>CAVPFL010000008.1:0-147855 GCA_963703745.1 uncultured Alphaproteobacteria bacterium | reverse complement strand
CCCGCGTCGGATTAGGTAGTTGGTGGGGTAACGGCCTACCAAGCCGGTGATCCGTAGCTGGTCTGAGAGGATGATCAGCCACACTGGGACTGAGACACGGCCCAAACTCCTACGGGAGGCAGCAGTGGGGAATATTGGACAATGGGCGCAAGCCTGATCCAGCAATGCCGCGTGAGTGATGAAGGCCTTAGGGTTGTAAAGCTCTTTCGCCCGCGACGATGATGACGGTAGCGGGAGAAGAAGCCCCGGCTAACTTCGTGCCAGCAGCCGCGGTAATACGAAGGGGGCGAGCGTTGTTCGGATTTACTGGGCGTAAAGGGCGCGTAGGCGGCGGACCGAGTCGAGTGTGAAAGCCCCGGGCTCAACCTGGGAGGTGCGCTCGAGACTGGCCCGCTGGAGTTCGGGAGAGGAGCGTGGAATTCCCAGTGTAGAGGTGAAATTCGTAGATATTGGGAAGAACACCGGTGGCGAAGGCGGCGCTCTGGACCGAGACTGACGCTGAGGCGCGAAAGCGTGGGGAGCAAACAGGATTAGATACCCTGGTAGTCCACGCTGTAAACGATGTGTGCTAGACGTTGGGGAGCGCAGCTCTTCGGTGTCGCAGCAAACGCTTTAAGCACACCGCCTGGGGAGTACGGCCGCAAGGTTAAAACTCAAAGGAATTGACGGGGGCCCGCACAAGCGGTGGAGCATGTGGTTTAATTCGACGCAACGCGCAGAACCTTACCAGCTCTTGACATGCCCGGTTGGGGGCCGAGAGATCGGCTCTGTCAGTTCGGCTGGCCGGGACACAGGTGCTGCATGGCTGTCGTCAGCTCGTGTCGTGAGATGTTGGGTTAAGTCCCGCAACGAGCGCAACCCCCATCTGCAGTTGCCATCGGGCAAGCCGGGCACTTTGCAGAAACTGCCGGTGACAAGCCGGAGGAAGGCGGGGATGACGTCAAGTCCTCATGGCCCTTATGGGCTGGGCTACACACGTGCTACAATGGCGGTGACAGAGGGCGGCAGGCGGGCGACCGTGCGCCAATCTCAAAAAGCCGTCTCAGTTCGGATTGCTCTCTGCAACTCGAGAGCATGAAGTCGGAATCGCTAGTAATCGCGGATCAGCATGCCGCGGTGAATACGTTCCCGGGCCTTGTACACACCGCCCGTCACACCATGGGAGTTGGCTTTACCCGAAGGCGGTGCAGCAACCCTGGGGCAACCTGGGGAGCGAGCCGACCACGGTAAGGTCAGCGACTGGGGTGAAGTCGTAACAAGGTAGCCGTAGGGGAACCTGCGGCTGGATCACCTCCTTTCTGGAATTCAGGAGCCAGGTGTCAGGAGTCAGGAATGGCGGCTGCGGCACCGATCCTGATCTTCCACAAACGCAGGTGTAGTTGCCTGGAACCTGGTTCCCCGGCTTCCCGGGGCAGGCTCTGGCTCCTGACACCTGCAAACGCCGCCGTCTGCGCATCCCTTCTGCCGAGCGTCGGCCTGCGGGCGCGGCGCGCGCCCGTTGGGCTCGTAGCTCAGGGGGCTAGTAGCTCAGCTGGTTAGAGCGCGCGCTTGATAAGCGTGAGGTCGGAGGTTCAAATCCTCCCTGGCCCACCATCCTTCGGGGGGGTGTAGCTCAGCTGGGAGAGCGCCTGCTTTGCAAGCAGGAGGTCATCGGTTCGACTCCGTTCACCTCCACCACCGGCCCCACCGAGCGGTGCCGCCGGCAGGCGGCGTGGGGGCCGCCGGCGACAGGTGCAACGAGCTGCGCCGCAAGCCGGGGCGTGCGCGACGTTCGGAGAAGATTGCGCGACACCGCCGCGGGCGACCGCGGCGCGGTTGATTGAAGGGTGAGGAGAGAGTTGTGATGTGACCGAGGCGGACAGGCCTTGTGCCGGCAGCGCATGGCGCGCGGCTTGTCCGAGAGAAGTGTCTTCATGCGAGACCGTCGCGTGCGGCGCGAGAAAACTTGCGCCGCGGTTGGGGCTTGGCCCTGTGCGCGGCGGTGGTGCGGCATCGCCGGTGACGGCGATGCGGTGATCAAGCGCGAAACAAGGGCATCTGGTGGATGCCTTGGCACTGAGAGGCGATGAAGGACGTGGCACGCTGCGAAAAGCCCGGGGAAGATGCGAGCAATCGGTGATCCCGGGATCTCCGAATGGGGCAACCCACCCGCAAGGGTATCCTGTGCTGAATTGATAGGTGCAGGAGGCGAACCCGGCGAACTGAAACATCTCAGTAGCCGGAGGAACAGACATCAACCGAGATTCCGTCAGTAGTGGCGAGCGAACGCGGAACAGGCCAGTGGCCATTGTCTTTGGTACCGGAAGCGCCTGGAAAGGCGGGCCGCAGCGGGTGACAGCCCCGTACGGGAAACCGGGACAAGGGTCCTCGAGTAGGGCGGGACACGAGCCATCCTGTCTGAAGATGGGGGGACCACCCTCCAAGCCTAAATACTCCTCAGTGACCGATAGTGCACCAGTACCGTGAGGGAAAGGTGAAAAGCACCCCGACGAGGGGAGTGAAAGAGTTCCTGAAACCGGATGCCTACAAGCAGTCGGAGGTCGGGTGATCCTCGGATCACCCAACTGACGGCGTACCTTTTGTATAATGGGTCAGCGAGTTGGTCTTGGTAGCAAGCTTAAGCCGATAGGTGGAGGCGCAGCGAAAGCGAGTCCGAAATGGGCGTCCGAGTTACCGGGATCAGACCCGAAACCGGGTGATCTAGCCATGGGCAGGTTGAAGGTGCGGTAACACGCACTGGAGGACCGAACCCACTACTGTTGCAAAAGTAGGGGATGACTTGTGGCTAGGGGTGAAAGGCCAATCAAACTCGGAAATAGCTGGTTCTCCGCGAAATCTATTGAGGTAGAGCGTCGCTTGCTCGCCGCCGGGGGTAGAGCACTGGATGGGCTAGGGGGGCGCGAGCCTTACCAAACCCAACCAAACTCCGAATACCGGCGAGCGGAGAGCGGCAGCCAGACGGCGGGTGCTAAGGTCCGTCGTCGAGAGGGGAACAGCCCAGACCGCCAGCTAAGGTCCCCCAGTCGCGGCTAAGTGGGAAAGGATGTGGGAAGGCCAAGACAACCAGGAGGTTGGCTTAGAAGCAGCCATCCTTTAAAGAAAGCGTAATAGCTCACTGGTCTATCAGCCGTCCGGCGCCGAAAATGTAACGGGGCTCAAGCCGCGCACCGAAGCTGCGGGTTTCAGGTGTCAGGAACCAGGAGTCAGGAACCAGGAAGGTCGAGGATGCAAGAGAGGATAGAGCGGGTCGAAGACCTCGAAGTGTTTCGCCGCGCCTATCGGGTGTCGTTGGAAGTGCATCGGGCCAGCCTGGAGTTGCCGCGGATCGAACAGTTCGCGCTGGCGGATCAGCTCCGTCGCGCGTCAAAATCGGTCTGCGCCAATCTCGCCGAAGGCGTCGCCAAGCAGAGCCGCTCTGCGGCGGAGTACCGGCGCTACCTGACGGTCGCGATCGGCAGCAGTGACGAGAGGCAGCTGTGGCTGCGCTACTGCATCGATCTCGGCTATATCGAGGACGTCGTGGGACGGCGATGGATGGCCGACTACGTCGAGATCAGCAAGATGTTGCAGGGTCTCTACGCCAGTTGGTCGCGTTCATCCTGACCCCTGACCCCTGGTTCCTGACACCTGGAGCGGTAGCGGAGCGTTCCGTAGGCCGGCGAAGGTGGCGCGCGAGCGCTGCTGGAGGCATCGGAAGTGCGAATGCTGACATGAGTAGCGGTAATGAGGGTGAGAGACCCTCACGCCGAAAGTCCAAGGGTTCCTGCGCAAGGTTAATCCGCGCAGGGTTAGCCGGGCCCCTAAGGCGAGGGCGAAGGCCGTAGCCGATGGGAAGGGGGTTAATATTCCTCCGCCTGCCGGAGCGCGACGAAGGCCGAAAGTCGTTCTGTCTGATCGGATTGACAGGGCGGCCTGGGACTTCCGGGAAACAGCGCCGGCATCACAGACCGTACCCGAAACCGACACAGGTGGACTGGTAGAGCATACCCAGGCGCTTGAGAGAACGGTGTTGAAGGAACTCGGCAAAATGCCCCCGTAACTTCGGGAGAAGGGGGCCCCATCCTTGGGCAACCAGGGGTGGGGGGCACAGAGTTGGGGGTGGCGACTGTTTACTAAAAACACAGGGCTCTGCGAAGCCGCGAGGCGACGTATAGGGTCTGACGCCTGCCCGGTGCCGGAAGGTTAAGAGGCGGGGTGCAAGCTCCTAATCGAAGCCCCGGTAAACGGCGGCCGTAACTATAACGGTCCTAAGGTAGCGAAATTCCTTGTCGGGTAAGTTCCGACCTGCACGAATGGCGTAACGACTTCCCCGCTGTCTCCAACACCGGCTCAGCGAAATTGAATTCTCCGTGAAGATGCGGAGTTCCCGCGGTCAGACGGAAAGACCCCGTGCACCTTTACTACAGCTTTGCAGTGGTGTTAGGGATCGCATGTGTAGGATAGGCGGGAGCCGATGAAGCCCTGGCGCCAGTTGGGGTGGAGGCATCCTTGAAATACCGCCCTTGTGGTCTCTGGCATCTAACCGCGGCCCGTGAACCCGGGCCCGGGACCCTGCATGGCGGGTAGTTTGACTGGGGCGGTCGCCTCCCAAAGCGTAACGGAGGCGCGCGATGGTGGGCTCAGGCTGGTCGGAAATCAGCTGCTGAGTGCAATGGCACAAGCCCGCCTGACTGCGAGAGCGACAGCTCGAGCAGAGACGAAAGTCGGCCATAGTGATCCGGTGGTCCCGCGTGGAAGGGCCATCGCTCAACGGATAAAAGGTACGCCGGGGATAACAGGCTGATGACGCCCAAGAGTCCATATCGACGGCGTCGTTTGGCACCTCGATGTCGGCTCATCGCATCCTGGGGCTGAAGCCGGTCCCAAGGGTATGGCTGTTCGCCATTTAAAGCGGTACGTGAGCTGGGTTTAGAACGTCGTGAGACAGTTCGGTCCCTATCTGCCGTGGGTGTTGAGACTTGCGAGGCGCTCTCCCTAGTACGAGAGGACCGGGAGGGACGCACCTCTGGTGGACCGGTTGTGGCGCCAGCCGCACCGCCGGGTAGCTAAGTGCGGACGGGATAACCGCTGAACGCATCTAAGCGGGAAACCCTCCTCAAAACCAGGTCTCGCCAAGAGCCGTGGTAGACCACCACGTCGATAGGCCGGAGGTGGAAAGGGAGCAATCCCCGCAGCTGACCGGTACTAATCGCTCGATCGGCTTGATCCCAACGCGCGGTACCTCCCGCGCCGCACCACCGCCCGCGTGCAGCGCCCAGCCCCACGCGGCTCCAGACACTTCTCCCCTCGCACCCACCCTCACACCCCAGGAGCTTCGCCGGCCTGGTGGCCATAGCGAGGGGCCAAACACCCGATCCCATCCCGAACTCGGCCGTGAAAACCCTCAGCGCCTATGGTACTGCCGCTCAAGCGGCGGAAGAGTCGGTCGCCGCCAGGCCCGCCAAGCCCCCAACTCTCTCTCTTCACCCTCTCGCCCGTTATCGGAGCGAGACGCGAACTGATTGTCGCGGGGTGGAGCAGCCCGGTAGCTCGTCAGGCTCATAACCTGAAGGTCGTAGGTTCAAATCCTACCCCCGCAACCATCAAGGTGGATCCGGTCTGCGACACTCGGCGGCCGAGGGCGTCCCGGCGTGCCGTATCGGTATTACGTCGGGAATGCGAAGCTTGCTTCTTTACGTTTCCTTGCAGCAGCGCTCAAGCGTTTCCGTGAAGCCGTTCCACAGCAGACCCTCCGGCAATAACCAAGGCTTTTTGACCAAGGTCAGCGTCAATTCGGCCTTTGCCGCGTCGTGCACGAATTCGATCACACACTGGCCGAGCGGTGTCTGGCTGGTGGCGGTGCAGACGGAGCCCTCCGGGGGATCGTAGACGACGCCATACTCGGCATGCCCGAACTCCTTCATACGGTTCAGGATCTCGGGTGTTACGTCCGTGAAGATGCGGGTGCTGGGCATCGCCATGACTCCGATGTCGAGCGTTGCGCGAGGTCAGCGGCGCGGGTACCGCCGCTCCAGATCGTCGAGAAACCGGCCGACCTGCCGCATCGCGGAATGGCCGGCCCAACGGGACAACAGCTTCGATCCGCCGGGCGTCAGAACGACCGCACCGGCGAGCAGAAATGGCGTCCCGAGCACGCCTGGCACGACTAGGCCAACCATGCCGGCGGTTATCATCAGCCAGCCGGCCTCTTTCGGCAGCTGCTCAAAGGGGACTGGCGTAAGCTCGTGGACGGCAGACTCGTCTGGCGCCGGCTCGGATATCGGCGCGGCATTTCTCGATGTAGCTCTCTTCATCCGTCCGTTCTGATCTCCGCGCGCGCGGTGTTCGGCACGAACGACTGACCCGGGGCCGGCTCGTCTTCTGGGTACCAAGCATCATCGAGCCGCATCGCCGCGGTCATACCGAGCGCTCGCTTCGCACTACTGTAAGCCAAACTGGTGCCAAAGTTGGAGAGGAACACTGCTGCCATCGGGGTAAACCCGAACGCGAACGCGCCGGCCACGCACAACAAATTGGGCGCCATGACCGCGTACCGCACGCGACTCCTCCGTCCGGCGCTGCCTCGCGCCAGCGCGAACAACGCCGGCAGTGGGGCGATTGACGGTGCCAGTAATGCAATATCCGAAGATCCTTGCTCCCACCCGGCATTCGCCGCCGCGTCGGCTGCAGCGAGGCCGATCGATAGATGCGCCTCGCGCGCTACTGGTGCGTTCGCCAAACAGTCGCCGATATAGGCGGCGGCAACGGATTGTCGCCGCAGATCGTGCAAAAATTGAATTTTATCGCTGGCACTCATATTGTCGCAATATCGGTTGACGCCGAGCCGTTTCGCGATCGCGGGCTCGGACGCAATAAAAATGGTCATGCCACCCCGCTGCAGACGCTCGATGACCTCGGCAGCCTCGGAGCGACCATTGCGCACAAACCGTACCCCCCCGACCGTCACCCCATCTATCTCGACGGTCAGCGGCGGCGGCGTTGCGCCGGCGGCGACCGGGCGCCCGCGCAGCCGTAGTAGGCGATCGCCGAAGCCGATGGCGACGCCATCGCCGTTCACCTCTCGCAGTGCTGCCCGCCGAACGACGAGCCCCCGCGCGCGGCAGGCGCGGGTTAGCGCCGGACCGCGTTCGTCACCTAGCCAGATCCCGGCGGCGGCTAAAGCCGGCAGTAGCCGATCCTCGTCAAGCCATTTCGTTTGCACTTCCGCGACATCGCAAACGGCGGAATGCAATACCGGGTGGTCATCGAGGACGATCCAGGTAGTCGTGGCGAGTCGCCCCAAAGCATTCCCAACGCGGAGAATGGCACCGCTGCTCATGGCGGACCTGACATCCCGCAACGTCTCGAGCGGCATCCCGAGGCCGACCCCCGTCGCGTAGTCGGGGCTAAGGATCGCACCGGCGGTCGTCAGGCCGCCGATGGCCAGACCGGCGCCGGCGGCCAGCAATGTCGGCGCCACCGTCCGACTGGCGAAATCTTTGGCATCCTCGTTCAATGCCTCAGGATGGGGTAGCGGCACGGTAGTCTCGATAAGCGTCTGCGCAATACGCGCCGCTCGCGTGTCGTTGCCGGTGTGCAGCGTCTCAATGTCGAGGGTACCGGCGAGCAGTCTGGTGCCCGCGAGGACCGAATCGCCGGTAACGCGGTGTACCGGCCCCGTTTGTCCCCCGAGGAAACCTTCATCCACCAGAGCCGCACCTCTGCGCACCCTACCATCGACCGGGATGTGCTCAGCGGTCAGGACCCGAACCTGATGCCCGGCCGCGAGTTCCACCGTGGGGACGAGACGCACGAGGCCGTCGGCAGTCAGCAAGCGCGCCTGTTGAGAAAGGGTTGCAGTCTCTTCGGTCAGACCGCAGGTCTCGACTTCCACATCCTGTCGATAGCGGGATTCCCAGTAGCGGAAAAACCAGGATATCAAGGAGGCCGCTAGAAACTGGCCGCTCGAGAGCCTCGTGGCGACAGCGCAGGTGTAAAGCATTGGGAGGCCAATCTTGCGGTCTCGCAACTGAGAAGCGGCGATGCCAAAGGTCCCGAGGCTGGCAAGGACGAGCAGGCACGAGGCGACCGGCGCCATTAGTGGCAGGACGAACTCACCTACTGCGGCAACGCCGAGGGTAACATTCTGGAGCCCGAAGTTCACCGGCTCCGGCGAGGGCACAAGGTGCAGGGTTTCACGCCCGTGGATCTCAGTCTCGGCAATCCGAATAAGTTGCAGTACTGAGATTGCCGTTGGATGGAAGCGCACGCGCAGCCGCCCGACTGCTATTGCCTGGATGACCCCTGGTGCGGCCCGCAATGCGTTTTCGACTCGACGTGCGATCACGGCATTGCCTTCTATTGCCGGATGACGTGCCGTAAGGTATCCCTCGGCAATTTTCAGCTCTTCGAATATCGAGATGACATTGGAGTGCCGATACAGGATGACCGGCTGGCCATCTGGCCAGCGCGGTAGCTCGGCATCGTTCGCGTCTGCAGCCGGTGCTGCAATGCCATCGGCTAGCCGAGTCAAGAAGCTCTCCGGATCGTCGGTAGCCGCCAACTGATAATTCAAGGTCGCTCTCGCCCCAGCGGGATCAAACGCTAGTGAGCTGACCTCATCGAACTCGAGGGCGCACGCCGCGAAGCGACGAGCCAGCGCTTGACCACCGGGCCCGAAGACGCGACTGTCGGCAACCTCCAGGGTACCCGGTCCTGTTTTGATGGATGGGCCCGCCGCCCGGGAGGTCAAGCGAGCATTGCTCCGGCGTACGGCTGAAGCTCGCCGCTCGCGACCATGTCCTCGAGGCGCTCCGTGAGACGCGCGTCATCGGCGTCGAGCACATCGAAGACATCGTGCAGCTTCCGCCGTCGTCGGTCGATCTCGTAGACTAGATAGCCCAAAGCCAGCGCGCCCATAAAAATGGTTAAGTAATCCGTCCATCTTTCCGGCATTCTTTCCCTCCCGCTGCGCGGTTACTCGCCGATCTCGCGCGCTTCGTGATGTAGGATGATCTCTATAGCGCCCGCCAGCCCTTCACGGCGTAGGTCGGTGCGAATTTCCGCCTCGAGATCGGTCGATTGGCGATGCGTGCTCAGGAATCGGGTAAAGTTTTGCAACGCCAGCAAAGCCTGCTGTGGCGTGCGCATAAGGCCGAGATGCAACCGAAAGCCGTGGAAATCGCTCGTCCCGCTCGCACTCATCGCCGCCAGGTCGTGCACGGCAATGAGCGGCTCCCGGCCGATCCGGTCTTGATGGTGACGGATGAACTCGATCGACTGCTCTCTGCTGAGGACGTAAATCGGATCGTCTTTCTGCAGATCCCGGATCAGTCCGAAATTCTCTTGCAGGACTTTGTGTGCAGGTGAATTCCAGCCCGAATCGATGATGAATATGCGGAAACGCGGCGCATCCGGGCTCTGCTGCGTGCTCGGCACGATCTCGACGTTGCGAGGGGCAACCGGCCTCGCTTGCCGCTCGCTCGCGCGCGGCCTACGCGTCTCGGACCTAGGTTGCGGCGACGATGCCAATCCGCGGGGTGCCCGCGCCATCAGCAAGCCTCCATAGTTGGATCACGCACTGCACAGTCCGGATGAAGGTCCAAATAACGACGGCGATCATCATTAGCGTTATCATCCCACGCCTCCCGCAAGCCTTTTAGTAAATGCCAAGTTCACGGCCCTGTCAATCGGCCGCGATCTCTGGGGGATACGGATGCCTAGCGTCGCCGTTGGCCGGTGCCGCCGGCGCCTTTGCCCGCGCGAGGTTGGCATCGAATTCCGCTAGTCGAACCTGCAAGCTGCCTTCGCGCAGTACGCCGCTCTGCCTGAGTTCCATTTCGAGAAAGTGCCGTCGCTCTGCTTCGAGCTGGGCGACCCGACGCATCGGCAATAGGCCATTGGCGAGCGCGGCCAGTGCCGCTATGTTGTTGGTCACCACCGATGCCCCAATGCCGAAGCCCAATGTAAATACACCCCCGATGCAGGCGAGGTTGGGGCCGAGAATCATCAGCCAACTGTTGCGGACATTGCGGTCAAGATCGCGGGCAATGTCGCGCAGCTCGCACAATTTACTGAGGCTTTGTTCCATGAATACAACATGCGCAGTATCGGTGGCGATAGAAGTCGCGCCACGCAGAGAAATTGACACATTGGCTTTCTTCAAGGCGATCGCGTCGTTGATGCCATCACCGACAAAGCAGACCCTGCGACCTTCCCGCTGCAATTTTTCGACGTAATCGGCCTTGTCCGCCGGCAGCACCTGGGCAAAGTAGCGGTCCATCCCGAGTTCTTCGGCGAGCCTGCGGGTCGGCGCTTCGTGGTCTCCTGAGATGATTGCGATGTGCTTGATGTCACGCTCGCGCAGACCCTGGACGATATCGCGGACCTCGGGCCGAATTGACGCCCGCAACTCGAGCGCGCCACCGAGCTCGTTGTCGACGGCCACCATCACCATTGTGTGGCCTTTGCGATGCACCTCGTCGAGGGCGCCCTCCACCTCTCGGGTCAGCGGGACACCCTCCAGTTCCATGAAGCGCTGGCTGCCGACGCGCACGCGATGCCCGTCGATGCCGACCGTGATGCCATAGCCGACTTTGTATTGGGTCGCGTCGGTCAGCGGCAGGCGGAGGCCCTCTTCCTCTGCTTTCTGCAAGATGGCGAGTGCTATGGGGTGATGAAACCGCCGCTCCGCCGCCGCAGCGAAGTGAAGTATCTGAAGCGGATCGAGGCCGTTGGTCGCTATCACTCGTCCCACCTCTGGCCGCTCACGCGTCAATGTGCCAGTTTTGTCGAAGAGCACCGTGTCGACCTCGCAGAGCAGGTCGAGCGCACGCCCGTCTTTGACGAGGACACCTTTCTGCGCACAGAGCGCCAATGTCGACAGCATCGCCAGCGGCGCCGCCATGCGAATGCCGGTCCCGAGATCGCTGTTGACGACAGCCACGGCACCCATAGGGCCCAACGTGGCCAACGCGAGACCGCCCAGACCAAGGGTCGGTATCACCACCTTGTCGGCGATCTGCTCGCCTTTGTGCTGCGTGGCGAGCTTGTAGCCGGCGCTGTCGTTCAGGATCTGGGCGATCTTCGCGGTCGCGGTCTCGCTGCCCGATTTCTCGACTGCGACATGCACTTTGCCCGCGACCATGACGGTCGATGCGAAGACGCGATCACCGACGCCTTTTTCGGCCGGTGCCGACTCGCCGGTCAACGCGTGCTGATCGATCATTGCGAGACCATCGACGATGATGCCGTCGACCGGCACGACCTCGCCGGTGTGAACGGCGACGATGTCGCCCTTGTCGAGCCGGTCGAGAGGAACCTCGATCTCGATCTCGTCCTTAACTAGCCAGACATACCGCGCCTGTTTGCCGAAGGCTCCCAGCAGCAGCTTTTTCGAGTTGTCCTCGGTCCGGCGGACCAAGTAGCGACCGACGGATAGGCACCAGGCTAGGATCGCACCCGGGAATACGTGCAAGGTCGCCAGGCAACCCATGACGACGATCGAGTTGAGAACATCGACACCGAGCCGCCGCTCCTTGAATAGCACCTGGTAGGCGCCCCGGAAGCTCGGGATCGCAGTATAGGCGAACAATGCTGCCGAGATTGGCAGCAGCGCCGGCATCGCAAACTGGGCGACCGCAGCCAGCGGCAGTGAGGCAGTGCAGATCGCAAGGTCCAAATCCAGCGGATCGAGCCGGTCGGGAGGTTCGGTATTAGTCAGTGCGCCGTCGAGTATCTCAATGATCTGCACCGGGCTGAGCTGGCGGGGATCGTACTCAATCTTGGCGCAGCAATCGCGCGAGCTGGTGTCGTAGCGGTCGATCCCGAGCACGCTCATCAGCTCGCGCTCGATCGCTTCGCAAAGGACGGCCCTACGGTAGAGAACCGGGTTCTTGAGCTTGATCGTGCCGATGCGCTCGCTGACCACCTGCCAGCCGGTTACCCTTTGCCCATAGCGGTGATAGCGGACCGAGCCGTGTCGGTCGCGGGCCGTCCGGGCAGACGGCACCTCCACGCCCGACTCACCGCCCGGTGTGGAATCCAGCAGCGCCGCCACATGCTCGAGAACCTCGCGTGGACTGTACTGCGTGGCATCGAACCGCAGCTCAACTGCCGCCCTGGCGCCCTCGGACATTGCGGAGCCCACTATCACGGCACTGTCGATCTCCGGCGCGAGAAATACACCTGCTACGAAGCGCCGGCACAGCAGGCCGTCGGGGTCGGCGAACAACTGCGCGCTCTCGATGCGGATAATGCCGTCGTCAGGAAGAGCGATTTGGACGTTAACCCCGGTGCTGATGTCACTGCCGACGGGCTCTTCATACATGATCCGATCCCCCGTTCTCAGTGACCGTCATCTTGCTGGTGTTCGCGTGGGCGCGACGGTAAGTCAGCTTTCGCTGAGTTCGTCCATGGCCGCTTTCCCGCCGTCGTGGAACCCGTGCATCACCGGGTTGTCTTGCGGCATCATCTGGACAGCGAACACCACGGCGTAGACGACCCCATACGCCAGCGCGTAGGAACCGCTGTAGATCATCCGCGAGGCGGTCTGCAGCATGTCGGACCCGGCTTCCGCCGCCCCCTCCTCCCCGGAGGTGACGTGCTCCGGAGGCTTTCCCGCGACATCCTTCGAGGCCGCGGGAGTCGACCTAGTCGCGGGCTGGGTTGTGCTGGTCGTGACTGCCATTGCGGTTGCCCTCCAGAACGGGATGCCGGACTGTTTTCCTGGTGAGATTAGCCCATGTGTTTCAAACCCACAACCGAATGTAGCGATAATCGCTTTACCCGCCGGAGGCGCTTTTGACAGACCGCTTTACCTGTTGGCTTTTTCTCGCTGTGGTCCAATAATTAGTACTTTATCACGACAGCTTTTTGAGCAAACCGACCTCTGCTGCGTGAAATTATCGCAGGAGTAGCTATACTAGAGCAACACGTGAGATCGAACATCGATCCTTCAACAGACGGCCTACATCTGCTGATCGTCTTCTACGGCCGATGATAATACGGTCGCCGTTGGATGAAATTAAGGGCTCGTATTAGCCGCTTCGCAGCGATCGCAATACGTCAGAAGAGGGCTGTGGTGCGGAGCGTGAAGACCGCAGCGGGGCCAGCGCCAGGGTGTAGGGCCGGGTCGAAGTAGACTTGAATATCAGGCGTGAACCACAAGCCCTTGAAGAGGACGTAATTGTGATAGAGTTCCGCTCCCCATTCCGCGTTTCGCGCAGGCTGGGCCACCGCCTTCAGGTTGGTCTTGTCGCAAAAGATGCCGAGCCCTACCTGGTCAAGGTGGTTGCGCCCGAACGGATTGTTGTAGATCCCACCCCATGCGAGCGAGGTCTCGATCGGGGCCGCGGTTCCGCTCGCACTGTTGACACGCAGGAAGAGCCCCCATTTCGGATCGATATTCTGCACCGCGTTGAACGAGACGCCTCGGCTGTTGCTCGGCTGTTGCGGAAGTGAGGGCTGGCTATACCCGAGAAGGCTGTAGGTCCCCCCGCCAAGAAAATTTGGCGCCCACTCTCCGGCGATGAAATAGGCGTACTTGCCGGCCGAGAAACCCTGCGTCGATAACGCGTCGCCAGAGACATTGGTAGCGCCCTGGAATCCTCCGGCAAAAGTAAATTCTTGATCTGGGGTCGCCGCCTGAGCATAGGCGCCGAGGCCCCCGTTCGGATAGGTTTGGGTGCCATTCTGAGTCAGCGGGTAGCTTATGAAGTTGGTCAGCGCATTGCCGGCGTATAAATTGCTGTCGAATGCCGCAAAGGTGTATTGACCGATCGTAATGGCCAACCAGTTCCAGGCATCGGGAAAAGTATGCGTGTACATCAGTTGGTTGTATTGGCGCAGGTTCATTACCTGATTGTTGGGTGGGGTGATCAGGCCTAACTGGGCTTGCTGGGATTCGGTGGTGGCCTTGGTCCAGTAATGGGTTTGCAGCATCGAGAAGCTGAATGCCCCCGATCCGAGTGCCGTATTTTCGAACGGGCTCCAGGTAATGTTCGATTCATAGGCCAGTTGCACGACGCCGGGGCCGCCGTTCGGCGCCCCCCATTGCGGGAATATGGAGACCAGCATCGAATATTCCAGGTCGTAATCACGTCTTATTTCTTTCTTGTATCCTCGGTATTGGTCGTGGAAGTCGTTGAGGACCTTGGTAATATCCTGCGTAAAGTCGAAGGACGGGGCTTCGATGTCGAGGTCGATAGGCTTGTGTTTGGGCCGTGGTCCAGGTGGCGCGCCAGAAACGTCGCTAGATTGGGATGTTGACTGTGCGAGTGCCGAGCTCGCTGCGAGAGCAGCCGCGATGAGCACCGCCAACGTCTTGATGACCGCTCGTCTGTAAATGGGCGCCTTGCGACGTGAACCTGCCCGAGCCTGCGACGCCCCGGGCGCCCGAGGCTCAGTCCCAAGCATTGTTACGTCGGGCTGGGGAGGAAATAGAACAGCACCCCGATCAGGCGGTACAGAACCAGCATCTGCACGCCGCTGAGCCAGTTCGCGCCCTTGCCCGCTGCCCGATGTGAACCAACGCGGCGGCGGCAAGGATCAGAAGGAGGACGCACAGACCGACGGAGATCTCCTCCACATAGTCGGTGGACATCTGCGGCGTCGGCAGCTGCCGGCGAGACTCGGCGTAGATCGACGGTAGGAATACGGCGACGGACGCGATCATTAGGCTGGCGCCGGCATCCTGTGCGCGCTCCATCGAGAACCGGATCCGGCCGAACCGCAGTCCGGCGACTACCATCGCCGCCCCATTGACGACGAGAATGTTGCTGACTAGGGCTCCGGTCCAAGATGCCTTGGCCAGCGGGCCCAAACCGTTGCGAATAGCGATCAGCCCAAAGATCAGCTCGGGAAGGTTGCCGAACCCGGCATTCATCATGCCGCCCCAGGTGGGGCCGATCCGGCCGGCCAGCTGCTCGCTCGCGGTGCCGATCCACGCCGAGGTCACCATCAAGCCGAACACGGAAAACCAAAAAGGAGCAGTTCGTTCTGCTACGCCGGGACGTAGTTGAGGGCGAATGACAGAGGAATGAAGACCGCCAGCCAGTTGATCTTCTGTCGAGCGAGCTGCCTCATTCACACCGTCGACAAAGAAAGGTCAGGTAACATTCGAGATTACATTGACGACGAAACCGATGATCGCGGTAACGAAGAGAAACGAAAAGATCGCATGCACAAGAGTGACGCGGCGTATCCTCACCGAGGTGACGGTGACGTCGGACGTCTGATAACACATTGCGATCGTAAAAGAGTAATACATGAAATCCCAGAAGTCCGCCGTCTCACGTTGGCGAAACTCGAGCCCCATATGATAGGTTAGTTTTCCGTTGACGACCGTGTCGTCATAGTAGAGACGCGACGTAGTGAAGACCGAAATAAATGTGAGCAAGGAGCCAGGAGAGGATAACCGCGAGAAGCGACGTCATGGCCTACGCCCTCCTGCTGTTTATTCCACTATCCCTTGCGCTGCGCTACATTTTCGACGTGCCGGCCAGCCAAAGCTCGAATGGAGCATCACGACGCCGGTCACGGCGAGCGCACCGGCAAACAGACGGCTCAGCCTCTCGGCCGCGATCCGTTGCGTAAGCTGTGCGCCAAACCACGCAGCGACGGCCTGTGCCGGCGGGATGCAAGACCACATCGGCAGATTGATAGAGCCCAGGTCCCCGCTGTGCTCGGGCGCCGCCGCGAATGCAGCATGAGGGTTGTCGGCAGGCTGACGACCACGCCAACGGCAGCGGCTCGCCCGATGCTCTTGTGCATCGGCAGGCCGGTGAGAGTAATCACCATGTTGGTCATGATGCCGCCGCCAACACCGGCGAGGCCGGAGACGACGCCAATGCCCAGACCGGCGATGTGCCGGAAATTGCCATTCGGCGGCTCAGCCGTCAACGGTCGGAACCGACCCGGTGCCGCGAAGCGGATTGCGGCTATCAGTGTGAACAGCGCGAAAACGCCGGTCATCAGACCGCCGCGGACATAGGGCGCGGCAAGCTGCGCGGTGAAGACGCCGACAGCGATGCCTGGGCCCCATTCACGGAGGAAAGCGAAATCGGTGTTGCCGGCGCTCCAGTGGCCGATCGTCGAGGCGACAGCGGTGGGCAGGATCGCAGCAAGCGAGGTCGCAATAGCGATGTGCGCCGCCTCATTGACCGAAAACCCGCCCGCTAGAAGGCCGTAATAGATCACCGGGACGATCACGATGCCGCCGCCGATGCCGACCAGACCAGCAAGTAATCCAGCGCCGGCTCCGGACACGAGGCCGAGGCAGATCAGCGAAAAGGCCGCCATTGACGATCACCCCTTATCAGCCGCTGGGTCGGGTGCCTTGGACCAGCAGGCCTCACGTTAGAGGCGATCGTTTCCCGCGAATGTGAACCTCGTCACACCTTCTCTCAATTTTCTTAATTCTGGCGATCTTGATTTGCTGAGGCACAGCCATCGATTGTGCGGCTCGACAACCCCGATCTGGCGCGGTTCTGGCTGCTGCGCCGAGTCGCCTTTGATCTGGGCGGCCTGAGCGATGTGCGGCTGTAGCAGAGCAGCCTTAGCAAGGACGGTCGCTCAAAGGGCAGCAGTGCCCGGCTTGTGGGACCGAACGAGGGCCCCGCTTAGGGTCTAAGCTCCCCGTTCCAAGGCTAGAGCTGGAAACTCCGGAACCGGCAGCCGATTCGCCTATCAAAGTTTTCCCAGTGTGACCCAGTTCACACTTGTTCGATGACTTACTGAAATATCATTGTAAATGCCACAGATGGAAGGACCGGTCTCGTGGTCGTATTTGTGAACCCATTCATGCGGAGGTGGTCATGAACGATGTCATGGTGCAAGCGCCAACTTCGTCAGAGAGATTGGAAAGTGACTTAAATCCACAGCCATCTGGGCGGCGGCGATTGGGTATCATAGGCGCAGTTTTCCAAAGCGCACCGCTGCGATTGTGGCTTGCCAGGCATTCCAGGACCCGGTCGGAGTTCTGATTTATCAAAAATCCCGATCTATCCGGGCGCGTAAAGCTGTGGTGATCCTCCCAGTCTTATCCAATGCGGTTGACTAGGGGGATCACCCTGCCCCAAGATTACGCGTCAGCCGCTGGCAGTTTTAAGCTGCCAGCGGGCTGTCAATCTACGGCCCCGAATGCGGTCGATTAGATCCATTCTGCATATCAGGGAGAGCCTCCGTCGCTCGCGTGGGATCGACGCTTTCGCCGGGCTGATCTGGCCTTACCCTTTTCGCGACTTCATGGATTTCGATCCGTTCAAGCCCAAAGCTGCCGTTGATTGACGGCGCCACCGAATGCCGGGACCGCGCAACACTCGCCGCTTCGCGGTGCTGCAAGGACCGGCAGCTTGGCGAGATCACCGGCCGCGACGTGTGCGACAAGACGCTATCATCCGTTGGCTAAGCCGAATTTTCTGCCAGAGCGGCGCCATTCCTATTTTGCCCGAGAGCCGCGGCCGTCACGGTCAAAAAAAATCGGCGATGGGGTGTCGTAGAGCTTCCGCGACAGTTTGCCGCTCGAAGATGATTTCAACTTGAACGCCTTCTACCGACCAACAAATACGAGAGAACCGACAGGCCATGTTTCGGAGCGTGCTATGGCATTGAATTCGCTTCGTTCTGGATGGGCAGCCCTCGAATACGAAATTGCCGAGGAGAGGGCGTCGGCGCTCGGACGGCTTGGACGGCGGCTTGAGGCTGCGCTGGGGGCACTTGCCGAATGCCCACCGACGACCAGTTCCGAACGAACAATCCGTGATAGTCTGGTGGCGGAGGCGAAATATGCGCTCTGGCTTTTCATCGTGCAACGCGAGGCTTGCGGTCTCAACGATAGCACGCATGTGATGCAGACCTACGGTGTCCCCAACGAGATTTTTGCGCGAATGGGTCCATCGGCAATGCCCAGCATCCGTTCGACGAGTAGTTTCCCTGACACCGAAATAGCCGTGGATCAGTAGTCGGCAACTCAGATCGCGCCCGGCCTTCGTTCAGAACCGGTCTTCACCCCGATGCCGGAATGAATCCGAAAAATCTCGATAGAGCGCGAACTGGGGATTCTGCACCAGCGAGTTGACGCTGAAATGGAAGCCCCCGACTGGTTCGCGTCGACTCGCAACGCGGGCAAAAACCGCCACCGGAATGCGCCGCCCGTTTAGAGCCGCCGAGACAGTCATGCCCGTAGCAACCTCTAGGGGTTGAACCCAAAAAATTTTGCGGAGGGCGTAAAGGACGGCGTGCTTTCCTGGCACCTTAGGGTGCGAGGAATATGAAATGGACCTGAACCGTGGACCAAGCGGCCGGGCTCGCATGTGAGCCTAGCCGAATCCCTCAGAACCTGTGCCGATATACTCGACGGGGTTCACGACGATTTGATCACCGCGGCTTTCTATTTTGCGGGCGGAATCGATGAAATTCGCGCAAAAGCCCAGCAATAAGCCATCAACAAAGGGCGATTTCGGGGCAACAGCGGAAGTTTGAAAAAGAGGGCCTGACGGCGGCAAATCCGATCACAGAAACGGGTCGTTGCCCGGTACAGCGGCTCTCTAAACGACGGGCCGAACCTCGCCAGCGGATCGCCTTCGACTTTGATTTGACGGCGCGGTATCAGTTGCGGTGATGGCCTACCTCTTGCTGCTGTTTATTCCACTATCCCTTGCTCTGCGCTACATCTTCGACGCGCCGCCCAGCTGGGTCTTCCTCGCCGGTGCAGCCGCCATCGCTGTGCTCGCCGATTGGCTTCGCCGCACCATCGACCAGCTGGCGGAGCGCGCCGGCAGCACCATCGGCGGGCTGCTCAACATCAGCTTTGGCAACACCGCCGAGCTGATCCTAGCCCTCTTCGTCCTCTCCCGGACTTATGCTCGGATCGTCCAGGCGCAGATCACCGGCTCGATCATCGGCACGACCTTGCTGTTTCTGGGCATCTCAGCCTTGGTTGGCGGGGTCGGGCGCGTCCGACAGACCTTCAGCCAGGCCAGCGCCGGTCTGCTGTCGACGTTGCTGTTCGTGGTGGTCGTCGCGATTCTGCTTCCGGCGGTGTTCGAGCTCACCGAACGGGTCGCCGCACCCGGGATGAACACCTCCCTGGTCAACGAGCGGCTGAGCCTCGGCGTCTCGATGGTTCTGCTGCTGCTCTACGCCGCCAACCTGATCTACACCCTCGTTACCCATCGCGACGTATTTGCCGGCGACGCGCCGAGCGGTAAGGCCGAATGGAGCATTGCCCGAGCGTTGGTCGTCATGACGACGGCCACCGTGTTGATCGCGATCCAGGCCGAACTCGTCTCGGACGCGCTTGAGGCCGCCTCGGCGCAGCTCGGGCTGTCACCGATATTCCTGGGCGCCGTCGTGCTGGCGCTGGTTGGCACGGTGTCCGACCTTTTCGCTGCGGTATTGTTTGCCCGCCAGGACAAGATGGACATCGTGTTCACGATATGCGTCGGCTCGGCGATCCAGACCGCTCTCGTGGCGGCGCCCGTGTTGGTGTTGGCCTCGTGGCTAATCGGCCAGCCGATGAACCTGGTTTTCAGCAGCCCGCTTGATCTGTTCGCGATTGCCGGTGCAGCGTTCATCGTCCGGGCGATCGCCGCCGACGGAGAGACCACCTGGTTCGAGGGACTGTTGCTGGTCGGGGTCTATCTCCTCTTCGCGCTCGCCTATTATTTCGTGAGCCCGGGCTGACCCCTTGCGGTGGCCTGACCAGCATCTAATATATAGCGTGTGTGTGATTAATTAAAGGGTATATGAGAAATAGACAAGCAATAGGCATGCTGCCAAATTCCGCTGCCAATCCGCTGCCGGCCGCTTTACGACACTAGGGTTCCGCTGCCGGTGAGTGGGCAAAATCATATTCAAGATGTTGATATACATAAAATGTTAGCGCAGAAGGGACGCTTTTCGGACGCCCGAATGGCGTCTTTCCGCTGCCGGCAGCGGAACGCCGCGAACATCTACAAGTGCCTGCCGGCATCGACCGGGACGATCGATCCCGTTGTGTGCGTCAAATGGGTGATCGAAGCCATCACGGCCAGCGCCACGTCATGCGCCTCGATCGCGCGCTTGAGCGGCGTCGCCAGCGCCGCCTGAGCCATCATCTCCTCGGTTCGGCCGGGGACGAAGCCGGTATGGACCATGCCCGGTGCCACAACGACGACGCGGATCTCGGGGCCGAGCACGCGGGCCAGCGCGATGCTCATCGTGTTGAGCGCCGCCTTCGAGGCGCCGTAGATGATGCTGCTGCCGGTGCCGGTCTGCGCGGCACCCGAGGAGATGTTAACGATGACGCCGTCGCCGCTGGCGCGCAGCAGCGGGACAAAAGCGCGGATCGTCGCAAACGGGCCGCGCACATTGGCGGTCAGCACCGCATCGATCAGATCATCATTGAGCGCTTCGAGGTCACTGTGCGCGACCATCCGAGTGAAGCCCGCGGAGTTGATGAGGACGTCGGCACGGCCGAACCCGTCCTTGACCGTGGCCGCGACCTGGCGGATCTGCGCGCTGTCCTCCAGCGGCAGGTACATCGCCTGGTGCCCGGTGCCGGGCAGCTCGGCGATCAGCGCGGCGGCGCGGTCGGCTCCCTTGTTGTAGCCGACGACGACGCGCGCTCCCGCATCGGCGAGCAGCCGCACGCTCGCAGCACCGACGCCGCTGCTGCCGCCGGTCACGACCGCGACCTTGCCGGCAAGCGAAAATGGGTTCTTGGCCATCCTGCAAACCTCGTCAATTGGCTGTGACGATCTCAGCCAGCACCTGGTTAAAGCGCTCAGCCGCTTCGTAGGCGACCCAGTGGCCGGCGCCGGGGATAATTTCGAAGCGCAAGCCGGGCTGGATGTCATCGAGCACGCGCTTGCGCTCGTCGAGATAGGGATGGGCGCCCGCGTCGCGCCCGCCCCAGATGCCGGACAGCTGCGCCGTCACGCGCGGTAACGCCCGGATCAGCGTGTCGGTGCGCGAAAAGCGCCGACTCCTGATCCGGCCGCGCGGCGCGTTCATGTACTGGATGTAGACGGCAAGGTCGTCGATCTTGCCCTTGTCGGCGATCATCAGCACGCCGAGATTGTACCTGGCGATGGCGAGTAGCTCCTCGACGGTCCCGCCGGGCTTCTGGCGCTCGAGCTCCGTCGGCTGGCGCGGTAGGCCGAGCCCGTTTGAGCCGACGATCGTGAAGCCGCGCACCTGGTCGCCCAGCAATGCCGCGACATGGCCGCCGAGCACCCCACCAAACGAGAAGCCGGTGAGGTGAAAGCGCTCTCCACCCGGCAATATGGTCCCCAGGCCGTCGACGACGATCCGAGCTAGCCCTTCGGCGCTGTGCGGTTCGGGCGGTGTCGCCGACTCGCCGAGCCCGGGCAGGTCCGCGGCGATGACGGTGAACTCGCGAGCCAGGACCAGCACATTGCGGATCCAATGCGTCCATGAGCCATAGCCGCCGTGCAGCAGGACCAGCGGTGGGCCGCTGCCCCACACCCGCCACACCATGCTACCCTCGCCGCACGGTGTTTCGATCCGCTGTGCCTCGGCCGCTACGCCTTCGACGAACGCGACGGTTCTTTCGCTGATTGGAGCCACCACCAACCCCGTAAATGTGTGCTCATAGGCTGATAGCCGCTTTCGTGCCGGCCGCCTAGCGTTGGATGTGGGGCGGCCCCGGATAAGGTGGGGCTTTCACTGTCCGCGATTTCGTTACTATATCAGCGGGAGCGGGGAGGCGGTGATGCCCGGACGACAGCTCGAAGCGTTGATGTGGGAACAGGCCTGTGAGGCGATGGAACGCGCCGAGCGCCTTTATCGGCAGTTTTTCCACCGCAGCCGCTCGACAGCTGCCTGGGAGGCGCCGTGCGACATCTTCGAGAGCGATGATACGCTGACCATCCTGATCGCGCTCCCCGGGGTCGAGCTCGACCGGATCCAGGTGACGCTCAGCGCGGGCGTGCTGATCGTCAGCGGGGAAGCCCCGCTGCCGCGCGAAGTCAGAGACGCCAAGATTCACCGGCTGGAGATCCCGCACGGGCATTTCCAGCGCCGCATCGAGCTGCCGCCAGCCCGGTTCGAGGTGTCCGGCCGCCACTACGCGAACGGCTGCCTGAAGCTGCAGCTGCACAAGGTTTGACGGGCGAGCACCCGCCTTAATCAAGGATCGTCCTATGCCGCTTGAAGACCATGACCTGCGCAGCGCGGAAAGCGCGCCGGCGGCCCCGCCGCCCGGCGCCATCGAGGCGGCATTGGCCGGCATTCAGGCGCTTCCCGAAGACACGCTGATCCTGATCCCGACCCGCAATCTCGTTCTGTTTCCCGGAACGGTGCTGCCGATCACGCTCGGGCGCCAGCGCACGATCGCGGCGGCGCAGGCGGCGATTCGGCTGAGCCGGTCGGTTGGACTGCTGCTGCAGCGCGATCCCACCACCGATGACCCGATTCCGGTCGACCTGCATCGCATGGGGACCGAGGCAACCCTGTTGCGTTATCTGACGAGCCCCGACGGGACCCACCATGCGATCTGTCAGGGTGAACGGCGCTTTCGGGTTCTCGATTTTGTCGAGGGCTATCCGTTCCTCGCAGCCCGGGTCGAACGCGTGCCCGAGGTCGAGGCGACCAGCAAGGACGTAGCGGCGCGCCTGATCAATTTGCGCAACCAGGCGATCGAGGTCCTGCAGCTGTTACCGCAGGTCCCGGCCGAGCTCGTCAACGCGGTGCAATCGGTCACCTCGGCACCCGCACTCGCCGATCTGATTGGCAGCTTCATGGACATCACCTCGGCCGAGAAGCAGGAGATCCTTGAGACCATCGATGTCGAGCGCCGGCTCGACCGCGTGTCGGCGATGCTCGCCTATCGCATCGAGGTGCTGCGGCTGTCGCAGCAGATCAGCGAGCAGACCAAGGGGAAAATCGACGACCGCCAGCGCGAGTTTCTGCTGCGCGAGCAGATCAAGACCATTCAGAAGGAGCTCGGTGAGGGCGAGGACGCCAAGGCCCAGGAGATTGCCGAGCTGACCAAGAAGATCGCTGAAGCCAAGATGCCGTCCGAGGTCGAGGAGCACGCAAAGCGCGAGCTTGCCCGGCTCGAGCGGATGCCGGAGGCCGCCGGCGAGTATTCGATGGCGCGCACCTACCTCGAATGGCTGACCGAGCTGCCGTGGTCGGTCGAAGCGGGGAAGGCGATCGATATCGCCGAGGCGCGCCGCATCCTCGACGCCGATCATTACGGCCTGACCAAGATCAAGCGGCGCATCCTCGAATATTTGGCGATCCAACAGCTCAATCCGGGCGGCCGCAGCCCGATCCTGTGTTTTGTCGGCCCCCCTGGCGTTGGCAAGACCTCGCTCGGCCAAAGCATCGCGCGCGCGACCGGTCGGAAATTCGTCCGCGTCAGCCTCGGCGGGGTGCATGACGAAGCCGAGATCCGCGGACATCGCCGCACCTACATCGGGGCGTTGCCGGGGAACATCATTCAAGGGATCCGCAGGGCAGGCAGCCGCGATTGCGTGATGATGCTCGACGAGGTCGACAAGCTCGGCCGCGGCATTCAGGGCGATCCGTCCTCGGCGCTGCTCGAGGTGCTCGACCCTGAGCAGAACTCGACCTTCCGCGACAATTATCTCGGCGTGCCGTTCGACCTTTCGCGGGTCATGTTCATCACCACGGCGAATGTCCTCGACACGGTCCCCGGCCCGCTGCGCGACCGCATGGAGGTCATCGATCTTCCGGGCTACGTCGAGGACGAAAAATTCGAGATCGCCCGCCGCTATCTCGTCGACCGCCAGCTCAAGGCCAACGGATTGACAGCCGAGCGAGCGGAGGTCACCGATGCCGCGCTGCGCGCGATCATTCGGGATTACACGCGCGAAGCCGGGGTGCGCCAGCTCGAGCGGGAGATCGGCGCGGTGTTGCGCAATGCAGCGATGCGCATCGCTGAGGCGACCGCGCCGCACGTTCGGATCGAGGCGGCAAACTTGGCCGAAATCCTCGGGCCGCCGCGCTTCGAGGGCGAGGTCGCGATGCGCACCAGCGTCCCGGGCGTCGCCACCGGCCTCGCCTGGACCCCGGTCGGGGGCGACATCCTGTTTATCGAGGCGACCCGAATCCCCGGCGACGGGCGGCTGATCCTGACCGGCCAGCTCGGCGAGGTCATGAGAGAGAGCGCGCAGGCGGCGCTGAGCCTCGTCAAAGCGCGGGCGTCGGAGCTCGGGCTCGACCCGGTGATGTTCGCAAAGAGCGACATCCACATCCATGTCCCCGCCGGTGCCATCCCGAAGGATGGGCCAAGTGCCGGGGTCGCGATGTTCACCGCCCTCGTCTCGTTGCTGTCCAATCGGACGGCGCGCAGCGACACGGCGATGACTGGCGAGATCAGCTTGCGCGGCTTGGTACTGCCGGTAGGCGGCATCAAGGAGAAGGTGGTCGCCGCGGCCCGGGCCGGTCTCGCCACCGTCATCCTGCCCGCGCGCAACCGCAAGGATTATGAGGAGATCCCGGAGGCCGCGCGCAAGGCCGTGCGCTTCCTGTGGGCCGAGCGGGTCGAGGATGTAATGGAGGCGGCACTCGAGCCGGCGAGCGAGCCCAGCCCGGCCGTGGCTGCTTGAGGAGCCCATCCTTGTCCCGGCGGACGTCTGCTTATGGAGGCGATCTCCCTCTGTCGAGGTAGGTTGAACTGAAAGGCAGCGCCGTGGGGTACGTTGGGATGGCCCACACACGTCCGCCATGCGCCTCGATGATCGAACCGCAGACAATCCCGCGCCCCCATTCCGCGACGTTTCGCGCGATCCGCTCACCGCCTCCGACACGTTGAGGACGAGGTTGAGCAATCATCGATCCGCAGGGTGAAGCGCGGCTCAGTAAAAAGTAATCCAGGCACACTGCGGCGACGACGGAAAGTGCGACTCCAAAAACAACTCTGCCTCTGAGGGACAGCAGCACGACAGCGATAATCAGCTAGGCGAAACTGGCTGTGCCGAGATTGAGGTCGACCAAGGTCAACCGAGGTCAGGACCGCCAAAGCGGCGGCTCGTCGAGCCGATGGTCACAAACGCTCTCTCGCTTCCGGTCCGATATTCAGCGACGAGCGGATACAAGTGAGCAGGTCATTCTCGTCGAACGGCTTGCTGAGGTAACCAATAACCCCATCCCCCAACGCGCGCTCCCGCACGGTCTCGTCGGGGTAAGCCGTGATCAGGATTGTCGGGATGGCCTTACCCGAAGCCACCAGGCGCCGATGCAGCTCGAGCCCTGTCATCCCGGGCATATTCACGTCCGCGATCAGGCACGAGGTGCGGGATACCTGGCGGGAGTTCAAGAACTCTTCTGCAGACGCGAAGGCTTCGGCCATATACCCCAACGACTTCATGAGTCCCCTGAGTGCCTCGCGCATCGACTCATCATCGTCGACGACCGAGATCAGGGTCTTCGTTTTCGGCACCTCAACTCCTTTATCCGAGTTTCCGAGAAAACGAACGTGCGGCGATCCGATCCATTCGGCTAGGGGTATTCGATAGCATTGCCGAAAGATAATACAAAACCGGGCGGCCCACGATTATACGTTGGTTTAAGCAGAATTGGCGCGAGAGCGAATGTGGTGGGGGTCTGCGACTCGCGGTCGAGGTAAATCGTTCATCCTCGGAGCGCACGATTTTAGGATGCACGAATTGCGGGATTGCCGCTGTCTGTCTCTCTATTGCAGTGAGCGAGAGCCATGACTGCGCGTTCTGCTTTGTGCCATCTGCTTTGGCGGGTTCGCACCGTTCATCGCCCAGCGGCGAACGCCCGATTACGATGCAGTCGCCCCCAGCTGAGGCAGGGTGATCTGAGAGATGGCCCCCCGTGCTGGCCGAGCGTCGTCCCGGCACATTCTACGGAACCGCCGTTTGCTGCGACGGTGATGCACGTGTTCCTGCACCTCGCCCTGTATCCGAGCGCCATTGTTGCTGCACAGCGAGGCCACGGGCTCGCCCGAGCGATCCCGGCGGGCGGCAAAGTGTGCTCAGGCCGACTGCGGCGATAACGCTTCCTTCGTCGAACCCAGGATTTTAAGATGCTCCGAGTGCGAGACGGGCACCATCCTGCTGGTTGCGGTGCCTCTATCGCAGCGGGCGTTAGCGATGAACGAACAGCCTACCGTTATTATCGTTGATGACGACCCCGGGATCCGCGAGTCACTCGAGGGCCTGCTACGTTCCGTGGGGCTGCAAGTCAAGGCCTTAGCTTCTGTGCCTGAGTTCGTCAAAGAAGGGCGTCCGGAAGGACCCGCTTGCCTCGTGCTCGACGTCAGGTTGCCTGGTCGAAGTGGTCTCGATTTCCAGCGAGAGCTCTCGGCAGCGAACGTTCACGTTCCGATCATCTTCATCACCGGATACGGCGACATCCCGATGTCCGTCCAGGCGATAAAGGGAGGAGCGATCGAGTTCCTGACCAAGCCGTTCCGTGATCAAGACCTGCTGGACGCGATCCAACTGGGGCTGGCGCGTGATTGCGCTTGGCTAGAGAACGAACAGGCGATCGCTGCGTTGCGGGAGCGCTTCGAGACGCTGACCCCTCGCGAGCGTGAGGTGATGGCCTTGGTCGTGACGGGGCGCCTCAACAAGCAGATTGCCTACGACATCGGCATCAGCGAGATCACTGTAAAAGTCCACCGCGGCCAGGTCATGCGAAAGATGAAGGCGGCTTCTCTGCCGGATTTGGCTCGAATGGCCGACAAGTTGAACTTCTCGGCCGAGCAGTCTCAGAGTAGTTAGGCCGACCTGTAAGTCCGGCCTGTCTTCGTGGCCGGGTTCGTCCGCACCAGCCCAAATTAGTCACCGCGGTGCGAGCCTTCTGCAAGCCCTCCTAAACGAAAGTATAATGGGAGTGATTCCCAGGCACCATCCATTAATCCGCAGGTTCAATGGCACAGGGTTAAGCGCCCCCTTAGTCTCGAATGCTGTTCTACTCCTTCTACTGGGGAGAGGCTCATGCAAGACCAACGACAGTCGGTGCGTCGGGAAAATCCGTCCATGACTGGGGCTTGGTCGAGCCCCGATGCAGCCGACGTGGCGCTTGAATTCGGCCGCTTCCGCGTGCTGTTGCGCCAGCGCCAATTGGTCGCCGATAACCGGCCCATAGAGTTGGGGTCTCGCGCTCTCGATCTCCTTCTCGTCTTGCTGGCGGCGGACGGATCGCTGATCATCAAGGAAGAGCTCATGAGCCGTGTGTGGCCTGGCTTCGTTGTCGCGGAGGAGAACTTGAAAGTTCAGATCTCTGCATTGCGCAAGGCTTTCGGCAAAGACCGCGACTTTATCCGCACCGAGTTTGGCCGCGGCTACCGGTTCACTGCCGCGGTTCGCGCGACCGTCGCCCGGGGCGCCTGCCAGTGCTCTGCGCGACGACGCGACGGGTCAAATGAAAGGTTGGCTACTCGATGGATTTCTTGGCGACGCCCGGTTGGCGCGTCCCGAGATTTCTCTCGCGGACGCACTGATTCTCCTTATAGCGGGCGCCGCGTCCTGCCGGGACTGGATTAGCTCACCCTGCAAACAGGAGAGGAAACATGGCGACACGTTCTTCTTCGACGGTCTTTGATCAGACCATGTACCAATTACTCGCAGCAAAAGTGTCATGGCGGAAAGCGGTGGTTTTTGCCGCCGGGCTCGCCCTCAGCGCGCTTTCCTCTCCGGTCCATGCCGCGCCGTCGAGCGGCGGCGATACCGTGCAGGGCCTCTACAACGCTCTGCTCAGCACGATGAAGAACGGCCGGATACTGGGGCAGAGCGGGCGCTTCACGCAACTGGACCCGGTCATTCGCCGCAGCTTCGACATCGCCTCGATGGCGCGATTGTCCGTCGGCCCTGCGTGGGCCGGCCTCAGCGAGACGCAGCGCCAGCAGATGACCGAGAGCTTCGGGCGCTACATCTCAGCGATCTATGCCGACCGCTTCGACAGCTATGCCGGACAGAAGCTCGAGGTGACCGGCGAACAACCCGCCCCATCCGGAGTGATGGTACGCAGCCAAATCATCAAAGCTAACGGTGAGCCAGTCAAGGTCGATTACATGATGCGGCTCAGCGGCGACAGCTGGCTGATTTCCGACATTTACCTCGACGGAGCTATCAGCGAGGTGGCGACCCGGCGTTCGGAGTTCGCCGCCATCCTGAAGAACGACGGCATTGACGGGCTGATTGCGGCCCTTAACCGCAAGGCGGAAATCCTCACCGGGACCACGGCGAGAGCCTCATAGGGCTCGCGCCTCACCGACCGGAACAGGGTTGGACGGAGCGGGAACAAACCCCATGGCGCACCCCCGTGCCGGCTCCGGCCTTTTTTCTTAAAACCGCGCCCCATAAAAGTCTCGCGGCCCGTGCCGATCGGGGTCCGAAAGCGAGATGGCGGCGTTCAGCAGTACCTCGGGAAGTCGGGGGATTGTCGGTTGACATCTCCCGCATCTGCGAAAGGGACCTAAATTATACCCGAAGCGGCTCAGCACGGCGGACGTTTGGGAGACAGGATGGAATACAGGCTGGTCACGAAGCTCGTCCTCCTGCTCCTGGTCGTAACTCTGCTCCCCGTCTCTGCCGAGGCCCAACCTGCACCTGCCGGGCCGCCGGCGGTCGGAGTTGTTCGCGCCGAGCGGCAGCAGATCACGCAAACCGACGAGTTCATCGGCCGCATCCAGTCGATCGGACGGGTGGCGCTGGTCGCCCGAGTCAGCGCCTATCTCGAAAAGCGCCTCTTCGTCGAAGGCTCCGAAGTCAAGCAGGGCGATCTCCTCTACCTCCTCGAGCAGCCGCCGTTTCAGGCGCAGGTCGACGCCGACAAAGCGAATGTGGCGCAGCTCGAAGCCCAGCACACCTATGCCGAGCAGCAGCTGGCGCGCTCGCAGTACCTGATAAAAACGCCTGCCGGCCAGCAGCAGATCGTCGATCAGGACGTCTCGAATGAGCGTTCCCTGGCGGCGCAGGTCGCGTCCGCCAAGGCGCAGCTGGAAACGGCCGAGATCAATCTCGGCTATACCGAGATCCGCGCGCCGATTGACGGTAGGATCAGCGCGACGGAAGTCACCGAAGGCAACGTGGTTTCGCCTACCAGCGGAACCTTGGCGAACCTCGTCAGCCAGGACCCGATGTATGTGAACTTTCCGGTGTCGACCCGAGCGGGGTTGGATCTGCGTAACCGCTACGAGGCAAAGGGCGGTTTCAACGCGGTCGTGCTCAAGCTGCGCCTGCCGGATGGGCGGATCTACGGGCAGGAGGGCAAGCTCGATTACGTGTCGCCGACCATCGCGACCAACACCGACACCATCACGGCGCGCGGCGTCTTCCCAAACCCGCTGCTTCCAGGCATGCCGGCGAACGGACCGGCGCCACGCGAACTGTTCGACGGCGAGTTCGTAACCGTGCTGCAAGAGGGCGTGGAGCCGATCACCGTTCTCGCGATCCCACGCGCCGCGGTGCTCTCCGACCAGGAGGGCGACTACGTCTACGTCGTCGATGCGCAGAACAAGGCGCAACGACGGCCCATCCAGCTTGGCCAGTCGACCCCTTCGACCGCCGTGGTAAGCAATGGGCTGAAGGAGGGAGAGCTGGTCATCAGCGAGGGGCTGCAGCGTGTCCGCCCTGGCGAAGTCGTGTCGCCCGGCCCGGCAACCCCGCCGCCGCCCATTGCGCCGCAGACGGCCGAGGACAGCGCGACAGGCCCGTCCGAGGACAGCCCCCACCTTGCCCCTCCCCCACAAACGGGGGAGGGAAGGGAGGGGGCGGTCAAGCCAAAGGCAACCCAGTGATTTCGGCGATCTTCGTCGACCGGCCGCGGCTCGCGGTCGTCATCGCGGTCGTCATCACGATCGCCGGTCTCTTGGCGCTGACGCGCATCCCGGTCGCTCAGTTCCCGGACATCGTGCCGCCGCAGACCGTAGTCTCAGCCACCTATCCGGGCGCCTCCGCCGCTGTCGTCGAATTGAGCGTGGCGCAGCCGATCGAAGCGCAGGTCGTCGGCGTCGACAAGATGATCTATATGAGTTCGACGAGCGGCAATGACGGCAGCTACAACTTGACCGTCAGCTTTGTCCTCGGCAGCGACCCCGACATCAACACCAATGCCGTCAACAACCGGGTGCAGACCGCGCTAGCCCAGCTGCCCCCCGAAGTCCAGTTGGAGGGGCTGACGATTCAAAAGAAATCGTCAGCGGTCTTGCAGTTCTTGATGCTGTACAGCGAGAACGGCGAGCAGGATCCGCTGTTCATCACCAACTACGCGATCATCAATGTGCTCGATGTGTTGTCGCGCACACCCGGGGTGGGGCAGGCGCGCTTGTTCGGCGCGCTCAATTACTCGATGCGCATCTGGTTCGACACCCAGCGCCTCGACAATCTGCAGCTGACGGCGGCCGATGTGATCGCAGCGATCCAGGCGCAAAACGTGGAGGCGCCGGCCGGCCGGATCGGCGCGCGCCCAATCGGCAAAGACCAGCAATTCCAGTTGAATGTGCAGACGCAGGGCCGGCTGACGACCCCCGAGCAGTTTGGCGATATCGTGTTGCGCGCCAATCCCGACGGCTCGCTGCTGCGTGTTCGCGATGTCGCACGCGTCGATCTCGGCGCCGAGAACCAGGACATCGAGGGCCGGCTCAACGGCGAGCCTGCGGTGGCGATCGGCGTTTATCTCTCGCCCGGCGCCAACGCGGTAGAGACCGCTGGGCTGGTCCGGGCCAATCTGGACCGGCTCAGTCAGCGGTTCCCGCCCGGCCTCAAATACCTTGTCAACTACGATACGACCACCTTTGTCCACGACACGATCCACGATGTGCTGGTTACATTGCTGATCGCGTTTGTGCTGGTCGTGATTGTCGTCTTTGTGTTTCTCGGCAGTCTGCGCGCGACCCTCATTCCTGCGATTGCCGTGCCGGTCAGCGTGATCGGCACTTTTGCGGTGCTGCTGCTGGTGGGCTATTCCGCCAATACGATCTCGCTGCTGGCGATGGTGCTCGCAATCGGCATCCTCGTCGATGACGCAATCGTCGTCGTCGAAAACGTGGAACGCGTCATGGAGGAAAACCCGGAACTCTCCCCCGGGGACGCGACGACGAAGGCGATGACCGAGATCACTGCGCCGATCATCGCGATTACGTTGGTTCTGCTATCCGTGTTCGTGCCGATCGCCTTTATCCCCGGAATTTCGGGGACATTGTTCCGGCAGTTTGCGGTGACGATCAGCTTCGCGATGCTGATCTCGGCCTTGAATGCGCTGACCCTCTCGCCGGCGCTGTGCGCGGTGTTTCTGAGCCATGGCGGGCCGAAGCGCGGACCGATGGGCTGGGTGCTTCGGCGCATCGACAATATCCGCGACGGCTATGCGGCCATCGTGCGCCGCCTGGTACGCGTCTCTATATTCGGGGTTGTGGCGATCTTGGCGAGTGCCGCCGGAATTTATTTTCTGATGTTGCGAACGCCGACCGGGTTTCTGCCGGAAGAGGACCAAGGTGCCTTCTTTATCAATGTGCAATTGCCAGACGGCGCTTCGGTCATCCGCACGCGCGACGCGGTCAAGCGCATCGAGGCCGTGCTGAAGCAGATGCCGCAGGTCCAGAATATTTTTGCGATCGTCGGGTTTTCGATCATTGACAGCGTCAACGAGCCCAATACCGCCTTTGTCGTGCCGACGTTGAAGCCGTTTGCCGATCGTGTTGGCACAGCGAACTCGGCACAGGCGCTGATCGCAAAAATGTTCGCCGAGGGACAGCAGATCCGCACTGCGGCGATTATCCCGTTCAACCTGCCGCCGATCATCGGGCTGTCGACGACGGGCGGGTTCGAATACCGGCTCGAAGCGCTGGAAGGGCAGGAACCGGCGGCGATGAACAGCGTCATGCAGGGACTGCTGGCGGCCGCCAACCAGAACCCGCAATTGGCCCGCGTGTTCACGACCTACACTGCCAGCAACCCGTCGATCTGGCTCGACATCGACCGCGAGAAGGCGCAGGCCTTGGGCCTCACCATGAACGACGTCTTCAACGCGTTGCAGGCGACATTGGGTGGGATCTACGTCAACAATTTCAACCTGTTTGGCCGGGTCTGGCAGGTCAATATCGAAGGCCAGTCAAAGGACCGCAGAGAGGTGTCCTCGCTGTGGCAGATCTACATTCGCAATAAATTCGGCACCGATGTGCCATTGCGCTCGATTGCCGATGCTCGCGTCGTCGTCGGGCCTCAGGTCATCACCCGGTACAACAACTACCGCGCGATCCCGATACAAGGCAGTCCGTCTCCGGGCACCTCCTCCGGCGACGCGCTGGCGGCGATGGCCGATGTCTCGGCCAAGACCTTGCCCCCGGGCTACAGCTATGAATGGACCGGGACTGCCTACCAGGAGGTGGCGGCCTCCGGGCAGACCGGCGCAATCCTCGGCCTCGCCGTGCTGTTCGCCTTTCTCTTTCTCGTCGGGCTCTACGAAAGCTGGATGATTCCGGTCCCGGTATTGTTATCGGTGCCGGTTGGGGTGTTGGGGGCGTTTCTCGGAATATTGGTTTTTCGCCTGTCGCTCGACCTCTATGCGCAAATCGGGCTCGTCGTGCTGATCGCGATGGCCGCCAAGAACGGCATCCTGATCGTCGAATTCGCGAAGGACCGGCGCGAAGAGGGGATGGACATCCGCGAGGCGGCGGTGCTCGGCGCGCGGATGCGGTTTCGCGCCGTGATGATGACTTCGTTCGCGTTCATCCTCGGCGTCTACCCGCTGGTCACGGCGCAAGGCGCGGCCGAGATCAGCCGCCACGCCGTCGGCACGCCGGTCTTTGCCGGAATGATCGCCGCCAGCGCCGTCGGGCTATTCGTAATCCCGATGCTCTACGTCATCTTCCAGACCATCCGCGAACGCAGCGGCGCAGGCTTCCGCCGCGCGAAGCCTCGCCCGCGTCCGGCCGAGACCGACTAGACCACATGTCCGCCTGAGTACGGGGCGACCGGTCACACCGGCGAAAGGCCGGTGCCTATTCGGCATCGAGTAGGAAGGTTCCTCACGGTCTCCCCTCTGACACCACCGGGCATACGGATCACCACGGCGGTTTCTCTGAGCGTTCAACGCGGTATGGCGGGCTGTCAGATTGATCAAGCCCTTTGGTTGAACCAGGCGATGTTCATGGCAACCTTCGCTTGAGGCGAATTAGCCAGGCACCACCACCCTCGGCCGGGCGAAGCCAGCTGCCGGGCGTGCAGCGGCGAGACCCCGTGTTGACCCAGGACTCGTCGCAGTCCCGCGGGCTGCTTGCACTGCTTGAGCCGCACGCCGCGCAGCTTGCGCCGCAGCCAGCCATCAAGGCCGCGCAGTTCGCTGTGCGAGCGCGCATACCGGAAATACGTCACCCATCCGCTCAGTAGGTGTTCGCCTCGCCGATCATCTGCCCCAGGCTGACCGCCCGGTTGCGGATCCGTCGAGGCCAGGTTCGCCGTGGCGCATCGTTGCTTTCGGGGCCTCGTCAAAGAGGTCCAGCTGGCCGCCGGTGCGTTGCTGCCGCGCCGCTGTCATCGAGTGGCTCTGGTCTGCTCCTTGGCTCAGAGATTCGGCCCTTCACGCCTTCCCTCACAGCCGGGCGCTCTACGGCCGCTGCTGATCCCTCCCCTGCCACGGATGTCGTCGCCGACACCCTACTCCGGTGACCCGAGAGCCGTGGAGGTCTCCCACGGTAAGACACTGCACTTTCCCGGGGTACCCCCACGGGTCAAGCCCGTGGGCTGAAGGCCCAGGGATCTACCAGTGCGTGTGACGGAAGGGTCTATTGCCAGGTTAACCCACCCGCCCTGGCCTGTAATCCGATTTCTGTTCGTCGGCCCCCGTTTTGCCGCCGGGCTCCTCCCCACCCCGCATCGCTGCGACGCAGTTGCCGTTTGGCTATCGGTTCCGCTCCTTGCGGCCCGAACAGGACGTTCACCCCAAGTTCTGTGCCATCCATCGCATACAATAGATCCCGGTCCTGCGCCGGTAAGACGAAGGCGTTGCCATCTTGAGCCAACCAGAACTTGACACATTTGCATCAAGTTGACGCACCCAAGCGAGGCTAGTGCACTGTCTCAAAATTTAGATACACAACTTTACTGAGAAGGACGTAATATTTCCTCGCCCAACGGGAACCATTACCCTAGCTCGTCTCCCGCATACAGCCCAAAAAACACCAACGCCGTCCCCGCGCACATCAGGCCGATAGACAACGACGGGCCAATTCGTCCCGTGCGATTTAAAGTCAGACTGAGCCCCATCACGGCGAAGCCGGCCAGCGTCAGGACGTTCATGCCGAACAAAATGTCTTTGGTGAGCATCGCGCCCCCTGGTCCCATCGAGTGCTCGAAATTAGCCGTGTTGATTGTACGGCACTTAATCGGGCGTAGGAGCAGGCGCGGCTCGCCGGCGGACATCGTGGCTGCGACGAACCGCGGGAGCCTCGCCCGGAGTTTTTCGAGCGCGCAGTCGAATACTCGCCGGACCTCCGACGCTCAATCCACCCCAGATCGCAGGGATCGTCGCTCATTCGACCAGCGGTCCCGCCATGCTCGTTCGCAGACGCAAGTCGGCTCCGCCAAACGCGCATCGAGCGCGACCCGCAAGCATTGCAACGACATTGGCTCCTCATTACCTGTTGGTCAAGCTGGTCAGGTCGTGCGAAGTGCCGGAGGTCGTAGCGATGGCCGAGACCGTCAACCTATACGATGCGAAGACGAGCCTTTCCAAGCTGGTGGATCGCGCCGCCGCCGGCGAGGAGATCGTCATCGCCAAAGCGGGCAGGCCGAAAGCAAAGCTGGTTCCGTATCGGCCGTCCCGGAAAAAGCGCCGGTTTGGACAAAACCTGCTTGGAATCACCTACATTGCCGACGATTTCGACGGGGCCTTGCCGCCCGAAATACAGAAGTATTTCGAGTAGGATCCGTGCGGCTGCTGATCGACACGCATATTCTGCTGTGGGCTGATGAGCGGCCCCGCCTGATCGTGCAGCCGCTCCGCGCGGCGATGCGCGACGGGGCGAACGAGGTTGTCGTCAGCGCCGCAACAGTATGGGAAATCGCCATCAAGAGGGCGATGGGGAAGCTTCGTTTCGATCGACCGGCTGTCGCTGCGGTGCTGGCGCGCGGCTTCGAAATCTTGCCTGTAGTGGGTATCCACGCCGAGCACGCCGGAGGGCTGCCGCGGCATCATAACGATCCATTCGATCGGATGCTGATCGCCCAGGCGTACCTGGAGGGGATGGTCCTCGGCACGCAGGACAGGAGGATGCGGCCCTACGGGGTCGTGACGCTCGGTCTCGACTGATGAAGGGGCTTGCCGCCTCGACGGGCTTCGGCGTCCGATCGCCGGTCTGCCCTCGGGCTCGAGTGAGTAGATCTATCCGCCGATCACCAGCCTGAGTTTTCTAGCCAACTCCTCGCGCCGATAAGGTTTCTCGACGACGTTTAAATTGTCGGGCAGCCCGTGTTCAAGACTGAGAGCGGCCGCGGTGTATCCCGAAGTCAGCAGCACCTTGAGCTCCGGCCGGATACGCCGCGCCTCGACGGTCAGCTGCACGCCATTCATCCCTCCGGGCATGATGACGTCCGAAAGCAAAAGGTCGACCCGCTGATCGCCCCTTAATATCGCCAGCGCTTGCGTGGCATCGCCAGCGGTCACGACTTGGTAGCCGAGCTCCCTCAAACTCTCGGAGGCCACCACGAGGACGTCCTCATCGTCCTCCACTACCAGTATCGTTTCGTGGCCGCTGTCCGGCCGCGCCGACCCAGTTTCGGCACCGATCTCCGGCGCGACAGCTCGATCGGATGATTTCGGCAGGTACAGTTTCACCGTCGTGCCGATGCCAGGCTCACTGTAGATCTTGACGTGGCCGCCTGCCGTCTTCGCGAAACCATAGACCTGACTGAGCCCGAGCCCCGATCCCTTGCCGACTTCCTTGGTCGTGAAAAACGGATCGAACGCTCGCGCCAGCACCGCCGGCGTCATCCCAGCGCCGGAATCGCTGACCGCGATCATGACATAGGGTCCGGGTATTACCTCGGGGTCGTTGACGGCGTACTGCGGGCCGAGGGTCACGTTCCGGGTCTCGATCGTGATCCGCCCACCACCCGCCATCGCGTCCCGAGAATTGATGACGAGGTTGAGCATCGCCGTCTCGAATTGCGATGGATCGATCTGCGCCGGGGCGAGGATTGGGCTCAGCGTCGTGATCACCTCGATCTGCTCGCCGATAACCCGATGCATCAGGTTTTCGATATTGACGATCAGCTGGTTCAGATTCACGGTGTCGGGACGGGTGATCTGCCTTCGGGCATAGGTAAGGAGTTGCCGAACGAGGAGCTCTCCTCGTTGCGCCGCCCTCATGGCACCTTGCGCCAGGCGTTCGATTTTCTCGGTGTCGCCCCGCGCCCGCAGGATCAGATCGAGATTGCCCAGGACGACGGTCAGGAGGTTGTTGAAATCGTGCGCGATCCCTCCGGTCAATTGACCGATAGCCTCGAGGCGTTGGGCCTGAGCGAGCTCTTCGCGCGAGCGGGCGAGCTCTGTGTTGCGTTCCCCCGCGACCGCGAGCGCCTGATCAAGGCGGCTGGAAAGGCGGCTCGCCTCGACCAGCACAACGGTGACCCCGACACTCGCAGCAAACAGACCGAAAAGACGGCCGGCATAAAAGCCGATGTCGAAGCGCCCCGCATTGATCACCGTGCCGAGTGCCACATCGAACATCCAAGCGCAGAGGATGACCATCAGCCACAGATCGAGAATTGAGTAAGGAGGCCGCGAGCCAAGGACCGCCACAGCAGCAAGACAGAGCAGGAAAACCGGTACGTTCACGGCCACCATGGCGGTTGTGTACCCATCACCGAGCATGATCGGCGGCAGGAGCTGATGACCTGTGGTGGCAAAGAGCGTCAGCAGGCAGACGCCTGCGACAGCGCCGGCGGCGGCGGCCGACATAGTAGGAGCACGTGTGCCCGCGTGCGATCGCCCGCTCACGCCGTCTCGCCGCTTGAGCAGCGCATAGCAGATTACGAATAGCGGAAGACCCCCGTGCCGGAAGGTATCAAGCCAGACGCTGGTCTGAGACCCGGCACCAAGCAGACCGCCGTTCGAAAAGAGACCAGGGAAGGTCAGCATGTGCGGGACTGCCACGAGCGATGTAAAGAGGTACCCGGCCGCAAGAACGAGAACGGCACGCAATCCCGATCTGTTGAAGCCGACGAGCAAGAAACCGGCCGTCACCAGATTACTCAGCGCGAATGTCGAGTCGTAAATCGGAATAAAAGCCTCGATGCGGGGCAGCGGGACCTGCGCAACCGGAATGAGCGCACAGAACGCAACGAATGAGGCGATGAAAATGGCCAGGGCACATCGCTCCGCATTGCGCGACGCCGGTGCGGTGGCAAGGAATGTATCCGTCCCTCTCGACGCGCGAAGGTCGTTCACATTGCCGCTCCGATGGTCGCCGAAACTAGCAGGAACATCTCCCAAAGCGCACTCAGATGCCGCAGTCCTACCGTATTCGCCATGCCCGGCCCTGTGCTGATCAAGTCCGGCCATGACGCGTGGAGACGGAGCCTAGCTGGGTGGGACAGGAAAGCAAATCCTTCGAATCCGACGCAATTCGAGAGTTCAGAAGGTCTGCAGACTGTTGCCCCATTACTCTGCTACTCGGCCGGATGGTTCACCATAGTGACTCTCTGGTTGGATCTTCCGATAAGAAGCAGTGTGGGTTAAGCGGTGATTAACAACGCACCGACAGTGAATGGGCACGCGAACTTCCTTGGCCTGTTGACTATTGCGCTCGTGATCGTCGCCCCGATCGGTCATGGCTGGGGCCCAAGGCGCCGAGCCAGAGTTGATCACTTTCACGAGCGGCGAACTCGCGCTCAAGGGGTTCATCTGGAAGCCAGCGGGACCCGGTCCCTTTCCAGCGATTGTGTAGAATCACGGCAGCGAAAAGTTTCCCGGCACCGTTAATTCCATCGCCCCATATTTCGTTAATCGGGGTTACGTCTTTTTTGTCCCCCACCGCCGAGGGTCAGGGGCGGTCACCCGGCCCCTACATCATGGATCAGCTGAATGCGGCCGTCTTGCCTGCGCAACGCAGCCGAATGCTCGTCGCCCTGCACGAGGTTCAGCTTCAGGATCAGCTGGCGGCCCTCGCCTATCTCAGGAGCCGTACGGATGTCGACCAGAACCGGCTGGTGGTCATGGGAGCTTCGTTCGGCGGCATTCAAACCATGTTGGCCGTCGAACGCAGATCGGGTTATCGGGTTGCCGTCAGTTGTTCCGCTGCCGCCCAGACCTGGAGGGAGTCACCGGATTTGCGCGCCCGCCTGACGGCCGCTGCCAGCGAGGCGACGATACCGGTATTCTTTCTTCAGGCCGAGAACGATTACGATCTAACGCCCAACCGCGTCTTGAGTGAGGAAGTCAGGAAGGCCGGCCAATCCGTAGAAACCAAAACTTATCCCACCTTCGGTTCCGGCGCGCAAGAAGGTCATAATTTCTGCTGGCGCGGTGCCAATATCTGGGGGCCCGATGTTCTCAAGTTTATTGAAACTCACCTAAAACCGGGATGCGTTGGTCGTCTTCGTGCCGGCAGCGGTGATCGGCCAGAGCCACTTGACGCGGTTGTCGCGGACGCAGACAGACCTGTCGTAGGGGTTGACGGTCGGGTCGCAGTAGCAGGGGCCCAGCCGGATCTTGTCACCGAGCCCGAACCGGTTGGTGGCGGCTAATAGAGCGGCCCTTCTGTACTCGTCGAATGCGCGCGGCGGGCCCGAATCCCCCGAATCGAAGGCGAGTGTCCTCAAGCCGGCATCGACGATCGCACGGTTCGTGGCCGACTCATCACCCTCGACCAAACTAAAACGCTCGGTTCGAAGGCCTTGAAGAGCTCGCCGGCGCGGTCTGGCCCTTCACAACCGCCCAGTGCTTGGTTGCCGGAGACGCGCCGCCATTTAAGCGCAATAGTTTGTTCACTTTACTGTAACAAGGGCCAGGTAATGCTTTTATGACGATCTTGAGACATGACGATGGCAGGGTCTGGTGACGGAAGCAGTTGCGAAGAAATTGTCTGCAGAACTCGACCTGGTCACTTTACGGAAAGCGTATGCGCGTTGGGCTCCGGTGTACGATCTGGTGTTTGGCGCTCTGTTCGATCGCGGGCGGCGGGCGGCGATCGCCGCAGCGGAACAGGTCGGTGGCCGGATTCTCCAAGTCGGTGTCGGCACCGGCATCTCTCTCCCGGGCTACTCCTCCCAGAATCGCATCATCGGGATAGATCTTTCCGAGGCGATGCTCCGCAAAGCGCAGCGACGGGTGGCGGACCTGTCCCTGACTAATGTCGAGAAGCTGGAGGTCATGGACGCGGAGCATCTGTCATTCACGGATGCTTCGTTCGACGTGGTCGTGGCGAATCACGTGATCTCGACCGTGCCGAACCCTGAGGCGGCACTCGACGAGTGTGCCCGAATGCTCAGGCCCGGCGGCGAGATCATCCTACTCAGTCGGATCGGTGCGGATGCCGGCGTGCGCCACCTGATCGAACTAGTGCTGCAACCAATCGTCCGTCGGCTCGGATGGCGGACAGAGTTTCCTTGGGACCGATTCGCTCGCTGGACGGAACGGCGATCTGATGTACGCCTGATCGAACGCCGTCCGATGCCGCCGTTCGGTCATTTCTCGCTCCTCAGGTTTGTTAAATCCGCAAACGGGTCAGGGATCTGAGCATTGCCGGCCGCCGCTTGGGGGCCGGGGCCGGGCTTGGATCCGCACATCATCAACAATCATCACTACAGAAAAGGGACATCGGATGAACAGCTTTGCGCAAATGCTGAAAATTCAGCGCTGTGACGATCACCGCTATTACCACCACAGCTTGATCAACCAATCGCTTCATCTGTTCAGCGCGATTACCTTCATTCTCGCATGGTTCTTATTGTTCTGGGATCCGGCGATCGCAGCCATGAGCGGATGGATCGTATCGATGACCAGCCGCCAGGCCGGCCATTTCTTCTTTGAGCCAAAGGGCTACGATGTCGTCAACGATGCCACTCACGAATACAAAGAATCGGTCAAGGTCGGCTACAATCTACACCGCAAGGTCGTGCTGCATATGATCTGGGCATTATCTCCGGTGCCGCTGTACTTCCATCCGACGTTCTTCGGCATTGTCAGCCCGTGGGAAAGCGGATGGCAGTTTTTCCATCAGCTCGGAATGTGCTGGCTCTTCATCGGGGTCGGCGGGGTAATACTGCGGTCCATTCAGTTGCTCTTCATCAGGGACTTGCAGACCGGATTGGTTTGGGCAGTCAAGATCCTGACGGACCCGTTCCACGACATCAAACTCTATTACATGGCTCCGTACCGTCTAATGCGGGGCGATCGGGTGGCGCTCGGCCACAGCCATTGACGGCGCTGGGTGCGGCGTCGTTCAGTCCGGCGCCCGCTCAGCCCGCGGCGGCGACAACCGATGAGCCACCATCTCGCGCAAAATCCGGCGCTTGATCTTTCGGTTGCTGGTGAGCGGATCGTCCCACCACCAGCCGCCCCGCTGCATCGCTTCGGCGGCGGCAAAAAAGCCGTCGGCGACCGCCTGGTAATCGGCTTCGGTATAATTCAGGCTGAAGATCAGCCTACCGGTGCCGACCCAGCTCAGCGCCAAACCTTCCGCCCGCAAATGGTATTGGAACATCCAGTTGTAGGCAGAAGGCCGTGGGTAACAGATCGTCCAGATCGACGACAGGTTTGCTACTTGTACCGGCAACCCGGCATCATGAAGCCGCCGATTGAGCGCCGCCGCGCGACGATCCCAGATTTCGTCGAGATCACGGTAGAGCGCGCGGACCGCCGGTTCTTCGAGGCGCCGCAGGAATTCGTTCATCGCTGCCATGACATAGGGATGCGAGTTGAAAGTGCCGCGCGCAAAGCAGATATCGGCCGGCCGATCCTCGCGGAAACGTTTCATCAGATGCTTCTTTCCGCAGACGGCGCCGATCGGCAGGCCGCCGCCGAGAGTCTTGCCATAGGTGACGAGGTCGGCCCGCACCCCGAAATAATCCTGCGCGCCGCCCGGCGCGAGGCGGAAGCCGACGAAGATCTCATCGAAGATCAACACAATGCCGCGCTCGGTGCAGACCGCACGGAGTTGCTTCAGCCAATCGACGTAGGCCGCCCGATCGAGATGCGCCTGCCTGGTACTGTCGACCAGCGTCGAATTGGCCGGCGCCACGCTGTTCGGGTGCATGATCTGCACCGGGTTGACAAGGACGCAGGCGATATCGCGGCGGCTGTTCAGCACGCGCAGCGAGGCCTCGGACATGTCCTTGAGCGTGTATGTTTCATGCGCCGGCACAGGATTGCCGATGCCCGGCTGCACGTCGCCCCACCACCCGTGATACGCGCCGCAAAAGCGCACCAGGTGAGAGCGCCTCGTATGGTAGCGCGCAAGCCTGACCGCCTGCATGACCGCTTCTGTTCCCGACATGTGAAACGAAACCTCGTCCATGCCCGAGAGGCGCACGAGGCGCGCCGCATTATCGGCGACCAGCGGATGATACGAGCCCAATACCGGGCCGAGTTCATGTACCCGCTCGAGACCTCGATCGATGCACTCCTTGTAGAAATCGTAGCCGAACAGATTGACGCCGTAAGAACCGGTAAGATCGTAGAACGAATTTCCGTCAAGGTCGGTCGTCATGACCCCGGACGACGATTGCAGGAACGTGCCGACCGGCAAGTGCCGGCGCACGGTGCGGCTGAATTGAAACGGCACGCGATAAGCCTCGGTGAATTGCAGATCCGAGATCAGGCCGGTGGCTTCGGCTGTCAGCCTCAATGTGGCGGCATATCGTTTGCGGTAGAGATCCGCGAGCCGAGCAAAATCGGCGCGGCGCTGCGCAAGAACGACATCCGGCGCCGCGTCGGTATTGAAGAACTGCGCTTCGTCGTACTGGTAGAACGGCGTCAGCGATGCAACGAATCGGGCGATGCGCGAGTGCCCGCCGAGCGATCTGTGCTTGGCCTTGGACAGCTCAAGCCGCGCCTTCAGGCCAACCGCCGAGGCCGCCACGCCCATGGCGCCGAGGCCGTAAGCGGCGGCGGTGGTGATTGCCGCCTCCATGGACCCAGTCATTATTCGATGATTCTTACAAAGATATGACAACGCGAGCGGCATCCGTTAAAACTCTGCTTCGGGAGGACATCCGCTTTCTTCTGGAGAACCATATCCCGCGGCAGCTGGCGAATCGGTTTCTCGGCTGGTTCAGCCAGATCGAGGCGCCGCTGCTGGCGCGAGCCTCGATCGCGATCTGGCGGCTGTTCGCCGATCTCGACCTGAGCGAATCGCCAACGCAGCGCTTCACGAGCTTGCACGCATGCTTCACGCGAGAGCTGAAACCCGACGCACGCCCGGTCGACCGTGACCCGCATATTTTAACCAGCCCCTGCGATGGCATTGTCGGCGCCTGCGGACGAATCGACCGGCACGAGCTGATCCAGGCCAAGGGATTTCCGTATGCATTGCAGGATTTGCTGATCGACCCGCAGCTCGTCCAACTCTATCAGGATGGCCAATACGCTACGTTGCGGCTGACCCCCAGCATGTATCACCGCTTCCATGCGCCGCACGACTGTATTGTCGACAAGGTCACCTATGTTTCCGGTGACACCTGGAATGTGAATCCGATCGCGCTTAACCGCATCGCCAAGTTGTTCTGTAAGAATGAGCGCGCGGTCATTCGCACGATGCTCCGCCCCTCCGGCATCGTGATTACCCTCGTGCCGGTGGCCGCGATTCTCGTTGCCAGCATCCGTCTGCATTTTCTCGATGTCCTATTGAACATGCAGTACCGCGGAAAAGCCGAAATCCCCTGCCAGGCCCTCTTCAGCAAAGGGCAAGAAATGGGATGGTTCCAGCACGGGTCGACCATCATCGTATTTGCACCGAAGGGGGTTGCTCTCTGCGGCTCGGTGCAGGCGGGTGCGGTTATCCGCATGGGAAGGCCGCTGATGCGGCTGCCGTCCTGACGGGTGCGACGCGATGCGGGTCCTGATCGCCACCGATGCATGGCTGCCGCAGGTCAATGGGGTCGTACGGAGCCTGCAGTCACTCGCCGGCAATGCCCGCAAGCTCGGTGTCGAGATCGAGTTTCTGACGCCGGAAGGCTTTCGGTCCTTTCCGCTGCCGACCTACCCGAGCATTCGCTGCGCCATCCCGACCTGGCGAGAAATCGCGCGCCGGATAGAGCTTGCAGCACCCGATGCGCTGCATATCGCCACCGAGGGACCAATCGGCCAGATCGTTCGCCGTTATTGTCTCGTGCAAAAAATTACCTTTACGACCAGCTATATGACGCGCTTTCCGGAGTACATTTCGGCGCGGCTGCCCGTTCCCTTGTCATGGAGCTATGCCCTGCTACGCCGCTTTCACGCGGCGGCGGCGGTGACGATGGTGTCCACCCGCTCATTGAGCGACGAGCTCGGCAATCACGGCTTTGCCCATCTGGAAATGTGGACGCGTGGCGTCGACACTGACCTCTTCAGCCCTGAGCGCGCCGCGGCAATCGATCTGCCCCGCCCGATTTTCGTCAACGTCGGCCGGCTGGCAGTGGAAAAGAACCTGGCGGCGTTCCTGACGCTCGATCTGCCGGGCTCGAAGGTCGTCATCGGCGAGGGCCCGCAGGCGGGCGAGTTGCAGCGCCGCTTTCCAAATGCCCACTTTCTCGGTCAGTTGGAAGGTGAAACCTTGGCGGCGCATCTTGCGGCGGCAGACGTATTCGTGTTTCCGAGCCGAACCGACACATTCGGCATCGTTCAGCTCGAGGCGCTGGCCTGTGGTGTTCCGGTTGCTGCATACCCCGTTCCGGGACCACTGGACGTGATCGGCAGCAATCACGTCGGCGTGCTCGACGAGGATCTCAAATCTGCCGGCCTCAAGGCTCTCGGAGTTTCGCGCGCCGCGTGCCGCGCGTTTGCGCTTGCCCAATCCTGGGAACGCAGCGCATTGCAGTTTATTTCGCATTGTCGGCCATGCCCGCGCTTGCGGACAGCATGGACTTATCGGCCGAGACGACAAGGCTCCTGCAATCCTTATTCCGTCTCCGGAGTGCGCCAAGAAGCAGACATCCAGCCGAGCCGACCAAGGGTGATCTAGCGGTCAAAGCCGGAGGCGAGGATAGGGAAATCGGGATGACATCGTCTGTCCCGTTTCCGCTACACGCGGGTCACCGCCGCTGCAGCCAGCGCCGCAATTTGCTAGCTGCCAGCAGAACAGCGGCAATGGCGAACGGCAATAGGAAATAGATCGCTCGATAGGTAACCAGCGCCGCCGCGACGGCGCTCGGTGACCCCTGCGTGCCGACGGCATAGGGCACGGCCGCGTCAAACACACCGATCCCGCCTGGCGAATGGCTGAGCACCCCAGCGACAGCGCCGCCGTGAAGATCACGACAAAGGCGAGGAAATCAACGCCGCTCGCCGGCAGCAGCACCCACAGCGTCCTGGCCGCCACGACAATGTCGACCATGGTGACCGCGATTTAGACGAGGACCAGCCCCGAACTCGGCAATTCGAACGTTACCGGGCCCAGCCGGAAACTTTGCCGCCCGAATGCGCAGCCAATCAGCACGGCAGCAGTGGCCGCGAGCATCGAAACCGCGATTAGGCGGAGCGATTCGTACGGTATCGCATAGAGCTGGGCGATCTCGTGCGCCCGAAACGCCAGCCCGAGGCCGATCGTCGCGGCGCCGATACCGAAGGCGGTGGCTATATAGATCGTGATGCGCGCGATCTTGGGTGAGGATACCCCCACAGCGCGGTAGATGCGATAACGCACGGCACCGCCCGACAATGCCCCGAAACCGATGAAATTGCCCAGCGCATATCCGCAGAAGGAGGCCAACAGCGTCGAGGTAACCGGCGGAGCTGCACGGGCGTAGCGCAGTGCCCCGAAATCATTGGCAAAGAGCACGACGAAGTCGACCGCCGTCGCCGCAAGCGCCGCGACGATGACCCAGCTGGACATCGCGGCCAGGCTGTCAATCAGTCCGCGATAGTTGACATCATGCAGGACGTGGTGCAGCGCGGCGATGGCCAACCCGCCCATCGATACAGTCGCCGAGACTGCCAAAAGACGGCGTAAACGAGCCGATGCCCCGCCCATCGGCAGCGTCACGCGGCGACCCTTTTGGCCGTCGTGCACGAGCGGCGTCGGCCCAACAACTAATCCGGCGCCAAGCGAGCCCGCTACCTATCCAGGCGCCGAGCGACGGGGGCGGGGATCGGAACGGGAGGGGCGTCGGCGGGCGAGGTGCGGTAGCGCCGGCGCGTCGAGAACCGGCCGGCGGATATGCAATGCTGGCGAAGTGAAGAAATCGCGGCAAAAGTACCAGCCCCCCAAGCTAATATCGCTGAGCTTATCCGATCGATCCTACAAATAGATCCAAATCGACACGAGGCTACCATATACATGGTTTTTGTTGCTACTTTGTGACCGGCGCTCTGCGCCGCTTCCGGCCAGCCCTCAGCGCGCCGTCGCCGCAAGCGCCGCGACGATGACCCAGCTGGACGTCGCGGCCAGGCTGTCGATCAGTCCGCGATAGCTGACATCAGGCAGGACGTGATGCAACGCGGCGATGGCACGGTCCCCGTCGGGCAACTCATCACCGTCGCCCAGACATGAAGGCTCGGCTCGAACGCCTTGGTCAACGCGCCGTCTCAGTCGCGCCCGTAATCGGCGTCCATGAAGATGTAGGAGCCGCACTGCAATTCGATATAGACCCCGCTCGCCGCCTCGAACTCAAAGCTGCCGGTACCGGCCCCGGTCACCGTCGGGCAGCGCGCCAACAGGTAGCGGGTCCGCCCGGCTCTGTGGACCGCCTGGGGCCGTTTGTCCCATCCGCGCGGATGCCGCGCTGACATGGACAATGTGCGAGGAGCTGTATCCGCGGTTGTATCTTACCAAGCGGGCGGCCCGTGGCCACTCAGCCGACGGCGAGGGCGGGTAATGCCCCGAAGCGTCGCTGCTCCACTCCACGCTTTAGCGTGGTCTTGTCTCGAAGCCGTCGAACATCGCGGTTGCCGATTCGAGGCGGGGAACGCAATCCCGATGAATTTAGTTGCGGCCCGCCCTTCCGGGACTGAACATCGCCCAAGTGGCCCTAAAGAGCGGGAAATTCGCATCGTGTCGTCTTTGTCTCTGCTTGGCCTGGGTTTTTTCATGGGGGTGATGATCGGCGCGTTCGCGGTTCGGAGCGCGGCGGGATTTGGCGCGGTGCTGATCGCGATGCCAATGCTGGCCTTCGTTCTGCCGATATCGACGGCCGTGTCAGTGACCACGGCGCTGACAGCGATCACCTCGGTGCACCAGGTAAGCCGCGACTGGCGTAGGGTCGCCTGGCGGCACTTCGCGATCATGGCGCTTTATTCAGCCATCGGCATCGGCTTGGGATTTTACTTTATCAAAATGCTCGACGAGCACGCGCTCCGGCGCAGCCTGGGTGTGTTTTTGATTCTTTATTCGATCTATGCTTTAGCGACGGCGAGGGCTTTCTGCGCGCTGGCGCGGTGCGCTAGCGGTGGGCACGGGGATCGCCGGAGGCCTCCTCGGCACGCTGTTTGGCGCCGGTGTAGGGCGGATATAGGTAGTTTATTTCAACGCTTTACGGATGGAGAGGGAAATTTTTCGGGTGACCATGAGCACCGTCGTGTTACTTGGTGGGGCGGCTCGCATAGCGGGATATGCGAGCCTCGGGTTCTACGAGCGTTCGAGCATCGCGCTGATCGCCATCGGTTTGCCGCTGATGGTTATCGGCTCTTGGCTGGGCGACCGGCTGATCCGCAGGCTCGATCCGCAGATGTTTTCTTGGCTTGTGGGTGGGCTGATCTTGCTCAGCGGCGTCGGCCTGCTCGTGAAATAGACACCGCGTCTTGATTCGCGTCGCGGGACATCTATGCCGTATAGTTGCCCTACGGGCCCAGCCGGCGACATCACATGTACGAGGGGTGCGCCCTAGGGTGCGGGGCGCCACATCTCTCGACGTCCCGATCCAGTTGTGCGGAAATTGGCGGTGAGGGCTTCTGATGCTGACAGATCGCTACGGCCTTGCCTTATCCACTGCGTCGGCTGCCGCGCGGGATGCCTACGTTCAGGCCTCCGACCGGGCGCTGACTTTCTACCCCGGCGCAGCCGAAGCCTATTACCGAGCGATCGCCGCCGACCCCGGTTTTGCCTTGGCCCACGCCGGTAAGGCCCAGGTACTGATGAGACAAGGCCACATCGCCGCGGCACGGGCGGCCCTGGCGACAGCCAAGGGCGCGGCTGCAGGTCTGTCTGAGCGCGAGGCCAGTCACATCGGGTTCTTCGATCTTGTATTTGCGGGGAGGACCGAGGCCGCGATCGCCGCGTTATACGCCCATCTGGCGGCATGGCCGCGCGACGCGCTGGTTGTCGCCAGTGCCACGAACCCCAACGGCGTGATCGGCGGCTCGGGCCACATCGGTCAGAAACACCAGATCGCGGCGCTGATGGACAGCCTCGCCCCACATTACGGCGACGATTATTGGTTCCTTTCCTATCATGCGATGGGGCTGTCCGAGAATGGACAGCTCGCGCTGGCTCGGAAGAAGATCGAGCAATCCCTGGCCGCGAACCCGAACAACGCCCACGGCGCGCATGGCTTCGCCCATGTCTGTTACGAGAGTGGCGAGTTGGACGAGGCTCGCTCCTTCCTATCCACCTGGCTCGCCGCCTATCCCCGCGACGGCTTTTTCTATGGCCACCTAACCTGGCATCTGTCGCTCTGTGAAATTCAGGCCGGAAATTGGGCGCAAGCGTTGCGGCTGTATCAGGACGCTCTCGCGCTCGGCCGGCACAGCGGCGGGCCGCAACAGAGAATGTCCGATGGGGCGGCGTTTTTATGGCGTTCTGAACTCGCCGGCCATCCTCGCAACCCCGCGGCTTGGCGCAGCTTGTACGACTATGCGAACACCGCCCTGCCGCGGCCAGGCAACGGGCTTGCCGACCTGCACGTCATCCTGGCACAAGCCGTCACGGGCGATCACGCCGCGCACGACGCCCGCGCTCGCCAAATCGAGGAGTTGGCGCAAGATGGGCATTACCCGTCCGGCTCTTACCTGCCGGCGCTCGCACGGGGCTTCGCGGCGTTCGAACGCAAGGATTTTTCGGGTGCGATCGAGGCACTAGCACCGCTCGCGGGGGAAAACGAACGCATTGGCGGCAGCCGCGCGCAGCACGATCTGATCGAGTTCACATTGTTGAGGGCCTATATCAATGCCGATCGGGTGAAGGAAGCGCGGCGTCTGCTCAGCGTGAGGAGGCCGGGCGCTTCCGGTGTTCCGGTCATGGGGCTCGCGACAATGCATTGACCGACGATCGCCGCGACGACAGTGCCGAGAGCACGCACCGACACGACAGAAGAGATGTGAATGAGCGCCAGAGCCCTATTCCCTGTCGTGGCGGCTTTGGATCGCGGCCGCATCCCGCTGCTCGATATCGGGCCGCTCTTTCTCGGGCCGGACTGCGTCCCGACCTAAGGGCGCGGCAGCCGGCTGCTCTCGCATGATCGGAGATTATATCGGGCGTTCGCTGCGCCGCCTCGAAGACGAGAGGTTTCTCACCGGGCAAGGGCGCTTTGTCGATGACATCGCTGTGCCTGGGCAGCTCCATGGCGTCGTACTGCGCTCACCCCACGGCCATGCTTTGATTGAAGGCATCGAGGCCACGGCCGCCCGCGTGGTGCCCGGAGTGCACGGCATTTTTACCGCAGCCGATCTCGACGCCGACGGCATCGGAACATTGCCGTGCATTGCCCAGGTTGCGACGGTCGCACCGATGATCGTGCCGCCGCGCCTTGCTTTGGCGCGCGACCGGGTTCGTCATGTCGGCGACCCAGTGGCGTTCATCGTTGCCGACACGGTGCAGGAGGCGCGGGACGCCGCCTAGCGGGTCGCCGTCGCCTACCGGCCGTTGCCGGCAGTGGCGATGCGAGGGAGGCGCTCGCCGCCCAGGCGCCGCTTCTCTGGGACGAAGCGCCGGGCAATCTGTCGTACAGGTTCAAGCGCGGCGACAAACCGGCGGTCGACGCCGCGCTTGCCGCGGCAGCCCATATCGTCGAGATCGAGCTGGTTCCGAACGGTCGCGTGGCGCTCGTGCTCGGAACCCAGTCGAACGGCCAAGGCCATGAGACTAGCTTTGCGCAGATCGCCGCCGGTCTCCTGGGACTGCCGCTCGCGGCATTTCATTTTGTCCAAGCTGACACCAGATCAGTCAAAAGCGGCAACGGGCATGGGGGCGCCCGCTCGATGCATATGGGCGGCAGTGCGCTGTATCTGGCGGCGCAGATGGTGCTGTCTAAGGCCCGTACTCTTGCCGCGCACTTGCTGCAGGCCGATGCGAGCGACGTGAGCTTTAGCGCCGGGCGCTTCACGGTCAGCGGCAGCGAACTGGGTATCGATCTGCTGGCGCTGGCCGAAGCGGCCCGCGACCCCGCCAATTTGCCCGAGGGAATGACCACCGGGCTCGACGCCGATGCCTACAACGACTCGGACGTATTCACCTTTCCGAATGGCTGCGACGCCGCGGAGATCGAGCTCGCCGTCCTTCACCCCGCGGCCGGCGACTCGGATCGCCCCTTCGAAAACATAGACGTAGACGGGGTGATCCGGCGGCACCCGTACGGCGACTGACGCACCCGGCGCGAAGGTCCAATGGAGCAAGCCGATCGGCGTGCGGGTCGCGATGACCGCTCTTGCGCCTAGAGCCTCGCCGGCGATGACCCGCACCGACACCAAGCGATCTGGTGTCGCCGCCTCGGGGATCCCGGCGCGCGGGATCTCCTGATAATGCGGCGCTATCATCTTGTCTCGCGCCGGCAGGTTCACCCAGATCTAAAAGCCGTGCATCTTGCCGCCGCGCTGCTGCATTCTTTGCGACGGCATCTCCGAGTGCACGATGCCGCGCCCGGCTGTCATCCACTGCACGTCGCCCGACCCTAGCCCGCCGCGGTGGCCGGCCGAATCTTCGTGCTCCATTTCGCCGTCGAGCACATAGGTCACGGTCTCGAACCCGCGGTGCGGATGATCGGGAGCGCCGACGGCCTCCCCCGGCCCGTATTCGACCGGCCCCATTTCGTCGAGGAGAAGAAAGGGGTCAGCATGGCGCAATCCCCCGCTCGGGAACGGGCGGCGCACGAGGAAGCCGCCGCCCTCGCGCTGGCGATGTGCAGTGACGATTTTCACGACCTGACGCGCGTTGTCAGTTCCTGTACTCATCAAATTCTCCCGGTCTTAGGGGCGGCTAGGCCCATGGAGGAGTTTCATAGAAGTCATCCTTGGTCTAAAATTTGGACTTGGACCGAATGCACAAGAACGCAGATATGCGCGGCCAAGTCGACGCCGCCCGCCGCCGGTTCAACGAGCGCGACGGAAAGGCGGAGCGGCCCTCGGCGCGGGATGCGGGTCAGACTTGATCTGATCTATTTTCGCTCGAAGGGTTCGTCAAAGCACGCCGGCGTTGACCGAGATCGTCTGTTTGGTGATCAGCCGGCTGTCATCGGAGGCGAGGAACAGCGCGAGATTAGCGATGTCCTCCGGCGCGATCAGGTCGGGCAGGCATTGCGCCGCGCGTGCCGCCTCGACCTGCGCTTCGGTCTGAAACCACAGCTGGCGCTGGCGCTCGGTGAGCACGGTGCCGGGCGCGATCGCGTTGACCCGGATACGGTGCGGCCCCAGCGCCCGGGCGAGCGTATTGGTGAAGCCAACGATCGCTGCCTTGGCCGAGGCATAGGCTTCCAGAAGCGGGATGCCGCGCATCCACGACACCGAGGACATATTGACGATCGAGCCGTACCCCAGCTCGAGCATCTGCGGCACGATTGCTTGTGCCGCGAAAAACACATGGCGGAAATTGACTGCAATCGTTCGGTCGAATTGCTCCGGTGTGATCTGGTCGAACTCGTAGCGCTGATCGTTGGCAGCGTTGTTGACCAGTACGGCGGCGGGGCCGAGTGCCCCGCGAATCCCGCCGAGCGCGGCGCGCAGCGCCGCGATGTCGATGAGGTCGCAGGGCACGAAGAGTGGACGCGCCGCACCTTCGCCGAGCGAATCGGCGAGTGCTGCGCCGATTTCGCGCTGCTGGTCGAGGAACGCGACCTTGGCACCGTTCTCGACAAAGGCGCGGACAAAGGACGCGCCAATCCCACTGGCGCCGCCGGTGATGATCACCGTTCGGCCTTCGAGTGACCCGTATCGGGTAAAGCTCATCGGATGGCCTCGCTCATCGAAGTCTAGCGAGTTCGATAGGCGATAATGCTAGACAGCTGGACATTGCGACAACGTCCTTCCACGCGGCGACCGCGGGTACTCGATGACCCGGAGCCACCCCTCCTATCAAGACAATCACAGGGCCACGCACAAAAGGAACAGGATCATGCCCGACGAAACAACCTTTGGACTAGCATCCATCCAATTCGACGCTGAGCCGGTAGCCGTGTTCCGTTTCGGCTATGAGCGCTTCGAACTGCGCGCACGGCTTGGTCCTGGAAACCTGGAACACGCCATTGCTTCGGCCGCAGAGGTCGCGGCCAGCGTCTTTGCGAAATGGTCGCACGAAGCGTTAGCCTTTGCGCAGCGGCTTCGCGCTGGCGAGGACGGAGCGCCAGTCCGTCATTAGCCGCGCGTCTCGAACGAGCGCACGGCGCGTCTCGCCCGTTGCCGGGTATTCCGGCGAAGGCCTCCTCCGCCAAACGACCCCAGCCTCCGCGGGGGCCCCCTTCGTGCCCCTTTGCGGCCATTCTTAGAGCCAGTCGAGGTCTCACAGATAGGGAACCGTGTTCGTTCGGTCTCGTTGGTCGACCGACACGCGCTGGGAGTGGAAATTGAAACGGACAGCCGGTCAGATTATGGTGTTCGACGAAGGGGCTTTTCCCCTCATTGCTCGATTTCGATGGTTACAGCGGCAGTTGCATGCCTCTTGGCGAGCGTTCGCGTGTACTTTGAGATGCGTCAGGATGGAGCTACGCGACGACGATCTCACGAATTTCGAAACAGCACGGCGGCGAACCCCTGCCGACCACGAACGATCAAGGTTACGTGGACCATGAGGGCGCGCGAATCCGGTACGCGACATTTGGGGCCGGTCCTACGGTGATCATGCTGCATGGTGGTCTCGGCCACAGCGGTAATTGGGGTTATCAGGTTCCTGCCCTGGCGGACTCCGGCTATCGGGCGGTGCTCATCGATAGCCGGGGCCATGGCGACAGTACGCGCGATGAGCGGCCGTACACGTATTAGTTGAGGGCGTCCGACGTTCTGGCCGTGATGGACCACCTCCAGCTGGAAAGGCAGCCTTTGTGGGCTGGAGCGACGGCGCATGCACCGCTTTGGTCCTCGCCAGGAATGCCGCCCTCCGGACTGCAGGTGTCTTCTTCTTTGCCTGCAAGATGGATCCCAGCGGTTTAAAGGATATCGAGCCCAGCCCGGTACTTAGACGATGTTTCAGGCATCACACCTTGCCCGTAGCATTCCGGGGGCGGAATTCATCCTACTTCCCGACGTCAGCCATTTCGTACCCCTTCAAAGGCCGGAGAAATTCAACAGCATGATGCTGGCATTCCTAGGCAAGCTCCTTTTCTGAAGGGAGCGACGCTCGGCGCGCCTCGCCATATCGGCTAAGAAGCATCTGATGCCAACGACTATCCTGCATAGATGGCCTATATCAGCTGATCTGCCGAGCAGCATCTCCGGTTTTCGTCGCGCATAGCTTTGCGCGACCGGAGAGTAGAAACTCATCTCTTAAGTGAGGCGGCAGCCTGCGAGCACTTCGACGATGGCCCTCGTTGCGTCGTGGTCCAGATGCAGGCCGAGTTTCGAGCGTCGCCACAACACATCCTCTGCGGTAAGCGCCCATTCCTGCTGGACGAGCCAGCCGAGTTCGCTCTCGCTGAAGCCGTATCCGAAACTGCGACCGAGATCCTCCGTGTGGCGCGCGGAACCGAGGATGCGCCGGGCATCGCTGCCATAGCTGCGGGCTAGCCGCAGTGCCGCGGGAGTGCCGAGAAAGGGATAATCGTGCGCGAGGCCCTTTGCGTAGGTTGCAGGATCGCGATTCGGCAGGTCGCCACCGGGCAACATAGCGCCGGCGGTCCACGGCCTTTTTGCGCCGGGCAGGAACGGCGCGAGCTTTTCCAGTGCGTGCTCCGCAAGGCGCCGGTAGGTCGTAATCTTCCCGCCGAAGATCGACAGCAGCGGTGCTTTGCCGGTGGGGGCATCGAGTGCGAGGACATAGTCGCGCGTTACCGCTGAGGCGTTCGGTTCCCGGTCGTCGTGGAGCGGGCGGACACCGGCATAGCTCCAGATGACGTCTTGCGGCGCCATAGGCTTGGCGAACCAGCCCGACACAGCATGGCAGAGATAATCGATTTCCGACGGCGTGACTGCGACAGGCCCGCCAACACCGGAGCAGGGCAGCTCCGTGGTGCCGATGAGGCTGAATTTGCTTTCATAGGGCAGCACGAAGACGATGCGACGGTCGTCGTTCTGCAGGATGTACGCCTGCATGCCGCTGTAGAGGCGGGGTACCACGATATGGCTCCCTTTGATCAGCCGAAGATCGGCTTTGTTTTCGGTCAGGCCCGCGCGGCGCAGGACTTCGCCAGCCCATGGTCCCGCCGCATTTACGAGAATGCGCGCCGCGGCTTCCGACGTCACACCCTCCTTCTCGGTGAGAATGCGCCAATAAGCGCCGTTTGGCCGCGCCGAGCGCATCTCGGTACGGGTCGAAATCTGCGCGCCGTGCGCTGCGGCGTCGCGTGCATTGAGGACGACCAGCCTGGCATCGTCCACTTGGCAATCCGAGTAGACAAAACCCGTAGTGAGATGCGCTTGCAGAGGCCCGCCATACGAATGCGCACGCAAAGCCACAGTCTGGGTGCCGGGAAGGGTACGGCGACCGCCCAAATGGTCATAGAGGAAGAGGCCGAGCCGGAGCAGTGCCCGGGGCCGCAAGCCTCGGGCGTAGGGCAGCACGAAAGGCAGCGGCTGAATGATGTGGGGCGCACTCGCGAGCAGGACTTCACGCTCGGCAAGTGCTTCGCGAACTAGTCGGAACGCCCCATGCTCTAGGTAGCGCAGCCCGCCATGGATGAGCTTGCTCGAAGCTGAAGAGGTAGCTGCAGCGAGATCGCCCTTTTCGACCAGCCGCACCGAAAGGCCACGTCCGGCGGCATCGCGGGCGATCCCGACGCCATTGATGCCACCGCCAACCACCAACATGTCGAAAATTTGGGTGCCCTGCAAATCCGACCGTTCGACAAACACGGAAACGCCGACGAGAGAGCCGCGGTTGCTACCGGCTGCCTGCCGCGCCGGCGCGCTCGACGAGTCTTGCCAAGAAGGGAACGTCGTCGCCGGAGATCGTGTCGATGAGGCCCTCGGCGATCCATTCCTCAAGACAGGGGATGATGTCGCGGCCGCCCTGCCGATACGCCGGGAGTCGCTCCGATCGAGGTAAGTTGACCCGGTTGGAGAACCCTGCATCGTGTGCCGCTTTCGCGTCGAGCGGATGGAACATGTCGAGCTCGATTGACACGGATCCGGCACCGCACGCCCGCAACACGCCGACGATGTCGGGGTGGCGGGCGTGGATGATGGCCTGGATCCCGATCCCCGGGTGGCGCTCTACCGCGCGCTTCAGCACGACGTGGTCGAAGCCGATGATGATTGTCCTGTCGGTCGTGCCCGTCGCTTCCAGCAATGCAGCCACTTGATCGACAGCGAGGTCGGGCCGCTCGGCCTCTTTGATCTCGACGAAGATCCCCATCTCCTCGCGCTTTGCCCAATCGACGGCCTCCGCGAGGGTTGGAACCCGTGTTCCTGCAAATCGAGGGTCGAAGCCGGCTCCGGCGTCAAGGCTGCGAATTTGCTCCAGATTCAGGTCGGCAGCGAAGCCGTGACCATTTGTGGTACGGTCCAGCGTCCGATCGTGAAGCACGATCGGTTCTCCGTCGGCGGTCAGCACGACATCGATCTCGATTGTCGTCGCACCCCAAGTTTTGGCGGCGGCAATGGCCGGCATCGTGTTTTCCGGGCAGACGAGGCTGTAGCCCCGGTGTCCGCACACATGGACTCGTCCGGCCTCGCGGGCGAGAAAACTGAAGGACATCGCCGCTGATTTCCTCGGTTGTGGAGGCTAGACCGGCGCCCCAGGGGCATTCATGATTGCGGTGTAACGGTTTGCAAGCAATAAGCGATGCGGCGGCACGGAATGCGTCGCGCAAATAAGGGGAGCAGGATGAGACACGTGAAGACGGCAATTGCAACGCTGCTACTCGCCGCTCTAGGAGGCGGTTCTGCGGCAATCTTCGCGTCGGCACCTGCGCTGGCGCAGAACATTGTGAAGCTCGAGCTGTGGTCGCGCCAGGACCCATCGGGGCCGTTGCGTCCGGCCAATGTGGTGAAGGCAGCCGACCGGCTCAACAAGGATCTTGCGGCCGAAGGTTCCGGCAAGCGCGTGGAGGTTGCAGTCCACGAAAGCCCAGCACCGGGGTTCGACGATGATGCCCTGCAGCTCCTCAGGGTCTTCGGCATCGGCCAGGGCCCGGATCTGTTCATCGCCGCGCATGAATGGATCTGCGCCTTTCAGCAGGAAGGCTTTGCGCTCAAGCTCGACGATTACATCGCCAAATACCCTCAGTATTTCGGCACGATATTTCCGTCGCTGTGGCAGTCGGTAAAATGTTCCGGCGGCATCTACGGTGTTCCGCAAGACGCCGAAGCGCGCATGTTCTTCTACAATAAGAAGCTTCTGCGCGAAGCCGAATACGATGACGCTTTCATCGAGGCGATGCCCGCGCGAACTTTGTCGGGCGAGCTGACGATGGACGACGTCATCGACATCGCCAAGCGCGTAATCAGCAAGACCAAGGCCCAGTACGGCATCTTGCATCGGCCCAACAAGGGGCCGGACTACATTATGGCGTTCCAATCCTACGGCAACGATTTCATCGATCCCGCCACCGGCAAGCTTCTCCTCGAACGCGACAAGCTCGCCGCGGCGTTCGGTTGGTTCGAGAGTGGCGTTAAGCAAGGTGTCATTCCGGCCAACAACACGTCGATGGAGTTCGATGCGCTGCGCAAGGCGTTCTACACGGGAAATGCGGCATTCTGGATGTATGGCATCTGGGATCTCGGAACTTATGCGTTTCCGACCTTCGGTCTGCCAAAGGACGAGGCCGGGTTCTTTGCCGATTGGGGATGGATCGCCGGGCCAGCCGCAAAAAAGGGTGGGCAGGCGGGCAGCTTGACCCATCCGATCATCTACGCGGTCGCCACCCGCGTGGCGGATCCGGATTTGGCCGTCCGCCTTCTCGGCCACGCTTCTGACGCCGATCTCAACACCGACCACGCGGTCACGACGACGCATCTCGGCATCAAGTCGGAGCAGCTCAGAGACCCGCGATACGCCGATGCCTGGCCACTCGCCCGCGCCACAGAGTTGCTAAGGATCACCAAATTCCTGCCCAATAACCCGCAGTTCGGCGACCTCAACGGTATCATCTACACGGCCCTTCAGGGCGTTGAGACGGGCCGGCTGTCCGGGCAGCAGGCGGCCGATTTTGTCATCGACGAGGCGACCTCGTCGCTCAAGGATGTAATCGTCAAATAAGCCGATGGCTGCAGTGACCGAGCTTCCGGTCGAGCGCCGCGCCGACACCCGTTCCACGGCGCGCCGGCGGACGAATTTCGTGTTGTTCCTGGGCCCGGCGATTGTGCTCACCTTTCTCTTCTTTGTCATCCCGGTCCTGATCGACATCGCGGTATCGTTCACCGATCTCGACCGCACCCTGCGCATCAGCAAATTCACGACTGAGCAATATCAGAAGGTCTTTGAGGGTGACCGCCGCCTGCCGCAAGTCATCGGTCTGACATTCGTCTATGCCTTTGCCACGCTCGCCGTCTTCAACCTAACATTCGGGCTCGTGCTCGCGCTCACCACCACCTCGCTAAACAAAGTATCCGGCGGCTTCTTTCGTGGCGTCTGGCTGCTGCCGCGCATGAGCCCCTCGGTCCTCTATGTTCTGCTCTGGCTGTGGGTCATCAACCCCTCGGATGTCGGACTGTTGAACCAGCTCCTGATGCCGCTGCTCGGTCTGGCGAAGCCGCTCGATCTGATGACCAGCGCGCCGGTCGCGTTGATCATCATCGCCAATGGTTTCATCGGCGCGTCGTTGGGCATGATTATCTTCACCGCGGCGATACGCGGCATTCCCGAGCATTTGTTCTACGCCGCGGAGGTCGACGGCGCCGGCACTCTGGCGAAGATCCGTTTCATTACGCTGCCCGTGCTGCGCTGGCCGATCAGCTTTGTGACGATCTACCAGGCGCTCTCGCTTTTGGTGAGCTTCGAATACATCCTCCTTCTGACCAAAGGCGGCCCCTTCTACGACACGACCGTCTTCGCCCTTTATGTCTACCGGAGGGCATTTACCAGCGGCCAATACGGCTATGGCGCCGCACTTGCGCTGTTTCTGATCGGCATCGGCGCCACCGCCGCACTGTCGGGATGGCGCTTCTTCGACTTGCAACGCCTCTTACAGCATCCCCGCATCGAAGTTGATTGAGATGGCGGCGCCGCTTACCCTTACCGGCATTCACTCCAAGCGCACCGCGCCGGTGGATTGGGACAGAATGGCCGCGCGCGCCCGATCGGTGCGCCGGTCCAAGGCGGCGGCCCTCTACGCCTTTCTGATCTCGGTCTCGTTGCCGATCATCTTGCCCTACTTCTGGCTTGTGACGATCGCCTTTTCCGCGCGAACCGGGGTGGCCGACACGTTGGTTCTGTGGCGCTCGGTAGCCGTCCTTGCGGCCGCCGTCATAGTCTTCTGGTTGGCCTCGGTGCTAGCTCGGAGCCGCCGCCAGCTGTTGCTCGGCGTAGCAGTAATAGCGCTTGTAGGGATTGTCGCGTTTGCCCTGCTGGTCGGCCCAGACCTGCACCTCCGCAATTTCATTTTTCTGGTTGAGCCCGATTTCGCCTCGGTCGTGCGCTCCCGTGTCGGGGCGGTCCGCGGTGCCGTTCAATTCCCGAGCGTTTGGCGAGCCTTTGGCAATTCGCTGCTGATCGCCGGCTCGCAGACGGCCATTGTCGTGACGGTCGCATCGCTAGCAGCCTACTACCTGTCGCGGTTCCAGTTCCCTGCCCGCGCCGCGATGCTGCGTTCGCTGCTGGTACTGCATGCATTTCCCGTGCTGACCCTGATCGTGCCGATGTTTTTGATGCTCTATTGGATCGGTCTCCTGGACACGCTTTTCGGGGTCATTCTCGTGCTCGTCGCCTTCGAGCTGCCCTTTGCGATCTTCATCATGAAGGGCTTTTTCGACGCCGTGCCATGGGACATCGAAATGAGCGCGCTGACCGACGGCGCGTCGCGGCGCCAGGCCTTTCTGCTGGTGGTGCTTCCGCAAGTCAGAAACGGGCTTCTCGCAATAGCCGTCTTCACGTTCATCCGCGGATGGGAGGAGTACATCTTCGTTTTCACGTTCCTGATCCGGAACACTAACTGGACGATGAGCCTCTACATGTACTACGTCCGCGACGACGTGATGGGTGTCGATTACGGCGTGGTCTCTGCGGTTGGCGTCTTCTACCTTGTCCCGAGCCTCATCCTCTACCTCGCCGCGCAGCGATATCTGATGCAGATGTCGATCGGCGGGGTGAAGGGCTGACGCCGATGGCGAAGGTCGAGTTCCGCCACGTCGCCAAGCGGTTCGGGGCAGTCGAGGTCATCCCCGACATGAATCTGACGATCGAGGACGGCGAATTTGTTGCCTTGCTCGGCCCTTCCGGCTGCGGCAAGTCAACCAGCCTCTTCATGCTTGCGGGGATCTATCTGCCTAGCGGCGGCGAGCTGTTGTTCGATGGCAGCATCGTCAACGAGGTCGAAGCCAAGGATCGCAACGTCGGCATCGTCTTTCAGTCCTATGCACTCTACCCGCACATGACTGTCCGGGACAATGTCCTGTTCCCGCTTCGCTTTAAGCGAATCCCGCGCACAGAGGCGCTCGCCCGCGTCATGGCGGCGGCCAATCTCGTTCAGGTCGAAGAGCTTCTCGACCGGCGGCCGAGTGAGCTGTCGGGTGGCCAACAGCAGCGCGTGGCGCTCGCCCGCGCGCTGGTCAAGGAGCCGCAGCTGCTGCTCCTCGACGAGCCACTTTCCAATATTGATGCGACGCTCCGGCTGACCATGCGGACTGAAATCAAGTCATTGCAGAAAAAGCTCGGGGTGACGACGGTGCTCGTCACCCACGACCAGATCGAGGCGACGACAATGGCCGACCGCATCGTCTGCATGCGCGCCGGCCGCATCGAGCAGATCGGCGCGCCAGATGACCTCTACCGCCGGCCGCAGAGCCTATTCATCGCGAGCTTCATCGGGTCGCCGCCGATCAACACGATCAGCGGCGAGGCGAGGGACGGGGTTATGTGGGTCGGGTCGGTCGCGTTTCCGTTCGAGGGTGCGCCCGGTGCAGTGACTGTAGGATTGCGGCCGGAACATCTGAGATTCACCGGCTCCGGCCTGAGCGGACGGATCGCGCAATTGGAGCCGATGGGTCGCGAGATCCTTTATGTCGTAGACACCAATGCCGGATATTTGCGGGTCCTCGAACACGGCTCGATCGCGGCCCATGCCGTCGGCGAGCCCGTGAGAATTGGCTTCTCGGGGGACGATTCATTAGTGTTCGATGCCGCAAGCCAAGCACTGGTCGCCGCTGCGCGGGTGGGTCCGCCGGCATGATGGGCAGGTCAGGGTAATAGGCAAATAACCCTTGGTGAGTTCGCACGGCGTCATATGCGGAGCGGGCGGCAGCGACCTCGGCCTGTTCAGATGTCTCGGAAACCACGACATCCAACCAGGCCCCGCCCGCCTTCGTGCTCGCCTCTGGATCGGTGGCGATGACGACGACCGAAGTCCGCGGCTCGGCGCGGATCCCGGGGAGCGCTGCTTCGAGTTCGGCAAGGCTCGCCACCTTGCGCGAGACGGCGCCGAGGCTCCAAAACACGAAGGCGTGCGAGAGCGCGCAGCCGGGAAGGCGGGTGGTGCGCGGCGGTCGGTGGTCGGCTCGCCGATCGCCGATCATTGTCGAACGCGAGACGCCCCGTCGACTGACTAAAGACGGCTTTAGCCTGCCCGGCCGCCGCCAGATGAGAAAAGCAGAATGGCGCGTAATGCTAGGCGCAGTCCCTCTCTAAAGGAGGCCGCGCCTTGCAGACCCTTCAGCCCTTCCCAGCCGATGGATACCGCTTTATCAGCCACCAGTTCCAACATTATGGCGGAGTTGCCGCTGAGCCCGGCTTCCGCATCGAGAGCGCGCGGTTCACGAGACCCGTGCGGGTAGCCGAAGGTTTCGATGCGATCGAAGCCTACCTCGGCGAATGGAGCAGCGCATAACGGCGCTCGGCTTCGGCTGGGCAGACGTGACCGCGACCCATGGCTGTCACATCGTCCCCGCGGGCGCACGATCCGCCACAACTCATAATCAGGGGCTTCCGCAAGGGGCGGAGAAAGCGGATTGCGAACTGTTGGTCCCCGTTTCGCGACGCTTGCGCGAGAATGACGCCAACCCGATGATACTTCGACAGATACGGGCAGGAGGGAGCCGATGTTCGAAGGGTTCACCCGGACCGAGATCACGGCGAGCGGCGCGCTAATCCATCTGCGGCACGGCGGCGAAGGCCCGCCGCTCTTGCTGTTGCACGGCAACCCGTTGACCCATCTCTCCTGGCACAAGATCGCCCCCCGCCTAGCCGAGCATTTCCATGTTGTCGCTGCGGATTTGCGCGGCTACGGCGACAGCGTCGGACCCGACGACGCCGGCGAAAACAACATCAACTATTCGTTCCGGGCGATGGCGCAGGACCAGGTGGAGGTCATGGAGGAGCTCGGATACCGCGAATTCTTTGTCGCCGGGCACGATCGCGGCGCCCGCACCACAGCGCGCATGTGTCTCGACCATCCTGATCGGGTAAAGCGGGCGGCGGTCATCGACATTTTGCCCAACCATCACATCTGGACCCATACCTCAAAAGAATGGGCGCTGCGCTCGTGGCACTGGGCGTTGATGGCCCAGCCCTACGATTTTCCCGAACGAATGATGGCCGCGGTCCCGGCGCAATGGTACATGGAAAAGAAATTGTCGAAGCCCGGTATCGGTCTCGGCTTTTTCGATCCTGAGGCATTTGCCGAATACGTCCGCTGCTTTAACTGGAAGACCATCAAAGGCTCCTGCGCTGATTATCGTGCCTGCCCGACCTGCGACTTCGACATGGACAAGGCCGACTTCGAAGCCGGGCGTAAGGTCACGGTTCCGCTATTGGTGATCTGGGGCGCGCGCAGCCACACCGAGGGTGTCCACGGTGATGTGCTGGCGGTGTGGCAACGCAATTACGCGACCGATGCGTGGGGTGGCGCCCTGCCGTGCGGCCATTATGTGCCCGAAGAAGCGCCAGACGAGACGCTGCAGTGGCTGCTCCGGCACTTCCAGCAATAGCTCGGGACGCGTCAAACCCTTAGCAGGGCCATCGAGTGTAAATTTTCGTATTGTCCATCGATGCAGACGGCATTTCGGTGAAGTCCCTCGATTTCAAAGCCCAGGCTCTTGTAGAGCGCGATTGCGTTGGCGTTCCCTTGCCTGACGGTCAGTTCGATGCGGGTCAGGCCAAACGCGAAGGCCGCATCGATCGTCCGTCGCATTAGCTGACGACCGATGCCTTTGCCGCGAAACCCAGGCAACAGACCGACCCCTAAAGTTCCGCAATGCCAATAGATAACCCTGGATCGGTTTGGCAGGACATCACACCAGCCGACGACGCCCCCGGCGCTCAACACCACGAATTGAGGATATGCGAGTTCGATATTGCGCAGGACAAACCTCGTCACATTCTCAAGCGGTGGGGCTTCGAGAAACGCGAGGTACTTCCTTTCCCGCGCGACAACGTCGACAGCCGCGCGAAACCCGGAGATGTGCTCTTCGTCGATCGGCGCAATTTCAAAAGTCGTCATGGTTGGAGTGGCGAACGACCGCGATGCGCGCCGGCCTCAGGCGCGGCGTGCGATATAGCCGTAGGCGAGATTGCTGCGATTTGCCGTATGCAATGACGCCGCCCGCGCCGCGGCCAATTTGTCCTGGCCGATCGGGGGCAGCTCGGCGCGCAGGTCGAGCTTGTAGAGCCGCGCCGAGTTGTAGCCGAAGATTGCGCTTTTGACGGCGCCGTCCGCGGCCCCTAGCGGGGCAAAGCCGTGCTTCTGGGCCATGTCGGCCGGGATCTCGAGCCGCCGGAATGCCTCGATCTGCCACTGGGGCGAGCCGTACCAGACCGAGTTGGTGCCCCAGACGACATGGTCGAACCCCATCCCCTTGATCAAGGTGCCCATTAGCGCCGCAGCAAATCGCGGATTAGCAACCGCCGAGTTGGCAAAGGCGGTGCCGACGTCTGCATAGACATTGTTGACACCGTATTTCTGTGGAATATCGGCAAGGTCGGAGGCCCATCGGATGTAGCCGGTCTTTTCGAACTCGGCCAGATCGTCGTCCGGCGATTCGAGAAACTGGCGCAATGCCGCGTGGTACATCACAAAATTCATCTGCGGCCAGTCCTTTGCCGCCTTTGGCAGATCGTCTACCGTTGCGTATTGCCATGCATTGGCAGCCGATTTCTCGTAATCCCTCGGCAACAGCCCCTTGTGGATGCAGATCGTGTTAATGCCCGCTTTCACCGCCTTCTCGTAGAAGGGGTACATTTGCCTTGCGTCGTCGAGCCGCCATGGATACTTGGTCGATTGCGGATTGAGCGGGTCGCCGATCGTATAGCCCTTCCAGCTCTCGGGCTTGACCTCGGCGATGCAGCGATCGACCTCCTCCATCCAGCCAGACTGCTTGGGCGTGATCAGCGAATGCGCGAGCAGCCGTCGCGATCCGGCAAGGCTGTTGACCGTCTTGCGGGCTTGCGCCATCTGGTCGTTGCTGAGGAACCACCAGTTCGGGTCGTCGAACGGCGCGCCGCTTAACAACGCGATCTTGGTGTCGCTGTCGACATAGACTTCCTTGACGAAATTGTCGAACTTGTAGCGCGCCAACGTCATCCCGGCATCCTTCAGCATGTCGGGGTTCCAGTGCACGGATGCGTATTTCGCCAGGTCGAGCAATTTCTCTCCCTGAAAATCATCGCGCACAAAATGCACCTGGTCGTCGAAGATGAACTGGCCGGCGAGACCGTTCGCGCGCGCCGCGGCCACATCCGGCTCCGCCGCCTCGGCCCGGTCGACGGCGAAGACCGGACCAAAGACGTCGTTCATCGCCAGGAACGCGGCCGCCATGCCGCCGCCGGTCCGCAGGAACTGGCGCCGATCGAGGCCGAGTTTCGGCGCGATCGCGTCGGCGAGCTCTTTTATTCGCTCTTCGACGCGCCGCTGCTGCGCCGTCTGCGGCAGCGGGTTGAACTCGCCGTTTGAGACGATCTGGGTCGGCACTGGCGACTCGAATGCCGCGCGGTCCGCGGGTTCGGTTCGCGCCAGCTCGGATTTGCTCAACAACAAGGCCATCGAATTCCTCCCTCGTTACCGGCGCGATGCCGCGTTCGGCGGGGCCGACGCACCGCGCGAGTATGGTTAAACCGATTGTTCCATGACCCGCGATGCTGTCAAGGGCGTCGCCCGGTGACCGGATTCCGCTTGCGCAGCGCCGGCTAGGTTTCTAAACGACAGGGCTCCGCTCGATCTTGGTTATGATCTGCAAGAAGCGAGGAGCGATGAATCGAGATCCAGCCTGGCTTGCCGTTATGCTCTTATTGTCGGCCTGTTCCTCCGGTTCGAGCAAAACGGCCACCCTGACCCTGGATAATCCCACTTGGGACCGGGTCAATGTCGAGGCCGTCATCACCAACAGCGCTGATTGCGACAATCGCGGAAAAGAATACGTCGAGACCAAACAATTCGTCATGACCAAGGGCCAAACCGTGACCGTCGAGGCTCCGAAAGCCGAGAGTATCTGCTGGCGGCACGATCGCAACCCGAACAACCCCACCCCCGGTGATTGGTCGGGCTGGAGCCGGGCACCGCTGGCACCGGGCCAGACAGCGGAAACGGACCTATAGCCGCCGCCTGGCCGTCGGCTCGGCCTTCGGTTACGATCGGTCCACCAATCGCGCGGGGAGTTTGTCGATGTCGCAGCATCACGTTTTGCGAGCCGGACCGGAGACCTGTCACTGGGGGTTCTTCGATGCCGCGCTAAAGCCGGTTTTGTCGGTTGCCTCGGGCGATACAGTGACGATCGACAGCGTCTCGGGCGGCGCCGACGTCCTGCCGCAGGATGGCCGCTTCGACATCCTCTCCGAGCATTTGGCGATTCACCACGCACTCGAGCCGCGGCTCGGCGCGCATATTTTGACGGGTCCGATCGCCGTTGAAGACGCGGCACCTGGAGACGTACTTGAAATCGAGATCCTCTCGATCGAGCCCCGGCAGAACTGGGGCTACACTCGGATTCGGCCGCTCTCCGGGACCCTGCCCGAGGATTTCCCGATCCGGAAAACCTGGCACACCGCGATCGACCGGCAGCGCGGCATCGCGACGGTGCCTTGGGGTGCCGAGATCGAGCTCGCTCCGTTTTTCGGGGTTATGGGGGTGGCGCCGCCGCCCGTCTATGGTGCGGTGACCTCGATCGTGCCGCGCGAGTTCGGCGGCAATATGGATCTGAAGGAGCTCGTCGCCGGGACGACGCTCTATCTGCCGGTGTGGGCGCCCGGGGCATTGTTCTCAGCCGGCGACGGCCATGGCGTGCAGGGCGACGGCGAAGTCTGCGTGACCGCCCTCGAAACGGCACTCAGCGGCACCTTTCGTCTCGTCCTCCACAAGGATTTGCGGTTCGACCTGCCGCGCGCCGAAACTCCGACACACCACATCACGATGGGCTTCGACGAGGACCTCGACGATGCCGCGAAGACCGCGCTGCGCCAGATGATCGGGCTGATCGGCGAGCGCCTCGGCCTGTCGCCCGAGGACGCCTACATGTTTTGCAGCCTCGCCGTCGACATGCGAGTGACCCAGCTCGTCGACGGCAACAAGGGCATCCACGCGATGCTGCCGAAGCGCTACGCCGACGCGCGGAATTAGAAAGCAATCGTCGGATAGAGCCGAGATCCTCCCTCCTCCATCTTAGCCTCACCAAGTATGCGGAGGAGGTAGGATGTTGGATTTAGAGGCGTGCTGGAAAGTGGTCGAGAGCCGCGACGCCGGCGCGGACGGCAGATTCCTGTACGGGGTGCGGACGACCGGTGTCTACTGCCGGCCGGGCTGCGCATCGAGGCGGCCGTTGCGCGCCAACACGGTGTTCTTCGAGACGACGGAGGCCGCCGAGGCCGCTGGGTTTCGGGCGTGCAAACGCTGCCGTCCAGCCGACGGCTCGGCGGCTTCGCGGCATCTGGCCGCGATCGAAAAGGCGTGCGCCTTGTTGCGGACGAGCGAGAGCATTCCGAGTCTCGGCCGAACTGGCCGACGCGGCGGCGATCAGCCGCTTTCATTTCCACCGGGTGTTCAAACAGATCACCGGTGTCACGCCGCGCGATTATGCGCAGAGCCACCGGCTCTCGTGTCTCGGCGAGAAGCTCAATTCCGGAGAGCCGATTGCCGCCTCGATTTACGCGTCGGGCTTCGGATCGAGCTCTCGCGCCTATGAAGCGGCACCGGCCAGGCTCGGCATGACCCCGGGGGCACGGCGCCGGAAGGGTAGCGGAGAGACGATCCGCTTTGTGACGGTCGCCACACCGCTGGGCTGGGCGCTCGTGGCTGCGACCGAGCGCGGCGTTTGCATGACGGCACTCGGCGACGATCGAGACAGCCTCGGGGCCGCATTGCGACAGCGCTTCCCGGCAGCTGCGGTGGTCGCCGAGGATGCCGGGCTGAAGGAATGGGCAGATCGGATCGTGCACTTTATCACCGCGCCCGATCACAACCTCGATCTGCCGCTCGATATCCGTGGCACCGCGTTTCAGGCGCGGGTATGGCGGGCATTGCAGAAGATCCCGCTGGGCAAGACCGCGAGCTATTCTGAGATCGCGGCGGCACTCGGCCAGCCAAAGGCGGTGCGCGCCGTCGCCCAGGCCTGCGCCGCAAACAAGTTGGCGCTCATCGTGCCATGCCATCGGGTGATCCGCAGCGACGGCGATCTCGGCGGATATCGCTGGGGGCTGGAGCGCAAGCGAGCTTTGCTCGCGCGTGAGCGGGCAGCTGTGGCTTCGGATGAAGCGGCGGCCTGAAATACGGCGGTGGACAGCATCGCCGGGGTCGACTGGTGGCAAGTGGCGGCGTCGCTCGATGAACGGGGATACGCAACCACCGCGGCGCTGCTGACGACCGAGCAGTGCCGCGGGCTTACCGTGCTCTATGATCGGGACGAAGCCTTCCGGAGCCGGGTTGTCATGCAGCGCCACGCCTTTGGGCGCGGTGAATACAAATATCTGCGCTACCCGTTGCCCGATACCGTGGAGGCGCTCCGCCAGGAGATCTACCCGCGGCTCGTGCCAATTGCCAATCGCTGGCGGGAACAGCTGCGCGAGGGAGGACGGTTCCCGGCCACGCTCGGCGCTTTCCTAAAAGAATGCCGCGAAGCGGGCCAGGAGCGGCCGACCCCGCTGCTGCTCAAATACGAGACAGGCGACTACAACTGCCTGCATCAGGACCTCTATGGTCCGCTGGTATTTCCCTTGCAACTGACGGTGCTGCTTAGCGCCGCCGGGGAAGAGTTCGCTGGCGGCGAGTTCCTCTTGGTCGAGCAGCGCCCGCGAGCGCAGTCGCGCGGCGAGGTCGTGCCTTTGCGGCAGGGTGAGGCAGTGATCTTCCCGGTCCATCATCGGCCGGTCGAAGGTACCCGTGGCGCTTATCGGGTGACAATGCGCCATGGGGTCAGCCGGCTCCACGCCGGCCGGCGTTTCACGCTCGGTATCATCTTTCACGATGCGGCGTGATGTAGTTTGCCGCTCACCCTCCCGCCGCGCGGATCCCTCCCTCCCCGTTGGCGCGGCGCGAGGGTATTCAACGGCGCACCCCCTCGCCTCGCTTGCGGGGAGAGGGGCATTTGCAACGGTTGCTATGTCGGCGGCTGCCAGTCGACGCCCTCGTCGAGCGGGATCACCGGGCGCGGCAGGCGGGTCCACGTAAAGCGGTTGAGCATCGGCGAGGTCAGGCCGGGCAGATCGACCTCGACGATTTGCTCGGGGCCGAAAAACTCGTCGAAGCCGCCGCGGAAATGGCCGCGCGATTTGACCACGACCGAGCGGGCGCGACCGATATCGAGCCCCATCATCTCAAAAAATACCGGGTCGGCGCACTGCACGCGGTGCGAGATCACGACGACCGTGATGCCGCCGACGCGAAGCGCCGCACACGGCCCGAGTTCGAGCCGCATGCCGGCATAGATGCCGCGCCGGCCGATGCAGAGGCCGTCAGTCAGCGCCACGACCGTTGCCGGAGCGGCGTAAGGCTCGGAGAAGTTGGTAGTTTCCGAGCGATTGAACCGCGCTTCAAAGCGGGAGCCGACACCTCGCCGATGCGCCTCCGCGGCAAGGTCGGGGTCATAGAAAACGCCGAGAAGCGTGCCCTCGACACCGGCCTCGTAAAACGCGCGCAGCAGAAAGACCGTATTGCCGCGGCCGCCGCCGCCCGGGTTGTCGGCGACATCGGCGAAGGCGAGGGCGGGCAGCGACTGGTCATGCCCGACCGCGAGCGCCTTCGTCACAGCCTCGTCGAGCGAGGTGAGACGCGGATAAAACCGCGCGCGATTGGCCCAGCCGAACTCGGCGATTTCGCGCGCCAGCGTCTCGGCGGCGCGCTTGTCACGCCGTGCGGTTACTACCACGCTCAGCCCGCATGTCGCGGCGTCGGCAAAGGCAAATCCACCCATCGCCGAGACGTTCATGATCTCCTGGTTCATGCGGCGCTGACCGAGCGCGATCATTTCGGCATAGGGCCCGGCGGCGGTCAGCAAGGTCACCGTCGGCGGCACGATCGGCAGGCGGATCAAGGCGCGCTGCGGCTTGACGCCGTCGAGCATCTCGCGGATCGCCGCGGCGGCCTCGGCACCGCGTTCGCGCATGTCGAGATGCGGGTTCGTCCGATAGCCGATGAAGGCGTCGACCGATTGGACCATGCGTTCGGAGACGTTGGCGTGCAGGTCCAAGGTCGCCGCGACCGGGATGCCGGGTCCGATGATTTCTCGCACCTTTTCGAACAGAACTCCGTCGGGGTCGTCCTCCTCAGTCGTCAGCGCCGCACCATGCGAGCAGATGTAAACTGCGTCGACCGGCAATGCGGCTCTGAGCCGACGCTCGATGGTGTTGAGCAACTCGGCGAAGAAGGAATGCTCGACGGGTCCGTTCGGCTCGGTCATCGCCAGCGCCACCCCGACAGGCGTCCAGGCGCCGAACTCGTCCATCGCCGCGACGAAGCCCGGCGTCTCCGGCAGCATGCGCGGCGTCGACGCGCGCGCATCTTCGATGATCCCCTCGCCCTCGAGATAGGTGCGAGCGAGAAAATGCGCCTTGATCGCCACGGGCGCAAACTTGTTGCACTCGATCGAGAAGCCGAGGAGTGCCACGCGGGGCGAGGAGCGGTTAGGCATTGCGGTGATCCGCGGCGGTTTCGGTCAACAGCGATCCTAGGATACTGTTCGGCCGATTTCCACGAGCCGCAGAAAGGCTGACCTATGCCGAGGATCGATGGACAGCGCGTCGTCGCCGATCTCAAGCGGCTCGCCGAATTCGGCCGCTATAAGACCGGCGTGCACCGGCCGACCTATTCGCCGGTCGATGTCGAGTCGCGGCACTGGCTCGCCGGGAAGCTGCGCGAGGCCGGGCTCGACGCGTTGATCGACGGGATCGGCAACGTCATCGGCCGCAATCTGTTGGCCGAGCAGCGGTTGTTGGTCGGCTCGCACAGCGAGACCCAGCCTTATGGCGGCTGGCTCGACGGCTCGCTCGGGGTGATCTATGGGCTCGAACTCGCCCGTGCCTTTGCTGGGGACCCGGGCTGTGCGGGGCTCGGCATCGAGGTTGCCGCGTGGGCTGACGAGGAAGGCCATTACGGCAACATGCTCGGCAGCCGTTCCTTTACCGACACGCTTCCCGAAGAGGAAATCGACCGGATCCGGGGTCGCGATGACGGTACGCCGCTGCGCGCGGCGCTACAGCGCGCCGGCTTTGCCGGACGGGCGCGCGAGCGGGTCGACCCCGGGCGCTATGTCGGGTATCTCGAAGCGCATATCGAGCAGGGCGATACGCTTGATGCCAGCGGGTTGCGCATCGGTGTGGTCGAGACGATCGTCGGCATCTGGAACTACAGGGTCTCGGTGATCGGCGAGCAGAACCATGCCGGTACGACGCGCATGGTGCGCCGCAAGGATGCCGGTGTCGCAATGGTACGGCTGGCGAGCCGCATCCATGACCGCTTTCCGGAGATCGCCGGCCCGCGCACGGTATGGACGATCGGCCGCATGCTGATCGAACCGAACGCGCCCTCGGTCATTCCGGGGCGTGGCGAGATGCAGGTTCAGTTTCGCGACGCCGATCCGGAGCGGCTCGCTCTCTTCGAGAAGACATTGCACGAACTCGTCGGCGAAGCCGATCGGGCGGGCCCCTGCCGGATTGAGATTGAGTTAATGGGGCGCAGCGAGCCCAGGCCGATGGATCCCGGCTTTCAGGCGCAGATCGAAGCGGTGGCCGAACGGCACGCGCCCGGCATGCACATGCGGCTGCCGAGTGCGGCGGGCCACGACGCGGCGGTGCTGTCGTACCGGATGCCGGCCGGAATGATGTTCATCCCGAGCCTCGGCGGCATCAGCCATCACTGGTCCGAGGACAGCAAGGAGGAGGACATCGTGCTCGGCGCCCAGGTCTTCGCCGACGCCGCCGAGCGCATCTTGCGCGCTGTTGTGACTCGGTGATTGTGATCCGGGAAATTTGCAATTCCCCCTTTCGGAGCCTTGACGCAGTTCAACATATGATGTTATATCAACGGCTTGCGAGAATAATTCCGACGCAGACCGAACCGGGAAATCTCGTTGCCGAGGCGGGAAATTTTTCTCGGGAAAACCGGGAAAGTCGCGTCATTATGTCCGGTATCCGGCAATTAACCGGGAAATCGGCGAGACGTTCTTTCCGGTGCAGTCGCGGTAGAAAGCAAAATTCGGGGCAGAGGGAAGGTTTCGATGCGTGGTCTGATGATGGATCGGCCATTGCTGATCCAGTCGCTGATCCAATACGCGGCGCGCTATCACGCCAAGACAGAGATCGTCTCGCGCACCACGGAGGGCCCGCTCCACCGGTATACCTACGCCGACGCCGAGCCGCGCGCCAAGCAGCTCGCTAAGGCGCTGATGGGCCTCGGCGTGGGGTTCGGCGACAGGGTGGCGACGATCGCCTGGAACAATCACCGCCACTTCGAGGCGTACTACGCGATCTCCGGCGTCGGTGCGGTGTGCCATACGATCAACCCGCGTCTCTTCGCCGACCAGCTCGCCTATATCGTGAACCATGCCCGCGATAAGGTACTGCTTGTCGACCTGACCTTCGTGCCGCTCGCCGAGAAGATGGCCGCCGATTGGCATGCCACCCGGCACTATGTCGTGATGACCGACCGCGAGCACATGCCGGCAACGTCCCTCCCCAACGCGCTCTGCTATGAAGAAATCGTAACCGCCGAGACCCCCGAGCTCGAGTGGCCGGAGTTTGACGAAAACACCGCGTCGTCGCTCTGCTACACATCCGGCACGACCGGCAATCCCAAGGGCGCCCTCTACAGCCATCGCTCGACGCTCCTCCATACCTATGCGGTCTGCGGGGCCAACAATATCGGCATCGCGGCGCATGATGTGCTCTGTCCGATCGTGCCGATGTTTCACGTCAATGCCTGGGGCATCCCCTACGCCGCTGCGATGGCCGGCGCGAAGCTCGTTTTCCCCGGCTCCAGGCTCGATGGCACCAGCCTGCAGCAGCTATTCGAGGGGGAAGGCGTCACCTGCGCCCTCGGCGTGCCGACGGTCTGGCTCGGCCTCCTGCAACACCTCGAGGCAACGGGCAAACGCATCGACAGCCTCAAGCGCGTCACCTGCGGCGGCTCGGCGGTGCCGATCTCGATGATCCGCACCTTTGCCGAACGTTACGGCGTAGACCTGATCCATGGCTGGGGCATGACCGAAATGAGCCCGGTCGGCAGCCTCTCGCCCCCGAAGCCCAAGCTCATGGCCGAGGATCGGGAGGCCGAGTACGTATGCCGCGCGCGCCAGGGCACCCCGCTCTTTGGTGTCGAGTTCAAGATCGTCGACCCCGATGGCAAACGTCTCCCCGAGGACGGAGTCGCCAGCGGCGAGCTGCTGGTGCGCGGACCTTGGGTCATCGGCGCCTACTACGAAGACGAAGCCGCGAGCCGGTTTGCACTCGACTCCGAGGGCTGGTTCCGCACCGGCGATGTCGCGACGATAGATGCCGAGGGCTGCATGCAGATCGTCGACCGCAGTAAGGACGTGATCAAGTCCGGGGGCGAGTGGATCAGCTCGATCGATCTCGAAAACGCGGCGATGGGCCATCCCGACGTCGCCGAGGCTGCGGTGATCGGTCTGCCGCATCCAAAATGGGACGAGCGGCCCTTGCTCGTCGTCGTGGCGAAGTCCGGCCGCGAGCTCGCGGCCGACCTCGTCATCGGCTTCCTCAAGGGCAAGGTGGCCAAATGGCAGCTGCCGGACGATGTCGTCTTCGTGCCGGAGATGCCGCACGGCGCGACTGGCAAGGTGCTCAAGACGCAGCTCCGGGAGATGTTCAAGAACCACCGCCTGCCAACCATCTGAGCCCGCGCCGCCCTGGCAATTACAGGCCGAGGTGTTCCGCGCCGAGCGGCTGAGCAAGAGGCGGCCGCAGCCCGCCGGAGCGATCACCGAACCGGAGCGCCGGGTGCCGTTGTTCCGCCATTGCGACGTGCCGGTCGCCGGCGGCGGGCCGGCCGGCACGGTCGCCGCGATCGCTGCGGCGCGGGCGGGCGCCGACGTCGTGCTGATCGAGCGGCACAATCATCTCGGCGGGCTGTCGACCGCCGATCACCAGCACCTTGGAAACGAGAGCGACGCGAACAGCCAATCGTTGGCTGTCGGCAAGCGCGAGCTTTGTCCGCTGCTCGACCCAAGGGATCCCTTGTCGGCATCGATAGCTCGCCAGGGCGGCCTCCCAATCGCGAGTGCCTTGAGCGTTTCGGCGATCTCCCGCTCGGCCCCATACAGCCCGGCGAGGAAGACACAACGACGGCCCTCGAGGTCATCGGCAATTGCGCTGCCGCCTTCGAGCTCATGGCCGAGCGCCGTTTCAACGATCTCGAGGGGCACTTCGAGCAGCCTCCGGGTGAGCGGGATCAGCTCGTCGGCCGTAGCCCGCAATGCCCTTCCTCCATCGCCTCGGTCAGCGCATAGGCGATACCGGCGCGCACGCGGACCAGTGCGGTCTCCTCGATGCCGAGCTTTGCCGCGATCTGATCGGCTGTGCGCAAGCCGATGCCGCGGATGTCGCGGGCCAATCGGTAAGGGTTCTCCGAGATCAGCTGGACCGCGTCGGCCCCGTAGGTTTTGTAGATGCGCACAGCACGCGAGGTGCCGACGCCGCTGCTGTGCAGGAACAGCATGATCTCGCGGATGACCTTCTGCTCGGCCCAGCCGGCGGCAATCCGCTCCGCCCGCTTTGGGCCTATCCCCGTCACCTCCCGCAGCCGGTCAGGCTGCTGCTGAATGATGTCGAACACGGCGCCGCCGAAAGCGCGGACGAGCTTCTTGGCGTAGACCGGCCCGATGCCGCGGATCATCCCGGAGCCGAGATATTTCTCGATCCCCTCGGTTGTCGTCGGCGCCGTTGCCTTGAGGAATGAGGCTTTGAACTGCACACCATGCGTGCGGTCGTTGATCCAGCTCCCGCTCGCCTGGACGAACTCGCCGGCCGCGATCATCGCCGCGTAACCGAGCACGGTGATCAGGTCGCGCTGGCCGCGGGCTTTGACCCGCAGCACGCAAAAGCCTTCTGGTCGTTGTGGAAAGCGACGCGCTCGACCAGGCCGGCCAGGACCTCGGTCGAACTCGCCGTCGATGGGCGCGCCATCCACGTATCATGGAGATTGGGTGTCTGGGACGCTACCAGGACCGAGCCGGCAACTTGTCAAGGCGGCGCTCGGATCGGGGCGAAGGTTATCACCTACTCCGGCGCCTGAAGGCGTTTCCCTATGTCCTCAGTGTGCATCTCAAGGCGCGTCAACCGGGTCACGACGTCAGAGATCACCGCTCCCGCGACCGCCGTTGAGGCCGCGCTCGCCGCCGACCGAGCTTCTCCGACAAGCTTATCCTGGTTCGCTTCGAGATAGACCATTCGATCCTCCAGCGCGCGCAGGCGACTGTTCACGACTTCAAGCGCTTCCCTGGTCGTACGCTGTAAGGCGAGCAGTTCCTCAACCTTTCGCCCCAGCGACCACAATGCCGCTGGGAAGCTTAGGATTCTCACCTCCCGGGGCTGCTGTCGCGTGGCTCTCGAATTCGTTTTAGCAAGCCGTCCATAGCTACACGCTCAGCGGCGATGTCGTGATCTAGCCGTTCGAGCAGAGCGTTAATTTCGTCTAATGAAGGTGTGACGCTCACGTCGCCCTGTACGGAAGCTGATTCTCCGGACGATGGCTCGCCCCGACCTGCTAGCCACAACAAAGAGAGGTATCGCTCTATCTCTGGGTTGCGTCGAAAACCGGCGGCGCCGGCGGTAGCGGCAAACTCACTCCAGCTCAGAAACACCCTGCTAAGTTGCGCACGCTCTGTCGATTGTTCCACAACGGCGTCTGAGAGCGTTGCCATGCGCTTCTCGAGATCCCGAATCATTCGAGCGACCTGATCCGGAGCGGGCTCCTTATGTTCGGTCGTCGGTTGCTCCGGCGCTGATCCCTCGTGTTCCGTCGCCATCCACCTTCCCTTTGGCGCCTATGTGAGTGATACCGGTAAGGCATCATACCCGAAAATATGGTTCCGTTTCCCCACTGCGTCGAAGCCCGTCGTACCGACGACGCCTAGGAAGGGGTTACGGTGGGAGTTTACTTAAACTTTCAGCAGCCCCTGCTGCTGCTCGGGCTGACGGTCCACTCGCGGCTTTGGTCCGGGGTTGCCGGGTGCGAGGGCGCGGCCGAGCCGACGCTCGAGCGCCGCGATCCATTCCGGCGCCCTCAGCGGTCGTCCGATCCTGGGCGCCCGCTCGATCCGGAGCGGCGTCGCGGGATCGGCCAGTGCTGTGAGAAGGGCAGCAAAATCGGGGATCAGCGCGCGCAGCGGCGCCACCGTTGCCCAGCTCGTCATCCTCGCCTGCGAGATGCGCGCGGGCGCTCGACCACGGCCAGTCCCCGGCATGGCTCACCAGCCCCGCGACCACTGGATTGAGCGCGATGTAATGTGCCGCCGCCAGCAGGTGCGGCTCGTCCATCACACCGCGCCGAAGCGACCCTGGAAAAGATGGCCGGTCCAGTGGGACCCTTGCGTTGATGGTCCCGGTGTAGCGGTGGTGCGCTTCGCCAAAGGTCCTCCGCAGCCCATTCCTGATGGACATGATCGGGCATCAGGCAATAGGCTCAAATCTCTGCGCCGGCGCGCGGCGCGCCGCCGTCGTGACCAGGCGGCGGTAAAGCTGAAAATTCTCGGCTCCGAAGAACACTGACTCGCGGCGATTACCACGCTGGGTGACATGATGCGGCAGGCCCGGCACGACCACGTGCGCGATCCGGGCCATGCGCTCGCGTCCCGTTCTCCATCTTCAAAGAATTGTAGGCCCCACCCTATCTTGTAAGCTGTCACCGTAACCCCACACTTGCCGAACTGGCGCGGAGCTACCCGCGCTGGGCTTAAGCCTTACGTTCGCCCCGCCGCCACGACCGACGCCATTTATGCCTTCTGACACCGCGAGCGCCCGCCTGGGCGACATCGCGCATCACATCGATCTTGCCGTCCGCTTACGACCGGGCTCGACTATGAGGCATTCGTGGCCGACCCGGGCAGGGTCTATGCCGTGACGCGCTGCCTTGAGATCATCTCCGAAGCGTCACGCCGTCTGCCCGACAATGTGAAGGCGCGGCATCCCTCGATTGCGTGGAAGGACATGGCCGGAGCGGGCAACATCTATCGTGTCGCCGCCGCTCACCAGGCAGACCCACAGATGAGCTGTTGGACCCTTTGGCACCATGGGGACACATGGTGCCAGCCGGAGGTGAACGACTTTATCCAGAAACTCGATCGCGTCATGTCGCGAGACAGGCCGGGGAATAGGTAAGGGCAATGCGTCCTGATAGGATGCGACCAGCAGCCTCTTGGAGAGAACATACATGCCCGCCGACAGCAAGACCCTGATCGAGAAAATCGAGGCGTTGCCCGCCGAGCGCATCGCCGAGATCGAGGACTTCGTTGATTTCATCCGCTTGCGCGAGCAGGAGCGGGCGCTGACCCGCGCTGCCGCTGCCGCAAGCGCTCCGGCTTTTGCGGCCATCTGGAGCAATCCCGAAGACGACGTCTACGATGCCCTTTGATTTCGGCGACGTCGTCCTGGTGCCGTTTCCGTTCACCAGCCAGCGGGCGTCGAAGAAGCGGCCTGCGGTTGTAGTCAGCAATCGCGCCTACAGCATCGCCCGGCCGGACCTGATCGTAATGGCGGTCACCAGCCAGCTCCGACCGAATCCCGGGTTGGGTGACGCATGGATCGGCCATTGGCAGGCCGCCGGGCTACTCAAGCCCTCCGTGGTCAAACCAGTGTGCGCGACCCTCGAACAGCGGCTTGTGCTGCGCCGGCTCGCTCCCTCGACGACGGCGACCGAGCCGCGCTGAGGAAGGCGATCTCGGAAATCATTGGCTGAGGAGCGAGGGGCAGATGGCGCGGGCGGCACGGACCACGACGAAGACATCCTCAAACACGGTACTGCCCGCCTATCTTCAGACGGTACGAGGGCTCTCCAGCGACCGCCACGACTCTAAGGACGTTGCCGCACAACATGCCCAGGATGGGGTGCAGACCGACTTGCCGCCCCTGCGCGTCGCGAGGGAGCGCGAATTTCCGTGAGGGCAAATTCCTCCGATTACGGGCGGCTGTTCTTCCAGGCCGAGGTGTTCCGCGCCGGGCGGTTGCGCGAGCGGCGGGGGCGGCCCGCCGGAGCGATCACCGAGCCGGCGCGCCGGGTGCCGCTGTTCCGCGATTGCGACGTGCTGGTTGCCGGCGGCGGGCCGGCCGGTACGGCCGCCGCAATCGCCGCGGCGCGGGCGGGTGCCGACGTCGTGCTGATCGAGCGGCACAATCATCTCGGCGGGCTGTCGACCGGTGGGCTGGTGATCTGGATCGACCGCATGACCGACTGGTCGGGCAGGCGGGTCATCGAGGGGATCGCCGCCGAACTGCTCGACCGGCTGCCGCGGGACGCGGTCGCCGGCCCGCCGCGCTCCGACTGGGGCAGCGCCGACGCGGCGACTGCCGCATATTGGAAGGAGCGCACCGCCGCCTTCCACGGCATCGTCACCTGGTCGCCGACGATCGACCCGGAGCACCTGAAGCTGCTGAGCCAGGAGATGGTGCTCGGCGCAGGCGTCCATCTCGTGTTCCATGCCTGGGCGGCCACCCCGATCATCGAGGAGGATCGGGTCGCAGGCGCAGTCTTCGAGAGCAAGGAAGGCCGGCTGGCGATCCGCGCCGGGGTGACGATCGACTGCACCGGCGACTGCGATCTGTTTCATCGCGCCGGCGCCGGCAGCGAGAGCGACATCGACGAGCGCGACATCCACCATTGCACGAACACCGCCTGGCTCTTCGGCGGGGTCGATATGCCGCGCTGGATCGCCTTCAAGGCCGGAGATCCGGAACGCTTCAAGGCCTTGATGGAGCGTGGCCGGGCGGCCTGCGGCGGCCTCTTCGAGCGGCCTTTCGTATCGTGGCGCGACGATGTCGCGCTGTTCCTGGGACCGCGGCTCGCCGGCTATTCGGCAGTCGACGTCGAGGACCAGACCGAGGTCGAGATCCGCTCGCACAGGCTGATGGCGCAGCATCTCGCGGTCTACCGAGAGCATGCGCCGGGCTTCGCGAACGCGTATCTGCTCCTGTCGGCGCCGCAGCTCGGCGTGCGCCACGCGCGGCGCCTCGTCGGCATTGGCCGGGTCACGCGCGAGGACTGGTCGAACGTCACGCCGCGGCCCGACGAGATCGGCATCTCGCCGTCGCTGTCACCGAAGTTCCCGCTTCTGTCGGTACCCTATGGCTGTCTTGTGCCGCGCAACATCGACGGGCTGCTGGTCGCCGGCCGGCACATCTCCTGCGACCCGTCGAGCCACTCCTTCCTGCGCGAGATCCCGCAATGCTGGCTCACCGGCCAGGCCGCCGGCGTTGCGGCAGCGCTCGCGGTGGCCAAGCGCTGCGCGCCGCGCGCGGTGCCGATCGCGGAATTGCAGGCGCTGCTGCGGCGGCAAGAGGTATTACTTCGGGCCGAGGTCGAGCCGGTGCTCGCCCCTGCCGTTGAGACTGCCGCGGCCAAACGCTAAGCACGGTCCGTAGCGCTCGAAGCGCTGCAGCCGAGCAGGCTGTGTTACTCCGACGGGTTTCGGGTCAGAACAAAGGCGAAGGCTTGTCGCTGCTCCCCGCGATGGTGAACAAGCCGCCGATCTCAATGCTGAGTCATATATTATATTTACCGGCAGCGATCACGGAACCGTTGCCCGAGAGCCGCCGGGGCGGCGGTTGCCATTTGGCAACTGTGAGTCCTTGCACGCCATGGGGTGAGACATGCCGATTACCTTGCAAGAATCGCTGCGCGGCCTCCTTTACGCACCCTATTACGCGGCCTTGGCGCTAGGTGCCTATCGGGGCGAGGGCATCGCCGTCGACTTCGTCAGCGCGACGTCGCCCGCCGAAGCGCCGGCCGGTCTCTTCGCCGGCACGGTCGACGTCGCCTGGGGCGGGCCGATGCGCGTTATGCAGATGTATGAGAGCCGGGCGGATTGCGATCTGGTCTGCTTTGGCGAAGTCGTGACCCGCGATCCCTTTTTGTTGATCGGACGAGAGCCGCGTTCCGATTTCGCTCTCGCCGATCTCTATGGCAGGCGGGTTGCGACGGTCAGCGAGGTGCCGACACCGTGGCTCTGCCTGCAGGAGGATCTGCGCCGTGCCGGTCTCGATCCTGAAGCACTCACGCGGATCGCCGATCGGACGATGGCCGATAATGCCGCGGCCTTGCGGCGCGGCGAGCTCGATGTCGTGCAGCTGTTCGAGCCGTTCGCCGAGGAACTGATCGCCGCCGGCGGGGGCCACCTCTGGTACGCCGCCGCGACGCGCGGTCCCACGGCCTACACGAGTTTCTACACACGGCGCAGCGTGCTCGCCGCACGCCGTGAGGAGTTTAAGAAACTCGTGCGCGGACTCTACCGCACGCAAAAATGGCTGCACGCTCAGCCGCCCGAGGCGCTCGCCAACGCGGTGCAGTCGTTCTTTCCGAGCGCGCCGCCGGCCTTGTTGCGCGCCGCGGTCGAGCGCTATCGAGCACTCGGCGTTTGGGGCCGCAACCCGATCCTGCCGCGCGCCGGCTACGACCGGCTGAAGGCAGGGCTCCTCTCTGGCCATTTCGTCAAGCAAGGCGCGCCGTTCGAGCAGGCGGTCGACAACAGCCTCGCCGAGGAGGTCATCCGCGAGGACCCGCCGCCGCTGGACGGTTGATGAAGCTGAAGACCACCTGGCCCTCGCGGCACAGAGCAAATCTCGGGAGCAAACCGGGGCATCCACCGTTAAGGAAATATGGTGCGCCGCGATCGCAACGCGCCGCCGGACGACCACTCGCTGCGGCGCGCGCTTCCGGGGTAGGGGCAGCGCAAGATGGCGTGGTTGCCGACCTTCTTCGTCATTCTGTTGACCGCGGCAGCGCTCACCGCGGCGGAATCGCCGCCCACTACACCTGCCCTGCGCCGGTTATGCATGGCGGGCATTCTCCTGCTCGGATTGCTCGCGCTCGTAAGCTCGGTGATGGGCGAAAGAAAAACCACCCAATTAATCGCAGACGCCGGGCGCGCCGCCGGCGCGCCCGCGGCTGCCAGCACAAATCGCGCCGAGGCGAACACCGCCGAATTAGCCGAACAAGTGCGAATACTGAAAAACCGAGTCGGAGAATTGGAGGTAAACGCGGGGTCTCGCCTTATCAGCGCAGCAGTGTCCACGAAACTTTCAGAGTATCTGCGGCAGTTCGGCGCACATCCGGTCATCGTGTCCTGCATTCCGGACGATGGCGAGGCATATAATTATGCAAACCAGATCGTAAATATTTTCAGAGCGGCGAGTTGGGATGCGCGAGGTCCTGAGATGACCAAGATATTCGGCGACATCCGAGCAATGGGCATCAATATTTATAGCGGTGACAACAACAATTCCGAAGTCATGAAGATATTGTTGGACGGCTTCACAAAATTCAACGTCCCATATCACATTCGGGTCGCGCCGAGCGGGTCCGTTCCGGATAGCGATACGGTCGAACTTTTCATCGGCGCGAGGTCATCGGAATCGCCTAGGGCTGCATCAAATTAGTTGAGCGCTAACCTAAGCGGAGATCGGCTCTCGCCAAAAGGCTCGACATATTTCCGTCACCGGCGCTGACCCCCTCCAATCCTACAAATGTGTTCAATAGGTCTGGAACGCGCGCTGGATAGCACCGAGGTCGGAGGTCGTCGACAGCGCCAGCATCAGCAAGATGCGGGCTTTTTGCGGGCTCAGATCCTCGCCGGCGACGATCCCGCTCTCGCGCAGACGGCGGCGCGGGGCGACCCGGCCGCTGGCAGCTCGGCTGCACTGCACGATAACCACCCCGGACTTGGCCGCGCGCTCGAACGCCGGGCGCTGCTGTGGCGTCGGGCTGCCCGGCGCGAACCCGGCCGAGACGATGCCGCGGGCGCCGACAGCGACGGCCGCGTCGACCAGCGCGCCATCCGCGCCGGCATAGGAATAGAGGATATCGACCCGCGGCAGCGCGGCAAGGTCGAGTGAAGCGAATGGTGTATCGGGCATGTGGGCGCGCAGCGGGGCGCGGTAAAAATGCACCCCGTCGCCGTCGACATGGCCGAGTGCCCCGAAATCGAACGAGCGAAAGGTCTGCAGCCGGTAGGTCGAGGTCTTGACGACGTCGCGTGCCGCGTGGATCTCGTCGTTGAGCACCGTCAGCACGCCTTTACCGCGCGCTTCGGGTGATCTTGCGACGCGCAAAGCGTTGACGAGGTTCATGCCGGCATCCGTGCCGAGCGCGCTCGCCGGGCGTTGCGCCCCGACCAGCACCACCGGCTGTGCCACGGCGAGCGTCAGGTTCAGAAAGAAGGCGGTCTCCTCGAGGGTCGCGGTGCCGTGCGGGATCACGAAGCCGGCCACCGCCGGATCGTCTCGAGCGATCCGGTGGATCAATCCCCTCAGCTCGACCCACTCATTGGGACCGATCTCGGTGCTGCCCACCTGACGGAAGGTCACCGGGATCGGGTCGGCCACGAGCCGCGTCTCCGGAAAGCGCTCGAGCAATGCCTCGCAGCTGAGCTTCTGGCCGAAATCGGGATAGTCGAGCACATCGAGGCTCGACGCACCGAGCGAGGAGATCGTGCCGCCGGTGCCGATTACGGCGATGCGGGGGAGATTTGCGTTCATCGGTGCTCCCGGTCTAACGGCGGGCGACGGCCAGGCCACCGCATCACTCTTCGCCGATCGGGTGTGACATGCTAAACCTGTCCTCGCAATAGCGTCATGTCAGTCAAGCAAGGAAACCGCGATGAAGCTGTACTACGCTCCTGGCGCGTGCTCGATCGGCATCCATGTCTTGCTCGAAGAAATCGGTAAACCCTATCAGCTGGAAGCCGTCAATTTCCGCGAAGGCGCGCAATACCAGCCGCCCTACACCAGCATCAACCCGAAATCCAAGGTGCCAACGCTCGAACGCGACGACGGCTCAATGCTGACCGAATTCCCGGTCATCGCGCGCTGGCTCGCGCTGAAAAATCCGCAAGCCAACCTCATCCCGAAAGACGAGGAGACCGACCTCCGGGCGATGGAGGCGATGGAATACGCGGTCGGCACCATCCACGCGCAGGGCTTCACCCGGCTGTTCCGCACCGAACGCTTCACGCCGTCCCCGTCCGACCACGAAAAGGTCAAGGCGCAAGGCCGTGAACAGATCGAGAAGGGATTCGCGATCGTCGACAAGGCGCTAGCGGGCAAGGACTATCTCGGCGGCAACAATCTCTCGGCGGCCGACGCCGCGCTGTTCTATGTCGAATATTGGGGGGCGAAGCGGCTCGGCATGCAATTGCCAAAGAACTGCGCCGCCCATTTCGAGCGGATGATGGCGCGCCCGGCGGTCCAGCGCGCGTTGCAACAGGAAGGGCTGAACTGAGTTCATCGCAGAGGGAATAGCGAAAATGAATCAAAATATCGCGCCGCCGAATTGTCTCGCCGGCATCAAGGTTCTCGATCTGACCCAATTCGAGGCTGGAACCACCTGTACAGAGGCGCTCGCCTGGATGGGTGCCGACGTCGTCAAAGTGGAGCCCCCTGGCGGAGAGGCCGGCCGTCGTGGCGTTGCGGACCCCTACTATTTCATGATCTACAGCGCCAACAAACGGTCGATCACCGTCGACCTCAAATCGGAACGCGGCTTGGCCTTGGTCAAAGAAATGGCCAAGCATGCCGACGTCTTTGCAGAGAATTTCTCACCAGGCGCAATCGAGCGGCTCGGTCTCGGCTATGACGTGGTCAGCGCGATCAACCCACGCATCATCTATGCCCAAGTCAAAGGTTTCGGCGAGGGCAGCCCCTACGAAAAAGGCCTGTGCTTTGATCCGATCGCCCAGGCTGTCGGCGGTGCGATGAGCATCACCGGAGAACCCGGCGGCAAGCCGATCAAGCCCGGGCCGACAATTGGCGACACCGGCACCGGCATGTTGCTGGCCTTCAGCATTGTCAGCGCGCTCTATCAGCGCGCCTCAACGGGCAAAGGGCGGCGGCTGCAGGCGGCAATGCAGGATTCGGTCATGCATTACAGCCGCGGCATGTTCATCAGACAGGCGCAATCCGGGCAAGCTGCGCCGCGTCGCCCGGCCGGCGGCAACGCGCCGTCGGGCATCTTTCCGTGCAAGCCCGGCGGGCCCAACGACTACGTCTATCTGTTGACCAGCCGTGCCAATCCCGAACATTGGCCGCGCCTCTTAAAACTGATCGGGCGAGAGGAGCTTATCGGCGATCCGCGCTACGACAAGGCCGCCGCCCGAGTGGAGCGCGAGGCCGAGGTCAATGAGATCATCGCCCAATGGACGCGTCAGCACACCAAAGAAGAAGCGATGGCGTTAATCAGCGGCGCGGGTGTCCCGGCTGGAGCGGTTTTCGATTCGATGGAGCTGACCAGCGAGCCAAGCTTCTACGAGCGCGGCATCCTACAGACGATGCAGCACGGCGACTGGAAGATGCCGATGACAACCTGGCCGGTTCGCTTCGACGGCGTAGTGGCGCCGATCAAACCGGCGCCGCTGCTCGGCGAGCATACGACCGAAGCGCTCGGCGATTGGCTCGGGTTGAGCGCGGCGGAGGTCGAGGCGCTGCACAAGGACGGGGTGGTGTGAAGGCAGCGGGCGCCACCCTAACCCTCATCACATGCGGGGAACGCTAGGGTAGGGCCGGTTTTCGAAGGGACGCCGCCGGATCGGCACATCCGGCGGCATCACGTCGTGGCTAGCTGAAATAGCGGTGTCTGTCAGCCCACCACGGCGAGGGGCGAACGTGCCGATTTCTTCTCGAGATCGGCCCCCAATCGGCCGTTCGCCTGACCGTCAAAGCGCGCGGCAAACGCCGCAGCTTCATGCGATATCTTGAACTCGACAGAAACGAGCACGCCGCTATCCGCATCACGGCAAGAAAAGGTCGAGGGTTCAAAGCGGTGCTCGTCCAACCAGATCCGCATTGCCGACATTTGCCGCGAGAGATCTCCCGGTTGCATGCGGATATCTACAAGGTACATCTTCGACTCTCGGTTGTTTCTTCGGAGCGATTACCATAGCAGACTACGAGATGCTCGTGCTCTTCCCGGGGACGAAATCACATTTTTGCCACAGATGATCCTCGGCCCTAGGTCCCGCGCCAATAATGATAGCGGTAAAGCTCGGTTTTCATCCCCGCGACGTCGTAAAGAGCGAGGGCCGCGGCATTGCCTGCTTCGACCTGCAAGCACGCAGCCTCCGCCCCTTGCTCCTTGGCCCAGGCTGCCAGGCTGGCGACGACCCGCCGCGCATAGCCGCGTCTTTGCCGGCGCGGATCGGTGATCACCGACTCGTAGCAAAGCAAGCGATCGTGTATCGCGCCGTAGGCCAGGGCAACGAACTCGCCGTTGATCCCCACTCCGGCGAACGCGGCGGGGATCGCGATCGCGCCGACGATCCTCCGATAGGTCCGGCGCTGCTCGGCCGTGTGGTTCTGCAGTGCCCCCATGGCCGCGAACCATCCCCGTGTTGGCCGCGTTAGGAGTTGGACACCCGGATCGCTCGTCGCTTCGACGGCGGTCAGATCACCATAGCGGACGCAGCTCTCGCCTTCGCGCACGTAGCCCAGTTCGCCGAGCCGCTCGTCGAAATCGGATCCGATGATTGACGGCAAGCGAAAGACCGTCGGCAGCTGCCGCCTGCGATAGAGCGCTTCGCAAGCGGGGATCAGACTAGGACCCGTATTACGGGGACCCTTGAGCGGATTGACCGAATTCGCGCGGCGTGTCAGCCCCTCGCTGAACCGCAATACCCAGCCATCGAACAATACCTGGCGCAACGCCGGCCAGGCATTGAGGCAGGTCTCCTCGACGCGCCACGCCAGGTCCGCGCAGCTCATTCCTGCGGGTAGCGCCAGGGCTTCTCGGGCTGTGGGGCGGCCTCGTCGATTGTCCATTGCGGCAATGCAAGACCCGGGGCGACGTCGCTGAACACCATGCGGACCCGGGTACCGATGCCAACCCTCTTTACCATATCAGGCGGCGCCAGCTGGCCATCGGGGGTCGCGAGATTGCCGATGACGCGCAACGCTTCGTCTGGGGTTGGCTCGCCTTTCTGCGTGTCGAGATCAACGAGTAAGATCAAATAGGGCGTCTTGCCGCGGAAGGCTGGCTGGATCGCGTGGTGCACCTCGCTATAGGAGTGCACGGTTCCCCTGCCCTCGACCTTTTTCCAGCTCGATTCGAGAGAGGCGCACCACGGGCAGGCGGTGGTAGGCGGGTAGCGTAGCCGGCCGCATTGCGCACAGGCCTGCAGATGGAAGTCGTGCTCAGAGCAGTGGCGGAAATATTCGGTATTCTCGATGTCGAGTTCGTCGACAGTGAGCCCCATGCCCAGATATTCGCCGCGGATAGGCATCTCATCTCTCCTTCAATCTTATTCCGTCATTCCCGCGAAAGCCGGAACCTAGGGCTCCAAAGTTCAAGCGTTTGCCCTGGACTCCCGCCCGCGCGAGGGTGACGAGACGGGATCTTTTCAGCCGCGCCGCATGACCATGGAGGAGGCGGTCGACGGGTTTGCCCAGCCGAGATTGGCGCTGACCTCGACGTTTCTCACCTGACGGCAGCCGCCTTCGCGGTAATCGTAAGTGTGCTGGCGCTTGCCGTCGGGGCCGACCGGACAGGAATCATCGGCGTCGTGGCGCAATTGACGAGTGTTTTCGATGACCATGTTCATGCCGTGGGTGTAGCCCTCGCAGAGATGCCCGCCACTCGTGTTGTTGGGCCGCCGGCCGCCGAGCTGGATGGCGCCGCTGCTGACATACTCTCCGCCTTCGCCCTTTTTGCAGAAGCCGTAATCCTCAAGCTGCAGCATCGTCGTGAAGGTGAAGGCGTCATAAGACCCGGTGATGTCGATATCCTCCGGTCCCACTCCCGCATTGGGCCACAGGATCTGCCGCGCGTAGTAGCCGGCAACGGTGGAGATCGGCCCATGCTGGTAATGCATGTCGAGGCGCGGCTTGTTGCAGCGGCCGACGACGCCGCGGATTAGCACCAGCGGCTGCTTCATGTCGCGGGCGCGCTCGGCCGAGGTCACGATCACGCAGGTGGCGTTGTCGGTCTCGACGCAGCAATCCAATAAATGTAGAGGCTTGCAGATGAAGCGGCTGTTGACCACGTCTTCGACCGTGAAGCGCTTCTTGTAATAGGCCTTGGGGTTGTTGGAGGCGTGGTGGCTGTGCGCCACCTTGACCATCGCAACCTGTTCGGGTTTGGTGCCGTAATCGTACATGTGGCGCATAAAGGTTGGCGCGAAGCTCTGCCCGGCGCTCTGCCAGCCATAGGCGCGGTTGTGCAGCATGTCGCCGCCGACTGGGGCAGCCGAGCGCGCACCGGTGCCGCCGATGCGCACCTGCGAATAGCCGTTCATCGAACGAAAGATCGCGACGGTCTTGCAACAGCCGGCCTCGATCAGGCCAATGGCGATACCGACCAGAGCCTCGGTCGACGAGCCGCCGCCCATCACGTCCATGTAGAAATTAAGGCGCATCCCGAGATCGCCGGAGATGAAGGTGCCCGAAGTCGAGTCGCCGCCCTGGTAGGACAGCATTCCGTCGATGTCCGAGGGCTTTAGCCCGGCATCGAGCATCGCATTGCGGACCGCCCAGGTACCCAAGGCGCGCGTCGTCCGCCCCGAGCCGCGGGTGTAGGTGGTCTCGCCGACGCCGACGACCGCATACTTGTCGCGCAGGTATTTGGGGGTGGTGGCGTCGACCTCTTGTCGTGGCAATGGCATGCGCTTCTCCCTTTCCTTCGGTGTCGGCTACCACAAACGATAAAATTTCAGCGCGGTATTGTGAAACATCGCGTTCTTCTCGTCCTGCGAATAGCTCTCGGCGACGCGCTTGAATGCATTCCACAAATTCGCATAGCTGCACATGCCCTTATCGACCGGGAAGTTGCTCTCGAACATCGAGCGGTCGGGGCCGAAGGCGGCGATGCAGGTATCGAGGTAAGGCCGCCACGCCTGCGCCAGCTGTTCCGAGGATGGCGCCGAGTCCTGCCGGCCCATCTCGAAACCGCTCAACGAGGGCATGCCGAGACCGCCGAGCTTGATGTAGACGTTGGGGAACTGGCCGAGCTTGGCAATCTGCGTGCCCCACTCGGCGAAGACTTCCTTGCGTTTGTCGGCGTAGGGACCAACCCCGAGCGCGCCGCCGATGTGGTTCAGCACGATCTTGGTTTCCGGGAAGGCGCGGGCGAGGTCGATCAAATCGCCGAGCTGGCTGTGGAACATCCACGCCTCGAAGGACAGGTTGAGCGGCGCCAATGCTGCGAAGCCTTCGCGCCAGGACCGGTCGAGATAGAGCCCTTCGCCGGCACCCGAGGTGAAGACCCGGAGGCTCGGGTCGGCATGCCAGGTGGCACCGTTGCGGATACCGCGGAAGCGTCCTCCCGACGCGACGATATGCTGTTCGAGGATGCCCTTGGCCCGGCTCCCGATGCGAAAATCGACATTGCCGATGATCCCGGCGCAGGCCCGGGACGGGCCGTATTTGCCGCTCTCGCTCATCGCCGCGACACCGGCGACAAAGGTAGTCTCGCCAAGCGAGCGCAATTCGGGCGGCCCTTCGGCGCGGTACATCTCGCGGCATTCGAGGAATACCGTGGCCCGAATGTTATGGCCGCTGCCCAGATCCTCGATCAGATCATGCAGCAGATAGCGGTTCCCCGGACGGTCCCACAGATGATGATGCGGATCGATGATCGGGCGGTCGGGTTCCAGCGCGGGTTCCTGGGTCGCCGCAAGCCACTCCTTGCGGATCGGCAGATGGCGGCTGGGCGCGGATGCCTGCATGGTGTCCCTCGCGAAAACTTCAGGGGGCAAGTCTGCAACCCTGCGGCCGCAAACGCCACGCTTTTGACAGGGTGTCAGACATGCGCCGATGCCACGAACTCCTGGAGCTAAATTCGAGCATGGGCATGGCCTCGTGGATGTGCGTAGATAGCTAGGTCGGAGTGGCCCCGGGACATCGTTATGCCAAATGTCGCGCCGAACCGCCTGCCCGCGACGACCCTAGTTCGCCAGATCGAGGACGGTGAGCTGACCGCCGAGGCGGTGATTGAGAGCTGTCTCGCCCGGATCGCCGAGCGCGAGCCGGTGGTGCGCGCGTGGAGCCACCTCGCTGGTGAGACAGCTCTGGCCCGGGCTCGCGAGGTCGACAAATCGGCGAAAAAGACCCTGCTCAACGGGGTGCCGTTCGGCCTCAAGGACATCTTTGACAGCACCGATATGCCGACGACCTACGGCTCGCCGATCTATGTCGGCTGTCGGCCGACTAACGACGCCAGCGCCGCAGCACTGCCGCGAGCAGCTGGCGGCATCCTGCTCGGCAAGACAGTGACGACCGAGTTCGCGAATGCTCATCCCGGTCCGACAACCAACCCGCACGACCCCGGCTTCTCGCCCGGCGGCTCTTCGAGCGGCTCGGCGGCGGCTGTCGCCGACTTCATGGTGCCCTTCGCGATCGGCACGCAGACCGGCGGCTCGGTGATCCGGCCGGCCGCCTATTGCGGCGTCGTGGGCTTCAAGCCGAGTTTTGGGCTGTTTCCGCCGGCCGGTATGCGGATCAACACCGAAGCCCTCGACACGGTCGGCATTATGGCGCGCTCGGTCGGCGACATCGCGCTGCTTCGAGCCGCGATGATGGCGATCGCCTATGAGCCGCCAGCGATGCCTGAGACCCTACCTCGGCTCGGGTTGTGCCGCGGACCACATTGGGACGCGGCGCAGCCGGAAGGCCGGGCCATGCTCGAAGCGGCCGCCGACCGCCTCGCCTCGGCCGGCGCCGTGATCCACGATACCGAATTGCCCGCGGAGTGTGCCGAGGGGGATGAGCGTCAGACCACTATCGGATCCTTCGAGGGCCTGCGCAATCACATGCCGGAAATCTACCGCCACGAAGCTCTGCTGAGCGCAAGGCTGCGCGAGACCAAGATCGCACGGGGCCGCGAGCTGTCGCTAGAGGCCTTTCGCAGTGCCTGCCGTGACGCCGAGCGGGCACGCGCAGCGGCGCGCGAGTGGGCCGGCGGCTTCGACGCGATCCTGACCTTGCCGGCTCCAGGTCAAGCCCCACGCGGGCTCGCATCGACCGGATCGGCAGTCTTCAACGCGTTGTGGACACAGCTCTGGATGCCGTGCCTGACCTTGCCCGCTGGGGAGGGGCCGGATGGCTTGCCGGTCGGGGTCCAGTTGGTCGGCTGCCGACATAATGATGCCAGGCTGCTCGAGGTCGGCCTCTGGGTCGAGCGCCGGCTCGGCGAGGGAGGCCGGGCATGAGCGGCGCCGAACACCTGACCGCGAGCGAGGCGGCGGCGCGCCTCTCCGCCGGCACACTGACCGCCGAGACTCTTGTCCGCGACTGCCTGGAGCGGGTCCGTGCCCGTGCCGACGTCAAAGCGTGGGTGTGGCTCGATCCGGAACAGGCGCTGGCCCAGGCGCGGGCGGTCGACCGGGCCGGGCGGCCGGGCCTCCTGGCCGGGGTTCCGGTCGGCGTCAAGGACGTCATCGACACGGTAGACATGCCGACCCAGCACGGCTCGCCGATTTACCGCGGCAACCGGCCTTTTGCCGATGCCGCATGCGTCGCGCTGATCCGTGCTGCCGGCGGGGTCATTCTCGGCAAGACGGTAACTACCGAATTCGCCAACCGCGATCCGCGGGAAACCGTCCACCCGCACAATCCGGCGCACACACCGGGCGGCTCGTCGAGCGGTTCGGCCGCCGCGGTCGCCGATTTCCAAGTGCCGGTCAGCCTCGGCACGCAGACCGGCGGCTCGACGATCCGGCCCGCGGCGTTTTGCGGGGTGGTCGGCTACAAGCCCTCTTTCGGCGAGTTCAGCCGCGTTGGCATCAAGATGCAGTGCCACAACCTCGACACCCTCGGTGTGATCTGCCGCAGCCTCGATGATGTGGCGCTGATGCGCGCCGTGCTGACGGCTCAGCAGGACCCGCATCGGGTCGATCGTGCATCGAGTGCGCCCCGCATCGGCTACTGTCGCACCCCGGCGTGGGATCACGCCGACGCGGATACCCACGCGCTGCTCGAGCGCACTGCCGCGAAGCTCGCTGCGGAGGGAGCCGTGGTGCGGGATGTCGCGCTGACGCCGGCCGATATTCTCGACCAACATCGCCGGATCTTCGAATTCGAGGCGGCGCGAAATTACGCCTATGAATACGAGATGCACGGCGACAAGCTGAGCGCGGCATTGCGCGATGGCCTGCTGACCCCCGGCCGCGCGTTGCCGCTGTCGGCTTATGTCGAGGCGGTCGAGAAGGCAGAAGCCTTCCGGCGCAATCTCGACGATCTGTTCGGTGAGTTCGACGTATTGCTGGCGCCGAGTGCCATCGGTGAAGCGCCGGAAGGGCTCGGCTCGACCGGGGACGCGCGCTTCAACGCAATCTGGACCCTGGCTTGGACACCGTGCGTGACCCTGCCTGCCGGGACCGGCCGCAAAGGACTGCCGCTCGGAATCCAACTGATCGGTCAACGCTTCCGCGACGAGGTACTGCTCGATGCCGCCGCCTGGGTCGAGGCGCGACTAAATTGACTATTCCTGTGAGCTCACCTGAGAGGAGGACACGATGATCTACGAACTGCGCGTCTACCACTGCGTTCCCGGTCGCTTGCCTGACCTGATCAAGCGGTTCGACACCCTCACCTTGCCGCTGTGGAAAAAGCACGGCATCCAACAGGCCGGGTTCTGGACCGTGGCGATCGGGTCGTCGAACCAGGATCTTTACTACATGCTCAAATGGGAATCGCTCGATGACCGGGCGAAGCGCTTCGCTGGGTTTGCGGCCGATCCGGAATGGGTCGCCGGTCGCGCCGAGACCGAGAAGAACGGTCAGATCGTCGCCTCGATCACTAACACGATCCTGCAGCCGACCACCTTCTCGTCGGTAAAGTAAGGAGGAAGACATGCTCTACGAATTGCGCGTCTATCATTGCGTTCCGGGCCGCCTTCCGGATCTGCTGAAGCGTTTCGACACGATCACCTTGGGGATCTGGAAGCGGCACGGGATCGAACAGGCCGGGTTTTGGACCACTGCGATCGGCGATTCGAACCAGGCCCTCTACTATTTGCTAAAGTGGGAATTGCTTGCCGACCGCGAGAAGAAATGGAACGCGTTCCAGGCTGATCCCGAATGGCACACCAAGCGGGCCGAGACCGAGAAAAACGGCGCAATCGTCGCCAGAGTGGAGAATAGCATCCTACAGCCGGCGAGTTTTTCGGCGGTGAAATAACAGGCCGCTACGGAGGCACAGAGAGCTCAGAGGAGGGCACTAAACCTCTGCGCCCCCTGTGTCTCTGTAGGACCATCGGGGAGCGCAGCGAGGACATAACTCTGCTCAATTGGGGAAGCGGTGGTGGCGCAATCGATTGTCGCCTTCGTCGATACGGCACTCGATGATGCCGAGATCGGCCGGATACACCGGCGGGTCTTCGCGATCGTCACGGCCGGTTTGTTTTTCGACGTCATCGACTTCATCATCCTGGGCTCGCTTGTTCCGGACATGGTGCGCTCGAATTTCGCCACGCCTGCCGAGATCGGGACAGTTGGCACCGCCCAGATTATCGGACTCTTTCTCGGAGCGATCGGCCAGGGCGAGTTCACCGACCGTTTGGGGCGCAAGCGGATCTATCAGCTGAGCGTGCTGCTCTACAGCCTCGCGACGATCGCGGCGGCCCTGGCGCCCAACCCCCTTTGGCTCGCCTTCGGTCGCCTGATCGCCGGCATCGGGCTGGGCGCGGCGGCCCCAGCGTGCTTCGCCTATGTTGCGGAATATTCGCCCAAGCGAATCCGTGGACGGGCTACCGCCTTCATGCAGTTCATCGGCGGCGCGTGCGTCTGGCCGCTAGGCACCCTTCTCGCCCTCGGCCTCAGGGACACGATCGGCTGGCGTGGGGTCTGGATCGTCATCGGCCTCGGCGGGCTCGTCGTATTTGCGTTGAGCTTCGCATTGCCCGAATCGCCGCGCTGGCTGGTCACCCACGGCCAGGGTCGGCGGGCGCTCGATCTCCTCGATCGAATGGGTCTCGGGAGCCGCGGGTCGAGCGACCAGTTCGCGATGGACGAGGTCGCTAATATCCATAGTGATCCAATGGGCGTCGTGTTCCGCCGCTACCGCAAGCGCATCATCGCCGCGATGATCTACTTTTTCGCGTTCTTCGGCGCCGCACTGGGGCTCGGCGGCTGGTTGCCGAACATCCTCGCCGATCGTGGCTTCACGATCACCAAGTCTCTGACCTTCACCTTCGGTATGCAGCTTTCCTTCCCGTTTAGCAGCCTCTTTATGATGTATTCGCTCGAACGCTTCGGCCGGATCAGAACCTCGGTCACGGCGTTCGTTCTAGCCGTGATCATGTCGATTACATTTTTCTATTCGCGGTCGGACACGATGGTGCTGGTCGTCGGCTTCTGGATGAACTTCTTCATCCAGCTGGCCGGCAACTCGATGCAGATCTTCACCTCGGAGGTGTTCCCCACAAACGCGCGTGCATCGGGCTTCGGTCTGGCGCAGAGCGGGGGACGTGTCGGTGCGGCGCTGTCGTTTCCGGCGATCGGTCTTCTGAGCACCTACGGGCTCGGCTATGTAATGACCGGCATCGCGGTGATGATGGCGATCGCCGCCGTCGCGGTGACGCAGATCGGCAGCGAGACCCGGGGGCGGGCGCTCGACGAGATCGCGCCGCCCGCCGGGTGAGTGCGAGGCGAGCTAACCCTTGAACCGCCTCTCGAAGCCCTGCCAGCAGGCATCGTAATCCTGTTGCAGGGCCGGGGTCTCGAGCGCGAAGCGGGTCGGCCGGACCACCAGGCGCGTCTCGAACATGAAGGCGAGCGTGTCTTCGATTTTCTGCGGCTTCAGCTCGGCGGCGACCGCGCGCTCGAAAGTGGCCCGGTCGGGGCCGTGGGCCGACATGCAATTGTGCAAGGACGCGCCGCCCGGAACAAAGCCCTCGGCCTTGGCGTCATAGACGCCCCTCACGAGGCCCATGAACTCGTTCATATAGTTGCGGTGAAACCAGGGCGGGCGGAAGGTGTGCTCCGCGACGAGCCAGCGTGGCGGGAAGATCACGAAATCGCAATTGGCAGTGCCGGGGGTGTCGGTCGGCGCGGTCAGCACGGTGAAGATCGACGGGTCGGGGTGGTCGAAGCTGACAGTCCCGAGTGTGTTGAAACGAGCGAGATCGTAGGCGTAAGGGGCGTAGTTGCCGTGCCAGGCGACCACGTCAAGCGGCGAATGGTCAAAATCGGCCGCCCACAGATGGCCTTCGAACTTAGCGACGACCTGGCAGGGTTCGTCGCTCTCTTCGAAGGCGGCGACCGGGCTGCGGAAGTCGCGCGGGTTGGCCAGCCCGTTGGCGCCGATCGGCCCGAGCTCCGGCAGTCGGAAGAGGGCCCCGTAATTCTCGCAGACATAGCCGCGCGCTCGGTCATCGGGCAGCCCGACGCGGAATTTGACGCCGCGCGGGACAACGGCGATCTCGCCCGGACCCGTCTCGATCACACCGAGCTCGGTGGCCAGCAGCAGGCGCCCCAATTGCGGTACGATCAGCAGCTCGCCGTCGGCGTCATAGAAGACACGGCGTTCCATCGACCTCGTCGCGCGGTAGATGTGGATCGCGACCCCGGAGCGCCCGCCGGCATCGCCATTGCCGCCCATCGTAACGAGCCCGTCCACGAAATCGGCCGGCTCGTCGGGGAAGGGTAGCGGGTCCCATCTGAGGCGGTTCGGCGGGGCCGCCACTTCGTCGAACGGCGCGCTGCGGATCAGGCCGGGGTCGATCCGGCGGAAGGCCGGGTGCATCGCCGAGGGCCGGATGCGGTAGAGCCAGGACCGCCGGTTGTGGCCACGCGGCGCGGTGAACGGTGTGCCCGAAATCTGCTCGATATAAAGGCCGCGCGGCGGCTTTTGCGGCGCGTTCTGGCCCTCCGGCAAGGTTCCAGGAAGTGCCTCGGTGGCGTGCTCGTTGCCAAAGCCGGACAAGAAGCGAAGCGCTTTTTCGGTCATGTTTATTCCCGCGGGATGATCACCTTCTCTTCGACAACGAAACTCTTGATATGGCCGATGAACAGCGCACCGTCGGCGTGCAATTGCTTGGCCTCGGGCGACGCGTTTGCTCGTTCCATCTCTGCCCGGTCGTCGTACCAGAGCTCGGCGATGCCATCGATCTCGACATCGGTCGTCGGAATGTCGGGACGCCTTCGCTCTTCGACAATGTGCGACTGCACATAGCGGCGCACCTCGGGCACGGCATGGGCCAGCAGTGCATGCACTTCGAACCAGTGTTTGACGAAGTCCTCGTGCGTGACGCCGTCCTTGCGGGTCAGCAATCTATAGTCTTGATCATCGGGGTTGGCCCTTTCGTCGCTCGGCGCGCTGGCGCATGCTGCGACCAGCAACGCGCAGGAGGAAGCATGAACATCGATCTGGCCGGCAAGCGTGCGATCGTCGCCGGCGGCAGCCGCGGGATCGGGCGCGCGATCGCGCACGCCTTTGCCGAGGCGGGTGCCGGGGTGTCGATCTGCGCCCGCGGCGCCGAGCGGCTCGCCGCCACACGAGAGGAGATCGCCCGGCATGGCGGCACCGCGCATTCCTCCGTCTGCGATCTCGCCGACGAGACGGCGGTCCCCCGCTATATCGAAGACGCCGCAGCGGCACTCGGCGGGATCGACATTCTCGTCAACAACGCCTCCGCCTTCGGCGGCACCGACAACGAGGCCGGATGGGCGTCCAGCGTCTCGGTCGATCTGATGGCGACGGTGCGCGCCATCCGTGCGGCGTTGCCGTTCCTCGAAAAATCCGGCTCCGGCGCTATCCTCAACATCTCGTCGATTTCGGGCCTTCGCGCCACGCCTCGCACGCCCCCTTACGCGGCCGTCAAGGCAGCGGTGGTCAATTACACGCTGACCGAGGCTGCCGCGCTTGCTCGCAAGGGAATCCGCGTCAACGGCATCGCACCCGGTTCGATCGAGTTTCCCGGCGGCACCTGGGAGCGCGCCAGACTGAACAATCCGGATCTCTATGGCCGCATCCTTCGGAGTATTCCGTTCGGCCGGTTGGGCCGGCCGGAGGAAATAGCGCAGGTTGCATTGTTCTTGTGCTCGCCTCTCGCCGGCTGGGTCACCGGCCAGAACATCGCAGTCGATGGCGGCCAGATGCTCTGACGAGGAGGTGTGGAGATGCTCGACGAGAAGACCATCCGTTCGCTGGCTGCGCGCATCGAACAGGCGCGAAAGACGCACGAGCTGATCCGCCCGGTAACGGCGCAATTTCCTGAGGCGACGATCGAAGATGCCTATGCCATCCAGCGCGCCTGGGTGGCGATCAGGCTCGCCGAGGGGCACCGGGTGCTGGGCCACAAGATCGGCCTGACCTCTAAGGCGATGCAGTCGCAATCGAGCGTCAAGGAGCCCGATTACGGCTGCCTGCTGGACGACACGATGTTCGCCGATGGTGCCGAGATCCCAGCGGGGACGTTCACCGCGCCACGGGTCGAGGTCGAGCTGGCGTTCATCCTGCGCGAGAAGCTGCGCGGGCCCGACTGCACACTTTTCGATGTCTTGAACGCGACGGATTTCCTCATTCCGTCGATGGAGATCCTCCACTCGCGGCTGCACCGGACCGATCCGGAGACCGGCAAGACCCGCACGATCGTCGACAGCATCGCCGACAACGCCGGCAATGCCGGTCTGGTGACCGGCGGCCGGCCGTTCAAACCGCACGAGGCCGATTTACGTTGGGTTGCCGCACTGTGCTTCCGGAACGGCCAGATCGAGGAGTCGGGCGTCGCCGCCGCGGTGCTCGGCCATCCGGCGAACGGCATCGCCTGGCTCGCCAACAAGCTCGCCGCGCACGACGTCGCCCTGGAGCCGGGGCAGATCGTGCTCAGCGGCTCCTTCATTCGCATCGTCGAGGCCCACCCCGGCGACACCTTCCACGCCGATTTCGGCCCCTACGGCTCTGTTTCGTGCCACTTCAATTAAGAATCGGGGGCCAGCCTTCGTCGGAGCGCTTGCTCACCTCGCCCCGCTTGCGGGGAGAGGTCGGCAGCCGCGCGCGGCTGCAGGGTGAGGGGCAGGTGCTCCAATAGTAGTCGTGTGCTTGCGCAGGCGGAAAGGCGCCCCTCACCCCGGCCCTCTCCCCGCAAGCGCGGGGCGAGGGAGACGAAATTAGAGCGCGACGCGGGCGCTCTGGATGGCTTGCCACACGCGCTCGCTGGTGGCGGGCATGTCGAGCTCGCGCACACCGAGCGGCTCCAGCGCGCTCATGATGGCGATCATCACCGCCGGCAATGAGCCGACGCAGCCGGCCTCGCCGGCACCCTTGGCGCCCAGCGGGTTGGTCTTGGTCGGGACCGGGTTTTCGTGGATATCGATGTCGCACATCACATCGGCGCGCGGCATCGCATAATCCATGAAGCTGGCAGAGAGCAATTGCCCGGAGTGGCGATCGTAGGCGACCTGCTCCATCAGCACCTGCCCTATCCCCTGGGCGAGCCCGCCATGCACCTGTCCCTTTAGGGTCAACGGATTGATCACCGTCCCGACATCGTCGACGACGACATACCCGACGAGGCTCACGCCGCCCGTCTCGGGATCGACCTCGACCTCGCAGACGTGACAGCCATTGGGGAAGGTGGCGCGCTCGGGGGCAAAGGTGGCGTTCTCGTAGAATCCAGGCTCCATCCCGGGCGGCAGCCGGGCCGGCTGGAACGACGCCCTCGCGACTTGGGTCAATGGGACGCTGCGGTCGGTGCCGACGACCGTGAACTTGCCGTCGGTGAATTCGAGATCGGCCTCGGCGGCTTCGAGCAGATGGGCCGCGAGCCGTTTACCTTTGTCGACGACTTTCCCCGCCGCGAGGGTTAGCGCGGAGCCGCCGACCACCATCGAGCGCGAGCCATTGGAGCCCATACCGAAGGCCACACGATCGGTATCGCCGTCGATGTACTGCACGTCGTTCGGGTCGAGACCGAGCCGCTCGCAGAGGATCTGCTTGAACGCCGTCTCATGCCCCTGGCCATGCGCCTTGGTTCCCATCAGCAGCATCGCGGTACCACCGGGATTGAAGCGGATCTCGGCATATTCCGGGACCGGCCCTGCGGCGGCCTCGACGGCATTGGCAAGGCCGATGCCCCGCCACATGCCGCGACGCTTGGCTTCCTCGCGCCGTGCAGCAAAGCCCGCATGGTCGGCCGCGGCGAGTGCAGTCTCCATGTTCTTGGCGAACTCGCCGCAGTCGTAATTGGGGCCGAGAGCCGTCTGGTAGGGCATCGCCGCAGGCGGAATGATGTTTCGCCGTCGGAGCTCGATCGGATCGAGGTTGAGCTCGCGGGCCGCGGCTTCGATCGCGCGCTCGATCAAATAGATCGCCTCGGGCCGGCCGGCGCCGCGATAGGGTGCCGTCGGGCTGGTGTTCGACAGCACCGCATCGATGCTGACAAAGGCGGCCGGAATGTCGTAGACGCCGACCACCGTGCCGATCATGCCGAAGGGTGTCAGCAGCTGGCGATCGGAGGCGATGTAGGCGCCGATATTCGCGATCATGTGCAGGCGCAGCGCCAGTATTTTCGCGTTGTCGTCAAAGGCGAGCTCGATCTCGCCGATATTGTCCCGCCCGTGCTCGTCGGCGAGGATGACCTCGGAGCGCTCGCAGCTCCATTTGACCGGACGGCCGAGCTTTTTTGCCGCCCACAGGGTCAGGCGATGCTCGACATACTGCCAACCCTTGGCACCAAAGCCGCCGCCGACATCATGGCAGACGACCCGGACTTTGCTCTCGGGCACCTTGAAGACCATGTTGGCCAGCATGTTACGGACGCGGTGCGGATAGTTGACGTCGGCATAAAGCGTGTAACGGTCCTCCCCGGCATCGTAGGTGCCGATCGCACCACGCGGCTCCATGTACTGAGCATGCACCCGGCTGATCACATAACGGCGCCGGACGATGTGCCGCGCGCGGGCGAAAGCGGCCTCGGTCTTTGCCTTGTCGCCCCGTTCGTATGTGTGGGAGATATTGTCGGAGTTTTCGTCCCAAACCCGCGGCGCATCCGGCAGCGCGGCATCGGCAGTCGAGGTAACCGAGGGCAGCGGCTCGTAGTCGACCTCGACCAGCTCCGCGGCGTCCTTCGCCTGTGCCAATGTATCCGCGATGATCATCGCGACCGGGTCGCCGACATAGCGGGCGCGATCGACGACCAGCGCCGGCCGTTGCGGCGCGAACATCGGTGACCCGTCGGCTTTCTTGCGCGGCATCGCCGCCTTCGGCATGGCGAGCCCGTCGGCCGCGTAATCCGCGCCCGTATAGACTGCGTGCACGCCTGGCGCGGCAAAAGCTGCAGACGTCTCGATCGAGCGGATCGCGGCATGAGCGTGCGGCGACCGCAGGAACACCGCATGGAGCTGCCCGGGAAGACTGGTGTCGTCCTGATACCGGCCTTTGCCCTTCAGCAGCCTCGCGTCTTCGAGCCGCGTCACGGACTGGCCGACACCGAACTTGATCATGACGAGGCTCCTGGATGTGCGACCTTCAAAATCGTAGTCTTCCGAGACCCTGAGGGAGAATCGATGATGTTTTTGCGCAACTGCTGGTACGTCGCAGGCTGGAGCCACGATATCGCCGCCGACAGCCTCGTGTCGCGCACGATGTTGAGCGAGCCGATCGTGCTCTACCGCAAGGTTGATGGCGGTGTGGTGGCGCTGGAGGACCGGTGCTGCCACCGGCTGGCACCACTGTCGCGCGGGCGCATCGAGGGCGACGACCTGCGCTGCATGTATCACGGGCTGAAATTCGCGCCCTCCGGCAAGTGCGTAGAGGTTCCGGGTCAAGATCTGATCCCGAGCACGGCCGTGGTCCGCAGCTATCCGGTGGTCGAGCAGGATTGCTGGATCTGGCTGTGGATGGGCGACCCAGCACTCGCCGACCCAACACTGATCCCCGCGGCCCTCGGGCACGACGACTTGGATTGGTTGATGCAGACGGGGCAGCTCGCTTACGAGGCCAATTACGAACTCATCAACGACAATCTGCTCGATCTAACCCATCTCAGCTATGTGCACGCGAAAACTCTCGGCCGGAACAGCATGAGCTGGGGAGAGAGCCGCCCGACAATCACGCCAATCGAGCGCGGGCTGCGCATCGCGCGCTGGGTCGTCAACAACCCGGCGCCGGCCTATCTCGGATTGCCGGCCGAGGCCCGCACGGATATGTGGGCCTCTTACGACTACCTGGTCCCGGGCGTCTTCCTGCTCGCCACGCAATCCCACCCGCCGGGCACCGCCGCGGCGTGCAAGATGGGCGCGCCGTCGTCCGAGCCGATGTGGCGATCGCTGACCTCGCAGGCGGTGACGCCGATCTCCGAGCGGCAGACGGTCTATTATTACTCCGGCTGTCTCAGCCGCAGTTACGCGACCGAGGAACAGTCAAAGCAGCAAATCGCATTCTTCGAAAAGGCCTTCGCCGAAGACAAAGCGATGATCGAGGCGCAGCAGCGGGTGGTCGACCGCACTCCCGAGCGCCGAATGATGATCCTCGCAACCGATGGTGCCCTCAACCAATTCCGCCGGCTGATGGCCGGGCTGATCGAGGCGGAGCAGCAGCATTTGTCACGGCCCGCCGAACGGCGATTTGCCTGAGCTGCAAGTCGCATACCGCGACGTGGGTGACCGGCCGCCACGGCGCGATCGGCGCGGCGCGAATAGAATCGAGGTTGATTTCGGACATCGCCTCGTCGAGCCGTTCCAAAATGGCATTCGCCAGCTCGTTCTAGCGGTCGAAACAGCGTCGCAAACGGCAGCACCAATCAGCACGCCGCCATTGGCGTGCAACTCCAACGCCGATTGGCGGCCGTCCAGCGGGGGACGCGTGGTCCCAAGCCATCTGTGAGAGCGCCGATCGCTGCTTGGCAGTGTAGCCGCCCGCCCAGGTGTGACCGATGACCGCCGGGAAGTTGGTCGTGCCAGGGATAAAAATACGAGCTACGGCGTATAAGTAATATCAGCGACCTGTGGCGGTCGTGAGCAATATGGAGGTAAGCCATGTCCGTTCTCACAAGGAACCATTGGCTCAAGCATCTGACCCTGGTCTTGGTTACCGTGTTAACCCTGGGCGGAGTAACCTTGCGACCGACACCGGCCGAAGCAAGAGTCTTTGTCGGCGTCGGTATTCCATTTCCTGGATGGGGGTATTATGCGCCGACGCCCTATTATCCGTACGGTTACTACGGCTACCAAGCCTACGGGTATCCTGGAGGCTTTTTCGTCGGTGGCACCTTTGGTCCTCACCACCCCTACTACCACCATTGGCGATGACGAGCCGTCGCGAGTCGACAATGCCTAATCCGCCCGGCCTCGCGCCGGGCGGATCGTTTATTGAACTCGGGCCCATCGTCCTTGGTCAGGCGATCCAGGCCCGGCGTAGACAACTTGCTGCACCGGCTTGCCTCGTGGAGTGCCAGCAAGGTGTCGATCAACCGGGTTGACTGAGGCGAGCTTGACCTTGGCCAGCGCTTTCCCCTGACCGCGCATCTTCTCACCTATTCGCGCATCTCTGCCAGGAGGATCCCGACCTGCCCGCCGCTGCGCGCGATGAGCGCCCCGACCTCGGAGCGCTGTGCCAAGGCCATGCTGACGCCGTCAATAGCAATGTCCTTGATCTTGTAGACGCCGTCTCGGATCCCAAGCCGCCAATCCACGGCGATCGGCGCACCCTGTGACGGAATGATCCGGCTGGTCACAATGACGCCTTCGGGAATACTCCGGCTGCCGGTTACGACAAAATCCCCATCGCCTACGTCGGCGAGCCGCCGGCCATAGGTGCGAACGAGCCGCTCCGCGAAGCCATCGCGAAACTGCCGCCGCTCCGCCGGGCTGGCGGCACGCCAATAAGGCCCGAGCACGAAGCGGGAAATGCCGGTCAAGTCGAAATCCTGCCGCACCATTTGACCGAAATAGGCGGCCTTGGTAGTGAGCGGCATGTCCGGACGGCGGATCACCGAGACCGCCTGAGTGCCAATGGTGCGGATGAACGCAGTTGCCGCATCGTCGGCCGCAGCAGGGCCCGGCACCGCGGCCAGGCCAGCAATCACCGCAAGGGAGAGAACAAAGCCGTTGGCGAGCTTTACGAGACTGGCACTGCCCGCGGGGTTCTTGCGGCAGGTGAACCGGGCGGAGCTGTTCGGCGGATCGTGTCGCGCAAGCCGGGCCGCTATGCGCCGCAGCAACTCTTCAAGACCTACCGGATCGACACGGTCGGCGGCCATCAAAGCTTTAACGATTGGATCAGCGAGGGCGCGGGACACCCCGACCGGCAGACCGGCCATTGGGGACCGGGTGAGCCCCTGGGTCGCGGAATCGAGGGAAGTTTCGGAACCGTCACTGGAGGCTTCGGTCGTGCGGAAATCCATGAGACCCTCCTACGACTTATAGAGCTGGAAAGCGCGTCCCAGCCATCCTACGTATGTTACCGACCGGTCACGCACAGTTATTTTACTAACCGGTCACACACCTTTCAAGGGGCAGGGCACTCATGGGATTCGAAACGACGAGGGGAGATCTGTTGGACGAAAGAACTGCGGCTCCACCCCGTGCGCGAATTCTGAAAGCGGCCCGCGAGCTGTTCTACCGATATGGGATTCATACGGTGGGAGTCGACGCGATCGCCGAAGCCGCCGGCACCAACAAAACGACGCTTTACCGTCACTTCGCGTCAAAGGACGACCTGATCGCCGAGTGCATGCGCGAACACGGCGATGAGTTCGAGGCGGCCTGGGCCGAGGTCGAACGAGCTCACGAGGGCGAACCAAAGGAACAGTTGCTCGCCTGTCTCGCCTTTCTTGCCGAATTCAAGCTCGGCAGTGAGCGCGGATGCGCCTTCGCCAACGCGGCGGTCGAACTGCCGGAGGCCAATCATCCGGCCCGGCGCGTAATCGAGGGAATCAAGAGCCGAGGCCGGAATCGGATCATCGAGCTTTGCCGCAAGGCGGGGCTGGGTGATCCCGAGCTTCTCGCCGACGAATTATTCCTGTTGATTGAAGGTGCCCGCGTCACGATTCAAAGTCTCGGGCCACGGGGCCCGGCCGAACGCTTGACCGAAATGTTCCAAAAGCTGGTCGCCGCCCACACGCCGACAAGGTCCTGACGGGCTGTTCCGGACCCCCTCAGTCGTCGGCTTGCAGTCGCCCGATCAACGGGGGCTGAACTATCCCACGCCGCCATGTCGGCATGCGGCGAGAAAGAACCGCACCGCACGCGTGACATGCGGATGTACCTCGGCGTGCAGTGCCTCGAGCTTCTCCCCGAACAGGGCGCGTGTGATCAAGGGCAAGAGGACCAAGTCCTGAAAGAATCGAGTTGTCGCCGCCAGCCGCTCGGGCGTGAACGGCGGCAATGTGCCGGCCTCGTCAGATTGCGCCACCTCGCCTAACAGCCGCGCCTCAGCTTCGCCTGCGCGCTCGCGCGCCATCCGGTAAACGCTGCTCGCCAAGTCCGGAAACCGGCGCGCCTCGGCGATGGCCAGCCGTATCAAGCCGATGGTATCGCCGACCAGAGCCCAATGAAGGACCGTTTGGCCGACGCTCGCAAGGCGCTCCTCGAGCGTTTCTCCAGTCGGCACGTAATTCTCAAAATGGGCGATTTTGTCGGCCATGGCTCGCATCACGACAGCGGTGAAGAGTGCCTCCTTGGCCGGGAACCGGGCATAGATGGTCGGCTTCCCGGCGCGGGCGAGGCTCGCAATTTCGTCCATACTGGCGCCGGCAAGCCCGCGTTCGAGAAAAACCTCGCGAGCCGCATCGAGGATGCGGGCGTCCACCTCGCCGGCGAGCTCTCGCGGCGGCCGCCCCGAGCGGACAGCGTGGCGCGTCGTAAGAATTTCCTTTGTGGGGACAGGCCTCCGCATTGCGTGTTTCCTATTAAAGGCGGTGCCGGCAGCCGACCGCGGAACCCGCCGGACTCCCTTGATCTAATCCCAGCACTGCTTAATGTAAAGGAACGAAACGGTTTCGTTTTGTGTTGAGCTAGGGTACCCCGATTGCTCACGGGGTCGAAGCGCAGGAGTTCGAATCATGTCGCTCGATGTCCAAGGTCGAGACCCAGTCGAGCAGCTGGCGCTGGATCGGGAAACGGCGAGGGATCAGGAACCGTCGGCCGACGCACGGACGGATTTCCCCCCTGTCCGGGAGCGGCCGCCGCAGGAGCGTCCCCCGGACGGCAAATTTCCAGCCGAAGACGAAAGCCAGGGCCGCGAGCAGGGTCATGAAGAGAGCGGCGAACCGCACAAGGGGCTGCTACGGCGCCACCCGGTCGCGTTTGCGATCGGCCTGGTGTTGCTGCTTGCGGCGCTGCCAATCGGATACCTCTACTGGAACTACACCAGCCATTTCGAGGCTACGGAAAACTCCTATGTCGCGGCGCGCCAGTTCGCGATCGCCCCCGAGGTATCGGGCTATCTCACGGCAGTCCCGGTCACCGATAACGAGCACATCGCCGCCGGTGGGGTGATCGCACGCATCGACGATCGCACATACCGCGCCGCGCTCGCTCAAGCCGAGGCGCAAGTAGCGGCCGCCCAGGCCAGCATCAAGAACGTCGATGCCCAAACGAGCGTCCAGCAGGCCCAGATTGCCGCCGACCAGGCCCAGTTGGACCAAGCGCAGGCGGCGCTGGTTTTCGCGCAGCAGCAGGCGGCGCGCTACCAATACCTGGCGAAGACACAGCTCGCGGGCAGCATCCAGAATGCCCAGCAATACACTTCGCAGTTTCGCCAGCAACAAGCTGCGGTGGACAGTGCGGAAGCAACGCTCAAGCTGGCGCAGCGGCAAATCGAAGCACTTAAGGCGCAACGCGACAACGCGGTCGCGCGCCTCGCACAAGCCAAGGCCCAGCGCGACCAGGCGCAAATCAACCTCGGCTACACGACGGTCACGGCAGACCAGCCAGGCCGTGTGGTTCAGCTCAGCGCCGCTGTCGGCCAATACGCGCAGCCGGGCGCAAATCTGTCAATGTTCGTGCCGGACGACATCTGGATCTGGGCAAATTTCAAGGAAACTCAGCTCGACCAAATGCGGCCGGGGCAGCCGGTGACGATCGACGTCGATGCCTATCCGGAACGAGAGATTCGCGGCCACGTCGCTAGCGTGCAACCTGGCTCCGGCACAGCCTTTTCTCTTCTTCCGGCGCAAAATGCTACCGGCAACTGGGTCAAGATCGTGCAGCGCGTGCCGGTCAAGGTCGTCATGGACGATCCGCCCAGCGATGTCGCGCTCGGCCCGGGCATGTCCGTCGAGACCAGCGTGCGGGTTAATGCAAATCCCTCGCTCTATGAGCGCCTGAGGGGTTGGCTATGAGCAGTCGCACGAGCCAAGCCGTGCCTTCCGGTGCGCCAAGCGGCGGCGCCAGCGTCAATCCCTGGCTGATCGCCATCCTCGTGGCAGTCGCGTCGTTCATGGAGGTGCTCGACACCACGGTCGCCAATGTGCTGCTGCAATACATCGCCGGCGGCATGGGGGTCAGCGAAGACGAGGCGTCGTGGGTCGTGACGACCTATCTCGTCGCCAATGCCGTCAGTCTGACGGCGAGCAGCTTCCTCACTCAACGCCTCGGCCGCAGGACCTTCTTCCTGATCTGTCTGGCGCTGTTCACAGCGAGCTCGGTGCTGTGCGCCTATGCCTGGAATCTCGACGCTATGCTGCTGTTCCGCATCGTGCAAGGGCTCGGCGGCGGCGGCATGGTGCCGGTTGCGCAGTCGATCCTGGCGGATTCCTTCCCACCGGAGAAGCGCGGCCAGGGTTTCGCGCTTTTCGGCGTCGCGGTCGTGGTGGCTCCGGTGGTCGGGCCGACATTGGGAGGCTGGCTCGCCGACAATTACTCGTGGCGCTGGGCCTTTCTGATCAACGCCCCGGTCGGCCTGATCACGATGGCGCTGATTGCCCTGGTCCTGCGCGCGTCGGCGCCGGCGGCGGTGCGGCGGCGGCGCGCCGGCGGGTTCGACGTTGGCGGCTTTGTGCTTGTCGCGTCGTTTCTCGGTGCGCTCGAGCTCCTGCTTGACCGCGGGCTCGAGGACGACTGGTTCGGCTCAAGTTTTATCGTCGGGGTCGCGGTCATCTGCGCGCTCGCGTTTGTGCTGATGATCCCGTGAGAGATCAGCCGCCGCAACCCGGCGATCGATCTTCGGATGATAGCGACGCGCCAGTTCGGCGCCTGTTTTGTGGTGATGCTGGCGACCGGCGCCCTGCTGTTTGGGACGACCCAGTTCCTGCCGCAGCTGGTGCAGCAGGATTTTGCCTATACCGCGACCTGGGCCGGCCTCGTGCTGTCGCCGGGCGGACTTGTCACGATGGTGATGATGTTCGTCGTCGGCCGGCTGTCGGCCAAGGTCCAGCCCAAATATTTGATTGCCGTCGGGGCGGTGTTGATCGCGCTCTCGATGTACGTCATGACCAATGTGTATGGCGATCTCGGCTTCTGGTTTATGGCGCGCTCGCGTATGCTGTTTGGCCTGGGCGTACCGCTGGTCTTTATTCCGATCGTCGCCGCGTCCTATGACGGCCTGCCGCCCGGCAAGACCGACCAGGCCTCGGCCATGCTCAATGCCGCGCGCAACACCGGCGGCTCGCTCGGCATATCGCTCGTCCAAAATGTGCTGTGGGATCGCGAGCAGTTCCATCAGAGCATGCTCGTCGGGCAGGCGCTCCCGTCGGGCGTCCAGTATCAGGACACGCTGCACCAGATGACGAACTATTTCGTCGCGCAGGGCAGCGGGCTTTGGCAGGCCCAGCACCAGGCCATCCAATGGGTTGGCCAGCAGGTGCAGGCGCAGGCCTCGTACCTCGGCTACATGGACGCGTTTTGGTTGCTGACGCTGATCTCGCTCGCCGCCGTGCCGCTGGCGCTAACCCTGCGTAAGGTCAAGCTCGGCGGCGCCGCTCCGGCGGCCCACTAATCAACAAACGACATGAACGCGCGACGTGGCGGGTAACCGTATGGCTTCTCAGAAACCATCGACCAGCGGCTTTGGCGTCTTCAGGATGGCAGTATCGAAACCTTTGGTGAAGCAGTCGTAGATTTGCTGAGTAGCGCCGCCGTCGCCGCTGAACGGCCCTGATCCTCAATAGCCGGGCGAGGCTGGTGGCGACCCGAAGTTCCCAGGACAGGGCGCCTGAGCCGCCCCCACCACTGACCCCGATTAAGCTCTCGTCGATGCTCCTCGCTCTATGTCAGGCGTCACCCCCCTTTGCCAGCCGCGGGATTCGGCGCGGCTGAGGCGCAGCGGGTAGTCGCTCTGAACTAGTTCAGGGCTTACAGATCCTTGCCGCAGCTCGGCGCGGACCGTACTCTCCTCCGCACGGAATTCGGACGAGATTACCGGTCCATTGCATATTGCGTTCGAATGCCACCGCCTACGCCTGCCGAGGCCCCAGGCGAGCAAAGCTGCCGGTTTGTCGAGCCTTGCCTCGGCAGAACTGCCGACAATCGCTCGAGTGTGGTTTTCAATTCGAGCTCGTAGCTTCGAGTTTGTGTGCCAGTTGGAGAAGTGACGGGGTTGAGTCGGATAGACATTTTGACTCTTTTTTACTCGGTTTTACCGGCCTTAACTCGACTTGGAGCGGTAGCCGGATCACGGTTTGGCTGCGAACCCCGCGCTTTGTCGGGACACAGGGGCTGCTGACAGGTGTACTGGGAGAACGAAACTGAGATTGTCCGTCCAATTTGACTGACGCCCTCATTCTGACGCCGATCCTGCGCTATACTGAAACTGGCGCCAATCGCGATGTCGTCACAGCAAGGCAGTTCGAATCGACGGCCTGAACTTGTAGTACAGCACCACTTCCTACAGGAGCAAGCAATGACGTTGACACCCTCAGGCACAATAAACGCGTCACCCGGGCCGGTGGCGGGCGTGACGATTCCCGATAGCAAACTGGCGCGTGAAGTGAACGAATTGGTCAAGGATACTGAATCGTCGCTACTGTTCCACCATTCGAGCCGCGTCTATTACTGGGGCGCGCTCACTGGCAAGCGCCGCGATCTCCGCTTTGATCCCGAACTCCTCTATGCCGGCGCCATGTTCCACGACATGGGCCTTACCCCGCAATATGCCAGCGCGGATAAACGCTTTGAGGTCGACGGCGCCAATGTCGCCCGCGAATTCCTGCGGAGCCATGGCATCGCTGAGCGCGACATCGAGACGGTGTGGACCGCGATTGCGCTGCACACGACGCCCGGCATTCCGCAGTTCATGCATCCGGTCATCGCGCTGGTTACCGCCGGCGTCGAGATGGACGTGCTCGGCATCGCGTTTTCCGAGTTCACCAAAGCTGAGCGCAAGGCCGTCGTCCACGCACATCCGCGTTCCGGCCGCTTCAAGGAAGAGATTATCCAGGCCTTCTACGACGCCATCCATCCCAGGCCCGAGACGACCTTTGGCAACGTCAAGGCCGATGTGCTCGCCGATAAGGATCCCTCGTTCCGGCCTGAGAATTTCTGCCGGGTGATCCGCGCCTCTGCCTGGTCGGGATAAGACCAATCGGCCCGGCGTTCTCCGTCCGTCCAAGGAGGATTTTTGATGTCGCAAACCAGGCGTTTCACCACTGAAGCCGGCGCACCGGTCGCCGACAACACCAACATCATGACCGCCGGTCCGCGCGGCCCCGCACTCTTACAAGACCTCTGGCTGATCGAGAAGCTGGCGCATTTCGACCGCGAGGTCATCCCCGAGCGCCGCATGCATGCAAAGGGCTGGGGGGCACACGGCACCTTCACCGTGACGCACGACATCACCCGTTTTACGAAGGCGAAGATCTTCTCCGAAATCGGCAAGCAGACCCCGATGTTTGCCCGCTTCTCGACGGTTGCCGGCGAGCGCGGTGCCGCCGACGCCGAGCGCGACATCCGCGGCACTGCACTCAAGTTCTACACCGAGGAAGGCAACTGGGACCTAGTCGGCAACAACACGCCGGTGTTCTTTTTCCGCGACCCGCTGCGCTTTCCCGACCTCAATCACGCCATCAAGCGCGACCCGCGCACCGGGATGCGCAGCGCCGACAACAATTGGGATTTCTGGACATTGCTGCCGGAGGCGCTGCACCAGGTCACGATCGTCATGTCCGACCGCGGCATCCCGAAGAGCTTCCGCCAGATGCACCTCTTCGGCAGCCACACCTTTTCGATGATCAATGCCGCCAATGGGCGGGTATGGGTAAAATTTCATTTCCGCACGCGGCAGGGGATCCAGAATCTCACCGATGAGGAAGCCGCAGCTCTGATTGCCAAGGACCGCGAAAGCCACGGCCGCGACCTGTTCACCGCGATCGAAGCCGGCGACTTTCCGCGCTGGACGCTGTTCATCCAGGTCATGACCGAAGCGCAGGCCAAGACCCACCGGCACAACCCGTTCGACCTGACCAAGGTGTGGCCGCACAAGGAGTACCCGCTGATCGAGGTCGGTGTGATGGAGCTCAACCGCTGGCCGGACAATTATTTCGCCGAAGTCGAACAGGCGGCGTTCGGGCCGTCAAACATCGTTCCCGGCATCAGCTTCTCGCCGGACCGCATGCTGCAGGCGCGCCTGTTCTCATACAACGACGCGGTTCGTTACCGCCTCGGTGTCAACTTCTACCAGATCCCGGTCAACGCTCCGAAATGCCCGTATATGAGCTACCACCGGGACGGGAACATGCGCGTCGACGGCAATCTCGGCGGCACTACCAGCTTCAATCCCAACAGCGCCGGGCTGTGGGACAACCAACCGGAGTTCGCCGATCCGCCGCTGCCCATCGAGGGCGAAGCGGCGCACTATGACCATTACGCCGACGACGACCACTGGGAGCAGCCGGGCAATCTGTTTCGGCTGATGGCGCCGGCACAGCAGCAGGCGTTGTTCGAGAACACGGCGCGAGCGATGGGCGATGCACGCCGGCACATCAAGGAGCGCCATGTCGCCAACTGCCTGCGCGCCGATCCGGCCTACGGCGAAGGGGTGGCGCGGGCTCTCGGTCTTGATCACAAACAAGCGGCAGAGTGACCGGAATCAGCCGCCGCAATCCGATGATCGATTTGCGAATGGTGGCGACGCCTCAGTTCGGCGGCTGTTTCGTCGTGATGCTGGCCGGGGGCTATTTCACGAAACCGCCGACATTGGCTTTGATCACTCGATCGACGCCGGTGTAGATAATCTGTTGCACCGGCTTGCCGTCGTGGAGTGCGAGCAGGGCGTCCATCGACTTCTCGCCCATCTCGAACGGGCGTTGTCCGACGAGGGCGGCGACGTAGCCTTCTTTGAGGAGCCGCGGCTCGGAAGGTAGCGTGTCGGCGGAGACCGCCACTAGGCTGCCGCTTTTGAAGCGGTCGGTGTTTCTGTCGATGAAATTCCGGTAGTCCTCCGGCACAAAGAGCGGCCAGCCGCCGACTGCGACGACGGCATTGAGATCGGGATGCGCAGTCGTCAGGTCCTTGAGCTGCAGGACGGTAGGTCCCGGCGTGAGGCCGTGCGTTGACCAGCATTTCGCCCAAGGCTCTCCTCAGATCCTTGATGTTGGTGCCGATATAGGCCTCCCGCGCCGAGCCTTCACCGGGATAGACGGGCTCTTCCGCGTCACTCCGGGCGGATGCAAGGCTGGCTCGCCGTGCCCCAGGTCGAGCCGCAACGCGATGTCACGGTCAGCCTGGCGTCGCAGAGCTTCCAGGATCTGGGCTACTAGCCGACGGGCCCTCCGTGACAGTCCTGACGGCTCTTGATATCCGACCAGCCGGTTATTAGTATCAAATAACTAGCTGGAAGGTAATTATGGTCGCGACGGAGGCTCAAGTTCAGGCGCAGCGCTGGCGCCGCCGCAAGGAGGCCCGCCCCGGCGAGATCCTCAGCGCTGCGCTGAGCTGCTTTGCCGAGCACGGCTTTGCTGCAACCCGGCTCGATGATGTCGCGCAGCGCGCGGGCGTCACCAAGGGTACGCTCTATCTTTACTTCCAAAACAAGGAAGAATTGTTCAAGGCGGTCGTGGCTCAGGCGCTGGTGCCGAACCTGGAGCGCGGCGAAGCGCTGCTCGGCGAAGCCGACGAGCACGGCACCGAGCCTCGTTCCGCCGCGGCACTGGTCGCGCAACTGATACGCGGCTGGGCCGAACTGGCGGATTCGCCGGCCGGCGCCATACCGAAGATCATCATATCAGAAGCGGGTAATTTCCCTGACCTTGCGCGCTTTTATCGCGAGCAGGTCGTCGATCGCAGCATGGCCCTGCTCAGCAACGTGCTGCGCCTCGGCATCGCGCGCGGCGAGTTCCGCACCATCAACATCGACGACGCGGTCCGCTGCGTCGTCGCCCCTTTGCTGATGGCGATGTTGTGGCGTCATTCGCTCGGGCGTCACGAGCTCACCGGCTTCGACACGGACTCGCTTTCGCAAACCCATCTGCAGCTGTTGTTGAACGGGTTGAGGGCATCTCGGCCTGCGGCGGATCAGGGCCGGGAGAGGGTTGGGCCATGAGCCTCGCCGACGAAAAACCGCGGCCGAGGGCCAAACGGCAGGCGCCGATACAGCGCTTGGCCGAGCAGTTTGCGCCGGACCGCGCCGCACTGCCGCAACCTGACGATCTGTCCACCCAGAGACCACGCGCGCGGCGACAGCTGCTGATCGGCCTCCTCGCCCTGCTGGCGATGATCGCCATTGCCGGCGGTGCCGATTGGTGGGTGCACGCGCGCAACTGGGTCAGCACCGACGACGCCTTCATCGACGTGCATATGGTCCAGGTTAGCCCGCAGGTCGCCGGCCGCGTCAGCGCCGTGCCGGTCCGCGACAATCAGGAAGTCCAAGCCGGCCAGCCGCTGGTCGAGCTCGACCCGGCCGATTTTCAGGCCAAGCTCGATCAGGCTGTCGCCAACCAGGAGAGTGCCGCCGGGCAGTTGGCGCAGGCGCGGGCGCAGCTGGCGGTAGCTCAGGCCGGCCTCGACCAGGCGCGCGCCGAGGTCGGGGTCGCCGACGCGAACGCGACCAATGCCGCGACAAATCTCAAGCGCTCTCAGGAACTGGCGCGGGTTGGATCAATGGCATTGTCGCGCCAGCAGTTCGACAATGACACCGCCACGGCACGCAGTACTGCCGCCAGCCTCGCCGCCGCTCAGCACAAGGTCGCGGTCGCCGACGCGCAGCTGGCGCTGAACGAGACCCAGGTCGCGACGGCCGGAGCCGGAGTGCGCGCCGCGGCGGCGCAGGTCCAACAGGCGCGCCTCAACCTGTCCTACACTGAAATTCGTGCCTCTGTCGCCGGGCGCATCGCGAGCAAAAATGTGGCTGTCGGCGATTATGTGCAGGTCGGCCAGAACCTGATGGCGCTGGTGCCCGACGAGGTCTGGGTGACGGCGAATTTCAAGGAGACCGACCTCGACCATATGCGGGTCGGCCAGCCGGTCGAAATTTATGTCGACGCCTATCCCGAGAAGGTCTTTCACGGCCATGTCGACAGCTTCCAGGCCGGCAGCGGTGCGGCCTTCTCGCTGCTGCCGCCGCAGAACGCCACCGGCAACTATGTCAAGGTCGTGCAGCGGGTGCCCGTCAAGATCGTCTTCGCCTCACCGCCCGGCGGTCATTGGCTGCTGGGGCCCGGCATGTCGGTCGAGCCCTACGTCAAAATCCGATGAGCGTCCTCGCCGAGGCGTCCCATCGTGCGCCACGCTCGGCGACCGCACTCTCGCCCTGGGTGATCGCACCGATCGTCGGGCTGGCGGCGTTTATGGAGGTGCTCGACGTCTCGATCGTCAACGTCTCGCTGCAGCACGTCGCCGGCAGCCTAGCCGCCACCCCCGACGAGGCGACCTGGGTTTTGACCTCATATCTGGTCACCAATGCGATCGTGCTGCCGATCAGCGGCTGGCTTTCCGAGACGCTTGGGCGCAAGCGCTATTTCCTCGGCTGCATCGTCGGCTTTACGATCACCTCGCTGTTGTGCGGCCTGGCTCCGAGCCTTGGTTTGCTGATCATTGCGCGCGGCCTCCAAGGTGTGACGGGCGGCGGTCTGCAGCCGACGTCCCAGGCGTTCCTCGCCGACGCCTTTCCGCCCGAAAAGCGGGGCCAAGCCTTTGCCGCCTACGGCTTGGCCGTCGTGTTTGCGCCGGCGATCGGGCCGACCATCGGCGGCTGGATTACCGATAATTTCGAGTGGCGCTGGGTGTTCCTGCTCAACGTACCGGTCGGCATCGTGTTGACAATCCTAGCGACGAGGGTGCTGGCCGACCCGTCTAAAGAGGCTATTGCCCGCCGCGTCCGGGCCCCCGGCGGCATCAGGCTCGATTACATCGGTTTCGCTCTGCTCGTCATCGGCATGTGCGCGCTGCAGATCGTGCTCGACAAAGGCCAGGAAGACGACTGGTTCTCCTCCTCGCTGATCACCAATTTGAGCGTGACTGCGGTCGTCGCGCTCGCGGCGTTCGTGATCTGGGAGTGGCGCCGAGCCGACCCGATCGTCGATCTACGCCTCCTCGCCGACCGCAGCTTCGCGGCAGGTAATCTGCTGATGTTCGTGCTTGGCTTTGCGCTGATGGGCACGACGGTGCTGCTGCCGCTCTTCGTGCAGACCTTGCTCGGCTACACAGCAACCGACGCGGGGCTCGTTCTGTCGCCCGGCGGCTTTGCGACGATGCTGATGATGCCACTGGTCGGCGCAGTATCGGGCAAGATCGACGCGCGGCTGTTGATCACCATTGGGCTCGCCTGGACCGGTGGAGCAATGTTCCACATGTCCGGCTTCGACGCCGACATCGATTACGGGACAGTCGCCTGGGCGCGGGTCTACCAATCCCTGGGATTAGGGCTGTTGTTCATCCCGATCAATACCGCCGCCTATCAGGGCGTGCCCGCAGCAAAGAACGCCAACGCCTCGGCCATCATCAACATGATGCGCAATATCGGCGGCAGCGTCGGCATTGCACTGATGACTACTTTTCTCGCCCGCCGCGAGCAGTATCACCAGAACATGCTGGTCGAGCACGTCACACCCTACAGTGCGCAGACCAGCCGGATGCTGCAGCGATTACAGCAGGTCTATCTCGGCGCTCATGCCAGCGCAGCCGACGCGCTGCACCATGCGCAGGCGCAGGTTTATGCAACGGTCCAGACACAGGCTGCCGTACTGTCCTACATCGATGCGTTCTGGGTGATGGGCGCCCTGTTGTTCGCGATGCTGCCGCTGGTGCTGCTGTTGCGCAAGCCGGCACGCAGCGGCGTCCGGCCGTCGGGGCATTGAGCGGATAGATTTATCCGTCGATTGTCGGCGTGGCGGCGCACGATCGGCGATCAGCACGCGGGGCAGTGCGAAATCGTAAATCGGCGTGGCGCATCGCCCTATCGGTAGACCCGGGTATCGGTGGCACTATTTCATGAACTCGCCGACATTGGCTTTGGTCACTCGATCGACGCCGGTGTAGATGATCTGTTGCACCGGCTTGCGGTCGTGGAGTGCGAGCAGGGCGTCCATCGACTTCTCGCCCATCTCGAACGGGCGCTGTCCGACGAGTGCGGCGACGTAGCCTTCTTTGAGGAGCTGCAGCTCGGAAGGTAGCGTGTCGGCGGAGACTGCCACCAGCTTGCCGCTCTTGAAGCGGTCGGCGTTGCTGTCGACGAAATTCCGGTAGCCCTCCGGCACAAAGAGCGGCCAGCCGCCGACTGCGACGACGGCATTGAGATCGGGGTGCCCTGTCGTCAGGTCGTGGAGTTGCTGAACGGCGAGCGCCGGATCATCGTTGCAGAAAGTGGGTGAGCCAGACACCTCCTTCCAACCCGCCGCCCTCACCACCTCGCGGACTCCTTCGAGGCGCTCGTTGAGATTGGCCGCGGCCGGGCCTCCCGAGACCATGGCATAAGTTCCGGCGCGAGGTTGCGCCTTGACCAGCATCTCGCCCAACGCCCGCCCCAGATCCTTGTTGTTGGTGCCGATATAGGCCTCGCGTGCCGAGCCCGGGGCGTCGGCATCGAAGGTGATGACATGAATGCCCGCGTCGCGCGCCGCCTTGATGACGCCGGTCAAGGCACCGACGTCGGAGACAGAGATCGCCAGACCGTCGACCCGCTGGGTTATCAGATCCTGGATGATCTGCACCTCCGTCGCAGGCTCGTGCTCGATCGGCCCGCGATAGACGCATTCGACAGTGCCTAGCTCCTTGGCCCGCTTCATGCACCCGTCGCGCGCCAAGTCAAAGAACGGGTTGTTCATCGCCTTCGGCACGACGGCGAATTTGAGTTTCTCAGCAGCCCCCGCGGGTGCTGCCAGCACGATCATGGCAAGCGCCGCAAGAATCACATGCTTCATGGCTTTCCTCCTCTGCTCTGCTGCAGCCCAACCGGGTCGCTCAGAAGACGCGTCGAGTGCGAAGCTGATCGACCAGGACGGCGATGATGATGATTACGCCGACGAACACCTCTTCCCAATAGCTGTTGGCACCGATCAGCACAAAGCCGTTGCGGATCACCTCGATCAATGCGGCGCCGATGACCGCACCTGCTGCACCACCTACGCCTCCGGCCAGATTGGCGCCGCCGATCACCGCGGCTGCGATGACCCGCAGCTCGTACCCTGTCGCGAGATTGGCGGGAGCCGCACCCAGCCAGCCGGTGATCAGCACGCCGCTGAAGCCGGCGGCAAGCCCGCTCAGCACATAGACCGAGACGACGACGCGCGGAACGCGCACACCGGTCAAGGCCGCCGCTTGCGCATTGCCTCCGATGGCATAGAGATGCCGCCCCCAAACAAGGTGACGCAACGCCAGCGCCATCAGGACGGCGAGCACGAGGAGATAGACGAGCTGCGTCGGCAGGCCGAGCACCGCGCCGTTAGCGAACCGGGTGAAGAGGGCGACGTCGGGCCCTACCGGATATTGCGCGCGGCCTTGCGTCAGCACGTAGGTCATGCCGCGGGCGACCGAGAGCATGCCGAGCGTGGTGACGAAGGGCGAGAGACGGACGCGAGCAATGAGCACGCCGTTGACAAGGCCGGTCAGCGACGCGAGCGCCAGCGCCAGCAGTGTCGCGAGCGCGATCGTGGCACCCGGCACCTGGGCCGCCGCCGTCGCCGACAACAAACGCATCAGCATCATCGTCACGACGGCGCTGAGCGCGCAGACCGAGCCGACCGACAGATCGATGCCGCCGCTGATGATGACCAAGGTCTCACCCAGCGACATCAGCGCGATAAAGCTGAAGTTCTTCGAGATATTGAGGAGGTTGCGCGGCGTCATGAAGACCGGTGCCAGGATCCAGATGACGACAATCAGGGCCGCGAAGGCGATGGCGACATAGGCGGTCTGGGTCTGCGGCATGCCGCGGTGCCACCTATCGGGCCGCATTACCGGGGGCTCCAGAGAGCCTTTGCCACCCTCGACGCATCTTGCGACACCAGCAGCTTATTCGTCGGTCCCGCGAAAGCGGGAACCCACGGCGGCATGGTCTCAGCGGTTGCCCTGGGCCCCCGCTTTCGCGGGGCCGACGAGTAGGACTTTACAAGCGTCATTCACTTAAGCCCGCTCGACAGCACCCGTTATGAGTCCCGTCACCTCCTCGGGCGAGGTGGTACTCATCGGCTTGTCTGCAACCTTTTGGCCGCGGCGGAGCACGGTTATCCGGTCGGCAACGGCGAAGATGTGCGGCATCGCGTGGCTGATAAAGATCACCGACTGCCCGTGGTCACGCATGCGGCGCATCAGGTCGAGGACCTCGGCCACCTGACGCACCGAGATCGACGCCGTGGGCTCGTCGAGCAACACAAGCTTGGCCGCGGCAAGCCGCGTGCGCGCGATCGCCACCGCCTGGCGCTGGCCGCCCGAGAGGGTGCGCACCACGGCCTCGGGCCGCGTCTCCGATTTGAGCTCGGCGAACAGCTCCGCGGCCCGGCGGGTCATCGCGGCGTGGTCCATGACCCCGAGGCCGGCGACCCGCCGCCGCAGCTCACGGCCGAGAAAAACGTTGGCGGCGCCCGTCAGATTGTCGGCGAGCGCCAAATCCTGGTAGACCACCTCGATGCCGGCATTGCGCGCATCCTCCGGCCCGCGAAAGCGCACCTGATGCCCGTCGAAGTGCATGGTCCCGTGGGTCGGCGGGAAATTCCCGGCGATGATCTTGACCAATGTCGACTTGCCGGCGCCGTTATCTCCGATCAGGCCGACGATCTCGCCAGGCGCTACCGTGTAATCGACCTCGGCGAGCGCGCGAATGGCGCCGTATTCCATGCCGATGCCGCGCAGCTCCAGAAGGCTCATGAGAGGAGGTTAACGTCGCAGCCACAAACCTAGCAACGGCGCCCATCGCGTTGTCTGCGACGCTCGAATATTCGGTCTAAAATGCTGACCTAACGAGCTATTCGCGATGGCAGGACGGGCGTTTCGCGCGCGGCATCGCGATTTTCGTTGTATTCCTGCTTCGGGCAAGCCTCGGGCGACGTGCAGAACTGAACGAACTGCACGACGAGCGGCATGTAGAACACCGGAACGGTCATCGATAGCGGCATCATGCGCGCGTCGTCGGTGACCAACAGGTCGACCTTCCGCGGCGCGTCGTCGGGGTCGCCGTCTTCGCTCGACTCGCCTTTGAACCCCGCAATCGGGCGCAGTGTCAGCTCGACGCGGAGGGTGCCCTCGCTCGCATCTTTTTTCGGCAGGATATGGCCGAGGATGTCGAAACGCCGCGCGCCGTCATAGACCGGGACCGCGAACGAACCATCTGCCGAGCGCCGCGGCGCGCGCAACGCATCGCGGACACGCTCGAACGCCGTGACCGGATCGACCGCGTTGCTGCGAAATTTCTCGGCGAGCGGCGGTTTGCGGCTGGTGTCGTCCGGGCCACGCTCGGCGACAACCGCACCGGCGCGGGTAACGAAGCGCATGCTGATGTGGCTGTTGCGGCGTTTCCACAGATCGTAAATCGCATCGTAATGGGAGGGCTCGGCTGGACGGTCGGCGGCGAGCCGTCCTTCGGCTATACCGGTTCCGCGAAGTCGCGTTATGAGGGCCGGCAGGCCCGTGGTCCGGATCTCGATTTCGTCGTGATATGCGGCGGCGCCATCGTGCAGCCTCATCTCGATCTCGCCCGCGGGAATGCCCGCCCAATAAGCGGCGTAGACCGCGACGATATCGTCGGCGCGGGCGCTCGTTGCGATCGACAGCAGCGCAGCGGCGAGCAGCCAGCCGAGCCGGTGCCGGTGCGCGGTTCCCGGAAGGCGGTCAATCGGCAACGCCGGCGGGACCTTCCGTCAGTTTGACGCCGGCAGGTACTGCCAGCTCGCCCCATCCCAGACGATCTTCTCGCCACTCGGAAAGCACAGTTCGATAGCACCCGTCTTCGAGCGGGTGCGTCGCACTTTTGCGGCCGCCTCCAAATATTCGGCCTCCCAGCGGTCGGTCAATGCGAGACCAATGCGGCCCGGGCTCAGTCCGTCCTTTTGCAGGGCGATCGCGTCGTCGAGGAGTTCGCGCACTATGCTCATGTCGGGGTCCCCGCCACTATTCGCCGGGCTGCGGCTAAGCGACGAGCTCGGCAACGCTGTCGTCGGGCAGCCGGCCCTGCGCCCGATATTGTCCGATTTTTTCCATCAACGGAGCGTCCGATACGGCGTAGAGGACCGCGTCGGCTTTGCTTTGATTGATATGGCGCCGCCACGCGAAGCTCGGCACGACGAAAATGTCGTTGGCTTGCCAGTCAAGTCTCCTCCCCGCGATCTCGGCCATGCCCTGACCTTCGATCGCGATGTAGAGGGTGCTCGCGGTTTCTCGTTTAAACCGGGTCGCCTCGCCGGGTCTCAGCATCAGCGCCCGGTAGTCCAGGGTCGGAAACACCGAGGCTCCGGTCGCGGGGTTGACAAACCTCAGAGAGAGGGCGTCGTAGGGGTCGCCCTCCTCCCGACTCAGCCCCGCGAGCGCCTCCCTGACATCCGCGCCGCGATAGTGAAACATGGGCGAGGTGGCTTGCCCGAAGCCGCGCCGATGCGGCAGAAAATCCGGCACCAGACCCCCGCGCCCGTAAAGCATGTGCGAATACGAGCCCGGAAAGGTCACCCGTTGCGCCCGGGAATTACCCTGGCTGTCGCCCGGATACGCCTCGTCGAGCCAGACGCAGTCGAGGAACTCCATCAGCGGGAAATCAAGAACGTCGATCCAGACGACAGGTTCGGGGCCGTCGTTGCCGTGGTCGTGCCAGGTGCCGTTGGGGGTCAGGATCAAGTCTCCGCGCGCCGCCTCGCACCGTTCCCCTTCGATCGTGGTGTAGCCGCCGTTCTCCGACAGGATCGTCCGGCTAGCATTCGGTGTGTGGATATGGACCGGCGCGATGTCGCCGGAATTATAGATCGACACCGCGCAGCGCATCGTGCTGGTGACCTGCAATCGCCCGCCGAGCCCAGGGTTGGTTAGGAGAAACTGCTGGCGCTCGGCGAATTCGATTGGCGAAACATCCGCGCCGCGGGCGATATCGGCGATTTTGTCGAGGTACGGCGCGATCTCGCTCCAGCGCCAGCGATGGGCAACGGGCTTCAGCTGCGCGGCACCGACCCGGCCGCTGGCTAGTCCTCCGCTCACCTCCAATCCGGTTTCGCGGAACCAGGGGCGTTGGGCGGGCGCGTTGGCCTGCGTCCGCAGCCAGATGTGGAGCCCGCCGGCTTCGGCATTCAGCCGCTCCATAGCCTCTCTGGCATTCACCATGCTTCCCTCCCTACGAGAGCTCGAGGACCCGGGCATAGAGCCTGAGGTCCGCTACGAGCCCCTCGTCGCGCTCGATACCGTATTCTTCGCGGCCTGTCCCCGCCTTTTCGAGGACCATCAGCACCGCCGGATCCTCAGTCTCGAAGACGCGCAGGTTGCGCTCCGTGGTAGCGAGCTCGGCGAGCTTAGTCTTGATCGGCAACACCGGCAGCCGATCGGCAATATCGATCAGCTCGATCAATCCTTCGACGGTGATTGCGGCCTCCTCGATCTGGCGGCGAATTTCGTCGGCAGCAGCGGCTTTGGCCTGTTGCTCCGCGGCAAGCAGATGTGCCCGTTCATCGGCTTGCCGGCGGTATTGCACATAATGCGGCTGGATTCTTTGCAGAAATGTTGCAGTTGGCAGGGTGCTCGTGTCGATCCAGCTCTTCGACTTGTTCCAGGTGGTGGCGAGCCACTCGCGAATCCCGGGGTCCCGGATCTCCTTCAGCCGGTCTGCCCGCAACGCGGCGGCCCACCGGATTTGCGTTGGCGGACCGGTCAGCGCTGCCCAGCCGGGGTCTTCGTCCGGCGGCGCGGCAGCGACGATCGGCTGGATGTCGGCGGGACGGTCGGTCGCGTGCCGTTTCTTCGCCAGGTCGAACTGGCGGCGATACTCTTCTTCCCACTCGTCGCTGTCTTCGTCGGGCACAAAGCCGCTTTTGTTCCAAAAGGCGCGGTTGGTCGCTTCGATCGCCTCTTCTCGCACCAACTTCAGATCCATGCGCCCCGCCCCTGCTGGTCGATCTCCGTTGCCAAGGCTAGCATGATCCGACGTCGAGAGGTGAGGGGTTCGCAATGGCGTGCCGGATCGGGGTCGATATCGACGGGACCTTTACCGATGTCGCGCCGGTGGACGAGGACCGGAAAATCCGACTCCAGCGGCCGGGCGGCGCAAATTACAGGATCGCAGACTGACGTGAACTTGACGGCGTAATTCCCTGCCGCACGGGTATATCCGGGTAAAAATCCCACCGCAACCCGGGTCTTCGCCAAAAATGACATGTTTATCATATACTTATACCCCTCCATCAGACGCTCCACTGACGCCTCTTGAGGGAGGCCTTGACAATCTTTTGACGGCCAGATCCTCAGCCCAAAAATGACCTGGAAACGAGAACGGGGCGTTGTCTCGCCGTTGCGATGCTACCGATCGGTCGGCCGCGGCACGGTCAACCTCCAGCATAAAATACGCCGCGATTTTGATGACACGATGGCCATGCTCAGAGCTTGTGCAAAAATCCGTCGCCACTCACGCACTCTGTCACCTCGGCGCAGGCTGGGGCCAATCTCTCCGCGGCGCGGATCTATAATCATTGAGTCAGGCCATTGCAATTGCTTGAAAAACTCGGGTGGCAAAAGGATGGGTCCCGGCCTTCGCCGGGAAGATATCACAGGCTTCTGTGGCCCAGTTGATCGTCCGAAACCTCGATGAGGGACTCGTCGCCGGCTCAAATTGCGAGCGGCCGAACACGGCCGGTCGGCCGAAGCCGAAAATCGCGGCCCAAAACCTTAGAGCAGGCCGACCTGACTGTCGTATCGACCAGCGAGCGTCTTGCTCTTGCGACGTTGATCGCGGTCGAACTCGACGATCCCGCCTATGATGCGGTGTACCTAGCTTTGGAGGGTGGCCACACCCACCTGATCGTTCTCGGCTCCGGTCCTTCGCCCGCTGGCCTTGTGATCGAGGAGGGAGATCAAGAGCAGCCCGCCGACAGTCGCCACATGCTCCAGGCTGGTCGTCAGTTCGCGCCGGAACTCCGCTCCCCGACGGAGCCAGAAGCGGTGCCCGACCACCGTGACCGCAACCGTAAAGCCGGCGAGCACCAGCGCGCCCAGCCATGCAAAAAATCCCGTGGCGACGAGGCATCCGCCGACGAGCTGGGTAAAGACGGTGGCCCCTGCGAAAGCCGCCGGCCACGGCAGCCCGTCGTTCCTGACCTCTTCGATGCTTGAACCCCAATGCGACAGCTTGTCGACCCCACCATGGAGAAACACTACCGCGAGACAAATCCGGGCAATCAGTAATCCATATCCGATCATCCGTTTGCGCTGCCTTGTGCCGCTATCAAGTGCCTGACCACGGGCGTGCCTTCCGCTTGAAAACGGTGCACTGCATCCTGCAGCACCCGATCGGCATTGGTCACGCGTTGATGCTGTCGCATGTGGTCGAGCCAGGAATTGACGCAGAACGTCTCGACGAAGACTCCCTCCCGCGCGGCGTCCTCATAGATTCCCCAATCAAAGGCGCCATCTCGGCGGCGCTCGCCCGCCAGCTTCGTCATTGCCGCGAGAAATGCCGGGCGATCGACCGTAGCGACGACATATTCGACTGTGACCAGCACCGGACCTCGGTCGGGCTCAATGTCGTGTGAGAGCAACGGAGCGGGCCAATGCATCGACGGCGCGAGATCGAGACCGGCGGCGGTCTGAAGCTTCCAGCGCCGCAATAGTGGGACCGAGGCGACCAGCGCAATCGCGGCGATGATGTGAACGGCCGGGAGTCCGATCACCTGCGCCGCCTGCCCCCAGACGATGCTGCCGACGGCCAAGCCGGCGAACTGCATCGTTGCGAACATCGCCATCCCGCGCCCCCGGACCCACTCGGGCAGCGCAAATTGGGCCGATACGTTCAGGGTGGCGATCGCGGCAACCCAGGAGATGCCGGCAAATAGACAAGCGATCAAGCCGATTGTGGGCTCACGAGCGATGGCGAACAGGACAAGCGCCAGCGCGGTGCCGAGTCTCGCCCCTGTCTCGACCCGATCGGCGCCCAGCTTTGCCGCTGCCGGCAATACGAATGCGCCACATACAGCACCGGCGCCGATCGCGCCGAGGAGAGTGCCGTATACCTCCGGACCGCCGCCCATTTGTGCGCGCACCAGAAGCGGCAAAAGCGCCCAATAGACGCTCGCGAGCGGAAAGAAGCCGGCCGACCGGATCAAGGTCGCGCGCAGATCCGGATTAAAGCGAGCGTAGCGCAAACCGCTGCGAATCGCGTTGACGAAGCGCTCCGCTGGTAGGGATTGTGCGACGGGCTGCGGAGGATGCCACCAGATCAGCGCGGCGATGACGGCAAACGTGCTCAACGCGTTGATCCAATAAGGTGCCGCCATGCCGAGTGCGCCGATCGCCAGGCCGGCCAGCGCGGGACCGATCGCACGGCTGATATTGAGGCCCACACCGTTGAGTGCGACTCCAGCACGGAGCTCTTCCTCTGGTACGAGCTCCGGCACGATAGCCTGCCACGGCGGCATCGCCAGAACCGTCGCGATCCCCGACAGGGAAATAAATGTCAGCAACCAGCTGGGTGTGACCCACCCCAGCCATACGAAGATCGCGAACAGCGCGGCGACCGCCACTGCCGCGATCTGCACCCCGATAAGAAGGCGACGGCGGTCGATGATGTCGGCCAATGCTCCGGCGGGGAGGCTGAACAGGAACATGGGCAAGGTCGTCGCCGCCTGGACGAGGGCCACTTCGAATGGATCCGGGCGGAGGCTGGTCATCAGCCATGCCGCCGCGGCATTCTGCATCCAGCTGCCGATGTTGGAGACAACCGTCGCCGTCCAGAGCACGGTGAAAACCGTGTAACGAAACGGGCTCCACGCCGAGCCCTCCACATCGGTCGTGCCGGGCGAGCGCTCGTCGGGCTTCATCTCACCATCCGAAATCGAGCTCAACACCGACATAGTCGCTGTTATGCCCGCCGGCGCGGGCGATGGCGCTGCCGATCCCAAAATGCACGGCTTCGATGGCGCCCGTTAGATGGCTATTGAATGCATAGTCGGCGCGAATTTGTTCATACACGCCAGTCCAGAGTCCAGCGGAACCCGCTGTGCCGGGAACGGCAATATTGGGTATGACATAGACGGCATCAGCCGTCGTCTCACGCCACTGTGGGGCGACGGCGGCGAAAAACGTCAGGGAGCTCGTTGGCTTGACGGTGACCGAGGGCTTGACGTGGATCAGATTTGCATAGGTGGTGAATCCAGCCAGGGTGAAGTAATAGCCGTTCGGGAAAAGCGGATTGAAGGTTCCGAGCGTATTGCCGCTGGGGTTCCGGTCACCCGAGGCCGTGTCGACCTGAAGCCCCAGACGGGGGCGCCAGTTTGCATCGGCGAATGTGAAGCCGCCGATTGTTCCCAGCGCCCAGGCACGGGCCGTTTTGGCGCCGACGCTTCCGGTCTGGACCATTGACTCGAGGTCCCAATCCCACCCACCGTAGTCGCCAGCATAATGCACATCGAAGATGTTGCGCCGTTCGGGGCCGCTGGCAAAGAGAAAATGCGAATTGTCGAGATCGTAACGCGTATAATAGGCACTGAGGTGTCCTGGTCCGACGTCTCGCCGCTCAACTCTGAACCCGCCAAATTGGAAATGGCCGTTGGAGTAGTCGTTGAAGACGCCCTGGGGGACATAGACGACGGGTTCACTCCAGAAGCTGATGATCCGCCACGGGTCCTTCTCCCAATCGAACCAAGCCGCATCGTAAGCCTGGCGCACATTGGGGCCATCCCGGATGGAGACGAAACGCTGCAGGTCGAAGGCCATTTCCTGGCGCCCCACGCGGACCTTCACTTCGCCGTCCGCGAGTGCCCCCGTATAGGTGACGAAGCCTTGCGCAAGATCGAGCGGGTCCCGGTCCACCGGAGTGATTATCGATTTCCCCGGCGCGTAGTCGTCTTGGAGCTGTATAAAGATCTGCCAGTTCTGATTGGGCCGGATATCGGCGTGAATGTACTCCCGATCCAGTACATAGTTCTGAACGGGGATCCCGCCGACGCTGAAAGTAGAGGCGTTAAGTGATTCGAAGCGCTCGCGCAGATCGAGGCCGAACGATACATAGCTCTTCGGGTTATCCGGAGAGAGTGGAATGTATTTCAAATCATCGAAGGGCTCGGTTCGCAGGCTCGGATCAGCCAATACCGACCAGTCTTCCTGCCACCGGTTCATGCCGATCGTCGGACGGGTGGGCAAACCCATCGCAAGCGATGGCGCGTCTTGGGCAAACGCCGCCCCAGCGATCGAAGCTGCGATCGACCCGGACAGCGCCAACGACGCGAGCCTCACGGCAAGCGTTCACTTGCGAGACGATACGTGAATCTCGGCGATGTAGCCGCCTGGGAACTGCAGGATCGCGGCCTCGCGGTCGCCGGCCATGTAGGGCTTAACCAGCACAGCCGCGCCCGCGCTCTCAGCCTTGCCGACCGTCGCAGAGAGATCGGAGACCTCGTAGCCCGTCGCCTCCCGTCCATAAGGATAGGGAAGATGGCCGTCGGTCACCAGCACGGCCACGCGGCCGAAGCCGGATTCGATGCGGACGCGTCGATAGGTGTCGGTTGGTCGGCCGATCTCCACGCCCGGCGCGCTGCGGTCGTCAGAAATGATCCTACCATGCGCGAAAGCGACGAAATCGCGGATGAAGGCATCGGCCGAATCCGGCGAGATGTAGACTCGGTTCTCGGGCACGGTTTGCAGCGGCGGGTAATTCGGCGCCGTCGTGTGCCAATAGAGCTGCATGTTGACGCCGCCGGGCCATTGAATGATGGCATCGCGGCCCATCGGGTCGGGAAATATCGCGACCGTCAGAGCGGCGCCATCGGTGCGTGCGGCCTGAACGGCGGCGTCCATGTCGGTTACGAGATAGCCGGTCCGTTCCGCGCCAAAGGGATAGGGAATCGGGGTCTTGAAACCAAAGATCGACAAAGTCCCCACCGGAGTGAGGACAAGCTGCGACATGGTAAGGCTTGGTGTCGGTGTGACGGTGAACTCGCATTCCTTGGATGTCGTCCCGCCAAAGGTCGTGACGAGGCTGGCAACGAATTGGTCGAAATCCTTCGGCGCGACGTAGACATGGGTTGTATCGTATTGCGGACCGACCGCGAGGGCGGGTGTCTGGGTTGCGGCAACTCCCTGCGACACTGGCACGCTCGCCAGACTTCCGCAAAAAACGGCCGTTACAGCGAATGTCTTGATTATGCGCATGGCAGGCTCCCAAGCAAAATGCCGCGACCTTATTGTCACACCGGCGAAGGCCGGTGCCCATACCAGCTATAGATCCCGGCCTTCGCCGGGAAGACAAAGGACTTGGGGTTCCTGACTAGCTCCGCTGTGTAAAATTCTTTGGAGCCGCAACGTCAGAATGCCCAGCAGGAGCAGCCGAGCGCGCCCCAGAAGGATTTCAAATCGCCGACTGGCAGGCGCGCCGACCAGGCGGCCGCATGATCGTGGCCGTGGATGCCGCAATGGTTCGCGCAGCTGCAGGCAGCGGCAAGCGACCGCCGTGCCATGGCCTGTCCGGAGCCGCTGGAGTCGCCCCAGGCGGCATAACCGCCGAAGCGCCGAACCGGTGACCAGTCCGGCATTGCCGGCGGCGGTACCGTCTCGTCGAAAGCGGCGAAATCGCCGGCACCATAGACCACCTTGCCGCCGACAATCGTCAGCGCGGCCGCGATATCGGCGATCTCATCCTCAGAGCAGGCGAAATAGTCGCGGTCCGGGACGACCAGGTCGGCTAACTGACCGACCTCGATGCGACCCTTCTTGCCCTCCTCGTTCGAGAACCAGGTGACGTTTTCGGTCCACATCCTGAGTGCTGTCTCGCGGTCGAGGCGGTTACGGGCCGGGTAGAGGCGCAGGCCACCCACTGTCTTGCCGGTGACGAGCCATGACAGCGAGACCCACGGATTGTACGAGGCGACGCGCGTGGCGTCGGTGCCGCCTGAGACCGGGATCCCCGCCTGCAGCATGCGGGCAATGGGCGGTGTCGCTTCAGCCGCGCCAATGCCGTAGCGCTCGACAAAATATTCGCCCTGATAGGCCATGCGGTGCTGCACGGCGATGCCGCCGCCGAGCGCCGCGATGCGGTCGATCGACTGATCGGAAATCGTCTCGGCATGGTCGAAGAACCAGTGCAGGCCGCTGATCGGGATATCCTGGTTGACTCGTTCGAAGGCGTCGAGCGCGCGCGAGATCGTCTCGTCGTAGGTCGCGTGCAGCCGCCAGGGCCATTTATTCACGGCGAGGATGCGCACCACCTCTGCGAGCTCGCTTTCCATTTCCGCCGGCATGTCGGGGCGCGGCTGGCGAAAATCCTCGAAGTCGGCAGCCGAGAACACCAGCATCTCGCCGCCGCCATTGTGGCGGAAATAATCCGTGCCTTGCTGGTATTTCGAGGTCTTCGTCCAGTTGAGGAAATCGTCCTTCTCGGCCTTCGGTTTTTGCGTGAACAGGTTGTAGGCGATGCGGACGGTGAGCTGGCCTTCGTCGGCGAGCTTCTGGATGACCGTGTAATCTTCCGGATAGTTCTGAAAGCCGCCGCCGGCGTCGATCGCTCCCGTTACACCGAGCCGATTGAGCTCGCGCATGAAGTGGCGCGTGGAGTTGAGCTGATAGTCGAACGGCAGCTTCGGTCCCTTGGCCAGCGTCGCGTAGAGGATGCCTGCATTGGGCTTAGCCAGCAGCAAGCCGGTCGGATTGCCCCTGCTGTCGCGGACGATTTCGCCGGCTGGCTGATCCGGGGTGTCTTTGGTGTACCCGACCGCTCGCAGTGCGGCTCCATTGAGCAGAGCCCGATCGTAGAGGTGGAGCAGGAAGACCGGGGTATCCGGGGCGACAGCGTTCAGCTCTTCGATGGTGGGTAGGCGCTTCTCGGCGAACTGATGCGCGGTGAAGCCGCCGACCACCCGCACCCATTGCGGCGGTGGGGTGATCGCAACTTGCCGCTTGAGCATCGCCATCGCATCAGGCAGCGAGCGCACGCCGTCCCAGCGCAGCTCCATATTGAAGTTGAGCCCGCCGCGGATGATGTGCAGGTGATTGTCGATCAGGCCGGGCAGCACGCGTCGGCCCTTGAGGTCGATAACCTTAGTGCGCTCGCCGGCGAGCTTCATCACGTCATTGTCGCGGCCCACTGCGGAGAACTTGCCGTCGGTGATCGCGACCGCGGTGGCGGTCGGATTGCCGCGATCAAGCGTCGTGAACAGGCCGCGATGGAGGATAAGTTCGGGTGTCGTGTTGGAGTTGTTCATGAGCATGCTCCCTGTCGATAAGGAAACGACGCGGCTGGCGAGACGGCGTCGGGCGGAATAGCACGGCGCGCGTATTCCGCCGACCGCTCGGCGGTGCCGTAGATGGCGGAATGCGCTCCCGCTTTTCCACCCTACGATCAGCCGCGATCGAGAGTGGTCACGCGAGCATTGGTCACAATGAGATCGGGAGCATCGGTCATGAGCGGTTCTCCGGGAAATCGGGTCGCGGAAATCTTTGCGGCCTCGTCGGCATGGCGGCCCGGCAGCATGCCAAACATATGCGCTGCGCATTTCGCTTCCCGCCAGGCGACTGAGAAAGTCGAACCCGACAGAAGCCGCTTGCCCACAGGGATGCCCTGCTCGCCGGCAAGCACGCACCAGCGCGACCAGCGGGGGCGCAGGCGAGCGGACGTTGATCAAGCTATAGATGATACCGACCAATACGCCGGCGCCAAGGGAGATGAAGTACAGCATGTGCGACGTCCAGCCGCCACGCCTTACGCGGCCGGCACTGGCGCCAGCACCTCATGCAGCTTTGATGTGCGCTGCGGGGTCTTGTGCACCATGGTGTAGGCGTAATCCACGCCCATGCCGTATCCGCCGGAATGTTCGCGCACGATGGCCATCACGGCGTCATAGGTCTCCTTGCGGGCCCAGTCGCGCTGCCATTCCAGCATAACCTGCTGCCAAGTCACTGGAACGGCTCCAGCCTGGATCATGCGCTGCATGGCATAATCGTGCGCCTCTTTCGAAGTACCACCGGAGGCATCGGCCACCATGTAGATCTCGTATCCACCTTCGAGCATCGCGCACAGTGCAAAGCTGTTATTGCAGACCTCGGTCCAAAGGCCTGAAACGACCACCTTGCTCCGGCCGTTCTTCTTGAGGGCGTCGCGTACCTTTTGATCGTCCCATGAGTTCATGGACGTGCGCTCGAGCAACTTCTGGTCCGGGAATACGTCGAGCAGCTCAGGATAAGTGTAGCCGGAGAAGCTCTGCGTCTCGACGGTAGTGATTGTCGTCGGAATTTTGAAGACTTTCGCCGCCTTAGCCAGTGCCACCACGTTGTTCTTAAGCACTTGCCGATCGATCGATTGGACGCTGAGCGCCATCTGAGGCTGTTGGTCGATAAAGATGAGTTGACAGTTCTGGGGTGTGAGGACTTCGAGCTTGGGATCAGCCATTGCGGTCTCCTGAGTCAGTCGGGATAAAAGGGGGGTCAGCATTCATTGGTTGTGCATCGCTTGCGGCCACCGGTGCTAAGTACATGCTGCATTTGATCCTCCTTTGGGTTTTACGCGAGTTAAATTGCAGTTGTTTGGGTTACCTGCCTTCTTGTTCAGCGTATCGATCAAAAGCTTGGCAGCCGGTCCTGACGAGGCCGGATTTTGGCCGGTGATCAGCTGGCCGTCGGCGACCGTGTGGACACCCCAGTTCTTGACCTTGGAAAAGGTACCACCGAGGCTCATCAGTTCGTCCTCGACAAGGAAGGGTACCACCTTTGTCAATCCTACCTCTTCTTCCTCGCCATTGGTGAAGCCGGTCACGGTCTTGCCTTGCACCAACGGCTTGCCGTCCGGGGCCTTGACATGGCGCAGCACACCCGGCGCGTGGCAGACCAATGCGACAGTCTTGCCGGCTCGAACCATCGTCTCGAGCAGCCTGACCGAGTTCTGATCCTCTGCCAGATCCCACATCGGGCCGTGGCCGCCGGGGTAGAAGACGGTGTCGAAGTCCTCGGCCTTGACGCTGTCGAGGCGAAGTGTTGTCGCGAGCCGCGCTTGTGCGTCTGCATCGGCTTCGAACCGATGCGTAAGGTCGGTCTGAAAGTTTGGCTCGTTGCTCTTCGGATCGAGAGGCGGTTGGCCGCCCTTCGGCGAGGCAATCACGATCTCGACGCCGGCGTCCTTGAACGTGAAGTATGGCGCGGCGAATTCCTCGAGCCAGAAGCCCGTCTTCCGGCCCGTGTTGCCGAGCTTGTCGTGCGAGGTCAGCACCATCAAGATCTTCATACACTGCTCCCTCTGGTAGGGTAGGTCGGGGTCTAATTAAACTTTACGCTACCGTTCCTCTGCAGATGCCGCGGTTGCCTCCGGCGCAACCGCGGCGAGGCTATCGGCCAAAGCTTGGAGGGTTCGATCCAGCCCGACATCGACGCCGTGACGCTGGGCGAGCCACCGCGGATCGTTGTAGGCAAGCCAGGTCGTCTCACCTTCGTCCTGCCAAACCAGCGCCTTGAGCGGAAGGTCAATCCCGACGCTCTGTACAGCCTGCATTAACGGCGTGCCCGCCCGCGGGTTGCGGATCAACGTTCCCCCAATTGTGGGCTTTCGCAGTGGCGCCGCAGACCTCCGTTAGAAGGCCCTGGCCGTAGTCCCGGTCAGCGTGTCGGCCTTGCGGTTGAGGGCCACGATCAACCCGTCTATGCCCTCGTTCTTGAGGATGGTGGCGAATTCCGAGCGGCGGGTGGCTACTTCGCTGATCGCGCCGTCGAGATAGATGTCCGAGATCAGCCAAACCTCGCCATTGCGGCGCATCATATAGTCGACCTTGACCGGCTCACCGTTGGCTTTGATGATCTGGCTCTTCACCATGACCCCGGCCTGGGCGGGCTGCTCGCCGATTACCTCAAGCTTCTGTCCGTCATAGCTGTCGAAGCGGTCGGCATAGATCGCCGAGATGTAGCGCCCGAAGCTTTCGCTCACCTGCTGGCGTTGCGCCTCGCTCAGACCGGCCCAAGACGAGCCAACCGAAAGCCGCGCCATCGTGCCAATGTCGAAGGTGCTGCGAATGACCGGCGCCAGTCGCGCGAAGCGGCCGCTTTGGCCCAGTGTCCGGCCGTTTTTCATCGTGTTGAGCAAAGCGTCGTAAAGACCTTGCACGGTCTCGCCGCCGCTTGCCGGCGCGGCATGCACCGGATAGGAAAGCACGCCGAGGCCGAGCCCAGCGGCGAGAGCCACGGCTTTCCACAGTGACGTTTTCGGTACGATAGGCAGGCATCTCGCCTGATTAAAATCGGCTGACAAAGTGTGTATCGACATGGTTCCTCTCCTTTCAGAAGGCCTGAGCCAATCCAGTCCCAGCAGGACGCGAAGGCCTCAGTGCGAGCTGCATCAAAACGTCTGCCGAAGTGACCTCGAGACCCGCCGACCGTCCAGCCGTCGCCGAGAAATCCGTCGGGGAAGCGACCTTTGATTTGACCGATGCCCCCGTCGCGTCGGGCGCCGAGAGGCGCCCCAGGAGACGGTCGAGCGAACTGCGGCAGTGAACCGGTACCCGCGGCCGAACTCGGTGCGGATGAACTCGCGGTCATCACCAAGCGCCCGGCGCACCGCGGAGATCTGAACCTTCAGGTTTGCCTCCGAGACAACGATGCCCGACCAGACACGGCGGAAGAGCTCGTCTTTGTTGACCAGCGATCCGTTGGCCTCCAGCAAGACCACAAGGAGGTCGAGGGCGCGCGACCCCAACTCGATCGGTATGCCGTCGGCAACCAACTGCCGTTGGCGCAGCAGCACGCGAAAACGGCCGAATTCGAATGTCGCTTCGGCTGCTCCCGGGTTCGACCAATCCCGGGTCGTCGACCGAGGGTCCGCCCGGCTCGGCCGGTCTTCGCAGGACAGCGCGGGTTCGACTTGGCTGTAGGTCATCATCGTGACCGCTCCATTGTTTCAGGCCTGTAGTTTGGCGCGGCCACGCGCAAGCGCCGCGTTAATCGTTGTAAATTTGTGTAGGACCAGGTTTGCAAATGATTGCAGCCACCGAAAACACCGCACAACCGAACGCCTGGATATGTTATCGCCCTCGGGTTTGCGAAAATTTCCAGGGGTTTGTATGAAGGGGCAGGCCCTGAGGACGATTTCCCGGTGGATGAAACTTTCGTCTTCGAATCGTTCCGCCTGACCCCTGCTCAGCGCGAGCTGCTCAAGGATGGGAAACCGCTGCGCCTCGGCAGCAGGGCCTTGGACATCCTCGTCACGCTTGTTCAAAGCGCCGGCGACACAATTCACAAGGACCAGCTGATCGCCCGCACCTGGCCCGATACGGTCGTCGACGAAGGCGCGCTGCGGGTCCATGTTGCAGCACTGCGCAAGGGGTTGGGTGACGGCCGGGATGGCAACCGCTTCATCGCCAACATCCCTGGCCGCGGCTACAGCTTCGTCACGCCCGTCCGGCGAGAGCAACGGCAGGAGGCCGCTGCGGCGCCGAACCGGCCTCGGCTTGGCAGCAATCTCCCGGCGCAGTTGACGCGCGTTATCGGCCGCGCCGAAATCATCGCGACCGTAGTGGCGCGCGCCCTTCGGCAACGCTTCCTGACGATCGTCGGCCCGGGCGGCATAGGAAAAACAACCGTCGCGGTGTCAGCCGCCGAGGCGTTAACCGGCCCCTATGTCGACGGCGTTTGGTTTGTCGGCTTGGCATCCCTGCAAGATCCGGCACTTGTACCCGGCGCGATCAGGGCGGCCGCGGGCAGCACGCCGGGCGTCGGAGATCCGCTGAGCAGCCTTGTAGCCTGGCTGCGGGATAAACGGGCATTGATAATCCTCGACAACTGCGAGCACCTCATCAACGCCGCAGCGGCCACTGTCGAGGCGATGCTGAAGGCGGCGCCGCAAATCGGCGTTCTGGCGACTAGCCGGGAGCCGTTGCGGGCTGAGGGCGAATGGTTGTTGCGCCTTCCGTCGCTAGAGGTTCCGCCGGAGGGGAGCGGCCTCACGGCGGCCGAAGCCCTGAGCTTTCCAGCGGTCCAGTTGTTCAGCGAGCGAGCGACCGCAGCGCTCGGCGGTCTGGGCCTCGCCGATGCCGATATCCCTGCCGCGCTCGAGATATGCCGCCACCTCGATGGCGTGCCGCTGGCGATCGAGCTGGCAGCGGCGCAGGTCGATGTGTTCGGGGTCAGGGGTCTTGCTGCGCGTCTCGACGACCGCTTCGCGGTGCTGACCAGGGGGCGTCGCACGGCACAGCCACGGCAACAAACGCTGCGCGCTACGATCGATTGGAGCTATGAACTCCTGCCTGAATCGGAACGGCGCTTGCTGTGTCGCTTAGCCGTTTTCCCGGCCGGTTTCACGCTAGAGGCGGCGGCAGCTGTCATGAGCGAGAGCGAGTATGCCCCGGCGGTTGTCGGCGAGGGCATCGCAAACCTCGTCGCCAAGTCGCTTGTGAGCCGGGACGGGTCGACCCCAGCGGGTCGATGGCGGCTGCTCGAGACGATCCGGGCGTATGCGCTGCTGAAGCTCTCCGAGACCGGCGAGATCGACAGCGCCCGGCGACGACACGCCTCGCATTTTCGCGATGCCCTTGCATTGCCGGCATCGGGCTCCGGATCAGGGCTATCAAACGAGGAGCTGACACTCCGCGTCCGTGAGATCGACAACGTCCGCGCGGCGCTGGACTGGTCCTTCTCCCCGCCTGGTGACATCGCTATCGGCGTCGATCTAACGGCAACGTACGCTCCGGTCTGGCTCCACCTGTCGCTGATGCAGGAGTGCCGCGAGCGGTGTGAGCGTGCGCTGCGAGGGCTCGCACCGGGGTCAGCGTCCTACGCGCGATTACAGATGCGGCTGCAGGTCGGCCTCGGGAACAGTTTGCTTCACACGCGGGGCCCGTCCGAGCAGGCGCAGACCGTGCTCACTGCGGCGCTTGAGTCCGCCGAAGCTTTGGGTGATCTACATGCCCAACTGCGTGTCTTGTTGGATCTCTCGAGTGTAAATGGTTTCCGTGGCGAATACGCGAAGGCGGCCGCAGCGTCCGAGCGTGCCAGGGCAATTGCCCAACAGATCGGTGACATGAGAGGCGTCGTGTTCGCCGACAGGCGTATGGGTATGATATTGCTGAGGATTGGCCGGCTTGCGGAAGCGCAGCGCTACTTTGAGCACGTCATCCAGTCTCCTCCTTCTCACCTAGACGAGGACCGGCTGCCGATCTGGCAGCATTCGGACGACCGCGCGATGTCGCGGGCCTTGCTGGCTCGGACCCTCTGGCTCCGGGGCTTTCCCGAAAGGGCCCACCGCGAGGCGCAAGCGAGCCTCGGCGAGGTGCGGGGCTCCGATCACCAGCTGACGATGTGTCGGGTCCTGCTTTACGGTATGGGCCGGATCGCCCCGATGACAGGCGATTTCGCCGCCGCCGAAACTGCAGTCTCGAGCATCATCGAGGCGGCAACGAGCGCGGCCGCGCCCTTCTGGGCCATGGCCGGACAGTTCCTGCGCGGCAAGCTGTTGGTCGAACGCCACCAATTCGCGGAGGGCTTGGCCGCCCTTCGTGACGCCTTCGACATCTGCAATCGAACCGGCTGGCAGCTCTCCTACCCTGAGTTTATGGGATCGTTCGCCCTTGCGCTCGCAGGGCTCGGGAGGCTGGACGAGGCACACGATGCCGTGTGCAAGGCGATCGAGGCAGCCGGTGGAGGCGAAGACGGTCAACAGTGGTATGTCCCCGAACTGCTCCGCATCAAGGGCGAGGTGCTGCTGAGGCAAACCTCGAATCAAGCCATCGAGTCAGCGGCAGATTGCTTTGCTCAAGCGGCTGAGATGGCGCGCGAGCAGGGCGCCTTGTTCTGGGAGCTGCGGGTCGCCCTGAGCCTCGCCCGGCTTTTGCGCAGTCAGAGCCGTTCCGCCGACGCGCTGGGAACTCTGCAGCCGGTTTACGACCGCTTCACCGAAGGTTTTGCGACTGCAGACCTGCAACGGGCGAAAAACCTGTTGGAGCAATTGGCCTTGGCCGATTAGCCGAGCTGCGCCGGCTTCAGCCTTCCTGTCTCGCGGAGTGCACGTGCGTGAGCGAGGGCCTATAGTTCCGTGTCGCGTTGCGAAGACGCAGGCGTTTTGTCTCAATAGACGCTCTTAAGGACGATTCCCCGTGGATGACGAGACCTTCGTCTTCGGATCGTTCCAGCTGATTCCTGCGCAGCGACTGCTGCTCGCTGACGGGAAGCCGCTTCGCCTGGGCAGCCGTGCGCTGGATATTCTGATCGCGCTCGTCGAAGGCGCCGGCGAGACGATCCACAAGGATCGGCTCATCGCCCGCGCCTGGCCCGATACGGTCGTCGACGAAGGTGCGCTCAGGGTCCATATCGCGGCGTTGCGCAGGGCGCTTGGCGACGGCCGCGCGGGTAAGCGCTACATCGCCAACAACCCCGGCCGGGGTTACACCTTTGTCGCACCGGTGACCCGCGAGCATTCGAACCCGGCGCCTGCCACACCGGATGTAGGAATCGCAGGCAACAATCTGCCCGTGCCGCTCACGCGCGTCATCGGTCGGGATGACATCGTCGCCGCCCTGATGACGCAGCTGGTCCAGCGCCGTCTTCTGACCATCGTGGGTCCGGGCGGGATCGGCAAGACTACGGTGGCCGTGGCGGTCGCCGAGGCAGTGACCCCGGCCTATGCAGATGGCGTATGGTTCGTCGGCCTCGCCCCATTGCCAGATCCCGACTTGGTGCCAAGCGCCGTCAGCACCGTACTTGGGATTTCTCAGTCGGGCGCCGACTCGGTATCCGGGTTGGCCGCATGGTTGCGCGACAAGCATGCCTTGATCGTGCTCGACAGTTGCGAGCACGTCGTCGGTGCGGTGGCGTCGCTGGCCGAGGCGGTCCTGAAGGCGGCGCCGCAATTACACATTCTGGTCACCAGCCGCGAGCCCCTGCGGGCCGAAGGCGAATGGCTGCATCGCCTGGCCTCGTTGGAACTGCCGCCGGCTTCCGTCGATCTATCGGCGGCTGAGGCGCTCCGCTATTCGGCAGTTCAGCTGTTCAACGAGCGCGCCGTGGCGGCGGCGGACGACTTCGTCTTCGACGACGCTAAGGTGGCGGCGATTCTGGAGATCTGCCGCAGGCTTGACGGCGTACCGCTGGCGCTCGAGCTGGCGGCAGCGCGCATCGATGTCTTCGGTGCGCAGGAGCTGGCGGACCACCTCGACGACCGATTTCGGGTTCTAACGAGCGGCCGGCGTACCGCCCTGCCGCGCCATCAAACGCTCCTTGCGACACTCGACTGGAGCTATCAGCTGCTTTCGGTAGCTGAGCGCACGGTGCTGCGCCGCCTCGCTGTGTTTGCCAGCGATTTCTCGCTGGAGGCCGCACTCGCCGTCGCAGCGGATATTGCTTCATCCGAGGTTGTCGATCACATCGCGAGCCTCGTCGCCAAATCACTGGTAGCCGCGGACCTGCGCGACGAGACCGCGCGATATCGCCTATTGGATACGACCCGCCTCTACGCCTTCGACAAGCTATGCGGCGCGGGCGAGCTATCCGAGGCCGCTCCCCGTCATGCAGAATATTTTTGCAGCTTGTTCGCGCACGCCGAGGCCGAGAGCGAGTCGCGGCCGCAAGCAGAGTGGCTGGCCATCTACGGCCGGCATCTCGACAATGTACGCGCCGGCCTTGATTGGGCCTTTTCTCCGGTCGGCGACCCGCAGATCGGAGTGGCGTTGACCGTCGCCGTAGTGCCGCTATGGGTGCAGCTGTCGCTGTTTGGGGAGTGCCGCGAGCGCGTCGCTCGGGCGCTGGGAAGCCTCGACGCTGACGACGCGGCAACCGGGCGCCCGCGCATGCACCTCTCCGCGGCGCTTGCTTGGTCGCTGATGTACGGTCTCGGTCGGGCCCGAGAGGCCGGCCCTGCCTGGGCAACCACACTGGAGCTTGCGGAAAGCCTCGACGACAGGGGCTTCCAGCAGCGCGCTCTCTGGGGCTTGTGCATCGATCAATTCAACAATGGGGAGTTTCGCGCTGCATTCGAATTCGCCCAGCGCTTTGCCGGCCTGGTGGCAAATTCCGCCGATACGATCGATTTGATGATGGCAGATCGCATCCTTGCCACCACGCTCCATTATCTCGGCGACCAGACAAACGCCCGCCATCACATCGAACGCGCGCTCGCGCACCTCGCGGCCTTGGCGGAACAACCCCAGATCGTTCGCGTGCGATTCGATATGCGGGTGTCGACGCACTATTTCCAGGCTCGCATCTTGTGGCTGCAGGGATTTGCCGATCAGGCGCTGCGCGTGGTCGAGCACAACATCGAGGAAGGCCGCGCCGTCGGGCAGGCTTTGACCTTTTGCAGTGTGCTGGGGCAGGCGGCATGCCCGATCGCCTTCTTGGCCGGCGATCTCGATGCCGCCGAGCGATACGGCGCGATGCTGCTCGGTCATACCGAGCGCCACCCAATACGTCTGTGGCAAATCTGGGCCCGCTGTTTCAACGGCTTGGTGGTTGCCAGGCGGGGCGACATCACCGCCGGGCTGCAGGCGCTGCGCGGCGGGCTCGAACAAGCCGGCGAGGCGAGATTTCTGCCGCGCTTTCTGCTGCTGCTCGGCGAATTGGCGGCTTACCTCGGTAAGGCCGGTGAGATCGCGCTGGGGCTCGAAACCGTCGCGGAAACACTCGCGCGGTGCCAAGCCCGCGACGAACGCTGGTACGTGGCCGAGCTGTTGCGTATCAAGGGCGAACTCGCGATATTGGAGGGTGCGCCCGACGCCGCTGCCGCTGCCGAAGGATCCTTCCTGGAGGCTCTCGACTGTGCCCGGGCGCAAGGAGCCTTGTCCTGGGAGTTGCGAGCTGCCACCGACCTTGCGCGGCTGTGGAGAAATCAACATCGAACGGCGGAGGCGCGTGAGCTTCTGGGATCCGTTTATCGGCGTTTCACCGAAGGTTTAGACAAGGCAGACCTGCGGGAGGCAAAGAGCCTGTTGCAAGAGTTGGATTAGGCCAGGCGGTCTGGCGCGCGGCTTATGGCTTGACGAGCGCCGCGACCACTTCATCGGTCGTCAGGATGGCGTGCGCGAAGGTCGGCCCATTCAAGTCGTGGGCTGCTTGCATCGCCTCGGGGCTAACCGCTGCCGTAGCGTCCCGCACCAAGGTCACGTGATAACCGAGCTCGGCGCCTCCCCGCGCAGTCCCCTCGACGCAGGTGTTCGCCGCCATGCCGACGACGATGATCTTCTCGATGCGGCGTTGTTTGAGGTGGAAGTCGAGATCAGTATTGGCAAAGCCATTCTGGCCCCAATGTGGCTGGATCACGACGTCGCCCGGTTGCGGTGTGAGTTCCGGATGCCACTCCCCGCCCCAGGTGCCTTCCGCGAAGACGGCACCTCGGTCGGTCAGGACCTGCAAAGGACCGGGATGGCGCCAGCCGTCATAATTGCCCTCGCACCAGCGTCGGTGCGGCACGTAAAATACCGCAATGCCTACGCGGCGCGCGGCCTCGACGAGTTCGCGCAGATGCGTCAGCAGGTCGACCGACTCGGCGACTGCCTTGACGCCCGGCCAGAGTTTGCCCCCATCACTGAGGAAATCGTTATACGGATCGACGAGCAATAACCCGGTCCGGTTCGCGGTATAGTCGTCAAGCGCCAAAAATACTCTCCCTCGGCCTCTGTGCCGGCATGATGGGACGGGCTGGCGCCGCCGCGCTAGTTAAGAGATGTAAATCTCTGTCACGTTAAGAAAAGCGGCTGGCGACTCCGGGAGCGAGTCGCCGACCGTAAGACGCCGCAATAGCGCAAGCGCGTTCCCCTCGTAGCAAGGCCGTTCAAGAACGGCTCGCCGCTTCTGCGTATCACAATGATCGCTCAGTTCGAGTGACCGTGCGCAAGGAGGGCACCGCCATGGAGCTACCGCTCGCCATCCCAAAACCTCGCCGTGAGCCGATGGTCCACGATGGTTCGCCGAAAATTGAGGATCGGACTAGCCCGGCCGCAACCGATGCAACGCTCGTGTTTGGCCAATTCCGTGTGCTGCCGCGGCAGCGTCGATTGCTCGCCGGCGGCGTGCCGGTTGAACTCGGTGCGCGCGCTTTCGACATCCTGATGGTCCTGATCGAGGCCGACGGGGCGCTCGTCACCAAGGACGAGCTGCAAAGTCGTGTCTGGCCCGGTATCGTCGTCGCGCCGGACAATTTAAAGGTTCAGATTTGCGAGTTGCGCAAGGCTCTCGGCGAGGACCGCGAGTTCATTCGGACCGAGCACGGCCGGGGCTACCGGTTCACCGCCGCAGTCCGTTCGACAGTCGACGCCCCTGAATGCCTATCGGTATCCCGCGCAACAACGCCCCAGAGCGGATGGGAAGCCGCTTCGCTCGCGGAGCTCTCGGTGATCGCCGCAGAATTGGTGCGCCTCGAGAACCAACTGGCCGAAGCGCTGAACCTGCTCGGAACGCATCGTACCAACAGCCGGTTGCGCCGACCCCGATATTACACGGGTCATTTCCGTTGCAGAATGCGTCGAGCGCGGCCCGCCCCGTCCCTGACCCTCCCCCGCTCGCGGGCGAGCGAAGGGAGAGGGCAACGAAGCACCGCCTTGCTCCGGAAGCCATTAGACCCGGCGTGCTGATCAGGAAACGCTAACGTTGCGACCAGCGGAACTGGCCTGGGGTCATGCCGAGCATCTGACGGAAATGACGCGCCAAGTGACTTTGGTCGGAAAAGCCCGTGGCCAATGCGATCTCCGACAGTGGAAGCTCGGAGCGAGCCAACATCTCCTGTGCTCGTTCGATACGCCGATGCACGAGATAGTGGTGCGGGGTTACACCTGCTGATTGCTTGAATGCCCGGGCAAAGTGAAACACCGATAGTCCCGCAATGGCGGCAAGCTCCGCGAGATCCATGCTTTCGCTCAAATGCACTTTCCACGTGCTCCCGCACTCGGCGCATGGCACCAGGTGGCAGACCGCCGCGCGTCGGCGGGGGTGGCACTCGCTGCCTCACTGTAGAGAGCGAATCCAAGCGCGGCCGCGTGTGCAGAGCCTCGCTCCCCGCTTGCTGCCAAGCCGCCCGACCACTCTCGGGCGGAGTCACCAGCGCAGGCCATGTCTCGTCGCTACCGGCGACGATCAGCTGGGTCGGAATATCGGCTGCATCCTTGCGCCGAAAGAGGCCGGGGTCTCGCTCGAATACGGTCCACAGGCTGACGCCAATTCGGAGCCGGTAATCATCGAGCAGGAGGGAGGTGCGCGCGGCCCGATTTGCGCCCACGATACGCTGGTTGTTGTCCACGGCCAGCAGCATCTCCCTGGCGTCCTCTTCCGGCGGCGCGATCGCGATAACCCATTCTCCGCGGAAGCGCTCTCGGAAAAATCGCTCCTCTATGGCGCGCGCCGAATTTACCGTCAGGGCGCCGGTCAACGCATGGGCTCGTTCCGACCGTTCGGGATCGATCGCGGAGACGTCCAACACCGCCAACAGGCTGGCGTCGACGTCGAAGATGGGTGCGGCGGAACAGCTCAGATCTACATGGCGGGAGCGAAAGTGCTGGTTTCTGTGAACGGTGATGGGCCGTTCCTCGGCGATGCAGGTGCCAATGCCGTTCGTGCCTTCGATCGCTTCGGACCACACGCCGCCGAGCCAGGTTCCCCAGTATTTGAACCGACTCGCGTCTGTTTCGTCACCGCGATGTTCGACGGCGATACCCGCCGTATCACAGAACAAAAGCGTGTATCCTGCCTCGCGAACTACCTTGTAAAGCCGATCGATCTCCTCCTGTGCGCTGAAGATCAGCCGGTCGAGCGGCTCTCGGAGCTGCTTGAGCTCGTCAGACATCAGGATACGCGGCGCCGCGCTGCTGTCTGGGTCGACGCCGTAGTCGGTCGCGGATCGCTGCCAGGAAGTCGATACCTCCTCGATACCCCCAGCGGGGGTATCCCCTTGCGCGACCAGGTAGACATGCTCGGAGTGCCGCACGGGCATTTCGATCGACCGTGGTGGATTCCCCATGATCCACTTTATGTAGGATAGCTACCGGGATATGCTTCTATTTCGTCGGCCTTCGCCCACGGGCATCAAGGGCCTTTCTTCCATCCCTCGGACACCCCAGCTAGCTTATGCGCGAACGTGGCAGGGCCGCGCGTTCGGATGATACCGACGAGGTGTCGCGAGGATATGGGCAAGCCCTTTTGCATAGCATTGCTGCTTTGGGTCGCGCTGATTTTCCCGGCTGCTGCCCAAACCGCCGGAACGACCGGCGGTGTCGCTGGTACCACCCTGGCGAACCCTTACGGCGCCGCGAGCTTATCGACGGGCATCGCGACGCAAACGAGCTCGGCAACAACGACCGGCGCTGCTGCGGCGTCCGCTGGCTCCACGACCGGCACTGCAGTGCCGACCGGCGGTTCTGCGAGCGGGTCCTCGACCGCGACGGGATCCGCGAGCGGCACCCAGTCGAGCACGTTGGGTGCGGCCGGGAGCACGTCATCGGCGCGGACAACATCAGGCGGATCGTCTGCGACCGGAACGGCAGGGGTCTCGACCAATGTCCCGGCCTGGATCTTGTGTCCACCGGCGGGAACTACGGGGCTCGAGCCCTTTGTCGCTGGGACAGGTCTCTCCTGCACGCCTTAGCGCGCCCCCCCAAGGCCGCGGACGGGACGATTGAGGATGGCTTGCTGCTCCGGCGTCAACGCCTGGTAGAGCGCCTGAAGGGCCGGCTTCGCCGATTGTAGCCCCTCGAGCCGCGCCGACAGGAACTGCTGCATCCGATCCATGCGATCGAGCAAGGTGGGCTCGGTCCCCGCCTTGAGGGAGGCGCACAGCTGAGCCTCTTTTTGCTCCTCGGCCTGTGCGGCGCTCTGGACCTTGTCCCACAGCGGCTGCTGCTGAGCGGTCAGGTTGAGCTTCACTTGAACATAGGCGAGCCGGGCGGCGCGCCGCGCGAGCCGGTCCGTACACCATTGCTGCGGATCCCGGTTCATCCTCATGCGATGCATCATCATGCGGTTCATCATCTCGCCGCGCATCATTGGCCAGCCGCGCCGTCCCCCCTCGTCTCGGCCGCCTTCCGCACCCGGTTGCCCGCCCATCGGCGCGGCTTGCGCATACTGGGCGTCGGGATCGTCCGCCGACCGGGCGAGGATCGGAATAGTGATCGCGGCGGCTCCGGCTAGCGCGATGGCGAGCAATGTCCTTTTCACGGAAAACCTCCGGCAAGATTGATGTCGAGGCGAAGCCACCTTTGGTATTGGCGCCTCGGAACAGGGCTTCGAGCATAGGATATGCAGCCCCTAAGGGAACGATCCCCAGTTGGGCGCTTCCACGATCAGAATTGAAACAGATCGCCGATCGCCGCCGGTTGGCCGGGATATAACAAATTGTCGAAGTTGAGGTTTTGTTGGAGGAGGACGATCAGATGCGCGATTGGCGTCGTCGTGACAGGTGGCGCTGGGCTGCCGCCGAAACGGCGAGCGGAACAAGTGCCGGCGTGGTAAGCAATACGGCCCGTGCCGGCGAATACCGCCTCAGCTGTCGAGCCGCGCCAGATACTGCGCAACGAAATCGCAGCCGACCATCTCCTTGTAAGCGTCGATCAGCCGTTGGGTGATCGGACCTGGCACCCGGCCAGCGCCAAAGGTTCTGCCGTTCAGACTGCGTACACCGCAGATGCATAGGCTCGTCGAGGTCAGAAGGCACTCGTCGGCAGTATAAGCGTCATAGAGGTCGAGATCCTTCTCCTCGAACGGAATCTGCAGTTGGCGCGCGAGGTCGATCGTCGCTTGGCGGCTGACCCCGGGCAGCACGTAGCGTTCCCTGGGCGTCGTCAAGGCACCGTCGCGCACCAAAAAAATGTTGCTGCCCTGACCCTCGGCGAGATTGCCGTTGACGTCGAGCAGCACCGCCCAGGCATCGGGGTTCTGCGCTTTCACTTCCCGGTCGGCGAGGACGAGGTTGAGGTACTGATGCATCTTGGCGCGCGGCGACAATGCGTCGGGCGGCGTGCGCCGCAGCGACGGAGTGACGACGTCGATGCCGTCGCGGAAGTGCTTAGCGCGCTCGCGTAATGGCAACGGGACGCACTCGACGATCACGTTCGGACCGTAATGCTCCCAATTGTCGCCCGGTACCCGGCTGACGCCGCGGCTGATGCGCTGGGCGAGCCAGTAATCCTCGCCGGGTCCCAGCAAGTGGCGGTTGAGCGCAAGCACCTCCTCGCTGGTCGATGCCATCTCCGCGGGCGACAGTCCCGGGTCGATATCGAGGTATTTGAGCGAGCGGTAGAGCCTTGTGATGTGCTCCGCGAGGCGAAAGGCCTTGCCGTTGAAGCTCCGGGTCATGTCGAAAACGGCATCGCCGCGCAGAAAACCCTGGTCGCGGAACGGGATCAGGACCTCGCCCTCGCGGACGATCCTGCCGTTGAACCAGGCGACGCGTTCATTGCCGAGAGACATGGTCGGCCCCTCGCCTTATTCGGCCGCTTGCGCGATCGGCTCACCATGGAAATTCTTCGGCAACCCGGCTCTCGCGATGGCACCATGCTGGGCGACTTTCGGCAATACACCGTGTACGAACTCGCGCACCGCGATCAGCCGCTCAATGTCGATCCCGGTGTCGAAGCCCATCGCCTCGAGCATGAAGGCAAGATCCTCGGTGACGATGTTGCCGGTGGCGCCGGGGGCATAGGGGCAGCCGCCGAGCCCGCCCAATGAAGCGTCGAAGGCTCGCGCGCCGGCGTTGAGCGCCGCCAGCACGTTGGCGAGGCCGAGACCACGGGTGTCATGAAAATGGCCAGCCACCGGCAGCGGTGCAACATCGGCGATCACCCGTCGGAAAACGCGCTCGACCGCCGCCGGTTGGCCATAACCGACTGTATCGGCGAGGAGGATCGCATCGGCGCCAGCCTCGGCGGCCTCGACGGCGATGCGGCTCACTCGTTCCTCGTCGACGGCACCCTCGATCGTGCAGCCGAAGGCGGTGGCGAGACCGCAGGCGACGCGCGGTCGCCGCTCGGTCGGGGCAGTATGGCACAGCGCCACGACGCGACGGAAATCCTCGAGTGACTCGGCGGTGGTGCGGCGCACATTCGCGCGATTGTGACCCTCGCTGACCGACAGCACGAAATTCATCTCGTGCACGCCGAGCGCTAGGCCACGTTCGGCGCCTCTGAGGTTCGGGATCAGCGCCGATGCGGTGAGCCCGGGCAGGGCGAGGGCGCGGCGCACCACGGTTTCGGCATCGGCGAGCTGCGGGAGCAGCTTGGGTGGGACGAACGAGCTGACCTCGATCTCGCGCACGCCGGCGGCGTGCTCCGCCTCGAGCCAGGTGATTTTCTGTTCGGTCGGTAGGATCTCGGCAATACTTTGCAGACCGTCGCGGAGTCCGACTTCGCGGATTTGGGCATGTTCGGTCATCCTCTCCTCCCGGTAGGTCTGGTCTCGGGTGTAAAGCTAGACCGGGCTAGCAGCCAGGGCAATGGATTCGGCAGCACCAGTGAGATCCCGCTCCGTTCGCGGGCATAGATCTTTCAGAGGGATGTAACATTCGTTTCAACCGATAGAAGAAAATCTATCAGAAGATAGTGATCACCCGTAAGTTACACATCGAATCGCAAATGTCATACTGACGCCACAAAGAATACGCAACGTCCCATCTCTTTGTAAAATGGCGTACTTTACAATAAATCAGCGTGATTTAACGTGTGGCTTGGCACAGCGAGTAAGCCGTCTCGTCTGTAACAGATCAATTTGCCGTGGAGGGTGTGGAGATGACTAATCAAGCGGAGAGCAAGCGGGGCGAAATTATACCCGGGGCTGACTTAACTTCGGCGCTCCTCAAGGGGACGGAGATCTGGATCAACGCCCAAGTCGAAGTACTCTCGGCCATGGAAGCCTCGATGGCAGATTGGATGAGACGCCGGCAAGAGGCGCTCGGCACTTGGTCGCGGTCTGTCCAAAAGATCTGTGAGTGCAGAGACCCCGTCGATTTAGTCCAGACCCAACAAGATTGGCTATGCGACGCCATTCGGATGACCACCCTCGACATACGCGCGCTGGCCGGCGATACCGCGACTTTGACGAGGAAGATGACCGCAGGGTTTGAAAAGTCCGCAGGCCCTGATGACGATGTACCGCAGAGGCCTCGAGGGAGACCAGAAGGGGGCGAGAGCAGGCCATTGGACCGCGTGGCTGCCTAGTAGATCACCTCCGTGCAGCCCCGCGAGGTCTCGCAGGTGGCCCGTCACGCACCGCGGTAATTCACCGCCGGGTTCTGCCTAGCGCAGATCGGCAGATTGATAGCGAATTACAGGGCGATTCGGTCGAGCTCATAACAGCTGAAGCTGAGGGCCATGCCCACGAGACCAATTCCCGGAGTGATGATTGCGTGGAAACCGTGGTCTAGCCAGAGTTGGAGGAAAAATGACCTATTCGATCTCGTATGACAACGGGTGGCCGAGTGCGACCAAGGGAAGCCGTAGAGAAGATTTGACTCGGATAGAAACCTTTCCCACCGAAGGCGAGGCGCTCAAAAGAGCCTTCCGGCTACTCGACCATGGCACGCACCACGCGATATCGGTGTGCGACGGCTCTGGCAACGTCCTGTGCGGCGTGCGCCTCCAATTGAAGTTGGGTTTTTCCGCGGAATAGAAGGACTGAGCATCCCGTGGGAGATCCTGGCTGAGGACCTCCTGTGCTCCAATCCGACGGATTGCTCGTCGAAAAAAACCGAACTCTGTGACAACAGGAGGCGTGCCGATAAGATCTCCACACCGGGAATGATCGACAGCCAAGTCATCAACCTCGTAATCGATGCTGGGCTAGTTGTTGCGGATTTGACGGAAAAGCCGCCGGAACAATGGCCTCAGACGACGTGCTCGGGGGTCAGGACGCAGGGCTCGTCGGTGTCGGCGAGCTCGATCTGGATCGTCGCGTGGTGTATGCCGAAGCGATGGTGAAGTTGCTGCGCGAGGCTGTTGAGCATCGCGTCTCCGGGGTGGCCGCCCGGCATCACCAGATGGCAGGTTAACGCCGTCTCGGTCGTGCTCATGCCCCAAATGTGAAGATCATGCAGTGCGATGACCCCTGGCGCGGTCAACAGATGCGCGCGGACCGCGGCCGCGTCGACGCCTTCCGGTACCGCGTCGAGGGCGAGGCTGATGGCGCTCTTCACCAACCCCCAGGTGCCGAGGACGATGACGGCGGAGACGAACAGGCTTACCCCCGGATCGAGCCAGAACCAGCCGGTAAGCCAGATCGCGATCCCGACAGCGACGACGGCGGCGGTAACGAGGGTGTCGGCCGCCATATGCAAGAATGCGCTCTTCAAATTGAGGTCGCGCGGGCGCCCGGAAGCGAACAGCAGGGCCGTGACCCCGTTGACCAGGATGCCCGCGGCGGCGACCCAGATAACAATCCCGGTGGCGACCGGCGGCGGATGGTTGATGCGCCGCACCGCCTCCCAAGCGATGCCGCCGGTCACCACCAGCAGGATGATCGCATTGGCAAGGGCAGCGAGGATCGAGCTACTGCGCAGCCCGTAGGTGAACCGGTCGCTCGGCCGGCGGCGACCCAGAACCGCGGCAGCCCAGGCCAGCGAGAGACTAAGCACGTCGCCGAGATTGTGCCCGGCATCGGCAATTAGAGCGAGCGACCCGGAAAGGACCCCGGCAATCGCTTCGCCGGCAACATAGATAAGGTTGAGAGTGATCCCAACAGCGAAGGCGCGCCCGTAATCTAGGTGGGCATGCGCGTGACTGTGCTCAGTCGCGCGGGCGTGGTGATCGTGCTCCATGGAATCGATCATAATCCAAAATATCGGACGGAGTGGTGGCTAGCCGGATGCCCGGTCTACGATCCGACAACCCAATTAAGGAGAGCCGTACCCATGGCGCGGATCGCGGTCGGCGGGTTCCAGCACGAGACCAACACGTTTGCCCCGCTCAAAGCGAGCTGGGCAGATTTCGAGCGCGCCGACGCCTGGCCGCCCTTCGTGCGCGGACCGTGGCTGATAGACGCCGTCGAAGGCTTCAACATCCCGATTGCCGGCGCTGTGCCGGCGTTACAGGCTCTGGGGCACGAGCTTGTGCCATTGTGTTGGTGTTCCGCGCCGCCCTCCTCTTATGTCGAGCGCGAAGCCTATGAGAAGGTAGCCGGCTGGATCATTGAGGACCTGCAAGCACACGGGCCGGTCGATGCGGTCTACCTCGATCTGCACGGTGCGATGGTGGCCGAGCACTTTGAGGATGGCGAGGGCGAGCTGATGCGCCGCATCCGCGCGGTAATCGGCGAACGCGCCCCGCTCGTCGTCAGCCTCGACTATCACACCAACATGACGCTGGAGATGGTGCGCCATGCCAGCGCGATGGTCGGCTACCGGACCTACCCGCACATCGACATGGCCGAGACCGGCGGCCACGCTGCCCGGCTCCTCGACCGAATGCTGAACGACCGCCGGCCGCTCCACAAGGCCTATCGACAGCTCGATTTCCTGATCCCGCTGGTCTGGCAATGCACTCTGATGGAGCCGGCCAAGGGCATCTTCGAGCTGATCGGCGAGATCGAGCGCGGCAGCCACAAATCGGGCGGCCCGGCCGGCTCCCATAATCAGGGCATCGTCAGCATCACCCACACGCCGGGTTTTCCGCCAGCGGACATCGCCCAATGCGGTCCGGCGCTCGTCGTCTACGGCCATGATAAGGAGGCCGCCGAAGCCGCAGCGGATCGTCTCGCGGGTTTTATCAAGGAACAGGAGCCGGCTTTCGCCGGGCGGCTCTACACCCCCGACGAAGCGGTCGTGGAAGCGATGCGCTTGGCGCGGACCGCGGCAAGGCCGATCCTGCTCGCCGATATTCAGGACAACCCCGGCGCCGGCGGCACCTCCGATACCGTCGGGTTGTTGCAGGCGCTGATCACCCATCGAGCGCGCGGCGCGGTCATCGGCATGATCGTCGATCCCCAAGCAGCCGAAGCGGCGACCGTCGCCGGCGAAGGCGCGGTGCTCGAGCGCGGCATCGGCGCAGCGGTCGGCTTCGCCGGCGAGAGGCCAGTCGAAAGATCCTGGCGGGTCGCGCGTCTGGCCAGCGGCATTTTCACCGGGTCGGGGCCGATGTATGGAGGCGCCAAGTTCCACATCGGACCGATGGCGCTCCTAACGGACGATCAGAGCGGCGTTTCGGCGGTGCTCGCCTGCCGCCGCATTCAGGCCGTCGATCAGGAGATGTTCCGCCATGTCGGGGTTGAGCCGTCCGAGGTGCCGATACTCGCGCTTAAATCGACCGTCCATTTCCGCGCGCACTTTCAGCCGATCGCCGAGGCGGTCCTTTGCGTGCAGTCGCCTGGCGCGCACGTCACCGACCCGGCGGAGTTGCCCTACCGGAAGCTGCGCAAGGGCATTCGGCTGCGACCTCGGGGGCCGGTTCATTGCTGATGGCTCGCCTCGGTAACTTTGGCGCTGTTGGCGTCGTCTTGATTGCGGTCGCGGCGAACTCGCCGTCAAAGTCGTCGGCGATGGAACTAAAGGTCGTCGGCAACCAGCTCATTCTAAGCGGGCGGGTGGTCGGAGACGAGCCGGGAAAGGTGACGGATGTCTTAGCAAAACATCCAGAAATTGACACCGTAATACTCCGCAATTCACCTGGCGGGGATGCGCCGGCGGGCTATCAGGTTGGCCAGCTTCTGCGCGAGCGTGGTCTGCGCACAGCTGTGTCCGGCTATTGCTATTCATCGTGCTCGCGGATGTTTCTCGGCGGCCGCACTCGTTATTACACCGATGATTATCCACCGGAGGAGACCAACATCGGCTTTCATGGACATTATTATGCAAATGGGCGCCTGAACGCTGACCTGGTTAGTCGATACGGTCTGCGAGACTGGATCATCAGATACAGCGACGGCAAGGCCGACCCGCAATTGGTCGAGCGCTGGATCAATATTCCCTACAGTCGAGGCATGATCCATTTCTTTAACCCCGCATTACTAAAGCGCGCTGGGGTATCGACCTTCATTTGTCAGGGGGACGAGCCGACCGGGGTTGTCTTCGCCTGTGAGTCGATCGGCAAGACAGGGCTGGGCCTCGGCGTCGTCACCTCGCTGGAAATCGTACACAGCGCCGATCAAGCGGAAATCCGAGCCGCGATCGGCGGCCGATAACGACGGCCGAAAGTTCGCGGGGCTTGACAGCCGCCGGGCGACGCGAGGAGATGCGCCGAGGAGGAACCGACCATGCTCGACGGCTACATCTACAATGCCTTGCGTACCCCGTTTGGCCGCCACGCCGGCGCACTCGCCCGCATGCGTCCCGACGACATGCTGGCCGCGGTCATTTCCGAGGTCGTCAAACAGAGCCCGTTCGATCCCGAAAAAATCGAGGACGTTGTCGTCGGCTGCGCCAACCAGGCGGGCGAGGACAGCCGTTGTGTCGGGCGTCACGCCGGGCTCTTGGCCGGTTTGCCGATCGAGGTCGCCGGCTCGGTCCTGCAGCGCAATTGCGGCAGCGGCCTCAACGCGATCGTCATGGCGGCGCAGGCCGTGACCTGCGGCGAGGGCGACACCTTTGTTGCCGGTGGGGTCGAGAGCATGAGCCGCGCGCCCTTTGTGATGAACAAGGCGGAGACCCCGTTCAGCCGCGATGGCCGCGTCTTCAATTCGACGATCGGAGCGCGCTTCCCGAACCCCAAGATCGAGCGCCAATTCGGCGCCGACACGATGCCCGAGACCGCCGACAATCTGGCCCGCGACTACCAAATCACTCGCGAGGCCTGTGATGTGTTCGCCGAAGCGTCGCAAAAGAAATACGCGGCCGGAAAAGCCGCCGGCTTTTTCGATGGCGAGATCCTGGCGGTCGAGGTGCCCGGCGGCCGGGCCGGGCCGATCAAGGTCGCCGAGGACGAGCACCCTCGGCCGCAGACCGATCTGGCGGCACTCGCCAAATTGCGGCCTTTGCAAGAGGGCGGGGTGACGACTGCGGGCAACGCCTCGGGCATCAATGACGGTGCGGTGGCGATGATCGTCGCCAGTCGCCGCGCCGGCGAGGCTGCCGGGGCCGAGCCGCTCGTCCGGGTGCGCGCCAGTGCCGTCGCTGGAGTGCCGCCACGGATCATGGGCATCGGTCCGGTCGCAGCTTCGAAAAAGGCGCTCGCGCGCGCCGGCCTCAGCCTCTCTGACATCGATGTAATTGAGATCAACGAAGCCTTTGCGTCACAGGTGCTGGCCTGCCTGCGCGGGCTCGAACTACCCTTCGACGACAGCCGGGTTAACCAGAATGGCGGGGCGATCGCGATCGGTCATCCGCTTGGTGCCTCGGGGCCGCGCATCGCGTTGACTGCGGCGCGTCAACTGCAGCGCACTGGT
>CAVPFL010000007.1:762500-1025660 GCA_963703745.1 uncultured Alphaproteobacteria bacterium | reverse complement strand
ATCCGTTCAAACGTTCCGCTGCTCTACCATCAGCGAGTCAAGATTTTGGACATTTTTATCGCGCGCTCTTTGTTGGAGATCGGGTCGAACCTCACCGCTCTCATAATTTCGTTCGTCGTATTCTACGCAATCGGAGCGGTTGATGTGCCGCGCGATTTACCGATGTTCTACCTGGGATATTTTTACATGATTTGGTGGTCGGTTGCAGCTGCCTTGATGATCGGGGCGCTGTGCGAACGCACCGATTGGGTGCAACAGATTTGGCTTCCTTATTCTTACCTATTCATGATGTTCTCAGGGTTCTTTTTCCTCTCAGATTGGCTCCCACCCGTTATTCGTAATATAGCCTTATATCGACCCTACACGCAGGCTTACGAGATGATCCGCGGCGGGGTTTTCGGAGCGACGATTACTACCCATGGCGACCCGGCATATACAACATTCGCGCTTGCAATATTGACGTTGTTCGGGCTGTGGCTGATGCGTGAGAGCCGCAAATACGTCGTGATCGAATGATCAGCGCGATCGATGTTACTAAGGACTATCGAACCGAAGGAAGGTTTCATCGCGTTCTCAGCAACGTCTCGTTCACTGTGGCCAAGGGCGAAAAGCTGGCCTTGCTGGGGCACAATGGTGCGGGCAAATCGACGCTGATTCGCCTCATTGGCCGTGTCGAGCTGCCAACCAGCGGTAGGGTCGAACAAACCATGAGCGTATCTTGGCCGATTGGCCTCGCCGGCGGCTATCACGGCAGTTTGACCGGTAACGACAACATGCGCTTTATCGCGCGCGTCTACAACAAACCGTTCGCTGAAGTCAAAGACTATGTCGAAGATTTTGCCGAACTTGGTAAATTTCTGTCTGAACCAATGAGGACCTATTCTACCGGAATGCGGGCTCGTTTCATGTTCGCGCTGTCACTGGCGATCGATTTTGACTGCTACCTGATCGACGAGGTTATTGCTGCCGGCGACCAACGCTTCCAGCGCCGCTCGCGCGAAGAGCTCTTCGAAAAGCGTGCCGACCGCTCGATGATCCTTGCGTCCCACATCAACGAGATCGTCAAAGCCTATTGTTCTCGTGCTCTCGTCCTCCATCGCGGGCGAGCAAAAGTTTTTACCGATCTCGATTTGGCTCTGGACATTTATAACTATCTTTGAGGACATTTACGCACTGTCTTCGGATTAATAACTCATTGATACCGACAGATACCTTTAGCGCGGCGGAATTTCTGGTCCGCCACATGTACCGGCCCGTCGAGCTTGGCAATGGTGCGAGCCACTTTGCCATCACCGAGACGGCACTGCCGATCGCGGGCGATAGCTGGTTTTGGACGGACGACAACGCGAAGGTTCTCGAGTTTCTGTCGCGGCCGGAGCTCTGGCAGCGATTCCCGCGTCAAACCAACGAAATTCTTCGGTTTGTCCAGGCGATGTGCCGCGGCCCCCTGATCTTCCGACGGGTTAGCCCGATCCGGCTCGAACCGCGCGACGGGCTGGGTTCGCTGAGTGGTTACTGTCACTCGCTGATGGACATTAAATACGATCTCCCTCGTGGTGAGGTCATCGTCGGCCTGCGGTTCCACGACGAAAGAAACCGCGACAACCTGCTGATGACCGGCAATTACGTCGAGTTTACCTATCATCGACGCCGCTTCAGGCTGGCAATCGAGCCGGCGATTACCGATGTCGACGCCAGACAGCACGGGCATACCCTGACACTGCGGCATTCCGGCGACTTGTATTTCCAGGCTCGTCGGAAGCGGCTTCGGCTCGGCCGAATTGGCTATATCCATAAGATCGATGCTCGCTCGATGTTGATCGATGTCGAGGTCACCCTCGAAATCGAGCCCGGCGTCCCAGTCAGCGACGCAGTGCTAACCATCGGGCATGACCAGCTGGGCCGCATGCGGTATCGAACGATTGCTACCGATATCTCGCCTGCGGAAAGACCGCTCTACCGTGCCGGGATTCCACGGCGGCGACTGATCAATACGGCTGGCGCTTCATATTACCTGATCAGACAACCCAATATTTCGGGCGATTGTTTTGCCATCCACTCGATGCCGCACGATAGGGCACGATTGACCGGGATCGAGACTGTGGTGCAGCGCTGGGGAAGGTTACGTTCAGCAGTTGCCCGCTATTCCTTTCCGGGGTTGCAGAGCGGCGCTCGACTGGTCGCCGGTGAGCATAAGCTACTTACCGGAGGCGGCTTTTACGACCGTGTCGGCGATTACACGGCCCTAATACGCGACGAAACTTCGATATCGTCGTCCCAGCAAGCTGTCCGGGACCTTAGCACATCTTACGACTACGGATCTAAGATAAACGCCTTCGCCAAATGCTATGCGGTATGCAAAACGGAAGAAGTCGTCTTCGATGGGGTAGATCTTGAGAAATTACGATCGCTATTCGATTTGTATCTGAATTATTATCATGAATTGTTTGTAGATATTCACGAAAAACAACGAAACTCAATTTTTTCTCGAGATCTAGCATTTGTCATTCTGGGCGTGGTCACGATGTACCGGGTTACCAACGCCGCGGATTATCTCCGCCGCCTTGCGCGGCTTTGCGACGTGCTGCTCGAGTTCGAGGTGCGCTCTTATGACAATGCGGGAGATCGGGCATCCGGCTTTTTGATGCGGATGACCAGCCCTCGGGTCGCCTATGTCGACTGTCAGAGCGCAGCACTTTTAGCGCTGACGCAAGCTGCCCGCTATCTCGACGATCATCGATTGGTGGCAGCAATCGAGCGCGGTCTCGCGAGCTATTGTGTGGAGACCTGCTCAGTCGCTGCCGGCGGTCCATACGAGATCGAGACTGTCTCGACCCGCATAGTCGATCGCCTCGGCACGTGCCGCACCGAGAATGCATTTTGGAATTTTAAAGCCGGGATGACATTGCGGTTCTTTGCTGCGCTGCGTCAATCATCCCACCCATCACTGCAATCGATCGTCGCGAGGTACGTCGAGCGCATCCGCCTATTCGAGATCGTCCTCCGATGCCAGCTCGAAAGATCGATAGCGATGACCGACGAGGGTATAGAAATCCGTACTGCCGTATCTGCTGGAGAAACCAACTCGGAGACACAACCTTGGGTGATGCTCGGGTTGTTCGGTCATCCCTACGACTGAGGCGTAAACTTGGGAGGTCGAGTGCAGACACTATGATTGGTGTGCATGGGACGTGACCCGGCGAGGGATCCCTGGTTGTCCCGCAAGCTCGGCGTGAATCGCCGCCGCCGTCATAGCAGAGGATTTGCGATTGCCTGGGTGGCGCAATACGAATAAGCTACGCCGCCCTCCCGCATGCTCAAAGAATGTAGCGAGATTCTGATGGATCGATTGCTCGATCGTCGTGTCACGGACGAGCCCATAGTCACGAAATTTTCGCTCCCACCAGACTGTGCTCGCCCAGACGAGGTGGCCGTGCAGCGGCCAGCCTTTATCGTCACATGGCCAGTGCCGCCAATATGAAGTGTCGCCGACCGTCAGCCACTCCTCGAGATAAGGTTCTTCAAATGTGCCGAAGACCAAATCCTTCCCCCACATCGGGGAATTCAAATAGATGTATCCGTCCTGGTCGACAATCGAGCAAATTTTCTCGATATACTTGTCAAGTCTCAACGGGCTGACGTGCTCGAGAACATCCATGCAGAGCACGACATCGAACTGCCGCTCGATATCGAGCGTGAGGAGGTCGCCAAACAGGATGGCGTCACGGACGTTGGGGTAAGCAAACGCAAACGCGAGATGGCTTATCTCCGCGCCGAGCACGCTTAGTCCCGCATCGGCGAGGAGACTGATTACAGGGCCGGTGAAGCACCCCAGTTCAAAGCAGCTGCGAGCTCCCAGACCGCGCACTATGGCGGCGGTAATTTCCTTGTCGTAATCGATCACTGGGCTCCAAACGCCGAACCGGTCGTAAAAGCGATGGCGGTCGAGCAGCGATGCCATCAGAGCGACGTCGGCATCGGTTCGAGCGACATAGACCGTCTTTGGTGAACCGTAGACCAACTGGGTCTCATATCTCTCGGGAATCAAGACCCTCAGGTCGGGCATCGGTGCTGGCGGCACCAAAGCTTGCGTGAACTGTGAACGGAACTCGGGCGAGGTCACGAAGGTGCGAATGATCTCCTGGAGCTCCCGCCCAGAGCGCAAGAGGCTAATCTTATCGGCAAGACCGTATGGATCCGGTTCCCGATCGAGGATGCCTCGATAGAGCGCCGTTGCAACGTATTCTATAGAAAACCTTTCCCGACGCCTGCACGTTGAGTTACAGAGCCCAATAAAGAATTTCGCTGCACCAGATGTTATTCTGCCTGCCTGGCGGACAGCCCGTCTGAGCTTAACCTCAGATTCCGTAGTAATCGACATCCAACACCTTTACGGAATTCTTCTCCGACACGCAATAGTTGGAAACATTCTTCATTCAGATCAGCTGCTCGCAGATTATTGCCTCACAGACTGTTCAGACAAGACCGAGGTATCGCAGGTCGTGCGTTTGGCTACAACAGCGATCGTGCTTAGCTGGGCCCACCCAAGCCGTGGCATTCACATCCCGGCGAGTGGTGGCTTCCGGGTTTACGGACATGATTTTATGCTCGACTGAGAAGACCGTTACGGCACACCCCGATTAACATCCGCGCGTTACTACAATGCCAAACGATGTTGTAACGAAGCTTCCGAGATTTAACCGGAGGCTCAAGTCAGAGCTATATGGTGGCAAATCAACGAGGAGATCGATAAACGATTTGCCGGGTTCGATCGGAAGAGGTTTTACCTGGTGCCCGCGGAACTCTAGACGATTAATCAGGTTCTCGACATCCTGCCGGCGAAATAGAACGGTTGAGCCCCGTTCAATCGTTTCCTCATTAGAAGAAACGTTCAGTTCGCTGGTGTGGCACGCGACGCCGCCGATCTTTAATACTTTCTCAACGCTGTTAACGACGAAATCTAGGCCGTTTTCGATCGAGCCAAGATGTTCAAAGCTGCACGAGGACCAACAAAAATCATAATCTCGCATATCGTCTCTTATCGCATTCATGTCGCAAAATTCAAATCCGACGTTTCTTCGAAATACCTCCTCGGAGACAATATGTGGAAAAAACAACTCGTCAATAGAGCTGCTGTATTGGCCAGTCGCGGTCCATTCGCTACTGGCATTCTCCGGTGGTGCGTCGGTCGCAAGTACTTCACATCCATGCTTTGCCAACAGTGACGGCAATGGCTCCCTGCCGACTCCGAAACCAGCACCGCGTGCTCCCGGTTCTATCGCACCTTCGGCGCATAGGTGATGCCAGACGAAGCCGAATTCCCATAACTTGCGATGAAGGTGGGCCTTTACGCCGATCGACCGGCAGAAAGCGGCAAAATCCCTGTGATAGAAGTCCTGCGCAAGGCAGTTGGCGCTTTGCATGTAATCGCCGTCTTGATAACCAATAACCGCGGGGTCCGGCAACCAGATTTGGTAGGGATTACTTGGTATACCAGATTGCTTCGTAAAGCGGAATGTGACGTCATCAGCCAATATTTCGGTGATCCGCCCCGCTGCCAGAAACGCCAAACGTTCGACCACCGCGGACTCGACCCGTTTTCGAGTGCTGCTCAACGGGTGTCTGATGAACTCTTCCAGCTTCTTAAGTCGACCCGCCCGAACAAAGGGTGGAGTTAGGCTTGCGTCTCCGAGGCCGTCGCGCACTGTAGCTTCGATCGATGCGGCATCGACATCTCGGAATTCGATTTGCATGCTCTCGATTTTCGCTGAGACACTGGCGGTACACTGCAAACGCACTTGGCATTGTGAGACCGCTCGATGAAGCTCAAACGCTAATCCAATTTCTTTAGCGCCCTTGGCCAATTTGCCCAGGTCGAACAGAGAAGACGCAATGATCTGCGCGTCCATGTTTCTGCACACGTCCATCCACCCACGACCCTCGGGTTGATCCTCTTCCGCAAATCGTACCGACGCATAATAACGGCCTCTCGGTAAGTTTACGTACGGACCATAAAGCCCGCATCCGACGGAGCATTTTTCGAGAATGATTTTGCCACCTCGTTTCTCGCCAACGGTGGTATAGAGACGTGGATTATCACCCAGATAGCGCAGTGCCAGATTAGACATGTTCTTGAGCTCTCTAATAATTTCCAGATCAGAATTATCAGGTTCGAATCAGGCTTTACGGGTGACCATCGGCTAATGCTGTTGTTAAATACGTGCGGGCATCGCTTCGGACATTCGATTGCGTCATAGTCACGTATCCGAGCGCCAGTCGTCCATCGAAGGCCGGACGCTCGGTGTGGATACGGATCTGCACCGGCTGATCGATGGAGTCATCGATTGCAAAGTGCAGGTTCACCTCGACAACACCTTCTTTCTCGGGCTCCAGGCGAACGTGAGTTAGCCGAACGCCCGCAAAAACTTCAACGAGATAAGCTATCGCAGCCGCCTCCGATGACAGACCGAGGATCACACTTCCAGACCAGGAACCCCGAGGTAGATTGATAAACGGGCCGTATACCAAAAAGCGTATTCTACCGGTGATATCGATCGGACGCGTTGCAGGTACCAGTTCAGTCCCCGCGAGTTCATCAGAAATAAAAAAAAGCTCCCGTTCCCAGGTAATTCTGCCTAGATCGTTCCCGCCGAAGTAAGTTACGTAAGCATCCAGAGCTCCGTTTACAAGATCCTGTTCTGATTCTTGAAGGCCGTCCCACCATCCATCATCTCCGGATTGAGAAGGCACAAGGCCCTCATTCTTAAGCGCTTCAACAATATTTACAATGGCGGCTTCGCTCACGCTGAGCTCGAGATGACGTGCGATCGCCGTGACCGTCCGCACTGGATCCTCACCGTCGCGGTTAGCACTTAATAAAAGCCCCCCGGGCATCGAGGCATAACTGAGCAATGCCGCGCAACTGGAGGCAACGGCCCTCGTAGCTGCGATCAGATCGTAGCCGGGCCGCGAGGCAAGGTCCTGAACCGCGGCACGCGGCTCATCAAGTATCGCTATAAATCGCTTATTCGCCTCCGCCAGTACCGTCGCCATCCTACTTGTTGGTTGACGTGAGCATACCACGAGGTGCGACGTGCCTATTCTGATCGCCGCGAGCGCAAGTTCCTCAAGGGTATTCAAACGCAGCACCTCTGCCGATCCGAGCGCGCACTGCACGAGCCGCGCCGTCACCGCATCACACCATTCGGTAAAGCGGCTCGGAAATCCGATACAAAAGAAAATCATACGCCGTCGACCCCTCACTTGCCCTGGCCATTTCTACATACTGCCGGACGCTGTTGTCGAGCCCTCGAAGGCGGGACGTATTCGTCACCGAGCCCGCGCGCGCCCGGCGGGCACACCGATATGCCGAACCTGGTCATCGCTGTCCCTTCCCCCGTGTGGATATTCCTCGGTTCACACCCGAGACTTCCGGGCATACCTTCTGGTCGATGCCTGTTGCAGGGACAGCCCAGCTCGACAAGCTTCCCACGAGAGAGAGGGCCATTGATACTGCCGCTATCGATTTCTCGCTCGATGAACCATGCGGACTAGGCCTGGAGATCCGAGTTGTCGTTTCGAGCGACAATGCACGAGGGCAACTCGCAATTGGCCACGTCGCTCTCCGGCCGCTCGCGATGCGCCAACCCGATGCAATCACCGGATCACGGGATGACTTCAGGATAGTACTCGATCTCTAGATCTGATCATGCCCCGACAACGTTACCTTCTCATCCACCGAAAGTACTCCACTAACTTTCCGCGACCTGGTCGACATGTCGGTGCCAGGTACAGTAAGAAAGGGAGCAGAGGTGGGTGAATTTAACACATGCTCTACTTTGTTACAGGGTTACCGGCCCGCTTCATCGAGTGGTGCGACGCGGCGACCGCCGGAATTGCCCAACGGGCGTTAGGACCAACCGAGTTGGCCCGCGTGGATACCCTGGCGGAGATTTCGCTTTGGATGATCCGCACCGGCGCGTCGCGTGGTGTGGTGGCTTCGCGGCAACCCGGCGGGCGCCTTCACTCTGCTCTCGTCGAAGCCAGTCGAACGATCCTCGTCGTGGTCGAAGAGCCGCAGACGGCTCTTGCAGAAGCGGTACAGAAGCAACCGAACGACGTAGCTGCCGCGGCGCAGCTGGTGGCGAGCAGTTGCACCGGGATCGCTCGCTATGTTTCGTCGCCCGGAGTGCTCGCCCTGTTTCGAGACCGCGACGGCAGCAATTCCGTGACCACCGCCCGACCGATCGCGCACCATTTCGCTCTTAACGTTAGGGACGCCGATATCGGCGAGATCGCCGACGGTCTGACAGCGGCAGGTCTGACCTTTGAGCAAAGCGACGGAGCGGCGCGGTGGGACGGCCTTGGAGTTGAGGAACAACGAGTAGCGGGTGGGGCGGTCGGTCCGTTGGTCGCCTATCTGGCAACCGGCAATCTCCAGCCAGGTCGCTTCCCGCATTATCCGGCCGCATGCCGAGGGGGCCTTCGAGGTCAATCTAGTAATCGGGGCCGTCTTGAGGACACACGGAGCCGCGCTGGCCGAAACCGGGTCAGTTCTCCTCGCGGCTGTGGCAGACGTTAAGGGATGAACCTGACGGCCGCGCTGTTCGGTCCCGGGCGCACTGCCGCACGACTGATCCGCCGCGCCGATAAGGCCCGCGACACGGGAGATTATTTCGAGGCTGCGAAGTTTTATTCCCGAGCGCTGAAGCTTGACCCGACGCGGCCCGACATTCGAGTTCAATACGGCAATATGTTGAAGGACTCCGGTCGGTTGGCCGAGGCCGAAGCAGCCTACCGTTCCGCGCTGGCCGAAAGGCCCGACGATGCGGACATTTACCTGCAGCTAGGGCATTGCCTAAAGCTGCAAGGTAGGCGGCCGGCTGCCCTGGAGGCGTACCTGCGGGCATCCACCTTGGCTCATGTGGGACAGCCCAGCAATCAAGACTACTTATTGGAGACTCAATTTCAACTGGCTGGTGTAGAAGCGCTGACGGCAGTCACACATCAGATACTCGAGCTCCGTGTGATGCTCAACCAGCTCGCCATCTCCCTACCAGACATTCAGGCGCAAACGGCCTTTCCCGTTAGCTGTTATGACAGCTTTCGCGCATCCTTCGACGTCCCCAGCCCACCCCGAGCCTCTGTTTCATGGAGTTTCGCAGTTCTCCTGATGGCCGATCCAGAGCCGCTCGATACCTTGTTCGCGCAGCTCGGCGCAATCAGGTGCCAAACCTACGAGAACTGGAGGCTGTGCGTGATTGGATCCGATCCCGCCCGAAGGCGGATAGCCGAAAGGGCAGCGGCGAGCGATGCTCGGATCCGGTGGCAGGACAGCATGTCAGAGGAGACCCCCGCGGAAGCGGAACGGCTGGCCGCTCTGTCGAGCGGCGTTGATTGGATCGTTCTGCTGGGACAGAGAGCGCTGCTCCATCCCAGTGCGATCGAGTGGTTCGCGTCGGTTGTCGGACAAGGTGCGGCCACAGCCTTCATATCTGACGAAGAAATCGGCGTTCGCGAACGCGGCGGTGTTCGGCGGTCGTTCCCACAACTTCGCCAAGCCGTCGATTACGATACCCTGCTTGAAATGAACACGTGCGGCGAAACGGTCGCCATCGAGCTTGCATCATATGCCTCAGTGGCGCAAAGGCTCGTTACGACCTCGGTTTCCGCGGCCCGGAGTTCGCTCCTGCTCGCATTAGCGCGCGACGGCCGTGTCGGCCACATTCCGTGTCCGCTCATTTGCCGCGATGGCGAGAACACCGTAGATTCAGGGATGGCCGCAGCCGCACATGAGGAGGCGGTACGCGCTCATGTAGCCCAAGCTTCTCTCAGCGCATGCATCCACATCGGGCCGCCAAGCGGATCCTCGCCGCGCCTGCCGATCCTGTGGCGCCCGCGGGATCCCGATAAATCGATCGCGCTTATTATTCCAACCCGCGACAATGGGCCAGACGTCGCACAGTTTGTCGATAGTTTGAGAGCGAGAACCGCGGTCCCGGATGCTCTAAGGATTGTAATCATCGACAATGGCAGCCGAGAGCCCGAGACGCACCGTATCCTCGCAAAATTGGAAGCGAAATCTCAGGTACAAATTTTACTGTTGGATGAGCCCTTCAATTGGTCCCGGCTCAACAATCGTGCGGTCGAAGTCGTCGATTCCCCGTTGTTGGTTTTTGCCAATGACGACATGGTGATGCTGTCGGAGAAATGGGACGAGCGCGTGCGCGGCCACCTCGAGCGCCCGGAGATCGGCGCCGTCGGTGCGCGCCTGCTGTATCAAGACGACACAGTGCAGCATGCAGGGGTTCTCTTCGGCTGGAAAGGCGCCGTCATCCATGATGGTCTTTATCAGAGCTGTCGAGAGCCGGGGCCTGCCAATCGCTGGCAAGTCAGTCGCGCGGTCGGAGCTGTGACTGGAGCTTTTCTGGCGACACGCCGCGATGTGTTTCTTGCTCACCGCGGCTTTGACGAGATTAATCTGGCGGTATCTTATAGCGACATCGACTACGCATTGAAGCTGCGCGCCTCGGGATTGAAGGTCCTCTGGACTCCAGAGATAACGTTGTATCATCACGAATTGAAGACTCGTGGCCTCGATCATCTGGATCCAGAAAGAAGCGCGCGTGATATTGCGGAGCGCACAGTAATGGAGGCGCGCTGGGGAGCGGCTATGCTTGCAGACCCGAGCGTGAACCCGGTTTGGCACATGGCAAGGTTGCCTTTTAGTCTTTTATCTGCCCCTTCACAATTTCGGATTTGGGCTCATATCAGGCGATGCGCGAGGGACAATCCGTGGCTGCCGGAAACAAATGGTGCGCCCGATTGAAGGGTGACTGGGCCGAGCCATGGATAACCTATCCGATGGGCGGATTGATCTGATTGTTCGTTCCGGTGCTGGCATTCAGCAGACCGGCGGTGGCGTTGCGCGCCGGTTCCGTAAGGCCACTCGCCGGCAGGACGGCAACCGGAAATCTTGGTGGGAGCCGCGCGCGTCATCGATCTGATGCAACCTCGACGCGGGATGATGGCGGACGCAAAATTGCCATAATGGCATGATACTGGTTCGGTTGAGGAAACGAGTGCGGCGCGGCCTTCCGCCAGGCCGGACGGGTGATTTCAACCTGTAGGCAAATATTTGCTGTAGACTTGCTGCAGATGCTCGAGGAGCCGTCGTCCGATGCAATTGTAGATTGCGGTCGGCGGCAACGCCGACCGAAGAGGGCCTTGCCTTCGCCTAGGGCCCGTGCCCAAATCACGATCCGGGCGGCGTCATCCGTGCCGCCGACGCTAGGGCGAGGACGAGATGAAGGCGCTGGTCGCGGTCAAGCGGGTCATCGACTACAACGTCAAGATCCGCGTCAAGGCGGACAAGACCGGAGTCGAGACCGCCAATGTCAAGATGTCGATGAACCCATTCGACGAGATCGCTGTCGAAGAGGCGCTGCGTCTGCGCGAAGCCGGGACCGTCAGCGAGATCATCGTCGTTTCGCTCGGGGTGGCGCAGTGTCAGGAGACAATCCGCACCGCGCTGGCAATGGGCGCCGACCGCGGGGTCCTGGTCGAGACCAATGCCGAGCTGCAACCGCTTGCCGTCGCCAAATTGTTGAAGGCCGTCATCCTCCAGGAAAATCCTGAGATCGTGATCATCGGCAAGCAGGCGATCGACGACGACTGCAATCAAACCGGCCAGATGCTGTCGGCATTGCTCGGGTGGCCGCAGGCGACCTTCGCCTCCAAGCTGAAGATCAGTGACGGTTGCGCCGAGGTAACGCGCGAGGTCGATGGCGGACTCGAGACGGTGTCGATAAAATTGCCGGCGGTGATCACCACCGATTTGCGGCTCAATGAGCCGCGCTACGCCTCCTTGCCGAACATTATGCGGGCCAAGAAGAAGCCGATTGTGACAATGACGCCCGACGCGCTCGGCATCGATGTGACGCCGCGCCTGGTCGTCCTCAAGGTCGAGGAGCCGCCGAAACGGCAGGGCGGCCACAAAGTCGGCTCGGTAGCCGAGCTTGTCGACAAGCTCAAAACCGAGGCACGGGTGATCTGATGGCTGCCCTCGTCGTCGCCGAGCACGACAACCGCACGCTAAAGCCGGCGACCCTCAACGCCGTTGCCGCCGCCAAGGAGATCGCCGGCCCGGATGTCGACATACTGGTCGCCGGCAAGGACTGTCGTGGGGTTGCGGAGGCCGCCTCCGGCATCGCCGGGGCTCGCAAGGTGCTGCTCGCCGATGCGGACGCCTACTACCATGGGCTCGCCGAGAACGTCGCGCCGCTGCTCGTCAAGCTCGCCCCCGGCTACACGCATCTGCTGGCACCAGCGACGACCTCGGGCAAGAATTTGATGCCACGAGTCGCGGCACTGCTCGACGTGATGCAGATTTCGGACATTAGTGTGGTCGTTTCGCCCGATACCTTCGTGCGGCCGATCTACGCCGGAAACGCGCTGCAAACCGTTCAATCTAAGGATCCAATCAAGGTCATCACAGTGCGCGGGACTGCCTTCCCTCCAGGGGAGGCGACGGGCGGCTCGGCGCCGATCGAGATGGTCGAGCCGACTGGCTCGGCCGGGCTGTCGGAATTCGTCCGGGCTGAGCTGTCGAAATCGGAGCGTCCTGAACTGACGAGCGCGCGGATCATCATTTCCGGCGGGCGAGGCATGCAATCCGGCGATAATTTTCACCTCTTGGAAAAGGTCGCCGACAAGCTCGGCGCGGCAGTCGGCGCCTCGCGCGCTGCGGTCGATGCCGGGTTTGTCCCGAATGACTACCAGGTCGGCCAGACCGGCAAGATCGTCGCACCCGAGCTGTACATCGCGGTTGGGATTTCAGGCGCCATTCAGCACCTCGCCGGAATGAAGGACTCGAAGGTGATCGTCGCGATCAACAAGGACGAGGAAGCGCCGATTTTCCAGATCGCCGATTACGGTCTCGTTGGCGATCTGTTCAAGATCCTCCCCGAGCTCGACGCCGAACTCGAGCGCCGCCAGTGACGGCAGGATCGGTGTCGTTAGACCGGCTCCGCCACATCGGCGTGATCGGTGCCGGGCAAATGGGCGGCGGCATCGCACATGTCTGCGCGCTCGCAGGCTTTGAGGTCGCGTTGACCGATATCGGCGAGGAGGCACTTCAGCGCGGCCGCGAAACCGTCGGTCGCAACCTGTCGCGCCAGGTCGCCCGGGGCAAGATCCGCGAGGAGGAGAAAGCGGCTGCGCTGGGCCGCATCCGCACCGGTCTCGACTACGCGCTGTTCGGCGATTGCGACATGGTGATTGAGGCCGCGACCGAGAAGGAGGAGATCAAGCGCGAAATCTTCAAAAAGCTGATCCCGACACTAAAGCCCGAGGCGCTGATTGCGACCAACACCTCGTCGATCTCAATCACCCGGCTCGCGTCGTCGACAGACCGCCCTGGCAAGTTCATCGGCATGCACTTCATGAACCCAGTGCCGGTGATGAGCCTCGTCGAGCTGATCCGCGGGATAGCCACCGACGAAGAGACTTTTGCGCTGACCCGCGACCTGGCGCTCAAGCTCGGCAAGACGCCGGTCGCCGCCGAGGATTTCCCCGCCTTCATTGTCAACCGGATCCTGTTGCCGATGATAAACGAGGCAGTCTACACGCTCTATGAGGGGGTGGGTTCGGTCGAGGCGATCGACACTGCGATGAAACTCGGCGCCAACCATCCGATGGGCCCCCTTGAGCTCGCCGACTTCATCGGGCTCGACACCTGCCTCGCAATCATGCAGGTGCTCTACGAGGGGCTCTCAGACAGCAAGTACCGTCCCTGCCCGCTGCTCGTCAAATACGTCGAGGCCGGCTGGCTCGGCCGCAAGACGAGCCGCGGGTTTTACGATTACCACGGAGAAAAGCCGGTCCCGACCCGCTGAGCTGCGATATCTTGTCCCGGAATCTTGTCTCGGCACGGTCGATCCGTTATCAAGCGGTAACAATCGCGTGCTATTCCGGCCCGCGAGAGACGACGAGCGGGACGGGTATTACGTGACTGCGTGCCTGGACAATTGCCCGGCTCTGGTGCTCAACGCCGACTTTCGGCCGTTGAGCTATTTCCCGCTGTCCCTATGGTCCTGGCAGGATGCGATCAAGGCGGTGTTCCTTGACCGCGTCAACATCATTGACCATTACGATGTCCGCGTTCACAGCCCCTCTTTGGAGATGCAGCTGCCGAGCGTGGTCTCGTTGAAGGAGTACGTGCCGGCCGCCCGGCATCCGGCATTCACCCGGTTCAACGTCTTTTTGCGCGACCGCTTCACGTGCCAGTATTGCGGCGAGCCCTATCCCTCGCACGAGCTGACCTTCGACCATCTCGTCCCGCGGTCGCGCGGCGGGCGCACGATTTGGACCAATGTTATCACTGCCTGCGCGACCTGCAATTTGTGGAAAGGCAATCGCTTGCCGCGCGAGAGCGGGATGTACCCGCGCCGCCGCCCGGTCCAGCCAACCACCTACATGCTGCAGGAGAACGGTCGTGCGTTCCCGCCGAACTATCTGCACGAGAGCTGGCGCGACTATCTCTACTGGGATACCGAGCTCGACCCGGTCTGAGTCGCCACGCGACCCCCATGTCCCTTGGGCATTGGTGCGGACGGCGGGACTCGAACCCGCACTCCCTTACGAGAAGCAGATTTTAAGTCTGCTGCGTCTACCTTTTCGCCACGTCCGCTTGGTCGATCCGTTCGCCGCCAACGTCCGTGTCAGGGCCGCAGCAGGCCACTGATCGCTTGCACTTCGCGCAAGACGGGATAGGCGATTGCGCCGGCGCGTTCGGCCCCGCGGTGGAGCACCCCATCGATATACCCGGGGTCCGCCATCAGCCGGCCCATCTCCCTGCCGATGCGGCCCAGCACCTCGATCGTCAGCTCGGACAGGGCTTCTTTGAAGTACGAGAAGTTTTGGCCGGAAAAGCGGGCGAGCGCTGCCTCGCGCGTCATCCCGGAGAGAGCGGCGTAGATGCCGATCAGATTGTCGGCCTCGGGGCGGCGTTCTAGCTCGGCCAGCGTCTTCGACAGCGGCTCGGGGTCGGTCTTGGCCCGGCGGATCTTGAGTGCGATCGCATCGGCGTCGTCGGTCATGTTGATCCGCGAATAGTCCGAGCCGTCCGATTTCGACATCTTCTTGGTGCCGTCACGCAGGCTCATCACCCGGGTCGCCGCTCCAAATATCTGGGGTTCCGGCAGTGGGAAGAATTGGCATTCGTAGCGGCGGTTGAAGGCGCCAGCAATGTCGCGCGCAAGTTCGAGATGCTGCTTCTGATCTTCGCCGACCGGAACATGCGTCGCCCTGTACACGAGGATGTCTGCCGCCATCAGAACGGGATAGGCGTAAAGGCCGAGACCGGCCATCTCGCGATCTTTCCCCGCCTTCTCCTTGAATTGCGTCATCCGGTTGAGCCAGCCGAGCGGGGTCATGCAGGCGAGGAGCCAGGAAAGCTCGACATGCGCCGAAACCATGCTCTGGTTGAAAATGATGCAGCGCTCGGGGTCGATCCCGGCGGCGATGTAGGCGGCTGTCACCTCGCGCGTCGAGGCGCGCAATTCGTCGGGATCCTGCGGCTGGGTCAGCGCATGCAGGTCGACGATGCAGAAGATGCACTCGTAGTCGTTCTGCAACGCGACCCAGTTGCGGATCGCGCCCAGGTAATTGCCGAGATGCAGGTTGCCGGTGGGCTGGATACCGGAGAAGATGCGGTTCATCGGACCTCGAATGCGCGGCGCTGGCCGCGCTGTTACCGCCGGAGCGAGGCGCCGGTCAAGCCGGTTGCCGGCGCAGCCGTCCCACGAGATCGCGCCAATCGGCGATTCCGAGAGCGAGCGCGAGCACGGCGAAGGCGGCCAGCCCAGCGCAAACCAGTACGGCAAGCGCGCCTACCCGCAATATGGTGTGACCCGCGAGCATCGGCGAGATTGCGGCCCGCAACGCCGCCAGGATCACGCCCATACCGAGCGCTGCGGCCCCGACCCGCGGGAGGTTCCGCCGCGCCCGCCGGTCAAACCCGAAATGCCCGCGCCGGATCAGGAATGCGAGCAAGACGAGCGCGTTGAGCCAGCCGGCGACCGTCGTCGCTAGGGCAATCCCGACATGCGCCAAAAATTGCATGAGAATGAGCGTCAGACACAAATTGACCGCCATCGCAGCGACCGCGACCTTGACCGGGGTCGCCGTGTCGTGGCGGGCGAAGAAAGCGGGCGCCAGCACCTTGATTAGAACAAAGGCCGGAAGACCCGCCGCATAGGCCGCCAGCGCCGCAGCGGTCGCGGCGGTATCGGTCGGGCCGAACGCGCCGCGCTCAAACAGCACTGAGAGGATCGGCGTCGCGAGAACTCCGAGCGCGATCGCCGCCGGTAGAGTCAACAACACTGCCAACTCGATTCCGCGATTTTGCGTCGCTACCGCGTCGGAAAGATGCCCGAGCCGGACCTGGCGCGACAGCGACGGGAGAATGGCGGTGCCGACGGCGATGCCGACGACTCCGAGCGGCAACTGATTGAGACGGTCCGCGTAATAGAGATAGGAGACCGAGCCGCTGGGCAAGAGAGAGGCGAGTGCCGTCGAAATCAGCAGATTGAGCTGCGTGACGCCGGCCCCGATCGTGCCCGGGGCCATTACCGCCAAGGTGCGGCGCACGCCTTGCGTCAGCCGAGGCAAAGGCAGACGCAAGGCCAGTCCGGCGCGCCCGCAAGCGAACAATAGCCACAGGAATTGTGCGAAGCCGGCTGCGCTGACCGCCCAAGCTAGGGCACGCCCGTCACGCCAGCCAAACCGCCGCATCATCAACAGCGCTGCGATCAGGAACAGGTTCAATAAGATCGGGGTCCCGGCGGCGGCCGCAAAGCGTTCGACAGAGTTCAGCACCCCGCCCTGAAGTGCCACGAGCGCGATGAACAAAAGGTAGGGAAAGGTAATCCGGGCGAGATCAACGGCGAGCTCGAACTTCTCGGGCTGACGCCGGAAGCCCGGCGCGATCACGTCAATGACCGTGGGCATGAAGATCTCGGCGAGGAGGACAAAGCCGAGAAGCGCGGCTAGCAGCACGGCGAGCGCATCCTCGGCGAAGATTCGCGCCGCCTCCTTGCCATCTTCGGCCATGGTTCCGGCGAAAAGCGGGACGAAGGCTGCGCTAAAGGCGCCCTCCGCAAACAAACTGCGGAACAGGTTCGGCAGGCGCTGGGCCACGAAGAACGCGTCGGCGACCGGCCCCGCGCCGAGAATTGCTGCCGTCAGGATGTCGCGGATAAAGCCGAACACTCGGCTTATCGCGGTGAACGAACCGACCGTCGCGACGGAACGCAGAAGCGCCATGCCGGCGGTGTAGAGGAAATCGACGGCCGAGAAAACGCCACTCATGCGCTTGGGAGAAGCGGCCGGTCTTTCCCTCCTCCGAAAGTTGCGCATGGCACGACCTGCAACTTGAGTTTTCCCGGGCGATGGGTAACCGTTTCTTCCTCGAAAATAAGGAGGCGGAGCATGGCCCGAACCAAGATGGGGGTCGTCGGATGCGGCGGCCGAATGGGTAGGATGCTGGTCGCCGAGATCGTGGCGAGCGAAGGGTGCGCGCTCGCCGGCGGCTGTGCCAAGCCGGGCAGCGGCTATATCAATCAAGATATCGGCGAACTCGCCGGAGTCGGGCGGCTCGGCATCTCGGTCGGCGACAGCCCCGAGAAGCTGATCCGCGACAGCGATGTCGTGATTGAATTTACGACGCCCGGCGCGACCGCCGCCCATGCCGAGCAGGCCGCCGGATTGGGAAAGGCGATGGTGATCGGCACGACCGGTCTTTCGATCGAAGAGGGTGACGGAGTGCGGCAGGCAGCGGGCCGAGCGCCGATTGTCTGGGCACCCAATATGAGTCTTGGGATCAATTTGCTGCTGGGTCTTGTCGAAGACGTCGCCCGCCGGTTGGGGCCGGACTGGGACGTCGAAATCATGGAGATGCACCATCGCGGCAAGGTCGACGCCCCCTCGGGCACCGCGCTCGCGCTTGGCCGCGCGGTCGCGGCGGGCCGGGAGGTGGCATTCGAGGGCGTGCAGCAGCGCGCGCGAGACGGCATCACCGGCCCTCGCCGCGCCGGCGACATCGGCTTTGCTGCGTTGCGCGGTGGTGATGCGGTCGGTGACCACTATGTGTTCTTTGCCGGCGCCGGTGAGCGCCTAGAACTGATCCACCGGGCAATGAGCCGGTCCATCTACGCGAAAGGCGCGGTGCAGGCGGCCCGCTGGGTCGTCGGTCGGCCGCCGGGACTTTACGGCCTAAAGGAGGTGCTCGGTCTCTAACGCGTCGTTGCGCCTGCGGGATTGAGCGCGTCTCGCCAGCGTTTGAGCGCCTCGCGGATCGACGCTGCAAGCTCGCGTCGAATCGCGGGCGTCACGATGTCGCCGATAACCAGGCTGCGGCCATGTGAGGCGACGAGCAGGCGGTTCCGCTCATCGCCCTGCTCTTCGAGGATCACGCGCAACCAGAAGGGTTGGAACCGCCACATCCGGCGTTGGCCGCGCACGTCGACCCGCTCAACCGTGAACGCGTCGCCGGCAAGCCGGATCGTCTCGCTGCGGCGGGCGCTGCGATAATTAAGACGGAATGCGACATAGACGAGGAGGACGTCGAGCCCAAAGAACCCCATCACCGGCCAAGCGCCGATCGAGACGAACCCGATCCCGACCGCGAGGCTGATCAGACCGAGGATCAGCATCAGGAGGTGAAAGCCGCGCGGGGGCAGGCTGCGATGCGGTAACAACACGCGCTCGAAGGCCAGGCTGGCGAGCGGCGCTGGGGCTGCGGCATTACCGAGGTTGTAGTTCATTACGCCCCAAACATAGGGGCGGGGACAGCATTCCGTAAAGCGGTCGCACAGTGCGCGAGGTTTGTCGGCGGGTGCTATCCCCTCTACAGTGCGCCTAATGCGCGCCTTTTTGAAACGCGAGGTCCGGGAGTTTTATCGGCGATTGGCCGCGACGCGGCCGATCCCGCAAACCGAACTCGAATTCATCAGCCCATTTACCCTACTCGTTGCCGTCGTGTTGTCGGCGCAAGCGACCGACACCGGCGTCAACAAGGCAACCCCCGCGCTCTTCGCCCTCGCCGATACCCCGGACAAGATGCTGGCACTCGGTGGGGAGCGGCTAGTAGAGCTGATCCGCACGATTGGGCTCTTCCGCACCAAGGCGAAGAATTTGATGGCGCTGAGCCGGATCCTGGTCGAGCAATATGGAGGAGAGGTTCCGCGCGCCCGAGCGGCATTGGAGGCGCTGCCCGGCGTTGGGCGCAAGACCGCGAACGTGGTGCTGAATGTCGCCTTCGGCGAGCCGACGATCGCGGTCGACACGCACATCTTCCGGGTCGCCAATCGCACCGGTCTCGCGCCGGGGAAGACGCCGCTCGCGGTCGAGCACGCACTCGAAGCGTGCACGCCCGCTGAATATAAACGCTATGCCCATCATTGGCTGATCCTGCACGGGCGATATGTGTGCAAGGCTCGCAAACCCGAATGTCCGGACTGCGTCGTGGCCGACCTCTGCCGTTACGGCGCCAAGACTGGCCCAACCGAATTGATCACGGCGCGCGCTGCCGTCTCCGAGCCGGCGGCGCCGGCCGACCCTCCGCCCGCTCGGCGCACCGGCCGTGGCGCGCCTCGGGCGAGGAAATCCCGAATCAGGTCGCGGCGCGGACGGTCGCCAGGTCCACCGTAATCTCGCCGGGCTCCGAGGACGGCTGCGCCTGGATGTCGCCCGAAATCTGACCGCCGCACTCGATCTCGATCTGGCCGTAGCGGATCGTCCCCGAGACGCGCCCGCTTGCCTTAATCAACAGCCGCTTGCGCACGACGAGATCGCCCTCGAAGCGGCCGTGGATCTCGGCGTCCTCGATCGAAGCGGAGCCCTTGAATAGACCACTTTCGGCGATATCGACATCACGGCAATTCGTCAGGTTGGCCTCGACACTGCCTTCGACGATCAGCTTGTCGCAGGAGGTAATCTCGCCCGAGAGGGTGATCTCGCGGCCGACGATCAGCTTGCGCACCTCGGCTTCACTACGTCGCGGCTGACTAACCGAATCGCCCGATCGGCGCAGACCCTCGGGGGTCCGAGCCGCGTCAGCGACGCGCACCAAATCGGGGGCGCGCGGCGGCATCGCCGGGGCCTTGGCAGGAGTATTGGCGCCCGGCACGGGCGGCCGGGCAGGCTTCATTGGGATGCCCAAATCGTCAGACGCATCTGCCATTTTGCGGTCCTCTACCTCGGTTTTCTTCCGGCTAAACATGGATTGGACACCCGATCGACATTGTTGATGGGAGATTATACCGCAGACCGGGTCAGGGGATGCGGCTGCACGCGCGGCAGGGCTTCGAAGACGTGCAGCATGAAGGCCGTAGCCACCACCGGCGCCACGAGGTTGACGAGCGGCAGTGCGAACAAGGCTGCAATCACCACCCCCCCGAGGAAAACGCGAAGACCAAAACGGGTACGCGCCGCCCTGGTCGCCGCGGCATCGAGCCGTCTAAGCGCGACCACCTCGAAATACTCCCGGCCCAGAAGATATCCGTTCAGCGCAAGGAAGAGAAACAGATTTATCCCGGGCAGCAGTAGATACACCGGAAGTGCCAGCAGGTTGAGCAGCAGTGTCAGCGCGGTCAGACGCAACATCGCCCCCAGGGTTTCGCCGATCGGCTGCCGACGGGGCGGGCCGCACCCGGGATAATCGAGTGCTTCGACTGCGGCGGCGATGCGTTCGAAAAAAAGACTCATGATCAGCGTTACCACCGCCGGAAAGAAAAGCCAGCTCAGCGCCAGCACGGACAGTCCGCCCAGCAGGTCGACGAGCCAATTGAGCGGCCGCCACTCAAAGAAGGCCGTGTTGTAAAGGACGCCGGCGACGGCGAGCCATAGTAATGCGAAAGTCAGGATCGCGAGCGTAAGGCTAAGCGCAACGATCCGCCGCAGCGGCGGCGTCGAGATCGCGTACAAGGCACGGCCAAGAGCGGTCAGCATCGCCGGGACTTTTAACGCAACCATGGGCCCCGGCCAACTCAGGCCCGCCGACCGGCCGGCCCTGCTCGCGCCGTCCACGCGCTATCGTCGGCCGGCGCGGCGAATCGGCGAGCCGAGGCCCGACAACATCAGTCCTGTCGCATCTATTGGGCCGGGACCTAGTCATGCGCCGCCTGCGCTTCCCTCGCGGGGGATATTGCCGAGGCCGACAGGCCGCGGATGTGCACCTCGCGCTGCGGCATCGGGATCTCTATCCGTTTCTCGTTGAACGCATCCCACAATCCGAGAAAAACCTCCCCCTTGATGTTGGTCACCCCGTTAATCGGGTCCTCGATCCAGAAGCGGAGAAGCATGTCGACGGTGCTGTCGCCGAAGCCCGTCACGTGACAGACCGGCCTTGGCGACGCCAGCACACGATCGGTTCGGCTTGCAACCTCGATGGCAAGATTGCGGACCGCGTGCAGATCACTGCCGTAGGCCACGCCGAACTTCGCATCGAGCCGCACCAGAGAGTTCGAATACGACCAGTTAATCACCTCATTCGTGATGAGGTTTTCGTTCGGGATCAGATATTCCTTGCCGTCCCGGCCGCGTACCGACGCGTAGCGTGCGCCGAGATAGGTGACCGAGCCGAAGGTGCTGCCGACTTCGATCACGTCCCCGGGTTTTATCGAGCGCTCGAGCAGCAGGATGATGCCGCTGACAAAATTCGATACGATTTTCTGCAAGCCGAACCCGACACCAACACCGACGGCCCCGCTAAACACGGCAAATGCGGTCAGATCGATGCCGACGGCGTTGAGACCGATCAGCAGCGCCACCGAAACAAGTGCGATCCTGATAAGGTTGGTGGACAGGACCTGCACCGAGGGGCTCAGCGCGGTTACGCGCTGAAGCCGAGTGCCGATCACGCGGGCGAGACCATGCGCGATCCACAGCAGGATTGCGACAATAAATGCCCCCTTCAGCACTAGGAGCACAGAAAGCCGCAGCGTGCCGATCGTAATGGCCAAATCGTCAAGCGCCGTCTCGGTCGGCGCGAGGAGGCCCAATATATTGAGCGCGAAGACAACCCAGGCGACGGTAGCGACTGCCCGCGCAAGCAAGGCATCGCGCAGCAGCAGCGCCGATGCCCTGAGCACGATCCATAGTCCTGTCAGGCTCGCCGCGATCCCGACCAGCCGCTGCTCCCCGCCGAGCTCGGCAATTCCGCGCTCAGCGATGGCGAGCACCAGCCACGCATAACAGAAGATCACCAGCCCATGCAGTTCGGCGGGAATGCGGAGCGAACGAAACCGTGTTGCGACGCGTTGTGCCAACCGGTCGCTCCACGACCGAGTAGCGGCGCGAAAACCCCATGCGAGCAGGAACGCCGTGATAATCAACGCGAGCTGAAAAATCAGCGCTTCGAGAACCTCTCGCGAAATCGTGAGATCGCGAAACCGCTGCAACCAATCCGAAAAATGCGCAGCATCTAAAAGATGCAAGGGAGCCTCTCTAGCAACCCGTAATCGTCGGCGGCGCGTAGCAGCGCCAATGGATACGTAAGATCAACAGTGGGGCAGGCAGCGGGATCCTGGCCGACACAAGGTTTTGCCCCTGCACGGCGGCGGCGCGCTCGGCTGATTGCCTATTCTAATTTGAGCTCGCCCAAATAGGCGTGGCGGATCAGCTCGTTTTGGCGCAATTCGGCGGCTGCGCCGCTCAGCACGACTTGGCCGGTCTGCAGGACATAGGCGCGGTCGGCGATCGAGAGCGCCATGTTGGCGTTCTGCTCGACCATGAAGATCGTGACACCCTGCCGGTTGATCGTGCGGATGATGTCGAAGACTTGCTCGACATAAGCGGGTGAGAGGCCCATCGAGGGCTCGTCCATGCACAGGAGTTTGGGCCGCGCCATCAAGGCGCGGCCGATCGCGACCATCTGCTGCTCACCGCCGGATAGGGTGCCGGCGATCTGGCGGAGCCGCTCTTCGACCGGGGGAAAGAGGGTGAAGACGCGTGCCAGATCCTCTTCGAACTCGGGACCACGCGGGCGCGTATAGCCGCCCATCTCGAGGTTCTCGTATACCGTCATGCGGGGGAAGAGCCGCCGTGCCTCGAGGACCGGAGCGATACCGCGCCGTACCCGCTCGGCAGTGCTAACTCTCGCGAGTGACTTTCCCTCGTAGAGGATATCGCCTGAAGTCGGCCGAACGCTCCCCATGATCGCCTTCATCGTCGTCGACTTGCCCGAGGCGTTGCCGCCCAACAGGCAGACGATCTCGCCCGCCGCGATTCGGTAGTCGACCGATTTCAAGACGTGAAGGTCGCCGTAATGGGTGTCGACCCTTGTGAATTCAAGAAGATCGAGGCCTATCGCCCTTCTGTCGTCATTCGCGCGAAGGCGGAGATCCAGCGCCGGGGCCGCGGCATTCACCCCCGGACTCCCGCGTTCGTGACCCGTTCGCGGGGATGACGATAAGCGCGGTTCTCACGCATAGACGGTGCTTCGGCCGAGATAGGCGCGGATCACCTCTTCGTCGCGGCGCACCGCGGCGGGCGTCCCTTCGGCGATCTTCTCGCCGTGGTCGAGCACGACGACTTTATCGGCCAGCATCGCGACGACGTCGAGCTTGTGCTCGATCAACAGGATCGTCAGGCCTTGCTGATTGAGGCTCTTGATCTGGTCGGCGAGCTCCAATGTCTCGGCCGGGTTCATCCCGGCCGTGGGCTCGTCGAGCATCAGCAATTTGGGTTGCGCGGCAAGGGCGCGGGCGATTTCGGTGCGCCGCCGGTTGGCGTACGAGAGGCTCGCCGCAGGATGCTCGGCGCGCGGCAAAAGCCGATTGCCGAACAGCGAAAGGATATCAACAGCGCGCTCGCGTGCGGCAGCCTCCTCGCCGCGGGTCGCCCGCAGCCGCAGCACAGCGCCGACCGGACCAGTAGCGAGCCGCGCATGCATGCCGATCATGATGTTCTCAAGAACGCTGAGGTTTGGGAACAGGCGGATGTTCTGAAAAGTACGAGCGATGCCGCGTTCGAGCACCTGATGCGGCCGCAATCTGCCGATCTCCTCATCGGCAAAGCGGACGGTGCCACGATCGGTAGGGACGAGCCCGGTAATCGCATTGAACAACGTCGATTTGCCAGAGCCGTTGGGTCCAATGACGGCGACGACCGAATGCGAGGGAACGCTCAATTCGACAGACTGCAAGGCGACGAGGCCGCCGAACCGCACGGTCAGATCGGCGATTCTGAGAAGCGGCAACGGCGAGACAGGGTCGCTCGCCACCAGAGCAGCGAATCCGCTGCGCGCGGGTTGCACCGTCTGCTCGTCGAGGCTCAAGGTCCGCGTCGGCCGCGCGGCTGGGATCAGTCCCTGGCGGCGATAGAGCATCATCATCACGAGGATCAGGCCGAAGATCAGCTCGATCGACGAGGCGAGCTCGACATGCTGCAGCCAATCGACGCCGACGAGACGGCCGAGGGCGTGCAGCCACCCCGAGAGATCTTCGAGAAACCACGATTGGAGGATCTGCAACAGCAGCGCGCCGATAACGACCCCCCACACACTGCCGATGCCGCCGAACACGACCATGACGAGAATCATGACCGAGACCGGAAACATGAACATCTCGGGGGTCGCGGTCTGCAATTTGGCGACGTAGAAGGTGCCGGTCGCGCCAGCGAAGGCGGCGCCGATCGCAAAGGCGAGAAGCTTATAGCGAACGCGATCGACGCCCATCGCCATGGCGGCGACCTCGTCCTCGCGGATCGCCATCCAGGCCCGGCCGATCCGCGAATACTTAAGCCGCTGGCTCGTCAGGATCAAGAACGCGACGAGACCGACGCCGACGTAATAATAGGGCGTCGCGTCGATCCCGAAGTCGAAACCGAAGAACCGGGGTGCAGCGACGCCGTTGAGACCCATCGCCCCGTTGGTGACGGAGGGGATGTTGCGCGCGACGATCGGCACGATCTCCCCGAAACCCAGGGTCACGATCGCCAGATAATCGCCCTTGAGCCGCAGGGTCGGGGCACCGAACAACACCCCGAAAAAAGCGGCGACCGCCGCAGCGATCGGCAGCATCAGCCAGAACGAGACCTGGAAGTGCACGACATCGCCGCCCGCCGTGTGAAAGCGAGTGACGAGGTCGAGCCATTGGAAAGGCTCCCAGAAGCCGCTCCACGCCGGCTGCAATTGCCACGAGCTTGCCACGCCGTAGGTGTAGGCGCCGATCGCGAAGAAAGCGGCGTAGCCGAGGTCGAGCAATCCGGCGAAGCCGACCACGATGTTGAGGCCGAGCGCCAAGGCGGCAAAGGCGAGCGCATTTGCCGCGGAGTCGATGTCGGCGTCGTTCTGGTTTACCAGCGGGAACAGCAGCGCCGCCGCGGCGACGCCAAAGACGGCGAGGCGGGTGCGGGTGCGTGGGGAGATTCGGGCGAGTGGACGTGCCAGGTTTAGCGCATACTCGCGCGCCTCCTTCGGGACCCCGACCCCCGTCATATCAGGATTTGGTCGGGGTGGCGCGGCCGAAGAGGCCGGTCGGCACAAAAACAAGAACCAGTATCAGGATCGAAAAGATGATCACATCGGTCCACCGTACGGCGATCAGCTGGCCGCCCAGGCTCTCGATCAATCCGATCAGGACACCGCCGACCATGGCACCCGGTATGCTGCCGATGCCGCCCAGCACGGCCGCGGTGAAAGCCCGCAGCCCCGCCGTATAGCCGATGATGAAGCTCGTGTAGTTGTAATAAAGGCCGAAGATCAGCGCCGCCGCCCCGGCCAGCGCCGATCCGAGAAAAAACGCCGTGACGACCACCCGATCGACATCGACCCCCATCATTCGGGCGGCCTCTGCGTCCTGAGCAGTCGCGCGCATCGCTTTGCCGAGGCGGGTACGGTTGACAAAAATCTGGAGCGCGATCATGAGCGCCGTGGCGACACCCCAGATCAACAATGTCTTCAATTCGAGCGTGACCTCGCCGAATTGCCAGCGCACCACCGGCAGCGGGTTCGGGTAATTCTCCGAACCCGCGCCGACAGTCAGTAGAATGATGTTGAACAGAATGTAGGAGACGCCGATCGTCGTGATCATCGCCGCGGTACCGGGGACGCCGCGTAACGGCCGCAACGAAAGACGCTCGATGGCGACTCCGAGCACGCCGCCGGCCAGCATCGTGGCAACGAAAGCGAAGACCAATGCCCCGGCCAGCGCCAACCCGGTCAATACCTGTCCTTGGCCTGAGATACCCAGCAGCTGGAGCGCCCACATCCCGACAAACGAACTGACCATGAAGACGTTGAAATGCGCAAAGTTGATCAGCTCTAGGATGCCGTAAACCAAGGTGAAGCCGAGCGCCAACAGGGCGTACATCGCGCCCAGGCTCAGCCCGTTGATCAGTTGCTGGAGCAGCACCCCATAATCGGACATGAGTTCGCCCAGCCCCTAGAGTGGGGCAGGATAGTCCGTCATTCCCGCGCAAGCGGGTATCCAGGGCTTCAGATCCTCAGCGGTTGCCCCCTGTTCACGCCAGGGGCAGGCTCTGGACCCCCGTCTTCGCGGGGGTGACGAGTAACGCGTTGACGCCAGCAGGGACATCACGAGCTCTGCGGCGCCACCCCGAGATACTTGTACTGATGCAGCACGTCCTCCGGCGGATATTTGTCGTCCTTGACGATGCGGAACACGCTGATCACCCGGTTCTGCAGATCGCCGTTTTCGTCGAAGGCGACTTCACCCTGGATGGTCTTAACATGGGCGGTTTGCATGGCGTCCCGCACCGCTTCGCGGGTCACCTCTTTGCCGGAGGCCGCGACGCGCTTGATCGCATCGAGTATGACGAGCGCGCCATCATAGGCGGTGATCGAGTAATTCTCCGGCTGCTGCCCGTATTTCTTGGCGAAACGCTCGATGACCGGGGCCGCCTCGGGGTTTTCGAGAATGTTGGGTGCGGCGATCGTCGCGTACCACCCCTCGGCCGCTGGGAAGCCGGCGCCGCGCAATATCTCGGCCCCGTAAAGACCGTCGCCACCGCCCTTGATCATTTTGGGGAGGATGTCGGAGGCCTGTTTGACGACCTTCACCCCGGCCTGCGCCACGCCGCCATAATAAAGGGCATCGGGATTGAGCGATTTGATCTTGGTCAGGGTCGTCGAGTAGTCGGTCTCCTTGGGATTGAGCTGGTCGCGGCCGAGCACCTTGATGCCGCGTTTTTCGGCCTGTGCCTGAAAGGTGTCGGCGATCCCGACCCCGTAAGCCCCGCTGTCGTCGAGCACATAGACCGATTTCACTTTGAGGACATCGGCGTAGTAATTGGCCATGTTCGGCCCTTGGAACGCGTCGGTCGTCACGGTACGGAAGTAGATCGGCTTGCCTTTGGGCCGATATTGTCCGGCGAATTTCGGGTCGGTGATATCGGGGTTGGTCGAGCTCGGGGTGATCGTCGCGAGGTCGCCCTGGCTCAAGATCGGCGACATCGCCTTGCCGGAGCCGCTCATTTGCGGACCGATCGCCGCGACGACCTCTTTGTCTGCGACCATTTTGCGGGCATTGGTCGCCGCCTGCGCCGGATCATATTGCCCGGCGGTGGCAGTGCCGTCGTCGAGCAAGAGGACCTCGATCTTGTGACCTGCGACTCCGCCCTGCGCGTTGGCTTCGTCGATCGCCAAGAGGGCGCCGTCCTTGATCAATTCGGCGTCGTGGGCGTCGGCCCCGGTAAACGGCAGGTTTATGCCTATTTTGACCGTCTTGTCGGCAGCGGCGGCCCATCGGGCGTGCGTCGCCAGAGCGCCGACGAGTGCCGTCGTCGACATTTTGATGATCAGAGACCGACGTGACAGCATGAGTTTCCCTCCCTGGACTGAGCCTTTGCCCGTTGCGCCTTCGCAAGTGTCGTGCCGAACTCGGCGCGAGCGAGCACGTGAGATTAGCCCATCTTGCGCTCTGGATCAGCTGCCGCGACAGGTCGATGACCCGCACCCCGTCGAGCGGGCCCGCCGCGCCCCAGATCGAAGGATTTCTCGGCGATGCTCATCGGCACGGTTCCGCTACGGCTTCTCGGCGGCCGGCGGGGTAACGGTCCGGCGCGTGGCGATCGGCGCGGCGCGGATGCTGTCGAGATCGATCTCCGGCATCGGCAGATCGAGCTGGCCCAGCACCGCATTGGCCAGCTCGTTGTAGTCCCGGAAGTTGCGGCGAAGCCAATGGCGCCAGTTGGGCATGCCGCCGCTGGCGTGATTCTCGAAGGCCGATTCGCGTGCGTCGAGCGCCGAGGAAACATGGTCCCAGGCGAGCTGCAACAAGGCCGCGCGCTGCAGCGCGGTGTACCCGCCGCCGCCGAACGATTGCTCGAGCCCGTCGGCCATCTCGGGGGCGGAAAGGTCTCGGTCGGACGGGGCGACGACGAGCGAGGAGCCGGGCAGGATCCGCAGGATCTCGGACATCCGCTGGCGAGCCTTCAAGATCGCGATTCCGCCCGCCGCGAGATGGGCGTGCTTGGGGAAGCAGTAGCCGGCTGGGGTATAGTCGGGGTCGCGTTCGGCCGCGACGAGGCAGCTGCGGACGGTCTGCACCGGGATCACGAGGTCGATCAGGTATTCGGTCGTCTGCTCGTGCTCCTTGAGACCCATCGCGTGGGTCAAGGCCAGACCGAGCCCCAAGGTGAACTCCGCCTTTGCCAGCCAACCGTAGAGGTGATGCCAACGCAGCCAGCGTGGGATCGCTTCCGGCGAGGGGTCGACGACGAACACGCGCTCCCACGGGATGAACACGTCGTCGAGCCACATCTGACCGTCGAGCTCGTCGTAGCGGCCGCTCAGCGGCGACACGAACGGGTTCTGGTCGCGCACCGCGATCTTGCGGCACAGGATGGTGACCCCGGGGGCATTGACCGCCACGATAAAGCCGGTGGGATGCCCGCCGATCTCCAGGCGCGAGAGGGCACCAACATAGACGTCCTCGACATAGGCCGGGCTCGTATGCATGCCGAGCCTTCCACGGATGACGATCCCGGCGTCGGTCTCGCGGACGAGCTTCAACGAGACCCGCTCCTTCGGGTCGGGGTGCATGCGCTGGCCGATGATCGGTGCGCCGCCGCAAAAGGTCAGGAAATGCCCGGTGCGGGCGATCTCCTCGCGATAGGCCATCGCGTCGGCGATCTGCTGGTCCGGAGCGCCGCCTGCTTGTGCGGCTGTCAGCACGCCGAGCTGGATCAGATTGCCATAGGCCGGGGTGTGGGTGATGTTGCCGGCGCTCAGAAACGTCGTCCTGGCAAAGGAACGACCCATGCCGAGCAGATCATCGGCGGTCTTCGGCAGCACATAGGCCCACGGCACCCGCTCCCCCGCGGCATCGGGCGGGGCTAGCAGCAGGTCCTGCCACTCGGGATCGAGATGGCGGTCGTACCAGGCGGCATACTCTTCGACCATCGCCCGGGTTGCGGGGTGGGTGGTCACGTCTTCGACCCAGCCCTCGCCCATGACCCAGACCCGCCGCCCGTCGCGCAGCGCTTCCCGGTATTCGCCGCCCGTCCTCATCGGGCCCGTCCCGCCGTCGTCCCTCGCCCCCCTGCTAGAAGCTGGATAACAGGCTGAATTATCGTTTGCGTCTTGAATTTTGCTCGGTTCATCATAGATAAAACCAACTCTATCAGGTACTTAAGAGCCCGCCCGTGGCTCGAACGAACAGGGAGCCAAAAGCGCCTTGCAGGGGGCGGAATTGGGCTATCAGGGGAGACACAGGGTGCGGAGCTCGGCATAACGATTGAGCGGAAGATCCACCGGATCCATCGGTCATGTTAGAACCTCCCTGGTGTCGATCGCCGCGGCGGGACAAACGTCTCATCGCGGCACCCAGCCGTCAACCGGGAGGACCGACATCATGGCGCAGGAAACCGTGCGGCTCGCCGAATACGCCGCCGCTCTGGGGTACGAGGATCTGCCGGCCGAGGTCGTGCAACGGGCGAAGGAGTGCATCGCCGACACGGTGGCGGCGATCATTTGCGGCAGCGCCCTGCCGTGGAGCCGGATCGTGATCCGCTACGCCGAACGCACCGGGCCCGGCGGCAAGAGCCATATCCTCGGAAGCGGTGGCGCCGCGGTCCAGGCGAACGCCGCGGCCCTCGCCAACGGCGCGCTCGCCCATGCTTTCGAGCTCGACAGCCTGACGCGCCCGGGTGCCGGGGCTCATCCTGGCGCCACGGTGCTGCCGCCCGCGCTGGCGATAGCCCAGGAACAGGGTTCGAGCGGGCGGGACCTGATTGCCGCATTCGTCGCGGGGAACGAGGTGATGATCCGGATCGGGCGCGCGACCGGGCACACCAACGAGGCGCGCGGCTTTCACGCGCCGGGCACGACCGGCCCGTTCGGTGCTGCGGTGGCCGCCGGGCATCTCCTGCGGCTCGGCCCCGCGGCGATGACCAATGCTCTCGGCATCGCCGGGTCGCTCGCCGGCGGATTGCTCGAATTCGCCCGCGGTGACGGCGGCATGGTCAAGCGCTTGCACCTCGGGCGCGCCTCGGAGGCGGGTGTCCTCGCGGCGAACCTCGCAGCCGACGGCTTCGAGGGGCCGCGTACCGTGCTCGAAGGCGAGTTCGGATTTCTCAAGGTCTTCTGCACGAAATGGGACGAGGCCGAGCTGACCCGCGGCCTCGGCGAGGAGTTTCTCGTCTCGACCACGGTGCTGAAGCGCTATCCATGCCACGCCACCGCGCATGCCGCGGTCAGGGCGGTGCGCGACCTGCAGGCCGAGCACGGCTTCGCCGGCCCGGAGGTCGAGGCGATCACCGTCACCGGCACCGAGCGCATGGTCGAGCGCCACAACATCCTGGAGCCCGCCGATCTGATGCTGGCGCAATACAGCATTCCGTTCTGCGTGGCACTGGCGCTGCACCGCGAGGCGCGCGACCCCGAATCCTTTGATGAGACTGCACTCGGCGACCCGCAGATCCGCGCCCTGTGCCGCCGCGTCCGGCTGGTGCCGGAGGCAGGCGGCGCGCATGTCGGTATGGGAAGCACGGTCACGGTGGCACTCGCCGACGGGCGGCGCTTCGAGGGCCGCGCTGAGAATGGGATGCTCGAACCTGGCGAGCTGGAGGACAAGTTCCGGCGCCTGACCCGCCAGGCCCTGGGCAAAGCAGGCGCAGCGGCGCTCTACGAGCGGCTGCAGCGGCTTGAGGACGAAACGGATCTAAGCTGGCTCGGTGCTCAGCCGTAGCGCCGTACCGCGGATTATTTAGGCAAAGAGCCGGCAGAATCCCGACAAGAAGAAATCTAATTCACAAGATATGCACCAGGAATCCAAGAATTCAGCAAACACGTTTAAAAAAGAGCTTACCCTTTGACAAATGTGGGCCTAGCGAATTGTCCTGATATAGGTTGGGCCGATCTCCACAATCATGCGCTTATCTGAGGTTTCCTGTGCTGCCGTCCATTCGAATTCGATCAGCGGCAAGGCTATCTTCAACCGCTGCGCGGCCTGGGGTTCGTCAGATGCGGCTGAGCTTACGGAAGCGCTGCTGACCAATGCCTATTCGAGGCGCTAGAGTCCTAAAATCTTTGTCGAAGCTGACCAGTATCGCCTCATTGATTTCGGCGACGGACGCCACGACGGGATCAGGCGAATTGGTCGGCAGGATTTCCCTCAAGAGAATGACCTCGTGTCCTGCCTCTACAAGAACGCGCCCGACGGAATCAGGGACACAGTTATCGGTTAGGAACTTAAGGCGTTGCCTCTCGGGCATCCCTAAGCGGCTGTTCTGCTCTGTTCGTAGTTTAGAGCCGCCTCGACATCATGGGGTGTAAGGTCTGGATATTCAGCTAGGATCTGCTCAACCGTGTACCCAGCCGTTTGGTAACGCCTTATCGCAGCAGTCGGTATGCGCGTGCCGGCGATCACCGGGGCATTCCGCAGCACCCGACGAGACTGCTCCACCTTGCCGATTTTAGCTTCGGGGCGTCGCAGAAGCCTTTCGGCATCTTGCTTAGTGTCCGCGACAATCCTTTTGAGCGGGGTCCCTAGAACATATTGGCCACTTACGGCGTCGCGGAGTCGCCCGCTGCTTGGCTTATGAACGATGACACGTCGGTTGAGGACATACAGTGTAGTCCTTGTCCAAAGATCGTCTTCAAGATGGCTCAGCTTTTCCGCGACTTGCCGCAGATGCTGAAGAGAAATGTTGTATTGACGACGAAGTAGCGCCAGGGTGCGGAGACCCACAACATCCCTGAAGGAGTAGATCCGGCTGAAAGGTGCGCGTCGATCGTCATCGGCATAGTCGGGCGCGAAAAATCCCCTCTTGTCCCAATATCGAAGCTGCGCGGCGGTCAGCCCCGTCAACCGCTCGACACTGGCTTCGCTGAATGCGGTTATGACGTTGCCCATTTCAGACATCGTCTGGATCGCGCTCGGTTAGAACATAAGCGGAACATCGTGCCGGACTATCTGAAAATCAAGGTGCGTGGTTCCTCAGTTTCTCCCACCGGGCGCGTCCGGCTGGTGCCGGAGGCGGGCGAGACGCACGGCGGGATGGGGAGCACGGTCACGATCGTGCTCGCGGATGGGCGGCATTTTGAAGGCCATGCCGAGAATGGGATGCTCGAACCCGGCGAGCTCGACGATAAACTCCTGCGCATGACCCGCGGCACACTCGGCGAGCCGGGTGCAACGGCGCTGTTCGACCGACTCCAGCGGCTCGAGGGCGAAACGGACCTGCGCTGGCTCGGTAGCGCATAACGCTTGCGACAGGTCGCGGAGATACCGACTTTGTAGCCGGCACCAACGCGCGAAACTCATCTTGCTGTAAGTAATAACGGCGGCATCCGATGACAAAACTTCTCGAGCAAGCACTCGAAGCAACGCGCAACCTTCCGCCGGAAGCGCAGGACGAAATTGCTCATATCGTGCTCCGCCTAGCTGGCGCGGATGATCAGCCGCCGGTGCCGCTAACACCGGAAGAACAAGCTGCTGTCGCTGCGTCAAAGGCTGGCGCTGCCCGCGGCGAATTCGCGACTGACGAGCAGGTGCGCGCGGTGTGGGCTAAGCACGGTCTGTGAGGCTCCGCTACACCCTCCCGGCACTTGCCGATCTCAGCGCCATCCTCGATTACATCGCCGCCCATTCGCCGCAGGGTGCCCGGCGGGTTCAGGCCCGCATCCAAGCCCTCACCGATCTTCTGCTGCTGCGTCCCAACATTGGCCGCCGCACGCTCGATCCAGCAATCCGCCGCATGACGACGACGCCTTACCCCTATCTCATCTTTTACGAAATCACCGAGAGTGAGATCGTCATTCATGCGATCCGACATGCGGCGGGCGATCCTTCCAGGATGCCCGGGTCGGCCTGATGAACATTTTGTGGGGCTTGGCGGGGCGGCTTATTGCCGCACAACCGTTTACTATTCTCGGCATCGCCGAGTCACTCGCCGGCGGGTTGCTCGAATTCGCCCGCGGTGACGGCGGTATGGTCAAGCGCCTGCACCTCGGGCGCGCCTCGGAGGCGGGTGTGTTCGCCGCAAGCCTGGCGGCCGACGGTTTCGCGAGGCCTGCGCCTGACCCGCCGCGCGCTCGGCGAGCCAGGTGCAGCGTCGCTCTTGGAACGCCTGCAGCAGCTCGAAGACGAAACGGGCCTGGAGTGGCTTTCAGGCCTCTAGGGGCAAGCCCGCTACCTCGCCCGGCAGAGGGAGCCTCCAGCTTACGAGCCGCGGGTTCTGCTGAAATTCCGCAGATCAAGGTCTCGTCAGGCTCCTAATCTCACACCCTCGATGTGCTCAGAAGAAATCTGAGCGATTCCTATTTACGAGCCGTCAACTCTCTGGCTCCAGCGCTGCATCTTCGATCCGGATGCCACGCCCGGCTCGCAGACTTTGCCGCGCCTGCGCGATGCGGCGCAGAAAGCGCGGGTCATTTTCCAACCGATCATCCGGCCAGGCATCCTTAGATGCCAAACCTATAAGCACGCCGGCCGGTTTCCCCTTGCGCGTAATGATGATCTCTTCGTCTTCAGCCTCACGCAAAAATCGCGGGAGATCCCCCTTGATTTCCGACAGCGGAACGCGCCCCACCCCGGACTTCCGAATTGCCCTAGCCATGCGTCAGCCTCAGATTTGGACACGACTGCCAGGATTTCGACCGTCGAGCCTTAGATATCGTAGAATATCCGGACATCGCCAACCCGCAGCCGGTATTGCGGCCTGCGGAGATCCCGGAGGCGTTTGATCCGGCTTCGGCTGGTCGTTCCGGGTTCATGTCGAAGATGGGTTTCTAACGCCGTCCGCACCGCCGCTCGAACATTCGCTCTTAGCGTCCGGAGATCTTCGACGGCCTCCGGCGCTAGGACGATCTGATAGCCCATTCCGGCCGGAATATTAAACCTAATACCTCCGGGGGACGCGTGGGATGAAGGTCAGACCATGACTCTGCCGTCGCGTCCGGCTGGTGCCGGAACCGGGCGGCGAGCACTCCGGGATGGGAAGCACGGTGACGATCGCGCTCGCCGACGGGCGCCACCTCGAAGGCCACGCCGACAATGGGATGCTCGAACCTGGAGAGTTGGAGGATAAATTCCTGCGCCTGACCGCGGCGCGCTCGGCGAGCCGGATGCCGCGGCGCTCTTCGAACGCCTGCAAAAGCTAGAAGACGAGACGAGCCTGGACTGGCTTTCCCGAGCCTCTCTGCCGCACAGCGGGACAGGAGCTTGAACCGCGGCCGGAACATGGATATCCGCACAGCAGCCCTGCAGTGTCGGCTTGTGGCTTGATGGGCTGAAGGGAGGAGACCACAGATGACGGATTCAGTCGCACTCCAGCCCGTCCGCGCGCGCTTTTGGCCGCAGGGCTGGTGGAAGCTCGTCGAGTTCCGCATCGGCATCGTGCCATTGCCGGTCTATGTGTTGCTCGCTGCCCTCGTCGCGTTCTTCATTCTGCGGGACGGGAAGGTGGCGAGCGACATACCGACGATGATCGCCGTCTTGGCCCTAGGCGGGTTTGGCTGTGCCGAAATCGGCAGGCGGCTGCCGGTGATCCGCAACGTTGGCGCGGCGGCGATCTTTGCGACCTTTGTGCCGTCCTACCTTGTTTTCGCGAACCTCCTCCCCGAGGGGATGGTGAAGCCGATCGGCGAATTCACCAAGGAGTCCAACTTCCTCTATCTCTTCATCGCCGCGATCATCGTCGGCAGCATCTTCGGTATGGACCGGCAGGTGCTAATCAAGGGCTTCCTAAAGATCTTCGTCCCGCTCGCTGCCGGTTCGGTCGTCGCCGGCACCGTCGGCACGCTGATCGGCGTAGCCCTTGGGCTCGGCGCATATCACACCTTCTTCTTCATCGTGATCCCGATCATGGCAGGCGGCGTCGGCGAGGGGGCGATCCCGCTGTCGATCGGCTACGCCGAGATTCTTCATCAGGAGCAGGGAGTGCTGTTCGCCCAGGTGCTGCCGCCGATCATGCTCGGCAGCCTGACCGCCATCCTGCTTGCCGGCTTCCTGAACTGGGTCGGCAAGAAGCGCCCCCACCTGACCGGCGAGGGCCGGCTGCAGCCCGGTGTTGGGGAAGAACTCGTAGCCGGCGAAGATAAGGCTGCCGCCTCTACCGTAGATGCGAGCGCCATTGCGGCCGCAGGCGTCACCGCGATCGCGCTCTACCTCCTCGGCACAACATGCTTCAAGCTTTTTGGACTTCCTGGCCCCGTCGCGATGTTGTTCTTCGCGGTCGCCGTCAAACTGACGCGCGCGGTCCCGCCATCGCTGCAGCTCGCCGGCCAAGTGGTCTACAGGTTCTTCTCGACCGCAGTCACATATCCGCTTCTCTTTGCGATCGGCGTCGCGCTGACGCCGTGGGATACGCTGGTCGCGGCTCTCACTCCGGCGAACATTGCAGTGATCGTCTCGACTGTCGCGTCGGTGATTACAACCGGGTTTTTCGTCGGGCGGCTGCTGGGCATGTACCCGATCGAAACGGCGATCGTGAACGCGTGCCATAGCGGTCAGGGCGGCACCGGGGATATCGCGATCCTGACTGCTGCGAACCGCTTGCAGCTGATGCCCTTTGCCCAAATCGCCACCCGCATCGGCGGCGCGATCACCGTCACATTCACGATAATCCTGCTCGCGCGCCTAGGTTAGCGTCACTGGCCGCGGTTACTCTATCGGGGATCAATCCCGTTCCTCTGATTGACCCCCTTCCAGTCGATAAGGGAGGTGGCAAAGTCCGGGGCCTGATGCGCAGCGAGGTCACCAGACCCGGCGTTTCCTCGATAGACCAACGAAAGCGGAGTCCGAGGTGGTTCGCGAGAACGAGATACGGAAAGCCGAGCTTGCGATAGCAATGCCGCCCGCAACCGATGCCGGTTTGGTGTTTATCGGCCGCATCCGCACGCCGTGGACCTCACGAATGGAAACGCCGCGACAGGGCCGGTCCGACGGGCCGCTGTGCCGCATCGAGGTCTTCGAGCCGTGGGTTGCGGCGCTCGACAGCCTGGTTCAATTCGAGCGCGTCGAGGTCCTCTATTGGCTGCACCTGTCTCGGCGAGATTTGGTAATGCAAAGCCCGGCGAACGACGGGATTTCGCGTGGCACCTTTTCACTGAGATCACCGGCCCGGCCAAATCCGATCGGTACGTCCATCGCCAAGCTGGTTTCGATCGAGGGGCCGATCGTGACGGTGCGTGGCTTGGATTGCCTGGATGACACGCCGTTGCTCGATCTCAAGCCCGATCGGACGCTGTTTACGCCGATTGCACCACCCCAGCCGGGCGACTTCCAAGTGGGCGACCCATAAATCGTACTGGCGTCGTTCCGGGACCGGCGGGTGCGTGCTGTCAGCCGCGCGCGGATTTGGTGGTGCGGAAGAGAGGAATTGCGTGCTGGGTTGGCTCGGGTCTCAGCCGTAACGGCGGATCGTCTCCTGCACGCCCGACAAGCCCTTGCGCAAATCATCGGCGGTCATGACCGGCACCAGCTCGATCTTGGCATTCACACCATGGAATAGCCGTTCGGCGATATCGGCGATCTGTGACGATTCCTGCATGTTGACGACGAAGAAGCCACCCCGATCGCCCTCCACGGCGTGGAAATAGGCGGCTTCAGGCTTCAGATCATCGATCAGTTGCTGGAAGACCTTTTCCAACTTGCCAGTGCGGATGGCGGCGTTGCCGGCATCGGCGGAAAACGAGAACCTGACCATAACCCGCATGACTTGCCTCTCTGACGCTGGGTCGCCTGGGGAAGGGCGCCCTGAGCGGATCGTGCGCCTTCGCTCATGCGCTCGCAAGGCGGACGGGCAGGCCGAGGCGCGGGATTTCGATCGCCGGACAGCGGTTCATGACGACCCTGAGGCCGCGCGCCTCGGCGCGGACGGCCGCGGCGTCGTCACGCACGCCGAGCTGCATCCATACGACTTTGGCGCCGATCGCGATCGCCTCGTCGACGACCCCGCCGGCCGCTTCCTTCCGACGGAACACATCGACCATATCGATCGGCTCGGGGACTTCGGCGAGCGAGGCGTAACACTGCTCGCCGTTGATCGTGCCGCCGGCCGCATTGGGATTTACCGGGATCGTCCGGTAGCCGCGCCGCCGCAGATACGCCATGACCCTGTGGCTCGGCCGCTCGCGCCGCGGGCTCGCCCCGACGACGGCGATCGTGCGCACGCTTTCGAGGATGCCGCGCAGATAGTCGTCGGGATAGCTCTCGTGGTCCAAAGCGCGCCTCAACGGTCGTGCCAGACGGGTTCGCGCTTGGCTAGGAAGGCGTCGATGCCTTCGCCGGCATCGCGGGCCAGCATGTTGGTCGTCATGACCTCGGCTGCATAGCGGTAGGCGGCGGCGAGGTCGAGCTCGGCCTGCCGGTAGAATGCCTCCTTGCCGATCTTGACGGTCAGCGCGGATTTGCCGGCGATCTCACACGCCAGACCGTCGACCACCTCGCGCAACCCCTCGCGCGGCGCGACCCGGTTGATCAGCCCGATCGCCTGCGCGGTCTCGGCGTCGATGAGCTTCCCGGTCAGCAGCATCTCCATCGCCGCCTTGCGCCCGACAGCGCGGGTCAGCGCCACCATCGGCGTCGAGCAGAAGAGGCCGATATTGACGCCGGGTGTGGCGAACCGGGCATCCTCTGCGGCCACCGCCAGGTCACAGGTCGCGACCAGCTGGCAGCCGGCTGCCGTCGCCACCCCGTGAACCTCGGCGATGACCGGCTTTGGCAATCTGACGATCGTCAGCATCAGCTCGCTGCACTGGGCGAAAAGCCGTTCATAGGTCTCGCGCCGCCGATCGGCGCGCAGCTCGCGCAAATCGTGCCCGGCGCAAAACGCGGGTCCGGCGCCGGCGATGACAACGACCCGTGCCTGCGCGTCCTCGGCCGCTCGGGCGAGGGCTTCGAGCAATGATGACATCAGCGGGGCCGACAGCGCATTGCGCGCGTCGGGCCGGTTGAGGGTGAGACGCAAGACCCCCCGATCGTGATCCTCGAGCAGAACAGGGGCTTTCATCGGCATCTTCGGCATTGCTGTCATCGTTGCCCCTCCAGCATCCTGCGCTCGCCGCCCCTCACCCTCCCGCTGCGCGGGTCCCTCCCTCTCTCCGCAGGCACTCCGCAGGCGGGGAGAGGGTTGGGGTGAGGGGCCGCTCTTATGTTGTATCGGGGGCAGGCAAGCCGCAAGCGCAAGGAACTCCGCTTGACCGTTCGGGGCGGATCGCTTACATCACGGCCTTTCGCGGACCGGTCCGTAATCCGGCCTGCCGGTGAGCCGTGCCCCGAGCGATGAAGACCTTTTCCGCCAAACCCTCCGATATCGACAAGAAGTGGCTGCTGATCGACGCTGACGGCTTGGTGCTGGGTCGGCTCGCTTCAATCATCGCGATGCGCCTGCGCGGCAAACACAAGCCCTCCTACACGCCACACATGGATTGTGGTGACAACGTTGTCGTGATCAATGCCGAAAAGGTCCAGCTGACCGGCAACAAGCGTAAGGACGATATATTTTACTGGCATACGGGTTACCCCGGCGGCATCAAGGGGCGCAGCAAAGGGGCCATTCTCGACGGCAAGCATCCGGAGCGGGTGATCGAGAAGGCGGTCGAGCGCATGGTGCCGCGCGGACCGCTGGGGCGGCGGGTCATGAAGAACCTCAGGGTCTTTGCCGGGCCCGAGCACAAACACGAGGCGCAGCAACCTGTTCGGCTCGACGTTGCCGCCTTGAACCGCAAGAATGCGAGAGCGTAACAACAATGGCTGATAACGATCCACCGCAACGCCCCGGTCCTCAGACTTTCCAGGGTCTGGCGAGCCTGCGTCAGGCATTACAGCAAGCGCGGCCGGCGGCCCCGCCGCCGGTTCCGACAGTCGCGCCGGTCGATGTCGAGCCGCGCATCGACCCGCTCGGCCGGGCTTATGCCACGGGGAAGCGCAAGGATGCCGTTGCCCGCGTGTGGATCAAACCCGGCAGCGGGAAGATCGACGTCAACGGCCGCGAAAGCCCGACTTATTTCGCGCGGCCGGTGTTGCGGATGCTGATCAACCAGCCTCTGGTGGCGACCAATCGGTTCGGTCAGTTCGATGTCTGGTGCACGGTCAAGGGCGGCGGGCTCTCCGGTCAGGCCGGAGCCGTGCGTCACGGCATCAGCCGGGCGTTGACGTATTTTGAGCCGGGCCTGCGCCCGCTTTTGAAGCAGCAGGGTTTTCTGACGCGGGACAGTCGCGTGGTCGAGCGCAAAAAATACGGTAAGCACAAAGCGCGCAAACGGCCGCAATACTCGAAGCGGTAACGACTGCATCAATGTCGGCCGAGATTACTTCGGCGCCGCGCGCCTCGCAATGACGACAAACAATGCTGTCATTGCGAGCCCACGGGTCGGCACTGCGCGCCGCCCGAGGACAGGCTCCGCGAAGCAATCTACTTGACGCCGGGGAGCCGGTGTAGCGCTCCGAAATGGACTTCGCCCTCGCCGTTCACGGCGGTGCCGGGACGATCCGCCGGGACGAGAAGACTCTTTCGCGCACAGCTTCGTATCATCAGGGATTGGGCCGCGCGTTGATGGCGGGCCGCGATGTCCTCGCAACGGGCGGAAATGCGCTCGACGCGGTGACCCAAGCGGTCGTGGCACTCGAGGACGACCCTCTGTTCAACGCCGGAAAGGGCAGCGTCTTCACCTCCGCGGGAACGCAGGAAATGGACGCCTCGGTTATGGACGGGCGGGATCACCGAGCAGGTGCGGTGGCCGGGATTTTCGGGCCGCGCAACCCGGTGTTGGCGGCACGCGCGGTGATGGAACATTCCCACCACGTGCTGTTGATAGGGGAGGGCGCGCTCGCCTTCTGCCGGGATCAGTGCGTTGCCTTCGCCGAGCCCGGGTATTTTTCGACGGAAGAGCGTCGGCGGGAATTACGGGAGGCACTCGCGGCGCGCGGAGGCAACGCGCCTGGCGGGGGCACCGTCGGCGCGGTCGCCCGGGACTGCGACGGCAATCTCGCCGCCGCCACCTCGACCGGCGGGATGACCGGCAAGACCCCCGGTCGGGTCGGCGACAGCCCGATCATCGGCGCCGGCACTTATGCCGATAACGCGACCTGTGCGGTCTCGGCCACCGGCCACGGCGAATTCTTTATTCGTTACGGCGCGGCCTTCGAAATCGCGGCACGGCTGCGCCATGCCGGCCAATCACTGCAGCAGGCGGCACATGCTGTCATCGAGGCTCTCGCCTCATTCGGCGGCCGGGGCGGGGTGGTGGCGGTCGACCGCACCGGCGCCTTGGCCCTGCCTTTTAACACCGCCGGGATGTATCGTGGCCATGTCCGAGCCGATGGGGAAATCCATACCGCGATATGGCACGAGCCCTACCTTCTGGGCTGACGCACTGCCGTTACGTGGCGGATTGCACAAATCCGCATGGGTTCGGCCCGCCTCTTCGAGCGCCTTGCTGGAGTCGCCGCGCCCGAGCCAAGTCAGCGCCAGCAGCTCGATACGCTCCGGATCCCCAGCCCGCTGATCGCGTCCTCGGTCGGTTGAACGCCGTCACGCGCCGGCGACGGTGAGGTCGTCGACGCGCAAAGTGGGGGAATCGGCACCCCCCTTGAATTCGAGATCATCGGCGGCGACTAGGCGAGCGAAGATGTCCTTGAGATTGCCGGCCACCGTCATCTCGCTGACCGGAAAGGCGATCTCACCTTTGTCGATCCAAAAGCCGGCGGCACCCCGGCTGTAATCGCCGGTCACGCCGTTGACCCCCATGCCCATCATTTCGGTCACATAAAACCCGCTCTCAATGTCGGCAATCAGCGCCTGCGGGCTCAGCGGCCCCGGCTCGATCCACACATTGGTCGCAGCCGGCCCCGGCGGCGAGGAGGTGCCGCGCGCCGCATGGCCGGTGGTCTGAAGGCCGAGCTGGCGGCCCGAACGCAGGTCGAGCAGCCAAGTCGTCAAGACACCCTCGTCGATAATCGCGCGGCGGCGGTTGGCGATACCCTCGCCGTCGAACGGCTTGGAGCGCAGTCCACGCTGCCGATGCGGGTCGTCGATGATCGTGATCGCTTCGGGAAAGATCCGCTCGCCGAGTCGGTCCTTCAAAAAGCTCGTGCCGCGCGCGATCGCCGGACCGGAGATCGGGCCCAGAAGGTGCGAAATGAAACCACGGGCGACGCGCGGGTCGAATACCACGGGGCAGCGGCATGTCGGCATCTTCTTCGCCCCGAGCCGCTTGACCGCGCGTTCACCGGCGCTCTTGCCGACCTCGGCCGGGTCACGCAGATCGGCGGCAAAGATGGCACTCGAAAAATCATAGTCGCGCTCCATGCCGGTGCCTGAACCACCAATCACGCTGGCGCTGATGCCGTGGCTCGAACCCGAGTAGGCGCCGGCAAAGCCGTTCGACGCGGCCATTGCCACGCTCGACCGGCCCCAGCCGGCTTCCGCACCTTCGGAATTGGTCACCCCCGTGACGGCGAGTGCCGCCTCCTCGGCAGCGCGCGCCCGTTCGATCAGCACCTCCGCACTCGGCTCCTCGGGGTCGAGCATGTCGAGAGCGGGCCATTCGCGCGCGATCTCGGCGGGATCGGCGATGCCGCAATACGGATCCTCGGGCACGCTGCGGGCCATCGCGACCGCGCGTTCGACAAGCTCGGCAAGTGCCTCGGTCGAACGATCGCTCGACGACACGACGGCCTGCTGCCGGCCGATGAACACCCGGAGGCCGAGATCTTGGCCCTCCGAGCGTTCGAGCTTCTCGGTCTTGCCCAGACGGCGCGCATGGGACAGCGAGACGCCTTCGAATAGCACGGCATCGGCGGCATCGGCGCCGGCGCGCCGCGCCCGCCCGATCAGCTCCTGCAGAAGGTCGAGTGCGGCCCCCGCTTCGTTGCTTAGTTCGGACATCGGTTCTCCGCTCACTTCCAAATGGGCTTGCCGGTCCCGGGCAGGCCGTAGCTCGCCCATTTGCCGGTCACCTCGGCGATCGTCTCATCGGTCATGCGGATCGGCCGGCCCCACTCGCGCCCGGTCTCCGGCGGCAGCTTGCCGGTCGCGTCGAGGCCGATTTTGCCGCCGAGACCCGATTGAGGCGAGGCAAAATCGAGATAGTCGATCGGGGTGTTGTCGACGAGCGTGACATCGCGGACTGGGTCCATACGGGTCGACACTGCCCACATGACCTCTTTCCAGTCGCGCGCGTCGATGTCGTCATCCACGACGATAACGAACTTCGTGTACATGAACTGGCGCAGAAACGACCAGACCCCCATCATCACGCGCTTGGCCTGGCCGGGATAAGTCTTGCGAATTGCGACGACGGCGATGCGGTAGGAGCACCCCTCCGGCGGCAGCCAGAAATCGGCAACCTCAGGAAATTGCTGCTGCAGGAGCGGAATGAATACCTCGTTCAGCGCCTCGCCGAGGATCGAGGGCTCGTCCGGCGGCCGTCCGGTAAAGGTCGACAGATAAATCGGGCTCTGGCGCATCGTGACCGCCGAGAGGCGGAACACCGGAAAGCGCTCGACAGCGTTGTAGTACCCGGTATGGTCACCATAAGGGCCCTCCTCGGCATACTCGTCGAGCGAGACGTGGCCTTCGAGAACGATCTCGGCCTGGGCCGGCACCTTTAGCGGCACCGTTTTGCAATCGACCAGTTCCACCTTGCGGCCGCGCAGCAGACCGGCGAACTGGTATTCCGAAAGGGTATCGGGAACCGGTGTGACCGCAGCGAGAATCGTCCCCGGATCGGCACCAATGACCGCCGCGGCCGGTAATGGCTCGCGGTGCTCCGCGGACCAGCGTTGATGGTGCTGCGCGCCGCCGCGGTGCTTGAGCCAACGCATCAGGGTCGTGTCGCGTCCGGTCACCTGCATTCGATAGATGCCGAGATTGAAGCCGTCTTCGCGGCGTTGCCCCGGCCCTTTGGTCACCACCAGCGGCCAGGTGATCAGCGGCGAGGGCTCGCCCGGCCAACAGGTCTGAACCGGCAGCGTCGCGAGGTCGATCTCGGTGCCGCGTAGAACGATTTCCTGGCAAGGCGCCGTACCGATGGTGCGCGGCCGCATCGCCATCACCGTCCGCAACAGCGGCAACAGGTCGAGCGCCTCCCGCCAGCCGCCGGGCGGTTCCGGCTGCTTCAGAAAGGCGAGCGTCTGACCGATTTCGCGCAGAGCGCTCGGCTCGCGATCCATGCCCCAGGCGACGCGCTCGACGGTGCCGAACAGATTGACCAGCACCGGCATATCATAGCTGCCGCCGCCCGTGCGGGTGACGTTCTCGAACAATGCGGCAGGCCCGCCCTCGGCGAGCAGCCGCGTCTGGATCTCGGTCATCTCGAGGTAGGGCGATACCGGGGCCGCGACCCGCGCGAGCCGACCGCTTGATTCGAGCCGGTCGATGAAGTCGCGCAGACTGGCATAGGGCATGCCCGCTATATGGGTCCGCCCCGACGCATTGGGGAGCGCTCTGCTTGCGCGCGAAAATCGAAAGGACCATCATTTGATCGACAGCGATGAGGAGATGACGAGGCTGAACGCGCTCTACGACGAAGACTTCGTGCGCTGGACCGAGGAGCAGGCAGCTGCGCTGCGGCGGGCCAAGAGCCTGCGTCCGGCCGGATCACGAGGCTCGAATCTGCCGCTCGATTGGGAGAATCTTGCCGAGGAGATCGAGAGCTTGGGGAAGTCGGACCGGCGCGAGTTGCGTTCGCAGATCACGCGGATCCTTCGGCACCTCTTCAAGCTCGAGGTCTCGCCTGCGGCGCAGCCACGCGCAGGCTGGCGCGCGACGATCCGCGAAGCGCGGACAGAAATCAAGGGTCTCTTAGAGGACAGTCCTAGCCTTCGGCGCGAGGCCGAAGCACTGATCAAGAATCAGATCCGCGCTGCCGCAGAGCTGGCAGTCGATGACCTCGGGCAGCACGACGAGCCGGCAGCTGCGATTTGGGCACGGCTCGAAGGAGATGCGTATACCGAGGAGCAGGTCCTTGGAGAGTGGTTTCCTGTCGGCCGCGACTGACCTCTTCCTAAGGGCTCTCACGCAGACAGCACCTGCCAGACGATCCCGTCGCGGGTGTCGCGGTCTTCGAGCTCGCGGCTCGTCAGCACGAGGTAGCGCGCGAGCTCGACGAGGCCCTCGCTCGGGAGGTACGCGCGGCCTGGATCACCCAGTAAGACCAGGCCGCCCCGAGCGGCCAGCCCGCGCAGCCAGCCCGTGACCCTGTCCGCCATCGGCCGCTCGTAACAGACATCGCCGGCGGTGACGACCTCCCATCTTGGCCCGACCGCTTCGAGCACATCGGTGGTCGTCACGGCAATCGCGACATGGTTCAGCGCGGCGTTCGCGGCGATCGCGGCGGCAGCGAAATGATCGATCTCGGCGGCGAGCACAGAGGCTGCTCCGGCCTTGGCGGCCGCGATCGCGACGAGGCCCGACCCGGCGCCGAAATCGAGTACCGAGCGGCCGGCGACCCGTTCGGGGTGGTCGAGAAGAAAGCGCGCGAGCGCTTGGCCGCCGGCCCAGGCGAAAGCCCAGAACGGCGGCGGTAAGGCGCTGCGCGCCAGGGTCTCTTCGGTCGCCTGCCAGATCGGGGTGATTTCGGTCGCCAGGTAAAGCCCGATCTCTGGCACCAGAGGGGGCGCGGTGATCGCCGTATTGCGGCGCACGAAGGCGGCAGGGTCCAAGGCCGGATCAGGCAACGTGACCGGCGATGATCCCGCCGAGCATCAGCCAGCCGACGACCCGGTTCGACCGGAATTTGCCGAGGCAGTCGGCCGGGTCGTCGATTGCCACCCGGGCCGCCTGCCAAGCCAGCTGAAAGGCCGATCCGGCGAGCCCGACCCAGAACGGAACGCCAAGCCCCGCTGCAAATCCTGCCGCGGCCCACGATGACAGTGCGACGGCATAAAAGGCAAAGAGCCACGGGCGGGTGTGTGGGCCCAGCGCAATTGCCGAGGATTTGACGCCGATGCGTAAATCGTCCTCCTTGTCCTGGTGCGCGTAGATCGTGTCATAGGCGATGGTCCAGAACACGCCGCCGAGATAGAGGAGAATGGAAGGCCACGCGAGCGCTCCCGTGACCGCGGTCCAGCCCAGCAGGGCTCCCCAGTTGAAATTGAGGCCGAGGAATATTTGCGGCCAATAGGTAACCCTTTTCATAAATGGATAAGTGCCGATCAGCCCGAGAACGGCAATGCCGAGCAGGACACTCGTCCGGTTCAGGGTGAACAGCACTGCGGCACCGGCCGCCAGTTGGAGCACCAGGAACACAATCGCCCGCCTTACGGTCATCGCGCCGCTCGGCAACGGACGCAGCCGGGTGCGGGCGACAAGCGCGTCGTAGTGCCGGTCGACGATGTCATTCAAGGTGCAGCCGGCGCCACGCATCGCGACCGCACCGACCGCGAACAGCATCAACAGCACGGGGTCCGGCCAGCGCGGCGACGCAAGCGCGATCCCCCACCAGCCCGGGAACAGCAGCAGCCAGGTCCCGATCGGGCGGTCGAGGCGAGCTAGACGGGCGTAAGGCCGAACCCGGGCAGGCAGGTAGTGCTCGACCCAATCACCGTGGCGGATGTCACTCGGATCGGAGGGGGAAGCCGGCGTCCCCTCGAGCTGCCTGACCGTTTCCATCGGGCCGAGTCTAATTTTAATCTCGTCGACGCAACAGATGGGGCATCCCAAGGTGGCCAGACACCGAGAGCCGCGCCTTCATGTCGAGGTCGGGCTTGCGTCCGGCGGATCGGTCGAGCTCGAGGCAGGACGCGCCCATTATCTCCGCTCCGTGTTGCGGCTCGGTCGAGGTGCGGCAGTCGCCTGCTTCAACACCGCCGACGGGGAGTGGCTGTGCCGTATTGCCGACATCGGCAAGAGTCGGGTGTGGCTTTCGGTCGAGCAGCAATTGCGGATGCCACAACTAGACGCCGACTTGTGGTTGCTGTTCGCGCCGATCAAGCGGGCCCGGCACGACTGGCTTGTCGAGAAGGCAACCGAGCTCGGGGCCTCGGCGCTCTTGCCAGTGTGGACGGCGCGAACCCAATCGGAGCGCGTTAACCTCGGACGGTTGCGCGCGCGTGCCGTCGAGGCGGCCGAGCAGAGCGAGCGTCTGTCGGTGCCCGAATTGCGTCCGCCCGAAGCGCTTGATCGTGTGCTTGCCGCTTGGCCGGCCGAGCGGCGTCTTATGGTCTGTGACGAGAGTGGTGCAGGCGAACCGATCAGTGAAGCTGCGAGCCGGCTTGCCGCGGGGCCATTGGCGCTTCTCGTCGGGCCGGAAGGCGGGTTTGACCAGACGGAGCTTGACGAGTTGGGCAAACTCTCTTTTGTTACTCGCATCGGGCTCGGCCCGAGGGTATTGCGTGCGGAGACCGCCGCGCTTGCGGCTTTGGCAGTCTTCCAGGCGATCGCCGGTGATTGGCGCCGCACTCGTACGCTTTGATCGTCCTTGCCGCTTATCGTGGGAGTTCCGCCGAGGATGACCACCGCCCCGAGCTCACCAGGAGCGCCGATCACCGATAAGCGGCAGCTCGTTGAATATCTTGAATCCGGATGCAAGCCGCCCGGTGCCTGGCGGGTCGGCACCGAACACGAGAAATTCGTCTTTCGCCGGTCGGATCTGCGCCGGGTGCCCTATGAGGGACCGGATGGGATCGCCGCGGTGCTCCGTGAGATGACGCGCTTTGGCTGGAAGCCGATTCTCGAAAACGGCAACTCGATCGCGCTGGCGAACGATGCGGAATGCGCAATCACACTTGAGCCGGGCGGCCAGTTCGAGCTGAGCGGTGCGCCGCTCGAGACCGTTCATCAGACCTGCGACGAGGTGCACGAGCATCTCCGCCAGGTGCGCGAAGTGTGCGACGACCTCGGGCTCGGCATGCTCGGGCTTGGCTTCGATCCGAAATGGCGGCGTGACGAGATCCCGTTCATGCCCAAGGCCCGTTACCGGATCATGCGCGACTACATGCCGAAGAAGGGCCGGCTCGGCCTCGATATGATGCTGCGCACCTGTACGGTGCAGGCCAACCTCGACTACGGGTCCGAGGCTGACATGGTAAAAAAATTTCGTGTCAGCCTCGCGCTGCAGCCGATCGCCGTGGCACTGTTCGCGAACTCGCCGTTTGTCGAAGGACGGCCCTCCGGCCTTCTGAGCCAACGCAGCCTCGTATGGACCGACACCGATCCCGACCGATGCGGTACCTTGCCATTTGTGTTTGAAGACGGCTTCGGCTTCGAGCGCTATGTCGACTATATGCTCGATGTGCCGATGTATTTTGTCTACCGCGATGGGCGCTACATTGACGCGAGTGGTCAATCCTTCCGGGATTTCATTGCAGGCAAACTGCCGGCGCTGACTAACGATGTCCCACGACTCGGCGACTGGGCCGATCATTTGACGACCGCCTTTCCCGAGGTGCGGCTGAAGACGTTTCTCGAAATGCGTGGCGCCGACGGCGGTCCGTGGCGTAGGCTTTGCGCGTTACCGGCCTTGTGGGTCGGTCTCCTCTACGATTCTGCGGCGCTCGACGCGGCCAGCGATCTCGTTGCCGATTGGACTGACGAGGAACGCGAGGCGATGCGCCGCGAAGTTCCCCGGCTCGGGCTCGCCACGCCGCTGCGGACGCGAACGCTGCGGGACATCGCGCTTGAAATGCTCGAGATTTCCCGGGAAGGACTGCATCGGCGAGCCCGCCGCAGCGCAGCGGGCGAAGACGAGACGCACTTTCTCGACCCGCTCTTCGCCATCGCCGGCTCAGGACGCACCCCGGCCGAAGAGTTGCTGGAAGACTTTCGCACTCGTTGGAGCGGCAACGTCGATCCCGTGTTCACCGATTACGCTTATTGATCCGAAGGGCATCAACGAATAGGCGGGATCAGCCCGGCGCCGGCGACGGCGGCAGGCGCTCGATCATCTGCCGGCCGTTGCCGAGCCGCATCGCGGACCAATCTTCGGGATGGTTGATCGCGGCATCCGGGGCGCGCCCCGACAGCGACATCCAGCGCTCGCGATCCCACGAGGTGATTGCAATCTCGGCCCGCAATAGCGACCCTGGTACCGGCGCAGCGTCGCCTAGGGATGACCAGGGAATCAATATCTCCGCGGTGATCCGGGGCTGGTCGGCGCCGAAATAAACCGCTTCGGCGCCGCTGACTTCGGTGCAACCGTCGGTGATCGCAATCTGCGCCGCTCCGGCGCAGAGCTCCGCCCGCATCGGCGGATGGTCGCGGATCTTGGTCCTCGGCGGGATGAAGAACAAGGTGAAACGTCGCGGCCCCGCACCGACATCGACGCCGAGTTCCACCCGGTAGGCGTCGACGAGCGGGAAGGCGCCATCGTAGGCTAGAAGGTCGGGTTCAAAGTAGTCCTGGCCGATCGTCGCCAGGGCGAGACCGCGCTCGCTCCACGAGAGGTAGGCTTCGCCAAATTCGACGGCCCCCGGAGAGGCGGTCAGACGCGGCAATAGGCTCGTCGGTTTCGGCCAGTCGGAAAGCGAATGGTCCCGGACGGAGATCGTTGCGTGGGGCAGCACGAACGTGCTGGCTGTTTCCGGAGCCGGAGCCGTCGCGGCCGCGTGCACCGTGAGAGCGCGCCGGTTCGCCAACGCAAGCGCCGAAGTCAGGCGCTCATAAGGCCGGTCATTGATGTCGACCAGCCCGAAATCGTAATCCTCGCCGTCGGGCCGTCCGCCCTTCGGATGGTCGTAGTACATGAACCAATGGGCGCCGACGAGTTCGGGAATCGCTGCGAAATTAGTAGTCGCTGCGGCGGCGCCAGCCGCTCGCTCGTCTTGAGTTCCCACCGTCATCAGGTGGCCGTTGTTGCGATTGCCGGTGCGGTTTTCGCGTGCCGCAAAGAACCATTCGGAGACGAGCACCGGCTTGCCCCCCGACAATCTTCGCAAGCCATCGAAAAAATAGTCCGCGATCCAGCCGTCGCCGCTGTCGACGTTGTAATTGGTAGCGATTGCGTCGACATGCGGGGCCATTTCCCGCACCGCCGCCGGGTCGTAGTAGATCGGCAGTCGATCGCCAAAGAAGAGCGCATCGGGATCGGCCGCGCGGATCGCCCGCTCGGCGAGCGTGTAGTAGTGCTCGGCGACGATCGCGGTCCATTCGCGCACGACATGGATGCCGGCGCCGCCGGGCTTCATTCTTGTCGATTGGGTGGTAGCGAGGAGTTGATCCCATGAACCGACCCCTGCCGGCGGCAAAAAATCGGCCGTAAAACGCGACCACTCGTCGGCATAGTGCTGGCGCAGCAGCTCTATCCAGCGCTGCTTGGTTGCCGAGGTCGCCGGCTTTGACGAATAGAAAATAAATAGCGCGCCGGCCCACCAGCCGACCTCGTTGTCAGAGAAGTAACCGATCCGGTACGGGTTGCGGCGATAGGGTGCAACCAGTTCGCGGGCAAGCGCGTTCATCCGGGTCTCGGTCTCGGGCGCGAACGGATCGAACCAGTGAAAGCGTGCCAGCCGTCCGAGTTCGAGGTTGATGATCGTCGGCAGCTCGAGCACCTTTGGCGACAGTGCCCAGCCGCCAGCGCTGTTGAATCCCCAGGAGGACAACCGCCGCCGGGTCTCTGCGATCCAATCCGTCAGCGTCGGGTCGAACGCCTTCCAGCTGTAATAGATTTTGCCGTCCTTCTCGCGTTCGGGATAGCCGCCGTCGAGGATGTTGACACCGAGGCTAAAAAAGCGCTCGCCGCACGGCGTCACCAACCAGGATGCCCCATGCTCGGTGGCGAGCGACCAGCGGGTCGAGGGCGCTGCGGCAAAGTCGGCACACGCAATGGCGCTGGCGGCGGGAGCCGCAGCCGCGATCGCAACCGCGATAAAAGCTGCAAGGCTGCGCGCCGTGGCGCGCGTCACGCGCTCGTGCCGCCTACCGTGAGCCCGTCCATCCGCAACGTCGGCTGCCCGACACCGACCGGCACGCCTTGCCCGTCCTTGCCGCATGTGCCGATCCCGTCATCGAGGCGCAGGTCATTGCCGATCATCGTTACCTTGGTCATGGCGTCCGGCCCGTTGCCGATCAACGTGGCGCCCTTTATCGCGGGTCCGACCTTGCCGTCCTCGATCAGATACGCTTCGGATGCGGAAAACACGAACTTGCCCGATGTGATGTCGACCTGGCCACCACCGAAATTGACCGCGTAGAGCCCGCGTTTGACCGAACCAATGATCTCCTGCGGGTCATGCCCGCCGGCCAGCATGTACGTATTCGTCATGCGCGGCATCGGCGCATGCGCGAAGCTCTGCCGCCTGCCATTGCCGGTTGGAGCGGCGCCGAGAAGGCGGGCGTTCAGGCGATCCTGCATGTAACCCTTCAGGATCCCGTCTTCTATTAGGACGGTGTAATTGGTCGGAGTCCCCTCGTCGTCGATGGTCAGCGAGCCGCGCCGGTCGGGCAAGGTCCCGTCGTCGACTACCGTTACTCCTTTTGTGGCAACGCGCTGCCCTATCATGCCCGAGAAGGCCGAGGTCTTTTTACGATTGAAATCGCCCTCGAGCCCGTGCCCGACCGCCTCGTGCAGCATCACCCCCGGCCATCCCGGCCCGAGCACCACGGTCATCTCCCCGGCCGGCGCCGGCACCGCGCCGAGATTGACGAGCGCCTGGCGGAGCGCCTCGTCGACTTGAGCTTTCCAATGCTGCGGATCGAGATAGCGGTCATAGGCGACACGCCCGCCGGCTCCCGCGGACCCGGTCTCCATCCGGTCATCCTCACCGACAACGATCGCGACATTCAGGCGCACCAGCGGACGGATGTCCGCGACCCGGCGGCCATCCGGGCGGATGATCTGCACTGCCTGCCATACCCCGCTCAGCGAGGCCATGACCTGCCTGACCCTGTCGTCGCGGCTCCGGGCGTAGGCATCGATCTCGGCGAGAAGGCGGGTCTTGGCTCCGAGATCCACCCGGCCGAGCGGGTTTTCTTCGGTGTAGAGGCTGCGGTTCGTGCCCAGCGGCGGCGCCGCCATTACTCCGGAATAGCCGCTCGCCACCGCCCGCACGGTTGCCGCCGCGCGCCCGATGGCTGCTTCCGACAGCTCCGAGGCGTGCGCGTAACCGGCCGCGTCGTCGGCAACCGCGCGCAGTCCGAACCCCTGGGAGGTGTCAAAGCTCGCGCTCTTGATGCGACCGTCGTCGAGCGCCAAGCTCTCGGACTGGCTGTATTCGAGATACAGCTCCCCATCATCCATGCCGGCCAGCGACTGGGTGACGAGCGCCTCGATGCGGCCCGGGTCCATCCCCGTCTTTTCGAAGAACAGCGCGTCGGTAACGGCGAGATCGGTCATACGCGACTCCCTACAGAAACCGTCTTGAATATGGCCTCAGCTGATCGCAAGCGAAAGGCGCCCGTTGCGGGCGGCAGCGATGCGGCGGCTCGTCGCAATGGGTGGAGACGGGGTCGACGCGGTTGTCGCCCGAGCGAGCTTTGGTGTAGATATCGCCCGCAGTGCGCGGCCGAAGCGCGTTGCCGCGCCGCGATTTGGCCGAGCGGCACGAGGTGCGTAGGTTCCGCTCGGAAAGCGCCTCTCGGAAAGCTCCTCCGGGCTGTCCGCGACGGATTAGAGGCTGCAGACGCATGATGCGTTGGACGAGGTTGTCAACAAGAACGGCGATGGCGAGGGCCGTCTTGGTGCTCGCGCTTGCCGTCGCTGGTGTCGTCGCGATCGCAGCGGTTGCCGGCGCTGCAGAGCCCAAGCCGTGGGAGATCGGCTTTCAGCCTCCTGCCACCCCGGTGAAGGATCGTCTGTCGGCCTTTCACGACGATCTGCTGATGCCGATAATCACCGTGATCACGGTGTTTGTCCTTGGCCTCCTTGTCTACGTGATGTGGCGCTTCAACCAGAGGCGCAACCCGGTGCCGTCGCGCACTTCTCACAACACCGTCATCGAGATGCTGTGGACCGTGGTGCCGGTATTGATCCTAGTTATCATCGCGATCCCCTCCTTCAAGCTGATGTACTATATGGACCGGGTGCCCAATCCAGAGATGACGATCAAAGTGACCGGGCATCAGTGGTACTGGTCATACGAGTATCCCGACCAGGACGGGCTCGTCTTTGACAGCAACATCATTCCCGAAGACCAATTGAAGCCGGGACAAAAGCGCCTACTCGATGTGGATAACCCGCTCGTTGTTCCGGCCGATACGACGATTCGCGTGCTGATTACCGGGACGGACGTGATCCACAGTTGGTTTGTTCCGTCCTTCGGCGTTCAGGAATATGCGATCGTCGGTCGGCTCAACGAGAGCTGGATGAAGATCGAGCATCCGGGGACCTATTACGGTCAATGCAACCAGATCTGCGGCGTCAATCACGCCTTCATGCCAATCAAGGTCGAGGCGGTATCCAAGGATTCGTTCCAGCGTTGGCTGGTCGACGCCAAGAAAAAGTTCGCGCGGCGAGACAACGATACGGCGACAGTGCGCGTCGCCGCGGTTCCCGACCCGCCGGACGCTGCCCGCGCGGCGCCGGCAGGCAACTGAGATCGAGGGAGCGAGGATGGCTTACGAGCATGACGCTCACACCGCCGACCTGCATGGCCACGGTGCCTATGGTCACGGCCATGAGCCGGGTTTTTTCACTCGCTGGCTCTGCTCGACCAACCACAAGGACATCGGCACTCTTTATCTGACGTTCGCCATAATCGCCGGGGTGATCGGCGGCGCCTTTTCGGTCATCGCGCGGATCCAGCTGATGCATCCCGGCAACACCTTCATCGAGGACCATCAACTTTACAACGTCATTGTCACCGCGCACGGCCTGATCATGGTCTTCTTCGTGGTCATGCCGGCGATGATCGGCGGGTTTGGCAATTGGCTGGTGCCGCTGATGATCGGCTCGCCCGACATGGCCTTCCCGCGCATGAACAATATCAGTTTCTGGCTATTGGTCCCATCGTTCGCGCTTTTGGTCGGGTCGACGATGGTCGGCCAAGGCGCCGGCGTCGGCTGGACGGTCTATCCGCCGCTTTCAGGGCCGGTTGGACATCCCGGGCCCTCGGTCGACATGGTGATCTTCTCGCTGCACCTCGCTGGCGCCGCGTCGATCATGGGGGCCATCAACTTCATCACGACGATCTTCAACATGCGCGCCCCCGGTATGACGATGCACAAGATGCCGCTCTTCGTGTGGGCGATTTTGGTGACCGCGTTCCTATTGCTACTGTCGCTGCCGGTGCTGGCCGGAGCGATCACGATGCTGTTGACCGACCGCAATTTCGGCACGACTTTCTTTGACCCGGCGGGGGGCGGCGACCCGCTCTTGTTTCTGAACCTCTTCTGGTTCTTCGGTCATCCTGAGGTGTACATCCTGATCCTGCCGGGCTTCGGGATGATCTCGCAGGTTGTCTCGACCTTTTCGAAAAAGCCGATATTCGGCTATCTCGGCATGGCCTACGCCATGATGGCGATCGGCGTTATCGGCTTTATCGTCTGGGCGCATCACATGTTTACAACCGGGATCTCGGTCGATGCGCGCGCCTATTTCACGGCGGCGACGATGGTTATCGCAGTGCCCACTGGGGTAAAGATCTTCTCGTGGATCGCGACGATGTGGGGCGGGTCGATCGATTTCAAGACACCGATGCTGTGGGCGATGGGCTTCATCTTCCTGTTTACGATTGGCGGCGTGACCGGAATCGTCTTGGCTAACGCCGGCGTTGATTTCGCGTTGCACAACACTTACTACGTGATCGCTCATTTTCACTACGTGTTGTCGCTCGGCGCGGTGTTTTCGATTTTTGCCGGCTTCTATTACTGGATCGGTAAGATGTCGGGGCGGACGTACAACGAGACGTTCGGCAAGATTCACTTCTGGACCACCTTCGCTGGCGTCAATCTGACCTTTTTCCCAATGCATTTCCTCGGTCTTGCCGGCATGCCGAGGCGCATCGCCGATTACCCGGACGCGTTCGCCGGCTGGAACATGGTAGCGTCGATCGGCTCGTTCATCTCCTACGCGTCGACCCTATTCTTCGTCTTCATCGTGCTTCACACCCTGCTCGCCGGGCGTCGAGTCGGGGCCAATTATTGGGGTGAGGGAGCGACAACCCTCGAATGGAAAGTTTCATCGCCGCCGCCGTTTCACAGCTATGAAGAGCTGCCGGTCATTTCGTGACTGAATTATCTGACGCACGCTCGACCGCCACCATCCGCCTCGCGACGACTGCCGGCGCGAGCGTCTCCGATTATGTCGAGATCCTGAAGCCCCGGGTCATGTCGCTCGTCGTCTTTACCGGGCTCGTCGGGCTGGTCGTGGCGCCGCGGCATCTCCACCCGGTGCTGGCTGGGGTTGCGGTGCTTTGCATCGCCGTCGGCGCCGGCGCGGCAGGCGCCATTAACATGTGGTACGACCGCGATATCGACGCGCTGATGCGACGCACCGCGGGACGACCTCTGCCCGCCGGCCGCATGATGCCGGGGGAAGCCTTGGGTTTCGGCGTGGTCCTCGGCGTCGGCGCTGTGGTGGTCATGGGGCTCGCGATCAACTGGGTGGCCGCCGAGCTGCTGGCACTGACGGTCGGTTTTTACACATTGGTTTACACGATTTGGCTGAAGCGGCGGACGCCGCAGAATATCGTGATCGGTGGTGCCGCGGGGGCTTTCCCGCCAATGATCGGCTGGGCGGCGGCGACTGGGGAGATCGGCTGGGGCGCGATCGCGTTGTTCGCGATCATCTTTTTCTGGACCCCGCCACATTTCTGGGCGTTGTCGCTATATCGCACCGGCGATTATGCGGCCGCCGGCGTGCCGATGCTCTCGGTCGTTTCGGGGCCGCGCGAAACCAAGCGGCAGATCCTGCTGTACACACTGGTGCTGTGGCCGGCATCAGTCGCACCCTGGCTGCTGGGTGTCGCGGACACCTTCTACGGCGCCGGCGCACTGCTGCTGAGCGCGCTCTTCACTGGTATGGCTATCCGGGTCTGGCGCGACGACAGCGATCGCAGCGCCCGCCGGATGTTCGCCTTTTCGCTGCTCTACCTGTTCCTGATCTTCAGCCTGCTGCTGGTGGACCACGCGGGCGTAAATTGGCATTGAGGGCGATGGATCCGGAAGGAGACCGGCAGCGCACGATCCGCGCGCGCAACCGAGCGCTCGTCGCCGTACTCGTCGGCTTGGTGGCGCTGTTCTACGCGATTACAATCGTCCGGATGGGAGGTTAGCGGTGCCGGGAGCGACCCGATCGCAACTGCGCCGACGTAACGGCGCGACTGTGGCGCTTCTCGTTTCGGTGGTCGCCGGCATGGCCGGCTTGTCTGCCGCGTCGGTGCCGCTCTATCGTCTGTTCTGCCAGGCGACCGGACTGGGCGGCACAACGCAGCGCGCCGCATCGGCGCCGGCGACGGCCGCGGCCGCAGTCGTCACGATCCGTTTCGACGCCGAGACCTCCCCGGATCTCGACTGGGAGTTTCGACCTTTGCAGAGCTCCGTGACGGTACACCCGGGGGAAGAGCGGCAGATCTTTTACCGCGCCATCAACAAGACCGCCGAGCCGGTCACCGGATCGGCCACCTACAACGTGACCCCGGCCAAGGCCGGCATTTATTTCGACAAGCTGCAATGCTTTTGCTTTAACGAACAGTTTTTGGCGCCGGGCGAGAGCCGTGACATGGGCGTGGTGTTCTTTGTCGATCCCGACATCCTGACAGATCCGAATACTAGCGACGTGCGTTCGATCACGTTGTCCTACACGATGTTCCGAGCCCACCAGCCGGCGCGCCCGACGGCTTCTGCGACGCCGCCCGCGCATTCCCTGAACTGACCGAACCAGGCCCAGATCTATGAGCGAGACGCACGCCGCGCCAAAGCATCCTTATCATCTGGTCGACCCCAGTCCCTGGCCGATAATCGGCGCCATCGCTGCCGGGTTTCTGACAAGCGGCGGCGTCCTCTACATGCACGGTTACGGCTGGACGGTGCTGATCATCGGGATCGTCCTGGTTCTGGGGACCATGGCCGTGTGGTGGCGCGACGTCATCCGCGAAGCGACGTTTCAGGGCTACCACACGCCAGTCGTGCAGCTCGGTCTGCGCTACGGCATGGCATTGTTCATCGCTTCCGAGGTGATGTTCTTTGCCGCCTTTTTCTGGGCGTTCTTCGCATCGAGCCTGTTCCCTGTCGGCGGTGTGTGGCCTCCCAAGACCATCCATCCGTTCAATCCGTTCGAATTCCCGTTTCTCAACACGCTCATTCTGCTGTTGTCGGGGACCACGGTCACCTGGGCGCACCACGCCCTGATCGAGGGCGACCGCAACGGTTTGCTGCGCGGTTTGGCGCTCACTGTGTTTCTTGGAATCTGCTTTACCTCCGTCCAGGCGTACGAATACAGCCACGCTCCGTTTCACTTCACTGGCGGTATCTACCCGTCGACCTTTTTCATGGCGACCGGGTTTCACGGCTTCCACGTCATCATCGGCACGACCTTCCTGATCGTCTGCCTCTGCCGGGCATGGGCGGGGCACTTCAAACCCGATCATCACTTCGGCTTCGAGGCCGCGGCCTGGTATTGGCATTTCGTCGATGTGGTTTGGCTTTTCCTCTTTGTTTGCGTTTACTGGTGGGGCGAGGGGAGTGGTGGCGCCGGTCCGGCCGGCTGATCCTTCGGTGGCGATGGAGGATCTCCCCGGAGTTCCTCTCTTACGAGCGGCGCTCGGTTGTCGGTGTCCGCGATGCGGCCGAGGCCGGCTCTTCTCCGGCCTTCTGAGTGTTCGCCAAGCGTGTGCAGTCTGCGGGCTCGACCTGTCGGCACAAGATGCCGGCGATGGCCCGGCGGTGTTTGCGATCCTGTTCCTGGGAATGCTCGTCGTCGGGCTGGCGGCTTTGGTCGAGATCAATTTTTCGCCGCCCGTCTGGGTGCATCTACTGCTGTGGGCGCCGTTGATCCTAATCGGCGCGGTCGCGGTGCTGCGTCCGCTGAAGGCAGGGCTGATTGCACTGCAATATCGTCACCGGCGGCTTGGTAACTCGCTGCCGTCTTGATCCATGGGCCTCCTCGAGGCCAGCATGACCGGGTTTCGCCCGCTATTCTGGCCGACCGTGTTTAGCGTGCCGGTGTTGCTGCTGTTGCTCGGGCTCGGCTCCTGGCAGATCGAGCGGCTGTTTTGGAAGCGCGAGCTGATCGCGCAACGTCAGACGGCGCTGGCGGCAGCTCCGGTCACCGCCCCGCGCAGCCTAGAGGAAGCACGTGGGCTAGAGTTCCGTCATGTCACCGACGAGGGCGTCTTTCTGCATAACAAGGAGATCTTTCTCGGAGCGACATCGGAAGCAGGAAGGAATGGTTATCAGGTGCTGACCCCGCTCCAGGAGCCCAGCGGCCGCATCGTCTTCGTCAATCGCGGGTTCATCCCGGCAGAGCTTAAGGATCCGGCAAAGCGGTCCGCCGGTCAAATCACCGGCACGGTCGTGGTGGAAGGATTGCTGCGGCTCCCGCCGGTCAAAAAGCCTGCCTGGTTTCTGCCGGACAACCGTGCCGACCTAAACTACTGGTTCTGGGTCGACCTGCCGGCGATGGCCCTAGCCGACAGGCTCGATCGGGTCGCATCCTTCTATATTGATGCCGATGCCACCCCGAACCCGGGAGGCTGGCCGAAAGGCGGTGTCACTCGCCTCGAGCTGCCGAACGACCATCTGCAATATGCAATCACGTGGTTTTCCCTGGCGGTTGCACTGATCGTCGTCTATTTCCTCTTTCACCACCGCAACGCGCGATCGGGATGACCGCTTATCGTCAATTAGAGGCCCTATTTCGCCGCATCGGAGCGATCGAGGGAGCAATCTCGATGCTCCATTGGGACGCTGCGGCCATGATGCCTGCCGGCGGGACGGCGGCTCGAGCCGAGCAACTCGCAACCTTGCGGGTGATCTGCCATCAGCATCTCACCGCGCCGGAGATCGGCGACCTCGTGGCCGAGGCCGAAACTGAGCGTGACGCGCTCGACGAGTGGCAGCGCGCCAATTTGCGCGAGATGCGGCGGCGCCGAGTGCACGCTGCGGCACTGCCGGATACGCTCGTCGAGGACGAGTCGCGGGCTTGTTCCGAGTGCGAGGCGGTGTGGCGAAATGCCCGAGCGCAGAACGACTTCGCTGCCGTCCTGCCTTTGCTCGAGCGAGTGCTGCGCTTGGAACGCGAGATTGCCGCGATCAAGGCTGAACACCTCGGAACGAGCCCCTATGAGGCGCTTCTTGACCAATACGAGCCGGCCGGGTCGATCGCGACGATCGACCGGCTGTTCGATGAGCTCACGCATTTCCTCCCGGATTTGCTCGAAGCGGTCCTAACCCGGCAGACGGCTCTGCCGCCGGCGCCGACCCCCTCCGGACCCTTCCCGGTAGAGATCCAGCGTCGGGTCGGGATGCAGCTGATGGAGCAAATCGGCTTCGATTTCGCGCGCGGCCGGCTCGATGTCAGTGCCCATCCGTTTTGCGGCGGCACACCCGACGATGTGCGGATCACGACGCGCTACGACGAGAGCGATTTTGCGCGAGCCCTGATGGGGGTTCTGCACGAGACCGGTCACGCCCTTTACCAGAGGGGTCTCCCCGCTGAATGGCGGTTGCAGCCGGTTGGTCGCGCTCGTGGCATGGCGGTTCACGAGAGCCAGTCCTTGCTGCTGGAGATGCAGGTTTGCCGCAGCCGCGCATTCCTGACCTTTGCGGCGCCGATCCTGCGCGAGGCTTTCGCCGCCGACGGGCCGGGCTGGGACGCCGACGCACTCCACCGGCGTCAGATCCGTGTGCAGCGCAGCCTGATCCGCGTCGATGCCGATGAGGTGACCTATCCTGCTCACGTAATTTTGCGCTACCGCCTGGAGCGGGCGATGATCGCAGGGGACCTTGCTCCGGCGGATCTTCCCGGCGCCTGGGCCGAGGGATTCCGCCATGTGCTCGGTATCGCTCCAGCCAACGATCGCGAAGGGTGCCTACAGGATATCCATTGGTATGACGGCGTCTGGGGTTATTTCCCGACGTATACTCTTGGCGCGCTGATCGCAGCGCAACTGTTCGAAGCCGCTCGGGAGGCCATCCCGGACGTGCTGGAGGCGATAGCGCGGGGCGAATTCGCCCCGTTGCTCGGCTGGCTACGCGAACATGTTCATTCGAAAGGATCGCTTTTGTCGACGGCGGAGCTGGTCGAGGGCGTCACGGGCCGGCCGCTCGGGACGGCGAGCTTCAAGCGCCATCTGCACGATCGTTACCTCGGCTAATGCAACAACCCCGGCAGCGGGGGCGTTAGCGGGGCAACACACCACGTTGGGGGATGCCGTGTTCGACAGTGCCGAGAAACTAGAGGCTCGCGGTGCGGATCGCGATGCCGCGATCGAGCGGTTCGCCGAGATACGCCACGAAAGTGAAGCGCTGACGGCCAACCTGACGCCCGAGGATCAGTCGATCCAGTCGATGCCCGACGTCAGCCCGACCAAGTGGCACCTTGCGCACACGACCTGGTTTTTCGAGACGTTCATTCTAACGCGGCTCGACCCGAGTTACCGGGTCTTCGACCCGGCCTTCGCCTATCTTTTCAATTCGTATTACGAGGCGGTCGGCCCGCGGCACCCGCGACCTGAGCGCGGGCTGTTGTCGCGTCCAGCGGTCGATGTCGTGGCCGCCTATCGCGATCACGTGAGCACGGCAATGACCCGGTTCGTCGAGGAAGCCCCCCCGGCAGCCTGGCGCACGGCGGCACCCCTGCTCGAACTGGGAGTTCAGCACGAGCAACAGCATCAGGAACTGATCCTGATGGACATCAAGCACGTTTTCTCCGTGAACCCGTTATTGCCGGCCTATCAGGCGCCGCGGCCCCAAATCAGGGGATCCGCGACACCACTCGCCTGGCTCGAGTTCGTGGGCGGGCTCGTGGAGATCGGACATAGCGGGTCGGCTTTCGCCTTCGACAACGAGACGCCTCGCCATAGGGTGTGGCTCGAGCCATTCCGTCTTGCCACACGTCCGGTCACCTGCGGGGAGTACCTTAGCTTCATAGAGGCCGGGGGCTATAAGACGCCGGAGTTTTGGCTTTCCGACGGTTGGGCGACGGTTCGCGAGCAGGGCTGGGAGGCGCCGCTCTATTGGTCCCGCGAAAACGGCGAATGGTCGATCTTCACGCTCTCGGGCCGCTGCCGTTTGAACCCGGTCGAGCCCGTCTGCCACCTCAGCTTTTACGAGGCCGACGCATTTGCCAAATGGGCCGGTAAGCGCTTGCCGACCGAAGCGGAGTGGGAGATTGCCGCCGAGGGTCTGGCGGTGGGAGGCAATTTTGCCGACGGCCGCCATCTTCACCCGCGCGCTGACGTTACCGCAGCGCCGGCCGACGAGAAACCGACCATGCGTCAGATGTTTGGCGACGTGTGGGAATGGACGGCGAGCCCCTATGTTCCCTATCCCCGCTTTCGTCCGGCCGCCGGTGCCGTTGGTGAGTACAACGGCAAGTTCATGTGCAACCAGATCGTGCTGAGGGGCGGTGCCGCGGTAACCCCGGCCGGGCATGTCCGGGGCACCTACCGAAACTTCTTCCCGCCCTCGGCGCGCTGGGCCTTCGCCGGGTTGCGGCTGGCGGAGGACCTCGGATGATTAATCGCGCGCGCTTCACGTTTCATGATCTGGCGCCCGGTGAGGAGAGCTTTCGCGACGCCGTGCTGAAAGGGCTCGGCCGCACCCCAAAATCGATCCCATGCAAATTCTTCTACGACGCGCGCGGCTCGGCGCTGTTCGAGGCGATCTGCCGCCTGCCCGAGTATTATCCGACCCGCACCGAGGTCGCGATCCTCGAAGAAAACGCCGCCGCGATCGCGGCGCAGATCGGCCCGCACAGCCGGTTGATCGAGTTTGGCAGCGGCGCCAGCACCAAGGCGCGCATTCTGCTGAGGGCGCTCGATCGACCCGCGGCCTATGTGCCCGTCGATATCTCGCGCGAGCATTTGCGGGACGCGGCTATCAGCCTGGCCGAAGACTACCCGTCGCTGCCTGTGGTTGCCGTTTGTGCCGACTACACCCGGGCCTTCACGTTGCCGCCCTTGCCCGGTCCGAATGGCATGCGCGTCGGCTTCTTTCCGGGCTCGACGATCGGCAACTTCGAACCCGACGCCGCGGTGGACTTCCTGGCCAATTATGCACGCATCCTAGGATCCGGTGGCGAGATGCTGATCGGCGTCGATCTAAAAAAAGATCCGGCAATCCTCGACGCCGCTTATAACGATCGGGCCGGGGTGACCGCCGCGTTCAACCTCAACCTGATCGAGCGGATCAACCGCGAGCTCGACGGCGATCTGGAGATCGACCGGTTCGAGCACGTCGCCTTCTATAATGAAGCCGAAGGGCGGATCGAAATCTACATCCGCAGCCTCGCCAATCAGGAGGCGTGGATCGCCGGCACGCCGATCCTGTTCGCCAAGGGTGAGCTGATCCACACCGAATATTCGTACAAGTATTCGGTGCCCGAATTCCGCGCTTTGGCGGCAGAGGCGAACTTCCGCGCGGTCGACACCTGGACCGACCCGGCCGAGTTGTTCAGCGTCCACTATTTCCGGCTCGGCTAGTCTCTCAAGCTGTGGCGGCACCATCGACCGGCAAAGCGGCGCCGGAGACGAAGGATGCCTCGTCCGAGATCAGGAACAGCGCGGCATTCGCGATCTCCTCGGGCTTGCCGGTGCGTCCCATCGGGTTCTGGCGGCCGCGCTGGGCAACCAGCGCCTCCTTGTCCTGCCCAGCGGTGCGCTGCTGGTCCGGCCGGGCGACAAAAACCCGCAGCATTGGCGTGTCGATCGGGCCGGGGCAGATCGCGTTGACCCGGATCTTCTCCGGTGCCAACCGCTTGGCCAGCGAGCGGACAAAGCCGACGACGCCGAACTTGGCCATCGAATAAACCGGGCTGAAGGCCGAGCCCTGGATCCCGGAGGTCGAGGCGGTGTAGAGCAGGCTGCCGCCGCCGCGCGCCCGGATCTCGGGGATTGCCGCTTCGGTTGTCACCAGCACGGTCCGCAGGTTGAGATCGATCGCGATCTCGAAATCCGCCATCTCGACTCCTTCGATCGAGGCAGGACCGGGATGGCCGACATGGTTCCACACGAAGTCGAGCCCGCCAAAGGCGTTGGCCGTGCGCCGCACGATGCCGCGGGCGAAATCGTCCTGGCGCAGATCGCCGACGAGACCGAGGGCGCGGCCGCCCGCACCGGTGATCTGGCCGACCACGGCGCCAACCCCCGCCGGATCGATGTCGACGACTCCAACAGCGGCACCTTCGCGGGCGAAGCGAAGCGCGCCGGCCCTTCCCATCCCCGAGGCCGCCGCCGTGACAATGCCTATTTTGCCCTCGAGCCGCATTGTTTCCTCCCTTTCTTTCGCGCCCCCTCCCTTCCCTCCCCCGCTTGCGGGAGGGAAGGGAGGGGGTCAAGCGGCGATGTCCTTGCTGTCGTAAAGCGCGTCGAGCGCCGCGCCGTAGGCCTCGCAGATCACATGTCGCTTGATCTTCAAGGTCGGCGTCATCTGACCGTTGGCTATCGTAAAGGGTTCGGCGGCGATCGCGAAATGCCGCACCCGCTCGACGGATGAGAGCCGCTGGTTCACTCGTGCAACCACGGCGCCGATCGCTTTCGCAAACGAGGGATCGGCGGCGATCGTACGAAAATCTCCGACCGGTCCGCCCGCGCCATAGGCGGCTGCGAAGTCGGGGTCGGGAACGAGGACGGCGACGAGATAGGGCCGACGGTCGCCGAACACCATTGCCTGGGCGATTTCCGGCTCGATGGTCAAATAGCCTTCGACACGTGCCGGAGAGATCGTCTCGCCGCCGGAATTTTTGATGAAATCGCGTTTGCGGTCGGTGATCCGGATGTAGCCGTCTTCGTCGACAAGGCCGACATCGCCGGTCTTCAGCCAGCCGTCTTCAAGGACCTTTGCCGTCGCTTCGGGATCGTTCCAATATCCCTTCATGACGTTGTCGCCGGCCACCAGGATCTCGCCGTCGTCGGCTATCTTCACACGAACCCCGTCGAGCGGCGGCCCGACCGTGTCGATCTTGATGTGCGCGGGCGAATTGCAGGCGATGACCGGGGCCGCCTCGGTCTGCCCGTAGCCCTGCAGCAGCCTGACGCCGAGCGCTACAAAGAAACTTCCGATCTCGGGATTGAGGGGCGCCCCGCCCGACACCATCGCCTTGAGCCGTCCGCCAAACCGCCGCCGCAATTTGGCGCGCACGAGGCGATCGAGCACCGGATCGAGCAGGCGCTCCTCGAAGCTCAGCGGCCGCGACAAGCTGCGCTTGCGCCCGATCGCTACGGCCTTGTCGAAGAACCCGCGCGAAACACCCCCTCTGCGCTCAACCGCGAGCAGGATGCGCCGGTGCAATGTCTCGTAAAGCCGGGGCACCGCGGTCATCAAGGTCGGACGCGCTTCGAGCATGTTAGCGGCGAGCGTCTCGGCACCTTCGGCAAAGTAGATTTGCGCGCCGAGCGAGATCGGAAACATCATCCCCGCGGTGTGCTCGTAAGTATGCGAGAGCGGCAGGAAATTCAGAAAGACATCGTCGCTGAGCCCGACCATCCGGAGCAAACGATAAGCGCCGCGGCAATTGGCGATGATATTGCGATGAGTGGTCATCACCCCCTTGGGGATGCCGCCGGTCCCCGAGGTGTGCATCAGGCACGCCAGGTCATCGGGCTCGATCGCGGCGACGAGTTCAGCGGTATCGTCGGCCATCTCGTCCCCGCGCGTCAGCAGCTCCTCCCAGGATCGGATGTCGACGGCACTCGCCTGGCCGGGCGCGGGCTCGATCGCGACCACCGTGTGGATTGTCGAGACCTGGTTCGCCGCGGCCAGCACTCGGGCGGAAAGAGGCGGCTTGGAGACGATGACGGCGCGCGCACCGCTGTTCGAAAAGACATGCCGATGGTCGTCGATCGTGTGGGTCACATAAGCCGGTACGGTGATCGCTCCGGCGCTCATGATCGCCAGATCGGCGATGACCCATTCGGGCCGGTTCTCGCTGACCAGCCCGATCCGCTCGCCGCGGCCAATCCCGAGCCATCTCAGGCCGAGCGCCAGCCGGCGCACGTCGTGCGCCACCGCGGCCCAGCTTATCGCCTGATAGTGTCCGGCACGCTTGGCCCAAAGAAACGGTTTGTCGCCGAGCCGCTCCGCCTGTTCGAAGAACATCGCCGGCAAGCTGCGGCAGCTGTCGTAGTCCATTCTTTCCCCCGACCTCCCGGCCGCCTTTCTACGGGTTTCCGGCAGCTGGCGAAATAGGCCGGTGATGCATCGCCAAGAAATTTCCAAGGCTTCTCCCGGAGGTCGAGGTCTCGTTCAGCTAGCACGGCTGACAACCATAAATTGAGGCGAATGTTTCACGCCGCTGCATCTGCAACAAATCTGCAGCGGACGCTCTTCTGTAGGTTGCAGAGAAATTGATCTAAGTTTCGGGCTATCCCTTCGTTGACGACCACTTCGCCACCCGAAATCTACCGCTTCTCATCACCACCGCCCTTCGGAAGCTCTATTGGACTGAGTATAGAGTGCTATTATGGCAATTTATAGGAGGCGATGGGCCGTGAAAGGGACCTGCCTATGCGGCGCAGTGCAATTCGAGGTGACTGGCACTCCGACCGCCTTTGATCTTCGTCATTGCTCGCGCTGCAAGGCGTCGAGCGGCTCGGCGTTCGTAGCCGAACTGGTATTCAACGCCGCGGAATTCCAGTGGGTTAGCGGGGTGTCGCTTATCAACGAAGCACCAGTGCTCGCGAAACCGCCGGGGTATCGCCGGACATTCTGCTGGGTATGTGGCGGACCGGTGCCTACGGTGGACCGCGGCGTGATCCGTATCCCTGCTGGGGCACTCGCCGCTGATCCCGGACTTCGACCGCAGCGTCACGTCTTCGTTGACTACAAGGCTCCATGGTTTGACATCGCCGATGGGTTGCCGCGCTTCGCGACAAAATGACCGAACCGAGGAAGGCGAGGCAGGCTGTCGAAATCGGCCGAGCGCGAACGTCATCACGGTAGGCGCCCAGCAGTCGGGCGCCTAATCACGGAGGAGGAATAATATGCAATACCTGCTGGCGATATATGGTGACGAGCGGGCGGCCGAAAGCACGCCACGTGAGCAGATGACCGAGATCATCAATGCCTACATGGCCTACACCAAGGCCTTGCAGGACGCCAAGGTTCTGGTCGCCTCCAACCGGCTGAGGCCGACCTCGGCGGCGACCACGATACGCACGGTCGACGGCCAGACCAAGGTGCTCGACGGCCCGTTTGCCGAGACCAAGGAGCAGCTCGGCGGCTATTACCTGATCGACGTGCCCGACCTCGATGCCGCGCTCGACTGGGCGAAGCGGTGCCCCGCCGCGCGTTACGGCACCGTCGAGGTGCGGCCGATCTGGGTGATGTGACCAGGGCGACACCGGCATATCGCGCGGCCGAGCGCGCGGCGCGACAGAGCTACGGCAAGCTCGTAGCCTATCTCGCCGCGCGCACCGGCGATGTCGCTACGGCAGAGGATGCGCTCGCCGACGCGTTTGCAGCGGCACTTGCCAGCTGGCCGACCCGAGGTATCCCGCAAGCACCCGAAGCTTGGCTGCTGGCCGCGGCGCGCCGGCGGATGATCGACATGGCGCGGCGCCGGCGCACCCGCGAGGCTGCCGCCGACCGACTGCTGCTGTCGGTCGAGGAGGCGACGGCGGGGATGGACCCCGGGGATGTGCCCGACTGGCGCCTGCGTCTGATGTTCGCCTGCGCCCATCCGGCGATCGATGCGGCAATGCGCGGTCCGCTGATATTGCAGACGGTGCTCGGGCTCGACGCCGCTGCCATCGCCGCGGCCTTTCTGACCGCACCCGGGGCGATGAGCCAGCGCTTGGTACGTGCCAAGCGACGGATCCGCGACACGGGCATTGCGTTCCGCCTGCCTGATCGCGCCGACCTGCCGGCGCGTCTGGACGTGGTGCTCGAGGCGATCTATGCCGCCTTCGGCGCGGGTTGGCCGGATCCGGCGGGCCTCGATGAGCGGCGGCAGGGACTGGCTGACGAGGCGGTCTGGCTCGGCCGTGTGGTGGTCGGGTTGCTGCCCGAGGAGCCGGAGGGCCTCGGTCTGCTCGCGTTGATGCTCTATGCCGGCGCGCGGCGGGACGCACGGCGCAATGCCGACTGCGGCTACGTGCCGTTGTCCGAGCAAGACCCCGCACTGTGGAATGCCACGGCGATCGACGAGGCCGAACGGCTGTTGCAACGGGCGAGCAGCCACGGTCGGATCGGCCGGTTCCAGCTCGAGGCGGCGGTGCAGTCGGCGCATGCCGCGCGGCGGATCAGCGGCAAGACAGACTGGCACGCTATTCTCGAGCTCTATGATGGGTTGCTGGAGCTGACCGGTTCGCCGGTCGTCGCGGTCAATCGCGCGGTGGCGCTGGGCGAGACCGCGGGACCTGCAGCCGCACTCGCGGCGCTCGACGAACTCGCGTCAGATCTGCGCCTTGCCGCGTATCAGCCTTACTGGGCCGGGCGCGCCGATCTCTTGGCCCGCCTCGGCCGGCGTGCGACGGCGGATGCGGCCTATGCGCAAGCGATCCTGCTGGAGCCCGATGCGGTGGTGCGCCGCTTCCTGGAGCATCGGCGAGCGAGGGTTCGGCCGAATTTCGCTTGAACTCAGCTATACTGGGGATCTAGCCGGGCACCACAGGGAGGGATCGATGGAACGACGGGTCGCGATCGTCACCGGCGGATTGCGCGGTCTCGGCCGGGCGATGGCGCTCGGCCTCGCACGCGAGGGTCACGACGTGGTCGCCGTAGGCCACATCGATGCGGATGTCGCGGAAATCGAAGCGGAGGCCGCCGGCGCCAATTTCTCGGGGCACGTCCTGCCGCGCGTCGCGGATATCCGCCAGCCGGCCGAGTGCGACCGGGTGGTCGCGATAGCGCGAGAGCGGTTCGGCGGGCTCGACATCCTAGTGAACAACGCCGGCCTGACCTTTACGACGATCGACCCCGCTCGCTTTCGCCGTCCCGAGCCGCAGAAATTCTGGCAGGTCTCAGACGACATCGTGCGCGCGGTCATCGAAACCAACTACATTGCCGCCGACCAGATGTCCCGCCGCGTCGCGCCCGAGATGGTGGCGCAGGGCTGGGGCCGCATCGTCAACGTGACGACCAAGCTCGACACGATGAACCGGGCGCACACCTCGCCCTACGGCGCCTCCAAGGCGGCGCTCGAAATGGCGACCGAGGTCTGGGCCAAGGAGGTCGAGGGCACCGGCCTGACAATAAACATTGTCAACCCTGGGGCCGGCGCCAATACCCCGGGCATGGCGGAGGAGATGCGCGCGATGAGCCGCGAAGGCCGCGCTCCGCGTCTCGTCGAGCCGGACGAAATGGTCCCGCCGCTGCTCTACGTCGTCTCGCGCGAAGCCGACGCCGTCAATGGCTGGCGCTTCGACGCCAATCTCTGGGATACGTCATTGCCGCCAGCCGAGGCCGCCCGTCGAGCCGGCCGCCCCGCCGGCTTCGAAATGCACCCGCAGCCGGCGTGATGATGCGGGTGTGGTCATTCGTCGGGAAAACCGACTCTGCGCAGACCGACCCGGCCTTTCCGCGCCGGGTCAGGGGATTGAGCTCGCGATCGAAGAGGGGTATCTTTATTTACATAAATATTCTGCTAACGTGCCCTCGATGCCCCTCAACATCAAGGATCCCGCCACGGAAAAATCAGTGCGTGAGCTCGCTGCACTCACTGGAGAAACCGTCACGACCGCGGTCCATAGGGCGGCGGAAGAGCGCCTGCAGCGGGTCCGGCGCGGCCAGCCCGGACGCAGCCTCGCTGCCGAAATCCTAGAAATCGGCAGGCGTTGCGCGTCCTTGCCGGATCTCGATGCGCGGACGGCAGACGAAATCCTCGGCTATGACGAACACGGCCTGGCTGTCATCCGGCCGGGTTGAATTATGGCGACTGCTTTGCTCTATGCTCTCGCGAAGAACCGTCGGTTGCCGCTACTGTTTCAGGGCGACGATTTCTCGCACACCGACATCGCGGGCGTGCCGCTTTTACCGATGCAATCAGGTTCGGAAGCTGGATTGAGTTGATCCAAACGTAGCGTGGACGGGATACTACCCTGTTCCGAGCCGCCTTGCGTCAAAATCACACGTAATGCTCGGCCCGGGTCTCGTCGGCTCCGCGCCCGGCGCGGATAGCATTGAAGATCGGCGTCAGGACGATGACGACGAGAACATTCAAAATCAGCGAAGCGAAAGCGGCATAGATCGGGATTGTCCACCCAGCGAGCTCGAGCGGGTAGATTGGGCGAAAACTCTGTGCGGCCGCCATCGCCGTGCCGGCGACAATCCCGGCGAGCCAGCCGAGGAATAGCGCGCGGTCGTGAAACCAGCGCGTATAAAGACCGCCGATGACGGCCGGCAATGTCTGGATGATCCAGACGCCGCCTAAGAGTTGCAGCTGAATCGCATATTGCAGCGGCAGACCGAGAATGAAGACCAGCGCGCCGAACTTGATGATAAGCGAGACGATCTTGGCCATCTGCGATTCCTGCAAGGCCGTGCAGTGCGGGCGAATGAACTCGCGATAGATGTTGCGCGTCCACAGGTTCGACGCGGCGATCGACATGATCGCCGCCGGGACTAGCGCGCCGATTGCGATGGCAGCGAACGCCACACCGGCGAACCATGACGGGAACATCGCCAGGATCAGCGCCGGAACCGCAAAATTGGCGCCATACTGCTTGAAGAGAGGCGCGTATTCCGCCGTTTTGTCGACACCGGCAGCGATCGCCATGAAGCCGAGCAGCGCTATCAACGCTAACAGGAGCGAATAGGCCGGTAGAAAGGCTGCATTGCGGCTGATGGCATGCCGATTGCTCGCGCTCAACACCCCGGTCACCGAATGCGGGTAGAGGAAGAGCGCCAATGCCGAGCCGAAAGCCAGGGTTGCGTAGGCGCTGTAATTTCCCAAGGAGTTGCTTTCTGGCGAGGCGAGCAGCAGTTTGGCCGGCGGAACCGCCGCAAAGATCTTGCCATAGCCACCGAGCTCAATCGGGATCACGACAATAGCGACGATGACCGTGATCCAGATCAGGATGTCCTTGACGATCGCGATCGCCGCCGGTGCCCGCAATCCGCTGGTATAGGTAAAGGCGGCGAGGATGACGAAGGCGATAATCAGCGGCAAATCGCTGGCCCAGCCCGCGCTTGCGATCCCAAGGGCGGCGACCACAACCTGGATACCGACCAGCTGCAGTGCGATATAGGGCATCGTCGCGACCATTCCAGTGATCGCAATCGCCAGTGCCAACCACCTATTGCCGTAACGGCCGCGAACGAAATCGGCTGCGGTGATGTAGCCATGAGTGCGCGCCACCGACCACAGGCGCGGAAACACGACGAAGACAAAGGGATACACCATGATCGTGTAGGGCACCGCAAAGAAACCGAGCGCGCCAACGCCGAACATCAATGCCGGAACCGCGATGAAGGTGTAGGCCGTGTAAAGGTCGCCGCCCAATAGAAACCAGGTGACGATCGTGCCAAAGCGGCTGCCTGCTAGTCCCCATTCATGCAATAGGTCGAGGTCCCCGCTGCGCCAGCGGACAGCAGCGAAACCAAGCACCGTAATGAAGCCAAATAGCAGGACAAAGATTACCAAGGCAACCCAGTTAATCGGCATGCCGCATTACCCTCGGCCGGGCCGCTGCGTGGCGAAATAAACAATCAAGGTCAGGCCGGCGCCAAGCAAGATCCACAGCAGCTGATACCAATAGAAGAAGGGAACGCCGCCCCAGCCAGGCTCAATCCTGTTATAGCTCGGCACCCAGAACATCGCGATGAACGGTAGCAGAAGCAGCAGGTACCATAGTGGCGTGGGCCGTTTGCCGGATGTATTTCTGCTCACCGCGCTACTTCCGATATACTAGGTGTCTCAGTTGCGGCCGGCGGCGAAATCGTCCCGTACGCGGTTGCGCAGGCTCGCGGTGCCGGCGGCGATGTAGCCGCCATCGATGGCGATCTCCGCACCGCTGATAAAGCTCGACTCATCGGATGCGAGGAACAGCACCAGATCGGCGCATTCTTTCGGCGTCCCCTGGCGGTGCAGCGGTATCGCCACCCGGGCGGCGTGAGCAAAGGCCTCTCCGCCACTGCGGAAGAAGCCGGTATCGGCGATCTGTCCGGGATGGATCGAATTGACCCGGATGTTCCACTGCGAGAACTGCAGCACCGCGGTCTTGGTCAGCCCGCGGAGGCCCCATTTGCTGGCGGTGTAGGCGGCGTCGTCATGCGCGGTCAGCCCGGCGGTCGAGGAAATGTTGATGATCGAGCCGCCGCCGCTGTCACGGATTGCCGGCGCGCAGTGCTTCATGCCGAGCATCGCGCCGGTCAGGTTGACCGCGATCGTGCGGTTCCACGCCTCGACGGTGGTGTCGACGATGCCCTGACGGGCGATCGTCCCGGCATTGTTGACCAGAATGTGGAGGTGGCCAAAACGCGCCAATGCCGCCGCGACGACTGCCCTCCAGGAGGCCTCTTCAGCGACGTCCTGGCTTAGGAACACGACCTTGCCACCTTGGCCGGCGAGCCGCTGCGCCAAGCGCTCGCCGGCCGCGGCATCGATATCGGCGAGAACCACCGCGGCCTCTTCGCGCAAGAACAGCTCCGCTTCCGCCGTGCCCTGCCCACCCGCGGCGCCGGTAATCAGCGCCACCTTTCCCGTCAACCGTGCCATTTCCTCACCTCCGGTTTGTTGACCGCCCGTTGCGGCGATCTTAGCATCTCCTTCCCACTGGGAGACCATAACTATGGCGACACTGCTTCCTTATACCGGCAAGGAATTCCTCGACAGCCTCAATGACGGCAGAGAGGTCTGGATCTACGGCGAGCGCATCAAAAACATCGCCGAGCATCCCGCTTTCCGCAACACCGCGCGAATGGTGGCGCGGCTTTACGATGCGCTGCATCGCGACCATGCCGAAGAAAAAAATGTTCTGACCTGTCCGACCGAATGGGGCGGATTCACCCATAAATATTTCGTGGCGCCACGCTCGGCGGCAGAGCTGACGGCGGCCCGCGACGCGATCGCCGCCTGGTCGCGGCTGACCTATGGCTGGCTCGGCCGCTCGCCCGATTACAAGGCGGCGTTTCTCGCCACCTTGGGCGCCAATGCGGAATTTTATGCTCCGTATCAGGAAAATGCGCGCCATTGGTATCGCTACAGCCAGGAGCGGGTGGCGTTCGTCAACCACGCGATCGTCAACCCGCCGGTCGACCGCAACATGGCGCCGGGCGCGCCGGGTGGACCGACCGACATCTATGCCCATGCGACCCGCGAGACCGATGCCGGAATTTTCGTCACCGGCGCCAAGGTCGTCGCCACCGGCTCGGCCTTGACCCATTTTACCTTTGTCGCCCATGTCGGGCTATTGCCGATCCAGGACAAAAATTTTGCGCTTGCGTTTATCGTCCCGACCAACGCGCCGGGCGTAAAATTCATCTGCCGCGTCTCGAACGAGCAGCGCGCGGCCGTGCTCGGAAGCCCGTTCGACTACCCGCTGTCGAGCCGGATCGATGAGAACGACGCGATCTTCATCATGGACGAGGTGTTCGTCCCTTGGGAAAACGTGTTCGCCTATGCCGATATCGACAAGGCCAACAATTTTTTCCCGAGGAGCGGATTTCTGCCGCGCGCCATGCTTCAGGGCTGTACGCGGCTGGCGGTCAAGCTCGACTTCATCACCGGGCTGATGATCAAGGCGACGGAGATCGCGGGCACCCGCGGGTACCGCGGCGTCGAAGCCAATATCGGCGAGGTGATCGCTTGGCGAAACGCCTTCTGGGGGCTGTCGGACGCGATGGCCAAGAGCCCGCAGCAGTGGGCGGGCGAGTTCGTATTGCCGGGCTCGGAACCGGCCTCGGCCTATCAGGTCCTGGCGCCCGAAGCCTACGTCCAGATCAAGCACATGATCGAGAAGACCGTCGCCAGCAGCCTGATTTACCTGAACTCGCATGCCCGCGACTTCGCGGCGCCTGAGCTGCGCAAGTATCTCGATCTTTACGTCCGCGGCTCGGGCGGCGCCTCGGCGGTCGAGCGGGTCAAGCTGATGAAACTTCTCTGGGATGCGGTCGGCACCGAATTCGGCGCCCGCCACGAGCTCTACGAAATCAACTATGCCGGCAGCCACGAGGAAATTCGCCGCTATGCACTTCTGGGTTCGCTCGCCTCGGGCCAATACGAGCGCTGGAAGAGCTTCGCCGACCAATGCATGGCCGAGTACGACCTCGCCGGCTGGACGGTGCCGGATCTTGTCAATCCGGACGACGTCAGCGCGCTTCGTTAGAAGCGAGTGATGACCCTTCAGCTGCTGCTGCTGGGCGACGCACCGGTCGGGCAGCTGGTCGAGCGGGCACGGCTCGCCGAAGCGAGCGGCTACAGCACTGTATGGATGGCGGACGAGCGGTTCTATCGCGAGATCTATTCCTGCCTCGGCCAACTCGCCACGCACACCTCAAAGGTACTGCTCGGCCCGTGCGTGACCGATCCGTTTGCCCGCCATCCGGCGCTGACGACAATGGCAATCGGGACCCTCGACGAGATCTCCGGCGGACGCGCAATCCTCGGCATCGGCGCCGGGATCTCGGGCTTTACCGAGCTCGGGATCGAGCGGAAGAAGCCGGCGCGGGCGATCCGCGAGGCGATTGAAGTGATCCGAGCTTTGCTGCGCGCCGAGACCGTCGACTACCGCGGCGAGGTTGTCGCCTTCAACCACGGCCGACTGAGCTTCCTGCCGCTCCGTCCTGAAATACCGATTTATGTCGCGAGCAATGGTCCACTCGGGCAGCGTGTGGCAGCCGAAATCGCCGACGGGGTGATTATGGAAGCCTGCGCTTCGGCAGCAGAGGTTCATGCGTTCCGGGCCGCGGTCGCGGGTGCCGCGCGTAAGGCCGGCCGCGATCCGCAGGCGATTCGGATCATCACAAGGCTCAACACCTGCATCGCGGCCGATGGCCGCCTCGCACGCGACGCCGTTCGTCCGACCGTCGCGCGATATCTCGGCGCCGGAAGGCTGAGATCGCGGACCGCGGCGACGCAAGGGCTCGCATTGCCGCCCGAAACCTTGGCCAGTGTCGCCGGGGCGGCCTACGCCGCTGGGGTAACACCCTATCTGCCGCTGCTGCCGCTGATCACCGACCGCCACGTCGACGCCTTCACCTTGGCCGGCACCGTCGACGAGGTCACTGAGCATGCGATCAGCCTGCGCAAAGCCGGCGCCGATGGGGTTATCGCGCGGCCCTTCGCTCCCGAGGGCGGGACGATCGAAGAGACGATCGTCAAGCTCGGTTCGGAGGTATGGCCCCGGGTCCTCGGATAGCCGATTATCTTTTCGCTCTTTGCCCTGACCGCTCTCGGGTTGTCGTCCGCCAACCAAGCGTGGTATCCCGCAAACCTCGCCGGGGCACCACCGGATGGAGTCCGATCCGATGACCACGCCCGCAGCGGCGGGGAATTTGAGCCCAGTCCCACAGCCGGTCGCTGCGCCGCTGACACGCGCGGCGATCTTCCTCGTCGTGACGATCAACCCCGGCGACGACAACGCTGCGGCCGTACGGTCGTTGTGCGCAGACCTCTCCGCACTCTTGCGCGCGGTCGGGTTTCGCGAGCCGGACGGAAACCTCACCTGCATCATGGGGTTCGGGTCCGCTGCGTGGGACCTGCTCTTTGGTGAGCCGCGTCCAGCGGAATTGCACCCGTTTCGCGAGATCACGGCCGGATCGCGCCATGCCGTCGCCACGCCGGGCGATGTTTTGTTCCATATCCGCGCAGAACGCATGGATCTCTGCTTCGAATTGGCGGCACAGATCATGGCGCTGCTCGGGGGTGCGGTTGCGTCGGTCGACGAGGTCCACGGCTTTCGTTATTTCGACAGCCGCGACCTCTTGGGCTTCGTCGATGGGACAGAGAATCCGACTGGCCAGGAGGCGCTCGACGCCACCGTTATCGGCGAAGAGGATCCTGCCTTCGTCGGCGGCAGCTATGTCATCGTGCAGAAATATCTCCACGATCTCGCCGGATGGAATGCGCTGCCCACCGAGGCGCAGGAACACATCATTGGCCGCAGCAAACTGTCCGACATCGAGATCGATGAATCGATCAGGCCGAGTTCGGCCCACAATTCGCTGAACACAATCATAAAGGACGGCAAGGAGATAAAGATCGTCCGGGACAACATGCCGTTCGGTCAGGTGGGGCAGGGCGAGTTCGGGACCTACTTCATTGGGTACAGTCGTTCGCCGCACACCATAGAGCAAATGCTGGAAAACATGTTCGTCGGCCGCCCGGCCGGCAATTACGACCGCATTCTCGACTTCAGTCGGGCCGTGACCGGCAACCTCTTCTTCGTGCCGTCCGCGACATTTCTGGACGAGGTGATTCCTGGCGCGCCGGCGCCGGCGAAGTCCGCCGTCGTGCCCGCGGTTGAGTCCTCGCAATCCATCCCGCCCGTGTCCGATGGTTCCCTCGGCATCGGCTCGCTCAAAGGAAAACCCCGATCATGAACAATCTGCACCGGGAGCTTGCTCCGATCTCCGATGCGGCGTGGGCGCAGATCGAGGAGGAGACGTCGCGGACGCTTAAACGCTATCTCGCTGCTCGCCGCGTCGTGGACCTGCACGGCCCGAGCGGTGTGGCGCTGTCTGCCGTCGGCACCGGCCATTTGCAGAATATCGCAGCACCCGGAAACGGCATCATCGCCCGGCAACGCGAGGTCAAGGCGCTGGTTGAACTGCGTGTGCCGTTCGAGCTCGATCGCCAGATGATCGACGACGTCGAGCGCGGAGCCAACAACTCGGACTGGCAACCGGCGAAGGATGCCGCGAAGACTATTGCCTTTGCCGAGGACGGCGCGATCTTCGACGGTTATGCTGCGGGCGGCATCCAAGGGATCCGCCAGGGGACCAGCAACCCGATCGAACCTCTGCCCAGCGACGTGCGCAATTACCCCGACGCCATCGCCCATGCGTTGAGCCAGTTGCGTCTCGCCGGCGTCAACGGTCCGTACTCCGTGCTGCTGGGCGCCAACGAGTACACCGCCGTCGCCGAAGCTAGAGACTCTGGATACCCGGTGCTGGAGCACCTCAGGCGTATCGTCGACGGCGAGATCATCTGGGCCCCGGCGATCGCCGGCGCCTTTGTGCTGACTACCCGCGGCGGCGATTTCGATCTGCACATCGGCCAGGATTTTTCAATCGGCTATCTGAGCCACACCGACACCGTCGTGCGCCTCTACTTGCAGGAATTGTTCACCTTTCTGCTGCTTACGGCCGAGGCTGCGGTGGCCTTGTCACCTGCTACGCCGACTTAGAAACCGTGGGTAATCGGTTTCGCGGCCCAGCCGAGGATGCCGACTGCCAAGGAGATTGCGCCAGCTTTTGTGGTCATCGGAATGCCGAAACGAGCCTGTAGCGTGGGCAGATTGCCCACCACGACCGCACCAATGACAAAATGCGCGGTCACAGCTGTCGAGATCAGCGCCACCGGCCAGCCCCTATTCTTCTGAATAGCCTGCAAGTAGACCGGCGGGCCGTAAAAGCCGATCCCCCAAGCCAAGACCGCCAAGACGAAAGCAGCGCCAACGACACGTCAACCAAAGAAGATGCCGGTACGCCTCGTCATGCTCGTCGCAACCACGTTTCGCGTCCCTTGCATTCCAAGAGCCTGCATGGCGGCGGTGGAAAATGTTACGGAAACGCCCGAAGCATCGGGACGCCGAACGGCGTAGATTGCGGTCGCCTCAACAAGGAAAGGACGATGACCAGCCAGTCCGCATTCGCTGAAGTCGCCGCTCTGGCAGGAGACCCAGCCCGTGCCGGAATGCTGCATGCGCTGATGGATGGACGTGCACTTACGGCGTCAGAGTTGGCTCGCGTCGCCGGCATCACGCCGCAGACCGCGAGTGGTCATCTGGCGCGTTTGGCTGTGGCTGGCCTTTTCGCTGTCGAGAAACAAGGCCGGCATCGCTATCACCGGCTTGCATCACCGGCGGTGGCCCAGATGATGGAAAGCATCATGCAGGTGGCGTCCGGCCTGGAGACGACCCGACCGCGGCTTGTTGTCGGTCCGCGAGATGCGGCGTTGCGGGCGGCACGGACCTGCTACGACCATCTTGCCGGCCGTCTCGGTGTGGCGCTCGCAGACGCGTTGGTCGAGGGTGGCCGCGTGGAGCTGGCGAGCGACGGAGGAATGGTTACCGACGCAGGTGTCGCGTTTTTCGGCCGGATCGGGATCGATCTCGATAAGGTCACAGCCCGTAGCGGCGGGCGCTCGGCTCGCGTTCTGTGCAGAGCATGTCTCGACTGGAGTGAGCGACGTCCCCACATCGCCGGCACGATCGGCGCCGCCCTCTGCGCGCACAGCTTTGGCAAAGGCTGGATCCGCCGCAACGACGGCACCCGAGCCGTGTCGATCACACCGAAGGGACGGAGCGTTTTTCGCGACGAATTTCACGTGCCATTCGAATAGCTCCTGCGCGCCTCGGTTGCGGTCTCGGCGTGAGCGACGAAAGGCCTTGATGCGATCGGTAAGTATCAGCTAACGTAACCTATGGCTTACGAAGCTGTTGTGGCCGCGCTTTCCGACCCTGCACGGCGGGTGGTTTTCGAGCGCCTTCTGAACGCGCCACGGCCGGTCACGGATCCGCTTCACGGCAGAAGAGCGCGGCACCAGGGTCGAGCTGACCCATTCGCGCTGGGAAAAGCTCGGTGACGCGGCGACAAGCCTGCGCGAGCGCTACGAGCGCGGCAGCGGCACCGTCTTCGAGCACCATTTTGTCGAATCTGCCAATTCCAGTGCAACCTGAGGAAAGGAGGCTTCGATGGCAACAAGCATGATCGTTCACGGCGTTCCCGGCAGTCCTTATGTGCGCGCCGCCTTGCTGAGCCTGGAGGAGAAGGGGGCGGAATACCAACTCGCCCCAATGGCTCTCGGCACGCTGAAGCAGCAGCCGCACCTGTCGCGCCACCCGTTTGGCCGCATTCCCGCTTTTGAGCATGACGGCTGGATACTCTACGAGACGCAGGCGATCATGCGCTACGTCGATGCGGTCGTGCCCGGCCCGCGGCTGCAGCCCGAAGAGCCGCGCGCCGCCGCACGAATGAATCAGGTGATCGGCATCACCGATTGGTATGTGATGCCGCAGGTGTCGATGCCGATTACCGCCAACCGCGTCGTCAAGCCGCGCTTCAACCGGCCCGTCGACGAGCACGCGGTCGTCAACGCCATCCCCAACGCGCGGATCTGCATCGGCGAGATCGCCCGGCTCCTGGATGGTCACCCATGGATGGCGGGGGAGGCGCTGAGCCTCGCTGATCTGTTGCTGGCACCCCACCTGTCGATGTTCGCGCAGGCGCCGGAGGGTGCGCAGATATTACGGGAGCACGAGAATCTAAGGCGTTGGCTCGCTCACGTTGAAGCTCGCCCGAGCATGCAAGCGACCACCTGGGACAGGTTGCTCGAGCGGGTGGCCGCTGCTACTTGAATCGAGGCGCCGAGAGATGCTGATCAAAGGTTTCCCGGCACTTATCCTGATCGTGGCCCTCGCTGGTCCAGCCGCGGCGGAAGTCAAGTCAGCGACGCCCAACGGCTTCGAATTCGTCTCCAGAGCCACGATCGCGGCACCCGCCGATCGGGTCTATTCGGCACTCGGAGAGGTCGGCCATTGGTGGAGCGCCTCGCACACCTTCTCGCGCGACGCCGCCAACCTGAGCCTCGAATTGCGCGCCGGCGGCTGCTTTTGCGAGCGGCTGAAGGATGGCGGCTCGGTTCAGCAGCTGCAGGTCGTCTACGCCACGCCGGGCCAAGGATTGCGCCTGCGCGGCGCGCTCGGCCCGTTGCAGATGGAGGGCGCCGACGGCACGCTCTCCTGGACCTTGAAGCCGGCCGAGGGCGGTACCAGCGTCACGCAGAGCTATGTCGTGGGTGGCTACATCCGCAGCGGCATGGAACAATGGGCGCCTCGGGTCGACCGGGTGCTCGACGAGCAGCTGCAGCGCCTGAAAAACTTCGTGGAGGGCAAGCCACTGCCCGAATAGCGAAGCATTCGCCCGATCGCGCTTCGCGGGCTATGATCGTCGACGAGTTTCGATCGATCGAACCGTTGAAGAGGAGAAACGCGCGATGGAGAAGCGATTCGGCGTGGTATCCGCGGATGGGCATTGCAGGGTAATGCATCTGCCCTTCGACCTTTGGACAAAACGTCTGCCGAAAAAGTTGCGGGAAAAGGGTCCGAAGGTCGTCAAGGGACCGGACGGCACGCGACAGTGGATCGTCGAGGAACGGCCGTGGAGCGGTGTCGGCTGGGCTGGCGTGGGCAGAGGACCCGTCAACTGCTACACGCGGGCGGGCCTGGCGGAGGAGCCGGAGCCCGGCATCTTTCGCGCCGCCAATGCCCGGTATCGTTGCGAAGACATGGACCGCGACGGGGTCGATGCCGAACTCGTCAACGGTCCCTACGAGCAAATATCGGCGATTAAGGATCCGAAACTGCGCGCCGCGGTCGTTCGCGCCGTCAACGACTGGGCGCGCGAGGTCTACGAGGACTCGAACGGCCGGTTCATCATGCTCCTACCGTTGCCCTGCCAAACGCCCGAGGAAGCGGTCGCCGAGCTGATGCGGGTGGCGGAGTTCGGCCTGCCCACGGGGGTTATCTTCGATTGGGTTAATGCTCCCGAACCGGTGTTGCATCAGATGTGGGAGCCGGTATGGGCGGCCGCGGCGGAGACCGGCCTGCCGATCAATTTGCACGCCAACCCTAGCGGCGGGTCACGGCAGATGGGGGTGGGGGTCGCGGGTCTGGAACCGCGCAACCAGTTCCTGATGCGGGTCGCCAACTTCCCGATGGGGGCGATGGGCGAACTGATGAGTGCGGTCGTTTTCTCGGGGATCTGCGATCGCCATCCCGGGGTGCGCTTTGTGCTGGAAGAGGCCGGGGTCGGCTGGGTGCCGTTTCTGTTCTGGCGCTTCGACCGCGAGTACGATTTCGGCGGACCGGCCAGCCGCGTCTTCAAGCCCGACGTTCCGCTGTCCGAGAAGCCGACCGAGTTCGTCAAGCGCCAGGTGTTCTTCACCTTCGAAGTCGAGGAAGAGGGTGGATTTCGGCGGGTGCCCGAGATTGGCTTGCGCAATTTCCTGTGGGCCAGCGACTTCCCGGGTCTCGACAGCCCCTGGCCGGACTCGAAGGCAATGGGACACACTCCAGCTGAGGCGGCGCTTGGGAAAGCGGCCCTCGACCAATTGGTGTTCGAGAACGCGGTGAACCTTTACAAGATCCCAGTCACATTACCTCGCGAGAGCGCCCGCGCGTAACGCGACGCTCGCTGACACCCAACCCTCGCCCGCGAACGGAGGAAGGTGGGTGGGGCCTTCGGAGGAAAATATCGATGTCAATAGCGGCCACGTACGAGACGCTGTCCGCGTCCGACCACAGCGCGCAGCTGCGCAAGGCGGTCGTCGCGTCGACCATCGGCACCACGATCGAATGGTACGATTTCTTTATCTACGGCACCGCGGCCGGGCTGATCTTCGGCAAGCTCTACTTCCCGAACGAAGATCCGCTCACCGCGACCTTGGCGGCTTTTGGCACCTACTTTATCGGCTTTGTCGGCCGCCCGATCGGTGCTGCGATATTCGGCCATTACGGTGATCGCATCGGCCGTAAAGCGACCTTGATCGCCACCTTGTTGTGCATGGGCATCGCGACTTTCCTGATCGCGTTTGTGCCCACGTACGAGGTGATCGGAATCTGGGGTGCAGTGATCTTGACTGTTCTGCGCATGATACAGGGGATCGGCGTCGGCGGTGAATGGGGCGGTTCGGTGCTGCTGGCGATGGAATGGGCACGTCACCATGGCCACCGGGGCTTGATCGCCTCGTGGCCGCAATTCGGCGTTCCGTGCGGTCTCTTCCTGGCAAACCTCGCGATATTGGCCTTCAGCGCTTGGTCGGGCGATCAGTTCGCCGCCTGGGGCTGGCGCATCCCCTTTGCGCTCTCCATCATCCTCGTTGGGGTCGGCCTGTGGATTCGTCTCGGCATCCTCGAGACGCCGGTGTTCCGCCAACTCCTCAACACGAGAAGAATCGAGAAAGCCCCGATTGTTGAGGTCATCAAAAAACAACCGAAGGAAATCATCCTGTCGGCGTTATTGCGAATGTCCGAACAGGCGCCATTCTACATCTTTACCGCATTCATCTTCGCCTATGCCGTCGGGACTCTGCATATGTCGCGCAACCTGATCTTGAGCGCGGTGCTGGTTGCGGCTTGCGTCTCGTTCATCAGCATTCCGCTGTCCGGGCACATCTCCGACCGCATCGGGCGCAGGAAGATGTACCTGATCGGCGCGGCGACGGTTGGTTTGTTCGGGTTCCTATATTTTGGCATGGTGGACACCGCGATACCGTCCGCGGTGTTCATCGCGATTGTCCTGTCGTTGATCCCACACGATATGCAATATGGGCCGCAGGCTGCATTGATCGCGGAGGCGTTTACCCCACGCCTGCGTTACAGCGGCTCCTCGCTCGGCTATCAACTGGCATCAGTGATTGCCGGCGGCCCGGCGCCGCTGATCGCCACAGCACTGTTCGCCCATTATCAAACGGGGCATGCGATCTCGATCTATATCGCCGCTTGCGCGGCGGTGAGTCTGGTTGCGGCGGCATTCATGCCCGACTACACCGGCAAGGATATTTCAATGGAATATGACGACTGATCCGGCGGCCGAGGATCTCGGACCGCTGGAGCGCAAGCATCTCCAATATGCTAATTTTCGCGCAGTCGCCGGTGGAGCGGAGGTCACCAAGACACATTGGCACATTGCCTTGGCCAACGGGTTCGGCTGGGCCTTCGATGGTATGGACAGCATGGTGTTTTCGCTGGTGGCGCCGCTGGTCATCACAGAATTTGCGCTCGACCTGCCAAGCTATCGCTCCGGGGTACAGATCGCATTGTTGGTCGGCATCGCCGGACTGTACTTCTGGCCGTGGCTCGCCGACCGCTATGGGCGGCGTAGTTTGCTGGCGATCAACATAGCCCTGTTCTCGCTGCTGATGCCGGTGGTGGCTCTGGCACCGAGCTTTGCCGTCTTCGTCGTCGGGCGGTCTCTAGTGAATTTCGCGCTGAACGGCGAATGGTCGTTGGGATCTCTGCTGGTGGCGGAGACCTGGCCGGCGCGGCTGCGCGGGCGGGTGATCAGCATCAATCGGGCCACATGGTGTTTTGGGGTCTCCTTGGCCGGGGTCATCTCCGGCATTGCCGCGACTTTCTGGGGATGGCGCATAGCGGTGATGCTGCCGGCAGTGATTGCGTTGCTCGCAATCTATGTCCGCGCGACCTGCCCAGAATCGCCCTATTGGGTGCGCGCGCAGGACCGCAAGCGGCGGATTGCCGAGACGCGGTCGGCCGGCCGCGCGGTAAATGAAGACGACCGGGCATGGTATAGCAAGGCCGGCAGAGTGGGCATCAGGCAAGTCTTTATGCCGGATGTACTGCCGGCGACCCTCGTCGCTCTGTTTGTCGCCTGCTCCAGCTGCTGCATCTTTGGCACGGTGGGCGCTTGGATGCCCTATTACTTGTCGACCGAGAAGCACTGGTCGACGCAGGAGTACAGCGCATTCTACGTGTGGTGGGGCATCGTCGGCTTTTTTGGCCTGTCGCTAGCGGGCTGGCTGGCCGACAGGGCCGGCCGCCGCATCGCCTTCATTGCAATGCTGATCCAGGGCGCGATTTTTATAACCCTATGGGTTCGTACCGACAGCCACATACTGTTGTGGGTGTTCGGTCTGGCTTGGAGCTTCGGGTTTCTTGGCTTCTGGGGACCGAGCACGACCTTGACTGCCGAGGTGTTCCCGACCCGCATCCGCGGTGCCGCCAACGGCGTAGTGTGGGCGATCGCCTATTTTGTCGGCTTCGTACTGTGGCCGTTCGTCACAGTCGCTCTGCAGCAGTCCACGGGATCGTTCGCGCTGGCGTTCCTGTGCATTCCGGTCATGATGATCGCCATGGCGGTCGGCGTTTGGTTGGTGGTGCCCGAACATGCCGGCCAGGAACTCAATACCATCATCGTGTGAGGCGCCGGGGGCGACGAGTGGTCACCGGGGTTCGGGCCCGCTTGGGAACCGGTTCAGCCAATGGCGGGCGATGTCGATGCGGGGTGCGATCCATGCGGCGCCGCTGTCGGCAATATGACGCAATATCCGCTCCAGCGCACCGATCCGGCCCGGCCGACCGATTATGCGCAGGTGAAGCCCGATCGACATCATCTTCGGCTGGTGCACGCCTTCGCCGTGCAACCAATCGAACGCGTCGATCACGTACGCGGCAAAATCGCCCGCACCACTGAACCGCTGCGTATGAAAGAATTGCATGTCGTTCGTGTCGAACGCATAAGGCAGCACGAGGTGGCGCTTGCCGGCAACATTAACGAAATACGGCAGATCGTCGTTGTAGGCGTCGCTGTCGTAGAGAAATCCGCCCTCCTCGACTAAGAGACGCCGGGTATTGGCAGATCCCGGAGACCGGGTGTGCCAGCCGACCGGCCTGACGCCGGTGGCACTCTTTATCGCAGCGACGGTGCGCGCGATGCGGTTGCGTTCCTCCGCCTCGTCGAGCCCGTCATGGCTTTCCCATCGCCAGCCATGCGCCGAGACCTCGTGCCCGCGGCGGATGGCATCGCGAGCCAGCATCGGCAGCCGCTCGACAGCTCGCCCTGAGGCGCTGACCGTCGCCTTTGCGTGGTGGCGTTCGAACAGGTCCATGATGCGCCACCAGCCGGCGCGGGTGCCGTACTCGAAATGGCTATCGATGGCGGGATCCGGGCGGCCGACGACGCGCTGCTCGATCTCGTAGATGGCCTCGTTCTCGGCGTCACCGTCGGCAATCGAATATTCGGCGCCCTCCTCGAAGTTGACGACGAGCGACACCGCTACTTTCGCCCCACCCGGCCAACCGGGATCAGGCGGAGAGCCGCCATACCCCCGCAGATCGCGGCTTGACGCAGTCATACCACCCCCACCTTCACCGCTTCAGTATGCCTTTGTTGTACAATCGTCGCTCCCGCGGCGAAACGGGCAACCTAACCCCTGAGAAAGTTGCCCTCGAGCGGCCAGGAGTGATCGCGATGGCATCGACCGCCGGAAAAACCGATATGAATGATGATCCTTTTAATCTACAACGATTTGTCGATGCCCAGAGCCCTATCTTTGACCAAGTCTGCTCGGAACTGCGGAATGGCGCCAAGCGAAGCCATTGGATGTGGTTTATTTTTCCGCAAATTAATGGTTTGGGCTACAGTCAGCTCGCACGCAGATTCGCAATCTCTTCGCGCGAAGAAGCCAAGGCATATCTAGAACATCCGATTCTCGGACCGCGGCTTATAGAATGCACTAGGTTAGTAAATCTCATCGAAGATCGTGCAATCGAACAGATCTTCGGCTACCCCGATGACCTCAAATTCCGATCCTGCATGACTTTGTTCGCTAATGCAACCGGTGCTCAGGTCTTTGTGGAGGCTCTCAGCAAATATTTTAAAGGACAATCTGATCCATCGACGCTAGAGCGACTGGCGACCTGTTGAGTGGCCTGTAAGAAGCATGTTGTACGCGGGAGGCGAAAGTTTTGCCTTATCGTCCTGATACACTCCAGAGAAGCGTGCCAGTCGATGACGCCGATGTCGTGAAAGCTTGTTCGCTCGAACCGCAGCCAATCGAGGAGGTTCGGGATTATCTCGATCAGGTATCCAGGCAGTGGGACGATGCACTGGCGCGGCTGAAGTCGCACGTCGAAGAATAGAATAGTCGACCTCGCCGGGACCTCCCCTCCGGGTCGGAAGGAGAAACTCCCGCCGCAGCTCAAGCGACACCCGCCGCGAACGGCTTGAGATGATCCGCCAGCGCCTTCCGGAAGGCGGGCCGCGCCTCGCAGCGCTCTTGATAAGCCTTCAGTGTCGGTCGCCCGGCGACGATGTCGGTATGGCGCAGGATGCGCAGCACAGTGGTCATCAGCAGATCCCCGGCGGTGAACCGGTTTTCGAGATAGTCGCGGCCGTCGAGCCAATCCTCGAGCGCACCAAGCCGCTTCTGTACCATCTCCACCACCATAGGCCGGCGCGCTGCGGCCCATGCCTCGCCCGAATGGAAGAGGTCGATCTCGGCGAGTTTATCGATCGGCGGCTCGACCGAGTTCAAAGCGGCGAACATCCACGCCCGGGTCCGCGCCCGCCCATTAGCGTCCGAGGGCATCAGTGCTTCGGAGCTTTCAGCGATGTGCAGCACAATGGCGCCCGATTCGAACAATTTGAGCTCGTCGGTCTCGATGGCCGGGACCTGACCAAACGGCTGAACCGCGCGGTAGGCGGCAGTTGCGCGCTGCTCAGCTCCGCTGACTAGTGCTTTGCACCATTCAGAGGATTCACGAGAGCGTTAGGATCTGCGATACTGGGCCATTGCTTGGGGGATCGGGCGATGGCTCAAGGGGTATGCGTGGTTCTCAACACTGCGGAGCGCGAGCAGTTGGCGGCGATCGTGGCCGACCGCAACCGGCCGCGCAAGCACATCGAACGGGCGCGCATCGTGCTCGCCTCGGCGGATCGACACTCGGCGCAGTGGGTGGCGCACAGCATCGGCGTCAGTCGGCCGACAGTGTGGCGGTGGCAACAACGGTTTGCCGAGACCGGGGTTGAGGGTCTGCTGCGCGACAAGACCCGCAAGCCCGGCAAGGCGCCGATCGCGGCGGAAACGACGGCCCAGGTAGTGGCGCTGACGTGTACGGAACCGCCGCACCAGGCGACCCACTGGACCGGCCGAGCGATGGCCAAGACAACCGGCCTCTCGCCGAGTTCGGTGCAGCGCATCTGGCGGGCGCACAAACTGCAGCCGCACCGCCTGCGCACCTTCAAGCGCTCGCGCGATCCCAGCTTTGCCGCCAAGCTGACCGACATCGTCGGCCTCTATGTCGATCCCCCGGCGCATGCCGTAGTCCTCTCGCTCGACGAAAAGAGCCAGATCCAAGCACTCGATCGCACCCAACCCGGACTGCCGATCAAGCCTGGGCGCTGCCAGACCATGACGCACGACTACAAGCGGCATGGCACGACCACCCTGTTTGCTGCCCTCAGCGTGCTCGACGGGACGGTGATCGGCCGCTGTATGCAGCGCCACCGCCACAGCGAGTTCATCCGCTTCCTCAATGCCGTCGAGCGCGAGGTCCCGGCCGGCAAACTGATCCACACGGTGCTCGACAACTACGCCACCCACAAGCATCCCAAAGTGCTGGCCTGGCTGTCGCGCCATCCGCGCTGGACCTTCCACTTCACCCCGACCTCGGCCTCCTGGCTCAACGCGGTCGAGAACTTCTTTTCCAAAATGACCCGTCAACGCATCCGCCGCGGCGTCTTTCGTTCGATCGCCGACCTGCAGACCGCCATCAACGCTTATCTCGCCGAGCACAATACCAATGCCAAACCGTTCGTCTGGACCAAATCCGCCGACGCTATCCTGGCCAAACTCGAGCGCCTCCCTGTACCATCTGTTTGAGCCAGTGCACTAGTTTCTCCTGATAGGGGATTCCCGCCTCTTCCAGCGCCCAGCGCACACGAACGTCGCGCACCAGGCCCTGTGCGAAGGGCGGCACCGAGCGGAATGCGGTTAGTGTGATCATTGGGTTTCTCCTTTCGATGAGGTGAGAAAGTGACGTTCCAGCTTGTCGAGCGCGCCGTTCCAACCGGCCTCGTGGCTGCGCCGGGTCTCCTCGTCGTGCAGGCGCGAATGGGTGAAGGTGACCTCGGTGCCTTCGGCAATGACCCGAAGATCGATTTCGACGAGCGACTCGCCGGGATCCTCCTCGCCGCCCGCCCAGCGCCAGCTCATCGCCAGCCGCTCGGGTCGCACGACCTCGAGATATTCACCGCTGCTCTCATGCTCGGTGCCATCGAGCATGCGGAAGCGGACCCGGTAGCGGCCACCGACGCGCAGATCGGTCTCGGCCAGCAGGACAGGGCCATCGTCGGGCCCCCACCAGCGGGCGATGCCCCCCGGCGTGGTCAGCGCGTCGAAGACGAGCGACGGCCGTGCTCGGATGCGGCGCACGATGGTGAGGCTGGTCATCGACCTTTCTCCTGCGTTTCGGCTTCCTTGCCCTCGACATAAGCCGCGAGCCGGTCGAGGCTGGCCGACCAGAAGCGCTCGTAGCGACGCAGCCAATCGATGGCTTCCTTCATGGGCTCCGGGGAGAGCCGCACCGTCACGGTCCGCCCGATCTTCGATCGCGTGATCAGCCCGGCATCGTCGAGTACCTCGAGATGCTTCATCACCGCCGCCAATTTGATCGCGAACGGCCGCGCCAGTTCGCTCACCGAGACGCCGTGCTCGCGCTCGAGCCTTGTGAGGATCGCGCGCCGCGTCGGGTCGACGAGCGCCGCAAAGGTCCGGTCAAGCCGCTCGTGAATTGGCGATCTTGGTCGTCGTTGATGCTAACCATAAAGCACCTGAGCGACGCATCTGATGCGGCCGATGTTGCGACCGGATTCGGTGTCGCTACCTTTACGAATGCGATCGAAATGCCTCGAGGAGTTTGCTGCCAGAGGGGCTGCCCCACCCGGCGACGGGACTCCACCCGGGTCCTGCAGAGTACCCTTCGATTACATTAGGAATTCCGTTGTTGCCCTGGGTTATCCTGCGAAAAGCGTCGGTCGCGCCGACGGCTTTGTATAAGGTTGGATTGACGTATCCGAGATTGCGGCCCAGTCCCTGATTTATCAGGGCAATCACGCCTGCCCAGAATGGCGTCGCTGCAGCAGTGCCACCGAGAATGGTCGGCTCACCATGTAGTACAACAAAATACCCGCTCTCGGGTGAGGCGTTCGCAGCAACGTCCGGAACGCCTCTTCCCTTCTGGCCGTTCTTCCGGATTGGTACGCCCACACCGGACTGCCAATCGGGGAGCGGAAACAGTTCACTCACGCCTCCGCCGGTCCCGCTTGACCCGTCATTCCAAACGATCTCGGTTGCGGCATTGCCTGCTGAAGCCTTCAGCTTGGTTCCTCCCACGGCAAGAACCCAAGGACTGGAGGAGGGGAAATCCACGTGCAGCTTGCCATCATGTAAGCCGTCGCTGGCGCCCGAATCACCGGCGGCGCAGAGAACCGTGATCCCCTGCAGAGCGGCGGTGTTCAAAGCAGAATTGAGCGCGATGATTCCCTGCTTGCTCCAGGAGCTTTCGGGTTGCCCCCAAGAAACCGAGATTATAGTCACTTTATCCTTGACGGCCTGCTTTACAGCATCGACGAACCCGGTATCGGTATTGGGGGCAAAATACGATTTGATGCTGGCCCCGTGAGCGACTGCGCCCGCCACTTCGATATCGAGGGTGACCTGACCATCAGCGCCGGACTTGTCTGGTAGATTGTTAGCTCCGTCTACGGAAACTGAATCCACGTGTGGCTTCGCGATGTTGAGTTTGCTGAAATACAGATCGAGGTCCGACTCTTGGAAACCACCGCCCAATTCGATCAGCCCGATGGTCTGGCCGGCCCCATCAATATTCTTAGGCATGTCGTACAGCTGAGCGAGCTCAAGAGCGGTGAACCAGGGGCGTCCCGACTGAGGAGGGATCGGTGCTCCCGCGATCACAGTAGCCGTCTGCAACGATCCTTGACCGCTAGAGTTGATGCGCGCCACAAAGACATCGACCTCTCTCTTGTTGGCGTTTATCGAATCGACCAGCGCCTGCGCCTCGTCCCGTAGTTGTCCGACCTTATTTTCTGTTTCGATGATCCTCTGCTTGGACACCTCGACACCTGCTGCAGTCTTCTCGACCTCCTTGATCATCTTTTGTACCGAGTCTTCCGAATCACGCACCTTATCGACGCCTTCCCGTACTTTATCGACGCCCTTTTGAATGTCGAAGCCGTAGAGCGCAGCGCCTACTGTGACAAACAGGGCCAAGATGGCGAGCGCAAATTTCGCGAAACGGACCAATCCCTGATCGAGGACATAGATAACTTGATTGGCGGCGGTGCCAGGAACCGGCCCGGACTTATCCGCTGATGGCTGTGGGGACAACAAGGACGAGCCGCAATAGCGGCACTTGATGGCATCGTCGCGTATTTCCTCGCGACAAAAGGGACAGGTCTTCATCGGTCCGGTGCCTCCTGAGCGCACAGCGCCGGAACACGTACCTCAAAAAATATTCGCCCGTAGGTGTGTGACCTAGCTCACGCACGAGGACAGAATTCTCCAGGTCCTCGATCGCTCGAGCGCGATTTTCAGGCTCGTCAGGGCGATGCTCGACAAGATACCATTTTTCAGACGCTTCCGTCGAGCAGCTAGCTAGCGGGTTTCCTCATCATCTACGTCTCGACCCTACAAAAAGCAAAGCGTCTACCACCTTGCGAGCAAGCCGGCTCGACCATTAGCGCATTAGACCCAGCATCTGTGCTGTCAAAGGGTTCGCAATCGCCTAAAAACTAAGACAGCCTTCGATGAATAGGGCCTGGCACGGCTGGCACTATCGAAATCCTTCGAGTGAAGACCTAAGTTGCGCTGCTCAGTTTTGCGCGGACGGAGGTTCCGGCTAGAGCCAGGTTGCGTGGGGGACGAGAGGCACGGCTCTCCCCGCTCCGACGCATGCCACCGCGTTAGCGGTCGATGCCGCCCATGCAGAGGTATTTGACTTCGAGGAATTCCTCGATGCCGTATTTCGAGCCCCAGTGGACCATTAGGTGGGGCCGATACCGCTTTCCTTCATGCCGCCAAAGGGCGCGATCTCGGTCGAGATGATGCCCTCGTTGATGCCGACGATGCCGCATTCGAGGGCCTCGGCGACGCGCCAGATGCGGCCGATGTCACGGCTGTAGAAATAGGAGGCGACCCCCTCCCTCCCCCTCCCCCGCAAGCGGGGGAGGGGGAGGGTGTCGTTGGCCATCTCGAGCGCGTCCTCCTCGGTCTTGAAACGGTAGAGCGGCGCCACCGGGCCAAAGGTCTCTTCCTTCGTGATGACCATGTCGGTCGTCACATCGGTCGATACCGTCGGCTCAAAGAAGGTGCCGCCGAGTACCGAGCGCTTGCCGCCGGTCACCACCTTGGCGCCTTTCTTGACCACGTCGGCGATGTGCGCCTCGACCTTCTCGACCGGCTTCATGTCGGTCAGCGGCCCGATCACTGCACCCAGCCCGAACCCGGCGGCGACCTTCATCGTACCGGCGGTTTTGTCCAGCCGCTTGGTGAACGAGTCGTAGACGCCATCCTGCACCAAAATCCGGTTGGCGCAGATGCAGGTTTGGCCGGCGTTGCGCCGGGCGCAACGCGACGAAAATTGCGCTAGAGACCTATCAGGGCCGCCAATTTCATGCGAACTTCGTGCAGAATTTCTGCGGGAACGGCAGCTCCGGCGTAGCTGATCGGGCGCGCCAGCGTATCGATGCTCCGCACGTGGCTGGTCAAGATCTCTCCGGAAACCGGCAGCCCCATCGGCAGCACAACGCTGGTGCCAAAGGGGCGAACGCGCGAGGTAATCGGGCAGACGATCGCGAACTCCGTTACCCGGCAAAAGTCGGCTGGTGAGACGACCAACGCGGGGCGTCGACCGCTCTGCTCGCGACCGACACGTGGATCGAAATCGGTCCAGACGAGATCACCCGCCTCCGGTGCGTAGGCCATCACCTCATTCGACGATCTCGCGACCCTTGTCAGGTCCCCAATCGAACGCCTGTCGCATTGCCTCTGGGGTCATCCCCTTCAACAGGTCGGCGAGGACATAGCGCGGGCGAGCCGGAGAAATGATGATACGGTCGCCCTCAGCCTCTACATCGACCCGCGCACCCTCGCGCAGGCCCGCTCGAAGCGCAATATCCTTGGGAATGCGCAGACCAAGGCTGTTACCCCACCGTGCGACCTGCACTTGCATCGCCCTCTCCACTTGGCATCGGGATATACGTAGGATATCCCGTCCGCGCAGTCAAGTCAGCTGCGCCTCGACCTTCTCGACCGGGACGCAGCCGCCGACTATCGCGACCCGAAGCTCCACTTTTCCGGGCTCGCGCTCCATCGATCGCGTTAATATGGCGCGACCCTAATGACGCAATTGCTAGAAGGAGGCAACGGTGGACCAGGTGAAGGCCGGAGCTGCGGCGTGCGCAATCCTGTTCGTCCTTTCGATCATGACATTTGGCGCCCCGGCCTGGGCCGACGCCGGGACCGATATCCGCGCCCTCGAAGATCGATTTGTCGCCGCGTTCAAGGCGAAAGACGTCGACGCCATCATGAAGCTGTACGTCCCCGGCCAGGCGTGGTCGTGTTCGACGTCGTCCCGCCGAGGCAATATGTCGGCGCCGCGGCCTACCGCAAGGACTGGCAAACCTTTCTCGGCAATTTCGACGGCCCGATTACAGTCGAGCTGACCGACCTCGACATCGGCGCCGATCGCAACCTCGCCTATAGTCACAGTATTCAGCGCGTGGCCGGCACCGACAAGCAGGGCAAGAAACTCGACCTCACTGTACGGGTTACCGACGTTTACCAGAAGATCCGGGGCCGTTGGTTCATCGTCCATGAACACGTCTCGGTGCCGGTCGATCTCAATGCCGACAAGCCCGATCTGGCGTCCAAACCCTAGTTCCCGCCGCCGAATGGGGGCGATCGAGATGATGCTCTCGTTGATGCCGACGATGCCGTATTCGAGCGCTTCGGCCACCCGCCAGAGGCGCCCCCCTCCCTAACCCTCCCCCGCGAGCGGGGAGGGTTAGGGTGGGGGCATCGTTGGCCGTCTTGACCGCGTCCTCCTCGCTCTTGAAGCGGTAGAGTGGGGCGACGGGCCCGAAGGTCTCCCCTTGGTGATGACCATGTCGGTCGTCACGTCGGTCAGCACCGTCGGCTCGAAGAAGCTGCCGCCCTGCGCGGCGCGCTTGCCGCCGGTGACGACCTTGGCGCCCTTCTTGACGGCATCAGCGATATGCGCCTCGACCTTCTCGACCGCCTTCATGTCGATCAAGGGCCCGATCACGGCACCCGGCTCGCAGCCGTCGGCGACCCTGTGGTGCCGGCGGTCTTGGTGAGGCGCTTAACGCCCGCTCTAGTCTGGGCTTGACACCTCGTAACCCTAGGCATAATATGACTAGGCATCATGGTCCCGATGAAAGAGGAGTCGTCATGCCGGTCGCCAAAGTCTATGTACCCGAAGGGACGCTCACGCCGGATCAGCGGCGCGAGATCGTCAAAGGCATCCACGATGTCATAAATAGCGTCGAAAAACGGCCCCCAAATGGACAGACATACGTGCTGATCAACGAGGTCCCGTCCGGCCATTGGGGCGATGCCGGCACCGTCTACGCGCCGACCTAGCGTCCGCCCCATACTCTTTCGCACTGGGAGTGCGCCATTATTGCCATGAGGTTGTGCTATGGAGATCGACAATGGGTCGAACGAGGATGCGAAATTGCCGGGCAGCACCGACGGATTGAGTCGCCGGGACCTCCTGATGACAGCAACGGTTGCGGCCGGCGCCTTAGCCGGCGCGCCGAGCGTTCTCGCCGATACCGTTCCGGGAAACTTCGGCGCGCCGCTGGTGGAGCTTCATGTTCCTGCGGGCGCCCTCACGCTTGAGCAAAAAAGCGCTATGATAAAAGGTGTGACCGACGTGCTGCTCAACACCACCAAGCTGCCACCTGATCAGGCCAAGAAACTTTGGGTGCAGATTTTCGAAACAGCGGAGGGCGGCTGGGGTGTCGGTGGTCAAGTCTTTGTACCGCGCAGCAGGTAGGCTGTCGCGTCAACAAACTCGGAACCGGTTCGGCAGCGCAACTCGGCGATTTCGGCTGAACTGCGCCATTGCGCGCGATCCCGAGCACCGGGCGCCCCCGACGGTTCGCCGGCCCATTGCGACTTGACCCCCAAGTCAGCAAAGCATAGTGGTGCAAGGCATGGAAGGCGAAATGCTCAAGGGGCATCTCGACATGATCGTGCTCGCCGCACTGTCGGCTGGCCCGGCGCATGGCTATGCGGTGATCGAGGAAATCAAACGCAAGAGCGGCCAGGCGTTCGACCTCCCGGAGGGAACGATTTACCCCGCGCTGCATCGCCTCGAGCAAGCGGACCTGCTTGTCAGTCGCTGGGTGACCGCCGAATCCGGGCGACGGCGGCGGGTGTATTCATTGACCCGACGCGGCGAGCACGCACTCGCCGAACGGCGCGCGGTCTGGCAGCAGTTCTCTGCCGCCATTGGCGGTCTCCTTGCAGGAACCCGGCCACAGGGGAGGCCGGCGTGATTTCTGACTATCTCGACTCGCTCGTGGGTGCGCTCAGTTTCGATCGATCGTTATCAGGACGCGTGCGGCAAGAGGTCGAAGACCATTTGCGCCAGGCCGTGGCTGCCGATCCGGCGGGCGATGGACCCGAGGTAGAGCGCCGTGCGATTGCGAATTTCGGCGATCCTCAAGCCATCGCGGCTGAGTTCGCCATGGTCTCGCTTGCGAAGCAGACCAGGCAAGTAGGCGCCGCCATCATTCTGGTAATCGCCGGCGTCTTCATTGCCATGAAGGCCCGCGTGGCATGGTATGTGACGCAGTGTGCCATCAGTGACGATATACAGGCAGTCTGTGGGATCGTCGGCTCGATCGACCGTTACGCATTCTGGCTTTCGGTCATTATCGGGATAGGGGGCTGGCTGTATATCAGCAGCTGCCGTATTCCCACAGCGGTCTATACGGTATACCGCAAGGAGCTTCGTCGTTTCCTTCTCCTCTGCACAGCGGCGACGAGTGCACTCATCGTATCGGTGATCAGCGATGGCCTGCTGACAGCGCTTCGGTTGCCTGGAACGCAACTGTCCGCCGAATTTCTAATCCCCGTCGTCTCAATGGCGATCGAGATCATGTGCGCCGGCGTCCTCGTTTTCCAAATTCGCGGCATCACCCAGCGGGCGACGTCCACAGCGGCCTTGTTGAAAACCTAAAGTGCACTCATCCAGCTCGTGTCGCCTCGAGCCCTGTCCGGCGAGTTCTGCCTCTATTTCGAGCGCAAGCTCGGCCAACTCCAGTTGCCTGTCCTCCGGCCAGGTCGGCGCGCGCCAAAATTGCCATAACCTGATCTTCGGTCATACCCGATCCTGGCCGGCGCGTTTCACCCAGTGCTCAGCGGTCGATGCCGCCCATGCAGAGGTATTTGACTTCGAGGAATTCCTCAATGCCGTATTTTGAGCCTTCGCGGCCGATGCCGCTTTGCTTCATGCCGCCGAAGGGGGCGATCTCGGTCGAGATGATGCCTTCGTTGATGCCGACGATGTCGTATTCGAGGGCCTCGGCGACGCGCCAGATGCGCCGATGTCGCGGCTGTAGAAATAGGAGGCGAGGCCGAACTCGGTGTCGTTGGCCATCTTGATGGCCTCGTCGTCGGTCTTGAAGCGGTAGAGCGGCGCGACCGGGCCAAAGGTCTCCTCCTTGGTGATGACCATGTCGGTCGTCACATCGGTCAATACCGTCGGCTCGAAAAAGCTGCCGCCCTGGGCGGCACGCTTGCCGCCGGTCACGACCTTGGCGCCCTTCCTGACGGCGTCGGCGATGTGCGCCTCGACCTTCTCGACCGCCTTCATGTCGATCAGCGGCCCGATCACCGCACCCGGCTCGAACCCGTCGGCGACCTTCATGGCACCGGCAGTCTCGGCGAGGCGCTTGGTAAAGGCGTCGTAAACGCCGTCCTGCACCAGGATGCGGTTGGCGCACACGCAGGTCTGGCCGGCGTTCCTATATTTCGAGGCGATCGCACCCTTGACCGCCATCTCGATGTCGGCGTCGTCAAAGACGATGAACAGCGCGTTGCCGCCCAATTCGAGCGACAATTTCTTGACCGTGCCGGCGCATCGCTGCATCAGCAATTTGCCGACCTCGGTCGAGCCGGTGAAGGTCAGCTTGCGGACGGTCGGGTTTGCCGTCAGCTCGCCGCCGATCTTCACTGGGGCGGTGACAAACGGGAACATGCAGATCCAGCACTCCGATACCCATTTAGGTTTCGTCCGCCCATAACCCAAACCGACGTTCGGTATGAGCAATAGAAGCGTTCTAGCTGGCTGTCGCTAGACCTTGCTCCAACGAATAGCTCATAATTTTCTCGCGCAGCCTCTGACAGTTGTCGGCTATCTCGTTCGCGTCTTCATCGCCGTAGATCCAGTGCGATATGGTCACCACAGAATCGAGTGATAGGAGAGCGCATCGTATAGCCACGTTGGATTTCACTTCGTATAAGGCGAGGAGCCGCTGACCGGCCTCAAAGTCCTTCCGCCCAAATGGGGTCGTGTGGTGGATGGCATCCCGGTAATGTTTACCGACCTCGATGAACGACTTGAACGGATCAGATCGGCCGTCCGCCGTGCCTGATGAGGCAAACCTAACAATTCGATCAACGCGGTCCCTCAACGCGGCACTCTCCTTGTTCTTCGCATAGATCAACAGCTGCTCGTCGCACGGCAACCTCCCCAGAGCGTTTGCGTTAAGAGCGGTAAAGAACAGGCCACTCAGGAATGCCTCGACCAAACTAAACGAGGCGCTCACCATGCTGCGGCTAATAAATTTTTCCCTGCCAATGAGAGGCGCAATGTCATCGCGCTTGCCCTTCATGTTCATGTCAGTCACCCCGAGGACGTCAATTCGCTGACGCGTTTCCTTCAAATCCTCGAATGCCGCGTCCATGTCGCTTATAAAATGATGCTCTGGAAACTCGAACTGCAATCCATAAGTGGAAATGCTGACATGGGCGTAAAATGGGAAGCGACGCTTCACTGGCTCGGCCAAGGCGAAGAAAGATTTCTCGAATTCGTCCAGCCGAAGATACAGGCCAATACCGGATTTCACTGCATCGCAAAGGCGAGCTAGGCCATCGTAGTCGCAGCGGGCAAAGTTCTTGGTGATGAACTTCTGCGTCTCGGTGGAAAGCTCGCGGTAGCTTCGCCCGACCTGGGATGAAACACTGCGGGCGGTGTGGCGGTTCGCAACCTTCTCGGCGGTGTCTCGTTCCCGCTCGAAGGTCTTCCAGTCGTTGATGTCACCCAGCAAGAGCCGTGACGCCACGAGGGCCTTCATTTTGGTCTGAGCGTTCGGATCGGTCATGGATTTTCCCATGCAGGCGCTTACGAGGCGTCGGCCGATGCGGTCACACCCCCGCGGAGCAGACCTCTAGCGGACCGGCGGAGTTCCTCGAACAGGGCCGCATCCACAGGCTGGTTGAGAAAACCGTGAGCGATGGCATTACGAACCGCCAAGCCGCGGCGCAACACAGCATAACGATCTTCCTCGATGATTCCCTCGGTCAGCAGCATTTTCAGGAGAGCTGATGAGGAAATGCGGCGCGTTGGCGAGATTTTAAGAGACGAGAGCCGATGGCGGGCCGCCGCCTCCATTATCGACCACAGCAATACGAACTGCAGGCGGATCTGATCCTCATCTTTGTCCGCACCGGTCAAAGAGCCCAGGCGGGCGAGAAGGTCGGCGGTCTCCGGCAACAGCGAGGGCGGTTCCCATTCGGGGTCAGCAAGATCCACGTATACAACTTGAAGTTTCCAGCCGGCCCGATGCTCTAATGCCCTCGCAAGATGTTGGATCTGTTCGAAACTCGCCGGTGAAGAGGTCTTGAACTCGACGACAATATTTTCGCCGTCCCGATGGGCGATAAGGTCCGGTGCCAGCGTGCGCAAGAATTCGGGTAGTTCTCGGGGCGGCGGGGCCACAGAGACTTGGTAACCTTGCTGCGAATACCAGTCAGCATACTGTTTGATCGTTTCGCGTTCACTCGTGATGAGGTCAGCGTTGGCACTCATGGTATCCTGCCATGGTCGGGCGCCGGATCGGCGCGCACGTAGACAAAATCGGAGCCTGCCTGCGACATGCGCTCGATCGCATTCAACAAATATAAGCTCGCTCCGGTCAGCGATAACCCGGCGCTGAACCGGCTTTTGCGAACCAGAAGCTCCGACACCTGCTGGTCGTCCCGGAAAAGAATGCCCTTGAGACCGTCAAGGAGAGATTTCGCTATGTTGTCAACATCCAGGGACGTTTCGCCCTGATAGAAATAGATGATCAAGACAGAGATGTCCTGATCCGTCAGCCCACTCTCTTCTTGCAGGCGTTCACGGGCAGCTCGTGCCACACGCTCGCGCCATCGCCGCCGCGAGCGTGTATTGGCATTGGCGCTGCGCGGCGCGCCGACAACGATAAACTCCATCGGTTCATCGTGCCGGCGCGCTCATTGCAGATTTACCGGTCGATGCCGCCCATGCAGAGGTATTTGACTTCGAGGAATTCCTCGATGCCGTATTTTGAGCCTTCGCGGCCGATGCCGCTTTCCTTCATGCCGCCGAAGGGGGCGATCTCGGTCGAGATGATGCCCTCGTTGATGCCGACGATGCCGTATTCGAGGGCTTCGGCGACGCGCCAGATGCGGCCGATGTCGCGGCTGTAGAAGTAGGAGGCGAGACCGAATTCGGTGTCGTTGGCCATCTTGACCGCGTCGGCTTCGCTCTTGAAGCGGTAGAGCGGCGCGACCGGGCCAAAGGTCTCCTCCTTGGTGATGACCATGTCGGTCGTCACATCGGTCAGCACGGTCGGCTCGAAGAAGCTGCCGCCTTGTGCTGCGCGCTTGCCGCCGGTCACGACCCTGGCGCCTTTCTTGACCGCATCGGCGATGTGCGCCTCGACCTTTTCGACCGCCTTCATGTCGATGAGTGGCCCGATCACCGCACCCGGCTCGAACCCATCGGCGACTTTCATCGCACCGGCGGTTTCGGCCAGGCGCTTGGTGAATGCGTCGTAGACGCCGTCCTGCACCAGGATCCGGTTGGCGCACACACAGGTCTGCCCGGCATTGCGATATTTGGAGGCGATCGCTCCCTTGACCGCAGCCTCGATGTCGGCGTCGTCGAAGACGATGAACGGGGCGTTGCCGCCCAATTCCAGCGAGACTTTCTTGACCGTGCCGGCGCATTGCTGCATCAGCAATTTGCCGACCTCGGTCGAGCCGGTGAAGGTCAATTTGCGGACGGCCGGGTTCGAGGTCAGCTCGCCGCCGATCTCGTTCGACGGCCCGGTGACGCAGGAGAAGACACCCTTCGGCACGCCGGCGCGCTCGGCCAGTTCGCACAGGGCCAATGCCGAGAACGGGGTGGCGGTCGCCGGCTTCAACACCATCGTGCAGCCGGCCGCCAAGGCCGGGCCGGACTTGCGGGTGATCATCGCCGCCGGGAAGTTCCACGGCGTGATCGCAGCACACACGCCGATCGGCTCTTTCGTGACGACGATGCGCTTGTCGGCGGCGTGCGCCGGGATCGTGTCGCCATAGACGCGCTTGCCTTCCTCGCCAAACCACTCGATGAAGGCCGCGGCATAGGCGATCTCGCCGCGCAACTCGGTCATCGGCTTGCCTTGCTCGGCAGTCATCAGGGTGGCGAGATCCTCCTGGTTCGCCATCATCAGGTCGTACATTTTGCGCAGGATCTGGGCGCGCTCCTTGGCGGTCTTGGCGCGCCAGGCCGGCAACGCACGGTCGGCCGACTCGATCGCCTGGCGGGTCTCCTCGGCACCCATCCGCGGGACGGTGCCCAAGGTCTCGCCGGTCGCCGGGTTGGTGACCGGGATCGTGCCGCGGTTCAACGCGTCGACCCACGCGCCGTCGATGTAGCATTGCTGGCGGAAGAGCTTCGGATCCTGGAGCTTCACGGCATTCCTCCCTCGCTCGGATAATTCATAGGTACGGCTGGGCCCGATCTTTGGCAAGATTGCGCACCGGCGCGAAACTGGACGAAAGGCTGTCCCTAATGGCGAACCCGACGCAACCCCTGAGCAAGACGCTGAGGATCAACGATCTTGCCTTGCATTACCTCGAATGGGGCAAGGCCGATGCGCCGCCCATTGTCTGCGTCCACGGCTATACCGGGAGTGCCGACGCGTTCAACGCGCTCGCTCGGAACTTGCAAGACCGCTATCGCATTCTCGCCCTCGACGTGCGCGGGCACGGCGAAAGCGCCTGGTCGCCGACCGGGGCCTACCGCTACATAGATCAGGCGAGCGACCTGGCGGGGTTCGCCCGCCAGCTCGATCTCGATAAGTTCATCCTGATCGGCACCTCGATGGGCGGCATCATCGCAATGGCCTATGCCGCCGAGCACGCCGAGCGGCTCTTGGGACTGGTGATCAACGACATCGGACCCGACGCCGAGGCCGGGACCCAGCGCATCACCCAGATGGTCGGCAGCCGGCCGGACGAGTTCGCGAGCCTCGAAGAGGCGATGGCGTACCGCCGCGCGATGTCGCCGATCCTCGCCGCGCGCAGTGCCGAGGACCAGCGGGAATTGGCGCTCGGCGTCTTGCGGCGGGGTGCGGGCGGCAAATGGGGGTGGAAGATGGATCCGGCCTATATCCGGCAGCGGGTCGAGCGCGGAGCGCCGGTGCGGCCGCCGCTGTGGCCGGCGTTGCAGGCTCTGCCCTGCCCGACCCTGGTGGTGTGGGGCACCGACAGCGATGTGCTCTCCGAGGCGCAGGCGCGGCGCATGGTCGACGTGTTGCCGCGCGGCGAGCTTGTCAGGGTGCCTGGGATCGGCCATGCGCCGACCCTCGTGGAACCGGTTGTGCTGGCGGCGCTCGACCGTTTCCTCGGCGGGTTGCCCGCGCAATAGCTCGCTTCCCGGTTATTTCCCGGTTATCGGTATTTTTCCCGGTTCTGCAGCAGCTGAATTCCCGGTTCGCCCGAACCGGGAACGGAAACGTAAGTGTCTGAATCGAGAGGTATTATCACCGACGATAGGGCCGATTATGCGGGCGGAATTGGGCTTTTTCGCGGTTTTTCCCGTGTGACGCGATGCCCCTCTATTCGACCGTCACACTCTTCGCCAGACCCAGGGCCGCCCAACGTCGCAGCTTCGCACAACTGTCATCAAACGGTGATATTCGCGGAGGTGCCGTTTACCGCGGCACCTGGGGGAATGATGACCATGCTCAGGCTAAGCCGCCGGCGTTTTCTCAAATCAGTCGCAGCGACCGGGACCGCGGCGCTCCTCAACGCGCGCTTCGGCCCGCCGGTGCGAGCGGCAGCCCCGGGGGCTCCCGACCTCCGGGGGCTGCGCGAAAAGATCGACCACATCATCGTGATCTACCAGGAGAACCGCAGCTTCGACCATTATTTCGGGGCATACCAGCCGCCGGGCGGCGGTGCGGTAGAGGGCCTTCTGGGCCGAGACGGGCAGGTCGATCCGCGCTTTACCGGGTTGCAGAAGAACGCGGCCGGCGTGCCCTATGACCATCTGCCGTTGCCCTGGCAGCTCCCCGGCTTTGCCAGTGCATCGATCGACAACCGGCCGTTTCACCTCAGCCCGTACATCGCAGTCGGCGACAACGTGCCGTGGGTCCCGATGCACCACTTCTTCCGCATGTTCGCGCAGATAAACCACGGGCAGATGGACCGCTTCGTGGCGCTCGCTCTGTCCGGCAAGCATGTCTTCTTCGACAAGGAGTCCGGTGGCGACCCGACCCAGATGATGTTCGCCGAGTCGACACCATCCGGCGCCGTGCTCGGCTTCTATACGCGCGAGGATCTGCCCGGCTACCATCATCTGGCCGATGAATACGTGCTGTTCGACCATTTCTTTCAGGCGATGTCGGGCGGCTCGACCGGCAACGCGCTCTATCTGGTGGCAGCGCGCTCGGCAATGTGGTCAAAGCCGCCCGCGGCCAAGACCGGCAGCCTCGACCCGCCGGTTTTCGACAAGCCCTATGACAAGAACGGGGTTCTGATCAACGACGTGCCGCCGGTCAACGGGCCGACCGAAACCTTTATGGGACTGATCGATCTGTGCCCGCCGCCGGCGGAACAGACCTATCCGAACATCGGCGCCCGGCTCGACGCCGCTTCGCTCTCCTGGGCCTGGTACAACGAGGGCTGGAACGCGGTCAAACCGTGGGCGACGAAGACGGCCTTCGACGCCGGCGACGGCTCGGTCGTCGTCGACACGCCCACCCTCTATCTGCCGCACCACAACCCGTTCCAGTACTTCCCGAGCTGGTTTGCCAATGTCGAGGCCGGCCGTATGCGGGACAGCGCGGATTTCCTCGAGGATCTGACGACCGGCCGGCTGCCGTCCGTGTGCTTTCTTAAGGCGACCGGCGGGCGCGACGAGCACCCGGCGAACTCGGCGCCGCGCTGGGGCGAAGAATGGGTACTCGGGCTCTTAAAGGCGCTCGGTGAAAGCCGCTTATGGGAAAAGAGTGCCGTCGTCATCACCTACGACGAAGGCGGCGGATTCTGGGACCATGTGGCGCCGCCGAACCCCGACGCCTATGGCTGTGGCACCCGCGTGCCGGCATTGCTGATCAGCCCCTGGGCGCGGCGCGGCTACATCGACCAGCGCGTTGCCGACACCACTTCGATCCTGGCCCTGATCGAGGCGCGCTTCGGACTGCAGCCGCTGCAGCAGCGCGACGCGCAGGCCTACAATCTGCTCGACGGTCTCGATTTCGCGCAAAAGGCTCGGCCGCCCGCTTTCGGCTAATCGCCCTATTCGACTGTGACGCTCTTGGCCAGGTTGCGGGGCTGGTCGATGTCGGTCCCTTTGAGGACGGCGACGTGGTAGGCCAGCAGCTGGATTGGGAGCGCATAGAGCAACGGTGCGACAAACGGGTCGCAGCGCGGCACCGCGATCCCAAAAGCGAGCCGGTCCTCGAGTTGGGCAACCCCGGCCGCGTCCGAGATCATCACGACGCGGCCGCCGCGGGCCATGACCTCCTCGACATTGCCGAGGGTCTTCTCGAAGAGATCGTCATGCGGGGCCAGCACGATGACCGGCACGGCCTCGTCGATCAGCGCGATCGGCCCGTGCTTCATCTCGCCTGCCGCATAACCCTCGGCATGGATGTAGGAGATTTCCTTCAGCTTTAAGGCACCCTCGAGGGCCAGCGGAAAGGCGCTGCCGCGGCCGAGATAAAGCACGTCGCGCGCCTCGGCGATCTCGGCCGCGATCGCGCGGATGCGCTCGTCGTGGTTCAACACCTCGCTCGCCCGTGACGGGATCTCGGTCAGGGCGGCGACCAGCTCGGCCTCGCGGGCATGGCCGATCGCACCCCGCGCCCGGGCCAAGGCCACCGTAAAACAGGCCAGGACCGCGAGCTGCGTCGTAAACGCCTTGGTCGAGGCGACGCCAATCTCGGGGCCGGCCAAGGTCGGTAAGAGGATGTCGGCCTCGCGGGCGATCGAGCTTTCCGGCTGGTTGACGATTGCGATGATCTTTTGGCCTTGCGCCTTGGCATAACGCAACGCCGCCAAGGTGTCGGCCGTCTCGCCCGATTGCGAGACAAACATCGCCGCACCGCCGCGCGGCATCGCCGGGGCGCGGTAGCGGAACTCGGAGGCGATGTCGACCTCGACTGCGATGCGAGCGATCCGCTCGAGCCAGTACTTGGCGACGACACAGGCATGGTAGGCGGTGCCGCAGGCGATCATCGTCAAGCGTTCGAGCTCGCCCAGCGCAAAGGGCAGTTCAGGCAGATGCACGGTCCGGGTCGCAGGGTTGACCAGCGCGTGCAAAGTGTCGCCGATCACTGCCGGCTGCTCGAAGATCTCCTTTTGCATGAAGTGGCGGTAGTTGCCTTTGCCGATCAGCGCTCCCGAGGCGGCGGCCTCGCGGATCGGGCGATCGACCTCGGTGTTCGCGGCGTCGAAGATTTTGACCGCGCGCGAGCTCACGACCGCCCAATCGCCCTCTTCGAGATAGGTGATGCGGCGGGTCAGCGGCGCCAGCGCCAGAGCGTCCGAGCCCAAATACATCTCGCCGTCGCCATAGCCGATCGCCAGCGGGCTGCCGCGGCGGGCGCCGATCAACAGGTCGTGCTCGCCCGCAAACAGAAAGACCAGCGCAAAGGCGCCGTCGAGCCGCGCCAATGTCTTCGCCACCGCCTCCGGCGGCGACAGGCCCTGCGTCAGGAAATGCGTCGTCAGGATCGCTACGGCCTCGGTGTCGGTCTCAGTTCGGAAGGTGTAGCCGAGGGCCGTCAGCTCGTGGCGTAATGCCTGGAAATTCTCGATGATGCCGTTATGCACGACGGCGACCCGGTCGGTGGCGATCGGATGGGCGTTCGTCTCGGTCGGCAGACCATGGGTCGCCCAGCGGGTATGGCCGATGCCGATCACCCCATGCGTCGGCTCATGGGCGAGCCTTGTGGCGAGGTTGACCAGCTTGCCCTCGGCACGCCGGCACTCGATATGGCCATCGACCAGGGTGGCGATACCGGCCGAATCATAGCCGCGGTATTCGAGGCGCCGCAGCCCTTCGAGAAGACCTTGCGCCACCGCCTCCTTGGCGATGATGCCGATGATGCCGCACATCAGCTGTTCTTGCCCCGCAATCGCGCGCGGATCTCGGCGGCGCGTCCCGGCTTGTCGACTTGCTGCCCGCGCCCGATCGTAAGCGCGTCCGCCGGCACCTCGTGAGTGACGACACTGCCTGCCGCAACATACGCTCCGTCGCCGACCGTCACCGGCGCAACCAAGGCCGTATTCGAGCCAATGAAGACGGCCTCGCCGATGGTCGTTCGGTGTTTGTTGAAACCATCGTAATTGCAAGTGATCGTGCCGGCGCCGATGTTGGTGCGCGCGCCGACCTCGGCGTCGCCGATATAGGTGAGGTGATTAGCCTTGGCGCCCCTGCCCAGCCGAGCCGCCTTGACCTCGACAAAATTGCCGACGTGCACCTCATCCTCCAGCACCGCCCCCGGGCGCAACCGGGCGAACGGGCCGACCCGGGCGCCCGCCCCCACCGCAGCGCCCTCTAAATGGGAAAACGAGCAGATCCGCGCCCCTTCTCCCACCGTAACACCGGGGCCGAGGGTGACGTTGGGCTCGATGACGACATCGCGACCAAGCCTCGTATCGGCGCTGAGGTACACGGTTTCCGGCGCCACCAGAGTAACACCCGCATCCATCGCCGAACGCCGCAGCCGCCATTGCATCAGCGCCTCGGCCTCGGCCAGCTCGGCGCGCGTGTTGATCCCTATCACGTCCTCCGCCGGAAGTTCGATGGCGCGACACGGGAGACCTTTGTCGCTGGCCAGCCCGACAATGCCGGTCAGGTAAAATTCGCTTTTCGCGTTGTTGCAATCGAGCGCCTCGATAAGCTCGAAGACGTGGCGCGCCTGGATCAGCATGAGGCCGCCCCAGACGAGCTCGATAGCGTACTCCTCGGGAGTAGCATCGGCCGCCTCGATAATGCGCAGGATCCTCCCGTCGGGCGCCGGAACGAGCCGGCCATACGGGCCGGGATCCGCGGGCCGCATGCCGGCTAGAAGGATCGCGCCTGGCGCCTGCTTCTGTTCTGTCAAAAGCTGTGCCAGGGTCGCGCGGCGCAATAAGGGCGTGTCGCCGCAGAGCACGAGGACCTCGGTGATATCGCCTTCCGGCGCGAGGCGGCCGGCAAGCGCTCTCAGTGCAACGCGCACCGCATCGCCCGTGCCGAGCGGCGGGTCCTGTACCGCGCTCTCCGCTGGAGCCACCGTCCGGGCGACCTCCTCCATCTGCGGCCCGATCACGACGACGGTCGCCGCGGGCCTCAACGGCTCGAGCGCTTGCAGGAGATGGGCGATCATCGGTTGCCCGGCGATCGGATGCATCACCTTCGGCATCGCAGATTTCATCCGGGTGCTGCTGCCGGCAGCGAGGATAATGGCGGCGAAACGGGATTGGCTCATCGCGGGCTCGGAAATGGTACAATCAGACGCGGCGGCACTGCTATCTACACCAAAAGATCATTGCCAACTTATAACATGGCGATGAAGGGTCGGTAGTGATGAGCCGTTTTCTGTTGGTGTTCGATCTCGACGGCACGCTCGTTGACAGCGCGCCCGATTTGCGCGCCGCGCTAAACCAGATGCTGCGCGAGCGCGGGCACCCCGCGCTGTCGCTGCCACAGGTAAAACGCATGATCGGTGACGGTGCGCGCGCGATGGTCGCCCGGGCTCTCGCGGCGAGCGGAGCCGATCCGACCGACGAGATAGGGGCATTGCCGCGCTTCCTCGAGATCTACGAGGCGGACCCAGTCCGGCTGACCCGTCCCTATCCCAAGGTGCCGGAGACGCTGACAACCCTGCGCCGGCGGGGCTACCGCACTGCGATCTGCACGAACAAACCGCAGCGGGCGACGGTCGCGGTGCTCGAGGGCCTCGGTCTGGCCGAGCTCTTCGACGGGATCGCCGGGGGCGACCGCTTCCCGGTCAAAAAGCCCGATCCGGGTCACCTCCTCGGCCTGATCGGCGAGCTCGGCGGCCGGGTTGAGGCGAGTGCTCTGATCGGCGACAACGAAAACGACGCCGCCGCTGCTCGGGCAGCCGGGGTCCCGCTCGTACTGATGCGTTACGGCTATGCGCGGGTCGACCCTGAATCACTCGCCGCGGACGCCCTCCTCGACCATTTTGCCGAGCTCCCCCGAGCCCTTGCACAGCTCGATCTTGCTCCCTAAAAGGCCGCGGTCTCGCGCCTCTTGCTCAGATCTACCGTGGGCCGCATAACCACTCGAGGAAACGCCCCGATGTCACATTCTTCCGATGATCCGTCGAGCGATCTGATCAGCGCAGAGGCGCCAAGCGCTCCACCCCCCGAAAGTCAAGAGAGCGAACGAACGAGCTCCGGTCAACCGGCCTCACCGGCTGAGGACGGCTCGATCGTGAGTGTTCCGCAGCACCGCACGGCGGACCACGACGAAGCCCCGAGATTGCCCCGCCGGCGGCGTCGCCGCCGCCGGCCACCCCGTGCGGCAGATCCGGCAGCAGCGACGGCAACTCGTCCGGACCAAGCTGAACAGCCAGCGGCAGCGGAGAGCGCCTCCCAGAGCGGAGATTTGGCGGCCGCGCAACCGCCCGGGGATCAACCTCGCCGCCGTCGGCGGCGCCATCGCGGGCCGCGCCGCGATGCAGGCTCTGCGGAGGTGAAGGCAGATGAGGCAGCCCAGCCTGCGGAAGGCGAGCCGGAGACTCCGCTGAACTTCGCTCGACTTCACAATGACGCCGAGGAGAATGGCGCTTCGCAAAGCGCGGCGCCGAATAATCGCGAGCCGCTTGAAGGCCAACCGCACGGACAGCCACGTCGCAGACGGCGCCGCCGGCGGCCGCCGCACCCCGCCGAAGCGAGCGCAACCGAGGCCACCAAAACCGTCGCTGCTTCACCCGCTGAAGGTACCCCGACGGGAACGCCGCGCTCGCCGTACCGAGGTCCGCGAAGCCGAGGAGTGCGCGACCGCCGAAGCCGCGATGAGCGACTGCCGGAGAGGAGACCGGTAGGCGATAACCGGGGCTCCCCGGACCGCCGTGCACGTGGAAACGGCCCCCCGACTCGTAAGGGGCGACCGCAGAGAAGAGACCGGGACCCGCCGCGGAAGAAACCGGAGCAACGGCTCTACGCGCTCGAAGCGATTGTCGATCGTGGTTTCGAGGACGTGGTTGATGCAGCCGAGGACAATCTCACGCGTCGCGTCCACTGGACGATCACGAAGCGCACGGTGGCTGACCAAGAGAGCGGTAAGCCGATATCGGCTACCTATGTTCTAAAGCGCGACGGCGTCGACACTGAATTCCCCGGTCTCAGCGCCGCACGGGCGGCCGTGAACAAAACTATTGTTCATCCCGAAAAGCTGACGTTGTCAAAGGCAGAGCATGCCGCGGAGCACGCCGCCGCGAAGAAATGACGGGCTCAAAACCGACCGGATGCGCTCCGCTAATGCCGGGAATCGGTGTCAAGCTTCGGCCAGCGTTACTCGATACCCTGGATTTGCCTCGGTAGAGCCATGCACCGGCCGCATTGGGTGATAAATGCAGGCGCGAAGGTTTTTGCAAATATCGACCTGCCGTGCGCGGAAGCGATCACTTTTTCACCCCTGCGGCCTCGCCGCGCAACAGAGCTTCACTCGACGAGAGGCTTTCCTTGCGCTCTGCGGCGCTGGCGATTGTTGGGCTCTCGTTGCTCGGTTGGGCTATCCTGTTGATCGTCGCTTTCCGATTGTTCGGCAGCCCTTAGCGTTGCAGACCACCAATCAGTCGTTGATGCTTGACGACGGGGGAACCGGTCTGCTCGATCAGCGCAACGTGGCTTGTCCGGATCGAGGCTTTTGCGCGGGGGGACATTCAGCAGGCTGCGGTACATCCAGAGGAACATCATCGCTCCGAATGCACCGACCAACCCCCAGCTGATGACGCCGACGCCGAGGAATACGATGCTCGTCCAAGCGACGAGCGGTAAGCAGATCGCCGCGCTTGAAGAGGAGACCCACAAGGCGTGCACGGCCTGCCGAATCCGCCCTCGATGGTACAACCAGTCTGCTGCGCCGATGCTCAACGTTCCCAGGATGGCGGCGATCACTTGAAGTGCTAAGGTCTCCAGCATCGAGATCCCCTCGTCGATCGACGCCGCTCACGTCGGCGCCGGCTCGGTCTGAACCGACCAGCGCTCGATGCGGCCTTTCATCACCTGTTCAGTTCTTCAGTGTCGCTACCACCTGCGCGAGCCAGCCGGATTTTGCCAAGCTGAAGACCTGTTGAGACCGATCGATGAATCTGCGGCATTGACACGCCTCGGTTTTATCTTTCGTTCGTTGCAATTTTATTGATGTAGCGGATTGCGCAGCTACCGGAGCCGTAAATATCGCCGAGCGCAGGCGAAAGCCCTGATCCGACGCTTTGCGCAGAGGTTGTCTCATATTACGGTCGCCGCCGCATGGCGACGTTCCAAGAAACGGCTGCGCGATCGTCGCGGCCGCGGGAGGCAGGTTGCGACGCCGGCAGGTGCTGCACGATCAGGAGCATGGCCTTTTCCAGCTTCTTATAAAAGCGGCCTTGCGCACCGAAGAAAGATCGATCCCTCTCGTCGAGTCTCCCTCCCCAGGCTTCAATATCTGCGCATACAGCCAGTGCGAAAGGGTCGGCCTCCGATTCTTTCGCTTCGCCCGCGACTTCCCGCAGTTTCTGGTTTGCCGGTAGCATCCGTGTCGTCGGCGCCCGAACTGGAGCCGCCGTCGCGCCGTTGCACAGCCCACTGTCGTGAAGCACACGCCGCAAATAAGCCGCGACGCCGATTACCAATTTATCTGCAGGGCGCCCAGCCTTGATCCAACTATCCACGTTGCCCATGCCCCAATCGTAGGCGGCAATCGTATCTGGCCAGTTCTTGTATCGCCGATATAGTTGCGCCAGGTAGGCGCGGCCGATCGCGCGATTTTCGGTCGAATCAAATCGATCACCGCCGCCCACATCGGCCGCCGCTGGCTCGCTGACCTGCATCGGTCCTTGCGGCCCGGACGGATCGGGACGCCACATCGAGAGATCCTCACCATGGCTGGATTCTGCGCCGTCAACCGCGTAGGTGACCCGGTCGAGCATCGCGCTGCTACTTGGTCGGATGACTTTGATCGATCCGTGACCCGAGCTTCTTGGCTCGCCCACGGCAATGGGCGCGTCGGTCATCGCCGTGCGTTCTCCCGCCTGCACCATCGCGACAGTTTGAACGACCGACAGGGCGATCAACGCGAATTGTACGCAGCCGCTCATCGATTCCGGTTGCTGGCTTCAGCCGTCGAAAATAGCCCAAGCAGGGTAGTAAAAAAGGAAGAATTTTTCGTGGTAAGGAATTGTTAACTAGTTTGATCAATATCTAGTAGCACAGAGAGTAAAATTATCGGACTTGTTGATTTTTCCCTGTCGACGGGCGCCGTGATGATATTGCGCAATCGCTGGGATCGTGCGGCTTCGAGCCGTGCAAGCCGGTACTCCCCAGACCTCTACCCTTGACTTCCTCTTAAGCCGGTCTCGGGTAGCGCAATCGTCTGCGGTTTCGTTTAGCTCCCGCGCCGCGACTGCGTCATAGGACCTCGAAGAGGCCGGCGGCCCCCATGCCGCCACCGACGCACATAGTCACGACCACCCAGCGGACGCCACGCCTTCTGCCCTCGACCAGCGCATGGCCGACCATGCGCGCACCCGACATCCCATAAGGGTGACCGATGGAAATCGCGCCGCCATCGACATTGTATCGCTCGGGATCGATGCCGAGCCGGTTTCGGCAATAGAGGGCCTGAACGGCGAACGCCTCGTTGAGCTCCCACAAACCGACGTCATCGACCTTGAGCCCATGTTGCTGCAACAGCTTGGGTACGGCGAAGACCGGACCGATCCCCATCTCGTCAGGGGCGCATCCCGCAACCGCGATGCCGCGATAGGCACCGAGCGGCTGCAGCCCGTAGCGTTCGGCCTGCTTGGCTTCCATCAGCACCGAAGCGGAGGCGCCGTCGGAGAGCTGCGAGGCGTTGCCTGCGGTGATGAACCGGCCCTCCTTGACGGTTTGCCCGTCACGGAACACCGGCTTCAAAGCCGCTAGGCCCGAGAGGGTCGTGGAGGGCCGGTTGCCCTCGTCCTTGTCGAGGGTGACGGAGACATATGAGGTCTCACCGGTCTCCCGGTTGTCGACGCGCATTACCGAAGGCATAGGAGCGATTTCCTGATCGAAGCGGCCTTCCGTTTGGGCGGCGGCTGTCCGTTGCTGCGAGAGCAAGGCATATTCATCTTGCGCTTCGCGGGTAACCTGATAGCGCTCGGATACGATCTCGGCGGTTTCGATCATCGCCATGTAGAGGTCGGGCCGCTCCTCGACCAGCCAGGGATCCTGCGCCCGGAACTGGTTGCGCTTGTCGTTTTGGACCAACGAGATCGACTCCAGACCGCCGCCTACGGCGATCGTCATGCCATCATGCACGATCTCTTTTGCCGCGGTCGCGATCGCCATCAGCCCGGAAGAGCATTGCCGATCGATCGTCATCCCCGCGACCGAGACCGGCAATCCGGCGCGGACCGCCGCCTGACGGGCCACGTTAAAGCCGGTCGAGCCCTGCTGGAGCGCGGCACCCAGGACGACGTCCTCGACCTCGGCCGGATCGATCCCCGCGCGCCGCACCGCCTCGGCTATAACATGGCCGGCGAGCGCTTGCGCTTGGGTATCATTGAATGCGCCCCGGTAGGCTCTGCCGATCGGCGTGCGTGCGGTAGATACGACAACGGCTTCACGCATCTTCATCTCCCTAGACAACAGCCTAACGGTGCTCGTTACAGAATAGTCGAATTGCGTATGGTCATGTAGCATTCGATTTCCGACCTCTGCGAAGGAGACAGTCATGCCTGACAAATACCCGCTGCCGTTGGGCGATCCGGCAAGCCTCGGATTTGCCGGAAAGCCGCTTCAGCATCTCGACCGGCTGATTCGGCAGCACATCGAGGAAGGCCGCTACCCGGGGGCGCAGATCGCGCTGGCGCGGCATGGTCAATTGGCGCTCTTCCGCAGCTACGGCGACGCGAAGACCGAGCCGCGTGACGCGCCGGCAACCGACGAGACGCTGTTTCTCCTATTCAGCCAGACCAAGGTGCTGACCAGCTCGGCCGTCTGGGCACTGATCGAGGAAGGCAGGCTCTCGTTTATGGATCGGATTGCCGACCACCTGCCGGAATTTGCCGCGCGTGGCAAAGGCGAGATCACCTTGCATCAGGTCATGACGCATCAAGGTGGCTTTCCGAGCGGCGACGTGACGAAAGCGACCTGGACCGATCACGCGCGGATGCGCGCCGAAGTCTGTGACTTCTCGCTCGATTGGACGCCAGGCACACGGCTGCAATACCACCCGCGTGCGGCGCATTTGACGCAAGCGATGGTGATCGAGGCGGTGACGGGTCAAGATTATCGCGACGTCATTCGCGACAAGGTGCTCACACCGCTCGGGCTCGCCAATGACATCTTTGTCGGTGTGCCGGCCGGCCAGCAGGAACGCTGCGCCGACACCTACGCCGTGGAACCGCGCGACAATTCTGCGGAGTTCAAGGCCGCCGGGATGCCGAGCGGCGGCGGCTACGCCACCGCTCGCGGGATGGCGGCGTTCTATCAGATGCTGCTCGGCCGCGGCCGGCTGGGGGACGTGCGGCTGCTGTCGCCCCGGTTGATCGCCTATGTCACGCGCAGCCACACCGGGGAGCGGGGCGACGACGCGATGGGAGGCATTCCAATGCATCGCGGGCTCGGCCCGCATGTGCGCGGCGAGAGCGACCGGATCCGCGGCCTCGGCACGATTGGTGCGCCCGAAACCTTTGGGCATGGTGGTGCCGGGACGTCCTATTCTTGGGCGGATCCGACGAGCGGGGTGTCCTTCACCTACATCACCAATTTCATGTCGCCCGATCCGTGGCATACCGCGCGCCTCGACCGTGTCGCCAACCTAGTCCACGCTGCGATCGACTGACGGGTTGACATGGCCCCGCGCGTTGACCCCGTCCGTTCGGACGAAGAGCTGCCGCCACGCGCCGATGTCGTCATCATCGGCGGCGGGATGATCGGCACTAGCACGGCGCTGTTCCTCGCGCAAAAGGGGGTCAGGGTCGTCCTCTGTGAGAAGGGGCACATCGCCGGCGAGCAATCGAGCCGCAATTGGGGCTGGTGCCGCAAGATGGGACGCGATCCACGCGAGCTCCCATTGATCATCGAGAGCCTGCGGCTGTGGCAGGGCATGAACGAGCTGGTCGAGGCCGATACCGGGTTTCGCCAAGCCGGGATCATGTATCTGGCCCAGACGCAGGCCGAGCTGGGGCAGCTCGAAGCCTGGCTCGAACATGCCCGCCAATATCAGCTGGACACGCGCATCATTAGCCGGAACGAAGCGGCCGAGCTAATGCCGGGCCTAACCGGGAGCTGGACCGGCGCACTCTACACCGCCAGCGATGGCAAGGCCGAGCCGCAGCGGGCAGCGCCGGCGATCGCCGAGGCAGCGCGTCGGCATCGCGCTGCGATCGTCACCCAATGCGCGGTACGCGGCATCGAGACCGCGGGCGGACGCGTGTCGGGCGCGATCACCGAAAAGGGCCGCATCGCCTGCGAGACTGTCGTGCTCGCTGGCGGCGCGTGGTGCCGACTGTTCTGCGGTAACCTCGGCGTCGAGCTGCCGCAGCTCAAAGTGCTGGCAACGGTTATGCGGACCGAGCCGCTCGAAGGGGGCCCGGAGATCTCCGCGTCGGGTGGCCTCTTCGGCTTTCGCAAGCGGATGGACGGCGGCTATACCGTCGCGACCTTGGGCGTTCGCACGATCGACCTCGTTCCCGACCACTTCCGTCTGTTCTTCGATTACCTTCCGGCGGCGCGATTGCACTGGAAGAAGCTGCGGTTCCGGGTCGGCAATCGCTGGGTTGAGGAATGGCGCAGGCCGCGGCGCTGGGGTCTGGACGAGGCTTCGCCTTTCGAGGCGGTGCGTGTGCTCGATCCCGAGCCAGATCGGTTCGTTGTCGATCGCGCGCGGGTTGCCACCGCCGAGGCCTTCCCGGTATTCCGCAACGCGGTCGTCGCGGAGAGCTGGGGTGGCATGATCGATGTGATGCCCGATGCGATACCGGTAATCTCGCCGGTCGAGACTCTGCCCGGCTTCTTCATCGCCACAGGGTTCTCCGGGCACGGTTTTGGCATCGGTCCCGGAGCCGGCAAGCTGGTGGCCGACATGGTCGCCGGCGACCCGACCCTGGTCGACCCGACACCCTTCCGCTTCTCGCGCTTCACCGACGGCTCTAACCCGCGGCCGCACCCATTGGCGAGCTGACGTGGCGACCTTGGAGGCGGAATGTCCGCCCCGATCCCGAGACACGGCCGACCCAACGGCAGAGATCGGGATCGCCCAAATACAGCGAAAATCGCGATTTTTGACCCCAAGCGGCCAATTCGGTCTCTAAAACAACGCCGCCGATCAATGGGTTAGATGCGAAATTCGTTACTCGGTGGATCAATGGAATTTTTGTTGCCGATCAACGAATTTTTCGGCGCTAACAATCGAATTACAATGGAAACTTCGCGGGGCGCAAAATCAGGCTGATCCGTTGTGCCCACCCCCGACACTACCCGGTTTCGGGTTAGCTTGCTTTCACCAGGAGAGGCCTATATAAGGCGCGGCTCCACGCGGATATTGAAATGCCCAAGCTCAAAACGAAGAGCGGTGCCAAGAAGCGCTTTGGCCGCACCGCGTCCGGCAAGATCACGATGAATGTCGCGCACAAGCGTCACCGCCTGATCAGCAAGCCCAAGCAGATGAAGCGCAAGGCGCGCGGCAAGGTCATGCTACAGCCGGGCGACGCCAAGCTGGTATTGACCTACATGCCCTATCTGCGAGGCTGAGCAATGGCCCGGGTCAAGCGCGGGACGACGGCCCATGCCCGGCACAAAAAAGTTCTGAACCTCGCCAAGGGATACCGCGGCCGCGGCGGCACCGCGTACCGCATCGCGATCGAAAAGGTCGAAAAGGCGTTGCGCTATGCCTATCGCGATCGGCGTAATCGCAAGCGCGACTTCCGCGCCTTGTGGATCCAGCGGATCAACGCCGGTGCGCGCGAGCATGGCTTGACCTACTCGCAATTCATGCACGGCATCAAGCTCGCCGGGCTGGAGCTCGACCGCAAGGTGCTGTCCGATCTCGCGATCCGCGAGCCTGAGGCGTTCCAGGCGATCGCGGTTACGGCGCGCACAGCACTGAATTTCGCACCGCGGGTCGAGGCGGCCGAGTGATGAGCTCCTGGATCCGGCGATTTACCGACGGGTGCAATCGCTAATACGCGGCGTACCGGCGTTCAATCGACGAGGGCCGCATCGATCGGCCCTTTTTCGTTGCAGGATCTGCTCATGGAAAATTTCGACGAGGTGGTGAAGGAGATTACGTCCGCGGTATCCCCGGAAGCGCTCGAAACAATCCGCGTCAAGGTGCTCGGCCGCCGTGGCACGCTGACCTTGGCGATGCGAGAGCTCGGCAAGCTCGATCCGGAGGAGCGGCGGCGCGCCGGAGCGGCGTTGAATCTCGCCAAGGATCAGATTACGGCCGCGCTCGCCGAGGCGACGACACGGCTCGGCCGCTCTGCGCTCGAGGAACAACTCGCCCAAGAGCGTGCCGATGTTACCCTCCCGGTGCAGATCGCCCGAACGGGGCGTATCCACCCGATCAGCCAGACCATCGACGAAATCGTCGCGATATTTGGCGAGATGGGTTTCGCGTTCGCCGAAGGGCCGCATATCGAGGAAGATTTCTACAACTTCACCGCCCTCAACATTCCGCCCGAGCACCCGGCGCGGCAGGAGCACGACACGTTCTACCTGCCGGAACGGCCCGACGGCACCCGGCTAGCGCTGCGCACTCACACCTCCCCCGTGCAGATTCGCACGATGCTGGCGCAAGAGCCGCCGATCCGGATCATCGTGCCCGGGCGGACCTTCCGCTGCGATCACGACGCGACGCACTCGCCGATGTTTCACCAGGTCGAGGGGCTGGTCATCGACCGGACCAGCCATATGGGCCATCTGAAGGGCTGCCTGATCGAATTTTGCCGCGCCTTTTTCGGCCTCGACGATCTGCCGGTCCGCTTCCGCCCAAGCTACTTTCCGTTCACCGAGCCCTCGGCCGAGGTTGATATCGGTTGCGCGCGCAAAGGCGGCGAGCTGAAGATCGGCGCCGACGGCGAGTGGCTCGAAATCCTCGGCAGCGGCATGGTCCACCCGCAGGTGCTGAAGAACTGCGGCATCAACCCGGCCGAGTATCAGGGCTTTGCCTTCGGCATGGGGATCGAGCGCATTGCGATGCTGAAATACGGCATCCCCGATGTGCGGGCCTTCTACGAGTTGGATTTGCGCTGGCTGCGGCATTACGGGTTTCTGCCGCTCGACATCCCCTCGCTCGTTCGCGGCCCACTCTCGGGAGGAGCCGCGACGTGAAGACGACCATAGATTGGCTCAAGACCCATCTCGACACCGAGGCGCCGCTCGGCGCAATCGTCGACCGGCTCGTCATGCTCGGCCACGATGTCGAAGGCGTCGAGAACCGGGCGGAGGCGCTCGCGCCCTTCACCGTAGCGTCGGTCGTGTCGGCGGAACGTCACCCCAACGCCGACCGGCTCAAGGTCTGCCTCGTCGACACCGGCCAGGCGCAGGTACAGATCGTCTGCGGCGCGCCCAACGCTCACGCTGGAATGAAGGGCGTGTTTGCGCCGGCCGGCACCGTCATTCCGCGCACGGGCACCCTGTTGCGGGAAACCGTGATCCGCGGCGTCGCCTCGCGTGGCATGCTGTGCTCAACCTACGAACTGGGTCTCGGCGAGGACCACGAAGGCATCATCGAATTGGCGCAGGACGCGCCGGTCGGGGCGCAATATGCAAGCTATGCGGGTCTCGGCGACACGGTCCTCGACATCAAGGTCACACCGAACCGCGCCGATTGCCTCGGCGTGCGGGGCGTCGCCCGCGATCTCGCGGCCTCGGGTCTCGGACGTCTGAAGCCACTCGATACGACGCCAGTCACGGGCTGTTTCCGTTCGCCGATCGGTATCCATATCGAAAACCATTCCGCCTGCCCGCTGTTTCTCGGGCGGCATCTGCGCGGCGTTCATAACGGGCTGAGCCCCGATTGGCTGCGCCGCCGCCTCGAGGCGATTGGGCTGCGGCCGATCTCGGCGCTCGTCGACATCACCAATTTTCTGACCTTCGACGTCAACCGGCCGCTCCACGTCTTCGACGCCGGTCGCCTCGCGGGCGATCTGACCGTGCGCTTCGCGCGGCCCGGCGAAACCCTGCTCGCTCTCAACGGTCAGGAATACGCGCTCGTCGCCGAGATGACAGCAATTGCTGACGACGCGGGGGTGCAGAGCCTCGGCGGCGTGATCGGCGGCGAAGCAACCGGCTGCACCGAGGCGACAACTGAGGTTTTGATTGAGGCGGCACTGTTCGATCCGGTGCGCACCGCAGCGACCGGCCGCAAGCTCAATATCTCGAGCGACGCCCGCTATCGTTTCGAGCGCGGGCTCGACCCGGCCTTCGTCAGGGACGGGCTCGAAATCGCGACCCGCCTGATGCTCGACCTCTGCGGTGGCCAAGCGTCTGAGATCGTGACGACCGGTGCTGTCCCCGACTGGCGACGGCGCTATGTGCTGCGCCCCGAGCGGCCGGCGACCCTCGGCGGGCTCGAGGTGCCGGCCGAGGAGAGTGCAGCGATCCTGACCGCGCTCGGCTTCGCGGTCGAGCGCGCAGCAGGCGGCGACCTCGCGGCTGAGCCGCCTTCCTGGCGCGGCGATATCGAGGGCGAGGCCGATCTCGTCGAGGAAGTCGTTAGGGTCAGGGGATACGACCAGATCCCGGCGCTGCCGCTCGACCGCGATACGGCATTGTCGCGTCCGTCATTGACCCCGGCGCAGCGACGCGCGGGGTTCGTCCGCCGCACTCTTGCCGCCCGCGGGTTTGTTGAGACGGTGACGTTCTCGTTTATCTCGACTCGCGAGGCCGAGCTGTTCGGTGGCGGAAAGCCGGAGTTGCGGCTGGTCAACCCGATCAGCGCCGATCTCGACGCGATGCGGCCTTCGCTGCTGCCCGGGCTCGTGTCGGGCGCGCAGCGCAATGCCGATCGCGGGTATCCCGACGTGGCGTTATTCGAGGTCGGCCCGCTCTATCGCGACGATACGCCGGCCGGCCAGGCGCTGGCCGCGGCTGGGGTGCGTGCCGGGCATACCGGCCCCAAACACTGGCGCGAGAAGGGACGCGAGGTCGATCTCTACGACGTCAAGAGCGATGGGCTCGCCGCACTCGCTGCAATGGGAGCCCCAGCCGACAGCATTCAAGTCACGGCCGACCCGCCGGCTTGGTACCATCCCGGGCGGGCCGGCAGCCTGCGGCTCGGGCCGAAGGTGCTTGGCGCGTTTGGCGAGCTGCATCCGGCGGTCATCGAGGCATTCGATGCGCGGCCGCCGCTCACCGGCTTTGAGGTTTTTCTCGACGCGGTGCCCGAGTCGCGCGCGACGCGCGCCAAGCCGCCGCTTCGCTTGTCGGTGTTCCAGCCGATCGAGCGCGACTTCGCCTTTGTCGTCGACCATGACCTACCGGCCGAGACCTTGTTGCGCGCGGCCCGCGGCGTCGACCGCAAGCTCGTCTCCGAGATCCGGCTCTTCGACCTCTACGAGGGTGCGGGGCTACCGGAGGGGAAGAAGTCGCTCGCTATCACCGTCGTGCTGCAGCCACAGGAGCGCACCCTGACCGACGCTGAGATCGAGGGGCTGTCGCAGCGGCTGATTGCTCAGGTGGAAAAAGCCACCGGCGGGCAGCTGCGCGGTTAACACGATCCTGGTGGCGGTCAATCGAACCGGCCGGCAGCGAACGGGGCGATGTCGATCGACGGCGGACGGTCGGCGACGAGGTCGGCGACGAGTTTGCCGGTCATCGGGGCGGCGGTCATGCCAACATGGCCGTGACCGAAGGCGTAGACGACGTCCGGTGTGACCCGCGAGGGACCGATCACCGGCAGCGAGTCGGGCAGGCTCGGGCGATGGCCCATCCACACCGAGATCCGCTCTTCGGGGTGGAAGGCGGCGAGGCCAGGCAGCATCTTGCGCCCCTGCGCGAGCAGGACACGGGCGCGCCGCCAATCGGGCGATGCGGCGAGACCGGCGAGCTCGACGGTGCCGGCAAAGCGCAGCCCCGTATCCATCGGCGTCGCCACGAATTTCCCGTCGGCATCGGCGGTCGGAATGCGCGGCATCACCTCCGGATCCGCGATCATCAGATGATAGCCGCGCTCGGTCTCGAGCGGCACCCGGTCGCCGAGCGAGGCGGCGAGCGGCTTCGAATAGGCGCCGGCGCAGACGATTGCGGCATCGGCCGGCAAATCGCCGGTGTTGGTTTGGATCGCGGTGAGCCGGCGGCCATCGAGGCGAAACCCGTGCGCCCGCGCACGCACCAGCTCGCCGCCCGAGCGCAAAAAGTGCTCAAGCAGCCGTTCGACCAGCTTTAGCGGGTTCGAGGTGTGTCCATTTTCGCGCACGAGCACGCCGCGGACATAGTCTCGCGACAAAGAGGGTTCGAGTTGACGCAGTTCGTCAGCGTCGAATTCGTCGATCTCGACCCCATTTTCCCGCCGTAACTCCCAGGCGAAGTGATCCTTTCCCAAGCTTTCCGCGGAGCGATAGACATAGAGATGGCCGAGGCGATGGACGAGATCCTCGGCGCCGGCGGCGCTGATTAGCGGCTGCAAGGCTTCGAGAGTGGGACCAACAAGTGACCGCAATGCATGGGCCTGGGCGTGCACCCTCTCCGGGGTGCCGGCGCGCATGAACCGAACGAGCCAAGGAGCGATCGTCGGGAGGTAGCTCCAGCGCAACGACAACGGACCGACTGGGTCCATGAGCCAGCGTGGTGCGTTCCTGATTACCCCGGGCATCGACATCGGTGTCACCGAGGAGCCGTTGAAACAGCCGGCATTTCCGAAGGAGGCGCCGTGACCCGGTTCCCCTGTCTCGATCAGAAAGACGCTGTGGCCGTCGCGCTGTAGCCAGCTGGCCGCGCACACCCCGACCATGCCAGCCCCGATCACGCCCACCCGCCTTGACGCTTTCACCGGCATCGCCTCGCTCCCGATTTCCGAAGAGACGATGTTATTTTGGACTGGGCACACCGCTTGCACCCAACGAACTGCGCTGCTCCAGTGGGAGCTGGAACGGGGATCGGAATGACCGAATGGTGGACAAAGATTACGGCCCGCTGCCTGATCGCGGCGGTAGCGATTCTGTGGATCGGAGGGGCTTCGGCGCAGACGCTGCGCATCGGGCTCGGCGACGATCCCGATATTCTCGACCCGACGCTCGGACGAACATATGTCGGCCGCATCGTCTTCGCGGCGCTCTGCGACAAGCTCGTCGATATCGGCCCCGAACTGGAGATCGTGCCGCAGCTCGCGACTGAATGGGAGTGGACGGATGGCAATAAAGGTCTAGTTCTCAAACTGCGCTCGGGCGTCAAGTTCCAGGATGGCGAGCCCTTCGACGCCGAAGCGGTCAAGTTCAATATCGAGCGCCATTTGACGATGCCGGACTCGAACCGCAAGAGCGAGATCAGCGTGGTCACCGGTGCCGACATCGTCGATGACCATACCGTCAAGTTGGTGCTGTCGGCCCCCTTTGCGCCGCTTTTGGCGCAACTCACCGACCGGGCGGGAATGATGGTATCGCCCAAGGCGGCCCAAGCGGCAGGTGAGAATTTTGGCGCCCACCCGGTCTGTGCCGGCCCGTTCAAATTCGTCGAGCGTGTGGCCCAGGACCGCATCGTCGTCGAGCGGTTCGCCGATTACTGGGACAAGGACAAGGTAAAGCTCGACCGCATCATCTATTTGCCGATCCCGGACTCGACCGTACGGCTCGCCAACCTGCAGTCGGGCGGGCTCGACATGATCGAGCGCGTCGCCGCAACCGATCTCGATACGGTCCGCAAGGACCGGCGCCTGATGCTCGCCACGATTACTGGACTCGGCTATGCCGGGATCACGATCAATCTCGCCAATGGCGAGCGATCGAAGACGCCATTGGGACAGGATGCGAGGGTGCGCCATGCCCTCGAGCTGTCGATCGATCGCGCGGCGCTCAATCAAGTCGTGTTCAACGGCGAGTTCGAGCCGGGAAATCAGTGGGTGCCACCGTCGAGCCCTTACTATGTCAAAGCGTTGACGATCCCTCCGCGGGACGTCGTCAAGGCGAAGGCCTTGCTCTCCGCGGCGAGGGCGTCCAACCCGGTTGTGGCAATGATGGTGCCCAATACTCCAGAGATCCTGCAAGCTGCCCAAGTCATCCAAGCGATGGCCAGCGAAACTGGGTTCGACATCCGGATACAGGCGACCGAGTTTGCGTCATCGTTGCAGCTCTCCGAGAAAGGCGATTTCGAGGCGTTTCAGATCGGTTGGAGCGGACGAACCGATCCGGACGGCAACATTTACAATTTTGTGTCATGCAAGGCGCCGCCGGCGCTCAATATTGCGCGCTACTGCAATCAGGATGTCGACCGCGAACTGGATGCCGCCCGGGCGGTCGCGGAGCCGACCGAGCGGCTCGCCCATTACCGCAGTGTCGCCGAGCATACGCTCGAGGACCTACCGATCATCTATCTCTACCATAACAAATGGCTATGGGCGTTTTCGAGCAAGCTCGAAGGCTTCGCCCCCTTCCCGGACGGCCTGATCCGCCCGCAGGGATTGCGTCTCGACTGAGCGGTCTTCGATAGGACGGAGGATCCGAAAATGATCAATTGGCGAACGCTGATCGCGGCTAGCTTGTTCGTATCGATGCTGATTGCCGGCGCGGCGGCGCAGACATTGCGCATCGGTCTCGCAGAGGACCCGGATGTTCTCGACCCGACGCTGTCCCGGACTTTTGTCAGCGGCATCGTCCGGACCGCTCTGTGCGATAAGCTGTTCGATATCGGCCTCGAGCTAGAGATCGTGCCGCAGCTCGCCACCGATTGGGAATGGACCGGCGACAAGAAGGGGCTGGTCATCAAGCTTCGCCCCGGGGTCAAATTCCATGACGGCGAGCCGTTTGACGCGGCTGCGGTCAAATACAGCATCGAGCGCCATCTGACGATGCCGGGATCGACCCGCAAGCGCGACATCAGTGCGATCAGCAGCGTTGAGATCATCGACGACCACACAGCGAAGCTCGTGCTGTCAGCGCCGTTTGCGCCGCTGCTCGCGCAACTAGCCGGACCCGCCGGGACGATAGTATCGCCCAAGGCGGCGCGGGCGGCGGGCGAGGATTTCCGTTCGCACCCGGTCTGCGCCGGCCCGTTTAAATTCGTCGAGCGCGTCGCTCAGGATCGCATCGTCGTCGAGCGCTTTGCCGGTTATTGGGACAAAGACAAGATTAAGCTCGACCGCATCGTCTATCTCCCGATTCCGGACTCGACCGTGCGCCTCGCCAATTTGCAGTCGGGCGGGCTCGACCTGACGCAAGTTGCCGCGACCGATATCGACACCGTGCGCGACGACCCGGGTCTCAAGCTCGCTGCAGTCAACGGGATCGGCTATTCAGGGATCACGATCAATGTGGCCAACGGCGAGCGCTCGAACGTCACCATTGGGGCGGGATGCGCGCGTGCGCCAGGCGCTGGAGCTATCGATCGACCGTGAGGCGTTGAACCAGGTGGTGTTCAATGGTGAGAACCAGCCGGGAAACCAATGGGTCTCGCCGACAAACCCGTATTATATAAAGGAGTTGCCGATCCCGGCGCGGGACGTCGCCAAGGCGAAGGCCTTGCTCGCTGCCGCAGCCGCGCCCAATCCGGTCATCACGATGACGGCGCCCAATAGCCCCGTCGTCATCCAAACTGCCCAAGTCATCCAGGCCATGGCAAAGGAGAGCGGTTTTGACATACGGATCCAGGCGACCGAGTTCGCCTCGGCGTTGCAGCTCGCTGCAAAAGGCGATTTCGAGGCCCTTTTTGTCGGTTGGACCGGCCGCATCGACCCTGACGGCAATATCTACAATCTGGTCACATGCAATTCGCCGTTCAACGATGGGCATTACTGCAACCCCGACGTCGATCGCGAGCTCGATGCAGCGCGCACGGCTGCTGCCCGAGCGGACCGCCTTGCCCATTACCGCATTGTCGCCCAGCACATTCTGCAGGACCTGCCGATCATCTATCTTTATCACGGGAAGTGGCTGTATGCGGCGAGCGCTAGATTGTCCGGCTTTGCCCCCTACCCGGACGGCCTGATCCGCCTTGAGGGCCTGGAGATGAAATAGAAGAACACTCCGGGAGGCGAGAAGAGCTCCGAACCGTGACCTCCTTCCTGCTGCGCCGGCTGGCTCTGGTGCTGCCGACCCTGTTTTTTGTTTCGGTGCTGGTCTTCGGGCTGCAGCAGCTGCTGCCAGGCGATGCGGCGCTGGCCCTTGCCGGAGAGGAGCGCGACCCGGCGGTAGTGGCGTTTCTGCGCCAGAAATATCATCTCGATGACTCCCTCCCGACCCGCTATCTGCTCTGGGTCAAGGGCGTGCTGGCGGGCGATCTTGGCGAATCGATCCGCATCAAACGCCCGGTTCGCGATCTGGTGCTGGAGAAACTGCCGGTCACCGCCGAGCTCGCGGCACTCGCCATCGTGATCGCCCTGTCGATCGGCCTGCCGATGGGGATACTGGCAGCCGTAAAAAACGACTCGGCTGTCGATTATGCCGCTACCATGGTAGCGCTATGGGGCCGGTCGATCCCGAATTTTTGGCTGGGGATCTTATTGATCTTGCTGTTCTCGGTCGAATGGGGGTTGTTGCCGGCGTCGGGATTCGTCAGTCCCGCCGAGAGCCTGTCGCGCAACCTTGCGACCCTGATCATGCCGGCCTTTGTGCTCGGCAATGCAATCGCCGCGGTGATGATGCGCCACACCCGCAGCGCGATGCTAGAAGTGTTGAGCTCCGACTATGTCCGCACCGCTCGCGCCAAGGGGTTGAGCGAAACTCGGGTGGTGCTCCACCACGCGTTGCGCAACGCGCTGGTGCCGGTGATCACGCTCGGCGCGCTCGAATTCGGAGAGCTGCTGTCGGGCGCGGTGCTGACCGAGCAGGTCTTCACGATTCCGGGATTCGGCAAGCTGATCGTCGACGCGGTGTTTAATCGCGACTACGCAGTCGTGCAGGGGGTTGTACTATGCACAGCGCTCGCCTTCATCCTGCTCAATCTTTTTGCTGACGTGGCGTATGCGTTGGTCAATCCTAGGCTGCGTGGATGACCGCCGGCATCTTCGACACGACCTCCACGGGTGCTGGCGAGAGGCCGTGGCGGCTTGCGTTGCGTCGGCTGGCACGGCGACGAATGGCGCTCGTCGGGCTGGCCGTCGTGGTATTCTTTATCGCGGTCGCTGTCGCTGCACCGCTCGTCGCACCTTACGACCCGCTCGCCACGGATTGGCGAGCGGTACGCAAGCCGCCTTCCCCCCTGCATCTTTTCGGCACAGACGAACTCGGCCGCGACGTCCTTGCGCGGCTCATTTGGGGAGCTCGATCGTCGCTGATGGCCGGCCTCGTCTCGGTGTCGATCGCAGTCGGCGTCTCGGTACCGCTCGGGCTCGTCTCTGGTTACCTCAGCGGATCCGTCGATGGTCTGCTGATGCGCATGATCGACGCGATGTTGGCGATCCCGTTCCTGATCCTGGCGATTGCCCTCGCCTCTTTTCTCGGACCGAGCCTGACCAACGCGATGATCGCGATCGGCATCGCGCAGACACCGATTTTCACGCGTCTGACGCGTGGGCAAGTACTCGCTGTCAAGCACGAGGATTACATCGAGGCAGCCCGCGCCGTCGGCAACTCGCATCGCCGTATCGTGCTGCGCCACATCCTGCCCAATGTGCTGGCACCAATCCTGGTCCAGGCGACGCTCGCGATCGCGGCAGCGATTATCGCCGAGGCGGCCCTCTCTTTCCTCGGCCTCGGCCAGCAGCCGCCGGCACCGAGCTGGGGCAGTATGCTCAACTCTGCCACTCACTTTATCGCACAGGCGCCGTGGATGGCGGTGTGGCCGGGCTTGGCGATCTTCAGCCTGGTGCTGTCGTTCAACCTGCTCGGCGACGGGTTGCGCGACGCGCTCGATCCGCGCCGGGGTTAACATCGTCGTGTTCGCGAGAGTGTGGGACAGCGTTCTTTTCTGGCGTCAGGCGGCGGGTGTGCTCGCTACGCTATCACTGGCCCTTCTCGTCGTCGCCGTAATCGCCCGCGAGCCGCCGGATTTTTCGACCATGCCGGTCATCGCTGTCGTACGTGACGGCGAGCAGCACCCGGTCTGGGCGATCCGCCTCGCGCGTGCGGCCCACCAGATTGCCGCCGACAGCCTGCGCCCGCAACCAGCCCCGACGGACCATGTCTATCAGCTCTGGCTGCTGGCATCCGATGCCACAACGCCACATCCTATCGGCCTATTACCTCGATCGGAGCGCAAGGTGATCGCGGTGACCCCGGAGAATGCGCGCCTGTTGGCGGGCGAAGGCGAACTCGAGGTTACGCTCGAACCGATCGGCGGCTCACCCTCCTCAGGGCCGAGCGGGCCTACACTGTTCCGGGCAAGCCTTGAACGCTCGGGTTGAGTTCTTGAGCCCGGTGACGGCGGCGTGCATGAAATTTTCGAGAATGTCCCGGCTCGCCTTGCCGGCACTGCGATGCGCCACACCTACTATCGGAGACACGTCCGGAAGGAGGCTGCGATCGACCTGAAGGTGGGCGGGATCGTCGGACGATGCCCGGCGTTACCCTCTAACCCGGCTGATCGCCCGGACCAAGACCGGTTCAGTTCGAGAGGGACAACATGATGGCGCCACGCGGTTCGATCGACGAGATCTGCGTCAACACAATTCGCACCCTGTGCATTGACGCGGTTCAGCAGGCGAAATCCGGCCACCCGGGCACCCCGATGGGGATGGCGCCGGTCGTTTACACGCTGTGGCAGGACTTCCTCCGTTTCGATCCGGAGGATCCGATCTGGCCGAACCGCGACCGCTTTGTGCTGTCCAACGGCCATGCCTCGACCCTGCTCTATTCGATGCTGCACCTGACCGGCGTCAAATCGGTCAACGAAAAATACGAGCGACTCGGCACGCCTACGGTCTCACTCGACGATCTGAAGCGCTTCCGGCAGCTCGATAGCAAGTGTCCGGGTCACCCGGAATACCACTTGACCTCGGGTGTCGAGACGACGACGGGACCGCTCGGGCAAGGAATTGCGACCAGCGTCGGCATGGCAATCGCGTCAAACTGGCTGGCTCGGCATTTCAACAAACCGGGTTTCACGTTGTTCGATTTCAACGTGTTCGCGCTGTGCGGCGACGGATGCATGATGGAGGGAGTCGGTAGCGAGGCCGCATCGCTCGCGGGCCATTTGCAGCTCGGCAATCTCTGCTGGATCTATGACAGTAACCACATCACGATCGAGGGGAATACTGCCCTTGCCTTCAGCGAGGACGTGGCCGGGCGCTTTCTCGCCTATCGTTGGCATGTGCAGCGGGTCAGCGACGCGAACGATCGCGAGCGGGTCGCCGACGCGATCGCGATCGCCAAACGCATCGACGACCGGCCGAGCCTGATCATCATCGAGAGCCATATCGGTTACGGTGCGCCGCACAAGCAGGATACCTCCGGTGCGCATGGCGAACCCCTGGGCGAGGAGGAGGTCAAGCTGACCAAGCGTTCCTACGGCTGGCCCGAGGACACGAAATTTCTCGTGCCGGAGGGCGTTTACGAGCACTTCGCGGGGAAATTCGGCGGCCGCGGCAAGAAGCTGCGGGCGGAGTGGCTGGCGCTGTTCGAGCGCTATCGGAGTGCCCACCCCGAACTCGCCGGAGCCTGCGAGCGCATGCAGCGGCGCGACCTTCCCGAGGGCTGGGACAAGGACATCCCGGTTTTTCCCGCCGATCCTAACGGCGTCGCCAGTCGCAACTCCTCGGCCCGGGTTTTGAACGCGATCGCGCCGCGCTTGCCGTGGCTTCTTGGCGGCGCCGCCGATCTAGCGCCGTCGACAAAAACGCGGCTTACCTTCGAAGGCGCCGGTGATTTCGAGGCCGATGACTACGGCGGCCGAAACTTTCATTTCGGCATCCGCGAGCATGCGATGGGGTCGATCTGCAACGGTCTCTCGCTATCGAAATTACGGCCGTACGGTTCAGGCTTCTTGATCTTTACCGATTACATGAAGCCGCCGATCCGGCTCGGCGCGATCATGGAACTCCCGGTCGTCTATGCATTCACCCATGATTCGATCGGGGTAGGAGAGGACGGCCCGACCCATCAGCCGGTCGAGCAGCTGGCAGCATTGCGCAGTATCCCCGGCCTGATCGTATTGCGCCCGGCCGATGCCAACGAGGTGGCCGAGGCTTGGCGCGTCGTCCTCGGGCTTAAGCACGAGCCGGCCTGCCTGATCCTGAGCCGTCAGAACCTGCCGACCTTCGACCGCACCCGGTATGCCGCGGCAAGTGGGGTCCGCCGCGGCGCCTACGTGCTTGCGGATGCTGCGAACGGAAAGCCGGATGTGATCTTGATCGGCACGGGAAGCGAGGTGAGACTCTGCGTCGAGGTCTATGAGAAGCTGACCGCCGAGGGAGCTGCCACAAGGGTCGTCAGCATGCCGTCCTGGGAATTGTTCGAGCAACAGGACGATGCTTATCGGGCATCGGTCCTGCCGCCTGACGTCACGCGTCGGGTTGCGGTCGAGCAAGCTTCCACCCTCGGCTGGGAGCGCTATACCGGGCTGCGCGGTGCGATCCTCGGCATGAGGACCTTCGGGGCCTCGGCACCGCTGAAGGAGCTGCTGGTCAAATTCGGCTTTACCGGCGACAACGTCTATTCTGCGGCCAAGCAGCAACTGGCGCGCTAGGAGTAGCAGCAATGGCTAATCCCTTGAGAACGCTTCAGGAATATGGACAATCGGTGTGGCTCGACTTCGTCAGCCGGGATTTGCTGAAGAGCGGCGGGCTCGCCAAGATGATCGCGCAAGACGGGCTGCGTGGCGTCACTTCAAACCCGTCGATCTTCGAAAAAGCGATTGGCCACGGCGACGATTACGACCCGCTGATTGCCGCGGCAGAAATGTCCGGGGATCTCGATCCCGGGGCCCTCTTCGAGGATCTCGCGGTGCGCGACATCCAGGACGGCGCCGATGCGCTAAATGCGGTTTACGAGCAGACTCAACGGCGCGACGGGTTTATCAGCCTCGAGGTCTCACCCTATCTGGCGATGAACACGCACGAGACGATAGAGGAAGCGCGACGGCTGTGGCACGCGGTCAATCGCCGTAACTTGATGGTGAAGGTCCCCGGTACCAAGCCGGGGCTGACGGCGATCCGGACACTTATCGGCGAGGGGATCAATGTCAATGTCACCTTGCTGTTTTCGCAGCAGGTTTATGCCGATGTCGCCGAAGCCTACATTTCCGGGCTCGAAGCTTTTGCCAAAAAGGGCGGCGACCCGCACAAGGTGTCGAGTGTGGCGAGTTTCTTTGTTAGCCGGATCGACACGCTCGTCGATGATGAGCTCGACAAGAAGATCGCCGCGACGACCGATCCGGCCGAGAAGGCGCGGCTAGAAACCCTGAAGGGCAAGGTGGCAATCGCCAATGCCAAGCTCGCCTATCAGCTCTCCAAACAGATCTACATGGACGAGCGCTGGCAGCGTCTCGCACAACAAGGTGCTCAGACGCAGCGGCTCCTGTGGGCGAGCACTGGGACCAAGAATAAGGCGTATAGCGATGTCCTCTATGTCGACGAGTTGATCGGCTCCGATACGGTCAACACGATGCCGCCGGCGACGATGGACGCCTACCGCGATCACGGCCACCCTCGGGCCAGCCTCGAAGAGGACATCGACGCCGCCAGGGCTGTCATCGATGCGCTCCCTCGCGCGGGGATCTCGATCGATGCGGTGACTGCAAAGCTCGTCGATGATGGCGTGCGGCTGTTCGCCGACGCCGCCGATCAGCTATACGCTGCTGTGCAAAAAAAACGCCGTAGCGTGCTCGGCGCCAAGCTGAACACAATGAGCTACAAGCTGCCAGAGGAATTGGAGAAGGACGTCCAAGCTGCGCTCGAAGATTGGCGCAAGGAGGGCAAAGTCAGGCGATTGTGGGCCGCCGACGCTTCGCTATGGACGGAGACGGACGAAGCCAATTGGTTCGGGTGGCTGGAGGTCGTCGACAAGCAGTTGAAGGGCATCGGGCACCTCCAGGATTTCGCCGATGACGTCAAGCGGTCGGGGTTCAAGGATGTGCTATTGCTCGGGATGGGCGGGTCGAGCCTCGGGCCCGAGGTGCTCGGCGAAACCTTTGGCGGCAAGCCTGGCTTCCCAAATCTGCATGTCCTCGACTCGACCGACCCCGCGCAGATCCGGCATTTCGAGGCCCGTATCGATCCGGCACGAACATTGTTCCTCGTGTCGAGCAAGTCCGGCAGCACGCTCGAGCCGAACATTTTCAAGCAGTATTTTTACGAGCGGGCAAAGCAGGCCGTCGGGGCAAAAGAGGCGCCGAATCGCTTCGTCGCGATAACCGACCCGGGCTCGTCGCTCGAAAAGACGGCGCTAACCGAAGGCTTCCGCAGCGTCTTCCACGGGCTGCCGAGTATTGGCGGCCGATACTCCGTGCTGTCCGATTTCGGGATGGCGCCGGCAGCGGCGATCGGTATCGATACCCAGGCCTTCCTGGTGAGCACGGCCGAGATGGTCCGGTCATGTGCGGCGAGCGCGCCGCCGGTGGAGAACCCGGGCGTAATCCTCGGCGCAATTCTCGGGGTTTGCCAGCGCCGCCGACGCGATAAGGTGACCATCATCGCCTCCAAGGGCATCGTCGATTTTGGCGCGTGGCTCGAGCAACTCCTCGCCGAATCAACCGGCAAGCTCGGCAAGGGGATTGTCCCGATCGACGGCGAGCCCTTGGGGCCGCCTGAGGTCTACGGACGCGATCGCGTCTTCGCTTATCTGCGGCTCGCGGTCGATCAGGACGCCGAACAGGAGCGCGCGATCGCGGCGCTGGAGACAGCGGGACATCCGGTTGTGCGGATCACGGTTCATGACCGGATGCAGCTTGGGCAAGAGTTCTTCCGCTGGGAGATGGCCACGGCCGTCGCTGGCTCGATCATTGGCATCAACCCGTTTGATCAGCCCGATGTCGAGGCTGCCAAGGTCAAAACCCGCGATCTCACCGAAGCTTACGAGAGGTCTGGGGCGCTGCCCGAGGAACGCGCATTCTTCGAAGACGGCGGGATCAGGTTATTCGCAGATCCGCGCAACGAGGCCGCATTGAAGCTGCAGGCAACGAGCCTGACCGGAGTTTTGAAGGCCCATTTCGGGCGGATCGGTCAGGGGGATTACGCAGCCTTGCTCGCCTATATCGAGCGCAGCCCTGCCCATATCGATGCAATGCAGCATATCCGTCGCACTATCCGAGATCGGACCAAGGCGACGACTTGCGTTGGCTTCGGGCCGCGGTTTCAACATTCGACAGGACAGGCCTACAAGGGCGGACCGAACAGCGGTGTCTTTTTGCAGATCACCTGCGACGACCCTGAAGACCTGCCGGTGCCCGGCCAGTCCTATACCTTTGGCATCGTCAAGGAGGCGCAGGCGCGCGGCGATTTCGAGGTTCTTGCGGAGCGGAGCCGGCGCGCGCTGCAGCTGCACATCAGCGGCGACCTTGCTACCGGCTTGGACAAACTTCGCCGCGCTATCGAGCAAGCCCTGGCTTAGACAGCAAAGGACTGCACCATGGATGTTCCAGTCATAGATAGGAGCAACCGTCGGCAGACGCAGACGCCGGCGCACCAGGCGCCGCCGTGCACCTTGGTCATCTTTGGTGCGGGCGGAGATCTGACAAAGCAACTCTTGATGCCGGCGATCTACAACCTGTCAAAAGCGAAATTGCTGTCCGAGAAATTTGCAATCATCGCCGTCGATCGGACACCAAAACCGGTCGAAGACTTTCGTGATTACCTCGCGGAGGGGATCCGGAGTTTTGTCTCCGACACGGCTGCAGGACCTGCAACCGAGCCGTTTAACAGAGAGGCTTGGGAGTTCGTTGCAAGCCGCATCACGCATTTCGCGGGGGATCTGACACAGTCAGATACCTATGCTCGGCTGCACGGCCTCGTTGAAAAGACTGGCGGCAATGTAATTTTCTATCTGGCAGTCGCCAGCCAATTGTTCGGCACGATTATCGAACACATCGGTGCCGTTGGTCTTACCCAGGAAAAGGGCGACTGCTTTCGCCGGGTCATCATCGAAAAGCCGTTCGGCACTGATCTGAGCTCTGCCCGCGCGCTCAACGCCCGCATCCTCAAGGTGCTGGCGGAATCGCAGATCTATCGAATGGATCACTTCCTAGGCAAGGAAACGGTCCAGAACATCATGGTATTGCGTTTCGCCAACGGGGTGTTCGAGCCGATCTGGAATCGCGACCACATCGATCATGTACAGATCACCGTCGCCGAAACCGTCGGCGTAGAGTTGCGTGCCAGGTTCTATGAACAGACCGGCGCGTTGCGCGATATGGTGCCAAACCATGTCTTCCAACTACTGAGCTTGACCGCGATGGAGCCACCGAACTCCTTCGACGCCGACGCGGTCCGCACAGAAAAGCACAAGGTTCTGGAGGCCTTGCATCCGCTCGGTGACGAGGAGGTGCGCCGCAACACAGTGCGCGGACAATACGGCGCGGGTCAAATCGCGGGGAAGCCGGCTCAGGCCTATCGAGAGGAGCCCGGTGTCGCGTCGGACAGCAAGACCGAGACGTATATTGCGATGCGTCTTGGTATCGATAATTGGCGCTGGGCCGGAGTGCCGTTTTATCTGCGCACCGGGAAGCGGCTCGCCAGACGCACCACCGAGATAGCCATTCACTTCAAACAAGCGCCGTTTGCGCTTTTTCGCGACACGCCGGTCGATATCTTGACCCCAAATGTTCTCGCGCTGCAACTTCAACCCGACGAAGGGGCATCACTGCAATTCAGCGCAAAGATCCCTGGGCCAGAGATTGCGCTGGGCGGCGTTCGGATGAATTTTTCCTATAGGGACTATTTCAAGACCGAGCCGACTACCGGATATGAGACCCTCGTCTACGATTGCATGATCGGGGACGCGATGCTGTTCAACCGGGCCGATGGCGTCGAGGCCGGGTGGGAGGTGGTGCAGCCGATCCTCGATCTGTGGCATGACGACAAGACCGCGCCGCTCGAGATCTACCCTTCTGGCAGCGCCGGTCCCGAGGCGGCCGACAACCTGTTATGGCGCAGCGGCCGGAAATGGCGGTCGATCGCCTGAGGACGACAGCTTCATGACCTGCTCACTCATCGTTGCCCCATCGATCCTGTCGGCCGATTTCGGCCGTCTGGCCGAGGAGGTACGGGCGGTCGACGCTGCGGGCGCCGACTGGATCCATGTCGATGTCATGGACGGCCGCTTTGTGCCGAACATCACGATCGGGCCGGTTGTCGTCGAAGCCGTCCGCAAGGCGACGGGGAAGCCGCTCGATGTGCATCTGATGATGGTCGAGCCTGAACGTTACCTCGACGACTTCGCACGAGCGGGCGCCGATCATCTGCTCGTTCACTGCGAGCCGAGCTCGACGGTGCATCTGCACCGAACCCTGGGTCACATCCGGGACCTCGGCAAGGTCGCCGGGGTGGTGTTGAACCCGGCCACCCCGCTCTCGCTGATCGAGTATGTGCTCGATCTTTGTGGGATCGTTCTGATCATGACCGTCAATCCGGGCTTTGGCGGCCAGGAATTCCTGCCGGACATGTTGCCGAAAATCCGTGCATTGCGGCGCCTTTGCAACGAGCGCGGCCTCGACCCGGTGATCGAGGTAGACGGTGGATTGAGCGGCGAAAATGCCTGGCAGGTAAGCGAAGCCGGCGCAACCGCCATCGTCGCCGGCTCTCACATATTCCATGCGCCGGATTACCGGCGCGCCATCGCGGCTATCCGTAATTCGAGCCGGCGGCCCTTGCAATCGTGAACGTTGATCGAGACCAACTAAAACGCGCGGCCGCTTTGCGTGCGGTCGAGGAGGTCCAAGACGGCATGGTTGTCGGTCTCGGGACCGGCTCGACTGCCGCCCATGTTGTCGAAGGGCTTGCCGCGCGCGTCGCCGGGGGGCTGCGGGTCGTCGGCATCCCGACGTCAGAGCGCACGGCTACCCAAGCGCGCCTGCTCGGCATCCCGATAGCGACGTTCGCCGAGTACCAGCGCTTGGACCTGACGATAGATGGGGCCGATGAAGTGCAGCTCGGCACCCTCGACCTGATCAAGGGTCTGGGCGGCGCGCTGCTGCGCGAAAAAATCGTCGCCGCAGCCAGCGACCGGCTGGTCATCGTCGTCGATCAGGAGAAACTCGTCGAGCAACTCGGCGAGCACACGCCGATACCGGTCGAGGTCACCCAATTCGGCTGGCAGGCCACCGCGGTAGCGCTCGCCAAGCTCGGCTGTGTTCCCGAGCGGCGCTACACCGCCAACGAGCAGCCCTACGTCACCGATGGCGGTAACTTCATCCTCGATTGCCGCTTCGCGCCGCTCGCCGATCCCGCCGCCACGGAGCAGCAACTCGCGATGACGGTCGGTACGGTCGAGAGCGGGCTTTTTGTCGGGCGTACGTCGGTTGTCGTCGTCGCCTCAATGACGGGTGTCGAGGTCCTTGTTGCACCCGCGAGAAAATAGGAAGCCGCCCGGGGGGGCGGGTTCCGATTAGGGTGCGGGATTTAGCGTCCGTTTCCGCTCTGGTAGGTTCGAGGCGGGGTCGAGGAGCCGACGTAAGGCTCGTCCTGCCTAAAGCTGGCGAGACAATCGCTGTGAAGCTGCGGATCGGTGATCGGACCGCACTCCAGGCGTATCCGTGCTTCGCGAAAGCCGCGGTTTGTTTCCAACAGCCGATCGTACCGCTCGCTTTCCCTTACGTTTTGCCGCGCCGACCAAGAGGGCGACACGTCGCCCTGATCGACCTGCGGGCCATTGGTCACTACCTGGGCCGGTTGCGCGTGAGCAACCGGCATACCTGAAACCGCCATCAGGCACACGGCCGCGAAGGCCAAACTCGTAGTCTTGATGATCATGACCGTCGTCTCCTCGCGATAGTGGTCAGCCAGGAGAACACGGGGAAAGGAGTTTCAGTTCCGCGGGAGGCACTAAGGTCGATGAGTGGAGTCATTCCCGTGCAAAAATTGTCAAGATTGTGGTGACGCAATTTGACCGCCCCAAGCGTTAACACGTGATAGGCTAAACGGGCAAAAGCTGGTTGGTATCCCGGATTGCTGGCCTGTGGAGGCTTGGATGGGACGATTGGTCATCGTGTCAAACCGTGTCGGATCGTCCCTCAAGGGCAACGAAGGGGGCCTCGCGACCGCGATGCTGGCGGCGTTCGATCAGCGCGATGTGATTTGGTTGGGCTGGAGCGGTGAGGTCACGGACGAGCCGTCGGGCCCGACGCGCGTGCACCGCGAGGGAAGGCTCACCCGCATGCTGGTCGATCTGGAGCGCTCCGACTACGAGGGTTATTATCTCGAATTCGCCAATTGCGTGCTCTGGCCGGTCTTCCACTATCGTGTGAACCTCGCCGAGTACGGTCGGGAGCGGTGGGCGGCCTACGGTCGGGTCAACGAGATGTTCGCCGAGCGGATCGCCCCGGCTCTCAAGCCAGACGACATCTTGTGGGTCCACGACTACCACATGATACCGCTCGGCTCGGCGCTGCGTCGGCTGCGTGTTGACAACCCGATTGGCTTCTTCCTGCACATCCCATTCCCAGCGCCCGAGGTACTGGCGACACTGCCGGTGCACGAGGCGTTGGTGCGTGCGCTGTTTGCCTATGACCTCGTCGGATTTCAGACGGAGCAGGACCTGCAGGCTTTTAGGGATTATGTCGAGCGGGAAGCCGGCGGATGGACCGGCGCCGACGGAACTGTGCACGCTTTCGGAACCAGCGTCCGCGCCGCGAGCTTTCCGATCAGCATCGATACGCGGCTCGTCGCTGCCCGCGCGGCGCGTGCAGCGAGCACTCGCCAGGCGGCGCGGTTGCGCGACAGTCTCTCGGACCGGCGGCTCGTCATTGGTGTCGACCGCCTCGATTACACCAAAGGCCTGGTACACCGCTTCGACGCGGTCGAACGGCTGCTCGAGGGCAATCCGCAATATCGCCGCGCCATCGTGGTGTTGCAGATCGCGCAGCCGTCACGCGAGGATGTGCTGGAGTATCAGCGAATTCGCGCCGAGCTCGACGCCCGCATCGGGCGGATCAATGGCCGCTTCGGTGAGCCCGATTATCATCCGGTGCGCTACGTCAACCGCAGTTTTCGGCAAGAGACCCTATTCGGTTTTTACCGGGCGAGCCGGGTGGCGCTGGTAACACCGCTGCGGGACGGCATGAACCTCGTCGCCAAGGAATTCGTCGCCAGCCAAGACCCCGACGACCCGGGCGTTTTGGTGCTGTCGCGCTTTGCCGGCGCGGCACGCGAGCTAGAGACCGCGCTGATCGTCAACCCGTTCGATGTCGATCAGATCGCTGATGCGCTCGATCGGGCGCTCGCGATGCCGCTCGAGGAGCGCCGCGCTCGCTACGAGACGATGATGGCGCAGCTCCACACTCATGACGTCCATGCCTGGCGCGAAGCCTTCCTCGACGCTCTGCAACAACCCGATGGTGTGTTCGCGGCGAGCTCGCCGATGGCAGCCGAGTGACCGATGTGCGACGGTGTCATCGCGGGCGAGCCCGCCATACGCCTGCGTGCGCCGCCGCCGCTGCATTGCGGTCAGGCGTTGTTTCTTGATTTCGATGGAACGCTAGTCGAGATCGCTCCGACACCGGGCCTGGTTCAAGTGCCGACTGAGCTGCCGCATCTTTTGGGTGAGCTGGTTGACCGGCTCGGCGGCGCAGTCTCCGTGGTGAGTGGCAGGCCGCTCGATCAACTTGCCCGCATGCTCGCTCCTTACGCTGGCGCGATCGCCGGGGACCACGGCCTCGAACGGCGCTATGGCGACGGAAACGTAACCCGTTGCCCCGCACCGCCGAAGCTCGCGGAGGCCCGCTCGGTGCTGGCCGAGTTCGTGGCGCGGCACGACGGTGTCCTTCTCGAAGACAAGAGCGTCAGCCTTGCCCTCCATTATCGCCAGGCGCCAGCGGCGAGGGCGAGTTGCAGGGCATTCGTCCAGCACTTGGCACGTGGGAGCGGTGGCGCGTTCCAGGCGCTGGACGGCAAGATGGTGATCGAGCTGATGCCTCGATCGGGCGGCAAGGGCCGAGCGATCGCGGATTTTCTTGCCGACGCGCCATTCCACGGGCGCCTGCCGGTGTTTATTGGCGATGACATCACCGACGAGGACGGTTTCGCCGTGGTCAATCGACTTGGCGGAGTTTCGGTCCACGTCGGATGCGGCGCCACGATCGCACGCCATAAACTCGCCTCGGTCGGCGACGTGTGGGCCTGGTTGGCTCGAGGGCTCGCCAAGTAAGCTTGCGCCAAGAAAGCAACACTACGGTTGGCGCTCAGAGAAGCGGATCGGGCAGACCGCGACGGCGACAGGCCGCGAGCAAGGTGTTGCGCAGCAGGCACGCGATCGTCATCGGCCCGACCCCGCCCGGCACCGGCGTGATCGCGCCGACGACGGCGCGCACCGAATCAAAATCGACGTCGCCGACAACGCGGCTGGTGCCGTTCGGTAGCGGAACCGGGTTGATGCCGACATCGATCACCGTGGCGCCGGGCTTGATCCACTCCGCCTTGACCATCAGCGGCCGACCGAGCGCTGCCACCAGGATGTCCGCTCGCCGGCAGATCGCGGCCGCATCGCGGCTTTTCGAATGGACCACCGTTACCGTGCAATCCGCCGCGAGAAGCAGCGCCGTCATCGGCTTTCCGACCAGGTTCGAACGTCCGAGCACGACTGCCTGGGCACCGGAGAGATCGTCATGCACCGTACGCAGCAGGATCAGACAACCCTGCGGTGTGCAGGGTACGAAGCCGGGGAGCCCGGACCACAGTCGCCCGACATTGACCGGGTGAAAACCGTCGACGTCCTTGGCAGGATCTATGGCGGCGATAATCCGGTGGGCATCAATGTGCCCCGGCAACGGCAATTGCACCAGCACGCCGTCGACTCCGTCGTCGGCGTTGAGCTTCTCGACCTCGGCCAAGAGCGCCGCCTCCGAGATCTCGGCCGGGAGCCGAAGCTCAAAGGAACCGAGCCCGGCGGCAGAGCAGGCGCGGCCCTTGGCCCGCACATAGACCTGGCTGGCCGGGTCGCCGCCGACGAGGACTGTGGCAAGGCCGGCGGTCACGTTGATTTGGTCAAGAAGGCGCGCCGCAATATCGGCGACGCGGCCGCGCAGCCCGGCGGCGACCGCCTTGCCGTCGATTACTTTCGCTTTCGCCAAGCCACTCTCCCCTCGCATTGCCGGTTGACACTACTCGACGGCGAAGCATGAGCAAGAGGCGGCTAGGCGTCTGGCCCCAGTTGGAGTGACGGGAGGAGCTTGGCATGATGACGGCGATCACGGCTTATCTGTGCCCTGCCTGCGGTCGCACCTACGCGGCCGACCGGCCGCTGTGGCGCTGCGATTGCGGGAGCCATCTCAATTTGGCGCCGGGACGCGGTCTGGCGCGCGATGAGATCGCGGCCGGCGAGGCCTCGCTGTGGCGCTACACAATGGCGCTGTCGCTGCGCGGTCCGCCGCGCATCTCATTCGGCGAGGGCTGGACTCCACTGGTCCGGCGTGACTGGCAAGGGGTGGAAGTTTGCTTCAAGCTCGAATTGCAGATGCCGACCGGCTCGTTCAAGGACCGCGGCACCGCGGTCATGATCAACCATCTGCTGGAAGTTGGGGTCGGTGCAATTCACGAGGATTCCTCGGGAAATGCGGGTGCTTCGATCGCGACCTACGCGGCAGCCTCCGGCATTCCCTGTCGCATCTACATTCCGGCGACGGCACCGCGCGGCAAGCTGGTGCAGATCGTCGCTTCGGGAGCCGATATCCGGGCGATCCCCGGCACCCGGCAGGCTGTGAGCGAGGCCGCGCTCGCAGCAGCGGGGGAAAGCTTCTATGCCAGCCACAACTGGCAGCCCCACTTTATCGAAGGCACCAAGACCCTCGCCTTCGAGCTGTGGGAGCAGCTCGGCTTTCGCGTGCCCGACAACATTCTCGTTCCGACCGGCTACGGCAGCAACATCCTCGGTCTCGAGCGCGGCTTCGACGAGCTCGAGAGGAGCGACGAGATCACGGTGCGGCCGCGGCTCTTCGCCGTCCAAGCGGCAAATTGCGCGGCGTTCGCCGCCGCCTGGGCGGCGGGCGGCGACCAGTTTGTGCCGTTCGCAATGGGCCCTACGATTGCCGACGGGATCGCCGCCCCGAAGCCGGTGCGGGTGGCCGAAGTGTTGCGGGCGTTGCGCAGTTCGCAGGGGGGTGTCGTTACGGTCGCCGAAGAAGACATCGCCCCGGCCCTCGCCGTGCTCGGCCAACTCGGGCTTTTCGTCGAACCGACCGCCGCGACCGCTGGCGCCGCACTGACTCGGTTGTTGCTCGACGGCACGGTCGGGCCGGATCAAACGACGGTGGTGGTGCTGACCGGCTCCGGCCTCAAGGCGGCCGACCGAGTCGTAGAGCTGCTCGGCATCGAAGCCGGCCCGTGATCGAGGTCCGGCCCTGCAAGCTCGAAGAGGCTCCAGCTGTCAGGCATAAAAATGCCACAAGCCGGTAGTATCTTTGCACATTCGCAACTATCGGTCGATTATTGGAGAGGACCACATTTTGACCGCCGCCCATATAGAGATTCGTCGGCTGACATCGGCCGATGCCGCCGCATACCGAGACATCCGGCTGGCCGGGCTCAGAGACAGTCCGGAAGCTTTTGGCAGCACGTTCGTCAGGGAAAACTCGAAGCCTTTGGCGTGGTTCTGTGACAAACTCCGCAATTCCACAGTCTTTGGTGCCTTTCGGTCGGCGGGTTTATTGGGAATCGCCGGATTTGTTATCCGCGAAGGCGAAAAGGAGAGACATAAGGGCCTGCTCTGGGGAATGTATGTACGGCCCGATAGCAGAAATGCGGGCGTCGGGCGCCAATTGGTGGAAGCCGTCATCGATTATGCGCGCGACCATGTCGAACTGATCCAACTCTCGGTGGTCAGCGGCAACGAACGAGCGCGGCGGCTCTATGCCTGTCTCGGCTTTGTCGAATACGGTGTCGAAAAAGACTCGCTAAAGCAGGACGGGCGTTATTACGACGAGATCCTGATGGCGCTCGACCTCAGGCCGGCTCCGGATCAGCACTCGCTTTCCGCGAGGCGCGCGGATGCCGCGCTTTGCGAAGAGCTCACCGCGTCGAGCGCGGAATAGCCTGTTCCGTTGCTCATCGGTTGGCGATGAACCTCCGGCCGATGAGCTGGCGGTGGATCTGGTTGGTGCCCTCCCAGATCTGCGTGATCTTGGCGTCGCGCATCAGCCGTTCGACGCGGTAATCCTTGCAATAGCCGTAGCCGCCGTGCAGCTGCACCGCCTCGGTCGTCATGCGCATCGCCAGGTCCGAGGCGCGCATCTTCAGCATCGAGGCCTCGATGGCGAAATCGCCGGCCCCGGCGTCGACAAGCCGGGCGACGTGCCATAGCCAAGCCTCGCAGAGTGCCAGATCGGTAGCGAGATCGGCCAATATGAACTGAATGCCCTGGAACTCGACGATCCGGCGGCCCGATTGTCGGCGCTCGTTGATATAAGCGACGGCGTCCTCGAAAGCGGCGCGGGCGATGCCGAGCGCGTGCGCGGCGACACTCGGGCGCGACTTGTTGAACGCCGCGAGCAGCAACGGCAGCCCTGACCCCGGCTCGCGCAGCAGATTGGCGCGCGGCACGACGCAATCCTCGAAGGCGAGTGCGGCCGTCGAGGAGGCGCGATGCCCCATCTTGTCCTCCCTGCGCAGCACCTTGAGGCCCGGGGTGCCCTTTTCGAGGATAAGCGCGGAGATCGCCCGACGGTCATTGGCGATCTCGGCCCATTTGCCGAACACGAGGATCAGATCGGCGACGTCGCCGCTGGTGATGAACGTCTTGCCGCCCGATACGACGATGCTGTCGCCCTTGGGCGTAAAGCGCGTCGTCATATGGGTCGCATCCGAACCCGCATCGGGCTCGGTGATCGCCAGTGCCGCGAGCGCCCCCTCGGCGACGCGCGGCAAAAAACGCAGCTTCTGCTCCTCATTGCCGAAGTCGATCAGCGGCTTCATCGCGTGAAAATTCGTCGCCCAGATGATACCGGTCGAGGCGCATGCCTTGCTCAACTCGCGCACGCAGGCGAGATAGGTGGCATAGCCGAGCCCGGCCCCGCCATAGGCCTCGGGGACGAAGATCGCGTTGAGGCCGAGCGCGTTGATCGCGCGGATGTTGTCCCACGGGAACTCGGCCGTGCGGTCATAATGCCCGGCGCGCGGCGCGATCTCGTCGCGCGCCAATGCCCGCACGCTGTCGAGGATCTGCTGCTCCTCGGGCGACAGCGGCGGAAGCGCATCGAGCCGATCGAACAGCTTCATGATTTGCCCCTAACCCTCCCAGGGCGCATCGGCGATGCGCCCTCCGGCAAGCGCGCCCACGCATGCGCCGACAGGGGCGCGTCCTCCCTCTCCCCGCTCGCCGTTCCGTCATCCCGTCCGAAGGCGGCGGGGGAGGCACCGTCGTCCCCTTGCCTTAACGGAGATTCGCCGCATATAGCAGTATCGTGCTTGATTGTCAATTATTGAATCATTATACTGGCAATGATCAGGCCCGATGCCGAGTCGCGTCCGACGGTTTTGGGCTTCCCTGCCGGTTCCCTGCCACGCCTTCGATTCTTGGTGACCGTCGTGCCCAAGTCTATGACATAACGCGATTTTTCGATGCGGGAGGAGCCTCGAAAAAAATTTACTCTGAGTTTTCCCGCGCGGCAGGGAAAGATAGCGGCGGCGCTGCCCCGGCCGGGTTCCGCCCCTTTGGCGCCGGCGGCAGCCGCTGCGTCCCGCCATAGCCGGGGATCAAACCGGAGCTTGATCTCGGGCAGCCCGAGCCGCCCGCCGGGCGCGGACCAACGCCAACTCGTCGACCCGGCTCAGCTGGGCCGTCATCGCCCGCTCCAGCGCACCGGCGCCGGGATGATGCGGCCGTCCTTGGCCCATTCGACGAGCTCGCGCTTTAGGATCTTGCCGCTCGCCGTCAGCGGGAACGCCTCCATCACGATGAAATATTCGGGCATGTCGTAACGCGACAGCCCGGCGTGATGGAGGTGAACAAGCAGCTCCTCCGGTTCGAGGCTCTCACCGTCGTGCGGGATCACGGCGAGACAGACCTTTTGGCCCAGCCGCTGATCGGCGACCGCGAAGGCGGCACACCGGGCGATCGCCGCATGCCGCATCGCCAAATCCTCGATCCGAGCGGGATGGATGTTGTGCCCGCCCCGGATGATCAGATCTTTCTTGCGGCCGACGATCTCGAGACAGCCCTTGTCATTGAGCCGGCCGAGATCGCCGCTCATGAACCAGCCCGACTGGTTGAACAACTCTTCGGTCGCCTGCTGGTTGTCGAAGTACCCCAAGGTCAAGCAGGCGCCGCGCCCGCCGATCTCGCCGACGGCACCCCGCGGCGCTTCGATGTCGGGCTTGTCCTGGTCCCAGATCCGGATCTCGTACGCACGGCAAGCCCGCCCGCAGGTCTCGACGATCGTGTGTGGATCGTCGTCCGGCAAGGTATATTGGTGCGAGCCGTTCTCGGTCATGCCGTAGACGTTCTGCGGCACGGCCCCGTGATCGAGAAAAGCCTGTGCGGTTTCGCGCGGGATCGGCGAGCCGGCCATATAGAACACCTTGACCCTGCCGAGCCGGTCGAGCCTTTTGCCACGCATCTCGGCCAGAATATCCATCGCGTGCGTCGGCACCCCCATGACGTAGGTCGCGCCGGACTCGATGATCCAATCGAGCGGCGTCATGCCAGGCGGCGGCGCATTGACCACCAGCTCGAGCCCCGCCGCCATCATCTGTTCGATTGCCACCGCGCCAATGTGATGGCTCATCGGGCTCAAGCTCAGCAGGATCGTGCGCTCGTCGTGATGCCAATCGGCAACCATCGCCCGGCCGTTGGCCAGCAACGTGTTGTCCGAATGCATGACACCCTTGGGGGTCCCAGTGGTGCCCGAGGTGAAGGCAAGGTAGACGATCTTGTCGGGATCGTTGTCGGCGGGCGGCAGCCAGCCGGTCGCAGCCGGTGTGGGAAAGAGCGCCGCCGCGCGCGGGCCATTGCCGAGCGTATAGACCCGCCGCAGCCAGGGCAGGGTCGCGGCGGAGACGAAGACATCGGCGGTCGCCGCGTCAGCGCCGTATCCGGGCTCGGCGAACAACGCCGCTGCGCGGATGCGGCGCAGCAGCTCGACGATCTCGCCGACCGTGTAGTTGCGATGCAGAGACAGGTTGCACACATAGCCCTGGCGCGAGCACGCCAGCAGGATCGCCACCGACTCGACCCGGTTCGGCAGCCAGACCGATACTCGCTCGCCGCGTTTGAGGCCCGCGCCGCATAGATCGGCGGCGATGGCATCGACGACAGCGTGCAATTCGCTCCACGAGAGCCGCCGTTGCGCATCTCGCACCGCAAACGCGTCGGGCCGTCGGGCCGCGTGATCGCATAACAGCGTGTAGAGCGTGTCACGCCGCCACTGCCCCTCGGCATAATAACGCCGCGCCATTTCAGGGTCGTGGAGGGTGAGGAGCGTATTGGTCACTTGGACTTACTGCGGGCCACCGCGCATCGAGGCCGGATGGCCCGGCAATTTGAAACGCTGTCCGGTATCGGCGAGCTGGGTCCCGTCGATATGCAATACCGACAGATCGCCGTCGATGAAGTTGCCGACATAGAGGTAGCTGCCGTCAGGGCTGAACGCGACAGCTTCGGGGAGCGCGCCGACATTGACCTCGCCGACATTGGTGACCTTTTTGCCGTCGATCTTGAGAGCGGTGATGGCCCCGGTCGGGTGATAGAAGAAGGCGGTCTTGGGCATGTTTGAGCCGCGCGCCTCGACCGAGACGGCGAGATCGCCTTTCGGGCTGATCGCCAGCCCCTCGGGTGAATCCCCGACCGTCACATGGTCGATGACCCGTACCGGATTCGCTTCGAGGTCAATCACGCTGACCGTCTTCGCATTGCCGTCGGAGCCCCCGCCATTGCCGTTGTCAACGGTCAGCGCCAGTTTGCCGTCGGGCGCGACGGCGACATTATAGGGAAAGATACCGGTCGGCAGATCGCGCTTGTCGTACGTGACCTTGTCGCCGTCTATGGTCAACAAGGCGACTTTGTTGGCGGCGGCCTTGGCTGCGAACGCGTGCTTGCCGTCGGGTGTTATCGCTACTGCCGAGACACTGTCGGTGGCGGTTCCGACCGTCACTGTGTGGACGACCAGGACATCCTTCCCGCGGATCGATAGGACCGAGATCGTCCCGTCGGCACGGTTGGCGACCAGCGCCAAATCGCCGTTCGGGCTGATCGCCATGCCGGAAGGCTGCTTCCCGACCGTTATCGTACCGATTACCTTGGGCGGGTTCGCCTTCAGATCGATCAGGAAGACCTTGTTGTCGGGCTCCAGCCGATGGCCCCACCCTTGGATCACGGGTTCGAGCGAGTTGGCGACAAAGGCGATCTCGCCCGAGGGGTGGATCGCGAGGTTGGTCGGCGGCCCGACGACCGAGTTGATCAGCGGAATGGTCGCGGCGATGCGCGGCGCTTCCGGCTTGGCGATGTCGATGACCGAAAGCGTGTCGTGACCGGGCTCCTTGAGGATCGGCTTGGCGTTTTCGTCCCAGCCCTGCTTCTCGTCATTGCCGACGATCAGGACCTGGCCGAAGGCTTGTGTCACGGCCCAAACGGTCAGTCCGCCGACCAACACCACTGCAACCATGCTTCCGAAGAAACCGGACAAACGCATCCTCCCCTCCATCTGTCGCGCTGGGTTCGCGGGTGCACCGCGATGCTGCCGCGACCGCCGTCGCAGGACAAGTCGAGGATCGTCGCGCGACACTCTTTTCGGATGACGACACTCCGGTTCGGCAGAGCAGCGCGACCGCGACCGCTCGGGAAGGCTTTGCCGAATGTTTAACGCCGTCGAAGATGCGCCGCCTGTGCCCATCCTCGTTCATTCCAAGCTCGAGGAAGTGGCGCAGAAAACGCCCGCTCTGCGAGACGCCAAAGGCGACTGCGTGGCGGATACCCGGTTCGTCAGTCCGCGCGCCCTCGGGGATCATCGGCGTCGACGTGCCCTGGCGGTCTGCTTGGTGCGGTCGTGTTCGCCTCGGACACGGGGCTGAAGCAGGTCGCACAGGCAGCGCTGGCCTCCCGATGAGTATCGGGAGGCCAGTCGCGGGTTCGAGCGCTAGTGCAGCGGTGAGAAGGATGCCGGGACGACCAGCATGTTCTCCTGCTTCAGGGTCACGCCGGGCTGCCCGCCGCGCGGCGGCCAGACGCCTTCGTTACGGGCACGTTCGCGGACCGCAAAGCGCTCGGCGGCATCCTTGTAGGCCCAGATGTGGCACCAGCGGTTGAGCCCGCCGAGCTCGGAGTGCCCGGCGAAGGCCAGGGGTGACAGCTTGACGCGCTCGGCGATCTGGGTGCTCCAGCGGTCGATGACACCGGGAATGCCGCCCGGCTTCAGCGTGTAGGTGCGGATCTCGTAGAGGTTGCCGAGCTTGCGCGGCTCGAGCTTTGGCGAGAACGGCGCCGGCAGGAAGATCTCGCTCTGCTGCTCGGTGACGAATTCCCGGATGTTGGGCGGCCAGCCCTCGACCTTCTGCGACGCGGCGCGGACGCGGGTCCGCTCCTCGAAACTTTCATAGGCCCACACATGGATCACCCGGTTCAACGGGCCGACCTCGGTGTGCCAGAACGCGGCGAGCGGGGAGAGCTTCGCCCGCGCCGGAAGCGCCTGTCCAAATCGCTCCTCGACGGTCGCAACCGAGCCCGGCTGGACGGTATAAGTGCGCATCTCGATGATCATCGGGTTTCCTTCGTTTGGGGTGACAGGATAATGCCTGACAGCATCACGTCACGCTGCCGGACCGTGTCGAAATCAGTCCTGAATCGGGTGGATCAGGTCAGGCGATCAGCGCACTATGAGAAATATTTTCGAATTGCCGATGGCCTTGTTTTCTCCACATGGAGAGGACCTTCGGACATTACGAGCTTTATTTTCGAGATCATCACGCAGCTTTGTATATACCGCCCGAATTCAGTATGAATATTCGCATGTTATCGTCAACTTAGGCACCGTGCCCATGGAACACTCAGCGAGATTTAGCAGGCATGGCACGAGCGGCCGCAATTGAATTGGGTCAACCGCGGACTCTGCTAGTCGCCATGAATCTACGCGGGATATCCGGGCCGAATCTTCGTGAAGGCGATTGGACCTGTCCGGCGCCGCGGCTCCGCTCAATCGTCGTGTTAGTTGTCGCGAGGTCCGCCCCAGCGAGCGAAGACGGCGTTCAGTTCAGCGGTGTGAAACGACCATGCGTCCTGACCCTACGGATCGCCCGCGAAGCGGCCGAGACGTCGGGCGCGGTCGAAGAACCCGGGCGCCGGTAGGCCGCCGCGCGCCTTGCTGATGGCGAGCGCTGCGATGAGCGGGCGATCGGCTGCCGCGTCCTCCTCCATCAGGCGCTCCAGGGCTTCCGTCACCCGATGGATGGAATGGGGCGGCAAAATCTGAAAAGCCTTCGCCAGCTCCTGGTAGGTAATGGGAATTCGGCGCTTCGCGACGTTCTCGAGGAATGCGCGTGCCTTTGCATGCGTCGGCAACCGATTGTCCTCCCCAAAGTTGGGCATTGTGACGATCGGGCATGGTCACTTCCTCGCGCTGACAATCCTGATCGGCCCAGACTGCTCCACGACGATCTGTTTGCCCTTAGCATCTCTGCCCCGCACCCCGTAGCAGCCCGTCTCGTCGTCGGCCCAGACGATGTCCGGGATGTCGGCGTGGGTAACGAGCGATACGACGCGGTGGCGCCGAGCCTTAACGGGGTCGGTTCGGAAGTCGATAGTGGTCACTCCAATCCTCCCCGGGCCCGAGGTCTCCGGGCGAGCGTCCCCGGGTCCCTCAGGGGGCCCCTATGTAGCGAAAGCAGCCCTACACCGACTAGTTAGTTTGACCCTAAGTGGGGCTACCGTTCAACCACCTCGTTTTTTATTAAGCATGCGAGTGTTTGAACCGAGATAACCATGACAGATATTTTGCGGCACCAATGTGACATTTGTAGCTCGATAGGTAACATACCGGTGAAGTGACACTTTTATGATAGATTTCTGGTCAGAGTTGAAAGAAATCTTGCCGTCTGGTCCGGCAATCCGGCCTTTCTAGGCGCGCCGAAGGCCGGCACGCGAGCTTGCCGCGCCGAGCGTGAGGCAACGGCTCGGCGCGATCCATCACCTGTTCGATTGGCCAGTGACCGGCGAGGTCGTGCCGGCCAACCCGGCCGCGTCGGTGCGCGGGACCCGGAGCGAGGGGGGACCGACCTGCGCGCCTGCCTCCGCAAAATAAATCGCCGGCAATGTGAAGCGGCTCACACATCTTCGGGGATGGGCGAGCTATTCGTGGCGCCGTCCCCGGCTTTCACTGGGGGCGGCCGCGCTGTGGAGGGCGCCATGATGAGAACCAACCTTTGGAGCGAAAGCGTACCGAGGGTCGAGCTCGACCAGCGCTCGCGCACGGCGCGCCTCCGGCTCGAGCGGATCGATCGGCTGCTCATACCGCGTGCTGCGGTGACGCAATCCCGGCTCCGGCGGCTCCTTTGTCTTTGTAGCGTCGGCATATACGGCGGCGCACCGTGAGAGGGTCGAACGAGGGAGCGCTGAGCGATCGGCGGCCTTCCCGCATAGCAACAATTCTCGCGGTTTGGCTGCTGGAGCGGGCTCTACCTTAGATTCTCCACGCGCTATCGACGGTCCTTCCGCACCAACGAGCATGAACGGCCAAACAGCAGCGCTGTGTGAATTGAGTCGTCGTGCGGCTAAAGCGGATCAGCGGGCGGCTCTAAGCGTCGTTCGCCGACAGGGTCGCAGCGAGTTTGCTGAGCCACTCGACCGCACCTGGCGTGCCGTGCCAGGCCGGCCCGCACTCCGCGACGTACTCGGTCGCCTCGTCAGGACCACCCACAGTGATGTAGCCGCTATCCGAGACCACCGGAGACGCGGTCCCGGCCAGAATGGCGGGCACGTGCTCGTTTGCCGACCACGCGTCCTTGACCAGTCGCACGACCTCGTCTTCGCCCACGCGCCCTTCGCGAAACGCAAGCAGGGCACGGGTGTAGAGCCAGTGGGCACTCCCCTCGGCCTTATACGCAGCCAGCAGGTTCTTCAGCTCTGCTTCATCGCCGCGCCGGAGGAGGCACGCAGCGAGGACATACCGGATCCCTTGATTGTCGCCGGGATTGAGCTCGAGCATGTCGTGATAGTGGCCGATGGCAGCCTCGTCGTCGCCGAGCTTCAGCAGAGCGCTTGCCAGACCGGCTCTAGCGCGCATGTAGGGTCGCGTCTCGAGAAACCCCCAGAAATGCCCTGCATATTCCCTGAACCCTTTGCGTCCGAGCGCCAGCTCTCCGGCTTCGACGCCTCGGGCGTAAAGGTCTCGGGCCTCCTCGACAGACCGCGCCTCCTCTGCCAGGATGTTATAGGCGTCGGCGCACAGCGGCGATATCGCGAGCGCCTTGCGGGCCAGTGCGATCCGGGAGCGGGCTGTCGCGCGCTCCCACGCATCGTAGATGAGGTCCTGCGCCTGCTCGATCGCGTCGCGGCGCCCGCGACCCGTGGTCGTCGACAAGAAGCTTTTCATCGCCTCCCGATCCGGCGCCGCCTTGGCGGCGGTGGGTTTCCGCAAAGCGTCGGGCCTCGCCTTTCGGCGCGGCTTCTTGGAGACCGGCATCGCCCCCAGACCCTCCCGAAAATGCCGACAGCTACTGTATACTGCCCCTTTGCGACGCAAGCACCTTAGTACGTATTTGCCCGAGCCCGGCGATCTCATCTGGACGCGCTCCGACCCGACCAAAGGTCGGGTCCAGGCCGCACGGCTAGTCCAAGCGAAGCTCAACCTCTTCATCAAGATTTGAGATCGCGCCGCTGCGGCAAAGGCCGGTTCGTTACGCCGGCCTGTGGCATCCGCTCGTTGTTACGCGACCCCCTCAGAACCGCTCGCACTCCTCCGCCGCTTCGACATAGCCCGCGACGTCGGAGGGCAACAGCAGGCGCTCGGCGACCAGTGCTGCAGCTGCGGCCTCGACTTTGGCGACATAGGCCTCGCGATCGCCGTAGCGCTCTTCGAGCGAGGGGCGCGGGTCGCCCGCCGCCTCGCGCTCGGTCTTGGTTCGGGCGAAGGCGATGAACGAGCCGTCGCGGTCGGCGAGCTCGCCGGGCTGCGCGCGGTAGACATTCCACCCGGTATGGGTGCCGAGCGGCGCCGCGATCTGCGGCAAGCGGATACCGGCAATTTCGTTGCCGTCCGCATCGACCGCGCACACCAGGGCGCCATAGACGTTATCGATCCGCTCCGGCGGGCGGATCCAGTCGACCGGCGGGACGATCTGGTTGGCGCCGGGGGCGACGGCGAAACCGGGCACCGCCGGCATCTCGATGCTCTCGGCCGTGACGGCGGTGCCGTCGGCGATTCGCGGAACACGGCTCGGCGGCGGTGCTGTGCCCTTGGTGACCCACTCTTCGAGTGCGGCGAACAATGCTCGCAGAGCCGGGGTGGCACTGTGCGGGTTGCGCGGGTTGACGCAGGGCCCGGGGTTCGCATCGGGGCGGGCGCCGTGCTGGGTGCCGGCGATCAAATAGACTCGGACATTCGATGGCAGATCGGCGTCATTGGGGCCGGTCGGATCGGTGTGCACCAGCGAAGCGCCCTTCTGCCAATACTCGGTCGAGCTGTTGGTCTCGATGACCAGCGGGTCGGTCGGATGGCCCCGGAGGATGGCACCGGTCTTGCGCGAGAACGGGTCGGTCGTGACGGCGTTGCCGAACGGGAACCAGTTCTCCGGATAGAGGCGGTCCTCGTGCTGGGTCGCGGTACGTCCCGGCATGCCGAAGCGGTGGTTGGCGAACACCTTGCCGGCCCCGGCGACATGGCTCATCACACCGTCGAAGACGCGCCGCCCGCGCCCGTCGTCGTTCATGCCGAGCTCGAGGAAGTGGCGCAGAAAGCGCCCGCTCTGCGAGACGCCAAACGCGAGCGCGTGGCGGATGCCCGTTTCGTTGCCGCGCACGCCTTCGGCGATCAACGGGTTTTGTGTGCCGTTGCGATCGGAGCACTCGTAGCGCAGAAACGAGACCAGATCGCGCACCGAAGCAAAGCCGATACCCAGCACCTTGGACCCGGTCGCCTCGTACCAAAGCTCATAAATCTTGAACGGCGCGAAGAGGCTGCCCGGCGGTAAGAGCCGGATCGACCGGTCATCGGCGAATTCCCAGGAATTGGCCGGGATCTCGTGGCGGGTGTCGCTCTCGCGGTCGCGCACGGTTAGCCGGGTCCGCTGCTTGGCGGTCAAGATGGCCGGGTAGGGAAGCCGCACGAGGTCGCCCTTGCCGGGCGCGCGGGTGCCGATGTGAAACTCGTGGCGGATATGGCTGGTAATCGGTCGGCCGTTCTCCATCGCGGTCGGGAAGCGCGCGCCAAGGCCATTGTTGGCGGAAGGCGCGCCCGGGTCCCAGCCGGACCAAACGAAGCTGTAGCCGCGCCCGAGCAGAAAGCCGCTCCCAGCTTCTCGAGCAGTCTTGAGGTCGTTCGCCGCGGCGGGCGGATCACCCGGGGCGTCGTCGAGGCGCTGGAAGATCCGCTTCGAGCCGCGATTGGTCACGTCATAGACCAGAACCCCGTTGGTTCGGCCGGGGTCGGCCGGCCGCAATATGAAGAAATCGGTCTCGTATTCGACCAAGCCTCGTGCGTTCCGCGGCGCCTTGTCGAGGTCGACAATGAGCTTGTTCTGCGGTGCCACCGGGTCTAGCTCGCCCTTGGCGACGCCCCGGATTCGCAGATAAGGACCCACCTCGCCGAACGTTTGCCCCTCGGCGAAGGGCTCGAACGAATTCACTTGGATTTCGACATTAGCCATCGGGAGGGAGTTCCTTTTGAGGGTGACCTCGTACCGGTTCGCCAGCGAGCAGGCCCCTCACCACAACCCTCGCCCCGCGGGCGGGCAGAGGGACGGACCCGCGAAGCGGGAGGGTGAGGGACGATTCTTCCGGAACGTGTTATCGACCCGGCGGCTCCTCGGATCAAAGATTTTTGCCGTCGCGGCCGGCAACCGACGGTGTAGGCAAAGACCTATGTTGGTCGCGTTATGACGGGTGAACAGCTCATAGCGCTCGGCCACGCCGCGATGGCCCAGTCGCACAGGCTGATATTGCTGGGCGGCGCACTTGGCCTCTTGAGCATCATTGCCGGGGTGATCTCACGGCGCATCGGAGCGCCCGTGCTGCTCGTCTTCCTGGCGATCGGCATGCTGGCGGGCGACGACCATGTGTTCGGCATCCCGTTTGACGATTTCGGCTCGGCCTATCTGATCGGCAGCGTGGCGCTCGCGGTGATCCTGTTCGAGGGCGGCCTCAAGACGCCGGTCTCGATGTTGCGACTCGCTTTCTGGCCGGCGGCTGTGCTGGCCACGATCGGTGTCGGAGTGACCGCCGGCATTCTGGGTGCTGCTGTTTCGCTGATCGACGGCGTGCCGATCCGGGCGGCACTGCTGGCTGGCGCCGCCGCCGCGCCGACCGACGCTGCGGCGGTCGCGGTGCTGTTGCGGCGCGCCGGTGCTGCGCTGCCTGAGAGGCTGTTTGCGCTGCTCGAAGTCGAGTCCGGGCTCAATGACCCGATGTCGGTGTTCCTGACCTTCCTGCTGCTGCGCCTGATCGCCGAACCGGGATCGGTCAGCGTCGGCGATGCAGTCCTGCTGTTCCTCGAGGAAATGGCTGGTGGTGCCGCACTTGGCCTGGCCGGCGGCTGGTTGCTTGCGCAGTCGCTGAAGCGGTTGCCGATCGAAGCCGCGCTCGCCCCGGTCTTGGTGCTGGCCGGTGGGCTCGCCGTGTTCGGGCTGGCTCAACTCCTCGGCACCAGCGGCTTCCTCGCGACCTACCTGGCTGCGGTGATCACCGGCGCCACACAGCACCTCGCTCGCCAAGACGTCGAGCACTTCTTCGAGGGCATGGCCTGGCTCGCGCAGATCGTGCTGTTCTTGATGCTCGGTCTGCTGGTAACCCCGGAAGATCTGCCGCCCTACCTGCCGGGCGCGGTCGGCGGGACCGCCGTGCTGATCCTGCTGGCCCGCCCCGTCGCCGTCTTCGCCTGCCTGCTACCGTTCCGGTTCAGCCTGCGTGAGACCGCCTTCGCCTCCTGGGTGGGACTGCGCGGGGCGGTTCCGATCTACCTCAGCATCATCCCCGGATTGGCCGATCCGCATCTCGACGAGCGGCTGTTCGCCAGCATCTTCATCCTAGTGATCGCGTCTCTGGTCGTGCAAGGCTGGACTGTCGGTTCGGCCGCGCGGTTGCTCGGCTTCGGGCGGCGACGGCACGCGGAATAATGGTCGTCGCCGGAAACCAGCATGACGCAGCCGCGGTGCGACCGTCTTCGGTCTGCATGAGCTCCGGGTCAGCCCAAGCCAAACTTGTGGCGAGAGAGGGTCGGGTCTAATTTGTGCATGGTCGACAGTGGCGCTGCGCCTGTTGCCGCACCGGGGGGTGAACGATTTCATATGCCTGCGCTCGCACCAGTAGTGTGCCCGGGAGCGGCCGCCCAACGCGTTGGACCGCGCAAATAGGGATCGCTGCGTGACCGGACCGTCGAGAGCGCTGAATGCACTGCGTGCCTGCACGGTCCAAGTGTTGGCTGCGCGATTGCGCTTGGGATTTGCGCTGGTCCTGCTGTCTTCGTGCGGCGGATGTCTGGTTGGACCCGATTTTTCCTCGCCCTCAGCTCCGGTCGCCGAGAAATGGCTCGAAGCCGACAATGCCTCGGTCGATATCCGCAACCAGGAGTATCGAGACTGGTGGAAGGTCTTTCATGACCCGGTGCTCAATCGGCTGATCGAGATCGCGTACAACCAAAACCTTACGCTGGTCAGCGCCGGAACCCAGGTCCTCGAAGCGCGGGCTCAACTGGGTGTGGCGATCGGCGAATTCTACCCGCAGCTGCAGCAGGGCAACGGCTCGGTTACCTACATCCGGCCGAGCCACGCCGACACAACGACCTTTCCCTCGGGCGTCACCCAAAATTTTTGGCGCGACTCGCTTGGTCTCACCGCGAATTGGGAATTGGATTTTTGGGGTAAATTCCGGCGTGCGATCGAATCCGCGGATGCCGCATACCTCTCCTCGATCGCCAATTACGACTACGTGCTGGCGACCCTGCTCGGCGACGTTGCGACGACTTATATCGGCATTCGCACCTTGCAGACCCAGATCGAGATCGCTCGCGACAACATCGTCAAGCAGAAGAAGGCGCTCGCCATCGCAACGGCGAAGTACCAGGGCGGCACCGCAACCAAGCTCGATGTCTACCAGGCGGAAAACGTTCTCGGGCAAACCGAGTCGACGATCCCGCAGCTGACGATCCAATTGAACCAAGGCTTCGACGCGCTGGCCGTGCTGCTCGGTATGGCGCCGCAGCCGATGGACCCGCTGTTGAGAGGCTCGAGCGGGATCCCCGTCCCACCAAAAACCGTCGCGGTCGGCATCCCGGCCGATCTGGTTCGCCGCCGGCCGGATATTCGCGCCGCCGAGCTGGCGGCGATGGCGCAGAGCGCGCAAATCGGCATTGCCGAGGCGAACCTCTATCCGGCGTTCAGCCTAACCGGGGTTTTTGGCACATCTGCCAGTACCGTAGGCAAAAGCAAGCTGAAGCGCGTGTTCGAGGGAAACGGCATCGGCTTCGCGTTCGGACCCTCCTTCCAGTGGAACATCCTCAATTATGGCCAAATCACCAATCAGGTCCGGGTCGAGGATGCGGACCTGCAGACGCTTCTGGTCAATTATCAGAACGCCGTGCTGCAAGCGCAGCAGCAGGTCGAGAACGGCTTGACCAGCTTTCTGCAAGGACGCGAGCAGGTGGATTTCCTGCGCGAGAGCGTCGCCGCAGCGAATGCGGCTCTCGGTCTCGCTTTTCTGCAATACAATTTGGGTACCCGGGACTTCACGACAGTGCTTACCGCGGAGCAGAACCTCTACACTGCGCAGAACGACCTGGCGATGGCAGAGGGCAATGTCTCGGCCGGCTTGGCCTCGGTTTACGAAGCTTTGGGGGGCGGATGGCAGATACGCGCGGATAACGAATTCGTCCCCGCCGCAACGGCTGAGGAGATGCGAAACCGCACCAACTGGGGTGAGCTGATGCCGTCGCCCGGTACGCCGCAGCCGTCCGCTCCGGCGCTGCCCACCCCCGCCGACGTGAGCTCCAGTCCGCGGGCACCGGAATGGTGAGGTCGTCGTGAAAATATCATCTGTAATTGCGCGATGGCGCCGCACGCACTTCTTCGTGGCGCTGGCGGTGATAGCCGGCGTCGCTGCCGGATATGGGGCGGCGGCAATCCACCAGCGGCCGTTCTATACGGCTGCGGCGGCCGAGCCCAAGATACCGGCCGCATCGTCGCCGGCTGCCGCGGTCACACCGGCGCAGCTGCCATCGGCGACGAACTTGCCGATCCCGGTTGTGACACCTCGGACGCAGAGCGTCAGCAGCTATGTCGAGGTCACCGGCAACGCCGCGTCGGTGAATGCGGTCAAGCTGATCGCGCGCGTCGAGGGCTATCTCGATCAGATCCACTACGAAGACGGCCAATTCGTCAAAAAGGGCGACCTTCTCTTCACCATTCAGCAGGACCAATACAAGGACCAGCTGCAGCAGGCCCAGGCCCAGCTGCTCACCGCGCAGGCCTCTCTGACTTACGCGAAAACCGAGCTCGTCCGGTACTCGAAACTGGTCAAGCAGGACGCGGCCACACAGACGGAGGTCGATCACTGGACTTTCGAGAAGGCGAGTGCGGAGGCGTCGCTGCTCAACGCGCAGGCGCAGCTTGCGCTGGCTAAGCTGAACCTGAGCTATACCGAGGTCAGGGCGCCGTTCGACGGCATTGTCGGCAAGCACCTCATCGATCCCGGCAACGTCGTCGGTGGCGGCGGTCAGCAGACGGCGTTGGCCGAAATCACCCAGCTCGACCCGATCTACGTCGTCGCCAATCTCAGCGAACAGCAAGTGCTGCAAATCCGCCAGAATCTGAACCAGCATCGGCTCACTTTTGCGGATCTGCGCAAGGTCCCAGTGGATGTCGCCCTGTCGGACCAGACCGGGTTTCCCCTCCAGGGGACGATCGAATTTGTCTCGCCCGGGATCGACCCGGCGACAGGAACTCTGCTGGTGCGAGGCATTCTGGCGAACCCGGACCGCACTTTACTGCCCGGCTTTTTCGTCAAGATGCGCCTGCCGATGGCTCGAGTTCGACCGCAACGCGTTGCTAGTGCCTGACCGCTCGCTGCAGGAAGACCAGGGCGGCCGCTACCTGCTGATCGTCGGCAAGGATGACGTCGTCGAGCAGCGCTATGTGCAGCTCGGTCAACTCGATGGCTCGCTGCGAGTCATCACCTCGGGCCTGAAGCCCGACGACCGCGTGGTCGTCGGCGACCTGTGGCGTGCCACCCCCGGCACCAAGGTGACCCCGCAACTGACCGCCATGGACGCGACCGCCCCGGGGGCCAAGCCATGATTTCGAAATTCTTCATCGAGCACCCGGTCCTGGCGAATGTGCTGGCGATCGTGCTCGTGCTGATCGGCGGCCTCTGTCTATTTCGCCTGCCGGTGGCGCAATATCCGAATATCGTGCCGCCCACCGTTCAGGTGAGCACACGCTATCCCGGGGCGAGTGCGCAGACCGTCCTCGACACAATCGCCCTACCGATCGAGCTGCAGGTCAACGGCGTTCCCGGCATGATCTATATGGAGTCGACCAGCGCGTACGACGGTACCTACAACTTGACCGTGACGTTCGAGATCGGCTCCGACCCGAATTTTGACCAGGTCCTGGTACAGAACCGTGTGCAGAACGCGATGGCCCAGTTGCCGCAGGCGACGCAGGCGCAAGGCGTATCGATCCGGGCGAAATCGCCCTCGATCCTGGAATTCGTGACGCTCAATTCTCCGGACGGCCAGTATGACGCCCTTTATATGTGGAATTACGCGACGATCAACCTAGTCAACGAGCTGGCGCGTCTGCCGGGTGTCGGCAATGTGACCGTAATGGGGGCCGGCCAATACTCGATGCGGATCTGGATGGACCCGCAAAAACTGTATTCGTTCGAATTGGTGCCGCAGGACGTGATAAGCGCTGTTCAGCAGCAGAGCCAGGAGGTCACGGCCGGGCAGGTCGGCATGCCGCCGGCTCCGAAGGACCAGCAGTTTCAGTACACTATAGACATCCTTTCCCGGTTCAACGACCCGGGCCAGTTTGCCGACATCGTCGTCAAGGACCAGACCGCGCAAGGCGGCCGTCTCATCCGGATTAAAGACGTCGCGCGCATCGAGATGGGCGCGCAGACCTATTCCCAGGATTTCAAGCTCGACGGCAAGCCCGCCGCGGGCATCGCCATCTATCAGACCCCCGACGCCAATTCGCTGAAGGTCGCGGCGGTGGTCGCGGCGAAGATGGAGGAACTCTCCCGCCGGTTTCCGCAGGGATTGCGCTACAGCATCCCGTACAATACGACGATCTTCATCAACGCTTCGATCAACGAAGTCTACAAGACCCTGTGGCAGGCGGGGGTCCTGGTCTTGATCGTGATCCTCGTCTTCTTGCAGAATTTGCGCGCCACCCTGGTGCCGGCAACGACGGTTCCAGTGACGATCATCGGCGCCTTCGCCGGTATGGCGGCACTCGGCTACACGGTCAATCTGTCGACCTTGTTTGCTCTGATCCTGGCGATCGGCATCGTCGTCGACGATGCGATCGTCATCGTCGAAGGCGTCTCGAAATATATCGAGCAGGGGATGTCAGGCCACGACGCCGCGATCAAGGCGATGGGCGAATTGTTTGGGCCGATCATCGGCATAACGCTGGTGCTGATGGCGGTGTTTCTGCCGTCGGCTTTCGTGCCCGGCCTGAGCGGGCAGATGTTCGCGCAGTTCGCGCTGGTGATCGCTGTGACGGCGCTGATCAGCGCGGTCAATGCAGCAACGCTTAAGCCGACCCAATGTGCATTGTGGTTGCGCCCACCCAAGCCGGTCGAGCAACGCAACTTCCTTTCTCGCTGGTTCTCGCGCGGTTTCGAGCGCGTCTACGGCGGGATGGAAAACGCCTATGCCGGGTTGATCGGACGGATGGTGCGCGTCAGCGGACTGATGGTGCTGATCGGGCTGTTGCTGGCGGCCGCCGGAATTTGGGGCATTGCCCGTTTACCAACCGGCTTCATCCCTCCAGAAGACCAAGGATATTTGTTGATCGTCGCACAATTGCCCGACGGCGCTGCGCTCGGGCGCACAACGGCGGCGCTCGACCAGGCGACCAAGATCGCCCTCGATACGCCGGGGGTCGATCGGGTTATTGCGATCACCGGACTGTCGGCGCTCGATAATTTCGCCGACCTCGCCAATGCCGGGGTTAGCTTCGTCGTGCTCAAGCCGTGGGACCAGCGCAGCAAGGCGAAAGGCACGGACATCCTGACCATAGCCGAGCACTTGCAGGGCGCGCTCAACGCGGCTCCTGACGGTAGACTGTTAATCGTGCCGCCGCCACCGATCCAGGGTATCGGCAATGCCGGCGGCATTCAAATGCAGCTCGAGATGCTGGGCGGCAGCTTCAATTATCAGAAGCTCAGCGAGGTCGCGCAGCAAGTCGTCAAAGGAGCCGAGGCCGATCCCCAGTTGCAGCACATTCTGACGACGTTCAGCCCGGGCGCGCCGCACGTCTCGGTCACCGTGGACCGAGCCCGGGCGCAGACTCTGCGCGTCTCGGTCGGCGATGTGTTCTCCGTTCTCTCGTCTTATCTCGGATCGACCTATGTCAATCAGTTCAACAAATTCGGTCAGGTATTCCAGGTGTATGTGCAGGCAGACTCACAGTTCCGGCTACAGCCCGATGATCTGTTGAACCTATATGTGCAAAGCTCGGACAACCAGATGGTGCCGATCGGCGCGGTCGCACATCTTGGCGAGGAGGTCGGGCCGTCGCTCGTCACCCTTTACAATCTTTATCCATCGGCGACGATTATCGGCGCGCCCGCCCGCGGCGTCAGCTCGGGCCAGTCGCTGACGGCAATGGAAGACATCGCGAAGAGAACCTTGCCGGACGATATCGGCTATCAATGGACCGCGATGTCCTATCAGGAGAAGCTGACCGGCAACCAGCTCTATTACCTGTTCGGATTGTCGGTCCTGTTGGTTTATCTCTGCCTTGCCGGCCAATATGAGAGCTGGATTCTGCCATTGGCGGTCCTGTCGGCGGTGCCGCTCGCACTATTGGGACCGGTCATCGCACTGACCAGCCTCGGGGTTGCGAACAACCTCTACACGCAAATCGGGCTTATTCTGATGATCGCGCTGTCAGCGAAGAATGGCATCCTGATCGTCGAGATGGCGCGCGAAGGCCGGATCGTCCACGGCAAGTCGATCCGCGAAGCCGCGGTCGAGGCCGCGCGCCTGCGGTTCCGTCCAATATTAATGACGTCGTTCGCGTTTGGGCTCGGGGTTGTTCCGCTGGTGCTGGCGACCGGAGCCGGAGCGGATGGCCGCATCTCGCTCGGCCTCAGCGTGCTCAGCGGCATCATCGCGTCGACCTGCCTCGCCGTGCTGTTCGTCCCCTCGTTCTTCACGGTATTGCAAGGGTTCGAGGAATGGCGGAAGAGCCGGAAAAAGGTACCGGTTGTCGCCGTCCGCCCCGCGGAGTAAACATTCAGGGGACACTCGGAACCAATATTTGGGAAAGCCGTATCAGCTAGCGAACAACCGATCCATTCTGGACAATTCGTCTGCGTTGTTCCCTTCTCGGCGGCTACGAGCCGCGGCCGGCCCGGACAAGCCCGGCCAAGACGAAAAGCGGGTCGATTTGCACCGTTATCCGTCGGCAGGACAGCCCTCGAGCGGCAAGGAAAACATGGGTAGGCGATATCCCTGCTCGGCGATGCTTCCCCGACCGGATCTCAGCCGCAGGCGATCGCGTAGGTGTCGTCGCAGCCCGGCGGCAACCGATGTTCCTGCCAGCTGCGGCCGCCGTCTCGCGTGCCAAAGATCTGACCGCACCGCGTGACGCCGTAGACCTGGTCGGGATCGCGCGGATGGAGCGCCACACCCATCATCGTAGCCTCGGCCTTGACCCCGTGGTCGAAGCGCTGCCAGCTTTGCCCGAGATCCTGACTGCGGTAGAGCGCCCCGTCGGTGCTCTGCGCGGCCGGGCTGAGACAAGCGTACAATACGCGCGGATCGTGCGGCGAGACGCGGATGTCGCGGCCATAGCGCAGGGGCGAGAAGCGGCCGATCTCCATGTCTTGCCAGCTGGTGCCCCGGTCGATGCTGCGGAACAACCCCTTCCGCACCGCGACGAATACCGTGCTCGGCCCGACGGAGCTGAGCGAGAGCGCGTGGCCGTCGAGCATTCCCTCGCGGTCCCGAGGGCTGGCGTCGGGGCCGGCGAGCCGGATCAGATCCTCGCTGCAATCCTGCCAGCTGTCGCCGTCGTTGAGACTGCGCATGACGCCGTTGACCTCGAGCACGGCATAGATCTCCTCCCGATGGCCGGGGGCCTTCGCTAGCCGCATGACCCGGCAGGAGAACGGCATCCTAACCCGGTCGGGCATCTGTGGGTCGGCGAGCCGGCGCCAATTGTCGCCGCCGTCGTCGCTGCGATATACCGCAACCGGCGAGGTCCCGGCATAAAGGGTCCGCGGATTCTTCGTGTCGACAAGGATCGACCAGACCTGCACTCCGCGGTCGGGGAAGCCGAGCCGCTCCCAACGCTCGCCGCGATCGGTGCTGCGATAGGGACCGTCCTGGGTTCCGATATAAACGATCTCGGGATTTTCCGGGTGAACGGTGACGGCCTGGACGTGGGTCTCTTCCGGCAGGCCCCGGGTCAGCTGCCGGCATTCGCCGTCGCCTTCCGTCAAGCGGAAAACGCCACCGCGGGTGCCGCCGCGCCACCATCCGACTCCGGCATAAACATAAGACTGATCGGTCATGATGAGCTCCTCTCTTCTGTCTCAGCAGCCTGGCGCGCTTTGGCCCATTCCTCGAGAAAGGTGATCTCCTCGGGAGTCGATTCCCGGCCGAGGATCGCGTTGCGGTGCGGAAAGCGTCCGAACCGCTCGATGACCTCGATATACGGGCGCCCGTAACGACGCAAGGCATCGCGACGATCGGGATTACGCGGCAGGCTGTCGAAAAGAGCGACCGAACGGCGTTGATCAGCGAGGTTCTCGCTATGGTGAAACGGCATGTAGAAAAACCGCCGCCAGACTAGCGGGACAAGCCGATCGAAACCACGTTCGAGCGCCCGGTCGGCCGCGGCGCGCGCTGCGGCGTCGGTCGCATAGGCGCGCGGCGCGCCACGGAAGATGTTGCGCGGGATTTGGTCGAGCAGCACGACCAGGGCAAGCGCACCCTCGGGGAGAGCCTCCCACGGGCGCAGTTGCCCAGCGGCGCCGGCTTCGTAATCGGCGAGAAAGGCCTGGCGCAAGGAGGTGTCGAATTCCTCACTGGCCTTGAACCAGATCTCGCGCTGACGCTCGCGGTCGGGATCGCCGGGCGGCCCGAACCAGGCATCGAGAAGCGCCCTAGCCCGCTCGGGGGGGCTGACGGGGGGATCGCGGTCTGGCGACATCTCGGGGATCCTATCTTGTTGTTTTCGCTCCCTGCGAACCGTGCGTTTTTTGTTAATCGCGCGTGTCGTTTCGTTGTTATTTCGCATCGGGCTTGAGTCTCTAAGCCATGGAATAAAATTCATATTTGTGTCGCAATACGGCGGCTCCGCCCGGGTTCACGCGCGAAATTCGTTTATTTCATTTTTTGCCCAGCACCTCGTCGAGCCGGGCGCGCAACGCCAGCAGGTCGCGCCAAGCCTCGCGTTTGCACTCCGGCGTGCGGAGCAGAAAGGACGGGTGGAACATCGGCAGGGTCGGCACCGGCTCGGCGAGCCCGGGGATCTCGAGGTCGAACCAGCGCCCGCGCAATCGGGTGATGCCCTGGCCACCCGGCAACAGCGCGCTGGCGGCGGTAGCGCCCGCGAGGACGAGGAGCTTGGGGTGCACCAGGGCGATGTGGCGCAGCACAAAGGGCAGGCAGGAGGCGATCTCGGCCGTGGTCGGCGTACGGTTTCCGGGCGGTCGCCAATAAACGACGTTGGTGATATGCACGCCTTGGCGGTCCAACCCGATCGCCGCCAGCATGCGGTCGAGGAGCTGGCCGGCGCGGCCGACAAATGGGCGGCCGATGCGATCCTCATCGGCACCAGGACCCTCGCCGATGATCATGATCGGGGCGGCCGGGTTGCCGTCGGCGAAGACCGTGTTGGTTGCGGTGCGCTTCAAGCCGCAGCCATCGAAGCCGGCGACCAATGCGGCGAGACTCGCCACCGAGTCGGCGCCGGCGGCGAGAACCCGCGCCGATTGAGCAGCCTCAGCAAGAGATTCGGTTAGGGCCTTCGGCGGGGCTGCTGCGAGCGCTGGAGCGGCTTGCGGGCGCGGCGCGGAAGGTGGTATCGGGGCTGCGACTACTGGCGTTGGTGCCAACCGGTTTGCCGGTTCGTCCGCGATCGCTTCGTCCGCCCCCATCTCGACATACCAGCGCAGCAGCGCGAGCGCGGTGTCGCGATCGTCGAATTTCAGCGGCGTGGCGGGGGATGTCATCGGCGTAATGCTAACATCGCGACCGGGCGGCGGCGATCGGATATAGTTGTCCCGCGAATCCCGAGGAAGGGGAAGTGGGCGAGGAGCGGACCGAGCGCGAGCGGATGGAATACGACGTCGTCGTGGTCGGAGCCGGACCCTCCGGCCTCGCGGCGGCAATCCGACTGAAGCAACTGGCGATCGCAGCCGGGCGCGAGCTCGGCGTCTGCGTCGTCGAGAAAGGTTCGGAGGTCGGCGCGCACATCCTGTCGGGTGCGGTGTTCGAGCCGCGCGCGCTCGACGAATTGATCCCGGACTGGCGGGAGCAGGGCGCGCCGCTCCTAACCCCCGCGACCGAGGACCGCTTCCTACTGTTGACCGCGAGGCGCGCGGTTCGCCTGCCGACGCCGCCGCCGATGCGAAATCATGGCAACTATATTATTAGCCTGGGCAACCTCTGCCGCTGGCTGGCGCAGCAGGCCGAAGCGCTAGGGGTCGAGATCTATCCCGGCTTTGCGGCGGCGGAGGTGTTGTACGACGCCGGTGGACGTGTGCAGGGTGTAGCGACTGGCGATATGGGCATCGGCAAGGACGGTCAGCCCACCGATCGCTTTCAGCCAGGCGTCGAACTTCGTGCCAAGGAGACGCTGTTCGCCGAAGGCTGCCGTGGCTCGCTAACCAAAACGCTTGTTGAGCGGTTTCGGCTGCGCGATGGAATTGATCCGCAAACCTATGCGATCGGCATCAAGGAATTGTGGGAGGTGACGTTGGACCGGCACCGGCCCGGGCTCGTCGTCCACACCGTCGGCTGGCCGCTCGACACGGCCACCTATGGCGGCTCGTTCCTCTATCATCTCGAGGACCGGCAGGTGGCCGTCGGTTTTGTGATCGGGCTCGATTACAAGAACCCGTTCCTCAACCCTTTCGAAGAATTCCAGCGCTACAAGACGCACCCCGCGATCCGCCCCTTCTTTGAGGGCGGCCGGCGCATCGCCTATGGCTCGCGGGCCCTCAACGAGGGCGGCTTTCAATCGATCCCGCGGCTCGATTTTCCGGGAGGTGCGCTGATCGGCTGCACCGCGGGTTTCCTGAATGTGCCCAAGATCAAGGGCAATCACACCGCCATGAAATCCGGAATGGTCGCGGCCGAGACCGTGTTTCGGCGACTTGCGGGAGATAACAACGCCGAGGTTAGACGCGGCCTCGAAGAGAGCTGGGTCTGGGAGGAGCTGCGCCGCGTCCGCAACATCAGGCCGAGTTTCCGCTGGGGCCTGTGGGCCGGTCTCGCCTATTCGGCGCTCGACACCTACCTCTTGCGGGGTACCGCACCCTGGACGTTCCACCATCACCCCGACCACCTGCAACTAACGCCGGCGAGCGCGGCGCGGTATATCGACTACCCCAAACCGGACGGCAAGATCACCTTCGACCGGCTCTCCTCGGTATTCATTTCGAACACCAATCATGAGGAGGATCAGCCCCCGCATCTGCGCTTGCGTGACCCCGCAAAGGCGATCACGGTCAACTATCGGCTCTACGATTCGCCGGAACAGCGTTATTGTCCCGCCGGCGTCTACGAGATCGTGCAGCAGGCGGAGACGGGGGACCACTATCTACAGATCAACGCGCAGAATTGCGTTCACTGCAAGACCTGCGACATCAAGGACCCGAGGCAGAACATTGATTGGGTTGTGCCGGAGGGGGGCGGCGGGCCCAATTACCCGAATATGTGACGCAGGCAAGTGGATAGAGATAGATGAATGACAAGGTGATGGAGTTTTTCGGGATCGGCGGTCTGGCGGGTTTGGTGCTCGCGTTTGTCGTCGCCGCGCCGAGCGAGGCAGCGACAAATAACGAAACGCAATCCGGCGCCTATCTGGCGGGTCGCCACGCGCAGGAGACGCACGACTATGCGGCCGCCGCGTCGTGGTACGAGGACGCGCTCAAGACCGATCCCGAGTCGCCGCAGCTGATCAGCCGTACGTTTCTGATGGAGGCGAGCGAGGGCCGGTTCAACCGGGCGCGCTCGCTCGCCGAGAAGGAGCTCACCCTCGATTCGACGGATGCCGTTGCCGAGCTCGTCCTGCTGATCGACCGCGTCAAGGCCGGTGACAAGGCCGGTGCTCTCGCGCGCGCCGAGGCGTTGCCGGGGGAGGGCGTACACCGGTTCGTCGGCCCTCTCGCACTGGGCTGGACACGGATGGCAGTCGGTGACCTTGCCGGCGCCGATGCCGCGCTGCGCCAGCTCGACAAATTCAACGGTTTCGCTCCGCTCGAATTTTACCAGCTCGGTCTGCTCTACGACTTTGCGGGACAACCCGATACGGCGGAAGAGAACTTCAAGAAGACACTCGAGGCGACCGGCCAGCTCAACTGGCGGCTGACCGACGCGATGGCCAATTTTTACGAGCGTCACGGTCGCGCCGATGAAGCAAACGCACTCTATCAACGGTTCATCAAAGACAATGCCGGAAGCGAGCTGGCGGAATCCGTGCTGGCGCGCAAGCCGGCCGAGCCGCCCCTGCCTCTAATCGATAGCGCTGAGGAAGGCCTTGCCGAGGCGCTCTTTGACCTGGCGAGCGTCGAGAACCAGCCTGAGACTGTTGATCTCGCACTGCTCTACGCTCGCTGCGCCCTCCAGTTGCGCCCACACTTCGCACTCGCTCAACTGCTCCTCTCCGACGTACTGAGCGCGCAGGACAAACCAGAGGAAAGCCTTGCTATCCTCGCCGAAATCCCGCCGAACTCGCCCTATTCGTGGTCGGCGCGACTGCGCGTCGCCGCGGATCTCGAGATGCTCGACCGCACCGACGAGGCGATCGCTCAGCTGAAAGAAATGTCGGCCGAAGCGCCAGCGCGCGCCGGCGCCGACATGCAGCTGGGCGATTTGTTGCGCGCCAAGAAGCATTTCAACGAGGCGGTCGAGGCTTACGACGAGGCGATTCGGCGCCTCCACGCGGCTGGCATGCCGGAGCGCTGGTCGCTGTACTACAGCCGTGGCATCGCGCTCGAACGCGCGGGGCAATGGAAGCCGTCCGAAGCGGACCTGCTGCACGCGCTCGAACTCAAGCCCGACCAGCCGCTGGTCCTCAACTATCTCGGCTACTCCTGGATCGACCGAGGCGAGAATCTGGAGCGCGGCCTCAAGATGATCGAGAAAGCGGTAGAGCTGCGTCCCGAGGACGGATACATCGTCGACAGTCTGGGCTGGGCGCATTACCGGCTGGGCGATTACTCGAGCGCCGTGGAATATCTCGAGAAAGCGATCGAGCTGGTGCCTGAGGATCCGACGATCAACGACCATCTCGGTGATGCTTATTGGCAGAGCGGTCGTCCGAGCGAGGCGCGCTTTCAGTGGCGGCGAGCCTTGCAATTCGGACCGGAAGCGGACGATATCAAGCCGATCGAAGCCAAGCTCGATCGGGGTCTCGTGTCCCCCACTCGGGCCGGAGGCGGCTGACCCCGCGATGGCGCTCACGGCCTTTGCTCCGGCAAAGGTCAACCTCTATCTGCATCTGATTGGGCAGCGGCCGGACGGTTATCACCTGCTCGACAGCCTAGTTGCCTTCGCCGATCTCGGCGATCGCATCACCGCCGAGCCCGCGGCAGAGCTCTCGCTCGAGATCACCGGGCCTGAGGCCGCAAGCCTTTCCGACGTAGGTCGCGATAATCTGGTGCTGCGCGCGGCCCGTCTGCTCGCCGAACACACGGGGACGGCTCGGGGCGCCGCACTGCATTTGGAGAAGCACCTGCCGGTCGCCGCCGGGATCGGCGGTGGGTCGAGCGACGCCGCGGCGGTGCTGCGGCTGCTTGCGGCGCTGTGGCAATTGTCGATCGGCGAAGAGGCGCTGCGCGGTCTCGGCGCGCGGCTGGGCGCCGACCTCCCCGCTTGTCTTCTCGGTCGGGCGGTCTGGGTCAGCGGCATCGGAGATCGAATCGAGCCTGCCGCAGACCTGCCGGACGTCGGAATATTGCTTGCCAACCCACGCAAGGAGCTGCCGACTGCCGCGGTATTCGCTGCTCGGACCGGTCCTTTCGATGCGGCTGGACGATTCGCGCCGATAACTAGGGACGCTGGCGGTCTAGCGCGGGCGCTGATGGCATGTCGCAACGACCTGACCGATGCCGCGATCGGCCTCGTGCCCGAAATCGGCACGGTTCTGGGCCGGCTCGCCGGGCTCCCCGGTGCCTTGCTCGCGCGGATGAGCGGCAGCGGCGCCACCTGCTTCGCGCTGTTCCCCAACCGGAGTGTGGCACATGAAGCGCGCGCCGCACTCGCGGCGGCCGAGCCTCGATGGTGGTGCGCCGCCGGCGGTCTGGTCAGGGGAGAGGCCCTCGCGGGACAGGATCTCCGAATTCCCGGTTAAAGCGGGAATATTCCCGAAAAAAAACGCATGCGGGCGCGAAAATCGCTGGCGTCTCTGCGAATAAGATCGCTGGATCAATAGCTTAGGATGGTCGAAACCGCGCATGACCGGCTCCGGAAACCGGGAGTTTCCTGGCGCCAAAATCCGGGAAAATCGTCCGTAACCGGGAAATAACCGGGAAATGACACCCGGACTGCCATCTCGCGGCTTGAACTCATTCCCGCCCCGACGTGCTGCGACCGAGGCTGTGCGCCCCGCTCCCCTGACCCGATCGGAATCCGAGGACGATCCGATCCTCGCGCCCATGATAGGCTTCGATCTTGACCCCAATATGGCGAGAGTTCGCCCGAGGTCTTGTTGCCGCGAGGGGTCCTTCCGGTTAACCTGCCAAGGCGGTTGGGGCGTAGCCAAGTGGTAAGGCAGCGGATTTTGATTCCGCGATACGGAGGTTCGAAATCCTCCCGCCCCAGCCAAATTTTCAAATCACCGGTCTGAACAAGGCAGTCTTGCGTGAGAGTAAGCTGGCTGCGAGCAGTTGACGTTCACTACGTGAACGCGGTACCGTGGGCACCGGGAGTTTGGATAGGGTGCCGGCGTGGGGGACCAGAGCCACCTTCAAGAGACCAGTAATCCGGGGATCGTGCTGAGCGTGCTCACATCGATCGAGCGCGATTCCGCGATTACTCAGCGTAAGCTCGCACGCGAGCTGGGCATTGCTCTCGGCCTGGCCAACGCTTATTTGCGGCGCTGCGTGCGCAAGGGCTTGGTCAAGATGCGCCAAGTCCCGCTCAACCGGTACGCGTATTATCTGACGCCTCAGGGATTTGCCGAGAAGAGCCGCCTGACGGCCGAATATTTGACCGTCTCGCTCGACTTTTTCCGCCGTGCGCGCGCAGACTGCGTCACGTTGTTTCGCCAATGCGAGGCTCAAGGCTGGCGGAGCGTCGCTCTTTTCGGTGCCGGCGACCTTGCCGAGATCGCGGTCTTGAGCGCCGGCGAAACCGCGATCGAAGTGCTTTGTGTGATCGATCCGGGCCAGCCGGGGCGGCGCTGTGGCGGCCACCCGATTGTACCGGATTTCGCCGCCGCATTGGTGTGCGCCGGTCCGCGGACGCTCGACGGAATCGTCGTGACGGACACGCAGGCGCCGCAAGCGAGCTTTGACAATCTTCTGTCGGCAGCCGAGATGAGGGGCCTGGCTTCGAACTGTATCGTCGCGCCGAACCTGCTGCGGATTTCGGCGCCCCTAAGCCGTTCGGTCGAAGGGGCGACGTCATGATCCGCTGGTACGCTGTCTATACTCGACCACATGCCGAGACGAAGGCGCTCGATCATCTCTTGCGGCAAGGCTACTGCGCTTATCTGCCACGATTTCGCACGCAGATCACTCATGCGCGCCGCCGACAGGTGGTGCTGCGGCCGCTCTTTCCACGTTATCTCTTCGCCGGCGTCGGGGGCGGGACCATGCGCTGGCACCCGATCCGGTCGACTTTCGGGGTCACCGACCTCGTGCGCGCCGGCGATGAGCCGGCTACTGTTCCGTCCGAAGTTGTCGAGGCAATCCGCGAGCGGGAGCAGGCGGGAGGGTTCGACCGGCTCGGTCTGCAACGCTCGCTGCGGCTGGGCGAGTTGGTGCGGGTGACGGCAGGGGCGCTTGAGGACCTAGTCGGTAGGCTGGTCGAGCTGCGCGACCAGGATCGGGTGGTGGTGCTGCTCGAATTACTCGGGCGTGCTGTGCGGGTTCAGCTCCGCGCAGAAGCGGTGGAGTCCGCCTGAGCCATCGGGCCGCGACCCTGATCGCGGCGGCGCCCTTCTCGCAGCAGTCTCCGGGGACGCGTCTGTCACCCGGACTGCGGTAGCATGGGCGCATCCTCTTGGGCGATCGCAAACCCGTAATCTCCGGCCGGGAAATCGCGCTGCTCAGCGCGCGTTAAATCAATCTGGTCCGCAACTTTACCGAGCTCGGTATCCTAACCGCGATCCGGGATCCAAACCGCGCCGCGGCTGACAAGCTTACCGCTTGCTCGATTGCTGCGCCGGTTGTCGATCGGCAACGAGGCGTAAATGACGCCTGCAGCAGCCTTCTCCGACCGGAGGTGCGCCGCCAGCGGTCTTCTTCCCGAGGAGGAGTTCTGTGGATAACCTCCCGCGAGCTTGCGGTGTAGCTAGCGAGTAAAGTAGCGGATTGTGATTCCGTCATATGGAGGTTCGACTCCTCCCGCCCCAGCCACGTACCGGCAATGCCCGAGACGGCGGTCCCACTGAGAGTTCTCTTTCTGACGCGCTACGGCCGGCTTGGTGCGAGCAGCCGGCAGCGTTGCTTTCTCTACCTCGACGCCCTTAACGCGGCGGGGATCCATGCGGAGGTGTGTCCCCTTCTGGGAGACGATTATGTTCGCCGTCTCCATTCCGGGCGGGCGGTGAACCTGGCGGCTGTTCCGCAGGCGTATGCCTCTCGGCTGATGGCGCTACTACGAGCCCGGCGGCACGATCTGCTGTGGATCGAGAAGGAGGCACTACCTTGGCTCCCCGCCTGGCTTGAGATCGCTTTCTTGAGGATCGCGGGAACCACAATCGTCGTCGACTACGACGACGCCGTGTTTCATACCTATGACCGGCACCGGAATGGAATCGTGCGCAGGGTGCTTGGCACGAAGATCGACCGCATCATGTCCGCCGCCGATCTGGTGATCGTCGGCAACTCCTATCTCGGCGGACGCGCAAAGGCAGCCGGAGCTCGTGCAATCGCCGAAATTCCCACCGTGGTCGATGTGAAGGGCTATCTGCAGCCACGGTCGGCATCGGCGCGCAGTCGGGAGCAGTTTAAAATCGGGTGGATCGGATCGTCGCTAACCAGCTCCTATCTCGAAATGCTTCGCCCCGCTCTCGCGGAGCTGGCGAGCCGGTTGCCGCTCACAATTACCCTGGTCGGTGCTGCGGAAGGGACGCTGGCCGGTCTTCCCGTCGAGCGCGTGGCTTGGTCGCTGGAAACCGAAGCGGCCGAAATCGCGCGTTTTGATGTCGGCCTCATGCCGCTTCCCGACGGGCCGTGGGAGCGCGGAAAATGCGGCTACAAGCTGATCCAGTATATGGCGAGCGCGCTCCCCGTCGTCGCGTCACCTGTTGGGATAAATCGTGAGATCGTGATTCCCGGAGAAACGGGCTTTCTCGCCGCGACCGACGGTGATTGGGTTTCGTCCCTGTCCCGGCTGCACCGCGACCCGCAACTGCGGAAGAGGATGGGGGCGGCAGGCCGACAGCGTGTCGGGGTAAAGTACTCGTTGGCGGCTACGGCTCCAAGAATGATCGATTTGTTCCACAGCCGCAGGATTTCGACCGAGGAATGTCGGAAACCATCCACCACTGAAGGAAACGTGAGGATCGGGCGTACAGCGCACCAAAGGGGAGACTAGAGAGCGTGCAGTCGACACCCGGGCTGCGTGGCTCATGATACCACCGCGTATCAAAAGGCCGTTGATGGGGACCCTGGCGGTTTTGCCGCTGCCACTTCAGAAGCTGATCGTGCGCTCCTATCAGAGCATTGCCCCGGTCGCCTATGGCGCGTCGAGCATCCTCAAAGCGCGGTCATACCGTCGTTGGGTGAAGCTCAATGATCTTTTATCAACTGAGGACCGTAGGGCGATCCTTTCCGAGATTGGCGGCTGGCACAAATGCCCCCTTATCTCCATCGCGATACCGGTCTTCAACACGCCGCAACGTTATCTAAGAACAACACTCTCATCAGTTGTCAATCAGCTCTACCCAAACTGGGAACTCTGCTTGGCCGATGACGGGTCGACCGCACCGCATGTAGCTCCTGTCCTCAGAGAATACGCGGACAACGACCCCCGGATCAGAATTGTCTCGCGTACTGTAAATGGCGGAATTTCAGCCGCCACGAACAGCGCTGTTGACAGCGTAACCGGCGAATTTATTGCCTTTCTTGACCATGATGACGTTTTGCCGATCCACGCGCTTTACCTGGTCGCTCGCGAGATTGTCCGCGATCCCGACCTCGATGTGATTTACAGCGACGAGGACAAGATCAATCGCTGGGGCCGTCGGTACGATCCTCATTTCAAGAGCGATTGGAACCCGGATCTGTTCCTCGCTCAGAACATGATCGCTCATCTCGGTGTCTATCGAACCTCCCTAGTGCGAAAGGTCGGAGGACTCCGCCCAGAGTTTGATGGCAGCCAGGATTATGACCTCGCACTCCGTATTGTCGAGCAAACGCAGCCGCAATATATTAGGCACATTCCACATATCCTCTACCACTGGCGCGCGGCGGCTGGCTCTACCGCCAGAGTAGCTGATGCAAAGCCATACGCGGTGATCGCGTCGCGTAGAGCCGTTCAGGACCATTTGCAGCGGAAAGGCATCCGCGCGGAAGTCGACTTCGCAATGGGGTCGCCATTCCTCCACGTCCGCTATGCTCTCGATTCCGAGCCTTTGGTTAGCATCATAGTTCCAACCAAGGATCAACAAGGTTTGCTGTCCCGCTGCGTCGATGGGATTCTGAATCGGACCAACTATCACAAGCTCGAAGTGCTGATCGTCGACAATTGCAGCGAAGAAAGCATCACCCGCTCGTACCTTGAAAAGATCGCCGCCCACCAGCAGGTAAGGGTTCTCCGATACCAGCAACGTTTTAATTTTTCGCTGATCAATAATTGGGCTGCGAAACAGGCCTCGGGCGAAATCCTGCTATTTCTGAACAATGATACGGATGTGATCGACCCGGACTGGTTGAGACATATGGTTGCCAACGCTTGTCGTCCCGAGGTTGGCGCAGTTGGAGCTAAGCTGCTATACTCTAATGGCCGCGTACAGCACGGTGGCGTGATCTTGGGTATGGGCGGCGTTGGGCGCCACTTTCATCTCGGTCGTCGCCGGAATGATCCGGGTTATTTTTGCCGCGCTTTGTTGCAGCAGAACCTGTCAGCGGTGACGGCAGCCTGCCTCACGATGCGACGAAAGATATTCGACGAGGTCGGTGGTTTTAACGGCCGCGACTTGCGGGTGGCATTCAACGATGTCGATCTCTGCCTTCGGGTTCGCCAGCGGGGCTATCTGATCGTATGGACACCTTTGGCAGAGCTCTATCATCACGAGTCCGCGTCGCGCGAATCTGATCTGCTGCCGGCGCGCCATCAGGAGTTTCTGCTTGAGTATGAGTATATGCGCTCAAAATGGGGGCGGCTACTCGACCGAGACCCTTATTTCAATGCCAATCTGTCGCTCCGTAATTTTTCGCTCAGTTTCGCGTCCCCGTCCGCAATCGACAAACCGTGGCGGAACGCGCGCCGGCAGCTTGCAAACGGGCCCATGGAGAAGCAGGCTTTGTCCGGCGGCGCGGGACGTGCGAGTATATGAACCGCATGGCGGAGCTGCATCGACGGAAGAGCGGATGGAGAATTTCATAAAGCAGGCGGGGCATCGGATGCGGATACTGATCACCGGAAATTTGGGCTATGTCGGCTCGACGCTGGTTCAGCACCTCCGTAGTGTCGCGCCCAGAGCTGAGATTATTGGCTATGATGCCGGGTTTTTCGCGCACTGTCTGACAGGTGCCGAAACATTGCCGGAGACGCAGCTGACCCGGCAGCACTTCGGAGATGTGCGGGAACTGCCGCCGGAACTATTGGAAGGCGTGGATGCAATTGTCCACTTGGCGGCTATTTCGAACGACCCGATGGGCAATCGCTTCGAGCAGGTTACCGACGAGATTAATGCGCAGGCGAGCCTCAGGCTGGCGCGCCTCGCGCAAGAAGCTGGCGTCCGCGCCTTCATATTTGCTTCCTCTTGCTCGATCTATGGTTTTGCCGAGGGCGGGCCGCGCCGTGAGGGCGACGATGTCAACCCGCTGACCGCCTATGCGCGCTCGAAGGTGGCGACCGAGCGCGGGCTCGCCACAATGAATGCTGGCGGCATGACGATTACCTGCCTGCGCTTCGCCACTGCCTGCGGCATGAGCGATCGGTTGCGACTAGATCTCGTCCTCAACGATTTTGTCGCCTGCGCGATCACTGCCGGCGAAATTAGCGTGTTGTCGGATGGCACCCCATGGCGGCCGTTGATCGATGTCACCGATATGGCAAGGGCCATCGAATGGGCGATCGGCCGGGATCCTGCGGCGGGTGGCGAGGTGCTGTCGGTGAACGCCGGCTCGAATTCGTGGAACTACCAAGTAAAGGATCTGGCGGAAGCGGTTGCAGCAGCGGTGCCCGGCACAGGTGTTTCGATCAATCGGCAGGCGCCGCCCGATAAGCGTTCCTATCGCGTCGATTTCTCTCTGTTCCAGCAACTTGCCCCAGAGCATCAACCTCGTGCTACGCTCGCCGACAGCATCAACCGGCTGAAGCGCGGTCTGGAGAATATGAGTTTTACTGACAGGGATTTTCGCAATTCTTCGCTGATCCGGCTGAAGACGCTGGATCGCCTGATCCAAAACGGACGTTTGTTGCCCTCGCTGCGCTGGCGGCACGCCCCTGCCAGGGAGGGCGCGAAATGACCACTCTTCTGTTTCTACTTTGGGCGGAATAATCGAGGCATGTCCACCGAGGCCAGCTACTTGCCGTCGTTCACCCGGGACGCATGATCAGATGTTGCCGATAAAAGAAGTCGCGAAAAGTGGAAGCATTTAATTGGGATATCAAATGGTGTGATGAGACGGCGGAGCCGGTTTACGGCTCCTGTCCCGCATGCGGCGTTGTTGGTGCCCGCCAGCCCGTACTCACGGTGCCAAACCCATATATAGCGGGCGACATCGTTCAATTCGCCCGTTGCGGTAGCTGCAAGAGTCTGATCGCCGCTGCAGGACGCTTGATTGAATATACCGATGAGGATGGACTCGATCCCGCCGTTTGGCGTCACTACCTGCACGTCGGTGCTGGTATCGATTTCATGGTACGGCCGATAGAACGGATTCGCGCAGACGGCTCAGCTCCAAGCCTCCTTGATGTTGGCTGCGGGTTCGGCTTTACACTCGACTATTGGCGTCGGATGACTGGGGCCGAGGTTGAAGGTGTTGAGCCATCCGAATACGGGCGCATGGGCCGGGGTATGCTCGGCGTGCCCATCCACATCGCTGCGCTCTCCGATGTTCCGGCTCTGCGCGAAAGGCGGTTTGAGATCGTTTTTTCCTCCGAGGTCGTTGAGCACGTTCGCGAGCCGGCCGCTTTTCTCACAGAGCTTCGCGCGCATTTGGCGCCGGGGGGGACGCTGGTTCTGACGACGCCGCGGGCGGAATTCGTCCAGCCGGATAGTGCTCTCAGCGTGTTGCTTGCGGTCCTGTCGCCGGGACTTCACAAGTTGATCTTCTCGGCGCCCGCTCTAGAAGGTTTGTTGTACGCGGCCGGCTTCACTCACGTCCTTGTGGAAGCACAATCCGAACGCTTGGTGGCCTTTGCCGCCGATGAGCCAATATGCGTGCGTCCGGCGGATGAGGCGGCCACACAGCGCTATCACGACTACGTGCGGCAACGTGCCGTGATGCCTGACCAACCGGCTGATCTTGCACTCGGCTTCAGGTTCCGCGCGACGAAGGAACTCGTGAACGCCGGACGTACGCTCGGAGCGGCGGCGCATGCGGAGGCCTTCGCGAAGCTCGTCCGGCAGGGCTATGGCTACCACCCGCTCGACGCTGCGATGGTCAGGGCACGGGTACTGCCTGCGCGCCACCTGCGGGATTACGCCGATGTCGCGCCCTTTTGCCTCGGCCCATTTTTGTTCTACCGCGCTATGGCTGAACGCGTCGGCGGTGATGATGCGTCGCGCGCGGCTGATCTCTTCGCATTGGCCTTTGACGCCCTGAGGCACGCTGTCCAAGTTGCACCGGAATACGCACAGGAAGCGGCATCTCTTTTGTGGACGGCCGCCATGGAACACGGCTGTGCGCTGCTCTCCGCCGGTCGGCGGGAGGAGGCGATTGCGGTGTTTGACGCGATCCCGACGCAGGCAGCGATCATGGTTGATAAGCTGGGGTTCGCGCCGCCTTACCCAGAGGGGCGCGTCGCCTTCGAGCGCACGGTGGCGTTGTTGCAACTCGGCAGATATTGGGAGGCAATCGCAGGCTTCGCCCGTACCATAGCAAAACCCGACGCAGCAGCTGGGCTGCGCGCGCGTGCGCATCGCTTGCTGCTGGAGGCGGCTGATATCCTATACACGCGGGGATCTCCCGCTGCCGCCGCAAGCCCCGTAACAACAGAAGCAGCGCCTGCCGCACCCGGTCTTCTAATCTGGGAGGGGGGCGAGCCGATCGAAACCGTCTGCCCCATCTGCGGTACCGATGGGCCGAAGCCCTTTCGGGTGCGCAGCTTCCGCGCTAGCCATGCTGCCGACGGCGGGATGGCCGCATGCGGTCTGCTCGACTTTCACGCCTGCCCGGATTGCCATTGCGTGTTCCCGCACCCGTTCGCCCAGCCTGGTTACGAAGACGACTTCGGCTTTGCAGATTATGCACGGCTGTACGCCCAGCTCTGGGCGGGAATCGAATTCATGATCCGGCCGTTGATCGCAGTGCGCCGCCTCCGTCCGGTCCGGAGTTTCGTCGATGCGGGCTGCGGATTCGGCTACACTATTGACTTCGCGCGACGTATGTTCGGAGCACGTGCCCTCGGACTCGACCCCTCTGCCTATGCGCAGAACGGGGCGCACGCCCTCGGTGTCGAGATCTTACCGGCCTATTTGGGTAATGAGCCGCTGCCGGGAGGGATGCGGCCGGACTTGCTCTACTGCTCGGAGGTGATCGAGCACGTCGAAGACCCGGCAGGTTTCGTCCGCATGCTGCGTGGGCACCTGCAGCCGGGCGGCGTACTGGTACTGACAACCCCGGATGCTCAATGCGTCACAGCACATCATGCGACACCAGTCGTCGTCTTGGCCCTGTTCCCGGGATTCCACCGACAGATCTTCAGCGATCAGGCATTGGCCGCCACGCTGCGTGGGGCCGGTTTTGCGCATGTGAGAATCATCCCGTTCGAACACAGGCTCGTCGCCTTTGCGAGTGACGATGGGATCGTGCTGGATGCGTCACTTGAGCCAGATTATGGGGCCTATGCCGCCTATCTCGAAACGCTTGCGGCGAACCGCGACCCAGCAAGCGCAGATGTCAGACAAGGCGCGCTCTATAAACTTCTGTCGCATTACGTATCCGTCGGTGATTGGCCGCGTGCTGAGGCGATGCTTGCCAGCGCCGAAGAGGTTTTGAACAACGACTATAGTCTTAGCTTTGCCGAGCCGAGAGAGGTGCCGGCTCGACTAGTGCCCTTGACCCGATTACTCGACCTGCCGGCTGTCCTTCCTTACTGGGCGCCGTTTGGACTTTATTTCGCTGGGATGTTGCTGTTGAACGGGCGCGGCGATGCGGTCGGCGCGCGGCGCCTGTTCGCGGCAGCGCATGAGGCAATCGCCGAAGCCATCCGGCTGGGCGTTGCGGCCGAGGCGCCGCTGTACTGGCAGGCTGTCTTACATGAAGGGATCGCGGCGCTGGTCGCGAGCGACAGCACTGGTGCCGAGACGTTGTTCGACCGCATCGTCGCCGCCGGTATGGAGATGCCGCCGGGGTTGCAGCTCTCCGAACTTCAACCTGCTACCGCGGCGCGTGCGTATGTGCAACGTGGCGTGGCGCGGCATCGGCAGGCGAATCTGGTGGGCGCGGCAAGCGATTTTGGTCTGGCGCTGGAGACGGCGTTTCTGCTGCCGGAGACCGAGGCCCGCATGGCACTGGATCTGCTGCGGGAGGTTGCCGATGAACTAGTGGGCCCCGACAGAGACCACCTAGTAGACCTCGACACGGTGCGTGCCGAGCTAAATCGCGAGATTGCCGATCTGAAGCGCGCGATCGAAGTCTACAAAAATGAGCGGGACAACCTCACTGCGCAACTCGCTGTGCTTGATTGCGAGAGAGCTGATTTGAGGCAAACTGTTGACGCCATCAAAAATTCGCGGAGCTGGCGGTTTACTGCCCCGGCCAGAGAGATAATAACGAGATTCAGATCGTTTAATAATCCGCACAAGCCGCTAGAGGAATAATCCTCGATCGAGTCATTATTCGATCTTGCGAGTTCGGCAGAAGGCGCGATCTCGTCGCTCATAGCGCGGCTCAATGCTGTAGTTAAGTGACGTAAATTGTCGCCTCCCGAAGATCAACTGAAGTGTTGAGAACGCAACAGACGGTCTGGACGTTGATCTCTTCTCGCAGCGATGATTTTGTCTCGAGCCAAAAATTGCTCACAGTGGGATATTTCGTCCTGGCGGCCGCAGCCGTCTTGTTAATGCATTGCATGCTGCCCCCTTTTGCTGCACCAGACGAATTCGCTCACTTGTTTCACGCGGCTTCGCTCGCTTCCGGTCAGCTCGTGCCGAGGCCGGGTTCGGATGGCATCATCGGCGGTGGAGTCGACACTTCTATTGTCGAACTGTTTCATGTGCTGGGGCCGACGGCCGGAGATGGGGCGCCGATGCCGGCGGATGCGCTCGCCAAGGCTGCGCAGATCGCATGGAGCGGCAGCTTGGTCTTCATGAGTTTCCCGAATACCGGACAATGCGGCCCGATTCTCTATCTACCGCAGGCAATCGGCCTTGCCATCGGTCGGAATCTGGGGCTCTCCGTCATCAGTTCCTACGATCTCGCGCGGCTGTTGAGCGCTCTCGTCACTATCGGTATCGCCGCGGTCGCGATTGCCAATGCCGCGCGTGGTGCATTTGTGCTTGCTGTTGTACTGACTAGCCCGATGTTTCTGTTCCTCGCGACATCGCTGTCGCAAGACGGGCTCCTGGTGGCGGTATCGGCGCTGTTCGCGGTATTGGTCGGAACACCGCAACCGCCGACATCCCGTACCCGCAATTGGATCGCTTGCTTTTGCGCACTGTTGATGGCGATGGCGCGACCGCCATATGCGGCGTTATCCGGTTTGCTGACCCGGGAACGCAACCGCCGGTCAATTATGCGCTGGCTCAGCGCGCCGGACGGGCCGATAGCGCCGATCGCAGTGTGCGGCGCTACGATCGGTTGGCTCGCTGCCGCCGGGGCGTTGCAACAACCCGACTTTGCGGCAGATCCCCGCGTGAATTCACGGGCACAACTAGAGCAGATGCTGCATCATCCCAGGTCTATGTTTGAGGTAGCCTATGCCACGTTTGCTGAACATGATGAGCTGCGGTGGAAGGCACACGAGGTGGTCGCGCGCCTGAACGTGCCCCTTCCGCCGTGGATCTACACTGTCGGAGCAATTTCGATATTGATGGCGGCAGGGACATGCCTGATCAAGCCTCCGACACGCTCACTCCTCTATCGCCTTGCTGCAGTCGCGGTTTTCGTGCTCTCGGTCGGTGGTATTTATGCCGCCATGTATCTGACGTGGACGCCAGTTGGCCAGAACTTTATCGAAGGTGTGCAGGGCCGTTATTTTCTACCCTTTATAGTCGGTCTGCCGTTGATTATCCCAATGATAATTCCCGTTCGCTGGAGTGTTAAGCAGGCGGTTGCGCCAATGCTCGAAAGGGTAGAGTGGGTAGCGGGGTTAGCCAGTTGGGGCTTGATGATCGCGGTCACTGTCAAAGTATTAGTCGTCCTTCACTCTATCTATGGCGGCCCATTCCAGGGACCGTAGCAGTTGGCCACGGGCCACCGGTCGCGGTCCATCAAGGCCCTCTTTGAGCAGGCTGAGGCGATCGGTCTCGCGCGTCCCGTCCTTATTTCCCTAAACGACGAGTCAAGTCCTTCCTCAAGGGCGCAAAATGGCGAACATAGAAACCCTGCAGGATCGTGTTGAAGCGCACGATCTTGTCTTGCACAAAAATTCACGCCGGTCATCTCGGACCGCTGTTCTGGTTCCCTGTTACAATGAAGAAACGACCATTCAGCGCGTCGTTCAGGATTTCCGGCGCGCTCTGCCGAACGCAAGCATTTATGTATACGATAACAATTCGCTCGATCAAACCCGAGAGGTCGCCGCCAAAGTCGGGGCCGTTGTTCGGTCGGAGCCGTTGCAAGGAAAAGGTAACGTCGTGCGCCGCATGTTTGCGGATGTGGAAGCCGATATATACGTCTTGGTCGATGGCGACGACACCTACGATGCTGAGTCGGCGCCGGTTATGGTTCGAGCGTTGCTTGATAGGCAGCTCGACATGGTGAGCGGACGGCGGGTGAGCGACAACAAGGCAGCCTACCGTCCCGGCCATAAGGCAGGCAATGTTCTGCTTACCTCGCTTGTGTCGTTTATTTTCGGCAAACAGTTCAACGACATGCTGTCGGGGTACCGTGTCTTCTCCCGGCGATTCGTCAAGAGTTTCCCTGCGCTCGCGCATGGCTTCGAAATCGAGACTGAACTGACCATTCACGCGTTGGAGCTGCGGATGCCGACCATCGAAGTCGACACTCCCTACAAGGGCCGCCCCTCAGGTTCGGAAAGCAAGCTCAAAACTTATGTGGATGGCTGGCGCATTCTGATGACCATTATCCGTCTGATCAAGGAAGAGCGACCCTTGCAGTTCTTTGGGATGTTCTTCGTCGTATTAACAACGTTTTCGGTCACGATTAGCGTGCCGCTGTTTATTGTCTATGCTCAAACAGGTCTTGTTCCGCGCCTCCCGACTGCCGTGCTGGCTACGGGGTCGATGCTGCTCGGCTTCCTCAGTCTGACCGCTGGCGTCATTCTGGAGACTGTGACGCTCGGCCGCCGAGAGGCCAAGCGCATGCGCTATCTTCAGATCCCCGCGCCCGAAGCGGAATCGCCGTGATCCAGACGCCGCAGCTGTCTCGCTTTGCCCTGACTGGTCCAGCGGGGTTTGAGTTTGCAGGTATCCAGGGGGATAATATCTGATGGAAAGTCTCGTTCGTTCAATCCAGCGATTTGTACGCTTTTTTGTGGAGTTCGCGCTAAAATTCATTTTCGCGACTTTTTATCGGTTGACGTACTACGTTGTCGAACTGCCCAGCGCCAAATTCGGGACTATTCGAGTTACTGAGTCCGGCGTTTTTCTTCAGACGGGACTTTGGTGCATATTTGCAACAAGTCTGAATAATCGACCTTCCAATAATCTGGTAACGTTTTTGATGTGTTTGAAGCAGGTGGGTTACAACGTGCTTCTCATCAACAACGGTCAGAGGTCTGACGAGTTGGTCAAAATCCTCCTACCCCAATGTCACAGTGTCGTCACCCGACCATATGGTGGCCGCGACTTTGGTAGCTATAAATGCGGCACAAAAATGTTGCGAGAAATGAACCAGGAGATCCAACAAATTATTTATTGCAACGATAGCATATTTATACGACCATCTACTTTACAACAACTGCTGGAGCGAATCAAACAATTAAACCAGGATTATATCGGTATTACTGAGACATACGCAAATTCTTATCATGTACAGAGTTGGTTTTTTGCCCTGTCTGGTCGACTGTTTAACAGCGCAGATTTTCAGAGATTTTGGCTGTCTTATAAACCGATGTCGTATCGTTTGCATTGTATTAGCAATGGAGAGATTGGAGTTTCTACACATCTTTCGAAGTCCGGCATCCATCCGCATTCACTTTATACTCAAAGCATGGTCGTGAGCTTAATCTTCAACGGGACGCTGACAGAAGCGCTCGAGCGGTTACTGATGCTCTATGGACCGCAAGAATTCGCTGGATTGAGAGATACTATTCGGCAAATGACTTTTGGAGAGATCGGCAATGAACGTACCGCACATGATTTCTTGAAGCGCGAAGTTATGGAGAGCTTAGGAAGATCAAATACAATGAACGCAGCGAATTTAGTATTATTAGATCTTACAGAATTCCCATTTTTGAAGAAGGATCTCGTATATCGGGGCCAATACATGATTACTCAAATAGATTATACGGTTGGCCGATGGGTGGGGGACGACGCAAAGCAGGTGGAAGAAATTCTTTCCTACGTTCACTCTCGCGGATCACTGTGGTGGCAGTATTCTTTTCGAGCGTTCCTTGGTCGGATAGGGATATTTTGAGACTTTGGCTTAATGGTTAGAATCAGAGACCGAAACGGTGAAGGACCGAGTGCGGTCAGATAGCGCGACTATCGGGCCAATGGTGTCCCAAGGAAAGTTCCGGCACCCTCGGCGCAGTTTGGGTAACCTGATACGAGTGATTGGCGAATGACACCCTCAGAGACCGTGGTACACCTGCCGGCTAAAGAGGCCGCGGCAATGCCGTCAGGATCGAGTTCACATCGTTCTTGCTGCTGCCGATCTCCTCGACGGCCTGTCCCGGAGTTGGTTGTGGACGACGCTGGCGCATCACGATTTGAGATTGCGTTATCGGGGCTCAATACTTGGGCCCTTCTGGCAGACGATCACCACGGGCGTGATGATTGGTGCAATGGGGTTTATTTATGCCGAGCTGTTTCACACGCGGCTCGAAGACTATCTGCCGCTGCTGGCAGCGGGGTTGGTCTTCTGGCAGTTCACATCGGGGATGATTACCGAAGGTTGCGCCACTTTCTATTCAGTGCAAGGCGTAATTCAACAAGTTAAGCTGCCGTTCTCGTTGCACGCGTATCGCCTCGTTTACCGCAACTTACTTATCCTATTACACAATTTGGTCATCATCCCGATCGTGTTCGCGATATTCCCACAGCCGATGGCTTGGCCTCAGGCGTTCCAACTCGGGCCTGGGCTGGCACTGATCCTTCTGAATGGGGTTTGGGTGAGCATCCTGCTCGGCATGATCAGCGCGCGCTTTCGTGATGTCCCGCCGATCGTCGGTAGCATCGTCCAGGTGGTGTTCTTTATTACCCCGGTCTTTTGGCCCGCCGCCGCGCTGGGGGCGAACCGATGGTTAGCCGAGTTCAACCCAATATACGCGGCCATCGATGTCCTGCGTGCACCGCTGCTGGGTCAGCCGACTGAGCCCTATTCGTGGCTGATTCTGGCAATCGTCACCATACTTGGCTGTGCCGTCACCTTCGCCTTCTTCGCCCGCTTTCGCGCGCGTATCGCGTATTGGGCGTAGCACCATGTCGTTTTTGCGCCTGCGCGAGGTTTCGGTCGAGTTTCCAATCTACCAGGCAAGCAGCCGTTCGCTGAAGAAGCTGCTGCTTGCCTCGTCCACTCGCGGGAATCTCGGGCGTGATGCGAAGGACCGCATCAATGTGCGGGCTCTAAGCAAAATAAGCTTCGAGGTTGGCGAGGGCGAACGGTTTGCCTTGATCGGCCTCAACGGGGCCGGCAAGACGACGCTGCTCAAGGTCCTCGCCGGGGTTTACGAGCCAACGAGCGGGCGTTTCACTTCCTCCGGCAGAGTCTCATCGCTGCTCGACATGAACGTTGGCTTCAATTTCGACGCCACGGGGCGCGAGAACATCATCCTGCGCGGCATGTATTTGGGCATACACCCCCGCGACATGCGCGAGCGTGCGGCCGAAGTCGCGGAGTTCACCGAGCTCGGTGATTATCTCGATATGCCTGTGCGGACTTATTCGGCCGGCATGATGATCAGGCTGGCGTTCGCTGCTTCCACTTGTACCCCGCCCGATATCTTGATCATGGACGAGTGGTTGACCGCCGGCGATGCCCAGTTCCTCGAAAAGGCGCAGCGCCGCGTCGAGTCCTTTGTCCGAACCTCCAGTATTCTCGTCCTCGCATCGCATTCACTGGAGCTGGTCCGGCAATGGTGCAACCGCGGCATCCTGCTGCATCAAGGGCGCACTGTGATGATCGGTCCTGTCGAGGGAGTTATCGAGGCCTACCGGCGGCTCATCGAATTTGGCGCCCCACCCTAACTCAGCCGCAACACATCGGGACGGACGGCTAAACTCTGCTTCGCCGCGTCAGTCGCCCGGTGATCGGTTGGGATAACCCCCACGCGACGAATAGAACCGAGCAGCGCTACACATCCTCGATCGGCAACGAATGTGCGGCATTAGCGGCGTCTTACTATCCCATGAGACAGCGCCTCGCAGCGAGATCGAATCCCGCTTGTGGGCGATGATCGCGACATTGCGCCACAGGGGTCCGGATGACGAAGGCGTTTGGACCGACGGTCGGGCGGGTCTCGCCCACGCGCGGCTGTCGATCATCGACCTGTCGCCCGCCGGGCACCAGCCAATGGCGAGCGCCGACCAGAGCGTCTGGATTACCTTCAACGGCGAGATCTACAATTTTGTAGAGATCCGGCGCGAGCTAGAGGCAGCCGGCTATTGGTTCCGCAGCCGCAGCGACACCGAGGTCATCGTCAATGGCTGGCACGCCTGGGGCCCGAAGATTTTTCCCCGGCTGCACGGGATGTTCGCCCTGGCGATTTGGGACCAGAGATCGCAGCGTCTGGTCCTCGCGCGCGATCGGATCGGCAAAAAGCCGCTTTATTATGCTTCGGCTACCGAGGCTTTTCTCTTTGGCTCCGAGATAAAGGCGGTGCTCGCCTGGCCCGGGGTGCGGCGCGTACCCGATCTGTTGGCGATCGACCGTTACCTGACTTTGGGCTACGTGCCGACACCGCACACCGCCTTTGCCGGTGTCCGCAAGCTCCCGGCTGCTCACTATCTCGTTATCGATGCGCGCTCGGGCGGTGGCTTCACAGAGCCGGAGATCATCCGCTATTGGCGTTTGCCCTCACCGCGCGCGATGCGGCAGCATCGGCGCATTGGCGACCTGCGGCGCGAACTCGTCGCGCAGCTGGAAGATGCGGTGCGTTTGCGCCTGGTGTCGGACGTGCCGCTCGGCGCCTTCTTGTCCGGTGGGGTCGATTCCTCTGCCGTCGTCGCGATGATGGCGCGGATCGGCAGCGGCACGGTCAAGACCTTTTCGATCGGCTTTTCAGCAAGGCAATACGACGAAACCCGCTATGCCCGCATGGTGGCGCAACGCTATTCGACCGATCACCAGGAACTCGTCATCGAGCCCGATGCCGTCGCAGTGCTGCCGCGGCTTGTCTGGCACTATGGCGAACCTTTTGCCGATCCGTCGGCGATTCCGACTTATTACGTCTCCGAAATGGCGCGTCAAAAGGTGACCGTCGCCCTCAGTGGCGATGGCGGGGACGAGTGCTTTTTCGGTTACAACCGGTACAGGGCGATGCGCCTTGTTTCCCGGCTCGACAGAATGCCGCAGTGGGGCCGGACAGGGCTCCAGCGGCTACTTGGTCTGGCGCCGCGCTCGGTGCAACGCCGGTTCAGGGTTCCCCGGATTCGCGGCGTGTTGCAAGCGCCCAAAGAGCAACCCTGCCGGCGCTACGCCTCTACGATTGTTACCTTTACCGATTGCGACAAGAAGCACGGCTATAGTGAGCTGATGCGGGCGCAGCGCGAGAGCTCAGCGCTCGATCTCCTCGCACCCTATTTTGCCGAGGCCGACAGTCTCGTCGTGGGCGCCAATTGGGCCGACCTCCACACCTATCTTCCCGACGATCTGATGGTCAAGGTCGATGTCGCCAGTATGGCCCACGGGCTCGAATCCCGCTCGCCGCTCCTCGATCATGTCTTCATGGAGTGGGCTGCAGGGATACCGGAAGAGATCAGGATGGCGCGCGGTGTCACCAAGGCGTTGTTCAAATCGGCGATGCAGCCATATCTGCCGGCTGAGGTTCTCTACCGCCCGAAACAAGGCTTCAGTCTCCCGGTTGACCAGTGGTTTCGCAGGGATCTCAAAGAGTTGGCCTATGATACCTTGCTCTCGCGGATTTCGGCGGAGCGCGGCGTGTTCCGGCAGGAGTACGTCCGACGCCTGCTCGACCAACATTCCGCCCTTGCCTGCGATCACCACACCCGGCTCTGGGCACTCTTGATGCTCGAACTGTGGTTTCAAATGTGGATCGACGCACCGGCGAAGACCGAAGTTTTTCGCCCGGCGGTACGGTCAGTCGCGGGGCGCTGAAACAATCCTTGAGAGGCCCGAAGGGCCGGGGATCGACCCGACCCTTTGCTCTTCATCCTTCTCCGGTCAGTCTGAGGCCAGTGCCCGTGCGAGTTGGCTCAAAGCCTCCTGGTGCCGTTCGTTTGGAATCTGAGCGAAGTTGCGGGCGAGCTCGAGACACATGCGTTCGCGAGGACTGATCCCCCGCTCGCTTCCTTGTTCGAGCCCGTCGAAAAAGTAACTGACCGGAACGCCAAGCACCTGGGCCACTTCAAACAGGCGCCCAGCTGAGACACGGTTGATGCCACGCTCGTATTTGTGCGCCTGCTGGTAGGTGACGCCAATCAGATCGGCAAGCTGCTGTTGCGTTAGACCGAGCATAATACGCCGCTCGCGAATCCGCGCCCCGACATGACGATCGATATCTTGGGTTCGGCTCGTCGATCGACGGGCCGATACGACGGCGCGCGACGCGGCGTCGGTCTCAGAGTTACTGCTCGATCGAGGTCCCTCGGCTCGGTATGCCATGATAATCTGCTCCTGGTCCTTCGTTCTGCTCCGCTCGCTTGCCGCTTCAGATCTCAACTCGCCGTGGAGAGTGCGCCGCTTCGGCAAAACTATTCCCGCTAGGTCTGGCGGCGCTGTTCAACCAACTGGTGTCTGCAGATTGAACGGTTGTCATGTGTCAAAACTTAGGCAGGATTCAGCCGCGAGGGCGAGCGACGCTCCTCACGTCTGCGTGGTACGCATGGCCCGCGCGTTGACAGCCTGCCCGTGCTGATGGTACCGACCGCATATCGGCTCTGAACCGCACATCGATGCCCCGGATTTCGATCGGTGACTGCTCGCTCTATTACGAGCGGCACGGCATGGGTTTTCCCGTTTTGTTCGTCTCCGGGCTTGGCGGCTTCGGGTCGTTCTGGGAGGACCAAATCGCCGCTTTTGCTAAGCGGTTCGAAGTCGTCATATTTGACCATCGTGGCTTTGGACAGAGCGATCCGAGCCGAATCGGCTATACGGTCGAGCGGATGGCCGTCGATGTTGTCGGACTAATGGATGCCCTCGGGATAAAGCGAGGGCATGTCGTCGGACACTCGACAGGCGGGGCAATCGCTCAGACGATGGCGATCGAATACCCAAGCAGGCTTGCGGGGGTGGTGCTGTCCGCGACATGGTCCAAAACGGACGCTTATTTTCGCCGGCTGTTCGCTTTGCGCAAGGAGATCCTGCAGCGCCTCGGCCCTAGCATCTATGTTCAAGCGTCCACGCTGTTTTTGTACCCGAGCTGGTGGATTGCTCGCAACAACGAGCAGCTGCGCCAAACCGAGGCCCGGAATCTCGCAGATTTTGCGCCGGTCGAGATAGTCTCGGCGCGGATCGACGCGATGCTTGCGTTTGATCGCACGAGCGAATTATCGCGCATCAAGTCCCCCACTCTAGTAATAGGTGCAGAGGACGATTTCGTCACTCCAGCCTATTTTTCCGAAGAACTCGCACGGCTCATACCGGGTGCAGAGGTAAAGATCTTCCCGCGAGGAGGACATTACTTCAACCAAGTACGCGCTCGGGAATTCAACAATGCCGTTCTGCCTTTCCTCGTATCACATACTCCGGCTTGACCATCGTTGCACCGCTTTTTAGTCGGAATCGGCGGCTTTATACTTAGAGCTTTCTCAATCCATTGAATTCTAGTTTGCCACCCGGCACGCGCCGCGCGGCTGAAGTGCGCGTGCGGACAGAAAGTCGAGCGGCGAGTGCCGCATTGCGCTCGACGATTTTGGCGCCGGCCATCACTCGCTGCGGCGTCTTTGGATCTTGCTGGTGGACATCGTCAAGATCGATGGCTCTCTGGTTGGAAATCTGACGAGGAGGCCATTAACCCGGATTTTTCTCGCCATCTGCTTAGTCTAGGGTTCACTGCGATCCCGGCCCAGAGCCTTGAGTTGTTGCGTGAGGGCATCGATTTGCGCCTCGAGCCGTTTCAGGCGCGGATCTTCATCGTCCGGCCGCGACGCCTCCGTAGCAGGGGAAGGAGACTTTTCCTCCCGGCGGTAGGGCGCAAGCATCCGCAGGGCACGCTCGAACAGCGCCATGTTCTGCTTTCCCATCTCTTCGAACTGACCGAACGGAAAGATGCCGAACGTGGCCTGCAGGTTCCTGCGCAATTGCTCCTGATTTTGAGCAAATGCGAGCATCGCCTGCTCAAGATAGCCGGGCACCAGAAACTGCATGCTGTCGCCATAAAGGCTAATCAATTGGCGCAAGAAACTGATTGGCAGAAGGTTTTGGCCCTTTTGCTCCTGCTCGACGATAATCTGGGTCAGCACCGACCGGGTAATGTCTTCGCCGGTTTTCGCGTCATACGCGACGAAATCACCCCCCTCCTTGATCATCCTTGCGAGATCGTCGAGGGTCACGTAACTGCTTGTTGCCGTGTTGTAGAGACGGCGATTGGCGTACTTCTTGACGACGACCGGTCTGACGTCGCTTGACTTGTCGCGGTTCAGAGTGCTCATGCGCGCGGTGTCTCGCCTTGGAGAAGGTCGCCTTCGACCACAATACAGTGTTTCGGCGAGATCGCCTCACCAAAGAAGCGACGTCAGCGCCCCGGGTGCTTTCGCGGCTGGTGCTCGGGCATATATTGAGTGCAACGACCTTGCCGAAGATCTTGCGCGCCGCTACCTGAATTTGTGCAGGATTATCTGACTGCCCTCATGGCCGATCTGAGGGAGCCGGCGGTGCTACAGCTCTAGATCCGCCTACTCGGTGCTTGCGCGGAATCCGCCGCCGCGTGACCCGGCCGTGGTCGAGCAAGCCCGGCTGTCCGGACCGACGGCTGGCACCGCGCCCGTTGCAGGCGCGTCTCGCGAGGGCGATGATCTTATGGCTGGTCTCCTGCCGCTCGTGATCGATTGGCAAGCCCCCGGCAGCTGGGAGCGCCATTTCGATTTGGCCGACTACATCGTTGGTCAACTCGAAGCCGCTTTCGCAGCAGCAAGGCGGATCGCGGACGGTCCGATCGCGGTTGTCGGTTATTGCATGGGGGCTTGCTCTCGCTCGCGTTGGTGTTGCGTCGCCAGCGCGAAGTCGCCTATCGTGCGGTGCTCGCGACCCCCTGGGATTTTCACGCCCAAAATAGGCGGGTTCAGCCCCGGGCCTTCGCTGCCGATTACTTCGCGCGTCTGCGGTCCTGTCGGCAGTGTACCGGTCGAGGGCATCCAAGCCCTGTCTTTCTGCTCGATCCCTTTACAGCAGAAGGCAAATTCATCCGGTTCGCCACCCTCGATACCGAAGGCAACGACGCCGGTAGTTTTGCCGCCCTCGAGGACTGGATCAACGGGCGGAGTGCCGTTGGCTATCAGGCAGCACGCCCCCGTGGGCGTTCTTGGTATCGCGATAACGAACCCGGCCGGGGCTTGTGGCGGGCCGCCGGCGGGCTGATGCATCCCCAGGCGTTGCGCCGAACTGCCCTCGTCGTGGTGCCCGGTCGAGACCGGATCGTCCCTCCGGGCTCGGCCCAACCGCTTGCGGCAGCACTCCCCGCAACGACAGTCTTGCGACCACCGCTCGGCCATGTCGCGATCCGCGCACCCGAGATGGCGGACGCCCATCGCGAAACCGATCACGATTTCGGTTGCGATGAGGAGGAGGGGGCTGCTGGACTCTTGGCAATCCCACCCCTACATTCGCGGCCACCTATTCCAATGGACGTCATTCGAGCGAGGAGATCCCCCGATGACCGATATCGTGATTGCGAGCGCGGTGCGCACCCCGGTTGGGGCGTTCAACGGCGGACTCAGCAGCCTGCCTGCGCACAAGCTCGGCGAGGTCGCAATCATCGAGGTGCTTCGCCGCGCGCAGGTCGAGCCGAAAGACGTTTCTGAGGTGATTATGGGCCAGATCCTGGCTGCCGGTGAAGGCCAAAATCCGGCCCGTCAAGCCGCGATCGCGGCCGGCATCCCCTACGAGGTGACAGCCTATGGGGTAAACCAACTCTGTGGCTCGGGGCTGCGCACCGTGGCCCTCGGGTATCAGGCGATCCGTAACGGCGATTCGGAGATCGTCGTCGCCGGCGGGCAAGAGAGCATGAGCCAGGCGCCACACTGCATCCATCTGCGCAACGGCGTCAAAATGGGCGATGCCGAGCTCGTCGACACGATGATTCGCGACGGGCTGTGGGATGCCTTCAACGGCTACCACATGGGCAACACCGCCGAGAACGTCGCCCAGCGCTGGCAGATCACTCGCGATCAGCAGGACGCTTTCGCCGTGGCCTCGCAGGCCAAGGCCGAAGCGGCGCAGAAGGCCGGCCGCTTCAACGACGAGATCGTCCCGGTCAAGATCGCGACCCGCCGCGGCGAGACGGTCGTCGACGCCGACGAGTACCCCAAGCACGGCACGACCGTGGAGGTCCTGGCCAAGCTCCGTCCCGCTTTCGACAAAAACGGCACGGTCACCGCCGGCAACGCCTCGGGCATCAACGACGGCGCCGCCGCTGTCGTGTTAATGACGGCGGCCGAGGCCGAAAAGCGCGGGCTCCGCCCGCTGGCCCGCATCGTCTCGTGGGCGACAGCCGGTGTCGATCCCGCGATCATGGGCACGGGACCGATCCCGGCGAGCCGGATGGCCCTGAAGAGGGCCGGCTGGGCGGTCGACGACCTTGAGCTGATCGAGGCCAACGAGGCGTTCGCCGCGCAGGCATGCGCCGTCAATAAAGATCTCGGCTGGGATGTCAAAAAGGTGAATGTTAACGGTGGCGCGATCGCACTTGGTCATCCGATCGGCGCCTCCGGGGCACGGGTGCTGGTCACCCTGCTGCACGAGATGCAACGGCGCAATCTCCACAAGGGGCTGGCGACGCTGTGCATCGGCGGCGGGATGGGCATCGCGATGTGCGTGGAGCGCGACTAACGGCGGGTCGCCGATCCGCAGGGAGGAACGCATGCCTAGGGTGGCGGTCGTCACCGGCGGGACGCGCGGGATCGGCCGCGCGATCTCGGTGGCGCTGAAGGATGCCGGCTATCGCGTCGCGGCGGTCTATGCGGGCGACGTTGCCGCCGCAAAGCGTTTTACGGACGATACAGGCATCCCGGTCTTCAAATTCGATGTCGGCGATTTCACCGCCTGCGCAGACGGGGTGAACGCGATTGAGGCGGCGTTGGCGCCGGTCGACGTCCTAATCAACAATGCCGGTATTACACGCGACACGACGATGCATCGCATGAGCTTCGAGCAGTGGAGCGCTGTGATCCAGACCAACCTGACGTCGTGCTTCAACATGACGAGGCAAGTCATCGAGGGGATGAGGGCGCGGGGTTTCGGGCGGATCGTCAACATCGGCTCGATCAACGGCCAGGCTGGCCAATTCGGCCAAGTGAACTACGCCGCCGCTAAGGCCGGAATGCAGGGTTTCACCAAAGCGCTGGCGCAGGAAGGGGCGGCACGAGGCGTTACCGTCAACGTTATCGCTCCGGGATATGTCGAGACCGACATGGTGCGCGCGGTGCAGCCCGACGTGCTCGAAAAGATTGTCGCTCGCATCCCGGTCGGCCGGCTCGGCAAGCCCGAAGAAATCGCCCGCGCGGTGCTGTTCCTGGTCGCTGACGAGGCTGGATTCATCACCGGATCGACATTGTCGATCAACGGCGGCCAGCACATGTATTGAAAGTGGCGGTCCGCCGCCGTGCTCTTCTCGGGCTGGCGGTGCAACTGATGGCGGTGGGGGCGGTCGGGTCGGCAGCGGTCGACGAGCATCTCGAATATCGCGACGGCAGTCTTAGTTGGCCGGGAGGCACGGCGCGAGCGGCGGTCGGCCTGGCCGGTGTCAGCGCCAACAAGAGAGAGGGTGACGGCGCCACCCCGGCCGGAACGTTTCCGTTGATTTCGGCCTTCTATCGTGCCGATCGGCTGCCGCCGCCCGTCTCGCACTTGCTGCTGCGCGTTTTGTCGCCGAGTGACGCCTGGGTCGACGACCCCGTCGACCGCAATTACAATCGTTTGGTTCCCTTGCCCTACTCAGGCCATACCGAGCCGATGTGGTTGGACGATGCGGTCTACGATCTGCTGGTCGTTATCGGTTACAACATGGAGCCGGTCATCGCAGGCGCCGGCAGCGCCATATTTATGCATGTCGCGCGCCCCGATTTCTCCCCGACGGCCGGCTGCATCGCGGTTGCAAAAGACATCTTGGTCGGTCTGATGCCTCGGCTCGGCCCAGGCAGCACGATTACAATCAAGGCGTAGGTCCCCGCTGCTTTCAGACAGCCGACCTCGAAGTTCCCTGTTTGGGGCCGACCCGCGCCTTTGTAACTCGACGAGGAAACAGTGACGCGGTCGTTTTCTCATGGGAGGACGTTCGCGCCGAGTTCGGCGACGGTGCCGCCGATTTCGCCGAGGTTCTTGAATACAACGCTGAGCAGCACTGAGACCCCGGGGGTGACGTTGCCGTTACGGATCCCGGATTGCGTCACCGATCCGATAAAGGCCATGCATTCGTCTTGGTAGATCGCCGACAGGGAAGCATAAAGGCTGGCGCCAGAAGCTGACGGCGTCGCCACCCCGTTGACGAAAGTGGTAGTGTTGGTCAAGTTGATCGTCTGGGCGGCCTGTAGAGACCAATAGTGCGTCAGCTTGGCCGTGAGGTTAAAGGTCAACTGTTCGCGTTTGCCGTAGAGAACGTTCTGACCCATGGCGGGGTTGGTCACGACTTGGCTCTGCAGCTGCGGCGGAAGGTAAATAAATGAGCCGGAGACTCGCAGACTCTGCGGTCCGGCGTTCACACCGACCTGCTGCACACGATCAGCGAACGGGCTGGTGTCAAAACGAAAGCGATAGATCAAATCGAGATATGAAACGGGCGACAGCACCACTCGCCCGACGACATCCGAAAGCCGGTTTTCGGCTCCTGAGCCCAATGGCAAGAACAAATTGGGCTGGGCGCGGTAACTCTGACCGATCAGCAGCCGATAGCTGCCGCCGTCCTTGTCGTAGAGCCCGAGCTTGGTGCCGTAATCGACCCGCTGGCCGGTGTCGAGGATATCATATCCCGCCAGGCGATCGCGGCGGAACAAGTCCGAATCGCTGAAGTTGAAGGAGAGGCTGTCCTCGTCCGGGATGTTGTGCCGGTTGCCGCTCGACGGTCCGGCGAAGCCCCCGGCGATCGGCTCGATCAGCTCGGTCAGCTCCTCCCCGCGGTGGATAATCGGGTAGCTCCAAACGAGGCCGACTTGCGGAAAGGCCCGGCCGTTTACAAAGTTAGTCGCAGTCGGCGCCAAGGCCGGCTGCTTATTGACCGAGAAGAAGGCCGAAGGCAGGTCGGGGTTCGAGACCGGGCTCAGATTGTTGATCCAGTAGCCGTCGCCGCGCAAGCTCGCCGAGAAATTATATTGGCCACCGATCCCGTCACGGAAGGTCCGGTCCCATTCCGAGCCTAGCGATAGCCGTCGGGTCTGAGTGCCCACCTCGCGAATGATATCGAGTAGGTTGGCGTTGAGATTCCATCGTCCGCCAAGGCCGTCCGGCTGACTTTGCCAGTTGCGGTTGGCTACTGGCAGGACGATCGGCTGGGTCGAATCCCCAATGCCGGGAAGCAGCGGCTGAAAAGCGTAGGTGTCGATGTCGGTCGATGCGCGCTCCTCGAAACCCTCGAGATATCCGCGGCTTGTCATCGCATTCAGCAGCGGGTTGCCAAAGCCGAAGCGGGTCAGAAAGGTCTGATCCGAAACACGTTGCACATCGAGACCGGTCCGATAGGTCTCGTCGAGGTCGAACACGCTGTGCTCGTTGATTTGTCCGCGCCATTGCTCTCCCTCGTTCGATGAGCTAGTACCGGAGCCGACATTGCTGTGATTGCCGCTGACGATAGCGTCGAGGATCCCATTGCCGAAGCGCTCTCGATAGTCGGCAGTGAGCAGTACGCCGGCTTGGGTCATAAAACGCGGCGTGAGAGTCAGATCCTTGTCCGGTCCGAGCACCCAGTAATAGGGGAGCGTGACATTGGCGCCGAGCGTGTTGGAGCCGCCTATCGAGGGTATAAGGAACCCGCTTGCGCGCTTTACCGAGGGATCCGGGGCCGAAAGGTAAGGCGAGTAGAAGACGGGCCAGCCGTCGATCTCCAGCGTGGTATCACGAAATTCGATCAGCTGTAGCTCTTTGTCATGATCAATTTCGCGCGCCTTGAGCTGCCAAGCTGGCGGCGCACTCGGATCATTTTTGCAAAGATCGCACGGAGAGTAGACGCCTCGCCGCAGCTCGGTCCGGTTCCCGTTCGTGCGGCGCGCGGTATTGGCCGCGAGCCGCGACCGGTCGGCGAGCAGCATGCGGACATTCTTGGCAAAGCCCTCGTTCATCGAATCCCGCAGCTCCATGAAATCGGCAAAGACGATCTCGCCAGTCGGCTGCGAGAAGCTGACATTCCCGGACGCGGTGACAGTGTCGGTGCGCTGGTTGTACGAGACCGTGTCAGCGAGCAGAACTAGTCCGTTCTGTGAGATCTCTACGTGTCCCCGTGCGACGGTCAGCGCGAGCTGTTCGTCGTATTCAACCTCGTCGGCGCGAAAGACGATCGGAGCGTTCTGGTCCTGCTGTGAAGCGCCGCCAAAACCGAATTGCGCGGCAGCGGGAATTGGTGCGGCAACCAAGAGTCCTGTCCATAGCGTCCCGATGATCGTACCGCGTAGCCGCCGCCAAACACAGACCGGACAATCGGCCATCAACCGTCTTCCAGATGCAGCAGCATCGAAGCACCAAAGATCAGGGCCACCCCGGTTGGGGTCCAGGCGGCGAGGGTCACTGGAACCTTGGCGGAAAGCCCAAAGGCGAAGACAATGTCCGACAAAAAGTAAAGCAGAAAGCCGCTGACAACACCCCCGACGATCATCAACGTTGTGCCTCCGCGCCGCTGCATGCGCAGACTGAAAGTGGCGGCGACTAGGACCATCGCGCACAGCAGGAACGGGCGGGCAAGCAGAACGTTGAAGTGCAGCCGATGGCGCTGCGCCGGAAACCCGGATTGTTCGAGCAAAGTTATGAAGCCCGGCAGATCCCAGAAGGACATCGTATCCGGAGAGGCGAAGCTTTCTTCGATCTTGCGCGGCGTGAGCGTCGTAGGTAGACGCAACTCGGTGAAGGATTCGGCTGGCTCGTTTGGTAGCCAGCGCGTGCCGTTTTCGATCAGCCAATCATGGGTTGTGAGCTTTGCCGTCTGTGCGTCGATTCGTGACGTAAAACGCATTTGATCGTTGAAAAGAAACAGGGTTACCGTATCGAGGGTCAAATCCCCAGGAGCGAATTTCTCAGCGTGAATGACGATTTGGTTGCCAGCCTGGTCGCTTTGCCTGAGCCACAGCCCTGCGTCGGAGAGCGATAACTGATCGGAACCTTGGCGCAGGAGACGGCTTTCCAGCTTCTCATAAGAGTCCTCCATCAAGGATGCTATTGGGTTGAATACTGTCACGAAAATGACGCCAATGAGCAACGCCACCAGCAGGGCGGGCGTCAGGAATTGCCACACGGAAACACCCGCCGCGCGGGCGACGACAAGCTCGTGGTTGCGGGTCAGTCGCCAAAATGCGAGCATCGTTCCGAACAGGATCGCGAAAGGCAGCACTTCTTGTGCCGTATGGGGCAGTTTCAACGCTGCCATCTCGAGCAACACCCATAGGGTGACCTGAATTCTTGTGGCACTGCGGCGGATCAGCTCGATGTAGTCAAGCAGAAAGGTGATGATTACCATCGCCATGAACACCCCGCAAAACCAGGCGAAAAATTGGCGGGCAATATAGGATGACAGGGTCTTCGCGAGTTGCATGGACAGCCCTGCCCCTCGTCACCGGGAGGTTATGGCGGCAACGCGAGGCCGCCGGAAGCCGAGCCTTACGCTTCCGCGCATCAGCATTCCCAGCCCCAGAATGACCGGCAAGAGGTCGGTCACATACATCAGCGGGATCGCAGCGGCGGAACGAGAAGCCAGGTCATTTACCCCAATGTCGAGCAACTCGAAGAAGAACGCTATGACGATCGCCAGGAGAGCGCGTTTCAACTGTCCGCGGCGGTTGAACTCACCAGGCAACAGACAGGCGAGTGGAATTAAAGAGAAGCTCAGGGCCGAAAGTGGGATCAGAATGCGCTGATGTGCCTCAACGATGAAACTGAGGCGCAGGGCAGGATCGGTCTCCGGCGGCGGAAAGAACAGTTCGCCTAAAAAGCGTTCCTGGGCTTCACGAAAGCGAACGACCGGCGCGTCGTGCAAGCTGTCGAGATCGAGCGTGTAGCGATCGAAGGTCAGCAGAGAAAGCTTGCGGGTCTCGGGATCGAATTGCTGCCGGTTGCCGTTGACCATGACGATGCGCGATCCTGCTGACGTATCGGCGAAGACGCCGCGCTCAGCGAGGATCGTGACGGGGCGATGCGGGTCCCGGTTGTCGTTGACCAGCAGTCCGACGACTTCGCCCCGCTCATCACGCCCGCGGATATAGATTGTCAGCTTATCAGCGATCGTAGTGAAGGTCCCCTCCTGGAGCAGGCTCGAGACAAAACGGTTCCGGATCTCGAACTGCAGATCTTTGAACGCGCGGTTCGACGCCGGGAGGAAATAGGCGGACAGGCTCATCAGAATCAGAAAAGCAATTCCTGCCAGAATCGATACGGGCTTGGAGAGCGCAAGATGGCTCAAGCCCGCCGACCGCATCACGACGAGTTCGCTCTCGGCGGCCAACCGATTGAAAGTAAAAAGGACGGCGATGAACACGCCGATCGGCAACACGATGTCCAGGAAGCGAGGCAGAATCAGCAATGCAAGGTAGAGAAATACCTCAGTTGACAGGCCACGGTTGACGATCAGATCGATCAGCCGGAGAGATTGGGCGAGCCATATCGCGGCACTGAGTGCCGCTGTCACAAAGACCATAACACCAAAGCATTGGCGTAAAATATAACGCTCGAGGCTTGTCATTGGCCGTGGATCATAGGGAACCCACTTCGACCGGACCACACCGGATTTTCTGAGCGGATGAGTGCGGATCACCAGCGTTGACTTCCGGACTCATTGGATCTATCGCGAGATCCTTGTTCGACTTCCGAGCGCGCTCCAGCCGCTCCCGTTACAGTATATCGAGGTCGTCCGATGAAGATAGGTTTTGCCCAGCCCGACCGCACCCGCTCCGGCGCTGTAATAGTCGGGGTTTGGGAGGAGGTGATGCTGACGCCGGCGGCGAGACGGCTTGACGAGGCGACGGGTGGCGCGATCATTCGCGCTATCTCTGCAACCCCCCGGTTTAAGGGCAAGAAGGACGAGCTATTGCCTATCATCGGCCCGGCTAATTTGCCGGTCAGCCGCATTGTCCTCGCCGGGCTCGGCAAGCCGGATCTGGCCAATGCCCGGCTGCTTCAGCAACTCGGCGGCAATCTCGTTGCTCATCTGAACAGTGCCGGGGAAACGGAGGCGACCTTTGCAATCGATGTTGGCGAGGATTCGCCGATCGATCAAACCGAGGCCGCAGCCCACCTCGCGTTCGGTGCTCAGCTCAGAGCTTATCGTTTCGACAAGTACAAAACAAAACAGAAGCCTGAGCAGAAAGCGTCGCTCGATCGCCTGACCGTGGTGACCGCAGCGCCGGGCGCAGCGGAGCGCGCCTACGCGCCGCTCGATAAGACGGCGAACGCGATTTTTTTTACCCGGGATCTCGTCTCCGAACCGGCCAATGTGATCTACCCGGAGACGCTCGCCGCGCAGGCCGGGACACTCTCCGATCTTGGGGTAGTCGTCGAGATTTTCGACGAGAATAAGTTGCGCAAGCTCGGCATGAATGCCCTGCTGGGGGTGGCCCAGGGCAGCGCACGACCGCCGCGCGTCGTGGTGATGGAATGGCACGGCAGCCCGGCCGGCGGTGATACTCGCAGTCCTCCGCTCGCGTTTATCGGCAAGGGCGTCACTTTTGACACCGGTGGCATTTCGATCAAGCCCGCCGCGGGGATGGGAGACATGAAATGGGACATGGCGGGGTCCGGGGTAGTTATCGGACTGATGCAGTTGCTTGCGGCGCGAAGGGCCAATGTCAATGCGGTTGGGGTGGTTGGCCTCGTCGAAAACATGCCCTCCGGCACGGCGCAACGTCCAGGTGACATCGTCGCCTCGATGTCGGGGCAGACAATCGAGGTCTTGAATACTGACGCCGAAGGCCGGCTCGTGCTGGCAGATGCGCTATGGTATTGTCAGGATCGTTATAAACCCCGGCTGATGATTGATTTAGCGACTTTGACAGGCGCTGTTGTCGTGGCCCTAGGCCATCACCGCGCGGGCCTGTTCTCGAATAACGACGAGCTTGCAAACCAGCTGATCGCAGCGGGCAAAGTTGTCGGCGAAGAAGTCTGGCGGCTGCCGCTGGACGAGAGTTACGACCGCGAGATCGACAGCGACGCGGCTGACATGAAAAATATAGGCAGTGGTCGCGCCGCCGGAAGCATTCTCGGCGCGCAATTTCTTCAGCGCTTTGTCAATGATGTCCCCTGGGCACACCTCGACATCGCGGGGATGGCGTGGTCCTCCAAGGATACCGCCACCGTGCCAAAGGGCGCCACCGCGTTCGGCGTCAGGCTCCTCGACCAACTCGTCGCGCAGTACTACGAGAAGGGGTAAGGCATACCCTTGGCAGAGATCGGCTTTTACCACCTTTCGTCGAAGACCCTCGAGCAGTCCCTGCCCAAACTGCTCGAGAGCGCCTGGACACAAGGCTTTCGGATCGTGGTCAGGGCCGCGTCGCCGGAACGCGTCGAGCATCTCAGCACTACGTTATGGACTTATGAGGAGTCATCCTTCGTACCGCACGGCTCGGGTCACGACGGGAACGGCGCCATGCAACCGATCTGGCTCACTCACCGTGACGAGAACCCCAATGGTGCTTCACTTTTGGTTCTCGTCGATGGCGTCGAAGCCGAGGACATCGGGTCCTACGCACGGTGCGCTGATCTGTTCGACGGAAACGATTCAGGTGCCGTCGAGACCGCCCGAGCGCGCTGGCGTCGTGCCCGTGAGGCCGGTCACACGCTGACCTATTGGCAGCAGACGGCGTCAGGCTGGGAGCGAAAGTCGTGAGCGGCGAACGCCCCTAGAAATTGCGGCTCAAGCGGGCGACAAATATACGCAGAGCTTTCTTCCCCGGGCGAGAAGTTGTGATGGCCATCGAACAAACACTGTCGATCATCAAACCGGATGCGACTCGGCGCGACCTCACCGGGGCGATCAACGACCGCTTTGAGCAGCGCGGGCTGCGTATCGTTGCGCAGAAACGGATCCGGCTGAGCCAGGCGCAAGCCGAGAGATTCTACGAGGTGCATGCCGAGCGTTCCTTCTATCGCGGTCTCGTGGATTTCATGACCTCGGGCCCGATTGTCGTGCAGGTGCTCCAAGGCGAGAATGCGGTCGCGCTCAACCGAGAGATCATGGGAGCGACCAATCCCGCCGATGCCGCTCTAGGGACAATCCGTAAGGATTTCGCCGAGTTGATCGAGGCCAATTCGGTGCACGGTTCGGACTCCCTCGAGAACGCCGTTCACGAGATCGCCTTCTTCTTCTCCGGAATTGAAATATGCCCTTAGCAGGTTGCGGAAAAAGTGGCATCCTAGGGCCAGATATGGCGTATAATCCGCGTCGCGTGACGAGATGTGGGGGACGTCCGATGCGCGGTTGGGATGCGAGGAGTGAGGGGCTGTTCAGCTACGTGAGCTGCGAGGCGCGGGTGCCGTTGGATCATCCGTTGCGGCCGATCGGCAAGATTGTGGACGAGGCGCTCGGGGCCTTGTCGGGGGAATTTGAGAAGCTGTATGCCAAGTTCGGCCGGCCGTCGATTGCGCCGGAGAAATTGCTTCGTGCGCTGCTGCTGCAGGCCTTCTATTCGGTGCGTTCGGAGCGGCAATTGATGGAGCAACTCGGCTACAATCTGCTGTTCCGCTGGTTTGTCGGGCTGTCGCTGGACGCCGCGGTGTGGGACGTCACAGTGTTTACCAAGAACCGTGAGCGGCTGATCGCCGGGGACATCGCCAGCAAGTTCATGGCGGCAGTATTGAACCAAGAGCGGGTCAAGGCGCTGCTGTCGGACGATCACTTCTCGGTAGACGGCACCTTGATCGAGGCTTGGGCCAGCATGAAGAGCTTTCGCCCGAAGGATGGCAGCGGCGCGCCGCCGGCTCCCGGCCACAACGGGGAACGGGACTTCCACGGCGAGAAGCGCAGCAACCAGACGCACGCCTCGACCACCGATCCCGATGCCCGGTTGTATCGCAAAGGACCGGGCCAGCCCGCCAAGCTGGCCTATCTGGGGCACGTTCTGATGGAGAACCGGCATGCTTTGGTGGTCGATGCGCGTCTGACCTTGGCAACCGGCACGGCCGAGCGTGAGGCGGGGCTGGAGATGATCGCGGCTCGTCCCGGCAATCACCGGATCACGCTCGGCGCCGACAAGGCCTATGATGTGGCCGCGTTTGTCGCCGACCTGCGGGAGTACAACGTGACGCCGCACGTGGCGCAGAACACCACGAACCGGCGCTCGGCAATCGACGGACGGACGACCCGCCATTCTGACTATGCAGTCAGTGGCCGCCTGCGCAAGCGCATTGAGGAGGTATTCGGCTGGACCAAGGCGGCCGCCGGCTTTCGCAAGACCCATCACCATGGCCTCGCCCGTGTCGGCTGGATGTTCACGCTGACGACCACCGCCTACAACCTGGTCCGGCTGCCCAAACTGGTGGGGGCAGTGGCGTAGCCATGCCTGGAATCTGCCCGGACATGGCTGAAATCGGCAAAATCGATGCAAAGGCCTGTCCCGAGAGCGATTATCAGCGACTTTAACGAGTGTCCTCTATGAAGTTTCTAGAGGATGCTTTCCAGACAGCGCGTTTTTCCGCAGCCTGTTAGGTTGAAATCACTAGGGTTGCAGTTGCGCGAAGAGAAATCGTTAGACGCAGAAACCGCCGGCAGTAACCGGGCAAGACGAGCGAGCGCTGTCCCTCGGTCTCGGTTGACTTCCGACCGAACAGCTCGGCGCATAGCGGTTTGTTGCGAAGCAGGCCTCGACGCGGCGGCAGTGCTGTTCTTTCCGCTTCTTGTCCTCCTGCCCAGGGCCGTTGTTGCGCTCGTTTCAATAGCCGGACTGTGCGGAGCAGGTTTGGCTTTGTCAGCGAGTGGTCGGAGGCCACGCCCGGTTCTGGCCGCTGCGGCGGCGCTGCTCGGCTGCCTTCTTGTCTGGGGGACGGTTTCCGCTACATGGTCGCTGGATTGGCTACGCAGTCTGGTCGTTGCTTCCCGGCTCGCCGGCCTCTTTGCAGTCGGCCTCGTGCTGACTGATGCGGCGACCTCTATCGAGGCGCCGCGCCGATTGACCTTTTGTTTGCTTGGCGGGCTTACCCTCGGGGCCGCAATGGCTGGGGCCGATCTGGTCACCGGTGGAGCGCTGGGCGCCCCCTTCACGGAGCGAGCCTATCAGCCGGCTGCTCTCAACCGTGCGTCGGTCTCGTTTGCGATCCTGCTGTCGCCGATGACCGCCGCGCTGCGCCAGTGCGGCTTGACGCTTTCCCCATTCCTATTCGCGACCGCGATTGCCGCGATGATCTTTGCGCTCGCCGGTACGTCGGCGAAAGCCGCGCTGGCGGCAGGTCTGCCGCTAGGGCTGCTCCTTCATCTTTCACGCACCCGTGTCGCTTATGCGGCCGCCATAGTAGCAGTTCTTGTGATCATCACCGCACCCCTAACCTTTGCACGGCTCAGCGAGCTCCCTGTGCTCACGCAAACGGCGGATGCGGTCAAGCTCTCGGCTGGGCATCGGCTTTTGATTTGGTCGTTCGTCGGCGATCGGATCGCCGAGCGCCCACTTACCGGCTGGGGCCTGGATTCGTCTCGGTCGATCCCTGGCGGCCAGGACTTGATCAGACCAGGCGAAACATGGCTGCCCTTGCATCCCCACAACACGCCGTTGCAGCTCTGGCTCGAACTCGGCGCAGAGGGTGCTGTGCTTTTTGCACTGGTGGTTGCGCTCGCTTGGCATGCTCTCGCCTCCGCTCCCTGGTCGCGCGCTTTTGGCGCCGCGGCAGGCGCAAGCTTGGCGATCGCACTGATTGCCTGCGTCACAACCTATGGAATCTGGCAGGAATGGTGGCTCGGGAGCTTGTGGTTTTTGCTGTTCGGGGTCCTGGTGATGGCGCGCATCGCGCCTTCTGCGGTCACCCGCGCGGTAACCGCACCGCTCACCCGAGTTCGATGATTACGAAAGATCTGAGCCGTTGGTGTCGTGATGCGATTTTCGCGCTGCTATCGGAACGCTACAGCAGAAAAATCGCCATCCCGACAAGGATTATGACGATGATGGCGATCGCATATTTAAGCAGCCTGGTAAACCCGATCCAGGTTCGACGATGCCATTCAAACTCGGGATCGATCGCCGTCATACCTTCCTCACCCGTTGAAGAACCAAGTTCTACCCATAACCAAGAAAAAAACAAATCCCCGATCGCGCCTGTCCACCATGTTGCTTCATGCTCTGGGGGTCGGCAACGGTGGTGGCGAACTAACCGGAGTTCGGGAGCGACCGCTCGGTGGAGACTTCCGAAGGGGCTTGCACGGGTTCAACATCACGAGCTTCGGCGCCCGCCACCCCTCGATCTCGACCTTGCCGGCGATAACCCGCACACGGCCTTCGGCGATCAAACGCACAGTGCGCGGGTACAGCCGATGCTCGACGCTAAGAATCCTGGCCGACAGGCTTGTCTCGTCGTCATTAGGACGCGTCGGCACGACCGCTTGAGCGATGATCGGTCCGGCGTCGACCTGAGGGCGAACAAAATGCACGGTACAACCGGCAAAGCGCACACCCGCCGCCAGCGCTTGGCTCTGCGGGCGTAAACCAGGAAAAGCGGGCAGCAGCGAAGGATGGATATTGACCATCTTGTCGCGCCACGCTTCGACGAAAGCAGCGTCTAGTACGCGCATAAACCCGGCCAGGCAGACCAGCTGGACCCGCTGGTCGCGGAGTAACGCCTCAGCCTGCGCCGCGAACGCTTGCCGAGAGTGGTGCGGGATGACAGCGCTGCGTATGCCGGCTGATTGTGCGAACGCTAGTCCCGCCGCCTCGATACGGTCGCTGACAACCGAGACGATCTCCGCGGGGTAGGTATTATTGGCGCAGGCAGCGAGCAGCGCTCGCAAGTTCGATCCGCGGCCCGAGATCAGCACTCCCACCCTCAATCGGGACATGACTCGTGCGCGGTGCGGAAGGACATTCCCCGCTTGGCGGTTCGGTCGGTCTGGCTGTGGATAGCGTCCTCTTAAAAACTACTGTATGACCGCCTGGCTGCGGTTGAGAAGGTTAGAAAATATCGGATCGGAGGCGGTTTGCAATGAACCTGCCGCTGGTTTCTACGATCACCGGGGATCAGGCTATCTGGCGTCCGGTCGGTGCCCTGTTACTGTTGCTCGGCGTGATGTTGCGCGCAGGGCCCGCCCTCTCCGAAGAGCAGAGCGGAGGCTTTTCGGCGACGGTCAGGGTCGATGCCACCGCCGACAGCGTTGCCGCGGCCCGTGAACTCGCTCGTGTCGATGGACAGCGACGAGCGCTCGCGCTGGTGATCGATCGCCTCTCCGTCTCCACAGACAGCGCTAAGTTGCCAAAGCTTGATGACCACACCATCACCGATATGGTCGAAAGTTTCGAGGTCGCGAACGAGCGGATGTCGGCGGTGCGCTATCTCGCCGACTACACCTTTCATTTCCGCCCATCAAAGGTCCGGCGGTTGGTGCATACCGCCGACAGCTCACCCGCCGAGACGAACAGTAGGTCAACGGTCGATGAGGGCGGGAAGCCTAGACCGGCCGTCGACGAGGGCGGCGGCAAGCCCGTCATCGTCCTGCCCGTCTATACCGACTCAGGCAGCACTGTGCTGTGGGACGACCCTAACCCCTGGCGCGAGGCCTGGGGGCAACGACCGGCCGGTTCCGGGCCTATCCGTTTAACGATTCCGCTCAGCGACGCGAGCGACTTGGCGCTAATCGATGCCAGTCGTGCCGAAGCAGGAAACCCCGACGCCTTAACGGCAATCGCCCAGCGAAATGGCGGCGACGAGACAATTGTTGCGGTGGCGACTGCGAGGCGCGAAGGAGACAAGGTCGCGGGTCTCGATCTGAGTATCAAGCGCTACCGATCCGGTCACCTTGCCGACACGCATGGAACGACACTCGACGCCAACCCCGGCGAAAATGCGGACGACTTTTTTAAGCGGGCGGCGGATACCATCGCCGGTGAGATCGCGAGCGGCTCGAAGAAGGGCCCGGGTCCGAGTTCCGATCAGCAGGCAAGCCTTGGGGCGAGCGTCCCGATCGGAAGCATCGGCGAGTGGGTGCGGGTGCGAGACAGGCTTGCCTCGGTGCCGGCGATCCGCAAAGTTGATCTGTTATCCCTCAATCGTCACGAGGCGAAAATTCAGATCAAGTACGTCGGCAGCTCCGAGCAGCTGAGGTCCAGTCTTGCCGAAGTCGATCTCGGGCTCGACGGTACCGATCCAATATGGCGGCTCCAACTCTCGGGGGCGACGGGCGCGCACTAGGGTAGCCCCAACGAGCTATATGAATGTTTACGCCACGCGCCTTTATGCGCACCCTGAACTTTGCGAGCATCGCCCAGGTGTCCGGCGCAACCCTCGCAAGCCCGAATCCGGGCCATAACGATGAGCCGGCTCGGACTAAACCTCCCGAATTTGATTTCGCTAGCGCGTCTCCTGCTGGTGCCGCTAGAGATTTGGCTAATTCTCGTTGGCCGCTACGGCCTCGCGTTCTGGATCCTTGTTGCTGCGGGGATCTCGGACGCGCTCGACGGGTTCATCGCCAAACGGTTCGACTGCCGCACCCGGATCGGCGCGCTCCTTGATCCGGTCGCGGACAAGGCGATGCTCATCGGCGTCTACATCACTCTCGGCGTGGCGCAACAACTGTGGTCGTCACTCGTCATCCTTGTCGTGCTTCGTGACGTCATGATCGTCGGCGGGTTCCTGCTCATTCAGGTATTCGCCGTCCCAAAACACTACGACCCGCTATATATTAGCAAACTCAATACAGGTGTTCAGATTATCTTGGTCGGCTTCGTCCTCGCGCGGCTTGGCCTCGGTGCTTCCGCAGGCTGGCCTGACCTTGTCTTGAGCCTGGTGGTCGCGGTGACGACGACAGTGTCGGGGTTTTCCTACCTCGTGCGGTGGGCGCGCATACTTGCACGCCCGGAGCAGGCTTTGTGAAAGCTTGTGAGACTCGCCACATCCCGCTCGGATAATTATTCTCTTCGTAATGATCCAGCTCGCTCTCGACTTGCCTCGCCGTACGGCTTTCGGACGATCAGATTTCATGGTTTCGGGAAGCAACGTCGCGGCCGTCGAGCTGATCGATCGATGGCCCGATTGGCCCTCGGCAATGCTCGTGCTGCATGGTCCACCCGGCTGCGGCAAGACGCATCTTGCTCATCTCTGGCGAGAGCGTGCATCGGCCCTGATGATTGCAGGAGAAACGTTAACAGAAGCGATGTTACCGCATCTTCTCGACAAGATTTCACCTCACGTTGTAATCGACGATGCGGATCGGGCGTCGGAGCACGCTCTGCTTCACCTATATAATTCTTGCGTCGAGCACCAAGGCAGCCTGCTGATTACCACCTGCCAGCCGCTGGGGTCGTGGCGGGTAGGGCTCAATGACCTAGGTTCGCGCGTGCGTGCGGCCGCCGTTGTCGAGATCGGCGTTCCGGACGACGCACTCTTGGGCGCGGTTCTCATCAAGCATTTCTCCGATCGACAGCTCCGCGTCGCGCCTGACGTGATCGTCTATTTGCTTGCGCGCATCGACAGATCCTTCGCCGCCGCCGAGACCATTTCGGCCCACCTCGACGGCGCTGCTCTGAGCAACGGCGGCCCGGTTACCATACCACTGGCTCGCAAAGTGTTGGCAGACCCCAGCTGTCAGCCTTGGTCGCCTCGTAGAGATTCGGCGGTGACGTAATCGACCACCTCGTAACGCGATCGACCTAACGCGGACCAACAATCAGAGATCTGGAAGCTCACACGAGCGGCGGTGGGAAATTTCCCCGATGCTAGTGTTCGAAACTGCTCCGAGTTCGTATCGGCGAGGGTGATCGCGAATTCGTGAAGTCCTGGATTATGGCCGACCACAAGAACGCTGACCTCGTCCTCGGGAAGCCGGCGCAAGCGGCCCATCAGCTTTTCTTGGCTTGCCGCATAGAGTTCGTCCTCGACCGATCTCCGGGGGCGAATTCTGAGCTCAGCGAGAAAGAGATCCATGGTTTCGCGGGCCCGAACGGCGCTTGAGCAGAGAACAAGATCAAGCGCCCCCGCCGTCTCCGGGAAATGCCGGCCAACTCGGCGCGCCGCCTCACGACCACGGCGGTTCAACCGGCGCTGGTGATCCTCAACATCCTGCTTCCAGCTCGACTTGGCGTGCCGCAGCAGGTGTAACACATGCATAGTCGGTCTCCTTGCTCGGTAATGAGCCTACGGGTAGCCGCGAACTCGCTTGACCGAGGGTTCTCCACGTTCGGCTAGGCTCGGCCAGTTGTCGACTCGGACCGTCCTCCGGCGACATGACAGTCCCGCGACCACGCGATAGAATTCGTTTCGAACGTTCATCGGGAGAGCGGAAGTGAGAACCACCGCGCAGCCGGTCGAGATTCAATCGGTCGACTTGCATACCGAGGCACGCTTCATAAACCGAGAGCTCTCCTGGCTCGCCTTCAACGAACGCGTTCTCGCCGAGGCCGACAACCTGGGCCATCCGTTGCTCGAAAGGGTGCGTTTCCTGTCGATCTCGGCAAATAACCTTGACGAATTCTATATGGTGCGTGTGGCTGGGCTAAAAGGCCAGCATCTCGCTGGCATCAAAACAGTGAGCCAGGATGGGCTGACGCCTGCCCAACAGCTCGAAGCTATTCGGCGGCGAGCTGGCAAGCTGATGGCGGATCAACAGGTCACATGGATGGGATTGCGCCGACAACTCGATGAAGCCGGCGTCGCCGTCGTAGAGCCGGCCGATCTCAAATCTGGTGACCGCACCTGGCTTGAAGAGCGGTTCATGGCCGACGTATTTCCGGTCTTGACACCGCTTGCGATCGATCCGGCGCATCCCTTTCCATTTATCGCCAACCGGGGCTTCGGTTTGGTGCTCGAACTAGAACGGATAACCGACGGCGCCCGCATGCAGGCGCTGATCCTAATCCCATCCTCGGTCGATCGGTTCATGGGCCTGCCCGGTAGGCGGGTCCGCTTCCTGCCGATCGAGCAGATGATCGCCCTGTTTCTCGACCATCTGTTCCCCGGTTTCGCGGTGGTGGCTCAAGGGGTCTTCCGCGTGTTGCGCGACAGCGAGGTCGAGATCGAGGAAGAGGCAGAGGATCTGGTTCGGCTCTACGAAACGGCGCTAAAACGGCGTCGGCGCGGTCACGTGATCCATCTCGCGGTCGATTCCACCATGCCGGCAGATCTGCGCCGCTTCCTGATGGAGAGGCTCGATTTCGCGCCGGCGGACGTCTTTGCCAGCGACGGGATCCTCGGTCTTAATGACACTGAGCAGCTCATCATCGACGATCGGCCCGACCTCGTTTTCAACCCTTATCACGCTCGCTTTCCGGAACGTATTCGAGACTTCGGCGGGGACTGCTTCGCCGCGATCCGACAGAAGGACATCATCGTCCACCACCCGTATGAGAGCTTTGACGTTGTTGTTCAGTTTTTAGGACAGGCTGCCCGCGACCCGGCGGTCGCCGCGATCAAACAGACGCTCTATCGCACTAGCGAGGACAGCCCGATCGTGCGCGAACTCGCCGAGGCTGCCGAGGCCGGGAAGTCGGTAACAGCGCTAATCGAGCTCAAGGCACGCTTCGATGAAGAGGCCAACATCCGCTGGGCGCGCGATCTCGAGCGCGCCGGGGTGCAGGTGGTATACGGGTTTCTGCAGCTCAAGACGCACGCGAAGGTCTCACTGGTCGTGCGCCGCGAAGGCGGCGAGCTCTGTTCATATGTCCATTACGGGACAGGCAATTATCATCCCCACACGGCCAAGGTTTACACCGACCTGTCTTTTTTCACCTGCGATCCAGCTCTGTGCCGCGACGCTGCCCGTCTGTTCAATTACATGACCGGTTACGCGAGCCCGGCCAGCCTTGAGAAAGTGGCGGTCGCACCGATCGATTTGAGGGCTCGGCTCTGTGAGTTGATCGAAACCGAAATTGCCAATGCCAAGGACGGCAAGCCGGCTCAGATCTGGGCCAAAATGAACGCGTTAGTCGACCCCGCGATCATTGATCTCCTCTATCAGGCCTCACAAGCGGGAGTGAGCATCGATCTGGTCGTCCGCGGAATCTGTTGCCTACGCCCGGGCATCCCAGGCCTTTCCGACAATATCCGAGTTAAGAGCATCATCGGTCGCTTTCTCGAGCATGGGCGTATCGTCTGCTTCGCCAGCGGCGAGAAGCTGCCTTCAGATCGGGCCAGGGTCTTCATCAGCTCGGCCGATTGGATGCCCCGGAATTTTGACGGACGTGTCGAGGCACTTGTACCTATTGAGAACCAGACAGTGCACCGCCAGGTCCTAGATGAGATTATGGTGGCGAACCTCCGCGACAGCTCGCAGAGTTGGCGCCTCTCGCCAGATGGGTGCTATGAGCGCGTACCGGTCGATGAGGAGGCCTTCTCGGCGCACACCTATTTCATGACTAATCCAAGCCTGTCGGGGCGCGGCACGGCGCTTAAACGGGGCCAGCCGAGGCTCGTTGTTCGCTGAAACCGATGTCCTATTCGGATACGACGCCAACCGCCAGCCGCATCGCCGTTATCGACTTGGGCTCGAATTCGCTTCGGCTTGTGGTCTTCGAGCGGCTCGGCGGCGCCTTTTTTCCGCTTCTGAACGAGAAGGTCATGTGCGCTCTCGGTCGAGGGATCTCCTCGACCGGCCGCCTGAACCCGGAGGGCGTGAGCCTCGCGCTTGCCAATTTGCGCCGGTTTGTTGCGCTCGCACGCGCCCTCGGCACCGAGCATCTTGCAGTGCTGGCGACGGCGGCCGTGCGCGATGCCATTGACGGCCGATCTTTCGCCGCCGAGGTCGAGCATCAATGCCATGTGCCGGTCAAGATCGTCGAGGGTGGCGAAGAGGCGCGATTGTCGGCTGCCGGAGTGCTCGCCGGAATTCCCGATGCCGATGGGGTCGTCTGCGATCTTGGCGGGGGCAGCGTGGAGCTGGTTCGGGTGGGAGCGGGGAGCCCTCCCCGTACCGGCGAAATCGGGCAGACAGGCAAGGGCATAACCCTGCCAATCGGACCGCTGCGTCTGGCCGAACTCGGCGACAGCATCAGGGCCATCTCCGAAGCGGCGGAGCGTGCGCTCCTCCCAGCCACGGTCTTACGCGCCGCACCCGGGAAAAATCTATATCTGGTCGGCGGGGCCTCGCGGGCTATCGCTCGGCTGCACATGGAACATACCCACTATCCGCTTCATATCGTTCACCAGTACATGATTGGTCGCCGCGAGGCCGAAGCCTTCTTCGACATAATCGGGAGGCAATCGCGCAAGTCGCTCGAAAGAATTACCACGATCGCGCGAAAGCGCCTCGAACTGGTGCCTTCCGCAGCATTAATTCTACGCAAGTTGATTGCCATAGCAGCACCGCCACGCGTCATTTTCTCTGCGTTTGGACTGCGTGAAGGTTATGTCTACGGGCTCATTCCCGCCTGGGAGCGAGAGCCTGATCCGCTGATCGCGGCTTGCGCCGCGATTGCCCGGCGTCAGAGCCGATTCCTGCTCAATGGCGACCGGTTGCAAGAATGGACGGCGCCGCTGTTCTCAAACCAATCCGAGGGAACGAGACGGGTTCATCGCGCCGCCTGCTGGCTGAGCGACATTGCTTGGAGTGAGCACCCAGACTATCGAGCCGAGCAGGCGTTTACCCGGAGCCTTCGCATCCCGTTCGCCGGGATCAGCCATGGCGATCGCGTATTCGTCGCCGCGGCCCTGCATACCCGCTATGGCGGTGCAGCCGACGGTGCCATCAAGGAGCCGACGCGCCAGCTACTCGATGAACGAGCCGCTGGAGAGGTGCGTCCCCTCGGTCTCGCTCTTCGCCTTGCCTATACCCTGTGTGGTGGGAAGACTGACCTCTTGTCCGAAGCGTGGCTCGGCCGGGAAGCCGGCAGCCTCGTTCTCGAAATCCCCTCGGAGGGCAGCCTGTTCCTCGGGGAAACCGTGCAGCGTCGCCTCGACGCTCTCGCCCGCTCGCTCGGCGCGACCCCCGTGGTTCGGCGACGCGAGAGGAGACAACTGGCTAGCGGTTAGCCTTGCCCCGCATTGCGCCCTGGAGGCGGCCCGTTCGTCGCCCCAGGATCGCCAACCATGGAATTGCCAAAATCGTATCATATGCTGCGACTGACTTCGAACCGCGAGGCGATCTCATCGAATGAGCTACGATGTGCATGCATCTCACGAAACAGGCAGCGAAAAGGGGTCCAATGGCAGCCATTCGAAGGCCAGACTGCTGCTCATGATGGGGCACATCGCAACCAAAGAGAGAAATGATCTGATTCCAGCCTGCAAAAACAGGCGGGTGGCGTGGATACTGCTCAACGGCCCGTTGTACAACCGGTTCGGCGCGCCAGCGAGAAAAGGCCGTTACAACGGCTCGCCACGGACGAGGCGCGGCAGATCGCCGACGAGCCCCATCGCGTGGCGCATCAGCAAGCCCTTGAGGGGTGGCAGGCGGTGAACCGCGGCAAAGCCGAGATCGCGGGCGAACTGCACCGGGGCGATCGAGTTCGAGAAAAGACGGTTGAGCCCGTCGGTCACGGCGGCAAGGAGCAGGGTATCGAAACGGCGCCATCGCTGATAGCAGCCGAGCACCGCACCGTCGCCGATGTCGAGGCCGAGCCGCCGTGTGTCGATCACCAGTTCGGCAAGTGCGGCGACGTCGCGTATGCCGAGATTGAGTCCCTGGCCGGCAATCGGATGAATCAAATGCGCCGCCTCGCCGACAAGCGCCAACCGGCGCGCGACGTAGCGCTCCGCCAGCATCAGTCCGAGGGAATAGGTCCAGCGCGGCCCGACCGGCTCGACTGCTCCGAGAAAGTCGCCGAAGCGCGCAGCAAGCTCCGCCCTGAACTCCTTATCGGGGAGCGCGATCAGCCGCGCGGCGAGTTCTGCCCGTTCGGTCCACACGATCGAGGAACGGTTGCCGGTCATCGGCAGGATCGCGAATGGTCCCGCGGGGAGAAAATGCTCCACCGCAATACCGCCGTGAGAGTGCTCGTGCCGCACCGTCGTCACGATCGCAGTCTGGCGATAGCGCCACTCGACGGTGGGGATGCCAGCCGCGCGCCGCAACCGCAACTCTTTTCCGTCGGCTGCAGCAATGAGTTGAGTCGTAACCCGTCGCCCGTCGGTGAGAGCCGCGACTGCGGCGAAATCCGAGGTGTCAACCGAACCGACGGAGCCCGGAGCAAGGAACGACAGGCTCGGAAGGGATCGGGCACGTTCGACCAAAACACGGCGCAGCACCCGGTTTTCGACGACATAGCCGAGCGGGGCGCCGCTCCGAAGCTGGCGATGGTCGTAGTGCAGAAACAGCGGCGCTTCATCGTCGGCGACCCGAATTTCGCTGATCGCCTCGGCCGACGGGCCGATCTCGGTCCACAGGCCGAGAGCGGCCAGAACCCGGAATGATCCGTAGGCAATCGCCGAACAGCGGCCGTCGAAATCGTCGTCGAGCACAGCTATCGGATCGGCCGGATCCACGATCGCGACCTCAAGCCCGGATCCGGCGCAGGCGGTGCCGAGCAACAGCCCGATCAGACCGCCGCCGGCGATCAACATCTCGACGTCTTGGTTCACCGCAAAAGGGTGCCGTGCAGCCGGCAACCTGTCCAGATCTTGATCGGGTCAGGCACTTTCGTGAGAGCCTCTAATCACGTAGACTCGTTGCCGTTTTGTGCCATCAGGGGATGGACAGAGTTCGCAGAAGGCCGGCACTGAAGGGGGCAGCATGGCCCGATCGATAGCCTTTTCAGCGCGCGGAAGAACCCGGCGCATGCGCGGATGGGCGGACGCATTGGTGACGCTGAGACGCCGCCTGTTCGAGACGTTGGGCTTTGCGCTATTGCTCGCATGCTTTTTGCTGGTGCTGGCATTGCTGACCTATGACCCTCGGGATCCGTCGCTGAATACGGCGATCGACGCAGCACCACACAACTTTCTCGGCTATAGCGGGGCTGTTCTTGCAGATCTGCTGCGGCAGAGCCTCGGCTTTGCTGCTTTCTTGATTCCGATGGTGTTGTTTGGCTGGTCCTTTCGTTTGCTGCTGAATTGGCCGCTCGCATCGCTCTGGCTCAAAGTGGTGCTACTTCCGGTGGTTCTCGTATTGGGAGCATTCTCGCTCTCGGTTCTTGATCTCGGGACGTTCCCTCTGGAGGCGAAGTTCGGGGGTGCTATCGGATGGGGCCTGCAAGGTCTGCTGGTGCGTGCCTCCTCAAGCCCGGCAGTATTGCCGATATCGGTGGTGGCGGCGGGCATCGTCGGCTTGCTGTTATTGTTGATCATGGGCCTCTCTTGGCGGGACTGGCGCGACATCGGTGAAGGGGCGGGGCGCAATATGTCTCGCATCGGCACGTTTTCCGGCCGCCGCACAATCGCAACAGCGCGGGTCGCCGATTGGCTGGTCCGCTATTGGCGGGAAGACCGCCGCCCCGATGCAACCGCGAGCCCATCCGGCCTAAGCGGGCCAGGTCGACCGACCGCTGTGGCCACGTTGCCAGATCGGCGCGAACCGCGCCTTGATCGCAACGCATCGGGTATCGCAGAGGCCGGGCGTGACCGCGGCGGGCTCATCCGCTTTATCGCGCCGAGGGCGAAGCCGCTCGTACCCGGAAAGCGTGCTGATCAGGAGCGACAGCCGTCACTCGACCTCGAGCCGAACGAGCAACCCTTGCTGCCCTCGCTCGAACTCTTGGCGAGACCGCAGGTAATGAAGACCGAGGAGGTCGACGAGGAAGCGCTAGCAAAAAACGCTCGCCTTCTCGAGACGGTGCTGGAGGATTTCGGCATCCGTGGTCAAATCGTACAAGTTCGTCCTGGCCCGGTCGTGACGCTTTACGAGCTTGAGCCAGCGCCAGGAATCAAGGCCTCGCGGATCATTGGACTGGCCGACGACATCGCACGCTCGATGAGCGCGATATCCGTGCGGGTTGCCGTCGTGCCGGGGCGCAACGTGATCGGCATCGAGCTGCCGAACCGCAGGGCCGAAACTGTTTTTCTGCGCGAACTTCTCGGCTCCCCGGTCTATGACGAGCATCCGGGACGCCTCGCCTTGATCCTAGGAAAGGATATTTCCGGAGAGCCGGTTCTCGCCGATTTGGCAAAAATGCCGCATTTGTTGATCGCGGGGACGACAGGGTCGGGGAAGTCGGTCGGGATCAACACGATGATCTTGTCAATCCTGTACCGGATGCCACCCGACCGCTGCAAATTCATCATGATCGACCCGAAAATGCTGGAACTTTCAGTCTATGATGGGATTCCACATCTCCTTGCGCCAGTGGTCACCGATCCGCGCAAAGCCGTTATGGCGCTCAAATGGACGGTGCGCGAAATGGAAAACCGCTATCGCAAGATGTCAAAGCTTGGGGTGCGCAACATTGACGGGTTTAACGTGCGGCTCGTCGAAGCGCAGCGCAATGGCGAGAGCCTGATCAGCAAGGTGCAGACGGGCTTCGATCCGGAAACTGGTCGGCCGATATTTGAGACGCAGCCCTTCGACACCAGCGAACTGCCCCTGATCGTCGTCGTTGTCGACGAGATGGCGGATCTGATGCTGGTCGCCGGCAAAGAGATCGAAGCGGCGATCCAACGGCTAGCGCAAATGGCGCGCGCGGCCGGTATCCACATTATCATGGCCACCCAGCGCCCGTCAGTTGATGTTATCACCGGCACTATCAAGGCGAATTTCCCCACCAGAATTAGCTTTCAGGTAACGTCGAAGATCGACAGCCGCACGATTCTCGGCGAAGGAGGTGCCGAACAACTCCTGGGCCGCGGCGACATGCTCTACATGGCGGGGGGTGGTCGCATCACGCGTGTCCACGGCCCCTTTGTCTCTGACGAGGAGGTCGAACGCGTCGTGTCGTACCTCAAGAGGCGCGGAGAGCCCGATTACATCGACGAGATCACCGAAGATGATGGCGGCCCACTCGACCTGCGGCGAAACGAAGACGACGGCGATGCCGGCGACGTGCTCTACGAACAAGCTGTTGCTGTAGTATGCCGCGAGCGCAAAGCCTCGACCAGCTTCGTGCAGCGCCACCTGCAAATCGGGTACAATCGCGCCGCCCGCATCGTTGAGCGGATGGAAGCTGAGGGCATCGTCAGCTCTGCTAACCACGTCGGAAAACGCGAGGTCTTGGCCGGCGGCGGCGATTGACCGCACTCGACGGCGGCGCTGGCCTCATTATTGTGGAACGGCGTGCAACGCCGTTGAAACGGAACAGGTTGAGATCGTGGGTAATCCTCCTGGCATCGGCAGCGGGTCGACCTTCGTCGAGCGGTTTCGTGTTCGCCGGCGGGCGGTTGTTGCATGCTTCTTACCGACGGTGACGATGTTGCATGCCGCCCTCTCAAGTGCAGCGGTTTCGCCGCCGCCGGTCGCGCTGACTGCAATGGACATGGAAGACTTGCGGCGTATCAGCGCATATCTGAACGGCATACACACGATGACCGCCCGGTTTCGACAGTCTTCCTCGACCGGCGGTACCGCCACCGGAAGCTTATGGATGGCTCGGCCCGGTCGGATGCGGTTCGAATACGACCCGCCTTCGCCGATCCTACTGATCGCCGACCTCTTCTACGTCTATTATGTGGACAAACAGCTCGCCGAGATGTCGAAAGTAGGGTTGAAGTCGACTCCGGCATGGTTTCTGCTGCGCGACCCCATCACCTTTGACGATCTTGTCATCAACCGCTTCGAGCGAGGCGTGAACGCGTTGGCCATTACTGTCACCCAGCCGACAGAACCTGACAACGGCAGTCTGACTATGGTCTTCAACAGTCAGCCGCTGGCGCTGCGTCAGTGGACGATCGTTGATCAACAGCGGAAGACAACGACGGTTTCGATCTTTGACGCGCAGTTCGGGATGGCGCTTAACCCGGAGTTGTTTGTATATCACGATCCGTTTGCCGCCGGCCGTCGCCAATATCAACCCTGAGTTCAACCCCGATGCCTGTCTACCACATGCCGCTCGTCGGCATTCCCAGCTGCCTCCGCACGGTCAAAGAGCGTATCTTCCACGGGGTAAACGAGAAATATCCGAATGCGGTGATCGATGCCGCGGGCTGTCTGCCGGTATTGATCCCGGCGGTCGGGTCGAAGGTCGATGTCTGCGCGCTGCTCGACCGGCTCGATGGGCTGTTGCTCACCGGCAGTCCGTCGAATGTCCATCCGAGCCATTACGGCGCCGAGCCGAGCCATCCTGAAATCCTGCACGATAAGGAGCGCGACGCGACGACGCTGCCGTTGATCCGCGAAGCGATCCGGCGCGACCTGCCGATTTTGGCGATCTGTCGCGGTATCCAGGAGCTTAACGTGGCGCTTGGCGGTACGCTGCATCAGCGGGTTCACGAGGTCCCCGGCCGACTCAATCATCGCTCGCCAAAGGACTCCCCCGACGGCCCATATGGACCCGCCCACAGCGTTGCGCTGACCCCGGGCGGGCTTTTGGTGTCGCTCGTCGGCGCCACCGAGGTGATGGTCAATTCACTGCACTCCCAAGGTATAGATCGTCTTGCCCGCAGACTTCGCGTCGAGGCGGTGGCGCCTGACGGGCAGATCGAAGCGGTGAGCCTACCGGAGGCGCGATTCGTCGTTGGCGTACAGTGGCACCCCGAACACAAAGCCCTGGGGAACCCGCTCTCCAGGGCCCTGTTCTCGGCCTTTGCCGAGGCATGTGGCGCATCCGCCGCGGGAGCCCTGTCGGTCTCTAACGCGGCATGAGAGAATTACAGTTGGTTCCCGAGCGCAGCATGCATTTTTGCCGCTGCGGGCATGCAGAAATCGCCGCTTTGTTTTCCATCGTGCCGCCCCCACCTGTGAAACCCCGAAGCGGAGGGAGCGCTAAAGCTCTCCTCAGAACGGGCCTGTCTCCCCTGTGGGCCCTGTTTCCCCCAAACGCTTCTGGACATGTAGGCGCCCGGTCTTCCCCCCCGACCGGGCGCCGATGTTTTGGTCGTGGCCCCCGTAGCGTCGGGTGCCTAAGCCCGCTCTCTGATGCGTCATTCACGTTTTGAACCCCGGTTCGATAAGCGGTGACACTGCGCCTGGTTACCTGGAACATTAACTCGATCAGGCTAAGAATTGACAATGTCCGCCGGCTCCTGATGGAGTGGGCGCCGGAAGTCCTGTGTCTACAGGAGACCAAGACGCCCGACGATTTCTTCCCTCGCGAAGCATTCGACACGCTTGGCTACCGCCAGATGCTGGTGCACGGGATGAAGGGCTACAACGGCGTCGCAATCCTCTCCCGAATCCCGTTTCGATCTCCTTACATCCGCGCGTGGTGCGCCCGTACCGATTGCCGCCATGCTACGGTCGAACTGCCCGGCGGCATTGAGCTTCACAACATCTATGTGCCGGCAGGTGGCGACGTGCCGGACCCGGAGGGCAACCCGAAATTTGCCCATAAACTGAAGTTCCTCGATGAGGTGATGGCATGGTTCGCGGCCGAACGGCAGGACGGTCGACCCATGATTGCGGTGGGCGATCTGAACATTGCCCCGCTGGAGACTGACGTCTGGTCGCACAAGCAGCTCCTCAATGTCGTCAGCCACACACCAGTAGAAGTCGAGCGTCTTGGCCTCTTGCAGCGAGCAGGCGGCTTTGTCGATGCGGTCAGGCATTTCGTGCCCCCGCACGAGCGTCTATACACTTGGTGGAGCTACCGGGCGCGTGACTGGGCAGCTTCGAACCGAGGCCGCCGGCTCGATCACATCTGGGTGACGCGAACACTCGTCGGTGCTCTTTCCGAGGCGCGGGTTCACCGGGACAGCCGCGGCTGGGAGAAGGCCTCCGACCATGTCCCCGTTATGCTGACGATCGGCAATTGACAGACCTGTATAGATTGTAGCGACCTGGAGCGAGGCCCCCTGGCAGCGCCATCGGGCTGAGGCCCTGCCAAGCTACAGCGGGCTCGCTGACCAACACCCCACCCGGGCGCAGCAACGGCACGATCAACGGTGCGACTTCTGCCGCGAGTGCGCGGCTCGCCGCGACATCCCCGGTCGCGGGATCGAGATGCGCCAAAGCTACCCGGCCCCCAAGCAGCTTCCGGGCCTTTTGTAGGGTATCGCGCATGTCGCCGAGCAGGAGGAGTTCGGCAGGCGGCACGCAATCGGGATGCGCCGCAACGTGGCGCTCGCAGACATAGATTTTTCGGTCCGGAAACAGTTGGCGCAGATGGTCATAGGTCCGCCCGTTGCCGAGGCCGAGCTCTAAAATTTCGCCCTCCAATTCGCGGATCAGATCGGCCGCAAGGTTTAGGCAGGCGCGCTGCGCCTGCAGGCGACGGATAAAGCTGTCGAGCCGGCTCACCGCCGTCAGGCGGCGATGCCTACCTGCTTACGCAATTTATTTACTTCGTTGCGCGCGACGCTGAGCTGGATATTGGTTGACGTCACCCGTTGGGCCAATTCCTGCATGATCGATACCGCCATGGTCGGGAATTCGCGCACCATGCGCATAAACGGGTCCTTCGAGATGCGCAGCGCGACGACGCGATCTTTGGCGCGAACGGTCGCATTACGTGGAGCATCGCATAGGATCCCCATCTCGCCGACGAGCTCGTTGGGACCGTTTGTCGCGACGATCACGGGGCCTGCCGGCGTCTCAACCATGACCTCGGCATGGCCCTCGATGATCAGATAAGCCGCATCTGCGGGATCGCCCTGCCGCACCAGCGGCTTTCCGGGATCGAAGCCGACCCGCTCGCTCATGAAGGCGAGCAGCTTGAGCTTGGCGGGTTCGATCTCGGCGAAGATCGGCACTCGCCGGAGCAATTCGAATTCTTGCTTGAGGCTCATCTCTTTCCTCCCGTTATTCGAATACTCACGTCGCCCCTTTGTCTGCTCATTCCGCCGCGATAAGCAAGGACATCAGCGACCCGTTGCCGTCGAGCTCGGCCGGGGTGCCTTGCTCCTCCAACTTGCCATTGCTGAGAACCAGAACGCGCTCGAAGTTCTTGGCGAGGTTGGCCCGGTGCAGCACCCAGATTATGCCTCGGCTCGCGAACTCGTCCCTCAACCCCGTCGTCACTTTCGACTGCGACTGCCCGTCGAGTGCCGAAGTCGCCTCGTTGAGGATCAGCAGATCGGGGCGCTTGAGAACCTCGCGTGCTATCCCCGCCTTTTGGCGCTCGGCTAAAGACAGCCGTGATCCGCCGGTACCGACATTGTAATCGAGCCCGACCTCGATGATGGTTTGCCGCAGCGACAGCTCGTCCACCACCTCGGCAACAACGGATGGGACGCGGACCGGCGCGTCTGCCTCGCCATAAGCTATCTTGCCGAAGAGGATATTGTCCTGTACCGAGGCGGCTGCGTTATAGCGCTCCGCATCGAAGAACTCGATCTGCGGCCGCGCCTCCGCCGGAAGATCGGCCCGAAACATCTTCCGCGCCTCGAGCAAGCGCCGTTGCATCGCCTCGTCGAGAACGTCGAGCCGGTGCCGCGCCGGGATGAGCTTGAACGGCAGCGAGAGCAGCTTGGTACGATCGGCTCTATGGAGCGCCTTTATCCCTTCAGCCCCGATGCGCCCGAGGATCGCTACGAACTCCGGTAGGTCACTAGCGCTGATAAAGCTGAATTGTTCGAAGAACTCGTGATCGGGCGGCAGGTCCGCGAACAACTCGATCATCGTCTCGGCCACCTGCCTGCCGGCTTCGACGAGGTCGTCGATCAGCCCGACCTTTGCCAGCACCTGCGACACGTAGGTATTGTCGGCGAGCGCTTCGAAGTCGAAGGCCGGACCGATCGGCGTTCCGAACAGCAAGTTCTCCGCAACCGAGGCGTTAAAGTTGAACCGATCGACATCATAGGTCTCAACTAGATCGGTAATGCCGTCTTCGGCGAGTCGGCGGGCTAGGGTCTTACGTGCTTCGAGGAGCCGTGCGGCCGCTTCCGGATTGCCCTCAGGGTCGAGCCGCCAACGCAGCCCCAGTGTGTAGACGACCTCGTCGAAGTCGAGACGGGTCAAAACCTCGATAATGCGTGTCGACAATCCCGCGCTATCGACCACCCCGGCGCCTTCATAATCGAGCCAATCGGCGCGGATGTCGAAGTCGATGTTGCCGGACCGCCGTGCTTCGTAGATCTGGGCTGAACGGCGTCTGTCGCTCGCCGGATCGTATTCCGCTGGGCGGATCGGGCGGTGGCGCAGGCCCAACAGCAGATTTTCGCGCAAGGTTCCGGCAAACAAATAGGGAGCCGCCCCGACATAGCCGATCCGGCGACCGGTTATCGCGGTCGGAAGATTGGCGAGCTCCATGCCGCCGATCAGTATTCGGCCGCTTGTCGGCCGGATCACGCGCGCGAGCACCAGAGCAAGCTCGTTTTTGCCGCTGCCGCCTTGGCCGACGACCGCTACATGCGCGTCCAGTGGGACGCTAAAGGTGATGCCGTCGAGTACCCGGCTGCCACCGTCCTCGGCGAGCGACAAATTGGCGACCACGAGTTCGCCCGTCAGCGGAGTCACCGCGCCCGGCTCCTCGAGCTGGAGCCGAGCATCCATCATGCCTGCAGGTTGGAATTGCTCGACGATCTGCTCGTACGTGATCTTGGAAGTCTGGAAGATCTGATAAAAGCCGAGCAGTTCATTCCACGGCGATGCTAGCTCCCTTTGGGCGAGAAGCACCGCGGTGAGCTGGCCCACAGAAAGCTTATCGTGCAGCACAAGGTAGCCGCCAATCGAAAAGAAAAAAAAGGGTGTTAGTTGTCCCAAAAAGTTGTTTAGGAACTTAACAAAAAATTTGCGTTTATAGATCTCGAAGCGGATGTCGTAAATCGTGCCCAGCAGATGGGCAAAACCGGTCAGTTGAAGGCGGGTATTGTCGTTGGCGAGGATATCGGCAATTCCGGTCGCCGATTCCTGGACGCGGTCAGCTACTTGCCGAATCTGGCGGACGCGGAGCCTGGCAAGTTGGTTTACCTTGAACTGCAGTTTCGGGATCACGTAGCCCTGGATGGGATAGAGCGCGACCGCCGCCAGGCCCAGAATTGGATCCTGCATGAACATGAAGAAAATATTCGTCAGCAGCTGGCCCCCCTGGTACAGCGGGGTAGAAAATGCGTCGCCGATGAACCCGCCCAGCTGCTCGCACTCGACCGTGATCATCGGAATGATCTGGGCTGACGAGTTTTTATGAAAATACGATAGCGGGAACAGCAACATACGCTGATACAGCTGATAACGGAACCGGCGCAGCATCCGTTCGCCGAGCCGCCCCTTAAAAGTATTGATGTAGTATTTGAAGCCGCCGTTTATAAAAACAAGCGCCAAAAACGCAGCACAGAGGACCATCAAATAGCTGATCTGATCGAGCTCAAACCCCAGAATGTGCACTGGAAAATGTTTGCCGCTTTTGATCGCGCCGTCGGTAATCTCCCTGGGAAGCTTGAGCGAATAGTAAAGAAAGGGGAAAGAGACGAGCGTCAGCACGAGTAGGAAAATCTGCGCCCCTAAGCTGTGCCGAAGAATGAAGCGATAGAGTGTCGGCTCGAGCGCGCCCGGATCGTCGGTCTCCTTTTCCCGCTGCCTTTTTGTGGATGTCGAAGCCGCCCGTTTCGGTCGCCGCGGGAGAAATCCGAACCAATCTCGCGCCGGTCGAAGCGCATCCTCGGCCGTGGTGACCAGCGTTGCCATTCCCTTCATGACCATGGCCTTCATGAAAAGATCATTTCCCGACGAAGCCGCCTATGCAATAGTCGACCCGCACGGTTGCATGAGGGGGTCGGCGTGGCCGCTCGCCGTCACCATAAGCGGGTGCTCATTTACAGCCATGACAGCTTCGGGCTCGGGCATCTGCGCCGATGCCGGGCGATCGCCCACTCTCTGGTCGATGCGGACCCCGCGGTCTCGGTCCTGATACTATCTGGGTCGCCAATCATTGGTAGCTTCGATTTTCGTTCTCGCGTCGATTTTGTGCGGGTGCCGGGCGTCATCAAGCTGCGCAACGGGGAATATGTGTCGCTCAATCTGCACATCGATCTAGAAGAGACGCTTGCGATGCGCTCCTCGATTATCCGGCACACTGCGGATATTTTCGACCCCGACCTTTTGATCGTCGACAAAGAGCCGCTGGGATTGCGAGGCGAGGTACGGGAGACGCTCGATCTGCTGCAACGCCGCGGGACGGCCTTGATCCTCGGGCTGCGCGACGTGATGGACGATCCTGAGGCGCTCGAAAGCGAGTGGGAACGCAAGCAGGCGGTTCCGGCGCTGGCCGAATATTACGACGAGATCTGGGTGTACGGCTTGCCCCAGATCTGCGATCCGCTCGCCGGGCTCGCGGTACCGTGGGGCGTGCGCCGGCGCATGACCTATACAGGCTATCTTCGGCGCAACGCGCCCGAACTCCAAGCCACGCCGGAAATTCTGGACGTGCTCGAGAGCGAGTTCCTGCTGGTCACACCAGGCGGCGGAGGTGACGGCGAAGCGCTGATGGATTTGGTGCTGTCGGCTTATGAGTATGATCGCGCCCTCCCGCTCGCTGCCTTGCTCGTCTTCGGCCCATTCATGCTCCCCGAGCAACGCGCGATTTTCGCAAGTCGGGCTTCGCGACTCGACAAAGTCCACGCGATTACTTTCAACGCACGGCTCGAGTCTCTGATGGCGCGCGCCGCCGGTGTGGTCGCGATGGGTGGCTACAATACCTTTTGCGAAATTCTCTCTTTTGACAAGCGAGCGCTGATCGTACCGCGAACCGCGCCCCGCCTGGAGCAGTACATCAGGGCCCGACGTGCCGCCGAACTCGGGCTTTTGACCATGTTGTCCGAGCAGGAGGGCCGCGACCCGAGAGTGATGGCTGCCGCGCTGCGCCATTTGACCGAGCAGCCTCCCCCCTCGACCGCCCTGATCCCAGGCTTGCTCGACGGTATGCCAAGCGTTAACCGACTCGCGCGAAAATGGCTCGATGAGGGGCGCGCCGGCTGCTTCGCGGCGCGAGAGCGTCTCGAAGCGTGACGCGTGGCACTGTTATTACCACAAGTCGCTGGTCGCGTCGCCTTTGTTCTGAAAGGCTACCCGCGGTTATCTGAGACTTTTATCGCCCAGGAGATCCGCGCTCTCGAGCAACGCGGGCTCGATATCCTAATCGTCTCTTTGCGCCACCCGACCGATCGCACAACGCATCCGGTCCACCAGCTGATCCGCGCCCCACTGCTTTACCTTCCGGAATATCTATACCAGGAGCCACGCCGTCTCTGGCGCGGCTGGCTGCGCTCGCGCCGGCGCTCCGGCTATCGTCGGGCGCTGCGGGCTTGGTTGGCCGATCTAGGACGCGACCCGACCCCGAACCGCATCCGCCGCTTTGGCCAAGCGATGGTATTGGTGGCGGAGCTTCCGGCGAACGTTCACCATCTCCACGCACATTTTCTCCACACGCCGGCCTCGGTCGCCCGTTACGCTGCGTTGATCACCGGTTTGAGTTGGACGGTTTCGGCGCACGCCAAGGACATCTGGACGCTTCCGGAGTGGGAGAAGCGCACAAAACTCGCCGAGGCGAGTTGGGTAGTTACCTGTACCGAAGCAGGACGCCGGCACCTCGCTAGCCTCGCACTCCGCTCCGAAACGGTCGCGCTCTGCTATCATGGACTCGACCTGGAGCGCTTTTCGTCAGCGCCATCGCGCCCGGATGGGAGGGATGGCAGCGATCCCGAACATCGGGTTGTTCTCCTCTCCGTCGGGAGGGTGGTCGCGAAAAAGGGCTACGACGATCTGATTGCGGCGCTCGCGCTTCTGCCCACCGGTCTCGAGTGGCGCTTTATCCACATCGGCGGCGGCGCGCTCGTCAGCGCGCTGATGCGTCAAGCCGAGCGCCTGGGCCTATCGCACAGGATCGAATGGCGTGGCGCCTTAGCCCAACCCGAGGTGCTCGCCGGCTATCGCCAGGCTGATCTGTTCGTGCTCGCCGCGAAGGTGGCAAAGGACGGCGATCGCGATGGCTTGCCCAATGTCCTGATCGAGGCGCAGAGCCAGCGGCTCGCCTGTATCGCAACCAACGTGTCGGGGATTCCGGAGTTAATCCAGCAAGGAGAGACGGGATTACTCGTGCCTCCCGCTGACCCGGCTGGGCTTGCTCGAGCGATGAGCGCGCTAATCCGCGATCCCGCAAGGCGGGCTGCGCAGGGCGCCGCTGGTGAACGCCGCGTGCACAACATCTTCGCCATGAAATCCGGGATCGATGCGCTGGCGCTCCGCTTTGGATTATGCCCGGCTAGTCTGGAAGGGTCTGGCGATGCTACCGGGCCATCGTATGACGCCCATCGCCGCGGCGAGGAGGTGGTTCCGGAAGCTGCCACTGTTCCGTTCCTCGGGGTTCAATCAGAGCCATAGCCCTCGTGAAGCCCGATGCGCATCGCGTTCTACGCACCGTTGAAACCGCCCGATCACCCCGTCCCGTCAGGAGATCGCCGGCTGGCGCAGCTTTTCCTTGCAGCGCTCCGTCTTGCCGGGCACGAGCCCATCCTCGCCTCGCGGTTTCGCAGCTATGATGGGTCCGGCGATCCCCATCGTCAGGCCCGGCTGGCCGCGCTCGGTCAGCGGGTCGCGGAGCGCCGTCTGCGCGGTTGGCGAGAGATTCCGGAATTTGCGCCGGAGCTCTGGTTCTCCTACCACGTCTATCACAAAGCGCCGGACTGGCTGGGCCCCCTCATCGCGGGCGCGCTTGGCATCCCGTATGTTGTCGCCGAAGGCTCCATAACCCCGAGACAGGCACTCGGTCCCTGGGCGTTCGGCCACAGGGCTGCCGAGTGCGCGATCCGGAGGGCCGATGCCGTGATCGGGTTGAATCCATCCGATCGGGAGTGCGTCTTGCCGTTGCTGCGGGACCCTCGGCGCTGGATAGCGTTCAAGCCGTTTCTTGATGCGGCGTCCCATAGTGGAAGGGCGCACCAAAAGGCGGGGCCTCCTCGCCTGATAACCGTCGCAATGATGCGTTACGGTGACAAGCTCGTCTCCTACCGCATTCTCGGCGAGGCCTTGTCTCGGCTACTCGATTTGCCCTGGTCGTTGGAAGTGGTCGGCGATGGTCCGGCACGCCGCGATGTCGAAAATGCCCTCGCCCCGCTCAACGAGCGAGTAACCTGGATGGGATCGCTCGGCCGCGAGGTAATCGTGGAGCGGCTGGCCTTGGCTGATCTTTTCGTCTGGCCCGCCTTTAACGAAGCCTTCGGCATGGCGCTGCTTGAGGCGCAGGCGAGCGGATTGCCCGTGGTGGCAGGAACGGGTCATGGGGTTGGAGAAATCGTCGTATCGGAGATCACCGGACTTCTTGTGGTGCCTACTGACACGCTTACTTTCGCGGCGGCGGTGCGTAGCCTCATCCTCGATGGCAGCCGGCGGGCGGCGTTCGCGGCGGCGGCGCAAGCGCGCGTCCGATCGGAGCATGACCTCCCGGCCGCCGCCCGCCGCCTGGCTGCGGTAATCGATACGCTCGGTCGGACTTGTGCCGCGGAACACAAATCTGAAAGCTTGGCGGCAAGCTTGCTCCGCCCCGACCATTTCAGTGTTTTTGCTTGAGATTTCGTGACTGGCTCGGTGCTATTTTACGTCCAGCACCTGCTCGGCATCGGGCACGCCCGGCGCGCTTTCCGCCTGGCTGACGCAGTCGCGCGCGAAGGGATCAGGGTAACACTGGTCTCCGGCGGAGAACCTCCCCCCGGACCCATCTGCGCTCAGTCCATGAGCATCGTCCAGCTCGCGCCGATCAGAGCACGCGACGCGAGTTTCAAAGAACTTATCGGTCCGGGTGGCCGACCGATCGACGAAAAATTGCGAGAAGCGCGTCGGGAGGCGTTGGTCGCCGCCTTCGAAGCGGCTCGGCCCGATGCCGTGATGATTGAAGCTTTTCCTTTCGGGCGGCGCGCGTTCCGCTTCGAGCTTGAGCCTCTGATCGAAGCGGCACGATTGCGCCGTCCTCGACCGCGAGTGCTGTGTTCGGTTCGGGACATCGTGGTCATGCCCGACGACCCGAACCGCATCCGCGAAATCGTCCATCGGGTGCTGACAGATTTCGACTTCGTGCTCGTCCACGGCGATCCGGGCTTCATACCACTGCAAGCAAGTTTCTCCGCGGCATCGGAGATCGCCAATCGCCTGATCTATACGGGTTATATTGCGGAAACCGATCCGATTGTCGGCGGAGACGAGACCGCCGGCGTGGACGAGGTATTGGTCTCGGTTGGTGGAGGTGCTGTCGGTGCTACCTTGCTGTTGGCAGCGCTTGAGACCAGACGACGCGGCTGCCTCGCCGGTCTCATCTGGCGTCTACTCGCGGGACCCAACCTGCCTCAGCAGGCATTCGAGACCCTCGCGGGTGCTCTGCCCACAGGCGTGGTCCTTGAGCGCTACCGCCCGGAATTCCCGCAGATGCTGCGGCGCTGCCGCGTCTCGGTGAGCCAGGCCGGATACAACACCGTGCTTGATATTCTAGCGGCCCGTGCTCCAGCCGTGGTCGTGCCGTTCGCGTCTGAGCGGGAAACCGAGCAGCAGTTGCGAGCAGAACGGCTGGCTAGCCACGGGGTCCTCGAACTGGTTCCAGAGAGCGACCTCACGCCGGTCCGGCTCGCTCGCGCGATCGAACGCGCGGTCGAGCGCGGCCCTGGGGCGATCTCGGTCGACACAGGCGGGGCACGGTGCTCGGCCCGTCTGATCGCGAGCATAATCAGTGATCCCGCCAGCGTTGCCACACGAGCAGGCTAATGCGACGGGGTTTGGTATTGGGGTCGGCCGGCGGTATTATCGGCTCATGAGGCATCCGCCCGGTCAGGATTTGGCGGCGACACCGAAATGGACCGGTCTGGTCGATGAGTTCAACCGTTGGAGCGAGGCGGGGCGGGCTGCGACCCTCTGGTGGCGTGACGACGATGCAGCGGTCGCGAGCGATCGGCTCGACCGTCTCGCTTCGATCGCCGGCGATATCCCGATTTCGCTCGCGGTCATTCCAGCTGCCGCCGATCCGCGACTGGCTGCGTGGCTCACCGATCCCTCTCGGTCTCCCGGTCTCGCTGTCCTTCAGCACGGTTGGCGCCATGTGAATCACGCGATCAACCGCAAGAAGAGCGAGTTCCCGCCCGAGCGACCCTGCCACGCCGTGGCATCCGACTTGGCCGCAGGCCGAGCCCGGCTGACCCGGCTGTTCGGGGCCCGCGCGCTCGCGGTTCTGGTGCCGCCCTGGAACCGTTTTGACCCCTGTTTTCTGCCGTTCCTCGCAGCTTGCGGCCTCGGCGCGATCTCACGCTCGAACCCACGGCAGACTACTTGGCCGGCACCCGGTATCGCCCAGGTGAACGTTCATATTGACCTCGTCGCATGGGCAGCGGACCGCGGTTTTATAGGCGAGGCGGCGGCGCTGGGTGGCATCGTTGGACATTTGCAAGCGCGTCGCCTGGGCGAAGTCGATCCCCAGGAGCCAACCGGAATTCTGACCCACCACTTAGTGCAGGACGAGGCGACGGAGGCGTTCCTTCGTCGGCTCGTCGCGATCACCAAGGGGCACCCGGCGACACGCTGGCTCGATGCGGCAGAAATATTCGCGGCCGCGGGTGATTGATCTTTAGATGACCTGTTACACGTACCCCACCTCGGCCATGTACGGTGATTACGTTCGCGCCGCTGCCGGGTTCGTCCCGACCGCAGCAATCCTCGCAGCCATGCCCGTCGGCACTGTTGCGGCCACTGTGTTGAGCAGCTTCGTAGCCCTCTTTGCGGTTTTCGGTGTGCGTACGATACTTCGCCACGGTACCCGCTTTGCGGTGACCGGGTCGGCGCTGAGGGCGTCGGGACTGCGGCGCACCTCGATCGCCTGGGGTGAACTCGACCGTATGACGCTCGCTTATTATTCCACTCGCCGCGATCGGCGCGACGGCTGGATGCAGCTCGAACTTCGATCCGGGTGGACCAAGATACGTCTGGACAGTCGGATCGAGGGTTTTACCGAGCTGGTCGATAAGTCGGCCAGAGCCGCGAGGTCCCGAGGATTATCACTGAATGCAGCCACCTTAGCTAATTTGGCTGCGCTTGGCGTCACCGTACACACCGAGCCTGGATACACCGAGCCCGGCATGTGGGAAGCGACGGGAGATCCCATTTGACCGATCTTCTCACCGTCCGTGACCTGCACGTTCGTTTCGCTACGCCAGGCGGCTTCATCCGAGCGGTTACGGGGGTCTCGTTCCGCGTGCGACCGCGATCAACCGTGGCGCTCGTCGGCGAATCCGGCTCGGGAAAGTCGGTGGTCAGTCAGACTATTCTTCGTATCCTGCCGCGCAGCGGGTTTATCACCCGTGGTGAGATCTTGTTTGCTGATCCCCGGCTCAACGGCGAGGTCGTCGATCTCGTGAAACTGCCGGATAATGGCGCCGATATGCGGGCGATCCGCGGTGGGCGCATTTCAATCATCTTCCAAGAGCCTATGACCTCGTTGTCCCCGGTTCATACCATCGGCAATCAGGTCAGCGAAGCACTGCGGCTCCATCGGCCGGTAAGCGCTGCACAAGCTTCCGAGCTGACGGGAGAGATGCTACGCCTTGTCGGGTTTCCAGATCCCAAGCGGGCTTTGCGTAGCTATCCCTTCGAGCTGTCCGGCGGGCTGCGCCAGCGTGCCATGATCGCGATGGCGCTGGTCTGCCGCCCGGCGCTGCTGATTGCGGACGAGCCGACGACGGCGCTCGATGTGACGATCCAGGCGCAAATCCTCAAGCTGATTATCGAGCTCCAGCATGAGCTCAGCATGGCGGTGCTGCTGATCACCCACGACCTCGGTGTCGTTGCCAACGTCGCCGAAGAGATTGTGGTGATGTACCACGGCGAGGTCATGGAGAGCGGTACCCTCGACGACATCTTTCGGCGAGCTGAGCATCCGTATCTCCGGGCGCTGCTGCGCGCGGTCCCACACTTCGATATGAAGCCCGGAGAGCGTCTCGTCCCGATCCGAGAGATTCCGCCGGGAGATGCGCCGCATCTGATGGCCGAGAAGGCGGAATGGCCGGCTGATGCCGATGGGCCGTTGGTCGAGTGCGTCGGTATACGAAAAACCTTCTCCATCCGCAAGAATGGGTGGTTCGGCGGTGCATCTGGTCCCCAAGTGGTTGCCGTCGACGGTATCAGCCTCAAGATCGAGCGCGGCGAGTGTCTTGGGTTGGTCGGCGAGAGTGGGTGCGGCAAGACGACCTTGAGTAAACTGCTGCTGCGGGCTGTATCGCCGGAGTCCGGATCGATCCATTTCAACGACCGCGGACGGCTGATCAACGTGCTCTCTCTGGATGGCGAGGATTTGAAACGGTTTCGGCGGCAGGTGCAATTCATCTTCCAGGACCCGTTTGGCTCGCTGAACCCGCGGATGACGGTTTATGACATCATCGAGGAGCCCCTCGTTATCCATGGGATCGGCGATGTCCGCTCGCGTCGTGAGATGGTGCATGAACTGGTCATCCTCGTCGGCCTCGACCCCCGACATCTCAAGCGTTACCCGCACAGCTTTTCAGGAGGTCAGCGCCAGCGCATCGGGATTGCGCGCGCCCTTGCGTTGCGGCCGGATCTGGTGATCTGCGATGAGCCGACATCAGCGCTCGATGTTTCGATACAAGCACAGATTCTCAACCTGTTAATGGATTTGAAGAAAAAGCTCTCGCTTACTTACCTGTTTATTTCCCACAACCTGGCGGTCGTCGACTATATCGCCGATCGCATTGCAGTGATGTGTGCCGGCCGGATTGTCGAAATCGCCGATCGCGCAACGTTGTTTCGCAATCCCGTTCATCCCTACACGCTGGCCCTGCTCGCGGCCGTGCCCACGCCGGATCCGTCGCGCTCCCTCGACTTCCACCGGTTGATGGAGGACAAAGCCTCGGACCCGGCTGCTTGGCCCGAACCATTCCGCCGTGAACCGTTGAACGCACCACCGCTGATCGAGATCGGTCCAGGCCACTGGGTGGAGGCGAGGGCATCGCCGCCTGCGGTGGCGGCTCGGGCCAGCGCCCCCGTCTCGGCATAAATGAAGAGACCGAGAAACCGATAGGGAGGAGCGATGTGAAACGGATCGGCCTCGTCGTGGCTCTCTTGATGGCCGTTCCGGGCACGGTCCATGCCGAGCTGCAGGAGACGCCGCTTTTCAAACAGGACGTGGCCGGCGGCAAGCTGTCCAAAGTCGACGAGCGGCTGCCAACCGATCCGGAGGTGGCGGAACCCAAGACAATCGGCAAATCCGGCGGCGAGTTGCGGATGTTGATGGGCGGGCCCAAGGACACCCGCATGATGGTGGTTTACGGCTATGCGCGGTTGGTCGGCTACACCCCTGCATTGAAGCTCGTCCCCGACATCTTGACATCGGTGGATGTTCAGGATGGCCGGATCTTCACGCTCCATTTGCGCAGGGGACACAAATGGTCGGACGGGCATCCTTTCACCTCTGAAGACTTCCGCTATTGGTTCGAGGATGTTGCAAAGAATACTCAACTTTCGCCTTCAGGCCCGCCCATATCGCTGATGGTGCAGGGTGAGATACCTCGCTTCGAAGTGCTTGACGACACCACAATTCGCTATGCTTGGACGCGACCCAATCCGTTGTTTCTGCCCGAGCTCGCCGGAGCGGACCCGCTCTACATCTATTGCCCGTCACATTATCTGAAGCAATTCCATGAGAAATTCGCTGATAAGGAGGCTCTCGCGGCGCTCGTTAAAAAGAACAACCAACGTAATTGGGCTGCCCTGCACAACCGCATGGATGCGATGTATCACAATGACAATCCAGATCTGCCGTCTCTGGAGCCATGGATATTGAAGACAAAGCCCCCTGCCGACCGGTTCATATTCGAGAGGAATCCATATTACTATCGCGTGGACGGAGCGGGGAATCAACTTCCCTATATCGATCACGTAATCATGTCGATTGCCGACAGCAAGATCATCCCAGCAAAAACCGGCGCGGGCGAGAGCGACCTCCAGGCGCGCTATCTGCGCTTCGACAATTATACCTTTCTAAAAGACAGCGGAGAGCGCAACAAATATCGTGTATTCCTTTGGCGCACCGGCCCCGGTAGTCAACTGGCCCTCTACCCAAACCTCAACGTAAGCGATGAGACTTGGCGGGCCCTGGTGCGCGACCTGCGCTTTCGCCGCGCCTTGTCGCTAGCAGTGAACCGGCATGAGATCAATCAGGCAATCTATTTCGGGCTGGCTATTGAAGGGCAGAACACGGTGTTGCCGCAGAGCCCGCTTTATGAACCCGAATACCGCTCGGCCTGGGCGAACTTCGATTTGACCGAGGCCAACCGCCTGCTCGACTTGATCGGGCTCACAAAGCGCGACAGCGATGGTATGCGTCTGCTGCCGGATGGTCGGCCCATGGACATTATTGTAGAGAATTCGGGTGAATCGACCGAACAATCGGACGTGCTGGAGTTGATCCGCAATTCTTGGCGGAACATCGGAATAAGGATTTTTGCCAAGCCATTGCAGCTGACCCTGTTCCGGCGCCGGGTCTTCTCGGGTGAGACGCTAATGTCCATCGACAAGGGAATCGAAAACGGTCTCGCGACGGCCGCGATGTCACCCTCGGAATTCGCGCCTACCAGTCAACAGCAGCTGCAATGGCCGAAATGGGGTCAGTATTACGAGACAAAAGGGAAGGCTGGCGAGCCTCCCGATCTGCCGTCTGCGACGCGGCTGAAGGAGCTCTACGAGGAGTGGCTCGGCTCGGCGCTGCCATCGGAGCAGTCCCGGATCTGGCATGACATGCTGCAGATATGGGCGGACGAGGTCTTTGCGATCGGCACGGTCGCGGGTGTGGTCCAGCCGGTCGTTGTGAGCGACAAACTCCACAACGTGCCCGAGGAGGGGTTCTACAACTGGGATCCCGGAGCTTTTTTCGGGATCTACAAACCGGACACGTTCTGGTTGGACGCATCCGAAACTGCTGCGAAATCGGTATCTTCGGACGTCTCGCCACGGGTGCATCCCTGACGACAGACTAGATACGACCGCGGAAATCTGGCTAGATCGACCCTATGCTGAGCTACGTAGTTCACCGGATCCTGATCATGATCCCGACGTTGATCGCGATCAGCATCGTGACCTTCACGATCATCAACCTGCCTCAGGGTAATTATTTCACGACCTATATCGCCGAACTGCAGGAGTCGGGCGAGCCGGCGGATCTCGCCAAAATCCATTTTTTGGAGGAGGAGTACGGTTTCGACCGCCCGCTCTGGCAGCAATATTTGTATTGGGCTGGCGGGCTTCTTAGGGGGGACCTGGGATACTCATTCAGCTATGACCTGCCGGTTACGAAGGTGGTAGGCGACCGTCTGTTCCTGACCTTTCTAGTCTCCTTCACGACGATCGTCTTTACCTACCTCGTCGCGTTCCCGATCGGCGTCTATTCCGCGACACATCAGTATAGTTGGGCGGATTACTGTTTGACGTTTCTGGGGTTCCTCGGGTTGGCCACGCCCAGCTTTCTTTTTGCTCTCGTTCTGCTCTACCTGGCGAATGTGCATTTTGGAATCTCGATCGGCGGGCTGATGGATCCTCAATATGTCGATCAGCCTTGGACGCGGAACAAAGTTCTCTCTGTGCTCGCTCATATCTGGATCCCGGTCATCGTCATCGGTACGGCGGGAACGGCGGGTATGATCAGGCGGTTGCGCGCCAACTTGCTCGACGAGTTGCAAAAGCAATATGTCGTGACCGCACGTGCCAAGGGGCTGCCTCCCCTCAAGGCGCTGTTCAAATATCCGCTGCGGATGGCTCTCAATCCGTTCATTTCCGATATCGGTTCTCTGTTGCCGCATGTTATTTCCGGCGCAGCGATCGTCTCGGTAGTAATGTCTTTGCCGACCACCGGACCGATGCTGCTCGACGCGCTACGCAGTCAAGACATGTATCTTGCCGGGTCGTTCTTGATGTTCATGGCGTTCTTGACGGTAATCGGCGTATTCGTCTCCGATCTTGCGCTCGCGGTGCTCGATCCCCGGATCCGCCTGCAGGCAGGCCGCCGCCGATGAGCGATCTGGCCCTCGCATCCGGCGGCCTGCCTCACAAACGCAGAGACGCGACGGCCGCGCACGCCGAGAGCCAGCTGGCGCACTACGTCTCGGCCGCGCCTTTTGACCCCTATGCCGTCGAACGGATGACGCCGGCGCAAGAGCGCTTTTATATGGCGTCGCAATGGCGGATGATGTGGTGGAAGCTCTGCCGCCATCGGGTAGCCGTTGTATCCGGTGCGGTCTTATTGACCATGTATCTCTCGATTCTGATCTGCGAGTTTCTCTCTCCTTACGCCCTAGACACCCGCAACACCGATTTTATCTTTGCTCCACCGCAGCGGGTGCGGATCTTCCACGATGGCCGGCTGGTCGCCCCATTTGTCTACGGTTTCGATTATCGGCTCGACATGGCTAACCTCGAGCGGGTCTACACGCCGAACCCGGAGAAACGGCAGACTATCCGCTTCTTTTGCCGTGGCGACGAATATCTCTTCTGGGGATTGTTCCATGCCGATTTGCATCTCGCGTGCCCGGCTCGGGGCGGGCAACTATTCCTGCTCGGTACTGATCGGCTCGGTCGCGATCTCCTTTCGCGGATGGTCTATGGGGCACGGATCTCGCTGACGGTGGGACTCCTCGGCGTCGCCGTGAGCTTCACGCTTGGGATCTTGATCGGTGGGATCGCCGGCTATTATGGCGGTTGGACCGATATCCTGATTCAGCGTGGGATGGAGGTTATCCAATCCTTTCCGCACCTACCGTTGTGGATGGCGCTTTCTGCGATTTTGCCGGTGAGTTGGAGCCCTATTCTTGTTTATCTCGGCATCACGCTGATTCTTGGGATGATCGAATGGACCCACCTCGCTCGCGCCGTTCGGTCCAAGCTACTGGCGCTGCGCGAGGAGGATTTCTGCACTGCTGCGGTGCTGATGGGAGCGCGGCCAGCGCGCGTTATCGGCCGGCACCTTCTGCCGAGTTTCATGAGCCATCTGATCGCGTCGGCCACCTTGGTCATCCCGAGCATGATCCTGGGTGAGACGGCACTCTCCTTCCTCGGTCTCGGGCTGCGGCCACCAATGACGAGCTGGGGCGTTTTGCTTAACGAAGCCCAGAACATCAACGTCGTGGCACTTTACCCCTGGTTGATGCTGCCCGTGGCAAATGTCGTCATTACCGTCCTGGCGTTCAACTTTTTCGGCGACGGGCTGCGCGACGCCGCCGACCCGTATCATTGACGAGCTTGCAAAACGGACCGATGTGAGCCTTGGCAATGAAACCGCGGCCGACGCCCGGACTGGGGCAGGCCGCTGCGAGGGAGAGCTTCGGTTTCGTTATAGCGTTGCGCGGGGCGCTTGAAGGGCCCATCGACAAGTAACACCTTGGCGTAGATGATCGACAATCGCCAACTCTCTGCGGAGAACGGTCTGAGATTTCGCATGCGCTCCTTGCAGCCGGTCCGCGGTACCCAAGATCTTCTTCCCGAGGTGGCGCGGCGCCACCGCCGGGTGGTCGAAACTGCGCGGACCGCGGCAGAGCTCTATGGCTTTGCCGAAATGGCGACGCCGATTTTCGAGTTCACCGAAGTTTTCGCACGACCGATCGGCGAACACACCGACATCGTTGCCAAGGAGATGTACACCTTTACCGACCGCGGCGGAGAGGAGTTGACGCTGCGCCCGGAGAACACTGCCGGCGTGGTTCGCTCAGTGATCTCCAATGGCCTCGCTCAGAGCGTGCCGCTCAAATTCTTTTACAGCGGCCCGATGTTCCGCTATGAGCGGCCGCAAAAGGGCCGCTTCCGTCAATTTCACCAAATTGGGGTAGAACTGATCGGCGTCGCCCAGCCGCAGGCTGACATCGAAATCATCGCATTGGGCAGCCGCATTATCGACACACTTGGGATCGGTCAACGCGTCGCACTCGAGCTCAACACTCTGGGCGATCCCGAAAGCCGTGCTGCTTACCGCGACGCGCTCGTCGCCTATTTCTCGGCGCGGGTTACCGAATTGTCGGAGGATAGCCGGCATCGGCTTGAGCGTAATCCGCTGCGCATCTTCGATTCGAAGGCGGAAACTGATCAAATAGTCGTGCGGGAGGCGCCTCCGTTTGGGGATTACCTCAATTCCGAATCGCGCCATTTCTTCGATCAAGTCCGTGCGGGGCTCGATCGACTCGGGGTCGGTTATCGGCAGAACCCGCGGCTCGTGCGCGGGCTCGACTATTACACGCACACGGCGTTCGAGTTTGTTACGACCGACCTCGGCGCCCAAGGCACCGTGATGGGTGGCGGTCGATATGACGGGCTGGTCGAGCTGATGGGCGGGCCGGCGCTGCCCGGGGTCGGCTGGGCGGCAGGCATCGAGCGGCTGGCGATGCTGATCGCCGAGCCGCCCGCACCGCGGCGGCCGGTTGCGGTCGTGCCGATTGGGGAAGCTGCGGAAGGAGCAGCGCGAACCCTCGCAGAGGTCCTGCGAAATGATGACTGCCCCGTGGATCTCAGCTATTCCGGGAACGTGGCCCGCCGCATGCGTCGGGCGAACCATGTCAATGCGCGTGCAGCGGTGCTGATCGGCGAGGACGAGATCGCACGGAACGTGGTCGCTCTTCGCGATCTCGACAGCGGCGAGCAGAGCGAGGTACCGATGGACCTTTCGTTGGGTGAGCTGCGAGCACGTCTGCGAGCGTTCTACCGCTGAGCGCGTTATGGAGGCGTCTCTCGAAGCGCATTTGGAGCAACTCGTCCGTCGCCACGCCGAGATGCGTGACGCGCTGGCCGGCAGCGGGCTCTCGGGCATCGAATTCGCAAGAATGTCGAAGGAATACAGCGAGCTGAGCCTGATCGTCGACGGCATCGCTGCGTTGCGTCACGCCCGCGACGAACTCGCCTCGCTCGTCGATATTTCCCAATCCAGCGAAGATGCGGAACTGAAAGCGCTTGCCCAAGACGAGCTGCAGACCTTGCGAGAGCGTCTCCCGGCGCTCGAGGAGCAGGTCAAGCTCGCGCTGATGCCGAAGGATGTCGACGATGCGCGTAACGCCATCCTCGAGCTCCGCGCCGGCACCGGCGGAGAGGAGGCTGCGTTGTTCGCTGCCGAGCTTTTTCGCATGTATCAGCGCTACGCCGGTCTGCGAGGCTGGCGCTTCGAAATCCTTGATCTCTCGGAGACTGGTCTCGGCGGCTTCAAGGAGGCGAGCGCGCTGATCAGCGGGCGTGACGTGTTCGCCCGGCTCAAATTCGAATCCGGAGTGCACCGCGTCCAGCGGGTACCTGAAACCGAGGCGGGCGGGCGCATCCATACATCCGCCGCCACCGTTGCCGTATTGCCCGAGGCGCAGGAGGTCGACATTCGGATCGACGAGAAGGATCTGCGCATCGACGTTTTTCGGGCGAGCGGACCAGGTGGCCAGTCGGTCAATACGACCGACAGCGCGGTGCGCATCACCCATTTGCCCAGCGGGCTCGTCGTCATTCAGCAGGATGAAAAATCGCAACACAAGAACAAAGCGAGGGCACTCAAGGTGTTGCGCTCGCGCCTCTATGAGATGGAGCGGCAGGCGCGCGATAGCGCACGCGCGGCCCAACGCAAAAGCCAGGTTGGCAGCGGTGACCGGTCTGAACGGATCCGCACCTACAATTTCCCACAAGGGCGGGTCACCGACCACCGCATCAACCTGACGCTTTATAAAATCGATAAGGTGATGAGCGGTGAGGCGCTCGACGAGATCATCGATGCGATCCTCGCCGAGGACCAGGCAGCGCGATTGGCAACGGTCGAGGCGTGACGTCGAGGTGAGAGAGACGCTCGGCTCGTTGCTCAGCGAGGTCGCCGCTACGCTGTCGCGAGCCGGATTCGCGGAGCCCCGTCGTGCGGCTCGCCGGTTGGTTGCCTCGACTCTCGAACTGACTCCTGCCGAGCTTCTGAGCCATTCGGACCAAGTGCTCGATCGGCAACAGACGGGTCGCGTTCGGCTAGCGTTGGATCGAATGGCCAAGCGAGAACCATTGAGCCGCATCCTCGGCCGCCGCGAATTTTGGGGCCTGGAATTTGCCCTGTCGGCCGACACGCTCGATCCGCGGCCTGACACCGAAACCGTCGTCGAGGCCGTGTTGCGTCGTGTTTTCGACCGCGATGCCCCACTCCGCTTCCTCGATCTCGGCACCGGCACGGGCTGCATCCTGCTCGCACTCCTCTCCGAATTCCCGGCTGCGATCGGGTTTGGCGTCGATATCGCCCCGGGCGCGGCAATGACTGCGCTCCGCAATGCCGCAGCACTCGGCCTCGGTGAGCGTGCCCATTTCCTTGTCGGTGATTGGGGGACAGCGATATCGGGCAGGTTCGATGTAATCGTTTCGAACCCGCCCTATATCGCCAGTGCAGCACTCGCCGATCTGCCACCCGAGGTCGCCCTGTACGACCCCTGTTTGGCCCTGGACGGCGGCGCAGACGGTCTCGGTGCTTACCGGTCCCTCGTCGCGGACCTGGCCGGGCTGTTGGAGCCGGGAGGCGTCGTTGCAGTTGAGGTCGGGTTTAGCCAAGTACCGGCTGTCGCAGCAATGTTGCAGGCGACCGGACTGGCTATCGAGGCACGCGAGCGCGATCTCGCCGGCATCGCGCGTTGCGTCGTGGCCCACGCGCCTGCGCGGGCAGCGCAGAAAGTTGTTGGAATGCGTCGCCTTCCCGTCTAGGGTGGCGGTGCTCGGGGGCTCACGATCGTATGGGAAAGCGGCGCAAGCCGGCCTGCAACCACCCGAGAGGGGCCGTGGTACGCTCCCGCCGGACATCGGTCCGACAGTGTTCACCGCGATTAGACAGGTGTCATGAGACCAGGACCAAACAAGCGATCGCGCGGTCGCGGCAATGGGGGAAATCCGCACTACAACCGTCCGCGGATGCCCCAACGGAGTCAGACTTTTGACAGCAATGGCCCAAACGTAAAGATCCGCGGCAACGCGTATCAGGTCTTTGAACGCTATGTTGCTCTGGCACGCGAAGCGGCGACCAGCGGCGACCGGATTGCGGCCGAAAATCTCTATCAGCACGCCGAGCACTATTTCCGCGTCATGAACGCGAATGGAGAAGGCGGCCCGCACGGGGCACCACGTCCGATGACGCCGGCCGATCAGGAGACTGGCGTGTCCGAGACGGAAGGTCGCGACCCGAACGAGGCATTCGTCCAGCCCTCGCAGGCCCCGGCAGGCGACGAGCAGCCGATGGCTACCGAGCAACCTTATTCGACCGATACGCCACCATTCAACTAGTCGTCACAGCCCGCTCGAACAGCGTTCGACGGGCGCGCCGATCGGGGTTGAGCGCCCACCCGCCCGCACCATATTGCCTGTTGAAGGGTCGCAGGACCGCCTGAATCGGGGTGCCGCGGCCGGTTCAAACAGGCGGGCAAATCATGGAAATCGAAAAGTATACCGAGCGGTCGAAAGGATTTATCCAATCGGCCCAGGGCTTGGCGTTGCGCAGCGGCCACCAGCGCCTGACACCCGAGCATCTTCTCAAGATCCTGCTCGAAGATAAGGAAGGTCTCTGCGCTAATCTGATCCGCGCGGCGGGCGGCGATCCTCAGGCCGTCCTGAGTGCCGTCGAGACCGAACTCGGCAAGCAACCGCGGGTCGAGGGTAGCGGCGCCGGTCAGGTCTATCTCTCACCCGAAATTGCCCGGGTGTTCGAGCAGGCCGAACAGATTGCTCAGAAGGCCGGCGACAGCTTCGTAACCGTCGAGCGGCTGCTCCTGGCCCTGGCGCTGGCCAAGGAAACGCCCGCCGGCAAGGCGCTTGCTGCTGGCGGCGTGACACCGCAGAAGCTCAACGCTGCGATCGAAGATCTGCGCAAGGGCCGCAAGGCCGACAGCCCCTCGGCCGAGGAAGGCTATGACGCGCTCAAACGCTACGCACGCGACCTGACCGCCGTAGCGCGCGAGGGCAAGCTCGACCCGGTGATCGGCCGGGACGAGGAGATCCGCCGCACGATGCAGGTGCTGTCGCGGCGGACCAAGAACAACCCGGTGCTGATCGGCGAGCCCGGGGTCGGCAAGACCGCGATCGTCGAAGGCTTGGCGCTGCGCATCGTCAATGGCGACGTCCCCGAAGGGCTGAAGGACAAGCGCTTATTGGCGCTCGACCTTGGCGCCATGATCGCCGGCTCGAAATATCGCGGCGAGTTCGAAGAGCGGTTAAAGGCGGTATTGTCCGAGATCACTGCCGCAGCTGGCGAAATTATTCTGTTCATCGACGAGCTGCACACGCTGGTAGGCGCCGGCAAGGCGGAAGGCGCGATGGACGCCTCCAACATGCTGAAGCCGGCCTTGGCGCGCGGCGAACTGCATTGCATCGGCGCCACCACACTCGACGAATACCGCAAGAACATCGAGAAGGACGCCGCATTGGCGCGGCGCTTTCAGCCGGTCTTTGTAGACGAGCCGTCGGTCGAGGACACGATCTCGATATTGCGCGGCATCAAGGAGAAATACGAGCTGCATCACGGCGTTCGCATCACCGATTCGGCGATCGTCGCCGCGGCCACTCTGTCGAACCGCTACATCACCGATCGCTTCTTGCCGGACAAGGCTATCGATCTGATGGATGAGGCCGCCTCGCGGCTGCGCATGGAGGTCGATTCCAAGCCTGAAGCGATCGATGAGCTCGACCGCCGCATCGTCCAGCTCAAGATCGAACGGGAAGCTTTGAGGAAGGAAAGCGACCCGGCCTCGCGCGACCGCCTTGAAAGGCTGGTCAAGGAGCTCGAAGAGCTCGAGCAGCGCTCGGCCGAGCTGACCGCGCAGTGGCGCGCCGAGAAGGATAAGCTCGCTGGTGCGCAGAAGCTCAAGGAGCAGCTGGAGCAGGCGCGCGCCGAACTCGAGATCGTGCAGCGCCGCGGCGATTGGAGCCGTGCCGGCGAGCTGACCTACGGCGTGATCCCCGAGCTCGAACGCAAGCTCCAGGATGTCGAGAGCGCCGAAACCGGGCGCATGCTCGAGGAAGCCGTCACCGAGGAGCACATCGCCGCCGTCGTGTCGCGCTGGACGGGGATCCCGGTTGACAAGATGCTGTCGGGCGAGCGCGAGAAGCTCCTCCACATGGAAGAGAATTTGCGCCGCCGGGTGATCGGCCAGGACGAGGCGATCGTCGCCGTCTCGAACGCGATCCGCCGCGCCCGCGCCGGGCTGCAGGATCCGAACCGACCGCTGGGCTCGTTCCTGTTTCTGGGGCCCACCGGTGTCGGCAAGACCGAGCTGACGCGGGCATTGGCCGAGTTCCTGTTCGACGACGAGAGCGCCATGGTGCGCATCGACATGTCGGAATACATGGAGAAGCACTCGGTCGCCCGCCTGATCGGCGCGCCGCCGGGCTATGTCGGCTACGACGAGGGCGGCTCCTTGACCGAGGCGGTGAGGCGCCGGCCCTACCAGGTGATCCTCTTCGACGAGGTCGAAAAGGCCCACCCGGACGTATTCAATGTGCTTTTGCAGGTCCTCGACGACGGTCGCCTGACCGACGGTCAGGGCCGCACGGTCGATTTCCGCAACACCTTGATCGTGTTGACCTCGAACCTCGGCAGCGAGGCGCTGGCGAGTCTGCCTGAAAAGGCGGATGCTTCGGCCGCGCGCGACGCGGTGATGGCGGCGGTGCGAGCGGCCTTCCGGCCCGAGTTCCTCAACCGGCTCGACGAGATCCTGCTGTTCCGGCGCCTCTCGCGCGACGACATGAAGGGTATCGTCGCGATCCAGCTCGAGCGGCTTCGGAAACTGCTCGCCGACCGCAAGATCACCCTTGAGGTCGACACCGCCGCGAGCGCTTGGCTCGCCAATGCTGGCTACGATCCAGTCTATGGCGCCCGGCCGTTGAAGCGGGTGATCCAACGTGAGCTGCAGAACCCGCTGGCCCAGCAGATCCTCGAAGGTCGCATCCCGGACGGGGCGACGGTTCACGTCGGTGCCGGCGACAAGGGCCTGATGATCGGCGAGATCGTAACGGCCGAGGCCGCTTAGCCGAGCGTCCCGCCGACCCAGCGCTTGCCGTCCGCCAGGGCGGCATCGACTATTCGCACGGAGGGTCGACGGGCGTCTCGGAGCCGCTGCCCGCCGAGAATCGCCTGGGGCGGCGGACGGCTCGCACCTTCCCGCTTCTTCCTCCTCCGCAGAAGAACTGATCGCCGCCATCGGACTCGAGCTCCGACACGCCCACTCCGGGTGGCATCTCGAGCCTCTCCGGAACCTCTCCCGTTCGCGGATCGACCCGCCGCAATTCGCTCTCCTCACCTTCTCAGGTGCCGTGCCAGAGCTCCCCGTCGATCCAGGTGACCCCGGTGACGAAGCGGTTGGACTCGATGGTGCGAAGGATCGCCCCTGTTTGCGGATCGATTTGATGGATCTTCCGGTTCCGATACTGTCCCACCCAGAGCGTCCCTTCGGCCCAGGCGAGCCCCGAGTCGCCACCCGCCGCCGGGCGCCGGGATCGTGGCAAGCACATGGCCGGTCTTCGGATCGATCTTCTGGATGCCATCCGCGGCGAGCTGATAGAGGTGCTGGCCGTCGAAGGCCGTTCCTGCATGCGCGGCGACATCGATCGAGCGCACCGTCTTCCCGCTCGCAGGATCGAGGGCGTTTAGCTTGTCTCCGGGCGCGAACCAGACGTGCCGACCGTCAAAGGTAACCCCGTGCACCTGGTCGACACCCGGAAAGGGTCCATACTCACGGAGGATTTCGGCCGCAGATCGCATCATGCTTCCATCCTAGTGTCCTGGTTCCGAAGTCCCGCGGATCAAATTAAGAGCCTGTCACTGCCCTCTTTGATCTGAGTAACTTCGCGCAGATCACACTAGTCACTCGGCAGTGGCGCGGGGAGTAACAAGATCGTCGTGAATCCCGGCACGGGCGGGGTCATCCAACGACGCGCGCGCCCGCGACCAAACCACTGCACGTTGCCTGCTGCCGCGAGTTTGTCGAGTGCCCGCTGCACGGTGCGCTGGCTGGCGCCAAGTGCCAGCGCCAGGGCTGAGCTTGACCACGATTCACCGTCGGCAAGGAAGGCGAGCACCGCGGCATGCTGCTCTTCGACGGGCCGCGCCAGCACGACGACCTCGCCTGCGCGGCGCGGCACCAGCGCAAACCCGCGCTGCGTCGCGCTTATGCCGGCCAGCGGCCGCAGCATAGTGCGAAGCCGCCCGACCTCGACCCGCAACCGCGCGCGATGCGATGCATCGGCGAGCTTCGCTCCGAATGCCCGCGCAACGAGCATGTCCCTCGGCACGTCTCCGGGCCACGCCTCGCCCAGCGCGTGCGAGCGCGAACAAAACCGGACGCGTTGCGAGCGAGACCACGGTGCGCGGGTCACGCACGACATGACGGCACGCATCCACGACGAGCGCTTTCGAGGCCTGCAGGCCTCGACCTCCTCGAGCAGAAGCAGACGCTCCTCGCCGCGCGCAATCAGGCGTGCGGCGGGCGTGTTCAGCACGAGTGATGCGCTTTCGACCTCCGCCGTCAGCGCAGGGATGCGGGCGTCAAACGCGGCGCGCTCGGCCCGAGCGAGCGCAGCGCGCGCCGTCTTTGTCCGGAGGCGTCGCATCGCGATCCCGGCCACGACCAGCTCGTGGGCGGCCCTCGACGCGGGCGGGAAGGGCGCGGGGTCGAGCCCGGCGAGCGCGCGCTCGGCCTCGTCGAGGCGCCCGATCAGGAGGAGGCGCCGGACTTCGAGATACCGCGCATGCGTGGCGTTCACCCGGTCGCCGTGCTCTTCGAGCGTCGCCCGCGCTGCGTCGAGCGCCTTCACAGGCCAGCTCAGGTCGCGTGAGACGAGCGCGATCTCGGCCTCGGCGACGACACACCTCGCGCGGGCCACGGCCTCTTTCGGACCGAAGGCGCGCGCTGCACTTCGCATGAGGGCCTTCGCTCGAACGAGATCGCCGAGCTGCGCCATCGCGATGCCTCGAAGTGCCAACGCAGGCGCGTCGTCGCGCGGGGCGACCCGGTTCAATGCGCCGAGGGGATCACCCGCCGCGAGCGCAAGCGCCGCGGCCGTGATCAGCGAATCCATCGAAATCCCGCCACACTTGTCACTGCCATCATTTCGGCATCCGGCGCTAAATCTATCTCCATCCTCCGCCTCGGGCGGAGCAGGTCCTAGCAACCATAGGAGAGACCGATGCAAGAGGCCCTCGTCGTCAGCCGCGAGACGCACATCCCGGCGCCGCCCGCCGCGGTGTTCGCCCTCCTGACCGATCCGGAGAAGATTCTGCGCTGGATGGGAACGGAGGCGCAGGTCGAGCCGCAGCCTGGGGGGCTCTATCTCGTCAATGTCACCGGGGCTCGCTTCGCCCGCGGTTCCTTCCGCGAGGTGGTGCCGGTGCACCGTCTGGCCTACAGCTTCGGTTGGGAAGGCAGCGAGGTGGTACCGCCGGGGTCGAGCCTGGTCGAGATCGACCTGATCGAGCAGCCGGACGGAACGCTGCTGCGCTTGACCCACACCGGCTTGCTTGACGCCGAGCAATGCGCCGGCCATGCGGAAGGCTGGGCCCATTACCTCGGCCGGCTGGCCGAGGTTGCCGCCGGACGCGACCCGGGCCCGGACCCCTGGCACGGCCGCACCGGCGGGGAGTGACGCTTTCCGCTTTCGAAGTCGTAGCGCTTGAGCCGATTGCACTTTCAGGGCGAACGCCGGCTCGCAGGTGTGTCGAACCCGGCCTCATCGAGGATTGGGCCGTAGAGGCGTCAGAGTCTCAGAGGCATAAACGTTAAATTAACCGCCTGCTCCGCGACTGTTCACCTCGCCCCGCTTTGCGGGGAGAGGTCGACATCCGCGCAGCGTGAGGGGCCTCGCACCGGCCCGAACGCCTGGAAATGTGCCCCTCACCCCGGCCCTCTCCCCGCGAGCGGGGCAAGGGAAAAACGAACCGCGATGCGCCTCAACTTAACGCCTATGCAGGCCAGGGGCCGTGGCGGCATGATCGCGGCATAGATCTGCCAGCACACCTCGCCTGGCTGGTGGACGAGGCCGGCGCCTCGCCCGGCCCAGACCGGTTCCTGGCGGAGCTCGGCGGCCGGCTGGCGGCCGACGGCCTGCCGCTGGCCGGCGGCGCCCTCACGCTCGCGATGCCGCATCCGATCATCGCCCGCCGCACCTGGCTTTGGCGGGCGGAGACCGGGGCGGTGATCGAGGCGCTGGGCTTCTCCGGCGCTCCGCTCGGCCAAGCCGGGCGCGACTGGCTGGCCGGGCTTGGCCTGGTGCAGGAGGACACGGTCGGCCCAGCATCCGACGGTCCAGGGCCGGACAGTCCGGTGCTGGGCTGGGCCGGGACCCGGCCGTTCGGCACCGCCGAGGCCGACCGGCTGCGCCAGGCCGCGCGCTTCGTCGCAGCGCCCCTGGCTGCCCTCGCCGCGCGGGCGGCGCTGGCAGCTCTGCTCGAGGCCTATCTCGGCCGGCGCAGTGCCGCCCGGGTGCAGGCCGGCGCGCTGCGCCGCGGCACGGGAGAGATCATCCGCGCGGCACTGCTCTGTGCCGATCTGCGCGACTTCACCGCTCTCTCCGAGGCGAGCGAGCCTGCGGCGATGATCACCGCCCTCGACGCCTGGTTCGACCGCGTCGCCGGGGCGGTGCACGCCTTCGGGGGCGAGGTGCTGAAGTTCATCGGCGACGGCGTGCTGGCGATTTCCCCGGTCACCGGCGCGCCGGCCGAGGCCTGCGAGGCGGCGCTGCGCGCCGTCGTCGCCGCCCGCGCCGGCATGGCCCATCTCGATGCGGTGCGGCAGGCGCAGGGGCTGCAGCCGCTGCCCTTCGGCGCGGCGCTGCATCTCGGCGAGATGCTGTGGGGCAATATTGGCGCGGCCGACCGGCTGGATTTCACCGCCATCGGCCCGGCGGTCAACCTGGTCAGCAGGCTGGAGGGGCTGTGCCGGCCGCTCGGCCGGTCGGTGCTGATCTCGGGCGCGGTCGCCGCCGAGACCACTACGCCGCTGGTCCCGCTGGGCGAACACGTGCTGCGCGGGATCGCGGCGCCCTGCACCGTCTTCACCCTGCCGGATGCGTGAGCGGCTCGTCGCCGACAGTACGTCCTAGTGGTTAAAATCTGACGCCTACTTCCGTCGGCAATGGGTGGATTGCGGGCTAGGTTGCGCCGATGAGATCAACGACGGCTCTCAGTTGGCGCACCCGGTGAACTGGTGTTTCAGTGTCCTGGCGCCTTATCGGTTCGAACGGGCCTGCCCAGGCAGGTGTAGCGCGATCTGCCGCTGCCAGGGACAACCCCCCAAGAGCGCGATCTTGGCCTTAGAATCACTAGGAATCCAGGGAATGATAGTACGCGGAATCTGGCGAAGACGCTGCTCGGGGAAAAATCAAGGAGGCGGAAGTCGCAGGGGATCGCTGACTCGGTGTCGGCGCCGAAGTGATTGCTGCGGCTGTACGCCGTTTCGGCTTACCGCGTCGCTGGTCGACATGACGCGCCGAAATTCCTGGACCGGCCTCGAGCGATGACCGGAATGGAGCATTTTCTTACCGAGGGGGTCGCGTGCAACGAGCGACTGCTTAGGGTCGGTCGATCCCCGCCATGACGCAGATTTCCACCATTAGGTTGAGCCGGGCCACCGCCGCTTTAGGACCGAAAACGCACGCCGCACTTTGACGAGAGCATTCGCTCGAACAAGCTCGCCGGCTGTGTGATGCCGCGAAGCGCGAGCGCAAGTGCGTCGTCGCGCGAGGCGACCCGGTTCAGTGCGCCGAGGGGATCACCAGCGCGAGTGCGCATGCCGCGGCAGTGATCAGCGAGTCCATCGGAATCCCGCCACACTTGTAACTCTCATCGTTGCGATTTCCGGCCTAAGTCCGTCTCGCGACCAATGTCCTCTACCACACCTATTCGATCTATGCGCGCGGACTGGACGGCCTCTGGGGCATGTACCAGTGGCTCGACCGCGCCCCCAAGGGGCGCAACGAGACGGGCGTCTGGTGGCGCCGCCACGACGAGTACGACAAGCGCTGAGCCAAGTCGTGGGTGTCGTCGGCGTGGGCGCGCCGAGGTCTATACGTGCGGGTCCGCCGTCTTCCCCTCTGCAATTTCCTGCAATACCTGATGTCGGATCCGCTCTATTAGTTGCTCCACCACCTGCTCGTCCGCCTCGGTAAACGGGTGCGGCGCAGGTGGCGGTGACGCGACGCCGGCCTTCTGCTCCACGCCCTTCAGCATGTCGATCAGCATCTTGGTCGCGCGCAAATCGGCGCTTGTGGATTTGTTGACCATCTGGGTGACGATCGCCTCACGCTTGGTGATCCTGCGTCGCTTTCCGTCGATCGTCACGTAGACCTTTTCGTTGAGCGCGTCGGCCAGCAGGGTCGCCAGGTTCTTCGGGCCGCGGCCGCGGGGGTTACCGGACTGGCCCTTCTTGAAACGGGTGTGCAGCGGCGGCTTGCCGGGACCCACCTTGTAATCGCTCTCGCCCTCCGCCATCTCCCGCCCTCGCCTCCTGACGATTCTCACAACCAATTAGCTCCCATATATTGATTATATATCATCATTATGCTATTTTGTCAATACCCGAACGTGCCTTTCCGACAACCGGCATGCGGTGCGCAATGCCAAGGCAAACTCTCCCTGCTGCCTCCCTCAGACCCGCCAAACGCCTCCCTGCTCGCCGACTCCTCCTTCCAGGATCTAACTATTTGAACTCCATAGCGTTTTGGTGGATCGAGCAGGCATTTTCCGGTGCCGAATTCGAGTTTTCTCCCTGCTCTCAGGGAGGTGCCGGGAACCGGCTGGAGCTCAGCGCGCCATGCCCTCGGCGCCGGCCGGGACGTCGTAAAACGCCAATGTCATCGAGACCATCGTGTAGTAGCCCATCAGGCAAATGACATCGGTGATGCCGACATGACCCAGCGCCTCGACCGCGCGGTCGTAGAGCCCTTTTGCCACCCAGCGCGAATTGGCAAGACACGTCGCCATTTCGTAGATGACCTGCTCGCGCTTGTCGTCGAACGAGGTGTGCAGACCCGACAGCAACGCCTCGACCTTGTCGGCCGACAGTCCGGCCGCCTTGGCGGCGCGCTCATGCGCGTTGCTCGGATAGATCGAATGCCATTTGCTGTTGATGATGCACACGGCAATCTCGCGCTCACGCTCGCTGAGCGTGTAACCGGTGCGAAAATAAGCCCCAAGCGGGCCCGCCGCTTTGGCGAGCTTGGGATTGTGCACCCAAATCTTGGTCGGCCCGGGCAGGCGCCCGCGGGTCTCGATCAGAGAGCGGTACCCTTCTTGTTGCTCCGGCGTCATCCGGTCGTAGGGGATCTCGGCGTAGCGGCCAAAGGTCGGCGTGTCGGGCATCGGGCGATTTCCTCGTTTTAAGTTGAGATAGCCGCGCAGTTTGCCTCGGGTCGCCGCCGGTACGCCAGTAGCATTCACACTTGGGCGCCGTGAGCGTTCAGCACTCGCTCTGCGGTCGTGAGATCCTCACGTACCGCCTGGTGGAGGTCGCCGAGGATCACTATCGCGTTCACGTCTCCCGGACCTTGCCGTTCGGTCGGCAACGGCGCGCGGAGCGTGGTGACGGCAGATCCCCTGATCGAGACCGGCGTCCGGTTCGGGCGGGTCAGCTTTGCCAGGGGCGGGTTGACCCCCAAACGCGCGGTCAGCGCCGCCGCCCCCTCCGCCGTCACCAGCACGCCGCGGTCGACACCGTGGACGTAAGCGTGCGGCCCGACGTCATGCGGATAGGGTCCGGACACCAAGGTCACCACGTTCTCGTCGACATTGATTGGCGATACCGTCGAGCGCCCGGATCACGATCATGCCGGTCTCCTCGTAGCTCTCCGGCAAAAGGCACCCTCGACATACCCACCAAGTCAAGCGGGTTGACCGGGGCTCGGCCTTCGTCGTTTGATCGGACTGCAATATTGGGAGCGGTACATGGCGGGGATGTTGGACGGCAAGGTCGCGGCCGTTACCGGGGCCGGCGGCGGCATCGGACGGGAGATCGCGATCGCGATGGCCCGGGCCGGAGCCAAGGTCCTCATCAACGACATCGGCGCCTCGCTCGCCGGCGAAGGCCGCTCGGCGACCCCGGCTGAAGAAACCAAGCAGCTGATCGAGGGAGCCGGCGGAGCCGCCGAGATCAGCACCGACTCGGTCGCCGAATGGGGCTCGGCGCAGAAGATCGTGCAGGCCGCACTCGACCATTTCGACGGGCTCGACGTCGTCGTCAACAATGCAGGGGTGCTGCGCGACCAGATCTTCCACCGGATGACCCCCGAGGACTGGCTGACGGTGATCTCGGTCCATCTGAACGGCAGCTTCTTCGTCAGCCGTGCGGCCGCCGACCAGTACCGCAAGCAGGAGAGCGGCGCCTTTGTCCACATCACCAGCACCTCGGGGCTGATCGGCAATATGGGCCAGGCCAACTACGCCTCGGCAAAGCTCGGCATCACCGCGCTCTCGAAAGCGATCGCGATCGACATGAGGCGGTTCAACGTGCGCTCGAACTGCCTCTCGCCTTGGGCGTGGAGCCGCATGACACAGTCGATCCCGGCCCGCACCGAGGAGGAGCGGGCGCGGGTCGCCAAAATTCAGCAGATGACCCCCGACAAGAACGCGCCGATGGCGGTGTTCCTCGCTTCTGACGCGGCGCGGGATGTGACGGGGCAAGTCTTCGGAACGCGGATGAACGAGATCTATCTGTTCAGCTCGCCGCGGCCGATCCGCAGCTTGCACAGTGCCACCGGCTGGACCCCTGAGGCGATCGCCGAACACGCGTTGCCGGCGCTCAAGCCCTCGTTCATGCCGCTCGACCGCTCGGGCGACGCGTTCTCTTGGGACCCGCTTTAGAGGAGCCGCGATGCCCAAGGTAACTTACATCGAATACGACGGCACCGAGCATTCGGTGCAGGTGCCGGTCGGCCTCTCGGTGATGCGCGGTGCGGTCAACAACAACGTGCCCGGCATCGACGCCGATTGCGGCGGCGAGTGCGCCTGCGCCACCTGCCACGTCTATGTCGATCCGGCCTGGCTCGACAAGACGGGGACCCCGGTGCCGGGGTCCCAGGAGGCGAGCATGTTGAGCTTTGCCGCCGAGGCCGAATTCAATTCGCGCCTGTCGTGCCAGATGGCGATGCGCGAGGAGTTCGACGGATTGATCGTCCGCATGCCGCAGGGCCAGCACTGAAAGAACAGGAGTAGCCGCAATGACCACCCAACTCCACGACGCCTATTCGATCCCGCTCGAGGCGATCGACGTCAGTGACCCGCAGCTCTATCAAGACGACGCCTACTACCCTTATTTCGAACGCCTGCGTCGTGAGGCTCCGGTGCATTGGTGCCGGGAGAGCCGCTACGGTCCTTATTGGTCGGTTTGCAAGTACAAGGACATCATGCAGGTCGAGGTCAACCACGGCGCCTACTCGTCCGAAATCGGCGGCATCGCGGTCGAGGATCCGCCGAAGGGGCTGGAGCGCGAGAGCTTCATCCGGATGGACCCGCCCAAGCACGACGAGCAGCGCAAGGTGGTCAGCCCAATCGTGGCGCCACCGAACCTTGCCGAGATGGAAGGAACGATCCGCGAGCGGACGATCCGGGTGCTCGAAGGTCTGCCGCGCAACGAGACCTTCGACTGGGTCGAGCGGGTATCGGTCGAGCTGACGACGATGATGTTGGCGACCCTATTCGACTATCCCTGGGAGGACCGGCGCCAGCTGACCTATTGGTCCGACGTCACGATCTGCAATGTCCATGCGCCGGAATCGCCGGTGCATTCGGAACAGGAGAAGTTCGACGAATTGAAGAAAATGGCCGAGCGGATGGCCGAACTCTACAACGAGCGCGCCAAGCAGCCGCCGAAATTCGATCTGATGTCGATGCTGGCGCATGGCCGCGCGACCCAGAACATGCCGCTGCGCGAATTCATGGGCAATCTAACTTTGCTGATCGTCGGTGGCAACGACACGACACGCAACTCGATGACCGGCGGGCTCTACGCGCTGAGCCAGCATCCGCACGAATATCAAAAATTGCGCGACAATCCGATGCTGATCGAGAAGCTAGTGCCGGAAATCATCCGCTACGTGACCCCGGTCATCCATATGCGGCGCACGGCGACGCAGGAGGCCGAGCTCGGCGGCCAGCACATACGTCCCGGCGACAAGGTGGTCATGTGGTATGTCTCGGGCAACCGCGATCCCGACGCGATCGAGGACCCCGACAATTTCATCATCGACCGGCCGCGGCCGCGTCAGCATCTGTCGTTCGGCTTCGGCATCCATCGCTGCGTCGGCAACCGGCTCGCCGAATTGCAGCTGCGCATCCTGTGGGAGGAATTGCTGCCGCGCCACCCTGTCATTGAGGTGTTGGCGCCGCCCCGCCGTACCTATTCGAACTTCATCCACGGCATGCGCTCGATGCCGGTCCGCATCCCGGTGCATTAGGGCTGGTTCGCGCCAGCCACGGCCCGATCACGACTTGGGAATTTTGAAGATCTGACCGGGATAAATTTTGTCAGGGTTGCGGATCTGGTCGGGATTGGCCGAATAGATGGTCACATAACGGGTGCCGGCCCCGTAGGCACGCTGGGCGATCCGCCACAAGCTGTTACCGCGCTGGACGACATAATTCTGGCCCGGCGCGGGCTCCATCGCAGCTGCTTGTGTGAAAGGCAGAGCGACGCGTTGGGCGACCCGGCCGTTGGAGGCCAGCTGATCGAGACGAAGCTCGAGTTGCCCGGGGGGAGCCACTCTTGACGAGGTCGCCGACCACGCGCCCGTGGCGTCTGCCGTCACCGCCGCGAGCGGCTCGTTGCCGAGATAGATTTGGACGGTGGCGCCCGGCGCAGCGCGCCCCGACAGCACGACCCGGCCTTCCGCATCGTATTCGGCGGTGTCCATCGACAGCGCGTTCGGTTTTCCGGGCGAGGCGCCCTCCGGGAGCTGCAATACTCGCGCAGCGTGCCCGCTCTCACGCGGCAATACGACAGCAAGCGCCGTCTCGCCGGCGCGTTGGGTCGGCGCCGTCGGCCTGATCGACAACGCGACCGTTTCTTCCGACTTGACCGTCGTATTGCTCTGAGGGCTTGAAGCTTCGGCGGAAAGCAGCCGGTTGCCTGAACCGATCGGCTGCTCGGGGATCAGCACCCATTCTCCGCGCCGGTCGGCGGTGACTTCGCCGATCGCCTTGTCTCCGTCCCGAACGATCACTTTGGCCCCGGGCTCGGCACGCCCGGCGATAACCGCCGTCCCGGTGGGGCCGACCTTGACCACATCGAAGCTCGGCGGGACCGGGGCAGGCGGCTGCGCGAAACGGTCAGCCTCGGTCGGGCTGGCCATTGTGACCGTGGGCTCGCTCTGCGGAGGGGTTGCCTCTTTGGGGTTCGGCGAATCACTCCGATGCGTGCCATCGCCGCGAAAGACGACGGCGCCGCCGGCGACCAACAGCACAACTGCCGTAGCCGAGCCGATCAGAACGCTGTACCGCATCGGCCCTCGCGACATTCGTGAGATTACTACACGGCAACTCTATGCTTGGGCGTAGCGTGTTGCAATCTTGACCGGCTCCGGCGGGAGATTGATGGGCGATGAAGAAAATCAAACGGCTGTGCGTTTATTGCGGCTCGTCGGGCGCTGTCGAGCCACAATTTCGGGAAGCCGCCAGCGAGCTTGGGGCGCAACTGGGCGCGGCCGGGATCGAGCTCATCTATGGCGGCGGACGGGTCGGGTTGATGGGTTTGCTCGCCGATGCCGCGCTGACTGCAGGGGGGAAGGTGACCGGCATCATCCCCGAGCATCTTCTCCAAGCTGAAGTCGCCCATCGCGGTGTTACCGAGCTGATCGCCGTCGACAGCATGCACGACCGCAAGCGCGTGATGGCCGAAAAGGCCGACGCGTTCGCGGTTTTGCCAGGTGGGATCGGAACCCTCGACGAGCTGTTCGAGACCCTCAGCTGGAAGCAGCTCGAGCTCCACGACAAGCCGATCCTACTCGTCGACATCGCCGGCTACTGGGCGCCGTTGCGCGAGCTTCTCGACCACATCGTGGTTAGCGGCTTCGCGCGCGAGCAGACCCGCGGATTGCTGCGGGTGGTCCCGAGTGTGTTGGCTTTGATGGCTGCGATCTCGGAGGAGCTAGCAGGATTGCAAAAAACGGACGTCGAGCAGCTCTGAACGTCGGCTTGTCTCCTCGTTCGGCGGCCCTTATCCTCGCGCCCCGTGAGTTGCGGTCGGCACCCCTTTCGGCATACGAGGAAAGAAATCGATGGCAAAGATCAAAGTGGCCAAGCCCGTCGTTGAACTCGCGGCGACGAGATGGCTCGGATCATGTGGAGCAAGCTGATCTAGCCGTATCTCGAAGTCGACCTGAAATACTACGACCTCGGCATAGAGAGCTGCGACGCCCTCACGTCAGTGAGACAAGACAGGTCATAATCGTCAATAGATCAACTTAGCCGAAACGAAAGCAGCGCGCGGAGGTGCAAGCATGTCAGATCTCGAAATCGTTTGGACGAAGGTTGATGAAGCACCTGGGCTTGCTACGTTTTCCCTTCTGCCGATCGTCGAAGCCTTCGTCGGGGCGGCCGGTGTAAAGATGAAGCTGAAGGACATTTCGCTGACTGGCCGCATCATCGCCAACTTCCCGGACAAACTGACGCCAGCGCAAAGGATTAACGACGAGCTCGCCGAACTTGGCCAACTTGCGATGCGCCCCGAGGCCAACATCATCAAGCTGCCCAATATCTCCGCCTCGATCCCGCAGCTGAAGGCTGCGATCAACGAGTTGCAGAGCAAGGGTTACGACGTGCCGGACTATCCGGACAGCGACGCGACGCCCGCGGATAAGGAAATTCGCGCCCGCTACGGCAAAGTGCTCGGGAGCGCCGTCAATCCGGTGCTGCGCGAGGGCAATTCCGACCGTCGCGCCGCCGGCGCCGTGAAGCAGTACGCGCACAAGAATCCGCATAGAATGGGCGCCTGGACCAAGGACTCGAAAACGCGAGTGGCGCACATGTCGGGCGGCGATTTCTACGGTTCGGAGGTCGCGACGACCATTGAGGCGCCGACCAATGCCCGTATCGAGTTGGTCGGCAGCGATGGCACGGTCACGGTGCTGAAGGCTAAGACGCCGCTTCAGACCGGCGAGATCATCGATGCGTCGGTGATGAACCGTAGGGCGTTGCGCGCCTTCTTCGCCGCGCAGATCGACGCCGCGAAGAAGGACGGCGTCCTATTCTCGCTCCACGTCAAGACAACCATGATGAAGATCTCTGATCCCATCATCTTCGGTCATTGCGTTTCCGTGTTCTTCGCCGATGTGTTCGAGAAGCATGGCGCCACACTGACACGCCTGGGCGTTGATCCCGACAACGGCGTGGGCGACATGCTGACCCGGATCGAGACGTTGCCGGAGGCTGAAAAGGCGGCGATCAAGGCCGACATCCAGGCCACCTACGCGAAGCGGCCTGGCCTGGCCATGGTCAATTCCGACCGGGGAATCACCAATCTGCACGTGCCGAGCGACGTGATCATCGATGCATCGATGCCGGCAATGATCCGCGAAGGCGGGCACATGTGGGGCCCTGACGGAAAGCTGCACGACCTGATCGCCGCGATCCCCGATCGTTGCTACGGGCCGCTGTTCGAGGCCGTCATCGAGGACTGCAAGGCGCATGGCGCCTTCGACCCGAAGACGATGGGCGATGTGCCGAACGTTGGGTTGATGGCGCAGCAAGCCGAGGAGTACGGCTCGCACGACAAGACGTTTGAGGTCGCCACGGGCGGAACGGTGCGCGTGGTCGCCGATGACGGCACGGTTCTGCTGTCGCAACCGGTCGAGACCGGTGACATCTTCCGGATGTGCCAGGTCAAGGACGCGCCGATCCGGGACTGGGTCAAGCTTGGGGTGCGCCGCGCGCGCCTGACCCGCACCCCGGCGGTGTTCTGGCTCGACGCCAAACGCGCGCACGACGCGCAGTTGATCGCCAAGGTCGAGACATACCTGAAGAACGAGGACACATCGGGTCTCGACATCCGCATCCTGGCGCCGGTCGAGGCAATGAAGTTCTCGCTCGATCGTATCCGCAAGGGGCTCGACACCATCTCCGTCACTGGCAATGTGCTGCGCGACTACTTGACCGATCTTTTCCCGATCATGGAGCTGGGCACGTCGGCCAAGATGCTGTCGATCGTTCCGCTGCTGGCGGGCGGCGGGCTGTTCGAGACCGGGGCCGGCGGTTCGGCGCCCAGGCATGTGGAGCAGTTCCAGCACGAAGGCTATCTGCGGTGGGATTCGCTGGGCGAGTTCCTGGCGCTCGGCGCTTCGCTGGAACATCTGGCACAGACAAGTGGGAATAAGGACGTGCAGGTTCTGGTCGAGACGCTCGATGAGGCCAACGGCAAGATCCTTGAGTACAACCGTTCGCCTGCGCGGAAGGTGGGCGAACTGGATAATCGTGGCAGCCATTTCTACCTGGCGCTGTATTGGGCACAGGCACTGGCCGCGCGCGCCGAAAGCTCGACGCTGGCAGCACGCTTCAAACCGCTGGCGGAGGCGCTGGCGGCCAACGAGGCCAAGATTAATGCCGAGCTGATTGCCGCGCAGGGTAAGCCGGTAGATACTGGCGGTTATTATCTGCCCGATCAGGCTAAGACATCGGCGGCGATGCGGCCGAGTGCGACGCTGAACGCTGCGCTCGCCGCTCTCTGACGCGGCGTCAAGTGGAGCCGCCCAGGGCAGCCCACCGACGACCGGATCACCGTCGATGTCGCCCTTGCGATCAAGAAATTCGAAGTTGTGGTCAAATGCGCCGTAAATCTCCAAAAGGCGATGGCTTCGTAACGGCAGGGCAAAAAAGGAGGCGGAGCGATGCGGCTTAGCATCCTCGATGATTACCAGGGCGTGGCGCTCGATATGGCAGACTGGTCGCCGGTAAGAAACCGCGCCGTCGAGATTGCGGTCGAACGGCATGCTTTCGCCGACGAGGACGCGGTGGTGCGCGCGCTCGCCCAATCCGAGCTCGTCGCAGCGATGCGCGAGCGCACGCCCTTTCCGAAATCGGTCGTCGATCGTCTTCCCAAGATGAAACTGCTGATCACGACCGGCATGCGCAATGCATCGTTCGACATGGCGGCGCTGAAAGACCGCGGCGTTACCGTGTGCGGTACCGGTGGTCCCGGCGGCGGCAACGAGGATACCGCTGAGCTCGCCTGGGGCCTGATCCTAGGCGCCGCCCGACGCATTGCCGAAGATCATCAGTTCATGCGGCAAGGCGGATGGCAGACCCGGATCGGCCACCGCGTCGCAGGTAAGACGCTCGGCCTGTTGGGCCTCGGACGCCTGGGGAGCGCGGTCGCCCGCGTCGGGCTCGCTTTCGGTATGAAGGCGATCGCCTGGAGCCAGAACCTGACCGCCGACAAGGCTGCGGCGCAAGGTGTCGAACGGGTCGAGAAAGACGAGCTGTTCCGCCGCTCCGACATTCTCTCCGTGCACCTGGTATTGAGCCCGCGCAGCCGCGGCATTGCCGGAGCCCGCGAGATCGGACTGATGAAGCCGAGCGCGATCCTGGTGAACACCTCGCGCGGGCCGATCTGCGACACCGATGCGGTTGTCGCCGCGCTGAAGGCGGGACGCCTGGCCTATGCCGGGTTCGATGTCTACGACAAGGAGCCGTTGCCGATCGACCATCCGCTGCGGACGGCGCCGAACGTGATCCTCACCCCGCATATCGGTTACGTGACAGAGGAGAACTATCGCAGTTCTTACCCCCAGATCGTCGAGAACGTCGTGGCCTTCCTCGATGGCAAACCGGTTCGCGTCATTTGAGCATGTGACGTACCGGACTGGGATGAGCGCCGAAGACGTGGTGATCCGTCCCTCGCGGGAGGGTGACGTACCAGAAATCGCTGCGATATACGGCTACCATGTCCTCCACGGGCTGGCTTCCTTCGAGGAGATACCGCCGGATCCCGGCGAGCTCGCGTCGCGGCGACGCGATATCGTCGGACGCGGCCTGCCTTATCTGGTTGCCGAACGGTCGGGACGCGTGCTCGGTTACTGCTATGCGGGCCTTTATCGGACGCGCTCGGCCTATCGGTTCACACTCGAGGACTCGATCTACATCGATCAGGCGGAGGTCGGGCGCGGCCTCGGCAGAGCCCTCCTCGCAGCCGTGCTTGATCGCTGCGCCGAACTCGGCTATCGGCAGATGGTCGCGGTCATCGGCGGCAGCGATACGTGGCCGTCAATTCGCTTGCACGCGGCGCTGGGCTTTACCCGGATCGGCGTCTTACCTGCGGTCGGCTTCAAATTTGGCAGTTGGGTCGATATCGTCCTGATGCAGCGTACCCTCGGTCCTGGCTCTACCACGGCACCCGAGGCGGCAGATTCAATCATCAGAGGAGCAGAGCATGGCTGACGCGTCGACCGATCCCGGCCACATCAAGGGGTATCACGCCCACGTGTATTACGCTCCCGAGACTCGGGTGATCGCCGAGCGCGTGCGCGCTGCAATCGGCGACCGTTTCCAGGCTCGGCTCGGGAGTTGGCACGACGAGCCGGTCGGACCGCACCTCGTGGCGATGTATCAAGTGGCCTTCGAGGCTGAGGAGTTCCCCACTCTGGTGCCTTGGCTGATGCTCAACCGCGAAGGGCTAAACGTCCTGGTGCACCCGCTTACCGGCGACAGCGTCGCCGATCACACCCGATGTGCAGCTTGGCTCGGTACGCCATTGCCGCTGCGGCTCGATGTGCTGCGGCGGGGGCCGCGCGCCCAGTAAAGAAGCATGCCCCTCGGACCGCATCGGCGCGTCTCGGGCGCCGCGGTGGCTCGTCACTCCGGGCTGCCTTCTGCGTTGCCGGCAGCGCTGATGGGCTGGGGTCGCCCGCATTTTCGCCGACCCCTGTAAAAGCGGGAAAACAGGGCGAATCATTGATTCGGCCCCGAGATTGACCCAGATTTTACTCGATAAGCCCATCTGGATCAGATAGTTACTAGCCGATCCTCGGTTTGCACGAACAGGGGGCCGAACCGCGCCGTCCAGGGGGCGGAATTGGGCTATCAGGAGGCGAACAAGGTGGGGTCCAAATCAAGTTTTCACCGATTATCAATTGTCTCATTGACAATTTGCGGGTAAATTTTAGTAAATGGGCGGGAACTTCCCGGAGGGCAAGGGCAGTGCAGCCGGGTTTTTCGCGGGGCGACCGTGGGGAAATGGTGCCGCCAGTGATGGCGTCGGCTCTGCAAGGGTATTATCAGTGCAAGAGCAATAGTAGCAGTGCCATCAGGGCGCGTCGTGCGTCGATTGCTTAGCTAGAGCTTGGCAGCGACCGTGCTGAAGGTCCGGCTTAGATTAGTGCCGACGGTCGTGATCGCGCTGACGGCCGCCACCGCAATCAGTGCAGCGATCAGTCCGTACTCGATCGCCGTAACACCGGTTCTATCTCGGATAAGCCGGAACGCGGCCCAATACCTCGGACCTTCGTCCTTGGCTCGGCACCGCAATGAGATCAAGCTATACACGCTACTATCCGTTTGAAAGTGAGGACAGAACGAGATAGATCACGAACGTTAACAATACTATAACTTACGAAGGTGAGCTGCTCGACTTCTTAGGCAATGCGATCGACAGTAGTGATTCGTCGCATTGGCGCTCTTAGTCGATTGACAACGATCGGCATAATGATCGGGCTCGGCCGGCCGCGCCAAATGAGCCCCAACGGCCAGGAGCAAACCGGCTAAGTATCATGGCAGATATCGAGAATTCGATCGGCTTGCGAGCCGCGGGTCCTTTCTCGACCATGCGGGCGACACCCGCAGCAGCGTCAGAGGGCCGGGATCAAATGCGACGGGCAACGAAGACTGAGGTGCGCCTTGATGAAGGCAAACTACCGGTCGCCACCACCATAGGGCAGGCTATTTGTAGCATTGGCGGCGCCTGCCACCGATAGCGGGGATGCCGCATCCACCCGGTTCTTCGCATACGTGGTAGCACGTATTGTCCGAAGTCACAAACACCGCTCCTATCCGGGAAATGTCGATTAGAGCGATGGCACAAATTGCCGTTGCGTTACGCGGACCTTTGGAAAGGGCGGCTTACGGGCCGTCTATTTCCCGACCTGACGGCTCGTTTGTCGCGGAAGACGCCATTCGGTTCTGAGCAAAAAGGGGTGACCAAATGGATCTAAAGTCGACTCTGAACCCGCTTTCAGTTGCGGCATCTCTGGGTTGTGTAATAATGACCTCAGCTCAGCCGGTGAGGGCAGATGTCATTGTCATTCCAGAACTACAGGCTGCGACGCTGTTTGGGGCCTCCGCGGCCAATAATAATTCCAGTTCAGGCCCCGGTATCTTTGTCGGTTCCGATGGAGCGGGAAACCCAAAGCGCGGATTGATTGAATTTAATATCGCTGGCTCTTTGCCCTCCGACGCCACGATCGAGTTTAGTTCTCGGTCAGGTAGCTGGTTCAGGGGGAGTCAACCCGGGAGATCCGACGCCGCGGACTATCCGCCTTTTCAACGTCACAACCAACTGGGCGGGCGGCACCAACGGGGTGACTACTCCCAACCCGCCGGGCAGCTTCCCTAGCTTCAGTGGCACCGGGCAAGGCTTCCCACCGAACGTTGGCGACGCAACCTGGAATTCTTCAAGAGTGACCGCCTTAGGGCCTCCTGTAGCAGGCACCCCATGGCTCACCCCCGGTGGGGGAGGTGATTTTAGTTCCACCGAGAGCGCTGACACACTCGTCTCAAACGTGCTCGGGACCTATACGTGGGGCGCAACAGCGCAGATGGTTTCGGATGTGCAAGGCTGGCTCGATGGCACCTTGCCAAATTTCGGGTGGTTACTCAAGAACGACAGTGAAGCTGTCCCAACCTCGTTCCGGGCGTTCGACACGACATTGGATCCAGAACTCGCGCCGGAACTGACCGTCACCTTTGACGTGCCCGCCGCGGTACCCGAGCCGTCCACCTTGGGGCTGACCGCTCTCGGCGCCTTAGCGATCCTTTCACTTCGGCGCCGCCAGCACAGGATAAATGCTGCCTCCACAACGGAACGAATTGCCTAGTGGATGTCCGGTTCAACCCGGACGAGGTAACTCCGACCACTCTAACTCCCGACGGATTCTTTGGACGACGCGAAGAACCCGGCACTTTTTCTCGTCCAACATCACTCGGTTGAGATCGACGGCTCTGTCCCTTACAGCAAAGGTGAGACCTTCCCGGCGGCCAGGTCGCTTTCGCCGGCTCGGCGAAGAAGCGTTCGCGCATATCATTGTCGGGTCGGGAGCGGCCTCTGCGTCGCGCGCAGGTGCTGGCGCGCGAAGGCGGCCGGCTTGGCTGAGGACACCCGACCAGCGGATCATCGTCGGGCATCACCCGCGCTCGGCAGAATTTGCCGAGCGGCGATTCTAGGCCAATGAACTGAAACCATCGCAGCGAGTGCGGTGGCCCCGGACAATTCGCTGCCTTCCAGCCGCTCAACGCCGCTCGCCGTGGGACTCGATTTACCAGCGACGAATTGGTCCGCAATCGACGTGAACGAAGTCCGAGCGCGGATAATAACCGACACCTCCGCACCTGAGGCTGAGCGCCGCGTCGCGGATCTGGCTCAAGTCGCGGCGCTCCGACCGCAGATCGACGGCCATTCCCTTGATGTGATAGCTGTATTTCGCTACGCCCTCGTGATGCAGGTAGAGACTCCTATTGGTGGTCGGCGAGCGATACCCGCAAACCACGAGGAAAGGATCGTGTGTATCGAGCCGATCGCGCAACATTCCGAGTAGGTCGAGAACGCCGGCATCCATCGGCCGGATCTCGTCGGAATGGTGGTCCCGCAGGATCCAGTTGATGTCCCTGACTGCCTCCCGAATGTAGTGACCGTCGGCCCAATAGACTGTCCGCAACCATTCACCGGTATGGATGTTGTAGAGCGCAACCGATCGCGGAGCGAAAGAAACTGCCGGGACCGGAGCTACGATGCCGACGGCGGCTGTGGCCACTGCCGCGCCGAGAAGGCGGCGGCGGCTTAGTAAAGAAGACGCATGCAATGGCTAACTCCCCCAATTCCCCGCGGACGGCCATAACAATTGTTAACGGGGGATGCAAGCCCCGATCGGCCAAAATTGACCTGCCTGATCGGAATTCTTAACTACATCTTTAACGCAGGTTGAACTGTTCTCTTTATTGATCACCCTTTCCGTTGGCCAGCGGCCGCATCCTGCGCCAGCGGCGGCTGTTGCGATCGCGTCAGGTGCTGCCAAATCTCGTCATCGCGCTCATACGGGTCGGAGCGGAACTGAATCGAACCATTCGATTCGACGTAGGCCGTCTGATAAACGATGAAAATCGGAAGAGGGCTCGGCAACGACCGCCTGTTGGTGTCACCGCGAGAAATTCCTTTGTCGATTGCCTCGGGGCTCTGTTCAAGCAGGAGTTGCGCGAGTACGCGTGGGTTTTCGACTCGCACGCACCCATGGCTCATCATGCGATCGGCTGATTGGAAGAGCGACTTGATCGGTGTATCGTGCAGATAGACGTCGTAGCGGTCGGTCATCTCGAATTTGAGCCGCCCCAGGGCGCTGTACGGCCCGGCCTCCTGCTGAATGGCCCCGCCGGCGCGCCACCTCATGTGGTGGCTACTCAGATAGTCCCGATCGGCTGCAAGCCTCGGCAGAATTTCTTTCTGAACGATCGAGCGAGGGATGTTCCAGGGTGGGTTGAACAGAATGTCACTTATCGTCGACTGGAACTCGGGTGTCTGCTTGTCAGTTTCGCCGACGACGACCCGCGTCGTGAATACCGGCCGGTCGTTGCGGAACAGTTGGAGCCGCGCGATCGCGGCATTCACCTCCACCCGGTCCGGAGGCATATGCCGTGGCAACCAGCGCAGCCGCTCCAGATTGACCGCTAGCTGCCGCGCCCGGCGTTCCGCCGCCGGACTCCGATCCGCTGATAGGCGTTCGGGCTTTTTCCGGGCTTCCGAGCCCCGCATCGGAATACCGCCCTCGTCGACAGCGCGGTATTCCGCATAGGCTCGGCGCATCGCCACGTATGCGGACGAAGACGGGGCGAGCGCTTCGATCAGCTGCGCCGCATTCGAGCTGGCAATCGCGGCGTCGAGCACCTCGACGACGTCGACCGGCTCAGGCGTCAGATCCTCGTCATCAGCCCGGTCTTCGATCGGCATCGCGCCCCGCGACAGCGCGTCGGCATAGGAGAGGAAAGCATCGGAAAGCAGCAAATCGCGCTCGACCGGCGACAGCGCCGGGCCACGCTCGGTGATCACGGAGCTGTGGAAAAGACCCGGGTCCAACCCTTGATTGCCCGCGTGCTGGATTGCATTCCACAGATGGCTCGCTTCCGCCGTGCGACTGGTCCATACCGTCTGATAGCCGTGGGCGGCATAGAAGCGACGCAACAGCTGATCGTGCACCCGTTCGCCCGCCACCGTCAACTTGCCCGGGACATCGAGACGCGCCTTGAGTTCGGGATTACCGAGGAAGGGGGTCACGTTCGGCGATCCAACGTTGGGCTCGGGAACGGCGGGGCCCGCCATTGACGCGTCCTCTCCGGGTTCGACCGCAAGCGCGCACGGTGAGCTCGGCGCAAGGCCGAGGACACCGAGCCCGAGAGCCATCGCGCTCCCTACCAGCAACCGCCTCGCGCGGTCTCGACCTGCACGGGAAATGAGCACGTTACCTCGCTTTGCCGGGGGGACCGTCACGGTGTTCGTGACGCGGCAGGACGGGAACACCCACGTTGCAGCTGCCGTTGCAGGGGGGGTCAGCAAGGCGCCGAGCTCGCGGATGTGCATCCAACTTGAAGGTGATTAGTTGAGATTGGCTTTGCAAGGGACAGGTCGTCGCGAAGCGAGTAACGAGGGGGAAAGTTGCCGCTCCCAAGACCGTTCTGGAGCCTATGCTCGGGTGAGGCATAAGTTCGGCTCGCGAAAGGCGCCGCTTTCATGACGGGATCGGCCTATTTGCACGGAAGCATAAAGAGTGCCGCACTCGCCTCTTGACTGGTCTGGGAGCAAAGAACGCACACCGCTCGGTGTGTTGCGCGAGGTCTTTGGCTTCGATAGCTTCCGAGGTGAGCAGCTCACGATCATCGAGCACGTCACCACAGGTGGCGATGCTGTCGTGCTGATGCCGACTGGCGGCGGCAAATCGCTGTGCTATCAGGTGTCAGCGCTGTTGCGCTCCGGTTTGGGCGTCGTCGTCTCGCCGCTGATCGCGTTGATGAAGGACCAAGTGGACGGGCTGCGCCAAGCGGGGGTGCGCGCTGCCGCGTTGAACTCGCGGCTATCGCCCGGCGAGACAGCGGAAATCGAACGCGCGATCCGCGACGGTGCCCTCGACCTCGTTTATGTCTCGCCCGAGCGATTAGTGACGCCACGCTGCCTGGAGCTTCTCTGCTGCTGCCGCCTCGCCCTCTTCGCGGTTGACGAGGCGCACTGCATCTCCCAATGGGGTCATGATTTCCGCCCGGAATATCAGCAGCTCTCGATCCTGAAGGAGCGCTTTCCGGGGGTGCCGCTCCTGGCGCTGACCGCGACCGCGGACGGTCCGACACGCCGCGACATCGTCACGCAGCTTCAGCTCGCCGAGGCGCGGGTCTTCGCCGCCGGCTATGATCGCCCTAACTTGTTCTACCGGGTCGTCCCCAAGCTCAATCCGCTCGAACAACTCTGGCGATTTCTCTCCGAGGAACACCCCGCCGATGCCGGGATCGTCTATTGCTTTACCCGGCGCGCGGTTGAGGAGACCGCCGAGTGGCTCCGGGCGCGTGGACGCCACGCGCTCCCGTACCATGCTGGTCTCGATGGCGTGGTGCGCGAGCGCAACCAGGAGCGGTTCTTGAGGGAGGAGGGGATGGTGGTGGTCGCGACCATCGCCTTCGGCATGGGGATCGATAAGCCCAACGTTCGTTTCGTCGCTCACCTCGACGCGCCGAAGAACCTCGAGGCTTATTATCAGGAGACCGGCCGAGCGGGGCGCGACGGGGTGGCGGCGGATGCGTGGATGACTTACGGCATCGCCGATGTGATGAGCCTGATTCGGCTGCTCGACGCAAGCGAGGCGACGGAACGTCAGCGTCGCATCGAGCGGCAGAAGATGGAAGCGCTGATCGGCTACTGCGAGGCGGTTTCCTGCCGCCGACAGGTCCTGCTTGGTTATTTCGGTGAAAGCGATCACCCGCCTTGCGGGAATTGCGACAATTGCCGCACACCGGTGCCGAGCTGGGACGGAACCGTCGCCGCCCAGAAGGCGCTGTCGGCGGTCTATCGCACGGGTCAGCGCTTCGGCGCGCACCATCTCGTCGACGTCCTCGTCGGCAACGCGACCGAGCGCGTTGTCAGGCTGAAGCATGATCGACTCAAGACCTTCGGCGTCGGCACCGAGCTCGATCGCCGCGGCTGGCTTTCGGTCTTTCGCCAGCTGGTGGCGCAGGGCTTCGCCTTGCCGGATCTCGCCGGCCATGGCGGACTTGCGCTCGCGCCGGCCGCGGCGGAGATCCTGCGCGGTACAAGAACGGTCCGCCTTCGTCTCGACCCGCGCGGCCCGACACGGCAAAGCCCCAAGCCGGATCGCAAAATCGCGGAGACCACGGAACTCGACCCCGTGGCGCGCACCTTGTGGGAGGCGTTGCGGGCTTGGCGTCTCGAAGAAGCGCGCCGCCAGGAACTGCCGCCCTATGTGATTTTTCACAATTCGACGCTGCTCGAGGTGGCGCGCCGCCGTCCGATCTCGCTGACATCGCTTGCGAACATTCCCGGTGTCGGCGCCAGCAAGCTCGAGCGCTACGGAACCGCCATTATCGGGATCGTGGCGCAGAAGACCCTTGATCCGGAGGCTCTCCAGACAGCGTCTCCATCGAGAATAGCGCACGGCGAGACGAAGGGGCCCGATTAGGGCTTGCCGCGCGTTCTTTAACCGCTCGATGCGGTATTGCAATCCGCGGTGATCCGTGTTGTTTTCGGAAATTGCTGTCTCACGTGGTGAGACGATGTTTTCTACGTTGAGTCTTGAACGTCACGGCTCGATCGGGACCGCCTTTGTCGTTCTTAGTCTGCTCTGGTGTATTGCACCGGCGAGCGCGCAGGAAACGCGTTTCTTCCGCATCGGAGCTGCGGCGACCGCGGGTAGCTTCTTCGAGATTGGCGGGGTGCTCGCGAGCGCTATCTCCAAGCCCGCTGACTCGCTCCCCTGCGAGGAGGGCGGCAGCTGCGGCGTCCCGGGACTGGTGGCAGTGGCTGAGGCAACACAGGGCTCGGTAGAGAATCTTCGCATGGTCGCTTCCGGTCAGATCGAGTCCGCGATTGCCCAATCCGATGTTGTCAGCTGGGCCTTTGCCGGAAACGGCGTCTTCGCCGATCAAGGGCCGGTCGAGAAGTTACGGGCCATCGCAAGTCTGTTCCCCGAGAGCCTCCACCTGGTGGTGCGCGGCGACGGCCCGATTAAGACATTGGCCGATCTGAAAGGCCGGCGCATCTCGTTGGGCCAGACTGGATCAGGCACCCTCGCCGATGCTCGCATCGTGCTGGCTGCAAGCGGGCTCACTGAGCAGGATCTGTCGGTCGAATACCTGCGCTCCGGTACTGCCGCCGCCGACCTATCAGAGGGTTCCCTTGAGGGTATTTTCCTGATCGGCGGCATCCCAATCCCGGCGGTTCGCGCACTCGCGGCGACCACGCCGATACGTCTCATTCCGATACCTGATGATGTCTTGTCGAAGATGCAAGAAAAATACGGCCCCTACGATCGATCTGTAATACCGGCCGATACTTATCCGGGTGTCGGCATCGCAACATCGACCGTTGGCTTCCATGCCCTTTGGATAGTCTCCGCCGACGCCTCCGACGACTTGATCTTTGCTATCACCAAAGCCCTGTGGAATGAGGCAACCCAGCGCCTCCTGGATGGACACGATCCGATCGGGAAGGATGTGCGGCTCGAACACGCATTCGACGGCCTTTCTGTACCGCTGCATCCGGGGGCTATACGGTTCTATCGTCAGGCGGGGCTTCCCGTCGAAAATGGCGGGCCACCCGGCAAACCGGATTGATGACAGACCTTGCGCAAGCCGTAACTGCTTGTATCGCAACTGTGAGCACCACACCACAATGAGCCTGATTGAACTTATCGAACCGAGTGAGACGGGATGAACCTAAGCGATCGTATGCGCGATTATTTCTCGCCGCGACAGAGGGTGGAGACTTCGCCCGAAGTATCCGATGAGGTCAAGTGCACCACGTGCTACATGTGTGCCTGCCGCTGCGGGATCAAAGTCCATCTCAAGGACGGCGACATCCGGTACATCGAAGGTAATCGTGACCACCCGGTCAACCGCGGTGTGATCTGCGGCAAGGGCGCGTCCGGCATCATGCAGCAGCACTCCCCGGCGAAGCTGAGAAAGCCGCTCAGACGGGTTGGCGAACGCGGCTCTGGGCAGTTCCGCGAAATCGAATGGGAGGAGGCGATCGCAACCGCGGTGGGGTGGCTGTCGCCGATCCGCGACCGCGACCCGAAGAAACTTGCCTTCTTCACCGGCCGCGATCAGAGCCAGTCGCTGACCGGCTATTGGGCGGCGCAATTTGGGACCCCGAACTTCGCCGCGCATGGCGGGTTCTGCTCGGTCAATATGGCGGCGGCCGGGATGTACACCCTCGGCAGCAGCTTTTGGGAGTTCGGCGAACCTGACTGGGCACGCACTCGGTTCTTTATGATGTTCGGTGTTGCCGAGGATCATGATTCGAATCCGATCAAGATCGGGTTATCGGGACTGCGACGTCGCGGCGCAAAGTTCGTCTCGGTAAATCCGGTGCGCACCGGCTATTCGGCGATCGCCGACGAATGGGTTGGGATCAGGCCGGGCACTGATGGGCTTTTTGTGCTCGCGTTGGTTCACGAATTGCTCAAAGACGATCGGGTTGATTTCGATTATCTGGTTCGTTACACCAATGCCGCCTGGCTTGTGATCCAAGCTCCGGGCGCGGCCGATGACGGGCTCTTTGCCCGCGGCGAGGCTGGCGAGCCGCTCGTGCTCGGGCCTTCTGGAGCGCTTGCGAGCGGTATCGCCGAGGGCGTCTCCGCTCGTCTTGTTGGCGAAGCTGCGTTGCTTGACGGCCGACGCGCAGTCCCGGTCTTTCAGCTCGTGGCCGAGCGCTATCTTGACTCCTGCTACGCGCCCGAGGCGGTCGCTGAGACCTGCGGCATCCCGGCCGCGACAATCCGGCGGCTCGCCACCGATCTCGCCCGTGTCGCTTTCGAAGAGCAGATCGAGCTCCCCGTGCCATGGACAGACTGGGCTGGACGCCGCCATGATTCGATGCGCGGCCGCCCGGTGTCGATACACGCGATGCGCGGGATCTCCGCCCATTCGAACGGGTTCCAGACCTGTCGCGCATTACATTTGCTACAGTTGCTCCTCGGCACAATCGATGTGCCGGGCGGGTGGCGCTATAAGTCGCCGCACCCGAAGCCGTGCCCGCCCGGGCCGAAACCCGCGGGCAAACCTGGGCAGATCGACCCCGGAAAACCGCTCCCCGGGGTGCCGCTTGGCTATCCGCTCTCCCCCGAGGATCTGATCATCGATGGCGAAGGCCGAGCCATCCGCATTGACAAGGCTTTCTCCTGGGACGCCCCGATCGCCGCGCACGGCATGATGCAGATGGTCATCGCCAATGCATGGAAGGGCGATCCGTACCAAATCGACACCCTCTTCATGTATATGGCCAACATGGCCTGGAACTCGGCCATGAACACCGCTGAGACGATGCGAATGCTGACCGACAAGGATCCCTCCACGGGCGGCTACCGTATCCCGCGGATCATTTATTCAGATGCTTATTACTCCGAGATGGTCGCGTACGCCGACCTTGTGCTTCCGGACACGACCTATCTAGAACGCTGGGATTGCATTTCGCTCCTCGATCGCCCGATCGGCGGGGTCGAAGGGCCGGCCGATGCTATCCGTCAACCGATTGTCGCTCCGGACCGCGACGTTCGGCCGTTTCAGGACGTGCTGATCGAAATCGGCGCCCGGCTCGGGTTGCCTGGCTTTACCACGGCGGAAGGCGCACCGCGTTATCCGGGAGGCTACCCCGACTACATCGTCAATCACGAGCGCCGGCCTGGCATCGGGCCGCTCGGCGGCTGGCGCGGCGCCGAGGGCGAGCAGGCGGGCTATGGCGCTCCCAACCCCCGTCAGCTCGAGCGCTATGTTGCGAACGGTTGTTTTTGGAAGCATGAGCTGCCCGAAGACCAGAGGTATTTCAAGCACGCCAACAAAGCCTATCTCGAAACCTCGGTCGCGATGGGATTCATCGATACCGCCGACCCGATCATATTGCAGCTCTATGTCGAGCCGCTTCAGCGCTTCCGCCTCGCCGGCCGCGGGCATGGGAGGGTGGTACCGCCGGAGACGCATCGCGAACGGATCGCGACCTACTTCGATCCGCTGCCGTTCTGGTATACGCCGTTCGAAGAAGCGCGGATCGACGGCGCGGGCTTTCCCCTGCACGCGCTGACTCAGCGGCCGATGCAGATGTACCATTCTTGGCACTCGCAGAATGCTTGGCTGCGGCAGATCCTCGGCAACAATCGGCTGTTCATCAACCGCGCGACCGGGCGGGCGCTCGGCCTCGCGGAAGACGACTGGGTCTGGCTGTCGAGCCGTCAGGGCCGGATTCGCGTCCCGACTAAGCTGATGGACGGGGTCAACCGGGATACGGTGTGGACCTGGAATGCAATCGGCAAGCGTGCTGGCGCCTGGCACCTTGATCCGGCTGCCCCCGAGTTCCGGAAAGCATTCCTGCTCAACCATTTGATCTCGGAGCTTCTCCCACCGGATGGGAACTACAGTTATGCCAATGCCGACCCCATTACCGGCCAGGCGGCCTGGTATGATTTGCGGGTGCAGATCGATCGAGTGGCGCCCGGCGAGGACCATACAGTGGCGCCCTCCTTTCCGCTACTCGAGAACCTGGTGTCGCTTCCCCGCGCGCCTGGGATACTGCGCTACAGGGCGCGTCCCGGGTCTGAGGGTCAGGCGCGATGACCTCATTGGGGAACTCGCTTCGACCCGCCGCGCGTGGTGGCTGAAGCGGCCTCTGTGAGGTTGAGGGAGAGCGCGTTCGGGGGCCACGCATGCATCCGGCATTCTCAATCGTGTTTTTCACTACTGCATCGGGTGCCGGCTTCGCTCTCTTGACTTTGCTCGGGCTCGGCGCGCCGCTCGGCTTATTGCCGCCTAGCGAAACCTTCGGCTGTGCGGCGCTCGCCGTCGCGGCGCTGTTCGCCGTTGGCGGGCTGGCATCGTCGGCCTTTCATCTCGGTCGGCCCGAGCGAGCTTGGCGCGCCTTCTCGCAATGGCGATCGTCCTGGTTGTCGCGCGAAGGCATTCTCGCGGTGTTGACCTTGCTGGCAGCCGCAATTTTCGGTATCGGCTGGGTCTTCTTTGGCACGACTCAGGGTCTGATTGGCCTCTGCGGGGTACTCGCGGCGGCGCTTGCGGCGGCGACGACCTATTCCACAGGCATGATTTACGCATCGTTGAAACCAATCCATCAATGGCACAACCAATGGGTCGTGCCAAACTATTTGGCCCTGGCGCTGATGAGCGGATGCCTAATTCTTGATGTTTTGATCCGCCTTTGGTCAGCGCGCTACGCTGGTATCGCGCTGCTGACCTTGATCGTTGTACTCGGCGCCTGGTGGATGAAGGAGCAGTATTGGCGTCTGATTGACACTACCTCGGCGCGGAGCACCGTTGCGAGTGCGACCTCCCTCGGCAGCCGCGGCCGAGTGCGCATGCTGGAGGCGCCGCATACTGAGGAGAATTACCTGCTAAAGGAGATGGGCTTCCGCATCGCCCGCAAGCACCAGAGGCGGCTGCGCCGCATCGCCCGGATCGCTGGCTTCGCAGTTCCCGCGCTCGCGAGCTTCTGTGGCCTGTTGCTCGGAGGGGTGGCCGGTGGGATCGTGGCTGGGCTCGGCGTCGCAAGTGCGGCGCTCGGCCTCATCGCCGAACGCTG
>CAVPFL010000007.1:0-760000 GCA_963703745.1 uncultured Alphaproteobacteria bacterium | reverse complement strand
CGCGGCGGTGGTGCGGCATCGCCGGTGACGGCGATGCGGTGATCAAGCGCGAAACAAGGGCATCTGGTGGATGCCTTGGCACTGAGAGGCGATGAAGGACGTGGCACGCTGCGAAAAGCCCGGGGAAGATGCGAGCAATCGGTGATCCCGGGATCTCCGAATGGGGCAACCCACCCGCAAGGGTATCCTGTGCTGAATTCGATAGGTGCAGGAGGCGAACCCGGCGAACTGAAACATCTCAGTAGCCGGAGGAACAGACATCAACCGAGATTCCGTCAGTAGTGGCGAGCGAACGCGGAACAGGCCAGTGGCCATTGTCTTTGGTACCGGAAGCGCCTGGAAAGGCGGGCCGCAGCGGGTGACAGCCCCGTACGGGAAACCGGGACAAGGGTCCTCGAGTAGGGCGGGACACGAGCCATCCTGTCTGAAGATGGGGGGACCACCCTCCAAGCCTAAATACTCCTCAGTGACCGATAGTGCACCAGTACCGTGAGGGAAAGGTGAAAAGCACCCCGACGAGGGGAGTGAAAGAGTTCCTGAAACCGGATGCCTACAAGCAGTCGGAGGTCGGGTGATCCTCGGATCACCCAACTGACGGCGTACCTTTTGTATAATGGGTCAGCGAGTTGGTCTTGGTAGCAAGCTTAAGCCGATAGGTGGAGGCGCAGCGAAAGCGAGTCCGAAATGGGCGTCCGAGTTACCGGGATCAGACCCGAAACCGGGTGATCTAGCCATGGGCAGGTTGAAGGTGCGGTAACACGCACTGGAGGACCGAACCCACTACTGTTGCAAAAGTAGGGGATGACTTGTGGCTAGGGGTGAAAGGCCAATCAAACTCGGAAATAGCTGGTTCTCCGCGAAATCTATTGAGGTAGAGCGTCGCTTGCTCGCCGCCGGGGGTAGAGCACTGGATGGGCTAGGGGGGCGCGAGCCTTACCAAACCCAACCAAACTCCGAATACCGGCGAGCGGAGAGCGGCAGCCAGACGGCGGGTGCTAAGGTCCGTCGTCGAGAGGGGAACAGCCCAGACCGCCAGCTAAGGTCCCCCAGTCGCGGCTAAGTGGGAAAGGATGTGGGAAGGCCAAGACAACCAGGAGGTTGGCTTAGAAGCAGCCATCCTTTAAAGAAAGCGTAATAGCTCACTGGTCTATCAGCCGTCCGGCGCCGAAAATGTAACGGGGCTCAAGCCGCGCACCGAAGCTGCGGGTTTCAGGTGTCAGGAACCAGGAGTCAGGAACCAGGAAGGTCGAGGATGCAAGAGAGGATAGAGCGGGTCGAAGACCTCGAAGTGTTTCGCCGCGCCTATCGGGTGTCGTTGGAAGTGCATCGGGCCAGCCTGGAGTTGCCGCGGATCGAACAGTTCGCGCTGGCGGATCAGCTCCGTCGCGCGTCAAAATCGGTCTGCGCCAATCTCGCCGAAGGCGTCGCCAAGCAGAGCCGCTCTGCGGCGGAGTACCGGCGCTACCTGACGGTCGCGATCGGCAGCAGTGACGAGAGGCAGCTGTGGCTGCGCTACTGCATCGATCTCGGCTATATCGAGGACGTCGTGGGACGGCGATGGATGGCCGACTACGTCGAGATCAGCAAGATGTTGCAGGGTCTCTACGCCAGTTGGTCGCGTTCATCCTGACCCCTGACCCCTGGTTCCTGACACCTGGAGCGGTAGCGGAGCGTTCCGTAGGCCGGCGAAGGTGGCGCGCGAGCGCTGCTGGAGGCATCGGAAGTGCGAATGCTGACATGAGTAGCGGTAATGAGGGTGAGAGACCCTCACGCCGAAAGTCCAAGGGTTCCTGCGCAAGGTTAATCCGCGCAGGGTTAGCCGGGCCCCTAAGGCGAGGGCGAAGGCCGTAGCCGATGGGAAGGGGGTTAATATTCCTCCGCCTGCCGGAGCGCGACGAAGGCCGAAAGTCGTTCTGTCTGATCGGATTGACAGGGCGGCCTGGGACTTCCGGGAAACAGCGCCGGCATCACAGACCGTACCCGAAACCGACACAGGTGGACTGGTAGAGCATACCCAGGCGCTTGAGAGAACGGTGTTGAAGGAACTCGGCAAAATGCCCCCGTAACTTCGGGAGAAGGGGGCCCCATCCTTGGGCAACCAGGGGTGGGGGGCACAGAGTTGGGGGTGGCGACTGTTTACTAAAAACACAGGGCTCTGCGAAGCCGCGAGGCGACGTATAGGGTCTGACGCCTGCCCGGTGCCGGAAGGTTAAGAGGCGGGGTGCAAGCTCCTAATCGAAGCCCCGGTAAACGGCGGCCGTAACTATAACGGTCCTAAGGTAGCGAAATTCCTTGTCGGGTAAGTTCCGACCTGCACGAATGGCGTAACGACTTCCCCGCTGTCTCCAACACCGGCTCAGCGAAATTGAATTCTCCGTGAAGATGCGGAGTTCCCGCGGTCAGACGGAAAGACCCCGTGCACCTTTACTACAGCTTTGCAGTGGTGTTAGGGATCGCATGTGTAGGATAGGCGGGAGCCGATGAAGCCCTGGCGCCAGTTGGGGTGGAGGCATCCTTGAAATACCGCCCTTGTGGTCTCTGGCATCTAACCGCGGCCCGTGAACCCGGGCCCGGGACCCTGCATGGCGGGTAGTTTGACTGGGGCGGTCGCCTCCCAAAGCGTAACGGAGGCGCGCGATGGTGGGCTCAGGCTGGTCGGAAATCAGCTGCTGAGTGCAATGGCACAAGCCCGCCTGACTGCGAGAGCGACAGCTCGAGCAGAGACGAAAGTCGGCCATAGTGATCCGGTGGTCCCGCGTGGAAGGGCCATCGCTCAACGGATAAAAGGTACGCCGGGGATAACAGGCTGATGACGCCCAAGAGTCCATATCGACGGCGTCGTTTGGCACCTCGATGTCGGCTCATCGCATCCTGGGGCTGAAGCCGGTCCCAAGGGTATGGCTGTTCGCCATTTAAAGCGGTACGTGAGCTGGGTTTAGAACGTCGTGAGACAGTTCGGTCCCTATCTGCCGTGGGTGTTGAGACTTGCGAGGCGCTCTCCCTAGTACGAGAGGACCGGGAGGGACGCACCTCTGGTGGACCGGTTGTGGCGCCAGCCGCACCGCCGGGTAGCTAAGTGCGGACGGGATAACCGCTGAACGCATCTAAGCGGGAAACCCTCCTCAAAACCAGGTCTCGCCAAGAGCCGTGGTAGACCACCACGTCGATAGGCCGGAGGTGGAAAGGGAGCAATCCCCGCAGCTGACCGGTACTAATCGCTCGATCGGCTTGATCCCAACGCGCGGTACCTCCCGCGCCGCACCACCGCCCGCGTGCAGCGCCCAGCCCCACGCGGCTCCAGACACTTCTCCCCTCGCACCCACCCTCACACCCCAGGAGCTTCGCCGGCCTGGTGGCCATAGCGAGGGGCCAAACACCCGATCCCATCCCGAACTCGGCCGTGAAAACCCTCAGCGCCTATGGTACTGCCGCTCAAGCGGCGGAAGAGTCGGTCGCCGCCAGGCCCGCCAAGCCCCCAACTCTCTCTCTTCACCCCGCCGCCGCCGGCACGCAAAGGCTCTACCTCATGGGCAGCGAGGCTTATGTCCTGGCGATCGACCAGGGCACGACGAGCACCCGTGCGATCCTGTTCGACATGGCCGGGCGGGCCCGAAGCGGCGCGCAGATCGCGCTGACCCAATTGCATCCGAGACCGGGCTGGGTCGAGCACGATCCCGAGGAGATCTGGCGGAGCGTCGTGTCGACCTGTCGCGAAACGATCGCGGCCGCCGACGGCCCGATTGCCGCCGTCGGCATCGCCAACCAGCGCGAGACCGCTGTTCTGTGGGAGCGCGCGACTGGCCGCCCCGTGCACAACGCGATCGTCTGGCAGGATCGCCGGACGGCAGCGCTGTGCGAGCACTGGCGCGCAGAGGGTCTGGCGGCAACCGTCGCGCAGCGCACCGGGCTCGTGGTCGACCCCTACTTTTCCGCCTCAAAAATCCGCTGGTTGATCGATCGTGTGCCGGGGCTCCGCGAGCGCGCTCGTGCGGGCGAGATCGCCTTTGGAACGATCGACAGTTTTCTGTTGTGGCGGCTTTCCGGAGGCCGGCGTCATGCCACCGATGTGACCAACGCCGCGCGCACGATGTTGTTTGACATCAGGCGCCTCACCTGGGACCAGGAGCTCCTCGACGCGTTCGCGATCCCGCCGCAGATATTGCCTGAGGTGCTCGATACGGGCGCGGACTACGGTATCGCGATACCGGATTTGTTTGGCGCGGCGATCCCGGTCGCCGGGATGGCCGGCGACCAACAGGCGGCGGCAATCGGCCAGGCCTGCTTCCGCCCCGGCATGATCAAAACGACCTATGGCACAGGAGCCTTTGCCCTGCTCAATATCGGCGGCGAGCCGACTGCCTCGCGTCACCAATTGCTGACGACGATCGCCTATCGGCTGGGCGGGGAGATGGCCTATGCCCTAGAGGGCAGCATTTTCGTCGCCGGCGCTGCGGTAGAATGGCTGCGCGACCGGCTCGGTGCGATCGCGGACCCGGCGGAAATGTCGGGGCTCGCCGCGCGGGCCGACCCGCTGCAGCGGCTCTATCTTGTCCCCGGCTTTGTCGGGCTCGGGGCACCCCACTGGTCGCCGCACGCCCGCGGTGGCCTGCTCGGCCTGACGGCTGAGTGCGGTCTGCCCGAGATCGCCCGGGCGGTCCTCGAGGCGGTGGGCTACCAGACCCGCGACCTGATCGAGGCGATGGCAGCCGATGCCGGGATCACGGTCGATGCGGTGCGTGTCGATGGCGGGATGGCGGCGAGCGATTGGACGATGCAGTTTCTCGCCGATATCTTGCCGGCAAATGTCGACCGGCCGGCTTTGGTCGAGACCACCGCGTGGGGCGCTGCCTACGTGGCGGGTGTGATGCGGGGCCTCTATCCCGATCCCGAGACGATCGCCGCGCGATGGCTGCCGGAGCGCCGCTTTGCCCCGCAGATGCCTGCAGCCGAGCGCGAAGAGCGCTACACCGGGTGGCGGCGCGCGGTAACCGGGGTGCTAGCGGCGGTGCCCTCCGCCGACGCTGCGGCAGACGCGTGAATCTCCTCTCGCCACTCCCCGTTGCCAAAGCCGCAGAGCGTTTCGATGCACTGTTGACCAGACCCGGCCTGCGCATCGAGCGGATCGTGTCGCAGGGCCAGGCGAGCCCGCCCGGCTTCTGGTACGACCAGGCCGAAGGAGAATGGGTGCTGCTGCTCGCCGGCGCCGCGCGGTTGCGCTTCGCCGACGAGACCGAGGCGCGGATCCTCAAGCCCGGCGACTGGCTGGAGATCCCGCCGCATCGCCGCCACCGGGTCGACTGGACCGACCCTGCGGTCCCGACGGTGTGGCTGGCGATATTTTATTGATAGTCTCCGCCCCCCTGTAAATTCCGGAAAGCAGGCTGAAAAACCGATTTCGGCCAGAAAAAGCGGCCGTGTTTCGGCGAAATAACCTTATATATCAATATCATACGAATGCTTCCAGGTTCGCTCGAACAAGGCCGCTTTGGGCCGTTTGCAGGGTGGCAAAAACAGTGAACAGGGTGGAAACAGGGGAGGCGGGACGTGGCCTTCGAACTCCTGATCCAGCATGTAGGATACCCCGGGATTGTGACGCCGAGATGGCAATGGTCAATTGTCAGTGGAAGGTGAAATCGATAGGGGTGGACGGTGAGACCGAGAACGCAACCGGCGGCCGTCCTGCGCTCCAAGTTTCCCACATCTTCTGGTATGCAGCTTCGAGATCGCGGGTGAACCGCGCGGTGTCAAAGAGCGGCACGGCTGCCCGGTTCCATAGTAGCTTTTGCCGCAGCCCGGAGAGTAGGCCGGGGTCGGTCGCCAGCCGCAACGCGAGACGCTCATAGGCCTCCAGCGAGGTGGTGATCAGCTGCGGGAGCTCGGCGGCCGTCAGCAGAGCGCCAGCCATCCGCCCGACATAAGTTGAGCCACTACAGGTCAGTACCGGCAGGCCGGCCCACAACGCATCGCTGGCGGTCGCACCCGCGTTGTAGGGCAAGGTATCGAGAAACAGGTCGGCCAGGCCGAGGCGCGCGAGATACTCCGGCCGCGAAACCGGAGCTCCAAAGACCAGCCGTTCGGGCGCGACACCCCGGCGCCCCGCCTCGCGCTGGAGATTATCTCGTACGAGGGCGTGTGAAGCGACGAGCCACAGCACGCTCCCCGGCACAGCGTTCAGCAAGCGCATCCAGACATCGAAAAAAGTCGGCGTGAGTTTGTAGCTCGTGTTGAAGCAGCAGAAGACAAAGCCCTCTTCAGGCAGGCCGCATTCGAAGCGCGACGGCCTCCGGGCGGTGACCGCTTGTACAGCTTCGTTCGGCTGGTAGCAGTTCGGCAGCTGTACCAGCCTCTCCGTGTAGAAAGGTTGGTGTTCCATCGGCGCGAGAAAGCGGTCGACGATTATATAGTCGATAAACTCTGCTCCCATCGTGCCGGGAAAGCCGAGATAGTTCACCTGGATTGGCGCCGGCCGGTATGCGAGGATCGCAGTTCTCCCGTGTGCGGTGTAACCCGTCAGGTCGATCAGGATGTCGACACCGTCGCCATTGATCCGTTCAGCCGCCAATGGGTCCGACGTGACCCTGACATCGACGAACCGATCAAACGCGCCCGCGAGGCGAGCGCGCATCGCGCTGCCGTCATCCGGACCGCAGGAGTAGCCGACGACTTCGAAACGCCGATGGTCGTGGCGCTCGATCAGCCCGCCGATGAGAAACCCTACCGGATGCTGGCGAAAATCCGCGGATAGATAGCCGAGCCGGACCCGCTCGCCTGCCCTGGGCTGCACGCGCGGCAATGCGGCGGCGGGCGCGGCGATTTTTGCGGCCACCCGGCGGGCGCAGGCGAGCTGCTCCTCCGGCGACGATGCGAGAGCCAGCAGGTTGAGGGGCGCGTTGACCGACGACTGTGCCCCGATCGCCCGTCGCACTCGCGCCTCGGCCTCGCGATAGCCGGACCAATTGCAGATATTCTGCGTTTCGCGGAACCAAGACGCCAATGCGTCGGCGTCATCGGGGTCGAGCGCTGCGGCGCGTTCGAAGCAGGCTATGGCCTCATTCAGCTTTCCCTGAGTCTTCAGGGCGTTGCCGAGGCTAAGGTGGGCCGGGGCATAAGCCGGGTCTAGATCCAACGCCCGCCGATAGCTAGCAACCGCCTCATCGAGGCGCTCAAGTTTCCGAAGGATCTCGGCGAGGTCGCGGTGAGCCTCCGGCTTATCCGGCGCCAACTCGACGGCCCGGCGCAACGGAAACTCGGCTTCCCGAAAACGCTCGAGGCCCATGAGGGCGGCGGCGCAGTTGACCTGCGCCCCTAGGAAGTCCGGGATCAGCTCGACGGCACGCTTGGAACTCTCTAGCCCAGCTTCGTAAAGGCCCTGGTCGTTCAGCGCGCGGGCGAGATTGCTGTGCGCCATGCCATAGTCGGGGTCTAGGCCGATCGCCCGCCGGTAGCAGCCCACCGCCTCAGCCAACCGGTCCACTTCCCGCAAGGCGTTACCGAGGTTCAGATGCGCCTCCGGCAGGTCATCCAGTTCCGGGAGCGCGCGACTTATCAGCTCGATCGCCTTCGGAGAATTGCCCTGCTGATAGGCGATGAGCCCGAGAAGATGCAGCGCCTCGGCGTGCTCCGGGTCTTCAGCCAGCGCTTGGCGATAGAGCGCCTCCGCCTGCTCGAGTTCCCCGGCCTCGTGGTGAGCAAAGGCGGCGTCCACGACCTGGTTGATGCGATCGCTAAAAGTGTTCTGCTCGCTATGGTGGGATACCATGATCGACGCCGTAGCTTATCGGAACGCCATGATACCGCTTTTTTGCTGCGGCGAACCATCGTCGTGCCGTCCAGCCCCGGTCGTCTCCGCGTCGAAATGCTGACCGGGGTTTCACCCCTTCAGCCAGTCCCAACTCTCGGCCTGCCGATCCGGGTCGCCCGCCGCAAGAGCCGGGCTCCGACCCCCCGTTGGCCATCTTGGCCGTGTGCTGCTGCACCCTATGGCGCCGATCGAGGCCTGTTCTTCCGGTGTCGGAATTTTTTACACCCCAACGCATGCAGAGACCGCCACCGAGGAGATGCGCGACTACCGCCTGATGTCGCCCAAACAGGGGTCTGGCCGCAAGACACGTCCGCCCCTCGCTGAAAGCAGGGGCAAGGCCCCCTAAGGGGGTGTCGGAATTTCTTACATCATCGGCGGCTGGGTAAATCGTCGTTAACCATTGTAATCCTTAATTCTCTGGTGAATCAGCTTAACGAACTTGCAAAGACGCTGTCGGAAAACTTTACACCTCTGGCAAAGTGGGCTTGGCGTAATCTTCTAACGATATGGAATTCCTTAATAATTTGTTGTGGCACGGTGTTTGCTACAAATCATTACGATAATGCGGCCGTCCGACCGAAGGCCCTTGACGAGGAGATCTAGATGAAAAAATTTGGAACTGCCAAAAAATGCGGAGTTGCCCTTGGGGTTGCGGTCCTCCCATTCTGCTTGGCTATGCCGACCGCGCACGCACAGTTCATCAACGGCGCGATCTCGATGTCGGACGGCGCTCTTACCGTTCCGACCCCTCCGTCGACGTCGATCGTGAGCCAGTTGACGACCATCACGCAGACTACACCGACGGCGAACTCCTGCTCGGGCGCCTTCACGACCGCAAGTCCGACCTGCAATCTTACCCCAGCGGCAACTGCGTCGACCTTTACCACCACCGCGACCTCCGGCACGGTCTACACATATGGTGGCTTCACGTTCACGATAAGCTCCATTACGGGCCTCACGCGAACCCCGCTGGCCGTAAGTAGCGGCGTCGGCACTGATGCGCTGGCGCTCACCATAAACGGAACCGTTACCGGCGCCGGCTTCTCCCCGACGGCCTATGTTGCCTCTTGGACGGCCAATGGTTCGTGCTCGCCGGCTACTGCGGGCCCGGCCATGTGCAGCGCGGGCTCGTTCGTGACGGAATCGTGGTCAGTGAGCATTTCGTCGCTCGGTACCAGCACCACCACCTCCACCACCACCTCCATTCCGGAGCCGACATCACTGGCTCTCCTCGGGGCCGCCCTGGTCGGTTTTGGCTTAGCCCGCCGGCATCGCAAAGCCGCCTAACAGATCGGATCAATTCCTTGCTGAAGCGGCGCCTCCGGGCGCCGCTCTTTTTTCGTGACCCGCCGGCCGGCGACACCGGCCTCTCGTGGATAGGACGCAAGGGATGGTACCCTTGAGAGGAGCTCCGGTGAGATCGAGAAGGGACCGAGTGTCAGCTTTCTTACCACTAGCCTCGCTTCAATTGCTGCAATAGCTCCTCCGCGTCGGGTCTGTCGGAGAATGTCACCCCTGAGCCGAGCAATGTCTCCAGCCGCGCCCGCGCGTCAGCCGTCCGTCCGAGCCGGTTGAGGGCGACGGCCAGATGGTATTGGATATCGGGGTTTTTCGGAGCCGAGAGGCTCGCGGCGCTCAGGTATATTAGCGCCTTGTCGGCCTCGCCCTGGGCCAACAAGACCCATCCCAGCGTGCCATAGATCTGAGGTGCAGGCCGAGTGGTCTGCGAAGCGGCAGCAACCGCCTGCTCAGCTAAACCGCGCGCTTTTGCCAGATCCCCCTTCTGCTGGTAAAGCCAGGCCAAATTGTTAAGCGCCACCGCATCGACCGGATGTTCCGCTATAACGCGTCCGTATTCGGCAATTGATTCGTCGTATTTCCTTTGTTCGAAGTAGAAAGCGGCCAAGGCCGAACGGATCGTCACATCCTTTGGATCGCTCTGCAGTCGGGTATTCAAGACCGACGCCGCCTTGCCGGCCTCGCCCGTCCGAGCATACAAAGCCGATAAACCCGCAACCAGGGCATCGTCCGCGGGATGGGCAGCGACCGCCGTCTTGAGTAGATCGACCGCCTCGTCCCGCCTTCCGGCTTTCTCATACAATTCCGCAGAAATGATGTCATAGAGCGGATTTCCGGGGTCTTCCCTGGCGAAATCGCGCGCCTTTGCCAAGCCGGCGCGCATGCCGCCGATGTCGGCTTCCATTCTTATCAGGTCGGCTTTCACAGCATCGCTCTTCGGATCACGCGCCAGGGCGGCCTGGAGGATCGTTTGGGCTTGCGAAAGCTCCTTTGCCTCTTTGAGCCGGGCAACATAAGCGCTCATGGCCGGGGTGGAGTTGGGGAAGAGCCCATAAAGAAGCTTATAGGTGGCGGTCGCTCCTTCGCTGTCGCCAGCCGCAGCTTGAGCCCGCGCTTTGGTCCCGAGAACATCGAAATTGGACGGAAATTGTTCGGCAATCTGGTTTGCCGTCGCCACCGCGTTCTTCATGTCCTGACGAGCGAGCTCCAGATTGATCAGTGCGACGCCGGGCGCCGGGTCATTCGGCGCGGCTGCGCGCGCGCGGTCGAGATAACCCGCCGCGGCTGGCCAATTCCTCTCTGCCGTAGCGATTTCGGCAAGTCCCAGGAGAGCGGCGACGTCGTTCGGCTCCCGTGTGATGAGGTCGCCAAACAGTTTTTTGGAATCCTGCGCGCGGCCGGTTGCCCAATATTGCTGCGCGAGGGCCGTGCTTATGGCTCTGCTGTCCGGCTCATTCTTGAGCCGGGGCGCCAACACACCTTCGGCCTTAGAAAAGTCTCCCGAACGGTAGTAGACCCGAGCCAGGGCGATCGTCAGGGCGTCATCAGAGGGCTTTGCTGCTGTCGCCTTTTGGAGCAGAGCAATCGCCTCTGGGATACGTCCGGCTTTTTCGTAAAGCTCGGCCGATACCAAGTCGTAGACGTTGTTCTCAGGATCGGCGGCAGCCAAGGCTCGGGCTTTGGCCACGGCTGCATCAACACCGCTTGTTTCTCCTTCGACCCTGATCAGATCAGCCTTCAGGGATGAATTCCGAGGATCGCGCGCGACGGCTTCTTGCAACGCGCCGCGGGCTTCGGTGAAATATTTGGCTCCGTTGAGCGCGGCGAGATAACGCGACAGGGCCGGTGCGGAACTTGGCGCAAGCTCGTAGGCTCGCTTAAAGCTCGAAATCGCACCGTTCGTATCACCAGCCGCGAGCTGGGCTTGGCCTTGAGTGTCGAGGATGTTGGCATCTCCCGGGAATTGCGCAGCGAGTTCCGCGGCGACGGCCTTCGCATTCGGCCAATCCTGGCGCTTTTCGTACACGCTGACTAGCTTGAGCCCAGGCGCCGGATCATTCGGCGCCGCCGTGCGGGCGCGGTTTATGGCATCGATTGCTTCCGTCCACTTCTGCTGGGCTATGTAGGTTTCCGCGAGACCGAGAAGGGCGCTAACCCCATTGGGATCTTTGCCAAGCAATTGATTATAGAGGTTTCGTGCCTCGTCCGCCCGACCCGTCACCATGTAGAGCTGCGCCAGATCGCGCGTGGCGGCGGTCAGGTCAGGGTTGAGCGCTAATGCCTCTCGGAACGCGATCTCGGCCGCGGAATAATCCTTCTGCGCGGTGCGGACTTCCCCAAGCAGTGTCTGGTAGATTGGGTTCTTGGCATCGCGCTTGATAAGCGCGGCGGCGACTTCCGCCGCCTTGTCGAGCCGCCCCGCACGCAATTCCGTAGACACGAGCGCAGGTCCGGCGAGTGGTGCACCCGCCTCGGTACCGAACACTTGTTGTAGCGTGGCGAGACCTTGCTCGCTGCGACCGGCATCGATCTGGGATACTCCGAGTTGTGTCTTGACGCCCGGGTTATCCGGATCGAGAGCGGCGACCTTTTGGAATTGCTGCAAAGCGAGGTCGGGCTTGCGATCCGCGATATAGGCATTCCCGAGAATCGCCAATGTTGCTGCATCCGCTGTCGATTTGTCGGCGAACGGTTTGAGGTAATCGATCGCCCGCGATGGCGCCCGCTGGTTTAACGCGGCGGTCGCGATCAGCTGAGCGGCCTTCAGGTCGTCGGGGTTATGAGCGCGGAATTTGCCCAAACTGGTTTCCGCCTGGGCGTATTGTCCGAGCTTGAGCTTCGTTACTCCCTGCGCATAGTAACCTGGCCAAAATCCAGCGAAGTCTGGGCTCAGGCGATCGAATATCCGATCGGCCTCCGCATATTTCTCCTGCTTGGCGAGTTCCACTCCTCGCAAGTAATTGGCCATGAAATGATCAGGATAAACCTTCAAGATGGAATCGATGTCTTCGTCAGCCAGCTTGTATTTCCCTAGCGCGATGTTGACATCGGCCCGGCTCAACTGAGCTGCAACATTCTTGGGGTCGATCTTGAGTGCCTCATTGAAGAGTCGGATGGCGCCGTCGCGGTCGCCCCGGCTAGCGAGCATCTCGCCTTTAATCTGCAGCGCTTCGGCCGAGCGCGGGCTGGCGGCGATCGCTTCGTCGATCAGCTTGTCAGCCTCAGCCGGTTTGGTTCCGTTGACCAGCCGTGCAAGTTGAATTTTCGGCCTCGCGGCGCTGGGATCGAGCTTGACCGCCTCGCCCAATAGCGTCTCAGCCTTGGCTTGATCGCCCAGACCCGCAGCTGCGGTACCGAGCGCTGTTCTGACCTTGCTCTCGAGAAGCGGATCGCGATTACCCGGCTGCACCAAATCCATGAGCTCAGCGAATTTTCCCTGGCCGAGCATCGCGTCCGCTAGCACCGGCAAGTAATCGGCCTCGTTGCCCTTGCGCTCGCGGGCTGCGCGCGCCTCCCGCTCAGCCGATTGTGCATCACCTTCCTGCAGATACACCTCCGCGAGACGTGCACGCAGTACGGGATCTTGCGGCGCGGCGCGGATCGCGTCGCGCAACTCGATCTCGGCGGCCTTGAGATCTCCTCGTGCGATGTATTGTTCTGCCTCCTTGACGGAGGTAGGAGCGTCTTTTGCGTACGCGGCTGACCCGGCAAGTGCGGCAAGAGCACCGGCGACGACCATTCGGCGCCACGAACAGCGCCTTTCACCAGCAGGCATTAGCTCTCCTTTCTTGCGCAAACCACTACGACGCATTCGAGCCCTATCTGGTGCCGTTACATCGGGTCGTAAAGCATGGATCGGCTCATTTTCGAGCGACTATGTGGGCTTTCGAACGAGCGCCGCGGAATGATGCTTGCGAGCGACATTGTCGACGCGAGGGTGTAGACTCGTGCCGGCATCTTTGTGGCGCAGGTTTGTCATCGATGACCTTGACTCGTTGGCTTGGCGTGTTGCTGATCGGACTCGCCGGCTTCTCGAACACTGCGATGCCCGCGCCGGCGCATCGTGGCCCGGCGCAGCCGCCTGCTGCTCAACCCCAGGGTGAAATTGCTGAAACCCGCATTGCTGCAGTCGTCAACGATGAGGTTATCTCAGTCGCGGACCTGCAATCCCGCCTCAGGATGGTCATGCTCTCCTCGAACTTTCCGGATTCCGAGGAAACCCGGCGGCGCATCGCTGGCCAAGTATTGCGGACGATCGTTGACGAAAAGCTCCAAATGCAAGAGGCAAAAAAGCAAAACGTCACCGCCACTGATGAAGAGATCAAGAAGGCAATCTCGCAGATCGCAAAGCAAAACAACATGCAACCCGATCAGCTGGATGCGGTCTTAAAGGCGCATGGCATCGAGCGGGAGGCGCTCGTCGAGCAGCTCACCGCGTCGATTGTATGGGCGAAACTGGTGCGGCGGCTCGTCTCGCAAACCAATATGGTTTCCGACGAGGAGATTGACGATGCGTCGAGGCGCCTCAAAGAGAGCGCCAATGAGCCGCAGAGCAGGGTCGCTGAGATTTTCCTCGCAGTCGATAATCCTCAGCAGGACGACGAAATGCGCCGATTGGCGGAGCGGCTCATCGAGCAGATGAAAACCGGCGCTCGGTTTTCAGCAGTCGCCCAGCAATTCTCGCAATCCCCGACCGCCGCGGTGGGCGGCGACCTCGGCTGGCTGCGTCCCGAGCAACTCAGCCCCGATCTTGCCAAAGCGGTCGCCCAAATGCGCCCCGGAGAGTTGTCGCCGCCGATTCGCAGCGGGGCGGGCTATTACCTGTTGCTCGTTCTCGACCGCCGCACGGGCCGCTCGGATCCGGGCGGTGATGAGGCGGTACTGCATTTGGTGCAGGTCGTCTTTCCGCTGCCGGCGCAGGCGAGCGAAGCTATGCGTCGGGCTGCCCTGGGTGAAGCGGTGAGCGCCAAGGCAAGCGCTAAGAATTGCGAGGAGATGCTGAAGCGCGGCAAGGAGAAGGGATCTCAGCAACTTTCGAGCGAAGGCCATTTGCGGCTCAGCCAGATCGCCCCGGCGATACGCAATATCGTGGCACAGACCGAGGTGGGACAAGCCTCGCAGCCGATCGTCCAAAAGAATGGGGTCGGAGTGATCATGGTTTGCGAGAAGGAGGTGCCAAACACAACCCTGCCGACGCGTGACGAGATCGCCGAGCAACTGGCGCGCCAACGCGCCGAAAACCTGGCGCGCCGCTACATGCGCGATCTGCGCCGTACCGCCTTTGTCGACGTCAGAGTTTGAGTTGCCCGCGATGCTTCCGATCGTCGTGACGATGGGCGAGCCCGCCGGGATCGCCGGTGAAATCACCCTCAAGGCGTGGCTCGGGCGCGGCGACGGTGTCCCTGCGTTCTACCTGATCGACGACCCCGCTCGGATCGGGGCGTTGGCTCGCCACCTCGGCTGGCCGGTGCCGGTTCGTCCGATCAGCGCTCCGCACGAGGCGCTGGCGGTATTCGACGAAGCTCTCCCGATCGCGCCGATCGACGGCACCTTGCGGGCCTCGCCGGCGCACCCCGATGCGGCGGATGCGCCGGCCATACTCGGCGCGATCGAGACCGGGGTCCGTGACGTACTGAGCAGGCGCGCCGCAGCGCTCGTCACCAATCCGATACACAAAGAAAGCCTTTATCGCGCCGGCTTTCGCTATCCGGGACATACCGAGTATCTCGCCGCCCTTGCCGGGGTCACCCAAGCACCCGTGATGATGCTCGTCTGCCCGGCGCTGCGTGTCGTGCCGGTTACCATCCATCTTGCGCTGCGCCAAGCGATCCGAGAGCTTTCCACCACAACGATTGTCCATGCCGGCCGCGTCACCGAGGCGGCGCTGCGGCGGGATTTCGGGGTCGCAGCTCCGACTCTAGCCGTCGCCGGGCTCAACCCGCATGCGGGCGAAGCCGGCGGTCTGGGGCGCGAAGAGATCGAGGTCATCGAGCCTGCCATCGGCGAGCTGCGCGCCGCAGGGATCGACGCGCGCGGTCCCTTCGCGGCCGACACGATGTTTCATGCCGAGGCACGCCAGTCCTACGATGCCGCACTCTGCATGTATCATGATCAGGCGTTGATCCCGATCAAGACGATCGACTTCCATGGCGGGGTGAACGTGACCTTGGGACTACCTTTCGTGCGGACCTCGCCGGATCACGGAACGGCTTTCGCCATCGCCGGTCGCGGTGTCGCGCGGGCGGAGAGCCTGATTGCTGCGCTGCGGTTGGCGGCCGCGATGGCGGCCAGACGGGCGGCGGACTGAACACTTCTACCAAAACCGTGTCATGCGATTCCCCGGCGGCCTCACTGCCGCCGCTGCGCGAGATCGTCGCGCGATACGGGATCGTCGCGCACAAGCGCCTGGGTCAGAATTTCTTGCTCGACCTCAATCTGACGGGTCGGATTGCGCGGGCGGCCGGGCGGCTCGACCAAGCCACCGTAATAGAGATCGGTCCCGGTCCTGGTGGTTTAACGCGGGCATTGCTTGCATCGGGGGCACGCAAGATTGTGGCGATCGAGCGAGATCGACGTTGTCTCGCGGCGCTGGACGAGCTTGCAGTCGCGTATCCGGGCCGCCTCGATGTGGTCGCCGGCGATGCGCTCGAACTCGACCCCGCCACGCTCTCCGAACCCCCCCGAAAGATCGTTGCGAACCTCCCGTATAACATCGCCACCCCGCTCCTCCTCGGCTGGCTCGATCGGACCGAAGATTACGAAAGCCTGACATTGACGCTGCAGCGTGAGGTTGCCGAGCGCTTGATTGCCTCGCCGCGCAGCAAGTCCTATGGGCGCCTTTCGGTGCTCGTGCAATGGCTCGCCGAGACGCGAATCCTATTCCACGTGCCGGCCCGCGCCTTTGTCCCGGCTCCCAAGGTCACATCGAGCGTCGTCGCCATCCTGCCCCGCGCAGAGCCGCTGGCGCCAGCGCGCCGGCCCACGCTCGAACGCATCACTGCCTCCGCGTTTGGCCAGCGCCGCAAGATGTTGCGCACTAGCCTAAAGCCGCTCGGGTTCGCGGTGGATACACTGCTCGCGTGCGCCGGCGTCCCTCCAACGGCACGCGCCGAGGAGCTCACGGTCGCCGAATTCTGCGCGCTCGCGCGCGCGCTGGAGGAACAGCCATCCTCGGTGTGATTTCAGCATGCCCTGCCGATGCAGGCGTATGTCCTCGCCGAGTTGCGGAACGGTTGAAACATGGGCCTGCCGGTCTAGTGTTCCGCCGGGTATGTGGATGAAGTCCACCGAGACGCAACGCCGTCCGCGCCTTGCGGTCGCCAAGATCGCGCCTATATCTGGGGCCCAGATAGAGATTTTATCAATTGTTAAATGGAGATTTGTAGGCTCTCAAGGCAAGCAATGGGCCTCTGTCAAATTCCGCTGCTATTCCGCTGCCGGGCCTTGTTTTTGAACCCAAAATTCCGCGGTCGGCGAGCATGCCCAAAACATCCAAGTAGCTGATATAAAGAAATATTCCCGACATGACGGGAGGGCTTTTGGATCCGAACGCGTTTTTTCCCCTGGCGTCGGGGAGCGGCGGGATCGTCACGGTGCTGCCCCTGAGGGCGGAGTTTGCCGGTCGGCGCGCAGGCGATCGACGAAATCGGCGAGACCGACCTGCCGAGTGCGCCGAAGCCTCTCTGCGGTAATGATGGCTTGGACCTGCGCGACGCTGTCCTCGACGTCGCGGTTGATGATTACGTAATCGTATTCCGACCAGTGGCTCATTTCTTCGGCCGATTTCGCCATCCGGGCAGCGACGACGGCCGCGCTGTCCTGGGCGCGCGCACGGAGCCGCGCCTCAAGAGCGGCAAGGCTTGGCGGCAAGACGAAGACCGTGACGAGACCATCGCCGACGGTCTGGGTCAGTTGCTGAGTACCCTGCCAGTCGAGATCGCCAACGACATCACGCCCGGCGGCGAGCGCCAGCTCGATCGGCCGGCGCGGCGTCCCATAGCAGTTTTCGAATACGCGCGCGTGCTCGAGCAATTCGCCCAGCGCGATCATTTCGTCGAAGCGGCGGCGCCCGATGAAGAAATAGTCGCGACCCTCGACCTCCTCTTCGCGTCGCGGTCGCGTCGTAACCGACACCGACATGTCAAGCTCGGGATCGCGCTCGACGAGCCGGCGGGTGATCGTGGTCTTTCCTGCCCCGGAGGGCGAGGAGAGGACCAGCAGAAACCCGCGGCGCTCGATCCTCATTCGATGTTCTGCACCTGCTCGCGAAACTGCTCGACCGCGGCCTTGAGCGACAACCCGATGCGCGTCAGGCCGATATCCGCCGATTTTGAACAGAGCGTATTAGCTTCGCGGTTTAGCTCCTGGCACAGGAAGTCCAGCCGGCGGCCGACGGCCTCTCCCTCCTGCAAGAGATCCCTCGCCTGCTCGAGGTGGGCGCGCAGCCGCTCGAGCTCCTCGCGGACGTCCGAGCGGGCAACGAGCAATGCCATTTCCTGCGCAACCCGTTCCTCCGGCAAGCCAGGTACGAGATCGGCGAGGCTCGCCAGCATCGTCTTGAGCCTCTCGCAGATTGCCTCCGGCTGGGCCGCCGCACAATCCTCCGCCGCTCTGACGTGAGCTGCCATCTCTTCGAGCTGGTTACCCAGCAACAACGCGAGACGCGCACCCTCCTCGGCTCTGGCACCTGCCAATCGCTCGAGCGCGGTCTCCCAACTAACGAGCACCGCGGAACTACGCCCCTCGATCACCGCCGGTTCGTCATCCTCGATCGTCTCGACGACACCGCGTAGCGCCAACAGGCCGTCAAGGCGCGGCGGGGCGGCATCTACTTCACCTTCGAGCTCTTTCATCAGAGACACGAGCTGGGCCAGGGCATCGCGGTTGATGCGCACTGCGGCCGGCGCGGTCCGGGTAGTAGCAAGCACGGCGGAGATGTTGCCGCGACGGAAGCGCTGCGGCAGCATGGCACGAAGTCGCGGTTCCAACGAATCGAACCCGGGAGCCAGCCTAAGCCGCAAATCGAGCGACTTGCCGTTGACGCTCTTGATCTCCCAGACCCAGGAGATCCCGTGTGCATCACCTTCTGCCCGCGCGAACCCCGTCATGCTGGCTATGCTCACGCCCGCCGCGCCCCTTCTTCTGAAATTTTGATCCGCGGAGGTGGCAATCGGCTCAAGGGGGGCCGGCGAAGATCAAAGACGCATTCGTCCCGCCAAAGCCGAAAGAATTGGAAAGCACGTAGCGCACCTCGCGCCGCTTTGCATGCTTTGGCACCAGATCGATGTCGCAGGACGGAGACGGGTTATCTAGGTTCAGGGTCGGCGGGACCACCCCGTCGCGAATGGCGAGGATCGAAAAAATTGCTTCAACGCTCCCGGCGGCGCCGAGCAGATGTCCTATCGCCGATTTCGTCGAGGACATCGACAGTTCGTAGGCGTGCCCGCCGAACACCCGCTTGACGGCGCCGAGTTCGACCTCGTCACCCAGCGGGGTCGATGTACCGTGGGCATTGATGTAGTCGATTTTGTCTGGTGCGAGACCAGCGCGCTTTAGGGCGTTACGCATCGACCGACAGGCGCCTTTACCATCCTCGGAAGGAGCGGTCAGATGAAAGGCGTCCGAAGACATGCCGTAGCCGATCACCTCGGCATAGATCTTCGCCCCACGCCGCTTCGCGTGGGCGTGTTCCTCGAGGACGAGAATCCCGGCCCCCTCGCCCATCACGAACCCGTCGCGTTCCCGGTCCCAGGGACGCGAAGCCCGCGGCGGATCGTGATTGAACCCCGTCGAGAGCGCCCGTGCCGCGGCAAAGCCGGCGAGACCCAACCGGCAGATAGCCGCCTCGGTACCGCCGCACACCATCACATCGGCGTCGTCGAGCATGATCAGCCGCGCCGCATCGCCGATCGCATGCGCTCCGCTCGAGCAAGCGGTGACTACGGCATGGTTCGGACCTGTGAACCCGTAGCGGATGGAGACATGACCCGAGGCGAGGTTGATCAGATTGGCCGGGATGAAAAACGGCGTCAGGCGGCGTGGGCCGCGCTCGTGCACGGTCACAGCCCCTTCGGCGATCCCCGGGAGTCCCCCGATCCCGGAACCGATCATGACGCCGGTGCGCTCACAGGCCTCCTCACTGTTCGGGAGCCAACCGGCGTCCTCTACCGCCTGAGCTGCAGCAGCCAGCGCAAAGATGATAAATCCATCCATCTTGCGCTGATCCTTGGGCGCAACCCAATCATCAGCGTTGAACAGTCCCGACGCGGTGTCACCTCGTGGCACTTGGCCCGCTATCTTTGACGGCAGGTCCGATACCTCCATTGACTGGATTGCGCGGATACCGGATTCGCCCTCAGTGAGGCTGCTCCAGTTCCGTTCGAGGCCGATGCCCAGGGGGGTCACCAGCCCCATACCTGTCACAACAACGCGCCGCATCCCGTTCTCACTAGTTGCCGAATGGACGATCGGTCAGGTGCCGACGCATATGACCCGGAGAAAGCGGGTCCGGAAGTGGCGGAAGTTCAAGGGCTCAGCTGTGCAATTCGATGAAGTTGACCGCATCCTTGACCGTCACGATCTTTTCGGCAGCATCATCCGGGATCTCGCACCCGAATTCCTCCTCAAAGGCCATTACGAGCTCGACCGTGTCGAGGCTGTCGGCGCCAAGATCGTCGATGAAACTGGCATTTTCAGTCACCTTCGACTCGTCGACGCCTAAATGCTCGACTACGATCTTTTTGACCCGATCGTTGACGTCACTCATCCGTTCTTTTCCTCGCTGGATTGCCTAAAAGTCGCTTCGGCACAGAGTTTCTCGGCGCCATCCGAAGTCGCCGTGTCGCCACGGCGGGCCGCGCTGAAGGCGGGCGTCACATAACACGAATTCACCAGGCATGCCAGTTCAGCTAAGGTCGCGGCCGGGCATCGCGGTCTATACCATGGCCATGCCGCCGTTGACGTGCAAAGTTTGACCGGTGACATAGCCAGCCTCGCGGCTCGCGAGGAAGATGGCGGCGGCGGCGACGTCTTCGGGCGCTCCAAACCGTCCGGCGGGTATCGCTCCGAGCAGCCGCGCGCGCTGCTCAGCCGTCAGCCTCTCCGTCATCGCGGTTGTGATCGCACCGGGCGCTATGCAATTGACGGTGATGCCGTGTCCTGCAACTTCGGCTGCGATCGATTTCGACATGCCGATCATCGCGGCCTTCGCGGCCGCATAGTTTGCCTGTCCCGCGTTGCCGGTGACCGCGACGACCGAGGTCACCCCGATCACCCGACCGTGACGGCGCCGTATCATGCCGCGCAGAGCCGCACGAATCAGCCGGAAGGCGGAGGTTAGATTGACCTCGATGACAGCCTGCCAGCTTTCGTCATCCATTCGCAGAGCCAGCCGGTCGCGGGTGATGCCCGCATTGTTGACGAGAATGTCGATTCGTCTCATTGCCGACTCGGCATCCTTGACCAGCCGATCTGCCGCGGCCGGGTCGATGAGGTCGGCCAACCCGATGTGAGTGCCCTCGCCAAGTTCGTTTGCGAGCGTGCTCAGCGCTTCGCGCCGCGTGCCGGCAACCATCACCTGCGCGCCCTGGCGGTGCAACGCCCTGGCAATCGCGCCGCCGATTCCGCCGGAGGCTCCGGTCACCAGAGCGGTCTGACCTGATAGATCGAACATCACGAGCGAATGACGGGCTTCCGAAGCTCATAACGCCTTCATAAAGGCGTCCACCTCTGCCGGTGTGCAGACGGCACGTGCTGGTAAGTTGGGGTCGATCCGCCGGCAGAGACCGGTCAACACGCGCCCTGTTCCGATTTCGGCGATTTCCTCGACCTCGACCGTCTTGAGGTACTGCACGCACTCGCGCCATCGCACCATTGCCGTAACCTGTCCTACGAGTAGATGTTTCACCTCCGCAGGGTCGCTGATCGCGGAAGCTGACAGGTTGGCGACCAGCGGCACCAGGGGCGGGCGTAACGCCGTCTCGTCGAGCGCCTTCTCCATTGCTTTGGCGGCCGGCGCCATCAGCGGGGAATGGAAGGGAGCGCTGACCGGGAGGATAATAGACCGACGAGCGCCCCGCTCGCGGGCTATCGCAATCGCCCGCTCGATGGCTTGGTGGTGACCGCTGACAACGACCTGACCCGGAGCATTGTCGTTTGCTACAGCACAAATCTCGTCGGGCTGGCTTCTAACCGCCTCGACCACCACCGCTTGGGCCTCCTCGAGATCGAGGCCGAGCAGCGCCGCCATCGCCCCCTCGCCGAGCGGTACAGCCCTCTGCATCGCCCGCCCGCGGAGCTTTACGAGACGCACGGCATCGGCGACCGTGACCCCACGTGCCGCCGCCAATGCCGAGTATTCGCCAAGAGAATGTCCCGCGACATATGCGACATGTCGGCCGAACACCAGCCCGCCTTCGGTCTCGAGTACCCGAATCACTGCCAGGCTCGCTGCTAGCAGAGCGGGTTGAGCGTTTTCGGTCAGAGTGAGGTCGCTTTCGGGTCCCTCGAACATCAAGAGGGAAAGAGATTGTGACAACGTCTCGTCAACCTCGTCGAAGAGATGGCGCGCCGCGGGAAAGGCCTCGGCGAGGCTCTGTCCCATGCCGACCACCTGCGACCCCTGTCCCGGAAAGACGAATGCTCGCTTCATTCGGAACGCTTCCACCAATCCCAATCATGCGGGCATCCGCGAGGCAGCAATAAGTCTACCGGGCAGAATGCGGCGGCTATCTTGTGCCGCGGATCGCTTCCTGTATAGTGCCCCCTCACCCTTGCCGGCCAAGGCCGGCTCAGCCCGTTTGGCATGTCCACCGGGCCATTACTAGCCACAAGGGATCTTTGCTGGCATGGCTCTGTACGAGAACATATTCATCGCCCGCCAGGACATTTCCGGCGCGCAGGTCGACGCCCTCGCCGACACCTTCACCCAACTCATTACCGACAGCGGCGGCGAGGTCAAGAAGCGCGAATATTGGGGGTTGCGGAATCTGGCATATCGGATGAGGAAGAACCGAAAGGGCCATTACATCCTATTAAATATCGATGCGCCGGCGACCGCGATCGCCGAACTCGAGCGGACCATGCGCATCAATGAAGATGTGATCCGCTATCTCACGATTCGGGTCAGCGCGCTCGACGAGGGACCTTCGGTGATCATGCAGAGCCGCGGCAGCCGGGATGATCGTCAGCGGCGCGGCTCCGGTGAGCGCGAGCGCTTTGGCGAAGGGCGTGAGGGGGTCACCGAACGGTCTCCTAGTACAGACCGAGTCGACCGCGCGCTCCCGGAACCGGTGGAGGCGTAAATGGAGAGTCAATCGCCAAGTGGGTCCGCGCGAGTGCCGGCGGCTCGCCGCCCCTTCTTCAGACGTCGGAAATCCTGCCCGTTTTCGGGTCCGAACGCGCCAAAGATCGACTACAAGGATATCAAGCTGTTGCAGCGCTTCGTCTCTGAGCGCGGCAAGATCGTGCCGAGCCGGATCACTGCCGTTTCGACCAAGAAGCAACGCGAGCTTGCTCAGGCTATCAAGCGGGCGCGATTCCTCGGCCTGCTCCCCTACATGGTGAAATAGCTAGCGTGCATCGAGAATCGGCATGGGTCGGTTGGCGGTTGCCGGAGTTGCGACGCTGTGCGGAGCGCTCGGCGCTTGTCCATACCTTGTTCCGTTGGGCGGAACACCCGGTTCGCTAATCCTCGTCTACCTCTCTCAGCTGCCGCTCTTTATGGGTGGGTTGTGGGGCGGTGTGTCGGCTGCTGCGCTGGCGGGACTCACCGCGTCGCTGATGTTGCTGATAGCCGGCAACGTCATTGCGGTGATTATGTTTGCGGCGTTGAACGCCGTCCCGGTGATTCTGCTGGTCCGCCAGGCCTTACTAGCGCGTACCGGAGTTGATGGTGCTATCGAGTGGTATCCGCCGGGCTTGCTTACAGCTTGGCTGACCGGCCTGGGTTTGACCGCGATCATGATCACCCTACTGCTACTCGGCGGCGCGGATGAGATCCAGGCGGCGGTGCAAGAGACCCTGGCGCCGGCGCTTGACCGCCTTTTCGACGAGAGGACCCCCGGACGCAATGAGCTAGCCGGCCTCCTTGCGATGATCCTGCCTGGCATCATCGTCGCGTCTTGGATGGTGATGACGCTGACCAACGGCAGTCTCGCTCAGGGGTTGCTGACGCGTTTCGGAGTAGGCTGGCGGCCTTCTCCCGCCCTCGCCGCGCTCGAGCTTCCGAGATGGTTTCTCGTGCTTCTGCTGTTGGCTGCGACCGCCACGGGGCTCGGCGGGACGATGCGCTTTGTCGGCGTCAACGTGATCATCATCCTGACCGTCCCCTTCTGCCTCGCGGGACTGGCCGTGCTTCACACGATTGCGCGCCGGTTTTCCCGCCCAGCCGTCCCGCTCGTTGGAGTGTACGTCCTGACAGGTCTGTTCGGCTGGCCGCTGCTGGTGGTCATCCTCCTGGGTTTGCTCGACACTTCGCTCGGGCTTCGGCGGCATATTCGCCTGCCTCGGTCTGTTGGAGGAAAGAATGTTGGTTGATTTGATCCTGCTCGAGCGGGTCGCCAAGCTGGGCCAGATGGGCCAGCGCGTGAAGGTGAAGCCTGGTTTCGCGCGCAATTATCTCTTGCCTCAGAAAAAGGCTCTGCGTGCGACGAGGGAGAACCTCGCTTATTTCGAGAGCCAGCGTACCCAGCTCGAAGCGAATAATCTGCATCGCAAGTCAGAGGCGACGGAAATCAGTGGCAAGCTCGGGGGGCTGAGCGTTATTATCGTTCGCCAGGCTGGCGAAAGCGGACAACTTTACGGTTCGGTTTCCGCTCGAGACATCGCCGAGGCGGTTAGCAAAGCAGGTTTCACGATCGAGAAGCGCCAAGTCGTTCTGGAGAGGCCGATCAAGAGCTTAGGGCTTCATTCCGTGAGCATCGTGTTGCACCCGGAAGTGTCGGTGGCGATCACAGCCAATGTCGCCCGGTCTGCGGAGGAGGCTGAAATGCAAGCCAAAGGAATCGACCCGCTTCGCCGGCGGGACGAAGAAGAAACCCAGGCCGAATTGATCGTCACAGAAAGCCCATCCGGCCGGCGGGAAGAGGGAGGGGCCCGCGCCGGGTGAGGATCAACCCCTCACCCTCCTTGCTAGCCCGTCACGATGCTGCTGACGCGCCTGTTCGAGCGACTAATCACCACCGGTCACCTTCGCGTTGTCGATGCCCGCGGACGGTCCAATGTTTTCGAGGGCTCCGCCGGGGCGAACGTCGCAGTCAGGTTCCACGACTCTTCGTTACACTGGAAACTTCTTATCAGACCGCGTCTTTTCCTACCCGAGGCGTATATGGATGGGACGCTGACAATCGAGGAGGGCAGCCTCTACGATTTGATCGACCTTCTGGCGACCAATCTCGACAGCTTGCCTGAGGGATTTCTCGGGCGTCTCCTGAACGGTTCGGTCGCCCCACTACGTCGGTTGCGTCAATACAATCCGGTATCGCGCGCCCGGGAGAACGCAGCCCACCATTATGACTTGTCTGACCAGCTGTACGAGCTGTTCCTCGACCAGGACCGTCAATATTCCTGCGCCTACTTCTATGACGGCAGCGACGACCTTGACAGCGCCCAGCTCAACAAGAAGCGACATATAGCGGCCAAGTTGCAGATACGCCCGGGACAAAGGGTGCTCGACATCGGCTCGGGTTGGGGCGGCCTCGCGCTCTACCTTGCGAGGGAATGCGGCGCCGATGTGACCGGTCTGACGCTCTCGACCGAGCAACACAACACGGCGGTGCGCCGCGCGGCGGCGGCGGGGCTGTCCGATCGCGTCCGATTCCACCTGCGTGATTACCGCGATGAACTCGGGCATTACGATCGAATCGTCTCGGTCGGCATGTTCGAACATGTGGGAATCAATCATTACAACGCATTCTTCACCCAACTGAAGTCTCTGCTGGCGCCGGATGGGGTGGCGTTGCTGCATTCGATCGGCCGCATGGACGGGCCGGGCTCGACGCACCCGTGGATCCGCAAATATATCTTTCCCGGCGGCTACTTTCCGGCGCTCTCAGAAGTGGTCCCGGCGGTCGAACGGTCGAAACTGTGGATCACCGACATCGAGATCCTGCGGCTGCATTATGCCGAGACACTCAAATTCTGGCGCCATCGATTCGAGCGGAATCGCGACCGTGTGCGCAGGATCTATGACGAGCGCTTCTGCCGGATGTGGGAGATGTACCTGGTCGGCTCCGAAGTGGCATTCCGGCGCGGCGGGTGCATGGTCTTCCAGATGCAGCTCACAAAAGCGATCGATTCGGTACCAATAACCCGGGACTATATGTTGGACTGGGAGCGCGAGCACAGCGCCGCTTCCGACCGGGCAGCCTGATCTTCCCCGATATCCACAAGGTGTGAATCGTATTCCCAGCCGCGTGGCAGCAGACGAGTGCTATGTTACGGCCGAATGGAAACAAGCACGACGTCTCGGGTCACTCCGCTGCGCGCTGCCGACCCCGAGCTTATTCGCACGCCACCCTACAACAACGATGCTGAGCAGCACCTTCTCGGTGCACTACTGATCAGCAATTCGGCCTATTCCCGAGTGTCGGAGTTTCTCCATCCGGAGCACTTTGGTTATGCCGTGCACGGCCGGATCTTCGCAGCAATCGGCAAGCTGATCGAGCGGGGCCAGATTGCCAATCCGGTGACACTCAAGAACCTGTTCGATCAGGACGGAGCGCTGACAGAAATCGGGGGAGCTCAATATCTAATTCAGCTTGCCAACTCAGCCGTCACGATCATCAACGCTGATGACTACGGAAGAATTATCCATGATCTCTACCAACGGCGGGAGCTGATCACACTTGGCGAGGATGTGGTCAATGACGCCTTCCGCCAAGATCTCGACGATCCAGCCCGCGAGCAAATCGAACGTGCGGAAAAGAGGCTCTTCGATCTCGCCACCGTGGGCCAGTTGGAGGGCGGGTTTCGCGCCTTTGGGGCTGCGCTAACAAACGCCATCAACAACGCCGAGGCGGCGTTCAAACGCAGTGGCAAGACGGTCGGAGTGGCAACCGGATTTTTCGATCTCGATCAAAAGCTCGGGGGGCTACACCCGTCAGACCTTCTGATCCTCGCGGGAAGAACGGCGATGGGAAAGACGGCACTTGCCACCAACATCGCGTTTAATGCAGCGAAAGCTTACAAACCCACGCACGCCCCCGACGGCCGCACGATCGTTGAGGATGGAGCGATAGTGGGCTTTTTTTCGCTCGAGATGTCGGCGGAACAGCTCGCCACCCGGATCCTCGCGGAGGAGACGGGTGTCTCTTCGGACCGCATTCGACGCGGCGATATCAGCCACGGAGATTTCGACAAATTTGTCCGAGCCAGCCAACTGTTAGCGGGGATGCGGCTGTTCATCGACGACACGCCGGCGTTGACGATCTCTGCCTTGCGCACCCGATCTAGACGGCTGATGCGCCAGCAAGGGCTCGGTTTGATCATCGTCGACTATCTGCAGCTTCTGCGGCCTTCCAGCCAAGTCCGCGCCAACGAAAACCGAGTACAGGAGGTGTCGGATATTACACGAGGATTAAAGGCGCTCGCGAAGGAACTCAATGTCCCCGTGCTGGCGTTGTCTCAGCTGTCGCGTGCCGTCGAACTGCGCGACGATAAGCGACCGATGCTCGCCGACTTGCGTGAATCAGGCTCGATCGAGCAAGACGCAGATGTCGTCATGTTCATCTTCCGTGAGGAATACTACAAGTCGCGTGAGCCGACCCGCGGATCCGACGAACCCGATGAGAAGTTCAACAAGCGTTATGAGGACTGGCAGGAGGAGTTCCGCAAAGTTCACGGCATGGGCGAGATCATCATTGCAAAGCAGCGGCATGGCCCGATCGCGACGGTCAAGCTGCGTTTCGACGCGCAGACGACAAAGTTCGAGGACTTTGCCGAACCCGACCGCATGCCGGAGATGCGCTAAACCCGCGAGCAGCGCCCAGTCATGGCCAGCGATCCTTCCAACCGCGCGAGTGTCGTCGCCGAGATTGATCTGGCGGGCATCGTTGCGAATTGGCGGGCGCTGGCCGCGCGCGTCGAACCGGCGGGTTGCGCGGCGGTCGTCAAGGCGGATGCGTACGGCCTGGGTGCGCCACAAGTGTCGACCGTCCTTGCCGCTGCGGGATGCCGACTCTTTTTCGTCGCTACGCTCGACGAGGGAATGGCGCTGCGCAACACGCTCCCGGCCTCCTGCGAGATAGCGGTCCTGAACGGACCCTTGCCTGGGTCGGCGGAGGAGTTCGCCCTCCATCGCCTCGTTCCCGTCCTCAACGAACCCGGCCAGATCGCCAATTGGGCAGAGATCGCGGGGCGGCATGGTGGGCTGCCGGCGATGCTCCATGTCGATACCGGGATGGCGCGCCTTGGCCTGACCATTCGGGAGTTTGAACAGCTCGCCGATGGACTGTCGCAACAAACTGCAATCCGGTGGCGCGCGCTTATCAGCCACCTCGCCTGCGCCGACCAACCTGCGCATCCGTTGAATAATCTCCAATCTGCACGCTTTACTTCCGTGCGCTGTCACTTCGTCAGCTCGCCTGCGAGCCTAGCCGCCTCGTCCGGGATTTTCCTCGGCCGGAGGTTTCACTTGGACTTCGTTCGCCCCGGTGCCGCCCTCTATGGTATTAACCCGCAACCCGGCGCCCCCAACCCGATGCATCAAGTCGTTCGGCTAAAGGGAAGAATCCTGCAAATTCGCGAGGTTGACCGGGGTGAGTCGGTTGGCTACGGTGCCGCGCACATCATGGACCATTCGGGCCGCTTGGCAACCGTCGCGGTCGGCTACGCGGACGGTTGGCTCCGTTCGCTGAGCCATCGCGGTTCGGGCCGCCTCGGGGAGGCGCGGCTTCCGCTTCTCGGTCGAGTTTCCATGGATCTCGTCGTTTTCGACGTCTCTGACGCCGACCCTTCGCTTGCGCGACCGGGTGGCTTCATCGAGCTATTGGACGAAGACTACGGCGTCGACGCAGCGGCGGCCGATGCCGGCACGATCGGCTATGAGATGCTGACCGCCCTTGGCCGGCGTTGCCATAGGGTGTATCGGCGCTTGCCGACCCAATGCTGAGGTTTCTCGCCGCGATCGGCGCAGTCTTCCTTGGCTTTCTCGCGGCCACCGGGCGGCTTGTGATATTCGCGGGCCTTGCCCTGGCAACCGCTTTCACGCCGTCCTTCTATCTCCGCGCGATCCTGCGCGAGATGGTCAATATCGGCTATTTCTCCCTCCCCGTGGTCGGGTTAACCGCGATCTTCACCGGCATGGTGTTGGCGCTCCAATCCTATACCGGTTTCAGCCGTTTCTCCGCAGAGAGCGCGGTGGCGACGGTCGTCGTGCTGTCCGTGACGCGCGAACTCGGGCCCGTGATCAGCGGCTTGATGGTAGCCGGCCGGGTAGGGGCCGCGATAGCGGCGGAGATTGGGACAATGCGTGTCACCGATCAGATCGATGCGCTGACGACGTTATCCACTGACCCGCTGCGTTATCTCGTGCTGCCGCGCCTGATCGCCGCGATCATTACATTGCCGATGCTGGTCGTGATCGCCGACATCATTGGCGTCTTTGGCGGATTTCTTGTCGGTGTCTACAAGCTGGACTTCAACCCGCAGGCCTACCTGAATGGCACATGGCAGCACCTCGAGACGAACGATGCCGTCTCGGGTCTTGTTAAGGCGGCAGTATTCGGGTTCGTCATCGCTCTGATGGGCTGCTACCAGGGCTACTATTCGCGAGGAGGAGCCCAGGGGGTCGGCCAGGCGACGACTCATGCCGTGGTATCTGCATCAATCCTGATCCTCGTCCTCGATTATTTGATCACCGCAGCGTTCTTCGGGCGATGACGAACTCACAATCGACACCGAAAATCGCGGTACGAGGACTGCGGAAATCATTTGGCCGCAAACTCGTTCTGGACGGTCTCGATATCGATTGTGGCAGCGGCGAAAGCCTCGTGATCATTGGCGGCTCTGGCACCGGCAAGTCCGTGCTGGTTAAATGCATTCTCGGCCTGCTCCACCCCGAAGCGGGATCGATTCACATCGACGGTGCCGAAACAATCGGCCTGAAGCGCGCCGCCCGCGAGCGCCTGATGCAGAAATTCGGCATGCTCTTCCAAGGGAGTGCTCTGTTCAATTCGCTCAGCGTATGGGAGAATGTCGGGTTCGGACTAATCCAGGGGCACAATATGGAGCGGCAGGCGGCAAAGGAGGTTGCGCTGGCGAAACTCGCCTCTGTCGGGCTTGAGCCTGCGGTGGGCGAACTGCGGCCGGCCGAACTCTCCGGCGGCATGCAAAAGCGGGTGGCGCTCGCGCGCGCGATCGCGGCCGAGCCCGAAATCATATTTTTTGACGAGCCGACCACCGGCCTCGACCCGATAATGAGCGACGTAATCAACGATCTGATCGTGAAATGCGTGCGCGAAGTGGGTACGACGGCGGTTTCGATCACCCACGACATGGTCAGTGCGCGAAAGATCGCCGATCGGATTGCGATGCTGCACGCGGGTCGCATAGTCTGGCACGGACCGACGGCAGAGATCGATCATTCCGGCAATGCGTTCGTCGACCAATTCATCAATGGCCGCGCCGACGGGCCGATCCGAATGGAGATTCGCGCGGCATGATGTGCCCGATCGTGTCTCGATTGCGCGATAGCGATAATTCCGCCACTGATACCCCCGATGGCCGGGCCCGTTCCGGCCGTCTAAGTCTTTGCCAAGCACTCCAGCGAGCGCAGAGAAGTCGTAGATGGCCGGGCCAAGCCGGCCAAGCGCGGCCACGGGGATTACGGCATTGTGACGTCCCGAGCAGCCCCGGCTGGGGCGATTTCGCGGTCCGGCAGTAACCGATGGCGCGGCCGCAGGCTCGCTTTGTTTGCCAGCAATGCGCCGCTGTGTGCCAGAAATGGACCGGCCGCTGCGATGGCTGCGGCGCCTGGAACAGCTTGATCGAGGAACTGCCGCGCGAGGAACTACCCAGCGGGATCGGTAAGCGCAGCCTCGATCGTCGCGGTGGTCGCACTCTCGGCTTTGTCGGCCTGACTGGGCCGAGCATGCTGCCGCCGCGCCGACAAACCGGTATTGCCGAACTCGACCGTGTTTGCGGCGGCGGGCTCGTGCCCGGCTCGGCAATCCTGGTCGGCGGCGATCCCGGTATCGGCAAGTCAACCTTGTTGCTCCAGGCGGCAGCTGCGATCGCACCGTCTATTGAGGAGCGCCCAGCAGAGCTGAAAACGCGGCCCCCGACCGCCGCCTACATCACTGGCGAAGAGGCAATCGACCAAGTTCGCATGCGTGCGGAGCGGCTCGGGGTGACCGCCAGCCCGATGCTGCTGGCTGCTGCGAGCAACGTGCGGGACATCATCGCATCGCTCGATCGGGAAGACACGCCCGACTTGGTCGTCGTCGACTCGATCCAAACGATGTATCTCGACACCTTGGACAGTGCCCCCGGGACGGTGAGCCAAGTCCGCGCAGCGGCCCAAGAATTGATCCGCTTGGCGAAACGGCGCGGCTTCGTCTTGGTCCTTGTCGGCCACGTGACTAAAGAGGGCGTCATCGCGGGCCCGCGCGTGCTTGAGCACATGGTCGACACGGTGCTCTATTTCGAGGGCGAACGAGGGCATCAATTCCGCATCCTGCGCGCAGTCAAGAACCGCTTCGGCGCCACCGACGAGATCGGCGTTTTCGAGATGAGCGACCGCGGACTGGTTGAGGTCCCGAACCCCTCGGCCCTGTTTCTCGCGGGGCGTCCTGAAGCGGGACAGCATGCATTCGGCGTTGTAGGAGCGGATGCCGAAGAAAACGACGGGGTGGGATCGAGCAGCAGGCAGATCAGTGGCTCGGCGGTATTTGCCGGCATGGAAGGTACTCGGCCGATGCTGGTCGAAATTCAGGCACTGGTCGCCCCGGCTGTGCTCGGGACGCCGCGTCGGGCAGTCGTCGGATGGGACGGAACGCGGTTGGCGATGATCACGGCGGTGCTCGACGCACGCTGCGGTTTGTCCGTCGGCGCGAACGACATCTATCTCAACATTGCCGGTGGGTTGCGCATTGTCGAACCAGCAGCCGATCTCGCAGTCGCAGCGGCACTTGTCTCGGCCATGACCGAGACGGCAGTGCCTGTAGAGACTGTCGTGTTTGGCGAGATTGCCCTTTCGGGTGATGTGCGCCCGGTTAGCCATACCGAGTCGCGGCTCAAAGAAGCCGCAAAGCTCGGTTTCGCCGAAGCCTGGATGCCGATCCGCCGAGAGAAAAGGCGCGGAGCGGCCGTCGCGACCGGACTCGAGACGGCGTCTATCGGCCATCTGAAGGAGCTCGTCGAGCGCTTGGCCCCCGCGCGATCGCCGCGCGGCCCGTTACCGCGACAACGCCGGATCGAGGTTGCGTCGTGAACAGTTTTGATCTCGCTGTCCTTGGGGTCATTGCGCTTTCGGCGGTATTCGCCTTTGCTCGCGGCTTTGTCCGCGAAGCGTTGTCGATTGTGGCCTGGGTTGGTGCGGCGCTAACCACCTTGTACGGGTTCGACCACGTCTACGCGCTTGTTGTCCGTTTTGTAACGACGCCACTACTTGCCGATCTCGTCGCGGGTGCCGGGCTGTTTGTAATCAGCTTAATCGTGCTGACGATCCTGACCGGGTACGCCGCGCGCTTTGTGCAATCGAGCGCCTTATCGCCGATCGATAGAACTCTGGGATTGATCTTCGGGTTGGCACGCGGCGCCTTTCTCGTGTCGCTCGCCTATCTGATGCTTGATATAAGCTTGCCGCAGAACGATCGGCCGGGCTGGATTAAAGAGGCCAAGAGCGAACCGTTCCTTGCCCAAGGGGCAGAGCTGTTGCGCAGCGCGCTCCCCGAACCGCTTCAAATAAAGAGCGCGGCGGCGGCTGACGACGCCCAGCGCGCGCTGGAGCGGACGAAGGACGCTGAGAAGGCGATGCGCGCTCTTTCGAGCCCTGTCGCGCCATCGCCGGCGAAACCTGGTGAGGAGCAGGCGCCGATCTATAAACCGGGCGACCGACGCGACATGAACCGGCTCATCGAGAACGCTCGATAGCAGGCCCAGCCGTGGCCCCCCAGTCGTATTCAAACCGAGAAATCACTATTTCTCAGAGTCGAAACGAGGATCGCGGATGGCGAGGACCGATCCGTTCCATACGGACCACTTCCACGACGAATGCGGTGTCTTCGGGGTCTATGGCCACCCGGACTCGGCGGCGCTGACCGCCCTCGGCCTGCACGCGCTGCAGCATCGTGGCCAGGAGGCGACCGGAATCGTCGCCTATGATGGCGAACAATTTAGCGCCCATCGCGGGCTGGGCCAAGTCAGCGACAATTTCAGCTCCAAGGAGGTAATCGGCCGGCTGCCCGGCAGCGCTGCCATCGGCCATGTCCGCTACGCGACGACCGGCGAGGTCGCGCTGCGCAACGTGCAACCGCTCTTCGCTGATTTCGAGTTCGGCGGGCTCGCCATCTGCCACAACGGCAATCTGACAAACTCCTACCAGGTTCGGCGCCAGCTGGTACGTCGAGGCAGCCTGTTCCAATCGACGAGTGATACCGAAGTCATCGTTCACCTGATCGCTACCAGCCTCAAGGAGACCGTCGTCGACCGGCTGGTCGACGCGTTGCGGCAAGTCCAGGGCGCCTTCTCGTTGGTGGCACTCTCGCAGGATGGAATCATTGGGGTGCGCGATCCGCTCGGCGTGCGTCCGCTGGTTCTCGGCCGTCTCGCCGACGCCTGGATCCTCGCCTCGGAGACTTGTGCGCTCGACATCATCGGCGCCGAATTCGTCCGCGATATCGCAGCGGGAGAGATCGTCATCATTGGCGCGCGAGGCGTACGCAGTCTGCGGCCATTCGACCATCGCGACACCCGTTTCTGCGTCTTCGAGCACATTTACTTCGCCCGCCCGGACAGCGTCGTAGAAGGGCGGAGCGTCTACGAGGCGCGCAAGCGCATCGGGCGGGAACTCTCTCGCGAGAGTCCGGTCGATGCCGACATCGTCGTGCCGGTCCCCGATTCGGGCGTCCCCGCAGCGATCGGCTATGCCCAGGAATCCGGACTCCCCTTCGAGCTCGGGATTATCCGCAACCATTACGTTGGTAGGACCTTCATCGAGCCGACCGACCAGATCCGTCACCTCGGCGTCCGATTAAAGCATAATGCGAGCCGAGCCAATCTCACCGGCAAACGTGTCATCCTCGTCGACGATTCGATCGTGCGCGGCACCACCTCGATCAAGATCGTCGAGATGGTCCGGCGCGCTGGAGCGCGCGCGGTCCACATGCGGATCTCGAGCCCGCCGACGCGCCACCCGTGCTTTTACGGTATCGCCACCCCGGAGCGCGATCAGCTGCTCGCCGCCCGCTTGGATGTCGATGGGATGGCGGAGTTGATCGGCGTCGACAGCCTCGCTTTCCTGTCGATCGACGGGCTCTACCGGGCGATGGGCGAGCCGGGACGCGATGACTTGGCACCGCGCTTCTGCGACGCCTGCTTTACCGGCGATTATCCGATCCCGCATATCGATGCCGACGACGGCAAGGTCGCCGTACAACTCTCGTTGCTCGCCGAACCCGTTTGAAGGTTCCGGCACAACCCGGCTGCCTCGCCGGGAAGGTCGCGCTGATCACCGGCGCCTCACGCGGCATCGGTGCGGCCGTCGCTGTGCGCTTTGCCCGAGAGGGAGCGCATTTAATTTTGGCGGCGCGCACCGTCGGCGGTCTCGAGGAGGTCGACGACGCGGTTAGGGTTGCCGGCGGGAGTGCCACGCTCGTTCCGGTCGACCTGCGCGATTTCATCAAGATCGACGAACTGGCGGCGGCGCTGTTCGAGCGCTGGGGCCGGCTCGATATCCTGGTTGGCAACGCCGCTGAATTCGGCGTCTTCTCACCGCTTGGCCATATCGACCCCGCGACCTGGGCCGAGGTCGTGGACCTGAATCTGACCGCGAACTGGCGCTTGATCCGGGCGATGGACCCGCTATTGCGCGCCGCCCCTGCTGGGCGCGCGATCTTCGTCACCGCAGAAGTGGCGCGAGACATTTTCCCCTATTGGGGCCCCTATGCGGTCAGCAAGGCCGGCCTCGAAATGCTGGTCAGAATCTATGCCGGCGAGATCGCCAAGACCCAAGTGCGCGCCAACCTGATCGATCCCGGCATCGTGCGCACCCGGCTGCGCGCCCGCGCCTTTCCCGGCGAAGACCCGACCCGCCTGCCGCCGCCCGAGAGCGTGACCGACGCCTTTCTCGCCCTAGCCCTGCCGGACTGCAGTCGTAATGGCGAGCTGGACGCGGTGTAATCTCGGGACAAGCTTCGCTCGCGGCGAGCCGGCCAAGGCTCTGAAACATCAGACCTCCATTGGCCTCGCATAAAATACTCCACTCGATTTTCGACCCCATGCGACCTGGGCGGAGGTCGTAGACCTCCAACCTGACCATGAACTGGCGCCTGATCGACCCGATATTGCGCGCCGTCTTCACGGGGCGTGCGATCTTCGTCACCGCGGCAGTGGCGCGGGACCTTTTTTCCCTATAGGGGACCCTACGCGGTCAGCAAGGCTGGTCTCGAAATGCCGGTCAAGATCTCTGCCGCGAGATCGCCAAGACAAGCATACCCGCCAACCGGATCGATCCCGGCATCGTTCGCACCCGGTTGCGCGCCGGCGCCTTTCCCAGCGAGGACGCGACCCGCCGGCCGCTGCCCGAAAGTGTGACCGATGCTTTTCTCGCCCTCGCCTGCCGGGATCCACGCGCGACAGCGAGGTGGTAGCGATCTCAAACCTAGAGGGTTTGCTGACTCACTAGCTCCCGGCGAAGCGTTGTTGCCAGAAGCGGTACAGTCTCTCCCAGCGCGGCATCTGACCGGTCTTCCTTAACAAGTTACAGCCTATTAACAACCGTTACAAAAAATTACTGAACCGAATAGTAAGTCTTTCAATTGAGACTTCTATGTTGCCTTTTTGGATGTTAACTCTTTAACGGTCCACCTGATGACCGGACGCGGGAATGCGGGGAAGTGCTCCTTATTTTGGTCTGCAGCGGGGGAGCAGCCCGAGTCCAGTTCAACGGCCGCATGACACGCGAACGGATTGTTCCTTGCACCAAACCATCTCCAAGAATGGCGTCTAAATTCTTCTGTCAAAGAGGAGCCGGAGATGCCTCCGAGTGAATCGATTTCCGAAACCGCTTCGGATGTGTTGCCGAATACTCCGTTCGCTATAGGTGGCGTAAGCCCACCCGTCGATCCCAATGGACACAAAAATGGTCGCCTCGATGGTTCTCTCGACCAGCATGCGTTGCTCAACGCGTTGCAGGCGATGCGCCTCGGAGATTTCTCGGTCCGCCTGCCGCGCGATCTCACCGGATTGACCGGGAAGATCGCCGATACCTTCAACGAGATCGTCGCGGCCAATGAGCGGATGGCACATCAGCTCGAGCGGGTCGGCCATGTCGTGGGCCGCGAGGGCAAGACCCGGCAACGCGTAAGGTTCGGTGTGTCCGACGGCGCGTGGGGCGAGATGGAGACCTCGGTCAACACGCTGATCGATGACCTGCTCTGGCCGACGACAGCGGTCACCCACGCCATCTCTGCAGTCGCCCAGGGTGACCTGTTGCAGACGGTTCGGCTCGATGTAGATGGCCGGCCCTTAAAGGGAGAGTTCCTACGCTCGGCCAGGATCGTCAACACGATGATCAAGCAGCTGAGCGTGTTCACCTCCGAGGTGACGCGCGTCGCCCGTGAGGTCGGCACCGACGGCAAGCTCGGCGGCCAGGCGCAGGTCCGCGAGGTCAGCGGCGTGTGGAAGGACTTGACAGAGAGCGTCAACTCGATGGCGAGCAACTTGACGGCGCAGGTCCGCAATATCGCGGAAGTCACGATCGCCGTCGCCAGCGGCGACCTGTCGAAAAAGATCACTGTCGATGTGCGCGGCGAGATCCTGCAGCTGAAAGAAGCCATCAACACGATGGTCGACCAGCTGCGTTCGTTTGCTTCGGAAGTCACACGCGTGGCGCGCGAGGTCGGCACCGAGGGCAAGCTCGGCGGCCAGGCCCTGGTTCCTGGAGTCGCTGGCACCTGGAAGGATCTTACCGACTCGGTCAACGCGATGTGCGGCAATCTGACCGACCAGGTGCGCAACATCGCCAATGTCACGACCGCGGTGGCGCGCGGCGACCTCTCGCGCAAGATAACCGTCGACGTCCGCGGCGAGATCCTGGAGCTGAAGGACACGATCAACACGATGGTCGATCAGCTCAACGCCTTCGCCTCCGAAGTGACTCGTGTCGCCCGCGAAGTCGGTACCGAAGGCAGGCTGGGCGGCCAGGCGCAGGTTCCAGGTGTCGCGGGAACCTGGAAGGATCTGACCGACAGCGTCAACTTCATGGCCGGCAACCTGACGGCGCAGGTCCGCAACATCGCCGAGGTGTCGACCGCGATTGCCCGCGGCGACCTGTCGAAAAAGATCACGGTCAACGTCAGCGGCGAGATCCTGGAGCTGAAAGAAACCATCAACACGATGGTCGACCAGCTCAACGCCTTCGCCGGCGAAGTCACCCGGGTCGCCCGCGAGGTCGGCACCGACGGGCGTCTCGGCGGCCAGGCAAACGTGCTCGGCGTTGCCGGGACCTGGAAGGATCTGACCGAGAGCGTCAACTCGATGGCGGGCAATTTGACCGCCCAGGTCCGCAACATCGCCGAGGTCGCGACCGCGATCGCCAATGGCGACCTGTCGAAAAAGATCACGGTCAACGTCAGTGGTGAAATCCTGCAGCTCAAGGACACCATCAACACGATGGTCGACCAGCTGAATGCCTTCGCCGGCGAAGTGACGCGCGTGGCGCGCGAGGTCGGCACCGAAGGCAAGCTCGGCGGCCAGGCGCAAGTTAAGGGCGTCGCCGGGACCTGGAAGGACCTGACCGATTCGGTCAACTACATGGCCGGCAACCTGACCGGCCAGGTGCGCAACATCGCCGAGGTCGCCACGGCGGTCGCGCGCGGCGATTTGTCAAAAAAGATCACCGTCAATGTCAGCGGCGAGATCCTCCAGCTGAAAGAAACCATCAACACGATGGTCGACCAGCTGAACGCGTTTGCCGGCGAGGTGACGCGCGTGGCGCGCGAGGTTGGCACCGAGGGGCGGCTCGGGGGCCAGGCCGCCGTTCCGGGTGTCGCCGGCACCTGGAAGGACCTGACCGACTCTGTCAACTCGATGGCCGGGAACCTGACCGGCCAGGTGCGCAACATCGCGGAAGTCGCCACCGCGATCGCCAATGGCGACCTGTCGCGCAAGATCACCGTCGACGTGCGCGGTGAGATCCTTCAGCTGAAGGAAACGCTGAACACGATGGTCGACCAGCTGAACCGCTTTGCCGGCGAGGTGACGCGCGTGGCGCGCGAGGTTGGCACCGAAGGGCGGCTCGGCGGCCAGGCCAACGTGCCGGGCGTCGCGGGAACCTGGAAGGACCTGACCGACTCCGTCAACTCGATGGCCGGCAATTTAACGGCCCAGGTGCGCAACATCGCCGAGGTGACGACGGCGGTGGCGCGCGGTGACCTCGGGCGCAAGATCACCGTCGACGTCAAAGGTGAGATCCTCGAGCTGAAGAACACGATCAACACAATGGTCGATCAGCTCAACGCTTTCGCATCCGAGGTGACGCGTGTGGCGCGCGAGGTCGGCACCGAGGGCAAGCTCGGCGGGCAAGCAGCTGTGCCGGGTGTCGCCGGCACGTGGAAGGATCTGACCGACAACGTCAATTTCATGGCCAGCAACCTGACCGGCCAGGTGCGCAACATCGCCGAGGTCGCAACCGCGATCGCCAACGGCGACTTGTCAAAGAAAATCACGGTCGATGTGCGCGGCGAGATCCTGCTGCTCAAAGAGACCCTGAACACAATGGTCGAGCAGCTTCGCTCGTTTGCGGCGGAGGTGACGCGCGTCGCCCGCGAGGTCGGGACCGAAGGCAAGCTCGGCGGTCAGGCCGTCGTCCCCGGCGTTGCGGGCACCTGGAAAGACTTGACCGACAACGTCAACCTGCTCGCGGCCAATCTGACCACACAGGTCCGTAATATCGCCGAGGTGACGACGGCGGTGGCGCGCGGCGACCTGTCGCGCAAGATCACCGTCGATGTCAAAGGCGAGATACTGGAACTCAAAAACACCATCAACACGATGGTCGACCAGCTCAATGCGTTCGCCGGCGAGGTGACGCGCGTGGCGCGCGAGGTCGGGACCGAAGGCAAGCTCGGCGGGCAGGCGGCGGTGCCGGGAGTTGCCGGCACCTGGAAAGACTTGACCGACACAGTCAACGTCATGGCTGCCAATCTGACCGAGCAGGTGCGGGGCATCGTCAAAGTCGTGACGGCGGTCGCCAATGGCGACCTCAAGCAGAACATGACGGTCAAGTCGATGGGCGAAGTGGCCGCACTCGCCGAGACGATCAACAACATGACCGATACGCTGGCGATTTTCGCCGATCAGGTCACGTCCGTGGCGCGCGAAGTAGGCGTCGAGGGCCGCCTTGGCGGGCAGGCGAACGTTCCGGGGGCGGCGGGCACCTGGAAGGACCTAACCGGCAACGTCAACCTGCTCGCCGCCAATCTGACGACGCAAGTCCGAGCCATCGCCGAGGTTGCTACCGCAGTGACCAAAGGTGATTTGACGCGGTCGATCCAGGTCGAGGCCCGCGGCGAAGTCGCCGAGCTCAAAGACAACATCAACACGATGATCGACAATCTGCGGCTCACTACAGACCGCAATACCGAGCAGGACTGGCTCAAGACCAACCTCGCCCGGTTCACCAACATGCTGCAGGGCCAGCGCGACCTGGCAACGGTCGGCCGTATGCTGCTGGCCGAGCTGGCGCCCCTGGTCAATTCGCACAACGGCGTCATTTACCTGGCGGAAGGCGAATCCGGTCTGAAGCTGCTCTCGGCCTTTGCCGACGACACGGCACCTCATAACCATCCCGAGCGACTGCGCATGGGTCAAGGGCTGGTCGGCCAATGTGCAGCCGATGCGCGGCGCATGCTGATCGCCCAGATGCCCGAAGAGGTCGTGCCGGTTACCTCCGGGCTGTTCAAGGCGATGCCGAAAAACGTCATCGTGCTGCCGGTGCTGTTCGAGGGCCAGGTCAAGGCCGTCATCGAGCTGGCCTCGCTCGGCGCATTCACCGGCCTGCAGATCTCGCTACTCGACCAACTGACCGCGAGCATCGGCATCGTGCTGAACAGCATCGAGGCGACGATGCAGACCGAAGGGCTGTTGACCCAGTCGCAACAGCTGGCCACCGAGCTGCAGACCCAACAGGGCGAATTGCAGCAGACCAACGAGCAGCTGGAGCAGAAGGCGCAGCAGCTCGAGGAACGCAACGTCGAGGTCGAGAGGAAGAACCAGGAAATCGAGCACGCGCGCCGGGCGCTCGAAGAAAAGGCTACTGAGCTCGCCGTAGCGTCGAAGTATAAATCTGACTTTCTCGCCAACATGTCGCACGAGCTGCGCACGCCGCTCAACAGCATCCTGATCCTAGGCCAGCAGCTCGGCGATAATCCGGATCGCAATCTGACGCCGAAGCAAGTCGAGTTTGCCCGCACGATCCACAGCGCGGGCACCGACTTGATGAATCTGATCAGCGACATCCTCGATCTGGCGAAGATCGAGTCCGGTACGGTGACGGTCGATACTGAGGAGGTCTTCTTTGTCACCCTGCAGGACACAGTCGCCCGGCCGTTCCGGCACGAAGCCGAAAACCGACGCCTGTCGTTCGACGTGCAGATCGACCCAAGGCTCGATCGCAGCATGATCACCGATTCGAAGCGCTTACAGCAGGTGCTGAAGAACTTGCTGTCCAACGCCTTCAAATTCACCGAGCAAGGTGGCGTCAAGCTCAGCATCCACTCGGCGATCAACGGCTGGAGCCCGGACCATCCGGTCCTGAGGAATGCACCTAGGGTGGTGGCCTTCGAGGTTTCCGACACCGGTATCGGAATCCTGCCGGAGAAGCAGAAGCTCATCTTCGAAGCCTTCCAGCAGGCGGATGCCAGCACCAACCGCCGGTTCGGCGGCACCGGCCTCGGCTTGGCGATCAGCCGCGAGTTGTCGAACCTGCTCGGCGGCGAGATCCAGCTGCGCAGCACGCCCAGTGTCGGCAGTGCCTTCACACTGTACCTGCCGCTCAAATATGTCGGCCCCGCGGCGTCGAGCCCGGTGACCTCCGGAGCGATGTCAACACCCGCCGCCGCAACAGCTTTCGCCGCGGTCCGTCTGGAGGAGCTGCCGGTCGAACAGGTGCCCGACGATCGGGCGATACTGCAGCCGGGCGACGCGACATTGCTGATCGTCGAGGATGATCCCCATTACACCCGAATATTGGCCGATCTGGCTCACGACGCCGGGTTCAAGGTCCTGGTGGCGATGCGCGGTGCAGATGCGCTGGCGCTGGCACGCGAGTACCAGCCTGCCGCCGTGTCGCTCGACGTGTTCTTGCCCGACATGCTCGGATGGACGGTGCTGAGCCAGCTCAAGCACGATCCGGCCACGCGCCATATTCCGGTGCAAATCGTCACCCTCGACGAAGACCGGCAGCACGGGCTCGCTCGCGGCGCGTTTTCGTTCGTAACGAAACCCTCGACCACCGAGGATCTGGAAGCCGCGCTTGAACGCATCAAGGCTTACGTAAAGCCCCGCCGCAAGCACTTGCTGGTGGTCGAAGACAACCCTGCCGAGCAGCTCGGCATCTCCGAACTGCTCGGCCACGACGACATCAACGTCGTGACCGCCGCAACCGGGGCCGAAGCCCTCAAAGCGCTGCGCGAGCAGCAAATCGACTGCACCGTACTCGATCTGCGGCTGCCGGACATGTCCGGGTTCGACTTGCTCGAGGTCATCCGCGACGATCCGGCTCTGTCGGATTTGCCGGTCGTTGTCTTTACCGGCAAGGAGCTGTCTTCGGACGAGGATGCCCGGCTGCACACGATCGCCCGCAGCGTCGTGGTCAAGGGGGTCGAGTCGCCGGAGCGCCTGCTCGATGAAACGGCGCTGTTCCTGCACCGAGTGGTCGGCGACCTTCCACAGGAAAAGCAGAAGTTGCTCGAGCGGCTGCACAGCTCGGACGAGGATCTCGTCGGCAAGACGGTGCTACTTGTGGATGACGACCCCCGGAACATATTCGCGCTCAGCAGCGTGCTGGAACGTCGTGGCATGAACGTTCTGACGGCGACAACCGGTAACGAGGCGATCGATCTCGTCGAGTCGACCCCGGGACTGGCGATTGTGCTGATGGACATCATGATGCCAGAGATGGACGGCTATCAGACGATGCAGGTTATTCGAGCCAATTCCGCCTTTCGGCGACTGCCGATCATTGCGCTGACGGCCAAGGCGATGAAGGGCGATCGGGAAAAATGTCTCGACGCAGGCGCCTCAGATTACCTTGCCAAACCGGTCAACACCGAGCAGCTGCTCTCGGCGTTGCGGATGTGGCTGCACCGATAGAGACGGCTTGACGATGGCTGGATCGGCGCACTGCGTCCTTCGAGACGGCGCTTCGCGCCTCCTCGGGATGAGGGACTCCTCCTGATGCCATCAACAGACCTACCTCATACCGAGGAGCGCCCGAAGGACGCGTCTCGAAGCACGCACAACGCAGGTGCGACCGACCAAGAAAAGGTCGATATCCTGCTGGTCGATGACCAGCCCGCAAAGCTGCTGAGCTACGAGGCGATCCTGGCGCAACTCGGAGAGAATCTGATCAAGGCTGGCTCGGCGGCAGAGGCACTGCAGATATTGTTGAAGCGCAACGTCGCGATCATTCTGATCGACGTCTGCATGCCCGATCTGGACGGGTTCCAACTGGCCTCGATGATCCGCGAGCATCCGCGATTCCAGAAGACCGCCATCATCTTCGTCTCAGCAATGCAGGTAACCGACCTCGACCTGTTGCGGGGCTATGAGCTCGGGGCTGTGGATTATGTTCCGGTTCCGGTGATCCCGGAGTTATTGCGGGCCAAAGTAAAAGTCTTTGCCGAGCTTTATCGTAAGACCCGGCAGCTCGAGACGTTGAATACGGAGCTGGAGCAGCGCGTTGCCGAGCGGACGGCCGAGCTCGCGCAGGCGAATGAGGAGCTCGAGCGGCGCGTCGAGGAACGCACGCGCGAGCGCGAGGCGGCGCTCGCTCAGGTGCACGCGATGCAGAAGCTCGAGAGCCTCGGGCAGTTGACGGGCGGCGTGGCACACGACTTCAACAACCTCCTGATGGCGGTGCTCGGCAATCTCGAACTGGTGACGAGGTACCTTCCGAGCGACTCCAGGGCGGTGCGCCTCGTCGACGGGGCCATCCGGGCGGCTGAGCGGGGGGCAGCGCTGACCAAGCGCATGCTCGCATTTGCTCGGCGGCAAGAGCTTAGGCCCGAATTGGTGGATCTAGCCAAGCTCCTCGGCGGCATGGCGGAGATGCTGCGCTGCTCGCTTGGACCCATGGTTCAGATCAAAACCGAATTTCGCATCGATTTGCCGCCCATTCGCGTCGACCCCAGCCAGCTCGAACTCGCGCTGCTGAACCTCGCCGTCAATGCGCGGGACGCAATGCCGGATGGCGGATCGCTCACGATTACCGGGTATCACGAGCAGATCGCGGCCGGCGACGTGCCGGCTCTGGCACCCGGCGACTACGTGTGCATCAGAGTCCAAGACACGGGTTGTGGAATGGACGAGGCCACGCTCAAGCGGGCGACCGAGCCGTTTTTCACGACCAAGGGTACGGGTCGCGGTACCGGCCTCGGGCTGTCGATGGTGGACGGCCTAGTCGCCCAGTCGGACGGCGCCATTCGCATCAAAAGCCGGCCAAACGCCGGCACTGATGTCGAGCTCTGGCTTCCGGTGTCGGATCAAGCCGACACGCACGAGCTGAAACCGGCAGCAAACTCGTCATCCGCCGGCACCGCTCGCACTTTTCGGGTGCTGGTCGTCGATGACGATCCGATTGTTGCAGTCGGCACCGTGGCGATGCTCGAAGATCTCGGCCATTCGGTGATCGGGGCTGGATCGGGCGCACGAGCGATCGAGGTGCTGCGCTCGGACCCCGTGATCGATATCGTCATCACCGATCACGCAATGCCCGGGATGACCGGCGCCGAGCTCGCGGCTGAAATTCACCGGATCCGCCCTGGCCTGCCGGTCATCATCGCGACCGGCTACGCCGACGCGCGAAACGTGGAACTAAAGTTGCCTCGCCTCGCCAAGCCCTATCGCCAGCAGACGCTTGCGGCGCTTATCGAAAGGCTGGTCGAGCGGCAGTTTGCGAGTTCTTTCCCGGCCGAGGCCACTACCCGCTAGTCTCGCAGCGATCCTTCACATTTCAGCGTCTAGGCGTTGGCCCTCATCGGCGGCCATGCCCGTTCCCCGCCAAACTCGGCGTAACTCGCCTCCATCGAGCACGCTGCCCCATTTCCACCCTCTCGCGGCCGTGTCAAGAGCTCCGCACAGGACGCGGCTACCCTCCGAGTGAAATGAGCGAGGAAGAATCATCCCCGCCTTGGCAATCCCTGCAAGTCGTACTGCAGCGACTGACGGTAGCGAAGAAGGGCGTCGGGATGGCGGCTACCGGGTGAGATTTCCGCGAGAGATGATCGGAGAATGCCTTATTTCATTCGAGGTGGTTTACCCGTAGGGAGAAACATAGCCCTTGCCACAGCAACATAGTTGGGCTGGTTGACGAATTGTCCTATCGACATGTTGTCTTCAACGTCTTGCCACTCAATTTTATCCTCAGGTCGAATTTGCGGCAGGTCTTTTGCCCATTCATGAACCTCTTCTATGGCAGCATGGCGAGACCAATGAAGTCGCTCAGAACGTCTGATAATGGCTCCCTCAACAATCTCCGGCCTCGTGGTTCTGAAGAGGACGGCTGCCCAGACTGGACGATCTCTCCGATAAACCATCGGGATCCCTCCTGGTCATTGCTCCACGGCAGCATCGGTCCTCGTCATCGCCGGGCAAGGTGAACAGACGGCGGTGCTTCGGCGCCGAGCGATCTTTTATGTCCGCCAGATATGTAATCCGACATTCCCCGGATTCCCGAGGCTGTGGCGCGATCTTGGCCGTCGTTGGGCTTCATTCGCAACAAGGTTCGGGCCGTCTCGCGCTCCAAAGAGCGTAGGGCTGACAGCAGAGGGCCCGGGCCGGCGCCCCGGATCTCGCCAAGAGGCGCGCGACGTGAGGGATGGGGAGAAGGCGACCGAAACCTTCTCGCTCTGAAAGCGTATCATTGAGGCGAGGACGGACCATATCAGTGATGCGGAACATCGTCAGGGACCGGTGCCGGACCAGGGTTGGGATTGGACGAGCGACTCGCCGAGAGAGCAGCTGCGAACTACGAATAATGGATGGATTGGTACGAGATGATGAAAATAGTCAGCGGACCGTTCTCACAAAAAAAAGATCCAAACCGAGTTTCACCCGTCGATAAACCGGAACTCGATCTCCTGGAAAAAGGTGAGGTAAAAACAAAACGTCCAAGCATGTGGAACATCGTCCTTTATAACGACGATTACACACCGATGGATTTTGTGGAATTCGTCCTGAAGACAATATTTCATATGTCGACGCTAGATGCTCTGGCCTTGACCTTGGCCGTCCACACGCAAGGTAAGGGCATCGCCGGAACGTACACCTTTGAGGTAGCTGAACAGAAGCAATCCGAAGTCTTGTTGATGGCCAAGGTCGAGGAGCATCCGCTGCGGGTTGAGATTGAGAGGGTTTGACAGAGGCGATGCCACGGCGCGCATCGAGCTGGCGGAAAAGGCGGCCCCGCGCATGCGCCGGTGCGCTGAGACGATTACGATGGAGGAGCGCGGTACTAGATTAAAAGGCAAAATCCGCCACGATCGGAGCGGGTGGTCTCTCCACAGGCGGTATTGGAATCGGCCTCGGCGGCTCTTCGATCGGCTGAGGCTGTCGCGGCTCCGGTCGTATCGGCGGATTTCCTGGCGGCTTCGGCTTTCCCGGCTGCTGTCCCATCACTAGCTTCTGTCCATACGGGTTTGCTTATCCAGGAACGCCCGCAACGCGAGGTTCTCAGGGCTGGAACCGGTTCGGTTGAGAAACTCCTCGATGTTCGTATCTGTGGTGCGCCCGCCGGATAAGAGATTTGGCTCATGTCTGACGAAGGAGCGCCCTGAGGCGGTGTCGCGAATAAGCTGCCAGCGATCGCCGTTGGAGCTTCTGTAGAAATCTGTCGCGGTTATGGCCATGAAAATCGCTCCTGTGCATAGCAGCTAACATCAAGAACTCGGTGCTTGCGGTGACGTGGCATAGAGCGCCTGCGGCCTCTCGCGGGAAGCAAGGAGGAGGATGCCACCGGCAAAAGACCACATCTAATGGAGTGAGAGGTACGGCTACCACAAGCATCGAGGAGAGTACTTCGAAAGAACAAGGGCTACTCCAGCGGCTTCCTGACCAATCCTTGATTGATATCGCGGGTCATCCGCAACCTCGCGCTGACGCCGAGTAGCGTCTTTCAAACACTTCGGCCTGCTGACGGTTCCCTCCTGTTGGGGTGCGAGCGATCGGGGTTGGGCATCTTTGCCGATTGACGTCCCGAGACGATCAACTTCCTCGACTGCGCCGGCGCCACCATCCGGCGCAACCCCCTCCGGTCAACCCCATGCGGCTTTTCGCTCCGACATAACAAGCGTTCGGCGAGGACGCGCTGCGGGTGCTTCCGGCCCGGAGAGCACCGGCCGTCTACGAGCTCTGGGCCTGCTCTTTGGCCCAATCCCGCGCGCCGATCCGCGATGCGGCATCGAGGAGATGGTCAGGAGCGTCCTCGACAGCGAAACTGCTAGATCATAGGCGCTGCCGTTGAGCGGGTTCGCGGATTGTACGGCGACCGATCATCCAGGACCGACGCGTTTCGACCCTGAGCTGCCGTTCGTTGAGGGTGAGGAGATCAGCCGGCCGCTATCGACGGGGCACGCGCTCTCTGCCTGGGCCAAGGTCCGGGAAGCGCCGTTGGCCCCGGCCGAAACGATAACCGCGGAATTGCGCACCGCCTCCGCGCAAGATCTTGCTATGATGGGCGTCGCCGGCCCAGCTGCGGCTGGGCGCTGGGGTGAGAAGGACGCGCCGCTCTGATGAGCAGCGCGATTACAATGGGAGGATACCATGAACTTGACACGTCGTGATTTGGCCGCCGCGGGCGTGTTCGCGCTCAGCGCAGCAACCCTGATCGTACCGGCGAGGGCCGCTAGCGACGATGAGGAGACAGTCAAACAGGCGGTCGAAGCGCTGCGCAAGGCGATACTTGCACAAGACAAAGCAACGCTCGAATCGCTCGCAGCCGAACAACTGAGCTATAGCCACTCGGACGCCCATCTCGAAGACAAGGTCAAATTCATCAATGCGATCATGACGCGAAAGGCTGTCTTCAAGTCGCTTGAATTTCCAGAACTCACAGTCTCGATCGTTGGCAACAACGCCATAGTGCGTCATCTGTGGGTGTCGGAAAGCGAACTCGACGGCAAAGTTACCAACACCAAGATCGGCGTCCTGCAGGTCTGGCAGAAGCAGAACAGCGGCTGGAAGTTGTTGGCGCGTGCGTCGTACAAGTTGCCGCAGTCGACGTAGACCCTAAAGGAAACCGTCAAGCTGGCATGCGGCCGATCGTATCACGCACGGCTTCGCGGCAGCGGCGACCGCAGGAATGGTGCTAGATAAAGATGCACCTCCTCGCGCTGATCCCGCAGGGAATGGAGGCCGCGGTCCTCAAAGCGCAACCCGAAGCCCGCGACGAGATCACGCAAGGGTTCTGGACACCAAAGTTTCGCCCGGTCCCGCTATTCCCACCACGCGGACCACGCATGTGCACGGCGATGCCGCCGATGTCATCTCGATTTAACCCGATCTCGCCGGTATGAAGGCCGCCTCGTATCGTTAGGCCGATCACCTGTACCGTGGCGGCGATCGCCGCGGCGCCCCTGACTGTGCTCCAATTCAGCCCTTCGTCGAATGGGCGCTGTCGACCCGTTCCGGCCTTTCGTTGCACGTGGGCATATCGGCCGCGCGTGAGGCGCTACCGGGTCATTCGAAGACCTCGTCGGCGCGGGCGAGGATCGATGGCGGGACCGTTAGTCCCAGCGCATTGGCGGTCTTGAGATTGACCACCAGCTCGAACCTCGTCGGCTGTTGCACGGGCAGATCGGCGGGTTTGGCACCTTTGAGGATCTTTCCGACGTAAGTACCGACATTGCGATACATGTCTGCCAGGTTCGTTCCATAACTGATCAGACCGCCGGCGGCGACGTACTCGCGCCAGTCATAGATGGTCGGAACGCCATAACGCGCCGCCAGCGCCACGATCTGCTCGCGCCGGCCGAGGAAGGTCGGAGAGCCGACGAGCAGCGCGTGGGCTTTCAGCTCCACCAGGGAAGCAAAAGCGGCGTCGATCTCGTTTTCGGTACCCGCTCTCAGCATGCGGATCTGCAGCCCCTTCGCGCGCGCCGCTTCCTGCACGGCGTTGATGTTGCGCTCAGCACCTCGAAAGTTCGGGTTCACGAGGTCGGCGAGCACTCTGGTCTCGGGAACCAACTCGGAAAGCAGTTCGACCCGCTTGCCCCACAGCTCGACCCCCATAAATGCTACGCCCGTGAGGTTGCCGCCCGGCCGGGCGAGACTGGCGACCAGGCCTTCCTCGACCGGGTCGTCGGCAGCGAGAAAGACGACAGGAATCGACGAAGTCCCGTTTTTCGCTGCTCGTGCCGAAGTCTCCCCACCACTGGTCACGATGACGTCGACTTTGCGGCCGACGAGATCTGCAGCCAACGCCGACAGCCGATCAAAGCGGCCCTCCGCCCAGCGGTATTCGATCGCCACGTTTTGTCCCTCGACGTAGCCGGTTTCGCTCAGCCCCTGGCGTAACGCAGCCAAACGCGATGCAAGCGGGCCGAGCCCGTCGTTGCTGAGAAAGCCGATTGCCGGCATCGCCTTCTGCTGCGCGCGAACGGGTCGCGCACCGATCATGGCGGTCGCCGACAATAGAAGCAGGTCGCGGCGGTTCACTCGATGACCTCGTCGGCCCGCGCGAGGATAGCGGGCGGCACAGTGAGTCCGATGGCGTTCGCAGTCTTCAGGTTGATGACGAGTTCGAACTTTGTCGGCTGCTCGACCGGGAGATCGGCCGGCTTGGCACCCTTCAAGATCTTTCCGGCGTAGATGCCGAGTTGACGAAACACGCTCGTGAGACTGGCCCCGTAGCTCATTAAGCCGCCAATCTCGACGGATTCGCGCCACTCATAGCTCGTTGGGATCTTATAGCGTGCCGCCAGCGCCACGAGCTGCTCGCGTCGGCTGTGGAGGAACACGTCGGGGCCGACGACGAGCGCGTCAGCCTGCAGTTGCATCAGAGTGCCGAAGGCGGCATCGATCTCCCCCTCGGTGCTGGCTTTCAGAATCTGTAACTGCACCGTCTTCGCGTGCGCCGCTTCCCGCACGCCTTTGATGACCCCGTCCGTTTGCAGCACATTGTTTGGGTTCACTAGCAGGCCGATGACGCCGGCCTGCGGGGCCACCTCGGAAAGCAGCTCGAAACGCTTGGGCGTGAGCTCGGCCACCATCATAGCGACCCCGGTCAGGTTGCCGCCCGGCCGGGCAAAGCTAGCGACGAGGCCGCGCTCGACAGGGTCCGAGCCGCTAATAAACACAACCGGAATCGTCGGGGTCGCCTCCTTCGCTGCTCTTGCCGAAGGGACTGCGTCTGCTGCGATCACGTCGACCGTGCGGCCGACGAGATCGGCTGCCAATGCCGGGAGCTGCTCAAAGCGCCCCTCTGCCCAGCGGTATTCAATCGCGACGTTTTGTGCTTCGATGTAGCCCATTTCTTCCAGTCCATGCAGAAACGCGGCCACAAGCGCCGTGGCCGACCCTGGCGTGGGGCTGCCAAGAAAGCCAATCACCGGCAGCGCCTTCTGCTGCGCGCGCAAGGCGCGCGGCGCGGCCATTACGCTACCCAGTAGGAGCAACAACTCGCGCCGTCTCATTCAATGACCTCGTCGGCGCGGGCGAGGATCGCAGGCGGGATCTCCACGCCGATCTCTCGCGCCACCTTGAGGTTGAGGACAAGCTCGAACTTGGTAGGCTGCTGAACCGGCGTGTCAGCGGGCGAGGCTCCCTTCAGCATCTTGTCGATCTGGGCCGCCTTCATGGCCTGGATCTCGCGCAACGTTGTGCCATAGCTCGCCAGACATCCGAAAGCGGCCATCTCCCGCCACTCGCATATCGCCGCGAGCCGGTGCGCGACGAACAGCCCGCCGAGCTGTTCACGAAACCCGTAGAACAGCGGCGAAGACATGATGTTGACGCCTTCGACAGCCCCGTCTCGTAGGCTTTCGACAGCGAGAGGGATTTCCGCGGGCTTGCGTACGTCGACCGTCAGAAGCGAGATGCTTTGAGCGCGCGCTGTGTCGGCAATCGCCTGCAACCCCGCGGCCCCACTGATCGCTGGATCGTTCAGCACGCCAATTCGTCGCGCGGACGGCAAGATCTCCTTTAGGATCTCAAGCCGTTTTGCGTCGAGTTCGGTGATCAGCATGCTGACCCCGGTGATATTGCCGCCAGGTCTTGCCAAGCTGGCGATCAGCCCGGAGGCAACGAGATCATTGGCGTTCGCCACGATCGGGATGGTGTGCGTTGCGGCCTGCGCTGCGCGGATTGCCGCATCCCCGCTGGCAACAATTACGCTCGGTTCGTCGCGAACAAGCGCCATCGCCAACGTGGGAAGCCGCGCGGGATCCCCCTCGGCGAACCGGAAGTCAAGGCGGAAGGTCTTCCCGTCGATATAGCCGAGCGCCGTCAATGCGTCGCGCAACATCGTCGTGGACGGTTCGACATTGATGACTTGCAGGACACTAACAAGCGGTAGATGCGCCGTGTCTTGCGCAATTGCCATTGCGGTGGTGCATAGCCAGACTGCCAGCGCCGTGGCCGCAGTAACTGGTCTCATTCGATGACCTCGTCCGCTTGGGCAAGCAGCAACTGTGGTACGGTGAGACCGAGAGCCTTGGCAGTGTTGAGGTTGATGATCAGTTCGAACTTGGTCGACCGCATCACCGGCAGGTCCGCCGGTTTTTCGCCTTTGAGAATACGCCCGACATAGAGCGCGACTTGTCGGTAGGCATCAACGGTATCGGGGCCGTAACTCATCACTCCGCCTTCGGCGGCGTATTCACGAAACGAGTAAGCCGTCGGCAGCCGATATTGGGACTGCAAGGCCAGGAGCTTTGCGCGGCGCGTATCGAAGAATGGCGCGGTCTGGAAGAAGAGCACACCGATATGCTGCTGCACCATGGTCTCGAAAGCCTTTTCGATTTCGCCATCACTGTTGGCGCCGAGGATCAGCACTTGCAGCTTTAGCGCATGGGCAGCCTCCTCCACCGCCCGCTGCTCCGCCTTGGCCGATGAAAAAAGCAGGGTTCACCAAGAAGCCAATCGTCGTTGCCTGCGGCACTAGATCATGCAGGAGGCCCATCCGCTCGGTTTCGAGCTCCGACGACATGATGTCGATGCCGGTAATGTTCCCCCCCGGCCGGTTGTAACTCTCGACAAGGCCGGTCTCTACAGGATCGCCCGCGGAAAACACGATCGGGATGGTCGAGGTTGCCGCCTTTGCCGCAAAAGCCGGGGGTTCGCCGCCAACGGTCGCGAGGACGCGCACCGATTTGCCGACCAAGTCCGCGGCAAGACCAGGCAGCCTCTCGTAATTGCCGCGCGCCCAGCGGTACTCGACCGCCAGATTCTCGCCCTCGACGTAACCCAGCTCGGCAAGGCCTCGCCGAAAGCCAGCCATCTGGGCCGAAGAGTCCTCGGGTGAGCGAGAACTGAGGAAGCCGATTACGGGCAGCGTCTTCTGCTGCGCGCTCAGGCTGCGTGCTGCGGTCATCGCGCCGCCCAGCAGCAGGATCAACTCGCGTCGCCTATAAAGAAACTGATCGGTCATGAGGCGGCCACTGCCGACTTGAGTTCGACGGAGAAGCCGAGTTCGGCGAGGCGCTTGACGAGGCGTCGGGCTTGCGCGTCGGGCCGGCGGCGATCGAAGTGAGCAGCGCCGAGATCCTCATATAACGTGCCGTCCTTGAGCATGTGGTAGGCGGCTGTGAGGATCGAGGCGGCGACGGCGCAGACTGCCTTCTTCGGGCCGCGCCGGCTGCGCAAGCGGGCGAACTGGGCTTGCAGGTAGCTGGCTTTCTTGCGGGTGGCGGCCCAAGCGCACTGGACGAGCATGGACTTTAGCCAAGGGGCGCCCGTGCGCAGGCGGGTCGAGCGGCGCTTGCCGGCGCTTTCGTCGTTGCGCGGGCACAGGCCGGCCCAGGAGCGCAGATGCGCGGCCGTGGCAAACCGGCTCATGTCGACGCCGATCTCCGACAGGATGATCTGGGCGCTGAGTTCGCTGACCCCAGGGATGGTGCTCAGCTGCTTGACGGCGTCGCGAAAGGAGGCGAGCCCGGCATCGACCTCCCGATCAATCGCGGCGATGCCGGCATCGAGCGCGTCGATCTGCTGCAGATGGAGATCGAGCAGGAAGCGATGGTGTCGCTTGACGCGCCCGCGCAAGGCTTCGCGCAGCCTTGCTTGCGGCGCCCGGACCTTGGGATGCGCGAGCGCGGCCAGCTTGGCAGGGTCGGTCTCGCCGGCGATCAGCGCTTGGATCATCGCCCGGCCGCTGCGGCCCATGACGTTGGACAGAACCGGCTCCAGCATGATGTTGGCTTCCTCCAGCGTCTTCTGCAGGCGCTGCACATGGCTCGCCTTCTCGCGCACCAGCTGCTTGCGCGTGCGCAGCAGCCCGCGCAGCTCCTGGATCTCTGGCCCCGGCACGAAGCTCGCGCGGATCAGCCCATGCGCCAGCAGCTCGGCCAACCACGTCGCGTCGTTCGCGTCAGTCTTGCGACCGGGCACGTTTTTCACATGCGCGGCGTTCGCCAGCACCAGCTCGAAGCCACCTGCTGCCAGCACCTGCCAGACCGGCTTCCAGTACACCCCGGTCGCCTCCATCGCCACATGCGTGCAGCCGTTCGCTTCCAGCCACTCGGCGAGCTCGATCAGTCGCGCCGTCGTCGTCTCGAATGTGCGCACCGCGCGCGACACGGCGCCGCCCGACACGATCCGCTCGCACGCCACCACCGTTTCCCCCGCCTTCGCGAGGGCAGGCTCTTGTGCACGTCCAAACCGGCACAGCGCGGATGCAGCACCTCCATGCGTCCCTCCCTCAGCCCGCCGCCGGCGTGGGGTACCCCCATCAGGGAACTCTATAAATCGTGCTCCAGACCACGTGGGTCCTTGGCACACTCCAGGGTGCTCGAAGTACCCCCGGTCCAACTCATTCCCAGGTTCCTAACACCAAGACGACGATCGACCTCTGGGCCGGCGACCCCCAAGCCTATCACCGGTTTCATCCCCCAGGGTCGGCGCACTGCCGGTGCGTAACTCATTCGATGACCTCGTCCGCGCGGGCGAGGATCGACGGCGGGACGGTGAGGCCGAGCGCCTTGGCAGTCTTGAGATTGACCACCAGCTCGAAGGTGGTCGGCTGCTGGACCGGTAGATCGGCCGGTTTGGCGCCCTTGAGGATCTTTCCGGCGTAAACGCCGGCCTGGCGATAGCCAGCCGTCAGGCTCGATCCATAGCTGATCAGGCCGCCGGAAGCGGCGAATTCACGCCGGTCAAAGATCGCCGGAACAGCATGGCGTGCCGCCAGGGCCACGATCTGGACGAGCCGGCTGGCGAACAATGGGTCGATGCCGACGATCAGCGCGCCGGCACGCAATTCGACCAGGGTTGCAAAGGCGGCGTCGATCTCGGCCTCGGCGCCAGCCTTCAGGATAGGGAGCCGCGCCCCCTTCGTGCGCGCTGCTTCCTGCACATCTCTGATCGTGCCCTCGGCATTCACATTGTTCGGATTCACCAGCAGGGCGATCACCCTCGCCTGAGGAACCAGTTCGGAAAGCAGCTCGAGCCGCTTGGCCATAAGCTCGGTTGCGATGCCGGTGACGCCGGTGAGGTTGCCACCCGGCCGGGCAAGACTGGTGACGAGGCCTGACTCGACCGGATCGGTGCCGACGTTAAAGACGACAGGGATCGTCGAGGTCGCTGTTTTCGCCGCTAATGCCGAAGGCATGCCGCCGCCGGCCACAATAACGTCGACTTTGCGATCGACGAAGTCAGCGACCAAAGCGGGGAGCTGATCGTAGAGGCCATCCGCCCAGCGGTACTCGATCGCCACGTTTTCTCCTTCGACATAGCCCGCCTCGCTCAGCCCCTGGCGGAACGCGGCCGTGAACGGTGTCATCGGGCCCGGCGAGGCGCCGCCGAGGAAGCCGATGACCGGCATCGCCTTCTGCTGCGCGCACAGCGTGCGCGGCGCTGTCATCGCGCCGCCCAGCAGCAGCACTAATTCGCGCCGCCTCACTCGATGACCTCGTCGGTGCGAGCGAGGATCGATTGCGGGACAGTCAGGCCGAGCGCCTTGGCGGTCTTGAGATTGACGACCAGCTCGAAGGTGGTCGGTTGCTGGACCGGAAGATCGGCGGGCTTGGCGCCCTTGAGTATCCTTCCGGCATAGATCCCGGCTTTGCGATAAAAGGCCGGGAGGCTCGCTCCATAGCTGATCAGGCCGCCGGCCACGACGTAGTGGCGCGAATAATAGATCGCCGGAACGGCATGGCGTGATGTCAGCGCCACGAGTTGCTCGCGTCGGCTGCCGAAGAACGGATCGTCGCCGACGACGAGCGCGCCGGCCTGCAGTTGGACGAGGGTTGCAAAAGCGGCGTCGATCTCGCCTTCCGTGCCGGCCTTCAGGATATCGAGCTGCACCCCCTTCATGCGCGCCGCTTCCTGCACGTCTCGTATCATCGGCTCGGCTTCCGGACTGTTCGGGTTCATGAGCAGAGCGATCACCCCGGCCCGCGGAACCAGCTCGGACATCAGTTCGAGCCGCTTGGGCGTCAGCTCGATTGACATGGCGCTCGATCCCGTGAGATTGCCGCCCGGCCGGGCGAGACTGGCGACCAGGCCTCCCGCGACCGGGTCGATGCCGACCGAGAAGACAATCGGGATCGTCGAGGTTGCGCTCTTCGCCGCCAATGCCGGGGTGACGCCGCCGCTGGCCACGATCAGATCGACCTTCCGGGCGACAGATCGGCGGCCAATGCGGGGAACCGATCATAGCTTCCCTCCGCCCAGCGGTATTCGATCGCCACATTTTGGCCCTCGACATAGCCGGTTTCGCTCAGTCCCTGGCGGAACGCGGCCACATACGGTGCAACCTGGCCGGGCAGCGCGGCGCCGAGGAAACCGATCAGCGGCGTCGCTTTCTGCTGTGCGTGCGCGACGAGTGGCCACGCAACCGCCGCGCCGCCGAGAAGAGTGATGAATTCGCGCCGCCTCATGCTCGGCCTCTCGATCCGATGGCGAGCAAGCAATATGGCTCAACAGAGCCATCTCCGATACGCGGGACGAATGGCGGTTTCCCACCCTCAGCGGACCTCCAACCTTGTATATCTTCTGGCAGATTTGTTGCCACTGGCTAAGCACGAATAAAGAACTCGCTTTGCTCGTCGCAACTAATCGAGATCAACGAGATATGCAAACCTCACGGCGTTGTCGGATTTTTTGCTCGTTTGAGTTTTGTCTTACTCTCCCCCGCAAACGGGGGGAGGGTTGACCCTGGGCGTTCTGGTAGTGATCCGGTTCGCTCCCTTCCCGCTACCATTGCCAGGATCGATGCTGAAGTTTCTGACGCCGGCCCAGATCGAACAATATCGGGACGAGGGGTGCGTCTTCCCGATCCGCATCATGTCCGAGACTGAGGCTGCGGAGCTCCGGGGGCGGATCGAGGCGTACGGGCGAGCCGCTCAAGGGCGATATGCGCCATAAATCGCACCTGCTCTTTGTCTGGCTCGCCGAGCTCGTGCGGTGCCGCTCCATCCTCGACACGGTCGAGGATCTGTACGGCCCGGATCTGCTGTGCTGGACCACCAACTTCTTCATCAAGGAGGCGGCCGATCCGGCCTTCGTGTCGTGGCACCAGGAGTCGACCTATGGGGCCTCAGCACGCCCGATGTCGTGACGGCGTGGGTCGCCTTCACACCAGCGAACGGGGCAACGGAATACATCCCCGCCAGCCACAAGCTCGATCAGACCCCCCATCGCGACACCTTCGCCAAACACATGATGAAGGACATCGAAAAGAAGACCGGCACGGAGCCGCCGCCCGAGCCGCCCCGGTTCGCCCCGGCCGACGAGGAGGTGATCAAAGGCGTCGTCGAGCGGATACGGGGAGCCCTGCTGCAAGAGATCCAGGACATGAACGCGGGTAACCCGGGGCTCGCGATGATTTCTTTGCCTCCAGCCAGCGTCCCGGTCCGTCTCGCCGCGGGCTGAGGGTGCCGCTCGACCAGGCGCAGCGGGCTCGGCGCCTCACCCGGCCAGAGCGCCCGCTCAACTGCATTGCGCCAGCGCCTTCGGCTCGTTGCAGCTGGCGACGTCGGTGCCGCGATAGAGGATCCTTGTGTTGCGCTCGGTGATGGTGCGGTGAAATGCCACGAATTCGGCGTCGAGATCGCGGCTCGGCTGCGGCTCTGCCGTGAAATGGTGATGGTGATCCTGGCCGCGCACGAGGAGGCACTATCCTCGCTGGCGGGCTCCGCCACGTCAGTCGGGATATAGCGGATGGCGAAGCCGATGCGCCAGTCGTTCGACGGGTTCGGCGGGGAGCCGTGAACGAGGCGCACGTGGTGCAGCGACATCTCGCCGGGACGCAGGGTGATGAGGTCGACCTTGACCATGACCTCCTGGCCGCGCGTCAAGAGATTGTCGATCAACATCTTGGTCGCGCGCAAATTGGCGCCGGCGGATTCGTTGACCAGCTGAGTGATGACCGCCTCGCGCTTGGTGATCTTGCGACGCTCTCCGTCAATCGTGACGAACACCGGCTCGTTCAGCGCCGCGACCAGCAGCGTCGGCAGGTTCTTCTTGGGCCGACCGCGCGGGTTACCCGATTGGCCCTTCTTGAAGCGGGTGTGCAGCGGCGGCTTGCGGTAGTTGGCCGCGTATTCACATTCCGTCTCGGACATGTGTGTCTTCCCGTGCTCCTTGGGCTCCGATGCTGCGAATGCCGATTGCCGCAAGGCGTCGGCACCCATCGTTGCGGTATTCCGATGCTCTCCCGTTCTGCGGGCAGCAGCGGGTCTCGATCGCCGGCTTGCCGAGGCGGAGTTTCGCCACTATATCAGAGTCGCTTGCTATTGTCAATATAATAATAAATAAATTTGCAATCACCAAGTTTGAATCCGATGAATCGACACTTGGTTCCCTCCCCTGCTAGCCCCCTGATAGGCCGATTCGGCCGCCCTGATAGGCGAAAATGGCCCCCTGTTCGTCGGGGCCGTGGCGTGGCTGTTAAGTATCTGATCTACATGGTGTTATCGAGGATTACAGAGTCAAATCTCAGCACAGAATCGATGATTCGCCCTGTTTTGCCCGCTTTTACAGGGGTCGGGGAAAAGGCCGGAGAGCCCCGCGTGCCGGCGGGATCGGCGCCCGGCTGCGTCAGCGCGCGTCGTAGGGGTTCTTGCCCTTGCGCAACATCATCCGGATCGGGGTTCCGCGCAGGTCGAAGTCCTGACGCAGCGCGTTGACCAGATAACGCCGATAGGAATCGGGGAGTTCTCCCGGTTTCGAAGCGAACAGAGCAAAACTCGGCGGGCGGGTGTTGACCTGGGTCATGTAGCGCAAGCGCAGCCGGCGGCCGGCGACGAGCGGCGGCGGATGGCGCTCTTGCACGACCGCGAGCCAGCGGTTGAGGCCGGCGGTCGTGACCCGCCGGTTCCACACCTCCTCGGCCGCCAAGACTGCCGTCATCATCGCATCGAGCCCGAAACCGGTGAGCCCCGACACCGGGATCAGAGCAACGCCCTGAAGCTGGGGAAGGGATATCAAAGCCCGGTCGCGCAAGTGCTTTAGAGCCGCGGCAGGCTCGACGACCGCGTCCCACTTGCTCGCCGCCAGCACCAGCGCGCGTCCCTCGTCGGCGACCAGCCGGGCGATCGTCAGGTCTTGGCGCTCGAAGGGCTGCAAGGCGTCGAGCACCAGGATCACCATCTCGGCAAAGCGGATCGCGCGCAGCGCATCGCCGACCGAAAGCTCTTCGAGCTTCCCCTCGACCCGAGCTCTGCGGCGCAGACCGGCGGTATCGACGAGACGGATCGGACGCTCGCCCCACATCCAGTCGACGGCGATCGCGTCGCGGGTGATGCCCGCCTCAGGACCGGTTAACAACCGGTCTTCGCCGATCAGGCGGTTGGCGAGGGTCGATTTTCCGACATTGGGACGGCCGACGATCGCGAGCTGCAGCGGTTTCTCTTGTTCAACCAAGGCCATGTCGAGGGACTGGTCCGGGGCAAACGGTCGCAGCCGCTCATAAAGCTCGGCCAGCCCCTCGCCATGCTCGGCCGAGATCGGCACGGGATCGCCTAAGCCGAGCCGATAGGCCTCGCCGACGCCGGGGAGGGTCGCTCGACCCTCCGTCTTGTTCGCGACGAGCACGACGGGTTTGCCGCTGCGCCGCAGCCAAGCAGCAAAGTGGCGGTCGGCTTCGGTGACCCCTTCGCGCGCGTCGATCATGAGGAGGGCGACGTCCGCCGCGGCGAGCGCCCGCTCCGTGTGCGCCCGCATCCGACCCTCGAGGGAGGCCGGTGCGGCTTCTTCGAGGCCCGCCGTATCGATGATGCGAAAGCCGAGATCGGCGATCCGGCCCGCTCCCTCCCGGCGGTCGCGAGTCAGCCCGGGGATATTGTTGACAAGGGCCGCCCGTCGGCCAACGAGGCGGTTGAAAAGCGTCGACTTACCGACATTCGGTCGTCCCAAAATGGCGACCGCAAAGCTCATTGGGATGATCGTGCGCAGATGATCCGATCAACGATAAGCCGACAATTTGGCGTCGTCAGTCAAAATATACATAGAATTATCGGCGATCGCCGGCTCGAAATACCCGCCGCCGGACATGTCTTCCCGACCCAGCGGTTCGCCGGTATAGGGCGACACGGATAGAGCGCCTCCGTCCGAGGAGAGAACGATCAACCGGTCGCCCCCGAGCACCGGGCCCGCCCAGGTCATCGGATCCTTTCGTTTCTTCTCATCCTGATAACTCGGGAGCAGGCGGACCCAGCGAACCTTGCCGTCGTTCCGGGTCAGGCAGATCAACTCGTTGTCGGTCGACACGACATAAACGTAATCCCCGGCCACCCAGAGGCTATGGGTGCCACCGAGTTCCTGCTCCCAAGCACGCTCTCCAGTTCTGAGATCGATCGCCGCCATTCGTCCGCTATGGCTGGCAGCATAGACCCTGTCCCGGTCGATAACCGGCCGCCCACGGATATCTGCCAGCGTGGAAACTGCGTCGACATTGCGCGTCGAGGCCAGGTTGTCGGACCACAGCGGCCTCCCGGTCTCGACAGTTAGGGCGAAGATCTCGCCGGAAGAATAGGCGGCCACAACAACCTCACCTTCAACAGCCGGGCTTGCGCCGCCAAGTAGACTCGCGGTTTCCGGTATCGCGTTGTGAACCCAGAGCCGCCGGCCATCGTCAGCCGCCAGGACGACAAGCTCGTTGTCGACAGTGATGGCGAAAACGCGTCCATCGGCAACGGTGGGTGCACTGCGCACCGGTGCGCCGACACTGCTTCTCCAGATGACGCTTCCATCCGCCGGATCGAGCGCCAAAACCTGCGCGTAACCAGTAGACGCGTACAGACGGTCGTTCCAAAAGCCGATGCCGCCGCCAAATGAGCTGCCGCGTTCGTCGTCTGGCTTCAGATCGACCTGCCACAGCCGGTCGCCCGTTGCGGCATCGTAGGCACTGACCTGAACTGCCCCGTCCATGGCGTAGACCCGTCCGTGGGCGACGATCGGCTGAGACAAAACTCGTGTGTAGCGCGAGGCGCCCTCGCCTGTGCTCGTCCTCCACACGCGGGTGAGCTGATCGGGGAGCGAGAGATGCTGCATCGCGTGGTTCGGATAGCCGCCGGCCTCGGGCCAATCGGGGTTGACAACCGGCGGCGGCAAAGTGATTGCAATCTTGGCGAGATCCGGGTCGGGCTCGAGCTGGCGATCGAGACTGAGCACGGAAATCCGCTCTCCGGATAACGACTGCTTTTTATTCTCGAACCAGCCGCACCCGGTGAGCAGCAATGAGACCAGCAAGAGAGTGGTAACGGCAATTCGCGTCATCCCGATATCGGATGCAAGTTAGGAGGCGAGTGCCGCTACCATTTCAGCGGCGCGGGCACGCAGGCCTTGCGGCGTCGCCGGGTCGTCGGCGAGGCTCTTGAAGAGGTCGAGTGCACCCGATTTGTCCCCCGATTGAAGCCGGGCGAGGGCCGTCAACTCGATCGCGGACGGACGCCACGGGTTACCGCTCGCGGTCAAGGGTCCAAGCCGGTCGATCGTTGTATGCGGATCGACCTGCGGCATTCGCTGCGCGACCGAAAGCAGCACGGCCAGCCCACGAAGATTGGGATCGATGTTGCTCGCCTCCGCGATGCGGTCATATGCCGCGGCGGCTGCCGTGCGGTCGCCGGATTTCGCCAGCAAGCCCGCCTCTTCGAAGGAGGCCAGTACGGCGTAGCCGCCGCCTTCATTAGCGATTGCCTTGAACACCTTCACCGCGTCGGATTCTTTTCCGTCGAGGGCGAGCGTTAGCGCCGAGGCGTAACGGGTGGATTGGGCCCGACGCTCAGAGAGCTGGTGGTCCTGCCAAGCGACGATGCCACCGGCGACGAAGAGTGCTAACACCGCAACCGCTATAATATAGCGTCCGTAGCGCGACCAAAGCTCACGGAGGTTGTCGCGCCGGAGTTCCTCGTCGATTTCGCGGAAGATGTCGCTCACAAAAGCCTCAAACGGCGCTCGCCGAAACGGCTGGCAGCATATCCCCTCGCCGGAACCGAGGCAATCCGAGCCGCGCGAGCTCACCGCAGCGTCAGGCAGCCGTCAGCCCGCGTGACCGCTACGTCAGACGGCTGGACGCCAGCCGCGAAATCGTGAACACTGTGTGACAGCGGCAAACGGCGATGAGCAGCGATGAGCCGGAAAAGTGCGACGGTGCTGGCCTTTGGTGATTATCGGACGAAAAACCGAACGGTATATTTCACACGCTTCGAGTTGAATCAGCTTCTCGGCCTCTACAGCCGGCATGTGGCGCGCGGAGTTTGGCGCGACTACGCTATCGATCATCGCGATGGAATGGCCCTGTTCTCAGTGTTCCGCCATACCCATGAGGCGCCGGCGTACCGCATCATCAAAACCGCGCCGGCACCTGCGCGCCCCGCTGAGTTTATCGTGCAAAGCGGACGGCAGAGGCTCCGCGTCTCCGCAAGCCTCGCCGATGCGCTGGATTTCTTTCGGACGCGCCTTAACCTGGTAGGCACGGAAACCGGCTAGCCGGCACGGCGTATCGGTAGTATCCGCTCGACGATCCCATCCCGTCTGATGGCGCCGTGAAACAGCGCCCCCGCGATGTGGAGCGCGACGAATAAATATAGCGGGTATTGTCCGACGAGATGGATCGCAATCGCTACCTGCGACAGACGGTCGTTTTCGGGGAGCAACGGCGGGATCGAGACGACCCCGAAAAAATCGACCGTGTGGCCTGCTGCCGCGGCGTTCAAATATCCGGCAAGCGGCATTAAGACAAGGAACAGGTAGAGGACGAAGTGCGTGAGGCGCGCGACAGCGCGTTCCAACCGCGGGAGGACAGGTGGCAACGGTGGTGGTGGGTGGTGCCAGCGCCACCCGGTGCGGAATACCATCGCCGCAAGAATGGTCAACCCTACGGAGCGGTGCAGCAGCAGGACGAGGTCGCGATGAGGAGTGTTGCGCGGCGCCCCAGCGATGGCCCAACCGAGCGGTACCGCGATCACCGCGAGTGCGGCGACGATCCAATGCACCGCTTGTGCGGTCCTATCATAGGTCGCCGCTCCGCGCGGTGCGGCGGCGCCGGTCGTCGCCGCCTTTGCCATTGAAGCTGAATTAGCTATTCAGACAGCACCGAGCCTAGAAATTCGAGGGCCGCCGTCACGCCACTCGCACGGTGCGGGATGCCGGCGCGGTGCAGCCCCATCTCGACCCCGGCCAAGCTACCGCACAGCATCAGGTCGTTGAAGTAGCCGAGGTGACCAATGCGAAAGACCCTCCCCCTGAGCCGGCCGAGACCTGTGCCGAGCGACATGTCGAACGCGTCAAGAATGATCTCGCGCAGCCGGTCGGCGTCGAACCCTTGCGGCACAAGGACCGCAGTCAAGGAGTTGGAATACTCGCGCGGGTCAGCGCACAACACTTCGAGACCCCAGCCGGCGACGGCGCGTCGAGCCGCCTCCGCGTGGCGGGCGTGGCGATGGAACACGGCGGCTAGCCCTTCTTCGTCGAGCAGCATCTTCAAGGCTTCGCGCAGCCCGTAGAGCAGGTTCGTCGCTGGCGTATAGGGGAAAAAACCGGTGCGCCCGGTCTCGATCATCGCCCCCCAGTCCCAGTAGGAGCGGGGCAGCCGCGCCGTCTTATGCGCCGCCAGCGCCTTTTTTGAGACCGCGTTGAAGCCGAGCCCGGGCGGCAGCATCAGCCCCTTCTGAGAGCCGGCGACCGTGACGTCGACCTTCCAGGCGTCGTGGCGATAATCCATCGAGGCGAGCGAGGAGATCGTGTCGACCATGTAGAGCGCCGGGTGATGAGCGCGGTCGATCGCTTCGCGGATCTCGGCGATCCGGCTGGCGACCCCGGTCGAGGTTTCGTTGTGAACAACGCACACTGCCTTGACAGCATGCGCCCTGTCGGCGGCGAGCTTCTCCTCGACCAGCGCCGGATCCACACCATGCCGCCAATCGCCCGGCACGAACTCGATCTCGAGCCCAAGCCGTGAGGCCATCTGATGCCACAATGTCGCGAAGTGGCCGGTCTCGAACATTAGCACCCGGTCGCCGGGCGACAATGTGTTGGAAAGTGCCGCCTCCCACGCCCCGGTCCCCGAGGAGGGGTAGACAATAACGGTATCCTCGGTCTGGAAGACCCGTTTCATCCCCGCCACGATCTCCTGCCCGAGCAGCGCGAATTCCGGCCCGCGATGATCGATCGTCGGCATCGCAATCGCCCTCAGCACGCGGTCCGGTACGTTGGTCGGGCCGGGAATCTGAAGAAAATGACGCCCGGTATGCGACGGAGCGATGTTCTTCATCGGCGAACACTCCTGGGTCCTCGGCAAAGGCCAGTGTGGGCGTTAAATGCAAGGCGGACAAGCTAGGCGACAGCATGGCCTGCTCGCGAAAGAGCAGCGCGCTCGACATGCTGACCGGCGGAGATGGCACCACGCTCGCGCGCCGCTCGCTGGTTTCGGCACAATTGTCTTGCCGGGGTTCCGGGCGCCGATGTGTCGTGGTCGAGGCGTTCTCCGCAACAAACCGCCGCACAGCGCGGAGCGCGCTGTAGAGCAAATCCGCGAGACCCGAAAATTTTGCCCGATTGTGAAGGAGCTCACATCGCGGACCGACAGATTAACCAACCTTATACGGTGTGAGGCATGCGGTTTGCCGCGATCTACCATTCGGTTCGCTGACCGCCCAGGCCTTCGCGACAATTGAGGTGGGGTCGGTCCACAACGGGCGAGGCCTTAAAATGCTTGCGAGACAACCCACAGCGCGCCTGCTGATGTTTGCCGGGCTGCTCGTGATGGCTGCCCTATAGGCCATCCCTCTAAGCTCTCGTCTGGGACTGCATGCGCCATTACATGCCCCGTCGTCCCCAAGAGTCTCGACGAATGAGACCCAGTGGCCGCCCCGTTGAGGCTTGTTCCGGGAGGCCTCCTTCTTACGCCGCCAGAAATACCGTCCGCTTCGACGGACGTCCCTCTGACGGCGCCTTGGCCCCCCGAGCTAATGCTAGTTTCACCGGACACGGCTCATTCGCTCGGAAGAATTCGGGGAGGATCTTTCGCGAAGGCGGATGTCCCGGCCTCAGCTCCAACGTCAGAACCGGAAATCGGCGGTTTGAGGAAAGCGCCCTCACTCGGGCCCTCGCAGGGTCTCCATCCGCTGGCGTTGAGACAGAACACACCCACCGTGCCGTCCAAGCCGGGGTCTGCGTCTTCGCGGCCAGTACCCCCGAGCGTGCAGGCGCCGCTCCCGACGCTTCCGGTCTTGGCCAATACCCTCGAGGACGATGCCACCCGGATGCACCAGGACAGAGGAAAGCTAGAACAGCTTCCCGTGGGGAAAATCTTTCTCCATGCTCCGATAGTGATGACACTCGGCGATAAGCGCAGTGTGAATGCTCGGGTCGGCGTCAATGTTCCGGATGATATTCTCAACGGCTATGCCCTGATCGGGAACCAGACGGTCAACGGATCCGTTCGGGTGTCGCATCACATGATTGCGACCCTCAGCGGCGCGGGCTTCGAGATCAAGCGAACCACTCCGGAAGAAGAAACCATTGCTGAAGGATTTCCCACCGTATGGGAGTGGGAAATCGAAGCCAAAATGGCGGGGGCTCAAGAACTCGAAGCCGCTCTCTATGTGTTGCCGGCAGATGGGTCGACACGCCGGAGCGGCACTGGATCGCCAGTTACTTACAGAGGATCGACGTCTCTGTTAGGCAGCGAACATGGAACGAGCGGCTGAAATCGGTGAGCGAGGAACTCGACGCGATCAAGGCAATATCGGTGACAATTGGCGGCATCGGCGCCGCGGCCGTCGGCTGGTTCGGTATTTCCCTGACGCGGCGACAGAAGCAGAGGCGGGCGACACGACGCAAGTCCAAGCGCGAAGCGGTCAGCCTTAAAGGTGCTACACCCCTGATCCCTGCACTTCGCAGCCGTCCGCCGCAATCGCATCGGCTGCATCAATAGCAAAGCGTTTGCCGTCGATTGTCACATTAGCCGGTAGAGCTTGGCGGCGTTGTCATGCGTCAACTTTCGGCGCAGCTCAACGGAGAGCCCCGCCATCTGCCGTTCGATCGCCGCCTGTGAATTGGGCCATACGCTGTCGGGATGCGGGTAATCCGAGGCCCACAAGAGATGACCGTCACCAAAGAACGGCACCAGCGACATCGCGACGCGATCTTCCTGAAAGGTTGCGTAGATCTGGCGCTTGAACAATTCGCTTGGCTTGGTTTCGAGAGCGATGCCGCCTTTGTCGGCCCAGAACTCCTTGGCTTCCCACAGCCGCCAATGGCGGTAGTCGAGCTCTTCGACGAGCCAAGGAAGCCAGCCCGTGCCGGCCTCTGCCATGACCATCCGGAGCTTCGGGTGGCGCTCGAGGATACCCCAGGCGAACAGATCGACAAAGGGCTCGAGAAAATTGCCCATAAAGAATTTGGTGTTCTCGAAGACGCTCGCGGGCTTCCCCGCAACGCGGTCGCTCTGTCTACCGAGAAAGACCGTGATGTGCCAGGAGAGGATAATGCCGGTGTCTTCGAGCAGCGCCCAGAACGGCTCCCAGGTCGGGTCGTCGAGTTTTGGCTTGATATTGGCGATCTGCAGGTTGACTTGGCGTACCCCGCCTCTAGCGGCGAGGCGCGAAAGCTCGGCCACCGCCGAATCCGGATTTTCCGGCAGCATCGGCACACCGATCAGCCGATCGGGTGCCGCCGCGCAGAACTCAAGGAGCCAGTCGTTGTAGACGCGGTAGCACGCTTGGCGCAGCACGGGATCCTCGGTGGAGATCTGGAAGATTGGTCCGAAGATGACCTGGGTCTCGACCCCATCGCGATCCATGTCGGCGAGCCGCAACGCTGCGACCGCCGGCCGCCGGGCGCTCTGATCGTAGATTTGGGCGCGATCGAAGGCGTTGTAGAGCGGCTTGACCGGACGCGTCGCACTGTTTGCGGGCGGCTTCCCGCCCCAGCTGCCCCAGACCTTGCCGTCGCAGATCCAGACGGCTTGGCCGTCGCGCTCTTCGATGTGCGGCGCCCGATCGCGCAACGAGACGGGTAAACGCGTCTCCCACAAATCCGCCGGCAGCTGGCCCAGATCCATATGGTCGTCGCAGGAGATCAGCTGGTTCGTCACGATTTCCTCCTATCCCTGGCATCGATCGTCTGATCGCGATTGTAGGCTTTCCGAGGCGGTTCGGCGATGGGGAAAACTGGCATCCCGTTCCTTCAGACGGTTGGTTCCCATCTGCCCGGGACGAGGAAGGCTTCGTCGGCGCCCGGCCATGGCGGCATCGTGACCGCGACCGCTTCAAGCGGCTCGCTGCCGTCGCAGCGAAATTGGAATTGCGTGCCGGTCGGGATGGTGATCGAGACGCCCGGAGCGACCTCGGTCACCTCCTCGCGGCTCCCGAGCCTGCGCCACATCCGGCCACGTCCGGCGGTGAAGCACCAGATTTCCTCGACCGTGCGATGCGCGACGGCTCGCGACACGGCCCTCGGCGCCAATCGGAAGCCGGCCATGCTGCCGCGCGGCAACGACCCCAGCAGGCGAACCTCGGAGCCATCCGGCGCAATCGCGTCGGGCACGTCGGGGATGTGCCTAGTGTCGAAACCGGGTGACAAGTCCAGCGAGCCTCCAATCATCCCCGATGCCAAACCGTGAGAGCAGCAGAGATGGCCATCGCATTCTCGCAATTTCCCCTGACGGCAGGGAAAAAATTCGTTCCGGCGCCCGAAGATCGCCCCTTTGGGATAAAAAATCGTTGCTTTACTATGGTTTTACGAGTCATCTGCAAGTCGGCCCGGCAGCGGAATTCTTGCACGTGAAATTGGCGCCGGCAGGGGAATGGCAGCGGAATAGCGAAAACGGCTCGCTCGAGCCATGATCGGCCCGTAGGCTTCTTGGGCGCGACCCTGTCCAGCGAGTCGTTGGCGGGCGGCTCTATCTGATCCTTGCGACCACGTACCCGTCGAGAATATCGACGTCAACTTGCATCTCCTCGGTCAGGACGGCGGGCCCTCCCCGGAGCCCGCGATCGGATCGCATAAGATGCGAATAAGGCAATTATAAGATTATTATCACTGTGCCTGGCAGACTTTGTGCCCGAGCGACGCGATCGAAGTCCTCCGGCGGAGATCAGCCGGTGGCGGTCAACAGCTCGTTGGCTCTTCTACCCCATGGGCGACACGTACCAACGCTGATCGCGGGTATCGAGCCGACCGGCTCGGCGGTGGCGCTGCAGGGCGCTACCGAGGTGGTTCGGCCGGACTACCAGCCAAATTTCCGCGAGAGATACTGAGGACTTCTTCGGCACTAGCACCCTTGGGGTGTGCGCGTACCGCTTTCAAAGTGGCCTCACCCAGCGATGCCCCCGGCGCCGGTTGGCTGCCTCGCGGCTTGGGCGCTGCACGGCCGCCGTCGCAGCTTTCCCCACACTCCCTTCCGTGGCTGCTCGGCGGGCACCCCTTTTCCGCCAAATCGTTTGAAAGCACGTTCGGCGATTTCCAACTCGTCGAGCTGATTGCTCAGCTTTGTTCGTTGCGCATCGAGCCGCATGAGCTGCTCGGAAATGCGTTGCTTGTTGTGTCCGATCTGGTTCAACAAAGCCATCTAAAACGTTCTCCTTAGTCTCCCTCACGACCGCCTGGCGCATGGGCCAGTACTTCTGGTCGCAAACAAAATGGGCTTGCCGAAACAAGCTCAAGCAAGAAAGTGTTATTTGACGATTTTTAACGTTAGTAATGTCCTCACACGGTATAGCACCAAAACCAGGCACCTCGGCGTACGCCAAATTTCGCGGGACTTTTTTGGCGGCTTGACTGTCGCCGCCTATTTGGCCGCATCCCGTTGTGGTGGCACCAGCAAAATCCGGCGGTGCCTAATCAGCAGATACATCAGCGTGGAAGCCTGAAGCACCTTGGCGCAATGATGATTCGCGGCGGTTGTACAGCACCGGGCGAGCACGTTAGGTTGCTCAGCTAGTTTCTATCTCAGGCAAACGCATGCCTATCGACAATCACCCAGTCCCAGATCTGGAGGCGCGTCTGCGGCGCGAGGTCCAGGGCGAGGTGCTGTTTGATGCGTTCAGCCGCGGGCGCTACAGCACCGATGCGTCGATCTACCAAATCGAACCGTTGGGTGTGGTAGTGCCGAAGAGCCGCGAGGATGCCGCGACGGCGATCGCGATTGCGCGTGAGGAGGGAGTGCCGGTGTTGCCGCGCGGTGCGGGCACCTCGCAATGCGGGCAGACCGTGGCGCGTGCGCTGGTCATCGACTGCAGCAAACATCTCGATCGGGTGATGTCGATCGATGTCGAGGAGCGGCGGGCACGGGTTCAGCCGGGGGTGGTGCTCGACCGGCTCAATCGGCTGCTGCGCAAGGACCGGCTGTTCTTCCCAGTCGACCCGTCGACGGCGAGCCGCGCGACGATCGGCGGTATGACCGCCAACAACAGCTGCGGCTCGCGCTCGTTGCGCTACGGCAACATGGTGCACAACGTCCGCGGCATCGATGCGCTGCTCACCGATGGAACCGTTGCCTGGTTCGGCGAGGTCCCGGGCAATTTCCCATCCGATGGCGACGCCATGCCCGAGCGCTACCGCGCCCTCACTCGCCATATGCGCGCCTTGCATCGGCGTGAAGCCGAGGAGATCGAGCAGCGATTCCCGAAAGTGCTGCGGCGGGTCGGCGGGTACAACATCGACAGCATTAACGAGACCGGCCACAACATGGCCCGGCTGCTCGTCGGCTCCGAAGGTACGCTCGCCTTCTTCAACGAGATCGAACTCGACCTACAGCCGATCCCGAAGCATCGGGTGCTTGGGATATGCCATTTCCCGAGCTTCTACAGCGCAATGGCGGCGACGAGGCGGATCGTCGAACTCGGACCCAGCGCGGTCGAGCTGGTCGACCGCACAATGATCGAATTGTCGCGCGACATCCCGATGTTTCGCCCGATCGTCGATCGTTTCGTGCAGGGCGAGCCTGCCGCGGTCCTGTTGACCGAATTCTCGGGCGACGACCCGCCCGAGAACTTGCGGCGTCTGAAGGCGCTGGTCGAATTGATGGGCGATCTCGGCTTCCCGGGCGGGGTCGTCGAGGCCATCGAGCCCGCCTTCCAGCAGGCGGTCTGGGAGGTGCGCGCGCAGGGCCTCAACATCATGATGTCGATGAAGGGTGACGGCAAACCGGTCTCGTTTCTCGAGGACTGTGCGGTCCGGCTCGAAGATCTCGCCGATTACACCGATCGCCTGACCCGCATCTTCGAGAAGCATGGAACCTACGGCACCTGGTACGCGCACGCCTCGGTCGGCTGCCTGCATGTCCGGCCGGTGCTGAACGTCAAGCAGGAGCTCGAGGTCAAGAAGATGCGAGCGATCGCCGAGGAGGCCTTTGCGATGGTCCGCGAATACAAGGGCTCGCATTCCGGCGAGCACGGCGATGGACTGGTGCGCTCGGAGTTTCACGAGGCGATGTTCGGAGGACGCATCGTGCGCGCCTTCGAGGAGGTCAAAGACGCCTTCGACCCAACGGGCTTGTTCAACCCCGGCAAGATCGTCCGAGCTCCAAGGATGGACGACCGCAGCCTGTTTCGCTTTAAGCCTAACTACCGCGCGCTGCCGGTCGATACGGCGCTCGACTGGTCGGAGTGGGGCGGGTTCGCCGCCGCGGTCGAGATGTGCAACAACAACGGCGCCTGCCGCGCCCGCGACGCCGGTGTCATGTGCCCATCCTACCGCGCGACCAGCGACGAGCAGCATCTGACACGCGGCCGCGCCAATACCTTGCGGCTGGCGTTGTCCGGCCAACTCGGGCCCGACGCGTTGGTTTCCGACGACATGCGCGAGACGATGGCCCTGTGCATCTCGTGTAAGGGCTGCAGGCGCGAATGCCCGACCGGGGTCGACATGGCGCGGATGAAAATCGAGTTTCTGCACCACTACCGCCAGCGCCAGGGGCTCTCGCCGCGCGATCGGCTGATCGCCTATCTGCCCCGCTACGCGCGCTACGCCTCGCGCATCGCTCCGCTGCTGAATTCGCGAAACGGAAGCCCCTATCTCGCCGCCCTCGGGGAACGTCTGCTCAGGCTCAGCGCTAGTCGTAAATTGCCGGAATGGGTGTCCCGGCCCTATCGCGGTGCATCATCAGGTGCCGGGCGCGAAGTAGTCCTGCTGGTCGACACCTTCAACCGTTATTTCGAGCCGGAGAACGCCCGTGCCGCGGAGCGGGTGCTGGCGCGCGCCGGCTATCGTGTCGTCGCCCCGGACCTGGCGAGCGGCCGCCCGTTGTGCTGCGGCCGTACTTTTCTTTCGGCGGGCCTCGTCGACGAAGCGCGTCACGAGGCAAAACGCGTGCTGGACGCTCTCGCCCCACATGTCGCGGCCGGTACACCGATCATCGGACTCGAGCCTTCCTGCCTCCTGACCCTGCGCGACGAGTTTCCGGCGATCTTGCCGGGTACGCCGACAAAAGCGCTCGCCGAGCGTGCTCAGCTCTTAGAGGAATTCGTCGACAGCGAGCGTGTGGCGGGCCGGTTCCAGTTTGCGCTAACCCCGATGGAAGGCCGGACCGTTTTGCTGCACGGACATTGCCACCAGAAGGCGTTTGCGGCGGTCGGTGCGGCGGTGAAGACCTTGCAGTTGATCCCGGGCCTTACCGTCGAGACATTCAATTCGACCTGTTGTGGCATGGCTGGATCGTTCGGCTACGAGGCCGAGCACTACGAGATGTCGCTGAAGATCGGGGAGCTTGGCGTATTGCCAAAGTTCCGGGCAGCGGCGCCGGACACTATCTTCTCCGCGAACGGCACGAGCTGCCGTCACCAGATAGTCGATGCCACTGGCCGGGAAGCTCGCCATCTCGTGCGTATTCTCGACGAGGCCTCTGCAGCCTGAGTTTGAATATGCGCAGGCGGCTGGCGCCAGCTCCGGCTTGGGCGTTGCGGAGCCCGATTAAACAGCAGCGGCCCCGAGGCGACGCCGCGCCTCGTCATGGATGATGCGGGCAAGTTCCGGCTGGCGCCCGAGCAGCTGGCGAAAATCGACAATGTCCAACCGGAGCAACGTGCATGGCTTTGTCGCAACGATCGTCGCGTTGCGCGGGTCACCCGTCAGCAATGCCAGCTCGCCAAAGAAGTCTCCTGGCCCGTAAGATATCGACTCCGACCTCCCGCGGATTTCGAGCTCTCCCGAGGCGACAAAATACATGCAATCCCCGCGCTCGCCGCGCCGGACGACCGCGGCCCCCGCCGGATAATCGCGCGGGCGTAGAAGCTGCGTGACATCGGCGATGACTGTAGCCCCAACATCGTGAAAGAACGGAACCTTGGCAACGAGATCCCAAGTTCGTAGAAACTCCCTTCGCCGCGTCTCCTCAGCGTAGCCGGTCGCAAGAATGCCCGCCCACAACGCAAAGACAAGAATACCGCTGACCATGACGATCCCGGCTAGCATCCGTCCGAGCGCGGTGTGCGGTACGACATCGCCATAACCGGTGGTCGTCATGGTTACAATCGCCCACCACAACGCCGCCGGGATCGAACCGAAATCGTCGGGTTGCGAGGTGCGCTCCAAGAGATAGACGAGGCTCGCCGCGAGCAGCAGGAGGATGCCGAATCCGAGCAGAACCGAAAGCAGTGCGTGCCTGGCGTTGCTGATGACGCGCCGGAGGCTCGCCAGGCCGGGGGTGTAGCGAACGAGCTTGAACGCCCAGATGAAGCCGAACAGGCTCGCATATCCGGGGTCGAACACGACGTCGAGCACGCCGGGAAGCGCACCGAGTAGATCGAAAGTGCCGCCGAGCGATGTGGCCCAGGCGAACCGCGACTGCCACTTTCCGCGATGTGCCGCGCCGGGTGCCCCGGGCGCGGCCATCAGACGAAGCAGGTATTCAGCAAAGAAGAACGCGCATACGACTTGAAACCCGGCCTCGAGTGCCCCACCATAGGCCGCGCGCCACTCCGCCACCGTGTCGGCGAGCATAATGCCGATGCCGGCCGCGACCATTGCATGGTGTGCGCTGCGGAAGATCCGCGCGGCCGGTTCGCGGGTCTCGGGCTGGAGAATCTGGTAGAGCCGCTCCTCGTCCATGTCCCATTGTAGAGATTCGGCCGCGCACCGGGAATAGCGCGCATCTTTTCCGTGCGTTACCGAGGCCACCCTCTCGGCAGGTCGTGCTTCTTGGGGGTGGCGTTTTCCGCGCGCGGCGATTCCTGATATAGGGGTCGGGATTGCGGGGGGATGGTGGCGATTTTTCCGAATAACCGACGAGCCTTTCTCGCGTTTATCCATGACGTGCTGATGGCGGCGCTGTCGGTGGTGGTTTCGCTCTATCTGCGGCTGGGGGGCGAGATCGTCGATTACAAGCCGCGCCTGACTATCACCTACATCCTCAGCTTTACGGCGATTGCGGCGAGCGTTTTTTTGCTTACCGGCCTCTATCGCGGTATCTGGCGTTACGCTTCGCTTCCCGATCTCTTCAACATCGCCCGCGGCGTGACCGTTACGGTGGCGGTCTTCCTGCCGGTGATGTTCGTCCTCACCCGCCTCGAGGCGCTGCCCCGATCGACATTGCTGATCGATTGGTTCGTGTTGATCGCGCTTTTAGGCGCACCGCGTCTCGGCTATCGGCTGTTCAAGGACCGCGGCCTCGACCACATCCTCGAGCGCGCCAAACACCACAATGTTCCGGTGCTGCTGATCAGCACCAAGGACGGGGCCGACACTTTTATCCGCGAGATGGTGCGCGACCCGCGCGCAGTCTATCGCGTGGTCGGTGTCCTCGCTGATACGCCCTCGCGCGTTGGCCGTGAGATCTATCGTGTGCCCGTCCTCGGCACGATCGACGCGCTCGAGGATGTCGTCGCGCGGCTCGATCGCCGCGGCAGCCGCCCGCAAAAGCTGATCGTCACCGCGCAGAATTTTACCGGACCACAGATCCGAGGGCTGCTGGAGCGCGCCGACGCCCTCGCGATACCGCTTGCACGGCTCCCGAGGCTCACCGATTTTCGCCCCAACCTCGACAATGCCGAACGCGCCGTCGAGCCGATCGCCCTTGAGGATCTTCTTGGTCGACCGCAAGCGGTGCTCGACCGAGACGGGATGGCGCAGCTGATAACAGGGCGCCGCGTGCTCGTCACCGGAGCCGGCGGCACGATCGGCGCCGAGCTCACTCGGCAGATAGCGGCCTTCCTGCCTGGCCAACTCGTGCTTCTCGACAATGGCGAATTCGCCCTTTACGCGATCGATTCGGAGCTGCGTGAGCGCTTTCCGGAGTTGGCACCGTTGCCGCTATTGCGTGATGTGCGCGAGCGCGCGCAGGTCGAACAGGTGATCTCCGCCGAAAGACCCGAGATCGTATTTCATGCGGCGGCCCTGAAGCACCTGCCGATGGTCGAGGCCAACCCGATCGAGGGAGTGTTGACCAACATCATCGGCAGCCGCAATGTTGCCGAAGCGGCCCGAGCCTTCGGCGCCTCGCTCGTGGTCATGATCTCGACCGATAAGGCGGTCAACCCGACCAGCATGCTCGGGGCCACCAAACGCCTTGCCGAGAGCTTCTGCCAGTCGCTCGACCTGTACGAGGCACGCCGCCGCGTACCCTATGGACAGGGAACCCGCTTTGTCACCGTGCGCTTTGGTAACGTGCTCGGCTCCACCGGGTCGGTTGTGCCGTTATTTGCGCGCCAGCTCGCCGCCGGTGGGCCGCTGACCGTCACTCATCCCGAAGTGTCGCGCTTTTTCATGACGGTACGCGAGGCCGTCGAGCTGGTTTTGCAGGCTTCTGCCCTATCGCCTGCCTCCGAGACGGCGGAAACGCGCGGCAAGATTTTCGTCCTCGACATGGGCGAGCCAGTCAAGATTGTCGACCTTGCGCACCAGATGATCCGCCTGGCCGGGCTGCGCGCCGATCGCGACGTCAAGATCGAGTTCATCGGGCTACGCCCCGGCGAAAAGCTTCACGAGGAGCTGTTCCATTCTGCCGAGCCGTTGATGCCGACCGCGAACCCCGCAATTCGCCTCGCCGCACCGCGCACCGCCGATTACGCGATGCTCGTCCGCTCGATCGACGAGCTCGAGGATAACGCCCGCCTGCGCCGTGAAGACCGAGTGGTCAGGCTGCTCGAGCGGCTAGTGCCCGAATACCGTCGCAGCGCCTCCGGGCAGAGCGCTACCGCGGCAATAGGGGATTGAACCGTGCAGCCGCGCAGGGCTTCCCTGATGGATGCGAAGATACGTCGAAAGGACACCTCGGCAGACTGCTGACAGGCCGCCAATCCGCCATCGATAAGCCGGCAGGAGGTGCAGTAGCGCTAGATTGCGGGCGGTCGGCTGATTTCCGCCCATTCGAGCGCGCCGATTGAGATTTTAAAGTTCTGCATTGACCAGAACAAAAATATGACGTAAACATTCTTGAATAATGTGCTACCCGATAAATAATGGTTAACAGTGAGAAGAGAAAAAAGTTGTCCCCGTTTCACATTTTTAATGTATTTTCCTTTGTTGCTGACTTAATTTATATTAAATTCGAACCAAATCCTACACGTCATTCTGCTAAATGGCGTATATTCGCGATATGTTTTTGGATGATCTCGGCTGTGATACTCGCGGCAAGCCAGGGGCGCGCGCAGGTTCCGGCGGGAGAGGGGCAGGTCTCAGTCCCCAGCTCCAGCACCGAACAGCCAGGCGACACTGGTGTGCGGGGGCACACAAATGTTCAAATTTTCATTCCGAAAAGGGCAGAGGATGGCGCGCGCGCTCCGTCGGGCGACGGTGGCCCAACTCCTCGGGCTCCGCCGACCCCAGGGCCGGAAGGGGCGGGCGGCTCCGCCCGACCGCAGTGATCCCTAGCGAAACCGGGATCCGGTAACCGGTCATTAAGCAGCTAGCGGCATAATCGAACCTCACCCTTCAGAGGGAAGGCTTGATGACGGCCCGTCGTGCACGCTCGGCTGGGTCAAAGCTTGAATTTTAACAGGGGAGAACCATGACACCACGACGATCATTCGCGAAGGTCCGGCCGCTGGCCGGTGCGATCGCCCTCGGCGCGTTAGCCGCGGGTGGCGCGTATGGCCAGGCCACGCCGCGCGGCGGCGATGTGATAATACCGGAATCGAGCCTAGAGGCACCCGCCGACATCGGCATCCGGGCCCATACGAACCTCAAGATATTCATGCCCCGCGGCGGCATGGCCGATGCGCGGCCGCCCTCGTTTTCGGGCGAAGTAAGGCCGGAAGAGAGCCCGCCCTATGCGGGGTATCTCTACGAGACGCCGGCTTCGCTCGGCTGCGTCTACAAACTCGTATCCCCGCTAGTATCAGGATGCAATCCCAACAGCGTGACCGCCAGCCCCTCGGGCGGCGCCCACGCCATCGCCATCGTCGACGCCTATCACTATCCGACGGCGATGAGTGATCTCCAGGTCTTCTCGGCCCAGTTCGGGTTGTCGGCTCCGACCGCCGCGAACTTCCAGGTCGTCTATGCCAGTGGTCGACAGCCCCCGGTGAACGCCCTATGGAATCTCGAAGCGGCGTTGGACATCGAGTGGGCGCACGCCATGGCGCCAAACGCCAAAATCTACCTGGTCGAGGCGGCCTCGAACAACTGGAGCGATCTGTTTACGGCCATCTGGGTCGCCGGCTCTCTGGTGCAGTCGGCGGGCGGCGGCGAGGTTTCGATGAGTTTTGGCGGTAGCGAGTTTTCCTACGAAGCTTACTACGACGTATATTTTACACAATCAAAGGTTGTCTACTTCGCGTCCGCCGGTGATAGTCCTGGGGTAATCTGGCCATCCGCGTCACCGAACGTCGTTTCCGTCGGCGGTACCAGCATCAGCCGCAACCCGACGACCGGCGCTTTCCAGCAGGAGATGGCTTGGCAATCCGGCGGCGGTGGCCCGAGCCTCTACGAATCCCGCCCGAGTGACCAGAACGGGATTTCGACCATCGTGGGAACTCGGCGCGGCACCCCGGACGTTGCCGCCGACGCCGACCCCTCTACTGGTGTCTGGATCTACAGCTCCGCCTCTTGGTACATTGTCGGCGGCACCAGCGTTGCCGCCCCGGTTTGGGCCGGCATCGTCAACTCCGCCGGCAACTTTTCTACATCGTCTTCGAGCGAGCTCGCCATCGTTTATGCCAACATGGCGAACGGCTCTGACTTCACCGACATCGCGCACGGCTCCTGCGGTCCGAATGAAGGTTACCTAACCGTGTCCGGTTGGGACTTTTGTACCGGCGTCGGCAGCCCGGTCGGCGAAGGAGGGAAGTAGGGCTCGCCCAAACTCAGTCTCCGTTCCCGGCCGTGCCGCTTTTGGGGCGCGCGAGGGCGTACAAAGCGACCGGCCGGGGCGGCGCGCCAATGACGCGCCCCGTAGCTCGGCGCGCTGAACCCAGCGCCGGGCACCGTCACTTGGTGGTGAGCGACATAGATTCCAGAGTGCTCATCGTCGGTGGGAGCGGCAGCGCCGAGCTCCACGGCGAGCGGAACTTACATCATCTCACCAAATCATGATCCCCAATCACGTGTTTGTTTCGTGACGGGCCCTAAGACCTGGACCGATAAGAATCTAAGGATGCCGTAGTTATTCGTCATTCCTGCGAAAGCGGGAATCCAGGGACCCAGGGACTGAAGTGCTCGCCCTGGACCCCGATTTCGCGGGGGTGACGGTAAACCCATTGCAAATACGCGTGCCATTTTCGGTCGGACATTAAGACCTGGACCAATCGGGCTGGCGTCGCGTTAATTGGTACGTGCCCCACAGACAGCATAGCGCGATGGCGAGGGCCATAAAGCTCGACATCGGCTCCGGGGTTTGGATTTGCGGCGGTGGTGGCGGTGGTGGCGGGACCACGCAAGATGGTAGCGCTGGTACTCCCAAGATGATACCGCAGATGACATCGTCGGTCGTGCCAAGTGGAGATTCTGGCATACCGGCGATATCTGTAAGCGTGGTTCCGGATTCTTCGTTCCGCAGCGCTAGAGTAATTGGCACCATCCCGCTGGCACCAAATGCGGCTATGATGTCGGGGTCACCGAATGGGTCGGTGGTATAGTCGAACGTCCCCGTTAACAGGGGGGTCAGCCCCGCCGGGTCATCGATGATGGTCGCGAAATTGATCGTGCCCGAGATCGTGTTGTCGATATCCAGAGACTCGGTTGCCGGTGGGACAGCGTTGAAACTGTTCGGCAATCCCGTCACCATCACCACCGAGCCGGTCGTCCATGAGGTGGGGCCAAGCATCCACTCTCCTGCCGGATTGCCGCTAAAGAAAGCTTGACCGCTCATCGTATTGGGGGCATTGACCTGTAACCCGCCCGTGCCAAGGCTCGATATTTCGTAGTAGGCTGACAGGTTCCCGCTGGGTCCGAGGTCGATCTCTTCGGCGGATGCCACCGAGGCGAAGATCGCGATGACGGCCGCGGCAGCGACGAGCTTCGTTGCGACGAGGATCCGAAACTTGCAGGGCCCCCGCGGTGACGGGCGGCGATGATCAAAATCATCGAGGGCGGGAACGGACAGAAGCGCGCGTGCGGCGGCGCTGGTAATGGGCTTCATTTCAAAACCTCCATAAGGAAGATGTCGACAGTCGTGCATCACGGTGCCTACCAACGGTTGATATGCTGGATGAAGTTCGCCGCGGACCAACCCTCGGAGGATTTGCGGCGTTCGTTGCCGCAAGCTGGTGCATCAGCACTGAGGCAACCGGCACCTGCGACGTCCGCTTGCAACTACTGATGGTACGCGAAGCCGTAGGGTGCCATTTGACGGGGGGTCGAGCCGTCGAGCCGAGACATGATTCGCAGATCGTGCACAGACCGGGCATAAACCCTCCACTCGCTTCGTCCGGCACGACGAAATCGTTAACAAATCGTTAACGTATTAAGTTTAATGCAAATTTACCCAACATGCAAAGGGAAAATCGCGACGCCATCGGAAGAAACACTTTTGGCCAGGAGGCCCCGCCGGTGCGGCCAAATCAGCAAATCCCCAAGGGCGTGGCGCGGGTCGCGATCACGGCCGAGCACCGGGTTTGCGTGTCTTGCGAATATGTTGATTAACGATGCACGCGCCGCGGGAAGACCGAGCTGCGAGGTGACGTATGTAACGGCGCGGGCGTGGGAAATCCGAGGGGTAGGCGGCGATCACCTCAGCAGCTTTTCGAGCGCCTCGATCCCGTCAGCTTCGCGGACGGGTTTGTCCCAGCGGATGCGGTGGATGCGCGGAAAGCGCATCGCCAGTCCCGATTTGTGGCGGGTCGAACGGTGCACGCTGTCGAATGCGATTTCGAGGACAATCTCGGGTGCGACCTCGCGCACCGGTCCCCAACGCTGCACGGTGTGGTTGCGCACCCAGCGGTCGAGGCGGCGTAATTCTTCGTCGGTGAACCCCGAATAGGCCTTGCCGACCGGCACCAGCTCGCCGTCGCGCCAAGCCCCGAAGGTATAGTCGGAATAAAACGAAGAGCGCTTGCCGTGACCGCGCTGGGCATACATCAACACGGTGTCAAGGGTCAGCGCGCCGCGCTTCCACTTGAACCACGGACCCTTTGGTCGGCCTGAAACATAAGTCGAATCCACGCGCTTGAGCATGAGCCCTTCGATGCCGCGCTCGCGTGCGCCGTCGCGCAACTCGCGCAATTCCGCCCAGCTGGCAAACGGTACTAGCGGCGACAGATCAAGCGCCGGGCGTGGCTCCAGTGCGTACCACGCTTCGAGCCGGCGCCGGCGTTCGGCAAATGGCAGACCGCGCAGATCTTGTGCGCCATCGCGGAGGATGTCGTAAAGCCGGACCGCCGCCGGAAAGTCGCGTACGAGCTTGGGGTTAGGGGTCTTGCGGTTGAGCCGCTGCTGTAGCTCATTGAACGAGGCCACCTCGCCGCCGCGCAAGACGAGCAGCTCCCCGTCGAGAGTAACCTCGGCCGGCATTGCCGCGAGAACGTCCGGAAAGGCGGCGCCGATCTCGTCCCCCGAGCGCGAGTAGAGCCGCCTTTTGGTTCCGCGAGCGACCAATTGAACGCGGATGCCGTCCCATTTCCACTCGGCGAGGTAATCGCATGGGTCGAGGCCCTCGATGTCGCAATCTTCGAGCGGCTGGGCCAGCATCAGCGGGCAGAAGTTCGGCAGATCGCCAGTCCGCGGTGCCGGACGGCGGCCCTCGAGCCAGTCGAACAAAGGTTGGTAAGGAGGCGCCAGCCCATGCCAGATCTCTTCGATGCGATCGACCTCGACCCCGCCCCACTCAGCGAGCGCGGTTTTGGCGAGCCGTGCCGAGACGCCAATCCGCAGACTGCCGGTGACGAGCTTGAGGAGCGCCCACCGTCCGGTCGCGTCGAGCGAATCGAGCCACGGTTCCAGCAGGCGCCCGACCTCGCCGCGGCTCGTTCCTTTGAGCTGCTCGACAATCTCGCCGAGATTCGGCACACGGTCCGCGCCGCCAGCGGTCTCAGGCCAGATCAGCGACACAGTCTCGGCGAGATCGCCGACGAAATCATAGGACCACTCCAGGAGCTCGGGATCGACGCGCGCCGCGGCAAGCGCCCGCACCTGATTCGGTTTCGCGGCGTCGAACACCAGCTCACCGGTCAATGCTGCCAGCGCCCAGCCCCGTTCAGGATCAGGGACGCCGGCGAAGTACTCCCGCATCAGCCGCAATTTGCCGTTGCGCGAAGGGGTAAATAGCAGCGCATCGAGGAGTGCCGCGAAGCGGTTCACTCATCCTCCTCGAAGCCGACGAGTCCGAGTGCGAAGGCGCGGTGGCCTTTTTTTGTCGCATAGTGGACAAGCGCCTCTTCGCGACCGTGCGTGACCCAGATTTCCTCAGCCGCGACCTCGCCGATGGTCACGGTCAGCTCGTTCCAATCGGCGTGATCGGAAATCACCAGCGGCAGCTCGACTCCCCGCGCCTTGGCGCGCTGGCGCACCCGCATCCAGCCCGAGGCCATCGCGACAAGCGGCTCGGGCAGCCGCCGCGACCACGTGTCGGTGGTGGCGGAGGGCGGCGCCAACACAACGCGGCCCTTGAGCGCCTCGCGGGTGACCCCGGACAGAGGCAGCACGGGACCAAGCGGAACACCGAGGCTTTCATAAAGCTCGGTCAGCTTAATTAGCGCACCGTGCATATACACCGGCTGCTGGTATCCCGCCCGCCGCAGCAATGCCAGCACCCGCTGGCACTTGCCGAGCGCATAGACCCCGACAAGATGGCAACGTTCGGGAAAGAGGGCTAGCGAATGCAGCAGTTTGTCGATCTCCTGAGTGTCCGGCGGATGACGGAACACCGGCAGCCCAAAGGTCGCTTCCGTGATGAAGACATCGCATTTGCAGGGTTCGAACGGCGCACAGGTCGGGTCCGGCCGGCGCTTGTAGTCGCCGGAGACAACCACCCTGCTGCCGCGGTATTCGAGCACGATCTGGGCGCTGCCGAGCACATGGCCGGCCGGCACCAGCCGCACAGCTACATCGCCTACCGCGACGGTCTCGCCATAGCCGAGGGTCTGCAGTGAGCCGCCGGCCGCCTCGCCGTAACGCTCTTGCATAATCGCGATCGTGCCCGAAGTGGCGAGCACCCGGTCGTTGCCGGACCGGGCGTGATCACCATGTCCGTGGGTGATTACTGCGCGCGGCACCGGGCGGGCGGGGTCGATGTGAAAGTCGCCGGGCTCGCAGTAGAGCCCGGCCGAGGTCGTCCTGATCCAGGTTTCCGGCCGCGGGGCAGCGAACGCCATCAGGGCACCGCGCGGTGGTTGCAGATATCCCCTATATGGGGCGGCGGTTTGCCGGATCAGAAGCTGGGGATCGCCGCCAGCCGCCTGATCGCCGCGATATCGTTGATCACGATCGAGCCTTTGCTGAGCGTGATGATGCCTGCCCGATGCCAAGTCTGCAGGGTTTTATTAACGCTCTCCCGGCTGCAGCCCGCGAAATTACCGAGCTCTCGTTGCGAAAGGTGAAGATCGACAGCTAAGCCCTGGACGCTGTGCAGGCTGGCGCTTTCGGCGAGGTGCAGCAGTTGTTTAGCGATCCGCGACTCGAGATGTCGAAACAGCACGTCCTCGACCTGCTCGGTCGTCTGGCGCAGCCGTTGGCACAGAATTCTCAATAGGATCAGGCAAATATCAGCGCGCTTTTGCAGGATCGGCATGAAGTCCCGGCGGTTCAATACCAAGAGCTCGCAGTCGGTCATTGCAACCGCGTCAGCAGACCGCTCCTCGCCATCGAGCAAGGCAATCTCGCCGAAGCAATCATCGGGATACATGATCCTGAAGACGATTTCTCTTCCGTCGGAAGAAACCGAAGTCATCTTAAGCTGCCCGCGCAATACTGCCATCATGCTTTGCCCTGGCGAGCCTTTGGAGAAAACTTCCTCACCGGCGCGGTATCGCTCCACCCGTGCGAAATGCAATAGGGTGTCGATCTCATCGCCGCTCAATTTTCCGAGCAGGAAATGGCGCTCGAATATCAGCCTCTTTTCCTCGTATGTCGGGCCGGTCATGACAGTCCTCGTCAAGCAGCAACGACCCCGCGAACAGGGGATGTCCGGGCCGTCGTTCTCGCCCTCGAACGAACGCACCGGCTCGCCCGCTTGCGGCCGTCGCGTCCACCCGGCTCTCATGATAGACTCGGTTATTGTTAACCGTCTCGCTCAATCTGCGCGATTTGGCTTCCGAACAAGCCGCGCAGCCGGCGAAGGAAGGACGGTCGGTCGCCCGGCCCACGCGAGCGCTCGCTCTCAATGTCCGGCCGGTCGCATGCCTGTTCGAGCCCGGCCCACTCACATACCTGCTTGGCTTCGGCTTCCTCCGCCCAGCGGACAAATGTCGGCTTGCGGTTGGTCACGGCGATCTCCCCGACGTGATAAAACCACTCGATGGCGCGCGGGGATATCACCGGGCGAAGAGCGGTAGTGTGAGGTCCGTCACACTGGACATAAGAAATTTATGTTCCCTGAGACCCCGGGTCGCCGCTTCGCGTAGCGCTGTGGGGACCTTCGCCACTTCGCGCGGGACGGCAAGGTTGAGTAGGGCTGGCCGGTAGCTTGGCAATCTTGACTCTCTGGTAAAGCCTGGAATTAGGCTTAATTCTTGCGGTACATCCGGCGTTACCCTGCGGAGGCCCGGAATGCGATGCTCTCGGTGCCACGCCGACAACCTTGCCGGGATGAAGTTCTGCGGCGGGTGCGGCGCGCCGCTGCTGGCTGCATGTCCGTCGTGCGGCGCCGCCAACCCTCTTGAAAACCGGTTCTGCGGCGGGTGCGGGGCGCCGGTCAACAGACCTGGGCTGCACGATTCCGTTACGATCGAACCGTACATGCCCCAGCCTGTTACGACCTTGGCGCCACGGGGCACGCTCGCCGCCGAAATGAAGCAGGTCACGGTGCTGGTCTGCGACATCGTTGGCTCCACGCCGCTGACCGAACGTCTCGGGGCCGAGGCGATGCGCGATCTCGTCGCTGCGTTTCTGGAGGCGAGTCTTGCCGAGGTGCAGCGCTATGGCGGCACGGCGCCGCAATTTACCGGTGATGGGTTTTTGGCCCTTTTCGGCGCTCCCCTCACTTACGAGGACCATGTAAGGCGCGCTCTGTTGGCGGCTGTCGCCATACGATCCGCGCTCGACGGCGGCGGTGAGACAGCAGATCCCGACCGACTGAAGCTGCCCCTGCCCATTGGTATCCACACCGGGCCCGTCGTTTTTGGCCCGATTGGCGACAGCTTGCCGTTGGATCGCACGGTGATTGGCGATGCGGCCAATGTTGCGGCCCGGCTTCAGCAGATGGCCGAACCGGGGGAGATCCTGCTAAGCGAGGCGACGCGCGTCTCGCCGCAAGGTTACGCGCGCGTCGATCCGCTCGGGCCCGTCACCCTCGAGGGCAAAGCCGAGTTGATCTTGGCCTATCGACTGCTCGCGGTGTCGCATCGGCGCTCCGCACTCGACGAGGCGACATCGGCTCACAAGACGATATTCGTCGGACGCGACAACGAGCTTGCCGTTCTGAACGATTTTCTTCGGCAGGTCAAAAACGGCCATGGTCAGGCGATCGGCGTAGCCGGTGAGCCCGGTATCGGCAAGTCCCGGCTGCTTGCCGAATTCCACCAGCAGCTCGCGGCCGAAAGCGTGACCTGGGTCGAGGGGAGGTGTCTCTCTTACGGTACTTCGATCCCGTATTTGCTTGTCATCGACCTCCTGCGCAGCCATTGCGGTATCGTCGAGACGGACACGCCCGACGCGATCGCCGAGAAGGTCCGTTCGAGGCTGCAGGAGGCGGGACTGGATCCCGACCAGGACGGACCCTCCTTCTTCACCTCTTGGGGATCGAGGACGTTGCCGGTTCGCCCGAGCTGTCGAACCCGGAAGCGGTCAAAGCGAAGATTTTCGAGGTCTTTCGTCGGCTCAGTATTCGCTGCAGCAGGCACCGTTCTCTGATTTTAGTGCTCGAGGATCTCCACTGGGTCGACAAAGCATCGAAAGAGCTGCTCGGGATCCTGGCAGAGGATGTGTCCGGGGCGCCGATCTTTCTGCTCGCCGCCTATCGCCCAGGCTACCACCCTCCGTGGTTGGACAAATCCTATGCCGGGCAAATTCCATTAAACCCGCTAAGCCGCGAGGACAGCCTTCGCGTGGTTCGCTCGGTGGTTCGTGCTGAGCGCGTCGCTGACCAGGTAACCGAGGAAATTGTTGCCAAGGCCGACGGCAACCCACTCTTCCTCGAGCAGCTCGCGCTGCACGCGGGCGAGGCGCGGGACCTTCGATCGGTCCTGATGGTTCCGGACACGATCCACGATGTCGTGATGGCCAAAACCGATCGACTGCCGGAGGAAACGAAACAACTTCTTCAGACGGCTGCGGTGATCGGCCGAGAAGTTCCTTTCCTGCTGCTGCGCGCGATATGCGGCGAGCGTCACTTCCTCTTGAGCCACCTGCGCGAGTTGAGCCGCCTCGACTTCGTCTACGAGCGCATCGAGCCGGAAGGGGCCGTATATGTCTTTAGGCATGCGCTGACGCAGGAGACGGTCTATGAAAGCCTGCTCGAGCGGCATCGCCGCAGCTGTCACGGCGCCGTCGGACACGCGCTCGAAAATCTGTTCGCCAGCCGTACCGACGAAGTCGCAGAAATGCTGGCTCATCACTTCGATCGCAGCGACGAGCCCGAGAAGGCGGTCGATTGCACGATACTCGCGGCAGAAAAAACGCAACGTCATTGGGCCAATAGTGAGGCGCTGACTTACTTCGACGACGCCCTCCATTGCCTCGATTCAATGCCAGACACGGAGCCTAACCGCCCGCGTCGCATCGACGCCGTTCTCAAGCAGGCCGAGTCAAATACGCCCTTGGGCGATACGCCGAACATATCCAGGCGCTCGAAGAAACTCGCGACATTATCGAGCAGACCGGCGATCCGCCGCGTCGCGCCAACTGGCATTATTGGATGGGTTTCTTGCAAAGCACCTCAGGGGGGCGGCCCGGGGTGGCGACTGAACATTGTCGCGAGGCGGCCAAGATTGCGTCAACGTTCTGTCTGGACGAGATCGATGCGCTAGCGAAATGCGGCCTGACGCAAGTTTATATAGTCGCGGGCAGGCTGCACGACGCGATTCAGCTCGAGTGGATAACCGCTATGGAAGCCAAAATGGGGGAAACTATTTGTTTTGGGAATTCAAGGGGCAGCCACAAACCGTCAAGAAAGCTGTTCGAATCCAGTTCCGTCATCCAGACGCCGAGGGCGTCTGGATTACTGACCATTTGCTGGTCGGCTACGCGGGCTCGAACGGCCCTTGACTGACTCACCTGCAGCCCTCGCGGGCCTGGAAGGAGCCGCCCGCATCGGGCGCGATTTTATGAGCACGACCTAGTTACCCCGCGCCGCGTTGCGCCAGGTACCAATCGAGGATTTCTTCGCCGGTCCAGAACAGCACATTCGAATGGTCGCGGATATGGGCGAGCGCGTCGCGAAAATAGCGGAGCCGATGCGGCGCCCCCATGATGTAGGGGTGCACCACCAGCGCCATGACCCGAGCGGATCGGGCAGCATCGTGATAGAGCTGCGCGAACTGGTCGATAGCGCGATCGTAGTATTCGCTCGCCTTGTGATGCTGGATCAGCATCATCGCCACATCGTTGCATTCCTGCGTATAGGGGAGATTGACGATCGGTCTGGTGCGGGTCCTTAGCCACACCGGCTGGTCGTCGAGCACCCAGTCGCAGACGTATTCGAACCCCTCCTCGACCAGGAGGTCCGGCGTCTCCCAGGTTTCGGTCAGGCCGGGGCCGAGCCAGCCGCGCGGGTGCCTGCCGGTGAAGTCGGCAATCGCCGTCGCGGTCCTGCGGATGTCGCGGCGCTCTTCGGCGACCTTCTGCATGCTCTGCTGGGTAAAGCCATGGCCGATGAACTCCCACCCGCGTTCGCGGGCGGCGCGCGCAATCGGCTCGTATCGCTGGATCGCCGAGCCGTTGATCGCGAGGACCGCGCGGATGCGGAGATGGTCGAGCACTTCGAGCATGCGCCAGAACCCGACCCGGTTGCCGTATTCGTGCCAGGCCCAGTTCGGGATGTCGGGCATCGGGGCGCCGCCGGCCGGCGGGGTCAGTACGGTACGCGGCATCGGCTGGGTTGGATCCCATTCCTCGACATTGACAATCACCCAAACCACCAACCGGGCACCGTCCGGCAGGGCGAGGTTTGGGCGCTGGCCGATGGCTGAAAAATCAAGACGCTCGGACGGCAGCATGACGCGTTCTCTGATAATCAAGCCTGCGCCTTGGCCGACAAATACCAATCGAGGATCTCGACCCCGTTCCAGTGGATCACGCCGTCGTAGCCATTGATGTGCTCGTAAACCGCTTCGAGATATTTGATTCGGTGCGGCTGGCCGCTGATGTAGGGATGGATCGCGATCGCCATGATCTTCGCGCGCTCGGCTCCCTCGCGATAGAGCCGCTCGAAGCTGTCGATGCAGCGTTGCGTGAAATATCCCGATTCATGATGCTGGACCAGCATCATCGGTATGTCGTTGAGCTCGACCGAGTAAGGCAGCGTGATCAGCGGGCCGTGGGTCGTGCGGATCTTGGTCGGCTCGTCGTCGTAAACCCAGTCACCGATATATCTGATGCCGGCGGCGGCAAGCAGGTCGGGCGTCTCGTAGGTCTCGGTCAGCCCCGGACCGAGCCAGCCGACCGGCCGAGTGCGCGCAAAGCGCTCGAGCGTGTCCAGCGATCGGGCGATCATCTGGGCCTGATCATCGACCTTGTGAATCGGCATCTGCTCCCAGGCATGGCCCATGAATTCCCAGCCCGCCTCGCGCGCTGCCCGTGCGACTCGTCGATATTCCCGGCAGACGCGCGCGTTGATCGACAGGGTCGGGCGAATCCCCAGCCGCGCGAAAAGGTCGAAGAAGCGCCAGACGCCGACTCGCATGCCGTATTCGTGCCAGGACCAGTTCGGGACATCCGGAATCAAGATCTCGCCCGTTGGCGCCGGCAGCACCTGCCGGGCCATTGCGCGCGAGATCGACCAAAATTCGAGATTGACGATCGTCCAGACAACGATGCGCGCCTGATTCGGCAGCTTAAGCGGCGGTCGATCCACGATCGCCGAATAAGTGCAGCGTTCACGAGGGATCATCGCCATTTCTGAAAGGTTCCGAGACGAGGTATCGAAGCTTCTCTTTTTGAGTTTAGATACGCGAGATTAATGCGATAGACGCGAGCAGCGACTAGAAGACGCAGCTTAAGAGGTCTGCGCAATCCTGCGATGCTGCAATGCAGCAATGCGAACTTGAACATTCCCGAACGGCCACGGTGCCCGACATTGTCGTCCTATAAGGCAAAGAGACCGAATGACCGAGCGTGAAGGGTGGGGTTGATGAGAGCAAATCATTCCCGGGGCAATATCTTTGTTGCAAACCTGCCTCCGGATTTCACTGATGATGAACTGGCCGAGACCTTCGACTCCTTCGGGATCGTGCTGAGCGCTTCAATCGCCCGCGATGCGGGGACCGGAAAAAGACTGCGCTACGGCTTTGTCGACATCGCGACCGAGCGTGCCGCCAACCTCGCTGTGGCCGGTCTGCGCGGTACCCAGGTCCATGGCTACACGCTCGACGTGCGGATCAGCGAACGTCCCGCAGCAGCAAAGAAGCCTGCGCGCCTCAATCCTCCGCGGCGATCTTCGATCCGGCTCGTGGCGCGGGCGGTCGCCGAGGGTGAGGATACGGCTCGCGATTTCATACCGCGCCTGCAGCCGAGAAAGCCACCCACCTTTCAGGTCGAACGTCGGTCGCTGCCGCGCCGGGGCTGACCGGCGGATTTCCTCATGCCGCGCGGAGGCTGACCCCGGCCTCGACCATCGAGCGCAGTGCCCGATCCGGCGAACCGTCGTTATCGATACCGCGGCAAGCGCTCGTCACGACGGCGACGTCGAAACCCGCCGCACGCCCGTCGATCGCCGAAAAGGCGACGCAGAAATCAGTGGCGAGCCCGCACAAGGTGAGGCGCACAACCCCGCGCTCTCTCAGATAGCCGGTGAGCCCCGTCGCGGTCCTGCGATCGTTTTCGCAAAACGCCGAGTACAAGTCGATCGACTTTCGGAACCCCTTTCGCAGAACCAGCTCGGCATGGGGAACGTCGAGCTTCGGGTGAAACGCAGCTCCTTGCCTGCCCTGGACGCGGTGCTCCGGCCACAGGATTTGCGTGCCATAGGAGACCTCGATCGTGTCGAACGGGCGCTTGCCCGGATGCGAGGTGGCAAACGAGGCGTGTCCTGGAGGATGCCAGTCCTGGGTCAGGATCACATGGGCGAACGAGTGGGCCAGTCGGTTGATCGCCGGGACGATCGTGTCACCCTCAGGGACCGCAAGCGCTCCGCCGGGACAGAAATCGTTCTGGACGTCGATGATCAGCAAAACCTCTCGATCATCTTTCGTCATTGTTCACCTCGCAGCCTCGGGATGATATCGCGAGCGATGATCTCGATCTGATCCGTCCTGTACCGGTAGGGAATGAAGATTAGCTTCTGGACACCGACCGCGAGCTGAGCGCGAAGTTGTGCGATGCATTCGTCCACGGTGCCGATGATCGCCGCTTCCTTCGTCGAATTGCTCCAGGCGGCGTAGTCCCATTCCTGGCCGAGCCATTCCATCATCGGCGCCTCGACCGCCTCGCGTGAGGCGCCGATATAGATCGGCAGCTGGTTGGCGTTGAGCAGTGCATCCGGATCCCGACCGGCCTCTTCGGCAAAGCCGCGCACCTTGGCCCAGGATTTGGCGAAACCTTCGGGCGTGTAGAAATAGGTCAGCCAGCCGCCGTTAACCGCCGCCCGTTTGAGGACGCGCTCGACATAGCCGCCGATCAGCATCACCGGGAGCCGAGCCGGTTTGGGGGACAGGTTTGCGCCGCGCAGGCGGTGCGGTGGGTAGTCGCCGTTAACTTGGTCCTCGGTCCACAGTCGGCGCAGGATCTCGAGGTTGCCGTCCATGATCCGGCCGCGCTCCTGGAACGGCACGCCGACCGCATCGAACTCGCGGCGGTACCACCCCGAAGCCATGCCGAGCAGCAATCGCCCGCCGGCGATCAAATCGAGGCTCGCCAGCTCCTTGGCCAGCACCACCGGGTTACGCAATGGCAGGACCAGCACCCCGGTGCCGAGCTTGATGCTGGAGGTGCGTGCCGCCACCGCAGTCAGCAAGGTCAGCGAGTTCGATGACCGGGAAGGGCGGATCGACCCCGAGAAAGATGTGGTCCCAGACCCAGATCGAGTTCGAACCCCAGCGCTTCGGCCTTGACCGCATAGGCGATCAGCGCGTGCGCATCCGGCATCTCCGGATAGGTCGTGAAATTGCGCATCGCGAGGCCAAAGGTGTTCGAAAAGATGGTCACCGCGATGCTCTCTCAGGCTGTGTAGAGCCGATCGGGGTCGAGATGGCGCAGCGCGGCCAGCTCGTTTTCGGTCAGCGGGTCGGTGACCGGAAGATCGGCCTCGATCAGCAGCGCAAAACCGGTGTTCTCTCGCACTCGGTCGGCGGCGACGCCCGGGTGCAATGCCAAGAGCGTCATCCGCTTCGAGTGATCATCGAAGCCGAGAACGCCGAGATCGGTGACGACCCGGAACATGCCGCCAGCAGTCAGGCCGGCGGCGCGCCGGCTGTCACCGCCGGACAGAAAACCGGGGCTGGTGACAAAATCGACCGCTTTCACAAATCGCCGCTTCTCGTGCCTCATCGCCACGATCATCTGCGTCAGGCTGGCGATGTCGTTGCCGCCGCCGGTTCCCGGCAGACGGCTCGTCGGGTGCTGCGGATCACCAATAAACGAGCTGTTGAGATTGCCGAATTGGTCGATCTGCGCGCCCCCCATAAACCCGACATCGACATAGCCACGTTGCAACAAGAGCAAAACCTCGGTGCTGCCCAGCACCATGTTGGCGCGGCGCGTGCAGCGCTGCTCATTGGTCGAAGGAGGCAATTTACCCGGCTCGATAAATGCCCCGATCACCCCGCCCTCGAAGAGAATGGTCAGACCGGGGGCGTGCAGCCTCTGCGCCAGGGTCGCCGCCAAGAGCGGGATGCCGACGCCGGCGAAGACGACCTGCCCGTCGCGCAGCAGCCGCGCGCTGCTCACCGCGAGAAGCTCGCTCGCCGTATAGCCAGAGCGGTTAGTCGTCATAGATGCTTCTCCCGCGGCGGCTCGCCTCGAGCAACTCGTCGAGGCCGAGCAAACTCAGATACTCGGTCCACGACTTTGGGTCGTAGAAATAGCGCTCGAGGTAGTCCTTGCAGCCCTGGTCGGGGTCCTGCCTGACTTGGGCGGCGTAGAAGTCGAGGTGCTTGAAGAGCGGTTCGTAGACGCCGTAGCACTCGTGCGGCGCCGAGCCGAACGGCACCTCGACCACAGCGTCGACGGCGAGGAACGGGATCTTGGTCTGGTCCGGTGAGCGGCGGATCCGGTCGTTCGAGACGATGCGCTCGGTGGTCAAGATCACGCGGTTCGCTGCCATCGCGAGGTCGAGGTCCATGAACGGCAGCCCGTCGATTTGAGCGTTGCCGTAAGCATCGCAGCGCTGCACGTGGATCAGCGCGACATCCGGGTTGAGTGCCGGAACCAGCACCAGCTTCTCGCCGGTAAAGGGACAATCGATCTGCCGTGAATCGGGCAGCTGCCCGATCAAATCCGAGCCCATCATCGAGCGCATCGGCAAGAACGGTACACCCATCGCTCCGGCGCGGAAGCGTAGCCCCACCGCCAGATGGCTCCATTCCTCGAACCGGGCTCGCCCGGTTTCGGTATAGAGCCGCATCACGCGCGAGACGCCCCAGACGATGCCTTGGCTGAACCAGCTCGTCAGGATGTGCCGGCTCGCTCCCGAGGCGAACAGCAGCTCTCCCTCGCTCGACGTGATGCTGCGGCAGCAAAAAAGGTCTTTGCGGCCGGCTCTGATCAATGCCCAGATCATCGCCATCGGCGTGCGCGACAATGTGCTGCCGCCAATGCCGACCGAGGCGCCGTCGAGAACCAGTGCCGCGGCTTCTTCGAGCGAGGTAACCTTCTCGCGCAGGTTGCGGTCGCGCTCTCGGGTGCGGCGGCAGAGTTCGTCGTGGGCGATGGTCAACAACCCTCCTCCAAACCGGCCGCCGCGTTGAATTCGGTGATAAGTGCGTCCCAAGCCGGCGCAGCCCGCCGCAGTTCCGCCCAAAACCCTTGAGCGCGGCGGCGTTCGAACGCCTCCAGTGCTACGCCTTGCTGCTCGACCCAGGTGTAATAGCCGAGGTTGAAGATGCGCGAGCGCTCGCCGTGGGTCAATTCGAGCACATCGTTGTCGGCGGCACCCAGCAGATGTTGGCCAAATATTTCACCCGCGCTAATCGCGTCGCAGTCGTCGGGGTAGTTGGCCGCCAGGAACTTCCGCCGCTCGCTGGCGTAGAGTGCCGCGCTGTCGGTCGCGACGGTGACGATCACGTCCTCTTCCCCGAGCTCAAGACGCTTTGCCACCTTGATCGCGGCAACCAAGTTGGCGATGCCCGACAGGCCAATCAACTTCAGTCCGGGGAGCATTTCCGGGTCGATGTAGCGGCGCTCCGCTAGATAGGAGAGCCCGGCTTCGCTGTTGAAGAGCAGGTCGAGCGAGCCGGTGCATTGGTCCGACACGCCGACCACGATGTCGGTATTCATGACGTTGTGGATCAAGGGCACGTGCTTGTCGCCGATGCCCTGGATGTTGTGCTCGCCAAAGCCGTTGCGCAGCAGGGTCGGGCACTCGCTTGCCTCGACGGCGACGATGCGGGCGCCGTACTCCTCTTTCAGGTAGTCGCCCGCCGCGAGCGTACCGGCCGACCCCGAGGCCGCGACAAACGCCGCCAGCCGCAGGCCCAGCCGGGTCGCATGCATCGCCTCGAAGAGGCGCGCGAGCGCCGGCCCGGTGCACGCGTAGTGGACGATGTAGTTGCCGAATTCGGCGAACTGGTTGAGGACGACATTGGTCGAATCGCGCGCGAGCTCGGCGCACCTGTCATAGATCTCCTTGACGTTGCTTTCCGAGCCGGGAGTCACGACGATATCCTCGGACCGAGTTACCCAGGCGCGCAGCCAGTCGAAGCGCTCCTCGCTCATGCCCTCCGGCAGCACTGCGACACCGCGGCAATCGAGGATGCGCGAGATCGCGATTCCGCCGCGGCAGTAATTCCCGGTCGATGGCCAAATGGCTTTGTGACGCGCCGGATCAAACCGGCCGGTGACCAGATATGGGATCAGGCAGCCATAGGCGGCCAGCACCTTGTGCGCGCCGATCATCGGGAACAAGCAGCCGAGTGCCATGACGATCGGCGAGCACACCCCGGTCAGCGGCGGCGGAAACACGATATGGCAAGGGGTCGCTGCAAAGCCGGTGCGGGCATGATCATTGTACCAGTGCACGCGAAAGAGATTGGCCGGGTCGGGACGATCGGGGTCGAGGGCCCCCAGCGCGGTCTGGTGTGTTTCGGGAATGCTTGACGGGTCGGCGAGCTCTGCGAAGGTCGGCAGCCTAACTCCGGCCCGACCCAGCCATTGCGCCGCGCGGTTCCTTACCGCGCGGTCGACGATCGTCGAGACGACCTCACCGCTCATTTACGAGACAACCTCACCCGAGGGCAGCACTCCACCTTAGCCAACTGTCTGCTAAGCTTGAAGCGGTAGCTCGGGGTTATACGGCAGGAGGCGCCATTGTCCGGTGTGCTCGAAGGCATTCGCGTGCTGGATTTCGGGCGTTACATCGCAGGCCCGTTCTGCGCGGCACTCTTGGCCGATCTCGGCGCCGAGGTGATCCGCATCGAGCGGTTGGGCGGCGGCGAGGATCGCCCCTTCATCCCGGTCGGCGCCGGACCCGAGGGCGGGGGCGCGATGTTCCTGGCGATGAACCGCAACAAGCTCGGGATGACCCTCGACCCGGCCGCCCCGAAGGGCCGCGAGATCGTCAAGAAGCTGGTCGCGACCGCCGATGTCGTCGTCGCCAATCTGCCGCCGCAGGTGTTGCGCGCGCTGGCGCTCGACCTCGACAGCTTGCGGCTCGTCAAGCCCGACATCATCCTGACGACGGTCACCGGTTTTGGTGCTGGCGGGCCGTTGAGCCACAAGCATGGCTTCGACGGCATCGGCCAGGCGATGAGTGGGGCCGCCTATCTCTCGGGCACGCCGGAGCAGCCGATCGCGATCAAATTGCCCTGGGTGGATTTCGGCACTGCGTGCCTGTCGGCGTTCGGCACTCTGGCGGCGCTGCTCGAGCGCGGCAAGACCGGCCGCGGGCAGAAAGTCGAAGGGGCATTGCTGCGCACCGCGATCGCCTTTGCCAATGCGACCCTGATCGAGCAGGCATTGACCGGGGTCGATCGCAAAGCGATCCTCAATCGCGGCTTCAACTCGGCCCCGGCCGACATCTTTCGCTGCACGGACGGCTGGATCGTCGCGACCGTGATCGGCCCGGCGATGTTCCGGCGCTGGTGCCGGATGATCGGCGAGGAGCACTGGCTCGCCGATCCGCGATTCGGCGACGACCAGGCACGCGGCGACCATGGCGAGATTGTCTCGGCGCGGATGAGCCAATGGTGCGCCGAGCGCAGCTGCGCCGAGGCGCTGGCCGCGCTCGAGGAGGCCAATATCGTGGCCGGCCAGGTCTATTCCCCGCAGCAGGCGCTCGACGACCCGCACATCCGCGCCTCCCGCCTGCTCGAAGAGGTAACCTACCCCGGGCTGGCGGAGACATTGCCGCTGGCCCCGACCCCGATCGAGCTCTCCGAAACCCCAGGCACCTACCGCCGGCCGGCGCCGCTCCTCGGCGAGCACACCGACGGGATCCTCCGCAGCCTCGGCTACGATGCGACCGAGATCGCCGCGCTGCGCCGGGAGCGCATTGTCTGAGTTTCCCCTGTCGACAGCAGAAAAAACTATTTCAGCCCTCGAAAAATCGCTCCTCGGCGCCGAATAATCGCGCGATATCAATGCCCTGTACCCGTTTGACCAATCCTGGCAGCGGACCGGCAGTGGAACTCAACCGCATGTCTTGGTCTTGCAGAAATCGGCATATCATATGGCTTTGTAAATTGATTGAATCTCATCGACGCTATATGAGGGCACGGCTCGGCTTCCGCAAGCGACGGCCGCAGGCGTCAGCATTCCGGGAGAGACAGAGGCATCCTCATGTCCGAGACGACGGTTGCGGATTCAATAGGAAAAACCCGTCGGGGAGCGCGCGATGATGTGCTGAAAGACAAGATCACCGATTGAGATGCCGTCGCTTCGGTCGAAGCCATTCCCACTGGTTGTCGTGAAGCCGGCCAGGGTCTGCTGGGCGAGCACGCTCGCGTTGGAGCCGCGAACATGCGAGACAGGCGCCATGACGGTGGTTCGATCGGCGCAGAGCGAGCCCGGGAGCGCGCTCGCGCTGCTCGCTTCGCGGCGCTTCGCCCCACTGTTCGCGACGCAGTTTCTGTCGGCGTTCAACGACAACGCGCTGCGCAACACGCTGGTGCTGATGATCGCCTATCGCGCCGACGCCACTTCGCAGCAGTCGGCCCAGATCTTGATCCCGCTCGCCGCCGGCATTTTCATCCTGCCGTTTTTTCTGTGCTCGGCGACCGCGGGCCAGCTCGCCGACGCGATGGACAAGGCACGGCTGATCCGTCTGATCAAACTCTTGGAGATCGCAGTAATGGTGGTGGCGGCCGGCGGCGTGCTCGCCGGCAGTACGTCGGCACTGCTGGCGCTGCTCTTCGCGATGGGAATTCAGGCGGCCTTCTTTGGCCCGCTCAAATACGCGATCCTGCCGGATCTCCTCGCTCCCGGCGAGTTGCTGCTCGGTAACGCGCTGGTCGAAGCCGGCACCTTTCTCGCGATCCTGCTCGGCACGATTGCCGGCGTGTTGATCGCCACCCGTCACGGCGCCGCCGCCGTCGCGGCGCTGATCATCCTTATTGCGCTGGGCGCCTGGGCTGCGAGCCTGGCGATCCCGCCCACCAGTGCCGCGGCCCCCGGCAGCGCCGTGCGCTGGAACCTCGCCGCGGCGACCGCGCGCGTCATCCGGCAGGCGGCCGGCGACCCGGTACCGTTCCGCTCGATGTTCGGGATCTCGTGGTTTTGGCTCGCTGGTTCCATCTACTTGTCGCAATTTCCGAGCTATGTCCGCTTCACGCTCGGCGGCGAAGAGGTCGTCGTGACCTTGTTTCTGACCGTCTTTTCGATCGGGATCGCCTTGGGCTCGCTGCTCTGTAACCGGCTCCTCGGCGGCAAAATCAGCGCGCGGATCGTGCCCTGGGGTGCGCTCGGCATCGGGCTGTGCTCGATCGATCTGTGGCTCGCCAGCCCGGCTCCGGTCGCCGCCGGAGATCTCGCCGGGCTCGGCGCGTTCCTCGGTGATCCGGCGCATTGGCGCATCCTCGTTGATCTCTTCGGGATAGCGGTGTCCGGCGGGGTCTTTGTCGTGCCGCTCTATGCGCTGTTGCAGGCGGCGAGCGAGCGTCAGCGTCGCGCCCAGGCGATTGCCGCAAATAACGTAATCAATGCCGCCGCCATGGTCGTGGCCTCAGTGGCGACGATGGGATTACTCGCCGCCGGTGTCAGCGTCCCCGCGCTGTTCTTGCTGACCGGCAGCCTCACACTCGCCGTTGCGCTGCTGTCTTGGCGCAGCCTGCCGAGCTTCGCTTTCAGCCCGGAGCTGAGCGAAACGCCGCATTGATGAACGGCCTGGTCCGGTGCCGCGGAGCGCCCGCGCCAGGCTTCCGGGCAGCTTCACGCATTCGCGGACCACGGCGCTTATTTCCCGCCGCATCGAAGGCGCCGGCACCCCAGCCCGACCCGCGACCCGCAGCCCCGCGAGACGGAACAACAGCGCGGCCCGCAGCAAGTGGGTCCGGTCGCTGACCAGCAGGACGGAACGCCCGCCACGCGAGCGCAGGAGCCGCGCGGTCTCCCGCGCATTCTCGACGGTGTCGCGGGATCCGGCCTCGACCAGCAACGCCGCCTCCGGCACACCGCGAGCGAGCGCCATCCGGCGCATGATTTCGGCTTCCGGCACCGGCCCGTCTCCGCCGCCCGAGAGCAGCAGCATCGGCGCGGCACCCTCGTGGAGCAGGCGGATCCCATGGTCAAGCCGCCGGGTCAATCCCGCCGAGCCGCGGCAGCCGAGCACAACAATGGCGTCGGCTTCTCTCCCGCAGGAAGCGGTCAGGCGTCGGCCGTAATCGCGTCGGCGCCCTTGATCCGGGCGGCGAGTGCGGCGGCTAGGAAACGGTCGATATCACCGTCGAGCACCGCACCGGTGTTCCCCGTTTCGACGCCGGTGCGCAGATCCTTGACCATCTGATAGGGCTGCAGCACGTAGGACCGGATCTGGTGGCCCCAGCCGATATCGGTCTTGGTCGCGTTCATCGCTTCGGTCACCGCCTCGCGGCGCTGCAATTCGGCTTCGTAGAGCCTGGCACGCAGCATCGCGAAGGCATGCGCGCGGTTCTGGTGCTGCGAGCGCTCGCTCTGGCACTGCACGACGATCCCGCTCGGCAGATGGGTGATGCGAACCGCACTATCGGTTTTGTTGACGTGCTGCCCACCCGCCCCCGACGAGCGATAAGTGTCGATCCGCAGTTCCTTGTCGTTGATTTCGACGTCGATCTTTTCGTCGACGACCGGATAGACCCAGACCGAGGCGAAACTCGTGTGGCGGCGGGCGTTCGAATCGAACGGCGAGATGCGGACGAGCCGATGTACGCCGCTTTCGGTCTTGAGCCAACCATAGGCGTCCGGGCCGCGGATCGTGACAGTGGCGGATTTGAGCCCGGCTTCCTCGCCACCGCTCTCTTCGAGCCATTCGACCTTGTAGCCATGGGCCTCCGCCCAGCGGGCATACATCCGCAGCAGCATCTCGGCCCAATCCTGCGCCTCGGTGCCGCCCGCCCCGGCATGCACTTCGAGATAGCAGTCATTGGTGTCGGCTTCGCCCGACAGCAGGCTTTCGAGCTCGCGTCTCGCCGCCTCGGCGCGCAACTTCTCGAGCGCCGCTTCGGCCTCGGAGACGATTGCAGCTTCGCCTTCGGCCTCGCCAAGCTCGATCAGCTCGAGGGCCTCTTCGACCTCGCGCTCGATCCGCCGATAGCCGCCGATCGCCTGATCGAGGCGAGTGCGCTCGCGAAGCAGCGTTTGCGCCGCTGCCGCATCGTTCCACAGCTGCGGATCCTCGGCTTGCGCGTTCAGCTCGGCGAGGCGTCGGGTCGCGGTCTCCCAGTCAAAGATGCCTCCTCAGCAGCGCCAGCGACTTCTTGATGTCGTCGGCGACCGCCTGGATCTCAGCGCGCATGCCCTACTCCGTCGATCCGTCTCGATTCCTAATATAGGCCGCCTGTGCCGCTTGCCGGAGCCCCGCGCGGCAACGGCGGTAATGGCCGTAACGGCGGTAACGGGACAAGCGTCGGCGACGGCACCTGCGCTAGTGGCGTCGTGCCCTCGCCTTCGCCGGTCGACGCGACCGGCATCTCCTGGTCCTCGCCTGGTTCCTCGCGCGGTTCGTCCCGCAAACCGAGACTGCGGTTCTGGCCGGGCTCGGTGCCGGGTTTGTAGGCCTCGTAGATGGCCGGTTCTTTGCCACTAACCGGAAGGCCGGTGGCTGCGCTGACGCGATAGAGCCGCATCCCGGGCGGGGTGCGGAAGGCCGTTGCCGGCGCATCCTTCAACGCTGCGATCATGAAGTCGCGAAAAACCGGTGCCGCGATGTGCCCGCCGGTCTCGTCGTCGCCGAGGCTGTCGGGATCGTCATATCCGATATAGACCCCGGCGGCGAGGTCCGGAGTGAACCCGACAAACCAGGCATCCCGCCAATCGTTGGTGGTCCCGGTCTTGCCGGCGATCGGTTTGCCGACGGCCTTCACCGCCGTTCCAGTGCCACGCTCTACCACACCCTGCAGCATCGTCACGATCTGAAAGGCCGAACCGGGATCGGCCACCTGTTCGCGCGTGTCGGGGATGACCGGCATCGGCTGTTTCTGCCACTCGATGTCTCTGCAGTCGTCGCACCGGCGATTGTCGGCGCGGAAGATTGTCGCCCCGTTACGGTCCTGGACGCGGTCGATGAAAGTCGGGGTGATGCGCTTGCCGCCGTTGTCCAGCATCGCATAGGCGGCGGTGTGCCGCAGCAAGGTTGTCTCGCCGGCGCCCAGTGCCATTGAGTACTCGCGCGGCATGTGATCCATGATGCCGAAGCGTTCGACGGTTTCGGCGATCGCCTCCATCCCGATAATCGAAGCGACCCGCGCCGTGACCGCGTTGAGCGATTGCTCGAGCGCGACACGCAGCGGCGTGGGCCCGCGGAATCTCGCTTCGTGGTTGAGCCTAGCGTAATTGGTCGGTGACCACATCGGCAGTCCGGGCCCTTGCGGCAGTGATATCGGGCCATCGACAACCAAGGTCGACGGAGTAAAGCCCTTATCGAGCGCGGTCAGGTAGACGAACGGCTTGATCGACGACCCGGGCTGCCGCTTCGCCTGGGTCGCGCGGTCGAACTGGCTGATCTCGAAACTGAAGCCGCCACTGATCGCGAGCACACGCCCAGTATGCGGATCCATGACCACTAGAGCGCCCGAGACCTCCGGGACTTGGCAAAGAGTAAAGATACCTTGGAGTTTGCCGCCCGCTCCCTCGCCCTTTGATGCAGACGCTTGAATCGGCTCGACCATCACCACGTCGCCGGGCTTGACGACATCGGCAGCGCTCCGCGGATAAGGCCCGAAATGATCGGCACCGCGCCACAGCCGTGCCCACCGCATCTCGGAAAACGGGATACGGCCGGTCACACCACTGGTAAAGCCAATTGCGGCACCGTCGGCGTCGGTGCGTGTCACTAGAGCCAGGTGCCAACCGACATCCCGGGCGACCCCGGGCGTCTGCACTTTGGCGAGTTGCGCCGGCCAATCGCCCTTCGGGTCGATTCGGGCAATCGCTCCACGCCACCCGCCGTGGCTGCGATCATAGGCGATCAGCCCGTCGCGCAAGGCTTTGTCCGAAGCCGCCTGCAATCGCTCGTCGAGGCTGGTGCGCACCGATAGCCCAGCCCCATACACTACCTTGTCGCCGTAGCGGGCGAGAAGCTCGCGTCTCACTTCTTCGGCAAAATAGGGCGCGACGGCCTGCCCGGCTTGCTGTCGAGCGTGCAGTTCAAGAGGTTCCCCTTCGGCCTGGGTCGCGTTCGCTTGGGTAACGACGCCGTCCTCGACCATGCGGTCGATGACCCAATCCCGGCGGGCTTGAGCTGCTTGGGGGACGCGTTTTGGGTTGTAGCGGTTGGGCGCCTTCGGTAAGCCGGCGAGAAAGGCAGCCTCGCCGAGGCTTAGCTCGTCGAGCGACTTGTCGAAATAGGCGAGTGCCGCGGCCGCCACGCCGTAGGCGCCGTCGCCGAGATAGATCTCGTTGAGGTAGAGCTCGAGAATCCGGTCCTTCGGTAGTGCGGCTTCGATGCGGGTTGCGAGCAGGGCTTCTTTTATCTTTCGTTCGACCGAAACCTCGTTGGTCAGCAGCATGTTCTTGGCGACCTGCTGGGTGATCGTCGAGGCGCCGACTGGGCGCCGGTTCGCCCGCAGCCTGCCGACATCGGTGATCGCAGCGCGTACCATCGAGAGCGGATCGATTCCGTGATGGCTGTAGAAGTTCTTATCCTCCGCGGAAAGAAAGGCGCCGATTACCCGCTTCGGGATGGCCTGGATCGGCACGAAAACGCGCCGCTCAGTCGCGTACTCGGCCAGCAGGCGGCCGTCTCCGGCATGTACCCGGGTCGTAATCGGCGGCTGGTAATGCGCGAGCTGCTGATAGTCCGGCAGGTCGCGGCCGAAATACCAGATCGTGACGCCGACAAAGCCGCAACCGGCAATCGCCAAGACGACCGCGCAGACGAATAGAAATCTGATTAGCTTGACCATGCTCGATGTTGCGCCGCCGCCCTCGATTGTTCCGAACGCCAGACCGACCATCTCGGTTCAGCTTCGCGTAGGGGGGTATCCTTATGCGCCAACGCTGGGGCCATTCCAAGCTTTCCAAGTAGGTGGCGTCGTCGAGCCTTTTGCGTAATACACGCAAAGCTAGCAACAGGACGGCGACGCTCGCTCGACCCGTGGCTTCGGGCCCTGCGGTCGCCGCGCGGGAATAAGCCATTGTCGCAGGCCGCCTTCCTCTGTAAATAATGAGATGCGAAAAAGCCGCCCGTCGACTGGGCGTCGCGCCCAGTAGGGCATTGTGACGCAAGCGCGAATGATCGGCAGCATGTCTGCCGCCGCGCGGGGTTGCAGCGCCAGGCGACGCGGATTGTAGGAACCCGAAGCCGATCGTGGCCCCCAGACGAGATCCGCCATGGCCGATGTCCATTCGTTGCTCGATGGGATTATTGCCAGCGCCGCCGGCTTCCCCGCACACGGGAGCGCGCCGCCGGCCGATTTTCGCTCGGTCGCAGTTACGCGCTCCGGAGTTTTGCCCGAATGGCCAAGCGCATGCTCATCGATGCCACTCACCCGGAAGAGACGCGGGTGGTGGTGCTCAGCGGCAACCGTCTCGAAGAATTCGATTTCGAGACCTCAACCAAGCAGCAGGTAAAAGGCAATATCTATCTCGCAAAGGTCACCCGCGTCGAGCCGTCGCTGCAGGCCGCCTTCGTCGATTACGGCGGCAACCGCCACGGCTTCCTCGCCTTTAGCGAGATCCACCCCGACTATTACCGCATCCCGGTAGGCGATCGCGGGGCGATCGACGACGAGTTGGTCGGCGATGAGGCCGAAACGCGGGAAGCCGTACCGGAGGAAGCTGGAGCGTCGCTGGCGGCAGCCTTGCCGGAACCCGTGACGGTCGACGCGCCGACGGAAAGCAGCGAAGACGAGGCGGGCGAGGTCGCAGCTTCCGAGCAACTCGGGCTGGGGTTCGATCCGGTGGCCCCCAGCTCTTCATCCGAGATTAGGGAACAGGTGCATGTACCGATCCTGACCGGGCTGCCCTGGGACGATCTCGCGCCGCGCCCGGATACGGCGGCAGTGGAGCTAGCCGCCAGGATGTCTGGACCTGACGCGGACAGCGTCGTGGCGGTCGAGAGCGGTCTAGTCGGCCTTGAGGAGCCGGCTGCGGCGAACGGCTCCTGGGATCACGCCGCTGTCGCGTACGAGCCCCCCAGCGAAATCACAGCGGAGACCGGCGCTGAGATTTCTGGAACGGTCGACCTGCGCGCGGACAACGACCGTGGAGGCGGAGAAAGCGAGACTATCGAGACGATCGACGGCGACGAGCTCGAAGAGGACGAACGCCAGCGCTCGCGCACGATCCGGCACTACAAGATCCAAGAGGTGGTCAAACGCCGGCAGATTATGCTCGTCCAGGTTTCAAAGGAGGAACGTGGTACCAAGGGTGCGGCGCTGACCACCTACTTGTCGCTCGCTGGGCGATATTGCGTGCTGATGCCGAATACGGCCCGAGGCGGTGGGGTATCGCGCAAGATCACCAGCGTCACCGACCGCCGCCGGTTGAAGGATGTCCTTGAGGAGCTGGATATTCCCGAGGGGATGGGGGTAATCGTACGCACGGCCGGTGCCGAGCGCTCGAAGGCCGAGATCAAGCGCGACTATGAATACTTGCTGCGTCTATGGAACGAAATCCGCGATTTAACGCTGCGGTCTACTGCGCCCGCCCTGATCTATGAAGAGGGCAACCTGATTAAACGGTCTATTCGGGATCTCTATACACGCGACATCGACGAAGTCTTGGTCGAGGGCGATGAAGGCTACCGCACGGCGAAAGCGTTCATGAAGATGCTGATGCCGAGTCATGCGCGGCGGGTCCAGCCCTACCGCGATACCGAGATCGGGCTGCTACACCGCTTCCAAGTCGAAAGCCAGATCGACGCAATCCATTCGCCGATCGTTCAGCTTCGCTCGGGCGGCTATGTCGTGATCAATCAGACCGAGGCACTGGTCGCGATCGACGTCAACTCGGGCCGCTCGACGCGCGACCGCAACATCGAAGAAACGGCGGTTCGCACCAATCTCGAAGCGGCGGAAGAAATTGCTCGGCAGCTGCGCTTGCGCGATCTCGCGGGGCTGATCGTGATCGACTTCATCGACATGGAGGAGAATCGCAATCAGGCAGCGGTCGAGCGACGGCTGAAGGAGGCACTGAAGAACGATCGAGCCCGCATTCAAGTTGGTCGAATCAGCCCTTTCGGCCTCCTCGAAATGTCGCGTCAGCGAATGCGTCCATCGTTGGTCGAGACCTCAACGCAGCCTTGTCCGCATTGCGGCGGCACCGGCTTCATTCGATCGACCGAATCGACGGCGCTCTACGTGCTGCGCTCGATCGAGGAGGAGGGCATGCGCCGGCGCTCGGCAGAGATTTGCGTCTACGTGCCGACCACCGTGGCGCTCTATATCCTCAACCAGAAGCGTGATTCGCTGATGCAGCTCGAGACGCGCTACAGCCTGCGAGTGCTGGTGGCGCGTGACGACGCGCTGATCCCGCCAGCCTTCCGGCTCGAACGACTGCGTGCTTATGGTCCGGCCGATGCAGCGGTGTCGCCGACCCCCCCGCTGACCCAGGCGCCCCATATCGATGAGGAAGAGGCAGAGGACGAGATCGAGCAGGCAGCGGAGACCGCAGAATCCGACCTGCCGGAGCAGCAGGGCGAAGAGGAGCGCGGGCGCAGCCGCCGTCGGCGCCGACGGCGGCGACGCCGCGAGGAGGAGCCCGTTTCCGCCTCCGCTGAGCGATCGGAGGCGGACGGGGATGTTGCAGAGTCGACGGGCGAACTCACCGCGGTAAATGCTCGAGCGGGAGGCGAAGGCGGTAACGGGGAGGAAGAGAATGCGGCGGAGGGGCTCCGGCGCCGTCGCGGCCGTCGCGGTGGAAGGCGCCGCGGGCGACGCGAGAGCGATTTGGAACCCATCTTCGCGGAGCCACGCCCGCCCTCCGACATAATCCAGATTTTGCCGGGCTCCGATGTGTCGGGCTTCGATGTGCCGGGCTTCGATGTGGAGAAACTCGGGCCGGCACCGATGGCCGGCCATGCGAGCACAGGCCAGGAGATCAGCAGAGTAGAAATCGAGTTAGCGCGCGCGAACGGACCATCGACGTCCGAGCCCGTCACAGCGCCAGAGGAGATGGCTGGGGAGGTACCTAGGGAGATCGCCGATTTGGCGGCGCCGAGTGATCATGCGATCGCAGCGAGGTCGGTCGAAGCAAGGCCAGCGGCAGAGGCGGCGTCAACTGAGCAGGAGCTAACCTCGACCGGCCAATCAGAGAGAACGTCGGAAGCAGATCTTTCCGGTGGCCCTTTGCCGGCGGAACCCGAGGACCCGGTCGAGTCGGAGACCGAGAAACCGTCGACCCCGCGCCGAGGGTGGTGGCAGCGACTGATCCAGCCTTAGCGGAAATCGGCGAGACGGCGGGGTGCCCCCGAATGGCTTGCCCCGCCTTCGCCGCATTTCTATTCTCTGAGTGACGCGGCTCGATTGTCCGTGTTCGCAGCTGCCGCAAGGCATGGCTGCCGATACCGGTTGTTGTTGAAAGCACCGTCCGTGGTCGCTCGATCCCCCAGTCTGACAGCAGCGTTTCTCGCTTCGTGTTTGGTATTGAGCCAGACTGCCGCCGCCGAGAATTTTATCCGCGATACCGAGATCGAGGCCGACATTCGGACGATGATGACCCCGATTTGGAAGGTGGCGGGGCTCGATCCGAACGCGCTGCACGTCTACCTCGTCGAGGACAAGCAGATCAATGCCTTCGTCGCCGGTGGGCAAAACGAATTCATCAACACCGGCTTGATCATGCGGGCCAAAGCACCCAACCAGCTGATCGGCGTGCTCGCGCACGAGACGGGGCATATCGCCGGCGGTCATCTGACGCGTTTTCAGGAGGCGGCGCGCAACGCCAGCATCGAAGGAATCATCGCGATGGTGGCCGGCGCCGCCGCGATGGTGGCCGGGAGGGGCAGCGGGGGCGCCGCGGCCATGCTGCCCGCGGAAGGGGTGGCAGAACGCGCCTTCATGCAATATTCGATCACGCAGGAAGCCTCTGCCGATCACGCGGCGATGACCTTTCTCGACGCCAGCGGGCAATCTGCACGGGGTCTCCTTGAATTCTTCCAAATCCTACAAGGGGAGGAACTGCTCTCCGGCATACGCGAAGATCCGTATTTGCGTACGCATCCATTGACCGCTGAGCGCATCGACTACGTCCGCAACCATGTAGAGCATTCGCGCTTCTCTAACGCTCCGGATACTCAGACCAATATCAACTCGTTGAAGCGCTTGAAGGTCAAGCTCGATGCCTTCACCTCGCCGCCCTCATCGACGCTTGCGGCTTATCCCGAGAAGGATCAATCCTTACTCGCCCGCTATGCACGAGCGATTGCCTATTACCGAGTCCCGCAGCTGGATAAGGCGCTCCCAACCATCGACGGATTGATACGGGATTTTCCGCAAGATCCCTATTTTCGTGAGCTCAAGGGGCAGATGCTGTTTGAGAATGGACGTATCGCAGACGCCGTCCAGCCTTACGAGGAGGCGGTTCGGCTCGCCCCAGCCGCGCCCTTATTGCGCATTTCGCTCGCGCAAACTTACATCGAATCGAATGATCCGAAGATGAACAGGCGCGCGATTGCCTTTCTGAACGATGCCATGCGCACCGAAGACAAGGAAACGATGGGCTGGCACCTCCTGGCGACCGCCTATGGGCGCGACAATCAGATCGGCATGGCTGCGTTGGCGCTGGCTGAGGAAGGGCTCGCCGCAGGAAAGAAGAAGGATGCCCAGCAGCAGGCGCTGCGGGCTAAGGGGCTATTGCCGAAGAACTCCGCCCCCTACAACCGTGCCGAGAATATTCACCTCGAGGCCGAGCATATGGATGATTCGGGGGGCGGCCTCGTGAACATCCATTGATCGCGACGGTCTCGTTTTAATTCTTTCCGTGTGGGAGTATCCGTCGCCATGCTGCTCCGTGCGCCGCTTGTTGGACTGGTCCTGGCTTGCGCATATCTCGCTGGCGCGTCGCCTCGCTCGATCGCAGCCGAGGAGATCACATCCGAACAGCGCAAAGCGATCGAGGCGATCATCCATGACTACTTGATGCAAAATCCCGACGTCCTGATCGAGGCGCTGCGGGCGGCCGAGGACAAGGCAAACAGTGACGCCGACGCCAAGGCCGTGCAGGTGCTGAAGGATCGCCGACACGAGGTATTCGATGATCCGGCGACCCCGGTGGGGGGCAATCCGCAGGGCGACGTTACAATTGTCGAGTTCTTCGATTACCGTTGTCCTTATTGCAAGCAAGCGCAACCGGCACTGCAGGCATTACTCGATCAGGATCACGAGCTGCGCTTTGTCTACAAGGAAATGCCCGTTCTCGGGGCCCCGTCCGTCACCGCCGCCCGTGCCGCCCTTGCCGCGCGATTACAGGGCAAATACGAGTCCTTTCATGCCCCCATGATGGGGACAAAGGGTCAGATCACCGACGAGGTGGTTTATCAAGTCGCCGGTTCGGTCGGACTCGACATCGACCGGCTGAAGCGCGATATGGCCTCGCCGGAGATCGACCAAGCGCTGAAAGCCAATCTGGCTCTCGCCAACGCGCTCGATATCCGTGGCACGCCGGGTTTCATCATTGGCGAACACATCGTTCCGGGCGCGATCGACCTCGATGCTTTGAAGAACCTGGTCGCCGACGCCCGAAAGGGATAGCGGCGGTTAACGGCCAGGCGCTCTTCACGCCTCGCGATCGGGCTGATTGTCCGGATGGGCGGCCAGAAAGGGCCCGAGTTCCATACAACGCCGGAAAATGCGGGTGATGGTCGCGTAGGGGGTCAGATCGAGCCGGTATCGCTCGGCATTGACGATTTGGGGCACGAGCGTGACGTCGGCAAGACTGGGTGTGTCGCCGTGGCAGAAACCGCCAGTCCGCGAGTCCTCCGCCAGCAGCTTTTCGAGCGCCTGAAAACCTGCTGCAATCCAGTGGTTGTACCAGCTCGCAATCGCGGCCTCGTCATGGCCGAGCGAGTGGGTAAGGTAGCGTAGTACCCGCAGATTATTGATCGGATGGATGTCGCAGGCGACAATCTCTGCGAGCCCGCGGATCCGAGCCCGGTCAGCCGGGTTCTTAGCCAATAGGGGCGGCTCGGGATAAGTCTCGTCGAGATACTCGATAATCGCCAGCGACTGGATCAGTGTCCGGTCGCCATCTACCAACGTCGGTACCAGTCCCTGAGGATTGAGGGCGAGATAATCGGACCTGGTCTGGTCATTGCGCCGCAAATGGATCGGGGCGGTTTCGTATTCGAGCCTTTTGAGGTTGAGAGCGATGCGGACGCGGAACGCGGCAGAGGACCGGAAATACCCATAAAGTTTGATCGCCATGTCGCAAACTTCCGGCTCACTGTTATGAAGCAAGATACTCGGCGAAATACTGTTCGGCCGTGATCGGGCGGCTGACGATGCCGAGTTCGTGCGCCTGATGACAGAAGGTTTCGACCGCTTTTCGGTTCTTCTCAAACCCGTCGGCGTAAAAGTCGGCGCCCATCAGCGCCTCGGTCTCTTCGAGCTCGACATCGAGCCAAGGGGAGACGTAAGGGAACCGGCGCTGCGCGGCGGCAAACTGGTGGTTGCAGCGAATGAACGCCTCGGTCAGGCTGTGCGCAAGCCATTTCTCGCGCTCCCAGACATCGCGGCGCAGGATCACGAGGTGCTGCGGCGGGAAGCAGCCGGTCCGCCGGAAATAGTCGCGCTCGACCGCGCGGATGTCGGAAAAGAGCCGGACGATTGGGCCGTTAACCGGGTCGTAACGCTGCGGCCGCGGCGGGCTATAGATCGCGTCTAGCTCGCCGGCGATCAGCATCTCCGACAAAGAGCGCCCTTCCGGCGGCCGGCGCACCCCGGTCGGCAGCGTATAGCGATGGGTCGTCGCCCGCGGCGCATCGATATCGCCGATCCACCATTCGAGACCTTCCGGGGGCACCTCGACAAACCTCAAAAAGTGCCGGTACCAGATTGAGCCGCTCGCGACCCAGTCGTACATGCCGATGCGCTTGCCGATCAGGTCGGCCGGTGACTCGACCAGTCCCCCTTTGCGCACATAAAGGTCGCGGGCGGTGAAGTTGCGCAGTGGGAAGACCGGCAGCCCGACATGACTGCGGTCACCCTTGTCGATGCGGCGGAGGTGTCCGGCCATCGATCCCTCTCCGCCCTGCACGTTCGGATCGTCGAGCGCGCGGCGCAGCATCTCCGCCCGCATTTCCCACGAGCCGGCGGTGCCGTGGATCAAGGTCAGATCGATCCCGTCCGGTTTGACGTCGCCCGTAGCGAGCGGCATCACCCGTGCGTAGTCGGCGCAGGTCAGGGTGATCGGGAGGTCGGCCATCAGGGCAACGCTTTGGTGCCGCACCTCGGCGGGTCAGAGATACCGGGTCGGCCGGATCAGTGTGCGCCACATATGCGCCGACGGGCTGCTGTCCCAACCCAGCCCCTCTCTCGGCTGCCGGAAGTTGCTGCCAATGATGTCGGTAAACTCCTCGAGCTTGACCACGACGTCGGGGTCGAACGAATAAATGTCGTGGACGGTGATCATGCGCGCCGTCATGTACCATTTGTGGTCGCGAGCACGCCTGTACTCTTCTTCGATATAAGGGTCCGGCCGGTAGTCAGCGCCGAAATTCTTGATGTAGGATTCGGGGTAAGCATAGCCGACCGACTCGTCCGGGTAGAAGCGCAGCGCCTGATGGGCGCGGATCGCCCAGGAGACCTCTTCGTCGACATAGGGAGCCACCATCTGGGCTCCCCAATATCCGTGGTCGGCGCGGATGAAGCCGATAACCCCGATATCGTGCACCAGGCAGGCCATGACGACCTTCTCGTCCATGCCTGCTCTAACCGCATGCCGGGCGCTCTGCAGCAGGTGGTTCGCCGGGCCAAACCGGTATTTGAAGAAGTCCATCAGGGTCGGTCGCGCCGGCATTTTTGGCAGACGCGGGTCGTCGCCCATCAGCATGCGCTTGCCGGGGTTCTGGGCAAGCAACGCAGCACCGTTCGCGACGCTCATATCGCCGTCGGCGAGGCTGAACAGACGTGACTTGACGATGATCGCGTCGAGCTCGCGCATCATCTTGTGCTCGAGCGCGTCGGCGCGCTCAGCCAACGTCATCGTGTCGTTCATTCGCGTATCCTTTGTAATCTACCATCGAAAGATGCGGCATAGTAGCAAACCGAGAGTGTCACGCCTAGCTCCATGGCTGGTGCCAGCCAGGGCGTTGATCCGCAGCGGGGGATTACGCCGGGGCTTTGCGCTCAGCAATCCAGGACGACGCCGCGTCATAGCAGTGAGCGATGTAATACTCAGCGATGTCGTCGGCGGTGGTGTTCCGGGGAACCGCCGCAAATTTTCCGCTGACAATGTCTCGTGGCTCGGGGTAGCAAACTGCTGCCGGAGACGGGAGGCGCCGCGAGACGGTCGCCCTCCGCATAGGGGAGAGAGCTCATGGACCTCGCGGGTGCGGTTGCCCTGGTGACGGGCGGCAATGGCGGGCTCGGGCAGCGTATCTGCCACGCGCTGGCGAAGGAGGGTGTGCATATCGCGGTCATGTATGCCCAGAGCCGCGACCAGGCGGAGAGCGTCGCCCGCGAACTGACCTCGAGATATCAGACCAACGCCATGACCTTCGCCTGCGACGTTACCGATGGTGCCGCTGTGGAACGGGTGGTCGGCGAGGTGACCGGCCATTTCGGCCGGCTCGACATTCTCGTCAACGACGCCGCTTACAACAAGGCGATCCCGTTCGAAGACCTCGACAATCTGACAATCGAGGTGTGGGACAAGATCATGGCGGTCAACCTGACCGGGCCGATGCGCCTGATCAAGGCGGTGGCTCCGGTCATGAAGGCGCAAGGCCGAGGCCGCATCGTCAACATCTCGTCGGTGGCGGGGGTGGGGCCGACCGGGTCGTCGATCGCCTATGCGGTCTCGAAGGCGGGCCTGATCCACCTGACGCGCTGTATGGCGGTGGCTTTGGCCCCCGAGACATTGGTCAACTGCGTGGCGCCGGGCCTCCTGGAGGGCACGAGAGCGACAGCCAATCTCCGCTCCGAACAGATCGAGCGCTCGGCCGCCACGTCGCTGCTGAAAAAGCCGGCCGATAAGGACGACTGCGCCGACATGGTGGTTACGATGTGCCGCACCGAGACGATGACCGGTCAGACGATGGTCATCGACTCCGGACGCTACTTTCATTGACGCGGGCCCCCGCGTCTGGTCACCATACGGACCTGGGACATCACACTGTGGAAGGACAGACTACCATGCCGTTTTACCAAAAGGGCGACGTCCGCATCCGCTACGAGGAGGTCGGCACCGGCTTTCCGCTGCTGGTTACTCCCGGCGGCGGCTTAAACTCGCGGGTCAGCAACTGGCCGACCGCCGTGATCAACGCGATGGAAGAGTTCAAGAACGACTTCCGCTGCATCACGATGGACCAGCGCAACGCCAACGGCGGCGAGTCGACGGGTCCGGTGCCGGTCGACAAGGCGTGGGACGCCTTCGCCGACGACCAACTCGGGCTGATGGACCATCTCGGGATCCGCGTGTTCTTTTACATGGGCTACTGCATCGGCGGCTGCTTTGCCGGGAAGCTGTTGCAGCGGGCGCCCGACCGCGTCGTCGCCGCGGTGTTCTGCCAGAGTGTCGGCCATCGGCCGGAAGACCCGGACGTGATGGTTCGGCACAGCCACGACAATTGGCTCCCTGATTTCCGCGCCCGTCGTCCCGAGGTGTCGATGGACACGACCGACAAGTATTTCCACAGCTTATGGCGCGCGCAGCCCGATTTCCTCTACAGCGTGCCGCGTGAGTTTATTAAGAACTGCCTGACTCCGATCCTCGTCCTGCCGGACGACACGCCGTCGCATCCGCTGCAGACCTCGATCGACGTGGCGTCGCTGGCGCCGAACGCTGAGACTACCGTCTTCCCGTGGCGCGAGCCGCCGGAACTCAAGGCACGCACGATCAGCCGCGTGCGCGCCTTCCTCAAATCCCAAATCCCGATGCGCGCCGCAGCGCAGTAGGAGCTGAACGCAGGGTGGATAAGCGAAGCGCAATACGCCGAGAGCGCTGCCGGCTGGCGGAATGCCCGGCGCTTTTCCGCACTACGCTCACTGGGTCGCTTCTGCCGTAGGTACGGGGAATCCTAGAGCTGAGCTGGGAGGCTTCTGGTGCCGGATGATGAAATCCATTCGATCGAATTAGAAGCAAGTTAAACGAATGTTAGGTTCCGGGCACCCGTACCAGACCTCAGCAGATATCGCGTCGCTGGCGCCCTAACGCCGAGGTGACGGTTTTTCCCTGGCCCGAGCCCTTGGAGCTGAAGGAGCGGACGATCAACCGGGTGCGCACCTTCCTCGAGGCGCATCAACCGATGCGGGCAGCCGCGCAATAACGAGGGTGTTCCCCTGCGAGTCAGCAGTGCCGGTGGGGACTAACACGGCCGGGGTGGAACCGACGACGGCAACGCGATAGGGTTTCGGCACCGCAACGCTAAGGGACCGATCGATGGCGATCAGCACGGGGATCAATAGAAAGAAGCTGCTACTGCCGACGACGATGGCGCGCGCCGGATGGGCTCTCGTCGAAGCGCGCGACGATGTCGAGGGGGTCTCCTTCGTTCCGACGGTGCCAAAGGCCGAGCTGCACCGGCTGCTCGAGGATATCGCTGGGGTAGCGCTCGGCGTGCAGCCGTTCAGCGATCCCGAGCTCGACGCGGCACCCGAGCTCGAAGTCATCTCGCGCATCGGCGTCGGCTACGATGCGGTCGATGTTCCGGCGCTGACCCGTCGGAAGATCCCGTTGATGATCGGCGGCACCGCCAATTCCGTCAGTGTCGCCGAGGCCGGGGTCTATCTTATCATGTCATTGGCCCGCCGTGGTGCCGCGATGGACCGGCTGGTCAGAGAAGGCCGCTGGCAGGACCGCTACAAGGAGATGCCGGTCGATCTGTACGGCAAGACCGTGCTGATCATCGGCTTCGGCAAAATCGGCACGCGCGCCGCCAAGCGCTATGCGGCCATGGAGATGAACGTGCTGGTCTACGACCCGTATATTTATTCCGCGACGATCCACGGCATGGGATACGAGCCGGTGCAGGACCTCGACGCTGCGGTCGCACAGGCCGATTTCATCACCATCCATTGCCCGAAGACTCCCGAGACCGTCGGCCTGTTCAACGCCGCTCGGCTCGCGCATATGAAACCGACCGCCTTTATCGTCAACACGGCGCGCGGCGGCATCATCGACGAGCAGGCGCTATACGACGTGTTGAAGGCGAACCGTATCGCCGGCGCCGCACTCGACGTCTTCGACCAGGAGCCGACGCCGCAGGACAATCCCCTCCTGACCCTGCCGAACTTCATCGCCGCACCGCATGTCGCCGGGGTCACTCGCGAGGCGGTCGACCGCATGGGTCTTGTCGCCGTGCAGAATATTCTGAGCGTGCTCGACGGCAAGCCGATCCGCGACAACGTCGTCAACAAGGAAGTGCTCGACTAGCCCGGACACCAGGCTGGCACTTGAGAGATCCTTGACTTCTCCGGCGCCAGCTGGCGGGATCGGCCGAGTTTGTGGGTAACGAGGAGGATCCTATGGCGCGCGCCAATCGAGTGCGGGAATTGTGGGCGGCCGGGAAGCCGGTGATTAACAGCTGGTGCGGCATCCCGAGCAGCTTTTCGGCCGAGGTGATGGCTCACGCCGGCTGGGATTCTCTGGTTGTCGACATGCAGCACGGCATGATCGACTACCAGATGATGGTGACCATGCTGCAGGGCATCTCGACCACCGATACGACGCCGATGGTGCGGGTGCCGTGGAACGACCCGGCGCACATCCAAAAGGCGCTCGACGCCGGCGCCTACGGCGTCGTGTGCCCGATGATCAACAACCGCGCCGAAGCCGAGAAATTTGTCGGCTCGATGCGCTACGCGCCGGTCGGCTATCGCAGCTCGGGGCCGATCCGTGCGGCGCTCTACGGGGGCGCCGACTATCACGCCAAGGCCAATGACATCGTCGTCGCCTTCGGCATGATCGAAACGCAAGAATCGCTCGACAAACTTGACGAGATCCTGTCGGTGAAAGGTCTCGATGCGGTCTATATCGGCCCCTCCGACCTGTCGATCTCGCTCGGCTATGCGCCGGGCGGCGATAAGCCCGACGAGTGGATGATGACCGCGCTGAAGAAGGTGCTCGACGGCTGCAAGCGGCACAAGGTGCAGCCCGGCATCCATTGCGGCGCGCCAGCTTACGCCAAGAAAATGATCGAGATGGGCTTTACCTTCGTCACCGTCGGCGGCGACACCCGCTTCGTGACGATGGGCGGCCAGGCGGCGGTCCAGGAGATGCGCTCCGGCACTCCCAAACCCGGCGCAGGAAGCACCAGCCCGTATTGAGCGCTCCTCGCCCCCTGCTCGCGTGGCGAGGGGTATATGGTGTGAGGAGCAGACCCGAAGCGAACTGAATGTGCATCGTTTCGGCGATCTTTAACCCCGGCGGAGGGCAGAGCCTATTGCGGCGCGGTGGTGGTCGTTGAGTGGGTTGTAGTTTCACCCAAGGGGTTGGTCTGGGTTTTCGTGTGCGTTTCCGTGCTGCCCTCAACGCCCTCCTTGTAGACATCCTTTTTGGTGACTTGGTTACCGTTGATGTCCACGCCCTTGGTGGTCGTCGACGAGCGGTAACCCCCGTTGAAGGTCGGAGCAACAGTCGTCGTCGTGCTGGAGCCGGGAACCGGAGCCGGCGGAGCGACGGCTATCGGCGGCGGAGCGGGGGGGTAGACCTGCGCGGAAGCAACACCCGACATCAAGACAACGGCAACCGCACCGGCCAATAGATGCTTAGTCATTCCGTAAGTAAGCGTCCGGTTTTGGCCGTGATTAGGGGGATCAGGCGCGATTTGGGCAATTGCGGGCTGACAGGCCCACGGGATCAGGGGGCGATTTGGGTGATTGGGGGCTGGTAGGCCCAGGGCATCAGTTCGGAGATGCGGTTGATCGGGTGGCCGTCGGCGATCCTGGCGAGGGTGTCTGTGAGGTAGGCTTCCGGATTTACGTTGTTTAATTTCGTGGTCTGCAGGATTGAGTACATCGCGGCGGCACGCTCGCCGCCGGCATCGCTGCCGGCGAAGAGCCAGTTGCGTCTGCCGAGGGCAATGCCGCGCATTGCGTTTTCGGCGATGTTGTTGTCGGGTTCGAGCCTGGCGTCGGTGGCATAGCGGGTGAGCGCGGTGCGCCGCTTGATTGTGTAGCGCAATGCCTCCGCCAATGCCGATCGGGCCGAAAGTTTCTTCTCTGCAGCCTGCGCCCAGGTGAAGAATGCATCGAGCAGTGGAGTGGCGGCGGCGCGATGCGCCAGCCGCTCGGCGGGCGGTGCGAAGCGGGCCTTGTCCTCGATAACGTAGAGTTCGGCGATCTGATCGAGCGCCGCCTTGGCGACGGACGACTTCGTGGTTTCCCACACATCGAATATTTTTCTGCGGCAGTGGCTCCAACAGGCGACCTCGGTGATCGCTGCTGTCGCCCGAGCCTCCGGCCCGGTCTGCCGCGGCTCGTAGAGCGCGGCGAACCCGCTGTAGCCATCGGCCTGCAGGAAGCCCCGGAAGCAGGCGAGATGGGCGGCCGGATGTTCGCCGCCGCGGTCGGGGCTATAGAAGTAGGCCGCCGCCGGCGGTGCCGGGCCGCAGAACGGCCGGTCATCACGGACATAGACCCATAATCGTCCGGTCCGGGTGCGGCCGAGGCCGGGTTCGAGTACCGGAACCGGCGTGTCGTCGCCGTGGATCTTCTCGGCGGCAAACACGTGTTGCTGGATCCCCTCGACGATCGGCTGCAGCAGCCAGACCGCCTGGCCGACCCAATCGCTCAATGTCGAGCGGTCGAGATCGAGCCCATCGCGGGCATAGATCTCGCTCTGCCGGTAGAGCGGCAGGTGATCGGTATATTTCGAGACCAAAAGATGCGCCAGCATGCCGGGGGCGGCCCGTCCGCGCGGTGTCGGCAGCGCCGGCGCCGGCGCCTGGGTGATCGCATCGCAATACCGGCAGGCATATTTCGGCCGGACATGCCGGATCACCCGGGGATGTAGTCGAGCACCTCGGTGACGTCTTCGCCAAGCTTGGCCATGCCGCCGCGGCAGACGGGGCAGATGCAGGCCCCATCATCCTCCGGTTCGTGCACGACCTCCTGCCGGGGCAGGTGGTCCGGCAGCTTCTTGCGCTTTGGCTGGGTACGTTCGCGGATCGGCAATGGCCGGTCTTCGGCGACGGCCTTACTGAGTTCTTCTACTTCGCCGGTTTCCAACTCTTCGAGCCGCAGCTCGAGCTGTTCGATCTGCCGGGTGACGCGCTCCGAAGAGCGGCCAAACTGCATCCGCCGCAGCTTGGCGATCTGAAACTTCAGCTTCTCGATCTCCAGGCTGCGCAGCTGAACGGCGAGCCTTGCCGCCTGCAGTTCCGCGGTCGCCGCCGCCAGCTCGCTCTGGCAGGCCAAGGCAAAGGCCCGCAGGGCATCGGGGTCGGAGGGCAGATCGGCGGAAGCCAGCGACATGCGCCACCCTTAGCGAAGGCAACCTCGGGTAGACCAGAACAAATCGAGAATCGCTGATATGTTACAACAGCATGGGTCGCGGCGGCGCCGGCGGTGCTATCGTGCGACGCCAGTCCATCGCCTCGATCAGCAGCGCCAATTGCGCCGGCGTCAGCGTCATCGTCCCATCCGCCAGCGGCGGCCAGACGAATTTGCCGCGCTCCAGACGCTTGGCAAACAGGCACAGGCCGCTGCCGTCCCAATACAGGCCCTTCAAATAATGACCGCGTTTGCCGCGAAACAGGAAGACATGGCCGCTGAACGGATCGGCGCCGATGATCTGTTGCACCTTGGCCGCCAGACCATCAAACCCGGCGCGCAGATCAATCGGCTGACAGGCGAGAAAAACCTTGGTTCCCGGTGCCAGGCCGATCATCGCAATCCGCGCACCGCCGACAGCACCCGCCGCAGCGCTGCCTCGTCGACGCCGCCATCGACCCGCACCCGAACCCCCTGCGGCAGATCGATCTCCATCACCCCGGCGCGCTCCGCTAACGCCGCACCCGCGCCCCGCGTGCCGGCGGCGACGGCCGCCATACGCATTGCCGAGGCGTAGGGCTCCGCGACGGTGCCGAGCTGGATAAATTCTGTCGACCCCGGCGGCGGCGGGGCTGAGCCTCGCGCGATCAGCCGCGCCGCCCTCCACGCCGATCGCCAATTATAGAGCAGGCTCTGCGAAATCCCGTGCCGCCGGGCAACCACCAAAACCCGACCGCCGGTCGCTTCCACCTCGGCCAGCAGCGCCGCCTTCTCGCCCGGCGTCCACTGCCGACGACGCTCCACCCGCGCTACAATCTCGCCGTCCACTCCAAAGCTCCTTCTGTACCTCCAGAAGGAGCAAGCTTCCCCCAGTGACCCCGCCTTGACTACGCCCAATAGGCCGGTTCAGACCGGACGCTTACTTCCGTAACCTCTCGCGTTATTTTGTTATTTTGCTATGCAGGTAAACCGCTGGCACTTTGGATCGGTTCCGCCGCGCTAGCCTTCGCGAATGCTGACCGTTTTCCGCGTCGCTGAATGCTCGCTTTACGTTTAGCCGTAATCCCGACAGTTAGGCTGCGGTCAAAGTGCTCGCTAGTCCGCGAGGATTTCCTGATCAGCAAGGGCAGCGCCGTCTGCCGCTCTAACGTTAAGGGAGCAATTTTAAGGGAGCGCTCCTATACTAGTCGGGCAGGTTAGTTGGGCGACGCTGCGGAGTATCGTATACGCTGTCTGGCGGCGCGACCGTCGCGAGAATTTCGCAGTCGTCCGATGGCCGTTGCACCGACAGATAGCGGCCTTCGCGGCTGCGTACCACGTAGAAGGTTATGCCCAGGCTTTGCGCAAGTGCCTTGGCGTGTTGGCGGGCTTTCTCCTCGGTCATCTAGCTGACTCCTGGCAATAATGTGATGCGCGGCTGCTGTTGTGGCAATCGCCGCTACTAAACCAATCTTGTTGAAGGAGTCATTAACTCGAAAAAATTAACTGGCTTCGACGCCTCGCACCGCCGGGTAGGTCTTCGGAGCGCCGCTCGATTTCGTCGGCTTGATCGGCCAGCTCGACGGCCCAAAGTCGCAACTGATCAATAATGTCTCGCTCGATTGCGGTTTTTGCTCGTTCACGACACTTTCGCGCAAGGCTCCGACACTCCTGCGGATCGCGCATGCGTCTCCTCCTGAGATGACCATGCGGCTTCCGATGACACCGTTATCTTTCTGATCGTCCCTCCTATCCCTACAACAGCCACTTGTTGTGCCGGTTCCCTCGGGAGGATGATCAAAAATTGTGCTTAGCGAAGCGGTATTGCGTTTACTCCAGCGGCCCGAGTGCTTGCCTCTTCTGCTGACCGGTGGTGTTGGTTTTGAGCGTTCGGCGTAGCAAATTATGCACAAAGTGGGGTTAGATAAATGTAACGATCTGAAACGATATTGTTTGTCATGCATTTATAATGAAATTAACTGTCTTTGGAAAAACACAAGAAAGATCAGTAACGTAGTTTTGCCCAATAATTAAGCAGTTACGAAATGTTTACGAAAGCGTGAAGAACTCTCTGCACTTCGGTCGGCGGCCCTGCGGTTTGTCAACAGGGTTATCCACCAGTTCGGTGGATGAAGCTTGCTCACTCGCTTGGTCGGAAAGTCAGCCTAGGCTGAGCGCAATCGCGGGAACAGCCTCATCCGCCGATGGCGCCCTGGGTCTCGACAAACACTGAATAGATCGACTGGCTCGCCGCCATGAAGAGGCGGTTTCGCTTAATTCCGCCAAAACACACGTTGGCGCAGCGCTCGGGCAGCATGATACGGCCGATCATCTTGCCGTGGGGGGCGAAAACCGCAACCCCGTCTTCCGCCTCGCCGCCGGACCATGCGCACCACGAATTTCCCTGGACATCCACCCGCATGCCGTCGGAGCCGCCCGGCTCGGCGCTATTGAACTCACGCCGGTTCGCGGTCTTGGTGCCGTCGTCTACGACATCGTAGAGCTGGATCGTGCGCTGTCCCGGGCCCGGCGTATCGATGACATAGAGCAGTTTCTCGTCGGGCGAGAAGGCGAGCCCGTTCGGCCGTTTCATATCGCCGACCGCAATCGCCAGCTGACCGGTCTGCGGATCGAGCCGATAGACCCGATACGGCAATTCGGGTGTCGCCTTGTGGCCGAGGTAATTGCCGCGAATCCCCGCACCATTGTCGCTGAACCAGATCGAGCCGTCGGACTTGACGACGACGTCATTGGGGCCAGTGAGCTTTTTGCCGTCGAACGAGTTGGCGAGCACTGTAATCGTGCCATCATATTCGGTGCGGGTCAGCCGCTGGGTGTCCATCTCGCAGGTCACGAGCCGCCCCTGGCGGTCGCGGGTGTTGCCGTTCGCATAGTGCGAGGGCTTGCGGAAGACGCTGATCGCTCCGGTTTCCTCTTCCCATTTCATCATCCGGTCGTTCGGGATGTCGCTCCAAATCAAGCAGCGCAGATCGCCGAACCACACCGGACCTTCGTTAAAGCGGCAGCCGGTGGCGATCCGCTCGACCCCAGCATTGCCGAGCACCAGCGACGTAAAGCGGGGGTCGAGGGTTTTTATCCTCTGATCCGGATAACGCACGATTTCCGGGTCCCAAGTCGCTGCCATTGATGCCAATCCCCCGCCGATGATGAACGACCGTCTGCCGATAACCATCCGTGCCCCGGTCGGAATTACGAGTTCGGACCGCGCTCCATCGAGACCGGCTGCCAGCGCCTGAGGTCGGTCTTAGCCAGAACCGACGGGTTGACGCAGGACATCGGCCATCTGCCGCTCAGTACCAGCGATAATTCCTGACCGACCCGTCGGCGCCGCGCCGGGTCGAACCGCGACGAGGCTGAGGCGACGTGCGCCGTCAGGATCACATTGTCCATCCGTAGGAGCGGATTGTTGTCGCCCGGCGGCTCCTGCTCGAGCACGTCGAGCCCGGCGGCGGCGATCATCCCCTCGTCGAGCGCCTTGATCAGGGCGGCTTCATCGGTTGTCGGACCGCGTCCGGTGCTGATGTAGATCGCCGTCTTCTTCATCTGGCGAAAGTGCTCCTCGCGGATCAGCCGGTTGGCGCTCTCCGTCGCCGGCGCGTGCATCGAGATGATGTCGGCGCGCTGCAGTAATTCAGGGAGGCTGACCGGCTCGACCCCGTGTTCGATCGCCACCAGCTCCTCGATGAACGGGTCGTAGGCAATGACGTGCAGACCAAAGGCCTTGGCCCGTTTCGCGACGGCTCGCGCGACATGGCCGAACGAGACGAGGCCCAGGGTCTGGCCCATCAGGCGCGGGATCTTCGACAGCATCGGACGGCCCTCCGACCAACGCCCGTCGCGCACCAATTTGTCCTGCACGATCAAGCGGCGAAAGGTCGAGAGGATCAACATCATCGCGTGATCGGCGACCTCGTCGATAAAGGTGTCGGGGCAATTGGTAACCGGGATGCCCTTTTGGGTGGCCGCTTCGACATCGACCGAGTCGACGCCGACGCTGCCGAGCGCGATGATCTTGCAGCGCTCGAGCCCGTCGATCATCCGCTTGGTGATCCGCCGCCCCTTGGCGTAGAGCGCGTCGGCGCTGCGCGCGGCGCTGACGAACTCGTCCTCGGACCCCGGCCGGATCTCGAAGATCTCGGCATCGATCGGGGTGAGCGCCTCCATCTCATACCCGTAATCGCCGGCGGTCGTGAAGCTGGCGCCGGTTGGTGTCGCGATCCTGAACTTGGCCAAGTGTCCCTCCGTTGCGCGAGATCGATGTCCGGATCACACCGTCGCGGGCTCGCGTTGTCAATTGCTGCTATTTGGTTGTAGGTCCGGGACCGCGGGCTTACGATGGCCCCGAAGCCTCAGGAGCGCGTTATGCCCGAGATCTCCCGCCGTTCCGTCCTCGTTGGCATACCGATCCTGGGCACGATCGCCGCTCATGCGGCGGCCCTGGCGGCCGAAGCTGCGTCGCCGGTTTCCGAAAAGCGGGTGGCGCTGAGCGGCTACGACCCGGTATCCTATTTCACCGAGGGCCATCCCGAGAAAGGGTCGGCCGAGTACTCGGCGGCCTTTGACGACGCGACCTACTGGTTCAAGAGCGCCGAGCACCGGGCGGTGTTCGTCGCCGATCCCGATCATTATGCGCCGCAATTCAGGGGTTATTGCACGGTCACCCTGTCGCGCGGGATGAAAATGGAAGCGGATCCACAGGCTTGGGCGATCGCGGACGGCAAGCTCTACGTGTTCGGGGATAAGCAGGTCGTGCCCTTGTTCGAGCAGCAAACCGCCAGCATCATCTCAAAGGCTGCCGGGAATTGGCCTGAGGTGCGCAACCAACCGTGAGCCGGTACCGGGCTACAAGCCGGCCTTTTTGAGCGCGAGTCGAAGCTTCTCCCGCTGGTTCGGGTCGCGAAGTAGCGATCCGAGCTCCTTGGTCGAAAGCCCCGGAAAGCGCTGACGAACGAGTTCGGCCTGCCGGTCCGCCTCCTGCTGACGCCCGACCTCGGTGTAGGCCGCAGCCAACATGACATTCGCGAACAGGTCCGTGCGGTTGCGATCGAGCAACTGCTCCAGGATGTGGACGGCGTCCGAGCCCCTGTCGGCAAGGAGGTAAGCGACGGCAAGATTCGGAGCGTTGCGCTTCACAATGTCGGGCTGGAACTGTGCGAGAAGCTCTCCGGCCGCGATCGCACCCGCGATATCGCCCCTATAGAGCAGAACGGTGACGAGGCCCGCATAGGCCTCGGCGTCGCTGCCGTTGAGCTCGATCGCGCGCTTCAGCTCGTCGAGAGCCCGATCATAGTCTCCGAATTGCACGAGCGCTTGTCCGAGCAGGGCGTGAGCGCCGGGATTGAGATCGTCCAGTTCAATCGCCTTTTGTGCAAGGTTCTCTGCTCGCTCCAGAGCTTCGCTGGGGTCTGGCGTCCAGCCGGACTCCACCGCGCGCAGATTGACGCGTCCCAATCCGACATCGGCGGGCGCATAGTTTGGATCGAGCTCGATCGCCCGCTCGAACAAGGCGCGCGCCTCCGCATTGGCGGAGCGCGTCAGGCGAGACAGGAGATCGCGGCCACGCAGGACGAGGTCGTAGGCTTCCAGGTTGCTCGGCGGTTTGGCCGCCGATTCCGCCAGCTCGAGGCTCGTCACCCGGACCGCGAGTGCACCGCTGATGCGGCGCGTGATCTGATCCTGGACCGCAAGGATGTCTTTGGGTTCGGCGTCGTACTTCTCCGACCAGAGGAGGGCGCTGCGAGCCGTGTCGGTCAGGCTGACCGATACTCGGACACGCTCAGGCGCGCGGCGGATGCTTCCCTCGACGACATATCGGACCTTGAGATCGCGGCCGACCTCCGCCGGGGTCGGGTTCTTGCCTTTGTAGGCGAACACCCCGCCCCGAGAGATCACAGACAGGTCGCGGAAGCGGCCGAGCGCGGAGATGATGTCTTCGGTCAGGCCGTCGGCAAAATAGTCACCGCCGCCTTCCACACCGAGTGAGGCGAACGGCAAGACCGCGATTGAAGCGCGCGCCGCCGAGGGTGCCGCCGGAGGGGTGCCGACGGACGGCCGAGACCTCGTCAGAGGTCCGGCGACGACCCACCATGCGCCCGCCCCGCCGGCAATGCCGACGAGTGCGAGCGCGACACCGATCCAGGGGCGATGGTGTCTCGTCGGCGCGCGGGTTCCGCCGAGCGAGAGGTCGGGTGCTGCGGCAACCGCCTCTGGGGTCAAACCGAACGCGCGCACCGGCCGGGCGATGTTCTTGACCGTCTGCTCGCCGAGATCATCGAACCCGACCGGCAGCTTGTCGCGGACCTGATCGCGGACCGCCCGGGAGATGCACAGCCCACCCGGCTCGCACAAGCTCTCCAACCGCGCGGCGACATTGACGCCGTCGCCAAAAATGTCGCCGGCCTCGATGATGATGTCGCCGACATTGACACCGATGCGGAAGATCAGCTGTTTTTCGCTCGCAACGCCTGCGTTTCGCAACGCCACGCCTCGCTGGACTTCTATCGCGCAAGCGACCGCCTCGACCGCGCTCGGAAATTCGACGAGGAGACCGTCTCCAGTGGTCTTTACAATGCGACCGCGATGAGCAGCGATCGCGGGATCGATCAGTTCTCGGCGGTGCGTGCCTAATGCGCGCAGGGTGCCGATTTCATCGGCACCCATGAGGCGACTATATCCAACGACATCTGCCGCCACGATCGCGGCTAGCCTGCGTTCGACCGGCTTTCCGTCGGCTATCGCGCCGCCGCGCCGCTGCCGGAGGACCTGCAGAGGACCGATGCGGTCGAGGAATTTCAGCGAGGCTCCTCCCTTGCGAGATCGATACTCCGCGGATCACACCGTTGTAGGTGTGGCTTGTCAATCGCCGGCGGCCGGCGCGGGGGAGGGTTGCGACAGCGGGATCAGCGACAGGACCAGGCTGACGATGACCAGGATCAACACCCCACCGATGACGCCGACCAGCCGCTCGAGGCCGGGGCTGATCGACTCCGGCGGACCCTGGCCTTGGACGAGGCTCATCAAATAGGCAAACATGGCCTGCATCCCGATATAGCTGACACCCGTGGTCCCGGTCTGGATTTGCGAGCATAGCCAGATCCCCGGCGGTATCAGCGCTATCCACAACAGAAAATCGTCGCCGACAAAGGCGAGACATGCGAGGCCGACCAGCGCACCGATCAGGCAGCCGACTAAGCGGTGCACCGCGCGCTGGACGAGTGCGCGATTGTTGGGTTGCTGGGTCGAGCTCATCGGGATCGACAGGACGACCACCGCGGTGATCCCCATTGCAACCGGGCTGATCGGCGCAATCCACTCCGCCAGCGCCGGCAGCAGCATGACCGTGAGCCCGCCGCGGCAGGCGTAAACCAAGATCACTGCGTTGCGGGGGAGCCAGCGTTGCAATTCGCCGCCGTATCCCCGGCGCCAGAAAGCCAAGGGCGGGGGATCGAGAAGGCTGGCCGCAGCGGGCTTTGCGGCACCGGCCGGCGCTGGCATCAACCCGCAGACGACGAGGAAAGCCACGGTTCCGACGATTACGTCGACGACGCGGTTGACGGCGGTGGTAAATGCCACTTGCGGCTGGTCGAAGGACATCAGAATGACAAGGCACGCGGTCACCGCGCCGATCAGCCAAGCGTAGCCGAACCGGGATGTCCCGAAGCCGAACAGCCCGGCGCACCCCAAAAGAAACAGGCAAAGCAAAAACGGTACCGACTGATAAACAAACAACCGCAATATGACGAGTGCGACGAGCGCGCCGATGATGCTGCCAACGAGGCGCATGACCGCACGCGATATGGCGAGTGACGGCGAAGCGCGCGTGACTTGAAACGCGGTAATCCCCGCCCACCACGGCTCGTCCGAATGCAGTGCCAACGCGGCGAGCACCGCCAGAGTTACCGAGGCCGCAGCTTCGGCCGCCTCCAATCCGCGCGGGCCGCGCCATTCTAGGGAGCGCAGTTCGGCGGCGAGCGCACCGGGAATCTCGCGCAGCACGAGCCGGCCTCAGTAAAAGAGTACGGTGCGCGCGTCGGAACCCATATGCAGAATGACGTCCTCGTTCGGGTTTTGCAGAAGCAAGGTCACCGGAAACCGCCGCTCCAGACGAACCCAGTCGGTAGTCGGCTCGACGTAGGGCAGGAGGGTGTTGGGTGTCTTCCGGCGGCTGACGCCACGCGCAATCCCTTGAATCACGGCGCGATGGACGTGCCAGGGATAGGCGTCGAGCCAGACCCAGGCGGCGTGCCCGACCTGCATGTGGCGAATCACGCTCTCCTTGTAATTCGCCAAGATCCGCCAGGCATGGGCGTCGACGAGCCCCACCAGCGGCTCGTTCGCCACCGCCTGGTCGCCGACCCGCAGGGTCAGATTGGTGGTCGTCCCATCGGTCGGCGCCAGCACTTTCGTCTGGTCGAGCTGCCATTGCAGGTACGCGATTTCCGCGGTGATGGCCTTGACCGTTGCGTCGTGCAGCGCCTCCATCTGGCGCTCCTTGTTAACCGAGGTCTCGGCATTGGCGAGGGTGGCGGACGCTTCTTGCGCATCAGCCGTCGCAGTATCGAGCGCCTGGCGCGACAAAAAGCCGGCCTTGGCGATCGGCTGGGCGCGCTGCAGATTATCATTCGCCAGCCGGGCTCTGGCCTCGGCGGCGTCGCGCACCGCCTTGGCGGATTTGACCAGGTCGTGGTCGACCGCAAGCTGCGCCTCAGCCTCGGCTCGCTTCGCCTGCTGCTTGGCAAGCTCTAGTTGAAACGGCGTCGGGTCGATTTCGGCCAACAGTGTCCCCTTCGTCACGGCCTCGTTGTCAGTGATCGGAACCGCGATTATGCGGCCGGTGATTTGCGGGGCGACGGCGACGAGATCCGATGTCACATAGGCATCGTCGGTGTAGGCGAGGACGTAACCCGAGGCCCAGTAAAGAAGAAGCGCCAGCGCAATTGCCGAGAGCACCAGCAACACCCGCCGCCGGTATCTTGCGGTGTCTTCCTCGGCGTCTGTGGTAGCCGTAGAGGGCGGCGCTTCGGTCTCGACCTGCGGTGTGACCGCAGGCGCCAGAGAGGCGGGAGGCGGCTCCGGAGCCGCCGCGCTCGCGACTTCCCGTAGTACGGGGTGAGTAGTCCGCTCCGACATGATTTCAGCCCCGGGTTGGGGTCAGAACACCGGTCTCGGCCTCCGGCAAAACGCGCTCTGCCGTCGAGAGCTCACGCAGCGTCGCTAGAGTGCCACGATCCGACATGAACTCACCGGGTCGCTACCTGTAATCTCGCCATAGCCATCGCCGAAGTGCTTACAACGATCCGCGCAGGCTTTCGCCGGGACCCTCCCGCCGCGGAGGGATCGAGGAGGTCTGGATCGGCGCGTCAGCAGGTGGCCAGGACGCGCCTGACCTCGGCGAGGAGATGCTCGTCGTCGATCGGCTTGCGCAAGACGGGGCCAATAACTTCGTCTTCGACCCCAGGTATATCGTAAGCGGTGAGGTAGATGACCTTGAGCCCCGGCCGGCGGATCCGCGCCATGCGCGACAACGCGACGCCGTTTACGCGCTCGGGCATGACGATGTCCGTGATCAGCAGATCGATCGGCCGCGTGCTCTCGAGGTCTTCGAGAGCTAACCGGTGATCGGCCGCCTGGAACACCTCGAAGTGGGCGGCACGCAACACTCTTGCGATGGCATCGCAGAAAGCCAGATCGTCGTCGACCAGGAGGATTCGCGGCACCGAGACGGCGTGCCGCTCCAACCTTGTTTCCGAGGGCGTTGCGGGGGGTGTTCCCTTCATGATCATATCTTCTTAAGGATTCGCCAACCGGAACGCAACAGGGCATAGCCGACTGGTATGCTCTTCTTGCCTACGAAATAGGCAACAGCGTCGTTTGTGGGCGCATTATTTGCCGCTAATTTCAGCAGTAAGAAAGGATAACCGGGGATCAGCCATGTCAGAAGAGCACGCAACGATCATCCCCCAATTATTGGCAGAAAATGAGCCAGCCTTGCTCCGTGACTGGATGGAGTTTCATGAGAAATCCGGCATGCTGAGCAGCGGCCGGATCAGCAGGGCGGAGCTCACCGAGGCTTCCCGCCGCTTGCTCGCCGCCTTGCGCGTCGGCGTAGCGGCTGCGCAGTTCGCGGACATTACCGCAGCGGCGTGGGATCAGAGCCGCAGCGTGCTCGAGGATGTTTCGCGCTCACACGCGACGCTCGGCCTCACGCCTTCGGAGACGGCTACCTTCGTATTTTCGCTCAAGGAGCCGCTTTTCGCATTGCTACGACAAAAGATCGGCACGGATCCGGACCGGCTCGCGCGCGAGATGACGACCGCAACGTTGCTCCTCGACAAGCTCGGGCTCTACACCGTCGAGGCCTTCCAGAAGAGCCGCGAGGCCGTCATCGCGCGCCAGCAGGAGGAGCTGCTCGAGCTATCCACCCCCGTGGTGCGATTGTGGGAGGGCATCCTGGCCCTGCCGCTGATCGGCACTCTCGACAGCGCGCGCACGCAGACCGTGATGGAAAACCTGCTCGAAGAGATCGTCACCACGGGTGCCGAGATCGCCATCATCGACATCACCGGTGTCCCGACGGTCGACACCCTGGTGGCGCAGCACCTGATCAAGACCGTCGCCGCTGCCCGCTTGATGGGCGCCGACTGCATCATCAGCGGCATTCGCCCGCAGATCGCGCAGACCATCGTTCACCTCGGGCTCGAACTCGGCGTCGTCTCCAAGGCAACCATGGCCGACGCTTTCGCCCTGGCGCTGCGCCGGCTCGGCAAAACAGTGGTCGACCGTACGCCCGCGCGGCCGGACCTCTGAGGCGCGATGGGCGAAATCCCGGTACTCAAGATCGGCGACTGCCTTCTCGTCTCGATTCAAGTCGACATGCATGACCGTCTGGCGATGGCATTGCAGGAGGATCTCACCAACCGGATCGTCAGCGACCGCGCGCGCGGTGTCATGATCGATATCTCATCGCTCGAGATTGTCGATTCCTTCATCGGCCGCATGCTCAGCAACATTGCCGCGATGTCGCGGGTGCTCGATGCGGTCACTGTCGTGGTCGGCATGCGGCCCGCGGTCGCCATTACCCTTGTCGAGCTCGGGCTGTCTCTGCCTGGTGTGAGCACGGCCCTCAACGTCGACAAAGGCCTCGTCCTGATCCGTAAGGCGATCGATGACCAAGGGGGCTCACTTGGTCGTCGAGAAGGATGAAACAATTCCAATCCGGACCTCGGACGATGTCGTGCGGGCGCGCCAGGCCGTGCGGGCGCGGGCGATCGAGGTTGGATTCGGCATCGTCGATCAGACCAAGCTCGTCACCGCGGCGAGCGAAGTTGCCCGCAATACCGTCGATTACGGCGGCGGCGGCACCTTACGGATCGAGATCGTGCGCGAGGGATCGCGCCGCGGGCTTCAGCTGACCTTCTCCGACAACGGACCGGGCATCGCCGACATCAAGCAGGCGATGACCGACGGTTACACGACCGGTGGCGGGCTTGGCCTGGGCCTCGGCGGCGCCAAGCGGCTGTCCAACGAATTTACGATCGACTCGGCGCCCGGCAAGGGGACGACCGTCACCTTGGCGCGTTGGAAGCTATAAGATGACGATGATCAATTCGGTGCGCGACACGAGCGAAGTCGGCGAGGTACGGCGCGCCGCAGCGGGGCTCGCACGCAGCAGCGGTCTTGCCGAGGAAGTCGTCGGGCGAATCGCTCTCGTTGCCACCGAGATGGCGACCAACCTGTTGAAGCACGGCGGCGGTGGCGTGGTGGCGATGGATCGGTTCGCTGATGCCGACGGGTCGGGCCTCGAACTGCTGGCCCTCGACAAGGGCCCCGGCATCGCCGATGTCACGCGTTGCCTAGCCGATGGTTTCTCGACGGCCGGCAGCCCCGGCACCGGGCTCGGCGCCGTTGCACGTAACTCTGACCGCTACGCGATTTATTCGCGACCCGGGCTGGGCACCGCGCTGATGGCGCGTTTCCTCAGTTCGAAGGCGACCTCGGTGCGCGGCCCTGAGTTCGGGGCCGTTATCGACGCGTATCCGGGCGAGACAGTCTGCGGCGATCGCTGGGTTGCTGGAGACGGCCGGAACGGCATCACCCTGCTGCTCGTCGATGGCTCCGGCCACGGGCCGATGGCGGCTCATGCGGCCGAGATCGCGACTCGCACGTTTGCCGACAACATCGACAAGGAATGCGTTCCGCTGGTCGAAACGATCCATCGCGCGCTCGCACCGACGCGGGGTGCTGCGCTGGCGGTCGCGCGCGTCGAGGCCGGCGCGCACGTGGTGCGCTTTGTGGGCGTCGGCAACATCGGCGCGGTACTGTCGACCGGGGGCGAGACACGCCGGATGGCCTCTTACAACGGCACGGTCGGACACGTCGCGCCGCGCATTCGCGAGTTCACCTATCCCTTCACCAGTAGGCCGCTGGTGATCCTGCATTCCGACGGCCTTTCGGCGCGATGGGAGATCGACGCCTATCCCGGTCTCGCGGCGAGCCATCCATCGCTCGTGGCCGCCGTGCTGTTCCGCGACCACCGGCGGGGCCGCGACGATGCCGCGGTCGTCGCGATGCGAGTTGCGTCATGAACGCCCGCCTTCTCCTCGTGGCGCTCGAGCACGAGCCCGACATCGTGCTCGTCCGCAAGCGGACGCGCCGGCTCGCCGACCTCCTGGGCTTCGACCGGCAAGACCAGACGCGCATCACAACCGCCGTTTCGGAACTTGCTCGCAACGCCTTTGAATATGCCGGCGGCGGGCGGGCCGAGTTCCGAGTCAAGGACGACGCCCACTCGCACGCCCTGGAAATCCTCATCAGCGACAAGGGGCCGGGCATCGCCGACCCCGACGCCGCGCTGGCTGGCAATCAGCGGTCCGAGAAGGGGATGGGCGTCGGACTGCGTGGCGCGCAGCGGCTAATGGACACCTTCCAGATCGATTCGCAGCCCGGCCTGGGCACGACGGTGCGCGTCGCCAAGTTTCTCCCGGCTCGAGCGCCGGCGGTGAACCGGGCCTTGCTGACGCGCATCGGCCAGGCGCTCTCAGCGGACGCGCCGGCTGACCCGGTCGACGAGCTCAGGCGCCAGAATCAGGAGATGTTGGCGCAGCTCCAGGAGCTACAGGACAGGCAGGAGGTACTCACTCAGCTCAACCAGGAACTGCAGGACACCAATCGTGGCGTCGTGGCACTCTATGCCGAGCTCGACGAGCGTGCCGACCATCTCCGGCGTGCCGACGAGCTGAAGTCTAAATTCCTCTCCAACATGAGCCATGAGTTCAGCACACCGCTCAACTCGATCCTCGCCCTGTCGCGGCTGCTGCTCGCTCGCACCGATGGCGATCTGACGCCGGAGCAGGAAAAACAGGTGCAGTTCATCCGCAAGGCGGCGGACGGCTTGACGGAGCTGGTCAATGACCTGCTCGACCTCGCCAAGGTGGAAGCCGGCAAGACGGTAGTGATGCCGGTCGAGTTCACAGCAGAGGAGCTGTTCGGCGCGCTTCGCGGCATGCTGCGGCCGTTACTCGCCGGCGATACGGTGGCACTGATCTTCGAGGATGGGGCGAACCTGCCGCCGCTCTATACCGACGAGGGCAAGGTCTCGCAGATCCTCCGTAATTTCCTGTCTAATGCTATCAAATTCACAGAAAGAGGGGCGGTGCGCGTCTGGGGCACCGCGGATGCGGATGCCGACACCGTCACGTTTCATGTCCGTGATACGGGCATCGGCATTGCCGAAGAGCACCTTGGCGTCATTTTCGAGGAGTTCGGTCAGGTTACCCATCCGGTGCAGTCGCGTGTCAAGGGCACCGGATTGGGCCTGCCGTTGTCGAAGAGGTTAGCGGAGCTGCTGGGCGGGGCAATCGCGGTCCAGAGCGCACCGGGGCAGGGTTCCGTCTTCTCCGTGACCATTCCGCGCTCATACCGCGCCGCCGAGGCTGTCGAAGCGGCAGAGGAGGAGTGGGTGGTCGATCCCGCCCGCACCCCGGTTTTGGTCGTGGATGACGATCCGGCCGACACCTTCGCGATTCAACGGCTACTAAGCGGCACTGGCTATCAGCCCATCGTTGCGCGCACGGTCGCCGCCGCAAAGCAGGCGCTTCAGCGCGTGCAGCCGGCCGCGGTCCTGCTCGATGTCGTGCTCGCCGGCGACGAATCCTGGCGGTTGATAATGGGCCTGCGACAAGGCGAAACGACAGGCAATATCCCGATCCTCGTCACCTCCTCGACCGGCGAGGAGCGCAAGGCGCTGCATCTCGGCGCCGACTCCTATTTAAGTAAGCCGATCGACCGCGAGAGGCTCCTCGAGTTCCTCGATCGGCTCACCGGCAACCGGGCGACGACCCGAGTGCTGCTGGTCGATGACGAGGAGGTGACGCGCTATTTGGTCCGCCAGCTGCTGCCGCGCGGTGTGTATGACCTGCGCGAGGCGAGGACCGGAACCGAGGGGTTGGAGCACCTGTTTAACGAGCAGCCCGATATCCTGCTGCTCGACCTCAAGATGCCGGGCATGACCGGCTTTGAGCTGCTCGAGCGGATCAGCGAGGAGCCAAGTCTCGAGGCAGTTCCCGCAATCGTTCTGACCTCGGCGATCCTCACTCAGGACGAGCGGCAGCGACTTCGGCGGGCGGCACGGATTATGTCGAAATCGGATCTTTGCTCGACTGCGCTGACCGCCGCGATATCGGAGGTACTTAGCCGAGTACCCTCGGAGGCGGTATGAGCGCAGAGCCGAGCCGGATCCTGATTGTCGACGACGACGAGGCAACGCGCTATGTCAAGAGCCGCGTGCTCCGCGGGCAGGGTTACGCCGTCTCCGAGGCAAGCCTCGGCCGCGACGCTCTCGCTCTCGCTGCGGCGGAAAAACCCCATTTAACTTTGCTCGATGTCAAACTTCCGGACCTGAGCGGCATCGAGGTCTGCCGCGAGATCAAATCCCGCTTTCCGCATGTTATCGTGCTGCAGACCTCGGCCGGCTTCACTGGCGTAGCCGACCGCACCCGGGCGCTCGATGGCGGCGCCGATTCCTATCTGGTCGAGCCGATCGAGCCGGATGAATTGATCGCCACGGTGCATGCGCTGCTCCGCCTGCGTAACGCGGAGCAGGAAACTCGGCGCATCAATCGCAATCTCGAACAGCTGGTCGCCGAACGAACGCGCGAACTCGCCGAGGCCAATCGGCGCTTGGCCGATGAGATCGCCGATCGCCGGAAAACGGCGGCCGTGCTCTGGCATACCCAGAAGCTCGATCTGATCGGCCAGCTGACGGGCGGAATAGCCCACGATTTCAATAATCTGCTGATGGTCATCTCGGGCAATTTGGAGCTGGTCCACGAGCTCTTCGATAGCGACGTCAAATTGTCCTCGGCCGGACGCGCTCGCCTGCAGCAGCAGCTCGGCGCCGCCGAAACCGCCGCCGAGCACGCTACCAAGATCACCCAGCAGCTTCTCGCCTTCGCACGGCGCAGTTCACTGACGGCGGAGACCGTCTGCGTCACCGACTTGTTGGCGGTCTCGGAGGGCTTTCTGCGGCGGGCAGCCGGCGGGGCAATCGAGGTCGCCCTCTCCTGCCCATCAGACCTATGGTCTTCCAAGGTCGATCCGGTTGAGTTCGAGGCCGCCATCCTCAACCTCGTGGTAAACGCGCATGACGCTATGCCCCGAGGCGGCAAGTTGCGTATCGAATGCATGAATGTATCGGTCGGCACGGTGGACGGCGAGGCCGAACGGGGTGTCGCCCCCGGCGATTACGTGCGAATCGTCGTGTCCGATACCGGTCACGGCATGCCGGCGGACGTAGCCGACCGCGTCTTCGAGCCGTTCTTCACGACCAAGAAAGTGGGCAAGGGGAGTGGCCTCGGACTGAGCCAGGTTTACGGATTTGTCAAGCAGTCGGGCGGCCACATCCTGATCGACAGCACGCCCGGGGAGGGTACTACAGTTGCCCTATATCTGCCGCGCAGCACCATATCGGGCGAACCAACCGCCACGGCGGATGCGCGCACCAACGAAGCGCCCGGCGGCAACGAAACAGTGCTTATCGTGGACGACAACGAGGACGTTCGCGACGTCTCGGCCGTCATCGTCGGCAGCCTCGGCTACGAAGTTCTGACCGCCGGGGATGCCACGGCAGCGCTGGCGCTCATTCGCAGTCGCCGCAATATCGAACTCTTGGTCAGCGACGTCGCGATGTCCGGCGGCATCGACGGGTTTGAGCTCGCCCGCCGGGCGCAAGCTCTGCGTCCCGGCTTGCCTGTTCTGCTGATGTCGGGCTACCCCGCCGGCAGTGCCGAAGAGAGCGAATTCCCGATCCTGCACAAGCCCTACCGCCGCCAGAAGTTGGCCCGCTACATTCGGGCCGCGCTCGGTGACCCGATCGTGCTCGTGTAGGCTGAGGCCCTGCTTTCCCCTAGGCGGCCTCGTCTCGCGATAGGGCGTTTATACGCTCTGGGGTCGCGTTTGTAGTCGGCTCGCCCGCCGCCGGCTTTGCTCCCTGTTTTTCGCCCATCAGTTCGCGGAGCGAATCGCGGCCCCGCGACAGGCGCGAGCGGACCGTGCCGATCGGCACACCGAGGATTTGCGCCGCGCTTTCGTAGGCCATGCCTTCCAGGCCGACGAGCAGGATGACCTCGCGCTGCTCTTCTGGGAGGCGAGCGAGTGCGCGATCGAGCTCAGCAAGCTGCCGTCCGCCCGTAGGATCCGTCGTAGCCGCGAGCGTAGATGATATCTGCTCGATGTCGACCGTCGCCGAATCGCGCATCTCCCGCCGCACCGTGTTGACATATTGATTGTGCATTATCGTGAAGAGCCAGGCGCGGATATCGGTACCCGGCTGCCAAAGATGACCCTTGGTCAGTGCGCGTAACAGAGTGTCCTGCACGAGATCGTCCGCTCGGTCGGCAGCTCGGGTGAGCGCCCGCGCATAACGACGAAGGCGTGGGATTTCGTGCTCAACGAGACTAGGAAATCCCGACATTCTGTTCTCCCTCTACAACCCCGCGATCCGGGGCAGATCGGCAAGAACTTAAGCCACGGCTGTAATCGCATTATGAACGAGCGATCTACAGTTAGTAAATATTTGTAATGAAAATTAAACTCACCCAATGATACAATTTGTTGAATTTGGTTACATTGAAACAGAACAAAGGTCTTCATTTACAGATTGAGATATTCAGTCGATTCTAAGTTTGTCTCGGGAACGCAGAGCTTTCGCAAGTGTTGGATCATGCGTCACGAAAACCTATGAGAGGTGTCGACCATGAGAGCAATTTTGGTCCCGGCGGCATTCGCCCTAGGGGTGGCCGCAATCGCGTCGAGCGCGACGCCAGCGTCGGCTGCCGGCTGTCTAAAGGGTGCCGTTGTCGGTGGAGTGGCAGGCCATTATGTCGGCCATCACGGATTCTTAGGGGCTGGAGCAGGGTGTTTGATTGGCCATCACGAGGCCGCCAAGCATGCGCGCGAGCGCGCCGAGCGCGAACGAGCCTACGAGCGCGGCTATTCGGAAGGATCAGGCAGCAGCACTCCGCCCCGCTAGGTGCAAGCAGCGTCCCGCGCCGACCGTCTTAACGGCCGGTCGCGGGGCTGGTTTATCGAATACAATCGGGCTTCAAAAGACCGGTCTTGGCCGCTGATCGGTCGGATGGCGCGGCAGGTGGTCGGCGATCTCGAACCAGCCGATCTGACTCTCCGTCCAGACGTGCAGCAGCGGCTCGATCGGCTCGGGATCGTCGAGGGTGGCGATGCTGACATCGACCTGCTGCGGGTTGACGGCCGCGCGCCAGGTTAGCGGCGTGCCGCAGGCGCCGCAGAAATGGCGGAAGGCCTTAGCCGAAGAACGGTAGGCAGTGGGATTTCCGGCCGCCACCTCGAAGGCGGCGAACGGTACGGTCAGCCAGGCGATGACCGGCGCACCGTGTGCTCGCTGGCACATTCGGCAATGGCAGTAGAGCGCCTCGACGGGTGCCGAGGTAATGCGGTAGCGTACCGCCCCGCAGAGACAACCGCCGGTGAAAATTTCGTCCATACGTTCACCTCCGTCGGTAGCTGTGCCGCAAATGCCGAAAACGCCGGAGCCCGCCTACATGACCCTCGATATTGTAGTTCTCCAACCTCTCGTCGCGTTGATCGCCGGGATTCTGATCCTGCTGATCCCGCGCCTCTTAAACTACGTGGTGGCGATCTATTTGATTCTGATCGGCATCATCGGCCTATGGCCGCGCCTGTTTTATCACGTTCCCCATTGAATGCGGCGGGGGACGATCATGACCGAGCTGGCTTTTCGGTCGGCGACGGCGCTTGGCGCCGCGATCCACACGGGCGAGATCGGCTGCCGCGAACTGCTCGAACATTATCTGACGCGCGTCGAACGGCACAACCCGCCGCTCAACGCGATCATCGTCACCGATCTCGAAGATGCGCGGCACCGCGCCGACGCGGCCGACGCGGCACTCGCCCGCGGCGAGAGCTGGGGCGCCCTGCACGGCCTGCCGATGACCGTCAAGGAATTGTTCGACGTCGCCGGTATGCCGACGACCTGGGGGTTGACCGAGCTGAAGCACAGCGCCGCAAACGCGAACGCATTGGCGGTGGACCGGCTGCTCGCAGCGGGGGCGGTTATTTTCGGCAAGACCAACGTGCCCGTGCTGCTCGCAGATTCGCAGAGCTACAACCCAGTCTACGGGACAACCAACAACCCTTGGGATACCTCGCGGACACCGGGCGGGTCCTCGGGCGGCGCTGCAGCGGCGCTCGCCGCTGGCCTGACTGGGCTGGAACTCGGCAGCGACATCGGAGGATCGATTCGCAACCCGGCACATTACTGTGGCATTTACGGTCACAAGCCGACTTACGGGATAGCTCCGCCGCGCGGCCAAGCGCTTTATGGAAATGTTGCGGCGTCCGACATTTCGGTTATCGGGCCTCTCGCGCGCAGCGCCGAGGATCTCGCCCTTGCGCTCGACATCATTGCGGGACCCGACCCGATCGAGGCGGCGGGCTGGCGGCTTGATCTCGCAGCGCCGCGCGGCAATGCGCTCTCCGACTACCGAATTGCGGTCATGCTCGACGATCCGAACTGCGAAGTCGACCGCGAGGTGCAGGACATCCTGCAGCGCCTCGTCGATTTTCTGGCTGGCCATGGGGTCCGGGTCAGCGATCGAGCGCGCCCGGACATCGACAGGACGGAACTCTACGACGTCTATATCAAGCTGCTACGCGCGGCGACCTCCCGCCGGCTAACCCAGGACGTCTTCGAGCGCCATGTCGAGGCGGCGCACGGGCTCGATCCGGCCGATCAGAGCTACGTCGCCCGCATGACGCGGGGCGTTACCCTCACTCACCGTGGTTGGCTCGCGGGCAACGAGGAGCGCCACCGGCTGCGGCTCAAATGGGCCGAATTCTTCCGCGATTTTGATCTGATGTTGTGCCCGGTCACGGCTGGGGCGGCGTACCCGCACGATCACGATCACGAGGGCGAGCGCTGGAAGCGCATGATCGAAATCAACGGTAAGCCGGCGCCGACGATTAACGATCTGTTCTGGGCCGGGCTGTGCGGCCTCGTCTATCTGCCGGCGACCGTGGCACCCGCGGGGCTCACAGCAAAGGGGCTGCCGGTCGGCGTGCAGATCATCGGCCCGCAATACGGCGACAAGAGTTGCATTGCTTTTGCCGGCCTGCTCGAACGGGCGTATCGCGGTTTTGTCCCGCCGCCGAATTTCGCCTGAGGCATGCATATGGCAGAACTGGTCCTCAGAGGTGGCCGCGTCATCGATCCGGCGAGCGGCCGCGACGCGACGGCAGACATTGCCTTTGGCGACGGAAAAGTGAGTGCTGTCGGGCATGATCTCGCGGGCAGCGGTGCCGAAATCGTCGATGCGCGCGGGTTTCTCGTCGTGCCCGGGTTGATCGATCTCCATACGCATGTCTATTGGGGCGGGACCTCGCTCGGCGTCGATGCGGCCGAAGTGGCCCGGCGGAGCGGGACGACGACTTTTGTCGATGCCGGCAGCGCCGGGCCCGGCAATTTCCACGGTTTTCGCCGCCATGTAATCGAGCCGTCGCCGTTGCGCATCATCCCCTTCCTCAACATTTCCTTTCCCGGCATCTTCGCCTTCAGTCCCAGTGTGATGGTCGGCGAATGCGCCGATCTGCGGCTCCTCGACCTGCGCGAATGCGTGCGCGTCATCAAGGCCAACCGCGATCTGATCGCCGGCGTCAAGGTGCGGGTCGGGCGCAACGCCGGCGGGGCCTCGGGAGCGGCACCCCTCGACATGGCGCTCGAAGTAGCGGAGGAGAGCGCGCTTCCGGTCATGGCGCATCTCGACAACCCGCCGCCGAGCCGGCTCGAGGTGCTGTCGCGGTTGCGTCGCGGCGACATCCTGACCCATTGCTTCCGGCCGTTTCCGAACGCGCCGGTGGACGGGCATGGAGGGATCCGCGAGGAGGTGCTCGAAGCTAGGCGGCGCGGCGTGATTTTCGACATCGGTCACGGCGGCGGCTCGTTCGGGTTTCGCACCGCCGAGGGCATGCTGGCGGCGGGGTTCCTCCCGGACGTCATCAGCAGCGACGTTCACTCCTTGAGCATCAACGGGCCGGCCTTCGATCAGCTCGTGACGATGTCGAAATTCCTTTCTCTGGGGATGGAACTGGCCGACGTGATCGGGGCGAGCACTGCTGCCCCGGCGGCGGCGCTCGGTCGCTCCGATATCGGCAGGCTCGAGATCGGCGCGGTCGGCGATGCGACCCTCCTCGAACTCGCCGAGGGCGAGTTCGACTACCGCGACGTTCTGGGCGAATCTCGTTCCGGTCGATGGCGCCTCAAGGTGCGCGGGCTCGTCGTAGCGGGCCGCTCGTGGGGGTCTGGTATGGGCCCCGAAGGTCGAGCAATGATCCAAATGCAATAGCTTATAACTTAGGAGAAAATCGGACACCCTTGGAGGAAACACCCGCAATCTAGCCAGCAAAACACAACTAACCGACCACACCTATCGAAAATAGAAAACAATGATCGCCCCGTCGTTGAATTGGCGAATACGCAGTTCCATCTGATGGGACAGGCTTGGTCTTGATAGCCGAGCCGGCGCGCCGGCGCGACGCGACCGCCACAGAAAACGTTGATCGCCCTGGGATGGCAGGATCAGGATAGCCGAGGCTGGGAATGCCAGTGGACCACGGCAGAGGACGATGACGGACAAGCCGGTCGAACTCGACGAGCATCGCGGCATGGCCGCTCAGAAATTGACTGAAACCCGCCGGCATCTGCGTGAGGTCCAGGCCGATCAATCGGCCCTGCGCCATCGCCAAGAGGAATTCGAGCGCTACGCCGTGGCAACTCCGTCAACTAGCTGGCCCGCGGTTGCAGAAAAGGCGCGGTATCTCATCCAACTGTTTGCTGCCACGCCCGAGGCTCAGGATCCGCGTCGCCAAGAGCTGATCGCCAGCGTTCTCGATGATCTCACCCGTTTTTCCAACGAGTCGATTTGATCGGGGTGTGGTGCTGTTGGTCGCATCATACCAAGGGCCTACGCCCGCGGACCGTGTGGTAGATAATCCGATCGCGTCCGGACGGAGCCACCCGGACGGCCTGCGGGGATAGGCTGAGCAGGGAGCCATGACGAAAGGCAACAAGATCGCGGCAGCGATACTCGCTTGCGAGGCCTCGCGCCAACAGCAGGAAATGGTGAGGGCGGGGCCGAGTAGACCGCTCGCAACCAGGGATGTCGCCGCCGATCTGTGGTCATATTTCGAAGTGTTCCTCGACCTGCTCGAGCGTGATCGCACCCCGGTAGGGTAATTGGCGCTTGTCCGGGCGCCCCGCTTGCTGTGACGCAAACGGGGGTCGGCGGGTCCTACTCCGCGGCGGGCCGCTCGACCTCGGTTGCCCGCCGGGCGGCGTGTTGGTCGATCGCCTTTTGGATCGCGGCGCTGGCCTGGCCGGTGAAATCGACGTGACGGCTCGTGGCGTAATCATAGCTGCCGCTCAGCAATTCCCTGCTCTGCTGGAAGTGCGGGTGAACAAAGCGCGCCATCAACTCGTAATGCCGCTTGGTGGCTTCCCAATCGGCCCAGTTCTGCGCCAGCTCGCAGATCACGCCGAAACCGCCGGAACCGGAGATCAGCCGCTCGATATAAGCGATCGCGTCGTCGGGCGTGCCGATGCAGCCGGTCCCGGTTTCGACCAGCCACTCGGCTGCGTCGCCGACATCGCCCGGAATGATCGGAAACGTTGCAACGTCGCGGAAATATTGAGCGAAGGCCTCGACGCCGAACTTCACGTTCGTTCTTGCCTGCTCGCGGGTCTCCGCGATGTGGAACATGCCGACGACGCGCCAGTCCTTGCGGTTGGGCACGTGACCGTTTTCCCGCGCGGTCTCCTCGTAGAGTCCCCAGTTGGCGGTATGCCGCTCCATCGCCATCGGACTGGTGCCGCCGATCGACAGCATTCCGACGCCGTATTTGCCGGCCAGAACCGAGCCTGAAGGCGAACGTGCCGCGGCGACCGCCAATTCCATTGTCGGCCGTGTATAGGCGCGAAGCTGCAATTGCGCGTCAGTCAGGTTGAACCAGTCGGTCTTGCGGTTAACGATCTCACCTTTGAGCAGGCGCACGATGACTTCGAACAACTCGTCCATCATGCGACGCTGTTCGCTGGGATCGATGCCGATCTTCAACGCGTCGTGGACCAGCGCGCCGGGGCCGACGCCGAACATCGCCCGGCCCCGCGTCATGTGGTCGAGCTGCACCATACGGTCGGCCAGCATGAACGGGTTGTGATACGGCAATGAGACCACGCCGGTGCCCAGACGGATGTGCCGGGTGCGCTGGGCCGCGGCAGCTATAAACATCTCGGGGCAGGCGATCAGCTCAAAGCCGCCTGAGTGATGCTCGCCGATCCAAGCCTCGTGATAGTTCAGCCGGTCGAGGTGTTCGAGCAGTTCGAGATCCCGCTCGATCGATAGCGTCGGATTTTCGTTGTGATAATGGAACGGCGCGAGAAAGATGCCGCTGCGCAGATAAAGATCGTCCATGCCGAGTCCTCCGGCGGAAGCTGGATGCCGTTGATGGTCGGCCATTGGCATGGTCCCGGCAAGCGAATTTCCCTTCGCCGCCATCCTGCTGCTATCATGGCTGCCATCACCATGAGAAGGAGGCAGCGACATGTCAGAGCTCGGCGCCGATACGAGGCGGGGCGTGCCGTGGCCTTCGAACGGGCTCAGCGAGGTCCCGTTCCGGCTCTATACCGATCCCGAGCAATACCGACTCGAGCAGGAACGGATCTTCAAGGGTCCGACCTGGAGCTTCCTGTGTCTGGCAAGCGAGATCGCCAATCCGGGCGACTACGTCGCCACGACGATCGGCGAGACGGCGGTCATCGTGACCCGGGACGGCGAGGGTCAGATCAATGCCTTTCCCAACCGATGCGTTCATGCGCTCGGACAGCGACCTCCGCTTGGAGGATGCCTCGGTCATCGAATCGGTCGACGAGTATGGCGACGGCGTCTCGGTGCAAATCCTGACGGTCTTTCCGAGCATGATATTGCAGCAGATTCGCAATACGATCGCCGTTCGTGTTGTGCGACCGCGCGGCCTCGAGAAGACCGAGCTCGAGTGGATCCATCTCGGCTTCACGGACGATGACGAGGCGATGACAGAACGGCGTCTGCGGCAGGGCAACCTGGTCGGCGCCGCCGGATACATCTCGATGGAAGACGGCTGCGTTGGCGGTTTTGTCCAGCGCGCCTTGCGTTTCAACGATGACGACAGCGGGGTTGTGATGATGGGCGGCTATGATGCCGAGTTGCAGCCATTCCGCTCCAGCGAGGCGGCCATCCGCGGCTTCTGGAAGAAATACCGCTCGCTGATCGGCGATTGACGCCTGAGACAGGTTTGGCCATGAACGATCTCGCGGTGCGGCTCGGCGTGCAGGAGTTGATCGGCGCCTATGTGGATTGCATCGACGAAGACCGGCTCGAGGAGTGGCCGGATTTCTTTGTCGAGCAATGCCGCTACCTGGTCACCAGCCGTGCCAGTCACGAGGCCGGACTGCCGCACGGCATCGTCTATGCTGCCTCGCGCGGCATGCTGGTCGATCGGGTGACGGCGCTGCGCCGCGCCAACATTTTCGAGCCGCACCGCTACCGTCACATCGTCGGCCCGATCCGCGTTGGAGAGATCGACGTGACGGTAGCGCGGGCGCATTCGAACTTCATCGCCGTGCGGATCATGCATGACGGCGAGATGAGCCTCTTCGCCGCCGGCCGCTACCTCGACCGCATAGACCTGACCAGCAAGCCTTATCGCTTTATCGAACGCCTCGTCGTCCTCGACAGCCAGAAGATCGACACTCTTTTGGTCATCCCGCTTTAAGTCGTCGTTGCTGCGATGCTGACTCGCCCGATCCCGTCGACCGGCGAAGCCGCCCCGGTCATTGGCCTTGGCACGTGGCGCGCTTTTGATGTGGGGACAGACGAAAGGGCGCGGCGGCGGCTACGCGAAGTGGTGCAGGTGCTGCTGGATGCCGGCGGCCGGATGATCGACAGCTCGCCGATGTATGGGTGCGCCGAGGCGGTGGCCGGCGATATGCTGGCTGGGCTCGCGGCGCGGCCGCGCGCTTTTCTCGCGACCAAGGTGTGGACAACGGGGCGCGAACGCGGGATCGAGCAGATGCGGCGCTCGGCCCAGCTGCTGCGGACCGAGGTGATCGACCTAATGCAGATCCACAATCTGGTCGATTGGCGGACGCATCTAGCGAGCCTGCGGCGGATGAAGGAAGACGGCCAACTCCGCTACATCGGGATCACCCATTACACGACCGGAGCCTTGCCGGAATTGGCGCGCATTCTTGCCCGCGAGCCGGGGATCGACTTCGTCCAGCTCGGTTATTCGCTGGCGACGCGGGCGGCCGAGACCGAGGTGCTGCCGGTGGCCGCGTCACATGGCGTCGCGGTCATTGCCAACCAGCCGCTCGAACGGGGCGATCTGTTCCACCGGGTGCGCGGGCGCCCGCTACCGGAGTGGGCGGGCGAATTCGACTGCGTGAGCTGGGCGCAACTGTTCCTCAAATATATCCTCGCCGAGCCTGCCGTAGATCGGCGAGCTGTGGGGCGCGGGCTAGCGGGTTTGCAAACACTCGATTGAAGGAGCGAACGCTCCAACCTGTACTCACCCGTCCGCCGGTCGCCCGTAGGCCGCAGCGGCAATTCCGAGTTGGCGCGGCATAAAGGTCGTGTTCCCGCGGACGCGCGTTCTGCGACGACACCTCGGAACCAAATCGCGGCATTAGCGTTTTGCTAGAAGTCACTACGAAGGAGCCGATTATGGCCTTCTGCGCACGCTTCCTGTCCACAGCGGTGGTCGTCGCCGGGCTCGCAATAGCCCCCGGCGCCCATGCGGCGGAGTGGCACGGCCACGGCCACCCGTACCACCATGGCAACAATGCCGGCGCTGCAATCGTCGGAGGTCTCGTCGGCCTCGGCCTCGGCGCGGCGATCGCGTCGGGGGGCTATTACGGCTACTACGCGCCACCGGCATATTACGGACCGCCGCCCGGCTACTACACCCCACCGCCGCCAGCCGTCTACTACGGCTATTGATGATGCTGGCTTTTCGCAACCATTGAGGTCGGACGTTCCCGATGAAAATTATCCAATCAAACCATCTCGCTGTCGTGGCGCTGACCGCCGTGCTCTCGCTGCCCGCGGTGGCCTTCGCGCAGTCCTCGCAAGTCCCAACCCCCGCCCCGCAGGGAGCCGCGCCGCCCGCGGCTGCATCCTCGCCGTTGGCCGGCCATCCGGTCGCCGGTAAGAACGCCGAGGAGCGCGTCGAGCACCGCATCAACGAACTGCACGCGCAGCTGCGCATCACCCCGGCGGAACGGCCGCAATGGGATAAATTCGCCGACGTTATGCGCGAGAATGCCCGCGACATGGACCAGGCCTTCATCCAACGCTCGCAACAGTTCCAATCGATGAACGCGCTGCAAAACATGCAATCCTACGAGCAGATCGCCGAGGCGCACTCCCAGCACTTGCAAAAGCTCGTTCCGGCATTCGAAGATCTGTACAATGCGATGCCTGAGCAGCAGAAACGTGTTGCGGATCAGGTATTTCGCGAAAATGCAGAGCAGCGCCAGCAAAGCGCGACCCAGTCGCATCACCGCCGCACCGGGTAAACGTCAGCCCTGAAAGGGCGGCGATAGTCGAAGCCCCGCGGTCTCCGCGGTGCTTCACGTGTCTTGGGCTGGGACCGATCAATGCGCCAAAAATGACACTATAAAAGCTGCAAATCTGTGTTTGGCACCGGCGTTTATGCACCGGGGGGCGTACTGGATTGGAGACTTCCATGCGTCCAATTGTTGCGATCACGACCGCCCTGCTTCTGTTTTCGGGCGTTGGCGTCGCCAAAGCAGCCGACGCCACTCAGCTTGCGGAGACGGCCGGCTTCCTTCTAGGCAATGCCCATCGCTGCGGGGTTCCGATCGAGCGCGTCGACCACGCCGGAAAAGTTGTTCACCACCTGATCGTGGCTGCGTCTGACGACTCGATCGAAGAGGCCACTGCCGATGCGCGCTTTGTCGAAATCTTCATGGCCAGCGCCGTCCCCGATCCCGAGGACGCGCTGATCCCGAATTGCGCGACGGTGATCGCGCAATTCGAACGGCTCGAGCAGCATCATCGGCAATCAGGTATGAACTAACGCCATAGGAGGTTCACGGACAGCTTCCTCTCCCCGAAGTATAGATCTAATTTTGAGGTGTACACCAGAAACCGCAACGATTTTGCGCAGCCGTCATGCACTGAGTTAACATAGGCTGGCAGCTTTTGTTGCAAGCTATCCTTTGATTGTCTCCGAATCGATATACTTTACAGGAGTCGGTGCATTTCTTATACTGTGGACCACACGCAAACGCGTTATAGCAATTCATACAGGCTGTCTGCGCTTCCACCCCCGGAAGAATTGACAATAACAACAACACTGCCAAGACGATCCGAAGCGTGCTGATCGTTGTCATGCGGAATATATAACGCGAATGCTCCAAGGTGACGCGCGGATACGACCGGCGACGAATTTCCTGCTCCTCCCACATCCTTAAACTCCGCGATAAACGCAGCAAATGGCGGAGGGGCGCCAGCAGGCTGAGGGACGTGTCCCCGCGCGAATGATCGTCGGTTTGGTCGCGCCGGTCATGGTCATGTTGCTGCGCCGCCGCGCAGCACCCGCCGGGCGATCGACCAGCGATGCACCTCGGAGGGGCCGTCATAGATGCGGAACGGGCGGACGTCGCGGAATAAGCGCGCGACGATCGTGTCATCGGTGATGCCGAGCCCGCCCAGGATCTGCATGCTGCGGTCGACGACGCGCCAGATCGCTTCCGAGCAGATGACCTTGGCCATGCTCGATTCGTGCGTCCCGCGCTCGCCGCGATCGAGCACCCAGGCCGCGTGCCAGATCACCAGTCGGCTCTGATGGATGTCCATCTCGTTGTCCGCCAGCATGAACCCGACCCCCTCGTGCTCGCCGAGTGGCTTGCCAAAGGCGGTGCGCCGCCGGGCGTAGTCGGCGGCGATGTCGTGGGCGCGGCATGCGGCACCAAGCCAGCGCATGCAGTGCGTCAGCCGTGCCGGAGCGAGGCGCACCTGAGCGTAGCGAAAGCCCGCGCCGACGCTCCCCAACACGGCGCTCTCGGGAACCCGCAACCCGTCGAGCCGAACAACCGCGTGACCGCCGGCCATGAAGGTGTCCAAAGTGTCGAGCACTCGCTCGATGTGTATCCCGGGCGCCTTCATCGGCGACAGGAACATCGTGGCACCATGCGGTCCCAGTGGATCGCTGCTGTTCTTCGCCATGATGATCGCGAGCTCGGCGCCGACCGCGCCGGTGATCAGCCACTTCGTGCCGTCGATGACAAACTCGCCGCCCTCGCGCCGCGCGGTCGTGCGCAGCATCGAAGGATCGGACCCAGCGCCGGGTGCCGGCTCGGTCATCATGAAGCAAGAGCGGATCTCACCGGCGGCGAGCGGACGCAGCCAGTCTTCCTTCTGGCGCTCTTCGGCGACCTGTTCGAGCAGGTGCATATTAGCCTCGTCGGGCGCGAAACAGTTGAGCGCCACCGGGCCAAGCGGCGAGTAGCCGGCGGCTTCGAAGACGATCGCCCTGGCCCGATGATCGAGCCCGAGACCGCCCCACTCGCGGCCAACATGCGGGCTCAAGAGGCCCGCCCGGCGCCCCAGCGCGACGAGTTCGCGGCGGAGCTCCTCGGCCGGCCCGTGCGCCGTCTGCCTCGCGTCGTGCTCATAGGGCAGGATCTGTTCTCGCACGAAATGCTCGGTATGCGCCTTCAGCTCGGCGAGTTTCTCGGACAGTGCAAAATCCATCGGTGACTCCAGGACGGTCGGGCACCCCCTGGCCCAGCATCGTCAGGATTCTCGTATAAACCGTCAAGATCGTGTCATATTGTTATTATAGCATAATATATTGATTGACAATTGTGTTGTTTGCTGGCAACTGCACCCAACAACCATTCTATCCCGTTCGGTTCATTTCACGAACGTTATCATTTTCGTAAAAATGTTAAGGAGATTGAGCATATATGGCGACTCTGCGAACCTTGGGATACCGATCGAAAGCCACGCGTTCCGGTGCCGCCATAGGCGCCCGACTCTTCAGCTCGGGTCTACAGCAGCGGCCAACGGGTCGTCCTGATGATGCACAAGCGTGCATTCGATCCGCTTTAAGGCGCCGGCGATGTATGCTGGGGCTCACCCAAGAAGCAGCGGCCGGCGTTCTCGGCATGTCACGCCTGACCTATCACCGGATCGAAACCGGCAGGCGGCACATTCATTTCACCGAGCTCGGGGCGATTTGCGCCGCGTTCAACTGCCATATCGGCGAACTCGTGCAGGACGGCCAGCTCGCCGACGCCTTCATCTATGCCGCGAAGGCGCTCCTGGGCGAAGCGCCGGGATAGCTGTTAGGAATGAGCATTCGATGACGTCCCAGAACCGCGCGGCTCGGGATAGCATTTACGGCTGACTTTTCGTCGTCGTCTCTGCCCCCCGATCCCCCACAGCGCGATCAATCGCTTATAAGTAAAGCAGATCAAGTGGGGGACACGAGGTATGGCAAGGTTCTGCGACTGGCGGCGCCTGCGACAAGCTCTTTTGGTTACTTTGGCTCTGCTGCTCGGCAGCTGCCAAACTGCGTTCGTGCCGACAAACGAGCCGCTGCCGCAGAACGCCCAGGGGATGCCGGTATACAACGGCGGCTATTCGCTGCTGCCGATGCTGCAAAGGCCACAAGGCGAGATCGTTTTCATCATGGCGTTTTCCGGTGGCGGCAAACGCTCCGCAGCCTTCGCCCATGGCGTGCTGCGCGGCTTGCGACAAATCCCGGTCGTCGAGGGCGGGCGAACCCGCTCGTTGCTGGACGAGCTCGATTACATCGCCTCCGTCTCCGGCGGCAGCTTTCCGGCGATGCATTACGGGCTCTACCACGACAAGAGCTTTGAGACCTTCCCCAGCGAGTTCTTGAAGCAAGATATCAACGCCTATGTTTGGGGGACGTATTTGCTGCCGTGGAATTGGGAGTGGCTGGTCAACCCTTATTACGGCACCAATGATCGGATGGCGGAGATCTATGACCGGCTGATGTTTCATGGCGCCACCTATGCCGATCTGCTCCGCCAGGGCTTGCCGGTCATCTCGGTCGATGCCACCGACATCGCCAATGGGATCCCCTTCTCATTCACCCAACCCTATTTCGACCTAATCTGCTCCGACCTCTCGAGCTTTCCGGTGGCGCGCGCGGTCGCGGCCAGCAATGGCTTTCCGGTATTGTTTACGCCGATCACTCTGACCAGCCACATACCGGATTGCCGCGGAGTGCGGCCGCCGACCGCGGCGCCGGCGGAGTGGGCCGAGACTCCCGACGAGCTATCGCGCCGAGCCCTGTTGGCGCGCACCGCGGACCGCTACCTCGACCCTGAGCGCACAAAATATGTCCATCTGCTCGACGGCGGCATATCCGACAATCTGGCGTTGCGCGGCGTGGTCAACGGCGGGATCGCTCTGGATGTCACAACCGATACGTTTCGCCGGGTCGCGCTGAAGGCGCGCCGGGTTCTGGTGCTCAGCGTCGACGGCCAGTCCGCGGCCGATCCGTCGTTGTCGAAGCAACGGGTTGTGACCGGTCTCGGCCAGATCTTCGGTGCGGTTTCGGGCACCCAGATCGATGCCTACAATTTCGAAACCTTGGTCCTGACCGCCAGTGAGCTGCGCCAATTGGTTGAGAGCTTGCGGAAAGCTCGCTGCGCTCAGGCGCGGATCATCGAGGGGCATGATTGCGCCGATGTGCGCGGCGCGCTCGTGCATATATCGCTTGCGAGCATCCCCGACCCACAGGAACGCCAACGCCTGCAAGCGATCCCGACGGGTCTGACGATTCCCGACGAGGATGTCGACCTGCTCGTCAGCGCGGGCGAGAGCCTCGTTCAGCAGAACGATGCGATCCGGCGGCTGATTTCCGATCTGGACAGCCCGGCCGTCGCCGTGACGGCGCAGGCAAGGCCGCGATGGGGAGCAAGATGAACCATTTCGCTCTGAGCTCCGGCCTTGAGCCCGTTTGCGCCTCTGGAGGAGTGAGGCTCCCCCGCGATCCGGGACCGCGACGGGACCGGGCTGATCCTCGACTAGATACGCCGGCGCTTCCCGTCGCTCGAACTGATCTGGGCCGATGGCGGCTATAATTCTGGCAAGTTGACGCTGCGGTTGCAAAGGTGCCACCGCTGCGCATGGAGATCGTCAAGCCGAGCGACGACCCGAAGGGCGTCATCGTGCTGCCGCGCCACACTGGATGGTCGAGCGCACCGCCTCCTGGTTCGGACGAAACCGGCGGCTCGCCAAGGATTCCGAGAGCCTTGCCGAAAGTCTGGCCAGCTTCGTTACCCTCGCCTCGATCCAGCTTGCCCCCAGGCGGCTTGCCAGGGCGTAGGTCGTGAACTCAACCAACCGCCGGTCCGCAATGCTCGATGATCGTGGCCTACAAACGTGAGCGGCTCCGTTGCCAAGCGCGAGCGGCTGCTGCCGGTTCGGACAAGGGACCTGCGCCAAAGTGTCCGGCAATGAGGGGGATGCGCCGTGAGCTGCGATTCGGCTAATGCGCATCGTATACCGTTTTGGGCAAATCGGACGGAACGACGGTTGGCGGCCACCTACGTACGTCTGCTCGCCTCTAGGTCACGCTGATCCCGCAGTTGATCACCTTGGAAAGCGCAGGGGCGCGAGAACGGGTTGGCGCTGATCGGCCACGACTGGTCGTGACGATGGCGTCGTCATCACCGGGGCCGGTCCCCAGCGACCGGAGCGCTCACGGCCGCTTTGACGCCCGGCCGCGGCAAGAGCGTGCAGGTCCGGCTCGACCGTCACCGCACCTCGATCGCTGTGGGGATCGGCCTCGCCGGCGCGGCATCGGCGCCGCTCACTGGGCCAGGGTCAAGGCGGTCACTCTCGGCATAATAACGGCGCAGCAGGATCGCGATTGCTGCCAAGCCGGCGAGTGACAGAAGAATGCTTTCGCCCAGCGGGAGGGCGAATTCGGTTGCCGTCGCAGTGATCAACAGACCGGCGGCACCTCCGGCATCCCATCCGCCCTCGGTCGCCACATGGAAGCGCAATGTGCAAGGCGACCGCTTCGCCATCGAGTAAACCGCAGTCATCACGGTGGGGACGTAGACGCATGCGCCGAGCGCTCCCAGCGCGTTCGCCAGCACTACGAGCGCTGTATGACTAGCCGCGATCGCGCGCAGAAATACGATTGTCGCCATAACGAGAACGGCCAACCAAACTGCGCGACTCCCGTGCCCGGCATCTATATGCCGCCCCAGAGTCAATCCGCCGATCGCGCCGACTAACGCAGAAACGGCCAGCGTGCCGCCATAGGCCAGGAAGCTCCCGCTGAGCGATAAGAAGAGCGCTAGTCCCCAGGCGAACAAGAACCCGACGGCGAACCAGCCGTCGGCCATGAACACCAGCGTTCCCGGAAGCGCAGCCTTGAATACGCCGGAAACGTGCCGCGCCACGCAAACCTTGGGTGTGCCGAGAAGCGGCACGGCTGCGAGCGCCGTGATGATCGATGTCGCGCCAAACGCCGCGCGAGGACCGAACGCGACCAGCATCCAACCGGCGAATACTGGGCTGATGATGCCGACCACGGCGGCGATGGCCTCGCGCGCTCCGATCTGATGACCGCGAAACTCATTGTCGCCGAGCGCCGCGAAATAGGCGTGGTACGCCGTCCAGTACAACATGTCGCCGACCGCTGCGACGATGATTAGCGCCAGCAAGGCGCTGCCAATGCCGTGCACTTCCGCCACGACCGGGTATTGCAAGGCGCTGAGCAGCGTCCCGGCGATGAGCACCGCGCGCAATCCCCAACGGGCGGCGAGGGGGATCACCAGGGGCCGAACCGCAAAGCGGCCGACCAGAATCAGCGCGAGCGAGACGAGGACACCCGGTACCGAAAGGCCAGCCTTCAGCAGATAAACCAAAAAGAACGCGCCGCCGCCGTACAGGGTGATGCAATGGAGGCCATAGTGCAGGTTAAGGAGATTGACTGCGCTATTGCGAAAGAACGCCATAGAGAATGCCCGACGATTTCATTGAATCGGATCGACAAAAAACGCACCGCCACAGCCGGCTTTTGGGACGCCTATGCGAAAGGGCGCCACGAGCTCGTTGGATCGCTGCGTGATTGTAGGCCCCGATGGTTGCTGATGGTCGTCCTGCGTCCGTAACCTACTCAGTGGGCGGGTGGCGTCGCCAAGCGCATGCCGAGCAGGGGGGCGGCTGCCTCTGGCGACAGTTTCGCGTAGCCCTGCGGCACCTCGAACAGGGTCTCGTCTTGCTTGCCAAGCTTGACGTTGCGCAGCTCCCAGTAAATCGTCGAGCGCTTTCCGTTCTTCGGCTCGAATTTGCCATCGCATTTCATCGGAATTCCATCACGGCTGAGCCAAAGCGAGCCGGCAATACGCCCGCCCGGTAAATTCTCGTCGATCGTATACTTCGTCGTCGCGATCCCGTTGACCGTTTCCTGTCCGCTCGGTTTGCGCAGCAGATCGGGGTCTCCGAGGAGCGCGAACTCTTTGGGGAGGGCGAGTTCGACGACCGTATGAAGCTGCGGCAGGACGACGTCAGCCAGCGTGCTGCCGGCACGTAGGATGAACACCGGGCTGATCGCCGGAAGCTGCTGCTCGTGCCGCTGCTCACCCGGCATGTGCCACATTCTCCCGACATAGCTCCGGCCGTCGACGACCAATAATCGCTCGGCGGAGAAGCCCACCCGGGCATCACCAAGCGTCTCGCCAATGGCATGGGCCGACAGCAACATCGACAGCACGAAAATAGTCGGGAAGGGACGAGTGGCACGCATGCGCCGTCCTTTGTCCGCGAAGAAGATAGCCAGCGATGCGATAATAAACCTAGGTGAGCGTGGGAGAACGAGCGACTCTTCGCGCGTCCGATAGTGTTATTGTGGGTTCTGCTGGGTCCTGCCGTTAGTTCCCGGGTGCGCATGATGATGGTGCGAATGCCTGTGGAGCTGCTGCCCCTGTTGGCCGGTCGCCCCCTGCCGTCGCTGTGCTCTTGTCCTGCGCGAAGGCGGCGATCGCCGTCGTCAGCACGAGGCTGGCGAGATTCACACCAAAAAATGTGCCAACCACGCTTCGCTTCGTCCCCATCATGCTTCTCCCCTACACTGCCATACCGACCTCCCGGGTGTTAGGCGGTGCCGTAGGCCAGCATCCCTGCGACGTCGGGCGGGTCGGCTCCGACGGTCCCTTCGGCCCACGCCGCCAGCGCTTCGAGGCCCATCAGCCGTTGCACCTTGCCTCCGACATCAGGAGGGCATGGGGAGTAGGTTCTTTTGGAAGACGCCCCCTGGCTTGTCCACGCGCTTTTTTGAAGGTATTAGGAATGGGGTTCAATGCGCGTCAATGGCAACGGTATATATAGTCAACGTGGCGAAGGAATCCAAATCCCACCCGGTTCAACGTAAATGGGGAACTTTGGCTTGATGCAGGAGAGCTCGTCCCACGACCAGTGCGCATCCGTCTCCAAAACCGACGGAAAGGCGATGATGGCACTCGTTGAAGAACTTTTCCCCATTTGCCGCAGCATCACTGGCAACGGCGTGCGGCGGACGCTTGAGATCCTCCAACGTTTTATCCCGCTTCAGGTCTACGAGGTTCCGTCGGGGACCAAGGTCTTGGATTGGACCATCCCGCGCGAGTGGAACATTCGCGATGCTTACATCGCGCGCGATGACGGCGCTCATGTCGTAGATTTTGCAGCAAACAACCTCCACATCGTCCAGTACAGCCGGCCGATCGATAAAACTATGCCGCTCGCCGATCTACGGCCGCATCTCCACAGCTTGCCTGATCAACCCGACTGGATTCCGTATCGTACTTCCTACTACGCCGAAAACTGGGGCTTTTGTCTTACTCACTGCCAACTGTCGAGTCTGACCGATGGAATCTATAGGGTCGTGATTGACTCCGATCTGAGGCCTGGTCATCTGACGTATGGCGAGTTGCTGATCCCGGGTGAGACTAACGACACGGTTCTGTTCTCCTGTCATATCTGCCACCCCTCGCTTGCCAACGACAATCTCTCGGGGATCGCCGTCGCGACGATGCTAGCGCGTCATATTCAAACGCTTCGCCCGCGGCACAGCTATCGCTTTCTCTTTATTCCTGGCACGATTGGCTCACTGACCTGGCTTGCCCGCAACGAGGACAAGGTCGGACAAATCGTCCACGGGCTCGTCCTTTCCTGCCTCGGCGATGCCGGCGGCATGACCTATAAGCAGAGCCGTCGCGGCGACGCGAGGATCGACCGCATCGTCGCCCATGTTCTGCGTCGCGATGAGGTTCCCCATCGGATCGCGCCCTTCGTTCCCTATGGTTATGACGAAAGACAATACTGTTCGCCCGGCTTCAATCTACCGGTCGGTTGCCTGATGCGCACACCCAATGGGGAATATCCGGAATATCACAGCTCCGCTGACAATCTGTCGCTGTTGCGTCCAGAGAGCCTCTCTCATTCTCTTGATGTACTGCGGCACATCGTCGACATCATCGAGGGGGATCACGTCTACCGCAGCCGCAATCCGAAGGGCGAACCGCAGCTCGGTCGGCGCGGGCTCTACGCGACGATGGGCGGCCAACGCACCGCGACCTACGACCAAATGGCGCTGCTGTGGGTACTGAACCTCGCCGATGGCCATCATTCCTTGTTCACTATGGCCGAGCGTGCCGGCGTTCCTTTCGAGAAAATCCGAGCGGCCGCCGACGCGCTCCTCGCCGCCGAGTTGCTGGAACTGGTACCGTCTCAAACCAATGAGTGGGCTAATATTCGCGGAGAGCGGGCAATCCACGAGCGCGGGAAATGAGCTTGGATAAGGCGGTTGCTTTGGTTGTCGGAGCATCGGGCGGAATTGGACGGGCGATAGCGTTCGATCTTCTAACCGCAGGCGCGGAGGTTTATATGCTGGGCCGCAGCATGGCGAGGCTCGTCCACCCGGCACCTCCGGAGAATGTTCGAGAGAGATGCCGCTTTATCGAGGCTGACCTGACTGACGATGAAGCACTCGGACGTATAAACGCAGAAATCCACCCGAGACGCCGTTTGGATGTGCTCGTACTGAGCTCGGGCATCTACGAGCGTTCACGCGAACCCGCCGTCTTCGCCCGGCAGATCGCCGCTAATCTCGTCGGACCCTATGCGCTCCTCCAGCAACTCCTGCCACTCCTGGTAGAGGGCAAAGGACAAGTCGTGTTCATCAACTCGACGCAAGGGCTTAAAGCGGCGGCTGGCGTTGGCCAATACGCCGCGACGAAGCATGCCATGAAGGCCGTCGCCGACAGCCTTCGAGACGAAGTCAACGCCGCCGGCGTACGCGTAACATCGGTCTTCCTCGGGCGGACCGCGACCGAAATGCAACGCGCTATCTTTGCGCTAGAGGGGCGCCAATACCCGCCCGGGCGGCTGATTCAGCCTGCCGATGTCGCGGAGATCGTTCTGTCTCTATTGCTGCTCCCTCGAACCACCGAGGTGACTGACATCGTGCTGCGTCCCATGCAGAAGACGTGACGGAGGCCAGCGAGCACCCCTCGCGACCTTTACAGCGACACAAGCCGCCGCTCCGCTACATCACCGATACCTCGGGAATGGGTATGACGAATTCTGGCGCCCCAGTCGCGAATGTATGCGAGCTGGCTCATGATCTCGTCTTTGAGGTTCCACGGCAGGATCAGCACGTAATCGGGCTTGGTCTCGGTAATTTTCTCTGGTGGGAAGATCGGAATGTGGGTGCCCGGCAGATATTTGCCTTGCTTGTAGGGGTTGCGATCAACCGTATAGTCCAGAAAATCAGTGCGAATACCGCAGTAGTTGAGCAACGTGTTGCCTTTGCCGGGCGCGCCGTAGCCGGCGAGCGATTTGCCGCGGCTCTTTGCCTCGATCAAAAAGCTCAACAGCTTTCGCTTGGTCGTCCGCACTTGGTGAGCGAAATCGACGTAGGTCTGGAGCCGATGCAAGCCGGCCTCCCGCTCGCGGCCCACCAAGCCCGACACCGAGGCCTCGGTCGGATGGGTCGCGTCATCGACATGGCAAGCGTAAATGCGCAGCGAGCCGCCATGCGTCGGTAGCCCCTCGACATCGAAAATGCGCATGCCATGGGCCAAGAAAATCTTCTCGATGGATAACATTGAAAAGTACGAGAAATGTTCGTGATAAATCTGGTCGAACTGGTTTCCAGTCATCGTTTCGAGCAGGTGAGGGAATTCGATGGTGCAAACCCCTAGCGATTTCAGGATAATCCGAATACCTTTGACAAAGGAATTGAGGTTCGTGACTTGGGCGAGGACATTGTTGCCGAGAACGAGGTCACCCTGAACATCCTTTTCGGCTAACTCGCGTGCCGTCTCGACGCCGAAGAACTTTACCAATGTTGGGACGCCTCGCTGTTCGGCGACTTTAGCAATATTCGCCGCGGGGTCGACGCCGAGGACAGGAATGCCTTTCTCAACAAAGAACTGTAGCAAGTATCCGTCATTGCTGCCGAGTTCGATAACTCGGCTCAAGGGCCCGAGTCCCCACCTCTCAGTCATTGTTTCGACGTATCGCCGCGCATGATCGAGCCAGGAATCGGAGAAAGCTGAAAAATAGGCATATTCAGAAAAGATATGCTCTGGAGCGACGTATTCCTGGAGCTGAACGAGGAGGCAGTCGCGACAGACATACGCTGCCAGAGGATAGAACGCCTCCATCGAGTTGAGCTGATCCCGAGAGAGGTAGCTCTCGCAAAGCGGAGACATCCCCAGATCGACGAACTCGACGAGCTCGCCACCGCAGAACCGGCAGTTGATGCTGGCACTCATGTGCATCATCCACCTCGCCAGGCTTAGGGTGCAGCGACTTTTATGGCGCCGATCGTGTATACGGGTCGTCCGCCCTCGCGCATCCCCGCCCGACGGCCCCCTGATTGCCATTTCGTGATAATTTTTTACCAGCCTCGACAGGGTTGAGTGTGTTAACTATACGCGGATGTGTTAACTATACTCGGATGCGTTAACTATACAGAGATATCACTGCTTCCGCGCCATTTAGAAACGTCGCTGCGGGTCGGGATTGGACAACGGCCGGCGCGGAACCTTTGCGGAGCGCAGTGCCCGACGTTGGCCGATTTACGGTGGCGCGAAAAAACCGAACCCGTTGTTTATTGACCGGGCACCCACTCGGCTCGTAGCCGCGTGGAATTGCCGCTACGCCTGGACGACGCTGGCGCGTCGCCCAGAACTCCACTGGGCCAACTGTCAAAGTTTTCCACAGGGCCGGCACCAAAACCTCACCCGCGCCACCAGGAGCGCCGGCGCTCGACACTTCGAATCCATTTCGGCGATGCCCATTTCTACAGTGCGCCGAGGAGGGAAGAGGGGTCGATGGAAAACCGGAACCGACAGGTGGTGTTGAAACAACGGCCGACCGGGGCACCAACCCGTGCCGATTTTACGATCGCCGATGCGCCGCTGCCCGACCCTGCCGAGGGCGAGGTTCTGGTGCGCGGGATCTATCTCTCGCTCGATCCCTATATGCGCGGCCGCATCAGCGGTGTGCGGTCCTACGCCCAGCCGGTCGAGGTCGGCGCCGTCATGGAGGGCCGTGTCGTCGGCGAGGTGGCGCGCTCGCGCGATCCTGCCTTCCGCGAGGGCCAGTTTGTTCTGGGCGGCTATGGGTGGCAGCTCTACAGCGCCGTCCCCGCCAGGGGCCTCCTCAAGCTCGATCCGGACGAGGCGCCACTCTCGACCGCGCTCGGCGTGCTGGGTATGCCGGGGCTCACCGCCTATGTCGGGGTCGACGAGATCGGCAAGCCGCAGCCCGGCGAGACCGTCGTCGTCTCGGCCGCCTCCGGGGCAGTCGGCGCAGTCGTGGGCCAGCTCGCCAAACGCGCCGGCGCGCGGGTCGTCGGCATCGCCGGCGGGGCCGACAAGTGCCGCTGGGTCGAGGCCGAGCTCGGCTTCGACACATGCATCGACCATCGTTCGGCGGACCTCGGCGCCGCACTCGACACCGTCTGTCCCAAAGGGATCGATGTCTATTGGGAGAATGTCGGCGGAGCGGTGCAACAGGCGGTGTTCTCGCGGCTTAACGATTTCGCCCGCATGGTCCTCTGCGGCATGGTCGCGGAGTACAATGACGTCGAGCCGCGGCCCGGCCCCAATCTGATGTCGGCGGTGCGCAGGCGGCTCAAGATCCAGGGGTTCATCGTCAGCGACCGGTGGCAGCGCTTCGCCGAGTACCGGGCGATGGCCGCGCCGCTCTTCAAGAGCGGCGAGCTCAAATATCGCGAGGACATCGTCGACGGTCTCGACCGGGCGCCCGAGGCGTTCATCGGGCTGCTGCAGGGGCGCAATTTCGGCAAGCTTGTGGTGAAACTCGCTGAGGACCCCACGCGACCGGCTTGAGGCTCGAGGCGAGGAGGCGCCGATGCGCCGGATCTCCCTCCTGGTGGCGGCGATGGCCTTGGCCTGTGGGGCGTGTCAGCCCCTGCCCGATGCGACCCTCGCTGCGCCTACGGCCGGACAGCCCCAACCGGCGCCGGCCGCCAGCGCGCAATCGCCCTCAGCGCTGCCCGCTTGCACCAGCTATACCGTCCCGCTAACCGTCGGAGGGCAGCCGTAGCAAGCGACCGTCGAGGCCTGCCAACAAGCCGATGGGAGCTGGCGGATCACCCAGACCACACCAGGATTGCCTCCGCAGGTCTACGAGGTTCCGCCGCCGCAGTATTCCTCATACCCCTCTGCCTATACCTACCCCGGAGGCTATCCCTATCCCGACTTCTCGAATTATTCGGATTGGGCAGACTGGGGTTGGGGAGGTTGGGGTGGCGGACCCTGGTTTTTCGGGCTCGCGCCGTCGATCGTCGTCGTGCAGCGCTTCAACCATTTCCATCATGGCTTTGGTCACGGCTTTGGCCACGGCATGCATGGTTTCGGCGGCCATGGGTTTGCGGGCATGCACGGCGGCGGTATGGGGGGCGGCGGGCACCGCTAGGCGATTTCCCGGATAATTCCCGGATCACAGCGCAATTCCCGGTATGGGGCGGCAGAAATTCCCGGTTCGGTCGAGCGGATTCCCGGTTTGCCAAGCTTGGCAATATAAGCCGTAAGTATTTGATAATATTTAAGTTGTGGCTTCGATATCACCAGTCTAGCCGGACGATTTACCGATTTTTCTGTATCCGGGAATTCACTACGCGATAATTCCCGCTTCGGGCCAATCGCGGGGAGGCGGGACATGGGCGTACAAACAATCGGGATGCCGGTGCGGCGCGAGGAGGATTTCCGCCTTCTCAGGGGGACGGGCCGCTACGTCGACGACGTCAAGGAAGCGAACGAAGCGCAGGGCTATGTGGTACGTTCGCCGCATGCGCATGCGCGCATCACGGCACTCGATGCCGGGCGAGCGCTGACCGCCCACGGTGTGCTGTGCGTCTTGACCGGCGAGGATCTCGCCCGGCGCGGCCTCGGGACTTTGATGCCAGCGGTGCGCCGTCGACGGCGCAATGGAGCGCCGGCCTTCGCGTGCCCGCAGCCGCTGCTTGCCGGCGACCGTGTCCGCTATGTCGGCGACCCCGTCGCCTTCATCGTCGCCGAAACCGTGAATGAGGCGAAGGACGCGGCCGAACTAATCGACATCGATTACGAACTGCTGCCCGCGGTCGTCAGCGCCGAGGCCGCACTCGCGCCGGGAGCGCCGGCGGTCTGGGACGACAACCCGGGTAACGAAGCGTTCTTCCACGAAGTCGGCGACCGGACTGCCGTTGATAACGCCTTCGCCAAAGCCGACCACCTCGTCCGACACAAGACGGTGATCAACCGGGTCACTGCGAATTCGATGGAGCCGCGGGGCTGCCTTGCCGAGTACGACCGGGATCAGGATCGCTATACGATCCGCTGCACCGTGCAGTCCGTCCACGGCACGAGGGCCGCACTCGCCGACCGCATATTCAAATTGCCGCATCACCAAATCCGGGTGATCTGCGACAATATGGGCGGCGGCTTCGGCATGAAGGGCGGGTGCTACCCGGAATACGCGCTGTCGCTTTGGGCGTCCGAGGTCATCGGCCGCCCGGTACGATGGATCGCCGAGCGCAGCGAAGGATTGATGAGCGACGAGCAAGGGCGCGGCAGCGTCATCGACACCGAGCTCGCGCTCGATGGTGACGGCCGGTTCCTGGCGCTGCGCACCAAGTGGAGCGCGGCAATCGGTGCCTATTACTCGACCGACCGGCCGACGATACCGCTGTCTGTGGGTCTCGGCTGCCTGGTGAATACTTACCGGATCCCGGCGCTGCACACTGAGGTCACCGCCGTTCTGACGAACACGATGACGATCGCGCCCTATCGCGGCGGCGGCCGGCCCGAGCCGATCTACGCGACCGAGACCATCATCGACAAAGCCGCACACCGGATCGGGCTCGCCCCCGCCGAGTTGCGGCGGCGTAATACGATCCCTGCGGGCATGATGCCGTTCACGACAGCGCTCGGCCAAACTTACGATTGCGGCGACTTTCCGAAGAACCTCGAGGACTGTCTGGCGCTGGCCGACTACGATCGGGCGGCTGAACGGCGCGAAGCCGCGAAACAGCGCGGCAAGCTGCTCGGGGTCGGCGTTGCTACCACCGTCGCCGCGAGCGGCGGCCGCGATTACGAGCATGCCGAAATCCGCTTCGACCCGTCGGGCGGCGTGATGCTGATGACCGGCAGCATGGATCACGGGCAAGGCCACGGAACGACGTTCAAGCAGGTCTTGTCGGAGAAGCTCGGCATTGACGCCGATCTGATCCGCTACCGCTACGGCGACAGTGATCTGGTGACGATGGGGATCGGCACTTTTGGTTCGCGCTCGGCCCAGCTCGCCGGTTCGGCGATCGTCGTCGCTGCCGACCGGCTGATCGACAAGGGTCGCAAGATCGCAGCCCACATGATGGAGGCGGCAATACCGGACGTCGCCTTCGAGAGCGGCAAGTTCGCGATCCCCGGCACCGACCGGTCGGTCGGCATCGCCGAAGTCGCGAGGCAATCGTTTCATTCGCTGCAACTGCCCAACGATCTCGAGACCGGCTTCACCGAGCGGGCCAATTTCGGGCCCGCCGACCCCGCGACCTTTCCCAGCGGAGCGCATCTCTGCGAAATTGAAATCGACGAGGAGACCGGGGAAGTCACCTTGACCCGTTATGCGGCTGTCGACGATGTCGGCCGCGTTTTGAACCCGCTGTTGTGCGAGGGGCAGATCCACGGCGGCATCGTGCAGGGGGTTGGCCAGGCGCTGATGGAGGAAGTGGTCTATGACCGGGCGACCGGCCAGCTCGTCAGCGGTTCGTTCCAGGACTATGGCATGCCGCGCGCCGACCAATTCTGCAGCTTCGACGTTGCCAACAATCCGACCTTGACCGAGAAGAACCCACTCGGCGTCAAGGGGGTCGGCGAAGCCGGCACGATCGCCGCGATCCCGGCGGTTATGAATGCCGTCAACGAGGCTCTGGCGCGGATCGGCGCTCCCTATGTCGAGGCCCCGGCGACCTCGGAGAAACTGTGGCGCGCGATCCGCGCCGCGCGAGCCGGCAAGCCCGACCCGCGTTGAAGGTCACCTCACCGGTTAGCGGATCGACCACGACCAGCGGCGCCGGCGTCGATCAGCGAAGTTTCTCTCGGGAAAACAGCTCGCGGACCGAGCCGAGGAATTTCGTCTTCGGGCGCGGCCGTTCGGGCGTCCGCTCGGCGCTGAACCGCGCCCACAGGCGAAAACGCGGCGACTGCGTCGCACGGCCACTGGTACCGTGCTTCCGGCTGCCCATTCCTCCGCGGCCTTGCTGCATCGATAAAGTTTAACACGCGGCGCGGTGAAGCGCGAATTTGCGCGCTATGTCGAGACGCTTGACGCGGTGCTTGATCGTCGGCGAGGAGGTCTTGAAGCAGCTTGCCCTCGCGTGGCCGACGCTCGACGATGACAAAGGCGCGCAGGAATGGAGGTTTCCGATGACGCTCTTCGATCTTACCGGGCGCGTCGCCGCCGTCACCGGCGGCAATGGCGGGATCGGCTTCGGCATGGCGAAGGGGCTCGCCGCGGCGGGTGCTGCGGTTGTGGTGGCTGCGCGCAACATCGCGAAGGGCGAGGCGGCGGCTGCCATGCTGGCGGCATCCGGCGCCAGGAGCGCGTTCATCGCGCTCGACGTCGCCGACGAAGGGTCGTGCCGGGAGATGATCGAGGAGACCGTCGCGCGCTTTGGCCGGCTCGACATCCTGATCAACAATGCCGGAACCTCGATCCGCAAGCCGCCGGAGACCTATACGGCGACCGAATGGCATACCGTGCTCGACACCAACCTGACGGGCGCCTTGTTTTGCTCGCAAGCCTCCTACCCGGCGATGAAGCAAGCCGGCGGCGGCAAGATTATCAACATCGGCTCGATGTATTCGATTTTCGGCACCAGCTACGGTGCAGCTTACGCCGCGAGCAAGGGCGCGCTTGTCCAGCTGACGAAGTCGCTGGCGATTGCCTGGCCAAGGATAACATTCAGGTCAACGCGGTATTGCCCGGCTGGATCGACACCGAACTCACCCAGGGGGCACGCCGCCATGTCCCCGAGCTCCACGACAGGGTGCTGACCCGCACACCGGCGGGCCGCTGGGGAGCCCCTGAGGATCTCGCCGGGATTGCCGTGTTCCTAGCGGCACCCGCCTCGGAATTCGTGACCGGGGCGGCGATCCCAGTCGATGGCGGGTATTCCAGCATGGGAGTCTAGACCATGACGACTGAAGTAACGCATCGCACCGTCGAGACCAATGGCATCCGTATGCACCTCGCCGAAGCGGGTGTCGGTCCGCTTGTCATGCTCTGCCATGGCTTTCCCGAGTCCTGGTACTCGTGGCGCCATCAGTTCACCGCCTTTGCCGACGCCGGGTTCCATGCGGTGGCGCCCGACATGCGCGGCTATGGGCAAACCGAGCGGCCGGAAGCGATCGATCAATACACGCTGCTCCACTTGATCGGCGACATGGTCGGTCTTCTCGACGCTCTTGGTGCCGACCAGGCGGTCATCGCCGGTCACGATTGGGGAGCGCCGGTCGCGTGGCATGCAGCACTGCTGCGCCCGGACCGCTTCCGCGGCGTGATCGGCCTCAGCGTGCCGTACCGGCCGCGGGGCAGCGCCCGCCCCACCACCGTCATGCCGCAAACCGACGACGCGGTTTTTTACCAGCTCTATTTCCAGACCCCGGGAGTGGCCGAGGCGGAATTCGAGCAAGATGTTCGCCGCTTCATCCGCGCCAGCCTCTACTCGATCTCCGGCGACATGCCCTATCGCGAGAAGACCGTCGCTCTGATGGTGCCGCGGCAGGGGGGTCTTCAGGCCCGCTGGGCAGCCGAGTTCATCAATCCGCCGACTTTGCCGGACTGGCTTAGCGAGGCCGATATCAACTTCTATGCTGGCGAATTCACCCGCACCGGGTTCCGCGGTGGGCTCAACTGGTACCGCAACATCGACCGCAATTGGGAATTGCTAGCGCCGTTCGACGGGCTGAAAGTGACCGTGCCAGCGCTCTATATCGCCGGCGACCGCGACCCGGTCGTGCGTTTTCCCGGGATGGATCAGCTAATCCCGAACCTCTCGCGCTTTGTGCCCCAACTGCGCGGCACCATCATGCTGCCGGGTTGCGGTCACTGGACCCAACAGGAGCGCGCAGCGGAGGTCAGCGCGGCGATGATCGATTTCTTGCGGCGTCTCTGAGTTCTGGCAGGAGGGCCGAGCCCCATGACGATCGAAGTGATGCACCGCACCATCGAAACTAACGGCATCCGCCTGCATCTGGCCGAAGCCGGCACCGGTCCGCTCGTCGTGCTGTGTCACGGGTTCCCCGAGCTTTGGTACTCCTGGCGTCATCAGCTGAGAAGTGGCCTGGCACGCGGCCCAGCTGCGCCCGGATCGCTTTCGCGGCGTGATCGGTCTCAGCGTACCGTTTCGAGCGCGCGGATCCGTGCGGCCGACCACTCTCATGCCGCAGACCGACGACGCCCTCTGGTACCAGCTCTACTTTCAGGAGCCCGGTGTCGCCGAGGCGGAATACGACCGCAACGTGCGTGCGGTCTTCCACGCCGGCAAGATCTCGATCTCGGGGGACGCGCTGCCGGGCACACGGCCCTTCGGCATGGTGCCGCGGCAAGGCAGACCTTTCCGCTGGGATGCGCCCGCCCCGCCGTTGCCGCCGTGGCTGACCGAAGCCGACATCGATTTCTACACGGCAGAATTCACCCGCACCGGGTTTCGCGGTGGGCTCAACTGGTATCGCAACATCGATCGCAATTGGGAATTGTTGGCGCCGTTTGACGGGCTGAAGGTCACGGTTCCCGCGCGCTATATCGCCGGTGACCGCGACCCGGTCATTAAGTTTCCGGGCATGGACCGTCACATAGCCGACTTAGAGAAGTTCGTGCCGCAATTGCGCCGTACGATCATATTGCCGGGCTGCGGCCACGTAACCCAGGAGGAGCGGGCGGCGGAGGTCAACGTCGCGATGATCGACTTTCTGCGGGGTCTTCCCAGCGAACGAGAGGTTTGAGGTTGCCGTGGAGAGACAAACCGGCCCGGTTTCTTTCCAAATTCACCACAGAGAAACAGAGAGACACCGAGAAGAAGAAATCCCCGTTCTGCGTCCTCTGCGCCTCTGCGGTGATGTTTTAGAACCGAATGTCCGTCGGCGGGAGCCCGAACTCGGAGCGGCCGAACACCGCGGCGGCGCGCTCGGGATTGTTGCCGATATGGGCGCGCATGGCATGGATATCGCGCCACGCCCGCTGGATCGGGTTGCTGAGGAATATGCCGCGGCCGCCGCTCGCCTCCATCAGCCGGTCGACGGCGCGCATGCTCCAATCGACCGCTTTGGCAGAGTCCCATCGGTAGCGCGCGCGCCGGGTCAGCGGGACCTCCTCACCGGCCGAGGCCAGGGCCATCATCTCGCTCATATTGCCGCGCATGCGGTCATATGCGCTGCTGACCTCGGCGGCGGATTCCGCCAAGCGGAACTGAGTGAACGGATCTTCGGCGTGGCGCGAACCGTCGCGGAGATTCACCCTAACCTGCGACTGCTCGCGAAAGGCATCGAGCGCCCCGAGTGCCACGCCGATAGCGGGGGCCGAGATCGAATTCGGAAAGATGCTGCCAAAGGGCAGCCGATAGAGCGGCCCGTCGTTGACGACGGCGCCGGGGTTCTGCAGATGGAACGCGTCCAGATAGGAGTGCGTGCGGTATTCGGGCACGAACGCGTCGGCGACCACGATGTCCTTGCTGCCGGTGCCGCAGAGCCCGGTTACGTGCCAGTTATCGTCGATCTGATAATCGCGGCGCGGCACCAAAAACATCCGCGCGTCGGGCGGCGCTCCACTTTCGATCGGCGGGGCGACACCGCCCAGCGCCGCCCATTGGCAATAATCGCAACCGCTGGAGAATGACCAGCGGCCGCGTATGCGAAACCCGCCGTCGACCCGCTCGACGGTGCCGGTCGGCGCCAGCGACGTCGAGATCTGGATGCTCGTGTCCTCGCCCCACACGTCCTCTTGGGCCTGCGGCGGAAACAGTCCCAGGTGCCAGTTGTGGACCCCGATGACTCCGAGGATCCAACCGCTCGATCCGCATACTGCCGAGGTTTCGACGATCGCTTGGTAGAAGGTCTCGGGATCAAGCTCATAGCCGCCCCAGCGCTTTGGCTGGATGCAGCGAAACAGCCCCAATTCCTGGAAGTTGTCGAAGGTCTCTTCGGGCAGTCGCCGCAATTTCTCGGCATAAGATGCGCGTTCGCGTAGCGCCGGCAGCAGATCCCGAACTCGTTTGAGATATTCCTTAGGCGTCATTTCGGCACCTTAGAAAAGATTTAGCGCAGAGGTCGCGGAGGATTCGCAGAGGACGCGAAGGGACCGGGCCTCCGTGTCCTCCGCGAATACTGCGTCCTCTGCGTTAAAAGTTATTTTTTACCCGAAGGGGCCTTGGAAGACTTGGTCGACATAGGTGTCGGAGAGTGGCTCCAGCGCCGCAGGCCATTCGTGTGCGATCTGGCGGCGCGCCGCTTGCGGCCGGACGCGGCCGTCCCAGCCGACTTGCTCCATATAGTAATAAAGCTGGATGCAGTGCCCGTCCGGATCGAGCGCGAAAGCCGAATAGTCGATACCGGGATAGAGCTCTGGCGCGATCGAGTCGACAAAGCTGACACCGTGCGATTTGAGGAAGGCGACGGCCTCGCGCAGTTGCGCGTAGCTGCCGAGCTCGACGCCAAACGACATGCACGTCGTACGCTCATTGAGGCCCAGCCCGCCGCGCAGCTCCTTTGGAAATAGCCCGAGGCTGTGGTGCTCGGCGCCGCAGCGCAGGAACACGCAGCGAGCACCCCGATAAGTCGTCTCCTCGCTGCGGACAAAGCCGACGCGCTCGGTGTAGAAGGCCTCGGCACGCTCGAGATCGTCGACGAAGAGACTGACCGGACCGATCTTGGTGATCTTGAACGGCCGCGGCAGCATCACACCCCCGACATCGTAATTCGCGGGCAGCCCGTCCTCGGGGCGGTGGCCCGAGAGGACCGCGATGCCCTTGGCCTCGGCCTCGGCCAATTCGGCTGCCTCGGACATCTGTGGCAATGGCGGCTTTTCCTGAAAGCCGCGGTAATACATGTCGCGCGGCTTGCTCAGCCGGTTCCAGCCGATCTGCTCGATGCCGTAATAGAACTCGTTGGTGTGGCCGTCGGGGTCGTAGACATAGACGTGCCAGTTGCTGCCCGGCATGTCGCGCCCGACGCGCTGAACACGCACCTGCTGCTCCTGGAAATAGGTATGCGCGTCGGTGATCTCCTGGAGGCTGCCGCACTGCCAAGTAATCTGGTTGATCGTGACCTCGGGGGCGAATTTGCGGTCGGCGCGGTGGTCCATCACCTTTTTTGGGAACAGCACAAAGGCGTGATGGTCGGTGCCGTAGCGCATGAAATAGCCGCGCGGATCGCCGAGGTCCGTATCCTTCGGGTACCACGGCGCCCGCGAGAAATCGAGCGTATCCGATGCGGTAAAGCCGAGCAGGTCGCCATAAAATTCGCGGCCCTCGGGAAGCTTTTCGACATTAAACCCGAAATGACCGAGCCGCCGCACCTTGAAGGGCCTCGGCAGGTAGACGCCGCCAACATTGTAGCGTCCGTTGACCGATGACATCGTGATTGCCTCCGTTACATACCTCGGCGCGGGCGTCCTCGGCCCGCTCGCCCTCTAGATCCGGTCGATTATCGCCCCATTTGCGAAGGCCGCCAAGCGGCTCGCCGAGAACCACCCCGGCTGCAGGCTATTCTTTGCCGACAGTCTGTGACTGCAATTGGATGTAGTTCTCGACGCCGATTTTCTCGATCAGCTCCAACTGCGTTTCGAGGAAATCAACATGCTCCTCTTCGCCCTCGAGGATCTGGCTGAAGAGGTCGCGGGTCACAAAGTCGCGCACCTTTTCGCAATAGGGGATAGCCTCGCGCAGCTGGGGCATCGCCTGCTGCTCGAGCTTCAGATCGCATTCGAGGACTTCCGGCACCGTCTTGCCGACCAGCAGCTTGTCCAATTCGAGCCGCGGTAGGCCGCCCAGGAACAGGATACGCTTGATCAGCATGTCGGCGTGTTTCATCTCATCCACCGACTCGCCGTATTCAACCGCGCCGAGCTTGACGACCCCCCAATGCTCAAGCATGCGAGCGTGTAGGAAGTACTGGTTGATTGCGGTCATCTCGTTCTTCAACACCACGTTGAGATGCGTGAGGACGGTCGTGTCGCCTTGCATGGTCGGCCTCCTCCATCGTCGCCGAATTGGCAAAGATGCAAACGCCCGCCGACCCATGTTGTCAACAATCGCCGGGACCCCGAGGAGCGGGCATCCCGGCGACCGGTTATCAGCGCACGGCCAGCTCCCAATCGAGATCCTCGATCGCCTCGCGGTGTTCGCCGGGATGCGAGGCGCGAGCGAGCTCGGTAAAGCGCGGCGATAGCAGCTGCATCGTGGCCCAATATCCGGCACCTGTGGCAACCAGGGTGACCACCACCCGGATCCATTCGGCGGGGATCACAAACATGTAGGCGAGAAAACCGAGTGCCGTCCAAATCACCGCAACTGGGTTGACCCCGTTCCAGTACCAATAGGGTCCAGTGGGCTGGAATAAGGCGACAAGGTCGATGCGCCCACGTTTGACGAACAGGTAATCGGCGATCAGAACCCCGGCAATCGGCGAGAAGACATTGCCGAGGATACCGACATAAGTGGTGTAGCCGCTCGCGACATCCGGAATGGCGGAAAGGACGATACCGAGCATGCTGATGATCAATGTCGTCCAGAAACGGCCGAGCCGCTCGAACATGTTCGACAGCGACAAGCCGCCAGTATAGAGGTTGAGGACGTTGATCGTCCAATTGTCGAGCGCAATCACAACCAGGAACAACAGCAAGATAAAGTGGCTGGTGGTCAGCCCCGAGGCTACCTCGAACACATTGGCGGTCTTGCCGAGCGTCGCGGCAGCCCCATAGGCGCCGAGGCAGGCTGCAAAAGCTCCGCCGCCGACTTTGCCGAGTAAAGTGCCCCACCACATGTCGACGCGCGAGCGGGTGTAGCGACAAAAATCGGCCGAGTTGGTGACCATCGTCAGCGACCCCGCGGCGACGACGTTCATCCAGGTGACGAAGAGGACCCAGCCGGCTTCCGGCTTGCCCGCGTAATGGAATACGCTGGCGGGAGCGAAGTTCGGGTCGCTGTGCGTCCCCAACAAGAACAGGACGAAGGATAGGATTAGAATCTTGAAGGGCAGCGCGACTCGCGACAGGTGCTTTAGCGAATCGTAACCGATGATTGCGACGACGGCTTGCAGCACGGCGAAGGTGACGCTGACCGCCACCAACGAATGCGGCGTTCCGGTCCAGCGGTCGAGGATCGCAACGACTGCGAGCGAGCCGGCTACGGTCTGGTAGGCGAACCAGTAGGTCGAAGCGATCGTCCGCAGAAACGACGGCACCCATTTGGCACCGCGCAATCCATAGACCATGCGCATCGAGACCTGGCCCGGCAAGCCATAGTCGACGCCGACCGTCGCGGTGATCGTATAGGCAATCGTCGCCAGCAATACGCCACCGGTAATGGCGCCGATCGCCCCCCAAAACGACAGGCCGGACACCACTGCCATGCCGCCGACCAGCATCGAGCCCGGATTGAGCGCGAACCCGAAGATTATCGCGAAGATATCGTGCCAGCGCACCGTCTTCAGCTCTGGCGGTACCGGTTCGATGCCGAACTGCTCGACGCCTTTGGGTTGACGATAACGCTGGCGGATCTTCTCTTCGATCTCTATGACCGAATGCATCCTGGTCTCCTCACAATTCACGCGATGGTGTGAAAAGACTAAGGCAAGAAGCATGCCACAAATATTGTGCATAAAATCTAGGCGGTTTCGGGATTGATTAATGTGTAGTCAAATGAAGCGCAATTGAGCAAATATATGGCGCGATTTAATTTGTCCCCTTCTTTCGTCGATCCGATCGGCTAAATTTCGTTCGGTTAGATGATTTGCCGTCTTAGCCTGCTGCCGACCGCGCCGATCAAACTTTGTGCTGAACATCGGGTACGGCGATCGTGCTACCCTGGGGCCGAGCGCTGATTTCGGCGTAGTCGTGATCAGAGCCTGATCGATAAGGGGACCAGCTGATGCAGCAACGCACCTTCGGCCGGCTGTGGCCGGTCTCGGCGCTGACCCTGGGCGGCGGCGGGCTCGGCATGGTGTGGGGCGAGACGACGTTCGACGAATGCGCCGCCACGGTGAACGACGCCGTAGCCGCTGGGATAAACCTGATCGACCTCGCCCCGACCTACGGCAACGGCAAGGCGGAAGAGGTCGTCGGCGCCGCCTTTAGCGGCCAGTTGCCGGAGGGCGTCAGGCTCACGAGCAAATGCGGTCTCGGCAATACGCCGCGCGCCGAGATCGAGCCCTTGCTGCGGCGATCGATCGAGGGCAGCCTCAAACGGCTGCGCCTGTCGCGGCTCGACCTATTCTTTTTGCATTCGAATGTGGTGCCGGACGCGACGCATCCGGCACGGCGGCCCGACGCCGCCAACCGCATGACGCTCTACGACACCTTTGTCGCCGATGTCCGACCCGTTTTCGAAAAGCTCGTCGGCGAGGGGCTGATCGGCGCCTGGGGTCTGACCGGCATCGGCCACCCGGATACGATCATAAGGCTGCTGGGCGAACGTCCGGCTCCGGCGGCGGTGCAATGCATCGCCAACCTGCTCAACTCGCCCGGTGCGCTGAAGTTCTTCGACGGGCCGGCGAAACCGCGTGCGGTGATGGCGGCCGCACGCGCCAACGGGGTCGGCGTCATGGGGATCCGCGCGGTCCAGGCCGGCGCCCTGACCAGCGCCCTCGATCGGCCATTGCCGGCAGACCATCCGGAGATGCGCGACTATGCGCGCGCCGCCGGCTTCCGGCGGCTGGCCGCCGAGCTCGGCATCACCCCGGCTCTCTTGGCGCATCGCTACGCATTGTCGCTTGAGGTCGACACGGTGGTGCTTGGTGTCAAGAACCGGATCGAGCTCGGCGAATGCCTCGCTGCCGCAGAAGCCGGCCCGCTTTCGGCCGACCTGGTCGCCCGGGTCGACCTATCAGTGGACCGCGCCACCGAAGAATGAAGGAGGATCAGCATGGGTCAGGCTCTCGAAGGCATTCGCGTCATCGATTTCACGCACGACCAGGCGGGTCCGTCCTGCACACAAATGCTGGCCTGGCTCGGCGCCGATGTGATCAAGATCGAGCGCCCGCCGCATGGCGATCGAGCGCGCCGGCTGTGGAACGCCGACAACCCGAACCTCGACAGCTTTTTCTTCCTGCTGCTCAACAGCAACAAGCGGAGCACGGTGATCAATCTGCGCACCGAGGAGGGTAAGGAGATCGCCCGCCGCCTGATCAAAAACGCCGATATCGTCGCCGAGAACCTCGGACCCGGCGTCATGGAACGGCTGGGGCTGGGCTATGAGGCGGTCAAGGCTCTCAACCCGCGCGTGATCTACGCCTCGGTCAAAGGGTTTGGCTCCTATGGCCCCTATAGCGGGTTCAAATGCTTCGAGCCGGTGGCGCAGGCGACTTCGGGGGCGATGAGCGTCACCGGCGAGGCGGGCGGCCCGCCGCTGGTCAACGGCGCCAATATCGGCGATTCCGGCAGCGGCATGCATCTGACGATCGCGATCCTCGCTGCGCTGGTACAACGCCACAGCACCGGCCATGGCCAGCTCGTCGAGGTTGCGATGCAGGAGGCGGTGCTGAACCTGACCAGGGTCAAATACACGCAGACCCTGGCCACCGGGAAGCCGCTCGAGCGCAGCGGCAACCGCTCGACCACCGGCGGCTGGTCCGACCTCGTGCGCTGCGCGGGCAATGGCTTGGACGACTATGTTTACATAACCATCCCACCCGACAACCCGGAGATGTTCGAGGCAATGACCGATGTCATGGGGCGCCCGGATCTGCGCACCGACGAGCGCTTTGCGACACCGCCGGCGCGCGCCCGCAATGGGGCCGCGCTGACCGCCGAGATCGAACGCTGGACGGGAACGCGCGAGAAGCGAGAGGTCATGAAGGCCTTCGCCGGGCGCGGCATCGTCTGCGGAGCGGTGCTCGACACTGCCGAAGTGCTGGCCGACCCGCATCTGCGCGAGCGCGAAACGATTTTTGATCTCGAACACCCGACGCGGGGCCGCTTTTCGGTGATCGGCTGCCCGGTGCGGCTCTCCGACTCGCCGGTCGCCGCCCGCCGTGCGCCGCTCAAGGGCGAGCACACCGAGGAGGTGTTGCGCCGCCTCGCCGGCTACAGCTCGGAAGAAATTCGGCAGCTCAAGGGAAAGCAGGTTATATAGAGGCGACCGCGGAGGAACCCGATGACCGAGCCGATCAAGCTGGAGATCTTTACCGACTACGTCTGACCCTGGTGCTATCTCAGTACCGTGCGTATTGAAAAGCTGAAGCAGACGTTCGAGATCGACGCCACCCTGGTGCACTTCCCGCTGCATCCCGAGACCCCGGTGGAAGGGCGCTCGATGGCGGAGGTGTATGCCGGGCGCAACGTCGATCCCGAGGCGATGTACGCGCGCATGAAGCGGCTGATGGACGAAGAAGGTCTGCCTTATGGCAGACGGACGCATACCTACAACAGCCGGCTCGCCCAGGAGCTCGGCAAATGGGCCGACACGCAGCCCGGTGGCGAGGCGCTCCACGACGCCCTCTACAAGGCTTATTTTGTCGATGCACGCAATATCGGCGACCCCGAGGTCTTGGTCGAGATCGCACAATCAGTCGGCCTTCCTGCCGACGAGGCGCGGGCGGTCCTGACCGAGCGCCGCTTCAAGGACGCGATCGACGCCGATTGGGCCAAGTCACACCTCTACGGTGTCACTGGCGTGCCGACCTTCGTCGCCGACCGCTATGGCGTGGTCGGCGCCCAGCCCTACGAGGTGCTCGAGCAACTGCTCGACAAGGCGGGCGCCCGGCGCCGCGCCTAGCTGATGGCTGAGCCGCGCCCGATCAGCTTTGACGCGCCGCTCGGCCGGCGGGTCATCGATCTGCACGTCTGGGCCGTGCGCCAGGGCCTGTTGGGCGCTGGGGCGGAAGAGCTGTTCGGCGGCTTCTGTCGACGACTTGCCGATGCCGGCGTGCCATTGTGGCGCGCGTTCGCAGCGATGCGGACATTGCATCCCCAATGGGGCGGTTACGGCTATAGTTGGCAACGCGAGTTGGGCGCGATCGAACGGCAGCAATTCGGTCGCAGAGACGGGCCGGCCTGGCGGCAAAGCCCATTCGCTTATTTGCTGCAACAAGCGAGAACAAGGACTGGCCCCCAGGACCCCTGGCTACACCTGCGTCGGCATCTGACCGGACCCGATGCGCAGCAGGACTTTCCCGTACTGAAGGAACTCGCTGCCGAGGGCGGCTCGGACTATTTCGCCGAAATAGTCGGCTTTGGCGCCGATGAAGACCCTTCATACGGGACCGGTGTCGCCTATTCCTTCGCGACAGATCGGTCGGGTGGATTTTACAACGATGATCTCGTGCTGCTTCAAGCGGTCCTGCCCGCCCTCTCGCTTGCAATGATGTCTTTTGCCGGCCACACCATCGCTTCGAGCCTTCTCGCAGCGTATCTGGGCGACGACGCGGGCCGGCGCGTTCATTCCGGCGAGATCGAGCGCGGCTCGGCAGAAAGCCTGCGCGCGGTATTGTGGTACGCTGATATCCGCGGCTTCACCGGCATTGCCGATGCCACTGCCGGCGGCGCGGTCGTCGAGCTGCTGAACGAGGTATTTGAGACCCTGACGGCGTCACTGCGCCGGCGCGGCGGCCAGGTGCTGAAATTTATGGGCGACGGCATGCTCGCGACGTTTCCGCTGGGGGAAGAGGGCGGCGAGAGGGTCTGCCGCGAAGCGCTCGACGCCGCAGCCGAGGCGCAGCGGGCGCTCGACCGGCTCAATACCGCGCGAGCTGCGGCGGGCAAACCGGTGGCGGAGGTCGATCTGGCGCTGCATGTCGGCGAGGTGATGTACGGCAATGTCGGGGCCGTCGATCGCCTCGACTTTACCGTGATCGGGCCGGCGGTCAACGAAGTCGCGCGCATCGAGACGTTGTGCGAGCCGCTCGGACACAGGATCCTGGTCTCCGCCGAGCTCGTAGCTGCGGTCGGCGGCAGCCACCGGCTCGAGCCGCTAGGCCGCCACCTGCTCCGCGGGGTCAGTGAATCGCGCGCGATCTACGCGCTCGAGCTTTAGCCCGGGGCGGATCACGGTCGGGCGCGGCTGATGACGCCGGCTTCCTGGCGTTGGAGGAAGTCGGCGATGACCTCGGCACACGCGTCGGGCGGGCCGGTGTTGATTGATTGCGCACTGGCCCATAAACCAAAACGAGGTGGATGTGACCCATCTTCGGCCGGATTACGCAGTCGACGGTGCTGTCACTACAGATCGCGGCTAGGCTGCCCCCACCGGTCTTCGTAGACGACATCGGCGAGAGTGATGCGGCGGACCGGGCCGAACCGGCCCATCGGGTAGCCGATCGGCAGCAAGGCATAGGAGTGGACGCCTTGCGGCAGGCCGAGTGCGGCCTCCGCTTCCTTCTCGTACTGCAGATGAAGCGTCGTCAAGGTCGCGCCAAGGCCGAGCGCGCGCGCCGCAAGAAGCATGTTCTGCACTGCCGGATAGATTGATGAACCGGAGGTGCGAGTTGGGGTGCCTCCTTCCAGGCAAGGGACAATCCAGACCGGAGCCTCGTGGATGTGCGCGGCCAGATATTCCGCCGCGTCGAGCAGCCGCAGAAACCGCTCGCGGCTCATGCCGGGAGCCGGCTCGCCGGCACGATACCGTGGAGCGACCTGCTCGTCCCATGCGCGTTTATAGTAGGCTCCGACTGTCTGCTTGACCGCCGCGTCCTTGATGACGAGGAACCGCCACCGCTGCATGTTTCCGCCGCTAGGCGCACACACCCCTGCTTCCAGGATCTTTCTGATCAGTTCATTCGGCACCGGGTCCGGCTTCAACCGCCGCATCGAGCGGGTGGTCTTGATGATGTCGAGCAGGTCGCTGGTGTTCTCGGTTTTCTCGGACATGGCAGTTCTCACGCTGATTGGCAGGTGGTCTATGGACACCCAAACGCTGACCGGCCACGATAATGGACCGGAGACCCCCAGCCATGCCAAGCATCGAATCGATCTGGCGATATCCGATCAAGGGGTTGAGCCCCGAGCGGCTCAACGCGGTGACCCTGACACCCGGCCGGTGCTTGCCGCATGATCGCCGCTTCGCGCTCGCCCGCGCGAATACCGAATTCGACCCGGCGCGCCCGGAGTGGCTGCCCAAAACCAAGTTCGTCATGCTTATGCGCGAGGAACGGCTTGCAGCACTGCGTTCACGCTTTGATCGGGCGAGCGAGCGCCTCGTGATCGAGCATGAAGGTTCTGTCGTTTTCGATGCTCGCCTCGACGAGCCCGAGTCACGCGCGGCACTCGGCCGGTTCATCGGCACGTTCCTGGGGCTGGACACGCCGCCGCGTCTCGTCGAGGCGGCAGGACACAGTTTTGCCGATGCGCGGCGCAAGCCCAATGCGACGACCGGCCAGTACGTCTCACTGATCAACCTTGCAAGCCTCGCCGCTCTCGAAGCGGCGATGAAAGCAACGCTCGACCCGTTGCGCTTCCGCGCCAATCTCTATTTCAACGGAGTACCCGCCTGGGCGGAGATGGATTGGATCGAGCGACAGCTCGCGATCGGCAAGGCGCGCCTTCGCCTTGTCGCGCCGACTACCCGCTGTGCCGCCACCGAAGTCAACCCGGCGACCGGTGCGCGTGATCAGGACACGCTCGGCGGTCTCGAGCGTGGCTTCGGTCATACAATCCTCGGCATTTATGCCGAGGTCGTGCAGGGCGGAGATATCAACGAAGGCGATAGGCTCGCCATCGGGGAGCAGTGGTTCGGCGCCTAAGGTTGGTGGGTCACCGCCCGGTCGGCGGGATGTTGGGCTACGGGTGGATCACCGTCGCGGTGCGGCTGATAACGAAGGCCTCGTGGCGTTCGAGGAAGTCGGCGACGACCTCGGTAAAGGCTTCGGGTCGATCGGTGCTGATCGCGTGCCCGGCGTCGTAGACGAAGACAAGGTGGCAGTTTGGCATCAGCTCCTTGTAGAGGTGACCCATCTCCGGCGGGATGACCCGGTCGACGGTGCCGAACAGAACAAGGGTCGGCGTCGCGAGGTCGGCCAGCTGGCGCTCGAGATCGGCGTCGCGGTCGGGGCCGCGAAGGCGCGCGACTAGCCGCTGGGTTTTCGCCTGCACCGCCGGATCGGGCGGTGGTGTCGGCGGGATCCGCTCAGGATGGGCGTAGAGCCGCCGGGCCATCTCTTCGGGCGAGCCTGAAGGAGGCCGGGCGCCTTCCGGGCGGATCGCGGCGGGGGCTTCGAGCACCAGAGCGAGGACCTGCTCAGGCTGTTGCAGTGCCAGCCATAGCGCCGCCTTGCCCCCGAACGAGGTGCCCATCAGGTTGAAGCCGTCGATCCCGAGCTTTTCGACCGCCTTTCCCATCGTTGCAGCGAGCCCGGCCATTGTCTGGGTTCGGGTGTTTTCCGGCGACTGGCCGAAGCCCGGCATCTCGAAAACGATCACGCGGCACTGCCGACTCAACAGATCATGGCCCGGCGTCAGGCGCAGCCCACCGGCGCCGTGCAGATGAACCAGCGGCGGACCATCGCCCGCTTCCATGTAACGGATGCGAAACCCGTCGACCTCGACATGACCTTCGCGAAACGCCGCGCCCGGCGCCGGCTTGCCTTCTGCTTGCACCGCCGAAACTCCTTCGCTGATCACCACGTCTTTACAGAAGGCATGAGGTCCCTGGCAAACATCTCCATCGAGCGGCGGACCGCGCCCGTCTCCATGCCCGGGTGGTGGAAATTGAGGCTGAGATGGGTGAGGCGCTTGTCGCGATAGGTTGCGAGCGTCCGGCCGACCTCGTCCGGTGTCCCGACCAAGAACGGTGTGCCGCGATGCCCGATACCCGGCACCTTGCGGAACTCGCCGATGGGCGGGAGACCGTCGAGAGAGCCCGCGGCGGAGGTTGCCGACTGCGGATCGACACGGGTCGCGTAGAAATGAAGGACCTGGTGCAGGCCCGCCTCCGCCTCGTCCCAGGCCTGCTCGCGCGTTGCGGCGAGATGCACGCGGATCGGGATCGAGGCAACCTGCCGCGTCGAGGGGTCGTGGCCGAACTCGCGCAGTAGTTCCTCGTATCTGGCATGGCCGCGACCGGCACCCGCCGCCAGGTGATAGCCGCGCCGCGCGGTCCGGGCCACACTTTGGTCGCCCATCGAAGCCACCCAGATCGGCGGGCCGGGCTGCTGTACCGGCGTCGTCGTCATCCGGACATTGGGGAACGCATAATATTTGCCGTTGTGGGTGAATTCCTCTCCGGCGAAGCAGCGCTCGATGATCCTCAGCGCCTCGAAGGTCCGCCCGAGCCGTTCGCTGAACCGGATGCCAAAGGTGCGGAATTCCTCAGCGGCCGAGCCCACGCCGACCGGCAGATCGACCCGGCCGCACGAAATGTTGTCGAGGACGGCGATGTCCTCGGCCACCCGCACCGGGTTGTGCAACGGCAAGAGCAGCACATAGGTGCCAACGCGAACCCGCGTCGTGCGCGCCGCTACCGCCGCCAGAAAAGTGATCGGCGCGGGGTTCCAGGCATCGGGCGAGAAGTGGTGCTCGCTCGCCCAGACATTGTCGAAGCCGAGCTCCTCGGCGAGCACCGCCGCGTCGAGGTGCTCCCGGTAAAGTTCGTGTAACGGTTTTGTCTGGCTCGGCAGCCGCCGTATTCCCATCGTGACGATTAGCCTCATGCCCGCTCTCCCAGGTGCCGGGTCAAATATCCCGGATGCGCGGCAGCACCTTGGTTCCAAACAGTTCGAGCGAGCGCTTCAGGAAATCGAGACCGCCGGAGCCGGGGATCTGGAACATCAGATCGATGACCCCGGCGCCGACCTCGTCACGGCAGCGCTTGATCTGTTCGACCACGGTATCGGGCCCGCCGAGGAAATTCGTCGGCTGGGCGCCGCCGACATTCGGTGTCCGCGCCACCCCGGCGATGTTGCGGGAATCCAGCTGCAACAGCGCGTCGCGCACTCTTGGGCGCGGCGTGAAGCCCCGCCGCGTCCCGCGCTGCGCCTCCACCAGCTCCCGGGCTTCCTCGTCGGTCTCGGCCATCAGGATGTTCGCCCGGTAGATGATCTGCTCCGGTGCGGGCTGCCAGCCGTAACCCGCGCACGCGTCGCGGTAGTAGCGGGTCGCCTTGGCGACCACCTCGAATGGCGCGTAGGAAGCGCCGAGGCCGAGCCCATGCCGCGCGGCGAATTCGCAGGATTCACGGCTCGTGCCGAGGGCGTAGGTCGGCGGGTGTGGCTGCTGGGCCGGGCGCGGCCATACCGAAACCGTGCGGAACTGATAATGACGGCCCTGCCAGCCGAAGGGCTGCGGCTCGGTCCAGGCCTTGAGAACCAGCTCCATGCCCTCGGTCGTGCGCTCCCGCGCCTCGGCGGGGTTGAGGCCGTAGGTCAGATATTCGCCGGTGATCCCGCGCAGCATCCCGACCACCAGCCGCCCCGGCATCAGATTGTCGAGCATCGTCAGTTCTTCGGCGATCTGCACCGGGTTGCTTTGCGAGATGATCGGGCCCAGCACCGCGATCTTGATCTTGCGCGAATGTCCAGCCAGGTGTGCTGCTGAGACGATCGGGTTCGGGGTCAGACGTTGCGGCGAATAGTGGTGTTCGGACACGCTGACCCAGTCGAAGCCGAGCTCCTCGACAAACTGCATCCGTTCGACCATGCCGCGATAGGACTGCGCCCCGGCTTCCCGGTCGTAAGCATCGGGCGGCACCGGCCACTCGGCCGGCAATTGCCGCGGCGAGAGATAGCGCGCGGTTTCGAAATACGAAACTTTCACGGCCTCGCCCCAGACGATCGCGGGTTCTTGGTACGACCACGATCCGCGACAGAGTCGGGTCGTGGCCGACAGGACAGATTCCCCTGTCGGCAGTGGAAAAACGGCTTTCGGCGATCGAAAAACCCGCGAGCAACGCCCAAAATAGCTTTTATAACAGTGCCTTGGATACGTTTAGACCTAGCATGTCGATAGCGGAATTTTGACGCGCCAGCAGCGGGACGGCAGCGGATTTCGGCAGCATTCGGTTTGGGGGCGGTAAGCCGGTCTGTTTCTGGTGACTTTAGCATAAATATCATGTGATAATTGCGATTATAATACGAACCCGAACCGGTGATATGGATGCGCACCTGGCCTCCGCAAGGGGGCGGCATCGCCGCTCGACAAGGGTAAGCGGCTCACACCTCGCGGATGCGCGGCAGCACCTTGTCGGCAAAGAGCTCGAGCGACTGCATCAGGCGTCCCGTGTCGGGCGCGCCAGGGTTTTGGAAGGCGAGGTCGAGCACGCCGACGCCGACCTCCTCGCGGCAGCGCTTGATCTGTTCGACGACCGTGTCGGGGCTGCCGTAGAACGAGGTCGGCAGTACGCCGCCGACAGGCGGGGTCCGCGGCTCGCCCGCGACATTGCGCTGGTCGAGCTTTAAGAGCGCGTCGTGCACACCCGCCCGCATCGGGAACGGCGCCGCTCCCTTGCGCTGCCTTTCTAAGAGCTCCTGCGCTTCATCGTCGGTCTCGGCGAGCAGGATATTCGCGCGGTAGAGCATCTGCTCCGGGGTCGGCTCCCAGCCGTAGTGCTGGCACTCTTCGCGGTAATAATGCGTCGACTTGGCGACGACCGGGAACGGCGCGAACGAGACGCCCAGCCCGATGTGATGGCGGGCGGCGAGTGCGCAGGATTCGCGGCTCGTGCCCAGCGAATAAATCGGCGGCAGCGGCTGTTGTAATGGCCTCGGCCAGACCGACACGGTGCGGTACTGAAAGTGGCGGCCCTGCCAGCCGAAGGGCTGCGGCTCGGTCCATGCCTTGAGGAACAGCTCCATGCCCTCGGTGGTGCGCTCCCGCGCCTCCGCGGGGTTGAGACCGAAGGTCAGATATTCGTTGGTCGTCCCGCGCAACAGCCCGACGACGAGCCGCCCCTCCGCCAGATTGTCGAGCATCGCCAATTCCTCGGCGACCTGCACCGGATTGCTCTGTGAGACGATCGGGCCGAGCACGGCGATCTTTATTTTCTTTGACCGGGCGGCGATGTAGGAGGCTGAGACCGCGGTATTCGGCGTCAGAATGCGTGGCGAATAATGGTGCTCGGAGACGCTGACCCAATCGAAGCCGAGCTCCTCGACATATTGGACCCGGTCGACCATGCCCTGATAAGCCTGCGCGCCGGCATCGGGGTCGTAGGCCGCAGGCGGCACCGGCCACTCGGCCGGCACTCCCGGCGGCACCTGGTAGCGCGCGGTTTCGAAGTATGAGACTTGCATGGCTCCACCCGCGAGATCTGGAATAACCGGCGAACCGCCTTTCGGCAGAGCCTACGATGCAGGTTCGAGGCCGGTCAATCTTGCTGCGGGGCTCCCGCGTAGCGTCTCGAACGGAGTTCGGCCAGATCCGATGCGATAACGCGGTTGGTCGCTCGCGCGCACCAGACATCGAACGAGCCCCTATCAAAACGGATCGACGAAAGCGACCCCCGTCTTGACGATATGCCGAACATTGCGGGTCGCAAAAGTGAGGTGGTGCTGCAATGCGGTCGCCACGAGCTGGCTGTCTTCGACGGGGACGGCCGGGTGAAGCGCCATGATCCGTCCCCATCGGTCGGCAGTCTCCTCATCAAACGGAAGAACGCGCGAGCGGTAGCTCAGCATGAGAGTTGTTAACCATGCTTCGAACCGGGCGGCATCCTGAGGGCTGGTCGTCCGCTTTTTCTCGATGCCCTTCCTGATCTCGCCAAGAGTGATGACGCTCAGGAACAAATCGGTTGACGGAATTGATCCTAGCCAAGCGATCACCTTGCCGTTCGGCCTTGCCTTTGCGAGTTCAGAGACGACATTAGTGTCGAGAAGAAAGCTCAAAGCTCGGTAGTACGTCGGGGACGACGTCGCGAAGGTTTGATCTCGAGGCCGAGACGCGGGATCGACATTAGGAAGTCCTTAAAATCCTGGGTCGGCTCTGCGCCGACGAAATCGCGATAGGCGACGATCACGACAGTGTTCTCGCCGTGCCGCGTCACGATCTGAGGCCCGTCATGAAGCGCTCGCTCGACGACCTCGCTGAAGCGGGCCTTGGCGTCCTGAAGCTTCCAAGAGTCCATTTTGTTCGGATCCATATCCCGCGACGATTCTAGTCAGCGGTGGTCATCAGAGGCAAGCGACATTCTCCGGGAGGCGTGTCGCTTGAACCCGAGGGCGCCGCCCTCTTCAACCGGATCGGTAGCGCCTTGTCGCCGTAGCTTCACCGGCGAGGCGTATGCGTTATCTTCGGCGGTCGGAAAACGCCACGCCATGAGGTTGAACATCATGAAGCGAAGCGATACGCGGATACTCACCTCGCATGTCGGGAGCCTGCCGCGGCCCGACGCGCTGATCGAAATCAACCGCGCCAAATTTGCCGGGGAGTCCTACGACGCGGGCGTTTTTGCGACGCGGTTGGCCGCGGCGGTTGAGGAGGTGTGCAGCAAGCAAGCTGAAATCGGCATTGATGTGATCAACGACGGCGAGTTCGGCAAGACCACATCGGGTCCGATCGATTACGGTGCCTGGTCGAGCTATGCCTGGGGACGCCTCAGCGGGTGGGAGCCGGGCGAACCAGGGAGCCTTCCGGCACTCGCCGGGCGACGCGATCGGCTGAAGTTTGCCGAGTTTTATCGCGAGCTCGATGCGACGAGATTTCGCTCCTCGAGTTCGCTCGGCGGCAGGCCGCCGGTGTTCACCGGCGCGATTGCCTATGTCGGCCAGCAGGCGCTGCGCGCTGATCTCGCGAACTTTAAGGCCGCCCTTGCCAAAGTGACGGCGGAGGAGGGGTTTATCACCTCGGTGGCACCGGGAAGCTTCGCCAGGCGGCAGAACCGGTATTACGCATCGGACGAGGAGTTCCTCCACGCCCTCGGCGAGGCGATGCGTGAAGAATACCAGGCCATCGTCGAGGCGGGGTTCGTCTTGCAGCTCGACGACCCCGGCCTGCCGGATACCTGGGACATGACCAATCCCGAGCCGAGCGTCGAGGAGTACAAGAAGTTCGCGACCGTGCGGGTCGAAGCGCTCAATCACGCGCTGCGCGGTCTGCCCGAGGATCGGATCCGCTATCACATCTGCTGGGGCAGCTGGCATGGGCCGCACACCACCGACCTGCCGCTTGCCAACATTGTCGACGTCCTATTGCAGGTTCACGCAGGCGCGTTCTCGGTCGAGGCCGGCAATGTTCGCCACGCGCATGAGTGGAGGGTCTGGCAGAACGTCAAATTGCCCGCTGGCAAAATCCTGATCCCCGGTGTCGTCAGCCACGCCACCAACGTCGTCGAGCACCCCGAGCTCGTTGCCGACCGTATCCTGACCTTCGCCCGGGTGGTGGGACGCGAGAACATCATTGCCGGCACCGATTGCGGTCTCGGCGGGCGCATTCACCCCCAGCTCGCCTGGGCCAAGCTCGAAGCGCTGGTCGCCGGCGCCAGCCTCGCGAGCAAGGAGCTGTGGCCGTCATAGCCGCCGAGGAGGTGCTGGGCGCGCGCCGATAGGTCGACCCGTTGCGACTACGCGGAGCGACGTGCATGGTAGGCCTCGATGTTGATGCCAACATGGCGGCCCGTCGGAGGGCTCATCGTAGGCTTTTAGCCACCGATTAAGCGCGGCTCTCAAAGAAGGGTGACTCCGACCTACATCTTGCGTCTGGCGCTTCAAATAGAAGCACCGGGAAGCAAGCATTCGCGGCCGAGGCCTGGCTCGCAAAACCAAGTTGAACCCGAACCCCGGCTCCGAGCACTCAAAAGCTAAGGTTTTAACTTGGCAAAAACTTGGAAAGAATTGTCATAATGCCGCTTATGCGTCTTTGATCGTGATGCGCTCGCAGAGGCCGCCTACTAAATGTAGGATTACGCTGGCCTTGGTTGGGGCGAGCGCCCCCGTGGGGAAAATGATGAAACGGTGCCGCGTGTTTTTCGTGGCCTGCGCAATGGCTATGGCTCTGTCTACCTGCGCTGGGCACGATGTATATTTGGTTGGACGAGCTAGCGGGCTCACGGCACATAACAAATTTCGGATTCTTCATCCGGGTGGCGAGGTTAGCTTCAAGATTGGCGACGATGTTTATACCGGTCGTTGGATTTACATGGAAGGCGGAGGTTCCATTGGCCTAGGCACGGCCACGACCTTCTCCGGCACCCGTAGCGTAACCACCACTGGGATGGCGGTTGGTCTGCCGACAGGAGGCAATGGCACCTTCATAGGTTCGTCACCGAGCGGCGCGACGTTGCGGTGTTCGTTTGACTTTAGCGAGTGGAACTTGAAAGGCCTTGGAGTCTGCCAAGACAGCAAGGGCGAAACCTACGATCTACAGATCGAGTGAACCTGACACCCCAATTTATCGGACATGCGCAGCCATGAAAATGGAGGACATTTACAACGTGTTGCGTGGGGTAATCCACAACAATTACATTGTACCACTAAAGGGCTTCATGAATTCGTACGCAACCCCTAACTGGGTGATTGCGTCGGACTATGTCATCGGTGAAAAGGGCCGATATAAAGACACATTTTGCTACACGATTTATCCAATCGGCGATGAACTTGTAAGCCTTCTTAAGGAGATAAAAGCAAAAATTCCCAATGATCTGAAGCATACGGCACGTATCGGCAATGATATTGTCGAATGCTTGCGGTCTGACCGTCGCTTCTCATTCTGTTTCGTAATTGAGCGTGGTCAGAAATTTTTTGCCAATGTGGGTGATGTTCGCGCAAGCCTAGACATGGCCATAGAGATGTTCGGTTATAAAGACACGTGGGCTACTATGACAGCAACGTTAAAGGAAAGGAGGCAGGCGGCATCTGCCAAAAATTTCAATTTCAAGCTATTCTCCGACATCACGCTTGCAAGCCTATTTGCTGCAATCATCGCTATGTTCATAACGGAGTTAAGCGCCCCGGGCAGTGTATTTTGGTTCTCTGATCGTGATAAAATCATCACTTCAAATAATCGTGTAGCGGATGCTCTGCTCAGCATGCACTTTTATCAGGCGTGCCACGAGTATGGCGTAAGATGTGACTCTGTAAGACTAGGGGTTGGCGACATGAGTGTCGAACCGTGGTACGACGATCTTATTCGTGTGCCCGATTTTTTCGCTGGGGCCTTGTCAGCATTCGACCGCGATACACGCAATGTGTCCACACAGAAACACTGTGACTTACTAACAAAGGTAATTTCGGACGCCCCGAATATCGCGACTATTGAGACTGAGGTTAAAGCCAGCGCATTTCGATGCCAACCCATCCTGATATCCTCTCGCGCCGCCTGATTTCCATATGACCGACTATGCGACTCTTTTTGACAGCGCCCCGGGCCAGTGGCAGACGTGTTCAACCGGGAGGAAACCATGCCGTTCGTGTGGAGCGGAGCAGACGAACCGATTTTAGAGAAGCGCCGCCGCGCGCGGAATGCACGGCGGCTCGACCAGCTTCACCTGCCCGCTGATTGGGCTGCGGCGGCGCCAGGTGTTTCGTCTGCTGCGCGGCCTCAAGCAGGACGGTGCGACGAGCCTGCTTTCCAAGCACCGGGGCAAGCCCAGCAACCATCGGCTACCAGCTGAGGTGCGCACCCTGGCGCTGTCGATGGTGCGGGAGCGGTATGCCGATTTTGGCCCGACCTTGGCGGCGGAGAAGCTGGCAGAGCATCACGGTTGCTCGGTGTCACGCGAGACCTTGCGCGGTTGGATGATCGCGGACGGGCTGTGGCAGGACCGTCGGCATCGTCTCGCCTCACCGCATCAGCCGCGCCGGCGCCGCGATTGCCTGGGCGAGCTGGTGCAGATCGACGGCTCGGAGCACGCCTGGTTCGAGGATCGCGGCCCGCCGTGCACGCTGCTGGCGTTTGTGGATGATGCGACGAGCCGGTTGATGCAGCTGCGGTTCGTCACCTCGGAATCGGCGTTTGATTACTTCCGGACGACCCGCGCCTATCTGGAGCAGCATGGCAAGCCGGTGGCGTTGTACAGCGAGAAGCACGGCATCTTCCGGGTGAACCGCAAGGACGCTGCCGGCGGTGACGGAGTGACCCAGTTCGGCCGCGCGCTGTTGGCGCTGAACATCGACATCATCTGTGCCAACAGCCCGCAGGCGAAGGGACGCATCGAACGAGCGTTTGGTACGCTGCAGGATCGAATGGTCAAGGAGCTGCGGCTGGCGGGGCTATCATCGATGGCCGCGGCGAACGCTTGGCTGCCCGGGTTCATTACCGCCTACAACACGCTTCGGCCGCGACCCGGCCAATGCCAAGAATCTGCATCGGCCGCTGGTTCAAGCCGATAATCTGGACGAGATCCTGGCCTGGCGGGAGGAGCGCACGGTCACGCGCAACCTGACCCTGCACTACGACCGGTTGATGCTGATCCTCGATCCCACGCCGCTGGCCCGTGGCTTGGTGCGCCAGAAGGTGGAGGTGGTGAACTACCCGGACGGCCGCTTCGCGGTTCAGTTCAACGGAACGGCGCTCGGTTTCAAGGTGTTCGACAAGATCCAGACAGTGCAGCCCGACGCAACCGTCGACAACAAGCGGCTGTCGGCTGTGTTGGAGCAGGTCAAGGCGCAGCAAGCCGCCTACCCGACGCGGCAACAGCGAGGGCACGTTGCGCGGCAGCGACCGCCGAACAACCTCGAGGCGCCGGGTCTGCCGTCAAAGGGGCGGGCCCCACGCCACGGTGCTGCCGCGGCTGCCGCCTGAGACAGCGAACCAGGATGGGGGACCTGATCGCCGCCGCCCTACCTTGTATTCCGTTACGTAACGGAAATGCCGGCCGCCATCGCGCCATGGCCAGGGTGGCTTTTTGAGGGATCCGGAGATCTACCCCCATGCTTGAGGAGATGGGTAGCTTGGCGACCGCCAGTGGCGGGAACCGGCCAGTTCCGATCGGCTCCCGTCCATCGGAGTGAGTCTCCAACCGGCTATTCCTCGGCGGGTTGCTCCCCAGCAGAGCCCGCCTCCGCTTCACCGGTCACCGACACTAATAGCTCATATCTCAATCAAATGCGCTGCTCGACAGCACTGCAAGGGTGCAGGCCAGCCCGCGGCTTCATACCAGGCGCGGTGACAGCCGGTCAATGCCGATGCAATCGGCTCGCGGCGCCAGGAGTGTCATTTCTACTTTGCGCGCCGGGTGACATTTCTATCTTGCGCTGACATTTTGGCTCGGCGCATCCTCTGCGAGTCCGCGTGCTGGGCGCAGGCGCCCATCAGCGCATCACATTTGGGGGTGAGTCAGTCGACAACCTTGTACAGGCGCTGGTCGTAAAGATTACCGCGCGCCGGCATTACCGTGGCCGCTCGGAACTCCCGCGTAGGGGCGGCTGTCTCATAGGCGTCAAGGGCTTTCGGGTTCGCCCACACGGCCACGACCGAAAAGTGGTTCGCATGCGGGGCGGGCTCCTGGTAGATGTCGTAGCGCAGTACGCCTTCCTCCTTGGCACTCGCTTCGGCGAGCCTTCTGACCGCGGGCTGAGCGAGATTGGCGAACATTGGCAGGAAGTCGATATGCTCTACCATGTAGAGCGCATCGCTGGGCCGCTCGGCCCGCGCTGAACCCGTGGCAAAGGCTTGCAGCACGTGTTGGTTGGGCGGGCTGTTGCGGATGGCCTCCAGCGCCTCCTCGAATTGCGCCGTAGCTGGGGCCTTCTGATGGGCATCAAAGGCCGATTGGTCTTTCCAGCCTTCGACGATCGCGAAGCGATTGGGGCGGTCCGCCTCCTGCAGGACAGTGAATTCGACATTGGCCGCTTCGTGGCGGCTCGATTCACGGTATTGCTTGAGCAGGTCGACGCCTCGGCCGAGCGAGCTTGCTCCAACGTCGAGATAAGTCACGGCATAGACCGGCTCGCTGGCAGTTTGGCTTTGTGCGGACGAGCTGATGGCGATTACGAGACCGAGGGCTACGCCGGGTGCCCGGGCCCAGATTGGGGCGAATAACCGCGCAGATGACAAATTCTGAACGATACGCATGATCCTGTCCTCCAGATGGGCCATTGCCGGCGATCAGTCGATCAGCACGTAGAGGCGATCGTCGAAAGGCGAGCCGAGTAGTGGCCCCACCTTGTCGCGGAATTGCCGGGCATAATCTGACATTTCGTAGGCATCAAACGCTTTGCGGTTTTGCCACGCGGCGAAGAGGGTCATATGGCTCATCGGCGGTTTGACTGATTGGACGACATCGTAACGCAGATTGCCTTCGCCCTTCCTCGCGGCTTCCGCCACCTCCTTGACGGCCGCCAAGGTTGGAGCCAGTCCGGGTGGAAAGACGTCGAGATGCACCTGCATGTAAATGGTATCGCCTCCCTGCGCTGCCCGGGCCGGCCCAACCGCGATGACGTGATAGTCGCGCCGATCGTATGGAGCGCCGGCGATGGGTTTGAGCCGGTCGCGAAACTCGGCGGTGTGGGGGGCCTTTTCATTAGCATCATAAGCCGATTGGTCATTCCAGGTCTCATAGATCGCGAACCGATTGGGCCAACCCGCTTGCTGTAGAAGAATGACCCCCGCGTTTCCTGCCTGCTTGAGTGCCGCGTCGCGGTACTGTTTGAGCAGCGCGATGGCCTGGTTTGTCGCACCCGGCGCAACGTCGAGATTTGTCACACCATAGATCGCACCTTCGCCGGTCTGCGCCCGTGCGGTGGAACCGGCCGTGATCACGAGCAGGAAGGCCAAACCCAATGCGTAGTTACGAATAGAAATCATGCGCGTTTCCTCCAGCGATCGCCGACGCTGCTCGTATTAGCTCGTTGCAAAAGTTCGCGTACTGAAAGCACTCTCGTCATGCCCGCGGAAGCGGGCACCCAGGGCCAATGCCGCGAGCGTCCGCCCGCCTGAGCCCCCGCTTTCGCGCTACGGTATTCACATATTGGATTGCCGAGCTCCTTCTTCTCCCTCTCCGCCCCTGGGGGCGGAGAGGGTCGGGGTGAGGTGGGGGAACTGTGGCCCGCCGGCGTCACCCACCTCACCTTCCCCATCGCTTTTGCGATGGGCCCCTCCCTCTCCCCCCGCAAGCGGGCGGAGAGGGGCGTATTCCGGGGTGGTTGATGCGGCGCCAGAAATTGTGTGAATACCGTAGCGCTTTCGCGGGGGCGATGACATGGCCGTGCTGGCGCGGATCAACGGAGCTGCACGCCGCCATCTTGGCGCCAACATTTGGGCCTACCTTACGGTATACTCGCGGGAAGCCGCGACGCGTCGCTCGATTGGTCGGCGCTGCTTTCGGCACCGTCGGTTTGCGAGTACCGCCTTTGTCACAATGCTCCAGCTCCGCCTGGAGGCTCAAAAGAAGATGCTGACGTTCTTCGCCAGCAATACGTTCTGGTCGAGGGTGATCTTGCGGCCGGCGATCTTCCAGGCCCCGGCGACGCGCCGCAGGACATCCCGCCGTGCGCCGACGTAAAAGTCCTGCTCGGTCTCCGCCCGGCTGCGGTAGACCATGAAATTCGAATAGACCTTGACCTCGTTCGCCGCGTCGCCCGGTTCCACCTCGATATTGGTGATCAGGTGGCGACTGCGCGACGGCGGGTCCTCGGCCCAGGCCATGCCGGTATCGAGCCGCGCAACGCGCTGACCGAGCGTCTGCTTGTCCTCGTCGAAGATCGCGAGCTCGTCTTCCTGGGTCATGTCGTCCTCGACATAGCGGTCGGGGTCGAGGATCGCGATCGCCTTGCTCCTTTTGGGATAGCGGTTGGTCCTACCGGCCATCCAGTAGCGGACATCGTCGGTCAACAGCTCGAGCCACTCGTGAAAGCGCCGCTCGTCCAATAGCCGAGCTTCGCGGTAGAGAAACTGCTCGACCTCGCGGGTGACGTCTTCATTTATGCCCGACATGGCCGGCTCCCCGCCCATCCATTGCTGCGCGGCGCCTCGGCCCAGCTGTCGGCCCGCATCAGCTGCGCCCAGCGGCCATAGAACTGGCGGTGGTTGCTCTCGCTCATGCGGAAATCGCTGGCCCAGGCTTTGAGGTCCTCGTCGAAGCGCTCGTGACCCAAGCCCATCTGCGTGTTCACGGACAGGCGCCGCGAGACGACGCCGCGGCAGGTGCGGGTGCATTCCTGCCAATTGTCCATGTCGTCCTGCTCGAAGGTGCCGGACGGGCTGAAGCCCCGCACGCCGCCTAGCCGCATCGCTTCCTTGACGTGCGCTGGTGCGGCCTTGTCGGTGTAGACCCACGACCACACCTCGGTCTTGTCCGGGCCGCGCGGGTGCCAGACGCGGAATGTCCGCGACGTGGCGCGCAGCATCGAAAAAATTGGGGAAGGCGGTGCCGACTATAGGGTTGATCAGACTTGATCGCGGCCCCAGACGCTTCTCGACCTCCGGGCGGATCTCTTTCTCATATTCCAGGATTTCGGTTGTCGGCGGGTCGGCAACGTCATTCGGCCCGAAGCAGATCAGGACGTGGCCGTTGCCGGGGGACACCAACCGCCCCGTGGTCTCGGGCTTGGTCGCTGCACCCGAGCTGAAGTTGGTCTTGACGGCCGAAAGATGGCTCCACTGCACGTGGTAGGAATCGCCGCCGAAGTTTTCGGCCGGGAATTTCCAATTGCACGGCATGACCCATTTGTGCATGCCGCCGATGACTTCCACACCCCCTTCGCGACGGTCGAAGAACGCATCCAAGTACCAGGTCATCTCGCCGAGATATTCACGCAGCGGCGGCGCCTCCGGGTCGAAGGTGGCGAAGAACAGCCCCTTGTAATTGTCGAGCTGCGCCACCGGGTTTAGACCCCACCGGTCACGCTCCAATTCGCCGTAATAGGCTTCCTTGAGCCACGGTACGCCGACCAGCCGCCCGTCGTTGCGGTAGGTCCAGCCGTGATAGGCGCAGGTGAAGCTTGCGGCATTGCCGGCATCGGCGCGGCACAGCCGGTTGCCGCGATGGCGGCAGACATTCAGGAAGGCATGCACTTGGCCGCCACTGTCGCGCACCACCAGAACCGGGTCCTCGCCCATGTAGGTCGTGAAGAAATCACCCGGCTGTGGGATCTGGCTCTCATGGCACAAGAAGAGCCAACAGCGGGCGAAGATCCGCTCCTGCTCCTGCTCGTAGATCTCGGGTTCGATGTAGATGCGGCGGCCGATCAGTCCGCGGTCGGCGTCGACGAGATGAGCTATATCAGTCGCCATATCACCCTCCTGATCCATTGCCGGTGATTACTGCCCAGCTGTCGGCCGCCATCAGCTGCGCCCAGCGCCGGTAGAACCCACGATGGTTGCTTTCGCTGTAGCGGTAGTCGCTGGCCAACGCTCCGAAATCCTCGTCATAGCGCTCGTGCCCGAGCCCCATCTCGTAACTCAAGGGGTAGCGTCGGGCCACCACGCCTCGCCCGGTTTGGGTGCAGCCCTGCCAGTTGTCCATGTCGTCCTGCTCGAACGTGCCGGCCGGACTGAAGGCTCGCAAGCCGGCCAATCGGATCGCCTCCTTGATCTCGGGCGGAGCGGCCTTGTCGGTGTAAACCCAGGACCATACTTCGGTTTTGTCGGGGCCGCGGGGATGCCAGACGCGCAATGTCCGCGCGCTGGCACGCAGCATCGAGAGATTTGGGAAGACCGTGCCGACGATGGGCTTTACCATTTTCACGCGGGGGCCCAGCCGCGTTGCGATCTCCGGGCCGATCTCCGCCTCGTAAGCCAGGATTTCAGGCACCGGCGGATCGGAGATCGTATCGGGGCCGACGCCGATAACGCAGTGGCCGTTGCCGGGGGAGAGCATGACCCCGTTCGGGTCCGGGTTGATCCGAAAGTCGCCGCCAGACCCCGTCCGTATCGCCGAAAGATGGCTCCACTGTACGTGGTAACCATCGCCGCCGAAATTTTCGGCGGGGAATTTCCAGTTGCACGGCATGATCCATTTGTGCATGCCGCCAATGAACTCGACACCGCCTTCGCGACGGTCGAAGAACGCATCCAAATACCAGGTCATCTCCCCGAGGTATTCGCGCAGCGGCGGCGCCTCAGCGTCAAACGTGGCAAACAGCAATCCCTTATAGCCGTCGAGCTGCGCTACCGGGACGAGCCCCCAGCGCTCCCTCTGCAGTTTGTCGTGATAGGCTTCCTTCATATACGGCACGCCGACCAACCGCCCGTCATTGCGATAGGTCCAGCCGTGATAGGCGCAGGTGAAAGAGGCGGCATTGCCGATTTCGGCGCGGCACAAGCGATTGCCGCGATGCCGGCAGACGTTGAGGAAGGCGTGCACTTGCCCCGCCGTGTCGCGCACGACCAGAACCGGGTCTTCACCCATATACGTCGTGAAGAAGTCACCGGGCTTCGGGATCTGGCTCTCATGGCACAAGAAAAGCCAAACACGGGCAAAGATCTGCTTCAGCTCTTGCTCGTAGATCTCCTGCTCGATGAAGATGCGCCGGCTGATCAGGCCGCGCTCGGCATCCACCAGCTGGTTCATATCCGGTCCCATCGGCTACCCCTTACTGGTTTTGTTGGCTTCGCCTCGGCACCCGCAGCATGGCTCCGGCGTCGACCGTGACAATGGTTCCGGTGATGCCCCTGGCGCTGGTCCGCGAACTCAGGAACACATAGGCCCCCGCGAGATCAGCTGGCTGTAGGGCAATTTGCAACGGGTTGCCGGCGCGCAGCCGGTCTTCCGTGCCGGGATCGGTGAATTGCGAGCGGTCGTCCTGGCTGAGAACCGCCAGACCTCGCAGATCTGTAATCGTGCCTCCCGGGGCCACACCGTTGACCCGGACGCGCGGCCCGACTTCCACGGCGAGCTGCCGGATCAGTCCGACCACCGCATGTTTGGAGGCGGTGTAGAGGGTTCCACCGCCGCCTGAGTTCAACCCCGCTACCGAGGCGGTAAACACCATCGAGCCTTCCGTCTTTATCAACTCCGGCAGAGCAGCCTTGGCGCCGAAAAAGCAGCCCTTGACATTGACCCCGAACAGCTCGTCAAAGGCCTGGGAGAGTTTTTCTTCGGCAAACTCGGCCAGCGGGGCGTAGACGTCGAACACTCCCGCATTGCCGACAAAGATGTCGAGACGGCCAAAGGCGCCGACGGTTTCGGCGACGGCGCGCTTATTGTCCGCGAGTTGGGCCACGTCGCCGGCGCGGGCCACCACCGCATTGCCGAACTCCGCCCGCAACTGCTCGGCTCTGGCCGCGACGCGGTCCAGCACCCCGACACGCGCACCCTCTTCGACAAAGCGCTCCACCACTGCGCGGCCGATGCCCGAGCCCCCGCCCGTGACCAGCGCCACCTGCCCATCGAGCCAACCCATGTCCAGGTCCTCCTCTCGGGCGCCGACCGCGCGGGACCCGGCCGCCGACGGCCACCGGGGGTGTATACCACATCGTGCTCCAACAAATCCAACAGGGCTCGGCGGGCATTCATCCGACAGGCCTGTACTGATCGGTTCAGAATAGGAGTTGTACGTCGGGCTGTGATCCCGTCTTCCTATTCGACCCGATCATCGACGCCCCTGTTGCGATCGTCGCAGCGCTTGACTGCAGCGGCATTGCGGCTGCGTCAAGGCTCGGAGGCCAGCATTTGCCGGATCAAGTCCGGCCAGCCGATTTTATCGGGCGTCAGCTGCTTTGCCGCTTGCAGCTGTTCGACGATGGCCAGGGCTTCTTTCAGCGCGTGCTTGCCCTCGGACCCATCCTGTACGCTCGCCAGCCGGTAGAGGTTGAAAACAAGGTTGATCTGTCGTTGCACATTGCTGGGATCGGCGGAGACGAGACGACGCATGATCGGCAGCCCATCCGCAAAAAAACCGCGAGCGGCGGCAGTATCGCCCAGGCTGAGCTTGGCCTCGCCCAGCTTGTAGAACGCGATCCAAAGGTCGGATTGCGACAGCGCGTTGCCCGGATCGCGCTCTACCAGGCCGCGTGCGATCGCCAGCGACTCAGAATAGCTCGCGGCCGCAGCCCCGGAATCGCCGCTCTGCAATCTAGCGTCGCCTAGCTTGTTCAGCGTTACGCTCAGATCCCGTAGCCAGAGCGTATTGTTCGGATCGTGTTTGGACAACCGGCGGACATTTGCTAGCGCTTGCTCATAATTGGCGGCCGCGCCATTCAAGTCGCCAGTGCTAAGCCTGACATCACCGACTTTGCTGAGGCTCAGCGCGACCTCGCGGACCAACGCGAAGTTCCCCGGGTCGATTTCGGTCAGATGTCCTACGATTGTCAGCCCTTCGGCATAGGCCGCGATGGCGCCGTCGGCGTCACCCTTGAGCAGCTTGACGTCGCCGACCTTGTTCAAGCTGACCGAAAGCGCTTGTTGCCAGGCGGAATTCTCGGGGTAGCGCTGCACCAGGCCGCGCATGATCGTCAGCCCAGCCTCGTAGAAGCGGACGCGCGCATCCTGGTCGGCAATATCGAGCTTGACGTCGCCGATCTTGCAGAGCACTTGCGCGACGTCGAGGAGCAGCGATGAGTTGCCGGGGTCCAGCTCGGCGAGGCGACGCGCAATCACCCCCGCTTTCTCGTAGGAGGCGGCGGCCGCCGTCGGGTCCTCTGCTTGCGCCTTCAGATCGCCGATTTTGATCAGGCTGAAAAAGACGTCACGCTGCCATTGCGTGTTCGCAGCATTTTGCTTGACCAGAGCACGAAAAATGGCCAGCCCTTGTTCATAATTGGCTGTCGCGCCGGCGGCATCACCGATGCTGAGCCTCATGTCGCCGGTCTCGTTTAGCCGGACGCCGATTTCCCGCTGCAGGGCCAAATTGGTGGGTTCGCCTTGGGCGAGGCGCTGAAATATCGCCAGCCCCTTATCATAGGCAGCAAGCGCGCTGCGGGCGTCGCCCGTCTGCGATTTGACGTTGCCAATGCCGCTGAGGATGAATGCAAGGTCCCGCTGCCAGTCCGCATTACCAGGGTCTCGTTCGGTTAGGCGCTGCATGATGCCGAGCGCCTCCTCGTCGGCTTTCAGAGCGTCCCCCAACTCGCCGCTGCTGAAGGCGATCGAGCCCAGCCTGTTGAGTGTGACCGAAATGTCACGCTGCCACTGCGGATCATCGCGGTTGTGGTCGGCTAGCTCTCGGCCCAATGAGAGGGCGGTCATCGCGGATTTGCGCGCGCGTCCGATATCGCCTGCGGTCTGATAGGTGGCGGCGAACTCGTCCAACAATTCCAGGTAGAGGTGCTGGAGCGAGAGATTGTCGGGGGCAAAATGGGCCAGCCATTCGACCGTATCCTGGACCCTTTCGAGGACAGTCCGGATTGTTGCAGTGCGGACGCCCTCGACGTTGCGCAGCCCTTCAGCGATATCGACGACGATGACGTTGACGGCTTTTTTCGCCGCATGCAGGCTCCTCTCTGCCCGATACTCTTGATACGAGGCATAGATTCCGGCGCCGGTGGCGGCAACCGCAAGAAGGCCGAAGAGAACGGCGGCGACGGCAGTGACTCGTTGCCGCATCCGCGCGCGCGCGCCGGACGCTCGGACGAATTCCCGTGTCGCGGCTGACAGCTCGTCGCCAAAACGTGCGACGATCGATTCGGCTTCTGCCAGCGGCAGACCGCGCGGGATCAGCAAATCGCGGCTCCGGCCGGCAATTCTCCAGCGTTGCAGCTGGTCCTCGACCTCCTCCCGGATGCGATAGAACTCGCTGTTGGCGGCCACGAGCTCGCGGGCTCTCGCCCAATCGGTCAGGACCCGCTGGTGGGCAAGGCGAATCCCCGCTGCGTCACCCTCGCCGCTCGTCAAGAGAATGCGAGCCCCTACGAGCGCCTCGACGAGGCGGCACGACGGTGGATCGGACAAGGCCTCGGCGAGCGGCACGGTGGTCAAGCTGGCCGGGCTCGTCTTAACGTCATCATGCTGGCTGATCGCTGCCAGTCGACGTAACAGTCGCGGCAGCCGCCCGATTTCGGCTTCGCCGAGCCCGGCAATCGCCCGTTCGGCCTCGCGGTCGACAATACCCGCGAGCCCGCCCAAGCTCTCGTAAGCGGCAATCGTCAGAGTGGTCCCGCCGGCGCCGGCGATCCTGCCTTCGAACAGCCGGTTCAACGCCAATTGCAGCAACGGCAGCATGTCGGGCCGTTCGGCTTCCCGCAGCAGGCGCTCGTCGAGCCGCTCGCCACTCTCCGCATCCGTCTCAAAGACGAGCCCAGCCGCTTCCGCCGGCTTGCGCACGATCTCGGCGAGTTCAGCCGGACCTGGGGGCGAAAGATCGTAGGTCGCCCCCGCAGTCTTGAGAGCTACCAACGCCGGTTCGGCAAGGAAACGCTCGTATAAATCGGCGCGCAGGGTCGCCAGCAGCCACACATGCCCGGTCTCGGCAAGAGCTACCAGAAGCCGCGCGAAAACCCCCCGCTCGTCAGGCGTTACGTCCGGGGCAAATAGTTCGTCGAGTTGATCGATGACGATCAGCAATTGGGCGCGCATCTGGCGCGCGAAGCCTTGGCGAGTGCGCTCGGCCTCGCTGGCACGCTCGAGCGCACGGGTCACCGGCACACTCGCCGCCGACCCGGCTTCCATAAACAGCCGCGCCAGCTCGGCGGGGGTGCGATAATCGCTTTCGGCGATCTCGGGCAAGGCCGGCCGACGACCCCGCTCGTTCTCGGGAATGTCTTGCTCGGCGTCAAAGAGACGCGCTGCCAAGCTCATGATGGGACCGCCCGGCGCCTCGCTCGGGTGCATCACCGCTGCGCGCCACAGATCGACGGTCGGAACGACGCCTGGCGCAGTGATCCGCGGCACGAGGCCAGCGCGTGCTAACGATGATTTGCCGGCCCCGCTCGCGCCGACCAGTAGGAGGAACGGCGTCCCGCGTGCCGCCGCGTCCTTCCACTGATCCACCGCTCGGGTGATGTCACGCGAACGCCCAAAGAACACCGGTGCGTGCTTGGCGCCGAAAGCGGCAAGACCGCGAAACGGCGATCCCTTGACTTCGATCGGCCACAGTACCGCGCGGCCCCGCAGGACCTTGTCTTCGATCCAGCCGCGCAACAGCCGATCGAGCTGGGCCTCGAAATCGTCGATGGTCGAGAAGGTTTGAAAGGCCCCCTTGAACCGCCCGTCGCCGGCAACGAACCAGGTGTCGAAGAACGCCTTCAGTCGTTGCCACTGCCCCTGCGTCTGCTGGGCTTCCGGATCATCGAGCCGCACCATCGGCGGGTCCGGATGGCGGAACACATAAACGTCGGGATGGCCCTGGCGGCGGCAGGCCTCGATCGCGGACAATACCTCATAGGCGGTGCCGCTCGGGTAAGGGCTGCCGTCGGGCAGGCGGGCGAAGGTTGAGGGTAGCTCGGTTCCGATTCGATGCCGGAAAACCGCGATCACGATGTCACATTCGGCCGCTTCCGGGATCTGCGCCTGGAAGGTGGCATGCGCCCGGTAGAATTCGGTTTCCCAACGGATGGTCTCCAGCCGCGCGGTCCCGGCGAATTCTCCGTTCAGTCGCTCGACGACGCGGTCGACCCGACCGCGCTCGTGGATAGCGTCGCCTGGCGAAGAAACAAAGATGCGTACCTGCCGTATCCCAGCCTGCTCGCCTTCGACGATGGCGGGACTGGTCGTTTGGTGACCCGGGTCATCGTAATGCAACGTCGAGAGAGATCTCGACATTGGGGCGGGGCGGGCGATCGGAGCGACCACGGCGACTTCCCCATTCTTGGGCGGGAAAGCTGGTTAAGATCTAAGGTTAACACTTTTGCCAGGTGCAAGTGTGAGCTACTTCACACTCTTTGGCCGCTCTAACGTTTCTTCCTCACCGGAAACCGCCAAAAATCGAATGCAAGTAGCCGAGGCCCCGCGATCCCTCACGGCAAGGTAGAGTTATCTGCGAAATTTATCTTTATCGCCGGTTGTGGAAAAGGGATGCAGCCCAAAAAAATGTGCGCTAGCTTTAACCAAATCCGGTCGGCGGTTGGGGCCTGAGCGGGGAGGGCATGATGGGGGAGATGGTATTTCAGACTCGTGTCAGAGGGCGTGTTCGTGCTGTCTGGCTCGGGCTCACCTTCTCAGTGTTCATCGCGCAGCTCGGCCATGCTCAGATACCCCAGTCTTATTCAGCGATGACCGGGCAATCGAATTTGACGGGGCTCCCCGGGCAAAACGTTGCGCAACAAATGATGGCGCAGTCCATCAACAACTTCTGCCCGACCGTCGCGATGATCGCCAGTTCGCCCGCTGCTACGCAAGGTCAAATGGCCCTCGCGGGGCTATGTGGGGCGATGATCGGCAATGCCCTAAATGTGCTAGGTCAGACCCCCAACTCGGGCCTGGGCACCCCCTTTACCCTTAATGCGAATGGGTTGAACAACCTTTTGCAACAGTTGAACGGCGGTACCGAGCTGCTCGTCCCGACCAACCAAGCCTCGGTGGCGCAGACCACCCAGACGAGCAGGCAAACTAGCGCGATCGAGGAAAGACTGAAAGAGCTGCGGGACTGGACGACCGGCACCGCGCTGGCGGGTGCCGAATCACCCCGGCTCGGGCAAGTTGCCTCATTGAACGCGCAGGAACCAGGCGACGGACCTCGTCTCGCGCAATACGGGCCTCTCGAGTTTGCCTATTCGACCGGCCCGTTCGGGGTGTTTGCAAATGGGCTTGGGCAGTTTGGGAGCAGGGATCTTACGACGAGCGAGAACGGCTATTCTTTCAACAACGCCGGCTTCGTCGCCGGCGCTGATTATCGCTTTACACCGCAGCTGATCGCCGGGCTCGCGTTCGGCTACACGCAATCGAACACCAATTTCGACACCAGCACGCTGAGCGCGTCCGGTCAATCCTTGAGCGGCAATCTATTGCAAGGGGACCTCTATGCCACTTATTCGGTGACGGACGCGTTATATGTGAATGCTATCGGCATTATCGGCGGCGGCAACAACAATTCCCAACGCCATATCGTATTAACCCAACCCAACGCCTCTAATCTGATAGGTAATGGGATCGCGACGGGGAGCTTCGGCAGCCGCATCGAGGGAGTGACCGTCGCCACCGGTTATGACTTGCCGTTCGGGCCTCTCGTCTTGACGCCGATCGCCCGCTTCCTCTACCAGCATACCGGCGTCGACGCGTTCAGCGAAGAGGGTGCGCTGGGGGCCAACCTGCAATTCGGCAGTTCCTCTGTCAATACGGTTCTGACTTTCCTCGGTGCTGATGCGCAGTACACGATAAGCACACCTCTCGGCCCTCTCTTTCCGATCGCGCGGGTCCACTGGGCACACCAATACAGTCCCGGCAACACCGCCGTTTCGGTGGCGTACAGCAATGATTCGTCGCCGGGGCTATTTTCGAGCTTCATTTTGCCAGGCGTCCCGACTTCAAGGAACTATGTTGACCTTGGGGTCGGCGTCACTCTGCCGTTTTCCAGCAACGGTTCGGCCTACATCAATTACGATGCGATTCTCGGGATAAACAACACGACCTACAACAGCTTCACCGCCGGGGTTCGTTTTACCTTCTAGGACGCTCCAGCGACGACACCCAGCAACCGGGCGAGCATAGCAAGGAACCGATCCGGCGGTCGTGGGTGTCGCCTTCATCGAAGGCGCAGGAGGGACTTCCTCGTACTGTCGCCGGCACGATTAGCTGATGGAGGGCTAAACATATGACGTATCACGACAGCAAAGTCCGTGCTTCGATCACCGCTGCCGCATTGCTTTGGACTTGCGCAGCGCCACAATTGGCGATGGCGCAAGGCGTCAACAGTCTGCCCGACGGTCCAGTGGCGTGTGACGCGTTCCAACGAGGCGGCTATGGCTCCTGGACAGCGCTTCGCCCCACCACAATCTTCCCGCATGGAGTTCCGTTGAGCCTGGGGGCCAGGCAAACCTTCGCGCCTGGCCAGATGTTCCACGGATTCGAGGTGACGGCGATTCTCGATCGCAGTTGTGGGAACCGGTAAAAGCTGGGCTAGTCTAGCAGCGGCGGTCGTCAGCCGCCGACGTGCCGAGAAAATGGTTTCGCCAGATTATCAGGAAGCAGCCATGAGCGAGGACCAAAAGAAGCTCGACGGACCCGACTTCGCCCAGGGAATCCCGGTTACGGATCTCGCCGACGGCGGCATGATCCTGGGTCAGGTCGCGGGTGAGGCGGTGCTCTTGGCGCGCAACGGCGGCGCGCTTTTCGCAATCGGGGCGGAGTGCACCCATTACCACGGTCCGCTCGCCGAGGGCGTGCTCGTCGCGGATACCGTCCGTTGCCCGTGGCACCACGCCTGCTTCAGCCTGCGCACCGGAGAGGCGCTGCGCGCACCGGCGCTCGATCCAGTCGCCCGCTGGCGTGTCGAGCAGCGGGATGGGAAAATCTATGTGCGGGAAAAGCTCGAGCCGGCAGCGCGGCCGTCGCGGCCGGCTGCGCAGTCCGGGCCGGAGTCGATCGTCATCATCGGCGGTGGTGCCGCAGGAAATGCCGCCGCGGAGATGCTGCGGCGCGAAGGCTACGCGGGCCCGGTCACGATACTCAGCGCCGATGACGCCGGACCTTATGATCGGCCCAATCTGTCCAAAGACTACCTCGCCGGTAACGCGCCCGAGGAATGGATACCGCTGCGTCCGCCCGAGTTCTACCGCGAGCATGGGATCGCGCTGCAGCTCGGCGCCCGCGTCGTCACGATCGACCCTAAAGGTCGCGAGGTCCGGCTCGCCGACGGCGCCCAGCATCGCTTCGGCGCGCTGCTGCTCGCCACCGGTGCCGCGCCGGTCCGGCTCGGCATTCCCGGCAGCGATCTCTCGCAAATCCACTATCTGCGAACGCTCGCCGACAGCCGGGCACTGATCGCCGCGGCGGCGACCGCGCGTCGCGTGGTTATCATCGGTGCCAGCTTTATCGGTCTCGAGGTCGCGGCGTCATTGCGGGCGCGCGGGCTCGAAGTATCCGTCGTCGCACCGGAGGCGCGCCCGATGGAAGCCCTGCTAGGCCCGGAAGTCGGGGACCTCGTCCGCCAGGTCCACGAGGAGCACGGCGTCAGCTTCCGCCTCGGTGCCACACCCGCTTCGTTCGAACGGGACCGCGTCGCGCTGCAGAGCGGGGAACAGCTCGACACCGACTTTGTCGTCGTCGGTATTGGTGTGCGGCCGGAGACTGTGCTTGCCGAGCGGGCCGGAATAGCGGTCGATCGCGGCGTCACTGTCGACGCGTACCTCGAGACGAGTATTCCCGGGATGTGGGCGGCCGGCGACATCGCAAGATGGCCCGACCGACTGACCGGCGAGCGCATCCGCATCGAGCACTGGGTGGTCGCCGAACGGCAGGGCCAGACGGCCGCCCGCAATATGCTCGGCGCGCATGAACGGTTCGACGCGGTGCCGTTCTTTTGGAGCCAGCAGCACGACCTGCAGCTCTCCTATGTCGGGCACGCTACGACATGGGACCGCGTCGAGGTCGACGGAGATATCACGGCGAAGGACTGCACGGTGACCTACCGGCAGGGCGGCCGCAAATTGGCGGTGCTGACGATCTCGCGCGACCGCGACAGCCTCGCTGCCGAGATCGAGCTCGAAAGGGTCATTGCCGCCGCAACCTGACGTGGCTCGAGGGCCAAATACGACGAAAATCACAAGTAGGCGCTTCCCGGATCGGTAGCGCCGGTGCCGAGCCTTTGACGATTGAGGGTAAGTGAGGCTCACGGGCTCCTCTCGTAAAATAAGACGTGTGGCGTATTTTGAATGTAGTCGCGTCCGGTCCCCCCCCCCGAGTTGTCGACATAGCCCATCTTCAACCCGTCTTGGTGATTCCATTCGCCAACCACCGCGCGAATATCGGGATAGCGGGGATCGCTGCGCTGGCATCTGTGGTACGGATGAAATACCCATCTCCAGTGGGCAGGATGTGCTGTGCCGATGCCCCTCGATCAATCAGCGAGACGATGTCTTGGGGGCGTATATCCGGCCAGCATCATCGCGGGGCGAATGTGAAAATCGTTATAAGGCTGGTAGGTCGCGCTTTTGAAATATTGAGGAGACGCGGCCGCAACACGCTCATATCCGTATGTGAGCGCACTTGTTATTCCCACTGCTCCCGCCCGCCCGCCAAAAACCATGTAAGGCTGTGTCCAGGTAATCACAGACGCTTGAATATCGGTGCCTAATTGCGTATCCACTGCGCCTTCGCCGCGCCTCGGATCCGAGAAACACGAAGTTGGTGCGTGTAATGGCCGTCTCCCGGGTCATCTTCCTATATCGGGGCAGGTAGGATCTACGCCGGCGCCCTCTGTCTGGCCGTTATGTGCGCCGCTACCACGGCGAGCAGCACGGCGCCGCCCATTTTTTCCGTATCAAAGCGGAGCCGCCCGGAAGCTACTGACATATCGTCACCAATTGGTCGCCAGCCCCGCCTATATCGAACGCGTCAAATCTCCCGAGAGGCCGCAGGACCGCCTGGAACACCGACTACTGGGTTTCTCGTTTTGGAGACCGGAAAATAGCTGAACGTTTATTGACAATAACGGTGTTACCGAAAGGGTCTCGTTTCTGTCGATGAATGTCGGTCTCGCTTTCGCGCCACTCGCGGGCGTGGGCATCGGGACCTGCCGCCAGTCGTGCAGCCGGATTTGGTGCCCGACGGTCGGCTCATCGAGATTATGCCCGAATGGCACTTCCGCACCTTTGATCTGTCGATGGTTCACCCGGGCAATCGACACAACTCGCGTCCGGTACGCGTATTCAAGGAATTCGCGGCTCAGATGGCGCGAACGCTGTTTCCGTCGCTGCCGACATGCAGTGCCGACCTCGTTTGAACCTGTTGGGGCCGCGGACGCCAAGACCTCGGTGAAACGGTCTACCAACAGACCTGAGCCGACATTTCCAAAATCGAGAAAGGTTTTCCCGATATGACCCACTAGTCGCATCCGCGGGATGCGGCCAATGTTGGTAGGACGGAATTACCACCGCGAGGGCAGGCTCATGAATGCCGACGAAACCGCTGTCGCCTCGATCTTGCAGGACTACCAAACTGCTTTGAACGGCTCCGATACGGAGGCGGCGCTCAAACTCTACGCTCCAGACGGCGTGTTCATGCCTCAGCATAGCCCCTCGAGCGTCGGGACCGCCGCGTTGCGCCAAGCGTATGACGCTGTGTTCGCGGCGATCACGCTCACCGTCGAGTTCAAGATCGCGGAAATTCGGCAGCTCGCACCGGATTGGGTGTTGGCGCGAACAAACTCCGCCGGACATACCAAAAACAATGCAACCGGCGCCGAGGGTCCGGAGGCGAACCAGGAGCTTTTTCTGTTCCAGAAGATCGGCGGGGCCTGGAAAATCGCACGCTACTGTTTTTGTACCACGAACCCGCCGCGAGGTTGACCGGCGACGCCGCGTCGATCGGGGCAACGAAGCGCTTCAAAAGGGGCTAAGCCATGGATTCGATGAAGGCTGCGGTTATCTACGAACCGGGTGGACCGGGAGTCCTGAAGGTCGAGAGCCGCCCGATCCCTAAGCCACAGGCAGGAGAGGTTCTGATCCAGGTCAAGGCGTTCGGACTGAACCGGTCCGAGTTGTTCACTCGGCAGGGTCTTTCTCCTGGTGTCGTCTTTCCTCGGGTCCTCGGCATCGAGGCTGTGGGCCTGGTCGAGGACGCTCCCGGAGGGGAGTTCACCAAGGGTGATATCGTCGCCACTGCCATGGGCGGGATGGGACGCGATTTCGACGGCGCATACGCCGAGTACGCCTGCGTGCCGGTAACACAGGTGCAGCTGATCAAAACAAGTCTTCCTTGGGAGACCCTGGGTGCACTCCCGGAGATGCTGCAAACGGCGTGGGGCTCTCTGTTCAAGTCGCTGCGTCTCGGCAAGGGCGAGCGCTTACTGATCCGCGGGGGAACGACATCGGTCGGGCTCGCCGCGGCAGCAATTGCCAAACACCACGGCGCCGTGATCGGAGCGACAACGCGCCGGGCCGATCGAGAACAATTGCTGCGGTCGAGCGGCGTGGATCAAGTCTTCATCGATACCGGCACCATCGTCAAGCAGGTAAGGGAGGTGTTTCCCAGCGGTGTCGACAAGGTCCTCGAACTTGTCGGCACGACGACGCTTGCTGACTCACTCCGCTGCGCCAAGCAGCGCGGGATCGTTTGCATGACAGGAATGGTGGGCAACAAATGGTCGTTCGATGATTTCAGCCCGATGGATGTGATCCCGACTTCCGTGTGCCTGACCACCTATGATGGCGGGCCTCAGGATTTCATGCTGACACCGCTCGATGAGTTGGTCGAGCAGGTTGCCGCGGGCACGTTGCGGGTCCAGGTCGGCAGGGTGTTCAAGCTCGATGACATCGTCGAGGCGCACCGCTGCATGGAGGAGAACAAAGCGGGCGGCAAGATCGTCGTTCTGACTTGATTTTAGGGTCGACTTTCCCCATCCGATCCTGCCTGGCAAAAACCCATTGGCGACCGGCCGTCATTCAGGCTTCAGTCATTCGGTGGACGCTTTTCCGCGGGAGGCGCTGACCGAATGCTGCTTTCTCGATTGAACGTAAGACGCGTCCGGCTCGCCAGCGGCCTCGTGCTGCTTCTCTTCGTCGCTGGGCATCTCAGCAATCTCGCCTTGGGCTTGGTTTCGGTCGACGCGATGGAGCGGTGGCGGGGCGTGCTATTGATGCCGTGGCAGACCGGCTTCGGCCAGGCGCTGTTACTGGCGGCGGCGATTGTTCACGCCGGGCTTGGCTTGGCGTCCCTGGCGTCGCGCCATTCGCTGGCGATGAGCCGGACGGATTGGGTCCAGCTGCTGCTGGGTCTCGCCACACCGCCTTTGCTCGTCAATCATGTCGTCGGGCTTCAGGTGACGAGCGATCTGGTGGCTCGGTTCAGCCCCGACTACGGGTTCGTCCTCGCCGTTTACTGGCGATACGCGCCGCTCTTGGCAGTGCAGCAGCTTTTGGTAGTGGTGATCGGCTGGGCTCACGGGGCGATCGGTCTCTATTCGACACTCGTGTTGCGGCGCTCCTGGCCGCGACTGGCGCCAGTCGTCGTCCCGATACTCTTCGCGATTCCGATCCTTGCGCTTTTGGGATTTGCGCATGCCGGCGAGGCCGTATTGGCGCGCCTAGCGACCGACACTGCTTGGCGGGCCCTGATCGAGCAGAACCTGCAGGTCCTGCAAGAGATACGTCATCGCCTGGATGTCATCGAGAGCGGGGTCTTCCTGGTCTACGGCACGGCTGTGGCCTTGGCGGCGGGCATACTCGTCCTCAACATGCTGAGACAGCGGCGCACGCGCGTCATGGTGTCCTACGACGGCGGCTTGACCGCGGTCGGACGCGTGGGCATGTCGGTGCTCGAGGTCAGCCGGGCGAACGACATTCCGCATGCGAGTGTGTGCGGCGGCCCGCGCCCGCTGCGGGACGTGCAGGATCATTGTGCCGGCCGACGCCGATCTCGACCCGCCGGCTGAAGCGGAGTTGGCAACCCTCGATCGGGTAAAGGCCCCGCCCGACGCGCGGCTCGCCTGCCAGGCCCATCTGTCGGGGAGGCCGGTGAGCGTCCGACGCGTCTATCCCGCCTTCGTCGACGCCGAGGCGGCGAGGCAACCCGACAGCTGGGTGGCGTCGACCGAACCGGTTCTGGAAACCGCGCCGTGAGATTGTGGCTTGTTTCTCTGGCCGGGGTGATCGTCTTGCTTTGCGCGGGCACGGCCTCACTGCCCGCGAGCGCGGACGAACTCGCCTTTCAGCGACTGGCCGGTCTGGCGTCAGTCGATGTCAGCGCCAATCTGCAGGCTCTCCGGGATGATTTTGCACAGGCGCCGTCAGAAGCCGAACGACTTGGTGCGGCCATCACCGCGGCACTGAGTGACGGAACGGCGGTCCGGGCAGTCACTTTCGTCTTGATCCTCGTGATCGTCGGCGCCGGACTCGAATGGTTGTACTGGACGTTCGCCGCTGCACCGCTGCGCGCCATCATCAGCACGTCGGCGGCAACGCCGCGCGAGGCGGCTCTTCTGGCATTGCGGCGGCTGGGGCTGCTCGGATTTGGCCTGATGTTGTTCACTGCCTCCACTGTGGGTGCGGCGCTGATCCTTCCGTGGCCCGCGAATGTCGACGCGATGGTGATCGCAGCGACGGCGCTGGTGGTTGCGGTACGAAGCGCCTGGATTATCGCCGACGTTGTCGTTTCACCGCATCACCCCTCGTTGCGGCTCGCCCCGATCCAACGGTACAAATCCGGGCTTGTCGTTGGCGGCGTGGCATGGCTCGCGACTTTGGCCGCCACGGCGATCCTTCTCCCGCAGTTGTTGACAACCGTCGCCTCGGCTCAGCATCTGGCGGGAACAATCCGTGTCGGCGTTGGCGCTCTCATTGTAATCAGTCTGCTCGCTGCCGTTTTGATCGCGTCTCGGCAAGGGAGCGGGAAGGGGCGCCGCCGGCGCCCGCGTTTCCCAAAAGCCTTTATCGCCACCTTTGTCATCGTGACGACGGCGATTCTGGCGCTCGTCGGCGGCGGCCGCGTCGCCGCTCTCTTGGTCGACATCGCGATCGTCGCCGCCTTGCTCGGCGCATCGAAGCGCATCGTCTTTTTCTTCTGGCGCGATGCCACTGGAAAAGACGAGGAGCCCGTCACAGAGAGGCTCCCCGACATGCTGCCGCTGATCGTGCTGGCGGTTGTTCGGTTCGCGATTTTGCTGATGGGGATTGCGGGCCTGATCCTGATCATGCGGGTGCCGCTGACGGAACTCACGACCGGCTCGAACCCGTTCGCCCTATTTACTCTGCATGTCGCGGATACCGTGGCACTCGCCTTTGTCGTCTATCTCGCTTGGATTGCCATTCGCTTCACCATCGACCGCCGATTGCGGCTATTGGCGCCACTCGATCCCCATAGTCCGCCAACCGAGAATACGCGTCTTCTGACCTTGCTGCCGCTGCTTCGCACGACACTGGCCATCGTCTTTGCAACGCTCTTCACACTCTCGGCGCTCTGGACATTGGGTATTCAGATCGCGCCGTTGCTGGCAGGAGCGGGCATATTCGGCCTGGCGATTGGATTTGGCGCACAAACTCTCGTGCGAGATGTGATCTCGGGCGTGTTTTTCCTGATCGAAGACGTGTTCCGAATTGGCGAATACATCGAAAGCGGAACGAGCACTAAAGGTGCGGTGGAGCATATCTCGTTCAGAACCGTGGCGTTACGGCACCGCAACGGTCCACTGACGTTCGTGCCTTACGGTTTGCTCGGCGCCGTGCGCAATGACTCTCGGGACTGGGTGATCGACAAGTTCAACATCCCGCTGCCGCTATCGGTGGACAGCGAAAAAATCCGTAAGCTGATCAAGGGCATCGGCGAGGGTCTGGCGCTCGACCCGGAGCTCGGCCCATTGATTCGAGAACCGTTGAAGGGAAAGCTCTACCGGGTGGATCCGGGCGTCAAAATATTCCGCTGCAAGTTCATGACGGCGCCGGGCTGCCAATTCGACGTGCGCACAGCGGCGCTCAAAAATATCGAAGCCGCGCTTGTGGAGGCGGGGATCTTCTTTGCCGGCGCGGGCCCGCAGACCATATTGGTCAGAAGGGCGCCGGATCCGTGATGCCGCCCGCAAGCATCGGTTCACTCTTCGCTCGATTGCCTGGCGGACATTTCCGGTATTATGTAGCAAGCGCTACCATGTCAGCATTTAGCTCGGCCGTTTGCCATCCTACCATATCTGGATGGCCGACTCTCATGTCATTTCCGCGCTCCCCGAGAGAAGCGTGCCGAGGTCTCCGGCTGCATCGCCCGGCTGGAGCGCCAGCTAGATCAGCACCGGGCGGACCTCTCGCACATTGACGGTGTGCTGCGCTTGTTTGAAACGCGACCGCGATCTTGAGTCGATCAAGCCGAAGCGCACCTGTGCCAAGCGAACCCGCTACTTCGCTCGCAACGAGCTATCATGGCTCTGCCGCGAGAGCTTACGGGACGGCTAGCTATTGTCTGTAGCACAATTATGCTTGACAAGATTGCGAACTATATGCTTTCATCGCAACAAAACGATGCGCATCCAATTGGTAAATGACAGGCGAACAGGACAAGGCCCGCTGTTCTCTCGCGGGCCACGTGGCCCCAACTCTAGGATTTCCGCGGAGGAAAGATTAATTTCTGCTGATAATTTCCTGCAAAAACAGCAAAAACAGCCGAGGCGCCCGTTTGAGAAGGGCTGCTCCGGCAACTCCGCCGGCCGGCCACGCGGGTGTCGCAACCGATCGACCTTGGCCGCCCAGCTGCTGCTGCAGGGCGAGACCGAGGCCTTGACCCCAAGGCCGCCGAAATCGCCCTCGGCGGTGACCTGACGGCGTTGCGCCTCTGCCTCGACCGCCTGATCGCGCCGCACCGCGACCGGCTGGTTGCCTTCGCGCTCCCGCCGATGCGCAGGCCGGCCGATCTTGTGGCCGCGATGGAGGCGATCGCGCCGGCGGTGGCGCGGGGCCTGCTCGCGCCGGCCGAAGCAGCCGAATTGGCAAAGGTGGTCGACGTTTTCGATACCGCCATCGAGACGCGCGATTTCGATAGCCGGCTGCGGGAATTGGAGAAGGCCGCTGACGCACGGTCTCGACGAATTGCAGCCGCGCAAGAACGCACCGCCACGGCCCGGTTTTGCCGATCGCGGCAGGCTACGGAAAGCCGAGGATATGCTAGACTTCGGCCGGTAGAGCCAGGAGTGCCCGAGGGATGGAGAGGCCCGGCGCGGGCGCCGCAATGTTGATGCCGCGTGCGAGCAGCCGCGGGGCCTCGCTGTCGATCCGACTGAGCGCGGTGATCGTCACGGCGACGATCGATGAGCCGCGCGTGCTGACGGTGCATATCGGACATGACCCGATCGAGGCGCTCCCGTCCGGCCCCTTGGAAGTCGAGCATCGCACCCTCGAGGTTGGGCTGCGCGCCTGGGTTGAACGGCAGACCAGCCAAAGACTCGGCTATGTCGAGCAGCTCTATACCTTCGGCGACCGTGATCGCGTCGAAGATGCGCGGGCGGGCCGCGCGCTGACGGTGGCTTATCTGGCGTTGGTGCGCGAGGTGCGACCGGGCGGCGCGGGTGAAGCCGTGTGGCAGAGCTGGTACCGGTATTTTCCCTGGGAGGATTGGCGCGCCGGGCAGCCCGCGACCTTGGCGCTGCTCGAAACGCGTCTCGGCTCGTGGGCGAGGCAAGCCGCGAGCGAGACGGAACGGCGACTGCGCGCGGAGAGGCTGGGTCTCGCCTTCGCCCGATCCTGGAACGAGGAACTGGTCCTTGAACGCTATGAGCTGCTCTACGAGGCGGGGCTGATCCAGGAATCTTGCCGCGATCTGGGTCGGCCCGCCCCACCCGGCGACAGGTTGGTTTTCGGCGTACCGATGGCGGCCGATCACAGGCGGATCCTCGCCACTGCGATCGGGCGCCTGCGCGGCAAGATCAAGTATCGGCCGGTGGTTTTCGAGCTGATGCCGCCGGCCTTCACGCTGCTACAGCTGCAGCGCACGGTCGAGGCGCTGTCGGGGGTGCGACTGCACAAGCAAAATTTTCGGCGTCTCGTCGAGCACCAGGGTCTGGTGGAAGAGACCGGCGGGATCAGCGCAGAAACCGGCGGCCGACCGGCGCGGCTTGTACGCTTTCGGCGCGAGGTCTTGCTCGAACGTCCGGCACCCGGTCTGCGATTGCGCGCCGGACGTCGTGTGACAGTATCTTGACAGCGGGCATCCGCGACTTATTCTCATACCCAGCATAATTGGAGGCCGGGCAAATTTCGCCCGGCTTTTCCAGACTCGAATAATGCTCATCATGAGTATAAGAAAGGAGATGACGATGCTCCAAACCGCTTCGCCGACACCGACCGCCGCGTTGCCGCTGCCCGAGCTCTACCGGCGGGTGGAGCGGCACATCCCGCCCTTCGAATGGCGGATCCTGGCCGACGACGTCGCCGCCATCTTGCGGCTCAAGCGCGAGCGCAATGCGGTCGTCCTGGCGCATAATTATCAGACGCCGGACATCTTCCACACGGTCGCCGATATTGTCGGCGACAGCCTGGCGCTCGCCCGCGAAGCCGAGCGTACCGATGCCGACGTGATCGTCTTGGCCGGCGTTCATTTCATGGCCGAAACCGCTAAGCTCCTAAACCCGGAGAAGACCGTGCTGATCCCTGATCCCGAGGCCGGCTGCTCGCTCGCCGCCTCGATCACTGCGGCCGACATCCGGCTGTTGCGCGAACGCCACCCCGGTGTGCCGATCGTGACTTATGTCAACACCTCGGCCGCGGTAAAGGCCGAGTCCGATGTCTGCTGCACCTCGAGCAACGCCAAGAAGATCATCGAAGGGCTCGGGGTGCCACGGGTGATCATGCTGCCCGACGAATATCTCGCGCGCAACACGGCGGCGCAGACCAAGGTCGAGATCATCGCCTGGAGTGGGCACTGCGAGGTGCACGAGCGGTTCACCCCTGAGGACATCAGGAGCCTGCGCGAGAGCCATCCCGGGATCATCGTGCTGGCGCACCCAGAATGTCCGCCCGAGGTTATCGCGGAGTGCGATTTCAGCGGCTCGACCGCGGCGATGGCCACCTATGTCGGCAAGGAGCGCCCGGCCCGCGTCGTGCTGCTTACCGAGTGCTCGATGAGCGACAATGTCGCGCTGCAATATCCCGACCTCGAATTCGTGCGGCCCTGCAACCTCTGCCCCCACATGAAGCGGATTACCCTGCCGAAGATCCGACGCAGTCTCGAAGAGATGAAGCACGAGGTCACCGTCGACCCGGCGATCGCGGATCGAGCGCGCCATGCAGTCGAGCGCATGCTGGCCATGGGCTGATAGGCAATGTCTCGTGATCGTCTCGCATCAGTGCCCCTCACCCCGACCCTCTCCCCGCAAGCGGGGCGAGGGAGTGAGCCTTTCCCCTCGCCCCGCATGAGCGGGGAGAGGGAGGGGCCCGCGTCAGCGGGAGGGTGAGGGGCATGACGATGCGCCTGCTCATCGAACCCATCGTTCGGGCGGCATTGCTCGAAGATCTGGGCCGCGCCGGGGACATCACGACCGATGCGGTGGTGCCGGCGGAGGCGACCGTCGAGGCGGTAATCGCGGCGCGCCAGCCAGGTGTCTTGGCCGGGCTCGATGCCGCACTGCTCGCCTTTGAATTGCTCGACCCGTTGTTGCGTATCGAGCGGCGGCGTGCCGATGGAGACCGGATTTTGCGCGGAGAGGCGGTCGCCCATCTCACCGGTCGTGCGCGGGACGTGCTGGCCGCCGAGCGCACCGCGCTCAATCTGCTGAGCCGAATGTCCGGGGTCGCCACCGCGACGCGGGCGTTGGCCGACGTGATCGCCGGATACAAGGCCAGGATTGTTTGCACTCGCAAGACCACGCCTGGGTTGCGGGTACTCGAAAAAGAAGCCGTCCGCCTCGGCGGCGGCGCCAACCACCGTTTCGGGCTCGACGACGCGATGCTGATCAAGGACAACCACATCGCGCTGGCCGGCGGCGTTCGCCAGGCGCTGGAGCGGGCGCAGCGCCATGCCGGGCACCTCGTCAAGATCGAGCTCGAGGTCGACACGCTCGACCAGCTCGCCGAGGCGCTCGAAATCGGGGTCGATGCCGTGCTGCTCGACAACATGACACCCGAGACCTTGCGCCGGGCGGTGGCGATGGTCGACGGCCGGGCGATTACCGAAGCCTCCGGGCGGATCACCATCGAAACGGCACCCGCCATCGCCGCCACCGGTGTCGACTTGATCTCGTCCGGCTGGATCACCCACAGCGCCCCGATCCTCGATCTCGGGCTCGACATCGCCGAGTGACCGAGGCGGACGGAGTTTATGCGGCGCGCGGGTCGGGGATCGGGTCGAGCGGCCAGATCGGGCGGCGGACGCGGGTGAAGAGCTCGGGCGTGTAGATCTCCGAGCACAAGGCGCCAGTGTCGACGAGGATGACCTGGCGCGCGATCGGCTCGAAGGCGGCACGGAAATGCTGCATCGATTTGACGGCCACTGTGCGATAGCGCGTCGGATCGACGCCGAGCGAGGTAAACTGGGCGAGATCAGTCGCCTGGCCGTTATTGGTGATGACGATGATGTCGATGCCGCCGACGCGGAACACCAGCGAGGGCCCGTAGTTGCGCTCGACCCCACCGCCCATTGGCCCATAGGCGATGAACCGGCCCGTGGTCAGGCAGACCACCTCGCCGTGCAGAGCCAGGGGCGGGCCGCCCATCGCCGGGTCGGTCTTGCCGCCGAGGGCGAGTGTGGTCTTGGCGCCGATCCCGGCGCGCATCCCTTGCTGCACGGCCTCGGGATCGCACATCGCATGGAAGGCCACACTTTCGACCCCGCTCTCGACGAGGCCCTTCAAGAACGCGGTCGCGTCGCCATAGCCGCCCCCACCGGGATTGTCGGTGTAGTCGGCGACGACGAGCGGCTTGTCGCCCGGCTGGCCTCGCCGGGCGAGAGCCACGGCGTCGCCGACCGACAGCAATTTGACCGTCGTGAAATCGCGTGTCTCCCAAGCGTGATCCATGAATTCTTCGGCGATCGTCTGGCCCTGCGGCGAATTGCCGTCCACAGTGATGGTTACCGATGGGCCGACGTCGCGGATATTGGCACGACTGAAACCGGCGCAGACGCTGACCACCAAGGCCTCGCCGTTACTCTCTAGCGTCTCGCCGCGGGCAATTAGCTCAGCCATTGGGCCGCGCTGGGTGCGGCCGTGGTCGAGCCCGTAGAGCATCGGGCGCCGGGCGATCACCGTCCGCGGCCGAATTAGGCCCTGCATTGCGCGCTCCAATAATTCCGCACCCTGCCAGGCCCGCTCGTACTGGTCGATATGCGGGTAGGTGCGATAGGCGATCAATGCGCTCGCATGGTCCGCCATCAGCTGAGTCACATTGGCGTGCAGGTCGAGGGTGACGACGACCGGCACATCCGGGCCGAGCCGGCGGCGCAGCCGTGCCAGAAACTCGCCCTCGGCGTCCTCGTGGCTCGCGCTGACCATGGCGCCGTGGAGATGTAAGAGCGCGCCGTCGATCGGGCCTTTCGTGTCGACCGCGTCGAGGATCACTCGGGTGATCTGCTCGAAGGCCTCGTCGGTGACGGTGCCCGAGGGGTTGGGGTTGGCGGAGATCGGATGAACCAGAGTCCAACCGAACTTGTCGGCCGCCTCGAAGGTCGCGCCAAAGGCCGAGTGGGTGCCGCGGAAAGCGACCGGAATCTCGTTTTCGAGGTGGAAGTCGCGGCGGCGAAACATTGCCATGTCCGTCGCCACGCGGCTGAAGGTATTGGTCTCGTGCATAAAACGGGCGGTCAGAACGCGTGGCACGGATCACCTCTGCGAAAAGTTTTAGGAGGAGGCCTGTGAGACCGCCGCCCTACTCCGAGGGAACCTTCTGGGCAACCGGCGGGGCCGAGCGCGAGCGGTCACGCCGGCGCATCACCGGCTCGAGGGTCTCTGCGATCAGCGAATCGATCGTCACCTGCATCGCTGCGGCCTCAGCCTCGACGATCCGATCCATCGCCGGCGCCACCTGCCGCTGCCATGGAGCCGAGACCTGGTCGGTCCAGCATCCGGCGAGAGGCAGGTGCAAGGCTGTGTAAAGGTCGTGCAGGGTAGCGCTTTCCGGACTCCACGCGAGGACCCAACGTCCCGATTGGGTGTGCGCGGCAAAACCCGCCTCGGCGAGGGGCTTGATATGCTCGTCGATCACCGTGGTCGCTACACCGAGCTCCGCGGCGAGCGCGGGCGTCGATCGCTTCTCGCCACGCCGCTGCGCCCGGGCCAATGCCGCGATAAGGGCCAAGCTCAGACCGAGCTTTACCCCGCCGGCGGGGACATTCCCCACCCGCTCGTCGATTCGCCAATACGGCAAGGCCGCGGCGACGACCGCGCCGAGCAGCACGGCCATCCACGAGATGTACATCCAGAAGAGGAAGATCGGAATCACGGCGAGCGCGCCGTAGACGATGCTGTAGAACGAGGTGGCGCCGATATAGGCCGAGAACCCGATCTTCAGGACTTCGATTGCCAAGGTCGCGATGACTGCGCCCAGTGCACCGTCGCGCCACCGCACAGCGCAATTCGGAATCAAGCCGTAGAGCAAGGTCAGGGCGACAAATTCGAGCAGCGCCGGTACGGCACGCGCGAGCCCGTGCAGCCAGCTGCTGGCGAACCATGCCAACGCTTCCTGACCAAAGCCCGCCTGGCGTGCCGCGATCTCGAAATAGGTCGAGAGCGATAGGCTGACCCCGATCAGCAGCGGGCCGAGGGTTATCAATGTCCAATAAGCAATCAGGCGTTGCACCCAGGGACGCGGTGCGGTGACGCGCCAAATCAGGTTGAGCTGATCCTCCACCGTTACCAGCAGCAGGATGCTGGTCGCGGCGATCCCTGCGGCGCCGATCGCTGTGGTCTGCGTCGCCGAAGCAGCAAAAGTACGAAACCAATACGCCGCCTGCGCGCCGATCGACGGCACGAAGTTTTCCATCGCCAGCCCGAGAAGGCGGTCGCGTACCGGTGCGAAGATCGGGAAGCTTGATAGCGAACCGAGGGCGATGACCGCCAGCGGGACGAGCGAAACGAGCGTCGTATAGCTGAGCGCGCCCGAAGCCGCGAAGCAGCCGTCCGCGTTGAATCGGCGCAAAGAATAGAGCGCGAAGGCGGCCGCCGTTGCCGCCATATGTCGCAGCCTTCCGCCCCGCCGGGTTGTCCGGCTCTCTGTCTCGGCGGTAGTCATCGCGGAGACCTTAGTTGCCTCTTTGTTGCTAAACAAGGAGTTGAGAGCGACGTCCCGCCCGGGAGCCCCCTGATTGGCCCCTGCGCGCTCGTTCGTGTAGGATGAGGAGAACCGTGAGGACTGGGGAAGACGATGCCGCTGATGGCGGGTAAGCAGGGCCTCATCATGGGTGTCGCCAACGAGCGCTCGCTCGGCTGGGGCATCGCCAAGACATTGCACGCGCACGGTGCAGCTCTCGCTTTCACCTATCAGGGCGAGAGGCTGGGCAAGCGAGTGCGGCCGCTTGCCGAAAGCCTCGACAGTAATTTCGTCTTGGACGCCGATGTTGCGTCCGAGGAGAGCCTCGATGCGGTCTTCGTGGCGTTGACCCGGCGCTGGGGCCGGCTCGATTTCCTCGTCCATGCGATCGCCTTCGCCGACAAGGACGAGCTGAAGGGAAAGTACCTCCAGACGACGCGTGCCAACTTCCTGCGCACCCTGGAGATTTCATGTTATTCTTTTACCGATGTTTGCCGGCGCGCAGTGCCGCTGATGACGGCCGGCGGGAGCGTATTGACATTGACCTACGCCGGGGCCGAACGGGTGATGCCGCATTATAACGTCATGGGCGTGGCAAAGGCAGCGCTTGAGGCTAGCGTACGTTACCTCGCGGTCGATCTTGGCGGCGACAACATCCGCGTCAACGCGATCTCCGCCGGACCGATCAGGACATTGGCCTCCTCGGGCATCGGCGATTTCCCGTACATTCTGAAGTGGAACCAGCTCAACTCACCATTGAAGCGCAACGTCACGATCGAAGATGTGGGCGGTGCCGGCCTTTATTTGTTGAGTGATCTTTCGGCCGGTGTCAGCGGCGAGATCCACCACGTAGATTGCGGGTATCACGTCGTTGGCATGAAGGCGGTCGACGCCCCCGACATCTCTGTGGTGTGAGCGAAATGCGCAGGCGAATCTGGGTAAACGCTCCGTCATACCGGCCCACGGGTCCGGCCTTCGGCCGGCCCGAGGACAGGCTCCGGCCGGTACCCATAGCAGACGTGGGTCCCGGCCTCCGCCGGGACGACGAGAACTGTTGAACCGATGGCGGGCAACTCGTTCGGTACCCTGTTCCGGTTTACGACCTGGGGCGAGAGCCACGGGCCGGCGATTGGGGTGGTCGCCGACGGGGTACCGCCGCGCCTATCGCTCGCCGAGCCCGACATCCAGCAGTGGCTGGACAAGCGCAAGCCCGGCCAATCGCGCTATACGACGCAACGGCAGGAAGACGATCTGGTGCGGATCCTCAGCGGCGTGTTCGAAGGCGTCACGACCGGCACGCCGATCCAGTTGATGATCGAGAACACCGACCAGCGGCCGCGGGACTATCGCAACATCGCCGACCGCTTCCGCCCGGGCCATGCCGACTACACCTACTGGAAGAAATACGGGGTGCGCGACTATCGGGGCGGCGGCCGCGCCTCGGCCCGCGAAACCGCCTCGCGCGTCGCGGCGGGGGCGATCGCGCGCAAAATTCTCGGCCCCGGCGTGACGATACGCGGCGCGCTCGTCCAGATCGGGCCACATGCGGTCGATCGCAGCGCTTGGGATTGGCGCACTATCGAAGACAACCCGTTCTGGTGCCCGGATGCCGCGATGGCACTGCGCTGGGCCGATTATCTGGACATTGTCCGCAAGGCTGGCTCCTCGGCGGGTGCGGTCATCGAAATCGTCGCCAGCGGCGTTCCGGCGGGGCTCGGCGAGCCGGTCTATGACAAGCTCGACGGTGATCTCGCCCGTGCGCTGATGACGATCAACGCGGTCAAGGGCGTCGAGATCGGCAGCGGCTTTGGGGCGGCCGCGCTCAAAGGCGAAGACAACGCCGACGAGATGCGGATCGAGGACGGCAGGGTTGTCTTTTTGTCGAACAACGCCGGCGGCATTCTCGGCGGGATTTCGACGGGTCAGGACATCGTTGCCCGGTTCGCGGTCAAACCGACGAGCTCGATCCTCAATCCGCTGCGCACTGTCGATGTCGACGGCAACGAGGTCGAGATCTCGACCCATGGTCGGCACGACCCTTGTGTCGGCATCCGCGCCGTGCCGGTTGGCGAGGCGATGGTCGCCTGCGTCCTCGCCGACCATCTGTTGCGCCATCGCGCCCTCGGCGGCGGGGTGTAGCGATGATCAAGCGTGCCGAGGTTGCCCTCTCCAATTCCCTCCCCCGCGAGCGGGGGAGGGAATTGGTGGGGGTGGCGCAGCTGACTAGGACTGCGAACGGATAGGGCATGCGCCGTGTCATAGTCGGTTTTTTTGCCGCGGTCGGCTTTCTGACCGTATTGCTCGTCCTCGGCGCGATGTTGCTGATCGGCGGACTGAAGCCGACCGTGACCCCGCTGGCCAACAACATCATTCTGACCGTCGACCTGACCCAGGCGCCCGCGGAAGGGTCCCGCGAGAACCGATTGCTGCGGCTCGTCGTCGGCGCCGAGCCGACCTTGCGTGATGTGCTCGACGGGATCGAGGCCGCATCGGGCGATCCGCGCGTCAAAGTGCTTCTCGCACGCGTCGGCGATGACGAGCTTGGTCTCGCCAAAATTCAGGAATTGCGTGACGCGATCGCCGCTTTTCGGGCCAAAGGCAAGTTTGCTTTGGCCTTTGCCGACAGCTTTGGCGAGTTCGGCCCAGGGACGCGGCCCTATTATCTCGCCACGGCGTTCGACGAGATCTGGCTGCAGCCTATGGGGAATGTCGGTCTGACCGGCCTTTATGCCGAGGTCCCATTCTTCAAGGGCACCCTCGACCTTCTTGGGATCGCCCCAGAATTCGACCATCGCGAAGAATTCAAGACCGCGATGAACAGCCTGACAGAAACCAAGATGACCGCGCCGCATCGTGAGGAGGTCGACGCCCTGCTCGCTTCGATCTCCGGGCAGATCATCCATGGGATCGCCAAAGGCCGCAAATTACCGGAGGCAGAAGTGCGCGAGGCGATCGATCGCGGTCCTTTGCTTGCCGATGAGGCGCGCCAGGCGAAGCTCGTCGATCGCCTAGGTTATCGCGACGAGGTCATCGGCTATGCCCGCTCGCGCGCCGGCTCCGGCGCCGAGCTCACCGGCTTGACGACTTACCTCGACCGCGCCGGCCGGCCGCATAGCGAAGGCTCGACGATCGCGCTGATTTACGGCACGGGCCTGATCCAGCGCGCCGCAAGCTCGGCCAATCCGTTAACCGAATCGAATGTCATGGCGGCAAACGAAATCACCCGGGCCTTTCGCTCGGCGGTGCGCGATCCTTCGGTGCGCGCGATCCTGTTCCGTATCGACAGCCCCGGCGGCTCGGTCGTCGCCTCTGAGTCGATCTGGCGGGAGGTCGTCTTCGCGCGCGAGCGCGGCAAGCCGGTCGTCGTGTCGATGGGCGACGTTGCCGGCTCGGGCGGCTACTACGTAGCCGCTGCCGCCGACAAGATCGTCGCCGAGCCTTCGACCTTGACCGGCTCGATTGGCGTTCTCGCCGGCAAGCTCGTGGTGTCCGATCTATTCCAGAAGCTCGGCATGTCGACGGATTCTGCGCAAGTCGGCGCCAACGCTGCGATGTATAGCAGCACCTCAGAGTTCTCGACGCGCGCGCATAGCCGACTGGAGGCGTTCCTCGACGAGACGTACAAGGGCTTCAAGGATCATGTCGCGACCGGGCGGCACATGACGCAAGACGAGGTTGAGGAGGTGGCAAAAGGCCGCGTCTGGTCGGGCGAGGACGCCAAGACGCGCAGGCTTGTCGACGAGCTCGGCGGCAGCGCGGTCGCACTCCGCCTCGCCAAAGAAGCGGCGAAGCTAGCACCCGACGCAGCGGTCAAGCTCACAGTCTTCCCGCGCGAGAGGGAAGCGTTCGAGATCATCTTTGACCGGCTCGTTGGCAAGGAGCGCGACGGCGACGAGCGCGGCGTGGACTCCCGGTCGATCGAGCGCTCTCTGAGAGCCGCACAGCCGCTGTTGCAACGACTCCAAATGCTGCTCGACAATTCCGGCGTGCTGACCATGCCGACTATCGGACCCGTCAGGTAGCGGCTCTCCCGGTCTGCGTCTCTGGGCGATTGCTGCGTCGCGCCGACGCAGACTTCATCTTATCCAGATCTTCGTGGAGATTGCTTCGTCGCTCCGCTCCTCGCAATGACCGCCATTTGAGGTGTCATTGTGATCCGCGGGGGCTCGACCAGCGGGAAGCAATCTCAGTGATGGCCTGCGCCGATGCCCCTGTCGGCGTCTGCCGCTAAAATATCGTTGTAATGACGCTAACGTTGTTGAAACCAATGCGGGGTATTTAAATCGTCGTCCGCTCCAAAATATGGTCGCTCTCGATACAGCATTTGATGACAGTTCGGAGCAAAATAATTGAGAATATTCCGGTTACCGGACGGTTCAATCAGAAATATAGTCGATATAAAAGCCGTCCGCGTCCATAAGCACTTTCTTCGAGCCGAAAAATTTTACGTTGCGATAGAATTTCGCAACGGATCGACAGAGGATGTCGAGACGTATCTACCGCGACAGCAGGCGGAAGACAAACAGGGCGAGATTCTTAGTCTGATTCGCGAGGCATGGGCCGAGGTCGAGCCGTATGATTGCGGCTACGAAACTGGTTGCGCCGACGGCCGTTCGTCCGGTTACTCCGATGGATTTGGAGCCGGTCGCTCCGAGGGGTATCGGGGTGGCTACGATAACGGGTTCACCGACGGCCGACGTTCTGTGTTATCAGAACTCTCCGAACGTCGAGAAGTTCTAATGCAAGAACAGCGCTTTGCCGACGGCCTCCCTCCGAGCAGGCGGCGTTACCTTCAGAACGCGGTATCCGTGCTGACCGAAATAATCCAATACTATATCCCGGTAGCAGCGGCAAACTCAGAGCGGTGATACGAGGCGTTCAGGTTCGGTGAGGCAAGTCAAACTAAGCCATCATCGCTGCGGCATTTGAGCATGCGCAATGGTGTGTAGGTGAGCGCGGTCGTGCCGTCTTGTTTGACGACGCGGACGCGGGTGCGCACCAGGCCGCGGTCGGGGCGGCTGCGGCTGCGTCGGGCTTCGATAACCTCGCATTCGGCATGAACCGTGTCGCCCGCGAAGACCGGGTTCTCGACATTGAGCTCCATGTTTAGAAAGGCGAGACCGGTGTGCTGCATTGTCGACTGCACCAGCAGGCCCTCGGCAAACGCGTAGACCAGTGCCGCTGGCGCCAGACGCTGTTTGATGTCGGATTCATGCGCGAGGAATTCGAGGTTGGTGAACAACACCTCGACCATGCCGGTGCAGTTGACAAAGTTGATGATGTCGGCCTCGGTGACCGTGCGCCCGATAGTTTTGAACTGCCGGCCGATCGGCAAATCCTCAAAGCAGAAGCCGAGCCCGACCGTTTCCACGCTGTCATCCCCCATCGGCTACCGAGCCGGCCCGATCGGGTCGGCAGCGCGCAACGCCGCGATCTCGGCCGGGTCGAGCCAATCGGCGAGTAGTGATTCGGCCTCGACGAGGCCGATCGGTGGTTGCGGCGGAATCGGCAAATCCGGGACGGTTCGGCTAAAGCGCGGCGCCGGGGTCGGCTGGACGATCCCATCGATCTCGATATAGGTCCGGCGCGCTTTATTGTGCGGGTGATCGGGCGCCTCGTCAGTCGTCAGAACCGGGGCAAAGCAAGCGTCGGTCCCTTCGAGCAGCGCGCACCATTCGTCGCGCGTCCGGGTCTTGAACAATGCCTCCAGCCGCGCCTTCGCCTCGGGCCAATGCTCGCGGTCCATCTGCGGCGGCATCGTCGCCGGGTCGATGTCGAGGCGCCGTAGTAATTCCGTATAAAACTTGCCTTCGATCGCTGCCACCGAGATCCAGCGCCCGTCGGCGCATTCGTAGACCTCGTAGAAATGGGCGCCGGTGTCGAGGATGTTGGTGCCGCGCTCGTGGCTCCCCAGACCGGCTGCCATCATCCCGAAAAAGGCGGTCATCAGCGATGCCGCGCCGTCCACCATCGCCGCGTCGACGACCTGGCCCCGGCCCGAGCGTTGCGCTTCGAGGATACCGCAGACTACACCAAAAGCGAGATAAAGCGCGCCGCCACCGAAATCGCCGATCAGGTTCAACGGCGGCGTCGGCGGCTGACCGTGACGGCCGAAGGCATGCACGGCGCCGGCTAGCGCGATGTAATTGAGATCGTGCCCGGCAGCTTGCGCGAGCGGTCCTCCCTGGCCCCAGCCGGTGACCCGGCCATAGACGAGCCGGGGATTGCGCGCGAGGCAATCCTCGGGGCCGAGACCCAGCCGCTCGGTCACCCCCGGACGAAACCCTTCGATTAGTGCGTCGGCGCGCTCGATCAAGCGCAAGGCGAGCGCCCTCCCGTCCGGGCGCTTGAGGTCCAGCGCGAGGCATCGTCTGCCGCGCAGCAGGAGGTCGTAACGCAATGGGCGCGGCACGCCGAGATCGCTCGGTTCCGTCCGATCGATGCGCAACACGGTGGCGCCGAGATCGGCTAGCAGCATCGCGCACATCGGCCCCGGCCCGATGCCGGTCAATTCCACTATTTTTATTCCCGCGAGCGGTCCCATCAGACGCCTCCGCGTTTCGCGGGTTTGAACCTGCGTGGTATCGAACGCCGGGTCAAGCCGGCACCGCCATCAGAGGAGGGATCACAAGATGTCCGGACCGCTTGCAGGCATCCGCGTTGTCGATTTGACGAGCGCGGTATTGGGGCCGGTAGCGACACAGCTTCTCGGCGACATGGGGGCGGACGTGATCAAGGTCGAGCCTCCGGAGGGCGATCCCATTCGTCCGCTTGGCCCTTCGCGTCATCCCGGCATGGGTGCCTATTTTCTCAATATAAACCGCAACAAGCGCAGCGTGGCGCTCGACCTGAAGCGGCCGGCGGCGCGCGAGGCGCTCCTCAAACTGGTCGAGACCGCGGACGTCTTTGTCCACAATATGCGGCTCGGGGCGGCCGAACGGCTTGGCCTCGATTATCCAGCGGTGGCGGGGCGCAATCCACGCATCGTTTATGCGGCCGCCACCGGGTTTCACAAGGATGGCGTTTATCGCGACCGCCCTTCTTTCGACGATGTGATCCAGGGCGAGAGCGGTCTTGCGGCGCTTAATGGCGGCCCCGGCGGCGATCCGCGCTATGTGCCGATGGCGGTGTGCCACAAGATCTGCGGCTATGCTCTTGCTTCGGCGGTGAGCATGGCTTTGTTCCACCGCGAGCGTTCCGGCAAAGGCCAGGAAGTACATGTCCCGATGCTGGAGACGATGGTCGCCTTCAACCTCATCGACCATCTCTGGCACGGCGTTCTAGCCGAGCCGGAAAAGGGACTCGGTTATCCGCGGATGCTGACAGAGCATCGTCGGCCCTTCCCGACCAAGGACGGCCACATCTGCATTCTGGCGACGACCGACGCGCAGTCGCGCCATCTGTTCGAAGCAATCGATTGCCCAGAACTAGCCGATGATCCACGCTTCTCGACCCTGGCGCGCCGCACCGACAATATCGGCGAGCTCTATGAAATTGTCATCGAGGGCATGCGCCGGCGTACCACGGCTGAATGGCGCGAGCGGCTCGACAGTTTCGATGTCCCAAACGGTGTCGTCACCAGCCTCGAAGGCCTGCTCACCGACCCGTATCTCAACCATGCCGGGTTTTTCGAACAGGTCGAGCATCCCTCCGAAGGGAAGATGCTGACGATGGCAATCCCGGTGATGTTTTCCGGCTCACCTGGCGAGAGCTTCCGTCTGCCCCCGCCCCGCCTCGGGGAGCACACGCGGAATGTGCTCTGCGAACTCGGGTATTCCGACGCCGAGATCGGCGACATCACGGCGCAGGCATTCGCAATCCGGGATTGACCGCGCACGCCGAACGGTATGCATTACCGCCCCTCGGCTTCTGCAGGGAGAATGGCCAGCGATGAGCATCAAAGGACAGGCGTACATCGTCGGGATCTACGAGCACCCGACGCGCAAAGCCGACGACAAATCGCTGGCCCAGCTCCATGCCGAGTTGGCCAAGGGCGCGCTCGAGGATGCCGGTCTGACGCGCTCCGATGTCGACGGCTATTTCTGCGCCGGCGATGCGCCCGGTCTCGGGCCGCTGTCGATGACCGATTATCTCGGGCTCAAATTGCGCCACATGGATTCGACCGACAGCGGCGGCTCGTCATACATCATTCATGTCGGCCACGCCGCCGAAGCGATCGCCGCGGGCAAGTGCAGTGTCGCGCTGATCACCTTGGCCGGACGGCCGCGCAGCGAAGGGCAGGCGACTGGGACGGCGCAGCGCGCCGCTGGCGGCAACGCGCCCGACGTCCAGTTCGAAAACCCCTACGGTCCGGCCACCGCGAACATGTATGCGATGTGCGCGATGCGGCACATGTACCAGTACGGGACGACGAGTGAGCAACTCGCCTGGATCAAGGTCGCGGCTTCGCACCACGCTCAGCATAATCCGCACGCGATGCTGCGCGACGTCGTCACGGTCGAAGATGTCGTCAATTCGCCGATGATCGCCGACCCATTGCATCGCCTCGACTGCTGCGTGATTAGCGACGGCGGCGGAGCCATCATCGTTGCCAGCCCCGAAGTGGCGAGGAGCTTGAAGCGGCCCAAGGTCAAGATCCTCGGTGCCGGCGAAGCCCCCAAGCATCAGATGGCGGGGCATGTCGACCTGACCTATTCGGGTGCGGTGTGGTCGGGACCGGCGGCCTTTGCCGAGGCCGGGGTCAAGCCGGCCGACATCAAATACGCCTCGATCTACGACAGCTTTACGATCACCGTCTTGATGCAGATCGAGGATCTCGGCTTTTGCGAGAAGGGCCAGGGCGGCAAATTCGTCGCCGACGGCAATCTGATCTCGGGTAGGGGCAAATTGCCGTTCAACACCGATGGCGGCGGGCTGTGCAACAACCACCCGGCCAATCGTGGCGGTCTGACCAAGGTCGTCGAAGCAGTGCGCCAGTTGCGCGGCGAGGCGCACCCGGCGGTGCAGGTCAGAAATTGCGACTTGGCGATTGCCCACGGCACCGGCGGCTCGCTCGGCACCAGGCACGGTGCTGCAACCGTGATCATGGAAAGGGAGTGAGGCAAATGCCGAGCGAACAACGCAAGATCCAAGCCCCGCAGCCCAATCCCGAGACCAAGGCGTTCTGGGACGCCGCCGCAGCGGGCCGACTGATGATCGGCAAGTGCACCGCCTGCGGGCAGGTCCATTATTATCCGCGCGCGATCTGTCCCTACTGCTTGAGCGACAAGACCGAATTGCAGCAGGCCTCTGGCAACGGGACGATCTATACCTACAGCGTCATGCGTCGCACGCCGGTCCCTTATGCGATCGCCTATGTGACGTTGCAGGAAGGGGTCTCGATGATGACCAACATCGTCGATTGCGACCTCGACAAGATCCGCATCGGGCAGGCCGTCCGGCTGGTCTTCAAGCCGAGCGACGGCGGCCCGCCGGTGCCGATGTTCACGCCAGTCTGACAGCGTTCAAGGAGAGAATATGGACACGATTGAAGCGCTGCTCGCCGAAAGACCAGCTACCATTGGTCCGGAGGAGTGGAAGGTACGGGTCGATCTCGCCGCCTGCTATCGGCTGCTGGCGCATTTCGGCTGGGATGACCTGATCCTAACTCACAATTCGGCGCGGGTACCAGGGGAGCCGAACCATTTCCTGATCAACCCGATGGGGTTGATGTTCAACGAGATCACGGCATCGAACCTCTTAAAGATGGATCTCGACGGCAACCTTGTCGAACCGTCCGAATACGAGGGCAACCGCGCCGGATATGTGATCCATAGCGCGATCTATATGGGTCGGCCGGACGTCGAGTGCGTCATTCACACCCATACCGAGGCCGACATCGCGGTCGGCGCACTAGAGGAGGGGTTGTTGCCGCTCAGCCAGTGGGCGATGCGGTTTTACAACCGGCTCGGCTATCACGACTACGAGGGCGTCTCGCTCGACCTCGACGAGCGCGAGCGGCTGCAACAGAGCATCGACAACCATCCGGTTCTCGTGTTGCGCAATCACGGGCTGCTGGCGACCGGCCGCAATGTCGCCGAGGCGTTCTCGCTGACCTACCATTTCGAGCGGTCGGCGGAGGCGCAGCTCAAGATCATGGCTGCGGTCGCCGCGGGGGCGAAGATGGTGGTGCCATCGCCCGACACCTGCGAGCGCCAGGCCGCCCTTTTCACCGGCAACGAACCGCGGCTACAGGGCCAGCGCGAATGGCCGGCCCTGCTGCGGCTCGCCGACAAGCTCGATCCCGGCTACCGGACCTGAGGCGGTCGTCTCTCTTTATGGCTGAGCCGCGGATCGCCCCATATGGGTCGTGGGCATCGCCGATCACCTCGGATCTGATCGTCGCCTCCTCGATCGGTCTCGGCGATATCCTGGTCGACGGCGGCGACGTTTATTGGATTGAAAGTCGCCCGCAGGAACAGGGACGATCAGTCATAGTCTGCCGCTCGCAGGACGGGCGGTTGACCGATGTGACACCGGCGATGCCGGCGGACGGACAAGGCGCCTTCAACGTCCGGACACGGGTCCACGAATATGGCGGTGGCGCCTATCTGGTCAGCGAGGGCATCGTCTATTTTTGCAACGATGCCGACCAGCGCTTGTACCGGCAAGAGCGGAGAGCACTACCGCTCCCGATCACCGAAGCCCCCGCGCAGCCCAGGGGCCTGCGTTACGCGGACGGCGTCATGGACCCGCTGCGCGGACGCATGATCTGGGTTCGCGAGGACCATACGGCCGGTGCCGAGCAGCCGATCAATACCCTCGTCGACATATCGCTCAACGGCTCGCAGCCGCAACGCGTGCTGGTCTCCGGCAAGGATTTCTACGCCGCTCCGCGCCTCAGCCCCGACAATGCGCGGCTTGCCTGGCTCGAATGGCGTCATCCGAACATGCCTTGGGACGGCACCGAGTTGTGGGTCGGGCGCTGCGCTACGGATGGCACGATTGCCGAGAAGCGCAGGGTCGCCGGTGGCGATACGGAGGCGATCTTTCAGCCGGAGTGGTCTCCCGACGGCGTCCTTTATTTCGTCTCCGACCGGAGCGGATGGTGGAACCTTTACCGGATAGCCGGCGACCCGCTGAGCACGAGTGCTATGGCGGAAGCCGTCTACCCGCTGGAGGCGGAATTCGGCTCGGCGCAATGGGGTTTTCGCCCGTCGCGCTACGCCTTCGCTTCCGCCCAGCGGCTAATCTGTAGCTATTCGCGCAACGGCTCGGCGTCGCTGGCGGCCGTCGATCTGAACACGCTGGCAGTGACGCCTATCGCCAATGAGTTCACCGAAATCGGTTCGCTCCGCGCGGGCGCTGACCATGTTTATTTTGTCGGTGCGTCGCCGACGCATTTCCCGGCGATCGTTGAATTGGCGCCGAGCTCTGGCCGGGCGACAGTCCTCAAGCACTCCAACACACAAGATGTACAGACTTATCACGGCTATCTAGCCGCACCGCAGTCGATCGAGTTCCCGACCGAAAATGGACTGACTGCCTTTGGCCTGTTCTATCCGCCGATCAATCGTGATTTCGGCGGCCCGGCTAGCGAACTGCCGCCATTGATCGTGCGCAGTCATGGCGGGCCGACCAGCGCGTGTTCGTCCGCACTCGATTGGAGTATCCAATACTGGACCAGCCGCGGCTTCGCGGTTCTGAACGTCAATTACGGCGGGAGTACCGGGTACGGGCGCGCCTATCGCGAGCGGCTACGCGGTAAATGGGGCATCGTCGACGTCGACGACTGCGCTAATGGCGCCAGGCATCTGGCGGCAAGCGGACAGGTGGACGGCAACCGCATGGCGATCCGCGGCGGCAGCGCGGGAGGTTACACCACCTTGTGCGCGCTGACCTTCCGCACAGTTTTTGCGACGGGTGCGAGTTACTATGGCGTTAGCGACCTCGAGGCTCTGGCGAAAGACACGCACAAATTCGAGTCGCGTTATCTCGATGGTTTGATCGGTCCTTACCCGGCCCGCCGCGACATATATATCGAGCGGTCGCCGGTCCATTTCGCCGAGCGCCTGTCAGTGCCGATCGCCTTTTTCCAAGGTGCGGAGGATGCGATCGTTCCGCCCAACCAGGCCGAGGCAATGGTGGAAGCGTTGAAGGCCAAAGGAGTGCCGTTTCAATATCTGTTGTTTGACGGCGAGCAGCACGGCTTTCGGCGAGCCCAGACAATCAAACGGACGCTCGACGCGGAATTGTATTTCTATTCGATCTTTCTATCCGCGGCGAAGCTGGCCTTCGCGATCGAGCCGCCGCAGCGCTGAACGCTGGTAACGCGATCCCGGATGGTTAAACTACCAAGCGCGCACGTGGAGCTTTTCCTCCAGAAATGTTAGTGGCCAGGTTGTTCGCGTGGCAACACGCCTCCAGGGGCAGCAGCCCCTGGAGGCCTTGCCTCAGGTCAACGACCGAAGCCTACCTTCGGCCGCGGCGGGCCGCTTCGGAGTGCCCTTCTGGATCGCCGTACCAGCCGCCATGCCCACGGCCGCTACGCCGGTCGTCATCGTCGTCGTCGTAACGCGAGCGCGAGCTGGTAAACCGGCCTTCGTCATCGCGCGAGCGCGCATAGCGGTGATCTTCGTCGTCGTCGCGATAACGGCTGCGCGAGCCGCCGCGCTCTTCCCAGCCGCGACGTGAGGCTTCCGAATGGCCCTGCGGATCGCCGTACCAGCCGCCATGTCCGCGGCCGCCGCGCCGATAATCATCGTCGTCATCATAGCGCGACCGCGAGCTCATGAAGCGGCCTTCGTCGTCGCGCGCAGGCATCGAGCGGCGGCGATCATCGTCACGATAGCGGCCGCGAGAACCCTCTCGCTCGTCCCAACCGCGCCGTGAGGCTTCGGAGTGGCCCTCGGGATTACCAGACCAGCCGCTGCGGCCATGGTCGGGATTGTCCCACCCGCGACGCGACGCTTCCGAATGGCCCTCCGAATCACCGTACCAACCACCGTGCCCACGGCGGCCACGCCGGTAATCATCATCGTCGTCATCCTCGTAACGCGACCGCGAGCTGGTGAACCGTCCCTCCTCATCGCGCGCCGGCATGGAACGGCGACGATCGTCGTCATCGTAGCGGCTGCGGCTGGACGAACGTCGGCGATAATCGCGATCGTCGTCGTCTTCGCTGACAAAACGTCCGCGCTCGTCGCGCTCGCGTTCCATCGTTGCGCTTGATCCTCGTGCCATCTTGTCCTCCTGAGATAGCTGATTGGTCCCGGTATTGGTCCGGACGCGGAAACTCCGTGTCACCGGCGGGCCGAGAGCTCCCGCCTTTGCCTGTTCCATCAATTCTTGCTTGAGGGTCGCCATGCGCTTGGCCAGGTCCGGCGTGGCCACACCGGCCTCCTTGGCCTTGGCCAGGAGACCGTCGGATTTTTCTTCTTCTCGCACGTGGTGCTTGATCTCTTCCGACAGCACCTTCACTTTCGCGTTAAAGTATTGGTCGTCCGGCGCGCCAGCGCGGATCTCAATGATCAGCGTCTTGGCGCCGTCGTGCTCGACCTGAGCCTCCTCAAGCATCCGTTGCTCCATATGGCCGCGGCACGCCGGATAAAAGATCTCCTCCTCCAGCAGCGTGTGCACCATCAGCTCGGTGCAGATCTGTGCAGCCAGCTGCGATTTCTGTTCAGCCTCCGGGGCCTTTTCAAAGGAGCTGAACAGCTGCTCGACATGTCGGTGGTCCGACTTCAACATTTCCGTCGGATCGGCATCCGAGGTTGTGCCCGCTCCATTCTCTGGGTCGGTTGGATTGCCCTTTGGTTCGTTCGGATTGCGGCCAGCCGCACCCTTGCCGGCTTGACCGCCAGCCATCGGTGGGGTCTCAGACTGAGTTTGTGCCATTCCTCGCATCTCCATTACTGGGTTGTCACAGCATCGGCCGTCCGCCGGTGACCGGGATCATCGCGCCCGACATGTAGCTGACCTCATCGGAGGCGAGCAGCACATAGGCGGGCAGTTCAGCGGGCTCTCGCCGAAATGGGCGACGCTCTCGGGCGGCATCGTGGACGGGATCAGCGGGGTCCAGATCGGTCCCGGCGCAACACAATTGACCCGAATTCCCTTGTCGGCGAGAAGCTCGGCGAGCCCCGCGGTGATATTGGCGATTGCGCCTCTCGTGGTCGCGTAGGCGGGAAGCTCCGGCGACGGGGATTTCGAGTTTATCGAGGCAGTGTTAACGTTGGCGCTGCCCGGCTTGAGGTGCGGCAGTGCCGCCTTCACCAGATAAAACATGCTGTAGATGTTGGTGCGCAAGGTGTGATCCGAGATCTCCTCGATGCCCTCGTGGGTCGCCTGGAAGGCGGCGTTGTTGACGAGAACGTCGAGCCGCCCAAAAGCCTGCGACGGGCGGTCGACCATCCGGCGGCAATGGGCCGGATCGGCAACGTCGCGCGCAATTGTTAGCGGGCGTCTTCCGGCCCTTTCGACCCAGTGCGCGGTTTCTCTGGCCTGCTGATCTTCGCACAGATAGGACACCATTACGTCTGCACCTTCGCGCGCAAAGGCGATCGCTACTGCGCGTCCTATCCCGGAATCAGCACCGGTGATCAGGGCAACCCGTCCATTGAGTATGCCATTGCCGCGATACGAATGTTCCCGGTGATCAGGGCGCGGCGTCATATTGTCGGTCGAGCCCGGGCGTTCTTGCTGTTGCCCGGTAAACGGGGGCTTAGGATGGGCCACTGCGGATCCTACGTTTCGTAGCCAATTTGATCGAGAGGAGCTCATACTGCAGCTCTTGCACCGGGAACACGCCGCTGCGTGAGACGGTTCCTAAAAATCCAAACCGTTTAACGATTAATGTCGCAAAGTTGCTGACACGGAAGAGCCGCTGGCGACAGTCCCCGATGAGACAGCAATCGTTCTCACCAACGCCAGGTCAATGGCGGGTTCACTTCGTCCCGGTGGCGGCCACCCTCGCAGGCGGCGTACCATGCCGCAGCAGCACCGAACAGCAGTGACGCCGCAGTCGAGAAACCGAGGATCACAGCGCTTCGGCGAGCCTTGTGCACAGCCGTCGCCGCTGCGGTAATCGCCACGTCTACGCGGCCTTCAGCGTCTGCCGGTGCAGCACCGGTCTGGCCCACAACCAGCCGCGCCAAATACGTCCGATCCGCGGGTGTAATTCCTTGCCGGCCAGCGGCGGCAAGCAGGATGCGCGCCGCCTCGGCGCGGGCATATGTCAGCTCGGCCCCGGGCGGATGGCGCTCCGCCCGGAACAAGCGATCCAGCTCATAGGCAATCAAAGGTTCGCCAGTGGCCGCAACGGGCGAGCTCGCGGGCTCGACCGACTTTGACACGACCCCTGCGACCGATGCGGCAATGATGATGCCACTGATTACTGCCGCGATAGCCCATGCCAGCACACCGTGGACACCATCTCGAAACTCGACGACACTAGCCGATGCGGTCGCATGCCAGCGCTCACGAAGGCGCCCAGCCACATATCCGCCGAGACCAAAACTGACGAGAGTCGTCAACAGCAAATAAACCCCCGAACCGACTGCGAGCGCCGGCGAGGCGTCTCGCCAGGTTGGGGACGACGAGACAATCCCCAGACCCAAGGCAGAGCCGAACGCTATCAGAACTAGCGATAGGGCCAAGGCGACCAGGGCACCGGCAATAACCGCGCTCCACTGCACAAACGACGTCGCAACTTCTAGGGTTGCAGCAGCAATTGGTTCCGAAGCTTCGACGCGCCGCGCCGCCTCGTTTGACGCAAGCATCAGCGGAGCCCGAAGAATGACAGAATGAACAGGATGATGACGATCAGCCCGACCAGATAGATCAAACCGTTCACCATTTCCTCCCGCGGTTTTGTGGCTTCGCACGCCAAACAAACCATTTGGTCCGAGCGTTCCCTCCGTAGGGTCAGCTCCTTCAGGAATTTTCATCCTCGATGCTTCACAGCGCCCAGGGTGGCTTGTTCCATCTTCTTTTCGCCGCCATTCGAGCGATCTCCGATCTTCTTTTCTGGGGGTCATCCGTGCCGCCCGTGCTTTCCCCCCTCGACGGCCGAGCTCGGCAGCGGCGCGCTTGACGCGCTTCTCAGGCTCCGTGTCCGCGACGACGCCATCGGGCTTGACGGCATCGCCGATTACATCGGCAGGTGGCTTGCCTTGGGCCGGCCTCGCCACAGTAGACGCCTCCTCTGCTTAGCGGTAAGAAAAGTCCGGGATGGCAGTCAGATGAGGAGCAATCCGTATGCCTGCTAACATTATCCTGGTGCATGACGATCCCGCATTCATCGAGGGAGCAGCGGCAGCGCTAAGCTTGGCCGGCACAAGGTGGTCATGTTCAGGGAACCGATGGAGGCTCTAGACACCCTTGAAACTGCGCAATTTGAAATTTTGATCACTCGTGTCCGGTTTTCAGTGGGGCAGCCGAACGGAGTTGCATTAGCTCGAATGGCCCGAATGAAACAGCCCTTGATCAAAGTGGTGTTCGCCGTCGCGGCCGAAAATGTCGAATACACAGAGGGGCTCGGCGAAGCCGTTATCGCCCCTATCGACATAGCTGAGCTCGTGACTTCAGTAGCCAAGCTTGCCACGGACTAAGTTGCGCGCTGAGAGAGCGAGCGCAAAACGCCGTTAGAATTCAGGCCTGCGCTGCACCGACGGCGTCGGCCATTTTCGCGCCACGTCGGCCTAGCGGCCTCGCCGGGCCGACGGTGCTTTCACGCGCCGTCTGATGCTCGATTTCCGCATTGAGCTTGGCGCCGACCAGAACCACGATTGTCGACACCCACATCCAGGTCATAAAACCGATGATGGCGCCGAGCGAACCATAGGTTTTGTTAAAGCTTCCGAAATTCGCTGCATACCACGAGAACAGGGCGGAAGCGGCGAGCCATGCGACGGCGGCGAATGCGCTACCCCAGGTGATCCATTCCCACCGCGGTTCTGTACGGCTCGGGCCATACCGGTAGATCACCGTCAGCCCTACCGCGACAAGCACCAACAGAATCGGCCATCGAGCGATGTTGAGAAGCCAACCCGTGATCCCAGGAGCTGGAATGTGATTGAGCATCACCGGGAAAGCGATAACGCAGGCGAGCGCAATCAGCAGGAACGCAATGGTCGCGATCGTAAAAGATAAGGTCACGGCATCGAGCCGGATAATGCTGCGTTTTCCCTTCTCCTCATAGACAGCATTCAATGAGTCAAACAGCGCCTTGATCCCAGAATTGGCGCTCCACAATGAGATGACGAGCCCGATCAAAAAGCTCACTCCGAGCTTGGTGCTGCCCTGCGCGGAGAGGCGGGTCAACTGGTCGCGAACGACGTCGATTGCACCCCCCCGGTGCGAACCCCGCCATCGTATCGACATGGCTGACGATAGTATTGGGGTCGGCAAAGAGCCCATAAATCGAGACCACAGCCGCGATGCCCGGAAAAAGGGCAAGCAGCGCGTAGTAGGTTACACCGGCAGCGTTGGCGAGGATTCGGTCATCCGAGATACGGTTATAAACTCGAAATAAAATATCTTTCCATCCCAAGGCGGGGATTTCCGACGGCCCTTGCGCAAAGCGGCCGCGTCGAGCATCGAGCCCGGCTGGATTATCTCGAGCAAGGCCTGGCCCAGCCCACGGCAAGGCCCGTCGCGGCCAAGCCGGCAACCGCCGCCAATAGCAGAATCACCAAAGCGGGGATCAGCAGCACCGCGCCCCCGGCGACGAGACCAGCCGCCATGCCGATCTCGCCGATTTTTTCCGACATCTCGGCACGAGCGACCTCGCCCTCTTTGCGTACCAGCACGGTGAATTGGCTCACCGGCAAAGATTTCCGAAATCGGGCGGTTGGTTTCAATGTACGCCATAGGCGCCTCTTTCCCGACCACCGGCGCCGAAGTCTTCCGGGGGGTTGCCCGAGCTTCTCAGCAACCACGATAGCCCCACCGCTACCAAGAAAAATCCCGCGACGACCGCGGCAGGTTGCTTGCGACCCAAATTCCCGACGAAATTCGCCACTTCATCTATATTGGGGTCACGCAAGAAGCTCGAGATATGCTCGAACCCGGCCGCAGCATCTGCATGCAGCGGGCTATTTGCGGAAAATGCTCTTCGAGGTCGCCGGCCGCATGATGGCCGGCCGCCGCCACGCTGCCGATTCGCATGGCGGTTACCCGCCTCTGTTGTGCGGTGGTTTCACGCGGCTCCATAGGCGATAAACTCTGGCTCACGCCCTCATGTAGTTCGTCGAGTGCCATCCGCCGGCTCCTCCCGATCGGGCTGGACGCGTTCAAGAGATTGCCACCCAGTTACGGTGCTAACCATTGCGCTCCCCATCAGGTTCCGCTGCGACAGTCCGCGATCATTGCCCCGGTTGGACGGGTCACCGGTCGGGGTCTTACCGGCAAAACCGGCCGTCTTTATCCGGAGTCTCCGACGGGGCTCCTAAGCTCCCAATTGCCGCTGTGGCGTTGGCAAATGCCGCGCCGCACACGCACACCGCGTCTCGGGACGAGACTAATTTGAAAGTTTGATGACAGGGAACGGGACTGTGCCGGCAACTGTTGTCGCCATTCAATGTTGTCGGAATTGGCGACGCTGAAAACGACCACGCCTTTTTGCGCGCCTGCGGCTGCGCAGTTGCGGTTGCCAACGCACTGCCCATCGTCAAAGCGGATGCCGACTTCGTCACCAGCGCGCCTCGCGGCGCGGGAGTTGAGGAAACGATCGAGCGAATACTGGACACTGATCTTGCCGAACTTGCGTCGCATATCGAACGCCAGACCGTGGAGTTCGCACGTGATTGGCAAGGAGAGCCGGTCAGGCTAAATCCGCAGAGTGGCGGGGTGCTGATCATTGGTGCATCGGGCGCATCGAGGAACATCAGAAAATGGCTTTGGATCTGTCGCGCCGGCTATCTGAAACCGCGGCTCGATAACTGGCCGCGCACCGCGGCAGAGTGCGGCCGTAAAAGAGAGTCGCCGTAAAAGAGAGTCGACGGAATGTGCTGCGTTTTCCGCTCTACGCCTCATGCGAGCCAGCGTTTGCGCCGGCGATAATGCTTGATGTCGCGGTAGCTCTTGCGCCCGCTCGCGGAGAGCCCGAGATAGAATTCTTTGACGTCCTCATTGCCACGCAATGCCGTTGCCGTGCCGTCCAGCACCATGCGGCCGTTTTCCAGGATATAGCCGTAGTCGGCGTGGCGCAGCGCGATGTTGGTGTTCTGCTCGGCGACCAAAAAACCGACATTTTCCGCTTTGTTGAGACGGTCGACGATGCCAAAGATCTCCTCGACGAGCTGCGGAGCCAGGCCGAGTGAAGGCTCGTCGAGCAAGATCATCTTGGGTCGCGACATCAGCGCCCGACCGATGGCGGTCATCTGCTGCTCACCGCCGGAGGTGTAGCCGGCAATCGCGCCGCGGCGAATCTTGAGTCGCGGAAAATAGCCGTAGACCTTTTCGAGGTCCTCGGTCACCCGGGCTCGTCCGTCAGCCCTGGTGTAGGCGCCGGTCAGCAAGTTTTCTTCGACCGTGAGGTGGGCAAAGCAATGGCGGCCTTCCATCACCTGGATCAGACCGCGCTTGACCACCGAGGCGGCGTCAAGCGCATCGACCCGCTCGCCGGCAAAGGTGACCGACCCCTTTGTCACCTCGCCGCGTTCGGCACGCAACAGGTTCGAGATCGCCTTCAGAGTTGTCGTCTTGCCGGCGCCGTTGCCGCCGAGCAATGCCACGATGCCGCCCGCCGCCACCTCTAGCGAGACACCCTTCAGCACTAGGATGACGTGGTTGTAGACCACCTCGATATTGTTGACCGTGAGCAACGGCGCTGCCGTCCCCTCCCCCGCGCGCGGGGGAGGGCCAGTGTGGGGGCCGGTCATCGTCGCGATATACGAGAATTGCTAGGCTCTGTGTGCGCCCTTACATGACTTTCGTGCATTCGCGCGGGGTGATGCCTTTCTCCTTCGCGTAGTTCAGCGCCGATTCTTTGTACATCTCGGTCAGCATGGTCCGGTCCGGCTGGATCCAGTCGGACACGAACTTCCAGTTTTTACCGTCCCATTGCTGGATGCGAACCATGCCGTTGCCCTCGTGGTTGTCGCAGGACAGCGCAATCGGCACCATCAACCCGTCGGCGCCGAGCTCGGTGACGCGCTGCGGTATGATGTCGAGATGCTCGTACCCCCACTGCACATCCTCGCCCTTGAGCGGCTTCTGGCCGAATTTGGTCTGCGCGGTGCGGATCGCTTCGAGGTCGTAGATCGCGTTGATGACGCCGCGGTTATAGAGCACCTCGCCAACCTTTTCGCGGGTCGTATGTCCGCCGTTCTTGTCATAGACGTATTTGAGGATGTCCCGGATTGCACCGTAATTCTGGCCGGCGCCATGGAACGTGCCCGATTTGTAGCCGACCGCCGCCTCGCCGGCCGGCACGACATCGGGCTCCGAGCCCGACCACCACACGCCAATAAAGTGATCCATCGGATAGCCGACCGAAGCGGCACCCTTGATCGCGGTCGAGTTCATGACCCCCCAGCCCCACAGCAGCAGCCAGTCTGGCCGCTGCTGGCGGACCTGCAGCCAAGTCGCCGATTGCTCGATGCCAGGCGCCGAGACCGGATATTTGAGGAAGGTGTAGCCGTATTTCTGCGACAGCTTTTCGAGCGTGGGGATCGGTTCCTTGCCATAGGCGATGTCGATGTAGACGAGGCCGATCTTCTTACTCTTGAGCTTGTCGATGCCGCCGAGTTCGTCGCCGATATATTTGACCATCGCGTCGGCCTGCGCCCAATAGGTCGCCGGCAACGTGAAGACATATGGAAAGACGGCGCCGTAACTGGCGTCGGCGCGGCCGTAGCCCATCGAGACGACAGGGATCTTGTCGGCGGTCGCGCGCTCGATAAGCGCGTAGGTGATGCCGGTCGACAGCGGATCGACGAGGCTCGCTCCGGTCGGCGGGTGGTTCTTGAGCCGCTCGTAGCACTCGACGCCCTTATCGTTGTTGTACCCGGTTTCACACTCCTCATAGGTGATCTTAACGCCGCCGACGCCTCCGTCGCGCGCATTGATCATATCGAGATAATCGGCATAGCCGTCGGCGAACGGGATGCCGTTCGGCGCGTAGGGACCGGTGCGGTAGACGAGGCGTGGGATGAATTGCTCGTTCTGCGCCGCCGCCATGCCGGGGCTGAGGCCGAATACCGCAATCGCGACCGCCGCTCCTGCGAGCACCATTCTGAACAGCCTCATCTCCCGCTCCCTGGTGGCGTCAATTCCCGGTCTTCTAGGCTCCCAAGGGTCCCGCTACAAGGTTTCTCCCTCAGCGCGGGAACGGCCAGATCCGCGACTTCTCCTTACCGAAACGGCGGCCGGCCCGGGCGCGATGCCCCTCGATCAATGTCTCAACCTGAACGTCGCTTATCTACCCCAGAGCCAAGTTTCGCGGCAACCGGTGGCTCCGCAGCGAGCGCCGGGAGGGCGGCGGAGGCCGCGCCGGTCCTAGCCGGCAAGGCGAGGAGCCGTAGCCGGCAATGAACGGGCGTGGGATGTCAGACCCCGCCATAATAGGCTATTGTCAGGGAGAAACAGATCAAGCGAGGGTCTCGTCGGAAGAAGATCGAGCTCATAAACGGCCTCAATCCTGGTTGGCGGGAGATGTATGATGAACTTAAGCGGTCGTTGCGAGCCCACGGGTCCGGCCTGCGGCCGGCCCGAGCATAAACCCCGCGAAGCAATCTCGCGACCGCCCTACGGACATCGGCTATGAAACTTCCCGCCCACAGCCGCTATGACTACGTCCCGATCCACAAACGGCCGCAATACGAGTGGCCCGAAGGTGCTCGGCTCGCCGTCACCTTCTGCAACAACATCGAATATTTCGCCTTTGGCGCGGGACTCGGCGTCGACCCGTCGGGTGCCCCCGCTGCTCAAAGTCATCGGAACTATGCGTGGCGCGATTACGGTAACCGCGTCGGAGTTTGGCATTATCTCGATGTGCTCGATGAGTTCGGCCTACCGGGGGCGCACAATGTCAACTCGGCTGTGCTCGAGGCCTGTCCGGACATCGTCGAGCGACTCAACGGGCGGGGTGACGAGTATGTCGGCCACGGTCGGACCAATGCCGAACGCCAAGATGTGTTATGGGAAGAAGATGAGGCACGGCTGATCGCCGAATGCACCGAAGTCGTCACACGGCTTTCCGGCCGGCGACCGGAAGGCTGGCTCGGTCCGGGTCTCGCGGAGAGCGGCGTCACTCCCGACCTCTTAAAGGAGGCGGGCTATCGTTACGTGATGGATTGGGCGGTCGACGATCAGCCGATCTGGATGCGCACGCGCGCCGGGCCGATCCTGTCGGTGCCCTATCCGGCCGAGCTCAACGATCTGCCCGCACTCGTCAACCGCCACCACAGCGGCCGCCAGTTTGCCGAGATGATCATCGACCAGTTCGACGAAATGCTCGCGCAGTCGCGCAAATACCCGCTGGTCTTCGCCGTCGCGGTGCATCCCTTCATTATCGGCCAGCCGCACCGGCTACGCGCCTTCCGCGACGCCATCCGCCACATCATGCAGAACCGCGACGCGCTGTGGATCACCATGCCGGGTGAGATCGCCCGCTATTGCGAGAGTCTGCCCAAGGGCACGGTCCCAGGCTCGGATTAACGCCGGCTCGTGCCTCTGCCGGTTCGAGGCCAGGGTCTACTTGATCTGACCCCGGCTCAACCCGTCTGAGCAGGAGCAACGCGCACCGGGGCGAAGCGAGCTCGAGCGAAGCGAAGCGGGCGCGACAAAAGAGCATGCTCCGGCGCGGGTGGCGCACTGGTAGGTGAAGTAAGAGGGCTGGGCGCTACTTCCGGGCCAGTTGCCGGTCATGCCGCCTCCCATGCCGCGTCGACAGACATTCGGGGTTGCGGCGCTCGCTGTCGTCGGTACCGGTGCGGCAATCGCCGCCCCGTCGATAAGGAGGCTGTTGTCGAGGCCCGCATTGCGGACCATCAGCTTCGGTGTTGCGAGTGTCGACGAAACGGGGGCGCGCAGAGCGCCGGAAAAATACTCGGCTGCAATGTTTACCGAAGCGCTCGGCTTGGGCGCCGGGCTCGATATGGTTTCAATCTCGGCCGGCAGCTTCACAATGGGCTCACCAGCCGGCGAGCTGGAACGGCGGCCCAACGAAGGGCCGCAGCATCACGTCACTCTCGCTGGGTTCTTCATCGGCGCCTCACCGGTCACTCAAGCGCAGTGGGCAGCAGTGGTGTTAGCGCATCCCGATCGTGTTCGTCGAGATCTCGATCCGAGGCCGTCTTTTTTCAGGGGTATCGGCCTGCGGTCGAGAGCATCACCTGGGACGATGCCGAGGAGTTTTGCTTGCGCATTGCCGCGATCACCGGACGAGCTTACCGGTTGCCGAGCGAAGCTGAATGGGAATATGCCTGTCGCGCGGGCGCCGGGACGCCCTTTAACTTCGGGCCGACAATCACCCCGGAACTGGCGAATTACTGCGGAACCGGGGGTGCCGTGTGCGGCGACAGCGACGGCAAGAGCGTCGCTTCAGATGTCTACAATGATGTAAAATACAGCTCGGACGCCTACGGTAAGGGGCCGGCCGGGGTGTTCCGGGGGACAACGACGCGTCCGGGAACATTCCCGCCCAATCGGTTCGGGCTCTATGACATGCACGGCAATGTCTGGGAATATTGCCTCGACAAGGTGACGGAGAACTATACCGACGCGCCACTTGACGGCACCGCCAACCTCTCAGGGCCACCGGATGCGCAACGGATCTTGCGCGGCGGATCATGGTCGCACAATCCAGCCATCTGCCGTTCTGCCTACCGGGATGGCCCTGACCCAGGCTTCTCAGGATGGCAGGGCCGCATTGGCCTCAGAGTCGTGTGTACGCTTTAGCCTGCTCTGACCGTGCGTAGGGGTTCCCCCGCCCGCTTGTCTTGTAACCGCAGCATTGGGACAAAAGCGAAGGCTAGTGCCGTGAATGCCGCCGACACCAGGATCAGCGGTTCGAGCCGGCGATTGAATAGATGCTCATAAAGGAACGAGCCGATATTGTCTGACAACGCCCCCGAGAAATTGGTGATCGACATCAACGCGGCAAAAGCAAATCCTTCCGCTCGCTGCGGACAGTAATCCGCGGCCAGGCTCAAGGTCGCGACGAAGGCAATCATCCCAGCGAACCCGCTGAAGAAGTTGATGACCGCTGCCGCTGCTTCATTCCAGAGAAACAGAAACGCTGCTGTCGTTAGGGTGCCGAACAGGATGCTCAAATTCAGCAGGGTTTTTGCGGTGATCCCCTTGAGGAACCTCCGGTACAGCAATGCGCCGACGATCCATCCGGCAGAGCTGATCGAACCGAGGATACCGATGTATTCCTGAGAGAACTTTAGCTCGTCGGTCATGTGATAATAAAGAGGGGTGCCCAAACCGGGGCTGAGGTAATAGAGAAAAAGAAACGCTCCGACGAACCAAAGCTGTCGCAGGGTAAAGGCCGCCAGCAGGCTGGCGAAGGTTTTCTTCATTTCCGACAGGTCGATGCGGCTCTTGGGTTCGCTGATCAGAAACCATCCGGCGAAGACCACGGCGAGCGGAGCGACGGCGATGATCGCCGCGGCTGCATGCAACGCCGTCACCGGCGACAGGCGCTCGACCAGCTGACCGCCGATAAATCCGCTCCCCAGAGCCGCGATGTTGAACCAGAGCCACTGCTGATTGACGAACGCGTCGCTGGCGCCGAGCCTCTGACCGTTCTCGACGAGAATGGCACCGCACAATGTGCTCGAAATCGCCATTGCATAGGCCGTCAGCAGCAGAACAAATATAAGCTGACTGGGCTCAGTAATTTGGGTAACCAAGCCATAGGCGACGGCTGCCGCAGCGTTGGCGAGCACGAGGTAAGCCTTGCGGCGGTAACCGAAGAGCGGCAGAAAATCCGAAACGATCCCATAAACCGGTTTGATGATCCAGGGGAGGTTGAGGATCGTCAGATACGCGGAGACCTGGACCGGGGTCCATCCGAAGATCTGCTTCAGATAGTAGTTGAGCGGTTGGGCGATCAGGCCACCGGTCTGGCCGATCCCTTCGACGACATAGACCAGGCCAAAGAACAGCATGAGCCGGCTAACCTGCCGGCTCCCGTCGGGGGGTACGGCGGCGCAGGACGTCGCGGCGGACCCTTAGGCGTGCTTATTTGACAGCCACGATGACTTCGATCTCGACCGGGATCCCGGCCGGCAATGAGCTCATGCCGACCGCAGAGCGGGCATGCCGGCCGGCCTCACCAAAGACTTCGACAAAAAGATCAGAGCAGCCGTTGACGACTTTCGGGTGGTCCTCGAAATCGGGTGCGGCGTTGACCATCCCCAGCACCTTGACGATCCCTTCGACCCGATCGAGATCGCCGTCCAGCGCATCCTTGATCGCCGCGATCAATACCAAGCCGATCTGGCGGGCATGCCGATAACCCTCTTCGACTGACAGGCCGGCGCCGAGCTTGCCCCTCGGCATTGTGCCGTCCGCCCTCTCCGGGCCCTTGCCGGAGAGATACAGCAGATTGCCGACTCGCTTGGCGTGGACATAGTTGCCGAGAGGGCTGCCGACCTTCGGCAGCGTGATCTTCAGCTCCATTAGTCGCTGCTCGACGTTCATCTCTGATCTCCTAAACGCGCGGTGGCGCATTATACTCAGGCGAATGGAGCACGGCACCTTGTCAACGGCAATGATATCTGCCGATCTGCGCGCTGCCGTCTTGGTCATAGGAGACCAGATCGACACTCTTGCTCGACGATGCGCAATGCGCCTGGGCAAGCGAGTCCGCGGCCGCGCTATCCGTCTCGTCCGGATACCAGCGCAACGTGATCGCATCGGGCGATTGCTCGAGAGTCCAAGGCGGCCCGTTGCATGCAGCAACAGCAAAGAGAATCACCACCCCGGCAACCCGGGTGATAATCGATATCGACATCGTCGTTCGCCCCGCTGGTTTGCCGATCGACATCGGGTAGAACGCCGGACGGCAATGTTCGTTGCCTAGGGAGCGCTATGACACGGTCAGCTGTCGCCAGTCCACCGTGCTACCGAGCTTAAACGGCGTACCGGCCTCGGGCATCGGGTATTTGAGCCCGCTGGCGCAATTGAAAAGGACAACCCGGTCGTCCGGGCGGATCCGGCCGTCGGCGAGCGCCTGTTTGTAGGCCGCGTAAGTCGCCGCGGTTTCGGGACAAAGCAGCAGCCCCTCCTCGGCCGCGACCTCGCGCCATGCCCCAGCGATCGCATCCTCAGAGACGGCGATTGCGAAACCGCGGCTCTCGCGTACCGCGTGCAGGATCAGAAAGTCGCCGACCGCCTGGGGCACGCGAATGCCTGCGGCGAAGGTGCGCGCGTTTTCCCAGCGCGGTGCGTGTTCGGCTCCTTCTTCCCAAGCCTTGACCATCGGCGCGCAGCCCTCGGCCTGGACCACCACCATCCGCGGCCGTTTATGTCCGATCCAGCCGATTGCCTCGAGCTCGGCGAATGCCTTCCACATGCCGATGATCCCGGTCCCGCCGCCGGTCGGGTAGAAGATCACATCAGGCAGTTGCCAACCGAGCTGCTCGGCAAGCTCGATCCCCATCGTCTTCTTGCCTTCGATGCGGTAGGGCTCCCGGAGCGTCGAGCAGTTGAACCAGCCGACGTCTCGCTCGCCTTCGGCGACCAGCTTGCCGCAATCGTCGATCAGCCCGTCTACGAGAAACACTTCGGCGCCCTGCATGGCGATCTCACGGATGTTGACCGTCGGCGTATCATCCGGGCAGAAGACGAAGGCCTTAATGCCGGCGCGCGCGCAATAGGCGGCCATCGCCGCTCCGGCATTGCCGTTGGTCGGCATGGCCATCATGGTAACGCCGAGCTCCTTAGCCATCGACACCGCGAGCGCCACTCCGCGCGCCTTGAACGAGCCCGTGGGCAGACGCCCCTCATCCTTGACCAGGATCTCGCCGCCTTTGGCCAGCCGGGCGGCGATGCGGGGAAGCGGGATCAGCGGTGTTACCACCTCGCCGAGCGAGACCACGTTCTCCGGCCGGCGCACCGGCAGCAGCTCGCGATAGCGCCACAGGGTCTGGAGGCGGGTGGCAAGCGCCTCTCGGGGCAACGCGCGTCGGACCCCGTCGAGGTCATAGCGCACGAGCAAGGGCCGTCCGGCCTTTGACAAATTCTGCAATGTGTCGGCGGGATAGCGCTCGCCGGTCAGACTGCATTCGAGATGCGTCACGAAGGTCGGCAGCTCGCCGAACGTCAATGAATGATCCGCCATGACCCCTCCGACGGCCCGATAATTTACGCCAGAGGATACCGCAGGCTGGCGGTCGGCGATGGTGGAATCCGGTCGCCTTGATTGGCCTCGCATTTTGCCCCTCTCCCGTATACGGGCTACGGCATTCACACATCTCACTAGATTTTGTGGGTCGGTGCAGTGCATGCTGCTACATGGTGGTTTGGGGGAGAACCAAGGATGATGCCTTTGGAGCGGATTGGCGAGTTTGGGGATATCCGCCGAGCGGAGCGGGGTGCTTGGCTGTTTGACCGGATTGTTTCGACTGGATCTTTGGTGTTTCGCCGGGTAGGTGGTGACCGCGCCGGGGAGATGGCGGCGCATCGCTTTTTGGCCTCGCCGGCGGTCACCGCGGTTGAGATCATCCAGACGCTGGGCGGGCGAACGGGCGAGCAATGTCAGGGACGGCGGATCGTCGCGGTTCAGGACACCACCGAGATCAATTTTAGCGGACGCGCTCGGGCGCGTCGGGGTCTGGGTCCCGCTGGCGACGGGAAGACACCGGGTTTTTTTGTGCATGGGGTTGTCGCCGTCGATCGCGAGGATGAAGCCGTGGTCGGCTTGTTGGATGCCGCGATCTGGACCCGAACCGCCGGCAAGCGGGCTGCCACGCGGCGCCAGCGTCGGCTTGACGAGAAGGAATCGCAGCGCTGGCTGAGCGCAACCGAGGTGGTTGCCAAGCGCGCCGCCGGGGCCAACCAGCTGATCGTGGTTGGGGATCGCGAAAGCGACATCTTTGCGCTGTTCGCGCGCCGCCCGGCGCGCGTCGAACTGGTGGTCCGTGCGGCGCAAGACCGCACGCTCGCGGATGGCACGCGGTTGTTTGCGCAGCCCGCGGCATGGCCGGCACTGGGCATGGCTGAAGTGCGGGTGGGGCCGCGCGGCCCGGGCGACAAGGGGCGTGTGGCCACGGTCACCCTGCGGGCCGGGCCGATCCGCGTGCGGCGACCGCATAATGGGGGCGATCCCAATGATCCCGAATACCGCGATCTGAGCTTGGTCGAGGCGCGCGAGGAACAGCCACCGCGCGGCACCGCGGCCATCCATTGGCGGCTGATCACCACCCTGCCGGTCGCCGATTTGGCGGCAGCCGAAGAGATTATTCAAATCTATCGGCTGCGCTGGCGCATCGAACAGGTCTTCCGCGCCAGCAAAAGTGACGGTCTGGAATTGCCGGAACGTCCAGGTGCATGACGCCGACCGCCTGTTCAAGTTGGGGGCGCTGGCCATCGGCGCCGCGGTGCGCACGATCCAACTGGTCGATGCCCGCGCGGGCGGCCCCAGACCGGCCGCCGATGTTGCCGGCCCGGACACCCTGGAGGCCGCCGATGCGATTGCGCCAACTCTCGAAGGCAGGACGCCGCGTCAGAAAATCCCCACCCGCCCCGCTCCTTGGCGTGGCTGTCGTGGATTGTCGCCCGGCTGGGCGGCTGGAATTGCTACTACAAGCCGCCCGGGCCCAAGACGATGCGCGCCGGTTGGGATCGGCTCGCGGCGATGGTCGCCGGATTCCACATTGCCTTGATCGTAAGTCATTGATAAATACATATTATTTGTGTGAATCCCGTAGCGTATACGGGAGAGGGTGCCGAGCGTAGCGAGGCGGGTGAGGGGCCCTCAATAATGCCCTGCCCTCACCCTCCCAGCCCTGCGGGCCGGGCCCCACCCTCTCCCGCGGTGCGGGAGAGGCGGCTTTTGAGGAGAGTCGCGCCTAGTTGATCAGACCGTAGAATTTGCCGGCATTCTCGCAGGTCATCTTGCGGGTGATGTCGGCCGGCAAATGGCTGAACTGCTCATCGATATACTTTTTCGACTCCGGCCACACCCCGTCGGGATGCGGGTAGTCCGAGCCCCACATCAGGGTCTCAACGCCCATCTCCTCGATCAGCTTGGTGCCGACGCGGTCAAATTGGAATGTCGCCTTGCACTGGCGCCGCCAATATTCACTCGGCAGCATCTTGAGCTTCAGGTCCTGGTATTGGTCCTGGTACTCGAAATCCATGCGGTCGATGACATACGGGATCCAGCCGATGCCGCTCTCGCCAAACACGACGCGGATGTTCGGGAAGCGCTCGAACACCGCCGCACCCATCAGGTCGGTCAGGATCGTCGCCAGGGTCATCTGGAACCGGCACAAGCCGCTATAGGTCATCCGCCGTGCAATCGTCGGTTCCAGAGACTTGCGCAGCTCGGGATCGGTCGCCGGGAAGGTATGGAAGTGCAGCGGCAATTGCGTCTCGTTGACCGCTTCCCATAGCGGGTCCCACATCGGGTGCCACATCGGCGTCATGTGCCAGGAACAAGACAGCTCGACCCCCTTCATGCCCAGCTTGGCGACGCGCCGCACCTCCGCCGCGGCCCCCTCGATATTGCTGTAGGGCAGGCAGGCCAGCCCGATCATGCGGTCGGGATAGGTGCTCGAGAAGCTGTGCTGGAAATCGTTGTAGATGCGCAGCATCTCGTCGGCGGCCTCGGGATCCTTGATCTTCGCGCAGGCGGCGAGGATGCCGTAGATGACCTCGGCGTCGATGCCGTCGCGGTCCATCTCCTTGACCCGCAGGTGCGGATCGCCGGGCCGGCGGTGGCCTTTTTTGACGTAGTCGTCGTAGAGCCCTGCCTCGTGCATCTTGTCGACGCGCAATTGCTTGCCGGGAACGTATTCCGAGCCGACGGCGCCGACACCGCCGGGCTTGCCATAATCGGCTCCGTTGTTGTCGATCCAGCGCTCGGTCCCGTCCGGCCGTTTGTCGACATAGGGCATCTGGTCCCTGAGCTTGCTCGACGCGTTCGCGGTGAACAGATCAGGCGGCAGCCAGATCATGTCGAGATGACAATCGGCCGAAATGCGCTGGTACTGCATAACCTATCCTCCGCTCAGATCTCCTCGTGGCGCATTTACTTTATCGAGCCCATCACGGGCATCCTATGCCGATCTACGCAACTCTCCGATGCGGCTTGATCAACCCTGCGGAGGCGCCCGGCGAGCCAGAGCGAGCCGTTCTCGGCCCGGGGGTCTCCTCAGGACGGCCCCTTCCAGCGTTGCCAAAGCCATAGCGCCCCGAGGACGATAAACGATCCGACGATCGCCGCGACGACGTCTCGCAACGAGATCCGCACACTGTCGAGTCCGGGAAATAGCCCTAGCATCCAGAATAGAAGACCGCCGACAAGCGCGCCGACCAAGCCCAGCCCCAGGTTCCGCCAAACACCAAAGCCCCGGCGTTCCCGTCTGATGATCAGCCCGGCGATGCTTCCTCCGAGCAGACCAACGATTATCCAAACGACGAACTGAGTGAGTGAGACCATCGCGGCCTCCGCGGTTGCGAAGCCGCGCTATCCGGCTCCGCTTTCGAATTGAAGCCTCATATTCGGGAAAATTGGGGTCAGAGTTGACATCCCCGCCGCTGCTTGCGTAAGGTGCACATTCCGGGGCCGCGTGCCGGAGCGCGGTGGTTCCCGTGCGAAACCACTTGCCGAGAGAAAGGGGACCGCATGCTGGCGATGTGGGTCAAGGTCAGGGTAAAGCCGGAGGGACGCGAGCGCTTCCTGAAGGCGATCGAGGTGGACGCTCTCGGGTCGGAGGGGGACGAGCCGGGCTGCATGCGCTTCAACGTCCTGCAGGACGAGCAGGACCCGAACGTCTATTACTTCTACGAAGTCTACCGCGACCAGGCCGCACTGGAGGCGCATCGGGCCGCACCGCACTACGCGGTCTGGCGCGCGGCCGCCGACACGCTCGACGGGCCGGCCCAGGCGACGCGTTGCCAGACTGTGTTTCCCGCGTCGGCCGAGTACTGGTCGCGAAATAAGTAAAACGCGGCGAGATCGAAGAGATCCGCTCAGAGCGGATCGCCGGCGCCGGAGCCGAGCACAGGGGTCGGGATCCACCATTCCTCACCGCGCGCGGTCTGGATGTATTCGGGCCAGCGCAGATCGATGGGCGGCGGGAAATCCTTGGGCAGCAACGGTGCCACCCGTTTGGTGCCGCCGACCCCGCCGCCGGTGCGTTCGGCGAATTCGTCTTGCGCTTGTTTCAACAGAGCCGGCTCGGTCAGCAGGTCCAGCAAGGTCCCGGAGACACCGAGCAGTCGATTGTTTCATCTCTAAAGCTCGCCACGAGCCGCCAGGGCGCGAATACGGTCGGCGGCGCGGCAGGCGAGCGCCTGGATCGTCAGTGATGGGTTGACGCCGCCGACGGTCGGGAACACCGAGCCGTCGCATACCCAAAGATTGGGAATATCCCAGCTGCGGCAATCGCCATTGACGACGCTGGTGCGCAGGTCGTCGCCCATACGAGCGGTTCCGTGCAGGTGGCAAGTGTCGTTGTTCTGATCCCACAGATTGCGCGCGCCGCCGGCGGCAAGACATTCATGCATCTGCCGCAGCGCGTGGCGGATTAGCCGCTTATCGTTGTCACCATAGGAAAACGTTACGCGTGGGATCTTGAGGCCGAAATCGTCGGTCTCGTCAGAGAGCGTCACTGTATTGCGCTCGTCGGGCAAGACCTCGCCGACCAGCTTGAGCCCTGCCTGATGGTTGTATTTCGCCATCTCTTCGCGCAACGCGGTACCCCACAGGCTGCGCTCGCCGCTGACGATGCCGCCCCAGATCAACGGCAGCGGGCCGTCGCTCATAAAGCAATAGCCGCCGAAGAAATCCTTGCCCTCATCCTCGTAGTTCCAATGCTCGGTGATCGCGAGCGACGGCGGCCCTTTATACCAGCGGATTTCCTGCTCCATCGTGCCGTAGACCGCCTGATTGGCCTGCACCATCAGATTACGCCCAACCAAGCCGGAGCTGTTGGCGAGGCCGTCGGGATGGCGCAGATCGGCCGAATTCAGCAGGAGCCTGGGAGTCTCGATCGCGTAGCCGGCGACGACGACGTTGCGCGCCCGCTGGAAGCGCCAGCGGCCCTCGCGATGATAATGAATACCGGTGGCAAGGCCAGTCTTTGCATCGGTCTCGATCCTGCCGACCATTGCGAGGTCGCGAATCTCGGCGCCGGCGGCGACGGCGCGCGGGATCCAAGTGATAAGAGCGCTCTGCTTCGCATTCGTCGCGCAGCCGACAACGCAGAATCCGCGATAGACGCAAGGGTGAGACAAACCGCGGGGCGCCGAGATAGTTGCCAGCGGCGTCGGCGCCCATTGGATCCCGACCGCCTTAGCGCCCTTAGCCAGGACCACCGCGGCTGCGTTCAATTCATGCGCGCGATAGGGATAGCGGGGCCGCTTGGGTCCCCACGGATAGTTGACAGGGCCGGATATCTTCAGCGCCTGTTCTACCTCGCCGTAATAATCCCACATCTCGCGCCAATCGACCGGCCAGTCAGCACCATAGCCCAGCTGGCTTTTTGATTTGAACCATTCCGGCCGAAAGCGCAGTGAGACCATCGCAAAATGTACGGTGCTGCCGCCGACTGATCGGCCGCTGTTGTTGGCGCCGAGCTGCAATGGGTCGGCGCCGTCGCAGATCCGCTCTCCGGTCCAATAAAGCTTGTGCTGGTGCAATTCGTCCGAGGCGAAATCCTCGAGCGGCCGCCACCACGGTCCGGCGTCGAGGCCTACCACGGAGAACCCGGCTTCGGCGAGCCGGCAGGCTAAGGTGCCGCCGCCAGCGCCAGTGCCGACGATGGCGAAATCGACCGCCTCGTCATCGCGGTATTCCCGCATCGGGACCCACCCGCCGACCCGGAGAACGTCGGGCGCGCGGCCGTTTTTGCCCCGCGGGATTTGTTGCGGGTCATCCGACACGTGCATTCTCTCGCGCCGCTTCGATCTCATGCCCAGGCTTGGCCTCGGCCGCTTCCCACGGATCGCGGCGGTCGAAATCCATCCGAACATAGCCCCGCGGGCTGGCTGGACCGCCAAAGCCGATCTCGTTCCAGGCGGTCGGGTGGGCGTAATAAAGGGTGACGATGTCCGGCAGCAGCCGTTTGGCGAAAAAGATCGCGGGTGGCATGCCGTCCCATCCGCCGTCGGACAGCGTGCCCTGCTGGGCCGCCCGCAGCAAGGCGTCTTGCTCGGCCGCATCGAGCGCGGCAAAGTCGACATTGTGCCGGCGCCGCGCCTCGGCATCGATCGCGCGAAGCCCGCGCCGCCATGCTTCACGCAGTGCTGGCAGACGATAATCGCGATAGCCGTCCCCGCGGTTCTCGAAGAGCTTTGCGTCGACCATCGCTGCGAGCGGAACTGGCGGTCGTGTCCGGGGCTGGGGAACGATGCGGCCACAGATCGCCTCTAGGACCCGCCATTCTTCGTGCGACAGGTAGCGCGGCTCGCGCGGCAGGGCGAGGCGTCCGTCGATGACCTGGCGCGTCTTCTCGTTCCAGGACGGCGTGTGCCGTTTGGCGAGGACATCGTAGCCAGGAAAGTGCTCGCTCATGGCTCTCCCTTGATCAGGTCGAGTGCACCGAGCCCGGCGGTGGCCAACGCCGTGAAAGCCGGCGGAGCCGGCAAAGGGGGGCCGTTCAACAGGTTCTGTGACCAGTTGCGCCAACCACCCATGTTCCGGTGGATGCCATAGGCGTGGAACGCGGAGCCGATAAACCCGACCGCCACCAATAGTCGCAACGACCAACGCGCCGGTGCCGCCAAACACGGCTTGACCGTGGCACCGGCCAGCAGCGCCGCAGCGACCGGAGGCAGGGTAACCGGGATTACCATTGCCGGATTGTGGAAAGCGCCGCGAAAATGCATCAGGCCCGCTTCGCCGGCGGTGCCGAGGAGGCCGGCGGCGGTGAGCCAAGCGGTAGCGCGGCTCGGCATGACGCCGCCGACGGCCGGGCCACCCGCGCGTATGCGCTCCGCCAATAGACCAAACATCCCAGACAGCGACAGCGCTGCCGGTGCGCCGAACGGTGCTGCGTAAAACAGGTTCAGCCAGCTGATGCCGCCCGGCCGCTTGGCGATATTGTAAACGTGAAACCCGAGCCCGGCAGCGCCGTTGACCACAGCGAGCTGATGGCTGGCCTCGCGGCGGACATCGGCGCCTCCCTCTCGCGCGACCATCCCCTGAACGCCGGCGCCCAATGCTTGCGCCGAAATTGCGAGCGGCAGGTACATAGCCTTGTTGTGAAACGATCCGCGATAATGCTCGACCGCGCTGTCTGCCAAGACCGCACCCGCCAACAAGGAGGACGCGCGGTTTACTTTCCGCGCCGCCTGATTTCGCCCTGATGTCGTCTCGGCTGGCGGTAGGGCAGGCCTGATGAGATGCCGCCGCTGCGCGTTCGCGAGCACTGCGACCGCACCCGCAGCGGCTAGCGCCACAAAGCCGACCCCGGCCGATATCTGGATATTAGCCAACTCTCTTTATCCGATGCGGAAGCGCTCTGCGTCACGTTTTTTAAAGACGAGACCAAATCCCGGACGCGAAAAATCGGGCGCAATCTCGCCGTCACGGGGCTCGGGCGCACCGTCGAACAACATGCGCTCAATGCGCACATGGTCGTGGAACCATTCGAGGTGCCGCAGCCGCGGCGCCGCGCAGGCGGCATGCAGATGCAGGGCAGGCGCGCAATGCCCCGACAGCTCGATATGCCTTGCCTCGCACAATGCCGCGACCTGCATAAAGCCGGTGATACCACCGCAACGCGTCACGTCGGCTTGCAGCACATCGATCGAGGGCAGCTCCAGCAGACGCCGGAAATCGTCAAGGTTGTAGCCATACTCGCCGGCAGCAATATCCATCCCGGCAGGGGCGCAATCGCGCACCAGCGCCAGCCCGACGACATCGTCGGAGGTGACCGGCTCCTCGAACCACCTGACGTCGTGTTCGGCGATACGCTCGGCTAAGGCCAGGGCCTGTTTTGCCGCAAACGCGCCGTTGGCATCGACGAACAGGCCGGCATCACCAATCGCGTCGCGTGCTACCGCGACACGTTCGGGGTCGCACGCCGGGTCGCTCCCGATTTTCATTTTGACCCAACGGCAGCCATCGCGTTCTGTCCAACCGGACAGCTGGTTGCGCAGTTGCTTGTCGGCATAGGTCGTAAACCCGCCGCTGCCGTAGATCGACACTGTCTCACGGCAGCAGCCGAGCAACGCCGCCACCGATGTCCCGAGGAGCTTGGCCTTCAAATCCCATAGCGCAGCATCGACGGCAGAGATCGCCGTCGCCACCAATCCGCTACGGCCGAGATTGCGAATGCTGCGCCACAGAGCGCCATTGGCGCCAGCAATGTCGAAGGCCGAACGCTCAGAGATCACTGAGCCAAGCTTGCCCTCGATAAGCTGTACGATCGACCCTTCGGCGTAGGTGTAGCCGAGGCCGGTCTGGCCACCGGCCTCGATCTCGACCACCACCAGAACCGTGCGGTCCCATTCGAGCGTTCCGTCTGCCTCGGGCGCGTCGGTCGGGATTTCATAGGCCGCCGCAGCAACTCGCGTAAGCGGCGCTTCGCGAGACATCACTTGTCCGATTTTCCGGGAAGGATCGATGATAGAACCTGTCGCGCGGTGCCGGCTATGACCCCACCTTCCTCCGGATCACCCTTGATCAGCGCCTCGGCAAAGGCCTTCGCCTGCTTCAGCGTGATATGCGGCGGCAGGGGCGGCACCTCGGGATCGGTCTTGAATTCGACGACGACCGGCCGGTCTGCCGCGAGAGCCTCTTCCCAAGCCGGAGCAACCCGATCGGGGTTGTCGACAAAGATCCCCTTCAGGCCAAGTAGCTCGGCGAATTTATGGTAGGGGACATTGGGGATGCGTTGCGACGCGTTGAACTTCGGGTCGCCTTCCATGACCCGCTGCTCCCAGGTGACCTGGTTGAGATCCTCGTTGTTGAAGACACCGCAGATCCAGCGCGGGGTCTTCCATTGCCGCCAGTATTTGGCGACGGTGATCAGCTCGGCCATATTGTTCATCTGCATGGCGCCGTCACCGACGAGTGTGATGACCGGCCGCTCTGGATGGGCGAACTTGGCGGCGATCGCGTAAGGCACGGCGGCACCCATCGAAGCGAGACCACCCGACAGCGAGCACCTCATGCCACGCCTGATCTTCAGGTCGCGCGCATACCAATTGGCGCAGGACCCGGAATCACTGGTGATGATCGCCCGTTCGGGAAGGCGCGGTGACAATTCCCAGGCAACGCGCTGCGGGTTGATCGGTTTGGCAGGCTGCATTGCCCGATCTTCCAATACCTCCCACCATTTCCGCGTCCAGCCTTCGATGCGCTTGCGCCAAGCGTGGTCCGACCGCTCTTCCAGCAGGGGCAGAAGCGCACGCAACGTCTCTGCCGCGTCGCCGACCAGGTTGACTTCCATCGGATAGCGCAGGCTCAGCATTTCCGGCTCGATGTCGATCTGTACCGCGCGCGCCTGCCCCTCTTTGGGCAGGAATTCCGAATATGGGAAGCCCGAGCCGATCATCAGCAGGGTGTCGCACTCGTTCATCAGATCCCAGCTCGGCTTGGTGCCGAGCAGGCCGATCGACCCGGTGACCCAAGGCAGGTCGTCGGGTAGAGCAGCCTTGCCTAGCAACGCTTTGGCGACGCCGGCGCCAAGCCGGTCGGCCACCGCGATGACCTCGTCGGTGGCTTTGAGCGCCCCGGCTCCGACCAGGATCGCGACCTTCTTGCCGGCGTTCAACACCTCGGCAGCCTTGCGCAGGTCCTGATCGTAAGGGACGACCTTGGGTGGTTGATAGCCGACGCCCGAATGCAACGTGCCGTGCGCCCGCGGCGGCTCCGCGTATTCGAGGTCTTGCAGGTCATTGGGGAATACCATCGCGGTCACCCGCCGCCGGGCGGTCGCGATACGCACGGCACGGTCGGTCATGTGGCGCACCTGCGCCGGCACCATCGCAGTCTGGACGAACGCGCCGGCAACGTCCTTCAACATCGCCGGAAGATCGACCTCCTGCTGGTAATGACCGCCGAGCGCCATCCGCGCCTGTTGGCCGGTGATGGCCAGTACCGGCATGTGGTCGAGCTGCGCGTCGTAAAGTCCAGTGACCAGATGGGCCGCGCCAGGTCCCGACGTGGCGATGCAGACCCCGAGCTCGCCGGTGAATTTGGCATGTGCCGAGGCCATGAAGGCGGCCATCTCCTCATGCCGGACCTGGATGAATTCGATCTTGCCTTCGGCTCGCTGCAGCGCACCGAACACGCCATTGATGCCGTCGCCGGGATAGCCGTAAATCCGTCTCACACCCCACTGATGAAGACGGTCGATAAAGAAGTCGCCGACGGTCATGGCCATAGGGTCTTGTCCTCGCCGTGAGAGTTGATCGGAAGGCCACACGAAACCACTGGCCTTGATAATCCGTTCAACGTTGCGTCGATGGTAGCGGTTCCCGCCGTCACGGAGTCGCCTGAGGTGAGCAAGAGGATCGAAGACTATGCCTTGATTGGGGACCGCCGCAGCGCTGCGTTGGTGGCGCGTGATGGGGCGATCGACTGGCTGTGCTGGCCACATTTCGACAGTGACGCTTGCTTCTCCGCCCTGCTCGGAGACGCGCCTCATGGAAGCTGGCGCATCGCTCCCCGGGACCAACCGCGCCGCACGTGGCGACGCTACCGCGACGATACTTTGATTCTCGAAACCCGCCATGAAACAGCGGCTGGTGTCGTCTGTGTCGCCGATCTGATGCCGATCGGCACCCCGCACCGCGCGATTATTCGCCAGGTTACCGGCGAAGCCGGCGAGGTAAGGATGGCCCTCGCTCTGGCGCTGCGTTTTGACTACGGCAGTATTCCGCCGCGTCTCCAGGTCGGGCCGCGCTTGGCGCACGGCATCGTTGGACCGGATCTCGTAGTATTCCGCTCGCCGATCGACATCGTGTGCGAGAATGACAGTATCGTCTGCGACTTTGCGATCGGCGTCGGCGCGAGCCTCACTTTCATTTTGCAATACGGTCATTCGTATGAGCCTGAGCCGCCTCCGATCCATACCACGGCCGCGATCGCGGCGACCGCAAGATACTGGCAGGAATGGGCGGATCGGTTCACTACTCCCACTGACTGGCCAGGGGCGGTTAAGCGCTCGCTGATTACCTTGCAGGCGCTGACCGATGCCGAGACCGGCGGCATCATAGCTGCGCCGACCACCTCGCTTCCCGAGGTACCGGGGGGTGATAAGAACTGGGACTACCGTTACACTTGGTTGCGCGACTCGACCTTCGCACTGTCGGCTTTCCTCAACGCCGGCTATCACGGTGAGGCGCGCGCGTGGCGCGACTGGCTGCTGCGCGCCGCGGCTGGAGTGCCGGAACGGCTGCGGACGATGTTCCGGGGAGATGGGTCGCGGCATATCGGCCACCGCGACGTTCCCTGGCTTCCAGGATATGAAGGGGCAACTCCGGTGCGGGTCGGCAACCCAGCAGCAGAGCAGTTCCAGCTCGACATTTATGGCGAGGTCCTTGATTCGCTGCATCTATTCGAGCGGTCAGGGATTACCGGCCGATCCACGGAAATGGCGACCGAAACGGCGATCGTCTCGCATCTCGAAAAGGTTTGGGACCACCCGGATCAGGGCATTTGGGAGACGCGGGGACCGGCTCAACACTTCACCTATTCGAAGGTGATGGCCTGGGCCGGGATCGATCGCTTTCTAAAGCTCGCGCAAGTTCGAAAGATATCCGGTGCAGTTTGTCGCCAGGACCTCGAACAGCTGCGTCGCGACCTTCATCGCCGGATCTGCCGTGACGGTTTCAACGCCACGCGCAACAGCTTCGTCCAATCGTTCGGATCGGAAGCGCTCGACGCGAGCCTGCTGTTGCTCCCGCTCGTCGGGTTCCTGCCGATCAATGACACGCGGATCGCCGGCACGATCGCGGCGATTGAAAGGGAGTTGGTCGAAGACAGCCTAGTTAGGCGATGGAGCCGCGGCGATGGCCCGGACGAAGGCGCATTCATCGCTTGCACCTGCTGGCTTGCCGATTGTCTCGAAATGCAGGGCCGGACGACCGAGGCACGTGCTTATTTCGAACGGGTATTGGCCTTGCGCAATGATGTCGGCCTGCTGTCCGAAGAGTGGCATGTGCGGCAACAACGAATGCTAGGCAATTTTCCACAAGCACTCAGCCACCTGGCATTGATCAACACTGCTCTGCGTCTTTACGGGCCGGTGCTGCAACGCGGCGGCGGGTAGCCCCAAGGGCAATGTTATGCCGACCGAAATCGAGTGGCCAGCAATCGCGCTCCGTCTGGCTCTGACCGCGATTGCTAGCGCAGCCATAGGGGTCAATCGTGGCGAGCTCGATCGGCCGGTCGGTTTGCGAACGACGATGCTGGTCGCGCTCGCCGCCGCGATCGCGATGATCCAAGTCAATTTGCTCCTGCCGAGCGCCGGAAAACCGAGCGACTCGTTTGTCGTGCTCGATTTGATGCGGTTGCCGCTCGGCGTTTTGTCGGGAATGGGGTTTATCGGCGCCGGTGCCATCGTCCGCCGCGATAATCTGGTGCAAGGCGTCACCACCGCCGCGACCCTCTGGTATGTCACAATGATGGGCCTGTGCTTTGGCGGCGGCCAAATCGCGCTCGGCCTTGCGGCGCTGGGCCTAGCACTCGTCGTGCTGTGGTGCCTCAAATGGATCGAGCTCCGTTACATCGATCGGGAGCACCGCGCCGAGCTCGTCTTGGCCTTTGAACCTGGGGCTGCCATCGAGCAGCGAATTATGTCGCAATTTGTCGTCGCCGGCTTCGCGGTGCATCCCCGTTCGGCCGCCTTTAGCGACCATGGTCAGCTCTGCACGTTGCGGTACGAGGTGCGATGGCACGCGGCGCAGTCGGTACAAAGGGCACTCGACCTGGTGCACGAGCTCTGTAGAGCACCCGGGGTCGTTGGAATCGAGTGGCGGACGATCAGCCGCCCGTAACCTACATACGATCGACGATCAACGCGTCGCTGTTTTAGGTCTTTGCCGGTCGCCGGGTTCTTTTGGCTGGCGATCCCTGTATTTTTCTTCTGACCTGGGCGCACTACCTACGGGCTACAACTGTGCTTCCATTCGATCCCGTGGGCGCGTCAGAAGCGCCGTAAGTCCGATGCACCCGAGACCCAATAGCCCGAGCGTTAGTGCGCCGCGATGCCGGGACGCGATAGCCAGATAAGACACGGGCAAGGCACGGCTGTCGAAGCGGCCATGGGCACCGAAATCGCCCTCTGCGGTCTTGAACAGGTTGGCTGGCGCATCTCCGGGAACCGGGTCGTCCGTCAGCTGGCCGGCATATCCGGTTCTGGCCAGATAACGATCGAGCAGACCCGGTGCCAGCTTGTTGGCAATGATCGTCATCGCCGTCGGCAGCCCGACCCAGACCTCGCGCCGATCCGGATTGAGTGCAGCTTCGACGATCGCGCGCGCTGCTACCTCAGGCTGAAAGATCGGCGGCACCGGCTGCGGCCGCTTGCCAAGCTTGTTTAGCGCCCAGTCGAATTGCGGGGTGTTGACCGCCGGGAGGTGAACCATGAGCAGCCGGATCGGGCTGCCGTCATGGATCAGCTCCGTGCGGACCGCGTCGGTAAAGCCGCGCACCGCGTATTTCGCGCCGCAATAGGCCGATTGCAGCGGGATCGCCCGATAGGCGAGCGCCGAGCCGACATTGATGATTGTTCCATGGTCACGCTTACGCATGCGCGACAGTGCCGCCATCGTCCCATAAACCTGCCCGAGATAGGTAACTTCGGTGGCGCGGCGGAACTCCTCCGCAGTGAGCCGACCGATTGGCGCAAAGATCGTCGCCATCGCGTTGTTGACCCAAATGTCGATCGGTCCCAAAGCGCCTTCGATACGAGTGGCAGCTGCCTCGACCGCGTCGGCATCGGCAACGTCGCCCACAATCGGCAGGGCCTTGACACCTTGTCCGCGAACCTCCTCGGCAGCCGCCTCGAGCCGTCCTTCGTTGCGAGCGAGGAGCGCGATGTCCACGCCCTTGCGGGCAAACTCTAGCGCAGTTGCTCGGCCGACGCCTGCGCTGGCTCCGGTGACGACAGCAATCAACGTGTCCTCCTCTCAGCCAAGGCGTCGGTCTCTTGAGAAAACCATCGCGGATGTGGTGCGGTTCCGCGGTCACTCCATAAGGAGGCGGCCAAGTCCCGCTGCGCAGCGCCGCGGTCGATTGCACCACTCTTGTGCGATTGGGGCTTAAACCGCCGATGAGGAAGTCATCTCAATAACTTGCCGTCCATAGCGGCGGGCTTCGGCCCGTCTCCAGCGGGAAATCAGATACCGGCGTCTCAACGCTGGTCTGTAATGAGAGGTCGTCGAAGCCGCCTCCTCCTGCACTCGAGGCAATTGGTACCTCCGTCAGGAACGTAACCTCATCCGCGGCAGTTTTCTTGTCACGAAAAGGAGGAGAATCGATGGCGAGGCAGCAGTCCGGGCGCAAATGGTCGGGCAAGGTGACGGAAACCAGCGACGTGCTCGACCTCGAAGAAAACATCTTCAAGTCGCGCAGCGCAAAACGCATCGCCGCCTCGCTGAAGCGTTCGGCCGAGCACAGCCAGCGCCGCAAAGCGAGCCCATTCCAGTCGGCGATGTCGATGCTGAACTTTTACATCAACCGAGCCGGCGAAAACCTCCCGGCATCGCGCAAGCGGGTGCTAGAAGCAGCCAAGACCGAGCTGCGACGCCTTTTTGACCGCCCGATGCCAGAGCAGACACAGCAGTCCCAGAAATAGCGCTTGTCCGCTCGCCAGTTTGGACTTGATGCTGGCCCATGAAAAGTTCACTGCGCCCGAAGCTGGCCGGCGGATGTCCTGACTGAATGCGCACACGCCGGCGGGCAGCCCGGTCCATCCGACCGTAAATCCCGCCCCGTATGGGATAGCACCTCCTCACAGATCTTAGATACTCACGAGGAGCGCGCCTGAAGCTCGAGCATCGCGGTAGTCGTTGATCCGATTCTGCAGCGGGGCTCTGCATACCCTTTCCCGTAGGTCCCGGTCCGGGCGGTGATCACAGCAAAGGCCTAGCCCGGCGTAGGCCCGCCGAGCGGGCGTTTGCTTTGGAAAGCAATGCCCTTTCACTTATGAGAGCGGCTCGCCGGCGCCGGACCCTGACGCCGGAGTCGGGATCCACCATTCCTCGCCGCGTGCGGTCTGGATGTATTCGGGCCAGCGCAGGTCGACCGGCGGCGCAAAATCCTTCGGAAGCAGTGGCGCCACCCACTTCGCGCCGCCGATGCCGCCGCCGGTGCGATCGCGGAACTCGTCTTGGGCCTGCTGCAGCAGAGCCGGCTCGGTCAGCAGGTCAATGAGGGTCGCGGCGATCGTCTTGGCGCCGAGGAAGATGCCGGGGTTGATCGCCGCCGGCAGCCCGCCCAGCGCGTTATGCGTCCAGGCCGGGTATTCATAGTCGGAACTCGGCGGGCGCAGACGCGGCCGCATCGTCAAGAGCCGCACGGTCGGCGCGTGCCAAGTGTAGTCGACATAGTCGTCCGAGGTGTAGTGGGTCTGCCATTCCGGTAAGGCGCGGCGCAGCCGGGCCTCGTATTCACTGGGCGGCATCAGCCGCTCGTTGTCGTCGACGAACGGGTTCGCCATCGGTGCCAAGCCGAGATTGGATTGGATCTGCCGCGCGAAGTCGCGCGCCTCGTCGGACAAACGCGGCGGGCCGACCAGGTCCATGTTGCCAAAGGTCAGATCCGTCATTGCGTGGTTGGTGAGGCCGACGCGGGTCTTGGTGACCCAGCGCACCGAGGCGCGGCAGCCGGTCATCGCCGCGACGTGCCGGGCGTTCTGTTCGAGCACATTGTAGATCTGCTGCTGGATGCCGAGGCTCGGCGAGCGCCAGGCATACTGGATCTGGCTGAAGCGCGGCGGTAGATTGTCGGAGGTCGCATCGCCGCCGACCAGCACAAACTCGTTCAGGGTCCAGGTGCCGGTGTGCGGGAACATCGCCTCCTTGGTGTATTTGGTCGTCGTGTACATCAGACAGAGCGCATCGATCGCTCCGGGGCACCGCGCCGCTGCATGCGAGGTGTGCGTCGTCGGGACCAGGCTCTTGTCGATCCACTTCTCGGGCTCGGTGGTCTCGAAGGTGAAGACGGCACTCCAATAGGAGCCGCACTGGGTGTCGCGGATCGCGGTGTTAGTGAAATGCGGGTGATAGGAGATGAAGGCGTCGGCGCCGTCGTAATAGCCCTTGGCGGCGTGCACCGGCTTTGAGCCACAGACCTTTTCGGCCGGCTCGCCAAAAAACAGCAAGGTCCCGGCGAGGCCGAACCGCTCCATCGCCGCCTTTGCCGCCAGCACGCCGGCGAGTGCCGTCGTGCCGAGGGCCGAATGCGGGTCGGTGTGCCCCGCCGCCCAGGGATGCAGCCCGGCCCGCGGCGCCCGGTAGGGGACGACCTGCTGCGAATTGCCCGGCACCGCGTCATATTCGGCATAGGCGCCGAGCACCGGGCCGGAGGCGCCCCAGCGCGCGCAGAACGCGGTCGGCATCCCTCCCGAGGCTTCCTCGACGGCAAAGCCCTCGGCGCGCAGCAGCTCGCAATAGGCCTTCGCCGATTTGTACTCGCGCCAGGCCGGCTCGGCCCAGTTCCAGATCCTGACATGAAAATCGGAAAAATGCGGCGCCTGCTCGTTGATCCAGCCGAGCGCGTAGCGTTTCTCGCCGGTGATCGTCGCCATCGCGGCCTCCTCGACGTGGTGGCGGCTACCGTCAGCCGCTCTTCTGTCGTCACCTTGCGCGGTCGAGGCGAAACCTGCAACGGCATTCCGCTACCGCGCCAGCCGTCCGAATCGTGGGGGTGGCGGGCTTTCGCCTGCTGTCCGATCAGGTCAACGAGGGGCCGGATCCGGATATCTTCGCCCGACGATCGGTTTGGAGTTTGCAAGGCGCCGCAACAGGATGAAGGCGGGCAAGACGTGCCGGAGACCGACCAGGAGAACGAGGGCGGCGCTCGCGCTCAACGTGCCGATCCTCGCGGAGGCCGCAATCTTTGTGATGACGACATAGAGGTCGCCGCTGAGCCCGAAGGTCAGCGGCATGGTGGTGCCGGCGATCAGCCAACTTCCGAGGCGATGGACCTCCTCTATGTCCTGACCCGAGAAGACGATGCGGTGATAGGCAGCCGAGGCAATCAGGCGACGGCGGCGGCTCAGTGACCTAAATTTCTTTCGATCACGCCGCGGTCTTCAACACCTCGCGGGCGTCGAGGTGCTTCTCGCCTCATACCACCTGCCACTCGTGCCTGCCAGCTGGGACCTGCTGTCGTCACGGCGACACGGCCGCCGATTATGCGAAGCGTACCTAGCTACAGAAGTTAGTGTATGTGCTCCCAACTTTTCGTCATGCCCGCGAAAGGGCCAACGCTCGGAGACTGCCCTGAATGCCCGCTTGCGCGGCGACGACGAACAGGGTGGAGTGGCATACGTTGACTTTCGCAACGAGATACTAGGTCGTCACTGATCGAGCCAGTAGACGATGCCCGACGCCGCGCCGATAAGGACGAGCGCGATGCCCCAAAGGGTGGGGGCTGACCAGGTCAAGATCAGATAAAAGACACCAAATCCGCCGAGCACCGTCGAAATCGCCCGCAACACGGTTCGCATAAGAAAGAGCTCGAGCATGGATGCCGGTTCTCGCCAGATCAGAGCAGGTCTGCCGAGAATCGTCGAAGACCGGATAAATATCTAGAAAATTCGAGGTTAATAACCGGTAGCACCGGCTTTGCCATCCTGGCGTCAAGATCGAATCGTACTATTAGCGCATAAATAAGGGCTGACTTTCACGGGACTCCACCGATTCCCGGTTATTTCCCGGTTAATGGTTTTGGTTCCCGGATCGCTGCAGCTGAATTCCCGGTTCGGTCGAACCGGGAATGTTTCATAAAGGACTGATTAGAAATGATGATTAGCTCGGTTTTGCATTCGACAGCGATTTTTTACCCGGTTTTTCCCGCACAGCCGGGAAAAATCCACGTTCCGCGAGGACGGTGCGATAGAGGGCGAGGGTCTCGCGGGCGACGATGTCGTCAGTGAACCGACACTCTACCAACTTCCGGCCGGCCCGACCCAGCGCAGCGCGCCGTGCCGGATCGCCGGCGAGGGCCGCGATCGCCTCGGCCAGTCTGTCGACATCGTGCGGCGGCACGAGGATGCCGGTTTCGTGTGGGCGGACCACCTCGCGGCAGCCCGGCACATCGGCGGCGACCAGCGGCCGGCCGCAGGCGGCCGCTTCGAGCAAGGTCTTGGGCACCCCCTCGCCATAGGTCGACGGCAACACCGCGATCGCCGCGCGGCGCCACACTGTACGCACATCGGCGACGGGACCCAGCCACTCGATCCCGGGTTCGGCGGTGAGCGAACGAAGCATCTCCGGGGTCAGCGAGTTCGCATTGTCGGGATCGGTCGGCCCGGCGAGCAAAAGCTCGATCGCGAGGCCCTGTGCCCGCAGTCGGCGGATTGCCGCGGCCGCATCGAGCACGCCTTTGTCGCGCAGCATGCGCGAGACAAGGGCGACAGCCACGGCATCGCCGCTCGGCTCGGGCAGCGGCACAAAGCGGCTGATATCCACCCCCGATCCCCGGATCAGCGCGATCCGCCCGACCTCGATCCCGAGCTCCGACAGAGCGGCACGGTCTTCCGGGTTCTGCACAACTGTCCAGCCGCCGCTCCTGCCAGCCACCAGGCGGAGCGCCAGGCCGAGCGGCTGTCGGTACAGCCTTGCGGCCATCGTGGTGCGCGAAAAACCGGAGCCCAGACCCATCACCGAATCGACCAAGGCCGGGGCATCGGCCGAGTGCGCAAAGGCGAGCCGCCTGGCGATGCCGCCGAACAGCACCGGCTTCAGCGCGACATGGTGGATGATGTCGGGCCGCTCGCGGCGGTAGAGCCGGAAAATCGCGGATATCGCCCGCGCGGCGCCGAGGAGCCCATCGCCCCGCCGCCGCCAAGCGATCGGGCGCAAGGCGAAGCCCTCGTCGCGGATCGCTTTCCCATGCGCGTGCACCCGCGTCGCGACGACCACCTCAAAACCAGCCTCGCGCGCAGCTCGAGCGACCGGCAGACGGTGTGAGCAAAAATACCAATCCTCGGTCACCAGAAAGAGAAGCTTTGGCCGCCGCCCGCCGTTAGCCACCGCCGATGGCAATGGCGACGACAACGGGGGTACGGGATCGGGGAGGACCACGCGGCTTGGCCCGGCCTTGCGTTGCTACCGGCGCCTCTTTAATGCATTTGCGCCGAAATCGCTTGCGCCATCCGGCCGCAGGCTGAGGGTCGGAGGATCGGACCTGGCGCGCATTCTGGTGACCGGTGCGGCGGGCTTTATGGGCGCCGCAATGTGCCGGGGCCTCGTTGCGCGCGGCCACGATGTTCTGGGCATAACGCGTGGCCCGGCGGAAGCGATGCCGGATGTCGAAGTTCGACCGATTGGCGACATCGGCCCGCAGACAGACTGGTCGTCTCACCTCACCGCTGCCGACATCGTGATCCATCTCGCCGATCGGGGAGCGCCGGAGGCTGCGCGGCAAGCGGCTGCAGCGTTGGCGCGCGCCGCCGCGGCCAGCGGAGTGCAGCGATTGGTTTACATGAGTTCGGTCAGAGCAATGGGTGCGGTGACGGCGCCGGGAGTCCCGTTTCGCCCGACCGACCCGCCATTGCCTCGCGATGCTTATGGGCGCGCCAAGCTGGCTAATGAGAGGTTCCTGTCGGCGGCAGCACAAGAAACCGGGCTCCAGCTCGTCATCTTGCGCCCGCCGCTGGTTTATGGGCCGAACGTCAAAGCCAACTTCCGAGCGTTGATGCGGCTCGCCGCGAGCGGGCTCCCGTTGCCTTTTGCCAGAATCGACAACCGCCGCAGCCTGATCTTTCTCGACAACCTTGTCGATGTCGGCGCGCGCGCCGCCATCGATCCCTCTGCCGCCGGGCGGGTGCTGTTGCTTCGCGACACCGTCGATCTTTCGACGCGAGAATTGGTCTGCCGGTTAGCGGCTGGGCTGGGGCGTCGGGCGCGGCTCTTCGCGATACCGGAAGCCGCCTTTGCGATGTTGCGCTCCGTCCCCGCTCTCGGCTCGCTCGTCTCACGCCTGACGCTTTCGCTGCAAGTCGACGACAGCGCGACGCGAGCCCTGCTCGACTGGGCGCCTCCGGTGCCTACGGAGGCCGGGCTTGCGAACACGGCTCGCGCCTTTCGCGACGCAATCTAGACCTGTGTTTCCAGCCGCCGACGCGCTATATCGGACCGTCAAGGATCTTTCGCGGAGGGCCGCCGTGCCGAGCTTCGACATCGTTTCGCGGATCGACCTCGCCGAGGTCGACAACGCGCTCGCGGGGATGACGCGCGAGATCGACACGCGCTTCGACTTCAAGGGCAGCAAATGCACGGTCGAGCGGGAGGACGGGATGCTTACCTTGCTCGCTGACGACGAGCTCAAATTAAAGCAGATGCACGAGCTGCTGAAAGTGCACCTGGCGCGCCGCAAGGTCGATGCTGCAGCGCTTGACTACAAGCCGCCGGAAAAGGCTTCCGGCAACAGGCTGCGCCAGACGATCGTAATCCGCCAGGGAGTCGACGCCAATCTCGCCCGACAGCTGATCCGCGAAATCAAGGACAGCAAGCTCAAGGTGCAGGTGTCGATCCAGGGCGACGAGGTGCGCGTCACCGGTAAAAAACGCGACGACCTTCAGGCGGCGATCGCGGTCGTTCGCGGCGTGAAGATCGATCAGCCGTTGCAATATCTGAATTTTCGCGAGTAGCACCGTCGCTGCGGTGCTTGATCGCGCGGGCGCCGAGCGATATTAAGCGGTGACGCCTCGTCCCCTTCGTCTAGAGGCCCAGGACACCGCCCTCTCACGGCGGCAACACCGGTTCGAATCCGGTAGGGGACGCCATCCTTCGACAACACCACCGACAATCAAGGCTTTTTCGGGCCGTTTGCCCCACTGGATGCCATCGCTGCAAAAATGAGACACTTTTGTTGCTGGTTTGTGCTTGCAGCAAAAGCCGCTGCCCGGGGCTTCAAGCTTGGCGCGGTTCGCTTTCTTCGTATACACGGCGGCCGGTTGCGCTCCACAATGCCTTCAACCTCCAGCGGCATATCGTCTCCCGGTCGACGCTTCGGATCTTCCGACCAGAAGCGGGTGCGCACCAACGCGGCATGATGACAGTTCGCGCCCGCGTATTCTGACTAAAACGCCTCAACTTGACAGTGCCCGCAGGACCTATTCGGCCCGTTACCAGAACGGTCGCGCTTGCCGGAACACAGGTCGGCCAGTAACTCATTGGCCACCCCAAGGTCGGTTCCGTATCCCAGATTATTTTGCAGCAGCCTGAACTTCCAGGTCCAGTCCATCTGGATTGGTGGCACCGGGCCGTGCGCCGCCGAGCGCGACCAGAGCTACCCTGGCGCGGCAAGCGGAAGTCTGATCTAAAAGCGCCCACTCTGTGGAAAAACAGAGCCCGATGTCCGCGAGCGCGGGGTAAGGACAACGGTAATGACTGACGAGGCGAGTGACTCGTCGTGAAGCCTTTAAGCATCGGCGTTGCTGTTGTTGCCGCAATCGCCTTGTTAGCGAGCATCATCTCAGGCCGTGATGCGTTCCTCGGCGTCGCGGCCGATCCGACGCTATTGAGCATCGGCGCGGTCGGCCTGATGCTGGCGCTGACCACCTTCCGCTCGCTCCGGATATCTCCGTTCCTTCGCATCTTCTCGACGATTTTTGCCGTCGAATATGTCGTCACCGGGATTGCCTATGTTACGGCGCAGACGGGCCGGTGGCCTGCAAGCCTTTCGGAAGCGATGCCGCCCGCGAGCCTTCCCACCACGGTTGCGCTCTTCGGGCTGCTCGTCCATTTGATCTCATTCATCCCGGTCATCCGCCAGATTACGCGCCTCGCCGACCCCTATTTCGCGACCGATGACCGAAGGGACCTGGAAATTGCCGGTTATGGCGCGCGCCCAGTGATCGAACGGCGATTTGCCAGTTTGCTGATCATCGCGCTGGTCGTGATCAACCAGCTTCAAGTTGGCATCAACATTCGCCTGAGCTTCTTCAATCGCGATTGGTTCAACGCGATTCAAAACAAGGACTCGGCCGCGTTCTGGTCGCTGCTGTTCGGGGTATTCTGCTTCTGGGCGGCAATTGCGGTCGTCAGCAACCTGGTCGAGTATTACACCGAGTCGGTGCTCAAGATCCGCTGGCGACGGTGGATGACCGAGCGCTATTACGGTCTCTGGCTCGGTGACGGCAACCTCTATCGTGCGGCGCTCGTCGGCCACACTGCGGACAATCCCGACCAAAGAATATCTGAAGACATCCACAACTTTCTCGACCTGACCTACACCTACTCGATTAGCCTATTATCGACAGTGTCGACACTCGTCTCCTTCGCGATCATCCTTTGGACGATCCCTGTCGACTTCACCGTTCCGGGAACCAACCTCACCGTCCCCGGACTGCCGTTCTGGGTGGCTCTAGTCTTTTCGCTGCTCGGCACCTGGCTGACCCACCTGATCGGCAAGCCGCTCATTCAGCTAGAGTTCGCGCGAGAGCGCTACGAGGCCGATTTTCGGTTCACGCTGGCCCGCCTGCGCGAATACAGCGAGCAGGTGGCTTTGCTGCGCGGCGAGAATGCCGAGAAGCGGATATTGGGCGGCCGCTTCGGCTCGCTCGTGGCGAACTTCTACGCCATCGTCGGTCGCACCCTGAAGCTCGTGACTTTTACAGCAATCTATTTCCAGGCCAATGTGGTCATCCCTTTTATTATCGTGGCACCCTACTTTTTCCTCGGCAAGATCACCCTTGGCCAGATGACGCAGACGGCCGGCGCCTTTGGCCGGGTCGAGACCTCGCTCAACTTCTTTATCGCGCGATACCGGTCGCTGGCGTCGTACAGGGCCGTCGTCGAACGGCTGATGACATTCCGCTCGGCGATCGAGGCGGCGCGTGGGCTTGGCAGAAAACCGCCTCGCATTGAACGCACCGAGCATTTGGGACGCGATCTTGTGTTGCGCGACCTTGCGTTGTGTCTGCCGGATGGGCGCGTGATCGTTTCCGTCAGCCGGCTGACGATCGAGGCAGACACGAGGACCTTGCTCTGTGGCCCCTCCGGTTCCGGCAAGTCGACCTTGTTTCGCGCCATCGCTGGAATCTGGCCCTATGGACGGGGCACCATCGACCGGCCGGCCGCTGCCGCAGTCTTGCTGTTGCCGCAGCGTCCCTACATACCCTCGGGCACGTTGAAGACCGCGGTGACCTACCCCTCCGTCGCCGAAGCCCATAGTGACGAGGCCGTGCGCCGGGCTCTGGAGCTCGCGATGCTGTCGTCGCTCGCCAGCGAAATCGACGGCGAAGACAACTGGCCCCAGCGTCTTTCCGGTGGCGAGCAGCAGCGTCTGGCGATCGCACGGGCTATTCTCGACAAGCCGGATTGGCTGTTCCTCGATGAGGCGACATCGGCGCTCGACGAGCAGCTGGAAGCGGAAATCTACGGCATGCTGGGCGAGGTCTTGGCGAACACGACGATCGTCTCGATCGGCCATCGTTCGACGCTGACGGCGCTGCATCAACGGTATATCGAGATGACGCCGGGCCCGGACCGCGTATTCGAACCGTTGCCAAGAATAGGCTGGGAAGCTCGGCAAGTTCTCGGCCATGAGCCGCATGTAGTCCTCCAGCGTGACCCTTCGCCGTGACCGTGATCGAGGGATTGCTGATGAGCCGCGCATGGCTCAAGCAGAAATTCAACTCGCTCGGAGCGCAGCGAGGTCAGCTCGGAGCATGTGCCCAACCTCCTCCTGGGACAGCCGCCCCTCGACCCCAAGGTTAGCGATCTGGCGGTTCCGTTCTACACGGGCTCGGTCAGCGTCCCTCGTTCGCAAACGCTGAGGCTGTCTGACCCCGGCATGAGCTTCCAATACGCGGGGCGCTCGTCGTTGGTCGGGCAATTCGACTACAGTGGACCATTGCTAAAAACTGCTATTCGCTCGCCGACCCTTGAATGAGCGTCAATAAACCGCGCCGCGGGCGGCGGATCGGCCAGAGCTGCTCGACATGGTTGCCGCGCACGCAGACATACCAGTCGTAAGGTTAGCACGGAGGTCGGCACCGGAGTTTCGAGTTCGCAGGGCAAGCGGGCGCTACGCCGGGCCGTCACGCGGCTCCTATACTTTAATGGACGCAGGAACCATTCACGACTTAGCGTATTCCGAGCCGTCCAACCGGCCGCGGCATTCACGTGCCGCTCTCAAAAGATCAACCTACCAGGAGGCAGCGATGGATCACCGAATAGACCAGACCAGCTCCTCACCGCAGCACAGCGGGTATGGGGTCATCGAGGACGCCAACAGTGTGACGGATTGCGTGGTTCGCGCGATGTCTCGCGCCCCGAACGCGCGGCTTCGGGAGATCATGGAGAGCTTTGTCCGTCATCTTCATGCTTTTGCCCGCGAGGTGCGGCTGACCGAGGCGGAATACGATGTCGCGATCGACTTTCTGAACCGAATCGGCAAGGCGACCAATGACGCCCACAACGAGGGCATCTTGTTTGCCGATGCGGTCGGATTCTCGACCTTGGTGTGCCTGCTCAACAATGGCTTGCACGGCGCGCCGCAAACGGCCGTGGCATTACTCGGCCCGTTCTGGCGCGACAATTCGCCGTTCACGCCAAACGGCGCCAGCATCGTCCGGTCGCCGACACCCGGCCCGACGCTGTTCGTCACCGGGCATGTCCGCGACCCGCACGGTCGGCCGATCCCGGAGGTGAAAGTTGATGTCTGGCATTCCTCGCCGGTTGGGCTCTACGAAAATCAGGATCCGAACCAAGCCGACATGAATCTGCGCGGGCGTCTGCACACAAGAGAGGACGGCGTCTTCCAGTTCCGCTCGGTGAAGCCTGCAGGCTATCCCGTCCCGACTGACGGCCCCATCGGCGACCTCCTGCGGGCGCAGCGTCGCGAACCCTATCGGCCCGCGCACCTGCACGTGATGGGCTACAAGCCCGGCTACAAGACGCTGATCACGCAGGTCTTTGTCCCCGACGACCCGTATATCGAAAACGACGTGGTCTTCGGCGTGACGCGCACGCTGATGGGCGATTACCGACGCCACGACGAGGGCGAGCCGCCGGCGCTCGACGTGACGCCCCCCTGGTATACGCTTGACTACACCTTTGTCATGGAACCCGGCGAGGCCAATCGCCCGGTGCCACCAATCAAGTAGCAGACGTGGCGGCCTAATTCCCATTCAAAGGAGGATACCGGCATGCACCCCGCCACCCCCGCCTTCACCTCCCGGCGCAGCGCCGCTATTCGCGTCGCGGCAAAAGTTGACAGCCCCGAGGTGCTTGAAACTGCACTGCAGCTGACCGAGATCGATCTGCCGCGCGACCTGCCCCCCGGTTATGCCGTGGTCGCGATCCGCTGTGCCGGAGTGAACCCGAGTGATGTGAGGGCGGTACTCGGTGGCATGCCGCACGCGGTCTGGCCGCGCACGCCAGGTCGCGACTATGCCGGCGTGGTTGTCGAAGGGCCGCAGCAGCTCCTCGGGCGGGAGGTCTGGGGCTCTGGCGGCGACCTCGGCATTCGGCGCGACGGGACCCATGCCCGCCACCTCGTGCTCCCGGCGGCGAACCTGCCGCAAAAGCCCGCCGGCATCACCCTCGTCGAAGCCGGCGGGGTGGGTGTGCCCTTTATCACCGCCTATGAGGGGCTGCGTGAGGCTGGACCCGTGCGCTCCGGCGACGTGGTGCTGGTGCTCGGCGCGAATGGCAAGGTCGGCCAAGCCGCGATCCAGCTCGCCACCGCCGCAAGGGCGCGCGTGCTGGGCGTGGAGCGCACGCCGGAGCCCTCTAGCGGCCCCGCCATGGGCGAAGTCACAATATTCGGCGCGTCGGAAGGCGACATTGCAGAGCGCGTACGCGATGCCACCGACGGACATGGCGCCGACATCGTCTTTAACACCGTCGGCAGCCCCTATTTCGAGGCGGCTTGCCGTGCGATGGCGATCGGCGGGCGGCAGATCTTGATCTCGACGATCGAGCGCGTCGTACCCCTCGACATCTTCACTTTTTACCGCGGCCGGCATCGCTTCATCGGCATCGACACCCTGGCGCTCGACAGCGGCTACGGGGCGGCGGTGCTCGATGCTTTGCGCCCGGGTTTTGAGAACCGAACCTTGCGCCCCTTCCCGGTGCCGGCGGCCAATATTTATCCGCTCGCCCGCGCGGCCGAGGCCTATCGGGCGGTCCTGGCCGGCGCACGAGAGCGCGTCGTTCTGGACCCCACGCTATAGGCGACATCGGCATCACGAGGCCGCGGGATCTCTCTCACCAGTAGCTCGCGGCTAGTACCTAGCTGCAGAAGTTAGTGTACGTGCTCCCAACTTTTCGTCATGCCCGCGAAAGCGGGCACCCAGGGCCAACACTCCGGACACTGCTCTGGATCCCCGCTTGCGGGGGACGACGAACAGGGTGGAGTGGCATACGCTGACTTTCGCAACGAGATATTAGCCGCGGCCGGCGCGGTCGAGGAAACTCGGTGGGATCGTGATCCCGAGCCCGCTGGCCTCGAACTCGGAGCTGGCCGTTTGTCTTCTATCAAAGACAATTATTTTCTATTGCATTCATCTGCAGACGTGCTTAGCCTGCTGAACCAATCGTTTGGTCATAGACATGGACCGGCCGCACGCACTGAGTTCAGCAGCCGACGCCCTCCAGGCCAAGGGCGTTGAGACCGAGGCGATCATCGCGAGCCGCGAAAGCGTCGCCGCCGGCGATTTCGACCGAGGCAAGCCGGTGGGCGCGGTGGTCGCCGCCGCCAAAGTCCTGCGCACATTGAACGCGTCGGAGCGGCCGTTGAATGCGAGCGAGGTCGCCCGGGCCGCGGCGCTTCACCGCGGGACCGCCTACAACATTCTGCGGACCCTGCAAGCCGAAGGCTTTGTCGCCTACGACGAAGCGACCCGGACCTATTCGGTCAGCCTGCACATTCTCGAGATCGCGCATGGTGTCCTGCGCCATAGCGGGGTGATGGACCTGGCACGGCCGCTGATGCACGCGGTTTCCGATACCTATGGCGTGTCGGTCTACCTCTCCAAGGTCGTGGGCCCCTGCTCTCAGCTGCTGCTCGACTGGGTCGGCGCCGCGTTGCGCACCGATCTTTACCTGACGGTAGGGCGCCAGTTTCCCGGCCCCAGGGGCGCCTCGGGCGTCATCATGGCCGCCTTCGGCAACACCGGCGAAGCAGAGCTTGAACGGCTGTTCGCGCAGGTCGCGTGGTATCAGAAGCCATCCTTTCCCGAGTTCCTGGCGCGGGTGCAGGAGGCGCGGAAAGCCGGCTTTGCGGTCGATCGCGCCAGTATTCAGGGCACTACCCAGGTGTCGGTACCGGTTCTGTCGCCGTCGTGGGAGCTGCTGCTGGTGATTACGGCCGCGGCGCATTCGCACGACATCGACGGCGACGCCGTCGGGCCGCTCAGCCGCGCAATGCAATCGGCGGCGGCACGGCTTTCCGAGAGCCTGCGACTGCTGCATCTCGGGTGATGTGATCGATTGCTTGGATGAGGGAAGACAGCATGGACGGATCGCCGGCAATTCCCAACGGAGAGACGGGCTTGGATTTCGACGCCATCGTCATCGGCGCGGGCGTTTCCGGCCTCTACCAGCTGTACAGGCTGCGCGAACTCGGCCTCAAAGTGCGGGTGTTCGAGACCGGCAGCGCCGTCGGCGGTACCTGGTACTGGAACCGATATCCCGGCGCCCGCTTCGACTCCGAGAGCTGGACCTACGGCTACTCTTTTTCCCGGGAACTGCTGGAGGAATGGGACTGGGAGGAACACTTCGCCGGCCAGCCCGAGACCGAGCGCTATCTCAACTACGTTGCTGACAAGTTCGACTTGCGCCGCGACATCCAATTCAACAGCCGCGTCACTGCGGCGCATTATCAGGAAGACGCGCGCAGTTGGGATGTCATCTTGGAAGACGGCAGGCACTACAATACGCGTTTCCTGATCACCGCGGTCGGCGTGCTGTCGGCGCCGACAATGCCGCGCATTCCCGGCGTCGAGAGCTTCTGCGGCCAGTCCTGCCATACGCATTATTGGCCCAAGGAACCGGTCAAGTTCGAGGGCAAGCGCGTCGCGGTGATCGGCACGGGTGCGACCGCCGTGCAGACCATCACGGAGGTGGCCAAGACGGCGGGCCATCTGACCGTGTTTCAGCGCACCCCGCAATGGTGCGCGCCGCTGCACAACGCCAAGATCGCTCAGGAGGAGATGCGCCGGATCCGGGCCAATTATGCAGAGATCTTCGCGCGCTGCCAGGAGACCTACGGCTGCTTCATCCACTCGACCGACCCGCGTTCTGCGTTGGAGGTGACCCCCGAGGAGCGCGAGGCCTTTTGGGAGAAACTCTACTGCGAGCCCGGTTTCGGCATCTGGATGGGCAATTTCCGCGACATCCTGGTGGACCGCCAGGCCAACGCGCTAATTTCCGATTTCGTCGCGCGCAAGATCCGTGAGCGCGTCAAGGATCCGGCAGTCGCCGAAAAACTGATCCCGAAGAACCATGGCTTTGGCACCCGCCGGGTGCCGCTCGAGAGCGGCTATTTCGAGGTCTACAATCGGCCCAATGTCGAGCTGGTCGACATCACCGAGACGCCGATCCAGCGCATTACGCCGACCGGCATCAAGACCAGCGACAACGAATACGAATTCGACATCATCATCTACGCCACCGGCTTCGACGCGATCACCGGCGCCTTTGACCGCATCGACATCCGCGGGGTCGACGGCGCGTCGCTAAAGGAAAAATGGCAGGACGGGCCGCAGACCTATCTCGGCATCCTGGTTGACGGGTTCCCCAATCTGCTGATGGTGATGGGCCCGCACGCCGGGCTCGGCAACTTCCCGCGCGCTGTCGAATACACCTCCGATTGGGTGACCGGTCTGATCCGTTTCGCACACGACCGCGACCTGACCCGGATCGAGGCCACCGCGGCGGGTGCAGTCGCCTGGACCGACCACGTCATTGCGTCGAGCGAGGGTCTGCTGTTCACCGAGGTCAACTCGTGGATGACCGGCATCAACCGCAATGTCGAGGGCAAGCAGGTTCGCCGGATCATGCGTTACAGCGGCGGCCACCCGAAGTTCCGCGAGCGCTGCGATGGGGTCGCGGCAAACGGGTATCGCGAGCTCTCGCTGGCTTAGCTGACAATGGACTGCACTAATACACCTGCGCCCGGGGAAGGTCCCCCTCACCCAGCTCCGGGTAGGGCTCGGCTCCGCCTCGCCAACCCTATGCAACCCTCTCCCCCAATGGGCCCCCCAATGGGGGAGAGGGAAGGGTGAGGGGGTTGCTCGCGCATGGTCAATATTCTCTCACTGACACGAAAGGAGCTGGTTATGGGTCGCGCTTACAATGTCATCGATGCGGACGGCCATATCCTCGAGCCGTTCGACCTGTGGAACAATTACACCGACCCGAAGTACCGCGATCGGGCGCCGCGCCTCGTCGAGGACGAGGACGGCAAGCGCCGGCTGATCATTGAGGAGCGCGCGGCCGGCGATCCGCAGCGCGGCTTTGGCAGCATCGGTGGCATCGGCGCACGGCAGGGGGCGGTGAAGGCGACCGAGCTGAAATATGAGGAGGGCCGGCCCGGCGGGTTCGACCCGCACAAGCGCATCCCCGACATGGATCTCGACGGCATCGACGCCGCCTTTCTCTATCCGAGCGTGGGGCTGTTTGCCGGCGCCGTGCACGACCCCGACCTCTCCGCAGCACTCTGTCGCGCCTACAACCGCTGGCTTGCCGATTACTGCAGGCCCTACCCCGACCGGCTGTTCGGCGTGGCGATGCTGCCAATGCAATCGGTGCCGCACGCGATCGAGGAGATGCGCTTCGCGAGAAAGGAGCTCGGCTTCAAGGGCGCCTTCCTGCGCCCCAACCCGTACAACAACAAGATGATCGACCACCCCGATTACGAGCCGTTCTGGACGGCGGCCGAGGACCTCGACATGGCGATCGGGTTCCATGAAGGCGGCTCCAGCGGTATGCCGACTGTCGGCGTCGACCGCTTTGAGAGCCGCGCCGCCAGGCACATCGTGTCACACACGATGGAGATGATGCTGGCCTGTCTCGCGGTGATCTGGGGTGGCGTGTGCGAGCGGCACCCGAAGATCCGCATCGCGTTCTTGGAGTCGGGCGGCGGGTGGATTGCACCCTGGCTCGACCGCATGGACCGCCATTTCGACGATCAGTTTTTCAACGATTCCAGCCTGAAGACGCGGCCGAGCGAACTCTTCCAGCGCAACTGTTGGATTTCGTTCGAGCCGGTCGAAACCAGCCTTCAGGTGCTCGCGGACTTCATCGGCCCCAATAAGATCCTGTGGGCGACCGACTACCCCCACCCCGACGGCTTCTTCCCGGGCGCGCCGGACATGGTGCGTGAGCGGTTGAAAGGCACCTCGGCCGCGACCCAACGCGGCGTCCTCGCCGGCGGTGCGATGGGTTTCTACGGCCTCAACTGATCCCCGGGACGGCCCGCCAGGGCCCGCCCCGCCCGGGGACGTGAAGCCGTCCTCGCCCCCTCCCATCCCCTCCCCCGCGAGCGGGGGAGGGTAGGGTGGGGGGGCAGCCCCGGGGCGGAGGGCCGGGGATGAGCCGGATCTTATCGCCGAGCCCGAGCCGGTTGGTGGCGGCCGAAACCGCGAGCCTGCCGTGCTCGTCGGAGGCGCGCTCGTAAGTCGCGGCGGGCTCGTCACCTACCAGCGGTGGCCCCAAGTCGAAGGCCAGTGCCGTCAAGCCGGCATCGACAATCGCGCGGTCCTCGGCCGGACGGCTCATCACCGTCGCCCACACGTAAAGGCTCGGCTCGAAGGCCTTGGTCGGCTCGCCGTCTCGGTCGCGGTTCCGTCCGTAATCGGCGTCCATAAAGATGTAGGAGCCGCATTGCAGCTCGGTATAGACGCCTCTCGCCGCCTCGAACTCGAAGCTGCCGGTGCCGGCCCCGGTGATGGTCGGGCATTCGATGCCATGGCGCGTCAACGGATCAAACCGAGGGGTCGGACCCCCTCCCAAGTGAGCGACCCAGCGATTTGGCGGCAATAGGGGATGGCTGCGATCGAATCTCGTTGCGTGCTAACGCTGAGAAACCGAAGATCGCATTCAACAGACCGGGCAGGCCGGGCATGCCGGTTCGGCGACGCTGCACTCGACCGGAATATCGGATGGACGCTTTTGGGAGCATCGTGCAAGCGCGCATGCTGGTCTAACTCAGCGAGAGAAGCCCGAGAGGAGGTGTTTCATGGCAACGCAGACCTCGTGGCGTATGCGTGGCGATGTGATGGAAGCATGCAGTTGTGCGACCACGTGCCCGTGCAATTTCGGCAGCGACCCGACCCCTCTCCCTTGCGAGGTGGTCATCGGTTGGCGGATCCAGGATGGCAATTATGGGAACACCCGCCTGGATGGCTTGAGCGTGGTGTTGTACGGTCGGATCCCCGGGAATGTCTTTCAGGGCAACTGGACCGTCGGCCTCTATCTCGATCAAACAGCCAGCCAGCAGCAGGCCCAAGCGCTCGGGGCTATCTTCGCCGGAAATGCCGGCGGCTGGCCGGCCATGCTGAGCTCGCTGATCGGCAATCTCTTGCCCCCCAAGCAGGTTCAGATCCAGTTCCAGACGGTCGACGGCGAACACAGCATTACGATACCGGGATTGCTCGAGGTCGGCTCGGAGCGTGTGCCCAACCCCCTCCCGGGAGAGCCGCCCCTCGACCCCAAGGTCAGCGATCTGGCGGTTCCGTTCTACACGGGCTCGGTCAGCGTCCGTCGTTCCCGAACGCTGACGCTGTCTGACCCGGGGATGAGCTTCCAATACGCGGGGCGCTCGTCGTTGGTCGGGCAGTTCGACTACAGCGGACCATAGCTAAAAACTGTCATCCGCTCGCCGACCTTTCAACAGCCCAGGTCAACCCCAGCTGCGCTGACCCCCACGCCGGAGGTTAGCCTCGGGTGATGTGAAACCGAAGGCGAGGCATCAAGTTCAATAAACGGCGCCGCGGGCGGTGATCGGCCAGACCTGCTCGACGCGGGTGCCACGGACGCAGACACAGCTGTGCCCCCTTCCTAACCCTCCCTGCTCGCGGGGGAGGGAAGGGTGGGGGTTGACGGTCGCAGTGGCCGGGATCAGCCGGATCTTGTCGCCGAGCCCGAGCCGGTTGAGTGGCGGCCGAGACGGCGAGCCGGCCGTGCTCGTCGGACGCGCGCTCGTAGGTCGCGGCGGGCCTCATCGCAGACCAGCGGCGGCCCCGAATCGAAGGCAAGCGCCTTCAACCCGGCGTCGACGATCGCACGGTCCTCGGCCGGCCGGCGCATCACCGTCGCCCAGACAAAAGGCTCGGCTCGAACGTCGCGAAGGGCGCCGTTCGCGGTCGCGGCCGTAATCGGCGTCCCTTTAGGTCGGGATGCTGGAAAAATGAGCTATCAGAGAGCAAAGTGCCTCAGTGCCAGTTGTTCAGGAGCCGACCCGACGAATGCGCCCAGCGTTGACCGCGGCGAGGGCGGAGAGGATCGACGGCATGAGCGGCCTCAGGTCCTCCATGCGGTTGGATCGGGCACGGACGAGCACAATGCCAAACGGCAATGTCGAGATGCGCTGTTGGAACTCGATGCTGCGGTCCATCGTGACGAGGTCATCATACTGACCGCTCATTCGGCGCAGCAGCTCGCCGTTCTTGATCCCGCTCCAGCCGCGACCGGAAACGGTGTCTACGGTATGACCAGGGAGTTCCGCAGCAAGGCCTATGGGTAGGTGCTCGTCAAGCAGCAGGCGCATCAGCCGCCAGGGTTTCGCGCGCGAGGTCGAGTAAAGCGATGGCCTGCTCCCGGCGCACAGACGGAAATTGGCGCAAAAACTCGTCGAGAGTGTCGCCCCCTTCCAGGTAGTCGAACAGCGACCGAACCGGCACTCGTGTGCCGCGGAAGACCGCCGTCCCACCCAAGATGTCCGGGTCTCTGTGCACGATCTGCTCGAGTTTCATCATGGCAATCGTTCCGCTGGGGCCTCCGTATCCCAAAGGGCGGTTGCGCTCTGATCAATAAACCGCGCCGCGGGCGGTGATCGGCCAGATTTGCTCGACGCGGTTGCCGCGCACGCAGACATACCAGTCGTAAAGGTTGACGGTCGGGTCGCAGTGGCCGGGGATCAGCCGGATCTTGTCGCCGAGCCCGAGCCGGTTGGTGGCCGCGGAGACGGCCAGCCTGCCGTGCTCGTCGGAGGCGCGCTCGTAGGTCGCGGCCGGCTCGTCGCAGACGAGCGGCGGCCCGGAATCGAAAGCGAGCGCCTTCAGGCCGGCGTCGACGATGGCACGGTCCCCGGTCGGGCGGCTCATCACCGTCGCCCAGACATAGAGGCTCGGCTCGAAGGCCTTGGTCGGCTCGCCGTCGCGGTCGCGGTTGCGCCCGTAATCGGCGTCCATGAAGATGTAGGAGCCGCATTGCAATTCAGTATAGAGCCCGCTTGCTGCCTCGAACTCGAAGCTGCCGGTGCCGGCTCCGGTGACGGTCGGGCAAGCTATGCCATAGCGCGCCAACAGGTCACGGGTCCGCCCGGCCCGCTCGACCGCCTGGGCGATCGCCTGGCGCCGCTCGTCCCAGCCGCGCAGATGCTGGGCCGAGCCGTGATAAGCCTGCAGCCCGGCAAAGCCGAGATGCGGCGCTTCGGCGATAAGCCGGGCAAGCTCGAGTGCGGGCTCGCCCGGCTCGACGCCGCAGCGGTTGCCGCCCATGTTGACCTCGATATAGACCGGGAGGGTGACACCGGCTTCGCCCGCCGCCGTGTCGAGTGCCGGCACTTGGCTGACATCATCGGCGCACACACCCACCCGGGCATTCTGCGCCAGCGCCGTCAGCCGCCGCAATTTTTGCCTTCCGACGACCTCATTGGTGACAAGGACGTCCCTGACCCCGCCATAGACCATCGCCTCGGCCTCGCTGACCTTCTGCACGCACACGCCGACAGCACCCAATTCGACCTGCTTTAGCGCGATGACCGGGCATTTGTGGGTCTTGGCGTGCGGGCGCGCCTTGACCGGGTGGCCGGCGATTTCCTCCGGCAGGCGGCGCAGATTGCGCTCGAACGCGTCGAGATCGATCACCAGAGCCGGGGTGTCGACCTCGTCGAGCGACATGCCGATCTCGGCGGGTGGACGTGGTCATGACAGGATCTTCTGGGTTTTATCCGGATTAAGCTGGATGCCGACGCCGCCACGATCGGCGGCAAACGCGCATTCCGCGCCAATCCTGGCGGTCAACATCGCCGGCATTCCCGCAAGAGCCGGTCTCAAGCCTTTATAGCTGGCCTCAGCCCGGATGTATGAGCGAGACAGCCACCTTCTGTCGTGCTCCGGAAAAGTGTGCCGACGCTGAAATGGATCGGAAGCGCTCTGCAACCGCTCAGGGGCGACAGTCGGCGTCCGAACGCCATGGCCAGCCCGAGCGCAACAAGCACATTGCAGCTGAACAATGCAATGCTGGATGGCTCAGGTACCGCGATTGTCGTGAAGGTTCCTGCGCCCCCGGTGGGAGGAGAGAATCCCACACTTGTTACCCCAACATCAAGATCGCTTGAAAATTGACTGAAGGTCCATGCTCCTGAAGCAGTATTGAAAACGTTTTCAGAATCGAACATGGTTTTGGGAATCTGTGTCCCGTCTAAGGTAAGAAATCCCGTATCCGTCGACGTTCCGTCTGTATCTTCAGTAGTGTCCCTATGCACATCGTTGTACGTTATTCCGCCTTTCGTCTTCCGATTTGGAGTATACTTGGTGTCTTCCGTGTCTTTTTTGGGATTAGTGGTCAGATCGATTGTAGTTGTCCCAGAGGCAGTGAATGAGGCAGCGCCGAGCGCGGTGAATGAGCTGACAGTTATAACACTTGTTGTCGCATTGAATAGGCCATTGCCCGTTATTGTGAGGGCTTGTCCTTCATAGGTCGAACCCGACACCGTCGCGAAGTTATATGACATTGCGACCGGATCGACAGTGCTGGTAAACTTAATCGGAGAACTCGGATCAGCACCGAAATCCAGAACTAAGTCGAAAGTCTCTTGTCCCTGGTCCTCGATCATGAGTTGGGTGAGCGTTAGCGCATCGATGGGACTAGCCCAACCAATTCCTTGCGTCGCGCAAATTGACGCGACGAATAGCGGTGCAAACGTTCGCAAAGACTTTGTCATTTCATCCTTCCGCGTTGGCTGACGCAATTCTCGTGCCAAGGAGTAGCGGCTTACCCAGATTCAATGACTTGCGCCCGCGCTAGCCAGTCCGGGTCTCCTTGTGGCAAATTCTGGCGAGCAACATCGCCAGCAGCCCCGAAAGCAGTATCAAGAGACCGCGCGGTTCCGGGATCGCTGGTAATATTGTGAGGCCTCCCTCCGCGGCGTTAAAGCCACCCACTCCAGGAAGGACGATCGGAAGCCCCGATGGGTTTTCAGGTATCGCCAGGATCTCCTGTTCCACCGTCGTTAATGTGCTTCCTGCCGTGTAGGCCAACCCGAAATCGCTACTGGGATTTGTCGAGGTGCCGATGAGCGTAAAGCTAGCTGGATTGTCGGGTGTCTGAGACTGTTCATAGATAACGGAACCAATCGTCGGTCCAGTAACCGGAAGTAGGGTACTCGGGTTGAGGAAGGAGAAACTGAGTGTTGCGGTCTCCCCTAATGCGGCAAAGGTCACCGGAAATGCTCGGTTCAACTCAGCCTGTCCAATGATAGACGTAACCGTCGGCTGCTCGGCGTAGTATGCGGCCCACGCCGCGGCGGCAGCAGCAGCTTCTGCTGCGACTGTCGGGGGTGTTGGGAATAGGATTGATGATGCAAATGCGGCAGCGATGATCGCATCACGATCGACAGCCGGAATTGCTTTGGCATCACGATTTCCAGCGAGTGCTCCCGTACTGATCGCCAGGATTAGTAGCGTTACTCTATACCATTTGCTGGCGTGTGAAGCCGCGGTATTGGGGGACGTCGAAGAACATGATGACATCTGATATCCTCCCTATGTCCCTACATTCGTTGGGATCCCCCGGATAGCCGGGCTTACCTGCGACAACCTGCGTTGTTTCAGCTTCGTTGTCAAGGCAGAGCGGCAGCTGTGGCGAAGTTGGGGCGACAGCAATTCGCAGCGCTGTATTGAAATACGAACTCTGAGCGCATCGGTGCATCATCGAGACGCATGTTTTTCCGTTCGTCGCTTGCGCGGGTCATCACTGAACGCCTCATGGTCGTGTCGGCGGTAGCCGCAGGCGGGCGATCAGCCGCAGGATGTCCTGGAACATCTGCCGTGGCGCCGCGACCTTGGCCATCTGCAACGTGACGTAGCAGCCATGACTCACCACCTTGGCGCCGATCTCGATAGCTTCTCCCGCAGGCTGGTCGGCGACCACGGCTCCGCTGACTTTGGCATCGCCAGCGTTCGCATGAAATTGCCAAGATTGTAGGCGAAGGCATCCATACCCAGCACTCTTGATCGCTCCATTCAGTGAGCAGGTGGGTTTTTGCAAAACTGTTTGTCAGAGATTGAGCTCGACGGGATACTCTTTGGTGCGCCAAATGTGTGACCAGGAGCGATTGTCGGTGCAATAAGGACCTTATTACTATCGAAACTCGTCTAGTCGCCTCTGAAGCAGCGCTTCGGTAGATAGGCGACGCCCTCCGCCAGCCCTCTGTTGACTTGTAGCTCGGCGAAGGTGAGGTGCGGCGCGCCGCTGACATCGCTGCCGAAGCCGAGCGCGGGCTCGCGGCACCCCCAAGCCCTTGATGATGGTTGCTCTGCTTCAGTTGAACTGGCAGGGGTTCCGTGCATCATTTCAATGGTTAGACTTTCTATCCTGGTATTCGTCTTTGACGATAATCCTGGCACTGTTAGCGCCAGGCGATCTAAGCGCCCGATGAGTTTCTGCGCACGCGAGATAGTTGGCATCGAGCTGTGGGCCGAAAAGCAATATAGCAGCAAGGCGCCGGGCCATTGCCTGAACGTGGCTAATTTCCTCTTCGGTTAGCTGACGATCTATGGTGCTGTGCTCGCGATAGCTGAGCCATTTCTTGATCACCTGGTAGCCGCCGATCTTGAGGTCCCAGACCCGTTCCGGGATGTTTCGCCAATAGCTGGCACGATTCATCCAGACGTCGCGGGTCGTCGCTCCGAGAAGCCCTTGCTCCGCCTCCGTGGCCGCTTCGCTGGGTGCATACGGACGGGAATCAATGCGACCGCGCCCCGGCATGGTCACGCCATTTTGCGTGCGCGCGCCCCATCCGGCCGTCAGGTGCCAATCGCGCGTGCGTCCCGAGGCGGTGACTGGCACGGCCATGGTCGACAACTCGCGACGCGGGGCCCCGGCGGTAACGCCAGGCGCAGGCGTATGTAAGTCCAAGAGCCCAAGGATTTCCGCTCCGAGCGCTGCGGACGATCGCAGAAGATCGACAGACTCGGGGAGAGGCACGCGCGGCCAACCTTGCCGGATGGCATCCGCGTTCTCTTCGAGCCAGGCCGGGCTGTAGGCGACCGCGAGCGCGTGCAGCCACACGAGCCGCGAGGTCTCGGGTGTCGCAGAAAGACCGAGAGCGGCGCACCAATCCAAAGCCGCAGACGACAAGTTTGCGACCGTAGCCGAAGGGAGTCCGAGCCCAGCTTCCTCGTTGCCCGCAACGTGCAACACGAAGGGCATCGGGTGTGCGTTCGGATCGAGCAGGTGATCGCCAGGAAGTGCAGTCGTCGCGAAGCAAGGGAAACCTTCTTCGGGCCGTCGGGCACGAGCGCGGGTGACCAGAAAGCTGTTACCCGCGGCCTGCTGGGCCGCTAGCTCGGGTCTGGACCGGTTCCAAATCGGCTGGACATCCGTATGGAAACACCAACGGTCATCTAATGGGTAAAGGGAGAGGCGGGCAAACCGGCCGGCCGTCAGACCGCCGGCCTCGATAAGCGCGGCGCGCGCTCTCGCGGGGTCGAAAGCCGCCGCATCAAGGACGGGCCCGATCCCGCGGGCGCGGAGTTCGGCGAAGGGCGTCGCAGGATCGCAGTATTGGAGCAGCCGCGCCCGAAGCGTTTCGGCGTCATGATCCATCAACGCGCCGCGCCTCTTCTCCAGGACGCCGCTCCAATCGGCCGCGCGTGATAGCTCGTTGATGCCCGCCCATGAGCCGTAACCAGCAGTGGCGTCACCGGGTCGTAAAGAGAGCAGATTTTCCGGCGTCGGATTCAGCACCGCGTAGCGGTTATCGAACGCAGAGCCTTCGTCGTCGAGGCTCGCGAGCAAATCCTCCCGTTTGTTTACCCCCCAGAAAGTGCGATACCGGACGATCGCCACGGCTCAGCGCGCCCGTCGCACAAGCGTTGCGATGCACGTGCCGACCCGTATGCCTTCGCGGTTCATCGGTGTCGAGAACACTGAGGGATCAGGATCCCCAGCAGGCGTCAACTTGCCCGTCTCACGGCTGTCGCCGTTCAGGTTGTCGATCCAGATGCCATCAAATTCGGATAGCAACCGCTCGCGCATCACGACGAAGGAACCGTACGAGAGCCAGGAATAATTGCTGATGAAGCACACGATGCCCTGGCCCGTCCGCTCGGCGACGCGTCGTTCCGCCACCCGGAAGAAACGAATGTACAAATCGTCCAGGTTGAACTTGCGTACGCCCCAGCGGACTTGCAGACCTTGCTTGTAGGGCTCGACCAACCCGCCCTCAGACACCGGGCTCGTGCCGGCAAAGGCGTTGTAGGGCGGGTTGCCGAGGACCACGAGTATGGGCTGGTTCTGTTTGACATCGGTAGCCGCACTGCGCTCCCTGGCGAGGGCCTCGAATGCGGCTTCCAATGAGCCCGTTTCCTCGGCGGGGTTCCATCCCGTCAAGGCGTTTGTCAGATAGACTGCAGCGCGTTCGCCTTGGGCGAGCGGCGCGCCGGCGCGGCGGAGTTCCTCACCCACTTGCCAATGCGCGATGATGAAAGGCGCGGTCATGATCTCGAAGCCGGCCACACGCGTCATCGCCGCCCGCTTCAGCCGTTCGCCGACCAGATCGCCCAGGCCCTGCTCTTCCAGAGTACGCCTGATGCGGCGGAGCACCTCCACGACATAACTGCCGGTGCCGCAGCACGGATCCAGCACCCAGACATTCGTGTCGGCGAGTCCCTGGTCGCGGCCGAGCTCGGTGCGCAGGACGCGATCGATGCGCTCGACCATGTACCTGACGATTTCTCGCGGCGTGTACCAGACGCCGAGCGCGCGCCGGAGCTCCGGGTCGAAGTATTCCAGAAAGGGTTCGTAAAAATATTGAACCGCCTGTGCATCGTCGAACGCTGTGAAAAAAGCCGCCCGATCGACGCGGCCCAAGGTCTCAGCCGCTGCATCGAGCAGCGGGACCAATTCCAGTGGCTCTAAGGCTTCTGGGGTGGCGGCCTGTTGAAACAAAAACCGCGCGACCGGGACCGTCATGGACCATTGAGCCGCACGCCAGTCAAATTGTGTCCCGCCCGTCCTTGCGTGCGCCACCCAGGCCGAAAAAATTCCGTAAAACAGCGTCTGGACGAAGGTTGACCGGAATAAGTGCTCGCCGTTCCGGGTGCCAAAACCGATACCGAGTGCCTGCTCCATGCCGCGCCGTAGTGCGGCAAGCGCGGGGAGGCTGGCGCGCTCCTCAAGCCGCGTCAGCGCCTCGCGAGCATAGGAGGCGAGGAAAAAAGCGACGTCGGCCGGTCGGGCCAATGGTGCCTGCGCGAGCAGACAGCGTTGCAGAAAGTCGGTGAAGCGGCTCTCCAACGTTGCCGACCGAGGCCCGCGCACCAACCGCCAAAACCCGGCCTCATCATTCGCGAGATCGAACCGTTCGCGTTCGCGACCCGCCTCATCCACCAATCGGTACTGCCAGAGATTGGTGGCGAGGACGAGACCGTAGGCGGGGAGGTACCGTTCTCGTACCTGATCGCTGTCGAGGAGCGTCTGAATGCGATGATCGGCTCCCTTGACCTCGACGACCCCGCGATCGGGGGTGACGCCCGTTCGCCATTCCGGACTTTCGCCGCGCCGAAAGAGCGTCTGCTCGAACAGGCCAAAGTCGGGAATGCCATCGCCACCTGAAGGGTGATGAAGGCAGTAGACCTTTGGTTTCAGTTCCCTGCCTATCTGATTGAGCAGGTTGGCCACGGCGGGGTAGTAAAACGTTTCCCGCGTCCCTGGCAGGCTGCGAATCCGCGATACCTCGTCGAGATATGTATCTATCGGTTGAATTCGCGGCATCGGCGCTACGTTCGCCTGGCGGCCGGAGCCATGGGCATGGCCGTCATAGCCGGCAACTCTTACGATTTATCCCTTGTCTACTACAAGCAAAGATGTTCGCGCGGACAAACATCAATAAACCGCGCCGCGGGCGGTGATCGGCCAGATTTGCTCGACGCGGTTGCCGCGCACGCAGACATACCAGTCGTAAAGGTTGACGGTCGGGTCGCAGTGGCCGGGGATTAGCCGGATCTTGTCGCCCAGCCCGAGCCGGTTGGTGGAGGCCGAGACGGCGAGCCGGCCGTGCTCGTCCGAGGCGCGCTCGTAGGTCGCGGTGGGCTCGTCGCAGACCAGCGGCGGGCCCGAATCGAAAGCGAGCGCCTTCAGGCCGGCATCGACGATCGCGCGGTCCCCGGTCGGGCGGCTCATCACCGTCGCCCAGACAAAGAGGCTCTGCTCGAAGGCCTTGGTCGGCTCGCCGTCGCGGTCGCGGTTCCGCCCATAATCGGCGTCCATAAAGATGTAGGAGCCGCATTGCAATTCGGTATAGAGCCCGCTCGCCGCCTCGAACTCGAAGCTGCCGGTGCCGGCCCCGGTGACGGTCGGGCAAGCTATGCCATAGCGCGCCAACAGGTCACGGGTCCGCCCGGCCCGCTCGACCGCCTGGGCGATCGCCTGGCGCCGCTCGTCCCAGCCGCGCAGATGCTGGGCCGAACCGTGATAAGCCTGCAGCCCGGCAAAGGCGAGGTGCGGTGCGTCGGCGACAAGCCGGGCAAGCTCGAGTGCGGGCTCGCCCGGCTCGACGCCGCAGCGGTTGCCGCCCATGTTGACCTCGATATAGACCGGGAGGGTGACACCCGCTTCGCCCGCCGCCGTGTCGAGTGCCGGCACTTGGCTGACATCATCGGCGCACACGCCGACCCGGGCATTCTGCGCCAGCGCCGTCAGCCGCCGCAATTTTTGCCTTCCGACGACCTCATTGGTGACGAGGACGTCTCTGACCCCGCCATAGACCATCGCCTCAGCCTCGCTGACCTTCTGCACGCATACGCCGACAGCACCCAATTCGACCTGCTTTAGCGCGATGACCGGGCATTTGTGGGTCTTGGCGTGCGGGCGCGCCTTGACCGGGTGGCCGGCGATTTGCTCCGGCAGGCGGCGCAGATTGCGCTCGAACGCGTCGAGATCGATCACCAGAGCCGGGGTGTCGACCTCGTCGAGCGACATGCCGATCTCGGCGGGCGGGCGCGTTGTCATGGCGGGTTCTCCCAGGTTACGGAGCGCTTGCTGAGGCTTGCCCAGCCGGCACCAAAAAGCAACTCCGCCATCCTGGCGTCACAAACGAAGCGCACCATAACGACGGACTTTAAAGCGTCCTCGCAGCCCGAAAATGGAAAGGGTTAACAATACCCGGTTATTTCCCGGTTAGGCGTTTTGGTTCCCGGTTTCGCAGCGCATGATTTCCCGGTTTGACCAACTCGGCCGCGGTCCATTGGTTATTGATAATAATGGTCTTTCTAAAATGAGTTCGTGCGTTTTGCGTCCGGATTTCGATTTTTTCCGGGAATTTTCCCAGTCTGACCGGGTAATTGCGCCACCCGCGCACGCAGCGAGCGCGCATCGACCGGAGCGCGGACCTTCGCGTCGTTGTCGAAATAGGCATAAACGGCACGGGGGATTTGGGCCAGAGGGTCAGCATCGGGAGCGGCCCGGCGGGCGTCGTTGGGTTCGAGCCCGGCAGCCCACAACTTGATGCGCGTGGCAAAATGGTCGAGCGCCTCGTCGGAATAGCCGCTGGCATAGAGCTCCTCGGAGCCGTGCAGGCGCAGATAGACGAAATCGGCGGTCACATCCTCGGCATAGGGCCACGCCACCGAGTTGGCAAAGACCAGCGCCACCCGATGCCGGCGCAACAATGCGACAAAAGCCGGGTCGAGAAAGCTCTCGTGGCGGATCTCGATCGAGTGGCGCAATTCGCGGCGTTGCGCGGTCTTGGTCCAGGAGCGGTCGGCGAGCCAGTCGCTGCGATGCTCGGCGAGGGCAGCGGCGGCTTCGGTGTCGCGCGGCAGAAGCGCAAAGAAATGGTCAAGGCGCTCGGCCGAGAAGCGAAAGCTCGCCGGGAATTGCCACAGCACCGGGCCGAGCTTCTCTTCGAGCCGCAAGACGCCCGAAGCGAAGAAATTGGCGAGCGGTGTCTCGACCTCGCGCAGGCGCCGGATGTGGGTGATAAAGCGCGGCCCCTTGACCGCGAACACAAAGTCCTCCGGGGTCTCGTCATACCACCGCGCAAACGCGTCGGGACGTTGCCCGTAAAACGTGCCGTTGATCTCGATCGTGTCGACCTGCTGGCTGGCATAGGACAGCTCATCAGCGTGCAAGAGACCGGGCGGGTAGAAGTTGCCGCGCCACGGAGCGTAGGTCCAGCCGGAGATGCCGATTTGCACGATCCCGCTGGCGCTCATCGTCTGGCTCCGCAAAGGCGTGCTACAAGACCGCGATGCTGACCCTCTCCGAGGTGACATACCGTGTCGGCGGGCGCACAGGGCGCCGGCTGCTCGACAATGCGCATGCCCAAATTTACGAAGGAGCCAAGGTCGGGCTGGTCGGCCGCAACGGCGCCGGCAAATCGACCCTGCTCGACCTGATCCGCGGCGTCCTGCAGCCCGATGACGGGACGATCGAATTGCCGCGCGGCTACCGCATCGGCTTTCTCGCCCAGGAAGCGCCCAGCGGAGAGGCGAGCCCGCTCGAAACCGTGCTCGCCGCCGATCGTGAGCGGAGGCACCTGCTGGCCGAGCGGGAGGCTGGGCCGGAGCCATTGCGCGCCGCCGAGATCGAGACGCGGCTCGTCGAGATCAACGCGCATTCCGCACCCAGCCGGGCGGCACGCATCCTCGCCGGGCTCGGGCTCGACGAGCGCGCGCAGCACGCGCCGGTCGGCGATCTGTCGGGCGGCTGGCGGATGCGGGTGGCGCTCGCTGCGATCCTGTTCGCCGAGCCCGATCTGTTGCTGCTCGACGAGCCAACCAACCACCTCGACCTCGAAGCCGCCTTGTGGCTCGAAGGTTTTTTGCGCAACTACCGACGAACCTGGATCCTGGTCAGCCACGACCGCCATTTCCTCAACGCCGCGACGACCTTAACGCTGCACCTCGACCGCGGAAAGCTCACCCTCTATTCCGGCGGCTTCGATGCCTATATGCGGGCCAGGACCGAGGCGGCGCGGCGGCTCGAGGTCATGGCGCGGCGCCAGGCCGCCGAGCGCCAGCGCATGCAGGCCTTTGTCGACCGCTTTCGCTACAAGGCTTCGAAAGCCCGCCAGGCGCAGAGCCGGCTCAAGGCATTGGCCCGGCTAGAGCCGATCACCCTCTCCACCATGGAGCCGCCGCCGAAAATCCGCTTTCCGGACCCGCCGCATTTGCGCCCGCCGCTCATCTCACTTAACCGGGTCAGCACCGGTTATGTTCCAGGCAGGCCGGTATTGTCGAAGCTCGACCTGCGGCTCGATCCCGACGAGCGGGTGGCGCTGATCGGCGCCAACGGCAATGGCAAGACCACCTTGGCCCGCCTGCTCGCCGGCCGCCTCGCCCCGTTCGGCGGCGAGATCACCCGCTCGCCGAAGCTTGCCTGCGGTTTCTTCGCGCAGCACCAGATCGAGGAGATGCGCCCCGAAGCCTCGGCTTACGACCATCTCGCCGAGCTGATGCCGAATGCATCGCCCGAGGTGGTGCGCACCCGGCTCGGCAGCTTTGGCTTCGGCCAGGAGAAGGCCTTTGTGCCGGTCGCCGACCTCTCCGGCGGCGAGCGCGCGCGGTTAAACCTGGCGCTGATCACCCATGCGGCACCCGCTCTGTTGATCCTCGACGAGCCGACCAACCACCTCGACATTGAGAGCCGAGAGGTGCTGGTGCAGGCGATCAACGAGTTCCCGGGTGCCGTCGTGCTGGTCAGCCATGACGAGCACCTGATCGAGCTGATCGCCGACCGGCTGTGGCTGGTCGCCGGAGGTACGGTGCGGCCTTTCGAGGGGGATCTCGAAGACTACCGGCGGCTCGTGCTCGAGCGCGGCGATGCGGCGGAGGGCGCTGGCTCGAACGGGTCTAACATTCGCCGCGAGGCGCGGCGCCTGGCGGCCGAAAGGCGGCGCGAGCTCGACCCGCTGCGCCAGCAGGCTCGTCGGGCCGAACAGGAGGTGGCGCGACTGACCAAAGAGCGCGACGCGCTCGACCGGGTCTTGGCCGCCGGGAAACCCAATGGCCTCTCGCCCGGCGAGGCGCTGAAGCGCCGCGCCGATCTCGTCCGACAGATCGAGCACGCCGAAACCGAGTGGCTCGCCGCGGCCGAGGCGATCGAACGGGAGGCGCGGCCCCCTCCCTTCCCTCCCCCGCTCGCGGGGGAGGGTTAGGGTGGGGGCTCTTCGACGGCCTTTTCGAACGCCGTCAACGTTGCTTCGATCGCCTCTTTGGGCAGGTCGCGGGTGATGAACACCATGCGGGTGCGATGGTCCTCGCTCGGCCATTGCGGGAGCAGCACCGGCGGGTGAAAGAGGTGCTGCACCCCGTGCAATACCACCGGCTCGTCGGGACGGTCGCTCAGCGCCACGATCGCCTTGAACCGCAAGAGATCGTCGCCCCGCATCGTCGCTAACCCGTCGAGCCAACCGGACAGCACCCCCCAGGAGATCGGCTGCTCACGGGTGATGCAGAAGGCGCGGATCCGGTCATCGTGGCGATTGGGGTCGAGATGGTCGTCGTCGTGCTCGTGTCGGTGACCGTTCGCAAAGGCCTCGTCGCGCAGCCAACGCCGCACATCGACACTCTTGGTCGCCGGGTCGAAGAAGCCGAGATCGAACAGCAGCGCCGGATCGACGGCTCCTTGCGCCACCGGGATGACCGGGGCGCTCGGATTGAGCAGGGCGAGCCGGGCCTCGAACGCTTGCCGCGCCTCCGGCTCGGCGAGATCGGTCTTGGTCAACAGCAGGCGGTCCGCCACCGCCGCCTGCTTTACCGCCTCGGGCTGCCGGTCAAGTGTGCCGGCCCCGTTGACCGCGTCGACCGTCGTCACGACACCGTCGAGCATATAGCGCGCCGCGACGATCGGCTCGGTCATCAAGGTGTGCAGGATCGGCGCGGGATCGGCAAGGCCGGTCGTCTCGATCGCGACGCGGGTGAAGAAGGGGACCTTGCCCTTGACCCGGTCGACGAACAGGTTGGTCAGCGTATCGACGATGTCATTGCGCACCGTGCAGCACAGGCAGCCACTGTTGAGCAATACGACATCCTCGCTCGACCGCTCGACGAGGAGATGGTCGAGACCGATCTCGCCGAATTCGTTGACGATGACCGCCGTCGCGGCCATGCCGGGCTCTTTCAGCACGTGATTGAGTACGGTCGTTTTGCCGCTGCCGAGAAAACCCGTCAGCAGGGTTACCGGGATCAAGGACGCGCGTTCGTTCGAGCTCATGCTGGTGATATGACACACCATGCGACCGAGCGATATAACCCGCTGCCTCGCGGCTCTTTTGTTTCATGATCGCCTGGTCCTGAAGGAGGGCATGTTCAAGAACTGACGCGAGAAGTCACCGAGACGCGGTCGAAATCGGCGGCGACCCGGACCATCGGGAAAAGGCGGCCGGCTTCCGCTAGGATCTCCTCGGATTTGTAACGGCCGGAAATGTGGGTGAGCAGCAATTCGCCGGCCTCGGCCTCGCGTGCGAGCCCGGCGGCCGCGGCAGCAGTCAAATGCCCGCGCGCGCGAGCCAGGCCCGCATCACGCTCGAGAAAAGTCGCCTCGACCACCAATGCATCAGCACGGCGCACCGGCTCGACCAACGAAACAACCTCCTCGGCATCGCCGATAATGGCGAGCTTGGCGCCGGCAACGCTCGGACCTTGAACCATCTCGGGGGTGACGGGGCGGCCGTCGGCGAGCACGACCGGATTACCGCGGGCTAGTGCCGCGCGCTCCGGGCCCTCAGGCACGCCGAGAGCGTCTAGCCGGTCGGGGAGCAGCGCGCGGCGGGTTTCTTCTTCGAACAGGTAACCGAGGCTCTCTGTGCCGCGATGCGCCACCGGAAAAGCGGTGAGATGCCACCTCGGTCGGGACAATATCATGCCGGGGGAGACGGCGCGCAATCGATAACCGGCCGCCCGCCCGGGCCCGATCGTGGCGCAAAGATAACGGCGTGCGAAGGCAACGGTCTCGCGGCTGCCGATGATCTCGACCGCGCCTTCGAGCTGGTAGAGCTGGCGTGTAGCAAGAAACCCCGCCAGCCCGGCCACATGATCCAGATGCAGGTGGGTCAGCAGCACGTGGCCTAGCCCGCGAAATCCGAGTTGGCCGCGCATCAGCTGGCGCTGCGTCCCCTCGCCGCAATCGACCAGGAACCGAGACGGCCCGCGGGCGATCAGCAACGCCGGCAAAGCCCTTTCAGCGGAAGGCACCGCCGCGGCGGTGCCGAGAAAGACGAGCTCGAACATGTGGCCTGCCAAAAGTTGGCGGTGGGGAGGAAGTCATCGGCCAACGCATAAGATGTCTCAAGGCATATGGTGACGGGGCCCGGTCGCATGCCGGGGGATTGCGATGTACCGTGTGGTTTACTGGACAGGGGTGATGGTGTTCGTCGCGTGGAGCGTATTTTCCGCGTACAGCGCGTTTAGCGGCCTCTAAACTTTATCTTGGGTCTGCCGGCGGGGCAGGGAACAGCTCCTCGGTCCAGCCGCGCAGCCGGTAGCCGACGAGTCCCGCCCACTCCTTGCCGGCAATCGTACCTGTGCTGAGCCCGTCGAGCAGGTTGAAATTGGGCCGCAGCCCCGTTGCCGGGTCGACCTTGAAGTCGACCGGGTAGGGGATCACCGGCCAGTCCACGGCGCGAAACGCCGCGACCGCGCGCGGCATGTGAAACGCCGAAGTCACCAGTATCCAGCTCTCACTGCGGCCCGGCCGGATCAGCTCCTTGGCGAAGACCGCGTTCTCATGGGTGCTGCGCGAGCGCTCTTCGACGATGATTCGCGTCTCGGGGATCCCTTCTTCGAGCACAAAGCCCGACGTCGCGCGCAACTCGGCAAATCCGACCGGAAACAACTCGCCCTCGCCACCAACCAACGCCAGCTTCGCCTCGGGATGATGGCGGGCCAGTGTCACGCCGGCGAGCACTCGGGCAACCGAGCCGTTGAATACCGTCTCGCTATAAGCGAGCGAGATCCTCGGATCGACAGCGCCGCCGAGCACGAGAATTCCGTTGATCCTGTCGGGCAGCTTGGGCGGACGCGGAAACCGCTGTTCGAGAACCAGCATCATGGCGGGGCCAATCGGTGCCACGGCGAGTAATAGAAAACCAATTGCCGAGAGGACGACCAGTAGTTCGCCGCGCCGGCGTCCACGGAGCAGGAGGAAGACGCCCGCGAGGAGGCACAGCAGCAGCAGGTTGCCAGGCTGCAGTAATGCCCAAACGAGCTTGCCGAAGATGAACGTCATCGAACCCCTTTTCCGTCGGGCGGGTATCGCGCGGCGAAAATCCTCTGCCCCCGACCCGGCGGCGGACTTATGATGCGATCATCCGACATATCGGCAAGCGGGTTTATCCCCATGAGCGACATCCAACACTACATCGACGGCAAGCGTGTCGACGGAACGAACGGGCGCTCCGGCGACGTCTACAACCCGGCGACCGGCGAACGGACCGGTCGGGTCGCATTCGCCGGCCCCGGCGAGGTCGACCGGGCGGTGCGCGCAGCCGCCGCCGCCTTTCCGGCCTGGGCGGCGACACCGCCGCTGACCCGCGCGCGCATCCTGTTCAAGTTTCGCGAACTCCTCGACCGCGAAGCCGGCGCTCTCGCCCGATTGATCAGCGAGGAGCATGGCAAGGTGCTGTCCGACGCCGCGGGCGAGGTGGTGCGGGGCAGCGAGGTCGTCGAATTCGCGTGCGGCATCCCGCATCTCTTGAAGGGCGAATTCACCGAGCAGGTTGGCCGAGGCATCGACAGCTGGTCGGTGCGCCAGCCGCTCGGTGTCTGCGTCGGGATCACCCCGTTCAATTTTCCGGCAATGGTGCCGATGTGGATGTTCCCGGTGGCGCTGGCCTGCGGCAACACCTTTGTGCTGAAGCCGTCGGAGCGCGACCCATCGCCCGGACTGCGGATTGCCGAATTGCTGACCGAGGCTGGTCTGCCACCTGGCGTGTTCAACGTCGTCAACGGCGACAAGGAGGCGGTCGACGCGCTCCTCCGGCACCCGGAGGTCGCGGCGGTCAGCTTTGTCGGATCGACCGCGATCGCCCAGTACATATACGCGACAGCTGCGCAGAGCGGTAAGCGCGTGCAGGCGTTGGGCGGCGCCAAGAACCACATGGTGGTGATGCCGGACGCCGATCTGGATCAAGCGACCGATGCGTTGATGGGTGCAGCCTACGGCTCGGCCGGCGAGCGATGCATGGCGGTGTCGGTCGCGGTCGCGGTCGGTGGGGTCGGCGACAGGTTGATGGACAAGCTGGTGCCGCGCGTTCGGGCCTTGAAAATCGGACCCGGCACCGATGCCGAGGCGGAAATGGGTCCGCTGGTCACCCGTCAGCATCTCGACCGGGTGCGGTCCTACGTCGATCTCGGCATGCAGGAGGGGGCCAAACTCGTCGTCGACGGCCGCGGTCTCAAATTGCAGGGCTACGAGAACGGGTTCTTTCTCGGTGGCTGCCTGTTCGACGAGGTGAAGCCGGAGATGCGGATCTACAAGGAGGAGATCTTTGGCCCAGTGCTGTCGGTCGTACGCAGCCCGGATTTCGACAGCGCCACAAAGCTCGTCAACGACCACGAATACGGCAACGGGGTGGCGATCTTCACCCGCGATGGCGATGCGGCGCGCGAGTTTTCGAACCGCATCCAGATCGGCATGGTCGGCATCAACGTGCCGATCCCGGTGCCGATGGCCTTCCACAGCTTTGGCGGCTGGAAGCGCTCCTTGTTCGGCGACATGGCGGTGCACGGTCCCGAGGGCGTGCGTTTCTATACGCGCCTGAAGACGATGACCGCGCGCTGGCCCGCCGGCATCCGCGCCGGTGCCGAATACGTCATGCCGACGATGCGCTGAGGTGGGGCGCCAGAGAATTGGGGTACAATTTTGCATTGAGTTGAATATTTCTGATTGCTGCATCTGCAGCAAATCAGCAGCAAACACTCTCGTTATGGTTGCGCCGATGGACGGCTGGTGAGCATCTGCTATGTTTCCACAGCGGCCAATCGCTCGTGAGGGTATATTGCTGAAATAATACGATGCTAATATGACTATTTGAGGGCGATCACGAGTAAACGCGACCGGAGAACGGGACATGGAAGGCCGCAAGGCAGAATTGTTGCAGCGGATCGAGAGCGACCGCGAGGTGCTGGTCGATTTCTTGCGCGGCTTCATCCGTTGTCCGAGCCCAAACCCGCCGGGCGACACGCGGGCGGCGGCAGGCCATATCCGTCAATTCCTGGAGCAGCATGGCGCCCAATATCGGGTGATCGCGCCCAACGAGGTGTTGCCGAACATCGTGGCGACGTTCGAAGCCGGGAAACCCGGGCGTCACTTGGCACTCAACGGCCATATCGATTGCTTCCGGGTGGGCGATGGCGCCGGCTGGGCGCACGACCCGTGGGGCGCCGAATTGGCAGACGGCCGCATCTATGGGCGCGGCGCGTGCGACATGAAATGCGGCACGACCGCTTCGATCTTCACCTTTTTGTACCTGCTTTGTATCTGCGCGAGTTGCGCGACGAGCTGCACGGCCGGCTGACGTTGTCGACGGTGTCGGACGAAGAGACCTTCGGACCCTACGGCGCCCGCTACCTGTCCGAGTACCACCCGGAGATGTTTGGCGACATCTGTCTCAATGGCGAACCGAGCAGCCCGTGGACCTTGCGCTTTGGCGAAAAGGGCCCGCTATGGCTCGAATTCACCGTGCGCACCAAGGGCGCGCATGGCGCCTATACGCATGCCAGCAAGAGTGCCACCGCGATCGCGGCGAAGATCATCGGCGCGCTCGAAAGGCTGGAGGATATCCCGGCGCCGGAGGCCAGCAACCTCGCCGCCGCGCTCGACCAGGCCGCCGCGGCCATCGACCGGGCCCAGGGCGCGGGCGCATCCAGGATCACGCGACGGGTCACGGTCAATCCGGGCGTCGTACGCGGCGGCCTCAAGATCAACATGGTCGCGTCCGATTGCACCTTCGAGGTCGACATCCGGCTGCCGATCGGGCTCGACGCCCTGCAAATCCTTGCCGAGGTCGACAAGATCATCGCGCTCTACCCGGAGGTCACCTATCGCCAGGTCAACTACAATCCGCCGGGCTGGTGCCCGCCAGACACTGAGATGGCGCAGCTGGTGCGCGCCAATGCCAAGGAAATCGCCGGCATCGACCCGACCCCGATCGTCAGCTTCGGCGGCACCGACGCGCGGCTCTGGCGCTATAAGGACATACCTGCGATCGTCTATGGCCCGTCACCGACCGGCATGGGTAGCGTCGACGAGTTCTTTCACGTCGTCAAATGCCATGTCCTCTCCGCTTATGACTACATGAGCCGGCCGCGTTGATGCGAGGGGATGTGAATCCCTCCCTCTCGATGGGGGAGGGATTGGGAGGGGGTGAAAGCCGCCGCGAGGGAAGCTCCTCCGCAGCATCACCCCCACCCTGACCCGCCCCCATCAAGGGGGCGGGAAATATCGTAGCCGGATGACGAGGGAGCCAGGGACAATGAGTGCCATCCAAGCGAACAGGATCCGCGAAGACTATGCGCCGCTGACGCCGATCTACGGCGCGCCGATCAATCACCCCGGGGCGTGGAAGGTGGCCAATTTCATGACGCCGGCAGATTACACGATCGAACTCGACGCGACCCATCTGCGGGACATCAAGCGCGCCGTGCGCCGGATTAAGGCGGCCGGCCTTGGCCTCGACGATTTGCAGCGCGATTACGTGATTTGTGTATATCGAAGCCGGAAAGAGAGGATCTATGGACACGCCCGAAACCGTCTCGGCGTCCGAGTTCACCCGCAACTTCGGCCGCTACAAGATGCAGGCCCAACGCGAGGCCATCGCCGTGTCGAGCCACGGCCGGATCACCGGCTACTTCGTCAGCCCCGTCGAATATGAGGAGTTCAGGCGCTTCCGCGAAGGCCGCCGCAGCTTCGCTATCGCCGACCTTTCCGAGGAGAAAGTCGAAGCGATCCGCGGCTCCCGCATGGATCGGCGGCATGCGCATCTCGACAAGCTGCTCGATCGCAAATAGCCGAGGCGCATGCCGATCCCGAACCCGGAGCCGGGTCTGGTTATTTGCTATGCCTATTTGTGGCATCACGAGCACCAGGCCGGGAGGGAAGAAGGAGAAAAATACAGGCCGAGCGTCATCGTCCTCGCCATCGAGCGCGAAGCCGACGGCGCACCGTCGTGACGGTGTTGCCGATTACGTATAGCGCTCCGGCCGATCCCGCTTCCGCGATCGAGATCCCGCTGCCAGTCAAGCGGCATCTCGGGCTCGACGACGACCCGTCCTGGATCATTGTCGAGGAAGGCAATGAATTTCTCTGGCCAGGCTACGACTTGCGGAAGCTGCCGCAATGCGCGGAGGCTGCGCAGGCCGATTAGATCGTGACCGGCAACAAGCGCCATTTTCCGGAATCGGCTTATGGCGTGACTCGCGTCGTCAGCGCAGGAGAACTGCTCGACCGGATCACGTAGGAAATCTGATGAGTGGGCGACGACATCCCCTACGCGCTGCGCGACGGCAGCGCCTCGCTGCTCGAATTCCCCGTCGATTGCACGCTCGACGACTTTCCGCATTAGGCCCACAACCGCGATCTCGGCTACCGGATGCCGATCTCCTCGCCGCAACGGGCAATGGAGGGCTTCCGCAGCGAGTTCGACGCGGCCTGGGAATTCGGCGCACTGTGGATCTCGGTCTGGCATCCGGCACTGTCGGGCCGTCTCGCCCGGTTCAAGGCAGTATTGGAATTGCTCGACTATATGCGCGCCAAGGGCGGCGTCTCGTTCGCGCGGCTCGCCCAGGTATGCGACCATGCACAGAAGCTGATGGCCGAGGGCCGCTGGACGCCGCGCTACGAGACGTTCCCGCTCTAGCAGAGCCCGCTCCCCGAATTCTCCAAGGATAAGCCGCCTGGGACGGATCGATCGGCGTAACGTTTCCTCGTCGCGGTTGCACGCGCCGGGTAACAAAATCGGGCAGGGACTTGGGTTTCCATACGGGTCAGGCCGTAACGAGTTGCAAAAGCATAAAGAGGCCTCGCTGCTGTGTCGTCTGCGATAAGTAAGGCTGCCGCGGCGCCCGCAGGAGCAGCGTCGCCCCAATTACCGAACGGCGTAATCGGGACGACATGGATCGCCAGCGATCTTCCCTCATCCTTGTGGACGACTATTGCTCGAGCGATGTCCGCGGTCGCGAGAGGCGGCCCTGGGCGCCCAGCTTCGTGATAAGGCGGAGATGGGTCCGCTCGTCACGCGCCAGCATCTCGATCGGGTGCGCTCCTGCGTCGATCTGGGGATCCAGGAGGGTGCCAAGCTCGTCGTCGACGGCCGCGGCCTCAAACTGCAGGGCTACGAAAACGGCTTCTTTCTTGGCGGCTGCCTGTTCGACGAGGTCAAGCCCGAGATGCGGATCTATAAGGAGGAGATCTTCGGGCCGGTGCTGTCGGTGGTTCGCAGCCCCGACTTCGACCATGCGACCAAGCTCGGCAACGATCACGAATACGGCAACGGGGTGGCGATCTTCACCCGCGATGGCGATGCGGCGCGCGAGTTTTCGAACCGCATCCAGATTGGCATGGTCGGCATCAACGTGCCGATCCCGGCGCCAATGGCCTTCCACAGCTTTGACGGCTGGAAGCGCTCTTTGTTCGGCGACATGGCGGTGCACGGTCCCGAGGGTGTGCGTTTCTATACGCGCCTGAAGATGATGACCTCACGCTGGCCCGCCGGCATCCGCGCCGGTGCGGAATACGTCATGCCGACGATGCGTTAAGGGCGCTGGCTAGCGTGGTAGTATGCCAAGGCGCGTCGCTGGATGAGGCGGTCGACATGATGCGCCATCGGTCGCGCGCCTCTAGGATGATCCACGCCAAGCTCGACATCGAGGGGCTGCGCTCGATCGCTCAGCCTCGGCCGGCAGCGGGATGCGCGATGAACAGCCTCGCCGACGAGCTCGATCGATATCTGACGATCCGGCGCAGCCTAGGGGCGAGGACATCCCCGTGCCGTCAGCGGCGGCTATCAGTGCTGATCCGGTTCCTTCTTCTCCTCGCCGGGTTGCGGCGGCGGCTTCTTTTCTGGCGGTTTGGCCGGCGGATGGGCCTGAACAGGCTGCGCCGGGTGCGCCTGGATCGGTGCAGCCGGGTGCTCTGGCGGCGCGCCCGGAGGATGGGCGACGGCTGGCTCGGTCGGGTGCGGTGGCGGCGCACCCGGAGGATGGGCGACGGCTGGCTCGGTCGGATGCGGTGGCGGCGCACCCGGAGGATGGGCGACGGCTGGCTCGGTCGGATGCGGTGGCGGCGCACCCGGAGGATGGGCGACGGCTGGCTCGGTCGGATGCGGTGGCGGCGCACCCGGAGGATGGGCGACGGCTGGCTCGGTCGGGTGCTCTGGCGGCGCGCCCGGAGGATGGGCGACGGCTGGCTCGGTCGGATGCGGTGGTGGCGCACCAGGAGGATGGGCGACGGCCGGCTCCGTCGGGTGCTCTGGCGGCGCGCCGGGAGGATGGGCGACGGCCGGCTCGGTCGGGTGCGCCGGCGGCGCGCCAGGCGGATGAACGACGGCGGGCTCCGTTGGGTGCGGCGGCGGCGCGCCCGGAGGCGCCTCGCCGGGCTTTGGCAGAATGATCGCCGCCGGCGTCACCGTACCGGGCGGATGCGGCGCGGTGGCCGCGGGCGGATGCGGTCGTGCCGGTTCGGGCACCTGGGTCACCGCCGCTGTCCGATTCCATGTATTGTTCTTAATGGCGATGTGGTTGCCAGTGATGTCGGTCGAGGTCGTGATGCTGGTGTAGCGCTTCGTATCGACGACGACCTCATGCTGGCGCCAATCGGGATGACCCCATCCCCAGAGCGCGCCGGCGACCCCGAAACCGATGCTGAAGCCGATCCCGGCGCCGATCTCGCCGCTATAGAAATTGGGCGGCGGCGGGACGAAGACCGGCGGATAATCCCGATCCGGCCACTGCCCGTAGATCTCGACCGGGTTGTACACCGGAACATAGATCATCGCCGGATCGACCGGCTCGATTACGACCTCTGAGCCCTCGTTCGAGATCCGGAGCTGCGGCGTCGATTTGAGCTGGCCGGCGGCGACCGCGTGCTGACGCAGGAACTGGATTCGCGCCATCGTCTCGGCCTGCTGATTGGCGAAGGCAAGGCCGAGCGCCTGGGTCCAATCGAAATGATTGTTCATCATCCCGATGATCTGCGGAAAAGCGGCCAGAGACTTGACGCTGGGATCCCATGCCAGGGGCTGCAACGCGGCGACGAGAGCGTCGCCCGTCAGCGCCGCGTCGTTTGGGTCCTGGAGCCATTGCTCCGCGTCGACGATCTGCTGCGGGAAGGTCGCCGCCATCAGCAGTTCGGTCAGCAGCGGGTCGGGGTAGAGCGCGATCGGCGCCAGCATCTGGTCGAGCCGCTGCGGGGAGAACGCGGCCGCGGCCGGGTTCAACGCGGCGTTGGCTTCAACCTCGGTCGGCGGCGTCGGTTGAGCCAGGGCGACGGCCGGCGCTGCGAGCAAGAACGGCAATACCCCCGTCAACGTGCGGAGGTGGAACTGCTGCATGGGAAGCCTCTTTTTGCTGGCGGCGTGGGTAGAATTAGCCTGTATTGTTTTAAAGGTCTGCGCGCTGAGACAGTTCCCCGACGAACGCCGCGGCGATTGTGGCGGCGCCGTCGGCGACGCGGGCGATGGTATCAGGGCCGGCCCTAATCCAATCGGTGCTCCTAAGTCGGATGGCGCGCGCCGCGATATGGCCCGATACCGGTCCGGCGAGTGTCCAGAGCGATGAGCAGAACGGCGAGCACCGATTTGCCGACATCCCGATCCGTTCCTAACTTAGGGCGGGAGCAATAGACGAGAACCGGAAGTCATGCTCGATACCACGCGCCCGTCCCGGATGCCGTCCCTCTCGCAGGGCTTCGACGGCCCGCTCGGGAAAAAAATCATCGAATTGCATGTCTGGGCGGTCGGCGAAGGGCTGCGCGGCGCTGAGGCCGCTCCGTTGTTTGACGGTCTCTGTCAGCGCGTCGTTAATGCGGGCGTACCATTGTGGCGCGGCTTTGCCGGGATAAAGACATTGCATCCGCAATGGGGTGGCTACACCTACACTTGGCGACGCGACCTTAACGCCATTCAGCCAGCGCAAATGGAGCGGGGCGAGGAGTACGAGCAGGAGGTCCTAAACAGCCCGTTCGGCTTTCTGATTCGGCAAATCGAAGCGCGCGCAGCGGGGGATTCCTGGGAGCATCTGCGTCGGCGTCTGACCGGACCTGAGGTGCAATTCGACTTGCCCGTTCTCGACAAGCTCGCTGCCGCCGGCGCCACCGATTACTTTGCCGAACTGGTCAGCTTTGGTCTGGGCGGCGACCCGTCACGCGGCACCGGGATCGGCTATTCTTTCGCGACAGACCGGCCCGAGGGCTTCCACGACGACGACCTCGTGCTGCTGAAGGCGGTGTTGCCTGTCATCTCCCTGGCGATGATGACCCATGCCGGCCACACGATCGCCTCAGGCCTCCTCGCAGCCTATCTCGGCGCCGATGCCGGGCGGCGCGTTCATGCCGGGGCGGTCGAGCGCGGCTCGGTCGAGAGCATCCGTGCGGTGTTGTGGTACGCCGATATCCGCGCCTTCACGGCGATCGCGGACACGACGCCGGGGCCAGTCGTCATCGAGTTGCTCGACGAGGTCTTCGAGACGCTGACCGCTGCGCTGCGCCCGCGCGGCGGCCAGGTATTGAAGTTTCTCGGCGACGGCATGCTCGCGATCTTTCCCTTCGAGGATGCGACGCGAGAGCAAATCTGCCGCCGGGCGCTCGATGCCGCTGCCGAGGCGATGCGCGCCGTCGATCGGCTGAATGCCGCGCGGCACCAGGCGGGCAAGCCGGCTGCCGCGGTCGATTTGGCACTCCATCTCGGGGAGGTGCTCTACGGGAATGTCGGGGCTGTCCATCGGCTCGACTTCACCGTAATCGGCCCGGCGGTCAACGAAGTTGCGCGGATCGAAGCTCTGTGCGAGCCCCTCGGCCGCAAGGTTCTGGTTTCCGCGGACCTGGCTAAAGCAGTTGGCGACAGCTGTCGTCTCGAACCCCTCGGGCGTCACACGCTGCGCGGCGTGCGCGACGCGCGCGAAATCTACGGCTTGGACATTGGCTAAGCGCGGCCCCACAGGATCTTGCTCGCGCGCAGCGCGCCTTCGGCCATGGCTTCGAACTTGGCCCAGCAGATCGACGGGTGGCCGACCCGCGTGCCGAGCCCGCAATCGGTGCCGGCGAGCACATTCTCGCGGCCGACCAGGTTGGCGTAGCGCACCAGCCGCTCGGCGACCAGGTCGGGGTGCTCGATGAAATCGGTGCAATGGCCGACCACACCCGGTATTAGGGTGGCGCCCTCTGGCAATTTCACCTCCTCGAACACCCGCCACTCATGCTCGTGGCAGGGGTTCGATGCCTCGATCGAATAGCTCCCCGCGCGCACCCGGAAGATCAGATCGATGATGTCCCTGAGCGGTATGTCGTCGTGGTGAGGGCCGTGAAAGCTGCCCCAACACACGTGCAGCCGGATCTTTTCCTGCGGGATACCGCGCAATGCATGGTTCAGCGCGTCGATGCGCCGCGTGGCGTATTCGCGATACTCGGGAAGTGTGATGTCGGGCAGGCAGTTCCAGCCGTCGGGCAGATCTGGGTCGTCGATCTGCAGCAGAAAGCCGGCATCGACGATCGCCTGGTATTCGCTGCGCATCGTCTCGGCGATCGCGAACAAGAAGGCCTCGTCGTTCGGGTAATGCTCGTTGGCCATCCAGTGCTCGATCGTGCCCGGCGTATTGGCCGGCAGATAGGCACCCGCAACATTCTCCCCGGCGAGGGCGGCTTTGAAATTGTCGATGTCGCGCTGCAATTCTCTCTGCCCGACATAGTGCAATTCGCCGACGCAGACCGGCAGCGTCAAGCCTAGGGAGGAGGCCGAGCGCGGGTGAGCGGCGAAGTAGCCGGCGAATTTGCGCTCGTCGCGAGCGATTATGTCGAGCCGGCGCCGGCCGGTGCCGGGCCGCTTTTCGCATCCGGCGATTCGCGCGAGGACGTAGTCGGTGAAGTTCGGCTTCGACAATTCGCCGTCATTGATGATGTCGAGACCGCATTCGATCTGCTGCTTGACGACCTCGGCCACAGTGGTGCGCAGCCGACTGTCGAGTAGGGTCTGATCGATCGAATCTCCGCGCGCTTTGGCGAGGACCAGCTCGCGCATATCGTCCGGGCGCGGAAGCGACCCGGCATGGGTCGTCAGAATGCGATCGGTGCTGTAGATCATTGGGGCCTCCCGTTCATCCGTTCGCTGCGAGCACCGTGCCGGCGAAATGCAATGAGCCGCAAATCAGGACCCGCCCGGGCGGAGAGTTCAAGCGGATGTCACTAAGCGCTGCATCGACCGAGGCCGCTGTCGTGGCGATCAGCCCGACCGAACGCGCAGCCGCGGCGATCGCCTCTGCCGGGAGCGGGTTTTGCTCGCCGGGAATGGTCACGGCGGCCAACGCATTCGCATGAGGCGCGAGCGGGCGGAGAAATCCGGCGCTGTCCTTGGTATTCAGCATGCCGACGACGAGGAAAAGCGGGCGGTCATGCCAGCCGGCGACGAATTCGCCAAGGATAGCGCCGGCGCCGGGATTGTGTCCGCCGTCGAGCCAGAGCTCCCAGCCCGGCATCATCATCTCGATCAGCGGGCCGCGGGTGAGACGCTGCATTCGCGCCGGCCATTCGATGTGCCGTAATCCAGCCGCGACTGCCTCCGCCGAGAGGGGAAGATCTCGCAACTGCTCGAGGCACGCAATGGCGATCCCGGCATTCGCGATCTGGTGAGCACCGGCGAGCGACGGCATCGGCAGATCGAGCCGCCAATGCTTGCCCGTAAAGCGCATGCTGGCGTCGATCGCGGCGCAGCGCCATTCGTGCTGCCAGCGCAAGAGGGGAGCGGCGAGGCCGGCGGCGCGCGCCTCGATGACCGCTTCGGCCGCTTCCGGCTGCGGCCCGACCACCGCCGGCACCCCGGGCTTCAATATGCCGGCCTTCTCGCCGGCAATTTGCGCGATCGTGTCGCCGAGAAAGGCCTGGTGGTCGAGCGAGATCGGTGTAATTGCGGTTACCGCCGGGTGCGCGACGACATTGGTCGCGTCGAGCCGTCCGCCGAGTCCGGTTTCGAGCAACACGATATCAGCGGGAGTCCGAGCAAAGGCGAGAAAGGCCGCTGCCGTTGTGATCTCGAAATAGGTGATAGGTGTGCCGCTATTGGCGCGCTCGCATTCCTCGAGCAGAGCGATCAACGCCTCCTCCTCGATCAGCTGTCCGGCAAGGCGGATGCGCTCATGGAACCGTACGAGATGCGGCGAGATATAGGCGTGCACGCGATACCCGCCTGCTTCGAGGCAGGCGCGCAAGGTTGCAATGGTTGACCCCTTGCCGTTGGTTCCCGCGACATGGATGACAGGCGGCAGCTGTTCCTGAGGATCCCCGAGCGCGCTAAGCAACCGCTCGATACGACCGAGCGACAGGTCGATCAGCTTCGGGTGCAGACGGCCGAGCCGCTCGAGCACGCGATCGCTGGTCTCGGCGGTCACGAGACCTCCGGACTCACCAGAGTATCCCCGGGAGGCCGGTGCGGATCACGCAGAAGCCCGAGAATGCGGCCCAATGTAGCATGCAGCTCCGCGCGCGGCACGACGAGGTCAACCATGCCGTGGTCGAACAGATACTCGGCGCGCTGAAACCCGTCCGGCAATTTCTCGTGGATCGTCTCCTCGATGACCCTGGCGCCGGCAAAGCCCACCACAGCACCAGGCTCGGCCAGCGTGATGTCGCCGACCATCGCGAGCGAGGCGGAGACCCCGCCAGTCGTCGGATCGGTCAGCAGCACGATATAGGGGAGCCCCGCTTCCTTGACCATGTCGGCCGCGAGGATCGTGCGCGGCATCTGCACCAGCGACAGGACACCTTCTTGCATGCGGGCACCACCCGAAGCCGGAACGACGATCAACGCAGCTTCTTGCAGCACAGCGAGCTTGGCGGCGGCGAGCACCGCCTCTCCGGCGGCAATTCCCATCGATCCGCCCATGAACTGGAATTCGAAAGCCGCAACGACACAGGCAAAGCGGTTGATCTGCCCGTGGGCGACGATCACGGAATCGCTGCCGGCGCCAAGGGCTGCCTGTCCCTCGCGAAGCCGGTCGGCATAGCGTCGCCGATCGCGGAATTTGAGCGGATCGACGATCGTCTTTGGCAATTCGATCCGCGTGAATTCGCCGTCACCAAACACGATCTTGAGCCGCTGCGCGGCGCCGATGCGCAAGTGATGGCCGCAATTGCGACAGACTTGGAGGTTGGCTTCGAGCTCGCGATAAAACAGCATCTGCTCGCAGCCCGGGCATTTCGACCACAGATTGTCTGGAACCGGCTTTTTGGTGACGACCGCCCGGATCTTTGGCAGGACGAAGTTGCTCAGCCAATTCATCGACGGCTTGTAGCCGGCAAGCCTGTAGCTTGTCGAGCCACCCTCACCCGGCTTGCTGCGCTCGCCACCCTCTCCCGCAATGCGGGAGAGGGGCTAACGTGGCGCCCTATTAATTCCCTCTCCCGCACTGCGGGAGAGGGGGGACCCAGCCCGTCAGGGCCGGGTGGGTGAGGGTTAGGCCGCTACTAAACGTGGTTGGCGTGGTAGTAGGTATTGCGTAAAACCCGGCCAGGCAGATTGCCGGAGTGTTTGCCGTCTTCGAGCAGCACCTCGCCGTTGACGATCGTCATGTGGATGCCCTGGGCTGGCTCCTTGATCCGCTTCGCGCCGGTCGGGAAGTCGTGCAATACCTCGAGCGGCAACGGCTTCACGGTATCGGGATCAAAGATCACGATGTCGGCAACCATGCCAGGGCGCAGCAGGCCGCGGTCGTAGAGGCCAAAGATCGAGGCCGATTCGAAGGTCAGACGGCGTACCGCCTGCTCAAGCGACATGACCTTCTTCTCGCGTACCCATTCGGAGAGCAGCCTGGTCGAGAAGCCGAACCCGCTTTGGAACTGCACATGCGCGCCGCCGTCCGACAAACCGATGATCGCATTCGGGTAGGTCAGGATTTGGCCGACGGCCTCGTCATCAACGTTGTTCTCCCCGTGCAGCCATTCGGTGTCGAGGTTCTCCTCGATTGCCAAGTCGAGGAAGCAGTCGATGATTCCCTTGCTCTGGTTCTTGGCAATCTCGCCAAGGGTCTTGCCCTCCATCCACTTGTTCTTTTCGAGGATCGCGGTCTGGAGCACCATGTAGTCCCACCAAGTGCTGCAGATGCCGATCGCCGGCCCACTCTTGAACTCGATAGCCTCGTCGTGCAGCTTCTTGCGAACTTCCGGATCGGCATAGGCCTTCAGCATTTCCTCGGGCGAGGACAGGCAGATCGGGTGCCAAACCGGCAGGCCGCGGAAGGTCTGGGTGTTGCGCATCGTGAAGTAATCGGTGATGCGGTTTGGCGTGCACATCGGGAAGGCACGGATGCCCTTCGCGGTAGTCGCGTCGACCTGGGCCATGTGCTTCTGCCACTGGCCGGGGCGACGCATCGTTTGGCCGAGATTATTGTAGACAACGGCGCGGCCGGTCGCCTCGCTGAGCCGGCTCATCAGCGCATCCTTCATCTCCGCGCCGTTGCCGCCGCCGGACTGGATGAGGCCCGTGCCGAGCTCACGCAATACCTCGCCGAGCGCAAAGATCTCCTTCTCGTCTGCCCAGATTGCCGGGATGTGCACACCCTGCGGGTCGAAATGCCCCTGGTTGCGTGACACCGAGAGGCCGAGCGCGCCCGCCTTTATGCCGTCGCGGACGAGATCCTGCATCTGGCGGATTTCGTCCTCGGTGGCGGTGCGCTTTTGGCAGTCGTCGCCCATAACGTAGTAGCGGACGGCGGTATGACCGATCAGATTGCCGACGTTGACGCCAAGATGGTGATCCATCTGGTCGAGATATTCGGGAAAGGTCTCCCAGGTGAATTCGAGAGTGTCGAGAACCTCCATCGGGATCGCCTCGACGTAGGAGAGAAATTCTGACAAGCGCCGCTCTGACCCCTTGCGCACCGGCGCCAGAGAGAGCGAGCAATTGCCGAAGATCACAGAGGTGGCGCCGTGGTCGCAGGAAAAGGAGCACAGCGGATCCCAGGTGACCTGGGCATCGTAGTGGCAGTGGTTATCGATAAAGCCTGGTGCCACGACCCGACCCTCGGCGTCGATCGTCCGATCGGTTGGCCCGCTCAGTTTGCCGATCTCAGCGATCTTGCCGTCCTTGACCGCGACATCGCCCCGGAAAGAGGGCATTCCCGAGCCGTCGACGACGCGGCCGTTACGGATCAACAGATCATACGCCATGGCACCTTCCCTTCATCCGGTGATTTGTTGAAGCGTAACACGCTCGGCGAGTTGCACCCATATCGTGAAATCGACAGCTCGGTCTTCCCGTTGCGCATGGCTACCCAGGGTTGCCCCGGCGGATCGGGGTTCGGCAGGGACCGCGATCGCCGTCCATGCCTATAATGGCCGGTCATGCGTAGCGGAAAGGGCTTGGAATAATGTCACGAGACAATGGCCGATCGGTTGTTGCGGGGTTGGTGAGCGGCTGGCTGCTGATCGTCGGGTCGCCGTCCGGGGTGGCAGGAATGCAGCCGCCCGCCGCATCGGACATCATGTTGGCTCAGGCAAGACCCAACCCGCAGTCGGACGTCGAGGCGAGCATCGCCAACCTCCATCAAAGGCTGCAAATAACTCCCGCCCAGGAAGCTTCGTTCAGCGCGGTCGCCACCGTGCTTCGAGCCAACGCGCGCGCTGAGGCGAGCGCTCCGCATCAGCCACCTCCTAATGCCTCGGCCGTCGACGAGTTGCGCGCTGAGATCCAGTATGACGAGGTTGAGCTTGCCGGCTTGAAGAAACTTCTGCCGGCACTCGAGGCGCTTTATGCGAGCCTTTCACCGGCGCAACGGCAGGCCGCCGATGCGACATTTCGCCAAGGTCCGGGAGGATGAGAACGCCACACTCTATTACGTTATCAACAAAGGAGAATTTGCCGATGATGACGCGCCCGCTGCCCTTGAATGATTTTCTGGTTATCGACCTGACCGCGCATCGCGCCGGCCCGACGGCGGTGCGCCAGCTTGCCGATTGGGGCGCCCGGGTCATCAAGATCGAACCCTCCGGCGAACTCGTCGACGCCACCGGCAGCCGGCGCGATGGGCCGGACTTCCAGAACCTGCACCGCAACAAGCGGGCGATGACGTTGAACCTGAAGAGCGACGAGGGCCGCGAGATCTTCTTCAAACTGGCCGAGCGCGCTGACGTCATCGTCGAGAACTACAAATCCGACGTGAAGCATCGACTCGGCATCGATTATGAGGCGGTGCGCAAGATCAATCCGCGCATCGTCTATGGCAGCATTTCCGGCTTCGGCCAGGACGGGCCTTACGCCGGCCGCGCCGGCGTCGATCAGATCGCCCAGGGCATGGGCGGTCTGATGTCGATCACCGGCCATCCCGGGCAAGGCCCGGTGCGGGTCGGCATCGCGATCAACGACACCTCTGCGGGGCTGCTGCTATCCTATGGGATCGTGCTGGCGTTGCTCAACCGCGAGCGCACCGGCGAGGGGCAGTGGGTCCACACATCGCTGCTCGAGGCGCAGATCTTCATGCTCGACTTCCAGGCGGCACGTTATTTGATGAAAGGCGAGGTCGCCGGCCAAGAGGGCAATTTCCACCCGACCTCGCCCGGCACCGGCATGTTCCAGACCGCCGACGGCTACATCAACATCGCCGCCTCGGGCGACAATCTGTGGCGCCGCTTTTGCGAGGCGGCGGGTGCCAAAGATCTGCTCACGAACCCCGACTTCGCGACGGTGGTCGCCCGTGCCAAGAACCGTCCGGCGCTGATCGCCCATTTGAACGAGATCATGCGCCGACATCCGAACGCCTATTGGGTGGAGCTGCTGACCAAAGTCGGGGTGCCGTGCGGGCCGATCAACACGATCGACCAGACCTTTGCCGACCCGCAAGTCCAGCATCTCGGTATCGCCAAGCCCGTGAACCACCCCAAGCTCGGGCGGCAGAAGGTCGTCGGCCAACCGATCCACATGAGCGGCTACCCGCAGCCCGAGGAATTGGGCCCAACACCCGATCAGGGCGAACATACCGAGGCGGTGCTGCGCGAACTAGGCTACGACGCCGCGGCGATCGCCGGCCTCCGCGCGCGCGGCGCCGTTTAACGGAGGCCGGGGTCGACCAACCCTCGGGCTTCGGGCCGACCCAGATTGCATTCCCCGGGGAGGGCAGGGGGAGAAACGGCCGAAGGCTCAAGGGCCGGCCGGAATCGTGACCGATGCTGCGGGCCCGGTGTAGGTCGCGATGTCCTGCTCGAGCAGAAACCGCCGGGCCACGAGGGCCTGCGCCGCCGCCTGCACCTTGGCGACATAATTTGTGGTAGTGCCATAGCGCTCCTGCAGTGACGGCCGCGGGTCGTTCGTGGCGATTCGTTGCGCGAGCGTGATCGGGAAAACGGTTTGATGAGTTATCAAACAGCGACAGTGGTCGATGCATCGGGGTCCTCCCTCGTAGGACGATTTGGTTGACCCTTCCCGCGGTGTAGCCGCAATCTTTGCCCTTCCGATCCGGCGAGGCCTACTGATTGCGCGGAGCTGCGAGGATGTCTGCATCCACTCTGTATCTCGCGTTGATCAAAGCCCTGTGTTAGCTACTTCCCATACGATCGATTTTATGCGGCCGCCGGCGTCTCGCTCAGGCGCTGCTTTGCGTCGTTCGAACTATCGGCAAGGCGACCGGCGGGTGGTCGTGCCGTTCTTCAGCGCCTGGTTGCTTCGGCTTATTGGCAGTCGGCGCCTTCCCTCGGCCGGGAAGGCGTTTAGATGATCAGATGCTCTGCGGCTGATCGGCCGGCCCCGACTTAGGGCGGCGGTGTTCGGCCATGAACTGATCGAATTCAACCTTGTCCTTGGCGTGCCGCAGGCGGTCGAGGAATGCCTTGAATTCGCGCTGCTCTTCTTCAAGCCGCCGCAGGGTCTCGTCGCGGTATTCGTCAAAGGCGCGGTTGCCGCTCGAGCTGCGGTAGCTGCGCCCGGTCCACTGCTCGGCAGCAGCCTGCATTCGCTCCATCCGCTGCTGCATCCGTTCCATGCGACGCTGCCAACGGTCTCCGCTGCCATGTGCCCAGCATGTCATTCGCCCACTCCCTATTAGATACCCAAGAACAACGAGGCTCAGCGGCCAGAACAGGATGAAGCTTACGATCGTCAGCCCGATCCATGCCGGCTTGCCGATGTCGTCCAGATGCGCCGCGAGGTTCATGATCGCCTCGATGTAAATGTATGTAACATTCACATAGATAGCGCTCCCCCGCCTGTCAAGCGCTATCGCGTTACTGCTTCGGCTCCTCAGGCGGGGCAAAGAGGCCGAGGCCGCGCAAATAGACGAGTACCCCCGCTTCGAGCAGATCTTCGGGTGTCATCGGCAGCTTTCGCCGCCCGCTGTCGCCCCGGGCAAACAGCGAGGCGATGCCATGGGACAGCGCCCAGATATGAAGGCTCATCATCAACGCGGGCGGCCGCCTGTCCGGGGGTAGGCGAGCGCATAGCATCTCCGATGCCTCGCGCAACACCGCAAAGCTCCGGTCGGCGATCTCGCGCAGAGCCGGATCATCGTCGAGCGCAAGCCCGTCTTCAAACATTGCCGAGTAATAGGCGGGTTCTTCATGGGCGAAGGCGAGATAGGCCCGACCGACATTCTCGAAGGCGGTGAAGGGGTCGGGGCGGCCATCGTTCCAAGCGCGATCAAGATGCGCGGCAAACAGCTCGAACCCGCGGCGAGCCACATCAGCGATCAAAGCGTCGCGATCGCGGAAATGGCGATAGGGTGCGGCCGCGCTGACCCCGGCCGATCGTGCGGCATCCGCAAAGGTAAACCCGGCGGGACCTTTTTTCGCGATCAGGTCGAGGGCGGCCTGGATCAACGCCTCGCGAAGATTGCCGTGATGATAGCCGCGGCGTCCGCCCGGCCCTTGTCCCGACCAGCTCATGTGATGAGCTTTTACATCAGATCGTAACCGGAAGGGAGCCGCAATCACAGCGGCGCCTAGCGCCTCTCACCCTCCCGCTGACGCGGGCCGAGGGGATTGTTGCTCGCTCCCTCGCCTCGCTTGCGGCGAGAGGGTCGGAGTGAGGGCATAGCGCTCAGGTCCGGCTCGGTCACCTCGCCAGAGCGCTTTCGACATCCACTCGGCGATTTCGGGATCGTTTGGCTTGAAGGCGAAGGTCGCGCCCGAGCTTCCCAAGCAGGTGCTGGCCGCATCCCTGCAATAGATCGTGCAAGGCTGATTGATGTCTTGCAGCACGGAAAATGTGGACGCGCTAGCACGCGCTTCGCGCGAGCGCGGCAGTCACCGATTCCAATTGACCGGGCGCCGCAAACTCGGAGAGCATGAACAGCGTGCGCAAGCCGCCGCCTTGCCGGCAAAGCGCATTGAGCGCGAGTAACCACCACCGCAGCCACACGGCGAGGGTTTGCAGGTGTTCGGGGGGCAGGATCACGTAAACGGTGGTCGCCTCTACTTGAGCCGAGCGAGTTGATCCCGTTCCGGCAGAGACCGGCGCTCATCCGCCGCGCGTTCGACCGGCCACCGTGGGTTGTCGACCAGCCCCCGCCCACGCGATGGTGGGGTTCAGATCATGGATAAAACCGACGGCTGTCCATTACAGTCATAGTTGCGTAGCCTGCAGTGTGTTCCGCGCCTTGCGTGCGGCGCTTGTGGACGCCGATCCAATCGAACGTCACCACCCCCAAGGGGTAACTGGGGCGCGTATAGCCAACATCTCCCCAGGTTTGGAACCAGAATTGCCACCCTTCAATCCCTCCAACGCCGAAAAAGCCGCAGACGAAGCACCCGCCCTGGAACAGCGGCCGTGTGCGACCGCCCGCCCCCGCCGCTGGCGAGCCCCGACGCTGGATCAGGCCTTGTTTCCGCTGCTCCTCCAGCGCGGCTGCCGCGTAATAATCGGGGACTGTCAGCTCCGCGCGCGCCGCGAGATGCAGGCCAGCATAAGGGCGATCGACCGAAGCGTTGAGATGCATAGCACGAAGGACATTCCTGGCTCCTGGTGTTTGCAGATTGGCCCATCCAAGCGGCCCGGCCGTATGCTGCAGCGTGTTGGCATGATAGAGGACCGGATCGTGGGTTGCCGGATCCTCATCAACAAAAATCCTGCATCCTGAGAGGTTATCCGTGTAAAAGAAAGTAATGCCGGCAGGTGGTGGAGTGGAGAGCCGGATGGACGAGATATGATTCTGTTCGAAATGTAGATAGATCGTGTCTCCTGCCGGATGCAATGGGCTGGTTACGCGGTACATGTTGCCGTTCATGCCATAGGGGTCCACCGCTTCCTGGTAAGTACCCCGCGTATCGCGCAATTCATAGTAGATGTGCTCGTTACGAAAGATCACCGGGCGCGGGGGGAGCGGGAGGTTGGGTGCAGGCGCCGGAACAGGGGGCCTCACCGGGGTAGCACCGGTCACATAGAGCCTGATCGCCAGATCTGCTGGCTGAGGCGGCATGGACATATCCTCCATTAGCTGCTGGACGGGAGTTGCCCGGACAGGCGGTGTGGACAGCCGCACTGACGGGGATCCGGGGTCGGGTGGCGGCAGGGTTGCTTCTGTGCGGAAAGGGCGCAACGAAGCAATTTTCCGATGTCAACCGGCCCGAGGCGATGGGTTTCGGCGTAGGTGTAAAACGCGGCTAATCGCGCCCGTCCTTCGATCAGGTCGGAATGAGGGCCGGCGCGGCCATTATTCTAAGGGTGGTCGAGATGCGCGGCAAACAGCTCGAACCCGCGGCGAGCGACATCGGCGATCAAAGCGTCGCGGTGCCGGAAATGGCGGTAGGGTGCGGCCGAGCTGACCCCGGCCGATCGTGCGGCATCGGCAAAGGTGAAGCCCGCCGGACCCTTTTTCGCAATCAGGTCGAGGGCGGCCTGGATCAGCGCCTCGCGAAGATTGCCGTGATGATAGCCGCGGCGTCCGCCCGGCCCTTGTCCCGACCAGCTCATGTAAAGAGCTTTTACATGAGTTTATGGCCGGGAAGCAGGGCATTGTGTGTGGTTCACCGGGGGCTGGGTGGGCTCAGTGTCATGGAAGCGGTGGTAATCGATGGCCAGACGGCCATCTTCGGTCTGCGTGAACACATCGGCGAAACGGTGGCCCCACAAGACTTCGTGGGCGAGATAGGAGGTGCGAGCGTGGACCGGTTGCAATAGCGTTTCGTCGAGCCCAGTAACAGTCACGACGATCTCCGCCCCTTGCGCCGTCAACGATGACGGGGTTTGATTCTGTAACGGGCTCGTTGAGTCGATCGGATGCATGACGGTGAAGGTCATCGCAAAGATCGAACTCCGTTGACGCGCCAACTGCAAATCGTAGAATCGGCGGATCCATTCACCCTCGGTAGTGTGCTCGTCGCGAACCAGCGCGAGCGAGACCTGCGCCTCAAGGATCTGATTGCGGCGCTCGTTGGCGAGGCGCAGCGACAGGGTCGGGACCCCGTTGTGCTCGGTGACAACGGCGACTTTGCTGAACATCACCCGTGCTGTTGGTCGGGAGAACCGCGCGAACATCAGTCCAGCGGCGACCGCAATCAGGCCCAGTCCGAACATCGCCTCGACGGTCATGACGATGTTCCCGTAAAGCGTGGCCGGCGACATCTGCCCGTAACCAATCGTCGAAAGCGTCTCCACGCTGAAGAAAAAGGCGTCGACAAAGACCCCCGGCCGCGCATTCGCGATCGCGCCATCACCGAGCAGATAAAGCAGTGCGAAAAGTACGTTCAAACCGAGATAAACGCCCGACAACCCGAGCAAGAATGTCGACCAGGGCAAAGTCAGCAGATGATGGTATAGAACGCCCAGCCATGGATCGCGCAGCCCGATAGCGACCACTCGGTCGCTGCGTTCCCGTTGGATAACGCGCGGCGCGGCGCGCGGCATACGGCCTCGACCAGATGGCGCAACAGCTACCTGCTGGCTCACCTCATCCTCCCTTTCCGTGAACGCGAATTGCCCGGCTGTGCCGCGCCCTCTATCTATACAAAAATCACGTCCGCGCGGCACGGGATGGCAATCTACTTCACCAGTGACACGCACTTCGGCCATGGCGGTGCCTTGGGGCTCTACCGGCGGCCGTTCGCCTCGGTCGCCGCGATGAACGAGGGCCTAGTGGAACGGTGGAACGAGGCGGTGAAGCTGGACGACGTGGTCTGGCACCTAGGAGATTTCGCCATTCGCCAGCGCCCCACCGTTGTCGCGGAACTCCTCGCTCGCCTTAGCGGGCGCAAGCACCTCCTCGCGGGCAACAACGATCCCCCGGCAACGAGGGAGCTCGACGGTTGGGAGAGCGTCCAATCCTATTTCGAGATCGAGGTCGACGGCATTTCCCTGGTCCTCTGCCATTACCCGTTTCGCAGCTGGCGTGGCATGGGTAAGGGTTGGGTCAATCTGCATGGCCACTCCCACGGCCGGCTGAAGCCGCTACCGCGCCAGTTCGATGTCGGCGTCGATGTCTGGGACTTCCGCCCGGTCACCCTGAGCGAGATCCTGCACAGCCGCCGCTAACGGCGGAACATTGTTAAAACGGCGCCGAGCGTGCAGAATCGCCGGACTGGGTGCGAGATCGCAGGGAGGGTGCCGTGCAGCTGAACCGCCAAGAATTGCTGAAAGCCTATCGCGATATGGTCACGATCCGCCGCTTTGAGGAGCGCGTGCAGGAGGAGTTCTCGAAAGGCGGCATTCCAGGCTTTGTCCATCTTTATGCCGGGGAAGAGGCGGCAGCCGTCGGCGTCTGCACGCATCTCGGGCCGCGGGACTACATCGCGAGCACCCATCGCGGCCATGGCCACAGCATCGCCAAGGGCTGCGACCCGGTCCTGATGATGCAGGAGCTGTTCGCCAAAAAGGGCGGGTTGTGCGGCGGCAAGGGCGGATCGATGCACATCGCCGATCTCGACCACGGCATGCTCGGCGCCAACGGTATCGTCGGCGGCGGGCCGCCGCTCGTCGTCGGCGCGGCATTGACCGCCAAGACATTGGGGCGCGGCACCGTTGCAGTCTCGTTCACCGGCGACGGCGGCTCGAACCAAGGCACCACCTTCGAGGCGATGAACATGGCGGTGGTGCTGAGATTGCCGGCGATCTTTGTATTCGAGAACAACCAATACGGCGAAGGCACCGGGGTCGGCTACGCCGTCGGCAGCCATGACATCGCCGGCCGTGCAGCCGGGTTCGGCCTGCCTGCGGTCAAGGTCAGCGGCGACGATTTCTTTGCGGTCCACGAAGCGGGAGGTGAGGCGATCGAGCGCGCCCGCGCCGGTGGCGGACCCAGCGCCATCGAGGTCGATACCTGCCGCTTTTACGGCCACCACTCGGGCGACGCGCAGCTCTATCGCGGCAAAGACGAGGTCAGACGATTGCGCGAGGAGCGCGACTGCCTGAAGCATTTCCGTCGTCGGGTCGGCGAAGCGGCGTTACTCGAGATGACGGCGCTCGACACGGTCGATGCCGAGATCGCGGCCTTGATCGATCACGCGGTAGAGACGGCTCGCGCGGCTGGCCCCCCTGGCGAAGCAGATCTGTTGACCGACGTTTACGTGTCGTACTGAGGGTCGCTGCCATGCCACAGAAATCGATCCGCCAAGCGCTCAACGAAGCGCTCGCGCAAGAAATGCGCCGCGACCCGACCGTCGTCGTGATCGGCGAGGACGTCGCCGGTGGTGCTGCCACCGAGGGTCAGCGCGACGCCTATGGCGGTGTTCTCGGGGTAACCAAGGGCCTCTTCGCCGAATTCGGCGAAGCCCGGGTGATCGACACTCCGATCACCGAGTTGGCGATCATGGGGGCGGCCGCCGGGGCCGCAGTGACCGGGCTGCGCCCGGTGGCCGAGCTGATGTTCTCCGACTTCTTTGGCGTCTGCTTTGACCAGATCTTCAACCAGGCTGCCAAGTTCCGCTACATGTTCGGCGGAAAGGTCAAGACTCCGCTCGTGATCCGGACGATGATCGGCGCCGGCCGCAGCGCGGCGGCCCAACATTCGCAGAGCCCATACCACATCTTCACCTCGGTTCCGGGGCTCAAATGCGTCGTCCCGTCAAACGCCTATGACGCCAAAGGGCTGCTGATCCAGGCGATCCGCGACGATGACCCTGTGATCTTCTGCGAACACAAATTGATGTACGACCTCCGTGCCGAGGTGCCGGACGAGCCCTATGCGATCCCGTTCGGCGAGGCAAACATCGTGCGCGATGGCGACGATGTGACGGTCATTGCTCTTTCCCGGATGGTGCATTATGCGGGCGAGGCGGCCGACACCCTTGCCAAGGATGGGATCGAGTGCGAACTGATCGACCCGCGCACGACCTCGCCGCTCGACGAGGACACGATCCTCGAGTTGGTCGAGCGCACCGGCCGGCTCGTCATCGTCGACGAGGCCACCCCCCGCTGCAGCATCGCGACCGACATCGCGGCACTCGTCGCCGACAGAGCGTTTGCCGCGCTAAAGGCGCCGGTCCGGCGGGTGACCGCGCCGCACACCCCGGTGCCGTTCGCTCCGGTGCTCGAAAAACTCTACATCCCGAGCCCCGAGCGGATCGCCGCGGCGATCCGCGAAGTCCACGGCTATGTGTAATGATGGGAGCCCTTCGTCTCGTCACCCCCGCGGAAAGCGGGGGTCCAGGGCAAGCAACTGAAAGCCCTGGATTCCCGCTTGCACGGGAATGACGAAGGAGGTGCATGATGACTGAAATCGCCGCGATTACGATGCCGAAATGGGGCCTGACCATGACCGAAGGTACCGTCGTGGGCTGGCTCAAGCAGCAAGGCCAACGCTTTGCCGAAGGCGAGGAGATCCTGGAGATCGAAACTCCGAAGATCACCAACGTCGTCGAGGCGCCATCCGCGGGGACATTGCGCCGCATCGTGGCATCGGCCGGCACCACTTTGCCGGTCGGCGGGCTGCTCGCCGTGGTCGCTGACGATGAAGTGCTGGAAGCCGAGATCGACAAATTCGTCGCCGGCTTCGAAGTGCCCGAATTGTCAGCCACGTCGGAAACGGAAGCCGAAGGAGCAAGGCCGCAAAACATAGAGATCGCCGGCCGACGCCTGCGCTATCTCGAGCTCGGCGAGGGCGGCGGTGTCCCAGTGCTGCTGGTGCACGGTTTTGGCGCCGATCTCAACACCTGGATGTTTACCCAGCCTGCTTTGGCCACAACACGGCGTACCCTCGCGCTGGAGCTTCCGGGGCATGGCGGATCGGCTAAGGAAGTCGGTGCCGGCGATCCCGAGGGGCTGACCGATGCCGTCGAGGGTGCGCTGGGAGCGCTGCGCATCGAGCGGGTTCATCTTGTCGGACATTCGATGGGCGGGGCGATTACGGCGGTCACCGCAATGCGCCGTCCCGAGCGCGTCGCAACGCTGACTCTAATCGCTGCAGCCGGACTCGGACCGGAGATCAACGCCTCGTTTATCGACGGCTTCATCCGAGCGTCGCGCCGCCGCGAGGCGGCGGAGGTGCTCGGCCTTCTCGTCGACGATCCAGCGCTCGTCAGCCGCTCGATGGTCGAGGATGTCTTACGCTACAAGCGGCTCGATGGTGTCTCGGCGGCGTTGGCGCAGATCGCCGAAGCATGGTTCGCCGGCGGCCGGCAATCGATCGATTTGACCAATCGGATCGCGGCGCTGACGATGCCTGTGCAGCTGGTCTGGGGCCGTAACGACCGTATCATCCCGGTCGCCCATGCCGAGGCACTGGCCGCCCGCATGCCCGTGCATATCATCGAATCAGCCGGCCATCTCCCGCATATGGAGAAGGTGGGCGAGGTCAATCGGCTCATCGGCCAGTTTATTGGAGGCTAACCAGACACAGCGGGAGGATTGCGATGAATTACATGCGCACCGCCATCTTGCCGGCGGTGGTTGACCGCACTCTTCATGGCAGTCGGGTATTTCCTGGGTGGCCCGGAGGGTGGCGGTCGGCGCGGTAGCGGCAATCGTGGCGGCGGGCTCGCTGCCTTATTGGCGATCTTCCTCGCTCCTCTGGCCGCGATGCTGGTACAGATGGCGATCAGCCGAACCCGCGAGTACGCCGCCGACCGCGGTAGCGCTCAGCTGTCTGGGGATCCGCTTGGGCTCGTCTCGGCACTCGGCAAGATCGACACTGCAGCCCGCCAGATCGAGAACGTCCCCGCCCAACGGAACCCGGCGACGGCACCGCTCTTTATCATCAATCCGCTGTCCGGGGTCCGTATGGACAATCTGTTTTCAACGCACCCCTCGACGGCGAACCGCATCGCCGCTCTAGAGGCGCTTGCGAGAGCACAAGCGGCCTGACCGCCGTCTTATTGGCTCAGTGAGCGAGCGGGTCGGGGCGGAGCTGGAATTCGACGACGAGCGGGCTCGACAGCGTCTCGGGTGTGGTGCCCGGCGCGCCGGGCGCCGGCGCGTCGATGCCCTCGATGTGGAACGGCGTACGGTTACCCGAAGTCACCCATAATTCGCGGCCCTTCCAGCCGGCGTTCGGATCGTCGATGCGGCCCTCGAGACCCTTGGCGAAAAAACCCATCGGATAGGGCACCCGCAGCTCGACGATTTGCGCGCCGACCAGCGCGTGCAGCGAATCCGATTGGTTGCCGGTCTCGAATGGCACATTGGCGCCGAGCCCCAGGATATTGAACCAGTCCACCCAGAGGTAATACGGGTTCTCCTGGGCGCCGGGATCGCCCTGGAAGCCGGGTCCCGACAGCGGGTAGAAGGTAAAGCCTTCCGGGCATTTCTCGCCCTTCTCGGCGCCCGGCCCGTTGAGCGGCCCCTTGCATTTGCGGCGGTCGAAGCTGGCGATATGGCCGCTGTCGAGCGGCAGCCAAGCGACACCATTGCGGTCGACATCCATGCCGCGGATGCCATAGCCGGGCAGTGGCACCTCGTAAATCTCGGTCAGCGCGGTGTCGGGTGGGTTTCGCCCAGGGTCGAGCCGCATGATGTAGCCGGGATGGACCAGGCTCGAGCCCCAGACTGTCTTGTCCGCCGGCGAATAAGCCATCGCGTACATGCCGTAGGGGAGGCGAGTGTCCTTGCTGTAGTCGGGTGGCTGGCCGGGCTGGTTATAGCCCTCGTCGCGCTTGCCGTTGCCGTTGGTGTCAACAATGAACGGCGTCCAGCCCTGCGCCTTGGCCGCGTCGCCGGTCTCCCAGAACAGCCTGGTGTTGATCCAGCCGGCGACTGCGAGCTCAGTCACTGGGGCTCCGCCCAAACCGGTGTTGTTGCTGAGCCACAGCGTGTTGTCCGCATCCTCGGCAAAATTCAGGTGATGCGTGCCAAAGCAGGTATCGATTGTGGTGAATTGCTTAGCTTTCGGATCGTAGACCGTCACCTGGCGCGAGTTCTGAAAGAAGCCCTCTTGCGGCACGTCGAGCGGGTATAGCGCGGCCGAGCGCAGAGGCGATCCCTTCTTGCAGTAAGCCGGAATGTCCTTCGGCGAGCGGTTTTGCGCGGCCCAGTAGACGCGCCCGTCCTGGTCCATCACCGAGGTGTGCGCGTTGACCTTACTGTCCCAGGTCTGTTCCATGCCCCAATAGGGCGACGGATTGACGACCTGGTTGGCGAGCGCCGAACTAGGCGTATCTGGGCGGAACGGCGGCAGGATAGTCGTCTTAATGTTGTGCACCGGGTCGAGCACAGGCTGTGCACTGCTGCTGAGCTCGGTGTCGCCGTAGATCGGGCCGTAGGCGTTAACCGTCGGATGGCGCCGATCGGTCGTCGTCAAATCGTGCAGGTAGTGCTTTGGGTCGAGCCAGTCGCGCACAGTGATGACCAGGTCGCGCTCGACGCCGACGGGGCGTTGCGGACTACGGCTCGGCAGTTCGCCGGCCTGGATCCGGTCGGTCCAGTCGGCGAGCGCCTTGAGCTGGCCGCCGTCCGGCGTCATCAGCTGCGTGATAAAGTTCACCATGTCGTGCCCGGCGGGTCCGACCGACAGTCGATGCGACCACGCGTCTTCGGACAATTCGAAATGGCCGAGCTTTGGCGACAGGTAGCGCGTCGCGTAATTGCCGATCTGGTGGCAATTGCCGCAGCCATTGGTCTTGATGAAGTTGAGCCATTGATCCTGCGTCTTGAATGCTTCGGGAATGCCGTTGCCCTTGTCGCCGGTGCCGGGGAAGCGGCTCTGGTCCGGGATTTTCACCAGCGAATACCAGTAGGCGGCCGGATAATACTGCGCCGCTTCGGCGAGGCTCGGGGCGGTCACGGCAGTCAAATTGAGGAGCTTCCCGGGCTCGCTCGCGACTTTCGGCGAGTCGACCAAGCCGTAGCCGCGCACCCAAACCCGATAGCTCGCCTTGGGGAGGTCCGGTATGACATACCGCCCCCTCTCGTCGGTGACCGCCATCTTGGCGAAGCGGGTGCCGAGATCCGTCGTCTCGGCGATCACCCAGACCCCGGCTTCGGGTCCGAACCGGCTGGTGACGACCCCGCCGATGTCGTCGTCGTCGATCGTGGGAGCGGCGACTTGTTGCACGGGGTTTTGCTGCGCTTGCAGATCGGCCCGAAACGAGGTGGCCAGTATCGCGATACCGAGCAGCAGCCCTGCCCTGAATGTCTCTTTGCCCATGGCTTTGCCTCCCCGATCGCCTTCTTAAACGTTTTTGCCGAGGTGGCGTATGCCGAACCCATGGCGCTCACCCAGGATCTCGGCGATGCGCCGGCGATGGCACACTTGCCAGTCGGCCTCGTAGCATAGCAGGCAACTCGGCGCCGCTTCGGCGATCTCTGCAGCCTGACGCAGGTCGAGCTCAGCTTCGGGGCGAGCGAGCTTTTCCTCGACGATGCCCCAAAACCGCGCCCATTCTCGCCGCCGGTTGGCAAGACGCCCTTCCGGCGGTGTCCCCAGTGCCTTTAGATGAACATAGCGCATCCCGGAATCCTCGATCGCGGCGGCGAGCTGGCGCTTTGAGAAGCCGGGGCGGCGCGAGGTCGGCCGGTCGCGCACGTCGAGCAATGTCGCGACACCCGCCCCGGTGAGGATGCCCAGCACGCCCTTCAGCAGTGCCTTCTCGTAGCCGATCGTGAATAGTGTCTTACCGCTCATCGGTTCGACGACGCCCGGTCTTCGTCATCACCGGGCTCGTCCCGGTGATCCACGTCTTTACTGCTTCCTTCTGAAAAAACGTGGATGGCCGTGACAAGCACGGCCATGACCGAGAGCGTCCGGGCCGTCATTCGGCGCGATAACGCTCGACCGCGGCGCGGTCGAGCTCGATGCCGAGACCGGGACGCTCCGGCAATCGGATCATTCCGTCGCCGTCGACCCGGATCGGTTCAGTCAAGAGCTCGTCGCGCAGCCCGTTCGGGTTCTGGTCAAATTCGAGCACCAGCCCGTTCGGGATCGAGGCTATGAAGTGCAGTGAGGCCGCCAGCAGCACGGCGCCGGCGAAGGCGTGCGGCGCCACCATGCGGTGGTGCGCCTGCGCCACGGCGGCAATGCGGCGGCATTCGGAGAACCCGCCGGACCAGGCGAGGTCGGGCTGGATGATGTCGACCGCATTGCGGGTGATCAGCTCGCGAAAGCCGTCGAGCCCGATCTCGGTCTCGTAGCCGGCGATCGGCGTGGCGAGCGCATCGGCGACCATGGCACTGCCGGCGATGTCGTCGGTCGCGACCGGCTCCTCGAGCCAATAGAGCTTATGGGGCTCGAGCGCGTGGCCCATCTCGATCGCGAAGGAAGGGCTCCAGGCGCAGTTGACATCGACCATCAATTTCGCCCTAGGGCCCAGCGCACGGCGCACCGCGGCGACACGCGCAATGTCCTCTTCGGGCTCGACCTCGCAGAGCTCGGCATGGTCGACCAGATGGCGCAAATGAGTCTGCGTCGACGGGTTGCGCCCGACCTTCATTTTCATGCCCTTGAAGCCGCGGGCGCGATAGCCCTCGGCCTCGCCGGCGAGATCATCGACCGATTTGCCCTCTTGGTAAAAGCCGCCGCTGGCATAGGCCTCGACCCGGTCGCGGCAGCCGCCGAACAGACGGTAGAGCGGCAATATGGCGACCTTGCCGGCGATGTCCCAAAGCGCGATGTCGATGCCGCTGATCGCGTTGATGACGATGCCGCGCCGCCCGAACTGGCGGGTGCGCGCGAACATTTTCTGCCACAGCCGCTCGATTAGCAGCGGGTCCTCGCCGATCAGCATCGGTCGCAACACCTTTTCGATGACGCTCGCAGTGACGCCGCCGCCGACTCCGGCCTCGCCGATCCCGGTCACCAGCTCGTCGGTCTCTATCTCGACCAACAGGCTGCCGCGCCGCGCCTGCATGCCGCCGGCGCTGCCATAAGGCGGCGCGCAGCGATAGGAAAGCGGTATCGTGCGGATATCGACGATCTTCATGATTTCAGTCCTCGCTCAGCACCCGCCGTCGATGCTAACACGACCGTCGTCATAGCCAAGCGGAGGGAAGCGTGCTCACGATTATCGATCTCAACGCCAAGATGGCCAAACTGAGGATGTTGCGCGGTCGCGCCCCGGATACGCCGGAGGCCGATCGCGCGGGTGCCTTCGCGCGATTGGCGCCCTACCGCGACAGCGCCATCAACGCCGCGAAGTTTTCCGGCGAGGGCCCATGGGAGCGCCACCCGAACGGGGACGAGATCGTGCAGGTCGTCGACGGTGCCACGACGTTTCACATCATGACTGAGGATGGGCCGCAATCCTATGCGCTGAAAGCCGGGATGGTGGTGATCGTTCCGCAAGGGGCGTGGCACCGTTTCGAGGCGCCGGACGGGGTGAGCCTGATGACCACTACACCTCAGCCGACCCAGCATCTCACTTTCGCGATCGACGATCCGCGCACCCTCGAATAACCAGCAGCTGCGACATCGACACCGGCGTTGCAACCCGCTCACTGCGCCAAGCTCAGAGCCAACGGATCCCCGTGTAGACTAGATAGACGAACAAGATCGCCCCCAGCAACAGGAGCAGCGCCACGAGTGTAATGTCCAGCCGCTCCCCCGGGCCCGGCCGTACCTCTTTGGCATCGATATCGCGCGTCGTCTTGCGGAAGCGGATCGCGGCGAAAGCCATCACCATGCCACCCAGCACGATCAGCAGCAGGCCAGCGATGTTGCCGACGACCTGACTACCCGCCGGCAAGGATCCTGCGGCGGGGGACTGGCTCGCAATCCGGAGGAACAGGTCGAACTTCTGAACCAGAAAACCAAACGCCATGATCGCGATCGCCGTGCGCACCCAGGCGAGGAATGTCCGCTCATTCGCCGCATGGTCGCTATACCGCTCGATCATCGGGCACCGCGCCCCGAAGGTCGTCGTCGGTAATGACGATACGACGCTGGCATTAATGACGCTCGTCTCCGAACGGCCTTCATCCCAAAGGATATCTACGTGATAAATCCGGGATCGACACCCAAAAGCCGGGCAAGTCGTCGACGGCGTCACGACTTCACACCATGACAGAGGATAGGCCGCAATCCTATGCGCTGAAGGCGGGGATGGTGGTGATCGTTCCGCTAGGGCCGTGGCACCGCATCGAGGCGCCGAACGGGGTCAGCTTTATGACCACCACACCTCAGCCGACCCAACATCTCACCTTCGCCATCGACGATCCGCGGACCATCGAGTGACGGTCTAGTCACGCCGATGATCACACCACCGACCGTCGCTGAGGCGACCCCGAAACCCAGCAGCGCGCCGCCCGAGAGCACGACCGGGTGGTGCTCCGAACCTGTCGGGAGCCTCCCGGAGAAGAATGAAGCCGGGGTCATGTACAACGCGGCATCAACGAACGAGGACCTGCGGCATTACCTCTCAGATTAATCGGCAGGTAAATGGTCGGTGCCGCGAATAAATGTGGCAACGTTCTCGTGAAGTTCCTTCAGCGCGGACTCGTGAACATAGACCATGTGGCCAGACTGATAGAACTTGAATTCGATGTTGTCCTGAAGCTTGGTCGACGATCGTATAGGGCGCCGCCGGCGAATGGGTGTTGTCCGCGGTTACGACCCGCTTAGGGCCAAACGCGCCCATGTGCAACCATACAGTCGATGATCCTGGGCCGCCGTTGAACAAGAAGGTCACCGGACGCGCCTCCGGCGCCGCGCCCTTCTTGAAATAGGCGAGATAGAACATTGCCGCTTCGGCAGTCGGGTTTTGATTGCCCGGCGCGACGTCCGACCGGTTCGTGTTCGGCTGGTCCTCCCCGCTGGAACCTTTCTCACCTCGGCCAGGGTTCAGTCTACGACCTCACATTGCGCGCGGACACCGTCGATCTGTCCTAGATCGACACGAGCCGTCAGCACTAACCCGACCGCCTCAGCGTAGGCGCCGCGATGGACGCCGCAAGGCCCTCGACCACCGGAATGCCGACTGGAGGGAGATACTCTAGATGTAAAGACAACAGCGCCAAGAGAACCGGCGGATTACCGAGGGTGAGACGCATTGGGACGTTATAGTGACGGTCCACTCAGTAGTCACGTGCGATCACAAGCGCCAGCGAATGGCCGTTTGAATGATCCGCCCCGCGATAGGTGCGAGCCATCGGCTGTGAGGGGCAAAAAATCGCCGAATATGATGCCCTTAGGTGCGAGGAGATTGAAATGAAAACTGAGCGCAATCTGATGAATAGCCCCACTCCACCGCAGAATCGTCCGAACAATACCACGGAGGATCATCAGTCAGCCTTCGCCGCGATATCCGCCAAGACTCCTGTGGACGAGGCGTTTCGGACGGCGTTCCTCCAAAACAAGCTGCTGATCGCGTACACCCATCCCGGTCTCGACATTGCGGCGCGTGACCAGGCAATTGCGGTTCTGGTCGATCGCCTAGGTCGGGAGGCGGCGACGGACATGCTCACGCACCCACGCCCCGGCGGTGTCGGCGAGGGCATCTTTTACAATCCGGACTTCAAGACGAGCTGGGGTCTCGGCACGTCGTTCAGCTGCGACTATGTGTGCCCAATGCCACCCGGCGGTAACGTCAATACTTGGCTCTATATAACCGCGACCAACCGATCCGGGCTCGGGGTCGAGGCATTCGTTTCCTATTATGGTCAGGACACGCCGCATTTCCGCGTGTACGACTGGGCCCGGACCGACCCCTGGCAGATTGACATCCCCTTTACAGCGCTGGACAACTACCTGACCACGATAACGGCTCATGGCGCCCTGTACCCGGTGCTCTCGGTGTGGAACGGCACCTGGGCGATCGATACGAACCAGTACCGGAACCAGGCGCTGCTTTACAACCAGGCCCGCGGCGGCTGGGATTTAGTCTATCAGTATGACTATGCTGCTACCGATGCACAGCAGAAGACCGGTTGGGTAGGCTCCTGGGCCCCGATCGTCGAGACTTTCCAGTCACTCTATGTCCAAACCAACCCAATGGGAGCACTCGATGCGCAGCTAATAAGTTCCGACAACAACGGGGTCTGGGGAACCTGGGAGTTGCTTTCGTCCTCGGATTCGTATCTCCGAACTGATAATGTGGGATTCAATTTAGTGTTCCTCGATCCCAATTACGCGTTCGTCGTCAACAGCTGACCCGCCGCCCTGCCGGCGGAGAGAAGGTACCATGCCGGTCGACCCTCCGCCGGAGCCGCCTTTGATAATCGAACAGCCGGGCAAACCGTCCGCCCCGATTGTCGACATGCGGGATGCTTTTGCCCGCAAGACGCCGCAGACAGAAGAAGACCGCGCCCAGGCGCGAGCCTTTATCGACGGCAAGATCGAGATGATCCGTCGTGACCCCTATATGACGGACGCAGAGAAGGCCGCTGCGATCGCCGATCTGGAAGCCCGGCGCTAGCTGACCGCTGCGAGGCCCGCCATAGGGTGACGCCATCGCTCGCATCGGCCGTCATAGAGTGCCAGTGCCGCGCCGTATTGCCCGAGTTCGAGGTGGAACAGCGCCTTGTGCCAGCGGATACGGACCGGGTTGAGGTGCCGGGGTCGACCACAACGCCTAGCGCGCCGTCATCCACCCCATCTTCCGGGCGCCCGGTCATTTTACAGCACGTGTGCCGCGATGCGGTGCGGCCCGAAAACTCAGCGGCCCGCGTGCTCAGAACCATTTTTCCTTGTCGACGACGTTGAGCAGCGGCTGGCCCGCGGCGAAGCGCCGGCAGTTTTCGAGGAGGATTGCCTCCCATTTCTGGCGATAGGGTGTGCCCAGGATCGCGACATGCGGCGTGATCAGCACGTTGGGCATTCCCCAGAGCGGGCTGTCGGATGGCAATGGCTCCGGATCGGCGACATCGAGGCCGGCACCCGCGAGCTGGCCGGACTGCAGTGCGGCGATCAGATCTTGTGTCACGACACACTTGCCGCGGGCGATATTGATGAAGTACGCGCCGCGTTTCATACGCGAGAACAGTCTCGCGTTGAACATCCCCAGGGTGTCGGGCGTCTCGGGCGTCGTCACGATGACGAAATCGGCTTCGCCGAGACATTCCTCGAGCCGGTCGGGGGTAGCCAGATCGGCCATGCCGGCGGGCGGTTTTGTCACCCGCGGGTCGATGCCGAGCACCCGCATTCCGAAGGCCGCGCATTGTTTGCTGGCCTCGCTGCCGGCGCCGCCGACCCCGACGATCAGCACTGTCTGCCCCGGCAGATGGATCATCCCCGGGCCTCGCTGCCAGCGCTTCTGCGGCAGGTAGTGGTCGAAACGGCGGGCAAAGGCGAGCAGAAACGCCACCGCATGGGTCGAGAGATGCTCGTTGTAGCTGCCGTGCATGCCGGTCACGACGACATCGCTGTTGACCAGCGCATCGTGGAAATAGGCACCGCCGAGGCCGGCGCGGGACGCACAGATCCAGCGCAGCCTCTTCGCCCGAGCGAAAAGTTCGGGCGGCACGGTCCCATAGGCGGCATCGGCGGTCTCGATGTCGACGACAGCGTCCTCTGGGTCGGCGTATATTTTGGCGACCGCACCCGGGACAGCCCGGCTGATCTTCTCCGGCCATGACGGGTCGGAATCCGGGGACAGCAGCAGGATCGTGAAGCTCATCGGGCGGCTCCAGCTGGTTCACATCTCGGCAGGTTAGGGGATCTTGCGCATATGACGCAACGACCCCCGGAACGCTTCGACCATCGGGGCGGGCTCGACTGTGCGGCCTGCGGCTGCCGCGTCCGCCTAGCCTTCGAAGTTTGACGGCTGTTGAGAGCCTGCGAGGCACGCCTCGGGAGGCTTGTTATCAAGCGGCAAGTATATGCCCTGCCGCCCTCGATGGAATTGATCTGCTGAGCTGCACGTCCATGTTCTAATTCCGTGCGGTTACATCGGGCTGCTCGGCAACGATGAGTAGGTGTGGAACCCGTCGCGCTGCCCATCAAAAAAACTCAGTGCTGCTGAAAGTGGGGTCTGCGCTTCCCTAACTTCGACCGACAATGCTCTTGGCTTGCGTTGGCGCGTACGGTAATGCCCGCCTTATACAGTGCCCAAATTTACAGGATTGCGTTGGACCACGGCCGGGGGCCGGCGCCGAGCCGCTCGAGAGTGTCGTCGACGACGGTCAAGTCAGAATTGAAGCGGCTCAGCTGATCGATCATCGCTTTCCGCAGCGGCTCGGTGTCCGCCGACAGCACCCCTTTATCGGCCCAAAATCTCTTCGTCTGATCAAAGTAGCCGATAGTGTCGAGAAATGCAGCAGCAAAATAATACGAGTTTGTTACCATGTCACCCTTGTCAGGATTTATTATTTCTCCAGTGCATCTCACTGATTTTTGAAGGCACCAGTTAAGCATTCTCTCAATTTCTCGACTCGCCATCTGCCGTTGGTCTGGACGCAAATGCGGCCACGCGCGTGAGAAGAGCTCTACTACATCATAATTGTTGTGATCCGTCATCTTTGAATTTTCAAGCCAGCCCTCAGGATATTGCTGGTTTTTAATGTCGAGTAGCGTATCCACCAGAAGAGGCCACCAGCGCACCAGATGGGGAGCGTAGCGTGCCATGTGAAAAGTCAGGCTCAGATCCGTCGTCCTGACTTCATTCCCCTGGTTGTCGGTGATATAGGTCACGCCGAAAAAGCCAGTTTTTGGGTCTTGCCAATCCCGGACAAAACGTTCAAACACGGGTACGAAACCGGGTCCACTCAAATACCCAGCTTGTCCGCCTTGCAGTACCAGACGCGCGACCACCGATATCGCGAGATTAAGCTCTTTGCGATTGTCTCGCCCGCACCGCGTCACATCTGACCAGCACAGGTCCTGCAAATAAGTAACCATGCGACCGGGATCGTTGATGCGATCGAGAAAAATCGGCAGCAAGCGCCATGGCCATTGCCTAGCCAGGAGTTGGTCTGTTGAGCGGTCGAGTTTCAAGAAGAAAATTTCGGTACCGGGAGCAAAACTGCCCCCGCAGTCTTGCGTCAGCCCGTCGGGCGGGTCTGCGCAATCGAGTGCGGTCTGTAAACGTGCGACTGCATTAGATGCAGCCTTGTAATCGTTGGTGCAGTTGATGCACCATTCTGCCTCGTAGAGGTGGTCCCTCGCCTAGCTCGTGTCGCAACCAGCGAATTCGCGCTCGGAAAGCGTTTCTTCGGCACCCTCCATTACGTCGTTCACCTGACTCGAAAGCTCCTTCATTTCCGGGTATGCCGCGAACAGCGCCGATTTTGGGTTATAGGGGGGATGTGCCATCGCGACTCTCCAAGAATGCTTCGAACCGGTAGGATACCAGCCTACCGTCATTAGATCATACCTGCGCGAGCCAAGTGTGACTTGGATCACAAGCGTTCCAGAGAGACCTGCGGATCGGCTTGTTGCCCGGCTCGACAGAGGTGCCGCGATCGCGGATGTATGTATGGCCTTGATAACTTGAGTGATGTTCAGCGACGATTCTATGCCGCCGGCGATGTCGCGGTGCGACGGGTCAACCGCGACCGGCTCCACAGATATGGCACGATACCTATTGCAATACCGCCGATGCCGAGAACGTTGGTCGTCAAATTGTAGGTCGGCACGTTGTAAACAGCGATGAATAGACAAAAGCCCACTCCGAGCAATGGCCAAGCGAGCAAGGATATAAATTGACCTAATCCGGTCAGCGCTTGCTTGCGGAAATGCCAGGCACAGGCGAGCCCGGCCAGGGCGTAGTAAAAAGCGATCTGAAAGCCGACGGCGTTGACGGAATCGCCGATGACCGTCTTGATGCCCGACTGATATGAGGACGCGAAGAGAAGCAGGAGGCCGAGCATGGTAATCAACAGCGTTGCCAACCACGGTGTGCGGTAGGTTTGGTGCAGCCGCGCATAACGGGGATGCAGCACGTTGTCTCGGCCCATGGCAAAAAGAGTGCGGGTAAATTGCAGTATCGAGGTCTCCAGCGTGCCGACCGTGCTCAGCATGACTGCAATAACTGCGACATAATCCCAAGGATGCGGTATCAGCCTTTCCGCCAACACGGAGACGATGTTGACACCGGCATTCTCGATTTCGGCATCGGTCAGCACTTGGAGAGCAACGGCATTGAAACCAACCAACAGCATGACGGTTATCGCCGCTGCGACAATGCTGCCGCGCCCGGCGATGCGCGCTCCGTCGCAAGTTTCCTCGTTGAGGTTGAGGGTGACGTCCCAGCCGCTGAACGCGAACAAGGCGACCCCGGCGCCCGCTGCAAACAGGCCCGGCGCGAAGTCGCCGCCGGTGAACCATGCGGTAGAATAGGCATGCACCGGCGCGGGGCCAAAATCCACAGCGGCAAGGACGACCAGCAGCGCCACGACGCCGACTTCGAAGACGGTGAAAAGAATCTGCGCATAGCTGCTGAGCTTGATCCCTTTCGCTACGATGGCGCCGATGGCCACTACCCACCCCGCCGCGATGAGGGTAACGGCGTTTTGATTGTCGACCAGACTGGGCTCAAACAGCTTTATCGTCGCCGCGGCGGCGGGAAGAGTGCCGGAGACCATGAACAGGGCCGAGCCGGCGAGCACTGACCAGCCGGCAAAAAACCCGATTGCCGGCGAGAAAATCGAGGTCAGCCACGAATAGGAGGCACCGGCATTCGCGTCCTGACTGTTCAGATGGCGGAACGCGAAAACGATCCCGAACATGATCAAGCCGCAATAGAGCAGACTGGCCGGCGCCAGGGTGCCGACGGATCCGATCAGCACCGCCGCGGTGGCCGCCAAGCTATAGGCCGGCCCGATCCCGGCCACTCCCATGACCACCGATTCACCAAAGCCCAGCGAGCCAGCGCGAAGTCCCGGATCGTTTACGTTCGTCTGGATGCTCGGACTCATCCTAATTGGTCCATTGGGTGTTGGGTCAGGGCCGCGCCGGTGGCGGAGGTTTACAGAGTTCCGGTCGGCGAAATCGAGCGCATCGTGGCAAGACCTTGACGGTCATCCGGTTTCCCTGCGGTGGGTGATGCAGCCAGAAACTCGGCCGCGCCAAAGATCTCCGCTTCGTGGATTGACAAATTTCGGTATAAATGCTAATCCCACAATCCTGGTTATCCCTGCGAAAACGGAATCCAGACCCAAGAACTGGTGCCTTGCCTCTATTCAGGGCACCGCAGCCTCTCGAACCCACGCTTTCCGCGAAATAACGGTAACCCATTGCTCTCGTTCGGCTGTTCTTTGGCTTGCGGCCCCACCCAGACTCCAGGATTCCCGCGGAGATCAGGGATCGACCGCTGATAATTTCCTGCAAATAACAGCAGAAACAGCAAGATCTGGGAATTTTTTCGGTCAGTTCGGACTCGATGTCGGTGGCGGCGCTATAACCAACACCGTTAAGCGGAGGAGCGCTGATGGGCAAGCTCGACGGCAAAGTCGCCATCGTCACCGGCGCGGCGCGCGGGCTCGGCCGCGCCTACGCCAAACGCCTGGCGGGGCTGGGCGCGATGGTAGCGGTCGCCGACCTCGATCTGAAGTCGTACCGGGAGTTCGACGCCGAGGCGAAGGACATGACCGCCGAGAGCACGGTCGCGGAGATCGAGGCCTCGGGCGGCGCTGCGTTGGGCATCGAATGCGACGTCTGCGATCACCGGGCGGTCGAGACCATGGTCGCCCGCGTCGTCGAACAATGGGGCCGGGTGGATGTGCTGGTCGCCAACGCCGGCGGCGGCCGCGGGCGGCCGGTGGACACCAAGGCCAGCGCGATCGATCCGGCACTGCTCGATCTCGTCGTCAGCATGAATTTGTTCGGCACCGTCTACAGCTGCAATGCCGTGGCACCGGTCATGAAGCGCCAGCGCTCGGGCAAGATTGTCACGGTCAGCTCGGTGGCCGGGCTGTCGGCGTCGGCCGATGGCGGGTACGCGCATTACGGTGCGGCCAAAGCCGCGATCGCGCATTACACGCGCTATCTGGCGCAGGATCTTGGTCCGTATGGCATCACCGCCAATTGTATCGCCCCTGGGGTCATCGCGACCGGGCGGATCATGCAGTCAGTTCTTCCGGGTAGCAGCGACAGCAATCGCGACCGCTCGGAGCTGGTCGCCTTGCGCCGCCTCGGGACCGTCGAGGACTGTGCCAAGGTGGTCGAGTTTCTCGCCACCGACCTCTCCGATTATGTGACCGGAGCGGTGATCCCGATCGACGGCGGGTTGCGCCGCGGATGACCGATGGGAGGATGACATGAACTCAACGCTGCGTTTCTCAATCTTTGCATTTTCGGCATTGCTGGTGGCCGGATCGAGCGGTAACGCCGCGGCGCAGCAAGCCACTATGAGCTTCTTCGTGACCAGCGCTGGGTCCGGCAAGGGTGCCGACCTCGGCGGCTTGGCAGGTGCCGATCGCATCTGCCAGCGGCTGGCGCAGGCCGCCGGGGCCGGCAGCCATACCTGGTATGCCTATCTCAGCACCCAAGCCGCCGACGGTCAACCGACGGTTAACACCGGGACCGCATCTGCAAGGGTCCGTGGCAGAACGCCAAAGGGGCGGTCATCGCCAAGGATGTCGACGATTTGCACGGCGACAACAACAACCTGACCAAGCAGACGGCGCTCACCGAGAAGGGGGATGTGGTCAACGGCCGCGGCGACACCCCCAACCGGCACGACGCGCTGACCGGCTCGCAGCCCGACGGCCGAGCCTTCCCGGCGGGTGAGGACAAGACCTGCCGCAACTGGACGAGCAGCACTCAAGGCGCGGCGATGGTCGGGCATATCGACCGGCAGGGCTTGCGCGACGATGCCCAGTCGAGGTCGTGGAACTCCTCGCATCTCTCGCGCGGCCCGGAAGGCGGGTGCAGCCAGGCGGACCTCCGCAGCACCGGCGGCGACGGCCTGTTCTATTGCTTCGCCGCCAATTAGGGCGGGGCGCCGGCTAGACACTGAATTCCACTGCCAATTCCGCTGCCGATGCCCCGAAATTCCGCTGCCGGCCGACCGCAGTGATCGCCGCCAAGAGGCTGATATCGCGCGATTTTTTGGCGTCTGTTGAGCGAAATTCCGATGCGGAAAGCGTGGATTTCCCTGCCGGCAGGGGAAATCACCGGGGCTCGGCGGCCAGCTAACGCAGCGAAAGAGTCATGAAGTCGTCGTGCTGACGGCCGCCGCATATTACCGCGCTTCGCACGGCACTGACCTCGTAGGACGAGCATTACCCCTGAGGACGCCAAGGAAGGTGACGCCGACGGGTACCGAATTTAGCCTTGGTACGCGCCGCGGCGAGCGTTCATAATATTCAACCAGCATCCGGCGCGCTACCTTTGGAGGCCGGCTTGAGGTGCTATCGGTGCCGCGCGGACAATCCTGCCGGCATGAAGTTCTGCGGCCAGTGCGGGGCCCTGCTGGAATCTACGTGCCGGTCATGCGGGGCCGCTAACCCTCCCGAAAACCGGTTCTGCGGGCGTTGCGGGGCATCGCTTGACGGGCGAGGGCTGCTGGATTCCGCTGCGGCGGAGCCCTACACACCACGGCCCCGCCCCACCCCGATTGGCATCGCCAGGGACATGCTTCCCGGCGAGATGAAGCAGGTCACGGTTCTGTTTTGCGACATCGTGAACTCGACGCCGCTCACCGAGCGCCTCGGGCCCGAGGCGATGCGCGACCTTGTCAGTTCGTTTCTGGAGACAAGCCTTGCCGAGGTGCATCGCTATGGAGGCACGGCGCCGCAATTTACCGGCGACGGGTTTCTGGCCCTCTTTGGTGCTCCCGTCACGCACGAAGACCACGTGCGGCGAGCTCTGTTGGCCGCGGTCGCCATTCGCCAAGCGCTCAGCGGTGATGAGCGGACCAACGCTCGCGAGCGACTGAATCTACCCGTGCGCATCGGCATTCACAGCGGGCCGGTGATTTTTGGCTCGATTGGCGACCGACTCCCGATGGATCACACGGTGATCGGCGACACGGCCAATGTCGCGGCCCGACTCCAGCAGGCGGCCGATCCGGGAACGATCCTGCTGAGCGAGGCAACCCGCCTCCTGGCGGAAGGTTTTGCCCGGGTCGAACCGGTCGGGCCGCTCACCCTCAAAGGCAAAGCCGAACCGATCCTGGGTTATCGCCTGCTCGGCGTCTCCCATCGGCGCGCTGGGCTGCGTGAGTCGTCACCGGCCCGTATGGCCGGTTTTGTTAACCGAGAGAGCGAACTCGCGATCTTGAACAACTTTCTGCAGCAGGTCGAAAACGGGCGCGGCCAGATCGTGGGTCTTGTCGGCGAGCCCGGCATCGGCAAGTCTCAACTCCTCGCCGAGTTTCGACGGCAGATTGGCCGAGAGCGCGTCTTCTGGGTCGAGGGCCGTTGCCTTTCATACGGAACACAAATCCCCTATTTGCTCGCCCTCGATCTGCTGCGCAGCAATTGGGGGATTGGCGAGGCGGATACGCCCGACGCGATCACCGACAAGGTTCGTTCGGGTCTCCAAACAGCGGGCATGGATCCGGACCAGGACAGCCCTGTCCTGCTCCATCTGTTGGACATCAAGAATGTCGATGGCTCGCCGGCGCTGTCCAATCCTCAAACGGTCAAGGAGAAGGCGTTCGAAATCCTTCGCCAGCTCAGCATCAAGGTCAGTCTCGTTCGCCCTCTGGTTCTCGTGCTCGAGGACCTCCATTGGGTCGACAAGGTTTCGGAAGAGTTTCTCGGGGTCTTGGCGGAGAATATTCGTGACGCCAGAATCCTGTTGCTCGCAACCTACCGACCCGGCTACCGCGCCCCTTGGACAGACAAGTCCTATGCGGGCCAAACTCCGCTGCAGCCGCTGTCGCGGGACGATAGCATCCACATGGTTCGCTCGATGGTTCGCGTGGAGCGTCTGGTCGAGCTGGTGACCGAGGAAATCGTCGCGAAAGCGGACGGCAACCCGTTCTTTCTCGAGCAACTGGCATTGCACGCCGGCGAGGCGAGGGACCTTCGAGCTGACCTGATGGTGCCGAACACGATCCACGACGTCGTGATGGCGCGGATCGATCGATTGCCTGAGGAAACAAAACGACTCCTCCAAACTGCATCGGTGATAGGCCGGGAATTCTCGCTGCGCCTGTTGGGCGCGGTGTGGAAGGGTGTCGGGTCGCTCGAAAGCCAGCTGCGCGAGCTGAGCCGCCTCGAGTTCGTCCACGAGCGGGTCGAGACCGAGGGGATCATTTACGTCTTCCGGCACGCGCTGACGCAGGAAACCGCCTATGGCAGCCTCCTTGAGCGGCATCGCCGCGCTTACCATGGCGCTGTCGGACAAGCCCTCGAAAAGCTGTACAGCACCCGCGTTGAGGAGGTTGCGGAACTGCTGGCGCTGCACTTTGGCCGCAGCAACGAGGCTGCAAAGTCGGTCGACTACGCAATTCTGGCCGCCGAAAAGTCGCAACGGCGCTGGGCCAACCGCGAGGCGCTATCCTACTTCAATGATGCGCTCCACCACCTCGATCTACTACCCGACAGTGAAGAGAATAGGCTGCGCCGGATCGACGCCGTCATCAAGCAAGGCGACGGCAAGTTTGCCCTCGGGGAGCATGCCGAGCACATCAAGGCCCTCGATCGCATTCGCGGTCTTGTCGACGAGGTTGGCGACCCGCGCCGGAGTGCCACCTGGCACTACTGGCGCGGATGGTCGCACCTGATGACCGGTGGCCAGCCGGATGTAGCGATCGACCACTGTAACGAAGCGGTGAGACTGGCGGCGGCCGCCGGATTGGAGGAAGTAAGAGCCTACGCTGAATCTTGCTTGGCGCAAGTGTACCTCCCTGCCGGCAGGCTGCGCGAGGCGATCGAAGCGGGCGAGCGCGCCCTCGCCAGCTTCGAGTCGCTGGGTAACTTGTGGTGGGCCGTTCGAACAATCTCGCATCTGAGCCCGGCCGCGCTCTATCTTGGCGAGTGGGACAGGAGCCTAAAATACTGCCGTCGCGCCATCGAACATGGCACCGCCCTGAATGATGTCCGGCAGAGTGTGATCGGCTTGTGGCGCATGGGATTGACTTATATTCACCAAGGCGATCCTGAACGCGGCGCGCAGCATTGCAGCGAAGCGCTGGCGCTCGGACCATTACCGTATGACGCCGCAACGGCAAAGGGGGCGCACGGCTATGCGGAGATAAGAGCGGGTCGGGTCGATGCCGGCATTGACGAACTGCGTGAGGCAGTGGCTTGGCTCGAAAGCTCTAACCTGCGCTATCCCTGGTGGCGCTTTAGCCTGTTGCTCTCCGAAGGCCATCTTCGCGCAGGCGATCGTGCCGCGGCACGATCCCTAGCCGAGGGTGTACTCGAACAGAGCCGGGATATGGGCTACCTTCATTTCGAGGGCATGGCGTGCTGGTTGATGGGCGAGTGCCTCGCGCCCGAAGATCCAAGTTCTGCGGAACCCTATGTCGAGAACGCGATGGGTATTCTGGAGCGCGTCGGCGCGCGCAACGATCTCGCGCGAGCCATGGTGACGCGCGCGGCATTGCATCAAGCCGCCGGTGACGTGGCGACGGCGCGAACACTGCTCGACCAAGCCTACGCGATTTTCCAAGCGCTCGGCACGCTCGATGAACCGTTACGGGTCGAGGCGGCTCGCGCCGCGCTCGACCAGGGCAACCCAATTGCCCTGCTTGCAGGGCGCGCGTAACGCGTGGGAGCTTTCCGGATCGCGTCGCTTTGTGTGGCGTTCGCGTCCTGAAAAACGCTACAAGCGGGGAAGAAGCTCATATAGGCTACCCAACGTTATATCCGATCGAGTCCAATATAGCGGGAAGCTCAACGATCGGGAGAGGATCAGCGGTAACCAGATCGCGATCGCATGCTCAGGGAGAGGAACTTTGGGAAAGCCCTTAACTTTAATCGCAATCATAGGTTTCGTAGCTCTGGTCGGCTTTTCTTGTGTCCCACCACCGGAGCCGCTGCCAATGGCGCAGGTCTGCGCCAATGGCGTCCTCAACCCGGTGCCTTTTATAAAGGCGAACTTTTATCCAAAGGAACCTTATGACCAAGGCCCAGAAGTTGATGCTGCCCCCGTCAACCCGGAGATCCAGTCCGATTTAGCGGCAGCTTTCCAGGCGGCGCCGCCGTTCTTCAAGGCACAACTCTGCGATCTGCACGGTGTTTATATTAACCCGACCGGCTGCACCGGGTACGATCCGAGCACCTGCGGCAACCTGTCGGATGCCGGTATCGCCGAAAATTCATGGGGGTATAGGCTTCGGAGCCCTTCAAGAGAGGGTTATATAGCGATATCGCTCGGGCTGTGGAAAAACAGCGCCTGCCAGGATGCCAAGACAGTATGCGCTGCGTCATTGCAGACGTATGAGACAAGACGATTACAAGCGCTCCTAAATGTGACAGCCGGTAAAGATCTCCGTCCGCTTGCGGCTGAGGGTCGCAGGCCGCGTCTCATCCTGCCCTCCTACGCGATTTCTCCGGATGTTCCTACATCGACTGTTCTCGCGGCCTTGGCCCATGAATACGGGCATATATTGTGGTGGAATACTTTTGTAGAGCCCGGCGCAACCCAGGTCAGCAATACTGGGAGTTTCTGCAACGGTAGCTTTTACCCTTCGGGCTCCTGGCAAGGCACCCCGGTTGACATACCGCCGGGCCGCTTTGTTCACTTCGGCGACATCCGGCTTCAGCCTAAGAACTCTGACGTCTCACAACTTGCTCTTTTCTTGCGTTCGGGGGACCACAACCAAGCGTTTGAGGTTCTGCACCGGATCTACTCGAACGGACGATGGGCGAGCGCTTTGGCGGCGTTTTCTCCTGACGAGGACTTTGTCGAAACCTTCGAATTGTTTGTTCTTATGAACGCAGGCTTGCGGCAAGCCGCTATTACGACTTATGGCCGCGCCAGGCATTCCGATAATGTCGTGCGCGACGTAACTGTAGCTCCCGTGTTACAAGCAAAGTTGCAGTGTTTTGCGAACGCTGCTCAACCTCGCTAACCGCTGCGAGGCCACCGGACAGCCTAGCTGGTCGGCCCCTCGGTAAATTGCCGCGTCGCATCCTTGTGGTATCCGGTGTCTTGGAAGCGATACGACACCTCGAGTGGCGTGATGCCCGCGGCGAGATGCTCGCGAATCACCGCGATCATCTCTACTGCATCAATCTGCTTCTGATCGACTTTGCCGCTCCGCAGCCATACCGCGAGCCTACCAAGCGGCATCGCGATCGGACCGTGGCCGGTGGCGAGCCTTAAGATCGCCTCCCAGCTGCGCTCCTTATAGAACAAAGCCTTGCTCATTTCGGTGAGGCGGGCAACCAGCCAGCGATCGAGCACGCCGCCCGCGACTGCTTTGTCGAGGGTTGCACGGATGTTGACCATGGCCTCGGTCACCGTTGGGTAGTCCAGCACTTCGGGGCCATGCGATACTGCGACCTCGTCGTCATCAGTGAGAATGCCGTCGCGATAAGCGGCAAAGACCCGACCAACTCCTGTCATGCCAAAGGGATACAACTCGGCGGCGCGCAGCGCGCCGATGCTCGCGCTTCCGTAAACGTGGATCCCTTCCGCCATCGCCCACAGGATCTCTTTGTGCCAGACTGTCGGCGTCACCTCGAAATAGCCGTCGATAATGCCGATGATCGCCGGCCGGGTGAGTGCGGCCCGATAGACGTCGCCCTGTCGGACCGGCGGGTACCATTCAAGCGCCGGGTCGAAAGGCCGGATGGATGGGGGTAGCGAAGGGCCGGCAAATATGACAGCTCGCGGTGCGGCCCTACCCGTCATAATTGGGCAGCGGCCCGGCGCGCCCGCACACCAGGTGTGTAGTGCGGGTGCTTGATGTCGCCTTCGAGAACGGGGATTACGACTCTGACGACGGGAATGCCGAAATCGGGTCGGGTCAGATCGACGGCGACGACTCGGGTGATTCCGGCCGACCGCAGGCATTCCAATTCCTGTCGCAAATCCTCGCCCAAATCCTCGGCGGCAAAGCTCGGAACCGCGTGAAACAAATGAGGCTCGCTCTCCTGGCGCAGCGCGTCGAGTAGAGCGTCTACAATATCGGCGGTTGGCGGCTCCTCGTATTCCACCGGCAACAGATCGTCGCGGATGCCGGTGATGTAGGTCAGGCGGGTCTGCGCCGCCTCGGTCAGGGCCCGAACCAGCGCGATCGCCCGATCGGGATGGCATCCGGCGCCGTGGAAACGGCGCAGCCGCCGAGGCTCGCGCACGGACAGGTCACTGATGTCACAGACGAAGGCAGCAACGCCGATATCGGTCGTGACATTCCACAGGCGAACGGCAATACCGGCATCGTCATATTTGGCCAACAGCGCTCGGCAATCCGGGTCGTCCACGGAGGCGATGTCGAGAGACCGCCGTGCTCTCGCGCGAATGCCCGAGGCGCTCCAGAGTGCGACGGCGTCGCGCTCGATCAGTTCGCAGATTGCCGAGCTGAGCGCCTCGACAAGATGATTGCCGGACGCCAGCCCGTTAGAGCCGGCGAGAAAATAGCCGTCGAGCGGCTGGGTGTAGTCGGTGTGGACGATCTCCGCCGGCACCCAGCAGGATTCTTGGTGCAGCAAATCGAACCCTTCCAGCCAACGGATCGGAATGTCCTGATCAAAGGTCTGACCGGTACTACACAGCATGTCGGGGTCGGCGACATGGCAATTCGCGGCAAGCACGCGGTAGGAGGCGCGCCTCGCTTCCCCGATTTCCTCGGCATGGAAACCTTCGCTGGCTTCCATCAGCGCCAACGTCATCGCCTGAGCCAGGTCCAGCCCCTTGCCCTGCGACACCGACACCGAGCGGGAGTTGGGGCGCACTGCCACGGCGACAGGGATGCCGATGCGGTCGAGACCGGTGATATTGCCGAGCCGTGTGATCCCCATTTCCGCCGCAAAACCGCGAAAACGGGCCAACGTTTGTGACGGCGTCACTATTCGGTGAGTGCCGCGCCGAAACTCCTTCGGCAAAGCCGCCCCGAGAGCGGCGCACGCAATGATCGAGCCGACCGGCGTCACTCCTTTTTGTCGGACGTTGGGCTGCGATCACGCGGGCTCGACTGCTTGGTCGAACTGGATGGCTCGGTCGCCTGCGGCGAGGGGACTGACCCCGCCGGGGCCACTCCATCAGACGTCGATTTTTTTTGGCCCCACCAATAAAATCCTGCACCGCCGCCGCTGGACATGATCAGGCGGGGGTCGCGATCGAGTTTGACGCCGGCCGACCCGTGCTCTTCAAGCAGCCTCAGCAGCCGGTCGCGCTGCGGCGTCGCGCTGAGCCGCAACTCGGTCTCGCGGCCGCCTTCCGAGAGGTAGATCTTTCCTCCATCGCTGCGGATCAGTGCGTCACCGGATGCCGTCTGGTTGGGCTGTGCGTCGGCCGGCGCGCCGGTCGTCGATAAGGCGCCCAATCCCAGGATCAGGGCGAGTCGGCTCGGCAGGCGCAACCAGCGGTGTACGCGACGCGGTATGATCATCAGATCCTCCCCAACGCAAAACAATCTTAATACCGGGCCGGCGGCTCTCGCAAATCGAAAAGCTCTTGCGGTACTTTACCGATTCTGCGTGTGCTCGCGGAGCCATCGACCGCAAGCGCCGGTAGGGCTAAGCTTTCGCTGCAACGAGGGAGCCGCTCATGAAGAACAGCACGCAGCGGATTCTGACCACCCATGTCGGCAGCTTGCCGCGGCCGGCCGATTTGCTGGCGATGATCCTAGCGAAGGAGCAAGGCCAGCCGTTCGACGCGGAACTTTATGCGAGCCGCGTCAAGAGCGCCGTCGCGGAGGTCGTGCACCGGCAAGCCGAGTGCGGCATCGACATCCTCGCCGATGGCGAGGTGGGCCGCTTCGGGTTCATCCCCTATGTCAACGAACGTCTTGCAGGCATCGAACCGCGCAAGAGCGCCGCGGGCGGGAGCGGCTGGAGCGGCTCGCGCGAGCACCTCGCGTTTCCCGAATATTACCAATGGGCCGCGCAAATGCCGGGTGCCGCCGGAAGGGCGCCGCCGACCCAGTGGGTCTGCACCGGCCCGATCTCGTATCGCGGCCGCGAAATACTGCAGCGCGATATCAACAATCTGAAAGCGGCACTCGCCGAGGTTTCTTGCGAGGAAGCCTTCATGCCGGCGGTCTCCCCGACCAACCTCGCCAATTGGAACAGCAACGAATACTACCGAACCGACGAGGAATTCCGAATCGCCCTCGCTGACGCATTGCACGACGAATATCAGGTGATCGTCGATGCCGGACTGATCCTACAGATTGACGATCCGCAGCTGGCGAGCCATTGGGCGATGCACCCGGAGATCGACCTCGCCCAATGCCGCAAGTGGGCGAGCGCCTCGGTCGAGGTGCTGAACCACGCGTTGCGCGGCATTCCGGCGGAGCGCATTCGTTACCACACTTGCTACAGCATCAATATGGGCCCGCGCGTCCACGATATGGAATTGAAGCACATCGTCGACATCATGCTCGGCGTACGGGCCGGCGCCTATTCGTTCGAAGCCGGCAACCCACGCCACGAGCACGAATGGCGCGTCTGGGAGAATGTCAAATTGTCGGAAGGAAAGCTCCTGATCCCGGGCATCATCACCCATGCCTCCAATCTAGTCGAGCATCCGGAGGCCATTGCCCAGCGGATCGGCCGTTTCGCCGCTGTCGCCGGGCGCGAGAATGTGATCGCCGGCGCCGATTGCGGCTTTGCCAGCTTCTCCACCTCTTGCGAAGTTCATCCGAGTGTCGTCTGGACCAAATTGGCGGCGCTCGCCGAAGGGGCGCGGATTGCGACCAGAGAATTGTGGGGTGGCGCTTAGGACTGACCGACAGTGAAGCTCGGAATATCAATAATTTTTTGGTCAATCCCGCGAAAGGAGCGTGTGAAACAATCGGTTGTGCGCCCGGTTACCTCGCCCCGCTTGTGGGGAGAGGTCGGCATCCGCACGCTAGCACCTGGAAAGCCGAGTGAGGGGCAAGTGCCCGTTCCAGGCGACGGTCTTCTATGCAAGCTCCAGGAGGCCCCTCACCCCGACCCTCTCCCCGCAAGCGGGGCGAGGGAGCGTTCTACGGCCGGAATGACGATGTCGGGATAGCCCGGTATGAGGTGCTCTCGATGCGGCGCAGACTGCCCGGCAGGTATGAACTTCTGCGGGCACTGCGGCGCGCCAATGGTTTCCACTTGCCCGTCATGTGGCGCCGGCAACCCGCCCGACTACAAATTCTGCGGGCAGTGCGGCGCGCCTCTCGACCCAACCAGCCTGCAGGACTCGGCCGCGCCGACGGCTGATACCCCAAAGCCCCAGATCTCCGGGACCGTCAGCACTCTCCCCGGCGAGATGAAGCAAGTCACAGTGCTATTCTGCGACATCGTCAACTCGACACCGCTGACCGAACGACTGGGACCCGAAGGAATGCGCGATCTCGTCAGCGCATTTCTCGAGGCGAGTCTCGCCGAGGTGCATCGCTACGGGGGTACGGCGCCGCAATTCACCGGCGACGGGTTCATGGCCCTGTTCGGAGCGCCGCTCACTCACGAGGACCATGTGCGGCGCGCCCTCTTGGCCGCCCTCGCCATCCAGCGGACGCTCAGCGAGGGTGGTGAGGCGGCCGATCCCGACCGCGCTGAGCTGGCTGTTCGAATCGGCATCCACACGGGTCCCGTCGTCTTTGGTCCGATCACCGAAAAGTTACCGATGGAATATACGGTGATCGGCGATACGGCCAATGTCGCCGCGAGACTCGAGCAAACGGCCGAGCCGGGAACGATCCTCGTCAGCGAGACAACTCACCGATTGGCAGAAGGCTATGCGCGTGTCGAGCCGGTCGGACCGCTCATCCTCAAAGGCAAGCCAGAGCCGATTTCGGCTTATCGTTTGCTCGGCGTCTCCCATCGCCGCTCCGGGCTGCGCGAGTCGACACCCGCTCGCATGGCGGCTTTTGTTAATCGTGAGAATGAGCTCGCGATCTTGAATAATTTCCTTCGGCAAGTCGAAAACGGGCACGGCCAAGCCGTTGGCCTCGTCGGCGAGCCGGGCATCGGCAAGTCTCGGGTGCTTAGCGAATTCCGCCGTCAGGTCACCGACGGGCGGGTGACCTGGGTCGAAGGACGGTGCCTGTCCTATGGCACCGCGATCCCATACTTGCTGATCCTCGACCTCTTGCGCAGCAATTGTGGGATTCTCGAGACCGACACCTCCGATATCGTCGCCGAGAGGGTCTGCGCGGCCCTTCGCGAGGTTGGGATGGATCCGGACGAGGATGGGCTGGTTCTTTTCCATCTGCTGGGAATCAAGGACGTAACCGCCTCGCCGGTACTGTCAAATCCTGAAGCGGTCAAAAGCAAGGCTTTCGAAACCTTCCGGCAACTCGCTGTAAAGGGCAGTCAGCAGCGTCCCCTGATCCTGGTGCTCGAGGACCTCCATTGGGTGGACAGAATATCGGAAGAATTCCTGGGCTTCCTCGCGGAAAATGTTCGTGACGTCCGGGTGCTTTTACTCGGGACCTATCGGCCGGGTTATCGCCCTCCTTGGATAGATAAGCCCTACGCGGGACAGACCCCACTGCAACCGTTGTCCCGAGACCACAGTATTCAAATGGTTCGATCAGTGCTCCGGGCGGAGCATCTCATCGATCTCGTCACTCAAGAAATCGTCGCCAAGGCGGATGGCAACCCGCTTTTTCTGGAGCAATTGGCATTGCACGCCGGTGAGGCAAGAGACCTTCGCACGGACCTGATGGTGCCGGACACGATCCACGACGTCGTGATGGCGCGGATCGACCGCTTGCCGGACGAAAGCAAACGGCTTCTCCAGACCGCCGCGGTGATCGGCCGGGAATTCTCGCTGCGCCTGTTGAGCGTGGTGCTGATGAGCTCGGGGTCTCTCGAAGGTCAGCTGCGCGAGCTGTGCGGTCTCGAATTCCTCTACGAGCGCGCTGAGACCGATGGGACCATTTTTGTCTTTCGCCACGCGCTGACCCAGGAAACCGCCTATGGCAGCCTGCTCGAGCGGCATCGCCGCGCGTATCACGGCGCCGTCGGGCATGCCCTCGAAGAACTCCATCAGAACCGCACCGACGAAGTCGCAGAACTGCTGGCGCTGCACTTCGGCCGCAGCAACGAGGCGGACAAGTCGATCGATTACGCGATCCTGGCAGCCGAAAAATCGCAGCGCCGTTGGGCCAACAACGAGGCGCTAACCTATTTCAACGACGCGCTGCACCGCCTTGACCTGCTGCCCGACACCGAAGCGAACCGGCTCCGCCGCATAGACGCTGTGATCAAACAGGTAGAGGCCAAATTTGCCCTCGGGCTACAGGCGGAACACCTAACGGCGCTCGAGAACATACGGAGCATCGTCGAGGCGGCTGACGACCCGCGCCGCCGAGCTATCTGGCACTGCTGGACCGGGTATCTGCTAGGCTTGACGGGGGGCCCCGCAGGCCCGGCGATCGAGCACTGTCGCGAGGCCGCGGCGATCGCTGCGGCGGCCGGGTGCGACGACCTCGAAGGCTTCATTTATTCCTGCGCGGTGCAGGCCTATGTGTTCGGCGGCGAGCTGCGCGCGGCGATTGCAGCGGGCGATCGCGCCGTGGCGATCCTCGAGGCGCAGGGAGATTTGTGGTGGGCGAGCCGCACGCTTTGGAACACGGCGCAGGCGGCTATTTATTTGGGTGAGTGGGAGACCAGCCTCGCCTATTGCCGCAGAGTGCTGGTACACGCCACCACGCTCGACGATCGGCGCCTCAAAGTGGTGGGCCTGTATCGCACCGGGTCCGCCCATATCCATCAAGGCGACATCGAACGCGGGCTGCGCTGTTGCGAGGAAGCCCTTGCGCTTAACCCTCTCCCGTTCGACGTCGCCTTTGCCAAAGTGTTCCATGGATACGGCCAGATTAGGGCCGGCCGGCTCGATGCCGGCATCGCCGAGCTGACGGAAGCAGTCACTTGGTTCGAGCGCTCCCGCCTGCACCACGTCCGAGTGACCCCGGCCCTTCGGCTCGCCGAGGGCTACCTGTTTCGGGGCGAGTTCGGGACCGCGCGGGCGCTGATCGACGACGTGCTTACCACGAGTCGGGAACAAGGGTATCGGTACGTGGAAGGATTGGCGCATCGGTTGCTAGCCGAATGTCACGCCATCGAGTCACCCGCGGTCGCCATGCGGCATGTCACTGAAGCGCAACAAATTTTTGAAGCCGTTGGCGCTCGAAACGACCTCGCAAAGACCCTGGTTACGCGTTCAAAATTGTCTCAGAGCAATCCCTCCGAAGCACGAGAATTGCTCGAGAAGGCGGCAGCTGTTTTCAAGGGGCTCGGGACCCTTGACGAACCCGCCCGGGTGGAGGAGGCCCTGGCAGCGCTCGATCGAGGATCTCCAATCTGATCGGCGGGCGTCTTGTGAAGCGGCGGCCTCTGATTGCGGCTCAGCAAGGTGGGCACCCTATGATCTTATGGTGTGAGTTCGCGGTTCGAAAATTGTCGCCAATGTGAACTAGTTCACACTACCGATAACGGCTTGACCCTAAGGTTGTTAGCGGATCGAACACGTTACATCTCACTGCTGGCCATACTCAATACCGGAGGACCGAGCGCGGCAGTAGGCCGACAATGAGTATGAAATCGACGCCCCAACCTAGAAAGGAGCAGCGCCGTGTCACAAGCCGACGATCTGGGTAATCTGATCCTCAAACTGAACCCCTATACCAATCGCGACATACCTGACAGCCACTTAAAGGCAGGCGATATGGATATCTATCTTGATGCCCCCGCCAAGGGGGAATCACCCCCAGATATCAGCCAGGTAGAAGTAGAACTGGACGGCCCCTACCGGCAAGAGTGGACCTTTAAAGGGGAGCCGCAAAAGGTCGGTATGGCTTACCGCATCAAATACAGGTTCCCAGTTTCTGACAAGAGTTCAGGGACGACCCTGTACTGGCTCGAAGACTACGTGCTGATCGGTTTTGAAGGCGGCATGGGAGGGTAGGCGGTCGCCCGGGCCCAGCTGCGGTACAGCCGATGAACTGACCCGGCGATCGAAACATCATCCTAAGGCGCCACCGCCGTCAAACGAGTAGTAGCACCCTTAGAGCAGCGAGAGGGGCAACGTGGTGCAACAGATGGTGCCCCGGCTGGATCTCAACGAGATTCAGGGGGATCTGCTGATCGGCATGCAAAAGAATGCCCAGCTGTTCCTGTTCTTCAAGATCGCCGACGCCGCCCGTTTCAAAGCCGTGGCGCGTGAATATGTCGTCGGCCTCCTGACGCGCGGCGGGACGGTGCAGGAGCGTGAGCGCATGGTCGCGGCACGGCGCCGCCGCGGCGGTAGCGGCCATATGCCGTGGTTGGGGATGAACCTCGGCTTCACCAAGGACGGGCTAACGCGTCTGCTCGGTCCAAACCGGCCGCGAATGGACCCCTCCTTCGAACGCGGCGCCGATGATCCGGAGACGATCGCGGCGCTCAACGATCCGCCGCCTTCGCGATGGGTGTCGGGTTTCAGGTCAGATCGCGTCGATGGCGTGTTCCTGATCGCCGGGCCAAACAAATCTTTTGTGACCTCCCACGTCAATGCACTGCGCGGACAACTCGGCAGCGCGATCAAAACCATGCACTCGGAAATCGGCATGGTGCGGCCGGGCCGAGAGAGGGGACACGAGCACTTCGGCTTTCTGGACGGCATCTCGCAACCGGGTATCCGCGGCCTGACGCCGGTGTCGCGGCCGAGCTCCGCGCCTGAGCAGGGGCTTCCGGGTCAGGATTTGCTGTGGCCGGGCGAGTTCGTGCTCGGCTACCCCGGCCAGGACCCGCGCGACCCGGTCAAACCCGGGCCGATCGCGCCGTTGCCGGCGCCGTGGGCGAAGAACGGCTCCTACATGGTGTTCCGACGCCTCGAGCAGCGCGTACCCGAGTTCCGCGCTTTCGTCGCCGCGCAAGCCGCCCGGCTCGGGATCTACTCGGAACTCCTGGCGGCGCGGATGGTCGGACGTTGGCGCAGCGGCGCGCCATTGGAACTCGCACCACTCGAAGACAGGCCGTCGCTCGGGGGCGACGCGAGACGAAACAATGACTTTGGCTACGCCGGCGACCTGTTTCAGCGCGCCTGCCCCTATGCGGCGCATATCCGCAAGGTGAACCCGCGGGACGATGTGCCCGGACAGAAGGCGGAGATGCTGACCCATCGCATCATCCGCGCCGCCATCCCGTACGGGCCCGAGGTAATGCCGGGCGAAATCCGGACAGCGTACGAGCGCGGGCTGATGTTCGTGTGCTATCAGGCGTCGATCCCGCGACAATTCGAGTGGATCCAGAGCCGGCAGGCGGACAACCCCGACTTTGTCGGAGGCAAGGTGCGTCCCAACAACGGCCCTTCGGTTACACCGGGTTACGACCCGATCATCGGGCAGGCCCCCGGGGGCGGCCCGCGCGTCATGGACGAACCGGCGCCGAACTACCCGGCCGGCAACCGGCGCACGACGCTGGACATGCCCGATCAGTTCGTGGTCCTGACCGCTGCCGCCTACTTCTTCGTGCCGTCGATTACCGCACTGCGCACGGCGCTAACTTGAGTGGCCAACCGCCTGCGACGCAATCGACCCAGAGCTCGGCCGGCGCTACCATCGCGTGCTGCGATCGGGAGGACGGAGGGACGGAGTGAAATTCGGCTATTTCACGCTGAGCGACAACCACTACGACAACAACACCAGGAGTGCCAACGACTTCGTCGCCGACATCATCGACGAGGCAGTTTATGCCGAGAAGGTGGGTCTGCATTCGGCGTGGATCGGCGAGCATCACTTCAGCACGCTGGGGGTGCTTTCCTGCCCGGATCTGGTGCTCGCCTATGTTGCGGCGCGGACGCGGCATATCCGGCTGGCCCCCGCCGTTACGGTCCTGCCACTGCATCACCCGATCCGCGTCGCCGAGCAATGGGCGACGCTCGATTTGATCAGCGGCGGCCGGGTCGATTTCGCCGCCGGCCGCGGATATGACCGGCGCGAGTATCTGCCGCTCAATGTCTCGTTCGAGGACAACCAAGAAATCTTCGAGGAGGGGATGGAGATCGTCCGCCGCCTATGGTCGAGCGAAGCTCCGATCTCGCACCACGGCAAGCACCAACGGTTCGAGAATGTCGCGATCACGCCGCAGCCGGTGCAGCGTCCGATCCCGGCCTATGTCGCCTCGTTCTCGCAGCCCTCGATCGAGCTCGCCGGTAAACTCGGCTGCGGGTTGATCGTGGCGCCCTTCGCCGCCGCGATAACCTATGGCGGGCTGCGTCAGGTCGCCGAGCTCTATCGGGAAACCTGCGCCCGCCACGGTCGGGCACCAGGACGGTTGATGTGCAGCTATTTCATCCACTTCGCCGATACGCAGCCGGAAGAGGAGGCCGCACGTGCGCGCCAGATCCGGTATTACAAGGAGTGCGTGATCGCCGCCTTCCCGGGCGACCCCGGGACGGCGCCGCCGAGCTACCGCTATTTCGTCGGGATGGTCGAGCGGCTGCGGAATGTGCGCCCGGAGGACCTGACCGAGAATTCGGTATTGCTGGGCTCCCCGACACGGATTGTCGACACCCTGAAGAAGGTCGAGGCCGCCGGGTTCGACGAGGTCATCCTCTATTTCAACGTCGGCTTAAAGCCGCACACCCAGGTCAAGGACGAGATGGCGCGCTTCATGACCGAGGCGGCGCCCGCCTTCGCCTAGTCGGCAAGCGCGGAGAGCGGGCGAGCGACGCTCTCCAACGGCATCCGCTCGGCCTTGACGCCGATCGCGAGCTCGGTCAGCGCGGCGCCGACCATCAAGGCCGCGCCGAAGAGATAACCGCCGAAGACGGCGCCGCGCTCCCCGGAGGCGACCAAGACGCCAAAAAGCCATGGCGCCACAGCGCCGCCCAGTGCCGTGCCGACGGCATAAAAGAATGCGATGGCGAATGCCCGGGCTTCGAGCGGAAAGCTTTCGCTGACCGTCAGGTAAGCCGAACTCGCCGCCGCCGAGGCGAAAAAGAAGATCCCGCTCCAACACAAGGTCAGCTGTCGAGCATCGAGCGCACCTTCGCGGAAGAGATACCCGACGATCGCGAGCAGCACCCCCGATATCGCATAAGTCGAGGCGATCATCGGCTTGCGTCCGATCCGATCGAACAGCGGTCCGAGCAGCAGCGGACCGAAAAAGTTGCCGATCGCGAAGGGCAGGATGTACCAGCCGATCGAGGCCGAGGGTACCGCGTAAAATTGGGTCAGAACGAGTGCGTAGGTGAAGAAGATGGCGTTGTAAAAAAACGCCTGCGAGCCCATCAGCACGAGGCCGAGCACGGTGCGCTGCGGATAGTCGCGAACGATTGCCAGGACCATCCGCACCATTGGCGTGCGCGAGGTCGCCGCGAGGCGTATTCGGCCGCCAGCCGGTGCCGGTAGCTGCGCATCGGCGGCGTCTGCAACCCGGCGCTCGATCTGTTCGATCACCGCCTCCGCCTCGTCGAGCCGGGCATGCAGCATCAGCCAGCGCGGGCTCTCCGGCAGCAGGCGGCGCAGCATCAGAATACCGAGGCCCAGCACAGCCCCGATCCCGAAGGCGGCGCGCCAGCCCCAATCCGGCGGCAACGTGCCCGGCTGCAGGAACAAGACTGCGCCTGCCGCTCCGAGTGCGGCGCCGATCCAGAAGCTACCGTTGATCGCCAGATCGGTACGCCCGCGAAAGCGCGCCGGGACAAACTCCTGGATCGCCGAGTTGATCGCCGTGTACTCGCCGCCAATGCCGGCGCCGGTCAGCGAACGGAACAGCGCGAAGCTCCAGAAATTCCACGAAAGCGCGGTCGCCGCGGTCGCGGTCAAGTAGAGGCCCAGGGTCACAAAGAAGAGCTTCCTGCGGCCGAAGCGATCGGTCAGATAGCCGAACAGCACCGCACCGATGACCGCCCCGGTTAGGTAGGCCGTGCCGACGAGGCCGACTTCGGCGGCGTCGAAACGCAGCACCGGGCTTTCCTGCAGAGCCCCCGCGATCGAACCTGCCAATGTCACCTCGAGGCCGTCGAGGATCCAGGTGATGCCGAGTGCCACGACGACGAGAGTGTGAAACCGGGTCCACGGCAGGCGATCGAGCCGTGCCGGGATATCGGTCTCGATGACGGCGGCGCTCTCGTGCATGCTGGGGTGACGCCTCGCCACGGCAAAAGGTTTCGCGACGATGATACGGCAGTTACCTCTGATCCTGCTCTTCTGTTTGTCCGCCGGGGTATCGCGGGCCGACGAGGTCGGTCGGTTCAGCAACGACTGGACGGGTAACGGCATGGTCGTCGAGGCCGTTCCCGACCCGAAGGTCGGCGGCGTTACTTGTCATCTCGTGCGTTTCGATCGCAGCGTGATCGACCGGCTGACCAAGGGGAATTGGTTTGAGAACCCCTCGAACAGCGGGATCGCGTGCCAGCAGACCGGGCCGATTGTGATCGGCACGATCGTCACCACTCCCAAGGGCGAGGAGGTCTTCTCGCAGCGGATGAGCCTGTTCTTCAAGTCGATCGCGGTGCGCCGGATCTACGACAAGACCAACGACACATTGGTCTATGTCGCTTACAGCCGGCAGGTTAAAGACGCGAGTGCCAAAATGAGCCTGTCGACGATCGGGCTGTTCAATGCCAACGCCACCTGGAGCGCAGGGAAGCCGTAGGCGAATATTTGACACAGCGGCCCCATCCGAATGCCAGCTTGACCTGGTTAGTGAACGCGGTCGATTTTCGGTTTCTGGAGGCGGTTTTCGAGATTCTCCCTGAGAGCAGGGACGACCGTATGGGGGCGGTCGTCCGCAGTCCTCGGTAAAACCATGGCCGCGCGGTATCGCAAATCCTATCCTCGCCGCCGATATTCGCGTCGGAGGTGATGTCCCATGAAGCAGTTCGGCATCGGTCAGCCGCTCCGCCGCGTCGAGGATCGGCGCTTCATTACCGGTCGCGGCACCTACCTCGACGACATCAACCGCTCGCGCCAAGCCTATGCCGCCATGTTGCGCTCGCCGCATGCGCATGCGCGGATCCGCGGAGTCGATAAGACCGCCGCCGCATCAGCGCCGGGTGTTCTCGCCGTCTATACCGGGGAAGACCTCGCCCGGGATGGGCTCGGCACGATCCCGTGTCTGAGCGCCGTCACCAACCGCGACCAAACGCCGTCGGTACTGCCGCCGCATCCGGTGATCGCGAGCGACCGAGTGCGGCATGTCGGTGACACCGTCGCGATGGTCGTGGCGGACAGCCTCGCCGCCGCGCGCGACGCTGCCGAGTTGATCGCGGTCGACTATGATCCGCTGCCGGCCGCGGTCGACACCGCGGGCGCCCTCGAGCCCGGGCAATCCGCGGTGTGGGATACTGCACCGGGCAACCTCTGCTTCGACTGGGAGGTCGGTGACGGCGTCGCAGTCGCGCGGGCGATGGCCGGAGCGCGCCACCGCATCATGCTGAACCTGGTCAACAACCGCGTCGTCGTCAATTCGATGGAGCCGCGCGGTGCCATCGGAGAATACGACCCGGGTGAGGATTTCTACACCTTGTGGAGCTCGACCCAGGGCTCGCATTTCGTCCGCAACCTCTTGGCCGAAAGCATCTTCAAGATCCCGGAGAACCGCATCCGCGTGGTGACGCGGGATGTCGGCGGCGGCTTCGGCATGAAGCTCTTTCTCTATCCAGAGCATGCCCTGGTGCTGTGGGCGGCCAAGAAACTCGGCCGCGCGGTCAAATGGACACCCGAGCGCTCGGACGCCTTCATGACCGACACGCAAGGCCGCGACAACCTCACCCGGCTCGAGCTGGCGCTCGACGAAGAGCTGCGGTTTCTGGCGCTCGATGTCGAGCTCCTGGCCAATATGGGCGCCTATCTCTCGAACTTCGCGCCCGAGATCCCGACCGTCTCGGGTGCCGTGATGCACAGCGGGGTCTACGCGATCCCGGCGATCCATGTCGGGGTCAAAGGCGTCTTCACCAACACCGTCCCGGTGGACGCCTATCGCGGCGCCGGCCGCCCGGAGGCGGCCTATGCTGTCGAGCGGCTAATCGACTATGCGGCGCGCCGGCTCGGGGTACGGCCGGAAGAATTGCGGCGGCGCAATTTCATCAAGCCCGAGGCGATGCCGTTCCTGACACCGCTCGGCCTCAACTACGACAGCGGCGAGTTCGCGCGCAACATGGACCAGGCGCTGGCCACCGCCGATCTCGCCGGCTTTCCGGCACGCCGCGCGGCGGCGCGGGCGCACGGCCGTTACCGCGGACTCGGCCACGCCGTCTATATCGAGCAATCGGGCTTCCCACCTGACGAGTTCGCCGAGTTGCGCTTCGACCCGAGCGGCACCCTGACGATCCTGATGGGGACGCAGTCATCGGGGCAAGGGCATCAAACCGCCTACACCCAGCTCGCCGCCGAGCGACTCGGCATTGACCCCGACAAGGTCCGGGTGCTGCAGGGCGACACCGCAGCCATTTCGTTTGGGCGCGGCACCGGCGGCTCGCGCTCGCTGCCGGTCGGCGGCGCCTCACTGGTGCAGGCTGCCGACAAGCTGATCGCCAAGGGACGGCGCATCGCAGCACACCTCTTCGAGGCAGCCGAGGCCGATGTCGAATTCGCCGACGGCGTCTTCACTGTCAGCGGGACCGATCGCCGGCTCGGCATCGAGGAGGTCGCGCGCGCCGCTTTCAATCCGGCGCAGCAGGCGCCGGGGGTCGAGCCCGGTTTTGCCGAGACCGGCCATTACGCGCCGCCGCAGCCGACCTTTCCTAATGGTTGCCATGTCTGCGAGGTCGAGATCGAGCCCGAGACCGGGCATATCGAGATCCTGCGCTATCTGGTCGTCGACGATTTCGGCACCGTGATCAACCCGCTGCTGCTGCGCGGCCAGGTCCAAGGCGGGGTCGCGCAAGGGGTCGGCCAAGCAATGCTCGAACGTTGCGTCTTCGACCCTGAGACGGGACAGCTGCTGACCGGCTCGCTGACCGATTATTGCCTGCCGCGCGCCGACGATCTGCCGGCGATCGAGTTCGCCTTCAACATCGTGCCGTGCCGCACCAACCCGCTCGGCGTCAAGGGAGCGGGGGAAGCCGGGGCGATCGGCGCGCCGCCGGCGCTGGTCAATGCCGTCGTCGACGCACTTTCCGAGTTCGGCATCGAGCATCTCGACATGCCGCTGACCCCTGAACGCGTGTGGGCCGCCATCCGCGCAGCGGCGGCGAGGAAGGCGGCGTGAGCATCGACCGGCGGGAAATGCTCGACATCGTATACCGCACGGCGGTCGTCGCCGGCGAAGCGATCCTCAGGGTCTACGCCGAAGAATTCGACGTTCGCCACAAGACCGACAAGACACCGGTGACGGAGGCCGACCTCGCCGCCGAGCGGATCATCGTCGACCGGCTGATGTCCGCCTTTCCCGACATCCCGTGCGTCGCCGAGGAGTTGTGCGAGTCCGAGGGCATGCCGCCCTGCTGCGACCGCTTCTGGGCGATCGACCCGCTCGACGGCACTCGCGAGTTCGTCGCCCGGAACGGCGAGTTTGCGGTGCTGATCGCGCTGGTCGAGGAGGGGCGGCCGGTGCTCGGCGTCGTGCACGGGCCGGCGGTCGGTCTGACCTACACGGCGTGCGGTCCGGGCACCGCGACGCGCCGCCGCGGCGGTGGCCCGGCCGAGCCCATCCGGGCGCGGGCGCCGTCGGCGGACGGGCTCGTCATCGTCCACAGCCGCTCGCACGAAAACAGCCGGCGCCTCGCCGAGTTTCTCGCCTACGATCCGATACTCGAGCGCAAGAGCTGCGGCAGCGCGCTCAAATTCGGCGTCATCGCCGCGGGCGAAGCCGACCTCTACCCGCGCTTCGGTACGACGATGGAATGGGACACTGCAGCCGGCCAGGCCATTCTCGAGGCTGCCGGCGGCCGCGTCGAGACCTTGGCCGGCGATCCACTCGCCTACGGCAAGCCCGGCTTCAAGAACGACGGCTTCCTCGCCTGGGGCCGCCGCCCGGGCCGGGGCTGATCAGCGCCCGCAACAGCGCTTGTATTTGCGCCCGGAGTCGCACGGGCAGCGGGCGTTCCGGGCGGTCCTCCGTGGCGGCCTCGGTCCGCGGGTACCGCTTCTTCCCGGCGCCATCCCCGGCGGCGACATTGTTCAGATCGACGAGGCCCGCTGGCGCACCGCCTGGGATTTGAAGGTATTCGGCTATATCAACATGACCCGGCGCTTCTACGCGCTGATGGCCGCGCGCAAAAAAGGCGTCATCATCAACATCCTGGGTGCGGCCGGCGAGAACCCCGATTTCGACTACATCGCCGGCTCGTCGGGCAATGCCTCGTTGATGGCGTTTACGCGCGCAATGGGCGGCACGTCACCGCGCGATGGGCTGCGTGTGATCGGCATCAACCCGGGCCCGGTCATGACCGAACGGCTGGTCACATTGATGCGCACCCGGGCGCAGACCCAGTTCGGCGATGCCGAGCGCTGGACCGAGTTCATGAAGCCACTCGCCTTCGGCCGCGCGGCTAAGCCGGAAGAGATCGCCTGGATGGCGGCCTTCCTCGCTTCCGACCTTTCGGCCTACACCACGGGCTCGATCATCACGATCGACGGCGGCGGCTCGAGCCGGCGCTCGGCGCTGTGACGGCTCTCAGGCCCGGCGGCGCTGCCGGGCGCGGCGTGCCCCGAAAAGCGCGAGCGCGGTCACCAACAAAGCCAAGCCGGAGGGTTCCGGCACCGCCGGCGTCGCGACAGTGAGGGCGGCGAACAACCCGTGCGTCTCGGCGTCTATCCCATCGGTGATGTAGAGGGTGTTGGGGTCGCCGTTGCTGCCTCCGATCCCGAAATTGAGGGCCCACAGACCACCCGGAGTTTGGCCGGTGCCCGGATCGATAGGAATCGTGCCGAGGGGCGCTCCGGTTGTTTCGGTCGTCGGGTTGTAGGCGTTGATCTCACTGTTGACATAGCTGAAATTGCCGACCAGCAAATCTCCGCCAAACGGGCCGAAACCGGCCGGGGCCAGGGCGACGCCCCATGGCGCAGCGAGATCGCTGCCGAGGATCAGGATTTGGGGCGAGCTCCCGTCCTCGTTGAACACCACCACGGCCCCGGCTCCCAACGGAGCCATGGTCTGGGGGGTACGGACGCCTGGGGTGATGATGGCGGGTGCGTAGGTCACGTAGACCTTGCCGTTAATGTCCTGCACATTGAAAGGGACGAGCCCCAGCGCGCTAACGGCAGTGGGAGTCGCGAATGCCCCAGGCGTCGTCACCCGGCCGAAGGTGGTATTAAAGACGTCAACGCTGCCGGTCGTCCCCGCATCGTTGGCGGCGTACAGTTCGGTCGAAGCCTGGTTAATGGCCAAGCCGGTGTAGGTGGTAGGTACCCCCGCGAGCGGCATCACTTGGATAAAGGCCGTCGAGCCTGTGTCCCAGGCCGAGATCGTGCCGTTCAGATTCGCAAAGATGAAGTGCGCGGAACCACCATTTCCGCCGTTCCCTACCGGAAAGGTCGGTGGGGTAGTGTTATTAATAGGATTGTTGACTTGGCCGGTCGGCCCTTGGGCGGGCCCACCACCGAAGGTCGGGATCGTGATATTGCCGTTCGGCGGGTTGACGGCCGTAACCTTTGCCACAGTCGTAGGGCCGGTCACCATCCAGAGGTTGGTCATACTCGTCCCCTGGTTCGAGATCCAAAACGGGCTCGCGGCGCTGTGCGAAATGCCCCAGGGGTTCACTAGCGTGGGTTCGGTAAGCGTCGCCAGCCCCGAGATGTCCGAAACGAGATCCGTCTGAACATAGGGCCCGGCCTCGGCTTGCCACGCATTCGCGGAAAGCGCGCCGATCGCGATCGCTGTCGCCAACAAGGAGCTTTGAAATAGAGCTGGACGTTTCATGAGCCGGATCCTCCCTCCTGGATGCCGCATGCGAGGCGGTGAGCGGACCCAGAGCCGGGATGCGCCCCCGTGCCGTCACCCGGACGCCGCAAATCGGGCGTAATTTCGTCAAAATGGTGAAAAAATCGTTAAGATTTTGTTCGGAATGTAACCAATAACGGTTATTTGTTGAGCCAACGCCGCATGAACCCGAGCAGTCCCTGCGGCATAAAAATCACCATCGCGACAAAGATAATCCCGACTGGGATCAGGTAGTATTCGGTGAAGAACCGCGACAGACCCTCGCGCAAGAGCAGAAAAAACGCGGCACCGACGATGGGTCCCACGAGCGTGCCGATGCCGCCCATGACGTTGTAGATGACGGCCTCGCCCGAGACCAGAAAGAACACGAAGTCGGGTGCAGCAAATTGGTTCTGCACCGCGTACAAAACCCCGGCCAACCCTGCAAAGAGCCCAGAGAGCATCACCGCGACGATCTTGTAGCGCTCGATCGGATAACCAATTGCCCGGGTGCGTGATTCGTTCTCGCGGATCGACTGCAATACCATTCCGAACGGCGACTGGGTGATGCGCCGCAGGACGAGATAGCACAACGTCACGACTGCGACGACGAACCAATGCAGCGTCGTGGATGTGAACGGCATGGAAAAGAGCCCGGTGATCGCCAGCGGCGGCCGTCTGAAGGTGAGCCCGTTCTCGCCGCCCGTCAACTCGGTCCAGGTGAAGATGATAACATAAAAAATCTGCGAGAAGATCAATGTCGTGATCGCGAAATAGATATCGCGCAGACGCGTCGAGAAATACGCCACGAACCCGGCGACTGCAGCGGCGGCAACGAGCCCGTAAAGGATAGCCAGCCAGAGATTGGGCGGCTGGACCGACAGCAAAGCGGCCGCCGCACCATACATGCCGAGCCCAAAAAACGCCGAATGGCCGAACGACACCATGCCTGTGTAGCCGATAAGGATGTCGGAAGACATCGCCAATAGGCCCCAGATAAGAATCTCGGTCAGAAAGCGGCGCCAGAACTCCGGCAATACCAGCGGCGCGATGATCAGCAGCGCCAGAATGACCGCAAATCCGCTCCAATAGACTAGCGCGTGTCGGCCTGCCAATTGTCCGTTTGCGGACCTCTCCCTCTGCCCGCGAGCCGGGATAGGGTCGGGCTGCGGGGTATTTTCCGCCGCGAGGCTCATCTGGGCGCCGAGGCAAAAAGCCCGGTCGGCCGGAACAACAGGGTCAGGATCAGCACAACAAACGAGACGATGACCGCCTGGGCCGGACTGACCCATAGCGCGGCATATGCCTCCAATAGCGAGATGAAGATGGCAGCGGCGATCGATCCAGCGAGATTACCCATGCCCCCTACCACCACGACGATGAAGGCTTTCAAGATCCAGTCGAGCCCCATCGTATGGTTGACCCCAGCAAGCGGCCCGAACAGGACACCGCTGGCGCCGGCCATCCCGGCCCCGATGGCAAAGACCGCGGCGAGGACCCAGGGTACCGGGATGCCCATGGCTTGGGCCATAACGCGGTCCTGGGTCGTCGCGCGGATCCAAATCCCGTAGGTGCCGAATTTGAGAAACAGCCAGAGCGCGCCGATTATCGCCGCGGAGAGCAGCGCAATCACCAGACGGTACCACGGATAGTCGAGGTAGAAGAGGCTGAAATGGCCGCTGAACGGCTCCGCAATCTTGCGCGCGACCGGACCGAATTGCCAGAGCGCATAATTTTGCAATATGAGCGAAACCCCAAAGGTGGCGAGAATCGTCGTCAACGGATCGCGCCCGAGCAGTGGGCGCAATGTCGTCAGATAAATTGCAGCTCCCAGCAGCGCGATGATCAGGCTCGCAGCTACCAGGGCAAGCCAGAAATTGCCGGTCGCAGCCAGCACAATGACGCCGACATAGGCGCCCAGCATAAAAAGCTCGCCATGGGCAAAGTTGACGACGTCCATGATGCCGAAGATCAAGGTGAGCCCGGAGGCCACCAATGCCAGGATCATGCCGGTGACGATGCCATTGATCGTCTGGATCAGCAGCTGATCGAACGGAATGGTCTGCAGGAATGCCATACTACACACCCAAATACCGATGAATAACAGCGTCGCCCGCTTGGAGCTCGGCGGTTGGTGCGTGATGCCGGACGACGCCTTTCTCCAGAATGTAAATCCGCTGGGACGCCTCGAGCGTCAGCGGAACGTTCTGCTCGACGAGCAGCACGGCCACCCGCTCGCGATGCAATACATCGATGATTTCCCGGATCTGTGAGACCATGCGCGGCATCAGCCCTTCGGTCGGCTCGTCCAATAGGATGATCTTGGGCTCGAGCATCATCGCGCGGGCGATCGCGAGCATCTGCTGCTCGCCGCCCGAGAGCGTGCCGCCGGCCTGGCTGCGTCTTTCCGCCAGCACCGGAAAATACGCGTAGACCTTCTCCAGCAGCTCCTTTTTTCTCGCTGTCGTGACGCCGTGACGGTCGAGGCCGGTCCGGAGGTTTTCTGTAACCGTCAATAGACGAAAGATCCGCCGCTCCTCGGGAACATAGCCGATGCCGAGCCGCGCCACCCGGTGTGCCGGCAATCGCGTGATCGGCCGGCCCTCGAACCGCACCTCGCCGCGGCTCGGGTGGACGAGGCCTGCCGCCGCCTTCAACGTCGTGCTTTTGCCGACGCCGTTGCGCCCAAGGAGGCCCACCACTTCGCCTTCGCCGATCTCGAGCGAGACCCCGTGGAGGATATGGCTCTTGCCGTAATAGGTGTGGATTTCCTCGACTTCGAGAAGCGGGGTCACCGCGGCACCCCCGGGACTCATGTCTTGCTCATGTCTTCAGGTAGACCTCGAGCACCCTCGGGTTCTGCTGGATCTCCGCCGGGGTTCCCTCGGCCAGGATTTCGCCGTAGTGCAGCACGGTGATCCGCCGCGCCAGCTCCATGACAACCTGCATGTCGTGCTCGACGATCAGGATCGTCAGGTTCCTCGCAATCGAGCGCACCAGCTCCATCGTATCATGGGTCTCAGCCGCGCTCATGCCCGCGGTCGGCTCGTCGAGGCACAGCAGCTGGGGCTCGGTTGCCAAGGCGATGCCGATCTCGAGATTGCGTTGCTCACCGTGCGACAGGTTTGCGGCCAGCTCGTTCGCCTTGCTCGAAAGACCGACCGCTTCCAAGACTGCCTCGGCCTTGTCGATGATATCGCGGTAGGCGCGGTGATGAGCCAACAAACTCCAGCCATGCCGGCGTGACTGGGCAGCGATCCGGACATTCTCGAGCGCGGTGGCGTTTGGGAGAATGTTGGTGATCTGGTACGACCGGGCGATGCCCCGGTGCGAGATCCGGTCGGGGGAAAACCCGGTGATCTCGCCACCGTCGAACAGGATATGCCCGGAGGACGGGCGCAACACACCGGTCAAGCAGTTGAAGAAGGTGCTCTTCCCGGCGCCGTTTGGCCCGATGATCGCGCGGATCTCCTCGCGCTGGACCGAAAAACTGACCTGGTTGAGAGCGGTCAGCCCGCCAAAGCGAACGGTCAGGTCCTCGGTGCGCAGGAGCGGCGCCGCGGCACCCGGCAAATATTCTGCGCTCACTCAGGCGGCGGGTAATTTGCAGGCCGGCGGCACCACCGTCTCCTCCCACGAGACCGCCTTCTGAACATGGTAGGTGCCGTCCTTTACCACGTAGATCAGTTCGCGCATGAACACCTGATGATCGTCCTTGCGCAGCACCTTGTCACCGGTCGGAAAGTCGGGTCCCGCCTTCATCGTGAGGCCTTCGAGCGCCTCGATCAGCTTGGGCGTATCGGCGCGGCCCTGAAAACCCGACTTCTCGACGCCGAGCTTCAGCGCGTTGACCGCCTCGAAGTTCGATTGCACATAGCGGTCGGGTAACGGCCCCGACGGGTCGATCGCCTTCAGCCGGGCGACTGCCTCGTCGAAGAACCCGTGCAGCGCGGGGGTGTCGAGTGGCGGGTCGAACACCGGCACGTAACGGTCGATGCCGACAAAGCCCTCGATCTTCTTGCCCATTGCCGGGAGTTGGCTCGACACGGCGACGGCGCCGTCGCCGGCGAATTTGTATCTCTTGGCAAGGCCAAGGTCGGTGCCCTGGTTGACGACGTTGATCGCATCGTTGCCGAAGAAGATCAGGAACAGCCCGTCGAACTCGCCGCCGATATTGGAGAGGAACGACGTGGTGTCGGCAGTGCCGAGCGGGATGCCGGTGGTGCCGACGACGGCGCCGCCATTCGCCTTGATGTTGGCCGCATAGGCGTCGCGGGTGGACTGCCCCCAGGCGTAATCGGCATAGACGATGTGCCATTTCTTGCCGATCTGCTGCACCAGATAGGGAGCAAACGCCTTCGCTTGCGCCGGCGCGAAGTCGAAGGTGCGGAACGTGTAGCGGCTGCATTTGCTGGTGGTCAGCGTCGTATCGAGACAGACGCCGATCATGTTGACGATCTTGTGCTCCTCCCAGACCGGGGTGCAGGCGAGGCAGATATTGGACAGATACCCGCCGACATGGAAATCGATCTCGTCCTCGGTGGCCAGCTTCTCGGCGGCGCGGCGACCGGTATCGGGGCTCGACTGGTCGTCGCCGACGACCAGCTCGACCGGCCGGCCATTGATGCCGCCCGCCTTATTGATGCGCTCGACCGCCATTTGCACCCCGACGAGCGAGGTCTTGCCGCCCAAGGCGGCGACGCCGGTCAGCGGTTGCACCGTGCCGAGCTTATAGGGCTTGGCCTCGCCAAACGCGCTCCGCCACGGACCCGGAAATATTGTTGCGGCGAGCCCGACGGCGCTCGTCGCCGCGGCCGAGCGCAACAGCCGTCGGCGAGTCACCTCAACGCTGCTGCAGGAAAATTCCTTGCTTTGATTCTTGTCACCCATTGTGAATCCTCTCCCGTATCACTAGACCCGACGGAGGCAGCTACACGCCAAGCCCAACCGTCAGCAGCTGAGGACTGATTCTATGTTGCGCCGTCCGTGAACGACATGGAGGATCAGCACGTCTGCTTCCTCGACCCTATAAACTATCAGGTAATCGCCGACCGTAAAGCCGCGCAAGCCAGGGCGCAAATCCTCACGAACGCGGCCCAAATGGGGAAAGGCCGCCAATAAATGGAAACGCTCTGTAATGGAGGCAACCAATCGTCTCGCCGCATCGGCGCTGCCGCCGCGTTGAACAATGGCCCACCAGATCTCGTCGAGTTCCGCCTCAGCTTCCGGAGAAAGGCGGTGCGCCATCAACGGCGCTTGGCTTCGTCCGCCGCCAAGCGGGCCACCCCGCGCTGATGGACCTCCTCGGCCAGTTCGCGCATCGAGTCGGGCGTGATGATCCTCCCCTCGCCGCGCGCGAGGGATGCTTCGGCCTCGTCGATCGCAGCCAGGATCTCCTCGCGTCTCCGCTCGCGCTCGACCCATAGAGCTAGCGCTTCCTGGACCGCTCCTTCGGCATTATGAACCCGGCCGGAGGCGACGGCTCGACGAACAAACTCGTGTTGCTCGGCGGTCAGTCGTATTTGCACGAGGCTCACCCCGCTTTCAAATGGCGCGCGGCGTCGACCGCGGCATAGGTCAGAACCCCGTCGGCACCGGCGCGTTTGAAGCCGATCAGGCTCTCCATCACCGCCCGCTCGCCGTCGAGCCAGCCATTTTGCGCCGCGGCGTGCAGCATCGCATACTCGCCGCTGACCTGATAGGCGAAGGTCGGCACGCAAAACGCCTCTTTGACGCGGCGGACGACGTCGAGATAGGGCATCCCGGGCTTGACCATAACCATGTCGGCACCCTCCTGCAGATCGAGGGCGACTTCGCGCAGCGCCTCATCGCCGTTCGCCGGGTCCATTTGGTAGGTGCGCTTGTCGGCGCTGCCGAGTGCCGTCTTCGAACCGATCGCATCGCGAAACGGCCCGTAGAAGGCCGAGGCGTATTTCGCGGCATAGGACATGATGCGGACGTGCTGGAACGCGGCCCTATCGAGCGCATCGCGCACCGCGCCGACCCGCCCGTCCATCATGTCGGAGGGGGCGATGATGTCGCAGCCCGCCTCGGCCTGCACCACGGCCTGCCGGCGCAAGATCTCGACGGTCTCGTCATTGGCGACATAGCCGTCGCGGATAACCCCGTCATGGCCGTGGGTGGTGAACGGGTCGAGCGCCACGTCGCACAGCACGCCGAGCTCCGGCACGGCTTTTTTCACCGCCGCCACGGCGCGGCAGACGAGATTGCCGGGGTCGACCGCGTTGCTCCCCTCCTCATCCTTGAGGGCGGTAGCCACCGCCGGAAAAACAGCGATCGTCGGAATGCCGAGCTCGGCCGCCTCGCCCGCGGCGTCGACGAGGGCTGCGATCGGCAGCCGAAAGACACCCGGCATCGATGGGACCGGCTTCTCATGGCCTTCGTCATGGACAAAGACCGGCCAGATCAGGTCGCCCGCAGTCAGCACGCTTTCGGCGACTAGCTTGCGCGACCATGGATCGCGGCGGTTGCGCCGCAGGCGCGTCCGCGGGTAGGGAGCGAGCGGCGGCAGAAATGTGGTCACGTGGCCCCTCAAGGAAAGAACGGCGAATTCCCGCAAAATAGCAGCAGGGCGCAGGGCGGAAAACCCCCGGACGGCCGCCCGCCACGGCAGATGTTCCGGGGGGCGTTCCGTCACAGCCGGAGCTCCGGCATGGTGCTCTGATGCGGGACTACCGACGCAACCGTGGCGCGGCGGCGGATCGTGAATTCGGTGAATTTGCCGGGTGGGCGGTCGACCTCGATCGAGCCGCCGTGCTGCTGGGCGACGATGTCCCAGCTGATCGAGAGCCGGAGACCGGTGCCTTCGCCGGTCGGCTTGGTCGTAAAGAACGGCTGAAACAGCTGGTCTCTGATGTCGGGCGCGATGCCGGTGCCGTTGTCGCGCACCCGGACCTCAACCGCCTCGCCGAGATTGCGGGTCGACACCCACAGGTTGTCGATCGGACCGAGCAACATCGGCTTCGACGTGATTTCGCCGGCCTCGGATAATCGCGCTCGCGCGACCTTCAGCGTATGAGTCGCAATGCGGCCGCCGGGAGTCACGCCGCCGGCACGCCCGGGCATGAACCCGGAGGGTGTGCTGGCCATTGTGTGCCTGGACAATCCGCGCGACAATACGAGGGGCAAGGCCCTATGGACTTGGCCGCCTTCACTGGGACCCCAGGAGGAATACCCATGGCGTTTGTCAGATGTTATACCGGCACGGATGGTCAGTCACACTTTGAGGACCTGGACGTGCTCCCACCTGACATGGAGAGGTCAATCGAGCAGGCCGCCAGCAGTATCACCTTCACGCGTTCGCCCAACGGCCGTTTCAGCGATTGGCACAATGCGCCGCGCCGCCAGTACGCCATTTTCCTCTCCGGCGGCCAGATGGAGGTCGGGATTGGCGATGGGACCACTCGGCGGTTTGGCGCTGGAGACGCCGTCCTGTTCGAAGACCTCACGGGACGAGGGCACACCAGCCGCAGCGTCGGCGGGGACCGCCTGACCGCTATCGTGCCCTTAGCGGATTAGCCCCTCCCGTGGGTCGTGCACCCGATGGCCGCCAAGCCGGAAACAGGAAGGGGAAAAACATGGCTGAGAAGGTGCGCTACAACAAGATCATCGACCTCCTCGAGCACGGCAAGCCGGTTTTCAGCACCAGCACGGTCCCTAACGGCAGTCTGGATGACCTGACCTACATTGCTGATGCCGACTACGACGCGGTCATCATTGAAATGGAACACGAGGGTTTTAGCTTCACCACCCTGCGTACCTCCCTGCAAGTGCTGCTGAACCGCAAAAGGATTGCCGAGAAGGGCAACCTGCAACCCGACGTGGTGCCGATGGTCCGGATTCCTCCGAACGCCCGCGAGCGCAACCAATGGGTGATCAAGCAGGCGCTGGACACCGGCGTCTATGGTCTGGTGTTACCCCACCTGAGCACAGTGGAGGACGCCCAAGCCGCAGTCGCGGCGGCACGGTATTCCCAGGTGCCGGGGGTGCCAGACTTTGCACCGGCCGGGGAGCGCGGTTGGGGCAATCGCATTGCCTCGCGATACTGGGGCCTGACCGCGCAGGAATATTACGACGCCGCCGACCTTTGGCCGCTGGACCCTGACGGCAATATCTTACTGATGGGCATCGTCGAAGAAGCCGAAGGGGTGCAGAACATACGCGACATTGTGCGTCAGGTGAGGGGCATCGGCGCCATCTGGGCAGGCCCCGGGGACATGTCGGTGTCGATGGGATTGCGGGGCCAAGCCAGCCATCCAGCCGTGCAAGAAAATCTGCTGCGCGTGCTCGCCGCCTGCAAAGAGTTCGGCGTCCCCTGTGCGACGGGAGCCACGGCTGATGACGTGGCGATGCGCCTGGAGCAAGGCTTTCGCATCATCATGACCGCTCCGGTGAGAAGCACGCCAGGGCTGATCGAGGGGCGCCGCCTCGCCGCCCGTTAGTGCCCTGAAGATGCCCCGTTGCGGTCCTTGCTGAGTACGAGGGCGGCGGGCGAGCGCCGCCGTCAACTCAATCCAGCGACCTCCGCGTAGGCTCTCAGCTCCCGTTCCACATCGTAACCGCTGGTCCCGAAGATGATGCCGGTGGCGCCGCGGGCCTCAAGCTGGGCGAGACGTTCGCGCAACTCCTCGCGAGTGCCTGTGAAGGTCATCTGTTTGGCGGCGGAGATGTCGACGAGCGCGTCATGGCCGTTCGAAATGTCGAGGGAATGACCGCGGTGAACGGACAGGTGGCGAACGCTTTCGTCCGCACGTTCGACGCTGGCCAGCCACGCGTCGCCGTTCGGGAGCGCTTTCACGCTTTCCGGATCGGTCGTGTACCTGAGGTGATAGGCGAGTGCCACGAGCGGTTTGACGGCGGTCGAGGCGCGCGGCGAGGTGACGTCTTCGCCATCATCGAGGACGGTGCCGCTGGTCGACACAAGGCAGGTCTCGAACCCTTCGGCCGGGCCGCCGAGGGAAATCAGGCCGTCGGCAATCTCTTTGGCGAGCGCGCGGGCCTTGGGGCCTTGGCCTGCCATGTAGACCGGCACGTTCAGGGGCGTTTCCGGCATCGCAGTCGGTCAGTTCACGGACTGCTTCAAACCCATCGACGGCTTTACGGTCGTTGATTTGCTGCGCGACCATTTGGAGCAATTGAAAGTTCCAGTTCTCGGTGGATTGCCTTTGGGCCACGGCCAGCAGCCCCAGAGCACGCTTGTTGGCTCGATGGCGCTCCTGGATGCCGCCGCAGGTGCATTGACTATTTACAGGTAGCCGCGCCTCCGATAACGCTCCGGGTCAAGTCTTCCGCATTGCCTCCAATACTGGTCGTACCCTTTCCTTCGCCGCGCTGTCTCAGGGATTGCGTAGTGCGTAAGGTCAAGCAAAATCCGCGACTATTTGCCTGACACCGATAGCTGAATATTCCTCACAGCGCGGTCATGCCGCCGTCCACGAAAAGCAGGGCGCCGGTGACGTAAGAGGCATCGTCGGAGGCCAAAAACAGGATCGCGGCGGCGACCTCCTCGGCCCTGCCCGGGCGCTTCAGCATGGTGAGTTGTGCGGCCCTGGCGTTGTATTCCTCGACGGTCTCGCCGGAAGCGGCGATGCGGCGCTGATGGAACGGGGTGAAGATCGGGCCGGGGCCGACGGCGTTCACCCGAATGCCTTCCGGCGAGTGATCGGCGGCGAGCGCCCGCGTCAAGCCCGCCACCGCGGCCTTGGTGGTGTCGTACTGCAGGTTGCCGCCGCCGGCGACGACGGAACGCACGGAGGCGACGTTAACGATAGCGCCGCCCTTGTTGCGGCGCATCAGCGGAACCGCCGCCTTGGCACAGAAGACGTAGCTCATCAGGTTGACGTCGAGAATCTCTTTCCAGCTCGCGGCACTCGCCTCGTCGACCTTCTCGTATTTGCGGATGCCGGCATTGTTGACGAGAATGTCGAGGCGCCCGAATTGCTGCGCGGCGCCGTTGACGAAGTCGAGGCATGCGGCCTCGGTGCCAACGTCAGCCTGCGTGAAGGCGATCTTGGCGCCGGCGGTCTCGAGCTCGGCCGCCACGCGCTGGCCGCGCTCGCCGTCCCGGTCGCAGAATGCCACGCTCGCGCCCTCGGCAACAAAACGCCTCACCGTCGCCTCGCCGATCCCCGATGCTCCGCCCGTCACCGCTGCCACCTTGCCGTCGAGCCTACCCATGTACGCCACCTTTCACTGCAGTGCGAAACGCGCATCCACGATACGCCGTATCGATCCGGCGGGCACCGCCTTGTCGGCCCGGTCTCGGTGTCCAACTGCTGAACCGCAAAAGGATCGCCGAGAAGGGCAACCTGCAACCCGACGTGGTGCCGATGGTCCGGATTCCTCCAAACGCCCGCGAGCGCAACCAGTGGGTGATCAAGCAGGCGCTGGACACGGGCGTCTATGGTCTGGTGTTGCCCTACCTGAGCACAGTGGAGGACGCCCAAGCCGCAGTCGCGGCGGCACGGTATCTCCAGGTGCCGGGGTGCAAGACTTTGCACCGGCTGGGGAGCGCGGTTGGGGCAATCGCATCGTCTCCCGATACTGGGGCCTGACCCCCAGGAATACTACGACGCCGCCGACATCTGTCCCCTGGACCCGGAGGGCAATATCTTACTGATGGGCATCGTCGAAGAAGCAGAAGGGGTGCAGAACATACGCGACATTTTGCGTCAGGTGAGGGGCATCGGCGCCATCTGGGCAGGCCCCGGGGACATGTCGGTGTCGATGGGATTGCGGGGCCAAGCCAGCCATCCAGCCGTGCAAGAAAATCTGCTGCGCGTGCTGGCCGCCTGCAAAGAGTTCGGCGTCCCCTGTGCGACCGGAGCCACGGCTGATGACGTGGCGATGCGCCTGGAGCAGGGCTTTCGCATCATCATGACCGCTCCGGTGAGAAGCACGCCAGGGCTGATCGAGGGGCGCCGCCTCGCCGCCCGTTAATGCGCTGTCTCTTGTGCACCGCGGGAGGGTGCTCAAAGTGGCAATGACGGCGTCGCTCAGAGCACCCGCGCGACCCAGTCCGCGTTCCGCATCCACCGGTTCGGCGCGAACAGCTGCGCGCTCTTGGAGGCGAAGCCGGGCAGCCATGAGCGGCACTCGCCGGCTTTGAAGTCGTTCGAAAGTTATCATATTGACCTTCGAGAACACCGCGCCTGATACCGGTTTTTACTTGATGTTCGGACAGGCCCGGGCGACCTCGAATACTTGACCGCTCGGCTTTTTTAAGCTCGGGAGACACAACATATAGGTCGGGGGTATTCGCATTTAGTCCAGCGCGTAGTCGTAGCGGATGAAGCCGTTGAACCGGGCGATCCGGTCGTAGAGCGAGCGCGCGGTGGCGTTGTCTTCCTTGGTCGTCCAGTAGAGCCGGGCACAGCCGCGCTCGCGGGCGATCGCGGCGACCGCCTCGATCAATTTGCGGCCGCAGCCGTGGCGGCGGGCCGTCTCGTCGACGAACAGATCCTGCAGGTAGCAGACCTCCCGCGTCATCCAGGCATGAGCATGGAAGAGATAATGGGTGATCCCGACCAGCGGCGCCATGTCGCTGCCGAGGCGCGCTCCGAGCCCGCGGATCGGGTTCTCCGCGGCGATCAGCCGTTGCCAGGTATGGTCGTAGATCTCCGGCGGCAGCACGGTCTCGTAGAAGTCGAGATAGCTGCGCCACAGCTCGGCCCAGCGCGCCCGGTCCTGCGGTGTGATTGCCGTGACGAAGATGTCAGCCATGGCGATCGTCCTCCCTTTTTCTCGCCGGCGGCGGTACCATAGCCGCGCATTGGCAGCGGCGCATTATCGGGGCTCGCGATGTTGGTTTTTCGGCAATTGTTCGATCCTGCTTCCTCCACCTACACCTACCTGCTCGCCGACGGCCGCAGCGGTGCGGCGGTGATTATCGATCCGGTATTCGAACAGGTTCGCCGCGACGCGGCGCTGATCGAGGAGCTCGGTCTGCGCCTCAATTACTCGCTCGAAACCCACATCCATGCCGATCACGTCACCGCTGCCTGGATGCTGAAGCGGCGCACCGGTTGCCAGATCGCTGTCTCCGCCACCAGCGGCGCCGAGGGAGCCGACCGCTATCTGGTCCCCGACGACATCGTCGCCTTCGGGGAGCGCAACCTGCAGGTCCGGGCGACACCGGGCCATACCAGCGGCTGCCTCACTTACGTCCTCGACGATCGCAGCATGGCGTTCACCGGCGATTGCCTGATGGTTAGAGGCAGTGGCCGGACCGACTTTCAACAGGGCGATCCGGCCGCCATGTATCGCTCGGTGCGCCAGCAGCTGTTTAGCCTGCCCGATTCCTGTCTGCTGTACCCCGCTCACGATTACCGCGGTTTGACGGTGACCAGCGTCGCCGAGGAACGCCGGTTCAATCCGCGTCTGGGCGGAGAGATCGGGGAGGCCGATTTCACCGGCTATATGAGGAACCTGCGACTGGCGCATCCGAAGAAGATGGATGTCGCGGTGCCCGCGAACCTCAAATGCGGCCGTCCCGAGACCGACCCCGACGTCGCCGAGGACCCGAACTGGGCGCCGCTCAAATACACATTCGCCGGCATCTGGGAGATCGACCCGCACGGCCTCGAAGAGCACGCGCGAGCAGTTCAAATCCTCGACGTGCGCGAGCCCGGTGAGTTCGACGGGCCGCTCGGACACATCCGCAACGCGGTCCTGATCCCGCTCGGCGAGTTGGCCGAGCGCTCCGGCGAACTGGCGCACGACCGCCCGATCGTCGCAGTGTGTCGCGCCGGCAGCCGCTCGGCGCAAGCCACCGTGATCCTGCGCGACGCCGGGTTTGGCAATGTCGCCAATCTAGCCGGCGGGATGCTGCGCTGGCGCGCCGAGGGCCACGCCGTCGAAGGCGGCAGCGCCCTTGAGTACATCGCCGAATATTCGATCTGAGCCTCGCTCTCAAACTGCTTCAGCAAATCCGAGCCGATCAGACCCCGAACGCGAGCCCCTGCTTGCGTGATGATAAAAGCGATCTCGGGCGACTTGTCGCCCTTGCGGCTGCTCATGACGATCGCCGAGACAGCCTTTTCCTCGTCGGGCGCACCCGCACCCAACTCGGGATGGCGGCGTATATGTTGAGAGGGTCATGGCGATGAGAACCAGGTCGCCCGTCAATTATGATGCGATCGCGCATCTCTATGACGGGCAGCCGTATCGGGCCAAGCAGGTCGATCCGGAACTCTCGGCGTTTGCAAAGCAGCGAGCATCCTCTAGTGGGCTGTCGATCCTGGATATCGCCTGCGGTACCGGAAGTCAGCTCGTGGCAAATCGCGCGATTGTCCCCGATGCCCGGCTCGTCGGCCTCGACCGGTCGATCGGCATGCTGCGTCAGGCACAGCGCAAAATGCCAGATATCGCCTGGGTGCAGGCCGACGGCGCGATCCTGCCCTTTCAACCTGAAACCTTTGACTTCGTCACCTGTCAATTCGGGTTCCATCATGTGCCGGATAAGGCAGGTATGCTTGGCGCAGTATTTCGGGTTCTTCGACAGGGTGGCCGGTTCGTAATGCGGAACCTTTGCCCCCAAGAGCATCCCGATTGGCTCTATTACAAATATTTTCCGGAGGCTCAGACCCTAGACCTTGCAGATTTTTGGCCTCACGAGACCATCGTGGCGACGATGGGGGGGACCGGCTTTACGGCGGTAACGGTTGAGTTTGAACATTTGCGGTTTGATCAGGACTTGGCTGTTTGGCTCGCCATGGTGCGACAACGTGAGTTGAACTCCCAACTGATGGCGATATCCGATGCGGCCTACGAGGCTGGCATTTGCCGACTGGAAAAGGAGGTGCAGGAGCGAAATGTCCCGCACCTGCGGGCCGATCATCTCTGTCTACTCACCATTCGCGGCGAGCGATAATGGGTCATCGGGTATGAGCCAGCGAGCTCCGCGTACACACAGGCTCGTGGTCGCAAAGGAATGAAGATGTCAGTGAACATGAGAATAGTTTCGATCATTTGCTGCATCGCCTTGATCACGTTGAATGCTTTATCGGTATTCACGGAACCGAGCCTTTTCCATTCATATTTTGCCGGAGCTTCTGTAGTCGTCGCGCTGGCTCTGCTCGTGATAGTCCTCGTGAACCGAGGGGAGCGACCCGAGCCCGAGCGTCCTAAAGCTGAGGCAGCCAAGCCCATGCCGGTCCCGGTAGCCGGCAATCAGGCCGAAGCTGAAATCGTCAGCTTCCTGGCCATACTTCAGGACCGAGGCCGGCTGGTGGACTTTCTGATGGAGGATATTGCGACCTACGACGACGCTCAGGTTGGGGCCGCCGCTCGCGTCGTACATGAAGGGTGCAAAGCCGCCCTGCGCGAGCACTTCGAAATTCGATCGGTGCGCGACGAGAGTGAGGGATCATCCGTCGCTATTCCCGTGGGATATGCAGCCGACGAGTATCGTCTGATCGGGAACATTCGGGGAGCAGGGCCGTTTTCGGGGACGCTCGTCCATCGCGGCTGGAAAACGGAGTGGGTCAAACTCCCACGCCTTGTGCGGGTCAACCCCGATCGGCTGCCGACAATTGCCCCTGCGGAAGTCGAGCTGAAGTAAGCTGGGAGCAGCGAGCTAAGCGCGATGCAGCCTTTTGTCGGCTGCGGGAGCGGCGGCCGGACCGACGGGAGACCCGATGTGAAGCTCTAGTACCAAGCTGCAGAAGTTAGTGTACATGCCCCTAACTTTTCGTCATGCCCGCGAAAGCGGGCACCCAGGGCCAACGCTCCGGACACTGTCCTGGATCCCCGCTTTGCGCGGGGACGACGAATAGGTGGAATGGCGTCCGCTGACTTTCGCAAGAAGATACTCTTACACCCCATGCAAACCGAGACCTTCAACTGATGAGCAAACGTTTCAGTCTTGGCATCGACCTTGGCACAACCAACAGTGCGATCGCGCTCACCGATCTGGAGTTTGATCACACCGAGGTATTGGAAGTCACCCAAATACTTGGACCCAATCAGATCGGCGAGAAACCCACACTGCCTTCGGCGCTCTACATCCCCCACCGTGATGAATTCCCGGAGAATTCGTTTCCCCTACCTTGGGAGAACGAGGCCGGAGACATCACCCTGACGGGTCATTTTGCCGGGGAACATGGCGTGCTAATTCCCGATCGACTCATCACCTCCGCCAAGTCGTGGCTCTCCAACCCGCACATCGACCCCAAGCGTCCATCCCTTCCCTGGAGATCAGAGATCCAGGAGGAGAAGCTCTCGCCGTTTGAGTGCTCGCGGCGATACCTTGCGCACCTAAAGAACGCGTTTCTCTATGCTGGACCCGTGCAGGGGCGGAACTGGGACCTTTGTGAAACCGAGATTGTCCTGACGGTCCCGGCGTCATTCGACGCGGTTGCGCAAACCCTGACCGCCGAAGCGGCGGAGGCCGCCGGTCTCGGCCAAGTCACCCTGCTTGAGGAACCGCAGGCGGCGTTCTACGCCTGGCTTGCGCAGGCAGGCAGAGAGTGGCGTTCCCTGATCAGCCCGGGCGATATTATCCTTGTCTGTGATATCGGCGGCGGCACCGCCGATTTCAGCCTGATTGCCGTTACCGACAATAACGGCACGTTAGAGCTCGAACGCATCAGCGTCGGCGAGCATATTCTCCTGGGCGGCGACAACATGGATCTGGCGCTCGCCTATACGCTTCAGGCTAAACTCGAAGCCGAGGGAAAGGCGATCGATTCCTGGCAATTTCTCGCACTCGTCCATGCTGCCTCCAGAGCCAAGGTCGCGTTGCTCGACGACGACAAATTGCCCGAAGTCCCGATTGCGGTTCCCTCACGGGGCTCGAGCCTGTTTGCCAGAACCGTTTCCACAACCCTCGAGCGAGCGACCCTTGAGCAGGTCGTTCTGGACGGTTTTTTCGCAAAGACCACAATCAGCGATCTGCCGCAGGAGGCGCGTCGAGTAGGATTGCAGGAATTCGGGCTGCCTTTCGCAGCCGATCCGGTGATCAGCAAACATCTGGCGCGCTTTCTCTGCCGGAGCCGAGCGAATCTGAGTAGCAGTCAATCGCTTTCTACAATGGTGGAAGGGCAGCTGGGGCCCACCGAATTCGTCATGCCCAGCGCGATCCTGTTCAACGGCGGTGTGTTCAAGAGTGGGCCGATCCGCGGCCGAGTGCTCGATCTGCTCACTTCGTGGAACGACGGAAAACCGGCTCGTGAGTTGCGGGGGATCGAACTGGATCTCGCTGTCGCAAAAGGCGCTTCTTTCTATGGGCGAACTCGAGTGACGCAGGAAGGTATCCGGATCAAGGCCGGAGCCGCGCGCTCGTACTACATTGGCCTAGAAAGCTCGATGCTAGCTGTGCCGGGATTCAAACCGCCGATAAAGGCGCTGTGCGTCGTTCCGCAGGGGATGCAGGAGGGCTCGGAACTCCTCATCGAAGGACGAGATTTCGGTCTGCTGACCGGGCAGCCCGCCGAATTCCGATTTTACTCGTCGGCAGCTCGAAGCGGCGATCAACCGGGACAGATTCTGCCTGATGCCGAACGTGAGCTGGAGGAGACCAGCTCGCTTGAAATCAACTTGCCTCCGCTCCCTGATTTTACTGCGGGACAGGTCGTTCCTGTGCAAATCAACTCGGTCGTGACCGAACTGGGCACGCTCGAGCTGTGGATGAAGCACATGAATTCGGATCGCCGATGGAAGATCGAATTCCAAGTCAGGACGGAGTAGCCGGACTGAGAGGCCGATCGATAATGAATTTTGGAATTTCAATAGTTTATTCGTCATTCCCGCGAAAGCGGGAATCCAGAGACCCAAGGACTGAGGCGGTCGCCCCCTGTTCATGCCAGGGGCAGGCTCTGGACCCCCGCTTTCGGGGATGTCAGGAAATCCGGTCAGCGAACCCTAAGCCTCCCATTCCGTCGTTCCCGCGCAAGCGGGAACCCAGGAATTTCAGTCACTTGCCCTGGGCCCCCGCTTTCGCGGGGGCGACGATTGGAGAATGCTGCCAATTTGATTACACCCGCTTTCGCGGGGGTGACGATAACCCATTGCAAACACGCGCACCATATTCGGTCTGACACTGGGCACCCGACGATGGCACAAGCCCGTTTCAGCATCGGTATCGATCTCGGTACGACCAACTGCGCCTTGGCATTCGTGCCGCTGCACGACGAAGGGCGATGCGAGATTCTCGACATCCCGCAATGGGAGACGCTGTCCGCAATAACGGAATCCGCAGCGCTTCCGTCATTTCTCTACCTGCCGGAGGAAGCGGCCGCTGCGCGGCTCCGGGACGGAGAGGCCGTCCATGAGCAATGGGCTGTCGGCCTGCTCGCACGCAAAAAGGCTGCAGAATCGCCGGGCCGCGTGGTCCATTCGGCAAAGTCCTGGCTCTGTCACCACACCTCCGATCGCTCGGCGCGCTTCCTGCCCTGGGGATCGGACGACATCACCCGCGCCAGCAAGATCTCACCGGTAGGCGCCTCTGCACTGATCCTCAGTCATCTCAAGCAAGCTTGGAACAAGCGGTTTGCCGATGCCGGCAGCGATTTCGAGTTTGACAGGCAGGAGATCACCGTTACCGTTCCCGCCTCATTCGACGCGGCTGCCCAGCGGCTGACGCTTATGGCTGCGCTCGAGGCCGGTTTTCCTGAAGCCGTTCGCCTGCTTGAAGAGCCGCAAGCCGCCTTCTACTGCTGGCTCGAGCAGCACGATTTTGCCACCGATCTTAGGGGCAAGCTCACCAACGACAAAGATGGAACGCACCACATTCTGGTGGTCGACATTGGTGGCGGCACGTCGGATTTCAGCCTGTTCGAAGTACGCTCGCAAGCGGGCGGCTCTGCCCCGCGCATCAAGCGCGAGGCAGTGGGCGACCACATCCTACTGGGAGGCGACAATGTCGATCTCGCGATCGCCCACCTCCTCGAACCGCGACTGACCGGTGAGCGCGGTAAGCTCTCGGGCACTGAGTGGGATGACCTGGTCGCCCGGTGCCGGGATCTCAAGGAGACATTGCTCACTGGCGATGTCCGCCCGGACGAGCCTTGCGCCATCTCATTGCCCGGTCGCGGGTCCGGGCTGGTCGCGGCGTTGCGCACCGCCCAACTGACGGGTGGCGAAATCGAGACCCTGTTGCTCGATGGTTTTTTCCCCGAGTGCGACGCACAGGCATATCCGTATCGGACGCATGCCGCCCTAAAAGAGTGGGGGCTCCCCTATGCCTCCGACGCCGCGGTCACGCGGCACCTCGCCGATTTCCTGCGGGGTCGTCCACGGGTCGACGCGATCTTATTCAACGGCGGCTCCCTTCGTCCCCTGATCCTGCGCGAAAGGATTTGTCAGCAGGTCGCGAAATGGCAGGGTGGTTTGCCGCCGCTGGCACTGGAAAACGCGAACCCCGAGCTCGCTGTTGCGCGCGGCGCCGCACTATTTGGAAAAGTCCTCGATCGCGGAACAGAACGCATCGAGGCGGGTGCCGCGCGCGCAGTGTTCCTCGAAGTTGGTAGGAACCGTGCGCCCGAAACTGCTGAAACGGCTCCGCCCTCGCTCCTGTGTGTTCTCCCTCGTGGGGCGTCGTCCGACCAACGGTTTGAGATCACGGGGCTCCCGCTCGAAGTACAGACGAACCACCTCGCACGCTTTCAGGCCTATTACTCTACTCGTGACGACGCAAGCAAAGCGGGCGATATCGCCGATTGGAGTAAAGCGCACCACTACGCCCTTCCGCCACTGCAGACAATCATCAACGTCACGGACTCTGCTCCCGGCACAACCGCTGACACGCTTCCTGTCACCTTGATTGCGAGTGCGAACGAATTGGGCCTGCTGCAGGTCTCCTGCGTCAGCGCGGACCGCTCTATCAGGCAGAGCTGGCCACTGGAGTTCAATCTCCGCCCGCACGAGCAGGACGGCCAAAACGCTGTTAAAAGAGCAGCAGTCTCGATTGATGCCAAGCCGAATGTCACCGCGCAGGCGCTCGGGGCCGCCCGAGCGCGCATCAAACACCTGTTTGATCGCCCCTCCAAGCAGCGAGAAATGTTGACGGCAACGCGGCTTCTCAGGAACCTGGAACAGCTTTTGGAAAAGCCAAAGAGCGAATGGAATGCCGCCCTTGTCCGTGCTCTATGGCCAGCTCTGGAAAGCTGTATGGCTCGCCGCAAGGAGTCTGCGGACCACGAGGAGGCCTGGCTCATTCTCGCTGGTTTCCTGCTGCGCCCCGGGTTCGGCGCTGCTGCGGATCACTTCCGCATCGACAGTCTCTGGCGCCTGCACGAGCAGGGGCTCTATTTTGCCGGCAAACGCAGCAAAGTTCAGGAATATGTCCTCTGGCGGCGGGTAGCGGGCGGCCTCGAGCGGCAACGTCAGGAGCAGATCCTCGCGCCCGAGCTCGACAAGATCCGCATGCAAAAGAAGGTTGCACCGGAACTTATCCGGCTCGCAGGATCACTGGAACGCCTTCCCAATCAAGCGAAGACGGAATTGGCCAATCTGTTCATCGATGCAGTCAGCAACCTCGCCCGCGAGAACAAGCACTGCGCTCCCTATCTCGGGGCGCTGGGCCACATTCTGAGCCGGGCACCGCTCTATGCCGGCCCGGAGACAGTTGTCTCCCCCGAGCTTGTGGAGCGAGCTTACGAGGCCTTGCGCACCCTCGATTGGGCGGCGCCAGAACTAGCCGAGGTGCAGACGTTGTTCCTGCGCGCCGCACGCGTCGTCGGAAGTCGGAGTTTCGACTTGCCCAAAGCTCTGCGTCAGCGAATTGCAGCCAAGCTGGAAAACGCCGGCGTTTCTCCTCAGAGAACCAGTAAGCTCAAGGAATTCGTGCCCGTGGGAGGTGCGGAACGGGTCAGTCTGCACGATGAGAGCCTCCCCCCTGGGCTTATCCTGACCGAGCCGTTGGATAATATCTGAGGAAACTGGCTTCGCTTGGGTGCGCCAACTTGGCGTAAATGTGTCAAATTCTGTGCGGCATCAGCAGCCTCGTCATCCCGGCGAAGGAGGCGGTTAGGAAATCCTACGGCCGGGCAAACTCGCCGTCCCCGCGAAAGCGGGGACCCAGAGCAAGCTACTGAAATCCCTGGATTCCCGCTATCGCGGGAACGACGGGTGAGAAGAAGAGCCGCTTACTGGCCCGCGGTCTGCTTCTCCGGCTGCTTTCCAAGCGCAATTTCAAGCTGGCTTAACTCGCGATCGTTTCCGCACTGATTGAGAAGCTCACTGAACGCGTTCCGAGTCGCGTTCGACAGCACCCAGCCCAGCGGGGGTTGGACCGGCGGTGGGTCTCCTTCCGTGCACATTGCCAGATGAGCGAAATATGGATTTTCTTGGCTCGCCTGGACCGGAGTTGATTGGATGACGCTCTCATTCTTCGCGTTGTCGAGAGCGGCGGCGGTTTGCGTCTGTGGGGACTGGGACGCGGGCGGCGATCGCGACGCCGCTGGCGATTGCGACCCGGCTGACAGCGGCGCGGCTACCGATTGCGGCGCTGGCTTCGGCGGTTCGGGATATTCGGCGCAGATCTGGACCGCCAGTTCGGCCGCAGCCCGGTTTCCGTGCGCCTCGCGCACGTTCGTGACACCTTGAAATGGCGCGAGAAATTCGTTGATCCAGGCGTTTTCGACCTCTTCCGTATCGAGCGAAAGATAGTTTGGCGCGTTGTCAGGCTTCTGCGAAGCGCCGGCAATCCCCGACGGCGCGCCTTCGCGCTCGGCGACGCTCACCAGGCACGGTCCGTGGTCCTTGGCCTCCTTGATCCGCACCAGCTCGTGGGCTTGCTTGAGGGTCGGATCGCTACTGATCATTAGGATAACGAGCTTGACCCCCGGCTTCTCGTTTCTGAGCTCCCACCTCGCGGCGCGAGCGAGTTCGAGCGCGGAGAGCGCGCCATAGTTCTCGAAATATCCGCCGTCGATCACAGAACCGTGTTTGTCTCCGAGATCGCCGGCCGGCGAGATGTAGGTAAAGCGCGCGCTGTTATGAGCGGCCGTGCTCGCCCGCACGTCCTTGCTGAGTACATGCAGCGCGTCCAGGCTGTCGATGAATACGTTACGTTCGATCAGTACATGGCCGGTGATGATTCGCTTGCCGGTTTGCTCGTGCGTGGCGTTGAGCAGCAGGATTGGACGCCAGGGCGCCTGCCCTTCCGCAGCTGGGTCCTTCTTGTAACGAAATAAGCTCAGGAAAGGTCGCGAAAGCAGACCTCCGCTTGCATTCTCGAAGCTTCTTTCGAGCGCAGTGCCGCGATCGACCTGACCGAAGTCCGGCAAAAAGCTCGACGGCGTATCCACAAAGACCAGGCTCGCGAGAGCGGGTGCGAGGAAATCCGCGGTCAGAAATGTCGTCGCGAGCGGACATTTCGTGTCGCCCACCTTGCACTTGGGTTGACTGTCGTCGCGTTCCGCCAGAGCCGCATCGAAAGCTGTAGCACCGACGCTACCGCCGGAGACGCCGCTGATGGCGAAGAGATAGGGGCGCACGCCCCCTTCCTTCGCGAAGCTGTCCTCCTTAGCGAAATCGCCCGCGAGCTTCTCGAGAACCTCCGCCGTCCAATAGGCTGCCCGGATACCGCCCCCAGCCGTTGCGACGATAAGCATCGGTACGGGCCCCTCGCCATGCGCCTTGCTATAGGCGGCCTTCGCCTGCTCGTACCAAGCGCGCGCCGCGACGGCGACGGTCGGCCGTTCGTCGGGCGAGGTCGCCACCGAGAAGCCGGCGGGCGGTGGCGGCGCGACGCAATCGCCGCCGTCACAGGGGCGCACCCGATGGAAGGGATGTAGCCATGCATTGAGCACCCCGAGGCCGATCACAAAGACGACCGCATAGACGCCGACGACGCGCGGCCTCGCCTGGGCACCGAACACCCCCTTCTGGGTCGTCCAGGTGACCGTAAATTCGAGAGCGTTGACCAGAGCGAGGATCGCGCCCAAGGCGAAATAGGCGACCACCATCGAGCCCAACGAGCGCCCGACTGCATCGGGGCTTATCCACGTCACGCACGCGAAGACGAGGGCGATGAGAAATAGTCCGGCAGTAAAAACAAAAATTTCAAGGTGCTCCCGTCTGAGGTCAACATCCTTCTGGGCGGCGGTTGCATAAGGCCCAACCGGCCGCCTGAACCGCAGCCAACTGATGCCGAGCAGGAAAACGACTGCCGAGGCGCTTATCGAGAAGGTTCCTGGCGAAAACCCTGGCGGAAGGGTCGGAATGGCAAACGCGCCGAGCGCGATGCCGCCAGGGATGCCGACAAGCAGGAGGATCCCGACGACCACGCCGCCGATCCAGGTCCGAATCGTCCGTTTTCGGGATCTTCGCTGTGACAGTAAAAGACGATCGAACGCCCAGGCCAGGATTGTTGCTATGACAATGACGAGCGGCGCTGTCCACGCCACCAGCCACAATCCGCTAGAGGCGAGCGGGGGTTGGTTTGCCGCGGCTAAAGAAAGATTGATCGCGGCGAAAAGATGAGCGCAGACGCCAAGGAGGCGCGGCGGCCAGAAGAGCCATTTTTCATTGCCATCAGGAGTAGGCATGCCCCGATGCTCTGCGGCGGCGCGCAAGCCGAGCCGCGCCGTATGCCAATTGTTGGTCGCCCAATAGATCAGCGCCAGGAAGAGAAAGAAGAGTCTCCACCCGCTGTTCTCGGCCATCAGGCTGACGCCGAGTTCGCGCCCCTGGTCGTTTGCGAACAAGAGATAGGCGGCCGCGAGGACGAGGACGAGGGGCCGCCACATGGCGGCGAACTCCCGCAGAAGGTCGGGCGCATAGGATATGACCCTGAGCAGGAGCGCACACAAAGCGAAGGCGCCAGCCCAGATGATGATCCCGAGGATCCGCCCGCCCCAACTCGCTGCGTCCGGCTTCCAGAAAAGCCAATAAAGAACCCCGGCGGCTAAGCCGAGGACCAGCAGAACCCCCATCACACACCAGAACAAGAGTCCGGCATTGCGGCGCATCGGCAAACCTCCTACGCAACCATCTCGAGCAGTGAACCGACATTTCCCAGATGGACCGTCCATCTGCCCACCCTCAAGCAGCATCGTTGAGGAATTGGTTGAGCGGTGTGAGGTGGTTCACACTTACGAAATATTTTCCTCGAATGGCTGGAGAACCGCGATGGGTGCCGCGGGCAGTAACGGCTACCAGCTTGGCCCTCGGCCGGTGTCTTCTGGCTTTGCGCCGTACCCTGCCGACAATGTATCCAACACCGGGGGAAGGCATTGCCATCATTTTGCTAAATGGCTCTGGAAAGTCTGGGCGTCCACTGCCCAGAGCGCAACCATTGTCACCCCCGCCCACCGAGCGAAGGATGCGCAGGTCACGCGGCCGGAAGTGCGACCCGTTGGGTTCGCGCCGATGATCCTCGCGCTGAGCCAAAGGCTCTTAGCTGGCACGCCGCCCACCTTGGCTCGCCATTTTCGCATCAAAATTGTCGCTTATGATGTTCACATGAACAGGGTCGGATCGCCGAGCGCGCGACGCTGTAAAGATCGTGCTAAATGGCATTTCCCGGTTTCCGGTATTAACCGGGTATTTTCGCAGCGACAGAATCCCGGTTATGGTCCACGGAAATCAAGCCCGGCGGACATCGTAAGTATCTGATAGAGCGGACGTTACGACGTCCGGTCCGGGCTAATTTCGAGCGCCAATTCGATTTTCTCCGGGAATTTTCCCGGCAGCCGGGAATTCCTACCGAACGCCGGGCAGCCCGTCACATTTTGCATCGAGCGGGCGACCAGCCGTGCTACTCTTTCAGAGAGGAAGCAAGTGCCGTGACCTGAACGAAGAAAGGGAAAGCGATGGCCTATGACCTGCTGATCAAGAACGGACGCATCGTCGATGGCTCGGGGATGCCGTCTTTCCACGGCGACGTCGCGGTCAAGGACGGCAAGATCGTCGAGCTCGGCAAGCTGAGTGGCCCGGCCAAACGTACCATCGATGCCGAAGGGCGCGTCGTAGCACCTGGCTTCGTCGACAATCATTGCCACTACGACGCACAGGTCACCTGGGACCCGCTGTGCTCGTTCTCGCCCGACCACGGCTGCACGACCGTCGTCTTCGGGAACTGCTCCTTGTCACTGGCGCCGGTGCGGCCCGGCAGCGAGAAGCGGGTCGCCGAGTTCCTCTCCTATGTCGAAGCGATCCCGATGGAGGTGCTGAACACCGTCGAGATCGATTGGGAGACGGTCCCGCAATACATGGACCGGCTCGACCATCACCTCGGGGTCAATGTCGGCAATCTGATCGGCCATTCGGCGGTGCGCTACTACGTGATGCGCGACGACTGCCAGAAGCGCACGGCGACCGACGACGAGATCAAAGCGATGCAGGATGTCGTGCGCGACGGCATCAAGGCCGGGGCACTCGGGCTCTCGGTGTCGCGCAACAAGGGCCATTACGACCCGCAGGGCGTGCACATCCCGGCCTTGTGGGCCGACGAGAAGGAGATCTTCGCGCTCGGCGACGTGCTGCGCGAGATGGGCACCGGCATCATCCAGTCGGGTGGCGGCCGCGCCGCGGAGCTCAAAGACGGGTTGATGGCCCGTCTGTCGGAGGCGACCGGCCGCACCGTCGTCTACAACAATTTGGGACAGACGGTACGCGAGCCCGATCTGTGGAAGAAGCACATGGCGCGCGTCGAGGAGACCTCGAAAGCCGGGATTCGCGCCTATCCGCTGTGCAGCCCGAACCGCACGACGCAGAGCTTCACGATGCGCAACTGCCAGACCTTCCGCGGCGCACCGACCTGGCATCCGATCCTGTTGTCTTCGGATGAAGAGAAGCTGCGGGCTTACGCCGATCCGGCGATCCGGCAGAAGCTGCACGACGAGGTCATCGAGTTCAAGGTCGAGGTCCCGGCCGCCGGGTATTCCCGCAAATGGTATGACTACATGTGGGTCGAGACCCCGGTGCTGGAGAAGAACCAGAGCCTGAAGGGCAAGACGATCCACCAGATCGCCAAGGAGCAAGGGAAGGGGATCATCGACGCCTTCCTCGATCTCGTGGTCGAGGAGAAGTTGGACACCGGCTTTATGATGGCCGAGAACAACGTCGACGACGAAGCGATGGCCAAGATCCTGACCTATCCGAACGCCATCGTCGGGCTGTCGGACGGCGGGGCACATGTCCAGTTCCATGGCGGTTACGGCTACAGCACACGGCTGCTGGCCGAATGGGTGCGCGAGAAGCAGGTCATGACGATCGAACAAGCAGTGCGGCGTCTGACCTTTGATTCGGCGTCCGCGATGGGGCTCTACGACCGCGGATTGCTGCGGCCCGGGATGGCCGCGGATATCGTGATCTTCGATCCCCAGACCGTGCGCCCGCTCCCCGAGAGCATCGTCCATGACTTCCCGGCGGGCGGCTGGCGAATGAAAGAGCCGGCGGCCGGCATCATGGCGACGATCGTCAACGGCGAAGTTCTGATGGAAAACGGTAAGCACACCGGCGCATTGCCGGGCCGGGTGTTGCGCAACACCCATTACCGCGCCAACCACGCCTAGCGCCGTCGTCTCGACGGCCGAAAAGACCGCCCGCAGCGCTCGCTGCGGGCGGTCGCCGTTTCGAGGGGCAACGCCTATATTTCGTGCCATGGATTTCGAACTCTCCGACGAGCAGCGGGCGTTTCAGGAGACGGCGCGGGCGTTTGCCCGCGAGGAGTGGCTACCGCACGCCGCCGGCTGGGACGCGCAGGCCGAGTTCCCGATAGAGGCGCTGCGGCGGGCAGCCGCGCTCGGCTTTGCCGGCATCTATGTCGCCGAGGAGTTCGGCGGCAGCGGGCTCGGCCGGATCGATGCGACGATTATCTTCGATGAGCTCGCCGCGGCTTGCGTCTCGACCGCCGCCTATCTGACGATCCACAACATGGCGGCGTGGATGATCGACCGCTTCGGGAGCCGCGAGCAGCGCGCCCGATTTCTGCCCAAGCTGATGAACATGGCGCATTTGGTCAGCTATTGCCTGACCGAGCCGGGCAGCGGTTCGGATGCGGCCGCCCTCGCCACCCGCGCAGTGCGGGACGGCGCCGATTACGTGCTGAACGGGACCAAGGCGTTTATCTCGGGCGGTGGGGTCAGCGACATTTATGTGACGATGGTGCGGACGGGAGAGGAGGGTCCGAGGGGCATCTCGTGCGTCGTCGTCGAGAAAGGCACCCCGGGCCTGTCGTTCGGCAAAAAGGAAAAAAAGCTCGGCTGGAACAGCCAGCCGACGGCGATGGTGATCTTCGAGGATTGCCGGGTCCCGGTCGCCAATCGGCTCGGCGCTGAAGGCGACGGCTTCAAGATCGCGATGATGGGGCTCGACGGCGGGCGTCTCAACATCTCGGCCTGCTCGCTTGGCGGTGCCCGCGCTTGCCTCGAAGCGGCGCGCGACCATCTGCTTGAACGCCGCCAGTTCGGCCGGCCGCTCGCCGCTTTCCAGGCACTGCAGTTCAAGCTCGCCGACATGGCGACCGAGCTCGACGCGGCGCGCCTGATGGTGCGGCGCGGGGCGGCGAGCCTCGACCAGGGCGATGCGCAAGCGACGATGCACTGCGCGATGGCCAAGCGCTTGGCGACCGATGCCGGGTTCCATATCTGCAACGAGGCGCTCCAGCTCTTCGGCGGCTATGGCTACCTGAAGGATTTTCCGATCGAGCGTTATCTGCGTGATGTGCGCGTCCACCAAATTCTTGAAGGCACCAACGAGATCATGCGGGTGATCATTGCCCGGCGCCTGCTCGGCTCGTGAGGCTATGAGCGGCAGCGACGAGATTCTGCTCGGCCGCGAGGGCGGCCTTGCGACCCTGATGATCAATCGGCCGAAGGCACTCAATGCACTGACCCTCGACAACTACCGGCGCTTCGCTCCGGCTTTGCGCGCCTGGGCCAAGGACCCCTCGATCCATGCCGTGATCGTGCGCGGCGCCGGCGAGCGCGCCTTCTGCGCCGGCGGCGATGTGCGCGCGGTCTACGAGGCGGGCCGCGGGATCAGCGGCGATCCCAATCTGCCGTCCGTGTTCTTTCGCGAAGAGTACGAGCTGATCCGTCGCATCCATCGCTTCCCCAAGCCTTACATCGCGATCATCGACGGGATCACGATGGGGGGTGGGGCCGGGATTTCGGTCAACGGCGCCTATCGCATCGCCACCGACCGAACCCTCTTCGCCATGCCGGAGACCGCGATCGGTCTGTTCCCCGATATCGGGGCAACGCGCTTTCTGAACCACTGCCCCGGGCACCTCGGCCGCTATCTGGGCTTGACCGGCGCCCGATTAGGAGCGGGCGACACGCTCTATTGCGGCTTTGCCACTCACTTTGTGCCGTGCGACCGGGTTGCGGAGTTGGTCGACGAACTCAGCCGGATCGCCTGGGAGAAGGGGAGGGAGCGCGGCGAGATCGATGCAACACTCGCCCGCTTCGCCAAGGATCCCGGCCCGGCGCCGCTCGTTGCATTGCGGCCGGCGATCGACCGGTGCTTTGCCGGCGGCACTGTCGACGAGATTCTCGACGCTCTCGATGCGGAGGCGACAGCCGGTGGCGCCCATGCCGGCTGGGCGACGGAGGCGCGCGCGGGATTGCTGACAAGATCACCGACAAGTCTCAAGATCACCCTGCGCCAGCTGGTGATCGGGCGCGATTATGATCTTGAAGCCGCACTCGCCCTCGAGTACCGGCTGACGCAGCATTTTATGGCGGCGCATGACTTTTACGAGGGTGTGCGCGCGATGCTGATCGACAAGGACCAGGCCCCGCGTTGGCGGCCGGCGACATTGCTCGAAGTGAGCGACGACATCGTCGAATCCTATTTCGCGCCGATCGGCGAGCGCGAGCTCCGCTTCGCCTAAGACTGTTGAACGAGAGGAAAGCGCGAGATGGCGACGATCGGCTTTATCGGTCTCGGCAACATGGGCGCGCCGATGGCGGCCAATCTTGCCAAGGCCGGGCATCAGGTGACCGGCTTCGATCTCGTCAGGGGGAGGGCCGAGGCGCTGGCTACGAACGGCGGCCGGGCCGCGGCGTCAGCGGCCGAGGCCGCCGCGATAGGCGAGATCGTGATCACGATGTTGCCCGCCGGTCCCGACGTGCGCTCGGTCTATCTCGGGGACGGCGGGGTGCTCGCGCACGCCCGCAAGGGTGCTCTGTTGATCGACTGCTCGACGATCGATGTCGAGACAGCGCGCGCCGTCGCAACAGCCGCGGCCGATACCCGCTTCGACATGCTCGATGCGCCCGTTTCGGGCGGGGTGGTCGGCGCAGAAACGGCGAGCCTGACCATCATGGTGGGCGGCAAGGTCGAGGTGTTTGAGCGTGGCCGGCCGGTATTGGCGGCCATGGGGCGGACGGTCGTCCACGCCGGGCCGTCGGGCAATGGCCAGGCCGCAAAGATCTGCAACAACATGATCCTAGGCGCTTCGATGATCGCGGTCTGCGAGGCCTTCTCGCTCGCAGATCGGCTTGGGCTCGCGGCTCAGACATTGTTCGACATTAGCGCCAGATCCTCGGGCCAATGCTGGGCGCTGACGAGCTATTGCCCGGTGCCGGGTCCGGTTCCGGCTTCGCCAGCCAATCGCGATTATGCGGCAGGCTTCACCGCCGCGATGATGCTGAAGGACCTCCGACTGGCGCAGCAAGCAGCCGGAGCGAGTGCGGCAGCAACACCGCTTGGTTCGGTGGCTGCCAATCTCTACCAGCTATTCGTCGACGAGGGCATGGGTGGACTTGATTTTTCGGGGATCTATCGCTTCATTGCGAAAGGCCCAGGTTAAAATTTGAAACGATAAATTTACAAACCGGCGCTAATCTGCGCCCTATCGCCGCCAAACGAGGTTCGGATGACCAACGCGTATCTCGACGTAATTTCGCTGATCGAGCGCCTACACCGCCATTTCCTGGAGGTGGTGAAGCTTGAGCTCGAGGGTCTCGGCATCCACGACATCAACAACGTCCAGGGGATGATGTTGTTCAACATCGGAGACGCGGAGATGACCGTCGGCGAGCTGACGCTACGCGGGTGCTATCTCGGCTCGAACGTCTCCTACAACGTCAAGAAGATGGTCGAAAACGGCTATCTGGTGCAGGAGCGCTCGCTGCACGACCGCCGCTCGATACGCGTTCGTCTGACGGAGAAGGGAACGAAGCTGCGCGATCGAGTGAGCGTCATGCTTCAACGCCATTTCGATATGCTGCCGCAGGCCACAGTCCATGTGGACGATCTTCAGGCCGTCGGCGTGACCCTTCGCCGGCTTGAGCGGTTCTGGATTCGCGCCAGCGACCTGGTGCAGCGGCCGCCGCAGTTCGCCGCTTGATTTTTCTGGTGACGGCTGGCTCACGGGCTGCGAAGCTTCGCGCCCGCAGATAACCGGGGAAGCAGAATGGCACCACACCTCATTTCCGTGGCGCCCGGATTGAGCGTCACCGGCCGGCTCGATCGCCCCGATATCGAGGCGCTGGCGCGCGCAGGGGTGCGCACGATCGTCAACAACCGTCCCGATGGCGAAGACCAGGGACAGCTGCCGGCTGCTGAGGCGCGGCGCATCGCCAAGGCGCACGGGCTCGCCTATCATCATATCCCAATCACCGCCGCGACATTGTCACGGGGCGACGTCGATGCATTCGCCGCGACCTTGCGCGATGCCCCAGCACCGGTCGTCGCGCATTGCCGCAGCGGCACCCGCTCGGCACTGCTTTGGGCCCTCGCCCGGATGCGCGAGGGCGCCGACCCGCTCGCCCTCGTCGCCGAAGCCGCCCGTCACGGCATCGACATTGCCAGCCTTCCAGCGGTAGCAGCGCGGCTGCGCTGACCCCCCCTAGCAGGTTGCGGAAAAAGTCGCTGAGCGGTGTTTCTGGTGCAGTCCGGCAGTCTTGGTGGCTTGGTAACCCATTGATTTAACGAGGGTGCAGTTTGCGTTTCGAGCCGATTTAATGACCATTTTTTTCAAATTCGGACTTTTTCCGCAGCCTGCTAGGCCTACCGGACCTCCGCCGCTTCTGGACAATCGCGCCCATGGCCTGCGATAACGCGGCGCCGCACCTCTTGTATGGCGGCCGCCGAGGGCCAGAATTTGTCCATGCAGACGACCAACGATATCCGCGCGGCGTTTCTCGACTACTTTGCTCGTTATGGGCATGAGGTCTTACCGTCGAGCCCGCTTGTGCCGCGCAACGATCCGACATTGTTGTTCACCAATGCCGGAATGGTTCAGTTCAAAAACCTCTTCACCGGACTGGAGAAGCGGTCCTACCAGCGTGCCGTCACCGCACAGAAATGCGTACGTGCCGGCGGCAAGCACAACGATCTGGAAAATGTCGGCTATACCGCCCGGCATCACACCTTCTTCGAGATGCTCGGCAACTTTTCGTTCGGCGACTATTTCAAGGATCGGGCGATTGAGCTCGCCTGGAACCTGATCACCCGCGAATTCGGGCTTTCGCGCGATCGCCTTCTGGTAACCGTGTATGCGGAGGATGACGAGGCGGCTGGGTTGTGGGCGAAAATCGCCGGGCTGCCTTCGTCGAAGATTATCCGCATCGCAACCTCCGACAACTTTTGGGCGATGGGCGATGTGGGGCCCTGCGGTCCTTGCTCGGAAATCTTCTACGATCACGGTGAGTCGATCCCGGGCGGTCTGCCAGGGAGCGCCGAGACGGAAGGCGATCGCTTCGTCGAAATCTGGAACCTCGTCTTCATGCAGTTCGAGCAGCTGGCCAGTGGGGGACGTGTTCCGTTGCCGCGCGCCTCGGTCGATACCGGCATGGGGCTCGAACGCATCGCGGCGGTGTTGCAGGGCAAGCACGACAATTACGACATCGACCTGTTCCGCACGCTGATCCTGGCCTCAGCCGAAATGTCGGGTGTCGCGCCCGACGGGGAGCATGCGGTTTCGCATCGCGTCATCGCCGACCACTTGCGCGCCTCGGCGTTCCTGATCGCCGATGGCGTGCTGCCGAGCAAGGAAGGACGCGGTTATGTGCTGCGCCGCATCATGCGCCGCGCAATGCGCCATGCGCACATCCTGGGATGCAGGGAGCCCATGATTTGGCGGCTGGTGCCGAGCTTGATGCAGCAGATGGGCGCAGCCTATCCGGAATTGTTGCGCGCCCAAGCCTTGATCACCGAGACCTTGCGGCTCGAGGAAACAAACTTCAAGCAGACGCTCGACCGCGGCCTTCGGTTGCTCGATGAAGAGACTTCTCGCCTCGGACCGGGCGAGACCTTACCCGGCGAAATCGCTTTCCGGCTGTACGACACGTACGGCTTTCCGCTCGATCTCACCGAGGACGTGCTGCGTGGACAGGGCCGCAAGGTGGCCGTCGAGGGCTTCGAAAGAGCAATGGCGCGGCAGCGCGAGGAGGCGCGCAGGAGCTGGATCGGCTCCGGCGAGGCGGCGACGGAAACGGTATGGTTTGCCTTGCGTGAGCAACTTGGCGCCACCGAGTTCCTCGGCTACGAGACCGAGAGCGCCGAAGGCGTGGTGCTGACAATCATGCGGAATGGCGAGCGCACTGCCGAGGCGGTGCTCGGAGACGACGTCGCGCTGATCGTCAACCAGACGCCGTTCTATGCAGAGGCCGGCGGTCAAGTTGGTGATACCGGCATCGTCTTTTCGGCCGGCGGCGCCGAGCTGGCCGTGCGCGACACGATAAAGAAAGCGGGCGACCTGCACGTCCATCTCGGCAATGTGACCCGCGGCGTGTTGAAGGAGGGTGACGCGGTCGAGCTCAGGGTAGACGGCCGCCGCCGGCGGCAATTGCGCGCCAACCATTCGGTGACCCACTTGCTGCACGAGGCACTGCGGCAGCGACTGGGTAAGCATGTAACGCAAAAAGGCTCGCTCGTCGCCCCCGACCGGCTACGCTTTGACTTTAGTCATCCAAGAGCGCTGACCGCCGAAGATATTCTGGCGATCGAGACGGAGGTCAACGAACGCATTCGGGCGAACAGCGCGGTGCAAACGCGCCTCCTGACGCCGGATCGCGCCGTGGCCGAGGGCGCACTGGCTCTCTTTGGCGAGAAGTACGGCGACGAGGTGCGGGTAGTCGCAATGGGGGGCGCGGGTGATGAAGACCGGCCTTTCTCGGTCGAGCTCTGCGGCGGCACGCACGTTCGCCGCACCGGCGATATCGGATTGTTCAAGATCGTTGGCGAGACGGCGATCGCGTCTGGGGTGCGCCGTATCGAAGCGCTGACTGGTGGCGCGGCCGAAGTCTTCGTTACCGGCGAGGAAGAAATTTTACGGCAGGCTGCAGCCGCATTGCGGACCAGCCCAGCCGAACTGCCGGCTCGGATCGCCGGGGTGGTCGAGGAGCGCCGGCGGCTCGAGCGTGAGCTCGCCGAGGTTCGCCGGGTGCTGGCGAATGCCGGCCCGAGCCGCAAATCGACCGAGAAACGCATCGGCCAGATCCCTTTTGATGCCCGCGTGGTCGACGGCGTCCCCGGGCGCGAGCTCAAATCGCTGGCCGACGATCTGAAGCACCGGATCGGCTCGGGCGTCGTGGCGATCGTCTCACGCGCCGACGGTAAGGCGGCGCTCGTTGTCGGAGTCACCCCTGATCTGACGAGCCGTTTCGATGCGGTCGAGCTGGTGCGCCTCGGCGCTGAAGCGCTGGGCGGCAAGGGCGGCGGGGGTCGCGCCGACTTGGCTCAGGCGGGCGGTCCCGAGGCCGCTTCGGCCGAAGCCGCGCTCGTCGCCGTCGAGCGCGCGGTCGCCGCCAAGGTGGCGGCTGCGACAAAATAGACGGGCTCAATCCCCAATTCGCTCGGCGAGCGGCGATGTTGCGTCGCCAGAAGGATTGTAAGCTGTTGTATCTCTTAGATACTTGAAATTCTGAGCGCAATGCCAGCGCCCTTTTGCATAATTTGGTTAAAGGGGGATCGGCTTGCATCGACGACATCATCATATGTCGGGCCATGGCTCGGCATGGCTCGGAATGAGGCGCTCCTCCGCGCTCGTGCTCGTTGTGATCGTGGCCGTATTGGGGTTGGCGGGCTGCGGGGCCGATCCCTTCCATCTCGACCTGCAGAGCGCCAACGGGCGCGACGGCGGCGGTGCCGTGCCGAGCTACGACTCGCTGATGCGCATCGGAGCCGCTGCGCAGGGCGGCGGCGACCTCGTCAACGCCCTCGGCGTTTTTCGGCGTGCCGCAGAGGTCGCCCCGCTAAATCCGGCCCCCCTTGCCGCGGCGGGCGATGTGCTGCTGGCGATGGGGTCGGTCAACGAAGCGATTGTTAGTTACAACAATGCGCTGCTCCGTAACCAGCAATACCAGCCGGCACTGGTGGGGCTGGCCAAGGCCTTTTTGAAGTCGGGCAAGCCGGCGCTCGCACTCGATCCCCTCGGCAAGGCGTATGCCCTGAGCCCGGATGACCCCAAGGTGCTGCTGCTGTTTGGGGTCGCCAAGGATTTTTCGGGTGAGCATGCGGAGGCGCAGGCGTGGTATCGGCGCGGTCTTGCTGCCGCGCCGAATGATCCGGCACTGACCACCAATCTCGCTCTGTCGCTTGCGTTGAGTGGCGATTATGCTTTGGCCGTAGCCACCTTGCAGCCGGTGGCCATGGCACCCGGCGCATCACCACAGGAGCGGCAGACCCTGGCGCTAATCTACGGATTGAGGGGAAACCTCGCGGAGGCGGCTCGGCTCAATCGGATAGATCTCGATGACGCTTCGGTCGAGCACAACCTGGCTTATTACGCAACATTGCGCGAGCTTTCGCCGGAGGCGCGCAGCCGAGCGATATTGACGCCCAGCGCGCCAACAACCTCCTAAGCCAAAGCAGCACCGAAGGACAGAGCTTCGGTGTTGGTGGCCCTCTGCCCGCCGCTCGCATCATGAGCGGTCCTCCGGGCAACAAACCGGCCGACGGAGAAGGGCCTTCATGAAAGTCGGGATTGGTGTCGGCCTTGGTCTCGGGATCGGAATCGCTGTTTTGTCCGGCTGCGAGCCCGGTGCCGCCGAGGCGACTGCGCCGCTGGTGACGCACACTTCCGCCCCGACACCGCTAGTGCCGGAATCCTATACGGCGCTGTCTGTGCCTGTCACCGCGACCGCCTCACCCGCGGCCCAGGCCCCGTTATCGCCCAGGCCCGCTGGCGCCCTCTCAGTTGCGGGCCCGGCTGTCCCGTCCTCTGCTATCAAATCCAATCAATATCACCCGCACTGGGTCGTCGACGTCCATTGAACTGGGCTCGACCGATCGCATAGGCTCGGCCCGATGTTGTGGCCGCACCGCATGACGGTTCGTCACTCCGACGCAACAGCGAGTGAAAGAAATGCCCGCGGGCCGGCCCGCGGCTCTGATCTGGTCAGTGCATGCCAGTGAGCCAGAGACGAGTGGGTGCGGTCAGTGGTGCGCGAATGTGTCGATGATGCCGAGTGCGGCCGGACCGAGCAGCACGATGAACAGGCACGGCAGGATAAAGAGGATCATTGGCACCGTCAGCAACGCGGGCAGGCGTGCTGCTTTCTCCTCTGCCCGCGTCATCCGCGCCTGTCGCATCTCGGCGGCGAGGACTCGCAGAGACTGGGCCAGCGGAGTGCCGAATTTGGCAGTCTGCTGCAGCGTATTGACGACAGCACGAATCCCGTCAGAGTTGGTCCGCGCGTTGAGATTGTCGAACGCCAAGCGCCGCTCGGGTAGAAAGGTCAGTTCGGCCGCAGTCATGCCGAGTTCTTCGGCGAGCTCGGGTGAGCCGTTGCCGAGCTCGCGGGAGACGCGCGCCAGGGCCGCATCGAGGCTGAGCCCGGCCTCGGCGCAGATGACCATCAGGTCGAGCCCGTCCGGCAGAGCGAGTTTGATACTCTTGGCGCGCTTGGCCGCGGTATTTCTCAGGTAGACTATCGGAGCATAGAACCCGGCCAGAACTCCCACAAATGGCAGCACGAACGCGAAATTGGGCGGGATCGGCAGCACGTGAAACACATTACTGTCTGCGAGCAGCACAATACCGAATGCGAAAGGAAGGGTGATTCTTGCAAAGAGGTAGCGGACCATTGCGTCCCGCGACCGAATCCCGGCCTGGGCGAGCATATTGCGCGCCTCTGTGGCGTGTTTGGAACGCAAAAGGTTGAGGCGCGTCACCGTCTCGCGCATCACTCCGACGGCGGTCGTGCGCTCTCGGCCTCGGCGTGCCGCCGCAAGAGCACCTTGCCGCAGGGTTTCTTTGCGCTGCCCGATCTCTTCGAGACGCCGTTCGAACGCGTTATTCGGCCGCAGCACCTGCCACATCGCCAATACGGTCGCCAGCGTCGCGAGCCCGGCAAGCACCGTGATCGCTTCGTCGAGGCTGACCCCCGCCGGCAGCCAGTCGGCGATCGTAAAATCTTGAGGCCTCATATTTCGAACTTCGCCATTCTGTTCATGATCACGACACCGGTCGTCAACATCGCGAGCGCGATCCCGTCGAGGATGAACCCGCGGACGTCGTTGATCAGCGGCACCAGATAATGGGGGGAGGTCAGCGAAAGTATACCGATGACCGCTATCGGCAAGCCGCCGAGGATCATTGTGGTCGCGCGCGTCTCACTTGCCATCGCGTGCGCCTTGGCCTGCATCTGTCGCCGCCGGCGCAGGACATCGGAGAGATTGGCGAGGGTTTCCCCGAGGTTACCGCCGGTCTCGCGCTGCACGCTGAGAGCAATGACAAAGAAGCGGAACTCCGAGGCATCGATCCGCTTGGCGGTGTCCCAGAGCAGGCTTTCGAGGTCCCGCCCCATCCGCATCCCACTTTCGATGAGGCGTAGCTCGGCGCCGACCGGATCGGTAATCTCATGGCCTGCTCCGACGATCGCTTCGCTGACCGGGAGGCCCGAGCGCAGCGCCCGCACGATCAGATCGATTGCCTCCGGGAACAGAGCGATGAAGGCATTCATGCGGCGCTTTCCCATGCGTCCGATGACCAGGTGTGGAAGGGCCGTTCCGATCAGCAATCCGAGCACCAAGCTAGGCACGATGCCGATCCGCGCAGCGACGGCAAAGCCGACCGCTGCCAGCACGGTCAGGACGGCGCACACCATCGCGTACTGCCCGAGGCTGATCGTCCGCCCGGTCCGCGCGAGGCGTGCTGCTAGGAGGTCGCGGCGGGGCAGCCAAGTACCAGCCATGCGATCGATTGCCGACCCGCTCCGCTGCCGCGAAAGCGATCGAGTGGCTGCGGAGTCTGTGGCGAGGCCCCCCTGCGCCCGATCTCGCATCGTATTGAGGCGCCGGCCGAAGTGCCGGCTGGCCGCGCTGTCGCTCACCGCTAATGCAATGACGCCAAACGTCAACGCAACGCCGATCGCGCAAATGACTGCGATCGAGGTTGCCGGATCGAGCCCCAGTCCCATGTCTCAGTCTCCGACCTAAGATGAACAGTTACCTCGCCCCCAGCCTGCGGGGTGAGCTCGGTATCCGCCCACCTGCGTGCGGATACCGGGTGAGGGGCAATGACCCTTTCCCAAATAGTGGGTGTTTCGAGCATCGCGAAGGCGCCCCTGCTATGAAAATGAAGGTAGTAAGTGATTGAAGACATTACCCTCACCCACCAAGCCCTGAGGGCTTGGTCCCCCCTCTCCCGCAATGCGGGAGAGGGGCTTTGAGTCGCATACTTGCAGCCCCTCTCCTGCACCGCGGGAGAGGGTGTCGAGCGCAGCGAGGCGGGTGAGGGTGCCGCAACAGCATCCTGAGATAGCGTTATTCATTTCGGGCGAGCCGCTCAGATGACTTCGAGAAGCGGCCGATCGAGGCCGTAATACTCGGCGCGGGCTAGAAAATTCGGGCGAATTCCATTCGATTTGAACGCCCCGCGCAGCATGCCTTCGGTCGTTTCGCCCTGGAACTGGAAGCTGAAAAGCTCTTGGGTGGTAATCGTTTCACCCTCCATTCCGACGACCTCCATGACATGCGTGACGCGGCGGATGCCGTCGCGCATGCGGTTGACTTGGGCGATCAGATGTACAGCGGCGGCGATTTGGGTGCGCACCGCCTTCGACGGCAGATTGATCCCGGTCATTCCGACCATGTTCTCGAGTCGGGTGAGGGCCTCGCGCGGCGAGTTGGCGTGAATCGTCGACATCGAGCCGTCGTGGCCGGTATTCATCGCCTGCAGCACGTCGAGCGCGTCGGCGCCGCGAATCTCGCCGAGGATGATGCGGTCGGGCCGCATGCGCAGAGCATTGCGCAACAGGTCGCGCATCGTGATCTCGCCGGTGCCCTCCAGGTTGGGCGGGCGGGTCTCGAGCCGCACGACATGCGGCTGCTGCAGCTGCAATTCCGCGGCATCCTCGATCGTCACGGTTCGCTCCGCCGAGTCGATCAGCCGCGACAGGGCGTTGAGCAACGTCGTCTTGCCTGAACCGGTGCCGCCGGAAATCAGGATGTTGAGGCGGCAGCGGGCGGCGATCTTGAGGAATGTCGCCATCTGCGGCGAGATGTTGGCCTGACCCGCCATAACGTCGAGCGTGATCGTCTTCTTCGAAAATTTGCGGATTGAGATGCTGGGCCCGTCGATCGCGAGCGGCGGCGTGATGATATTGACGCGGCTCCCGTCGGCGAGACGAGCATCGACGAGCGGCTGAGATTCATCGATGCGGCGGCCGATCCGGGTCACGATCTTTGTCGCGACATGCATAACGTGATCGTCGTCGCGAAACCGCACGTCGGTCAGCTCGAGCTTGCCGCGGCGCTCGACATAGACCTGCTTTGCTCCGTTGACCATGATGTCGGTGACCGTCTCGTCCTCGATCAGCGGTTCGAGCGGCCCGAGCCCGAGCATGTCCGCGATCAGAATTTCGACGAGCTCGCGCTGCTCGATGAAATTCAACTGGATCTTGGTCTCGGTGAGCAGATCCTTGACCCAGCCGCTGAGCTGCGCCTCGAACACGCCGCGCGGCATCTCGGCGGCGGCGCTTACGTCCATGTGCTCGAGGACGAGAGGTTGAATCTGAGCCTTTGCGGTTTCGATCGCAGTACGATTTGAGCGCCCCTTGACGGTCCCGTCTTGCGTGAGTTCCGACCTCCCCGCGCTGAGAAGACCGTCGATGATTTCAGTAACGAGATCGCGGCGATCGAGCGGGTTCGCGTCAAGGCCGTGCCGGATCAAATACGCCTGTGTCGCCGCGTCGACGACCTTGGCGAGTTCGCCGCGACTGAGGAGGCTTCTGCGCTCCGGCCGGACCTCGGCACTCAGCCGAGCGATCAGCTGCTCCTTTGCGGCAAGCAGGCGATCCTCAGTCGGGGCATGCGCCGGGAGCTCGACCGGGGGCACCGGGGGAGCAGCGGGAACCGCCTCGACCGGCACCGCGCGGCGCGAGGATAGCAGAGCAATGCGCGCGTCGAGCGTGCCCTCGCTTTCCGACCGTTTGGAGCGTCCTACCATGGCAGCGCAAACAATTTGCGTTTCGCGAGAGGCGTCGCCGGGCCGGCAAGCTTCTCGGCGAGTTGGCGGAGCTCCTTCACGACCGGACTGCGTGGGACGGCCAGCGGCAGCGGTTGGCCGGAATTAGCCGCCGCCCCGGCGGCTTTCGGATCGTAAGAAAGGCGAGCGTCGAGCGTCTTGGCGATTCCCTTCTCGAACTCGCTTTTGCCGATCAAGGCGCGCTCGCCTGTGGCGCCGGCCTCGACCAGCCAGAGGCGAACCTGCGGCGCCTGGTCCCGCATCAAGGTCTGCAATCGAATCGTGTCGCGCAGACCGGCGAGGCTGCGCTCGCACACGATCACAACGTGGGTTGCCGCGCCGAGCACGACGCGCTGTATCGGGTTCGCGCCGCGCGGCAGATCGACGACGATCCGGGCAAATTTACGACGCAACTCGTAGAGCAGCATGTCGACTGCGCCGGCATCGACAATCAGATGCTGGCCCGCCGATGCCTCGGCGGCCAGGACCAGCAAATTGTCGGTCACCTTGACCATGGCGCGCTCGATGAAAAGGCTGTCGATTCGGGACGGCTGCTCCAGAGCCTCGCACAGCCCGCTGCCGGGATCGGTATCGAGCTTGAGCGCGATGGTGCCGAAGTGGAGATCGAGATCGACGAGCGCCACGCGCTCGCTGCGCTCCTCGGCGAGCAACCAGGCGCAGGAGACGGCGGTTGTCGTCGCGCCGACGCCGCCACGGCTGCCGACGAAGACGATCACTTGCCCCAATCCACCACTGGTCCCCGTTCCCGCATTAGCCGACCGTTGCTCCAGCGCAGTCGACAAGGTCTCACGGGTCGCCGGTTTGACGAGGTAGTCATTGGCGCCGGCGGCGAGCAGGTCGCGGAAGAGAGTAACATCGTTGACGCTACCGAGGGCGACGAGCCTCAGCTCGGCGCCGCCGACGGTTCGAGCCGAGCTGACCTCGGCGATCGGGGCGGCCGAGTCCGCGAGGTCGAGAAGCAGAACTCGCGGCGCGTAACCCGAGCGGATGCGCCGCAACCCCGCGTCGAGCGTGTCGGTGATGACCAGTTCGTCATCGAGCTGGAGCTCGTGCATGATCCCTTGCAAACGATCGGCCATTTGTTGCTCCGGCACGACGGCGAGAACGCCCGCCCTATCGGGTTTGAGCGCCGCGGCAGTGCGCAACCCCAGCATCACGGCCTCCCCCTGCTCAGCGTGCTAAACGGCGCAGTGCTAGGCCGCTTGGCGAGCCCGGGAAAGTCGGCGGCGGCGTCCTCGACGCACCTTTCGCGGCCGTTGGACATCGCCGTCAGCCGGACGGCGATCAGGTAGATGCGGATTTTCATGACCTCGGCTCCCTCGGTTCGATCGGCAAGGCTCTATCAGCTCGCCCTACCGGCCCCGTGCAAAACGGTAACATTCAGCTTCCCCTTGGTTTCAGGCGGCTTTCGCAGAAGCTGACTGACTTCACTGTCGAGTGTGAAAGTACCTTGATTGTCGCTGGCCACCGCATCGGGGGTCGAATTTTCGGTTGGCGAAGCGACCAAGCTTCGAAGACTGAGCGACAACTTTCCCATCTCAGTGGCGACGGCGATGATTTCGCTCTGCTTTGGCGTAACCTCGAGCGTAGCGGTATGGGCGACGAGCGCTTCACCGTTCTTGCTGTCGAGCTTCTGATCGACGCCTATCACGCGCACGTCGTGAAGCACCGTCTCGGCAGCCTTATGCTCCAGCTCTCCGGCATTGCCCCCGATTACCGGCAGTTGATGGGTGATCAGGATGTCCACCTGATCGCCGGGAAAGACAAACCCGGAGATACCTGAGGTCGCCGTGACCGGCACCGAGACGGCGCGCATGCCCGGACGGAGCACTGCTGCGAGAAAGCCGCGGCTGCCTGGTGAGACGATCTTGGCGTCGCTGATCGGCTCGCCCGCCGCGAGTGGATCGCGCGCAACCCAGCCGGCAAAGCTCTCCGGGGTCCGGGTCCCGTGTAGGATATAGTTCTTATCGATCCCGCCTTCGGGCCAGACCTGCCAGGATAAATCCTGCGGCTTCAGAATTTGTCCACGCAGGATCGCATTGCGGGCGACGAGCACGAACTTTTGCGGTGCCGCGGGCCGGGCAAGCGCCTCCGCCCCGACCTCGCCATTCTTCTGCGCGAGGAAGGATCGGACCAGAAGAGCGGTACCGCCAGCCAGCGTGAGGGCGACGACGAAAAGGATCGGAGTACGTGCGCGCATCGCTTTCTACCAGCTGAAGTTCGACGGGATCAGGACGATGTGGGTGACAGCAATCGCGAGGCCGTAGCGTATCGGACCGCGGTTCGCACTGATCGCCGCGGTGCCGATTGGTCTGAGGACCAACGGACCTGCGTCGAAGAGGTTGGTCGCGAGACGGCACGAAAAGCGGCTCCGCGAAGGCTCCGGCCGATTAAGCATACTGGGCTCCGACACGATGGTAACTGGGAGGACATCCTCAAGCACACTGGTTAAGGAAGCCTTTATTCGCGCTCGAGCGCCGCCGAAGATTTGATCTGGAGGTGGGCGGTTTTCCGTTGCCGCCCATCAGGCGTCCGGCGCTACGAGGCTCCTTAACTTTTTCATAACGCGTCCTTCTTAAGCTGGCTCGAGGCCGGCGCTGGCCGGGTCCACCCGCGTTGGCGACGATGATCGCCTGATCGCCGGCTGATCAGTGCGCGAGGGATTTTGCATGAGAATATTTCGGCGTCTCGCACGCGACAATATCGGCGAAGTTGCCGTTGAGATGGCGCTGGTCGGGCCGCCCTTCTTTTTCCTGCTGCTGGTGATCATGGATCTAGGGCTCATGCTCGCCAACCAGTCGCTGCTCGAAGGAGCGGCACGCGATGCGGCGCGGTTGATCCGCACCGGGCAAGTCCAGACTGCAAGCAGCCCGATCACCACCTTCCAGAACCTGCTCTGCTCGGAAATGAGCTCGGTGATGAGCTCAGCGACATGCACTGCAGACATCATTTTCGAGGTTCAGACTTTCTCCAGTTTCGGCTCCGTCAGCTTCACGCCGTGCGTCTTGAACAACAATCAGACCGGAACCGGGACGGTCTGTTCGTTTAACGCCGGCGTGGGCGGCGATATCGTCGGTGTTCGGGCAACCTACAGCCGTCCCTTCATCATTCCATGGGTCGGGGCATGTCTGACGGGCGGTTCTTGCTGGTTTGGCCTCGGTACCACCAACGGGTCGAACCCCGGTACAGGCAGCGTAACGCTGGTCTCGACGGTCATCTTCCGCAACGAGCCGTTTTTATAATGACCGGCCGGCGTCTAATGACGCTTCCTGCCAACTTTCTGCGCGATCGGTCGGGCGTCGCGGCGACGGAGTTTGCGCTGATCCTGCCGGGCTTGCTGATTATGGTTATCGGCAGCTACGAGGTTGCCAATCTGATCCTCGCCGATCTGAAGCTCGAGGCCGCGGCAGAGACGGCGGCCGATCTTGTCGCCCAGACGCGGGTGAGTACCGTGCTTCAAGCCGCCGACTTCACCAACATCACCAACGCGGCAACAGAGGTGCTGACGCCGTTTCCGACCGGCAGCAACCAGCTGAAGATCGCCTACGCCAGCGTGACCTACAATACCGGATCACCGGTGATCGACTGGCATGTCGAGGTGAACAGCGCCACGCCGATTAACGCAACCAGCCTCCCCAATAGCGCAAATGCCGCCAACCTCGGCAGCGAGACGACAGGATCGACGGATAGTGTCATCGTGGCCCAGCTCACTTACTCCTATTCCTCGCCGGTCAGCTACGTCCTGAACTCGTCCTACACGCTCTCCGAAGCAGCCTTGAACCGGCCCCGCTACATGAGCTGCGTGCCGACCTACCTCAATACGAACAGTGTCTGCCCGTGATAGACGAGGAAATTTAGCAATGCGCCATTGCCTCAGTGCCGTTCTCACCACTTTGCGCCGGCTCGTGCAACAACGCGAGGGAAACATCGCGATGTTGGTCGGCTTGTTCGCGATCCCTCTGATCATTGCCGGCGGCATCGCGACCGATGTGGGCCGCGCCTACTCGGTAAAGGTCCGGCTCGGCGCGGCGCTGGACGCGGCGGCGCTTGCGGTCGGATCGGAGACCAATCAGACGTCGGCACAGCTGTCGACCGACCTGCAGAATTATTTCACCGCCAATTATCCGTCGACGGCGCTCGGAGAGAACGTCACGGTGACGCCGGTCCCCGCAGGCGCCGATTTGAGCGCGACCACCGTCAACTACCAGGCGCAAGCCACGGTGCCGATGGTCTTTATGCAGCTTATCGGCATCAACAGCATCAACGTGACGGTTGCTGCCCAGACTAAAAAGACGACGGGTCTGGAGGTCGCCGTGGTGCTCGACAATACCGGGTCGATGCTGTGCGGCCCTAGCGACGGGGCGCCCAATTACAGCAACAGTACGTGTGCCGGCAATGTGCAAGCGACAGACACCACCTGCACGAATTCCAGCAACGAGAGCCGTATTTGCACGCTGCGCAACGCCACGACGCAGTTCGTCAATACGCTCACCAGCGCAATCACCAGCGCCCAACAGCTTTACATCTCGATCGTCCCTTATGTGACGACGGTCAATGTCGGCAGCGCGCTCTGCCCCAACGGGACCTGCAGCAATATCAATACCGATGCGCCCAGCGGTGATTTTGCCGATTTGCGCGGCAACATCATGCCGGTGATCCCGATCGTCGGGACTACGACGAGTGGCAGCACGACGATCTCCAGCGTCTCGATGCAGACGCCGAGCGGCTCGGTTGCGGGTACCGCCGCGATCCTGGCCGGGATGTACATCTACGGCCACGGCATTCCGACCGGCGCGACCGTCAGCAGCGTCAGCAGCTCGTCGATCGTGATCTCCTCGGCTGCGAACCTGACTTTCACCGGCAACTCGTTGGCGGTCGGCCCGCTCCCTAACTCCGTCTGTTCGACTTGCAGCAATACCACCAGTCCTGGGTACACCGACCCGACCACCTACCCCATTTCACCCGCCACCGCGACGGCGACGTTGTCGAAAACCACCACGTCCGTCACCCTGGCGACCGGCACCACCACCAACAACATCGTGGCCGGGATGGCGGTCAGCGGAACCGGCATCGCTCCCGGCACTACGGTCGCGACAGTCGTCAGCGCGACGCAGATCACGCTCTCAGCCGACCCATCAGCCAACGAGGGGACCGCGGTGTCCCTGACGTTCAGCCTTGCCGGCACCACGACGAACGGCAGCACGACGGTCAGCAGTCTCGCGGGCAGCACCGCGAGCCTGAACAGCATCGTGGTCGGCATGACGGTGACCGACGCGTCGGGAAAGATACCTGCCAATACTTATGTGAGTTCGGTCAACACGTCGGCGAAAACACTCACGCTCTCGGCCAGCGCAACCGGCGCGGCGACCGGCGACGCCTTGACTTTTACCAACCTGGGAGCTACCACGACAACCGGCAGCACGACGGTGACAGGCGTCTATTTCAATGCCCTCCCATCGGTCAGCAACGTGATTGTCGGCAACGGCATCCCAGTAAACACCACAATAACCGCTGTCACCGGCACCGCGGCACAGTTTGCGGCGGGCACCGGGCAGTTGACAATATCCAACGCCGCGACAACGCCGAGCAATTTTTCCAGCGCGACGGGGACGTGCTGCAATACCGCGCTGGCGGAGTTTTCGCCGCTCACCTACGATTCGACCTATAACTCGGCGAGTCCAGCGGGGTCGTCGACCACGAAGCAATGGGGCGGCTGCGTGATCGAACCAACCAGTTCCGATGAAAACAGCAACAGCAGCAGCACCGGCGTTGTCAACTCGTCGGTCAGCGATCCCGATTATACCGAGCCCTCGGGCGGCTGGCCGAACTGGTATCCGTTTTGGTGGCCGAACGATTCGGGCAACAACTGGGTAGCAAACGGCGTAAAGGCCCAGGACACCGCCACAGAAACCCAGGGCGCAGTGGTGACTGACTGGACCGCAGAATCCGGCCCGAACCAAGGTTGTCCGGTACCGATGCTGGCGCTCACCGATGCCACTAGCTCTGCCGGACAAACTTCGATCCTCAACACAATCAGCAGCATGTGGCCGCGCGACTCCGGCGGCACCCAGGTTCATATCGGCATGATCTGGGGCTGGCGCGCGCTCTCGCCCAACGGACCGTTCGCAGCGACCAGCGGCCACCCCTTGAGCTATAGTACCGCGACCACCACCGGATGGAAGAAGGTCGTCGTGCTGATGACCGACGGGACGGAAGAATGGCCGTCCAACATAAATGGTTCGACTGACAATATGACGGGTCTCGGTCAGATCACCGACGGCAAGATCGACACGACGAGCAACACGACGGCGGTGACCAATTTGGGGACCCGCTTGGCTGACGTGTGCAGCAATATGGCCGCCAGCGGCAACTTCGTGATCTACACGATCGGGCTAGGGACTGACGGTGCGAGCAATACCGACCTGCAGAACTGTCCGGGCAACACCGGGGGCTTTTTCGAGGCCGCGACCACGAGCAACCTGCAGAGCGTGTTCAATGACATCGCTCAGGCGCTGATCGCGCTGCGCCTCAGCCAATGAGGGCGCTGGCTAAGCGCGGTCCTCGCGGGTTACGAACCTCTGGCACCCGGTGCGCCACTAGGTGCTCCGTCGCCTCCGCCCAAACGGCGAGGTGTCGGGTCGGCGGCTGCTTTGCTCGGTCGGTGAGGTAGCGCTGGATGGCGCCGACGGCGAGCTGTCGTGGTAGCTGATGATCGACTGCAAGCGAGTTCGATCCGCTGGCGTGACCTCGGCGATTATTCCCTTGCGCGTGCAGGACAGCCGCACAATCGATGCCTCGGAATGTCAGCTGCTATCCATTAGAATTTAATAATTATAGATGCGATAAACAGAACGTTACAAGAAAGCGTCCTCTGCAGTTTCTGGAAGGACGCACAACGCCGATCCAGGCAATCGTGGATTTCCTGACAGCCGCCTTCGCGGGGGGTACGGCCAGAGCAACGAACTCAAAAGCCGGACGGACTTTTTCAGTACCGTGCTTACGCCCGACGCTAAATGTTTACGGGCCACGTTGGCGCTGACTTGGCGCCTGCGAAGCGTCGCGCCGCATGACGGCGCCTGGCGGTCACGGGCCACCTCCGCCCGGTGCGCCACCACCGCCTCCACCGCCGCCGCCTCCGCCACCGGAGTCGCCTCCGCCGCCTCCCCCGCCGAACGGCGACGGCGTCGGGTTTGGCGGCGGTTTCACCCGATCGGTGAGGTAGCGCTGGACGGCGTTGGACGTCACCTGAGCGTTGGTCGCGGAGAGCGGTCGGCCGCTGACGAGATCGGCCGGGCTCGCCACCATCAGGCCCAGATTTGTAGCGTCGTCGCAGCCGTAGTAGCTCGAGTAGGCGTTAGTGAAATCCGCGGCCGGCGATTGGCTCCAATTCGGGCAGGTTGGCAGAGTCACTGCATAGCGGCCGATCGAGACGATCGCGTGGTTGGCCGGCACCGTGTCGAGGGCCAATGTCGTAGCGACGATACCGAAGCGTAAGAGCTCGCCGGAGATCGCCGTCGCTCGCTGCTCGGCGAGACCTGGGGGGCCAGCCGCCGCGATCTCGACGCGGTCTGCCGGGCGGATGCTGCCGCTGAGCACCCACCCGTCGATTTTGTGAAGCTCGCTCGGGGAAAGATGGGCAGAACCGGCGGCGAAGGCGAGCTCGCGCCGGCTGTCGGCGGCGTCGACCCGCAACTGAGCCGGCGCCTCGCTCTTGCTGTATTCGGCCGCACACGCCGCGAGCCCGAAGGTCAACGGCAGAACGACGAGGCGGAGCTGGTTCTTCATGGCGTTCTTCCTCAATCCAGCCGGAACCCAGCGGGACCGATCAGGCCGTTGCCGCCGGTATCGAGCGGTCCCGGACCGGGTCCGGGCAGCCCTTGGCGGTATTTGTTGCCGAGTAACACCCGCTGCACATCGCTTGGCAGCTTGAGGCCGTCGGTCGGCGCGGCGAGACGTGTCGATACCGGATTGACGAGATAGGGGGTGACGATGACGACAAGGTCTGTCTCGCCGCGCTGGAAGCCGTCCGACTTGAACAAAGCTCCGAGAATCGGGACATCGCCGAGCCACGGGACTTTGGTAATCGTCTGCGTCGAGGTGTGCTGTAAGAGGCCGGCAAGGGCGAAGCTTTCGCCGCTGCCGAGCTCGACCGAGGTTTCGGCCCGCCGAACGGTCAGGGCGGGGATCGTCACGACTTGGCCGGGGGCGATCGGCACCGACACCTCGCCGGTAGTGGTCAGCTCGCTGACCTCGGGCCGGACCCGCAGGTTGAGGTGATTAGCGTCGATTACCGTCGGGGTGAAGGCGAGGCTTACGCCGAAGCTCTTGAATTCGACCGTAATCGTCGGGACGCCGCCGGTGCTCGTGGCCGCACCATTGATCGGCACCGGAAATTCGCCGCCCGCGAGGAAGCTGGCGGTCTGTCCGGACATCGCGACGAGGTTCGGCTCGGCGAGCGAAGTGATGAACCCCTCCTGCGTGAGGGCCGTGATCGTGGCGCTGACCGCTTGCCCGGTCATCGCTCCAACACTAATAAAGCTCGGAACTAGGGCGCCGAACACGGTCGGGTTGTTGGTCGTGAAACTGAGGTTCGTGCCGATCTTCTGCCAATTGACCCCGATCTCTTTCAATACATTCAGGTTCACCTCGGCGACGCGAACTTTGAGAAGGACCTGGTTCGGGGTGGCGACGGTCATACGATTGATCACCTGTCCGCCCTTCGCCTCACCGGCTACCGCTGCGGCGAGCGCGCGCACCTTTTCCGCCTGTCCAGCATCCGATGCCACGCCACTCAACACCAGGTTGCCGTCGACCGAATCGGCCGAGATCGGCTCACCCGGCGCCAGTTGCCTCAATGATGAGCGCAGCCGCGAGATGTCGTGCTCGACGAGGATCGTCGCGTTCAACAGAACGCTGTCGCTGGCGTCAACGGCGTAGATCACCGTCTCGCCCGGCGCCTTGGCGCTGATGTAAACGAGTGTCGGCGACTTGACCTGGACATCGGCGATGTCGGGGTTGGCGACAAAGACAGTGGCCGCCGGCCCGGAGAGGCGGACCAGTGTGCCCTTATTGACCTCGAGTGTGATCCGCCCGCCATTGGCCGGGATCTGGGCGCTGCCGCGCGGCGTGGCGGCGGGCGAGGCCGGGTCGGCGGCTTGTGGGGTCGCGGCAAACGCCAGGAACATCATCGATCCGGCGACACCGAACAGCGGCAGAAAGCGCATCGCAGACCTCGAGACGCATTGCGATATTCTAGGTTAACATGACTTGCCGTTTCCGCGCAATAGGGTGGTGACACCCGCGCAATAGTTTACCGAAGCGAGTCCGGAAGCGGCTGCCAACCCCAGAGGTCGATGGCGAAGACGCGCCCTACCAGCTGAAGTTTGGCGGAATCGTGACGATCAAAGCGGCAGCGGCGACCGCGATTCCGTAGGGGACAAGGACCGGGTCGGCGCCGCGCGCAGGGTCCCCGGAGGATTCGCCGAGGGTCGGCCGCGCCGCGGCGATCAGCGCCCCGACGGGGCTTAGAAGAAGGAGGCACAACACCCCCCCGAGGAGACCTGTCCAGCAGAGCAGCGGCAGGATCCCGCCAGGGCCTGCCCACAGCGTCGCAGCGGCGAGCAGCTTGACATCGCCCCCGCCGATCAGGCCGCGGGAGAACAACAGTGCGCCGACGATAAAGACGCCCGCCGCGCACAGGGCGGCGGAGCCGGCCGCCGTAAGGGTAAGCGCCGGCGCGGTCATGACATGGGCCGGCCAGAGGATGCACAGAGCGAGTATCAGCCCGTTCGGGATGATCAGCCTGCGCCCATCCTCAAAGGCAGCGGTCGCCATCAGGCCGGCGAATCCGGCGAGGGGAATAAGGTGCGGCGCAACAGGCATGATCATCGCCGCCGCAGCCTGTCGTATACCCGTTAAGGAGCCGATAAATTATGCCGGATCCCCGACAGTTTCTCCTGTTCGAGGCGCGACGTCCGAATGACCCTGAGTTCTTAACCACGAATTCTAATCGATTAAACATAAAATAAATGGAAGAATTCGCCTTTATAGGTGAGATTAAAACCATCGCGTGTAGACCTTATAGATCTTCCCCGAAAACGATCGGGGAGCCTACCACAGAGGATCGGGATCATGGTTGAGGACGAGTACAAGGCAGCGGTCGCGGCGTTCATCCGCGCCAAGGGTGTTACGCGCTGTCCGACGGCCTGCGCTGTGCCGACCCAGGGCACCATCGCCGCTGATGATCGCGCCGCGCTCGAGGACTATGCGATCGCCCGCACCCTGTCGCGACGGCAGCGTCAAGCGGCGCGCCAACGATCATTTTGGGCAGCGCACGCGCCCGATTAGACTATCGCGTGGTAACATATCCGAGCACATTCCGATGGGTGAGTTGCCGCCTGCCAACACCAAGCGATGGGTGGTCCGCCGCAAGGCTGCGGTCGTCGCCGCCGTGCAAGCCGGCAAGATCACCCTCGAGGAAGCCTGCCTCCGCTACCAGCTGACCGAGGAAGAGTTCCGCGCCTGGCAGCGCGCCTATGACGCCCATGGTCTGCCCGGCTTGCGCGCAACCCGCCTTCAGCAGTACCGCACCCCTCCGTCCCCTCGTCCCCGGCGGCCGCGCCGCTGATCGCCTTCTCCGCCGATTTAATTCCCTCTTCGGCCGATTTAATTCCCGGTTCCGCGGACTTCTTTCCCGGTTCGGCAGCTTAGTGAATTTGTGCCCAGTTTGATGAATAATCAATCACTTGACAGCACCGTGGCGGTCCTTGAACCGGGTAAAATCGATGTTTTCCCGGTATTTTCCCGGCGAGCAGGGAACCGACTGCGTGGCGCGGCCGGTCCGGCTGGCCAATCCAATTCTTCGGCAAGCTAGGCCTCTGTTTCCCGGTCCTCGCGGTGGCGATCTTCGGCTGGGCAGTGGCCCTCAAATACGCTTGCGGGGTCACCTTGATCCAGACGCCGCTGCCATTGCTCGCCGCGACGATCGGTCTTTCGGGTGTGCTCTTTCTGCTGCTCGGGATCATCGCCGAGATCCAGCTGCGGATCTACTTCGAGGCCTGCGGCCGCCCGCCCTATAAGATCAGGCAGATGGTGCAGCACCCCGCACTGCCGCGACTCCGCGTAGGGTCCCGGCGGTGGTAGCAGCAAGCGTTCCACGGTCTGGTATAGGCAGCATAGCGCGACTCAGGGCGCCCGGTCTCGGCTAAAAGCCCTGCTCGCGACGATGAACCGGGTGCTGGGCCATCGCAGGGCGGACGACAGCGGCGTGGACCCTGCGATGAAACAATGCCACCAGAGCTTAGGGACCGTGTCGCTGGGCGGGCCGGAATTTATATGCTCCTAGCCTGATGCTGGATCATCTGACGCGCACGACCGACTCATCGTTTCGCGATGACAACCAACGTACGATAGGGCACTCCAAGAAAAAATCGGTGAGAACCGTCAGCATAATGCTTATGGTCCACCACCATCCGAGTTCGCGAATAAGCCAGAATGAGAATTTGACTTCGCCGATGAGCAACTCGGATCCCTCCACAAGTGCGAAGCTACGGTCGATGCCGAGGCGAAGGCACTCACCCCACATTAGCAGCACGATGACGACGCTAGCGGCAAGACCCAAATTCCGCACGTCGAGACTGGGCGAACGCGAAATCGTTAGTAATCCCGGCATGACCAGAAGAAAGAACACGCCGCGATATCCGATGCTTTGTCCGGCGAAGAAACAGCCAAGCGTCACCGCGCTACCAATCACCAGCAACACTCGCTCGCGATCGGGAAGCGAAGCAAGAGCGGCACGCAGGTCGGCGAAACGCAACAGCCTTCGGCAGATAGCGACGCAAGCAGCGACCAATGCCGCGTAGAGCCCAGCCGCAGCTAAGCGCTCCACCAGCAGCGACGCCGCAGCACTCCCAGCTGCCTTGCTCATCAAAAATGGCAAATTCTCAGCGCCGAAAAAACCTGTATTGTAAGGTCCTCTCGCATGGGTCGGCAGTCCTCTTGCGATGTCGACGTGATATTTGGCCCATAAGACTGCGAACGCACCAGCGATGATCAGACCGACGGCAACGAAAATCGCTGGGCGCTCGCGGAGCACGATGGTCAGGACCATGATCGGATAATATTTTAGGAGTGCGGCCATCAGAGCGACGTAATAGCCAATAAACCGCATCGATGTTCGGCACTCCGCCAACAGGCCTGCCGCCAGCGCCAACACGAACAGCACGACGTCGAGATTGGCGCGTTCTAGTGCAAATACGACCGTCGTGGAAAGCGTCGTTGCCAGCACGAGGGCCAGCTCGAGCCGACGCCGTGGAGGAGGTAGGAGGCTCAACGCCGCGAGAAATAGAAGATCCAATGTCCACCCGACTACAGCGGTGTCGCTTACGCCGAGCGGGATACCCGAAGCGGCCATCCACAACGGCGAGTAAATGTATCCGCGCTGTAGGACATCACACGGGTTCGACAAGATGACGTCCACGCCCTGACGCGCGCACTCCCAAGCGGCAAGCGCAACGCTGATGTCGAGAAACGGAAAGTAAAACGGAGTAGCTCCGTAAAGCGTCAAGACACGTTCGTATAGATCTCTGTCACCATACGTATAGAGGAACGAGAGACTGAGGAACAGCACTAAGGCAAAGGCCGCAGCAGCGAACCTATAAAAGAGGGCGCGCATTTTTCCGCTCTAATTACTTTGACGTTGGCCATTCAGTAAGTAGCATCCACCCCTCGTGGCGCGTCACGGGCCGAAACAACCTCTGTAGGACACCGATCAAGAGCCGAGCCCCAATCTGAACGGCAGACGAGGGGCAACAAGACTTGCCATCTGGAATCAAACGCATGAACTTTCAAAATATATTTAACCTTTCTAATTTTTCTTAGTGGCGAAGACGGATTTCACACGATGACATAGATGTAATGGCTAGCGTTGCTGGACCAAGCTGGTCGCCGACGCTCATAACTTTTCGACTAACTTCTCATGGGCGAGGAGTGCCACGCCCGCACAGCGAAGAGCGCGCGCCTTCTGCGGCGAACCCTGGTCACCCTTGTTGTGAGCAGCGGCTGCCGAGCCCAACTAACTAGGGCGCGACGCCTAACCGGGCTGAGCTTGAGCACGCACCGAACGGTTGCTGATCGACCTCAACGCTGTCAGGCTCAAGGACGACATCGGTCGCGTTCCGCTCATTGAGCGGTCGAGGGAAAGCGGAGGTCGGCGCCGTAACCGGATACGCCCGTGCCCTAGCGATCGCGCAGGCGATGAGCAAACAGGTGAGGAGCGGCGTGACCATTCCCACGCGGTATACGTCCGGCGGATTGAATAATTGGATCATCCACACCAGCATCGGAACAATTAGCTCGCCGCGGCGGAAGCCCTCGCCGAGCGCAACGGCAAAGAGCGTGGTCGCGGCGACCACCAGCAGCACCGTGTCGTAGTTCGAGACATGCGGCGCCGCGAGCACCGTTGCCGCAAGCAGTACGACGAGCCGCAAATCGCCCGGGATGGGTCGGCGAAAGGACCACCAGACGCAGCCGGCGGCGAGAAGTAAAGCGGCCGTCTGACCGGCATTGGCGAACAGCGGTGGTGTGCCGAGCAGGGCTAGATTCGTGTAGACGCTCTCGCCATGAAGGCGGCCCCATTTGAGCCAGGTCTGGTAGAACTCGGTTGGTGGGCTAATCATCAGCCCTCCCCAGACGGACCAGGGCTTTATTCCGAAAACCACGGCGCTCGAAAATCCCAGCAGGGAAGCAGCGGCGATTGTGTTCATCAGCGCTCGCCATTGGCGAGCTGCCACTAGCGCTATTGGCACCATGAGCCAGAGCTGTGGCTTGAAGGTCAGGGTTCCGAGCAGCGCGGCGGCCGTCGCCGGACGCCGGCTAAGGAGGCCAAACCCGCCTACCAGGAGCGCGCTCGTGAGGAAGGAATTCTGTCCAGTACCCATAGTGAAGGATACCGCGGGAGCGAACAGGAGCGAGAAGACATGCAGCCAACGACGATAGCCACGCTCGACACAGCACCAGATCATTACTAGTAGAAATGCGAGCGTTATCAGCAAGAAAGCCGCATACGAAGCCGCGAACGAGAACAGCCCGAATGGTATTAGCAGCAGCAGGAATGTGGGCGGGTAGAGCCAGGGATGAAACGAGAGCGGCCGCGGTAACCAGTCGAGAAAGTCCACGTTCATCTGCGCTGTCATGCGCTCACCGTCGAAGAGCAAGGGCAAGTTGCCTTCAAGGTAGGCTCTGGCTGCGGTGTAGTAGACCATCCAGTCTTGGCCGGGCTCCTTGGAAAAATTGATGGCGTATATTACTGCTACGAAGAGCCCGTATGAGCCACAGACGCACCCGACTAGTATTAAATGCGACCGCGCGGAAGCCGACACATGCGCTCTCCCCTTGTAATCGCTGGCCGGTAAAGCTTATAGCCGTATTCGTTAGAGAACCATTTAAAATGTCACAGGGGTCAGGAAAAAGACATCCACTGCTCGTAAATTACAGCGCACTATCGGGTGCTGTCGCGGACTGCTTTGGCGCCGCCTTCGGATTCCTGAGAAAGCGGCATCTTCCGAGCCACTCTGTCGACCAACGCCTCCGGAACCGGAGTGGGGGTCATGGGGATCGGCCGGCATCCGCCGGGACGCTGCGCGATGCAGACCTCACCAATGCATCGTAAGGTGTTGAACCCCAATGTCGGCGGGGGCGGCTGTGTGTATAGCAGGATGTCAAATCCACCAGCGGCAGCGATCAATGCAGTCTCGTCCTTGGGCCAATACATCGGCGCCGGCCGATGAAAATACGTGTATCCGCCATAGATTCCCCAATCCTCTCCGTGAAGGCCGTAAAGGCCAACCCCGCATATCGCGGGTCTCTGCGCGACAAACGACGCAGCCGTCAAACTGTCATGCATACGCTGGCGGTGATTTGTAAGCACCGAGCCGCTCCACACCTGATAGGACGCCAGGCACCACCAGCCCAACGCGAAGGTGTTGCCCGCCAGTATGGCGATCGTCCTCGTCTTTCCTCGGTTAATCAACCAGTCTTGCGCCCACCCTGCGCTCTGCGCAAGCCCCATGCTGCCCAGCATCGCCAGCAGCAAGACCGCCGGATAGATGAAGCGGTACTCCTTGTGAGCGATTACCGAGTGGGTGAGAAGAATGCTGCCCGCGACCGCCAGCAGCAGTGGCTTTCGCAACGCACCCACGGTCGCCAGCAGCAGAAAGGTCGCGCATGCGCCGCCCCAGACACCCAGCTCCCCGAGAAGGTAATAATTCCAGGGCTCAACGCCGAATGTCGAGCTCACCCCGTCATAGAGATTGTAAACAACGTAGCGCCAAAGCGAAGCGAATGGATAGCCGAGAGTCACAGCATCCAGAGCTCCAGAGGCGCTGAGAATAGCAATCGCCCCGGTAAGCATCGCGAGAAGGCGCTCGCGGTCTGCCCGCCAATTCGTCCACAACGCCACGATCGCAACCGCGGGCGCAAGTTGGACCCGCGTTACGAAAACCAGCCCGAGCAGGGCTCCACCAATGACGAGACGCCGATACGAAGTCACCCGATAACCGGGTTCGAGTACATAGAGTGCAATGACCAGCACGTGGCCGGCGACTACCTCCGACAGGGTGCGGGCGCCGAAGTAGACGAGTTCTGGAGACACCGCTATCGCAGCCGCGGCGAGTAGTGAGCCCAGAGCGCCGAAAAGCGGACGGCACCATAGGAAGGAACAAACCACGGGGGCCGCCCCCAGCACCGCAAAACCGCCCGCTATCAGTGGCAGGTAATAGCGCGGCCCTTCGCCGGCGAGTCGCGAAAGCTCCATCAGACCGGCGATGAGCCCTGGTAGTAGCCAAGAACGCACTCCAAGCTGGAATTCCCAAGCTACAAGACCGCTCCCGTAGACCAGGCGGTGTGCCGGTTCTGAGGCCTGAAAGATTTCGTCCGGCCAAACCGCGCTCGGCTCTACGAGGATCGGTTCTAGCCGTAGCGCAATGGCCAACACCACTATGCTAGCGAGCCCCGCACCGATAAACCACCGTTCCCCGCGGGGTGATACGGGCGATGGTCTGGGACGGATGTCGGTCGACAAGCAGGGCTCGCAGGCTGTTGACGTTGGGCAGGGAGGACGTTTCCGGCGGCAGCATTAACCGCTTATGTTTGCCAGACCCTTAAGGCTCGCAACCGCCTCAGCGCAGAGTAGCTGGGAACACTGGCGTGACGGGCGCTGAAACAAAATGCTGACCGCAGAAAATCGCGGGACCGGCAGTCAAACGAGCTTAGCCAGGGTTGAAGCCCTTTCGCGGTGGTGGCGCCGGTCTAAGGAGAAATCGGGTGCGTATGCACCTTGAGGCTTTCAGCGCGAATGCGAACGACAATAGCAGCGAGGCCAGCACCAACCGCAAGTGGTGCTAGAAGTGTGTGCGTGAGCTCGCCGATTGCTCGGGAAACCAGGGGTATCAGCGAGAGCACCGCCAGCGTCGTTCCTTCCCATGGGAGTAGACGGTGCCGGACGCCTTTCGACGCGAGCCAAGCTATTGCGGGAGCGACAAGCATGAGATCGTAATCAAAGATAAACGGAGTCGCAAGCGGGGTAGCGAGCAGCAGGGCGCCATTCTTCATATCCGGGTCTGTCGGGCGCCTCCAAGCCCATGCCACGGTCGCTGCCCCGACGACACCGACGACTGCCTGCACACTGTAGGCGAGGATCAGCGGGCCGCCGACAAGACGTACCGCAGCGAAGATGGATTGCATTTTGTAATACGGAACCAAGCCGCTATCGAGCATCTCGCGGGAAAGCTGCAGGCTCGCAAGGAAATCGGACCAAACCCCGCCGCCGAAGAGGATAAACGTCGTTGCTACGAGCCCAAGACCGGTCAGCGCTGCCGTGATAACCGTCCGCCACTGGCCCCCGGCAATGAGTGCCACAGGCACAAGTAACCCAAGCTGCGGCTTGAAGCTGAGAAGGCCAATCAAGATTCCCGCTGCGACGCGCCGCCGAGGCAGCAGCAGCAATGCCCAGGCGAGAAGACCGGTGGTGAAGAAGGCATTCTGACCGTGTTCGACCGTCAGGATTACCCCTGGAAAGGCGAGTCCGGCCCACAACGTCAGCGGCTGCGGCAGAATACGCCACAACACCGTCAGATAGAGGGCAACCCCCAAGGCGAGCCAGATAGCCAGCGACCATAGATATGAGAAAAGCGCCAGCGGATCGACAAGCAGCAGCCCGATCGGCGGGTATTGCCAGGCATAGAACGCGGCGTTCTCACCGGGTACCATGGACCGTTCCAGTGTCGCCAGCGCCTCGGGCACGTAAATCGCGCGCTCGTGACTATTGTGGAGCATGCTCGAAACGGTCCAGAAGCTGACGAAATCCGTGCCGACCGGCCGGCCCGCGGGATCGGTAATGCCGTGCCCCATCAGCGTCCACACAATTATCGCCGCGTAGGCGGCAATCAGCATTGTGGCGTAGCCCAAGAGGCGACTTCGCGTGAGCCACCGGGCGCCTCTCAGGAAGCCGACAGTTCGTACCGACAGATCGCTCCCAATCGTCGACACGGCGATTCTAGAGAGCCGACGATTGCCCGGCAGGTTGCCGAACCCGCCGCAGGATCACGCCAAAGAGTACAATCACCGCGAGAAGGCTAACCGGCATTCCGCCAAAAGTGGGCCCCGCTGCGTCGGCCTTCAGCAAACCGCGGCGCAACTGATCGGTTGCGGGAAAAGCAGCAGGAACGACGATCGCGGCCATACCTTAGGCGAAGGCACGGGGCGTGGCGATGAGCGCTGCCGCCAACACTGTTGCAGTCTTTCAGCGGGCACCTGATCGGCGACTGCCTGAGGATCCAAACGATTGCGGCCGTGGCAAGTATAGTTAAATCCTCGAACCAGCCAGGCCGTTTTCGCGCTACCATGGAGACTACCGATCCATATACCGTGTGTAGATATCCCCAATGGCCGTCGGGACCAATGTTCGTTCAGGAATATCGACATAACCCGCTTCGCAGGGTGCTCGACACGATGATTACCAAGGCTAATTGTAAAGCTCCCTCGCGCTCTAAATTTAACCACTCGAAAATTTTCAAATATTTTTAAAGGATCATCCGAAAAACCTGAGAAATTGTCAGCGAAGTAAGCTAAAGCATGAAGATTGACAATTACATAACGATATTGATCCTGCCGAGGACACAATAACGGACGAAACTTATCGGCAAGCTGCCCGCTGCGCATTCTCGTCTGTTGAACGTCAGCATCCGGGTCACCCGCCTTCTGCTGCAACGGCTCCTGCTATGCCTTTACGTTCTCGCGCGGACGGGTCCCATTGCCTTACCAGGTAAAGAGGCCTCTGCTTCACCTCATTAAACGTCCGCCCAAGATACTCGCCGATAATTCCAAGAAAAATAAGTTGAAGTCCACCAAGAAACAGGATCGCTATCAGCAGCGACGGAAAACCAGGAACCGGATTTCCAACCATTATTGTTTGAATGATCATATAAATTCCATAGGTTATCGCCAATATCGCCACTAAGAGGCCGATATAAGTTGCGACCTTTAGAGGCCCGATGCTAAAAGAGGTGATCCCTTCTATTGAGAAATTCCACAGCTTCCAGTAATTCCACTTGCTAACGCCGCCAAATCGCAGGTCAGGCTCGTAAAGCATTGGAACTTGGCGATACCCGATCCACACGAACAGGCCTTTCATAAAGCGATGCCGCTCGCGAACCCTGGCTAACGCGTCGACGGCCCGCCGACTGAGGATACAGAAATCGCTGGCATCGACCGGAATGAGCCGCCCGCTTAGCATGTGGATTACACGGTAAAAGGCTCGGGAAGTAAGTTTTTTTGCCTGGCTCTCGCCGGCTCGCGATGCACGCCGTCCGTACACGACGTCCGCGTCCTCCTGGCGCCACCGCTCGATGAATTTGGGGATAAGCTCCGGCGGATGCTGAAGGTCTGCGTCAATCACCACGACGACATCGCCGCGTGCGTAGTCGAGGCCGGCAGTGAGCGCTATCTCTTTGCCGAAATTTCGACTGAGATCTACGATTCCAATCGTCGGATCGCCGGCCTTGAGTGCGCGCAACAACCCGAGAGTATTGTCAGTGCTGCCGTCATTCACGAAAATCACCTCGCTCGGCAGCGAAAGGTCCTGCCGGACCAATGATAATCGCCGATTGAATTCGAGAACGACGTCATCCTCATTGTACGCAGGCACCACAATTGATATAAGACTTAGCGGTTTTCGTTGATCGCTGGAAAACGATATTTGGCTCATGCTCTCCCCGATTATGTTCATGAATAGCAGTATGGGACTTCAAGGGTAAACTTCGGATTAAACATCGATATGCGGGGATCGCCCCGTTTGTGAATAACTTCTCGAACTAAGGTCCGATCAGGCGGGGCTCAAGGGTGCCGGGGAGGCCACAAGCTATTGGTTATCCTGCCGGCTGCCCATCCATAGAAGCCCTCGATCGACACCAACATCCGGTCGCGCGACATAGTGTTGTCAACCAGCAACCTTGCCTGCCGCGCGAAATTCGATCAAGGGCTAAACATACCGTTTTGCCGCCCAAGATGAGGATAACGGTTATTGCAAATTTCCAGGTCACGAGGCCGCGCATCCGATGAGGTTATCGTGTGAGGCTACGAGGAGGTCGCGACGCCACGCAGCGATTCGCCGAGCGGCCAGGAAAAACAGGACAGGGCAGATCACCGGGGCGATTGGCGTCGCCAGTAGGAAAAGACCGACAACGCAAATGATCATTGCGATTCGTTCGCCAGCCAGAAACCCGCGTGACATTCCGTCCCTCACGAGGAATGCAACGGCGATCGACAGAATGCAAAGATCATAGCCGAGCAGGTAGGGGCTAACGGTGACCGACCCGATACAAAGGATTGCTGCCCTCAAAGAGTAAGGGATCGGCTTGGCCCATACCGCGTATACCATCGTCGCCACAACAGCCGCAACGGTCAAGTGCACCGTCCATGAATTCCATGTGCTCGCACCCGCCCAATGAAGCAGCCCATAAATGGATTGAAGGTTGAGCTCTACGCCGCTGTCCGGGCTCAAGCTCGAATTGCGCCCAATCAAGGACGTGATGAATGAGGGCCATCCCTGATAACCAAAAGCGGCTGCCGCCGCTAGGCTGAGTGCCACGCTAAATGTCGTTGCACTGCAGAGGGTGCGCCAATTCCGAGAGGCCACGAGAGCGAGCGGGAAGAGCACCCCAAAATGCGGCTTGTAAGTCAACAGCCCGATGAGTATCCCGGAGCCCAGAGGCCGCCGCTCTAGAAAGACAAGCGACAGTCCCATGAGTGCCGCCGTAAGAAAACCGTTCTGACCGAGCAGGGCGTTCTCAGACACGGCGATAGGTAGGATAGCCGCAATCAATGCTGCGGGACGCAGTATGATCGCATAAATTGCCGCCTGATACAGCAAGAGTGTGGCAACGATCCACACCAGGAAGGCGACCAAATACGGCATAAACCCTAGAGGATAGGTGAAAAACAACGCTGTAGGCGGATAAATGAAATGGAAAAATGCTCCCCCAGCATTTGGGCCAACTAGTGTATTCTGTGCGGCTGAATATGCAGCAAAGTCGTATACCCGAGAGGGGTCACTTGATCCTGCGAATACACCGCTGACCCAGATCCAACAAAAGTCGATACATGCGAACTTGCCTGTCGGACCAATAACGGATACACCCTGCCAAAAGCGCAATGCCAGGACGAGAGCATAGGCGAAACCAATGCCTGACCCGTAGAGTCGGAAGTGTCGTTCGGTGACGAGCTCGTCTTCGATGTCGAGCCATTTAGTTCGGACCGACCTGCCAAGCGGGCGGCATATGGGCTCGCCTGGTTCCGTCCAGTTACACAGGTTCTTGAGAGGCTCGCTCACCACCCGTGGTCTCCCGGAAAAGGGAAACGGGAAACGATAACTGGGTGGTCCCCCCTTGGCACACCACCCTTCGTCGAACTACGAACGCAGAGAAATCGGCGTTGGCCGAGGTCAAGGTACACCCGCTCGCGGTGCGTATGAGGACCGGCGTGTCGGCCGGGCTCTGAATATGAACAGATAGGCGAGTGCCTTGATCCCATCCAGCCAATGGATCTTTTTCCCCTCCTCGTAAGTACGGCCATAATAACTGATTCCAACCTCGTAGATACGCCAGCACCTTGCGCGAGTAATTTCCGCGCTGATCTCTATCTCGAACCCAAAGTCTTCTGAAGTGAGCACCAGTCGTTCTACAACTTCTCTCGTCAACATCTTGTAGCAGACCTCGATGTCTGAAAGCATCTGGTTGTAGAGAATATTGAATAGAGTTGAAATTACGCGATTTCCAATATAATGATGGTAAAACAGTGAGCGGTGCGGCCGGCCATAGAACCGCGAGCCGTAGACGACATCAGCGACCTTGCGATCCACAATGAGCGGCAGCATCCGCGACCAGTCATTGGGATCATATTCGAGGTCGGCGTCCTGGATGACAATGACATCGCCCGAGACATGAGCGAATCCGGTTCTTACAGCGGCCCCTTTGCCACGGTTGCGTTCGTGAAACAGGAGCGTAAACCGGAAGCCGCCGGTGTTTTGCAGCCCGGCAGCGGAGAGGTGGAGTTCGCCGTCACCATCGAGGTGAATGCGACGCCAGACCCCAGCTGCGTGCGCGAGATTTCGCCTTAACCATGCGGATGTTCCGTCACTCGAGCAATCATCTACAATGACTATCTGCTTCGGCACCCCGGGCAGAGCTTTAGTGACTTCGACGAGCACCTGCCCGATTGTGCGAACCTCATTGTAGACGGGCATGACGACCGAAAGCGCAGCCGCTGGTTCCAAATTGCGCATCACAGCCTGCTCAGTGAGATTTTGAATTCTCGCCTTGCCAGTACCGCATACAGAGACCTTCCCGATCCATGGACGAGAAGGGCGATGGCGGCGAGTGCAATTGGAAGAAGTGTGCAGAACTGGGCGAGCATCGCCGCCCCGATCCATATCGGATCGGCGCTCGCCGGACTCGCACAGAGGGCCTCATTCGGTACGTGGTAGAAGGCGACTGCCAGAAAGAAGGTGCCGGCTAGCCCGACGATAATCTGGATGATGCGAATATTCATGTCGAAGCGTCTTGCAGGCGATCCAAGGGTATAGACCCTACCAGACGGACGGTTTCCGAAACGTTGATCGTGCGAGATGCCTTTACGCGAAAGCACCCGACTGACGAACCCGGCGGAGGATCACGCCAAACAGCACGATCACCGCGAGAAGACTAACAGGGGTCCCCCCAAATGTGGGCCCGCCGACATTATCTCCAAGCGTTACCAGAACGGCGAGCGGGGCGCCGAATAACATTATCCAGATCACTTTTTCCCCCCGCAGCAAGCCGCTGTACAACTGTTCAGTTGCAAGAAAAGAAGCTGGAATCACCACCGCAGCCATGTCGTAAGCGAAGGCGTAGGGCGTGGCGATAAGTGCTGCCGCTGACAATGTTGCAGCTTTCAGCAGGTACCTGACCCGAGACCGCCAGACGACCCACACGATTGCGGCGGCCGAAAGTGTGGTTAATCCTTGAGCTAGCCAAGCGAAACGGGCGCTACCATGCAGGTTACGGATGAACCCATATACGGTTTGGAGATATCCCCAGTTGCTATCGGGACTGGCGCCCAGGCTTAGTTTGCCCTGCACGACAAACCCTTCGGGGAGGGCAGCCCACGCGTCGGAACCAAACAGCGCGATCGAGGCGGCGGCCAATAAAACCGCCACAACCCCCGCGCTAACGACGGCGCGCCATTGATTGGATGCAACGAGAGCCACCGGAAACAAGATGCCGTACTGCGGCTTATAGGTCAGACAACCGATAAAGACGCCTGCCAGGACCGGTTGGCGCTCGAGGAAGAGAAGCGACAAGCCAAGCAGCGATCCCGTGAGGAAACCGTTTTGCGCAGCGAGCAAATTCCAAGCGGTAAATGGCGATGCCAGCACCAGGGCGATCGCCGGCGGCCACCGCACAATGAGATATACGGCAGCGAGGCAGCCGAGCAACGTCACCACATCCCAGGTGATAAACGCATAACAGTATGGCAGCAGCGCCAGCGGAGCCAGCACCAGAAAGAATGTCGGCGGATACGACGGCCAGTTCAGATAAACGGCCTCTCCGGGCCGGAACAACGCTGCTTGGATCTTGTCAAACTCGTTCGGATCGTACAATACCGCGGGATTCCCATGCAGTGCTTGCATCCCACCCGCCCACCAAACCGCGAAGTCCGTATAGATCGGGAGCCTGCTATTGTCGACGATCCAGGCCCCGGACCGATAGAAATGTATGAAAGCCGTCGCGTAGATTAACGCAAGCGCGTAGCCGTAGAGCTGCAACCGCGAGGCCGAAAAAATGCTGAAGGATCCCCGATCAGAGGTACCCAGGCTCCCCACGGCATCACCCATGATGTAGCAATTTAGCGCCGTAATCCCATGCGCTCACACAATGAGGAAGTATTACTTTTGCTTGATACCCCAGTAACCAACGACCGATAATTCGCGTTTTCTGCCGATGGTCATGTGACACCACGGCACGACTCCGTCTTATTCCGCAGTTTGTCGGGACGAGCGACGCTCGACGGCGCAACCAGAGCCATCGAGCGTCGACCCACGAACCTTACAGCTTGCCAGCGACAGTACTGAAGGTGTTGGTCAGGTTGGTGCCGACAAGGGCCATCATGCTGATCGCGGCGATGGCGATGAGTGCGGCAATCAGCCCATATTCGATTGCCGTAACACCCGCCTCGTCCTGGATCAGCTTAGTAAAAAACGCGCGCATTGGGTTCTCCTAACAGTTCGAACCCGCGCACGCTGCCGCAAAAAATTTGAAAAAAGGTTAAGTCGTAAAAAAGAAACACACGAATTCCTCAAATCCAAAAGAGTAACCAAGATTCCACGACATAGGGCTAATGAAATCTTAGGGAGTCCTGAGAATTGTCCAAGCAAATCCCTTTCTGCACGCGCGACCCTTGCTGGCCTTCACCCGACAGGACTTACACTGCGGCGGTGGCGTGCCCGCGACCGGTCGCGAGTCCCCTAACTGAGTAGCTGGCTGATGCGATGTGGCGGCGGCTCAGCCCAGCAGCGCCCGCGCGATCGTCTCCCACTCCTCCTGCAGCGGTGTGGTCGAGAGTGGGCGGCCGGCCCGGCGATACCAGCCGCCGGCATTCGACAGATCCCCTTCGACGCGGTGCAGATAGGCGTGCGTCCAGGCGCCTGCTGCGTCGGCTTGCTTTTGCGCGCACTGATGCGCCAGGTGCCAATCTCCCTTGGCCTCCCACCACAACGCCTGTGCCGCCATACTGAGGCCCTCGGGCGGGGTGTCCTCGGCAAGCGAGGCTTTATAAGTCTCGAAATCCATCTCTTCTGTCTCCGCTTCGGATCGCTTATCACGAATATACAACAGGATCAGGCGAGCAGGCGATCGAGGTTGTCGCGTAGGCGATAGTAGCTACCAACCGCGGGCAAAAACCAAGGATTCCCGGAATAGAGAGGATGGTCCGGGAATTCCTCGGTATCGAAGCTGCAAGCGTAATTTGCCAGGCGGGCGATCTTGCGTGCAGTCTGGTAGCCGAGATAGGTCATCATCGCGACCCCGCTGCCGTTGCAGCCGAGACAATAATGGAGGTCGTCCCGGCGACCCATATGCGGCAATGCGTCGAGGGTGAAGGCGACATTACCGGTCCAGGCATGGGTGACCTTGACGCCGCGCAACTGCGGGAACCGATCAATCATATAGCGGTGGAGGATCGGCGCGCTGACTGTTGCGTCGACCTGGGTGAAACGCGCGCGTCCGCCGAACACCATGCGCCGGTTGTCCGGTGACAAGCGGTAGTAGCAGAGCACTCGCTTGGTATCGGACAAGGTTCTGGCCTTGGGGATCAGCGATTGCGCGAGATCGGGCGGCAATTCTTCGGTGGCGATGATGTGGCTGGCGATCGGCACCACTCGGCGTCTGAGCGCAGGTGTCAGGCTGCCGGTGTAACCGTTGGTGGCGATAACAACATCACCGGCCGAGAGGGTCCCACGAACCGTTTCGACCCGCCAGGCGCTGCCCTCCCGACCGATGCGGATGACCGCAGCTTTGGCGCAGACTGCGACGCCGCGTCGGCGGCACGCGTCGAGCAGACCCTTATAGTAGAGCGCCGGATGCAACTTGCCCGACCGCTCCACGACCAGACCGCCGAAATAATAGTCGCTGGCGATTTCCTCGCGCTGCCGCTCGCGTGGCAGCATGTAAGCTGCCGACTGTGCCGCCAAATTGAATATAGCGAGCCGGCGCACTTGCCGGTCGTAATGCTTTCTCGTCCAGGCGCCGACAAAGCGGCCGGACTTTTCCCAAAAACAGGCGATCTTTTCCTCGTCGATCAGCCGGTCGATCAGCGCGAAGGCATCGCAGGCGTCAGACAGTAACCGTTCGACCCGGTCGCCATCGACCTCGATGGTCTTGCCGGTAAAACTTTTGCCGACATTGACGCCGCCGCTGACGGCACCACCATTTCTGGTGCTGGCACCAAAGCCGAGAGCATTCGCCTCGAAGACGGCGGCCGCGATACCGTGCTTGGCCAGTTCGAGCGCCGCCGACAACCCCGCATACCCGGCTCCGACGATCGCCACGCGCGCCTCACGCGGCACGTCGATCAGCTCACCGGCGGACGGCGTGTACGCGTCCCACCAATAGGGGGAGGGCGTGAAATCCTTGTGGAAAATATCGGGGTGCATCGACCGTTGCTCCTTGGTTCCGGGCGAGGCGGTTGCCGCCATCGGCGGCTCCCGACTAAGTTAGTGAAGTTCGACTAAGACGGCGACCCGAGGAGCGAAGAAGCTATGGCAACGCAAGCCACCCCGCACAAGAATGGCGGTCAGGAAGCGGCGCACCTTTACGATGAGCTCGAAGAACGTCTCCTCGTGCGCGACCAGGAAGGCGGCAGCCGCGTTTACTACGAATTGCTGCGCCGCGGCCGGCCGCTGCCCGAGATCATGGCCGAAGCGGTGCGCATTCATGCGCCTTACACGCATGTGCCATACCATCAGCGCATCGATGACGGTTTCCCGAACTTCGTCAACAATGATCATTGCCTCTTAAGCTCGCGAGCGGCGATCAATCTGCAGAAGATGCTACCGGAGAACCTCGCTGGGCTGCCTCTGGCGCAAACGATCTGGTACATCCCGTCCGGGCTCGACATCTGGAACCAGAAGATCCTGAAAGCCCCGGGTCACTACGCGACACGCGGCTACAAGATGCAAAATGCCACCCCGCCGGCGCCGGTCGTCTACTGGCCCGATCAGGAGCCGCTAAGAGAATCGGGCGCGCTAAACGAGCGCCTCAACAATTGGCTGACCTTGGTCGAGCGCGGCCAGGTGATCGAGGCCTACCGCACGTTCCTCGGCCTGATGGAGGATGCGGAGCACCGCGAGGAAGTGCTGGCGTAGCTGGTCTTTGCCGGCATGATCGATGTTCAGGACCGCATGCTGTACAACCGCTCCTACACGACCGGACACAAGGCTTACCGCGCGCGCTCGGTCGTCGAGATCGGCAACGCGGTCGGCTGGGACAACGCCCACGACGTCATTTACGCGGGCGCGCTCGACATCGCCGTCGGGCCGCGCTGGCACTCGGTTTACGAGATGGCGTGCAACGTCGTCACGATCTTCATCGAAGGTAAAGAAGTTCACGCCGTCCTGCAAAGCGGCACGACCGAGCGCGATCGGGACACTGAACGAAGACGAGACCGACGAGCTGATCGACGCGCTGACGCAGCAGCACGAGCCGGCCTATATCGAGAAGATCAGCGCACTGCTGTTGGCCGGGAAATCGCCGCGCCGGATCATCGACGCGATCCAGCTGGCCGCCGCTCAGGTGGTGCTGGAGACCGAGGGCCCGAACAACTTCTCGATGCCGCAGCACACTTACGAATACTGCAACACGCTCGGCTGGTTCTACGACAATTTCGAGCACCCGCAGCGGCTCAAATTGCTCTATGTGGCGGGGTCGATGGTCAACCAGGCGGCGTGGAACCAGAGAAACAGCGGCTGGCTCAAAATGCACCCGATCAGCGCGCCGAGCGGCGCCGACCGGATGAGCGGAAGCCAAATCATCCAACGCCTGGAGGCGGCGCTCGTGGCACTCGACCCGCCCGGGGCGGTGGCCTGGACGCAGGCTTATCTCGACAGCGGCGAGGATCGCTCGCCGCTGGTGCAGCGGCTGGCGCTGATGGCGGCGCGGTTCGGCAACGATCCGCACAACCAGGAGATCCCGCAATGCCTGTTGGAGGATTATGCCAAGAACCGGTGCCGCGAGCGCGATCGGCTGCTGCTCGCCGCGGCTCACATATCGGCCGCACATCGGAAATATGGCGACACCTTCGAGGCGAGCCGGCGATTCGGTGAGGCGATGGGCTTGGCCGAGCTGCAGTAACCGCGGACGGACGGGCGCGACCTCTTCCACCAGGGTCGCTCTGCCCGGCCGCCCAGGCGTGGTATAAGCGGGGCGATCGTTAGGGGAGGCCTCGCTTGCCCATTGTCTTCATCCTGAACGGCCCCAATCTTAACCTGCTCGGGGTCCGCGAGCCTTCGGTATACGGCCAGGACACGCTCGGCGATATCGAGGAGCGCTGCACCGCGCGGGCCGCTGCACTCGGCCTCGAGATCGATTTCCGGCAAACCAATCATGAAGGGCAGCTGGTCGACTGGATCCAGGAGGCGCGCGAATCGGCCGACGGCATCATTCTGAACGCGGGTGCGTTGACCCATACCTCGGTCGCGCTGCTCGACGGGCTCTCTGCCGCCGGGCTGCCGGTCATCGAGGTGCACCTGTCGAACATCTTCCGGCGCGAGAGCTTTCGCCATCATTCCTATGTCAGTCTCGCGGCGAATGGCCTGATCTGCGGGTTGGGGGCGCAGGGCTACGAGCTCGCACTCGACGGAATGGCCAGCCTGATCGAAGGCGAATCGGACGAGGCAGCTTTATGAAGATTGGCGGGCGCAGCCCGCCTTTTCCCGACGCCGAGCTGGTCCGCGCGCTGGCCGCCCTGTTGACCGAGACCGGTTTGACTGAGATCGAATATGCCGTCGGCGATCGCCGCATCCGCGTGGCCCGCGCTGCCGGAGGGCCCGCCCCGCTCGGCGGTTTCTCCGCCCCCTCGACCGCCGCCGGATCGATCGAACACCCGGGCGCGGTCAAGGCGCCGATCGTCGGTACCGCCTATCTCGCCCCGCAGCCGGGGGCTTCGCCCTTTGTGCGGCTCGGCGACACCGTCGCCGCGGGTCAACCGCTCTTGATCATCGAGGCAATGAAGGTCATGAACCAGATTAGCGCCCACCGGCCGGGCCGCGTCGCGCAGATCCTGGTTGCGGACGCCCAGCCGGTCGAATACGGCTCCGTCCTGATGCTGATCGAGTAATGCTGCTCCATCCGCCTCCGGTTCGGCGGACGGGCCAAGAAGGTTCCAATGTTTGAGAAGGTACTGATCGCCAATCGCGGGGAAATCGCGCTTAGGATTTACCGCGCCTGCCGAGAGATGGGGATCAAGACGGTTGCCGTCCATTCGACCGCCGACGCCGCCGCGATGCATGTCCGGCTCGCCGACGAGACGGTCTGCATCGGGCCGCCGGCTGCGCGCGACAGCTATCTGAACGTGGCGGCAATCCTCTCCGCGGCGACGATCACCGGCGCCGACGCGATCCATCCCGGGCTCGGCTTTTTGGCGGAAGACGCCGATTTTGCCGCCGCGGTCGAGGAGCACGGTTTCACCTTTATCGGCCCGTCGGCCGAACACATTCGGCTGATGGGCAACAAGGTGGCCGCCAAGGATGCCATCCGCAAACTCGGGATTGCGACGGTTCCCGGCTCACCGGGCGGCGTGCGCGATCTCGCAGCGGCCGAAGCGGCAGCCTCCGCGATCGGCTACCCAATCCTGATCAAGGCTGCTGCCGGCGGCGGTGGCCGCGGCATGAAGATCGCTCATGACCGTAGCGAGCTCGCCCACATGCTGCCGATCGCGCAACACGAGGCGGCGTCGTTCTTCGGTTGCGGTGAGGTCTATCTCGAACGTCACCTCGAGCGGCCTCGTCATGTCGAGATCCAGATCCTCGGTGACGGCCGGGGCGGGATCGTACATCTCGGCGAGCGCGACTGCTCGCTTCAGCGCTCGCATCAAAAGGTACTCGAAGAGTCGCCCTCCCCCGCGCTCAACCAGGAACAACGCGATCGGCTCGGCGCGCTCGCCGTCGAGGCATTGCGCGAGCTTCGCTACAAGGGTGTGGGCACCCTCGAATTCCTCTATCAAGACGGTGAATTCTTTTTCATCGAGATGAATACGCGCCTGCAGGTCGAACACCCGGTCACCGAGATGGTCAGCGGCCTCGACATCGTCTGCGAGCAGCTGCGCATTGCTGCCGGCGCCCCGCTAGGCTATCACCAAGCCGACATCAAGCTATGCGGCCACGCGATCGAGTGCCGCATCAATGCCGAGTGCCCCAAGAGCTTCGCACCGTCGCCGGGCCGGGTGACCGATTATCATGCGCCGGGCGGGCTCGGCGTGCGCGTCGACAGCGCCCTCTATCAGGGCTACAAAGTTCCGCCCTACTACGACAGCCTGATCTCAAAGCTCGTCATCCACGGCAAGAGCCGCAACGAGTGCCTGATGCGGCTGCGCCGCGCCCTTGAGGAATACGTGATCGGCGGGATCGACACGACTATTCCGCTCCATCAGCGGCTGGTCACCGCCGCCGAATTCATCGACGGCGACTACGACGTCCACTGGCTCGAACGGTTTGTCGGGCGCCCGGGCTGACCGGGGCCGAGCTTGCTGCGGCTGACCCCTGACATTCTCGTCCGTGCTTATGCCGCCGGGATTTTCCCGATGGCCGAATCGGCCGACGACCCCGAGCTCTTCTGGGTCGATCCGCGCCGGCGTGGGATCCTGCCGCTCGATGCGTTCCATGTGGCGCGCCGGCTGCGCCGCGTGGTGCGCCAGCGGATTTTTGAGATCCGCTGCGACAGCGCTTTCGAAGACGTGATCCGCGCCTGCGCCGAGGCAACCGAGAAGCGGCCGAACACCTGGATCAACGACGAGATCGTGCGGCTTTATGGGGCGCTCTATGTCCGCGGCGCAGCCCACTCGGTCGAGGCCTGGCGCGACGGTAAGCTGGCTGGCGGGTTGTATGGTGTTTCGCTCGGTGCGGTCTTCTTCGGCGAGAGCATGTTCAGCCGCGAGAACGACGCGAGCAAGGTCGCCCTTGTCCATCTGGTCGCCCGCTTGCGCCTCGGCGGCTTTCGCCTGCTCGATACCCAATTCCTGACACCGCATCTGGCACGCTTCGGCGGCATCGAGATCACCCGGGCGCGTTATCATCGGCTACTGGCCGAAGCGCTCTCCTACCGCGCGGTCTTCTCCTCGACCTTGCCCGATTGCACCGGCGGGGATCCGCTCGCCGTTTTGCAATCGAGCACGATCACGTCATAGACCGGATGCTCGAGCGCCGACAGCGCCGGGCTCGAAGCGAACATCCAGCCGCTGAACACGCGCAGATTCGCCTCGCCTGGGCGAGCCTCGTCGATCTCGAGGAAAGCGGCACTCTCCGGCTCCTCCTCCGGCGGGTTCTTTTCACAGTCGCGCACGCGGATCGACAATGTGCCGAACCGCACCGGGGTCCCGACCGGCGCCTCGAATTGAGAGACCCGCGCGGTGATCTTGTCGAGCCCTTGAAGCAGCGCGACCGGCTCCGCGATCGTCTCTGCGAAAGCCGAGCCTGCAGAGGCCAGCGCAAAAACCACCAAGAAGGCGAGCCTCCTCACTTTAGCCCCCTTTCCCGCTTTTATGCCGCAAATACCCGGATAAAGCGCTAATCAGACAGAAAAACGACTGCATAATTTATTTATATCAGATACTTAGGATCCGATTGCGGATTCTCTCGAAGCGGGAATTCATGGGCGGCTATAACCGGGAAGCAAAACAACGAACCGGGAATAACCGGGAATTATTCACATTTAACCCAGGGTTGTTCATTTGCGGTACGGATTGACGATTCCGGCGACGATCCCGGCGAGGACCTCGCGCACCTGCTGCTCGTCGCATCCCATCAGCACCGCGTCCTCGAGCGCCTCTTGCGCCAGCTCGCGCAGCTCGGTCAAGTTCTCGTTCAACACCTTGATCTTCTCGACACAGGAAACGGGCTCGCCTTCGGGCGTGCGCCACACCGGAAAATCTGCGGACATACTCAACACCGCCGTACTATTCGGAAGCCATGGCTATTTGGAGGGCGCCTCGCCCTCGCCCGGCTTCTGCTGCGCGCCGGGCTGCGAAAAGATCATCTGACCGATCAGGTTTTCGAGACTGACCGGCGACTGGGTGAATTTGATCCGGCCGCCAGGCGGTATCATCTGTTCGGAGCCGCCGGGAACCAGTGCCATAAACTTGTCGCCGAGCAGCCCGGCGGAAAGGATCTCGGCGACCGTGTCGTCGGGCACCTTATAGGTCGGATCGATGCTCATCCGCACATCAGCGAGGAAGCTCTTCGGATCGAGCGTTTCCGAAACGATCGAGCCGACCTTGACCCCGGCGATGCGCACGTCGCTTCCGTCATGTATGCCGGAGACGCTGTCGAATTGCGCGGTCAGCTGATAGCCCTGCACGGCCCTCACCTGGCTCGTGGAGTAGGCAAAAAACAAAAAGAACGCGGCGACAACCAGCACGACGGCGCCCATCACCGTCTCGATCACATTCCCGGTCATCTTGAAGTTCCGAAACCCGCGCGTGATGTCGGAGTCCCATCACCTCGCCCCGCTTGCGGGGAGTGGGAGGAAGCTGCGCGCCCGCGCGCAGATTCCGGGTGAAGGGCAACCGCTCCTCCCGCGATGGCGGCTCTTCGCACATGTGTCAAGAGGCCCCTCTCCCCGCACGCGGGGCGAGGGAGAATCCTGCGGCTCACTCGGGTGTCCACGGTTCGTAATCCCCGGTCGCGCGGGCACGGCGGCCGCCGCGCAGGATCGAGCCCCGCGGATGATAGGCGAAGGGTGTCCCGGTCATGTTCGGCTGGTGCTCCTTCTCCCACGGATACCGCACGCGGTCGGCTCGCGGGATCTCATCGACCGTGTGGTGCAGCCAAGCGTGCCATTCGGGAGGCACCTTCGAGCCCTCCGGCTCGCCGTTATACATGACCCAGCGCTTTTCGCGGCTGGCCCGGCCGCCGCCGCGCCGCAAGGGCCTATTGCCCTTCTCGCGATAGTAACGGTTGCCGAGGCTGTCCGTGCCGACCAGCTCGCCCCGCAGCCAGGTCAACAAGCGCGTACCGAGCGTCATCGCTCCATCCATGCACCAAGCCGTTTCCCGAGAATGCCGAGTATATGGCATCGTCGAAATTCCACGGTAGGGGACCCTTAGAGAGGCCTTCATTCCGCGGGTGACGCGCCCCCGCCTTGCGATCCGGCCCAGGCATCGAGCGACAGCACCATCGCCGACAGGGTCGGATCCGGATGGGTCCGTATGGACCGGAGAAAGGGGCCGTCCGCGGCCACGACGGCGCTCGCGCCCATGGCGATGGCGAACGCCAAGTAGAGCGTGTCGTAGGTCGAATGTTCGATGGCGATGCTGATGTCCAGCGCCAGGTCGTGGAGGCGCATATGCGCGGTTGGGGTCGGTTCGACCTGCGCGCGGAGTAGGGCCAACCCCTCCCGAGCCTCGTCAGGTGTGAACAGCTTTCTGCGCACTTGCAGCCAAAGGACATTGGTCGCCTCGTTCAGCCAGAAGTCTGGAACAAGCAGGTCGGGCTCGATCCGAACGAGCGCCTCTGCCAGATGGCTGTCCGGTTCCTGCAGAACCCATTTGAGCCCCACCGACGCATCAACCACAAGAGCCACAATCAACCGGTCTTGTCCGGTCGCGCCAGCGTCCGGGTTCTTTTAGCGCGCGCCTCTTCAAGGAGCTGGGCTGCGGACGGCGATCCGCGCCCGCCGGTTCGGTGGCGGAATTCGGCCAGGCGCTCGGCGACCCGCTGTCGTTGTTCAGCCTGATGGGCTTCATCCCCGATCAGGACGAGCCGAAGAATCTCCCGATGCTCCGCTTCTGCGGACCGTCCGTGCTCCGCCGCCCGTATGCGCAGGCGGCGGACGACATCGTCATCCAGGTTGCGAACCGTGAGCGTCGCCATTGCCAAGCCCTATGCTGTCAAGCGCTGCAATGACAGCATAGGGCGTGATTTCGGCGAAAGCAATGCGAAAGCGATTCGCGAGACGCCGAGTATGTGGCACCGCCACTGCCGGTGGTAAGTGGCCCGGGTTGCCGCTGTGCGCTTTGACCCAAGCGTCAAACTCTCTTAGAGCGGGGGTCCTTCCACAGCAGCCCGAATCGCGATGACAAGAGGCCAAAAAACGATTCGCCGTCTTCCGGGGTGTAAGCGACAAAACCGCGGACTGGGATGTCATCAGCGATCATCGCGGCAGCTCAGCCTTAGCGCCTTAGCCTACCGAAAAATCTCTGGAATGACGAATTCATTGGGTTAGCGTCGTAGCGGCGCAACATGTTGTGCCTGCGCATCTCATAGGCGCAAAATGTACTTGCGGCTTAGAAAGTGGCTCTATATGTTGTGCACTGACATGAGGGGGATGCCTCTCCTAGTGTAAGGCTATCACTATGAAAGTCGCATTTGCTTGCCTTCTACTTCTGGCTTCGGGAGTTGCAGCCCTTGCCCAAACCCAGCCACCGACACACGCGTCGGCACCTCTAACTTGCTTGGACTTCGTGAGAAACCAGAACGGCTCTTGGTCACCAGCGCATTGGATCGTGCTGAATGGGGTTGGGATGGGGCCAGGAGTTTCATTTGGCTCCGGGGTCTCAATTGGGGGTGTGGACTTGGGCAATGTCCTGAATCGCCAATGTCCATTCCGCTAAGTCGCGCCGCGCTACCCCGCAGAAAACGATAGAATCGTCGGGAATCTTGTGGCGCGGAGGCGCCCGTTGGGGGGGAACGAACCGATCCGCCCTGATCGCCTCCAACGCAGCGACAAACAGTCACTTCAGCACGGCAAAGCTCTGGAACGCACCGTTCCCGCGACTCTCCTTTGACGATTGCCTCATTAGGCGACGCGAGATTAAGCGAGGGGAAGGAAATGCGCATTACACGCCACTTTACGACGGCCGGAGAAGATCCTTACGCGAGCGTTCCGTTCCGGACCGCCACCAGCGAGATCCGCAATCCCGACGGCTCGGTCGTCTTTCAGGCCGAGGGGATCGAGGTGCCGGCGGAGTGGAGCCAGGTCGCCTCCGACATCCTCGCCCAAAAGTACTTTCGCAAGGCGGGGGTGCCGGCGCGCTTGATGCCGGTCGTCGAAGAGGGTGTGCCTTCTTGGCTGTGGCGCCATACCGCCGACAGCGCGGCGTTGGCGATCCTACCCGAACCCGCGCGCTATGGCGGCGAAACCAGCGCCCGCCAGGTCTTCGACCGGATGGCCGGGACCTGGACTTATTGGGGCTGGAAGGGCGGCTATTTCGACACCGAGGAGGACGCCCGCGCGTTCTACGACGAAATCCGGCTGATGCTGGCGCGCCAAATCGGCGCCCCGAACTCGCCGCAATGGTTCAACACCGGCCTTCACTGGGCCTATGGGATCGACGGCCCGGCGCAGGGCCATTACTACGTCGACTATCGGACGGGCGAGCTGTGCGCCTCCGAGAGCGCCTACGAGCACCCGCAGCCGCATGCCTGCTTCATCCAGTCGGTTGCCGACGATCTCGTCAATGAGGGCGGGATCATGGATCTCTGGGTGCGCGAGGCGCGCATTTTCAAATACGGCTCCGGCTCGGGATCGAATTTCTCGAAGCTTCGCGGCGACGGCGAATCGCTCTCAGGGGGCGGGCGTTCCTCGGGACTGATGAGTTTTCTGCGCATCGGCGACCGCGCCGCCGGGGCGATCAAATCCGGCGGCACGACCAGGCGCGCCGCCAAGATGGTCATCGTCGATATCGATCACCCCGACATCGAGACATTTATCGACTGGAAGGTGGTCGAGGAGCAAAAAGTTGCGGCCCTCGTCGCCGGCTCCAAGCTCGCCGCCCGGCATCTGAACCTGATCATGAAGGCTTGCCGCGAGGGCACCGATCCTGCGGAAAATGCCGCGCTGAAGCACGAGATCCAGGCCGCCCGCCGAGCGATGATCCCGGAAAGCTACGTCCAGCGGGTCATCCAATTCGCCCGCCAGGGCTATGACGCGATCGACTTCCGCACCTATGACACAGACTGGGATTCCGAGGCCTATCTGACGGTCGCCGGTCAGAATTCGAACAATTCGGTGCGGGTCTCAAACGACTTCCTCGACCGGGTCGGCGCCGACGGCTCGTGGGATTTGATCCGGCGCACCGACGGCAAGGTCGCCAAGACATTGCCGGCGCGCGAGCTGTGGGACCGCATTGGTCATGCCGCCTGGGCCTCGGCTGATCCCGGGCTGCAATTCGACACGACGATCAACGAGTGGCACACCTGCCCCGAAAGCGGCCGGATCAACGCCTCGAACCCGTGCTCGGAATACAACTTCCTCGACGATACGGCCTGCAACCTCGCCTCGCTGAATCTGATGGCGTTCAGCCGTGAGGGAACGGGTCTCGATGTCGCCGGCTTCGAGCACGCCGTGCGGCTGTGGACCATCGTGCTCGAGATCTCGGTGCTGATGGCCCAGTTCCCGTCAAAGGAGATCGCGCGCCGCTCCTACGAGTTCCGCACCCTCGGCCTCGGCTACGCCAATCTCGGCGGACTGCTGATGTCGATGGGCATCCCCTATGACAGCGCCGCCGGCCGCGCGTTTGGCGGTGCCGTTACGGCGCTGATGACCGGGTCGAGTTATGCCACCTCGGCTGAGATGGCGGGCGAGCTCGGCGCCTTCCCCGGTTATGCCGAGAACCGCGAGGCGATGGTGCGGGTGATCCGCAACCATCGCCGCGCGGCCCATGGCATCAAAGACTCCCTCTCCGCCCCTGCCGACCTCTCCCTCTCCGCCCCTTGGGGGGGAGAGGGTCGGCCCCCGGAACGGCCCGCAGGGCCGGCTGTCCGGGGGGAGGTGGGGAGTCCGGGGCGTCGACCCAAAGTCGCACCTCACCCTCCCGCTTCGCGGGCCCCTCCCTCTCCCCCTTGAAGGGCGGAGAGGGTGATTCGTACGAGGGGCTATCGATCCTCCCGGTGGCGCTGGATGCAGCGAATTGCCCGAACCCCGACTTGGTCGCGGCCGCCCGGCATAGCTGGGACCAGGCATTGGCGCTCGGCCAGCAGAACGGCTTTCGCAATGCGCAAGCGACCGTGCTGGCGCCCACTGGCACGATCGGGCTGGTCATGGATTGCGATACGACCGGCATCGAGCCCGATTTCGCCCTGGTCAAGTTCAAGAAACTCGCCGGCGGTGGCTATTTCAAGATCATCAACCGCGCCGTGCCGCAGGCGTTGGCCGCACTCGGCTACCAGGAGGCCGAGATCGCGGCGATCGAGCGCTATGCCTTGGGCCACGGCACGCTCGAGGGCGCCCCGGCAATCAACCACGAGAGCCTTAGAGAGAAAGGCTTCGACGATAAGGCACTTGCCGCCGTCGAGGCCGCACTCGCCTCGGCATTCGACATCAAGTTTACGTTCAATAAATGGACATTGGGCGAAGATTTCTGCGTCGATAGGCTAGGGATCGCGCCGGGCGCGCTGGATGATCCCTCCTTCGAGCTGCTGGCGGCGCTCGGCTTCGCCCGGGCCGAGATCGACGCCGCCAACAGCTTCTGCTGCGGTGCGATGACCTTGGAGGGGGCGCCGCACCTGAAGCCCGAGCATCTGGCGGTGTTCGACTGCGCCAATCCGTGCGGCCGCATCGGCAAGCGCGCCCTGTCGGTCGACAGTCACATCCGGATGATGGCGGCGGTGCAGCCCTTCATCTCGGGGGCGATCTCCAAGACGATCAACATGCCGAACGCGGCGACGGTCGAAGACTGCAAGGACGCCTACATGCTGTCCTGGCGCTTGGGTCTGAAGGCGACCGCGCTCTATCGCGACGGCTCCAAGCTGTCGCAGCCGCTGGCGTCGAGCCTGTTCGGCGACGACGAGGAGGCCGAGGAGCGGGCAGCCGAGCTCTTTGCCCAGTCACCGGCGCAGCGCGTCCCGCTGGTTGCCGAGCGGATCGTCGAACGGGTCGTCGAGCGGGTGGTCGAAAAGGTGGTCCAGCGCGGCGAGCGCCGGCGATTGCCCAACCGCCGCAAGGGCTACACGCAAAAGGCCACGGTCGGCGGCCACAAGGTTTATCTGCGGACCGGCGAGCACGAGGACGGCAGGCTCGCCGAGGTCTTTATCGACATGCACAAGGAAGGCTCGGCGTTCCGCTCATTGATGCACAATTTTGCGATCGCGATCTCGATGGGGCTGCAATACGGCGTGCCGCTCGAGGAGTTCGTCGAATCCTTCACCTTCACCCGGTTCGAGCCGTCCGGGATCGTCGAAGGCAACGACGCGATCAAGATGGCGACCTCGATCCTCGACTACATCTTCCGCGAGCTGGCGATCTCCTATCTCGACCGCGGCGACCTCGCCCATGTTCAGCCCGGCGATCTATTGCCCGACGCGGTCGGCAAGGGCGAGGCCGAATTGACCCTCGGCGACCCCGATGACGACGACCCCCGACCGGAGGTCGCGCGGAGCACGTCGAGCGGCTATGTCCGCAGCAAGCTGACGGTATTGCATGGCGGCGCCGGCAGAGCCCCGCCGGCCGAGTTCAAGCCTGCCCCGGCGAAAGCCGGGGGCGCCCTCGCCGTCTCCGCACCGCCGGAGGAGGAATATGCCAGCGAGCTCCGCCTCGAGCGCATCCGCGCCGCCCGCATCAAGGGCTACGAGGGCGACAGCTGCGAGGAATGCGGCAACTTCACCCTGATCCGCAACGGCACCTGCCTCAAATGCGACACCTGCGGCGCGACCTCAGGGTGCAGTTAACTGTCCCGGCTTGGCGACAAAGAAGCCTGACACAACAACAGCCTCATATTATGTCGATCGCTCCATCGACCGGCCGCTCTCGACCCTTTCCGGACATCCGCGACCGGAGTGATGCATTGGCTAACCGTTGAATTGTCCGACCACGGTCAGTGGTTCGAACCCATTGATTACCCGCCCGGCGTACTCACCCATTCCCCCCAGACGACCGCAAGGCCACGGTCACTTGCTGCCCGCACAAATGATGATATTTGGCTTTACTGAACCGCATGCTGTTTGCGCGCCGATCGAGCTTGCTCGGCACCAGAATTGATCGGGTAAATTTGAGTCGAACCCGGCGCACAATGGCGATCCCCGTGAGACAGATGCCCGTGCTTAGCAGGGTGAAGGAACCGGGCTCCGGGACTTGGGCTGTACCAAAAATTTCCCACCTGACGTCAACGTCTGACTCTAGCACCGGGGTAAGGAGGTATACCTACGTTTCGAATCGTTAATGTGTTGCTAGAAACAATTCGTCTAACAAAATCAATGTTATCACCTTGTAGATCGCTTGGCAAATCTAGCCAAAAGCTTTCGTGGGCGAGTTCACCACCTGAGATAAAGAAATCCCTAGGGTCAGATTCGAAAATTATATCTTTGGCACCAAGGACTTCATTCACTCCGTTCGTGAGATTCGTCGCGAAATCAACAAAATCCGTAGTATTTCCGGCTGTGTAATCCGTCGTCCCGGTAAAGCCAGTCGGCACCGGAGCGTCGCAGCCGAGGCACGGCGAGGAGGGTGCTTCGAGAAGAAAAGGTAAGCCACCAGGACCATTAGGGATTTCAGAGCCATAGGCTAGCGACAAAATCTGCTGTGGCGGAACCTCAACCGGAGGGGGGCCTCTGCCAAGTCCCAGAGTGGCGTGGATCGTAGCCAGAATCGACGATGCGCGAGCGGTAAACGGCAAGGCTATATCGATCGCCGCCAAGAAAGAGGCGAAAAGCAAAGGCGCGATGCTTTTCATAGGGGTACCCTCGTTTGCCTGACAAGATTAATGCGAACTAACACCTACTGCAATGTTCGTTCGTGTGATACGACTTTGGGCAGAAGGTCCCAACTCTTCCGCGCCCCCGCCACGCCGCTGTCGGGCCGGTTACGTAGCTGATTCACCACTCCTGAATGTCTGCATTCCACCCGAAACGGCCATCAGCGGGACCGTCGGAGGCGCTGCGCCTACTCATCGAGGTTCTGGGGATCGCGCCGGGTACAATTGGGCGTACACCGCGGCCATCAGAATTTCGGCGGATCTCGCTCAGACGAACCGGGAACCGGACTGCAGGTCGACTTGTTTCCGGAGATAGCTACCCGGACGAGGGGACACACCCCGGGCACGCCGTAACGGAGGAGAGCATGCTCTATTGGGCGCTGGTGTTTTTCATAATCGCGATCATCGCCGGGTTTTTGGGCTTTGGTGGAATCGCGTTCGCTGCCGCAGGTATTGCAAAAATCCTGTTTTTCATCTTCCTGGTCGTCTTTGTCGTGATGCTGCTGACGGGGCTGATGGGCAGAAGAAGCCCACCAATCTAGCAGCGTCCGGAAAAAACGCTCGAACCGGTTCACGAAATTGCTCGGAGTCATCTCTGTTGTCACTCCCCTTAAAAGGGGAGTGACAACAGACGAGGCGCGGATATCATGGCATTATGGCCGGTCGCAGATTGTCCGACATTGCCAAGACGATCCGCAGCAAAAACGCCGGCGTCGACAAGGTCACGTTCGACGTGATCTTCCCCGACAGCGCCACCTATGCCCGGGTGCGGGAGAGCGGGGTCTTGTCGCGCGAAGCCGTCTGCCGCCTCTTTGGCATCGACGCCGCACAAATCACCGACCACGTCGCGTTCGACCCGGCATTGGCGATCAAGTTCACGATGTATCGCCGGATGCCGAGCGGCAGCCCCGGTGACGCCGACATCTTCGGCAGTCAACAATATGGCCCACTGCTCGACATCGAAGTGCCCGAACCTTGAGCTCGAACCGGTGATTCGAACTATCGGTCGAGCCAGACGTCTTCCATGCGCCAGCCGTTGTATTGGCTGTTGACCATGATGGTCAGCCCTTTGACTTGCGGCTGCATGCAGGTGGCGCCGTGGGTGTGGTAGATGATCGGGCGCGCACCGTCTTCCTGCAATTGCTTGTCGATGTCCCGGACGAGTTGCCGGCGCTTGTCGCGGTCGCCCGTCTCCGACTGCGCGACGAACCGTTTCTCGAGCTCCGGGTTGCAATAGCCGGTGTAGTTGCGCTCCGAACCGCAGCCGTAATTCTCGAAGAATTGCTGGTCGGGGTCGTCCACACCACTGCCGGTATTGTTGAGGCCGATCTGATAGTCCTTGCGGGCGAGCTTGGGGAACCAGTTGGCGGTCTCGATCGGGTCGAGCTCGCCGTCGATCCCGATCTCCTTGAGCTGATCGATCAGGATGATTGCCGGGTCGCGATAGGCCGGTATGTTACGCGCGGCGGCCTTGATCGTCAGCGGCTTGTCGGGCCCGTAGCCGAGCCTCTGCATGATCGCGCGCGCCTCGGCGCGGTTCTTGGCGACGTCGGAACCGTAGCCGGGGATTGTCGCCAGGATATCGGGCGGCATGCCCCAAACCCCGGCCGGCGGCGGCAGCATCGCGCCGCCGATGTCGCCCTGCCCTTCGGCGAGGATGTCGATGAAGCTCTTGCGGTCGAGGGCCAATGCCAGCGCGCGGCGCAGATCGGGATTGTCGAAGGGCGGCGCCTCGCGGTTGACCAGGAGGTTGGTGCTGGCGTTGGTCGAAACCAGGTCGCAGACCGCTTGTGGCGCCTGGCTCTTGACGTCCTTCAGCAGCGGCACCGTGACCTCGTACGGAAAGGTCAGGTCGAATTTGCCGGTGGTGAAGGCGAGGATCGCGGTCGAACGGTTCGGGATGATCGTGTATTCGATGCCGTCGAGATAGGGCCGCCCCGGCTTCCAGTAATCGGGATTGCGGACGAGTTTGATGCTTTCGTTCGGCTTGAATTCGACAAATTTGAAGGGGCCGGTGCCGACCGGGTGCTGCCGCATGTCGCGCGGCGAGACATGGCAGGGGTAGACCGGCGTATAGCCGGAGGCGAGCAAGGCGAGGATCGCCGGTTGCGGGCGTTTCAGCACAAAGGTGGCTTCGGTGGGGCTGTCGGCGGCAATTTCCGCGACGTTGTTCCACCATGATTTGCGCGGATTGAGGCGCAACCGCTCGCTGGCGCGACCGGTCAAGAGATCCCAGGTGCATTTGACGTCGGCGGAGGTGAACGGCTTCCCGTCATGCCATTTGACGCGTTCGCGCAACTTGAAGGTCAACCGGGTCCCCTCTTCGTTCCACGACCAGCTCTCGGCGAGGTCGGGCACGATCGTATCGAGGCTGTTCTGCGCCTGGTGCTGGTCGTACAGCACGAGGTTATTGAGCACCGCCATCATCGGGATCGCGACGGAGTTGGTGCCTTCCTCGTGGATCGACATGCTGGCCGGGCTGTCGCGGTGATAGATCCGCAAGACGCCACCGGGCTTTTGCGCCTGTGCTGCGCCACCCGACATAGCCATCAACAGCAGCGATGCCGCCGCGATACGCCTCAGGTATTGTCCGCTCATGCAGCTCAAAGTCCTCTTATCGACCGAGTCGCCGAATATTCCCCACATCTTGGGGGAATCCAGATCCACTCGCCGAACCGAGGCTTCTTGCCGGAGGGGGAACAGGTTTGGCGAATCCCTGTTTACGGATCATCATCGGTTTCCGAGCCCCCTCGATAGTCGGTAGGAAGTGAAATTATGGACCTCCCGATCGATATCGACCATTTCTGCCTGACGCTGGTCCGCGAGGCGCCTGACGCGATCATCTTTGCCGATGCGGAGGGCGTAATTCGCTTCTGGAACCGCAGCGCGGAACGGATCTTCGGTTTTGTCGAAGCAGAGGCGCTCGGCCAAAGCCTCGACATGATCATTCCCGAGAATTTGCGGGTGCGTCACTGGGCAGGCTTTTCGGCAACGATGCGGAGCGGAAGCACGCGTTATGGCTCCGGCGAGATTCTGGCGGTACCGGGGTTGCGAAAAGACGGCGGACGCATCTCGATCGAGTTCACGATTGTGCCCTTCCGCGACAACCACGCGCGGATCATCGGAATCGCCGCAATGTTGCGTGATGTAACGGCACGATTCGAGGAAATCAGGGCACTGCGGCGCCAACTCGCCCAGCGAATCCCGGATGAGAGTGGCCCCGGTAACTGACTGTGCCACGGCTTGCGGCTGCCGTGCGCCATCTCTCGGAGAGACGCCTCCAGGCGCCAGCATCGGGGCGAAAGTCGGGCCGGCGAACGCCGTATCAGATCTGTTAACCTTAAGTCGACACGAATTGCGATCAGGGGTCACGATGGCGACACCAACCGAGGCTCAGCCCAGCTCCGCCGCCGCCGTGAGCGAACATCTTCGGCCGCAAGAAGCGCATTGGCCGGACGGCGCTGTTTTCACAATCGGCCATTCTACATTGCCGATCGATCACTTTACGGCCGTCCTGCAAATCTATGGCATCGAACAGCTCGCGGACATCCGCACAATCCCCCGCTCGCGCTATAATCCGCAATTCAACAATACCGCCTTGGCCAGGAGTCTAACGGCGCAGCATCTCGAATATGTTCATATTCCGGCGCTCGGAGGTCTGCGGCATGCCCGCAAGGATTCTCCCAACACCGGTTGGCGAAATGGAAGTTTTCGCGGCTACGCCGATTATATGCAAACCAAGGAGTTTCAGGACGCGCTTGAAGCTCTCATTCGCATGAGCCGCGACAAACGCGTTGCGATCATGTGCGCCGAAGCGGTGCCGTGGCGATGCCACCGTTCGCTGGCAGCCGACGCACTCTTTGTGTGTGGCGTGCCGGTCGTCGAGATTTTATCGGATAGCAGCTACCGGATGCACAAACTTACACCCTTCGCGAAGGTCGAAGGAATGCGAATTACCTATCCCCCTGATCAAGCTACATTACTGCAGTAGTTTATGCTGTTCGATCTCGTGGCAACGCGAAAAGCACGGCATTGTCAGCAGCCGAAGCGACGGCGGCGTTGCTGAAAGGAACGGATCGCACGCAAGAAATCGATCTTGCGGAAGGCTGGCCACAGCACATCGGTAAAATAGAACTCGCTGTGGGCGCTCTGCCACAACAGAAAACCGGACAGGCGGACCTCGCCGCTCGTGCGGATGATCAGGTCGGGATCGGGCAAGCCGGCGGTGTAGAGGTGCTTGGCGATCGCCTCGGGAGTTACGCCTTCGACCGCCTCCGCCAATGTCGTCTCGTCATCGGCCATGCCGTTGAGCAACGCGCGAACGGCATCGGCGATCTCCTGGCGGCCGCCATAGGCGACGGCGACATTGAGCTCGAGGCCGTCATACCCGGCAGTCGCACGCTCGGCAGCGGCAATCGCGGCGAGAACCGGCTCGGGCAGCATCGTTCGGCAGCCGATGGCGCGCACCCGCACCCGCCGCCGGTGGATCGCGGGATCACCGGCCAGCGCCTTTAGCTTGGCCTCGACCGACCCGAGAATCCCCGAGACCTCGGCAGCAGGCCGGCGAAAATTGTCGGTCGAAAAGACCCACAAGGTGACCGTTGCAATGCCCAGCTCGACACACCAGTCGAGAACCTCGTCGAGCTTGTTGGCGCCGAGATCGTAGAGTTCCCGCGGCTCGGTGATCCCGAGCGAACGGCCGTGCCGCCGATTGCCGTCGAGAATGATACCGATGTGGCCGGGGGTCGGCCCACTCTTGACGTCGCGTACGAGCCGGCGGCCATAGAGGTAATAGAGCAGGCGGAACATGAGCGCCAACGAAGCTACCCCCACCGCACCGGATTACGGGCGCAGCCGTCACCCCCCGCGTCCCGGCACCGGATCTCAATGCGCCAAAAATATGGCGAGGCGGTGACAAAGGTCTTAACCCAACCTTTGCGCAATGACCCCGCGTCTCTTCCGTCGCGGAGATTGCGTTCAATGGTGGTGGCGGGCGGTTTGCGGCTGGTAGCGCAGGCTGATCGATCCGATACCGGCCGCGACGTTGAGCCCGGTATTGCCTTCGAGGCTAAGCGGCTGTAGCGAAATCGTGCGATTGGAGCCGCCGACCAGCACATTGGCGCCGGCCCCGACGCCGACAGTAGCGCTGCCGGTGGCACCGACATAATTGCCGTTAATCGCACCGGGCCCCAGATTGGCGGTCGGCGCGAAGACTGCCCAAACCAGCACGCCGCCTTGCGTATAGCCGATATCGACGCCGAACTTGTTGATCGTGCCGGCATAGAATTCGCCTCGCCCCGGTGCCGGCGCAAAGATGCAGCGGAGGGCCTTCGACGAGCCAAAGACAAAGCCCCAGCCGCTGGCGACATTGCAGGTGAGCGTACCGACCCGCACGCCGCCTTGCGCCTGCGCCGCGGATGACACACCGGCCGCCAAGCCGATCACGCCGATCGCCAAACCAAGTTCCTTAAGCATTCGGTCGGCCTATTCGAGAGAAGATTGGATAGATCTCGCCGAGTTGCGACGCGGCGAGTAAACTGAGACAGGCTGGCCTATCCGGGAGAGGATCGCAATGCCCCAGGCGAAGACCCAGCGCGGCGAACCGCCGCGCTTCGAAGAGCTTCAGGCGCGCGCCGAAGCGCTCGTTCCGGTGCTCCGCGAACGTGCGCCGCGTGCCGAACAGCTGCGACGCCTGCCGGACGAAACGATCGCCGATCTGCACGAGAGCGGCCTCTTCAGGATGCTTCAGCCGGCGCGAGTCGGTGGTAGCGAGCTGCCTTACCGCTCGCTCTTCGAGCTGTCCGCGGTGATCGGCCAAGGCTGCGGCTCGACCGCCTGGGTACTGGCCAACCTCGCCGCCCATCACTGGCTTTTGGGAATGTGGCATCCCGAGGCGCAAGAGGAAATCTGGGGTCAATCGCCGGATAGCTTGATTAGCTCCGCCCTGATCTTCCCGCGTGGCCGCGCCCGGCGCGTCGAAGGCGGTTATCGGCTAAGCGGCCGGTGGCCGTTTTCGAGCGGGATCGATCCTTCGTCCTGGAACATGTTCGGCGCGGTCGTCAGCGACGAGGAGACCGGAGAGAACGAGCCGCGCATGTTCCTGGTGCCGGCCAGCGACTACTCGGTCATCGACACCTGGCAGGTAATCGGTCTCGCCGGCACGGGCAGCAAGGATGTCGAGGTCGCTGATGTGTTTGTCCCGGCGTACCGGACCCTCGCCATCGAGCGGATCAAGGGCGGCCCGAATAGAGGCAGCGAGCTCAATCCGGGGACATTGTATAAGCTGCCGGCGATCAGTCTCTTCGGCTTCGCGATCGCCGGCGTTTTGCTGGGCATCGCTCGGGGCGCAATCCAGCACTTCGTCGAGACGACCCGCATTCGCCGCAGCGCTTATACCGGTCGAAACATCGCTGATTTCACCAATATCCAGGTCGATCTATCCGAGGCGGCGGCGCTCGCCGATGCGGCAGAGGCGATCGCGCTGCGCGATTGCGACGAGGCGACGCGGATCACGGAAGCCGGGGTCGTTCCCAGCATCGAACAGCGAGCGCGCTACCGGCGTGACGGCGCATTTGCCGCGACCTTGTGCACCAAAGCGGTCGACCTGCTGTTCGCCGCGAGCGGCGGGGGGGCCATCTATGAGAGAAACCCAATCCAACGGGCATTCCGCGACGTCCACGCGGCCAATGCCCACTACGTGCTGAATTGGAGCGTTAGCGGCGCGGTCTATGGCAGGGTTGCGCTCGGATTGCCGCCCGATGCGCCGCTCTGAGGGCCGGGTCATGGACGACGATTTTCCCGGCAGCCACGCCGCACCGGTGCGCAGCACTTCGGGCGAGGCCTTTGACTCGCGCGATCTCCGCAATGCGCTCGGGGCCTTTGCCACCGGTGTGACGATCATCACCGCGCGCGGCGCCGATGGCGGCCTCTACGGGATGACCGCCAACTCCTTTACCTCGGTGTCGTTGACGCCGCCGCTCGTGCTGTGGAGTGCCTCGCTCTACGCGCAGAGCTTGCCGGCTTTCCAGGAGGGCTCGCATTTCGTGGTAAACATCTTGGCCTACGACCAGATCGAGCTGTCGAACAAATTCGCCCGGACGCACGACAACAAGTTCGCCGAGATCGACCACATGATCCCCGAATGCGGCGCGCCGGTATTGATCGGTGCCGCCGCGCATTTCGAATGCCGCAACGAGTACCGCCATTACGGCGGCGACCACATCATTTTCATAGGGCACGTCGAGCGCTACGCCTATACCAACAGGCCCACATTATTGTTCTGCCGCGGCAAATACATGCGCGGCGAGCCGCTGCTCCCGCCCTGACTACGGACAAGAGCAGCCGACGGCGCAACAACTATTTCTTGACGTTCGCGTAGGGTTCGACCACCTCGCCCATCTGATATCCCTCAGATTCGAGGATCGCCGCCGTTTTGGTGTCCTTGAACTGCTCCAGAGCTGCCAGTCGGTAGCGATCTCGATAGAGGACGGGAGCGTATCGCTCGACTGACGATGGCTCTCCTGTCATCTGGTGCTTACCGAAGCGATTTCCGGTAAGCAAACGTTGATCAGCCACAAAAAACCGCAGCGTGACCTGCAAGCCGGGACGGTTGTCGGTCAGCTCGATGCTCACCTGATGAAGCGTTGCGATCGCTTCGACCAAGCTGAGGCCAAGTCCGCTTCCCGGCGTGCTGCGGCTGCTTTCCAGTCGATAAAAGCGCCGAAACACACTTCCGCGGTCCGCGACCGGAATTCCCGGCCCGCTATCCATCACGGTAACGGCTATCGCGCTTGGCGACCGAATAGTCATAAGTCCGATGGATGCTCCAGCGGGCGAATGCTTCATCGCATTCTCGATTACGTTTGCGACCATTTGTGCCAAGAGCTCTCGGTCCCCCCAGACCATAAGCCCGGACGCAATATCGGCCGTAAACGGCTGGTCTTTCTCCTCAGCCATCGGCTGATAGACCTCGATCACAGTGCGCAGCAACTCCGAGAGATCCACCTTGGTGAAACGGCAGGTTGGCATTCCGCTCTCTATTTGCGCGATGCGCAGCAGCGCGCCGAAGGTCTCCAGGATCGCATCCATGTCGGAGATGCACCCATCCGCGGCGCGCCGCCATTCATCCACCGATCGCGCTCGTCGATGTGCGAGTTCGAGCCGCTGACGCAGCCGGGTCAGCGGCGTGCGCAAATCGTGTGCGATATCGTTTGATACTTGGCGCACGCTCTCCATTGCGAGCTCATTGCGCTCGAGCATGGCGTTGAGGCTCGCGACCAGATGATCAAACTCGTCAGCAGTACCGCGGACCGGGATTCTTCTGGAAAAGTCGCCGGCCATGATGTCACGCGCTGCCCGACTGATCGTTTCAATCCGCCGAAGCAGACAGCCGCTCATCACAGTCCCGCCGGCGAAGGCCAGCACCAGAGTGACGGCGGAGCTCCACTCGAATACCTGCAGGATAAGTTTGCGCATCGCGCGGCGCGGAAGCGCATCAACTCCCACCATCAAATACTCGTGATCCGCTAAAATAATGCCGTGGGCGTGGACAGCCACACTCGGCGAGCCGGGTCGAGGCACTTTCAGATCAAAACGTCCTTCTCCACCATTAAAAGGTGGCACATTTCCAGCGACGACTTTTCCTGTGGGGTCCTCTAAAAGATAATACATTGGACCATGCGGCGCTTGTCGCAACCGTTCCGTGACTTGTACTGCGAGCGCTTCACTTCCTCCGACCCCGAGATTATCCTCGAGCTCGGTGATATCGCTGTCGATCGCTGCATCCAGCGAGCTCGACATGTACACTCCGGTCGACCAATAGATGACCCCGAGCAGGATCAGCGCCGAGGAGCCGAACAGCCCTGCGTAAAGCAAGGTCAGCCGAAAGCTTGAGGTCCGCAAGATTCTAGGTAGGGCTACGGACACAATACCCTGCCCCTCTAACCGTGCGGATCAACTCCGCCTCGAAGCCTTTGTCAACTTTGGTGCGCAGCCGGCTTATATGGGTTTCGACCACGTTTGTGCGCGGATCGAAATGAATGTCCCAGACGTGCTCGAGCAGCATTGTGCGCGTGACCACCTGGCCAGCATGGCGCATCAAGTATTCGAGCAGACGGAATTCCCTCGGCTGCAGGTCGATCAACTCCCCAGAACGCCGGACCGTGCGCGACAGGAGATCGAGTTCCAGATCAAGCACGCGAAAACGAGTCTCGGCGGCGGTCGTATGCGGCCTTCGCCCTAGCGCTGCGACCCGTGCGACGAGCTCGGAAAAGGCGAAAGGTTTCACCAAATAATCGTCACCTCCCGCATTGAGGCCCGAGACCCGGTCCTCGACACCGCCGAGCGCGGTTAGGAACAGAACCGGCGTATGATGGCCGGCGGCGCGCAAGCTCTTGACGAGATTGAGCCCATCAAGGCCGGGTATCATCCGATCCACGATCAGCAGATCGAAACCATTGCCCATTGCGCAAAGAAGGCCCTCCGCACCGCTTGCCACCTGGGCGACCAGGTGACCTTCTTCGCGAAGGCCGTTCGCGACGTAGTCAGCGTTCTCTCGGTCGTCCTCAATCAGCAGGATCTTCAAGCAGCGGCTCGCCCCCCAACATCGGTTTCGCCATTCGGCGTATCGGACACCACAGACATGATTTGCAAGATGTCAAGTTACAAAATCCCAATGTAGCGGAAATGTTTCCACAACCTAGCCTGCATCCACGCCAGCAAAATGCGTCAAAACATGGTCAAAAATATGTTGACCTTGCCATATGACTTGATATTTTTTCTACCGCTGAATGGCAATCCTGCCTGTTTCGGTTGAGCAACAAAGCGATGGGAGGACAAATATGCTCAGGAAATCTTTCTGGTCCATAGCCTTGGGTATTGTGGCGGGCCTGCTAGCAGCCGGAACAGGCGCATGGGCCGCCGAGCCGGCCGTCCGTCTGCTCAGCAGTGTTGCGGTGCCGGTGGCCGCCGGCAACACGACCAACGGAATGTACTCTTTTGACATCAGTTTCGTGGACCAGGCGACCGGGGACTACTTTCTCTCCGATCGCTCTAACAAGGCCGTGGACCACGTCTCAGCCGAGTCGATCATCACGCAGATCTTCCCGAACAACGGCCACGCGCCGTTCGCCGGGTTTACACCCTGCGTCCCACCTGCCGGAGCCAACGATTGCGCCGGCCCCAATGGCGTCGTGGCGGCGTTCCCGTGGCTCTTTGTGACCGACGCCCCGAGCCGGGTGCTCAGTTTCGACCTCCGGTTCAACCCGCCTCAGACCGTCAGCGAGTGTACTACGAAGGTCGGCGAGCCCACCCGTGCGGACGAACTGGCGTACGATCCGAAGGACGGGCTGATCCTGGCGGTCAACAACGCCGCATCCCCGCCGTTCGGCACCTTGATCACTGTTAACCAGACGACCGGCGCCCTGACCTGCGGAATGAATATAATCTATAACGCGGCCAACGGCGTCGATGCGCGGAACGGCGCGGAACAGCCGGTGTGGGATCCGGGCACCAAAAAGTTCTATGAATCGATCCCACAAATCGGGGCGAACCCGACGGTCGGCGGTATCATCAGCATCACGAAAGCCGGGAAGGTCGCGATCCTTTCGACCCTCACATTCTGCTCGCCGGCCGGTCTCGCGCTGAACCCCTCCAAAGGGGAGCTGCTCGCCAATTGCAATACAATCTGGGCTACTAACGGCACCTTATGGACCGGGAATGCGGACAGGAATGCTGATACCGCAGCGCCTCAATTGGTAATCCTCGACGTGAAAACGGGCTTGATCTTGTCGCACGTGCTCGGCGCGGGTGTTGGGGACGAAGCCTGGTTCAACGCAGGCGATAATCACTATTACGCCGCCTCCTCGGGCAGCAATCTCGCGCCGAATGCGATCACCCCGGCGCGTCCCCCATTGGGGACGGCTCTGACAGCGCCTGTGCTTACGGCCCAGGGTGCGGCCACTCTCGACGTGGTCGACGCATTGAGCCTAACCTTGGACCAGCGGGTGCCGACATTTAATGTGCCGGCCGTGGTTTCCCCGGATACGAACCCGCACCCCGCCGGGACCTCGCATTCGGTGGCCGCCTTTTCCGGAACTAACCATGTGTTCGTGCCAAATCCGGCGAACAACGCAGTTCCGAACTGCCTGACCGGTTGTATCACGATCTATGGAAGAGACGACCCGGACAGCGACTAGGCAGAAGCGTCCCTGAGGCTGCGGAGCGCGAAGACAGCTCTGCGACGACAAGGTTCTGGACTTTCTGCTCGTACCCCTCATCCTCCCGGGTGAGGGGTCTTTTTTGTGTGGGCCAGGATGTTTTCGCTCGACCTGGCGATCAACGCGGTCGTCGCCGGGCTGCTGCTCGGCGGCTTCTATGCCGCGGTCACGGTTGGCGTGACGATCTCCTTCGGTATGCTCGACATCGTCAATATTGCCCACCCGGCCTTTATCATGCTGGGGTCCTTCGTTGCCTATATCGTCAATTCGAATTTCGGCATCGACCCGATCTTGATCGGCGTGGTCATGGTGCCAGTGTTTTTTCTGATCGGCATGCTGGTTTATCAGATCTATTTCTATGCTTTCGAGCGGCGCGGCGAAGAATTGATCCAAGGTCTCGCTTTCTTCTTCGGCCTGCTGTTTGTCGGCGAGGTCGCCCTGATCCTGGTCTTTGGCGTCGACTACCGCTTTGTCGAAGCGCCCTATATCGGTCCGAGCCTGCATTTCGGTTTTGTCGACTTGCCGTTGCGCATGCTGATCCCGTGCCTGGTCTCGCTCGTGATGCTCGCGGTGCTGCAGCTCTTTCTCGGGCGCACTTTTATCGGCCGCGCGATCCTCGCCGTATCGCAGGACCGGCTGGCATTGCAGCTGATGGCGGCAAACCCGAGTCGGATCAAGCGGATCGCCTTCGGCATTTCTATCGCTACCGCGTCGGTCGCGGGCGCCCTGTTGATCATCATCCAGCCGGTCGAGCCGTCGGTCGGCCGCGATTATATCGGGCGGATCTTTGCAATCTGCGTGCTCGGCGGGATGACAAGCTTTCCCGGCATGCTAGCCGGCGCGATGCTGATCGGCATCGTCGAGAGCATCACTGCGACCTTCTACGGGCCGTCCTGGGCGCCGGCGGTCGCCTTTGGCTTCCTGCTTTTGACACTCGCCATTCGTCCCGCCGGCATCCTCGGACGCTGAACGTGGTCAAGGTGCACCCAAACATCCCCTCTCCCGCACCGCGGGAGAGGGTGGCGAGCGCAGCGAGCCGGGTGAGGGGGAAACCTCAGCAATCTCTTTACCGAGGGCCGATAACTTTCATCGATGTCCAGCCAAAAGGCCCGCCAACTCCGCCAGTCCTCAACCCATTCAAAACGGCGTATGTGGTCGGCACTGCGCGATCGGCGGTTGTTACGATACAAGTTCCGCCGACAGCATCCGATCGGTCATTACATCGTCGACTTTGCGTGCACCGAATGCAGGCTGGTGATCGAACTGGATGGCAGTCAGCATGCCGACGACCCGGCGGACATCCGCCGAACGGCTTGGCTCGAAAGCCAGGGTTGGCGGGTGATCCGCTTTTGGAACCACGACGTTCTCGCCAATACCAGTGGGGTGACCGAGACCATTCTGCGCGCACTCGAAGGCGGATAGACCCTCACCCTCCCAGCCCTTGGGGCTCGGCCCCTCCCTCTCCCGCGGTGCGGGAGAGGAGCTGTGGGCGCTGATACAACGATGGCCACCGCCAAATTCTGGGGCGTCTCGTTTCTCGTCGCTGCCGCGCTGCTGGTGCTGACGCGCACTTTCTTCACCAACGAATATTTTTTCTTCGCCGGGTACGTCGTGCTGCAATACATCGTGCTGTCGACCGCTTGGAATATCCTCGGCGGCTATACCGGCTACACCAATTTCGGGGTCGGCGCCTTCTTTGCCGTCGGTGCCTACAGCTCGGTCGTGCTCCACAAGCTGACTTCGGTGCCGGTACCCGTGATGATCCTGGTCGGCGGCCTGATGTCGGGGATCCTCGGCTTCGGAATGGGTTATCTGACGTTGCGGCTGAAAGGCGTCTTTTTTGCAATCGCCACCCTCGCATTGGCGATCGTGGCGCAGACCTTTATCGTCAACTGGGATTACGTTGGCGGCTCGCGCGGCATCTACGTTATCCGGCCGCAGCAAGCGCCGCTCTACGGCAGCTATATCCAATACCTCTATTCGTTGATGCTGATGCTTGTCTGGGTCTCGGTGGCGATCGCGCGGACGATCGAGCATTCTCGGCTCGGACTCGGCTTCAACGCGATCCGCGACGACGAGCTGGCGGCCGAGGCGGGCGGCGTACCGACATTGCGGCTAAAGCTCATTTCCACCACTCTCAGCGGCGCCCTGATGGGCATGGCCGGCGCGCCGTTGCCCTATTACGTGACCTATCTCGACCCGGCCTCGAGCTTCAACCTCTCCTACGCCGTCAACAGCGTGGCAATGCCGCTGATCGGCGGCATGACCAGCTGGATCGGCCCGGTGATCGGGGCGGTCTTGTTGGGCACGATCCAGCAGCTCGCCACCGTGACGATCTCTTCCGCATTGAACCTGTTGATCGTCGGCGTGCTGTTGATCGCCTTCGTGGTCATTGCACCCAATGGCATCGTCGGGCTGATCCAGGCGCGCCGCCGTGCGAGGCTCCGCTGATGCCGGCGCTGCTCGAGGTCGGCGGGCTCGGCAAGCGCTTTGGCGGCTTTGTCGCGCTCGAAGGCATAGATCTCGCCGTCAGCACCGGTGAGCGACTCGGGTTGATCGGGCCGAACGGCTCGGGCAAGAGCACGCTCGTCAACTGCCTGTGCGGGGCGTTGCACCACGACAGTGGTAGTATCATCTTCGACGGCCGCGCGATCGATGGCCTGCCGGCATACCGGCGCACGCGGCTGGGACTCGCCCGCAGTTTTCAGTTGCCTAAGCCTTTTCGCAGTCTGAACCTCGCCGATAATCTGCGTATACCGCTGCTTTACACTGTCAATGCTCGGCCCGGGGCGAGGCTTTCGGACGGTGCCATCGGCGAACGCTGCTTGGCACTGCTTGACGATGTTGGACTTGCCGACAAGGCCACCCGCTTGCCGCGTGATCTGACCCAGGTCGAAATGCGCAAGCTCGAACTCGCCCGCGCGGTTGCGAGCGCGCCGCGGTTGCTGTTTGCCGACGAGACGATGGCGGGTCTCTCACCATCGGAGGTCGAGGAGATCCTGGTGGTGCTGGTGCGGCTCAACGAGCAGGGCATCACGATCGTCTTGATCGAGCACATCATGCGCGCGGTCATGAGCTTTTCGACCCGGCTCGTTGTGCTGGTCGCCGGGCAAAAAATCGCCGACGGCGCGCCGCACGAGGCGATCCGCAATCCCGAGGTCGAGAGGGCTTATCTTGGCGAGTAGCCTCAGCATCTCCGGCATCGACGCCGGTTACGGCGCGGTGCGCGTGCTCGAGGATGTCTCGCTGACGGTGGCGGCCGGCGAGACCGTGGTATTGCTCGGCACCAACGGCAACGGTAAGAGCACCCTGATGAAATGCGTGATGGGGATCCTGCCGCCAACCGCGGGATCGATCGTCGCCGAGATCGACGGCGAGCGGGTGGACCTCGTCGGCCGCTCCACCGAGGCGATCGTCGATCTGGGGATCAGCCTGGTGCCCGAAGGCCGCCGCCTTTTCCCCAAGCTCTCGGTAGAAGAAAACCTGCTATTGGGCGCCTTCCGGCCGGCGGCGCGCGCCGAGATCGCGCGCAACCTCGACATGTCCTACGCGACCTTCCCTGTCCTCAGGGAAAGGCGGCGTCAGCTCGCCGGTAGTTTGAGCGGCGGCGAGCAGCAGATGCTGGCCTTGGCGCGGGCGCTGATGTCGGCACCCAAAATCCTGTTGATCGACGAGCCCTCGGTCGGTCTGGCCCCAGTCCTCGTCAAGCGCACGATCGAAAAGATCCAGGAACTGAAGGAGCGCTACGAGCTGACCGTGCTGATGGCCGAGCAGAACTTCAACCAAGCGGTCCGCATTGCCGATCGCGGTTATGTCATCGTCCATGGCAAGATCGCCTTCGAAGGCGGCTCGGCCGAAGAGCTCAACAACAACGAACTCGTGCGCAAATTCTATCTCGGGCTGTGATCTGCACCCCGCTGATGAAGCCGCCACTTGCCGCGGGCAGGATTTTTGAGCCTAATCAGGAGTTGGGCAATCGATCCGAATGGGGAGGAGCGGGACGATGGCGAGTTGGCGCAAGACAATAATATTGCTGCCGAGCCTGTTCACCGGGTTGGCACTCGGCGGCTTGATCGCCGCCCAAGCGCAAGCCGCCGAGCCGATCAAGATCGGCTTTGGCATGGGGTTGACCGGCGGTCTTGCGGCCAGCGGCAAAGCCGCACTGCTGGCGATGAAAATCTGGGAGGACGAAGCCAATGCCGAGGGCGGGCTCTTGGGGCGCCCGGTCAAGCTCGTCTATTACGACGATCAGAGCAACCCAGCCACAGTCCCGGGCATCTTTAGTAAGCTGCTCGATGTCGACAAGGTCGATCTGGTGGTCGGCGACTACGGCACCAACCTGCTGGCGCCAGCGATGCCGATCGTGATCCAGCACAACATGACGTTCTTCGGGCTGTTCGGCCTCGACGTCAATCGCGAGTTCCACTACCCGAAATATTTCTCGATGGTACCGACCGGCGGACCCAGCCCGGAGCAGAGTTTCTCCAAGGGTTTCTTCGATCTGGCGGCGGCGCAGAACCCAAAACCAAAGACCCTCGCCATCATTGCCGCCGACGCCGAGTTTGCTCGCAACGCCGCCGACGGTGCACGCGCTAATGCCAAGGCCGCAGGGCTCGACATCGTCTACGACAAGACCTATCCGCCGACCACGGCCGATTACAGCCCGATCGTGCAGGCGATCCAAGCCACCAACGCCGATGTTGTCTTCAGCGCATCCTATCCGCCCGATGCGGTCGGCATAGTGCGCGCCGCAAACGAGGTCGGCCTCAAAAGCAAATTGTTCGGCGGCGGCCTGGTCGGGCTGCAATACGCCTCGATCAAGACACAGCTCGGCCCGCAGCTCAACGGCATTGTCAATTACGATTTCTGGGAACCGGCGAAGACCTTGCAGTTTCCGGGCGTCCTCGACTTCCTGAAGAAATATCAGGCAAAGGCGGCGAGCGAAGGAGTGGACCCGCTGGGTTATTATCTGCCGCCTTTTGCTTATGCCAATCTTCAAGTGCTCGCCGAGGCGGTCGATGCCACCAAGAGCCTCGATCAAGACAAGCTCGCCGACTACCTGCGTCAGAGCACGTTCAAGACTATCGTCGGTGACATCAAGTTCGGCGCAAATGGCGAATGGGCTGAGCCTCGGGTCCTGGAGATCCAGTTCCACGACATTACCGGCAACGGTCTGGACCAATTCAAAGACGACAGCAAGCAGACAATTCTGTGGCCGTCAGAATATAAGACCGGCGGCGTGGCCTATCCCTATACCGATGCCAAGAAATAGCCGCGTGCGTCTGCGCGGGAGGGTAGTGTAGCCTCGCGGCCGAAAGAACGAAGGGACCATCATGCGTTTTGGCATCGGACAACCGGTCACGCGCAAGGAGGACGTCCGCTTTCTGACCGGGCGCGCGCGGTATGTCGCGGACATCGATCTGGCCCGCCAGGCGCACGCCGTCTTCATCTTTTCGTCGCACGCTCATGCGCGAATCCGCGCCATCGACAAGGCTGCCGCGGAACAAATACCGGGTGTCTTTGCTATCCTGACCGGCGAGGACTGGAGCGCGGATGGCCTGGGCACCCTCGATCCCGAAGTGATGGCCGACGATATGGGCGGGCCCAAGGGCTACCGCACCCAGCGCCCGCCGCTGGCCATCGACCGCGTCCGCTATGTCGGCGAGCGCGTCGCCGTCGTGGTCGCCGAAAACGAATTGCTCGCGCGCGATGCGGCAGAGCTGGTCTCGGTCGATTACGAGGTATTGCCCGCAGTGGTGCGCTCCGAGGATGCGCTCCGCGTCGGCGCGCCGCCGGTCCACGAGGGTGCGGCAGACAACACCTCCTTTACGATGCGCATGGGCAATGCCGCTACAATCGATGCGGCCTTTGCACGGGCACATCACATCACCAGGCTCTCGCTTTACAACAACCGCATAACCGCCGTTACGATGGAACCGCGCGGCTGCATTGGCGACTACGATCCGGGAACCCGCCGCTGGACGCTCTACAGCAGCACGCAGAATGTGCACGGGGTGCGCCAGATCCTGGCGCATCAAATCCTGCACGTGCCGGAGCGCCGCATCCGGGTCGTTGCCCGCGATGTCGGCGGCGGCTTTGGCATGAAGGGCAATGTCTACCCCGAAGAGGCCGTCGTTGTCTGGGCCGCTCGCCGCGTCGGGAGGCCGGTCAAATGGATCGCGTCGCGCTCCGAGGCATTGCTCGGCGACGCCCAGGGGCGCGACCAGAATGTCAATGCCGAGCTGGGGCTCGACGCGGACGGCAAGTTTCTGGCCTTGCGCTGGACCGGCTCGCACAATGTTGGCGCCTATATCGAAGGAGCCGGGTGCATCCCAATCCTGCTGTCGCTGCAGCTCGCCCCGAACGCCTACGACATCCCCGCGGTGGCGGTGACGAGCAGCCTCGTCTTCACCAATACCGCGCCGACCGCGCCCTATCGCGGCGCCGGCCGCCCCGAGGCCGTCTACATCATCGAACGCCTCGTTGACCGGGCCGCGCGCGAGATGTGCCTCGATCCGGCCGAATTACGAAATAAGAACCTGATCCGGGCCGACGCGTTCCCCTACCAGACACGCACAGGCTGGAGCTATGACACCGGAGATTACGCCGCAGCGCTGACCAAATGTCAGGCCTTGGCGGACTGGGGCGGCTACGCCGTGCGTCGCGCCGAGAGCCAAGCCCACGCGAAATACCGCGGCCGGGGCATCGTCTATTACGTCGAGAACACCGGCATCTTCAATGAACGCATGGAACTGCGTTTCGACCCCAGCGGCGAATTGACGATAGTCGCCGGCACCTTGTCGCATGGCCAGGGGCACGAGACGAGCTACGCACAAATGGTCTCCGACTGGCTCGGCGTGCCCGAGGACAAGATCCATCTCGCACAGGCCGACACCGACGAGGTCGCAATCGGCCGCGGTACCTACGCCTCGCGCAGTATGATCGTCGGCGGCAGCGCATTGCGCGCCGCCGCCGACGAGGTCATTGAGCGCGGCAAGCGCTTTGCCGCGCATTTCATGGAGGCGGACAGTGGCGACATCACCTTTGCCGATGGTGCCTTTACGATCGCCGGCACCGACCGCTCGATGCCGATCGGCCAGGTCGCGCAGATGTCGTTCATCCCGGTCGGCCTGCCCTCTGAGCTCGGCGTCGGCCTGCAGGGTGCCGGCGCCTTCTCGCCGGGCCTGCCGAGTTTCGCCAATGGCTGCCATATCTGCGAGGTCGAAATCGATGCCGAGACCGGCGAAGTGGCGCTCGACCGATACACGGTCGTCGACGACATCGGCACCGTGATCAACCCATTATTGGCGAAGGGGCAAATCCAGGGCGGCGTCGCCCAAGGCGTCGGCCAAGCACTGATTGAAGACATCGTCTACGACCGCGACAGCGGTCAGTTGCTGACCGGTTCGCTGTTGGATTACGGCATTCCGCGCGCCGACATGCTACCGGCGATCCGTGCCCAGTTCAGCCCCGTCCCCAGTACCACGAACCCATTGGGTGTCAAAGGGGTCGGCGAAGGCGGCACGATCGCCGGCACACCAACGGTGATCAACGCGATCCTCGACGCCCTCGCTCCGCTCGGCGTCACCGATGTGCCGATGCCCGCCACCCCCGAACGCATTTGGCGCGCGACGCGGGGCGCACGCAAGGGGACAAACTCGGCCGCTACGGCTCATTCAATGACCTCGTCGGCGGGCGAGCAATGACGGCGGGATGGTAAGGTTTATTGCGCGCGTGGTCTTCAAATTGATGTAAACCTCGTATCGCGCGGGCTGCTCCACGGGAATTTCGGCTGGGCTGTCCCCTTTGATGATTTTAACGATTTGTGTGGCTGCCTGACGGGCCATTGCCAAATAATCAGGGCCGAGGCTCACTAATCCCCCGGCAATCACCGTCTCCCTAAACGGAGAGCACAAAGGAAGTCGGACTGCGAGCGCGCGATCGGCAATCTCGGGACCGAGGGTAAAGGTGAGGCCTCCGGCAATCGCTAACACTGCCTCGACCGCGCCATCTTTAATTTTGTGAAACGCTGTGTCGAGGTCGTTAACTGATTTCATATCCACGAGGACAAGGGTGACCCCGAGTTCTCGAGCTGCCCCGTCTAGCGACCTCATTGCAAATGCGACGTTTGGATCGCCAACCGCTCGCAGCACCGCCGCTCGTTTGAGATCCGGTACGATTTCCTTTAGAATTTGCAGTCTCTTGCCATTGTCTCCGTCGCTGCTTCAAAACTTATGCCGGTCATATTTCCGCCGGGATGCGCGAGACTTTGGACGAGCCCAATCTCGACCGGAGCACCCACGGACACGAACACCGTGGGCATATCATCAGCTACTTCCTTTGCCGCTCCCCCCACTGTGCCCCAGGCAACCAACAGGTCGATTTGGGGCAATAAGTCACGGATAACCTCTCGCAATTCGTCTGGCTGCGGGCCCGCAAATCGGTTCGAAAGCAGGATGTTCCGTCCCTGAACATAACCTAGGTCAGCCAACGACTGTTCGATCGCTTGCGCTAAGTATCCTCCCCGCTCCGGTGTCGTCGGAAGCACCTCGCCCACTCGCCAAACCTTGGCGGGCTCCTGAGCATGGGCGCAGCAGGTTGATGCAATAGCAGCGCCAGAAATTAGGGTTATGAAATCTCGGCGCCTCATTCGATCACCTCCCTGCCGCGAAGAACTCCTCCGCCATGATCTCATATCACCTTTTCCGCGCGTCACAGCAATCGGAGGGCGGAAAAGCGCAGCGCCTTCCGCCACAGCAGTTCCCTGAGACTCCGTGAGGAAAAGTGGTCAGTTCGCGGAGTTGGCTTGAATAAAATCCGCAGCCGCAGGCCCGTCGCCGTCAAATAGAGGGCACGTGCGATCCCGGCTCTCCCCCGCAGCCGCGTCTCCGAGATCGGGCCTCTCCGGAATCTCGCTTGAACGCCTGCCGAATGATCCATATTTTGCATACTATACGCATAATGGAGGCGAGGGAGGCAGTGCCCCATGACGTTCAAGCACTTCATAACTGCTGGCGAGTTCGTGCGCAAATTTTCTCGGTATAGCGATCTCGCTTTAGCCGACCCGGTCGTGGTCACCAAGAATGGACGCCCGCGCAACGTCCTGATCTCCATCGAAGAATACGAACGGCTGAAGGAACGCGATCAGCAGGCATTTCTCGCTGCCGATACCCCGGACCATTTCCTTTCCGCGATCGAGGCGCTTGCCAGGGATGACGTTTGTTAGGTCTTCCGCCGCCAGAGCCGGGAGCGGTTATCCGATACGCCTATCTCTGGGCGGACGAGAATGCTCGCGGGCGGGAAGAGGGCGAGAAGGACCGCCCCGCTCTTGTGCTCGCTGTATCTCCCAGGCCGGATGAAGGGACCAGCGAAGTCCTCGTCCTCGCCATCACCCACGCTCCAAGCACCGCTCCGGAGGACGCCGTTCCTATTCCCCGAGACGTGAAGCAACGGATCGGCCTCGATGACGCACCTTCCTGGATCGTCACCACGGAAGCCAATGCGTTTATTTGGCCAGGCCCTGACGTTCGTCCCGTCCCCGGCCGCACGCCAAGAACAGTGGTGTACGGGCGCTTCCCGGATGGTCTGCTTCGGCAGGCCGCTCGCTCCTTCCTCGCGAATCGGAACAGACAACGAAGCCGGCGCGTGGTTCGCACGCAGTAGCTGCAATTACGCCGCGGCATTGGCGAAGTGCCAGGTTTTGGTCGATTGGGGACGACTACGCCGTGCGCCGCGCCGAGAGCCAAGCCCACGCGAAATACCGCGGCCGGGGTATCGTCTATTACGTCGAGAACACTGGGATCTTTAATGAGCGTATGGAATTGCGTTTCCGTTTCGACCCCAGCGGCGAATTGACGATAGTCGCCGGCACCTTGTCGCATGGCCAGGGGCACGAGACGAGCTACGCACAAATGGTCGCCGACTGGCTCGGCGTGCCCGAGGACAAGATCCATCTCTCACAGGCCGACACCGACGAGGTCGCAATCGGCCGCGGTACCTACGCCTCGCGCAGTATGATCGTTGGCGGCAGCGCATTGCGCGCCGCCGCCGGTGAGGTCATTGAGCGCGGCAAGCGCTTGGCCGCGCATTTCATGGAGGCGGACAGTGGCGACATCACCTTTGCCGATGGTGCCTTTACAATCGCCGGCACCGACCGCTCGATGCCGATCGGCCAGGTCGCGCAGATGTCGTTCATCCCGGTCGGCCTGCCCTCTGAGCTCGGCGTCGGCCTGCAGGGTGCCGGCGCCTTCTCGCCGGGCCTGCCGAGTTTCGCCAATGGCTGCCATATCTGCGAGGTCGAAATCGATGCCGAGACCGGCGAAGTGGCGCTCGACCGATACACGGTCGTCGACGACATCGGCACCGTGATCAACCCATTATTGGCGAAGGGGCAAATCCAGGGCGGCGTCGCCCAAGGCGTCGGCCAAGCACTGATTGAAGACATCGTCTACGACCGCGACAGCGGTCAGTTGCTGACCGGTTCGCTGTTGGATTACGGCATTCCGCGCGCCGACATGCTACCGGCGATCCACGGCGATTTTAATCCCGTCCCCAGCACCACCAACCCATTGGGTGTCAAAGGCGTCGGCGAAGGCGGCACGATCGCCAGCACACCAACCGTGATCAACGCGATCCTCGACGCCCTCGCTCCGCTCGGCGTCACCGATATACCGATGCCCGCCACTTCGGAACGCGTCTGGCGCGCGATGCGAAATTCTTCCTCATGATGGGTCCGATCGGCGCAATCGTTTGGTCCCGGTGGATCTTACGTTCGGTCGCGAGGCGCGGCGGATGATCATTGCCAGGGGCAGGCACAAGAGCAGCAACAACCCGCCGAGAATGACAAAGCTCTCGGCGGCCCCCCATCGGTCGGCGATCGCGCCCATCAGCGGCGGGATTAGGATCGAGGTGAGCCGCTGTCCGGTCTGGCGCAAACCCACGACCGCGCCCTGCTGATGGCGGCCGACCGCCCTGGCCTGCACCGATAGGATGAGCGGCTGGATCAATCCTTCCAGCCAGCCGCGCACTGCCTGCGCCAGCAATAATAAGACGAAGATCCCGCCGAGAAGTGGCGTTATCGCGATCAGCACTATGGACAGCACAGTGCCGCTCAGCATAGCGCGGTGCGGGTCGCCTAGTCGCATTGCACGCCCGGCGAACAAGGCGCCGAAGCCGCTCGCAATCTCGACAATGGCGAACAGGATGCCGATCGTCGTGCCGAAGAGCCCAATGGCGTTGAGATAAACGACGTAGACCGAGGTCTGAATACTGTACGTCGTATTGCGCATCGACATGATCGCCATTGACACCGCTACCGCCGGGATTACGATCAGCATGATCGAGCTGATGTAATCGGAAGCTTTGGGCAAGGCGTCGCGGGCGCGAAACCCGGCTCGTCCCGTTCCGCCCCGCGACGATGGCTCAAAGCTCTCGGCTTCGGGCGTGCGCAGCAGGGCGATCGTCAACACCGCGCCCCACGCAGCGCCAAGCAGATAAGCCGGCCAAGCGCCGCCAAAATCCCACACCGCACCGGCAAAAATGGGCGCTGTCGTCGAGCCCATGCGAGCGAAGAAGCTGAATTTGCCAATATGACCAGCATCGCCCTCGGAAAGCTGGGCGATCAGGGTCTGTGCGCCCGACCAGGTGAAAGAAACTGCGGCGCCGTTGACCAGCTGCAGCATCAGCAAGAGCCAGAATCCCGTCGCCAGTGGGAAGAGCGGCGCCAAGCCCATACCGATCCACACAAAGAACAAGGTGACGCGGCGCGCCCCGAAGCGGTCCATCAAGACGCCGATGTGGATCGACAAAAACAAGGCCAGGATTCCCCGCGCACCCACCAGAATGCCGATTTCCGAGGCGTCCAGTCCCAACGACAATGCGTAAAGCGGGATCACGAAGGTAAAGAAGTCGACATATCCCATGCTGAACGGCCCGGCGACGTATAGCGATGCCGGAGGACGCGAGCGGCGAGCGCTCATGCCGACGAGATCGATCACCGGAGGCTGTCGAAATGGAAGCGGAACGATCCTTCGTGCGACCGGATCCAGCCAGCGGTCGGGGTGGGGAAATGAGCGGGAATAACCATAGCAGGGCCATCGGCGAAGGTTTCGAGGAAGCGCCGCCGGGTCGCTCGTGCCAGTTCCGGGTCGACGCAAAAGCAGCTGTTGAGTTGAGGCTCCGCGCACTGCAGCGCCGTATGCATGATGTCGCCGCTCAGGACCACTGATGCTTGCCGAGAGCGAACGACAACACAGACATGACCCGGGGTGTGCCCCGGCCACGGGTCGATATACACGTTGTCGTCAAAGGCGTAGTCGGTGGCGACCAGTTCCGCCTGGCCACTCTCCATCACTGGCAATAGGCTGTCCTCATAATATGGATCGGTAGTGTATCGACCTCGCAGCTCGGCGACCCGCCAGTGCTCCCATTCCTGGCGGGCGAAAAGGTAGCGAGCGTTCGCGAAGGTCGGCACCCACCGGCCGCCGAGGAGACGGGTGTTCCAACCGACATGATCGACATGAAGGTGCGTGCACAGCACATAGTCGATGTCCTCGGGGGCAAAGCCGGCGGCGGCGAGATTGGCGAGATAGGGCCACTCTTTCCTGTGATACCGCGGCTTGTGCGGCCGCTCCTTGTCGTTGCCTGAGCAGGTGTCGACCAGGATGGTCGCGCGCGGCGTCTTGATGATCGTGCTGTGAAACGCGAAGACGAGGAGACCGCTGGCGGGGTCCATCAATCTCGGTTCGAGCCAGCTTCGGTGCTGCTCTATGATCTCGGGGGACGTCTCGGGGTGGATCACGCCCGGCTCGAACAGCGCACCCTCAAACTCGAGAACCCGAGTGATTTCGATTTCGCCCACCTGCCAGCGGTAGATCGGGCTGATTGTCGGCCCCATTGGCACTCCTGGTCTTCTCGTTAAGTAAGCCATACGATGCGTGCCGAGCCTTACGCGATAGCCGGCAGCACCACCTCGCGGATCACGCGGGTCGGCGGAACCCACTGGTCGGGCGTATCATAATTGCCGGCGGTTACGGCCACGACCAGATCAAGGCCGGGAAACACAAAGAGCCGCTGGCCGCCATTGCCGATCGCGCTCCAGAAGCGCTCGAGCCGCGACCGGTCCCACCGCGGCCCGGTTGAAACTGTGAAAGCAAATTTTCCCAGATACCATTGGTAGCCATACTGGCGGGTCTCGTCGACATCGACCATGGACGTGGTCGAACGCTCGATCCATTGTGCCGGCACGACTTGCAGGTCGCCCCACATACCGCCCTTCAGCATCATCAAGCCAATGCGGGCCAGATCGCGCGGCGTCATGCGCAAGCCCGACGCGGCGATAGCTTCGCCGCTGCGATCGGTAAACCATTCCGTCGGGCCAATACCGAGAGGATCGAACAATGTCACGCGCGCGAACTCGTGTAATGGTTTCCCGGTACCGTTCTCAATGATCCGCGCCAACAGTGCGGTGGCGCCGCCACTGTAAACCCAGCGCTTACCCGGCTCCATGACGACCGGCCTGCCAAGGACAAAGCGGTAGCGATCTGGTGCCATGTCCATGGCAATCTCGCTATTGGTAGGGTCGGAATACGGAACGCTCAGTTCATCCCAGTCCGTCCCCATCGTCATCGTCAGCACATGTTGGATGGTCCAGCGGTTGCGGGCGGGGTCGGCGGCGAGGTCGGCGTATTCGGGAAACGAGGCAAACAGCGTCGCCTCCGGCGGCGGCACTTTTCCGTCGGCGAGTGCTATGCCATAGAGCAGGCCAACAATGCTCTTCGACACGGAACGCAGATCATGCAGGGTATCGGCCTTGAAGGCGATCGTGCCCAAAGGGCTACCTCGCGCGTTGTCCTCTCCTTCGAAATAACGCTCGAGCACCAGCCGGCCCTTGCGCACGATGACGACGCCATGGAGATTCCAAACGCGCTTCTCCTTGATCGCCTTGTCGAGCAGCGCTTCAAGATCGGATGTGAAGCCCGCTTCGCTCGGAGAAATCGCAAGCCAGTCGGCCCCGGCCGCTGCGGTCGTCAGAACCGGCTGCCCCATGACAATGGCTCCTGTGCCGAGCAGGATTTGCCGCCGGCTCGGTCTTGCAGCGTTCACGATCACCCAGCTCCCAACGCCGGTTGACACCGCTGCTATGTTTTTGACCCGGTGGTCCCTCGGTTAGTGGCGAAAACCGAACAGCGCTTGCGCGTTGTGGTGCAGGATCTTGTCGGTATCGGTCTTTGGCAGACCCAGCCGCTCGATATAGGCGAAAGTCTCCTTGTAGGCCTCGTAATCCTGTAACACCGGGTAGTCGCTGCCGGTAACCAGGTGGTCCGCCCCGAACGCCTCCAAGGCGCAGGTGAAGGCCGCCTTCGAACCGTAGCACACCGTGTCGTACCAGAACTTCTTCGCCGTCACGCTCGGCGCTTCGGCGAGGTTGGGGTGGCCGCTCTGGCTCTGGCCTTGCTTGTCGAGACGGTTCAATAGCATCGGGATCGGCCCGCCCAGATGCGGCACGATGAATTTGATGTTCGGGTAACGGTACGGGATCTGCTTGGCGATCATGTGCAAGACAAAGGTTGCATCCTCGAGCGAGGTGCCGACCGACCCCCGGTAATTGTAATCGACGATGAAGGGCGAGCAGATCCCTGATCCGGCCGGGTGCACGAACAGCACGGCGCCGCGCCGGTTCATCTCGGCATAAATCGGCTCGAACTCGGTTTCGGCGATAGAGCGGCCGAGGCAGACGATGTTCATGTTGACGCCGACACACCCCAACTGATCGAACCCGCGCTCCATCTCCTTGAGCGCCGCGTCGATATGGGGCAGCGGCAGCATCACATAGGAGGCGATGCGCTGCGGATAGCGATGCGCCAGGTCGGCGTAGCCGTCGTTTAGCATTCGCACCGCTTTGACGCACTCCCCCTCGTCGGCGAGGTAAGGGGGATGGTTAGGCGACAAAACCTGTTTCTCGACCCCCGCCTCATCCATCAGCCTGAACCGGCCCTCGATGTCCTCCGGCGAATCCGAGAACGGGTGGCGGGCCATTCCGCGCTTGACCGGTAGATGGACCGGCGAGGCAAACCGGTCCCCCATGAACTCGCTGAAATTCTTCGGCGTATAGTGCGCATGGACATCGCAGATCATCGGGCGTTCCCTAGCTCCTGGGGACGATTTTCAGGCAAACAGGGTAAAGCCTGCGGCGGGTTGCCGGCAAGCCGCGCCGGTGGCGCCGCGATCTGCTATCATACCTGCCTCCGCCGGCGGGCCGGCGGCACACGAAGATCGGTCGACATGCCTAATCTTCCCGACTTACGGGACGATCGAGAATTTTCGCTCGGCGTGTTTTCGCCGGATCTGCAGGAACCCCCGGTGGGCAAACCCCGCGGCCGCCGTCTCCTTGTGTTTTTGTGTGTCTGCCTCCCGGTGTTGGTCCTCGGGCTAGCCTATACGGTCATGCAACCGGCGGAATATCGGGCCACCGCGCGGTTAGAGATCACACCGGCTTCGGCGACACCAACACCCGTCGACGACACGGCGGGCGCGAAAACCGGAGCGGAGACCGGCGGAGGTACAGCGCGCGGCCCTCGCTCCTTTCTTGCGGAAGTTCAAGTCCTCACGAGCCGCCCGCTGATCGAGGAGGTCGTCGAGCGGCTGTCGAGATCCGGGGACCTACCTTCTGATATCGGGAGCGATGCAGTCGACGGCGTGCGCCATATGCTTAGCACCGACACCGTCGAGGGCACCGAGGTGGTGCTGCTGCGCGCCGAGGGTCCGCAGCGCCAGTTCCTGGCGCGACTGGTAAATACTTTGACCAGTGTCTACCAGGAGCATTTAGCGGCTGCTTACCAAAAATCGACAGGCACCGACGCCGACCAGCTACGCGAATCGGTCCAAGCCTTGGATCAAAAAATGGCGGTCAAACGCCAGGAAGTCGACGCGTTCCGGTCGAGCAACGATATCGTCTCGACGGAGCGAGATGAGAACCAGCCGCTCTCCGCAGCAAAAGGTCTAGGCACTGCCCTTAACGAGGCCAAGGGCAAATTGGCGGAGGCCGAAGGAAAGCTGCGCGCAGCCCGAAACGGCGCCGCGGCGGGCGAGGGGCTCGTCGCCGCCAAAGACAACCCGACGATAGCTGACATGGAAAAGCGCGCCTCGCAGTTGCGCGAGGAGCTGCATGATCTGCAGCAGCGGTTCACGCCGCAGTATATGGATTTGGACCCGGCGGCAAAAGCGACGCGAGCCCGGCTCGACAATCTCGAGCAGCAGATCAAAACGGAGCGCGCTGCCCGTCAGCGAGCCGCGGTTGCCGAGGCGGAAGGAAAAGTGACCGCCGCCCGCGAAGCCGTCGAGCAGTTGCAGCAGCAAATCAATGAAAACAAAAATGCCGCGCAGACCTTCATGGTGCGTTTTGGCGAATTCAAGGCGATGCAGGAGGATCTCACGCATCTCGAACAGTTGCACCGCGCCGCATCGGACCGCCTGGCGAGACTGGAAGCCAGCGACAGCCAAGTCGCTCCGCAGGTGGAAATCCTCGAAGCAGCGAGTGTTCCGCAATTGCCGTGGCGCCCGCTTTATGCTCGCGACGCCGGCATCAGCCTGGGTGCCGCGCTCGCGCTCGGGTTCCTCGCCATATGGCTGGTCGAGTTTTTTTCGCGCCCCGCGCCGGAAACTGCCGCTGCCGTGCAGCGGCCGTGGTGGCCGGTGGCGGTCGGACGGGGTACCGCAGTCGCCTCACCTCCCTTGCTCACGGCGGAGGCCGCCCGCTTGCCGGCGCCCGATTCCGCACCGCGTGAATTGACCGACGCGGAGATCGCTGCCCTGATGCAGGCGACAAACGATGACGGGCGTCTGATCTTGATGGGTCTGCTCAGCGGCTTGAGCGCCGAAGAGATCGTGGCTCTAAATTGGGATCAGATCGACCTCGATGCCGGCACGATCCGGGTGAGCGGCGAATCTCCCCGCACCCTGCCGCTCAACGAGCCGCTTCGCCAGCTAATCGCAAATCGGGCGTTGCAACCGCAGGCGGCGGGCGCGGTCTTACGCAGCCCGTCGGGCGGTCCTTTGCCGCTGGACGACATCCGCAGCCTCGTCATGTACACAGCCTACGACGCCGGGATCGATGGCGCCGACGAGGTCGCGCCACAGACGCTTCGTCACACTTATCTGGTTTATCTGCTGCGGCAGGGAATTCGCTTCGCCGATATCGGTCGGATCGTCGGCCGCTTGCCTCAGCACGAGCTGGCGGCCTATATGCGGTTCGCTCCGTCCCAGCCCCGTCTTCCGATCGAACAGATCGAGCTTGTTCTTCCGGCTCTCAGGGATATCGCCGGTACCGCGTAGCCGGCGCGTGGTGTTCCGGACGCCGGCCGTGACTTGCCGGCGAGGGCCGAACCGGCGCATTCTGCGGCGTCTCATATGGGGGTGAATGGCGATGAAGACGAGCCAGGACCGCATTCTGACGACCCATGTCGGGAGCTTGCCGCGACCGCCCGAGCTCAGGGAATTGCTGGTGCGCAAGGATCAGAGCCAGCCCTATGACCAGGCGGCACTCGATCGCCTGACCCGGCAGGCGGTTTTCGACATCGTCCGGCGGCAGGCGCAAACCGGTATCGACGTCGTCAATGACGGCGAGATGTCGAAGCCCGGCTACTCGACCTATGTTGCCGACAGGCTGTCGGGGTTTGCCGGCCACGAACCGGCTAAGCCGCGGCTCGACACGCGCGACCACCCGAATTTTCTTGCTGCCTATGAGCGGATGACCGGTGCCAATGTCGCGCGACGCGCGGTGTGCGTCGGACCCATCGCAGTGCGCGATCGCGAGCCGCTCGAGCACGATCTCGCCAATCTGCGCGACGCGCTGGCCCAGGTCCAGGTCGCCGAAGGTTTCATGACCGCGGCCTCGCCCGGGCTTGTTCCGGTGTTCCAGACCAACCGGCATTATCCCTCGCATGAGGCCTATGTCGAAGCCATCGCTGCGGCAATGCAGGACGAGTACGAAGCGATCGTCAATGCGGGCTTTGTATTACAGCTCGATTGCCCGGATCTCGCAATGGCGCGTCACACCAGCTTTCAGGAGCTGAGTGAATTGGACTTTGTGAAGCGCGCAGCCTTCCACGTCGATGTGCTGAACCATGCATTGCGCAATGTCCCGGCCGACCGCGCGCGCATCCACATCTGCTGGGGCAATTACGAGGGGCCGCACGACCACGATATTGCCTTCCAGAAGGTCGCCCCGGTCCTGGTCAAGGCCAAGCCGATGGCACTGGTCGTCGAGGCCGCCAATCCGCGGCACGCACACGAATGGACGGTCTGGCAGGGCGTAAAACTCCCCGATGACAAGATCCTGATACCCGGCGTGCTCGACACCTCGACCAATTATGTGGAGCACCCGGAGCTCGTCGCCCAGCGCATCTGCCAATTCGCCGACATCGTCGGCCGCGAGCGGGTGATCGCCGGCACCGATTGCGGCTTCGGCACCTTTGCCGGCTACGGCAAGATCGACCCGGACATCTCGTTCAAGAAACTCGGCGCAATGGTCGAGGGCGCGGCGATCGCGTCGAAGCGGCTCTGGGGGCACGCTTAGAAGCTGCAAAAGGCCAGGAACGCCCGCTTTTCCGAGCGGCTCGCCGACGGTCATGCAAAAACTGGCAAGAATTGAGGTCAGAGCAAGAATTGAGGTCAGAGTGAAATTCGCCTAACGGCGGCGGTTGGGAGAAGCTCAGTGCTCCACCATCTTTTAAGGGAAATCTGCCATTCCGAAGCGTTGTTGCTTCGTGAACCAAATAGCCATCGTGTATCGAACGCCGCCGCGCACGGGAAGGATCTCATGCACGTGGTCGGCGTCACTGGGAAAGGCCAGGAGAAGGCCGCGGCGCGGCTCGACCACCAATTGCTGGAGTTCGAAGACGATTTCGCCGCCTTCGAATGCCTCGTTCAAGTAATAGATCGCAGACACGTCACGCTGGGGCGTGTGATTGGCGACCCAATCGCCATGTTCGTTCTGCCGACAATTATCCGCATGTCGACCATGACGACCGCCCCTACCCATCGCAGTCAGGATCACGGTCTCCGGATAGAGCGGCTCTGCAAAGCGCAGCTGACTGCCAATATTGCACAGGCATTCTTCGACGAGACGCGGACCGATTTCGGCGGCGTCAGCCGCATCGCGAATCAGAGGCCAATAGACGACAGGACATCCTGTTTGATCTCTGACCTTTGTCAGATGGACATGTCGATCGTATATCGTCATGAGCCGACGACAATCCTCGGGACCGACCGCGTCGGCGACCTGGATTATCATTCTTGACCGCGCCGGCCGCTCACTTGAGGGAGGCGAGGCCGGTCAGCCACGAGACCAGAGTCCAACGGGTACCGCTCCGCACGGGCAATGCCCGGTGCATGATGAAGGACGGAAATACGAGCACGTCTCCCCGACCGAGGGCCATCCGGTTGCCGCTCCCCTCGCCATAGAAGACTTCGACCCCGCCGCCTTCATATCCACTGGCCGCCAGTTCAACGACCACCGATATCTTGCGCAAGCTCATCGCACCGGCGCCGAGATCCATGTGCCAGTTGTAGAGCTGATCCTTGGCATAGCGGGTTAGCTGCAGCTGACCCATTTCTCCGAAGAGCTCAAAGCCGTATCGCGAGTTGTAGAGAGTGGCGACCTCCCAGATGCGCGCGAATATCCACTCGGTCTCCGCCGTCCGCGGAACCCAGAATAGATCACTGTCCCTGATGAACGCGCCGTCGCCCCGCGGCATTCTGCTCTGCACCGCACCCGTTCCCTGATGCAGCGCAATGACGCGCTCGCACTCCTCCCCGTTGAAGCGACCCGCGAAGACCTCGCTGTAGTGAAAAGCGTCCCACATCTCCATCGCCCCGTTGGCGTCGGCCGCAGCTTCGGCTCGACCACCCCGAGGCCGATCATTCCGCGAACCTGATGTAAGCAGTCTACCGGACGATCAGCTTATTGTCAATATATTAATTGATATTACCATCACAATCGCGTCAGATTAGCACATCTCGCTGTGCAGAGCATTGGCGATAATCTGATGGTTTCTTACTTCATCCCAGCCAGCTGATGATGTCGCTCGAGCCGCTCGAATTTGCGCGACTACCAGATTTGCCGCGTTTCGGCGTGTCATTTTTGGACATTGGCAAGCCGCAGCATAGGCAGCACGAGCCGCGAGGACAGGCTCCCGCAGGTGGGTTTTTTATGCTCTAGTATCCCGTTGCGAAAGTCAGCGTATGCCACGCCACCTTGTTCGTCGTCCCCGCGCAAGCGGACATCCAGGGCAGTGTCCGGAGCGCTTGCCCTGGGTCCCCGGTTTCGCGGGCATGACGAAAAGTTGGGAGCACGTACACTAACTTCTGCAGCTACGTACTAGATCGATTTTTTAATGCTCTAATTGCCCAAATTGCTCGAAGCGGACGGCTCCGTCATCGGTCTGGCGTGCTTAGTCTCGGGCGACGTACTGGATCCCTCGCCAATGCCGGGATACCCGGTTAGCGCATCAAAGGTTTGCGCATCGAGCACTGCTGTCCGGCTCAGACCATTATTCCTTTGGAACTGGTCGATAGCCCGCTTCGTCTCAGGACCCACCACACCATCAAGCGAACCGTGATAGAGCCCCTTATTTCGCAGCTCCAGCTGTGCCCACCGGATGTCGTCTTTCCAGAGGTCGCCACCGATCCTCGGCAAAATTTGTGAAGTTTCGGATGCCGCAGGCATGTTTTCCGGATCGGCTGCGTTGTTGTTGGCCGCGTCGGCCGCGTAATCCAGAGCAGCGCCACCGATGCCTAGCGCTAAAACCGACGCCGCGCCAAGGATTAATCTTCTCATACCCGACCCCATCTTACCGTGTTGGCGGATCGCCAACCCCACCTGTGAACGCTATAGTCGACGATGCGTTCCGTCGCCTTTCGGATACATACTTAAGCGGCAGGGCAGCTACGCCTCGAATCGCTCAACCGATCGTTCAAGCAGCCGGACGGTTGTGTCCGTCAATGCAAATTGTCGCGCTATCGTAGTGTTGTATCATGGCGTATGCGCGGACCCGATCTGCGGCAGTCCTGGTGCAGATCGCCCATCGGGCGCCGGCGGACGTTAGGTCACCGGTAAGCAAGAAGTGCTATCGATAAGATTGTTCGCCCTTGGCGGGAACAGATCAGCGAATTCGCGCGTTGTGCAACAACAACTGATTTGGGGAAAGGGATAATTATGAAGGTCGCGATTGCTGGTTTCAGCGCGCTTGTGTTGGCTTGCGGGTTCTCACCGGTAGCCCTTGCGCAAGCTCAAATCGGGGTGCCAGGATTTGGCCAGGTCACGATTGGTCAACCTCCGCCGCCGCCTCCGCCGCCAGGGTACGGGCAAGCGCCTCCGTCCAACTACGCGGAGCACTGTGAGTACCTCAGGCACAGAGAACACGAGCTTCGCGAACAGGTGGCCTACACGCCCTACGGGCCGGAGCGCGCAAGACTCGAGCACCGGCTCCAGGAAGTGCAGGAGGAACGGGACCATTGCTGGCGGCGTTGAGCCCAACGGCATGGCTGATTTTCTCGTCGGCGCCGGACGGCGTTCGCGCGCCGTTTCGGTGTCCGCCGCAGATATGCCGCTGTTCTTGCCGCTGACGGGATTGTGAGGCATCCGCCTGTCCTAGACTTGTGCTGAGCACCGCGCCGCCGCGGCGTTTTCTCGAAACCTGGGAATGCCGCGGCAAATTCAGCTGACTGGCGGCAAATTGTACAAGATCACTCGTTGCGGTCGCCGAGTGCTAGACCGGTATGATGATCTTTACTCTCGGCGGCGCGCCGCTCCACCGTGTCGGCCTCGTCAGCGAGCTCGACCGACCAAACCCGTAATTGTTCGATCAAATCGGCCTGAAGCACTCTTTTCGACAAGGCACGGCACCTTTGTGCCTGTGCTCGCAAGTGATTGGCGTTTTGCATGTGGCTTCTCTCAAAGAAATTTGACTATTCCTCTTTTGCAAACGCCGGCTCAGTTCTACGAGTTCCGCACCGAACAAGGCCCTGGCGACGAGACGGTTGCTATCGCGCCGCTCAAGACTGCCGGTAGTGCAGCAAGCCCCCGGGCCCCTTTGGTGGGTGCGCCTTGATCGCCTCCTCATTGGGTTCGGTTCCCCAGCCCGGGGTGGCGGGAACGACCAGATGGCCGTTCTCGAATTGCGGCACGGCGGTGAACACTTCGTCGTCCCAGGAGAGGCGGTCGATGTCGATCTCCATGATGCGCAGATTCGGGACCGCGGCGGCGAAATGCGCATTCATCATCGTCGCCAGATGGCCGTAGAAATTGTGCGGCGCGACGTTGACCTCAAACGCCTCGGCGGCGTTGGCGATGTTCATCGCTTGCCATACGCCGTTCCATACCGCGTCGATAATCGCGACGTCCATCGCCTGCTCGCGGAAATAGGGCAGGAACTCGCGCAGTCCCAAGAGGGTCTCGCACGAGCTGATCGGATGCGGGCTCTGCCGCCGGACATAGCCGAGTGCGGCCGGGTTGTAGCTGTCGATCTCGACCCAGAACATGTCGAAATCGGCAATCGCCTTCAGGATCTTGAGATACCCCTCGGTCTTGGCGTTGAAATTGAGATCGAGCAAGAGGTCGACATCGGGTCCGGCCCCCTCGCGCATCGCGGCGAGATGGGTTCGCAAGTTGCGCAGCACATGCTTGTCGACATTGAGCTCGGGGAGGAACGGCACGCCGAAACCCGGCCGCCAGCCCCGCGGCCTCCCGTCCTCATAGAGAAAGATGTTGGTCTTGAGCGCGGTGAAGCCCTTCTCGCGCACTTCGGCGCCGAGCGCCTTGACGCCGTCGAGGCTGGTGATCGCCGGCTTGTAGAGGGTCGGATGGTTGATCCGCCAGGTCGCGCAATGCGACCAATAGACCCGCACACGATCACGCACCTTGCCGCCGAGCAGCACGTAGCACGGCACGCCCAGAGCCTTGGCCTTCGTGTCGAGCAAGGCGTTTTCGATCGCACCCAGCCCCTCGCCTACCACACCCCCGGCGGCCGGCCGGGTAAAGCAGTAGAGCTCGGTATAGATCCGCTCGTGGTCGAAGACGTCCTGTCCGACGACCCGCGCTGCGAGCCGCTCGATGACCGCGCCAACCCCGGGAGAACCAAAGCCTTCGTCGAACTCGCTCCAGCCGACAATGCCCTCGTCGGTGGTGAGTTTGAGAAAATGGTAATTCCGCCAGCCCGCATCACAGCGAAGGATTTCGAGACCCGTGACCATCATCGGCGCTCTCCTCTTTTGGCGTCAGAAGGACGTCAGAATTCCGCTGTCGGGGCGTCCCGGCAACGTCAGAGCAAGACACTAAGGAATTGATATACAAAAGTCTTCGGCGGGAAGCCGGGCTGTGATCAATTTTTTCCGCTGACGACAGCGGAATTTGAGTGCTGGTTACTGGCGCACCGCCGGCGTTTCGATCGGCATGCCGCGAGCCCGATCCATCAGGTAGAGCTCGAGGGCGACGGCTTTCGGCGCGCCGTACTCGTGGGGCTCGGCGCGCACCCCGATCATGCAGTTGCGCAGACGACGCTGCAGCGAGCCGAGGGTCTGCCATTCGAGGCGGTAGACCGGATAGCCGGTCGGGTGCGCCTGCGGGATTACCGCACCGGCGAGCCGCTTCCCCCAATTATCGCTATGACATTGGCTGCACGAGAGGTTCAGCTGACCCTGGCGGCGATGGAACAGCTCGCTGCCTATATCGGGGAAGGGCCGCAGCTCCGCATTATCCTGCACCGCGATCGGTAGCCCGCGCGACTGGTAGGCGACAAAGGCGGTCAGCGCGAGCAGATCCTCGCTTTCCCAGGCGAATGGCTCCGCACCCTGGTGCTCGGTGCGGCACCGGTTGATACGCCCTTCGAGATCGAGCGGCCGGGCGAGCGCCGGCGCGAAGGCCGGATAGCGCGCCGCTACGCCCTTCATGCTGGCTCGCGCATCGCCGTGACAGTCGGCGCACGACTGGTTGGCCGCTCCGGCGTTGCTCGCCCACAATGTTTCGCCCTGCAGCACCCCCAGCATCCCGGGATTTGCCGTGTCGTCGTCCTGCATCGCCCCCCGCGCCATCGGCCTCTCACCCTTCGGCGCGGGGCTGTGGGTACGTCCACACCGATTATAGGCGGTTCCGGTGCTCTGCCGCATTTCCTCTTTGAGCTGGTCTCGTTTACGGTGGCGCGAATGATCACTTGCAGAGAGTTGTTTCGCTCGCGACTTCACGCCTGCCAAAAAGAAGGTCCTTCCGCTCATCGGACAGGCGACGAGACGCCGGTGGCTCAACCAGGCGGCTTCGAAGGAGGCCTTCGATAGAGCAGCGGAGACAGGGCCGAAGTGGCGCACCTTCGCGATCCCGAGCAATGATGGATTCGGTCATCACAGAGCCGATGGCGATGCTCGACCAACCGATCAGGGCCAACGCCTCCGCCCGTTTTACGACGGCTTATGAATAATTGACGGCCGCGTGCAATACCTGATTTCCGGCCGGTTAAGGAATGATCCGGCGTGCATCATCAATCTCAGGCGGCGAGCCGAGGCACAATGGCTAGGGTCTTTTTCCTGATCGGGGTGTTGTTGTTTTCGGGGTCGAATGCGCGCGCCCAAGCCCCCGATTCGGTGTTCCTCGAAGAGTTGACGTGGACCGAGCTGCGAGACCTCGTCAAATTGGGCAAGACGACGATCATCGTCCCGATCGGCGGCACCGAGCAGAACGGCGGGCACATGGCGCTGGGCAAGCATAACCGGCGCGTGCATTTGCTTTCGGAAAAGATTGCGCGCTCCTTGGGCAACGCTCTTGTCGCCCCGGTGATCGCTTACGTGCCGGAGGGCGGCTTCAATCCGCCGACGGAACACATGCGGTTTCCCGGCACGATCACCGTGCCGGAGGACGCTTTCGAGAAAGTTCTCGAGTTCGCGGCGCGCAGCTTTAAGCTCGCCGGTTTCCACGACATCGTCTTTCTCGGCGATCATGGCGGCTATCAGCGAGACGAAAAGGCGGTCGCCGCGCGGCTCGATCGGGAATGGGCCGCGACAGACGTCCGCGCCCACGCCATGGAGGAGTATTACCGCGCCAGCGAAGCGGAATTCCCCGAGCTTCTAAAGGGCAAGGGCTATGGCGAGGAGGAAGTGGGCACTCATGCCGGTCTCGCTGACACCTCTTTGATGCTCGCCGTCGATCCGCGTCTGGTCAGGGCGAATCGACTACAGCCAGGCGACGGCGCGCACGGCGACCCGAGGCGCTCTAGCGCCCAGTTGGGACAGCTCGGCGTAGACCTGATCGTGACGCGGACCGTGGACGCCGTTAAAAAGGCCGTCGCCCGGCATTGAAAGCAGGTATTCGGAGGTCGTTGTGCGTCAGCACGTCGGTCAGTGGTTCCGTGCGGCCCTTTGGCTCGTCCCGCTGCTCGGGCTGTGGGGTTGGGTAGGTGCCGCCGCTCTGCCCTCATTCGGCCCGCGCGAAACTGCCGGCGCGCCGTGCTCAGCGGCTGCATCGGCGCTTCGCACGACACGACCGAGCTCTGCCCTGCGGCGCCCGGTCCGCACCGGTCCGGTGGACACCCTCCCCGGCATGCCTTCGGTGCCGGACCCGGCTAATATCTACAGTACAGCCGCGGCCGACCGGTTCAGCCCGGCGGTCGAGGGAGCGCTGCGGCGCGTCTACGTGCCGAACTTGCGGTCGAATGATGTCTATGTGATCGATCCGGCGTCGCTTGCGGTCGTCGATCGCTACAAAGTCGGTGCGATCCCGCAGCACGTCGTCCCGTCATGGGATCTGCAGACCCTTTGGGTGGCCAATAACGGCACCCGCCGCCGATATGGCAGCCTGACGCCGATCGATCCCAAGACCGGCAAATCCGGGCAAGCCATACCCGTGGACGACCCGTATAACCTCTATTTCACGCCCGACGGCAAATCGGCGATCGTCGTTGCAGAGCGGCGTAAGCGCCTCGATTTTCGCGACCCGCACACGATGGCGCTGCAGCAGTCGATCGCCGCTCCGGGCTGCTCGGGCATCAATCACGCCGATTTCTCGATTGACGGACGTTACGCGATCTTTACATGCGAGTTCCGCGGCGGCGGTCTGGTCAAGGTCGATCTCGTCAGTCACCAGGTGCTCGGCTATTTGCGATTCGGCAAGAGGGGCATGCCGCAAGACATTCGCATTTCACCCGACGGCACGACTTTCTACGTCGCCGACATGCATGCCGACGGCGTGTACCTAGTGGATGGCGATACCTTCACCCAAGCCGGCTTCATTCCTACCGGGATTGGCACGCACGGCCTCTACCCCAGCCGCGACGGGACGAAACTTTATGTCGCCAACCGAGGCTCCCATCGGATCCACGGCCGGCCGCACGGCCCGGGCAGCATCGCGGTGATCGACTTTGCATCCCGGAGGGTCGAGAAGACGTGGCCCATTCCAGGAGGAGGTAGCCCCGACATGGGCAATGTGACCGCGGACGGGAAGCAGCTGTGGTTGTCGGGGCGCTTCGACAACGTCGTCTACGACATCGACACCGTGACAGGTGCGGTCAATAGCATCCCGGTCGGCCAGGAGCCGCATGGCCTGACGGTCTGGCCCCAGCCGGGCCGCTATTCGCTCGGCCACACCGGGAACATGCGCTAATCGGCGCGTAACGCTTACGGTCTTTCGCAGTTGACCTGGAGCGAGTAGGCTGGCTCGTCAGCTTCGGGGGTTCTGGAGGGGTTGGCCTCCAGTCGCCGAAGCCGGCAGCACGAACGCAGCCCGGAAAGGGAGTGACATGCCGAATCATGAATTCACGACCGAAGATGTCGAATACTTGCGCCATGGCGACAAGCCGCTGATCGCACGGCTCTACAAGCCAAAGGGCGACGGCCCGTTCCCCGCGGTGATCGACCTCCACGGCGGCGCCTGGAACAGCGGCGACCTAACGGGTACCCAGGGCCTCGACCAGACACTGGCGAAGAACGGTTTTGTCGTCGCGTCGTTGAACTTCCGCCACGCGGCCGACGGCTACCCGAATACTCTGATCGACATCAATTACGCGATCCGCTGGTTGAAGGCGCGTGCCCGCGACCTCAAGGTCCGTCCCGACCAGATCGGCATCGCCGGTCAATCGAGCGGCGGACATCTCGCGATGCTGGCGGCGATGCGGCCGAATGATTCCAGATACGCGTCGATCCCGTTGCCGGCCGGCTCGCCGGCGGTCGATGCGACGGTGCGCGCCGTCGCGATGTCGTGGCCGGTCATCAACCCACTCTCGCGTTATCGCAATGCCCAGAAGCTAGAGAAGGGCCCGAACCCGCCGGCTTTCTCGATCGGCATGAAGGAAAAGCACGACACTTATTGGAAGACCGAAGCCGCGATGATCGAAGGCAACCCGATGCTGCTCCTGGAGCGCGGCGAGAAGGTGCCGACCCCGCCGGCGCTCTGGGTCCAAGGCCGGCCCGATATCGTCCACGATTATCACGACGATGATTCGAGCTTCCCCGGCAACGAGCCCGAGCGGTTCGTCTCGAACTACCGCAAGGCCGGCGGCGATATCGACATTGTCTATGTCCCGAACGACGCGCGGTCGACCAACGTTTCGTTTGACCCGGTCGCCGCGTTTTTCCACAAGCACTTGGGATAGCGCGCTGCAGCTCACCTCCCTGCCCCCAGCGTCCCACCCAGCCCTCCCCCGCGAGCGGGGGAGGGAACGGGAGGGGCAGACCGAAGGGGCTGGGCAAGGGCAAAGTCTCTGGGAAAACCAGTCGGCCGGTCAACGCTTGAACAGCGCTTCAGCGCCACGGCGTTGCCCGAGCTTCGCAGTGATCTCGACACGGACCCGGGCGATTTCGGCCTCAAGCTCGGCGATATAGGTTTCGAGCTCCTCTATCCCCATCAACGTCAGGTCCTTTGGCTGCGCCGGCTTCCTGCGCGGTTCGAGTTCCGCTTCATCCATGCCCTCTTCCCTCTCTTGGCTTCCCTCGGCTCGGGCGGGGATTATATAATGCTTAGGTTTTTTTGAATTCTCAGGCATTGCCATCTCGCCAGCGCGAGGGGCAATCCCTGAAGCAGGACTTTAACATGGCTGCTCCGTTGATGCCCAAGGCGACCGCCGTGTGGCTGGTCGAAAACACCTCTCTCACCTTCGAGCAAATTGCCGATTTCTGCGAGCTGCATCCGCTCGAAATTCAGGCGATAGCGGACGGCGAGGTGGCGAACCAGATGCAGGGTCTCGACCCGGTGGCCAACGGTCAAACCACCACCGAGGAGATCGCGCGGTGTCAGGCCGACCCTCAGTCGCGGCTCAAACTTTCTCCGCGGGCGCTTCCACCGCAGGTGTTCAAGCACAAGGGACCTCGCTACACGCCAATCGCCAAGCGGCAGGACAAGCCGGATGCGATCATGTTCCTGCTGAAAACCTATCCCGAGCTATCCGATGGGCAGATCTCAAAACTGATCGGCACAACCAAGCCAACCATCGCCGCTGTGCGCGACCGGACGCATTGGAACAGCCCCAACATCAAGCCACGCCACCCTGTCGAGCTCGGCCTTTGCACGTTCGCGGAGCTCGAGGACGTGGTCAACCGCACACGCGCGAAGCGGCCGGCCGAGGATGCAGTGATCGGCGGCCAGGAAGTGCACCCGCTGGAAACCTGAGTCGGTTACCGCTTGGCGTAGCCGGCTGCTGCCAAAGCCCTATCGATTTCCGCGAGTACCGCCGGTTCGTCGATCGTCGCTGGCAACGGATAGCCCTCGCCCTCGGCGATCTTGCGCATCGTGCCGCGCAAGATCTTGCCCGAGCGGGTTTTCGATAGACCGGCGACGACAAGGGCGGTCTTGAAGCTCGCCACTGGGCCGACGCGATCGCGGGCGAGCTGAACGGCTTCGCGTTCGACTTCGTCGGCCGGCCGTACGACACCGGCTTTCAGCACTAAGAGGCCGCGCCCTGGCCGAAATCACGGTCGCCTGGCGATTAAAATTCGTCCCCGAGGTGCGACAAATCGCCATATACTGTGGCCAGACTGCGGCCGCTCCGACCGTTAGGCGATGGCAGGCGGCGTAGCACGCGCCAGAACTTGCGAGGCTTTCCCGATGAACGTCGAAACAATCCTGCACAACAAGGGACGTGCGGTGGCGACGATCCGGCCCGACGACACCGTTGGCGCGGCTGTCAACGCGCTGGTCTCCCGCAACATCGGCGCCCTCGTCGCCAGCGAAGACGGCGAGAGGGTCGATGGGATCATCTCCGAGCGGGACATTGTCCACGCCCTCGCCAATCACGGCTCCGGTCTGTTGTCGCTGACTGTCGCGGAAGTGATGACGCAGCCGGTAATCACCTGTGACCCGACGAGCAGCGTTGACGAGCTGATGGCCGAAATGACGAACCGACGCATTCGCCACTTTCCGGTGGTCCGGAATGGGCGGATCTGCGGTATTGTCAGCATCGGCGATGTGGTGAAGAGCCGCCTCGACGAAATCGAATACGAGGCAAAATCCTTGCGTTCGTTCATCGCCGGCGCCTGAACTCTGGCGGCATCGTCCCCGGGTCAGAACGCCGTTGAGACAGGGTTCGCGCCGGGCCATGCCGGATTACCAGATTTTCCAAGCCGGCGATGTCGTCCTGCAATCAGGATTGACCTATCGCGGTGTGCGCCTCGCCTATAAGACCTATGGCGCGCTCGATACCCAGAAGTCGAACGTTATCGTCTATCCGACCTCCTACGGGGCACAGCATTACGACCTCGAATGGGCGATCGGCGAAGGGAAGGCGCTCGACCCAACGCGGTATTTCATCATCATCCCGAACATGTTCGGCAACGGCCTCTCCTCCTCGCCGAGCAACACGCCGGCGCCGTTTGATCGCTCGCGCTATCCGCATTTCACGATGGCCGACAATGTGCGGGTCCAGCAGCGGCTGCTGCGGGAAGTTTTCGGGGTCGAGCACGTGAAGCTCCTCTACGGGTTCTCGATGGGCGCACAGCAGGCATTTCACTGGGGGGCGCTGTTCCCCGATCGGGTGGAGCGGATTGCCCCAATCTGTGGCTCGGCGAAGACCTCGCCTCACAATTTTGTCTTCCTCGAGGGGGTCAAGTCGGCATTGACGGCCGATCCCGCCTGGCAGGACGGCTGGTTTGCGACGCAACCGACGCGCGGTTTCCAAGCGATGGGACGCGTCTATGCCGGCTGGGGTTTGAGCCAGGCCTTTTACCGCGAGGAAGAATGGCGCAAGCTCGGCTACTCCTCGCTCGAGGACTTCCTCGTCGGCAATTGGGAGGGGGGGTTCCGTCGACGTGACGCCAATGATCTGCTTGCGATGCTGTGGACCTGGCAGCATGCGGATATTAGCGCCAACGAGCGTTATTCTGGCGATTTCAGCAAGGCGCTGGGCGCGATCACCGCCGACGCCATCGTCATGCCGTCAGAGACCGATCTCTACTTTACCGTCGAGGACAATCGCCGCGAAGTCGCCCTGATGCCGAAGGCCGAATTGCGGCCGATCCCGTCGATCTGGGGTCACCGCGCCGGCAACCCGGCACAAAACCCGGAAGACGCCAAATTCATCGACACCGCGGTGCGCGAGCTGCTGGAGCGCTGAGCCGTGACATGGTCATTAAGGAGGGCTGCATTATGAGTGCCGACAAGGAGGGCGTCTCCAGCACATCACGAAACAGTCTGGCGGAGGATGTATCCAGCCTTCGCGAGGACATGGCGAAGATGCAAGAGATCCTTGCGAAATTTGTGTCGGAAGCGGGCGGACAGGCGGCGCGGACCGCGCGCAATGTCGGTCACACGGTCGCCTCCCAGCTGGGGTCGACGGCCAGCGGTATCGCAACTACCGGTTCTGATATAGCCTCATCGGCGACAGAGCAGTTCAAGACCTTTACCAACGAGTTGGAGGGTATTGCTCGAAAGAACCCGCTCGGGGCCCTTGCCGGCGCCCTTGTTATCGGCATCGTAATTGGGCTGATCGCGCGCGGCCGCTGATGCTGCAGGCCGTATTGCGCCTTCTGGGCGCGGATCTCGATCGGAAGATCGTAAAAATCCGCGCGCAAGTTGAGGAGTTGAAGGCAGGGGTCATACATCAACTTGGCGAGCAGATCAGAGAAACTAGCCTAACTGCGGGGTTTGTCCTCATCGCAGCGATTGCCGCTCTGTTGACGTTTATCGTGGCTCTCGCGGGTCTCTACCTCTGGGTGGACATGTACGAGGGACCCTTCGCGGCGCTTGGCGCAGTCGGCTTGGTGACGGCGTCGTTGGCAGCTCTGATGTTGGTATTAGCTTTCTGGCGCGTGAAGCGCGGACGGGCGGCAGCTCCCGTCTACCCCAACCCGGTTGCTGCGCCCGCGCCGTCGCCCACCAGTTCCGTCTTGTTATCCGCCGCGCTAACTCCCCTGCCTCCCAACGCTTCCCTCTTCGATGTTGTGACGCACCGATTTTCGACGCGAGTGGCTGCGGCCAGTGACGAAGCCATTGATGCTGCGGTTCATGTCATGCGGACCAGCTCGAGAGCCGCTCTTTTCGGTACGTTGGCGGCCGTCGTCTTAGTCGGTGTACTGATCGGGCGCCGTCGGTAACGATTGCCTCTAAATTGAGGCTGATCACCAGCCGAGATCGCCGCGTAGCTTGGCAAACGCCTCGAGCTGCCGATCAGGGTCACCGGTGAAGCGCACGATCATGTGCGAGGCGCCGGCATCGGCAAACCCCCGGAGAAACTCAGCCGCACCGGCGGCTGGGCCGGCGTAGCAGGCTTGCCGTCGGCGCATCACGGCAGCCGGCTGCCCGTAATAATTCTCGAGAAACGCGTCGATCCGCTGTTCGGCGCGGCCGTCATCCTCGTCGATCGCGAGGGTCACGTACACCGCGGCGACGAACTTGCCAGGATCGCGGCCGGTGCCGCGGAGGAGCGCCTGCACCTCGGCCCATTGCTCGGTCCAGCGCGCGAGGCTCGCCTCGTTGGCGAACCAGCCGTCGTAATGTCGGGCCGCCCGCTCGAGAGCCGCGCGAACAGATCCCGCCATCCAGATCGGCGGCCCGCCCGGCTGATAGGGTGTCGGGCCGAGCACGCCGCCCTCGACCCGCCATCGCCCGTCCCAATCGACCGGCTTGCCGGCCCACAGGGCACGGGCGAGCCGCAGCCCTTCCATCATGCGGCCGACCCGGCCTTCGAATGGCACCCCGGCCGCGACGAACTCCGCCCGGATGTTCGGGACGTCGCTGGCGATGCCGGCGCCGAGCACCAGCCGACCCTCGCTGACCTGGTCGAGGGTGGCGAGCTGGTGCGCCAGCACGACGGGGTTGCGCAATGCCGGCAGGAACACCGCGGTCCCGAGTTGCACCTTCCTGGTCCGCGCGGCCACTGCGGCAAGCAGGGTTAGCGGGTCGTGCCGCGGCCGGGCCAGCAATGAATCGCCGACCCACACAAAGTCAAAACCGAGCGCCTCGGCCCGCACGGCCAAGTCCAGCAACGGGCCGGTCCGGGGGCGACCCTCCATGACCCGCTCGCGGGTCGGCAGCAGGTAACCGATGCGCGGGGCCACGCTCCCTCCGTCCTACTCCGCGGCGCCGCGGCGGTGCGAGAAGGTCTGCTCCTGGCTGGTGATGAACTCGAGGAGTGCGGCCTTCCCGTCCTCGTTCTGTCGTCGGGCACGGAGGATCGCCTCGCCGACCTGCGCGGGATCCTCGACCCGCTCGCTCCATCCGCCGAGATCGCGGCCGATATTGGCGTAGTTGCCGCCGAGGTCGCGGGCCCGATAGCGCTCGTGCGACAGCGCCATCGCATGGGTCTCGATTGCCATCGTCGAGTTGTTGAGCACGATCGTCGTGATCGGGATGTTGCAGCGTACCGCGGTCTCGAAGTCGAGGCCGGTCATCCCGAAGGCAGCGTCGCCCATGAAGTTGACGCAGAATTTGTCAGGGGCCGCAACCTTGGCGCCGATCGCGAGCCCGAGCCCGGTACCGAGCTGGTGTGACTTGCCCCAGCCGATATAGCCGCGTGGCCGGGTCGCCCGGTAGAACGGGTTGAGCTGCTCGCGCGGACTGCCGGAATCGTGCGTGACGATGGCCTCGGCAGGGTTGACCACCCGCATGAACTCCGAGATCACCCGGTACGGGTTGATCGGATGCTCGTCCGAACGCAGCTTCCCCTGCCAGCGGCCGAGCCATGCCTCGCGCTCGCTGGCCAGCTCTTGGGCTACACCGTTCGAACGCGCCTTGCCGCCGAGCCGGTCGCGCACCGCCTCGATCAGCTGGCCGAGCACGAGCTTGGCGTCGCCGAGGATCCCGAGATCGGCCGCAAAGGCCTTGTGCAGATCGCGGGTGTCGTTGGTCGCGTGGATGATCTTTTTGCCGGGCGGTATGACCGGGGTGGCGATGCCGTGGCGGGTAAAGCTGCAGCCGACCCCGAACACCAGGTCCGATTTGTGCAGGATATGCCGTCCGGGCCCGGTAAAGGTGCCCCCGCCGGGCCCAAGCGCCAGCGCATGATCCTCCGGAAAAGCGCTCTTGCCGTCAAAGGTGGTCATGACCGGCGCTTGCAGCAGCTCGGCGAGCTGCCGCAGCTCGTCGGTCGCCTCGGCGTAGAAGACGCCCTGCCCCGCCAGGATCATCGGGCAGGAAGCCGCGAGCAGCATGCCCGCCGCCTCGTCGATGTCGCGCGCGTCGCCGGCCGACCGGGTGACCCGAACAGGCCGATACTGGTTTGGATCGACCCCGACTTCGGTGCTGTGGACGTCGGCGGGGATCTCCACCATGACCGGACCTTGCCGCCCGTTCTTCGCTTGGGCGAAGGCGCGGCGCATCACATTGGCGACCTCCTCGGGCAGGATGACCTCCTCGACCGATTTTGTGATCGAGGCGTAGGTGCGGCTCGATTTGAACATCGGGAAGAGCTGTGCGGTCTCGCGCGGATGGCCGAGCGGCAGAAAGACGACCGGGCTCGAGTCGGAAAAGGCGGTCGCGACCCCAGCAAAGGCGTTCTCGGCACCCGGGCCGTATTGCATCGCGAACACACCCGGTGGACTCCCGTTCGAGACCCGCGAGAAGCCGTCCGCCATGTGGACGCCGACCCGCTCCTGGCGGCAGATGACGGGCTTGATTCCCGCTGCCGCGGCCGCCTCGATGATCGGAGTCGTCGGAAAGCAGAAGAGGGTCGACACACCCTCTTTCTTCAGGATCTCGGCAATGACGTTCATGACGAGCATCGATCGTTCCTCCCGCCGGATTGCATTGGTAGACAAAATCGAGTGTAGCTTTGTCGGCGTTGAGCGCCAACCTCGCTTGAGAAGGAGGCCCCATGCCCGAGACCGTTCGTGCCGTCGTCGTCGATCCGTCGAGCCCGCAGGGGCTTGGCCTGAAACCGGTGGAGCTGGCCGCCGCCGTCCCGGATGAGGTCACTGTCCGGGTGACGGCGATCTCGTTGAACCGCGGCGAGGTCAGGCGCGCCACATCGCAGGGACAGGCCGGGGAACGCCCCGGCTGGGACTTCGCCGGGATCGTCGAGGAGCGTGCGCCAAACGGCAGCGGCCCGCCGATCGGGAGCCGGGTCGTCGGCTTGCTCGCGTCGGGCGCCTGGGCGGAGCGCGTCCTCGCCCCGAGCCATTCCGTGGCCACGCTGCCGGAGGCCGTCACCGACGCTCAGGCCGCAACCCTGCCGGTCGCCGGGCTGACGGCACTACACGCGCTGCGCCAGGGCGGACTCCTGCTCGGTCGCAAGGTGCTGGTGGACGGCGCCTCGGGCGGGGTCGGACACCTCGCGGTGCAGCTCGCCGCCGCCTCCGGGGCGCTCGTTTGGGGCCAGATCCGCCGACCGGAGTTTCGTTCGGCGATCGCCGGATCGTGCGGCGAGCGCATCGTGCTCGGCGCCGACCTCAAGGCCGCCGCACCCCACGGGCCCTTCGACCTGATCGTCGACTCGCTCGGCGGCGCGGCCCTGGCAGCGGCGTTGACGATGCTGGCTCCGGGAGGGACCTGCGTCACGTTCGGCGTCTCCGAATCCCCGACTAGCACGATCGCGAGCGGCGAGTTCTTCAGGGCCGGTGGGGTGAGGCTCTACGGCCTGATCCTCTTTCACGAGCTGCGCCGGGTCGAGCCAGCCGCCGACGGGCTGGCTCTATTGGTCGGGCTCGTCGCCGGGCGGGTGCTCCGCCCGCACGTCGCGGTCGAGGCACCGTGGACGGAGATCGGCAGCGTCGCCCGGCAATTGCTCGACCGCAATTTCGCGGGCAAGGCGGTGCTGCACGTAGCCTGAGTGGCGCTTCGTCAGCAGGGAGCGAAAAGAGGCCCGAATTTCCCCGCTTTTCTCCGAGCTCTCGGAGAAAAATCGATTTGGGCTGCGAAATCGACCGAGATCAACGCACTAAACAGGTTTTCGGTCAGGTCGCATCGGAGAAACAGTAGACCCTCACCCTTCCCTCTCCCCGCAAGCGGGGAGAGGGTTGAGAAGGGTTGGCGAGGCGCAGCCGAGCCCTACCCGGAGCTGGGTGAGGGGTGTTCGACCCGGTCGGAAACTGCTTCTCTAAACCCAAGTTTTTTTTGATTAGCTTTTACGGCCGGCGGCAGAGAGGGTAAGCGATGCCGAGCAGGAAGACTTTGGCAATGGCGACGGCCTCGATCAGCAAGAGAGCCCGATCGGCGCCGAAGATTCGCAACGCGCTTTCGGTCTTGCTCCCCCAGTCAAACGGCAATGCGCCGGTGACGATTTTGATGATCTGAAGATTTTCGTCCGCAACCGCCGTGAGGAGGGATGCGTCCCACCACCAGGCTGCGACGATAATGGCGAAAGCGCCGATGAGCGCCGCGCCTTTGAATGCGCCGCGGCCAGCCACTCGCCCAACCAGCATTAGGTGTCGGTTCACGATTGGTAAACGGCTGGACCGCACGGTTCAGCTCGGCTCTCGCGGGCGGCGCGATTACCGCATCGACGGTGGAAGGGTTATGCTAAGATGCTCTCCTGGTCATACTCCCCCGCCCCTCGCGCGCCCACTCGGCATCGTAGTCAGTATTAGAGGTGGCCGCAGGCCATCATGAAAGCGTTTTAATCGGCTGATCATCCGCAGCCCTTACGCTAGGCGAGAGCGCCGTTGGAAGCTCTTTCATCGAACCGTCGGCTTGCGATCTGCCTTAGCACACGAGGAGGGCGCTCCTGCAGGATCATGTGTCGCCTCTCCCGCCTGGCCCTAAATGCGCTTGCTTCTCGATAGTTGCGATTGTAGGCGCGTCACAGGTTGAATCACCGGGTCGGTTTGGGGGCTGCGGGTCGACCGTGACGCGCACCTTGTTGCCGTCGGCGAGGTTGACCGGCGGTTGCAGGATCAGCTGGCCGCCCTTGTGCAATCGGCTTAATGTGCTGCCCCACCGGCGCCCGTGCCCTTGCGCAACAGCGCCACCGGAACGATGGCGGCGAGCAGCACGACGCCGAGCAAGGCGAAGCAGTCGGCGTAGCCTATGATTGTGGCCTGCGCCCGGATCGTATTGCCGATGGCGATGACGGCCTGGTGCCATGCTCCCGCCACGCCCGCGACCTCGTGCGCCATCGCGTATTGCTGCAGGTTGCCGTTGAGCAGCTGCGGATCGACGGCGCTGGCGGTTCCGTGCGTCAGGAAATTTTGCTGCAGGTCGGCGATCCGCGCGCGGGTCGCCGGGGTCTTTTGTGATGACCGCGGGGCGCGTGGGAGCCCCTTCGGGAGGAGCGTTCAAATCAGCATCGAAGGAGGGATCAAAATGTTCTTGGTCGGTCAACGCCAGATTTCTCTCGGGTGAGGCTTTGGGGCGGCTCTGCCAGGTGCGCCAAATCGCCAGAGCAGCTTCGTCAAGGCGCCCAGAAGCGACAAGAAGGTTCTAGTCGCGCAGCGGACCAGCAGGAGACATCTACAGGGGCAGACTTCACAATATGCCCTTGGTGCGAAATCCCCGCATCGCGGTCTCGGTCACGCCGAGCTGGCCAAAGATTTCGGCGTTGTGCCGGCCGAGCTTGGGCCCGACGTTGCGCACCCGCACCCCTTCGCCGATCCGAACCGGGGTGCGGATATGCGGCACCTCGCCTAGTTCCGGGTCGCTCGCATATTGCACGAGGCCGCGGTGGCGCACCTGGGGGTCGGCGAACATCTGCGCGTAGTCGTAAACCGGGCCGCAGGGCACACCGGCGGCTTCGAGCACCTCGACCCATTCGTTGGTGGTCTTGGTCGTCAGCACCGCCTTCATCACGGCCTCTAGTGCCTCACGGTTCGCCATGCGCTGCCGGTTGGTCGCAAAACGCGGGTCCTCGCACCATTCCGGGTGCCCCAGCGCCTTGGCACAACGCGCCCGGATCGCTTCTCCTGCCGCACCCACCATCAAATAACCGTCATTGGTCTGCATGTGCTGGTAGGGTGCGTTCTGGCGGTGGCGCGAGCCTTGGCGGGTCGGCTCCGGATGTCGGTTTCCTCATAAAAGTCGGAACCAGATGACAGTTATTTTCTCATTATCCCTCATGCCAGGATAATATTTTAGCAAGTCTTCCTTCAATTCCGATATTGTACCAAACCCCTCTCCTCGGGCGTGTTCAAGCGTTAGGTCTACAAATAACAAAGTATTCTCTACACGCTCAACGGATACTGGGACTTTCCGTGAGCGACTTGCTAGATGGGTATGCGGTTGGGCGACCGCGGCGACACCTCGGCGGATCGTACACCGCTTTTTGCCCGCATAGACAAGGTCCATGTCAGCCTCTGAGATGCGTATCGGCCCGCGATAGGTAAACTCCCTGGCGGCGTTCACTGCTGCCCCCTTTTTCAATGGCGTCCTGAAAAAAATGGAACAGTCCCACTCCACAGCAAGCCCGCGCAAAGCGTCGCGAAAAAGGTTATCACCGAAGCGACGATCCGCCATTGCACTTCCAAAGGCGCAAGGCCGGCAACTAAACCCGCGACGGCACCGACCGCGACTAAAAGAAGGGCTCCTTTCGCGCGTTCAGAATTCTTGGCAATTCTTAGTTTGACCCGTAACTCTGGACCCACCGGGAAGACTGTCGATGGCTCCGGGCGTTTCGTCCTTAGCGTTAGTTCTCCGCTAGTTGGTCTGAGTGAATTACTTGCCTGGATGGATAGAGAGAGGTCATGGACCCCATATCGCCGCAAAGTTACGCCCTCGCGTGAAAGCACCACGAGATCCTTCGCTGGCCCTGTAACACCGAATGACACATAGCGCTGCCCAATTGTTGGCGGCTCATTCTCATTGGGCTCCTGTGCCTCGACCTCTAAGAGAATTTGGGACACATCGTCAAACTCATACTGCCAGTCGACACGCGTTTCTTGGCTTGCGCCAATAGCAGCCTCGATTTCATCTATCGGGTTGGGGACAATTTCTCTCCCGGAATTACTCTCTCTAACGCGCGCAATTCGCCAAAAAGAATCGCCAGCAAATTGAGAGGGCCTCTTGCCCAAAATCTTAACAACTTCTCCAAATCCCTCCGAGCTATCTTCGGCTCCGATGGAGTCCATCGCATCCCAATTGTTGGACGTTGCCACTAAGACAGGGTACGGGACATCTTTCGTTTCAATGAGCGGTGCGAGGATAGCTTTTAGTGCGGGAGATTGAGGTTCCCGCGGGTAGGCGCCCATTTCCATATCGAAGTAAAAGCGATCCAAAGATCCCCGCTTACTGCAAGTAAGACGGCGAAGCCTAGTGTATCGCACCTAACGGAAGAGTCCAAATTAGAGTTTTCCCAAAGTGCAGGTTGTGCGACAGTGCGGCATGCGCAAAGGGATCACTATCGAAGTCACGCCGGCGGATCGGGCTCGCTTGCAGTCGATCATCCGGGATCGCAACAGCCGGCAGAAGCACGTCTGGCGAGCACGGATCATTGTTCTGACCGCTGAGGGCAAGGGCACGACCGCGGTCAGGTGCGCTGTCGGCAAGGGCAAAACCGTGGTCTGGCGCTGGCAGGAGCGCTTCATGCACGAGGGGGTCGACGGGCTCATCCGCGACAAGACCCGACCCTCGCGCATCCCGCCCTTGCCGGCCGCGACCGTCGATCGTGTGATTGCCCTGACCAACCAAGAGCCGCCGCATGAGGCGACCCATTGGACCGCGCCGGCGATGGCCAAGGCGGTGGGGATTAGCCCGTCCTCGGTGCGCCGCATCTGGAAAGGGCACGGACTGCAGCCCCATCGGGTGCGCTCGTTCAAGCTCTCCAACGATCCCAAATTCGCCGAGAAGCTCAAGGAAGTCGTCGGTCTTCATATCGATCCGCCGGCCCACGCCGTCGTGCTCAGCCTCGACGAGAAGAGCCAGATCCAAGCCCTCGATCGCACCCAGCCCGGCCTGCCGATGAAGAAGGGACGCTGCGCCACCATGACCCACGACTACAAGCGCCATGGCACCACCACCCTGTTCGCCGCCCTCGACATCCTGGACGGCAAGGTCATCGGACGCTGCATGCAGCGCCACCGGCACCAGGAATTCATCCGCTTTCTCAATGCTGTCGAGCGCCAAGTGCCGGCCGACAAGGCGGTCCATGTGGTCCTCGACAACTATGCTACCCATAAGCACCCCAAGGTGCGCGACTGGCTCGCACGCCATCCCCGCGTCAGCTTCCACTTCACGCCGACCTCGTGCTCTTGGGCCAACGCAGTCGAGGGCTGGTTTGCCAAGCTCACCCGGCAGCGGCTCAAGCGTGGCGTCTTCACCTCGATCGTCGAACTGCAGACCGCCATCAACCGCTTCATCGCCGAGGCCAACGACAAGCCCAAGCCGTTCGTCTGGACCAAATCCGCCGACGCCATCCTCGTCGCCGTCCAGCGTGGGAGACAAGCGTTAGAAGCCATCCACTAGCCAACCGCAGCATGACAAACATTGATCCATTCGTATGCAGATTGTGCTTCGGGGTCGCCGCTCCCTTTGTGTAATCTCGGTCTTGAGCGTAGACCAAAACCACGTCATAGCCACGTCCAGTCTCTCCGAAAGACTCACCCTTTTTGCGAGCTAATTTAAGAGCTTCAGATGAGAAATGCGTCTCCTGATAATCGTATCTGTAAGTCGCTCCTCTGGGCAGTGCAATGATGTTATGTGGGTCTGCATAGTAGTCGGGAATGGTGCATATATCGAATATAACCCAGAACGGCTGTTGTTCTTCCACAATATTCTCCTCAGGCACAGTATGTGCTCAGGCGGTTTGTCCAACCCTGGTAGAAGTGGAACCGTTTGGCTCGGGGCCACACATGAAGGGAAACATCGGTCATGCGACATCCGGTGCGGTACCCACATTACCGACCGAAGCGCGCCGGCGCGGAACATCAACAGCTAGGTGGCCTCGGTGGATAATCGAAGAGCGGTGGCTCGGCGTAAGATTTGGGAAGGCGATTTCGACCGCCACTCCGTCAGGGCATCTCGGATGGGGATCGTGCGAACGGCAGGGGGTTGTCTAAGATTAGAGAGGCTTCTAAGGCTTTTGTGGCATGCGCCGGACACCGCCCCGAAGTAGTGGGCGATCACGTTGGTCGCGAGTGCCACGCGCGGCAACCCGACCAACCGACAGGCGACGCGAAGCATCTCAAGTCGCACGTTTGGCTCTGTATGGTGGGCGGCGAAGGGGCGCGCTGATTCGGCACTGGCCTTGATGGTCGCAAAGGCCGTTTCGAACACCGGGTCGCTGAACAGATGGTGGGGAAAATTCATCGATGGCCGGACACCATGGATCCGGGCATACAGGTGTGGACGTTGCCCATTTTGCAACGTAGGCGTCCCCAACCGGATCCGTTCGTATTGCCCGGCGCTCCCGCCCCATCCTCCCGTTGTCGTTAATCCGAGGACGGGATCTCCGTAGCGAGACTCTAAGTGATCGATTACCGGGGGCGAGAAGCACAAGGAAGATAGAAGACGGCCCGCGCGAAGGGATGAATATGGGCTGGCGAGCATGCAGACACCGATGTTGTAAATCGACTTGAGCGCCCGGTTCCGGAGCAAAAAGCTATGTTCGTTTTTGGTCCTGCGCCCAGCGTCATTACGAAAGAGCGGAGGCCATCCAAGATGGGCATCGCGGGCTCCGTTGAAATAGACCGGCGACTTCAACCCGATGATTCCCATCAACCGATGCGGTTGCTGGCTCACGTCGTAGACGAGGAATTTGCCGCTTCTCATCTTGTCAACTTCGGCGGCGACGGATTGTCCGAAAGCTACGTAGTCGAAAAGCCCCTCTTCTGGGCTGTGCTTCTCGCAGACCACAATCTCCGGCTGGATATTGTCGGACTGGATCGTGGTAAGCGTCCGGTCTGAACCGGCCTATTGGGCGTAGTCAAGGCGGGGTCACTGGGGGAAGCTTGCTCCTTCTGGAGGTACAGAAGGAGCTTTGGAGTGGACGGCGAGATTGTAGCGCGGGTGGAGCGTCGTCGGCAGTGGACGCCGGGCGAGAAGGCGGCGCTGCTGGCCGAGGTGGAAGCGACCGGCGGTCGGGTTTTGGTGGTTGCCCGGCGGCACGGGATTTCGCAGAGCCTGCTCTATAATTGGCGATCGGCGTGGAGGGCGGCGCGGCTGATCGCGCGAGGCTCAGCCCCGCCGCCGCCGGGGTCGACAGAATTTATCCAGCTCGGCACCGTCGCGGAGCCCTACGCCTCGGCAATGCGTATGGCGGCCGTCGCCGCCGGCACGCGGGGCGCGGGTGCGGCGTTAGCGGAGCGCGCCGGGGTGATGGAGATCGATCTGCCGCAGGGGGTTCGGGTGCGGGTCGATGGCGGCGTCGACGAGGCAGCGCTGCGGCGGGTGCTGTCGGCGGTGCGCGGATTGCGATGATCGGCCTGGCACCGGGAACCAAGGTTTTTCTCGCCTGTCAGCCGATTGATCTGCGCGCCGGGTTTGATGGTCTGGCGGCCAAGGTGCAACAGATCATCGGCGCCGATCCGTTCAGCGGCCATGTCTTCCTGTTTCGCGGCAAACGCGGTCATTATTTGAAGGGCCTGTATTGGGACGGCAGCGGCCTGTGCCTGTTTGCCAAGCGTCTGGAGCGCGGCAAATTCGTCTGGCCGCCGCTGGCGGATGGGACGATGACGCTGACGCCGGCGCAATTGGCGCTGCTGATCGAGGCGATGGACTGGCGTCGCACGATAGCACCGCCGGCGCCGCCGCGACCCATGCTGTTGTAACATATCAGCGATTCTCGATTTGTTCTGGTCTACCCGAGGTTGCCTTCGCTAAGGGTGGCGCATGTCGCTGGCTTCCGCCGATCTGCCCTCCGACCCCGATGCCCTGCGGGCCTTTGCCTTGGCCTGCCAGAGCGAGCTGGCGGCGGCGACCGCGGAACTGCAGGCGGCAAGGTTCGCCGTTCAGCTGCGCAGCCTGGAGATCGAGAAGCTGAAGTTTCAGATCGCCAAGCTGCGGCGGATGCAGTTTGGCCGCTCTTCGGAGCGCGTCACCCGGCAGATCGAACAGCTCGAGCTGCGGCTCGAAGAGTTGGAAACCGGCGAAGTAGAAGAACTCAGTAAGGCCGTCGCCGAAGACCGGCCATTGCCGATCCGCGAACGTACCCAGCCAAAGCGCAAGAAGCTGCCGGACCACCTGCCCCGGCAGGAGGTCGTGCACGAACCGGAGGATGATGGGGCCTGCATCTGCCCCGTCTGCCGCGGCGGCATGGCCAAGCTTGGCGAAGACGTCACCGAGGTGCTCGACTACATCCCCGGGTGATCCGGCATGTCCGGCCGAAATATGCCTGCCGGTATTGCGATGCGATCACCCAGGCGCCGGCGCCGGCGCTGCCGACACCGCGCGGACGGGCCGCCCCCGGCATGCTGGCGCATCTTTTGGTCTCGAAATATACCGATCACCTGCCGCTCTACCGGCAGAGCGAGATCTATGCCCGCGATGGGCTCGATCTCGACCGCTCGACATTGAGCGATTGGGTCGGCCAGGCGGTCTGGCTGCTGCAGCCGATCGTCGAGGGGATCCAGCAACACGTGTTTGCCGCCGAGAAGATCCACGGCGACGACACGCCGGTTCCGGTACTCGAACCCGGCCTCGGCCGCACCCGGACCGGACGATTATGGGTCTATGTCCGTGATGACCGGCCGTTCTGCGGCCCGGCACCGCCGGCGGCGGCCTACTTCTATAGCCCCGACCGCGGCGGCGAACATCCGGCCGCCCATCTCGCCTGCTTCCGGGGCTTCCTGCAGGCCGATGGCTACAGCGGGTTCGCCGCGCTCTACGAGCCGCGGCAGACCGGGCCGGAGGCTCGGGCGACAGCAGCGATCACCGAGGTCGCCTGTTGGAGCCACTGCCGCAGAAAAATATTCGATGTGTGGGAAACCACGAAGTCGTCCGTCGCCAAGGCGGCGCTCGATCAGATCGCCGAACTCTACGTTATCGAGGACAAGGCCCGCTTCGCACCGCCCGCCGAGCGGCTGGCGCATCGCGCCGCCGCCACTCCACTGCTCGATGCATTCTTCACCTGGGCGCAGGCTGCAGAGAAGAAACTTTCGGCCCGATCGGCATTGGCGGAGGCATTGCGCTACACAATCAAGCGGCGCACCGCGCTCACCCGCTATGCCACCGACGCCAGGCTCGAACCCGACAACAACATCGCCGAAAACGCAATGCGCGGCATTGCCCTCGGCAGACGCAACTGGCTCTTCGCCGGCAGCGATGCCGGCGGCGAGCGTGCCGCCGCGATGTACCCAATCCTGCAGACCACGAAATTAAACAACGTAAATCCGGAAGCCTACCTCACAGACACCCTCGCCAGGATCGCCGACGGCCACCCGATCAACCGCATCTCCGAACTGATGCCCTGGGCCTACCAGCCCCCAATCACCCAAATCGCCCCCTGATCCCGTGGGCCTGTCAGCCCGCAATTGCCCAAATCGCGCCTGATCCCCCTAATCACGGCCAAAACCGGACGCTTACGGATCGTGAAAGGTACGAAGAAGTCCGATGGGAGCGAAGCCTCGATCTGATGAAGGTCGATCTTTCGTTCGCGCAAGCGGAACTTGAATGACGTATGCCGAAGCGCCTCGGAGGCGATGGGTTTAACCTTTGCGTCCCACACGAAAAGTGTGAGTTCGCCCACGGTAACAAGCGTGGTGTCGGTGCGCCCGAAGGCGAAGAGGTCGCGCTGGAGAGCGCTCAGAAAAGCCGCAGCTGCCGAGCCTCGGCGGACAGGAACGCTTCTGAGCATTCAAGCACCCGCGGCTTGGTGAGATCGACAAAGATGATCGCCCCAGACGGGTGTCGATAAGAAACGGGCTCCCTGTATACTCTTGGTTGTGACAGTATCCATGCATACGTCTTCGACGTGTGGCTGCCTTTTTCGAGGTATGGCGGCCGGCCGTCCCGTCGCAGTGCCTCTCTCTCCTCGGAAGATAAATTGGGGGAGTTCAGAAGTGCGGAGTGATCGATCGGACCGTCGCAACCCACAATCTCGCACTCTCCGAGGATGAGGCCCGACCCCGACTTGACGAGGCCGATGCGCCCCCGGATTTTCGTTGGTGTGCCTCGCAACTCCCATCGCTTCCTGCTCATGAGGATGAGCGAGATGAACGGCTCCCGAATAAGAAGCGCGCGATCAGGGAGCTTAAGATAGGCAAACGTCGTCAAATTTGTGTCCTACCCACAAAGCTTTATCGACTTCCTCAATGAGCATGGCACGATCGGCGCCTATAATCAAAACTGAGAGTCAGAGGAGTCAAACACTGGCTTATCGGGTGAGGGGTCTGTGACCTTTTGAGATCTCACCGCTGCATTATAGCACGCCCTCTACGCGCAGCTTCTTCGTCTCCGGTTCACCGAAGCCGAGGCGGCAAAAACCTCGGCGTTGGTGCTGATCGAGCTCGGGGCCGATTACGTCAACCGGGGATCGGCGATTTCCAGCCCAATTAGGGCTCGATCGGACGACGCCGCTCGCTCGCAATCTTTCGACCTCCGCCTTGCTGAGGCCGACGCGGCCAAAGATTTCGGTATTGTGTTCTCCGAGTTTCGGCGCGACATGGCGCACCCGTACCCCCTCACCGATCCTGATGGGAGTGCGGATGTGCGGCACCTCGCCTAATTCGGCGTCGCTCGCATATTGCACGAGCCCGCGGTGGCGCACCTGCGGGTCGGCAAACATCTGCGCGTAATCGTAGACCGGGCCGCACGGCACGCCGGCGGCTTCGAGCACCTCGACCCAATCGTTGGTGGTCTTGGTTGTCAGCACCGCGTTCATCACGGTCTCTAGCGCATCACGGTTTGCCATCCGCGCCTGGTTGGTCGCAAAACGCGGGTCCTCGCACCATTCCGGGTGCCCCAAAGCCTTGGCACAACGGGCCCAGATCGCCTCTCCGGCAGCACCCACCATCAGATAGCCGTCCTTGGTTTGCATGCGTTGGTAGGGCGCGTTCTGGCGATGACGCGAGCCTTGGCGGGTCGGCTCCTCATGGTCGGCGAGCCATTGCGCCGAAGTCCACGAGCTAAAGCCGATTGCGGTCTCCAATAGCGAGCACTCGACGAGGCGGCCCTTGCCGGTGTGCTGGCGCTCGTAAAGCGCAGCGAGGATGCCCTGCACCGCCCACATCCCGGTGCCGAGATCGCAAATCGGCAATCCGACCGAGGTCGGCGGGCCGTCGGGCTCGCCGGTCACGTGCATGATCCCGCCCATGCCCTGCGCGATCAGGTCAAACCCGCCGCGCCCGGCATAAGGCCCGTCATAGCCCAGACCGGAGAGCTGGGCGTAGATTAGCCGCGGGTTGACTTCGTGCAAGTCCGCGAAGCCGAGCCCGGCGCGCGGAATCACGGTCGGGCGGTAGTTCTCGACCAAGACGTCCATGCCGTCGACAAGTCGCAGAAACAGCGCCTTTCCTTGCGCCTGCTTGTAGTCGAGGGTGATGCTCTTTTTGTTGCGGTTGATGTAGCGGAAATAGGGGTTGCGCTCGCTGCCGTCGCCCCAGGCGCGCACCGAATCCCCCTTGCCCGGGCGTTCGAGCTTGACGACCTCGGCCCCCATATCGGCGAGGATCATCGTGCAAAAGGGCCCGGCCATGTGCTCGGTTAGGTCGAGCACCTTGAGCCCTTGCAGCGGGCCTTCACCATCGGCGAAGGCATGATTTGAGTTAGCCATCCGTTGGTTTTCCACGCTACGCGAGTTCGATTGTTTTTCGGTTGTTAGGGCCACTGAATTCCGTTGATCTACCATTGAAATTCACTTGTTCCGCTAAGTAGCGAATTTCTCTTGTAACCAGCTGAAACCGCAAGCGATTGTATGCGGGAGTCGGGGTTTAATTGGGGCGAAAAACGCGATTTTCGCTGTATATCGCCATCCGGCGACCCCGCGAGGGGAGCTTTTGCAACCCTCAGCTTTTGACGGTTTCGAGCGAGGGGAGGTGGTAGCGGTCGTCGGGATTATCCCAGCCCTTGAAATTGGGCGTCCGTTTCTCGGCAAAGGCGGCGCGCGATTCCATCAGGTCGCTCTTGGCGCCGTGCTCGCGCAGGGCGCCGGCGAGGCGCTGCTGCTCCAGCGTCGGGGTCGGGCGCATCTGCCGCATCATGTGGACAGTGTTGACGCGCGAGGCGGGCGGCAGGGTCAACAGGTGCTCGGCCATCGCGATGGCACTCGGGATCAGCTGATCGGCATCGACCAGGCGGTTCAGGAAGCCGATCTCGTAAAAGCGCTCGGCCGTAAAGCGAAAGCCGAGCGCCATCTCCATCGCGATCGGAAAGGGCAGGTTCGCGAGATGCCCGTGATTGTAGCCGCCGAGCAGCCAGCGCTTGGCTTCCGAGACCTCGAACACGGCCTCGCGCACGGCAACGCGCAGATCGGTGCGCTCGACCAGCATAAAGCCGCCGCCCATCGCATAGCCGTTGACCGCGGCGATGACCGGCTTTTCGAGTGCCCCCGACATGAACGGGTCTTCGATCGCCGGTCGCTGCCCGCCGGGTACCCCGCGCTGCAATGACTCCCTCATGTCCTCGCCGGCGCAGAAGCCTCGGCCGGTCCCGGTAAAGATCGCGACTTCGAGCCCGTCGTCGCGACGGAACTCGGTCCAGGTTTCGGCGAGCTGCGTGCGCATTTCCTGGTTCAGGGCATTCAACCGCTCGGGCCGGTTCATCCGCACCACGAGGATCTGTCCCAAACGCTCGGTCTCGACGACGGCCATGTGTCTACCTCCCCAAAAGCTGGCCCGGCGGGCTGACCGAGGCTACCATCGCCGGGCTGCCGATCAAATCACCTCGCAGAGGGGGAGCGAATGGCTCTGGTACCGTTGGCGACCAAGGGCAATTACTTTCACGTCTACGACTTCCGGGTCAAACCCGGCCGGGGCGACGAGTTCATCGAGCTCTTCAACAAATTCGACTACGGCGACAACAACCCATTTCACCGCTCGACTGCACAGGTCAAGGACGGGGTGCTGTGCCGCGACTCTGGCGACCCGGATCACTTCTACCTGATCGGCGAATGGCGGGATATCGAGGAGCATCGGCGCATCCGTGAGCGAGTGGCACGCGAAATCAGGCCGGAGTTTGTAAGCCTGATCGAGAGCGGAGGTTTCGTCCCGACCTACGCCGAGATCGTCTCGATGACGCCGCAGGAGGTGCTCGACAAGTCGCAGCAGCGGTAGGCCATCGATCTCTCCGTAGAGCTGCGCGGCCTCCCAACAGGCTCGCGGCTGCTTACCGCCCTTGGGCCGTGACCGGTGACACCAGCACCCGGTCGACGCGGCGGCCATCCATCTTGACGACTTCGAACCGATAGCCGGCAGCGGTGATGCGGTCGGCGACCATCGGAACACGGTTGAGGCGTGCCATCACATATCCGCCGAGCGTGTGGAAATCGGCATCCTCACCCGGCAAATGGGAAACCCCGAGCACCTGCCTCAGCTCATCGAGCCCGACCATGCCGTCGATCAGGCAGGTTCCGTCTTCGCGTCGCACCACCCGCTGATCGGCGTCGGCCGAGCCGGGGATGTCGCCGACCAACGCCTCGAGAATATCGCTCTGGGTCACCAGCCCTTCGAGGTCGCCGTATTCGTCGACCAGCAAGGCCATCGGCTCACCTGAGGTCTTGAACGCCTCGAGGACGCGGAGTGCGGTCACCGTGCTGGGCACGTAGAGCGGCGGCCTGGTCGCAACGCGCAAATCAAAGGGCTGTCCCGCGAGCGCGGCAATCAGCAGATCCTTCGCATGAACGATGCCGATCACCTGCTGTGAGCCGCCCTGCACTACCGGAAACCTGGAATAGGCACTATCCCGGATCTTGCGCCGGTTTTCCTCTTCCGGGTCGTCGAGGTCGAGGGATTCTATCCGCGTCCGCGGCGTCATCACCGCACTCGCGCGCCGATCGCCGAGCCGCAGCGCCATCTCGACGATCGCCGTCTCGGCTTCGGGGATGTGGCCGGTCGCGACACCTTCGCGCAGCATGAAGCTGATCTCTTCGTCGGTGACCGGTGCCGTGCCTTGGCTGCGCAGCGGCATCAGGCGAAGCACGAGATTGGTCGAGGCGCTCAGCAACCATTCGATCGGCGCACCCACCCGTGCAATCGCCCGCATGATCCGGCCGAGCGCTGCGGCGATGCGCTCGGGGTGAACGAGCGCCACCCGCTTGGGCACGAGTTCCCCCAGGATCAGCGAGAAATACGAGATGCCGATCACGACAACCGCCATGCTGATGACGTGCGCATATCGCGCGACGAAGCCCTGGAAGCTCTCCAGCTGCCCCTGAAGCGTGTCTCCCAAGGTGGCCTCACCAAAGGTCCCGGAGAGGATCGCGATGACCGTGACCCCGATCTGGACGGTCGAAAGCAGTCTCGATGGATCCGCTTTCAGCTCGAGCGCGGCTTGCGCGCCGGGGTTGCCGGCTTCCGCAAGCGGCTGAAGGCGCGCATTCCGCGCCGCCACGAGCGCGATCTCGGCCATCGCAAAGAAACCGTTCACGATGATCAGCAGAAGGATGATCGAGAGGTGCAGGGTCAGCATAGCAACCGCCTGTCGAGGTTGCGTCCGCCGAGGACGCTTGCGCCCTCAGTGTCGAGCAAATCGCGCAACGAAAAAAGCCGCGCCGAAGCGCGGCTTTTGGCCGGGGTCCGGAGCGCCCTCAGCGGGAATAGAATTCGACGACCAGGTTGGGCTCCATCGTCACGGGATAGGGGACGTCGGTCGGCTTGGGCGCGCGGATGAACCGGCCCCTCATGCGATCGTGGTCGATCTCGACATAGTCGGGAACGTCGCGCTCGCCGGACTTCGCCGCTTCCAGCACGAGCGCCATCTCCTTTGCCTTCGCCTTGAGTTCGATCGTGTCGCCGTCGCGAACCGAGTAAGAGGGAATAGTGACGCGTCGCCCGTTGACCAGGACATGGCCATGATTGACCAGCTGACGCGCAGCGAAGGGTGTGGGCACTAGCTTCATGCGATAGACCACGGCATCGAGGCGACGCTCGAGCAGCTCGACCAGATTATCGCCGGTGTCGCCGCGCCGGCGCACCGCCTCGGCATAGAGCCGGCGGAATTGACGCTCGCCGATATTGGCGTAATAGCCCTTTAGCTTTTGCTTGGCGGCGAGCTGGGTGCCAAAGTCCGACGGCTTCTTGCGTCGCTGGCCGTGCTGGCCGGGGCCGTATTCGCGACGGTTGAGCGGGCTCTTCGGCCGACCCCACAAATTCACTGCGAGACGGCGATTGATCTTGTATTTCGGTTCCTCGCGCTTGCTGCTCATTCGCTCAAGACCTGGCAAACCCTGCATTCGACCGGGCCGAACAATAGTCGGCACGGCGGAAAAGTCAAACCAGCCGCCCAATAAATCTATTCTGCTGCTGCGGTGGCGCGGCTCGCTCGCCTGCGCTCGTTCGGGTCGAGCAGCCGCTTGCGCAGGCGGATCGATTTCGGCGTCACCTCGACGAGTTCGTCATCGGCGATGTAGGCGATCGCCTGTTCGAGGCTCATCGTCTGCGGCGGGGTCAGCCTCACCGCCTCGTCCTTCGCCGTGGTGCGGATGTTGGTCAGCTGCTTGCCCTTGATCGGGTTGACGTCGAGGTCATTGTCACGGGTGTGGGCGCCGACGATCATCCCCTGATAGACCTGTATCCCGGGGTCGACGAACATCGGCCCGCGATCCTCGAGGTTCCATAGCGCGTAGGCGACGGCGAACCCGTTCGCGGTCGAGACCAACACACCGTTGCGCCGCCCCTCGATCGCCCCCTTATAGGGCGCATAGCCGTGAAACAGACGGCTCATGACCCCGGTGCCGCGCGTATCGGTCAGGAACTCGCCCAGATAGCCGATCAGCCCGCGCGTCGGGCCCTGAAACGAAAGCCGCAATTTGCCGCCGCCCGACGGCCGCATCTCCTGCATCTCGGCCTTTCGCCGGCTCAGCTTGTCGACGACGATCCCCGCGAATTCCTCGTCGACATCGACCATGACCTCCTCGATCGGTTCGAGCCTCTGACCCGTCGCCGGGTCGCTCGTGAACAACACCCGGGGGCGCGAGATCGACAATTCGAAGCCCTCGCGCCGCATCGTCTCGATCAGCACGCCGAGCTGAAGCTCGCCGCGGCCGGCGACCTCGAACGCGTCCTTCTCCCGGCTCTCGCTGACGCGGATCGCGACGTTGCCCTCGGCTTCGCGGAACAGCCGCTCGCCGATCATCCGCGAAGTGACCTTCGTCCCCTCGCGGCCGGCTAGTGGACTGTCATTGACCGAGAAGGTCATCGCCAGGGTCGGTGGGTCGATGGGATCAGCCGGCAGCGGGGTGGAGACCTCCGGCGCACAGATCGTGTCGGCGACCGTGGTCAGGCCGAGCCCGGCGACGGCGATGATGTCGCCCGCCTGGGCCTCATCCGTCGGCCGTCTGTCGAGCCCGCGGAACGCCTGGAGCTTGGTCAGCCGCGCCTGTTCGATCACGCGGCCGTCGGGGGAGAGCGACTTGACCGGCATGTTGACCCGCGCCACCCCGGCATGGATCAGCCCGGTCAGCACCCGCCCGAGATAGGGGTCGTAGTCGAGCGTCGTCGCCAGCATCGCGAACGGTGCGGTGGCATCGGCGCGAGGCGGCGGGACGTGTGCCAAAATCAGCTCGAAGAGCGGCGTCAGATCGCGGCGTGGGGCGTCGAGATCGGCCGCTGCCCAACCGTTGCGGCCCGACGCAAAGAGGGTCGGAAAATCGAGCTGGGCCTCGCTCGCATCGAGGGCGGCGAAGAGATCAAAGACCTCGTTGTGAACCTCGCGCGCCCGGGCGTCCGGCCGGTCGACCTTGTTGATCACGACGATCGGGCACAAGCCCTGCCGCAGCGCCTTGCCGACGACGAACTTGGTTTGCGGCATCGGGCCCTCGGCGGCATCGACCAGGACCAGGACCCCGTCGACCATATTGAGGATGCGTTCGACTTCGCCGCCGAAATCGGCGTGGCCCGGGGTGTCGACGATGTTGATCCGCACGTCTCGCCAGACCACCGAGGTGCATTTGGCCAGGATGGTGATGCCGCGCTCGCGCTCGAGCTCGTTCGAATCGAGCGCCCGCTCGGCAACCTGCTGATTGGCGCGAAAGGCGCCGCTCTGGCGCAGCATCGCATCGACCAGGGTGGTCTTGCCGTGGTCGACATGGGCGATGATCGCGATGTTGCGGATGTCCATACGAAAAACGGCCGGCCCGGCGGCCGGCGGCCAAGGAGATGACGGAGATCAGACCAGACCGGCTTCGGCGACGAGACGGGACAGTGCCGTCTCGGGGCGGGCGCCGACATGGCTGATGATTTCGGCAGCGCATAAGCTGCCGATCCTGCCGCAGGTGGGGAGCGGCAGCGCGCGGGTCAAGCCATAGAGGAAACCGCTGGCATAGAGATCGCCGGCCCCGGTCGTGTCGACGACGCGCGCAACCGGCGCCGCTATGACGCGATGCTCAGCGCCACCCGCGAGGATCACGCTACCCGCCTCGCTGCGGGTCAACGCCGCGATCGCGACGTGCCCGCGCACCGCGGCGGCGGCGGTAACGAAGTCGGCGGTCTCGTAGAGCGAGCAGATCTCGGCTTCGTTGGCGAAGAGGATGTCGACATGGCCGTCGACGAGATCGCGGAACGCCTCGCGATGGCGCCCGACGCAGAACGGGTCGGAGAGGCTGAGCGCCACCTTGCGCCTGGCAGCATGAGCAATCGCGGCAGCCTTACGAAACGCCTCTTGCGCCTGCGGCGGGTCGAACAGATAGCCTTCGAGATAGGTGATCTGCCCTGCAACAATCACGTCGGGGTCGACATCGGCGGGCCCGAGATCGGCGCAGGCGCCGAGATAGGTGCCCATCGTCCGCTGCCCGTCGGGGGTGACGAGGATCAGGCAGCGCGCCGTTCCCGGTCCGCTCGTCGCCGCCGGCGTCTCGAAGCGTATGCCGGCCGCGGTCATGTCGTGCCGGTAGACCTGCCCGAGGAAGTCGTTGCGCACCTTGCCGATATAGGCGCCCGTGCCGCCGAGCGAGGCGAGCCCGGCCATCGTGTTGCCGACCGAGCCGCCCGAGATCTCGACCGCCGGCCCCATCAGCTGATAGAGCGCTTCGGCGCGCGGCGCGTCGATCAGGGTCATCGTCCCCTTGACCAGCCCCTCGCGTGCGAGAAACGCGTCATCGGCGTGCGCGATCACGTCGACGATGGCATCGCCGATGCCGACGACGTCGATCTCGACTCCTGTCATTGGCTCGGTGCCTTCCGCGTTCCCGGTTTTGCGGGAATATCCGGGAAAAAAATCGATTTGGCGTGGGAAATCGGTCGATCCATTTCTAGAGACTCCCCTCGTATCAATTAGTTACGAGTGCAATTCCCGGCTAGGCGAACCGGGAATTTAGGCTGCAGCAAACCGGGAAACAAAAGCCGTAACCGGGAAATAACCGGGATTTAACCTCGTCCTGCCGCCGCCGATCCTGGCGCACATCTTAGACGCCGATTTTGACGCGACGATGGCGCCGCCCTCGATGCTGTCGGTGTACATGGTCGTATGGGTGCGCCCGTTCCTCAAAGTGACGCTGCTCGAGCAGAACGGGTGCGGTCCCTCGACCCTGATATCGCCCGCGTAGAACGCAAAGGCATCGCGGCGTTTGACGCCGTGCCCCTCGAAGGGCTCGGGGAATCGTGTCCGACGCCAAGTTCGTGTAATGTCAATCCCGAAAACGGGATCGCTCAACCAACCATCATGGATCATCCTCGCATCACTCTTGCGCCTGACGTGCTCGCGGGCAAACCCGTCATACGCGGCACGCGACCTTCCGTTGAATTCGTGATCGGCCTGATGGCCGACGGATAGAGCGAAGCCGATATTTTGGAGAATTATCCAGGTATTACGCACGACGACATCCTCGCGTGTCTCGCCTATGCTCGCGATACACTCAACTCGGAGAAAGTGTTTCCGAGCGCGGCCTGATTTTGCGTTTTCTCGCCAACGAGAATTTTCCTGCCGCGGCGGTCGCCTCCCTGGCGGCAGCTGGGCACGATGTCGTGTGGGTCAGAAGCGTTGCGCCAGGCCTGCCCGACCCTGAGGTGCTGGCCCTGAGTGCTGACATGGGGCGGCGCGCGAGCATGGAGTTTTGCTGACCTTTGACAAGGATTTCGGCGAACTGGCCAGAGGATCGGCACTGCCGCGCACCTGTGGTGTCGTGTTGCTCCGGATGCCGATGCCGAAGCCGGAGGAGGCAGGACTACGGTTGGCCGCGCTGATCAGCGCTCGCGAAGATTGGGCCGGCAATTTTTCGGTCATCGCTGACCGCCGACATGTGTGGTCAGGCCGGTCTCGATCTGCCGCTGCTTAGCGAAGAGGCGCGTGACGGCATCAACGCGATCCTGAAGGGCTTCGGGTGGGCGGCCAATCCTGCCGATGTGACCGGCTTTGCCAACAGCGAGTTGTTCCCGCAAATCATGGAGCATATGATCAACGATCCCCGAATGGGGACGCTCGTCATGGCGAGCGCCGGGGCCGACACGCAAGCCCAGCAGGTCATCAGCCAGCGTGATCGGACCGACAAGGGTGTGGTGTTTCTGTGGACCGGAAGCCGGGACACGAAGGCTGGCCTGGCACAGCTCAAAGGTGCCCGGATACCGATCTTCTACACGCCGGACAAACTGGCCCGAGGCCTGCAGAGCCGGCTGGCGTATCACACCTGGCGCGAGCATCGCCTGGCCGATGGCTTTGCCACGGCCCCGTCGCGCACGGCTTCGCAGGATGGGGCGATCGCCCAGGCCCTTGGCTTGAGGCGTCCGACACTCTCGGAGTCCGAGAGCAAAGAGCTGCTGGCGGCCTGGGGAGTGGCGAGCGCGCGCGAGCACCGGGCAAATTCTGCAGAGGCCGCCGTCGCTGCCGCAGAAGAGCTCGGATTTCCGGTGGTCCTCAAGGTCAACTCGCCGGATATCCTGCACAAGACAGAGGCCGGGGTCGTTCGGCTGAACTTGCATGATGCGGCACAAGTGCGAACGGCCTACGCCGAGATCTTGGCCAATGCCGAGGCCTATTTAAGTGCCCTCCCCCTCGATGGGGGAGGGATGGGAGGGGGTGATCGTGCCGCGGCGAATTCACCCCCACCCCGGCCCTCCCCCATCGAGGGCTACGGCATTCACACATCTCACTAGATTTTGTGGGTCGGTGCAGTGCATGCTGCTACATGGTGGTTTGGGGGAGAACCAAGGATGATGCCTTTGGAGCGGATTGGCGAGTTTGGGGATATCCGCCGAGCGGAGCGGGGTGCTTGGCTGTTTGACCGGATTGTTTCGACTGGATCTTTGGTGTTTCGCCGGGTTGGTGGTGACCGCGCCGGGGAGATGGCGGCGCATCGCTTTTTGGCCTCGCCGGCGGTCACCGCGGTTGAGATCATCCAGACGCTGGGCGGGCGAACGGGCGAGCAATGTCAGGGACGGCGGATCGTCGCGGTTCAGGACACCACCGAGATCAATTTTAGCGGACGCGCTCGGGCGCGTCGGGGTCTGGGTCCCGCTGGCGACGGGAAGACACCGGGTTTTTTTGTGCATGGGGTTGTCGCCGTCGATCGCGAGGATGAAGCCGTGGTCGGCTTGTTGGATGCCGCGATCTGGACCCGAACCGCCGGCAAGCGGGCTGCCACGCGGCGCCAGCGTCGGCTTGACGAGAAGGAATCGCAGCGCTGGCTGAGCGCAACCGAGGTGGTTGCCAAGCGCGCCGCCGGGGCCAACCAGCTGATCGTGGTTGGGGATCGCGAAAGCGACATCTTTGCGCTGTTCGCGCGCCGCCCGGCGCGCGTCGAACTGGTGGTCCGTGCGGCGCAAGACCGCACGCTCGCGGATGGCACGCGGTTGTTTGCGCAGCCCGCGGCATGGCCGGCACTGGGCATGGCTGAAGTGCGGGTGGGGCCGCGCGGCCCGGGCGACAAGGGGCGTATGGCCACGGTCACCCTGCGGGCCGGGCCGATCCGCGTGCGGCGACCGCATAATGGGGGCGATCCCAATGATCCCGAATACCGCGATCTGAGCTTGGTCGAGGCGCGCGAGGAACAGCCACCGCGCGGCACCGCGGCCATCCATTGGCGGCTGATCACCACCCTGCCGGTCGCCGATTTGGCGGCAGCCGAAGAGATTATTCAAATCTATCGGCTGCGCTGGCGCATCGAACAGGTCTTCCGCGCCAGCAAAAGTGACGGTCTGGAATTGCCGGACGTCCAGGTGCATGACGCCGACCGCCTGTTCAAGTTGGGGGCGCTGGCCATCGGCGCCGCGGTGCGCACGATCCAACTGGTCGATGCCCGCGCGGGCGGCCCCAGACCGGCCGCCGATGTTGCCGGCCCGGACACCCTGGAGGCCGCCGATGCGATTGCGCCAACTCTCGAAGGCAGGACGCCGCGTCAGAAGAATCCCCACCCGCCCCGCTCCTTGGCGTGGCTGTCGTGGATTGTCGCCCGGCTGGGCGGCTGGAATTGCTACTACAAGCCGCCCGGGCCCAAGACGATGCGCGCCGGTTGGGATCGGCTCGCGGCGATGGTCGCCGGATTCCACATTGCCTTGATCGTAAGTCATTGATAAATACATATTATTTGTGTGAATCCCGTAGCATCGAGGGGGAGGGAGTAGATGCCGCAAATGCGATAGCGCCGCAGGCTCGGATCAGCGGCGTGTCGGTGCAGGAGATGGTCGGAGACGGTGTAGAAGTCATCGTTGGCGTCAATTGCGACCCGCAATTGGGCCCGGTGCTGCTGTTCGGCAGCGGCGGCGTGATGGTCGAGGTCTACAACGATGTGGCCCTGCGACGCCGCCCCATCACGCGCTCGGAAGCACAGGCGATGATCGCTGAGGTCAAAGGAGCCCGGTTGCTCCGGGGCTTTCGCGGACGGCCCGCGGCGGACCTCGAGGCGCTCGAGGATCCCCTGGTGCGCGTGTCGTACCTCGCCATGCACATTGAAGGACACTTGGCAGAGTTGGACATCAATCCGCTGATGGTGCTGCCGTCAGGTCAGGGAGTGAAAGCGGTAGACGCCCTCGTCGTGCTGCGCGGCACATAGCACTGCACGTGGAGTGTCTCGGCAATTTTCCGACGACAGAAAAACTGTCGGGAATGCGCCAGGGCAGGGAGCGGCGCGATATGATACAATGGCGGCATGAACCCAAGGAGGACGGCGTGACCACCTACACCTTCCGGATCGTCGTCGAACCCGACGAGGACCGCTGGCGCGCCTATGCCCCCGCGCTAGAGGCGCAGGGCGCCTCGACGTAGGGCTATACCCGCGAGGAAGCGCTCGCGAATATCCGCGAGGTGCTGGAGATGATTGTCGGCGAGCTGGCCGAGGAAGGTGTGTCAGTACCGGCCGACATTGCGGTCTCCGAGGAGCCCTTGGTCGCGGTCACGGTATGACGGACATCCCGTGGGGAGCGCTCCGCTCTCTCACGGCCCGCGAAATCATCAGCGCCCTGATCCGCGACGGCTTCGCGCTCCACAACTCCACAATCAGCGCGGATCGCACCAGCGCTACCGTCACGCGGACGGTCGCCGCGTGACGGTCACCTATCATCGACGCGGCGACACCTTCCCGATAGGTACCTTGCGTTCCGTGGTAGAGGTACAGGCGCGGTGGACCGAAGCGGACCTCCGACGCCTTTCTCTTCTCCGCTGAAACCCCGGCACGAGCCCCCCGCCCGAAGGATCAGATGATGCCGGCGGGCACGAGGGCCGGGGCCGTTCGGCTGAACCTCGGCGATATGGCGCAAGTGCGAACGGCCTAGCCGAGATCTGGCCAGTGCCAAGGCCCATTCTCCACAGGCTCGGATCACCGGAGTGTCGGTGCAGGAGATGGTCGCAGACGGTGTCGAAGTTATCATTGTCGTCAATTACGACCCGCAATTGGGCCCGGTGCTGCTGTTCGGCAGCGACGGCATGATGGTCGAGGTCTACAACGACTTGGCGCTCAGACGCTGCCCGATCACGCGCTCGGAAGCACAGGCGATGATCGCCGAGGTCAAAGGAGCCCGCTTACTCCAGTGCTTTCGCGAACGGCCGGCGGCGGACCTCGGGGCGCTCGCGGATACCCTGGTGCGCGTGTCGTACCTCGCCATGCACCTTGGATACTTGGCAGAGTTGGACATCAACCCGCTGATGGTGCTGCCGTCAGGTCAGGGAGTGAAGGCCGTCGAAGCCCTCGTCGTACGCGACGGCCCTGGTTGCCGGCGCCGGGCTTGCCACCCGCGACACCGGGATTTCGCGGGCTGCGGCCTCACTCTAATCAACCCCTGGGAGGTGCCGTAAAGCGACAGGCCGTCGGCTCGGGTGTTTGCCGAACATGATCCAGCCGCCGCCCGTCGAGGATGATCCTGAGCAACCCGGGCTGCGCGTGATGATCGTGAGCTTTACGCGGTGACACCGCGGGGCAGCGGACGGCCGAGAGGCGCGGTCGGATGCTCCTCGATGGCCGAGGTCTTGTCAGGCGCCGCCCCCGCGATTGCGGGTTCGCTCGCGACAAAGAGAACCGAGCATTTCGCCCGCTCGAGCAGCTCCGCTGGAACCTGACCAAAGAAAAGCTCGTCGCCAGGCCGTGGGCTTACGCCCATCACCAGGAGATTGTGACCGCCGACCTCGAGCTGACGAAGAATGGCCTCCTGAGGCGTGCGAACGCTGCGCACCGCGCCCTTTACCTCGACCCCATAATGATCGCCCAGTCGGACAATCTCGCGGATGACAGCGTCGGCACTAGAAGCCGGAGCGAGTGCGGCGCCGACGTGGCGCTGCCAAGAGCGGGCCCTTCTCTCTCCACTGGCCACGTGGAGCGCGGTCACCGATCCCTGCGAGGCTTGCGCTAACGCGATCGCAAGCTCGGCGCCGTGCCGTGACGCGGTGGTTCCGGTCACCGGGACGAGAATTTTCAGTGAAGTTCCGAGCGTTTCCCGTCGATCGATGCCGCGGGCGATGACAATCGCAAACGGCCCGGCGAATTCGACCGCGCTGCGCGTGATTTGCTCGTGGAACCTGTCGCCTTCGGAGGCAGGCTCGCGGCCGATGACCAAGAGCCCATAACCCTTTTTGGCCTCGGCGCCGATTACGTCCTCGCTGGACTTCTCGACACGTGTGGCAATTTCGGCGGGGTCGCCCGCTGTTTCCTCGGAGCCGGCGTCGTCGCCTTCCGCAGCACCCTGCTTGACGACGGCCTTGGTGCGTTCGGCTAGCCGGGCCCCATCACGCGGCGGGCCGCCCGTTGCATAGTCGAAATGAATAACCGTCGTCGCAATATGCCGAGCGCCGGCTAGAAGCCCTACCAACCGCGAAGTGAACTGTCCGCTCGGGCTGGCATCCACCGCGACGAGCAGTCGCTCGATATTGGAAACAAAGCCCTTTGCTTCGAACTCCTCGCGCTCCAATCGCGCTGCCTCTTCGGGATTCATCGGCAGCCGGGCCAGCGCCCAGCGAAGCATTGGGGGCATCGACATCGTGGTCACGACAGCCATCGCGACGATCGCGGTGAAGAGGTCCTGATTGAGGACGCCCATCGACAGACCGATTGTTGCGATGATGACCTCGGTCGATCCGCGCGCGTTCATGCCGCAACCGAGCGCCAGTGACTGCGCCCAAGACATCCCGCCCAATCGACCACCCAGAAAGGCGCCGCTGAACTTGCCGAAGCTGGCGATCACGATCAATCCGAGGGTCAGCAGGAGCAGATCGGTGTTGGCGAGAACCGCGAGATTAGTCGTCAATCCAGCCAACCCGAAGAAGACCGGCATGAATAGCGCGACGATAAGCCCGCGGAGCTGCTGGTCGATGTGTCTCGTCAAGATCGGCGACTGCCCGACCAGAATACCGGCGATGAAGGCGCCGAGCACCGTGTGCACGCCGATCGCGTTGGTCGTCAGCGCCATCAGCCCGGTTACCACCAGGATCGCAGTAATGACCGGGACCTCGCTGACAAACCTGTCGTTCGCCCAGCGGATAACCCGAAACACGAGGCGGCGCCCGATTGTGAAACTCAGGACGAGAAAGATCGCGGTGCCGAGGAGGCTCTGTGCGAGGGCGGGAAGATCAACCCCTCCATGCAGCGCCAGCCCGAAGATCACCGATACGATGATCCAGCCAATCGTGTCGTCGATAATCGCGGCCGCGACGATTACCTGGCCGACGGTGCGGCGTAGGAAGCCGACCTCGCGCACCACCATGGCGACGATCTTTACCGACGAGATCGACAGGGCAGTGCCGAGAAACAGCGTCGTGATCAGCTGCTTTTCCGGATTGGGTAGCATCGCCTCGGGCAGCAGCTCACCGAGCAAAACGCCGCAGAGGAAGGGTATGACGATCCCGGCGATCGACACGCTGAACGCAGCCCCGCGCGAGCGCCGCACCACCGCCAGATCGGTCTCCATTCCGGTCAGCAGAAGCAGCAGCAAAATGCCGAGCTGCGCTACGGCGTCGATCATCGCCTTCTGCTCGGGGCTCGTCGGAAACAGAGTGTGCTGAAGCCCCGGCCAGAGAGCACCCAGAGCCGAGGGGCCGAGCAGGATACCCGCGATCAGCTGCCCCATGACCGGCGGCTGGCCGATCCGTTGCATCAACTCGCCCATCAGCCGGCCGCAAACGAGCAATGCAATGATTTGGAGGAGGAAGGTGGCCTCCGAGGGGCCGTGCGATGGATTGTCGGCGGCGAAGACCGATACCGCCACGAGGCAAAGCGGTGCCGCTGCCAGCAGTCTCGGGAGGGTCGCCGCGCAGATCCCTTTCCCTGAGCTGCCCTTGTCTTCAGCGTGCATCTGTCCCCTCAATCCTGTGCTTGCCCACCTCGCGGCCTTGCTGTCAACGAGCCGGCACGGACGAAGTTCGAACGCTGGCGAAAATCTGCGTGCTCAGCCCTTTTTCGGGGTCGTGCATGCGTCCGGCGCAGGACTTGTCTGTCGTTTTCATGGTTGGCGCTCGCCTGTAGCGGGCTCAGGATGATTGGCGGTCCAACCGCCACTTTTCCGGAGCCGATCATGAGCGCGCACATGACCCCTGAGCAGGTCCGATCGAAAATCGACCATCCGATCGTCGATGGCGACGGCCATTGGGTCGAATACGATCCGGTGTTCAGCGACAAGATGCGCAAGGTCGGCGGCGATCTCGCGGCGGACGGGTTTCTGAAGGCGATGGGAACGACCCGCGAGTTGCTCTCGATGTCGGTCGCCGAGCGCCGACAAAAGCGCCGCGCTCAGCAGGCTTTCTGGGCCCGGCAGGCGGAGAACACGCTCGACCGCGCCACCGCGATGATGCCAAAGCTGCTCTACGACCGGCTCGACGAGATCGGCCTCGACTTTGCGATTATTTACCCGACCGCCGGGCTGCGCTTTCCGCGGATCCAGGACGACGCCTCCCGGCGTGCGGTGGTCCGCGCTTACAACATCGTCTCGGCCGATTATTTTCAGGGCCTCGGAGATCGACTGACGCCGGCGGCGATCATCCCGATGCACACTCCGGACGAGGCGATCGCCGAGCTCGAATTCGTCACCAGGCAATTGGGCTCGAAGGTCGGCATGTTCGGCAGCAACATGCCGCGCAAGGTGCCGGCATCGACGGCCAATGATCCCGACACCGCGCGTTTTGCGGTGTGGTACGACGTGCTCGGCCTCGACAGCGAGTACGACTACGACCCGGTGTGGGAGAAGTGCGTCGAATTGGGCATAGCACCCACCTTCCACAGCGCCTCCAGCAACCAGGGTCTGCGCCTGTCGCCGACCAATTTTGTCTACAACCACATCGGTCATTTCGCCGCCGCCGGGCATGCGACCGCCAAGGCCATCTTCTTGGGCGGCGTCACCCGGCGCTTTCCGGGACTGCGTTTCGCCTTCCTCGAGGGCGGCGTCGGTTGGGCCTCACAATTATTCGGCGACCTGATCGAGCATTGGGAGCGGCGCAGCGGCCAGGGGCTCGATCGCATGCATCCGGACAAGCTCGACCGCGCCAAATTGATGAGCCTGGTCGAGAAATACGGCTATGACGACATCGCCGCGGCGTTGCGCGAGCGCGGCGGCCTGCCCGACCCCGAGCAGGCTTATCTGACCGGCAATGTCGACAATATCGACGATTTCTCGGCCTGCAAGATCACCAAGAAGGAAGACTGGGTCGATCTCTACGCCAAGCCCTATTACTTCGGCTGCGAGGCCGACGACCGAATGAACGCCACTGCGTTCGGCCGCAGCAACCCGTTCGGGGCTAAGCTCAACGCGATCTTCAGCTCGGATATCGGGCACTTCGATGTGATCGACATGCGTCACCCATTGCCCGAGGCCTATGAGCTGGTCGAGGACGGCCACATCACCGCCAATGACTTCCGCGCGTTCACGTTCGAGAATGCGGTGCGGCTGTGGGGCACGCAGAACCCGAAATTCTTCGAGGGCACGCGGGTCGCCAAACAGGCCGCCGCCGTCCTCGCCGCGGCGCAAACCCCGACCCTCGCCGCCGCCCAATAACCCCGGCACCGCAGCGCGGCCTGCGGGCGGCGCTGCCTCGCGCAGACGCCGCGCTGCAGCTCGTGTCGTGAACTATTGTGGTGAAGGAAAGCCCATGAAATATAATGTTGTGATCGTCGGCGGCGGAGCGGCAGGCTGTGTGTTGGCCAGCCGGTTGGCGGCAAACGGGCGGACTTCCGTGCTGCTGCTGGAAGCCGGGCCGGATTACCCCGATCCGGATAACCTTCCCGCAGACATCAAGTTCGGCCATACCCGCTTTGCCGAATCCCAAGCCTCAAAACACAACTGGGCCTTGCACGGCACGATTACCGAGGAACAAGGCGAAATTCACGTCGCCCAGGGCAAAGTGATCGGTGGCGGGTCATCGATCAACGGTCAGGCCATGCAGCGCGGCTTCCCGGAGGATTTCGACTCCTGGGCGGCGCTCGGCAACGACGAATGGTCGTATGAAAAGGTCGCGCCGTATTTTCGCAAATCGGAGCGCGATCTCGATATCCAGGATAACTATTGCCACGGCGCCGACGGGCCAATTCCCGTCAGGCGGCGTCAGACGGGCCCGACGCCGCCCATTCAACAGGCGTTTCATACGGCCTGTATAGTGGCGGGATTCGGCACCACGAACGACAAGAATGGCCTGCACCCCGCCGGCCTCGGTGTAACCCCGTCAAACAACATTGACGGCGTGCGGGTGAGCACGGCGATGGCGCATCTCAATCCGGTGCGTCACCATCTGAACCTGACGGTGCGGGGCGGGGTGTTTGTCCGCAAGCTCGTGATCGAGAACGGCACGGCCGTCGGCGTGGAAGCCGAAAGCGGCGGGAAGGTGTTCCGCATTGATGCCGAGCGGGTCGTTCTGAGCGCAGGGGCGATCCGATCACCCCACCTGCTGATGCTTTCGGGGATCGGCCCCGCGGACCACCTGCGGGAGTTTGGGATACCGACGGTTTACCATCTTCCCGGCGTCGGCCAGCACCTGATGAACCACCTTAGCGCCCAAATGACGTTCAAGGTCAAAGACGGCATCTCGCTCGCTACTGATCGTGATGCGGTGCACTTTGCTTTGCACTACACGGCCCAAGGGTCGAGCGCTGTCAACGATATGGTCCTGAGGTCCAGCACTGTCGTCGACGAACGGCAGGAGCACGTCGCCGGCGTACGCACCAAATATTTGAGTGGTGATGTTCCGCCTGAGCGGGCAGCACGGATCTCCTGCACGCTTGGCTTGCCCGACGGCTCGGGATACGTCAGGCTGGCCTCGGCCGATCCCAATGTCCAGCCGTCCTTCAACTATTGTTATCTCCAGCATCCAAACGACATTCGACGGGTGCGGGAAGGCCTGCGATTGGCGGTGCGGCTACTGGGATCCGACGCCTATAAAGATGTGGCCGATCACCGGATCCACCCCACGGACGACATTCTCGCCGCCGACGACGCGTTGGACCTCTGGATACGCCAAACCGTCGGGACAGCCAGGCACGTGTCCGGGACCTGTAAGATGGGACCGGATGCAGATCCGATGGCGGTCGTTGACCAATATTGCAGAGTGAAGGGCGTCCAAGGATTTGTGGGTGGCTGACGCGTCGGTGATGCCGCGCATTCCCAGGTCAGGCGGTGCCCACGCTACGGTGATCATGATAGGCGAACGTGTCGTCGACTGGATTGCCGCGGGTAACCCCGCCCGGCCGGCTGCCTGAAACGATATCGACCGGATGATCAACGCGCAGGGTCGAGGGGAGGCCCTGCGGATCGATTGCGGGTCATAGGGAACGCTGAATGACGAAGGGCGTCTTCGACGCGCGGGCGGGTAGGTCTACGACGACGACATCGTGGAGCATGCCCGACTGCGACATTCGTCAAATCGTATTTATGACTCGCCATCTGAATTGCTACGGCGCCCATTCCCCATCGTCGCGCCCAGCAACGCGTCGGACAATTTAGGCCCAGGCAGGGACTCCAGTTCCTGACCGAGCGCAAGCAGCCGGCTTGAGCGTTCAATCATACGTGCTACCACAGAGTCGGCATCGACCGCGTCGGTACACGGAAGGTTGCATCGATTCCCACACTCTCTGAGAGAGTCCACGATACACCTCCGGACGTCAGCAAAAAACTGATGAGGATCGTCTGTCCTCAATTGGCCGAGCGCCTTACGCAGCCGTCTGGACGTCGAATCACATTGCAGTTTAGATAAAAGATCGAGTACGATTCGGGGCTCGTCTTTAGCCAATAAAGCCGCGAGGTAGGAGGTCTCGCCCAGGGTGTCCCTCCGCAGCACCCTCTGCGCTTCCCGTTCATACCGATTCAACAGGAGGTGTAATACGGCGCCGCAAGGAGGTGGATCCTCGTCCAGGAAGTCCAGAACCGCAGTAAGCCACTCTACCAACTTCGCTCCAGCAGCATCCAGTTCATCCGAGCACGGGGGTTCTGCGAGTTTCTCCCCTAAGTAACGAGCTCGATCTAGCGCGGCGCGAGCAGGCGTTTCCTGCCTGGTCCTCGGACGAACGATCGGCTCAAGATCTGAAGCCGCCTCTTCAGAGCGCAGAGACAGCAAAGAGACGTGTACGTAAACATGGAAGGCAGCGAGAACTCGGTGAGTATCCCATTGGTTATCATCCGTGTAGTTCCAAGGAGACTGAATTAACACTTCCGATTTCGCTAAGGTGATAGGATCAAGAACCGCGTCTTCTTTCAGTACAGTGTGACCATGACGAAGGTCATAGAGCTTCTGGTGGAGCAACTCGTGATACAAGAGTTCAGACACCAGCCATGGATGATCAAAGACTAATTCGCTCAGAAAGATGTTGCCACCGATAAGATACTGAGAACTTGACTGCATTTTCTTCCAGACCCCGGAGGCTGGAATCACGGCCACTACCTGGGTATGGCCCATGACATCCGGGGCGGATCTCGGCAGCAACTCTTCCAGCAACTGCGCACCTCGCTGTAGCGCGCTCACTTCTGCGGCGCTTGCAGGACGAGGCATCCCTCCGCGGTAGTGGTACTCGACAAGCCATCGATAGACCTTGGCGAATGGATCACCTGCCGGTCGATCGTCCATCCAGATCCACGGGTGATAGGGCATCGGCCCAACTCGAGGCCCCGAGCTAAGGTTCAGCGGGCCTTGCCCAAGCCCAATCTTAAGGTGGTCAAGCAACGCCTTAAGGACCTCGTGGCAGAGGTCAATCGGCATTAACTTGTATTCACCCGATGGCCCCGTGACGACTGCTCGGCGGAGGTGTTCAATGACCGCGCGTACCGTTGTGTCTGCAAGTACGCGTCTAGCATATATAGGGTCCTTTGTCGCTAATGAGTCGACAATGTCCCCAGCAACTGGAATATCATCCGATAATTTGATCAGCCTCCGTTCATATACGGCGCGTAGGCGGGTAGCGATGTACTCGCTATCTCCAAAAGGCCGCTGTCGAGCGAGAGCTTCATCGACCCTCTGAAGATGGGGATGCATGGCAATCTGCGTCATGAATTGGCACCTTGGGCTCCAATCTAGTTAAAGGGATGACTGCTGCGTAAGGAAAGTAGGAAAGTAGACGGAGACTAGGTCCCTCGTCCAATCCTACCTTCCGCCAAATCGTTCCACAACCAGTTCAGTGTCCCGGCCGCATGCGACCGAGAGACTGAACCAGCTTGAAGCGAGAGCGAGCCACGCGGTGATCAAATCAGACGAGCTTTACCGAATCGTGGTGATGCGCATCTTTGGTTGGATCGAACCGCGCGACTAGGGTGTCGACCTTCTGCCGAATCTGCACAATTTCCTCGTCTGTCAGGTCGCGGTCGATAATTAGATCTGACAGCCTTGGCCTCCTGGTCGTTCCAGATTCCTCTGCCATGTCTTCCTCCTGTGAGCGATTGGTTAAGGGCGGGGTTCAAGGTATACTCATTTTTTATTGCCGTAATGCGACGATCTAGTGTGGTTTAACCATTTTGCGCTCCTCCTCGTTACAGCAACACACGATGCGGCTCAGATGCTTGCCCGATAGCGGCACTAGGACAATACGTGTGACCACGTATACGGCGATATTGGCGAGATTTGCGATTTGTACGCGCGATCGTCCGCTGCTGTGGGTCGCAGCGGTGTTCTGCTGGCCTTCCGAAACGATCGGTGGCCGCCTCATGGTGTCGGAACTTGTTGCTGTGGGTCCGCCGAGACGGATCCGCCATGGCCGCTACGGTTAGGTCGCAATAAGACTTTGAATCTTACGACAAAACCGGTCCCAATGGGTTCAAAATCGCCACGTCATACGGCGAACGCGGGCTGAAATATATGGGTGGTGGCGACGCTCACCGAGGATGCCGAGGAGGCTGAATGCCATCAGCGGCGGCAGCCCTACCATCACGCTGCCGCCCGGGCTTAACGGATGCCCGAATGCCGGTCGCGTTCCAGTTTGCCGCTCCTCATCTCGGGGAGGTGAAGTTGGTCCGCGCCGGCTACGCGCTTCAGAGAACGACCGACTGGCACCGCGCGCATCCGGCGCTCGTGGCCTGACCGCGCGTCGGGCACGGTCGATCGGTGCGCCACTGGAAACCGCTTGCCAGATCTCCGGCGTTGGCCATAGCACATGGACATCAATGCCCCGGTGACATCGGGGTCGTGCGTGGGCGGCGAACGAGCGGCATCATAAAGAGGGCGGCGACGAAGAGCCCGCCGACCAGCATGATCGCGTCGTTGTAGGTCAGCACCAACGCCTCGCGTTGCACCAGATTGGCCAGCAACTTGACCGCCGCGCGGCCGGTGTCGCCGCGGACGAGCGGATCGAGATGGTTCGTCTGCATGTCGAGGTAATGCTGCACGGCGGGGCGTGCCGGGTTGATGTCCTCGATCAGCCGGTTCCAGTGGAAATGCAGCCGGTTGTTCATCACCGTGCCGATCGTCGCCAGTACGATGGCGCCGCCGAGATCGCGCGTCAGATTGTAGAGCCCCGCGGCATTTTTCAGTTTGTCCTGCGGCACGCCGCTGAGCGCGATAATATTTGCTGGGATATAACACATCATCAGTGCCATTCCGCGCAAAACCTGTGGCACCAACAGCTCGACAAAGCCTGCCTGATTGGTGAGGCCCGCGGTCAGGTACATTGCCACCGCAAAAAGCCCGATGCCGATGCTCAGCATCAGCCTGAGGTCCATTTTGCGCGCCAGCAGGGGAGAGATCGGCGACATCGCCAGTTGTGCGAGCCCGGTGACGACAACCGTCAGACCGATCTGCAGGCTGCTGAACCCCCGGACCTGCGCCAGGAAAAGCGGGATCAGATAGGTCATACCGTACATGCCGGTGCCGACCACGAACGTGTAGAACGAGCCGAGCGCGAAATTTCGATTAGTAAAGACGCGGAGATCGACGATCGGCTGGTGATAGGTCAGCACGCGCCAGAAGAAAAAAGCCGAGGCGACGCTCGACACGATAACGGCGACGAGGATCGTGTCATCCGACAGCCAATCCCAGCGTGGGCCTTCCTGGAGCGCGTATTGGAGGCAGCCGAGAAACAGTGCCATCAGCACCAACCCGGTCAGATCGAAATGGCGCAGCAGCGACAACTCGGGCCTGTCTATATCGATCAAGAACCACACGGTGACGGCGACTAGGATGCCGGGCGCGAGGTTGACCAGGAACAGCCAGTGCCAGGACCAGGTATCGGTCAAGAAGCCGCCGATCGTCGGGCCCAGGGTCGACGACAGGTTCAGGATCAGCGAGATCAACACCATGACTGTCGCCAGCTGCGGCATGCGGAACTTGGTATAAATGACCGGAAAGACCAAGGGCATCATCGCGCCGCCGCTGAACCCCTGCATTGCCCGATAGACGATCATTTGGCCGAGGCTCGTCGCGGTGGCGCACAACGCGCTCGCCCCTGTGAAGCCGAGGGCGGCGGTAACGAATAAAATGCGGGTCGACAACAGCCTCGACAGCGTCCCGGACAACGGCACCATAACGACGTCGGCGATCAGATAAGAGGTCTGCACCCAGCTGATCTCATCGGAGCTTGCCGACAGCCCGCCTTGGATCTGAGTCAGCGAGCTGGTCACGATCTGGACATCCATGATCGCCATAAACAAGCCGACGACCATCGCCAGCACGCCAAGCCAGTCGCGCAGGCTCGGCAGCGGGGCTTGTGCTGCGGCGGCGCTCGGGGTCGACGCCGGGAGGACTGCCGGTTTAGGGGGCGCGGTGACTACAGCGCGCCGCGCAATTCGCGCCCGTCGCAGAGGCGCGGTCAATGTCCAGGTCATTGCATTGCGGCCGCGTTCGGCGACTTGGCCTGAGCCGCGCCGACGAGCCCGTCTCCCTCCGCCGCACCCTTGGTATCGATCGTCACGGTGACCGAGAGACCAGGGCGCAGCAGCCCCGCGAGCGTGCCGCTCGCCGGGAGCGCGATGCGCACCGGGACGCGCTGAACGATCTTGGTGAAATTGCCGGTCGCGTTGTCCGGCGGCAACAGGCTGAACTGGGCGCCGCTCGCCGGCGCAAAGCTCTCGATGCGGCCTTCGAGGGTCCGATCCGGATAGGCGTCGACCGAGACCTCCGCGACCTGCCCTGGCCGCATATGGGTCAGCTGGGTTTCCTTGAAGTTCGCCGTGACGTAAACGCGCGACAAGGGCACCAGCGATAACAGTTGCGTTCCGGCTTTGACGTACTGGCCGACCTGGCCTGCACGATTGCCGGCCACCCCAGAAATCGGCGCACGGATCACCGTGTTGTCAAGATCGTTGCGGGCGAGCTGCAGAGTGGCGCGGGCTTGCTCCCGCCTGCTCTCTTCCTCGTGGCGCTGCGAGCGGAGCACGGCGAGCTGATTCTGCGCGGCGGCTAGCCCGGCCCGGCTCCTGGCAACTGCCGCGTCGGCCTTGCGGGAATCGGCTTCGGCCTGCTCGAAACGCTGGCGGCTGGCGAAATCGGTCGACATCAGCGCGCTGTAGCGCGTGTAGTCCCGCTGCGCCCGGGACAGATCGGCCTCGGCGGAGGCCAGCGTCGCCTGCGCCTCCTCGATCATCGCCCGCTGCAAGTCGAGCCGGCTCCCATAGGTCACGACCATCGCTTCCTCGGTCGTGACTGCCGCCTCAGCCTGAGCGACCTTGGCAGCGAAGTCGCGATCGTCGATGACAAACAGCACGTCGCCCTCGGCGACCTCCTGATTGTCGGCGACCCGCACCTCCTTGAGGTAACCCTCGACTTTCGGGCTGATCAACGAGATGTCGCTTTGGACATAGGCATCGTCTGTCGACTGCAGAAATCGCAGGACATTCCACCAGTACCAACCGCCGCTCACGCCCACAACGAGCACCACGACGGGCAGGATTATGAACAGCACCTTGCGCAAGCGTTTCCACCCGGTAGGGGTAAACTAAACCGTTCAGTTCACCCTTGCGCCAAGATGGAAGCTCCACTAAAAGCTGTCAAGTCCGTCCTCGTCCGCTGAGGAGCGGAGCGGGCCGGTGACTAAAGGGCGCAATGGAAAATACCCTCCGCAAAGAAGCGCCGCTGAACAGCAAGGCCGCAAGCATTCTCGCCGGGGCAAAGCGGGCATTTCTGGCTGGCGGTTTTGGGGCGGTCAGCATGGACACTATCGCGCGCGAGGCCGGGGTGTCGAAAGCGACCGTCTACGCCCACTTCGCCGGCAAGGAAGAACTCTTTGGCGCGGTGATCGAACGCGAGTGCGAGCGCTATTTCGCGCAGTTCTCGGAAGGCGAGCTCGACCCCCGCGACGTTCGCGCTTCGCTGACGGTGTTGGGCCGCCGCTTTCTCGATCTGCTACTGTCTCCCGACGGGATCGCCTTGTACCGGATCATCTTGGGCGAAGTCACCCGATTCCCCGGGCTCGGCGAGGTGTTCTGGAGCGCCGGACCGGAACGCCAGCGTCTCCAGATTGAGGCCTACCTGAAGAGCGCGATCGCAACAGGCACCTTGGCCCTGGGCGATACCCGGCTTGCCGCCGAGCAATTCGTCTCGCTGGTGCGCAGCGACATACACATTCGCCACCTGCTGCGCCTCGAAGCGAAGGCCGACCGGCACGGAATCAGCGCCGCCGTGGAAGCAGCCGTTGCCACCTTTATGCGGGGCCTCGAATGCCAGACCGCTCCGACCGAAGCATTTGCTTGTCATCCGAGCGAAGGCCAAGCGAAGGCCGGGACCTATAGCACCGAACATCGCTGATTATTTCCTGAACGAGCACCGACCCTTTCAACGCGCGATTTCGTTATTTCAGCATCTTGGCGATCTTGGCGGATTGGGCTGAGTCGCCGGCACGATTCTTGACATAATCCGCTGGACGGCGGCCGGCGCTGTCGGGGCTGGCCGGGTCGGCGTCGTGATCCAGCAACAGGCGCACCATTTCGGGCGATCCCAGCTCGGCAGCATAGGATAACGCCGTCCGTCCCGGGGTGTCGCCGACCGCCTTGTCTGCGGTCATACACCGTTGGTCGCCCGTACTGTCGGTCTGTGCGACAGCATCTTTGGCCCGTGTGTCGACGGTGGCTCCGTGCGCCAGCAGAATACCGGCTGCCTCGACCAGATCGAGCCGTGCTGCCACCATCAACGGGGTGCGCCCGGAGGCGCCGACCTCGTTCGGATCGAGACCGAGTTCGAGCACGGCGCGCAACGTCTCGGGATGCTCGAGTGAGTCGCTGACCAGCGGCTCGTCCAGATCGCCCGTTACCCCTTTGGTGATCGCCCTCGGCTCGGGGCCGAGCGCCTCGCGCAAGGCTGCGGTGTCGCCGCTTAGTGCCGCCTGTTGTGCGGCATGCTTTACGGCATAGTCCGCAGCAAAGAGAGCCGCGGCTGTGTCGTCGTCGGGGTCCAGCTCGAAACCGTCGGAAATCTTACGATCCAGGTAGAGCGCGGCAAATCGCTTGGCTTCCGTCGGCGTGCGGCCGAACTCGTCGCGATAAAACGGTACCAGCGCCTCGATCGCGGCAGCTCGCGCTAAGATATACGCATGATATTGCCGCGCTTTTTCGGGCCCGGTCAGCGCAAAATTGCGCATGTAAAGGGCGAGTTGGTCGCCATCGAAACCGCCCGGCATCGGCTGGCGCCGGTCAAGAGCCCATGGCCGCCATGCCGCGTGGTCACCGAGCGTGCGCGCTTCGTCATCGATGCCCGCGCACAGCCTGCCTGTGGGCAGCAGCGGTCCCGCCGCCCGCTCCAATGTCGTCACTTCCGGAAGCGACAGGGCGTGATCAGGCGAATGAGCCATCGGCATGTGCGCATCAACCAGGCAAACGCGGTGCAGCCGCGCCGGCCCATAGAGGCGGTAGATCCCGAGATCTCCGGGTTGGCCGGGTATCGGCTCGATTGGGCCCGCGAGATAGACGTGGTCCTCGTACCGGAAGAACCGAGGCATCTCATCGAGAGGGAGGATCGAGGAGCTGGCAAAGGCTGCGCGCGGCCGGGTTTGCGGCTTCGTCGGATCCGGATGCGGCAGCCGGTCGATATCGATGACGGGATGGGCGGCCTCGCGCACGCTGTGCGCGAGAGGTTCGACGCCGCGACCGATCGCGTTCAGCAATTCCTGATCTGAATCAAAGGCACGGTATTCAATAGTGGGCAGACGTTCAGCACCATTGTCTGCAATCCATTGCAGGACCGGGAAGGGCTTGCCGAGATTATAGGCGTCGATATCGGCTCGTCGCACGATCGGGTCGTCGCCGAGCCCGGGTACTGGGACGAAACCGATCTCGCGCTCGCCGAGCGGGTTCACGAACAGCCCGCGACCGAGAAAGCTCGCCGCGAGGTCGCGTTCGAGATCCTCGCACAGCTTGGTGTCCGCACCCTCGATGATGGTCGGGTGGAACCGGATACGCGGCCAAGCCGCCGCGTTGCGATCGTAGCGCAGCACCGCTACCCGCTGCTCGTAGATGCGCGACAGGCACGCAACCGAGCCCTCGCTCCCGGTCCTTTCGGATGCTGCGTCCGGCTGCGGCTGCACCGCCGCCGGACAAGCCGTTGCGCGCCCATCGAGCCAGAGGCGCTGGTCGGCAGCTCGCGCGTCGCGGTCGGCGGTACGCACCGCCCGGTCCAGGTAGTCCTGGAAGGCTGGGCCGATGGCGGCATTTAGAGCAGCGAGCGACGGCTCCGAGCAAATCAGTCGGTCAACCGCAGTCGGCGCCTTGTCGCACTTAGAGTTCGGTTGCGCCGCCGCGCCACCCTCGGTCTTTTGCAGGTCCGCCCCCAATGACGGGTGTCCCTGCATTACGGCCAGCATCAGTCCGATAAGCGGGGCGAGGGGAGGGCGGATGCGCCGAAGCGGGTGGAAACTCGGGATTTCGCACTTCATGGTGATCGGGAATAATTCTCGGCTCCCAGCTGTCCGACAAGCGTCACCGGAGGAGGCGGGCCATGTCCAAGAGTCCTGGCGTCCCACCACATTGGTTGCATCGGTGCGCGGCGAGCCTCCTTTTGCTGCTGACGAGCTGCAGTCAGATGCCGCCGACGAGTTCGGCGGTGATCCCGCCTATACCGGCCGGCGGCGCTCGGATCTGGATTTACCGGAATGACGGGCCCTACGAGAGCCACGAACGCCCCTATCTCAGGCTCAATGACCAAATCGTCGGAATTTCCGAGCCGAACGGCACCTTCTATCGCGATCTGCCGCCCGGACACTATACGGTTTCCGTGGACAGCTATGGCGTCCCCTATCCGAATCAGTTTGCGCAGTTCGACCTCGGCGCTGGACACGAGGCCTTTGTTAAAGTCTTGTCGCAGCGTGAAAGGGTGGGCGGCGGCGGTGATAGCGGCCTCGGCTTGCGCGCCATTTTCTACGCCTGGCTCATCCCCGCGGATGCCGCCCGGTCCGAAATCTCCAGTATTCCTTTTTATGGCAGCAGCTGATCGAATGACGAGGAAGCTCTCGGCCAATCAGGGACCATGCGTCGCGACGGCTATAGTGTTGGCGGCGGCTGGCTGCGCCCAGCTGCCGCCAACAAGTTCGGTAATGATCCCGCCGATCCCGATCGGGGCGGCACGGGTCTGGTTCTACCGGGATTATGAGCCGCACGAAACCTTGGCGCGGCCCTATGTCCGGTTGAACGAGCAAATCGTCGGGATATCGGAACCGGGCGGGGCGTTCTACCGCGACGTAGCACCAGCTCACTACTCGATCAGGGTCGACAGCGCCGGCCGCGACTTCAACCAGATTGCCGACGCCGAACTTGCAGCAGGCCAGGAGGCTTACGCCAAAGTCGTTTCACTGCGAAGCTGGCTCGACGATGACAACTGTATCCTCTGGAGCGGCTGTGACACTTTTTATGTATGGCTGATCCGCCCCGAGGAGGCGCGTCCGGCCATAGGCAAGAGCCCCTTTTACGGCGGCGACTGATCCGGCGTGAACCGCGGCTTGCCGATTGACAGCGCTGCCGACGGGTGGTGCAGTCCGTCGATCGTTGCGAAAACTAAGGCCCCGATGAAAGCTCCGGCTGTTGATTATGTTCGCCCGCGCAGCCTGACCGAGGCTCTCGACCTTTTGGCAAATTCCGGCGCCGAGGGGCGCGTGATCGCCGGCGGCCAGTCGCTGGTCGCGATGATGAATTTGCGGCTTGCCTCGCCCAGGCTGCTGATCGACATCGCTCGTCTGCCGGAGCTTCTCGCGGTCGCCGATCATGCCGATGCCGTGACCCTCGGTGCGTGCGTCACCCACGCCGCGATCGAGGACGGACGCGTCGCCGATCCGTCGGGTGGCCTGATGCCGCGGGTCGCCGCGACCCTTGCCTACCGAGCGATCCGCACCCGCGGCACAGTCGGCGGCAGCCTCGCCCTCGCCGACCCGGCGGCTGAATGGCCCGCGGTTCTCGCCGCACTCGACGCCGAGGTAATCGTCTACGCCTCGAGTGGACGGCGTTCGCTCAAATGCTCCGAGTTCACCACCGGGATCTTTCAGACAAAGCTCGCCGAAAACGAAATTATCGAGAGTGTGCGCGTCCCCAAGCTGTCTGCCGATGCTCGCTGCGGCTACGTGAAGCTCTGCCGCAAATCGGGCAAGTTTGCCAACGCGCTGGCGGTCGCCATCACCGATCCCCGGCGCGGATACGGGCGCGTTGTCTGCGGTGCGGCAAATGGCGCACCGCTGGTGCTCGCCGACGCGTCAAGGCGGGTCGCCGACGGCCAACGCGACCTGGACGCCTTGCGCGGCGCTATTGGCAGCGATCTCGATCACGCATCGGACCGGCAGTTCGACGAGTTTCAGCGCAACTTGCACATCGTTGCCGCTACGCGCGCCGTCCAGCAGGTGCTGGCATGACCGCGATCCGCGTCCGCATCAACGGCAGCGAGGTTGCCGATGACGTGCCGCCTCGCCTGTCGCTGGCCGACTTTCTGCGCGAACGGCGCAATCTGACCGGGACCCATCTCGGCTGCGAGCACGGCGTGTGCGGCGCCTGCACGGTCCTTGTCGACAGTGAGCCGGCGCGCTCCTGCCTGATGCTCGCGGTCGCCTGCGACGATCGCCAAGTCGAGACCATCGAAGGCTTTGCCGGCGATCCGGTCATCGCGGCATTGCGCCAGACTTTTCATCAGCGCCACGCGCTGCAATGCGGGTACTGCACGCCGGCGATGCTGATCACCGCACGCGACCTGATCGTGCGCCGGCGTGCCGGCTCGGAGCACGAGATCCGCGACGGCCTCGCCGGGAACATCTGCCGCTGCACCGGCTATACCAACATCGTCACCGCGATCGCCGAGGCCGCGCAGGAGATCGGCAGGGAGGCGCCTCATGCCCAATGACCAATACGGTGTCGGCGCGTCCTTGTTGCGCAAGGAAGACGACAGGCATCTCCACGGACGCGGCCAGTTCGTCCCGGACATCAAATTGCCCGGCACGATGGATGTGGCCTTTGTCCGCAGCCCGCATGCCCACGCCCGGATCCGATCGATCTCGGTGCCGCCCGCGATGCGCGGCCGCGTCTTTACCGCAGCCGATCTCCCCCGCATCAAACCGATCCGTATCACCTCGCATGCGACCGGGACCAAAGCGCCGCCTTGGCCGCCGCTTGCCACCGACAAGGTGCGGTATGTCGGCGAGGCGATTGCCGTTTGCATCGCGCCATCGCGCGGCGAGGCGGAAGACCTCGCCAATGCAGTCGCGGTCGATTTCGAGGTGCTCGACGCGGTCGTCGATGCGCCGCGCGACATGCACGGCAGCCGTCACTTGATCCACGAGCAGTGGGGCGACAACCTCTATGTCGACCGCGTCGTCTCAGGCGGCGACATCGAAGCCGCGGCGCGCGCGGCCGAAATCACCGTCAGCCGCCGGTTTCGCATGCAGCGGCAGTCGGGTGCACCGCTCGAAGGCCGCGCCGTGCTTGCCTGCCGCGACCACCGGCTCGACGAGGTCGTCGTCTATTCCTCGACCCAGACGCCGCATACGTTGCGCGTCGCACTCGGCGAGTTCCTCGATATCGAAGCCCGCCGCATCCGGGTTGTTGCTCCCGATGTCGGCGGCGGCTTCGGGCCCAAGGCACGGCTCTACCCGGAAGAGATCATTTTGGCAGCGCTGGCGTTGCAGCTCGATCACCCGGTGCGCTGGGTCGAGGATCGCGGCGAGCATCTGCTGACCGCGGCGCATACGCGCGATCACCACTATAAGGTCACCGCCTATGCCGATCGGCAGGGCCATATCCTCGGGGTCGACGCCGAGATCGTCGTCGATGCCGGTGCCTACGGGCTGTGGCCGCAGGGGCCTTACCAGGAAGCGGCGATGGCGGCGCGCAACCTGCCGGGGCCATACACGATCGCCAATTACCGGGCGAGGCATTACACGGTGGCGACCAACAAGGCGCCGCTCGGTCCCTATCGCGGGGTCGGCCGTCCGGGGGCGTGCTTTGCGATCGAGCGGATCGTCGACGAGGTCGCTCGAGCGGTCGGGCGCGACCCGCTTGAGGTGCGGGCGGAAAACATGGTGCGGTCCGCAGAGATGCCGTTCACGACGGTCGGCGGCATGCGGCTCGACAATGGCGACTATGCGGAGAGTGTGCGTCTCTGCGCCGAACTCTTGGATCTACCCGGCATCCGCGCGCGCCAGCAGAAGGGCGAGCCCGACGGGCGGCTCGTCGGCATCGGCTTTGCCGCCTTTGCCGAGCAGACCGCGCATGGGGCGGCGGAATTCGTCGCCCGCGGGGCGGCGATCATTCCCGGGTTCGAGAGCTGCAACGCGCGAATCCTACCCGACGGCAGCGTGGTGCTGATGGTCGGCATCCAGTCGCACGGCCAGGGGCTCGAGACGACATTGTCGCAGATCGCCGCGCATGAGCTCGGCATCGACCCGGCGCGGATCTCGGTGCGCCACGGCGACACCGAGAGTACGGCATTCGGGTTCGGCACCTTCGCCTCGCGCAGCATGGTGATGTCGGGGGGTGCCGTGGCGCGCGCCAGCCGCATGTTGCGCGACAAGCTGTGTCGCATCGGCGCGCATCTGTTGCAATGCGATCCGGCACAGGTGCGCTGTGCCGAGGGTGCCGTATTGGGGCCGCAGGGCTCGGTATCCATCGCCGAGATTGCCAAAGTCGCCCATCTGCGGATGGACGGATTGCCGCCCGGGGTCGATCCTCTGCTCGATGCGACAGCGACCTATGAGCCGGCGATCGGCACCGGTGTATTCTCTTACGCGACGCATGGTGCGGTCGTCGCGGTCGATCCCGAGACCGGTTTCATCGAGCTCCTCGACTTTGCGGTCGCCGAGGATTGCGGCACGATGGTCAATCCGATGATCGTCGAGGGCCAGATCCGGGGCGGCGTTGTGCAGGGCATCGGTACGGCACTCTACGAAGAGATCCCCTATGACGAAGCGGGCCAGCCGCTCACCGGCACGTTGGCCGACTACCTGTTGCCGGGTGCGGCCGAACTGCCGGCGATCAAGATCGCCCATCTCCATACCCCGGCTGCAGCGACCGAATACGGCATGAAGGGCATGGGTGAAGGCGGTGCGGTGGCGCCGCCCGCGGCGATCGCCAACGCCGTGCGCGACGCACTTTCCGGCATCGGTGCCGAGGTCAACGAAACCCCGATCACCCCCCGCCGGGTTCTCGCGGCGATCCGACAAGCGCAGGAGGCAGCAACAAAACCGTAGGCATCGAACCCAGATTGAATTCCGGAATGTCACAGGGTGAAATGTACATTTCCTGACGGCAGCAGCGCTGTCCGGGGAACGGGAGTGAGTTGCTGCGTCTCGACCGGAGACAATCAAAGGTCGCCATGCGCGGGCTTGACCCACGACTGTCCGGTTCGGATTCGGATACAAGCAAAACGAGCGAGCTCAAACATCCACACCTTTTGAGATCGTGATGGCCGGGCCTAGTCCCGGCCATCAACGCGACCCGGCGCAGGCTGAAGCGGCGACCGCAGGATCAAGATGAGTCCGAATACCGCATCTTGCGGTTGCTACCCTACATAAATACACGATGTCCGATTTTGTGACTCAGCAAGACTAACGGCCGTGCGATCGAGTTGCTGCCCTGGACCTCGCACGAGTGGATCGCGATAATCCCGCGAGCAAATGGTTTTCCGAAGCGTCGGGGATGGCCGGGAGGGTCAGGATGGCGCGCATCGTTGTCGGTCAGGTGCCGTTAGAAATATCGTTGGCGGGGGAAGGCCAGCCGCTGCTGTTTCTTCATGGCGGCGAGTATTTTGCGCAGAACCAGGAATTCTTTGACAGGTTGGCGCGGCGCTGGCGGGTTCTGGTCCCGCGCCACCCCGGATTTGGCGGGTCCGAGCGGCCCGACGGGTTCCGTACCGTCCACGATCTGGCCTATCTCTACCTCGACCTGCTCGAGCAGCAGCACCTCAATGACGTCGTGCTTGTCGGGTCCTCCTTCGGCGGCTGGATCGCGCTCGAAATGTGTGTTCGCTCGGTGGAGCGGATCGGCCGGCTCGCACTGATCGATACGCTCGGCGTCAAGTTCGGCGAGCGCGAGCGGCGGGACATCGCCGACATTTATGCGCTTCCACAGGACGAGGTTCTGCGGCGGACATTTTTCGCTCCTGAACGCACCGCTCCGGATTACAGCCGGCTCGACGATGCCGAGGCTGCGTCGATCGCGAGCGACCGGGAGGCCACCGCACTCTACGGCTGGCGCCCCTACATGCACGATCCCGGCCTGCCCATGTGGCTGCACCGGGTACGGGTGCCGACTTTGGTCATCTGGGGCCAAGGCGACGGCATCGTGTCGCCCGATTACGGCGAGAAGCTCTGCCGATCGCTGCCCGATGCCCGCTTCGAGCTAATCTCCGAGGCCGGACATTACCCGCAGATCGAGCGGCCCAACCCGGTCGCCGGTGCAATCGAGCGGTTCGCGCGCGCGGAGGTGAAATCATGAAGGTGTGGCACTTCAGCGAGATGGCCTATCACCCGGCGTGGCCCGAATTGCGGGACTCCTACCGCGTCGTGATCCCGAACCGGCTCTACGACCCGAAAATCGGGGCCGATCTTTACCACCGCTACCTCGACGAATGGGCGCTGTGCGACGAGCTCGGCATCAACATCATGACCAACGAGCACCACGCCACTGCGACTTGCGCCGACTCGGTGTGCACGATCCCGATGGCGATATTGGCGCGGGAGACGAAGCATGTGCGGCTCTTGGCACTCGGCATGCCGATCGGCAATCGCAATGACCCGATCCGCGTCGCCGAGGAATATTCGATGCTCGACGTCATTTCGCGCGGACGCCTTGAAATGGGCTTTGTCAAAGGCGTGCCGTTCGAAATCTCGCCTGCCAACACCAACCCTGCCGATCTTGTGGAGCGCTTCTGGGAGGCGCACGACCTGATCCTCAAGGCGATGACGACCCACGACGGTCCGTTCAACTGGGAGGGCACGCATTTCCATTACCGGCAGGTCAATGTCTGGCCCCGGCCATGGCAAGAGCCCCACCCACCGGTCTGGATGCCGGTCGGCAGCCCAGGCAGTGCCGCGGAGGCGGCCGAGCGCGGGATGACGATTGGCGTGCTGAACACCGGCTGGGTGCGCACGCCCCCGATCTTCGAGGCCTATCGCAAGCGTGCGGCCGAAGCCGGCCGCCCGATGACGCCGCAGCGGCTGGCCTATATGGCGCTGATCGGGGTCGGGAACACGCGCGAGGAAGGCCAGCGTCGCGCCGACCAGATCCTCGATTACAGCCGTACCTCAGGGATCGTCGCGCCGCAGTTCATGAACCCACCGGGCTATGCCTCGGTGGCGCAGAGCGCGCAAGCCTTGCGAATGGGCGGCGCCGGGTTCCGCGCCGGCCGAATCCAATCCCGCGATGGCCGCAGCATCGATCCGCGACGGATGACGGTCGACGACGCGATCGACGCCGGGCTCTCATTTGCCGGCACGCCCGACGACGTCTTCGACCAGCTGCGCGCCTTTTACAACCATGTCGGCGGTTTCGGGCACCTTCTGATGATGGGCCAGGGAGGCTTGTTGAGCCATGAGGAGACCGTCGCCAACCTCACGTTATTCAGCAAGGCGGTGCTGCCGCGGCTCGAGGAGCTTCGGGCATGAGACGGCGCGCGTTGGCGCTTCCAGGAACCGAGAAACTGCCGAATCGGCTCAGTAGGATGGGGGTGGCCCTGGCGGATAGCCATAGCCCGGTGCCGGTTGCCCATAGCCTGAAGGCGGGTAGCCGTAACCTGGTGCCGGTTGCCCATAGCCCGAAGGTGGGTAGCCGTAACCCGGTGCTGGTTGCCCGTAGCCGGCGGGCGGTCCGTAATAGGCGCTGGGTGGTGGTGGCGGTGGCGGCGGGGTAGTGGCGGCGCCGGTCACGGCGCCCGTTGCCCCGCCGATCGCTGCACCGAGCGCGGCGCCATGTCCGCCCCCGACCGCACCGCCGATCGCGGCCCCGGCACCGGCGCCGAGCAACCCGCCGCCGACCGCGCGCTGCGCGGGGTCATAGGGATTGGTGCAGCTCGCCAGCGCCAATATCAAGCCCGCGGCAATCCCGCCGGAGGCGATCCAACGCTTCGTCATATGGTTCATTCTCCCCAAGTTCCGGAGCCGAAAACCTATGAGCTCGTCAGCCGACAAGCAGTCAATATTTCCGGAGTGCAGAGAGTCTATCCGAACGTTAGGCCTGGCGCACTGGTATTACGAATGGTTTGGGTTGCGCGTTCCCATGACGTACCGCGCCGAGCGCCGAATCGCGAACTCGTCGATCGAATAACATCTCCCAATGGTCGCGTTGAACAGGCGCGAAGCTCCGAATCGCCGAACAGGGTGCGCAATTGGGCTGCACGGCGGAGCAGCTCCTCAATGCGGTTGCGTCGTACCCGCTCGGCTCGGCGGCCTCGATCAGGCTGATCGCGCTAACGGCTACTCGTTGTAGATCGTCTGGTCGTTACCGGTGCCGCCCGGCTGCCCGGTTCGACCTAGTGAATAGAGATCGTATTCATGCCCGGTGCGCTGGCTCGGGTTGTGGTAAATGAAGGGTCGGCCCCACGGGTCCTCCGGGACCTTTTCTCCCTTCAGATAGGGCCCGTTCCAGCGGGTGACCCCGGAAGGACGCTCGATCAAGGCAAGGAGACCTTGCTCCGTCGTCGGATAGGTCCCGACATCCAGCTTGTAGATATCAAGCACGCCGGCTATGCGCTCGACCGACTGGTGTGCGATCTTCTCTTTGGAGGATTCGAGCTGCCGGAGCGCGGCGGGCGCCACAAGCCCGATCAAGAGCCCAAGGATAGCGAGCACGACCAGAAGCTCGAGCAGGGTGAAGCCGCGCTGCCGCTGGCGCGGATCCTCAGCGAGGTAGACCGGATCACGCAGGGGCGGTCGCGTGCGCAGTTCCGGCCGCCCGGCGGATGGCCGAGCAATCAGACCGGGTTGGAAAATCATCGGGTCACGCAACTTGTTGAACGATGGCCTATCCTCGATCCGGTAGAACAGAAATTGGGCATATTCGTGATGCGGTGAACCGCACGCCAGCACGGAGGGCTCGCTTCCCCAGCGAGCTTCGCGAGAGACGGAAATCGCGCCTTGGCGCGCGCCGGCAACCCTGGGAGCGGAGCCCCGCTTTGCTAGTGGTGAAAGAGGTTCAGCGCCGAGCCCTTGCGGAACCACTCCAGCTGAGACGCACTGAAGGTATGATTGAGGTAGAGCGTTTCGCTCGTTCCGTCCGCATGCTTGATGCGGCATTCGACCGGCTTGCCGGGCGCCATGCCGGCTAATCCGACGAGGCTCAGCCGGTCGTCGGCACGGATGCGGTCGTAATCAGCCGGGTCCTGGAAGGTCAGCGCCAATAGGCCTTGCTTCTTCAGATTGGACTCGTGTATCCGCGCGAAGCTGCGGGCGATAACTGCGGTGCCTCCCAGCAGGCGCGGCGACAACGCCGCATGCTCGCGGCTGCTGCCTTCGCCGTAATTGCTGTCGCCGACGGCCACCCATTTGACCCCCTGCGCCTTGTAGTGGCGGGCGATTTTGGCGATCGGCTGATGCTGCTCACCGCTCAGTACGTCGATGCCTTTGCCGGCCTCTTCGTCGAAGGCGTTGGTCGCACCCATGAACATGTTGTCGCTGAACTTGTCCAGATGGCCCCGGAAGCGCAGCCAATACCCGGCCGGCGAGATGTGATCGGTCGTGGTCTTGCCCTTGGTCTTGATCAGCACCGGCATGTCGAGGAAATCCTTGCCGTCCCAAGCCGGCCAGGGCTGCATGACCTGAAGCCGTTCGCTGTTCGGGTCGACCTTGATTTCGATGCCGCTGCCGTCCTCGGGCGGGGCGATATAGGTGGCATGGCCGTGGTCGAAGTCCCGCGCCGGCACTTCGGGCGCAGGCTTGGGTGGTTCGAAGCGGAACGGCTTTCCGTCGCTGCCGGTCAAGGTGTCGGTCAACGGGTTGAACGACAGGCGCCCGCCGAAGGCCATCGCGGTAACGATCTCCGGGCTGCCGATGAAGTTCATCGTCGTCGGCTGGCCGTCATTGCGGCGTGGGAAGTTGCGGTTGTAGGAGGTGACAATCGTGTTGGGCTTCTCCGATGCCTCGGTCGAACGGCGCCATTGCCCGATGCACGGGCCGCAGGCATTGGCGAGCACGGTGCCGTCGACGTCCTGCAACGATTGCATCTGCCCGTCGCGCTCGATCGTCGCGCGCACCAACTCCGAACCCGGCGTTACCAGGAACGGGACGGCGGTCTTGAGGCCATGCGACTTGGCTTGCTCGGCCACTTCGGCAGCACGACTCATATCCTCATACGAAGAATTGGTGCAGCTGCCGATCAGGGCTGTCGAGATGTCGTCGACAAAGCCGTTCTTGGTATCCTTGACCTCGGTGGCGAGCTTCGAGACTGGCCGCGCCCGGTCGGGCGAATGCGGCCCGACGATGTAGGGTTCGAGCTTCGACAGGTCGAGCTCGACGACGCGGTCGTAGAATTTCCCCGGGTCGGCCTCGACTTCCGGATCGGGCCGCAGCAATTCGAGGTTGGCCTCCATCGGCGGCACCAGATAGCCGCGCCCGGTGGCGCGCAGATACTTCGCCATGTGCTCGTCGGCCGGGAAGATCGAGGTCGTGGCGCCCAATTCGGCGCCCATATTGGTGATCGTCGCCTTGCCGGTGGCGCTGATCGTGCGTGCGCCCGGGCCGATATATTCGACGATGGCATTTGTGCCGCCGGAAACGGTTAGCGCTCCGGCGACGTAGAGGATCACGTCCTTGGGTGCGGTCCATCCGCTCATCTGGCCAGTCAGAAACACCGCGATGTGACGTGGGTAGAGCACTTCCCACGGCAGCCCGGCGATCGTCTCGACCGCGTCGGCGCCGCCGACCCCAACGGCGCAGGCGCCCAGGCCTCCGGCATTGGGCGTGTGCGAGTCGGTGCCGATGATCAATTCTCCCGGGAAGGCATACTGCTCGAGCACAACCTGATGGATGATGCCCGCTCCCGGTCCCCAGAAGCCGGCGCCATATTTGGCAGCGGCCGAGCGAAGGAAATCGTATACTTCCTGGTTCTCGGCGAGCAACTCGCGGAGATCCTGCCTACCTTCGTGGCGCGCCTGGATCAGGTGGTCGCAATGGACCGTCGTCGGCACGGCAACCTTATCGCGCCGCGTCTGCATGAATTGGAGTAACCCGGTCTGCCCCAGTACGTCCTGGAACACGACACGGTCGGGGCGGGTCAACAAGTAGCTCTTGCCTGGCTCGAGTTCCTGTCCTTCGGGATCATCGAGATGCCCGAGCAGGATTTTGTCGGCCAGGGTCAGGGGCCGGTGCAATCGGCGGCGGACTACCGCAAGGTTGCGCGCCATGGTTGCGTAGACTGCAGTCGCCATTTCCGAGGTCGATTCGATAGCAACCATTGCCGAGCCCTTCTTGTGGTCTTTGAGGCCGCATCGGTAATCCCCGCCGGCCTCGTCGTGTCTCGATCATAGATGGTTGGCGATCGTCTAGCTATCGAGGATCGCAGCTGGAAAACAACCCCGAGAGCCGGGCCTGCGGGCCATGCAGACTATTTAGACTGCATCTAGCTGCCAGGCGACGTCGTTGGCGATCCCCCAGAGATAGCCGATATCGGCTTGGCCGACGAGCGCGTATTCGCGCCCTTGATGTCGCCAATACAGCAAATTGACGTCCTGACGGCGGTCGAAAGTCGGCGAGATATCGGGTTGTTTCGACGATCCGATGATCAGGCCCAAAGGCCCGATCGCCTTGTTATCGGTCGTATAGACGAGCGCCGCCGCCGGGCGGCCTTCCTCGACGACGAGCCGAGCGCCGCGGAAGCTGAGACCCCAAGGCTTGAGATCCGGCAAGCGGACCTCCTGCGGCAAGCTCTGGCTGATCTTTTGCAGCGCCTCGCGGGGGTCCGGTGTTGCCGGGATGTCGACCAGCGGGCTATCGCCGGCGCTGACGACGAGTTTGAAGTAACCGGCGGCGTTGTCGAGCCAGAGGCTGTTGGCCGCTGTCGCCTCGAGCGCGCCCTGTTTGCCGGCAACGCCGTCCAGCGCGAGCTTGCCAACTCCGAGATAGGCAATGCCGCTGCCGACGAGGAGGCCAAACAGAGAAGCGGCGACCGGCAGCCCCATCCGCCAGCGTCGCGGCGCCACTATCTGCGCACCCAGACGCCGACGGAATGGGAAGACCTGGGCGCCCGCTCGCGGCGGAGCGATCTCTCCGCGCGCCGCAGCGATCAGCCGCTCAGGGACGGGCTCTTGAATGGTTTCGTCGAACGCCAGGCGCAGCAGATGCGCCGATTCGGCGAGCGCGGCCATCCGGTGGCGTGCCGTCGGATCGGCGTCAAGCCAAGCTTCGACCTCACGACGCTGCGCCACCTCGAGTTCGCCATCCAGATAGGCGACCAGGCGGTCGTCACTGCGCTGCTGCATTCTTGGTACTCCTGGGTCCCCCGCGGCCGGTTTCGAGCTGCAACTGCAACGCGATACGGGCCCGTGCAAGACGGCTCATGATCGTACCGACCGGGACCTGCACTACTTCCGCAGCCTCCTTGTAGCTGAGCCCCTCGACAGTAACGAGCATCAAGGCGGCTCGTTGATCCGGCGGCAAGCGATCGAGCGCCCGCCGAACCTCGCCGAGAGCAAGACGCGCTTCGACCCGGCGCGCCGGCTCATCCGAACCCAGCCGATCCTCTGCTATATCGCCATCCTCCTTGCGCACGTCCCGCGCACGGACCTGATCGATCCAAATGGTTTGCACGATGCGGAACATCCAGCTATCGAAACGCGTGCCCTCCTGAAACTGGTGCTGCCGTGCGAGCGCCCGCTCGCAAGCCGCCTGCACGAGATCGTCGGCATCGGCGACAGACCCCGAAAGCCCGCGAGCGAATCGGCGCAACCTCGGCAAGACCGCGATCAGCTGATCGCCGAAGCGGGCGCTCACCGGATCTCTGCCTGAAACCAAGCGTAGCGGCGATCCCGCCAATCCTTGACGAGAGGACAACGTACCTCCTGAATATTTATTCCTGGCAGTGCCTTGCCGCCGGTGGTAGGCAGCCGATGGTGCATGGATCCCTGTGCTGCGCCGTGGTCCTCCTCTGTTCAGGACGAAATCGAGGCGGTCCGCATCAGATTTATCACGGCAGTCAAACAAGGCCAAATCGAGATCACCTCGGTTGCATCTTGCCCTTCCTTGGGTCGGTGAGGGCGACAGGTGGAGCGTACCGGTTCGCTCTTCACAAATCTCGTGACCCGGAGCATTGTGCGCGCCGTTTGTCGGTTGGGCGATTTGGGGACAACCGCTCGATGAAGGTTGCCATCGTCAAGGAACGGCGGGAATTTGAACGTCGGGTGGCTGCCTCGCCAGACACCGTCAAGCGCATGGTGGGCATGGGTCTCGAGGTCGTCGCGGAAAGCGGGGCGGGTGAAGAGGCCCAATTCACCGATGCCGCCTTTGAGGCGGCGGGGGCGTCAATCGCTGCGGATGCGGCGACGGCGCTCGGCAGTGCAGACATCGTCCTGAAGGTGCAGCGTCCGCTGATCGGCGAGGATCTGGAGCACGACGAGCTGAAATATCTGAAACGCGGCACGGTGTTGATCGGCCTGTTGCAGCCGCTGCGGCACCCTGAGGAAATCAGTGCCTACGCCGGCGCTGGGATCGTCGCGTTCGCCGTTGAACTCTTGCCGCGAATTACCCGTGCGCAGGCGATGGATGCTCTGTCCTCCCAGGCCAATCTCGCCGGCTACAAAGCCGCGCTCGAGGCGGCCGACGAGTTCGGCCGGGCCTTTCCGATGATGATGACCGCCGCCGGGACTATAAAAGCGGCGCGCGTGCTGGTGATGGGAGCTGGGGTAGCGGGCCTGCAGGCGATCGCTACGGCGCGACGTCTGGGGGCCATCGTCTCGGCAACCGATGTTCGCGCAGCGGCGAAGGAGCAAGTCGAGAGCCTGGGTGCCAGCTTTATCACCGTCGACGAGGCGGCCGCCCGTTCGGCGGAAACCGCCGAAGGCTACGCCCGCGAGATGGGTGAGGATTACCAGCGTCGCCAGCGCGAGAAGATCATCGAAGCCCTAAAGCGCACCGACGTGGTTATCTGCACCGCCCTCATTCCCGGACGCAAGGCGCCGGTGCTGTTGACCGAGGCGATGCTCGACGAGCTTGCTTCCGGGTCGGTCGTTGTCGATCTTGCCGTCGAGGCCGGCGGCAATGTCGAGGGCAGCCGGCTCGGCGAAATCGTCACCACCCCACACGGGATCAAGATCGTTGGGCATGCCAACATGCCCTCTCGCATCCCCACCGACGCGAGCCAGCTCTATGCGCGCAACCTCTATAATTTCCTGACGCTTCTCGTCGACAAGGACGGCAAGCTCAAGATCGACACGGCCGACGAGATCATCAAGGCGACGCTGTTGACCGAGAATGGTGCGGTGGTGAACCCGGCGCTCGCGGCGCCGGCCGGGGCGGAAACCCTAGCAGCAATAGCGAGCTGACGGGGCAAGCAGATGGCGGACCCCGTCTCCCTGGCCGAGCGCGCCAGCCAGGCTGCCGGCGAGGCCGGCACGCTAGCGCGTAGCCTCGACGCGCTGGCCCAACAGCTGGTGCAGCAGGCGCCGCCAACGGTGACGGCCGGCTCGCCCTTTGTGTTCGAGCTGACAGTCTTCGTGCTTGCGGTCTTTGTCGGGTATCACGTGGTGTGGCGGGTAACCCCGGCATTGCATTCGCCGCTGATGAGTGTGACTAACGCCATCTCGAGCGTGATCATCGTCGGCGCGCTGATCGCGGCCGGCCCGCTCGGCATCAGCTTTGCGAAAATCATGGGGTTCATTGCGGTAACCCTCGCCGCGGTCAATATTTTCGGCGGGTTCATCGTCACCCAGCGCATGCTCCAAATGTTCCAGAAAAAGCGCTAGCGGGGCCCGGGTGAGCGACAGCCTGTCCGCCCTCTTTTATCTGATCGCTTCGATCTGTTTCATCATGGCCCTCCGCGGCCTCTCCTCCCCGGACACCGCGCGGACCGGCAACATCTATGGGATCGCCGGCATGGTCATCGCGGTGGCCACCACCCTGGTGACCCCGCATGTTGTGAGCTTTTGGCTGATCATTGTCGGCGTTCTGATCGGCGGTGCGATCGGCACCTATATCGCGCTGCGCATTCAGATGACGGCGTTGCCGCAATTGGTCGCGGCGTTTCACAGCTTGGTCGGCCTGGCTGCCGTCTGCGTCGCTGCGGCTGCCTTCACCTTTCCCGAAGCCTATGGGATTGGGGTGCGCGGCGCGATCCACCGCGGCAGCCTCGTCGAGATGGCAATCGGCATGGCAATCGGTGCCATCACCTTCACCGGCTCGGTCGTGGCGTTCGGGAAATTGCAGGGTTTGGTTACCGGCCGACCCCTCGTCTTCACCGGCCAGCACCTGTTGAATGCCGGACTAGGGGCACTGCTGGTGCTATTGATCATCCTGTTCGTTTCGACCGAGACGGCGGTCACGTTCTGGCTGACCCTGCTGGTTTCGCTGGCACTCGGTTTCTTGTTGATCGTGCCGATCGGCGGGGCCGACATGCCGGTCGTCATCTCGATGCTGAATTCCTATTCCGGTTGGGCGGCCTGCGGCATCGGCTTCACGCTGTCGAACAGCCTATTGATCATCACCGGTGCGCTGGTCGGCTCGTCGGGCGCCATCCTCAGCTACATCATGTGCAAGGGGATGAACCGCTCGATCTTCAACGTGATCCTGGGCGGGTTCGGCACCGAGGGCGGTGCCATAGCCGCTGCCGCCGGCGGCCGAGGCGATCGCTCTGTCAAATCGGGCAGCGCCGAGGACGCCGCCTTTATCCTAAAGAATGCCGGCTCGGTCATCATCGTGCCGGGCTATGGCATGGCGGTCGCACAGGCCCAGCACGCATTACGCGAGGAGGCCGACCTGTTGAAGAAGGACGGGGTCAAAGTGCGTTATGCGATCCATCCGGTCGCCGGCCGCATGCCCGGTCATATGAACGTGCTGCTCGCCGAGGCCAATGTCCCCTATGACGAGGTATTCGAACTCGACGAGATCAACCGCGACTTTGCCTCGACCGATGTGGCCTTTGTGATCGGTGCAAACGATGTAACCAATCCGGCGGCGAAGGATCCCTCATCGCCGATCTACGGCATGCCGATCCTCGAGGTCGAGCGCGCCAAGACCGTGCTCTTCGTCAAGCGGTCGATGGCCTCGGGCTACGCCGGGGTCGACAACGAACTGTTTTATCGTGACAACACGATGATGCTGTTCGGTGACGCCAAAAAGATGTGCGAGGAGATCGTCAAAGCGCTCGAGTGAGCGCCGTCGTCAGTAGCCCTCGCGCTCCAAGCGCTTGCGCAAGAGCTTGCGATAGCGACGAACCGCTTCGGCCTTCTCCCGGGCCCGCCGCTCCGAGGGTTTCTCGTAGTTGCGGCGGAGTTTCATTTCTCGAAAGACCCCTTCGCGTTGCATTTTCTTCTTCAAGGCTCTGAGCGCCTGATCGACGTTGTTATCGCGAACGAGGACCTGCACGGGAGCTTTTCTCCATAAGATGGACTTGATCGTCACCCGGCCGCGGCGGCAGCCGGACTGCGACAAGATTTAGCATCTCCGCTGCGCTGTGTGAAGGCAGCCGGCTACAGCGCTTTACCCCGAGCGACGGCCGCCACATATTTCGGCCATGGCTCTATTGAAGATCGCCCGCATGGGGCACCCGGTGCTGCGTTCTGCTTCCGCGCCGGTCGATGACCCTACGGCGCCGTGGGTACGCCAGCTCGTCGAGGACATGATCGAGACGATGGAGGATGCCGGCGGCACCGGCATCGCCGCTCCGCAGGTGCACGGGCCGCATCGGATCGTCGTCTTCCGCGTTCCGGACGAGCGGGTCACCGAAATGCCCGGCGACGTCGCCCAAGATCTGACGGTGCTGGTCAACCCGGTTATCGAGCTCGTTGGACAGGAGCGGGCGCTCGGTTGGGAAGGCTGCCTGTCGGTGCCCGGATTGCGCGGCGTCGTGCCCCGGCACTTGCGCATCCGCTATCGCGGGACGAGCCCCGAGGGCCATGTCGTCGAGCGCGCCGTCGAGGGCTTCCATGCCCGGGTCGTCCAGCACGAATGCGATCACCTCGACGGGATCCTCTATCCGCAGCGGATGACCGATCACCGGTTGCTCGTTTTCCTCGAAGAGCTGCAGCGGCACCCGATTGATCTGGCGGCCTTCCTCAACGAAAACAGAGCCGGATGAGGAGCCCGTTAGCCGAGAATCAGCGCGCGGCGCTGATCGAAGCGATCCTGCCGAACGTTGCGTTCGACGGCTGGTCGCGCCCGGCCGTGCGGGCTGCGGCGCGATGCATTGGCATGCCTGCCGACGAGGCGCTGGCGTTGTTTCCGAACGGCGCTGCCGAGCTCGTCGCCTGCTTCAGCCGGTGGGCGGATGGCCGCATGCTCGATCGACTCGAATCCATGGTTCCCGAGCCATCGCGTATTTCCGACCGGGTTGCGCTCGCGATCGCCACCAAGCTGGAAATCATTGCGCCATGGCGCGAGGCGGTTCGCCGCGCCCTCTCGGTCCTGGCCCTGCCGCGACACGCACCACTCGGCTTGCGCCTGCTGTACGAGACTGTCGACGGCATCTGGTACGCCGCCGGGGATCGCGCGACCGATTTCAGCTTTTATACCAAGCGCGTCACCCTTGCGGCGATCTACGCCGCCACCTTGCTTTATTGGCTCGAAGACAGTTCGCCGGACTTCTCCGACACCCGCACCTTTCTCGAGCGCCGGCTCTTCGAGGTGGCTGCCATCGGCAAGGCCCGCCAACGGTTCGAAACGGCGGTGGAACGCTTGCCTAACCCGGTTCGTCTGCTGCGCCAGTTTCGTTGAGTGGAGCGATCGGGTCGCCGTTGAGGTTTCTCGGTCTCAGCGATGAGGGATCAGGCGCGTAACGTGGCCCATCTTTCTGCCGGGTTGGGTTTCGGCTTTGCCGTAGAGGTGGAGTTTGGCCAGTGGGTCGTTTAGCGCATCCCGCCATCTCTCGACCTCGCTGCCGATCAGGTTCTTCATCACCGCGTCGGAATGATGCTCGACCGAGCCGAGCGGTAGGCCGCACAGGGCGCGCACCAGCTGCTCGAACTGGCTCGTGATGCAGGCGTCGACGGTCCAATGTCCTGAGTTATGGGGGCGCGGCGCGATCTCGTTGACGAGAATATCGCCGCTCTGCGTCACGAACATCTCGACCGCGAGCACGCCGACGAGATCAAGCTTTTCGGCGACGTGACGCGCGATGACCTCGGCGCGCATCGCGGTCTCCGGACCGATCCGCGCGGGGGCGATCGTCGTGTCGAGGATATGGGCGACGTGCTGGTTTTCGACCGGCGGATAAGTTGCCCAGGCGCCGTTGCGGCCGCGCGCGACGATGACCGAGATCTCGCAGGCGAAATCAACAAAGCTCTCGAGAATGCCGATCTCACCGCCCATTCGCCGCCATGCCTCCTCGGCCCGGATTTCCGGGGTCAGGGTCACCTGACCCTTGCCGTCATAGCCCATGCGCACACTCTTGAGCACGGCCGGGTGGCCAAAGTCCCGCATCGCCCGCAGCAATGCCGCCGCGTCGGCAACCTCACGGTAAGCGGCGGTGTCGACATCGATCGAGCGGAGGAAATCCTTCTCTCGTAAGCGGTCCTGTGCGATCTCGAGAATTTCGGGGCGCGGCAATACGGGCCGGACGGCGGAGGCCAGCCGTACCGCTTCGGCTGGGATGTTTTCGAACTCGAACGTCACGATGTCCACGGCCGAAGCGAACTGTTCGAGCGCTGCTCGATCCGAGAATTCGGCAACGGTAGCCGCGCCACAGACTTGCGCTGCCGGGCTGTCGACCTCGGTCGCAAAAACATGGCACCGAAAGCCGAGCCGGGCTGCGGCGAGCGCCGTCATCCGACCGAGCTGGCCGCCTCCCAAGATGCCGATTGTAGCACCCGGGGCCAGCGTCGCCGCCGGCATCATGGGCGGTCCGGGCGGTCAGCCACCTCCTGTGTTTGCGTTTGTCGCCAATCGTCGAGAGCTGCCTCGGCGGCGGCATCGGACAGTCCGAGAATCGCCGCGGCGAACAGCGCCGCGTTGACGGCACCGGCTCGACCGATCGCGAAGGTCGCGACCGGGATCCCGGCCGGCATTTGCACGATCGAGAGCAGACTGTCCATGCCCTTGAGGGCCTTGCTCTCGATCGGTACGCCGAGCACCGGCAGCGCCGTCAAGGCGGCCATCATGCCGGGAAGATGGGCGGCGCCTCCCGCCCCGGCGACGATCACCCGCAAGCCGCGCGAGCGCGCCGTGCGGGCATATTCGTACAACCGCTCGGGCGTGCGATGCGCCGAAACGATCCGTGTTTCATGGCTGATAGCCAGCCGGTCGAGGGCCTCTGAGGCGTGCCGCATCGTCTCCCAATCGGACTGGCTTCCCATGATGATGCCTACCGCGCGACCGGCGCCGCTCATTGGATTTCTTCCGAGATGTGGTTGCGAGAGCCGACCTATATTAGAGACAGCATCGGTGCGCACAAGCGCCACCGGCAGACCGGCCGCGTAGCATGCTCGGCGCCTGTCAGGCGATGATATCGGGCAGCAGCTCGCTCTCGATCTTCGAGATCTGGTCCTTGAGCAGTAGCTTTCGCTTCTTCAGGCGTTGGAGCTGGAGCTGGTCGAACGGAGCGCGCTCGGCGAGCCGCCCGATCACATCGTCGAGGTCGCGATGCTCCGTCTTTAAGGCGGCGAGCTTGGCCTTCAGGGCTTCTACGTCGAGATCCATGGTCGATAGCCCTAGAGTTTACCATTATTATAGCATCCTAGACCCATGGGCTATCGAAAGCTCGCACCCCAGGTGCGGTGATGACTGAAGCGACCGGTGAGCTTTCGGATGGCGAGGCGCTGTGGCGGTTTTCCCTGGCGTTTTATACGCGTCCCGGTGTTGCGGAGGCGTTGATCGCGCTGCAGGACCGCGCCGGCTGCGACGTCAACCTGATCCTTTTCTCACTGTGGGTGGGCGTGTCCGGACGAGGTTGGCTGACCAAAGAAGAGCTGGCGATCGCCGATCAAATCGCTCGCCCGGTGAGTGCGGACATTGTGGAACCTCTGCGGATGCTGCGTCGAAAGCTGAGGTCCGATCCCGACGCCAATGTTCAGCGCTTGCGCGAGGGAATCAAGGCGCTCGAGCTGGCGGCGGAGAAAGTCATCCAACATCGACTCGGTTGCGCTGCCCGCCCGGTCCTCGGCGATGGCGATCCGGCCGCTCGAATCGCGGCTGCGTGCGCGAACCTCGGCTTCTATCTCGGACCGCAAATGGCTCGCAGCTCGGAAGCGGCAACAATCGCAGAGGCTCTCGAGGTATTTCTCCGCGTTTGACCCGCCCGGCCTACACTTCTCCGCGCCGCGGTTTTGAACGAAGCCGATGCGCCCCCCCGACGGAGGGCTCACCCCAGCGTCGCACGAGTCCGGTTTCGAGATCGAACAGGTCGAGAATGCGGCCCAGCGTCTGATCGACCATCTCGTCGAGGGTTTGCGGCTTAGCGTAAAAGGCGGGAACCGGCGGAGCGATCACCGCGCCCATTTCCGAAAGGGCGGTCATGGTTCTCAGGTGGCCGGTGTGAAGCGGCGTCTCGCGTACCAACAGGACGAGGCGCCGGCGCTCCTTCAGCACCACATCCGCCGCTCGGCTCAACAGCGTCGTCGTCACCCCGCTGGCGATCTCAGCCATGCTGCGGATCGAGCAAGGGGCCACCACCATGCCGATCGTCTTGAACGAGCCGGACGAAATCGGAGCGGCCATGTCGCTGTTGGCATGGACGACGTCCGCCCGGGCGCGGACTGCCGCGGGCTTCAGATCAGTCTCGACCGCCAAGGTCACGTCGGCCGTCCGGCTGATCACGAGATGCGTCTCCACCGGCAAGGGCCGCAGCAGCTCGAGCAGCCGCGCGCCATAGATGACGCCCGAGGCGCCGCTGATACCGACGATCAGGCGGGGCCGATCGGGTATTTCTCCGTCATCGCCCTCTGTGAAACCCGGTGACGCGATATATCTGCGTTTCACGGGTCAGCTACCCCCTGGCCGGCTGCTGCAGGCGGCGTTACCATCGACTTCATCATCGTCTAGCAGGAGGAAATTGCATGTCGCCGCAGGATCGCATCGAGGCGCTAAAAGCCAAGCACGCCGAATTAGAGCGCGCCATCGATGAAGAGAATAAGCGTCCCTTGCCAAATCGGGATTCGGTCTCCGATCTGAAGCGCCAGAAGCTCCGCATCAAGGACGAAATCTTCCAGCTCGAGCGGCACTGACCGCAGCCCTCGACCACCTGGACCGTCAAAAAGCCGGGAGGTGCGCTGTCCCTCCCGGCTTTTTATGTGCGCCTCCGAGACCGCTAATCTCACGCCGCCTCACGCGTTGCCCTTGGCGCGCTCGCGCAATAGGAACTTCTGGATCTTGCCGGTAGAGGTTTTTGGCAGCGCCCCAAAGATCACCATTCGCGGCGCTTTGAAGTGCGCGAGGCGCTCGCGGCAGAAGGCGATGATTTCCTCTGCCTCCGTCGCGCGCGCTTCGGGCTTCAGTGTCACGAACGCGCAAGGAGTCTCGCCCCACATCGGGTCAGGTCGGGCAACCACCGCCGCCTCGAGCACGCAAGGATGGCGGTAGAGAACGTCTTCGACCTCGATCGTCGAGATGTTCTCACCGCCCGAGATGATGATGTCCTTTGAGCGGTCCTTCAGCTCGATATAGCCGTCGGGATGCATGACCCCGAGATCGCCCGAATGAAACCAGCCGCCCGCAAACGCCTCCTCGGTGGCATGCGGGTTCTTCAGGTAGCCCTTCATGACGATGTTGCCGCGCATGAAGATCTCGCCCATCGTCGCACCATCTGCCAGCACCGGTGCGAGGCTCGCCGGATCGGCGACCATCAGATCGTCGAGCACAGGATAGGTGACACCCTGGCGCGCCTTGAGCCTCACCCGCTCGGCGGCAGGCAACTCTTCCCATTCGTCGTGCCAAGCGCAGACGACGGCGGGGCCATAGACCTCGGTCAATCCGTAGACGTGGGTGATGTGAAAGCCGAGGCCCTCCATGCCCTCGATTACTGCGGCCGGGGGCGCTGCGCCGGCCGTCATCATCTCGATCCGCCGCTCGAGCGAATGCTTTATTCCCGGCCCCGCATTGAGCAGCATGTTCATGACCACGGGTGCGCCGCAGAAATGGGTGACCCCCTCCCGCGCGATCGCCTCGTAGATTGCAGCGGCCTCGACCCGGCGCAGGCAGACATGGGTGCCTGCCATCGCCGTGATCGTCCACGGAAAGCACCAGCCGTTGCAGTGGAACATCGGCAAGGTCCACAGATAGACCGGATGCTGCCGCATGCCCCAGACCAAGACGTTGCCGAGCGCGTTCAGATAGGCTCCCCGGTGATGATAGACCACACCTTTCGGATTGCCGGTGGTCCCCGAGGTATAGTTGAGCGCGATCGCCTCCCACTCGTTCTCGGGCGTCACTTCCGCAAATTCCGGGTCGCCGGTCGCGAGAAAGTCTTCGTAGTCCATCTCGCCGATCGGGTCGCCGCCCTGTCCCTGCGCGTCAGCGATGTCGATCACGACGGGTTTCGCATCGAGCTGCGCCAGCGCCTCTTTGACAACTGTCGAAAATTCGGTGTCGGTGATCAGCACCTTGGCCTCGCCGTGGCGCAGGATAAAGCCGATCGTCTCAGGATCGAGACGAATGTTCAGCGCGTTCAGCACCGCACCCGCCATCGGCACCCCGAAATGCGCCTCGAAGGCCTCGGGGAGGTTGGGCGCCATCAGGGCGACAGTGTCGCCACGCCCAACGCCACGCGCCGCCAAGGCGCCGGCGAGCCGGCGGCAGCGTTGCATTGTTTGGCGCCAGCTATACCGCTGCCGGCCATAGGCGACCGCGAGCCGGTCGGGGTAGACGGACGCGCTGCGCCGCAGAAAGCCGATCGGTGTCAGAGGCACGTAGTTGGCGGCGTTCTTGTCGAGCCCGCTTTCGAAGGGATTGGTGTCGACGGATGTCATGCCAGCCTCCTCCTGGCCAATCTTACCCCGAAAGCGAGCCTCATCCTAAAAAGTCCTCCGCTGCAGAGCAGCAAAACAGACCGACGACGGATTGTTCCGATTGTACGTCAGCCTGTTCCTGGTGGACCTGATGTCCGAGCACACCCAGGTGTTCAATGACAATGAGTTTCCGTCTACAATCGATAACCGAGTGGCGCTGCTGAGCGCGTTCGAGCGCGCTCGTTCGGCGATAGCTAATAAATCACTTCACTGCATCGGCTAAGAATCATCCAAAAGCGACTTCTTCATTTGCGTAGTACTGGCGGCAATTCCGGTAAGCTCTGTTTCGTCCCAGATGCACGCCTCCCAGCTCATTTTCTGATAATAGCCGACGGCCTCGGGAGCGGCGTTGACAAACAGCGTATTTATCCCCAAACGGCGCGCATAATCTTCAACAAGAACCGATAATGCGCACCCGTGCCCTTGGCCCTGTGCATCGATCGCGATTGCTACCAGCCGCACCGCAGCGCGGCCGTTGCCAAGATCGTCGAGCCGGGTTGTTCCGATCGGTCGCCCGCCCAGTTTCACAGCAGGGGATGATGGGCGGCAAGGTGCTCGTCTGCATGCCTGTCGTTATAGTTGCTGCGGCCTCTTGCTTCCCATAAGACCTCACGGCGCAGTGCGTGATAGGCGCGCCAATCGCTCTCGCTTGCCACGTTGACGAGCTCATAGGCCATCCGGCATTTTACATTCTTTCCCGAGAGGCTCGCCATAATGGCCCCGTCGTCGCGCGCGGTGCTATAAGCGACGCCAAATTCGCGGAGTAGTCGATGCCGCAGACTGAATGGGGACCTGGCGCCGTTCGATGAACTCGTTGCCGAAATCAGCCGGAATGGCGGATTCCGGGCCTGGCGATGGCGGTCGTGCGCCGGGATGAACCACCGCTGCTGCGCTGCTGGGGTTGACGCGACATCGACACTCGTGCGCCCCTCTCGCCGGACACCGTGTTTCCGATCTGCTCGCTCACGAAATCGTCACCGCAATGGCGGTGTGGAGGTCCAGGCGCTGAAACCGCTGCAGCGCCAATCCGGCACACCGTCTGCGTCCTAGATTTACCGTGGATCGAGGCATCACCTCCACGGACCCGAGCATGCGAGTATTGGTGACGGGAAGCTCCGGCCATCTCGGCGAGGCATTGATTCGTACATTGCGCGAGGTTGGGCACGATGTCGTTGGGCTCGACGTCCGGGAGGATGCGTTTACCACTCGCGTCGGCTCGATCACGGACCGCTCCTGCGTTGCTGACTGCATCAAGGGCGTACAAGTGGTTTTCCATGCGGCGACCTTGCATCGGCCGCACATCGAAACCCACTGCCGGCAGGCTTTCGTCAACACCAATATCGCGGGCACGCTCAATCTGCTGGAAAGCGCCGCGGCGGCTGGTGTCGGGTCGTTTGTCTTCACGAGTACGACGAGCGTCTTCGGCGACGCCCTCGTGCCACCCGCCGGAGCGCCGGCCGCCTGGGTGACCGAGGAAGTCAAGCCCGTCCCCAAGAACATCTACGGCGTCACCAAGGCGGCGGCGGAAGATCTCTGCCAGTTGTTTCACAGGAACCAGGGGCTAGCCTGCGTCGTGCTCAGAACAGCGCGATTCTTCCCTGAGGAGGACCTCGACCAGGCGGTTCGCGAGGCCTATGCGGACGACAACATCAAGGTGACCGAATATCTCCACCGGCGTGTCGACCTCGAAGACGTGGTGAGCGCCCACCTGTGCGCGGCCGCACACGCGCCCGCGATCGGCTTCGGCCGATATATCATCAGTGGGACGACACCGTTTTCACCAGAAGATTTGCCGGACTTGCGCCGCGATGCTCCGCTCGCAGCGCGACGGCGAGCTCCCGATTATGAGGCGGAGTACGCGCGCCGCGGCTGGAAAATGGTTCCTCGCATAGATCGCGTGTACGTCAACGAGCGGGCTCGCCGCGATCTCGGTTGGCAGCCGCGGTACGACTTTCGGCTCCTCATCGACCGTCTGCGAGCAGGTGAAGACGTGCGCAGCCCGCTCGCCCGCGAGGTCGGGTCAAAAGGATACCTCTAGACTTTGTCGGACCAATCGGAGGCTCCATCGGGAGGGCTCGCGAGGGGCAGCGACCGGCCGAGCCTGACCCCGACGCGGTTCGACTACGAAGACGACAAGATCTTCGTGAATACCGCTTCACATCGCCGGAAATGCGAATGGATACGCAAGAACCCCAGGGTGGTGACCAGCCTGCTGGTCAATCGCGATAACGCCTATCACTGGTTTCAGATCAGGCACACGATGGTGAAGGAGTTCCGCGAGTGGGAGCCTGGAGGTGAGTATGTCACCCAACAGTTCGCCAGAATCTGGACTAAATACACCGACAATCCGCCGCCTTACGGCCTGCGCGCTCCGAAGATCGACGAGAAGCGGGTGCTGTTCGTTTGCCATATTGACCGGATTGCTACGTTCGGGAAGCCCTAAAAGACCTTCGCGCCTCTAATGCAGAGACAAGACCATGGCTGAGACGATCATCATGCGCGGCGCCTATGCGATCACTGACCCGCGGCTGGGGCGCGCCGGCGTGATCCCCAGGGGAGCCGTCGTGATCACCGGCGGCGCGGTCGTCGAGACCGGACCCTCCGCGGTGCTGGCATCAAAACATCCCGGAGCGCGGGTGATCGGCGACGGCAGCCAGCTTCTGATGCCCGGTCTAGTCGACGCCCACAGCCATGGGCGCGGCCTCTCGCCGATCCAGAAAGGGGTGCACAACGATTTTCTCGAAAACGCCCTCTTCGACTGGGCGTATATGCCGATCCTCCCGCCCGAGCTGACCGCGTCGCTCTGCGCGCTGCGCCATCTGCGCAGCGGCTGTACCCTGCTGCACCACAACGGCTTCGATGACGACGGTCCCGAGGGTGCGAGACGCGCTCACGCCGCGATCAAGACGTACCTCTCGACCGGCATCAGGCTGGCCTTTTCTCCGGGCGTCCGAGATGAGAGCAAGCTCGCGATGGGCGGGGAGGAATTCATCGCCACCTTGCCACTCGATCTAAGCGAAGCGGCACGCCCGTTTGTCTTCTTCGACAAGGAGGCGTTCGCCGACGACTATTTCCACCTATTCGACGAGCTTTACGAGACTTACGACAACGCCGACACGCGGATCCTGCTGGCGCCGTGCTGGGCGCACGGTGCGAGCGAGGGGTTTCTGCGTCGCGTGCGCGCCAAATCGGAGGCGCTCGGCGGCGTCATGATCCATATGCACCTGCTCCAGTCACCGGTGCAGAAGGCCTATGGCCTGCGCCGGCACGGCAAGCCGACGGTGTTCTGGCTCGACGATCTCGGCCTCGTGGAGAGCAATGTCGCCTATGGCCATGCCATTCACGTCACCGAGGGCGAAATCGAGCTGATGGGCCGCCGACAGGTCTCCGTTACCAGCCATCCAAGCTGTAACTTCCACATGCGCAACGGCATCACGCCGGTGATGCCGTTACGCGCGGCGGGAGTGAATGTCGCGATGGGGCTCGACGACAAAACGATCAACGATGACGAAGACGCGGTTATGGAGCTGCGGATGATGCACAAGGTGCATCGCCTCCACAGCTTCGAGCTGACAACACCGACGCTCAGTGCCTATGAGGCGTTGGAAATCGCGACATTGAACGGCGCCAAGGCGGCCGGTTTTGCGGGCGAGGTCGGCGCGTTGCTGCCCGGCATGAAGGGCGACGCGATCCTCGTCGATCTCGACCGGGTGACGCGCGACCCTTGGATCGACCCGGATTTCGACATCGCCGAGGCTTTTGTCGAACGCGCGATGGGCGCGGATGTCGCGACAGTCGTCATTGGCGGCAGGATCGTGGTCGAGGACCACCGGCCGCAGACGATCGACGTCGACGCCCTCTATCGCGAGGTACGTGCGTTCTGCGACAAGGGGCTGACCGCCGAGCATCGGGCGCGCGCCGACCTCCTCGCCAGGATCAAGCCTTATGCCCAGGCGTGGTACGGCACCTGGCACGAGCACATGCTCGACAGGCCCTTCTATCGCGTCAACAGCCGGGTGTAACGCTAACCGAACCTTTGGGCGATGTGGGCGTAGAGAGCACGCAGTGCGGTGGCCTCCGCTCCCTCCGGACGGCCGGGGCGACTCTGCGGGTTCCATGCCATCACGTCGAGATGCGCCCAAGGGATGTCGGATTCGACGAACTCCTGCAGATAAAGCGCCGCGGTGACCGCGCCGGCATGCGGCGATTCCGAGACGTTGTTGAGGTCGGCAATCTTGCTGTCGATCATCTTGCGGTAGGGACGCCATAGCGGCATCCGCCACATCGGGTCTTCCTCCGTCCGGGCAGCCTCGAGCAGTCCTTGAGCCAGCCCCTCATCGTTGCAGAAGAGCGCGGCCAGCTCAGGGCCGAGCGCCACCCGCGCCGCTCCCGTCAAGGTCGCCATATCGATGAGCAGCGCCGGCCTTTCGGTGCTCGCTTCGGCCAGCGCGTCGCACAGGATCAGTCGGCCTTCGGCATCGGTGTTGCCGATCTCGACGGTCAGCCCCTTGCGGGTGCGAACGATGTCCATCGGGTGCACCGCATTGCCGGCCACGGCGTTCTCGACAAGCGGCAGCAGCACCCGCAAGCGCACCGGTAGGTTCGCATCCATGATCGCCTGGGCGAGGCCGAGGACGATCGCCGCCCCTGCCATGTCTTTCTTCATCAGCCGCATGCCCGAGGCGGTCTTGAGATCGAGACCGCCGGTGTCGAAGCACACACCCTTGCCAACCAATGTCACTTTGGGTGCCGCGGGCTCGCCCCACCGGATGTCGACGAGGCGCGGCGGCTGGGCGGCGGCGCGCCCGACGGCGTGGATCATCGGGTAATTCTCGGCGAGGAGTTCGTCGCCGACGATGACGCGATGCTTGGCCCCAGTGGCTTTGGCGACGCGCACGGCCTCGGCCGCGAGCTCGGCCGGTCCGAGGTCGCCCGCGGGCGTGTTGGCGAGGTCGCGGGCGAGGAAGACCGCGCGGGCGAGCCGCTCGACACAGCCGCGATCGGCACCGTCGGGCCAGACCAGTGCCGTCGCGGTACTCCTTTTCGTGCGATAGCGCGTGAAGGCATAAGTCGCGAGCGCCCAGCCGAGAGCCAGTCGCGTCGGGTCGGCGCCGTCGGGCGCAGTCTCGAGCCGGTAACTCCCTTCCGGGAGCTCACCCGGCAGCCCGGCCAGCGCCCACATGCCGGCACCGGGGTCGCTCTTTTCACCGAACCCGACGACCACTCGAGCGAGCCGGCCGTCGGCGGCGGGGACCATCGCGAGCTTCCCCTGCTCGGCGGAAAAGCCGATCGCGGTCAGCCAATTGCGTTCGCGCTCCGGGGCCTCGACGAGCCAGGCGGGGAGCCGGTCCTTGGTCAGAGCGGCGACGGGGATCGCGCCGGCGGTGTCGTCAATCAGCAAAAAGGCCATCTCGATATCCTTTTAGCCAGCGGCTGCGCCGCAGAATGCCGCCGGCTCGCCGGCTTGCAAAGAGGAACCTCCGTTGCGCGCCGGCCCGATTGTCGCCACATTTAGCTTTCCTTCGCTTAAGACAGGCGCCGTATGGCCGATTTCACGATCTATCTCGGGAACAAGAATTACTCGTCCTGGTCGCTTCGGCCCTGGCTCGTGCTCAAGCAGACGGGGGTGCCGTTCGACGAAGTCGTCATCCCCCTCTATGAGCCGACGAGCCGGGAGACGATCATGAAGTATTCGCCTTCAGGAACCGTCCCGGCATTGCGGCACGGCGAGCTTGTGGTGTGGGACAGTCTAGCGATCTGCGAGTACCTCGCCGAATCCTTCCCGACATTCCAGCTCTGGCCGCGGGACCACGATGCGCGCGCGGTCGCCCGTTCGGTCTGCGCCGAGCTGCATTCCGGATTCCAAGCGTTGCGCAAACATCTGCCGATGAATATTCGTTCGAGCTTTCCCAACCGCGGTGTCACTGCGGAGGTTCAGGCCGACATCAATCGGGTCATGGCGATCTGGCGCGATTGCCGTAAGCGATTTGGCGAGGGCAAGGGCGATTTCCTGTTCGGCCATTTCAGCATCGCCGATGCAACCTATGCGCCGGTCGTGACGCGCTTTCGCACGTACAAGATCGATCTCGAAAGCGAAGCGCAGGCTTACTGCGATAAAATCGTGGCGCTCCCGGCGATGCAGGAATGGGCCGGTGCCGCGCGCAACGAGCCGATGGTCATCGACGCCTACGAGTTTTAGAGAACAGGTCCCGGGACTATTCGCGAGGGTCGAACCACAGCGTGCAGCGGTAATCGATCATCACCTCCTCGCCCGGCGCGATCGCGGCTGACGCGATCAGCTCCAATGTCTCCCGGGCGAAATTGCGTTCGACCCGCGCATTCGGGCGGCTCGCGTGATTGCACAAAGTGACGAGACCGAGCGCGAGCGCGCCGCGGCCCTCGCCCTCGGGATCACCATCCCAGTGAAAGTAGTAGTCGTGAATGATCGTCCGGTCGAGGGCTGGACAATCGGCGATCGGGATGACGATGACGGGCGCCGCCTCGATTAACGTCCCCGCTGTGACGGCCGTGCGTGCAAAAACCCCGCGACCGCGCCCGGGGCTGATGCGAACCTCTATGCGGTGGTTGGGGATCGGCCGCAGCGGGGCGCTCGCCGCTGCGGCGGACACCCACGGAGCAGGGTTCAGACGTGTTCGCGCGAACGATCCGCGGCACCCGCCGGAGCTGCGGAGCTCGCCATGGCACCGGGCGGCGGCACTTGCGCCGGCGGCGGCGTCTCGGCCTCATCCTCTTCCTTCATACCCGCCTTGAAGGCCTTGATGCCTTTGGCGAAATCACCCATCACTCGGGGCAGTTTCCCGGCGCCGAAGAGAATCAGGATAATGGCCAGAACCACGATCCAGTGCATCAAACTGAACGAACCCATAACGACGACCCCGGACGACTGATTGACGCCTATCCTAGCAGATATTTTTGCCGCCTGCATCGGCTAGTCACGAGGTTGTCAAACAAGCCGCAAGATTCAAGCCCGCCTTTAGAGGGATGATTGATGGGTTATTTTCCGCCGCCATATCCGGCAGCTTGGGGGACCATCGCCCCCGACGCGGCCGGCCTCGATCCCGAAGCTATCGCCGCCGCCGCACGGCATGCTTGCACGTGCGAGACACCATGGCGGCGTGATCTCGCCGTCATGGTCACCAGCGATTTCCAGGAGCGGGCGCCGTTGAACGAGACCCTCGGACCGGTGCGGCCGCGCGGCGCCCCGAATGGCATCGTGCTGCGTGGCGGCCGGATCGTCGCCGAATGGGGTGACACGATGCGCGCCGACATGACATTCAGCGTTGCCAAGAGCTATCTCGCCATCCTCGCCGGTCTCGCCTGGGATCGTGGCCTGATCGGTGATCCCCATGAGCCGGTGTGTGCGACGGTCCAGGACGGTGGCTTTAGCCCGCCGCATAACGACACGATTACCTGGCATCATCTGCTTCAGCAAACCTCAGAATGGGAGGGCGTGCTGTGGGAGAAACCGGATCTCATCGACCGCAACCGTAGCGTCGCCGGAAGGCCAAGCGTAGCGCCGAAGGGGACCCACCGCGATCTCCATCCGCCGGGCGGGTTCTGGGAATACAACGATGTCCGGGTGAACCGCCTGAGCCTTGCGCTGTTGCGGCTGTGGGGCCGTCCGCTACCAGAGGTGTTTCGCGAGCTGGTCATGGATCGGATCGGCGCCTCCGCCGATTGGGAATGGGCCGGTTATCGCAACTCTTGGGTCGAGATCGACGGCCGTCGCGTGCAATCCGTACCGGGCGGCAGCCATTGGGGCGGCGGCGTCTTTATCCACGCGCGCGACCAGGCGCGAATTGGGCTGATGCTGCTCCGTCGGGGGATGTGGGGAGGACACCGCATCCTCTCGACAGCGTGGATCGAACGGATGCTCGAACCCTGCTCACTCAACCCGCAATACGGCTATCTGTGGTGGCTCAACACCGGCCGCGGCCTTTATCCGAGCGCCCCGGCTGCGAGTTACTATGCGCGCGGCGCCGGCGGCAATTTGACCTGGATCGACCCGGAGGACGACATCGTCGCGGTGCTGCGCTGGACCGATCCGGCGGCGATGGATGGCTTTATGAAACACACCATGGCGGCGCTTCGGCGCTGAGCAGCAGCGGGGCCCCGGCTTCCCTGATCGCCGGGAAGATACTGGCAAAACACCGTTCCGGGGCCGCTCAGAGCCAGATTCGGCCCCGGTAAACTGTTGGAATACCTCAACTCGGCCGGGAAATTCCCTAAGCGGCCGAACAGGGAATTAAATCGGCCGACCAGGGACCCGATTCGCCCTAACAGGGAAGCACCACGGAACGCAGCCGAGCGTATTTCCCTTCGGCTCTAAAATGTTGTAACTATTACGATCTAGCGCGCAGGTTCTTCGGAGAAGCTCCGCGGCAGCTGTTGGCCGACAACCGCGGTGCTGCCGGTCGTCCAAAGCGGGCGAAGCCGGTCGCGAACCCACTCCTGGGCCGAGCGCCAGTCAGTGATGCGCGTCGCCGAGAAGCCGTGCGCAAGGATCGAGTGGTTGCGACGGGCGAGCCATTTGGGAGGGAACGTCATTGCCCTCGCAAAACAGCGCGCCGGCAAACGCGTCGGCGGCGTCCATCGCCTGCAGGTACCGCGCGGTCTCGGCCAGGCCGAGCCCAGAGGCCTCGGGCGAGCGGCGCGCCTTGAGCGCCGCGGGCAGCTCCTCGTAGCAGATCGCGCCGGTCTCCTTTCCGTGTGTCAGAAACAGATGCGCCTGAAGGGCGGACTCGGTCAGGCGGTAGAGCCGCGCGAGGCCATCCTCGTAGCGACCGGTCTCCGCCCGCCGCAACGCATTCCACCACAGGTCTTCGCAAAGGGAGAAGCAGGGCTTCCTGTCGGACGCGGCGAGCGCTGCAAGCGACACCTCGAAGCTAGGCGTCAGCTCGACCTTGCGCTCGCGTAAGATTTTGTGAGCCTCCCGGTGGCGGAACGCGTCCCAGAGGGCCAAGGTCTCGCACCAGTCCAGCATCTTCTGGACCCGGCGCGCCTGGACCGAGGCGAGCCGCGCCGCGTTCCTGTGCAGATCCTGCAGAATGCGGGCCGCGGCATTATAGTCCCACCCGTCGATCGCGCGCTCCGCCGCCGCGATGACCCGGTCGGCATGAATCCGCTCCGATCCGATCAGCTGCGGCTTCTCCGAGCCGTCGGCGACGCGCGTCAGATCGGTGCGCTCACCCGACATCAGCTGGATGTCGATCGACCGCTGCGACAACGCCGCCAGCAAAAGCCCGGCGCTCATGCTCTTGGTGCCGCCGGTGTAGTCGGCGACGAGCCGGGCATCTGGCTCCCGTTGCTGCAGCCATTCGATCGCGTCGAGGCAGCGACGATAGATCACGTCCGCGTCGTCGAGTGGCACGCCGAGAACACGGACAGCCGCAGGATCGGCGGGCGCACCGGGTGATCGCCGCAATCCCGGCCCCCCATCATCGAGCTTGAGATCTTCGACCTGCGTCCGCGAGGATCGCGCCCCACCCTCCGACCCCGAGCTGATGAAGACGACAGCGCAGGGTTGCAATGCCGCGAGCATGGACCGGATTGGCGCCGCGGAGCCGCCAACCGTGCAGACCACCGCGACGGGGCGGGTACGGGACGCCGCTGTCAGATCCTTTTCCATTCCTCGACTCGTGCTGGTTCCGAATCGCCGTCGATCTCGATCGTCATCTCGGTGTCGCCGGGTTTGAACGTCGCTGACAACCGTGGCAATTTCACCCGCCTCGTTGCACACTTGATCGCCCCTACGGAACAAAAGCGGGCCGGCGCGAGAGCTGCCGCTCGTCGGAGCGCGTGGTGGGCCGGCGCTGGCAGTGGTGGCGGGAGCCGCGCGCGGCGCCGCCACCGCCGCCACCCTCGGCAATGTGGCCGGCGCCTGATCTTCCGGGACGAGCACAGCCCAGCCGAACGGGACGAAGACGCCGCCGAGAATTACGCCGTGCCGGGTGTTGCCGACCTTGGCGGTATTGGCATCCCGGGATTGCGGCCGGAAGCCCTGACGCACCGCCGCGCTCGATTTCGCCTCGAAATGCCCGGCCCAGCCGAGCCGAAGCAACGCCCACCCCGGTTTGCCGCCGATCTCGTCGACATTGCGGAGGCCGAGTGCCACGAGGCAGGTATCGAGAAGAGCCGTTGTCTCCCGGCCGCGCCGGCCGGAGAAGAAATGCTCGCGTTCCAGGTGCCAGACCCCCATGTGATGCTCGTTGAGCCCACGCGTCAGCTCGGCCAAGTGAGGCGAGCGGACGGGCACCGCGATGTCGCGATCGCGAACCTCGGAGCGTCTCTGGCGAACCGCCTCTCCGGTCACCGCGATCTCGACCGGCGCGGGCGCGACATCACCGTAGTGGCCGGCATCGGCGAGGCAGACGCAGCGCTCGACATGCAGCTGGAACATCTGTTCGGCGGGTGCGAACTCGCGATCGAGCCCGCGCTTCCAGTCGACGACGCGGTCGATGACGGTCGCGCCTTCGCCCAGCGTGGCATCGGCGACGCCGACATCCCGCATTGGATCGCGCTCGGTCTGCGCGGGCCGCCGCGAAAACGCCTCTTCCTGAAGCCGGTCGGAGGCTGGGCCAGAGCGCCCGGGCACCTCGATCAAGGCGAGGATCCGCGAGCGAGTAGCGGGATCGAGGCGCTCGGTCTCGATATGCAACAAACCCGTGCGCAATGCCCCCTTCACGGTCGAGCCCGGCAGGATCGGCGTCCCTCCGGAGCGCACCATCGTGCTAAACCGGCCGCTACGCTCGGGGTTACTAAATGCGGCGCGAAGCTCGCGAGCCGATTCGTCGGAGACGAAGGCGACCGGGACCGTCGCGCCGCGTGCTGCCGAGCGCTGAAGAATTTGCTGTCCGCCCGCCAAGTCTCCGGTCCGCAGCGCACGGTCGTAATTGTTTCTCTCGCTCGGTGCGAGCGCCGAGATCGTCGCGACCGGATCGAAACGCTCGAGCCGCGCCGGCTCGGAGCCGCCCGACCGGGTCATCAAATAGCTCGTCGGGTCGAGCTCGTTGCCGTCGCCAACATGGATCGGCGTCAGCGGGACGAGGCGGAAGCGGGCGATTTCGCGCATCATCCCGCGGCCTCGCGAAACCCGACCGTGACGTGGAACGCGTTGTGGCGGATCTCGTGCCGGGTCGGATGGACATCACTTAGCCAAGCCCCGTGCCGGCCGGAGTTCTCGGGAATGAAGGTCGCGCCGGGCTCGGTCAGCAGCAGCGGCCGCTTGAACGGCGAGGCGCCCTGACCGACCGCGATTTCCGGCCCCGCCTTGCCGAAATGCGGCATCAGCCGCGCCCGTACATCACCCATGCCGGCGGTGACTGCACCGCGCGACAGGCTCATCATGCGATCCCGCGGCCCCCCTTCAAGCTCGCTGTCAGGCTCGATCGAAACCACCTCGAAGCGGCCCCGCCCGAGGCCCGCCTTCCGGCCGAACCCGCGCTCTCCCACGTAGCCGAGCAGCCCCTCGATCTGACGTACATCCGGTTCCTCCGCCTCTACGTAGAGGTCGCGATCCGGTACCGAACCCCAACTCCAGTCCTCGTCGACAAAGAAGAGGCCGCCCCGATCGGGCGTCGACCCCGTCATTCGGTCGATCCTATTATGCGCCAACCGCACCGTTCTGGCGGTGGCGGTCCGCAGGTGCGGTTCGAGCGTGCGCGCCGAGAGGGCACTTCGCACCTCGAGGAACCCCTCGCGCGTTACGAACATGCAGCGTTTCAGCTCCTTTATCCGTTGCGTGCCCTGGCCCTCTTGTGCCCGCATCGGGGTAACCAGCGGCCGGGGCAGCAAGCCGGCGGGAAAGATGTCCGAAAAACCCCAGAGGCGCTCGGGCAGCCCGAGCCAATCACGAAGCGTGACCTCACCGTCCCGCTCGGCCAACGCCAGGCAGACCATGCCGAACAGGGTGCCGGAAGCCAGCGGGGTCACGAACGGCCCTTGCAGCTTAAGGCGGACGCGGAACAACACGAGGGGTTGCCCTGGTCAAGCAGCGAGGACAGGAAACAGCTCGCTGAGCGGCGGTACGATATCCGCCGGCCGCGCCGCGTCGAAGGCGTAGCCACGGAAGCGGTTGTCGAGACTGTACTCCGGCCCGGCGGGACCGATCAGGGTCAGCTTTTCGAACTGCACACGCCCGTAGCCGCGCGATCCCGACCCACCGAGCGCGTCCTGCTCGAGCAAGTCGAAGCCTTGCAGGAGCCAGTTTAGGCAATCGTGATCGCGTTTCCCGCCATCGCCGCCCCAGTCGAAGAACCGGAAAACCACCTCGACCCCAAACCCGGCCCCCGCCGGCACGCGCTCGGTCTGGCGGGGGCCGACGCGGTCGTGAGCTTTGCCGGCGATCCGGTCGATGACGACCTCGGTCTTTTCCTCAGTCAAGGTGCCGCCGCCGCGAAGCGCCGTCTCGCGCCAATCCTTGTCCAGCGCCGCATCGCGGACGATGAGCCGGGTCGGCCCGCCGCCCCACTCCTCGCGCTTGGCGGGCGTGCCGAAGATGCGTAGAACCGGATCGCCCGCATCGAGAGTCCCAAACTGGCCGTCAAACCCCCAGGGCTGACCGTCGTCCCTGACGGTACCGAACGCCCATTCGAGCAAAAACCGCAGTCTTCCCTTCAAACTCGAACCCGGGACATAGGGCTCTCCAGTGATCGGATGCTTGATCACGGGATTGTCGATCCCGCCGATCTCGATCGTGTCCCTGCCTGCACCGATATGCAGCCCGGTCAAAACCCGTAGGGTCGAAGTCAGGCGCGCGCGTCCGATGAGCCGCGACTGCATGGATCACTCCCTTCTCTCTCTGCCGAAGACCTTGTGGTAGGCGACGACCGCCTCAAAATGCCGGCAAAAAGTTCGATAATGTTCAGGCGTCCTGACACTATTGGCGTGCACCGTAAAGAAGCGCACGAGCTCCTCCGGTTGGTTGCGCATTGCAGCATAAGCTGCGGATGCCTTCAGATAAGCCATCTGCGCCTGGACCTCGCTCTCGCCGAGCCGCTCCTCGGTATCGAGCTCCAGCCGACGCTTGAAATCCGTAGCCATGCCGTAAAAGCGGCGGAGCTGGGACGGCGGCAGTCTCTCGAACTTCTCGGCCTGGGTGCGGGCGTCGGCGTCGAGAAACGCGGGACCGGGCTTGTTCTCCGACAGGTATGCGACCCGATCCCCGCTGCGGAGGGCAGCCTTGACCCTGTCAGCTCTGCTACCCCCTTCCTGTCCGCCGGAGGGCCGTTGCCCGCCCCGAAAGCTCTGGCCGGGTCGCGCGCCTTGGTCGTTTCTCATCGTATCCTCATCGGTTCCGGTAGAGCGCAATCGTCAGCGGCAGGCGCGCGGGCGCGCGGGCCAGTCTGCGTTCTCTTAAATCCGTGTCCAGGTCGAACAAGGCCAGTAAGCGTTCGCGCAACTGGGGAGCCGTCCCGTCTCTCTCGGGTAGACTGCGCCACAGGGTGTAGCCCAGCTTTGCCCGCCAGTCGGCGCAGGTGACATCGCCATCTCTCTCACGACGGCGACGGTCATCGAGGCTCAGCAGACGATAGAGCAGCGCCGTGCTCGCCTCGCCCGCGCGGATCGCCTCCGACAACCTGTCGGCGTCGGCCAGCGCTGCGGCGAACGTGTCCCAAAGGATCGCCGCTTCCTCGACGGGCAATATCGCGTGGATGCGGTCGCGGCCATCGGCCTTGGCTTTTTCCAGCCGCGCCTCTGCCTCGTCGGCCGCGCGGCTGACCGGCGTTTTCGGATCGAACAGCGAAATCCCTGCCGAGAGCGTCAGATTTGGGTTGAGACCGGAGAACTCGTCGAAGCGGTTTCGCATTTCGACGGCGAAATGCATCGCCTGAAGCCAGGGTCCGATGACCAGGAGATCGTCGCCGCCGGCATACACGGTATAGAGGTCGGGGAACGAGTGCTCCATCAGGCTCGGCAGAAACCCGGTAAAGAAGGCGTCGATGAGCCGAGACAGCGCGGCGGTGCGCGCGAGGCTGCGCCGCTCGCCCAGGCCTCGCGTAAAGACGGCGCCGAGCCGGTCGACGTTGGCCTTGACTACGGCGAGCATGGGGCGGCCGAGGGTGCGACCCCCCCCGATCCTCTCTACCGAGTCGAGCGCCAGCGCGGCAAAGGTCTTGACCTGGCCCGGCTCGATCTCTTCCGCCTCCTCGGCGAGCGCTTCCCGATAGCGAGCGACGCCCGCCTCGTCGTCGGGGAACTTGGCGACGTAGGCACCGCCGAACCGCTCTCCGACCGGGTGCGATGCGGTCTCGGCACCGCGAAATCGCCAGCCCCGCAGGCCCGGTCTCTCATTGCTCGCGACGAGGCCGATTGGGACACCGAAGGGACCGTCCTGCGCCATCCGCGTTGCATCGACCTCGACCGCTACCGCCCTCGGATAGCGCTGACCCAAGCGCGCCTCGGCCGCACAAGCGCGGCAGCGCTCGGTGTCTCCGACGTTGCCTTTACGGAGCGGGACCGCGGGCCGCAGACCGCAGGCGGGACAGATCCCGCCATCGCCGATAGCGGAGTTGAACGGCAGCGTGACCACGGCCTCGCTCCGGACCATCGAAAGGATCCTCGTCTTCGCTTCTTCCGCCGCGATCCCGATCGCCTCGAATTGCCGGGATGCCCTCTCTCCATCGAGGAGATCGGCGGCGGCGAAAGGCGGGGTCAGCGCGAAATTGAGCGCGAGATCGCCGACATACTGGTCCCGCATCCACTGGTCGATCTCCTCGCGCAGCCGGTCCAGCGCGCGCGTCTGTTCGTCGTCGCGGGTGAAAGGAAGCAGCAAAAGGAAACGACCGCCCGCCGTCTGCAGCGCCGCGTAAGGCGGCAGCTCGAACGCCGCGAGCAGCCGGCGGACGGCGACTTCGACAATCAGCTGGAAGCGCAGCGAGCGGCCGCGAAGCATCCGAGACAGCCCGCGAACCTGCTCGGAGCGAAAGCGGAAGAGCGCCCGCTGGATCCCGGAAAGGTCACCGGCGCAGAACCGAAACTTTTGCTGCTCTCGGTCGCGCACCGCCGCCTCGTCGGCGAGGTTGCCCGCGAAATCATGATGACGATATAGGCAGGCGGCCACCGCCGCAGTCGCGCGGGCGTGGTCGTAGAGACCGACATCAGGGTCGTCGATCGTCGAGGACGGGATCGCCCACAGAAAGGTTTCGCACAGCGCGGCGAGACCTTCATGAAACGCGTTGATGTCGCTGTGCGCGGTCCGCGCCATCGTGGCGTAGCCGGCAGTGAACTCGTCCCAGAGCCGGCGATAAGCCGCCGGCAGCGATGCCTCCGCGTCGCGTCGCGGCACCGGCGTAAGAGCGTCTGCGACGAGCGCTCGCAGCGGATGGGCCTGATCGGACTGAGTTGGCTTTCCGGGACCGAGCTTCAGATCGATCCGCGGCGTGATCGCAGCGAGCGCGGTCCGGCGATAGGCGTCGCGCGCCGCCCGGTCCTCGGAAGCCTCTTGCTGAGCATCCCGGGCTTTCCGCTCCATGCCGGCAGCGATCCGGTCCGCCTCGGCGATCAGCCAGGTCGCGGCGCCTCCCGGCAGCACTGCATAGTTTTGCAATGGCTTGTGGTGATAGACGGCGCAGTCGCGCACCCAGTCAGGGTCGATCTCCGCCGGCCACGGCAGGCGCTCGGTTTCGACCCAGTCGAGGAAAGCATCGCTCCACAGGGCGTGCCAGTGGGTCGAGCGTCCGTCGAATTGCGGCAGCACGTCGCGCTCGCGCTCACGCACCCGGCCGTTCATTTCGGCGAGGCTGCCATAGGCGCGCTGCATGAACTTCCCGATGTCATGTAGAAAGGCGCCGAGTGCCACTTCGTCGCAATTGGGCAGTTGCCGCCTTTGGTTCATTTGCCGACCAGGACGATGCGCGCAGCAGGAAGGGCGAGTTGGTAGCGTGCATGGGCTCGCTCTCCTTCGCGCACCACGATCGTATCACCCCTTCTGGGGATATCGGCAAGTCCGGCAAGCTTGTTGAGCCGCGAGACCAGCTGTTCCATCCGCTCTGCTTCGATCGGTTCCCCCCACAGCTTTTTCGCGCGCTCGACCATCGCCGAGCGAGCGAGCCGCGCGTAAAGCGGCAAAAGCGCCGACTGCGGCGTCGACCGTCGATCGAGTCCCTGGCCCTGCGCGAGGGCGTCGATAGCCAACGCGATCAGCAGCGCCAAGATGGCGGGCGGCAGGCGAAGGGTTTTGTCGCCCCAGCGGGCGGCTGGACGATCGAGGTCGAGAGTGAGCACCGGCGCTTCGATGCCGCGCTGCGCGGCGTCCATTGCCGAGCGAAAATCGACGGCGCGGAAGGCGGCTGGAGGCAACACCGCCCGCAGCCGCGGAAACGGGATTTCGACCAGCGAGACGGCCGCCTCGGCGGTCGAATGCACGCGACCGTCCGTTCCGAGCAGCGGGCGCGGCTCGCGCGGTGGAAAGAAGAACGCGGGATGACTGGTGAAGGGGTCGTTGACCAGGACGTGGCTCATCCCGTCCCGCGGGCGGCCGAACAATGAGAGCGCCAATGCAGCCAGTGCTCCGAGCGACTTGCGGCCGCCAGCGATCGACAATTGCAGCTCGCTCCCGGGCTCGGCGGTCAGATCTCGGATCAGCTCGAGGACTCCATCCGCTGCCGTGCGCACGCTGTCAGGATCGGCAAGATCCGTCAGCGCGCCGTCCCGCGGATCGCCGAGGAGCCGGATCTCGCTCCTCTGCGGGAGCCGATCGAGGCTGGCGTCGGGATATTCTTCGGCGAGCTGTTGCAGGGCGCCCGTTTGCGGATCGAGTAAAGTCGCCGTGATCCGCTCCGCACCCTCGGTAGTGGTGACGATGATCAGCCGCCGCGGTGTCCAGCGCGGCCTGCGCGCGACCGCGAGCGCCCATACTGTCTCTGTCACGACCTGCGGCGAAAGGCCGGCGAGACAGACCAGCACCCTCTCGGCGGTCATATCACTTGCAGTGCGCCGGTCTCCTCCGGTTCGAGCGGCGAGATCTCGTAAACGCCAAAGCCCATAGTGATCCCTTTGCCCGCGCCAATCGCCGTACCGGCGATCAAGAAGGCCAGAGGTCCAACGCCTTCTCGCCGGCCGACGCCAGGTCCAGGTCGGCGTCGCCGACGATGCCGCCCATCGCCAGGCGCTGCTTTTGCCGGGTCGAATACCTGGCGTATTCCCGCCAGTGCAGATTTCTGCGGATGATTGCGACGCAGCCCGCGGCATGTTTCAGGCTCTTGAAATCAGCCGTGATCGGTCCCGAGCCGTAATGCTCGCAGAGCTCGGAGGCGCGCCGCGCGCTCGCCATCACCAGATCGGCAACAGCAAATTCTGCCGGGCCGACAAGTCGGCCGGCGCGTCGCAATCGCAACGGGGTCTTGAGCGACAACCGGACCCGCGGTGGCTGCGGCGGGAGCGGTGCGCTTGCAATTGTCGAGGAAGTCAGCAGATCGCCCGGACGCCACACGATCTCGCCGTCACCGCCGCGTGCTTCGATCAGCGCAAGTCGGCCACGCCCTGGGCCGATGCCGCGCTCGCCGGCCTCCTCGCAGGCGCGCAACGCGACCGGCATCCAGCGCGCAGCACGGCCGGCGAGCGTCACGCGAAGGCCGAACCGCTCTCCCGGGAGCAGCGATGCACGGTCCGCGACCGGGGCGAGGGCAAACGGGTGCGGGGCACGGCTCACCCTGCCGAACAGGCCCTGCTCGCGAACCGGCCGGGTGTCGAAGATCTGGGTATAGACGCAGGAGGTCTCGAGCGGGCAGCCCTCGCACGGTTGCAGCCGCATGACGCAGGCTACGCGCTTCAGCGCGTAGCCAAACGCGCCCCGCCAGACCGAGCCCGAGAACGCCGGTATCTCGACCGGATCGATCGCCTGGAAGACGAGGTCGAGAGACAGGGTCGGCAGCATCCCGAGAAAATGTAGCCGAAGGCGGACGATCGCGATAGTGGCGGGCCGCGCGACAAGCTTGCCGAACTCGCGCACCGCCCGGGTGTCCGTTAGGCTGCGCGCCAGCTAATGGAGTGTCGGTTGTGCCCGATCGTATTCTCGTCCTCGCCGCTTATGACGTGGTTTGCCCCCGCCGCCTCGCGGCGGCGCTGCACGTCGTCACCGGCTACGCGCACGGCGGCCAGAAATCCGCCTATGAGTGCTGGACGACCAGCGCCGAGCGGGTGCAACTCGGTGCCGAGATGGCTGCCGTGCTCGATCCGCGCGCCGACCGGTGGGCGGTCATTCCGTTGGGCAGGAAGCCGCGGGTCCGGGTCTTGGGACGCGCGGTCCTGCCGGTCGACCCACCAGTATTCTATTTCGGCTGAACGCTATGGCAGGGGTTTATGTCGATCGGCGCGGGGCGGCGGTCGAGCTCGAGGGCGATGCGATGGTCGTCCGCACGGCGGAGGGACGAACCAGCCTGCCACTCAGCCGGGTCGAACGGCTCGTGATCCGGGTGCCGGCGCGGTTGTCGGCCGGCCTGCTGGCGCGGCTGTGGGCGCAGGACGGCGGCGTCCTCGTGCTGTCCGGGCGACGCAACGAGCCGACCGCGCGCTTTCTCGGCAAGCCCGGAGCGGATGTCTCCCGGCGCATCGCCCAGTATCGCCTTCAAGACGACGCACCCCTGCGACGCCAGATTGCCGGCGAGATCGTCCGCAGAAAGATCCTGGGGCAATCGCGATGCCTCGCCCATCTTGCGGCATGCCGGCCGCCGCTGGCCGCGACGTTGACCCGAGCTCGCGCCGACCTTGCGGGTTTCGCCGTGCGTGCCGGAGCGGTCGACAAGCTTGCGGCGCTCGACGCCCTGCGGGGTGTCGAGGGAGCCGCCGCGGCATGCTACTTTGCCGCCTTTGGCCGCGCGTTTGCACCGGCGCTCGGCTTCGACGGGCGTAATCGGCGCCCGCCGCGCGATCCGGTCAACGCGGCCCTTTCGCTTGCCTATACTCTGGCCACTTTCGAGGCTTCGCGGCAGGCCCAGATCGCCGGCCTCGACCCAATGCTCGGGGCACTGCACGACCCGGCGCACGGACGCGATTCGCTGGCTTGCGACCTTGTCGAGGCGTTGCGCCCCCGCATCGATTCCTGGGTGTACGATCGCTTTGCGGCGCGCGATCTGCGAGCGGAGGGCTTCACCCGCGACGCCGAGGGCCGGGTGTTGATGGGCAAGGCCTCGCGGTCTCGCTTTTACGAGCAGTATGAAGAGGCGGCGCGCTACTGGTCGCGCTGGCTGGCGCGCGCGGCGCATGCGTTTCGCCGCGCAGCGAGCGGCGGCGCGCCGCTCGGCGTCGGCTTCGACCGACTGGAGACCGTTGCCGATGCGTAGAGCGCTCTGCCTCGATGGCCGCAGGACGGCCCTGTCGGTGGAGCTCGCCGGCCGGGCGCTGCTGACGCATGCCGACGGGACGGCAGACCGACTCGTGCCGCTCGCCCGCATCGACCGCATTCTCTGCTGGGGCGAAGTCGCATGGACCTCCTCGGCGCTGCGCGCCGTCGCCGAAGCGGGCCCGGATGTGCTTTTCCTCGCGGGACGCGACGAGGTGGCCGCGATCCTGTCGCCGCCCCGCGTTCAGTCGGCCGATTTTTCCACCGTTCTCGAAGCTGCTCTCGCCCACCCGGCCTGGGGCGGACGGCTTTCCGACTGGCAGGCTCATGTCGCGAGTGTTGTCTTCCAAGACGCAGCAAGGCGTACGCCGGGCTACCCCCACCCGCCGCCCTGGCGGTATGGCGACCCGGCGGCGATCGGCGCCTGGAACCGGCTGCTGCAGTCGGCAGTGCCGGTGATCGGCCCGGCGGCGATGCGCCGCTCGTTTATGGTGCATCTCGCTTCTTGGATACGGGCCCGGCTCGGTGCCGGCGGCATCAGCCGTGCGTGGCTCGGCGGATCGAGCGTGCGCCCCGATCTGAGCGCTTGCTTTGCCGGGGGTCTCGAATGGGCGACGATGCCGGCAACGGTTCGCTTCGCTGAGACGCTCTCACGAGCCGGCGGTGCCGCGCGGTCCCGACCGCTGGTCGGCCCGCCTCGCCGAGGCGTGCGCAGCGGAAGAACCGGTGTTGCGGCCGCGGTTCGACCGCGCTTTCGCAAAGCTCCGCGTCATGGCGAGCGCACTGGCGGAGGGTGCGCTCTGACATGGCGTGGCTGCTCGCCTACGACATCAGCTCGCCACGGCGCTGGCGCAAGGTGTATCGCCTTGCGCGCGCCGACGGTGTGCGCTTGCAGTATTCTCTCTTTTTCGTGGACCGGTCGGCTGCGGCGATCGGGGGACTCTATCGAGAGATTGGCTCGGTGATCGACCGCTATGAGGATGATGTCCGGTTTTACGAGCTGCCCGGCGCAGCGCCGGTCTCGGTGGGCGGGCGAATGCGCTGGCCGCGCGGCATTACGACCCCTCTGGGCGGCCCGTTGTTCCGAGCTGCGGTATCGGGGGGTGACTAATCCGTGGTGGAACCTTGGCTCTGCGGCGGCGAAGGCGTATGATCCGTGCTCATCCGGTTAACACCCAAGGACGCCATATCTTGATCACGTCTCGGCTCGGGGGAGGCTCGGCGACCTTTGGTTCCGTACGCGGCCAATCATCCTGCGGCGGAGCACAGGGCGGGAAACCACAAATAGGCCCTCCATGCCCTCGATCACCGCGGCTGGGGGCGCTGCCCCGGTCGTCAACATCTCGATCCGGCGGGATGGTGGCAGGAGCCAGCGACCACCGACAGCACGATATCGATGAAACGCTCCATCGAGGCCCTCAAGATTTAGTAGCTTTGGGTGTCAACCGGACAAGCATGGTATGATCAAGATGTTGATTTGTTTGACATCGTGAATCGGTTCGTGCTTCGGAGACCGCGTGTGTTCGCCGACAACTCTTCGGCGCGTCGGCTAAGTTGGCAAGGCGCCTGGTACGCCGTTGGAATCCCGCGCGGATTCCTGACGGTGGGTTCGATACAAAGACCCGAAGTAAAGGGGATTAAGACCCGGGGCACAGGGTAGCCGAGACAAGTTAATCGATGGTGTTCGATACAAAGACCCGAAGTAAAGGGGATTAAGACCACTCCGTCTTGAACATCAGTGTCACTCGCATAACCGGGGTTCGATACAAAGACCCGAAGTAAAGGGGATTAAGACAAGTTGACTTCGACTTGGGGAATGCCATCGACCCAAGGTTCGATACGCTGTGGGGTGTGGGGCCGTCCGCTACCAGAGGTGTTTCGCGAGCTGGTCATGGACCGGATCGGCGCCTCAGCCGATTGGGAATGGGCCGGTTATCGCAACTCCTGGGTCGAGATTGACGGCCACCGGGTGCAATCCGTACCGGGCGGCAGCCATTGGGGCGGCGGCGTCTTTATCCATGCGCGCGACCAGGCGCGGATTGGTCTGATGCTGCTCCGTCGCGGGATGTGGGGACGGCACCGCATCCTCTCGACAGCGTGGATCGAGCGGATGCTCGAGCCCTGCCCACTCAACCCGCAATACGGCTATCTGTGGTGGCTCAACACCGGCCGCGGCCTTTATCCGAGCGCCCCGGCCGCGAGTTACTGCGCGCGCGGCGCCGGCGGTAATTTGACCTGGATCGACCCGGATGACGACATCGTTGCGGTGCTGCGCTGGACCGATCCGGCGGCGATGGATGGCGTTATGAAACACACCATGGCGGCGCTTCGGCGCTGATCCCGATTAGGGCGTGTGAAACCGCATCGAGACCACAGGTGCTGTTAAGTTGACACTCTATTGATTCAACTGATCATCGTGTGCTTTAAGCGGTCGCAAGCACGTTTGGGGGGACCTTCCAGTGCGAACCGCCACACCTTGGGCCGCAAATGCGGCCAAACTCCTATATTTATTGCTTGCGAGCCTGATTGTTTGGGTACCCGCCGCGCCTGCGGGGGAGTATTGCCCGAGCGACGCCCGGGTCGGGGCGGTCGACTTATCCGCACCTGTCGATCAGGGCTTCTTAGACAGGATGCGGGGGATCGGGATCCAGACGATCATCCGGTACTACGATCATGAAGACGAAACCCTTCCCGGGAAGACCCTGAGGAGGGGCGAACGTAACCAAATCTTGGCGAATGGCTTCCAAACCGCCGTCGTTTTTCAGCACCATAACAACCAGTTTGCCTCGTTCACCGCGCTGCGCGGGCGCCAGGACGCCGAGCGATCGCTCGCCCTCGCCGCCGAAAATTCGCAGCCACGAGACAGCGCGATATATTTCGGGGTCGATGGCGCGTGGCAGACCCCTTATGAGCTGGCAAGTGTTGTTACCTACTTTCGGGAACTGAGGGACAGGCTCGCCGGCTTCGGTTACCGGATTGGTGTTTATGGCAGCGGCCTGGTCTGCAACATGCTCCTTACCACCGGGCTCGCCGAATTGTGCTGGCTCGCTGCTCCGACCGCTTGGCCGGATTACCACGTCTACTACCAGACGAAGCAATGGGGACTGGCTCAGCTTCGCACCTCGCAATGCGGCGGCCGAAGCGTCGATTTCAATCTGGCCAATGACATGGTCGCCGATTACGGCCAATTCGGGCGATGAGAAATATTCGAGTCGCATCCGCAGACAACGACGCCCGGGCGGGTCCGGGGCGTGGGGAATATCGGTGACAACCTCGGGAGATGGTTCTAGGCTGCCTCGAATAGCGCACGTTCTTTATTGTGATCGACTAATCCCTCAACCCCGAGTGAGGAGGAAGAGAACATGGCGGAGTATGATCTGATCATCCGCAACGGCACGATTGTGGATGGGACGGGTGGGATACCCGCCTACCGAGGCGATGTAGCGATCAAAGAGGGAAAGATCGCCATGATCAGCGGCCGCATCAAGGCGACGGCGAAGAAGGAGGTCGACGCCACGGGATGCATCGTCGCCCCCGGGGCCATCGACCTGCACAACCATTACGATCTGCAGCTGAACTGGGACCCTTACGCCACGATGTCGGGGTGGCACGGCGTGACCTCGGTGGCGATCGGCCAATGCGGCTTCGGGTTTGCCCCGTGCAAACCGAAAGATCGAGAAGCCGCGATGCGCCTCTTGACCCGGATCGAGGCGATCCCGCTCAGCACGATGGAACAGGGTCTGCGCTGGGATTGGGAGACGTTTCCCCAGTGGATGGACAGCCTGGCCAAGCATCCTCTAGGCGTCAATGTCGGAGCCTTGGTGCCCTTCAACCCACTGCGGCTCTACGTGATGGGCATGGACGCCTCGCGCGAGCGGGTGCATGCGACCGAGGCGGAAACCCGCGAAATGCAGTACCTCGTGCGTGAGGCGATGAAGGCCGGTGCCTTTGGCTGGTCGTCGATGAAGACCTTGATCAACCGCCCCGATGATGGTCGCTTCATCCCCAGTCAGGTGGCGTCGAACGAGGAGTACCTCGCTCTCGCGCAGGTGCTCTCGGAATTTGGCGTCGGCAGCATCGGCTGGACCCGCGGTGCGGCCGAGCGGCCGCTGCCTCCTGGCGAACCCGATCTCCTTGGTGGCGAGACATCGGCCGGTGCCGGCCTTCAGATGGATCCTGTCGAAGGCGACGCTCCCGGGAAAGGGAGAGAGGACTTCCTGATCGAGATGTGCTTGGCCAGCGGACGCCCGCTCCAATGGGGGGCAGTGAGCCAGAGCGAGGCGGCTCCGGGGCGCTACAAGGAACAGCTCGCCTTTCTCGAGCGAGCGCACGCGGAAGGGGCGTGGATGTACGCACAGACCGCTTCGAACCCGCCTTCGCCCCTCTTTGAGCTGGCCGAATACAACGGCTTTGACGCGATGCCCGGCTGGATCGACCCGTTTGTCGGGACCCCGGAAGAACGCATTGCCAAACTGAAAAAGCCCGGGGTGCGCGATCGCATGCGCCAGGATGTCGGCGCGTGGGCCGGCACCGGAGGCACTGCCGACGTCACGGCCAATTGGGCGAAGATGCGCGTCGTCGAGGTTCGACATCCGAGGAATTTTCAATATGAAGGGCTCACCATTGCGGAGCTGGCCGAGGCGACCGGCAAGCACCCGATGGACGCCATGCTTGATCTGGCGCTCGACGAAGATTTGCGGACGGAATTCTCCACTGATCCGACCAACGGCACGGATCCCGTCGCGGTCGCCGAGATCCTCAATCACCCCTACATACACCCGTGCGTCTCAGACGGCGGTGCCCACGTCCGCTACCTGACCTTGGGCACCTGGCCGGTGAACCTGTTGGCGACGTGGACCCGCGACCGCCAAGCCATGAGCCTCGAAAAAGCCCACTACAAGATCAGCGGCCTTCCGGCCTGGATTGCCGGGTTTACCGATCGGGGCATCCTCAGGGAAGGTTACGCCGCCGACATCATCGTCTACGAGCAGGAGAAGCTCGGCTTTTTGTACGACAACCCGGTCTATGCGACCGACTTCCCGGGAGGGGAACGCCGCCTGATCCAGAAGGCCAAAGGCATCCGCTATACCGTCGTAAATGGGGCGATTACGTTCGAGGAGAGCGAATGCACCCATGCCACACCCGGGAAGTTCCTGCGCAGCTATGACATGGTGAACAGGTAAGCGGCGCTAGGCGCAGCAGCGGAGGAGCCCCCGACTTCCGGGCTCCTCCGACGTCCCGCGATGCCAATCATCAGCAAGCAGGACCTGAAAAAAACGGCTGGAGCTGCTCCGGGGCTGGAGATCTGCGTCCTGGTGGGCGCGGCTCACGCGAGCCAGTCTCTCCACATTGAAGAGGTGACCGTGGCGCCGAATGCTCGGATACCACGATGCGTCAATCCGCACACCGAAGTGGCGGTCATCGTCCAGGAAGGGGCGGTGGACGCGCTGCTGGGCCGCGAGCGGATGACGATCGGCCCCGGTCATACAGTGCTGGTTCCGGCCGGGACCGCGCATGGCTTTCTGAACCGCTATCAAGAACCGGCCCGTGTCCTCTTTATCTTTCCGACGCACCAGGTTGAACGAGTACCGGTCAGCGTGCCCGGAGCGACCTCGGGTTTCCTCTCGGAGAAAGGGCTATCCGGCTACGAGTCGCCGCAGGACCGCCCATTGGGAGAAAGAAACTAGGGGAACATCCGACCACGGCTGCTCCAGTCTGGCAGAACGGGTTCATGGAGAAATTACAAGCCGAGGTCCTCTGCCGGCTCGCTGCCATGAGCCCAAAAGAGCAGCCAAATTCCGCTGCCGCCGGGCTCGGTCGAATCACCCTATGTTATAGATATAAAATAATATTCGGCGTTGATAGGGCGCTTTTGGGGGCAAAAACCGTTTTTTCGCTGCCGTCAGGGGAACGGCCTTCGGTCGCCCTCGCCGGCGGACCGGTCAAATATACACTCCGCGCATGCCGCCTTCGGGGTAGCGAGTGCCAGCAGCGGCGCCAATCGGGATCGCCGTCGAGATGCGGTCGATCTCTGCCGGGCTCAGCTTCACGCGCATCGCGCCGCAATTCTCCTCGAGCCGGGCGATCTGTTTGGTGCCCGGGATCGGGATGACGTCTGGTCCCTGCGCCAGGAGCCAGGCGAGTGCCAATTGCGCTTGGGTGCAGCCCTTTTCTGCGGCGATCGCTTCGAGGCGCTCTACGAGCGAGCGGTTCTTGGCGAAGTTGTCGCCCATAAAGCGCGGGTGGCGTCCCCGCGTGTCGCCGGCGTCGAGATGGTCGAGATCGGGGACGACCCCGGCCAACAGGCTGCGGCCGAGCGGCGCGTAGGCGACAAAGGAAATGCCAAGGTCGCGCGTCAGCTGGCGCGTTTCGGTCGCCTCCTCGCGATAGAGCAGCGAGAACTCCATCTGGACCGCGGTGATCGGGTGGACGGCGTGGGCCTGACGGATGCGCTCGGGCCGTGCCTCGCACATCCCGAGAAAACGGACCTTGCCCTCCTCAATTAGTCGGGCCATGGCACCCACCGTCTCCTCAACCGGTACCGTCGGATCGACACGGTGCTGATAATAGAGGTCGATGACCTCGACGCCGAGCCGCTTCAGGCTCGCCTCGCAGGCACGGGCGATATAGGCCGGGCTGCCGTCGACGCCGTTGGCGCCGCCCGGGCGCCGCGTTTGGCCAAATTTGCTGGCGATCGTGATGCCGTTGCGTCGGCCCTCCAGGGCCCGGCCAAGCAGCTCTTCGTTCTGGCCCCAGCCATACATATCGGAGCTGTCGAAATGGTCAACGCCAAGCTCGATCGCCCGGTGGATCAGCGCAATTCCCCCCTCGTCATCGCTCGTGCCGTAAACGCCGGACAACGACATGCAGCCGAGGCCGATCGCCGAGACCTCCGGTCCCGCCTTGCCGAGCCTGCGCTGCTCCATGACCACCGTACCGCTCATCGGTCTCTCCTTATCCCTTTGTGACAAGCCCTAATAGAAGCGTATGATCCCGGGCGCAATCCAGGCGAGGGAGGAGTTGATGGCAACTACATCACATGTTTATGCCGGCGCGGCGCGGTCGATGGAGGGGACGTTCGGCGGGGTCTTTCGTCATGCCGTCGGCGACGACCGGTGGGAGCATCTTAGCAACGGTCTGCCGGAAGCAACCGAGGTGCACGCGATCACGGTACATCCGGAAAACGCTGATGTCGTCTATATCGGGACCACCAAGGGCACCTTCCGCAGCTCGAATCGCGGCAGTCGTTGGGAAAAGCTCAACCTGCCTGACAAGGACGCCGACATCTGGTCGGTCTGCGTCCATCCGAAGAACCCGCGCATCCTTTACGCTGGCGCCACGCCTCCCGTTGTCTATCGCAGCGAGGATGGCGGCGACACTTGGCGCAAGATGGCGGATCCGGGACTTCCGCATGACCGGGTGATCATGGCGTTCCCGTGCCGGGTCATGCGGCTGGCGGTCGATCCCAATTCCCCGGACGATGTTTATGCGACGCTCGAGGCCAACGGCATGATGCGCAGCCGCGATCGCGGCGAGACCTGGGAAGACATCACAGCCGATCTGATCCGCTTCTGCGAAGAGCCCAAATATCGCAGCCGGATCGGCAGCCAGACCGAGATCGAGGGCATGCTCGACGGCCATGCGCTCGCCGTCAGCGCTGCCGCCCCAGGCACGGTGTTCCTCGCTAACCGTATGGGCCTCTTCCGCAGCAACGACCGTGGCGAGACCTGGAAGGACATGGAGATCGGCCGGTTCTCGCCGTTGACTTACGGCCGCGACATCCGCGTGTCGCCGCACGACCCCAAGGTCATGTACGCCTGCCTCAGCCCGGCCGCACGCAGCACCGACGGTGCGATCTATCGCACCGAGGATGTCGGCGAGACCTGGAAGCGCTTCGACCACGGGGTCAAGGCCGAGGCGACGATGATGGCGGTGGCGGTTCATCCGCGCGACCCGAACCAGGTTTACGGCGTCTCGCGCTTCGGGCAGGTCTTCGGCACGCAAGACGGCGGCCGCACCTGGCACGAGCACCGGTTGCCGGAAGGCGCCCGCGATCTCTACGCCGTCGCCTGCGGCTAGCGTAAGCCTGTTCCCCTCCGTCTTCGACAAGCGAGGAGGCGGAGGGGGCGCACCAGGGGAGGAATCGATGGCGGAAGATGCCGGCAACTCGATGAAACAAAGGCTCGCTGCCGGAGAGCTGGTGCTGTGCATGAACTTGCGCTTGGCGCGGACCGTCGACATCGCGATGGTCGCCAAGGCCGGCGGCTATGACGCCCTGTATGTCGACATGCAGCACGCTCCGTATTCGATCGAGACCACTTCGACGATCTGCGCCGCAGCCCTCGGAATCGGCGTCACTCCGCTGGTGCGGGTACCGAGTCATGACGGACATTGGATGAGCCGGGTGCTCGACGGCGGCGCGCAGGGAGTCATCGTTCCAGACGTCGAGAGCCGTGGTCAGGCCGAGGCGGTGGTGCGCCATTGCCGTTTCCCGCCGGTGGGCCGGCGTTCGGTGATGGGGCTGGGACCGGCGCTCGGCTATCGCGCCCTGCCGCTCGGCGAATTTAATACCCGGCTCAACAGCGAGACTGCGGTCATTGTCATGCTCGAAACCGCGGCCGGCATCGACAATGCCGAAGCCATCGCCGCGGTGCCGGGGATTGACGTTTTGCTGATTGGCTCGGGCGACCTGACGACCAACTACGGCATCCCGGGCCAGGTCGACCATCCTCGGTTGCGCGAAGCATATGAGCGGACCGCGCAGGCGTGCCGCACTCACAGCAAGGTTCTGGGGGTCGGCGGCATCCGCCATAATGTCGCGCTGCAGGGCGAGCTGATTAGGCTCGGCGCTAGGTTTGTGATCGCCGGCACCGATACCAATTATGTGCTTGCCGGCGCACGCCAGGACACGACGGCGCTGCGGGCGATTCCGCTCGGGTGATCCGGGTTTGGGCGATCTACTCAGCTACCTCGACCCGGCGAAAAGCATCCAATCAATCGGGCAGAGCGCGGTCGTGCTCCGCCGCTTTGCTCGTGGTCGAGCCGCCGTCCTGTTCGCGGCGGTCGAGGAAATCGCCGCGGCCGCACCGTTCCGGAATATGGTGACACCCGGCGGATTTCAGATGTCCGTAGCGATGACCAATTGCGGTTGCGCCGGCTGGATTACGGACCGCAAAGGTTATCGTTACGAGCCGATCGACCCGATGACCGGACACACCTGGCCGCCGATCCCGCGATCGTTCCGAGACCTGGCCGGGCGCGCTGCGGATGCGGCTGGTTTCGGCGGTTTCGAGCCGGATGCTTGCCTGATCAATCGATACGAACCAGGGACGCGATTGTCACTCCATCGTGACGAGAACGAGCGCGACCTGACGGCGCCGATCGTCTCGGTCTCTCTGGGACTCCCGGCAATTTTCTTGTTTGCCGGCGACAGCCGCGGAGACCGGCCCCGCCGCATTGGGCTGGAGAGCGGCGATGTCGTCGTGTGGGGCGGCCCCGATCGCCTGGTCTACCATGGGGTGGCACCACTTGCCGAAGGAGACCACCCGTTGACCGGGCGATGCCGTATCAATCTGACATTCCGCAAGGCGCTGTGAGGGTGCGCAGCAGGGTGATCCTGGCGTTGGCGCTCGCGGCGGCCGTTGCGCCGATACCCGACATCGCCAAGGCGCAAGAGGCGCATACCCTGAAGGAACGTTTGTCCGACAAGGCGTCAGACGACCAGCGGGTGGACAATTGCCACGTGGCGGCAGAGCGTCGCGGAACAAAGCCTCGCCCCGATTGCCCTCCTGAATTGCGCCCGGCGATGCCGGCGGCGGAGGCCGGACAGTCCTCGCCGAGAACGCAGTGACGCCCTTCAGCGACTCAGTCGGCGGCTTGATGATCGATGACCGCCGGCCGCGGATAGTTGCCGGCGGGGACGAGCGCATGGTCGGGCGCGAGATCCCACGGGCGACGAGCGGGGCATAGGGCAGGCCGGGCCGGCTCAGAATGCATAACGCCGGAGACCGCCATCGACCGGTATCACGGCGCCGCTGATATAATGCGCGAGGGGCGATGCCAGGAAGACAGCGAGCACTGCGAGGTCTTCGGGTTCGCCATAAGCGCCTGCTGGGATTTCGGCTGCGGCATGGCTCTTGCGGTACTCTTCGGGGTAGTTGCGGCGGATCTGCTCGCTCATGATCCGTCCGGGCGGGATCGAGTTGACGGTGATCCCGTATTTGCCGACGTCGCGCGACAATCCTTTGGCCCAGGCGTGCATCGCAGCCTTGGCGGCAAAGGCGGCGTTGAGCCGGTCGGGCTCCGATTTGCCGGTGATATTGATGACGCGGCCCCAGCAGCGCTCGATCATTTGCGGAAGGAGAGCATGGGTGATCTGGCGCTGCCGGGTGAAGTTGAGGGTGATCGCCTCCTCCCACTTTTCCTCCGGCGCATCGAGGGGTAGCGGCCGGCTACCTCCGGCGCAGTTGACTAAAATGTCGACATGGCCGGGCCCGGCAATCGCGGCATCGCGAAGCCTCGTTGGCGCGTCGGCGGCCATGATGTCCTGTGTGATCAAAAACGGTCGAGGTCCTTGACCCCGCTCGATCTCGCCCGCGAACTCCTCGAGCAGCTGGTTGCGGCGAGCCACCGCGATCACTTGGACACCTTCGGCAGCCAGCCCTTTTGCGATCGCGCGCCCGATCCCCACACTCGCCCCGGTAACGAGCGCAGTCTTTCCGACAAGCTGCAGGTCCATCGTCTCTCCTCCGAAACACCGCGGCCAAGCTGATGACGGTGGCCATTGCCGCGCAAGCGAAAAGAGCTTGCGGAAGGTGGCGCAAGCTCGGGCGTGCAATCGGCATATGCCGCGTTAACGTGAAAGGCGTCCCGGCGGACGGCTGACTGACGCCCCGCGGGCTATGACATCAGCTGTGCAGCCCGCATGGATAACCACCAGCGCGTGCAGTTATGAAGCGACCCCTCCCGCATCAAACTCTCGGGCCAGCCGAGCAGAATCGTTGGCGAAGTGTGATGCAGTTCACACTGCTTGCCATGAATTTGCCCGATGATTGTCGTGTTTACGGCTCAAGCAAACCTTAAGAGGAGGCAGTTCCGTGGCGCCGACACTTTGACGTTCGAGCTGTGCCGTTGATTGACTATGTTCAGCGTCGGTTCGCAAAAATTTCAAAGCCGATTGCGCCGAATTGCGCGAGCATCATGCTTTCTGCTCTCCGATAACGAGTTGTTAACTGCTGTCGGTAATCCTGGTTAACGAAGGCCCGCCGGTACGTGTTACCGGCCGAACCCGGAGGTTCTTATGCGCGTGCTTCTTGTCGAGGATGATGCGACAACCGCGGCCAGCGTCAAGATGATGCTCGGCAAGGAAAACTTCATTTGCGATACGACCGATCTCGGCGAGGACGGCCTGGAGATCGGCAAGCTCTACGATTACGACATTATTCTCCTCGATCTGATGCTTCCTGATATCGATGGATACGAAGTGCTGCGGCGCTTGCGCGCGGCGCGCGTTCGCACGCCGATTTTGATCCTCTCCGGCCTTGCCGAGCTCGACCACAAGATCAAAGGTCTTGGTTTCGGCGCCGACGATTTCCTAACCAAGCCATTCGATCGTCGGGAACTAGTCGCGCGTATCCAGGCGATCGTGCGCCGCTCAAAGGGCCACTCGGAATCGACGATCCGGACCGGCAAGCTGGTCGTCAATCTGGACAGCCGCCTCGTCTTGGTCGAGGATCAGCCGGTTCATCTGACCGGCAAAGAATACGGCATCCTCGAGCTGCTGAGCCTTCGCAAGGGTACCACTTTGACGAAGGAGATGTTCCTCAACCACCTCTACGGCGGAATGGACGAGCCAGAGCTTAAAATCATTGATGTGTTCGTCTGCAAGCTGCGCAAAAAGCTTGCCCAGGCAACCGGCGGCAAGCACTACATCGAGACAGTTTGGGGGCGCGGCTATGTATTGCGTGACCCGGTCGAGACGACGATAACATTGACCCCCGCTGCAGGCTCGGGGAATGCCGGCGACCAGCCCGGCTCGGCCGCAGCTTAGTCACCGAGAGCGACCGCGGTTAGCCGAAGCCGCCGGAGTTCTTCCATTCGAACCAGCCGGCAACCTAGCGTTTCCGCGAGAAGCCCGGTGAAATAGGCTTGGACCGAGCGCGGCGTGAGCTCAGCGACTGGTGTCGCGGGCGACAGCGCGGCGCTCGTTTCCGGCGGCAGCGCCGCGCATTCTCCCGTCGCTTCGAGAACGAGGCCATCGGGCGCGAACGCCAAGACCAAGCTGCCACCCCGTGACAACGCTTCGGCTCCGGCCAAGAGGAGGTTGCACGCCAACCTCTGCCAGTCGAGCGGCAGAGCCCGGACGCTCGCGCCATATTCGCAGGTGATTGGTGTCCTCTCGAAAAAGCGGCTCGCAAGCTCGTTGGGAGGTGAGCCGACCATCGACCCGCCGCGGCCATGACCGTAGGCAAAGCGGTAAAATTGGAGCCGGCCGGCAGCTCGGCTCGCACTGTCGCCGACAATCGCTATGGCATCGTGCATGAAGTCCGGGTCTGCCTGGCCTCGAGCAAGGACAAGCTCGTCCGCGAGCAGCTCGACCCCATTGTTTATCGCCGCAATCGGTCCGATCAACTCGTGACACAGGCGAGCTGTCAGAAGCTCCAGTACCCGCAAATCGAGGTGGCCGGCAACCCTCCCCGGCGGCGGCGGTGCCTGCGGCACTTGATCGGCAACCTCGCTTAATACCGATCCCAGCGAAAAACGGTCAATTTCCTGCCAGCTCATTTGCCATCCACCGTTCGCGGCGCCGGCGTCGCTGATAACGTCTGTGACGTCAGCAGACCGTCCTGCGACGATGGCCGCACCCACTATGCGCAGCCAAGAGTTGGGAAGGGAGAGCAGCTCAGCCAGCCGCGGATTTCAACAGCGCCTCGGCGGCGACGAAATCCTCGGGCCGGTTGGCGTTGAAGAACGGGTCGACCGGGTGATCGGCGAACGGCACCGTTGCCAAATCATGGCGGGCGGTCCACAAATCGACCTTGCGGATTGCCTCGTCGACCACCGCCCGGCGGAGGTCTTCGCGTAGCCGCACGGGCCACAACCCGAAGACCGGGTGGGAGCGGCCGCCCGAGGCGGCGCAGGCGAGGTCAGCGCGCGCCGCGTCGAGCCCGTCGGCGAGCCGGGCGACGAGATCGACGGGCACGAACGGCGCGTCGGTAGCGACGCTGACGACGTAGGGGCAATCCGGGCGTTGTGAGGCAGCCCAATCGAGGCCGGCCAAGACGCCGACGAGCGGGCCGGCGAAGCCCGCCACGCTGTCGGTCGCGACCGGCAGAGCGAAGCGCGCGAAGCGCGCGGGATCGCCGTTGGCATTGAGCACGAGCGCATCGACTTGCGGCCGCAGCCGCTCGATGACCCGCTCGAGCAACGGAATTCCGCCCAGCAAGTGCAGCGCCTTGTCGCCGCCTCCCATGCGCCGCGACTGCCCACCTGCGAGCAGCAGCCCGACGACCTTCACGCCGTGTCCTCGTCCAGGCTCGCCTTGCGGGCGAACCTTGGAGCTTCATCGGAGATCGCGCGGGGATCGCCATCGAAAATGATGCGTTCACCGCCGGCCAGCGCGACAAACCGTTTCCCCTTGGCGCGGCCGATCAAGGTGAGCCCGGCCTGATGCGCAAGGTCGACGCCCCAGGCGGTGAAGCCGGAGCGCGAAATAAGGATTGGGATGCCCATTTGTACGGTCTTGATCACCATCTCCGAGGTGAGCCGACCGGTGGTGTAGAATATCTTGCCGGCCGGCGAGATGCGGTTGAGATGCATGTAGCCGGCGATCTTGTCGATCGCATTGTGCCGGCCGACATCCTCCATGTAGAGGAGCGGCCGGTCCTCCTCGCAAAGCACGCAACCATGGATCGCCCCGGCGGCGAGATAAAGGCTGGGCGCAGTGTTGATCTTGCGGGTTAGTGCATAAAGCCACGAGGTGCGCAGCACCGCCGCCGGGTCGAGCCGGACCTCCTCGAATTTCTCCATCAGGTCGCCGAATACGGTGCCCTGGGCACAACCCGAAGTCAGCGTCTTCTTCTTCAGCTTGTCCTCGAAATTGGTCTCGTGATCGGTGCGGACGACGACCGTCTCGAGCTCGTCGTCGTAGTCGATGCCGATGACACGGTCCTCGGGGCGCAGCATGTTTTGATTGAGCAGATAGCCGACCGCGAGGTAGTCCGGGTGATCGCCGATCGTCATCATCGTGACGATCTCGCGCCTGTTCAGGAACAGAGTCAGCGGCCGCTCCATGACCACGGCAGTCTCGACCGGCCTGCCCTCGTGGTCGATGCCGGCGACCGTGCGGGTCAGCCGTGGGTCATCGGGCCGCGGACGGACAGTGAATTCCTGCATTTGCCGATGATGGGTCGCAACGGGGCTGACTGCAAGGTGGGGAGGGCCATGTTTCAAACCGTGACGATCGGGGGCGACATTTCCCGATCGCGCCACTATCTTTAACAAAGCGCGCCGTGGCGCGAACGAGAAAACCATGATCGACCCGTTTGGACGGACCATCACCTATCTGCGCGTATCGGTCACCGACCGCTGCGACTTCCGCTGCGTCTATTGCATGGCGGAGGAGATGGCGTTCCTGCCGAAGGCTGAGCTGTTGACCTTGGAAGAGCTCGACCGGGTATGCAGCGCCTTCGTCCGACTCGGGGTCAAGAAGCTGCGGCTGACTGGCGGTGAGCCGCTGGTGCGCCGCAACATCATGGCTCTCTTTCGGCTGCTCGGCCGTCACCTCGAGAGCGGTGCGCTCGATGAGCTGACCCTAACGACCAACGGAAGCCAGCTCGCCCGCTATGCCGGCGAGCTCTATGATTGCGGCGTCCGCCGGGTCAACGTCTCGGTCGACACGCTCGACCCGGCGAAATTCACCGAGATCACCCGCCGCGGCCGTCTCGAGACGGTCCTCGAAGGGCTGGCGGCGGCCAAGGCCGCTGGCCTCTCGGTCAAGATCAACACCGTGGCGCTGCGCGGCGTCAACGAGGATGAGCTCGATGATCTCGTGGCCTGGGCCGGCGAAGAGGGTTTCGACCTCGTGGTGATCGAGGTCATGCCAATGGGCGATATCGGTGGGGAGAACCGGCTCGACCAGTATCTGCCGCTGTCGTTGGTACGCGCCCGGCTGCAACGGCGGTGGACGCTCGACGAGAGCGACTACCGCACAGGCGGACCGGCGCGCTATGTGACGGTTCGCGAAACCGGTCGGCGGCTCGGCTTCATTACCCCGTTGACCCACAATTTCTGCGAGAGCTGCAACCGCGTCAGGATGACCTGCACCGGCACCCTGTACATGTGCCTCGGCCAGGAGGATGCCGCAGATCTGCGCACACCGTTGCGGCAATCCGAGGGAGATCAGGCGCTTGAGGCAGCGATTCGCGAGGCGATCGACCGCAAGCCGCGCGGCCATGACTTCATCATCGACCGTCGCAACAACCGTCCCGCTGTCGCCCGCCACATGAGTGTAACCGGGGGGTGACCGGTCCATCGCCGTCACGGATCGCCGTCGTCGCAGCCGAGACCGAACCGGCGCAGCAGGCGCGCCAAGAACTCTGCGACCGCTACCTCTGTGTCGCCCCAGAGCACGCCCAAGTCATCATTCCGCTGGGCGGCGACGGCTTCATGCTGGAGACCTTGCACCGCTTCCTCTCAAGGGGAGTGCCGATCTTCGGCATGCATCGTGGGAGCGTCGGTTTCCTGATGAACCCCTACAGAGCGGACGGACTTATCGAGCGCCTCGCCACGGCCCAGCCGGTCGTGCTTCACCCACTCGAGATGAACGCGATCGACGAGCGGGGCACCTCGCAACGTGCCCTTGCCTTCAACGAGGTCTCGCTGCTGCGCGAGAGCCGGCAGGCGGCAAAGTTGCGGGTCAGCGTCGATGGGGTGGTCCGCATTGACGAGCTGATGGCGGACGGCATCTTGGTTGCAACGCCGGTCGGCAGCACCGCCTATAACCTCTCGGCACATGGCCCGATCATCCCGCTCGGCGCCGGCGTCCTCGCGCTGACCCCGATCAGCGCTTTCCGCCCGCGTCGCTGGCGCGGTGCACTGGTGCCTCACCAAGCGAAGGTCAGGATCGAGGCGCTCGAGACCGACAAACGCCCGGTCAGCGCCGTCGCCGATTTCACCGAAGTGCGCGATGTCGTCACGGTCGATGTCCATGAGAACCGCCACATCGCGATGAGGCTGCTCTTCGACCGCGAGTTCAACCTCGAAGAGCGGGTGCTCAAGGAGCAATTTGCCTCCTGACGATCGGCGGAGGGCTTCGACCGGATCAGCTAATGCATCAGCCTGCCGCGACCGACTTATCGGCCAGGATTGTGGCGACGGTATCCGAGAATTCAGCCGGTCTGAAAGGCTTGCGTAATAGCGGAGCACCTGCGACGTCGCTGCCTACGGCAGCGCCATCGCCGGTGATCAACAGCGTCTTCAAACTCGGGCGCTTCCTCCATGCCTGCCAGATAAGCTCCAGGCGATTGATCCCCGGCATGGCATAATCAACGACCAGCAAATCGACCGCGACGCCGTCCTCCAAGATGCGAAGCGCGTCTTCGGGAGTGCTCGCCTCGCGCACCATGTAGCCATCGGATTTCAAGAGTTCGCTGAGAAAGCGCCGCACGTCATGATCGTCGTCGCAGAGCAGGACGTTGGCCCTGCCCGGCGGTACGACCGATCCGGAGGGGTTTGCGTTGGAGGTCCGGAGCGGGGGCTCGACAGCCTGCGGTAGCCATAACTCGACTGTTGTGCCCTCACCCAGTTTGCTCCGGATCTGCACGCCGCCGCCCGATTGCGCGGCAAAGCCTTGCACCATCGGCAATCCCAGGCCGGAGCCGCTCCCGACCTCTTTCGTGGTAAAGAATGGGTCGAATGCTTGCGCGAGGGTCGCGTCGTCCATACCGGTTCCGGTATCGCTGATCGATGCGAGAACATAGTCTCCAGGAGTTAGCCCCGGAGGCGAGCTGTGGTCGGTCCGTCGATTGTGCAGCGAGATGCGTAACCTGCCTCCCGCTGGCATGGCGTCACGCGCGTTGATCGCCAGGTTCAGAATCGCGAGCTCAACCTGATTGGCATCGACATGCGCCGGTGCGAGGTTAGCGTCCGCTGCAATCTCGAGGCGGATCGCCGGCCCTACCGTCCGCCGCAGCAATTCTTCAATGCCGCCAACCAAAGCCCCGAGATCGACCGATTGCGGATCGAGGTGCTGTTTACGGGCAAAGGTGAGCAGCCGCTGGATTAACGCGACACCCCGCTCGGCGGATCGCAAGGCGCTCTGGATCAGCGGCAATATGTTGGAATTATCGCTGGCCCGGCCGCTCGCCAGTTCCAGGTTTCCAATCACCACCGTCAGCAGGTTGTTGAAATCGTGGGCAATGCCGCCGGTCAATTGACCCACCGCCTCGAGCTTTTGAGCCTGGTGCAGAGCCGCCTCGGTCGTCCGGTGCTCGGCCATTTCAGACCGCAGGCGAAGATTGGCCTCGTAGAGTTCGAAACGCAGCCGCATCGTGTCGGTGAAGAACCGGTTGAGGTGCACTCCAGCCAGCGAAAGCGCCGTCGCAAAGACGACGATCATCGCCCCGAGCGCGTAATCGGCGGCAGTCCCGTCGGCGACGAACCGCACAGCCATCGGCAAGCTCGCCGAAAGCAGGAAGGCGAGAACGGTCGGCAAATGCGACGCGTTCAATACGACTGCACCCGCGCACATCCCACCGATCACAAATGTCAGAAAGATCTGCCCGGATGTGGGAACCATCGGGAACAACAGCATGCCGCCAAAGCCCCAACATGATCCGGCAAGCAAGGATCCGCAGACAGCGAGAGCCGACCAAAAATGCACGCGCCGGTGTCCGGACAGAGAGCGACGATATCGTTGCCATAAGATCCAGCGCCCGCCGGTAATCAGAGCAACGAGAGAGAACCAAACCAGCGGGAACGGTTGAGCGCAGATCATTGACAGCACGATCGCGGTCAAGGCGGCATTCACGAGGTTGACGGCGAGGCCGATCGGCAGTTGCCGAAAGATCGCGCGCAGTTGCTCGCTACGGATGGCGATCCAGATCTCGTTGGGTGGCACGCTTTCGAAACCTCACGCGCCGATGGGAACGGGCCGGCACACCGCCGAAGCGGCTGGTGGGTTCATTAGGAACAAGGGTTGGTTCGATAAGATACAAAAATTGTTATCCCGATCTGGTGGATGGGACATTTGCTTGACGCCTCTCTGACCCTAGCGTGACGGATCTATGGTTTAAATTGGTCGCGATGCAACCGCGTGCGTTAGTTCGCAGGGAGGATCAAACGGACAGCGAGATCGCGCCCGAGCAAACTTGTTCCGTCGTTCACCGATCGCTGGGTGACCGGCCATCGCCGCGCGATCGCGCAGAAACACAAGCTTCAGCTCGGCTACGTAGAATAATGTCGCTAACTGTGATCACGCTGTTGTCAGTGGGGTTGTGGGCGGCGATCTGGGCCTCGGTAAACTCGCTGGCTTCGGCCTGGCTGCAGTAGTTTGAACAGACGGTAGCCGCGGATCAGCTCGGCCAGCGGGTCGAGTATCGGCGGACGCTTGTTGCCTTCGGCTGAAGGCGCAGGCGCTGAACGGACCTCATCGGTCGAAAATAGGCCATCTCTCCGTAATATTTGGTCCTGGTATCCCGGCGGGCTTCGACCTCCCCATCCTTCCGGTAGTCGAGAACCTCTATCGACGCCATCCTGATGGTTATTGCGAAGAGGGAGAAGATCATGCCCGATATTGTTCAAGATCCGTTGAGAGGCCTATCTGATGCGTTGGTCGAGCGCGTGAGGCGGGCGCAGTCCTTGGTCGCGCGTATCGAGGTGGAAGGACGCCCGATGCGTTCAGGAACCCTTTGGCGCAAGGACGTCGTCATCGCTGCTGAGCAGGCCTTCGCACATGTAGAAGAGGCCAAGGTCGGGCTCGGCGACGGCAGCAGCTTCTCGGCGCATCTAGCGGGCCGCGATCCCGGCACCAACGTGATTGCCCTCAAGCTCGACGGATCTCCGGATCCGGGCCCGCTTGCGGCCGCCGATCCCCATCCCGGCGCGCTCGCGCTCGCCCTTGGCGCCGATGGCGCCGGCGTCTCTGTGCGGCTCGGCGTCATTCACACGGTCGGTCCGGCCTGGCATAGCCGAGCCGGCGGCCGCGTCGATCGGCGGATCGTTCTCGACCTGACCATGACCGGGCGGGAGGAGGGCGGACCGGTGTTCGATGCCGCAGGCGGCCTGCTCGGCATCTCGACCTTGGGGCCGCGCCGACGTGTCCTGGTCATCCCCACCACCACGGTTGAGGGTGTGCTCGAGCCCCTGCTCCGCAAGGGGCGCGTCGAGCGGGGGTGGCTCGGCTTGGCGCTTCAGCCGGTGCTCGTGCCGGAAGCGATGCAGGCTGCAGCCGGCCAATCGCACGGTCTGATGATCATGGGTGTGGCGAAGGATGGCCCGGCGGCACAGGCAGGCGTGCTGGCTGGTGATATCCTGCTAACCATCGGCGGAGAAAGTGTCAGCCGTCCGCCGATGGTGGCGCAGCGCCTCGGGCCGGAGGCGGTCGGGGAACCGAGCGAGCTTCGGCTGCTGCGGGCCGGCACTGTCCTATCGCTGACGGCGATTGTCACCACCCGACCCACGGTATGAGCGGCATCGCCAGCCGGCTGCGCATTGCCGTCGTAGCATCCGGTGCGACGGCGCAAACCCGGCTCGCGGCGCTGGTCGCGCGGAGCGGGCACGAAGTCGTCGAATTGACAGCCGCTTGGAATGCGATCCTGACCGACGGCACGATCGACAGCTCGGCGCCGGCACGTGCCGTCACGATCGGTTCGGTTGAGGGAGATTTTGCCGGGTGGCTGCCGCCGGACGCGACGCCAGAGCAGATCGACGCGGCCTTGCGCGCTGTCGCCGCGGGGCTGGTCGTGCGTGGACCGAGCCCGCAAAACCGTACCTTCGGACCATTAGCCGACGAGGCGTGGCCGGTTTTGACACCGCGCGAAATTGAAGTTCTGGCGGCATTGCGCGACGGCTTGAGTAACAAGGAGGCGGCCCGCCGTCTCGCCATCTCGCCGCACACGGTCAAATTTCATATCGAGTCGTTGTTTAAAAAGCTCGGCGCCACCTCGCGTGCCGAAGCCGTGGTCAAGGGTCTGAAGCGCCAGATCGTCGAGATTTGACCAAGGGCCCGTTTCGTCCCGTGCTCGACGCGCACCAGTCCGCGGCAAGACCAACGGGAGGATTGAAATGGCGATCTTCGTCACGCAAGGCGGTTTTACCCGCGAATACATCAGGGCTGGCCTGGCCAGGGCTGCCACGGTGATTTCGCTCGCCGCCTCGGGCGGCGACGGCATCCAGGACGTGGTGACGACGCAGGCCTTCATCGCTACCGAAGCAAGAGCCCTCTTCGAGCAGGCAGAAGGTCGCAAGCTCCTACAAACCGATAGGAGCTTCCTAAGGACAGCAGACGGCGACCCAGGTTGATGCCGTTCTGGGTTGGCCAAGCCGCGGCCCTCGTGCGCGCGCTCCTAGCCGTTCAATTGGGCGAGCCCCTGGCGGCGGAAGCACAGGCGGCGTTGGCTCGATCGACGGAGCCCTCTCGCATTCCGAGCGCGGCGGGCTATGATCATTACATCGCGACAACCAGCGAGACGAGAGGGCAGTGATGGAACTCTACACGGCCGGCACCGGCAACGGGCAGCGCGCGGCCATCGCGGTTAACGAGTGCGGCGTCTCTTGCACGATGCACGTTCTCAACCTGGCGCAAGGCGACCAGAAAAAGCCGGATTATCTGAAAATAAATCCGACTGCCCGGATTCCAACCTTGATCGATCCCGACGGCCCCAGCGGCAGGCCTCTGACTCTGATCCAATCCTGGGCGATCCTCTATTACCTCGCCGAAAAGACCGGCAAGCTGATCCCCAGCGACCCCTTGGCGCGGGCCAGGACGTACCAATGGCTCGGCGAGGCCGCCAGCGACATGGCGCCCACCGCGCAAAACATCTTCTTCCTCGGCAACCGCATGCCGGAAAAGGTGCCGCAATCGGCGGTCAAGTTTTACGAGGATCGGCTCGTCACGCAGTTCCGAGCCGCCGACGATCAGCTTGCCCGCACGCCCTATCTAACCGGCAATGACGTCACCGTCGCCGATCTCGGCCTCTACCCGATCTATGCCGGGCGCAAGGCGCTGATCGACGGCGCCGGCCTCAGAAATGTCACCGCTTGGGGCGATAGGGTCGGCGCACGGCCGGGCGTACAGAAGGGCATGAAACTGGAGCAGTGAGAGCCGCTCGGACCTTGGGGCTAGGAATCCGCCAACGCTGTCGGCGCTTCCCTGGCTAACAGGAACATAGCGGGGAAAGATGCGGTTTCGCGCTGTTCCGGACAGCCCAGATTAGCGAGTCATTGTTATTGCAGCAATCCAACAGGCCAATTCCCTATCTGGCCTGGAGCGGACCCTGACAGCTATCTGGAGCGGCAGATCGCTTCGGGCCTCTCGATGCTGCTGGGCACCGCTAGGCTTGTGGCGGATCGCGATCGCGCTGCCGGTCGCCGCGTGCAGTTACGCGCCGACAATTGATCTGCTCGGCTCCTACTTCCCGGCCTGGATGCTGTGCGCGGCAATCGGCATCGTCGCCTCCGTCATCATCCGGCAGATTCTCGCGGTGGCCGGTATCAGCGACTACGTCGTCGCCCCGCTGCTTACCTACGCCGCTTTTGCGGTGTCCGCGACGTTGATTGCCTGGCTGCTCTGGTTCGGTCACTGAGCGATGTTGGCCGTTCGCAAGGCGCTCGGCGTCATGGTCAGCCTCATCGCGCTGGTCGGCGTCCTGGTGACCGTGGTCCTCGCAACGCGCCGGATCGATCTGCGGCCGCGCACCGACGATGCCTATCTGCAGGCCGACCTGGTTCACATGGCGCCGGACGTCAGCGGCCGGATCGTCGAACTCGACGTGCGCGACAACCAGGCGGTGCGCAGGGGCGACGTGCTGTTCCGGATCGACCCGGACCCATACCGAATGCGCGTGGACCAGGCTCGCGCGGCGGTGCGCGGCCTGGAAGCCAAGCTTGCCCTAACCGCCGACCAGGTTGCGTCGCAGACCTCAAAGGCCGATGCCGCCGCGCGCGGCATCGGCAGCGCCGAGGCGCAGCGTGCTCTCGCTTCGACCACGCTGGTGCGAATGGAGCCGCTGCTCGGACAGGGCTTCGTCACCGCACAGCAGGTCGACCAGGCCCGCACAGCGCAGCGCACCGCGCAGATCGCCTTGCAGCAGGCGCGGCTGCAGGCGGACGAGGCGCGCCAAGCCATCACCAATACCAAGCCCACCGAGGCCGAGTTGGAAGGCGCGCGCGCGACACTCGCCCTGGCGGAGCGCGACCTGAGCAAAACGGTCGTACGCGCGCCCTGCGATGGCCGGATTACCGCGCTCGACATCGCCGCCGGGGAGTTCGCCGCCACCGGCCACCCGCTGTTCACGATCATCGACACCGAGCACTGGTATGCGATCGGCAATTTCCGCGAGACCGACCTCGCGGGTATCGGACCGGGGCAGCGCGCGACGGTCTATGTGATGGCGCAACCGAGCCGTGCGCTGAGGGGCGAGGTCGACAGCCTCGGCTGGGGTGTCGCGTCGGATGTCAGCGCCACGGTTGGCGGCCTCCCGCATGTCGAGCGCACCCTGAACTGGGTGCGGATCGCAGCACGCTTCCCGGTGCGTATCCTGCTCGACGCCCCGCCCGACGACCTGATGCGCTATGGCGCCACGGCGGTCATCGTGATCGAAAAATGACCGCGCATCCCGCGCGCCGCGGCTCGGCGCCGGATGTGGACGAAGGCAACCCGCGCGGCCTGGTCGCACTGCTGCGCCGGGAGCTGCATCCAACCCCCGGTAGGCTCGGGGACTCGGTGCGCATCGTCGTTGTGGTGCTGGCCGCGGTGGCCATCTCGGAGACGTTCCGCATCCCTGAAATTGCCCTCTCGGCCTATATTGTTCTGTTCCTGTCGGGTCGCGAGGCGGCCTCCACCGTGCGGACGGCGCTGGCCGCCGGCATCGCCGTTGTGCTGGCGATTTTCGCGACAATCGCTGTCTTTATGCTCAGCCTGTCTGAGCCGGCGCTGCGTATTCCGCTCATGGCAATAATTACCTTTGCCGCGATGTTTCTGTCGCGGGCCTCGCCGCTGGGGCCCGTGTTCTTCGTCGCGGGCTTCATCGTCGCCTACGGCCTGACCTTGGGCGACGAGGTGCTCGGCCTCGCGCTGCAGCCCGCGACCGCCGGCAACGCGCCGCAGTTCGAGTTGCCGGAAATAGCCTTCGTCCCGCCGGAGGAAGCGCTGTTGCGTTTCCTGCTGTGGCTGAGCCTGGCCGTTGCCCTGCCGATAGCGCTGCTGATCGCTGCCAACCTGCTGACCGGGCGGGACCCAGCGCTTCTGCTCCGCCGCGCGTTGGCCGAGCGGCTGGCAACTGCGGCGCGCTTTTGCGCTGGCGAGAGCGGAGCCGAACAATTGCTCGAAGCCCAGGCCTTCGAAGGCATGGCGCAGCCGCGCAAATTGTACGATCTCGCCGGTGGTAGGCGCCGCGTGGGCTGGGGCGACTCGCTGATCGACCATATCGGTCGGCTTGGCCTGCTGCTGCTCGCCTGGCTGCGCGTCGAGGGCGACCATCGCCAACCGTTAGTGCCTGCGGCAGGCGCCTGCCGTCGGGCGGAACAGGCGCTTCAAGCCGGCAAAACCCGGAGCATCGAACCGGTCGCGATCGTCGCGACCGGCGCCGCCCGACCGCTGGGAGACGCGATCACCAACACACTCCGGGCGATCCGTGAAACTTTGGCCCGAATGCCGCCAGCGCCGGAAACACATGACGCGGCAGAGGCGCCGCATCAGCTGCTAGCGCCTGACGCGTTCAGCAACGTGGAGCACGTTCGCTTTGCTCTTAAGGTCACCCTGGCGGTGATGGTCTGCTACTTCGTCATGAACATGACCAACTGGTCGGGCATCCACACCTGTGTGATTACTGCCTTTTTTGTGGCCCTTGGGACCATTGGCGACACGCTGCACAAAGCGACGCTCCGCTTCGTTGGTTGCCTGATCGGCGCCGGGCTCGGCTTGGGTGCGATCCTGCTGCTGATGCCTGACATGACCGATCTCGGCGACCTGTTCTTGCTGCTGGCGCCAGTGACCCTGCTCGCCGCCTGGATCGGCTATGGCAGCGAGCGCATCTCCTATGCCGGCTGGCAGATCGGGCTCGCCTTCTACCTGGTCGTGCTGCAGGGATATGGCCCGACGATCGACATGTATACCGCCAGGGACCGTACGATCGGCATCCTCTTTGGCAATGCCGTGATCTTCGCGATCTTCACGACGATCTGGCCGGTGTGCGTGGCCGATGTCGTGCGCACGAACCTCGCCAGAGCTTTGGAGCAGCTGGCGGTGCTGGTGGGTTTAGGCGCCCGAGCCGATGTCGAGATTTCGCAGTCCGCTCCGTCCGCGGCCGAAACGGCGTTCGGGCAGGCGATCGCGCAGGCACGCGCGGTCCTGGTCAACGATCCGTTCGAAACGAGGGAGGTTCAGCGCGCGGTCGGGAGGCGGCCCATCGACTTGGCTGTGGTGGAGGAGGTCGGTCGGCTGTTCATCCCGGTCTCGGCGATCCTCGATCTGCGCACGGACCCGGCCGGGCACGGCCTTCCCCAGCCGATGGACGACGCGCTTTGCGCTTATTACCAGGCGCAGGCAGCGTGGTTCCGGCAAGCGGCGTCGTGGGTGCGCAGCGGCAAGGGAGCAGGCGCGGTGTCAGAGGGTCTACCGCGACCGCCCGCCTTATCCGGGCCCGGTGATGATCCCACGGCGCTCGGGACGTGGTGCCGCCTGCTGCACCATGACATCCGCAAAATTCTTGAGGAGGTTGGTCCGCAACCGCAGCGGGGGACCGCGCCGTCGGGCCGGGACGCATTGCATGCGACCGGCTAGGTTTCGAGGCATCGCCCTGGCCGGATGCATGTTGCTTAGCGCCTGCAACGACACGAGCGACTTGGCACCGGCATCGCCCGACACCCCCTGGCAATTCGAGCCGTCCAAAGAAGCGCCGACAACCCCTGCGCTCGCCGCCGGAGCCAAGCGGTTCACAGTACCGGAGAACACGGCGGTCCAGTTGCCGTCGCCCGCCGACATCGATCCCAACCATGTCTATTCGCTCGTTGAGCTGATCGATATCGCCCAGCGTCGCAACCCTTCGACGCGCGTCGCCTGGGAACAGGCGCGGCAGGCGGCGATCAATGTCGGCATCGCGCGCGCCGCCTATCTTCCGGCGCTGACAGCGAGTGCCGTCGCCGGCTGGGAGCACTTCGTCACACCGTTCCCCAGCAACCTCGTTCCCCAAGGCTTTATCGTCTACAACGCTCAGGAGTTCATCCCGCAGCTCGCCGTAAACTATCTGCTGCTCGATTTCGGCGGCCGCGCAGCCGCGGTCGAGGCGGCGGGCCAGATTTCGATCGCCGGAAATGTGGCGTTCACGGCGGCGCATCAGCAGCTGATCTTCAACGTGGCCCGCGCGTACTTCACGCTGGACGGCGCCGATACGGCATTGCGCGCGGCGCAGCAAGGTTTGGCCGATGCGAAAGTGGTGCAGCAATCCGCCGAGGCACTGTTCGGTCGCGGCCTCGACACCATCGTTGATGTGCAGCTCGCCCGCCGCGGGACCGCGCAAGCGCAATACGATCTCGCGCAGGCCGACACGGCTCAGCACGACGCGATGTACACCCTTCTTGCGGCGATGGATCTGCCGCCGACCACGAAGCTGCGCGTGGCGGACGCGACCGAGCGCCCGCTGCCGCCGCGCACCGCACGCGCGGTCGACGACGTGCTCAGCGACGCGCTGCGCCAGCGGCCCGACCTGCTCGCCAACGTGGCGAAGCTGCGCGCATCGGATGCGGAAATCGCGGCCGCACGCGCCGCCCTGTTCCCGAAAGTTTCGCTGAGCGCGAACGTGCAGGGGAATATCGGCCAGCTCAACGTGAATAATTCGCCCTATTTCCCGGTCGAGAAGCCGCAGGGCGCGGCGTTGCTGAAGTTCGAATGGCCGCTCTACGAAGGCGGATTGCTGCAGAATAAATTAGCCCTCGCCCAGTCGAAGCGAGAAGAGACGGCGGCCGCGCTAAAGGAACGCACCGACCAGGCTTTGCGCGAGGTGGCGCTCGCCTACGATCAGGTCGATACGGGGCTGCAGCAATACGATGCCGCCATCGCGCTGCAGACGGCATCCGAGGCTGCCTTCCACAGCGCCAGCGATTCCTATGCGCACGGTGTGGGGACGTTGACCGACGCGACCTCCGCGCAGACGGGTCTCGCCACGGCGCGCGCTGCAGTGGCACGGGCGCACGCGCAGTCGCTGATCAACGCAGCGGCTCTTGCCTTTGCGACTGGTGAGCTGACGTCAAGCACGGATTTCGCCACTGCGACACCGCGATAACGCTTTTGGCAAAACGGCAAAGCCGATCCCCTGAATTGACCCGCCGAACGAAGGGCCCGAATTGTCGGTTTGCTAGTGCTGGCGTCCTCGCGCCGATCTCGAGGGCGGCATCAGGACTGGTAGGCGCGATTTTCCGGCTGACACTCGAAGAGGCGGATCGCTCTAGGTGGCTCCGCGATCAAACCCTCACGCAGCCAAAAACCGGGCCGTGCCCGCGGCTACGTCATCGCGGCGTCTTACCGGAATCTTCAGCAGGCGGCCCAAAGACCCGGGCCGCGATGTCGATCCAGTGCCTTGATGATCGCGCGGATTGAGCCGCCGGGTCCGCTGCGTAAAGGCGCCCTCGGCTTCAGACGCGGTTCGGTCAAGCGAGGGCGGCGGCCCGGCGCATATGGATCCTTCAGTCATCGCTATCGTCCCAATCCGGAATTGGCAGAGCTGACGAAACCCGCTTTCCGCGCACCTTGTAAGCGCAACGGCATCGATGCTGAACGGACAGCGCGCACAACGGGCTGCCGCCGGGAGACGAACCGGACGGCGTCACTAGACGACCGGTAGCGCCGCGAAGTCTGAGGATGCGAGCGGCACGGGTTTGATCCAGATAAAAGCCAAGTCGGCAATTTCGCGATAGCATCTCTATGAACGCGGCCTTGGGGAGCGAGATTGCCGTTTCTAGCTACCGACACCTCGTGGGCGCCGTGGAATGTCGCCCACTCCGACAACAAAAGGCGGGCGCGACTGAACATCTTCACCCACCTTCCGAGCAGGATGCCATTCGAGGACTTGCCGCGATCGGGGAGGCCGAGCTGCCGCAACGGCAGGAGCGCGGCAAGTGCAAGGAGGCCGACCACACCTTCAGGCTCATTCCGCAATTCTTCCGAGCTATTGCGGAGCGTGAGACTTGGCCGAGCGGGCGGGCAAGCGGCATGAATGACGACAATCGACGGGTGATGTTTCCTCCGTTTCCGGCGAAATACCGCGCTTCCGGCATACTGCTGCACGTCGCCTCATTGCCCTGGCCCTACGGCATCGGGGATGTTGGGGCCGGCGGCGCTGGCATGGGTCGACCGCCTCCGCGAGGCGAGGCAAAGCTGGTGGCAGGCGCTGCCGTTGGGTCCCACGGGGTACGGCAACTCTCCTTATCAGTCGCTGTCGTCCTTCGCCGGCAACGAGCTTCTGATCAGTCCGGACGGCCTGATCGAGGACGGATTGCTGCGAGCAAGCGACTGCCAGGGCAGCTCTTTCTCGGCATCAGCTATCGACTACAACGCCGTTATCGCATTCAAGCGCCACCTCCTCGAAACGGCCTGGATTAACTTCAGCGCCGGCGCGCGAACGGACCTGCGACCCTTTTTTGATCAATTCTGCCACGAAGAGGCGCACTGGCCTGCCCTGTTCCGGGCACTGAAGGCCAGATACAACGGCGCCTATTACCTCGGGTGGCCGGCAGAGCTGGTCCGACGCGTTCCGGCAGCGTTAGCGCAGACGCGGCAGGACTTGGCGGGCCAGATCGAGCAGGTCTGTCTTGGGCAATTTCTGTTGTTCCGCCAGGCAAGGCGGCTGAAGGAGCATGCCCGTGCCCAAGGTGTGCGCCTGATCGGTGACCTACCCTTTTCGTTTCTCCCGATTCCAGCGACGTACGGGCCAACCCCGAGCTGTTCCTGCTCAACGGCAGCACAGGCCGCGCTTTGTCGCCGGGGTCCCTCCCGACTATTTCAGCGTCCAGGGGCAGCTCTGGGGCAATCCCGTCTATGACTGGGACATTGTCCGTGAGACCGGCTACCGGTGCTGCATAGACCGCTTCTGTTCGCTGCTGGCTCACGTGGACATGATTCACCTGCATCATTTCCGTGGCTTTGCAGCCGCGCGGCACGTACCATTCGGAGCAGCGACGGCCCAAACTGGCCAATGGGTAACGGGCCCAGGCGCCGAGTTCTTCAGCGCGGTGCAGAGAGAGCTGGGCGATCTGCCGTTCATCGCCGAGGATTTGGGACGGATCACACAAGACGTCTGCGCGCTCCGCGACCGCTTTCACCTGCCCGGGATGCGGGTGCTCCAGTTCGCCTTCGACGGGCATTCGGATAACCCCCACCTGCCTGACAATTACATTCTCAATACGGTGGTCTATACCGGTACTCACGGCAATCCCCCGACACGCGAGTGGTACGAAGAATTGCCCGCTGCTCAGCAGCGAGCTCTCTGGGGCCATCTGAGGCGACCCAAGGGCCGGAGTTTCGATGCGGCACCGGCATTGATGCAGCTGGCGTGGTCTTCGGCGGCCGCGCTCGCGGTCGCTCCACTGCAGGACGTTCTCAACCTTGGGCGCGGAGGCTCGGATGAACGTGCCAGGCCGGGCGGAGGGCAACTGGCGCTGGCGCTGCACGGAAGGCTTGCTGACGCCGGTGATCATCCAATGGTTGCACGACTTGACAAAAACCTCAGACCGGGCGCTTTTCGACTCCCGACGGGATCCCACCGACGACGAAGGTGACACAATGAAGGCAACGCAGCAGCTCCACGATCTGGGCCAGAGTATCTGGCTGGACAATATCACGCGCGACCTCCTGACCAGCGGCACGCTCAAACGCTACATCGACGAGCTGTCGGTGACCGGGCTGACCTCGAACCCGACGATCTTCGACCACGCGATCAAGAATAGTACCTCCTACGATGCTTCGATCCGCGAGAAGCTCAGGGAGGGCAAGTCGGACGAGAGACTGTTTTTCGACCTGGCCCTCGACGATCTCACCAGGGCCGCCGACCTCTTTCGGCCGATCCATGACCGGACGAATGGTGTGGACGGGTGGGTGTCCCTGGAGGTGTCACCACTCTTGGCCCACGACACCGCGAGCACCCTCGCCGCCGCCAAGGAGCTGCACGCAAGAGCCGGGCGGCCGAACCTTTTCATCAAGATCCCGGGCACAAAAGAAGGTCTCCCGGCGATCGAAGAGGCGATCTTTGCCGGCGTACCCATAAACGTGACGCTGTTGTTTTCGCGCGAGCACTACGTCGCGACGGCCGAGGCGTTTCTTCGTGGCATGGAACGGCGCATCGCTGGCGGTCTCAACCCCAATATCGATTCCGTAGCCTCGGTGTTTATTAGCCGGTGGGACGCGGCGGTCATGGACAAGATACCCCACGCGCTGCGCGGACGGCTCGGCATCGCCATCGCCAAGCGGACCTACCAGGCCTACCGCGCGCTCCTCGACGCACCACGCTGGCAGCGCGTCTTCAATGCCGGCGCTCGCCCGCAGCGGCTGCTCTGGGCCAGTACCGGAACCAAGGACCCCGAGGCGTCCGATGTCCTTTACGTCAAAGCCCTCGCCGCCCCGTTCACGATCAACACGATGCCCGAGCAGACTTTAAAGGCCCTGGCCGACCACGGCGCGCTCGGCGACATCCTGCCGGCGGACGGCGGCGACTGCGAGGAGGTGTTGGCCGAGTTCGCCAAAGCCGGTATCGACGTCGACGCCCTGGCCACTCGGCTCCAGGATGACGGGGCTGCGTCGTTCGTCAAATCATGGGACGAATTGATGGCCGTGATTGCGTCAAAGAGCGCGGCCCTCGAAAAGGCCGCCTAGTCGCGGCCGGCCCAGCGCCTATGGAAGGAGCAAGAGCATGACAGCAGGCACCGAGCCAATGAGCGAGCGTCCGGCCTGGAAGGCTCTCAAAGCCCATTATCCGAGGATCCGCGATCTCCACCTGCGAAAGTTGTTCGCGGATGATCCGAAGCGCGGCGAACGGATGACCGCTGAGGCCGCCGGGATCTACCTCGATTATTCGAAAAACCGGATCACCGCAGAGACCCTGAGGCTCCTGCTAGATCTGGCGGAAGCGGTCGGTCTGCGCGCGCGGATCGACGCCATGTTTCGCGGCGAGAAGATCAACGTCTCGGAACAGCGGGCCGTCTTGCACGTGGCCCTGCGCGCGCCGCGAGGAGCCTCGATCCTGGTTGACGGCGAGAATGTTGTGCCCGGGGTCCACGCCGTCCTCGACAGGATGGCCGATTTTGCCGATCGGGTTCGCGGCGGGGAGTGGAAGGGCTATACCGGCAAACGCATCCGCAATGTCGTCAACATCGGCATCGGCGGCTCCGACCTGGGTCCGGTGATGGCCTACGAGGCGCTCAAGCACTACAGCGACCGCGCCATGACGTTCCGCTTTGTTTCCAACGTCGACGGCACCGATCTCGCCGAAGCGGTGCGCGACGTCGACGCAGCCGAGACCCTTTTCATCGTCTCGTCGAAGACCTTCACGACCTTGGAGACGATGACCAACGCGCACGCGGCGCGCGCATGGGCGCTAGCTGGTCTGGGCGGCGACGAAAAGTCGATCGCCCGACACTTTGTCGCTGCCTCGACGAACACGGCCGAGGTGGCCAAGTTCGGCATCGACACCGCCGACATGTTCCCCTTCTGGGATTGGATCGGCGGGCGCTATTCGATGGATTCGGCGATCGGCCTTTCGACGATGATCGCCATTGGCCCGGATAACTTCCGCGCGATGCTCGATGGCTTCCACGAAATCGACGAGCATTTCCGCACTGCCCCGTTCGAGCGCAATCTGCCGGTGCTGATGGGCCTCTTGGCCGTCTGGTACAATGACTTCTTTGGCGCCGAGACCGTCGGCGTCTTTCCCTACGAGCAGTACCTGAAGCGGTTTCCCGCCTATCTCCAGCAATTGACGATGGAGAGCAACGGCAAGCATGTGACGCTCGACGGCGGCCGCGTCAGCTGTGACACCGGCCCGATTTATTGGGGTGAGCCCGGAACCAACGGTCAGCACTCGTTCTACCAACTGATCCACCAGGGGACGCGTTTGATCCCCTGCGACTTCATCGCCTTCGGCCAATCGCTCAACCCTTTGGGCCAGCAGCATGACATGCTGCTCGCCAACGTCTTCGCGCAGGGCGAAGCGCTCGCTTTCGGTAAGACCCCGGAGGAAGTCCGCGCCGAGGGCTCGCCCGACTGGCTCGTCCCGCACCGTACGTTTGAGGGTAATCGGCCGTCCAACACGATCCTCTTGCAACGGCTGACTCCGGCAACCCTCGGCAAGCTCGTCGCTCTCTACGAGCACAGTGTCTTTACCCAGGGTGCCATCTGGCACATCGACTCGTTCGACCAATGGGGCGTCGAACTCGGTAAGGTGCTTGCCTCGCGCATCATCCCCGAACTCGACGGGAAAGCAGAGCCTCGGCTTGGCCACGACAGATCGACGAATGCGCTGATCCGCCACTACCGCAAACTCAAAGAGCTCTCGTGACGCGGCTGGCATAACCCGGCGATGGCAGGCTGGAGGCTGCTATGGAAATCAAAATCCTTGCGAGTGCCGAAGCTGTCGCCCGAGAGGGTGCCGCGATTATCGCCGCAGAAGCCCGGGCGGCAGTCGCCGCGCGCGCGGCCATTTCATGCTGGCCGTGAGCGGCGGCCATACCCCGTGGCTGATGCTGCGTGACCTGGCAGGCGAAGATATCCCTTGGAACGGGGTCCATGTGGCGCAGGTGGACGAGCGCGTGGCGCCGGCGGGGCATCCGGACCGAAACCTCACCCATCTGCGCGAGAGCCTGCTCGAGCACGCTCCGCTGCGTGCCGAGCAAATCTACGCCATGCCGGTGGAAGCGTCCGACCTGGAAGCTGCGGCGTGGCTATATGCCCAGACGCTCCGAGGGATCGCCGGCTCGCCGCCGGTATTCGATCTCGTCCATCTGGGGCTTGGGCCGGACGGCCATACGGCCTCCTTGGTGCCCGGAGATCCGGTGCTCGACGTCACTGACGCCGATATTGCGCTGACCGGGGTCTATCAGGGGAGGCGGCGAATGACTTTGACTTATCCGATGATCAATCGCGCCCGCCGCATCCTTTGGTTGGTCACAGGAAACGACAAGGTTAGGATGCTCATGCGCCTGCGCGACGGCGACAGTTCCATTCCAGCCGGGCGGATAGTTCGGAACAACGCCTGCGTGATTGCCGACCGAGCGGCAGTAGGACAGCTCGAAGCAAATTAACCCCGGGAATGACAAATATGCGGATCGGCGTCGCTACAGATCACGGCGGCTTCGGCTTGAAGGAGGAACTGGTCGCCCAGCTCCGTGCGGCCGGCCATGAGGTTGTCGATTTCGGCGCCAAAAGCCTGAGCCCGGACGACGACTATCCGGACTATGTCATCCCGCTCGGCCGGGCGGTGGCGGCGGGGCAGGTCGAGCGCGGCGTGGCGATCTGCGGTAGCGGTGTGGGTGCATCCGTGCGTGCCAACAAGGTTCCTGGCGTTCGCGCGGCGTTGATCCACGATCACTTCTCGGCCCGACAGGGGGTCGAAGATGATCACATGAACGTTATCTGCATGGGTGGCCGGACAGTGGGACCGGCTGTGGCTTTGGACCTCGTCCAGACCTTCTTGGCCGCCGAGTTCAGTCAGGCCGAACGACACTTGCGGCGGCTGAGCAAGGTGACGTCGCTGGAAGCGGTACAAGGCGGGCAATGACTGGATCTGTGAGAGCTATCAGCGGTCATACATTGGATCGTCGATCAACACGATTCGGCACACTGTCGATCGATGCAGCGCAAGCAGCCCAAGTCCGGGCGCGCTGAGAAATATGTCCACCCCCCGACCCCCAAGCATCCTAGACGACCCGTCGGCTCGCACCCTGATCGCCGGCGATCTCGAGGCTATTTTTCTGCCCGGTTCCGGGATGCTCTGCGCGTCGCTTCGTCACCGGGGGGAAGAGATCCTGCGACGCGTGGAAGACCTCGAGACCAGCGCCGCAAGGGGAAGCACCGCCGGGATCCCGCTGCTCCACCCATGGGCGAACCGTCTCGCGAAATTGCGCTATAGCGCGGCGGGGCGGCAGGTGGAGTTGGATCCGTCGTCGCCGCTCCTCCACTTCGATGAGCACGGGCTTCCTATCCATGGTGTGCCGTGGTCCCGCCTGACCTGGGAGGTGACCGAAAGCACGCAAGATAGCCTGGTGGCTCGGCTCGACTGGACGCGGGGCGAGCTGCTCGCAGTCTTTCCGTATCGCCACCAAATGCAACTTGCGGCGACCTTGCACCCCGACGGCCTCACCTTCGAGACGACGCTGAACGCCGGTATAGACGACCCGGTGCCAGTGAGTTTCGGCTTTCATCCTTACCTGGGACTGCCGGGACTTCCACGCGCCCAGTGGCGGCTCACCTTGCCGCCAATGCGGAAGCTCGTACTTGACCGGCAAGGAATCCCGACAGGCGAGGAGGAGCCTTTTGGCGGGCTCGACTCCGGCCTTGATGAACGCGACTTCGATGACGGTTTTGCCCTGCCACAGGAGGAGATCTCGTTCACCGTTAAAGGAGCCGGGCGCCGCGTCTCTGTGGAGCTGCTCGCGGGCTACCGCTATGCCCAGGTCTTCGCGCCGAAAGATCAGGACTACATCGCGCTCGAGCCGATGACCGCCCCCGCCGGAGCGCTGACGAGCGGTCGCGGATTGCGCCTCGTGCAACCGGGCCAAAATTTCCGGACGGCATTCCGGATTTTTATTGGCATCGCCCGCTAACCATCCGCTAGGAGCCATCGAGCCGCGACTGACCCTATCGGCATTTCCTTGCGTTTGCTAATTTCGGGAGGCGAAAAGGCTTTTTTCCCCCGCCGACATGGAGACGGCGTTAAAAATAGTAAAAAATTGGAAGACATAGTCAAGTCGAGTGTCATCGACTGGTATGCTAAGAGCCTTAATCTACATTAAGGCGGAGACGACGTGGAAGGCGCTTTGACTTACGAACAGGTTCCATCAGGCTGTAGTTTGGAGTGACCTTCTCTGCGCCGTAATAACTCACCTGACCAACACATGGCCGTGTCCGCTGCTTTGGATGCCCGCGTCCGGGGACGTGACGTCAGAAGCCCTATCAGTAGATGCGCAAAGCGGCCTGCAAAGCCGCGCCGATGCGCCGCTGGGGGTCGACAAGAGCATCCGGGACCCATCGGGCGACCTCGGTCCGGAGGCACGCCAGCGGTGCGGTTAGGCGCCGCGCAGCGTTTGAAAGCCGTCTCATTGCGAAACGGTCGTTTATCGGAATGATAACGGGGTGAGCACGAAGCACGCGGCGACCCGCCTGCGGCTATCCTGGCCCGCCTGCGTCTTCAGATACCGGTCAAGCGCGTCGATGCAACAAGAGAAACCGCCCCTATGATGGTGCGCAGACAGCCCCATGACATGGCATCGGTCGGACAAGAGACGCACTTATTGGCCGACAATCTTCCGGTATCGTTGCACGGCTGCGCGAAGCTCGGGGGCGGTCGATGCGGATTAAGCATCGCCTCAGCGAGCGCACGGCTATCGGCAGCGCTCAGCCGTATAATCTCCATCTCTTCGACGGTTCGAACCGCCGCGTCGTGTGCGCTGGCAATTACGAAATCGGTGAGCGTTCGCCCTTGGAGTTCCGCCGCCCGCTTGACTAATGCCTTCTGCTCCCTCGAAATCCGCGCTTAGAAGCGCTCCTTGCGCACGGGCACGGGTTCGAGCCCGGGTATGTCGGCAAATAAGGGACTCGGCCATCTCGCGCCGCTCGATGAGGTTCAACTGGATCTTGCTCTCGGTCAACAGGTTCTTGACCCAGCCGCTGAGCTGGCGCTCAAACGCTGCGCGGGGCATTTTCGACGCGAATCCGCTCGACCGCGACCTGGTCGATGACATCGTCGAGGCTCTCCTCAACGCCTGCACGTCCAACCGCGCTGCGGTCGACGCAGCGAAGGCGCAGGTTCAGCCGCTCGTTCTCAAACAAATAAACGTTGCCGCCGCCGCCGAACTGCCAATAATGCCGGGAATGCGCACACCGCCGGGTTGGCCGGCGAATTCTCGGGACAGGCACATGCTGGGGTGGGCGTCGCCCCTTGCCGGGCTTACTTGTTCCCGTAGCTTGTCAAGCGCGACGCCTGTAACCGGGCCGGCGATACCCCCGAGAAATCGGCCTGGCAAAGGGACTCACTACGGCGCCAGGCTGAGTCAAAACTGGCGGCGCTTAAGCAGGAGGCGGCTAAGGCCAAGGACGCCAACCATGGTGTGATCGCGAGGCTCGTTGAAGGTCTGGTTGGGTTGGCGCCGGCAGCAGCCGATCAATTGATCGGCGGCGGCATCGAGGCGCTCTGGAATTTCGTAATCAGGAACTCCGGCGTCGCCCAGCTTTACTAGGATCGCGCGCAGAGAGGCGGTGTCTCAACACCCTTTTCACGCGCGATCTGCGTTGTCAGCGCCACAGGCTGTTCAGTGACCGACCGTTGCGCGTCGTCAATCCGTCGCCCAATCTCTTTCTCGTCGAGGCCGATCAGGGTCTTTTCACGGCCGGTGATGTCGCCGCTGGAGAAGATCGCCGCGAGCTGGTGGTCGCCAAGGCGCAGGTGGCGCTCAAGGATCACGGCAAGCGCGGGTACGGTAGTCGGTGGTGACGGCGAGGTCGCGGCGCTGGTAGAGCTGCGCCGTCGCGAGGCCGGAACAGTCGCTGTAGATGCGGCCGACGCGGACGCCTCCGCCCAGCACCCAGATGACGTTCTCCTGGCCATGGTCGGTGCCTCATTGCCGTTCTCGTGAAATGTCCGACCGAACTCGGAGAGCACGACGCCAACGGTGTCGTCCCAGTCGTGTGTGCGAAATGCAGGCTAGGGCAATTCCTGTTGCAGAAATCATAGCGGAGGCTATTAGATAGGAGTGAACGAACAAGAACGTTCGAGAACAAAGGGGGAAATCGCTAAATGTCGATCATTCTCGCTGGCGCGAACCCGATTCCGTGGTGGAAGGAACCAAGCAAGGATCAATGGCTCGCCTGGATTGCCGCGTGGCTGGGCTGGACACTCGACTCCTTTGATTTTACGGTTTTTTTTGCTTCTGATGGTGCCGATTTCGAAAGACTTCGGCGTGCCTCTGACAGAGGTCGCTGTCGTCTTCACGCTAACCTTGTGGATGAGGCTGGTCGGCGCCACGGCGTCGGGCTGGCTCGCCGACCGGATCGGACGCAAGAAGCCGTTGATGATCTCTATAGCCTGGTTTTCGGCCTGCAATCTGCTCGCCGGCCTCGCGCCGAGCTTCTGGTTATTGCTGCTGTTCCGTGCTGCCTTAGGGATCGGCATGGGTGCGGAATGGCCCGCCGGCGCCGCGCTGGCGATGGAAACCTGGCCCCAGCGTTCGCGCGGTTTCATGGGATCGGTCCTGCAGGGATCTTGGGGCCTTGGCGCCCTGTTGTCGAGCGCGGCTTACGGTCTACTCTATGACCACATTGGCTGGCGCGGGCTGTTGCTGATCGGCGTGTTGCCTGCCCTGGTGATTGTTTACATCCGCAAATACGTCAAAGAGCCGGAGATCTGGATCGAGAACCGGCGCAAGCAGCGTCTTGAGAACCGTGAGTTCCGTGCACCATTGTTCAGTATTTTTCGGCGCGGGCTGCTCTCCAATACTCTCACGGCATGCTGGTTGATGGCCAGTGCGTTCGTCGTCGGCTACTCGGTCGGCGGCATGTTTCCCTCCTATCTGCAGAAGGACCTTGGCCTGCCCACCGGCTATGTCGCTTTGCCGATCATGTTGCAGAGCCTTATGTTCTTTCTGTCGGCGATGCTCTGGGGCTGGTGCGCTGACCGCTTTGGCCGGCGAATAACGCTGATGATTACCGCGTTGGTGACCATCCCGATCGCGCCACTGTACCTGCTGACCACCGACTACACGATGATCGTGGCGTTCTTCACGCTGCAGGGCTTCTTTGGCGGCGGCGGCATGCACACGCAGTGGCCTCACTATCTATCCGAGCGTTTCCCGACCGAAGTGCGGGCGACGGCCACTGGTTTCTGCTATCATCAGGGAGCGGTCTTCGGCGGCCTAGTAGGGCCGGTCCTGTCATATTTCGCGACGGAGTGGCACATGGGCTTTGCGCTACCGATGATGATCGGCACCACCGTCGCCGCCGCCTCGGTCTTCGCCTCGATGCTGTTCAGCCCCGAGACGAGGGGCACAAAGATGGTTTCGGATATTCAGCTGGCGTGACGCGCTATCAGTCGGAGGACTCGACAGCCCTTATCTGAACGAGCGCCTCTGGCCTGCGTGATACAGGACATTATCATTGGTGAATGGGTGGCCGCAGGGGACGCGGTAGTTGCGCCCCTCACAGGTAGTTATGGGGCACTATTTTCGTTGAGGGCGAGGGGCGATCGGCGACCAACCCGATCCGGTTACGGAACGATCTTGCCGGTGGGAAAGGACGTCATCACTGGCAAGATCGCCGGGTACGCGAAGGTGCTCCGCAGGCGCGCATTCCCAGGCAACCGTTAAAATCCTGCCGGTATCGTGGGTGACGAGGGCCTCTTGAATATTTGAACAAGGAAATTGCGTAGCAGACACGCCGAGGGGTTAGAACAAACTCATCCTGAGGAAACGTTCACTTGACCCATATGCTGGTCGCGGTCACGGCGATGTTTCTGCAGCAAACGTGCGGCTCTATCGCCCGGGCGCTGCCGGCGGTGCTTGCGCCGTTGATCATCGCGGAACTACATGCCGATGCCGCCTGGGTCGGGATCTACTTCTCGTTGACTGCCTTTGCCGGGCTGATCGGCCAGTTGGGATCGGGCGGCTTCATCATCCAGCACGGCGCCATTCGCATGAGCCAGATCGCCCTGCGGTTCACAGGCGCTGGTTTGGCAGCGGCAGTCCTCGGTGGTGCCGTCGGCTTCGTTCTGTCGGCCTTGATCGGCAACGGTGTTGCCTCGGTTGCAACCCCGGCCAGTTCCCAGTTGCTGGGGCGCTGGTCCGTCATGCGCTACGCGCCATTTGCCTTCTCCATTGCCCAGTGCGCGATCCCGGCAGGCATTCTGCTGACCGGCTATCTTGGCCCGGTGACGGCACAGTCGTTTGGCTGGCGTGCCACGATGCTGGCGAGCGCGGCGCTGTGCTGGGCCGTCGTGCTGATGCTCCAGCCACTACGTGGCCGGCTCGATACTGAGCCATCGGCCAGGCATCCGATCCGCCTGTCGGATTTGCGCACCACGATCACGGCAGTGCTGGCGGTCCGCGAGCTGCGCTCCTTGTCGTTCGCCTGCTTTGCGTTCAACGGCACACAGGCCGTTTTTGTTGCCTATTTCGTCACCTACATGACCTCACAGGGCCATCCGCTGGTTGCAGCTGGATCGCTGTATTCGACCGTCATTGCGGTGGCGTTGCCGGGCCGCATTTTATGGGCCTGGGTGGGCGGCTTCTATGTCGCGCCAAACTTGGTCTTGGGCGGGTTGGCCTTCGGCATGGCTGTCGGCATCGGGCTGATTGGCGCGCTTACGCCTCATTGGCCGTTGCTAGCGATAGGCGCGGTGACAATGGTGGTCAGCGCCACGGCATTGTCCTGGCACGGCATCATGCTGTCGGAAGCCGCGCGTCTGGCGCCGCCGGGACGAGTGGGCGCGGTGACCGGTGGGGTGCTGTCATTCGGCCAGATCGGTGCGTTGTCCAGTCCCGCAGTCTTCTCGTTGCTGCTCGGGCTGTCTGGTGGCTATAGTGCTGGTTGGGTGGTCTGCGCCGTGCCGGCTGTTCTGGTCGGCGTAAACATGTTCCGCCAAGGTAAGCCTGTCCGGCAGTGTAATGCGCTGTGACCTTCGCACCGATGTAGTGACACCAAGTCCGGATGGCCTATTTTGGCCCGGCCGTCGTTTTCTCCAAACGCGTTTTTGCCACGGCCTCGGTCGAACCCGGAAGCGGCACGGCTGCAGCGGCAAGGTCCGTTGTCGGCTCGCTTAGGGGTCGATGTAGGACCGAAAATTATGAACCTCTCTCCTCTCTCCAGGTCAGCATGCGAGTAATTGGCCGATTTCATCAGCAGCAGGCAAAGGAGCTGGCTAAATGGCTAAACCTCGGTCCCGGGCTTGGCGAGGCCTCTTCCCGCTTTATTCTTGAAAAAATCTGTTATCAAGAATAAACTGCAACCGAGCGAGCTGAAGCGGAAGCTTCGAATTAGGCCGCGTTACTCTGAAGCAGGTCGCAATACCCCCTCAAAGTGTTGATAAAAGCATTGGTGGCTGCCAGCAGCCATTCGAGTTGGGCCGGCTCCTGCTCTACTGTCCAGCCACCCAAAAACTGTCGCCTGGTTCCACCCAGCTCAGGTCATCACGAGCCCTCCAGGTAATTGCAGCGACATCGCTGGCGCCCGACAGCTCCGCATCGATGTCTTGTTATTCTGCCTTAAGTGCCCGGAGGAGATCGGCGCCAGCGTCCCCCTTTAGCACAAGGGTGTTGCCTCACGAATTATTCCGGCGGCTGTTATAAGCAGTCATCCACCGCCCAGGACACCGGCCACTCTAGAGACACGCGTCCGAAGCCGACCCGTCCGACTTCCTGTGCAGGATCATCCAGACGGAGCTCTCAAGAAACTCTCTCCGCCAGCGGCGGTCCGCAACTGCGGCGGGAGCTCGCGTCACCCACGTCGTCCGCGCCGAGACGGGCCACCCCTCAGGGGTGAGGACGATGATCACGTCCAGGCCAGTGTAATCCGGCTTCCCGCCAAGCGGGCCGGACCCCTACGCCAGGCGGCAGGCGTTTTGTAGCGCCTGTGGCTCGTCAGGAGGCGTGTACACGAAATGCGAGTGGGTCGCGCGCAGGTCTCCTGCGAACTTGTCCAACGCATCGTGCCCGAGGAAAACGCCGGGAGGCACATAAAGGACGCAGTCGTCGGCGTAGAGCTCCTCGATTGCCGCACGGCGGCGGACGTCGTCCCCTTCGCCAAAACCTCCTGCAAGTTCCGGTGTAGTAGTTCATGAATTCTGTCCGACATTCCGCGTCTCCGCTATGAGCTCTCTCTTGCGCCTCGTCGCCCAGTACTCCGGTTCTCCCGATTACGCCGCGAGTTGCGTTACGGCAGCTGGCACGGCACCCAATGCGGCCCGTATCGCCGCGTCGCGCTGTTCCGGTCCGAAGGCAAGACCCTCGGCGCGGCAATGTCAGCTTAACTTGCGGTGACCGGATACGAGACCGAGGCCGGATGCATCAGCATCCGGCTGCGACCGCATCCCGCCATTGGTTCGCCGCCTCGGCTCGGAAGATCCGGAGCGTCGAGCACGAGACGAGATGGCGTTGAAGGTTGAAGGTGTTGTGGACGGCAGCGTGTATACTGAGGACGCGCTGTGCGGAGCAAGCCGACTTGAACCGCTGCTTTTTGTGCTCTCGTCGTCGCACCGTCTGATGCGAATTTTCGGCTCAGTTGTTCCTCCGCAGCCCCTGCTCATGCAGGCAAGTCAGTCGAAGACGCCGGAACGCGGAGGCGTAAGAGCGCCGCTTGTCGGCGACCAGAAGTCTGGGTGCGAAGCCTAGCTTCTGGAGCAGCTTGCGCATCAGCCGCAGCGCCGCCCGACTATCGCGCCGGCGCTGTACCAGCATATCGAGGACCTCACCCATCGTGGTCAACGGCACGCCACAGATACCTCCGCTGGCCGGCGATCCGCACCACCATCTCGTCGAGGTGCTGGCGCCGGCGGAAAGCGGTGGCGGTAGGAGATTTCAGCCATCGAGCCAGCCTACCCTTGGCCTCGTTTCCGAGCTATCCGGTTATCCTGACAAAGCGCTTCGTCGTAGAATTCGTTGACGATAACTCATCCGTGTCGACGACCCATGGCGCGCTGAGAGCTTGGAATCGCGCACCGGACACCCTGACTTCTTCCTATATAGGATGCCCGGTATCCACAAAGGCCGGAGCTCCCAATGGCCCAGACCATCGCAATCGAGCAGATCGATCATATCGGCATCCGCGTGCGTGAACTCGATCGCGCCCTCGCCTTTTACAGGGTGCTCAGGTTCACCCTGGCGCACGTGGGGGACAATGTCGCCATCGTTCGCAACGAGCACAGTGTGGAGCTTAATCTCATTTTCAACGCCAATGCCGGCGATCCGGACAGTAACATCCTGATGGACGTTCCAGACAAATTCGCCGGTTGCACGCGTATGGCGCTGCGACTTCTTAGTTCCTGAGAAGACGGCAAAATTTCATGCCTGTAGCCCGCGAGCGGCGAGGAATTTACCGTCTATGAAAAGGGGGCGGGCGTTCGATCGTTACCTGCTCCGGACCGAAAACTTCTATCTGGGTCAGATTGTTAGTCATCATGCTTGAGCTGCGCAATTTACCGTGACGGGGCCGCCTTGTCGAGCCGATTGAAGCGCGATGCTTTGTGGCTTGACGGAGCTCGAAGATCATCTCGATTTCGCTGTTTTCCGTATTTATGATTTTCTCACAAATATGCGTTTCCATCTCCTCGACCGACCGCTGTTCCGGGGAAGTCTGCGCATCTGGGAGAATGCCGGCACTGGACTCTGGGAGGAGTTTGAATGTGGGATACAATCGAGGCTCACCGGGACAGGCTGGCTTCGAAAACAGAATTCACATTGGCCGAGCTTCAGACGGTGACCTCCCTTGCGAGAGGAGAAATCCGCGAATGCATCAATCGGGGGATCATCAGTGCGCCGGCCGGTTTCGGCCAGGGGCACCATCGCTCGTACAACAAGTGGAACCTTGTCGAGGGTGTGATTGCCGCCGCACTGCTGCGCCAAGTTCGTGCCGGCGCCGTCGCGCTGATAATGAAAAATCTGCGAGCAATGCTCGATGATAAGCAGATCGACCGGGTAGCTGCTGCGAGACGCCGAGCTGGTTTGTTTATGAGGCGATGTTTCCTCCTAAAAAGGACCCCGACGAAAAGGCGGATTTAGCGTCCGGCGAAGAGATGGGTGAAGGTGCCTACCTCCTAGGCGTCGCTACTCAGGAACCGCACTATGGCCCGCCACTGACGCGCGGCACTTCATTCGCGGCCTTCTGTAAGCTTCCGATCGACTTCGAGCAGGCGGTTCGGTTCGTGAGCCATATGATTGAGACGAGGTTATAAATTTCGGCGCGTAAAGCAAAGCACCGTAATGTATTCAATAGGATAGGCAAAGGATGGCTTTGACAGAATCGGTTCTCGCAGTTCGGAAACCCTCACGTCCCTGGCCGGCCGAGCGGATTGAGCACTGGCCGATCGAGCGGTTGATCCCTTACGCAAACAACCCCCGACGTCACAGCGAGGCCGACCTCGATAAAATCGAGGCCTCTATCCGCCAGTGGGGATGGACGATCCCGGTGCTGGTCGACCCGCAGGGTAAGGTGATCGCTGGGGAGGGGCGTGTTGCGGGCTGCTCCAACAGCAGGGGTGACCTCAATCCCGGTGATCGTTGCGCGCGGTTGGAGCTAGGAAGAAAAGCGCGCTTATCGCCTGGCCGACAATCAACTTGCGGCGAGGGCGAACTGGACATGGACCTGCTCAGCAGCGAGCTCCAGGAGCTCGGGTTCGCCGATTTTCATGTCGGCCTGATTGGCTTCGAGCCGAAAAACTCGAGACAATCCTGACCGGTTTGCGACCGAGTGGTCTGACGTACCCAGACTACGTCCCGGAAGTACCCGATCAATCGGTGACTCAGCTCGACGACATCTGGCTTTTGAGCAACCATTGTGTCGGGTGCGGGGACAGCACTCGCGCGGATTCTGTTGTGCCAGTCCTGGCACCATCCCGACCTAATTTGATGATCACAGATCCTCCTTACGGGGTCGGCTATAACCCCTCTTGGCGAGCGCACAACAAACGCGGCCGGGGCAAACTCGCACGAGGCGAGGTGCTCAATGACGATCGCGCCGACTGGCGGGAAGCGTATGCGCTGTTCCCCGGGAATGTTGCCTATATCTGGCACGCGGCTCTATACGGCGGCATCGTCGCCGAAGGCCTCTCCGCTTGCGGGTTCCAGCCGCGCACGCAGATCGTCTGGGTCAAGCAGCACTTCACGTTAAGCCGAGGCGATTACCACTAGAAGCATGAGACGTGCTGGTACGCGGTGCGCGAGGGCAAGAGCAGCCATTGGGGCGGCGACCGAACGCAAACCACGGTCTGGGAAATTGCCAATAACAATCTTTTCGGCAACCCGCAACATGAGCAGACCTGGGGCCACGGCACCCAAAAACCGATTGAGTGCATGCGTCGTCCGATCATCAATAACAGCCGACCTGGCCAGGTGATCTATGACCCGTTTCTCGGTTCGGGCACCGCTCTGATCGCGGCCGAAATGACCGGCCGGGTCTGTTGTGGTCTCGAGCTCAGCCCGGCTTATGTCGACGTCATTGTGCGCCGCTTGCAGGCCTTCACCAGGCGAATTGCGAGGGATCAAACCACCGGTCAATCCTTCGACGAACGCGCCGCAAGCCAGAACAACGATGAATCGGGAGCCGAACGCAGAAAATACGATGGTCGATAGCTTCTTGGAGGGCCACCTCCGGTTTCAGCATTGGCGTAGGCGCTGAGCAATTTTCTTGTTAGGCCATGATAACCACAAGAATTTTCCTCAAATAGAAACCGCAATCGGAGGATTTGCCAGCGAACAAGGCCAATCTTCAACGCACTCGGATCCGTTACGTAGATCGGCTTCAACTCGGACGAACCCGCGAAACCGCTGCCTATCTGGCGCGGAACTGAAAGTTCAAATCCATTCCCCTCCATCGGTGAGTCTGCAAACTTTCGGTCCCTCTCGCGTTGTCGGGCATCACGTCACGCAGTCGCCACACCGCGCTGTTCTTCACCGCAACTAGGAAAGCTATGGCGTCAGTGTTACCCTACCGAGGGGTGCCGGATGCGTTAGGCCACCTGTTGACCGACGCACAGATCTCGGGCGGGCTGCTACTCGGAGGGGTAGGCCAGCGCGGTCTTCAATGTGCCCGAAGGTATATACGGCCGCTGCGGCAGCAGCATGATCGCAGCATCGGCAGGGCGGTCGATCGTGCCCTGTCCCTAGGGCCAAATTCCGGCGATGGCGCGAAACAAGGTCGACTTGCCGGAGCCGGAGGGGCCGGAGAGCAAGGTCGTCGTGCCTGCCTCGATGATCAACCGGTCGACACGTACGATCGCGCGCCCAGCCGGAGATATTCAGCGGCGTGCCGCGGCGAGTCCCGGTTCAAGTTCGCCACGTCAGCAATGCCGAGGACCAAGACGCATTGGACGGCCGCCATCGTCAAGCTTCCGACCTATTCGTCGGTCAAGTGCCGGACGCCATCCCAATCCGCCGGGAGCGCTTTATCCCGCAGGAACTCGATACGGCGGCGAAATACGGCAGCTGGCCCATCCGTTGGCACCACCGCCAGACACTGGGCGAGACGTTGCTCCGACCGGTCCCAATCACGATCGCGATAGGCCGACAACCCCTCGGCTAACAAGTCGCACAATTCGTTCTCGGCGGCAGAAAGGCATCCGGCGGGCGCCATGATCTCGTACATACGCACCGGTTCAACCTAGCCGGACACGGTGAGGAAATCGATCTCGCGACCCTCAACATCATTCTGGCCGAGCTGGAAGGTTCCTTCGTCGACCAGAATGCGCGTCTCGTACGCATTATTCGCTCCGTCGAGGCGCGAGGCGAGGTTGACGGTGTCGCCGATTACCGTGAAGGACCGCGCGTCGGGCGCGCCGATTGTCCCGACGACCGACCAGATCGCCGGTGGCGAGGCCCATTCGTACACTGAATTCCGGTCGCGGCGCAGGCCGAGGACGTCGGAAAGGTGTTCGCGCAGCTTCGCGACAGCGTGCTGCTGCTCCAAGGCAGCGAGGCAGGCATCGGTGGCGTGGCTCTCGCCCCGGGAGAAGGGCGCTGTCCAGAACGCCATCAGCCCATCGCCGACAAGTTTGTCGATAATACCGGTGTGGGTGTGGATCAGCGTCGTCATTTCCGAGAAGTAGGTGTTCAGCAGCTTGACCAAGGTTGTGGCGGTCAGTAGTTCACCCAGTATCCCTCTCTAGGTAAGACAGGTTCATGAAATGTTCTGGACGTGAGGGCTCGCCTCAGGGTAGCATAGCCCAGCCAATCAGAGGGGGGATCAATGGCTGGACTGCGAGAGTTTGTTGTCGAGTTTGGGAGCGAGGAGCAGTGCATTGAACACTTGGCGGGGCTTCGCTGGCCCGGCGGCTTTGCCTGTGCTGGGTGCGGCGGACGTCAGGCCTGGCGGCTGAAGGCGCGCCCTCGAGTGTATGAATGTGCGACCTGCCACCGGCAGGAATTGGCGACCGCCGGAACGGTATTCCATCGGACGCGGACCGATCTGACCAAGTGGTTTTTTGCCGCCTATCTGATGGGCCGCGATAAGCGCGGAGTTTCGGCCAAGTTTCTGCAGCGCGAACTCGGTGTGGCGTATCAGACGGCCTGGACGATGGCGCACAAGCTGCGCTATGGGCTGAGCGAGGATCCGTCGCGTCCGCTGCACGGCTTTCTGGAGGCAGACGAAACCTTCATTGGCGGCCGCGGCAACCCGAAAAGCCCCGGCCGCAGCACCGCCAACCCTGATAAAAGCCTGGTCGTCGCTGCCGTCGAGAAGGTGCCGGCGCCAAAGAACCGAAGCGGAAAGCACGGGCACGCCGTCAAGCGCCAGCACGGGTTTTTCGCCGGTGATGCCCGCATCGCCGTCTTGCCGGCAGCAACCGGGACCGAACTGGGGGCATTTCTCAAAGCCAACGTCGCCGCCCATTCGCATCTGCTGACCGACGGGTTTGCCGGCTATCGCGGCGCCGATCTCGGCGAGCATTTGAAACACACCCCGGTGGTCCAGGGTGACGGCACCAATGCCGGCCAATTCTTCCCCATCATCCACACCCTGTTCAGCAACATCAAAGCCTGGCTGGTCGGCACCCATCACGGGGTCAGCACCAAGCACCCCCGCGCTACCTGCGCGAATGGTCCTACCGCTTCAATCGCCGCAACCTTCCCGCCGGTCTGGATCGATATCTGATCCGGCGCGCTGTCGAGTGCGCCACCATCACCTACGACCAGCTCACGGCCGGCGCCATGCCGGCCGGCGCCGCCCGTGTGCGACGCCTTCCCGCAGCAGTTGGGCAACCTGCTTTAGCCGGATAGGGATATCACCCAGACTTGTAAATCCTTTGATGTCGGAAAAGAACACTGTAGCGACCTGCCGCTCGGCCAGGTCGTTACCGCCCGCTGGATCGATCAAATTGGCGACGATGCGTGGATCGACAAACTTGCCGAAAGTATCTTTGATGCGGTCCTTTGCCCGCAAATCCTCGACCATTTGATTAAAGGCGATTGTCAGCTTGCCGATCTCGTCCTTGCTTGTAACCGGCAGAACCTCGTAACCGTCTCCGTCCTGCATCCACCTGCATCCGCCGGGTGCCTTCGATCAGTCGCTCGATCCCGGCCATCATTCGGTTCGACACGACCAGCAACAAACCCAGGCCGTCGAGCGAGGCGAGCCGAAGCATGACCAGCTCGAGAATGATGAGCCCGCGATTCAGTCGGTAGACTTCCCCTGCGGCGGCTACAGTCAACGCAGCGAGTTCATCGCGCACCGCCGTCAGATCCTCACCGAACAGGCCGCGGTAGGGCGCAAAGTCCGTAGCAATATGCCCAGCTTCCTCAGCGCGGCCGGCGCCGAGCGCCTCGGACATCCGGCGGCCGACCTCGATGAAATTGGGTAGGGCGCGTTTCATATAGCCGAATTGGCCGCGGATATCTGCCATTGCCACACGTTTTTCGGTACTTTCCCTCTGGTCTTGCACAGTCTGATCGAGCTGCGCTTCCGCCTTTTGGAAAGTCGTCGTCAGCACCCCAGCCTCGCGAAGGTGCTCCGCCTCGCCTTGTCGCGCGATCGCAGCGGCACCAGCCCCGGCGTCGCCGCGATCTGACGCGAGCCGCCTCAAATCCAGCTCATATCTGTCGGCGAAGACATCGACTGTAGCGACCGCGGTGTTCAGCGGCAGGTAATCGTCGACCACGCCGGAGAACTGCTCGCTGATTTTGCTCGGCAACAGACCGAGGGGGGCTGCCAAGAATTGGTGGAGCCAGGTAACCCAAGCGATCATGAGGAATTGCTCTCGGGAGCGGGCTCGGGCCGGTGTCGGCGTGCGGGACCGCCCGCGCCGAGATATGTATGACTGATGTCGACAACCTGAGCATACCGCTGGGAGGCCGCGCTGGAGCGAGACTTCAGGTTTGGATCCGTACTCGCCCAGCCCCTGCGGACCCGACGTCGACCGCGACGTGGCACGATGAAATCATAGCACACATGGCCATCGCGCTAAGGTTGATCACTTTCGCATTCGGACCGGCTCCCGAGGTGGGGCATCAAGCCCGCTTGCGCCGGGAGTGGTGAGCTCGACGGCGGCCGCTCCTTTCCGTTTTCCGACCCCTGGAATGGGCAGCAAGAGAGCCGGCTGGCGTCGATCGGGAGCGGTCTTGTCGGCTTTCTTCGGGGCCGCGGCGACGCGCTTCGAACCGGATGCTTCCCGTGCCAAGCTGCGTTTCAAGGCGGCCATCCGATCGATGACGGGCGGGGGGCCGCAATCTCTCGGAGTTTGACGTTGCGCCCCTTCATCTTGGCCTCGGTCAGTGCGCGCAAGGCCTCTGGTAACGATCTCGATACGTCGTCGGATCGAAACTTTCTGTCCGCTGCGCGATGATCGCCTTGGCGATCGCGACCATCTCGGCGTCGAGCTCGCCCTGGGCCAGGCCAAACTGCGCCGCCCGAACCTCCTCTGCGGCCCGTAAAGTGAAAGGCGCCATCCCTGTGCCGCGCGGCTCGACAACGACCAGCCGCTCGCGCCGGCTTAGCGGAAGTCGCCCTAGTCCGACGTCCCCCGCTTCGGCAATTGCCGGGCCGATCACCCGCAGCGTTTTGAGGGGGTCCTGACGGCTGGCGATTTAAGTTTCAAGCCGTACTGCTGCAATCTTCCAGCAGCTTTGCCACCTGCTGGTGATACTGCTGGTGGGTGCGCTTCAGCAGTGATTGGTATCGGAGAGTCTGCGAACTTTTGGTTCCTAAGCGGTGGAGCCCATCTGATGCTTGTCCGAACCGCTCGAGCCGCCTGCCGTCATCCTGGCGACCCGGCAGGCCGCGCGCCCCGCGAACCTGATCGTAGGCGACGGGACGAGGAACGACTTTCCCGCTCCGAGCAAGGAACCCCCAAAACCAAAAACACGACTGACAGGAAAAGCCCCCATACAGGTTCGAATCCATTCCCCTCCAGCGCAGAGTCAGCAACGAACCTCCATAGCAACCTCTCCGCAGGATGTCGATTCGTCCTCATCCGGGCGGTAGCGCGCGGCAGGCCAGCCGCCCTCGGCTGCAGACCAGGAGCAGTTTGGTAGCGGTCGACGACAGAGTTAGTCTTAATCGGAGGAAATGTGGGGGTACCTGCCATGGATGGAGAGAAGCACGAGCAGATCGCAAGGCGTGCCTATGCGTTGTGGTAAGCTGAGGGTCAACCCGATGGCAGGCATGAGGAGCACTGGTACTGCGCGGCGCGCGAGATCGCGGCCTTGGATAGTACGAGCAGCGCCGTGAAGCGCCAGACGCGGCGGAAAAAGCGCAAAACGTGAGAATGTTTGCGGCCGGCGGCTTGCAGCTGGTCGCGCTCGGTCGGATCGGAAGCAACCTAGCCGAGGCATCACCTCGGCAGGCAGCGGTATGCTCAATCGTACCGAGGCCCGCTTAGGTTCGAAACCGACAGTTAGATCGGGATCAATGGCTCCTTCTGACCGTTGCGGATACTCTAACCGAGCATGGCGTAGAGCTGCGCGACATTGTAGGGCCAGGCCGAGGCGATCTTGTGTCCGGCACCATAGCGGTGCTTGGCCGGGATCGGCAGCTTCGCGAGCTTGGTCCCCTGCCTGCGAATCGCGAGCGCCGCTCTAGCCGGGCACGAGCACCACACCTTCAAGGACCGCGGCGAAGTGGCAGGCGGCGCCTACGATCACAAAACCATGCCAGATTGGCGTGTGAAACCGTATCGGTCGGTGATGAATTGCCGCGCCGACCATATAGAGCGCAACGCCGGCGAGAATCAGCCCCACGGCCGGCGGCGCCATGGACACTAGCGTCGGCCGCAGCCCGAACAGCACAAACGAGGCGAGCGCCGCGAAGGCGACCAGCGACGGCCGCCGCAAGCCGACCGGGAATGCGAGCTTGTAGGCGGCGCCGATCAGCGCGCCCGCCCACACCGCCACCGTCGGTCCGACCCGCTCGCCCTGCATCTGCCCTACCGTGAACGGTGTGTAAGTGCCGGCGATGAACAAAAAGATCGCAGCGTGGTCGAGGCGCCGCAGGAACCAGCGATAGCTGGACCATCGGAGTGGCGTGTGGCGAAACGGCGCCGAGCTTCCGAGCATGCCGAGCAGCGACAAGAGATAGATCGCGCAGGGCACGACCAGCCCTGGGCGTCTGCTCTCTGCCGCGAGGCCGAGCAGGAGCGGGGTCGCGATCAGCGCCAGCAGCAGCCCGAGCGCGTGGATGCGGCGGTCGAGTTCGAGTTCCCGATCGGTGTAGTAGGGTTGCCAGCGCGCGAAACTCACGTCCGATTAAACGCACTGTGCCCCGGCAGTTCCAGCACCTTCGGTTTAGGAGAAGCCAGGCGATCCAGACGGACCTCCTACGGATGCTCATCGAGGCGAGCCGCGCCAATCGTCATCGCCGCTGTCGGCAACGCGCGCCCCATCCCCGCCACCGCCGACGTTATTGACCAGGATGTCGATTCCGCGATAGGCCGCGACCGTGACCTCGATCAGGCGGGCTGCGCCGTCGGGACCTGCCGACATCCGCAGCATGCGATATTGTCGACGAGATCGTCGAGCGCACCGACTGGGTGTCGCATGTTCCGAAATGGGCGGCCTCCGTAATCGGCCGGGATGCCGAGGATTATCCGGGCGATCGGTTTGCCGACGCCGGCAACTGCTCGGATGACACCAAGCGCCGATAGTCGATCCGCGCACCTCAGACAAAGCATCAACCGTTGCCGATGTGGCGCGGAACTGGAATTTCGAATCCATTCCCCTCCAGCAAACAGTCCGTCTCTCGCGGGATTTCTCCTTCTTGTATCGAAAAGTCGGCAGTTGCCGCGGTGTGCGCGGACCCGGCCAGGCGGCACGGCCGGCAGAGACGCGTTGGGCTCGTCAACATCACGCCAAGTGCCGGTAATATCTCTGTCGGGCCCTATTCCACTACCGCGGTGCCGGCTAGGCGGTTCGCGACCGTGGTTGCACTGGTGCGCCAAGCGAGGTCGGGTTAGCGATGTGACCAAGCTCTGAGTTCGGTCCAGCTCAGGCAAAGCCAAGCACGGTCCGCTGCTCGTGCCAGCCAAGTGGCAGACGTGAATGCGCCAGCAGCTTGTCTGGGGTCAGATCGGGCGGCTGACGGCCGTCGAGGATGGCTTCGATGATGTCCGGGGCGAGATAGCTGAGGCGGACGAGCCGCGTGAAATAGGACGGGCTCACCCCTTCCCGCTTGGCCAGTGCGGCAAACGGCACGCCATCGCTGCCGAGGAGTGTGGCATTGAACTGGCGCGCCCTGATCAGCAGCTTGATCAGTCGCGCATCGGGTTTCGCGGTGGCAAACGGGTCGGTGCCATCGATCCGCATCGAGATCTCCCGCCCGGTGCGCCGCAGCCGTATCGGCACGGACAGAATCCGGGTTTCGTCGTCGGTCGCGCTCGGCAGTGGTGTCGCTGCGACATCGAGGAGTGCGGCGAGCCGGGTCGGGCGCAAATGGATATCGATCTGATCGGCCCCGACATCGATGCGGTGGATCAGGGTGGTGAGGAAGGCACGCTGTCGTGTTCCCGGCAACTCGGTCCAGCTCTTGCCGATTTCCCCGGCGCGCGCGATGAGCCGGCGCTGCGCTGACGGATCGGGAAGCCGTGTCGACTGGTAGATGCCGCCGGGGTCGAGAAGCCATTGGCGCACTCGGCTCGTCACGAGATGCTCGATCTCCCCGGCTGGAATGCGCAAGGCGGTGGAGCTTTCGCGCTGATCTTGGGTGATCAGCGGGCGCGAGACATAGTAGCGGTAGCGCGTGCCCTTTTTGACCGCATAGCTCGGCGTCATCCGGTTGCCCTCGGCATCGAACAGCATCCCGGCGAGCAGGCTCGGTTGGTGAGTGCGTGTGGCGGAGTTGCGCTCGGCGGTATTGGCGGCGAGCCGCATCTGAACTGCATCCCACAGCGGATGGTCAATGATTGGCGTGTGTTCGCCAGGATGGGATTGTCCCTTGTGAACGATCTCGCCGCGATAGGTGCGGTTCCGCAACATCAGGTAGAGCGCCCCGCGCGAGAATGGCTTGCCGCCGATCACCCGACCCGCAGCGCTCGTCCACGACTTGCTTTTCCTTCCCTGGGCTTCGAGCTCCGCCTTCAACAACCGCACCGAGCCGAGTTCGGCATAGCGGCGAAAGATCGAGCGCACGATTTCCGCCTCGCTGTCGACGATGACCAGCTTGCGGTCCTGCACCCGATACCCGAGCGGCGGCACGCCGCCCATCCACATCCCCTTCTTTTTTGAGGCGGCGATCTTGTCGCGGATGCGCTCGCCGATGACCTCGCGCTCGAACTGCGCAAAGGACAACAGAACATTGAGGGTCAGGCGCCCCATCGAGGTCGTTGTATTGAACTGCTGCGTCACCGAAACAAACGACGCGCTCTTCGCGTCGAGGATCTCGACGATCTTGGCAAAATCGGCGAGCGAGCGGGTCAGCCGGTCGATCTTGTAGACGACCACGATATCGACCCGCCCTGCCGTGATGTCGGCGAGCAGCCGTCGCAGGGCGGGTCGACCCATCGTCGCGCCGGAGAACCCGCCGTCATCATAACCCGCGCGCAGGCACACCCAGCCTTCGTGGCGCTGGCTGGTGATGAAGGCCTCGCAGGCCTCGCGCTGCGCCTGCAGAGAATTGAATTCTTGCTCCAGCCCCTCCTCGGAGGATTTGCGGGTGTAGATGGCGCAGCGAACCCTTGCGTTCCGCCGTGTGCCGCTGCTGGTTGGTCGCGTCATCGGCCGGCCTTGGCGCCAGCCAAAGCACTCGCGCCCTCGGTCAGGCCAAAGAACCGCGGACCCGACCAATGGGCCTCGGTAATCCGCTCGGCAATTGCCGTTAGCGACCGTTAGCGCTGGCCCTCGTGCTCAAACCCGTCTTTGTGCACGAGACAGTGTGCGTGTGTCCGCGCCACTGGCGCACCAGGGTCGTGCCGGCCTTTAGCACGAGACCGGGATCGACGGCCATAGTGCCTTTCTCCGACGCTCCGGCCAGGCTCTGCAGGCGGCGCCGCAGCGCCCGGCTCACGCCGCCATAGCTTTGCTCTAGCAGCTGATTGGCGAGGGTTCGGATCAGCAGATCGCGACTGAGCCCGAGAGGCGGTCCAATGTGATGCAACTGGCGCCAGGCGACCCGTAGATCTGGCGTCGACCGATTGGCCAGGCTGCCAATTTGCCGCTCGACCTCGGTGATGTCAGGACGGCGCGGCCGATCGTGCCGATTGCCGTTCCGGTGGCGAGCCGAAGCGTCGTAGATTGCCGGTTTCATACGCTTGCCGGTCCGTCGACGCGGTAGACGCGGCCGCGTTCCTCTTTGACAGAGGCAAGCGTGAGCCCGAGCTTCTTCTTCAGGGTGCCCGAGAAGACGCCGCGAACCGTGTGGCGCTGCCAACCCGTGGCCCTTGCCACCTCATCCACGGTTGCGCCCTCGGGTCGCCGCAGCATTGCAATCACCTCGTCCTGCTTTGACGGCCGCTTTGCGTCGGGCTCCAATTCCGGGTCCGGCAAGGCCTCGATTGCCGGCCACAGCCGATCGATCAGGGCTCCGCGGTCGCCGACCGTCCTCCGCTTTTCGACACCGGGCAGAGCGTTCCACAGCGCCAGCAGCCGCTTGCCGCTGAGCGGCGCAGCGTGCAATTCCTCTTTCGACGCGACCGCAACCTCGCGGTCATTGACGGTTGCCGGTGCCTCGCGGCACAGCGTGATTCCGTCATTGCCGATGATGTAGATGCGCATGGGTGGGTTCTCCTGATTGACCCGGCAGCGGCTGCCGCCGGTGACCCACACTGACGCTCTCTTCGCCGACCAAAGCCAGTCTATTCTGGATGATCTCGTGGCATTGTTGGGTCAGAGCTCAGCCCGGAATGGCTCGGACCCAGAACGCGGTGATCTGCAATACGAGTGGGTTCGCTAAATGATGAAACGCGCTCCTGACGATGTCCGCTCCCTGGGGTAATTCGGAGATCATATACTCACTCGGAGTTTTACCGCCCGTGACCCAAAGCGGATATACGGGTCCGAACCACCCGGGGAGGCGGTGGTGGGTGAAGCGTATCGCGCCGCGGCTGGCAACAAACCGTGCAACTTCATCCTCTCGGCGCCCGCCAGCCCTTACTGTCACGCTGCCATACTTAGCATCATGCTCGGACAGGAGGAGATCACGGGCAACGACAGCAGGGCCATTCTCGAGGGCCTGATCAGGGCCAAAACACTAGGCGAGGGAATGCTGGACACGAGCAGTGGAGCGTCCTTTGCGTTGCCGCAGCCTCCTGTGACCGATCCAAGGATCGGAGTGTCACACTACTGTCACCCATTCGAAACTATTCAGGCCTTAGTATCGGGCTGCGAAGCTGCGCGGAATGGCCGCGGAGCCAGGCGGCTCTCCGGGGCCTACGCTTCTCGGATTAAACGAAACGGGGGGCGTTTAATATGCCCGACAGCGCCGTTCGGACCTTTACCGACCCCGATGCCTATCATGCGGCTATCCGCGACGCGCATGCGGGGGGTGTCGTCACCGGGCGCGGCAACTTTCGCGCCGAGTCTACGGCGATCTGGCTCGACCGGCGTTCTCTTCAGCGCAGCAAGGAAACCCTGCCTCGAGCCGTTTATTCCGCGGTCGACCCCAACGTATTCGGTATCGTTTTCGCTACCTATCCGGGTCAGCAAGCATACATTAACGGCCTCGAATTCTCGCAAGGCGACGTTATCGTGTTCCGCGCAGGATCGATCGGGCACAACCGGACTTCGGGCGCGTGTCAATGGGGCTCCATCGCTCTGACGCACGAAGATATTGCCGCCGCGGGACAAGCGATCACCGGACGCGAACTGACCGCGCCGCCGCTCACACATCTCATTAGACCTCCCGCGCCCCTCCTATCGCGGCTGTTGAACCTGCATGAAGCAGCTGGCCATCTCGCCAAGACCGCCCCTGACATCCTGGCACACTCCGAGGTAGCCCGGGCGCTGGAGCAGAAGCTCGTGCACGCGATGGTTTTGTGCATGAGTGGCGGAGAGACTGCGGAGACCAGGAGCACCCATCACCGCCACGCGGCGATATTGCGGCGATTGGAAGATCTGCTGGAGGCCAACCCCGATCGCACCCTGTATGCGGCGGAACTCTGCGCGGCCGCGGGAGCATCGGATCGCACCCTCCGCGCCTGCTGCCAGGAGTTTCTGGGCACAAGCCCGATGCGATATTTGTGGCTGCGCCGAATGTATCTGGCCCGCCGGGGCTTACGAATAGCAGATCCGACGGCGACGACCGTGACCGAGGTTGCGACGAATTTTGGCTGTTGGGAATTGGGGCGCTTCTCGGTCGCATATCGGTCGCTGTTCGGGGAGTCGCCTTCGGCAGCGCTGCGCCGCCCACCCGAAGACGCCCGGCCGCAAAAAAATTCCGGTTCGCCCTGGGATCTTCCTGAATCTGCATAGCCAACCACGACCGAGCGGACCTAGCATCGGGTTCGACGACATTTTCGGGCCGGCACCGTGGCCTTTCGGACCGCGGGTCTGATCGGTTGGCATGCAGGAAAGCGGATGCCGGGAAGCGGCACGGGCACCTTTATCGATCCCGATGATTACCAGGCGAGATTTAACCATGTTCGGATCGATCTCCTTGCTACTTCTCAAGGTACGCTCAAGGCCAACCTGACCTGGGTAACTCTCCATCGCCTACAGCTGTTGCACAGCGAGGAGGATCTGCCGCGCATCGCCTACGTAGTACTGGATCCGGCGCTGGTATTTGTAGGGTTTGCGACGCGCCCGGACCCGCCGATGCTGTGGGGCGGCGTGCAACTGCAAACAGGGGACTTGACATTCCACAGTCGGGGCGAACGGTTCCATCAGCGGACGACGGGCCCTTGCAGCTGGAGCCTCTTAGGACTGCCTCCGGAGCATCTCGAAAGATATTGTGAGGCGCTCTCCGGAAAGGCGCTTTCTGCGCCGGCAGCGGGGCGGGTTCTGCGCCCCGCCGCCCGTGACGCCGCACGGCTGCGGCGTCTGCATGCGCAGGCCTGCGGCCTCGCCGAGACCCGGCCCAAAATCTTGGCCCACCCGGAGGTCGCGCGAGCCATAGAGCAGGGCCTCATTCACGCGCTGGTCACCTGTCTGGGCGCCAGGGCCCGAGATGACGGGGACGGGACCGCCAGACGCCATCACACCAGGATCATGGTCCGGTTGGAGGAGGTGCTCGCCGACCATCCGAACCGGCGATTGCCCATGCCTGAGCTGTGCGCGCTGATCGGCGTGACCGAGCGGACCCTGCGGTCTTGCTGCGCCGAGTTTCTGGGCATCAGCCCCAGCCGATATATGCTCCTGCGGCGGCTGAAGGCGGCGCGGGCCGGGCTGCGGGTTGCCCACCCGGTTACGGCGAGCGTCGCGGAAATCGCCAATGGCTGCGGCTTTACCGAGCTGGGGCGGTGCGCCGTGGCCTTCCGGACTGCATTCGGCGAGTCGCCTTCGACCACCCTCCGGAGCGCACCCGGATCAGGAATTCTCGGTCCAACATTTACCGGATCTGCATAGTCAGTCGAAAAGCCAGGGGTCTAGGCTCGCGACTGGCCAAGCTTTGCCCGCTCGGAATGAACCCATTCGGAGACCGAGCCATGAAAATAGACCTGGCAGCCGCAGCGCGGATTGTCCCGCTCACCGCATTGATTCTGGGAGCTTGCGTATCCCAGAGCGCGTACGAACAGCAGGGAGCAGAGCTGCAGCAGGCGCGTGCCCAGGCGGCGGCGGAGCAGTTGCAGATCGGCAAGATGCAGCAAGAGAACAAATGGGTCGTCGCCGGCGACGTGCTGTTCCCGGAGGGCGACTATCAGCTCAGCGCCAGCGGCAAACAGGCGCTCAACCAATACGTGCCTAAGCTGCAAAATCTGCAGAACGCCAAGGTCGTCGTCTACGGCTATACCGACAATCTGCCGGTCGGCCCCGCGCTGCAGCGGGCGGGCGTCAAAGACAACATCGACTTGTCATCGCGGCGGGCCGACGACGTCGTCGCCTATTTCCGCGCGCAGGGCGTCAACCCGAACATCATCTCGGCCAAGGGGTTTGGCGACACGCACGCGGTCGCGCCGAACGACGCGCCGCAAGGCCGGGCCGCAGAACCGCCGCATCGAGATCGTGATGGAAGGCCCGGCGCCTGACGACGATCCACACGATGGAGAAATGACATGAAAATACTGACCACAGCAGCTTCTCGCGCGCTTGCGGCATTCGTCGGAGGTTTACTGATAGCAGGCGCCTCGGCGGCTTCAGCGCAAAGCGTCACACCCAGCGAAGCTCAAGCCATCGCCAAGGAAGCTTTCATCTATGGCTACCCGATGGTCGTGAACTATGGAACGATGTTCTCGTATGCAGTCGACAAAAGTCAATCACAGTACAAGGCGCCTTTCAACCAAATCTGGAACTCGACGAACGTGTTCACGCCACAAGATACAGCGATCGTAACGCCGAATAGCGACGCACCCTATTCCTTCCTGTGGGCGGATCTGCGGGCGGAGCCGCTAGTATTGGGCGTGCCGCAGGTGGAGGGCAAGCGGTACTACTCCGTCCAGTTCGTCGACCTCTACACCTACAACTTTGCCTATGTCGGCACCGCTGCCACGGGCAATGGCGAAGGTAAGTACCTGCTTGCCGGTCCCAACTGGAAGGGCGAAGTCCCGAAGGGCATCACCAAGCTCATACGCGCCGACACGCAATTCGTCTTTGTGGGCTACCGTACCCAGCTGTTCGATCCCGAAGACTTGGTGAACGTCAAGAAGATCCAGGCCGGCTACACGGTGCAGCCGGTGAGCCAGTTCCTAGGGACACCGCCACCTCCAGCCGCACCCAAGGTGGATTTCCCGTCGTTCAGCGATGAGAAAGCCAAGTCGGCCGACTTCTTCGGATACCTCAACTTCATCTTGCAATTCTGCCCGACCGTTGCGGGCGACAAGACCGCGCGCGCGAGCTTCGCGAAGATCGGTATCGAGCCCGGCAAGCCGTTCGATTCTGCCGCCTTCTCACCAGAGGTCCGCCAAGCGATCGCCGCGGGCATGGCAGCGGGTATGAAGGCCATCGACGCCAAGGTCGCCACCGAAACCGGCACTGCGCTGCTGTTCGGCACGCGTGAGTTCATGAAGAACGACTATCTGAACCGCGCGGTCGGTGCGAAAATGGGCATCTACGGGAACTCCGAGAGCGAGGCCTATTATTTCACCTGGCACGGTGACGCCTCAGGCCAACCGCTGAACGGTGCGACAAATCGCTATGTCCTGCGTTTTGCGAAGGGGAAGCAGCCTCCCGTAAATGCGTTCTGGTCGGTCACCATGTACGACGGCAAGACTCAACTACTGGTCGCGAATCCGATTAATCGGTACCTCATCAATTCGCCGATGCTGCCGAAGCTCAAGCTCGATCCTGACGGTAGTTTGTCGATCTATATCCAGAAGGCCTCTCCGGGGAGTGACAAGGAATCAAACTGGCTGCCCGCGCCCGATGGGCCGATCTATCTGGTTCTGCGGTGCTACTGGCCGAAGCAAGCAATTCTCGACGGCCAGTGGAAGCTCCCGTCGGTCACTCTCAGTAATTGAGGTTCGTCGCCCCTAAGGGCTGGCCAACTGATTCAGTGCAACCCCGACATGGAGACGTTGCAATGATGACAACCCGACGTGCCGTCCTGGCAGGCGGCAGCCTTCTCACCTCGGCGGCCTTTGTCCGCAATATCCCCATCGCCGCGGCCCAGCCGATCGAGGCAGGCCCTGCGCCCGAGGGTGCTGCGGGCCCGCTCGCAGCCGCGGTCGACGCCTATATCTTCGGCTACCCGCTCGTCACGATGGAAATGACGCGCCGGGTATTGACGAACGCCGCGAAGCCCGAGGGCCTTCACGCCCCAATGGGGCAGTTTGCCAATGCACGCGAGTATCCGACGGCGGCATTCAAGGATGTCACCGCCCCAAACGCGGACACGCTCTATTCCATCGCCTGGCTCGATCTCTCTCAGGGCCCGTGGATCCTGCAGCTCCCCGACGAGCACGGGCGCTACTACCTGATGCCGATGCTGGAGGGTTGGACCAACGTCTATGCCGATCCCGGCACGCGCACTACCGGGACCGGCGCCGGTGAGTTTGCGATCGTCGGCCCCGGCTGGCGCGGCGAGCTCCCTCCCGGCACCGAGGAGCTTCGGTCGGCCACCAACATGGTCTGGATTCTCGGCCGCACCTACTGCACCGGCACGCCGGAGGATTACACGGCCGTGCACGCGCTCCAGGACCAATACAAGCTCGTGCCGCTCAGCGCCTATGGCAAACCTTACACGCCGCCGCCCGGAAAAGTCGATCCTTCGATCGACATGAAGACCCCGGTCCGCGAGCAGGTCGAGCGAATGGACACGATCACCTACTTCAAGCTGCTTGCCGAGCTGATGAAGCAAAACCCGCCTTATGCCGAGGACGCGCCGATCCTCGCGCGGCTGGCGCATATCGGCCTCGTGCCCGGGCAGGACTTCGATCCCTCGAAACTCGCCTCTGTGGCCAATGTCCAGAACGTGCCGAAGCTCGGTGTCGAACGCATCGTGGCGCATTTCCCTGCCGCGGGTGCCGATCTGAACGGATGGGTGTTCTTCAAGCCGGGCGGACGCTACGGCACCGATTACGTCCAGCGCGCATTGGTCACCCGATTGGGCCTCGGATGCAATCTCACAGAGGACGCTGTCTATCCAACCGCGACGACGGATAGCGCCGGGCAGAAGCTGAATGGCGCCAACAAATACGTCATCCGCTTCCCAAAGGGCCAGATGCCGCCGGTACGGGTTTTCGTTGGAGGGTCGCCAGCTCGTGGCGTATGTGCTTGGCCTTGGCCTCCTCGCCATTGCGCTGGAATCCCTGTGGCGCCGACCGGTTGCGCCGGGCCAGGGCGCCGAAGCGCCGTCGCCCGAGACGCGTCGCCTCGGCCGGGGCGCACAGAACGCGCTGCTGTCGGTCGGCATCGTGCTGCTGTGGGGGCTTTGGGTAACGAGAGCCATGCCGGTCTTCTGGCTCGTTCTGGTAATCATCATCCTGCCGCTCGCCAACGTCGCGATCAGGCGTGCGGTCGAGCACTTGCTGCAGCCGCCCGGAGCGCCGCTGGTTGGTGAGGGTCCGCCAAGCGTCATTGAGGTAAGCCTCGAGCGCGGTATGCGGGCGCTGCTGATCATCGGTGCCGCAGCGGTGCTCACCTGGGGCTGGGGTATCGACCTGTGCGCCTCGCTGGAGACGATACGCCGTTCTCCCGCCTCGTACACGGCGTGCTCAGCGCCCTGATCATCCTCCTCGTCGCCGATGTCCTATGGCGCGCGACGAAGGCGGCAATCGATCTCAAGCTAGCCGAAACCGCCGACCCGGGCGAACCGAACACTGACGAGGCGCGGCGGCGGGCGCGGATCCAGACGCTGCTGCCGATTTTCCGCAATATTTTGTTTGTAGTCGTCATCGCCGTCGCCGCGCTGATGGCGCTGGCGGCAATGGGTGTGGAAATCGGCCCGCTGGTCGCCGGTTTGAGCGTCGTTGGGGTCGCGATCGGCTTTGGTTGTCAGAATTTTATCCGCGACATCATCGCCGGCATGTTCTACCTGCTCGACGATGCGTTCCGCGTTGGCGAGTACATCCAGAGCGGCAATTACAAGGGCACCGTCGAAGGCTTCAGCATCCGCTCGGTCAGACTGCGGCATCAAAACGGTCCGCTCTTCACCGTGCCATTCGGCCTTCTGGGCGCGGTTCAGAACATGAGCCGCGACTGGGTCATCACCAAGGTCACGGTCGGCATCACCTATGACAGCGATATCGACCGCGCCCGAAAGCTGATCAAGCAGATCGGGCTGGACCTGACCCAGGACCCCGAATTCGCGCCGCTGATCCTCGAGCCGCTGAAGATGCAGGGTGTCGACGCGCTCGGCGATTTCGCGGTGCAGCTCCGGATGAAGATGACGACTTTGCCGGGCCAGAATTCCATGATCCGGCGACGGGCCCTTGCCATGATCAAAAAAGCCTTCGACGCCAATGGCATCAAATTCGCCTTCCCGACCGCAGATCGCCGGCGACGGCGAACCCTCCGCCGCCGCTGTCGCGCAACGCGCCCTGGAACTGACACAGCCCGCCGCGGCGGAGTAGCCGGGAGAAAATGCAAGCTCGGCCTGTTCGTCGTGTCGTAGTGAACTGATCGGCTCAGGCCCGCCAGAGCGATTAAGGTTCAAAACAGAATACCTATTTCAAACAGGCCGCGGGTCTGCGTCGTATTGGTGCCACCCGGGCCGAAGACCAATCCCGGCGTTGTGCTGTTTGCCCCGACATGGGAAAACTCGACGCGCGCAAAAAAGATCTTGTACTGATAAGTCGGCGTCACGGTTATCGACCACGCGTTGCTGCCTGGCCCGTAGAGCAGGTTAGGTGCGCCATTCGCGAGGCTGCCGGTGCTGGAGATGTACTCGAGGCGCACGGGCAAGCTGACACCCGGCAGAGGCGAGTTATCGCCAAAGCTGTAATTTACCAACATCCCTCCACCATATGTCGAAGCGGACGTCAACGCGCCGATCGACGAAGCGGCCGGAACGCGGGTGTATTGAAAGCCGGTTGCGAAGGCCCACGGTGTGGCATTGTGGATGTAGATCAAATTTAAGATTGTTTCGTTGTTCTGGAACAGCGGGGTTGCCAAGGTTGACTTGGTCGTGTGCGCGTAATTTCCGCCGGCGACCAAGGCGAACTTGTTGGCACTGTCGAGCGTGTAGGTGGCTGAACCCGTGAGCCAGGTGTAACGGTTCGAGTAGAAGCCGTCGTTCAGCGAAAATGAGAGGGCGAGAGGACCGGCGGTGTAGTTCAGCTGACCGCCGCGACTGACGGCAGGCTCCTGGTTCCACAGAAGGCTGTGCTCGATATTCGGATTTTGGAACGAAAAGGTGTATCCGGCGCCGATCAAGGTGGGGAGCTTGCCGCCCTCGATCGAGAAAGTACTGGTCGGCGCCAGGGCCAGATATGCCACCGGCAATGGCCCGAACAAGTCGCCCGTCGCCTGGGGAGTGTTGACATAAGGCGTGCCAAGGGACGGTATAGTATACGCACCCACCTGAACAAAATATTGAAAAAGACCTTCCGGTTTCTGAAAGAAGAACCGGCCGTTGCTCAAGCTCGCCAGCGAATGCTGATCGCCCGGGGAAATATTGTTTTGCCATAGTCCGAGACCGCTGATGGCGCCGGTCATGTAGACCGGGCCAAATGGTCCGGCATCGAAACTTGTCGGATTTGGGTTGGCCACGAGAGGAACGGTCATGGCCGGCGTCGTCATCGCGGTCGCTGCTGCCGGTTGGCCGCTCGCCGGCTGCTCGCCTGCCGGTTGGTCATTGCTGCTTTGGCCGTGCGGGCAGCGAACCGACGGACAACATCGCGCAAGCCATGGCGGCCCCGGAAATTATTCTCTTCTCCATGGGAAGGCCTTTTTAGTTGGATTTCCCGGATTGCTCCAAATGATGTTCGCCATCCCGCGGCAGATCCTCGGTAGATAGGCAGCGACGGCGTCAAGGGCGCGTTATTCCAGCGCTGCAGCGAGCTGCGGCGCAAGGCCTACCCGCAGGGAGCCATATGTTGCGGTTGATCGCCGGTTTAACGTCGTTGGCGTCGCTACCGGCTTTGGTTGTCAGAGTTTTGTCCGCGACGTCATCGCCGGCATGTTCTACCTGCTCGACGACGCTTTCCGGGTCGGCGAGTACATCCAGAGCGGCAATTACAAGGGCACGGTCGAAGGCTTCAGCATTCGCTCGGTCAGGCTGCGGCACCACCGTGGTCCGGTCTACACCGTGCCGTTCAGCCTGTTGGGCGCCATTCAGAACCAGAGCCGCGACTGGGTAATCGACAGGATCGCGGTCGGCGTCACCTATGACAGCAACCTCGACCTCGCCCGTAAGTTGATCAAGCAGATCGGGCTGGACCTCGCCCAGGACCCCGTTCGGTTAAATGTAACACGAGCGGAGGCTCAGTGCCGACCAGGCAGTGGTGCCGTTCCGGTTGAACGAAGACTGGGCGCTGATCACTCGCACCAAGCTGCCGGTGGAAGCGTTGCCTCCAAAGAACCTTGGCGACCACTGGGCGTTCGGGCTCTCCAACGGCTACACGACGTTCTTTCAGTCGCGTACGTCAAGTTCAGCAATTTGATCATGGTGGTTGGGTGGTGTCGGTGGAGAACCTCCTGTGTCAGTCGCGGCCGTAGCCGCGCGGCGGGTCGATCATCTGCAGCTCATCGAGGTCGAGTTCGGCAATCGCTTGCAGCTTCTCCGCCAGCCTCGATCCTTCGAGATTGGCCGGAAGAGTGTCGAGCCAGGCGCGGTATTCTGCCTGCAGATCGACGAGCGCGGCGATCGCCGTCGCCCACCGTCTCGGCCGTGACAGGATGCGCCGCACCGACGCTGGGGGCATGGTCTGGCTGTACTGGCGCAGCTTGGCGCGGTGCCGCGCCTGGCGCTCGGCCGGGGTCATGGGAGCGATACCGATGCGATGTGCGGGCATCCTCCACCTCCTATTGGCAATCGTGACGTCACGTTTCGCGAGGGCTGTGACGGTTGGGTGTCTCAGGCATCAAGACCCCGTTTCTTTGTTCGATCAGGGCACCGTTTCTTCGTCCCGACCTGGCTCTGGCGGGGGCACCGCGCGCAGCGCGAGTCAAGGCTGGCCGCTTGCGGCCACCGCGCCAGCCGGCGCGGCTTGGCCTTGACCGAGCGAGCACGGTGCCAAACTGGAGAAGACAGGGGTCATGCAGCACGGCGCAGCGCCTCCTTTTTGTGCTCGTGCAGATCATCCATATTGAGATAGCGATGCTGTTCGAGCCAGTTCTCGTGGGTCTCGACCGCGAGCGCCCGCACCAGCCTCAGGCAGCTCTCGCCATTGGGGAAGATCCGCACCACATGGGTGCGGCGCTTGATCTCCTCGTTTAGCCGTTCCAGCATGTTGGTCGATTTCAGATGCTTATGGTGCTGGCGCGGCAGCCGGTAGAAGCTGAGCGTCTCGTCGATGTTTTCTTCGACCCAGCCGGTGAGCTTGGAATACTTCGCCGACCACTTGCCGAGCCAAGCAGCCAAATCGCGGCGCGCCTCGCTCAGATCGCGCCGGTCATACAGCCAACGCAGCTCCTGCAGGCAGTCGTCGTCGACCCGGCGTGGCACGTAGTCGAGTGCGTTGCGCAAGAAGTGCACATAGCAGCGCTGATAAGCCGCCTCCGCCAGGACCTCACGCAGAGCGGCCCGCAGCCCCGCGTGATCGTCGGCGACCACGAATTCGACGCCGTTGAGGCCACGGGCCTTCAGCGCCAGCAAGAAATCCCGCCAGCTCGAGCGGCTCTCCCGGTTGGCGAGTTCGACTGCCAGCACTTGGCGCCTGCCGTCCCAATCGATGCCAATCGCGGTCGCGGGACGGCCCCTGGCGGACACGTCATCTATGAGTTGCGGTGCCGTGCGCGCGGCGGAGAACGGACGACCAGGTGAATTTCTTTACCCGCCTCTAGGCGGGGCACATGCATGCGGCGTGATCGCGTCGCTTGAGGAGCTCGATTAGCTGAGCATTCTGCCGCGCCACGATCCGCGAAGGAAATTAGGTCTTGTCCGTGACCGCGCTGGGCAACGCCCGCCAAGGCGCAACGCCGAGATCAATTGGTGAGAGGGATAGAGGAGATGCGGCCGCACTCTGCAAGCAGCTCCTCTTGAATCCCGACATCGTTGGCGATCCTGTTCGGCGCGCGAGAGCGTTGATGATAGAAATAGCCGCCAGTCGATCGCGCTAATTCGTCTTCGCTCGTGGCGAGCCGCGCCTGGGTTACAGACCCCTGGCGAAGATCGGACCAGGGCTTCAGGAGACATTCAAGCTCTAGCCGTGGTTTCTGCACGAGCGATCTCCTCTGGGCTGTATCGGAGCGCCCGGAGGACCTCGTTGGTAAGCCGGGGCTTCTTTCCACTCAGTAGGCGAACGGTTTCGGCCTTACTCCAACCACAATCGCAATAGGCTCGCGAGATTTGCCATGGCGATTGGGAGGTTAGCGTCGAACCGCTGGGGTGCTTCCTTGTCGGCGGCGTCGGTCACGGCGCGGATTTCGAGCGAGCCGATGCCGTTGAAGAGGGCCGCACGCGCTGCGCCACTGCCTTCCCATGCAACGCACGCGGCACCCGTCTGTTCGCGGATCGCCTGGGCGCGCTCCGACGTGACGACATCCTCGTCGCCGCTTGCGATCACATCGAAGGCAACGTGGAAGCCGCTAATGCCGTGTGCCAAGCGACGCAAGGCGTCAATCGACGGTCCATGGCCGGGGAATCGCGGCAGCGGGCGCGTCGCAAATAGCTGCCGGTAATCATGCTCCACTGTCTCCGTCCCAACCACGACATCACCAACGGATAGCTCCGGCGCGAGACTACCGGCAGCACCGGCACAGATCACGAGTTCGACCGATGAAAATCGCCCGATGAGGTATTGGGCCTGAACGGCGAATTGTGTCTTTCCGTGGCCACCCGGTGCCACCAACGCGCGCCAGTCGGGGATATACGCGGCTTCGATCTTGAGGTCATGACGGCGCTCGACATGAAGCGATGCCTCGAACGTGCTCACCAAAAATGACCATTCTCTGGCCAATGGGCAAAGGGTGAGAAGCCGGGGTTCGAGGGCTGCTGGCATTCCGTTCACGCGCCTCGCATCCTCATCGCGGCTCGGCGACTGTGCGGTCGATTATGCGCTCCAACGTGCGTGCGAGGAAGCTTTCGAACATGTTCTCGGATGGAGTCTCTGCATTCGCGAGGGCCCGGACAGATCCCTGGAATGGCTGATTGAAGCTCCTGCTAAACGTGCTGAGAGTTCAGTCGCGGCTCAACATGGCTCGTTCTCGATCACCAGTTCAGGCCAGCGGCGGCGCACATCCGCAGAAGTCCGGGCGAAGCCGACCGTCTTTCGGCGAGGATTGGGCCGCAGGCGCAGCGCGAACAGATCGGCGAGACCGAAGGGAGCCTCGACGTGGAGCCGGTTGTCAGGTTCAAGCCGGACGCCGACCGCGAATGTCCCCGAGGTAAAGCGCTCCAATGCCTCAGCCGTGCAGGAGAGCGGCGTATATGGCTTGCCGAACTTCGCCTCGAACCAGAGATGCACGCGCGCTTGGTTGCGAACCTCGACCATGCTCCGCAGCGGCTCGTCGAAAGCGGCTTTTACTCGGCGGATCACCTCATCCTCGGCTTCGTAGGAGAGGTCGGACATCTCGAAATAGCCGAGGTCGTAATCCTTGATTCCGAAATCGAGTGGACGACCGGTCAGACGATTGAGCGCCGGCTGATAGACCGCGCCCGAAAACACGAGCCAATCAGGAAGACAGAGGTGGCGTGCGACCTGAAGCACCCGCATCAGCGGTGGCGTCGAGCGCAGGATTGCAGTCAAGCGCTCGCGTAATTCACTCTCGCTGGCCTCGACACCCGACATCATCCCCCCGTCCCGCTCGCCTATCTATCCTTACAGGGGCGATCGATTTTACGGAAGGCGTTCGCCTCGCACTAACGAATGGCGTCGAGGGTGAGGGCGAATTTTTGGCCGGAACTCAGCTAGCGGGCTCGACAGCGTACTCAGTCCCAGGCGACCAATCCTCCGAAGCGCGATCGGCGGGATAACCAGACACGGGATATCCATGACCGGAACCGGTGTAGGGAGAGTACAGCGGGCGGCTCTAGTATCCATAGCCCGGAGGACCGGGGTAAGCGGGCTGTCCCGAGTAGCCTGGGTATCCATAACCCGGAGGACCGGAATAAGCAGGGTATCCCGAATAGCCCGGATATCCGTAGCCCGGCTGCGCATAGCCCGGATATCCGTAAACAGGATAGGCTGGGTAGCCGTAATAGGTGCCCGGTGGGGGTGGAGGTGTAGTAGCGAGTCCCCCAAATATCCCGGTTGCCCCTCCGATCGCTGCTCCAAGGGCGGCTCCTGGCCCGCCAGCCGCCGCTCCTCCAATGGCAGCGCCGGAAGCCGCTCCCAATACTCCTCCACCAAGGCCGCGTTGGACGGGATCATAGGGGTTTGTGCAGGCCGAGAGGCCCAACGCGAAGACGGCGATTACACACGGCGCAGTGAGGTTCATTGTCGTTTTCCTTTAGGGCGTCAACCGGGTCGAGTCGACGACGATAACGGATACATCGCACCTTCTCTCCCAACTAAACCGGCGCTTCGGCTCTGCGAGCCCGAAGGGCTTGCAGCGGTAGCTCTCGAAAACTCTCTGGCCGAGCCTGTGCGCGCCGATCTCGTTGAGACGGTGAAAATTCCCTGTCCACGTCGGAGGTCGCTCACCAGCGGGCCTCAGAATGGTTTACAGACCCTCGGATCTCGCGTCCGGTCGGGCTATACTCGACCGGAGAGGTGCCAAACCTTGGAAGCGCACTCCGTTGAAGTTCGGGGAGATTCCGCGCGTCAGTCTCTTAAATCGCCTGGAACTGGTCCGCGTCTTTGAAGGCTTCTGGCACTTGACTGTCCAACACGGCTTCGTCGAAATACCCGATCTGCCGTCCACGTTGCGCGCGGCAAAAGATCTCGGCTGCCCCGTCGATCTCGACAACGCTGTTTACTTTGGCGCACACGACGAAGTCGTCCGTGGCGAGCCGCGCGGACGGCATTTGCGGTGGCGTTTGCCACTCTTCGCCTTCTTGTTCCGCAACTCGGTGCGAGCAGTCGATCTCTTTAACCTTCCCGCCGCCCAACTTCGTGGAAATTGGGCGCCAGATCGAGATCTAGCCGAGGACCTCGCCCGCGGTGCTGACGATCTTGCCCGCAATCAGGCCTAGGCCTAGCCCCCGCGAGACAAGCGGGTATTAAGACAATCGCGCCTCTAGATTCAGCTATGAAATATCGAGCCGGCGAACTCGCGGCAGACCGCATCATACACCTGATGGGCACCCTTGCGGGTGCGGTTGGCTCGGCCATCCTGGTGGGCATCGCCGCAGCGGTTGCTGTCCTACCGACCTTCTCCGCGAGCCTAGTATATTCCCTTTGCCTTGTCACGATGCTCGGGTGCTCGGCAGCGTACAACCTCGCCTCCAACGCATCCCGACGAGGGTTTCTACGCCAGCTTGATCATGCCGCGATCTTTCTGATGATCGCCGGTACCTACACCCCGTTCACGACGTGCCGACTACACGGCGTTTTGGGCTATCGGAATGACCACCGCGGTTTGGACTGGAGCAGTCACGGGGCCGTAATGAAGTTGATCTGTCCACGTCGTGTCGAGCAAGTTTCTGCCGTTGCTTACTTGGCTCTGGGCTGGATAATACTAGTGGGGATGCGGCCCCTGCTAAGCTCGGTAGACATTCAGACGGCGGTTTTGATCGGAGTTGGCGGCATGCTCTATACTATCGGGACCGGCTTTCACCTCTGGCGGACGCTACCTTTCCACAACGCAATATGGCACAGCTTCGTGCTGGTCGCGGCCAGCTGTCATTACGCAGCTATTCTGCATGGGGTGGTGATGGCCCGAACGTGAGGCGCCACCTCTTTACGAGCTGAAAACGCCGCGCTTGTAACCACCATGATCCAAGAGGGGATTGAAAAACATACGCTCTTTCGATAGCTCCACGTCCGGCCGGCTGGCAGCTAGCGAGCAGAATACGCTTTCCTGACTTGGGGTCAGACAACACTAAGTAGTTTCTGAGCCTACCGCCGCCGTCTCGCGGGCGGCTATGATGGATTAGATCAACCACCACGCTGGCGAGGTAGCTACGTCTCGAATGAGCGAGCCCCGCTCGGTCACCAGTTTTGGAGGAAGCGATGCTAAACATCCATACGACCACTCTCGGCCAAGCCGCGTGACAGTGGCATTTGAAGACGGTGCACTCTCGTTCATGTTGTCGAAGGACGCTACGTTTGAAGATCTTGCCGATCGGCTGGACCGTCTCGGTGAGCGGCACCGTGGCAAACCCGTCATAATCGAGGTCAAAACTCGCCGCTGCGTTCGACGCGCTACGAGGCCGACTCGTCCCGGGGCTTGGTCTCGGGACGTGGTATCGGCATCGCCACACCGAAGGACGCCCGATACAAATATAGGCCGGCCGGTATCCGTAATTTGACTACGGGAAGGACCATACGACAAATATGAGGCTTGGTGTCGATGAACGGATCGCAAGCCCTGATAGCTATTCGACCCCGATCGCGAGGATCGAGCCCAGCCCATTCTCGCCCTGACCATTTTCGCTGTCCTCAGTGCCGGCATGTTGGAGTCGGCTTGCAAATCTCTTTCGCTGCGTTTGCAGCGCTCCTGATCACCGGCTCCATGTTCCTGCAACCCGCCCATGCCCAATCGGTGCCGCCGGGATACTATCGTGCAAGCTGCACCGACATACGAGTGGAAGACCGCACCCTGACAGCAGTCTGCCGCATTGCCGATGGACGGCAACAGACGACATCCCTCACCGATGTCAATCGGTGCGTGGGCGATATCGCGAATGACAATGGCGCGCTTACATGTGGCCACGGGCAGCCGATGGCGCCGTACCGTCAGGATCGCAGGTAAGAGCGCTTTTCTTCTGGATAATTCGGGTGAGCGGCTTATTTAAATACGCCACCGATGACCGAGGCCAAAAAGATCAACGCAATGGCCAAGAGCAATCCGGCAACAATCTTTTTTCTCAGCGCAACGCCGTGTCGAGCAACGGGTCTGCGAGGTTGCCGGCGCAGATCTAATTTTGAGGACCGCAATTTCTACTACGGGGCGTGGATGATGGAGAGAACAGCTATAGCACCGGCGTCTACTGCCAGTAGCTGGAAATAGCGACGTTCGGCCGGTGCCGCATCGCAAGCACCGACGGGAGCAGTTGCGGCGAGCTGAAGAAGATAAATCGGAAACTACTCAGCGGTGTCCGCCCCGGGCGGTTGCCGGACATCGGCAGTGATTTCCGCTTTGGACCACCGATGCTGCTGTGGTACCGCGCCAGGTCGAGGTTTAGGCCCAGCCATCAACCGCTCGACCCATTGAGCCGAAGGCAGTCTAGTGACGCTGACCGTTACCGCGTCGGTCACCGTAATCTCCTTGATCGGTGCCGTTCCGGTTATATCCACGGAATTCGGAGGTCGGGCGCCGGTACTGTCCCTCTTCCGGCCGACCGTCTCGGCGGCGAACCTCGTCCTCGCGGCGCTGCCCGTCGTCGGGGTTGATTATTTGTTATCGAGATTGCGAATGATGTCGCTGTTGCCTTGAACGAAAGCTAGATGTGCGGCGGGAACTGAGCTCAGCAGTAGGATGGCTCCAGCGGTACTAAGCAGTCTCGAACGTATTGAAAGCCTCGACATTTGTTGATCCCGATGGAACTGACCGGAAACGAAGATCGCCCGCAGTTCGATAAGTTTATGTGGGAGCGGAAAGAGAAAAGCGGCAAACTCGGAAACTACTCAGACGGACGTTTTCCGCCACTAATAAGCCGCCTTCACCGAGGGTTCATCAGCAACGGTTGGGCTGGCAGCGGCCGAGGGGGATGCCGCGACGATTACGTCGACGCCCAAGAAAAATTCTGAGTTGGCTGATCTTCCGGGACGGACCCTTGGCGCTTCGACACGGCGCTCCTGCTAGCCACACCGCTCGCCGCCTCGCCGCCTCCAGGTCTCCGGTCCATCAGCTTGCGGAGCGATTCGCGTCCGCGGAACACGCGCGAACGGATCGTCCCGACCGGCACGTCGAGGATCACTGCGGCCTCCTGATATGATGTTCCCTCCAGACCAATTAGCAGAATCACCCGGCGTTGCTCCTCGGAAATGCAAGCGAGAGCTCGGTCGAGATCGCGCAACGACAGCCTCCCTATCGGATCGGTTGCCGCTGAGGGGAATGGCCACTCATCGTCGTACTCGACGGCAATGCCTTCGCGCACGCTGCGCCGGACGCCGTTTACATTCTGGTTGTGCATTATCGTGAAGAGCCAGGCGTGGAGATCGGTACCGCACTGCCAGTAATGCTGCCTGGCAATCGCGCGGACGAGGGTGTCCTGGACGAGATCGTCGGCTCGGAACACGTCACGGGTCAACGCACGGGCATAGCGCCGCAGACGCGGGATTTCTTTTTCGAGAAGCCGACCGAAATCGTTCATCCTAGTCGCCTACGTTCTTGGCAAAGACCGGCCGGGTGGGCGCCTGAGCGAAGGGGCGCAGGCGTAATTTCGATTACGGTGAAGCCCAATCCTTCCAGGATCTCCTTCTCTGCCGCTCTCTGCGACTGATCGGGGACGAGCTTCATGCCGGCCTCGCCGGGTCGTCGCGGATTTCGGTATAGGATCTTCAAACCCACCCGCACGACCCTTCGACGCCCGCACCTGTTGAACATGCCAGCGAGATCCGATCACGGGTAGCTTCGGAAACTACCTACGGCGGGTGGGCCCACACGACGACTTGCCGAACAAGAGCCCCGGGCGAGAGACTGGGGCCTCCCCCGTCTAGTGCTTTGCACCATTCAGAGGATTCACGAGAGCGTTAGGATCTGCGATACTGGGCCATTGCTTGGGGGATCGGGCGATGGCTCAAGGGGTATGCGTGGTTCTCAACACTGCGGAGCGCGAGCAGTTGGCGGCGATCGTGGCCGACCGCAACCGGCCGCGCAAGCACATCGAACGGGCGCGCATCGTGCTCGCCTCGGCGGATCGACACTCGGCGCAGTGGGTGGCGCACAGCATCGGCGTCAGTCGGCCGACAGTGTGGCGGTGGCAACAACGGTTTGCCGAGACCGGGGTTGAGGGTCTGCTGCGCGACAAGACCCGCAAGCCCGGCAAGGCGCCGATCGCGGCGGAAACGACGGCCCAGGTAGTGGCGCTGACGTGTACGGAACCGCCGCACCAGGCGACCCACTGGACCGGCCGAGCGATGGCCAAGACAACCGGCCTCTCGCCGAGTTCGGTGCAGCGCATCTGGCGGGCGCACAAACTGCAGCCGCACCGCCTGCGCACCTTCAAGCGCTCGCGCGATCCCAGCTTTGCCGCCAAGCTGACCGACATCGTCGGCCTCTATGTCGATCCCCCGGCGCATGCCGTAGTCCTCTCGCTCGACGAAAAGAGCCAGATCCAAGCACTCGATCGCACCCAACCCGGACTGCCGATCAAGCCTGGGCGCTGCCAGACCATGACGCACGACTACAAGCGGCATGGCACGACCACCCTGTTTGCTGCCCTCAGCGTGCTCGACGGGACGGTGATCGGCCGCTGTATGCAGCGCCACCGCCACAGCGAGTTCATCCGCTTCCTCAATGCCGTCGAGCGCGAGGTCCCGGCCGGCAAACTGATCCACACGGTGCTCGACAACTACGCCACCCACAAGCATCCCAAAGTGCTGGCCTGGCTGTCGCGCCATCCGCGCTGGACCTTCCACTTCACCCCGACCTCGGCCTCCTGGCTCAACGCGGTCGAGAACTTCTTTTCCAAAATGACCCGTCAACGCATCCGCCGCGGCGTCTTTCGTTCGATCGCCGACCTGCAGACCGCCATCAACGCTTATCTCGCCGAGCACAATACCAATGCCAAACCGTTCGTCTGGACCAAATCCGCCGACGCTATCCTGGCCAAACTCGAGCGCCTCCCTGTACCATCTGTTTGAGCCAGTGCACTAGCGAGGTACCCGGGGTTGGCCGTGGCTGATCGCTGGCCACCCCTCCCCCACCCGGGGGTCAAGTGGCTAGCACCATCCTTCCGAGCGGAGCCGCGGAACCCTCAGCAGGGTCTTAGTCTCACCAAAGAGCGGCACGCCCAGATATATCCGCGCGACAAACACGTCAGCCGAACGGAGTTCTGCCGAGACGCGGTATGTCACCCCGTCATCGGGGTTGTAGAGCGAGCCGCTATTCCAGTGATCAAGACCAGCGGGCTGTAATCCCTGAAGAATGGTCAGGCCGCAAAGCAGGCGCTGTCGGAGCGCCGGATCCGGGTTCTTTTTATCAGAGGCTGGCGGCCCAGCGATATCGCGCGCCATCCACAGCCAGATGATCCGACCGCAAAGCAGGCCGTCGCAATCGAAGATTTGGACCGCTCCACCGGTGCCGTCGATGAGCCACGCCCCGTCGGGAACCATGGCCGAAGCAGCGCTGCCGGGAACGGCAAAAGACGATAAGGCGATGACGAGCAAAGCAGCACCACCGGCTCGACGCAGCCAATCTGCGCAACGGACCGGAGCTGGCGTCTGCACAATCCGCTCCCGTCCGATTACGCCAAGACCAGCGCGGCTCTCTCGAAACTCAGAAAGAGAGGCCCCCGATGTGCCCGTACACCAGCCACCCGATCGCGAGGACGACAAGGATCAACCCGACTACGCCGCCGATCCCAACGGGTCCGCCTTGACGGTAATAGCCGCCGCGGTAGAACCCAAACCCGCCCCCAAAGAGAAGCACGAGCAGCACGATTATCAGAAGCAGTTCCATCGGTTTGTCTTTCTTCAGATTTGTCGGCAATCCGTGCCGAGCGGCGGCTGGCAGCTTTCCACGAGGGCCGATCGAGCCGGCTGTGGAGCGGCGACCGAGTCAAGGTCTCGAAGATTTGAATTTATAGGTCGGGTGGCAAGCATCGACTTGCAATGAGGGATAATACCCTGAGTATTTATACTCTTGGTCACGGGGCTCGCCTTTCTTCGACACTTGTTTCGAACGTGGTGCCGATCTTGATCGTGCGTGGCTTGGCTGCCTCAGGCACTTCGTGAACGACATCGACATAAAGCAAGCCATTGTCGAGGCTGGCGCCCATCACCTTCATATGGTCGTCAAGACTAAGCGGCGCTAAACTCTCCCTGCGCTCTTCGAGCTTCTCTTCGTGGAGGCCATGCCTATCCGCGATGCGGTCGATCTGGCGCGTTTTCTCGTGGAAACGACGATTGGCTTCGTGAAGTTTTCCGTCGCGAGGCCCAAGACGGTAGGCGGCTCGATCGCGATCGCCGCCATCACCAAGCATGAGGGTTTCCAATGGGTGCAGCGGCAGAAAGGGTTTGGCACCAGCCGTATTTAGCTAACGTACAGCAGGAGAAGTCAGCTTGCTGCGCCGGTGCAGGTCTCCCTCGCGCGCTCACGATCCGCAACGGACCCGAATCGTATCCGGATTGCAGTATGCTTGAAGTCAATCCATTGGCCGATGTACCAAGGGCCAATCTGCTCCGTGTCTGCAAGCGCCTTCAGCCTGGTTGCAAGCCGACCGACGCCGAAGACTCCACCGACGACGGGAACCGTGATTACGTATTCGTCTAAATTCGTCATCTGTCTGGTCCTTTATACGGTGCGACCATAGGCTCACGGACCCCATCCTAATGTGAGGGATTCGAGCTAGCCTGGCCGGACAGCGTCACTTCAGAGCGTACCCCAGCCAGGCACGAGCCACGGACGATGCGGCTGTTCCGGCGGTGCCATTAGCGGCTCGTCGAGGGCCGGGACGGCGATCGCGATAGATGTCTCATCGTCGTTGCTGCTCGGCGGGTGGGCGATGGACCATTTCTTGAAGCCGTTTGCACCGCTAGAGTTCAGAAAAATTGTCATCATAGCCATTCACCTGGGTGAGCTTGTGTGGAAAAGAATATGGGAATGATTTCTAATTATACTAGACGTTCAACCGGTATGTTGGAACAATATTCCAAAGATTATTTTTAAAGACAGCTCATGTCATTCTTTTATCTGGGAGATCAAAAGTCATTTTCAGCCTATCACGGGTTGTTGAGGGGTGTTGGGTACGGCGATGTCTTGCCAGCCTGGTGTCGTGGGTGATCCCGAAAGGCCTCTGAACCAGGATTTGGCCTCCATCAGCGGTCCAGCGAGCGCACATCACCGATGTTGTTTCGCGCCTTTCTCGCGGACCCAGAATTGTGGGACCGGTCGGTCGACACGGCCTCCAGCTTTGCGCAAAGGGCCTGGCTTGTTCGATCTCGGCCGGCGTCAAACCTATGTACGCCCGCTCGTGAGCGGACTGAGCGCTTTGGAGGTGGACACCGCGCAAGCTTGCGTTCGTCAACAGGATCCACCTGCACGCTCTGACCAATGTTCAGTCCGTTTTCGTTATTGACTCAGAGATTGAATTGCGCCTCCGCATCGCCTCGTTCGGTGGCTTCAAGTAGATGTTTCTCGTACGAGTCGCTGATCAGGGGAGGGGCTGGCCGCCCTTCCGCAGTGTCGACGCGGGCTAGAAGATTAGAAATTCATACCGCCCATTCCGCCGGTCATTGCCGGCGTGCCCCCTCTTGCCCTTGAGTGAGCTGAAAACAAAACGCCCCCGAAATTCGGGGGCGCTTCGACGTTCGGACGGAGCCGTTCGACGTGCCGATTAGGCCGCCTTTTGCTCCATCACATGCGGTTGCACGGGCTCGACCGTGGTGCCGATCTTGATCGTGCGCGGCTTGGCTGCCTCGGGCACTTCGCGAACCACATCGACATAAAGCAAGCCATTGTCGAGGCTGGCGGCCATTACCTTCATGTGGTCGGCGAGACTAAAGCGCCGCTCGAACGCGCGCCGGGCGATGCCGCGGTGCAAGTAGCCGCCGCCGTTCTCGTCCTCATTCTGTGCCTTACCCGTCACCAGGAGCGTGTTCTCCTGAACGGTGATGTCGAGCTCTGCCGGGGAGAACCCGGCCACGGCCATCGTCAGCCGGTAAGCGTCTTCGCCGGTCTTCTCGATGTTGTAAGGTGGGTAGGCAACGGCCGCGCTGTCAACGCGGGTCGCCGCATCGACCAGACGGGTCAGACGATCGAAGCCGATCGTCGAACGAAACAATGGAGAGAAATCGAAACGATCCATGACCATATCCTCCTCTGAGCAACATGGATATCGACACTTGGCCAATCGGCCATATGTCAGTCTTTGGTGCACGGTCCCGAAGTAGCGACCGTGCAATTATTGATATGGTTATTTGCAGATTATTTTTCAATGGGCAAGTTTGTGAATAGCGTGAACCCCCGGTCAAGGTGATTGGGTATCGCCCCGGGCCCGTGTGAGAAACGCGGGCTAAGGTATCGGAGAAGTGGGCTTTGGCCGCCGCTATCGAAAAGTCTTTGCTGCCCGCCGGTCCAGGTCGGGCGCGACTTCGGATCGGCACCCCATCGGCACAAGTGAATCCTTTCGACCGGCCGCACCGCGCTGTCGGTCAGCGGGGAGATTCTGACCCGCTGCGGCGAGGGCCAAGCGGATCAGCGCCGAAAGCGAATGCGAGCCGGTTTTCTTCATGACGGCGGCGAGATGACTCTCGACCGCGCGCTGGCTGATGCCGAAGAAAGTGGTAGGGCTGTCCCGATGCAACGCCCGCGTTTGATCTCCGACGATCGTGACATGGCGATGCAAGCCTGCCGTCAGAAATCAATTCCGAAGAGAGACACTACCACACCCCACTTCCTATACGGAGGACTGATGGCATTTGTAATCGCACCGTCAATATCCTACACCGCGGAGATGCGGTCGGCCGACGTGATCGGCGTGAGACATGAGCGGGCTTCCAACTGGGGCCTTGGCGGATTAATCGCGGCTGCCGTTCTACTGAGCCCGGTATTGGCGTTCCTGATGGCTCTCGTGGTCGATATCGTAATCGGCTTTCTGAACGACGGCAACGTGCCTGCAGTCCTCGTCCTCGTCGCCGCTGGTGCTATTGGCGGGTTCCTGTTCCGAAAGCTGCGGATGCGCCCGCAAGGTAGCGGCTCAGACTGGACGTGAGACCGCGCGCTTGAAGCTCCGCTAGATACGCTTCTGACATATGCCACCCGGTAATACCCGACTCCAAGCGGGATACGAGCTTGGCCCGGGTCGCTTTCGTCGGTGGTATCCACTCTCATGTCCGCCTTTGCAAGTAGCGGGCAAGTAGATTCGTGGCTTTCTTTCAAGCATTTGTTGCAGGCTCTGTCGGGCAAAGCGGGAGGCACGGCCGTCATGACGACGGTTGATCATACTCTGATGCGCGGGTCGGAACCGCATGACCGCTGATACGTCGCGGAGCTGCCTCGGTCTAGCGACCAGCGTCGGATCGGCGATCCGGCAGATAGTGGATACGAGGGTTCTCCTGACCGCGGCCGTGCCCCCGGCCTTGCCCGGCGGTAGCATGTCGCGTGGTTCGCTGGCGCCTCCTTTGGATGCGATCACACGTTTGTTCCGATCAGCCCGCCGCCGGCGGCACGCGCCGGGCAATGGCCCAGATGAAGCCGGCCAGCTCGCGGGCGATCGCGCCGGTGACGACATTGGCCGGCTTGCCACTGCGGGCGAGCCTGCGATAGCGCGCGCACAGCCGCAGCTGCGCGTTCCAGGCGATCTCGCGGATCGGCCTGGGCTGCTCCTCCTGCCGGAGCCGCAACTCGCGGCTGACCCGAGCCGGGAAGCGGTAACACCAGGCCGCCTCGATCAGCAGCCGACGAGCGGCCTTGTTGCCGGCCTTGGTGAGGCCGCCGCGTTTGACGCTGGCACCGCTCGAATGCTCGGATGGCACCAGCCCGAGATAGGCCATTAATTGACGCGCATTGGCGAAGCGCGAGAGGTCACCCAGTTCGGCGATCAGGGTTGCCGCATTGACCAGCGCCATACCACGCATCGTTTGCAGCGCCGCCACGATTGGCGCCAGCGTCCAATCCGGCAGCATCGCCTCGATCTGCGCCGTCAGCCGATCACGCCGGGCCTCGGCGGCTTCGATCGCCGCAATGTAGTCCTCAAGCACGATATGATGCACCGCCTGCTCAAACTTGAGCCCGGCGAGCCAGCGCCGATGCAGCTTGGTCCAAGCCGGCCGCCCGTAATGGCAGCCCTGGCGCAACAGGAAGCCCGAGAGTTGCTGGCGCGCTCGGCGCAACGCATGCACCGCGTCGAGACGGGCACGCACCAGATCGCGCATCGCCTCATGCTGGGCATCGGGAACCCACACCGCCGTCAGCTCACCCGCCCGGTGCAGCCGCGCCAGACTGGCCGCATCCCGCCGATCCGTTTTGACCCGGTCGCCCGCCCGCTTCGGGATCAGCAAGCCTGCCCCGGCGAAAGCCGGGGGCGCCACCACAACGCATTCCTGCCCGCGCGCCAACAAGTCACGTTGGATGCCATAGCCGCACGGCCCTGCCTCATAGCAGAACCGAAGCCTCACACCCTCGCCGCCGAGCTTGCGCACCAGACGATCTAACGCCGCCGCCGTGTTGGCGATCCGGCCGTATTCCCGCACCTCGCCGCGCAGGCCGCCCTCGGCCACCGCCACGACGATCCCCTCCTTGTGAACATCAAGACCGACATACGTGATACGATCCTCCACGACCCGTCTCCTATGCATGAGGCCCGGCACCGGCCAATCCGGCGCAACCCTCGCTACCTGCATACCGTGAGACGGGTCGCCCCGTCCTCAGGCGGACATGTGGTCTAGATTTAGTAGGAAGCTGTTCTCTGCTAGTGTGGTGTCTCACGCACAGGTTTACAATTAGCCGTTAAGTAGCAGTGGAGGCCTGCCCAAGGCTGCGCGTCCGCAATTGACCTTGAGGATGATGTCATGGGCGGACTTTGTCCAGATAAAGGGCTTGAGATGGGTGTTGTTGTGCGCAATGTAGTCGTCGATGGCGGTGGTGAGCTCGGCCACACTTTTGAAAACACCGCGACGGATACGGTCGGCGGTTATTTTTCCGAACCAACGTTCAACAAGATTGAGCCACGAAGACGAAGTCGGAATAAAATGGAGGTGAAAGCGGGGATGCCTGACAAGCCAAGCCTTGATCCTTGGATGCTTGTGCGTCGCATAATTATCGGCGATGCAGTGAATGTCCAGCTTCTGAGGCGTTGCCCGGTCAATAGCTTTCAGGAATTTGAGGAACTCTTGATGACGGTGCCGCGCCATGCATTGGCCGATAACCTCGCCTTTCAGGATATCGAGCGCGGCAAATAACGTTGTCGTGCCATTGCGCTTGTAATCATGCGTCATCGTTCCCGCACGGCCCTTCTTCATCGGCAAGCCGGGCTGTGTGCGATCAAGAGCCTGCCCCTGGCTTGAACAGGGGGCCTGGATTTGGCTTTTCTCGTCAATACAAAACACCAGGGCGTGTTCCGGAGGGTTGAGGTAAAGACCGACGACATCCTCCAGCTTCTCAATGAAATGAGGATCGTTCGATAGTTTGAATGTTTTGACCAGGTGCGGTTTTAACCCATTGGCCTGCCAGATACGCTGCACGGATGCTTTGCTGACACCGCAGGTCTCCGCCATGCGGCGGCAGCTCCAATGCGTGGCGTTGTCCGGCGGCGATTGCGTTTTAGCGACGATCTCCGCCTCCTTGCTGCGGGCCACCGCTTCAAAGCTTTTGCCCCGCGGCCGGTCTTCATAAAGCGCCTTCACGCCTCCTTCCACATACCGCGCTCGCCAATCCACAATCGTCGGTCGCGATGTTCTTAGCTCCTTGGCCAAAGCGTTGTTGGACCGTCCCTCCGCCGCTCCAAGGATAATTCGCGCCCGCAGCGCATGGCGCTGCTCCGTTCTCCCCGAACGGACTATCCTTTCCAGCTCAGCTTTGTCCTCAGCCGTTATTGCCAGTGCCGTGCTGCTTGCCCACATGCCACACCGCATAGCAGGTCCCGAATCATGTGTAAAGCTTTGCGCGAGACACTACACTAGAATATCCTATCCTTGTCAGAAATCGACTCAAAACAGCCTCGGAAACTACTCAGAAATGATCACCCCCACTGGGGAAAAGCGCCCGACGAGAAGACCGATTTCGGCGAGCGTTCCCGGATGTCGACCTTGACGGCTCAGAATTGAAACCCCGGCCGATGACCGGGATTTCGTCCGGATCCCAATGAGAGGGACAACCAGGGAACTGGGCTAGATTCAGGGCGAAGGTTCGAGCCCCGAGCCTCCACATTGGACGGCGTCTGTAACACCCATCAGATGCATCCGCTAGATTCGGAAACTACCTACGTCTTTTAAGCGGCTTGCCTTTAGGCATTAAGCGCAACTGCACAGTCTTATTGAGGTCAGAAAAGCCGGTCGCATTTCGTCCCTTGTTCTTCCATAGCCTAGGGTACTTTTGCGTTCGCTTTATCGTCAGTAATTCTTCCTGGCCTACCGTGTCCGTGAATCCAGAAGGTAGCGACGTAGCCGAGCGCGAAGCCAACCAGAGCCACCATCAACGGCCTCTCGTGGATCTGCAGAGAAACCGATTCGGTCGCGCGACGACCCGCATCAACGACGTCCTCCGCCACTCCGCCTGCTTGCGACCAAGCTTGCTGTGCCGCTTCGCCCGTATCGCTCAGCACTTTTCTTGCCTGACTGGCCGCTGCCGCGGTGGCCGCGGTAGCATCCTGAACCATTCTTTGGGCGTGGCCGGCCGCGGCGGCGGTAGCAGCCGTGGCGCTCTTAACGTGCTCGCTGACTGCTTCTCCGGCCTTTGTCACGCGCGCCTCCATGCTCGTTGCATGGGTCGAAGACTTATCGCTCATCACCCTTCTCCGTTCGTCATCCTTCTGCCACGCGAACCTCTATCTTTGCAGCTCCCGCCGGGGATCAGCCCGTGGCGTATTTGAACTCTGGCAGCATTTTGAGCCCTTCCTTGGTGCCGCCCGGCAGTATCACCTTATTGTCGGCAAACTTCAGCGTCTCGTAAGGGACGACAACCAGGCGAGTGCCCATGTCCAGGAACCCACCGACCGACAGTACGGCATATGGCTGCTTGCCGTCGGAGCTCACGAGGAGGTCGTCAATCTTACCGATGGTTTCGTTGGCATCGTTGACGACGCTGCTGCCAATGACCTTGGACGCGCGATAGCCGGCCGCCAGCTTCTGCACATCGACCTTGACGAGCTCTACCGTCTGCGGCGTGCCTTGCGCTCCTGCGCCGCCCGAGAGAAGAGCGACGCTGATCATTGCTGCACCGGCGAGAACCATCGCTTTCTTCATCATTTTGCGTTCCTCGGCTGGTTGCGGGTATCTGATCGGATGTTATTTCGACGTCCGCTCAAAATCCGCTTGGCTTGTTTGTAATGATCGATGAACCAAGCGGGGGTCCTTAGTTTTTGAGTTCGTCCTTGAGACCACCGACAGCGTTCTGGACCTTGCCTTCAACCTTGTCGGCCCTGCCCTCAGCCTCCAGCTTCGCATCGCTTGTTGCCTTGCCGACGGTCTCCTTGATTGAGCCCTTGATCTCTTTCACCGCTCCCGCGATCCGATCTTTATCCATGGCTGTATACTCCTATTGCGGACATAAGTTCCGTGCTTCGGGCGACCATATGATCAAGGAGGGCGGCTGCGGTAGCCTCGGAAACTACCCAGATCCCGCAACGGCCAATGACACTTAGCGCTGCCTTTGGACAGAAAGGCAGCAGACCCTCGAGGCTCGACCGTGCGCAGGTGATTTGGGTATGCGATAGATCCGGATCTTTCCGCCTGAGTAGTTTCCGAACCTGCGGCCTCGAAGTCTAATGGGCTAGGATCATGGTTTCGCCTGCGATGCAGCGAGAAGCATCGCAAACTCGGAGGAAATATGACCACAGCTCGTACAATGCCGGAACACCGCTCCTCAGCAGCAGGTCATCCCGATCTAGTCACCCGGCATCAACACCGAGCCTCCAAGCTCTTCGAAAAAGACCACGCATACGCGGCTCGCCTGGTTCAAATCGCGACAGCCATCCGCAGCGTGGTGCGGTCCACCACGACAGTCGATCTGCCGGATCGGGTCCCGTCGGAGATCGAACCGGACGACAGGATTACGGCGGGCATCGTGACGCAACCGCGGGCGCACGGGAGCGGCTCATAGTGCGAGCGCGAGTTCGCGGCGCCGAGGCGCGCGTCGGCACCGGCCTAGGCGTTCTCCCCACGAAGGAGCGACAGGAGCTCGCGACGCCGCCCGAGCCCTCTGTTCTGGAACATCTGATCTCGCCCAAAACGGCGCCTGTCCGGCGTCTGCCGATCGGAGCCGAGCCGCAGTCCGATGGCGGCGTCCATTTCCGTGTTTGGGCGCCGCGCTGCCGCGAGGTTGTCGTCGAGATCGAGGGCCTCGAGCCGGCGGCGCTGCAACCCGAGACCGACGGCTACTTCTCACTGCGAAGCCTGCCGGCGCGAGCCGGCATGCGCTATCGTCTCCGGCTCGATCAAGGCGAGGCGGCACTGCCCGACCCGGCGTCGAGGTTCCAACCGGAAGGACCGCACGGACCTTCCGAAATCGTCGATCCCGAGGACTTCGCTTGGACCGACGGGGCGTGGCGTGGGCGGACGCGCGAGCACCTCGTCATCTACGAGATGCATGTCGGCACCTTCACCTCGGACGGAAGCTGGGAGGCCGCTTCGCGAGAGCTGCCGGCTCTCGCCGAGCTCGGTATCACCTGTCTCGAAATTATGCCCGCGGCGGAATTCCCGGGCCGGTTCGGCTGGGGATATGACGGCGTCAACCTGTTCGCACCAACCAGGCTCTACGGCCGACCGATGGATTTTCGCCGCTTCGTCGACCGCGCCCATGCTCTCGGGATCGCCGTCATCCTTGACGTCGTCTACAACCATTTCGGCCCGGACGGAAACTATCTCAAATTGTTCTCCGCGGCTTATTTCACCGATCGTTACGACAACGAATGGGGTGAGGCCATCAATTTCGACGGTCTCGATTCCGGCCCGACGCGCGAATTCTTCGTCGCCAATGCGGGCTATTGGATCGACGAGTATCATCTCGACGGGCTGCGGCTCGACGCGACACAGGCAATTTTCGATCGATCGGAAGATCATATTATCGCCGCCGTCGCGCGGCAGGTGCGATCTGCGGGCGGCGGCAGAATTACCTTTGTCGTCGCTGAGAACGAGCCGCAGCACGCCAAGCTGGTGCGACCGGCCGAGCGGGGCGGTTACGGGCTCGACGCCTTGTGGAATGACGACTTCCATCACAGCGCCATGGTGGCGCTGACCGGACATCACGAAGCCTACTACTCGGATTACCGCGGTCGGCCGCGCGAGTTCGTTGCCGCCGCCAAGCACGGTTTCCTCTATCAGGGGCAGCGCTACCAGTGGCAGCGGAAAGCGCGCGGCACGCCGACCCTCGACCTCCCGGCAGAATGCTTTGTCGTCTTTCTGCAGAACCATGACCAGATCGCAAATTCCGGCACCGGAGAGCGCTGTCACGCGTTGACGAGCCCTGGCCGGCTTCGCGCGATGACCGCTTATTTCTTGCTGATGCCGGGCATCCCGATGCTGTTCCAGGGGCAGGAATTCGGCGCGTCGAGCCCGTTCTTCTATTTTGCCGATCACGAGACCGAGCTGTCGCACGATGTCCGCGAGGGGCGCCGCCGTTCCCTCGCGCAATTTCCCAGTCTCGCGACGAGCGAGATGAGGGCCGAGCTCACCGATCCCAGCGACATCGACACGTTTCACCGATCGGTGATCGATCTCGGCGAACGGCAACGGCACGCTTCGATCTACGCGCTGCATCGAGACCTTCTGGAGCTGCGGCGGACGGACCAGGTGCTCGGACAGCGGCCATGCCGGATCGATGGTGCAGCACTCACGGATGAAGCCTGGATGCTGCGCTTTTTCTCGCAGAGCGGCGCCGACCGTTTGCTGATTGTCAATCTCGGCCGCGACCTCCTGCTCGGGCCCGCACCAGAGCCGCTGTTGGCGCCTATCGAGGGCCAGGCTTGGCGGCTCTTATGGTCCAGCGAGGCTCCGGTTTACGGTGGTTCAGGGGGCCCGGCGCAGGATGCCGTAGGGGATTGGCTCATCTCGGGCCAAAGCGCCACCGTCCTCGGCCCCGGCTCCTCAGTCACGATACCCGAGGCGAAGAATGTCTTCCATCTCCGAGAAGCGGATGGTTGACCCGCACCGGGCCGTTCGCGACGAGAACCCATTACCGGAGGTTCCGCGTGAATGGCTCGTGGCGAACGGGCTGGGCGGCTACGCCTCGGCGACGATAACGGGGGCGATCACCCGGCGCTACCACGGCTTCCTGATCGCCGCCCAACCGGCTCCGCTCGGCCGCATGGTAGTCCTCAACGATCTCGAGGTCGACCTCGAGCTCGATGACGGCAGCGTCGTGAACCTGCGCGAGAAGGGCCGCTTCGTCGATTTCACTTTGAACATGGGCCTGCCGAGCTGGCGCTATGAGCTCGACGGCATCGTCATCGAGAAGTCGATCGTCGTCCCTTCGCGCCAAAACATCGTGCATTGCACCTTTCGCTCGCTCGGCGACGTCCAGCCCGTCCGCTTGCGGGTGAGACCCTTGATCAACTTTCGTGCGCTCGAAGCACCGGTCGCTGACGCGCCGTCCTCGGGCTATACGCTGACCATCCAGGGTCACCGATACGAGGTCAGCGCCGGGCCCGATCTGCCGATTTTGCGGCTAGCCGTCGAGGGCGCCGAAGGCCCGACCTTTACCGCCGATGGCGGCTCGCGGCGCGAGCGCCTTTACGACATCGAGGCACAACGCGGTTACGATTCGCGAGGCTGGCTGTGGAGCCCCGGTTACTTCGCCGGAGAGGTCCGCAAGGGTTGCCCATTGACCCTGATCGCGGCGACGGAGGCTTGGCATACCGTGCTCGCGCTGAGCCCCGACGATGCACTGACCTTCGAAGGCGAGCGCCGCCGGCGTCTGGTCGGCATGGCGGCGAGGCCGGCACAAATCGGGTTTGCCGCGGAGCTCGTCCTGGCGGCCGACACCTTTGTCATCACCCCGGTGGGGCGCATTGCCGACGGGGCGCGGGCGCGGGCCGAGGGAGATGAGATTCGCACGGTGATCGCCGGCTATCACTGGTTCACCGATTGGGGCCGGGACACGATGATCTCGCTCGAAGGTCTCACCCTAGCGACAGGGCGAGCGATCGAGGCACGCTGGATTTTGCGCACCTTTGCTCACTACGTGCGCGACGGACTAATCCCGAACCTGTTTCCGGAAGGACAAAATCAGGGCCTCTACCACACAGCCGACGCGACGCTGTGGTTCTTTCACGCGCTACATCGCTATATGGAGCATTCCCGGGGCAAGGCGACCTTAGAGCTCCTTCTGCCGATCCTGAAGGATATTGTACGGCATCATCTCGAGGGCACCCGCTTCGGCATCAAGGTCGACCCGCGTGACGGGCTCCTCACCCAGGGGGCGGAGGGTTACGCGCTGACCTGGATGGATGCGAAAGTCGGTGATTGGGTGGTGACACCGCGCCGCGGCAAGGCGGTCGAGATCAACGCGCTCTGGTACAACGCGCTCCGCCTGCTGACGGATTGGCTGCGTGAAGCGCAGGACCCGGAAGCCGAAGAGCTCGCAGCCCATGCGGACAAGACGCGCGCTTCCTTCAATCGCCGCTTTTGGCACGCGGCAGGCGGCTATCTCTACGACGTCGTCGATGGCGAGAACGGCGACGACGCTGCTTTCCGACCGAACCAAATCTTTGCGATTTCGCTCGAGCATCCGGTCCTCGAACGGGAATATTGGGAGGCAGTCGTTACCGCGGTGCGCGCAAGGCTGGTGACGCCGGTCGGGCTCCGCTCTCTGGCACCAGGCGAGCCCGATTACAAGCCGCGTTATTTCGGCGACCTGCGCGCCCGCGATGCCGCCTATCACCAGGGCACGGTGTGGGCTTGGCTGATCGGCCCGTTCATCGATGCTTGGCTCAAGGTCTACCCCAATGATCGCGCGGTGGCACGGCATTTCCTCGACGGCTTTGAGCCGCATCTCGCTGAAGCCGGCATCGGCTCGATAAGCGAAGTCTTTGACGCCGAGCCGCCGTTCACGCCGCGCGGCTGCATCGCCCAGGCCTGGAGCGTCGCAGAAGTACTACGCTGCCTGGAAAAAACTGCCCTGGAGCAGGAGTTGAAGATTCCGCCCGATGTCGCGCGGGTTGGACCAGGAAGTCAGGGCGTATTCCTGGTCGTCGAGGACGATCCCAGCGACGCTCGAAATGTTGAAGCTCCTATTCGAGGGCAATAGGGGTTGACGGCGCGGATCGAATTTGTTGCGGCAAGCGTTCCCCCATGTCGACGTTGACGGCTCAGAATCGAAAAACCCGGCCGCGATGACCGGGATTTCGTCGAGATCCCAATGAGGGGGACAACCAGGGAGCGGGTCTAGATTCAGGGCGACGTTTCGAGCCGGCTATTCGTCCCTCTGCGCTCGGTGATCGGCCGGTAATACGCGAGGCGGCGCTGCTTTCCGAAACCTCCGGAACCGAAGATGCAGCGCCGCATGTGCGGTAAACTTCTCCACGGCGAAGCCGTGTTCTGCGGAATCTATCTATTAAAATCTGCAATAAGCCGAAAGATAACTGTCTTAGTCTAAGTAATTCTACCTAGTGCGAAATTATTACATTGTAGCTGTAGAGTTTAATTCCTATATGTATTTCGTCGAAAGATGTTCTCGGGCAATGGCCGTCGGCAATTCGATGCGACGAGTCACTTTAGCGGAACGGAGTCTGGGATGTTCAAAAACCTGGCGATAGTCGTTGGATTGATGGCGGGCCTGTCGGCTTGCATTCCATACGGTTACAACGGATACGATAGCACCGGATATGGCTACAACCAACCTGCCTACAACGGATCCAGCTACAACACGCCCGTCTACGCGCCATATAGCCGGACACCCTTTTCCTACGGAGCCGCCTACAATGGATATCGCTACTGATGTGATGCGGATTCGCCGATCCTCTCGAATTGAACGGCGAGGACCGGCAGGCCGAGCATGGACTGGCTGATCGACGAGGCGCGATGGCGTGAACCTGATGCTCTGACTCAATCAGATGGTGGAGGGCGACGCGGCTTCAGTCTGCGGTAGCTGTCAGGGCTTTAGGCCGACCCGGCTTAAACAAAGCCTGCGACAAGGCCCAGTTCCAGCGCCTGAGCCGCCGAAAGATACCAGCCGCCGTACGATCTGCGACGGATGTTGTCTAGGCTCACGGCGCTGCCGCCGATCAGTTCGGCGAAGCCCTCGTCCTCCACTCGCAGGCCATTGTCGATATCGGCGATTATCTCTTCTCCGGGCGCGGGGCAAAGCTGAGCCTAGGTTGCAAAAACAGAAAGGGTACCCTCATGTCATCTTTCACCCGCCCGATTGCCATGTCCGCGCCGTTCGCGCGCTCGGTTGCGACCGCGGCGCTGATGGGCGCCACGATGCTCGCCAGCCCGCTGACCGCAGCTCGCGCCGATACCGCCACCAACGCGGCAGCCCAGCTGGCGCAGGTCACGGCGCAACAGAACCCGGCCGCCACAGGAGCCACCGAGGGGAAGGGGGAGACCGTCGAGCAGCGGATCACGACGCTTCACGTGGCGCTGAAAATCACACCCGGCGAGGAGCCGCTATGGAACGCCGTAGCGCAGGCGATGCGCGAAAATGCCGCCGCCATGGACAAGCTAGCCGCGCAAGCTCGGACAACGCCCCCGCAAAACATGACCGCAGTGGAGGATTTGAGGCTGTATCAGAAATTCGCCAGGCACATATCGACGGGCTGAAAAATCTGATTGCGTCCTTCGAGAAGCTTTACGCTGCGATGCCCGATGTCCAGAAGATCGCCGACCAGGTGTTCACGACTTCCGGACGTCAGGGTTAGCGATCGCGTTCCGCGACCGTGACACTGCGCTCATTATTAGGGAGGTTGCTATGACCTGGATCATCGACACCAAATCGAAACGCCGTTTGTCGGCGAAGCTCGCGGCAGGACTCGTAATCTCCGCGATGACCAGTTGTGGTGGTTACGACTCAAATGCCAATAGCGGGTATTATTCCAATGGCGGGTATTATTATAGTGCTCCGCCAGTAGTCTATGGCTCGCCATATGGCTCATCATACTATGGTTCGCGCTACTATTACACTTAGCCGGTAATTTACCCGAGCCTTAACATCGGTATTTGGTAAGCTTCACCCCTAGTCTAATTTGGTCATCGGGCACGCCCGCTACACCATCCTCCAGATGGCCGAGGTTGCAGTGCCGCGCGACCTGTTCGGGATGTTCTCACAGGCTATGAGGCCTCTACGCCCCTCGCCCGACCCGCACCGATGACCTCAGCAGCCAGCGGAATCCGACGGATGGCGGCAATCGTGCCCCAGCTCAGCAGCAGCGTGCCACCGAAGACGACCGAGCCCTTGACGAGTGCGGCCAGCCCGACCCCGAGAAGGGCATACTGCAGCCACACGACAAACACATAGTGCACCAGATACATGCCGAAGGCATCGCGTTTGAGGCCGTCCAACACCCTTAATCGTCTTCCCGCGAAACGCAGGACGAGCCCGAGCACAAAAAAGCAGCTGCTGAAGCAGGCGAGAACGAAGCTGAGATAGTCGAGGATTTGCAATCCCGGAGAGGTCGAGCCGGGACCAGCCATCGTCAGCGCGGTGAGCGACAGCCAGGCGAGTAGAAACCCCAGCGCCGCAACCAGCCAGACCGCCCAGCGCTGCACCAGCGCACCGTCCGGCGCGAATAGACCGCGCTCGATGCCGCACGCCCCGATGCCGACGCCGGCGAAGAAATAAACAGCGTAATGCAAGGGGCGGCTAAGCTGGAACCCGAACGGCCCGAAGGCCAACCACGCCGATGGCGTGAATGCGACGGCCAGCGGGACGTAGGCGAGGGCCGAAGCGATCACCAAGCCGGCAAAATATCGCATGGGACGCGCGCCGGCAGAAGACGAAAACCCGATCAGGACGTCGCCCCACCGCGGTACAAATCGGTGAAGCCCAGCGGCGACAAAATCGGCCACCAGCAATAACCACAGAAACCACATCGGCCCGCATGGCCAGAAGGGCAATGCGAGCCAATGCCGCCAAAAGGCGGCGACGCCCGGATCGACTGCGGTCTGCAGGTAGGTCGGATAGTTGGCCAAAGGCATCAGGAGTGCGACGACCAAGGCAAACGGTACGCCGATCCGCAGCACGCGATCACGGAGAAATATTCGCGCTCCCTTGCGCTCGAGGCTCGGCCAAACGAAGAGGCCCGAGAGGAAGAAGAAAAGCGACATCAGAAAGACGTCTTGCCATGCACAGTATAGGTCGAAGCTGAACCACCGCTCGGTATCGACGATCGGGAACGCGCGCCAGAGATAAGGCGGGGTGTCGAACGGGAACGGAGAGGCAGGCAGAAAATTCAGATAGGCCAGGACGGAATGGAACGCGAGCACGAGGAGTATGACAAAACCCCGCAGATTGCCGAGTGCCCGACTGGCTCTCGGCACCGGAAGTCCAGATCGAGGCGCGGTATTCACGAATTGACCACCTCGTCGGCCGGTTGATGGGCTGTGCTGCGCCACCCGAAACCAAATTCGACTCGCGGCTGCAGGTCGAAGGGTGCCCCGGTCGGCAAGGCGCGAGGCCGCGGCCGGCCCATCAGCGCGGGTTGAAACAACACCGCCGCCGCCATCGTACAAAGCAGCGCCAGCGCCATCAGTTTTCCCATGCTGGAGGTGGCGGGATCGCTGGACAGCCAAAGGCTCCCGAACGCTGTCGCCGTGGCCATGGCGCTGAAGATGACGGCTCGCGTAAGGGAGGATTGCACGAGCGCGGTCTTTCCGCTTGAATGCGACGCCGATGCCGAGCAGCAGCGGCAGCGCGAGGATGTTGGCGAAGTTCAGCGGAAGATCGAGGGCAACGCAGAGCTCCAATGTCACGATACCGGCGACGAGAAGCGGCACCAGGGTAAGGAGGACGTCGGCGATGCGGCGCAAGGTGATCCACAACAGAAGGGCGATCGCCGCGAGCGCGAACATCCCGGCTTCGATGAAGGCCCGCACGACGGTATTGCCGGCTTCGAAGAGCAATACGGCCGGGCCGGTCGCATCGGGTTCGATCGCCAATACGGCAGTCACGAAGTTGCGCAACACCTTGGTGTCGTCGGGATCGCCGCTCGGCAGAACCTCTACCCGCGCATGCCCGTCGGGAGTTACCCATTCTCTTTTGAGATCGGCGGGAATGGTGTCAGTCGTGATGCGCTGAGGCTTGAACTCGTCTCGCAGTTGATCGAGCGACATCCGCAGTGGCTCGACAACCGCCGCCTCGGCCGCCTTGCGAACCGCCGGATCAGCTTTAGCCAGCCGCAATAAGAGCCCTGAGAGACGTTTTGCCGCCTCTGCTCCGGCTCCTTGGCCGTCCCCGGCAATCGTGGACAAGGTCGCGGCCGTCGATGACAGCGCCTCAACGTTATGCTCGTCCGTCGGCGGCGGAGCAACTTCTCCGGGGTCGAGCGCTGGTTCGAGATCCTCCGCGGCGGCTTGGATCAGCTTCAGCTTTTCGTCCTGACCGCCGGGCACGAGGCTGCCGAGTGTCACCGTCCGCGAGACTTGCGGGAGCGATGACAGGCGCTGCGCGATCGCGTCACCAGCGTCCGAATTCGCTGCCATGATCTCGATCGCATTGGCGCCAGTCTGCGGGTCCCTTCTCAACTCGAGAAAGGTCGCGACCGAGGCGGCCTTCGGATTTCGCAGATGCAGCGGATTGAAATCGAACGGCAGGAATAGCAGAAGGGGCGACGCAAGCACCACCAAGAGGAGGGTCGTCACGATGACCGGGATCCGGTGCCGCTCCACAAACCGGTCTACCGGAGCCAGCGCCGCGAAGCCCACCGGGCGCGGCTCGCCGGGCGGTTTCAGGACCATCAGCAGCGCCGGCAGGAGCGTGATGCTGGTGAGAAAGGCGATGATCATCCCGGAGCCGGCGATCTGCCCGAGCTCGGAGAGGCCCCGGTACGCCGTCGGGAAGAACGACGAGAACCCCACCGCGGTCGCTGCCCCGGCGAGCGCCAACGGCGCGCCCGCCTTTCTTGCGGCGCTCCTCAGCGCGGCGCGCAGATCGCCATAATCGTGACGTTCTGCGCGGTAACGCACGCTGAATTGGAGCCCGAAATCGACGCCCACGCCCACGAACAGCACGAAAAACGCCACCGAGATCACGTTCAGCGCGCCGACCAGGAACAGGCCGAAAGCTACAGAGATCGCCAGACCGACGACAAGGCTGACGGCGACCGCGAGGATGATCCGCAAGGAGTGCAGCGCCAACCACAGAATGACGAGAACCGCAAGAAGCGACACGGCGGCGTTCAGAGCCGCGTTGTTCTTCAGGGTCGCGAATTGATCGTCATTGAGCGGCACGAGCCCAGTTAGCCGGACCCGCGCCCGATAACCGCTGTCGAGACTGAGATCCCGCGCAGTCCGCGCGATCGCCTCGGTTGCCGCACGACCGGGTTGGAGTGCGCTGAAATCGAGCACGGGCTCGACCTCGATGAAGCGGCGCAACTCGCTCGGCTCCGCCGGTTTCCCGCTGGCGAGGACACGCCACGAAAAGCCTGCGGGCCGGCCGGCAAGTACCTCTTCCACGGTATCGCTTGCCATGGTCATAGGCCGGATCAGATCGTCGAGGTTGAGCTGCCCGTATTGCACGCCCATCAGGCCGAGCGAGAGCGCGCGGACGGTTCCCCTGAGACTTGGGTCCGCGGCGAGGGCGCTGAGGATGGGATTGGCCTGCAAGAGACCGTCCGTCAGCCGGGCAACCTCGCCCGTCGGCAAGTACAACAATCCGTTCCGCTCGAAAAAGCTGCCGCTTTCCGGTTGGTGCACGGCGCGAATAAAGTCTTGACGTGCCGAGAGAGCCTGGGCCAGCCTGATGGCTGCCCGCTCGACGAGCTCGGGTGTTGGTGCGTCGACGACGACGAGGATGTCCGGTTGCGGGAAAGCCCTCATGTATTGGTATGCCCGCTGCGTCCACGCTAAATCGGGCGCGAAGAGTTCGTTGACGTTGGTCTTGATCGCGAAATGTCGCGCCGCGTAGACGGTGGATGCAGCCGCCAGCGCGATGGCCAACACGATTACCCACCATGCATGCCGAGTGCAGAAGTCGACTGTGCGAAAAACGGATGATCTCAGCATACTGGTGCTCGTTGCAGCGTCCATCCGAGCGACGAGAACCCGACGACCGCGAACGCGACAGCGCCGACCACCCACCCCATACCGCTAGTTTCAACCCGGGATGGATCTTCATTTCGTCGCCTTGGCTTAGCAGGAGGGAACTTCTGCTGTTTCAGGTCAGCAAAGGTAGACTCGGAAACTACTCATACGACCCTGCACGGCCTGGTTGCCGCACATCGGCTGACCGAGCCTGCTGCGAGCGCGCCGTTCTCTCTGGTTCCGTCGGCGGCACACACCCGGCGAAAGCCGGACCACTTCGCCTACACGCCAAATGACGCGGGTAAAATGCAGGTCAAAATTTTCACCCACTTCGGGCCCGATGCGGTCGCCGAGTTAGAAAAGCAGATCAATGATTGGCTGATCCTGCTCCCCGCCCATGGGGAAATAAGGCACACAAGCACAGCAATCACGGTCACCGACGGCAAGCCATCCTTCATTATCGCCGTCTGGTGGCAACCGCACGATTGAGCCTCAAATAGGACACTACCTACAATCGAGAAATTCCCAAGAGAGACAGACTCCGGCGAGTCTGTCTCTCGACCGGAATTTGTCATTCGTGGCCTAGAGAGAGCCCGGCCTTCGGCGCGGGTGCTCCAGCGCGGTCCGAGCCGTGCGCCGCAGTTTGGTGATCAAAACACCACCGAGCTTGTTTGCGGCTGTAGCGGCGTGAGGCGTGCCGTGGCTTCCCATCGACCCTTCAGTGCGGAAGGGCGGATAGAAGGTGAGGCCATAACCCCGTCACGCCCACGAATATGAGATAGATAGCGACAACGAAATTCAAGATTCGTGGAATGAAGAGAATTAGTATGCCCGCGAGCAGCGCCACGATCGGTTGTAACATCGCTGGATTTAGAGTAAAAGTCATCGGCTGGCTCCGGGTCTGCTTGTAAACGGCGTTATGAGTAGGTTTCTGTCAATGGAAAATGAGGAAAACGATGATCAGAAACGGGATGGGAACACCAAGAAGCCAGAAGAGTTCGTATTTCATTGAATTTTACTTCTGAAACCTATTTTGTTTACGAATATTTATGTAGATCAGAAATCGACTCAAAACAGCCTCGGAAACTACTCAGAAACGATCACCCCCACTCGGGGAAAGCACCCGGACGAGAAGAGCGATTGCAGCGAGCGTTCCCGGATGCCCAGATGTCGACGTTGACGGCTCAGAATTGAAAACCCGGCCGATGACCGGGATTTCGTCGAGATCCCAATGAGGGGGACAACCAGAAAACTGGCCTAGATTCAGGGCGAAGGTTCGAGCCCCGAGCCTATGAATAACAATTAAATCACGGGTTAGATCTCCTGGACATTCGTTATCACGCGAGTTGTCACATAATTCACCGACCAGGCTGTCGACAACGAAGCACAATCCGTTGTTACCACCGCCGGCGGTATCCGTAATAACCACCGCCTCCGAAGAGCATGAGAACCACAACGATAATCAGAATGGTTGTCATAGTTTCCTCCAAAATATATCTCGGGGAACTTCCCTCCTAACATGTGGGTTCGGAATAACGACGTAGAAAGCCTCGGATTCTACTTAGTGGTGCCGGTGGCATCTCCAGCGTGGGCTTCTTGATGAACAGCTTTGGGACGCTGGGATTGATCGAATAAAACGGGAAATTCCACGATCGAATCACTAGATGCCGCCGCTGGGAGTTCGACGGGGGCCGCCCGGATTTCACCCTCGAGATCGGCGCTCGCGGCCTCCTTTGCGGCATTGACGACCTGTTCCACCGCCTGCCGTAACGAGGTTACGACGCAATCGGCCCCCGTGGCCTCAAGCGCATCCCGCTCCTCGGCATCCTGCGCCCCCAACGTCCAGAACCCGGCGACGATCTTCGCCTGCGGCACTCTGCGCCGCAAGCGCCGGACGAGGTAGCGGGGGTTCGCGAAGCTGCCGGGTTCCAGATAGGAAACACACGCCATCTGCACGTCGCTCACATCGAGCCGAACCAGGTTCGCGACCGAAACCTCCGCGGACGGCACCACGCGGGCGCCGATCCCGCGCTTTTCCAGAAGCTGTGCCAGCATTGCGGCCGATGCCTCGTCGAGCGATCCGCGCCCGGCGACACACAGCACCGCGTTCCCCCGCCAACTGGGCGCGAGTTCCTCCGGAGAGAGCACCGACGACAGCGCTGGCACCTCGGGCTCTCCCTCCTCGAGGGTGGGCGGCGTTGCGTCGTCATGGTCGGAAAGGTCGTCGATGACCCATTCGACAGCTTCTTTGATCGCTACCCGGTGGGTGTGATCGAGCGCGCCGCGATTGACGTTCGAGCTGAGCCAGCGCGAGCCCCTTGATCGCGACCTCGTCATAATAGACCGACAAGGGCTTGTCCCTGAGGAACGCTTCGGCCTGATGCGCGGCTTCGTCGGGGTCGTCCGCCAGTATGCGTTGATAAAAGCTCTCCTCTGGCGCCAGTGGAGGCCGATCGCCGAGCAACACTTCGAGGAACTGCAGATGCTCGACATGCCGCCCCAGCACAACCAGGCACATCGTCAGCGGCGTCGACAGAAGCAGCCCGATCGGCCCCCAGAGCAATGTCCAGAAAGCGGCGGCGACAAGCACCGCGACGCCGGAAAGCCCCATGCTGTGGCCATAGAGCCAGGGCTCGATGACATAACCGGTGATGAGCTCGACGACCAGGAACAAACCAATGGCCGAGAACATCATCGCCCATCCCGGATCGACGGCAACGGCGAGTGCTGCCGGAAATGCGGCGGCAACGACCGGGCCGATGTAGGGGACGAAGCGCAAGAGCATCGTGAGAATGCCCCAAAGGGCCGGATTTGGCACGCCGATGAACCACAGCCCGGTCCCCACCAACACGCCGACGCCAGTGTTGATCGCGGTCTGCACCAGTAGATAGCGGCTGAGGCGGTGGGCGGCGTCGTCCAGCGCCTGGGTCGTGCGCCGCAGATCGCGCGCACCGGCGAGCCGAATGAAGCGGTCTCGCAGGTCTTGTCGTTGCAGCAGGAAGAATATCACAAAGACGAGGACGATGCCGGCCGTCGCCAAAGGTTGAAGCAGCGGCCCGGCGACCTCCAGGATCAGCTGGATAGGGGTCGGGTCGGATGGGCGGATCTCGACGGGAACCGGCTTTTGCTGCTGGACACCCGGCGCGAGGACGGCAGGTCCGTTCGCGGCCGGGCGCCCCGCCTTCTCTCGGGGGTTAGTGATCTCGTTGCCGAGATCTCTGAGCATCGTCGTGGCACGCCCGACGACGCCCTTGCTCGCCGTCGTGTCCCGAAGCGAATGGATCTTCTCTGTAATGTTTGTTTGGTATCCGGGCAGGTTCTCGGCCAGGTGCGCAAGCTGGCTGCCGATCAGCGCGCCGATGCCGAGAATCACGGAGAAGACCAGCACGACCACGGCAATGACGGCAAGCACGCGATTGACATGCCAACGGCGCAGCAGCAGCACCGGCGGCCGGAGCGCAAAACTCAGCAGGAGGGCGAGGGCCATCGGGACAAAGACTTCCCGCCCGAAGTAGAGCGCCGCAATGGCAATAACTCCGACGGCCAGGGTCCCCAGACCGGTAAGAGGCGTACCAGCGGCATGGACCTCCACCGGATGATGAGTGTCAGCGGCCGGAGCGGCGGTGTCGGACATGGCAGAGGTCTCGCAGGTGGGACGGTGTGTAGAGAGCGCCGAGCTCTCCACTCGGTAGATGTGGCTCACTGATGGAGGCCGAGGTCGCAATCCGGATCGGCTTGTGGAGCAGGGCTCGCGAACGGGCGTCGGCGCCGATATCTCGTTCGCCCTTCACCCCCGTGCTGTTCCTCGGCAAGCTGACGCGTCGGGAGGCGCAAAGATCACAATCTTCCGTGTCCGACCAACAAATAGACCACTAGCACGATCAGCAAAACACCGCCGATACCAATGCCGCCGCCATATCCCCACCGGGAATAACCGAAACCACCCCCGAAGAGGAGGAGAAGTATGATAATAATCAGGATGAGGTCCATCTGTTCCTCCGTTTAGAGTTCCTTGCCGAGCTGGTCGATCGCCTGATCGCCAAGCCTAGTACCTCGTTGCCGAAGTTAGTGTTGTGATGGCGGCTTTCTCGTCATGCCCGCGAAAGCGGGCATCCAGGGCTTATTGCTCTGAACTCGGCCCTGGGCTCCCGCTTGCGCGGGAGTGACGATACCGCAGAGCGATGTGGCTGCGACATTCGCCGATTTACACAACGTAGTACTAGCAGGCATCCCCGGCGCTCGTTTCCGAGGTAGAATTGGCAGCTGCTCAGCAGTAATGCCGGTAGTCGCGGCTGGACATGGACAAAGCCCCTTATTTGCCAAAGCTCGCGACGCAATTGGCATGCAGCTGCGGATCGTTGATCGGCCCGCATTCCTTGCTGATGCGATTGGCGCGGAAGCTGCCGTTAGCGTGCACCACCGCCTCATAACGCTCGCTGTCGTGCACATTCTGCTGCGCCGACCAAGAGCCTGACCTATCGCCCGGATCGATCTGCGGACCATTGGTCACCACCACGGCCCCGCTCGTGCCCATTTGCGCGCGAGCGGCCGGCATGGTCGCGATCGCCGTCAGAAATGCGGCCGAGAAGGCCACGCTCGTCATAATCTTGCAGCCTGTTGTCATGTCGGTGCCCTTTCTCAGTCCAAGATAATGGTGAATTGATCTCAATCGACTACCTTGGCCGGCACCGATAACACGCGGCGGATGCCTACGGTAGATTCGGAAACTACCTACGTCTTCCGAGTTGCTCCCACTTCAGGCTCAAGAGAACCTGCTGGCGTCTTATTCAGGTCACAAAAGAGATCGAAGGTCCGCCGATTTTTGTTCCCTGAGATGCCACCCTTCATCTCCTATGCCGAAGGCGCTTTGGCGCTCGGCTTATCGTCAGCGGTTCTTCCCGGTTTGCCGCCCCTTCCGTGAATCCACAAACTCGCGAGGTAGCCGAGCGCGAAGCCGACCAGAGCCACCATCAACGGCCTCTCGGCGGCTGAGGCGGTAGCAGCCGTGACGCTCTTAACGTGCTCGCCGATTGCTTCTCCGGCCTTTGTCACGGGCGGCTCCATGCTCGTTGCATGGTTCGAAGACGTATCGCTCATCACGCTTCCCCGTTCGACATCCTCTGCCACGCGAACTTCTATTCTTGCAACTCCTGCCGGGGATCAGCCCGTAGCGTATTTGAACTCCGGCAGCATTTTGAGCCCTTCCTTGGTGCCGCCCGGCAGTATCACCTTATTGTCGGAGAATTTTAGCGTCTCATAAGGGACGACAACCAGGCGAGTGCCCATGCCCAGGAACCCACCGACCGACAGTACGGCATATGGCTGCTTGCCGTCGGAGCTCACGAGAAGGTCGTCAATCTTACCGATGGTTTCGTTGGCATCGTTGACGACGCTGCTGCCAATGACCTTGGACGCGCGATAGCCGGCCGCCAGCTTCTGCACGTCAACCTTGACGAGCTCTACCGTCTGCGGCGTGCCTTGCGCTCCTGCGCCGCCCGAGAGAACAGCGACGCCGATGACTGCTGCACTCGCGAGAACCATCATCCTCTTCATAATATGTTTTCCCCGGCTGGTTGCCCTTACGGTAGTTGAAGCGTGTCGAAGGGCACATGTGGTCCTTACTTCTTCAGCGCGTCCCTGAGACCGCCGATAGCGTTCTGAACCTTGCCCTCAACGTTGTCGGCCTTGCCGTCAGACTGCAGCTTGGCATCGCCTACCGCCTTGCCAATGGTCTCCTTCACCGAGCCCTTGATTTCTTTCGCGGCTCCCGCGATCCGATCCTTATCCATGACTACATACTCCTACGGTGGATATAAGTTCCGTGTGTCGACGCCACTGTGTCGGGACGGGGGCGGCTGCGCCAAACTCGGAAAGTACTTAGCCTCATTACCGTCCCCGTTAAAATAGTACTAGGTAGAATCCGAGGCTAGTGAATAGTTATTCTGCACCCATATGTGCAGGAGGGAAATTTCCCGCCAGAAATTTTGGAGGAAGCTATGGATCTCATTCTTATTGTCCTCGTGGTCTTTCTGCTCTTCGGAGGGGGCGGCTATTGGGGATATAGGCGGTGGCGATAAAAATGACTTGTATTTGCTAGCCTCCGTCGAACCGAGCCACCTATGACGGAATGACGCTAGTAACTTAATAGCGGCGGATACATAAGGCGAGCGAGCACGCCGCGCTATAATCATGGAACGGGAGTAGAGCAGAATAAACATCTTCACTATCATTGGCGTAGTGGTCGTCGTAATTTTGGTTGCCGGCTATTTCGGGATCCATAGCTTTAGCTTTTGATCTGGCGAATCCCGTCTTAGAGGCTCTCGTGGTCATATGGTCACAGGCTTCTTGGGGCTGCGCTGATCACCCGAGCGCGGAAGGTTAACATCCGCTTCTCTGCCGCGATCAAGCGCGGCCGGGCGGCGGACGAATAGCTTTTCCATCGGTCGGTCCGAATGGCAAAATGGTGGGCGATCCTGGCGCGTACGCGGCGGCGGATGGGCAAGGACAACCTCTCGGCCCTCGCCGCCGGCGCGGCCTTCCAAGCGCTCCTCTCCCTCTTTCCGACGCTCACGGCGGTAGTTTCCCTTTACGGCCTCGTCGCCGACCCTAACATGGTGGCGCGGCAGATCACCGCCATGCAGGGCGTGTTACCGCCGGAAGCCGTCAAACTCATCGCCACGTGGCTACAAGCCCTTGTCGAAGGACCGACCAAACGGTTTGGCATCGGCCTCATCGTCGGCGTGCTGCTCGCCTTCTGGAGCATGTGGTCGGCAACCGGGATGCTGATGACCGCCGTCAACATCTGCTATGGCGAGGAGGAGAAGCGAGGATTCGTCTCATTCAACCTTCACGCTTTGGCTCTCGGCGCCGGCCTCGCGCTCTTCGGCATCGCTGCGCTTGCGCTCGTGGCGGTACTGCCCGCCACCCTCGCCTTGCTGCCGGTGTCCGACGCTTGGGGCGCTGTTCTGGCGCTCGTCCGCTGGCCGATACTGGGCGGGATCGTCACCATCGCGCTCGCAATCGTCTACCGCTACGCGCCCGATCGGGCAGAGCCGAAATGGCAATGGATCAGTTGGGGATCGGTGGCGGCAACAGCGCTATGGATCTTGGGCTCGATCGCCTTCACGACCTACGTCTCGAAGGTCGGCAGCTACGACAAGACCTATGGCTCGCTTGGCGCCGTCATCATTCTGCTGCTTTGGTTCTATCTGACTGCCTACGTCATCCTCGCCGGGGCGGAACTGAACGCGGAGATCGAGCGCCAAACCGCGCGCGGCGCGGCGTGCTCGCCCGATCCACAATAGCAGTGACAGCGGCACGGGCGAGACGCGCCGCCGCGGGCATCGCCGCGCCGCCCGTTGGTGATCGACTGGGCTCCGACGGGTACATCGGCACCCGAAAAGAATTCTGGTTTGGCTCATCTTCCAGGACGAGGCTTCGGCACTTGCGTTCATGAACGCCGCACCGCTCGCCGCCTCCATTCCATCCCTCCGGTCCATAAGCTTGCGGATCGCCTCGCGACCACCTGACACGCGCGAGCGGACTGTCTCGATCGGCACGTCGATTATTCTCGCGGCCGCCTCATACGAAGCGCCTTCGAGACCAATCAGGAGAATCAGCCGGCGCTGCTCCTCGTGAATTCGCGCGACGGCGCGATCGAGATCGCGCAACGACAACCCCCTGTCGGATCGGTTGCCGATGTGGGGAGTGGCCACCACATTGTCGACGTTGACGAGAATGCCTTCGCGCACGCTGCGCCGTCCGCCGTCCGCGTCGCATGTGCCGTAAACTTCTCGGCGGCGAAGCCGTCTTCCCGCAGAATCTACCTATTAAAATCTGCAATAAGCCGAAAGATAACTGTCATAGTCTAAGTAATTCTACCTAGTGGAAAATTATTACATTGTATCTATAGAATTTATTTCCCATGTGTATACGTCTAAAGCTGCCTCGGGCGATGGCGTCGGCAATCCGATGCAACGAGTCGCTTTCGCGAATGGAGTCTGCGATGCTGAAAAACCTGGCGATAGTCGTTGGATTGGTGGCGGGCCTGTCGGCTTGCATTCCATCCGGTTACAACGGATACGACAGCACCGGATATGGCTACAACCAACCTGCCTACACCGGATCCAGCTACGACACACCTGTCTACGCGCCGTATAGCCGGACACCTTTCTCCTACGGAACCGGTTACAATGGATACCGCTACTGACGTGGTGGGGATCCGCCGATCCGGGCGTTAGCATCGGTGTTTGGTAAGCTTCATTCCAACCCGAAATGGCAAACGGCCGGCATCGCTGCCGGCCATTTAGCCGGCGCTTTTTGGAATTTCTGCACTGAAAGAGGATTACATGGAAACAGCTGACACAGTCATCGCCATCTTCGCCGACCACCAGGCAGCGGAGACAGCGGTGAAAAGTAAGCGTAGCGACCGCCCCACGGGCGTCAGATATTGACCGCCGCCTGGATCTTTGAGGCCTTCCACGCCCAGGGCAGCAGAGAACTCAGACCATTGGCCTTGGTCCTGCCCGAGACGATGCGCTCGAGCACATCGCGCAGATAGGCGAACGGCTCGACCTCATTGAGCTTGGCCGTCTGGATTAGCGAGGCGAGGACGGCCCAGCTTTCGGCCCCGCCATCCGAACCGGCAAAGAGATGGTTCTTGGCGCCAAGCTTGATCGGCCGGATGGTGCGCTCGACGGTGTTCGAGTCGATTTCGACGCGGCCGTCATCCAGGAAGAGGACGAGCCCCTTCCAATGGCGCAACGCGTAGCGGATCGCCTCGGCGAGGGCAGATTTGGCCGAGATGCGGCCGAGCTCCCGCTCGAGCCAGGTCTTCATGGCGTCAACCAGCGGCCGGCTCTCCGCCTGGCGGATGCGGGCCCGGTCATTGAGCAGGCGGCCGCGGATGCGCGCCTCGATCTGGTAGAGTTCGGCGATCTGCCGCAGCGCCTCGGCCGCGATCGGCGAGCCGGTGGCATGGTGGAAGTCAAAGAACTTGCGCCGGACGTGGGCCCAGCAGAAGGCGAGCTCGACCACTGGCCGCTCGCCGGTCAGCTGAGTGAACCCCGTATAGCCGTCGACCTGCAGCACTCCGCTGAACTCAGCCAGATGGCTCCTCGGATGCACGCCTTGGCGGTTCTCGCTGTAAACATAGGCGACAGCAGGGGGCAGCGGGCCCTGCCATGGCCGGTCGTCCCGCGCATAGAGCCTGCCCCGGCGCAGGCCGGGGACCACAGCCGCCCGGTCTTGGTGCGGCCGCGCCCGGGATCGAGCACCGGCACCGGCGTGTCGTCGGCAAAGATCTTGGGCGACGACAGCACCGTGCCGAGCAGCAGCTCGGCTAGCGGACGCAGCCACCAGCAAGCGCGTCCGACCCAGTTCGCCAGGGTTGAACGGTCGAGATCGATGCCGTGGCGGGCAAAGATCTGCGCTTGGCGGTAGAGCGGCAAATGATCGCTGTACTTGGCGACTAGCACTTGGGCGAGCACCGCCTCGCTCGCCATGCCGCCAGTGATCGGCCGCTCCGGTGCGGGCGCTTGCACCACTGCGCACTCACAGCCACGGCAGCCGTAGCGCGGGCGACGGATCACCTTGACCCGGTAGAGCGCCGGGACGACGTCGAGCATCTCCGCGACGTCCTCGCCGATCACGTGCATTGCGCCGCCGCAGCACGGGCACCGTTTGTCCTCGACATCGATGACGATCTCGACCCGCGGCAGATGCGCCGGCAGGGCGCCGCGGTTGCGTTGCGGCGGCTTGCGCTCGCCGGTCGCCTTCTTGTCGGTTGGCGGTTCACTCACGACTGCCCGGGCGGCGCCGAGCGACTGTTCGACCTCCTCCAGCCCGAGCTGCAGCTGATCCGGATCGAGCTTCTCCGAATGCGCCCCGTAGCGGCTGCGCGTCAGCTGCTTGATGATCAGCTGCAGCTTCTCGACCTCGGCATTGGCCGTGTCGCGCTCCACGCGCAGCTGCTCGACGGCGCTGTTCTGCGCTTCCAGCATCGACATCAGGACAGCGAGCCGCGCCTGGAGCCGGATGGGATTTTGCACGGGCTCGGTGTCAAAGAGCATGCATGAATTGTACTGGCCGTTGATCGGCCAGACGCAGAGTTATCCCCATCAGCCCGCCAATACTGGGGCAATCACTGGCTTTGGCCGGACCCGCGACCAGTCCACACCCTCCAGTAACAACCCCAGTTGCGCCGCGCTCAGGCGAATCGCCCCGTCCTGCACCGGCGGCCAGACAAAGCGACCTTTCTCCAGGCGCTTTTGGAACAGACACAGACCCGTGCCGTCCCAGGCCAGGATCTTGACCCGGTCCGCCCGCTTCGCCCGGAACACGAAGAGGTCGCCGGCGAACGGGTTCTCGCGCAACACCTGCTGCACCAGCGCCGCCAAACCGTCCAGGCCGTTGCGGAAATCGACCGGCCGGCTCGCCACCGCGATGCGCATCCCGGCCGGGATCGCGATCATGCCAGTTCGCGGACGATCTGCAGCACCCGCCGCAGATCGCCGGCGTCAAACCCGGTGACCACGCGGATCGTCATCCCACCGGCAATCACTTCGATCCGACCGGTCTCACCGCCCATGGCCGGGCCAGACCCGATCCGTGACGCCAGCGTGACCGGGACAAACTCCGGCACCGCATTGTCGATCAGCGCCGCGCGGTTACGAAACTGGCGCCGCCAGGCGAAGATCTGATTGCGATGCAGCCCGTGGCGAACTGCCACCGCCGTGGCGCTCGTACCGGGCGCATAGCTCTCGGCCACGATCTGCGCCTTCTCCGACCGCGGCCAGCGCCGCCGACGCGCCACCCCCGTGATCACCTCTATCCGCCGAAAGGTGTCGGGCTCCGTTGTATAATTATGGTGCAAATCAGCCATCAGGCCCTCCCTCCTGGAAAGGCCCGATCATCGCCCCGCTGGTGCCGGTCGCAAGGTGGGGTGGCCGCTACGCTTACGGCTGCCATCGCGATGTCCATACGTTCCTCCCTCGCACTTTCTACCAAGTTTGGTACCACTTCGGCTTGATCGTGGCAAACACGAGCGCGTCGCCATCGCTTGGTATGTTTCTGTGTCACGTGCAGCCCGATCTTGCTCACTCGCCGATGAGCCAAGTGGCGACGCATTTAAGGTGCTGGTCGACGTTGCGGTTCAACATTTGGAAACTGAGAACTCTCCGATAGACGCCTCCGCTCCACCCGTGATTTCTCGATGCCCGGCCAGTAAACTGCAGCACTCCGTCACACCGGCCCACAGGTCCAGCCATTGGCCGTGGCGTGATGCTATAGGACAGGACCGAGAAATGAGAAGATGAAAACCAACATCGACGCATTCAACAAAGCACGCTAATAACGGTCAGACTCGGTATCTTAGGAGCGTGTCAAGGTGTCAGACACCTCCTCGAGTATTGAGCCATGCGCCTGCCCTTCGCTCCACCTCTTGCCCCCATGTTGTCCAGCGCCGCCGACGCCTTGCCTGGCGGCGAGGGATGGCAGTTCGAGCCCAAGTGGGACGGCTTTCGCACGCTGGTGTTTCGCGACGGCGACGAGATCCTACTGCAGAGCCGCGACGAGAAGCCCATGAACCGATATTTCCCGGAGCTCATCGCCCCACTGGCCGCCACGCTATCCGAACGCTGCGTCGTCGACGGCGAGATCGTGATCGTCGGGGTCGGTGGGCTCGCCTTCGAGACCCTGCTCTTGCGCATCCATCCCGCCCCGTCGCGGGTGAAGCTGCTCTCCGCGCAGGCGCCGGCCTCGTTCGTGGCCTGGGATCTGCTGGCACTGGGCGACGATGACCTGCGCAACGCGCCTCTCGCCGTGCGGCGCGAACGGCTCGAGCACGTGCTGGCCGGCGCGGCGCCGCCGGTGCACCTCTCACCGGCCACGTGCGATCAAGCGCTTGCGGCGGATTGGTTCCGCCGCTTCGAGGGCGCCGGGCTCGATGGTGTCATGGCAAAGCGTCTCGACGCGCCCTATCGCGCCGGGGAACGCACGATGATCAAGGTGAAGCACGAGCGCACGGCTGACTGCGTGGTCGCCGGCTTCCGCTGGCACAAGAAGGGCGCCGGCACGATGATCGGCTCGCTCCTGCTCGGCCTGTACGACGACGATCACACGCTCCACCATGTCGGGGTCGCCGCGGCGTTCACGGCCACGGTGCGCAAAGAGCTCGTCGTCGAGCTGACGCCGCTGCGCGCCGACGCGCTCGAAGACCATCCCTGGCGGGATTGGGCCGTGGCACAGGAGGAAGCCAGTACCAAGGGACAGCGGCTACCCGGCGCGACCAGCAGGTGGAACCGCGGGAAAGATCTGAGCTGGGAGCCGCTCCGGCCGGAGCGCGTCTGTGAGGTCGCGTACGACCACATGCAGGGGACTCGGTTCCGACATGCCGCGAAGTTCCTGCGCTGGCGTCCAGACAAGGGCCCGCAGGACTGCCGCTACGATCAGTTGGAAGTCACGCCCGCCTACGAGCTGGACCGCGTTTTCGGCGCGCGCGACCCTAGTATAGTGTCTCTCAAGTAGTGTTTCATAGGATGACGTAGTAAAGCCCTCCCCCTTGATGGGGGAGGGTCGGGTGGGGGTGACGCCCGGTCAAACGTCGTGGCCGTTGACATGCGAGCGCCATAGACTTCAGTCCGTTGGTGAGCAGAATACGAAGATGAAGCATCTTCTTTTTACTGCAAAGACAGGGTTCTTGGCGATCGAAAGCCTTCTGTTTCAACGGTTATACTGCGGCGCGACCACCCCCACCCAACCTCCCCCATCAAGGGGGAGGGCTGCCTTTGGCAGCGTATGTTGAACTCCCGAAGGAATCGTCATAGCGATTGAGAGACACCACGGTAGTCAGCCGCGCGGCGCCGCGGGCCAGGGATCATAGTCAGGGTCGGGCGGATCTTCCGGCGGGCGCTCGCCCTCGGGAACGTTGCGCAGATTGATCCGGATGCGAGTCCAGTTGGTTGATCGCCCGCGCATCGCGTCGACGAGGACATCGTCCAGGTGGAGCCGCGCCGCCGCTGCCGGATACCGGGCCTTCCAGCGTTCGAGGCCGGCGAGTGCTTCCGCCTTGAGCGCCGCCTTGGCGACGGTGATGAGCGGCTGGGTGGACTTGCGGTGGCCGCGGCGTTCAGTGCTGGCCCCCGAGGCCTTCTGTCGTGATGGTGCCACGCGCGGCGGCTCGTCACCTTGCTTCTTATAATGCGGCGGCCACGGTGCGTCTCCGAGGCCTGCAGCCTCTTGCGATGCAGACAGCTCGAGGAGTGCGTCGAGGGATCCCGCCGCGCTGTCGATGCCGGCCGACGCGTCGCCGCGTTCCGCAAACCGCGCCGGTGCCGTGGCCAGCGTGAATGCCGCCGGATCGCAGTCGGCCACCTCGTCCCACTCTAGCGGCATCGACACGCGCGCGTCGGGTGTGGGCCGCACCGACCAGGCCGAGGCCACGGTTCGGTCCTTGGCGTTCTGGTTGTAGTCGAGGAACACTCCGTGGCGTTCCTCCTTCCACCATTTGCTAGTTGCGAGTTCGGGCGCGCGCCGTTCCACCTCACGCGCGAGGGCCAGCGCTGCGCGTCGCACCTGCTCGAAACTCCAGCGCCGCTGGATACGCACGTTGACGTGCATACCGCGCGAGCCCGAGGTCTTGGGCCAGCCGCGTAACCCGTGCTCGTCGAGAACCTCGCGCACGAGCAAACTCACCCGCCGCACAAAGTCCCAGCTCACCCCCGGGCCGGGGTCGAGATCGATGCGCAACTCGTCGGGATGCTCGAGGTCGTCGGCGCGCACAGGATGCGGATTCAAATCGATGCACCCGAGGTTCACCATCCACAGAAGCTGCGCCGCGTCGCGCACGACGATCTCTCGCGCCGTCCGGCCCGACGGAAAGCGCAGCTCCACCGTCTCGATCCACTCGGGGCGCTGCTCGGGGGCCCGCTTCTGGAAGAACGGCTCACCCGCGGCGCCATCGACATAGCGTTTGAGCACGATCGGCCGCCCCGCGATGCCGCGCAGTGCGCCCTCCGCGACCGCCGCATAGTATTTCACCAGGTGAAGCTTGGTGTGGCCGGCTTGCGGAAAGAATGGCTTGTCGGGGTTCGTGATCACGACCTCACGGCCGCCGAGCTCCAAGACGGCCTGGTGTGCTTTCAGCATAGGGATCTTTTGCCAGTCTGAGTTTCACAGGGCAAGCCCGTGAGAGAGACGCGATGCCCTAACACGCAATGATTGCAACGCTATGTTGGACCCGCGCGCGCTGCGGGTAGCTCCCGGCGATCGTCGCGACTGGATATGGTGGATGGCGCAGGATTTCTGGCTGCTCCGGATAGCGTTCCGACCATTCCCATTCCTGCAGCAGCCCTTTGTCCCAGGTAAAACAATACACGTAGGCCTAGGAATTGCACCGGGCTCCGGGATAGCGGTTCCAGTACCAGGTGCCGCCGACGGTTTCTCCGGTTTCGTACACCCCGCACCCTGAGTCCGAGCCGGTCGCGAGCGCCTTTGGCATGTACATGCCCGAGAACCCGGCGCCGATGACAATAGCATCGAAATCCGGACTCGTGCTGACCATGTGCTCCTCCCAGAGGCGCTGCGATAGCTGCTGATCGGTAACCGCCATCGCGGCCCATTCGATCCCACCGCAAGCCCTTTAATCTTAGCTGAGAACTGCCGCAAAAGGCGCTGAAAATCACGGCTCCATCGGGCGAATGCGCGTCCTCAGGATCTTCGGGATCGGGTGGCAGATGTCCAAGACCGCGATGGTGCGGTGCTGGTCATTGAAGCCATCCACCAGTTGTTTCCCTGGTTACGCCATCTGTTTGCAGACAGTGCCTACAACGCCACCAACCTGCGTGAAGCTCTCGCCAAATTCGGCAAGTGGACCATCGAGATCGTCAAACGCGCCGCTGATGCTGCTGGCTTTCAATTGCTGCCGCGCCGCTGGGTCGTCGAACGAACCCTGGCTTGGCTCAATCGAAACCGTCGCCTGGCGAAGGATTTCGAAGCGTCGATTGCCAGCGCCAAGGCGTGGGTCTACATCTCCTCTGTACAGCTCCTCATCAGGAGATTGGCTTGACCCTTACGCAATGCTTCTACGACAAAATACAACCATTCCGATTCAGATTCAGACACTAAGACGGCTTGCCGCAGTGTTGCATGTGCAACGTAGGCGATCGAGGCGCATCGCTTTTTTGTCGGAGTGAGACGCGCAATCAAAATCTATCGCCTCGCTCCCGGACCTGCACGGTCGGGTGCCAAGTCCGTTTCGAGGACGGCAGAGTGAGATAGCCAAGTTTCGAGCTAACGGCAATCAGCGTGATGCGCCGAACGCCGGTTGTCCTCAAAGAAAACCGAGAAACCAAAACTACTTTGCACACCTTGGTTCTTGGTGCTATAGCGCTGCTCTGTTGATGAGTAGCTACAGCGAAACCGGGTGATCGGGGGAGCAGTTTCGCATACGTGGTTTTGTCGGTCAGTATTCGATCGAGGCAGCCCGCGAGCGTTTTTACTCTGGTCGGGGGGAGCGCTGCTCATGCTGAATATCGGCCTGCAACCGGTAGGCCTGTCGTAAATGGCTTTATCGAGTGGATTTATCGAACGCGCCGCGGCGCTCGCTTCGCTCGTCGGACATATTGTCTTCACCGTCGAAGCATACCCGACACGGGAGGTAGTTCGAAGCAAGTCTGAGTATGCTCAACGCCTGCCCACGGATCAGCCTAACTCCAAGTGAGAGCGATGCGATGGCCAGCGAGCATCTTGTCTCTTATAGTATTATTTTCGAGGTAGTGACAATTATGTACTGCGTTCGGACCGGCCTGCGTAATTTCGCTGGAGCGCGCGCATTTCGGCAACGGCGTCTCGGTTCGATACTCCTTTTCGTGGTGCTGGCGGGCGTCACGCGGGCGATGCCCGCAGTGGCGCAGGGCGGACCGGAAGCTCCACCTGCCGGAGGTGGTGGTCCCGCCGGCGGAGGATCTGAAACTCCGGCGGTTACTGGTGGCGCTCCGACGGTTCAGCCAGCTCCCGTCGGAGGAGGACCCGATATCCTGCCACTCGTGCCGGGAGGCGGGTTCGGTTTCCCAAACCCGCTCAACCCGCCGGGCACGATAGGTAACGCAGCTGCCGCGGTCCCCGCGGCAGCACTGACTAACCCGCTCGGCCTCGCGCCCCTCGGGTTCGGTGTGGTGCCGCTACAGGCGAACGATCTAACCGCACCCGCCTATCTGATTCGGCCTTACGTGTCGGTCTCCGAAACGTTTACAGATAACGTCCACGCTGCGTCCTCCCCCCGGGACGCCGCCGCCTACACCAACATCGCACCGGGAGTCTCAATCTCAGCTGATACGCCGCGGCTTCAAGCCGTGCTTAGCGGCAATTTGAACACCGCCTTGTATATACCTTCCTCCACAGATTTGAACCAAGTCTACGGTTCTCTCTATGCAAGCGGCTTTGGAACGATTGTGCCTGACGCCCTGTTCGTCAATCTAAACAGCATCGTCACGCAGTCGACCACCTTGCCCGGCTTCGGCTTCCAAAATCTCTCAAGGCTGCCAACAAACCAACAGACGCAAGTCTACTCGAATACCGTCTCCCCTTTCTTCCGGCATTCGTTCGACGGTGTAGTTGACACCCAGCTGGCGTATACCTTTAGCTCGACCAATTACGGCGGAAATACAACAGTCGTGACTTCCCCTCTGGGGACTCCGACCACCCTTGCGTCCAGTACTTTTAACGAAGGTACTTTTATCGCCGCCACCGGACAGGATTTCAGCCGTACGCTCTCGAGGCTGACCCTCGACGCCTCGAACTACAACACCAGTACGACGAACCAGAACTCGCAGTTTAGTGCGTTCAACGATCTCGAGTATCGCATTACGCCGCAGATCGCAGCGCTCGCTAGGGTGGGCTATCAGAGCATCCAATATCCGTTTTCCCCGGCGGCGACGTTCGTCGGCCCGACTTGGTTGATCGGCGGGGCCGTTGGTACTTACGCAATCGGTAGATACGGGTCGGGCCCAGGCTACTTCGCCTTACAATACGGGCGGCAACAGGGTGTGTATGGTTTTACCGGGTCGGCCCAATATAACATTACTCCTACGATGCTTTTCACTGCCAACCTGATCCAAGGGGTCAGCGGGCAGTCGCAATACCTCGCGAGCACCATTGCTACCTCGACCCTGGACCCTTACGGGTCGATCGTCGATGCTTATACGGGTCTGCCGACCTCTTTCTATAGCCCGGGACTGGGTTTGACGAACAATGTGTATAGACAGCACCTGTTAAATTTTGGCGTGACGGAAACCATTCAGCGCGACCACTATTCGCTATTCGGCTCTTACAGTAACTATCAGTCGTTGACCCCTGGAACGACATCCATTCCTACCAAAAGCGTCGGAGTGAATTTGTCTTGGGGTCGTGACATTAGGCCCGACCTCAGCGGCTACGTCTCTCTCGGTTACTACAATTCGTCGAACGTGATCACAACGACGACCGGAACTCCGATCGGGAGCCAGAACAACATAAACGCCTCTCTCGGCGTCAACTATACCTTCGCCCAGAATCTGACCGGCTCGATTCTCTATAATTTTTATTACCAGGACAACGGTGCTACTGTAACTGGGCGAAATGCCGGTGTAGTGGTAAATTGGTTGACTTTGCAGCTGACCAAAGCTTTCTGAGAATATCACGTATACCGAATTCTTTCGTTGCGAGCCCACACGCACGGAAACCTAGCCGGTGAGCGACAAAAGTGAAGGCGATCCGTACCTACGGAGCGACCGCGGCCACTAGGGATGGCCATTGCTGGCCACCCCGCGCACGGATCCGGACGAGCCCAATTCGGGCATCCGGCTGCTACCTTGGGTGTTTGACGGCAAAGCGCTGATCGGGCCAGGGATGAAGGATGGGCGGAGCGGGAAGCCAGTCGTCGGCCAGTTTCGTCATCCGATCCCACCTCAAGCCGTCCTTCTGGCTGCGGCGCCGGAGCGTTCGACGCCAGAGGTCGGTCACGTAATGCCGGAACGCCGAGAGCGCCCGGCTATTTGTGGGTACCGCATAGTAAGCGAAATGGCCTGTAACGACCTGCTTCAGCCAGTGGCCCTGATCTGGGATAGTCCGGTGCATTCGCCGTCGCAGCTCCGCCTTGATTTCCTTGAGCTTCGCCTGCATGCGGTCGCGCCGGGTCTTCCGCTGAAGTTGGAAGAATCCCCGGCGCGATTTACTGCAGATGAAGGTGAAGCCCAGAAACGCGAAGGTGTCCGGTCTACTGACAGCGCGGTTCTTGCGATTAACCGCCGCGCGGCGGCCGAACTCAATCACGCGGGTCTTGACCGGGTGGAGCGACAGCGAGAATGCCGCGAACCGCTCGCGCACTGCATTGAGGAAACGACGTGCGTCGTCCTTATGTCGAAGCCGGCCACCAGATCATCGGCGTAGCGCACGACGATCACTTCGCCACGGGCCTCTTGCCGTCGCCGGCGTTCGGCCCACAGATCGAAGACGTAGTGCAGGTAGATGTTGCCGAGGAGTGGTGAGATCACCGCACCTTGGCCGGTTCCACTGTCAGCTACGGTTACGACCCCGCCTTCGAGGATGCCCGCCTTAAGCCATTTACGGATCAGGCGGATGACGCGCTTGTCGCCAACCCGGTGTTCCAAGAAGCTGACCAGCCAAGCCTGGCTGACGCTGCCAAAGAAGTCCCGGACGTCGGCGTCAAGTACGTAGTTCACCTTCCGACTGGTGATCGCCACCGCCCGCATCGGTTCCGGCTTGCTATGATCAGCGATGCGAAGGGAGAGGCGCCAATGCCTGCGAGTGTGTTCGATTATACCGCGATCCGTGCCCGACTAGACGAGCTCGGCGAGCGCCAGCGCCGAATTCTTGTTGTTGATGACCTTAAGATAATGGTCGAACTTTTGGCTACCTACCTCGAGAGCGAGCATTACGTCGTCAGCGAGGCCCTTGACGGACTCCAGGCGCTGGCCAAAATCGCGACCGAACAGCCCGATCTGGTGGTGATGGACTTCATGATGCCGAAGATGGACGGCGCTGAGGCTTGCCGGCGAATCAGAGCCGATCCCGTCACGGCGCGTACTCCCGTCCTCATGATGTCGGCCGTTGTGGGCATCGAGCACGTCATCTTCGAGGCCGGCGCCGACGATTTCCTCCTCAAGCCGTTCGACCTTCTCGCGCTCCTGGCTCGCATCCGCGGGCTGTTGCCCCAGCAGCCTCGCTGATCGCGAAGAGTTATCGCCCGAGCGCATCGCGCACCACCCCCTCCAAATTTCCGATTTTACCTACCGAACGGTGCGCCGGGGTCACAAGTGGTGCCGCTAGAAAAACTCGATCCCGGGGAGGACGAGCCTGCCTTCACCTCTTCGTCGAGGAAGATTACCCAGTCGACCAACTCCAGAGCGGGTGTGGCCCCGCTTCAACAGTGCGCGAGTGAAGTGGCGCCAGGCGGCTGAAGCGGTCATCTAGAACAGCGGCGACAGGGTTCGATGAAGCGTCCACCTCGGCTTTCTTTGGCTCGATTGAAAAAAGCCCCGCCATGTCAGGCGACCTCTTCCGGGATTGATGTAGTGTTCACTGCTCCGATCCGCTGCTCCGTTGCTCGCGATTCTGCCACTCTTTCTCCAGTACTGACCGCCGCGCGGCCAGTTGGCTGCCGATCCTGAATATCGGCAGGGCGCGATCTGTCTCAACTAGGCGGTAGAGCTTGTGACAGGCGGCGCGGTCGTCGCTCTCGAACAGCAGTTTGGCGATCGGCCTCGCGCCGATCATCAAATCCTGTCGGTCGACGTTAGGTGACGCTTTCTTCTGCATGGTGCAGACCTCCGTGATTGCGGTTGTTCATGGTTTGTGCCACAGATGTCGTTCTTCCCCTAAGGAAAAATGGTGGGTTCGCCAGCCCATCCGCTTGTCGTCCGCTTGTCGTCCGGACCAATCGCGACGAAACCGAAAACTGCGGGAAAAGCTCGGTACGACAAGAGACACGAAAAAGGCCTCTCGAGAGAGGCCTTCCAGTCTAAAAAATCCCTATATTTCAATTGGCTGGGGGACTAGGATTCGAACCTAGACTGGCGGAGTCAGAGTCCGCTGTTACGGCTGCCCAGGCCATTTGATTTCAAGGGAAATTTCCCGGTAATCCGCTGCCCCTGTGCCGACTTTTGTGCCGGCTCGCAAAATTCGTGAGTGCTGGTGTCCAAAGACGGTGACGGGTCATTGGCCTTCCTTCGTACGCGCGGCCCGCTGCGCCTCGCGCGCTTCCCGGTCGAGGCGCTTGGCTTCGTTCAGCATGGCTTGCGCAACCTGCTGCACCTTGGCCAGCGAGGCCTGCGCGCAGCCGTCTAACACCAGCACGTGGGCAATCTTTTGCGGCCCGTCCTTGGCCCAGGCGAAAAGGTCGCCGCTGTCCTGCGCGTAGCGTGTGGCGGCGAGCCGAACGAGGCGGTCCTTCTCGACCTTGACGGTTTCGGGTCCTTCGGCCGGTGCGGCCCGGCGCGGCCGCGTGGTGCGCGCCCGCATGTCGCGCCCGACCGTCACTTCCTGCGGAACGAGCCTGCCGAGATCTTCGAGGTGCCGCCGCACCGTTCCGACCGTCTTGTCATCGACGCCAACCTTGCGCGCCAGCTCGCGATTGGAGCTCTCTGGCATTTCCTGCAGGAGAGCAACGATGACCTCGCGTTTTTGCGCGGTCGTGAGATGGCGGCGGGTGATGTTTAGCGAGATGACACGCTCGAACGGGAAGGGCACATCATGCTGATGGATACAGCGGTAAAATAACGGCTCGACCGCACCATCAGGGTCGCGCACTAGCGGCCCACGGCCTGGCGGGTGCGCGAAGCGGTAGCCGAGCCGGTCCAGGGCATCGAGTTCGATTGCGCCCGTCGAGCATCGCAATGCGGTCGTCGGCGGTCTCCTCCTCGGGCTCGTAATCGCCTGCGAGTAGGAACTCGATCGGGTTCAGCATGCCGCTATGTTCGATGTCTAGCCTGAGCTGTTCTTGCTCGTCGGGAGATGCCATCGGCATGCGATCGGCGTCGGGGTGGACGCGCCACACTGCGCGCCACGGCTTGAATTCGATGGCGTCGTTCGATAGGGGATCGTCAGCCATTAATCCGGTCCTTTCGGCATGGGGCTAGGGCCGGCCGCGGCGGCGCCGTCCTGCTATTGCATTAGCCTACCAGCGCGGTAACTGTTTATAGCCAAGTGCGGAATTTCCGCAGTTACGGTATTCGCATAACTGGGCGCGCCTGGCTGGCGATCGCGGCGTGCAGGTGCTCGGTCTCCAGAAAAGCATAGGCGCGTTCGGTCACCAGCACCGAGGAATGACCGAGCCAGCGGCTGACCTGTTCCATTGACAGCCGGTGGTCTTGCAGCAGCCGACAGCCGCAGGTGCGGCGCAGATCGTGCCAGGTCAAGGGCTCGATTCCGGCGCGCTTGATGGCGCCGGCGAGGCCTTTGTTGAGCTGACGATAGCGCGTGCCGGTCTCCGGGTTGATCAGCACGTAAGGCGACCGAAGATGCACGGGCAGCCGGGCGAGAATCTCGGCGGTGCGAGGCAGCAGCGGGATCTCGCGCGGCTTGCTGTTTTTGGTGCCGGTCGTCAATTCGATCTGGTTGCGCGTCGAATTGACCTGGCGGCGTTGCAGCCCGAATAATTCGTCGCTGCGCATCCCGGAATCGATGGCCAGGCAAATCGCGTCGTGCAGTAGAGGTTCGGCCATAACCGAACGGGCCGCCGCGAGCAGTGCCAATTCCTCGTCGTGTCTGAGCCAGCGGGTTTTCGGCGGCGCCTCCTTCAACCCGCGTTTCTTGCGGGCGCGCAGAAAAGCCGGCAGTGGGTTGGTCTCGGTCCATTCCCATTCCATCGCGCAGCCGATCATGCTCGAGAGACACGCGAGGTCGCGCCGAATCGTGCCGGGGGAAATTCCCTTCGGCCGACGTTTGCCGAGCCACTTATCGGGGATCCTCGCCCCGGCCTTGCGGCGGGCGTCGACAAAATCGGCGAGGCGCGCGCTGGTGATCTCGTCGAGGTAACGCCCCTCGAAATGAGGGGTCAGCACCTCGATCGAGACGAGATAGCGCCGGCGCGATTTTGGCTTCAGGTTCGGGAAATGGTCCTCGATGAATTTCAGCGCCATGTCATCGAAGGTGTGCCGGGGCCGCTCGCCCCAGGCGGTGCGCTCGAGCTCGTCGAGCCAGGCGGCTAATCGCTTCTGTGCAATTCCCTTAGACGTCGTCGCAAGGGGCTTGCGGTAATCCTTCCCTTGCCGCTGGACACGTCCCCACCATTGCGTGCCGCGTCGGTAGACGGTCGCCATCTCTCCTCCTTTTTGGTGCGGGAATTCCACCAGCGCCAGAATTCAATCTCGTCGAATCGCCACGCCCCGCCTGGTCCGCTCGGTTGGCAGGCGCCGGGTATTCCGCCGGCGACTGCATGCGCAGTAAACCAGCGTGTCGAAAACCCGGTGCGCTGCGCCAGGTAGGCGGCGCTGACATGGCGCCGCTCGGTCATTTACCCGGCCTTTGGTAGCGCGCGCGGGCGCGGCGGCGCGTCGGTAGCCTCGGCGCGGCGACTGCGGTCGATCGCTTCGAGTTTCTGCAAGGCGGCGAGCAAATGCGCGGTCAGGGTTTGCAAATGCCCGATCGCGGCCGTCAGCTCGGTCGCATCGGCAGCGAGTTTCGCTTCGAACTGGGGCACCAGCCGACTTAGCTGGGACCACAAGCGGGTAACCGCAGTGGTGTTGCGGTCAAGCCCGTTCTCGATCGCACCCTGCAGCCCGGCGAACTGGATTTGCAGTCGTGCCAGTTGCTCGCTCAGCTCCTTCGACGGCGGGGCGGGTGCCCGATAAAGCTCCTCGATTACCCTGCTCGGACCCTCTTCGATCAGCAAACCCAGCTCGAGCAAATATTCGGACTGCTGGGTCAACGAACGGCCGTTGATATTGGCGGCTTGCGTCATGCGCCCGTGCATCCTGGGCGTGACGCGGAGACTGATCGGGACCCGTTTCTCTTTCGCCAGGCGGCCGCGGCGGGGTGGGCGAGGATCATCCGGTTCTGTCATGCCAGGCCCTATCCTGTCGGCTCACAGCGCGTAAGCTAAGGTCTCCTACAGCCCGATTGTCAAGCCCGGCAACCTACGTTAGCGTATGAAACTTGACCATGCCCGAAGAGAGGAGGCCGCGATGCGAGGATCTCGCGCGAACACGGACACCCTTACCGTGCCCGAAGCGGGCCGGCGTCTCGGGGTTGGCCGCGATGCGGCCTACGACGCGGCCAAGCGCGGGGAAATCCCGACGATCAGGATCGGCCGGCTGCTACGCGTACCCAAGCCGGCTTTCGAGCGGCTGCTGCGCGGTGAGCAGCCGACGCGATGACGCGATCCCGTAATTAAATCGGCCAGGCGTTGGGCGCGCCTGGCCGGGATTTCATCACGCGACCAACCAGGGGAATCCGAATGATCACGCGGCTTGAATATTACCAGCCGACGCCGGCGCGGAATAGGAAAAATCCGACAATCTGGCGGATGCGCCGTCGCACCTGATCGGCCGCGGCAAAAATGATGACGGTCGACGCCGCGACGGCGGCTGGGTACGGCGACCGGCCGACGCCGCGCCAGCTGCGCCTGGTCAGCTGGAAGCCGCTGCGCAAGGGCGCACTGCGCGGCTTTGCGGTCGTGCAATTATCGGTCGGCTCGACGATCCATGACGTGCCGGTGCTCGCCGGCCGAAACGGCGCGTGGGCCGCGCTGCCGGCAAAACCGCAAATCGACAAGGACGGTCGACAGCGGACCGATGCCAATGGCCGTCCTGCCTATACCGCGGTGCTGCAGTGGCGCGACCGCGAGCTGGCCCATCGGTTTTCGGCTGCCGTCGTGGCGGCGGTTCGCCGGCTGCATCCGCAAGATCTCGCAGACAGCGACGCATGATGAAGGCACTCGAGATGAAGGCGCTCGAGGCGGCGCTGGCGCTCGGCCTGCCGTGCATCCCGTGCGGCAAGAATAAAAGCCCGGCGATACCCGGGCCCGGCGGCCACCAACACGCGACCGACGATCCATCCGCACTGCCGGCGCTGTGGCGCCGCCATCCGAGCGAGCTCGTCGGGGTGCGCACCGGCGAGGCCTCGCGGCTGAGTGTGCTCGATATCGACACGGCGAAACATCCTGAGGCAGTGGCGTGGTTCGCGGCGCATCGCGCGCGGCTGCCGGTGACACGCACGCACCAGACCAGGTCGGGAGGCCTGCACCTGGTGCTGCAGCACCGCGCGGGCGTGCGCAACCGGCAGAGTCCTCCGGGCCTCGCCAAGGGTGTCGATGCGAGGGGTGAAGGCGGCTATGCGATTTGGTGGCCAGCTGCCGGCTGCCCGGTGCTGTTCGATGCGCCGCCGGCGCCGTGGCCGGATTGGCTGCTGCAGGCGCTGTTGTGGCGGCCGCCGGCGCCGCCGCTCGTCGCGGCCGGGCCCGTGAGGCTCGATCAGCGCCGGCTCGAAGGCGTCATCCGCAAAGTGAAATTCGCCCCCGAGAGCCAACGCAACAGCACCTTGTATTGGGGCGCCTGCCGCCTCGGCGAGGCCATCAGCAAAGGGGAAATCGGCTCGGCGATCGCCGAGGCGCTGCTGGTTCGCGCGGCGCTGCAGGCCGGCCTGCCCGAAGCGGAGGCGCGGCGCACGATCGCCAGCGGTTTCCGCACGAGTGCGAACACCACAAACACGATAGGGGAGCTCAATGAAGGGGAACGGCGCCGGCACGGGTAACGGCAGCGCGCTCGGGTCCGAGGGTTCGGTCACGCTGATCGACTTCAAAGCGGAGATCGCGCGGCTCAAAGTATTGAAGCCGGGGATGCCGGCAGCGGATTTTGAATTCGCCTTGTCGCGCGCTGCCAAGCGGTTCGACGTTCCGAAGAGCAAGCTGCGCAATTGGGTCGACGAGGTCGACGGGGAGCCGCCCGATGCCGAGGCGTTGGCATTGTCCGTCGAAGGCGCACCGGCGCTCGTCGACGAGCTCAAGCCCGACCTCCTGATTGAACGCGGCAATCTGCCGGCCACGGTCTACGCCATCCGCGACGCGTTTGTTGAAGCGGGCGACATGTTCGCGCGCGGTGTGCCAGTCGGGGTGGCCTCCGGTGAACATGACGGCCTACCGCAGATCGTGCCCCTCGCCGTCGAGAACATTATCCTCGAGGTGCACGAGCGGTTCCGCCCGGTCGTCAAGAAGCGGGAGGGCGGCCGGGTGTGGATAGAGCCGGCGATGCTGCCCGATCGGGTCGCGCGGCTGTATCTCGCCTTGAAAGGCAAATGGGGACTGCCGCGGCTCGAAGGGATCAGCACTGCGCCGCTGCTGACCGATGACGGCGGCATCCGCTCCGCCGAGGGCTACGACGCGGCAAGCGGTCTGTGGTGCGCGAGGGTCCCGGCGGTCAGCGTGCCCGAACGCCCGTCGAAGGCCGAGGCTACGGAAGCGCTCCACACCTTGCGCCGGGCGTTCCGGACCTTTGCGTTCGCCGACGCGCCGCGCCGGCTGGAGCAGATGACCAGCGCCAAAGGCGAAACGCTCGACGTTGAGGTTGTCGACCTGGAGCAACCGCCCGGCCGTGACGAAAGCACGCTGCTTACCGCGCTCGTGGGTGCCGTCTGCCGAGCGAGCCTACACCTCGCGCCGGGGATCCTGATCAACGCCGCGCAATCGGGCTCCGGCTCCGGCAAGGGTTTACTGCTGGGCGGGGTCTCGGTGACCGCCTTCGGGGTGGGACCCTGGACGTTCACCAAGGGCGGCGGCAAGCGCAACCCGGAGGAGCTCGAGAAGCGCATATCCGCGGCACTGCTCGAGGCGCACCCATGCCTGCTGCTCGACAACGTCAACAACCATGTCCTGCTGTCCGAGACACTCGAAAGCGCGTTGACCGAGCGGCCCTGCCGGACGCGGCCGTTCGGCAAGCTGGAAATGGTCGAGCTCTACAGCACCGCTCTGATCGGTGTAACCGGCAACGGGCTGACCCCGGGCCGCGACCTGGTGCGCAAGATCATCGTCACGAGTCTCGACGCCCGGACCGAGGTTCCGGCGTTGCGCAAATTCGCATTGGCGGATGAGGCCTGGCTCGCGCACATCAAGGCGCGCCGCGGCGAGCTGTTGAGCGCCGCGCTGACAATCTGGCGCTTTGGCCGGCAACAGGAACAGGCCGGGCGCCTGGAGGCGGGCGAAGCGTTCGGCAGCTATGGCCGGTGGTGCCGTTGGGCTCGTGATCCGCTGCTGGCACTCGGCTGCCAGGATCCGATTGGGCGAATTCACGAGCTCCGCGCCGCCGATCCGGCGCGCGAAAACCTCGCCGAGATCTACGGGACCTGGTGGGAACACCACAAAGATCGGTGGGTTCACCCGCGAGCCGGCGCCCCGCCGGCGCGGAGGCTTTGGCTGCCGAAGTACGCGAGCTCGCCGATCGAGAAAACCGCGGCCCGCAACACCTGCGCACCTTCCTCAACGGGCTCGACAACGACCGCACCGCCGGGTTCGTCTTCGAGCGCTTCAAGGATCCCAAGCACCCGACGATAGCCTCAACCTATCGTTTAATAAGGGCCGAAAACGCTCGCTCGTAACCGCTGACCTCGACCGAGCTGTCGGCGGGTGTGTGTGCCGGGAAAACGCGCTCCGAAAACGCATCCTGCATCCTGCATCCTGCATCCTGTATCGCCCCGCGCACAGCAAGGGCCCATACAGGATACAGGATGCAGGATGCATGTTCCGCAGGATGATTTGCCCACGGACCCAGACCCAGCGGCGCACCCGGACCCCAAACCAATAACGCGAATTGCCCAATCGGCGGCGGCGCTCCAGGACCGAAAATCCCGGTTTAAAACGTTCCCAAATCTTCCCGAGACGGCCGGCCCCCCGACCGGATCTCGGGGAGCGGATCGACGATCGGGGGGCACTCGATGCGGCCCCAGGGGGAAAAGGGGCCGTCAGACCAAATAGATGCGGAGGGAGATTGCGGCTCGCAACGCCCCGCCCCGACGCCCGCGGTGGCGCGCAGGCGTCGACATCCGCCTTCGGAGTACGTCGAGCCACCCCGAGCTCGGAGGCGCGCCCGTGGCGCCCGCAGCGCGTTGGCGAGGCCGCTTATCGGCGTCTCACTTTGAGGCCACGGTGTACATCACCCGCGGCGGCGCCTTTTTCATTGTGCACGACGAGATCGAGGTGCCCGAAACGTCCATAGTCCCCAGGAAATACTGGTTCGAAGCGACCAGCAGGGAAGTGATCGAAAAGCTGGTCGAGTCTGGTCCTGGCCGGGGATCCCAAATCGAGATCATCGACGAAGCCGTTTTGATCTCTCCTCCCGAAGCAGCGATCGAACGGGTTACCTCCGCCACCATTTTCCTGCGGCTGCCAGCATCCCTAAAGAGCCGGATCGAAACCGCCGCCGCCGAATGCAACATGTCGGTCAACGCCTGGGCGCTACGGTGCTTTGAGATCTGCGTGACGCTGAAAACCCGCGGCGCCTGATTGATAGCTAGGGATCGCCGCCTCGGAGGGGATCGGGTGACCCCACGGGTGCAGGCCCGCCGGTAGCGCCCCCCGCGGCCCGCAGCCGCGCTTAAAGCGCGTTCCATTCTAAAACGCCCGTTTCACGAAATGTGACGACGCCCCTCCGACGCCCGGCGTGTTATCTCGAGATCGGGTTCGCCGAGAGAGGAGGCCCAGGCGCGCGATGGACGAGCTCCTCGAGCTCGAGGTGCCGATCACGACGGTCCCGCGGTTGCCCCCGCCCGGTTTCTGTTTATGGGGCTACGGCGAACCCGGCCGGGCGGGCTTCCGCTGGCGACCGCTTCGGCGATGAACGAGGCGGACGCCCGGCCCGATCAGCCCGACTGGCTCACCAGCGACGGCGCCGAGCGCCTCGCCGACCGGATCAAGGCGTACTGGCTGGGTCTCGGCAGCGTGGTCGAGGTGCGCGTCGTGCCATTGCCGCGCGGCGGCTTCGGCATCGCCTCGAACCTGCAGCAGGGTCTGCCGCGCACCACCTAAGGTTCTCCTCCCGCTGACACCCTGGTCCGCCGATGCCGATCCTCGACACGATCGAAAGCCTCGCGCGCTGCGTCGCGATCGGCGACGGCCGCGATCCGACCGAAGCCAGCCCCGCGGACCGGGACAAAGCGGTCGACTTCCTCAACTTGTTCCACGCAGCGACTTACTGGGCGCGCCTGCGCGACCCCTGCGCCCGCTGCCAAGGTTTGGGGATCGAGCCTCGGGTCGGGGCCTCTCATCCGCCGGCGGTGATCAGAAAAACCGCCTGACGATCGCGGGCGACTATACGCGGACGGCGAATGCGGTATGGGTGCGCCCGCCCGCCCCCGGTGATCCCGAAAGGCGCCTGACCGTGGCTCATACCGGACTGGCGTTTTCGTCGACCAGGCCGGCGCGGCGTTCCATGCGATCCAGCCGCCGGCTGATGTTGTCGAGCCGGGTCTGCATTGCAGCAAGATCGACCTTCACCCCGGCGAAATCGCCATGCAGGCTGGCCACGTCGCGCTCGACCGCTGCGAGCCGGGTAACGACCTCATCGAGCTTGTGATCGATGCGGTCGAATTGTTCATCCTGCCGGGCGAAGCGCTCGCGCAGAAAATCGAGGATCGCGGGGCGTTCGTCGCTCACGATTTGGCTCCTTGCAGGTCGCGGGAGGTTGCAACTGTAGGCGCGGCGCGCGGCCGGGGCTGCTGCTGGTCTTCGCTCCCGCCATTGGCAGGCTGAGAGACCAAGATCGATTCCCGGACGATTTCGGTCCAGGTGAGCCCCTTTAGCCTTCGCAGCTCCTCGGCCGCCTGCACCGCAGCCAAGCGTTCGCCGGCGTGATCGCTGCCGAGGAGACCCAGGATCTTCGCAAACCTCTCGCCAAGTCCGCGGTCCACTTGACGGTTGGCAAAACTAAATGAGGGGAAATCGAACCGGGGGGCGTCTCGGCGTCGCCGCCGGCGCGGTCGTTCTGACGACTTCCAGCGAACCTCGCTATAACCATGGAACGTGGATTGTTCTCGAAAAATGAGGCCGCGCTTTTCCAGCCTGCGAAGGGCGCGGCGCACGCTGCCGAGCTGAGCGTCGGTGAGCTCGGGCCCGCCGAAAATGCGCGCGGTTTTTCTATCGAGGGCGCCATAGACCTCCTCCGCGATCCCAATGGCGGTCCGGCCCAACTCCCGTTCGTCGTTGGTGAGGTAGTCGAGAATTCGTCGCTCGACGTGACCGGGTCCGCGGCTCATGCCAGCCTTGGTTAAGTGTTCTCCAGGTGAGAACGCTTAGCGCGGCGGCTCGGAGGGGTCAAACGAATTGTTACAGCGGTCATGACCCGCCCGGCAGGGGTAGGGGGTTTCGCCGGAACCTCGCGCGCCGGCGCGCAACCGCAATGGGCATTCGCGCGCAAAGTCGCGAAATTGGCTAAGGGGGTCATTTTGCCTGAGAGGCCGGGGCGGAAGTAACTCGTGGCAGTCATCGCAAGCATAAAATGGCCGAGATCGAGTGCTATGAAGTAATTCGCACGGAACACAAATCAGCGAAACACAGGTGGAATCGGACGACGACCGGGGCCGAGTGGCGCGGATCCTCGCGGCGCTCGAGGAGGCGGATCGGCGGTGGTTGCGCGATCGCCTCGATGAACCTTGGCGGCGGCGGGCTCGGCGGCTCGAGGAGCGCGATCGGCTGATCCGCGACTATGCGCTCGCGTATCACCCGTTGCTCAGCGGGCGGGCGATGGCGTCGGCGATCGCGGTTGCGATCGATCGCTATCGGGCGTCGGCTTGGCGGTTCGAGCGCGACCTGCCGGCGCCGGCGGATCCGCGGCGGGGGTCGCTTTGGCGGATCCTGCATTTGAACGACGGGCGCGGCCTGTCAGCTGCACGGGTTAGGTGCGCGCTCGCCGGCGTCCTCGTGGTCGCTGGCTCGCAGAAACCGCGCACAAAGGCCACCGAAGCGCCTAGACGACCGGGTTTGGCAGTGAAATCGGGAACCAGGCGGGATGTTAGCGGTCGTGAAGCGGCTGATCGCAGGCAAAGATGATGCGGCGGCGTTGCAGGCGCAGATCTCGGCGCTGAAGACGGAGGGTGCGGAAGCCTCGGCAGAAATCGAGCGGCTCAAGCGCGAACGCGCGCTCGCGGCGAGCTACGAAGAGGCGACCTCGATCGACGATCGGATCGCGCGGCAGATCTGGGTGACCGAGCACTGCGCCGCGTCATTGCCGCAGCTCGAATTGCAGCTCGGCGCTGTCAGGGCGGCCGAGCAGGCGGCGGCACTGGCGCGTCACAAAGGCGCGCTGCTCGAACTCTATCCCCGGCTGAAGAAGGCAATTCTCGCCGCGGTCGAGCTCCAGCACGAGGCGATGCAGTTGCGCGAGGCCGCCTGCAAAGAAATCGGCGAGGCTACAGTAATTCGGAACCTGCCAGCCCCAGCCTACGCTGGATTTTTATTGAAGGACCTTGTGACGATATGGCAAGCCGAGAACGATCGCGTCTTTGCCGAGCTGGCGCGTAAGCCGAAGCCGGCGGCGATTCCGGCGCCGGCGCGTGCAGCATTGCCGGCGCCAAAACCGAAGGCGCCCGTTGCAGTCGCCAAAGAGCCGGCGCCGCGGCCGCCGCGTATCGTGCGGCACGATGCATTTCCGGTCGACGGGCAGCAGCAGAGGCTCGTCGTGTTTTTGCGCGCGGGCGTCGAATTGCCGGACGGGACCACAGCCGCGATCGGCGACGAGGTTGCCTTGCCCGCCGAGCAAGCGCGGCAGCTCATCTTGCGCGGCGCTGCCGATTACGCGACTGCGCCCGTGGCGGAAGAGGCCAAGTGATGCGCCAGACCTTTCCCGGCTCGGTCCGCTCGGTCGGCGAGCGGGAGTTCAAATTTACGGCTGTCACTGCCAAGCTCGGGCGCGACGGCCACATCCTCGAACCGAGTGGGGTCGACCTGTCGGAATATCGCAGGGTGCCTGTTGTCTTGTGGCAGCACGCCCCATCCAGCCCGGTCGCGCGGTGCAGCCATATCGCATTGGTCGACGGCGAGGTGCGCGGCACTGCAGAATTTGCACCGGCCGGCACCAGTGCGGCAGTCGACGAAGCTTATGGATGCGTCAAATCCGGTGTGGTCGGCGCCGTGTCGATCGGGTTCGACATCGTCGACGCCGAGCCGCTCGATCCGAAAAAAGGGTCGCGTGCCGGGCTGCACATCAAGCGCAGCACGCTGCTGGAAATTTCGCTGGTCTCGATCCCCGCCGATGTCGGCGCGCTGATTACCCAGCGCGCCTATAGGAACACTGCAATGCAAAAACACGTGCTGCGGCTCGAAGAGCTGGTGGATTCCGCGAGCCGGCACTGCGAAGACCTCGGGCGTGAGCGGGATCGCGGCAATGAGCTCGGTGCCGATCGCGCGCATGTCAAACTTACGCGCTGCCTCAGGGACGCCCAGCGCTGTTTCCGGGATATTCACGCCCAGGCGGCGCTCGACGATTTGCAGGCCAATCAGCTGGCGCAAAATTCCGGCGGCATGAGCCCGGGGACCTCGGGCGGCGACCGCAGTTTTGCGGCACGCCAGGCCCGGGTCCGCCAGTTGTTTCCATCCGCCAGCCAGCGGGCAGCCGAAGCGGCAGCGCTGATGCCGCGGGCCCCGGTCTGGAACGGCGGGTCGCCGGCGCATTGGGCGGCGGCGATGCGGGACTATCTGCAAAGCGACGCGCTCGCCCGCAGCCGGTGCATTGTCACACATGGGCGGTACAGCCGCGCCGAGCGACAGGCCGAGCTCGCCCGGCTGACCCGTCGCGACTACTAATTGCACGAATTCGACGGCCGGCCGCGCTTTGGGTTTGGCTCCATCAGCGCAGCTGCAGCTCGAGGACGGCGCCGGTCTCAGCCATGCCGGCGCCGTCGCCTTTTTTACCTGATCTGAGAACTGCAAAATGGATTTTCACGGTACCGTCGACCACTGGAACGACGACCGCGGCTTTGGCTTTGTCAGGCTGGCCGATGGTCGCCGAGTATTCTGTCACATTACCGCCCTGCGCCAGGCCGGGCTCGATAAATTGCGCGCCGGCCAGCGCGTCGAAGTCGACATCGCGGCCGCAGCAGACGGCCGACCGCGGGTCAGCAACATCGCGCTGGTGGAAACGCCGGCGGGTGAGGCTCGCGAAACCGCCGACGCCGTCTGGGTGCACGACGGGCGGGATTGAAACGGCTTAATCGATGGCGGATACAGCCCGCTCCGGTAAACTTCGATGGCATCACGTCCTGCGCGACATCATCGGCCTTACGGCGTCGCCGCGGTGACGATCGGCGCGTGGCAGGGCCGTCAAGTATACATGACGGGAAGGTGTACGAGCCGGCCGCCTGGATAGTCGGCGGCATGTTTCTGATCGTCGGCGCTTATCAGACTGAGCGCCGGGCAGGTATACTTGCCCGTAGTCTTCTCTCCGCCCGGAATGATTGCGCGATCGTCGCTGCCGGAACCGGCTTGCCTTCCTTGACCAGCGCGTCGACGACGGGCTGCACCTTGTCTTGCTTGGGCGACGGTTTGTTCTTTCGTGGCCGCCCGGTGGTCTTGGTGCGGCCGAGCGTATCCTTTCCGCGATCGGCGGCAACATTATAAGCGACTTTTAATGTCTCTTTTAGGTCTGCCCTTTTTAGAGGTGAGATTGCCTCGAACCTCCGGGACACTGACGGGGTTCTCAACATATACGTTGAGATCCTCCCCCGTTAGCGCCGCCTTGCTCAGATATCGTTAATGACCAGCTCGTAACCAATCGTGCGATGGGTTTCGACCCGGAACGAGGAACCATCCAGCCGCCGGCGCAGCAAGCGGATCGATTTGCTCGACGCGCTCGCCGGCGCCGCCGTCGATCGAATCCATATTATTGCGTCTGCATTACCGCCGCGCGGTCCCGGTCACCACCATGTCGACCTTGCGGCTGCCGCATCGCGAGCACACCAGCCGCTCGCGCCAATTCGGGACGGTCGTCTCGGCACCGTAGCGCTCGGCCATTTCGACCGGGTCGGGCTCGACCTGGTTGCGGCAATCCCGGGCACCAAACAATCAACCGCACGCGGGCGGCGGCGGCGTTACCCAGCGTCATGGGCGGACCCGGTTGGGACTTCATCGGCGCCGTCTCGCCGCCTTTGCTCGCGGCGGTGCATACACCTTCAACGGCGGCAAGGGTTCCCGGACCGGCTCCGGCGCGAGCTTGCCGAGGATGCCCTTCAAGGTCTGGATCCGCGGCGACAACGGGTAGCGATCGCCGTCGATTTTATCGCGCAGCAGCCGCGTGAGCGCGGCCGTTTCGACGGTCGGACAGATCGAGGTTCATGACTTGGAAATGGAGACCTTAACCAAGTCCGGCGAGTCGCGCTCGCTATTCGAGATTTGTCACTGTGCCGGTTTTTGTGCGGGCCTATAATTAATCCCGGCGGCTGAGAACGAAGCGCGAATTCAGCTGAAACCGGCAGCGGCGTTGGGGTTTCAAACTGTGCCGACTGTGCCGATTTTTGTGCGGCGGCCGTCTCCGTTTGTTCCGCATTTTCGGAGAATGCCGATGGCCAAAACGTCAAGAGATCCGCGGCGTTCGGTTGGCTGGGGGACTAGGATTCGAACCTAGACTGGCGGAGTCAGAGTCCGCTGTCCTACCGTTAGACGATCCCCCATCCGCGGGGCCGCAATCGCCGGGACATCGGTGCTCCCAACGACACTATCACCCGATACCACACCGGCGCGCCATTGTGTAGGGGGCGGGCGCCATGTTCCGGCAGCCATCGGCACCGCGGCGGCCTGCGCGGCTCTGCCTTTCCCGGAATGCCGTCGCGACCGCCCCCCTTGCGGCAGCCGACCTGCCTCCTATATCGACCCATTTTTTAATGCTATTTCATCAATTATTAGAAAGTCTATTCATGCCGCGTCAGCAAGTCCAAGGTACTCAGCTGAATTCCACTGCCGGTCCGCTGCCGGCGGCCTCAAATTGAGCCCAATTTCCGCTACCGGCCGGCTCGGTTAAAATGTATCACGGCTTTGATTTCACGCGGATTTTGTAGATTCTAGGGGTCTTTTTGATGCCGAAACGCAATTTTTCCTGGTCGGCAGTGGAATGTGATTGGGCCGGTCAAGATCCGATCCAGCCCCTGGGGTCGCTTGCGATACCGGGCACGCCGACTCAGTCCGGTGCCGGCTTCGGTCGCTCGAACTTCAAAGTGCGGCGCTACCCGCAGAGTTTTGATTTGCCGCCGCGCTGCGTTAGCATTGCCGGTCGAGCTCGATGGAGTGGTTAGCCGGCCGTGGAGAAGGCGCTCAATAGCGGGGGACTGGTCGGGGGTGCGCTGGCCACGCTGCGGCCCGAGCGCGCCGCCGCCGAAGGGTTTCCCGGAGCGACCCCTGTGCCGCCCCTGGCGCGCGGGTTCGCTCGCCAATTCGCCGCCCTCGATCTCGGGACGAATAACTGTCGGCTGCTGATAGCGCGGCCGATCGGCTCCGGCTTTCGCGTCGTCGACGCCTTTTCCCGCATCGTCCGGCTCGGCGAAGGGCTGGCCGCGACTGGCGTCCTCTCGGATGCTGCAATGACGCGCACCATCGATGCGCTCAAGATTTGCGCGGAAAAGATCGCCGCCCGCAAAGTCGCCGCAGGGCGCTATGTCGCAACCGAAGCCTGCCGCCGCGCGACCAATTGCGAGGCGTTTCTCGCCCAGGTGGACGAGGAGGTCGGGCTCGAAATCGAGATTATCTCAAGTCGGGAAGAGGCGCGTCTCGTCGTCGCCGGCTGCGCCCCATTGCTGGATCCCCGTATCCCGAACGCCATCGTCTTCGACATTGGCGGAGGCTCGACCGAGATCGTCTGGCTGCGGCTCGCGCGCGGACCCGATGGGCGGCGACGCCCGCACATTCTCGGCGCGCTCTCTCTACCTTTTGGGGTGGTCACCCTGACCGATCGGTTCGGCGGTGCGGAGGTCTCGCCGGCGACCTATCGATTGATGATCGCCGAGGCGGCGGCGGGCCTTGCGCCATTCGAACGCAACCATCGCATCCGGCGCCACGTCCGCGCCGGCAAAGTACAGATGCTGGGGAGTTCGGGCACCGTCACGACATTGGCCGGCATCCATCTGGCGCTGCCGCGCTACATCCGCGCCCAGGTCGACGGCAGCATGCTCACTTTCGACCAGATTGCCGCCGTCTCGGCCCATCTCGCCGGTCTTGACTTTGACGGCCGCGCCGCCAATCCGTGCATTGGCCGCGAGCGCGCCGATCTGGTGCTCAGCGGTTGCGCCGTTCTCGACGCGATCTGTGCCACCTGGCCGGTCGGTCGATTGCGGGTCGCCGACCGGGGTGTACGTGAGGGCATCCTCCTCGACCTGATGCAGGCCTGACATGGCGAGGGATGGCAGCCGTCCGCGTGGCCCGGAACGGCGCGGGTCCGCGGTGGTCAAGGTGCGCAGCACGCGCCGCCGCAAGGCATCCTCCACCCAATGGCTATCACGCCAGCTGAACGATCCCTATGTCGCCGAGGCGCGCCGGCTCGGCTACCGGTCGCGTGCCGCATTCAAGCTGATCGAGCTCGACGAGCGCTTTCGTTTGCTGCGGCCGGGCCGGCGTGTCATCGATCTCGGCTGCGCGCCGGGTGGCTGGACCCAGGTCGCCGTCGCCCGCGTCGGCCGTTATGGCAAGGTCGTTGGGATCGATGTCGCCGAGACCGCGCCATTGCCCGGCGCTACTCTGCTTTCTGCCGACATTCGTGACCCGGCCACCCCGGCGGCGCTCACCGCTGAGCTGGGCGGCCCCGCCGATATTGTCTTGAGCGACATGGCACCGCCGGCCACCGGGCATGCCGCGACCGACCACCTTCGGATTATCGCTCTCGCCGAAGACGCATTCGCCGTCGCATCGCAAATTCTAAAGCCGGGCGGGGCTTTTGTCGCGAAGGTGTACCAGGGCGGCGCCGAGGGTACGTTGCTCACCGCACTAAAGCGCGATTTCATCGAGCTGCGCCACGCCAAGCCGCCGGCGAGCCGCTCCGAATCGGCCGAGACCTACGTCGTCGCGACCGGGTTTCGCGGTAGCCGCTAAGCGCCCCGCTCGGCGCCGCTCTTTTCCCGCAAGCGCGCTGGTGTATAGTGCGCCGCCATCGGAAAGGAGCCGCCGATGGAAATCCGGCAAGCGCTTACCTTCGACGACGTTATGTTGGTCCCCGCGGCATCCGGGGTGCTGCCGGCTGATACGGATACCAGCACGCGGCTCACCCGCGAAATCGAGCTCGGCATCCCGCTGATCTCGGCGGCGATGGACACGGTGACCGAAAGCGCGCTGGCGATCGCAATGGCGCAGGCGGGCGGCATCGGTGTGATCCACCGCAACATGCCGATTGCCGAGCAGGCGGACGAGGTCCGCAAAGTGAAGAAATTCGAGGCCGGGATCGTCGTCAATCCGGTCACGATTCGCCCTGACGAGACCCTTGCCGATGCGCTGCGGCTGATGGCCGATCACCGCATCTCGGGGATTCCCGTCGTCGAGCGCAGCTCGCGCCGGCTCGTGGGGATTCTGACCAACCGCGATGTCCGCTTTGCCACCGACCCGCGCCAGCCGGTGGCCGAGCTGATGACCAGGGACGAGCTCGTTACCGTGCATGAAAACGTCTCGCGCGAGGAGGCCAAGCGGCTGTTGCACCAACACCGCATCGAAAAGCTGATGGTCGTCGACGAGGCCTACCGCTGCACCGGCCTGATCACCGTCAAGGATATCGAGAAGGCTGAGCGCTACCCGAACGCCTGCAAGGACGAGCACGGCCGGCTGCGCGTCGCCGCCGCGACCGGCACGGGTGCCGACGGCATCGAGCGGGCCGAGGCGCTGTTCGCCGCGGGGCTCGACGTGCTGGTCGTCGACACCGCGCACGGCCATTCCCAACGCGTGTTGCAAACGGTCAACCAGATCCGCCGGTTGTCGAACTACACCCAACTGGTTGCCGGCAATGTCGTGACCGGCGAGGGTGCGCGGGCGCTGATCGAGGCCGGTGCCGACGCTATCAAGGTCGGCATCGGCCCGGCGTCTATTTGCACCACCCGCATCGTCGCCGGGGTCGGCGTCCCGCAATTTACCGCGATCGTCGATACCGTCGCCGAATGCCGCGAAGCGGGTGTGCCGGTCATCGCCGACGGCGGCATCAAATTCTCCGGCGACCTCGCCAAGGCGATCGCGGCTGGGGCGGATTGCGCAATGCTCGGCTCGCTGTTCGCCGGGACGGACGAGAGCCCGGGCGAAGTGTTTCTCTATCAGGGCCGCAGCTACAAATACTACCGCGGCATGGGCTCGGTCGGGGCAATGGCGCGCGGCTCGGCTGACCGCTATTTCCAGCAGGAGGTAACAAGCACGTTGAAGCTCGTGCCCGAGGGGGTCGAGGGGCGCGTGCCGCACAAGGGACCCGTCGGCAACATCATCCACCAGCTGATCGGCGGGCTGCGGGCGGCGATGGGCTATACCGGCAACCGCACGATCGACGCGATGCAGAAGAATTGCAACTTTGTGCGGATCACCCCGTCCGGATTGCGAGAGAGCCACGTGCACGACATCGCGATGACCCGCGAGGCACCGAACTACCCGGCGGACCGGTGATGTCACGCGTCATTCCCGCGAAAGAGGATGTAATCCAATTGGCTTTGTCCGTAGAAAGTTGCAGAGAATCCGAAATTCGATCGGTTTTTCGGGGAAATCCTAGGGAAGCCCATTGGCATAGGATTACCCAAAGTTGTGTAATGCGATCCGTAACTGTCGCAATCAGACAAAAATTTACCACCATTTTCCAGAGGCCCAATTGGATTACACCCTCGAAAGCGGGAATCCAAAGTCGCGGGACCAGAACAGTGGCCCTGGGCCCCCGCTTGCGCGGGGGTGACGATTACAATTGACACCGGGCGCGCAGGTCGCCGCCGCGATCGACATTCTGGCCGCGATCGATATCGGGGGGCGGCCGGCCGACGATGTCGCGGCCGATTATTTCCGGCGCCGGCGCTACATCGGCGCCAAGGACCGCGCGCACATTGCGGGCCATGTCTACACGGTGCTGCGCCATCGCCCAGCGCTCGATTGGTGGGCCCGAAAACATCCCGTTGAGATCGGGCCGAGAAGTCGGGTATTGGCCGCTCTCGTATTGATCGATGGCTCGCGTCCCGAGGCGATCGCCGCGTGTTGCGATGGCGACCGGTTCCGGCCGGCACCGCTAAGCGAGGCGGAGGAAAGGCTTGTGCGCCGCCTCGCCGCCCACACCCTGCGCCATCCCGATATGCCGCAAGCGGTGGCGAACAATTTGCCGGACTGGCTCGAGCCCTATCTTGAACAGGTCTTCGGTGAAAGATTGGAGCGGGAGATGGCGGCGCTCAACGCGGCGGCGTCGACCGACCTGCGGGTCAACCTACTCAAAGCCGAGCGGGAGACAGCGCGCCGCGCGCTGGCCCTTGAGGGGGTCGCGGCCGAGCCGACACCTTGGTCACCCGTGGGGTTGCGGCTCGCCGCGCGGGTGCCGCTCGGCAGCCTTGCCGCGTTCAAGGAAGGCCTTGTCGAGGTGCAGGACGAGGGCTCGCAAGTCACCGCACTCCTCACCGATGCCCGGCCGGGGATGCGGGTCGTGGATTTCTGCGCCGGGGCCGGTGGCAAGACCCTGGCGCTTGCCGCCGGCATGGCCAACCGCGGCAAGCTCGTCGCTTGCGACGTTTCGGCCCACCGGCTCGAACGCGCAGTGCGCCGGCTGCGCCGCGCCGGGGTCGGCAATACCGAGCGGCGCGTGCTGACGAGCGAGCGGGACAAATGGGTCAAGCGTCACGCCGGCGGCTTCGACCGGGTATTAGTCGATGCGCCGTGCCTCGGCATCGGAACCTGGCGGCGCAACCCCGGTGACAAGTGGCGCGTCACCCCCGAAAATCTCGCCGATCTGATTGTCCGACAGCAGGAGATCCTGCGCGGCGCTGCGCGGCTCGTTCGCCCTGGCGGAAGGCTCGTCTACGCGACCTGCTCGGTGTTGCGCGAGGAGGATGAGGCGCAAGCCGAAGCGTTTCTCGCCGCCGAGCCTGAATTTTCCGTGGTACCGACCTCACGCGCCTGGAACGAGACAATCGGCGGCCCCTCGCCGGGTGGCGAACGTTATCTGCGGCTGACCCCGGCGCGCCACGGCACCGACGGCTTCTTCGTCGCCATCTTCGAGCGCCAGCCATGTCCGACCGCGTCCTGATCCTCGATTTCGGCAGTCAGGTGACCCAGCTGATCGCGCGCCGGGTGCGCGAGAGCGGGGTCTATTGCGAGATTCACCCGTATACGATTGACAACGCGACGGTCCGCGACTTCGCTCCGCGGGCGATCATCCTGTCCGGTGGCCCCGCTTCGGTGACCGAGGGCACCGCGCCGCGCGCGCCCGAGATCGTCTTCCGCTTCGGGGTCCCGGTGCTCGGGATCTGCTACGGCATGCAGACGATGTGCGACGAATTGGGCGGCCGAGTGGCTCTGAGCGACCATCAGGAGTTCGGTCGGGCCTTTATCGACATCCTCGACGACTGCCTGCTGTTCGACGGGCTGTGGCCGAAGGGCGCACGCGAGCAGGTGTGGATGAGCCATGGCGACCGGGTCGACGCGTTGCCGGCGGGTTTCCGTGCGGTCGCCGCAAGCGAGGCCGCACCCTTCGCCGCGATCGCCGACGACGACCGGCGCTTTTACGGCGCACTCTTTCATCCCGAGGTGGCACATACGCCGCAGGGCGGCGAGCTGTTGCGCAACTTCACTCATAAGGTCGCTGGCTGCCGCGGCGATTGGACAATGGCGCGGTTTCGCGCCGAGGCGATCGACAAGATCCGCCGCCAAATCGGCTATGGGGATGTCGTCTGCGGCCTCTCGGGCGGGGTCGATTCCGCGGTCGCGGCGGTGCTGCTCCACGAGGCGATCGGCGACCAGCTGACCTGCATCTTTGTCGAGACCGGCCTGTTGCGGGCCGGCGAGGCCGCTGAGGTCGTCGATTTGTTCCGCCGCCATTACAACATTCCGCTCGTGCATCGCGACGCTAGCGATCTGTTTCTTGCTAACCTCGCCGGCATTTCCGACCCCGAGGAAAAGCGCAAGACGATCGGCGCCACGTTTATCGACGTGTTCGACGAGGAAGCCTCGAAACTCGGCGGGGTCGAGTTTCTCGCCCAAGGGACCCTCTACCCGGACGTGATCGAGTCGATCAGCCCGCTCGGCGGCCCGTCGGTCACGATCAAATCGCATCACAATGTCGGCGGTCTGCCCGAGCGTATGAAGCTCAAACTCGTCGAGCCGCTGCGCGAGCTCTTCAAGGACGAGGTCCGTGCCTTGGGCCGCGAGCTCGGCCTGCCCGAGCACCTCGTCGAGCGCCACCCGTTTCCCGGCCCAGGTCTGGCGATCCGCATCCCGGGCGAGGTCACGCGGCCCAAGCTCGACATCCTGCGCAAGGCCGATGCGGTTTTCCTGGAGGAGATCCGCAACGCCGGGCTATACGGCGCGATCTGGCAGGCCTTTGCCGTGCTATTGCCGGTCAGGAGTGTCGGCGTGATGGGTGACGCCCGTTCCTACGATTTTGTTTGCGCCTTGCGCGCGGTGACCTCGACCGACGGGATGACCGCCGACTATTTCCCGTTCCCGCACGAATTTCTCGGCCGCGCCGCCACCCGCATCATCAATGAGGTCCGCGGCATCAATCGCGTCGTCTACGACGTGACCTCGAAGCCCCCCGGAACCATCGAGTGGGAGTGATCCGAAACGGGCGGGCGATCATCCGCGAGTTCAATATGTCCTCGACCGTGATTGGCGTCACCAGATCGGCCCGCCAGGGCCGGTCGCCCGGGGATTTCGCGCGGGTGCTTGGCCGCCCATTCGCGATGCACGACTGACACCAGCGCCATGGCGGCACTGGTTAAAAAATTCGACGCCAAAAATTGCTCAAGTGTGGAGCGGCTCACACTCCTCTGGCGCCTAGGCCACTTATACCTTCCGTTCTTGAAATTTAACTGATTGGCAGCATCGTCTTCTCTCCGGAACCGCTGATGCACGATAATCTTCGCGGGAGACAGTGATGGCGGCACAAGACCAAAGTTTTGACTTCATCGTCGTCGGGTCGGGGGCAGGCGGCGGTGTGCTCGCCTCGCGACTTGCGCGCAATAACCAGGGTCTAAAAGTCTTGCTAATTGATGCGGGCAGCGACCCAAGGGCCAACAAGCACTACCAAGTCCCGGGGTTTCATGGGCTGGCGACAGAGGATCCTGAATTGCGGTGGGACTATTTCGTCGAGCATTTCTCGGATCCCGCTTTGGCCCACACGGACGAGAAATATACCCCCGGCAAGGGGATATTTTATCCGCGGGCCAGCGCGATCGGCGGCTGCACGGCGCACCATGCGATGATCACGGTCTATCCCGATCCGTCGGATTGGGATGACATCTCTGCCATGACCCGCGACCAATCCTGGCGCAGCGCCAACATGTGGGGCTATTTCGATAGATGTCGTGACCCCAATGGGTTCGGGTGGCTCACTATAGAGGCGGCCGGGTTCGACACGGTTTTTCAGGCGGCTCACGACGCCACGGTCGACAAGATCCTGGTGGCCGCCGTGCTCCATACTCCGCGTTTGTTCAAACCCCGGAGCATCCTCGACGTCCTCGGTACCCCTGCCGAGCCGGTCTTCGATACCAACGATCCCGATTTCGTGAACGGGAACCGCGAGGGCCTATACCGGATCCCGCTCAGTACCAGAGACGGCCGGCGCAACGGCGTGACCGAATTCATCTATGCCACGAAAGACCATCCGGTCTATGGCGCTAATCTGACGATCTGGGCAGACACGCTGGTTACCAAAGTCAAGTTTGACAATGGCCGCGCGCAAGGGCTCGAATATTTTAAGCGGAAGCGCACCTATCGGGCCGACCGCGATGATACGAAGCTGGACCGCACACCACTCCCGCAAGTGCTGGATACGGTTACAGCGACCAAGGAGATCATCCTCTCGGCCGGCGCCTTCAACACGCCACAGCTGCTGATGAATTCGGGCATCGGCCCGGGTTCGCACCTAGCCGCAAACAACATCCCCGTCATCGCAGACCGGCCGGGTATCGGTGCCAATCTGCAGGACCGCTACGAGATCCCGGTGATCGACCAGATCGACCATGAGTTCACCTTGCTCGACGGCTATGCCTTTACCGGCGATCCCAACGATCGGGGGTTCAGCGATTGGCAGGATTACAGACGCGGGTTCTACACCACCAATGGCGGCACGATAGCAATGATGCGGCGCTCCGGCGAGACGCCGGGCCCGAACTGCGATTTGTTCATTTTTGGGATCCCCGGCGAGTTCGCCGGCTACAAGTTGAACTACTCGGAGGCCATCCGCACGCCGGAGGGCCGCAGCCGCTTTTCGTGGGTCATTCTGAAGGCCCACACCAACAACCAAGGCACGGTCCGGCTGCGAACGACCGACCCGCGCGATCCGCCGATGATCAATTTCCAAAGCTTTGGTAATGGCGCGAGAAATGACGACCCCGATCTGAAGGCGCTGCAATGGGCAGTCGAGCACGTCCGCGAGTTCATGGACCTGCCGCGCAAGCTGGGAACTACCAAGGGCGAATACCTGCCCGGCATCGCAATGACCGGGCAGGCGTTGACCGAGTTCATCAAGACGCGCGCTTGGGGTCACCATGCTTCGTGCACATGCCGGATCGGCGATCCGGCCGATGGCGCTGCGGTTCTGGACAGCAGCTTTCGCGTCATCGGCATACCGGGCGGCAATTTGCGGGTCGTCGACGCCTCGGTGTTCCCGAAAATACCCGGCTATTTCATCGTCCTGCCGATCTATCTGATCGCCGAGAAGGCCGCGGACGTGATCCTGCAGCAGTACAATGCCGTGACCATGCCGGGGTGACATCCGTTAGGCGATCATCCGCCTGTTCAGCACGTCATCGACGGTGATCAGCGTCTTGAAAGTGGCGCGCGGGTTCTTCCATAGCGCTGGCTCAACCATTCATTACGGTGGCTCGTTCGACATGATGGCGGTGCCGGGGCGGCAAGCGCCGCCGACGCCGTGGCACTTTACGCCTTTCCGATTATTTCGCCGCCAGGATGTCATCGAGCCGCGGCGGGGTGCCATCGACTCGCTCCAGATGCGGGTAGCGCGGGCCATCATGGTAGTCGATCCGCACGACGCGGAAATGATCGTCGTCCTTCGTGATAAGCTCGATGGGTGCGGTCGTGTTCGGCGAATTCTTGACGGCTTCCTTAAGGCGGTCGGTCTCGTAGGCGATGCCGTTTACCGCCATGATCTGGACACCCGGCGCCAGCCCCGCCGCAAAGGCCGGCGAGTCCCACAAAATGGCGCCCACCTTGCCGCCCTTTCCCATGTTCAGGCCGAGCGAATAGAAGAAGCTAGTGAATTCGTACGTTTTTTCGGCCGATTCGGTGTATTTGCCGGCGATGTCGGTGAACGTCAGGTAATAGCCGCCGCGGGTGACGCCGTCGAGCGGGTCACGGTCAAGATCGTCGAGCCGGGCGCGCAGAAAGCTCGCCCAATCATAGGGCTGGATCGTGTTTAGCGCGCGCACGACATCATCGAAATCATAGAGCTTCGGACCGATATTGTCGTCATCTACACCGAAAAAATTCCGCGCGAAATCGTCGAGCGAACGTTGCCCTTGCGACAGCTCGCGGATCAGAGTGTCGACGTCGAGCCAAAGCAGCGCACCCTCGTTGTAGTAATCCTCGGAGCGTCGCCAGCTGGCCCAGGACTGCGGCGCAAAACGTGGTGCCAAGACCTCGTCGTAGGTCGTGTCCTGAAGGCTGCGCCAACGCCTGCCGGGCTGCTTCTTGTAGTACGCGGCGTTGTTGGCGAGCACGTCGAGCGCTTCCTCCTTGCTCCACAGACCGGACCGAGCGGCAAGGATTTTTCCCCAGTATTGCGTCTGTCCTTCGTATACCCACAGCAAGCTGTCCCCCATCGCGACATTGTAATTGGCCGTCCAGAGGTCTTTCGGGCGCCGGAACTTGCCGTTCCACGAGTGGGTGTACTCATGCGGCAGCAGGTCGCGCACGGCCATGGTCTTGTCCCAGCCGGTGAAATACTCCGGCGATGTGCCGTTCTCGCTCGAACGATGGTGCTCGAGGCCGCCCTTGCGAATGTTTGCACTGACGGCGACCAGGAAATCGTAGTGATCGTAATGCTTTGAACCGAAAAGCTTGTAGGCCTGCTGAACCAGTGCGCGGTGACGTCCGATGTATTTGTCGAGGTCCTTGGCTTGCAACAGTTCCGGCCGGTCGGCGAAGACATTGAGGCGAACCGGCACCGGAGCGCCGGGGTCGAGCTCCCAGTGCGCCGCGTAACGCCCGGCGAAGAGCGGCGAATCGACAAGCGTCTCCAGCGACGTGCGTTTGAACGGAGCCGACGGATAGTCCGGCGCGCGGTCGAGCGCGGTGGCAAATTCCCACCCCTGCGGCAGCGTTACGCTCGGGTCGACCTCGATCCGGCGCACATCGTAGCCCGCCGGGTAGAGCACCATCGACGACCACTCCAGCACCAAAAGGTCGGGGCTGACCTCGGCGCCGCTCCCCGGACCGCTCTGGCCATATCCGCCGACAGGTAATCGAAATCGACCTCGATGCTCGCAGTGCCCTGCGGCGGCATGATGCGGAATGCGAAGACATCACAGGCGTCGCGGCGCCAGCCAAGCGGCGTGTTGCCCGCGCTGACGGTCAGACCGGCGAGCTTGTTGATGCGGTTGCGACCACTCGGCGAGTGCGTGCCGGGCAGCCATTCGGGATAGAGCAGCACAAGCTCTTCCCCGTCCATGACAGGCAGCGTTTCGTGGACGTGAAACACGCGGTGATTGATATCGGCAGCGTCGACGTGAAGACGGATCGTGCCGGGATAGGGCCGATCCTGGGGCGGCGCGATCGGCCGGCACTCGGGATCGGCGAGCGCCGTGCCGGCAACAGCAATCATCCCGGCGCCGAGGCCGGCCAATCTCCACTTCATTCTGCCCCCTGCCAACCACCCGCGTCCCGGATTATGGGCCTTGGTTGGTCATGATAATAGTGCCGGAGGCGGCGAGCATGCCGCCGACGCCGTGGCAGACCGAGATCTTGGCGCCGGGGATCTGGGCCGGGGCTGATCCGCGCATTTGGCGCACTCTCTCTTGCAGTGCGTGCATGCCGTATATGCCGGAATGCATGTAGGGAAGACCGCCGCCATTGGTATTGACCAGCAGTCCGCCGCGGGGCGCTCGGCGATGAAGGCTTCGGCCTCGCCGCGCGGCGCAAAGCCAAGGTCTTCGAGACCGTAGATCGGCACATTCGCAAGGCTTGCCCCTGGCAGCGGACAGGGGGCGTCGTGGATCATCAGATGGTCGACGTCATTGTGGGTGATGCCGGCCTCGGCGCAAGCCGTGGAGCCGGCGACGCGGAAGGCGCGCGGGAGGGGAAATCCTCCATTTGGCTGACTATCCTCGACACTCTCGCCGGCGCCGAGGAGGTAGACGGGCCCCTGGTCAAGCCAGGGGCAAGCTCTTGCGGGGATTCGCTGGTGTGCTCAGCCGCGGCCAAGATCAAGGCGCCGCCGTCATTGGTCATCAGCCAGCACCGCAACAGGCGCAACGGATAGGCGATCATTGCGTGATCAGCACCGTTTTGCAAGGCCTGAGGCGATCGCCGCGGTAGCGTAGCGGACCTGGATCATGAACGAGCAGCCGCCGACCGCGGTGCCAATCTTGAAGATAGACGCTAGTGGCGTACATTACGAGGATGCGGACGCGGACGCGGCCGATTACGGTGGCGGAAACGGCTGTGTTCATGCGCCAAGCCAGCGTGCTTTGGACCGATGACGAGCGGCTTGAGTTCGTCGATTTCATAGCGCGCAACCCCGAGGCCGGCGATCTGATCCCGGGAGGGAGCGGCGTCCGCAAGGTCAGGTGGAGTCGGAAGGGCAGCGGCAAGAGAGGCGGGGTTCGTGTTATTTACTTCTTACCATGATCCAGAAATGCCGCTTTACCTGCTGATGATCTACGCGAAGGCACGGCGCGATGACCTCTCGCCTGATGCGCGGCGAACGGTACAGGGACTTGCGGAGCGGCTGAAAGCGGCGTACGGGCGGTGACGAGGACAACATGAATAAATTCAGCAAAGAACTGATCGAAAGCCTGACCCAAGCCTGCGAACACGCCGAGGGCAAGCCCGGCGAGGACCGACTTCACGTCGTCGAGGTGCCCGATGTGCGCGCCATCCGCCGGCGATTGCGGATGTCCCAACAAGAATTCGCCCGCGTCTACCGCATCCCGCTAGCAACGCTGAAGAATTGGGAACAGGGCCGCCGCCAACCCGATGCCCCTGCGGCGGCCTATCTTCAAGTCATTGCCAAGCGCCCGCGCGAGGCACGAGAGGCCTTAGCCGGGTAATCCGCCAGACGCCCGTTCGATCCGGTCGGTTACGGCGCTTCGTTCGACATGATGATCGTGCCGGAGGCGGCGAGCATGCCGCCCACGCCGTGGCAGACCGAGATCTTGGCGCCGGGGATCTGGGCCGGGGCGACGCCGCGCATCTAGCGCACGCTCTCCTGCAATGCGTACATGCCGTACATGCCGGAATGCATGTAGGGAAGACCGCCGCCATTGGTGTTGAGCGAGGGGCTTTGCGGCCGGGGGCAGTGTTGCGCTCGGCGATGAAGGCTCCGGCCTCGCCGCGCGTCCCCGGGCGGCCGGCCCTGGCGGGCCGTCCCGGGGACCAGATCCTCGACGCCATAGATCGGCAGATGCGCAAAGCTTGCCCCTGGCTGCGAACAGGGGCGTCGTAGATCATCAGATGGTCGACGTCTTTGTGCGTGATGCCGGCCTCCGCAAAGGCTTGGCGCCGGCAACGCGGAAGGCGTGCGAGGAAGTGAAGTCCGTAATTTGGCTGACCATCGGCGTCTCGACACTCTCGCCGGTGCCGAGCAGGTAAACCGGCTTTTGCGGGAAATCCTTGGCGCGTTCGGCCGCGACCAGGATCAGCTCGCCGGCCGCCATCGGTCACCAGGCAGCACTGCAGTAGGCGGAACGGGTACGCGATCATCCGCGAATTGAGCACATCCTCGACGGTGATTGGCGTCTTGAACGTGGCGCGCGGGTTTTTTGGCGGCCCATTCGCGGCGCACGACCGAGACCATCGCCAGTTGCTCGTGCGTCAGGCCATAGGTCGTCATGTAGCGCAATACCGGGATCGTAAACAAAGTCGGCGGTCCCATTGGCCCATAGGGCTGCTCGAACTGGCCCGAGAGGCTCGCCGGCGATACCACATTGCGCGTGCGCCCGACACCGGAGCGGCCGCTCTCGCCATGGGTGATCAGCACCGTCTCGCACAGGCCCGAAGCGATCGCCGCGGCGGCGTGGCGGACATGGATCATCAACGAGCAGCCCCCGACCGCGGTACCATCGACCCATTTCGACGTAAGCCCCAGGTAATGCGCGACCGTCGCCGGCGGTCGCGAGGCCGTCGATGCCGGGGATTTCAACCCCGCGTCGTGTGAGCGTTCATATACGCCCGAAGAATGGCATTGATCCGAGTTCTGATAGCCACGTTCGCCGCGGAACCATTCGAGAAGGTCGGCGTCCAGTCGTATCGTCACGGTTTTCTTCGGGCGTGGCATGACCAGGCGCGCATCCTTCCAGAAAGCCTCATCGGTTGGCGTCGCGTCAGGGTCGTCGATGATCGCGGCATGTATCTCTTCGTCGGTCATCGAGCGGAGACGCCGCCAGTCTGTCTTGGGCTCAGTCTTCGAGGTGGTTCCAGAAGTATCGTCGCTCATGAGGTTCCGACCTCCACGCTGATATGATGTGGCGCTCATCTCGGTCACGGTCGGTGTAGACCACCGTGATCTCGATGCTGTTGACGAGGCCAATCGCATAGACGCGCACCTCGCCATATTCGAAACGGTCGTCAATCCGTTCTACGGTTGGTCCGCCGAAAATCCGCGCGGCGTCCCGAAAGGCGATCCCATGCTTGCGGACATTCGTGGCGTTCTTCGCCGGATCCCATGTGAACCGCATCCGAGACCTTTACGAAAGGTATTTACGTAGGGTCCAGATGTGAAGTCCTTTGGCGTGATCGAGAATCCGCGCCATCACGGCTCACGGCGGCTCATTCGACATGATGATCGTGCCGGAGGGGGCGAATGCCGCCCACGCCTTGGCTGACCGAGATCCGGGCATCGGGGATCTGCGCGGGGCAATGCCGCGCATTTGGCGCACTCTCTCCTGCAGTGCGTACATGCCGTACATGCCGGAATGCATGTAGGACAAGCCCCCGCCATTGGTGTTGAGCGGCAGCTTGCCGCCGGGGGCGGTGTTGCGCTCGGCGATGAAGGCTCCGGCCTCGCCGCGCGTCCCCGGGTGGCGTCCCTGGCGGGCCGTCCCGTCCCGGGGACCAGATCCTCGAGGCCGTAGATCGGCAGATGCGCAAAGCTTGCCCCTAGCAGCGAACAGGGGGCGTCGTAGACCGTTAGATGGTCGATGTCGTCATGCGTAATGTTGGCCTCGCAAGTCGATGCGGTGGATGCGCCGGTCTGGCTCATCTTTGGCGTAATCGGCGACGGTACCGAAGAGCGGAAGGTGCAATAGCTTAAGGGGCGTCATCCTCATCCAGCGCACCATCCACTATCCATTCGGCGATTTCTGCCGGCGACATGAATTCGAGCTGACAGTCGCAGGAGAGAGCTTGTTTGCCACAGGCAGGGCACTGCTCCATATCGCAATTCGGTGAGTGATATTGACCTGGTAAAGCAGCGCAATCCCCGCACGGGCCAAGTCGGCCCCTTTTTTTAGGCCATAATCCTTTCTCCTCACCCCAACGAATTCGCCTCAGCGGCCGTGACACCAAATACATCGAGTGGCGTTGGGCTCGTTCGATTATCGTTGGCCAAAAACTCGCCACCTGAGTTCCGTTGTACTCAACGAAGTCGCCCTGCCAATTGGCTCGAGCCACTTCCTCGCCGAGATCGCCTGTCGGTAGCTCTAGCTTTTCAAGGAGCAGCACCGCTACTTGTTCCAACGTCGTATTTCTAAGGTCCAAATAGCCGATCGTTGGCGGAAGGCCGGGCAAAACGGCATCGTCAACCCGAAGCGGCAGTATATATTCCCGGTCGCTTGCAAAAGATCGAGCTTGAGCCTGTCTCAATTCGTGCTTGGTCCAATTCTTTCTAATGTAGGCTTCCGATACGAATACCACACAATAATTTGCCTGATCCTTGTAGATGGTTTCGAGGTGTTGATATAGATCTTTCCCCCAAAGTGTTGCTTTTACGAATTCATCATAAAATACCCGAACATGTGAATCCCGGAGCGGGTTGGCAAGACATTCAGCATGCGCCCGGTCCTCGCCAGCGAATGAAAGAGCTACGTCGAATTCATAGACCTTCTCATCCATCTCCGATCTCTCGACGCGCCCATCCGGTCACGGCGCGTCATTCGACATGATGATCGTGCCGCTGGCGGCGAACATGCCGCCGACGCCGTGGCAGACCGAGATCCTTGGCGCCGGGGATCTGGGCGGGGGCGGTGCCGCGCATCTGGCGCACGCTCTCCTGCAGGGCGTACATGCCGTACATGCCGGAGTGCATGTAGGACAGGCCGCCGCCATTGGTGTTCAAAGGCAATTTGCCGCCGGGGGCGGTGTTGCGCTCGGCGATGAAGGCTCCGGCCTCGCCGCGCGTCCCCGGGCGGCCGGCCCTGGCGGGCCGTCCCGGGGACCAGATCCTCGAGGCCGTAGATCGGCAGATGCGCAAAGCTTGCCCCTGGCTGTGAACAGGGGGCGTCGCAGATCATCAGATGGTCGACGTCATCGTGGGAGATGCCGGCCTCGGCAAAGGCCGTGGGGCCGGCGACGCGGAACGCGCGCGAGGAGGTGAAATCCGCCATTTGGCTGACCATCGGCGTCTCGACACTCTCGCCGGTGCCGAGCAGGTAGACCGGTTTTTGCGGGAAGTCGCGGGCACGCTCGGCCGCGACCAGGATAGCAGCCGCCGACGGCTGTGCCGTCGACCCATTTCGGGGTCAGCCCCAGATAATGCGCGACGGTCACCTGCGTCTCGCCGGCGGTCGCGAACCTACCCGCTCTAACCCGGCCGTACGAAAGTTTCTCGACCGGCTAAAGGAGAGCTTCCTTTACGGTCTCCAGGGGAAGGACGAGGGTAAGAGGATTTGTTGGAAAAGGCAGAAAGCCGAATTTTCTGTAGAAACCGCATGCCGCGTCATCAATGGCATGAACAAGAACAGCTCTTGCGCCAACGGTCTCCGAAACGCTGAGAGAACGGAGGAGAGCGTCTTTTAACAGGCTTCTACCCAGGCCGCGGGACGAATATTTCTGATCCACGGCAAGGCGACCTAATACAATCACAGGGACTTGATCTGGCAAATTTCGCCGAAGCTTAGCGCTCGGCATTTCGCCCCGAATTACCGCTCCTGCAGCGAGGCAATAATACCCGACAACGCGCAGGTTGGCAGCCACGACGTAGGTGCGAGCGGATCTACCATCCGATCGCCGAGCTTGACGCGCAAGCCAATTGTTGAGATCGGGTGTTCCGCAGTCAAACGTTGCAACATCATGGAGTGTCGTTAAATGCTCCGGGGGCCGCAGTTGCGGCCCCCGAGCTACGGCTGGATGTGGCGTTACTTTTCCCATAGTGCCTTTGCCGAAAGGAGCTTCCTAAGCTCCTCGTTCGGCTTAGGCGGCTCGTCCAAGAGATTGAGAAAATCCTGGTATTGTTTATCGTCTAAAGAGAATAACTTCTGATCCAGCAACACATCTTCAGCGCGAAGACGTGCGCTATCCAACATGAATACGCTTCGGTTCTGCCCAAGCAATGCTGCGGCCCGGTCAATCAGATCTCTTATTTGAGCCGAGGCACGTAGGTTGATCGTAACGCCACGACGGTCCGCATCATCGCGATGCGGGACAGCTGTGGCGACCATGTTCGGTTCCCTCTCCAGTTGGTTGCGACGAGCGTTCATATGTGACTTGTCCACACGTTGTCAACACAAATCTGATATCCACGTTCCCTTAGGTGCCACATCATAGGCGTTGACCAGCCGAAAACGCGTCTCGTCAGGGGCTCGTCCCGTCAAAATCTCTTCTTCGTCATCTCTCTGCCAATGAGCTTCACATTTGAGCAACCGATCGCTGCCGACAGGTGTCTACGCCCTACGGAGCTCTCGCTCACATTGTCAGATCGCTAGCTGGGTTTGAGCCAACTCGTCATTCACGAAGGGAGCTTTACGGCGCGCTCAAGGACAGGGGCGAATGTCGCTAACCAAGGTCAAAGCGATGGGTGCAACATCGCGCACGAGTGCCCGGTCGCGGAGCTCCGGCATCGAAGTACAGCGTCTGCCACATGAAGGTGCAACTAGACGGGAGAAATCGAAGACCCCTAAGGTGACTCGTTCGACATGATGATCGTGCCAGAGGCAACGAACATGCCGCCGACACCATGGCAGACCGAGATCTTGGCGCCGGGGATCTGGGCGGGGGCGGTGCCGCGCATCTGGCGCACACTTTCCTGCAACGCATACATGCCGTACATGCCGGAATGCATGTAGGAGAGGACGCCGCCATTGGTGTTGAGCGGCAATTTCCGGCCGGGGGCGGTGTTGCGTTCGGCGATGAAGGCGCCGGCCTCGCCGCGCGGCACAAAGCCGAGATCCTCGAGGCCGTAGATCGGCAGGTGCGCAAAGGCGTCGTAGATCATCAGATGGTCGACGTCCTTGTGCGTGATGCCGGCCTCGGCAAAGGCGGTGGGGCCTGCCACGCGAAACGCGCGCGAAGACGTGAAGTCCGCCATCTGGCTGACCATCGGCGTCTCGACACTCTCGCCGGTGCCGATTAGGTAGACCGGCTTCTGCGGAAAATCCTTCGCGCGCTCGGCCGCAACCAGGATCAACGCGCCGCCGCCATCGGTGACCAGGCAACACTGCAATAAGCGGAACGGGTAGGCGATCATCCGCGAATTCAGCACATCCGCGATCGTGATCGGCGTCTTAAAGGTGGCGCGGGTTTTCTTGGCCGCCCATTCGTGCTGCACGACCGAAACCATCGCCAGGGCTCGTGCGAGAGCCCACAGGTCCTCATGTAGCGCAATACGGGAATTATGAACAAAGTCGGAGGCCCCATTGGCCCATACGGCTGCTCAAACTGGCCGGTGAGGCTCTTCAGCGCCACGACTTTGCGGGTGCGCCCGACGCCGGAGCAACCGCTCTCGCCACGTGTGATCAGCGTCGTGTTGCACAGCCCCGCCTCGATCGCGGCGGCGGCGTGGCGGACATGGATCATGAACGAGCGGCCGCCGACCGTGGTGCCGACCCATTTCGGGCGGTCGAGCCGATCGGTTCGGGTGAACATGCGCCCCACTGGATATCGACGACTGATCCGGAGGCAAGAACCTTTCCATCAAGACAGAGACCGTTAGCCCCCCGCCGGCAAACGGGTGGTGCATTCAAGGTAAAAAGGCTAGCACCGACGCCATCCCTAATGACCTGCGGCAGACTGTTCCACCAACTTGGTCGACAGTGCGTATTCTCTAAGTATTCAAAGACTAGCCTTATCGCCGCGTTTGCTTTCTCCGGATCGGGAAGGCTCCTGTAAGACGCGGCGAACGCCTCTGGGGAACCCCCGGAGCCAATCCAGCCGAGCGAGAAGACGCTTCGACCATTGAGGACAGTCAGGTTGACAGCGATTGGATCGAGGGGGTCCTCTGCCGGGAGGGACTGTAATGGTTGGCCAATCAGGTCAAAATCAGGATAGAAGGCGCCGCACGAAACGACTGGCAAAACAGAGGCGAACTCTACCACAAGGAAGTTAAAACCGGCAGGCGACGCACGATATGCGGCGTCGAAGGCGGCCTTGCATCGGGCGGCATCACCGAGTCCAAGCTTAGTCGCGCACTCCTGGGCGTAGAGCCGAGTCTGAATGAGAGCTTGTTCGACGAAAGGCCGTCCCTTATCGGCTTCACGACGGTCGAACTCAATGGATCGGAGGGCAGCCTCCTTCAAGAATTTCTCGTAAACTATCGCCCGATAGGAGAGCAGAAAGGCCACTTCCCGTCCGAGCGTTACCGTCGACAGCTCGGTCGGATTGAACATCGCATCGTGGGCATTGCAAAATCCAGGAAACGTCGAGGCACTCGCAATACCCTCCTGCGTCGGGACAATCTGCCCAGCGTTTTTGATCTCAAACGCGCCCTTCTTTATTGAGACGACGTGGCCATTCTCGCTAATAGCTCGAAGGCCACCCTCCTTCTGGATCGTATGGGCGTTCGTAGTCCTGCCACTGCACGTTTGCGCCCCGGCATCCGGGTGGGCACAATTGCCTTTTGTCTGCTCTCGGTGGACGGCGTCCAACAGCTCGTGGACATTGCGACGCTCCTGCGTGCCGCGCTCACGGTGGCAATGCTTCCACTTCTTGCCGGAACGGCACCAACAAGGTTCGTTTCGTCCCATTGTCACTTGTGGTGTTAGCGGATCTGTGAACTGCTCCGCTGCCCGCCGGAAGGGAGGTTTCTGCTTTGACATATCGGAAATATAGGATCGCCAGCTGACGCGATCCAAATTCCGTCGGCGTCTACACGAGGCTCCACGGGCACCACGCGAAGGGATTTTTTACGGCGGCTCGTTCGACATGATGGTCGTGCCGGAGGCGGCGAACATGCCGCCGACGCCATGGCAGACCGAGATCTTGGCGCCGGGGATCTGGGCGGGGGCGATGCCACGCATCTGGCGCACGCTCTCCTGCAATGCGTACATGCCGTACATGCCGGAATGCATGTAGGACAGGCCGCCGCCATTGGTGTTGAGCGGCAGTTTGCCGCCGGGGGCGGTGTTACGCTCCGCAATAAAGGCGCCGGCCTCGCCGCGCGGCACAAAGCCCAGATCCTCGAGGCCGTAGATCGGCAGATGCGCGAAGGCGTCGTAGATCATCAGGTGGTCGACGTCGTCGTGCGTGATGCCGGCCTCGGCAAAGGCCTTGGCGCCGGCGACGCGGAAGGCGCGCGAGGAGGTGAAGTCCTCCATTTGGCTGACCATCGGGGTCTCGACACTCTCGCCGGTGCCGAGGATGTAGACCGGCTTTTGCGGGAAGTCGCGGGCGCGCTCGGCCGAAACCAGGATCAAGGCGCCACCGCCATCGGTCACCAGGCAACACTGCAATAGCCGGAACGGGTAGGCGATCATCCGTGAATTGAGCACATCCTCGACCGTGATCGGCGTCTTGAAGGTGGCGCGCGGGTTCTTCGCCGCCCACTCGCGCTGCACGACGGAAACCATCGCCAGCGTCTCGTGGCTCAGCCCATAGGTCTTCATGTAGCGGAGCACCGGGATCGTGAACAAAGTCGGCGGTCCCATTGGCCCATAGGGCTGCTCGAACTGGCCGGCGAGGCTCGCCGGCGAGACGACGTTGCGCGTGCGCCCGACGCCGGAGCGGCCGCTCTCGCCATGGGTGATCAGCACCGTCTTGCACAGTCCGGATTCGATCGCCGCGGCTGCGTGGCGGACATGGATCATGAACGAACAGCCGCCGACCGCGGTGCCGTCGACCCATTTGGGGGTGAGGCCGAGATAGTGCGCCACGGTCACCGGCGTCTCGCCGGCGGTCGCAATGCCGTCGATGTCGGCGGGTTTGAGCCCGGCATCGGCCATTGCATTGAGTGCAGCGTCGGCATGCAATTGGATCTGCGACATGTCCGGAATGACGCCGAGCCGGGTGGTTTCCGCGGCGCCGACGATGACGATCGATTTCGGCTGCATCGTGGTTACCTCCGAGCCGGACGGAAGAGGGGCAGGGTGATCTCGTCGTCGAGCTTTTCGAAGGCGACCTCGACCGGCATGTCGAGTTCCAATGCCTCGGGGGTCTGCGGACAGCCCGTGATATTGGTCATCATGCGCGGCCCCTCGTCGAGCTCGACGACGGCGATCGCATAGGGCGGGGTGAAGCCCGACACCGGGCGGTGGTGGATCACATAGGAGTAGAGCCGGCCCTTGCCGCTCGCGGTGAACACTCCGACCTCGCGCGAGGTACAGGTGGGGCAGAACGGCCGTGGCGGGAAATACACCTTGCCGCAGGCATTACAGCGCTGCAGGCGCAATTCGCCGGCGCGCGTGCCGTCCCAGAAGTGCTGCGTTTCGGGTGTCGGCTGCGGCCGCGCGCGTCTTCCCTCGGACATTCTTCCCTCTCTTTCACGATATCGGATTGCGACTTTGACGCTTGCCGCCAATTCGGGCAACGAATGGCGGCCGAGGCTCACGCCTCGTGCTTCCAAGGATTGATCACAACCAGTCCGGCCGCATGAAACGGCAGTTCGTCGCGCGAGGCGATACGCAATTTGTTGGCGGCGGCGACGCCCGCAATTTGACCATCTGCGATCGAAATCGGATGTCCTCGCCTGCGCGCGCGGGCGACGAGTTTTGCATAGGCCTCGGCGGCAGCAATGTCGAATGGCATGACGCGATCGCCGAACAAATCTGCGATTTGTTGCTCCATCGCAGCCGTGAGCGCGGTCCGCCGTCTTCCGACGGGCAGGTTTTCGACCCCCAACAGCAATTCGCCGAGGCTGATCGTCGAGAAATACAAAGTTTCGATCGCTTGAGCGTCGAGCCACTCTAGCACCCGTCTATCGGGATGCCGCCGGATCGGCTCGGAAACGACATTAGTATCGAGCAGGATCATTCGAGATCGAGCGGCTTCGCCGGGGTCGGATCTCGCGAAATGTCGAGATCGAGACCGCCAACCGATCTCCCGAACGCCGCCAATGCGGAGCCAAACTTAACGCGCTCTTTTGGACGCACCGCTGCATCGAGGATCATCCGGGCCTCGGCTTCGGTACTGCGACCGTGCCGGACCGCGCGAGCCTTTAGCGCCTGGTGAGTTTCCGGAGACAGGTTGCGGATCACAATCGCGGCCATGTTTACCTCGAGCCGATCTGCGGATGATATCGTTTATTATGAAACTGATATCAAGCCGATCTGCGCCTCCGTCGAGACTTTTGACGGCTGATGCGAATTCGGGCAAACGGAATGGTGTGGAGCGCGGGCGTCCCGCCCGCCTGCGGCCGGGACGGCCGCGGTCCCTACGAGAGGTGACAACGATGGCAGCGGGCAGGATCACAGCCACCGAATTGCGAGAGCGGTATCACTCGGGCGGGGAGCTCGCGATCGTCGACGCCCGCGAGGAGGGGAGTTTTCACGAGCGGCACTTGCTGATGGCCTCGTGCCTGCCGCTGTCGCGGCTCGAATTGCTGGCGCCGCGCCTATTGCCGCGGCGTTCGGCGCCGATCGTCGTTTGCGACGTTAAATCCCCTGGGGGCGATGGGCTGGCGGAGCGCGCGGCTGCCCGACTGATCGAAGGCGGCTACACCGATGTTTCGGTGCTGGCGGGCGGTGTGGCGGCGTGGGAGACGGCCGGGTTTCCGGTCTATAGCGGCGTTCACGTGCCGAGCAAAGCCTTCGCCGAAGTCGTCGAACACGAATACGGCACGCCGTGGATCAGCGCCGAGGAGCTCGCGGACAGGCGGAAGCGCGGCGAGCGGATGGTAATCTTCGACAGCCGGTCCTACGAGGAATACCACTCGAACAGCATCCCCGGTGCCGTCAGCGTCCCCGGTGCCGAGCTCGTCTATCGATTTAACGAGATGGTCCCATCGGCAGACACGTTCGTCGTCGTTAATTGCGGAGGGCGCACCCGCAGCATCATTGGCGCGCAGTCACTGATCGATGCCGGGGTCCCCAACCGCGTCGTCTCGCTAAAGGACGGCACGATGGCCTGGCACCTCGCCGGGTTCGATGTCGTTTCAGGCGCCACCGGCTGCGCGCCGGCGGTGTCCGGTGAGGGTGTCGCCGCCGCTCGCCAGCGCGCCGATGCGGTGGCCCGGCGCTATGGCGTGCCGGTCATCGATCGCGCCACATTGGCCCAATGGCAGCGCGAGGCCGAGCGGCACACCCTCTATGTTCTCGATGTGCGCGACCCGGCCGAGTACCGTGCCGGCCATCTGCCGGGCTCGCTGATGGCCCCCGGCGGCCAATTGGTGCAGGAAACCGACAGCTGGCTCGGGGTCTGGGGTGCGCGCGTCGTGCTGGTCGACGATACCGGGGTCAGGGCGCGCATGACGGCGTCCTGGCTGCGCCGCATGGGTTGGGATGCGGCGGTGCTAGAGGGCGGGCTCGCCGGCGCGGAATTGGAGCGCGGCATGCCGGCGGCGAAGAGTGACCTCTTTCCGCTTGGCGGTCCCGAGCCGGTCACCATCCAGCCGTCGGAGCTGCAAGCGAACCCGGCTGTCGTGGTCGACCTGGCGCTCAGCCGGAATCACCGCCAGGGTCACATTCCGGGGGCCTGGTTCGCAATTCGCGCCCGGCTCGCCGAGGCGCTGCCGAACTTTCCGGCCGAGGGCGATCTGGTGCTGACCAGCGAAGATGGGACGATCGCCCGCTTTGCCGCCGCCGAGCAGCGCGGCCGCCGCCCGGTCAAGGTGCTCGCGGGGGGAACCGCGGCCTGGAAAGCGGCGGGCCTGCCGCTCGAGACCGGCATGGGCCGGCTCGCCAGCGAGCCCGACGACGTCTCGGTCTCGGCCCGCGACCGGCCGCCGGCCGAGCGCGAGCGCTACATGCGCGAATACCTCGCTTGGGAAATCGATCTCGTCAACCAGATCGCCCGCGACACAGACTGCCGCTTCCGCCTCGCGCCAGCGCTGTAATCCGCGCTGCGGCAGGCGCTGCGCTATCGATTGTCTTCCGCGGCGCCGCTTCGTAAGCTCAAATGGTTGCCGCAGTCGAGGGAGCTGAGAGATGCGCTTGTCTCATTTGATCGTCGGGCTGGCGGTGCTGGCGCTCGCGACGGCGCGCCCCATGCACGCGGAGGAGACCGTGAACGGCCCAGTCTATGTCGTGACCTATTTCGACGTCGCTCCGCCGGAAGCGGCGCAAACGACCGCCCTCGCCCGACAACGGGTCGAGGCGAGCCGCAAGGAACCCGGCAATATGGGCTTTGAGATGCTCGAGGAGATCGGACGGCCGAACCGGCTGGCGATCCTGGAGACCTGGCGCGACAAGCAGGCCTACGACGCGCATAGCGCGGCCGCGAGCACGACCGCGTTTCGCGACAAGCTGCAGCCGCTATTGATCGGCGGGACTGGGATACGGGTCTTTGGCGCGCTCGCCGTCGCGGCCCCGACCGAGCGGCCAGGCCCCCAGACGCTCTATGTCCTCACCCATGTCGATGTCTTCCCGGCCGGCAAGGATCAGGCCGTCGAGCTCGTCAAGACGCTGGCCGAAGCCGGACGAAAGGACAACGGCAATTTGTGGTTCGACGTGCTCCAGCAGGACGGTCGCCCGAACCATTTCACGCTGTTCGAGGGGTGGCGCGACCGCAAAGACTTCGATGCCAGCATCGCGGCCGCGCATACCAAGGAGTTCCGGCAAAAGCTGAACCCGCTCGAAGGCGCCCTCTATGACGAACGGTTGTACCGGGCGGCCGGCTGACAGGCGACATGATATCTTCGGCACTTAGTAAGGCATGCGCCGGGCCCGCTGATCCAGGCGCCAAAAACCTGTCAAAATTCCCGGATAGCACGCGCCTCGTCGCCCGTCATTGGCTCGTAAGCGCCTGACAACCCAAACCTTATTGGCGGTGGGCGACACCAGGTTGCGGCTTTTTTCCCGGATTTTCCCGGTTAAACCGGGAAAAACCTGCGCGCGCCGCTCCCTGCTCGGCGCGCTCTTTCTGCTGGCCGCACTCGGCGGTGACGCCGCCGCAGCGGCGGTCGAGGCCGAGCACGGCATGGTGGTTTCGGCGCAGCACTATGCCTCCGAGATCGGTGCCGGGATCCTCGCCCAAGGCGGCAATGCGATCGACGCGGCTGTCGCGGTCGGCTATGCGCTCGCTGTCGTCGACCCGTGCTGCGGCAACATCGGCGGCGGCGGGTTCATGACCATCCACCTCAAAGACGGGCGCGACACCTTTATCAATTTCCGGGAAACGGCACCCGCTGCCGCGACCGCGGCGATGTATCTCGACACTGCCGGGCAGCCGGTCGACGATCTCAGCCGCTCGGGCTATCTGGCCGCCGGCGTACCGGGCACCGTGATGGGGCTCGAGCGCGCCGCAAAGGAATATGGCAGGCTTGCGCGCGCCGCGCTGATCGCGCCGGCGATCACGCTGGCCCGCGACGGCTATGTGTTGAGCCGGGCCGACGCGGACATTCTCGATGGCAAGCGGTTCGCCAAGGACCCGGTCGCCGCAAAGATCTTTTTGCGGCCCGACGGCACCCGCTTCGAACCGGGCGACCGGCTTGTGCAAACCGATCTCGCGACGACGCTCGAAGACATCGCGCAACACGGCCCTGACGCCTTCTATAAAGGCCCGATCCCGAAGGCTGTCGAGAAAGCGAGCGGCGAGCACGGGGGCATTCTGATTGCACGGGACTTTGCCGACTACACCGTGACCGAGGGGCCGCCATTGCCATGCTCGTACCGCGGCTACCGCATCGTCTCGGCGCCGCCGCCGAGCTCGGGCGGCACCGCGGTCTGCGAGATTCTCGACATCCTCGAAGGCTACGATTTGAGGGCGCTGGGCTTCCGCTCGGCGCAGTCGGTGCACCTGCTGGTCGAGGCGACGCGCCAAGCCTATCGCGACCGCAACATCTTCCTCGGCGACCCGGCCTTCGTGCAGAACCCGCTGGAGCGCCTCTTATCGCAGGATTACGCCGCAAAGATTCGCACGGCGATCGATGCGGGGAACGGGGCTCCCGCCGCCGCACTCCAACCACCGAAGGAAAAGGCCGAGACGACCCATTATTCGGTGGTCGACGCCGAGGGCAACGCGGTTGCGGTGACCTATACGATCAACGGCAGCTTTGGCGCCGCCGTGATCGCCCCGGGCACCGGCTTCTTCCTCAACAACGAGATGGATGACTTTACGGTCAAACCCGGGACGCCGAACCTCTACGGCCTCGTCCAGGGCGAGGCCAACGCAATCGCGCCCGGCAAGCGCCCGCTCTCCTCTATGGCTCCGACCCTGGTCGAGAAGGACGGCCGGGTCTTTCTCGTGCTCGGCAGCCCGGGCGGTTCGCGCATCATTACTACGGTGCTTGAGACCATCCTCAACATCCTGGATTACGGCATGGCGCCGCAGGGGGCGGTCGGGGCACCCCGCTTCCACCACCAGTGGCTCCCCGACGAGGTCGCCTACGAGCGCTCGGGCTTGACGCCCGGCACGATCGCTGCGCTGACCGCCATGGGCTACGAGCTCGTCGAACAGCGGCCGTGGGGCGCTGTCGAATTGATCGAGATCGCGAACGGCCGGCTCTTCGGCGTCAATGACCCTCGGCGGCCGGCCGGAGCTGCCATCGGCTACTGAGCGTGTCATTTATGGGCTAAAGCGTTTCAGGCTCAGAGATGATCAGATCCTGATAAGGATCGGGGGTTCGGCGATCAAGCGCGCCTGAAAGCGCGCCCTGACGCAGCTTCGACGAGTTCGGCGACCTCGTTCATCGTGCCCCCTGCCGGGAGGGGAGTACGCCCGCTCGCGGCCAATTTCCTCATATAGACGATCTGCCGGTCAACGTATGCGCGAAAGAGCGTTCTCGAACGCACTTGATCCAGGGACTCCGTCAAGGAACCGCAGGGTTTTGTTAGACGTTCTCGTATAGCAGGTAGAGAAGGCGGTCGACCGTCCTCACGCTTGACGTGTGCAGGAGGCGGGCCGGACCGGCAAAGGCAGGGACATGCTGAGATCATCGGTTTTTCGCACGGTCGATTTCTGCACCAGGTACGCATGGTGGGTGATCGTGTTTGCGCTGGCACTGGCGGCCGGATCCACCGTCTACGCGGCGCGGCATTTCGCGATCAAGACCGACGTAACCGACCTCTTCCCGCACGATCTCACGTGGACTCAGAGGGCATTCGAATACCAGCAGTCTTTCCCGCAGCCCGACATAGTCGTCGTCGTCAATGCGCCGACCCCGGAGCTGGTCGATGAGGCAACGACTAAGCTGTCCCAGGCCCTCACGGCCCGCCGCGACGTCATTCGTGCAGTCCAACAAGCTCAAAGCGGAGCGTTTTTTGAACGCAACGGCCTATTGTATCTGCCGGCCGGGGAGGTTGCGCGGGTGACCGACGGCCTCCTCAATGCTGACCCCCTCGTGCAGAAGCTCGCTGCGGATCCGAGCCTTAGGGGAAGCCTCAACGCGCTGTCGTTGGGCCTAATGGGTGTGCAATACGGGCAGATCAAGCTCGACGACCTGACCCGGCCAATGACGATGGCTGCCGACACGGTTGGCGAGGCGCTTACCGGCCGGCCCACAAGCTTTTCATGGCAGGCCCTCGCCAGCGGGAAACCGGCGCAGTCGCAGGAGTTGCGCCGGTTTATCGAGGTCGAGCCGGTACTCGATTTCAGCGCGCTCGAGCCCGGGCGCGCGGCGACGGAGGCAATCACGCAAACAGCCCGGGATCTCGATCTCACGGGGACCTATCAGGCGCGTGTACGCCTGACCGGGATCGTGCCGATCAATGACGATGGGTTTGCGACACTCAAGCATAACGCGGCCTTAAATATCGCAGTATCCGTGCTTGCGGTCCTCTTCATCTTGTGGCTCGCGCTGCATTCGTTTCGCATCATCTTCGCGGTCGTGATCAGCCTTATCGTGGGTCTGATGGTTACGGCAGCCGCCGGCCTGATGCTGGTCGGCGCGCTGAATTTGATTTCGGTCGCTTTCTTTGTGCTGTTCATCGGCCTCGGCGTCGATTTCGGACTGCAGTTCTGCGTGCGTTACCGAGCCGAACGGCACGATTACGGCGATCTGCGCGTCGGTCTCAGAAGCGCCGCAAGAAAGGCCGGCGTTCCGCTGGCTCTGGCTGCGGTGGCGACCGCGGTCGGTTTCGCCTCGTTCGTGCCCACGGCTTACCGGGGTCTAGCTGAACTCGGGCAGATCGCCGGCTGCGGCATGATCATTGCCTTTCTCACCTCGATCACGGTGTTACCGGCACACTTGATGGTCTTGAAGCTGCCCGGCGAGCCGCACCCTATGGGGTTCGCTTCGCTTGCTCCAGTGGACCGATTTATCCAGCGGTACCGAGTGCCGGTCGTCGTGATTACCCTTCTCTTGGTCGTACTCGCTGCCCCGCTGCTCTTGTTCCTGCCGTTTGATTTCAATCCACTACATCTGCGAAATCCGAAGGTCGAATCGGTCGCGACGTTCCTCGAGCTGAGAAAGGACCCTCAGATCGGGGCCAATGCGATCGAGATCATCGCGCCGAACCTCGACTCCGCGAATGCTACCGCCAAGCGTCTTGCTGCTTTACCGCAGGTCGCACAGACGGAAACGCTCACCCGGCTGATCCCTACGGACCAGGACGAAAACCTGAAGCTCATCCAAGCGGCGGCAGAGGAGATCGAACCATCGCTCAACCCCAGTGAAGTCGCCCCGCCGCCAACCGACCAGCAGAATGTCGAGGCGCTGATATCGACCGCCGGCACCTTGTCGGCAGCCGCCGGGAATGCAGACGGACCGGGAGCCGAGGCGGCACGGCGTCTCTCCGAGCTATTCCTACAATTGGCAAAGTCGAAGCCTGACGTTCGCAAGGCAGTCGAGGCAGCGGTGGTCGCACCGTTACGGGTCTCGCTCAATCAGCTACGGCAAGAGCTCGACCCTCAGCGCATCACCGCCGACACCATCCCGGCCGATCTCAAAAGGGACTGGGTGACGCCGGACGGGCAGGCCCGGATCGAGGTTCTGCCCAAGGGCGACCCGGACAGCACCGAGGTGCTACGCAACTTCGTTACTGCCGTATTGACCATTGAACCCAATGCGACCGGCCCTGCCGTATTGCTGTTCGAAGCCGGGAATACGGTTGTGCGGGCGTTTATCGAAGCCGGTGTCTTTGCGCTCGCTGCGATCGCCCTTCTGCTGTGGATTACCTTGCGCCGGATAGCCGATGTCCTATTGACGCTTGTGCCGCTGCTCGTCGCCGTCGTTGTGACACTGGAACTCTGCGTCGTTCTGGACCTTCCCTTAAATTTTGCCGACATCATCGCGTTGCCGTTGCTCCTCGGCGTCGGTGTCGCCTTTAAAATCTATTACATCATGGCCTGGCGCAGCGGGAAAACCGCGCTTGTGCAATCGACCCTGACGCGCGCTGTTATTTTTAGCGCCATGACGCAGGCCACTGCGTTCGGCAGCCTGTGGCTCTCCAGCGATCCGGGTACCTCGAGCATGGGGAAACTGATGGCGCTAGCGCTGGTTTGCACGATGGCTGCGGCTGTGCTCTTTCAGCCTGCCCTGATGGGCCGGCCGCGGGCTCGCACAGTACCGACCGTGCCGGCGTTCGATTTCGAACCACAGGTCGAGTTTAGACACTCGGCTCGCAACACGGCCGAACAGCCGGTAGACGAGATGGTCGATCGGTGAGCGCCATCCCTCGAGCCGGCCCACCGGTGCCGAGAGCGAGTTTGGCGCTCGACAATCTCCGGGGCTTTGTCATTCTGCTCGTGCTTTCGTTCCATTCGGTACTGGCCTATCTAAATTTTCTGCCGGCTTCGCCGTACCAGTTCGACTCGCCGCCTTATCTTTGGCGCGCGTTCCCAATCGTCGATACCGAGCGGTGGTTTGGCTTCGATTTGTTCTGTGCCTGGCAGGACGTCTTTCTGATGTCGCTGTTCTTCTTCCTCTCGGGTCTTTTCGTTTGGCGGAGCCTCGAGCGCAAAGGGATGCGGACTTTTCTCCACGATCGCATCGTCCGGCTCGGTGTACCGTTTGCCTTCGTTGTCGCACTATTAATGCCGCTGGCCAATTATCCTACCTACCTGCAGACGGCGACCGATCCCAGCTTCAGTGCCTTTTGGCGCCATTGGCGCGCGCTGCCGTTCTGGCCGTGCGGACCGATGTGGTTTTTATGGCTGCTGCTGGCGGCCGATTTTTCTGCCGCCGCCCTCCACCGCTTCGCACATCGGTGGGGTGACATGCTGATCCGGTTCTCTTCCTCAGCCGGCGCTCGGCCGATGAGATTTTTGGCCGGCTTGGTGATCGCCTCGGCGCTCGCTTACGTCCCGCTTGCGCTCGCCTTGACGCCATCGGCATGGGCGGCGATCGGACCATTCAGCTTTCAGCTCAGCCGCCCGTTGCATTACGCGGTTTATTTCTTCGCCGGTATGGGACTCGGGGCCTGCGGCATAGAGCGCGGTCTGTTCGCGCCGGATGGTTTTTTGGTGCGGCACTGGACGTTGTGGCTGATTGCAGCGCTGGGGTCTTTGCTACTTTGGATGGCGCTCACCGCGCTGACGATATCAGACGCCGGCTCGTCTTCGTTGGGGTTGCAGATCCTTGATGATCTCAGCCTTGTTCTCGCCTGCGTCACCAACTGCTTCGCGATGCTGGGGCTCGTCCTGCGGTTCGCCGGAAGGCGATTACCGGTGTTCGACGTCCTCAAACGCGACGCCTATGGCATGTATTTGGTGCACTATGTCTTTGTTATCTGGCTGCAATATGCCCTTCTCGCAGCCGGGCTCCTCGCGGTCGTCAAGGGCGCGATCGTATTTGGTGGCACGCTGCTGCTGAGCTGGGGCACCATAGCCGCGGTTCGTCGAATTCCGCCGGCTGCCCAGGTCATCGACGCCGATCGTCCCAACCGTGCACCCCATGGCGCGGCGGCCTGATAGCTTCCGTTACGAACGCTCCGACACGCTCGATCGCCTGCCGCGCCTCCGGTATCACCGGGGCAAACAGATGCCAGACATGCGGCATGCGCGGCCAGATTTCGAGCTCGACCCGGCACCCTGCGGCGCGCATGCGATCAGCCATCCGCACCGCATCGTCGCGCAGGACCTCGTCGCTCCCTACCTGAATGATCGTCGGCGGAAGACCCGCGAGTTCGCCGTAGAGCGGCGAGGCGTAAGGCGATCGCGTATCGGCGCCGGCGAGATAGTAGTCGACGAAGCGCCGCGCTTGTTCCGTAGCGACCAGCGGGTCGGCGCTGGCGTTCAGCTCGAACGAGAGGCCGGTAAGCGCGAGATCCGTCCAGGGCGACAGCGCGATGGCGGCGGCCGGCAGCGGAATACCTTCATCACGCAGCGTCAGCAGCAGTGAGAGTGTGAGGCCGCCGCCGGCGGAATCGCCCATCACGGCGATCCGCTGCGGCTCGGCGCCGTCCGCCAACAACCAACGATACGCCGCGACCGCGTCGTCGAGTGCCGCGGGGAACGGATGCTCGGGAGCGAGCCGATAGTCAACGCACAGCACGCGAGCGCGCGCCGCCGACGCGATGCGCCAAGTGAGGTGGCGGTAAAGGGCGGGGGAGCCGACGATAAAGCCACCGCCGTGCAGAAACAGGATATGTCGGCAAGATTCGGAGAGCGCGGTGCTAACCCGATCCGCCCTGACCCCGCCGCATCGACCGCAAGCGTCTGCGTGCCTGCCGGCGGCTTCGGGACCAGGTGCGCAGCTGTCGCCGCGCGCCGCCGCTTCTGGGCGATCGTCACATCATTGCGACCGCGATGCTTGAGCAACCAGAGTCCGCCCAGCCGCACCAATTCGGCTCGTAAACTGGCTCGCGCTTGGCAGGTCGTGGTAATAGCGGAGGGGGCTGGTGGGTCAATCACCATTAGGAGAACATTGTGCGTTTCTCGCCGCTTGTCGACCGCATTGCGGGGGAGGAAACCGGAGCTTGGCGCGTCCACAACGAGGGCGTGCGCCGCCGCGAAGCCGGCCATGACGTGATCTTTCTAACAGTCGGCGACCCCGACCAGGCCGCCCCCGAGGCGGTCATCGGGGCGACCATCGAGGCGCTGCGGCGAAACCGCACCGGCTATTCGCCGATCATCGGCTATCCGCAAGTGCGCGCCGCGGTCGCGGCGCGGTTTGAGCGGCGCACCGGCCGCCCGTGCACTGCCGACAACGTCGTCCTGACGCCGGGGACCCAGGGAGGCCTCTTTTGTGCGCTCAGCTGCCTCGCCGGACCCGACGACGAGGTGATCCTGCCCGAGCCGATCTATGGTCCCTATGCCGGGGTTATCGGGGCAAGCGGGGGGCGCATGGTGAATGTGCCGTTGCGGGCCGAGAAGGGCTTTCATCCCGACCTTGATACTCTCGCCCGCGCGGTGACGCCGCGAACCCGCGTCATCTGGATCAACAGCCCGCACAATCCGACGGGAGCCGTGCTCACCGCGGACGAGATCGCGGGGATTGCCGAGCTGTGCCGGGAGCGTGATTTGTGGCTCCTCTCTGACGAGGTTTATGAAGACCTCGCTTTCGCCCGGCCGCATGTCAGCCCGTGGTCACTGCCGGATATGGCGGAACGTACGATTGTCGCCTCCAGCTTGTCGAAATCTCATGCGATGGCAGGCTTCAGGTTCGGCTGGGTCATTGGGCCGCCGGTGCTGTCACGGCATCTCTTCAATCTTCTCCTTTGCATGTATTTCGGCGGCCCCGCGTTCATTCAGGACGGCGCCTTGGCCGCACTCGGCGCCGAACTCCCCGAGGTTAGCGCTATGCGCGAAACCTACCGCCGTCGCGCCCTTCTGCTGGCGGAAATTCTTGCGGATGCCCCGAATTGTCGAGCCATTCCCCCCGAGGGCGGCATGTTCGTACTGTTCGACGTCCGCGGCAGCGGGCTCGGCTCGGAGGATTTTGCGCGGGAGCTGTTGCTCCGCGAGAACGTCGTTCTACTGCCGTGCGACAGCTTCGGGCCGAGCGCTACCGGTCACCTGCGCATCGCGCTGACCGCCCCCGAGCCGCGTCTCGAAGATGCGGGGCGGCGGATCGTCCGTTTCGCTCGCGAGGTCGCCCCCACCCTAACCCACCCCCGCTCGCGGGGGCGGGAATGGGTAGGGGCGCAGCCGGATTAAGGAAGCGTCACATGGGCGCACGATTTGCCCGTTTTGCTTTCCTCGCAGCCCTTGCGCTGTGCTGTGCCATCCCGGCAGGGGCGCAACAGGGCGTCGGTACGACCCTGCGCTTCGTCCCGCACGCCGACCTCTCGATCCTCGATCCCTATTCCACCGGCGCCTACATCACACGCAATTACGGCTATATGGTCTTTGACACCTTGTTCGCGATGGACGGTCAATTCCGCCCGCAGCCGCAAATGGTCGATACTTGGAGGGTCAGCGACGATAAGCTGACTTACACATTCACATTGCGCGACGGCCTCAAATTTCACGACGGCCAGCCGGTCCGAGCTGCCGACGTCGTCGCCTCACTGAAGCGCTGGGGCCAGCGCAACGACGCCTACGGCCAGTCGCTGCTGTCGGCTGCGGCGGCGATCGACCCTGTGACCGATAAAGAGTTCCGTGTCGAACTGAAGACACCCTTCCCGGTGCTGGAGGCGCTGGCGACTCTGACCTCGCCGACGCCTTTCATTTTGCCGGAACGGTTGGCCCAGACCGACGCATTTGCGCAGATCAAGGAGGCGATCGGCTCGGGGCCCTTCAAATTCGTCAAGGAAGAATGGCAGCCGGGCCACAAAGTAGTTTACGTCAAAAACCCGGACTATGTGCCGCGCACCGAGCCGCCGAGTTGGGCGTCGGGCGGCAAGGTGGTCAAGGTCGATCGGGTCGAATGGCTCTACATCCCCGAAGCGGTGACGGCGGCGCAGGCGCTTGGTGCCGGTGAAGTAGACTACTGGGAAAATGTGCCAAGCGACTACGCGCCTGCTCTCGAGCGCGAGGCGGAGATCGTGATCCAGTCGAATGCCGGTTTGCTCGGAACCGTGCGGTTCAACCATCTGAACTCGCCGTTCAGCGAGATCAAAATGCGGCAAGCCGTGATGATGGTGGCCGACCAGCGCGATTATTTGAGCGCGATGGCAGGCGATCCGAAGAATTGGCGCACCTGCTTCTCGTTCTATGCCTGTGACGGGCCAGAGGCGGACGAGCAGGGGGGAGAAGCTCTCTCCGGCCCACGCGATTTCGCCAAAGCCAAACGGCTGATCAGCGAGGCAGGCTACAACGGCGAAAGGATTGTCCTGTTGGACGCGGCCGACATCCCGCAACTTCACGCGGAGGCGCTCGTAACCAACGACCTGCTGCGGAGGCTCGGCCTGAATGTCGAGCTGGCGACAACCGAATGGGGGACGGTCGTCAAGCGGGTTCAGATGCACGAGCCGGTCGAAAAAGGCGGATGGAACGTCTTCGTCACGGCTTTCGCCTCGTTTGATATGGTCAATCCGGCGACCAACCGGTTTCTGCGCGCCGGTGGTATCAACGGGGCTCCGCCCGGTTGGCCGACCGACGAGAAGATCGAGGCCTTGCGCTCCGCATGGTTCGTTGCAGCCAAGAATGAGCAGCGGCGCGACCTCGCCGATCAGATCCAGCAGCGCGCGTTCGAATTCGTGCCCTACATTCCGACCGGGCAACTCGTCGGCAGACGCGCGTTCCGCAAGAACCTAACCGGCGTGCTCGAGGCGCCGCTGCCATTCTTGTGGAATATCGAAAAGCGGTGACGGGTTATCGCCGTCGGTTTCAGCGTTCCTCCGAAGAGTTGATTACGACGAGCGCATTTCCGGCGAGCGGGGTCGGTGTACGGTTGGGCAACAGCACGGCCTGGAGCCTTGGGTTGTGTTGCGCCGCCGCTTCGTAATTCGCGTCGAGGACCCCGTGACGATCGAGAAACAGGTTCATCGCCTCGGGGATGCGGATGCATCCCTTGGAGGCGGCACGGCCGAGCCTTCGCGCGAGAGTATCGGGATCCGTCGCGTGTAATAGCAGCCGCATTTTGCTTATTTTTTTGGCGCTCCTCCAGCCTCTCACGGCGCGCTGCCAGCCGAAATCCCAGACGCGCATCCCCCGCTCGCCGAGACCCCTGACGTGATGCGCATTGAACGTGCCCTCGGCCCGCCAATCCACGATCGCATCGGTGTGCAGAAACACCCCGGTCGGGGTCAGGAAGTAATCATAGCGGCCCACTTGGCCGGTCGATACTTTCGTGCCGCCGAGGTCTTCCCAGTCCCCTTGCGGGCGCGCCAGAATGAGGCGCATCTGCTGCACCCTCGGGTTGCGGTCGACGACGACCACGATCTCCGGCCTGTCGATCGTGAGGCCGCTCGCAGCGATCGCGGCCCGGCTCCGGGCGATCCACTCCTGCTCGCCTCTGGGGCGGTCGACGATCAAATGCGGAACTTCGTCGATGAGGGCCCCGCGCAACCGCGCCAGCTCGGCCGCGACGTCGATCGGGGCTGCGGACTGGGGCGGGCTGGCGACCGTCCCAGGCCCGGCTGGGACTGGCGACAGTCGCGGCTCAGCATACGCTTGGTGGGCGAGCAGGAGGCCCGTAAGGAAACTCAGAATGCGGATCGCTCGGAGCGGACGCATGTCAACCATGATCCGTATACGAGCTGCCGCCCTGGTTTGATCCGTGCTCGGCCGAGCCCGGTGCGGGCGGCCGATTTCGGAGTTTAGCCGCCGCCGATCTTGGGGATCAGGACGATCTCGCTCTCGGGCTTGAGCTGCGCCAGGTAGGCGTCCTGGAAGATCTCGCCGTCGATCGCCACCGCCATGCTTTCCTCGATCTGGCGGCCGAGGCCCGGGAAGCGGCGATCGAGTTCGAGAACCATCCGGCGGAAGGTGTTCGCCTCCACCTCGAGCTCGGTCAATCCACCGGTAAACCGGCGGGCAGCCTGGCCCGAGATGACGACGCGCGGCATTGCTCAGGGCCTCCGGGTCAGTATCCCCCTCACCCAGCTCCGGGTAGGGCTCGGCTGCGCCTCGCCAACCCTATGCAACCTTCTCCCCCATTGGGGGAGACGGAAGGGTGAGGGGGTCGCTCGCGCAGAGACCGATCGTTTCACTTAGGCCCGCCGTTGTGGTCGATCGCCGCGCGCAGCCGCGGCGGCGACATCGGCAGGTCGCGCATCCTGATGCCGATCGCGTCGTTGATCGCGTTGGCGACCGCCGCCATCGGCGGCACGATCGGCACTTCGCCGACACCGCGCGCGCCAAACGGGTGGCGCGGGTTGGCGTTCTCGACCATCACGGCATCGATCATCGGCACATCCGGGGCGACGGGTACCCGGTAGTCGAGAAAGCCCGGATTTTCGAGGCGCCCGTCCTTGTCGTAGATGTACTCCTCGTTCAACGCCCAGCCGATGCCTTGGGTTACGCCGCCCTGGATCTGGCCCTCGACATAGGAAGGATGGATCGCGCGGCCGACATCCTGCACCGCGGTGTAGCGCAGGATCTTGACGTAACCGGTCTCCTTGTCGACCTCGACGTTGCAAATATGCGTCGCAAAGGCGGGTCCAGCGCCTTGGGCGTTGACCGACACCTCGGCGCTGATCGGCCCGCCGGTCCGTCCTGCTTTAAGCGCGATCTCGGCCAAAGGCAGCGGGTCGAAGCTGCCGGCGTTAGGGCCGGCCGGATAGGCCTTGCCGTCCTTCCACTCGACCGCTTCGGGGCTGATGTCCCAGATCATCGCGGCACGCTTTTTGAGATCCTCGACGACTTTTTCGGCGGCCTGGGTTGTGGCCATGCCAGTCGCAAAGGTGACGCGGCTGCCGCCGGTCAGGAACGAGAAGCCGATCGAGCTGGTGTCGGCGACGATCGGGCGCACGCGCTCGACCGGAATGCCGAGGATCTCGGCCGCCATGATAGCCATCGAGGCGCGCGACCCGCCGATATCGGGCGTGCCGACGGCAACGACTGCCGTGCCGTCTTCGTTGATGTGGCAGGCGGCACTCGACTCGCCGCCGATGTTGAACCAGAACCCCGAGGCGATGCCGCGGCCCTGGTTGGGCCCCAGCGGCTCCTTCATATGCGGGTGGTTCTTGGCGGCTTCGACGGTCGCGGCGTAGCCGATATTCTGCCAAGTTGGGCCGTGCAATGCCTTGACCCCGTCCGTAGCCGCGTTCTTCTCACGCAAAGCCAAGGGATCGATACCGAGCTGATCGGCCAATTCGTCGAGACAGCTCTCGACCCCGTAGGACGAGTTTGGCGCGCCGGGAGCCCGATAGGCGGCGACCTTCGGACGGTTGCTGACGACATCGTAGCCGGTGACCTTGGCGTTCGGGATGTCGTACATCGCAAAGGCACACATACAACCAGGGCCGACCGGTGAGCCGGGGAAAGCACCGGCCTGGTATTTGAGCACGGCCTCGGCCGCGGTCAGCGTGCCGTCCTTCTTGGCGCCGAGCTTGACCTCGATGACCGCCCCTGCGGCTGGTCCAGTGGCACGAAATACCTCTTCTCGGCTCATGACCATCTTGACCGGCCGGCCGGTCATGCGCGACATCGCCAAGGCCAGAGGTTCTAGGTAGATCAGTGTCTTGCCGCCAAAGCCACCGCCGATCTCGGCTGGGATCGCGCGGATCTGCGAAATGTCGATGCCGAGCAATTTGGCGCAATAGGCGCGTACCATGAACTGGCCCTGACTCGAGCTCCAGATCGTCGTCTGCCCGTCAGCGGCGACCGAGACTACGCAGGCATGCGGCTCGATATAGGCTTGATGCACGGGGGCGTTTGAATAGCGGCGTTCGATGATGACATCGGCCTCGCGGAACCCGGCGTCGAGATCGCCCTTGGTAAACCCGATCATCTTCGCGACGTTGGAGGCGTGGGTCGGCTTGGGATCGACACCCTGGGTGAACAAATCGTCATGCAATATCGGCGCGTCAGGCTTCATCGCCTCTTCGACATCGATGACATGCGGTAACACGTGGTAGTCGACCTCGATCAGCTCGCAGGCCTCCTCGGCGATCGCCGGCGAGGTCGCCGCGACCGCGGCCACTGCGTGGCCGTCGTAAAGGACTTTGTCGCGCGCCATGCAGTTGCGCGACAGGTCGCGGAAATTCATCGGACCCTCACCGACAAAGGCCTCTTCCGACGGGATCGGCGGGAAATCGTCGGCAGTGATGACGGCCTTTACGCCGGGTAGTGCGCGCGCCTTTTCGGTATGGATCGCCATGATCCGGGCGTGGGCGTGCGGGCTGCGCTTGACTTTGCCCCACAGCATTCCGGGCATGACCATGTCGGCGCCGAAATTGGCCTTCCCGGTCACCTTGTCGACCCCGTCCGGTCGGATCGGGCGAGTGCCGACGACTTTCTGCAATTCCTTTGGCATGTACGTCATAGTGAAGCCCACTCCTGCTGGTTCGTCGCCCCCCGCGGAGGCGGGGGCCCAGGGCAAGCGTTCCGGCCGTTGCCGCTCTGGGTTCCCGCTTTCGCGGGAACGACGGAGTTGAAAACCTACTCTGCGGCGGCGCGCATCGGCTCCGCTTCGTCCAACGCCGCGAGCAGCCGGGGCGGCGACATCGGCAGATCGCGCAGACGGATCCCGATCGCGTCGGCGATCGCGTTGGCGACCGCCGCCATCGGCGGGATGATCGGGACCTCGCCGCATCCGCGGGCGCCAAACGGATGGCGCGGGTTCGGCAGCTCGATCAGGACCGTGTCGATCATCGGCATGTCCGAGGCGACCGGCACGCGATAATCGAGGAAACCCGGATTTTCGAGGCGCCCATCCTTGTCGTAGATGTACTCCTCGCTCAATGCCCAGCCAACCCCCTGGGCCACGCCGCCCTGCATTTGACCCTCGACATAGGAGGGATGGATCGCGCGGCCGACATCCTGGATCGCGGTGTAGCGCAGGATCTTGACGTGACCGGTCTCCTTGTCGACCTCGACATCGCAGATATGGGTCGTGAAGCCCGGGGCCTGGCCTTGCGCGTTGATCTGCACCTCGGCGCTAATCGGTCCGCCGGTGCGCGCGGCTTTAGCGGCGATCGCGGCCAGATCGAGGGGCTCGAAGCTGCCGGCGTTGGCGCCGGCCGGGAAGGCTTTCCCATCCTTCCACTCGACCGCCTCGGGGCTGATGTCCCAGATGATCGCTGCGCGCTTTTTTAGCTCTTCGACGACCTTCTGCGCCGACTGCGTTACGGCCATGCCGCCTGCGAAAGTCACTCGGCTACCGCCGGTCGAGGCGCTGAAACCGATAGCCGTCGTATCGCCGACGACCGGACGGACCCTTTCGAACGCAATGCCGAGCACCTCGGCCACCATCATCGCCATCGAGGCGCGGGAGCCGCCAATGTCGGGATGGCCCTCAGTTACCGACACCGTGCCGTCCTCGTTGACGTGGCACGCCGCACTCAACTCTCCACCGGCATTGTGCCAGTAGCCCGAAGCAATGCCGCGCCCCTGATTGGGGCCGAGCGGCACGTTTAACTGCGGGTGCGCCTTGGCGGCCTCGACTGTCTTCATATAGCCGATGTTGTTCCAGGTCGGGCCGTGCGTGGCTTTGGTGCCGTCCTTGGCGCCGTTGATCTCGCGCATCCTCAGCGGATCGATGCCGAGTTCGCGGGCCAGCTCGTCAATGCAGCTTTCGACGCCGAAGGAGCCGATCGGCGCACCAGGCGCACGATAGGCGGCAACTTTCGGGCGATTGCTGAGAACGTCGTAGCCGATCGCCTCGGCGTTCGGCAGGTCGTAGACTGCAAGCCCGCAGATGCAGCCTTGCTGCACCGGCGAACCTGGAAATGCCCCCGACTGGTACTTGAGAACGGCCTTGGCGGCGGTAATCCGACCATCCTTCTTGGCGCCCATCTTGACTTCAACGACGGCACCCGAGGTCGGTCCGGTCGCCCGGAACACGTCTTCGCGGCTCATCACGATCTTGACCGGCCGGCCTGATTTCTTTGACAGAATGTAGGCGACCGGTTCGAGATAGATGATCGTCTTGCCGCCAAAGCCACCGCCGATCTCGGCCGGGATCGCGCGAATGCTCGCATTATCCTCGGCGCCGGCGATCCGCGAGGTATAGGCGCGCACCATGAACTGGCCCTGGCTCGAGCTCCAAATCGTCGTCTGCCCGTCAGCTCCGACCGAGACGACGCAGGCATGCGGCTCGATATAGGCTTGGTGTACCGGCTTGGTCGTGTAGCGCCGCTCGATGACCACGTCGGCTTCGGCGAACCCGACATCGACGTTGCCTTTGGCAAAGCGAACCATTTTCGAGACGTTCGACGGCTTGGCCGGCTTGGGTTCGACCCCCGCGGTAAAGATGTCGTCGTGCAGTACCGGAGCATCGGGCGCCATCGCCGCCTCGACATCCATCACGTGCGGCAATACCTCGTACTCGACCTCGATCAGATCGAGCGCCTGCTCGGCGATCGCCGGCGAGGTGGCGGCGACCGCGGCGACCGCGTGCCCCTCGTAGAGCGCCTTGCCCTTAGCCATGCAGTTGCGCGACAGATCCCACAGATTATGCGGCATGGCGCCGATAGTGCGCTTGTCCGGCGGAATGTCCGGGAAATCGGTCCGCGTTGCTACCGCCTTGACCCCCGGTAGCGCCATCGCCTTTTCGGTGTTGATCGACAGGATGCGCGCATGCGCGTGCGGGCTGCGCTTGATCTTGCCCCACAACATGCCCGGCATTTTCATGTCGGCGCCGAAATTGGCTCGCCCGGTGACCTTATCGACCCCGTCGGGGCGAATGGGCCGGGTGCCCACGATCTTCAGCAATTCTTTCTCCAGATAGCTCATTCTTACCCTCCTATATTCGTCGTACCCGCGAAAGCGGGAACCCAGGGCCAGAGCGTTCCACTCGCCCTGGACCCCCGCTTCCGCGCGGGTGACGTTTGTTGGCCGATTGCGGGGTCAGATCGTTGCAGCCTCTACACCGCCACCTTGCGCATTAGGCGGCTGGAGAGGGGGGATTTTCCCCTCGCATGACCGCGGCGGCGTCCAGTACCGCGCGGATGATCTTGTCATAACCGGTGCAGCGGCAGAGATTGCCGGCGAGCCAATAGCGGGTCTCTTCCTCGGTCGGGTTCAGATTCTCATCGAGCAACGCCTTGGCGGCGACGATGAACCCCGGCGTGCAGAAACCGCATTGCAGCGCCGCATGTTCGAGGAACTTCTGCTGCACCGGGTGCAAGTGATCGCCTTGGGCGATGCCCTCGACTGTCGTGATGTCGCGGCCTTCGGCCTCGGGGCCGAGCATCAGACACGAGCAGACGATCTTGCCGTCGCAGATGACCGTGCAAGCCCCGCAATCGCCAGAGCTGCAGCCCTCTTTGCTGCCCGTTAGGTTGAGCTCGTCGCGCAATACGTCGAGCAAGGTCTGCTGCGGCTCGCAGAGGAACTCGACAGGTTCGCCGTTGATGATGGTCGATACGTGGATTTTGGCCATGGGAGGTCTCCTAGCGCTGGGCGGCGCGTTCAAAGGCTATCGCGGCCGCGCGGCGTGCCAGGACGCCGGCAACCTTGATCCGGTATTCGATCGTGCCGCGTTTGTCGGTGATTGGGTTGCAGGCATGCCCCGCGGCGGCGTCGAGCGCCGCCAATGTCGGCTCGTCGAGCCGGTGCCCGATCAGCGCCTTGGCCGACGCGTCGCAGACGATCTGGGTCGGCGCCACTGCCCCGAGCACGACCCGCGCATCGGTGCACACGCCGCTACTGTCGAGGGTGACATTGACCGCGACGCCGACGACCGCGATGTCCATCTCGGTGCGCGGGATGAAGCGCAGATAAGCGTCGGATTGGTGGGGCTTCGGTTTGGGTATGTGAAACTCGACGATGAATTCGCCTTTGGCGAGCGAGGTCCGGCCGGGTCCGGTCACGATCGCCTCGACCGGGGCTTCGCGTTTGCCGCTGGGGCCGGCGATCACGCAAGTGGCGCGTGCCGCGATCAGCGCCGGGACGCTGTCGGCCGCCGGCGACGCATTGCACAGATTGCCCGCCAACGAGGCGCGCCCCTGGATCTGCTCCGAGCCGATAAGATCGAGGCCCTCGACGATCCCCGGCCAGGCCTGGGTCAGCGCCTTGTGTTCATAGACCACGGCCCCCGGCGTCGAGGCGCCGATGACGAATTGGTTGGCCTCCTCGCGAATGCCGATCATTCCGGGAATTCGCTTTGTGTCGACGATCAAATCGGGCTTCATCCGGCCCGACCGCAGCTGCACCAAGAGATCGGTCCCGCCGGCCAGCACCTTGGCCATACCGGAGGCGCCGGCCAAGATCTTGACGGCCTCGTCGACGCTCGTTGGTGCGGCAAAGCTCAGACTGGGCATGTTCACTCCTGAAATCGCGCGGGCACAGTTTCGCGGGCCGAGGGGATGACGGCCCCGCGCACCCTTGGCTTACACTACCAGCCCCTGTTGCGTGAAGAGCTATGTTCGAAAGCGTCCAAACCTATCACGCAACCCCGACAGCGATGATTCACATAGCAGTGGTGAGTCGAGTAGGCTGGGCCGGGCGATCGAGCGGGGGCGAAAGTGATGGAAGGCTGGACGGAGACCTGGCGCGGCATCGTTTCGCCCTGGGAATGCGACATCACCGAGCATTTCACGATCGCCTATTACTTCGAGCACCTGGCGGATGCGACGACGATGATGGCCGGGAGCCTGGGCTTGGACCCAGCATCGCGATCGGTCGGGCGCCGTTTCGACGTCCGGTTCGCGCGCGAGCTGCGTGCCGGCGCTAGCTTTCATATTCTCAGCGCGTTGATCGCGCTCGACGAAGCCTCTCTCCGCATCGGTCACCAAATCCTTGACTCGGCGAATGGTGAAGTCACCACTTGGGTCGAAGAGACGTTCGCCATTGCGGTGGAACTGCCGCGCGAAACCCACGACGCGATCGGCCGGCGTCTGCTGTCCTGGCCGGGTCCCGCCATTGAGCGGCGGCTCGAGCCGAGTACCTTCGAAGGGTTCATTCCAACGGCGCGCGATCGCGTCAAGCCGATGGATCTCGGTCCGGAGGGAGATTTCGCGCTGGCGGCGTTTGTTCATCGCTTTACCGCCGGCTGCGTCCAGGCGCTGGCGGCGATTGGCGCTACGGCTTCCTATCTCGAGGCCGAGCGCCGAGGCTACTCGACCTTCGAGCTCGCCTTGCAAGTAGCCGGGTTGCCGCGGCTGGGGAGCGCGGTTCTGGTCGAAACCGGCATCGTGCATCTCGGCAATTCGTCGATCCGGTTCGTGCACCGAATGTGCGACCCGGCGGATGGCAGCGAATTCGCCCGGCTCGGCCAATTCGGGGTCCAGCTCGACCTCGACACGAGACGACCGGCGGCATTGCCAGAGGCGCTTCGAGCGGCGGCCGCGCGGCTCTTAATTCCGGTCGGGTAGCTCTCTGATCACGGCAAGCAGCACTTCTTGAATTTCTTTCCGCTGCCGCAAGGGCAGGGGTCGTTTCGGCCGATGCCTTTGAATGGGTTATGGTGCGGTTCGCTGAGGATGTGATCAAGCTCCTCAAGTTGCCGCCAGTCATCCTGGTCCTCGCTCTGCTCGTCTTCGAAGTAATGCCACTCGGACAACTCTTCGACAGTGTCACCAAAGAGCGCATATTCATCGTTGCCGGGTTGCCACGGTTTGTCGCGCCGCTCGATGCCGAGTTTCAAATCGTCTTTGAAATCATTGAAGCCGAATAGGTGCTGGTCGATGAAACCTCGATCGAAAACTCGCCTGACCAAAACCTTCAAATCGCCAAGACCGAGCATGGCAATGGCACTTTGCCAGCCGAACCAGACGTAGGAAAGCCGCTGCGGCTGCAAGTCGTTATACGCGTCGCGGAGAAAGCGGCTGGTCAACGCCCGATCGAGCTCTCCCTGCAGAGTAACCATGGCGAGTGCCTCGCACATCCGCGATCGGATGAACTCCTCGGCGTCGGGATCGAGGATAATCTCGCAAAGCGGCTGAGGGTCGCCGTCGAAGACCGCAGCCATGACACGGTGGCTGGTCGACGGGATCGCGTCGCCGAAGATCGCATCGGCTTCGTCAGCCGGACACCGCAGCAGACGCGCCAGCGGTCTGTAGGCGGTCTTTTCCCGCCACTCCCCGAGCAGGTGAAAGATGAAAAAGAGCGGCGTCGGGCCCGCTCGCGCGTCCGGCTCACGACCGATGTAGTCCTCGACGAGGTCGAGGAACTTCGGCCGCAGCTCGACGCGTTGCGCAGAAGCAGCGTGTAATGCCTCTCTTGGAAGATTTGTGGCGTAGGTCAGCTCGTGAAGGATCGCCTCTGCATCCATCGATGTCCCCTCGCCAAACCGATCTTCCCTCAATCTAGCCGATCCGACTTGTCATCGAACTTACGATCTCGGGGATCGCACGGACCGGCGGCTTAGGCGCGGCGGACAGCAGCAAATCGGGTTCCACGAGCGTCGCAGGCAGGACGAGAGGCGAATCGCACAAAAATCAGCAGGCGGGGTTCGGTCGACGCTGTCGCGGGTAATCGACACCATCGCGATTGATGGCGCTTGAGGCGTGGATCAGCGCCTAGATGTACCCGGTCGCCTTACGCGTTACGCAAAGCCCATCTGATCCGGCTCTGTGGCTGGCCGAAGGCTACGAGGCGACCCCTCCCGCTAGCACCTCGAGCGCGTGGAACACACCGGCGCAGAGCCCGGCCGTCTCATGCGCGGCGGGCGGTAGACGCCTGCAGCGAAGCCTAACGCGGCGCCCGCCTCCCCCAGACTAGAGCTTGGGGTGGGCACCATATCCCGCCACCGCGGCTACGCTATCCGTCCTCGCCCGAAATTCGTTTCCATCTTGGCAACAAGATCGGAGCGTATGCTGCGCGAACGTTAGACTATCAACGCTTCTACGAGCGCCGGTAAACTGGCCGGCAGAGCCCTCCGTGATCGTGGAGAGTGGCCGCGCCGCGGGCGCTGCGAGCAAAAGGATTGGAGGAGCAAAAATGACCTTCCGCCCCCGTTTTACCGGCTCCCGCTTCGCCGCGCTTCTCCCGGTGCGAGCGTCAAGAAATTGTCAAAATACCCCTGCCGAGGCGTCACTGGAGCGTCCGAAGACGAGCTTTAAGTATCTGATAGAACAAGAATTTTCTTCTCCACGGGCCAAGTCCGATGCAACTTTTCCCCGTGTTTCCCCTGTGCGGCAGGGGATTTCGACACAGTTCTGGCGGCCACCAAACCGAGGTTCGGCAAGGCGGTTCCGGTCGGTGGATTAGCGGGGACCCCTAGCCATGCACGCTCCGGACCCGCGGCCGACGCTCGAAGCGCCCGACGACGACCCCTATCTGTGGCTCGAAGAAATCGACGGCAAGCGGGCGCTTGCCTGGGTCGAGACACAGAATGCGGCAACCCTGGCGCGCTTCGGCGACGCCCGCTTCGCGGCCGATCGCGAGATCCTCGCTGCGATCTTCGATCGACCCGACAACATTCCTCTGATCGCGAGGCGCGGCCCAAGGGTCTTCAACTTCTGGAAGGACGCGGCGCATCCGCGCGGCCTGTGGCGGGCGACGACGCTCGACAGCTACCGCAGCGAGCAGCCCGAGTGGGAGATCCTGCTCGACCTCGACGCGCTGGCGGCGAGCGAGGGCGAAGACTGGACGTGGAGTGGCGCTGCGACACTTCCCGGTGCTCACGATCGAGCCATCGTAAAGCTATCGCGCGGGGGCGCCGACGCGGTGGTGCTGCGCGAATTCGATCTCGCGTCAAACGGCTTCGTTCCCGGAGGCTTCAGCCTGCCGGAAGCAAAGGGTGGAGCCGCATGGCTCGATCGTGACACTCTGTTGCTGTCGTCGGCATGGGGCGAGGGCATGGCCACCAGCTCCGGCTACGCGCGCACCGTGCGGCTGTGGCATCGCGGAGCAGATCCGCTGACCGCCGGCGTCATTTTCGAGACGAGCGCCGACCGTATGGCGGTCTGGGCCGATCTCGATCGCGAGGCGAAAAATCAGCGCGTCTGGTTCGTCGAGCGGCTCGGTTTTTTCGATACAGTCGTCTCGATCGGCGACTCGACCGGCCCCACGAGTTGAATCGATCTCCCGACAAATGTCTGGCTCCAGTGGCATCGCGGTTGGCTCGTCGTCAAGCGGCGAACCCCGTGGACGATCGGCGGTGAAACTCATTCGCCCGATACCGTCCTCGGCATGTCCTTTGCCGCCTTCCTCGCCGGAGACCGCCATTTCACAAGATTGTTCGAGCCGGCGGAGCGGCGCGCATTGCAGGGGTTCTTCTGGAGCGGCGGCCGGCTGGTCCTGTCGATGCTCGACGATCTGAAGCCGGTTTTCGAAGTGTTGACCCCGTCCGACGCCGGCTGGGCGCGGCAGCGCATCACCGGCCTGCCCGATATCGGCGTCGCCCATGTCTGGTCGCTCGATGTTCGCACGGAAGAATTGACCGGCGACCTACTCGCCAGCGCCCAAGACCCTCTGACCCCGCCCTCGCTGTTTTTGGTTCCGCCGCTCACCGCACCACAGCTGTTAAAGCGCGCGCCGCAAACCTTCGACCCGTCGGGTCTCGTCGTGACCCGCCATGAGGCGCTCTCGGATGACGGCACGCGCATCCCCTATGCGCAGGTCGGACCGCCAGGCGAGACCGGCGAGGCGCCGGTCCATCTATCGGGTTATGGCGGGTTCGGCATCTCGCAGCTGCCCTACTACAATTCGGCCCTTGGCAAGCTTTGGCTCGAGCGCGGCGGCACCGGCGTCGTTGCCAATATCAGGGGCGGCGGCGAATTTGGCACTGCCTGGCATGACGCCGGGCGCCGCGAAAACAAGCGGCTCAGCCATGACGATTTCGCCGCCGTGGCCGCCGACCTCGTGCGCCGCGGGCTGACGCGCCCCGGCCGCATCGCCGCCGAGGGCGGGTCGAATGGCGGGATCCTGATCACCAACATGCTGACCCGGTATCCGGAACGGTTTGGCGCGCTCTTCTGCACGATCCCGCTGATCGACATGCGCCGCTATACGAAACTGCACGCCGGCGCGAGCTGGATCGCCGAATACGGCGATCCGGACGATGCCGCAGATTGGGAATTTCTCGCGGGGATCTCGGCCTATCACATGGCAGTCCCGGGGCGGCGCTACCCGCCGATCCTGATCGCGACGAGCCGACGCGACGACCGCGTGCATCCGGGCCATGCCCGCAAGATGGCGGCAAAGTTGCAGGCGATGGGCTATCAGGCCTACTTTTACGAGCCCGCTGCGGGCGGGCACGGCTATGGCAAGGACAACGCCGAGCGCGCCGCCTTCACCGCGCTCGGCTACAATTTCCTGCGCCGCGCCATCGGCTGGGACGCCTGACCTTCAGAGGAGGGGAGAGCATGAAGTTCGGCATATTCTACGAGCTGCAATTGCCGCGCCCGTGGCAGCCGGAAGGCGAGTTCAGGCTCTACCAGAATGCGCTTGATCAGGTGGAGCTGGCCGACCGGCTCGGCTATGACTTTGCCTGGGAAGTCGAGCACCACTTCCTCGAGGAGTATTCGCATTCGCCCGCACCCGAGGTCTTCCTCGCGGCGGCAAGCCAGCGCACCCGGCAGATCCGGCTCGCGCACGGCATCATGCAGCTGACCACGGTCCATCCGGCCCGCGTCGCCGAACGGATTGCGGCCCTCGACCTGGTGAGCGGCGGCCGCGTCGAATTTGGCATGGGCGAGAGCGCCAGCGTCACCGAACTCGAGCCGTTCGACCGCGCCTTCGACGAGAAACGCGCGGTGTGGGAGGACGCGGTGCGCGCGGTGATCCCGATGTTTAAGGAAGGCGGCTGCGAATACCACGGGACCTATTTCGACTTTCCGCTGCGCAACGTCGTGCCCAAGCTGTTGCAGAAGCCGCACCCGCCTCTGTGGGTCGCCTGCTCGCAGCTCGACACGATCGAGATGGCCGGGCGTCGCGGCTTGGGCGCGCTGGCCTTCCAGTTTCTCAGCGCCGAGGCGGCCTATGCCTGGGTGCACGCCTACTACAATGCTTTTACCAAACGCCTCGACAAATTGACCGATTACGTGACCAACCCGAACATCGCGCTGACCAGCTATTTCATGTGCGCCGAGACTGACGAGGAGGCGCGGCGCCGCGCCGACGGCATCCCGTTTTTCCAATTCGCGCTGCGCTTTTACGGCCAGAGCGCATTGCGCAAACGGCCGGACCCCGGCACGGTCAATCTCTGGGACGAGTACGAGAAGTGGAAGCGGGAGAACCCCGACGGCCTCGCCCGCGCGCTCTCCGGCGGGCTGATCGGCTCCCCCGAGACCCTGCGGCGCAAGCTCCGGCGGTTCGAGACCTCGCACATCGACCAGGTCATTCTGCTCAACCAGGCCGGCAAGAACACCCACGAGCACATCTGCGAGAGCCTCGAACTGTTCGCCCGCGAGGTGATGCCAGAATTCCACGCCCACGAGCCCGCGCAGCAGGCCTGGAAGCGCCAGGTGCTGGCGCGCGAGATCGAGCTCGAAGAGATCGATACCGCTCCGTTCCGCGAGCGCTACGGCCCCAATTCCGTGCAGGTTCGCGCCGCCGCAGAGTAGCTGACCCATGCCCCAGCCTTTGCCCGCGATCAGCCTCGTCGCCGTGCCGGGACGGCGGCGCCAGACCCTGGACATCGCGCGCGAGATCGAGCGGCGCGGCTTTTCCGGCATCTATATGCCGAGCCGATACGGCAATATGGCGCAATGCACGGGCCTGGCTTTGGCCACCGAACAAATCCGGTTCGGCAGTGCAATCGCGCCGATCTATGCTCAGACGACCGAAGAATTCGCCGCGGGTGCGGCCTACATCCACGAGGTTTCGGGCGGCCGCTTCCGCTTTGGCGTCGGGGTCGCGCATGGCCCGATGCATCAGCGGCTCGGCATCACACCAGGCAAACCGCTCGCCGACACCCGCTTCTTTGTCGAGAAGCTCAGATCCCATGAGGGGATCGGCGCCCTGCCGCCGATCATGCTCGCCGCATTGCGCAAGCGGATGGTGGCCCTCGCCGCCGAGATCGCTGAGGGCGTATTGTTCGCCAATGCCAGCTTGTCGCACTTGGCGCAATCTCTTGCCGTGGTGCCGGCAGCGAAACGCACCGACCCGGATTTCCTGATCGGCAACATGCTGCCGGTGTGCATCGCCGACGATGACAGTGCGGCACTGGCGCTGCATCGCCGGCGGCTCGTGCGCTATACGCTGTTGCCGAACTACCGCAATTATTGGAAGGAAGCCGGCTACGACGAGGAGATGAGATCGATCGAACAGGCCCTCGCCGAAAACCGACATAACGACATTCCGCGCTATCTGACCGATCGCTGGGTCGTCGACAACACGCTCTACGGCTCGGCCGCGAAGGTTCGCGACCAGCTGGCCGCGTGGTACGCCGCCGGTCTGAACACCCCGGTGCTCGTCCCCAACTCGGTCAACGGCGGCCAGTTGACTGCACTCGACGAAATCTTCGCGGCCTTCGCTGACTGATCGGATCGGGAAAGGATGGAGCAACGAAATCTCGGAAAGTCCGGCCTTCGGGTGTCGGTGGTGGGTCTAGGCTGCAATAATTTCGGCGGCCGCATCGATCTCGCAGCGACCCGCAAGGTCGTCCACAAGGCGCTCGACCTCGGCATCACGTTCTTTGACGAAGCCGACACCTATGGCGACCCGCGCGGCGGCTCCGAGACGTGCCTCGGCGAGATCCTCGGTGATCGCCGCAAGGACATCGTGCTGGCGACCAAATTTGCCCGGCCGATGGACGCGGCGGGCCGCTTTCAGGGTGCCTCGCGCGGCTATATCATGGCCGAGATCGAGGCCAGCCTCAGACGGCTCAAGACCGACTGGATCGACCTCTACCAGCAGCATCAGCCCGATCCGCTGACCCCGATCGAGGAGACCCTGCGGGCACTCGACGATCTCGTCCGGCAGGGCAAGGTTCGCTATATCGGCTGCTCGACGCTCTCGGCCTGGCAGGTGGTCGAGGCGCAGTGGACGGCCAAATATCAGGGCCTCCACCATTTCATCTCGTGTCAGGAGCAGTACAGCCTGCTGGCGCGCCAGCTCGATCGGGAGATGATGCCGGTGCTCGAGGCCTACGGTCTCGGTCTGATCCCGTTTGCGCCGCTCGCCAACGGGCTGCTGACCGGCAAGTACAAACGCCATTTGCCGCTGCCCCAAGGTGCGCGTTTGACCTATATGCAGCGCGCCGCGGGTCGCTATCTGACCGACGAGAACTGGGCGATCGTCGAGCGTCTCGAGGGCTTCGCCGTCGAGCGCGGCCACTCGCTCCTGGAACTTGCGATCAGCTGGCTGGCTCGCCGCCCGCAAGTGGCAAGCGTTATCGCCGGCGCCACCAAGCCCGAACAGGTCGAACAGAATGCCAGGGCGGCCGGTTGGGCATTGACAGAAGAGGACATGCAAGAGATCGATCGGCTGACCGTCAGGTGACGGCCGCCACCCATCTTTAGAACCCTTGGCGAAGGAAGCCCGATATGGACATTCGATTGGACGGACGCAGCGCCGTGATCACCGGTGGCAGCAAAGGGCTCGGCTTGGCAATGGCGCAGAGATTCGCGGCGTCGGGGGCGGATGTCGCGATCCTCGCGCGCACTCCCGAGACGCTCGCCGAAGCCAAGCAGCAGATCCAGGCGGGCGCCAAGGGTAAGGTGGCGACGGTCAGCGCCGACGTCTCCAAGGCGGCCGACATCCGGCGTGCCTATGACCAGGTAATGTCCGAGCTCGGCAAGATCGACATCCTGGTCAACAATGCCGGGCAGGCGACGAGCGGGCCCTCCGAGGAGCTGACCGACGAGATGTGGCAGGCCGATCTCGACCTCAAACTCTTCGCCCAGATCCGCCTCGCCCGCCTGGTGTTCCCGCAGATGAAACAGCGCCGGTGGGGCAGGATCATCAACGTGCTCAATATCGGCGCCAAGGCGCCGGGCGCGAACAGCGCACCGACCTCAGTCAGCCGAGCCGCGCAAATGGCGTTCTCCAAGGTGCTGTCGGGCGAAGGTGCGCCCTTTAACGTGCTGGTCAACTCGCTGCATGTCGGGGTCATCGTCAGCGACCAGATCGTCCGACGGCATCGCCGCGAGGGCGCCAACGTGTCGCTCGAAGATTTCATCGCGCAGGCGGGGCGGCCGGTGCCGTTGGGTCGCATGGGCCGGGCCGAGGAATTCGCCAACATCGCCTGCTTCCTGGTCTCCGACGCCGCCTCCTATGTGACCGGCTGTGCGATCAACGTCGATGGCGGACGCTCGCCGGTGGTGTGACAATCGCGCGGCGCGGGGCGCAGCAGACTGCCTGAGGAGGCTCGACCCATGAGAATCGGCCTGTTCTACCAGATTCAAGTTCCGAAGCCCTGGACCCCGTCCAGTGAATCGCAACGCATCCATGAAGCCCTGGAGCAGATCCCTTACGCCGAGCAGCAGGGCTTTGAAAGCGTGTGGTTTTCCGAGCATCACTTCCGCCCGGTGTGGTCGCACAACAGCGCCCCGGACCTCACCCTTGCCGCGGCGAGCCAGCGTACGAGCCGGATCCGCCTCGGCGTCGGCGTAGTGCTCGCCCCGATCCACCACCCTCTGCATATCGCCCAGCGCATGGCGACGCTCGACATATTGAGCCACGGGCGCGTCGATGTCGGCCTCGGCCGAACCGGCTATCCTTACCAGCTGACACCTTATGGGACAGATCTGCACGACACCCGTGGCATGTGGCAGGAATTTGCCGATGTGTTGCCGCGTATCTGGACCCAGGAAGAGATCTCGTACGACGGGGCCTACTATCACATTCCTCGCCGCGAGGTCTTGCCAAAGCCGATCCAGCAACCCCATCCACCGCTGTGGTCGGCGTGCGGCAGCGACGAGACGGCGCGCCTGACGGGCAGCCTTGGAATGGGCGGCCTGTTCGGCAGCGAAGGTGGCCCGGATCGCGTCCAGCAGCTGATGGCATTGTACCGGGACGCTTTGCAGACCGCCCCGAGCAATGGTGGCGGCCCCGCTCCCCGCGCCGCGCTGATGACGGCGGGCTACTGCCACGAGGATCCGCAGGTCGTGGCCCGGCGCGGCACCGAGCTCGTCGGCTGGTACATCGAGCAGCAACGCGAGCGCGCCCGCTTGGTGTGGCGCGACTATGACCCGGCCACCGTGCCGCCGGATTATCAGGGTTATTATGCGCGCGACCAGCGGCTCGCCAGCGGACCGCATCCAGGCGAGCCCACGCCGCAGGAGGTGCGCGAGCAGGGCACGAAGTTCTGCGTCGGCACGCCCGAGGACTGCATCCGGTTTCTCGAACTCTACGAAGCCCTGGGTATCGAGGAAGCAATTTTACTCTGTGCCGTCGGGCCGGCGCAGCACGAGGAGGTGCTCAATACCATTCGCCTCTTTGGCGAGCAGGTAATCCCGCACTTCCAGGCCGGAAAGCGGCGGCGAGCGGTGGCGTGAGCATTGGCGTCATCTGCGCGTCGTGTACGGAGCGATAAATGAATAAGGGCCCGTCGACATTGGCCCACCCCGGCCAGACCGACATCAGCCCGCACTCGGAGAGAGGAGGCCGCACAAAACTACGGTGGGTGTAAACGGCGCCTCGCCGTAGGGGGCTTATTTCTCTTTGTCGGCGTCGAGGACCGCGGCGATGCGCTTGGGGTCGGCGGCGAGCGGCTCGATGCCGGCGCGCTCGACCTGCAATAGCTGGCCGACGGTGCTGTTGCGCGCACCCCAGCCGCGGTTCATGGCTTCGGTCAATTCCTCATAGGCCATGTTGGCGAGCCGCATCGGCACCCCGACCTCGCGCCCGAGCCCGACCGCGAGCCCGACATCCTTGTGTAACAGGCGCAATGCGAAATCGGCCGGGTCGTGCTGGCCGGTCAGGAACCGGTTGCCGAGCCGGTCGAAAGTGCGTACCCGGCCGGTGGCACCCTGGCGCACCGCCTCCCACAAGTCGACCGGGTCGACCCCGGCCTTGACGCCCATCGTGAAGACCTCGGCAAGCGCCACGCCCATCACCGCACTGGTGCAGTTGTGCACAAGCTTGGCGATCGTGCCGGCGCCAATCGGGCCGATATATGCCGCCTGGTCGCCCATCGCATCGAGCACAACCTTGTGGCGGTTGAAGATCTGCTCGTCGCCGCCGACCCAGATCGCCATCTTGCCGCTGGCCGCCCCGGAGGGGCCGCCGCTGACCGGGGAATCAAGCATGTAGAGGTTCTTCTCGGCGAAGGCAGCGTTGATCTTGCGCACCATCGCTACCGAATTGGTCGACATGTCGAAGAAGGCGGTGTCGGGGCGCATGCCCTCGATCAGCCCGTTTGCCCCGAGCGCCACCTGCTCGACATCGGCCGGCACCGGCAGCGAGGTGAAGACGATTTCGCTCTGCTCGCCGACCTGCTTCGGCGAATTCGCCCAGACCGCACCCCTCGCCAGGAACGGCTCGGCCGCGGCACGGCTCAGATCGTGCACGACAAGGCCGTGCCCGGCCTTCTGCAAATTGGCCGCCATGCCCTTGCCCATCATGCCAAGGCCGATAAATCCTACGCGCATGTTCCCTCCGCCGGTCACAAAACCGTTGCGGGACGAGTTTGCTGCGCGATGCAGCCGAGCGCAAGACAGACCACCTCTCGCGTGCTGCCGGAGAGGGCAAAATGATATCGAGGAAAACGGATCACCCGGTGTGACAAACCTAACAGCTCGAGCCGGGCGGGAAGGAGGAAGCCTTGGCCAACCGACCAGACGATGAAGCGGAAGGAGCGGCGACGGGATCATCCGGCGTGGTGATAGAGACGTTGCGGTTGCGCATCCGGTCGTATCGGGATGCCGATCTTGTCGACCTGGTGGCGCTCGCCGGCGATTGGGAAATCGCCCGCTGGGTCGGGACCATTCCGCATCCTTACACCGAGGCCGACGGGCGCGAGTGGATCGCTCGCGCGCAGGAGAACCACGCAACCGGCCGGCCGCGCCGCTTCGCTATCGCGCTGAAGAAAACTGATCGCCTGATCGGCGGCGTGGGTCTCGACGGAACCACGGGTGACGGTAGCGAAGAGCCTGCGCTCGGCTATTGGGTGGGCCAGGCCTATTGGGGCAACGGGTATGCACGCGAAGCGGCCGCAGCCGTAATCGACTATGCGTTCCGAATTCTCGGCCTGGAAACGATCCGCGCCTATACCGACCCAGGCAACGTCGCCTCGCAAAAGGTTCTCCTGCACTGCGGCCTGCAAAAGGTAGGCGAGATCGAGCTGCTCAAGCCGACACATCACGGGGAACAGCGCGCCCCGTTATTCCGCATCTCTCGGCCGGAGCTCTCGGTGTGACTTCGATGCTGGTCCCCTCGATCGCTTCACAAGGCCAGATGCCCACCGAGAACCGGGGAGCCCCCCGAGGACTGGTTGGGCGAAATTGGTGGCCGAGTTGCTGGTGAGGGACATTGCGGCGAGCGCGGCATTCTGCTGGGACCGGCTCGGTTTCGCGATCGCGTATCAGCGGCCGAAGCAGTTGTTCGTCTGTCTCGATCGGCCGGAAGGCGCACAGCTGATGCTATGGCAGCGCAGCGGCAATTTGGGAGACATACCCGCTCCATCCGCCGTACGGCCGCGGCGTCATGTTCCAGGTCTACGTCGCGAGCATCGAGCCGATCCAGAATGCGATCGAGGCGGCAAGCTGGCCGGTCCATGCCGGCCCGCGCGAGGTCTGGCGCCTAGTTGGCGATCGTGAGGCAGGGCAACCTGAGGTCTTCGTGCAGGACCCGGACGGATATTTGGTGATGATCGCCAACGATCTCGGCGAGCGTCCGGCCACATCATCATGGCGGCCGGCAGCTACCGGAGCGTCTGACTCTCTCGGGCGTCCCGAGCCAAGGTTATGGCCAAGGAGAAAGCCGGCATTCGAACCTCGATTTTCTCGCGCTCTGTCTCGGTGTTCTCCATCCGCGCTCTACCCGTCATCGTGCTGATCAATCTGTGCAAACCGGTCACGATGGCGGACAATTGGTCGAACAAGCAGGAGGACGGTCATGCCAGTCATCGACGTTCAGGTTCATCCCTTCGATCGAAATCATCCCGGCCGGCCGTGGGCCAGTCCCTCGCACGGGCTCGCCTCCGCCACAGGCGAAGAGCTGGTCGCTGCGATGAGGAGTGTCGGCGTCGACGGTGCGATCATGGTCTCGTCGTTCAGCGCCTATGAATACGATCCGAGCTACGCGCTCGAAGTTTACAACACCTATCCGGATAAGTTTCGGGTTGTGACGCCGGTCGACGCGACTAATCCCGCGATTGACGATGTGGTGGCGAAATGGGCGGCCACACCTGGCGCGCGCGGCATTCGCATACGAATGCGCGACGGCCTGCCGATGGACGCGGACCATCCCGGTTTGAACCGCGCTTTCGCTGCCGCCGCCAAACATGGCTTGCCTGTCAATTTGCTTTGCTGGGGCATCCTGGACAAAGGGCTGCCGCACATCCAGCGACACCGCGATACGGTCATCGTTATTGACCATCTCGGCCTGCTGCAACCTGCTCGCCCGCCGGTCCCCGCCGACGTTTGGGCCGATCTTCCCAAGCTGCTCGCCTTGGCTCAATACGAGAACGTAAGGGTGAAGATCAGCGGTGCCTGCACGATGTCGCACCAACCGTTCCCATACGACGATATCTGGGAGCCGGTGCTGCGGGTCATCGATGCGTTCGGGCTGGATCGTTGCATGTGGGGCACCGACTGGACGCGGACGATCGGCATGCTGACCTATGAGCAGGGCGTCGCCCCGTTCCGCGACACCAAACGCCTGTCCGAGAACGACAAGGCAGCGCTGATGGGAGGAACGTTGCAAAAAGTCTACAAGTGGTAGCGCGACCTTACCGAGTTGGCGGCGCCACAATCCGACGGAATGGCTTAGGAACCAGCCACGGCGCTGCTCACCGTTGACCCTGACAAGCATATCGGCAACGCCAGGGGGCGTGGCGCGCCACCAAGTGGGTTGATTGAGCACTCTATCCACCCACAAATGCCAAGCCGGTCGGCCCGCCCCGCCTCGAGTGGAGGAGACAAAAAATGTCGCTACCCCAACAGACGCCAAGCATCGAAATCGTGCCGCTGACCCTGCATATCGGCGCGGAAATCCGTGGTGTCGATCTGACCAAGCCGTTGCCGCCACAGCAGGTGAAGGAGGTGCGCGACGCCTTCCTGAAATGGAAGGTCGTCTTCTTCCGCAACCAGCATCTCGATCATGCGCAGCACGTCGCGATGGCGCGGCAATTCGGCGAGCCGACAATCGGTCACGCCGTGCTCGGTCATCTCGACGACTATCCCGAAATCTATTCGGTCGCCAAGAACCGGCTCGCCAACGAAAACCGCAAGGCGCAAATGGTGACCCCGTGGACCGGCTGGCACGCCGACATCACCGCTGCGGTCAACCCGCCGATGGCCTCGATCCTGCGCGGCGTCACGATCCCACCCTATGGCGGCGACACGTTCTGGACCAACTTGAACGCCGCCTATATGGCGCTGTCGCCGACCATGCGCGCCTTTGTCGACGGGCTGCGCGGCATCCACCAATTTGGCAATCGCGGTGAGACCAACCGCAGCGACGAGTACAAAGATCGTGTGAAGCGGCGCGCGCTTGAAAGCGAGCACCCGATCGTGACCGTGCATGCCGAGACCGGCGAGCGCATCCTCTATGTCAGCCCGTCATTCCTCAAATCGATCGTCGGGCTGACGCCGCGAGAAAGCCAGAAAATCCTCGAAATCCTGTGGGAGCACGTTACGCGCCCCGAATACACCGTGCGCTTCAAGTGGAACGAGGGCGACATCGCGTTTTGGGACAATCGCTCGACGGTGCACCTCGCGCCAACCGACATCTTCGCATCCGATTTTGACCGCCAGCTCTACCGGGTGACGTTGGTCGGCAAGCCGCTTGTCGGCGTCGATGGGCAGCCATCGAAATCAATAGAAGGCGTGCCTATCCTGTCGGCGGCAGAAGAGCTCAAGATGTTGGCAGCAGCGGAATAGCCATCCGGTAAAAAGGTGAGGAAGCCATGAAGGGTTGGATGATGCTTGTTACGGGGCCCGATGCGGAAATCGGCCAAAATCTGCGTCGGCGCATCGTTGCCGCTGTGGTCAATGATTCCGACGAAGCCTACGCCGTCGCCCGCGATACGGTCCCAGGGGGTGTGCCAACATCTGTCGGCCCACTGACGGAAGACAGCGTCGCTGACCTTGGACTGAAACCTGGGAAGGGCCGAGTGCTTGGGACCTTCTGAACTGCAGGCGGCTCTTGCCGTAGGCCCGAACTAATCCGAAGGAAGCCTGGAGCGGGTCATGAAAGAAAACAGCATACGGCGGGCGGTGCGCGAAGGGCGGGCGGCGCTGGGCACCGGGCTCAAGGAGTTCGCATCACGCGGCGTTCCCTGGATCATTGAGGAGGCCGGCTTCGATTACTGCGCGATCGACCACGAACACGGGGCGTTCGACATCGAAACCATCGCGAAGCTGGCGAGCTGGTTCCAGGCCACAAACGTCTCGCCGATCGTCCGGCTCCACAAATCATTCGCGCATCTAATCCCAGGCATTCTGGATCAGGGCATCATGGGCATCCAGGTGTCCGAGGTGGAAACCGCCCAGGAGGCACGCGCGATCGTCCGCCTGGCGAAGTATCCACCAATCGGGAACCGGGGTATCTCCGGCCAGGGGCCGCACACGGGATACAAGAGCTACGGTGCCCGTCACGCCAGCGAATACGCGCCGTGGGCCAACGAGAACATCATCCTATTCCCGTCGATCGAGTTGCTGGAGGGGCTAGAGAATGTCGAGGAGATTGCCGCGGTCGAAGGGATCGACATGATCGCCTATGGGCATTCGGACCTGAGCGCGCAGCTCGGGGTTCACCTCGACCTCGAGCATCCGACCTTCAAAGCGGCGGTGCGGCGGATCGCGGCGGCGTGCAATGCACACGGCAAGCTCGCTCGGGGATCGCCGGAGAACGAGGCGCAGATCGAGGAATATTGGCAGCTCGGGTGCAAGGTGCTGAACCTGCCGGGGAACGATGTGAGCACCTATCTTGATGGGATGAAAGCGCGCGCGGCAACCGCGCATGCGCGGTTGAAGTCAATTGGCGTGCCGATCCCATGACCGGCTCTGGCGACCACCCGATGCGCCGGGTCCCTGCGCAGGCAGGGACCCATCGAGCAACCAATTCGTCACCGCAGACATGGGTCCCTGCCTGCGCAGGGACCCGGAAATGCCGTACCTACCCTCGCTCTGCTATCACCACACGGCGACCTTTCTGCCTCGTCACCCCCAACACACTGAGCGGAGGACACCCCATGACCAAATATTTGCACACCATGATCCGCGTAAGTTCGCTGGAGGACACGATCGCCTTTTTCGAGGTGCTCGGCCTGCGCGAGATCCGCCGCCGTCCGGACGAGAAAGGCCGCTACACCAACGTGTTCCTCGCCGCCCCCGGCGACGAGGCTGCTGCCGTGGAACTCACCTACAATTGGGATCCCGAGCCCTACACCGGCGGCCGCAATTTCGGACATCTCGCATATGCCGTGGACAACATCTACGACACCTGCAATGCCCTTATCGCCCACGGTGTGACGATCAACCGCCCGCCGCGTGACGGCCGCATGGCCTTTGTCCGCACGCCGGACAACATCTCGATCGAGCTGCTGCAAGCCGGCGAAGCGCTGCCGCCTGCCGAACCCTGGACCAGCATGGCCAACACCGGTTCGTGGTAGAGCGAGACGCCGCGCGGTCGATTGAATCGTGGCGCTGCGGGGAACGAGGCACCCACCTAACGAGACCTGTTTGACTGTAGGCGGAGAGGCGAGCGCCTAATTGGCGACGTGCGCGCGCGGGATTCGATGCCTCAGGCGCGTGAGCTCGGACGATAATACGGCACGTGCGCTTCGGGGTCGAAATAGCCGGCGTAGAAGCGCCGGACGTCGGGCAGCAGCGCCTTTGATAGCCCCCGCCGCTCGATCTCGTCGTCGGCGAGCGCGTGCTGCAACAACTCCTGCAGATCGCGCATCGCTGCATCTCGGTCAACTCGGGTAAAACGTCCGCCGTCATAGACAACTTCACCCGCCACCATGACGAGGTCGACGCCATCGCTCTTCGCCCGCTGAAGAACGGCGTCGACAACCGATGTCTCTGGGTCCAGATAGGGGCGGGCGAGCTTGTCCCAGTCGATCAGCACAAGATCGGCGGCCTTGCCGACCGCCAAGGTGCCGATTTGGCTGCCGTATGGGGTGGTCGCGGCGCCGCCGGCGGTCGCCATGCGCAATACCTGGCCGGGGCTCGGGACGTCCTCGTCCGCCATTCCCGGCACGCGATGCGCGCGCAAGACCATGCGCATTTCCTGTAGCATGTCGCGGTCGTCGTTGATCCCGGCCTCGTCGAGGCCGATCGCGGTGTTGATTCCGCGCTTCTCGAACGCATTGAGCGGTGCTACGCCGCTGCGCAATCGGAAATTCGAGCTGCAGTTGTGGCAGATATGGGTGCCGGTCGCCGCGACCCGGTCGAGATCGGCCTCGTTGAGCCAGACCCCGTGGCCCAGGGTCAGCCGCGGCCCGAGAAAGCCGAAGCGGTCGATATGGTCGAGTGCCGTGCCACCGCCGCGGCGGCGCGCATATTCCTTCTGGTATGCGGTTTCGACGAGATGCATGTGCATCGGGGCGGCGTAACGGGCCGAGTAATCGGCGAGCATCTCGAGTGCGGCGTCCGAACACCAGTGGAGGTTGGCCGGTGCCAGCTGGATCTTGACCCGCTCCTTGTTATGGTGCTTGGCATGGAGATGCTCGAATAACGGGCCGTAATCGGCCAAGCTCAATCCAAAACGGGCGAAATGGCGCTGTAACGCCGGCCGCAATTCGGCCGGCAGGCTCGCGGTAAATTCCTTGTCGTCCTGATAGACGAGCCGGTTCTGATCGCGCAATGCGAAGGAATAGGAGACGCGCATGCCGATGTCATCGTAGGCGCGGATCACCTCGCCCGTACCGGCTTCGACCGCGGCCAAATCGCCCGGGAGCCAGCCGTGCAGATGCTGCACTGTGGTGATGCCCGAGGCGATCATCTCAAAGGCGGAATAGAGCGTGTCGAGATAAAGATCGACCCGCCGCATCACCAGCCGGGTCACGAACCACAGCTCGAGCGGCATGTCGGGCGATCCCAGCTGCACCGGGGTCAGCCCGATATGGTGATGGGCGTTGACAAAGCCCGGCAGCAGCACCTGGATGCCGAGGACCGGAACCCCGATGTTTGGCGATCAGGTCGCGGCAGTCGCGATCTCGGCAATAGCGCCGTCGTACTGGCGCACCGCGCCGTCGTCGGTCTGCTGCCGGCGGCCTCGATCCGCGTAGGCGGGATTACTTTAGCTCCTTCGCGTCCGCGATCCCCTTCTTAACCCGGCTCGACAAAACAAATAAGAAATGTCCGAGCGCTTCGGCGAACTCGACCGATTGCTCAGCTTCTTTGGCGGAGACGTGCGGGTTCTCTTCGTCCGCATGGCGCGGGCGATTCGACCCAAGGCGCACTTCATGAGCCCATTCACCCATCGCGGCCGTGAGGATGTGCTGGGACACCGCTTCATCGATGCGCCTATATACGGTTCCCTCGGCAAGTCCGAGGTGTTTCAGCATAGCGTCAACGGCGCTGCCTGCCATCACCGCCGCCGCATCGGGCGCATGCAACGTCTCGAATGCCTGCTGGAGGTATTTTCGTGCTGTTTCGGGAATTTCAGCGGCGGCGCTTTTTACGTCCGGATAGAGGCGGCCGATCACGGCATTATGAGCACCGTTCCCCTCACACCCCTGAGCAAGCAGAACCCCGCCACAACAAGTGGTGGTGAAGACGGCCCATCGCCGACCTCCCCGGACGTTGTAGTCGTTGAGAAGAGCAACTTGCGGGCGCCCGGTCCCACAATGTGGACAGCGGTAGATCCGTGGCGGTGTTCCGCCAAAGGAAAACTCCGTCACCAGTGTCATGCACGATTCGTCGGACAACAGATCAGCGGGAATATCAATCTATCAATCGTGTTGGCAATACCTTTCCCTGACCGTGGGATACCGGTAGCCGTGAACATGTCAAGAACTTTTGTAATGGAAACGCGTAGACAGCTCCGTCGAAGGTGCGGCCGATTTCCGCGCGGAGGAGCGTTGCCCCTGCCCCGTTGCCACAGACCCGAGCCCTCACCGTAACGCCGGGTCCTCACCGAGCCGAAAAGAGAATAAGTCAAACCCCGAAGAGATCGGCCGTGTCGCCAACACGATGGTACTCCGGGAACTTGGCGCCCTGACCGAGTTTAGGTACCTTGGTCGATCAGCTCGGCTATCGCTGGTCGAGAGCGGGACAATGAAATCGAAGTGATCGGCGTCCAGTGCTGCTGCAAGTGGCGAGCCGGTTTTGTGTTACCGAGGTCGGCAATTGGTGAGGTTGGCTGCCAGAAATACCGGAACCGTCGCTGCGCAGATAATTGTTTATCCGTGGAATCTCCCGAACTTGACTCACACAGCTCACTACCTCAGCGGTAGGCAGTGATTCGCCCCGCCGTTGGGTGGTTTGTTAGTTAGCAGAATGCAATCCTTGCTGTCGGGAGGGTGATAGCAGGTCGGATCCGCGCTCTCGATTTCGCATGAAGTCTGGCTGCCCTTGGTAGCCCCCCCAAACGGGTGCAGAGAGAATGTCCACTCATCGCCTGTTCGTTCTCCGTCCACAAACCCGTAGCTACACACCGCCTTCCCTACGATGCGCCGAGCGCCGCTGCTGTCGGCGATCTCACGCTGGAAAAAGGCCATGCGATCCCGTTGGTCGCACGTGTGTGCGAGGTTCTCCTCCCGGTTCCGGGGCCCAAGCGCCGGGTCGAGCTTGGTGCCCCCGTTGCCGGCGATAACCTGCAGAGGCCGGTGGCTCCCCGCGACCAGCCCCGTTGCGTCTGCGGTTAGCTCGTGAACCCGCAGAACCTGGAAGTTATGCGTGTCGCCCGAAACGATCGCTTGCAAGAAGCCCGATTTCACGCCCGCTTCGACAATGCCCGACATCACCTCGCGGTAGCGGAAGACGGTAGGCTTCACTTCGAACGCACTGGTACACCGGATAACATTGTTATGGCCGTTGTCGTCCGAGAGGTAATCTTCCGCGACGTTCCACACCGGGTAGTGGCTAAGGAGCCACGCCGTGCCGACGCCACTGCCCATATTTAGGTACTCGCGGACGCGCATCTCGCTACGCCTGCGGAAATCTCGGACCCAGGTGTCGCAGCGGTATTTGGCATTTGCGGAGTCGACTATGATCAGGCGGAGCTCTTTGCCTGCCGTAAGATCGAGTGCATACGGCGGCTGGTTATCGGGGTCTCGGTCAGCGTCGTTTGAGCAAAGAGATACCGTTTTAAACTCGGGTTGAAGAAGAAAGAACCAGCCGTTACCGTTCTCGCCGAAACAGTTCTCGTGGTTGCCGCGCAACATTATCCACGGCGCAGCAAGCAAGAGGGATTCCGCTGGTTGGAAGAAGTCTTTGTACCAGTTCCACCAATTGTCGCTTACGCCTGTTGTGCTTGTGCGGTAGCGATAGTCCCCCACGTGTATGACCAAACCCGGTGCGGGTGATCCTCCCGGAACACCCGTCGCGGCCAAGGCCACGTCGCGGAATGGCCAGGTCTGCGGTTTGCTGCAGTCTTGCCCTACACCCTTCCCATTATCGCAGCCCGTGTCGCCCACAACCGCAATGCGCTGCAGCTGATCGAGGCCCTCCCACGCGATCTCTTTGCCATCGGGGAACAGCACCGCCCTATCGGCGTACTCGGTTTCTCCTTCGCAGAGCGTGATCGGGAAGGCTTGCTGGCTGGGGTTCGATCGAGATTCCATCCGGAGCGAGACGTGGATCCCCGGTCGAAACGCAACTTCTTTGCAATCGCGGTTACCTTCGAAAATTACTCGAACCAGCAGCTTGGGAAAACATGAGCCGAGCTTCGGTCCGCCTTTCGAGGTCCCGCTTGTAAGAGAGCCGCACGCCGCATTCGGGGGGATCAGCTGCACCCATCTTGCAACGGGCGAACGGACTGAATCCGACTCACCGCTGCCCGAAATGGATGTATCTCGGCCGCTTCGCGCCGCTGGCTTCACATCCGCCGGCGTAATTACCGCGCCGGGACGAAGTTGCCGCGCGGCAAGCTCTCCAACCACTTGTTGCGTACGTTGGTAAGCGGCGAGACTGCCCGTCGCCCAACCGATCTCTACAGCGACATTTTTGTCGCTAAATGGTTCGTCCTCCGCGATATGGCGGACCGCCACCAGATGCACTTGCGGACGTTGATGCGATAGGTTAAGTGCGGCTATCCCATTACCTAGTATTGCGAGGATCAATATACCCGCTACAATCCATAGTCTGTTCGGCACCTAGCCGGACTCCCGTGTTCCCTCCTGTTGCCGATACTCTATATTTCTTGCGCGCCCGTATCCGTAGGCCGCGAGGACGCTGAAACGCTCCCACTTCTCCCTTTCGTCGTTGAGATCTTTTGGCGCGCGAACGCCGAGGGCACCTAGCAAATCAAACCGGAAAACGTCATAGGCCGCCCGCATCGCTCGGCTAAAAGCGAGAGCTGCTTGGATGCCGGTGTGGTAAAAGATCAAAGATAGCCCGATAAAACCGATCAAATAAAGCACCCAAACCTGATCGGAGAAGAGCCACGGCCCGAGGAGCAAAGTTGCCCCGACGAGCAAAGCGAACAAGCTTGTAAGGGCTAAGCACATATCGAGAAGCATTCTCTGGTAGATGACATCTTCTCGGAGGTCACCTTTTATGACATGCTGCAAATGGGGCCAAAACACTCCGCCTTCGATTGCATAGCGAGTGAATGGATAAGCATCGAGCGCTCTAATGATGTTTCCTAGAGCTGTCGGCAGCGGGTCAGTTGCGGGGCCAAAAAAGCAGTCCAGTTCTACCTCGGCAGTTTGCACAGGAATACTTTCAATTTGATCGTTTCGTTTAGCGACATAGCAGAGCAAAAAGTCGAGTTCTTCAATAGAAGAGTTTTCATAATTTTGATACGCGTTACAAACCTCTTCCACTAAAGCGTTGAATTGCGAACGTTCCGGCAATTGATCTGACGAAACCGCGCGGAAGGTGTTAATCCTTTGACGGAGTCTCTCCTTCTCAGCAAGTGGGATCACTGGCAGCTGCGCCGGCTGGGCGCCACGTGGTGTGAACCATCTTGCGGGTAGAGCGGGTGGCGTAACAGAGATCACGCTTGCGTCAAGTTTGCTTCGTACCGAATCGAAAGCCCCCACCCAGGTTCGCCGTCGATTGATCGCGTCCTCCAAACTCGCACGTTTTCGTACCTGACGGTTTTGCAATGGCGTGTTAAGTCCGGTCCATTTCCAAATTGCATGATCCCCAGACCATACGGCGAGAATTAATCCACGGACCGTACGAAGCGCGAATGCAAGCACCACGATGGAGAGGAGCAGCATTGCACTAACGCCAGCAGCCGTTGATCCCTCGATACGATCAGCCAAGTCCACGAAAGTTGCGATCCCGAACTCAGACGCCGCACACATCAGGATGGCCAGCAGCACTATCAAGATCGGCAGAAGCGCCGCCACGAGAAACGGCTTATCGAAGAAACCGCTTATCTTATCGAGGAAACTCGACAGCACCCGAGTGCTCCCTACACGGTTAGCTTCAGCGGCTTACCACACACCTTTCCGCTGGTGGTCTTTTGGGGACACTTGCCGGTATCCCAATGAGTGGTCCTGTGATCGTCTTCACAAACATAAGTCTGGCCGGGGGTGAAGATGTACGATTGTGCTTGCCGACTGGTGATGAAATACCCGCCACGACGGGTCCCGTTGCTGCTGACCTTATAGATACGGGGAGGTTCGGCAGGGCCAAGCGCTTCGGGATCCTGATCGTGGCGAATAGGCTCATATTCTATGTCAATTACGAGCGGCTGCTCTCTACCGGCCTCGCGCACGGTTCTCATGATTGTTTCGCGCCAATCCTCCTGGGAAAGGTACTGGATCAGATACCCGCCAATGGTACCGATAGAAGCCGCGGGAATACCGATAATTTCCGAGCGCTTCATTATCAGCGCCCGCAGGAATATCGCAGTAGCACAGTAGATTGGAAGCTCATCGTCCGTGACAAGCAATCCACCGACGTTCGCCTCCGTCATCGCCGCGTAGCTTGCTCGGATGGAAGTATACAACGGCCGGCTGGGGAGCTTGTTCTCCTCGAAGAACCGGTCGTCATCACCAACCTGTCCCGCCATGCTGTCCTCCCATCGTGAAGCAAGGATCTTATCCGTACGACGCGCTGCTAAGCAGTTAAACCGCCGACAAGATGCCGGCCCGAAAACTGCTCTTATTACATCTTCAACAGTGCCATTGTCCGATTTCTGAGCTGCCATCGCAACATGGTTTTGGGGCTGATGAGCGGTCCCGAGGTTCACGCTGTCCGCGTCGCGAGCAATGCCTTGTGTGACCCCACCGACTACTCCCCATGCACGGGGAGTAGTCGGTGGGTGCGGCGGCACACCCGCTCGGTATCCGACGTCTTGACCGAGGAGTTTCCGTCGCAATTTTTCTTCTAAATGTACACAGGTGGTGCTGGCGATAGTCTCCATAATTCGAACGTTCAGGTTGGATGGCCGGCCGAATTCGTTACCATCATTTCACGCGAGTCTCTCAAACCCGCGAGCTTGGTCGGTGGTAGGGCAGGTGCGCTTCGGGGTCGAAATAGCCGGCGTAGAAACGCCGGACATGGGGTAGCAGCGCCTTGGAGAGCTGGCGTCGCTCGATTTCGTCGTCGCCGAGCGCTTGCTGCAATGATGCGTGCAGTTCGCGCAATGCCGCGACGCGGTCGACGCGGGTAAAACGCCCGGCTTCGTAGACGACCTCGCCCGCCACCATGACGAGGTCGACATCGCTCTTCGCCCGCTGGAGGACGGCGTCGAGAACCGGGGTCTCCGGGTCGAGATAGGGGTAGGCGAGTTGTCCCAGTCGATCAGTACGAGGTCGGCGGCCCTGCCGACCTGCCGACCGCGATCGTGCCGATGTGACTGCCAAAGGGTGTCGTCGCAGCTCCGCCGACCGCTGCCATGCGCAAGACCTTGCCCGGGCTGCTGCAATTGTGGCGGATGTGGGTCCCGGTCGCGGCGATCCGGTCGAGATCGGCCTCGTTGAGCCAGACCCCGTGGCCCAATGTCAGGGGCGGCCCGAGAAAGCCGAAGCGGTTGATATAGTCGAGTCCGGTGCCGCCGCCGCGGCGGCTCGCATATTCCTTCTGGTAGGCGGTCTCGACGAGGTGCATGTGCATCGGCGCCTCATAGCGCGCCGAAAAGTCGGCCAGCATTTCGAGGGCTGCGTCCGAGCACCAGTGCAGGTTGGCCGGCACCAATTGGATCTTGACCCGCTCCTTGTGATGGTGCTTGGCGTCTGCTAAACGGCTGGCGCTGCGGGCAGAAGCGCTGTAGACCGCTGGTGGTACCCCCGCGCTGCTTACTAAAGTAACAAACTGCTGCCAAGCACCCACGAGTTCCTACATATGCCCATCGCAATCGGCATAGGATGTTTTTTATTCCTGTATAGAGACGACGACGACTTCGATGAGAAAACACATCTCGATAATATCGTTGACGCCTTAAACAGAGTCGATAACATCTCTGACGTAAGGGTCGATGGTACAACCGACATATTCACTGCTTTGGAAGACCCCACCGGAAAACGCGAAAATTCAGGACTACCACTGTATTGTGATCTGAAGATTTCGTTCGACATATATCTGCCGACCAGAGTGCAAGATCAGTTTATGCCAAATGGAAGATCAAATGTCCACTCTGAACATTTTTCCGTAGTTGTCATCCAGAATTTCGAATTTCCCGTGACGTATATAAATTATTCACTCTCTAGCGACTTTGCGGACGACAGTCCTGCTGATTCTGTTGTTTTCATCCGCAACTACTTGCAGGACAAATTAGGAGCCACGGATAGCCCGCTTGTTTTCGATGTTCTCGGTCCAACCCCCTTGCACACGGAAGTCTTTCTATTTCCCACAGAGGGCGTCTCCGATGTTGCTTTGAAGAGCGAGAAGGTTCGCGTGGGATATCCGGAGATGGTGTTCGTCTGTCCACCAGGCGCGTCATGCCTACCACCGTTGCACTCCTTCGTCTCGAAATACACGCCGATTTTAGGGACGTACTATTACATCACTATGTATCGGAATATGCTGCTGCGTCAGCACGTTGCCGTATTCCAGGCTGCTAATGAGCTTCTGGTCAGTCGACGGAAAATCTCGTTGTTTGGTCGGCTGATGCACTTCCTCTCACTAAAATTTCGAGTCGAAACTGTACTCGACGCGCTTCTCGAAAACCACTCGGTAAATTTTGGACTACGAAAATACGTGGCGGAAAAGAAGCGCGATAGTACATTAACAGATGACAGCGCGTTTGCCCGCTTTGTGAGCGAAACGCTAGAAGACGAGTTCACGATACCTGTAGATGAGGTTCGCGACATCATTCGAATAGTCGAAGAACGGCGGCTACGATATTTCCAGAACAGTGCAACTCTGATCGCGGGGGGTGGCGGGCGGTCTCTTAGGTGCGTTGCTGACTTATCTCTTTTCGACGGGAGGGCGCGGTCACTGAGCTTCGATACCGAGCTACTTCTCCGGGTGGCCGTAGATCGAACCTTGCGCTCCGCGGGGCACAGGCATAGAGCCGGATTTGAACCATCGTTCAAAATTGCCGCCCCTACTTCGCGCAAGCGCTTCCAGCGGATCCTTCAGACCCGTGAGCTGGCTCGGTAGTAGGGCTGGTGCGTCTCGGGGTCGAAATAGCCGGCGTAGAAGCGCCGGACATGGGGCAGCAGCGCCTTTGACAATGCCCGCCGTTCGAGTTCGTCGTCGGCGAGCGCGCGCTTCAATGAATCGTGCAATTCGCGCAATGCCGCGTCGCGGTCGACCCGCGTGAAATGCCCGCCTTCGTAGACGACCTCGCCCGCCACCATGACGAGATCGACGCCGCCGCTCTTGGCGCGCTGGATGACGGCGTCGAGAACCGGGGTTTCCGGGTCGAGATAGGGGTATGCGAGCTTGTCCCCGTCGAGCAGCACGAGATCGGCGGCCTTGCCGACCGCCAAGATGCCGATATGGCTGCCATAGGGAGTGGTCGCGGCCCCGCCGACGGTTGCCATGCGCAATACCTGGCCGGGGCTCGGGACGTCCTCGTCGTCCATCCCCGGAACCCGGTGCGCGCGCAATACCATGCGCATTTCTTGCAGCATGTCGCGGTCGTCGTTGATCCCGGCCTCGTCGAGGCCGATCGCGGTATTGATGCCGCGCTTTTCGAATGCGTTCAGTGGTGCCACCCCGCTGCGCAATCGAAAATTCGAGCTGCAATTATGGCAGATGTGGGTGCCGGTCGCGGCGACGCGGTCGAGATCGGCCTCGTTGAGCCAGACCCCGTGGCCCAGTGTCAGCCGCGGCCCCAGGAAACCAAAGCGGTCGATATAGTCGAGTGCGGTGCCGCCGCCGCGGCGCCGCGCATATTCCTTCTGATAGGCGGTCTCGACGAGATGCATGTGCATCGGCGCCTCGTAGCGCGCCGAGAGATCTGCGAGCACCCCGAGTGCCGTGTCGGAGCACCAGTGCAGATTGGCCGGCGCCAGCTGGATCTTGACCCGCTCCTTGTTGTGGTGCTTGGCGTGGAGATGCTCGAACAGCAGGCCGTAATCGGCCAAGACTCAGCCCAAAGCGCGCGAAATGGCGCTGCAATGCCGGCCGCAGCGCGGCCGGCAGGCTCGCGGTGAATTCCTTGTCGTCCTGATAGACGAGCCGGTTCTGATCGCGCAATGCGAAGGAATAGGAGACGCGCATGCCGATGTCATCGTAGGCGCGGATCACCTCGCCCGTACCGGCTTCGACCGCGGCCAAATCGCCCGGGAGCCAGCCGTGCAGATGCTGCACTGTGGTGATGCCCGAGGCGATCATCTCAAAGGCGGAGTAGAGCGTGTCGAGATAGAGATCGACCCGCCGCATCACCAGCCGGGTCACGAACCACAGCTCGAGCGGCATGTCGGGCGATCCGAGCTGCACCGGGGTCAGCCCGATATGGTGATGGGCGTTGACAAAGCCCGGCAGCATCACTTGATGCCCGGTGCCGAGGACCGGGAGCTCCGGATGTTTCGCGATCAGCTCGGCAGCGGGGCCGATCTCGGCGATGACCCCGTCGCGCTGCAGCACGGCACCCTCTTCGATCTGCTGCCAATGACGGCGGTCGGCGGGCCGGGTGAGGATGGTGCGGGCGCGGATGATGCTGGAGGGCACGTCTTCTCTCCCAAGAAAATGCAATCATAACCCATTGCGAATGCCGAGCCGCGGCGCAACCCTCACCCACCCAGCGCTCCGCGCCGGGTCCCCCTCTCCCGAGTATGCGGGAGAGGGGCTTTGAGATATGCGGCTTGCAGCCCCTCTCCCGCATCGCGGGAGAGGGTGGCGAGCGCAGCGAGACGGGTGAGGGTGTGGCTCACGCGGCGGTCGCGACGCCCTCCTGCTCGGCAAAAGCGCGGTCGACTTCGACGCTCAATAGGTCAATCAGTTTCCGTTTGAGGGCAACCGCTTCCGGCGCGAACGGGTCGCGCGCCGAGGCTGGTCGATTGCGACGATCTCCTTGATCCCGGGCTGGGCGACGATCACGCAGCCTTCGATGCCGCCCCCGCCGACGATCTTGACCGGAGCGCCCTTGTCGTAGAGCCCGATGAAGCTCGTGTAAGGGAGGACGCTGACATCGACCATTCCGGCGCCGAAGAACGTTACCATCTCGGCAAAAGTCGGGGTGTTTACGAATTCGAGGGTCAGTCCGTATTCCTTGCCCAGCTGGCGAGCGTGGGTGATGAAAAAGGCGCTGTTGCAGAAACCCGCACCGTGCGTGCCCTTGAAGGTGGCCGCGGCTTGCGCCGAGGGCGCGCCGCCGCGCATCCCGAGGGGCAGGCCAATGGCGACGGCCCCGGCAGCGCCACTCCGCAGAAATGCGCGCCGATCGATCGAGCCTGGGACGGAACCGGTCCCGGAATAGCCGCTGTGATGGTCACACATGACGTTCCCTCCGCTGAACCGTTCGTCTTCCGGGGGAGCAACTTCCGTGCCAAGGCCACGGTAAGAACCACCATTTCGGCGCCAGAATCGTGGCGTGTGGTGCGGGTCAGGATCCGGGTATCGAGGGAGGATGCTCCTCCCCTGTTATCCCCCTGTTAGCCGATTTCGGCCCCCTGCGAGGGGCAAAAAAGCACCCTGCTCGAGGATCCGAGTTGAGTTTATTAAGTGTTTGATATTAAATGAGTAACTGGTGATTATTTAGCTTAATTTCCGGTCCGGAATCGATTTTCCCCTTGTTATCCCGGTCCGAACAGGGTGGACGATGGGGGTCGGGGAATTGGATGTCGAGACCTCGTGACGATGGAGGGCCCTGTTGTGAAGACCGCGCTCACCCCGACTCTCGAGATCGCCTACGAGGAAAGCGGATCGGCGGGAGGTCCACCGGTTGTGTTGTTGCACGGCTTCCCGGACGACGTGCGCGCCTATGACGGTATCGCCCCGCCGCTCGCCGCCGCGGGCTGGCGGGTGCCGATACCCTATCTGCGCGGCTACGGGCCGACCCGGTTTCTCGACCCGGTCACACCGCGTTCCGGCCAACAGGCGGCACTCGGCCGCGACCTTCTGGATTTTCTCGACGCGCTCGGCCTCGAGCGCGCGGCGCTCGCCGGCTATGATTGGGGTGGTCGCGCCGCCTGCATCGTCGCGGCACTGTGGCCGGAGCGGGTCAGTTGTTTGGTCTCGATCGGCGGCTACAACATCCAGAATATCGCCCGATCGGGCGAGCCGGCGGCACCCGATCGCGAGCATCGTCTGTGGTACCAGTGGTATTTCCACGGCGAGCGCGGGCGCGCGGGGCTCGCGGTAAACCGCAGGCCGCTCTGCCGGCTGCTGTGGGAATTATGGTCGCCGAACTGGCGGTTCGATGACGCGACCTTCGAGCGGACCGCGATATCCTTCGACAATCCCGATTTCGTCGAGGTGGTGATCCAGTCCTACCGTCACCGCTTCGGCCTTGCACCCGGCGATCCGAGCCTCGAGGCGATCGAGGCTCGGCTTGCCGCACAGCCGCCGATCACGGTGCCGACGATCGTCCTGCACGGCGCCTGCGACGGGGTGTCCCCGCCGCAGAGCTCGGAAGGGCACGCGCGATTTTTTGCGGGGCCCTATCAGCGCCGTGTGGTTCCGGTCGCCGGCCATTTCCTGCCGCAGGAGGCGCCGGTCGCGATAGTCGAGGCGTTGTCGGAGCTGGGCAACCGCTGAGCCGGTCTGGCATTCGGATGCGCATCGTTGTCGTCGGCACCTCCGGCTCGGGAAAGACGACCCTCGCCAAGGCGCTCGCCGCGCAGTTCGCGCTCCCCTATATCGAACTCGACGCGGTGAATTGGCAGCCCGGCTGGCGCGACTTGTCACGAAACGACCCCGATGAATTCGTTCGACGGGTTACCCTCGCGGTTGCTGCCGACACATGGGTGGTCGACGGAAATTACGGTCTCGTTCGCGAGTTTGTCTGGCGACGAGCTACTCACCTCGTCTGGCTCGATTACGATCGAGCCGTCGTCATGTATCGCGTCATCTCCCGCTCTCTGGTCAGGGCAATATTGCGCACCGAACTGTGGGCCGGCAACCGAGAGAGATGGCTGCACATGCTGCAGCCAAGCCATCCGATCCGTTGGGCCTGGAGCACGTGGGCACCACGCCGCCGAGAATACGAAGAGCGCATCGGGCGGAGCGATTATGCTCATCTTGTCGTTCTGCGCCTGCGCCGGCCGCGCGACGCGGACGAGCTGCTCCGCCAGCTGATGCGAGCCCCCGACGCGCCAGAGCTGAGCGCCTTGACAGGCTTCGGGCCGGTCTCCTAAATGCGCCCGACCGAGCGGGCGCGTAGCTCAGCGGGAGAGCACACCCTTCACACGGGTGGGGTCACAGGTTCAATCCCTGTCGCGCCCACCATCCCTTTCAAGAACTTAGTAGACTTCCAGCCTAACCGTTCAAGCTTGTCTCCACAGATTTTACACGAGCTGGAAATGAGAACATAGCGAAGCGGCCGTTTCTCGTGCGAGGGATGGCCGCTCCCGCTACGCATGCGCCCAGGGTGAGCCACGCAGGCGCTTTTCACGTGGTAGCTGTAGGGGCTTCCTTGATCGGGAGCAGAGCTGGGTCTTTCCAAGGTCGCTTTGTCTTCGGCTGACATCGGGAACGCCATGCCTGTTGGGTTTCCTTTTCATACCAACGGGGCGGAATGAGATCGATTGCTGTGATGGCTTCTTGCAAGGGAACATGGGCGTAACGATCGCTCATCTCGCTCGACGAGTGCCCCATGATTTCCTTTTTGACACGATCCGACATGCCTTCAATCAGACCCCACGTCGCAAAGGTGTGGCGAAGATCATGCTGATGCAGATCCTCGATAACAGCCCGTTGACACCCCAAGGTCCAGGCGCTCCTGCACTGCCCGCCTTCTTCGCGGTTGCGGTCTTTATAGGGGTTACCGCGATCGGTCAGAAAGACCGGGCCTTCTTTTGTCGCCGCCGAAGGGAGCCCTGCGAGTACCTCAACCAACTGACGATGAATCGGCACGCCGCGATCGGTGCCGTTCTTGGTGTCTCGCAACACCAGCCAACGCGCCGCCAAATCGACATCCCGCCATTTGAGATTGATCGCCTCCGAGATCCGGCAGCCGGTCAGCATCAGAAACAAGAATAAGGGGCGAGCATGCGGTGCTGAATTTTGGAGGATTCGATCGGCTTCCTCATATCTCGCCCAACGCGTCCGAGCGTCTTTGAATTTTGGGCGGGTGAAGGGTCTGGGGATATCGCACCACCCTTGTTTCCCAGCATGGTGCAGCACCGCCATCAGAGGCGTCAGAAAATTGCGGACGATTGTGCCCGGTTTCTTGCCCTGAAAGCGCTTGGCGATAACCTCATTGACCTTCGCCTGATCAATCTTGTTGACGAGGGTCTCGCCGAAATCTTTTATCAGACAAGGTGAATTTTCGTTCCAGCCGGCGATAGCATAACGCTGCATGCCTTTGGGCTGGCGACTTTCGAGATAAGACACCGCCGCGACCGCGAAAGTCGTGGTTGCCTTCGCTCCGAAGATCGCTTGGTCTAAGAGCTCGTTTTCTCGCTTTATGCGGATTTCCTCCGCGCGGGCTTGTGATGAAACGCCTGTACTCTCGTCGATATATTGGCCTTTGATGGTGCCACGGATGCGCCAGTGTCGACTCCGGCCTTCGCGGGGTGGGACGAGTTTGAGCGACATGTTCTGCGAGCTTCCTGGATGTTAACAATGTCATCTTCGGTAAATAGCAATGTACCGTTGGACTTGATTCCATAAATCCCCATCTTCTTCGAAAATCGTCGTAGAGTGATCGGTGCGATTTTCAGTCTTTCGGAAACAAATTCGAGCGTGAACAACTCTTCCAGCATGACTCGCCCTCACCATCGTCTGCCCGTGCCGGATGACCGCCCAGTTCGGCGCCAGCATGGTCCATTCGCACTGCAACTCACCCGGGCGTAGGAACTGAGCCACCGGGCAAAAGTCCGCCGTCTCAGGCCTGGAAAAGGGGGTGAAGAGTGACGGGTGGTTCCGCTTCAGTAGACCCGCGGCACGCTCCGCCCGCATATCGCGACCAACGCGTTGCCCCAATCTAGCCGCGTTGGCGATGGGTGCCTCGCCATACCGCCCCTTGAGTTCTTTGCGCGCGCTTCCGGCGGGCGCTGTCCCGGATAGCTCGTCCTTGGCGTGCACCTCAGCAAATTGCGCGTGAAGCGCCCAGGGCCGGCTATACACCTGACCGCCCCCGAGGCAGGATTTCAGCCGCGTCTTCGGAAAGAACCTGGTAGACCCTGTACGCGTCATACGCCCGAGCCTAACCGACGATTTTGCGAACGGCATCCGCCGCCGGCTCTTTTTTACGAACCGCATGCGCTGGTGGCTATTTTTTGCGAACGGCAATGCGGCGAGTGACGATCATCGGCCCATCCCGCGATGTCACGGCACAACCTTGCGCTGGCAGAGCTGTCCAAGCCTTCCGGCCGTTCCTGACGCCCCCGTTCGCAGAATTCCCCCACGCTGTTCGCAGAAACAGGTCGGACAACGGCAGGGTGACGAGAGGAGAGGCAAGGGAGCGCCGGCACCGCTCGCGCCGCCTGTGCCGCAAGGAAACCCGCCTTTGCGGCCGCATGCGGCGCCCTTGCCTCCTTCCGACTTCGCGTCGGGACAGTCGTGTGCGTCACGCGACTACGACTTGACGGGCGAGGCCTGGGCGACGCTGGAGCGCGACGCTCGGAGCTACCTCTGAATTTCATCCGCCGTCAATTCCGCCCGGGGGCCGGACTAACCCCTACCGCAAGCACCAAGCCAGGCCGGCGAACTCGTTGCGGGCGTGACCGCTGTCGTCACCGCGCCCGCCGCCGTCGGGCGTAGCCGCCGGTCAACGACATGCTGGCCGATGCGAAAACAGCCGCAGCATTTGGCCCGCGCACCATGTCCGAGGAGAGGAAGGCCAACCCATGAGCACGAGCATCGCGGCCGATGCCGGCGTCTTCGAAACGCTGAACGGCATCCCAAACGTCGACATCCCGAGAAATCTGCAGGCTGCAATCTCAGCCGGCCGGCGGATGAGGTCTATCCTGTGTGAAATCGTCTCCCTCCGGCGCGGAGCAGGGAAGCTGACCCCGAACGAGTATTTCTGCTACCGGCTCTGGGATCGGCCCTGAGCGCGGCGGAGAAGCGCCGGTTCGTGGGCAAGCAGGCGCAGCACCAGATGTACCTCGCCTGCAACCACTCAGGCTGGTACGCCGCTGCGGCCGACAAGCTACACTTCCAAACTCTGATGGCGAGCTCAGGGTTCCCTGTGCCCCCTTTGCTCGCCGTCACGCAGGCGGGACGGCGAGCCGGGGAAGCGCCACCCTCAGGAGCCCTCCCGAAATCGCGCGGTTCCTGCGAGAGCCGCAGATTTACCCGCTGTTCGCCAAACCGATCGCCGGGAAATACAGCCTCTCCGTCGTAAGCGCCTACCGCTCGACGCGGCGACGGACGAAGTGCTGCTGCTCGGCGGCGACCGGAAAAACGCCGAGAGCCTGACCGCCGGTCTCGCCGGCGGCACGGGATACATGATCCAGCGCCGCCTCGACCCCGATGCCCGGCTCGCCAAGCTTTTCGGGCCGCGTCTGTGGTCGGTTCGCGCGCTTGTGCTCGCTGGCCCATCCAACCCCGTCATCCATCGCGCGGTGGCGAAGATCGCGACCGGCAGCAACGCGGCCGATAACCTCTGGCGGCAGGGCAACATGCTCGCTGCGATCGAGCTCGAGACAGGGATCATCAGCCGCGTCGTACGCGGAACCGGCGTGGAGATGAGCCTCAACGAGGTCCATCCCGACACAAAGCGGCCGATCGCCGGCACCTTGATACCCTAATGGGCGGCGCTTGCGCGCCTGGTGATCTCAGCGGCAGAGATCCTGCCGGGCATCCGCACCCAATCCTGGGATGTCGCGCTCGCCGCCGAGGGGCGGTGATCCTCGAGGTCAATTACGGCGGCGACCTCAACCTCGCACAGCTCGCGCACGGCGCCGGTGTTCTCGATGAACGCTACGCCGAACATCTCGCCCGCTGCGGCTACCGCAGCCGAGCGCTCCGGGAGGCCATGGGAGAGCCCTCACGCAAATCGCGGCCGGTGATCTCGACGTCCCCGTCCGCCGTCACCTGACGCCGCCGCAGCTTCCGCTCGGCGACCCTCTCAAAGCGTGTCCGCTGCAAGTAATACGCTTCGACGCAGCGTTCGGGGGTGGGCGTGTCCGGCAACAGGCGCTGGAACACGCGCCGGGGTATCCGCACGACGCCGATTTCGACGCCGAATTCAACAGCCTGCCGCTCGGCATTCCATCGGGCGTCATCGGGAAAGGTGAAGAACATCGGCCCATTCGGTAGGGCGAGCAAATAGACGATGTTCTATATGTTCGAAGCAAGCGTTGCAACAATACCGGTGTGGTACCCGCAAATTGCGACACTTGCGGCGATCCCTGGGTTCTCGTCGCCTGCGTTGTCGACGGCTGCGGCCGTGACGAAATCCAGAAGGCCCTCGGTGCGCACCTCGCCGAGGTTTGGCGAGTTATCGACACCGTCCAAACCGAAGTGCTCGAGCAATGTCGTTGCCCACAGCACCGGCTCCTGAGCCCGCGCGCGGGGCCTTTGGGTCGAACACCGCCCTCCTCAGCGTGTCGAGGGTTCCCTTGCTGAGGGCGTCCACGACGGATCCCGTCGATCTGACTACGGGTGACCGCGGCCCGCGAGAGTTTGCCGACACTCGAGTTTTGCCACGCGATTGCCGTCGTCGGCTCGATGCAGCGGCACGGGAAAAACAAGGCGCAACCGCAGAACCGATCGTTCCTGTCGACCTGTCCTGTTCGCAGAAATCCGGGTCTGTTCAGTCTCGGTCACCTTGGTGGCAGCTGGTCGATAACCAGGGTTTAACAGCCCCATAAGAGTGCGCGCGGCTCGGCCTCGGCAAATCTGCCCCTATGAAGCTCGCCTTTGACCGCAACAACGGGCGGCGCCGAGCGCCGACCGAGGATTTAAACCGCGCCTCCGCCTTGACAGGGAACCCCGCCGCGCGTCGAGCGCGGGGCAGCCCTGGAACGTGGTCCGGGGGTCGCGGGGGACCGCCCGGCCCGGCCGGTCACCGAACTCTGCCCGCGCCGTTCGCAGAAAAAGCCCGGACAACAGAGCGATGACGAGGGGAAGGGCAGGGGAGTGCCGCTACCGCTTGCGCCGGGCGGCGCCGCAAGGGAAGCCGCTTGAGCGGCCGCCTTTGGCGCCCTTGCCCCGCCGCCGGCTTCGCGGTCGCCGGTTCGCCGCAGGGCGAAGTGAAGCAAATGGCGAACCCGCCAGCCGCGCGACCGCCCCGCCGGGAGAACCATCAGATGCTAACCGAGGATGCGGAGCTCGAGCAGTTCCGCCGAGGGGTGAACTGTGCCGCGCTGCTCGAGGGGTGGGCGCCGTCGTGGCGTCTGGACCGCAAAGAAAGCACGCGCCGTGCGCTCAAATATCGCCGCGAGGAGGGCGAGATACTGATCGTCATCCATGATGGCCACGGTTGGTGGGACCCGCAGAGCACGGCCAAAGGCGACATTTTCGACTTGGTGCAATACCTCGATCCGAACCTCAATTTCGGCCGGGTGCGCCGCGAGCTGAGACGGTTCGTCGGCGTTGCACCCGCCTTCCCGCTGGCCTCGAGCAACCGTATGAAAATTGAGCCCGGCGTGCCGATCGCCACACGCTGGATGACGCGGCCTCGGCTGCGGCGCGGCTCAGCGGTATGGAACTATCTCGCCGGTTCCCGCCGGCTGTCCGCCAAAGTCCTCGAGCCCGCGGATGGGGCGGACATCCTGCGCGAAGGACCCTATGGCAGCGCCTGGTTCGCGCACCGCGACGAGGCGAATACCGTGACGCATGTCGAGATCCGCGGGCCCGACTTCAAAGGCTCGCTCCAGGGCGGAACAAAAAGCCTGTTCCGCCTATCGCGTGCCAGAAAACGACATTGCCGTCTGGTGATCACCGAGGCGCCGATCGACGCGCTGAGCGTGGCGGTAATCGAGGGCATATGCGCGGAGACGCTCTATACCGCGACCGGCGGCGGCATGGGACCCGGCACGGTGCAGGCGATTGAGCGCCTGCTTGGCCAGATGGCGCAGTATCCGGACGCGCTGCTCGCCGGCGCCACTGACGCCAACCGCGCCGGCGAGCGCTACGCCGCGCGCCACGCCGAACTCGCCGCCGCAGCCGGCATCGCGTTCGAACGGCTAGCGCCGCCGGCGGGTAACGACTGGAACGACGTTCTCGTGCAACGGAGGCCGACATGATTGCCAATCGCGCCTGGGTGCTGCTGCCCTCCGGCCGACGCCTGGATCTTCTCAATCCCGATCCCCAGGCATGGACCGACCACGATCTTGCAGTCGGTCTGTCGCGCACCTATCGCTGGGCCGGGTATTCGGCCTGGGACCTGCCATTGTCCGTTGCGCAGCACAGCCTGACTGTGCTGGCGATCCGCGAGGTTTCTTCCGGCCATGGCCTGACGCCGCCGGAAGCGCTGCGCGAGCTGCTGCACGACGCCGAGGAGGCACTGCTCGGCGGATGGGACTCGATCACCCCGCTCAAGCCGCATCTCGGACCTGGCTTTGACGCGTTGGTTCGACGTCTGCAGGCGGCCGTCAATACCCGCTACCGGCTTCCCGCCTGGACGCCGTCAAGCTACGCCCCGCACAAACACGCCGACCGGCTCGCTGCCGCCAGCGAGGCCTTCCACGTCGCCGGCTGGAGCCGCCAGGCGATGCGAGAAAGCCTCGGCATCACGCTCGAGCCGCTTGCGGATGATCCTCTGCCGGTCCCTGAAGGCATGCGCGCTTGGGAACCGTGGCCGCCCAATCTGGCGGCGCATCTGTTCCTCACCCGCATGAGCGAGTTGCAGACTGCCTTGAGCCGAGGTGGCGTCGCGAAGGAGTGGTGTCATGCACCCCGCCGCTGAGCCGCGACCGCAGCCGGTGATGGCCGGCCTGACCACGGAACAGGCAAAAGCTGCCGCGCAATATGGCCCCGTGCTGGTGCTCGCCGGCGCCGGGACCGGCAAGACAAAGACGCTTACTGCCGCGGTCGTGCACCGCATAGCGGTCGGCGGCGTCGCACCTGGCCGTGTTCTCGCCGTCACCTTCACCAACAAGGCCGCCACCGAAATGAGCGGCCGGATCCGGGGGGCGCTCGACAGCGGACCCGCGCCATCCTGGCTCGGCACATTCCACGGCCTTGCCGCGCGCCAGCTCCGGATCGAACCGGAGGTCGCCGGCCTGCGGCCCGGCTTCGACATCCTCGATGCCGATGACAGCCGCCGGGTCGTCAAGCGCACCCTCAAGGCGCTGAACCTGGCCAGCGGCGGGGACGCCGGAGCAATCGGCCGGGATCCCCTGAAACTCATGTGCAGCCGGCTGTCCAAGTTCAAAGACAACCTGATCACGCCCGACGAGGCCCCGGCGCAAGCCGAGGCCATTATCGCCGAAGCCAACCGCAGCGGCCTGTCGGTCGATGCACACGGCCTGCACGGCAGTGCCCGGGTCTATGCCGACTACCAACGCCGGTTGCGGGACGAGAACGCCGCCGATTTCGGGGATCTGCTGCTGTGGCCGGCGCGCGCGATGCAGCGCAGCGAGAGCTACCGCACGCGCTGGGCGTCACGGTTCGACTGCGTGCTCGCTGACGAGTTCCAGGACGTCAACTTTGCCCAGTTCACCTGGCTCCGGCTGCTCGCCGCCCAGCACGATGAGATCTTCGTGGTCGGCGACGACGACCAGAGCGTCTATGGCTGGCGCGGCGCCGATGTCGGTTACATCCGCCGGTTCACACGCGATTTTCCCAATGCCGCGGTGTACCGCCTCGAGGAGAACTTCCGGTCGACCGGCCACATCCTCGGCGCCGCCAATACCGTCATCGCGCAAGACCCCGCGCGTCTCGGCAAGACGCTGTTCACGCGCAAACCAGGCGGCGATCCGGTCGAGATCGTCCGCTTCCGCAACGCCGACGCCGAGGCCTCCGGCATCGTCTCGGAAATCAGCCGCCGCCAGGCCGAAGGCCTCGCCTGGGACGACATGGCGGTCCTCTACCGCAGCAATGCGCTCTCGCGCAGCTTCGAGGAGGCGCTGATGCATGCGCGCATCCCCTACGCGTTGATCGGCGATGTCGGTTTCTACCAGCGTGCCGAAATCAAGGACGCCCTCGCTTTGCTGAGACTGGCAGCGACGCCCGACGATGCGCAGGCTGACGAGGCGTTCCGGTGGGTGATCAATGTGCCGGCGCGCAGCTTCGGCGCCAAGGCAATGGAGATCGTCGAGGTGGAAGCCGCCTGGCGGCGGGTTCCGCTGCTCGTGGCATTGGAGACCGCTCCGCTGCCGCCCAAAGCCCGCGCTGCGGGGCTGGGCTTTGTCGACGCCATCCGCCGTGCCGGCCGGGATCCCGACGCGACGCTCGCCGACCAGCTGTCATTGCTGCTCGACGCCACCGGCTATCACGGCATGCTGCGCGACAGCCGCGCCGAGACGTCGGAAGGGCGGCTCGAGAACCTGCAGGAGCTCGTGCAGATCGCCGGCGGCTTCCACACGGCGCGCGAGCTTCTCGATCATGCCGCCCTCTCCACCGGCGGTCCGGACGAAGAGGAAACCGGCCGCGTGCAGCTCATGACCCTGCACAAGGCCAAAGGTCTGGAGTTCCCGCACGTCTTCCTGCCGGCTTGGGAAGCGGGGGTGTTCCCGCCGGACTACGGCGAGCCGGCCGAGGAGCGGCGGCTCGCCTATGTCGCCATCACGCGCGGCATGCACCGTGTCACAATCTCATATTGCGATCACCGCCGCGGGCCCGCCACCCCGTCATTGTTCCTCGACGACATTCCCGACCGGCACCGGGTCGCCGGCTGGCTGCACCAGCCGGGCGCAGCGCCAGTGCCAGTGCGCAGACGGGTCGACAGACTCAACGCCGCCGAATTGCTGCAGCGGTTCTGATCGGCTCTGCACTCGGCCAAGCCGCCATAGAAGGGCATGGCAGAACAGTGGTCGAGACGGGTGCCACGCGCCGCCGGCCGCCGCAAGGGTCCGTCGCGCAGGCGCTCCCGCCGCGGCGCCCTTGCCCCGGCCGGCGTCGCGTGCCGAGGGCGAGGGACACACAGAAGACCAGGAGAGCACAATGGATATGTACATCACGGCGCTCGAGCCTGCTCCCGAGACCCCCGGACCACGATCCGGGGACTGCCTCGGCCCGGATCCGGAAGCGGCGGGCATCGCGATCAAAATCGCCCCGATCTCTCGGCAGATCTGGGATGCCAAGTATCGGTTGAAGGCCCACGACGGCACCCCGATCGATGTCACGATAGAGGACAGCTGGCGGCGCGTCGCCCGCGCGCTGGCTGCCCCAGAGAATGACCCGGAGCGATGGGAGGCCGGGTTCTACGAGGTACTCGAAGATTTCCGCTTCCTGCCGGCGGGACGGATCTTGGCGGGCGCCGGCACTGGGCGCCGCGTGACGTTGTTCAACTGCTTTGTGATGGGCAACGTCGAGGACGATCTCGGCAGCATATTCAGTCACCTGCGCGAAGCCGCGCTGACGATGCAGCAGGGCGGCGGCATCGGCTACGACTTCTCTTCGCTGCGGCCCAAAGGCGCTCCGGTCAAGGGCGTCGGCGCCGACGCCTCGGGGCCGCTGTCCTTCATGGATATATGGGACGCGATGTGCCGCACCATCATGTCCGCCGGCGCCCGCCGCGGCGCGATGATGGCGACATTGCGGTGCGACCATCCCGATATCGAAGCCTTCATCGCCGCCAAGCGCGAGCCCGGCCGGTTGCGCAACTTCAATCTTTCGGTCCTGGTCACCGACGCCTTCATGGCGGCGGTCGAACGCGACGAGGACTGGCCGCTCGTCTTCGCAAGCCAGGTGTTCTGTACCGTCCGCGCCAAAGCGCTGTGGGACAGCATCACGCGGGCCACCTACGACTATGCCGAGCCGGGCGTGATCTTCATCGATCGGATCAATGCCCGCAACAACCTAGCTTACTGCGAGACCATCAGTGCGACCAACCCCTGCGGCGAGGAACGGCTACCGCCCTATGGCGCCTGCCTGCTTGGCTCCATCAACCTGGCGCGGCTGGTTCGCCAGCCCTTTAAAGCCAAGGCCGGCATCGATGAGGACGAGCTCGCCGGGCTCGTGCGCATTGCGGTGCGCATGATGGACAACACGATCGAGGTTTCCCGCTTCCCGTTGGAGGAGCACGGCCGGGAGGCATTCGCGAAACGCCGCATCGGTCTCGGGATCACTGGCCTCGCCGACGCGCTGATCATGATTGGCCTGCGCTACGGATCGCCCGCAGCGGCCGCCCAGGCCGAGCGATGGGCCGAGCTCATCAGCCACACTGCCTACCGCACTTCCTGCGACCTGGCCGTCGAGAAGGGGGGCTTCCCGCTGTTCGACCGGGAGGCCTACCTTGCGGGCGAGACCGTGGGCAGGCTGCCCGACGATATCCGGGATCGGATCGCCGCCGGCGGCATCCGCAATGCGCTGCTCACCTCGATCGCCCCGACCGGCACGATCTCCCTGTTCGCCCACAACGTCTCCAGCGGCATCGAGCCGGTATTTGCGCTGAGCTACACGCGCAAAGTGCTGCTGCGAGACGGCTCCACATTCGAGGAAGAGGTGTCCGACTATGCGCTGTGCCGATTCCGGGAGGAGTTCGGACCAGAAGCGCTGCTGCCGGAACACTTCATCACCGCACAAGATCTGACGCCCGCCGATCACATCCGCATGCAGGCGGCCGTGCAGCACCACGTCGACAGCGCCATCTCGAAGACGGTCAACCTACCCGAAGATATGCCCTTCGAAGCGTTCCAGGATGTGTATTGGGGCGCTTACCGCAGTGGCTGCAAGGGCTGCACGACCTACCGGCCCAACCCAGTCACTGGGGCGGTGCTCGAGGCGAAGCCGGCCGAAGCGACGCCAGTGCCCGGCGCAACCGCCCAGTCCCCGGCGGACCTCCTCGTCCGCTCGGAGAAGCTCACCGGCGCCACCTACAAGCTGCGCTGGCCGGATAGCGAGCACGCCTTCTACGTCACCATCAACGATGTCGAGACAGACGGCAAACGGCGGCCGTTCGAAATCTTCATCAACTCGAAGAACCTCGAGCATTACGCGTGGGTCGTGGCGCTGACCCGCATGATCAGCGCCGTCCTGCGGCGTGGCGGGGATGTGTCGTTTGTAGCAGACGAGCTGAAGCAGGTGTTCGATCCGCGTGGCGGCCAATGGACCGACCGCCGTTATGTGCCGTCGCTGGTTGCCGCGATCGGCGAGATCCTCGAGCGCCACATGATCGACACCGGGTTCCTGGCAATAGGCGACCCGCCGGTCGCACAGGACCAAGTCGGCAGTGCAGCCAGCCGATCCAAATCGATGCTCGGGCCGCTCTGCCCGAAATGCAGCCAGCCGGGGCTGGTCAAGGAAGCCGGCTGCCTCACCTGCGTCCACTGCGGCTGGTCGAAATGCAGCTAATGGCACAGGAAGCAGCCATTCCCAGGCATGACTGACCGATGAGCGTCGGCAACGATATCAAAGAACAGCCGCTCGCATTACCTCCTAGCCGATAAAGGCGAATCCGGAAAGTTACCAGGACCGGACAAGCGAGCTGAAGCGCTGCCGCTTGCGCTTCCGCCGCCGCAAGGGCGCGCGAGCGCTCCCGCCGCGCCCCCGGGGCTTAGAGGCAAACCATCCGTCACGAGCGTAGCCCGCCGGGCGCGCGGCGCCCTTGCCCCGTCGTCGCGAAGCGGCCTGCGGGCAGCGTTTTCGAACCCATGAAAGGGAGCACGATGAACGCGCTGACCAAAACTACCGAACACCAGGCGCGCAGTAGAAAGATGTACACCGGCCGCCGGGGTCCGCAGGGATGTGTCGTCTGGGCTATCGACGGAAACGGCGAACGCAAACCCCTCAACCCGCGCCAGAAGCTCCGCAACCACAGCCCTACCGGCTTCGAATGGGGGTATGGCGGGAGCGGGCCGGCGCAGCTGGCGCTCGCCATTCTGGCAGAACACCTCGGCAACGATGACGCTGCGCTGAACCTGTATCAGGATTTCAAGTGGGCATGCATTGCGCAGATATGCGGCGCCAACTGGTCGCTGTCCAGCGAGGAGATCGACAATTGCCTCGCTCGACTATCGGAACAGCAGGAGGACACTCAGCCCCTCGCTGATCCTTTCCCATTCTAACCGCCGACTCTGGTGACCAGGCCGGCCGCGGCAGAGAAGCGATACAGCAAGCGGTGAACCGCGGCCCGGCCGGCAGCCGAAGGGTCCGCCTCTGCGCGCGCCCTCGCGCCAGCCGGTCCGTAACACTGCAGCCTTCCTCCCATAGGAGCAATCAGTGAACGAACGCATCCGTTTCGATCGGACGAAATTCGACAGTAAAGGCCGCAACGGTTACGTCGGCACAACCGGCATCAACGTGGTCGACCTCGGCGAGGAGTTGTTCCTCGAGCCGATCACGACCCGCGGCATCAACAGCGAGGCCTGCCGGATCGTGCTTCCGAAGTCGGCGATCACCGCTCTGGTCGAGGCACTCGAGGAGATTGCCCCGGGTCAAGCTACCTGCCCCCGGGCGCGATCCGGAGAGCAGGGCCCCGACCACCTGTCAACGCCCGCTCGCGGCGCTGCAGCCGCGGCGGATCGAGAGCGCGATCCCAATCCCCACAGGAGCAATCCAATGCCTCGCTACATCATAGAACGGCAGTATCTGCTGCCGGTGTACCAGCATCTGGCTGTTGAGGCGCCGGATCTCGACACGGCATGCCGTGAAGCGCTCGACGATGGCGAACATGACTGGGAGGACGCCCAGGAAGACTACGAAAGCTCGCGGCCGACCACCATCATCTCGGCGGTCGAGATCGCCAGCGAAGAGGAATGGGTCATTGCGACCAAGTCGCAATATGAACGATCCGGCCTGATGTATGACGGCCGTCATGAACTGATCGAGATCCCTCGCGAATTCACCGAAAGAGATCGCCTGGCCGAGCTCGCGGAAATTCTCGAACGCAATGACTGCGGCAAAGCCCGCGTGCTGATCGACGGCGATGATCTCGAACGCCTGAAATCGATGGCGGGAATGTGGGTCGACCGATGACCCTCTTTTTCGTGCGCTGGCCGATGGACGTCGAAGCCGATGTCGCTGACCGGCACCTGACCTGTCCACACTGCGCAGACGATTGGGAGTCGTTCGATGGTCCCGACAGGGCGATCATCGGGCGCACCGACCCGCAACGGCGTTGCCCGGCCTGCGGCTTATGGATCGATTGGCCGGAGGCGACGAATGCCGTGTGAACCCGGACCCCTAAAAACTCGCGTCACCCTTGTCGCCGACCTGTTCTGCGGCGCCGGCGGTTCCAGCACCGGGGCGCGGCGTGCACTCGCCTCGCTCGGTCTCCAGATGAATCTGGTCGCCGTGAACCATTGGAACGTCGCAATCGAGACGCACAGCCGGAACCATCCCGAAGCGCGGCACTATTGCCAGGACGTCAACGCGGTCAAGCCGGCCGAGGTCGTGCCTGAGGGGAAGCTCGATCTGCTGATGGCATCGCCGACCTGTACCTATCACTCGCGAGCCCGCGGCGGCAAACCGATCAGTGATCAAGGCCGTATGGACCCGTGGGCGATCGTTCATTGGTGCACCGAATTGCGGGTCAGACGGCTGCTCGTCGAGAACGTGCCGGAATTCGTCGATTGGGGCCCGCTCGATCTGCGCACCGGAAGGCCGATCAAGCGCCGTCGCGGCGAATATTTCCGCGCCTGGACGGCGGCCCTGCAAGGCGCCGGGTTCAAGCTCGACTGGCGCGTGCTCAATGCAGCTGATTTTGGCGACGCGACGACACGCGAGCGTTTCTTTTTGATGGCCCGCTCCGACGGCAAGCGGGTCCACTGGCCAGATCCCACCCACAGCCGCGCCGGCGAGGCTGACCTGCTGGGCCACGGCCGCCATAAATGGCGTGCGGCGCGCGAGATCATCGATTGGTCGATCGAGGGCAAGTCGATCTTCGATCGCAAGCGGCCCTTGAGCCGGAAGACGCTCGCCCGGATTTATGCCGGCGCGGTCAAATTTCGCTGGCCCGCACCGTTTCTGGTGATCCTGCGCAATCACATGGATGCGCAGAGCGTCGACGAGCCGGTCCCGACACTGTGCGCGGGCGGGAGCCACATCGGGCTTGTCCAACCGTTCGTGTTGAACCGGCACGGCGAAAACGGCTCAACGCGCGCGCACGACCTCGACGAGCCCATGCCGACCGCGGACTGCCGCGGCGCGGGCTATCTCTGCGAGCCCTTTGTGGCGAACCTCGCTCACGCCGGTGCCAACGAAAGCCGTTGCCGCACGATCGGGGAACCGCTGCAGACGCTGCACGCGGGCGGTGGGTCTCATGCCCTGGTCGAGCCCTTTATCATGTCGGGCCAGAGCGGCGGCGCACCGCGCGAGATCAGCGATCCGATGCCGGGCATGACCGGCCGGCTCGGATCTGTGCTGATCGCGCCGTACTATGGCCACGGCTCCGGCGAAAGCTGCTCCTCTCCCGAGTTGCCGCTGCCGACCGTGACGACCAAGGCCAGGTTCGGGCTTGTGGTTCCGGTGACCCGCAGCAATGGCGGCAGGGCGCCCAGATCGACCGACGATCCTCTGCCGACGCTGACCGCGGCCAAGGGCGGCGAATTTGCCGTCGTCATCCCGGTGACCCACGCCGATGGCGGCAACCGAGCTCGCACCGTCGACGATCCTCTGCCGACATTGACCGGCGCGCACCGCGGGGAACTCGCCTGCATCCCCGCCTTCGCGAGGACCGCCGCTTGGGGCGAGCGCCCGGGCCAGGCGCCCCGGGTCCACTCGGTCGACGATCCGGCCCCGACGATCTGCGCCCAGGGCCGTGTCCAGCTCGCGTCGCCGATCATCAAGGACCGGGAATTCGACATTCGGTTCCGCATGCTCGAGCCGAAAGAGCTCGCCCGCGCGATGGGCTTCTCGGATGCGGAGACGGCATACGAGTTCGCCGGCAACAAGACCGAAATCACCAAGCAGATCGGCAATGCTGTTGCCGTCAATCTCGCTGCCGCACTGGTCGGCGCCTTGATGCAGAGCTGAAGTCAGCAGTGCCGTATGGCCGCGCGCCGTCCGACGACGGCAGCAATGAGGCCACGCCCGACCAGAGACGCCTGATCAACACGGCAAAGAACTAACGAAACGCGAGGCGTGTACCGCGCCATGAACCGGCCGCCGCAAGGGAGGTCGGCCTGCGGCCGCGCGCCTGAAGGCGCGCCCTTGCCCCGGCCGGCCAGGCGCGGGGCGGGGAGGGTGATCCACAAACCCCGGAGGAAAGGACACCCTGATGAGCAAGGTCGGCCGTCGCAGCCCCAAAGGCGAGTACACGCCGCGCGACCACTACATGGAAGTTACTGACCAGATCATTGCCGCTCTCGAAGCCGGCACGCCACCTTGGCGAAAACCTTGGGATCCGGGGAAGGCTGGCAACCCCGGGATGCCGTGCAATGCCGTCACCGGCACACGCTACCGCGGCATCAATGTCGTGACGCTGGCGACGTCACCTCTGGCACTTGCCGGCGCGGATCCGCGTTGGGCCACCTACAAGCAAGCGGCCGATCGGGGCTGGCAGGTGAAGAAGGGCGCTCGCGGAACGACAGCCTACTTTTTCAAGCGACTCGAGGTATCGGATCCGAGGCCAAGTGAAGAACGCGACGAGGAAGGAAAAACACGGCACATTCCGCTGCTGCGTGCCTTCACATTGTTCCACGCGAGCCAAATCGAAGACATTCCCGGGTTCACGCCACCGACTGCTGCTGAAGCACCTTGGCGTGCATCTGACGCTGCAGACACCATCGTCACGAACAGCGGCGTCATAGTTCGAATCGGCGGCGACCGCGCCTTCTACGCACCCAGCACCGATCACATCCAGATACCGCCGCGTCACGTGTTCCATTCAGCAGAGGGCTGGAGCAGTACCATCCTCCACGAGCTCTCGCACGCGACGGGCCATGCGTCGCGGCTCAATCGCGATCTGCGTAACGCCTTCGGATCGCCGGATTATGCTCGCGAGGAACTACGCGCGGAAACCGCGCAGGTGATGGTTTGCGCGGAGCTGGGAATTGCCTACTGCGAGTTCACCAATGGCGCCGCGTACATCTCGTCGTGGCTGGAGACGCTCCGTTCTGACCGCAAGGAAATTTTCCGCGCGGCCGCCGACGCACAGCGCATTGCTGACTACCTGCTTGCGCTGCATCCCGATTACGCCGCTCGTCATCTCGCCACGACGATCACCGTGGAAGACGCGCCGGCAACAGGAAACGAGCCGCAAGCCGATAGCAGCTTCGCTGCACAATAAAGGCCGCGAACGAAACAATTGCGCGGGATGCCAGCCGGCGCCACGCCGCGCAAGGGTCGAGCCGGGCGCCTATCGGCGCCCTTGCGCGGCGCGCAGCCGGCCGGCCGGTCGAGGGGCATTCCTTCAAGAGGAGTGCCCGATGCAGCGCAAAATGACGACCGGCAATTGGACCGAAGATAAGACAGCAAGATTGAGCGAGCTCTGGGACGAGGGGATTCCCGCCGCCGAAATCGGCCGCCGGCTCGGCATCACCAAAAACGCCGTGATCGGCAAAGCCTGGCGTCTCGATCTGCCGCCGCGCCGCGTTTCGGAAGGCCCAAGCCCCGTGCCGAGCCTCGCCGAGATCATGCCGGCTGCCACAGACCGGTGCCACTGGCCTTTCGGAAAGCCGGGAA
>CAVPFL010000006.1:0-159303 GCA_963703745.1 uncultured Alphaproteobacteria bacterium | reverse complement strand
GTACCCCGTCGCAGGCGGCGCTGATCGGCGCGCGCGAGATCGCCAGCCCGGTCATTTCGATGACCCTGACGTTGGCCGCGGTCTATGCGCCGATCGGCTTTCTCGGCGGCGTGACCGGCGCGCTCTTCCGCGAGTTTGCTTTTACCCTGGCCGGCGCCGTCATCATCTCCGGCATCGTCGCGGTGACCTTGTCGCCGATGATGTGCTCGCTGCTGTTGAGCCGCCAGATGCTGCACGGGCGCTTTGTCCGGCTCATTGACCGGGGGTTCTCGCGTCTCGCCGCCGGTTACGGGCGGCGGCTCGAGCGCTCGTTCGACTACCGGCCGGTGACGGCCCTGTTTGGCGCAGCGGTGCTCTCCAGCATCGCTTTCATGTATTTGCATACCAAGGCCGAGCTCGCCCCTGAAGAGGATCAGGGGGTGCTGTTCGCGCTGACCAAGGCGCCGCAATACGCCAATCTCGACTACGCCCAAGCCTATGAGGGCGACCTCGACCGCGGCTTTACCTCGTTCCCCGAGACGTACCTGCGTTTTATCGTCAACGGCCGGTTTGGGCCGAACCAAGGTATTGCCGGCGTGATCCTGAAGCCCTGGAATGAGCGCACCCGCTCGGCGCAGCAACTGAAGCCACTGCTGCAGCGAAAAGTGGACGCCGTCGAGGGGCTCCGCGCCTTTGTATTCTCATTGCCGCCGCTGCCGGCGACGATCGGCGGCCTCCCGATCCAGATGGTGATCTACTCGCCGCAGGACTATCAGCCGATCTACGAGGTGATGGAGAAGATCAAGGCCGCGGCGCGCAAGAGCGGCATGTTCATCGTCGTCGACAGCGACCTCGACTTCAACCAGCCGGTCATTCATGTCGACATCGACCGCTCGAAGGCCAACGAGCTTGGGATCACGATGCGGTCGATCGGCGACACCCTAGCGCTGCTGGTCGGCGAGAACTACGTCAACCGGGCCAACCTCGGCGGCCGCGCCTACCAAGTGATCCCGCAGGTGCCGCGAGCCGAGCGCCTGACACCGGAGACGCTGACCCGCTACTACGTCAACAGCGCCGCGGGCCAGCCGGTGCCGCTGTCCAACCTCGTCACCTTAAGGACGGCGACCGAGCCGAACGCGCTGACCCAGTACAACCAGCTCAACTCGGCGACCTTTCAGGCGGTGCCGATGCCGGGGGTGACGACCGGACAGGCGGTCGATTTCCTCGAGCAGCAGGTGAAGAGCCTGCCGGCCGGCTTTAGCCACGATTATTTGTCCGATACCCGGCTCTATGTGCGCGAGGGTAGCCAGCTGGCGGTTACCTTTGTCTTTGCCCTAATCGTGATCTTCCTGGTGCTGGCGGCGCAGTTCGAAAGCCTGCGCGACCCGCTGGTCATCCTGGTCAGCGTGCCGATGTCGATCTGCGGCGCGATGATCCCGCTGTTCTTCGGCCTGGCGACGATGAACATCTACACCCAGGTCGGGCTCGTCACCTTGATCGGTCTGATCAGCAAGCACGGCATCCTGATGGTCGCCTTTGCCAATGAGCTGCAGGTCAGCGAGAACCTCGACCGGCGCCGTGCGATCGAGCAGGCCGCCCGGGTGCGTTTGCGGCCGATCCTGATGACAACCGCGGCAATGGTGGTCGGGCTGGTGCCGCTGTTGACCGCGACCGGGGCGGGGGCGGCGAGCCGGTTCTCGATCGGCGTCGTGGTTGTCGCCGGCATGTCGATCGGGACCCTGTTTACGCTGTTCGTTCTGCCCGCAGTTTACACCGTGTTGGCGAAGGACCACCTCGCAGCGGCGCGCTCGACCCGCACGCGAGAGATCGCTCAGGTCTCATGACCACCGGGCGGATCGTAGTCGTCAACGACCGGATGCAGCGAGGTTATCGCTACCTACTGACCGAACCTGTGGGGCGCAACTTCGATCCCCGGTTCGCACCCGAACTAACGCCGAAGGAGATGCTGAAACTCGGCGTGTTCTGCGGCAAATATCTGATCGACACGCGGGGCGAGTTTCCGGAGGAATGGTTTACCGATGCCAAGCTCGCGCCGAGCAAACGTGATTGCTCGCTCAATTTCTTTGGGCTCGACGCCAGCCAGCCTCTGTCGGTATGGCAGGAAAAGGGATCCCGACGATCCGCGCGGCTGGTTTCAATGGTACTGCCGGTACTTTATGGGTCGCCGGAGCAGCGACGAAGACCTGCGCCAGATCAAGCGCTGGAAAGCGATCCGTCGCCATATTCGCCAAATCGAGATCAACTGCGAGAAAGGCGATCTCGGATGCCGCCGTCGTCAACGCCAGGCCCTGTTGCATTGGGCTTACGACAGCCGACGGGTCTGACTGCGGAGTTGCGAGGGAGTAGGCCCGGCAGGATTCGAACCTGCGACTACACCGTTATGAGCGGCGTGTTCTAACCAGCTGAACTACGGGCCCAAAAGGCGCGGCAGCGCCGAGGTCAGGTGTCGAGGAAGCTGCGCAACTTGCGCGAACGGCTCGGGTGCTTGAGTTTCCGCAATGCCTTTGCCTCGATTTGGCGGATGCGCTCCCGAGTAACCGAAAATTGCTGGCCGACTTCCTCAAGGGTGTGGTCGGTGTTCATGCCGATGCCAAACCGCATCCGCAAGACGCGCTCCTCTCGCGCCGTCAACGAGGCCAAGACGCGCGTCGTCGTCTCGCGCAGATTGGCCTGGATTGCCGCATCGAGCGGCAATACCGCGTTCTTGTCTTCGATGAAGTCGCCGAGATGCGAATCCTCCTCGTCGCCGATCGGCGTCTCGAGGCTGATCGGCTCCTTCGCGATCTTTAGGACCTTGCGTACCTTTTCGAGCGGCATCGCGAGCTTCTCGGCGAGTTCCTCCGGCGTCGGCTCACGGCCGATCTCATGCAGCATCTGGCGCGAAGTGCGCACTAGCTTGTTGATCGTCTCGATCATGTGCACCGGGATACGGATTGTGCGCGCCTGATCGGCGATCGAGCGGGTGATCGCCTGGCGGATCCACCAGGTGGCATAGGTCGAGAATTTGTAGCCGCGGCGGTACTCGAATTTATCGACCGCCTTCATCAAGCCGATATTTCCCTCCTGAATGAGGTCCAGGAACTGCAACCCGCGGTTCGTGTATTTCTTGGCGATGGAGATCACAAGGCGCAGATTGGCCTCGACCATTTCCTTCTTTGCCCGGCTCGCTTCGCGCTCGCCGCGCTGCACCGTTTGCACAACACGACGGAACTCCGTGATCGGCAGCTTCGTTTCGCCGGCTATCGACGCAACGGCGGTGCGGAGCTTTGCCACGTCCGCGCAGTGCTTTTCGGCTAATTTTGCCCACCCGCGGCCGGACACACTTCCGACGCGATCGAGCCAATTGGCGCCGAGCTCATTGCCGATATAATGCTGCAGAAATTCCGAGCGCCTGACCCCAACACTCTCAGCCAGCCTCAGCAGTCTTCCTTCATCGGAGACGAGCCGCCTATTGACCTCGTAAAGCTGCTCAACAAGATCTTCGATGCGCGTGTTGTTCAAGCGCACCCGCTTGACGTCCTCGATGATTGCCGCCTTGAGCTTCTCGTAACGACGTTCGGCGGCCCGCGGCAGCGTCTCGCCCTTCTGCAAAGCGTTGATCCGCTGGTCCTGGAGTTTGCGCAGCTTCTTGTGGGTTTCAGCGATTACGTCGAAAGTCGCGAGCGCGCTCGGTTTCAGCTGCGCTTCCATCGCGGCGAGCGAGACCGAGCTTTCCTCGCCCTCAGCTTCCTCGACCGCGAGCTCACTCTCGATCCCCGCGAGCTCTGCCGGCGGTTCTTCCCCGTTCCCGGTTTCCGCGTTGGGCTCTGGATCGGCCTCGGATGGTGCGATGACAACCGCCTCCGCCGGCACCTGCTCGAACCCACCGCTGCCATATGTCGCGTCGAGATCAATTATGTCGCGAAGCAGCATCTTTCCTTCGTTGAGAGCGTCGCGCCAACCGATGATCGCGCGGATCGTCAGCGGGTTCTCACAGATGCCGCCGATCATCATTTCGCGCCCGGCCTCGATCCGCTTGGCGATCGCAATCTCTCCTTCCCGGGACAGCAGCTCGACCGAACCCATCTCCCGCAGATACATACGAACGGGATCATCGGTGCGGCCGATATCGTCATCGTCGAGATTGCCACGGACCTCGCTGTCGGTTTCTTCCGCCTCGGCGGCAGCCGGTTCCTCGCTCTCCTCGCTCTCGATCAAATTGACCCCGAGTTCCGACAGCATCGTCATCGTGTCCTCGATCTGCTCCGAGGACACCTGGTCGTGCGGCAGCGCGGCGTTTAACTCGTCATAGGTCAAATATCCGCGCTCTTTGCCGCGGGCTAGTATCTTCTTGATCGCAGCGGCAAGTGTGTCGAGAAGCGGAGCATCTGCTGCCTCCTCGCGCGTCTCGGTTGCCTCAGCCGTGTTCGCCGCCTTGCTCGCCATTCGACCATCCCTAACTAATAAGCGCATCCTCTGTCCGGCCGTGGCCGGACGCGACAAAACAATCCTTCGACAGGATTCTCTCGACGTTCTTTGGTCAAGAGCAGGTCAAAGGTGGTCTTCACTGCCGATCAGACCCTGCTGCAACTCCTGCTCCCTGGCGGCTTGGAACCGCTCCCACATCTCTGCCGATACCTCGCTTTCGAGGTCGCTGCCGGCAGCCATGACCGACCGCGCTCTGCGCCCCAACATTCTGATCACATGCGTCCATTCGTTACGCGCGGAGGCCGGATCGGGGCATCGAACCACAAAGCCTGTATCGACCGAAGGTGTTAGAAGCGCGTCCACGGTCGCCGCAAACCCGTTTTGAACAAGGTGTTGTTGGAGCGTTCCAGCGTCAAGCCCCGGCCACGGGGCTTCAAGCGCTAAAATCTGATGACGAAGCTTGTCAAACTCGGCCTCGGGGAGGTCGAGAGAGGCAAACTCCTCCGCGACCTCGACAATCAAGCAAGGGAAATGGAGAAGAATCCGGAACAGTATCTCGTGCTGCAGGCGCTGCGGCGGGCGAGGCAGCGGCGGTGGGCCGTCGTGCACCGCACTCGAGCCTTGGCGTATTCGATCCCGCGATTTAGGAACCGTGGGGCGTGGATCGAACCGCTTATAGAAAAGATTGCGGTACTCGGCCTGCACCTTCCGGTCGGGAATCAACTCTACCCGGCTCACCAACCGGTGCCACAGATCGGCGAGGCGTTCCGGGGTATTCCGGGGCTTCGCAGCGAGCTCGATTTCCCAAAGCATGTCCGACAAGGGCCGCGCGGCGCCGAGAATTGCTTCAAAAGCGATGCGACCTTCGGTTCGGATCAGCGAATCGGGATCTTCCCCGGCGGGGAGGCTCGCGAAACGCAGGCTCCGACCCGCTCCCAGGAAGGGGAGCGCGCGATAGAGTGCTCGAGCGGCGGCGCGCTGACCCGCCGCGTCGCCGTCGAAGCAGAGGACGGGCTCCGATCCAAGGCGCCACAGGTCATGCAACTGAAAATCGGTCAACGCCGTCCCCAGCGGCGCCACGGCGGTCGGAAAGCCCGCGCGATGCAACGCGATCACATCCATATAGCCTTCGGTGACGATCAGCCCATGCCCGGCGGACGGGGCCTCGCGTGAGAGGCCCGCCCTCGCCGCCGCCCAGCCATACAGCACGCGCCCCTTCTCGAAGAGTGTGGATTCCGGTGAGTTCAGATATTTGGGTTGTCCATCACCAATAATGCGGCCGCCAAAGGCGATCACCCGGCCGGCCCGATCGCCGATCGGAAAAATCACTCTGCTGCGGAAATAGTCGATTTGCTCGTTCGGCTCAGCGCTCGATGGCCGGCGCAATAGTCCAGCTTCCATCAGCAGCGACTCGGGAAAATCGGCTGAGAGGCGGCGGCGCAGAGCCTGTCGGTCATCCGGCGCCCAACCCAGGCGAAAGCGCCGGATCGTCTCGGCGTCCAGACCGCGGTCGTTCAGATAATTTCGGGCACGAGCGCCCGCGGGCGACGCCAGACAAGCCTCGTAAAATGCCGCAGCAGCCTCCAACGCCTCGAGCAAAGTTTTCTGCTTCTGGGCGCGCTCGCGCTCTTGCGGGGTCGCGCGCGGGACGGCGAGCCCCGCCTCGCCTGCCAGTTTCTCGATCGCTTCGATGAAGTCGAGATTGTCGTTGCGCATGACGAACCCGATCGCATCGCCATGCGCACCGCAACCAAAGCAATGAAAAAAGGATTTGTCTTCGACGACGTAAAAGGAGGGCGTCTTTTCGTGGTGGAAGGGGCACAGCCCGGCATATTCGCGGCCTCGCCGGACAAGCTTCACGCTACGGCCGATCAAGCCGGAAAGCGAAATTCGGTTGCGCAGCTCGTCAAGGAAACCGGGCTGAAAGGCCATCTATTATTGCCCCTTGAGCCAGAAGCCACAGTACTCGCAGACCTTGTCCGGCCTGGCCCTTGCCCTCGGCGTCATGTCCGATCTTGCGGGCGCGGGCCTGGTCACCGCAACGAGACGGCAATGACTAAGCGCGGCCCCATTCCTGCTGATTGTGCACGCCGGGCGCGAACTCCGCATTGAATGGAGGCAGCGGTTCATATAGACGTAGCGCCGGCGTTGGGGGCCGGGGCTTAGTTCAGTAGCCGCTTTACGATGACTCCCGCCTGGCCGAAATCGATGACTCCGGCATAGCGCTCGCGAAGCGCTCCCATAACCCGGCCCATGTCCTTGATGCCTGTCGCCCCGGTCTCGGCAATGACCGAGACTATCGCTGACTCGATCTCGGGCGTATCGAGCTGGCGGGGGAGAAAGCTCTCGATCACCACGATCTCCTCACGCTCTTGTTGCGCAAGGTCCTGACGGTTGCCTTCCTCGTAGAGCGCGATCAATTCGCGGCGTTGCTTGATCATCGCCTGCAGCATTCGCTGTATCTCGGTCTCGGAGATGCCCTCGGCATTACCTTGTCCGCGCGCAGCTATGTCGCGATCCTTGAGCGCGGCCAAGATCAGGCGAGTGGTCGACAGGGTGCGCCCATCCCTGGCCTTCAACGCCCGTTTTAGCCGGTCGGTGAAGGCTTGACGCAGCATCGGCACATCCCCCTCCGAGCGAACGGTAAAGCCTAACGCGTTTCGCGGTCCGCGGCAATTCTGCACATCTCCGACTAAGTATTTGAAACAGCGAGAAGTTCAGACCGGCAAGGGGTTGACGCCGCGAGCACGAGAGGATAAAGCTTAACCGCTCAGCCGTCCGCCCCTGGCCACGCCCGTGCCGCTCGGTAGGCTGCGGCCTGCCGCCAGGATTTCCCGCCGATGCGCGATCCGATGCCGCAACCACCCGACTGCGACGCCGCGCTCGTCCTCGCCGATGGCACGTTCTTCTGGGGCCGCGGCCTCGGTGCGGTGGGGACGGCGGTCGGTGAGGTCTGCTTCAATACCGCTGTCACCGGATATCAGGAAATCGTGACTGACCCCTCCTATGCCGGTCAGATCATCAACTTCACCTTTCCGCACATCGGCAATGTAGGCGCTAATCGCGAGGATGTCGAAGCCACGACCCCGGCGGCGCAGGGGCTCGTCTTGCGAGCCCCGATCACCGAGCCGGCGAACTATCGCGCGATGCAGTCGCTCGACACTTGGCTCAAGGCCCACGGGCTCATCGGAATTTCGGGAGTCGACACGCGACGGCTGACACGGCGCATTCGCGATTTGGGGCCTCCGAATGCCGTCATAGTTCACGATCCCGAGCGGCAGCTCGACATCCCCTCCCTGCACGCCCGGGCGCGCAACTGGCCGGGTCTCGAAGGGATGGATCTCGCTAAAGATGTGACCTGTCGCCAAACTTACCAGTGGGACGAAACGGCGTGGGATCGCGAGCGTGGCTATGGTCTCCAGCAGAGCCCACGCTATAACATCGTCGCGGTTGATTACGGCGCCAAACGCAACATCTTGCGGATGCTCGCTGGGTATGCCTGCCGGGTGACCGTGGTGCCCGCCACTGCCTCGACAGATGACATCATGCGCCACAGGCCGGATGGCATTTTTCTGTCGAACGGGCCAGGCGACCCCGCCGCCACCGGCGCTTATGCAGTGCCGGTGCTGCGCGAGCTGATAGATTTGGGCAAGCCGATCTTCGGCATCTGCCTCGGCCATCAGCTGCTGGCGCTGGCGCTCGGCGGCAGGACCCACAAGATGGCGCGCGGTCACCGTGGAGCTAATCACCCGGTGAAGGATCTGCAGACCGGCAAGGTAGAGATCACCAGCCAAAATCATGGGTTTGTCGTCGACCCGGAAAGCTTGCCGGAAAACATCGAGCCGACACATGTCTCGCTCTTCGACAAAAGCAACGAAGGGTTGCGGGTGATCGGCAAGCCGGTCTTCTCGGTCCAATACCACCCGGAGGCGAGCCCCGGCCCGCATGACAGTCATTACCTATTTGAGCGCTTTACCAGGCTGATGGACCAGAATGCCTAGGCGCACGGATATCGACAGCATTCTGATCATCGGCGCCGGCCCGATCGTCATCGGACAAGCCTGCGAGTTCGACTATTCCGGGACCCAGGCCTGCAAGGCTCTGAAGAGCGAAGGGTACCGGATCGTCCTGGTGAACTCGAACCCGGCCACGATCATGACCGACCCGGAGCTCGCCGACGCCACCTATATCGAGCCGATCACCCCGAAGATGGTCGCGAAGATCATCGCCCGCGAGCGGCCGCAAGCGCTGTTGCCGACGATGGGCGGGCAGACCGCGCTCAACATAGCGATGACGCTCGCCCGCTCGGGTATCCTCGAGCGTTACGGTGTCGAGCTGATCGGCGCCACCCAAGAGGCTATCGCCAAGGCCGAGGATCGCCAGCTCTTCCGCCTGGCGATGGACAAGATCGGCCTCGCCTCGCCGAAGAGCCGGCTGGTGCGCTCGGTCGACGAAGCGGTCGAGGCGCTCGAGGGGTTGGGATTGCCGGCGATCATCAGACCCTCCTTCACCCTGGGAGGCACCGGCGGCGGCGTCGCCTACAACGCGCAGGAATTCGAGGAGATCGTTCGTGGCGGGCTGCGGGTTTCGCCGAGCCACGAGGTGCTGATCGAGGAATTGGTCCTCGGCTGGAAGGAATACGAGATGGAGGTGGTCCGCGACCGCGCGGACAACTGCATAATCGTCTGTTCGATCGAAAATATCGACCCGATGGGGATTCACACCGGGGACTCGGTTTGCGTCGCGCCGGCACTGACCCTGACCGACAAGGAATACCAGCTGATGCGCAACGCCGCGATCGCGGTGTTGCGCGAGATCGGCGTCGACACCGGCGGGTCGAACGTGCAGTTCGCAGTCAACCCAGCCGATGGCCGGCTCGTCGTCATCGAAATGAACCCGCGGGTTTCACGCTCGTCGGCGCTCGCCTCCAAGGCAACCGGCTTCCCGATCGCCAAGGTCGCCGCCAAGCTCGCCGTCGGCTACACCCTCGACGAGCTGGACAACGAAATCACCCAAACCACCCCGGCCTCGTTCGAACCTACGATCGATTACGTCGTCACCAAGATGCCGCGTTTTACGTTTGAAAAGTTTCCGGGGACCGAGCCGCTGCTGACGACCTCGATGAAATCGGTCGGCGAGGTGATGGCGATCGGGCGCAGCTTTGCCGAATCGGTACAAAAGGCGCTGCGCTCTCTGGAAACGGGTCTGAGCGGCTTCGACGAAGTCACGATTGAAGGGGTCGAGAGCGCCGGCAAGGACGCGGTTAAGGCCGCGTTGGCCAGACCGTCACCAGATCGTCTGCTATTGATCGCCCAGGCCTACAGGTACGGGCTCACCACCTCGGAGATCCACGCTGCCTGCCGCTTCGAGCGCTGGTTTCTCGATCGCATTCGCGAGATCGTCAAGATCGAGGAGAGAGTGCGGCGTGAAGGGCTACCGGAGGATCGCACCGCGTTTCTGCGGCTCAAGCAGATGGGCTTCTCGGATTCCCGCCTCGGCAAGCTCGCCGGACTCGACGAGGAAGCTGTAGCTGCGCGCCGTCGGGATCACGATCTGCGGCCGGTTTATAAGCGGATCGACACTTGCGCGGCCGAGTTCGCCTCGCTCACCCCATACCTGTATTCTTCGTATGAGGGGAACGGCTTCGATACCCCGGAATGCGAGGCCGATCCGAGCGAGCGACGGAAGGTAATCATTCTCGGGGGCGGCCCGAACCGGATCGGTCAGGGTATCGAGTTCGATTATTGCTGTGTCCATGCCGCCTACAGTCTGCGCGAGGCTGGCATCGAGACAATCATGATCAACTGCAACCCGGAGACTGTGTCGACGGATTACGACACGTCCGACCGGCTCTACTTCGAGCCGTTGACCGCCGAGGATGTGATCGAGATCGTCCGGGTCGAAGAGCGTCAGGGGATCCTGCTCGGCGTGATCGTGCAGTTCGGCGGGCAGACCCCTCTGAAGCTCGCGGCGGCGCTGGAGCGGGCGCAGATACCGATCCTCGGGACCCGGCCCGACGCGATCGACCTCGCCGAGGACCGCAACCGTTTCCAGGGCCTTCTTAGGAGCCTCGGACTGCGCCAAGCGATGAACGGCACAGCTTATTCCACGAGCGAGGCCGAAGAGATCGCCGCTCGCATCGGCTATCCGGTGATGATCCGCCCGTCCTACGTTCTCGGCGGGCGGGCGATGGAGATCGTTCACGATGGCGCCGCGCTCCGACGGTACATGCGCGATGCCGTCAGGGTGTCCGGGACGAGCCCGGTGCTAATCGACCGCTATCTGAAAGACGCGATAGAGGTCGATGTTGACGCAGTGTCAGACGGGTCCATCGTCGAGGTCGCCGGCATCATGGAGCATATCGAGGAGGCAGGGATTCATTCTGGCGACAGCGCTTGCTCACTGCCGCCCTACAGTCTCGCGCGCGACACCATCGTCAAGATCGAGCAACAGACTGTCGCCCTCGCCCGGGCGCTTGGGGTGGTCGGGCTGATGAACGTCCAATTCGCTGTCAAGGGCGAGGAAATCTACGTCCTCGAGGTTAATCCGCGGGCCTCGCGGACCGTTCCGTTTGTCGCCAAGGCGATCGGCGTTCCGATCGCCAAGATAGCCGCACGGGTCATGGCGGGTGACGGTCTCGACCCGAGCATCTCGCGCCTTCTCCGCTCGCGTCTCGCAAACGGCGGGCATGTGGCGGTCAAGGAAGCCGTCTTCCCGTTTGCGCGCTTCCCCGGCGTCGATCTCATACTCGGCCCCGAGATGAAGTCAACCGGTGAGGTGATGGGACTCGACGCCGATTTCGGACGCGCCTTCGCAAAGTCGCAGCTTGGCAGCGGGACCAACTTACCGTTCGAGGGTCGCGTCTTTGTCTCGGTCCGGGATCAAGACAAGAGGGCGTTGGCAGAGCCTTGCCGCCAGCTTCTCGAAATCGGTTTCACGCTAATCGCTACCAACGGCACTGCGCAAGCCCTGATCGCCTGCGGCCTGCCGGTGGCGCGCATCAACAAAGTGAGCGACGGCCGCCCTCACATTGTCGATTTGATGTTGAGCGGCGGCGTCCAGCTTGTATTCAACACGACCGAGGGTGCGCAAGCGATCGCCGATAGCTTTAGCCTGAGGCATACCGCGCTGACTAACAGCATCCCGTATTATACGACCGTCGCCGGGGCGCGGGCGGCGGTGCAGGCGATCAAGGCGTTGCGAGCCGGTAATCTTGAAGTTTCGCCACTACAGTCATACTTTTGATGGCTCTGCGGCAGCCTTTGCCGCGGTCTTCGTCATCAGCAGGATGTGAAACCGTTTTCAATGAACAAAGTCCCGATGACGGCCGATGGCTACAATCGGCTCCAGGAGGAGCTGAGGCGCCTGAAAACGGTCGACCGACCGGCAATAATTCGCGCCATCGCCGAGGCTCGAGATCATGGCGACTTGGCAGAGAATGCCGAATATCATTCCGCGCGCGACAGGCAGAGCTTTATCGAAGGCCGGCTCGCCGAAATAGAAGACAAGATCGCGCGTGCGGAAGTCATTGACGTCTCCAAGCTGTCGGGGTCGGTGATCAAATTCGGGGCCAGGGTCACGCTTGCGGACGAGGAGACCGACGAGGAGCAGACCTTTCAGATCGTCGGCGAGGACGAAGCGGATATCAGTCAAGGACGGCTGTCGGTGACATCGCCGTTGGCGCGCGCGCTGATCGGCAAACGAACCGGGGAGAGCGTCGAGGTCGCCACGCCCCGCGGCGCGAAATCCTATGAGGTCGTCACCGTCGCTTTCGGCTGAGGGCTTCGCCATTTTCTGATGAAAGGCCAACCGGGGCTGAGACAGTCGTCATATAGCCCAGGGCATGCTTGCTGTGTACCAGCGGCATGCGTAAACGGAAGCGATGGTTTCCGTCGCGCGACAGACATTCCGGCGTTGCTCGAAGCCCCAAGCCGGCGGCGGCGGGCATACGGTCGCTGCGCAGATTCGGAAGCCCGGAATGGGACGCGCCGAGTTCGACTGGTTGGTCATGTCCAAACACGATCGTCTCCGTGGACCGGGGGTGATCGTTACGCTGGCCGCTGTCCATCGGGCTACGCAAGCAAGGCTCGCGGCTGAACGGTACCGCTTTCCGGGGCTCACGACGATGCCGCGGCCAATCTCGTTGGCGCTAATCAGCCAAACCAATAGAGCCCATCGGTCGCCACCCGGGCGTGGTGACGGTGGCAACACCAAGGTGGCCGGCTTTAACGACCCGATGAGCGCGGCCGGTATCACCCGGCCGTTCTCTGACCGCGTCGAGGGCTGGTCCGATCCGAGCGCGGGCGCCGACGTCGCACTCGATCTCGGGCGGCGAAAGCGAGCATGAAGGCATTCGTAGTCTATCTCGGGATCGTTGCCTTCACGCTGGCAATCTTTTTCTTTGTACCCCAGCTCGACCTGACGACCAGTGGGCTGTTCTACGATCCCGAACGCGGCTTTGTGGTAGCGAGTTGGGCGCCGATCTTGTTGCTCTTTCATGCGATCCCTTGGATCGCCGGGTGCATGCTAATCCTCGTCGCGGTCGGCGCATCCTGGATTTTGTTTCTCGGCCGGCCGCTGTGGCGGCTGGACCGAAAGGCGCTCATCTTTCTCGTTGCGTCGACTGCTGCCGGCCCCGGATTCCTCGCAAACACCGTTCTAAAGGATCATTGGGGACGCGCCCGGCCCATGCAGATCGAAGCGTTCGGCGGGACCCGTCACTTCACGCCAGCACCGCTGCCCGCCGCCGAATGCAACCGCAACTGCGCTTTTGTTTCCGGCCATGCCGCCCTCGCCTTCTCGCTCGTCTCCCTCGCCTTCTTGCTTCCACCAGGCAGCTCTCGGCGGTGTGGTATAGCGGCAGCTCTCGGTTTCGGAATGCTCGTCGGACTGGGTCGTGTCGCGCAAGGAGCTCACTTTCTGTCGGACGTCGTCTATGCCGGCCTGCTCGCCTATGGCACGACAGCGCTGCTCTATTGGTGGCTCGTCGATCGCGACGGTCTCACAACGCCGCCGCTCCTTCAATTCTATCGATTGATCCTGCGCGATGTGGCCATTGCATGGGCCGTGGCACGCCGCGCTCATGGGTCGCCCGCGATTCGCCTCCTCTTTGTCGCGGCGGCAACGACCCTTCTCGTGGTGATTTCGGTCCGGGTTGGCGATCGGCCGCTCGCTTTGTTTTTCCGCGCCCGAGACCAGGACCTACGCTCGCTCTTCGACTTCACAGGGCGTCTCGGCTTGACTTACGGCTATTTGACCATTTTCGGTCTTGCTTTCGTCTCGCTGCACTGGGGCGGGATATCGCCCCGACTGCAGCGGTTCGCACTGCCGCTTCGAGCCTTGTCGGGAATTCCCGCGTTCATCTTTTTTTCGATAGCCGCCTCGGGCGTAATCGTCGATGTGCTGAAAGTTCTTTTTGGACGAGCAAGGCCAAAACTGCTTTTCCAGTCTGATGTCTACGGTTTTGCTTGGCTCATGTGGCGTCCCGACTACTGGTCGTTTCCTTCGGGACACAGCGCCACAATCGTCTCTTTGATGGCGGCTCTCTGGTCTCTTTGGCCGCAGCACCTTCTTTTTTATATCCTCGTGGCGGCGATTGTGTGTTTAAGCCGCGTCGTGGTCGGTGCTCACTACCTCGCGGACTGCCTCGCCGGCGCGTTGATCGGGGTTTTGACCACTCGCTTTATCGCGCAGGTCTTCGCCAAGTGGGGCATCGATCTAGCGGTGGCGCGCCACGGTCTGAGCGGCTCGCGAGGGGTGGCGCCTTGGTTTTGCCGGCGTCTCGGCAGAGCGCTCATCTGGCGGGATCGAGCCCGCTCACGTTAAATTTGGCGGTGGCTTGCGCCTGCCGCGAAGGGTGTAGTATCCGAGCGAGTCCCGCCCGCTGCCTTCGAAAACGGCTCGCCGCCATGGCCCTGCGCATCGAGACCTTCGACAACGCCCGCGGCGGCAACACACTCTACAAGGCGCTGACCCATCCGGCCGCCGCCCAACAGGGGCAGGCTCTGGTTGGCATGCTGATGCGCAACACACCGGTCGCTGTCTACGATCCGAACGGTGCCGCCGAGGCGTTCAACGAGATCTTCTGCCTCGACAGGGTCGAAATCGTCGGCACTTATGTTCAACAGGTGGCCCGGATCGGCGACACGGTCCTTGGCCACGCAACGAAGCCGGTGACTGAACTCGCCGATTCGGATGCCCGGTCGGTGTTCGTGGCCGCGTTCGACGCCGATCGCGCAATTGCGCAGCTCCAGCCCTATTTGCCCGATGGCGCGCCTGCCGTCAGCCTCGACACCATGCGGATCCCGGCTGAGCGTTTGACCAATCGGAGCGTTTACCTCGACCCACTTAACTTCGCGACTAACTTTGCTTTTTTCCGTGATGTAGGTGGATTGCATACTCGGCTCGTGACCGCGAACTACTGGTCAGGTTACGGCGCGGAATCTGTCACCTACTGGATGACGTTGTTCGCAGGTGATGGTCAGATCCTTGCCGAGTGGTGCGAAAATTGTGGGGAGGCCGGGGGCGCGATTATTCTCGATAGTCGCGGCATCCGCGACCACTTCCGCCTGACCGAATTCTGCGGTCAATTATTTCTTCACGTCGTCGGAGCAGCCGGGCACGAGGTCGTCAAATACGCCCTCGACACATTCGGCGACGCCAGCCCTGAGACGGCTCAAGGCGATCATGCGGATACCGACTGCTCGCTCTCCGCCACGCACGACGCCAACGCTTGGCCTGCGGACCGCTATGCCGGCCTCCCTGCGCCCGGCCCCGGCGAGCGAATCGTGCTCTGGCTTCAGAACAGCCATCCCATCCCGATTCCGGCTTGCGACATCTCTCTAAACCCGATGGGCGAGGACCGCCTGGTGCCAATCGACGAGCCGATTCCGCCGTTTGCGACCCGCGCCGTCGATATCGGCGAGGTCCTGCCGGGCCTGACATGGCCCAGGCAGATCGAGCTACGCGCGGGGAAGCACATGGTTAGGCCTCGCTACGAGATCCTCGATCGCGGGCGCCACCGGATTGCACATGTCAATGTCGAGCGCGGCGACTTGGTGCCCGACCTCGATCTTCCGAGGCTCGCGGGCACCCTCGGCAAGGGCTATTTGCTGCCCGCGCCGGTCATGCCGCTCGATGAATGGGAGAGCGCTGTACTGCCGACACCGATGGCCGTTAGTCAGGCCGAGCTGCCGATTGCCGCGCTAGTTTATGACCCGGACGGAAACGAGGTTCTGCGTCATCCTTTCGGGCGACTGCCGCGGGCGCATGGAGTGGCACTCGACCTGGACGCGGTCACCGGGATCGATGCTCTGCACAACGGCTATGGCCATGTCGAGCTGATCTACGACTTTTCCGCCGGAGGCACTGCGGATGGCTGGCTTCACGCGCTGTTCCGCTATCGCCACCGGCGCAGCGGTCATGCTGCTGAAACCAGTTTTGGGGCCCATGTCTTCAACACGATTTTGACTTATCGCGACGAGCCTCAATCCTACAGCGGGCGTCCTCCGGGATTGTCGACCCGCCTGTTCCTAAGACTTGGCGGGAATGGCTACGACACATTGTGCCAGCTGATCTATCCCGCATCGCGGCCGTGGCGGGCAGCAAGCGCCACCGAGATTATCCTCCACGACGGCGGCGGACGCGAGGTAGCCCGGACAAGTTTGGCGGTCCCCTGTTCGGGTTCGCGGCTCTGGTACTATCGCGACCTATTTGACGCGGCGTCGCGAGCCCGCGCAGGAGCCGGCGCTTATGTGATGATTCGCGACGCGACCTGCCGGCTTTTTGGCTATCACGGGCTGGTCGGCCGCAACGGCTCGTTCAGCCTCGACCACATGTTCGGCTTCTAGCCCCGCTCCTTCCCGCGGAAGAGTGATATAATTCGCCAGTCGATCACCGGGGTGCCCGGAATGCCCGAGCGTCATCACAGCAAGGTCCTGATCATTGGTGCGGGACCGGCCGGCTATACTGCAGCGATCTACGCGGCCCGCGGCAATTTGCAGCCCATACTCGTCACCGGGCTGCAACCAGGCGGGCAGATGACCATCACGACCGACGTCGAGAACTACCCCGGCTTCTCCGATATTATCCAAGGGCCGTGGTTGATGGAACAGATGCGGCTACAGGCCGAACACGTCGGTACTCGGATGATTCTCGACCTGATCGTCGCGATCGATCTCGCCCGCCGGCCCTTCGTCGCCACTGGCGATTCGGGGGATACTTATACGGGTGATGCGGTGATCATAGCGACCGGCGCGCAGGCTCGTTGGCTCGGTTTGCCGAGCGAGGAAGTCTTCCGCGGCTTCGGGGTGTCGGCCTGTGCGACCTGCGACGGATTTTTCTTCCGCGGCAAGGATGTTGTTGTGGTAGGGGGCGGCAACACCGCGGTCGAGGAGGCGATCTATCTAACTCATCACGCGCGGCGGGTGACCCTCGTTCATCGCCGCGATGCGTTGCGGGCCGAGAAAATCCTGCAAGATCGGCTTTTTCGCAACCCCAAGATCGATATTGTCTGGGAAAGTGTTGTCGAGGAGATCCTCGGCGTGCCGGAACCGCCTGTCGTCACCGGGGTCCGCTTGCGCAACCTGCGCACCGGTGCCTTGATCAGGCAACCCTGCGACGGCGTTTTCGTCGCGATCGGTTACACGCCGGTGACGGGGTTCGTGGCCGGGCAGCTCCCGCTCGACCCGGAGGGTTATGTCTTAGCCCGCCCGGACTCGACTGAAACCGTGATCCCGGGGGTCTTTGTTGCGGGCGACGTCAAAGACAAGATATTTCGCCAGGCGGTCACCGCGGCCGGGATGGGATGCATGGCCGCACTCGAGGCGGAGAAATTTCTGGCAGCGCAGGAGGAATCGGTCAGCGTGCGCGCCGAAGAATAGCAGGCGAGGGCCGACACTTGTTGAGGCGCTCCAGGGGAAGCAGGGATGGATTGGGACAAGTTGAGGGTTTTTCACGCCGTGGCTGAGGCAGGTAGCTTTACCCACGCCGGCGAGTCGCTGAATCTTAGCCAATCCGCAGTCAGCCGCCAGATCAGCGCGCTCGAAGAAAGTTTGAGTGTCCCGCTGTTTCACCGCCATGCCCGCGGCCTGATCCTGACCGAGCAGGGAGAGCTGCTGTTCCGAACGGCGCGCGACGTATTCGCCAAGCTATCGATGGCGGAAGGCTTGATCTCCGAATCGAAGGACCGACCCAAAGGACCCCTCAAGATCCAGACGACGGTGGCCTTCGGCTCGACTTGGTTGACACCGCGCATCCGGGAATTTCTTGACCTCTACCCTGAAATCCAGGTCAGCCTGGTGGTCGATGACGCCGAACTCGACCTCTCGATGCGCGAAGCAGATGTGGCCATACGCATGGCGCCGCCGCGGCAGCCGGATCTGATCCAGCGTCACCTAGTCAGTGTGCAGGTTCATGTTTACGCCGCGCCGGACTACATCAAGAAGCACGGCATGCCGCAAAGGATCGAGGACTTAGACAAGCACCGCCTGATCGTCTACGGCGACAATTCTCGCCCACCGGTGCAGAACATCAACTGGTTGCTCGATACCGGGACCAAGCCCGGACGGGAGCGTAAGCCGATTCTGACAGTGAACAACTTCTACGGCATGCTTCGCGCCGTGGTCAGCGGGCTCGGAATCTCCGCGCTACCCGATTTCATGGCCAACGAATACACCGAGCTGGTACGTGTCCTGCCTGAATTGACCGGCCCACCGGTCGAAGCCTATTTCGTCTACCCGGAGGAACTGCGTTCCTCTAAGCGCATCAGCGTCTTTCGCGATTTCCTATTGCGTAAAGTAGCGGAAACTCGTCTGAGCTGACTTCTGTAACCAATTGAAATACAACATCAAAACCCCGCATCCCTAAGAGCGTTGCAGTTTTTGCAGACGAGCCAGAAGAAATTCCGGGTGGTGATTGCGCGCAGGATACTCCATGTTGAGCCATGCGTTGCGGCGCACCCAGTTTCTGTCGGCGGTTAGAGCCGATATAAGTTTCCGGGACTTGTGCCCGGAAAGAGGGTCTGCGGACCCTCACGTCTCCCAGACGTGAAGCCTCCCTGTTCAAACTTGGCCGGACTTGGTTCCGGCCATTTTCTTTGTGTCGAACTATGTCGGCTGCTTGTCGACAATCAAGATCTTCGGAAGAGTCCAGCGTCCTCGGTGCGTGCAAAGCCGAGGGGACCGGGGCTAAGCTCTAAATCTCGGTCCGAGCAATCCAGCTGGCCGACCCCGCCTTGAGGCCGATTTCGTCACCAGCGCGGAAGAGGAGAGCGATATGAAAGACGGCTACCGGTTCGTTGATTGCGACATGCACATCATGGAGCCAATCGATCGAGAGCGGGGAGCGCGAGGTGGGGTCGGTCGCCGAGCTTCTCGGCGGCGCGGACAATATCTGCGTGTCGACTGATTTTCCGCATTTCGAGTCGAGTTTCCCGGAGGTGTCGACGCGGGTGCTGAACAATCCCAGCATCACCCCCGAGATCGCCGGCAAGATCCTGTACGGCGGCGCTCGCCTCTATGGCTTTACCCGAGCCGACTTCGAAAAAGCCGATATTGCCGCCAAGCGGCGGGATAATCTGCACGCGGCGCAAGCGTAGCTTAAGGGGTGTCCAGAAAGCGAGACGGAAGCGACTCTGCCGCGCAATGCCGCCTATTGCTATTGGGCGATCATCCACAGTGGCAGCAAGATCGCGGTCCAGCCGAACACTGATAATGTGACGATGCACGTCATCGCCGCCCCCACCGAAAGGGGCCGTTCGCTGCTGCTCCCCGCTTCCAGCGGCGCGACGGAATGACCAGTGGTATGGAATGCGAGCACGCTTCACCACCTTCATATCGATCCGGAGATCCTCGCACGCCTGGGATTAAGATCTGGTGAACCCGGTTAGGCCCGCAACGGTCGGGCAAAGCTCAGCTCGTGACCGTCGGGATCGGTCAGGTGGAAGAAGCGTTCGCCCCACTCGGCATCTCGCGGCGCGGTCTTGGGCGGGCGGCCGGCGGTCACAAGGCGGGAATAGAGCTCGTCGACGTCCGATACGTAGAATATTAATCGTCCCCACCAGGACCAGTGGCGCTCTGGAGGCTGGGCGATCAAGTTGATAAAATTGCCCCCGACGCGAAAACTGCTGAACGTCGCCTTCTCACCGCCGTACAGCAGTTCAAACCCCAGCATCCGGTAAAACCGGACAGCGCGCCGCATGTCGTGCGTGGCGAGCGTGACGGCACTGATGCCTTCGATCATTGTGGCCATCTCACCTCCCTGTGATCATTGAACAATCGAGTCGGACGCACCCCGCCGCCGCTCTCCGTCGGAAATCAGCCAATATAGACCTCCCAGGGAGAGTGCCAAACCGCCCAGGCCCAGCAAGGTCTCTACATTGGCGGTCGTGTAGTCCAATAGAACCAATTTCCGAGCCAGCACGATAATTGTAATGAGCACGACGATACGAACTTGAATGGCGCCTGACCTTTGCCTGATCGCCAACACGATCGAGTGGTTGAATTCCACCAGAATGATGACGGTCAGGATCAAACCGAAAGTATCCTTAAGCGCGCTATTTTCCATAGACCCGATTCCAGACGCTAAATCTTGGAATAAGGTAGTCGCTGCCAGAATGAGTGAATATACTATAACAAGAGACATAATAAACACAACAATACCTAAAATAACCTGCTCGAACCACTCGTATAACGTGCGTCCTTTGGTCTGCTTGTGAAACACATCGAGCAGCAACACGGAACCCCCTTTGGCCGAATGACGCGGATAAATTTTCGCCCCGAGCAGGCAGTGTGCCATGCTTATCCGATCGCGCGAAATCGCATGCAGATGGAGGTGGATATGGCAAAAACTCATTTAAAGCGGCCAGCGGCTCAAGCGCGAGCCTATTCGCAGGCAGTCGTGAGCGAGGGCGGAACGGTTGTTTGGTTGGCCGGGCAGGTCGCGGCCGAAGACGCGTCAGGCAAGTCGCTCGCCGGCGATTTTGACGGCCAGGTGCGCGAGGTGTTCTCCAGATTGACGAAGACGCTCGACGAGGCTGGTGGCGCGCTCGCCGATATGGTGACGATGACCGTGTTCATCACTGATGCGCGGCTCGGCGACCGCTTTACCCAGCTGCGCAAGGGGATCTTCGGCGACAATTTCCCGGCGGGCGCCCTGATCACCGTCGCCGGTCTCGCGCGGCCGGAATTGCTCGTCGAAGTGCAGGGTGTCGCAGTGATCGGTTGAGCGACATGATGCATGATTCGTGATGACCTTGTGCAGCGCGCTTCGCGTGCTCTTTTCGTGATGTGTTTTGAGCGGACGCGGGACGTGATAGGTTAGCTTCTGAACAGATCAGGAGGGAGGCGGTCTGATGCGCGCCATGGACGTCATGACGACCAACGTAATCACAGTCGAGCCCAACACCTCGGTGCAGGAGCTGGCGGCGCTCCTCTCCGAACGCGGAATCAGCGGGGTCCCGGTCGTTGATTCGGACAACCGCTTGGTGGGTGTCGCCACCGAGGGCGACCTGCTCCATCGTGCCGAAACCGGGACCGAAAGGCGAATCCAGCGCCGGCGCTCGCGCTGGCTCGACACTTTCGCCTCTGATCAGGAGGCGGCTCGTGACTATGTCAAAGCGCACGGCCGCGTAGTGCGCGAGATTATGACGCGCGACGTCATCTCGGTCAGCGACACGACCGAACTCGCCGATATCGCGACCCTACTCGAGACAAAGCGAATCAAGCGCGTGCCGGTCCTTCGCGACGGCCAGCTCGTCGGCATCGTCAGCCGGGCGAACCTCGTGCGGGCCTTGGCGATGACGAAGAGCGAACCGGCGATCGAAGCCGGTAGCGACGACCACACGATCCGTCAAAAGCTGATCACTGAATTGACCGGACAAGAGTGGGTTCACATGTGGGCAGCGGACATCATCGTCAGGGACCGGGTCGTGCATCTCTGGTTCTCCGACGACCGGTCCGAAGAGGAGAGGCAGGCGGTGCGCGTCGCCGCCGAGAACATCCCCGGGGTCCGCCAGGTCGAAGAGCACATCGTACCCGCACCGGTATTCCCTTCTTTCTAGCCCGCTGCCGACTTGACCGGGCGTTCCGACCAAGAAGCCCGGTCCCATGTTACCCCGCTTAGCTGCGGCGCTGCGCGCGACGCAGAAAATCGATGAAGACCGCCGCCAGGAGCCCTTCCTTGGCGTTCCAATCCTCCAATGCGACATCGAGGTCGGGGCGGTCTTCGGTCACTACCTCGTGGTACTCCGCGTTCGGCATCAGACGATGGGCGATCTGGCCGGGCTCGCGCGGATGGGTGCGATCATTGCCCGGGATGATGCAGGCGGGCATGGTTATCGAGCGCAGCTCGTCCGCGCTGATGCCGATGACCGGATGGTTCGCACCCTCATTGAAGCTCCGCCGCCATTTATTCATCACGGCGACGAAGCGCTCGGCATCCATCGACAGCAGCCGTGCCCGGTTGGCCGGATTGTTGGCGATGAGCTCGGCGAAATGTTCGGTGCGGCAGACCGCTTCCATGCCACCCCGTTGCGCGGCTTCGATGAACTGAGTGTAGTAGTTCTGCACCAGGCGCCCGGCGGCAAAGGCGCCGCCGGTGACCCGCCATAACAGGAGCCCGCGCGCATCGCCGGGGTAGCGCAGCGCCGTCAGCAGAGCCAGCCGGCAGCCCGACGAGCTACCGCCGATGAAGGCAGGTGCGGCGTCGAGCTGCAGCAGCAGCCCGTGAAGATCGGCGGCCCATACCTCGTTTTCGGAATCCTCGCCCTCGAACGAAATGTCGGAGGCGCCGCAATTGCGGCGGTCGTAGACCAGCACGCGATTACCTGCCTCGGCGATCTTTTGGCCCAGCGGCTTTACTCCGACCAGACCGCGACGCCCACCGGGTTGGAGTGCCACCCATGGGCCCCGATCGCCGAGCACTTCGTAATTGATTGCGACCCCGCGGACAGTTGTGATCGGCATGGTTCTCCTCCATGGTCGAAATTGCGTAATTATGCGATCCTAACCGACATTATGCAGATGCGGCGAGCAATTGGGTCGGCGGCCGGATGATACGGGAAGAGCTGATTTTTGTGGCGACGTGCGACATCTCAGGTCTCGCGCGCGGCAAGGGGTTCCCGGCGCGCGAGCTGCCGCTCCGCTTAAAGAAGGGTGTCGGGTGGACCGGCAGCAATTTGATGATGTCGCCGTTCGGGCCGATCTGGGACACGCCGTTCGGCACCGCCGGGGATTTCATGATCGTGCCCGACCCTGCTGTCGAAGTGCGGGTCGATTTTGCCGACGGCTCGGCGATCGAGCACTTCTTTTTGGGCGACATCTGCAATACCGACGGTAGTCCGTGGGAATGCTGCTCCCGCGATTTCCTGCGCCGCGCAGTCCGAGAGCTCGAAGAGGTGGCGAGCCTGCGAATGATCGCCGCGTTCGAGCAGGAATTCTTGTACACCGGCGCCTCCGACCGTCCGGGCGACGCCTACGCGCTCGGCGCCTTCCGCCGCCAAGGCGCGTTCGGGGAGAGTTTCATAGCGGCCTTGCGGGCGGCGGGGGTGGTCCCCGATACATTTCTCGCCGAGTACGGCCCGCGGCAATTCGAGGTGACGGTGATTCCGCAGCCGGCGTTGACCGCGGCTGATCACGCGGCGATCACCCGCGAGATGGCGCGCGCCACCGCACAGAGACTCGGGCATCGCGTGATCTTCTCACCCAAACCCGACCCCGAGCTCGTTGGCAATGGCGTGCACATTCATATGAGCCTCGTCGACACGGCGGGACGGCCGGCGACCCACGCGCCCGGCGAGCCCATGGATCTCAGCAAGCCGGCGCAGCATTTTTTCGCCGGTGTGCTGCACCACATGCCGTCGATCTGCGCGATCACCGCGCCCTCCCCGGTCTCCTACCTGCGCCTCGTGCCCAATGCCTGGGCACCGACGGCGATCGATCTGGTGCGGCAGGACCGCGGTGCCAGCCTGCGGATCTGCCCGATCTTCGCTGCCGCGACACCGGACGAGGTGACGCGTCAGTTCCATGTCGAATTCCGCGTCACCGACGCCTCGGCCAGCCCGTATCTCGCCTTGGGTGCCGTGATCTTCGCCGGGGCCGACGGGATCCGCCGGGCGCTGCCGCTGCCGACGGCAGGCGGCACTCCGGCATCGCTTCCGCGTTCTTTGCCCGAGGCGCTCGACCGACTCGCTGCCGACGAGACGGTCGCAGGCTGGTTCGGCCCGACCCATTTCGACGCCTATGTGCGGTTCAAGCGGGTCGAGGCAGAAAAGGTGGCGGGGCTCCCCCACCCTGAACTCTGCGCCCGCTATGCCGAGGTCTACTGAACGCAATGACCGAGACCTTGCTCGTTCCCGGCGACCCTGACCCGGTGAGCTTCGACAACGAGGCCGGTAGTGCGGACTTTTTTCTGACCTGTGATCATGCCGGCCGAGCCATTCCTCGCCGGCTCGACCGGCTCGGCTTGCCGGAACACGAGACTAGGCGCCACATCGCCTGGGATATCGGCATCGGCGCGGTTGGAGAACAGCTGTCAAAGCTTTTAAACGCAGCCGTCATACTGCAGACCTATTCGCGCCTGGTGATCGACTGCAACCGCGACCCCAAGGTGGCGAGCTCCATCCCCGAGATCAGCGAAACGACCGAAATCCCCGGCAATCTGGGCTTGAGTGAAACGGCACGCGCAGCGCGGATCAATGGAGTTTTCCGGCCTTACCACGACGCGATCGCCGCAGCGCTCGATCGGCGCGCGGCCGCGGGTCGCGCCTCGGTGCTAGTAGCGCTGCATAGCTTCACCCCGGTCTTCAAGGGTGTCGCTCGTCCCTGGCACACGGCAGTGCTCTACAACCGTGACGCGCGCCTCGCCCGTCCGCTATTTGAATTGCTAAGCGCTGAAGACGGTCTGGTTGTGGGCGATAACGAGCCTTACCGCGTCACTGATTTGACCGACTATACCGTTCCCGTGCATGGGGAACGCCGTGGCCTGCCACATGTCGAGATCGAAATCCGTCAGGACCAAATCGCCGACGCGGGGGGCCAGGCAGGGTGGGCCGAGCGTCTGGCGCGCCTGCTACCGGCCGCGTACAGCGAGTTCTTGCACCAATGAGTGCACCGAGCCGCGAAGTTCCGATCGACCCGGCTCATACGGCTCTGTTGATCGTCGACGTCCAGAATTACTGCGCACATCCCGACGGCGCCGGCTCGCACAAGCTCGACGCGCGACAGCGCCACTATCTCTTCCACAGCCTGCGCGAAACGGTGCTGCCCAATCTGCGGCTTCTGCAGTCGGCCTGCCGTCGCGCACATATCGAGGTCGTCTACGCGGCGGTCGAGAACATGACCCGGGACGGCCGCGACCGCAGCCTCGACTACAAGATCTCTGGGATCGACGTGCCGCGCGGATCGTGGGAGGCGCGCGTGCTCGACGAGATCGCCCCAGTCGAAGACGAGATGATCTTCCGCAAGACGTCGAGCAGCGTCTTCATTTCAACCAATATCGATTATGTATTGCGCAATCTCGGGCTGCGCTCGCTGATCATCGCCGGCATGATGACCGACCAGTGCGTCGAGAGCGCCGTGCGCGACGCCTGTGATCTCGGCTATCTGGTGACGCTTGTCAGCAACGCCTGCATCACCGAGAGCGCCGAGCGTCACGAGCAGTCGCTGCTCGGCATCCGCGGCTATTGCCGCCAGCGCACCACGGACCTGCTCCTGGCGGAGATTGGGACGCTCACCGCGTCGCGTTGACCCGGCTCCCCTCGCGAGATCTTGACGTGCGCCTCGCGTCCAGGCTCACTTGTCGACGATCCGCAGCCGGCGCGCGGACCATTGGATGGGGCGATGTCGATAGAGCCTGCCGACCTCCCGTCGGAGCTGCTTCGCGCTACCGCGTTGGGAGATCAGATCGCCTTTGCAGAGCTCTACCGTTTGACCAGCGCCAAGCTCTTTGCGATTGCCAGCCGGATGTTGCGGAATGCCGATGCCGCAGGCGAAGCGCTGCAGGAAGCCTATGTGCGGATTTGGAGCCAATCCGGGCAATATGACCCCGAAAAGGGGCAGCCGATCCATTGGATGTCGGGAATTGTCCGTCATATCTGCATCGATATGCTGAGGTCCAGCACCAGCCGGCTTCCAGCTGGTCCCGACCTCGATGAGATCGAGGGGCTCGTTCCCCCTCACGACATTGTCGCGGTCGATATCGATCGGTGCTTGCAGCGTCTCGATGCCATGCAGTCCAAGGCGATTCTGATGGCTTTTTACCTCGGGCTGTCGCACGCCGAACTGGCGAAAACCTTTGCGGTCCCGCTCGGCACGATGAAATCGACAATCCGCAGAGGGCTCGCTAATCTGAAGGAATGTCTGGATCCGGATGACATGAGTGGCTGACGCGTCCGAGGAATTGGCCGGCGAAGTTGTGCTCGGGTTGCTCGAAGCTGACGAACGGGCAGCGGTCGAGCGCCGCGTGCGCGACGAGCCCGACTTTCGCCGCTCCGTCGATGCCTGGGCGCGCCGCCTGATGCCGCTTTCGGATCGCGTGGATCCGGTAATGCCCCCCGCATCCTTCTGGGCGGCGATCCGGCAACGCATCGGCGGAGGGGCGCCATCCATCTCTCGCCGGCAATCGGAAGGCGTGTGGCTCGCAGTCTCGCCGGGGACCACGTTGAAGATGCTCCACGTCGATCCCGTGACCGGCGAGCGCACGGGCCTGATGCGGATGGAACCCGGCAGTGCCTATCCCGAGCACGATCATCCGGTGTCGGAGGAGTGTTTCGTGCTCGAAGGCGTCGTGAACGTCGATGGCCAAGATTATCGGCCTGGCGATTACACGATTGCCCACGCCGGCAGTCGCCATGAGATAATCCGCTCCACTTCGGGTGGCCTTATTCTGTTGCACTGGAACGCGTTGGCTGCGCCAGCGTAATCGACCTCCTCCGCGCTTTACCGACTTGGTGACTGGGCCGCCCTAGCTCGGCTCTCGACTTCACGGCTTTGTGAACCGCAGCCACCGAAAAGATTTTAATCGGCGGCATCCGCCGGGACATCTCAGCCGTAGTGGGGAGGAGCGGCGCCTCGGGTCGCTGCAAACGGGGGAGACTATCGATGAAGCGTTCCGATGCCGCCTTCACTGGGGCTTCGCTAACCCAGCGATGGCGCAGACCGTTCGGGTCCTGGTCGGAAATGTCGCCTGATCTCCTCGATATGCTCTCCCAGAGGTGGCGCAGCATTGCCTCGCTGATCTGCGTCATCGTCGTCGCCATGACGTCTGGGCGGGCGGATGCTGCACCGTTTGTCCCCGAGTTCGACAGCCAGGTCCTCGAGCGCCTGCCGTTAGCGCCGAACGACCCTGTCCTGCGCAGGCTGCGCGCACTAAACAATCAACTGACCCGCAAGCCGGATAACCTGCCGCTGGCGCTCCTTGTTGCGCAGGGCTACATCGAGGTTGGCCGCATCACGGGTGACCCACGTTACGCCGGCTATGCTCAAGCTGCGCTGACCCCCTGGTGGGACATCGAGCACGCACCCCCGGAAGTGTTGGTCTTGCGCGCCACCGTGCACCAGCGCATGCACCAGTTTGATGTCGCCTTGGCGGATTTGGCCAAGGTGCTAAATACCAATCCACGCAATGTCCAGGCTCGGTTAATCCGCGCGACGGTGCTGCAGGTTCAGGGCGTCTATGACAAGGCGAGGGCAGAGTGCCGCGCGCTGCAGGAGCTGACCGAGGAACTGGTGTGGATCACCTGCCTAGCGAATGTGGATGGAGTGACCGGTCAGCTGCGCGAGGCCTATCAGCAGCTGCGCGCGGCGCTCGAAAGGTACCCTCATGCTCAACTCAGCATTCACAGTTGGGCCCTGATCAGCCTCGCCGAGATGGCGGCGCGAGCCGGCATGACGCAGGATGCAGAAGGGCATTTTCGTGCAGCGCTCGCCCTCGATACCGGGGACTATTACGTTCTCGGCGCCTATGCAGATTTCTTGCTGGACAGCGGTCGCCCGCAAGAGGTCGTTGCGCTGCTGCGGGACAAGACCGCCGCTGACCCACTGTTGCTGCGCTACGCGCTGGCATTGCAGGCACAGCATTCACAGGAACTGCCGGCTCAAGTGGAACAACTGCGCGACCGCTTCGATGCCAGCCGCCTGCGCGGGGATCGAGTGCACCTGCGGGAAGAGGCTCGGTTCACCCTGCATTTGCTGAATGCTCCGCAGGCGGCGCTGACACTCGCACAGGAAAATTGGCAGGTGCAGAAGGAGCCGGCGGATGTCCGCGTCCTGCTCGAAGCCGTCCTCGCCGCCGATGATGCTGCTGCCGTCGACGGGGTGAGGGAGTGGCTAAAGAATTCCCGCTTGGAGGATGTGGAACTCCAACGGATCCTTGCGCCGCGAGGCTGAACGGCGCGCCCCGTGCGATCAACCGCAGAAGGAAACAGAGAGATGAGACACGCGCTACAACTATTCGTGCCCTTGCTCGCGACATTCGCCCTCACATGGGACATCTCCGCCGAGGCGGCGAGCCATCGCGAAGCGCCTCTGATTGCGTTGGACCCCAGCGCCGATAACACCGACGTTTACGCCTTTGTCAGCTACGACGCGGCGAACCTGGCGCGCGCTCCGGCCGATCGGCGAGTCACGTTCATATTGAACGTGAACCCGGGGCAGGATCCGAGCGACGGGCCCAATTACTTCAACTTCGGCGACGACGTGCTGTACGCCGTCCACATCGACAACGACCGGGACGGCAAGGCCGACGACGTCGTCTATGAGTTCCGCTTCAAGACTGAGAACCGGCCGGTCGTCGCCGCTGGTGATTTGACTTCACCGTTGCCGTATCTCGGCAACCCGCACATCACGCCTACACTTCCGCTGCAAGGGATCACCGCGCTCGATGGTCCCGGGTCGGAAGGCTTGACCCGGCGTCAGACCTATACCGTGACCGAGGTCCGCCACGGGCAGCGGACCGAATTGTTCAGCGGCCGCACACTGGTGGCGGTCCCGTCCAACGTCGGACCGGCGACGATGCCCGACTATCCTGACTTGGCCGCGCAGGGCATCTACGTTGACAGCGCAACCGGCATCCGCGTGTTCGCTGGGCAGCGCGCCGAGACCTTCTATATCGATCTGGGCGCGGTATTCGACACCTTGAACTTGCGCCGCTACTTGCCTGCGCTTACCGGGCCGGGAGAGGACACTGACTTCGTCAACCCGTTCGGGGTGAACCGCTTCGGCGGATTCAACATCAGCACCATCGCGATCGAGGTCCCGATCACGCGCGTTACCGGCGACGGTAAACCGGCGACAACGACCAATAACCCGGTAATCGGGGTATACGCCAACACCGCCCGGCAGAAGGGCAGAGTGCGAGGCGAAACTGACCCGTGGACTGACGAGGACGGGGGATTCGTCCAGGTATCGCGCATGGCAAACCCGCTGATCAACGAGCTGATCATCACCACGCCGTTCAAGGACGAGTGGAACGCCTCCAAGCCGGAAGACGAGGCGCAGTTCCAAGCGTTCTACCAGAATCCAGTGGTCGCCACAGAGCTGAACCTGGTGTTTCATGTGCCCATCGTTCCGATCGATGGTTCGCCAGCAACCGACCGCACCGACCTGATCGGCCTTCTGCTCAAATACCCAGGGCAAGCTCTGAGCGGCTCGAACTGCGGCAAGCCATGCGCCGAACTGCTGCGGCTCGACTTGAGCAAGGCACCCACCGCGCCCGAGAACCAGAGCCGGCTGGGCTCCGTGTTGGGCGGAGACCCGGCGGGCTATCCGAACGGACGGCGCCCGAACGATGATGTCACCGACATCGTGGTCCGCGTGGTCGGTGGCAACAACTACATCGCCAACCACATCGGCGATGGGGTCAACTTCCTGGCCGGTGCCCCCGGGGTGGTCGGCGTCGACATCACGACGAACGGCATCGCCAGGAATTTCCCGTTCCTCCCCACACCGTACGACGGCAAGTGCAGCGCCGGTCAGGGCAGTAATCCCTGCGTACCGAAAGTGCCTTGACCAGGAGGCCGAAAGGGCGGCCCGCCCCATGGTGGTGCGCGGGATTGCCCTCTCGGGCGCCGATGCAGAACCAAATGCCGCGTTTCGTCCTGATCCTGCTGCTGTCGCTATGGGTTTCGCCGGCTTACGCCCACAAGCCGAGCGATAGCTACCTGATGCTTTCGGTGAAGGGCGATCACCTGACCGGACAATGGGACATCGCGCTGCGCGATCTCGATTACGCCATTGGACTCGATGCCGACGGCAACGGCGAGATCACCTGGGGAGAGGTCAAGGCGAAGCAAACCGAAATCGCCGCTTACGCACTGGCTCACCTGGCGATCACCGTCGATGACGTCGGCTGCCCGATGCGGGTCACCGAGCATTTGATCGACAACCACAGCGACGGCGCCTACGAGGTCATGCGGTTCGCCGTCGACTGCCCGCCGGCTCCGCAGGTTTTGACCATCAAATACAGTTTGTTTTTCGATCTCGACCCGCAGCACCGCGGCTTGCTTCGGTTGGAGGAGCACGGCCGCACCCACACGGCGGTTTTCAGCCCCGACCGCGAGACCTGGCAGTTGGAAGGGCAGTCGGTTGGGCTCGGGACCCAATTTCGCGACTTTTTCGAGACCGGAGTTTGGCATATCTGGACCGGCTTCGATCACATCCTATTCCTCTGCGCCCTGCTGCTCCCCGCAGTGCTCGAGCACCGTGACGGAAAATGGCAAGCCGTAACGAACTTCCGCAAGGCTTTCCTCGACGTCATCAGCATCGTCACGGCGTTCACGATCGCGCATTCGATTACCTTGAGCCTCGCAGTGCTCGGGTTCATCACCCTGCCGTCGCGGCTCATCGAGTTGACAATCGCTGCTTCAGTGGTCGTCGCCGCGTTGAACAACCTTTACCCGCTGATCGAGAAGCGACTGTGGATTGTGGCTTTTGTCTTCGGTTTAGTACACGGATTGGGCTTTGCCAACGTCCTAACGGATCTGGCACTCCCGAAGCCTGCGTTGGCCGTATCGTTGGTTAGCTTCAATCTTGGCGTCGAGACGGGCCAATTGGCGATCGTCGCGACGTTCTTGCCGGTCGCTTATCTGTCGCGCCGCTCGTGGGTCTATCCGCGGCTCGTGCTCGGGGCCGGCTCATTGAGCATTGTGGCGGTGGCTTCGGTATGGCTGATCGAGCGCAGTCTCAATGTCAGCATCTTCCTATGAGCGGCCAACGGAAACCGCCTGGACGGAGTTGATCGGTTGCGCGTGATCTCGCGCTACCCTTCTACTTCTAATACAACGGTGGCATGCGACGCTGCAGAGGCAAATCATGGAGCGGCTTTGCCGCCGGGGTCATCATCTCGCTCGGATTTGCAAGCGCGGCACCAGCCGAAGATTCCGGCACTGCCGGGGATAGCTCCCCCGGCGGCGCCACAATCACATTGCCCGAAATGAATGTGTCCGCACAGGCGGACAGAACGTTTTTTGCGCCGGATACGGCTTCGCAAGGGGTCGTCACCGGTGAGCAGATCCAGCAGCAGCCTGCCTATCGCGTGGGTGAAACGCTCGAGGTCGTGCCGGGACTGATCGTCACGCAGCACAGCGGCGAGGGCAAGGCCAACCAGTATTTCCTACGCGGCTTCAATCTCGATCACGGCACCGATATCGACATCTCGCTCGACGATATGCCGGTCAACATGCGCACCCATGCGCATGGGCAGGGTTATGCCGATCTCAATTTCATGATCCCCGAGCTGATCAGCACCTTGCAATACAGCAAGGGGCCCTATTTCCCGGCTTTGGGCGACTTCGATACCGCCGGGGCGGTGCAGATCAATTATGTCGACACCCTGCCGCACGACCTCGCCTTGCTTAGCGCCGGCATGTTCGGGTACGGCCGCGGGCTCGGCGCGGTCTCGCGTCCAGTGGGACCCGGCAACCTTCTGGTTGCCGCCGAATACGTTCACGCCGACGGGCCATGGACAATCCCGGACAATTACAACAAAGGAAATCTCGTCGCCAATTATAGCCAGGGGAATGCGGACAACGGGTTCTCGTTCACCGGCATGTACATGAACGATGCCTTTCACGCGACAAATCAAATCCCGCAGCGCGCCGTCACCGAGGGGCTGATCTGCCTCTATTGCCCGCTCGACCCGACCGATGGCGGCAGTTCGGAACGCTACAGCTTTTCCAGCAAATATGCGGCAACGACCGACACCGGCCAGCTCAAGGCCAGCGCCTATCTGATCGGTTACCAGCTGCAGCTGTTCAACAATTTCGACGGCTTTGTAACATTTCCACCGCCGATCGGCGACCAGTTCGTGCAGCAGGACCGGCGCAAGATCTATGGCGGAAATGTGAGCTATTTGATCCCCGGCAATGTCTTTGGTTTCGACGCGCAGAACACTGTTGGCTTCCAGACCCGCACTGACGACATTCATATCGATCTGGCAGAGACGACGGGGCGGGTGGTGCGGTTCACCGTGCGCGACGACCATGTGATCGAAGCGAGCGGCGGCCTTTTTATCGAAAATCGGATTCAATGGCTGGACAAGTTTCGCACGGTCACCGGTCTGCGCGAGGATCTCTACTACGGTTCGGACGAGAGCACGCTCCAAGCCAATTCCGGCACGATCGTCCAGGCCATCACCAGTCCCAAGGGCAATCTGATCTTTGGCCCTTGGGATCAAACCGAATACTATCTCAGCGTCGGTCAGGGATTTCACAGCAACGATTTGCGCGGTGCGCTGACCACCGTCAATGCACTGCAGACCGAGATCAACTTCCAGCAGGGCAACCCCACCGTCGTGCCGCAGGTCAAGACGCCGCTGCTGACCAAGGCGATCGGCTACGAGGTTGGGGTGCGGTCAGAGCCATTGCCCAATCTCAAAGTCGAAGGGGCGCTCTTCGTGCTCAATCTCGCCAGCGAGGCGACGTTTGACGGCGACGAAGCCGAGACCACGCCGGGCAGGCCGAGCCAACGCAAAGGCATCGAACTGAGTGCTTCCTACAAGCCGCTTCCCTGGCTCCGTCTCGACGGCGATTTCGCGGCTACCCATGCGCGCTACGCCAATGGGGACCCCGGCACCGCCGATACCGAGCCCGGCCATCCAGGCAGCTATATCCCGAACTCAGCCAACCTGATCTCCACCGCGAGCGCGACGGTCGAGGATCTTGGTCCCTGGTTCGGCGCGCTGCGCCTTCGCTATTTCGGTCGGCGGCCGCTGATCGAGGACGACAGCGTGACGTCGAAACCCACCACCCTCGCCGATTTGCGCATCGGCTACAAATTCTCCGAGCAGGCGAAGCTGTGGCTCGATATCTTCAATCTGTTCAATAATACCGGCGCCCACCAGATCGATTATTTCTACCCGTCGCAATTGGCGAACGAGACGGCACCGGTTTACGACACTCATTTCAAACCTGTCGAGCCGGCGTCAGTGCGGCTCACCTTCAGCATGACGTTCTGACTCCCGGCCCTCTGGAACTCGACCGCCTTCCTTGGTGATCAATACCGCGGCGCGCCGGCATACCCCATCAATACGACCGCGGCATACCGAGGACGTGCTGGCCGATATAGGCGAGGATCAGGTTGGTCGAAATGGGTGCCGTCTGGTAGAGGCGGATCTCGCGCCATTTGCGCTCGATGTCGTATTCCTTCGCGAACGCGAAGCCGCCATATGTCGCGAACGTCGCCTCGGCGGCGTGCCATCCCGCTTCGGAAGCCAGCAGCTTCGCCATATTGGCGTCGGCGCCGCACTCCTGACCGGCGTCGAATAGTGCCGCGGCGCGACGGCAAATCATGTCGGCCGCTTCGAGCTCGGCATAGGCCCGCGCCAGCGGAAATTGCACCCCCTGGTTCTGGCCGATCGGCCGGTCGAAGACGATACGCTCCTTGGCGTACTCAATGCCCTTCTGCAACAGCCAACGTCCATCGCCGATGCATTCCTGGGCGACCAGTATGCGCTCGGCATTCATGCCGTCGAGGATATAGCGGAAGCCCCCGCCCTCTTCGCCGATCAGATTCTCCGGCGGCACCGCGAGGTTGTCGAAGAAAACCTCGGTGGTGTTGTGGTTGATCATCGCCTCGATCGGCCGGATCTCGACCCCGTGCCCGAGGTTCTCGCGCAGATCGACAAGAAACACCGAGAGCCCGTCGGTGCGCCGCTTGACCTCGTCGACCGGCGTGGTGCGCGCGAGCAACAGCATCAGGTCGGAATGGCGGGCCCGCGAGGTCCACACCTTCTGGCCATTGATCACATAATGGTTGCCCTGCTTGACCGCCCGCGTCTTGAGCTTGGTCGTGTCCGAGCCGGTCGTCGGCTCGGTTACCCCGAACGCCTGCAATCGCAATTCGCCCGAGGCGATCTTCGGCAGATAGCGCTGTTTCTGCTCCTCGCTGCCGTGTCGCAATACGGTCCCCATGATGTACATCTGGGCGTGGCCTTGGCTCGCGGTGCAGCCGGACGCGTTGACCTCCTCGAGGATGACCGCGGCGGCGCGCAGCGGCAGTCCCGAGCCGCCATATTCCTCGGGTATCAGCGAGGCAAGAAACCCGCTCTGTGTCAGCTCGGCGATGAACTCGGTCGGGTAGGCCTGCTCCGCCTCGAGCTTGCGCCAGTAGGCGCCGGGATAGCGCTCGCAGATCTTGCGCACCGATTCGCGCAGCTCGGGATAATCCTCACCGAGGGCCACCATCGTTGGCGTGTCACTCACACTTCGCCCTCCTTTTTCCACGGTTTGGAGAGAGATAATGCAAAGCGGTCGATGGCGAAAGGATCGCCCCGGGGCGAGCGCGTCATTCGGGAAGGCCGGACTGCTCCTTGGAAAGGGCCTGACCCAATTTGCGCTGAAGGCTGCTTGACAAACGCGGCGTCAAGGCGCACTTCCTTGTCAAGGTCAGCTTGACAGATAGAGGAGGTGGCCATGACAGCAGCAGGCGCGACTCAAACCTCCGCAACCGGTACAGGAGAGGAAGCGAAACCCACCCTGTATTGCTCATTTTGTGGAAAATCGCAATTCGAGGTTAGAAAGCTCATTTCGGGTCCCACCGTATTCGTCTGCGACGAATGCGTCGCCCTCTGCGTCAAAATTTGCGAGGACGACAATGTACCGACCGAAATTGGAAACCCGAGACTTATCCCGACGGAGACACTTCTGACGCTGCTGAAATACGCAGGGGCAAGGGACGAGCAACTCCGAACTTCACTGCACCAAATGGTCGACGTGCTGCGCAAGCGAGAGGTAAGCTGGGCGGTTATCGGGGAGGCGTTGGGAGTCTCCCGTCAAGCGGCATGGGACCGGTTTTCATAAGAACACCGATTTGATCCCGCGGAACGGGATGCATTGCACGCTCTCCCCTCCGCCGGTTTTTTGGCGAAGATAGCGCTGAGCGGCGGCGACTTCACTCGGTGCGGACGGCACGGTATTCGCGGCGGACGATGTCGAGCAGTTCGGCGGCGGAGGTCGCAGCGGCGGTGCTCTCGAAGGTGATCTCGCCATGCTGCATCAGTATCACGCGGTCGCAGATTTCCAAGGTCTGCGCATAGTTGTGGGCGATCATCACGATCGCGATGTCGCCGCGCGCCCGCAGCCGCTCGATCAGCCCGATGATCAACCGCGCCTCGCGCGCTCCCATCGCCGCGAGCGGCTCGTCGAGCAACAGGATCCGGGCCTTCGAATAGACCGCGCGCGCCACCGCGATCGCTTGGCGCTGCCCACCCGAGAGCGCGCCGACCGCGAGCTCAACCGACGGAACGTCGACGCCGATTTCATCGAGCGCCTCGGCCGCGCGCCGGCGCATCTCGCGGTGGTCCAGGAGCCTCAGCGGCCCCCGGCGCAGCAGCTCGCGGTTCAGAAACATGTTGTGGTAGATGCTGAGCCCGTTGACCAGCGCCAGGTCCTGATAGACGCATTCGATGCCGAGCGCGCGGGCGTCATCGACCGAGGCGAGCTGCACCGCCTTGCCCTCGACGAACACCTGCCCGGAATCTGGCTGGTGATAGCCGGTCAGGATCTTGAGCAAGGTCGACTTGCCGGCGCCGTTGTCGCCGAGGATGCCGAGCGTCTCGCCCCACGCCACCTCGAGCGAGACGCCGGCGAGCGCGGTGATATTGCCGAAGGCTTTGACCAGGTTTTCGGCGCGGATCGCTTCGGTCGCCCCCCTCATTCGACCATCTTCATCCAGGGCCGCCGCCGCGCAGCCGCGCGAGGTGAATGTTGGCGATCATCGCGATCAGGATAGCGACGCCAATCACGATATCGAAGGTGAAGGCGTTGATGCCTTGCAACGTGAAGCCGTCCTGCAACACACCGAGCATGATGCCGCCGATGAGGCCGCCGATGATCGTGCCGGCGCCGCCCGCGATCGCCGTACCGCCGATGACGCCGGAGGCGACGCCCAAAAACATGATGTTGCTACCGCCGGCCAAGGGGTCGATCGAGCCGACGCGAAACGCTTCGAGCAGCCCGGTCAGCCCGCCCAAGGTGCTGGTCAACACGAAATTGCCGATCTTGATGCGGTTGATCGCGATGCCGGCCTCGGCAGCCGCGATGATGTTGCCGCCAATCGCGACAGTGTGCAGGCCCCAGCGTGTGTGGCGCAGCACGACATGCATGATCGCGACAATGACCAGCGCCCAGACGATCTCGGAATACGCCCAAACGCCCATGATTCCGTTCAGCAGCGGACCGCCTGCCGTGCTTGCCGGATAACCGCGCGAGATCGTCAAGGTCAGGCCGGTGATCAGGAACAACATGCCGAGCGTGGTGATGAACGAGGGCACACTGAGCCCGATCGTGATCAAGCCGATGATCAGGCCGATCAGCGCGCAGGCCGCAAGCGCTGCGAGGATCGCCAATGGCACCGGGAGGCCGAAATCGTGAATGTTTTCCATCAGAAACGGCGCCAGCGCGAAAACCTGCCCGACCGACAGATCGATCTCGCGGCAGATCAGCAGCATGATTTCACCGCAGGCGATGATCACCGGTGCTGCGACGAACTGGGAGATCGTCTGCACGTTCGCGTTGGTCAGAAAATTCTGGTTTGCGATCTCGAAATAAATGACGAGCGCCACCGTTACGACGATGACGCTCGCCTCCGGCCGCAGCAGGAAATCGGAGGCCCGCTTTACGAGACCATGACGCCCTCGCGCATCGACCGCGCCCGCAGACCCGTCTCCGTCTCGTGGTACGTCGGCGGGCACGTCAGCGGCCGATTGGGCCGGTATGCGGCACGATCTGCGCTTCCTTGGAACTGCCTTCGTAGCGGGTCTTGGCATCGAAGTACGGCCCGACCGCGTCCTTCGTGACGAATTTGAGGCCGGTGTCGATGTCGGCCGGTCCAACCAAGCCGCCCGATACCTTCCACACGAACATTTCCATGACCGTGTAGAAGCCCTGCAGATAGGGCTGCTGATCGATCGCGAAATCGAGGAAGCCGTCGCGCACCGCTTCCAATGATTTCGGCAGCAGATCATAGCCGCCGGCATGCACGCCCTTCGCCGGCAGGTCGTACTGCCGGCTGATGATCCCGCAGTTCATCGTGTCGCCGCCGCTGACGCCGAACATACCTTTGACGTCCTGGTTGCCGAGGTAATAAGCCTGGATTTTCGAGAGGCCGGCATTGGCGGCGGGATCGGTCGCGATCATCGTCGCCTGGATGTCCGCGCCCGACTTCTTGATCGAATCCATCGCGCCGTCGACGCGCGGCTGCAGGTTCAGCTGGCCGGGTGTGGCGATAAAGATCGCGACCTTGCCCGAGCCGACGAGCTTGACGATGCGCTCGCCCATCATCTGCCCGGACAGGAACAGGTCCTGACCGATATAGGCGAGGCGCTTGTTGGTGCGCGAATCCGCATTGTAGCTAAACACCGGTATGCCCGCGGCGAGCGCGTTCTCGACCGGGCGGTCGAAGCCCCTCGGATCGACGAGGCAGACTGCGATCGCGTCGGCCTTGCCGGCGATCGCCCCGTTCATCGCGTTGACCATCAGCGCAACATCGGAGCCCTCCGACCCGGTCCACTGATAGTCGACGCCGAGCAGCGCGCAGGCATCCTGAATGCCGTACTGGCACGGGACGAAGAACGGGTTCGACGTCACGTGGTTGATAAATACGAATTTCCAGCGCGGATGCGGCGGGAACGGCGCCTCATCCGCTGCCCGCGCGCCGCCCGCGGCAGCCATCAGCGCCGCCGCCACCGGCCCGGCGGCCACCCCGCGCATCACCGCGCGGCGCGGTAATGAGCCGGCAACCGCAGCGGCGATATCTCGTGAGCGTCCTTTCATGTCGCATCCTCCCCGTGAGTGCCTCGTGGCGCGTCCCGCGTGCGGGGCGCGGATCGAGCGAAACATAGCCGGCCGAGTCCGCGCGGTCACGAGAACACCATCGCGGCAATGATCTCGGCTTCGCCGGCGCGGCGATCGCGCGGACCTGGATCGAGCGGGGATATGCCACACACTCGCGGGACCCCGTACCCGCGGGCTTGTGTCAAAGTCGCATAGCGCCGCTTGCGGAAAATTGCTGCAAGTCGCACCCTCTGAACGGATCGATTTTTCACGCCGGGGGTAACTCGAAAAGATGACGGAAAGGGAACGGGCAAAAAGGGAAAGGGCAGAGCACCGGTTTTCGACGCTTGTGACGCAGTATTATATAGCCGGGCGGTCAGCAGCGTTCTTTCAACTTGTAGCAAATTTACTACGGCAACATCATCACTACGCGATTGAGATGCTTTGAAGGGCAGAACTAGTGCGTATAATTTCGCACGATGATTTGTCGCAAGACCGGTTCGTTTTTCCGAAGCTTGGCAAGGATTTCCTGACTGTTCATTCGTTACGATAGCATGTAAAGCAAGCGTAGGGCGGAACAGCGCAGCGCGTTCGGCCGCTTTGCCTCCCCTCGTCTCGGCAATTTCACTAAGGCTGCGCAGTCGGACCGCGCGGCGGGGTCAGACCGGGCGGCAGCAATTGGGCGATAGCGTCGATAAAACTTTCGGCGGTTTCAATAGCGCGCGCGGCGTCGTCGTTGGTGATCGGGCGTGCCGTCGGGCCGACGCTGTAATCGGCAATCGATTTGAGTTCGTAGGCCCGCGCGAGAAAAGTCAAATATTCTAGCGCAATGCGCGGCTCATTGCGGCCAGTTGGCTGAATGTCGTACGCAGCCCGCGATGCGTTTTGACGGTTCTACCGGTTTGCTCGAAAATGTATGCTTCGGCGGCGTGAAAAGCGGCAAGGTAAGCCTCCCGCGCCGCAACTTGGGGCAACGGCAGCCCCGCGGTTTGCTTGGCTCCGTCAAGGCATTCTCGCGCTTTGGCGAGACAGTCGGCGGTTTCCGGTTTCATAGATCGAGGCCGTCCCTGCGGACGTCGTGCATGAAAGCGGTTCGCGCCCAATAGGCCCCGGCATAAAAGGGCTTGGCGGAAATCACCGCGCCGGTATCGAGCAAAACAGCCGTGGTGAGCAATGCCAGCTTGTCCAGCTCTTCGGTGAGGGTGCCGGGGTCTTTGACGAACACGGCAACATCGTAGTCGGAATCCGGACGGTGATCGCCGCGCGCGCGGGAGCCGAACAGCAAAACGCGCTCCAGCCGGTCGCCGTACGCTTCGGTAAGCGCGGCGCGGAAGCGGGCCAGGATCGGGTTATTCTGCGGCGGCTGGTCAGTCATGCCAGCAATTGTAGCACAACTGCTGCGAGTGGGCTCAAATTCGCGCGCAGCTCTCGACCTGACAGAAGACCGGCGCGTCAGGTTCGTCCTTCCGCACTTCTACGGCGAAATGATGGACAATTCGGAAATGCTACTGCCGGATGTTTGAGCCACGCCTAGACATCTGGCCCCCGGCGCAGCGGGTACTTTGGTTGAAACTCGACGCCACGTACGAGCATTTCACTCTGAATGGCGGGACGGCGCTGGACACCCGAATTGCTGCGGGTCGCTGGCCGCGTCATACGGTTAGAGGAGCCGGAGCGGGCGCTCGCCGATCCGGTGCAACTCTCGGGCATGTCCGCACGATCAACGATCTGAAGGCGTTGCGCGGGACTGTCGGCGAAGACGAGAATCGCGAAGTGTTGGAGCAGGCCCCGCCGGACATTTTCGACGCGCGATCTTGGGACTGCTGGAATTTGGTTTGCGGCCGCAAGCCTTCGCCGCCCTTACCGGTGCGCACCGAGTTGCTGCTCTTGCCGCTTAGGCGAGGGTGACGGTATTGCTAGTTCATTAACAATATGATATATTGCTATCTTGATTAATAGATGGCGGCAATAATGGAGAACCCAGTTCCGCCACGTTCTGGCTTTTCCCTTTAACGTGTCGCGCGAGCACACACCGGTCTCGCGTTACAACCTTCCGGCGAGACCCCGCTGCTGATTTGCTGCAGGAGCAGCATCGTGAAGCATTTGATTCAAACCGAGGTTGTCCACGAGGAGCCCGCGACAAAACCCCTGCCCTCGGTGCCTCCATGGTGGTAAGGGCTTCGGGCTATCCTCCTGCTTGGAGCAAACCGTCGATGTCGAGCACCCGTCCGCTCTCCGGCATTACCGTGATCGAGATCGGTCACAGTGTGGCGGCCCCCTATGCCGGGATGATCCTCGGCGAACTCGGCGCCGAAATCATCAAGGTCGAGAACCCGAAGGGGGGCGATCCGTGCCGCGGCTGGGGTCCGCCTTTTACCGATGGCACGGCGACAGCCTTTCACGCCTTCAACCGCGCCAAGCTCGGCGTCACAATCGATCTCGCCGATCCGGCTCAGGTCGACCGTCTGCGGGCGCTGATCCGCGAGCGCGCCGATGTGCTGCTCCACAACCTCAAATACGGCACACTCGACCGCTACGGGCTCTCGGCCGAAATGATCACGGCCGAGAAGCCCAGTCTCGTCTGGTGCAATGTCGGCGCCTTCGGGTCGATCGGACCGTTGCGCGACCGGCCGGGCTATGACCCGATGATGCAGGCCTATGGCGGGCTGATGAGCCTGCTGGGTGAGGATGGGCGGCCGCCGGTCCGGGTCGGCGTCTCGATCATCGACATCGCCACCGGGATGTGGTCGGTGATCGCCATCCTCGCCGCGCTGCAAGAGCGCCAACGCACCGGGCGCGGCGGGGTGATCGATACCTCGCTCTACGAGACAACACTCGCCTGGATGACCTTGCCGATCTCGGCCTACCTCGCCAATGGCGAAATCCCGAGGCGGCACGGCTCGGGCATCGAGCAGATTGTGCCGTACCAGGCTTTCGAAACCGCGGACGGTCACATGATGGTCGCTGCCGGCAACGACAATTTGTTTCGCCGCCTGTGCGCGGCAATCGGCCGGCCGGGTCTCGCCGAAGAGCCGCGGTTTCGCACCAATGCCGAACGCGTCGTCAATCGCGGGGAACTGGTTCCGATCCTGAGCGATCTCTTCCGGACGGCGCCGATTGCGGTCTGGGCCGAGCGCCTCGATAAGGCCGGCATCCCGAATAGTCCGATCCAGACACTAGACCAAGTGGTGACCGATCCCCAGACCACGGCCCTTGGAATCATCCAACAATGGGTGGGAAGCCCCTTGTCACTGGTCGGGCTGCCACTGTCCTTCGACGGCGCGCGCCCGGCCTTTGCCAAGACGGCGCCCCGGCTCGGCGAGGACAATTCCGAGATTGTCGCCCACCCCATATGACCCACTGCCGCGGACACCTTGTCGCAGCCTCCTTGGTTGTGGCGCTAGCGGCCTGCGCCGAGCTCACGCCAGGGGAGACTGTCGCCCCCGGCACGCCTGTCGTGGCGGCTCGCCAGGACTTGTCGCCGCGCTTCGTCGCCTTTGTCGGCCCGAAAGCCCAGCACGCGCCGCCTTTTTTGAACATCCCGGGAACGAATTTTTACTGTCTGCGCAGCTTTGTCGATCTCCAGACAGGCGAAGCTGCGCATCAGCTCTATGTCGCCGACAGCTATTTCGGAGCCGAGCGGGGCTGGAACGCAGCCCGCGACAGCGCGGGTAGTCCGTTGCAATTTGTCCAAATCAGCCATGACGAGATTTCTTGCGACGCGGGCTGCTCTTATCTGGATGAATTCGCCGCCATACTACCGGAGAGCAAGCTGCGGGCGAACCGCGGCGGTCTCGCCGTCACGTTCTTGTCGCCCTCGGGCGAGGAGAAGACGATCGTCATTTCCGGTGACAGGATCACCGCACAGCTCGCCGCGATCGACGCAAGGCGCAACCCGGTGGAGCCCGCCGCCGGCGCGGGTCCTGCCCCGCCCGGGTGATCAGGAGCTCACCAGACGGCGGTTCCGTACGGGATCTCCGGTGCGAGCGCCTCGGCCGACTTCCCGCAATCTTCAAGACGCGACGCACATGGAACACCGACCCCGGCGCTTGCCGGATCATGCCGGGGAATGACGGCGCCGGCGAGCTCCGGGTGGCGTGGCGCGGCGGCATGATGCGACGCCAGCGCCTGCGCCCCGGCACAAAGGATAACGAACACGGCAACGAGCACCCAGGCCGAGACGATCACGCGCCATCCGGCGGCGAGCCGATCGTTGCACTCCGGTTCGGGCTTGGGTTCGGGACCTTCGAGCATGCCATCACCCGATCTGTCGCATTTGCAGCAAATAGGTTAGACCCGACTTTGGCCTAGTAGGCCCGCGGCATGCCTGCCATGACGTTCACATCGACGTGAAGCCAGGAACGATGATCATGCCTCTTTTGTCGGTGGGCCGGTAACGGTCGGGCTCGACCCGGTCGAATCGCCGACATATATGCCGTGAGAAGACTTTTGGGAGGCCCGGCATGAAATTCGGACTGTTCGGCGGAGCGCGGGCACGCGGTGGCCCGGCCGGCGACAGCTATGCCTATCACGACTTCATCAACTATGTGGTGGAGGCCGAGCGCCTCGGCTTCTCGAGCGTCTTTCTGGTCGAGCACCATTTCACCGGTTTTGGCCAGGTCTCGGCGTCGATGAACTTGCTGAGCTACCTGGCCGCGCGCACCGAGCGCATTCGCCTCGGAACCGCCGTCGTCGTATTGCCCTGGCATAACCCGATCCTGGTCGCCGAGCAGGCCGCTACACTCGATCTCTTGTCGAACGGCCGCTTGGATTTTGGCGTCGGCAAGGGTTACCGCAACTACGAGTTTTCCGGGTTCTGCATCGCGCCCGAAGAGGCGACCGAGCGGTTCGACGAGGCGATGGAGGTGATCCGTAAGGCCTGGACCACGCAAGGCCGGTTCTCTTATCACGGGAAGCGCTGGCGGTTCGACAACGTCGTCGTCGAGCCGAGCCCGATCCAGCAGCCGCATCCGCCGTTCTGGCTCGGCGCCGGCAGCGCCGAATCGATCCGCCGTGCAGCGCGCGAGGGCTATAATCTGTTGCTCGACCAGATCGCGCCGACCGATCTGATCATCGAGCGGGTCGCGACCTTCCGCCGGGAATGCGAGCGGGTCGGCCGGCCGTACGACCCGATCATGGTCGGGGTGACCCGCGGTTTGCAGATCGTGCATAATGAAGAGGAGCGCAAGCGGGCGGTCGTCACGCGCCGGAACGTGTTGAAGAACATCGGCGACCTTGCCCGCGGCCCGGGTGCCGAACACTACGCGCACATCAAGGAGGATGAGGAGTCGTTCGTGCTTGATGACGCGCCATTGCTCGGCACTCCAGAGGAGATCATCGCCCGGTTGAAGCGGCTCGAGGCGGGCGGGGTCGAGAATGTGTTGTTCGCCGCCCCAGGTGCTTCGGTCGCCGGCCTGCGCACCTTCGCCGAGGAGATCATGCCGGCTTTCGACCGAGAGCCGATGGCCCTCGCTCAGGTCTGAAGAGGCAGCGACGATGCATTTACGGACTGCGACGGAACTGGCGTTAGGGCAACGCCAAACCGCACTCGCCGACTTACCCGAGTGGGACCTCGCCGACCTCTATCCCGGTCGCGACAGCGAGGCGCTGGCGCGCGATCTCACCCGGCTCGCCGACGACGCCGAAGCCTTTCGCGAGCGCTATCAGGGGCGCCTGGCCGATCTGTCAGGGGCTGTGCTGGGCGCCGCGATCGAAACCTACGAGCGGCTGGAGGAGCAGGCGGGGCGGATCATGAGCTACGCCTCGTTGGTCCATGCCGGCAATCTTGCCGACCCTGAAATCGGCCAATTCTTTCAGACCATGCAGGAGCGGACCAACGCAGTTTCGACGACGCTGTTGTTCTTTACGCTCGAGCTCAACCGCCTCGAGGACGCCGATCTCGAAGCGAAAGAAGCCAATCCCGCGCTCGCGCGTTATCGCCCGTGGCTGCGCGATACCCGCGCCTTTCGGCCGCATCAGCTCTCCGACGAGATCGAGAAGCTGCTGCACGAGAAGTGCGTCGCCGGGCGCGCCGCGTGGACGCGGCTTTTCGACGAGACCATCGCCGATCTCAGATTCCCTATCGGCGGTAGGGAGCTGACCGAAGCCGAGGCGCTCGATCTCTTGTCGGACCGCGAGCCCGCAATTCGCTGCGAGGCGGCGCTCGTCATCGGCGAAGTGCTGGGAAAAAACGCCAGAACCTTTGCGCTGATCACCAACACGTTGGCCAAGGACAAGGAGATCGAGGATCGCTGGCGCCGGTTCGCACGCCCGATCTCGTCGCGCAACCTGGCGAACTTTGTCGAGGACGAAGTGATCGACGCGCTGATCGCGGCGGTGCGCGACAGCTATCCGCGTCTCTCCCACCGCTACTATAAGCTGAAGGCGCGTTGGTTCAGGGTCGACGCGCTGCCTTTTGGGACCGCAACGCGCCGCTGCCCGAGGACGAGGACCGCCTGATCCCTTGGCCCGAAGCCGAGGGGATCGTGCTGTCGGCCTATGGCGCCTTCTCACCCGAGCTCGCTGCGGTCGGCGGCCGCTTCTTTGCTGGACGCTGGATCGACGCACCGGTGCGGCCCGGCAAGGCGTCGGGCGCCTTCGCGCATCCGACGGTGCCCAGCGCGCACCCATATCTGCTGCTCAATTATCAAGGGCGGGTGCGCGATGTAATGACCTTGGCGCACGAGCTCGGCCATGGCGTGCATCAAGTGCTCGCCGCCAAACAGGGCTACCTGATGGCCGACACCCCGCTGACCCTAGCCGAGACCGCCTCGGTTTTTGGCGAAATGCTGACTTTCCGCGCATTGCTCGGGCGCGAAACCGATCCCAAGCGACGCAAAATCATGCTCGCCGCCAAAGTCGAGGACATGCTGAACACAGTGGTCCGGCAAATCGCCTTCGCGAGCTTCGAGATAAGGGTTCATGACGAGCGGCGCGAAGCTGAGCTGACGCCGGATCGGCTCGCTGAAATCTGGCTGGCGGTACAGCAAGAAAGCCTCGGCCCGGCGCTACGTCTCGACGACCCCTACCGCTATTACTGGACCTATATCCCGCACTTCATCCATACGCCGTTCTACGTCTATGCGTATGCCTTTGGGGACTGCCTGGTGAACTCGCTCTACGCGGTCTACCAGGATGCCCATCAGGGCTTTGCCGAGAAATATCTCGAATTGCTGCGGGCGGGCGGCACGTTGCGCCATAGCGAATTGCTGGCTCCTTTCGGCCTCGACGCCGCCGATCCTTCCTTCTGGTCCAAGGGCCTATCTGTGATCGCCGGGTTTATCGACGAGCTCGAGCAGCTCCGCTGACTTGGTTACGGTGACAGACGACAATTCCTTTTCGGGGCGGGTGCGCCGATATGCCCAGGTGTCGACCGCCATGGGCGGGCTCGCAGCACGGCTCGCCGGCGAGCGTTATCTCGGCCTCAACCTCGACCGCGGCCGTCACGCGGCGGAGCTGAAGGCGGCACTCGGCGGCATCAAGGGGCCGCTGATGAAAGTGGCGCAGCTGCTCGCAACGATCCCCGACGGGCTGCCAAAGGAGTACCGCCAGGAGCTCGCCCAACTGCAGGCGAATGCGCCGGCAATGGGCTGGCCGTTTGTCAGAAGGCGCATGGCGGGCGAACTTGGCGGCGCATGGCTGACCCGATTTCGCGATTTCGAGAAGACCGCGGCGCGCGCGGCCTCGCTCGGCCAGGTCCACCGGGCCACGGCACTCGACGGCACCGCGCTCGCCTGCAAATTGCAATACCCCGACATGGCCTCAGCGGTGGAGGCCGATCTGTTGCAGCTGAAAGTCGCGATGGGCCTTTACGAGAGATATGACCGGGCGGTCACGACCGGCGAGATCCACGCCGAGATTGCCGACCGGCTGCGCGAGGAGCTCGATTATGAGCGCGAGGCCGCGCATCTGCGGCTCTACGGCGCGATCCTGGGCGGCGAACCCGGTGTCGCGGTCCCGGTACCGCGGCCCGACCTCTCGACCCGCCGTCTGTTGACGATGACCTGGCTTGAAGGGTCACCGATCCTCGATGTCGCAAAAGAAGCACCTCTGGCCGAACGAAACGAGATCGCGCTGCGGATGTTTCGGATCTGGTACGTGCCGTTTTACTTTTACGGAGTGATCCACGGCGACCCGCATCTAGGTAACTACACCGTAGCGCCGGACAGCACCGTCAATTTGCTCGATTTCGGCTGCATCCGCGTCTTCCGTGCCTCGTTCGTGCGCGGTGTCATCGACCTCTACCATGCGTTGCAGCGCGGCGATCGCGATCTCGCCGTCCACGCTTATCAGAGCTGGGGATTCGGCAATTTGTCCGGCGAGATGATCGAGGTACTGAACCGCTGGGCGCTGTTTGTCTATGGCCCGCTGCTTGACGATCGCGAACGGCTTATCCAAGAAAAGCGGAGCGGAGCCTACGGCGCCAGAGTGGCCGAGAGCGTGCACCGCGATATCCGCAGGCTGGGCGGGGTCAGACCGCCACGCGAATTCGTCTTTATGGACCGCGCAGCGATCGGGCTCGGCTCGGTGTTTATGCATCTCAAGGCCGAGATCAATTGGTACCAGCTCTTCCATGAGCTGATCGATGATTTCGATGAAGCCGCACTCGCCGCTCGCCAGCATGCGGCGCTCGCCGCGGCAGGCGTGCCGTTGCCCGTCCCCTCGACAGGAAAGCCGCGCGAATGATCAAACGTGCGCTCCTTTCGGTCAGCGACAGGACGGGAGTGGTTGCCTTCGCCACCGTGCTGGTAGCGCGCGGTGTCGCCTTGATCTCGACCGGTGGGACGGCGCGGACACTCTGCGCAGCCGAACTGCCCGTCACGGAGGTAGCAGAGGTCACCGGCTTTCCTGAGATGCTCGATGGCCGAGTGAAGACCCTCCACCCGGCGATCCATGCCGGCCTCCTAGCGCGGCGCGATCGGGCGGATGATCTCGCGGCACTTGCCGAGCGGGGAATAGCGCCACTCGACCTCGTCGTCTGCAATCTCTACCCCTTTGCCCAGACGGTTGCCTCCGGAGCCGATGCCACTGACTGTATCGAGAGCATCGATATCGGGGGGGTGGCCTTGATTCGTGCCGCTGCTAAAAATCATGACGCCGTGACGGTGGTAACAGATCCTGCCGATTACGAGCCGGTGCTTGACGAGATCGCGGCGCAGGGCGGGGCAGTAGGAACAGCAATGCGTCGGATGCTGGCGCGCAAGGCCTATGCCCTGACATCGGCCTATGACGCGGCTGTCGCGGATTGGATGGCGCGCGACACAGGGGTCGTCTTTCCCGAGACGAGCGTCGTTGCCGGTCGGCTGGCGCAGCAATTGCGCTACGGCGAGAACCCGCATCAGGCAGCAGCCTTCTACCGTACCGGCGATGGGCGGCACGGGGTGGCGACCGCGCGGCAGCTTCAGGGAAAGGAGCTGTCCTATAACAACTACGGCGATGCCGACGCCGCCTTTGAGCTGGTTGCCGAATTCGCCCGACCCGCGGTCGCGGTCGTCAAGCACGCCAATCCGTGCGGCGTCGCGATCGGCGAAACGTTGCGCGAGGCGTGGGAGAAGGCGCTCGCCTGCGATCCGGTCAGCGCCTATGGCGGCGTCGTGGCGGTCAACCGTTCCCTCGACGCAACGACCGCGGAGGCAATTGGCCGTCTCTTCATCGAGGTCGTGATCGCCCCCGATGCCGAAGAACAGGCGGCAGCGATGCTTGCCCGAAAAACGATGCTGCGACTTCTAGTAACGGGCGGGGTACCGGACCCCAGCGCCTCGGGCAACAGCTTCCGCTCGGTGTCGGGTGGCATCCTCGTGCAAGAGCGTGACCGGATTTGCGTCGGACCGGACGCCCTTCGCACTGTGACCCGCCGGGCGCCGAGCGAGGCCGAGATCGCCGACCTGCTCTTCGCTGACAAGGTCGTGAAGCACGTCAAGTCGAATGCGATCGTCTTCGCTCGCGGTGGGGCGACGGTCGGGGTCGGCGCCGGGCAGATGAATAAAGTCGATGCGGTTAGGATCGCTGTCGCGCGGGGGGCGGAGGTCGGCCGGAAGGCGGGACTGCCGCTACCGCCGACCATCGGATCTGTGCTCGCCTCGGACGCGTACTTCCCATTTGCCGACGGGGTCGAGGCGGCGATCGAAGCCGGCGCGACTGCGATCATTCAGCCCGGCGGGTCAATTCGCGACGGGGAAGTGATCGCTGCCGCTGACGCCGCTGGCACTGCCATGGTGTTCACCGGGATACGCCACTTTCGTCACTAAAGGATGCCTTATCCGCCAGGTCCTATGACCCGAAGAGCGATCGTGAGGCGTGATCATTTGCGCTACAGCTTCAGGCCCGATTTGCTGCTGCACTAGCCGGGCAAAACGAAGCGATAAGCCGTCATTTACGCCGTCACTGTATCCGCAGTAACGCCATCGCGACTATATCGACCGGCCAGAACAGCGCAGCCGAGTAGGCGACAGGGATTTCGGCATACTTGCTCGTCTGGTCAGCGCGGCCGACATCGAAGGTACAGTGGTAGGCGAAATCGACGCAAGCCGCCGAGCCATAGAACCAAAGCCCGATCAGCCAAGCTCGCCGGCCCATGCCAGGCTCGTCAGACGACGCGAACGTTCTTAAACTGCCACGGGTCCTCGCGGTCGAGATCTTCGGCAAACAAGCTTTCGCGACCGTCGAGGGGTGTCCAGTCACCACGAACCCCGACCATCTCGCCGAGATAAGGCCGCGCGATATCGAGGACGCGCTCAAAATCCATTTCCTCTGGCTCGACGATGCCTTGGCGCGGATGCTCGAGCGCCCAGATGACGCCTGCGAGCACGGCCGCGGTGACCTGCAGTGAGGTGGCATTGTTGTGCGGTGCCGTCCGCCGCGCCTCCGCGATCGTCAGCCGCGAGCCGAACCAATACACACCCCTCGGCGGGCCCATAAGGAGCACACCGAGCTCGTCGGTGCCGCTGGTGATTTCCTCCATCATCAACCGCTTCATTGGCTGCAGCCGCCAGTTTTTGCCTGCGAATTCGTGCAGACTCAACACCGCATCGTCGCACGGGTGATAGGCGTAGTGACAGGTCGGGCGGCTGCGCACCCGGCTGCCATCTCTGAGGGTCAAATAGTCGGCGATCGAGATCGATTCGCCGTGGGTGATCAGAAACCCATGATAGGGACCCTCGAGCGGCGTCCAGCTGCGGACGCGGGTCGCCGCGCCGGGCCGCAACAGATAGATCGCTGCACCACAGCCGAAATCGTGAGCGCGACCATCCTTCGGGAAATGCCGCTCATGGGTCCCCCAACCAAGCTCCGCCGGCTGTGATCCTTCGCTGACAAACCCATCAATCGACCAGGTATTGACGAATTCGCCCGGCTTCTTGGGAGTCGTCGCGACCTGGGTGTCCCGTTCGGCGATATGGATGACCTTGACGCCGAGTAGTTCGGCCAACAGGGCCCAATCGGTGCGCGATCGCGGGGCGGAAGCACCAAGCCCCGATGCCTCAGCGAGATCGATCAGCGCCTGCTTGACGAAATGCGAGACAAGCCCGGGATTGGCGCCGTGGGTGATGACCGCAGTAGGCCCGCCGGGATAGCGCGGACGGAGCGCCAGCGCACTCTCGCGAAGCGCGTAGTTCGAGCGTGCCGAAGGCGGCAGGCTCAGGTCGGTATAGCCGCCCGGCCAGGGCTCGATGCAGGTGTCGAGGTAAAGCGCGCCTCTCGTCTGGCACAACTCGATCAGCGCAACGCTCGACACGTCGACCGAAACGTTGAGCAGAAAATCGCCACGGCTGAGCTCCGATTCGAGTACCGCCAGATAGTTTGTCTGGGTCAAAGCTGTTTCGATGAAGCGAATGCCGTACTCGGCGCCGATAGCCTGACCCCGCGGCTCGGCCGTGATGATCGTGATTTGATTGGGACCGATCTCGAGATGGCGCAACAGCAGGGGCAAAACGCCTTGGCCAATACTGCCAAAGCCGACGATAACAAGCCGCCTGGGAAAAGCGACGTACTTCTTGTCGAACATGACAACCGAAGAATGATCGGACTGACGGAACCCCTACGGTCAGAGTATGGTGTTGTCAAGCCATGCAACCGCCAATCTTCCCCGACGGCCTCCGAAGCAGGACACCGTCCAGCGAGGAATTAAATCGGCGCGCGGCGCGCCTATCCTGGAGCCGCCTTTATGGAGACCGCGGCATATGATCAAATTGGCGGCGGCGATCTTCTTTAGTGTAGCTCTCGTGCCAGTGGCAGTGTCCGCCCAGGCGAAGAGCGGCAAAGGTAGCGGTTACGAGCAGCCGAACTTGTTCGGCGAGGCGTTCGAGCGGATCCGCCAGGATGCCGTTGAGCCGGTCACCGAGGCAAAGCTGGTCGCAGCGGCAATCGCCGGCATGCTGTCCGGCCTTGACGCACGTTCAGCCTATATCAGCGAAACGGCATTTCGGGCGTCGCAAACACCAGCGAATGATGATGATGCCGCCCTAGGACTGGTGCTGACGATCGAAAACGGTCAGTTGCAGGTGATCTCGCCGCAGGACGGGTCGCCGGCGGCACACGCCGGGATGAGACCCGGCGACGTGATATTCAGGATCGACAAGGAACCGGCTTACGACATGACCTTGGGCGAGGCCGAGCAGAAGCTGCGCGGCCCCACCAGCAGCGAAATCCAGCTGACCTTGCGGCATAGCACCGACAAGCCGATCGATCTGACACTCAAGCGCGAGGCCTACAAACTCCGGACCGTGGTCGGGCGCGTCGAAGGGGAAAACATCGGCTATCTCCGCATTGCCGGGTTCGACGGCACAACGCTGGCTGCGCTCACCGCCTCGGTGCAGGACCTCCGACAAAAGATCGGCAGCAAGTTAATCGGCCTCATCCTCGATCTGCGGAACAACCCCGGAGGCGCTTTCGACGCAGTCGCGGTCGCGGACGCCTTCATCGACAAGGGCGACATCGTCGTCGTCAAGGGCCGCAAACCGACGAGCGTCAAGCGGATCAGCGCCACCCCGGGTGATCTTGCTGACGGTCTGCCGCTCGTCGCGCTGGTCAATGGCGGCACTGCCCGAGAGGCCGAGCTCGTCGCCGGCGCGCTGCAAGATGATCGGCGAGCCGTGCTGCTCGGCACTCAGACCTTTGGCGAGAGCTCGATCGAAAGTGTGATCCCGCTGCCCGGCAATGGAGCCATCCGTTTGACCACCGCCCGCTTCATGACGCCGACAGGCCGGCAGATCCAGGGGAAAGGTCTCAAACCTGATCTCGCTGCGATGCCGGTCAAGCTGGAGAAACTGGCGCAAGGTGACAGGCGCCGCGAGGCGGATCTGCGCGGCGTCCTGAAGAACACCGATCCGATAGCGCCGGGCAGCAGTCCGCCCGCGACCGCCTCTCCCGACACGAACGCCACTCCGGGTGTTTCGGAGGCTCCCTCAGTCGCGACCAGCGATATCGGTTCAGCAAGCGACGAGCAATTGAGCCAAGCCGTGGACGTGCTGCGCGGTTTGGCACTGGTCAGCGGCCGCGCGATCCAGTAGAACCGGCGGCCCCGCATCGGCGGGCTCTCTCCGCCTGCGCGTGTCGGCCGGACCGAGGGATGCGGGCGGCGCTATTTAGCCTGGACTGGTATGTTTTGACTAAAACTGAGGTCGGGGAGCGAGTGAAGTCGAACGATTCCGCTGTACGCCTCACCCGTGCTCGGGTCGCCGCACAGATCCCATCGGTCAGGGTCGTGACCTATAATATCCACACCTGCGTCGGTGTTGACCGACGCTACGATCCGGGCCGAATCAGCAGGGTGTTGCGGGAGATCGATGCCGATATTGCTTGCTTACAGGAGGTGGATGCCCGCCGCCTGAGCGAACGCCACTCCGACCAGTGGGCCTATCTCGGCGCAGCCACCGGCTGCCGGGTGGTTACAGGCACCGGCGTCCGGCAGCCTCGCGGACGGTTCGGCAATGCGATCCTGACTCGGTTTCCAGTGCTCGCAGCGCGTTTGATCGATCTAACCGTCGCCGGCTACGAACCGCGCGCTGCGATTGACGCCGACCTTCTGATCGGCGAACGAGTGCTCCGCGTCATCGCCACCCATTTTGGTTTGCACGCCGCGGAACGGCGTCAACAGGCGAACCGGCTGATGGCAGCGCTCGGGGAACCAGTTTCGGCGAACCGGCGCAAGGCCCATGCGGTGCTGCTGATGGGCGATCTAAACGAGTGGCGGGGCCGGCGCGGTGCGATCCGCTCGCTGGATCGACATCTCGGACCGGGTGCGGCCGCGCGCACGTTCCCCTCATGGATGCCGGTGCTGGCACTCGACAGGATCTATACGGACGGACCGGCGGTACTACGCGACGTTGGCGTCTATCATTCTCCGCTCGCCCGCCTCGCTTCCGATCACCTGCCTCTCGTCGGCAGATTGTACTGGAGCGCACGCGACCTACGAGAGCGCGAGCGGCTTCGGGGATCGCACCACCGAATGAGACCGCGAAGCAATAAGCCGGCAAATAACTGAGCGCGTCCACCTGCCCGGCAACTGACGACGGACCATGAGCAGGGTTGCAAAGTACGAGGCGCCAGTCTAATCAGTCCGAGTGCCACCGAAGAGAAACTCGCTCAATCTGAACGCGCTGCAGCTCCGGACGTTGACCCTGCTGCAGGAACTCGCGCGACTTCCCGACTATTCCCGGCCGGGCGATGAGCTTGGCAGCGTCGTCATCGCCGGCTTACCCGTGGCGCATGGCGACCATTTTCACATTGGGGAGGCGGTTGTCGCGTCGCACAACGCCACCGGGCTGCGCAATCCTGCCGTGTGGCGCGCGCTCGAGCGCAAGGGTCTAGTCAGATATCTGCCGGACTGCGCCGTCTTGACCCCGCTCGGGATCGGCTACGACACAGGGTTGCGCAACGCGATTTTGAACACCGAGCGCCACTGAGGTGCTCAATTGCTACCAGCAGAAGCTCCGTGCGACCGCGACGGGGCGGTAAGACGTCGCGCGCAGCACCGCTGCGATTCGCTCGAGATCCGTCGTTTGGCCCTCGGTAACACCGAATTCATCGGCATGGACGCCGCCAACGATTAGAACGCTGTCGATGCCGGCTGCAGCCGCACCTTCGATGTCGGTGCGCAAACTGTCGCCGATGGCGAGGATGCGCGAGAGGTCGTCGATGCCGAGAAGGGCGAAGCAAGTTTCGTAGACGGAGCGAAAAGGCTTGCCATGCCAACGTACGCGCCCCCCGCGATCCTCGTACCACTGCGCTAATGCGCCGGCACAGAGGGCGAGGCGGCCGCCATGCATGACGACGAGATCAGGATTGGCACACACCATCGGAAGACCACGCTCCAGCGCACGCCGCAGCAACGGTCCGTAATCCTCTACGCGGTCGTCCCAACCTGCTGGTCCGGTATTGAGGATGAACTCCGCTTCCTCCGCGGTTTCGACGAGTTCAAGATCGAGCCCTTCGCGGATCCCGGTGTCGCGCTCCGAGCCGATATGCACGCACCGCCGACCAAGTGCCGCGTAAAACGAATCATCGCGCCGGAAGAGGTGTTGCCACGCTTCTTCACCCGAGGAGATGACACTGTGGTAAAGCCCGGCGGGCACGCCGATCCGATCGATGCGCTCGACGACGTCCCCTGCTCGCCGTGGCGCATTGGACAGCAACACGACGCGCTTGCCCGCCTCGATCAGCCTGCGAAGGCATTCCAGGGCACCCGGCATCGGCGCGACACCATCATGCACCACGCCCCAGAGATCGAGAATAAACCCGTCGTAGCGCGGCGCCAGCGCTCCGATACCCGGAACCAGCCGAATTCCCATGAGGCTCCTTAAACCAGACGAGTGCGACAGCTTCGCCGAGAAGCTAGAGCGTCCCCAGCTTCAGATCGAGGATACTTGCACAGGCGCGGACTTTTCGTATCCTCTCCGAAGGGGGAAATCATATCTCATGCCTGCGCGATATTCTGGAATTCTCGCGGCGGCGTTAGTGTTGATTTGTTTGCGGGTGCTCGCGGCCACCGGGACCGAACCGGTGTCCGATCGCCAAATCATCCACGTCTTGAACCGCCTCGCCTTCGGGCCGACGCTCGAAGATTTCAAATATGTTAGGTCGGTCGGGGTGGACCGTTACATTGCCGAGCAGCTCGATCCCGAATCGATCTCCGAACCGTTCGAGCTCCAGTGGCGCATCGCTACCCTGGATACTCTTCGCTACAACGCGGCTCAACTCCGCCAGCTCTTCGGGCCGCTGACCGGCATCCATGGCCTTAGTGTGCCTCCGGAACTGGAGAAGATGCAACGCGAGCGTGCGCGGACCATCGTCCAGCAGGCCGCTCAGGCACGGATCCTGAGGGCAGTGCTCAGTCGGCGTCAGCTTCAGGAGGTTATGGTCAACTTTTGGTTCAACCATTTCAACGTCTTCGCCGGGAAGGATTTGGATCATTTGTGGATCGGGGACTACGAGCAGCGGGCGATCCGTCCTTTCGCGCTGGGCCGATTCCGTGACCTGCTCTTTGCCGCGACAAAACACCCGGCCATGCTCGTCTATCTCGACAATACACTCAGCACAGCGCCCGGAAGCGCGGCTGCACGCGGTAACCGAAGTGGGCTCAACGAGAATTTTGCACGCGAGGTAATGGAGCTGCACACGCTCGGCGTCGATGGCGGCTATACCCAGGAAGACGTGATCACTCTGGCGCGTATCTTGACGGGGTGGAGCATAAATCGGCCCGACGCCCGCGAATTTCCCGACGATGCCGCCGTATTCGAGGGTGCTCGCCACGATTTCAGCCCCAAGGTCTTTCTCGGTCATGCGTTGCGGTCGAGAGGCAAGGCCGAAGGGGAGGAAGCGCTCGACATTCTGGCAAAGAGCCCGGCCACCGCGGGTCACATCGCCTTGGAGCTGGCACAATATTTTGTTGCCGATGAGCCGCCGACGTCCCTCGTCGAGCGCCTCGCTGCTCGATTTCTCGCGACCGATGGCAATATACGAGAAGTGCTGAGCGCACTTTTTGCCAGCCGCGAGTTCTGGGAGAGTTACAGCCAAAAGTACAAGACGCCTTATGACTTCGTGATCTCGGCAGTGCGCGCGGCCGGCGTTCCAGTGAATAATATCCGCCCGCTGCTCGACGCGATGACCCAGCTCGGTATGCCGCTTTTCGGCTGCTTGACCCCCGATGGCTACAAAAACACCGAGGGCGCCTGGCTAAGCCCAGACGCGACTGCACGCAGGATCAACTTTGCGACAGCGCTCGCTCGAGGCAACCTGACGATCGACAGCCTAGCGGTCGGAGCCGCACTGGGTGCCTCCTCGGACCCACCGCGACCGCACGCGGCGAGCCCTGTTAACGCCGCGCCTCTTGAGGAAATATTCGGCTCCACCATGAGTGCCGCGACACGCCAGACGGTGGCTGAGGCTCCACCAGGACTGCGCGCCGCCTTAATACTAGGCAGTCCCGATTTTATGCGCCGCTAATGATGATGCGCACACGACCGCTTTCGGGGCCTCGTTACGTGCGGCCAGAGGCCTTGCGCCCGATTTCCAGCGCCGCAAAGGAATAGGTGGGCCCTGGCATCAGATAGCGGAATCCTTTCTCGATCAACGCCTCGATATTCTTGGTGTCGACGTGCGGGTGACCGCATGCAACTTTGTGTTGCCTGCAGATCGCCAAGATCTCGTCGATGGCCGAAGCCACTGTCGGGTGGTCGTATTGCCGGGGATAGCCGAGATCTTGGGACAGGTCGCCCTCACCGATGATTACCACACCGATACCGGGTACCTGTTGAAGCATGTGCGGCAGGTTTTTGATGGCTCGCACTTCCTCGCACATGATCGCGACTAGAATCTCGCCCTGCGGATTCAGCGGCCAAACATCGGCGCGCGCATAATATTCTTGCTGGGTCAGTCCCCAATATCGCGCCGCCGCGGCCGGTGCATCACCGCGCTGACCAGCGGGCTCGAAGTAAGCGGCCGAGGTCGGGCGCGGATACCGGCATGCGGCAACCGCGTTGCGCGCTTCTTCGACGGTACTGACGTGCGGCCACACGATCCCGTAGACGCCTTGATCAAGCACCTGCTTGGCGACCCATTGACTGATTTCGCCGCCATTCGGCGGAATGCGCACGAATGGTGTCACTGCCGGCGCCAGGCTGCCAGCGCGCACTATTTGCCGGCGATCCAGCATGAATTGCAGGCAGTCGCGCAAGGCTCGGATATCGTAGGGCCGGTGCTCCATCTCGAATACCACGCCGTCATAAGGCGCGCCATTGATCGCCTGAGCCGCTCCGATCTCCGCCGGCGAAAAGGTGGCGAAGGTGGGCTTGCCCTGCTCCAGAGCGCGGATCACGCCGTTTAGTCGAGGAATTTCGGCCATTATTCGTCTCCTTCCCCAAGAAGATGCGATCGTACGAATTCGCTCGGCGCATCGTCAATGCCGCGGCCGCGACGACCGTCCGCCGCCTGCCGATATCTTATGATGACTGCTCGAGATAATCACGCACGCCATCCTCGAGGGAGTAAAACGAGGCGTCGAAGCCAGCGCCGCGTAATTTCGTGACGTCCGCGCGGGTGAAATATTGATATTGCGCCCGCAGCTCCTCCGGGGTGTCGATAAACCGAATATTTGGCAGGCATCCAATCACCGCGCAGACGGCGCGGACGAGGTCGAGGAAAGAACGTGCGGTGCCGGTTCCGACATTGAATAATCCGCTCGTCTCGGGATGCCTTAGCAGCCAGCTGACGACGGCAACACAATCTTTGATATAGATGAAATCGCGTTGCTGGCCTCCGTCGGGATAATTCGGATCGTGCGATTTGAAGAGGGTGACGGTCTCGCCAGCTTTGACCGTCGGAAAGATTTTACTGACGAGAGACTGCATGAAGCCCTTGTGGGTCTCGTTCGGACCATAGACATTGAAAAACTTGAGCCCAGCCCATTGCGGGGGCGTCGCGCGGCCGCGAGTCACATCATCGACCACGCGACGGTCGATAACGTGCTTGCTCCAGCCATACGCATTGAGGGGGTGCAACGCCGCGAGTGCAGCAGGGGTCTGCTCATCGCTGAAGCCGGCGCTGCCATCGCCGTATGTAGCAGCAGAGGAGGCGTAAATCAGCCTTACGGCGTTTGCGGCGCACCACCCCCAAAGGTCCAAAGTGAGGCGGATATTCGTTTCTACGAATTTGTCGACGTTTTTTTCGGTCGTCGAGGAGATCGCTGCCATGTGCACGACGGCAGCCACTTTGTCGACGCGGCGAGCCAACCACTCGAGCAAGTCGTTTGGATGAATGATGTCATGTAACCGAGCCGGAGCGATGTTGCGCCACTTCTCGCCCGATCGGAAAAAGTCGCAGATAACAACGCGTCCCCCTGCGTTAGTCAACTCAAGGACGATGTTGGACCCGATGAACCCGGCGCCACCGGTTACGAGGATCAGATCGTCACCGGAAAAATTCCGAACTACCGGCATGATCTCTTTTCTCGATTACGAGATGTGCATAGTCGACCGTGACTCCTAAAGTCCTCCACCCGACGAGTTTACCGAGCCTTTTACGACAATTCCGGTAATCACCGGCCCTGTAATCGTGTTCAACAGCGTAAAGAACTTTTGCAGCTCGTTCAGTCGGGCATTAGCGACGTAGATAACGTCTTTGTCTTCAACAGGAAATCGTTGGGCAAAAAAATACGAGTTGGCGTCGCTGAGATCGAGACGGTAGACGACGGGGGAACTGCCGTCGGGCCCGGTTGCTAGAGCAGAAGCTTTCAGAGCGCCGACGACCGCGGGCGGCTCGAACCGAAACAAAAACACTCCCGCAGGGTCCGCGCGCAAGTCCAGCAACCCCCCGGCCTTGGCGAGCGCCTCAGCCAACGTTATCTTCTCGGCACCAAAGGTCACCTGCATGTTCGTTCCTGTTGCGCCGAATACCGAGAAGGTTTGCGGGATGTGAACCAGCGTCAGCACGTCCCCCGGCCACGCATAAATATTCTCGGCAGGATCCGATACCAGCTGCTCCATGGGGATGGTAGCGGTGACGCCGTTGCGCGAAAGCCGTACGAAGGTCTCATAGACGGGGGATTTCGCTCCGCCGGCAAGGGCAATCACATCCAGAAGGCGATCGCCGTTGACCGAGAGCGGCACCCTGGCGCCGGCCACGACCTCTCCTGATACTGTCGCCGTGTTGGTGATGCTCTTCGTAATATTGACAAGCACCTGTGGCTCGATCGCTTTCTCGGCAAGACGCTGTTCTATCGTGCGTTGGACTTCGAGCGGCGAGTGCCCGGCGACAGGAATGCGGTCCGCGAAGGGCACGCTGATCGCTCCGTCTCGAGCGACCACCTGATCGGGGATGGTAACGCTTCGCGAACCCGGCGAGACACCGGTAGTTATCCCTCCACCAAAAAGCCCTCCCCCGGCGGCTTCCCAGATCGTCACGGAGATCGCATCGCCGATCCCGATCTTGGGGTCAGGCGGCTTGCCGTATTGCTGAAACCGGCTTCGGAAACTCTCGGCCGGCTGCGCCAAGAGTGCCGAGACGACACTGTTGTCCACGTCTACAACATCAAAGCGGGCTCGGTCGTCCTTGACCGCCTGGTCCACAACTTGACCGGTGGTTGGTCCCGCGGTCGGCAATGTCGAGCACCCGCCGAGCGCGGCACCGGCCATGGTAACGAGAAGAGCGGCAAACTTCATTGTGCGGTACGGTTTCACAATCGACGCAAATTTTCTATCATAACGGGCGGAGAAACAATAGGAGCGACAAGTGTGCTTCCCCTGTCGTCCGCCGGATAAGTATCTGGCCAAAGTAGGTCTTGGCGTCTCGGCACATAGGCGCACCGCGTCGCAGCGGCGCTCCGCTTCCGATATACCTAGACGACCTGCAGCTGTGTCGCGATCAAACGCGATGCGTAGACACCCATCCAACCGGCTGGATCGAGCCAACCCTTTTCGTTGCGCGGCGGGCGAATCGCCCGGATATGAGCGTCGGTTATCTCTGAGAGGTCGCCGATCGGGCGCGGCGGGTCGAACTCGGTTGACCAGAAGAAGTGAGCAGTACCGCCCACCTCGTGCTTGGCAACCAAGCAGTTCGGGGCGCCACCCGCCCGATTATACAGCCCAACGGCCGAATAGTTTTCCTGATGGTTCACCATCATCACGCCTTCCGTCCCCGGAAAGGCATATTTCATCGCAGAGAACCAACGGCACAGTGCTACGAGCTCCTGTTCAGTAAATTCGTACTTGGTCGGAGTGGGGTCAGCCCGCGGGGGAACGCCCCGTACCGTCAATGGGAAAGGCACAATATTGGCTTGTTCGGACACTTCGTCCCGTTCGCCCCCGATTATCTGGCCGCGTCGTAAGCGACCGTAGTCCCTGCGGTCCCCGCTCCTACGCGCCTGCGACTCTATCGCCTCGCTCCCGATACCGGGCCGCGATAAAGCCGAGCTTTAGTCAACTACTTATCAATCGACGATCGATACAGGCCGCAGACCAATTTCAACTCAAGGAATACTATCGGAGGGCGTTTCCGAGTCAATCGAGCCCATAAGCGCGGCGCGGCTTTTCTGCTAACTGTGATCAGACGGCAACAGTGGCAGATAGGCGACAGTTTGTTAAACTTCAAGTTTGGTCAGCCGGCGCGACTCCCGCAAGCAAGCCCTTCGGGGTTTCCGCCTGTCCTCCGCTATCCCTTATTGGGACGCGCCGCAGGAGCGGAACCCTTTATCGCAAGGTCTCAGATTCCGAGCCGAAACCCTCCGCTTAGTTAATCAGCACTCTCTCTCAATTACCCTGCTTGACCCGTCCATGCGGTTCTGTTAGAGAGCGCAACCATGCTACCCGAGCGCTTCGAACTCCGACTTACCCACTCGGCGCCCTGACGGACGCCACGGTGTTGTCGTTCCCGTCTGGGAACACTTGGGCTCGGTAGTGCTGATGTCTGCATCCCATTTGATCGACCGATTCGCGTTTCGCCTGACGCCGCCGGCGGACGACACACGAGCTTTGTGGCTGCGACTTAGCGGCGGCCGGCAGCGCTGACGCCTGCCGGCCGCGCCACCCTTCCGATCATAGAGCCGCCGTACTGGCGGTGTTCCCCGCAGCCCCTCCAGTAGGAGCGTCCGATGTCTGGCATGCCCATCCACAAATACCGTCCCTTCGCGCGCATCGATCTGCCTGACCGGCGTTGGCCGATGCAGGTCATCGATCGGGCGCCGCAATGGTGCAGCGTCGATCTGCGCGACGGCAACCAGGCGCTGGTCGAGCCGATGGGACCCGACCGCAAGCGTCGGATGTTCGATCTTCTGGTCAAGCTCGGCTTCAAGGAAATCGAGGTCGGTTTTCCGTCGGCTTCGGAGACGGATTTCGCCTTTGTCCGCGAACTCGTCGAGCACCGGCTCGTCCCCGATGACGTTACGATCCAAGTGTTGACGCAGGCGAGACCCGAGCTGATCGAGCGCAGTTTCGAGGCGATCCGGGGAGCGCGGCGCGCCATCATGCACCTTTACAATTCGACGTCGACATTGCAGCGGCGCGTCGTCTTCGGTCTCGACAAGCCGGGGATCGTCGACATCGCGGTGTCCGGCGCCAGACTTATTCGCGACCTCGCCGCAACAATGCCGGAGACCGAGGTGGTCTATCAATATTCCCCCGAGAGCTTCACTGGGACCGAACTCGACTTCGCGGTCGAGATCTGCGAGGCGGTGATGGATGTCTGGCGACCGAGCCCTGCGAGAAAGACGATCCTCAACCTGCCCGCTACCGTCGAAATGGCAACTCCGAACATCTATGCCGATCAGATCGAATGGTTTGGCCGCAACATCCGCGACCGCGACTGCATCACTCTCAGCCTGCATCCGCACAACGACCGCGGAACTGCGGTGGCAGCCGCTGAGTTAGCCGTAATGGCTGGCGCGGATCGCGTCGAAGGCACGCTCTTCGGCAACGGTGAGCGTACCGGCAACGTCGATATTATGACCTTGGCATTGAACCTTTTCAGCCAAGGCATCGACCCCGGCCTCGTGATCAGCGACATCGACGAGATCGTTCGTACCGTCGAGCACTGCAATCAGCTCCCGGTCCATCCCCGCCATCCTTACGCCGGCGAACTCGTCTATACGGCGTTCTCGGGCTCGCACCAGGACGCGATCAAGAAGGGTTTCGAGGCGCTCGCCAAGCGCAATGACACGTTGTGGGAGGTGCCCTATTTGCCTATCGATCCGAAGGATCTGGGCCGCACTTACGAGGCCGTGATCCGGGTCAACAGCCAGTCGGGCAAGGGCGGCGTCGCCTATGTGATGAAAGCCGATTACGGCCTCGACCTGCCACGCGGGCTGCAGATCGAGTTTTCGAAGCGCGTACAGGAGGTTGCCGACCGTACCGGCAAGGAGCTCAGCAGCGCCGACATCTGGTCGATCTTCGAAGAGACGTATCTGCGGCGCGACGGCGTCGTTCTCAGGGACTATAGCCTCCTCCCCGAGCCGCGCGCCGGCGAGCGGCGCATCGCCGCGACAATCGTCGTCGATGGAATCGACCGCCGCATCGAAGGCGTCGGCAACGGGCCGATCGCCGCTTTTGTCGACGCACTACGCCGCGATTGTGACGTCGTGCTGAACCTTCTCGACTACCACGAGGACGCGGTCAGCGCTGGCGCCGATGCTCAAGCGGCCGCCTATGTCCAGATCCGCGACGGCGGCGATGCAACGCTTTACGGCGTTGGCATGGACAGCGACATCGTCACCGCCTCGTTGCGCGCGGTCGCCAGCGTGGCAACCCGCATTCTCCACCAAAATCGAGCCCGATAGCGGGGCCTCAGGCCACGCGGTCGCCCTGCCTGATCTCGACCGTGCGATTGTCGACCGCCGGCAGCATACGGGCGGGATCGCGGGTCACGACAACATCGAGGACGGTTGGCCGGGTGCGCTCGGCGAGACCCTCGCGGAGTGCCGCGCCGAGATGCTCGGGGTCTTCGACCCGGACGCCGCTGCACCCCATTGCGCGCGCGATCGCCGCGTAGTCCATCTCGACCAGGTCGGAGGATTGGTAACGGCCGCGGAACATCGCATGCTGCAACGCTTTGACATAGCCCGATGCGGCGTTGTTGACGACGACGATCGTCAGCCCGATACCGGCCCGCCGCGCGGTCTCGAGCTCACCCAGCATCATGTTGAACCCGCCATCGCCGGTGATTGCGACGACCGGCGTTTGCGGAGCCGCGAGCGCGGCCCCGATCCCGCCGGGTAACCCGTAGCCGATCGATGCCAGACCGCGATCCGGGATGAAATGACGCCCAGGCGACTTCGTGTCGTAGAGGAGCCCGGTCCAGTGGCCGGCAAACCCGCCATCGGCGACCAGAATGCTGTCGGCCGGCAAAGCAAGGTTTAGCTCGCGGCAGAGGCGCGCCATGTGGATCGGCCGCTCGCTCGAATCGAGCCGCGCTGCGGCTTCCTGCCGCCAAGCTCCCATCCGGGCTGGAATCTCGGCGATATAATCGGCACGCGCAGCGCGGGCCCTTTTGGCGTCGTCGGCGAGCGCTTCGGCGAGATCCTCGAGCCCCGCTCGGGCGTCACCCCATAATGCCACCGTGGCCGGGCGGCACCGCCCGATCTCCTCGGCGAGAATGTCGAGGTGAACGAGCGGGATATTCTCCGGCGGCAGGGCATAGCGTTTGGTCGCGATTTCGCCGAGCTTGCAGCCGACGACGAGGAGACAGTCCGAGGCTTCGATCAGCTCATTGGCGATCCGTGAGTAGCGGCCGAATAACCCGATCGACAACGGATGGGTGCAGGCGATGCCCCCCTTGCCGCTCATCGTGTGGGCGATTGGGATCGACTGCGCCTCGGCAAGGGCGAGGAGCGCCTCGTATCCAGCCGAGAGGTGGATCCCGCCGCCGACCAGAATCAACGGGCGCTTGGCATGCCCGATCAGTGTCGCGGCGCGGGCAATGTCCGCCTTGTCGGGGCGAATGCGGCGCGCCGGCGCGCTCAGCGTTGTCGGGTCGATCACAAAGTCGTCGGCGGCAAAGTCGTACTCGCCGTGGCAGACATCCTCGGGAACGTCGAGCAATACCGGGCCCGGCCTGCCGGAGGTCGCCACCGCGAAGGCGCGGCGCAGCAACTCCGGGACGCGGCTCGTCAGCTCGACCCGGATCAGCTCCTTGACCGCCGGTCGCAATATCTCGGCCTGGCGGCATTCCTGCGTCATATTCTTCCAGGAATGCGCCCGGTTGGTGTCGCCGGCGAGCGCGATCATCGGGGTTCCGGCGTTCAACCCTTCGATCAGGCCGGTCACGAGATTGGTGGCGCCGGGCCCCAATGTCCCGTCGCACACACCAGGGCGATTGGTGACCCGCGCATAGGCCTCCGCGGCAAAGGCGCCGCACCGCTCGTCGTTGATCAGGAAGTGCCGCATGCCGAGCTGAGCCAGCGCATCGTAGAACGGCAACAGCTGAAACCCTCCCATGCCGAACATCGGCCCGACCCCGGACAGCCGCAGCATTTCGGCGAGCGCCCGGCCGCCGTTCATGCGGCCCGCGGGTCGGTTGCTGATCCGGTCGGTGTCGGTCATGCGCGTCCCTCCCGTTCGGCCGCAGCGAGGCGGGCAATCGCAACGAATTGACGCGCCGCCATGCCCGGGGTGATGCCGAGCGCCGCGGCGCGAGGGTTGACCCGGCTCAGGATGCCATCCTGATAGGTCGAACGAGCATCGCCAATGCGCGCGCTTGCCGCCGCGACAGTGCCGGCAGCGATGCCGCGAGCCTCGAGCGCCGGAAGGCGGGTCACACCCGCCTCGTCGATCCCGATCCCGGCGTCGTTGAACAATGCCGCGAGCGCATCGTATTTGAGGGCGGTGTCCGGCCTGCCGCCGAGGAGGCCGCCATGCGATCCGGTGACGACGACCGTTCCGATATGCTCGGCACCAACCAGCGACGCCGAATCGAGCGCCCAGGACGCAGGTGCATCGGGAACGAGGAGAAAAGCGCCCTCCCGTTCGGGTGGCGGCTCCCGTCCGCTCGGCACGGCTCGTTGCAGCAAGGCCGCTGCATCACGGCACGCCATGCCGCCCCGGCAGCCCAGCGACCGGGCCGACGCGTTCGCGTGACTCACGAGCCCACGCGCCATCATATCGGCGCCGTCGCCAATGCGCGCCGTATCAAAGCCAACGGCAGCGGCCGGGATGCCGAATCCTTCGAGGTAATCGAGCCCGGCGATCCCGGCCTGATCGCGTCCGACCCCGGCATCGTTGAAAATCGCCGCGACGACGCGGAGCTTGCCGGCGAGATAGGCCGCATAAATCCCGCCATGGGAACCGTTTACGACGACGGCACCCGCTGCCTCGGTCCCGACGCGGGTGATGCTGTCGGCGGTCAGGATCGGCGGAAGTCCCGGCAACGCTCTCTCCCGGGCAGTGGTGACGCGGCCATCATGCAGGGAGATTCGTGTCGAGAACAAGCACGAAGCCGGGAACCCTAAGGGAGTCCTTTTCCCGGTTTTACCCGGATTATCCGGGAAAAATCGCATCCTTTGCCGGGCACAGAAGCGATTATCCCTTATTGATCAGTGTTGTACTGGTCTTCACTGACACTGCGCGGGATCGATAACCGGGTAATTTTGACGCTTCGAGGGACGCCCGCGAATAGATGCTTTAGCTAATGCTGTTCGCCAGCAGGCGGGGCGCGTTCGGCGGCCTGCTGCCGATAATTCTCGCGCTGTTTCTCGCGCCAAGCCGCACGCTCCTGCGCGTCGAGCTTGCCGTCGTGATTGGTGTCGATCTGGTCAAAGCGCTCCCGATACAACCGGTCTCGTTCTTCGGCAGGCATCGCCGCTAGCTGATCGTAATAGGCCTTGCGGCTCTCGAGGCTCGTTTTCTCGGCTGCCGAGAGGCCGGGCGCGGCCAATTGCCGTGCCAGTCGCGCCTGGCGTTGCGCCAGATCGTGCAGCCGGAAATCGCGATATTGCTCGAAGGTGATCGCTTCGCTCGCGGCCGGTTGCGCCACCACTCGTTGGGCGGCTGCCGGAAAATGCCACCACGCCGCCGCGATCAGCGCGATGACGGCGGCCGCTATCGTCCATGGTCTCATCAAGGATCTCCTTACTCGGGTCCCCACTCGGTTCAGAGAACACATCATGAACATCCTTGGCAAGCACTTTCTTTGGCGGTACCGATAAAAATCTATACAGCGGGCGGTTGTACGGTGCGAATGGTCACATGGCATCGGCGGTAAAGGTTAAATCGGGGTTCCGGCTGGCAGAGGTCGAGCTCGATCGGCGACTGCCCGACGAGGCGAGCTATCTGCGGAAGCTGCGCAAGCTGCAGCTCGCGATGCTCGAGCTCGAGGAAATCTACCGGGTCGAACGGCGGCGCGGCATCATCGCGCTCGAAGGCTGGGACGCCTCGGGCAAGAGCGGCGCCATCCAGCGCCTGATCGAAAAGCTCGACCCGCGCTGGGTGGAAGTCTGGTCGATCGGGCCGCCGAGCCCGGAGGAGCAGGGCCGCCATTATCTCTGGCGCTTTTGGCAAAAGCTGCCGCCGCCCGGCCAGATCGCGATTTTCGACCGCACCTGGTACGGCCGGGTCCTCGTCGAACGCGTCGAAGGGCTGGCTCGACCCAAAGAGTGGCGGCGGGCTTATGACGAGATCAACGCGTTCGAGAAGATGCTGGTCGACGACGGCGTCCGGCTCGTCAAATTATTCCTGCACATCTCCGACGAAGAGCAGCTCCGGCGTTTCCGCGAGCGCATCGCGACGCCGACCAAGCATTGGAAGATGAGCCCGGAGGACATCCGCAACCGCGCGCACCGGCGCGATTACCGCGCCGCACTCGACGACATGTTCGAGCTGACCTCGACGGCGATAGCGCCCTGGCACGTCGTTCCGGCCGAACATAAATGGTTCGCCCGGGTCGCTTTGGCGAAGACGGTGGTCAAAGCGCTCGGCAAAGGGATCACACTCGGGCCGCCCGCCCTCGACCCCGGAGTCGTCGAAGCCGCAAAGGAGATCCTCGGCCGGCAGGAAATCGCTTCGCTCGGTCTACCAGCGCCGAAACGCGCGGAGAGATGAGGCGAGGCCCTTGATTCGAACAAGCGTCGGTCTTTTCCCCCAGCCCCTTATATGCGGCCGTGTCGTCATAGCTACTTTCGCCACACCGGATATAGCGCATTCGGTTCGCACGCCATCTTACGAAGATGCAACAGACCGCGCCATGGCCGGCCGATAGAGCATCGACCACATCGCCGTGATGGCGATGCCAGCGAGCAGGATAATCCAGAAAGAAACGAGCGGCCCCACGCCGATCGCCCACCGCCCACCGCAACATCGCTAGCGCGAGAAGCACTGCGGCCAGAACAATGTTCGTCCCGCTTTGCCAACCCAAGGAGTCCGTCTGTCGGCCCACACCGCAAACACGATAACGGCGACGGCACCAGCGGCCAGCCCCGCATTCCCCCGTTTCGACACAATGCAAAAGGTCACCTTAGCTCACTATACCGACCAACCGATTAGCGGCATCGACAAGGGGGACTCCGCTTATACCCCGCCCGCAAAGGAGCTGTGCCAACCCCTGCACCGATGTCTCGGGGTCGACAGTGATGACATGCATAACATCAATGGCGCGCATCCAACACCTCCACGCGAGCTCACAGAGGATCAGCGCCCGCCGCCCTCAGATCTGCTCAGAACCCCTCGGCGATTTCTCGCAATGCGGACAGCTTGGAAAGCCGGATCCGCTTTTCGTCGAGCAGCTCGATCAGCCCTTGTTTTTTGAGGGACGTAAAGGTTCGACTTACGGTTTCTGTGGTAAGCCCGAGATAATCCGCGATGTCACCGCGGCTCATCGCCAGGAAAACCGGGTCGCCCGGCCGTCCGTGCCGCGTCGCCGAGTTGGACAGCATCAAGATGAAGGAGACAACGCGTTCGCGCGCCGACTTGCGTCCGAGGAGCACCATTTGGTCTTGCGCTGCCGCCAGCTCATGTGACGCCATCGCAAGTAGCCGTTGCTCGAGGTGGGGTATTTCGACGAGGAGAGCCTCAAGCCTCCGGCGGGGGAAGCGGCAGAGCTTTGTGGGCGCCAACGCTTCCGCACTGTAGGCATAAACCTCGTTGTGGATTAGCCCTAGAAAATCGCCGGCAAAAAGAAATCCCGTGATCTGCCGCCGACCGTCACCCAGAAGCTTATAGACCTTCACTGTGCCAGCAGTGATGGTATAGATGTAATCCGCGGGATCTGCCTCATCGAATATCGAGCAATGCGGCGCGATGTTGATGGTCCGCGTGATTGCTGCGAGGCGTTTTTGTTCCTCGGCGGTCAGAGGAGCACACGCCGAAAACTCGCGTGCTCGGCAGGTGTCGCAAGGAGAGACGAGATGTGGGACATGGGAACCCTCTCGAGCGGCCAGGCTGAACCTCGACACCGCGTCTCCCGCGTCGGTTCGGCATATAGAGCTATGCATCGCATAACCCTCGCGGCACGCGCGTAACTCCGTTGCCGCCATCGCCGGTGCGACCGGATTTCGCCTCCAGCCTTTTAAATGCTCGTACACCTGCTGGAGCATACCCCGATTTCTCGAGCGACGTCAGAAGGTCCTTGTCCGAGCGTTCCGCGCCGCCTCGGAACTCGGCCCAAATCGCGCGGCAACCATTCATCTCCGCCAGCCGTTCGGCGGCGCCGATCGTAGAGGCCCAAAGCATCCCGCGGCCCGGCAAGTTGGGGATCATGATGTGATCCATGTAGAAAATACGGCTTTCGTGGAGGTCGGCGCGAACCTCAAACGCGAATAGGGAGAGGATATAACCGCTCGCATTTTGGATCGTCATCACACCACGCGGCCAATCCGGCGAGCGGGACACAAGGTGAGGACGAACGAACTGCATCCAACGAGCGGTGGTCATGTCCGGAACGATATTGCGTACCAGAGGATAAGCTTTGTCGATTGTCCTCCGATCTAGGAAGCGGGCTGTCAACATGTCGACCATCTCGATGTATTTCAAATTGAACTCTGACCGGATGTCGTCAGGGCCGCCTTGATCCAGATCAATGGGCAACCCTCAGTATGAGGAGAACGACAATATCGTCTGGTAAACCGCGGGGAAGATCGAGCACCCGAGGGACCCACGATACGTTTGAAAACATACCCGGGCCGTTGCGGTCGTCCGGGGCACGCTTATCCGATGATCAGGATCCCGTGGCTGCCGAGAACGGCGCCAATCAAAGTGATCAGGCTGAGAGCCAACAGGATCCAATGCAGCCGTTCGATGAGCCTGAAGGTCGCTTCCGGCCGAGCCTTGGCGCGGGCGAGCAGCCATCGATCGAGGAACAGCGGCTCGGCGACGAACAGCATCAAGGTGAACACTAGCCACGCCGCCACCATCGCGTGCATCCACCAGTATTCCACCGAGAGAAAACGGCCCCCCAAATCGAGCCGAACGACCATGTAAAGGCCCGAGAGCCCGGCAAGCAAAGTCGTGACGCGTGCCTGATTGCCAAAACGCCGCTCGACGGTCTCGGAGAAGACGACCCTCTCACCTGGGGCACGGAGATCACGCACTGCCGGCAGTAATACCGTCGTCACGAAGGCCACACCGCCGATCCACAGGACGACGACGAGGACGTGAAGAGCTCGGGCGAACGTACGTCATCCACCGGGCTGGATCGCGCTCGATTGGGCTCAGCGCACAACCTCGCTTCCGGCTCCGTGGTCGTGCGTTGATTTCGGCCGTCAGATCCGCTCCCACAGACCGGTCTCTTCGTCCAGGCGATCCAGTTCGATGCCGCTGAAATCGCAGCGTGAAACAATGCCCACGACCCTGCCCCCGGCGACGACCGGCACGTGGCGGAAGCGCCCATCCTCCATCAGCCGCAACGCTTCGATCGCCGTCTTGCCGGGCGGCATTGTGTCGGGTTCGCGTGTCATGACCTCGGCCAGCTTCGTCCTAGCCGCGCTTTTGCCTTCCGCCAGCACGCGGTGAACGGCATCACGTCCCGTGAAAATGCCCAACAGGTGGCGATCGCCCTCGGTCACAAGGACCGCACCAACGCGTCGGTCGCGCATGTGGCGGCAGGCCTCTCTTACCGTGGCACTCGGGGGAAGCGTGACCGGATTCTGGTTCCTGACGATGTCCGATATGTTTCTCATTACTGGGCCCTATGCTAGTGGAGCGCGCTTTCGCGCGTAGCATCTCGGCGATACCGTATGCGACGGAGTCTCAGGTTTTTGCCTTGATGCCAAATTCTATTTCGACCAGGGCGCCATGAATTGATCTGGGTCAATGCGGGAAGTGGGCAGCCTAATATTCTGCTACTCACCAAATGGCCCAAGGTGACCCGATGCACGCTGTCAACGTCATGACGAGTGAAGTAATCTCGGTCGACGAGAATGCGACTGTACCGGCAGTTGCGAGACTTCTGGCCGCGCGTGGGATCAGCGCGGTCCCGGTCGTCGACAAGAACAACCAAGTAATCGGCATGGTCAGCGAGGGTGATCTGTTGCATCGCGCCGAAACCGGGACCGAGCGCCGCCGCGCCTGGTGGCTCGACATGATGGCATCGACGAACCGGCTCGCCGGTGACTACATCAAGTCGCACAGCGCCAAAGTGAAAAACGTCATGACCCGCAATATCCTCGCCGTCACCGAGACGACCTCCGTCGCCGATATCGCCCTTTTGCTGGAGGCGAACCGGATCAAGCGCGTTCCTGTGGTGCGGGACGGCAAGCTCGTCGGGATCGTCAGCCGGGCTAACCTCGTGCAGGCTCTTGCCATGACGATCGACGAACCCCCGAGCGGCCCGGGAGCCGATGACCGCGCCATCCGGGAAAAGCTGTTGGCCGAGCTGAAGGCGCAAAGATGGGCCGAGGGCTCTCCGGCGAACGTGACCGTCAAGGACGGCGTCGTGCATTTGTGGTCCTCCTATCTGTCCGAACAGGAGAAGCGGGCACTCGTTGTTGCCGCCGAGAACATTCCCGGCGTTCGGCGGGTCGAAGACCACATGCGGCGGGTCGGAGCTACCCTCTTGGGCTAGCCCAGCAAATTATCCAGGGAGATCAACACATGTCATTGCACCCGATCAGCGACAAGGCTTGAGGTTTCCGTCGATTTTCCCGACAAGGCCTATATCGGCAGCTTTGGTCGGCATTCACAATTCGACGCGTATGCCGATGACGACAGCGTCGCCGTCAGGCTGGTGCGGCCCGGGGAGGATCGGCGCGAGGCAGTGATGCATCTGCACTACGGGCTCTTGGCGGACATTCTCGTCGAGCTCGCCAAGTCCCTGGCTTCTCGCGATCAACTGGACGAGCAACACCGAACCGAGCTTAGCGAGGCCGCAAAACAGCTATGCAGGTCTTTAGAGCCGCGACCCCAAGGCTGATGCCGCTGCTCTCGGGCAGATCTCGATCGCGGAGGGCGATGGCTGTACGCTACAGGCGCACCGCCGCCGTGCTGGTATGCCTATTGCTTGCAGCCTCTACCACCCGTCTCGCGCGCGCGGATGCCGCCAAGGGCAGCCAACTCGCCCAGCAGTGGTGCGCCAATTGCCACGTGATCGGCGGCAGCCCTACCGGCAACGTTCAGCAGGGTCCCCCGAGCTTTCCAACGATTGCACACGCCAGAACCGCCGACCAGCTGCGCGCCTTCCTGTCGCATCCGCATGGTGCAATGCCGGACCTCTCGCTGACACGGGTAGAGATTGACGATTTGGTCGGCTACATCGAGACGCTCCGCTGAACCGCATCGAATATCGCTAACCCGGAACGGGCTACGCCGCGCGCAATCGTGTCGGTCACCGGCATCAAACATGGTTCAGGGTTTTGCTTTCGGTTGTCGGTCCCGCAGACTGAGCACGAAGGCGATCACGTCCGCCGATTGCTCCGGCGTCAGGATCAGATTTGGCATCTTCGGGTGCGGCGTCTGCAAAAAAGCGCGAAGCGCGGTCGCAGTTATTCCCGATGTGTTAGCAATCGTCTGGAAATCCGGGGCGACAGTGATAATTCGTTGGGAAGCCTGCTCGGCAGTAACTGCATGGCACGGCGCGCACACCTCGCGCGCATAGACACGCCCAGCCTCAGAGTTGCCGGAGGGGTCCTGGGCATTCGCGGCGCAAGCAGCCGCAGCTAGAATGCCGACAAGCATAACGATGCGCACCATCTTCGTCCTCGTTAACCGGCTTTGAGCCCTTGATGTTCGTCGACCGCTGTCGTATGCCAGCCGTCGTCAGCACCGTCGGAGACGGCGCAACAATGTCGACAACGGCGACAGCTTTGACGTCTGCGAAGCCCTTGCCTGCTGGGCTTGCGGACGCTGCTTACAAACTTGCCAAATCCAGTCCTGCGGTTCGCGGCCGCCTTGCTTGAGCCAATCGAGCATCTGCGCGGTCGCCCCTGGAACGAAGTGTCCGGGGGGACTAGGTCGTCGTGCTTCTCTTGGGGTACACGATCAGCTCGTGCAGGCATTCGGCGAGCCATATCGCCCCCTTCGGCAGATGCGCAAAACCATTGTCGATCATCCCTTGCTAGAGAAATGTTGCGTTGATCCACATCAAAGCCGCTGTCGTCGGCACGGGTAGCTTGACCCCAGCCACGAGAGGAGAGACGGATGAGAGCAAGAGATGTCATGGTCAGGGGGGTGGCGACCACAACACCGGACACGACAGTCGAAAAGGTCGCAAGGCTAATGATCAATCTACGCATCAGCGGTGTTCCAGTGCTCGACCGAGAAGGGCAGCTCGTCGGAATCGTAACCGAGGGCGACCTTCTGCGCCGGGCGGAGACCGGGACCGAGCGCCGGCGCTCGCGCTGGAGCGAGTGGTGGTCCGCAAATTCCCGACTGGCGGCGGAATACATCAAGTCGCACGCCCGGCGGGTGGAGGACATGATGACCCGGGAGGTGGTTAGTGTCGGTGAATTGGCCAGCCTCGGCGAGATCGCCGAACTGATGGAGACAAAACGGATCAAGCGGGTCCCGGTTGTGCATGACGGCAAGATTGTCGGCATCGTCAGCCGCGCGGATCTGCTCCAGGTGTTGGCCAGCGGCGGCGCGACGACCGCCGACGAAGAGGGCGACCGCCTGATCCGCGAGCGATTGCTCGCCGAGCTGCACCAGCAAGAATGGGCGAGGGCCGCCGAAGCGAATGTCGTGGTCTCGGACGGCATCGTGCATCTCTGGGGAACCGTCGGATCGGACGAGGAGAGAAAGGCGCTCCGGGTTGCCGCCGAGAACATCCCGGGCGTCCGCGGCATCGAGGATCACACAAGCCCGGGGCCCCGCTACTTGTCACCGCTTTTCCCGGCGGCTTGAAGCAGCGAAACGCGCCCTTCCCGTCCGGTAATGGCGGATGGCGCATATCACACGCCCACTACCGTGGGTCAGCCGCTAAACCGCCGCGCGGAGGTCGCCCTCCTCCCGCGAGGAGCTACAAGCCATGAACAGATCTAATCAGTCGATCGCTGTGATCGCGGTGATCGCGGCACTCGGAGCAGCGGGCCCGGCTAACGCGCAACACCCTGCCGCGCTGGGCGATTTGATGACCGCGTTCGTGCAGCCACGCCATATCAAGCTCGGTCTCGCGGGGAGTGAGCAGAACTGGTCCTATGCCGCCTATGAGCTCAATCAGCTGCGCGAAACTCTGGCCGACATCGCCGAGATCCTGCCGAAATACCGGGATCTTTCGATCCCCGATTTGATCACATCGACGGTCAAGGAACCACTCGCCGCAGTCGATCGGGCTATCCAGGCTAAGGATGCTAACCAGTTCAGTGCGGCTTACGGACAGCTGACGGCGTCGTGCAACGCTTGCCACGAGAGTTACGATCGCGCGGCGATCGTGATCCAGCCGCCAACCGGCACCACTACTTTTCCGGATCAGGATTTTCGCCCGCCAAAGAAATGACAGATCAAATTACCGCACGTGGCGGTGCAGATGGCTGACGATGCCGAGCGGCCCGTCGCCGCGACAGCGAGCGGGTTGATACTAATTAGCCCCCCACCGAAGTTTCCGACCCACAGGATATGAAACGGGTGGGAGGTTGGGATAGGCTATCGCACCGTCGGCACAGAGGTCGGTGTTTTCTTGGTGCGAGCCAGCCCAGTTAGTCGGACCCGGGATCCCTCACCCCTGTGGAGGCAGCCGCCTAATGTTCCTAAGAACCTTCAACCGCCGTGACGGCCTCGACGCTCGAGTCATAGACCGCCGAACGGCGGCCTGGCCGGCGCGGTCCCGCCGGCCAGTGTCGTTCTAGGAGCTAGCTTAACTTCGTCTGCCGCCGTGTCCATACGCTAAATCCGCTGTCGGGAACCAGGTATCAACGCAACCAGGCCCCGCGGTTGAAATGGACCGGATACTGGTCTATATTGCTGGTGTTAAATTCGCGAGCGGATCAGCGATGCGGGTTGCAGTGACCAACGCCAAAGCGCAGTTGACGGAATTGATCCGCCGCGCCGAAGCCGGGGAAGAGGTTGTTCTGACCAGGCATGGCCACGCTGTGGTGCGGTTCGTGGCGATCAAGGGACTGATCGACCGGCAGGCCCGGCGCCGGCTACTCGAAGAGGTACAGGCGTCCGCCGCAGCGAAGGCGACTGCCGGCGAGCCGGCCGCTCGCAGTCAGGATTTTCTGTACGATGAACAAGGTCTGCCGCGATGATGGCGGTCGACACCTCAGCATTGATGGCGATCGTGCTGCACGAGGCAGAAGCCGAGGGGTGCAAGGCCGCCTTGGAGGAGGAGCCCGAACTGCTGATTTCGGCCGGCACCGTTGCCGAAGCCTTGATCGTCGCCGCCCGGCGTAACGTCGGAGAAGAAGTGACCCGCATGATCGAAGGGCTCGGCTTCGAGATCGTATCGGTAACACCGGCCTCGGCACGCCGGATCGCGGCAGCCTACGCGCGATGGGGAAGAGGTGCGCATCCGGCGGGTTTGAACTTTGGCGATTGCTTTGCGTATGAAGTCGCCAAAGAGCACTCGTGCCCTTTGCTTTATGTGGGCGAGGATTTTGCAGAAACCGATCTCGAAAGTGCCCTCTGATTTACCCTCCTGGCGGGGCCCGACGTATTCACGGATTGTCAGCGCGTTCCCGCCCCCATGATGGGGGGGACAGGGTGGGGGTGACGCCGCAGATCCCGGGCGATCATCGCACACACGCCTTCGAGGTTTGACAGCACCTCATTGTTTCAAAAGCGCAGGATTCGATAGCCTTGATCTTCGAGCAAGCGCGTCCGTTTCGCCTCGGCGGGGCTGGCCACCGTCAATTTCGATGATCAGAGGCGCGTCGTGGCAAACAAAATCGGCAATAAACAGCCCGAACGGCACCTGCCTACGGAAGCGATGATGGTCGATTTGTAACGATCGCAGAATTTGCCAGATGCTTCTCTCGGCATCGGTCATATTCTGCCCGTAGGGCTCGGGCACGGTCATGCGCGCCGTCCGCAGGATGCTTTTTCACCGGAGCCCAGTCGTTTCGTCACCCCCACCCAAACCCTCCCCCATCGCGGGGGAGGGTTCGTCAATTCGCCGCGGCAATCGTCACGGTGTCAAGCTCGTCTGGCCCACACGCCGGAGTAATCATTCTCGGAGCCCGACGCACTCGACCACCTCGATCTTTTCCTTCCCCTTGAGGTCGACAAACCCAGCGAGCGGCCCTGCGCCCGAGAGCGCAATTGCAGCCAGGCGCGGCCGCTGACATTGACGCTGCCCGGGCGGCCGTGTTCCTCGATCCGCGCCGCGGTGTTGACCGTGTCGCCCCAGACGTCGAACTGGAATTGCCGCTTGCCATGATGCCCGCCGTGACCGGCCCGAAGTCGATGCCGATGCGCACCGCCCAATCGGCGCGAACCGTCTGAGCAGCCGCCACCATGTCTAGCGCGCAGGCGACCGCGGCCTGCATTGGCTCGTCGTGCGGCGACAACAGGTTTGCAGTCGCCATAAAGGCGTCGCCCACGGTCTTGAGCTTTTCGAGACCGTTCCCCTGCGCGATCTCCTCGAAACGGTCGACCAGCGCCTCCAGTTCGGCAAAGACGGTCTCCGGCGGGTGTTTTTCGGAATAGGCGGTGAACCCGACGACGTCGCAGAATAGTACCGCCACGTCCTCATAGCGTTGTGGCGCGAGCCGGCTGTTGAGCTTCAGGGGGCGGGCGATCGAGCGCGGCAGCACCGTGGTCAAGACTTCGTCGGCGCGCCGCTTCGCGCTTTCGATGCGCGCGAGATGCGCTGCCTCTTGCGCTTTGCAGCGCGCCTTTTCGATGCAGCTGTCGACCCGCGCCTTCAGCAGCACCGGATTGAAGGGCTTGGTCAGGTAATCGGTAGCGCCGAGCTCGATGCAACGGACGACGCTGTTGATGTCCTCGATGGCCGAGATCATCACCACAGGTACATCGCGCAACGCGGTATCCGTGCGCAGCTCCTCGAGCACGCCATAGCCGTCGAGCTCCGGCATCATGATGTCGAGGAGGACGAGATCGACTGGCCCCTGACGCATCTTTTCGAGCGCCTCGCGCCCATTCTCGGCGGTCACGATGTTTTCGTAACCGCAGGCTTCGAGCCGCATCGACAGGGTGAAGCGATTATCGTCGTTGTCGTCGACGATCAGAACGACCGGATCCGCCATCCCCGTTCAACTCCGAATGTGCTCTGTCGTCGCTGTCCGACACGTTTCTTATACGATATCCGACCACGACCTTAGGCAACACCATAGCGCTCGAGGGTGGCCTGGTCGAATTTGAGGCCGAGACCGGGTGCGGTCGGCATGACGAGCTCGCCGTTCTGTGGCCGCGGCACCTCTTCGAAGAGGCGCACCAGCCATGGCATGTATTCGACCGTCAGCCCGTTCGGCACCGCGCCGATCAGGTGGACATGGACCTCGGGAATCAGATGGCTGACCACCGGCAAATTGAAGGCTTCGGCCATGCCGGCGACCTTCATCCACTGCGTGATGCCGCCGACCCGCACCAGGTCGATCATGACAATGTCGACCGAGTGCCTTTCGACCATATGGCGGAACGGGACGATGCCCCAGACGTATTCGCCGCCGGTCACCGGCGTCGACAACGCAGCGGTCACTCGCGCGAGCCCGGCAAAATCGTCCGCCGTCGTCACGTCCTCGAGCCAGAACAAACCGACCCCGGCGTCTTCGACCCGGCGTCCGATGTCGATCGCCTGCTCGACCCTCCAGCGCTGGTTGATGTCGCACATCAGCTTGATGTCGGGCCCGATCGCCTCACGCACCCGCCGCATGCGCTCGACCTCCTTGGCGGGCGTGGTCTCGCCGGGCAGCGCCAACTGGGTTTTCATCTCGCGAAACCCCCGCTCCTTGAGCCGCCCTGCGGCGGCCACGACCCGGTCGAGCGACAGCCCGCGTGTCAAGGCGCCGCTGGCATAGGTCGGCACGCGCTCGCGGGCGCCGCCCAACAGTTTCCACAGCGGCAGGTTCAGCGCTTTGCCGCGGATGTCCCACAGCGCCATGTCGATCGCCGACAAGGCCAGGTGGAAGATGCCGCCGGGTCCGGCGGAACCGGCGGCGGCGCGCAGCTTTGCCGCGATCGCCTCGACACGCAGCGGGTCCTCGCCGATCGCCATCGCGCCGAACTCGTCGACCGCGCTGCGCAGCGCGCCGGTCAGGGCGCCGCCAAAGTAGGTCACACCAACGCCGACGGCCCCTTCATCGGTGTCGACCTGCAACGTCACGAAGAGCCGCGTCGCGTTCGGGTTTTCAGCCGCGTCGGCAAGCGGCTCGTCGGCTGGAAGGGCAACGATCGAAGAGCGGATCCCGGATATCTTCATCGCATCAGCCTCAGTGGTGGAAAAAACAAGAGTTGCACTCCACGCGTCGCAAGTGAAGCGCGATCAGTCTCGCTTTTGCTAATGGGATAATATCTGGCGCTTCCTACCCGCGCCGGGTGCGCGGGGCTGAATCTTGCAGCCCTCGGGTGCGCGCGGCACCAGTTGCCCGAGGCGCCCTAAGAGGCGATCATCACACCGCAACCCACCCGGAATGGGGGGATTCACCTCAAAGACGCGGTTGGATGCCATGCCAGTTGAGATAACTGAGAACCGGGATGTGAATAGGGAGGACGCGGGTCGGATCGAGACTCGCGCCCCAGGCGACGACGTTTTGGTTGAGCACGGAACCAAACCGCCTCTGACAATCCCACCGCCGGGTCGGCAGTCTTCGCGGAGGCGCAAAGTGCTGATCGGCGTGCTAGGGGTCCTAGTTCTCGCAGCAGTCTGCGTGTTGGGTATTCCCTGGATCCGGGAGATGCTCAACACTGTCTCGACGGACGACGCATACGTGAACGGGCATGTGACATTCGTTGCTCCCCGCGTCAGCGGCCAGATTTCCCGGGTTCTGGTGGATGACAATTACCGCGTACGGAAGGAAGAACTTCTCGCCGAACTGGACAAGGAGCCATATCGGATCGCGGTCTCTCGGAAGAAGGCGGCGGTCGACACCGCAGAGGCGGACCTGCAGGCGGCTAAAGCGGAGGCCCGCAGTATTGAAGCAGAAGCCAGAAGCCGGCGCTGGAAATTGCAGCGCGCCGTGGAGGACCTCGACAACCAAACAGCCCTTTTGCACGCTCGCGTCGCCGCTCTCGATAAGGACAAGGCGGTGCTGACATTGGCACAAATTGACTTCAATCGGGCAAAGCAACTGCTCGGGACCCCGGCTGAAAGCCGTCAGGAGTATGATCGGGCGCAAAAAACGTTCTCGACTGCCGACGCACAAGTCAACGAAGACCTGGCCGAAGTTTACCAAGCCCGTGCCTCTTTGGGGCTGCCGGCGCAACCCGGTAGCGGCGAGGATCTGGGCCAAGTGCCGCCAGATCTGGATCAGACCTTTTCTTCTGTCCTCGAGGCGCAGGCAGACCTTATCCAGAGCGCCGCGCAGCTCGGTGTTATCCATTCGTATGCTCAGAGCCCAAAGCAGATGCTCGACGAGTTCGCAAAACAGGGAGACATCGATAGCTATTTCGCTCAGCTCGCGACCGAGGCTCCGGCCGTCAAACAGGCCGAGGCTAAACTCGAAGTCGCCAACCGCGATCTCGCTCAGGCCGAACTGGATCTTCGTTACTGTGACATCGTCGCGGAGATTGACGGCGTCGTCACGCGCCGCAACGTCAATTCGGGCGACTACGTTCAAATTGGCCAAAATCTGATTGCGATCCGCTCGCTCCACGATATCTGGGTCGACGCCAATTTCAAAGAGACGCAGCTGCGCGACTTACGCATCGGCCAGGCTGCCGATCTCTATGTCGACATGTACGGCGGCCGGCACGTATTCAAGGGCAGGGTCTCCGGCTTTACGATGGGGACCGGTTCGACACTCGCATTGCTGCCGGCGCAGAATGCAACGGGCAACTTCGTTAAAGTGGTACAGCGGCTGCCGGTCCGGATTGACCTCGAAGGATACGACCCGGACAAAGACACTTTGTTCACCGGGACTTCCGTTGTTCCGTACGTCTTCATCAACAAGCCGCCTACCGGACCAGACGCCGGGAAATTTTTACAAACCTATGCGCCTCGATCGCAAACTACCGGCTCGCCCCAGAGCCCGCTGAGCACGGACAAGTGACAGTCGCGGCGCTTTCGCCTGTTAGATCCCGTGCGGCTGGTAATCCCTGGCTGGTGGCCGCCGTCGTGGTGGTGCCGACCTTCATGGAGGTGCTCGACACCACCATAGCTGTGGTAGCGCTACGCTATATCGTCGGTGGCCTGTCGGCTACCGTCGATGATGGCGAGTGGGTTATCACCAGTTACCTTGCCGCCAATGCCGTCATCCTGCCGATTACCGGGTGGCTGAGCGCGCATCTCGGTCGCCGCAACTACTTTCTGGCGTCGATGGCGATATTTACCTTCAGTTCCCTGCTGTGCGGAATGGCCGGAAGTCTCGGTCAGCTCATCCTGTTCCGTGTCATACAGGGGCTTGCGGGCGGCGGTCTGCAGCCCAGCAGCCAGGGGGTGCTCCTGGACGTCTTCCCGGTGGAAAAGCAAGGCGTCGCGATGACATTGTTTGGCTTCGCTGCCTTGATCGCGCCGATCGTCGGTCCAACCCTGGGCGGCTGGATAACCAACTCCTACTCATGGCGCTGGGTCTTTTGGATCAACGTGCCCGTCGGTCTCCTGGCGTTTGTTGGGTGTTATGCCCTACTTCGCGATCCGGAATATCTTACCGCCCAGCGCATGGAATTGAGAAAGCAGCCGTTTCATTTTGACTCGATCGGCTTGTCACTGCTGGTCATCGTCATGGTCTCTTGGGAAGTGATGCTCAGCAAGGGCCAGGAATGGGACTGGCTGGGGGATTCGTTCTGGCGCGTCCAGACTCTGGCCATTTTCTTCATCGTGGGTTTGGTTACATTGATCTTTTGGGAGATGCGTCACCGCAACCCCGTGGTCAATTTCCGACCGCTGCGCGAACGCAACTTTACCGCGTGCTGCATCATCATCTTTTGCGCTTACCTTGCGCTCTATGCAGCCACCCTGTCGTTGAACGGCCTGCTTCAGTCCCTGTTTGGTTACGATGCGCTGAGCGCCGGGCTGATCATGTCGCCGGGTGGCATCTTTGCGGTGATAACGATGCCTATTATCGGGTGCCTGATTGGCCTGAGAATGGATGCTCGCTGGCTGATCGCAGCCGGGCTGCTGATCATGACCGCCGGGAATTATTGGATGTCCCAACTGAACCTGGACATCAGCCCGGGCCAGGCCGTCTGGCCTCGCGTGCTCGTGGTCGCGGGACTGGCGATGTGCTTTGCTCCCGCGAATGTCGCCGCCTATCTCTATACGCCAATGGCGTTGCGTGGTGCTGCTGTCGGCTTATTGAGTCTCCTGCGCAACGAGGGAGGCAGCGTCGGGGTGTCGTTGGCTCAAACCTTCCAAGAGCGGCGTGATCAATTCCACACTCTACGTCTCGGCGAGTATCTCGATCCCTTCAACGCGGCCGCCAATTCTTTCATCGCGCGTGGGCAGGCGTTCTTCCTCCAGCAGACCGCCGATCCGGTCGCGGCGCAGCAATTTGCTTGGCAGGAACTCGAAAATGTGCGCCAGCAGCAGGCGTCTTCGCTTGCCTATTTCGATATCTTTTGGATGGTCGCCGTGTTGACCTTTGCGGTCGCGTTCTTGGTACTCGCTATGAAACGCTCTGTGGCTGAAAAAGGCGCCCACATGACCCAGAGCGAGTAATAGCTTTGCGCGAAGTTCAAGCTGAAGCTTGTGGGCGAAGAGAGCGGGCTCGACCATCGCCATTCGATTTGGCAATGACACGCGCCGCGCAGATAAATGGCTGTATTTAATGGATCCATATGTATACGAGGGAAGGGCGCGCCCGCGGCGAGACAGAACGGCGCCTGTGATAGGTGCGCGGGTGATTTTCCGCAGAACGGCTCAAACTGACACTGTGCGTTGCCGCGATTAATGCAAGGAACCGTACTGCAATCAGCTTTCGTGCGGTTCATCCGATGCGATACCCGCGTTCCGATCGAGCCCGAGCCCGGGAAGACGCGGAACGGATTCGCGTGGGCTCCTATGAATTCGAAAAGAGGGGTCGGACCTGAAGACACGACCAAGAGGGAATGGCGGCTGCTTGGCTGGGCTCGATAGATTTCTGGCGTTGGTGGGTGGTCCATCTCTGGGTCGAGCCGTCGTTCGAGTTCTTCGCCGCGGTCATTAGCGCCTATCTTCTGATGGCGGTCGGCTTGGTCTCGCGTCAGCTTGCTGAACGATCAGTCTATCTTGGGCTAATCCTGATCTTTCTAGACGGCGTGCTCGGCACCGGGCACCCGCTCTATTGGGCGGGCGAGCCTGGTATGTGGGTTCCACTCGGCACAATGTTCTCGTTCATCGAGGTGCTGCCGCTCGTGCTGCTGGTCATCGAAGCGATCCAGCAACGGCGACTGATCAAGGCGGAGCGGGAATTCAAGTACGGGCTCGCCTACACCTACATTATCGGCGCCGCGTTCTGGAATTTCGTCGGCGCCGGGGGTGTTCGGCGGCGGCACCCTTGATGCCCCGCTCATCAACTACTACGAACACGGCACCTTTCTGACACTGAACCATGCCCACACGGCGCTGTTCGGCGCCTTCGGGCTGCTCGGGATCGGACTGATCTATTTTAGCTTACAATATGCTGCTGCCGACGAGCACCCGTTCGGCGAGCGGATCGGGCTGTGGGCCTTCTGGCTCTACAATGGCGGCGTGGTTCTCTGGATTCTGCTCAATTTCTTCCCGATCGGCTGGCCGCAACTCGATGCCGTCTACGAACACGGGCTCGCCTGTGCCCGGAGCCAGGAGTTCTACGACACGCCCCTGTTCTGGCAGTGGATGCGTCTTCCAGGCGATGTCGTCTTCGCACTCGGTGCGTTGCTGATGGCGCGGGATTTCATCGTCTAGGCCGCGCCCGATCTTGCCGAAGTTCGTGTTGCCCTTGATCCCTCGCGCTCACGCTCCCTCGGGAGCATTTGGCAGTGCGGAATGAAGTTCGCTCGCTACCCTACATCCTGATCTTTGCCGCGAATGGTGCCGGTTTATGCTCAACTGGTGAGGGATGGGTCGGTTGAAACCCATCAGTTTCACGCGTCCGCTCCTGGTTCCTGGCGCACCTCGGCCGACCCACGACGCGTAAGTGAATGACGGTTCGTGCCGATCCGTCGATCCCCAGGGCGAAGACGGTCGGGCATTGCGGGGCACGGGCCGCCGCCGCCAAGGGCGGCGGTGAAGGTACGCACCGGGTCGAGAGTCGCCTTCCAACCACCCTGGTGCCAAGCTCATGATATGTACCCTAAGTCGCTGGGCTGGCGGTGATGTGGGTGCGAAAGCTCAGCGGATCGCCGATATTACGGATCGGCTCGAGGCTGCCGCCGGTGCCGCGCACAATAACCGTGCCATAGCCGAAAATGCGGCCCAGGAGGGTCTGGTCGACATCGACGCTCTCGACCTTGTCGCGGTTCATCTCGATCGTATGCCGGGAAAGCAGACCGGATTTGTAGATGACTCGGTGGTCAGTTACCGCCAGCTCGGTTGTCGCGCGCCGGATGAACGCACGTAGTCCAGCCGACAGCGCCAGCAGCGCGAATATGACCGCCGCAATCCCCAAGGCCAGGCTGATGCCTTGATTATCACTCGTAGCCACCGCGGCGCCGGCGAGAATAATGCATGCAATCAGCAGCAATATCGTGTGGATATAGACCCGCCAATGAAGTCTTGTCGAATAGACGATCGTCTCGCCCGGCTGCAATACCCGCCTCACATATCGCATCGCCGGTGCCTATCGAGGCCGCATTGTCATGCCGAGCGGCCGGGGCTCAGCGCGGCCTTGTAGGCGCGCACCGCCGCGGCAAAACCCATCACCAGCGCGTCGGCGGTCAGCTCATGTCCGATCGAGGCTTCGGCAAACTCTGGCAGAGCGCCGGTTAGCGGCGGCAGATTGTCGAGGTTCAGATCGTGGCCGATGTTGACGACGAGGCCGAGCTCGGCACCACGCGCGGCGGTCGCGGCGCAGGCCTGCAATAGGGCTTGCGGAGTGCCGGCGCGGAAAGCCGCAGCGTAAGCGCCGGTGTAGATCTCGATCCCGTCGGCGCCGGTGTTGTGCACCGGGGCAACCGCAGCGGGGTCCGGATCGACGAAAAGAATCACGCGACAGCCGAGCGGCTTCAGTTCGTTGAGCGCCGCGTCGACGAGGCGGTGTTGCGCCGGGTCGAGCTTCCAGCCATCCTCCGAGGTGAAGGCTTCGGGAGCGTCGGGCACCAAAGTACATTGCTCCGGCTTTACCTCGGCCACGATGTCGAGAAAACGGCGGTCGGGATAGCCTTCGAGGTTGAGCTCAAACCCGGGCCGCCAGGGCCTCATTAGCTCCGCCAGCCCGAGCACGTCGGTGCGGCGGATATGCCGCTCGTCGGGTCGCGGATGGGCGGTCAGCCCGTCGGCGCCGGAGTCGTGGGCGATCCGGCCAAAGCGGAGCACGTCCGGAACGCCGGTACGCCGTGAATTGCGCAGGAGCGCGATCTTGTTGAGGTTGATGCTGAGGCGGGGCATGACGCGGAGATTATACCCGCCATGCCTCTTCGGTCAGCTTCCTCGTAGAGCGTCGCGTGCCGCGCGGATGCCGGGTAAAGGGCAACGCTTGCCGGCGGGCCCTTACGCAAGCGAACAAAGGCCCCTCACCCCGTCCTTTCCCCGGCACGCGGGGCGAGGGGGAGCAACGTCAGCGTTTTAGTTATGCGTCTTACCGCCCTGACGGTTTACCACCTGACGGTCGTCGCGATGTTCGCTCTCACCGCCCGACGGCGTAACCCTGCATGCCGCGCGGGTTGGCGGCGGCCTTCAGCACCGTGCCTTCCGGGGTCGTCTCACGCGCGCAACCGGAGAGGCGCCCTTCCGACCATGCCTCGCCGACCCGCAGTCGGTGGCCACGGCGCGCCAGCGCCGCGCGCGTCGCTTCCGGGAAGCGGGCTTCGAGCGCCACCAGGCCAGGATGTGCCGCGCGCGGGTAGAACGAACTCGGCATGTGCTCGTTGTGAAACGCCGGGCAGTCGATCGCCTCCTGCAGGTTCATGCCGTGATGGACATGATGCAGGAACATCAAGACCGACCATTGGTCCTGCTGGTCGCCGCCCGGAGTGCCGAAGGCGAGGTAGGGCTCGCCGCTCTTGAACGCCATCGACGGCGACAGCGTGCTGCGCGGGCGCTTGCCGGGTTCGAGGCTCGCCGGAAGCCCCTCCTCGAGCCAGAACATCTGCATGCGTGACCCGAGACCAACGCCGAGCTCGGGGATAACTGGCGAACTCTGCAGCCAGCCGCCGCTGGGTGTGGCCGAAACCATGTTGCCCCAGCCATCGACGACATCGACATGGCACGTATCACCGGCAACAACGCCGAGCGGGCTCGTCGCCGGCTCGCCTAAAATCGGCTCACCGATCCCGGCGCCGGTGATCACCGCCTCATGGCCCCCGACCAGCACGCGAGGGGTGCGGCCTTCCGGGCGGCCGGGACGCAGCTCGAGCGAGGCCCGCTCGCCGACGAGCTTGCGCCGCCCGTCGTTGTAGCCGCGGTTGAGCAGGGTGCGCATCGGCACATCGACAAAATCGGGGTCGCCATACCAGGCCTCGCGGTCGGCGAAGGCGAGTTTGGCGCATTCGACGACGATATGGACGAAATCGGCACCCAACGGATCGAGATCGTCGAGATCGAACCCCTGTAGAAGTGCCAATTGCTGCAGAAACACCGGGCCCTGACTCCATGGTCCGCCCTTGGCCACGGTGTAACCATGATAGTCGAAGGTGACGGGTGCCTCGACTGGGGCCTCCCAACGCGCAAGATCGTCGCCGGTCAAGAGCCCGCGATGGCGCCGCCCGGAAGAATCCAGCACGCTCTCGTGCCGGCAGAAATGGTCGATGGCCTCGGAGACAAAGCCGCGATACCAGGCGGTGCGGGCGCGCTCGATCTGGTTCTCGCGCGTCCCGTCGCCGGCTTCTGCCAGGACGCGGCGGTAGGTGGCGGCAAGTGCGGGATTGCGGAACAGCCGCCCAGGCTCGGGTGGGATGCCGCGCGGCAGGTAGACTGCGGCCGAACTCGGCCATTCCCGCCGGAACATTTCGGCAACGACAGCGATCGTGTCGCTGACGCGGCGCGCCATTGGGTAGCCGTTCTCGGCATAGCCGATCGCCGGTGCCAGGATCTCGGCCAGCGGCATCGTGCCGTAGTCGCGCAACAGCCGCATCCAGGCGCCAAACGCGGCCGGCACCGCAGCGGCCAAGAGGCCCGTACCGGGGATCAGATCGAGCCCGAGCTCGCGGAACCTGGCGATCGTCGCGGCTTGGGGCGCGACACCCTGGCCGCAGATCATGTCGCAGCGCCGGTTCGCTTCGCTCCACACCAGCATCGGCGCCTCGCCGAGCGGGCCGTTCGTGCTCGGCTCGACTACCTGCAGCGTGAAACCCGCGGCGGCCGCCGCATCAAACGCGTTGCCGCCCTTTTCGAGAATGCTCATGCCGACGGCAGAAGCCAGCCAATGCGTCGAGGCGACGACGCCGAAGGTGCCGCGGATCTCGGGTCGGGTGGTAAAGCCGGCCATCGTTTGCTCTCCCCAATGTCGCATTCGTGAACGCCACATTAGACGACGTTTGGCCGGCGAGGGAACGGCCCGCCCATCGCAACCAAAGCGAGCCACCCTATTTATGACGCAGAACGGCCGCGTTCGCGTGCCCGCTGACCCCGCTGCGCGAATGGATACGAGCATGCCCTTGGACCTTCCGCCCGACACGACGACGAGCGGCGAAGAGTTCTTTCGCACCGAAGGCGTCTACACCGGCCTCGGTGCGCCGATACCCGGTGGCAGGATCGATCGCTGGATTCTGAGCGACGGCCCGCATATCGACAGCCATGTCGAGTTCTTTGACGAGCTGTGCTGGCGCCTGCTCGGCGAGGGGGTGCCGTTGTGGCGCGCCACCCTTTATGCTGGGACGCTGCATCCGCTGATCCGAGGTATCGGCGCGCGCTGGTTGCGTGATCCGAAAATCATCGAGGATTTCCGTATCTTGCACGGATCGGGAGAGACCGACGAATATCTGCGGAGCCCGATCCGCGCGACGATCGAACGCGGGACACCGTTCCGCCGCCGCCTCGATGCAGAGATCCCGGAATATCCGCTGCTCGAGAAGCTCAGGAAGGCCGGGGCGACCGATTATTTTGCGTTGGCGTTGAACCGCACCTTTCAACAGTTTCCGGTGGTGACGTGGGCGACCGATCGGCCGGGCGGGTTCAGCGGCGCCCATATTGCGGCGCTCGAAGACATCAACCTCGCTCTTGCGGCGATCGTAGAGACGCGAGTGATTCGTCGCATCAGCGCCAATCTGCTCGACACCTATTTTGGGCCGCAGGCCGGCCGGCGCATCCTTGCCGGGCAGATCCGCCGCGCCGAGGGCGAACGCCTGCGCGCGGTGGTCATGATGACCGATCTGCGTGGGTTTACGGCCCTCTCGGACGGCCTGCCGGCTGAGGAAGTGATCACATTGCTCGACGATTATTTCGACGCACTCGCCACGCCGATCCAGGAACGCAAGGGCGAGGTCCTCAAATTCATGGGCGACGGCATGCTGGCGATCTTCCCTGCCGCGGACGACGATGATTTCTCGGCCTCGAGCGTGCGTGCCCTCGAAGCGGCCACCGAGGGACTCGAGCGCCTCGATGCGGTCAACAAGGCGCGGCGCTCAACTGGTCGCAGCGAGCTGAGAACCGGCATCGGTCTGCATCTCGGTGAAGTGATCTACGGCAATGTCGGCGCCGCCGACCGGCTCGACTTCACGGTGATCGGGCCGGCCGTCAACCTCGCCTCACGCCTGGAAGACCTGACCAAGCGGCTGTCGCGGCCGATGCTGTTTTCGAGCGCCTTTGCCCGGGTTTGCCCGCGCCCGCTGGTCTCGCTCGGCTTTCAGCCGGTTCGCGGGCTCAACGATCCCGAGGAGGTGTTCGGCCTGCCGGAGTAACTCGCCCACGCCCTGCCCAAAACAGCCGCAATGCCTTGCGACTCGGCGTTTGTGTGTGCTTATCCTGGGCGATCCAATGCAAAGGGGGACAGAAATGCCTGACAACAACAGGATCAGACCCACAGCCTCCGCGCCGCCGGCAAGCCCTCCCTTGCTCGCGCCGCCGCACCCGGTCGCCCCGTTAGTGCCGCCGGCGCATGTGGTTGATCTGATGACGGCGGCCGGATCGGCCGTGTTCGAGGCGCAGTGGAGGGGCAAGGAGGCAAAAATCGTCGAGTGCCCCGCACTGACGGACTCCATGCCCGAATTCAAGACGACCTACGACATCGAACCGCATGCCGAGCCCGTCGGGTTCGACGATTCCGACTGGCCCGTGGTCCCCGCGACGGAGCTGGGTGACAAGCGCGGCGGCGGCCTCGTGTCTTTTTTCTGGTTCCGGACGACTCTAACGATACCGGCGAACGCCGCGGGTTTTGACACCGTGGGCGCGATGGCGGTGCTGCGTGTGAACATCGACGATTATGCTGAAGTCTGGGTCAACGGCGAAATGCCGCGCGCGGCCGGTCGAACGAGCCCGGGGACGATTCAGGGATTCAACATGCCCCATCGCCTGGTGCTTGCCAATCCCGTTGCGCGCGGCGACAAATTCGAGATCGCGGTCTTCGCGATCAACGGACCGATTTCGGCGGCGCCGGCAAATTTTCTGTGGTTTCGCGAAGCGAAGATCGAGTTCTTTCGCTAATCGCGTCTCCCTGAATGGGGGCGGAGAGCTATTACGGCACGGCGTCGCGCACCCGCAGGCGCACGTCAAACTCGTCAGCGACCCGTGCGTCGTTGTCGAGCAGGGCTGCGGCATCGACGGTCGCGAACTCGATCGCACCCATCGCCGCAAAAGCTTGCTGCACGCGGGGGCCCCAGAGGCCAATGTCCCTGACGGTCGGCACGATGCGGCTGAAGATCCGGCTGCGGAACATGTTCATCGCCTCGGACTGATCGACGAGCCGCAGGCATTCCTCGACCGGCAGACCGAGCCTCTGCCACACCTCGAGCTGGTTGAATCGGTCGCGCATGTGCCAGCACGCATCGACGACGAACTCTTCGCGTTCGTTGCGCTCGGCATCGCTCAGCTGGGGATAATAATCGCGCAACGCGATCCGGCCAAAGGCAACGTGCCGCGCCTCGTCCTGCATGACGTAGGCGTTGACGGCGGCGGCGAGCGGGTTCTTCGACTGGTCGCGGATGCGCTGGAACGCCGCAAGCGCTAAGCCCTCGATTAGGATCTGCATGGTCAGATAGGTCATATCCCAGCGCCGGTCGCTGAGGCCCTGCTCGAGCAATGACGACAGGCCGTGGGTGATCGGGTAGGCGAGCTCGAACTTCTCGTGCAGTAAACGCGAGTAAGCTTCGACGTGGCGCGCCTCGTCCATGACCTGCGTCGCGGCATAAAATTTCGAATCGAGGTCTGGCACCGTCTGCACGATCTTGGAGGTGGCGATCAGTGCCCCTTGCTCGCCGTGCATGAACTGCGAGATCTGCGAGGCTTGCAAGTGATGGCGCACTTCACGGCGTTCCTTTTCGGTCATCCGGTTCCAGATTTCGGTGCCGAAGATCGGGATCACGCGGTCGTCGAGCATCATCGGGTTCTCGGGGTCGAGATCGAGCGACCAATCGATGCGCTCCGCGGCGTCCCATTGCTGCTTTTTGCCCTTGTCGTAGAGCTGCAGCAACGCTGCGCGCGAATCGTCGTATTCCCATGTAAAACAAGTCTCGGTTTTGCGGTCGAACTTCCACTTTGTCTGCTCGACCGGCAATGCGTAGCGATACATCGTCGACATCGCACTATCTCCCGAGAACCGACAGCTTGATATGCCGCCGCACCCCGCGCTTTCAAGCCGTGCGTCGCCCGCACAAGATTTTGTGAACGGCTTCGGGTGGACTCCGCCATGCACCTGCGTAGGCGATGCCCTGCGCCAGACGCGGGGTCGGAATGGTTGAGAATTCGGAAGTTCGTCACGATTTTCGGCAAATTGGGAATACTCCGGCAGGATCTTTCGAGGCCGTCCGCCTGCCGCTTAGTGGCGCGCCATTAGTGAGGTTGGACACGTTTCTTTACCGGGCGGTTCCCACAACGCTGCAAGATGAGCAGCGGAGGGCATCCGGGCTAGACGTTCGGCATGTTGTTTAATTCGCCGATCTTCTTGTTTGCTTTTCTGCCGGCGACCGTGGCCCTGTACGTACTGCTGCGCCAGTTCGTGGGCCCGCGCGCTGTGTTGGGGCTGCTGCTCGGAGCCTCGCTTTTCTTTTACGCCTGGTGGAACCCGCTTTACCTGCCGCTGCTCGGCGGCATCGCGGTGTTCAATTTCATCGTCGCGCGATGGATCGCGGCGCAGCGCCTGACCGGCCAGTCAGGGCGGGTCCGCCTGCTGCTGATCTTTGGGATCGCTATTGATCTCTTAGTGCTCGGCTATTTCAAATATACCGATTTCCTGATCGATACCGCCAATACTCTGCTGCAGACCGATTTTATGCTGCAGCACATTCTGCTCCCGCTCGGTATTTCCTTCTTCACGTTTCAGAAGATCGCCTATCTCGTAGACACCAGCCGAGGCAAGGTCGCCGATCACGACTTTCTCGAATATTGCTTTTTTGTGATGTTCTTCCCACAATTACTGGCTGGGCCGATTACCCATCACAGCGAGATCTTTTCGCAAATCAAGGGTCCGTGGGCGTTCGCGATCAAGCCAAGCAACTTCATGCTCGGGCTGACGATTTTTGTAATCGGCTTGTTCAAGAAGGTGGTACTTGCCGACCATTTTGCGCCTATCGTGTCGAGCGTCTACGATGCAGCCGCCGCCGGCCAGACGCTTGATTTCTTTACCGCCTGGCAAGGAGCGATCGCGTTCAAGCTCCAGCTCTATTTCGACTTCTCGGGGTATTCCGAGATGGCGCTCGGCGCCGCGCGCCTGTTCGGCATCCAATTGCCGCTCAACTTCAACTCGCCCCTCAGGGCGCTCAACGTCGTCGATTATTGGCGGCGGTGGCATATGACGTTGTCGCGCTGGTTGCGCGACTACATTTACATCCCACTAGGAGGCAGCCGCAGGGGGACCCGGCGTCTCTATTTTAACCTGATGGTGACGATGGCGCTGTCCGGCCTGTGGCACGGCGCGGCGTGGCATTTCGTCCTTTGGGGTTCATTACAAGGCGGCGCCATGGTTATGAACCACGCCTGGCGCAGCGTTTGGCGGCCGATCAACGCCTGGTGGTCGAATGCGATCGCCCGGCTTGTAACGTTCTTCGGCCTAACGATGCTGCTGGTAACGCATCGCGCCCCGTCGCTGGGTGTAGCCTCGCAAATTTTCCGGGGCATGTTCAACCTACCCGCTACGTGGCAGGATGCCATTGGCCCCTTCGCCGCCGGTCTCGGCTGGCTGGGGGTTCGCTTCGATGGGCCGCCGGTCTCGGCCGATCAGGGTGCTCTAGTGTTGTGGCTGATCGTTTGGCTGGCGATCGTTTGGTACCTGCCGAATACGCAGCAAATGTTAGCCCGCTGGCACCCGGCCTTCAACTATGGGGTGGCCGAACGGCAGCGTGATCCGCCGCTCCTCGAGCGGGTGCCGTCGGTGATGCGGCTCTTGCCCTGGCGCCTGGAATGGCATCCGAATGCCGCGGCCGCAGTGTTTGTCGGCCTCCTCGCGGCCCTCGCCGTCCTCAACCTCAACCACATCAGCGAATTCCTTTACTTCAGGTATTGAGTCGAACACTACGAAGGCAGCAGCCCGCGAGAGATGGGGCGGTGATGGCCAGCGTGAGTTCGGCCGCGCAAACCTCGACCGGTCCGGTGGATCACGGAAGCGGCATGCGCCGCTTTGTCAGCTCCTCTTCGTTGAGTTGCAGACCCAGCCCTGGTTCAGCAGGCAAATGGAAAAGCCCGTCGACGGGTTTCGGGGGATTTTCGAATACGGCGTGCTGGCGCGTCGATGGGTCGTTGAGCTCGCACGGCTTGGTGGCGTGCAGCTGGCTCGCCGCTAAATGCAAATTCGCCATGTGGCCGATGGTCGGCTGCGTTTGATGGGGGACGAGCTCGACACCATGTGCATGCGCCAGCGCGACGCACCGCATCAGACCGGTGATCCCGCCCATCTTGACGATGTCGGGCTGCACCATGCGGACCCCGGCTGAGATCAGATCCGCCAAACCGGCAAGCGTGTAGGTCTGTTCGCCCGCCGATACAGTAATATCGAGCTTTTGGGCGACCTCGCCCATCGCCTTCACATGGTAGTGCTGCACCGGCTCCTCGAACCACCAATAACCAAGCTCCTCCAACACGCGTCCGACGCGGATCGCGCCGCCGATCGAGTAGCCGTTATTGGCATCGAAGGCGAGCGGGAAAGCCTCGCCGACCAATTGCCGTACCGCGCGCGCCTTGGCAATGTCGCCGGGGATGTCCAGGTCGGGCTTCGTCCGGTCGTTGTCGAAGCGAATCTTCACCGCCGCGGGCTTGTCCTTCAGCCGCGTTTCGACAACCCGCATCACCTCGTCCACACTGCGTTCGCCATTGCCGCCGATCGAGGCGTAGAACGGGGAGCTGGTGCGCCAGGCGCCGCCGAGCAGCTTGTAGATCGGCTGATTTAAGAACTTGCCCTTGAGGTCCCAGAGCGCAATGTCGATTGCTGCCAGTGCACCGGTCAGCGCCCCCTCTGGCCCGAGCTTGGCGAAGGTGTGCAGCAGCCCGTCGAGCAGCACCGCTTGATCGAGCGGGTCCTTGCCGATTAACGCCGGCGCCAGGTTGCGCGCGATCATCCCGAGCGAGGCCAGACCGCCCTGCATCGGCGAGGCCTCACCGATACCGAACGAACCGTCATCGCAGTAGACTCTGACCCAAGCACTGCGCTGCTCCGGCTTGTCCCCGGGCGACCAACTGACCTGAAACACCTCAATGTCACGAATTTTCACGGCCACCGTCCCGTTATCAGCTCTGAAGATTGAAGCCCAATTCTTCGTTCATGGCCGGCTTGTGCCGGCCATCCACGATTTACGAAAGCTGATCATAAAGGTCGTCCCAATCTGGGTTTTGCGCATGGATCAGGCGCACTTTCCAGGCTCGTGGCCAATGTTTCGTATTTCTCTCGCGCTGCCTGGCTGTGCGAATGTCATTGTAACGTTCGGCAAGTACAAGTCGGCTTAATCCGTATTGCTTGGTAAAGCCTTCGACCAGCCCTGCCCGATGCTCATAGGCCCGACGGGCAATGTCGTCGGTTACCCCGACATACAATGTTCCGTTGGGACGATTTGTCATGATATAGACCCATCCACCAGACATCTTCGAAGATCGCCGTTAGACGATTACGGTATCGGTGATAGACGTGGATGGCCGGCACAAGGCCGGCCACGAACAATTACCGTATCCGCGATCACCAGGCCAATGCCCAACCGTCGCGGCGCGGGTCGGACCCTGCCAGCAGCATGCCGTTCGTCGCGTCGCGGCGGATGATCTCGACGCTGCACGGTCCTTCGAGATCACCAACCGTCTTGATCGGGTGACCGCGACGCGCGAGTTCGGCGCGCACTGTATCCGGAAAGCGCTGCTCGATCGTCAGCGCGTCCTCGCCGTCATGCGGCCAATTGGCGTATTGGCCGGGCACGTTCGACGTCCAGCGCGGCATTTCGGCCGCCTGCTGCGGGTCGAGCCCGAAATCTATCATTGCCGCCAGGATTTGCATATTGACCTGCACCTGGTTGTCGGCGCCCGGTGTGCCAAAGACGCCCCACAATGCACCGTCCTTGAGCACGATCGGCGGGTTCATCGTGTGACGCACTCGTCGTCCCGGTCGCACCCGGTTTGGATGCCCGGGATCGAGATGCCAATAGGACATGCGATTATTGAGCAGGACGCCGGTATCGCCGGCGATTATCCCGGAGCCAAAGCCGCTATTGATGCTCTGGACGCCGGAAACAGCGTTGCCCTCGCCGTCGGCCGTGCAAAAATAGGTTGTATCACCGGCAGCAACTGCAGGCGTCCGACCCGGCGCTGCGCGCCGCATGTCGATGCCGGCAGCGAGCCGTGCGGTGTAATCGGCCGACAGTAATTCCGCAAGCGGTGCTGTAACGGTGCGCGGGTCGGCGGCCCAGCGCTCGCGGTCGGCGAAGGCGAGCTTTTTCGCCTCGACCATGACATGCACGGTGTCGGGCGACAAAAATCCCGTTGCAGCGAGGTCGAAATGTTCGAGGATCTTCAGCTCCTCGAGCAATACAAAGCCGGTCGAGTTGGGCGGAGCCTCGAGCACGGTAAAACCGCGGTAATCGATTGCGATCGGCTCCTGAGTTTCTGCGTTGAAGGCGGCGAGATCGGCCGCCGATACCAAGGCCCCGACCGCCTCGAGATCGCGCACCAGCCGCCGCGCTAACGGGCCGTGATAGAAGGTTTCGGCCCCCTCCGAGGCAACTTCTTCGAGCGTGCGGGCGAGATCCTTCTGCACGATCGGGGCACCAACCGGTGGCGCCTCGCCATTGATCAGAAAAGTCGCGGCGCTGCGCGGGTCGAGGTCGAGCGTCGCGCGATACTCATGGGCGAGGTGACGGTAATGCGGGGTGGCGGCAAAGCCATCATGGGCAAAACTGATGGCCTCGGCGAAGAGCTCGCACCACGGCAGTCGGCCAAAGCTCTGGTGCATCGCCGCGATCGCCGCGAGCATACCCGGGACCGAGACCGAAAGCGCGCCGACCCGCGGGATGCCGCCGGCATAACGTTCGGGAGTTGCGGCCGCAGGAGCGGGGCCCGAGCCGTTGAACACGACGGCGCGCCCGCTCGCCTGCTGGAAGACCTGGTAGAAGCCGTCGCCGCCCAGCCCCGACATCATCGGCTCGACGACACTCAATGTCGCAGCCGTTGCGACCGCCGCATCGATTGCGTTGCCGCCTGCGCGCAACGCCATCAACCCGGCTTGGGTCGCGAGCGGGTGGTTTGCCGCGACCGCCCCGCGCCTTCCGATAATCAGGGGCCGATAGCAGCGCGGTTCAATGTTCATATATGGTCTCCTTCGGCGGTCGCAGCTTGCGGCTGTGGCGGGCGAGATCCTAATTTGCCCCGAGCTCAGATAATGAGGGGAGTCCGCGCGAATGCCCAGACTCGATCATCTGTCTCTGCCGGTTCGTGATTGGCGCAAATCACGCGATTGGTATAAGGATCATCTCGGCTTCGAAGTAGAATTCGAAATTCCCGACCGAAAAACGGCAGCGATGCGCGACGACTCCGATCTGACGGTTTTCTTGTATGAAGGACAGGTCGTCGACTGCCCCGGCATTTCATTTACGATCCAGGTCGACGACGTCGAGGCGAAGCACGACGCGTTGGTCGCAGGCGGCATACCCTTTGTGCATCCACCGATGAAGGTGTTTTGGGGCTACGGCGCCGAACTCTGCGATCCCGACGGTTACAGGCTGAGGCTGTGGGATCGGAAATCGATGAAGGAAAAGGGCGGCGGATAACGGTGTGCCAATGTTGGCCCGCTCTGCTCGCACTTCTGGTATCGCTGCTCATGGCCGGCTGCGCGGATAACGGCGCCGCCTCGGACAACGAGAGACGCGGTGGCTTTTACGGCAGCATCTCGGGTGGCGGTACTTGGCCGTGACGCAGCGGCAGACGACTTGCGGCGTGATCGTTACCAACGGGAAACTCATCCTGCTCGGTCACGCGACCAGGTCACCGCGCTGGGACATCCCCAAGGGGACTGCCGAGCTGGGCGAGAATTTTGCTGATGCCGCGGTGCGAGAATTGCACGAAGAAACCGGTCTCATCGCGTCGCCGAGCGAGCTCGCGATGTTCGGCGTGCACGCCTATCTGCGCGGCAAGGATCTCGCATTGTTCGCGTGGCAGCCCCGGCAAATGCCGGACCCGAAGGGTTTGACCTGCAACTCGCATTTCGCGCTCCCAAACGGGACTTTGCTGCCGGAGTTCGACCGCTTCGGCCTCTTCCCGTGGGAAGAGGCGCTGTTACGCGTCGGCAAGAACCTGGCGCGGATTTTGTCCTCGATCCCGAGCGAGAGTTCTCCGCAGCGCTTCGAGTTGAGGCGTTGGTCGTGTTAGGGTGTGGCGATCAGCAATCGGAGGAGGATGAGGGCCATGCCCAAGCTGCGCCACATCGCCATCGCGGCGGAAGATCCGGAAGCGATGGCCGAATTCTATAAGAAGGCTTTCGATTTCGCGGAGGTGGGTCGGCCGAATGGCGTGCTCGCCGATGGCGTGTTCTTGAGCGACGGCACGCTCAACATGGCGATCCTCAAATTCAAAACCGACCAGCTCGGCAAAGGGATGGATTTTCGCGGCATCCACCATTTCGGCGTGCTGGTCGAGGATGTGGAAGAGTTCTCCAGAAAGCTCGAAAGCCTCGGTGCCGAGCACTACATCGACCAAGGCCAGGGTGGGCACCAAGCCGGCTATTTCGAGAAGAAGTTCTACGGCCCCGAGCGCGTGCTCTTCGACATCGCCGAGCATGGCTGGGCGGGGGCCGAGCCGTTGCCAGCCCCGGTCAAAGAGGCGGCGGAATAATCCGCAAAAATCGGAGTTCGAAATGGCCAAGCTTCGTCACATTGCCATCGCCGCCAAGGATCCCGACGCGATGGCTGAGTTTTACAAGAAGGCGTTTGATTTCAGAGAGGTCCGCAAGCGCGATGGACCGCTCGCCTACGGCTACCATCTGAGCGACGGGACGATCGACCTGGCGATCCTTCGGTTCAAGACCGACCAGATCGGCAAGGGCCTCGACTATGCCGGCTTGCATCATTTCGGCATCCTGGTCGAGGACGTCGACGAGGTTGCCAAGAAGCTCGAGAGCCTGGGCGGCAAGCACTACATGGACCAGGGCGCGGACAGAATAGGCGGCTTCGAGGTCAAGTTCTACGGCCCCGAGGGCGTCCTCTTCGATGTCGCTGAGCATCCCTGGACCGGCACCGAGCCGCTCCCGGTCGAGGTCAAAGAGGCAGCCGAATAGCCGTATAGCGTCGTTGACGCGAAAGCGCGGTTACTAGCCGCTCAGCTCTTTTGCGCGGCTCAGGGCCCGCCGCCATTTCGCCCGCAGCGCGCTCGGCCGGTCGGGGTAACGCTCGTCTAGGAACCCGGCCGCCGTCACCCGGTCGGTGCGGAAGCTCCGGAAGTCCTGGCGCAGTTCGCACCAGGCGATCAGGTGACGGACGGTCTCCAGGTAGCCGACGGTCACCGGCCATACCGTGCGTTCACTCTCGCGACCCTGCTCGTCGCGATAACACAGCGCGATCTTCCGGCCCGCGTGGATCTGGGCGCGCACGCGCGCCATGTCGAGACCATCGGTGGCCAGGTTCCGCGCCAGCGGTGTATCGGTGACCGGCTCGAGCACATAGGGCCGAAGTCGTTCCGGTACGACTGCGCCGATCTTGGCGATCAGATCCTCCGCCGCCCGCGCCAAAGCCGGATCGCTGTGACGCGTTACCCATTGGGCACCCAGCACGGCAGCCTCGATTTCGTCGGGCGTCAGCATCAACGGTGGCAGGTCCAGCCCCGCCTGCAGGACGTAGCCGACACCGGCCTCGCCCCGGATCGGTACCCGTTGACCGATTAGGTCCGCGATATCACGGTAGACCGTCCGCTTGGACGTCTCGAGCTCGGCGGCGAGTGCGCCGGCGGTAATCGGTCTGGGCGTGCGGCGCAGGATCTGGATGATTTGAAAAAGCCGGTCGGCGCGTCTCATGAGCCGTTATCCCGCCATGATGCTGACAGCATGATGGCAGCAGGATGGCAATAGCAACGCTGGCGCTTGCCTGATTCGTTACCAAATATTTGTCGGGCAACCGCGGCATTGCGAAGACCGCCCTCCCACGTCTCACCTGCGGCAATGCGGGATAGGACAGAACGATGAGCGAAGCCAGAAATCTGTTTTCGGTTCTGCGCCAGTCGGCCGATCCGGGCAGCGTGGACGCAATTGAAAAGCTGGTTGAGACCGCTCCGGATCGCGCGCTCTGCCGCATCAACGTTGTGGATTTCGCGGCGAAAACGGGTGTCGACGAAGAGCGCGCGGTCGCCGCTTTCCTCCACGCCGCGCGGCTCGGGATCTTCGAGCTGTCGTGGAATGTGCTGTGTCCGGGATGCGGCGGCGTGCTCGATACGAGCGCGACGCTCAAGAGTGTAGACCAGGACGAGTACGCCTGCGCTCTATGTGCGGCCGGTTATACCCCGACGCTCGACGAAATGGTCGAGGTGACCTTCACGGTCAGCCGGCGGGTGCGCAGGATCGCGGCCCACGATCCGCATGAGCTTTCCCTGGCCGAATACTTTCGCCAGATATTCTGGGGCTCTGGCATCGATGTTCCCGATGATTTCGAGCAGCTGATCGAGGAAATCACCCTCGACGCGATTGAGCTTCCGCCGGGCGAGAAGGCGCTCCTCTCGCTACAGCTGCCTGCGGAATTCGTGATCGTCATGGACCCGGTGACGCACACGACCCAATTCCTCGACGTCAAGGGCGAGCCGACGCGCGAACGCCAGAGCTTCTCGCTCGTCTTCGATCGGGTCGTCGCGCCGACCGGAACCTTAGAGCTGCGGCCGGGACCGCTGCGCCTGTCGCTTGAGAACCGCACCGACACCCGGGCGTTGCCCGGGCTCTGGATCGCGGGCGACAAGCTGCACGAGCTTCTCGGCAGGCGCAAACCCTTCCTGACCGCTAAGCGCTTGCTGACCAACCAGGTCTTTCGCGATATCTACGGCACCGACACCATCGACGTCGATCAGCGCCTCAAGATCACCAGTCTCACCTTCCTGTTTACCGACCTCAAAGGCTCGACCGAGCTGTATGAACGCGTCGGCGACCTTGTCGCCTTTGACCTGGTAAGATCGCATTTCCAAGTCCTTAACGAGATCGTCGCCGCCGAGGCCGGCGCGGTGGTCAAGACGATTGGGGACGCGGTCATGGCGACCTTTCCGACACCCGATCGCGCCCTCGCAGCCGCGCTGCGCATGCGCGAGGCGATGGGCGGCCTGAACCACGCGCGCAATGGCGAAGATTTGCTACTCAAGATCGGCATCCATGAAGGGCCGTGCCTCGCAGTCGTGCTGAACGACCGACAGGATTACTTTGGCACGACGGTAAATATCGCGGCACGCGTGCAAGCCTTGGCCAACTCGCGTTCGATCCTCGCGACCGGGCCCGTCGTCACGCACGCGCGGGCTTCGACATTGCTGGAGAACAGCGGACTGAAGCCGGTGCCCCAGCGCCGCGCGCTTCGCGGCATTACCGACGAGCTGGCGGTCTACGAGATCCCCTGACCTCTTGGCTCCAGCGGGTGTTTCGATGAGCGAAGCCAAAAACCTGTTTTCGGTTCTGCGTCAATCGGCCGATCCGAGCACGGTGTCCGCCATCGAAGAGCTGGTGGAGCACGCTCCGGATCGCGCGCTCTGCCGCATCAATGTGCTGGATTTCGCAGCAAAGCGGGGTCTCGACGAAGAACGCGCGATTGCGGCCTTCCTCCATGCCGCGCGAGCCGGGCTGTTCGAGCTGTCATGGAACGTGCTGTGCCCGAGCTGTGGCGGCGTGCTCGAGGAAAATGCGACGCTCAAGAGCGTAAACCGGGACGAGTACCATTGCGCTTGGTGCGCGGCCGGTTACGCGCCGACGCTCGACGAGATCGTTGAGGTTACGTTCACGGTTAACCGGCGGGTCCGCAGGATCGCAGCGCACAACCCAGACGAGCTTCCCCTCGCTGAGTACTTCCGTCAAATATTCTGGAGTTCAGCGATCGATCTGCCCGAAGAGCTCGAGCCGCTGATTCAGGAGATGACGCTCGACACAGTCGAGCTTCCGCCTGGGGAGAAGGCGCTGCTTTCACTGCAGTTACCGGCGGAATTCGTAATCATCTTGGACCCGGTGACGCATACCACCCAATTCCTGGACGTCAAGGGCGAGCCGACGCGCGATCGCCAGAGCTTGTCGCTCGTCTTCGACAAGGTGCGTGCGCCGACCGAGACCGTCGAGTTGCGTCCCGGGCCGCTGCGCCTATCGCTCGAGAACCGCACCGAGACCCGGGTATTGCCGGGATTGTGGATCGCAGGCGGTAAGCTCGAGGAGCTCCTCAGGAGGCGCAAGCCCTTTCTGACCGCAAAGCGCCTGCTGACCAACCAGGTCTTTCGCGATATCTATGGCTCCGATACGATCGATGTGGATCAGCGCCTCAAGATCACCAGCCTGACATTCCTATTCACGGATCTCAGAGGCTCGACCGAGATTTACGAGCGTGTCGGGGATCTGGTTGCCTTCGATCTGGTACGAGGACATTTCCAAGTTCTCAACGACATTGTCGCCTCCGAGGCCGGCGCCGTCGTCAAGACCAGCGGCGACGCGGTGATGGCGACCTTTCCGACACCCGATCGAGCGGTTGCCGCCGCGCTGCGCATCCGCGAGGCGATGCGCACCCTCAATGATGGTCGGAGCGGCAACGAACTCCGGCTCAAGATCGGTATCCATGAGGGGCCTTGCCTGGCGGTCGTGCTCAACAACCGGCAGGATTATTTTGGCCGGACGGTGAACATCGCGGCGCGCGTGCAAGGCTTGGCCGACTCGCGTTCGATCCTGGCCACGGGATCGGTCGTCAAACACCCGCAGGCTTCGAGTTTGCTCGCGACCAGCGGCCTCAACCCGGTGGCACAGCGCCGCGCATTGCGCGGCATCGCCGAGGAACTCGCCGTCTACGAGATTCCTTGACGAGAGCTCGGCCGCCCCCGGGAAACGCGATTTTCGCTGTACCCTCGGGCGACGCGGGACGGTCCGAAGCGAAAGCTCCCTAGTCAGACATCGAGGTTGGCGACGTTGAGGGCGTTGGCTTGGATGAAGTCGCGGCGCGGCTCGACGAGGTCGCCCATCAAGGTCGAGAAGGTCTCCTCGGCCGAGTCGGCGTGGTTGATCTTGACCTGGAGAAGCGAGCGGACCTCGGGGTCGAGCGTAGTTTCCCACAATTGCTCCGGGTTCATCTCGCCGAGGCCCTTGTAGCGCTGCACCTCGATGCCGCGGCGGCCCAGTTCCATTACCGCCTCGACGAGGCTCGTCGGCCCCGCGATCGGGTAGGTCTTGTCGCGCGCGGCGAAGCTGCCCGGGCGGTCGTAGACCTCGCGCAGCTTCTCGCCGTCCGTGTCAAGCCGGCGCGCCTCGCTCGAGCGCAACAATGCCCCGTCGATCAGGTGCCGTTCGGCGACCCCTTGACGGATGCGGCTCAGCACCAGCCCCTCTCCGGCGATCACCTCGCCCCGCCACAGCCGCTCGTGCTCCGGTGCCATAAGGTTGAGCCGTTCGGCAGTACGATGGGCGGCCTCGATCGCACGGTTCGGGTCGGCGAGCAACGCGCTCGACAATGCGCCGGCGATCGCCGCCTGCTCGACGACCTCGATACTGCCGACCTTGCCGGCGAGCGGCTGCAGCCAGCGGCGATGCACCCGCGCTTGCTCCAAAAGATCGCGCAGATCGAGGCCCCCGCGCTCGATCCCGTCATGCTGGGTGAAGACGGCATCCCGCAGCGCAGCATCGACGCAATAGGCTTCGAGCGCCGGGTCGTCCTTCAGATAGACCGCCTTGGCGTTGCCGCGCTGCAGGCGATAGAGCGGCGGTTGGGCGATATAGAGGAACCCCTTGTCGATCAGACTTGCCATCTGGCGGAAGAAGAACGTCAGCAAGAGCGTGCGGATGTGGCTGCCGTCGACATCGGCATCGGTCATGATGATGATGCGGTGGTAACGCGCCTTTTCAGGGTCGAAATCCTCGAGGCCGATCCCGGTGCCGAGTGCGGCGATCAGGGTGCCGATCTCTGCCGAACTCAGCATCTTGTCAAAACGGGCGCGCTCGACATTGAGGATCTTGCCCTTCAAAGGCAGGATCGCCTGGAACCGTCGGTCGCGGCCCTGCTTGGCCGAGCCACCGGCGCTGTCGCCTTCGACGATGAACAACTCGCTCTTTGCCGGGTCGCGCTCCTGGCAGTCCGCGAGCTTGCCCGGCAGATTGGCGATGTCGAGCGCGCCCTTGCGCCGCGTCAGGTCACGGGCCTTGCGCGCCGCCTCGCGCGCCGCCGCCGCCTCGACGACTTTGGCGACCACCTTTTTAGCGTCTGCCGGGTGCTCCTCGAACCATTGCGTCAGCTTGTCGGCGACGATGCCCTCGATCGCTGGCCGCACTTCGGAGGAGACGAGCTTGTCCTTGGTCTGCGAAGAAAATTTGGGATCGGGCACCTTGACCGAGAGAATGCAGCTCAGCCCCTCACGCATGTCCTCGCCGGTCAGCGCCACCTTTTCTTTCTTGGCGATCCCGCTGTCGTTGGCATAGGCGTTGACCGTGCGGGTCAACGCCGCGCGAAAGCCTGCCAGATGCGTGCCACCATCCTTCTGCGGGATGGTGTTCGTAAAACACAGCATCGTCTCGTGATAGCTGTCGGTCCACTCCATGGCGATCTCGAGCAGGATGCCATCGCGCTCGCCGCGAATCACGATCGGCGGCGCATGCAGTGCCTGCTTGGAGCGGTCGAGATAGCGCACAAAGGCCTCGAGCCCGCCATCGAAATGAAGCGATACACTCTTCGGCTCAACCCCGCGCAGATCGTTTAGCACCAGGGTCACGCCACTATTCAGAAAGGCGAGCTCACGCAGCCGGTGCTCGAGCGTGGTGAAGTCGAACTCGATGTTGCTAAAGGTCTGAGGGCTCGGCAGAAAGGTGATCTCGGTGCCGGTCGCCGCTCCCTGGCGGTCCGGGCCCGGCCAAGCCGGGGCCGCACCCACTTCGGCGAGCGGCGCTTCCGGCACCCCGTCGCGAAAGCGCATGAACCACTCCGAACCACCGCGGAAGATGCGCATGTCGAGCTGTGCGGAGAGGCCATTGACGACCGAAACGCCGACGCCGTGCAGACCGCCCGAGACCTTATAGGCGTTCTGGTTAAATTTGCCGCCGGCATGGAGGTGGGTCATGATGACCTCGGCGGCGGACACGCCCTCTTCGTCATGAATGCCGACCGGGATGCCGCGGCCATTGTCGGCGACGGTGCAGGAGCCGTCGGCGTTCAGCGTCACCGTGACGGTATCGCAATAGCCGGCAAGCGCTTCGTCGATCGCGTTGTCGACGACCTCGTAGATCATGTGGTGCAAGCCGGAGCCGTCATCGGTATCGCCGATATACATTCCCGGCCGCTTGCGCACTGCGTCGAGCCCGCGCAGCACCTCGATCGACTGCTCGTTGTAGTTCGCATCCTCACCGTTGGTAGCGCTATGGCCAGTGGAGGCGCCATTGCCGGGAGGCACGGCGACAGGCGCAACGCGGTCGTCGGCGTTGCGCGGGCCAAACGGGTCGGATGCGGGTATGTTCGCCATGCGTTTGTGTTCGTTTCTCGTCGATTTTTCGGGTCAGAGAGAGGTCGGCGACAAGGTTCCGTCTTGCACCGACAAAAACTGGGCATGGCATCGCAGCGGCGCAAACAGCGGGGCGTCGGTGCCGGTAAGCCAAGCTTGGCTGCGGAGCCGGACGAGCGCCTCGAACAGCGCGGCGCGCCGGCTCGCATCGAGGTGGGCAGCGACCTCGTCGAGTAGCAGCAGCGGTGGCTCTCCGCGCATCGCCTGTTGCAGTGCGGCGTGTGCGAGCAGGATGGCGATCAACAGCGCCTTCTGCTCGCCAGTCGAGGCGAATTCAGCCGCGATGCCCTTTTCCGCCAAGCTGACGGCGAGATCAGAGCGATGCGGGCCGATCGCCGCGCCGCCGGCCTGCCCGTCGCTCTGCCGGTGTGCGGCGAGCGCAGCTCTAAACTTGGCCTCAGCGGCCAGCGCCGGCATTTCTTCGAGCCAACCCTCGAGAGTGCCGACCAGCGTCAGCCGGGCGCGCGGGAACGGACCTTCGGCTTCGGCACAAGCGCGGTCGAGCCGCTGCACGGCATCGCGCCGGCCTGCGGCGACCGCGACGCCCTGTTCCGCCATAACCTCCTCGAGCGCGGCCACCCAGGCCGAATCGGCGGGACCGTCCCGTAGCAGGTATGAGCGCTCGCGCAAGGCCTGCTCATACGCGGCGACGCGTGAGCCATGCCCGGGATCGAGCCCGAGCACCATCCGATCGAGAAACCGCCGACGTCCGCTAGGGCCTTCGAGGAAGAGCCGGTCCATCGGCGGTGTCAACCAGACGACCCCAAGCCGCTCGCTGAGTGCCGCCTGGCCGCGCACGCGCTCGCCGTCGATACGCACTATCCGACGCTCACTCGCGGTGGGATCTCGCCCGGTTCCGACGCGCAATGCGCCTCGGCGCGTCGCGATGACTGCGGCAACGGCCCAGCCCGAAGCGCCGGGGTCGCCGCTGGACCCGGGTCGGCGATCGATCTCCGTCGATTTGGCGCTGCGCAACCCGCGACCCGGCGCGAGAAAGGACACGGCTTCCAAGAGATTGGTCTTGCCGGCGCCGTTCGGCCCGGTAAGCACCACCGGCTGGGTGGCAAGGGTGAGCCTCGCCTCGCGATAATTGCGAAAATCCGTCAATACGAGACGCGTCACGCCGACGCACTGGCCCGCGGCACCGGTGCTGCTGCGGGCTTCCTGTGCCTCGGCCAACATGGCCAATATATGGGGTCAAGGACGCCTATTTGCCAGCGTTAGGCGCCGGTTGCCGGTGCGCTCACACCCGCATCGGCATCAGAACGTAAAGCGCGCTCCTATCGGCGCTGTCCCGGACGATCGTCGGCGAGCCCGCATCCGACATCTCGAATTGCGCCCCTTCGCCGCCGATTTGCTCGGCGATGTCGAGTAGGTACCGGGAATTGAAGCCAATCTCCAGCGGGCTGGCGAGGTAGCGCCCCTCAAGCTCCTCCTCGGCGGTACCGTTTTCGGGGCTCGTCGCCGACACCTTGAGATTGCCATTCTCGATCGTGAGCTTGACCGCCCGGCTCTTCTCGGTCGAGATCGTCGACACCCTGTCCACCGCCTCAGCGAAGGATTTGCAGTCGACCTCCAGGATTTTGTCGTTGTTGGACGGGATCACTCGGTCGTAATCGGGGAAGGTTCCGTCGATTAGCTTAGAGGTGAGCGCGGCTTCGCCGACGATAAAGCGGATCTTCGTCTCGGAAAGTGCGATCTGGACTTCGTCCTCACCTACCTCGACGAGCTTGCGAAGCTCGAGCACGGTCTTGCGCGGGACGATGATTCCGGGCATCCCGGCCGCGCCCTCCGGGAGCACCATCTCGACCCGGGCGAGCCGATGGCCGTCGGTTGCAACCGCGCGGATCACCGGCACCTCGTCATTCTTTGTCGCATGGAGGTAGATGCCGTTGAGATAGTAACGGGTCTCCTCGGTTGAGATCGCGAATCTTGTACGGTCGATCAACGTCCGAAGTTCGCTCGCGGGCAGCGCGAAATTGTGCGGCAGCTCGCCGCTGGCCATTATCGGGTAGTCTTCCGGCGGCAGACATTGCAGGGTGAACGTCGAACGGCCAGAGCGTAGCACCATCGCGTTACGCTCGCCGCTGACCTCCAACTGTACCTGTGCACCCTCGCGCAGCTTCCGGACGATGTCGTAGAGCGTGTGGGCTGGCGCGGTCGTTCGGCCTTCTCGCTCGATTTGGACCGAAATGCGCTCGATGATCTCGAGATCCATATCGGTGGCGCTCAGCGCCAGCCGTCCGGTCTCCGCGCGCAACAGCACATTAGACAATATCGGAATTGTCGTGCGCCTTTCGACCACGCTCTGCACGTGGGTCAGCGCTTTGAGGAGAGCCGCCCGTTCGACGATGAGTTTCATGGTTGCTGCATTAAAGTTGCGGACCAGCGCGGATCCGAGATGGGCCAGCGCCCCGTCGCATCATCCCGAACCGTTCAGCAGACGGGGGCGAATTGTAACACGAACGATGTGCCCCTTTGCACCTGGTTTCAAAGTCGCACCGGCGCGAGGCGCCCGCGCGAGATGATGGAGCTCAGGTTTGCAGCATCCGGCGCAACAGCTCGACATCCTCGGCGAGCGCGCGATCGCTGAGAGTGAGCTCCTCGATCTTGCGGACGGCGTGCATGACGGTGGTGTGATCGCGGCCGCCGAATTTCCGGCCAATTTCCGGCAGCGACCGGGTCGTCAACTGCTTAGCGAGATACATCGCGATCTGTCGCGGCCGGGCGACTGCGCGAGCTCGACGTTCTGAGGTCATCTCGCTTAGCCGGATGTTGAAATGCTCGGCGACGCGTCTCTGGATTTCGTCGATCGTCACCCGCCGCTCGCAGGAACGCAACAGATCGCGAAGCAACTCTTGTGCAGTTTCGAGCGTCACTTCTCGTCCGATCAGCTGTATATCCGCGATAATTCGGTTCAGAGCCCCCTCAAGCTCCCGAACGTTCGAAGTGATCTTGTGCGCGAGGAACTCCATCACCTTCTGCGGAACCCGCATACCGCTCTGCTCGGCCTTCGACTGTAGGATGCCAAGGCGTAGCTCGTAGGTCGTCGGGTGCAGATCGGCAACGAGCCCCCAGCCGAGCCGGGAGCGCATTCGCTCTTCGAGCCCTTCGAGGTCAGAGGGCGACTTGTCGGCCGAGATTACGATCTGCCGGTTCTGATCAACCAGCGCATTGAAGGTGTGGAAGAACTCTTCCTGCGTTGAGTCCTTGCCACTGATAAATTGAACGTCATCGATCATCAGCAAGTCGACCGAGCGGAACTGTTCTTTAAAGTCCATCGTCGACTTAAAGCGCAACGCCCGGATGAACCGATACATGAACTTCTCGGCCGAGAGGTAGATGACCTTGCGGTCGCAGGCATGCCGGCGAACATGCCAGGCGACCGCATGCATCAAATGGGTTTTGCCGAGTCCGACCCCGCCGTAGAGGAAGAGCGGGTTAAACGGCACCATATGAACCGAGTTGGCGCAGGCCTCGGCGACGCGTCGCGCCGCAGCATGGGCGAGTTCGTTGGGTTTGCCGACGACGAAGTTCTCGAAAGTGAAGCGCTGGTCGAGCGCCGAGAATTGCGCCTTGTCCTCGCCGATTTCGAGCGCGCCGGCGGGCTCGGCCAGGGGCGGAACGGGGCGAAGATCTTTCGCCTCGCTGTCGGCCGAATGGTCGAGCCCATTGCGTCTTGGGGCGGCCGACACGACCACCGAGACGCTGGTCACCCGCTGGTTCTCCGCCCGCCAGAGCGCCAGGAGTCGGTCAGCGTAATGCGTCGCGACCCAGTCGCGCAGGAAGCGTGTAGGCGCGGCGACGATCGCCTCTCCGTCATCGACCCGCTCCACGCTCATCGGTCGCAGCCAGCTACGGTAGGCGGCTTCGCCAACCTCGTTCTTGAGGTGGTCCAGAACCCGGATCCATTCGTTCACGCACGCACTTGCCGAGGTATCGGCGTCCCTGATTCGAACCGTTTCCGCCACCACCGCATTCCCCCAAAAATCTAGGACGGCAGCACTACTCGGCTCAGTGCCGGTAAGATCTACACGCGCAGAACGTCGATTTTCGAGTCTGCGTCATCGCTCTGTGCCGGCAAACGCGACCCCCATGCCGAGACTATTACTGTCGAAATCTGTGAAGAAAAGAACATTTTCTTCACGTTGATCGACATTTACAGGGCACCTGAGGTGGTTCTGGTGCCGTTATTCGGGATCTTAGATTACGTGACGGATTGATGGCAACGAGACCGAAAACAGAACGCAAGAAAGTTCCTCGCCGACCGACCGACGGCTAGGTGGAAAGGCTACAAACGCCAAACATTGGCACACGGACGCCGCTTAGCGACATTTGGTCGCAGCCCGGATTGCGGCGACGCGGCGCGATCAGAGCGCGTTGATGCGAGCGGCGAGGCGGGACAGCTTCCGAGAGACCGTGTTCCTGTGGAGCACGCCCTTGGTAATCGCTCGGTGCAACTCGGGCTGCGCCAATTGAAAGGCAGATCGGGCCGCCTCCTTGTCACCGCTATCTATCGCCGTCTCGACCTTCTTGACGAAAGTGCGCACTCGGCTCATCCGGGCTCGGTTGATCGCCGTGCGTTTGGCGATTTGGCGAATGCGCTTTTCCGCCGATTTGTGACTGGCCATGCTTGCTCGCAGTGGAAACGGGGCGCGCGACTTTATCGGTGGGCTATCGCTTCGTCAATCGAGCGCGGTGTCGGCGCGCGGCGCCAACTTGATCAATATCGCGATTGGCCACGACATCCGGGCGATCTGCTGTTTCCATTGTTATTCTATTGTTACCGCTGCTAAATTCGTTGTTCGGCGAAGAAAATTCCCTTGATCCACCGAGTAACGAATTTCGCATGTAACCAGCTGATCTGGCGTCTTATTTCTTACGCCAAAGCAGTCGGGTCGGGTCGGAAATCGCGATTTTCGCTGTATTTGCACCCGGTAAGGTCGAGATCCGGCCTATCGCTGCCGCTTTGCGCAGAAGAACGTCGATCGGCCGGATTGCGCGATCCGGCGTACGCCGTCGTCGCAGTCGCAGCCTGGACAGGGCTCGCCCTCGTGGCCGTAGACCGCCCAGTGGTGCTGGAAATAGCCGAGTGCGCCGTCGGCCTGGACGTAATCGCGCAGCGATGAACCCCCTGCCGCAATAGCCTCGGTCAGCACCGACCTGATCGCTCCAACCAGCATTTCCGCCCGTCCACGGCCGATCGATGAAGCGAGCCGACGCGGCGACACCCTCGCGCGAAACAACGCCTCACACACGTAAATGTTACCGAGGCCCGCAACGACCCGCTGATCGAGCAGTGCAGCTTTGATCGGCGTCAGCTTGCCGGCCAGCGCGGCACGCAGGTAGACGCCATCGAAGCCGGGTTCGAGAGGCTCCGGGCCGAGCCCAGCGAGCAGCGGATGCTGTGCCGCCTCGCCGCGTCTGAGGTAGTCGATCAGGCCGAACCGGCGTGGGTCGTTGAAGCGAATGACGGTGCTGTCATCGAGCGTCAGAACGACATGGTCGTGCGGGGCGGCGGGCAGCGCGGAGCCGCCTGCGGTGACGCGGCCGGACATGCCGAGATGGAGCAGCAGCAGACCGTCCGCATCGAGCTCGATCAGGATGTATTTGCCACGGCGGCCGAGCGCACCGATCAGCGCGCCCTCAAGTCTCTCAGCGAGGGCCGGCGGAAATGGCCGCCGCAAATCAGGCCGGCGCAGCTCCGCCCGCACGATCCGGCGCCCACTGATCTTCAGCGCCAGGCCGCGCCGTACAGTCTCGACCTCAGGCAGCTCGGGCATCGCCTTGCCATGTAGCGCGCGCCGGGATCGGCGCGCCATGGCGCGCTGGACCCCTTGGGGTTATCTTCCTGCACGATGAGCCAGGACGAGACAAGCGGCGGCGTGGATTTCGGGTCACGCCGGGTCCCTGAGGAGGAGAAGGCGTCCCTGGTCCGCGCTGTGTTCGACAGCGTCGCGCCACGCTACGACCTGATGAACGATTTGATGAGCGGCGGCATCCACCGCTGGTGGAAGGCCGAGATGGTCGCCTGGCTGAAGCCTCGCCCCGGCCAGCTGCTTCTCGATGTCGCCGGCGGCACCGGCGACGTCGCGTTGCACGCGCTGCCGCGCCTGGCTCCGCCGGAGGCGGCGACCCCCGGGAGCATCCTAGTCTGCGATGCGAGTGAGGGAATGCTCGAAGTTGGACGCGCCCGCGCTCTCGACCAAGCAATCCTAGCGGGGATCGAATGGGTGTGCGCCGATGCAGAGCGGCTTCCGGTGGCCGACCGAAGCATCGATCTGTATACCATCGCGTTTGGCTTACGGAACGTCACCCGGATCGATGCGGCGCTCGCCGAGGCGCGTCGTGCGCTGAAGCCAGGTGGCCGTTTTCTTTGTCTCGAGTTCACCCCCGAAATTAGCCCGCTGCTGCAACCGTTATACGATCTGTACAGCTTCCAGTTCGTGCCGCTGCTCGGTTGGATGGTCACCGGCGATCGCGAGGCCTACCTCTATCTCGTGGAAAGCATTCGGCGTTTCCCTCGGCAAAACGAGCTTTGCGAGATGATCGCGCGCGCTGGGCTCGATCAGGTGAAGTTTCGCAACCTCACGGGGGGCGTCGCTGCGCTCCATTCGGCATGGCGTCTCTGATACGCTCCGACCGGGGTTCGGGCTGCTGCAGAGCGCCCGTAACCTTGCTCGGCTTATCCGGATCGGCCTGACTCTCGCGCGCCACGACGCGCTGTTTCCGCTGGCTGCCGTCCCCGCCGCCGCACCGTTCTTACGCGTCGGCCGTGTCCTTGCGGGCCGTCAGGCTCGTGGCTCGGCGCGTCCCGGTCAACGGCTCGCCGCGGCGTTTGGTGAGCTGGGACCCAGCTTTATCAAGCTCGGCCAGCTCCTATCGACCCGAGCCGATTTCTTCGGCGAGGAGATCACTCTCGATCTGGCGAGCCTGCAAGACCGTCTGCCGCCTTTTCCGGGACGCGAGGCACGTGCGCTGATCGAAGTCGAGTTCGGCCGTCCGCTCGAAACGCTGTTTGAGTCGTTCGACGAGACCGCAATCGCGGCAGCGTCGATTGCCCAGGTTCATTTCGCCCGGACGAAGGAGGGGCATGACGTCGCGGTCAAGGTCTTGCGGCCGGGAATCGTCGAGGCATTTTCGCGTGACCTCGACCTCTTCTCGTGGCTGGCCCGCCTGAGCGAGCACCTGCAGCCACTGCTGAGACGGCTGAAGCCTGTCGAGGTGGTCGAGATGCTGGCCGAGGTCGTTCAGTTCGAAATGGACCTGCGTTTTGAGGCCGCCGCCGCCTCGGAGCTCGCCGAGAATTTCGCCGGCGACCCGGATTTTCGCGTGCCGCGGGTCGATTGGCGGCGCACCGGCCGCAGCGTGCTGACATTGGAGCGGATTTCCGGGGTCCGCATCGATGATCGCGCGGCGCTGATCGCGGTCGGCCACCGGATCGACGATCTCCTAGTCAAGGCAGCCGGCGCCTTTTTCAACCAAGTCTTCCGCGATGGCTTCTTCCATGCCGATCTCCATCCCGGCAACATGTTTGTCGACGCGTCGGGCGCAATCGTCGTTGTCGATTTCGGCATAATGGGAAGGCTCGACCCCGCCACCCGCTTTTTTCTCGCGGATATGCTGCTGGGCTTTCTTTCCGGCGACTACCGACGGGTAGCGGAAGTACACTTCGCCGCGGGCTACGTGCCACCGCGCCGGTCGGTCGACGCCTTCGCCCAAGCCTGCCGCGCCATCGGCGAGCCGATCCTCGGCCAGCCACTGCAAGAGATCTCATTCGCCCGCCTTCTCGCGCAGCTCTTTCAGGTCACTGAGCAGTTCGAGATGGAGACTCAGCCGCAGCTTTTGTTGCTCCAAAAGACGATGGTGCAAGTCGAAGGGTTGGGCCGCCGCCTCGACCCAGAGGTCAATATCTGGGCGCTCGCGCGGCCTCTGATCGAAGAGTGGATGCGCGAGAATCGCGGTCTCGAGGCAAGGGTGCAGCAGCGCTTCGAGACCCTCGCCGAGGTGATCGACAGGGTGCCCCGACTGGTGCGCAACCTCGAGACGCTCGTCGGCGACTGGTCGCGCGAAGGCGTCATCATGCATGCCGAGACCTTAGCTATCCAGGCGGCCAAGCGCGCCCGGCATCTGGCAATTCTCCTTATTCCGGTGTGGCTGGTGACGGCTGGGGTGGTCGCGATCGCTCTCGCCCTCCTCTTCGGGCGGTAGCATACTGAGGCGGGCCGATGGCGGCGGAGGATCGATGTGCTTCAGGACCGGCGCATATTGCTGATCATTTCCGGCGGGATCGCAGCTTATAAGAGCCTTGAGCTGATCCGACGGTTGCGCGAAAGCGGTGCGGTGGTGCGCTGCATCATGACAGCGGCCGCGCAGCATTTCGTGACGCCGCTGTCGGTCGCCTCGCTGAGCGAGGACAAGGTCTATAGCGATCTCTGGTCGCTGACCGACGAGAGCGAAATGGGCCACATCAGGTTGTCGCGCGAGGCCGACCTTGTCGTTGTGGCCCCGGCGAGCGCCGATCTGATCGCACGAATGGCGGCGGGGTTGGCCGACGACCTGGCGACGACGGCTCTGCTCGCCTCGGACAAGCCGGTGCTGATCGCGCCGACGATGAACCTAATGATGTGGGCGCATCCTGCGACCCAAGCGAACCTGGCCACCATCGAAGCGCGCGGGGTCAAGCGGGTCGGACCCGGCTCGGGCGAGCTCGCCTGCGGCGAGGTCGGGTCGGGCCGCATGTCCGAGCCGGTCGAGATCATTGCCGCGATCGAGCGCGTCTTGGCTGGCGACACACGGCTCGCCGGTAGGCGTGCCCTGGTGACGAGCGGGCCGACCCGCGAGCCGATCGATCCCGTGCGCTACATCTCGAACCACTCTTCGGGCAAGCAAGGCCATGCGATTGCAGCCGCACTCGCGGCATTCGGCGCCGACACGGTGCTCGTCTCAGGGCCGACGCAAGAGCCAGCACCAGCCGGGGTCAGGGTCGTGCCGGTTGAGACAGCTGAGGAAATGCTCGCCGCCTGCCAGGCATCACTGCCGGTCGATATCGCGGTCATGGCAGCGGCCGTCGCCGATTGGCGGGTCGAAACCGCCGGCCGGCACAAGCTGAAGAAGGACGCAGGCGCGCCGCCGGTGCTCCGCCTTGCTGAAAACCCCGACATTCTCGCCACCATTGCTCAGCGCGGTAACGACCGGCCGGCCCTCGTCATCGGCTTTGCCGCGGAGACCGACGATGTCGTCGAGAACGCCCGTCGCAAGCGCCTGCGCAAGCGCTGCGACTGGATCCTCGCCAACGACGTCTCACTCGGGACGGACACCTTTGGCGGCGACCGCAACACGATCCATCTGATCGATGCCGACGGGATCGAGGACTGGCCGGTAATGACCAAGCGCGGGGTCGCTGCCCGGCTCGTCGAGCGGATCGCTCGACATATCGGGGACGCCGGCGGCTCTTGAAAGTCGAGCTCAAGATCCTCGATCCACGGCTTCCCGGCTGGGGGTTCCCGTCCTGGGGCTCGAGCCTGGCCGCTGGACTCGACCTCCATGCCTGCATCGACCACCCGCTCGTCCTGAAGCCACAAATGCCGGCCGTCCTGATCTCGGCCGGTATCGCCTTTCGCATCGGCGCCGCCGAATGGTGCGCGCTTGTGCTGCCGCGTTCCGGCCTCGGCCATAAAGAGGGGCTCGTGCTCGGCAACACGATCGGGGTGATCGACGCCGACTATGAGGGTCCTTGTCTGATTTCGGCGTGGAACCGGAATCCGGCCGGCGAGGGGATCCGGGTTCGGCCCGGCGACCGCATCGCCCAGCTCGTCTTCACCCGCATCGCACGCCCGGAAATCGCGGTCGTACCGGCCTTTTCGAAGCAGGAAGGCCGACAAGAAGGCGGGTTTGGATCGACCGGTGTCGAGGCCGCTTGTCCCGACCCGCGTCCGGCGCGAAACTCGTGACAATTAGAATCTGAGCCTCGGGGAGGCGGCCTGGACGACATGATTCGGCTGACCAAGAAACTGCTTTTCGCAATCGAGGCGGTGCTCGACATCGCCTATAATGGCGGCCAGGTGCCGGTGCGATCGTCCGAGATAACCCAGCGCGAGGGGATCCCGCGCCGTTATCTCGAGCCGGTGCTGCAGGAGTTGGTGCGGCACAAGATCCTCCTCGGGATCCGCGGCCCGAGCGGCGGCTATCGCCTGGCGCGCGAGCGGCGGCGGATCAGCCTCGGCGACATCGTCCGTACGGTGCGCGGGCTCGAGACCGCCGAGGACCCGATCAGCGACCCGGCCGGCAGCGCCCTCGGGCATCAGGTCGTGCGGCCGCTGTGGCTCGAGCTCCAAGAGGAGATGATGCGGCGGCTCGACGCGTTGACCCTGGAGGAGCTGTGCGGCCGCGCGCACCGCTCCGGGATCGCCGGCCGAGCTGCAGAGTGCGGTGATTTCGAGATCTAAAGGAGCAAGAGGAACACCAATGGACACTGCCACGGCGACCAAATCCGCGCCCGCAGAGTTTCGCGGCCGCGTCTACGACAGCATCATCGAGACGATCGGCGCGACCCCGCTCGTGCGTATCCACCGCTTGGCACGGGACGCCGGGGCCAAGGCCGACATCCTCGGCAAGTGCGAGTTCTTCAACCCGCTCGCCTCGGTCAAAGACCGCATCGGCGTCTCGATGATCGAAGCCGCCGAGGCCGCCGGCCGGATCAAATCCGGCACGGTGCTTGTCGAGCCGACCTCGGGCAATACCGGGATAGCACTCGCCTTTGTCTGCGCCGCGAAGGGCTACCGGCTGATCCTGACGATGCCCGACAGCATGTCGATCGAACGCCGCAAGATGCTCCAATTGCTGGGCGCCGAGCTCGAGCTGACCCCGGCGGCGCAAGGAATGCGCGGTGCGATCGCCAAGGCGGAGGAGATCCTTGGCACGCTGCCGGACGCGTTCATGCCTCAGCAGTTCCAGAACCCGGCGAACCCCGAGATCCATCGCCGCACAACGGCCGAGGAAATCTGGAAGGATACCGGCGGTGCGGTCGATATCGTGGTCAGCGGCATCGGCACCGGCGGCACCTTGACCGGTGTCGGCTCGGTGCTGAAGCCGCGCAAGCCGGGGCTCAGGATGGTCGCCGTCGAGCCTGAGGACAGCGCGGTCTTGTCCGGCGGACCACCCGGCCCGCACCGCATCCAGGGCATCGGCGCGGGCTTCATCCCCGAGATCCTCGACACCAGCCTGATCGACGAGGTCGTTCGTATCGGCAACGACACCGCGTTCCGGGTCGCGCGCGAAGCCGCCCGGCTCGAAGGCCTCGTGGTCGGGATCTCGGCCGGTGCTGCACTCGCCGCGGCCCTCGAAGTCGGCGCGCGAGCGGAGATGGCCGGCAAGACCATCGTCGTCGTGCTGCCCGATTTTGGCGAGCGTTACCTCTCGACGGCACTGTTCGACGGGATCTGAGACCGGTGGAGCTGAGCGAGGAGCAATTTGAGCGCTACGCGCGCCATCTGATCCTCGACGAGGTCGGCGAGGAGGGCCAGCTGCGCTTGCTCCAATCGCGCGTCCTCGTCGTCGGCGCCGGCGGTCTCGGCTCGCCGATGCTGCTCTATCTCGCGGCCGCCGGGGTCGGAACGATCGGGATCACCGATCCCGACCGGGTCGACCTGACCAATCTGCAGCGCCAGATCGTGCACGCGACCAAACGCGTCGGCGCGCTCAAAGTCGAGAGCGCGCGCGAGACACTGGCGGCGGTCAATCCGGGGGTGCGCGTCGAGGCCCATCCGGTGCGCCTCGGGCCGGAGAATGCCGAGGCGCTGATCGGCGGCTATGACCTCGTCGCCGACGGCAGCGACAACTTCGCCACCCGGTACCTCTTGACCGATCTCTGCTATCGCCTCGCAAAGCCACTGGTGGCGGCGGCCCTATCGCCTTTTGAGGGCCAGATCTCGACCTTCCGCCCGTATCTCGGCGCGGGCCACCCCTGCTACCGTTGCCTCTTTCGCGAGCCGCCGCCGCCCGACCTGGTGCCGCGCTGCGAGACCGCCGGCATCCTCGGCGCGGTCGCCGGCGTCCTCGGCACCCTGCAGGCGGTGGAGGTGCTGAAGGAGTTGCTGCGGCTCGGCGACAGCCTCGACGGCACCTTGCTGATCTACGATGCGTTGCGTGCGCGCTTTCACTCGATCCGAATCGGCAAGGATGCAGAATGCCCGACCTGCGGGACGCTCGCGGCCGCCGCTACGGGCCAACCCTAATTTCCCGCTTCCAGCGGGGAATACCCGTAAAAATCGGGTCATGTCCGATGCCGGGCAGAAAATATCCATCGTTATCAACTGATTGTGCTCGATTCTCGCGGGCAAACTCGCACCGGTAACCGGGTATTTTCGAAGCCGATATCCGGGAAAGATCGGGGTAACCGGGAATTATCCGGGAAAATCCCGACAGCCGTGGACCGCGTGCCGGATCCTGTCCAGCGCCAACGATAAACCGCAACTTTGGCGCCGAGATGACGGCGGGCCGGCCCGAGGCGGCCCTGCCTACGCCAGTAGCGTTGTGGTAGCGTCGCCGGGCAGGTGCGGAGACCGGAATGCCCCAGAACTCAATCGGCTATGAAGATGACTTCTACGGGTGGACCGTCGAGCAGAGCCGGCTGTTGCGCGCGGGCGCGCTCTCGGCGATCGATGCTGCGAATATTGCCGAGGAGATCGAAAGCATGGGTCGCAGCGACCGCCGCGAGCTCAAGCGCCGGCTCGTGGTGTTGGTGATGCACCTGTTGAAATGGCGCCATCAGCCGGGAGGACGGTCGCGAAGCTGGTCGGCCACGATCGACGAGCAGCGGCTGCAGATCGAAGGAATCCTCGGCGAGTTGCCGAGCCTTCGGCCGGCTGTGACGGCGATGCTCGCTGAGGCGCACTCGATCGCTCGCGCCAGAGCGATCGCCGAGACCGGGCTCGCCGACGAGGCCTTCCCGGAGGCGTGTCCCTTTACCGGGGATCAGGTGCTGTCGCGCGCGTTTCTTCCCGACCGCTGATCGGTTCTCTCCCGGCAGCCTGCCGGCAATTCCGCCGACCCGCCGCAGCTCACCCGCACCGAACTATAACGCTCCATCCCCTCGATATACCTCGCCGCCCGTACCTGAAGTCGCGTCCCGATCCCCGGTTTGGAAACTTTCAAAAATCGTACAGATCGGCTGCTGTCGTCGGGTTGCCAAAGCCTATAATATGGGTAATTCTATAACTTAAATAGAAACTACAGGGGGGCGATGGCCGCGCGAGCCCGGCAGCCTTGATTTGTGCAAAGGTGCATGCTGGTTGCAGGCCGAACCGAGTTGCGGCCGCGCGGCGCCATACTCAGTCATGGATGACCGGGAGCGCCTGGTCGGGCTGATCTACGAAGGTGTCACCAACGACGAAGTGTGGCAGGAACTCCTGGCCCTTCTCGGCGACCGACTGAACGCGGCCGGGACCGGCCTCGGCCTGCAGGACATGGCGACGCACGAATTCCGAGCAGTCGCCGAGGCCGGCATCGATCGAGGCCTGCACGAGACCTACCGCCGCCTGGCACCGGAAAATCGGATCTGGCAGGCGATCGGCCGCGCCGGCCGGCCGATGGCCGATTGGATGGTGATGCCAAAATCGGAGCTGGTGGCCTCGCCGCTTTACGCTGAGTGGTTCGCTCCGCAAGGCTTTCACGGGGTCATGGCGGCGCCGATCGTGGCTCGCGAGACCCTGTCGGGTGTCGTCGTCGCCTTTTGCAGCAAGAGCCGCAGCGATTTCGCGGAGGAGGACCTGGATCTGCTGGCCGGCTTTGCGCCCCATCTCGCCGCGCCGTGTGGCTGCGTCTCGAGCGAGAAAGGTCTCTCGCCGAGCTGAATGCCAATCGTCAGATCCTGGACGATACGGAGGATGCTGTCCTGCTGCTCGACGGCGGGCTGCAAGTGCTCCACGCCAACGCCGCCGCGACCAGCTTGCTCGATCGCGGCGACGGGTTGGCGCTAAGGCATCGACAACTCGTCGCCCGGCATCCCGATGACGACACCAGACTGCAGGCGGTGCTGCGTATCGCACCCCGACTCGGACAACCGGCGCCGGAGGATTTTGCTGTCGTTCGCCGCCCGGAGCACCGCCCGCTTCTCCTCAAGGCGGTACCGCTGGCTCCGCCAGGCACGAACGACCCGCTTCCGGGGACGGGCTGGGTGATTAAGATCAGCGATCCCGAGCGGCGGCGTAAGCCCGATCCTGCGGTCCTGCAACGGCTGTTCGGGCTGACCCCGGCCGAGGCGGCGAGCGTTTCGGAGCTGCTGCCGCCCCGCAGCGAGGCCGCCGCCGCGCGCCGCCGCGGTGTCGCCAGGGCGACCTTTCGCGCCCAGCTCCACGTCGCCTACGGCAAACTCGGCATCAACGGCCGCGACGAGCTCGTCCATTTACTGGCGAGCTACGGCTTTCGGTAGAGCGCCAACACGCAGCGCAACACACGGTTTTTCGTCCAAGAAATTATGACAGAAATTTGACGCATCTAATCCCTAGGGATGATGCCGAGACCCCTCCCAACCGGCTTCTGGTTAGTGTCAGTCGCAGAAACGCGAATCAAAGCGGGGGGATCGAATGGCCGTCTTTGGCACTTTCCGTCAGTGGCTCGTCGACCCCGCGGCTCGGCTTCGCATCAGGTTACCGAGTGCGGCGATCGCGGCCTTTGGCCTGATTTGCGTCGGCATACCGGCCGCCGAGGCGGCAAACTTCACCTGTTCCTGGAACGACGCCACCGCCAACTGGACGACCGTCGCCGGCTGGTCGAATTGCAACAGCACGTTCCCGAACAACGGCGCTGGCAACACCTACAACGCGACAATCTCGACTGGCGACCCGACGCTGACGACCGCCATTACCATCGAGTCGGTCACTATTAATAGCCCCGGCGCATGGAGCCTCTCGGGCTCTGGCGCGTCGGCGACGTTGACCGGAAATGTCAGCAGCACCGGTACGGTTGGCTTGCGCAACGACACGGCGGTAACGATCATTGGCGGGTTCAGCAACGCGGGCACGCTAAACGTCGACAACTCCAACAACGGCTTTGGGACGGGCGACGGCGGCAGCAGCTTGGCGCTGGGCTCGATCCTGAGCAACAGCGGCGCGGTTAACATCGGCAACAGCATCCTGTCGGCGGCGACCACGGTAACGGCGACCGGGCTGGCCAACACCAGCACGATCAACCTGACGGGCAGCACCACGAAGCTGGCGACGTTGAACATCACCGGGTCGGCGGGGAACTCCGGCACGGTAAATGTCGCCGCCAGCAATCTGACCGTCACCGGAACGGGGAATGCCTATACGCAGACCGCAGGCTTCACCAATCTGAGCGGCGGCACGCTCGCGGCGCCGAATGTCAATATCAACGGCGGCAAGTTGCAAGGGATGGGGACGGTTACCGGAGCGCTCAGCATCGGCGGCACGGGAACCATCCAGGCGATCAATCTCGCCAACAATGCATTGCCGGCGACGCTGACGATAAACGGCAATTACGCGCAGAGCGGTGGCACCTTTAACGAGCTGTTGCACGGGACCGGGACGCAAATCGATGTAGTGAGCGTCGGCAACGGAGATAGCGTCAGCCTCACCGGCGGCAATCTCCAAGTATCGGGTGTTACCTTTGCGCTGGGGCAAATGTTTAACGACATCATGACGTTCCAGCCGGGCGAGCTCACCGGCACGTTTGCCACGCTGCAGGGCGGCGGCAACGGCAACATGGTCAACCTCGGCGGCGGCCTGACGCTTGAGGCGCTCTACAACAATGCGGCGGGGAACATCTCGCTCGAGGTCGTCCCCACGCAGGTAAGCAACACGATTACCTGGAACGACGCCACCGGCAACTGGACGACCGACACGACCAAATGGACGCCGACCGGGCCGCCGGTGACGACCAACGACGTCGTCATCGGCAGCACCAACAACGGCAATGTGACGCTGAACAACAGCACGACGGTCAACAGCGTGACGATCAACCCAAGCAATGCGCTGACCAACACGAGCGGAACAACCTTGACCGTCAGCACCACAGTCGCCAACAGCGGCAGCTTGACATTAGGAGGCAACCTAGGCGCTACCGGTGCAGTCACGAACAATTCCGGCGCCACCTTGGCGATGCAGGGCGGTACATTGAGCGCGGGGAGTCTGAGCAATGCCGGGACGACGAGCGGTTTTGGCACGATCAACCCGCTGATCGGCAATAGCGGGCTGGTTCAGGCGGGCGGCGGCACCTTGACCGCCCAGAACGGCATCCAAGGCACCGGCAACATCACCGTCGACACCTCGTCGACATTGGATCTGAGCCACGCGACGGCCGCCAGCAGCGGGGGCACGCTCAATCTCAACGGCGCGCTCAACCTGGGGAGCCAGAACCTTGTCGTCGCCAGCGGCTACAACAACGCCAATTTCGGTACCGGCAACAGCTTTGACAACCGCGCCAATGTTACCGGGACCGGCGAGATCGCCGCGACCGGCAATGTCGCGCAGGCGGTGACCGGGAGCCAGGTGACCAACGGGGCCAGCGCCACACCGACATTGGCGCTCGGCAATGTGCATGTGAACAATTCGACGAGTGCGAGCTATTCGATCGCCAACACCGGCACCAGCGGGCCCTCGCTGATCGGCGCCATCCAGACCACTGTGAATGGCGGCAACATCACGGACTCGGCGCTCAGCGGCAGCGGGGTGACGGCGCAGAATTTCGGCCCGATCGCCACCGGCACCAGCACCAACCCGCTTACCGTCACCTACGCCCCGACCACCGCCGGTGCGCTGAGCGGCCAGGCGGTCCACCTCGCCAACAATTTCGGCAATGTCGGCGAGCAGACGCTGAATATCACCGGGGCCGCCTACAACCTCGCCAGCTCGAACGTGATCGCGCCGATCAATTTCGGTGTGTTGCATGTCGGCACCGGCACGGCGATGCAGAACATCTCGATCACCAACACGGCTCCCGCCGGTTCATTCTCCGAAGGGCTCGACAGCAGCTTTGGGGCGTACAACAACAATGGCGGAACATTGACCCCTGGTTTTGCCGGGTCGATCACCAATCTGGCGGCCGGCTCGATGAACTCGTCCAATATGGTGGCTTCGCTCGGCACCACCACCGCTGGCTCGGTTATCGGCACGATCACCATCCATCAGGACTCGAACGGCACGATCAGTGGGCTAGCCAATACCCCGCTGCCCGACCAGACCCCGGCGGTGAGCGGCTCGGTGACGGCGACAGTCACCAATCTCGCCGTGCCGCAGATCAACAACCCGCAGCCGATCACCTTTGCCGCGCGCACCGGGAATACGGTCGGGAGGCAGGGCGTCAGCATCACCAACGCCGCGCCGGCGGGTGCGTTTACCGAAGGGCTGATCGGCAATGTGACCGGGACCACCGGCACCGGGATTACCGCGACGGGCGGCTTTGGCCCGCCGACCTCCAACCCGGAGCTCGGCGGCCAGCAGACGAACGCTACTTTCGTCCAAGTCGGCATCGACACGTCGAGCGCCGGCGTCAAATCCGGAAATGCGGAGATCGACTTCGGGTCCGACGGCACGCCGTTCGGCGGGGTCGTCACTGATCTCGGCACAACCAACGTAGCGGTCTCGGGCAATGTTTATACGCCGGCGGTGGCGAGCGTGCTGACCACCTCGCCGATCGATTTCGGCATCGTTCATGTCGGCGATCCGACCCAGACGAAGAGCGCGACAGTGGAGAACGGCGCCACTGCGACGGCGCTCAACGACACACTCATCGGCACCATCAGTGCCGGCGGACCTCCGTTCTCGGGTAGCGGCGCCATCGCCGCGCCGGGCCTCGCGCCGGGGGCCTCGTCATCGGCGCTCCAGGTCAACCTGGCCACTAATACCGCGGGGATCTTCACCGGGACCGCCAATCTTGCGCTGGCAAGCCATGATTCGCAGCTGGCCGATCTGCCGCTCAGCACCAGCCCGATCTCGCTGAACGCGCAGGTCAATCTTTTTGCGGCGCTCGGGTTGCTGCAGCAGGGTGGGCAGGGCAGCCTTACGGGCAGCGGGACGAGCTTCGATCTCGACTTTGGCAACGTGCTGCAGGGCTCATCGCAGGAAGCGATGCTTGCCATCCTCAACGACAATCCGCGCGCGGATCAGGCGTTCACCGATCTGCTGTCGACCGACGGAAACGGCTCGATGGGACCCTTTACCCTCACTGGCTGCTCGGTCACGAAATTGTCGGGCGGGGTTAGCCAGGGCGGCTGCGACGCCCTTTTCGACACCAGCGATCTCGGCGATTTCAGCGACGTGTTCTCGTTCCCGGTCGAGAGCAGTAATTCCAGCGGCTTCGACCAGGTCATCGGCAATGTCACCTTGACGATCGAGGGCAACGTCACCTCGACGACCCCCACCCCCGAACCCGGCACAATCACCCTGCTCGGCTCCGGTCTCGGCATGCTATTCTTGGTCGTCCGCCGCCGGAGGCGGACGACATGAGGTCAGAAAGGGTGTTGTGGGCACAGACGGCTGGTTATATCGTCTTCTGGTCGCGCTATCCGGAATAACTCTGATTCTGGTGGTCGTCTACATCGTCCTGATCCAAGACAATCGCTCGATCCAGGCCGAGGTCAACCAGCGCCAGCAGTTCATCAATCAGAGTATTCAGCTGGGTCGCATCAACGACGCTCTGATCCGCGCGGTCGCCGCAGCGGCTGTCGACAGCAAAGATGACAAGCTGCACGATCTGCTGGCACAGAACGGGTTCACCATCAACCCGAAGACCGGGGTACCCGAAAGAACGGTGGCACCGGCGGCCGCGGCACCCGCGCCCGGGGGGCGATGATCATGGCTTTGGGGCAGCAGCGTAACGGGGAGCTCGGCGGTCTGCTGCTCCCGCTAATCTTGGTGGTCGTCTCGCTGTTCGTGCTGATCGCGTTCGAGACCGCCGAGGCGGTCCATGACCGCGGCGCCCTATCCGATCTGCGCCGCTCGCAAGAGGCTACCGTTCAGGAGGCGGTCAAGCTGCGCCAGCAGCTCGAAGCGCTCGCCGGCGCGACCGCCAAGCTCGCCGCCGACGGCGACGAGGGCGCCAAAGCGGTCGTCGACCAGATGAAGCGGCAAGGGGTCACCCTCAACCCGCCAAAACAGTAGGACGGGGAATCGGCGAAGGCCCTGATCCTAACGCGTCATGGCTTGACTCTCGAGGGCTAATGACCATGATGACCGGTATGGTCAGAAACTAACGAGGCAAACATGTCCGAGAAGGCGGCGGTTTGGTCGATAGCCCAGGCCAAGGCTCGGTTCAGTGAGGTCATCGATCGGGCGCGCGAGCAGGGACCACAAGCAATCACCAAAAATGGCCGTCCTGCGGTGGTAGTCGTCTCAATCGAGGAGTGGACCCGCAAAACTAAGCGCAGGGGCACCCTCGCCGACTTCTTCGCGGCTTCTCCGTTGCGCGGTTCCGGCCTCGAAGTCGAGCGCGCACGAGGCGAGGCCCGCGAGATCGATTTTTGAGCCGGGGCTGGCTAATCGATACGAATGTCGTGTCCGAATGGGTCAAGCCGCGGCCCGATACGGCGGTCGTCAATTGGCTCGACGAGGCTGATGAGGACCGCATTTACCTCAGCGTCGTCAGTCTCGCCGAAATCCGCTTCGGGGTGGAACGGCTAGCTCTGGGGCGTCGTCGCACCCGGTTGGACCAGTGGCTTCGGGACGAGCTGCCGGCGCGCTTCGAGGGGCGGATAGTACCGGTGGATGAGCAGGTTGCCGACGCCTGCGGCCGTCTGTTTGCAGAGGCACGCCAAGCTGGCCGCGGGCTCGGCGCTATGGACGCGTTGATCGCCGCTACCTGCATAGCATGCGATTTCGTACTCACGACCCGTAATATCCGCGACTTTGACGAACTGGGTGTCGAGCTCTTCGCTCCCTAGCCCGTGCTGAGCCGGTATGCCCGAGCGGCCGTGTCATGGAACAAATGCGCGCGTTCGGCGGCCGAATAGCCCTTTGAGAAGCGCTTGAAGGCGTTGAACAGCACGTGGTGCGAGAACGACACCTTGTCGACCGGGAAGTTGCTTTCGAACATGCACCGGTCGGGGCCCAATTGCTCGATGCAATAGCGCATCAGCGGGGCCATCGACGTCGCCAGCTCCTCCGATCCGATCGGCTTCTCTCGCGTGTGCCAGTCGAAGCCCATCCGCGGCATCCCGATGCCACCGAGTTTGAGGTTGACATTAGGACACGCCGCCAATCCGGCGATGCCGCGCCGCCAAGCATCGAGCACCTCATCGCCGCGGTTGGCATAGGGGCCGACCCTCGTCAAACCGCCGAGATGGTTCAGGATGATCGTCAGATCGGGTACGGCCTTGGCGAAGGCTGCCAGCTCGGGTAATTGCGGGAAGCATAATCCGGTGTCGAGAGACAGTCCCATCCGCGCCAGCACTCGAGCGCCGGCACGGTATTCGGGGGTCGCCAACACGCCCTCCTTCTCGCGGCTTTCGATCTCGGGATGCGGGTCCCAGGTGACCGTATGGCGGATACCGCGAAACCGGTTGGGGCTGGCCGCGCGCAATGCCTCGAGCACCGGCTCGACCTGGTCGCCGAGCTTCAAATCGGCGCGGCCGACGATCCCCGCCGCCGCTCGACATGGGCCATAGACCCCACTAGCGCTGGCCGCGGCGAGACCCTGGACAAACTCGACCTCGCCGACCGGGCGCAGTTCCGTCGGCCCGTCGAGGCGGTACATCGATCTGGCTTCGATGAACACGGTGGACCGCACATTGTGGCCGGCGCCGACATCGGCAACCAGCTCGTGCAGCAGATAGCGCTGATAGGGGACGCGCTCGGAGCGGAAGTCCCAGAAATGGTGATGCGGATCGCAGATCGGCAGCTCCGGCTCCAGGGTCGCTTCCTGGGTCAACGCCAGCCAGTCGTTTCCTCCGTAGGGCATAGCGGCTCCTCGTTAATGTTGATTTTCTCCGGCTCTGCGCGACAGCATAGTCAGTAGGCGTGTGCCGAACAATCGCGGGAGGAGGCGTCGATGATCGTCGGAAGCGGCCGGTTCACCTATCGCGTCAATGCCGATTGGGCGAAATTGCCGGACGGCTGGTCCTTCAAGGAAGTCGGCGGGGTCGGTGTCGACGGCAACGACAATGTCTATGTCTTCAACCGCGGCGAGCACCCGATGATGGTGTTCGACCGCGCCGGCAACTTCCTGCGCTCGTGGGGCGAGGGCCAATATCCGCGGGCGCATGGCGTGCATATGGCGCCCGACGACACGATGTTTCTGACCGATGACGGCGGGCATTTCGTCCGCAAGGTGACACTCGACGGCAAGGTGTTGCTCGAGCTCGGTGTCCCCGGCAAGCCCGCACCTTATATGAGCGGCGAGCCGTTCCACCGCTGCACCCACACGGCCTTGTCTCCGAGAGGCGAGATCTATGTCTCCGACGGCTACGGCAACTCGCGTGTGCACAAATATTCGCCGGACGGAAAACTGCTGATGTCATGGGGCGGGCCCGGCACCGGCGAAGGCGAGTTCAACATCGTCCACAACATCTGCACCGACGCCGACGGCTGGGTCTATATCGCCGACCGCGAGAACCACCGGGTCCAGGTGTTCGACGGCAACGGCAAGTTCGAGACCCAGTGGAAGAATTTGCACCGGCCGTGCGGCATGTACATGCCCTACACCCATCGGCCGATCTGCTACATCGGCGAGGTCGGCCCGGCCGCCGCGGTCAGCCGCGACATCCCCAATCTCGGGCCGCGGGTCAGCATCGTCGATCACGAAGGCAAGCTGATCGGCCGGTTTGGCGACACGCCGGCCGGCACAGAGCTCGGCAAGTTCTTGGCGCCGCACGGTCTCGCCGTCGACCGGCACGGCGACATTTATGTCGGCGAGGTCTCCTGGACCGCCTGGCCGCAGATCTACCCGGGCCAGCCCCATCCGGCCAATCTGCGCTCCCTGCAGAAATTCGAAAGGGTCGAATGAAATCGACTATTCACCATTCCCGCTGCGCCACGCGGCACGAAGTATCAGTATCGTCGCGCTTTAGTTCGCCGCTGTGCATGCTGATGAGTAAACTTTGCCCGCGGCCGTAGAAGCTCGGGTCAATGCCTCGGTTAAACCACCGGTACTTGCCATTTCAATCCTGGAAAACGCGCATAGTCGCGATCGAGTGTTATCCACTCGCAGCCCCACTCGATCGCGAGCGCTGCGAACCAGGCATCGGTGACGCGCGATCCTCGCGTGTCGGTTTCGATGCACAGGCGTCTGAAGATGTCCCAGTGCCGTTCGCCGGGCTCTACAACCTGACAGTGAGGTTGCCGGAGGAGGTCTCCGCAGAACCCGAACGCCTCCTCGATCGCGCTCGGCGTCCTGAAAGCGCGCGGGTTGGTGGTAATCCGAACTACGGCGCTCAGTGCCATCGGCGCTAGGCCAAAACGGGCGTCGCCTCTGACCATGGCGGCGAGCCACGCACGACAAATACCATGTTGAGGCAGATCTCTGCGGAACGCATAAATGAGAACATTCACATCCGGCAGGATCATTCGGGCTGCCTGATTTTCCGGATGTTGTCGAGGTCCTCCATTTCCTGAAGCGCCGAGATGGCGGTGAGCTCGATCCCCGGCATCACTCCTCCGCCCGCCTTGCTGACACGCGGAAGCAGACGTTTGCTTTTCGCGGTCTTGCGGCTCTCGCTCACTACGAGCCGCAGCCCGTCTTCGATAAGGGAGGTCAGGGTACGCCCTTCCGCGGCCGCCTTGCGTCTTGCACGGTCGAGCAGGTCTTCAGGAAGGCGGACGGTGGTGCGTTCTGTCATATGTCACGACATATCGGTGCGACGATGATATGTCAACGAGCACCGGCACGGCGACATCCATGTCGGCGAGATCTCGTGGACTGTCCGCCCGCAAATCCATCCGAGCCGGCCGCAGCCCGCCGATCTGCGCTCCTTGCAGAAATTCGAAAAGGTCTGGTGACTGGTGTGCTAAGCTTGCGACAGAATTCCTCGGCGCCCGGAGCGCCATCCGGAGACGGAGAAACTCATGCAGCTGATGTACTTCACCGAGCAGCCGATGTCGGCCTACCCCGCCGACGAGGGTCTGAAATTCGGCGCAACGGCGCTGATGTTTTCCAACAAATACTTCGATCCGGTGGCCGGCAGCCGGCTCTATAACGAATATCTCGAGCATTACATTTATGCCGAGGAGATGGGCATCGAAGGCTTCATGCTGAACGAACACCACAATGCGCCGTTCTGCATGCAGGCCAAGTGCAATATCTTTGCCGCGATCCTCGCCGCGGTGACCAAAAACGCAAAGATCATCCTGCTCGGCAATCCGCTGCCGCTGGCCGACAATCCGGTGCGGCTCGCCGAGGAATTGTCGATGATCGACATGATCTCTAAAGGCCGGCTGGTTTCGGGCTTTGTCCGCGGCGGCGGGCAGGAGCAATTGGCCGCCGGCGTCAGCCCGGCCTACAATCGGGAGCGCTTTCAGGAGGCGCACGATTTGATTGTCGCCGCGTGGACGCGCGAGGGCCCGTTCCGCTGGGAGGGCACCCACTACCAGCACCGCGTCGTGAACCCCTGGACGGTGCCGTTGCAGAAGCCGCATCCGCGGGTGTGGATCCCGGGTGTCATCAGCCCCGAGACAGTCGTCTGGGCGGCACAGCGCGGCTATCCCTATGTCGCGCTCAACACGCCAATCGACCGTACCAAGAAGATCTGGGAGATCTATGACGGCGTCGCGGCCGAGGCCGGCTTTGCCGGCGGGCCGGACTATCACGGGATGCTGAAACAGATCCACGTTGCCGAGACCGAAGAGAAAGCGCTCAAGAACGCCGCCCAATTCAGGTGGATGCAGGGCGAATTCACCGGTCTCGCCCACCCGGTGTGGAGCACGCCCTCGGGATACGGAAGCCCCGAAAACCGCCGCGCCTTTGTCGAATTTGCCTCCGGCCGGTCGAAGAACCCGCGCTATCGCCCGGAGCTGGAAAAGCAACTCGAAGATTTGATGATCATCGCCGGCACGCCAAAGCAAGTGATCGCCAAATTGCGGATCCTGCTCGAAGAGACGCGGCCCGGCATTCTCGGCATCTGGGGTAACGACGGCAACGTCACGCACGAGGACGCCAAGACCTGCATCCGCTTGCTGGGGCAAGAGGTGTTCCCGGCGTTACGCGAGATGGCCAAGGAGTTCGACCTTAAGAGCCCGTTCGAAACCAACCAGCCGGTCAGCATCGACTATATGGAAGGCCGGAAAGAGCCGGTCCGCGCCGCGGCAGAATAGCGTCCGCGACTACTACCGCGGCTCGGGCTCCGATCCGTCGCCCGTCGCCGGGTCTCGTGACGCGAGCACCTGCTTGAGCCGTTCCGCCAGAGCCGGCAAGCGATAGGGTTTCGCGATAAAAGAAAAAGCCGTCCTCTCGCCGGCGGATAGGCCGATGCTGCGTCCGGAGGTCAGCAATACCGGAGGTGCGGAGCGACGCCGGTTGATCCAGCGACCAAGGCTCAGCCCATCCATGGTCCCGGGCAAATCGACATCGCACAGCACAACATCGATCGGTTCGCCGGAGGAAAACACCGCAACGGCCTCCGCGGCGTCGGCGGCTTCGACCACCCTGTAGCCCAGTTTTCGCAGGTATTCGGCGACCGCACTTCGGATCAGCATCTCATCTTCGACCACCAGAACCGTTGGCTGCCGGGGGTTGTCCTCTGCCGACGGAGTTGGGCGAGACAGGATCATCGCCGCACCAACACGGCTAAAGCTTGCAAGTTCCGTCGAGCCTCCCTCAACGTTCCAGCGCTACCCGGCGTCGCTCCTTCAACAGGTTGATCCGTCGCACGATTTCCCGCGGATGATAGGGTTTTTCGAGCGGACCATCCTCGCAGAGACAGCCTGCCTGGTCGGCCGCCCTGGCGGCGCCGGTGGTCAGGATGACGTCAACATCGGAGTAATGCTCGCGAATCCAGCGGGCGAGACCAAAACCATCGACCTTGCCGCGCAGCCGCACCTCCGTAAGGACGACGTCGATTTTATGGCCCGCAGCCAGCACGGTCGTGACGTCAGCGGCGGTGACGCCTTCGAGAACCTTATATCCGCAGTCGCGCAGATAACTTGCGATGACCATCCTGACAAGGATGTCGGGCTCCACGACGATAATCGTGCTTGGTGCAGCGCCGCCGGCGCGTTCGTCATCTAAGGGCACGGAGGAACAACACCACTACCCGTTACCAGGTTCCGAACGGCATCGCCAAAGCTAGCTCGGCCATCGTGCTATCGATCGCTAGGGCAGCGCACCGCTCATCAGCCATCGCTGGGTCAGTCAAGGCACGAATTGGATATCCCAGGTCTTTGCCGGCGGGGCATCGGTGCGGTTCCACCAGCCGCCGCCCAACGCCTGGAAGAGGGCGGCGGTGTCGGCGTAGCGAGCGGCCTGCGCCTGCACCAGAGCAAGCAGCGCCGTGTCATAGGTGTTTTCGGCCGTCAGCAGACCGAGATAGCCGATGGCCCCGAGCTGCAACTGAAGGCGGGCGATCTCGAGGCTCTTGAAGGCGGCGCGCTCGGCCGCATAGATCGCTTTCAGGGTCTCCGCGTCGGATTGCAGCGCGTGCAGGCTGTCGGCGACGTTTTGAAAGGCGGCGATGACGGTGCTGCGGTACGTCTCTGCCGCCGCGTCGAAGGCAGCGTCGGCAGCGCGCTTCTTGTGCAATAAGGTGCCCGCGTCGAAGACCGTTTGCGCCACGTTCCCGGCTACCGTCCAAAACGCGGTACCGGGAGTGGTAATGAATTGGCTGAGCAAGTTCGATTGGGTGCCGGCATTGGCGGTCAAGGTGAATTGCGGCAGCTGAGCGGCGATGGCGACGCCGATCTGGGCGCTCGCGGCGTGCATCTGCGCTTCGGCCGAACGCACATCCGGACGCTGGTCCACCAATTTCGACGGCAGGCTGACCGGCAGGTCCTGCGGCAATTGCAGCGAGGCGAGCTCGAACTTCTCAGCCGGCTCCTGACTCGGCAACCGACCGATCAGTGCAGTCAACAGGTCGCGCTGGATCGCCAATTGCTTTTGCAGCGGCGGCAATGCCGCCTGCGCCTGCGCCAAGGTCGCTTCGACCGCCGCGACATCCGCACCCGCCACTTGGCCCAGTGCCAATTGCTTCTGCAGGATGTCGCGCGAGCCAGTCTGGATTTTGATGATTTCCTCGGTTGCCGCAATCTGGCCACGCAAGGACGCCTCCTGCACCGCCGCAGCGACGACGTTCGAGGTTAGGGTTAAATATGCCGCTTCGAGCTGAAATTGCTGAAATTCGGCTGTCGCCGCCAATGATTCGACTTGGCGCCGTGTCCCGCCGAACACGTCCGGCATATAGCTGACCGTCACTTGCCCGGTGTAGAGGCTATAAAAGGCACTGCCCGACGCCGCGACGGGTGTGACTGCACCGGTTGCGGTCTTGTTGCGGCTCGGTGAGAAGCTGGCAGCCACCGTCGGGAAAAACGCGCCCTGCTCGGCATAGACGGTTTCCCAGGCCTGGCGCAATGCCGCCTCCGCGGCCGGCAAGGTCGGGTTGTTCTTCAGCGCCTGCTCGATCAGGGTATTGAGCGCCTCGGAGTGGAACAGTGTCCACCACTGGCCCGGGATGTCGAGGCCCTGCAAAAAGCGCTGCGTGTCACCGCCCTTCACATCTGCTGAGGCCGTTTGCTGCGCCAGCGGCGCGGACGTGTAACCGGGGACGTCGGGTGCTGCGGGACGCTCGAAATCCGGACCAACGGCACAACCAGCGAGCAGAAGCAGGACGACCCGCGTTACAAGGCAGGAAAAGCGCTGGTGACCGAGCAAACCCGGCCTACTCGGCCGGCGACGACTGCAGCTCCGGCTCCTCGACGAACTGCCTGCGACGCGAGAATAGGTCGATCAGAACTGGTAAGACCAAGAGGATCAGCAGCGGCGCCAATAAACTACCTCCGACGACGACGATGGCGAGCGGTTTTTGCACCTGCGAACCGATTCCCGTCGATAAGGCGGCGGGCAGCAGGCCGACGCAGGCCACGATGCAGGTCATCGTGACCGGACGCATCTGGACCTCGCAGGTGCGCAAAAGGGCCGCACTTCGCTCGGTACCCGCCGCCAACGCCCGATTGAAGAACGCGATGACGATGATCCCATCCATCGCCGAGATGCCGAACAGCGCGACAAAGCCGATCGCAGCCGAAACGCTGAACGGGGTGCCGGTCAGGAACAGCGCGAGGATGCCGCCGATCAGCGCCATCGGCATGACGCTCGCGGCAAGCAGCATGTCGATCACCGAGCCAAAGTTCAGGAACAATAATATACAAATAAGCCCAAGGCTGAGCGGCACAGCAACCGCGAGGCGGCCGATCGCCTCTTGCAATTCGCCGAACTCACCGACCCATTCGAGGCGGTAGCCGGAAGGCAGCTGAACCTGCTGCGCGATCTTCTGTTGCGCCTCGAGCACTGCGCTCCCGAGGTCGCGTCCGCGCACGCTGAACTTGATCGGTATGTAGCGCTCCTGATTCTCGCGATAGATGAAGGACGCTCCGGACAGCAGCTGCACACTGGCGACATCGGTGAGCGGAATCGGCACGACCCCGCTCCCGCTCGGGTTCGGCGCGCCGACCGTGATGCGCCGGATGGCGTCGAGGCTCTGGCGGTAATTTGGCGCGAGACGCACGATCATTGGAAAGTTACGGTCGCTGCCCTCCTCGTAGAGATTGCCCGCCGGCTGTCCGCCGATCGCCGCGGCTATCGTCGAATTGATGTCGCCGGGGGCCAGGCCGTAGCGCGCGGCGCGGGACCGGTCGATCTCGATCTGCACCGTCGGCTGGCCGAGCGAATTGAGCACCGCGAGGTCGGATATCCCCGGCACAGTACTCATCACCTCTTTGATCTTGGCGGCCGTCTTCTCGAGCGTGCCAAGGTCGTTGCCGAACAGCTTGACCGAGTTCTCGCCCTTGACCCCGGATGCCGCCTCTTCGACATTGTCTTCGATATTCTGAGAGAAGTTGAACTCGACACCTGGAAACGCCGCCTCGAGTGCGTTGTTGACATCTTCAGTGAGCTTGTCCTTGTCGACATCCTTGGGCCAGGTGTCGAAGGGTTTCAGCGGGACGTAGAATTCGGCGTTGAAGAAGCCGGTGGCGTCGGTGCCGTCGTCGGGGCGGCCGTTCTGCGAGATCACGGTGATGACCTCGGGATAGCTCTTGATCAGCCGTCGCATGCGGTTGACATAGCCGTTCGCCTCCTCCAGCGAGATCGAGGGCGGGAGCGTCGCACGAATCCAGAAATTCCCCTCCTCGAGCTTGGGCAGGAACTCCAAGCCCAATACCGGCAGCGCAGCCCCGGCCAGCGCCAACAGCAATGCCGCGGCCCCGAGGGTGACAATCCGATTGCTCAGCGCGAAGTCGAGAGCGGGCCGATAAAGGCGGTGCAAGCCGCGCACTACTAAGGTCTCGACCTCAGTGATCTGCGCTGGCAGCAGGATCGCGCTCAACGCTGGGGTTACGGTAAAGGTGGCGATCAGTCCACCAGCGATGGCATACGCATATGTCTTCGCCATCGGCCCGAAAATGTGACCTTCGACGCCCGACATCGTGAACAGCGGCACAAAACCCGCAACAATGATCGCCGCCGAGAAGAGGATTGCCTGATTCACCTCGGTTGCCGCGTTGGCGATCGTGGCGAATTTGCCGCGGAACTCGGCTGTCGAGCGGACGCGCTCCAAGATTGGAGAACGGGCAAATCGCCGTTCCGGCGCCTGTGCCAGCCGCCGGAAGATGTTCTCGACCATGATCACGGTCGCATCGACGACCAGGCCGAAATCGATCGCCCCGACCGACAGCAGATTTGCCGATTCGCCGCGCAAGACCAGCATTGTGATAGCGAAGGACAGGGCGAACGGGATCGTCATCGCGACGATCAGCGCGCTGCGCAGATTGCCGAGAAATAGCCACTGCACGAGGAAGATCAGCACGATGCCAAAGATCATGTTGTGCAGCACCGTGCGCGTCGTGATGTTGATCAGGTCGCTGCGGTCATAGATGCGCTCGATCCGCACCCCCGGCGGCAGGATGTTCGAATTGTTCATCTTCTCAACTTCGGCCTCGATGGCGCGGATCGTCGGCATGCTCTGCTGGCCGCGGCGCATCAGCACGATGCCCTGGACGATGTCGTCGTCATCATCCTGACCGGCGATGCCGAGACGCGGCTGGTGACCGACAGTGACTGTTGCTATATCGCTGATCCGGACCGGAGCGCCGTTGACCGAGGTGATCATCGTGTCGCGGATCTGGTCCATTGAGTGGATCAGCCCGACGCCGCGGACGATCGCCGCCTGCGGGCCAAAATTAACGGTCTGGCCGCCGACGTTTATGTTGCTGTTGTTGAGTACCTGCAGCACTTGTGGCAACGTAATGCCATAGGACAGCAGCTTCTCGAGATCGACGGTAATGTCGTAGGTCTTGGTCTTGCCGCCCCAGCTGGTGACGTCGATGACCCCCGGCACCGCCTTAAAGCGCCGCTCGAGGATCCAGTCCTGCATCGTCTTTAGATCGGTGACGGTGAACCCTGGCGGGCCAACTACCCGATAACGGTAGATTTCGCCGATCGGGCTGTCTGGCGAAATCTGCGGCGAAGCGCCATTCGGCAGCGGCGCCAGCTGTGACAACCGGTTGATCACCCATTGCTGCGCTTCGTCATAGGTGAACTCGTAGGTGAACTGCACCTTGACATCGGACAGGCCAAACAGCGAGATCGTCCGCACCGCGGTGACATTCGGGATGCCAGTCATCTGGATCTCGATCGGAATCGTGATATAGCGCTCGATCTCCTCCGCCGACTGCCCCGGATTTTGGGTGACGATGTCGACGAGCGGCGGCACCGGATCGGGATAGGCCTCGATGTTGAGCTTGAGGAAGCTCGCGATCCCAACGCCGAACGTGAATAGCAACAGCAGCACCATCAGCAGGCGCTGACGCAGGGAGAAAGCGACGATCGCGTTCACTTAGGTTTCGATTCCGCGCCAGCCGATTTGCGTTCGTTCAATCGCTGCTGGCGGCGCGATCGATGAACAACGCACCGCTGGTAACGACCTTCTCGCCCGGTGACAGCCCGTCGACGACCTCGACCATGCCGTCGGTGCTCCGCCCGATGCGGATCGACCGCACGGCAATCGTGCCGTCGTCACCCGCGACCCAGACACGAGCGGTCTCACCCTCAAAGACGATCGCGCTCTGCGACACCGCCGGGGCGTTCTCTGCGCTCCCGGTGATGATGCTGAAATTGGCGAACATTCCGGGCTTCAGCGCACGCTCCGGGTTGTCGACATCGGCGCGCACCGATAAGCGCCTCGTATTGGGATCGATCGATGCCGCGATCCAGGAGATCTTCGCCTTGAATACGCGATCGGGATAGGCGAGCACCCGCACCTCGACCGGATCTCCGACATTTATCAGTGGGGCGTCCGCCTCACGGACATTGGCGATCAGGTAGACAGTAGACAAATCGCTGATCGTATAGACCGGGTTCGTGGCGCCACCGGCCTCGCTGTTGATGTATTGGCCGACCCCGATCTGGCGCTGGGTGATAGTGCCGCCGATCGGCGCCTGCACGGTTGCCTCCGGATTGAGCTTCTGAGTCGGTTGGGCTTCGAGCGACGCAATTTCCGCGTCGCTCTTGCCAAGGATGCGCAGTCGGCTGCGCACCGCGTGTAGCGCAATCTCGTCGCTGCGCACGGTATTTTGCGCCGTCACGAGATCGGTCTGAGCTTGCTGCCAGTCTTTCAATGCGCCACCTTGCGCCAGATAAAGCTCGTGGGTGCGCTTCTCGGTGGTTTGCGCCATGGTTAGTTGAGAACGCGCTGCGCTCAGATTGGCAAGCCCGGTGATCAGGTCGTTCTGAGCCTGGACGAACTCGCTCGCATGGATGACAAACAGCGGGTCGCCGGACTTCACGACATCCCCGAGCATGGCAATCACTTTGATGACCCGTCCAGAATAGGGCGAGAACACCGGGGTCGTCAGATCGTCGTCGATCGCGATGTTGCCCTCGGTCACCTGCTCGGGACGAAAGGCCATAGTCGGCACGATCTGGAGCTTGAGACCCGCCCACTGTCCCGCTGTCGGCCGGAACGTGCCCGGCGCCGGTTTTGTCGCCTCCGAGGACTGCTCGGCGGTCGGCTTGACAAGCTTCGGAACGACGGCAAGGCCGAGCACGACGAGCGCCGCTGCCACGGCAACAATCGCCAGCTGGCGCGCGCGCGACCCGCGGGGCGACGGCGGCGCCACCTCGGCGGCGCCGGCTGGCATGGCGGGACCGCCCGGTGTATCGCCGGGCGGCGCGGCAGCCTCGGCGTGCGTCGGAAGTGCGGTCGTCTCAGCCGCGGGTGCGATGAGGCTCATGACGTCCTAAAGCGGCAGCATCGGCGCGCACCCGATGAATACGGTCCAAACGCCTCCGGGTCGCTTCAGAACGCTCCATCAATTTCTCCCACCTGCGCCCCGATAGGGCACCTAGGTATCCGCAGTCATAAGCCGCTCGAACGACATCGAATCAAAAAGGCAAGGATCAACTAACCAGCATCACTAGACGCGGACGCCTTTCAACAGCCTTTCCCGGGCATTACCATTTGGCAATGTGGCGGATGCTTTCAGCTGGTCCGCAGCACGCGGCCAATCTGTCGAGCGCGACCGCAGCAGCCCTATCCATGGACTTCCATCGCCAGCATTTCCGCCGACGTTGCTCGCTGCGGGACAGCGACGTCGGGCCGCGGCAAAACAATGCGCGCAACGAGCCCGGGAACTGCATCCTCGAGATGAAGCTTCCCCGAGTGAAGCGAGGCGATCGCCGTAACGATAGAGAGGCCGAGGCCGTTGCCGGGCAAACTCCGGCTTTGATCGAGGCGGTAGAACCGGTCGACGACGCGGGATCGCTCGGATGCCGGGATGCCGGGACCGTCATCCTGGACGATGATAGAGACGGTGTCGCGTTCCTTGGCGGCTCTGACCCGCACCGTCGCCCCGGCACCGGCATATTTGAGGGCATTGTCGATCAGATTAGCAGCCGCACTGGCGAGAAGGTGCTTATCGCCGAGCGTTACCGGGTCGTCCTCGGTCTCGTTGAGGAACGTGATTCCTTCGGCTTCCGCCGCGGCATCGTAGAGTTCCACCACATCGCTGAGCACGGCGGCGAGCCTTACCGGCGTAAAGGATTGGCGCCGGGCCCCCGATTCCGCTTCGGCAATCTGCAACAGCTTGTCGAGCATCTTGATCAGTTCGTCGATCTGCTGGATGGCAAACCGTGCCGTTCCGGGGAGCTGCGTCATGGTCTCCGTCGGGCGGAGCGCCTCCTCGAGCCGGCTGCGAATTCGTGCCAGCGGAGTTCGGAGATCATGGGCAATCGCGTTGGAAACGTGCCGAACACCATCCATCAAATGCTCGATGCGGTCGAGCATGTGGTTGATGTCACGATTGAGCCGATCGAACTCGTCGTTCACGGCGGATACCGGTATTCGCCGACTGAGGTCGCCCGCCTCGATTTCTAGGGCGGTACGGCGGATGGCACCGACACGATGCTCAAGCTGTCGGCGAAACAGCAGAGCACCGCCGATTGCGAGCAATAATGCCACTGCTCCACCCGCCAATAGCGCACGCCATACGAGTTGCTCGATCTCTCGCCGATCCTGCATGTCGCGGCCGACGACGAGGATCGAACCGTCCGGCAATTGCCGTGGCAGCAGCCGGCTGAAAGACGGTCGGCCGTCACGGACCACCTTGAGATCCGTCAGGCGGTCGAGCGGCGCTGTCCCGATCGTCCAGCCGGATATGTTCCCGACGATTTTCCGTCCGTCCGGCGCGACCAGGAGATAAACCTCGGTATCCTGGTCGATGCCGTCTACCAGAAGTTGCTGGATTTCCTGCCGTAGACTTTCACCCCCGCGGCTCTCGTAGTGACGGGCGAGCCGCTGAGAGAGGGCAATCAAAGTGCCGTCTGTGCTACGCGCCAGAACGCCGACCGTGCCGAAATAAAACGCTGCCGAAACCACGCACATCGAGCCCAGCGCGAGCAATCCGTAGCCCAACGCCAGCCGGAACGCGACGTGGCCCCATAACCTATTCATCGGCGGCGATCATATAGCCGATGCCGCGAACCGTGTGGAGCAATTGCGGCGAAAAACCCTTGTCGATCTTGCGACGCAGGCGGCTGATTTGCACATCAATCACGTTGGTCTGCGGGTCGAAATAGTAGTCCCAGACCGCCTCGAGCAGCATGGTCCGTGTAACGACCTGCCCTTGGTGCCGCACCAGGTATTCGAGAAGGCGGAACTCGCGGGGCTGTAGGGCAATCGCCTGGCCCGCGCGCTCCGCTCGCCGTGTCCTCAGATCGAGCCGCAAATCGGCAATCGACAGTTCGCGACGGTCTTCTGCTGCGTTGCCGCGACGGAGCAATACTTCGATGCGTGCGAGCAATTCGGAAAACGCGAAAGGTTTGGTGAGATAATCGTCGCCGCCACCGCGCAAACCGCGAACCCGCTCGTCCAAACTTGCCAACGCGCTGAGGATCAAGACGGGTGTCGTCTTGCCGAGGTTCCTGAGCGTGGCAATGATCGACAATCCATCAATGCCCCCAGGAAGCATGCGATCGAGAATGATGATGTCCCAGCGCTCGTTGGTCGCGAGGTCAAGCCCATTGACTCCGTCGCGAACCAGAGTGGCGCTATGACCAGCCTCCTCGAGGCCGTTGCAGATATAGCGGGCTGTGTCCGCCTCATCCTCTATCAAAAGACAACGCATTCTGCGTCCCTCTGCGGCTCGAGGCTCTGAATCGAAGCTCTGAAATGATGCCTCGATGCGCGGGGGCAATGACCAATTCAAGCCTCGTGGTCCCGACGGGAAGCCCATAATCCGAAAACGGGGTCATTACGCGACGCATCCCGGCCAAGCGCCCCTTGCTCGCAGGAGTGGTGTCGACGAAGTAAATCGAGAGGGCATCGTTAAGCACTCCTGGCATCGCCAAAGGGGTCTGTTATCCGCGGTCAAGCTGACACCAAATATGTTGACTTCATCCGATATTTTTACTGATTATGTCATTGACTCAGGTGAGTGAGGGCATATCGGAATGGGCGGCCTGGAAGATCGGGTGGCAAGCGTCCGCCGGTTTAGCCGGTTCTACACCCGCAAGATTGGCGTCCTGCACGAGGGGCTGCTAGGCAGTCCCCTCTCGCTGACCGAAGGTCGGGTGATTTGGGAGCTGGCACAGCGCGAGCGGGCGACGGCATCTGAGCTCGCGGCCGAGCTCGGTCTCGACACCGGGTACTTGAGCCGAATCCTCGGCGGGTTCGAAAAGCGCGGCCTGATCGAGCGGCGGCCCTCGGAGCGCGACGGAAGACAGATCATCATCGCGCTGGCTGAAGCCGGCCGTGCGCTCTACGCGACAATTGACACTCGCTCGCGCGAGGCGGTGGCGGCACTGCTGGCCGAACTCGACGGAGCCGGTCAGGCCCAGCTGGTTGACGCCCTCGAGACCGCCGAGCAGCTCCTCGGGCAGAGGCGAAAATCCACCGGCCCTTCATACATCCTGCGCCCTCACCAATCGGGTGACATGGGCTGGGTCATCCATCGACACGCCATCCTCTACGCCGAGGAATACGGTTTGGACCAAACATTCGAGGCCCTGGTGGCTCGGATCGCCGCCGGGTTCATCGAGAATTTCGACGCCGCGCGCGAGCGTTGCTGGATCGCCGAGCGCGACGGCGCCATCGTCGGGTCGGTGCTGCTGGTTAAGGAGAGCGACGAGGTCGGCAAGCTGCGTCTGCTTTATGTCGAGCCCGCGGCGCGCGGGCTCGGCATCGGCAGCCGGCTCGTCGGCGAGTGCATTCGCTTCGCACGCCAGGTGCGATATCGCAAAATCACCCTGTGGACAAATGACGTGCTGGTTTCGGCCCGCCGCATCTATCAAGCCGCGGGCTTTCACCTGGTGAGCGAGGAGCCCCACCGGAGCTTCGGGCGGGACCTGGTCGGGCAATTCTGGGAACTTGTGCTGTCCCCGCCGGGGCGGCCGCCGCGGCCCTCGCCCGCACGGAAGTAGGCTATGAGCTGCTCGCTGCGCCGGCGAGCAACACGATACCCCAGGCCGCGAACCCAATGCCGGCGATCCGTCCGATCCAATGGCCCATCGGGATCGTCTTCTCCAACAAGACATAACCGGCGAGACCGGCGATCCAGAACAGGTTCATGATGCCGCCAAAAAACAACAGACCCATCAGGAACCAGCAGCATCCCAGGCAAAAGGCACCGTGCTCGAGCCCCATATGGAAGGCCCCGAGCCGGCCGGGCCGCCACTTCTGGGCAATGAAGCTCAACGGCGAGCGGCAATGCCGCAGGCAAACGCCTTTGATTGGGGTGACTTGCCATATGCCAGCGGCGATGAGGATCGCGCCGCCGAGCCAGTAGCTCGTCGTCGTCATCATCGGCCCCAGCAGGTCGAGCTGCTCCAATACCCACTGCAATCCCGCGGCGAGCGCGCTGAAGCCGCCCCAGGCCGCGAGATAGCCGGCGGCAAAGATCCCGGTCGGTACGTAGGGACGATATCGGGCCTTCTGTGTGCGGTTGACGCGCGCGAAGAGCAGCAGCATCGGTGCCGCGCTGGGCAGCATCATCGCCACCATCATCACCCACCACATGGCGAAGATCAGTAAGGCGTATCCCGGGGTCCACACCGCCCGCTCCATCATCATGTCCATGTCGGGCATGCCCGCCATCTTGGTCATGGCGACGGCGCTCATCCCGGTCCCGGCGCCAACCAGGATCCAAACCCAGGCGACGACGATGACCGCGACGAGAGCAGTGACCACGACAAAACGGTCCCGCCGCAGCACGGTTTCGAGAAGGGTCGTGTCCGTGGCGGTCATCGCCGTCTTCGGTCGTGCCGTCAGGGGCGGCCGAACTTCAGCTTGTATTCATCATAGGTGTGGAGAAGGCCGTTCTGGTTCCAGGCGATATGCGCCATTGAGCTGTGACGCCCGTTCAAGTCGAATTTGATTGCTCCCAAGCCTTTGGCGAAGCCTGATGCATTCTCGGCCTCATGGAATACCCAACCTTTGGGCAGCACCAAGATCATCTGCTCTTCGCGATCGGTCACCGGATTGCGTATCGGCTCGCTGTGCGCTCGTACCACACCGGCAACCTCGATCCTCGCCCGCCGCTTATCGAGGTCCCAGTCGAATTCGATCTTTGCGAATAAAGGGTCCTTTATCGTCTCGATGCAGACCGAGAATATCTGGAACATCGTGCCGACCGGTTGGTCCTCGCCGGAGAGGATGTAGAACAGCGCGTTGCGCTGGGCCTCGTCGGCACGCTCGTCGAGGATCGGCTGGAACACGCCGTGGCCGTGATGGAGCGCCCGGGGGAAATAGAAGGTGCCGACGACCGCCAGGTCATCGAGATGAACATCCTCGCAATGCCCCTTATCGATCTTGAACGCGACCAGCCCGGTGCAGTCGCCGTAGGTCGGGTCGGCCATCGTTTCGCACGGGCAGCCATGGTCACAACTGCAATACTCGACGTACCTGCCTTCGATCTGCCAATTCTTACCCGCCATCCTCGCTCCTCCCTGCCGTTCGAATATGACGATATCTCGGATCTTCGAGTTGGCCATGTTCCCCGCTCGGCGTCGGCGAGGCAACAGGCTTTGCGCGTGACGAGCGCCGGTTCGCCTTCGGACGATCGGACCGGGCATCGGCCGCTCGGGACCCGGACCGGGCGTGCTCGGTGGACTCCGCGGGAGGCATGGCTAAAATCGGCGGGGTCGGATCGGCGCATGTTTCGGCGATCGAGGAGGTCCTGCATGAGCAGGGCCAGCCGGCGCCGGCAGGGAGGGGCTGATGAAGATCGGAAAGAAGTTGCCAATACTGGTGGCCTTCGCGGCGTTTTTCGCCGGGATGTCGTTTTCAGCTCGGGCGCAGCCGCAGAGCGATGCCGCCGCGATCGCGATCGGCGAAAAGGACATCGGCGGTGTCGTCTCCAGCCCGCACGGTCGCGAGGCAGGTGTGTGGGTCATCGCCGAGACCACCGAACTGCCGACGGGGTTCAGGCGCATCGTCGTGACGGACGATCAGGGCCGCTATCTGGTGCCGGACCTGCCGCAAGCCGATTACAGCCTCTGGGTGCGCGGCTATGGTCTGGTCGACTCCCCGAAGATGCGCGCGAAGCCGGGCCAGCGGCTCGATCTTGCGGCTGCGTCGGCGCCCAGCGAGGTGGATGCGGCGCATTACTACCCGGCAATCTACTGGTATTCGCTGCTGACGATCCCGGACAAGAACGAGTTCGGCGGTGAGAACGGCATCCCCGCCAATGTCACCCAACAGGACTGGCTGGTGACTCTCAAGAACCGAGCCTGCGTCGGTTGTCACCAGCTCGGCCAGGAGGCGACGCGCACGATCCCGGCCGCCTTTTCCGATCAGACGACTAGCGCCGATGCCTGGATGCGGCGCGTCCAGTCGGGCCAGTCGGCGCCGTTCATGGTGAACCCGCTCGCCGGCCAATTGGGTGGCGCCCCGTTCAAATATTTCGCCGATTGGACCGACCGCATCGCGCAGGGCGAACTGCCGCATGCGACGCCGCCGCGACCGCAAGGGGTCGAGCGCAACCTCGTCGTCACCGAGTGGGATTGGGGCCGTTGGGACAAGTACCTGCACGACCTGATCTCGACCGACAAGCGCGATCCCACAGTCAATGCCAACGGCAAGGAGTTTGGCTCGGCGGAATACTCGACCGACGAACTGCCGATCCTCGACCCGACGACGAACACCGTGACCTACTTCAACGCGCCGGTGCGCGATCCCGCGATGCCCGAGTCGCTCGGCGACGGGCACGCCGCGACCGAAAAGCCGGTGATGCCGTCGGCCTATTGGGGCGACCGGCAGATCTGGGACACGCGGGTCAACAACCACAACATGATGATTGACCGGAAGGGTCGGGTATGGCTGACCGCCTCAGTGCGTGGCCTCGACAACCCGGCCTTCTGCAAGGAGGGCTCCGACCATCCCTCGGCCAAGCTTTTTCCGCTGAAACAGAGCCACCGCCAGCTGGCGATGCTCGACCCGAAGACGATGAAATACACCTTCGTCGACACCTGCTTTGACACGCATCATCTTCAGTTCGGCTTCGACAAGAACGACACATTGTGGACGAGCGGCGGCGGCCCTGTCGTCGGCTGGCTCGACACCAAGGTGTTCGACGAGACCGGCGATGCCGCCAAGGCGCAGGGCTGGACGGCACTGGTGCTCGACACCGACGGCAACGGCAAGCGCGACGCTTATGTCGAGCCCGACCAACCGGTCGATCCGCAGAAGGACAAGCGCATCCCCGGAGGCTTCTACGCGATCATGCCGAGCCCGATCGACGGTTCGGTCTGGGGCACGGTCGGCGTGTTCGCCGGCAAGGGTGCCGTCGTGCGGCTCGATCCCGGCGCGAACCCGCCCGCCACCGCACTCGCCGAAATCTACAACGTCCCACTGCCGGGCTTTGGACCGCGCGGCGCCGACATCGACAGCAACGGGGTGGTGTGGGTGTCGCTCGGCAGCGGACATCTCGGCAGCTTCGACCGGCGCAAGTGCAAGGGTCCGCTGAACGGTCCCAAGGCCACCGGCGATCAGTGCCCGGAGGGCTGGACCTTGTACCAATATCCGGGGCCGGGCTTCGCCGGCATTGGCGACAACAGTGCGGAGGCCAGCTATTACACCTGGGTCGATCAGCACAATACCTTGGGGCTCGGAAACGACGTTCCGATCTCGACCGGCAACGAGAACGATGCATTGTTGGCGCTGGTCGACGGGAAGTGGGTGGTATTGCGCGTCCCCTACCCGCTGAGCTTTTACGCCAAGGGCCTGGACGGCCGCATCGACGACCCCAATGCGGGATGGAAAGGGCGCGGCGTGTGGACTACCAGCGGCGACCGGGTGCCGTGGCTGAAGGAAGGCGGCAAGGGCACGGTTCCGATCGCCTTCCACTTCCAGTTCCGCCCCAATCCGCTCGCCGATTGACGGCGCGCGCCGCCGGGCCGCTACACCTAGTTCGTCCGACCCGTCGGATTGGGTGGTCGCGTCCGATCAGGCCGCCTGCAAAGTGGGGATGGCGTCGATCTCGTCGGCCATCTCGCGGCGCAGCCGTTCCAGGTCGTAGCGGGTCTGCAAGGCAAGCCACAGCTCAGGACCATTGCCGCACAGCTTGCCGAGCCGCAACGCCATGTCGGGCGTCACGGCGGCGCGCTCGGCAAGGACGGCGTGAAGCGCCTGCCGCGACACTCCCAGGAGGCGCGCGATCTCGACACGCGGCCGGCCGAGCGCCGGCAGGATTTCCTCGCGCAACAACTCCCCCGGATGCATTGCCGGCAACCCGGTCCCCGTCCTCGGCTCGATCGTCAATGGTAGTCCTCCAAATCGACAGCGACGGCATCGGCGCCATCCCAGCCAGAGGTGATCCGCCAATTACCCGTTACCCGGATCGTCCAGCGGTCCACGCCTTGCAGCGTGTGCCAATAAAATCCCGGGAGGTTCAGTTGCTCGGGCCGCGCCGCGGCGTCGAGCGCGCGCAGGACGCGCCCGACCCTCGCCACGTTCAGTACGCTCAACCCGCTCGGGTCGCCGGTCTCGAAATACCGCTTGAGCGCCCGGTTGCGGAAACTGCGTATCACCTGCGGAAACGTGATGCGACAATCGGCAAACGTCAAGTGACGCTTTACGTCGGATCGACCCTAAACAAGCCAGCGTCACAGCCGTACTCGAGCGGCCGGCAGCGTGAACGAGCGAAGAAAAAGGTCAGAAATTTGACGCCACTCGTGCCAGAAGGGGGGAGAAGCCATATCAAACGCCAATCACGCCATCGAGGTCAGACCGCCCGACTCGACCCGTAGCGGACGAGGCGTTTGCAATCAACCCATGCAGGATCTCAGAACGTCCTTCAAGGTAGGGATTTTGATTGAACAGACAGCATGGCGTCCCTCTTCTTTTACCTTCGGATTCGGGCCGCGCGCAGCCGCTAAACCCTATCGCCCAGCAAGGCGGCGATGCGGTCAGCGAGGCCTATATCCAGGCGCTCCTTCACGAGCGCCCGGCGTGCTTGCCGGTCGCCGAGATCGACCCGATGTTTTCTGGCCCCGTGCCAATATGCACCGAACTGAACACGCCCGCCGGCCCGATCGACAATTTCATGGTCACGCCGTCCGGCCTGCCGGTACTCGTCGAATGCAAGCTCTGGCGTAATCCGGAGGCGCGGCGCGAGGTTGTGAGCCAAATTCTCGACTACGCCAAAGAGCTCAGCCGCTGGTCTTCATCCGATGTGCAGCGCGAGGTAAGCCACCGCCTCAAGCGCGACGGCAATCCGTTGCTCGAAATGGTACGGGCGGTTGACTCGGAGGTCGACGAGCAGCAGTTCAATGATGCACTCACGGCGAACCTCCGGCGTGGGCGCTTCCTCCTCTTGATCGTCGGCGACGGGATCCGGGAGGGGGTGGAAGCAATAGCCGAATATCTGCAACTTCACGTCGGATTGCATTTCTCCCTGGGTCTCGTCGAGCTGCCCATCTATGCCATGCCGAACGGTGATCGCTTGGTGGCGCCCCGGGTGCTCGCGCGAACCGCTCTCGTCACCCGGAATGTCGTGGCCGTGCCCGATGGATACTCGGTCGACGAGGCGGATGACCCCATGAGTGTCGCAGAAATCGACCCCGAGCGTACCGCGCTCGGAGACCAGTCGCAGCGATTTTGGACTGAGTTTCTGGACAATTACCTTAGGCTCGATGATCCGGAACAGCCGAAGCCAAAGCCAGCGCGGCTAGGCTATATCAGCTTCCCACTCCCGGCGCGCACCAGCTGGCTCACAGTTTTTCGTTCATTTGACCCGGACAGGGTTGGAATTTTTCTTTCGTGTCGGCAGAACACCCCTGGCGCTTACGCCATGCAGGCAATCGTCGAAGAGTGGAAAGCGGGGGGTGCCGTCAAGGACGAGCTGGGCGGGACTGTTAGGCTGGATAAAACTGCGAGGGGCACCCTGGACAACATCATCGACAGGTTGGTGGTCGGATCGCTGGATCAGCCGGAGGCACGGAAAAAGGCGTTTTCGTGGCTCGCCGAGCGGGTAAACACCTTTGTGAACGTTCTGCGTCCTCGCATGCGCGCCGCGGCGGCAGACTACCAGTCACGCGGCGAATAAGCCCCACAATCCAACAGTCCGCTGCCCATCCTGGCCCCTGCAACAGCAAAGGCTATCGACAGCCAGGGCGGCGTCGTGTGCCCCCGCGCATCCGTATCAGACCTCGGTCGATATCGCCTCGCTGGCGCCGAACGCCGAGGTGACGGTCTATCCGTGGCGCGAGCCCCTGGAGCTGAAGGAACGCACGATCAACCGAGCAGTCACCTTTCTCAAGGCCCACCAACCTGTGACAGCAACCCGCTAGAGACGGCGACCGTAGGGCGGAAAACCCCGACGAGACAGCCGGGGTATTCCGTCGACGCGGTGAGAACCGCCCTACGATTGCCGTGACAGGGACCCGCTAGGACGCTCAATTCGCGGCGGCAAGCTTGTCCTGCGTCTTCGTCTCGAAGTCGCTGGCGTCGTGACGCTCGTGCAACTGGCTCGAGGGCTCGCCGGAGAGGCGGTTGACCATGCGCCCGCGCCGGACCGCCGGGCGCTCTAAAAGCATCTCGGCCCAGCGCTGGACGTTCCTATATTCGTGGACCGCGAGGAACTCGGCAGCCCCGTATTGGTTGAACTTCGCCAACCCGCCATACCAGGGGAAAATCGCGATGTCGGCGATCGTGTATTCACTGCCCGCGACATACTCGCTCTCCGCGAGGCGGCGATCGAGCACATCCAGCAGGCGCTTCGTCTCCATGGCGAAGCGGTCGATCGCATATTCGATCTTGACCGGCGCATAGGCGTAGAAGTGACCGAAACCGCCGCCGATGTACGGCGTGCTTCCATCTGCCAGAACAGCCACGACAAGCATTCGGCGCGGGCAGCGTGCTCCGTTGGCAGGAACTCCCCGAACTTCTCGGCGAGGTACATCAGGATCGCACCGGTCTCGAAGACTCGGATCGGCTTGGGACCGCTGCGGTCCACCAGCGCCGGGATCTTGGAGTTCGGGTTCGCCGCCACAAAGCCGCTGCCAAACTGGTCGCCGTCGCCGATCTTGATCAGCCAGGCATCGTATTCCGCGCCCTTATGGCCCAGGGCAAGCAGCTCTTCGAGCATGATTGTGACCTTCACCCCGTTCGGAGTGCCCAGCGAATATAGCTGCAGCGGGTGGCGGCCGACCGGCAATTCCTTCTCGTGGGTGGGACCCGCGATCGGGCGGTTGATGTTTTCGAACCTGCCGCCGCTCGGCTTGTTCCAACTCCAGACCTTCGGGGGTGTGTATTCGGGTGTGTCGGTCATTCCTAAAGCTCCAGGCGTCTTACGGGTGCACGCCGATAAGGCGCGCATCTCTTCACCTTACACGATGCGTCGGCCGTTGGTCACGCGATGCAGCCTGTCCGGTGGATCACAATGGAAGAGCTCGCTAAAGTGCCGTCGAGCGAGAAAGGGTGAATGTCGCAGGCTTGATGCACGGCGAAGGCTAGCGATGGAACTCAATGCGGATTTTTCACGGCGCGTCGTGGTCCACGCCGCGCTGCTACCCTGGGTCTCTTCGCCGATGGCTGGGGTCGAACGGCGCATGTTGGACCGCATCGGTGACGAGGTGGCACGGGCAACCTCGATCGTTCGCTACGCGCCTGACAGCCACTTCTCCGCCCATACGCACGGCGGTGGAGAGGAGTTCCTTGTCCTCGACGGCGTGTTCCAGGACGAGCACGGCGATTTCCCTGCCGGATGCTACGTTCGCAACCCGCCGACTTCACACCACACGCCCGGCTCGGCGCAGGGGTGCGTCCTGTTCGTCAAGCTGTGGCAGTTCGATCCGGCCGACCGTACGCAAGTGCGGCTCAACCCCGGCGCGATGCCTTATCAGCCCGCTATCGGCCGACCGGGGGTCCAGGTCATTCCGCTGTTCTCCGACAGCCGCGAAGATGTTCGGCTGGAGCGCTGGGCTCCAGGTGCAGCCATCACTCTGAGCGTGCCGGGTGGTGCCGAGGTGTTAGGGCTCGACGGCAGTTTCGCGGAGGGCGCCGAGCGCTTCGAGCCGCAATCCTGGCTACGGCTCCCTGCCGGCGGCACGCTTGCAGCGAAAGCTGGTCCGGAGGGCTGTAAGGTTTGGGTCAAAACGGGGCATCTTGTGCGCATAGAGGGCGTAAATAGGTCGTAGGGCTGCGGCCCGGACATGAGGCCGGCCCCACAAACATCAGAACGGATCGGGAGGAACCAATCGCTAACACAACTGAAAACTTCGATGCTGTCGTGATCGGCGCCGGCTTTTCCGGCATGCACATGCTGAAGTCGCTGCGGGACAGCTGGGGCTGAAGGTGCGATCTTTCCTAACAACCGCCGCGTGCGGAGGTGGAGCCGGTCGCTCCCGCGGCGCTTGGCGCTAGTGCGAGAAGGATGCAATTTCCATGTGTTCCCGGCTCAGGCCGGGATCAATGGTCACTATTGGCACTGGCCTTCGCCGGTGTGACAGGAAAGCTGAGGCAGTGCGGTGTACGCAAGACCCGCCCGACCGACGCCCTCGGGTCGTAAAGCCAATTGAGAGATGCTAGTTCGTCACCAGCGTTGCCGACCCGCAAAGCATGAAACCTGCTCGCCGGGGCACGGTAAGGTAGCAAGGCGTCGGGCCGGCGGTGAGGTCGGTTTTTCCTTGGTGCGATCAAGCCCGCTTGCTAGTTGGACCCGGGGATTCCAGCAAAAACGCCAGCTATCTCCAGGCCCAGTTCCACCGGTTGCGCGCCCGACACGGCGCCAAAAAGGCGATCGGCGACCTCGCCGCCTCGATCCTCACCGCCGCCTACCACATGCTCAAGGACGGCACCCTCTATCACGATCTCGGTCCCGACCACTTCGACCGCGGCGCCAAGGCCGTGCAAACCCGGCGTCTCCTCACCCGTCTGCAAAAGCTCGGCTATGCCGTCCACATAACTCCCCTGGCAGAGTGACCCGGCATCAGTTTTTTTTAGGCCGCGTCGAGCAGGTCGCGGTAGAGGCCCCTCTTCATCGCGGGTCGAGGTAGGGTGCCCCGCGGCAACCGATCACCGTCCTCGCGCCACAATGTGATGATACTGACACTCCGGCTGCTAGAAGCAGGGAAGAATTTGCAGCCCGCTCGGCCTTGCTATCGCTCCCTGCTGCCTCCCTCAGGGGGCTGTTTCACCTCGCTGCTGTCCTCCCGAGAACCGACCGTGGGCCCGATCCTAAGTAGCTAATCTGGCGTGCTTAATGCTGAAAGATGGAGCGTCGACACGCGGTTTTTTCGCGGATTCTCCCTGATGGCAGGGAAGGCGGGGTCGCATTGACGCAACGGGGCCGCGTCCATAAGTTGCGGCGCGCGAGTCTCGAAGGAAACTTGTCATGAAGCCGAACCGGCGTCCCGCTAACCCGTGCTTTTCCTCCGGCCCCTGCGCCAAGCGACCGGGGTGGTCCCCAGCCGTGCTCGAGCAGGTGCTCGCCGGGCGTTCACATCGCTCGGCGGTCGGCTTGGCGCGGCTTCTCGAAGTCGTCGAGCGCTCGCGTGCGATCCTCGGGATCCCCACCGACTGGCGGGTTGGGATCGTTGCCGGCTCGGACACCGGGGCGATCGAGATCGCGATGTGGTCGCTGCTCGGCGCCCGCGGTGTCGACATGCTTGCCTGGGAAAATTTCGGCGAAGGCTGGGTCATCGATATCGAGCAGCTGAAGCTCCCCGACGTCCGGGTGCTGAACGCACCCTATGGCCGGCTCCCGGATTTGTCAGAGGTTGACCCCGCGCGCGACGTGGTCTTCACCTGGAACGGCACGACCTCCGGGGTGCGGGTCCCGAACGGCGACTGGATCGCCGCCGATCGCAAGGGGCTCGCGATCTGCGACGCGACCTCGGCGGTCTTCGCGATGCGGCTGCCGTGGGACAAGCTCGACGTCGCCACTTGGTCGTGGCAGAAGTCGCTCGGCGGCGAGGCCGGACATGGCATGCTGGCGCTGTCGCCGCGCGCGGTCGAGCGCCTGGAGAGCTACACCCCGCCCTGGCCCTTGCCCAAGCTCTTCCGGCTCACCTCGAAGGGCAAGCTGATCGAGGGCGTCTTCCGCGGCGAGACGATCAACACGCCCTCGATGCTGTGCGTCGAGGACGCGCTCAATTCGCTGAGATGGGCCGAGTCGGTCGGCGGGCTCGACGGGCTCGTCGCGCGCTCGGAAGCGAGCCTCGCAACCATCGCCGCCTGGGTCAAAACCTCGCCCTGGGCACGGTTTCTCGCCGAGGATCCGGCCACAATCTCCTCGACCTCGCCACAGCTCGAGATCGTCGATCCGTGGTTCGCCGGAATGGCGTGGGAAGGCCGCTTCCGCACCGCGCGGGCGATGGCAAGGCTGCTCGAGGAGGAGGGGGCGGCCTACGACATCGCCAGCCATCGCGCCTCGCCGCCGGGTCTGCGGATCTGGACCGGCGCTACGGTCGAGCCGGCCGATGTGGCACTGCTGATGCCCTGGCTCGACTGGGCCTGGGACGAACAGCGTCAAGCGGCGAAAGCCGCTTAAATCCACAATGAGACGGTGAGGCACAGAGTTGGGCGGCAGCTAATTCCTCTCGGTGTCTCACTGTCTCTGCGGTCAATTTTCGATGGGAAATATGAATGCCGAAGGTGTTGATTGCCGATGCACTGAGCCCGCGCGCGGCCGAGATACTGACGGCGCGCGGGATTCACGTCGACTTCCTGCCTGGATTGCCGGCTGCCGAACTCAAGGCGCGACTGGCCGCCTATGACGGGCTCGCCGTGCGCTCGGCGACCAAGGTCACCGAGGCGCTGCTCGCCCACGCCGATAGGCTCCAGGTGATCGGCCGCGCCGGGATCGGCGTCGACAATATCGATGTCGAAGCGGCCACACAGCGCGGCATCGTTGTCATGAATACCCCCTATGGCAACTCGATCACCGCCGCTGAGCACACGATCGCCCTACTCTTCGCGCTGTGCCGGCAGATCCCGGCTGCGGACCGCTCGACCCAGGCCGGCAAGTGGGAGAAGTCGCGCTTCATGGGCGTGGAGCTCAGCGGCAAGACGCTCGGCGTTATCGGCTGCGGCAATGTCGGTGCCGCCGTCGCCGAGCGCGCGCTCGGGCTGCGCATCAAGGTTATCGCCTACGACCCCTTTCTGTCGGCTGAGCGCGCCCGCGACCTCGGCGTCGAGAAGGTGGGGTTTGAGACGCTGCTCGCCCGCGCCGACTTCATCACTCTGCATACGCCGCTCAGCGAGGCGACACGAGACCTGATCGATCACCATGCGCTCGCCATGACGAAACCCGGGGTGCGCCTCATTAATTGCGCACGCGGCGGTCTCGTCGTCGAGGCGGACCTCGCCGCTGCCCTCGACAGCGGGCATGTCGCCGGTGCAGCGATCGACGTCTTTGCCGAGGAGCCGGTGATCGAAAGCCCGCTCTTCGGCCGCGAAAACGTCGTCGCCACGCCGCATCTCGGCGCTTCGACGAGCGAGGCCCAAGAAAACGTCGCCTTGCAGATCGCCGAGCAGATGGCCGATTTTCTGTTGACGGGTGCGGTCTCGAACGCGGTTAACATGCCGTCATTGACCGCTGAGGAGGCCCAGCGGCTCAGCCCCTATATGAGGCTCGCCGAGCAGCTTGGCAGCTTCGCCGGGCAATTGACCGAGACCGGCATCAAATCGGTGGCCGTCGAATACGAAGGGGCGATCGCCGAGCTCAACGTGAAGCCGTTGACCGCGATTGCGCTGACTGGGCTCCTGGCGCCGCAGCTCACCGCCGTCAACATGGTCAACGCGCCGGTCATCTGCCGTGAGCGCGACATCCGCGTCAGCGAGACGCGGCGCGCCGAGCCGGTCGATTATCAGACCTTGATCCGGGTCGTCGTGGAGACGGAGCGGCGCCGGCGCGAGGTTGCCGGCACCTTGTTCGGCGGTGACAAGCCGCGCCTCGTCTCGGTCGAGGGTATTCCGCTGGAAGCCGAGCTCGGCCGCAACGTGCTGTTTGTCCGCAATTACGACAAACCGGGTTTTATCGGCGCACTCGGCAACGCGCTCGGCGCGGCGGCGGTCAACATCGCAACCTTCCATCTCGGCCGCACCGCCCCCGGCCGAGAGGCAATCGCCCTTGTCGAGGTCGATCAAGGGCTGACCCCGACGATCCTCGACAGCGTGCGTGCTCTCCCTAACGTCATTCAGGCCAAGGCGATGCGCTTTTAGGCGAAGCGCGTCTCGCTAATTCGCTAGACTATTTTTCGCTAGGCTTTGAGGCATGAACGAGACCGCACATCCAGCATTGTTGCCGACCGGTATGCACGACCTGCTGCCGCCGGAGGCAGAAACCGAGGCGGCTGTCGTAGCGCGGCTAATGGCAACATTGACGGCGCATGGCTACGAGCGGGTCAAGCCGCCGCTCGTCGAGTTCGAGGAGACTCTGTTGTCGGGTGCGGGGGCGGCGATGGCGACATCGACCTTCCGCATGATGGATCCCGTGTCGCATCGGATGATCGGCGTGCGCGCCGACATGACCCCGCAGATCGCGCGCATCGCCGCCACTCGATTAGGCGGGGTGCCACGGCCGTTGCGGCTCAGCTATGCCGGTCAGGTATTGCGGGTCAGGGGCTCCGAGATCCGACCCGAGCGGCAGGTCGGCCAAGTCGGCGCCGAATTGATCGGCGCGGACGGGCCGGCTGCCGATGTCGAGGTGATCGCGGTTGCCGGCGCGGCGCTCGCCGCGCTCGATGTGTCCCACCTGACGGTCGACATCACGCTGCCGAAATTGGTGCCGGCGATCGCCGAGGCCTTTGGGATTGGCGGGGAGTGTGCGACTGCGTTGCGCGCCGCACTCGACCACAAGGACGCCGCGGCGGTTGCTGCACTCGCAGGAAATGCAGGAAAGCTCCTGGAGCGACTACTCTTTGCTGCCGGTCCCGCTGCCGCGACGCTTGCCGCGCTCGACAGCCTCGACCTGCCGGGGCGGGCGGGCGTCGAGCGGGCGCGGTTGGGCGCCGTGCTCGACGGGCTCGCGGTGGCGGCTCCCGAGCTCAAAGTGACGGTAGACCCTGTCGAGAACCGCGGCTTCGAGTACCACACCGGGATCAGCTTTACGTTTTTCGCGGGCGGATCTGCGGCCCACGGCCCATTTGGCGAGCTCGGGCGCGGCGGCCGGTATGATGCCGGCGATGCGGTGGCGCCGGAGCCGGCGACCGGGTTCACCCTCTATACCGACACCATTTTGAAAGCGTTGCCGGAGGCACTCGCGTCCTGCCGCGTGCTGCTGCCGCTCGGCACCGATTGCACTCGGGCCAACGCGTTGCGCGCAGCCGGCTGGGTCACGGTCGCCGCGCTCTCACCGGTTGGCGACTGGCGGGCAGAGGCACACCGCCTCGGCTGCAGCCATGTCCTAGAGGGAGAGAACCCGGTAGCGGTCGGGTGAAGGAGGTGCTAGATGGGTAACGTTGTCGTGGTCGGCGCCCAATGGGGCGACGAGGGCAAGGGCAAGATTGTCGACTGGCTGTCCGAGCGCGCCGATGTCGTCGTGCGCTTTCAGGGCGGCGCCAATGCCGGCCACACGCTCGTCGTCGGCAATGTCGAGTACAAGCTGAGCCTGTTGCCGTCGGGCGTGGTGCGCCCCGGCAAGCTGTCGATCATCGGCAACGGCGTCGTCGTTGATCCCTGGGCGCTGATCGCCGAGATCGATGTGATGCGCGGGAAGGGGCTCGACATCTCGCCGCGGAATTTGCGACTAGCCGACAATGCGGCGCTAATCCTGCCGTCGCATGGGCGGATCGATCGCGCCCGCGAGGAGAGACGCGGCGAAAGCGAGAAGAAGCTCGGCACGCGCAGCACGGGACGCGGGATCGGCCCGGCGTATGAGGACAAGGTCGGGCGCCGCGCGGTGCGGGTGTGTGACCTGGCCGACCCGCCCGCGCTCGAGGACCGGGTGGACGATCTCCTGTTGCATCATAACGCGCTGTTGCGCGGGCTCGACGCGCCGGAATTCGACCGCGGCGAGCTGCTCACCCGACTGCGCGAGATCGGGCCCCAAGTGCTGCCCTATGCTGCGCCGGTGTGGCGGCTGCTCGCCGAGTCGCGCCGCGCCGGCCGCCGCATCCTGTTCGAGGGGGCGCAGGGCGCGATGCTCGATGTCGATCACGGCACCTATCCCTACGTCACCTCGTCGAACACGGTGGCCGGCCAGGCTGCGGCCGGCTCGGGGATCGCGCCTTCGTCGATCGGCTTCGTCCTCGGGATCACCAAGGCCTACACGACGCGGGTCGGCGCCGGCCCGTTTCCGACCGAGCTGACCGATGCGGTCGGTCAGACCCTCGGCGAGCGCGGCCGCGAGTTCGGCACGGTGACCGGACGGCCGCGGCGCTGCGGCTGGTTTGATGCGGTCGCGGTGCGTCAAGCGATCAAACTCGGCGGCATCGATGGCATCGCGTTGACCAAGCTCGACGTTCTCGACGGCTTCGACGAGGTCAAATTCTGCACCTCCTACCACCTCGGTGGCGCGATCTATGATTATTTCCCAGCCGGGACCACGGCCCAGGCTGAGGTCGAGCCGGTCTATGAAAGCGCCGAGGGGTGGCGCGAAAGCACCCGTGGCGCACGCTCCTGGGCCGATCTGCCGGCGACTGCGATCAAGTACATCCGCCGGCTGGAGGAGCTGATCGGCGCGCCGGTCGCGCTCTTATCGACGAGCCCCGAGCGCGAGGACACGGTGCTGGTGCGCGATCCCTTCGCCGATTGATCCGAAGCCGCGCGAGACCCCGGCTCTACCGGCCGCCACGGGCCTGGGGCGAGGCGGGGGTCCTGCCGGAGCGCGCATGCTCGTCGATATAGCCGTCGACATGGGCGGCGATCGTCTCCAACTGATCGGCAAAATAATGATCGGCGCCGACGATCTTGCGAAAATCGATTTTGATGTCCCGCTGATGCGACAGCTTGTTGACGAGCCGCTGCACCGATTCGACTGGCACCACGGTGTCCTGATCGCCCTGCAGGATAAGGCCCGATGACGGGCAAGGGGCGAGAAAGGTAAAGTCGTAAACATTGGCCGGCGGTGACACCGCGATGAAGCTTTCGATCTCCGGCCGCCGCATCAGCAGCTGCATGCCGATCCAGGCGCCGAATGAAAAGCCGGCGATCCAGCAGAATTGAGCATTCGGATTGTAGATCTGCAACCAGTCGAGTGCCGAGGCGGCGTCGGACAGTTCCCCTTCGCCGCGGTCGAAGCTGCCTTGGCTGCGCCCAACGCCGCGGAAGTTGAAGCGCAACGTCGAGAAGCCATGGCGGACAAAACACTGGTATAAGGTGTAGACAACCTTGTTGTTCATTGTCCCGCCGTGCTGCGGATGGGGATGGAGGACGATCGCCATCGGAGCCGCAGTCACGCGGGCATGATGGTAGCGCGCCTCGATCCGTCCCTCCGGGCCGTTGATGATTACGTCAGGCACGGCCGATCCCGCTCAAATCCCAGCAAGTCGCTTGGATATCAGCGACCCTAGGCCCGCTAGCAGGTCCAGAATTCTTGATCATTTTCGTCGGACAATTATATGTTCGCTCGCGTCACTCCCGACGCGACGCGGGCCACCCGGCCAGCATCACGGCTAACATAACATAATGACAGCGATGTTCTTTAGAAACCTGCGCGACGAAATCGACGCTACCCTCGCCCGCGATCCCGCCGCCCGTTCGCGCCTCGAAGTCGTGCTGTGTTATCCGGGGTTTCACGCGCTCGTGTTCCACCGCCTCGCCCATTGGCTGTGGCAACATCGTTGGTTGCTCGCCGGGCGATTCGTATCCCATATCGGGCGAATATTGACCGGGATCGAGATCCATCCCGGGGCCCGCATCGGCAAACGCCTGTTCATCGATCACGGTATGGGAGTGGTGATCGGCGAGACTGCCGAGATTGGCGACGACTGCACACTGTATCAGGGGGTGACCCTCGGCGGTACCTCGCTCGATCGAGGCCAGAAGAGGCATCCGACGCTTGGTAACGGTGTCATTGTCAGCGTGCACGCGCAGGTGCTTGGGCCGTTCCGGGTCGGGGATGGGGCCCGCATTGGCGCGCAGGCGGTTGTGCTGAGTGAGGTGCCGGAAGGCGCCACGATGGTCGGGATACCGGCCAAACCGGTCGCCCGGCGGCGCGAATCGAGCGAGACGCGGTTGGCGTTTCAGCCTTACGCGCTGGGGCCCGAGATCCCTGATCCAATTGTCCGTGCGCTTAACGGCCTGCTCGACGAGGTGACGAACCTGCGGACGCGTTTGAACGAACTTGACAAGAGCGAGCGGGCACGCTCCAGCACCGCCGAGCGAGCCCCGGAGGTTCAGCACGGTAACGGGGCCTGCGACAAGGAACGCGTAGCCTGAGGACCGGAGGATGAGGCTGAGCACTAAGGGCCGCTACGCCGTGATGGCAATGGTCGACCTCGCCCAACACAGCGCCGGCGACCCGATATCGCTCGCCGAGATTGCCGAGCGCCAGGAGATCTCGCTGTCCTATCTCGAGCAGCTTTTCGCCATGCTGCGCAAGGGCGGGCTCGTCAAAAGCGTGCGCGGTCCGGGCGGCGGTTATCTTCTCGCCCATGACCGCAGCGAGACCCGCATCGCCGACATCATTCTTGCTGTCGACGAGCCGATCCGCGCGACGCGATGCACCCCGGGCGCGCCAATCGGGTGCCGCGGCAATCGAACCCGTTGCGCCACGCACGACCTCTGGGAAGAGCTCGGCAATCAGATCCACCTCTATCTCAGCTCGGTCTCGCTGGCTGACGTATGCGAGCATCGCGTGCTCGGGAGTAGCGGTCGCGTACACCGCGAGACTTTTGGCGGCGCCACCGCGACGGGGACGTGATGGGCGAGATCGCTCGGGCGCGACCTGGCGCCTTGGCTCGAACCGAGACCTATCTGGACTGGAACGCCACCACCCCGTTGCGCCCTGAAGCGGCGTCGGCCATGACCGCGATATTCACCCGTTGTGGCAACCCGTCCTCGGTTCACCGCTGGGGTCGCGCGGCGCGACATGCAATCGAACGGGCCCGCTCAGCCGTCGCGGCGCTGCTTGACGCGCCGTCCGAGGGGGTCATCTTCGTCAGCGGCGGCACCGAGGGGAACCATCTCGCTTTATTGGGCGCTGGCCGCGACCGCGTCCTGGTCTCTGCGGTCGAGCATGATTCGGTCCTCCGTGCGGTTCCCCAAGCCGAGCCGATCCCGGTCGACCAGGACGGCGTCGTCATACTCGATGCGCTGGACCGTCTTCTCGCCGCTGATCCCCGTCCGGCGCTCGTCTCGGTAATGCTCGCCAACAACGAGACCGGTGTGCTCCAACCGACGGCCGCGATCGGCGGGGTCGCACGAACACATGGCGCGCTGTTCCATTGTGACGCTGTGCAGGCGGCTGGAAAGATCGCCCTCGACACCCAGACGATCGGCGCTGATTTCGTCACTTTGTCGGCCCACAAGCTCGGCGGTCCCCCGGGTGTCGGTGCGCTGGTCGTAACCGGCGAGCTGGAGTTGAGGCCGCTGTTGCACGGCGGCGGGCAGGAGCATGGGCGGCGCGCCGGCACCGAAAACCTGGCTGGGATTTCCGGTTTTGCCGCCGCCGCCGTTGCCGCGACAGAGGAGATCGCGGTCTACGACCGCGTCCGCGCATTGCGCGACGCGCTGGAGGCGGAGTTGGCCGCAATAGCGCCCGAGGTGGTCGTGCTTGGTGCCGCAGCGCCGCGCTTGCCGAACACCGCGGCGATCGCAATGCCGGGGGTTGCCGCCGAGACCCAGGTCATAGCACTCGACCTCGACGGCGTTATGGTCAGCGCTGGTGCCGCTTGCTCGTCGGGTAAAGTCGGGCCGAGCCATGTGCTGGAAGCGATGGGGGTAGGCGGCGATCTCGTCGGCTCGACGATCCGGGTGAGCCTTGGCTGGGACTCCTCCGAGGCCGATGTCGCCCACTTCCTGAGCGCCTGGACCAGGCTCTATCGGCGCTGCCGCGGTTCTTCCGTCGGAGCACGCGCGGCATGAGCTCGGTTACTGCTGCACCGGCGCGCCGCTCCGAGGTGTATCTCGGCAACACGATGCCAGTCTATCTCGACAATCAGTCGTCGACCCGGCTCGACCCCCGCGTGCTCGAAGCGATGTTGCCCTATTTTACCGAGCAATACGGCAATCCGCACAGCGCGAGCCATGCCTACGGCCGTATCGCCGCCGAGGCGATCGAGCAGGCGCGCGGCCAAGTCGCCGCGCTGATCCAGGCCGATCCCCGCGAGCTCATATTCACCTCGGGTGCCACCGAGGCAAACAACCTGGCGATCAAAGGCGCTGCGCATTTTGCCCGGCTTCATCCGCGGAACGGGCAGCCCCGTGATCACATCGTGACCCTGACGACCGAGCACAAATGTGTGCTCGAAAGCTGCCTTCAGCTCGAGCGCGAGGGGTTTCGCGCCAGCTACCTTCCGGTCCAACCGGATGGCCTCGTCTCGCTCGACGCGTTGGCGGCAGCACTCACCGAGCGGACGCTGCTGGTCTCCGTCATGGCCGCGCACAACGAGATCGGCGTCATCCAACCCCTCGCCGAGATCGGTGCGCTGTGCCGTTCCAGGGGCGCGCTGCTTCACAGCGACGCGGCCCAGGCGTTCGGTAAGATTGCGCTCGACGTCGAGGGGATGCAGATCGATCTGATGTCGATCTCCGGCCACAAGGTCTACGGACCGAAGGGCGTCGGTGTGCTTTACGTGCGGCGGCGGCCGCGCGTGCGCCTGCTGCCGCTGATTGACGGTGGCGGCCAGGAGCGCGGCTTGCGGTCGGGAACCTTGCCGACGCCGCTCTGCGTGGGGATTGGCCGTGCTGCTGCGATCGCAGAGGCAGAAATGACGGATGAGGCGGCGCGGCTGCGCCGGCTCAGGGAACGGCTGCAAACTGGTCTCACTCGCCGGATCCCCGGGCTTCGCCTCAACGGCAACGCCGAGCACCGCCTACCGGGCAGCCTTAATTTCTGCTTTCCGGGGATTGCCGCAATGAAGCTGATCGAGGCCTGCCCGGCGATAGCGATCTCGACCGGCTCGGCCTGTACTTCGGCGAGTGTCGAGCCCTCTTACGTGTTGCGCGCCCTCGGGCTCTCGGATACCGATGCCAATACCGGGGTTCGCATCGGCCTCGGCCGTTTTACGACCCCGGCGGAGGTCGATTTCGCGATCGACGCGCTGGCTGCTGCTGCCGACCGGCTCGCTGCCGAAGCGGCGGTGGCGGGGCAGGGGGGTGCACCCATATAAGTGGCAGTTGAGAACTCGGCTCGCGCCGATGGTTCGGAATGCGCGTTTGGAGAAGATCGGATGTTGGCGAGAAAGCAGGCCTTGTCGGTGACGGACGCTGCGGCGGAGCGCATCCAGGCGCTGCTCGCCAAGCGCGGTAAGCCGTCGGTTGGTGTTAGAGTCGGCGTGCGCTCCCGCGGCTGCTCGGGGCTCAGCTACACGCTCGAATATGCCGACGAGAAGGGTAAATTCGACGAGGTCGTCGAGGATAAGGGGGTGACGATCCTGGTCGATCCGAAGGCGGTCATGTTTATCCTCGGGACCGAGATGGATTATATCGAAGAGAAGCTGGAGAGCGGCTTCACCTTCCACAATCCGAACGAGAAGGGCCGTTGCGGCTGCGGCGAGTCCTTCCACGTGTAGTGTAGTGATGTGGACAAGCCTACGCGGTAGCCTCGCGTGAAGCTGTTTCAGATTGAGGAGCCGGACGGCGGACCGGCAGATCCGAATGAAGCGGGGGCCGCGATCGGCATCGATGCCGGCGGCACTCGGGTCGAGGTAGCGTTTTCGGTTGGTGGGAATGCGCTGATACTCGATGATCGCGCGGGGTTCGAGCAGGTGCTGCCGGTCCCGGCGATCGTAGCCCCGACGGCAGAATGGCGAGGTCTATTCGAAGGGGCGCGTATGCGCGCCGAGCGCGCGCTTTCGCGGCCGGTGACGCACGCGGTGGTGGTGCTCGCCGACCCACCGGATGCGGACGCCGCAAAGCGGCTGGGGCATGCAGCCGAGGGCGCGGGGCTTGAGCTATTGCGCCTGGCGAGCGGGAGCGAATTGTCGGCCGATCCGACCCCGGCGCTCGCCGCCGCGATTCTTGCCGAGGATTTGGCGCCGCGGTCGGAACTCGCCGCCGCGCCGGACCCCGGCTAATGCCGAAGATGACCTTTATCGAGCGCGACGGGACCCGGCGCGAAGTGGACGCGCCGCTCGGCGCTTCAGTGCTGCAAGTCGCCCGTCGGCACGACATCGACATCGAGGGCGCGTGCGAAGGCTCGCTCGCCTGCTCGACCTGTCATGTGATCGTCGATCCGGATTGGTACGATTTGCTAAAGGAGGCGAGCGAGGACGAAGACGACATGCTCGACCTCGCTTTCAATCTGACCCAGACGTCGCGGCTCGGCTGCCAGATCATCATCACCGAAGAGCTCGACGGGCTGACGGTGCGGCTGCCCGCAGCGACCCGCAATCTCCTTTTCGGTTAACTCCCTGACATGGCTAGGCTCTTTCCTCTCCTGGTTGAGGCCGCGGAGGAGGCGTGGCAGGCTTTTACCCGGCACCAATTCGTGCTCCGGCTGGCCGCCGGCGATTTGCCGGAGGAGTGTTTTCGGCGCTACCTGGTGCAGGACTACCTGTTCCTGCTGCATTTCGCGCGCGCCTGGGGGTTGGCGGTCTATAAATCCGACACATTGCCCGAGATGCGTTGGGCCCAACGTCTTGTGGCGGCGACGCTCGATGTCGAGATCGGGCTGCATGTCGACTACTGCCGCGGTTGGGGTCTTTCGGCAACCGCACTGGGTGCCGAGCCAGAGGCGCCGGCGACCATCGCTTATACGCGCTTCGTGCTCGACCGCGGCTCGGCCGGAGACCGGCTGGACCTCGAGGTCGCGCTGGCACCCTGCGTTGTGGGTTACGCGGTGATCGCCGCGGAGCGGATGGCCGATCCCCGAACCCGTCTCGACGGAAACCCTTACCGCGAGTGGCTGGAGATGTACGCCGGATCTGACTACCAGCGCCTCGCCCGCGAGGCCGAAGAGGCGCTCGACGAGCAATTTGCCCGGCGCGGCGGGCAGGGTCGCTTCCCCTCCCTCGCGGCTAATTTCGCCCTGGCCACTCGTCTCGAAGCCGAATTCTGGCAGATGGGGCTCGACGCACACCCATGACGGACCTGGAATTCGATCTCGCCGGGAACCCAGCTGACCACCGCGTCGTCGTCGCGATGTCCGGCGGTGTCGATTCGTCGGTGACTGCGGCTCTGCTGGTCGAGCGGGGCTTCGAGGTCGTCGGCGTCACGTTGCAACTTTACGACCACGGCGCGGCGATCGGGCGCAAGGATGCATGTTGTGCCGGCCAGGACATCGGCGACGCCAGGCGCGTCGCCGAGCGGCTCGGCATCCCGCATTACGTGCTCGATTACGAGAGCCGATTTCGCAAGGAAGTCATCGAGGATTTCGCCGAGGCCTATCGTCGCGGCGAGACACCAATCCCGTGCATCCGGTGCAATCAGCGCATTAAGTTTCGCGATCTGCTCGGCACCGCACGCGAGCTCGGTGCCTCTGCACTCGCCACCGGGCATTATGTGCGCCGAACGATGGGGCCGGCCGGACCCGAACTCCACCGGGCCGCCGATGCCGCCCGCGACCAGACCTATTTCCTGTTCGCGACGACACGAGCGGAGCTCGATTTTTTGCGCTTCCCGCTAGGCGGGATCGCCAAGGGGGAGACCCGGGCATTGGCACGACATTTCGGCCTCGCGGTCGCCGACAAACCGGATAGCCAAGACATTTGCTTTGTACCGCAAGGATCCTATGTGCGCCTCGTCGAGCAGCTGCGCCCAGAGGCGGGTCGGCCCGGGGATATCGTCGATATTGCGGGCCGGGTACTCGGGCATCATCGCGGCATCGCGCATTTCACGGTCGGCCAGCGAAAGGGTCTCGGGATTGCCGCAGCCGAGCCCCTTCATGTGCTGCGCCTCGATCCAGAGGAGCGGCGTGTGGTCGTCGGTCCGCGCGCAGCACTCGCCGAGACGCGACTCTCTCTTGGTGAGGTAAACTGGCTCGGCCCACCCGCCGAGCCGGGGATGGCGGTCGCCGCCAAGCTCCGTTCGACACAATTGCCGGTGGGGGCGAGGTTCTATCCCGGTGGCACCAACGGAGATGCCGCGCTCGTTTTGGATACTCCAACCGGCGCGGTGGCTCCGGGCCAGGCCGCCGTACTCTATGATGGCCAGCGTCTGCTGGGCGGCGGCTGGATCCGGCGGAGAGCAGCCACCGCGGCTTGACCGGTGAGCGCCCATCTCCTATATGCGGGCGCCCAGTGGCGGGATAGCTCAGCTGGTTAGAGCAGGGGAATCATAATCCCAAGGTCGGGGGTTCAAATCCCTCTCCCGCTACCAACAAAATCAACTGCTTAGGTATCAAGAGGGCCGCTCGAAGCGGCCTTTTGATTGCAAAATGGTCGCACAAAAAATCAAGGATTTCTGCGGGTTTCGAACGGTTGACAAAATCTCCCTGCAACTAACTTGCGACCAAATGCGACCGGCGGATGTGGCGGTTTCGCCGTTTTGCCCGTGAAAACCTGAGCAGGAAGAGCCCGGCTAGGGTGCCCAGGACGGCAAGAGACGAGGGCTCGGGGGTGATGACCGGCGTGTATTCAATCGGGCCGTCTATCTCTCCCCCTCGCACGTTGTTGACCAAGACTGCATC
>CAVPFL010000005.1:0-918996 GCA_963703745.1 uncultured Alphaproteobacteria bacterium | reverse complement strand
CCGAGGTAGCCGTAAAACGAATTGATCAGAATCTTGAAGGTGAGCTGGAGCGCGTCGGCGTTGCGGCGTTCGGTGCCCGAAAGTTCGCGCGCGAGCGCCTTGGCCTGCACGCGGAAGCTGCGGAGGTCGCCCAGCAGTTTGAGGAATACGCCGAGACGGTCGGCGGCCGGCGCGTGCCGATATTGCAGCATCAACGACGGATACAGCGAAGTGACATCGCAGTGCAGGACAGTGTGCGCGACGCCGCATCGGCGAATCTCGGTGTAGCCGCCGGCGACCGGCGCGGGTTGCGACGGCTGCGGAATCGAATGTCCGGCAGCGAGATATGCGCGCATCATCAGCGCGTTAATTTTGGTCGCGTTCCCGCGCAGCACCGCGCTCTGGTACGAATACGGAAAAATCTGCGCCTGCACGAAGTAGCTGGGAGAGAGGGTCTCGGCGAGCGCGCGGGTCTCGCGAGCGTCGTCGAGCGCGTACTCGTACAGCTGGTCGGGCTCGTGCTCGAAGTAGTGGCTGATTTTCGAAGCGTCGATATAAACGCGATCCTTGCGGGCCAGGCCGAAGTGTTGCGCGAGTTGCTTCAGGCCGAGGCTTTCGAGTTCGCGGCTGGAAATGTCGTAGTGCTGCGCGAGGATCCAGGTATCGATGATGTTGCGGCCCGGGATGTCGTAGCGGCGGTACGCGATCGAGCGCTCGGCGATTTGCATTCGCGACGGACGCGCGCGCAACTCGCCGCCATCGCGTCCAAGCTTGAGCGGCACTCGATGGCGTCGCGCGCGAGTCTCGAGGTATTCGAGATCGAAGCGAAAAAGGTTGTGGCCCTCGACCACGTCGGGGTCGCGCTCCTGGATGATGCGGACCATCTCTTCGAGCATCGCGCGCTCGTCCATCTCGGTGCCCTTGAGCAGGCGCTCGAAGCCGGTCGAGTCGGTAATCGAGATCGCGATCACGCGATCGCCTTCGCGCGCCGCCGACGGAAATTCAAAGCCGGGCGAGATGTAGGTCTCGATATCGAGCTGGAGGCGGCGCAGTTCGGCAAAATCCATCCCGATGAAAAACGTCGTGCCGGTTAGCATCAGGTGCTGCTCGACCGGATCGGCGAGCACCAGGTAGGGCGCATCAGGCGCGTTGGGCAGTTGGCTGGTCACGTTCCTCAGATGGCGCTTGATGGCTTCCAGAGCGTCCAGCGAGTCGAGGGTGACGAGAATCTTGTAACGGAAATCGCCGTCGAGCACGCGCGTCTCGTGCGGCGCTTTGAATCCTTCGAGCAACGCAACATTTTCGACCAGCGCAAACAGCCGGATCGGACGGCGCTCGCGAGTGAGATTGCCCGACAGGCGTTTGTACACGTCGATCTCGGTCTTCGACGCCATCTCGACCGCGACCACGCCGGGATCAGCGGGATCGCCGAACAGCAGGCGGTTGCTGTAAAACTGCGCCGAAATTTCCTGGTAGGTGGTCATCGCGATCCGCGTATTTCGATTGTGCACCCGCGCAGTCGCATCAGACAACGCGTCGGCGCGATCAGATTCACAGGGCGCCGAGATAACCGAGGCCAATCAGAAAGATTGCGTATGCGGCGCCGCCGATCATCAGCGTCGGCGTGCCGAGTTCCGAGTCGCGCAGGTTGATGTAGAGAATCACCACCGAGGCGAGCGCGATCGATCCCGCCAGCAGTTCCGGATTGGTCAGATGCCACGGCGAAAACGCCAGTCCCAGGGCGACCGGGATGCACGACTGGAAAACCATCGCACCCGTGATGTTCGCGAGCGCGAGATGATCCTTGCCCTGCCGAATCCAGACGACGGAGTTGTATTTCTCGGGCAGTTCGGTCGCGAGCGGGCTCAGGATGAGCGAGAGCACACCGGGATTCAGGTGCGCATGCGCCGAGAACACGATGATCTGATCGACGAACTCGACGGCGCCGAGCAGGATTGCGAGCACGCCGACGGTGACCTGCGCGGCGATCGCCCATCCGCGCGGTTCGTGCGGATCTCCGCGGAAGATCGATTCCAGGTAGAGGCCGTGCTCGAGCTCAATACCGGCCGCGCGCTTGAGCCGCAGCATCACGACGCAGTAGCTCGCGTACACGATCAACAGTGCGACCGCGAGGACGTGGCGCAGGACCGGACCCATCTCGAGCGTGCCAGCGATCACCAGGCACAAAAAAACCGGGAAGAAAAATGCGAGATCGCGGCGGGCGTCCTCGCGCACCACTCGCAGCGCGATCCGTCCGCGACGCTTACGAAATACGAGCGCCGCCGTGCCCATCACGAACAGCGCGACGGTGGATAGCATCAGTGGTGCGCCGACAATCGCGCCGAGTCCGACCGCGGTGTGCGCCGAGGCTGAATCGCGGCCGGTGAGCAGCGCGACGGCCGGGATGAAGGTCTCGGGCAGTGCGGTTCCTACCGCGGCGAGCAGGCTGCCGACGGCGGCCTCGGCGATTTTCAGCCGTAGCCCGGCCCATTCGACGCCATTGGTGAAGAGTTCCGAGCCGACGAGGATTATTGCGAAGCTGAGCGCCAGGACTATTAGGTGGATGGCCAAAATTCTGCTCGGAGGGCTGACGGTGGAGAATAGAGAGGCTGGAGTACGATTTCCATAGCGTACTTTTTCATCCGCTCGAATTGATTCAGAAGAAAGTCGGAAGCCGATGCAGCCAAACCGGCAAACTTTCTCTCCGCGCGCCGGAGAGCAGGTGCGCTTCATCAAATCTTGACTGGTCGGTTAAGATCTCGTAATCCAACGGATTCCTACCCGCATCCCGGAATCAGCCCGCCACGAGGCATCTCCAGTTTGGACGCCGTCCAGGCGGCCTCAAGGCCGATCATGTTTGTCGGTGGAATCGCCGGGATTCTCTCCTCCACCAGCGGCTGGGTTCCATCTGTGCACTGGCATCGGTAGTTCAACCGGATCATCGAATGAGTTTCGTGATCCTGGCGTATCCGTTGTAATTTTCGGGCCATCTCGGGTGTACCTGTCGCGGTAACTCATGAGACCATGGGCTCCGAGGGTCGTAGACTGGACTGCCTGGGGAAGAAAAGGAGTCATTCATGAGCGAGTTAGAGAAACGTAATCTCGAGGTAGTCAAGCTCTGGGCGGAGACCTACAACAACGATGTCGATCGCATGGTGAACGAATGCTACGCCGAGAACTGTAAGGTCTCCTCGATGTTCGGCGGAGCAATAATTGAAGGACGACCGCGTTTTCTCAAGCTCGAGCAGCGCGTCGTCAAGGTTGCGCCCCGCCGCAACATTCGCCTCGATCGGACCCACGCGGTTGGCAACGTGGTGGTGGTTGAAGCAACGCTTTTCGATCCCGATCAGGGCGATGAATGGCGGTCTCCCTTTTGCGCGATCCTCGCTTTCAAAGACGGCCGCATAGTAGAAGATCGCACCTACTTGGATGACACCCGATGGCCCGGATTTCAACGGCCCAAGTAAACCGGCAATGGAGCAATATTCCGGCTCAAAAAGTTCGGCAGTTTTTACCGACGATCAATTAGCAATTCGCAACTTGACGCGCCGATTCGTCAGGAGCGAGATTCTTCCCAACATCTTGCAGTGGGACGAAGAAGAGGCCGTCCCCCAGCATGTGTGGAAGCGCATCGGCGAGCTCGGTCTTCACGGCGTGTGCGCGCCTACTGAGTGGGGCGGTTCTGACAGTGGGATTGTCGCATGGGCTATGATGGTCGAGGAGCTCGCCTACGGTGATTGCGCGATCGCCAACCAAGTCGGCGGGATCTCGTTTCCTTACGTAGCAAAGTTACTGCAATTCGGCACGGATCAGCAGAAGGAAAATTTCCTGCGGCCGGTCGTCGAGGGCAAATATTACATCGCGCTTCTGCTCAGCGAACCGCATGCAGGATCGGATCTTTCGAGTTTGCGAACCCGTGCCGTTCGCAAAGGCGACCGCTGGATAATCAACGGACACAAGGTTTTCATTACGGGCGGAAGCTCGGCGGGGGCAGCGATTCTGCTGGCTAACGCCGATCCGGATTTAGCAAAGAATGGGCTCACAACCTTTCTGGTCCGGCCTAATATGCCTGGCTATTCTGTCATTCGTCGGGAAAAGAAGCTCGGGCACCGGGTGATGGACATTTGCCAAATCGCATTGGACGGCCTTGAATTGACCGACGCCAATGTGTTGGGTTCTGTTGGTAGCGGCTACGAAGATCATTCTCGAGGGGCTGGACACTAATCGCGTGGGCGTGGCCGCGCAGGCGGTCGGCGTTGCGCAGTCAGCTTATGACCACGCGCTCGCATACGCGAAGGAGAGGCACAGTTTCGGCCAGCCGATTATCGAGCATCAGGCAATCGGGTTTCGCCTTGCCGAAATGGCGACCCGAATTGAGGCCGCGCGGCAACTTTACCTTCACGCTGCCCGATTAAAGGAGCAAGGACATCCCCGGCTCAAGGAAGCATCGATGGCGAAACTCTTTGCCGCCGAGACCGCTGAGTGGGTGTGCACTAACGCGCTACAGATATTCGGCGGTGCAGGTTATCTGCAGGGATCGATGGTTGAGAAGCTCTATCGCGACCAGCGCGTGCTACAAATCTATGAGGGGACCAACGAGATGCTGAAGATGCTGATCCAGCGCGATGCTATGCGAGGCAACTGAAGGCGTGTGGCTACTAAAAATTCTAAATGTGTAAAAAAATGGAGTATTTGGATTCCCCGATGCAAAATCGCCGGCATGCTTATGCTCGTGCGATCGATCTTTACTGGCTGGTGGGCCGATTCCGTAGCCGGGCGGTTGTGGAACTAGAGAACCTGGCTCTGCGTCATCAGCTGCATGTTCTTCGCCGCCAGCAGCCGGGTCGGCTCCGACTGTTTACTATTGCTGCGATTTCCAGAGCGGCCTGTTTTCACCACGCTCGAATGGATTCAGAAGAAAAGTCCGAATGCGATGCAGCCAAACCGGCCAACGATGCGTATAATAAGTGTACGAGCCCGAAATTTGCGAGGGCGCGCACGAAGGGGGCAGTGATTCGCCCGATGATCGCGCGGCGATTGGAATAATAGTTGACTGCGATGGCAGTGATCTTTAGACTTGGTCTTTGGTGTCGCTCACTTGCCTTTGTATTCTTGTCTGTATAAATGAGGCTACTTGATTCCCGGCTCGCGGTCGTAAAAACGGCCGAATTGCGCGCCGATTTTTCACCATCGCATCGGCGGCCAACGTCCGCGCACAACGGAAGCAAAACGAATGAAGCAGAAGTACGAAGGTAAAGATCTACAGGGTCTGGTCGATCTCGGGCGCGAGCAGGGCTACCTGACCTTCGAGCAGGTGAACGATTTCCTGCCGCAGGACGTCGCGTCGCCGACTGACTTGCGCGCCGCGCTCGACAGCTTCGAGGACCTGGATATCAAGGTGCTCGAGGAAGTTCCGACCGAAGGCGCCGACGAAGTCGAAGTCGAAACCAAGGAAGAGGCCGAGGAAGCGCCCGAGGCACCGGCGCCCGCGGCTGATTCGCTCGGCGAGTCGTCGGACCCGGTTCGGCTCTATCTCAAGGAGATGGGCAACTTTCAGCTCCTGTCGCGGGAGCAGGAAGTCGAAATCGCCAAGCGCATCGAGGCCGGCGAAAACGAAGTCGAAGAGGAAGTGCTCGGCTCGCCAATCATGCTCGATTTCGTGATTCGAGTGGGCGAGCGGGTCGAGGCAGGCGAGGCTGACCTGCGCGATGTGTTCGAAGACGCCGCCGAAACGCCTGACGATCCCGACGAAGAACGCGGACCCGAGGCCGACGAGCGCCAGCTCAAGAAGCTGAGTCTCGCGACCAAGAAGCTGACCGACCTGCGCACCAAGATCGACGCAATCGAAGAAGAACTCCGCAACAAGCCCGGCCCGCGACGCAAGCCCAAGCTCGACAAGGACCTGGCGCGCTACAGCGAGCGCGTGAAAAAAGAATTGCGCGGGATGGGATTGTCGCGGCGCCTGATGGAAGCCGTGATCGCCGAGATGCGCGACTTCCTGCTGCAGTACCGCCTCGCGCATCACACGATCGCGAAATATGAGGAGGCGACCGGGCGCTCGCGCACGCACCTGCTCAAGGAAGCTGCCGAGGCCGAGGATCGCCGCCACGTTCTCAAGATAAACGACGTGCGCGAGAACCTGCTCGATATCGCGGCGCGGATTCGCCTGGCGCAGAAGACGATTCGCGAAGTCGAGAAAAAAGCGAAGGACGACGGCGAAGACTACGCCCGTAAGCTCGAGACGATCGCGGCGGGACAGGATAAGAGCCGGCGCGCGAAAAAAGAGCTGACCGAGGCCAACCTGCGCCTCGTCGTCAGCCTCGCCAAGCGCTACACCAATCGCGGGCTTGGCTTCCTCGACCTGATCCAGGAAGGCAACATCGGCCTGATGCGCGCGGTGGACAAGTTCGAATATCAGCGCGGCTATAAATTTTCGACGTACGCGACGTGGTGGATTCGGCAATCGATGTCGCGCGCGATCGCGGACCAGGGACGCACGATTCGCATCCCGGTGCACATGGTCGAGACGATCAACAAGCTGCTGCGTGTCACCCGGCTGCTGGTGCAGCGGCTCGGGCGCGAACCCGGCCCCGAAGAAATCGCGGAGCAGATGGAGATGCCGCTGGACAAGGTCCAGAAGGTGCTCAAGATCGTCAAGGAACCGATTTCGCTCGAAACCCCAATCGGCGACGAAGAAGAAAGTTCGCTCGGCGATTTCGTCGAGGACGAACTCGCGCCGTCGCCGGTCGAGGCCGCAATCCAGGGCAACCTCGGCGAGCAGACGCGCAAGGTTCTCGCGACGCTCACGCCGCGCGAGGAGCAAATCCTGCGCATGCGCTTCGGCATCGGCCAGAAGACCGACTACACCCTCGAGGAAGTCGGCAAGCAGTTCGCCGTCACCCGCGAGCGCATCCGCCAGATCGAAGCGAAGGCGCTACGCAAACTGCGCCAGACCGGCAGATCGCGCAACCTCGAAGGCTTCCAGGAACGCGAGTAACCCGCCCGCGTCCCTCTCTCCACCGCCCCTGAGAGCAAAGTAGCGCGCCGCGCGCAACTTTGCGATTCACACTGGGTGCAGGGGTCACCCCTGCCGCCCGCCGCGCAGGCGATTAATTTGTGCTACGAATTCGTCGATGCCCTCTCGCCCGAACATCGTCCTTATCCTCGCCGACGACATGGGCTACGGCGACTTCGGATGCTTCAACTACGGTGCGTCGCACACGCCGACGCTCGATCACCTCGTCAGCGAAGGACTCTGCCTGACGCAGCACTACTCGGCGTCTCCGGTTTGCGCGCCCGCGCGCGCGTCGCTGATGACGGGACGCTATCCGCATCGCACCGGAGTGATCGACACGCTCGAGACGCGCGGCCTCGACCGGCTTGCGCTGCGCGAGTTGACGGTTGCCGAACTCCTGAAGCGAGCGGGCTACGCAACCGGCCTCGTCGGCAAATGGCACAACGGCGCGTACGACTCGCGCTACCATCCGAACCGGCGCGGCTTCGACGAGTTCGCGGGATTTTCCGGTGGATGGCAGCCGTACTACCAGTGGAATCTCGATCGCAACGGCTCAGTGTCGCGCGGCGACGGCCGCTATCTGACCGACGTCTTCACCGACGAGGCGACCGAGTTCATCCAGCGTCATCGCCGCGATCCATTTTTCTTGCATCTCGCGTACAACGCGCCGCATTTTCCGTTCGAAGCATCTGAGGCCGACGCCGCGCCGTACAAAGCGAGCGGTAACTTCACGTCCGCGGTCAGCCAAATCTACGCGATGATCGAATGCATGGATCGCGGAATCGCGCGCGTGCTCGACACGCTCGATCGATCGCGGCCTCGCCGACAACACGATCGTGATGTTCTCGAGCGACAACGGTCCGCAGTTCGGCGGCAAGGGCGAGATGTGCACCGACCGCTTCAACTGCGGCTTCGCCGGCTCGAAGCTGCTCGTGTACGAAGGCGGAATCCGCCTGCCGATGGTGATTCGATGGCCCGCTGGTCTCGACGGCCGCCGCCAGGTCCACGACATGATTCATTTCACCGACTGGCTGCCGACGCTGCTCGCAATCGCGGGCGCCGAGCCGCCGCGCGATCTCAAGCTCGACGGAATCAACGTGATGCCGACGCTACAGGGCGACCACGGCAAGGTCCCGACCGAGCGCTTCTGGCAATGGAACCGCTACACGCCCGACGCGGAGTGCAACGCCGCGATGCGCGACGGCCGCTGGAAGCTGGTGCGCCCCGCGATTCGCGAGTTGATGCAGGTATCCAACGAAGACCTCGCGATGGACATCCAGTCGAAGTACAACCCCGAAAATTTCCACGACATCGCGCGCACCCCGATGCCCGAACGCCTCAAACCCACCCCGCCACCGGCGCAACTCTTCGACATCGTCAACGACCCCTTCGAACGCAACGATCTAGCCGCGCAACAACCCACCCGCGTCTCGAAAATGACCAACGTGCTAGCATCATGGTTCGAAGACGTCGAGCAGGATCGCCTCTCGATTCACGACCCTTCCTAACCTCCCCTTGTCCGAGGGGAGGTCGCCGCGCGCCAAAGGAGCGCGGCGGGAGAGGTACCACGCGCGGCAGCTCACTCACGCCGAGTCGTTTAATCGCACTTTACGGCACACGATGTTCGTCATCCTGACGATGCGAGCATCGCGAGCTGAGGAAGGACCTCGGACAGTTCGGCGTCATCAGATACCAACCCACGAGCGCGAGCGCGACGGCGTTGCGGGGATTCACTTTGTTTCTTTGTGGCGGGGATCGTCGGTCGAGATGCAGACAGCGGCGAGGTTCGGATTAATTGCCGTAGCTTTGAACGGAGTTGGCGACATTGATGGCGAAACATATTTGGCGACCATTTTGTTCACCATGTTCACATCTTCTTTGGTCTGACCCTCGGCGTTAACCGGCTGTTTCGATGCTCGCGAAATAGTCAGCTTCCTTGCGCGTTCGCAAGCCGTAGCCGAATCAAAACTTTGCTGAATGCCCCACCGTCCGAACGAGAGGTTGTCGGCGTTATCGCCGAGTTTCTGCGGCGGCGGCGTCATCAAATACCAACCCACGAGCGCGAGCGCAGCAGCGTGGCGCGGCTTCATGTATGTGGGTTTGTAGATCAACGACCGACCGACAAAGCGGCAGACTGAGCTGGCCGCTTTCAGAACGCCCCCGATGTATTTCCTCCCTGCTCGACGCGGGCTTTCACGACCCACCGCAACTCCTCCAGTATTCGACTGTCATGCGGATATGTCTGCGACGAGATTGTCAACTCGATCATCCTTGTGTCGAGCCACTTTTGGTAGGCTTGGTTTGAATCTGACGCCACTTTCCACCTCCATTTCACAGCCTTGGTCGATTCTATTTTGTGCAGGGGGCTCCGTCTACCCACACTTGCCAATCGCTGCCAAACCGACTGCCGAACTCAGCAGAAGTCGTTTTTTCCGCGCCCCTTGCGCCCGTTAGGGTCTTTTCCAAACCTAACTCGTGCGCGGCTTTTGTTCGATCTGGATCGATCCTGTTCTCCCGTGTTACCCCCTAGCCTTAGAGTCTCTTACAAGGCACCTTCGCCACCGGCTTTTCCGATGGAGCGCAAATGAACGAGCAAGTCACCCGCCAGATCCTGTGGAACATCCCCGCCCCGTTCATCGTGCTGATGTACGGACTGCTCGTGCTGTTCATGGCCGGCTGCGTTTACGCCTTCATGAAATGGTACCGGCTGGTGACGCTCGGCGTCTCCGAAAATCGCCTCGATCGTCCCGTCGAGCGCATGCTCCTCTCGCTCCGCGACTCGTTCGGACAGGGCAACGTGATTCGCGAGACCTGGGGCTGGATGCATTACGCGTTCTACGTCGCATTCGTCGGACTGTTCATCGGCACGACCATCGTCCTGATCAACAGCGACTTGCGCGACCTGCTCAACCTGTTCGGCGTCGATTTTTATTTCTACTACGGCGACTTCTACCTCTACTTCAAAGCCGCGATGGACACCTTCTTCCTGCTGCTGATCGTCGGCGTGCTGATGGAAGGCGCGCGGCGTGCGCTTCGTCGGCCGACACTCCTGAGCGATCCGCCGGCCGACAAGCTTCGCGACAATCTCAAGAATCGGCTCGGCTACGGCTTCCCGATGACGATGATGGTGCTGGCGGCGGTCACCGGCCTGATGCTCGACGGGCGCGCGCATCAACGCGGCGCATCCGGCATTACGCGAATGGGCATACGTGGGACGCGTCGTCGGACAAATCGAAGGCGCGCTCGGCGCCGGCGTCACGTACCATCGATGGCTGTGGCTGGTGCACGTCCTGTTCGTGTTCGTGCTGCTGTTTTGTTTTCCGTTCACCAAGCTGCGTCATTTGATTTTCGGGCCGCTGAATCTTTTCTTCCGCAACCTGGGACCGCGCGGACGGCTCGCACCGATCAAGGATTTCGAAAACGCGGAAACTTTTGGCGTGTCGCAAGTCGAGCAGTACACCTGGAAGCAATTGCTCGACATGGGTTCATGCCTCGAATGCGGCCGCTGCACGATCAACTGCCCCACCGTCAACACTGGCAAAGTCCTGAATCCCAAGTACCTCGTGATCGAACAGCGCGAGCATCTGCTCGACAAAGCGCCGTTTCTGCTGGCGGCGAAGGCCAACGGCAAAGTCGCGGAAGGCGCAGAAGCGCCGGCGTGGAACGGTCCCGACATGATCACGCAGGTCGCGACCGAAGAAGCAGTGTGGGGATGCACGACCTGCGGATGGTGCGAAGAAGAGATGTCCGTCAGCATCGAGCACATCCAGCGAATCGTGGACATGCGGCGCTACGACGTGCTGATGGAATCGCGATTCCCGACCGAGCTGACCGGCGCGTTCAAGGGAATCGAGAACCAGGGCAATCCATGGGGCCTCGCGCAGGAGAAGCGCGCCGAATGGGCCAACGGACTCGACATCAAGGAGATTGCCGCGCTCGAAGATCCATCGGAGATCGACGTGCTCTACTGGGTGGGATGCGCCGGCTCGTACGACAGCGCAATCAGCGCGTCAGCAAGTCGTTCTCGGGCTTGATGAAACAGGCGGGGTCAAGTTCGCGATCCTCGGGCGCGAGGAAACCTGCACCGGTGATCCGGCGCGCCGGCTCGGCAACGAATACCTGTATGCGACGGTCGCCGCGCAGAACGTCAAGCGCCTCAATCGCTACAAGCCGCGGCGAATCGTCACTCAATGCCCGCATTGCTTTCACAATTTGAAGAATGAGTATCCGGACTTCGGCGGCAACTACACGGTCCTGCACGAAGCCGAGTTTATCGACGAGCTAATCCAGGCGGGGCGTCTGAAGCCTCGCGGCAAGATCGAGGAGCGAATCACGTACCACGACCCGTGCTACATGGCGCGGCACAATCGCAAATGGGACAGCGCTCGCAGCGCACTCGGCGCGATCCCCGGCGCCGAAATCGCGGAAGTCGAGCAGTCGAAGAATCGCACGTTCTGTTGCGGCGCAGGCGGCGGATGCTCTGGAAGGAGGAGCACGAAGGCACCCGCGTCAATCAGAAGCGCTTCGATCAATTGCAGGAAGCCAAGCCCAAATGCGTCGCCGTCGGATGCCCATTCTGCATGACGATGCTCGAAGACGCAGTGAAATCCCGCTCGCTGGAAGAAACAATGCGCGTCCGCGACCTGGCAGAACTAGTCGCAGAATCCACCGGCATCACCACGAAGTGATATACGATGAAGCTAACGCCAGTATTTAAGAAAGTGCGCGGCGGATATGTAGGGTATGTCGAGGAACTGCCCGGTGCGAACACGCAAGGACGCACTTTGGTTGAGACTCGCACGAATCTGAAAGAAGCAGTCGCTCTGGTACTCGATGCGAATCGCACATTGGCCGAAGAGTCCGCCCGCGATTATATACTTGACAAAGGTACATAAGAGTGCGGATTCGAGGTCGTGTTCCTCTACAATGTAGCAGCGGCCGGCGCGCCGTGTAGCGCGCAGATTCCTGGGGAGAAATCGCATGAGACGGTTCTGGGCAGCTCTTGGCTCCTTGCTCTTTTTCGTGATTGCGCCGGGAACGATTGTGGGTCTCGTTCCATGGTCCATTACGGACTGGCAGCTGAGGCCTGCCTTCTTCGGCTTCGAGGCGCTTCGCTTTTGGCAGGCGCAGCACTCGCGCTCCTCGGCCTCATCTTGCTCGTCAGTCTTTCGCGCGCTTCGTGTGGAAGGGCTTTGGAACGCCCGCACCGATCGCGCCGCCGAACAAAAGCTCGTCATGACCGGTTTCTACCGGCGCGTACGCAATCCGATTTATGTCGGCCTTGTTACGATCGTTTTCGGTGAAGCGCTCATTCTTGGCGATGACAGGCTCGTCGTCTATGCAGCAATCCTCTGGTTGTTTTTTCACTTTTGGATGCTGGTCATCGAGGAACCCACGCTCGAGCGCTCATTTGGCGACGAGTTCGCGAACTTCAAGGCCAATGTTCCGCGTTGGTTGCCTCGGCTTACGCCTTGGGCGGGGTCTGCGAAAGACCAAGCCAGTTGAGGATCGCGTCGCGGTTGGCGTCGAGATCGGGCGCGATTTCCGGAGGAACGGGGGTTTCGGCCTTCCGGACAGCTTCGCGCACGCGAAGCCGGTTCCGGTTTCCAGTCGCCCGCCTTGGGCGGGCCACCAAAGGAATAAGGACTACTTTTTCATATCGGACAGAAAATCGAGGATTGCGGCGTTTACTCGGCTGGTTTTTCCTGCTGCGTCCAGTGGCCGGAGCCCTTTTATCGGGACGGTCTTGCGCAGGTTCGGCACCCACGTGCTCATCCCTTCGGCCATCTCGGGACGCAGTACGACGTCGCGTTCGGCGGTGATCATCAGCGCGGGCTGCTCGATGCGATCGGTCTGGCCTGCGCTTTCCTCCCAGCTTCGATCGATACATCGGTACCAGTTCAGGCCGCCGCGAAAGCCGCTCTTCTTGAACCCGCGCACGAAAACGTCGAAGTCCTCGTCGGTGAGAAACTTCCCATGCGGACGATCCGAGAATCGATCGAGCAGTCCGCCGCCCGCGGGTCCGAACACGCCCGGCACCGACTTGCGAATCTCGTCCGGACTCACTTCCGGCGGATCCTGGTAGAAGCCGCGCAGCGAGCGAGCGACATCGCGTTCGAGTTCCTCCTCCGCCACGCCGGGGTTTGAAAATCGAGAATGTAGTGGAAGCCGCCGGCCGACATCGCGCGCATCGCGTCGGTGGGCTTGATCGGCGCGCGCGGGATGAATGGCGTGTTGATGCCGATCACGCGCTCGACGCTGTCTCGCGCCATCAGCGCAGTGTTCCACGCGACCATGCCGCCCCAATCGTGACCGACGATCACGCAACGGCCGATACCGAGCGCGTCGAGCATGCCGACGATGTCGCCGACCAGCTTGCGCTGCGTGTACGCCTCGACTGGCGCAGGCGCCATCGGTCTCGCCGTAGCCGCGCTGGTCGGGCGCGATCGCGCGAAATCCCGCTTCTGCCAGCGCCTTCATCTGATGCCGCCACGAGTACCACAGCTCGGGAAAGCCGTGGCAGAAGACTACCGGAAAGCCTTCGCCAATCTGCGCGATGTGCATGTTGATGCCGTTGGTCCGGACGAAGCTGTGCTTGATTTCACTCATCGCGAGTCCCTCAACCAGAATATCGTGCCTTGTTGTGCGGCGCGGTCTCGGGAAATCATGCGGCAATATTCATACCGACGCCAGTACGCGGAGTTGACAAAACCTACAATTGACAGAAACGCGCACGCCGCCTTATGCTGTCTGCAGTCCAACGACTGAACGCTCGTTTAGTGCGTGAGAACAGGTGGAGGACACCAATGAGTTACGATTTTGAATTCAAACAACTGCTCAGGGCCTACCGCAACGGAGTAATCTCACAGTCCACCTTTGAGTCCGAGCTGACGTGGCTCGAAGCCGGCGCGCCGACCGACGGCAATGGCAATGGCGGCGGTGGATTCAAGGCGTTCGGCCGCACTTACAAATCCGAGCGCGCGGCGGTCATCAGTTTTCTCGACAAAGTTCGCGCAGGCCAGGCCAATGGCGGCGAAGCGTTCGCGGCGTGGGCCGAAGTCTGCACCACCGATTGCATCCGCACCGGCATCCGAATCGTCGCCGAGCGCGAGGCGTATCATTCGCGCGTCTTCGCGCAGCGGCTGGCGGAGCTCGGCGGCGAGACTCGAGCGATGAGCACCGAAGACGGACGCAAGTACACCGCCTATCTCGGCAACCCGTCGATTCCCGACAACGAAAAACTGCTCAGCTTCACCAAGCGAGTCGGCAAGCCCGAGGACGCGATCAAGCCCATTTGCGAGTTCGCCGCGCTGCTGAAAGAAGATCTCTCGACCAAGGAAGCGTTGCGGCTGTTTGCCGAAGACGAACTGTCAACGGCGAAATGGCTCTGGGATTCGTGCGCCGCGCTCAACGCGCCCAAGCAGGATGAGGCGTCGGCGTCATCGTCGATGTAATTCTTTTCGAATCGGATTGAAACGCGAGCGGGACCCGACGGACCCCGCTCTTTTCTTTTGATCTACGAGTCAGCGCGAGTGATTCAAATCAATGCGCTGCGGGCGACGCGCCAGCTGCCGGTGCGCCCGCAGGAGGCGCCATCTTCGTCGTACCCATCGCACCCGGCCTCATCATTGCGCCCGGTCCCGGCAGGTCTCTTTTGGTGAAATCCGACGGCACCGCGAAATCGGCGGCCGCCAGTTTCTTCGCTTCGATCTTCTCGACCACCGTGCTGGTCAGTGACCGGCGGGCGCTTCGCCATCATCTCATTGATCTTGGCCGCCTGTTCCGGCGCCATCCCCGGAATGTTCACCTTCCCCATCTTCATTGTCGAGTCCAGCGTAGAGACGGCACCCCACCGGGTATCTCGCCATTTGGCCGTAGTTGTGCCCGCGCTCCTTGAGCTTGTCGGCCATGTGCTTTCTCGAACGCCGCAAACTCCTCAGCGCCGGGCGCCGTACTCGAGAAGCATTCCTTGACCGTATAGTCGCCCGCCATCATGTGCCCGCCGCCGTTGTAGTCGGTGCATTTGAAGCCTGCGATATCACGCGTGGAGCCGGCCTTCTTAAAATTCATCGCCGCATTGGTGCTGGCCGCCATCATCGTGGCCATCTGGCCCTTGGGCGGAAACTCGATCTCGAAGTAGCTCTTCGCATTCGGATCGATCACGTACATTTTCCCAACGTCGAGATCGGTTATGATAGTGTGCTTCTCCGTCACCATCTTCTGCTTGTTGCCCTGCACCGAAATCGTTTGTTCCGAGTCGCGGGAGTTGGTCCCGCTGGTAACGTGCTGCTTTTGCGTGATGACGACCCCGGCGGCCGCGGGCAGCGCGGTCATTGCGAGCGTCATCCCCGCAACCAGGGCGGTTAATTTCCTCATAGCGATTGCTCTCCTTGTGCTCGTTGCATTTTCAACACAGAGTCGCGCCCACTAGGCGCGGCCCCCTTAATCTCACCCCGCCGCTGCGCGCCCATCCGATGGATCATCAGGGCCAGCAGCCCGAACAACACCCATACCATTTCCTTGATACGCCGCAGAAACCCCACCGCAAAGCCAATTCCCGCCGGATAACCCAGCATCCCCAGGATTAGCGCCTTGCCGCCCTCCTGGCTTACCAACTTGCCCGGGATCAGAAAGGTCGCGCGTTCGATCAACAGCCCGACCGACTCGACCAGCAGCGCGGTTTGAAACGTCGCCGACTGATGCAGCAAGCGCAACAGGATATAAATTTCGAGCGGCCCGAGACTCCACGCGAACGCGTAGCAGAGGCACGACGCCAGGAACCGGCCGAGATTGCGCGCATAGAAGTCGAGCAGGACCGTGTCGGCCTCGTCGGCGGAATCGCGAATTTCGTTTTCGTTGACTTGATTCGCGCGATATCGAGCCTGGCTACGGCGCGCCAGAGATGCGAAAACGGCCGCTTCATCTGCACGAAAAAGAATCCGCCCGCCAGCGCAACCGCCAGTCGCGAACCCGCCGACGATCGCCCAGTACAAGTTGGCGGCGACCGGTATCATGCGCAGCGAAACCACCAGCGCAATCGACATGAACACGATTTGGCCGACCGCTTCCGCCAGCGACGCGACGACTACTGTCGCCAGCCCGAGCGGCATGCGCAGCTTCTCGCGCACCTCGACCGCCATCACGAACTGGCCGCCGAGTTGCGCCGACGGCGTCACGTAGTCGATCGCCTCGCCGCCAATTCGCGCGCCGAACAACTCGAGGAAGCTGAGCCTGGGCGGATAGTCCTCGATCGTGACCCGCCAGCCGAGCGTGTTCGCGATTCGTGCAATCGCCTCCAGAGAAATAGTCAGCGCAAGGCCCCATCCCGCCATCCGCACGTAACCAAGCACCTCGCGCGGCCCGTAATGAGTCAGGAACCACGCGTAAAACGCAATTGCTATAACGATGAAAATTGTCTCGACGCGGCGCATTCGGCAGGTAGGGGCCGCCTCCATGGACGGGCGGCAACCGATGCATTCTTTCAGCCGCGCCCCACCTGCGCAACCTGCAAATGCGACGGTTATCCGCTGGTTTTCGGCGGTAGTTAGCCCTTGGCGCGGATCAGTTCGGCGAACTTGTCGAGCTCTACTTGATTCAAGTCCGAGACCATCCAGCAATTCATCCCCGCGACCATCATTTGCTCGACGTTGTAGCCGTGTTCGGTCTCGATTCTCTCCGCGCTGGTCGCGTCGCCGGTCGTCGGCCACATGAAAACGTTGATCACGTGCTTGGCATGTTGGTAAACGAGCGCCGCTACCGGCCGTCCGTCGATATAGTCGAGACGCCCGCCCACCAGTGGAAATCCGTCCTTGTTGCCGGTGCCGCGCGGACCGAGCAAGAAAGTATGATCCCTCCCGAAGGTCAAAAATCGTGGAATGAACGCCATAATGAGATGGGGTCTTTTCGCGCGCCGGCCAGGACGTTCTTATCGCCAATGCTCCATTGGCATTCCCGCGACCGGAGACCGCAACACCTGCACCGCGCCAATGCCCAGTCCACCCAAATAGAGCGTCTTCAGGTCCGGTCCGCCGAAAGCAACGCTGGACAGGTTTGAGACACGAGACCCACGGCTTTGCACGATTTGCTCCCAAGTTAGGCAACCTTTGGCGTGCGCCGAGGCGATTGCCTCAAGCGCGCTGGGGGCGATGTCTTCGAACACGACGGTCCAGCTCAGATCCGGTGCGACGCGGATCAGGCGGTTGGACACGACGCAGATGATCCACAGCGCGCCCTCCGCATCGAAGGCCATGCCATCGGGGAAGGTGCCTCCTGGGAAGGTGAGCCGGACCGGATTGGTCAACACGCCGTCTGCCGCCACGTCATACCGGGTGGTACGGCAGGCAAAGGTTTCATTGACGAAAAGGTACTTGCCGTCGGGCGAGATCCGCAGTTCGTTCGTCCAGTTCAGCCCGTCTGCCGCAACCGTGACGTTGCCATCCTGCACCAACAGGATCTGGCCGGTGTTCTCTTCAGCGGTGAAGTGCTCGTGCTTGCCCGTCGACGCACTGATAGTGATCCAGACCCGGTCGCCGTCTACCAGCACAAAATTGGTGGGCGGAATCGGACGGCCTGCAACCTCTGTTGCAAAGGGGCGGACCTCACCACGCCGGCCGACCCGCCACACACCACCCGCCTTTTTGCTCAGATTGGCGAACAAAAAGTCGCCATCTGCCGTGAGCGCGATGCCGTTTGGCCGGAAGCCCTGCGCAATCAGATCTGCCTCGACAGCGGGGCCGGTGGTCCCATCGGGTGCGATCCGCGCGACGCCCAACGTCCAATCGCCGGTGTAAAGCGATCCGTCTCGCGCTGCTAGAACGCATTCCGGCCGATTCAGACCACTACCAGTCTGCGCGAGATTCGTCGGCAGGAACGGCTCAATCTTGGTCAGCGTCACGTGTCTTTCTGCCGATCACAGCGCCAGGTAACCGCCATCGATGGGGATCGTGACCCCCGTCACATAGGACGACATGTCGGAGGCAAGGAACACGGCGGGACCGGCAATCTCATGGGTCTCGCCAACACGACCCAGCGGTACCCGTTGAAGGAATTTTTCGCCCGCCTCGCCCGTGACCGTCATCAAGTCACTCTTCATTCGACCCGGTGCCAGTGCGTTGACCCGACCACCCAGCGGCCCAAGCACGCGGGCGAAATACTGGACCAGCGAACGGACGCCCGTCTTGGACGCACCATAGGCGGCGCTTGATCTCGGCGCCGTGAACCCGGCAATCGACGAGACGAAGATCACGCTTGCGCCAGCGTGCTTCAGCGTGGGCAACAGGGCAACGGTGATGCTCCACTGTGCGCTGAGGTTCACGTTGATGACCTGATCCCACATTTGCATCAGATTGGGATCGTCCAGCCTGATGCGGGGCGCGATGCCCGCATTGTTCACCAGAACGTCGATCTTGCCGTATTGCTCCAACATGCGACCGCCAAAGGCCATGACTGCGTCGCGGTCGCTGATGTCCAGGGTCTCGGCAGAGGCTGAACCACCAGAGGCCTTGATTTGTGCAACGATGTCATCGGCCGCTTCCCTGTTCCTGTCGACCACCAGGACATGCGCCCCTTCGGCTGCCAGTACCAGTCGCGATGGCAGAACCCAAGCCGCGTCCGCCTCCGGTCACCACCGCCGTCTTACCAGAAAGTCGAGTCATCAGTTTTGTTCCTTCTTGTTTGAATCACGCAGCCCGCAGTCGCCTCGCTACGAGAGCGGAGACCCTGCAGGATCACGACAGGATGAACCCCTTGTAATCGTGCTCGCGCACATCGTCACAGTACTCCCGGAACTTCGGATTGCCGCCGACGAACAACAACACCTCGCGCTTGTCGCGACCCACGATGTTCTTGTTGATCCCGGTGAACCAGGAGTTGGTCTGGCCCAACAGCAGCTTACCCATCAGCTTGGAGCAATAAAGCGTCCAAGTTTCGGCCGCGGCGGTTTCGGATTCGATGCGATGAATGCCGGCACTCTTTGGCATGAGCCATCATGTCGCTCAGCCAGTCAACCGCAAGTGCGGAACAGCGTGGAATGTTGCAGAAGGTGGCGCCACTCTGTGGCCCGACCAACATGAAGAAATTGGGGAACCCGGGGCACTGCATGCCCATGTAGGTCTTGACGCCTTTAGCCCATTCGTCTTTCGAGCGCAACGCCGCCCGTGCCGCGAATGTCGATGCGGTTCCACGATCCCTTGACCGCGTCAAAGCCAGTGGCGTAAATGATGACGTCGAATTCGTGCAGGGCATCAGTGGTCCTGCACGCCGTCAGGGGTGATTCGGGTAATCGGCGTCGTGTTCAGATCGACAACCGAGACATTCTCTTGGTTGTAGACCTCGTAATATTTGGTCTCGAGCGGAACCCGCTTCAACCCGAAACCGTGGTCCTTGGGTATCAGCAGTTCAGCGATACGGGGATCCTTGACCCGTTCGCGAATTTTTCGCGCCACGAAATCCGAGACGTATTTATTCGCCGCAGGGTCTGACAGGACATCCTGAAACGCCCCGAGCCACAGCGAGAAGCCCGGCCCCTTGTACAGTTCCTCCAGCTTGGCGTCGCGCTCCTCTTGCGGAACATCGAACAGGTTTTTCGGAACGAATTCGTGCGGGAACCCAGCGAGGGACGCATCGCATTTGGCGGTGAATTCATTGTAGTGCGACTTGATGTAGTCCATCCGCTCCTGCGTCATGGTCCCGTTGCCCAGAGGCGTACACCAGTTCGGCGAGCGCAGGAAGACCGTCAGGTGCCCGGCCTGCTTGCCCATTTCCTGAATCACCTGCACACCGGTCGACCCTAGACCGATTACCGCCACCCGCTTGTTGGAAAAATCCAGCTTGGCCGGACCAAAGCCGTTGGGATCGCGCGGCCAGGTGGCCGTGTGATAGCTCTCGCCCTTGAAGGTGTTGATACCGGGGATGTTGGGCATCTGGGGCGCTGACAAGGGCCCGAGTGCCGAGAAGACGAAGCGTGCCGTCACCGGCGCACGGTCAGGTTGCTGGAATTCAAGCGTCCAGAGGTTGGACTCTTCGTCGAAACCAGCCCTTTGAACCCTGGCGTTGAAGATGTAATCCTTGCGGATGTCCATGATCTCGGCCGCTCGATGAATATAACTCAGGACTTCGGGCTGCGCGGCAAAGCGCTCGGACCAGTTCCACTCTTGCATGAGCTGTTCGTTCCAGAAGTATCCATAAACTTCGCTCTCCGAATCGATTCGACAGCCTGGATAGCGGTTGTAATGCCAGACACCGCCAATGTTGTCTGACCCCTCAACCCCCAGCACGCGGTAACCCATCTCGCGCAGTCGATATGTCTGATACAGACCGGTCAATCCCGCACCGATCACTACAGCGTCGAAGTCTGCTTCATTCGTCATTTCAACTTTCCTTTCATTGGCTTGGCGCCGAGCATCTCTCGCAACTACGGCTGTCTTGGGGAGCGGTTGCCGCCACGGCCAGCATGTCACTCACTCGCGGGATCTTTTCTCTCGGCTTGCCGACGACCGCGCCGCGCCTTTGTTCTTCGGCATCGATACGTCGCCAATCCCCATAGCTCAATACCTGTGAATTCAGGCGGGCCAGGGTCGCGGACAGACCCGCTGCGCCTGATTTCGGCCGCGAATCCAAGTGCGGCAGGTCGGCCAGCAAGCTTTGCACGGTAGCTACCGCATCGGCTCGATTCGTGCCGATTATTCCTGACGGTCCGCGCTTGATCCAGCCTGTTGCATACACACCGTGCATGCCGTCAATACGGCCGGCCGTACTGGGAAACACTCCCCTGGTTGGCTCAAATGGCACCCCCGGCAGCGGCATGCCGCGGTAGCCAATGCTGCGGAATAACAGCCCGCAGTTAAGGTCAACCATCTCTCCCGTGCCTTGGGCCAATTGCCCAAACGGGGCCCGTGAGGGATTTCGCTCGAGCGTAATTCGCTCGAGCCGGCCAGTCCCCGCGATGCCACCGGACTTCGCAGGAAATGGAACCAGATGCGCTTTTCGGCTGTTGTGGTGCAGTGCGTGGTCCAGCTTTGCAATATCTCGACGTTCTTGGCGGCGTTGAAGTTGTTCTTGTCCTCGAGTTCAGTGAGGCTCGCCGAATTTAGCCGCAAGTCGTTCCCGGAAACTATGGTCACGCAGCCGGCCAAGTCGCCGAGTTCTCGCAGTTCCTTGAATGTGAAACTTGCCTGCGCAGGACCCCGTCGGCCGATAATGTGAATGTCGCGCACGCGACTACCGGCCAGCGCATCAAGTGCGTGTTCGGCCATGTCGGTAGCGCGGAGTTCGTCGATCGGCTTGGCAAGTATCCGTGCCACATCGATGGCGACGTTGCCCTGGCCGATGACAACGACCACTTCTTGGCTCAGGTCGAACGATCGATCGCGATAGTCCGGATGGCCGTTGTACCAACCGACGAATTCGGTCGCGGTGTGGCTGCCGGCGAGATCCTCGTTGGGCAATCCGAGACGCCGGTCCGATTCCGCCCCGCAGGCGAACAATATCGCGTGGTGCGTGGCCCGCAATTGTTCCAAGCGACGTCGCGTCCCACCGTGACATTTCCGAGGAAAGTGAAATCGGGGGACTGCGCGATCTTGTCGAATATCGCCGTGGGCTGTTTGAGTTTCGGATGATCGGGGGCGACGCCGTAGCGGACCAACCCGAATGGCACGGGCAACCGCTCGAGCATGTCGACCCGGACCGACAGGGGCGACTTGAACAGGGCCTCTGCCGCGTAGAAGCCGCTCGGGCCGCTGCCGACGATGGCGACCCGTAGTGGATTGCCGCTCGTCCCAAGGCTGGCGGTATCAATACCCAAGTTCACGCTTGCGCGCCTCGGCGGTGGGCAGCGGTACTTGCTTGTCGGCGATGACGGGCAACGTGGGCGCGCGCTGCGCATTGATGGCCAGCCATTCCAGTTTGTCCGGCGGGAGTTCCGTCTGTTCGTAAATCGCGTGGACGGGGCAGGCGGGCACGCAGGCGCCGCAATCCACGCATTGTACGTTGTCGATGTACAGCATCTGGCCGTCGCCGTGAAAGCAGGCGACGGGGCACGTCGTGACACAGTCGGTGAATCTGCAACGCTGGCATTTGTCCGTGACGATATGGGGCATGGGGGCTCTTATAAAGCCGGAAGCACCTGTTGAAAGTGCTCCATTGCCGGTCGCTCCACGAAGAATGGGCCGGCAAGGTCCCTGAAGGTTTGAAAATTCGGCGTTTTAGTGAACGCCTGATGGTCGGCAATCGAATTCCATTCGATATGCAGGGCAAAGCGAGAGGGTCTTTCAATGCAGCGCAGCAGCGATACCGCCGTGCATCCGGCTGCGCCGGCGAGCAAGGCGCACCCGCGCGCCATTATTGTCTCGAATTCGCTTTCGCGGCCGGGAGATCACCGCGATGTCGGCACGTTCGATCACCATGGTCGTTAAGGCTCCTTCTCGGTTTGCGGGGCGAGTGGGATCGGGAGCGAGGACAGGCGCCCCTTGACCAGCTCCGCGAGCTTGAACTTTTGCGCTCTGCCGGTGGCTGTCAACGGCACCTCATCGGCGGAAAGAAAAACGACATGCCGCGGCACTTTGAAGCGGGCGAGCCGGGAGGCGCAAAAATCGATGAGTTCCTGCGGATCGGGCCGGGTGTGTCCGGCGGATACGACGCAGGCACACCCGACTTCGCCCATCTTCATGTCGGGAAGGCCCACGACGAGGGCTTGTGCAACCAGCGGATGCTCGTTGAGCAGTTCCTCAATTTCCCGCGGCATCACCATCTCGCCGCCGCATCGGTACGTCTCCTTCAACCGCCCGGTCAATGTCAGATATCCGTCGGCCGTTATCTCACCGACGTCCCCGGTGTGAAGCCAACCGTCTGCGTTGAAGGCCGCGCGGGTCTCCTCATCCTTCTTGTAGTAGCCTGTCGTCACGATGGGACCGCGCACGACGAGTTCGCCGGGCGTCCCTGGCGGCAGGTCGCTTCCGGTGACGGGATCGATGGACTTGTATTGGGCGAGGATGCCGCCCAGCGCGGGATCTCCCGCAACACCGGCAGATTTGAGGCGCCCGTTGGTCGAGAGCAGGAACTCATCGGAGCCTTCGGGCAATGTGCACGTCGTCGAGGCGGTCGTCTCCGTCATGCCGTAGGCGGTAAGGATCTCGCGGGCACCGAGCAGTTCGCGAATGTCCCGCCAAATAGTGGAAGGCGAAGCACCGCCCGAATTGAACATGGCAAGCAAGGAGGAGCCGTCGAACACCTGCTGACGCGCGGCTTCCAACAGCTTCAACGTCATCATCGGTACGCACACCATCTCGGTGGCGCGGTGAGATTGCGCCGCCTCGAGCATTTTCCGCGCATCGAAGACAACGTGAGGGACGATGGCCCCGCCGACGAAGGTGCTCGCGATCAAGCACTCGACGAAGCCAAAGACGTGGTACATGGGCAGCGAGAACAGGATGCGCCGGCCGTCCTCGAAGGCGCGCGTGTAGGCAGAGGCATAGGCCGCGCGCAGGATCATGTCGTGACTCAGCATCACGCCCTTGGGTAATCCAGTGGTACCCGAGGTGTAGATGACATCAGACCGGAAATGCGGATCCGCCTGTGACTCGCGTCGGGTCAGTTCCGCCCTGCTGGTCGGGGTCCCCATGGCGGCGAGCGTCGAAAGCGTAGTTGCAGCGCTGCGTGGTTTGCCTCCGGTCGCATGCACGAAAACGCGTCGTAGCCGTGGCCATTGCGCGCCACCGCCGGCGTGCTCCCATCCCGGCATGAGCGCGTCGAGGTCCTCTAGGTAGTTGCGATCGCGCAGGTGGTCCATGGTGATCAAGGTCGTGCTGTCAGATTGCTCGAGGATGTAACTGAGTTCCTGGCGTCTCAATGCAAAGTTCACCGGCACCGCGACCGCGCCGGCGCGGGCGATCGCATACTTGACGGCGACATACTCGGGAAAATTGGCGAGTACCACCGCGACGTGGTCGCCGATCTGCACCCCGCGATTCGATCAGTCCCGCCGCCAGCGCGCGCGACCAATTCTGTATGTCGCGATACGTGTAGGTGCGCGAATCGGTGATCACCAGCGGCCGCTCGGCAAATTCAGTCGCCTCCGCGTCCAGGGCCTGCGCGATCGTGCGCGGACGCCACGCGGGATGACGGGCCTCGAGCGCCGCTCGGCGTTGGTCAGGTGTCAGCATTGGCGACAGGGCGTGTTGGGCATTGGAGAATGGTGAATCATTGACTAGAACAAACATTTGTTTTATTTTAGTCGCACATACTTGGCAGTGTCAACCACGGTCATCAACCGCCGGCAAAAAGAGCATGATTGCGGCGTCCGCATGACATTCTAGTCGGATCACCGAGAGGATCTATGGATTTCCAATTCACGCACGAGCAGCGCCTGTGGGGCGACACGGTCCATGCCTTCATGGACAAGGAGGTCGGTCGCGAGTACACGCGCGAGCATGACGCGAACCGGGAATTTCCCGAGGAAGTGTTCAAGAAGATGGCGCGGCAGGGTTGGCTTGGATTGCTGGTGGATGAGCAGGATGGCGGCAGCGCAGCCGATCCCATCATGTTCGCCTTGTTCTGCGAGGCGATCGGCAAGTTCAGTCTTGATACGGCGGCATGCATCATGACCTCGATGTTCACCGCGACCAACATCTCGCGGCACGGCACCGCGGAACAGAAGAAACGCTACTTGTTACCGTTTCTGGCCGGGGAAGCAAAGTTCTCGATTTCAATCAGTGAGCCGCAGGCGGGCTCCGATGCGGCAGCCGCGCGCTCCACTGCGGTGCTCGAGGGTGAACATTGGGTGCTCAATGGCAACAAGGTGTGGTGCTCCGGGGCGCACTTGCCGAATGCGACGATCGCGATCCTCGCGCGCACCGGCCCCGGACGTCACGACGGGTTCAGCGTGTTCCTGGTACCCAATACCACGGCGGGGCTCAAGATCAAGAAGATGAATACCATCGTTCGCAAGAGTCTGGGCACGACCGAGTTCTTCATGGACGACCTGCGGATACCGAAGGATGCGCTCCTCGGAGAGGTGGGCAAGGGATGGCAATACATTGGCGAACATCTCGAATATGAGCGGCTGAGTATTGCCGCGTCGCAGGTCGGCAACGCCCGAACCGCGCTCGACGATACGATTCGCTACACCAAGGATCGCAAGCAATTCGGAGTTCCGCTGGCCTCCTTTCAGGTGCTCAAGCACCGCATGGCCGAGAACGAAACGGAGCTGGAAGCGGCGCGTCTGCTGGTGTACTCGGCGGCCTGCAAGATGGCTCGCGGCGAGCGTGCGGTCAAAGAGGTGTCCATGGCGAAACTGTTCTGCTCGCAGGTTCTGTTTAGAATCGCCTTCAATGGAATGCAGGCGCTGGGGGGCTACGCACAGCTTCCAGAGTACGATATGGAGCGCTACTTCCGCGAAGCGAAGCACGGCATGGTGGGCGGCGGTACCAACGAGATTCAGCGCACCATCATCGCGAAGGAGATGGGGATCAGATGACACAAAGCGCCCCGGGAGAGCGGGTGCCCCGGCCAGGATACGTGCAACTCAATCCCACGTTCCGCGGCGCCGCATGCGCTTCGCGTCGAGCGCTTCGTCGGGCCTCATCTCGCCAAAAGTACCGCACGCGCATTTTTTTAACCGACTAAATCTCCGTTCGGCCGAGTTGACAACCATCAGCGCATTGCGGCAGACTCATAAAAAAACAAACAGTTGTTTGGTCAAGGGGGACGATATGAATGAGCGCATGAATACCCTGTTCGGTAGCGCACTTTTGAGTGGGGTCTCGATTTTCGTCCTGGCCGCGATGCCGGCGGCCGGTGCCGAGACCGCCGGCGCTGAGGCGCAGCCCGAGGCCCTCGGTGAAATTACGGTGACGGCGACACGCCGGGAAGAAAAGCTCTCCGAAGTGCCGGTTGCGGTCGTAGCCTTCGCCGCTGAGACGCTGGAGTCCCGGACCATCGTCAGCGAGCAGGACGTGGGCATGCTGGTACCCGGCCTGCAGGTCAAGAACGGACAGAACTCCAACCAGCTTAGCTTCAGCATGCGCGGCCAGACGCTCGATCCGTTTTCGGGCACGAGCCCTGCGGTTCTCACCTATCTCAACGAAGCGCCATATAATCCCGGCAATACCGCGACCGATTTTTTTGACCTGGGATCGATCCAGGTCCTGAAGGGTCCGCAAGGCACCCTGTTCGGGCGCAATGCAACCGGCGGCGCGGTCTTGTATTCGACGCCGATGCCAAGCGATAAATTTGACGGCTATGCCATTCTGCGCGGCGGTTCCCGGGATTTTGGCCAGATTCAGGCCGCGGCCGACATTCCACTGGTGCAGGACAAGCTAGCAATCCGACTTGCCGTTGACGCCACAACCGGCAAGGGCTACATCACGAACGTGCATACTGGAAACACCTTGGGCGACAAGGACAACCAGTCTGGGCGCGCCACGATTCGGTTTACGCCAAGCGACACGATCAAAAATGTCACCGTCGTTCAGTACAATCGTGTAAGGGGTACAGAGGGCGCAGGCAACATCGATGACTACAATTCCGCGCCAACAACTCCCGGAAATCCTGCCACGCAATTCAACAGCAACGGCACGACCCACGTACCCAATACTACTGGGGTATTGTTGACCGATACCTTGGCAGCAATTTATGGCGCCAACAGTGGACCGGCTGCCCCGGGCTTTTTCCCGGGCGGTGTTGAGGGTTATACGCAATGGTCGCATGCAAATCCGTACAAGGTCTGGCTGCAGTATGACTTGCCACACACGGCGAATAATTTCTTCGTTTCCAATTCGACTGAAATTAATTTAAATGAGAATTTGAAGATCAAGAATATCTACAGCTACATGAATGACTATGCACTTACCCCAGGGAATCTTACTGGAGGTCCGTTCGGCGGGCTTTGGCTGTTCAATCTTAGCGGAATCAACGCGACGGGCATCCCGGGTGGCGAGAGTTTCCATGCCAATACGTACAGCGACGAGTTGCAGCTTCAGGGCACATCGTCCGATGCCCGACTTGAATACACTGCTGGACTATTCTATTCGGATGAACGTCGCTTCGAAGTGATTCCGATCGACATCGGCTCCGATTTGGGCCTGCCTGCCCCGATAGCTGATATTGCTTATGCCTACAGGAACACAGAAACTTCGAAGGCCGTATTCGAGCAGACCAGCTATAAGATTACAGATGCGCTGACTGCCACTTTGGGTGGCCGTTATACCTGGGTGGATGTAGGCATTAAGCAGGCACCAGGCAATGTGTTCGGAATCAATCCAGCCTCTCCGGCCGCGATACAGAGTAACGCTCTTTCGGCACCGGCCTGGACCGCCGCTCTGCAATACCAGATTGATCCGAATAACATGGTCTACTTCGACCAACGAGGGAGTTTCCGTTCCGGGAACTTCAATGGTACGGTTGCTCCATTTACCGACCCCTTGACTCGTCGGCCGGCAAACTTTTTTAGAAATGAATATGTTCACGACTTTGAATTAGGCTATAAGTTCAACCGGTCACATTGTTGGCGCGCCGGCGCAGTTCGAAATCGCTGCTTACGAAGAAATCGTGGCAGACGCCCAGCACGCGCTCTATGCGGTTGTTGGCGGCGCCCCGGCCGGATTTACGGTCAATGTGCCGCAAGCGATCACCAAGGGCGTGGAAGTGAATGGCAACATCGGTCTGACCGACTGGTTAGACCTAGGCGTCAACATGGCCTATACGGATGCCGCGTATACGAAGAATATCGTACAGGTTCCCTTTGTCGGCGGCCTTGCTGTCGACAGCTATCCGGACACCCCGAGGTGGTCGGGTTCGGCTAGCGTGGATGTAAAGTTCCCGGTTTCCGAGAGTCTGGGTCCGATGGATCTGCGAACCGATTTCTACGACCAGTCCTATACCTACTTCTCCAGCACCAATGGGACGTCTACTCCGGGCACCCGTCTCGATGGATATTCGACTATTGGCATGCGGTTCAGCTGGAAGGAGATTATGCAGAGCAAAGTTTCCGGGGGTCTGTATGTCCGTAACTTGGCCGACAAGGTGTATCACATTGCGGGCTACGCGCTTGGCGCCTCGTCCGGCGTGAATACGTGGTATCCAGGTGAGCCCCGCACATTTGGTGCGGAGCTTTCAGTCAAATTCTAGAACTTGGAGACAACATGATGAGCCGACTGACCGGAAAGACAGCGATTATCACGGGGGCCTCCCAAGGCATGGGAATGGCGCATGCTCGCGCCTTCGTCGAGCACGGCGCCAAGGTTATTTTGGGTGATCTCAATGAGAAAGCCGGCAAGGCGCTCGCGGCCGAACTCGGCGCCGGCGCGATTTTCGTCAAGCAGGACGTGTCGAGGGCCGAGGATTGGAAGACCGTGCTCCAAGAAGGGCGAGGAACGCTTCGGTACGGTCAACGTGCTGGTCAACAACGCCGGTATTCTCGGTCAGCTCGCCGCCACGACCGAAATCCCGGAAGCCGAATTCTTGCGTGTTTGCGCGGTCAATCAAACGGGGGTATTTCTCGGGATGCAGACTGTGCTCCCCGGCATGATCAAGGCCGGCGGCGGTTCAATTGTCAATATCTCATCGATCGCGGGTCTCGTGGCAATCTACGGCGCGCCAAACCTTGCCTATGTGGCCAGCAAATTCGCGGTGCGCGGCATGACCAAGCAGGTTGCGGTGGAATATGGCGACAAGAACATCCGCGTAAACTCCGTGCACCCAGGCTACATCAAGACACCCATGATGGTGGCCGCCACCGACGAGGGCGGCGGCGAAGCGCTGAAACAAATTCCATTGCGCCGCATGGCCGATGCCTCCGAGGTGTCCAACTTGGTCGTCTTCCTGGCTTCGGATGAGTCCGCCTTCATCACCGGTACGGAACATGTCATCGATGGCGGCATGACTGCATTGTGAGATTTCGGTGTCACCCGGGCTCTGAGTGATACGGCCGCTTACGGCCGGTTCAGGCGCTTGAGCGTCGCGTCATCTATGCCGGCTTCCCGCAGAACCTCGGCGGTATGTTCACCGAGCTTCGGCGGCGGCCGGTCGGGGCCCGTGCCGTCGCGATCGATGGGAAGACGGAGGAGCGGCAAGCCGCCGGGCCAGTGCATTTGTTCCGGCGAGACGAATAGGTCGCGTTCAGCCACGACAGGCAACGCCAGTGCTTCTCGAATATCGTTGACGCGACCGACCGAGAGCCCTGCGTCGCTGAGGATTTTGCAGACCGGCGGGTCGGCGTTCGGCGCTATCTCGACGAGGTCGAGACCGGCATCGGACGCCAGCGTGAGCGCTTCGTTACGACCGACGACCCCAACCATGTTACCGTGCTCGTCGACGAGGCGCACGCTTAGCACTGCGATTTCGCCGTTGATGCGAGGCCCCTCCCGGGTGGGAGTAGCGTTAAAAGGTGGTCTAGCTATGTACAATCTCCTCTTCTAGGTTGATACGTCCGGCTCTCAACCACGGATAATCGGTTAGGCCGAGGACGGTACCGTCGCTTCCCCCTTCAATCTAGCAACCGCTTCGTCGAGCGCAAGGATTTCCTGTTCATTGCCGCCTAGCCGCCGTAGCGCAACCGATCGGTTGGTCACCTCGCGCCGCCCAACGACCAGGAGGACTGGCACCTTGGCAAGAGTATGCTCACGGACCTTGTAGCCGATCTTCTCATTGCCGGTGTCCAGTACGCACCGCAGTCCGGCCGCTGCGCATTCCCGGGCGACCTCCTCGGCATAAGCCGCCGCCTCTGAGGTGATCGTCGCAATCACCAACTGCACCGGCGCGAGCCAGACCGGGAACCGGCCGGCATAATGCTCGATCAAGATCGCGATAAACCGCTCCATCGACCCGAGGATCGCGCGGTGCAACATGACCGGCGTATGGCGCCCGCCATCCTCACCAACGTAAGTGGCTCCGAGCCGGCCCGGCATGTTGAAATCCAACTGCAGAGTGCCGCATTGCCATTGTCGGCCCAGCGCATCGCGCAGGTGGAATTCGAGCTTCGGCCCGTAGAATGCGCCCTCACCGGGGTTGTACGTGTAGGGCAGCCCCGCCGCCTCGACCGCAGCCTGCAAATCGCGCTCGGCGCGATCCCATACCGCATCGCTGCCGACGCGTTGCGGCGGCCGGTCGGCGAATTTGATCTCGACATCGTCGAAGCCGAAGTCGCGGTATACCGACAGCAGTAACTGGCAGATCTCGATCGACTCGCTGGTGACCTGATCCTCTGTGCAGAAGATGTGCGCGTCGTCCTGGGTAAAGCCGCGCACGCGCAGGATACCGTGCAAGGCCCCGGACGGCTCGTTGCGGTGACAGCTGCCGAATTCCGCCAGACGCAGCGGCAATTCGCGATAGCTCCGTAGCCGGTTGCCGAAGATCAAAACATGCCCCGGGCAGTTCATCGGCTTGACCGCGAGCACACGCTCGTCGCGAGTTTCGGCGATGAACATGTTCTCGCGAAAATTGTCCCAATGGCCCGTTGCTTCCCACAGGCTGCGGTCGAGCAGTAAAGGTGCCTTCACCTCCTGATAGCCGGCGGCATCGAGCCGGCGGCGTATGTAGTTCTCGATGATACGAAAGAGCGTCCAACCCTTCGGATGCCAGAAGACGCTGCCGACCGCCTCCTCGCCGATGTGGAAGAGGTCGAGTTCGCGTCCGAGCCGCCGATGGTCACGGCGCTCCGCTTCCTCCAGCCGGAAAAGGTATTGATCGAGCTCCTTTTGGTTGGCCCATGCCGTGCCGTAGATGCGCTGCAATTGGGCATTGCGCGAGTCGCCGCGCCAATAGGCGCCGGCTACGTTCATCAGCTTGAAGGCCTGGCCGAGGTAACCGGTCGATGGCAGGTGCGGTCCGGTGCACAGATCGACGAAGCTGCCCTGTCGATAGAGGCTGATCTCCTCGTCCGCCGGGATTTCGACGATGTATTCGGCCTTGTATTTTTCGCCAATCTCGCGAAAAAAGGCGACCGCCGCATCGCGGTCCCACACTTCGCGTGTAATTTTTTCATCGCGGCGCACGATCTCGCGCATCCGCATCTCGATCTTCTCAAGATCGTCGGGCGTGAATGGCTCGCTCCGGGCGAAGTCGTAATAGAAGCCCGTTTCCGTTGCCGGTCCAAACGTGACCTGAGCGTCGGGATAGAGTTCCTTGGTCGCCTCGGCCATGACGTGGGCCGCATCATGGCGCAGTATCTCGAGGCCCTCGGGCGTGTCGCGGGTGATGACAGTGACCGCAGCGTCATGATCGATGACGGTGGCGATATCCGACGGACGTTCGTCGACACGGATCGCGATCGCCGCCTTCGCGAGCGCCGGCCCGATCGCGCCCGCGATGTCGCTACCGGTAACCGGACCGGCAAATTCGAGGCGTCTGCCGTCGGGCAGGGTCACCGCGACCGGGCTTGGCGCGTGGGCCCGCCCAGACGAGAGCGGGGCTTGCGGGTTGCTGTCAGGTTGCTCAATCATCGTGGTGTGCTCCGTCGTTATCGGCCGTTCCGACGGGGCGAACTGGTCGTAAAAAACCCCGTCCGTTGGCCGACGGGGTCGTTCGGGTTGAGCCTTTGCCGCTGGTTCAGCGCACACGACCTCCCGGCGCCCCGCCATTGCGGGTGCTGGTAGTCGTGGCAACGAGAACCCGGCAGCCTTCGCTCATGCCCAGAATATCGCGAGCCACCCCCCTCCACGTCAAGGCAGGCGTGAGGTTCGATAAACCGCAAATCCCCTTCATGCGCGTTCTGCCCCGCCGATCCTCGTCAAAACGAGTGATCGAAGAATTGCGCCGACCCGCGCGGTATCATCCCGGATCGGGTAGGACCACGATTCGATTTGCCCGGTGAACGGACGGGTGATGCCGGCTGCGCGCATCCGGTCATGGAAGCGCTTGAATTTCGCGTTGCCTCCATCGAGGTCGAGAACGTGCACAGGTTTGCCAGTCGCCGCCGCCTCGCTAATCATCGAGACCGAGTCGGCGGTCACGAGCAGCGCGTCGGCGACCGCGAGATAGGCAAAATAAGGATTGTCGCCGCTGCCGTCCCAAATCGCCCCGGGAAAGCCGCCAAGCCGCGCGCGCAGGAGCGTGATTCCTCGCTCCCCAGTTCGCCGCGACGGTGTCAGCAACAAAGACCCGCCATATTCAGAAAGCAGTTTGGCGAGCGCGTCGGCGATCTCAGCGAGCCGCCGCAGGCTTAGTCGGTAGGCCTTGTTTGCACCGCCGATCAACGCAGCGACAATCGGCCTAGGCAGGGCAGCGAGTGACGGAAAGCGGCGGCGTTCGGCTTCGAGCCGTGCCGCCGTTACGCGATGCACGGCACCGTGGGTTACAATCACCCGCGGCCCACGCAACCGATCGTGCTCGGGTGCGACGATCACGTCGAACTCGGATCGCCCAACACGTGGGTCTTGGATCTGCGCGAGCAAGGTGCGACCGCCGCTGGCCCGCCGGATCGTCAGGGCCGGCACAGCCGCATTGCGGCCGCAGGCGATCACGAAGTCAGGCCACGGCGGCGCAAGTAGTGAGTTGCCACCCGAAATCGCGTATCGGGGCAAGAGCCACAACTGCGGCGGCAAGATACTCCACGGAGGGCGCACATTGAGCGGTTTTTCGACGAAGAAGCAGCCGGTGGCCTCGGCTAGGCCAAGGGCTTGGCTTCTCATTCCGGCCTTGCCGTCGTGCAGCACCCAGGCCGTCGGTTCGGCGGCGGCCGCTTGTGGGCGTGACCGACAAACGGCGTGCGCGGGCGGAGAGACCATTAAACTTGGTTTACAACTAGCGGCAGATTATCGCAATTGCTGCTCCATCATCCGCTTGAGCTCCCTCACGGGCGAGCGCGCCGGATCAGCCATGGATACGATGTCGAGGTGGAAGGTTTGCTCCAGCGCATACTGGCCAGCTACGGCCGCATGTACGACTTGATCGGTATAGCACAGCCAGCTCGTCCCCGCCGGAAAAGCAACCTCTACTTCCGGGGCGCTCTGCTGATAGGCAAAGTTGCGCTTGGCCCTATTGTGAAGGCGGAGCATCAGCTGGTCATAGGCGCTGCGTCGGCCTTTGGTGGCTCCGACAGTCTCCAGCAGCCAAGCGACACTTGCGACCGGTCGGCCCAGGGAGGGCAAGAACCTTTGCGCGAAATCGTGGAACGGTTCGCCGATGCGCCAAATGCGCGGTTTGCCCGAGGGGTTGATATTGGAGAAAATGCGCAAAATCCGGCGCCCCTGCGTGGGGGTCGAAGGAAACGCGTCGATATGCAGGCGCGTGTCGTCGTTCAGGCGCGAGTAATGGCGCCCAACAATTTCGACCGGGCGATAGCTGGTACGAGCCCGCTCAAGGTTCGCTGCGTACCTCGGAAAAAGATCGGAGACGAACCTGGTCGCCGCCCTGGCAAAGGCCTCCATCATCGCCTCAAGATGCAGCCGCTCGCGATCGGTTGCCAGAGTACCCCGAACGGAACCGGTCGCTGGATCGAGGCTGACGTTCTTTGCTCTTCCATCGCTCAGCGCCGGTGACAGCAAAAAACGCGCGCTTTCTGCCAGCGCGAAAGCGAGATTTGGGAAATAAAGAACCTTGCCGTTCTCCAGTGCTTCAAGGGCACGAAGCCTCACCGCTTCCGGAAAAGGTCCTTCCCAACGGGCTATCTCGATGGTTTCCAAGGTTGCAGACAGAGCGAGCCGCCGCGCAACAGGGTGAGTTGGATCTTAGTGTGAACGGGCTCGGAGCGGCAAGCGCGAGTTGGCACGACGGAATTCCGACGCAGTAAGCGACCGTGCCGGCAGCCATGCCAGAATCGGGCGGCCGCAATGCCGTGGTTCGCTCAGGCAAGAGCGATAGATCGCATCTGGTTCTCTGAAACTTCCGGCCGCGCCTCGGGGAAGAGCAGCTCTTCGTAAACTTCGATCGTGCGGGCGCACATCGCCTGGCGGGTATATCGGCCGGCGACGTGCGCGATCGTGCGTCGGGCTAATAGCAACCGCTCGTTTTCCCCTAGCGACAGCGCCTCGTTGATCGCCTCGGCAAGACGGCCGGGATCTCGCGGGGGCACGAGCCAGCCCGTCACCCCCGGTTCGATGGTCTCGCGCGAGCCTCCGTGATCCGTCGCTACGACCGGCCGTCCCATGGCCTGTGCCTCGATGATGACCCGGCCAAACCCCTCGGGATCGCTCGAAGCGGAGACGACGACGTCGGCCAGCATGTATGCAGCCGGCATGTCGCGGCACTCCTCGACGATACGAAAGAGCCCGGTAAGGCCGTTCTGCTCGATGGACGCCTCGAGTTCGCGGCGGAACCCTCGTCGCTGCTCAGGGCCAACAAGGACACAGCAGATATCGCGCCGGCCAAGCGCGGCGATCGCGGCGATGAAATCGAGCCCGCCCTTCCAGCGCGTCAGCCGGCCCGGCAGCATCACGATGGGCACAGCGTCGGGTAATCGCCACTGGCGGGTGAGGCTGACAATTCTCTGTGCCCAGACTCGGCTGGGATCGAAGAGGTCGAGGTCGACGCCGCGCGGGATCATGCGTAACCGGTCTGGACCGATACCATAGACCTGCGCGGCATGATCGGCGACGAACTGCGAGATCGCGATCACTCGCTCGCCGCGCGCCATCACCGAATTGTACCGATGTTTGAGCCGCCCACCGGTGCCGTAGGCATTGTGAAAGGTTGTCACGAAGTAACACCCGGTGGCGCATGCTGCCCACCGGGCGCTCCAGGCCGGGGCGCGGCTCCGGGCATGGATGATGTCGATGCCCAGGCGCCGTATCAACCGCGCCAGAAGGGTGGCATTGCGGCGCACCAGCAGCGGGTTTTTCGAGGCAAGCGGCAAGTTCAGGTGGGTGGCACCCGACCGGATGATGTCGCGCTCCAGGGGGCCGCCGCCGGAAGCGACGTACGAGGTCCACCCCGCGGCAACGAGCGCCCCGGCGAGTTCGACGGTGCCGCGCTCCGCTCCGCCCGAGACGAGGCGCGGGACAATCTGCAATACCGCTGGGGGCCGGCCTTCTGGCGAAACGGGTTCGGTGTTACCGTCGGCGCCCATTCCGCGTGCCGCAAAAGTCTCCAATGAATTGCTGGGGCATATTACCACGTCACGATGGTGCAACAATCGCCTACCAGCGGCTAGCCGGTCGCAGTCCCGGTGTGGTATTCCTCGGTGGCTTCCGTTCCGAAATGACCGGGACCAAGGCGTCGTTTCTCGACGAATACTGCCGCCGCCGCGGGCACGCCTATGTGCGGTTCGATTATTTCGGACACGGTTCGTCGAGCGGCGATGTTGGCGTTGGGACGATCGGCCGCTGGTCGGAGGACGCGATCGCGGTTCTCGATGCACTAACCGAGGATCGTCAGATCCTGATCGGCGCGAGCATGGGCGGCTGGATCATGCTGCTCGCCGCACTCGCGCGAATCGGGCGAATTCACGCGCTCGTCGGAATCGCTGCCGCACCCGACTTCACGGAGGATCTCGTCTGGCGGCGGCTCGATGCGGCCCAGCGCAAGAAGCTCTCGGAAAGCGGCGCGGTCACCTTGCCCTCGCAGTACGATCCGAATGGCTACAGCTATCCGCTCAGCCTGTTCGAAGACGGCCGCCACCATCTCGTAACACGCGCCGAGATCCCGCTTGTATGCCCGGTGCGGCTGCTGCACGGCATGCTCGACGACGCCGTCCCCTGGCAGAGGAGCCTGCGCCTCGCCGAGCGCCTCCGGAGCTCGGACGTCGCGGTCACCCTTGTCAAGGGAGGCGACCACCGGCTGTCGACGGGCGTGGATCTTGCCCGGCTGGGCGCAACGCTGGATGAGCTCATCGGTCCGTGAGGCGCCGTTCAACGTCAACTGGGCCGGTTGAACGCGGAGAGGAAGCGCTCGAGAAATGTCTCCATCCCCGGGTGCGGTGGAGCCTGGTTTGGAAAGATTCCCGAGACGTACCCCTCGGCGACGAAAGGCGCGACCAGTTCGGGGTCGCGCGACAGCACATGGATCGGGACGGTCCAGGGTGGCCGAGCTTCTCCTCCCACGATCGCCGGAGGCTGGTGGTCGCCGAGCAGAATGACGAGCCCGTCCCCGTCGATGCGGCGGGTAAGCCAGTCGCCGAGCACGGCAAAATCATAGCGCAAGCTCTCCAGATATTTGGGCGCGAGCCGGCTCCAGTCCGGTTGACGCCGGACCTCCTCCATAACCGTTGCGGGAACGCTGGCAAACGTGCCGGAATCGTCCCAATCGGCAAGGTAGGGCGGCACCGGCGCGAACGGAATATGGCTCGAAACCAAGATCAATTGTGTGAATATCGGCGGTGCGGGGCCGAGTGCGGCGCGTATCGTCGCTGCGCGGTCGAGGGTGAACTGATCGGGAATCGCGAACCAGCCGAATGATGGGCCCCGGTAGTCGAGTTGGCTGGCGAAGATCTCACGGTCGAAGCCCCAGGCCGCCGTCGCTCTTGCGGATGGGGTTTTGATGCCGGGGGCGATGTCAACGGTGCGCCACCCCGCATCCTTGAAGTAGGCGGGCAAGAGCTTGCGGCCGGAATCGAGCAGCAACGTGTAGACAACTGGGTCATCGAGACGGACCCCGCTTGCCAGGGTTGCGTGGGCCAGCCAGGAGCCCCCGCCGAAGGTCGGGGAGACCAGTCGGTTCGAAGCAATGATGTAGCCGGCGCCAAGCAGCGAGGTTTCGAATTGGCTCAGCGACTCCTTGAGCTCGGCGCGAAACTCCGGCGTGTCAAAGACCGTGGTGCCATAGGATTCGATGTAGATGAGATAGACGTCGCGTTGTTTGAGTCCGGCGAGGTCGCTGTGCGCCGGCGCCGTCGCCGAGAGGGCCGCGTCGTAGGGCCCGCCGGCTCCTGTTGCGGCAAGCCGTCCCTGCGCGACCGCCAATGACTGCCGAATGATATCGAGCCCCAGCCAGGTCGCGAGCGGCCGCTCTTCGGACGGTACTAAAGCCGTCACGTCCATCGCCACGCCGAGCAGAATCGCGAACCCGAGCGCGACACGCCGATCGGCTAAGACCGGGAGCACCTCGCGCCAAATCCGGGTGATCCCGGCGATCAGCAGGAGAATTGCCCCGCCAAGGACGGCAATCGCGCCCGTCATCCGGCAGAAACCGGCCGCCTCACCGGCGAGCCCGAAAAGCGAGGGAAGGTGCGGGAAATCCCAATAGAGGTTCAGGTCACGGCCGAGCAAAGTCGGGGTTGCGGCATCGACCAGGTTCAGGAACGCGATCGCGGCGACGAGCACCGCGAGGATACCGGCCGCGTGACGCGACGCGATTATTTGCGGGCGCGCCACGGCCGCGACTGCCACGAGAAAGAGCAGAAAGGCGAGTTCCGCCGAGGGGCGCCACTCGATAGTCAGACCGTGCGTGACGGGATCTCGCGCCGGGACAAACATCAACGCGAGCAGCAAAATCCCGAGAACCGCCCGCGGAAGGTAATCCGTCGGTTGGCGATATCGTGGGAGTTGTAGTCTGACTGGCGTCATTCTAAAGCTCGGGTTATGTCAACGCGTGCACGTGCAACGGGCGGAGTTAAGGTGAGCATGCGACGTTTCGAGGGCACCGACATCTACGTCGCTACGCAGGACCTTCGGGTCGCGGTCAACGCCGCGATCGCACTCGAGCGCCCGCTGCTCGTCAAGGGTGAACCCGGGACCGGCAAGACGATCCTCGCCCACGAAGTCGCCCGCGGGATCACTAGAAATCTGATCACCTGGCACATCAAGTCGACGACGAAGGCGCAGCAGGGGCTCTACGAATATGACGCGGTGTCTCGCCTGCGCGACGGCCAACTCGGCGACGAGCGGGTGCACGATATCGCCAACTACATCGTGCCGGGAAAACTCTGGGAAGCGTTCGAAGCGCCGGAAGCGCCGGTGCTGCTGATCGACGAGATCGACAAGGCCGATATCGAGTTCCCCAATGATCTCTTGCTCGAGCTCGATCGCATGGAATTTTACGTCTATGAGACGCGGCGCACGATCCAGGCCCGGCACCGCCCGATCGTCATCATCACCTCCAACAATGAGAAAGAACTGCCGGACGCCTTTCTGCGCCGTTGTTTTTTCCATTACATCCGATTTCCCGACCGCGAGACGATGCAGCAAATCATCGATGTTCATTTTCCCGGTTTGAAACATGAGCTGGTGCACGAGGCGCTGACGATCTTTTATGATATCCGCCAAGCTCCGGGATTGAAGAAAAAGCCTTCGACGTCAGAGCTCCTAGACTGGATCAAGCTGCTGCTCGTCGAGGATATCTCTCCGGAAGTGCTGAGAACCCGAGATCCGACAAAGCTCATCCCGCCGCTGCACGGCGCCTTGCTGAAGAACGAAGAGGACGTGCATCTGTTCGAGCGCCTGGCATTTCTGCATCGCCGCGAGCGCGGCGGCGCTTAGCTGTGTTCTTTTCCTTCTTTGCCGAACTCCGCGAAGCCAAGGTACCGGTCTCGTTGCGCGAATACCTGACCCTGATGGAAGCGATGCAAAAGCGCGTCGCCGCCTTTGACATCGAGGATTTCTACTTTCTGGCACGCACGGCACTGGTCAAAGACGAACGGCATCTCGACCGCTTCGATCGCGTCTTCGGCCACTGCTTTAAGGGAATTGAAACTCCGGCCGATCCGAAAACAGCCATCCCGGATGAGTGGTTGCGCAAGATCGCCGAGCGGTTTCTGACCGAGGAAGAAAAGCAGCAGATCGAAGCGCTCGGCGGCTGGGAAAAGCTGATGGAGACACTACGGCAGCGTCTCGCCGAGCAACGGTCTCGCCACCACGGCGGGAGCAAATGGATCGGCACCGCTGGCACCTCGCCCTTCGGTGCTTATGGGTACAATCCCGAAGGCGTGCGCATCGGTCAGCAGGAGGGGCGCAACCGGAGTGCGGTCAAGGTCTGGGACCGCCGCGAGTTTCGCAATCTCGACGATACCGTCGAGCTCGGTACGCGCAACATCAAGCTGGCGCTGCGGCGGCTGAGGCAATTCGCACGCGAGGGTGCCGCCGAAGAGCTCGATCTCGGCAGCACCGTGCAATCCACCGCGCACAACGCGGGCTGGCTCGATCTCAAACTCGTGCCCGAACGGCGCAACGCTGTGAAGCTGTTGTTGTTTCTCGATGTGGGCGGGTCGATGGAGGACCACGTTCGGATTTGCGAGGAGTTGTTTTCGGCGACGCGCTCGGAGTTCAAGCACCTGATCCACTTTTACTTTCACAACTGCGTCTACGATTCGGTGTGGCGCGATTCGCGGCGGCGTCATGTCGAGCAGGTGTCAATCATGGAACTCGTTCGCACTTACGATTCGACCTACCGGATCGTTCTAGTCGGCGACGCCAGCATGAGCCCCTATGAAATCGAAAAGGAGGGCGGCAGCGTCGAGCGTTGGAACGATGAGCCGGGTAAGATCTGGCTGCGCCGCCTCTTCGAGGCCTATCCGCGCGCAGTCTGGCTCAATCCTGTACCGGAGAAGCACTGGACCGGCACCGCCAGCATCGGGATGATCCGGCGGATCAGTGAAGATCGCATGTTTCCATTGACCCTCGACGGCATCGACCGCGCGATGCGCCGCCTCAAACGCCGCGGGTGAGGCTGCCGGGACTGCTCCCGGCGATCAGGCAGCCTTGGCCTTCTCCTCTTTCAGCTCTTTTGGCCGCACATAGGCGATCGCCGCGTGCTCGGCGCAATAGGGCTTGCCGGGAACCGGGCGGGCGCCGCAGAAATGAAAATCGGCGTCGTCCGGGTGGCCATGAGGCCACAAGCAACTCGGCCCATTGAATTCGAAGAAGTTGCGTTGCGGCGGAGCAACCGGCGTACCGCCGCGCGGCGCAAGCGCAATGCGGTGCAGCTTGCCGATCACCGCATTCTTGGTTAGGCCTAATCGACGGCCAATTTCGGAGGTCGGCAGCCCCTCCTCAAACAGCTGCGTGAGCCGCTCGACGCGCTCCGGCGTCCACGTGATGAGATCCATGATTTCCCCCGTATTCTGTGGACCCCCCGATCCACTTACACAACATACGGTACCATGCTTGTGGCGCAATGCCAAGCCATATCTATATCTTGATTCTGTCCTCCATCAGAGTTCGCGCCGATAGCTCAGCACCTTCGAGAAATACGCCGGCACGCGTTCGCCCGGGGTAAAGCCCGGACTCCACAGGCTGTCGAGATCCTCACGCAGGTAGCTGGCGTAGTAGGGTTCGTGAAACGCGATCGGGAAATAGTCGAGCATTGCGTCGTAGTCGGGCTCGTCGCCGGGCTGTAACGAATCGACAAACACCAGCACTCCGCCTGGTTTGAGTGCGCGTCTGATTTCTCCGACGACGGAGCGGCGCACGCCGGACGGCAGTTCGTGAAACAGATATATGCAGGTAATCGCGTCGAATTGCCCGTCGGCAAACGGCATCCGCTCCACGGCGCCGACGACGAGCCGCGCCCGCGACCAAGATCGCAGCTCGCGTCGAGCAACGGCGAGGTAATGGGCCGACAGATCGAGCCCTGTCACGTCGAGGCGCGGGTAATTCGATTTGACCTCGCGCAGAAAATTGCCGGTGCCGCACCCGACGTCGAGCAGCTTCGCCGCGGGCCGGCCGGTGAGCGCCGCTTTCAGTGGCACGAGCGCCTGGCGCCGCATGGCGGCGGCGGCGCCGCCAAACAGTACCTCGACTTGATGGTCATAGCGTTCGGCCGACGCGCTGCTCAAATAACCGTCGCTCTGAAAATGGAACTTCTGCAGGTAATAGCGCGGGTAGGTGCCGGGTGGCACTTCGCTCAGCAATCGCTCTTCAGGGGCACCGTGCCGTCGTCGTTCTACGGCGCTCAGGTCGGCGAAGAAATCGACCGCGCGACGCAGCGCCTCGAAGGGGTTGGCGAGCCCGTCCGTGGGTGGCGCGTAGTACCCGGCTTCGATATTCCGCCAATCCTGCTCGATCAAGGCCCGGAGATCGGCGAGGATGCGCCGCGTGTCGGGAAAGCGGCGACCGCGCAGAGGCTCCGGCAACGGTACCGGGCGGCTGACACGTGAGGCTAAGAGCTTTTGACCAAAGAACCATGAGACACGCACGGTCTGCACGGCGTCGAAGGCGAGCTTATCGAGAGCAGACGGCATAGCGACGCGACTTACCGGGCGAGCGCGAGTTTGCAACAGGCCTCCGACCGACCTTGCCCCGACTCGGGGCGCTGTCTATTATCGGTACTCGGACGGAAATTGATCCCCCCGAGATGGTGCCGAGTGACCTTACCATAGCATCGCCCGTGCAACGCCGGTCGAGTGCCGCGAAGCCGCTGTCGAGCTGAACGGGCCATCTCTCGCGATCGAGATTCGCGATGTCGGACGACAACCTCCTCCGCGGCCCGTCGGTTCGAAGCATCCCCGAAGGCGACGACCGCGAGCGCATGATCTGCGCCGAATGTGGCTACATCCTCTACGATAACCCGAAAATCGTTGTCGGCTCGGTCACGAGATGGGGTGAGCGCATTCTGTTGTGCCGCCGTTCGATCAACCCGCGCCACGGCTATTGGACTCTGCCCGCTGGCTATCTCGAGCTCAACGAATTGGCCAGCGCCGGAGCCGAGCGCGAGGCTTGGGAGGAGGCACGGGCGCGGATCGAGATCGAAGGATTGCTGGCGATTTACGACATTCCACGGATCAGCCAAGTGCAGCTGATCTATCGTGCCCGGTTGTTGGACCAGGCCATCGCGCCCGGACCGGAGAGCCTCGAAGTCCGGCTCTTCGAATGGGAGGAGATCCCGTGGGGCGAACTCGCTTTCCCTTCGATAGGATGGGCGCTTCAGCACGATCGAGAGGCGCGGGCGACGCGTGATTTTACCGCCCGCGTCAATCCGCCGGGTTATTGAAGTCCGGCTAGGGCCCGAGCCCAACCAAGCTGCGCGCATAGGCCCGCGCCTCGAAGGGACGCAAATCATCGGCGGTTTCGCCGATCCCGATGGCGTGGATTGGAATGCCGTATTTTTCCGCCAGCGACACCAGCACGCCGCCTCGCGCGGTGCCGTCGAGCTTGGTCATAACGATCCCGGTCACGCCGACCATCTCGCGAAAGATCTCGGCCTGGGCATGGGCGTTTTGACCGGTCGTCGCGTCGAGCACGAGCAGCACCGCATGCGGGGCCAGCGAATCGACCTTTTTTAGGACTCGGATGATCTTCTGTAGCTCGGCCATCAGATTGGCCTTGTTGTGCAGACGCCCAGCCGTGTCGATGAGCAATACGTCGCTGCCTGCTGCGCGCGCCTCGATCATCGCATCATAGGCGAGTCCTGCGGCATCCGACCCTTCGGGCCGCACCACTACGGGACAGCCAATTCGCTCTCCCCAGATCTGCAGCTGCTCGACCGCCGCCGCGCGGAACGTGTCGCCGGCGGCGAGCACGACCTTGTGGCCATCGTCCCGGTATTGCCTGGCAAGTTTGGCGATGGTTGTGGTCTTGCCGCTACCGTTGACACCGACAACGAGAATGACAAACGGCTTTTTCGTGACGTCGAGGCGCAGCGGTTTCATGACCGGTTCGACGAGGCGGATCACCTGATCGGCAAGGGCAGTCCGGATTTCCTCCGGCGACACCTCCCGGTTGAACCGGGTTTTGCGCAGCGTCTCGGCAACCTCGCCTGCCACGCCTATCCCCATGTCGCTCGAAATCAACAGCTCCTCGAGCTCGAGCAGTGCCTCGTCATCGAGCCGGCGGCGGTTGAAGATCGTGTTGATGCCTTGGGTCAACCGTTCCGAGCTGCGGGCCATCCCGGCCCGGAGCCGACCGAGCCAGGCCTCGCGTTCCCCCCCGCTTTCCGGAGCAGGTACCGGTTCCGACACTTCAACCGGCGCATCGTCTCCGTATGGTAGGCTCTCGACGTCTTCCGCGAGAGAATCCGTCGTTTCAGTCCCCTCTCGGCGTTGCCAGAACCTCATTGGACCGGCACTCCGACAAGGCTGTTGGCGTTACTGCCGACCAGACGCATGCGCCGGACCGAACCGGCGGCGCCGGACGTAGAGAAGCTCACGGCGGCATAAAACTCCGCTCGTCCCATCCCCGTGCGCTCTACCAGAACATCGGTTTCACTGCCGACTCGCGACCGCAATTCGCCTGCCAAAGCGGTTGCGCCTGCCGCGCGCAACCGAGCCGCCCGCTCCTTGACAAGCGGCTCGGGGAGCCGAGGCATTCGGGCCGCTGAGGTGCCGGGCCGCGCGCTGTACGGGAAGACGTGGACGAAAGCGAGCCCGCATTCGGCGACGAGATCCAGGCTGCGGCGGAACATGTCGTCAGTCTCGGTCGGAAAGCCGGCGATCAGATCGGCGCCGAGCGCGACCTCCGGGCGCAGCGCGCGGGCCCGCCGGGCAACGGCGATCGCCTGGGCGCGTGAATGCCGCCGCTTCATCCGCTTGAGGATCAGATCGTCGCCGGCTTGCAACGACAGGTGCAGATGCGGCATCAGCCGCCGTTCTTCCGACAACAGCCGCCACAGTTCTTCGTCGATCTCCGCCGGATCGAGCGAGGAAAGGCGCAGCCGCTCGAGTTCTGGAACTGCAGCGAGCAGCCTGCGCGCCATTTGGCCCAGGCTGGGTCTGCCGGGCAAATCGGCGCCGTAGGCGGTCAGATCGACCCCGGTCAGCACGATCTCCCGGTATCCGGCGGCGACAAGGCGGCGCGCCTGATCGGCTACGAGACCCATCGGCACCGAGCGGCTGGGGCCGCGCGCGTAGGGGATGATGCAAAAGGTGCAGCGATGGTCACAACCCTGCTGGACCTGAAGAAAGGCGCGGCTCTTGCCTTCAAAGCCGTCGACGGCCCCCTCATTTCCCTCCTTCGTACGCGGGGGAGGGGTCGGGTGGGGGGCGGGAAGGTAGCTCTGCGGCTGGAGCTTCGCCCGATTCCCGAGGACGCGGTCGACCTCGGGGAATGCGGCATAGTGCTCCGGGGCAATCTCTGCGGCGCAGCCGGTGACAATGATCATCGCCTCGGGATGCTGCCGACGGGCGCGGCGGATCGCTTGGCGCGCCTGGCGTTCGGCCTCGGCAGTAACCGCGCAGGTATTGACAATGACCGCGCCGCTGAGCCCTGCGGCTTCGGCAGCACGGCGGATGACCTCGGACTCGAACGCGTTCAGCCGGCAGCCGAAAGTGATGATTTCGGTTTGCGGCATGGCTCCAATCAACGCCCTGCGAGCAGGTTCGGGTCGAATACCCCTTCAAAACTTAGCGCGACAGGCCCCGTCATGACCACTCGACCGTCCTCGCGCCAAGCAATATTCAGCACTCCGCCATCGAGCTCGACGGCGGCCTCGCGCGCGGTGAGCCCTCGCCGATGGGCCGCGACGAGGGCGGCGCACGCGCCGCTGCCGCAGGCGCGGGTGATCCCGGCACCACGCTCCCATACCCGCAATCGGATGTTGCAGCGGTCGCGGATGGCGGCCACGCCGATATTCGCGCGCTGCGGAAACAGCCGATCACGTTCGAGTTCGGGGCCGAGTGCAGGCAGATCGACCGCATCAACATCGTCCACGAAGAACGTCGCGTGCGGGTTGCCGATATTGGTGCAGACCGGCGTAGAGAGCGGGCCGAAAGTTAACTCAACGCGCTCGGTGTCCATAGGCCGGCTCAGCGGGATCTCGCGCCAGCCGGTACGCACCGGTCCCATATCCACCGCGACGCGCCCATCCGGCAAGGCTTCGGCTTCGAGCAAGCCGGCGATCGTCTCGATCCGCGCCCTCGGATCGCCAGTCTCGCATCGCAACAGGGCGGCGACGCAGCGCGTGGCGTTCCCGCATGCCTCGGCCTCGCCGCCGTCGGGGTTGCGGATGCGCATCAGAACCTGGGCAGCCGGTTGACGCGGTGGCTCGAGCAGGATCACCTGGTCGCAGCCGATGCCGGTCCGCCGATCCGCCAGCGCGCGCGCAGCTGCCGCGTCGATCGCCATCGCGGTATGGCGGCCGTCGAGCACGACGAAATCGTTGCCGAGGCCGTGCATCTTGAGAAACGGGATCTTGCCCATTGGTGTCGCTTATATGGCGGAATGGGCATTGCTGTCCAACGCCCGCCACCGACGATGGCAACCCGCCATAGGTTGCCCGCCATCCCTTGCACGAATGAGCGGCGCATGAAACCATCCGGTCGCAAGGACCAGGGGCACGCACGAGATGAAGCTCAGCACCGACCGCATTCTGACGACCCATGTCGGCAGCCTGCCGCGTCCGCCCGATCTGTTGACCTTTCTGGAGGCGCGCGAGACCGGCCGCGAGTTTGATCAGAGTGAGTTCGAAAGGCGTCTTGCAGACGCCGTCCGAGAGGTCCTTGCAAAGCAGGTCGCAGCCGGCATCGACAGCGTCTGCGACGGTGAGCTCGGCAAGATTTCCTACACCACCTATATTCGTCACCGCTTTTCCGGGATCGGTTCGTTCCGCGGCGGCGACAACGACAAGCCGCCGCAGACCGCCGCGCATCGCGACCTTCTCGACCATCCCGATTACATGCAGCGGCTCAACGAGACGCGCCGCACCTCGTGGTTCAGCCGCGCGGCGGTTCCGTGCTGCACGGGTCCGGTCACTTACAGCGATCGGCGGCCGTTGGAGACGGACCTTGAGAACCTTGCCGCCGCTTGCGCCGCAGTGAAACCCGCTGAGGCCTTTATGAATGCGGCCTCACCCGGGGTGCTGACCAAATTCGTCCCGGACCGCTACTACCAGGACGAGGACGCCTATGTAGAGGCATTGGCCAATGCCCTGAAGGTAGAGTACGAAGAGATCGTCAAGGCGGGCTTCATATTGCAGATCGACGCGCCCGATCTCGGCTCGGCCCGCCACAACCAATACCAGCACCTGACCGACGACGAGTTTTTGCGCATTGCCGAGCGCAATATCGCGGCACTCAATCATGCCACCGCCAATATTCCGCCCGAAGCGATGCGCATGCATCTTTGCTGGGGCAATTACGAGGGACCGCACACTCACGACATCCCGCTGGCCAAGACCTTCGATACGTGTATGCGGGCGCGGCCGGCAGGCTTGTCGTTCGAGGCGGCCAATCCGCGGCACGCTCATGAGTGGGAGGATCTGCGCAGCAAGAAAATTCCGGACGATAAGATCCTCATTCCCGGAGTGATCGATTCGACGACCAATTTCGTCGAGCATCCGCGGCTGATCGCCCAGCGGATCTGCCATTACACCGACATCGTCGGGCGCGAACGGGTGATTGCCGGCGCCGATTGCGGCTTTGCGACCTTCGCCTTTGTCAATAACGCCGTGGCACCCTCGGTCGTCTGGGCCAAGCTCTCGGCACTCTCCGAAGGCGCCCGCGTCGCCACCTCGCGACTCTGGAGTTAAGGGAGGTTCCGGATGCGCTGTATCACGATAGGCTTGGCAGTTGGGTTCTATTGCCTCGTCGCGGCTGGCACGATGGCGACTGCACTCGAAGCGCGCCACTTTAGCTTCGCCTACGACCAGCCGCACACGACCGCCTATGGCATCGCGGCCGACACCTTTGCCAACAAGCTCGAAGAACTGAGTCACGGGACAATGGTCATCGACCAGTTCCCCGGGGCACAGCTCGGTCAGGAGCCCCAGGTGCTGCAGAAACTGCGGACTGGCGATATCGACTTCGCGATCACCTCGACCGCGAATTCGGCAACCGTGCAGCCCGAATCGGGCGTGTTCTCGATCCATTTCGTCTTTCGTTCCGAGGACCATCTGAAAAAGGCCCTCGCCGATCCCGCGGTCGTTGCGGCGTTCCGGGACATGATGAATTCCAAGGTCGAAGGCGCGCACACGCTGGCGCTCGGCACTATGGGTTTCCGCAACATCTACAGCAAACGCGAGATCCATCGCCTCGACGACCTCAAGAACGTCAAGGTCCGCGTACAGGCGACGGCGACCGAGGACACGATGTTCCCGGCTTATGGCGCGCAAACCATCCACATGCCATTTGGCGATGTCTACACCTCATTGCAGACCGGCGTCGTCGAAGCCGCCGAGAACGGCATCAACGTCTATCAAATGAACAAGCACTACGAGGTGGCACCAATCATGTCGCTGACCGAGCACGAGGCGAACAACAACGTTGTCTGGGTCAGCGACAAGGTGTGGAACAGCCTCAACGACGAGCAGAAAGGCTGGGTTCAGGCGGCGGCTGACGAGGTCGGGCGTACGATGCCGGCAAGGGCCTTGGAGCTCGAACACGAGTTGATGGCGCGGCTCGAGAAAATCGGCGTCAAGTTTGTCAAGGACGTGGACAAGTCGGGCTTCGTCAAAGAGGCCGAGCCTCTGCAAGACAAACTGACCCAGCAGCTCGGGCCGGGTGCGGTCAGGGTTCTACAGCTCGTCCGAAACGTGCAGTAGGTCATCGGTTCTCGCGGCGGCATGCCCCTCACTCCAACCCTCTCCCCGCAAGCGGGGAGAGGGAGTCCCCAATTTAATCCCCTCGCCCCGCCGAAGCGGGGAGAGGGAGGGGCCCGCGTCAGCGGGAGGGTGAGGGGTTCCTCGCAACGCCGATGAGGCGGCGCTTTTCGCTGGTGCTGGAGCGGGATCGCCATCTGAAATGGCGGGCCTTCGATCCGATTGAGCATGTCTTGATGATCCTGTGCGGGCTCACCCTGACCGGGTTTAGCACGACGGTCTTTCTCGACGTGCTGACGCGGTCCTTGGGTCACCCGTGGCTGTGGCTGCAGGAGGTCACGATGACCTTCTTCGTCTACGGCATTTTTGCCGGGGCGGCAGCCGCGACGCGGCGTAATGACCATTTGTGCTTGTCGGCGATCAGCGAAGCGATGACGGGGCGCTGGCGGCTCCTCGTCGAGACCTTCAACCGCCTTGTCATACTCGGCACGGCGCTGTGCATGGTGTGGTTTGGCTATCTCAACTTTCTGGCGGGGTTCGGTAATTTCCGCATGCCGTCGATGACGCCGCTCGCCTCGCTTTATGCCGCGATCCCGCTCTCGGGGGCGCTGATCGCGCTCTTCACCGTCGAGCAGCTGGTCAACGGCTGGCGCCATGGCTTTGCCGCCGAGCGCCATGTCGAGGAGCAGTTCGTGCTGTGACACAGAACGGGCTGATCGTCTCGCTGATGGCCGGCCTGTTCCTGATCTTCGGCTACCTAGGTGTGCCAGTGGCGTTCTCATTGATTGCCGGGGTCGTGATCGGCACCCTTTTAACTCCGGTCAGCCTGCCCTCGATCATCGCCCAGCTGTTCAACGGCATTGACGCCGAGCCGTTGATGGCGGTGCCGTTTTTTCTGCTCGTCGGCGAGCTGATGACGTCGGCCAATGTCGTCGTCCGCATCGCCAATCTGTCGCAGGCGCTAGTCGGTCATGTGCGCGGCGGGCTGGCGCAAGTGGTCACGGTCTTCAGCATGTTCTTCTCCGGCATGTCCGGCTCGTCCTCAGCCGATGTCGCGGTATTGAGCCGGACGATGGCGCGGCCAATGGCCGAGGAGGGCTATGACGCCGCCTTTGTCGCAGCACTGATCGCCGCGGCAGCGACGATCGCCAATCTGGTGCCGCCCAGTATCATGGCGGTGGTCTATGGCGCGATCGGCAACGTCTCGATTGCCGGATTGTTTCTCGGCGGCATCGCCCCCGGGCTGATGATCGGCTTCGGGCTGATGATTTACTGCTACTTCTTTGGCCCCGCCGGGTTTCGCCGGCAGCGCTCGTCGTTCGGGAATTTCGCCGAAGCGACCAAAGCCGCAGCATTGCCGCTGATGATCCCGATCATCCTCCTAGGTGGCATCATGACCGGGTGGTTCGCACCGCGCGAAGCCGGGGTCGTCGCCATCGTCTATATTCTCGTCGTCGTGATCCCGCTGCTCAATTTTGGGCATTTGCGCAACCTGCCGCGCGATTTCGCCCACGCCGGGCTGATCTACTCGCTGCCGCTGATCACGATCGGCGCCGCCTCGGCCTTCGGCTGGATGCTCGCCTATCTGCGCGGTCCGATTGTGGTGTCGGGCTGGATCTCCGGTCTGGCCGGGAACGACCCCTACAAGATCATGTTCGCGCTCGTGGCACTCTTTACGATCGTCGGCGATTTCATCGAGCCGATCCCGTGCATCGTGATCTTCATGCCGATCGTCGCCGCGTTGACCGAAATCGGCGGGATCAACCCGGTGCATATGGGGGTCGTGCTGATCGTGACCCTTGCCTTCGGGCTGATCACCCCGCCCTACGGGCTGGCGCTGTTGATGGCGTCGAAATTTGTCGGGGTGCGGTTTTCCGCGGCGCTGCGGGCGTCACTGTCGATCTATGTCGTGTTCTTCGCGACGATCGCAGCGGCAATCTTCCTCCCCGATGTCGTGCTGTGGCTGCCGAAGCACCTCTTCCCCGAGTCGGTCGGCTGCTTCAAGAACCCGAGCGGCGCCGGCTATATCTGCCCATAACATGCCGTATCGGGCTTCAGTTGTCATGGCACAGATTCGCACAATCTGAAACGGCAGTGTTACTGGGTATCTCGCCGTCATTCGGGGTGACCTATTTCAACGCCTTACGCCCCCTCCCGGTCTACGCCGTTATACGCTGGGACCCGCCAGTCTGTTGGGTTCGGGACCAAACTCGGGACCAAGATCGCCCAATAGATCGGCCCCGTCTGGCCAATCACAAAAAAATCTGATCGAATTATCGCTCGCCCACGACATCAAGAGCAGTGCCGGCCGCTGATGGACGCCTGGGCCGCTTTTCTCAACAGGGAATAAAATAAAATTTTACTTTTGCGTCGTCAAATAGGGGCCTCAAACTGATGGAGAAATGAAGGTGTATCCCGAGTACAAGCGGCTACCAGTCGAGACCCTGGTCAGCAAGATCCCGGTCGAACTCTACCAGCGTGAGAGGACATCGGTTGTCAGGGACATCGTTGCTGCCGGGTGGAACCCATCGCTCGCCGGGGTGCTCCTTGTCAGTGAGGTGACCGGTCACGTGATGGACGGCGGCAACCGGGTCCGCGCGGCTGCAGAAATCAACGCGACCACGGATGGTGCGATCCCCGAACTGCCGGCGCTTGTCTATCCGGATCTGACCCTGGAAGAGGAAGCGCGGATTTTCCGAAATTACAATGTCGAGCGCCACACCCTGCCGCTTAAGGATGGGCACCGGGTCGAGGTCTTCTACAAGGAACGGATCGCGGTCGATACCGAACGGGTCAAGCTCTTAATCGACCGCCCGGCCGGCAATCCGAAGCGCGCGCCAATCGGCACTTACCGGAAGGCATGGACACTGGGCTTTTTCGGCGCGCTCGAACAACTGGTGCCGACACTGCGCGAGCTTTTCGACGAGAACGAAATGATCCCGCGGGCTTTCTTGGCGGGCGCGATCTATCGGCAGCACTTCATGAGGGACCTGGTTGAGGGGCTTGCACATGACCGGCTGCTGGACAAGGGCGCCGTCGTAATCCTCGATACGATCCACCGGCATCAACTCGACACCATGATCCAACGGCGCAAGATCGGGTTGCCGGCGAAGTGGTCCGATCAAGCCGCTTTCCTGACCTTCGCCCTCAACCACCATTACCGCGGGCAAACCCAATCGCCGAAGCCGCACCGCCCATTCATCCCTACGATCCCCGAGGAACCCAAATGACTAAGCTGCCCCTGGCGCCGATGGCGGTCCTCGGGATGCTCGATCGGTAACCCGGATGTTCGGCGCGAAGGCGGCCAAGCTCGGGTTCGAGGGGCTACGGTTCCATGACTTGCGGGTTTCCCACGTGTCGCTGCTCCTGCAGCAAGGCGTCCCGGTACACGTCGCAGCGAAGGCTCGGTCACAGCCTGGTGGTGATGCTCAGCGTGTACGCCAAGATGACGGGCTAGGCGGATGAGCAGGCGGCGGCATCATTCGGGTCCCCGTTCACGGGCGGGCGGTGAGGGTTCGGCGGTATCGAGCGTAATCACGCCGAGGAGTTTCCGGCGCCCAGGCTGTGGCTTAAGCGGCTTAGTCATACTGCGGGGCCAGACACGCACTTACATCCGCGGGGGTGGTCCGGTGCGTCAGCCGCCGGCACGCTCCAGACATATGGTCCGAACAGGGATGAGATCCGAAGGTCAACTTATCCCGGCTCTCCTTGGGGGTGGACAGATGAAGCCTTGCCATCTTTTTCTGTTGATCGTCACGCTTCTTCTTGGCGTCTCCGAGACCTCCGCGGCGCAAACGACCATGGAGCCTTGGCTGACCCGGTCCGCGGATAATTCGAGAAGCGGTTGGAATCCACATGAGAGGCAACTGACGCAGGCGTCGGTTGCGGCCAAAGGCTTTATCCGTGCGACGATCATTCCTGTCATCGGGGATGCGCGCGGCACGGAAGCGCAGCCGCTCATCCTGCCGAATGTCAAGACGGCGCTCGGAACCCGTGACGTGCTGGTGCTGCCGTCGATGGCCGATATCGTACGCGGAGTCGACGCGCATGACGGGTCTGGCATCTGGCAGGTGACGTTGGGGGTGCCGGTCACCGGGTCGCCGAGCATCGACATGCATAAGATCAATCAATTTTGGGGCTGCCTGTCCACGGGGGTGATCGATCCCGACACGCAGCGCCTTTACCAGGTCTGCTGGGTTTCGCCGGACAAGAGTGGCGACCCGAAGACGGCCCGCTATCAGATGTTCGTGCTGAATGTGGCGGATGGGAGTGAGGTCGTTCCCCCGGTTCTGCTCGAAGGCAAGAGCGGAGATCAGGACTTCAACGCGGGGATGCGTAAACAGCGGTCAGCGCTCGTGGAAACCAACGTCAACGGTGTCAAGACGGTGTTCGGATGTGCGGGGACCGTGCTCGAGACCGCAGCAGGCGCATCCGGCTATTGCTTTGCCTTTGATATGGCGAGCAACAAGCTAAATCCGATGCTGGCGCTGTCGGCCGGCGAGGGTGCGGGCGTGTGGATGGGCGGACAAGGTCCTGCGGCAGATGCGGAAGGCTTGCTTTATCTGACCACCGGCAATGGCGATTTTGATGGCGCCACTCAATGGGGCGAATCGTTCCTCAAGCTGCAATACACGCCACCGTCAGGAAATTCGGAAGCCGCGCTTAAGGTGGTCGATCATTGGACGCCCTGGACGGACTTCGCCCGAACCGGGCAGAAGCCGCAGCCAACCATGCGGCCTTCGGGCGTAAGCGCTTCCTCCGACGCTCTGATGCAATCGGCCGGCGGCGGGATGAACGAGGCTTTGAAGAGCGCGAGGCTGGAGGCGATGATCAATGACCGAGGTCGGCCGACAGTTCTCGTCTTCCCCGAATTGGCGCAAGGCGCATGGTCGGACGAGGATTTTGGATCAGCGGGTCCCGCTTGCATTTTCTCGATCGGCGTGTGCATTGCCGGCGGCAAGGACGGCCTCGCCTATCCGATCAAGACGGCAAACTTCGGCGGAACGACAGTCGCCGATCTCGCAAACCCGAAAGCGAATTGTACAAAGCTTGCAGCGCCCCCGGTCTGGCTAACGATGAGTCCGGGACCGGTTGACCCCTGCCCGAACGATCCCCGAACATTGAACTTCTTCCCATCAGGCGATACGGCCCATCTCCATATGACCCCGGTACAGTTCTTCGACCCCGTGCTGAATTCGTGGGTGATCTTCGCGTGGGGCGAGAATTCCCAACTGCATAAATGGAAGGTCAGCTCGACCGGCGCGTTGACCTACGTCGCGGAGAGCCACGAGTACGCGAGCGACAGTGTGCGGGAAAAGCCACCAGGTGGTATGCCGGGCGGGTTTTGCTCAGGATCGAGCAATGGAGCGGATCCCGACTCGGCGCTTCTTTTCTGTACCATTCCTTACGGCGATGCGAACGCTCAGGTCGTTAACGGCCGCTTCCTTGTGTACGACCCGGTGCACCTCGCGCCGGACGGATCACTAAAGGTTCTCTGGGATTCGCAGCAATGGAACGTCCCATTTGTGTTCAACAAGTTCAACCCGCCGGTAGTCGACGGCGGTCAAATCTACGTGCCGAACTATAATGGCGGCGTCGATCTTTACCGGTTAGCGCAATAAGGTCGCTCAATCCCCGCGCCCCCGCGCGGATCCGATTGGTGGAGGCCACACGGCCGGCAGCGCCGGTCGAGGGCCCGAGCCGTCGCGCCTTGCTCGGCAACAGTGCAAGGCGAGCGGGATCGAACTCGAGATCGGTAGCGTCAAAGCGCGCGTTATCGGGACTTGAGGGAGAACTGGTAGGAAGCGAGCGTGTTTCTCCCTTTTCCCCCGGAGAAAATCTCCCAAAGGCTTACGCGGAACGGCTTGTCGTCCGCAGAGCGGCTAGAACCTCGACGTATGAGAGTCGAAAGGTTGAAAGCAATCGTCGGGTTGTTCCTCGGCGGTATCGCCCCCGGCCGATGATCGGCTTCGGGCTGATGATCTATTGCTATTTTTTCGGACGGCGGGGTTTCGCCGGCCACGCTCGTCGTTCCGGAACTTCGCCGAGGCAGATCAAGGCCGCGGCCCTGCCGCTGATGATCCCGATCATCCTATTGGGCGGCATCATGACCGGATGGTTTGCGAAGCCAGGGTCGTCGCCATCGTCTTTATCCTCGTCGTCGTGATCCCGCTGCTCAATTTCGGGCATCTGCGCAATTTGCCGCGCGATTTCGCCCATGCCGGGCTGATCTACTCGCCCAAGCACCTCTTCCCCGAGTTGGTCGGCTGCTTCAAGAACCTGAGCGGCGCCGGCTATATCTGCCGTGATAGGGCGCTTCAACGGACCTTCCGTGATTCTCTCTGTTAGGCCGATTTAACTCCCTGTTCGGACGATTTAATTCCCTGTTCGGTCGCTTAGGGAATTGGCCTTGCGATCCCCAGAGATTACAGCAACTTGCGGGGCGAGATCTGTCCCGAAATGGCGCCAAACCGGGTTTTTCGCAGTATATTCCCGTGACCAGCGAAATCGCCGAGCACCGGGCTCGGCACTTCAGCCGACGGTGCCGTCGGGGGCGCGGCGCAGCACCATCCCCGGCGTGGCGCCGGTGTGTGCTGCATCCTCGACGACCACGATCCCGTTGACCAGCACCGTCGTCCGCGCGCCGGTCGGGTATTGGTGCGGCTCGGCATAGGTCGCGCGGTCCTTGAAATCCGCGGGATCGAAGATGGCGATATCGGCCCGAAAGCCCTCCCGTATCTGTCCGCGGTCGCGCAGCCGCAGCGCTTGGGCCGTCGCTCCGGTCATCTTGCGGACCGCCTGCTCGAGCGGCAGCAGGTGCTGCTCGTGGACATAATGGCCGATGATGCGCGGGAAGGTCCCGTAAAACCGCGGATGCGGCATCCCCTGGCTCGTAACCCCGTAATCGGCGACGCAATTGCCGTCGGAGCCGACCAGAGCCAAAGGCGAACGCACGATCTCGCGGATGTCCTCCTCGGCGATTGAGGTGATCAGTACCCGGGTCGCGCCCTGATCCTCGATCAGATAATCGCAGATGACGTCGACCGGGTCGCGCCCGCGTGCCGTGGCGAGCTTGCCGAAGGTCTGCCCCGCGTATTGCGGGAGATGCGGCGAGATCGAGATCTGCACGCTGTCCCAGGACGGGATGCGGCCCCAATTGTTGAGCCCGTCGCGGCCGATCTCGGCGCGGATGCGCTCGCGGGTTTCGGCCAGCGCGAGGCGCTGGAGCATGGCCCCAGCCCATTCGACTGGACCCATTGCGGCAGCAGGTTCTTGAGCGGGTTACTGCCGGCCCTATAGGGGTAGGCGTCGCAATCGACGGCGAGGCCGTCTTGCCGGGCCGCCTCGATCATCGCCAGGATCTGCGCGGCCTTTCCCCAATTGTCGAGCCCGGAGCATTTGAGGTGCACGATCTCGACATGGACGCCGCAGGTCCGGGAGATGTCGATCGCTTCCTTGACCGCTGCGATGACGTTGTTCGACTCGTCCCGGAGGTGGGTGAAATAGCTGGCATTGCGGCGTTTGAGCACGTTACACAGCGCCACCATCTCGGCGCGCTCGGCATAACTGCTGGGCGGTGTGAACAACCCGGAAGAGAGGCCGAGCGCGCCGGCCGCGAGCCCTTCTTCGAGCAAAGCCGTCATGTGCTCGAGCTCGGCCGGGCTCGGCGGACGTGCTTCCATGCCCATCACGTTAAGCCGCAAGGTGTGATGACCGACCAGCATGCCGGCGTTGACCGAGGTTTGCGGAAAGCCGTCGAGATACTCGGCAAACGTGGTTTCGCGAAACGGCAGCCAGGGCGCGCTGGCGCTGAGGTAATCCTGGACCAGCTGCCGCTTGCCGGGAAGGATGGGTGCCACCGAGAACCCGCAATGCCCGACGATCTCGGTCGTCACACCCTGCCGCACCTTGCTTTCGGCCTTGGGGTTGATCGGCAGGGTGAAATCAGAGTGGGTCTTGATGTCGATAAAGCCCGGCGCCACCGCCAGACCCTGGGCGTCGATCGTCCTGGCCGCCTCTGTGGAGAGAGATCGCCCTAGCGCCGCAATCCGTCCGTCCTGTACGGCGACGTCGCCAATTTCGCCTGGCCGTCCGCTGCCGTCGATGACGAGCCCGCCGCGGATCAGGACGTCCCAATTCATCGATCTTACCGGGCGGACAGACTGCGGGTGTGCGCCCTTAAGTCGTAACTCTCGTCAGCGGCTTGCTCCGGCGTGAGCTTGGGGTCGCCCGCGAGTAGCCGTCGTGCCACGACGTGATCGGCCGTTTGGTTGACCGATTCGACGCCGATCAGGCGGCCGGCGCGAAAGCAGAACACCGAGAAATGGCCGCTGTCCATGTCGCCGCGCAGGACCGCGGTGTCGTGGCCGGCGGTGATCCCGGCGATCTGGAGCTTCAGATCGCCTTGGTCGCTCCAAAACCAGGGGACCTTGTCATACGGCGCCGGCTTTCCGGCTATTTGGGCGGCGACGCATCTTCCCTGGTCGACCGCATTCTGCACCGATTCGAGACGAACCCGCCCGACCGCGAAAGGGGTCGGAAAATTGGCGCAGTCACCGATCGCGAAGACCCGCGGGTCCTCGGTGGCCAGGCATTCGTCAACGACGATGCCGTTGTTTACTGCGAGCCCCGCCGAATCAGCGAGTTCCGCGTTGGGGATGACCCCGATGCAGATCAGGACAAGGTCAGCGGGGAGATGCCGGCCCTCGGTTGTCTCGACGCCGGTCACCCGACCGGCCTCACCCAGAATGCGCGACACCCCTGTGCCGAGCCAGACCTTGGCACCCCAGCGCCGATGCGCGTCGGTAAAGAAACGCGAGGTCGCCGCCGACACCACGCGGCCCATCGGATGCTGCGTTACCTCGATGATGTGAACGGCGGCACCTCGAGCGATCGCTACCGAGGCAAATTCGAGGCCGATGAACCCGGCGCCGACGACGACAACTTCTCGGGTTTGGTCCAGCCGCTCGCGCAGGATGTCGGCGTCGGCGAGCGTACGCAACGGCAATACGCCGTCGAGTTCGGCTCCTGGCACGGCGAGCAGTCGAAATCGCGCGCCGGTGGCCAGGATTAGGTGGTCCCACGACAACTCACCCCCCGAGGCCAACCGTAGCCGGCGTTCACGTCGATCGATTGCGGTCACGGTCTCGCCCGTGAGAAGATCGACCTGGTGTTGGGTGTAGAATGTCTCCGGCCTGAGCCAGAGCTCGTCGAGACCGCTGTCGCCCGCCAGGTAGGATTTGGAGAGCGGTGGGCGCTGGTAGGGCGGAACCGGCTCGTCGCCGATCAGCACGACTCGGCCGGCGAAGCCGTCCTGACGCAGTGACGCCGTCGCCTGGAAACCGGCCTGGCCGGTGCCGATGACCGCGACGACGGGAACCGGCATCAGACCTGCGTCTCGGGCAGGTGGACGACGAGCCCGTCGAGCTCGGGGGTGACGACCAACTGGCAGCTCAGCCGACTGTTCGGGCGGCGTTCGCTGGCGGTGAATTCGAGCATCGCCTTCTCGTCGTCCGACTGCGTCGGCGTTCGGCTGAGCTGGTCTTCCTCGACATAGACGTGGCAGGTCGCGCACATCATCTCGCCGCCGCATTCGGCGACGATGCCGTCGATGCCGTTGAGGATCGCCCCCCGCATCACGCTGGTGCCGATCGGAACGTCGAGCACCTCGCGTGTCCCGTTGGGATGAACATACGTGATCTTGGGCATCGGGTTCCTATCGGTTGGATCGGGGCGAGCGGATAAGCTAGCCGGCATCAGGCCCGCAAGTCGATCCAAACTTCATCACCGTGCGCGGCGAGGCTGGCGCCAAAAGCGGCGCTGCGCTGGCCGATTTCGTCGAAGGCTGCGCCCTCATCAGCCAGCGTGCACAAAACGGTCCTGTTGTGACGGTCGTGCCGGACGAACTGGAACGCCGCGCGAGCGATCCGCCCCTTGTCGCGCGACACCCGGACCATCATGCCGAGCCAATCACCGTGCTGTCGACCACGGTGGCCGGTATGGAACGAAAAGCTGCCGAGCCCGTAAAAAATCGCGTTTCCCTTGTAGACTTCGACCGGCAGCGAAAAATGCGGACCGTGGCCGATCACGAGGTCGGCGCCGGCGTCGATCGCCCTGTGGGCGATCTCCTTCATGTACTGAAGAACCTCCTGATGCAGCCCCCAATGAAACGACGCGACTACGACATCGGCGCGCCCGCGCAGTGCCGCGATGTCCTCGTCGAGCCATTGCAGATAGACGGGGTCCGCCCAGGTCACGATCTCCGGCGGAATGCCCGGCCGATTTGCCGGCGAACGGCTGCCGTGCATCGGGACATGGTAGGCCGTGTGACCCGGAATGACCGCTATCCCAGGGGCTTCCTCGCCGGCCTCGTGATTGGTCGGCCAGTAGACCGAGCTGCGCTGCAGAAAGCCGAAACGCACCCCGTCCCGCGTGAGGATAGTCGGAGCTCGTGCGAGCGCCCGGTTCGCCCCGGCGCCCGTATGCGCGATCGCGAGCTCGTCGAGCCGCGCGATCGACGACATGATCGCCGCCGCACCGTAATTGACGTTGTTGGCGATCCCGACCGCCGACACGCCGGCCGACTGCAACGCCTCGCCGGCCACGACCGGGTCGGCAAAAAACCCTTCGTGCTCCGTGGAATGGCCGCTTGGCGGCTGGTAGAGGCAGCATTCGAGGTTGGAAAAGACGATATCGGCGGCACGGAACTCGTCGCGCACGAGCGCGAAGGGAACAGCAGGATCGGTGACGTTCATCAAATTCACGTCACCGGTGAGAATCATCTTCATCGCCATTTTCCCTCCTGTTTCGGACGCACCATCCTGTCACACCGGCGAAGGCCGGTGCCCACCGATCTTGCTGTCTCAGTCAACCGATAAGCTCGAACTAAGGTCGATCCAATGCGGGTTGTCGCGTTCGATTAGGTTGATTTTCCAGTCGCGCTTCGACTTCTTTATCCGCTTCTCGCGTTGGATCGCCACCTCAACTGACTTGTGGGTCTCGAACCAGACGAGGCGGTCGACCCCATATCGCGCCGTGAATCCCGAAACAGCTTTGTTCTTGTGTTGCCAGACGCGGCCAGCGAGGTCCGACGTCACACCAACATAAACGGTTCCATAAGGTTTGTTCGCGAGCAGATAGACGTAGAACATCGGGACACTGGTTGCATGGATCCCGGCCTTCGCCGGGATGACAGAAGATAGCAGAAGATTCGGAACCTTGCTGGGGAAGCCGCGACTTGCCAGAATGCGTTGGCGGCAAGGGAGCGGGCGATGGAGCGGATCGCGGAATCACCTCTTGCGACCTATCAGGCGCATCTCGACAAGGGCGAACTTGCCTATCAGTGGAGCCCGGAAGCCGGCAAGGCAGTGTTTTACCCGCGCGTCGTTTGCCCGTTTACCGGCAGCGACCGGCTCGAATGGCGGGTCAGCACCGGGCTCGGCACGGTGTACGCCACGACGGTCGTGCATCCGGCGCGCGAAGGCACGCCCTATAACGTCGCTCTCATCGATTGCGACGAAGGCTTTCGCCTGATGAGCCGCGTGGAGGATCTGCCACCCGAGGCGGTGCGGATCGGCATGCGGGTCAAGTTCCGGGTCTATCGTCCCGGCGGTGACGACCCGCCCTATCCGGTATTTGTGCCGGCGGAGCGCGTGTAGTGGACGGGCTGCAGCGCGGCTCCGCCGCGATCGTCGGCGTCGCCGAATCCGACCTCGGCGCCGTTGCCAGCGAGATGAGCCCGATCGACTTGATGGCGCAGGGCCTTCACCGGGCGCTCGCCGATTGCGGGCTCGGACTGCGAGATGTCGACGGCCTCCTCTGCGCAACGGCACAAAGCCGCACTTCTGGCCTCGCACTCGCCGAATATCTCGGGATCTCGCCGACCTATGTCGACACGACGATCCTGGGCGGCTCGTCTTTCATGTTCCACGTCGCGCATGCGCAGGCCGCCCTCCAGCTCGGCCTGTGCAAGGTCGCGGTCATCGCTTACGGCAGCACCCAGCGCACGATCGGCCGCCGGCACGCCTCGGTGCGCGAATACAATCCGTACGAGACCCCGTTCCGGCCGTTCCTGCCGTCGACCGCTTATGCGCTCGCCGCCTCGCGCCACATGCACCAATACGGCACGACACGCGAGCAACTGGCCGCGGTGGCCGTGGCGGCGCGCGAATGGGCGTTGCTGAACCCGGTTGCCTGGGAGAAGAAGCCGCTGACGATTGCCGAAGTCCTGTCGGCGCGGATGATCAGCTATCCGTTCACGGTGCGCGATTGCTGTCTCGTGACCGATGGCGGTGGTGCAGTGATCATGACGACGCCGGAGCGCGCGCGATCCCTGAAGAGGCCGCCGGTCTTTGTGCTAGGCTGTGGCCAGGCGATCACCCACGCCAACATTTCGAGCATGCCGGATTTGACAGTGACCGGCGCACTGCCCTCGGGCCGCGCCGCCTACGCAATGGCTGGGCTCGGCGCGACAGACATCGATGTCGTCGAGCTCTACGACGCCTTCACGATCAACACGATATTGTTTCTCGAGGACCTCGGCTTTTGCCCGAAGGGCGAAGGCGGTCGCTTTGTTGCCGATGGACGCATTGCGCCCAAGGGCGATCTACCGGTCAATACCAATGGCGGCGGGCTTTCCTATTGTCATCCCGGCATGTACGGCCTGTTCCTGCTGATCGAGGCGACGCGCCAGCTGCGCCAAGAATGTGGCGCGCGCCAGGTCGCCGATTGCGAGACTGCGATCGCGCATGGCAATGGCGGCGTCCTGTCCTCGCAATCCACGGTTATACTGGGCACTACGGCAACCGTTTAATTGAACAATGAGACAGTGAGATTCTGAAAACGTCTTTATCTCACTGTCTCACCGTCTCATTGTGAATCATTAGGAGGGTGAAATGGCGGAAGGCGCACTGGTTCGCTTCGAGAATGTAGACGGGATCGGCGTCATCACGATCGACAACCCACCGGTCAACGCGCTCTCGCCCGGGGTGCCCGAGGGCATCGTCGAGAATGTCGAGCGCGGCAACGCTGATCGCTCGATCAAAGCGATGGTGCTGATCGGCGCCGGGCGCAGCTTTATCGCCGGCGCCGACATTCGCCAATTCGGCACGAGGCGGCCGCCGTCGGTCCCGGGAAAGCGCACTCATGAAGTGCTTGATGCGAGCGCCAAGCCGGTGGTCGCGGCGATCCACGGTTATGCGTTGGGCGGCGGGCTGGAGGTGGCACTCGCCTCGCACTACCGCATCGCCGTGCCGAGCGCCAAGGTCGGCTTACCCGAGGTATTGATCGGCATCTTGCCGGGCAGCGGCGGGACCCAACGGCTGCCGCGGCTGATCGGCCCCAAGGCGGCGATGGAGATGATCACCTCGGGCCGCCACGTGCCGGCCGAGGAGGCAAAGGCGCTCGGCATCATCGACGAGCTGGTCCCCGAGGGCAACGATCTGCGAGCCGCAGCAATCGCGATGGCGCGCCGCGTTGCCGACACGAGACCGGCGCCGCGCATTCGCGACCGCGACGAGAAACTCGCCGAGGCCAAAGCCGATCCCGGCATCTTCGAAGCGATGCGTAAGTCGATCGCAAGGCGCGCCCGCAACCAGAAGGCACCCTATCACTGCATCACAGCGGTCGAGGCGGCTTGCACAATGCCATTCGACGATGCGATCAGGCGCGAGCGCGAGCTCTTCGACGAGCTCGAGAATTCGGCCGAGGCGCGTGCTCTGCGCTATGCGTTCTTCGCTGAGCGCGAGGTCGCCAAATTGCCCGACATTCCGCGCGACACTCCGTTGCGGCCGATCGAGACGGCCGCGATCGTCGGCGCCGGCACGATGGGTGGCGGCATCGCGATGAGTTTTGCCGAGTTCGGCTTTCCGGTGAAGCTCCTCGAAGTCAGCCAAGAGGCACTCGATCGCGGCCTGGCGCGGATCCGCAGCAATTACGAGACGAGTGTGCGGCGCGGCAGCCTCAGCGAGGGGGAGATGGAGCGCCGGCTGAAACTGATCGAGCCGGTCAAAAGCTATGACGACATTGCCCAGTGCGACGTCGTAATCGAGGCGGTGTTCGAGCGCATCCCGGTCAAGGAGGAGGTGTTCAGGAAGCTCGACCAAGTCATGAAGCCGGGGGCATTGCTCTACACCAACACCTCGGGCATCGATATCGACATCATGGCCAATGCCACCAAGCGGCCGCAGGACGTTGCCGGCACCCATTTCTTCGCCCCGGCCAACGTCATGAAATTGTTCGAGGTCGTCAAAGGGACAAAGAGCGCCCCTGACGTTCTGGCGACGGGGATGGCCTTGGGCCGCAAGATCGGCAAGATCAGTGCAATGGCCGGCAATGGCGACGGCTTTGTCGCCAACCGCAGCCGCGGGCCGTTCGGCACCGAGATGAACCTGATGGTCGAGGAAGGGGCATTGCCCGAGCAGGTCGACAAGGTCATGGTCGATTTCGGCTATCCGATCGGCCCCTTTGCGACGGCCGATCTGTCGGGGCTCGACATCGGCTATGACAGCCGCCAGCGCCGCGCCGCGCAGGACCCGAACTACCGCAAGATGCCGATCGCCGATATGATCGTCGAAATGGGCCGGCTCGGGCAGAAGACCGGCGCCGGCTGGTTCCGCTATGAGAAGGGCGACCGCACCCCGCACCCCGACCCCGAGCTCGCGCAGAAGATCAGGGAAAAGGCGGCCGAGCTCGGCATCGCGCAGCGAAACTTTTCGGACGAGGAGATCCTCCGCCGGCTGCTGTTCGCCTCGGTCAACGAGGCGTGCAAGATCCTCGAGGAGGGCAAAGCCTACCGCGCCAGTGACATCGACGTGATGTGGCTCAACGGTTTTGGCTTTCCGCGCTACCGCGGCGGGCTGATGTATTGGGCGGACGGCATCGGCGTCGCCGAGGTCTATCGCCAGATCCAAGCTTGGCACCAGCAATACGGCGCCCGCTGGGCCCCGTCCGCCTTATTGCGTCGCCTCGCCGAGACCGGGACCCCGCTGCGCGAAGCGAAGCCAAGCCGACCAATGTGATCGGAGCACGAGGCCGCGCATGGGATCGGGTAGAGGGTCGAGCGGAGGTGGCAGGGCATCGGCGAGCGGCCGACGCGACTTCATCATGCTGCTTTCCGGCGCGGCCATGTCGCCATTGGTCGCGCACGCACAAACAACGGCGAAGACAGCTCGGATCGGGGTGCTCCAGGTCGCGCGCGCCAACCCATCGACGGCGCCCGCGTACCAGGCTTTTTCGACGAGTTGAGCAGGTACGGGTTCAGGACCGGCGAAAATCTCGTCGCTGAGATGCGATGGGTGGATGAGGACACGCGCGGACCACAGCAGGTAGCGGCCGAGCTTGCCCGATTGCCAGTCGACGTGTTGGTCGTGGAAGGCGCGGAAGCGAACCTGAAAGCCGCTGTTGCCGCGGCAGACACGATTCCGATCGTAATGAGCCTAGGCAACTACGATCCGCTCGCGCGCGGCTACATCAAGAGCCGGAAAAATCACCGGCATATCGTTTCAGCGGCCGGAATTAGCGGCGAAGCAGGTGGACCTCCTCTCCCAAGCCTTTCCGGGCCGTACGCGGGTGGGCATTTTATGGGATGAGGGTTCGGCCGACCAGTTCGAGGGGGCGGAGTCCGCTGCAAGATCGCTGCGGATGGAGGTCCACGGGTATAAATTCGAACGATCACCCTATGATCTCGATGCGGCCTTACGCACTGTCGCTGAAAGCTCGATTCAGGTGTTGCTCGTCGAGTCCAGTCCCCTTTTTGCTCCCTATGGTCGGCGGGTCGCGGAATTGGCTATTGAGTATCGGCTGCCCACGATGTTCATCGTCAGATCGTATGTTGATCGGGGCGGGCTCATGTCCTACGGCCCAGAGCCAGTTGCGGCTCTTCGGCTTACTGCGACGTATGTGGGCAAGATTTTGAAAGGTGCCGATCCGGCTGATCTGCCAGTCGAGCAACCCACGAAATACGAATTGATCGTGAATCTCAGGACGGCACAGCAGCTGGGACTGGAAATCCCGCAAGCAATCCTCGCACGCGCCGACGAGGTGATCGAATAATCCCCATTCTTCTTTAGCCGCAGGACTTTTACTGTGCGTCTCGCAGTTGCTGTCGGAAGACTTCGGGCGTGATGATGGCAATGCCGCGAAAGGCACCGAGCGAAAGCAGGTCTTTGTCGCGGCTGACAACGGTGTCCGCGCGGCCGTCCGCGGCGCACGCCAGAACCATGTCGTCGCGCGGATCGCGGACGATCCCTGATAGGGGACGTGTTGTCCGCAGCACCTCGATCGCGATCTCGAGCAAACTCAGACAATAGAGATGAGCGCGTTCATCGCTGTACGAATATTGCGACCGGATCCGGTCATCAGACAAGAGCGTGCGCCAGGTTTCAAGAATAATAGCAGAGGACAGTATGAGCTCGAACTGCTCCTCTGCCGCTAATGTGAGCAGTTCGTCGGCAAGACCACCGGGGCGAAGCAGGGCGCTGACAAGGACCGTGGTGTCGAAAACGGCTCTTCTCATTTCTCCTCGGGTCGCGCACGCTGCCCAAGCTTAGTGGCGTAGAGAGTGTCAGCGATCCACTGCTCTTCCTCCTCAGCGCTCGGACGCGGCACGGAGCCGGTATACCCGACGCCCGATTGTGCGGAGCGCAGATGCGCTAAGCCCGCTTTGCGGCGCGCCGAAGCTGAGCGTTTTAGCAAAATCCCTTCGACTACCTCCTCGGCGTCGAGTGCATCATCCGTCTGCGTTGTTAGCGCCTCGCGCAACTCATCTGGCAGTGTAAGTTGGTTGCCGTGGATAGACACTTTAGGCATAGCTCGTCCTTTTCCTGTCGACCCATCCTAGCACAGAAGGTCATTAGGCGCGCGCGGCCGCAGATGCCTCGTCAGGCACCGTGAATGCTGCCGGCAATATGCCTCTGAAGGGAGCCGCCTCCGCGCGAACCGGAACTGTTCGACGAGCTCGAGAATTCGGCCGAGGCACGTGCTCTGCGCTATGCGTTCTTCGCTGAGCGCGAGGTCGCCAAATTGCCCGACATTCCGCGCGACACCCCGTTGCGGCCGATCGAGACGGCCGCGATCGTCGGCGCCGGCACGATGGGTGGCGGCATCGCGATGAGTGTTGCCGAGTTCGGCTTTCCGGTGAAGCTCCTCGAAGTCAACCAAGAGGCACTCGATCGCGGCCTGGCGCGGATCCGCAGCAATTACGAGACGAGTGTGCGGCGCGGCAGCCTCAGCGAGGGGGAGATGGAGCGCCGGCTGAAACTGATCGAGCCGGTCAAAAGCTATGACGACATTGCCCAGTGCGACGTCGTAATCGAGGCGGTGTTCGAGCGCATCCCGGTCAAGGAGGAGGTGTTCAGGAAGCTCGACCAAGTCATGAAGCCGGGGGCATTGCTCTACACCAACACCTCGGGCATCGATATCGACATCATGGCCAATGCCACCAAGCGGCCGCAGGACGTCGCCGGCACCCATTTCTTCGCCCCGGCCAACGTCATGAAATTGTTCGAGGTCGTCAAAGGGACAAAGAGCGCCCCCGACGTTCTGGCGACGGGAATGGCGTTGGGCCGCAAGATCCGCAAGATCAGTGCAATGGCCGGCAATGCCGGCGCGCTCGTGGTGCGCGCCGACCCCTTTTTCAACGCCCGCCGGCTCCAGATCGTGGGACTGGCGGCGCGCCATTCCATGCCGGCGATCTACGAATGGCGGGAGTTCGTCGATGCCGGCGGACTGATCAGCTACGGCCCGAGCCTGCCCGGGGTTTACCGTGAGATGGGTGCATATGTCGGCCGCATTCTCGGCGGCGAGACGCCCGCCGATCTCCCGGTGGTGCAGCCTACTGTCTTCGAGCTCGTCGTCAATCTCAACACGGCAAAGACGCTCGGCCTCGCGGTCGCACCATTGATCCTCGCCCGCGCCGACGAAGTCATCGAATGAATCGCTGCTGAAGTTGCGGGCGATTGTGTTAGTGTGAAAGCCTAGCCGCAAACCCATCGCGGACTGCGGGGGTGAGCATGAAATTGGACAGCCTTGATGACCGCGCCGCGTCAGGCCTATCGGGCCAGCAGGTGTCTGGCCGCTGCCTTTGCGGGGCGGTTGAGCTAAAGATCGACTTTCCTGCTTTCTGGGCCTGGCACGATCACTCCGCGGCAAGTCGTTGTGCGCACGGCGCCGCGTATGCAACCTATATCGGCTGTTGGCGCAAGCGCGTCCGCGTGGCGAAGGGCCGAAGAAGCATTGCTCGCTTCGAGGATGCGAAGACGGAGTCGACCCGAAGCTTCTGCTCCCGGTGCGGTACGCCGCTGCTCTACGAGCGCAAGCGCTGGCCGCACATGGTCAATATCCCGCGCGCACTTTTCGCCGGCCGGACCGGCCGCGAGCCCCGCTACCATGTGGCTATCGAGGAGCTTCAGGATTGGGCGTACCTAGGCTCCCGGCTGGTCCCTCTTAGGGGCTATCCCGGTATCGTCTGGGAGCGCCCGAAATCGCGCCGTCGCCCGCGCGACGTTGATGACCTTGAGTTCCTTGCTCGGCGCGTCCCGTCCGCGCTTACCCGTATCGTCCGCTGAGGGCATCTGTGTGCCCGAGTGTGTGAATCTGCGTGTGCAAATGCACGCCCGGTTCAAGCGGCGTGCACCCAAAGCGCTTCCAATCCATTGAAGACCGGTGCGCGTTTGTGCTCGACGGCATACTGCGGGTCAAGCCGCAGCCGAGGAAAACGCTCGAACAGCGCAGCAATGGCGATTTGTGCCTCGGCCCGGGCGAGCGGCGCGCCGAGGCAATAATGCGCACCGCCACCAAAGGCGAGATGCGTGGTGTCCGCCCGCTCGATGTCGAAACCATGCGGGTTGGAGTGCCGCGCCGGGTCATGGCCCGCTGCGAGCAGCGAACACATCATCGCCTGACCCGCGTGCACCTTCTTGCCGACGATCTCCCGGGGCTCCAGCGCAAATCGACCGACCTGCACTACAGGCGGGTCGTATCGCAGCATCTCCTCAACCGCATTGGGCATGAGCTCTGCGTGCGCGCACAGCTTGGCGAGCTGATCTGGATGCCGGAGTAGGGCGAGCACGCCGTTGCCGATCAGGTCGGTAGTGGTGAGATTGCCGGCGATTAGCAGCAGGTTGCAGGTGATGACAATCTCACGTGCGGAAAGGCGATCCCCTGCCTCCTCGGCAGCGACCAGCATACTGATCAGGTCGTCGCCGCAGCGACCGCGTCGTGTACCGATCGCGCGCGCGAAGTAATCATTGAGCCCCTGCCCAGCAGCCCTTAGTTCCACTGTTTGCTCGGGCGAGCGGACCGGGTTGAAGATCTGCGCCTGGGCATCCGACCAGTGCTTGAACTGTGGCATATCGCCGGGATCGACGCCCAGCATCTCGGCGATCACGATGATCGGCAATGGTGCCGCAAATTCGGCGATCACATCGAACGAGCCGCGATCGGCAAGCGCATCGAGCAGCGCTTCGGCGATGGCGCGAATGCGCGGGCGCCAGGTGTCTACCGAGCGCTGGTTAAAGGCCTGCGACACGAGCCCCCGGAGCCGCTTGTGGTCGGGGTCATCCAGGTTGAGCATGGAGGGCTCGAGGGCTTCTAGGGGCATATCCCCTCTCGATGCGCGCCGACGCGGCGTGTCGGGCGCCTTGCGCGGATCTTTGGAAAGCGACCGATCCGCCAGCACCGTCCTCATATCCCCGAAACGGGTAAGAAACAGCCGTCCCAGCGCCGCCTCCAAGTAGACGGGATCCTCGTTCCGCAACCGGTCGAGGCGATCGTGCGGATGTTCACGAAAGATCGGGTCGAGCGCGGTGAGTTCGAGGTCGGTGGGTAAGGGCTTGTCCGACATCGTCGGTTCCTCCCTGTCCCTGTATTCTTACCTGTGAAGCATCTTCGATTAAACCGGCTGGATCGATGGGCGCGACTAATTGCTACCTCACGGCGTCGTCGCGGAGGCGGGGAGAGTTGTCTTTGTCCAACGGTTGATCTTGCGCAGTTCTCAGGAGTCGGCTCGCGGGGTTCCTTCACGCCTTCCCCCGGTTCGAGTAGAGTTAAGAGCAGGCATGCGACGACAGGGGGGAGCGGATGGCGGTTCAGTACAGCGGCAATCTTCTCGTCAAAGTCCGTCGGCGGCCGTTTGCCGGCTTGCTTGTGGGCGCCCAGTCATTGGCGATCCCCGGTTATCGGCTGGAGCCGTTGTTCAAAGCGCAGCAGGCCTCCGCGCTGTTTTCGGCGGCGCAGCCGGCAGATCATTGGCTGACAGCGACTGCGGCTGCTGGGCACGACCGGCATCCCTGGGACGAGGCGCACCGCGTAGCTCGCGCTGCCCAGTATTCGATTTACGTCGAGCCGGACCTGCTTCAGGAGGCGCCGGCGGCACCCGAGGCGGCGGTGCAACAAGGATTTGACCAGAATTGGCCGCCCGCGGCATTGGTAAGCCCGGGGTGGCATCTGGCGCAGGGCTTTACCGGGTTCGAGCGGGTGCGCGGTATGGCGACCGGCAACGGCGTTCGCATCGCCCATCTCGATACCGGCTATTGGCCGCCGCAAGATTCGACGCCGCGCCATGTCAGGCGCGACCTCGGCTATAATTTTTACGAGAACAATACGAACACGACTGACCCCGGCACCAGCGGCCCATTACGCAACCCGGGTCACGGTACGGCAACCCTGGCGATCCTCTCCGGCAATACCGTCGATCTGATCTACCAGGGCATGCAGTACACTGGAGATATCGGCGGCGCGCCGGACGCAGAGGTCGTCCCGGTGCGGATTGGTCCGTCAGTGATTCACTTCTACAGCAGTGCCATGGCGCAAGGTATGGACTACGCTCTGGGCCCCGCTGGAGACCCGGCGAACAGCAATCCCGCCAACAAATGCGACGTCGTCACGATCAGTCACGGCGGGCTGCCGTCCGAGAGCTGGGCAGATGCGGTCAATAACCTCTACGACGCCGGAATCGTCATCGTGGCAGCCTCCGGAGATAATTACTCGGAGCTGCCGACACATCTTACTGTGTATCCCAGCGCGTTCAACCGGGTCGTGACCGCGGTTGGCGCCACCTACGACAAGACACCCTACGTCACCAGCAAGATCGGCGAGCTGCAAGGCAACTGGGGACCAGACGATGTCATGAAAAAGGCCATCGCCGGGTATACCCCAAACGTTGCGTGGATGTTGTTCCGGACGACTGACGGGTTCGACATGGATGGTGCAGGCACTTCGTCGAGCACCCCGCAGATCGCCGCGGCGTGTGCATTGTGGATCCAGCTCTACGGCGGGAATTACCCCACGGGCTGGCAGCGGGTCGAGGCCTGCCGACTGGCATTGTTCCGGAGCGCCGATCCGGGCAACGGCAGCGCCACCTATCTTGGCAAGGGAATTCTCGACGTACCCAAGATGCTCGACCCCGGCCTTGCAGCACAAATTCAGCAGGAATTCCAGGCAAACCAGGTGCAGCCCTCGCCGGTGGACAGCGTCTCGTTTCCATTCTTGCGGTTGTTGCTCCACTCGGGCCCACCCGGCAGCGAGGAGGAGAGGATGTACGAGACCGAGGCGGCGCAACTCGTCCGCCGATCTACCAACCGCGAATTGGTCGACGGCTTTCACGCCTTTACACGCGGCGTCACCCTGCCGCCGGCCACCATCTCGCGGCTGCGCCAACTGCTCAAAGCCGAGCCGGGCATTTCCGACGCTCTGGCAGCGCGATTGTGATTTTCCAGCGACCGCGAGCTAAAATGGCGATACTTGTCACCCTCGCGAAAGCGAGGGTCCAGGGCGTCGGCTGAGGCTTTCCGGCCTTGGATGCCCGCTTTCCGCGAGAATGACGGCCAACCTACCGGTCCGATGATCACTTTCGACACCGATCCCTCACGCTATCGCCACTGGCGCCTCGCCTGTGATGGTCCAATCGCCACCCTGACCTTGGATGTCGCGGAAGAGGGCGGGCTCTCTCCCGGCTATCGGCTCAAGCTCAACTCTTACGATCTCGGCGTCGACATCGAGCTGGCAGACGCGCTGAACCGCATCCGTTTCGAGCACCCCGAGGTGGGTGTAGTGGTCATGACCAGCGGCAAGGAACGGGTCTTCTGCGCCGGCGCCAACATCTACATGCTCGGGCAGGCAAGCCACGCCGAAAAGGTCAATTTCTGCAAATTCACCAACGAAACCCGCAACGGCATCGAGGATGCGAGCGTCCATTCGCGCCTCAAATTTATCGCCGCGGTCAACGGCGCTTGCGCGGGCGGCGGCTACGAGCTGGCGCTGGCCTGTGACGAGATCGTCATGGTCGACGATCGGTCGAGCACGGTCAGCCTGCCCGAGGTGGCGATGCTGGGTGTCCTGCCCGGAACCGGCGGGCTGACGCGACTGGTCGACAAGCGCAAAGTCCGGCGTGACTTGGCGGATGTGTTCTGCACCACCGCCGACGGCGTGCGCGCGGATCGTGCGAAGGCTTGGGGACTCGTGGATCGGGTGGCGCCGCCGGCTCGTTTCCAGGAGCTTGTCGCGGAGCGCGCAACGTCGCTCGCAACGCAGAGCGACCGCCCGGCCAATGCGGCCGGCGTACCGCTCTTGCCGCTGCAACGTAGCATCGACAAGCGCTCTTACCGCTACCGGTGGGTCGAGGTCGACATCGCGCCCGATGACCGGGTCGCGACCGTAACCGTGCTCGGGCCAAATGGCGGAACAGCGCCGGGCGACCTCGCCGCGATCATCGCAGCCGGCGCGCGATGGTGGCCGCTGGCGATGGCGCGCGAGTTGGACGATGCATTATTGATGCTGCGCGCCAACCAGCCGGAGATCGGAACGTTAGTGCTGAAGACATCGGGCGACGCTGAACGGGTGCTGGCCTGCGATGAGATGATGCTCGCCAACCGGGATCACTGGTTCGTGCGCGAGACGATCGGCCTCTTGCGCCGCACCTTGCAACGGTTCGATGTGTCCTCCCGCAGCCTCTTCGCGGTCATCGAAGAGGGCTCGTGTTTTGCCGGCAGCCTGTTCGAGCTGGCGCTCGCCGGCGACCGTAGCTACATGCAGGCGGAGGGGCCGCGCGTCGCGCTTTCCCCGCTCAACTTGCACCACCTCGAGATGGTCAACGGCCGGACCCGGCTGGCAACCCGCTTTAACGAGGAGGCGGCGGCCGCGGCGCTCAAACGGCATGCCGGCGTCTCGCTAGATGCGGCCAGTGCGGTCGATCTCGGTTTGGTGACCTTCGCCCCTGACGAGCTCGACTGGGGGGACGAAATCCGGCTCGCACTCGAGGAGCGAGCGAGCCTCTCGCCCGATGCGCTGACCGGCATGGAGGCGAATTTGCGCTTCGCCGGCCGTGAGACCGTCGCGACCAAGATCTTTGGGCGGCTTTCGGCCTGGCAGAACTGGATCTTTTCAAGACCCAACGCGGTCGGCGAGAATGGCACCCTGAAGCGCTACGGGAGCGGCGTCCGGGCGCGCTTCGACCGGGAACGAACATAATGCGACGGGAGACCCACCATGGCGCTCGACTATCGCGAACACATCCCGAACAACGTCGACCTCGGCGATAACCGCGCGCTGCAGCGCGCGCTTGAGCATTGGCAGCCGGGCTTCCTCGGTTGGTGGAAGGAAATGGGACCGGCGGCGTCTGCTGACGCCGATGTCTATTTGCGCACCGCCACCGCGGTCGACGAGACGGGCTGGGCGAGCTACGGCATGGTCAAGATGCCGGAATACCGCTGGGGCATCTTTCTCGCGGACCCCGTCCCCGACCGGCGGATCGGCTTCGGCGACGCGCTTGGCGAGCCGGCGTGGCAGCAGGTGCCGGGCGAGCACCGTTCTGCCCTGCGCCGGCTGATCGTCACGCAGGGCGATACCGAGCCGGCCTCGGTCGAACAACAACGGCTACTCGGCCTTACGTGCCCCTCGCTCTACGACTTGCGCAACCTGTTTCAGGTCAATGTGGAGGAAGGCCGTCATCTGTGGGCGATGGTCTACTTGCTGCACGGTTATTTTGGCCGCGACGGCCGCGAGGAGGCCGAAGAGCTCTTGGCCCGCCACTCGGGCGATCCCGACAAGCCCCGAATCCTCGGCACCTTCAACCAGCCGATCGCCGATTGGCTGAGCTTCTTCATGTTCACCTATTTCACCGATCGCGACGGCCGCTTTCAGCTGAAGAGCCTAGCCGAGAGCGCGTTCGACCCGCTGTCGCGAACCTGCCGGTTCATGCTGACCGAAGAAGCCTTCCACATGTTCGTCGGTACCAGCGGCATCACCCGCGTCGTCAAGCGCACGCTCGAGGTCATGAAGAAGCTCGGCAGCGACGACCCCACCGCGGTGCGCAACGCCGGCGCGATCGATCTCTCGACCCTGCAGCGCTACATCAATTTCTGGTTCAGCTCTTCGCTCGATCTCTTCGGCGCCGAAATCTCGTCGAATGCGGGGAGCTATTTTGCCGGCGGGCTCAAAGGCCGTCCCGACGAGACGCGGTTCGCCGACCATTTGGCGATCGATCAGCGCTTGCCCATCGAGGTGCCGGATGGAAAAGGCGGCGCGACGGCGGAGGCGGTCCCGATGCGCAGTGCCATGAACGAGGTGACGCGTGCCGCGTATGTGCGGGATTGCGATGTCGGCGTGCAGCGCTGGAACCGGCTCGTCGCCGAAGCAGGGTATGATTTTCGCTTCCGCTTGCCGAGCACCCGCTTTCACCGTTCAATCGGCGTCTGGGCCGGTGTCAAGACCGACCCCGAAGGGCGACTGATCAGCGAGGATGAATGGGGGCAGCGGGAAAGCGATTGGCTGCCCTCGGCCGAAGATCGCGGGTTTGTCGCGAGCCTGATGCACCGTGTCACCGAGCCGGGCAAGGTGGCGAGCTGGATCGCCCCGCCGGAAATCGGCATCAACAACATGCCGCTCGACTACGAGTACGTGCGCGTGAACTGACCTTCTCTATCACATGTAACCGCACACCCCTGCGCATCTCCTCGGTCGGCGGAAAGCACAAAGACCGAACAGGCCGGCCGCGAGGATGGCCAACGTCGATGGTTCGGGAGCCGGAACCGGCTCGAAGGCTTCAAACCCTGGCTCGACGGTTTGCAGCGAGCTCGTGAAGATGTCCGTGCTGCTGTCGGTGCTGCCGAGCGCTGTCAATGTGCCGTTGAAAGTCGCCAGCGTGTTGCCGCTGCCGAACGCATAATACGCGTTAACCACATCGGTGCTCGCGTTCTTGGTGAACTCGAACTCGAATTGCGGATCGGCAAGATCCGCCGCCGACAGCGTAACCAAGTCGATAGTCGTCAGCTGGTCGCTTATAGTGCTCCCCCACGTGAACTGTAGAACGGGTCCATTCAGGCCACCGCACCCGCTGACACCGGCCGCGCAGTCCCGTAGGCGAATTTGAAGGAAATTGCCGGCGTCGTCGTTGACTGCATATCGGTTGGAGAGGAAGAGGTCATCGGTTCCGCCGACCACGTTGGGGAGCGACAGGTCGAACAGCCCCGTCACGGTGAAAGACGTGCTGGGCGTCAGTGCTTGAGCTGCAGTCGTCGCAACTCCGGTTTGGAGGGCAGCATGGACGTCCGAGACCAGCGGAAAGAATGGATCCGGCTGCGTTACCACGATACCGTTCGCGGTATTGAGCAGCGCCTGCCCGTTGTTGGCCGTCGTCTCCGGAATCGTACCGCCTACGAAGTAATTCGCAGGGCCATCGCCGGTGAAGCTCACCCCGGATGAGACAGTCGATCCGGTGCCGCCGGTGAGCGTGACGTTCTGATTGAAGGTGTCGTCAAAGAGCGGGCTGCCGTTCCGGATGACGCTGAATTCGTCCATGAAGATCGAACGTCGCGCCGGCCGTATCCGGATCGGTTAAGGCGGCGACGGCGCCGAGGACGAATAGGGGCATCAAGGGAACGCGCCGACATACTTGCGATCGAATACTGATCGGATCTGGCATAGCCTCTCCCGCGCTGCGCCCCAGGGCCAAAATCAACTCGACCGCCGGGAAATCCGACCTATCTTCACACGATCAGGCCGAAGAAACTTTACGGCCAGCTTAATTTTTCTTTAAGACAGGCATACTTTTCGGCGACAAGCCTTAAGCATCAATATGGCTTTGGCGTTTGATGGGCATCTTCTCGATACCGAGCGGCGTGAGCTGCGGCGCGGCGCCGCGTTGGTCAAACTTGAGCCGCAAGCCTTCGACCTGTTGGCTTACCTCGTGCACCACCGCGGCCGCGTGCTCGGCAAGGACGAGCTGATCGAGGCAATATGGTGCGGCAGGCTCGTTTCGGATTCATCCCTGACCACGCGCATCAATGCCGTGCGGCGGGCAGTTGGTGACAATGGGACAGACCAGCGGCTGATCCGAACGCTTCGCCGGAAGGGATTTCGCTTCGTTGGCGAGGTCACCGAAGCGCCGGCAACCCCTCCGTCTCAGCTTCCGTCCGGCGAAAAAGCGCGCTCGGCAAACTCGGTCTTCGCCGATAGGGCCTCGGTCGTCGTATTTCCCTTCACTGCCATCGGCAATGATCTCGAGGGACGATGGTTTGCAGAAGGTCTCTTCGAAGATGTCGTCGCAGCGTTGAGCCGCTTCCGATGGCTTTGTGTCCTCGCGCCGATTTCGTGCCTCGCCAGCCGGGACGGGGCGCTCGATGCCCGGGCGCTGGTCCGCGACTTGGCAGTTCGTTACGTGGTGCGGGGAGCCGTGCGCCGCCAGAGTCGAAAGGTAGGTGTGACTGCTCACCTGATCGACGGGATCACCGGCTCCGTTATCTGGAGCGATCGCTTCGACGGCTTGCTCACCGATGCCCTTGAAGTGCAGGACAAGATCGCGTCGATAATCGCCGGCAGCATCGACCCAGCGCTGCAATTGGCCGAAGCACGTCGCTGTGGCGCCTCGTCAAATCAGAACGTGACGCCCTACGCTCTTTATCTGCAGGCGCAGCCAATCTTCTCCAGCGGGAAAGAAAGCGTACTACGGTCGCTCAATTTGCTCGAACGGGCCATCGAGCTCGATCCAAACTACGGGTCGGCATTGGCGGATGCAGCAAATTGCCGGCAGATTCTGGATGTCAACGGCTGGATTGCGGATCGGCAGCTAAACCGGCGCAGAGCGATAGATCTCGCGCGAATGGCGCTGCGGGCGTCCAGTGACCCAGAGCCGGTCGCTATCTCGGCGTTCGTTCTCGCGTATTTTGGTGAGGATATCGATGCTGCCGCTGCATTGGTGGAGAACGCTCTGCGGCTCAATCCCAGCTTTGCCAAGGGCTGGTATATGAGCGGTATGACTTGGTTGTATGCCGGCCGTCCGGAGCAGGCGATCGAGTGCTTCGAGACGTCAATACGACTGAACCCTAGGGATCGCATCGGACGCCGCAACATCGTTGGAATTGGCATCGCTCATTTTTTCAGCCGCCGTTTCGACGATGCAATACCAATTCTCCGTCCGGTGCTTCAGGAATTTCCGCGCTGGGCAACCCCATATTGCGCTCTCGCATCCTGTTTTGCCCACGTGGACTTTCTCTCCGAGTCAGAAGCGATCGCCAGGCGGCTCAAGGCGACCGATGCGTCTCTCGTTCCAAACGCTGTCCAATTCCGGGACGCCAAGCATCGTGAGTTGCTCGCTCCCGGCCTGAAGCTGGCCGGGGCGGTCGGAGCGGTAGCTTAGCCCGCTAGGCTTCCACCGCGTGATCGGCACCTGGGCGGTGTGTCCGGACCGATTCCGAAAGGCTGCCCGATCACCGGCGAGGAGTGGTGCCCGCGGCAATACGACTGGCTGCCCTCGATAGTGCCAGGCTCGGGCACGACGGCGGGCTGGATCGCCGCGCCCAAAATGGGCGAGTGAGGCTTTGGTGCCGTCGGGCCGCGGGCGGTGAGGGGCGATTTTGACTCCAAAGCGCCGCGCCTGTCGATTTCATATTTCGATATACTGTAGCAAAAACATCATCAAACCCAATTAGTAGTGAGCCATCGGTTTGGATCCGGGGGATGGCAATGGGTAAACGCTCGTCATACGGCGCCGTAGTTCGCTTGGCCGCGACCGGCTTTGTCTCAAAGGTCGGCAGGGGGTCTTCCGCCGCCGACCTGGGCGAAGACCGCGAGCAGGGTTATCTCCGCAGGGTGCGCCCGCAAAGCGACGGGCAACGGCGGGTGATGGCGGCGATCGAGCGTTGCCATTTGACGATCGTGCTGGGGCCGGCGGGGACCGGCAAGACCTATCTCGCTGTCAGCGCCGCGGTGGCGGCTCTCGAAGCCGGGGGGGTCGGCCGGATTGTGCTGACCCGTCCGGCCGTCGAGGCGGGTGAGCGACTAGGCTATCTGCCCGGCGACATCGGCGAGAAGCTTGCTCCCTATTTGCGCCCGCTCAACGATGCGCTGAACGAACGGCTCGGCGGCCGGCGCGTCAAGCAATTGATTACCGAGGGAGCGATCGAGATCGCTCCGATCGCCTTTATGCGCGGCCGCACCCTGAACAACGCCTTTATCGTCATCGACGAGGCGCAGAACTGCACCTACGGGCAGATCAAGATGATGCTGACGCGGTTGGGCTGGCACTCGACCATGGTGGTGACCGGCGACCCCGATCAGAGCGATCTCCTCGATGGTCTTTCCGGGCTCGCCGAGATCGCCCGCCGGCTCGAGCCGATCGCGGACATCGCCGTGGTCCGCCTCAGCGACGGCGACATTGTGCGCCATTCGCTGGTCGCCGAAGTGCTGACGGTGTTGTGAGTCCCGAACGGCCGGCGCTGCCCCTTCGCCATCGTGATGCCAAGATCGCAATGTATGCTGGTTGCACCATTTGGCCGAGCCTTGGCCTCGCGGTTCCAGGCGTCAAAAAGTTGTCAAAACCTCCCTGCTAGGGCGTCCTGAACGTGCCCGAAGCTTCGTATAAGTATATGATATAAATTAGATTCTCTTCCGAGAGGTCGACTCCGATCTGATTTTTTCCCGTGTTTTCCCTGTTCGGCAGGGAAAAACCAGGGCGCACTACTCCCTGCTCGGCTGGATCGGCGGAGGCCGGGCAGCGCCCCGGATCGCAAAACGGGCAGTTGACGCAACCCGCAGGGCTGCGCTTAGTGGCGTTGGTAGAGGCCTTGCGCGAGAGGAGCCCGAAACATGCCGTCGCAGCCTTTCAGCGGGGTGCTGGTCCCCGTTTTAACCCCTTTTACGCCGAGCGGCGAACCCGATGCCGGGCGCTTTGTCGCCTTTTGTCGCTGGCTGCTCGATCAAGGTGCGGGCGGGCTCGCGATCTTCGGCACGACGAGCGAGGCGAACTCGATGTCACCGGCTGAGCGGATGGAACTGCTCGACCGACTGATCGAAGCCGGGATTCCCGCCCAGAAACTGATGCCGGGAACGGGCGCGTGCGCGATGACCGACGCCGCGATCTTGGTGCGGCACGCGGTCGGACACGGCTGCGGCGGGGTGCTGATGCTGCCGCCCTTCTATTACAAGGGGGTCAGCGACGACGGCATCTTCGCGTTCATTTCAGGCGTCATCGACAACGTCGGATCGCGGGCGTTGAGGCTCTTCCTTTATCACATCCCGCCGATGGCGGTGGTCGGGTTCTCGCTCGACCTCGTCGGCCGTTTGATCGCGGCCTATCCGCAGACGGTGGTCGGATTGAAGGACAGCTCGGGCGATTGGAGCAACACCGCGGCATTGCTCGAGCGCTTTCCGGGCTTTGCGGTGTTCCCGGGCTCGGAGGTGTTTCTGCTCGATGGGCTGAGAAAGGGAGCGGTCGGCTGCATCACCGCCTCGGGCAACGTCAATGTGCCGGGCATCAAGAAGGTCTACGACAATTGGCGCGGCCCGCAGGCCGAGGCCTTGCAGGCCGACATCACAACCCTGCGCAAGGCGCTGCAAGCCTATCCGATGGTCCCGGCGCTGAAGCGGGTTGTGGCACATTACCACAACGACCCGAATTGGGCTGCGGTCCGCCCCCCGCTGGTGCCGCTCGACCCGGCGCAATCGGCGTCGCTGATCGCCGATCTGGGCAAGCTCGGATTTACGCTCGGCGAGCGGCCGCAGGCGAAAGCGGCCTGACCCAGGGCTAAAAAAAGGGAGAAATGACCATGGCGATGGAGCAGGCTGCTGCCCGGACACCCGAGCGCGAAGTCTTTTACGACCGGATCGGCGCTCACAACATGGCGCCATTGTGGGAACGTCTGCATGGGCTGGTCACCGCCCAGCCGACGACACCGTGCCAGCCGGCAATCTGGCATTATCGGGAGATCCGGCCCTACCTGATGCAGTCGGGCGGACTGATCACCGCCCAGGAAGCGACGCGCCGGGTTCTGATCCTCGAGAACCCAGGCCTCAAAGGCCAGACCTCGATCACCCATTCGCTGTTTGCGGGATTGCAGCTGATCCTGCCGGGCGAGGTAGCACCGGCGCACCGCCATACGCAATCGGCGCTGCGGTTCATCATCGAGGGCGAGGGCGCCTATACCGCCGTCGACGGCGAGCGCACGACGATGCTCCCCGGCGACTTCGTGATCACGCCATCCTGGACCTGGCACGACCACGGCAACGAGACGCAAGACCCGATGGTCTGGCTCGACGGCCTCGACATCCCGATCGTGCGCCTGCTCGATGCGAGCTTCGCCGAGCCGGGCGAGGCGGATGTGCAGACCGTCACCCGGCCGGAGGGCGACAGCGCCGCGCGTTTCGCCAACAATCTGCTGCCGGTCGACTGGAAGCCGCAGGTCAAAACCTCGCCGGTGTTCAACTATCCCTATGTCCGCTCGCGCGAGTCGCTCGACACGCTGAGTCGGAACGAGGACCCGGACCCGTTCCACGGGTACAAGCTGCGCTACGTAAATCCGGCGAGCGGCGATTTCGCGATGCCGACGATCGGCACGTTCGTCCAGCTGCTGCCCAAAGGCTATGAGACGCGTCCCTACCGTTCGACCGACGGGACCGTCTTTGTCGCGGTCGAAGGCGAAGGAAAGAGCCGGGTCGGCGATCAGCTCTTCCACTGGCAGGCGCATGATATCTTTGTCGTGCCGAGCTGGGTGCCGGTGAGCCATCATGCCGAGGACGAGGCGGTGCTGTTCAGTTATTCGGATCGGCCGGTACAGGAGAAGCTCGGCTTGTGGCGCGAACAGCGCGGCAACGCTTGAGAGGCTAGCCTTCCCGCCCTGTCTGCAGGGTGGAGAGGGGACGATATCGCGGGAGGAAGCTGATGGCCGAGAAGGCTACGCGCGACGACCCATTCGGTCTCGACGGGAAGGTGGTGATCGTCACCGGCGGCGGCGCGGTCGACGACGGTATCGGCAACGGCCGCGCAGCGGCGATTCTGCTGGCGCGCGTCGGCGCCCGGGTGCTGGTCGTCGATCTCGAGCGTGAGCGAGCCGAGCGGACGGTAGAAATGATCGCCGCCGAAGGCGGCACCGCCGCCGCCTTTGTCGCCGACGTCACCGACGAGGGGCAGGCGCGCGCCATGGTCGTTGCGGCGCTGGAGCGGTTCGGCCGGCTCGATTGCCTCGACAACAATGTCGGGATCGGCGGAAGCGGCAGCGTCGTCGATGTCGCTCCCGAAAACTGGCGTCGGGTCATGCAGGTCAATGTCGACAGCATGTTCCTGGCCTCGCGCCACGCTATCCCTGCGATGAAGGAGACGGCAGGGGGCGGCGCTATCGTCAACGTGTCGTCGATCGCTGCCTTGCGGCCGCGCGGGCTGACCGCGTACTCGACCTCGAAGGGTGCGGTGATCGCCTTGACGCGGGCGATGGCGGTCGATCACGGTCCGGACGGCATTCGCGTCAATTGCGTGGCGCCGGGACCCGTCTACACGCCGATGGTCTATTCGGGGCAGATGACAGCTGCCGGACGCGAGGCGCGACGCAGGGCCTCGGTCCTCGGCATCGAAGGCACCGGCTGGGACATCGGCCGCGCGGTTCGCTTCTTGTTGTCGGCCGAGGCGCGTTATATCACCGGCCAAACCCTGGTCGTCGACGGCGGCGCTACGTTGGTCGGGCCGGCCAGGGCACCCGACTAACGCCTGCGGGAGAGGGGAATCAAGCATGGCGCGCCTGCCCTACCTGGACAAATCCGACCTCCTGCCCGAGCACCAGGATCTGCTGGCGCGAAACCTGAACCTGTACCGCGTCCTGGCGCACAGCCCGCGCGCCGCCCGCAGCCTTAACACCCTGGCGAGGTTTATCCGTGACGGGAGTCGCCTCGACCCGAGATTGCGCGAGCTGGCGATCCTCCAGGTCAGCTATCTGACGCGCTCGGCCTGGGGGTTCTCGCACCATGTCAGGATCGGCCGAGAGGTCGGCGTTTCGGCCGACGAGATCCGCGCGGTCGCCGATGAAACCGATGGCCGCCCGACGGCGCTCGATCCGCTCGCCAAGGCAGTGTTGCGGGCCGCCCGTGAGATGACGCTCGACCTCGCGGTGTCCGACGAAACCTTTGCTGAGCTGCGGCAGGGGCTCGACAATGAGAGGCTGACCGATCTCGTGGTTACGATCGCATTCTACAATTGCTTGGTACGCCTGCTCGAGACGATGAAGGTCGATGTCGAGGATGATTATGTCCCCTGCCTCGACGAGTTCCCGCTGCCCAAGCCATAACGAATCAGGGAGGTGCGCGATGCGCCAATTACCGCAAGTCGACCAGGTGCTGAAGGCCGCAATCGATCGCGGCGATGTCCCGGGTGTCGTCGCAATGGCGGCGACGCGAGAGGGTCCGGTCTATCATGGCGCTTTCGGCAAGCGCGCCTTACCCGACGGGCCGGCAATGACCGTCGATACAGTGTTTTGGATCGCCTCGATGACCAAGGCGATCACCTCGACGGCGGCAATGCGCCTTGTCGAACAAGGGAAGCTCTCGCTCGACTGGCCCATCGCCGAGGTGCTGCCGGAACTCGCCTCGCCGCAAGTGCTCGAAGGTTTCGACGCCGCTGGCGAGCCGAAGCTGCGCCCGGCGCGACAGCAGATCACCTTGCGACATCTGATTACCCACACTGCGGGCTTTGTCTACGACATCTGGAACGCAGATATGGGCCGCTATATGGAGAAGACGGGTATTCCGGGGATCATCTCCTGCCAGAACGCCGCGCTGACGCTGCCGCTGGTCTTCGATCCGGGCGACAGGTGGGATTACGGCATCAGCATCGATTGGGTTGGCAAGGCGGTAGAGCGGGCGAGCGGCCAGTCGCTGGGCGACTTTTTCGCGGAGCACATCTTTGCGCCGGTCGGGATGAAGGATACCGGGTTCACCTTGACCCCGGATCGTCGCGTTCGGCTCGTCGGCATGCACGCGCGCGACGAGGACGGCACGCTAAGCCCGATTCCGTTCGAGCTTCCGCAGGAGCCTGAATTCCAAATGGGCGGTGGTGGGCTGTACGGTACGGCCACGGATTATCTCGCGTTCGAGCGGCTGTTCCTCGACCAGGGCCGCGCGGATGGCCGGCGAGTGCTGCGCCCCGAGACTGTTCAACTGATGTCGCAGAACGCCATCGGCGGGCTTGAGGTGCGACTGCTCGAGACCGCCGTTCCGGCCTACTCGAACAACGCCGAATTTTTCCCCGGGATGGTAAAAAAATGGGGCCTCGGTTTCATGATCTCGACCGAGTCGATGCCCGGAGGGCGTGGCCCCGGCAGTCTCGCCTGGGCCGGGTTGGGCAATACCTATTTCTGGATCGATCCGGCGAGGGGCATCGCCGGCGTCATATTGATGCAGCTGATCCCGTTCGCCGACGCCAAGGCCCTGACGCTGCTCGATGGTTTCGAGAAGGCGCTCTACGCGGCCATGGAATAGGCTCACATCACCGGCTGGCGAGCGCTCGAGCGAGCTGGCTCACCGCCTCTTGATGCCGCTCGTTTCTGATCTCGGCGAAATTGCGGGCGATCTCAAGCAGCATGCGTTGGTGCGGCGTGACCTGCCGCGGACCTTCCTGTCCGATCCCCTCGTAGAAATAGCTGATCGGCGCGCTCAATGCCCGGGCGATCTCAAATAGCCTTCCGGCCGAGACGCGATTGATTCCACGCTCATATTTGTGCGCTTGCTGATAGGTAACGCCGATCATCTCGGCGAGCTGCTGCTGGGTCAGACCCAGCATGATGCGGCGCTCGCGAATCCGCGCCCCGACATGATCGTCGATGGCGGCAGTTGACCGCCCTCTCTTTGGCTTAGCCATGCTCCTCACCTGCTCTAATCTGCTCAACACGCGCTGATCGTGGCCTTCACCCCTATCAACGCGATAGCAACGGATTCATTCCGAGCGGTCCGACCGCCCGGCCAAACGAGTGTCATCGGATAGATCCGACTCCCACGACGATGAGCGAAAGCGGGAGTTCAAGCTTCCGATAATCGCCAAAATGGTATGCCCCATGCCCCAAGACAAGGTGTTGGATCAGAACAGCGACCAGCGGGCTCCGCCTCGGTCAGCTCGCGACTAAGAGGATGGACCGAGCGGATCGCCTCAGCACCGCCGCTGCGGCGTCGCCAAAAAACAGCGTCGTCCGCGGCGAGAGTCGGTGGCTCTCGGCTGGGGTATGAACGCTCGCGGCTCGACCGAGGTCATCGTTGAGGTGACAATCAACTGGCCGATGGTACGGCGCATAAAGTCCATTTCACGGGTAAACGGGACCGTCGCAGGAATGGCTCCGCCACGCGGCACTTGCTCGCGGCCGCGAGACGACGGCAAGCTGGCATCACGCGTCTTCGAGAGGAACCGATGACCCAACCGATCGGCTTGTCCCGTGGGCTCACCAATTATGGCGATCCGGATTTCGCTCTCTACCTGCGGCGTTCCTTTGCTCGCTCGATGGGTTATTCGCGCGAGCTCTTGGCCCGTCCGGTGATCGGCATTGCGGACAGCTCTTCGGGGTTCAACAATTGCCACCGGCATTTTCCTGAGCTGATCGAGGCCATGAAACGCGGTGTGCTGGCGATGGGCGGCTTGCCGCTGACTTTTCCGACGATCTCGCTCGGCGAGGTGTTCTTAAACCCGACAAGCCTGATGTTCCGCAATCTGATGGCGATGGACACCGAGGAGATGGTCCGAGCCCAGCCGATGGATTCGGTCGTGCTGGTCGGCGGCTGCGACAAGACCGTGCCGGCCCAGCTGATGGGTGCGATCTCGGCAAATCGGCCGGCGATCGGGCTCGTTGCTGGGCCGATGATGACATCGCGCTGGCGTGGTGAGCGGCTCGGTGCCTGTACCGATTGCCGTCGCTTTTGGGCCAGGTACCGCGCCGGTGAGATCGGTTCGGATGAGATCCACGAGATCGAAGGGAACCTCGCCACGACCGCCGGAACCTGCGCGGTGATGGGCACGGCGAGCACAATGGCCTCGATCGCCGAGGCCCTCGGTATGATTCTGCCCGGGAGCGCCGCCATTCCTGCGGTGCACGCAGACCGCCTGCGCGCCGCCGAGGCGACCGGCCGCGCCGCTATGAAGCTCGCCCAAAGCGGGCTTGCGCCGGACCGCATCGTGACACCGCAATCGGTTGAGAACGCCCTGAGGGTGCTGATGGCGATCGGCGGCTCGACCAATGCTGTGCTGCATCTGACGGCAATCGCCGGCAGGGCCGGCATCGATGTCGATCTCGGCCGATTGAACGAGATTAGCGACTCGACCCCGGTTCTCGTCGATTTGAAGCCGACCGGTCCACACTACATGGAGGATCTGTTCGCCGCCGGTGGGATCGGGGCGGTGCTACGTGAGCTGAAAGCGCTCTTGCACCTCGATTGCATGACGGTCGCCGGCGAGACGCTCGGTCAGCGTCTTGCGGTGGAAACAGGGCCGATCGACCGTTCCATCGTCAAGCCCTTCGCGGATCCGCTACAGCCGAAGGGCGGTCTCGTCGCGTTGTTTGGCTCGCTGGCGCCGAAGGGCGCGATCTTCAAACGCTCAGCGGCCGACCCGAAACTCTTCGAGAGGGAGGGGCGCGCGGTCGTCTTCCCCTCGCTCGAAGACCTCTCGGCGCGGATCGATGATCCCGACCTCGATGTCAGCCCGGATGACTTCCTGGTGTTGCAGAACGCCGGTCCGCTAAGTGCCTCCGGCATGCCGGAGGCCGGCTACCTGCCGATCCCGGGAAAATTGGCGCGGGCAGGGGTCAAAGACATGGTGCGCATCTCCGATGCGCGCATGAGCGGCACGGCCTATGGCTCGATTGTGTTGCATGTCACCCCGGATGCGGCAAGCGGCGGTCCGCTTGGCAAAGTCAGAAATGGCGATCGCATCCGCCTATCCGTAGCCGAGCGCCGCCTTGATCTCTTGGTCGCGCCGGAGGTGCTGGCACGCCGCCAGATCAGGCCGCCATCTGTCCCGGAGCGGGGCTATGCGGCTCTCTATCGGCGCGAGATCCTACAGGCCGATCACGGTTGCGATTTCGACTTTTTGCGCAAGCATCCGCTCGGTAACGCAGCCCGATAACCGGCTGGATTCTGCAGCGCAATTGCGTGCGGCTCCCGGCGACAGCAGGGTCGGATGGCGTATTTCCTGCAGCAGTTGATTAACGGGCTGACGCTTGGCTCGATCTATGGGCTGATCGCCATCGGGTACACGATGGTCTACGGCATCATCGGCATGATCAATTTCGCCCATGGCGAGATCTACATGATCGGCGCCTTCATTTCGATCATCGCCTTTCTGGTGCTGGGTCTGATCGGCCTCAGCTATGTTCCGCTCGCCTTGGTCCTGGTTTTGATGACGACGATGCTGTTCACCGCAATCTACGGCTGGACGGTCGAGCGCGTCGCCTACCGGCCATTGCGCGGCTCGTTCAGGCTGGCGCCGCTGATCTCGGCAATTGGCACCTCAATCTTTCTACAGAACTACGTGCAGATCCTGCAAGGCGCGCGGGAAAAGCCGATGCTGCCCCTCGTCCAGGGCGGGTTCACGGTCTTCGAAAGCGGTGGTTTCGCGGTTCGGCTCAGCTATTTGCAACTTCTCATCATGCTGGTGACGGTGGCGCTGATGGCTGGGTTTTCGACTTTGATCGCGACTACCCCGCTCGGCCGCGCGCAACGCGCCTGCGAGCAGGACATGCGGATGGCAGCCCTGCTCGGGGTCGATGTCGACCGGGTGATCTCGATGACCTTTGTGATGGGTGCGGCGCTCGCTGCCGTCGCTGGATTGATGGTCACCCTCTATTACGGTGTGGTCGATTTCTTCATCGGCTTCCTCGCCGGTGTGAAGGCCTTTACAGCCGCTGTGCTTGGCGGCATCGGCTCGCTGCCGGGAGCAATGTTGGGCGGAATTCTGATCGGGCTCATCGAGGCTTTCTGGTCGGGCTATTTCTCGGTCGAGTACAAGGACGTTTCGGTCTTTGTGGTCCTGATCCTCGTTCTGGTCTTCCGTCCGACGGGTCTACTCGGCCAGCCCGAATTGGAAAAGGTATGATGATTGCCGCCTTCGGGCTTGCCTTTGAAAAAGAGGCCCTGGCGACCCTCGACTGGGCGGCACTCCTAAAGGACGCGGCCCTGGCGGCGCTGGTCGCCATATTTCTTGCCCTGCCGCTGGTGGGTTTCCAAACCTACGATGTCGGCGGTGGTGCGCTCGGGATCCGCACGCATTTTGATTGGGTCGCGATGGCCGCTGCTGCGGTGTTCATCGGCCGGCTGGCGCTGAAGCTCCAGCAGCGCCTCCGTCGTGGCGGGGAAAGGCGCGGCGAGAGCGTCTTCGCCCGCCTCGGGGCTTGGGGGAACCGCCGAGCATTGCCGATAACCCTTGTCGGGATCGCGTTCGCCGTTGCGCTTCCGTTTCTGCCGTTCTCCTCGCGCTATCTAATCGATCTCGGCACTACTGTGCTGATCTATGTCATGCTCGGGTGGGGTCTCAACGTGGTCGTCGGGCTGGCTGGTCTGCTCGATCTCGGCTACGTCGCTTTCTACGCCGTCGGTGCTTATACCTTCGCCCTGTTGGCGCGCGACTTCGGGCTTAGCTTTTGGCAGGCGTTGCCGTTCTCGGGCCTGGTGGCAGCGAGCTTCGGGGTCATCCTGGGGTTTCCCGTGCTACGGCTGCGCGGCGATTATCTCGCAATCGTCACCCTCGGCTTCGGTGAGATCATCCGCATCGTCTTGTTGAACTGGTCACCAGTCACTGGTGGTCCGAACGGGATCTCGGACATCCCGCGGCCTTCTTTCTTCGGCCTGCCCTTCGCGCGCTCGGCGCCCGGGGGTGTCACGACCTTCCATCAGTTCTTTGGCCTCGAATTCTCTCCGGCTCAACGCGTGACGTATATCTATTTCGTCATTCTGGCATTGGCGCTCGTCACCAACCTGTTCACTTCGCGGTTGCGTAGGCTGCCGATCGGGCGCGCCTGGGAAGCTCTGCGCGAGGACGAAGTCGCCTGTCGCGCGTTGGGCATCAATCCGACTAACGTCAAGCTCTCTGCCTTTGGCATCGGCGCGATGCTGGGCGGTTTTGCCGGCAGCTTCTTTGCGACGCGGCAGGGTTTCATCAGCCCCGAGAGCTTCACCTTTATCGAGTTGGCGACAATCCTCGCGATAGTCGTTCTTGGCGGCATGGGGAGCCAGATGGGGGTCGTCCTGGCCGCGATCTTGCTTGTCACCTTGCCCGAGTTCGGTCGCGCCTTCGCCGAGTTCCGCATGCTGATCTTTGGCGCAGCGATGGTCGCGATCATGGTGTGGCGCCCGCGTGGGCTCTTGGCGCATCGGGAGCCCTCGCTGCGCCTCCATGCGCGACGCTCGCCCGCATCGTGACCGACGAAACCGAACGTCACGGGCTGTTGTTGGCGGTGGAGCATCTGACGATGCGCTTCGGCGGACTGACTGCGGTCCACGATCTTTCGTTCGATGCCTATTCCGGCGAGATCACCGCCATCATCGGCCCGAACGGCGCCGGCAAGACCACCGTCTTCAACTGCCTTACCGGCTTCTACAAGCCGAGCGTCGGTCGTCTGATGATGCTGGTCGACGGCGAAGCGCTGCTGCTCGAACGGATGGACGGCTTCAGGATCGCCCGGCAGGCTGGTATCGCCCGCACGTTCCAAAACATACGCCTGTTCGCCGGGATGACGGTTCTCGAAAACCTAATCGTCGCGCAACATAATTTGCTGATGTCGGCTAGCGTATTTTCCGTTGCCGGACTCTTTGGGCTACCGCGCTACCGCTCGGCCGAGCGGGCTGCCGTAGAGCGCGCCCGGCATTGGCTGGATAAGGTCGGGTTGATCGAGCGCGCTGACCACGCGGCGGGGGCGTTACCCTACGGCGCGCAGCGGCGCCTAGAGATCGCGCGATCACTGTGCACCGGGCCGGCGCTGCTCTGTCTCGACGAGCCCGCCGCCGGCCTCAACCCACGTGAATCAGCCGAACTAAACGAGTTGCTGCTCGCCATCCGCACCGAGGAAAGGATCGGCATCCTGCTGATCGAGCACGACATGAGCGTGGTGATGGGGATCTCGGATCACATCATCGTCCTCGACTACGGTCGCAAGATCGCCGATGGGACGCCGGCCGCCGTGCGTGCCGATCCCAACGTCATCAAGGCCTATCTGGGAGAGGATGAACTCGGGAAGCTGCCCGACACGGAGGTGGCCGATCTCCACATCCGCCGACAATGCTGACGATCTCCGGCGTCCATGCCTTCTATGGCAACATCGAGGCGCTCAAAGGGATCGATCTCGAGGTCCGGGCCGGCGAGATCGTCACCTTGATTGGCGCTAACGGGGCCGGCAAATCAACGTTGCTGATGACGGTTTGCGGCCGGCCGCGGGCCGCTCGCGGCCAGATTCTATTCCAGGGTCGCGACATTACGCGGCTCGCGACGTTCGAAATCGTACGGCTCGGAATCGCGCAGGCGCCGGAAGGGCGGCGCATCTTTTCGCGCATGACCGTGCTCGAGAATCTGCAGATGGGCGCGACGGTCGCCGATCGGGCCTCATTCGACGACGATCTGGCACGCGTCTTTGGATTGTTCCCGATTCTCGATCAGCGCCGCGGGCAGCGTGGCGGGACGCTGTCGGGCGGCGAGCAGCAGATGCTGGCGATTGCCCGCGCGCTGATGAGCCGTCCGCGGCTGTTGTTGCTTGACGAGCCTTCTCTCGGATTGGCGCCTCTAGTGGTCAAGCAGATCTTTGGCGCGATCCGGGAAATCAATGAGCGGCAGAAGACGACTGTGTTGCTGGTCGAGCAGAACGCGTACCACGCGCTGCAACTCGCCGATCGCGGTTATGTGATGCAGACCGGACGGATCATGCTGAGCGGCACCGGGACCGAGCTGCTGGCCAACCCGGACGTGCGCTCTGCCTATCTCGAAGGCGGTCAGCCGTGACCACCCTGCTCGGCAGCGAGATCGGTTCGTTCTTCGCGATGACGGTCGTCCTGTTCGGTGGTGTGGCGCTCTTGACTGGCCAGAGGCTGGCCCAGAGCTGGCGGCCCGGTTGGCAAATCGTGCCGGCGGCGCTGCTTCTCGCCGCGGCCGACAGGTTTCTCCTCTACGCGTTGTTTGCCGCCGAGCTCGTCTCGTTGAGCGGATTACTGATTGCCGCAGCGATCCTCAGTGCGGTCGCGGCAGTGGCTTATTACCTCACCCGCGCGCGCAAGATGGTGCGGCAATATCCCTGGCTCTACGAGCGCCGAGGGCTGTTCGGCTGGCGCGAAAAATAGCGCCGGTACGTCCGGGTCCAGGCAACCACGCGTTCGCGCGTTGCACCCGGTCATGTTACAGTAACTGCAACCGCACGCTGGAGGGAGGTAAAGCCTCATGAACCGCTGGGTCGCTTCCGTGATCCTGGCCGCGGCGCTCGCGCTCGGCGCCGGTGGGGTCAAAGCGCAGGACATCCCGATCGCGGTCGTCGGACCGGTCACCGGTTCGAACGCAGCTCTGGGTGAGCAGATGACGCACGGCGCCAAAATGGCGGTTGCCGACATCAATGCCAAAGGCGGAGTACTCGGCAAAAAGCTCGATCTGATTATCGCCGATGATGCTTGCGATCCCAAGCAGGCGGTGGCCGCGGCGAACGAGGTAGTCGGCAAGAAGGTCGTGTTTGTCGCCGGACATTACTGTTCCTCTGCTTCAATCCCGGCCTCCGCGGTCTACAACGAGGCGGGTGTTCTGCAGATCACGCCGGCCTCGACGAACCCCGCCCTGACCGATGATGCGGCGAAGAAGGGCTGGGACAATGTGTTCCGGAGCTGCGGTCGTGATGATGTGCAGGGTGCCGTCGCCGGCAAATATCTCGCGGAACACTACAGGGGTAAGAGGGTGGCGATCGTCCACGACAAGACCGCCTACGGCAAAGGAATCGCCGACGAGACCAAGAAAGCAATGAATGCGGCCGGCCTGAAGGAAACGATGTACGAAGCAATCACCCAGGGCGACAAGGACTTCTCGGCTTTGATTAGCAAGATGAAGCAGGCGAACATCGACGTGATTTATTTCGGCGGTTATCAGACCGAGGCCGGGTTGATCGTCCGTCAGGCGCGCGACCAGGGTTTGCAGGCACAGTTCATCGGGGCCGATGCGTTGGTGACCGAGGAGTTCTGGAAGATTTCAGGGCCGGCGGGCGAGGGGACGCTGATGACCTTCCCACCCGACCCCCGTAACGTGCCGTCGGCGAAGGCCGTCGTGGACAAGTTCACCACCGAGGGTTACAACCCGGAGGGCTACACGCTTTACACGTATGCCGCGATTCAGGCCTTCGCCACCGCAGCAAACAAAGCCAAGTCGGTCAAAGTCGACGATTTGTCAAAAGCGCTGAAGTCGATGACGGTCGACACGGTCATCGGACCGTTGCGTTGGGACAAAAAAGGTGACGTCATTGACCCGAAATACGTCTTCTACGTCTGGAAGGACGGAAAATACGCTGAGATGTAAGCAGCCGTGGAGGATTGAGAATTGGTCGGAGGCCGACAGAGCTAATTCTTTGCTCGAGCTGCTTGGCGGCCGGTGCCGCGTCCCAATCCGATTTTTTTGGCAAACTCGGAGCGCCGCTCGGCATAATTTGGCGCCACCATCGGATAATCCGGCGCCAGCCCCCACTTGGTCCGGTATTCGTCTGGCGTCATATTGTAGGTGGACCGCAGATGCCGTTTGAGCATCTTCAGCCTCTTCCCGTCCTCTAAACAAATGATGAATTCTGGGGTAACCGACTTACGAATTGGCACAGCTGGTTTCAGCGGCTCCGGCTGAACTTGCGCGACCGGGCCCTCCAGGGACTTCAGGGAGCTATAAACGGCGTTGATGACTTCGCCCAGCTGCGCTGTCGGCAACGTATTGTTGCCGACATAAGCTGCAACCACATCTGCGGTCATCCGCAGCAACTCTTCGTCTGCTATCTTCGGTGTTACCGTTTCTGCCATCTGTCGCCCCGATTTCTAGAACGTTCAACCTGGCGTTCATGATCTCAGCGAGAATTTCTTGTGTCAACTGATACTTCTGGGAAAAGACAGTATTGGTCATTTTTCGATTGAACGAGTGCACTCTCCTTTTTCGCGCCTCAGGTTAGCTCGAGTGTCGCTTGGCAACGCGATTTGTGGTAGGCGGCTGGTGCTCCGGGTCGAGATCTGGTAAAGTGATCAAGATCGCAAGCTCGTCGCACGAGATGGGCTGTGAATGATAGCGTCTGATCGTGCGGTCTCCGCGAAGGCTTTGGCGCGGCGGCTCATTCCGCCACTCTAACGAGCGGTCATCTGATGCCCTCAACCTCAGTTAGCTCCCAGGGATCCGCCGTTGACGGGTTTTATTCCGCCGACCTGTTCGAGGCCGACCCCGAGCTGGCGGCGGCGGTCGATCGCGAGCGCGATCGCCAGCAATGGCAAATCGAACTGATCGCCAGCGAGAATATCGTCTCTCGCGCGGTATTGGAGGCGCAGGGCTCGGTACTGACCAACAAATACGCCGAGGGTTATCCCGGTCATCGCTATTACGCAGGCTGTGAGTTCGTCGATGCCGCCGAGAGGCTCGCGATCGAACGCGCCAAGCGGCTTTTCGAATGCAGCTTTGCAAATGTCCAGCCGCATTCCGGGGCCCAGGCCAATCAGGCAGTGTTTTTGGCGCTGCTGAAGCCGGGCGATACCATCCTGGGAATGGCGCTTGCCGCGGGTGGCCACCTGACGCACGGCGCGCGGCCGAACCTTTCGGGCAAATGGTTCAACGCGCTTTCCTACGGTGTCCGACCAGAAGATGGACGCATCGATTTCGACGAGGTCGAGCGTCTGGCCAAAGCGCACCGGCCTCGGCTAATCATCGCCGGCGGCAGCGCTTATTCCCGTGTCATAGACTTCGCCCGGTTTCGGGTGATCGCCGATGCGGTCGGCGCCCACATGATGGTTGACATGGCGCATTTCGCCGGGTTGGTCGCCGGCGGGGTGTATCCGAACCCGCTGCCATACGCAGATGTCGTCACAACGACCACGCACAAGACCTTACGAGGGCCGAGAGGCGGTTTGATCCTGTCCAACGACCAGGGGATCGGCAAGCGAATCGACGCGGCGGTCTTTCCGGGGCTGCAGGGGGGTCCGCTGATGCATGTGATCGCTGCCAAGGCGGTCGCGCTGCGCGAGGCCTTGGAGCCCGCATTCAAGCGCTACGCCGGTAAAGTCTTAGAGAACGCCAAGGTGCTTGCCGAGACTTCTCGCGGCAGCGGGTCTCGACATCGTCTCCGGGGGGACCGACTCGCACCTGATGCTGGTGGATTTACGGCCTTTGGGAATCACCGGTCGAGAGGCCGAGAGGAGCCTCGAACGAGCGGGAATCACTTGCAACAAAAATGGGGTTCCGTTCGACCCGCAGAAACCAACGGTTACCTCCGGCATCCGTCTGGGCTCTCCGGCAGCGACAACCCGCGGCTTTGGGCAGGGCGAGTTCCACACAGTCGGGGGATGGATCGTCGAGGTATTGCGCGGGCTGGCGCGAGGTCTTGGCGACAATGGCGGGGCTGAGGCATGTGTGCGCAAAGACGTTCACCAGCTATGCGCTCGCTTCCCGATCTACCCGAAGTTCGGGGTGGATGAGTGCGCGAAATAACTAGCGTCGTTCCGCGCCTGGGAGCGGCCGAAGCAGGCGGAGGAGGAGATGCGCTGTCCGTTTTGCGGAGCCGATGACACCCAGGTGAAGGATTCGCGCCCGACCGACGATCGTGGTGCGATCCGACGCCGGCGGTTCTGCCCAAATTGCGGCGCCCGCTTCACGACTTTCGAGCGGGTGCAATTGCGCGAACTGACGGTGATCAAGAAAAACGGACACCGCGAACCCTTCGACCGAGACAAGCTGGGCCGATCGATCTACATCGCGTTGCGTAAGCGCCCGTTCGAACCCGAGCGCGTGGAGCGCATCATCACCTCGCTGGTGCGGCAATTGGAGAGCTCGGGTGAGACCGAGATCCCGAGCGATATGATCGGCGGCCTCGTCATGGAGGCGTTGGCGAGCCTCGATCAAGTTGCCTACATCCGTTTTGCCTCGGTCTACCGCAACTTCCGCGAGGCCAAGGATTTCGGCGATTTCGTAGGCCGGATCGCGGCGGATGGCGATTGAAGCCAGCGTTGATTCGCCTCGACATCGACGCTTCGACCTCGACGCGATGCGAGCAGCGCTGGCGCTGGCGCGTCGCGGGCTCGGCACCGTCTGGCCGAACCCCGCCGTCGGTTGCGTGATCGTAAACGATGGCCGGGTCGTCGGACGTGGGTGGACTCAGCCCGGCGGGCGACCGCATGGCGAGACCGAGGCGCTTCGCCGGGCGAGGGAAGCGGCTCGAGGAGCCATCGCTTATGTCAGTCTCGAACCGTGTTGCCACTGGGGCCAGACCCCGCCCTGCGTCGATGCGTTGATCGCCGCCGGGGTACGGCGGGTCGTCGTCGCCCTAGAGGATCCTGATCCGCGGGTCGCCGGCGAGGGACTGCGCCGGCTACGTGCGGCGGGCCTCGACGTCGAGGTCGGGCTCTACGCCGAGGAGGCGGCCGAGGTCAATGAGGGTTTCCTGAGCCGCTTGCGGCTTGGGCGCCCGCTTGTCACGTTCAAACTCGCAACCTCGCTCGATGGCCGCATCGCTATCGCAAGCGGCGAGAGCCAGTGGATTACCGGACCACCGGCGCGCGAGCGCGCGCACGCCTTGCGCGCCAGTCACGACGCGATCATGGTTGGCACCGGCACCGTCGTTGCGGACGATCCCCAGCTGACCTGCCGTCTGCCCGGGCTCGACCATTGCTCGCCGGTGCGCGTCGTCATCGACCGCCATCTGCGTATTCCGCCGACCGCGCGAATAATTGCCGATGCGCGCCGGGTGCCGACCTGGGTGTTGACTTTTCGCTCGGCTGATCCTGAGCGGCGCGCGAGGCTTCTGGCGAACCGCGTGACCCTGATCGATGTCGATGACGACGGCGAGGGACAAATCGACCTCGCCGCAGCCCTCAAGGCGCTCGGTGAGCGGGGTATTACCCGACTTCTCGTAGAAGGCGGCGCCCGCCTCGCGGCCGCCTTCTTTCGCGCCAGCCTCATCGATCGCGTTGTCTGGGTGCACGCCCCGCTGGTAATCGGCGGCGAGGGCATCCCGGCGATCGCCGGCCTCGACCTCGCAGCATTGGCCGACGCCCCTGCTTTCGAGCGGCTGTCTACGGAGACGATCGGCGCCGACGTCCTGACGACCTTCCGTGTACGGCCGATTTAATTCCGTGACCGCCGATTTTAGGCCGCGATTGCTTGCCGCCCGAAGCGGCTTTTTCGCAGTTTTTCCCGTTGACCAGGGAACTCGGCCAGGAGACGAAGAACCCTGGTAAATTGCCGCATAGACCCGTAGTTTACCGGCATGTTCACTGGGATCATCGCCGATGTAGGGCGGGTGCGGCAGTTACGCCGCGGCGAACTTCTCGATCTGACGATCGCCACGGCTTTTGAGACGTCGACGATCCCGGTCGGGGCCTCGATCGCTTGCTCCGGAGCCTGTCTGACCGTCGTTGCGGTAGAGCCTGCAGCATTCGTGGCCCAGGCATCGGTCGAGACTTTGACGCGCACTACCCTTGGAGAGTGGGAGGAGGGCACGCCGGTCAATCTCGAAAAATCGCTGCGGCTCGGGGACGAGCTTGGCGGGCATCTCGTCTTGGGCCATGTCGACGGCATCGTGCGGATCGTCGAACGGCGGCCCGAGGCGGAGTCGGTTCGTTTCGTCTTCGAGGCGCCGGGAGAACTGGTGCCCTTTATTGCACCGAAGGGTTCGGTCGCGCTCGACGGGGTGAGCCTTACCGTCAATGAGGTGGCGCAAAACCGCTTCGGGGTGAATATTATCCCGCACACTCTCGCATGCACCAATTTTGGCTCTTTGCAAGCTGGTCAGCGGGTGAACCTGGAAATCGACCTAATCGCCCGCTATGTCGCGAGGCTTCTCGGGCAAACGCCATGACACGATCGCCCCATATCCTCCTCGTCGAGGCGCCATATTACACTCACATCGCAACCGAGCTGCGGCGCGGCGCAGAGCGCGCGCTCGCCGTGGCCGGTGCCACCCATGAGCGCATTGTGGTTCCCGGGGCGTTTGAGATCCCGGCGGCAATTGGCATCGCCAGCCGGGCGGATAAGCGTTTCGACGGGTTTGTCGCGCTCGGCTGCGTGATCCGCGGCGAGACGACACACTACGACCACATCTGCGCCGAAAGCGCGCGCGGGCTCCAGGATCTGGCGGTTCGCGACGGTATCGCCATCGGGTACGGGATCCTGACAGTCGAGAACGAGGCCCAGGCACTCCCCCGCGCCTCCCCGGACGGTCGGGACAAAGGCGGCGAAGCGGTACGCGCCTGCCTGGCGATTGTCGACCTGAAGCGACGTTTAGCTGGAACCGGCGGGTGACCACCTCGGCGGAAAGCGACCACCCTCAGCGCGCCGGCAGCCGTCGCCGCAGCGTGGCTCGGCTAGCGGCAGTCCAAGCGCTTTACCAGCTCGAGGCGACTAGCGAGGCCGATCCGCGGTCGGTTGTAGGTGAGTTCGTTCGACATCGTTTTGGCCAGGAAATCGAAGGCGATCGGTTGGGCGAGGCGGATTCCGAACTGTTCGCCGACATCGTCTGCGGGGTGACGGACGATCGGGAACGCCTCGACACCGAAATCTCCGCGGCGCTCACCGAGGATTGGCCGCTGCCGCGCCTCGATTCGGTCCTTCGCGCCATCCTTCGCGCCGGAGCTTATGAGCTCATGCATCGCCACGATGTGCCGCCGCGGGTCTCGCTGAGCGAATATACCGCGATTGCTTACGCCTTCTTCACCGGCAAGGAACCGGGGCTCGCGAACGGGGTCCTTAATCGCCTCGCACACACATTGCGCGACGGCGACTTCTAGGAGCCATGGCGAACCGCCTCCCCGGAGAAACTCTCGGCGAGTTCGAGCGCGTTCGGCGCTTTTTCGCGCCGCTTGCCGGGCCAGGCGGTCTCGGCCTGCTCGATGACGCAGCTATCGTCGATTGCCGTGCTGGGCAGCGTCTTGTTGTTACCGCAGACGCGATCGTCGCCGGTGTCCATTATTTGCCGGACGATCCGCCCGACCTCATCGCGCGCAAGCTACTGCGGGTCAACCTGTCGGATCTCGCGGCGATGGGGGCGCGGCCTCGCTATTATCTCCTGACCACGGCGCTTTCGACCGCGCTCGGGTCGAATTGGCTTGCCGAGTTCACCCGAGGGCTAGCCGAGGATCAGCGCCGGTTTGGGATCGACCTCTTGGGTGGCGATTCGGTTGCGACAACCGGGCCGGCCGTACTGTCTCTGACCGCCATCGGGGAAGTTGCCACGGGAATGGAAGTCAGGCGCAACGATGCGCGCGCGGGAGACCTCGTTTGGGTATCCGGCACGATCGGGGATGCGTTTCTCGGGCTGGCTCTGCTGCGAGGTGCCTATCCGCAACTCGCCTCCGAGTATCGTACCGAGCTGATCGGACGCTTCCAAGTGCCCGAGCCGCGCGTCGACCTTGGCTGCCGGTTAGCTGGGATCGCGCACGCGATGATCGACATCTCCGATGGTTTGATCGCCGATCTCGGGCACATCTGCGAAACCTCGCGCGTCGCTGCCGTCGTCGAGCTCGCATCGCTGCCGCTGTCGCCTCCGGCGCGGATCATCGTCGACGGAGAGCCAGGTGTCCGAACAACACTGGCAGCCGGAGGCGACGATTACGAACTCTTGTTCACCGCACCGGCTGGTTTGACAAAGACGATTGACGGTCTGTCCTCTCTCCTCGGCTTACCGATCACGAGGATCGGCAGGATTGAGCTCGGTGAGGGCGTGCGCCTCGTCGATGCCGAGGGGCGAACCATCCCTGTCAGCGAATCCGGCTACCGACACTTCTGAGCAGTTGCTCGTGAGGTTGCCTGCGGGTTGCTCTTCTGGCATGTTTCGCGCGCGCTGAAATACCCCCGCCGTGCCGGACCTTGGTGGGGCCGCAGCGTCACGTTCGTGGTCGCGGGGAAACTTCTCGGATGCCTTCCGCATATTTGCTGGTCATCGCCTGCGGCGTGCTGGCATTGCTTTACGGCGTCGTCACCAGCCGCCAGGTGTTGACGGCTAATGCCGGGTCTGCCCGTATGCAGGAGATTTCCGGCGCTGTCCTGGTCGGTGCGCGCGCCTATCTCAACCGTCAGTACCGCGCGATCGCTGTCGTTGGCCTAGTTGTCTTGATTGTGCTCGGGGTAACCCTCGGCGTGCGCGTCGGGATCGGCTATCTGATCGGGGCGGTGCTGTCGGCGTCGGCCGGCTATATCGGCATGAACGTGTCGGTGCGCGCCAATGTCAGGACGGCGCAAGCCGCGCGCAGCGGCCTTAAGGCGGGGCTGGCAATCGCGTTCAAAGCCGGAGCGGTAACCGGATTGCTGGTGGTTGGGCTCGGACTGCTCGGGGTCGGCATTTATTATTTCATCTTGCGCGCGACGATGTCCGGCGAGGATCTGCGTCCGGTACTAGAGGCCATGGTGGCGTTGAGTTTTGGCGCGTCGCTGATCTCGATCTTTGCCCGCCTTGGCGGCGGCATCTTCACCAAGGGTGCCGATGTCGGTGCTGACCTCGTCGGCAAGGTTGAAGCCGGCATCCCGGAAGATGACCCGCGCAACCCGGCGGTTATCGCCGATAATGTCGGCGACAACGTTGGCGATTGCGCCGGTATGGCCGCGGACCTGTTCGAAACCTATGCCGTAACCATCGTCGCGACGATGCTGCTCGCCAATATCTTCTTTGCCCCGCCGCTGCGCGACACCCTGCTGCTGTTGCCGCTGGCGATCGGCGCGGTGTGCATAGCCACCTCGGTGATCGGCACCTTCTTTGTCCGATTGGGTGCGGATAACGGAATCATGAAGGCTCTCTACAAAGGGCTCATCGCGACCGGAATCCTGTCGATCGTGGCGATTGCGGTTGTTATCTATTGGCTCCTTGGCCTCTCGGACCCGTTGGCGATGAGCACCGGCGCATCGGTGACCGGGCTCGGATTGTGGCTCTGCGCCATCGTCGGTCTTGCGGTCACCGGCTTTATCGTCTGGATCACCGAATATTACACGGCGACCACTTACCGGCCGGTGCGCAGCATTGCGCTGAGCTCGACGACCGGACACGGAACAAACGTGATCCAAGGCCTTGCGATTTCGATGGAGGCGACAGCGCTACCGGTCGTTGTGATCTGCGTCGGTATCATCCTTTCTTTTCTGATCGCCGGTCTGTTTGGGATCGCGGTGGCAGCGACGACCATGCTGGCACTTGCCGGCATGATTGTCGCACTCGACGCTTATGGCCCGGTCACCGACAATGCCGGCGGCATCGCCGAGATGGCCGATCTGCCGCGCGAGGTGCGGCGCACGACCGACCTACTCGACGCGGTCGGCAATACGACCAAGGCGGTGACCAAAGGTTACGCGATCGGTTCCGCGGGGCTCGCCTCGCTCGTCCTGTTCGCCGCTTACACGGAGGACCTCAAGCACTATTTCCCGACGCTGGACGTCCATTTTGGGCTGCAGGACCCCTACGTCGTGATCGGGCTCTTTATCGGCGGGCTAATGCCTTACCTCTTTGCCTCGCTCGGCATGACCGCGGTCGGACGAGCAGCCGGCTCGGTCGTCATCGAGGTGCGGCGCCAGTTCCGAGAGATTCCGGGTATCATGCAGGGCATCGCGAAACCCGATTACGGTCTCGCCGTCGACATGCTGACGCGCGCGGCGATCCGCGAAATGATTGTGCCCTCTTTGTTGCCGGTACTGGCGCCGATCGTGCTGTACATCGTCGTCTCGCTAATCGCCGGGCGTGCGGCTGCGTTCAGCGCGCTGGGCGCTATGCTGCTCGGCACCATCGTAACCGGGATTTTCGTTGCCATTTCGATGACCTCAGGCGGCGGAGCGTGGGATAACGCAAAGAAATACATCGAGGAGGGTCATCACGGCGGCAAAGGCTCCGAACCCCACAAGGCTGCGGTGACCGGGGATACGGTCGGCGATCCCTACAAGGACACCGCAGGTCCGGCGATCAACCCGATGATCAAGATCACCAATATCGTCGCCCTGCTGCTGCTCGCGATTCTCGCTAAGTGGGCTGGCTGAATTCCACCAATCGTCCGATCGAGAATCAGTTGTCTGGTCTGCCGGTTTTGTGGGTGTCGCTGGTGCTGCCGTTTCCGCTGCTGCCGCCTGCGGGGCTGTTGAACTTTCCAAGATTGCCGATCAGCTGTTCGAGGAATGACAGCTCACGACCGGGTGCCGGGGTGGCGCGGTCAACCGGATCGATCGCCATAGCGTCCTGTATGCCCTTGTGATCAACCGCCTTGACAACTCCCTGGTCGTCGAAACTGACGACATACACCTGCTGATCAACCACATTGGGGTCAAAGAAAGAGAATTGTTCTGTTCGTCGGCTTATGTAGTACCAGCATTTGTCATTGAAGATGCTGACGCTTGAGGGCGAACCCAGGATCTTGATTACTTCCTCTTTGGTTGTGCTGCCTGGATGAACCTCGGCGATCTTATCCTGCGCGGGTAGGTTACCGCGTTGCTCGACGCTCGTCGCGCAACCCGCAACCAACGCCATCCCCGAAATTAGGCTGAAGATACAAAATCGATGCCGAATGAGATTTGCACGCCGGTGGAGCATGGGACCACGCAACCGTTCTCTGTTGAAGCAAGTCGGGGCCGCGCCCATTTCTGCCTCACAGCTTTTAGCCGGGAGCTCTCCGTTGTCAACGTCTCCGGCGGTTTTTAGCGCGACCGCCTCTGCCCAGGTGTCCCGGGGCGCGCGACGATGCCTGCGATAGAAGGGTCGCAGTGGCCGATATCTTACCCGAATTCTCCCGACTTGTTTCGCTCGCACGGCTGGGTCCGGCTCCATTTCGCCAGCAGATCGAAGCAACGCCGAACGAATGTGAGAAACTTTCCAGACGCTTCGACCTTCTTGCCCTCGACCGTCTGAGCGCGGCTGTCGAGCTTCGCCGCCGAGGTGAGGAGATCATCGTGTTGGAAGCTGCTTTCGAGGCCGAGTTCGTGCAGAGCTGCGTCGTCACCCTTGAGCCGGTCGCAGGCGCAGTATCCGACCGCTTTATTCTGGTCTACGGTCCTGCCGAAGCGGAGCAGCGGGAAATCGGAGCGCAGGAGGCCGAGGCTGCTTTCGAGCCATTGGATGGCGATGTGATCGACATCGGAGAAGCGGTGGCGCAGGAGCTCTCGCTCTCGCTGCCGGTCTTTCCACGGCACCCTGATGCAAAGATCGATGCCGAAACATCGGTGGAGTCGCCGATAGAATTGGCCGGGAGCCCCTTCATTTCCCTAACGCGCCTTAGGCAGCGTATAGAGTGCTGACCGGTTCGCGAGGCACAGCAAAACAGCTGCCGAGCCTTGCGGGACGGCTGCATCATCATTGCCGTAGCTTCTATTTTTGGCTAATTAGCGGCGTTCTTTTTGCGTCGCTTTTCGCGAAAGCGAGTTCGCCATGGCCGTTCCAAAAAAGAAAACCTCGCCGTCGCGCCGCAACATGCGACGATCGCACCATGCGCTCAAGCCTGCCGCCTACGCGGAATGCCCCAATTGCGGCGAGTTGAAACGGCCGCATCATCTTTGCAAGGCGTGCGGGTACTATGCCGGGCGCGAGGTGATCGCGGCACGACCGGAGACGCCCTGACCCGCAAACTTAGCTCAGGTCGCGCACGGTGAGCGACACCATCACGATTGCGATCGATGCTATGGGCGGCGATCGCGCTCCGGGCATCGTACTGAAGGGTGCCGAGATCGCGCTGCGACGATATCCCCACGTTCGCTATCTAATGTTCGGCCCGGAAGATGAGCTTCATCCACTCATCGCGAAGCTGCCGAGCCTCGGCAAGGCGGCAACGCTCTTTCACACGAGCGAGGTCGTAGCGGATGATGCGAAGCCGTCGCTGGCGCTTCGCGCCGGGCGCCCGTCGAGCATGAAGCTCGCTATCGATGCCGTCGCCGATGGACGGGCCGATGGCGTTGTGTCTGCCGGCAATACCGGCGCATTGATGGCGATGGCCAAATCTGCGCTGAAGATGTTGCCGGGCATCGACCGGCCAGCAATCGCGTCATTCTTTCCGACCCGGCGTGGCGAGAGCGTGATGCTGGACCTCGGCGCCAACGTGGAATGTGACGCCGAGAATCTCGTTCAATTTGCGCTGATGGGCGACGTCTTCGCGCGGACCGTCCTCGGTCTCGTCGAGCCCACCGTCGGCCTGCTCAATGTCGGCGCCGAGGACCTGAAGGGGAACGACGCCGTTCGGGCCGCCAGCGCGCGGCTGCGCCTGGCGATGACACCGACCCAGTTTTATGGGTTTATCGAAGGGGATGATATTGCCGCGGGGACGGTTGATGTCGTCGTCACCGACGGCTTCACCGGCAATATCGCCGTCAAGACGGCTGAGGGAACAGCCAAGCTTTTTACCGAGTTCCTTGAGGCAGCCTTTCGTTACTCGCTGTTCGCGCGTATCGGCTATCTCTTCGCGCGCGGGGCGCTCAGGAAACTCCGAATGCGCTGCGATCCGCGCCGCTACAACGGCGCCATGTTCTTGGGTTTGGGCGGGATAGCGGTCAAGAGCCACGGCTCGACCGACGCCTTTGGCTTCGCCAACGCCATAGGCGTTGCCATCGACATGAAGCGAAACGCCTTCCTGGACAAGATCCGGGTTGAGCTCGAGCGCCTCAACGAGGCGCGGTCCGTGCCGCAGCCCGCGGCTATCTAATAGCTGGGAAGATGACACCGCGATCCCAGGTCGCCGGATGCGGCGCCTACCTCCCTGAGCGAATCGTCACGAACCACGAACTCGCCAGCCGCCTCGACACCTCCGATGAATGGATCCGCCAGCGCACCGGGATCGGCGAGCGCCGGGTCGCCGCACCGGGAGAGTTGACCTCCGACCTCGCCGTCCGTGCCGCCGAACGTGCGCTGCGCAGCGCCGGGATCAACGGCAGTGACCTTGATCTGCTCATCGTTGCCACAGCCACTCCGGACAACACCTTTCCGGCTACCGCTACGAAGGTGCAGGCGCTGCTCGGGATGAGCCACGGCGCGGCCTTCGACGTTCAGGCAGTCTGCGCGGGATTCATCTTTGCACTGTCGGTCGCCGACAACGCGCTGCGCCTCGGCCAAGCGCGGACGGCGCTGGTGATAGGGGCGGAGACATTTTCTCGCATTCTTGACTGGGCGGATCGCGGCACTTGCGTCCTCTTCGGAGACGGGGCCGGCGCTCTCGTTCTGAGGGCGGTCCCAACCGCGGCGGCGGGCGGCCGCTTTATTCTCTCGAACCATTTGCATTCGGACGGACGCCACTACGATATCCTCTACGTCGACGGCGGCCCGTCCTCGACCCGCTGTAGCGGTTTTTTGCGGATGGAAGGACGCGAGGTCTTCCGGTTGGCGGTGCAGCATCTGAGCTCGGTGGTCGACGAGGCGCTCACCGCAAACGGCCTCACCGCGGCGGATATCGATTGGCTCGTCCCACATCAAGCGAACAGCCGGATTATCGACGGCATGCGAAGGAAATTGGGCCTGTCGAAGGACCAGGTGGTGGTCACGATCGAACGCCACGCCAACACTTCGGCGGCATCCATTCCGCTCGCCCTGGAGGCGGCGGTCGCGGATGGACGGATCACGCCGGGGCAGCTGGTCCTGATGGAGGCTTTGGGTGGTGGTCTGAGCTGGGGTGCGAGCCTGGTGCGCTGGTAACCCCGCAGCGCGGTACCCCGCCGCTTAACCGGAACGTGACAACGCTTTGGAATTTGACGAGATTTTTCCCGCGGGTTAACCTCTCCGAAAGAACGGGGAGGGACCTAATGGCCGGAGAAACGGTGACTCGCGCGAGGCTCAGCGAGGCGGTTTATCAAGAGGTCGGCTTGTCGCGTAACGAGTTGGCGGGGCTTGTCGAATTGGTGATCGCCGAGATCTCCGGCGCGCTCGAACGCGGCGAGATTGTCAAGATTTCATCATTCGGGAGTTTTGCCGTTCGGCAGAAGGGCCAACGCATCGGCCGTAACCCCAAAACGGGTGAGGAAGTGCCGATCAACCCGCGACGCGTTCTCATTTTCCGTGCTTCGCACGCCCTCAAGGATCAGATCAATCAGGGTCTGGCCGATGCCGGCAATGGGGGTGCGTCTGCGCCTGCCGCCAAGGCACCCTCGGCGTGAGGTGACCCTGGCGAACGAAGCAGCACCCGACCGGCGCGCCGGCAAATCGGACGCTGCCTTTCGCACCACCGGAGAAGTCTCTGAGGAACTCAACCTTCCGCCGCATGTGCTGCGGTTTTGGGAATCCAAATTTCCGGAGATTAAGCCCCTCAAGCGAGGGGGTGGGCGCCGCTATTATCGGCCGGAGGATATTGAGCTGCTGCGGCAGATCCGACAGTTTCTGTATCATGAAGGATATACGATCCGCGGGGTCCAGAAGTTGCTCCGCGAGGACGGGCCGCGTCGCAAGGACGCCCCGGCGCAACCGGTCGAAAGAGACGCCTCGGCGACGCTGTTTCCGCTCGATCCGGTAACCGATCGGCAGCGCGCTGCGGGCAATCCCGTCCCCTCGCGGCAAGCCCTGCAAACGGCTCTGGAGGAGGTGCGCCGCGAGCTCCTGGAAATTCGCGCATTGCTCGACAAGCTCCGCGCGCACTGATCAGCTGGAGTGAGCCGCCTTGGCATACGCCTTACCGGGGCTCAGATGGGTGTCCGAGATCTGAATTATCCGCAACACACCTCACTAAGAAAAGCGGCGAGATCCGGCATCTCCGCAAAGACGTGCGAGCATCCTGCTGCCATCAGCCGATAGGCATGACCTTCCGGGCAATGGCCGCCGCCGCAGAAGCCGACGACCGGCATCCGGGCGGCAACCGCCGCCTCGACCCCCGGAATGCTGTCCTCCACCACGACGCAGTCTTTCGGCGCCACGCCAAGCTGCCGCGCGGCGAAGAGGAACAGATCCGGGGCCGGCTTGCCGTGAGCCACTTGGATGGCGCTGAACACGTGCGGCTCGAAATATCCGAGCAGTCCCGCCAATGCGAGGCGTTGGCGGACGCGCTCCAGGTGGCCGTTTGAGGCGACGCACCGGGGCACCGTCGAGGCGGCGAGGAGTTCCCCGACGCCGGGCACCGGCAATAGCTCGCGCTGGTAGGCGGCAACCGAGCGTGCGGCAAGTGTCTCAAAAAATGCCTCAGGCAGCGCTTGCCCAAACTGGGCTGCTACCGCGGCGGACAGAGTGGCGCGGTTCTTGCCGAAACCGAGCGCGATAGCCTCGTCGATCGTTGTCGGAAAATCGGCCGCGATCAGGCACTCGGCGAGCACGCGCGCGAATACAATCTCGCTGTCGACCAGTACGCCGTCGCAATCGAATATCACGAGATCGGGCATCGAACTAACTTGGGGGCCTTTCACCCTGGGGCGGCGGTTTGCGGCCTATATGACCCCCGATATAGTGATCTGTCACCCCTGGAGAGGAGCAACACGATGCCCCGTTTTTGCGCAAATCTCGGGTTCCTGTTCGGCGAAGTGCCGTTTCTCGATCGCTTCGACGCCGCGGCGCAAGCCGGCTTTACCGGGGTCGAGTACGCCTCACCCTACGACTACCCCCCGACCGAGCTGCGCGCCCGCTTGAACGCCGCCGGCCTCACCCAAGTATTGATCAACAGCCCGGCCGGCAACCGGGCGGCGGGCGAGCGCGGCATGGCCTGCGTACCCGGGCGCGTCGCTGCGTTCCGGGACGGGCGTCGGCCAGGCGCTCGATTACGCCATCGCGCTCGACTGCAAGCTGGTGCATGTGATGGCGGGCGTTCCGCCGCAGGATGTCGCGTACGACACCGCCGTGGCACTCTACGCCGCCAACCTCGCCTGGGCGGCGGAAAAGGCCCTGGGCGCCGGCGTCAGGCTCGTCATCGAGCCGCTCAACCCGCGCGACGCACCGGGCTATTTACTGCGCACGCAGGAGCAGGGTGCCGCAATAGTCGCGGCAATCGGGCATGACCGGCTCGGGCTGCAATTCGACGTCTACCATTGCCAGACCGCACAAGGGGATGTCACCCGGCGCCTCGAGGCGCTGATGCCGGTCATCGACCACATGCAGCTCGCCGACGTGCCGGGCCGCCACGAACCCGGCACCGGCGAAATCGGCTGGGACCACGTCTTCCGGCGCATCGACGAGCTCGGCTATCCGGGGTGGATCGGCTGCGAATACAACCCCGCCGGTGACACCGTGGCTGGGCTCGGATGGCGCCAGCGCTACGGGGTCTGACGCGACCGAAATGGCTGATGCTCAGGCGGGTGGGTTAGCCGCGGCCGATATAGGGCATTTTGGTCGCCATCACGGTCATGAACTGGACGTTCGCCTCGAGCGACAGCGAGGCCATGTAGACGACCCCCTTGGCGACGTCGCGGACATCCATGCGCGGCTCGGCTTCGACCCTGCCGGTCGCTTGCAACCGGCCGCGCGCGGTGTCCTCGTTGCGCATCGTTGCGGCGTTGCCGATGTCGATCTGGCCGCAGGCAATGTTGTATTGCCGCCCGTCGAGCGACAATGACCGCGTCAACCCGGTCAGAGCGTGCTTCGTCGAGGCGTAAGGCGTCGAATTGCGCCGCGGCACATGGGCCGAGACCGAACCGTTGTTGATGATGCGCCCACCTTGGGGCTCCTGGCTCTTCATCATGCGGTAGGCATGCTGGGCGCACAGGAACGAGCCGGTCAGGTTGGTCGCGACCACGTCCGACCATTGCTCGAACGTCAGCTCTTCGAACGGGATGCCGCGGGTGCTGGTCCCGGCATTGTTGAACAACAGGTCGAGGCGGCCGTAGGCCGCTCTGACCCGGTCGAACAGTGCGGCGACGGCCACCGGATCGCGGATATCGGTCGGCACGACCAGGGTCCGCGGCGGCGCCGCGTCGGCGAGGGTTGCGGTTTCTTCGAGCGCGTCGTGCCGTCGGCCGGCCAACACCACCGTCCACCCAGCCTCCAACAAGGCGTGGGCTGTCGCCCGGCCGATTCCGCTTCCCGCGCCGGTGATGACCGCGATCTTTGCTGTCGTGTCCATATCGTGATTTCTCCCTTACTTCAAAGTCGCTGCACCGACACCGGTCGCGTCGGCGAGACCAGCTCCTCCTGGGCGGCGACGAGTGCCAATTCGCCGCCGCCGGAGTGCATCGTCGCCTCGATCACGCCGTAAATCGCGGCGATCGTAGCGGCAAGCGCTTCGGGCACCGCCCTGCCTTTGAGCAGCCATCCCAAGAAGAGTGCAGCCACCGCATCGCCGCAACCGGTCGCTTCGATCGGCAGGCGGGGAGTCTCGACCGCCCACACACCTTCGGGTCCGGCCGCGACCGTTACTATGCGGTCGCGGACAATTTCGAGGCTCGTCGCCAGCACGATGCCAGGCCCGCGCTCGCGCAGCTTCTCGACCGCCGCGCTGGCCTCGGCGAGGCTGCACACAGGGCTGCCGCTCAGCCATTCGAGCTCGAAGCGGTTCGGCGTAACGACATCGGCTAGAGTTAAGGCGCGATCGCGAAAGAACTCCGGGATACCCGAGCGAACGTAATAGCCGAGCCCGATATCCCCCATAACCGGGTCGCAGCAAAAGAGCGCTCGTGGATTTGCCTCTTTGACGCGGGCGACGATGTCGAGCAGTACCGGACCGGTCTCCGCCGCGCCCAGATAGCCCGACAGCACCGCATCGCAGCGCGGCAGCACGCCCAGCTCGGCAATTCCTTCGAAGAGGGTGGCGATCTCGCTCGCCGGCACCGTGCTGCCGCGCCACCTCTCGTAACCGGTATGGTTCGAGAAGGCGACGGTGTTGAGCGACCAGGTCTCGCAACCCAGCCGCTGCAACGGGAACAACGCCGCTGTGTTGCCGACATTGCCGCAGGCGACCCAGGACTGCACGGAAAGCACGGTCGGCATGTCAAGACGCGCCCGAATTCATCCGGTCAAATACACGCTTGATATTGAGGAAAACGAACGCGCCGCTGACGACGAACAGGCCTAGCCCCGCGGCATGCATCGCACCGCTCTCCCACCCATGGGCGATGAATAGCCCGGCGAGCCCGATGATCGCGAACAGCGGGATCACCAAGGCGAGGTGCTTCATGTCGTCGACGAGCAGAAAGGTGCCCCAGCCCAAGGCCCCGCCGTCGAGCCGGTGTTTCAGCCTCAGAAAGGCCAGCGCAACCGCGGCAAGGCTGAGGAGCAGGCCGCACAGGTAGTCGCCGGGCCGCGCGTCCTCGCTCGCGACAAATGCGCCGATCACGGCGAGGACCGCGAGGATCAAGAATTGGATCCAAAAGCCGAGCCACGACCAGAAGGCACGCTCCGCCTGGTCAGGGATCTGGCCCGTCTGATCCATGCCTGTGTCCATCACCGGAGCCAGTTTAGCGCATTTCCGCCGCAATTGGCGTTATCAGCGGTATAGAAGCATGTTGAACGGAGAAGCCGATGCCTGCTGTGTTCCGCCCGCGCCGCAGCCTGCTCTATATGCCGGGCTCGAACCCACGGGCCGTGGAAAAGGGGCGCGACCTGCCGGCCGACGGGCTGATCATCGATCTCGAAGATGCGGTCGCCGCGGACGCGAAGGAACCCGCCCGAGCGATCGTCGCGGCGGCGCTGGCAGCCGGCGGCTACGGCTCGCGCGAGCTGGTGCTCCGGGTCAATCCGCTCGACACACCATGGGGCCATGCCGATCTCGCCGCCGCGGCGACAATGCCAATCGACGCGGTGCTGCTGCCCAAGGTCGAGAGCCCCGATCGGGTGCGGCTGACCCTCTCGCTGCTCGACGCGATGGGGGCGTCAGAGCGGCTCGCCGTGTGGTGCATGATCGAAACACCGCGCGGCATTCTCGCGGCGCGCGAGATCGCTGCAGCGAGCCCCCGGCTTGCTGCCCTCGTGCTCGGCACTTCGGATTTGACCAAGGAATTGCACGCCCTTGTCACCCGAGATCGCCTTCCGCTGATCACCTCACTCGGCCTGGCGATGCTCGCCGCCCGGGCCTATAGGCTGGCGATCCTCGACGGCGTCCATCTCGACCTTTCCGATGACGATGGCTTCGCCCTTTCCTGCCGACAAGGCCGCGAACTCGGCTTTGACGGCAAGACATTGATCCATCCCAAGCAGATCGCCGGGGCCAATCTTGCCTACGCGCCCAGCCCGGAAGAGATCGAGTGGTCGCGCCGTATCATCGCGGCGCATGCCGAAGCCGCCACCGCCGGCAAGGGCGTCGCGCTGGTAGACGGCAAGCTGATCGAAGGCCTTCATGTCGAGAATGCGCGCCGATTGCTGGCGGTCGCCGGGGAGATCGAGCGGATCACTTCCGTTGACACCCCCCAACGCCCGGTCTAAGTCACCCGGGCGCGCGCAGCGGCGAATGCGACCGCTGCGCGTGCCTGGGATGTTGATGCCGGGACTTTATAATGAGATCCGCCGATCGGCCGCTCTCGCCGCACCTTCAGGTCTACCGCTGGCAACTCACCTCAGTACTGTCGATCCTGCACCGCGCCGCCGGCGTGGTGCTGAGCGGAGGTGCCATTCTGTTGGTGTGGTGGCTCGTCGCCGCCGCGTCCGGACCCGAGGCTTATGACGGTGTCGCGGATTTTCTCGGTTCGTGGTTCGGGCTTCTACTGCTGTTCGGCTGGACACTCTCCTTGTTCTACCATTTGTGCAACGGGATTCGGCATCTCGTCTGGGATACCGGCCACGGCCTCGACCTCAAATCTACTTATCTCGGAGGGTGGTTGGTTGTCGGGGGGACCGCCGTACTGACATTGATCGCCTGGATCGCCGGGATCGCCAGCTGGGCCTCCTGAGATGGCGGTAACGCGGATGCGTTCGCCGCTCGGCCGCGCTGTCGGTCTGGGCTCGGCGAAGGAGGGGGTCGAACATTGGTGGCTCCAGCGTATCACCGCAGTGGCGCTGGTGCCGCTCAGTTTGTGGTTCGTGATCGCCATCATTCGGCTGGTTGGCGCCGATGTCGACAGCGTGCGGGATTGGGTCGGCAATCCGTTGCCGGCGATTGTGTTGGTATTGCTGCTGATCGCGACTTTCTATCACGCCTCGCTCGGGCTGCAGGTTGTGATCGAGGACTATGTCCACGCTGAGCTCGTCAAAGTGGGGCTCGTAATCATCGTCAGACTGGCCTGCTTCGCCATTGCCGTCGCCGGGATCTTCGCGGTGCTGAGCATGGCCGTGGCCGCGTCGAGCTGACCGGGATTCTGTGATGCCGCCGAGCTATATGATCACCGACCACAACTATGACATCGTCGTCGTCGGCGCAGGCGGAGCGGGACTACGCGCGACCCTCGGAGCAACCGTCGAGGGGCTCAAGACCGCCTGCATCAGCAAGGTGTTCCCGACCCGCAGCCATACTGTCGCGGCGCAGGGCGGCGTCAGCGCCGCGCTCGGCAATATGGGTGAGGACGACTGGCGCTGGCACATGTACGACACGGTCAAGGGCTCCGACTGGCTCGGTGACCAGGACGCGATCGAGTATATGTGCCGCAATGCGATCCCTGCCGTCATCGAGCTCGAACACTTCGGCGTGCCATTTTCGCGCACCGAGGACGGGCGAATTTATCAGCGGCCGTTTGGCGGGCACATGCAGGATTACGGCGACGGTGATCCGGCGCGGCGCGCGTGCGCCGCCGCCGACCGAACCGGGCACGCGATCATCCACACGCTCTACCAGCAGTGCTTACGCCATAATGCAGAATTCTTTATCGAATATTTTGCGCTCGACCTGATCATGGACGATGAGGGCGCCTGCCGCGGGGTCATGGCGTGGAACCTCGAAGACGGCACATTGCATCGCTTTCGCGCCCATGTCGTGGTCCTCGCCACGGGTGGGTACGGCCGTACGTATTTCTCTTGCACCTCGGCCCACACCTGCACTGGCGACGGCAATGCCATGGTGCTCCGCGCCGGGCTGGCATTGCAGGACATGGAGTTCATCCAATTCCATCCCACCGGCATTTACGGCGCGGGTTGCCTGATCACCGAGGGCGCGCGCGGCGAGGGCGGCTATCTGACCAACAGCAGAAGCGAGCGCTTTATGGAGCGCTATGCGCCGCATGCCAAGGACCTCGCCTCACGCGACGTCGTCAGCCGCGCGATGACGATCGAGATCCGCGAGGGCCGCGGCTGCGGGCCGCAGGGTGACCACATTCTCTTACACCTCGAGCACCTGGCGCCCGAGGTGCTGCATCAACGGCTGCCGGGGATCTCCGAGACGACGCGGATCTTTGCCGGCGTCGACGTCACGCGCGAGCCGATCCCGGTATTGCCGACCGTGCACTACAACATGGGCGGCATCCCGACAAACTATCACGGCGAGGTGCTGCGGCCGACCGAGCAAGACCCGGACGCGCTCGTTCCCGGTCTGATGGCTGTCGGCGAGGCAGCCTGCGTGTCGGTGCACGGCGCCAACCGGCTCGGCTGCAATTCGCTGCTCGACATCGTTGTCTTCGGCCGCGCCGCCGCCCAACGCGCAGCCGAGCTGGTGCGGCCCGGCATGCCCCATCCGCCCTTCCAGAACGGCGCGGGCGATGCAGCGGTCGATCGGCTCGACACGGTGCGGCACGCGAAGGGTCCGCGCCGGACCGCCGATATCCGCCTCGACATGCAGCGTGTGATGCAGAACAACTGCGCGGTCTTCCGCACTGCCGACGTGCTGAGAGAAGGTGTCAACCGGATCGACGTGGTCGCGAACAGCTTCACCGATGTCGGGATCTCCGACCGTTCGATGATCTGGAACAGCGATCTCGCCGAGGCGCTCGAGCTCAGGAATCTGCTGGAGCAGGCGGTTGTCGCCCTGCACTCGGCCGAGAACCGGACCGAGAGCCGTGGCGCGCACGCGCGGGAGGACTACCCTGCGCGCGACGACCAGAACTGGCTCAAGCACACGCTCGTCTGGCTCGACGGCGAGGGTCAGGTCGAGATCGGCTACCGACCGGTCCATCTCTCCACCCTGTCGAACGAGGTGCAGACCTTCCCGCCCAAGGCGCGGGTGTATTGAGAACTCACGATGGCTGAATTCAGGCTGCCGGCAAACTCGAAGATCGGTATCGGTAGAACTGTTCCGGGGCCGCCCGGTGCCACACGCTTGCGCGGGTTCAAAGTCTACCGCTGGAACCCCGACGACGGGAAAAATCCGGTCGTCGACACTTTCGAGATCGATCTCAACGACTGCGGCCCAATGGTCTTGGACGCGCTGATCAAGATCAAGAACGAGATCGATACGACACTGACCTTCCGCCGCTCCTGCCGCGAAGGCGTGTGCGGCTCCTGCGCGATGAATATTGACGGCGTCAACACTCTCGCCTGCATCAAGGCCATTGAGGAAATTGAAGGGCCGGTCCGGATCTACCCGCTGCCGCACTTGCCGGTCGTCAAGGATCTGGTAGGTGATCAGACCCACATCGTCGCCCAGTACCAATCGATCCGGCCCTGGCTGCAATACTCTAGCCCGCCCTCGCCCGACCGCGAGCGGCTGCAGTCGGAAGAGGAGCGCGCCAGGCTCGACGGACTCTGGGAGTGCATCCTCTGCTTCTGCTGCACGACTGCATGCCCGAGCTACTGGTGGAACAGCGAACGCTATCTCGGACCGGCGGTGCTATTGCAGGCCTATCGCTGGATCGCCGACAGCCGCGACGAGACGACCGGCGAGCGGCTCGACGCTCTCGAAGACCCGTTTCGGCTCTACCGCTGCCACACGATCATGAACTGTACGCGCACCTGTCCCAAGAACCTGAATCCGGCCAAGGCGATCGCCGAGATCAAGAAATTGCTGGTATTGCGGCGGTAAAGAAGATCGCGCTCGAACGCGCCGGAAGGTAATGCGGCGCCGGATCATCATCGACACCGACCCCGGTATCGACGATGCAGTCGCAATCCTTTTGGCATTGGGAGCATGCGAGGAACTGGAGGTTATCGGCATTGTCGCCGTCGCCGGCAACCTACCGCTGCCGCAAACCGAGCGCAATGCGCGGCGAGTGTGCGAACTCGCCGGGCGCACTGATATCCCGGTTTATGCTGGTTGCGCGCGACCGCTGGTGCGGCCGCTCGCGACGGCCGAGCATGTCCACGCCGAAACCGCCCGCGACCGTCTGTTGCTGCCCGAGCCGACTATCGGGTTGCGCACCCAACACGGTGTCGACTTTCTGATCGAAACACTACGCGCCGCCGAGGCGGGCGCGATCACTGTGAGCGCGCTGGGGCCGCTGACCAACATCGCTACTGCGCTGATCAAGGCGCCGGAGATTGCCGGCAAGATCGGCGAACTAGTGATCATGGGCGGTGCTTGTTTCGAGCTCGGCAATGTGACGCCGGCTGCCGAATTCAACATCTATGTCGACCCCCACGCCGCGGCGGTCGTGGTCGACAGCGGCATTCCGATCACGATGATCCCGCTCGACGTCACTCATCGCGTGCTAACGACGCCGAAACGGCTCGCCGCGCTGCGCACGCTCGGCAACCGTTGCAGTTTGACGGTCGCCGCGTTGCTGACCTCCTTCGAAAGGAACCGCCGCGCCAAGTTCGGCTCGCGCGCCACGGCGCTCCATGATCCCTCTGTCATCGCCTATCTGCTCAGTCCGACGCTCTTCCACGGACGCGAAGTCAATGTTGCAGTCGAGACAGAGAGCCCGCTGACCATGGGCATGACCGTCGTCGACTGGTGGGCCGTTACCGGCAGAAAAACCAATGTTCGGCTGATGAAAACTGTCGACGCCAGCGGGTTCTATGAACTGTTGATGGAAAAGCTCGCGCGCTTGCCTTAGGCAAGCGTCGGCCCACACCGCGTTTAATGGAACCGGCCCGACGATCAATGGCGTCAACGACCAAGGCGACTTGGTGGGCTTCTACTCGAACGGCACGCAGAGGATCGGCCGCTCGCAACACCCGTACCCGAGCCAACGTCGCCGACCGTGCTCGCCCGTCAGGCTGCTTGGTCTCGGCGCCGTCGCGCGTCGACGTAAAGCCGGCTGACGGCATCGCCCCGACACGGTCCCGAGTTTGACTTGCTTCCCGGCGCCTCTAGAATGCGCCGCGCTGAACTTCTGATAGGAGCAGGTCGATGATCTTCGAGATGCGGACCTACCGTTTGCAGCCGGGGTCGGTACCCGAAGTCGAGAAGCGCTTTGGCGAGGCGCTGACCGAACGCGTCAAGGTGTCGCCGTTGGGTGCGTTCTTTCACACCGAGGTTGGGCCACTGAACCACATCATCCACATCTGGCCCTACGACGATCTGCAGCACCGCACCCGGGTGCGTTCTCAGTCGATCGCGAACTGGCCGCCGAAGATCCAGGAATTCATCGTCGAGATGGAGAGCAAGATCGTCGTCGCGGCGCCATTCTGTCCGGCCTTCACGCCGCGACAGCACGGCAGCCTTTACGAGATCCGCACCTATACGATGCAGCCCGGGGTCACCTCGCAGGTCGTCGAGCGCTGGGCCGAGCGGATCGAGGGCCGGGTCAAGCTGTCGCCGCTGGCAGCGGCGGGCCACACCGAACTCGGCCCGCTCAACCAGTGGATCCATATTTGGGCCTACAAGGACGCCAACGAGCGGGCCCGCATCCGCGAGGAATCGCGCAAGGACGGCAGCTGGCCGCCGGCAACCCGTGGCATGTTCATCAAGCAGGAGAATATGCTCGTCGTCCCGGCCTCGTTCTCGCCGTTGCGTTAGACCGGCGCCTCACCGACCCAGCTCTGCGGGCTGGATCCCACCTCTCCCGCAATGCGGGAGAGGTGCCGAGCGCAGCAAGGCGGGTGAGGGCGGTACGCCATCAATGGCCGAAGAGGCCGAAGAAATTATCGAATAATCCACCCCCCGAGGCTTGTGGCGCCGCAGCGACCACCCGCGCCGGAGGAGGAGGCGCGGCGGGCAACGGCCGCACCGGCATTGCCTGCGTTGCGGCGAGCATGAACCGCCGCCAAGTCTGCGCCGGCAATGAGCCGCCGGTCACTTTGTTGGTCGGCGAATGATCGTCGTTGCCGAGCCAAACCCCGGCAACCAAGTCGGCGGTATAGCCGATGAACCAAGCGTCTCGATAATCCTGCGTCGTGCCGGTCTTGCCCGCCGCCGGACGCGGGAGTGCCGCACTCCGGCCGGTGCCGTGGCCGATGACCCCGCTCAACATCTCGTTCATCGTGCCGGTCATTTCGGGACTCATGACCCGACCCGCGCCGGAGCCCGTACGGTGGAACACTACCGTTCCGTCGCTGTCGCGAATCTCGGCAATCCCGTGGGGCCATACCCCGGCACCGCCATTGGCAAAGGGTGCATAAGCAGAGACCAGCTCGAGCAGGTTCACCTCGTTGGTGCCGAGTGCCAAGCTCATCTCAGGCGCGAGCTCGGACGAAATGCCGAGCCGATGCGCGACCGCGATGACTTTGCGGATGCCGGCACGCTGGGCGACTTGCACGGCGATCGTGTTGATCGACTGCGCCAACCCTTCCGCCAGGGTCATCTCGCCCTGATAACGGCCGGTATAATCGCGCGGCTGCCAATTGCCGAGGCGGATCGGCGCATCGACGAATTGGTCGGAGGGCCGCAAGCCCGCCTCGAGCCCGGCGAGATAGACGAACGGCTTGAACGCGGAGCCCGGCTGTCGCTGCGCCTGCGTTGCCCGATTGAACTGGCTCCCGCTGTAGTCGCGGCCACCGACCATGGCGCGGACCGCGCCGTCGGGCGACATCGCCACCAGTGCCCCTTGGCTGACCGCCGCCTTGGGACCGTCGCGCGTGATGGTCTCGGCAATCACCGCTTCTGCTTCACCTTGCAGCGTGGGATCGAGTGTCGTCCTGACCGTGAGATCACGACTGCCGCCGCCGGCGAAATCGCTGAGCTGCTCGGCGATCCAATCGGCGAAATAGCGCGCACCCGATCGGGTACCGGCGACCGCTGGACGCGATGTCCCCTCCTTGGTCGCGGTGGCGGCTTGGCTTTCCGTGACGATGCCCGCCTCGACCATGTTGGTAAGGACCTGAGCGGTTCGCGCCGCAGCCTTCTCGCGATCGCGGGTCGGGTTGAACCGCGCCGGCGCCTTCAACAATCCGGCAATAGCCGCGCTTTCATAGAGGGTCGTGCGCCGCGCCGATTTGCCGAAATAGCGGTGTGCCGCGGCGTCGACACCATAGGTGCCGGCGCCGAGATAGACGCGGTTGAGATAGATCTCGAGGATCTCGTCCTTGGTAAAGCGGTGCTCGAGCCAGAGCGCCAGCAGGGTCTCCCGCACCTTCCGGGCAAAGCTCCGCTCCGAGGTAAGAAACAGGTTTTTGGCGAGCTGCTGGGTGATCGTGCTGCCGCCCTGGACGACATGACCGGCCGAAAGATCGGCGACCGTGGCGCGCAAAAGCCCGATCGGATCGACGCCGAAATGGCTGTAGAACCGGCGATCCTCGGTGGCGATCACCGCCTTCGGCAAATAGGGCGACATTTCCTGCAAAGTCAGCGGCTGTCCGAAGAGATCACCGAACGTCGTCAGCAGGCTGCCGTCCGCGGCGAGGATCGTGACGCTCGGGCGGCGCTCGGCCCGGGTCAGGTCGCTGGTATCGGGCAGCGTGAGTGCAAAAAAGCCCAGCACGCTGCCGCCGATGATGGCCGCCCACAGCAATAGCAGGACGGCGATCCTGATCGTGCCGCGCAAAACTCGTCGGCCGGCGCGGTGCCGTCGCGGCATGGCATTGGACGCCGGCCGAAGGCGCTCCGCCGGGTCGACGCGCAGCCTCGGTCCAGCCATAGCGGCTTCGCTTCCAGATCAATGATCGAGCAGCAGCGAGCCGAAGCCGTCGATCTTGTCGGCAATTCCGTTGCGGCGCAGCGCCCACCAATAGGTCGCCGTATTGATCGCCAGCACCGGCTTGTCGAGCCAGAGTTCGGCGATCGCGGCGAGCCGGGCCATCGCCAGATTGGTGCCGACCTGGATGACAGCTTCGATCTCGGGCCCGTCGACCTCGCGGATCGCGTCGCGCAATTCCCGCTCCGTGACATGCGCGATCAGCACCGGGCTCGCGCATTTCAGCCCGATGAGGCGGACGACCTCGAAACCGCAATCGGCAAAGAAGCGTCGCACCTGAGCGTCGGCGACCGGCATATACGGCGTCACCACGCCGATGCGCTTGATGTCGCCATATTGCCGCAAGGCCTGCCGGGACGCGTCCGAGCCCATCGTGACCCTGACACCGGCACGCGCCTCGACCCGCTCGCGCAGCCTCTCGCTGCCTTCGAGGCCGTCCCAGAACGTCTCCGACGACATCCCCATGATCAAATGGTCCGGCTCGCAGGTCATGACCCGGTCGATCGCCGCCATCAGCTCACTGCGCACCGTGTCGATCAGTTTGGTAAAATCGTCGTCTCCGCGCAGCGGGTCATTTGGAATGTGAATCCGCGAGAAGTGGTTCGTCACACCGCGAAGGCGCATCGCGTCGAATTCAGGCTGCACTGCGGTGTTGGTGCTCGGCGCGACGACGCCGAACTTCATCCGCCAGCCGAGTGCGTCGACCATGCCGCGGCCTTCGTTCAGACGATGCGTGCGCGACACTCGCCAAAGCCGATCGGTGCGCAACCGGCCTTTCGACAGTGGGCGCGAAAGATCACCTCGTCACCATTCTCGACAAAGGTTCGGGTCTCCCCCGAGCCCAATGTGATGGTTCGGGTGCCGTCGTTGCTTAATTCCATCAAGCTGCCATAGCCCTCGGGGGCCGGGCCCGAAATCGTGCCGCTGCCGAAGAGATCGCCGGGTGTCAAGTTACAGCCGTTGCAGGCGTGGTGCGCGATCATCTGCGCCACGGTCCAGTAGAGGTCGGTCGTGTTGCTGACCGACATGCGGTGCGGCGGCAGCCCTTTCGCCCGCAGCCCCTCGGTCAGCAACAAGGCTTCGAGCGCGATGTCGAACGCGCCCTCGCGCTGATCCGCGTCATCCCAGAGGTGAGGCAGCGGACGCGGATCGCCGGCCGGTCGCGCCGGTTGCGCGACGCGGAACGGCGCCAATGCTTCCGTGGTGATGATCCAGGGCGAGACCGTGCTGCCGAAGCTCTTGCCGAGGAAGGGGCCCAACGGCTGCGACTCCCATTGCTGGATATCGCGTGCCGACCAGTCGTTGAAGAGCCCGAGCCCGAAGAGGTGATCCCCGGCCTCTCCGATCGGTATCGGCTCGCCGAGCGCGTTGCCCGGCCCGATCCACACGCCCAGCTCGAGCTCGTAATCGAGCTTGCGGCACGGCCCGTAGCTCGGCGCATCCTCGTTCGGCAACTTGCGCTGACCGCTCGGCCGGCGAATCGCCACCCCGGACGGCCGCACCGACGAGGCCCGGCTGTGATACGCTACCGGTACGTATTTGTAATTGGGGCTGAGCGGATTGTTCGGGTCGCGCCGCATGCCGCCGTTTCGCGCGTGGTGGATGCCGGCGAAGAAATCGGTGTAGCTGCCGATCGCCGCCGGGAGCTGCATCGTGCAATCGGCGGCGTTGTGCAGCAGCCGCGCCGACTGCGGTTCGATTTTCGCACGCTCAGGATTGTCCGCGGACAACAGCACCGAGAGACGTTTGCGCAATGCCTGGCGCGCCGCGGAACCCAGCGCCATCAATGGGTTGAGGGTTGCGCCCGCTCCTGCTTCAGCGGCACGGGCGGCGTCCCCGGTAAACAACCCTGCTTCCAAACCCGCCTTCAGATCGAAGATCATATCGCCGATCGCAACACCGCCGCGCGGTGGTCCGCCCCGAGAGCTAAAAACTCCGAACGGAAGATTTTGAATCGGAAACTCGGCATGGCCGCGCGCCGAGGGCACCCAGCTCTCGCGCCTCGGATCATGGGTTTCGTCGATCACGCTCATCGCTCCTCCCCCCCATTGGTGAACCGAGTCAAAGCCAATCATCCCCGATCCTGGCGCTGTTGTCAGGATCGGTTCGTAATGTCGCGCGCTTGAATGCGCGAGAGGCTCCAGCCAGCTACCGGTCCGCCATATTTGTATCAAGATCAGCGTGTAGCGTGTGACCGCAACCTGGGCTTCCGCGTCCGGGCGATCGGCTCCGCTTTCCCGGTTATTTCCCTGTTAGCGGTTTGACTTCCCAGTTTCGGGGAGGCGAAATTCCCGGTTTCCTAGCACTGTCAGCCGAGCATAAGAACTTGAACTATAATGGAGATTAGCCACCTCTGACGGCAGAACTGTATTTTCCACGGGAATTTCCCGGAAAACCCGGGTATGGCGCCCTCAGCCGGGAGGCGGGCTTTCCGCGTTGTTAAAGAATGAAACGGGACAGATCGGCGTTCTGCGCCAGCGCTCCGACCTTGTCGCGGACATAAGTCCGATCGATCTCGATCAGAGTTCCTTCCGGGCGGTCGGAGGCGGTGAAGCTGATTTCCTCGAGCAGCCGCTCGAGGATCGTGTGCAATCGCCGCGCCCCGATATTTTCGACCGCCGCGTTGATCTCCTCGGCCAAGAGTGCCAGCTCGTCGATCGCCGCCTCGTCGAAATCGAGGGTCACACCCTCGGTGGCGAGCAGCGCCTTGTACTGCTTGATCAGGCTCGCTTCGGGCTCGGTCAGGATGCGCCGGAAATCACTGCGGTCGAGCGCCCGCAATTCGACCCGGATCGGCAACCTTCCTTGCAATTCCGGCAAGAGGTCGGAGGGCTTGGCCTGGTGGAAAGCGCCCGAGGCGATGAACAGCACGTGGTCGGTCTTGACCGCTCCATGCTTGGTCGCCACGGTCGTGCCCTCGATCAGCGGCAGCAGGTCGCGCTGCACACCTTCGCGGCTGACATCGGGGCCGCCGCCGCCGAGCCGCTCGCCGCGTCCACAGATCTTGTCGATCTCGTCGATGAACACGATGCCGTTCTGCTCGACCGCGGTGATCGCTTCGCGAACGATCATTTCCTGATCCAGCAACTTGTCGCTCTCTTCGGCGACCAGCACGCGGTGGCTGTCGGCGACGGTCAGCCGCTTCGGCTTGGCGCGCGTGCCGAACGCCTTGCCGAAGATATCGCCGAGATTGAGCATCCCCATCTGCGCGCCGGGCATGCCCGGAATCTCGAAAGTAGGCAGGTTGGCCGCCGCGCTCTCCTGCACTGCGATTTCGATCTCGCGGTCGTCGAACGCGCCCTCGCGCAGCCGCTGGCGGAATTTCTGGCGCGTATCGGCGCTGGCGCCGGAGCCGACCAGCACGTCTAGCACGCGTTCCTCGGCGGCGAGCTCGGCCTTGGCCTCGACCTCCTTGCGCAGCCGCTCGCGGGTCATGCCGATCGCGATTTCGACGAGATCGCGCACGATCTGCTCGACATCGCGGCCGACATAGCCGACCTCGGTGAACTTGGTCGCCTCGACCTTGACAAAGGGCGCCTGGGCGAGCCGCGCCAGGCGACGCGAGATCTCGGTCTTCCCGCACCCGGTCGGGCCGATCATCAGGATATTCTTGGGCAGGACTTCTTCGCGCAGCTCGGGGTTGAGCTGCTGGCGGCGCCAGCGGTTTCGCAGCGCGATCGCGACCGCGCGCTTGGCCTCATGCTGGCCGACGATAAAGCGGTCGAGCTCGGAGACGATCTCGCGCGGACTGAAGGAGGTCATGGAGGGGTCAATATTCGAGTTTCTCTAGGGTGATCTTGTCATTGGTATAAATGCAGATTCCAGCCGCGATCGCCATGGCCCGGCGGGCGACCTCCTCGGCGTCGATGCCCTCGATCGTGATCAGCGCGCGCGCTGCAGCCAGCGCATAGCCTCCACCGGAGCCGATGCCGATGATCCCGTCCTCGGGCTCGAGCACATCGCCGGTGCCTGAAAGGATCAGCGACACATTCTTGTCGGCCACCCCCATCATCGCTTCGAGTCGGCGCAGATAGCGATCGGTCCGCCAATCCTTGGCGAGCTCGACGCAAGCGCGGGAGAGCTGTGCCGCGTATTGTTCGAGCTTTCCTTCTAGCCGCTCGAAGAGGGTGATCGCGTCGGCAGTGGTGCCGGCAAAGCCGGCGATCACCGAGCCGCCTGCGAGCCGGCGCAATTTGCGTGCATTCGACTTGACCACCGTCTGGCCCATCGAGACCTGGCCGTCGCCGGCGACGACGACCTGGCTGCCCTTGCGCACGCAGAGGATCGTCGTGCCGTGCCAAACGGTCTTGCCGGATTGTTCCATGCGCGGCTTCGAGAGCACCAGGGTAACCGAGATGTAGGCGAGAGGGACCCGGCCGGCAAGCGGCGCGCGGTGTAAACCCCTAGCGCCCGACAGTGGCAACCAGTCGGGGAACTTGATACAACGACGCCGCCGCAGACGCGGCAGTCGAGGAGATGCATCGTGCGGGTGGCGACCGTCGAACGCAACACCAAGGAGACCCAGATCACCGGTCGAGTCGATCTCGACGGCACCGGCGTCGCCGAGGTGTCGACCGGGATCGGCTTTCTCGATCACATGCTGGAGCAGCTCGCCAAGCACAGCCTGATCGACCTCTCGCTCCAGGCGGTGGGGGATCTGCACATCGACTTCCACCACACCACCGAGGACACCGGGTATGTCGTCGGGGAAGCCGTCTCCCGGGCACTCGGCAATAGGGCCGGCATCGCACGCTACGGAAGCGCGATGATCCCGATGGACGAGACCCTGACCCGGGTGAGCCTCGACGCTTCGAACCGTCCGTATCTCGTATGGAAGGTCGTTTTCACCCGGCCCAAACTCGGCGAGATGGACACCGAGCTGTTCAAAGAATGGTTCCAGGCCTTCGCCCAATCGGCGGGTGCCACCCTTCACGTCGAGAATCTGTACGGCGAAAACAACCACCACATCGTCGAATCATGCTTCAAGGGGCTGGCGCGAGCGCTCCGACAGGCGGTCGAGATCGATCCCCGGCGGGTCGGCGCGGTCCCTTCGACCAAGGGCGTCCTCGGCGGCAGCCTGCCATGAGGGTCGCGATTGTCGATTACGGCTCGGGCAATCTGCGCTCGGTGGCAAAGGCCTTCGAGCGCATGGCGGCCGAGGATAGGATCTCCGCCCGGATCGAGGTGACCAACGAGCCTGAGGCGGTTGTGCGTGCCGACCGGGTTGTCCTACCCGGCGTCGGCGCCTTCGCCGATTGCCGGGTCGGTCTGGCCGCCGTGCGCGGTCTCGAAGCGGCGTTGCGCGAGGGCGTGATCACCCGTGCCCGGCCGTTTCTCGGCATCTGCGTCGGCATGCAGCTGATGGCCGAACGTGGCCGCGAATTCGAGACTGTCCTGGGCCTCGGTTGGATTGCCGGAGAGGTCGTAGCGATCGAGCCGCGCGATGCCGCGCTCAAGATCCCCCACATAGGCTGGAACGAGATCGAACCGCGCGCGCCGCATCCGCTGCTCGCGGGGCTCGGAGCGGGCGCCCATGGCTATTTCGTTCACAGCTACCACTTCCGAGTTGCCGATCCGGCGGACCTCGTTGCCGTCACCGATTACAGCGGTACGCTGACCGCAATGATCGGTCACGGCAATCTCGTAGGGACTCAGTTTCATCCCGAAAAGAGCCAAGAAGCAGGGCTGAGGCTGATCGGAAACTTCTTGCGATGGCGTCCATGACCGAGAGGCAAAGCTCCGGCGCGACAATCTCGGTCGAACGGGTGACCCGGTACTCCGGGACCGATCTCGACGATCTCTGCGAAGCGACCGAGAACGCAATCACCGAAGGCGGCGGGTTTGGTTGGCTCAAGCCTCCACCGCGGCAGGTGCTGGAGAATTATTGGAAAGGCGTCCTGCTCGTTCCCGACCGCCGGCTGGTTGCCGGGCGTCTCGACGGCATCATCGCCGGCTCGGCGCAGCTCAGCCGGGTGCCGCGCAACAATGAGGCGCAGGCCTTTGCCGGCACCTTGACCAGCGCGTTCGTCGCGCCCTGGGCGCGCCGCCGCGGTATCGGCCGCGGAATCGTGCTGGAGATCGAGAATCTCGCCCACGAGATCGGTTTGGCGGTTCTGAACCTCGATCTGCGCGACACGCAGCGCGCCGCGATCCAACTCTATGAGAGCCTGGGCTACATACGCTGGGGCACCCATCCCGTCTATGCGCAGGTCGAAGGGCGGATCGTGCCCGGGCATTATTACTACAAGCTCCTCGAAGACCAGCCGACGGCATCGTGATCCTGTTCCCGGCGATCGACCTCAAGGACGGAGCCTGCGTGCGTCTCCTCCGCGGAGATATGGCAAGCGCCAGGGTTTTCAATCGGGATCCCGCAGCCCAAGCCCGGCAGTTCGCCGCCGCCGGCTTCAGCTGGCTGCACGTCGTCGATCTCGACGGGGCGTTCGCTGGGCGCTCGGTTAACGGCGCGGCGGTGAGCGCGATCCGCAACGCTGTCGATCTGCCGATCCAGCTCGGCGGCGGGATTCGTGACCGCGCGGCAATCGAATACTGGCTGGCGCTCGGCATCGACCGTGTCGTGCTCGGCACCGCGGCGTTGAGCAATCCCGAACTCGTGCAGTGCGCCGCTGCCGATCACCCGGGCCGGATTGTGGTCGGCATCGATGCGCGTGACGGGCGAGTCAGGGTCGCGGGCTGGGCTGAGACAACCGACCTCGGTGTGGTCGAATTCGCCCGCCGCTACAAAGACTGCGGCGTCGCGGCTATCGTCCATACCGACATCGCGCGGGACGGCGCGCTCACGGGTGTCGACGCGGACACGATTGCCGCGGTCGCGCGTCAAATCCAAATTCCGCTTATTGCGTCCGGCGGCGTCTCCACACTCGACGACATCGCAGCGCTCAAGGCGCGCGAGGCGGATGGCGTCGCCGGCATCATTTGCGGCCGCGCGCTCTATGACGGGCGGATCGATCCTGCCGCCGCCTTGCACTTGCTGGCGGAGCCCGCACAGTGCTGAAGATGCGGATCATCCCCTGTCTCGACGTCAAGGACGGCCGGGTTGTGAAGGGCGTCAACTTCGTCGACCTCATCGATGCCGGCGATCCAGTGGCCCAGGCGCGGTTCTACGATCGCGAAGGCGCAGACGAGCTGTGCTTTCTGGACATCACCGCCAGCGCCGAAGACCGCGACACGCTTTACGACGTGGTCCGCCGCACCGCCGAGCAATGCTTTATGCCGCTGACCGTCGGCGGCGGCGTGCGCGCAACGGAAGATATCCGCCGCTTGCTGCTTGCTGGTGCCGACAAGGTATCGATCAACACCGCCGCCGTGGCGCGGCCGGAACTCATGCGCGAAGCGGCGCAGAAGTTCGGTAGCCAGTGCATCGTTGCTGCGATTGACGCCAAGCGAGTCGGCGGTGAGCGGTGGGAGGTCTTCACCCATGGCGGCCGGCGGCCGACAGGCATCGATGCGATAGCCTGGGCCTGCCGGCTCGCCGATCACGGTGCCGGGGAGATCCTGTTGACCTCGATGGATCGCGACGGAACCAAGGCAGGTTTCGACATCGCTCTGACGCGCGCCGTCGCGGATGCGGTTCGCGTGCCGGTGATCGCCTCGGGCGGGGTCGGCACGCTCGACCACCTGGTCGAGGGGATTCGGGATGGGCACGCCACCGCCGTGCTCGCGGCTTCGATATTTCATTTCGGTACTTATCGGATCGGCGAAGCCAAAGCGCGGCTCGCTGCCTGCGGCATCCCGGTGCGGCTCTGAGCGATGGCTGCCGAACTGGGGCCTGTCCTCGACCGGATGTGGCAGATCATTCAATCACGCCGTGGCGCCGATCCGCAGACTTCCTATACCGCGAGGCTCTTCGCCAGCGGCCGGGCGAAGATTGCTCAAAAGCTCGGTGAGGAGGCGGTTGAAGCGGTCATCGAGGGTGTTGGCGAGAACTCGGCCGCGCTCGTCGGCGAGAGCGCCGATCTGCTCTATCATCTGCTGGTGCTGTGGGCCGCCGCCGGAGTGTCCCCCGCTGATGTTGCCACCGAGCTGACGCGCCGCGAAGGCATCTCCGGACTCGAGGAGAAGCGCGGACGGGCAAACCTTTAACGGAGGCGTCATGGCCTACGACCGCAACAATGTCTTCGCCCGCATTCTGCGCGGCGAGATCCCTTGCAAGAAGGCTTATGAGGACGAACACGTCCTCGCATTCCACGATATCAGCCCGCAAACTCCGACGCATGTTCTGGTGATCCCCAAGGGCGAGTACTCCTCGCTCGACGACTTCTCCGAGAAAGCTTCTGCGGCCGAAATCACCGCGTTGATCCGCGCCCTCGGGCATGTTGCTCGGGAGCAAGGGGTAGCTGAAACCGGCTACCGCATCCTCGCCAATACCGGCCCCGCCGCCCATCAGGAGGTGCCGCATTTCCACGTGCACCTTTTCGGAGGGCGCGACCTCGGGGGCATGTTGCCGCGGCCGTGATCAGCGGCAAGGTGTAGGCCAGTTCGTTAATCCGGCAAGCTTGAAAGTTACTACCAATTGCGTGTACTCAGGCGCCGGGAGTACACGCCAAGGAGACGAACATGTCGGTGTACGCAGAAACGGCCGGCGGGGGCGCTTCTACGAGCAGGCTGAGCCTGCCCTGGATTATCGGCGCCTCCTCGGTCGGCACGCTGATCGAGTGGTATGACTTTTATCTCTATGGCGTGCTCGCTCTCTTTTTCAGCAAGCATTTCTTCTCGCCCGAACTGAACCCGACGGTCGCGTTCATCGCGAGCCTCTTTGTGTTCTGGACGGGCTTTCTGGTTCGGCCCTTCGGCGCCATCCTCTTCGGCCATTTGGGCGACCTGATCGGCCGCAAATTCACGTTCATGCTAACTTTGGGATTGATGGGCGCCGCGACTTTTGTCGTCGGCCTTTTGCCGGGCTATGCCGTAATCGGCGCCGTCGCACCGATCCTGCTTGTCACGATGCGCGTCCTACAAGGTCTCGCGTTGGGCGGTGAGTACGGCGGTGCAGCGACCTACATTGCCGAGCACTCGCCCGACGGCAAACGCGGATTTTACACGAGCTGGATCCAGACCACGGCAACGATGGGAATCGTGCTTGCGCTTTTGGTCATCCTGATCTGTCGGCTGTCGTTCGGAGATCAGGCGTTCGCCGACTGGGGTTGGCGCGTCCCGTTCCTGCTCTCTGCGATTCTCGTTCTGCTGTCAGGGTATATCCGGCTCAAGCTTGAGGAATCCCCGCTATTCGCCCGCCTCAAGCAACAGGGCAAGGCATCGGCCAACCCGGCGGCCGATAGCTTCCTGAGGGGCGGCAGGAATTGGGGCCTGATGCTCGTCGCCTTGTTCGGCGCCACAGCACCGGAGGGCGTCGTCTGGTACACGAGCCAATTCTATGCGCTGTTCTATTTGACCACTGTTCTGAAGGTCGATTACGTCACCGTGTACGTCATCATGATCATCGCACTGACCGCGGGCGCTCCGTTCTTTGTAGCGTTCGGCGCACTATCGGACAGGATCGGCCGCCGCAACATCATGACCTCGGGATTCGTGCTGGCCGTGATCACCTTTTGGCCGGTGTTCACCTGGCTCGGCACCTTCAAGAACGACCCGGTAATCCTGACGATCCTGGTTTTCTATCTAGTGATTTTGGTAACGATGGTGTACGGCCCGATCGCGGCGTTCCTGGTCGAACTGTTTCCAGCGCGTATCCGCTACACCTCCATGTCGCTGCCTTATCATGTCGGCAACGGCGTTTTTGGCGGGCTGGTCCCGGCCGCTGGGGCCTCCATCGCCGCGATCACCGGCGTCGCCCTGAGCGGGCTACTGTATCCGATGGCGATCGCCGCGATCGGCGTAGTCGTCAGCCTCGCCTTCATCCGCGAGCCGACACACAGGATCAGAATCTGGGACGAAGTTGGCGGCGGAGCACCGCCGCTCGTCCCCGATCAGCCCTAAGCGATCGGGATCGGTTAGCTCAATTTACTTTAGCAGCGCCCGCATGCGCTGCGGGATGGGTTCTTCGAGGACGTGGTCGTAGAGCTCGTGGAGCAGGTCTTCCCCATGCGTTCTGCCGTCGAGAAAGTCGGCTAACCGATCCGCCACGGAACGCGGCACAATAGGCGGTTGCGCAACGCCGCGGAGCGTGGATAGGGAAACAGCCTTGAACTCGGGCTTCGCCTCGGAACTCATGGAGTTACACAGCGCCACATTGAATCTCCCTCGTGTCAGAACTCTAACAGTCTGTAACAGAGAATGTTCCATCGGATACGCAAAGGCCCTATGCGCAGGGCGCATGGAACGATTAGGCGGCTCGCAGAGCTCTATGAGCGCGTCGTGCTCTCGAGCGGCGCTGCCGACCGGCGATAGCTCAGAGCCTCGGCCACGTGCCGCCGTCCGACATTGGACGAGCCGTCGAGATCGGCCAGAGTGCGGGCGACGCGCAGAACCCGATGGTAACCCCGCGCCGAGAGACGCAGCCGCTCTGCTGCCCGCAGCAACAGCGCGCGGCCCCCCGCTTCGGGGCTCGCGATCTCATCCAGTAATGTACCGTCCGCTTCGGCGTTCGTGCGGATGCCCCTCTGGGCAGGCAGTGCGGCATAGCGCGCCGCCTGTCTGGCACGGGCTGCGGCAACGCGACGCGCTACCGCTGCACTCCCCTCGGCGGTGGGCGGCAAGGCGAGATCCCCGGAGGCTACGGCGGGGACGTCGATATGAATATCGATGCGGTCCAGCAGCGGACCTGAGAGCCGTGCCTGATAATCTTCGGCGCAGCGCGGTGCTCGCCCGCAGGCCAATTCGGCGAAATGACCGCAGCGGCACGGGTTCATCGCTGCGACCAGCTGGAACCGCGCCGGATAGGTGACGTGCCGCTGGGCGCGGGCGACGCTGACGCGGCCGGTCTCGAGCGGCTGACGCAGCGCTTCGAGTGCCGCGCGGTTGAACTCCGGCAGCTCGTCGAGAAACAACACGCCCTGATGAGCGAGTGAAATCTCTCCGGGACGCGCGCGGGGCCCGCCGCCGACCAGAGCCGGCAGCGAGGCAGAATGATGTGGATCGCGGAACGGTCGCTCGCGGGTCAACGCACCGCTGCGCAACCCGCCTGCGGCCGACTGGATCATGCCGAGCTCGAGCGCCTCGCCCGGTTCGAGTGGTGGCAGAATCCCGGGAAGCCGCGCTGCAAGCATCGACTTGCCTGCTCCTGGGGGGCCGATCATCAACAAATTATGGCCCCCCGCGGCGGCGATCTCGAGCGCGCGCTTGGCGCTTTCCTGTCCCTTCACGTCACGCAGGTCGAGCGCGGCCGATCGAGAAGCGGCAAGACGCGCTTGCGGCGGAGGCAGAAGCTGCGTTCCCTTGATGTGGTTGACGATGGCCAACAGATTCGGCGCGGCGATGATTTCGACCTCGCCGGCCCAGGCCGCCTCGCCACCGCACGCGGCGGGGCAGATGACGCCGCCGCCCCGGGTTGCCGCGGCCAGTGCAGCGAGCAGCACCCCGGCGACGTTCGTCAACGACCCGTCGAGCGCCAATTCGCCGAGAACGGTGTAAGGGAACAGCTCGTCGGCCGGCAACACGTCCATCGCGGCCAACAGGCCCAAAGCGATCGGTAGGTCGAAGTGACTGCCTTCCTTGGTGACATCGGCCGGGGCGAGGTTGACGGTGATCCGTTTTGGGGGCAGTGCCAAGCCGAGTGCGGCCAGCGCAGCGCGAACCCGCTCGCGCGACTCGGCGACCGCCTTGTCAGGCAACCCGACCACGGTGAAGGCCGGCAGTCCGGAGACGATCGTCACCTGAGTCTCGACCTCGATGACCTCGACGCCGTGAAATGCCACCGTCCGAACCCTTGCCACCATTGGTTAACCGTTCTGCAAGCAAGGGTTGAGTTTAGTCCTTTGCGCGCCGCAAAGCCAGGGCGGAAAGGCAACGGTATGCTCAACGGCAGGTGGGCAGGAGGCTCAAGTGGAACGGGCGCGGGGCGGGGTAGCCAACAGCTCGGAGACGAACCGGAAAAGGTCGCCGCCGGGGAACAGATGGCTCTCGATCCCGGCCTTGCCGGCGGCGGCGCAGTCCGTTTCCCGGTCGCCAATCAGAAAACTCGCTTCGGCGTCGACGGGCCAGCAGCGGAAGAGATCCAAAATCATCCCCGGTGCGGGTTTGCGCCAGTCGCTGGTGCGGCGATACTCGGGAAGTACGGCGTCGGGGTGATATGGGCAATAGCGGATATCGTCGAAATGGGCTCCCGACAGTGCGAGCTCCGCCAGGAGCTGCGCATGGAGCGCGCGCACATCATCCTCCCTGTAGAACCCGCGGGCGACTCCAGCCTGGTTGGTGACGACGAACACGAAGAGTCCCGCGTCGTTGAGCAATTTGACGGCCGCTTTGGCACCGTCGATCCAGCGAAAACGGCCATATGAACCGACATAGCCGTCATCATGATTGAGCACTCCGTCGCGGTCGAGAAAGACGGCCGGGCGCTGACGCTGGCGCGGAATTTCGTGCTGCGCGCTGGCAAACGCGGCGGGAACGCCGATATCGATAAAATACCGCTCGAACGGCATCGCCAGCAGTTTTTCGGCACGGGCAAGCAACGGGAAGACATCTTCCTCGAGCGAACAGCAGCGATCGAGCCAGTCTGTCAAAGAACTCTGGAACACATAGACGCCGGCGCTTACCAGCCCATTGCCCGACCGCTCGGGTCGTCCGCGAAATCGGGTAATTCGACCGTTATCGATTTCGACCGTCCCATAACGGGAAGCATCCGGCAGCCGTCTGACGGCAATTACGCCGGTTGCGGACGGCTCGCAGATGACGCCCCTGGCAAGCTCGAGCAGATTGATGTCGAACCACGAGTCGCCGTTGAGCAGAAAGAAACGGTCATCGAGACGGTCGCGCGCATGCCAGACCGCGCCGCCGGTCCCCGCGCGCTGCGGCTCGATCGACACCTCGATCTCCAGGCCGAACCGCGCCTTCAGCGGCGTCGTCGCCGCATATTCGACAATGCGCTGGGCTGCAAACCCGGCGAGCAGCAAGACCCGCGTCACGCCATGGCGGGCCAGCTCGAACAGCAGCACATCGAGAAAAGGAATTCTACCGACCAGTAGTAACGGCTTTGGCGTCTCTGCCGTTAAAGCACCCAGTCGACTCCCGAGGCCGCCGCACAGGATGACCGCCTGTTGAATCATCCGCTGGTTTCTCGCTGTGGGCGGGTCAGGTCACCCCACCGGGAAATAGGCGCTCCTCGACGAGGCCACAGATAATGTGCCCGGCCGTTATGTGGATCTGTTGGATAAGCGGCGTCGAATCCGAGGGAGCCCGTAGGCACAAATCGCAGCGTGGGGGCATCTCGCCGCCCGTCCGGCCGGTGAAGCCGACGGTGACGATCTGTTGTTTTCGTGCAGCGTCGATCGCCCGCAGGATGTTCGGTGAACGGCCCGATGTCGAAATCGCGATAAAAACATCACCTGCATTGCCAAGCCCGATGATCTGCCGTTCGAACAACCTGTCGTAGCCGTAGTCATTGCCGATTGCCGTGAGAACCGAGGTATCGGTGGTGAGCGCCAGCGCGGCAGCGGGAGCACGATCATAATTGAGCCGGGACAGCATCTCCCCTGCGAGGTGCTGGGCGTCTGCCGCACTGCCGCCATTGCCGGCGAGAAGCAGCTTGCGTCCGTTGCCGATGGCGATTGCTGTAACCTCGACGATGTCTCGGATCACGGCCACGAATGCCGGGTCGTCGATTGCCGCCTGCAGCGTATCGCGAGATCGAACCAGGTAGTCCAGGATGGCCGTCAACGCAGCACCTGCCATGTTTCACACCCACGTTCCGCAAATTTGACCGCCCCTGCAATACCGCCGGCAGCGTTGAGCGCGTCTAGCAGCTCCAGGCGATCCTCTGGACGTACCAGGAACATCACAAAACCGCCGCCGCCAGCGCCGGAGACCTTTCCGGCAAGCGCGCCGTTGGCGATTGCAACCTCATAGAGCCGGTCGATGCGGTCGGTGGAAATCCCCGGAGCGGTCAATTTCTTCGCCTTCCAGGAATTGTCAAGGATCTGTGCCATCGCGTGAATATCGCCGGCGAGCAGCGCATTCTTCATCTCGATGGCATCGGCCTTCAGGCGATCCATTGCCGCAATTGCGCGTGCGCTGTGATCGACGATGCCGGCCGTCTGCTGCTCGATGATCGCTGTCGCATCGCGTGAACGCCCGGAAAAGCAAATCACGAGCGATGACTCGAATTCATTTCTAGCGCTGTCGGAGACCCGCAATGGGTTGACGATCACTCGATCTTTGGCAAGGAACTCGATAAAATTGGTGCCGCCGAAGGCTGCGGCATATTGGTCCTGCTTACCGCCAGCCAGCCCGAGATCGAGGCGCTCGATCTCGAAGGCGAGGTGAGCTACATCGTACTGGCCAAGCGGCGCGCCGAAGAGCACCCGAAACGCGTCGACCAACGCGACTACCAGTGCCGAAGACGAGCCAAGACCCGAGCCCATGGGCGCGTCGACGGTGGTGGTGATCGTCGCGGAAATCGCTCTTCCTGCGTTATGATCCCGCACCAGTCGCTCGTAGACCCCGCGATGCAGCGCCAAACTTGCCTGTGGTAGCATCGGGGCGGCCTCCAGCGCCTCTTCTCGCCCCAGGTCCTTGGCGCGGAACACTACCTTCCCGTCGTCGCGCGGGCTGATAAATGCATAGGCGAAGCGGTCGATCGTCGTATTCAGCACTGCGCCGCCGAACTGATCGCAATACGGGGAAAGATCGGTCCCCCCACCGGCGAGCCCAAGCCGTAATGGGGCCCGCGCCCGGATCGTCGTATGCGGGTTCGCCGTCAAGCGCGACTCCTTAACAAGGCATCATAAGGCGAGCAAACGGGCAAATGACACATTGGCTGAGGAAGGTAAAGAAACCACAGCAATCCGAGAAGGTAAGCTCAACCGAGAGATGTTTCCAGCTAATGGCTGGCTTGTGTCGCGACGCCTCATGCGCTAAGGAGTTAGAATAGACGTCGTTGCTCCTACTGCATGCCGCATTATCGAGCTAACGGCCGCTTTCCGTCTGACTAGCAGCTCTTCCGAGGGAAATTAATCGGATGCGGGTCGCGATGATCGGTACCGGCTATGTCGGATTGGTTTCGGGGGCGTGTTTTTCCGAGTTTGGCGTTTCGGTGAGCTGCGTCGACCAGGACGAGGCCAAGATCGCGAGCTTGCGGCGCGGCGAGATGCCGATTTACGAGCCAGGGCTGGCCGCGCTGGTGGCGGCCAATGTGGCAGCGGGACGGCTTTCATTCACCACCGATCTGGCGGCGGTGGTGGCGGGTGCGGATGCGGTGTTTATCGCGGTGGGCACGCCGTCGCGCCGCGGCGACGGGCATGCCGATCTGTCTTATGTTTTTGCCGCGGCCGAGGCGATCGGCCGGGCGCTGCGCGGCCCGGCAGTGGTGGTGACCAAGTCGACCGTACCGGTCGGCACCGGGTACCAGGTTGCGGCGATCCTGCGCGGCACCCGGACCAAGGGCGGGGTCGAGGTCGCCGCCAACCCCGAATTTTTGCGCGAGGGCTCGGCGATTACCGATTTCATGCGCCCCGACCGGGTGGTGATCGGTGCCGACAGCGAGCGGGCACGCGTCGTGCTACGTCAGCTCTACCGGCCGCTCTATCTGATCGAGACGCCGATGCTGTTCACCGACATCGCCACCGCCGAGCTGATCAAATACGCGGCCAATGCCTTTCTCGCCACCAAAGTCACCTTCATCAACGAGATCGCCGATCTGTGCGAGACCTTGGGTGCTGACGTCCAGGATGTCGCCCGCGGCATCGGGCTCGACGGCCGCATCGGCCGCAAGTTTCTGCACGCCGGGCCGGGTTTTGGCGGATCGTGCTTCCCCAAGGACTGCCGTGCTTTGGTGCGCACCGCCGGCGAGGCCGGTGGCGGTCTGGCGATCGTCGAGACGGTGCTGCGGGTCAACGAAGCGCGCAAGCGCCGGATGGCCGACAAGATCGCCGCCGCGTGTGGCGGCAGTCTCGCTGGCAAGAGCCTGGCAGTCTTGGGGCTGACCTTCAAGCCTAACACCGACGACATGCGCGATGCCCCGAGCCTAGAAATCTTGCCGCGGCTGATCGCTGCGGGGGCGCGCATCCGGGCCTTCGACCCCGAAGGCATGGACGAGGCGCAAAAGCTGATGCCCGAGCTCGTCTATTGCCGGGATGCCTACCAGACGATGGAAGGGGCCGATGCGCTGATCCTGCTGACCGAGTGGAACGAGTTCCGCGGGCTCGATCTCGGCCGCGTCAGGGATCTGCTTGCGAGCCCGCTTGTGATCGATCTGCGCAACATTTATCAGCCGCACGAGATGGCGGCGGCGGGTCTGTCCTATTGTAGCATCGGCCGCCCGGAGCAACGCGCGCGGCCCGAGTTGCGGGCGCTGCCGTGAAGCGGGCAATGCCATGAGCGTCGTGGCCAAGCGGGTTCTCGTTACCGGCGGTGCCGGGTTCTTGGGCTCGCATCTGTGCGAGCGCCTGATTGCCCAGGGCGACGACGTGCTGTGCGTCGACAATTATTTCACCGGCCGCAAGGATAATGTCGCCCCACTGTTGGGCGACCCGCATTTCGAGGCGATGCGCCACGACATCACCCACCCCCTGTTTGTCGAGGTCGACGAGATCTACAACCTCGCCTGCCCGGCCTCGCCGATCCACTACCAGTTCGATCCCGTCCAGACCACCAAGACCAGCGTCATCGGGGCGATCAACATGCTGGGCCTGGCCAAACGGCTCAAGGCCAAGATCTTCCAGTCCTCGACCTCCGAGGTCTATGGCGACCCGGGCGTGCACCCGCAACCCGAATCCTATCGCGGCAACGTCAACCCGATCGGGCCTCGCGCCTGCTACGACGAGGGCAAGCGCTGCGCCGAGACTTTGTTCTTCGACTATTTCCGCCAGCACCAATTGCGCATCAAGGTCGCCCGCATCTTCAACACCTATGGGCCGCGCATGCACCCCGATGACGGGCGAGTCGTCTCCAACTTCATCGTCCAGGCCTTGCAAGGGGCGCCGATTACCCTCTACGGCGACGGCGCGCAGACCCGCGCCTTCTGCTATGTCGACGACCTGATCGAGGGGTTCCTGCGGCTGATGGCGTCGCCAGACCAGATCACCGGACCGGTGAACCTCGGCAACCCGCAGGAGACCTCGGTCGCTGAACTGGCAGAGATAATCATCGCAATCACAGGTTCGCGCTCCACCATCACCCGCCGCCCGCTACCGGTCGACGATCCGGTCCAGCGCTGCCCCGACATCGCCCAGGCCACCGAGCTGCTCGCCTGGGAGCCCACCACGACGCTCGCCGACGGCCTCACCCGAACCGTCGCCTATTTCGATGAGCTCCTCAGCAAACGGCCAGGAAGCGCTGGGCTCGTCGCGCCCATTGCAGTCTGAAGCTTGGGGCTTATGGCAGGAAGACCTCCTCTATATTGTGGATGTTGACCACGTAAGGGCGGCAGCGTCCGGTCTCGGCGATCAGCTCCCCAGGCGCGGCCCGGAGCGATTTTTCTTGGAGCGGGATATAGGGCGTGGCGCAGATTTGGTCTGTCAACAAGGCGTTGACTTGCGGGTCGTAGTTGTTGAACTCGGCGAATTCGGGCGGAATGTTGCCGGTTGGCTTCAGAGCGCTGGTGGTGAAGGCGTCCTCGACTGGAATATAAGGGGTGCAACCCCCGGCGAGGTTTGCGAGGAGAACCGATAGGAGGCCGATGGTGCACGGACGCCGCATGCCGAAATCCATAACTGATTGTGCATGCCGGAGTGTGCCGGGCGAAAGCGGCCGGCGCAACCATCTCCCGAAGGTCATTCGGCGACTACCGGGGCGCGGTAGCCTTTGAATACTCGGGCAAGAGCAAGCCGAATCATCGCCCAGACGCAAGGGCGACCAATAGGACAGCGACAATCACGATTGCCGCACCCAGCGAAAACACAGCCCGCCCATTTTCCGCCGCCCAACCGCACCCGATCAGCAAAAGATTGGCGGCGATCACACGCTTGACCACCGCGGTGTGAGCGAGCCCGTTGCGCACTGCCTGCTGGTAAAAATGCCGGCGATGCGGTTTCCAAACGCGCTCACCTGCCAGCAGCCGGCGAAGGAGAGTGATGCTGGCGTCCGCGAGGAAGTAGAGCGGCAGAATTAGCGCTATCTTCCAGCGACCGCGAGTGGCCAGGTCCAGCAACAGAAACCCGGACAGATAGCCGAGCGGTACGCTGCCGACATCGCCAAGAAAGATCCGCGCGGGTGACCAGTTCCACACAAGAAACCCGATCACGGCACCGATCATGCCGGCGGCGAGCAACGCCGCGGTCGGATCGGCGCCACTACCGATCACGGCGAAGAGCAGCAACCCGCCGCAGATTGCCGCAGCTTCACTTACGGCGAGCCCATCGATCCCGTCCATGAAATTGAACAGGTTGATCCACCAGACCCACACAAGGCCTGCCGCAGCGAAATAAAGCGTCGGACCCAACCAAGTTTCGAGAGCGCCATGCGTGCCGGGCAGTACCAGGATACCGATCGTCACCGCAGCACTCTGCGCCACCAGCCGGATCCCCGGTGAAAGGCCGCGCAAGTCGTCGATCCAGGAGACGAGCGCCAAAAGACTGGCACCCAGCGTAATGCCGATCACGCTCCAGGCGACCAAGCCCGCCTTGTCGAGGGCGATCCACGTGAGCAGGATCGAACCCGTTACGGCGATCCCGCCGCCTCGCGGCGTCGGAGCGAAATGTGATGATCGCTCGTTTGGGTAATCGAGCATGTCTCGTCGACGCAGGATCGGGATTAGTGCCCCTGTAGCGAGCCAACACAAAAAGCCGGTCGCAACGGCCACCGCGGCCGGCAAGAGCGCGTTAGCCATTCCCCGTTGACCGACTCCCGGAAAGCTCGTCGCGCGGGCCTGCTTTCGGCTCGCGACGCAGCGCCCAACGGACTGCCGTGCCTTCCGCTCCGACCGTTCCGCTTAACACCACCTGCTGGGTTTTTTGCGCCTTGCCCGAGCCAAGATACACGCTCTCGCCGAGGCTCATTTCGGCTCCGGCGGCGCGCAGCCGCCAGCACATCCCGCTTGGCAATCGAAGCAAAACCGAGCCTTCTTGGGCCAGCGAGGCTTGCACCGAAGGATGCAGGTGGAAGCGCACGGCAAAGGCTGCGTCAGATCGGCCGGTCAGCCGCTCCTCGCCGCGTAGATCCTCGCCATCAGCGGCGAGAAAGAGCTGTCGCGCATAGGTCAGGCCAAACCGCTCGCGATAGCCCTCATGTATTGCCGAGATCCATTGCTGGCCTTCATGCTCGGCGCGCTCACGAGCGATCGAAGCTGGGCAGCGGCCGAGCGTGCCATCCTCCCGGATTTCGACCGAGTTGGTGTCGGCCACTACGAGCACCGAGTGCGCCGCACTCGCGCGTGCCACGCGCGACCAGCTCGATTTGGGTCCGCGATAGGCGCCGCAATTGACGATGATGCGCTCGCGCTCGTGGCTCATCTCAAAAGACAGCATGCCAGAGTGGGCGACCGCATCGAAACCTCTCGGTGGCGATCTCCCGGTATCCATGATCGCCAGGCTCCTGCCGGCCTGCAACCGATCGAAGCCGGTCTGGAGCGCTTGTGTTGGTGCGCCTCCCTTGGTCTCGGACCGCGTCAGCACCAGGTCGATCAGAACCCCGTCCTCCTCCAGCGAGTCATTGAACAGCGCGAGGCGGCGGTCTCCATGCCGGAAAAAACGAAGTATCGGCGCCATTCGCTCGATCGCGTGCTGCAGTCCGCCGGGTGTCTCGATCTGCGCTGCCCGCAATACGGCGCGCGTATCGATCAGATCCTGCAGAACCTGAAGCTGCAACGAGGGATTGCGTGACAGGTGGCCGCCATCTGGAAGAATCTGGACCTGGACCTCGCGCTCCAGCGCTTTCAGCACCTTGGTGAGCCGCGTCCCGGAATCGCCGAGCGCTGCTCGGCCCGCGATCAGGCCCTTGAGCGCGCGCAGCCGCGCGGCGCCGGCGACTTCCCACGTTGCTGTCCGGGCCAGATGGCGCAATTGGGCGGCGATGCTCGTCAACATCGCGCGGCGCAGCGTGTGATCCTGATCGCGTCTGACGATCTCGTCGAAGTGCGCGATCCAAGCGAAGACCCGCGTTGCCAGGACATCGGAGCGCCATACGATGCAATGCCAAGCGGTATTCTCGCGCAACCAGCTCTGCACCATATCGCCCGCAGCATCGCGCGTAGGCCCGCCCGCGGTGGTGAGATCGGCGATCCAGCCAAAGCTATGCCAGGCGGCGATCCACTCCGCACCAGCCGAAGGCGGGAGCCAACGTGGCGCGGGATTGCGGATCAGTTCTCCGCCAAGCTCGATCTCGCCGCCGGCGATTGCCGCGCCACGCTTGGGGTCGCCCGGCCAGCGCAAACCGATGCGCACCCTAAGGTCGCCGGGAACCGGGCCGATCAGGGTGTGACGATAGAGCGGCCCGGCGGCGAGCATTTGAAGCGTCTCGCGGCGCAGCCGCGTCAACAGTCCGGGAGCATCGCCGGCCAGGTGCCGGTGGATGGCTCCAACTGAGTTGTTGGTCGGAACCCGCGTCATCGCGTCGGGTCCGGCCCGCAAAACCGCGCAGGCCGAGCAACCCACAGGTCACTGATGGCGCGCCGGACCGGAAACCCCATTCCTTTTCGTAACAAGGAAACGGCAATGCCGCAAGCGAGCGGGCCGTCAGCGCCGGCGAATGGAACTCACCGACAACGCCGTTGCGGTCATCTGTTTGAGGCTGGCGCACCGTCCTTGACTAGCCGCGTGCAGAAGAAGCCGTCGATGCCGTCGTATTCGTCGAAGTGGCAGGGCAACGTCCGCAGATCGCCCTCAACGGTGATCCATTCGGGTCGGCCGCCGATCTCACCGGGATCGATCGCTCGCCGAAGGACCGGCGCGCCGGCACCCAGCAGTCCGGCGATTCGATCCGGCCCCTCTTCGGGCTCGAGCGAGCAGGTGCAATAGACCAAGGTACCCCCCGGCCGCAGCATATCGATCGCCGCGCGGAGCAGATTGTCCTGCACCACAGCTAGGCGCGCGACATCGTCCGGCGTTTTCAGATGCGGGACATCCGGATGCCGGCGGATCGCCCCGGTGGTGCTGCAGGGGGCGTCGAGCAGCACCGCGTCGACCGGCCTCGCCGGGCGCCATGTCAGCGCGTCCGCCGCCACCGCCTCGATCGGCAGAGCGAGACGCTGGAGGTTTGCAACGAGCCGCTCGAGGCGACGGGTCGAGCGATCGACCGCTGTCACCCGGGCGCCAGCGGCGGCAAGCTGGGCGGTCTTGCCGCCTGGCGCGGCGCAGAGGTCAATCACCTCGCGTCCGCCGAGGACACCAAACAAGCGCGCCGGCAGTGCAGCGGCGGCGTCCTGAACCCACCAGGCACCCTCGGTATAGCCCGGCAACGTGACGAGAGAACCGCCGGCTGCCCGGCGCAGCGTGCCGGTCGGCAGCAATATTCCTTGGAGCTTGTCACACCAGGCCTCGGCATCCTGGCGCAACGTCATATCAAGCGGAGCCTCCTTCACGTGCGAAGCCGCGATGGCTCGCGCGAGGGGCTCGCCATAGGCCCGGCTCCACGATTGCCACAGCCAGTCCGGCGTGTTCAGCCGGGGGACATCCTGCTGATCGATGCGCGCGGCTCCCTCGATGCTTAAGCGCCGCAGCACAGCATTGACGAGCCCCTTATGCGACAAGTATCCCCGGCTATGGGCGAGATCGACACTGGTCGCTACCGCCGCGTGAGGTGGGGTCCGCAAAAACGAAAGTTGGGCGACCCCGAGCCGCAATATATCGTGCACCGTGGCCGCCCGCGGCGCCAACGGGGTGTTGAGACAATCAGCGATCAACGCATCGATCTGGCCGAGGCGCCGCAACACTGTCGCCACCAGCAGGCGCGCGAACGCGCGGTCGCGACCCGCCAGTTCGTGCATCGCCGGATTGTCCTCGATCGCATCGTCGAGCGGCCGCTTGCGGCGAAGCACCGTACCGATCAGGTCGAGCGCAACGGTCCGCGCGGTTGGCGCTTGGGACATCAAGGTTCGTTTATCCGAACGTTAGTAGCGCCGGAGCCTGGTAGGCCGAAATTGCCAAGTCGAACGCTCGGCTTCAAGTTTCGTTCCGAGATTTTGCTTAATCGCACGGAGTCATCCCTTCCGGCATCACCGAAACGGTTGAGCGAGAGACGGCTCCGGGCCCATATTCCCGTCATGAACGACCGAACGCATGATAAGGATGAGGCGCAGCCCGCCGCGCCGGCCCGGAAGGTGCAAGCGCCCGTGGCCCAGCCGCGAGAGATCGGCGGCCCACCGGGCCCGGAGCCGACCCGTTACGGAGACTGGGAATATAACGGTCGCTGCACGGATTTTTGAACTACCTCCGTAGGCTGTGTCGACCGGCGAGGGAACGCACATGGGTCTTGTCGTAGGGCCGCGCTTGTCGGCGGCTGGCGGGGTCGCAATCACCGGCATCGATCTCGCAAAACCGCTGTCGCTGGAATCGAAGGCGCACATTGCCGAGGCCCTTCGCGATCACCACGTCGTCGTGTTCCCCGGTCAGGCGCTAACCAGAGAACGGCAATACGAATACGCACGGAACTTCGGCGAGGTCGAGTCGCATGGCGGCCGTCAATCGGGAGACAAGCGGCATGCGGTCGCCCATGTGATCTCCAATCTCGACAAAGACGGCAACCCCGTCGACAGGTCGTCTTCTGCCGTCAGCAATTATCGTTGGCACACAGACAAATCCTACTATGCGGTGCCGCCTTTGCTGACGATGCTCCATGCTATAGAGCTTCCACCGTCGGGCGGAGATACCGAGTTCGCGAACACCTTGATGGGCTACGCGGCGTTGTCGGAAGAAACACAGCGGCGCATTGCCGGACTGCGCGTGGTCTTTTGTTGGGGGGCGAGCGGGGGTAAATCGATCGCAGCAATGCGCGAGGATCCTCCGGTCGATCACCCGCTGGTGCGGACCCATCCGGAGACGGGCCACAGGGCGCTCTACCTCGGCAACCATGCCTCGCACATCCAAGGCATGCCTGAGGCAGAGGGAGCCGCCCTCCTCGACGAACTGCTCGAGCACGCGACGCAGCGGCAATTCGTCTATACGCACCGCTGGCGGAGGGGTGAACTCGTGATGTGGGACAACCGCTGCCTGCTCCATCGCGCGGTCGCCAATTACGACATGGGAAAGTACCGGCGCGTCATGCACCGCAGCGTCGTCCGAGGCACGGTGCCGTTCTGACTGTCTTCCCCTCGTCGTGCCGATAGCGCGCCCCGACGGCGGGGTAAGCCCTCGCGTACCGCCGATCGCTCTGCTGGCCCTCGTTACCGCGATTGCGCCCGCAGCGCTGCATATGCTGGTGCCGGCGTTTCCGTTGCTCGCGGCGGATTTCCATGCGGCACCTGCCGGCGTCCAGCTGGTGCTGACCTTGTTTCTCGCCGGGATCGCGACCGGGCAGCTGGTCTATGGTCCGGTCTCCGATCGCTTTGGGCGGCGTCCGGTGCTGATCGCGGGGCTCGCGGTGTTCCTCGTCGGCACGGTGCTGTGCGGGGTCGCATGGTCTCTGTCGGTGCTGATTATCGGGCGTACGCTTCAGGCGCTGGGCGGTTGCGCAGGAATGGTACTGGGCCGGGCGATCGTGCGCGACGTCTACGACCGCGAGCGCTCGGCGGCCGCCTTAGCGACGATCATGATGGTGACGAGCCTGGCGCCATCGCTGTCGCCGGCGATCGGCGCCTATCTCGCGCAATGGGGCGGCTGGCGCGCCGATTTTGTCCTGCTCGGCATGGTCGGGACGGCGGTCCTAATCCTGACGGGGCTCAAGCTCAAAGAGACCCACGCGCCGGCACCAGTGAACCTCGTCAGCATGATAGGCTCCTTCATCCTGCTGCTGCATTCTCCGGCCTTTCTCAGTATCGCCTTTGCTACGGCATTCACCAGCGCCTCCTGGTTCACGTTCCTAGCGGCCGCACCGTACCTGCTGGCAGAGCTGCTGCACGAGCCCCCGAGCACCTACGGTTTGATGATCCTGTTGCCGATGGCCGGCTACATCCTCGGCAATGCCGGGGTCGTGCGATTGTCGGTGCTGCTCGGCAGTGTGCGTCTGTTCATCCTGGGCCTCGCGTTATCACTCGCCTCCGGGGTCATGCTGGCCCTCTGGTGTCTCCACGATTTGACGCCGTGGGCACTCTTTGTCCCGATGGCGATCAGCTCGGTCGGCAACGGCATGAGCCAGCCACCCGGTGTGGCCGCCGGGCTCAGCGTCTATCCGCGGATCGCCGGAACCGCATCGGGTCTGCTGGGTTTTATGCAAATGACGGTCGCCGCACTCGGGACGGTACTGCTCGGCCTGCTGCCGCGGGACAACGCGATCGCGATGGTGGCGGTCGTCGGCGCCTCGTTGACGCTCGCCTTCCTCTGCGGGCTCCTGACCTTGCGCGGGCGGGTGGAGGAGCCGCGTCCAGCGGCAACCGCGCGGCTCTCCAACTACAAGACCTGAAGTCCGGCCTCACGGCGGACGGGGGACGTCTTTGGACGCCCTTCTTGTCGCTCGCAGAGTCGTCGAATTTCCCGGTTTGACAGGAAATTCCCGACAAAAAACCGCACCGGCCGCAATAATCGGCCATCATCACCATCAAAAGTGTTCATAATCAAAGGCTGAGAGCGGGCGATATTGGACCATCGTCCGACCTGCAACCGGGTATTTTCGGCCCGGCGATACCGGGAAAACGGCGGAAAACCGGGAACCAAGGTCTGATGGTCGGCAGTCCTGATAGAGACTCCATACCGTTGCCTGTGTCGGATAGTCGGCCGGAGCAAAAGCTCCAGGAGTGCCACGCCGAGCGCGACGGCGCTGGCACGAGAGGCGGCGCGCCAATCCGGGCTCCGGCCGCTCGCCCTCGAAAGCCAACAGCCCGATACACCCGGCCGCGAGTGTGGCGGCGACAGGCCACCTCCGCGCCTTCAAGCACGCCGACGTGCGGCCAGCGACTTCGTGCCTCCCGACTTGGTCTATCGCGATCGGACGGGCGAGACCTACCGCGTCAGATACAACCCGGCGCACCGTTGGTTCTATGTACCCGAGATGCGGGTGGACAAGGCGGGATAAGGCACGCTTTACCGCTCACTCAGCTGTTGAGGACCCGACCGCTCCGCCCGATGTGCTACCGCGCGAAAACATCGAGCTGAGGACGCTGCTCTTTCACGCCACCTGAGGACCCCACTCGCTCCAGCCCCCGTCGGGATACGGCCTCAATCGCGCCGGTACGGGTAGCAGCGCCCCCTCTCGAGGGCGAGGCCGAAATGTTGGCCGAGCGCTTTGATCGCGTCGGCGTGGTCGGCATAAGGGTCGGCGTTCGCCATGCCGACAATGATCGGCCGGAAGCTCCGGTCATCCCGCCCACCTGGCGGGAGCATCGCGGTGACCAGCGGGTTGCCTTCGTCGTCGCGCAAGGTCAAGAATAGCGGCATCTCGCGCTGAACATGCGCCTTGAGACCAATCTCCTGCTCAAAGTTCACCTTGGATAATGGCTGAAAGGTCTGAATCGCCTTCTCCTGCTCCTTGCGAAAAAACTTTTCGACGGCGTGGCGCATGCCGTCCGATTCAGTGGCGGCCTCGGCTTCGGTCTCGATCCGGAACCAGGTTTTCCCGCCCGGGGCGTCGCAAACGTATTTCATGCATCCTCCAACATTCCATACGGCGAGAGCGGTCGCGAACCGTCGGGGCAGCCGCTGCATTATCAGCGGAGGACAGCATGCCGGCAAGGCCAAGTCCGCAACCCTGTTGACCATTATAGCAGCATTTTCCGATTGCGTTGCCCAGTCGTAACGCTTTTTCTGATTCCAATGATCCCGGGAAATCGGCTACCGGGTCAGGCGATGCCCGGCGGGTCGGGATCGGTCCATTCCCGCCATAGCGAGATCAGTGCGGCCATGACCGCAGGGCCGAGAAAAAGCCCCAATATCCCAAAGGTCTCCAATCCGCCGAGGATGCCCAGCAGCACCCACAGGAACGGCAGCCGGACCGCTCCTCCGATTAGGACGGGCCGGACGAAGTGATCGGCGACAAAGACAACAGCAACCCCAAAACCGAACACGGCGGCTGCGGCGGCCGCGCTGCCGGCCGCTACTAGGTACAACGCGGCGGCGCCAAACACGACCGGCGCACCGAACGGGATCACCGCGAGTATGCCCGTCAGTACGGCGATCGTCACGGGATGCGGCAAACCAGCGAGAATATAGGCGATGCCGAGGAGGACACCCTCAGCCAGTCCCACGAGCACCAAGCCGTTCACGGTTCCGAGCACCGCCTGGATCATGTGTCGCCCGATCCGCTCGCCCTGGGCGCCCAGCAAGCGATCGCTCAGTTCAATCAGCCGCCGGCTCAAGGCGGTGCCATCTCGAAACAGGAAGAACAGGGTGAGCAAGGTGAACCCGAAGAGGATCAGCCGATGAACGATCTCTCCGCCGACTTCGCGAGCCGATTCCGCCGGAACCCGCGAGTAGATGCGTCCCAGCAGCTCTTCGGCCGCCTTGGGATCGCTTAAATTGTTGCGCCACCACTCCTCGAGCGGGTAGCCGATGCCGGGAAGCTGCGGCACCCACTCCGGCACCGGAATCCCGGTGTGTCGCGCATCGACGAGATATTGAACAAAGACGTGCGTCTCGCGCGCCACCTCCACCGCCCCATAGATGAACGGCACGATGAAGACCAATCCGATCGACAGCGTTAGGATGAATGGCGCGAAGATTCGCTCGCCGTGCCCCGCGAGCGCGCGAACCAAGCGCTGATAGAGCGGCCAGAGGGCGATCGCCAATACCGCGGCCCAGGCGAGCGCAGCGAGGTATCGGTGCAAAATCCACAGCCCGAGCAGAACCAGCCCCGCAGCAAGCACCAGGCGCGCGATACGCTGCCGGGCACCCTCGACGGCGCCGTCCACTGGTTGCGCAGGCGCGTCGGCATTGTGGTCCATTGAGTCACCCTCCTCTGATCGCGCACGCAATCCGGGAGAATATCGCTCGACGCAGCTCGCGTGTGGCGCGCCCCGGATCTTGTGCGAACCCTGCCGCAAGGATAGGCTCGCCGCTACCAACGTAAAGCGCGACCTTGGCAAAGAGGAGGTGGTCGATGGGATATACTCTCGGGCAGTTCTCGAACGCATGTCATCGCATTCTGGCGGATGATCCCGGAGCCGCCGGCCGCAGGAAGGTCTGCGCGCTCGTCGAGGAGGTTCTGAAGGACGACGCGTTCGTCGCCACTCATCTCGGCGACGACGTTCCGGAGCGGAAGATCCTCTACGAGGATCCGGAACTCGGGTTCTGCATTCTGGGCCATGTCAACCATGGCGCGAGAGAGAGCAAGCCGCACGATCACGGCCCGAGTTGGGCGATCTACGGTCAGGCGCGCGGCGAGACGGTAATGAGTGACTGGGCGCTGGTCGAGCCGGCAGCGGAGGATAAGCCCGGCAAGGTGCGCCTGGTCAGAAAATACACCCTCACGCCGGGCGTAGCTCACGTCTACAATGAAGGCGATCTCCACTCGCCCAGCCGCAGCGGTTCGACCAGGCTGATTCGCATCGAAGGCCGCAATTTGGAGAAAATCCGCCGCCTCGCATACGAGGAAGTTTAGGCGCGGGGAGATTGAGGCGGCCGGTTGTTTCTCCGGCATGAAAAAAGGGCGCCGTCGGCGCCCTCTCTTGTCCGAGCGGAATTACCGCATCGACACTGGGCCCGGCGGGCCACCTTCGACGATCTCGACGCGGCGGTTCTGCGGTTCGCGCACCCCGTCAGGGGTCGGAACGCGCAAGTCGTTCTGGCCCCGCCCGGCGACCACGAGAGCGTTCTGTGGCACCCCGTCCTGTACCAATACGGCGGCTACAGCGTCGGCCCGCCGCACGGACAGTCGCTGGTTGTAGTCGGCCGAGCCCGAGGTGTCGGTAAACCCAGTGACTTGAACATTTACGGGGGATCCCGCTTTATACGTCTGCGCGGCCAGCCCGATGACTTCCCGCCCACTCGGACCCACTACGGCGCTATCCCAGTCAAAGAAGACCAGGAAAACCGGCGGTGGCGGCGGGGCAGGGGGCGGTGCCGGCGGAGGTGGTGGCGGCGGCGTAGCGCAAGCTGCAACCGTCAGCAATAAGCAGAGCAACAATACGCGTTTCATCCGTTCCTCCAGCGGTTGAACAGCGCAGCTTAAAAGAAATTTCCCGGGAGTACCCGAGCGCCGAAAATCAGCCGCCTGCTGTACCCTGGGTGTTCACATAAACGGAGTAAATCGATCGACTGGCGGCCATCATCAGCCGGTTCCGCTTACGCCCGCCGAAGCACAGATTGGCACAGCGTTCGGGAAGGGCGATGCGGCCGATCATCGTCCCGTCGGGGGCAAACACGACGACGCCATTCAGCGTCTCGCTGCCACCCCAACCGCACCACAGATTGCCGTCGACATCGCAGCGGAACCCGTCTGGGCTTCCTTCCCCGGCGTTGACGAAAACGCGGCCGTTGACAAGCTTTGTGCCGTCTTCGACCACATCATAGACATGAATCAGACGCGTCGGCCGGGAGCGCGATTCGACGAGGTAGAGCTTGGACTCGTCGGGGGAGAAGCACAGCCCGTTCGGGAAGTTGATATCCCCTGCGACCACGGACGCCTGGCCCGTCTTACCGTCGACCCGGTAGACGTTGGTCGGCAATTCGGGCGGGGCTTTTTCGCCCTCGTAGTTGCCCAAAATGCCAAACGCCGGGTCGCTGAACCAGATCGAATTGTCCGATTTGACGATAACGTCATTGGGCGAATTGAGCCGCTTGCCATCAAACCGGTCGAGAATGACGGTGATCGAGCCATCATATTCCGTCCGGGTGACGCGCCGACCTTCGTGCTCGCAAGTGACCAGGCGGCCTTGCCGATCGCGCGTGTTGCCGTTGGCATGGTTTGACGGTTTGCGAAACACGCTAGCGGCACCGGTCTCTTCCTCCCACTTCATGATGCGGTTGTTGGGGATGTCGCTCCATAGCAGGTAACGGCCGTCACCAAACCACACCGGGCCTTCGGCCCAACGAAATCCGGTCGCGACACGATCGAGGCCTGAGTTCATCGGCGGCTTGATCTCGTCGAAGCGCGGATCGAGTGTCTGGATTGCGGGATCCGGGTAGCTCTGGGCCGGCTCCCAGCGAAGGTGTACGGGGGTAGTGTCTGTCGGGCCCCCGCCAGTTGTATTCATCCTGTCCGGTCCCCCGATGCTCTCCCGTCTTCCTCCCACATGCGAGGGAGGAAGACAGGGAGGGTGTCGGCTCAGATAGCTTTTTCTTCGCGCAGGGCGGCAATCTCATCTTTGCTCAGCCCCAGCAAGCTGCTGTAGACGGCCTCGGTGTCCGCGCCGAGCAGAGGTGCAGCGGTGATCGGCACTTTTGAGGTGCTCATCTTGACCGGCCAGCCCGGCATCTTGAAGTCGCCGCGCACCGGATGCTTGACGGTGACAAAGATTTCGCGCCGATTGAGGTCCGGATCGTTCGACAGCTCCATCGTATCCATCACCGCGCCGGCGGGAATACCCTGCTCGCCGAGTCGCCGCATGACCTCGAGCTTGTCGTACTGAATGGTCCATTCAGAAAGCATTTCGTCGACCACATGACGGTTCTTGAACCGCTCCTCCGGGCTGTCGAAACGCGGATCGCCGCTCAGGTCCTCGCGCCCCATCATCTTTAAGATGCGTTCCCAATGCTGTTGGTTGGCACGCGAAGTATAGATATAGCAGTAGTCGTTTGGCCCGCCGCCCTTGCACGGATAGGTCTCGCTTGGCGAATTGGTGCCCATGATGCTCTGATTGCCCATGCGCGGAGCAGCATGACCCCACAAATACTGGGCAGCATAGGAAATACGGCCGTAATTGATGACGCAGTCCTGCATCGCGCATCGGATCAGCTGGCCCTCGCCGGTGAACTGGCGCTGATAGAGGGCCGCAAGGACGCCGATCGCAGCGTGGAGGCCCGTGCCGGTATCGCCGATCGTCGGGCCCGGCTTGATCGGGCGGCCGTCGGGCTCGCCGGTGATCGACATGGCACCGCCGGTCGCTTGCGCAATCATGTCAAAGGCGAGGTAATTCTTGTAGGGGCCGTCGTCGCCGAAGCCCTTGACCGAGACATAGATGATGCGGGGGTTGATTTCGCGGACGACGTCATAGCCAAAGCCGAGCCGTTCGATGACCCCGGGGGCGAAATTCTCGGCAAAGACATCGGCCTTTTCGATCAGCCCGCGCAGAATGGCGCGCCCTTTGTCGGTCTTCAGATTGGCGGTGACGCTCTTCTTGTTGGCGTTGAGCAGCATGAAGTATTGGGAATCGACGCCCTTTTTGTCGGTCGACGCGCCGCGGCCCTGCTCGCCCCTGGTCGGCTCCTCGACCTTGATCACCTCGGCGCCGAGCCATCCCAAGGTCAGGGTGCAGGACGTCCCGGCCTCGAATTGGGTCAGATCCACCACTCGCACGCCGCTCAGCGCGCCGCGTTGGGCTGTTGTGGTTCTGCCGATGGCATCGAGCGTAAGGTCGTCAGGCATAAGCTTCCTCCTGGTCGTGGTCGATTACCGCCGTGCGCGGCGTAAGTCGCATCGGTCAACTGTCAGCCTTCTTCCGGGCGTCGTCAACGCTTTCACGCTACTCATTGTCGATTGCGCGAAACGGCGTCGGGCGGCGCGCCAATCTGCGATCGATCCAGTAGACGATCAACGTTACATAGAGCGGCAGCGCAAAGACGAGAAACGCGATCGAGTAGAGTAGCGTCTGGTTACGCAATGAGATCACGGGATGCTCGATCTCGTCGAGCGGTACGGCGATGCCCAACAGCTGGTCACGACCGTAACGAGCCGGGATCTCGACGACGCGGCCGATATAGCTCCGGCCGCCGACGTTGTATACAAAGTTTCCCGGAGCGCTGCTCTCCCGGTATGCCGCGACCAACCCGTCGGCGACAGGATCCTTCAGCTCCGATAACTCCGGCAACGCCACCATTGTGTCACCGGTCTGCGGCACAACCGCCGCCATTCGGGCCTGGTCCGGATATGCCACGACCTCGCCGGCTCGGGTAAATATGAAGCAGAGACTGCTCTCGGTGATGCGCTGTTTGTTCAGAAAATCCGATAAGTCGGTCGCTGCAAGACTGGCGCCGAAAACACCGGGCATGGCAGCGTGGAAGGCGCGGCTCAATGTGAAACCCGGTTCGTTGTTAGCGGCAAACATAAAGAGGTCGCTCAGCTCCACGTGGTCGCTGCGCAGCGCCGGCGCGTACCACGGGCGAGCGCGAGGGTCGAAGCTCGTTGGCATGGGGTCGCGCTGTCCAACCTCGAGACCGTCGTCGTCGATAAAAACCCAGCGTTCGACCCGCATACCGTCGCTGCGGCGCGTGATTATTCTATTTGAGAAGGCGGCGTTCTCCGGCGCTCCGAGGAAACTACGAAAGCGCGAGCGGGATTCGCCGGCGGCATGAGCGACCGAGAAGAAATCGCTGTTTTCGAAGCCGACAAACAGCGAGAAGATCTGCGGGTAGAACCGTAGAGTCCGCAGCAGCATCGGCATCCCGATGTGACCATTCTCGTTAATCGGCGCCTTCATCTCGGGCACTTGAGACGCGATGCCGACGATCGCGTACAACGGGTCGTAGAGCAGCCTGATCCGATCCGAGATCATGGCGTCTCGCTCGATCATCTGACGCTCCGCCGCGCCGACCATCAGGTCTGTCGATTTACGTAGGTTGTACCAGATGATTCCGCCGGCTAGCGCCACAACAATCAAGACCAAGATTGCGGTGATGCCGAGATACGCCGGCCATACGGTTTCGCGCACAGTCGAGGCCGAACTTGACCTCGGGGTCCGAGGACGTCGGCTCGTTTGGGAAGTGATCATAGCTGATCCTCCCGTCGCTTCACCCGGACGTCAGCCGGGTGTGGCTATTTTGTCGCGCGAAAGCCTCCCGGGCTCGGCGGACCAACCGGCGTGACTGCCGAACCCTATAGTGCGAGTTCGTCGCAGCTAATTCGGGGTCCAGGTCAAAGCGCGGGTTTCGGCGAATTCCCGGCGCAACTTGACCCAGGAATTGCCGGCGTCGTGGCTGGCGAACAATTCGCCGTAATGGCTGCAAGCAAGGATACGGTTGGGCTCCGCCGGATGGGTCGCAAAGGCCCAGATCGGCGAATTGGGCTCGACCGGCAGCGGCGGACTCTGCCAACTCTGACCGCCGTCCTTGGAGCGCTGGATCGCTCCGGTACTCCCGATCGCCCCGTCGCCGGTGGCGACGAAAAGGACCTTGGGATCGTCGGTCTTCAATGCCAGGCTGCGGCAGTAGGGCAGGCGGAAGTGCTTGCCGACACCCAACCCGCGCCAGCTCTCGCCGCCGTCGGTGCTCGCGAAGATCTCTCTCGGGGTGCTTGTCAGCACGGTCGTGGCGCCATTGCTGCTGACCGCCGTGTCGTGGATGTCGGGATCGTCGAGCCCACCCGCGATGCGCGTCCAGCTTTCTCCGCCGTCGCGGCTGCGTCGCACGCCATCGACCTCGACACCAGCCCACACGTTGCGGTGATCCGACGGGTCCACGGTCAGCGCCGTCACCCGAGGAACGCGAACATTCGGGCATTCATCGGCCATGTCGGCGCGAAGCTTCTCCCAATGCCGCCCGCTATCGGTCGATCGGTGCAGCGCCGCCGGTCGGGTACCTGCAAAGATCGTGTTCGGGTCCGTCGGGTCGTAGGTGACCTTCCAGACATGGAGCGTGTTCATCGGCGAGTCCAGCCGCTCGAAGCGCTCTCCGCCATCCTCGCTTTGGTAGATCCCGTCATCCGCGCCTGCCAGGATAGTCCGCGGTTGTTTCGGATGCACCGCGAAGCCGAAGATGCGGCTTTCGGCCCACAGACCCGCTCGCACTTGCCGCCAGCTCTCACCTCCATCCGGGCTGACCCACGCGCCCGTTCCGACGGTCCCGACGCAAATCGTGAAGTTACCGGCCATATGTTTCCTCCCCAAATCCGCCTATTTCGTTTGCCACCCGGTGTGGGAGATGTCGATGACCACCCCATCGGGGCCGGCCCATTTCATCTCGAAATTGCGATGGCCGCCGGCAGCCATTTCCCTATCGAGCCCCGGCTTCTCCTCGAGCTGCTCGCCTTGTGCACGCTCTAGTCTGGCTGCGGCCTCATTGAGGTCTTCGACCTCGAACCCAAAGTGGTGGATCCCGCTGTAGTTAGGTCCGTTGGCGCCGACGTCGGCAGATTTCTCGGTTTTCCAATTCAAAATCGCCAGGTTGATGTAGCCATCGGTCAGGAACACGGCGCCGTTTGGAGCGCGCCGGATCTCCTGCAGGCCGAAGGCTTCTTTATAGAAGGCCGCGGTCTTTCCGGGATCCTTCGTCGTTAATGCGATGTGCTTGATTCGGGGCATGGGTTTCTCCCTCTGTGCTAGCTGAGCCTAGCGGTCAGCATGCGCCCGTTTCGTTTATCCGGCAAGACCACCTCGCGTGCGGGTGCGGGGTCGCGTTCGCATCGCTATGGGCGGAAGACCGGCGGGTTTTCGCCTTTGAGTCGCTCGGCATGGTTAATCCTCTTTTCCGTTGCCGATGAGCCGCGTAATCTCATTTCGACCAACGAGCGGGGGCAAAGGTCCGGCAAGGAAGGGTCGTTCCTGATGGCAGTCCGCGGCACGGAAAGGATCGCACGGCATCGCAGGAGGGCTCGCAAAAGAATCCTGGGGGCGGTGTTTGTTCTTTTCGGCATCTTGCTATGGGGTGTCGCTGCAACTGCGCACCTCAAACCCGAAGCGCTAACTTACTCAGGGATCACAATTGGCGGAGCTGCCATCGTCGCCGGGATCATCATGTTCGCCACTACGCTGTGAGGCCAGCGCTCGCAACGCCTTGGCGAGGAACTCGCCCGGATTTGAACGATAAGCCGGTAATCCAGGTTCACGGTCAGCTAAATCGATTTGACCGCGGGAAGCCATTGGGGACGAGGCGCCCGGCGGCGCCACGGGCGCCGAGCCATGCGTCGAGATTGGTCTCGGTACGAGTGCGGTTTTCTCCCTGGCGCCACGTCAGTCCGTCGGCCAGCCGGAACACCTTGGCGTCGGCGAGCCCGCCCGCTTTGTAGCGCTGTAGGATGACGCCGCGACCGCGCGTCATCAGCGGGATCTCGTCGAGCTTGACAATCAACATCCGACGGTTGTCGCCGACAAAAGCTACGGCGTCGCCGCTTTCTGCCTTTGCACAGATGCGTGCAGCGGTACCTTCCGCCGGCGTCAGCACCTGCTTGCCGGCGCGGGTCTGGGCCACCGCCTCCTCGCCGTCCACGACAAAGCCGCGTCCGTCGCTCGCGGCGACGAGCAGTTCCATGCCGGGCCGATAGGGGAACATCGCAACGATGTCGTGCTCGTTCGGCAGATCGATCATCAATCGCAGCGGCTCACCTTGGCCCCTCCCGCCCGGCAGCCGGTCGACCCCGATCGTATAAAAGCGGCCGTTGGTGCCGAACACGATCAGCCGGTCGGTCGTCTCTGCGGCAACCGCAAAACGCGGCCCGTCGCCTTCCTTGTATTTCTGCTCCGCGGCCGAGATGTTGTGCCCCTTGACCGCGCGGATCCAGCCCTTTTCCGAGCACAGCACCGTCACCGCCTCGCGCTCGACCAGCGCCTCGGCCGGAATCTCGGCGGGCTGGGGAGCGGCGGCCAGCGATGTGCGGCGCCGGCCGAGCATGGTCTCGCCGCCGAACTCGGCGGAGGTCTCTCCGACCTCCTTGGCGATCGCACGCCATTGTCGCCGTTCGCTCGACAACAGCCTGGTTAGTTGCGCTTCCTCGCCCGAGAGCCTGTCGAGCTCCTTGCGGATCTCGATCTCCTCGAGGCGGCGCAAGGCGCGCAGCCGCATGTTTAGGATCGCCTCGGCTTGGGTCTCGGTCAGCTCCCAGCGGACGATCATCTCCGCCTTTGGGTCATCGCCTTCGCGGATGATCCGGATTACCTCGTCGAGATTGACATAGACGATGATTTGGCCGCGCAGGATCTCCATGCGTCGGGCGACCCCCGCGAGACGATGGCGGCTGCGGCGTTGCAGCACGACCCGACGATGGTCGAGAAAGGCCCGCAGCGCCTCCTTCAGGTTCATCACCCGCGGCACGCCGAGCGGATCGAGGACGTTGAGGTTGAGCGGCACGCGCGTTTCGAGCTCGGTCAGGCGAAAGAGCTGCTCCATCAGCATCTCCGCATCCACATTGCGTGTCTTCGGCTCGAGGACGAGGCGGACGTCCTCGGTCAATTCGTCCCGGACATCGGCGAGAAGCGGCAGCTTTTTCTCTTCGAGGAGGGCTGCGATCTTTTCGATCAGCCGCCCCTTTTGCACCTGAAACGGCACCTCGGTGACAACGATCTGGTAGAGCCCGTGGCCCAGCGCCTCTATCGCCCAGCGCGCCCGCAGGCGGAAGCTGCCGCGACCGGTCTTATAGGCCTGGTGAATACTGTCAGGCGACTCGACCAGGAGGCCGCCGGTTGGAAAGTCCGGTCCGCGGATGTGGGCCGCGATCTCGTCGACCGCACAGGCCGGATGGTCGATCAGGTGCAGCAAAGCTGCGCACAGCTCGGCGACATTGTGCGGCGGGATGCTGGTCGCCATGCCGACAGCGATGCCGGAGGCGCCGTTGGCGAGCAGGTTGGGAAAGCGCGCAGGCAAGACGACCGGCTCGCGGTCCTCGCCGTCGTAGGTCGAGCGGAAATCGACGGCGTCCTCGTCGATGCCGTCGAGCATTGCTTGCGCAACGGGCGAAAGGCGACTCTCGGTGTAGCGCATCGCCGCGGCGTTATCGCCGTCGATATTGCCGAAATTCCCTTGCCCGTCGACCAGCGGATAACGCTGCGAAAAGTCCTGCGCGAGGCGCACCAGCGCGTCGTAAACCGCTAACTCGCCATGCGGGTGGAACTTGCCGATTACATCGCCGACCACCCGGGCACATTTCTTGTAACCCGACGCCGGATCGAGGCGAAGCTGCTGCATCGCATGCAGAATCCGGCGGTGTACCGGCTTCAGCCCGTCGCGCACATCGGGCAGCGAGCGGGACATGATCGTCGAAAGCGCATAGGAGAGATAGCGTTCGCCGAGGGCATCGGCGAAGTCCACATTGCGGACCTCGCCGGATAGGGCGGTCGCGGGCATGTGTCGAATACCTCGAGTCGATTACTTGGAGTAGACGAGAAGTGCCGAATTCTCAGCTGCGGATCGTAGCAGCTGCAGCAGCCTGCCGTATGCGCTCGGCCAGCCGGACTCGCGCCGGTGGAAGGGCGCGGCCTTGAGGAGCGAACACGTGATGCGCCAGGAAATGCCCGGTTAGGGTCATGCCCAGGACGAGTTGAGCCTCGTCGGCCGGCGCATCGCGCCATAGAAACTCGGGCAAACGCAACAGCTTATCGTGATAGGGTAGCCCGGCCGTCCGCGAGACCGCGCGTCCCGTGCGAGGTGACACGTAGGCGAGGTCAGCCGTCGCCCCCGATGCCGCGCAACGGCCGAAATCCAGGCCAAACCCCAAGGCGCCCAGGAGGTCCTGCTCCCACCGCACATATTGCGCCGGCCAGTCGACGCCCGAATCGAGCGCTTCGATCAGCCGCGCCAACGATACGTAGACATCCCCGTGCGGCTCGCGCTCCGGCAACGCCGCGCAAATCAGCGCCACCGCCGAGGTGAGACCGGCAAGCCGGTGGGGATCGTCGAGAAACCGTGCGGCATGGGACCGCACCAGCTCGCAACCGATCGTCCCGAGATGCTCGTCCAGCCGTCCACGCCATGTCGCGGCGACCTCGTTGCCCGGCTGTAGCATCGCTCGTGCTTTGGGCGACTGCCCTCCGCGAACCAGGCCGGCGTGCCGTCCGCGCTCGCGCGTCAAGAGCTCGACGATCAGGGCGCTCTCGCTGTGACGGCGAGCCGCGAGAACAAACCCCGTATCCTGCCACTGCATCAGATGTCGTAATCGAGTCCGAGCGCCGCATAGCGTTCGCGGTCCTCGACCCAGTTCTCCCGCACCTTGACGAACAGGAACAAATGAACGCGGCGTTCGAGCATACGCTCGAGTTCGGCGCGGGCGCGGGCACCGATCGCCTTGATCCGCTGCCCGCCCTGGCCGAGCACGATCGCGCGTTGGCTCGTCCGTTGGACAAAGATTACCTGCTCAATCCGTGCACTGCCGTCGTTTCTGTCCACCCACTGCTCGGTCTCGACCGTTGAGCCATAGGGCAACTCGTCGCGCAGCTGCAAAAAGACCTGCTCGCGGGTGACTTCAGCGGCGATCATCCGTTCGGGCAGGTCGGACAGCTGATCCTCGGGAAACAGCCACGGCCCTTGCGGCATGGCGGCGGCGAGATGCCGCTCGAGATCGTCGACTCCATCGCCGGTGCGGGCCGAGATCATCAAGACGGGATCGAAGCGGGTTTCTCGGGAGAGGTGGTCGGCGAGACCGAGCAAGCTTTCGCGCCGAACCAGGTCGATCTTGTTCAAAGCGAGGATCGATTTCCGGCCGCGCTCGTCCAGTCGCTCGAGAATACGGCGCGTATCGCGGTCAACGCCGCGCGCGGCATCGACCAGCAGCACCGTTTCGTCGGCATCCTCCGCGCCTGACCAGGCCGCGGCAACCATCGCCCGATCAAGGCGGCGCCGCGGCGAAAAGATCCCCGGCGTATCGACATAGATGATCTGCGTAGGACCTTTGGTCGCAATACCGAGCAGCCGGGTCCGTGTCGTCTGCGGCTTGGGCGTGACGATCGCAAGCTTGCGCCCGACAAGCCGGTTGAGCAGCGTCGACTTGCCGGCGTTCGGCGCGCCGATCAGCGCGACATGGCCGCACCGCGTGGGCGTGGCCTGCGCCTCGACCGTCTTAGGCTGCGTGCTGCTTTGCCCAGTCGACAATCTCGGCATGGGTGGCGAACCACACTCCCTTTTGCGCTTTCGCGTGACGGACAATCTCCTCGAGGATCCAGATCCGCGAGCGGTAGCCAATTACGTGTGGATGCATGGTCAGCTGGAAAATGCCGCCCTCGTCATAAGCGGCATCAAACTCGCGCCGGAAAATATCGAGCACGTCGGTCGGCGGCGTATAAGGCCGCAGTGCCGAAAACCTGTTCATCATGAAATAGACCGCGTCGTCGCGCACCCATTCGACCGGAAGCTCGACGATCCCTGCCGGCTCGCCGTCGAGCAGCAGTTCGTAGCAATCCTCGTCACTCATCAGCGAGGAATCGTAAAGCAACCCCATCTCCTTCTCGATTTGCAGGGTGTGCTGACTGAAGTCCCACGAAGGTGTGCGCAAACCGACCGGCCGCACGCCGGCGATCTGTTCAAGGGTATCGGCCGAACGCCTCATCAGGTCGCGTTCGGCCTCGTAGGGCAGGCTCGAATTCAGCTCATGGATCCAGCCGTGGATCCCGATTTCATGACCTTCGGCCACCACCCGGCGCTGCTCCTCGGGATGGAGAAGTGCCGTCACCGCCGGCACGTAGAACGAACCCTTGACGTCGTATCTGCCGAGCAGGTCGAGAATCCGCGGGACGCCGACCCGGTTGCCGAACTGGCCCCAGGCCAAGCGCCCAATCGACTTGCCGCCATCGCGCAGGTCGCTGGTCTCGTGATCACTGTCAAACGACAGCGCGACGGCGCACCGCGCGCCACCTGGCCACTCGGCTGGCCGCAATCGCCGCCCAGCGCGGACACGGTTGACGAGTTTGCGCCACTGTTCCTCGGGCCACTGCCAGGGTTCGAGCTCGGCCTGGGGAGCCTTCATGCCTTCGTCCTTCTCGTCCATACTTCGATCGTCGGCGAGCCGGCGAAAAAAAGAGAGAGATGGTCGGAGCGGTGAGATTCGAACTCACGACCCTCAGCACCCCATGCTGATGCGCTACCAGGCTGCGCTACGCTCCGACCGGGGCGATCCTACCGACGCAATCGATCATAATGATGCACTTCGCGCGTTGCAACTTGCCGCATTTCACCGACAACTGGGCGCTTCTCGCCCGTTGGATCGCCGAGCAGCGCCCGGACCTCGTTATCCATACGGGCGATGTTACCGCGGACGGCGCCGATGTCGAAGAGGATCTGCGGTATGCCGCCGAGCTGATGCGCGGTTTGGGAGTGCGGTTTTCGCGCTGTGCCCGGCAACCACGATGTCAAGCCGCAGCCGCGCGCGCGTCTACTCCAGCTGCTGGGCCGCCATTCCGTCGGGCTGGTCGCCAGCGGCCACCTGGATCGACGATGTCGTCCAAGAGGTCCGAACATCTCCACTTCCTGCCCGATCCCAAAACGTGGCTTGTCCGCGGGCTCGCGGCCCCCGCGATCAAGCAAGCTGCGTTCACGCCAGATATCGCAATCGACAGCCCGCTTTTGCTGTTGCCAGGTTTACGGCGATCCGGCTTCGTCTACTGATCGCCACCGCGCGGCAATTAAGCATGCCGATCTCGACGCGAGATCGTCAAATCGCCGCCTACGCGGCAGCCGGGCTGACTGGCGAGGTGGCGCTCGTGTTGCGCAATCTGTAGAGCACGCACCGTTTCAGTGGACCTTCCGGCACGCGTGGGTGGTCGAAATCGTCCTCCGGCGCGCGGGTCATGCCGAGCCGCTCCATGACGCGGCGCGAGCGCTGGTTGGCGGGAACCGTCAGCGCAATAATCTCGCTTAGACCGAGCTCACCAAAGCCGTAATCGAGCGCGGCCCTGGCTGCCTCGGTGGCGTAGCCGTGCCCCCAATAGGCTCGGGCGAGCCGCCAGGCGACTTCCACGGCTGGGGTAAACGCTGCCTCGTAGGAAACATTGCCGAGACCGACGACGCCGATGAAGCTCGCTGCGCGGGGGAGCTCGACGACCCATTGCCCAAAGCCGTGCTCGTCCCAATGGGCGCGCGCCCGCGCTACCCAGGCCTCGACCGACAACCCGCGGTCCGACAGAGGCACCAGGTATTGCATGACGGTGGGATCGGCGGACATCTCGGCAAAGGCTGCGACGTCATCGTCGTGCCACCCGCGCAGCAGCAGGCGAGCAGTGCGCAGCGCGATGGCCACGGCTATTTTCGCTTGCCGCCGGCGCCGCCCATCCGTGACAGAAACATTTCCTGCAGCTGCTCGAACCCTTTGAGGGTTGCCGGCAGCCAGGTCTTCAACATCGCCTCGGGGTCCATCGCCTTGATGTTCGCCTGCAGCCGCTCTTGCACTTCTTTGAGCAATTCCTCTTGCAGCGGCTTCAACTGCGGCAGCCCAAAAAACTCGCGCATCTCGTCGGGCGTGCAATCGATGTCCAGCTTGATCTTCATGGCGATGAGCCTTTCCTTTGCCTTGGCGTCACGACCGGATTGATCCGGCGGGCTGTCTTACCCCAGTTTCCAGGAAAAATCGGAGGGCCTCAACGAGCCTGCGCTCGCAGCCCTGGGGGATGGTGCCGCGGTCGGCCTCGGGTGAGAACTCAAAGCCAGGGGAGGCGAGAGAGCGCGGCGATCCTTCCCCCCTTGGAGGGTTTCGCGACCCAAGGCGAACCCCTGGGGCAAACCAGGGTCTCTGGTGTATTCTCCCGGCCATGGCTGTCGAGATCCCCTTCCGCCGCGAGTTCTCGTTCGAATACGGCCGGCTCGAGCCGGTCGCATCGGGGGTTCGCCGCATCGTCGCCCGCAACCCCAGCCCCTTCACGTTCCGAGGAACCGGAACATACGTCGTCGGCACCGGCGAGGTTGCGGTAATCGATCCCGGCCCCGACCTTGCCGATCATGTCGAGGCGTTGCTCGCCGGTCTCTCGGGCGAGCGCGTCACTCACATCCTGATCACCCACACCCATCGCGACCATTCGCCGGCCGCCGCGCCGCTCAAGGCGGCGACTGGGGCGCCGACCTACGGCTACGGCCCGCACGCCGGTGGGAGACGGGGCGAGCCCGGGGTCGAGGAAGGCGGCGACTGGGACTTCGTTCCCGATGTGGCGGTGCGCGACGGCGAGGCTATCGCCGGCGAGGGCTGGCGTTTCGAGGCGGTCCACACCCCCGGCCACACCTCGAACCACCTCTGCTTCGCATTGCCGGACAAAGGCATCCTGTTTAGCGGCGACCATGTCATGGGCTGGTCGACGAGCGTGATTTCGCCGCCTGACGGCGACATGGCCGCCTACCTGGCCTCGCTCGACAAATTGTTGGGGCGCCGTGACGCGGTCTATTGGCCGACCCATGGACCGGCGATCACCGAACCGCAAGCCCATGTCCGCGCCTTCATCGCTCATCGCCGGGAACGCGAGGCCGGCATTCTCGACTGCCTCTCCGCCGGTATCGGACATATCGATGCGATCGTCGATCGGCTCTATGTGGGGCTTCAATCGGGGCTGCACCGCGCGGCCGGAAGGTCGGTGCACGCGCATTTGATCGACCTGGTAGGCCGCGGCATCGTCGCGAGCGACGGGCCGCCCACACTAGACGCGCGCTATCGCCTGCTGCGCTCCTGACGTTGGCGTAATCCGGCGAAGGCTGGCGTGCAGTCACTAAAATGTGAGACGCGGCGGCACGCAAACCGGGGCTGTTCGTGATAGGAACCAACACTTCCGATCGCGATCGAACGAAGGGACCGCCATGACGAAGTTGCTTCTTGCAGGCGCGCTGATTGCGCTGATAGCCCTGCCCGCCGCGGCCCAGAATGCCCCGGAGGGCACGCCAACACGCGTCCGCGGCACGGTCGAGAAAGTCGATGGACAGAACCTGACGGTCAAGTCACGGGACGGTCAGGAATTGACGATTGTTCTCGCGCCGAATGTCACCGTCGCCTATCTCGTCAAAAAGAGCCTCGCCGACGTCAAGTCGGGCGACTTTGTTGCCACGACGTCGACCAAGGGGACCGACGGTAAGAACCACGCCGTCGAGTTGCGCATCTTCCCCGAGGCCATGCGCGGCCTGGGCGAGGGGCAATATCCCTGGGACCTCATTCCGCAAAGTTTGATGACCAATGCTACCGTGTCGGGCATCGCCGGCGCGCCGCAGGGTCAGGCCCTGAAGGTCAATTACAAGGGGAACGAGTCGGAAATCATCGTCGGGCCGGATACGCCGGTCTTCGGTTATGGGTCGGGCGATGCGAGCCTGCTGAAGCCGGGTGCAGCAATCTTTATCGTCGCGCTCAAGAAGCCCGACGGCAGTCTCTCCGCGGCTCGTGTGACCGCCGAGAAGGATGGGGTCAAGCCGCCGATGTGATATGCTCGGCGGTCTCTCCGCCAACGATCCCGAGCGACGACGATGGCCGTCCACTGCGAAGACCTCGAATATTTTCGCCCTGAGGGCGGTGCGCCGCTGCTCGCCCGCCATTACTCGCCGGAAGGCACCGGTCCGTTCCCGGCGGTATTGGAGGTGCATGGCGGCGCGTGGACAGCGGGCGACCGGCTGAACAATATTGCTATCGGCGAATATCTGGCGGCCCACGGCATCGTGGTGCTCTCGATCGACTTCCGCATGCCGCCGGCCATGCGCTATCCCGAGACCGTCGCCGACGTTAATTTCGGCATCCGCTTCCTCAAGGCGAACGCGGAACGGTTTGCGACCCGCCCCGGTCTAGTCGGTGGCCTCGGCACCTCCTCGGGCGGACATTTGCTGCTGCTCAACGCGCTGTGTCCGCGCGATCCGCGCTATGCCTCGGTCGCGCTGCCCGGGGTCGACGCCAGTCTGGCATTCGCCGTTGTCTGCTGGCCGGTCGCCGATCCGCTCGCGCGCTATCGCGCGGTGCGGGAACGCGGCAATGAACGCCTGGTGGACGCACACCACCAATTCTGGCCTTCCGAGGACGCGATGGCCGAGGGCAACCCCCAGCTGATGGTCGAACGAGGCGAACCCATCGAGAAACCTCCCGCTCTGATCATGCAGGGCACCGCCGACGACAATCTGACCCCGGACATGGCGGCAAACTTCGCCGCGGCATACACGAGGGCCGGCGGCGCGATCTCGTTCCACCGCTTCGAGGGCCAACCTCATGCCTTCATCGCCCGGGACCCCGCCGCGCCGGACGCTCTGCGGGCGCTCAACCTGATCGCCGATTTCATCCACCACCAAGTGGGCTGAGATCGGCACCCGGGATCTGGCGCCGCCCACTTCACTCGCATTCCCCTGGTCCTCGGGGGAAAAACCAAATTTGCGCCCGACAAACACTTTTCTCGGCGACGTAAATCCCCTGTATATCAATATCTTGTCTGCGATCTGGAAGAGCGGCCGCCAGCGGAATTTCGGGGCTCAAATTGGCGGTCGGCAGCGGATCGGCAGAGGAATTCGGCAACGCGGTCGTTCGCTTAGTTTATTCGCATAAACATCGCTTCGATAATTGAGTTTCTAACATCAATTCTATCTAAGCGCAAGCCCGGTCTTCACAAGGGGGCGCCAGCTGGGCCGCTTCCATTGCGATGCTGACGATCAGGCTTTGCACTGCCCGGGTTTGCACTGATTGTAGACCAGCTATGCGCGAGTGTCTCCGCCGTTTCACGGATGCAGGTAGCCTTTGTGTGATAGGAAGAAAGCCAAGCACAATCGGAGGAACGACCGGCATGTCGGAAGAGACATTTGACCGTGAAGAGGACGGTTTCATCTTTTCCGACGAGGATTTTGGAAGACGTTATTTCCCTGAGCAAAAACCGCCTTCGGTTACCGGAGTAAGCAGTCCGCGGCAGACTGCTCGGACAAACGGCGGTGGAAATTCATTCATGCGCGCGCTGCGCCTTCGTCTCGCCGCGGCTGGATCGAACCGATCGGGTTAGGGAAATCGCGCCGCGCGGGGGCTCTCCGGTCGAGATCGGACCGGGTCCCTTCCCCGGTCCGACATAAATGCGTAATCTCCCCGTGACGAGTTATTCGCCAACCGGACGTGACGCGTCCGTCCATCAGACAGGAGGAAAAGCATGAGCGAAGTCGACGGCGCCACGTTGATCGCGAGGAGCCTCAAGCAGCAGGGCATAAACCACCTCTTTGGCGTCGTCGGGTTTCCGGTCGGCCCGATCGCCGCCGCGGCGCAGAAGGAGGGTGTCGCCTATATCGGCATGCGCAACGAGCAGGCTGCCTCCTATGCTGCGCGGGCGTATGGTTATCTGACCGGTCGGCCCGGCGCCTGCATCGTGGTGACCGGCCCCGGCGTCGTGCACGGCCTCGCCGGCCTTGCTGATGCGCAGCAGAATTGCTGGCCGATGATCCTGATCGGCGGCGCCTCGGAAACCTATCGCCGCGGCATGGGTGCTTTCCAGGAAGAGCGCCAGGTGCTGCTCGCGGCACCCCTCTGCAAATTCGCCCACGCCATCGATAGCGTAAAGCGGATCCCGTATTATGTCGCGGAGGCGACCCGCAACGCGACCTACGGCCGTCCGGGTGCGGCTTATCTCGACATGCCCGACGACATCATCACCGGCAAGTGCGACGACAAGGACGTTGTGCAGGTGCAAAAATGCCCGGACCCGCCGCGCTTCCAGGCCCCGCCGGAGAATGTCGACGCGGCGCTCAACATGCTCGAGCGGGCCGAGCGGCCGCTCATCCTCGTCGGCAAGGGGATGGCTTGGGCCAACGCCGAAAGTGAGGTGCGCGCCTTTATCGAGAAGACGCAAGTGCCGTTCCTGCGCTCGCCGATGGGCAAGGGTGTGATGCCCGACGACCATCCGCTGTCGGTCGCGGCGGCGCGCACATTGGCGTTGCAGAACGCCGATGTCGTGTTTCTGATGGGCGCCCGCTTCAACTGGATTTTCCATTTCGGGCAACCGCCGCGCTATGCGCCGGACGTCAAGGTGATCCAGCTCGACATCGCGCCCGAGGAGATCGGCCACAACAAGGCGACCGATGTGGCGCTCGTCGGCGACGGCAAGGCGATCATGGCGCAGATGAACGCCGCACTCGCCGGCCGCCAGTGGTTCCATCCCAAGGAATCGCCATGGCGGCAGATGATCAGCAAGAAGTCGTCGGAAAACGCGGCCCAGATCCAGCCGCAGGTCAACGACGACAGCGCCCCGGCGACCTACTACCGCGCCTTTAAGGACATCGCCGCCTGGATGCCGCGGAACTCGATCCTGTCGGCCGAGGGTGCGGGTACCATGGATATCGGCCTGACGATGCTGCCGGTGTTCAGCGCCAAGGCCTGCCTCAACGCCGGCACCTACGGCACGATGGGCCTCGGCCTCGGCCAGGCGATCGCCGCCGCCATCGTGCACCCGGACCGTCCGGTCATCCACCTGTCGGGCAACTCGGCGATCGGCTTTAGCGGCATGGAGATGGAGACGCTGGCGCGCTACAACCTGCCGGTCAAGATCGTCGTGCTCAACAATGGCGGGATCGGTCCCGGCATGCCCGAGATCCCGGAAAATCCGATGTTCAACATGAAGCCCAACTCGCTGATCTACGGCGCGCGCTATGACCGCGTCATGGAAGCCTTTGGCGGCAAGGGCTTTTTTGTCGAGGACCCGAAGGACATCCGCGGCGCCCTCGACGAGGCGATGAACCACCGCGGCCCGGCGCTGGTCAACATCGTGCTCTCGCAGGGCTCAGCCAGAAAGCCGCAGCAGTTTCGCTGGCACTCGTAATCTGTGCATCTCGGTGGCCGGGCGTACCCCGGCCACCCACGAGAAATGCCGCGCGGGTACCGCGCGGCTTTTTGATTCGCAAGATCAACGAAAAGGAGCGCGACTGCCCTTTGCAAATCCACTAAGCTCACTTAGTTTAGTCGGGGACGCCGATGCTGATCGTCAATATCCACGAGGCCAAAACGCACCTCTCCCGCCTCCTCGATCAGGTAGTCAAAGGCGAGCCATTCATAATCGCCAAGGCCGGCAAGCCGCTGGTCAAGGTGGTGCCGCTGGAAACACCGGAGGCAGGTCGGGTGCGCCGGCTCGGGTTCATGACCGGGCAGATCGAGGTGCCCGACGATTTCGACCGGATGGGAACTGCCGAGATCGAGCAGCTGTTCGGCGGCGTTTCGTGAAATTGCTGTTGGATACGCAATTGCTGCTGTGGGCAGCAGGGCAGCCAGAGCGTTTACCGGTCGGGGCCCGCACGGTGATCGACGACGGTCGCAACCAGCCCATGTTCAGCGCGGCGAGCCTATGGGAAGTCGCCATCAAATCCGGCCTTCGCCGCGCCGATTTTCGCGCCGATGCGCGGCTCCTTCGCCGTGGCCTGTTGGACAACGGCTATGACGAGCTCGCGATCACCAGCGAGCATGCTGTGGCAATCGCCAATCTGCCGCCCATCCACAAGGACCCCTTCGATCGCATGCTCGTAGCGCAATCGGCAGTCGAGGGCATCCTGCTAGTGACCGCCGACCCGATCGTCGCCCAATATCCCGGACCCGTACGCAAGGTCTGATACTGCTGCGCGCGCTAAGACAGGATGATGAGGCCTTCAGCGGCAAGGGCTTCTTTGTCGAGAACCCGAAGGACCTGCGTCACACCCTCGACGAAGCGATGAACCACCGCAGCCCCGCCTTCGCCAATGTCGTGATCTCGCAAGGGCACCGCCAGAAAGCCGCAGTAGTTCCGCTGGAACAGCTGAGGTGCTGACGCCTCAAGCAAGGGGCCGCTTCCTAACCGGAGCGGCCCGCTGGCGCGGCTCTGGGCGGCCCGCCCCACCGTCCGGTGCCGTTGTCACTCCGGAATTACCTTGGCGATGAACAAGACCGGCCCCGGGCCGCGCTGGTGTCCCCCGGCGCCAACTTTGGGAACATGTTCTGAAATGCATCTGAAGGCTAAAACTCTAGATGACCTGCTTGAGAAAGTCTTCAGGAATCTCCTTAATAGCACAAATCGCATTTGTCCGACGAAAGGAGACGCTAGGGAATTGATTGGCGTGGTCTGAGACATTGCAAGAGCCAATGCCTGCGCCAAATATTGGAGCTATGTACTCTTGAAGCTATGTACTCGGAGCCATGGCCTCGTCCGCGATATCTCTTTGGAAGTTGCCGGGCGGTCCCAGGCACCAGGTGGCAATGAGGTCACGGGTCATCGTCGCAAGGGCATGACCTTGTCGCGAACCCAGGGCTCGCTCGACAGCTTTATCGTCTCGTTATTGCCGATGGGAACACGGCGCGACGCTCAATGATCATCAGCAGTCGGTCGCCGCAGCGCGCATCGTGGTATTGCAGAATGCCGACGTCGTGTTCCTGAGGGGGCGCGCGCTCAAGCGCCGTCGTAAGGTGCAAGGCTTCAATGTCGACGTAGTCTCGGCGGAGCTCGGAGCCCAGCGGTGAGGTAGCCTTGATCGCGGCGGCGCCAGTAGAGGTAGAGCTTCGCGCGAACTGTCCCGAGCACCGTCTGCTCCGATACGCCAAGTGTTCGATCTCCGACTCCTGTCAGCGCGGCGGCCCGCCATGACAGCACGGCAGACGCGCCCGCGACACCAAGGCTCGTCCCCAAATTTCCCGACAGGTGGAGAAGGCCACTCGTTTCGCTGCTTCGATGGCCTAGGCGGTCTCCCGCCGATTTGAGTAGGCTTCCGATGGAGCACAGAAACCGCTAGTGCACTGGCTCAAACAGATGGTACAGGGAGGCGCTCGAGTTTGGCCAGGATAGCGTCGGCGGATTTGGTCCAGACGAACGGTTTGGCATTGGTATTGTGCTCGGCGAGATAAGCGTTGATGGCGGTCTGCAGGTCGGCGATCGAACGAAAGACGCCGCGGCGGATGCGTTGACGGGTCATTTTGGAAAAGAAGTTCTCGACCGCGTTGAGCCAGGAGGCCGAGGTCGGGGTGAAGTGGAAGGTCCAGCGCGGATGGCGCGACAGCCAGGCCAGCACTTTGGGATGCTTGTGGGTGGCGTAGTTGTCGAGCACCGTGTGGATCAGTTTGCCGGCCGGGACCTCGCGCTCGACGGCATTGAGGAAGCGGATGAACTCGCTGTGGCGGTGGCGCTGCATACAGCGGCCGATCACCGTCCCGTCGAGCACGCTGAGGGCAGCAAACAGGGTGGTCGTGCCATGCCGCTTGTAGTCGTGCGTCATGGTCTGGCAGCGCCCAGGCTTGATCGGCAGTCCGGGTTGGGTGCGATCGAGTGCTTGGATCTGGCTCTTTTCGTCGAGCGAGAGGACTACGGCATGCGCCGGGGGATCGACATAGAGGCCGACGATGTCGGTCAGCTTGGCGGCAAAGCTGGGATCGCGCGAGCGCTTGAAGGTGCGCAGGCGGTGCGGCTGCAGTTTGTGCGCCCGCCAGATGCGCTGCACCGAACTCGGCGAGAGGCCGGTTGTCTTGGCCATCGCTCGGCCGGTCCAGTGGGTCGCCTGGTGCGGCGGTTCCGTACACGTCAGCGCCACTACCTGGGCCGTCGTTTCCGCCGCGATCGGCGCCTTGCCGGGCTTGCGGGTCTTGTCGCGCAGCAGACCCTCAACCCCGGTCTCGGCAAACCGTTGTTGCCACCGCCACACTGTCGGCCGACTGACGCCGATGCTGTGCGCCACCCACTGCGCCGAGTGTCGATCCGCCGAGGCGAGCACGATGCGCGCCCGTTCGATGTGCTTGCGCGGCCGGTTGCGGTCGGCCACGATCGCCGCCAACTGCTCGCGCTCCGCAGTGTTGAGAACCACGCATACCCCTTGAGCCATCGCCCGATCCCCCAAGCAATGGCCCAGTATCGCAGATCCTAACGCTCTCGTGAATCCTCTGAATGGTGCAAAGCACTAGTCTAGTAGCTTGACCGAAGTGTTCGTTTTAATATTGGATGGAAGTCATTCCTCGTATCCACAATGAGGGCCGGTTGGGGACGGGTAAGTGATACCTGCGGCCAGCGCAGACAAGATTCGGCTCAGGTCCGATCAGGCTTTAACCTACGCGGCGCTAGTCATCGTTGCCGGGGTCCTCGCCACGACGCTCGCGCAGACCCAGGTGTTGGCGCGCCTGCCATTGCAGAATCTGCTCAAAAACGAATTGCAGGTGGACCGAACCGGCAATGCCGCGTTCTTTTTCTGGGCAGGGCTGGCTTGGTATTTAAAGCCGCTGGCCGGCGTCTTGACCGACGCGTTCCCACTCTTTGGCAGCCGACGCAAAAGCTACATTCTGTTAAGCGCCGCCTTGGCGGCGCTGGCGTGGTGGGCGCTGATCATAACACCTCACGACTACCGCAAGCTTCTGGCTGTGGCGGTCGTGATCAACGCTTTCATGGTCGTCGCAAGCACGGCGGTCGGCGGCTACATGGTTGAAACTGCCCAGGCCTCTTCAGGTTCTGGGCGTCTGACCGCGATCCGCCAATTCATCCAGCAGGCCTGTTTCGTCATCAACGGCCCCGTCGCCGGATACCTCGCCAGTATCGCCTTTGGTTGGACCGCCGCGGCTTGCGGCGGAATCATGTTTCTGCTGGTGCCGGTGACAATCCTGTTTCTCCACGAACGGCGCCTCAAACTAGATTCCCGCGAGGTCCTCTCCAACGCCAAGGTTCAGCTGTTAAACATCGGAACGGCTCGCACGATGTGGGCTGCCGCCGGCTTAATGGCTCTGTTTTACGTCGCTCCGGGCTTTGCGACGGCTCTCTTCTACAAGCAGCAAAACGAGTTGCACTTTAGCACGCAAACGCAAGGCTTCCTGCAGCTGGTCGCGGGGATAAGCGGCATAGCGGCCGCCGTCGGATACGGAATCTTGTGCCGGCGGGTCAATCTTCGCACGTTGCTGGTTTGGTGCATGCTCGCCGCCACGATCGCCAATTTGGGCTACCTGTTCTACTCGTCTCTAGGACGCGCGCAGGCGATCGAGGGACTAAACGGCTTTGGCTACACATTAGCCGAACTGGCGCTGATGGATCTCGCCGTGCGTTCGACACCCGCCGGGAGCGAAGGGCTCGGCTTTTCGATCATGATCAGCGTGCGAAATCTGGCCTTATTCGGAACCGACTGGTTCGGGTCGAACCTGCTGGACCAATACCATCTTTCGTTTGGCTCGCTGGTAGTCGCCAATTCGGCGACAACGCTGATCGCAGTGCCGTTGGTCTTCTTGCTCCCGCGCCTCATCGTCGCCCGCAAGGACGGCGAGATTTCCCAGGAGGCTCCCGCGTTAAAGACCGCGCTTGAATGACGATGGCGAGCCCTCTGCCATCGGGCCGCCGCTCACCCGCCGCGAGGAGCGGCCCCGCCCCACCGATAAAGAGGCGAATTGGTGAAATTCGCGTTCGCTCTTCCGCTTTACCCGGTCACTCGGCTGCGGCTGGTGCCTCTTGGCGCAGGCGTTCGACCTTCGCGAAAGCGGCCGGGCCGGGCCAGTCTTCGAGGAGCCAGGCGGGGAGCGGCTCGGCTGTGCGAGAGAGCGGCAGGCGCTCGTCCTCGTCGCCGCGACCGTTCGGAAACAAGCTCAGCGCATTCCGCATCTCGTAATAGATTTCGAGACCGTTGCCGTCCGGATCGGTGAAATAAATGCTGCGCTGGCAGACATGATCGATAGCGCGCTGGATCTCGACACCGTTTGCCAAGAGGTGGGCGTAGGCGTCCCGCAACGCGGCGTAGCTGTCGACCTTGAAGGCGATATGCACGAGCCCGAGCTGGCCGCGCTCTGGTCGGACCGCGTCGGCGGGCGCCGGATGCTGCGTGATGTCGAGCGTGTGGAACCCGTCGCCCAGCGTCATGAACACGCCGCCATGCTCAGGGTCCTGCTCGGCGACGCGAAAGCCGAGCACGTCGCGGTAGAACCGCTTTGACGCCTCCTCGTCCGCCACCCGCAACAAGACATGGCCGATGCTTGCCAGCTTGATCATATGAACTCTCCCGCCTTCGCGCAGTCTGTTGATCCTAGCACGCGTGAGGCGACGCGGCACAGCGCGTTCCGCCACTACCGTCGCGAGGCTCCTATAACCAGATAAAACCGAGGTGCAGATTGGACAAGCCCAGCAAGCCAGCCCGTCGCCAACCTAAGGCCTATCAGGATACGCGGTTCCTCGAGAGCAAGGACGCGCGCGCCCTGCGCATCCTGGCCGAGTACCTGGAGCCGCTCCATCGCTTCCAACGCCATAATGTCCAGGACACCATCGTTTTTATGGGATCCGCTCGCTTGCTCTCGGAGGAGGCGGCGAAGACAGCTTTGGCCGAAGCGGAGCGGGCGGGGCGGGGCATCGAGGCGGCGCAGACGGCGCTGCGGCTCTCGATCTACTACGAAGCCGCGCGCGAGCTCGCCGAACGTCTGACGGCCTGGTCAAAAAAGCTCGACCGCAAGGAGCGCCGCTTTGTCGTCTGCACCGGCGGTGGTCCCGGCATCATGGAGGCGGCCAATCGCGGCGCTTCCGAGGCGAAGGGGCTCAATGTTGGGCTAACCATCTCGATCCCGGATGAGGAATTTGACAACCCTTACGTTAGCCCGCAACTGCACTTCTATTTTCATTATTTTTTCATGCGCAAATTCTGGTTTGTCTACCTAGCCAAGGCGGTCGTATTGTTTCCGGGGGGCTATGGCACGCTCGACGAGCTGTTCGAGATCCTGACCCTGGTACAGACACGCAAAACGCGCAAGCGCATGCCGATCGTACTCTTTGGCGCCGAATACTGGGACGAAGTGATTAATTTCGACGCGCTGGTCAAATACGGCACGATCAGTGCGCGCGATCTCTCCCTCTTCCATCGCACCAACTCGCTCGACGAGGCCTACAACATCATCACCAAAGGTCTGATCAACAACGCCCTCGGCAGCCCCGGACCGGCACTCTAGCGTTGCGCTAGGCCGCTCACACGCGGTGCACCCAGCCCGAGAAGGAGGGGCGCCGAGCGGTTCGCGCAGGTGAGCGCGCTAATACGCGCTTAGGGTGTGTACGTCTTACTGCTGCGGCCCCGGCTGCGGGCCGATCCGCCGGCGGTTATGCTCGATGGCGAAGATGTGGCTGTAGAGGGTGGCGATCCATAGCTTACCTTCCATCGTCATCTCGAGATAACGCAGTGCGTCGCAGATATAGCGCTCGATCTTGCTCCAATAGAAGTGCGGATAATGGTCGACGAGATCGGCGGGGCTAGTATAGCCGAGCTTCTCATGAACGCCGGTTTCAGCGAATTCGTGGTAGAGCGCGTTAAGTTTGCGCGGGTAGAGCGGATCGCCCAATTGGCCGATCAGATCGCCGGCCCTGACCAAGCCCGCGTCAGTGTCGGTGGCGGCATGGTCTTCATCCTCCGGCACTGGGAAGCGCGTCAGCTCGATGGCAGCGGCGATGCGCTCCTCATCTATGAAAGGAACGGGCGCAAAGCGCTCCCTGACAAAAATCTTCCCCCGCTCTACGTGATAGGGCATCAGATAGGCGTCGGAGGCCCCGCGCGGGGGCACCACCGTGTTGCCGGCGGCATCGATCACGAAGTGATCCGCCGTATCGCCGGCGCAAATGCCGCGCACATATCCGATATCGTGGTGTAGTGCTGCCCAAATGGTATGACCCCAATCGCTGGGCGTGATGGTCCGCTCGAGGCGGCGGCCGCGCAAAATATCCTGGACGCATAGGGTGACCAGGGCGGTGTGTTCGCAATCGTGATAAAGCGCATCGCTGCTGGCGATGCGCTCGATGACGAGCCGGCCGGCTTCGTCCAGGCCGTCGGCAATGTGCGGCTCCCGGTCGCCATAGATTCTGCGGTAGGTCTCGGCCAGGTTCCGACCCAATGCATCAGCGAGAAGGCTCGTCGGGTTCAGCATCATCGACTCCTAAATAAGCCGACCGGATCGACTCAATATGAATACATTCACGGAGTTCGCCAGGGTTCTTCCTGGAAAGTCGAAGGCCGCTTCCGCGAACTCGGCGGCGAAATATATGGGTAGCAGCGAGCGGCGATGGGTGGCACCATCGGGGTTGCGACGCGTTTGTTCCTGGCGCGGGATGGCGCGGATCGCGAACGCTGCGCAATCTTCCTCAGGCGTGAAGCAAACAGCGCTGGCCGCCCCCGAGGTTACCGTGGAGGCCGGCAGGATGGGAGCAAACGCGGCACCGGCGAGCGGCAGAACGACAGAGAACACGCAAAGTTTAAGATATAAGTCTTAGCTCTCTCTTACCGTTTCTAAGCGCTGCTCATCAAATCGGCGAGTGCCGCGACCGTTCCAGCATGCCCGACGCCTCGGGGTTCAACGCGCGCCCGGCGAGGTCTGACTACCCCCCGCCCGCTACTGCTACCGCCGGCTACATCATGTCACCGCCCCTGTCGTTCCTGTCCTCATGAGAATACGGTGCATAAGGGGCCTGGCCCTCCTGCGAGCACGCAGCCAGCGCCAGCATAAGGATGAGTGCGGCGAGCCACCTGTGCCAGTTCATCGCTTCCTCCGGGCCACCCGATCCGCCGTACCTAACCCACACCAACTATACCCTCGATCAGGCTCGGATCATTGTTCTTGACGTTACCGACGGGCGGGCCGAGGGGCCAGGCAACAATCTGGCAACAATCTCTTCCGATGGGGTCTCAAGGCTAAAGAGACCCCCGCTCAGTCCGTGGCATTTGTGTGACCTCCTGACAGGCGCGGAACGCCCGCTCATAACGGCTGTTCCGGCAATTGCTTGGTGGTGCTTAGGAAAGGCCAAAAAATGGACGATCAAAAACGCCGACGACTGCAGCCGCAGGGCTTTGCGCGGCGGATTGAGATCCAGCCACCTTCGGGAGGGATGCCGCTGTGACCATCTACCGCGTCACACTTCGCGACCGCGAAACCCAAACCGTCGTCGGCTACTATAACGGCGCGTGGACGACCGACCAGCATCGCGCCCTCACCTTGCGTAGGCGAGAGGTGGCGGAAGACCACGCCGCCCGCATGCGCGATCGCTGCCCGCGCGGCGCTGGGCTGATTACCGTCGAGGAGTTCCCTGCCGCCGACTACCACGAAGGAATCTAACCCGCGCAATATCGTTAGCGTTGGCCTCGTGACCAAGAGGCCAATCATGTTCAGAAGGAGCGATCCGCTCATCTCCGCGAGCCACGGGACGCTCGCCGGCGACTTGCTCTGGCTCGGGACTATTAGCTTCATCTTGGCGATCATCACGGGATTGATCGGCTGAGCGAGCCGGCGCACTGTTCTCGTTGTAGGCCAGCTCGTTGACCTGACAGGGCGAACCCCCAGCCGCCTTGGCACACCGACCCGCGGTCGTTCGCTTGGGTCCAACTCGGGTCCAAAGTCCCCTTGTGTTCTCTTGCCCGAGACGCTAAGTCCCTGACCCTGCTTAGTCGGAGAGGTGCCGGAGCGGTCGAACGGGGCGGTCTCGAAAACCGTTGTCCCTCTTGCGGGGGACCGAGGGTTCGAATCCCTCCCTCTCCGCCATTTCTGGGTCCTTGATCTCCCACGAAATCGCCGAGCGGCGCCTGCCGCCCCTACCCTCCCGCTTCGTGGGCTTCTCCCTCTCCCCGCTCGCGGGGACAGGGGGTGAGGGGACTTCTTGCAATGAAGCCGGATCGCCAATCAGTCCGCCGGCCAGGTAGCGACGGACGGAGGCTATGGTCCATGCGCCGCCGGCGACGATCTCGGCGCGCACATCGGCAAATTGACCAGGATTTCCGCACCGAAACGTCAGGCCTCTTGGCGGGTGCTTGGCCAGTTCTGTGCCGCTGATGTCTTGCGGGAACCCTAGGTAATTCTCGGTCGGTTTATTTGTTCCACCGTAGCTGTTCGGGTGAGCTTGGATTCGATTTTGCCATCTTGGTGACAAGATCGCAGCGCATGCTCTACATTTGCACAGGTCGGCCGACAACAAAGCGGCGATCCGCCCGCCATTCCCGGTTATTTCCCGGTTACGGCGCTTATCCGGGTATTCCGGCTGCAAGAAATTCCCGGATGCGTGGATTGAAACTTCTATCGTAAGTATTGGATCGGACAAGAATTTTACCAGAGACGGCTGCACGGATCGCGATTTTTTCCCGGTTATTCCCGTCGGAACCGAGTTGGAGGACTGCCCGGTTACTCGGCCGCGTGTCGTTCGGCTTCCGCCTCTGTGTGGAGGGCGTCATAACCCTCCTCGGCCGTAGCGCTGTCGGCCTTGCGTCCCTTGCGCACCTCCTCGATGGCGCGGTTGAGGCTCTGCGCGTTGACCCGCGCCGCGGCGATTGCCTTCGCCGCGCCGGTGCCGGCGGCCGCCGCCAACGCGAGCAGCAGCCGTTCGAGCTCGCCGTCGACCGTGGTCAACGCGGCCTTGGGATCACCCCCGGCAGCGCGAATGAGATTGGCGCACAGGCCCTCGGGATCTTCCAGCAAGACCTTGAGCAGATGCTCGGGTGTCAGACGCTGATGACCGCGGCGCAGCGCCAAGGTCTGCGCCGATTGCAGAAACCCTTTCGCCCGATCGGTATTTCTCGAATTCCATGACGGAGACCCCCGTATTCGGTTGGCCGCGTCGCGGTCTCTATCGTCTCGACATCGGCAGCTTGTTAGCGAACGCGTCCCGAGGAAAAATGTTCGCGCTGATCGGCGCGGCGACACGCCCCATGATCATGAGCCATTCGGCGCTGCTACTGCGCGCTACTTCTCCTCCATGATCCAGACCCCGTCCCATGCTTCGTCAGGCGCGCTGGTCTGGTAGTAGCGGCAGCGGTCAAAGAAGATGCGCGATGGTCGATCCCGCGGAGCGAGCTCAAGGGCTGTGGCGAAGTGGCTAAGGCCGCTCTGCCAATCGCGCCGTTGATAGCAATCGACACCGGCCTCGTAGGCGTTGATCGCCGAGGCAAGCTTCGGAAAGGTCGCTGCTGTGTGATGACCGAGCGATTCATAGACCCAGGTCGGCTGCGAAATGCCCTTGGCCTGGATCAAGTCGAGGCGCCGCAAAACCGCGGGTGACTTCAATTCATTGGCGGTGGTCGCTGCCAGCAGCACGGACGTGCCGTAATATTTGTTGGCACTTTCGAGTCGCGCGGCCAAGTTCACATTGTTTCCGATGGCGGTGTACTCCATGCGCTTTGATGGTCCGACCGACCCGGCGAGCACCTCGCCGGTGGCGAGCCCAATGCCGATCTCGATTGGCTCGGACCCGCGCTCGGCACGCCGGGCATTCAGGGCGCCGAGGGCGCGGACCATGTCGTTTGCGACACCGAGCGCATTGTCCGCATCGGTGGAACCGACGATCGGCGCCCCAAAGATCGCCATCAGCCCGTCGCCCATGTACTTGTCGAGCATGCCGCCGCGGGTGAAGATGACCTCGACCATCTCGCTAAAGAATTCGTTGAGCATCGACACCGTATTGCGCGGCGTCATGGTCTCGGACATCAGCGAGAAGCGGCGAATGTCGGTGAACAGCACAGTGGCGACCAGGGCGCTCCCCTCCAGGACATCCTCGCCGCTGGCGAGCAGCTGGTCGACGACCTCCTTGGCCACATAGCGCGCCATCGTGTTGCGCACGCGTTTTTCCCGCGTGATGTCCTCGAACACCAGCATATAGCCGATGGAGTTCCGCTCGGCGTCGAGGAATGGCGCCACTGTTAGATTGACCGAAGCGACGCTACCGTCCGGCTGCTTCAGGTCGGTGTCGGCGTGGTAATCGGTGGCTCCCATCCGCGCGACGAATTCGAGGCTTCGGGTTATCCAGGCGTTGAGGTTGCCGAACACCTGCTGAGCCGGGCGATCCACCAGCGCCTCCGACGACAGCCCGAGGATCCGCTGCGCGGCCTCGTTGACCTTGACGATGACGCACAGCCGGTCGAGCGTGACCACGCCGTTCGAGAGCGATTTCAGGATGCTCTCGTTATAGTTCTTCAGCGCGAGAACGTCCGAAAACAGACGTGCGTTTTCGAGCGCGACCGCGATGTCCGCGGAAAAAGCCTTCAGCCGGCGAATGTCGACCTGGGTGAACTGGCCGCCCCGCTTGTTGAGCACCTGGACGACGCCGAGGCGCTCGCCGGTGCGATCGATCACCGGCACATTGAGCAGATTGCGAGTGCGAAACCCGGAATGCCGATCAAAATCCCGATTGAAGCGAGAGTCGGCATAGGCGTCGGGTATGCTCAGCACGTCGCCGCTCATAAAAGCCGCGCTGGCGATGCCTGCATTCGCCGGCATGCGAATCTGCCGGTGCTCGGTGCCTTCGGCTACTCGGGACCAGAGCTCGTCCTTGCTCGGGTCGTAGATAAAGAGCGTCGAGCGCTCGGCATCGAGGAGCTGGGTCGCGGCCGCCACGATGCGGGCGAGCAGGGTGTCGAGGTGCAGCTCGGTCGAGATCGCCTCGGTAACCGCCAGCAGTTCCAATTCTTCGCGCCGTGCCTGCTCGAGACGCTCGACCATTTGCGCTTGCTCGAGGGCGCTCGCGGCATGGCGGCTGATCGCCTCGAGAAGAGCCATGTCGATTGCGGTAAATCCGTCCAAGCGCTTGTTCAGCACCTGGGTCACGCCGATGACCTGGTCGGCGCGGTTGCGCAACGGCACGCATAGGATGCTGCGAGTGCGATAGCCGGTCTGCCGGTCCACGTCAGGGTGGAACCGCGGGTCGCGATAGGCGTCGTCGATGATTTCGCCCACACCGGAGGCGAACACCGAGCCCGCGATCCCGACACTTTGCGGTATGCGGATCTCGGTCACGCCGTCGCCACGGGCCTCCCGCGAGAACAGCTCGCCGGCATCAGCGTCGTGCAGGAAGAGGGTCGCGCGCTCGGCGTCGAGCGCCTCGACGATCAGGTTGATCAGGCGAGGCAGCTGATGGTCGAGCGAAAGCCGTTGGGTGACCGTGTCGGCGACCTCGACAAGCACCGAGAGCCGGCGGATCGCATCACCTGCCGCAGCTGTCGGCACCAACTCGCTGCCGAGCAGCGCAGCCAGCGCGCGCGACGTGGCCGGATCCAGGCCCGATTGGTGAACGGGTTCCGCACTCTTCGGCAAGTTGCACCGCCCTGGGTCCGGGCAAGATGCACGGACGGCAATTGTTACCATTCGTTACCAGGGCGGACAAGCCGTAGCGCCGCTCGACGCTGTTCCTTGGGACAGGGCATCCGGCACCAGCTAACATAATCGGCCATTGTCCGCGTGAGAGGAAGCGATGCGGCTCGAGGCTCTTTTCAAGCCAAGATCGATTGCCGTCGTCGGCGCATCGGAGAAGCCGACGATCGGGCGCAGGTTGATCGCCTCGCTCGACCGGATCGGCTTCTCCGGTTCGATCTTTCCGGTCAACCCGAATTACCCCACGGTATTGAACCGCAGATGCTATGCGAGCTTGGCCGAGCTGCCCGAGGCGCCGGACGTGGCCGCCTTCTGTGTCGGCCACGAGCGGATTCTCGATCCTTTCCGTGCGGCCGCCGAGCGCGCGGTGCGGGCTGCGGTCATCTACGACGGCGGCTTTGCCGAACGCGGCGCCGATGGGCGACGGCTCCAGTCGCAGATCGAGGGGATCGCTCGAGAAGCCGGCATCGCGCTCTGCGGACCGAACTGCATGGGAGTGCTCAGTCCGCATCACCGGAGCACGACCTACTTGCAGGAACTACGCGACCCGGCGGGACTGGCCGGCAATGTCGGTATCGTCTCACAGAGCGGCGGATTCTGCATCGGCCTGCTTAACGACGTCAGGCGCTTTGGGTTTAGCCATGTCGTCTCGTCCGGCAATGAAGCAGTAACGGCGGCGGCTGATTATCTCGATTACCTTGTCGCTGATCCTCACACACAAGTGATCGGCGGGTTTATCGAAACCGTCAAATACCCGGATCGCTTTGCTGCCGCACTCGACCACGCCGCTTCGCGAGGGAAGCCGGTGGTGGTGCTGAAGGTCGGGCGGACCGAGCGCACACAACATGCCGTAGCCACTCATACAGGCGGGATTGCTGGCAACCCCGCGTCTGCGTCCGAGCTCTTTCGAGCTCATCGCGCAATCGAAGTATCGGACCTCGTCGAGTTTACCGAGGCGATAGCTGCTGCTCAGAGCACGATACAGGCAGCGGGACGCAGGCTCGGCGTTATCACCTCATCCGGCGGGTTGGCCGAGCTGATCCTCGACATCGCCGCATCGACAGACCTGCAGCTGCCTCCATTGCTGCCCGCGGCAAAGGCCGAAATCGATCAGCAGATCGGCTTTGTCACCGGCGATGGAAACCCGCTCGATGGCTGGGGCAACGGTACGTTCCTCGTCAACCTGCCGCACGCTCTTCGCGTCTTCGACGAGAGCCCCGACCATGACATCGTTGTCTTCTGCCGCGACAATTGCGACGACCAGCCTTTCGAGTCCCCTGAGGTCGGATGGGCCTACCTTGAATTGTTAGAGCGAGCGGCGGCGGCCAGCAGTAAGCCGCATTACCTGCTGCACACCCGCCCCGGGCTGATGAACCGCGAGCAGGTGGCACATCTTCGCAAGGCCGGTATTGCGGTCGTCGGCGGCCTTCGCGAGGGGCTCGGCGCGATCGACCGGCTGGCGCGCCAAGCCACAACGAAAGGAGGGTGATCATGCCCGATCCCGTGGTTCTCTACGAGGTGGACGACAAGGTCAGCGTTATCACATTGAACCGCCCGGAGAAGCTCAACGCGATCAGTCCGGAATTGCGGCACCAGCTGACCGAGTCATTTACGCTGGCCGATGCTGACGCCGCGACGAGCGTCGTTCTGCTGCGAGCCGAGGGCCGCAGCTTCTGCGCCGGCTATGACATCTCGGCGAGCGAGCCGGGAACGGATGACTGGCGCAGCGATCCGAGCAAAGCGCACGATCACCTGCACCCTCAGCTAGAGTTCGAGATGCTACCGTGGACGATGAAAAAGCCGGTTATCGCCTCGGTGCAAGGCCACGTGATGGGCGGCGGCTGCGAGCTCGTCATGCTGTGCGATCTGACGATCGCCGCCGACAACGCGAGGTTCGCCGAGCCGGAGGTGCGGTTTTCGAGCGTCGGCCCGGCGATCGTGATGCCGATGATCATCGGCTACAAGAAGGCGCGCGAGCTGCTCTATTTCGGCGATACGATCGACGCCGAGGCCGCGCTGGCGCTCGGCATGATCAACCGCGCGGTACCGCTCGCCGAGTTGCGTGAGGCCAGCCTGCGCTGGGCAAAGCGGCTGTCGCTGATTTCGCCGGAAGCGCTTTATGCAGCCAAGCGGGCGATCAATCGCGGCGCCGACGCTGCCGGCTTTCGCACCGCACTCTACGCCGGGCTCGACGCAGTCGGCCCGCTCTATGCGACCAAGACCGAATTCGGTCAGCGTTTCCGCGAGATCGTCGCCCGTGAGGGTGTGCCGGCAGCCGTTCGGTGGCGCGCCGCGCAGTTTCGGGAATAGACCGCTCTAAGCCGGTGCGAAGAGGTCGCTCTTGGCCGACCCTTGCAAGGTTGCCATCGTCGGCGGAGGCGGGGCGGCGAAGGCGGTGTCGGTCTGCAACACCGGCAGCACGCTCTTCGCGAAGAGCCGCATATTCTTCTCCGCGTCGGCATGCGGAATGCGGCCGTACGAAAACTCGGTCACGAGGTGGTCGGTCCCGGTCAGCCGCTGCAGTTCGGCGATCTGCTCGATGCAGTCCTGCGGTGTGCCGACGATCTGGATCTTCACGTAGAACTCGGTGGCTCTGACCCGCTCCGCCTCGTCTTGCAGGCGCGCATAGGTCTTAGCCATCTTACCGTAGGTCTCGTAGCCTTTGACGGTCGCGAGATGGCCGTCGGAAAAATGGTAGTGGTCGTCGATCGACTGCCATTTTTTGCCGAGCCAATTCATCGCCCGGTCCTGCGCCTCCGCACGGCTCTCCGCACATGACACATTGGTCAGGATGATTGGGGGCGGCGGGTTGTTTCCGACGGAGAGCGCGATCTCGCGATAGTTGACGATATTCTCGGCGGCTTTCGGCCATTCGTTTTGCATAACGACCAGGATGCCAAAGCCGAGCTTCGCCATGATCTCAGCGGATTCCGGGCTGATCGAGGAGGCATAGAAACGCTCTTCGGGGTGCGAGATCGGACGCGGGCGGATCGAGGTGCGCGGGATCTGGTAGAATTCGCCCTGCCACTCGAATTCGGGCTCGCGCAGCGCCTTACGAATTAGCTGGGCGGCCTCGGCAAAGCGCGGTCGCGCCTCGCCCATCGGAACGCGAAACCCCGCGTACTCGACGCTCGCGGCACCCCGCCCAAAGCCGAACAGGCAACGACCGCCGCAGAGGATGTCGAGTAGTGCTATCTCCTCGGCGACGCGGATCGGGTCGTGCCAGGGCAGCACGATGACTGCGGTTCCAAAGGTGATGCGCTTGGTGCGACCGGCGAAGTAGGCCAGTAATTGCAGCGGCGCCGGCGACATTGCATAGCCGGTGAAGTGGTGCTCGAGCGCGAACAGCGAGTCAAAGCCGAGCGGCTCGGCGAGGTCGCCCATCGCCAGATGGTCGGACACCACCGCTACATCGGGGCGCGGCGGCTCGGACAGCATGTTGAGCGCAATACCGACTTTCATTTTGGTTCTCCCCTATGAGGGTTGACCATCGAAGGGCTGTCGTCACCCCGGCGAAAGCCGGGGTCCGCATTCCTGCTTTCGCCGGAATGACGACGCAGCGAAGTCAGTCTATCTAGCTCTCAGGCGGTACCACGGGTGTGGCTGCCCGGCGACCTTGCTGCGCATGGTGTAGATGGAAGTGCGGGCGGTGAAGAAGATCGTCTTCAGGTCGGCGCCGCCAAAGCACAAATTGGCCGGAATCTCCGGGGTGCGAATGATGCCGATCCGCGACCCATCGGGGGCGAACGCCCAGGTCCCACCGGGGCCAGTGCAGAAGACCCGGCCTTCGACATCGACCTTCATGCCGTCGGGCACCCCGTCGGTCTCCTCGGACGACATATCGGCAAAGATGCGTCGGCGCACCATGTCTCCCTCGGCATCGAGCTCGATCGCGTGGATGTACTGCGCCTGCCGGGTGTTGGCGACGTAGAGGGTGCGCTCGTCGGGCGAGAAAGCGAGCCCATTCGGGTACTCGAACTCGGCGACCAGGCGCTTCGTCCCGTCGGGCATGATCCGATACACGCCGGAATGGACGAGCTCCTTTTCGGCGAGCGGGATCCTGAGACCGGGGTCGGTGAACCAGATGCTGCCGTCCGATCGGCAGACGACGTCGTTCGGGCGGTTGATTCGCTTGCCCTGATAGCGGTCCATCAGCACCGCGACGCTGCCGTCCTCCGCAATGCGGGTGACGCGGCGGTTGCCGCCCTCGCAGATCACCAGGCGGCCCTGCAGATCAAAGGTCGTGCCGTTGCCTTCGCCGGTCTCGCTGCGCACGATCTCCGGCGTCTGACCGGGCCGCAGCCGAAATAACAGGCTGCGGCGGATATCGACGAAATAGTAGAAGCCGTCGGGGTGCCACGACGGGCCTTCGGTGAACACGAAATTTGTCGCCAGGCGTTCCGCCGGACCCGGTTCCAGGATGTCGTCGAGTGCCGCCATCGTCGTCCCTCCCGTCAAGCGCATCTTCGCCCGAGAGGCTACTCCCGGCCCGGCGGCATGTCCATTTCCGGCGCCAATTCCCTGCCATGCCGTTTTGTAACAGATTACGCCTCCAGCGGCGCTGATGACACGGGAAAGCAACAGCGTGGCGGTTAAACTGCGCCGAATTGGCGGGCCGTCGGGGACGGGCAATGAAGGACAGTGACAGGGCGGGCAGCGTTGAGGGTGAAGTTAACGAGACGATCGCATGAACCGCCGCGAGCTGATGCTGCTCGTGGCCGGCGTGATGATGGCGGCGCGTGCGCTGCGCGCGCAGCAGAAGACGATGCCGGTTATTGGCTACCTCCACTATGGGTCGCCCGGCTCGTTCGCACCGTTTATAGCCGCATTCCACCAGGGATTGAGTGAAGCCGGCTATGTCGAGGGACAAAATGTGGCGATCGAATACCGCTGGGCGGAGGGTCGCTATGATCGGCTACCCGCATTGGCCGCCGATCTTGTCGGCCGCAAGGTCGACGTAATCGCAGCGTCCGGGCCCCCTTCGGCACGCGCGGCGAAAAGTGCAACCTCGACGATCCCGGTCGTCTTTGGCAGCGGTGACGCGGTCGGGGAGGGGCTGGTCGCCAGTCTCGCCCGGCCGGGCGGCAATCTCACGGGGGTCAGCCTCCTCACCGTTGAGCTGATGGCCAAGCGGCTCGAGGTGCTGTCGGAGCTGGTTCCCCGGGCCGGGGTGATCGCCCTACTCGTGAACCCGAACGGTCCGAATACCGAGCCCATAATCCGCGACGTGCAGGAAGCAGCGCGCGCGAAGGGGGTGCAGCTCCCGGTCCTGATGGCCAGCGCCGAGGGCGAGATCGACGCCGCCTTCGCGACCCTGGTCCAACTGCAAGCCGGCGGGCTCGTCGTAGGCACCGACCCGTCCTTCAACACCCGGCGCGAGCAGTTCGTGGCGCTGGCGGCACGTTACGCGGTTCCCGCGATATATGAGTGGCGCGAGTTCGCCGCAGCCGGCGGTCTGATCAGCTATGGATCGAGCCTCACTTCTGTCTATCGCCAGATCGGCATTTACACTGGACGGATCCTCAAGGGCGCTAAGCCGGCCGATCTTCCCGTGCAGCAGCCGACGACATTCGAGCTGGTGGTCAACCTCAACACGGTCAAGGCGCTCGGGCTGACCGTCCCGCCATCGATTCTCGCCCGCGCCGACGAGGTCATCGAGTGAGGGCTCGATGCGCGGAACCCCTCAGGGTCAGAAGTCCGCCAGACTGCATCAACCGGCCGGACACATGACTGCAAGCGACCCCCGCATCGCTGCGATTTTTTTCCCTAATCGGGAGGCGGCTTTGGCCAGAGGTGGAGCAGCGACGTGCAATATTGCATAACCTCTTCGGCGTGCCGCCCACGTAGGGCGAGGCCGGCAAAGGAGCGAGCATGAAATTCGGGATCTTCTATGAGCACCAGCTGCCGCGTCCCTGGGAGCCAGGCGCCGAACTCCGCCTCTTCCAGAACGCGCTGGATCAGGTCGAGCTGGCGGACCGCCTGGGCATCGACTATGCCTGGGAGGTGGAGCACCACTTCCTTGAGGAATACTCGCATTCGTCGGCCCCGGAGGTGTTCCTCGCCGCCGCGTCCCAGCGTTCGCGGCGCATCCGCCTCGGACATGGCATCGTCTTGATGCCGCCGGGATACAACCCCCCCGCGCGCGTCGCTGAGCGTGTAGCGACCCTCGATTTGGTCTCCGGCGGCCGAGTTGACTGGGGGACGGGGGAATCCGCGTCACGGGCGGAACTCGAAGGGTTTGGCGTAAACCCGGCTGAGCGTCGTGCGATGTGGCGGGAGACCGTCGAACAGGTCGCCAATATGATGGTTATGGACCCCTACCCGGGCTTCGCCGGCAAATACTTCGCGATGCCCGCGCGCAACGTGCTCCCCAAGCCCGTACAAAAGCCCCACCCGCCGATTTGGGTGGCCTGTTCGAATAGGGAGACCATTCATCTGGCCGCACAGCTGGGGATCGGCGCGCTCACCTTTGCCTTCATTGATCCTGCGGAGGCTCGGCACTGGGTAGCGGATTATTATGAAACATTCCGACATGAATGCGTGCCGATCGGTCACGCGGTCAACCCGAACATCGCCATGGTCACCGGCTTTTCGTGCCACGCCGACGCGGAAGAGGCTCGGCGTCGAGGCACGGATGGATTCCGCTTCTTTCAGTTTGCACTGGCCCATCACTATGTCTTCGGCAAGCACACGCCTGGTCGCACCAACATTTGGAACCGCTATTTGGCGGTGCGCGATCAACTCGGCACCGAGGTGCTCGGCGGAGGCACCGGATGCATCGGCACGCCCGCGGAGCTGCGCCACTCGCTGCGCACTTTCCAGGATGCCGGCGTGGACCAGACGATATTTATCCAGCAAGGCGGGAAGAACCGGCACGAACACATCTGCGAAGCTCTCGAGCTCTTTGCCGCAGAAGTCATGCCGGAGTTCCGAGAGAACGAAGCTCAGCGCGAGGCGCGGAAGCTTGCGGAACTGGGGCCAGCGATCGAGGCAGCCTTTGCGCGCAAACGAGCGATGCCTTCTCCACCCGATGCCGAGATCCCGACATACCAGGCCTATGGCAACACGATCGCGCTGACGGAGGCCGATATCGCGAAGCTCCCGGAGGCGAACCGCCGCCGTGTGTTGACATTCCGGAGGATCGCCGAGATCGCAGAACGGGCGTGAGGGCAAAACGGGCTAAGAGCCGCCAAGGCGCTCGGCCTGACGATCCAAAACCACGGCTCCGGCACAGGATCAATCGAGCCTTACTTCATAAAGCGGCACCGACCGGCCGGGTATCGCGTCGGAGGGCGCCTGGCCGATCAGTCGCGCACCATTGCGTTCGTAGAAACCCGCCGCGTAGGGATCGGAGAGGATAGTTAGCCGCTTCGCGCCCCGGCGCCGGGCTTCAGCGATCGCCTCCCCGATCAGCAGACGACCAACACCGTCGCGGATCCGCTGGGGCTCGACGAAGAGCTTGTCCAGATCGAGCGTGTCCACCTGCTCGCTCGGCCCGAGCGCCACCATGCCCGCGACTTCTCCATCGGCGCCGGTTGCCACCCACACATCGCCTGCTGCGATTTGCTCCGGGTTCACCTGCAGGACAACCCGCGCCAGCGCCATGAACGCCTCGTCGTAGCCCCAGGATGCTTTTGATCGGACACACAGCTCCGACAGCCCGGGTGCTTCGTCGATCCGCGCCAGTCGAATGCTAGGGTCGGTCATGATCGCCGCCAGCCCGTGACCGCGGACACGGCCTCGCCGACCCGCCGCCAGTCGGTGACTTGCTGCCGCCACGGCCGGTTGGTCAGTCCCTGCGGGCCAGGGTGGCCGACCGCGAAGACGCGAGTTCCATCCGCCGCGTTCCATGACAAGCCGGCGGCCTGCGAAATGCGCGCGGGCGCGTCCGCCAAATCGAACACCCGCCGCACGGCCCGCCAACCGCAACTCCCCATGCCGACAACGACCGGCGGTTTCAAGTAACGAACCAGGGGGCCCAGGTGCCGGTCGGCGCAAGCCTCGACCCAGCTCGAGCGAATAGCTCCATCCATCGGGCCCTCTTTGATGCAGAGGATGGAGTTGGTCAGGAACACCGGCGTGTTGCCGTCAAATTCCCGCGGCGGGGTCACATTGAACCCGGACTCTGTAAGCAGTTTCCGCAGATTGTCGTTGGTCTTGTTGTTCGGGTCGTCGCGGCCGCGGTTGCGGACGAAATAGCCGACATTGCCGAAATCCTGACCGACAGCCAGCAATTTGGGCCTCTGGTGGCCGAGCCACAGCTCCCAATGGCTGACGACGTCGGGATCAAAATCGAATTCGGCACAGCTGCGGATCTTCCCCGGGCTGCCTTCGACGCAAATCCGACATGCTTTGCGCCTCGCCACCAGTGCGCCATATTCATCCAAGCCAGGCCCGGCCAGAGAGCGCATCTACAAATTCCACCACAAATCGAGACGGTACCCGATGACCGAGATGACAATACTCGCCAAAGCCGCACCGCAGAAGGCCGAGCACTTCGACGTCGTGATCGTCGGGGCCGGCATCTCCGGGGTCGGTAGTGCCTATCATCTCACCAAGCAGTGCCCCGGCACGAGCTTTGTCGTGCTCGAGACGCAGGAGAGCTTCGGGGGCACGTGGCTCACGCACCGCTACCCGGGTACGCGCTCCGACAGCGACCTCTACACCTTTGGTTATCGCTTCAAACCGTGGACCAGCGCGCCGATCGCGACCAGAGCCGAGATCCTCGACTACATGGGCGAAGTCATCGCCGAGAACGGTCTCGACCGCCATATCCGCTATCGGCACACAATCTCCTCGGCCCGCTGGTCGAGCAGCGACAAGCTCTGGACCCTCGAAGGTATGCGGACCGATACCGGCGAGGCGGTGCGGATCGCTGCCAATTTTCTGTGGATGTGCCAGGGCTACTACCGTCATTCCGAGGGTTATACGCCCGAATGGCCCGGAATGAAGGACTTCAAAGGGCGGATCGTTCACCCGCAGAATTGGCCGGAGGATGTCGACTACACCGGGAAGACGGTCGTCGTCATCGGTTCGGGCGCGACGGCGGCGACATTGATCCCGGCGATCGCGGCCGAGTGCGGCCATGTAACGATGCTGCAGCGATCGCCGACTTTTTTCCGGACCGGCCGCAATGCGGTCCCGATCGCCGACGAATTGCGCGCGCTCGACATCGACGAGACATGGATCCACGAGATCGTGCGCCGGAAGATCTTGCACGAGCAGTCCGTGTTCACCCGCCGATCGTTCGCCGAGCCGGAGGCCGTCAAGCAGGAGCTGCTCGCCGGGGTTCGCGCCCATCTAGGGCCCGACTATGATCTCGCGACCCATTTCACGCCGCGCTACCGGCCGTGGCGGCAGCGCATCGCCTTTGTGCCCGACGGCGACTTTCTGGAGGCGATCCGCGCCGGCAAGGCATCGGTCGTCACCGACGAGATCGAGAGCTTCACCGAGACCGGCATCCTGCTGAGGTCCGGCAGGGTCCTCGAAGCCGACATCATCGTCACGGCCACCGGCTTCAATCTCAATGTGCTCGGCGACATCGACTTCACCATCGACGGCGATCCGCTGGTCTTCTCCGACACGGTTACTTATCGCGGCATGATGTTCACCGGGGTGCCCAACATGGCCTGGGTCTTCGGCTATTTCCGGGCCAGCTGGACCTTGCGAGCGGACCTCGTCGCCGATTTTGTGTGCCGCCTGCTCAAACACATGAAGCAAGAGGGCGCGCGGCAGGTGACCCCGATCCTCCGCCCCGAGGACGCGGACATGCCGCTCCTACCTTGGATCGATCCGGAGAACTTCAACCCGGGCTATGTGATGCGCGGCATGCATCTGCTGCCAAAGCGCGGCGACAAGCCCGAATGGCAGCACACCCAGGATTATTGGACTGAGAAGGACCAGTTTCCCGCCGCCGACCTCGAAGACGGTTCGTTCGTCTACGAGTGAATCGTCTACGAGTGGGTCGGCTTGCCAGCTGATAGGGCGTGCGGCGCGGCCGATCACGTTAGCTCGGTGAGAAGGGCTCTAGCCTGTTGCAGATCAGGGTTTTCTGAGCCCCCGATAAAGCCCTCGCAAACCGCTTCGAGAAGGTCCCGCGCCAGGTGACGCTCACCGCGACGCGCATGAGGCATTGCCAAATCGTGGGCCGCACGCAGCTCGGCAAATTTTTCGCCGTGCTCGCGTGCTTGATCGAGCGACATTTGGAGCCAGTGATCCGGCGCGAAGCCGCTCGGATCCGCCCGCAAATGATCTTGCAGAGCGACAACGATACGCGATTTCCCAAGGCCCGGCTCGCCGGAAATCAGGACGACCTGGCCTGCGCTGGTCTTAGCGCGCTCCCATCGGCGCAGAAGCAGTTCGAGCTCCTCCTGGCGGCCTGGAAGCCACCCTGCGCATGCTGTCGACCTCGTTCGAGGATCGGATCAGGGGCCGATCACCGGTGACACCGACCTTGGTCTTGGCCGGCAAAGCCGACAAGCTGCTGGGCCCTGATGTGCAAAGGGCGATCGCTGCCAATTATCCGGGGAGCAAGGTGGTAGAGTTGGACTGTGGTCACGAGCTCCTGGTGGAGAAGCCTTACGAGGCCGCCGGGCACGTCGCGGAGTTTGCTGGTGCCCTCCCGGGCTGAAGATCCCCGTAGGAGGAGGGGATGGAGTTAACGTGCAATCTCAATCGACGGCCACCTCGACCAGGGTGGGCTTCGTGAGGTTGGCGAAGGCGGTACGCAGCGCGTCGTCGAGTGCCTCCAGGCGGTCGACCGCGAGCGCCTTGACGCCCTGGCCCCGGGCTAATGCGCAGAAATCTATGTCGGGCAGGCTGGTACCGACGGTGCTTTGCAATCCGAAGTAACGGCCGAAATTGACGAGTGCCTCGTAGCGCCGGTTCTTGATGATCACAAAGGTGACGCCAAGTCCGAGCTGAGCTGCTGTCCACAGCCCCTGGATCGCGTACATGCTGGAGCCGTCGCCGAGCAATGCGATGACCTTCTCGCGCGGGCGGGCCAGCGCGATGCCGATCGCCGCCGGCAACCCATGCCCGAGACCGCCGCTGGCACAAGTATAGAACCCGTCGCGGTCGACGATCGGCAGATGATCATGCATCGCGCTGCGGCTGCTCGGCGCTTCCTCGACGATGACGCTGCCTGCAGGCCGCAAAACAGCGACCTGCTGCATCAGATAGGCGTCGGTCAGACCCGGACCCGAGATCCGAACGCTCGGCTCACGCCCGCCGGGGATCGCGCGGGGCCGGGGCTCTGGCCCCTCCAGGAGATCGCGGATACCCGCCTTTAGATTGGTCACCACAGCGGCGCCGGTTGGAGCCCAGGCGGCAACCGCCGGATCGTCGACCAGGAGGTATAGCCGGGCGGCCTCCGGAATATGCGGACCGAAGCCCTCGACATGATAGGTGAAGGCCGGCGCGCCGAGCACCAGGATCAGGTCATGCCCGGCGAGGCTCTTGACGATCTTCTCGCGATCGGCGGCGAGAAAGCCGGCGAATAGCGGGTGGTCCTCGGGGAAGCTGTTGCGGCCCGAATTCGGTGCCGCCCACACCCTCGCTCGATGCCGCTCGGCGAGTTCCACGACCTCCTCCCAGGCATCGTCGCGCGCCACCGCCGCACCGACGACAAAGGCCGGGTGCGCGCAGGCACTCAGCGCCTCGGCCACCGCGGCGATTAGCTCCGGATCGCCGCGCACGAGCTTCCCGAGTTGGCGCGGCTCGAGCGGATCGCACAGCCGGTCCCAATCGTCGACCGGGACCGAGACAAAGGTCGGCCCGCGCGGCGGCTGCATCGCCGTGTAATAGGCGCGCGCGATCGCCGTCGGGACATCCTCGGCCCGTGCCGGCTCGCAGCTCCATTTGACATAAGGCCGCGGGAACTCGGTCGCCCTTTCGGCGAACAGGAAGGGCTCGAAAGGCAGGATCGAGCGCGCCTGCTGACCGGCAATGATCACCAGCGGCGTCTGGTTCTTATGGGCGGTGAATACCGCACCCAGGGAGTGACCGAGACCGGTGGCGGAATGCAGATTCACCAGCCCGGCATTGCCGGTCGCCTGAGCATAGCCATCCGCCATGCCGACCGCGACTATTTCCTGCAGCGCCAGCACATAGCGAAAATGGGTGGGGAAATCGCGGAACATCGGCAGTTCGGTCGATCCGGGGTTGCCGAAGATGGTGGTCGTCCCGAAGGCGCGGAATAGATCAAAGACCGCTTCCCGCACCGTGGTCTGCTGCTTCGAGGAGCGGTGGCCCGACATTGCAATCTCCTCCTGCGCTGTCTAAGAAGGCGCCGATGACGCGCAGCATAGGCGCATTCCGGGGGAATCATGACATCGATCCGACTTACGGGCGCTGCCGTGGCGCTTGCCATCATCGCCGCCTTCGCGCCCGCCGGGCGATCGGACGCGGCGGATAACCAGGTGATCGAGATGCCTGACGGGCTCAAATACACCGATACGAAGACCGGCGACGGCGCCGCTGCCAAGGCGGGCAACAAGGTCTCTGTGCACTATACCGGCTGGCTGTCGGACAGCGGCGCCAAGGGCAAGAAGTTCGACAGCTCGGTCGACCGTGGCCAGCCCTTTCAGTTTACCCTCGGCCAGCATCAGGTTATCGCCGGCTGGGACGAGGGGGTGGCAGGCATGAAGGTCGGCGGCAAACGCACATTGACCATCCCGCCCGAACTCGGCTATGGCGCGCGTGGCGCCGGCGGCGTCATTCCGCCAAACGCCACCTTGATCTTTGACGTCGAGCTGTTGCAGGTGCAATAGAGCGCGGCGCCGCGGTCATGAAATGGCGGATTGGCGAGGTCTGGGTCACCAAGATAGTCGAGCTCGAAGTCACGGGCGGCAGCCGGTTTATCCTGCCCCAGGCGACCTATGAAGCAGTATTGCCGATCGACTGGTTACGGCCCGACTTTGCCGATGAGCGCGGGCGCCTCAAGATGAGTATCCACGCTCTCGTTGTCGAAACGCCGAGCCGCCGCATCGTCGTAGATACCTGTCTCGGCAACGACAAGGAGAACCGCCGCATCCCCACCTGGAACCGGCTGCAGACGAGCTTTCTGGCGGATCTTGCGGCTGCCGGTTATTCGCGCGAGACGATCGACACCGTAATCTGCACCCATCTCCACGTCGACCACGTCGGGTGGAACACGATGCTGGTCGACGGCTGTTGGGTTCCGACATTTCCGAATGCGCGCTACCTGATGGGCCGCGTCGAGCACGCGCACTGGACACAGCAAGACGAGCGGGAAGACATGACCGCGGTCCTCACGGACTCGGTGACGCCGGTCTGGAATGCGGGCCTGGTTGATCTCGTCGAGACCGACCACCGGATCTGCGAGGAAATCAGTCTCGTCCCGACCCCCGGCCATACCCCAGGTCACGTCAGCGTGCGGATTGCCTCAGGCGATGAAGAATCCTTGATCACCGGCGACTTCATGCACCACCCCTGCCAAATCGCCCGGCCGGAGTGGTCGTCGACCGCGGATTCCGATCCGGCCCTCGCACGGCAGACGCGGGAGCAAACGTTGACCGGCCTCGCGGGCACGTCGACGCTGGTCATCGGCACTCACTTCGCGGGACGCACCGCCGGCCATGTCGTGCGCGATGGCGACGCGTTCCGCCTCGCGGTTTGATAAAGGGATCGGCGATGGCTGAGCGCGTCTTCGACGGGCTGAAGGTAATCGATTGCGCGAGCTTCATTGCCGGACCCGCGGCGGCGACGGTGATGTCGGATTTCGGCGCCGAGGTGATCAAGATTGAGCCGCCAGGCGCGGGCGACCCCTACCGTCGACGCGCGACCCCGCCCGTCGGTCCGGGGCTCGCGGGCAATCCGGGCTTTGTGCTCGACGGCCGCAACAAAAAGAGCTTGGCGCTCGACCTGCGCGCACCGGCGGGGCAGAACATATTGCGCCGGCTGGTCGGCGATGCCGATGTGTTCATTACCAACTACCCGCCGCCGGTGCGCCGCCGGCTATCCATCACCTACGACGATCTGGCGCCGCTCAATGAGCGGCTAATCTATGCCTCGTTCAGCGGATACGGCGAAACCGGCCCCGAGGCCGACAAACCGGGGTTTGACGCGACCGCCTGGTGGGCGCGCTCGGGGCTGATGCATCTGGTGCGCGCCGGGGAGGAGACGGCACCGGCGCGGTCGTTGCCGGGGATGGGCGACCACCCTTCGGCGATGGCGACTTATGGCGCAATCGTCACCGCACTCTATCAGCGCGAGCGCACCGGCAAGGGCGGCTATGTCGGCTCGTCGCTGCTCGCGAACGGGTTGTGGGCCAATGGCTGCGCGGTGCAGGCGGCGTTGTGCGGCGAGAAGGTGGTGCCCCAGCCGCCGCGCGAGCGCGGGCTCAACGCGCTAAGGATCCATTACTGCTGCCGCGACGGGCGCTGGCTATTGCTGTCGATTGCCGCCGAAGAATGGCGCTGGGATAAGCTGAAGGAATGTCTGGCGTCGCGGACGCTCGATGATCCGCGCTTTGCAACCTCGGCGTCGCGTGAGGCCCATGCCCGTGAACTAATCCCGATCATGGACGAGATCTTCGCCACCAAGGATCAGCTCGAGTGGCGCCGGATTCTCGACAAGGCGGGCCTGATCTTCGGCATCGTCGCCGATATGGACGAGATCGCCGATGACGAACAGATCCTCGCCAGCGAGGCGGTGGTGCCGTTTGCCGATGGCAGTTGGCTGACCGTCAACAGCCCAATCTGGATCAGAGGCCAGGAGAAGGCGAGGCCGCGTCCAGCTCCCAGTGTCGGGGAGCACAGTGACGAGGTTCTGCGTGCCGCGGGCTTTCCCCAATCCGAGATCGCCGCACTGCGCGCCGAAGGCGTCATTGGCTGAGCTTCAGACATAAAAGAGCCGGCCTCGTTTCCGAGACCGGCTCCAGGTTGTTTCGGATTAGGGGGAGGGCGGCGGGAACGTGAATAGGTCCATCAGATTGCCGATCGCCGGCCCGTTCGTCGGCTTGTAAGGGTCCGCTCCGGTGATCGGGTTCGGCAGATTGTCGCGGCTGCGTGTGGTGATCGGCGGAACATTCCAGTTCGCCTCGATAAACTTCAAGACCGAGACGTGATCGGTATAGGTATGCGAAATGTGCCCGCCCATGCTAAACGGCGAAATCGCGATCATCGGAATGCGGGTCCCGTCGCCGAAATAGTCGAGCGGCTGCACATATCCCGAATCATAGTATCCGCCACCCTCGTCCATCGTGAGGAAGATCGCCGTACTGGCCCAGAGTGTCGGATTTGCTTGAGCCAGGGCGACGATCTTTTTGACAAAGCCTTCGAGGAGATTGACCTTGGACGAAGCCGGGTGACCATCGAGATAGCCGCTCGGCTTCACGAACGAGACCGCCGGCAAATCGCCGGTCATCAGATCGTTGTAGAGGTCGAGTATATCCTGTAATGCCGCCGACCGCACTTTTTCATTCGTCATGATCGAGGTCGAGTACTGGAAGAAATTGCAGATATTGCAGTACTGATTGCCAGGGGTCACGAAATTGTTGAGCGGATTGGCCAAGTAAGAATTGAACTGATCGCCAAAATAGGCGAACGAGACCTGCTTCTTCAGCAGGGTATCACCGATGTTTTTGACGTTCGACGGAGGGATTGTGAACACGGTATTTAATGGATTGCGGATATCGGCGTAAGCGTTGGTGCCGTCGCCGTAATAGCCCGGGTTATAATTGTTGAGCAGATAATAATGCCCCGCTTGGCAATTCGGCTTCACGTTCACCGCCTTCAGATACTCGGTGATGGCCTTGACGCCCGGCTGTGAAGTGTCCGCGCACGCGGTGTAGGTGCCGCCGCCATAAGACTTCTCACCAAAGGAGCCGCCGCCATAGCCGTCCTGTATGTACCAGTTGTTGGTATTGGCGAGCGGGTTCGGATTTTCGATTTCGTCGACCACCCCAGCGTTCGGGCTTCCTGAGGCAACCATCTGATTGTGCGGCGGCTTTAAAGGATTGCCGTTGCCGTCGCTGAACCAGATCGCGTCGCCGGTGCCGAGCATGATATGGTTGGCGCCGGTCCCGCCATTCACCGCCTGGTGGTAGTTGTCGCTCATCGAATAGGTGTCGGCGAGCATCTTCAGGTAGGGCACGTCCCCTTGCTGGACGTTGTAGAAGCCCATCGACGTGGCGCCCTCTTGGTAGCCGCGACTAATGAAGGCCGCCGACGGCGGCTGGCCGTTGCTGCCCGCGCCGACCGTCGCTTCGACCCAGGGGAACAGGTCGTTCAAGCAGCCTGCAGACTTGCTGCAGTCGAGCTGCTGCCACATCTGATAGAAGCGATGCACCGGGCTTTCGGCGTAGTCGTCGTAAGTCAGCTGACCGGGGTTGGTGCCGGTCAGCTGGTACGGGCCTGGCGGAAGGTTGTTGACGTTGTTGCCGGCGTACATAATACGGGTGTCCGGCTTGGCCGGGGTGAGGAGCGACGAGGGAACCCCGCCCGTCGTCAGAAGCACGTAGTCGCTGAGCAGCAACCCATTCTCGTACGTCGTGGCATCCTCGACATTGGAGAAGGGCGGAGCCCCATCAACATATCCGCCGCCGGCCAATGGCGCGGGCAGTGTGGCGTATGGGCTCTTCCCGGTCGGGCCGGACGGGCTGATTTGGTAGAGAACCGTGTTCAGCGTCTGATTCTGGGGGACCTTCGGGTAGTTCGTCCCCGGCGTGCCGTCGGCCTTGACGATCCCCTCCGACAGCAGGTTCAACACGGTCTCGCCGGCGTTGACCGGCTGGTAGGTGGCGAACAGGTGATCGAAGGTGCGGTTCTCGCCGATGATGACGATGACGTGTTTGATCGGCGTCGTCGTGTTGTTGTCGTTAGTGGCTTTCTCCACGGGAGCCGCAGCGACTGGCGCAAGGGCATTAGCGGCCATTGCGCAAAGTGCTGCACTGCAAAACAGTTTGTACCGCCAAATAGTCGTGGTCCACAGAGTTCGCCGTCTGGGTTCCGATAGCATCCCTTCTTCCCCGCTTGATTGTGCTGAAAACGCGGGGACGCTACCGGCCGTCGATGTCGCGGCTGTTAATCATTTATGACAAAATGGTTAAATAGCCCTCCGTCCCGGCCATCGCGGAGGGCGTGTCAAGAACGGGGCTAGGGACTTCAGTCGTCGACGACAGCGATCGCTTCGATCTCGATCATCGCGTCGGGGTCGGCGAGGCGGCTGATCTGGACCGTCGTGCTGGTCGGAGTGGCCGGGCCGAAATAGCGCATCCTCATGTCCGGGTGCTTGGCGAACTCCGCGTAATCGGTCACGTAGGTATTGGTTTTTACGATGTCCGCCAAGGTGGCGCCGGCGGCTTCGAGGCAGGTCTTGATGTTTTCGCCCACCTGTTGGATCTGGGCGCGCATGTCGCCCTTACCGACGCAAACCCCTTGCGCGTTGCGCGCCAATTGGCCGGCGACAAAGATCATCTTGCCGGTACCGCTGACGGTGACGACCTGGGTGTACCTGGCCTTGCCATCGACCATGCTGACATGGATGCCCTGCGGCTGAATCTTTTCGCGTTTGATCGCCATCTCGTCCCCTTTCCCTATAATGCCGTCTCGATGATATGCCGCGCGTGCGAGCGGCGCCAATCAGAGCGAGGCCCCTCATGCCGCTGACAAATCTCCGCCACGGGATCTTTCTGCCGCCGTTTCATCCGAACGAGGAAAACCCGACCCAATGCCTCGAGCGTGATCTCGAGCTGATGGTGTGGCTCGACCAGCTTGGCTTTCACGAGGCGTGGATCGGCGAGCACCATTCGGCCGGGTTCGAGATCATCAGCTCGCCAGAGATCTTCATCGCCTTTGCCGCCGAGCGTACCCGGCACATCCGCTTTGGCACCGGCGTCATCTCGCTGCCCTACCACCACCCGATGATGGTCGCCGACCGTATTGTCCAGCTCGACCACATGACCCGCGGCCGGGTCATGTTCGGTGCCGGACCCGGCCTCTTGGCATCCGACGCGATCATGATGGGCATCGACCCCTTGACCCAGCGCGACCGCATGGCCCAATCGATCGACGCGATTTTGCGGCTGTTCAACGGCGAGGTCGTGACCGAGAAAACCGACTGGTACACGATGGAATGCTGCCGCCTGCACCTCCTCCCCTACACCAAGCCCTACCCCGAGGTCGCGGTGGTCAGCGCGATCACCCCATCGGGCGGGCGGCTCGCCGGCAAATACGATCTCGGCATGATCTGCGTCGCCGCGACCAACCCGTTCGGCTTTGACGCGCTTGGCGCCAACTGGCAGATCGCCTGCGATGTGGCGGCCGAGCACGGGCGGCAGATGAACCCCGACCGGCTCCGGCTGGTCGGGCCGATACACATCGCCGAGACCCGCGAGCAGGCCTATGCCAATGCCAAATTCGGCTTCGAGCGGTATCTCGGGTACCTCAACAACAACCAGCCGCGCTTTATCGTGCCAGCGGGCACGGACCCGCTCGAATGGTTTGTCGAGAACCGCTATGGCGTCTGCGGCACGCCCGACGACGCGATCGCGCTGATCGAGCGGCTCTATCAGAAGCAGGGGACGTTTGGCGCCTTTCTACATCAGGCGCACAACTGGGCGGATTTCGAGGCGACCAAGCGTTCCTACGAGCTTTACGCGCGCTACGTGATGCCGCATTTCAGCCGCCTCAACGAGAGCCGTGCCGCCTCCTATCAGTGGTGCGGCGACAACCGCGCCGAATTCAGCGCTAAGCGCAACGCTGCGGCCAAGGCCATGTTCGACAGGCACGAAGCCGAGCAGCGCGCGGCGCGCGAGCTGGCGGAAGTCGGCCCCGGTATCGCGCGGCCTTCGCGCGGCCGCGAGGCGTGGTAGCGCCGGGCGGCCCGTGGTGGCGGCTAAAGCACAAGCTCGCGGCTGACGCCGCGGACGTTGACCTCGATATCGAGTCCCAGTACCGGCGGGCGGGCGTAGTGCCAGGTGAGGCCCGCCGCCGTGGCACCGCGCCGCACGAACTCCTCGGCGAGGGCGGGGTAGATGTCAAAGACGGTATAGAGTTGTGTGGCGGTGACTTCGGCCCAGGTCCGGCCAAGTGCGCCCATGCGCCGTTCCATGGCGCCCAGCACGAAGCGCGCTTTCTCGCGCAGCCCGTCGGGCGAGGTGTCTCCGCGGCGGACGATCCGGTCGGCATAGGGGCCCGATGCGCCGTTGGCTTCGCCGCTGCCGGCGGCGACAAAGTCGGTCCTGGCGTAGCCCGCCTCGGCCGGCACCGTGTAACAGAATGCGTAGAGCGACGGCGTCGCCGGCGGGTCGATCTCCGGGCACACATTCGAGCGCGCCACCGGGTTGACCTCGTCCCGAAAGACTCCCCAGCTTTCCAGCCGCTCTACGTAATGCCGGTTGAAGGCGACAAATCCGGCATCGGTGAACTGGGCCGGCGAGCGCAGCTCGCAAGCGCAGAATGCGCCGGCCGGCCGGCCGCGGCTCTTCAAATGGGCTTCCACCGCGTCAAACCCCTGCGCTAGCGGCAGCATTCGCGCCAGCCGGGCGCGCTCGATCGCAAAGCCGGGCTCCGCCGCGACACCGCCCGAATACTGAAACGCATGCTCGATAAAACGGTAACCGCCTGGCTGAAACGTCACGACATTTGCCATTGTCCAGTTCCCATTTCCGTCAATCGGAAATAACTGGATCATACGTTATGATCGAAAAGATCCGACCGAGGAAGGTGAATGACCGAGAACCCGTTCTTCGAGACCTGGAGCACGCCGTTCGACTTGCCGCCGTTCGACCGCATTCGTGCCGAGCACTTCCCGCCGGCCTTTGACAGGGCCATGGCTGAGCACAATGCCGAGATCGCCGCGATCATTGGATCCGCCGGGCCGCCGACCTTCGCCAACACGCTCGAAGCACTGGAGCGCAGCGCCCGGCTGCTCGACCGGGTGAGCCGGGTGTTCTTCAATCTCGATTCGAGCAATACCAATAATGAGCTCGAAGCGATCGCCCGCGACTACGCCCCGAAGCTCGCTCAGCACCAAATGCAAGTTGCGCTGAATGAACGCTTGTTCGAGCGGATCGACGAGCTTCATTCTCGGCGGCAAACCCTCGGGCTGGCCGCCGACCAGCTGCGGCTGCTCGGGCGCTACCATCTGCGGCTGGTGCGCAGCGGAGCACTATTGAACCCCGGTCAGAAAGCGCGAATGGCGGCGATTGCCGAACGATTGGCGGTGCTGCACACGCTCTTTGGTCAGAATGTGCTGCACGACGAGCGGCATTGGCAGCTGGTGCTGGACCGGGCCGACCTCGATGGGCTACCGGGCTTCGCCCGCGCCGCGGCAGCGCAGGCTGCTGAAGAGCGCGGGTTCGGGGGCCGCTGGGTCGTGACTCTCGCGCGCTCCTCCGCCGAGCCGTTTCTGACGTTCTCGTCGCGCCGCGACCTGCGCCGAACATTATGGGAAGCATGGACCGCGCGCGGCGCGCATGCGGGCGCCAACGACAACAGGCCGCTGATCCACGAGATCGTGACCCTGCGTGCCGAGCAGGCGCGGCTTCTCGGCTATGACAATTTCGCCGCTTACCGGCTCGACGACTCGATGGCAAAAACCGCCGGCGCGGTCGAAAAGCTGCTGCTGCAGGTCTGGGGGCCGGCCAAGGCGAAGGCGCGCGCCGAGCTTGCAAAGCTTGAAAACGTCGCATACGGCCAGGGATTGAACGAGCCAATCGAGCCATGGGACTGGCGCTACTACGCCGAGAAGGTCCGGCAGGCCGAATACGATCTCGACGAAGCCGAGGTAAAACCGTACTTCGTCCTCGACGACATGGTGCAAGCGGCATTCGACACTGCCCGTCGGCTGTTCGGCATCACCTTCACCGAGCGCAGTGACGTCCCTGTCTATCATCCGGATGTGCGGGTCTGGGAGGTCCGCGACGGCGCCGGGGAACATGTCGGCGTGTTCCTGCACGACAATTTCGCCCGCCCCGGCAAGCGCTCGGGCGCCTGGTCGAGCCGCTATCGCGATCAGGAAACTCTAGACGGCGCAGTCGATCCAATTGTCGTCAACAACAACAATTTTGCCAAAGGCGATCCGACATTGTTGAGTTTCGACGATGCCGAGACCCTGTTTCACGAATTCGGCCATGGACTGCACAGTTTGTTGAGCCGGGTGTGCTACCGCTCGCAATCCGGCACTTCCGTCCGCCGCGATTTCGTGGAGTTCCCCTCGCAGATCTTCGAACACTGGATGTCGGCGCCGGAGACATTGCGCCGCTACGCCCGACATTACCAGACTGGAGAGCCGATGCCGGAAAGCCTGTTGCGCCGGCTGCTCGCAGCACGGACCTTCAACCAGGGCTTCGCGACCGTCGAGTACACCGGCTCTTCACTGCTCGACCTCGAGCTGCACTGCGAACCGGCGCCCGAGAAACTGGATCTCATGCAGTTCGAACGCAAGTTCCTCGATCGGATTGGAATGCCGAAAGAGATCGGTCTGCGCCATCGCTCGGCCCACTTCCAGCATTTATTCGCCGGAGGCGGCTATGCCGCCGGCTATTACGCCTATCTGTGGGCGGAGGTCCTGGAGGCCGACGGCTTTGCGGCCTTTGTCGAGTCCGGTAATGTCTTCGATCCCGAACTCGCGGCGCATCTCAAAACTATTTACAGCGCCGGGGACACACGCGACCCGATGGAGCTCTATCGCGCATTTCGTGGCCGCGACCCGAAGATCGACGCGCTGCTCGAGCAGCGCGGTCTGACAGCGCGCCAATAGACAGAAAATTGGGAGCCGCGGCTGATGCCGCGGTCCCCAATTGCTCCGTCGCCGCTAATAGCTGCTACGATTTGGGCTGCCTGGCGACAACTTGATCCTTGATCTTGTCGTAGGTCGCTTCGGAAACTACGTGCCGCGATACGAGCTGGTTCTTGTCGGCGTAAGGCCGGCCTTGGATTATTTTCGCGGAATCAGCGTCACTGACGCCCGGCAGTCCTTTTAGTTCGGCGACGGTTGCAGTGTTGATATCGACGAGACCCGCCTTCGGCACAACCGCCGTGCTGTGAGACATCGAATCCGGAACCTTTGGGGCAGTGGGCATAGCCGGCGCCATTGCTCCTGCTGGCGGTGTCGGGCTGGGTGTCGTCGCCGACTGGGCGAAAACCGGCCCAGCGACAGTCAAGGCCAACAACCCGATGGGCAGACGCGTAAACTTCAACATCGATTGCTCCTAATATAGGCGGCGTGTTCGCCGTCATGCCCAGAACGGACGATAGGACATTCGCTTCCATCAAGATTTAAAATTTTTATGGTTTACTGATTATATAATTCTTGCTGGCCAATCTAACTTTCCAACATTGCCAATCATCGGCCTAATTATTCATAGTGGCGCCTTAATTACTGAATGCCCGCAGTACGTCCGAACGCACAAAACGGCCTCACGTCGAAGGAAATTCCAATGGCTCGGAAAATTCGGCGACCACGTACAGGTTGTTGCCGATTACCCCGGAGTCGCCCCTTGCGTATTGACGTAGACCGCATACAGGGACTGGCTGGCAGCCATGAACAACCGATTTCGTTTGGGGCCGCCAAAGCACACATTGGCGACGACCTCCGGCAAACGGATCCGACCGATCAGCTTGCCCGCGGGGGTCCAAACAGTCACGCCATTGTAACCGACGGCGCGGCCGGCATTACTCGAACACCACAAATTGCCGTCCACGTCGCAGCGTGCGCCGTCCGGTCCGCATTTAACCCCGTCGACCATGAAGTCAGTGAAGAGCTTTTGATTCGAGACCTTGTTGTCGGGTCCGACATCGAAGACGTGCATGTCGCCCTTGCCGCCCGGCCCCGTGTCACCTGGGCCCTTGCCGGTGCTGATGACGTAGAGCTTCTTGTAGTCGGGCGAGAACAGGAGCCCATTCGGATCGGGGACCTGGTCCTCGGTGACGACGACGTCGAGCCGCCCGCTCGGATCGGCGCGGTAGACATTGGTCGGCAACTCGCGCTTCCACCCCGCAAACCCGGCCGGCCGGCCGAGCCGCGGATTGAGCTTTCCTGCTGGATTGCTTGGACCTCCCGCCGCATCGGGCGCGCCTTCATAGAGCTGGCCGCCATAGGGCGGATCGGTGAACCAGATGCTGCCGTCCGGATGGGGAACAACGTCATTGGGCGAGTTGAGGCGCTTGCCGTTGTAGGAATCCGCGATCACCGTCGCCGAGCCATCGACCTCGTAGCGAACGACACGGCGCGACAGATGCTCGCAGGAAATCTGCCGGCCCTGGAAGTCGAACGTGTTGCCGTTGCTGTAGTTCGACGGCATGCGGAAGACGCTGACTTGGCCATTATCCTCCAGCCAGCGCAGCTGGCGATTATTAGGGATGTCGCTCCACATGAGATACCGGCCTTGAGCGTTCCATGCCGGCCCCTCGGACCACAGTGCACCGGTCCATAAGCGCGTGATCGCGCTGTTCGGCTGCGCGTATTGATTGAACATCGGATCGACCGCGACAATGTCCGGATCCCAGAAATAGGTCGTCGGCGCTCCGTTGGGGCCGAAATCGCGCGGCGGGCTGGTGATAGTGCTCGGCGGCGCGGCGCGCTCGGCCTGCGCCATCGCGTCGCGCGGCCTGGCGACCGCGGTGCCGGCGCCGACAGCCATCGCTGCGACAAGCGTGCGCCGCGATATCGTCCTGCCGCTGTGCCGATTGGGTTCGTCGTGACGCGTCATCTAACTCCTCCCCAAAGGTAAAGCAGGTGGTAGGTTGCTCCGACCTGGCGGGGAAAGGTTAATCCATTCCCGGCGCCGCATACCATCCTCTCGCCTCGACGCACGCGAGCTGCTCGTCCGCACTACCGCGCGCACCCCGAGTCGAGCGGCGGCAGGTTGGGTGGCGGGCGGCGCGCCTGGGTTGCCTGTTCGAAGGCGTAGGCGAGGCGCAGTAGGGTTGGCTCGCTCCAGGCGCGGCCGGTGAAGGTTGCGCCGTACGGATAGTCCGGCGTGTCCTTGTCGCGCACCCCCGCGACAAAGCCGGCGGGGACCTGGACACTCGGATAGCCGGCCTTGGCGGCGATCGCGGCACCCGCGGCGCCGGGAAACAGCACCGCGTCGAGCCGATAGCCGTCCATATAGGCGTCGAGCCCTAATGTGCGCGAGGCACGCAGGTCCATCTGTCGAGCCGAAACATATTCCAACTCGCCGAGGTCGCCGCGCGTCGCTTCGGCCGCGAGGAATATGTCCTGGCCGAAGCGCAATGCGCGATCGGCATTGGCCGCGTTGAAGGCAACGATGTCGGCAAGGCTCCGCATCTCGGTGCCGGTGGCCCAGTCGAGCAAATAGAGGTTGAGGTCGTGTTTCAGCTCATAGACGAAGACGATCGGCCGGCGCGCCGGCTGGTTCTTCGTCGGGCTTTCCGGGTTGCGGTTCAAAATCGCCATGTCGGTGCCGGGGCCGCCGATCCAGCCTTCGGTCGGGATGTTGGCGCGGACGATCGTCGCTCCTTGCGCCTCCAGCGCGGCGATCGTATCTCGCATTACCGCGGCGGCCCGAGGCGGCAGCGGACCATAATAAAAATCGTTACCCGGATCGGACGGATCGCTCGGCACGCCGATGCGCGCTCCCTTGAGCCCGTCCTTGTCGAGGGCGCTCGTGTAATCGGTCGGACGCCGCAGTTCGGCCGTCGCAAGGTCCAGCGGATCGGCGGCGGCCAGCACGTTCAGCAGAAGCGCCGCGTCGCGCACTGTGCGCGTCAACGGGCCTGCAGTATCCTGGCTGTGGGCGATCGGGATGATGCCGGCGCGGCTGATCAGTCCGACCGTCGGCTTGACCGTGACGACCCCGTTCTGGGTGGCCGGCGACAGCAGCGAGCCTGAGGTCTCGGTGCCGATTGCCGCCGCCGCCAAACCCGCCGCCACGGCCACCGCCGATCCCGAACTCGACCCGCCCGGCAGCACAATCGGCACGCCCTTGTCGTCGAGCTCGGGTGCGTAGGGGTTCTTGACCTGGCCGCCCAGCGAGCTGTAGCCGGCGGGCATGTCGATCGCCAGGATGTTGGCAAATTCGGTCAAATTGGCTTTGCCGAGGATCACCGCGCCGGCTCGCCGCAACAGTTCGACAACAGTCGCATCCCGACTTCCGCGAGCGTCGACGAGCGCCAGCGAGCCCGCCGTCGTATGCTGCCCGTCGGCTGTGGCGATGTTGTCCTTGACCAGAATCGGGATACCCTCGAGCGGGCGTCGCTGGGCAAGTTTGCGGTCGTCGAGGGCGGCGGCGATCCCCGGTGCGTCGGGGTTCACCTCGCGCACTGCGTTGAGACGCTGGCCGCTCCGGTCATAGGCCTCGATACGCGCCTGATAGGCACTCACCAATGCGGCGGCCGTTGTCCGGCCCGCCGTCAGCGCCTGCTGCAGATCACCGATCGTCGCATTCTCGACACACACCCTTCCCTCCACGGCTGCCCGTGCGTCGACGTTCAGCATCAAAAGCAGGAGAGAGGCAACAAGCGGATAAGCCGCCGGCCGCCTGCAGCCGGCCACGAAAAACGGGCGCTGACGAGCGGCTCAGCTCGCCGGTTGGCCACCCATGGCCTGCTTGATCAACCCGACGATCACCATCAAGATCCCCCCGCCGACGCCACCGGAGACGATCTGACCGATAATCGAGCCGATATCGAGGCCACCTGCTCCAGCCACATCAGCTCCCGTTCCGCCGCCCACCAGCGCGCCAATAATCTGGGCACCCACCCCACCGCCGATCACACCGGCAATCGAGTTGCCGAGGGTCCCGAGGTTATATTGCTTCAGTGCCGAGCCAGCAATGTTGCCGCCCACGGCACCAGAGATCAGCTGAATAATCAGGCCGATGATTCCGCCCCACATGTATATTATCCTTCGTTGGCTCGCGATTCGCGAGACTACGGCGCAAATTCGCTGCACCCGTAAAAGTAGGTTAACAGAACCTGGGATTGAATAAAATCATTTGATTAAGGTCGCGGAAAGCAGCAGTCGGCCCGCTCCGCGCAGTTCTCCCGATGACGCGGATAGACGCGCCAGCACACCCCGAATCGCTCCAACACGGCGAGGATTCGCGATGATCGACGTGACTCGATGGCGGTCTCGCCCGTGGCGCTACGCGCGGCCGGCGTCGCGCGGAGCTTGGTGGATGCTCGGCGGCGCCTTCGCTGCGTTTACCGTCAGCGCCGGTTTAATGCATTCCTACGCGGTCTTTCTGGTGGCGTTCATCGAGGAGTTTCGGTGGAGCCGTGCCGAAACTTCGATCGCCTACTCGGTCTCGCAGCTCGTCGCCGGTGCGAGCTCGCCCTTGGTCGGAGCTTTGGTCGATCGGCTCGGGCCCCGCCGCCTGCTGCTGCTCGGCGGTAGCCTGCTCGTTCTCGGGCTCGTGGGCAGCGCTTTGATTTCCGCACTTTGGCAGATCATCCTGCTTTACGGGATTGTCATGACCATCGGGGCGAACTGCCTCGGGCTCGTCGTCTTTGTGCCGCTGCTCTCGCGCCATTTTGTGCGGCGGCGCGGCATGGCAATCTCGATCGTGCAATCGGCTAACGGCTTCGGGCGCGCAGCGTCGGCGCCGCTCGTTCAATTGCTGATCTCGACCATCGGTTGGCGTCACACTTATCTGGCGCAGGCGGCGTTCATGGCCGCGGTCGTGCCGTTGCTCGGTGGGCTGTTTCGCCGTGCCGCCCGTTACCCGATCGCGGCTGAACCCGGTCCATCGCCTCGCGGCGCGACGTTCGATCGCTCTGCCGTCACCCGAATGGAGCTTGGGCGAGGCTGTGCGGACGCCGCATTTCTGGCTGCTTTTCGCGGTCTACCTGTTTACCGGCCTCGGCAGTTTCCTCGTCTCGCTGCATCAGCTCGCCTTTGCCGTCGATCGCGGATTTGACAAGCTCTACGCCGCGGGAGTGCTCGGGCTGGGCAGCTTCCTCGCCATCGCCGGCACGATTTTCACAGGTACACTGTCGGACTACATCGGGCGGGAGCTCTCGGCTATCCTGGCCTACGGCATCTCGATCCTCGGCGTAGTCTGCGCCTTGTTGATCACCGGCCCCGACCAAGGCTGGCTATTGTGGTTGCATGCCTGCTTCTTCGGGCTGACCTGGGGCGCCCGTGGCCCCGCGATCACAGCGAAGACCGCCGACCTCTTTCCCGGCCGTCAGCTCGGGACCATCCTCGGCGTGATTACGATCGGCAGCGGCATCGGTTCGGCTGGTGGCTCATGGGCAGCGGGGTGGATCTTCGACCTCTCCGGCAGCTATCGGCTCGCCTTCCTGCTGTCGATCGTCGCCTATCTCTGCGGCTGCATCGCGTTCTGGGCCTTGCGCCGACCCCCGACGCGGTAAACTGCCAGGCGAGTGGGGAGCCGAGAGGTGCGGGACGATTATTTAGACAGGTCGTCCCCCGGCATGCGACGAATTAACGGTGAAGTCGTAGCCGTCTGGCCCGGCAAGGTGGAAGGAGTCGTGGATCCGGCCCCTGGCGATGTCCGAGGGTTTGAGACCTTTTCCGGCATAGTCGCGGCGCGCCGCCTCGATATCATCCACCATCAGGTCGAAGGGTGCCGCGGCGCCGGATTTCGGCGCCTCTTCTGTTTTTCTGACGACGACATGCGTACCACCGCGGAACTCGAGGACCGCCAGGTCGGCGTCAGCGAACACCGGGCGTAAACCGACGGATTCGAGCCACCGCGCCGCGCTGGCGACATCGGTCGTGGGAAGCCGGACATGACCTACCGCCACCGGTGGCCTCTGATCGATAGATTGTGACATGATTTTCCCATTCATTTGAGTGCTGAGTGCCATCCGGGGCTGTCTTAAGCCGTCAACACCTCAAGCAGATGCCCGTTCGGGTCACGGAAATAAAAGCCGCGACCGCCATGGCGGTGATTGATCTCCATGTTCTCCGCCGACCGCGGGCCGCTGCCATAGACCAGCCCTTCATCGCGGACACGATCGAAGATCCCATCAAAGTCCGCTTCGCTTACCTTGAAGGCGTAGTGATGCCTCTCGAAGCTGTCCCAGTTGTCGAAATCGATGGTCAGCGTGTCGTTGATCCGCACGGGGGCGAAGTGCGAAACCGGGCCATTGTATTCCAGACCGAAGATGCGGGCGAAAAAGCGGGCCAATTCCTCCTTGTCGCGGGCGGGGACGATCGTGTGATCGAGGACGATGGTCATGGACGCCTCCTTATGGTCTCCAAGAAAGATGAGTGCGATCCGCGCGTGCGGCAAGCGCCACGCGAAGGCGTTCTGATCGCCGGCCGCTAGAATTATCCTGAGTGGGAACCAAACAAATATCGGAGGCCTCATGTATAAAGCGTCAGCGGATGTCGTTTTGCCGACATCGATCATCGGATCGTTGCCGCGGCCGAGCTGGTACACGGCGAGCCTCGGAGCGCACAGCTTTCTCGAAGCGATGATGAACCTGCGCTACCGCGAGCAGTACGAGGATGCGGTCGCGGTTTATCTGCGAGCGCAGGAGACCGCCGGCCTTGACATCGTCACGGACGGCGACGCGCATTTCGACGAGCAGATCAGCGGCATGAGTTGGCAAAGCTATCCGCTGGCTCACATGGCTGGCTTTTCGCAATCGGCCGAGCCCAGCCGGTATCAGATGGGCACCGGGGCTCCCCGTGGACACATCCTGCACGACTTCCTCGAAGCCCGTGTGCTGCCCAAGATCACGGCGCCGGTCGGCCCCGGCAATCTGCAATATACCGCGATGTGGAAGGTGGCTCAGCGGCTGACCAAAAGGCCGGTCAAGTTCGGGACCATTCTGCCGGAATTACTCGCGGCCTCGGTTGCTGACGAATACTACAAGGATCCGATCGAACGTACCTGGGCGTTGAGCGACGCGCTCAATCGCGAGCTCCACGAGTTGGCCGATGCGGGCTGCCCGGTTATCCAGATGGAGGAGCCGCAGATCCATATGGTGCCGGTGCGCGGCAAGACCTTCGGGAAGCTCGATGTCGACGAACTCGTCGCGATCTTCAACAACACGGTCAAGGGGCTACGCGCCAAGACCGAAGTGTGGTGCCATACCTGCTGGGGCAATCCCTCGCAACAGCGGATCTTTCGGGAAATCCAGAGCTACCAGCCGACCCTTGCCGCGCTGAGCCAAGTCGACGCCGATGCGATAACCTTTGAGACGTGTTCATCCGGCGTCGGCGACTTGCCGTCGATCGGCGAGATTATCAAGGACAAGAAGATCGTGATCGGGGTAATCGACCATCACACGCTGCAAGTCGAGCGACCGGACCAGGTGGCGGAGCTGATTCGCGAGGCGCTGAAGCACGTGCCGCCGGAGCGATTGATTATCTCGTCGGATTGCGGAATGGGCCGGGAGGGCATGAGCCGCCGGCACGCGCACTACAAGATGGTGGCAATGGTTCTCGGTACCAACCTTGTACGGAAGGAGCTCGGCATCCCGGATGCGGAATGCCTGGCCGCCGATCCTCGCTACTCGTTGATGGCGGCAGGAAGCCACTAATGACGAACCCGCGGCCGCATCGGCCGGCTTCGGGTTCTTGTGCAATTAGGATAAACGGTTGTATGCTGGCCTGGCGCGCGTCGCCTTGAGTTGAATTCTCCTGTGCGTGCGGCGACGCCAGACGAAAAGAAAGGGGGGAAATAATGGCACAATCGGTATCACTCCAGTCATCCACCTCAGCGACGCGGCTGCTTTTCGGATTTATCGCCGGCTTCGTCGCAACCTTGATCTTCCACCAGATCGGGCTGCTTGTGCTCCATTCCCTCGGCATGACGCCCGGGATGCCCTACAACATGAACCCGGTGCCGCCGTTCGGCGTGCCGCAGTTCATCTCGCTCTCCTTCTGGGGCGGGGTATGGGGGATCGTCTTCGTTCTAGTTGAGCAGTGGCTCGCCCGCGGCCCCGGCGGCTACTGGGTCGGCGCCATCATATTCGGCGCGATCTTCCCGACGCTGGTTGCCTGGTTCGTCGTCCTCCCCCTCAAAGGCCTGCCGGCCGGCAATGGCTTTCATTTCCCCGGTATTCTCGTCGGCCCGATCGTCAACGGTCTATGGGGGCTCGGCACGGCGCTTTTTTTGGGATGGATGCCGGGATCAACCGCCCGCGCGGCGTGAGATTTAGCGGATCGCCGCCGTTATGGCCGCGCCGAGGTCGGTGGTCCCGGCGTTACCGCCGAGATCAGGGGTGCGAGTTCCACCCTCGGCCAGCACCTCGGCGATCGCGCGTTCGACGGCGGCTGACGCGCCGCGTTCGCCGAAATGATCGAGCATCATCGCGCCCGACCAGATCTGCCCGATCGGGTTGGCGATGCCGCGGCCGGCGATGTCGGGCGCCGAGCCGTGCACCGGCTCGAACATCGACGGATATTCGCGCTCGGGGTTGATGTTGCCCGACGGGGCGATGCCGATCGAGCCGACCACGGCAGGGCCGAGGTCTGAGAGGATGTCGCCGAACAAGTTCGAACCGACGACGACGTCGAACCAGTCGGGATGACGCACGAAATGCGCGGTCAGGATGTCGATGTGGTACTGGTCGGTCTTGACATCCGGATAGTCGTGCGCGACGGCGGCAAACCGCTCGTCCCAGAACGGCATCGTGTGAATAATGCCGTTCGACTTGGTCGCCGAGGTCACGTGCTTCTTGCGCGTGCGGGCGAGTTCGAAGGCGTAGCGCATGATCCGGTCGCACCCGCGCTTCGTGAAGACCGCCTCTTGCATTGCCATCTCGTATTCGCTGCCGGCGTAGAGCCGCCCGCCAATTTCGGAGTATTCGCCCTCGTTGTTTTCACGGACTACGTAAAAGTCGATGTCGCCCGGAGCGCGGTCGCGCAACGGCAACTCCACACCGGCGAGGAGCCGCACCGGACGGAGATTGACGTATTGATGGAATCCCCGTCGCAACGGGATCAAGAGCCCCCACAAGGAGACGTGATCTGGCACATCGGGGTGGCCGACAGCGCCGAGATAGACAGCATCGTACAATCGCAGGCGCTCTAACCCATCCTCTGGCATCATCCGGCCCGTCTTGGTGTAACGCTCGCAGCTCCAATCGAACTCGTTCCAGGCGAAGCCGAAACCATAAGCGCGCGCTGCCGCCTCCATCGCGGCGATCCCTTGCGGCATCACCTCATGCCCGATGCCGTCGCCGGCGATCACGGCTATCCGATAACTCTTCGCCATGCCTTCCCTCCGCTGGCCGATCCGCAGCTTAGCGCGCAAAGGGTCGGCTGGTCTAATGCGCGAAACGCGCAGCGATGGTCAGAATGGCTCCGATCAATCCGACGACCGCAAAAATATCGAAGATCGATTGGCGCCGTGTCGGCCGCTGAGCGATCTCGGGTCGCCGGTCGGCGATCTGGGTTTCAGGTCTCGCGCGCAGGACCTGCTGGGTCAGCCATTCGACGGCGGGCGGCCCGGACGCAGCGGGTGCGCGTGATCGAGTGGCCCGTGACCGCGGCCGAGTCCCGGCGCGCTGGCGATCGCACGTTGGACGTAATTTCGGGCACGATCGACCGCGCCCTCAACGTCGAGACCTTGGGCGAGGCCGGCTGCGATCGCCGAGGCCAGGGTGCAGCCGGTGCCGTGTGTGTGGCGGGTCGTAATCCGCCGGCTTTCCCAGACCCTAACCCCGCTGGCGGTGACAAGGACATCCGATACGGTTTCCCCCGGCAGATGCCCGCCTTTGACAAGAGCGGCTCCGCAACCGAGTGCGAGGAGGGCTTCACCGGCAGCCTGCATCTCGGCAACGTTACCGATTGTCGAGCCACATAGGATCTCGGCCTCGGGGAGGTTTGGTGTGACGATCTCGGCGCGGCTGATCAGCCGCTGCTTTAGCGCGTCGATCGCTTCGGGCTCGATCAGGCGGGCGCCCCCTTTGGCGACCATCACCGGGTCGACGACAATCGGGGTTTCTGGGGCGCGCTCTTGCACCACTGCAACAACTGCCTCGATCACTGCTGCGTCATGCAGCATACCGGTCTTGATTACGTCGGCGCCGATATCGTCGAGCACCACCTCGATCTGCCGGCGGATAAACTCCGGCGGTATTGGCAAGACGCCAAAGACACCCTCCGTGTTCTGCGCCGTCAGAGCGGTTATTGCGGTGGATGCGTAGGCGTCGAGCATCGAGACCGTCTTGATGTCCGCCTGGATCCCCGCGCCGCCTCCGGAATCCGAGCCGGCGACGATCAGTACCCGGCCGCGCACTATTCTGGCGCCTGGGCCGGACTGGCTTTGAGGATCGCTTGGTAGATCTCGTCGATCACTGCGGCGACGAGCCCCTCATCTTCGCCTTCGGCCATGATCCGAATCACCGGCTCGGTGCCCGATTTGCGGATCACCAGTCGTCCGTCAGTGCCGAGCCGGCTCTCCCCGTTGGTGATGGTTTGTTGAACGGCAGCCGTTTCGAGCGGTTGGCCATCGCCAAAGCGCACGCTGCGCAATAATTGCGGAACCGGGGTGAACAGCTGACAGACCTCGCTCGCGCGTCGACCGGTTTCGACGATCGACGCCAATACCTGCAGGGCTGCGATCAGGCCGTCTCCGGTCGTTGCGTAGTCGGCGAGAATGATGTGACCAGACTGCTCTCCGCCGAGATTGCAGCCGAGCGCCCGCATTTTCTCCACCACATAGCGGTCTCCGACCGCGGTGCGATGAAGCCTGATGTTCTGGCCGGCGAGAAAACGTTCAAGACCAATATTGGACATCACCGTTGTAACCAACGCGCCACCCGAGAGCCGTTCGCTGCGAGCGAGCCCGGTCGCGATCAGCGCCATCAGTTGGTCGCCGTCGAGGATCACCCCGCGCTCATCGGCGACAATCAGGCGGTCGGCATCGCCATCTAGAGCGATACCAATGTCGGCGCGCCGGGCCAGCACCTCGCGTCGCATCTGTTCGGGCGCGAGTGCCCCGCATTCGCGGTTGATATTGAGCCCGTCGGGCGACACGCCGAGCGAGAACACTTCGGCGCCGAGCTCCCAGAAAACCGTCGGAGCGACTTTGTAACCGGCGCCATGAGCGCAGTCGACGACAATGCGCAGCCCGTCCAGCCTCAACCCACGAGGAAAGCTCTGTTTGACGAACTCGATGTAGCGCCCGCCCGCATCGTCTAGCCGTTTGACCCGCCCAAGTTCTGCCGGGACCGCACGTCGGCTCGGTCCTTTGGCTAGGTGGTCCTCGATCTTCAGCTCGAGATCGTCGGATAGTTTGTATCCATCGCGCCCAAACAGTTTGATCCCGTTATCCCCATAAGGATTGTGCGAAGCCGACAGAACCACGCCAATATCGGCGCGCAGGCTGCGCGTCAGCATGGCGATCGCGGGGGTCGGGAGCGGCCCGACCAGCACGACATCCAGGCCCATCGTGACAAAACCAGCGGTCAGCGCCGGCTCGAGCATGTAGCCGGACAGCCGCGTGTCTTTCCCGATGACGACCAGATGCTTGTGCGCGCCGTTGTGAAAGCATTCACCGACGGCCATCGCCACTTTTAGTGCCGTTTCCGGCGTCATCGGTTCGCTGTTGGCGGTTCCGCGAATCCCGTCGGTGCCGAACAGCTTTCGCGTCATCGTCTCCCCCGGGGTTGGACCGAGGTTGTCAGGCGCCCGGTTGCGGCTCGGGTTCGAGGCCCGTGGGCCGGCCGGAAGGCGGCACTGAGCTGCGCCTTCCCGGGCGTACCTCGTCGGTTGCAGGACCGGTCGAGGTTTCGCGGACGATCCGCTCACCCCTGATAATCCGGCGGATCTCCTCGGCCGACAGCGTCTCGTATTCGAGCAGTCCTTTGGCCAGCGAGTGCAGTTCGTCGAGATGCCCGGTCAGAATTTCTCGCGCTCGCTGCTCGCCTTCGTCGACGATACGGCGGATCTCTTCGTCTATGACCTTTGCGGTCGCGTCCGACACGTTCTTGCGCTGGGTGACCGAGTGGCCGAGGAATACCTCCTCCTCGTTCTCGCTGTAGCGCAACGGCCCGAGCTTCTCGCTGAAGCCGAACTCGGTGACCATCCGGCGTGCCAGATTGGTCGCCCGCCGGATATCATCCGCGGCCCCCGTCGTGACCTTGTCCGGTCCAAAGATCAGCTCTTCGGCCACGCGACCACCGAACAGGCTCGCGACCATTGCTTTGATCTCGATCTTGGATTGGCTGTACTTGTCGCGCTCCGGCAGAAACATGGTGATTCCCAGCGCGCGGCCGCGCGGGATGATCGTCACCTTGTGCAGCGGCTCGTGCCCTTCGGCATAGAGCATGCACAGCGCATGACCGCCCTCGTGATAGGCGGTCAGCTTCTTCTCGTCCTCGGTCATCACCATCGAGCGCCGCTCGGCGCCCATCATGACTTTGTCTTTAGCGTGCTCGAACTCGCTCATCGCCACCGAGCGCTTGCCTTTGCGCGCAGCCATCAGCGCGGCTTCATTGACGAGGTTGGCCAGATCGGCGCCCGAAAAGCCGGGGGTGCCGCGCGCAATGACCCGGGCATCGACGTCCGAGGCCAGCGGCACCTTGCGCATATGAACCTTTAGGATCTTCTCGCGGCCAACCACATCGGGATTAGGAACCACCACTTGGCGATCGAAACGGCCGGGGCGTAACAGCGCCGGGTCGAGTACGTCCGGCCGATTGGTCGCGGCGATCAGGATCACCCCCTCATTGGCCTCGAATCCGTCCATTTCGACGAGTAGCTGGTTCAGCGTCTGCTCGCGCTCGTCATTGCCGCCGCCGAGCCCGGCGCCACGGTGGCGGCCCACGGCGTCGATCTCGTCGATGAAAATGATGCAGGGCGCGTTCTTCTTGCCCTGCTCGAACATGTCACGCACGCGGCTCGCGCCGACGCCGACAAACATCTCGACGAAGTCCGAGCCGGAAATCGTGAAAAACGGCACATTCGCCTCGCCGGCTATCGCACGGGCGAGCAACGTCTTACCGGTGCCGGGCGGGCCCACGAGCAGCACTCCCTTGGGGATTTTGCCGCCGAGCCGCTGAAATTTCTGCGGATCCTTCAGATATTCGACGATCTCCTCGAGCTCCTGCTTGGCTTCGTCGATGCCGGCCACGTCCTCGAAGGTGATCCGCCCGACCTTCTCGGTTAGTAGACGCGCTCGGCTCTTGCCGAAGCCCATCGCCCGACCGCCGCCGCCCTGCATCTGGCGCATGAAAAAAATCCACACACCGATCAACAGAAGCATTGGGAACCAGGAGATCAGGACCCCAAACAGGGACGGCACATTCTCGTCCACCGGTGCTGCGGTTATACGCACATTCTTCTCGGTTAACCGATTAACAAGGTTTGGGTCGTTTGGCGCGTAAGTAGTAAACGCCCGGCTATCGGTGAAATGGCCACTAATATTGTTGCCTTGGATCGTGACTTCGGAGACCTGCCCACGATTCACATCATTGAGAAAATCAGAAAACGCGAGGGTCGACTGCGGTCCCCGGCTGGAAGAAGTTTGAAACAGATTGAAAAGCGCGACGAGAAGCAGCCCGATTACGATCCACAGGGCGAGGTTCTTGCCGAAATTATTCACGGTTGAGGCCTTTCCATGCCGGGCGGGGGCGTCACGCGCCGTGGGTTAACCCTACCCGCCAAGGGTTGGCCCGCGATCATTTTCACCCGGCTAAGACATAAGATGTCCGCAGCCTTAAACAACTGTAAAGCCCGCCCGTGTCAGTGGATTGATCGGCCGAAAGCTGAACTCCGGTAAGGCCGCGGCTCCTTCCCGCCGGTAACCTAAATGGGGGACAGCGGCGATCCCCTCCTCGTCCCACACCGCCGGGAGAATCGGATAAATCAGGCGAGGCAGGCCACGGCGCATCTCCCGCCAATGCCGGTTTAGCGCAACCACCCCAGAGCGGCCGAGATAGCCGACCGTGACGACGCCCGTGGCGGTCGGTGGCAGGATGACGCTGAAGCGGCGGTCCCACAAGAAGCTCGTCCCCGGGGTTAACCGAATCGGTCCGGCTGCGCCGTGAAGCTCACGCAAAACGAGAACGTGGTGACGCCAACGGAGAAAGCGGCAGCCGCCGAGCGTATGTCCTCGGTGCCCTGCTCCGGCGAGCACCTCGCGCAACCGGGCGACTCGCTCGCGTCGGGCCGGATAAGGCTTGCCGCCGATGGCACCGACAATCATCTGGAGCGCCCGCTCGGCAATGTCGGATGGTGCAAGAGCAAGATCGGGATCAAGAACGGCGAATCCGGCGGGATGCAGAACCACCGTCTGAGCGAGTAGCCGAGCGCAGTTGTGCTCGCGCGCCACCCGCTCATGCCCCAATTCGCGAATGCCGCTGAGCAGCGTCGCGAAATCCGCACCGACCGGCATGACACCGGTGCGGCGCAACCATGATCGCTCGAAGGTCGGGTCGCGGTTGCTGGGATCGGTGATAAAGGGCTGCCGCTCGGCATCCAATAATGCAACGAGACGGGCTTTCGCGACACCTAGCAGCGGGCGCAAGATGCGACAATCGGCAAGCTCGCGGATCACCGACATTCCCGCAAGACCATCTGCACCGCTGCTGGCGCTACGGCGGATCAAGTGGGTCTCGGCCTGATCCTCGCGTTGATGGGCAGTCAGGAGATGGAGGCAGCCATGCTCTCGACACCAATCCGCGAGCAGCTGATAACGCGCTGCGCGCGCGGCCTCTTGTATTCCGGTTGCTGGTTTGTGCGCAGACCAGGCGAGGATTTCGTGGCGGATCGCTCGCGCTGCAAGCCAGCCGTGCAGACGGCGAATTTCGTCCCCGCTCTCGGGACGCAACCGGTGATCCACCGTCACCGCACAGATCTCTCCGAACCGCTCGCGGGCCCAGCGATCGGCGAGAATGGCGAGGGCGAGACTATCGGGACCGCCGGACACCGCGACGGCCAGAAACGGGCGGGTCTCGAAGCGGGCGAGCGAGGCGAGGGAGGCCGCAAATTCGGCCGGAGTAAAAGGCGTTGCCGGTGACCGCGCGGTCAGCAACCGAGCTTTTTCTTCTCGTCCTTCGCCCGGTCCTTGATCATGTTTCCGGGGTTTGGAAAGTCATGATCGAGCTGGGCGAACGCGGTACACGCGTTTTGTTTCTGGTTTGCGCGGGCGAGCGACATACCGAGCTTCAACAAATCGTCGGGTGCCTTGGTCCCCTTGGGGTATCGCCTGTAACCCTCGGCGAACGCGCTCGCGGCTTCGGTATAGTTTCCACGCGCGTAATATGTCTCGCCGAGCCAGTATTGCGCACTCCCTGCAAGCCCGTCGTCCGGGTGTTGTCGGATAAAGCTCTTCAGGGCTTCTTCGGCGGCTGAATAATCTGCCTGCTTCAACAAACCGAAGGCAAAATTATACTGGGTTGAGGCAGAACCGGCGGGCAGCGCGCCCAAAGAAGCCGGATGGGGGGCGTTCCCTGGTCCTTCGCTCTCCGACTCGGGCGCAAATGCCGGCGGCCCGGGAGGACTCCGGGGAGGGGTCAAAGTACCAGGGCCGGTAGGGACATAGGGCGGCGGAGGCACCAATGTTCCCGGCGGCATCGGGTAGTTGGGCGGCATCAACGGCGGCGCGCTCGCGGCAGGCGAAGCCCCCCGCGTTCCAGCGGCGGCGCTGGTAACCGAACGGGTTGGCGGCGGGGTTATCGGCTGGCCCTGGCCGCTTTGGCCAAACCGCAAATCCATGTCGCTGTTTATTTGCTCCACGCGCCGCCGGAGCTGTTCCACCCCATTTATCGCGTCCTCGACCCGACCGGTCAGGTCGCGCATTTCGGTCTCGATCCGATCCATGCGAAGTTCGTTGTCGACCGCAGCGCTGGAACCCGCAGGGACAGCTGAGCCGCCTCCACTACGGTAGACCTGGCGCTGCAGCATGCTGAGGTCCCTTTCCAGTCGATCGAGACGATCTTCCATCGCTCGATCCTGCGATCGCGCCACCTGGGTCGGAAAGGCAATAGCAAAAACCATCAGCAGCAAGGTTGGACGGGCATACGACAGGGTCGGGCGCCTGAGCATCCGGAGGCCTCTTGAAATCCACCCGAAAGCCGGGGGCAGGCTCTCATGGCATCGGTCACTGCACAGACCACGCAAGTGGTCCCGCGGATAGTGGCAGAGAGCGGTACTAGGGTCCCTTTAGGGCAAAAAAAGGGCGCGCGGCGATCACAGCCAATTAAACCATCACCGATCGGGTTGGGTCCCTATTCAAATGCGTCTCGGCTGTCTGAGGCTCATCGATCCAAGGTTCTCAGTTGACAGTCGTGATGGCTACGCGGTTCTGCGACCAGGCCTCCTCGTTCGAGCCGACAACGATTGGCCGCTCCTTGCCATAGCTAATCGTTGAGATGCGGGATGCGGGAATCCCCGAGGCGACAAGGACGTTCTTGACGGCTTGAGCACGGCGCTCGCCGAGGGCGAGATTGTATTCGCGCGTGCCGCGCTCGTCACAATGACCTTCGATCGTCACGGTGACATTTGGATAACGCCGCAACCAATCGGCCTGACGTGCCAGGATCTGCTGCGATTCCGGGGTGATATCCGATCGGTCAAAGGCGAAGAAGACGCGATCGCCTGCGCTCGCCTCCAGATCCTGTTGCGATCCCGGCACGACGTTCTGCGAACCGATCCCGCCGGCACCCGGACCCCCGGGCGGCGGCCCAGGGGGCGCCTCCGGTGGCGGGCTGCTGCAAGCGGCGAGCAGCAGCAGAGCGCCCAGCAGACCGATTATTTTCGTATGCATATCAATCCCCCCGACCGGTCGGGACAGTATCGCTGCGTTATTTACGGAAGCAAGGGAGACCAAGCCGGATCGGAAGCATCCTGCGGAGTTGTTACCTCGCGTTGATTGGAGCCGGTCAGGTCGATCGAGTACAGGTGGGGAGAGCCGCCATGTCCGCGCGAATCGGAGGGCGACTGGCGAAAATACATCAACACCCGGCCGTTCGGCGCCCAGGTCGGTCCTTCGACCAGAAAATCACGCGTCAGCAGCCGTTCCCCCGAACCATCCGGCCGCATCACGCCAATAAAGAAGGATCCTCCATCGATCTTGGTAAAGGCGATCTGATCTCCGCGCGGCGACCAGACCGGGGTGCCGTATTTTCCCGATCCGAAGCTGATCCGCTTGGCTCCACCGCCATCTGCGCTCATGACATAGAGCTGCTGGGAACCGCCGCGATCCGAGTTGAAGACGATCTTGCTGCCGTCAGGGGCATAGCACGGCGACGTGTCGATCGCCTGGCTATCGGTCAGCCGTGTGGGCTTGCGGGTGCGCAGATCAAGGGTGAAGAGATTGCTGACGCCGTTCTCGGCACGGCTCAGCACCACCCGATTGCCGTCCGGGGAAAAGCGCGGCGCGAAGGTCATGCCCGGAAAATCCCCGACGACCTCCTGCTGCCCGGTATCGATATTGAAAAGATACACACGCGGTGCGCCGTTCGCGTATGAGAGATAAGTGATCTCCTGAGCCGTGGGAGAGAACCGCGGGGTCAGCACCAGCGCACGTCCGTCGGTCAGAAACCGATTGTTGGCACCGTCCTGGTCCATCAGGGCGAGGCGTTTGATTCGCTTTTCCGCTGGGCCCGACTCCGACACGTAGACGATGCGAGTGTCGAAATACCCCTCTTCGCCGGTGATACGCTTATATACCTCGTCGGCGATGATGTGAGCGATGCGGCGCCAGTTCTGTTGGGTCGTCGTATAGCCGTACCCGCTCAGCTGCTGCTCGGCAAAGACATCCCAAAGGCGAAACTCGACCCTCAGTCGTCCATCGCCCTGCGTCTTGACGGATCCTGTTACAAGCGCCTGCGCATTGATCTGGCGCCAGTCGCCGAAGCGAGGTTGCTCATCGGCGAGCGATATGTTCTGGATGAAGCTGCGCGGATCGAGCGGCCGAAACAGGCCCGAGCGCTCGAGATCGGCCGAAACGACCGCGGCTAAATCTTGTCCTGCCTGGCTCTCATTCGGCGCACCGCCGGCGAGGGCCGGGATAGCGATCGGCAACGGCTCTACCTTGCCGCTGGTGATGTCGATCCGCAACTCGGCGCGGGCTGGCGCGCTCGCGTGCAGCAGAATCACGAGCGCCGCAATCAGAACACCAGTAAAATCGAAGCCATGTTTTTTCATAAGATGTCCTTGGGGCTGAAGTCGACGACCAGGTCTTTCCAGATCGCATATTTGTCGGGCGGCAAACGCAATGGCCGACACAGCGGATTGAAAAAAGCGCGCCTTGCACTCTCGGCGGCTGCGCGGAAAAACGGATCGCTGCCGAGACGCGCCTGATCGACGATTGTCGCCTGCCGCACTGAACCGTCCGGATCGACAGCGACTCTCACCTCGACGACGAGATCCTTGGCATCACGAGCGCCCGCCGGCACATTCCAGCACCGTGCGATCTGCTGTCGTACCAAGTCGACTTCGCTGGCGGTAATTTGACTGCCGAGCGGCGCTCGGGGCTGCGACGACGGCCGAGCTGACGCGAGGTGTGGTTTCTGCGGAGGCGCATCCGGCGACGGCACGGTGGGTTGCATCGCCAAGTTCTTCAGCAGCGCCTCGAATTGGCTGGGATCGTATTTCTTTTGATCTGCCTTCGACTCGTTCTTGGCCATTTGCTGGGACGGTTCGGGCTTCTCCTTCGGCCTCGGCGCCTCGGCCTTCTCGGTCGGCTTTGGCGGCTCGGGCTTGGGCTCAGGCGGCTTCAGCAATAGAGGCGGTGCGGCCGGCTTGGATTCAGGTAGTTTCGGCGGCTCCGGTGCCGGCGGCGGCGCCTCTGCCGAAGGCGGCGGAGCCGGTGTCGGGACCGGCGGTTCGGGCTCCGGCGTCGCCACGGGTGCATCAGCGACCGGCACCTCCGGTTTTGCATTAGGCCGCGGCGTGTTCGGATTGGGCCGCGTCGCTCGGGTTTCCGGCGCAATCGTCACAAGCTCGACTGCCACCGGCATGTCCTCCAGCGGGGGTGGCGCGAACAATCTCGGGAGACCAAAAATGAACAGGCTGCCGAGGACAAAGTGCAGCGCAACCGATAACACGACGCCGCGCGGAGCGATGCCATCCGGCATCGCGTCGTCGACGACAGGTTCTTCGGTCAATCCCGGTTCTACGGTTGCCACGCTCATTGTAGTGAAATCGCGTGACCCTTTTTAACGCTTGACCGTTTGCCCCGATCGGTCGAGGGGTGCCGCGCTGGATGCCGCTTTGGCGGCGGCTCCCTTTGGCGGTACTGCGATCAGCGACACCTTTCGAAACCCGGCCGAGCTGACCAAGCTCATCACCTCGAGCACGCGGCCGTAGTTGATCGTCTTGTCGCCCCTGACATAGAGCACCGCATCCGGGTTGTTGCCCGTGATTGCCCCCAATCGCGGGACCAGCGACTCGGTCGGGACCTCGGTCTCTTGGATGAAAAGGTGACCCTCGCCATTGATTGTGATGACGAGAGGTTCCTTCGGTTCGGTGATCGGTGGCGCCTGGGTTTGCGGCAGATCGACCGGCACTCCGACCGTCAAAAGGGGTGCCGCGACCATGAAGACGACGAGCAATACCAGCATAACGTCGACGAATGGCGTCACGTTAATCGCCGACATCGGCTGATACCGGCCGACAGAACGCTGGCCCTTGCCGCCCAGGCCCGATGCCGCCATTGCTCACGGCCTCTCGTCGAGCTGGCGCGACAGAATGGCGCTGAACTCGGAAGCAAAGGCGTCGAGCCGACCGGCATAGCGACCGAAATCGGTCGTGAACTTGTTGTAGGCGATGACAGCAGGGATCGCGGCGACGAGCCCGAGCGCGGTCGCGAACAGCGATTCGGCGATCCCAGGTGCCACGACGGCAAGACTGGTGTTCTTGGACGCGGCAATCGATTGAAAGCTATCCATAATGCCCCAGACGGTGCCGAACAACCCGACGAAGGGCGCAGTTGACCCGACCGTCGCGAGATAAGCCATAAAACGCTCGGCCCGCTCCATCTCGCGGCCCACCGTCACGTTCATTACCCGCTCGACGCGCTGCTGAAGACTCGTTCGCATTACCGCAGTGCCGAGCAGGTTCTTGGCGGCACTGCGCCGCCACTCCCGCATCGCTGCCGAAAACACCGCACTCATCGGATCCGGCGGGCGCTGACCCACCCTCTCGTAGAGATCGTCGAGCGAGCCGCCGGACCAGAAGGACTCCTCGAAGTTCGCCGCGGAAAATCGCAACCGGCGCATCCGGATCACCTTGTCGAAGATGACCGCCCACGACCAGAAAGACGCGACAAGAAGAATCAGCATTACCACTTTGACGATGGCATCGGACTGCAGAAACAGGGTGATAATCGAGAGATCATGAGGAACTGCACCAACAAGCGGCAGAGCATCGACTGGAGTAGGCGGCATTTTTGGCGACCCTTTATGGCGTCTTATGGACGATTGTTTGGCGTCATGGTGCCTCTTCGGCCTCGGCTTCGGGTTCGAGCGGCAAACGCGCGAGAAGGTCGAGCTGGGCCGGCAGGCTCGCCGGCATCGGCAGATCGAGATGACGGAAGGCGATCCGGGTCAGCACACGGCCGCGTGGGGTACGCTGCACAAATCCCTCCTGGATCAAATAGGGCTCGACGACCTCCTCGATCACATCGCGCTCGTCGCCGAGCGCCGCCGCCATCGTTTCGACCCCGACGGGGCCGCCCCCGTAGTGTTCGGCCATGCAACGCAGGTAGCGCCGATCCATACCGTCGAGGCCGCAGCCGTCGACTTCGAGCCGCAGCAGCGCCGCATCGGCGGCGGTTGCATCGACGCTCGCCAGACCCTCGACCGCGGCAAAGTCACGGATACGTCGCATGAGGCGCATCGCGACGCGCGGGGTGCCGCGCGCGCGGCCGGCAATCTCGACGGCGCCGTCGGAGCGCAAGTCGAGAGCGAGCATGCGAGCGGCGCGAGCGACGATCAGCTCGAGCTCGGCCGCCTCATAGAAGACGAGCCGCAAGGGTATGCCGAAGCGCTCGCGCAGCGGTCGGGTGATCAATCCCGACCGCGTCGTCGCACCGACCAGAGTGAAGGGCGCGACATCGATACGGATGGACCGAGCCGCCGGACCCTCGCCGATCATCAGGTCGAGTTGAAAATCCTCCATCGCGGGATAGAGGATTTCCTCGACCGAAGGCGCCAGACGATGGATCTCGTCGATGAAGAGGATGTCGCGCGGCTGCAGGTTGGTCAGCAGTGCCGCGAGGTCGCCGCCACGCTGGATTACCGGGCCCGAGCTGGCGCGGAAACCCACTCCCATTTCGCGGGCGACGATCTGCGCGAGCGTCGTCTTGCCGAGTCCTGGAGGTCCCGAGAGCAGCACGTGGTCGAGGGCTTCGCCGCGTCCCCTCGCGGCGTCGATGAAGACCCGGAGATTGTCGCGCAGTTGGCGCTGGCCGACAAACTCGGCGAGCGTCTGTGGTCGCAGCGAAGCCTCGACCGCATCCTGCTCGGAGCGAACCGGATCGACGGCGCGCGACACGGCGTCGCTCATCGCGCGAGTTCCTGCAGCCCCGCACGGATCAGCGCCCCGGCGTCGGCGCCGGTGCCGAGCCGGCGGGTGGCCGTTACGACTGCGCCGAAAGCTTCGGTCCGGCGGTAGCCGAGATTGACGAGCGCCGACACCGCATCGGCTGCAGGGCCGGCCTCCGCATCCGGCGCGGGCGCGATCGGCACCGCCGACGTCGCTTCAGCGACGACACCGCCCAGCTTGTCACGCAGCTCGTTGACGATACGTGTGGCCAGCCGGGCGCCGACCCCATCGGCGCGCGTCAGCGCAGTTTTGTCCTGGGCGAGGATGGCAAGGCCGAGCTGTTCCGGCGCCACCGCCGACAGGATCGCGAGCGCCAGCCGCGCGCCCACGCCCTGCACCGTTGTCAACCGTCGGAACCAGTCGCGTTCGGCAGCGTCAACGAAGCCGTAGAGATGGATGTGATCCTCGCGTACATGTGTCTCGATCAGTAGAGACGCTGTGGAGCCAACGGCCGGCAACCGGCTGATCGTCCGCGTCGAGCAGAAGGCGAGGTAGCCGACCCCGCCGACATCGATGACCGCGCCATCTGGGCCAATCTGATCGACCGTGCCGGCGAGCTTGGCGATCATACAGCGGCTTTCCAATGGCGCCGGGTCGCAGCGTGGTGCGCGTGACAGATCGCCACCGCGAGGGCGTCGGCCGCGTCCGCCGCAGTGATGTCGCAGCCCGGCAGGATGCGCCCTACCATCATCTGCACCTGTGCCTTTTCGGCATGACCCGCTCCCACCACCGCCTTCTTGATCAGGTTGGCCGAATATTCCGACACCGGCAGCCCGCGTTCGGCTGGCGCCAACAGCACAACGCCACGGGCGACACCGAGCTTCAAGGTCGAGGCCGGATTGCGGTTGACAAAGGTCTCTTCGACAGCTGCTTCGTCCGGCTGGAAGCGCTCGAGCACGGAAGTGATTTGCCGGAAAAGGGAAACCAGCCGCATCGCAAGCGGCAGATCGGTCGCGGCGTGCACGACGCCATTGGCGATGTGGATAAGGCGGTTGCCGGTAGCGTCGATCACCCCCCAGCCGGTGTGCCGCAGCCCGGGATCAAGCCCCAGAACGCGCATTGCCGTACCGATCCGCGACCGATTCAGGCCCCGAGCCGCGCCATTACGTCCTCGGCTACTTCGAAATTGGCGTACACGTTCTGGACATCGTCGCTGTCCTCGAGTGCCTCGAGCAGCTTGAACAGGGTCGTCGCGATCTCCTCATCGATCGGTGCGGTTGTCTTCGGCCGCCAGACCAGGCGCGCGAAGGCCGCCGCCCCGAATTGGCCCTCGAGGGCATCGCGCACGCCGTTGAAATCTTCAGGTGCGCTAGTCACCAGGTGCTGTTCGCCATCGCTCTCGACATTTTCTGCGCCGGTTTCGATGACGGCTTCGAACATCGCATCGGCACTCGCCGTCGCCGCCGGATACGAAATTTCCCCGATGCGTTCGAACATGAAGCTGACGCTATTGGTCTCGCCGAGCGCACCGCCCGCCTTAGTGAATGCGGCGCGGACTTCGCTCGCGGTACGGTTACGGTTATCCGTCAGAGCCTCGATTATGACGGCGACCCCGCCGGGTCCATAGCCCTCATAGCGCACCTCTTCGTAGGCCTCGCCGGCCTCACCGCCTGAACCGCGCCGGATCGCCCGCTCGACCGTGTCCCTCGGCATATTGGCTTGACGAGCGGCCAGCACAGCCGCCCGCAAACGTGGGTTGGCCGCCGGGTCGGGCAGTCCCGAGCGGGCCGCGGTGGTCAGTTCCCGGATGATCTTGGTGAAGACCTTGGCGCGCTTTTTATCCTGCGCGCCCTTCCGGTACATGATGTTCTTGAATTGCGAATGGCCAGCCATCGATCTGTGCGCCGCTCCCCGTCGGCATTACGGCCGGATGCCCATCGGGGGCTAACAATCCAATATGGCAGGATTGGGGCACCTCGGGTGTGGCCGGCAGAAGATATTGGGGCGTTTGTGATCCCGCCCTGAGAGGCCTTCACCCTACCACCCCCGCGAGCGGGGGAGGGTAGGACCGGGGGATCGATGATCAGCGGCGCGGCAGGTGCGTGGCCAGACGGCCGCCGATTCGCACGGGCTCTGCCGTTCGGGCGAGCCCGCTGCTGTCGTCGGTTTCGAGCAGAATGCCGCACAGCGTCCCTTCCCCCTCGGCCGGCTGCGGGCGCTCGCCTGGCATCTTAGTGATAAAGCGGCGCGTTGCCGGCTCCTTCTGCATCCCAATTACCGAATTATAGTCGCCACACATCCCGGCATCGGTCTGATAGGCGGTACCGCCGGGGAGGATCTGCGTGTCGGCCGTCGGCACATGACAGTGGGTCCCGAACACCGCCGAGACCCGGCCATCGGCGAAATGGCCGAGCGCCATCTTCTCGCTCGACGCCTCGGCGTGAAAATCGACGAGAATCGCCGCCGCGTCGTCGCCGAGCCTGTGATCGACGAGAATCTCGTTGAGCCCGGCGAACGGATCGTCGAGCGCGTCCATGAAGAGCCGGCCCATCAGATTGACGACCAGCACGCTGCGTACGCCTACCGGATGCACCCGCCAGCCCGCACCCGGCGTGCCCTTTGGGAAGTTCGCCGGCCGCAGCAGGCAGGGATCGCGGTCGATATAGGGGATGATCTGACGCTGGTCCCAGACGTGGTTCCCGGTCGTTAGAATGTCGACGCCGCAATCATAGAGCTCGCCGCAGAGGCGTTCGGTCAGGCCAAACCCGCCGGCAGCGTTTTCCGCGTTGACGACGACGAGGTCGATCGCGAATTCCTGCCGCAGGCTCGGCACATGCTTTTTGACGGCGTCTCTGCCCGCGCGCCCGACCACATCGCCGCAAAACAGGATATTCACGCCGCGCTTTGCCTCGGCCTCAAAAAAGCAGAAATGCGGGGCGAAGCCGCCTCGGCCGTCGGCATGCAAACCCTCCGTGGCCCGCCGTAGCAGGTGGGCGCCATGTGTCGAAGCCACAACTCCGACAGGGACGGCTCCCAAGAGGTAGGAATTGGCCCCGGGGCACATGCGGCCTAACGCACCGTGCAGCCCCACCCCGCAGCGCCATAGCTAGGAGGTTTCCAAGCGCGCGGCAATAGCCTCGACCCGCTGGGCGATACCATTGATGCTGCTGGCCGCGGCGGCGGCCCCATTGGCCTCGCGCGTCCCACTACGCTCCAGCCGCAGTGCCTCGTTCGCGTCAGCCAACTCATCCGCGATGACGAGCGCGGCGAGAAGCAATAGCCGCGCTTCGCCAACCTGCCCGATATTACCAACGAACTCCGCGACCTTCGCGTCGACATATTGACCGAGGCGCCGGATGCGCGCCTCCTGCCCGTCATCGCAGGTGACCGCAAACGGGCGGCTGTTGATCGTCAGGTTGACCTGTCCCACGTCATCCCCTTTCCCCCAAGACGCGACCGATCCTGGCGAGTGCTTGGTCGACGCGCGCCGCGATTTCCCTAAGCTGCGCGTGATCGACCTCGCCCCCGCGCCCGTTGAGCCAGCGCGCGGTTTCGAGCCGGGCTACGGCCCGCTCCAGCCGTTCAATTGCCGCATCGAGCTCGGCCACCGCGCAACTGTCAGGAGTCGCATCGACCGGGTGTGGTTTAGCGCACCTTCTCGAACTTTCGCAATGTGCGCATCGGCTCCGGGCGGGGCTCGTTCGGGAAGAGGCCCGGCCACAATGTCCAGCCGACTTCGCCGACATAGACGTCGCCACGCGAGTCGACGGCCATGCCGTGCGGCCCGAGAAACTGTGTCGGCCCCAGCCCCGGCTGAGGATCGCCGATCCGTGCCAGGAGCTTGCCCTGGTGATCGACGATGCTGACCCGCGGCCCGAGATTGGGTTTGCGGTTTACCGCCGTCGCCGGCCCGAGCTCGCCGATATAGCAGACCGGGTGATGGGTGTACGGCATGTAAAGCCCGCACGGGCGGTGCAGATTATTCCACTGGGTCTCGTATCTGCCGTTGCCGTCAAAGACCTGAACGCGATGGTTCTCGCGGTCGGCGACGTACACCCAGCCATCGGCATCGGAGCAGATATTGTGTACGAGGTTGAACTGGCCGGGATCCGTGCCGGACTCACCCCACGACAACAGAAGCCTGCCGTCGGGCGAATATTTGTGGACTCGGGCATTACCGTAACCGTCCGAAACATAGATCTCGCCCTTTGGCGACAACGCCGTGTGGGTGCAGCGGTGGAACGGCTCGCCGCTCATAAAGGCAGCCGGTTTTCCGGGGATGCCGATTTCGAACAGTACCTTGCCTTCGGCGGTGCACTTGCGGACGCAATGGGCGCCGTCATCGGTCATGTAGAGGCTGTCGTCCGGACCGATATGAATCCCGTGCGCGCGCGGCCACAGCCCTTCGCCCCAGGAGCTCAAAAAATTGCCATCGCGGTCGAACACCATCATCGGGTGCTCGCCGCGGTTGAAGGCATAGACCCGATCCTTGCTGTCGACACCGACGGCAGCGACTTCTTTGAAGGACCAGCCGTCCGGGAGCTTCGCCCAGTTGTCGACGATGCGATATCTGAAGTCGCCATTGCCAACGATGTCCGCCATTCCCGTTTCTCCCTCGATGCGATTAATGCACCCGCTCGTATTTCTGCAATGAGCGGATGTAAGCGGGCCGCGGCGTGTCCGGGTAGAATTGCGGCCACTGGGTCCACGAGACCTCGCCAACATAAAGATCGCCGCGCGAGTCGACGCTCAGCCCGTGCGGACCGAGGAACGCGGTCGGCGCCGTGCCGGCGTGCAGGTCGCCGAAGCGCGACAACAGCTTTCCCTGATGGTCGACAATGCTGACCCGAGGGCCCAGGTTCGGGCTGTTGCGGTTGACCGGCTGCACCGGTCCGAGCTCGCCGATATAGCAAACCGGCTGACGGGTATAGTCCATGTAGAGACCGCACGGACGATGCAGATTGTTCCACTGCGTCTCGTATTTGCCGTTGCCGTCGAATACCTGAACACGATGGTTCTCGCGGTCGGCGACATAGACCCAGCCATCGGCGTCGGTGCAGATGTTGTGCACAATGTTGAACTCGCCGGGGCTGGTTCCGGGGCCGCCCCACGACATCAGCAATTTGCCGTCCGGCGAGTATTTGTGCACCTTGGCATTGCCGTAGCCGTCGGAGACGTAGATCTCGCCTTTCGGCGACAATGCCGTGTGGGTGCAACGATGAAACGGCTCGCCGCTCATATAGGGCGCGGGCTTGCCAGGAACGCCGATCTCCAGCAGCACTTTGCCGTCGAGCGAGCATTTGCGCACAAAATGGCCGCCGTCATCGGTCAGGTAGATCGAGTCATCCGGCCCCATATGGACGCCGTGTGCCCGCGGATACTGGCCTTCTCCCCATGAGCGCAGGAAATTGCCCTCGCGATCGAACACCATGACTGGGTGGTCGCCGCGGTTGAACACATAGACGTTGTCTTTGCCGTCGACCCCGACCGCGCCGACCTCCTTGAAGGACCAGCCGTCGGGCAATTTCGCCCAATCCTCGGCGATGCGGTATTTGAAATCGCCGGTGCCAACAATGATCGCCATGTCCGCCCCTTTGCCAATGTGCCGAGCACAGGTTAACGAAGCGACCTGCGCCAAACAATCCCCCCGCCACCGGGCGCTTAACCTTACAAGAATCTTACATCGACCTGTCGGAAAGTGCCCTGCTAAGCCACCAACGACGACATCAGAGACGCGCGGCAAGCAACGCGCGCGAAGGGAGTGCAGCTCCACGTCGTCAAGGCGAGTGGCGACAGCGAGATCGAGCCCGCCTTCGCGACCCTCAGCGAACTGCGAGCCGATGGGGTCGTCGTCAGTGGTGGGCTGTTCAGCAGGCGAATGGTCCTCGCTCGCGCCGATGAGGTCATCGAATGAGGGGTGGATGGCCCCCAGCGACATCTCGGTGCCGAAATGATGGATTGGTGAAAGGATGAGCGAGGTTACGGCGATCGGCCCGGACCTTCGCGAAACACGTTTTTCAGCTTCACGGGGTCGATGTGAGCGGTAACATGGCGCTGGGCGCGTCGAATGCTCGCTACGTCGCCGAACCAGCAAGTATTCCCGCGCTGCTCAGCTCAGTTTATTGCGCTACCGCCGCGCTGGAGGTTTGCACCACCGCGACCACCGGAGCCGCCAGCTTCAACAGGGGTTCAATGACGACGGGCACCACCCCGGCACGCTTCATGTCGAGCGCGTCGGCAGCATGCGGCGAGAGGTCGATAATGCGTCCGCGAGTGTATGGGCCGCGGTCATTGATCTTGACGACCACACTGCGGCTGTTGTCGAGGTTGGTCACCTTCGCGTAAGAGGCCAGCGGAAGCGAGCGATGCGCGGCGGTGGCGGTGACGGCGTCGAGTATCTCACCGCTCGCAGTCCGGCCGCCTACGAAACCGTACCATGCGGCTTTCCCGAACTGGCTACTTCTACCTGCCGGCACGAGGCAGCAAGGATCTAGGACAGCGCCGCACGCATTTCCCAGGGGCTCGAAATTTGCGCGTCGTTGCTCCCCCCGGTCGGCGGACAGCCTATCACGAGCGACCCCACAAGGAGTGCTCCCGGTGGAATTGCCCGGGTCGCGAGATGCGCTGATTTCCGGTGTCTCAGCTGCCACGCAGGCGGATGTCACAAAACATGCGAGGGAGATACCAACCGTTCGACGCGCTTGCATTGCATCGGATCCTTCTCGCTGGGCATCCCCCTTACCGCGCGCAAAAGTATCGCGCCGTCCCCATGCCAATAATATTGGATGGGCGAGAAATGCAGATCGGCTTTAGCCCCGGTTGCCCCCGACGGAACCGGGTATGAAGGTAGGACCCCGACGTTAGACAGGCTAAAACTGCGCTGTCAACCCTCACGTGACTTTTATTTGTAACAGATATTAGCTCGTCTGTAACCAAGTATCTAACGGGTTGACCCACCATCTTAGCTGGCTATAGCCAATTATGTTTGAGAACCTGACCATATTACTTTAGACATTTTATGCTTTGTTTCACGAGTGTTGCATTTTAGGAATCTCGTGAAAGAGGCGCCGATAAGCGACCAAACGTTAACAGAAAGATTTCTTCTACGAAGTCTGTGGTACGCGGGGACCGGCTTGCGTCGATACTGGCGGCTATCTCCCTAGCCTGAGGGATTGCAGCCGCGGCGTAGGCGGCCGCGAACGAATACGGCCGCGTTGCTCCGAGCCGATGTACAGCGCCGCGGCTCCCGCGCCGTGTGCAGATGGTGATGGAATCACATCCCGCTGATTGACGATTTTGACAAAGTATGCTATGTGCTATTTTAGCAAATTCAGGATAATTAGATTCTGGTCAACCGACTGGAGCCTTTCGTGCCGCTGTTCTTTCGTTTGCCGGGCCGCCCACGGTCGAGGATTTCTGCGGCAAAGTAGCAACCCGACGCTGATAATTTCCTGTAAAAACAGCGAAAACAGCGAGGCACTGCCCGAGAAAGGCCGGTTGGCGTTTGAGATAGGACCGATCCGGAGTGCCCGAGTTCGGGCTAATACAACTAAAACAGTAGTGTTTGCTGTTGATTGTGCTGTAGTTGGACCATCGTGCGATCGTCGATGCAACTCTTTGTTGCAGCTGGCGGTGAGCACGGCGCTCCATCGCGCTTGCCCTCGCTGCGGGGGTAGCTATCCTGCTTCAATGAGCAGCACTTCCAACCCGGCCACAGCACCGCCGCTCCCCCCGCCGCGGGACCCGAAACTTCGGCATATGGCCAATGCGCTGCGCGCGCTGGCGATGGATGCGGTGGAACAGGCCAAATCCGGCCACCCGGGCATGCCGATGGGTATGGCGGATGTCGCGTCGGTGCTGTTCACGCAGTTTCTGCGGTTTGACCCGCTGACGCCGGACTGGCCTGACCGCGACCGCTTTGTGTTGTCCGCCGGTCACGGGTCGATGCTGCTCTATGGCTTGCTGCACCTGACCGGCTATCCGGACATGACGCTCGAGGAGCTGAAGCGGTTCCGTCAGCTCGGCAGCCGCACCGCCGGCCATCCGGAGCGCGGACACGCGAGCGGCATCGAGACCACGACCGGACCGCTCGGCCAGGGGCTCGCCAATTCGGTCGGCATGGCGATCGCCGAGCGGTTGCTCGCCGCCGAATTCGGCGCGGAAATCGTCGATCACCGCACCTACGTCATCGCCAGCGACGGCGATATGATGGAGGGTGTCGGCCACGAGGCCGCCTCGCTCGCCGGCCACCTCGCCCTCGACAAGCTGATCGTGCTCTATGACGACAACTCGGTGTCGATCGACGGGCCGACCGAACTTGCGTTTTCAGATGATCCGTTGTTGCGGTTCCGGGGATATGACTGGGCCGTCGAACGGATCGACGGACATGATCACTTGGCGGTCGCTGATGCCCTCCGTCGCGCCCAGCAGAGCGACCGCCCAAGCTTGATCGCCTGCCGGACCACGATTGCCTTCGGCGCGCCGACTAAGGCCGGTACCGCCGCCGCACACGGCGCACCGCTAGGTGCAGCGGAGATTGCCGGCGCGCGCGAGCGGCTCGGCTGGAGCGACCCGCCTTTTGTGATCCCCGAGGACGTTCGGTCGGAATGGCGCGCCGCAGGCACCCGTGGTGCGGCGATGCGCAGCGCTTGGGAGGCGCGGCTGCGAGCGCTTCCTGCCGAACGCCGCGCGGAGTTTCTCCGCCGCCAGCGCTCTGAGCTTCCCTCCGGTCTCGATGCTGCCATTGCCAAATTGTGCGATGACTTCCGGCGCGCCAACGCTAAGATCGCAACGCGTCAGGCCTCCGGTACGGTGCTCGATAGCTTGACCAAGGTCGTCCCCGAGCTGGTCGGCGGCTCGGCCGACCTGACACCGTCCAACAACACCAAGGCCAAGGACCAAACGGACGTCCGCCGCGGCGACTTTTCCGGTCATTACATCCGTTACGGGGTGCGTGAGCACGGCATGGCGGCGGCGATGAACGGCATCGCCGTGCATCGCGGCTTGATCCCCTATGGGGGGACGTTTCTGACCTTTTCCGATTATGCACGCCCGGCGATCCGGCTTTCAGCCTTCATGGGGGCCGGCGTCATCTATGTAATGACCCACGACTCGATTGGGCTCGGTGAGGACGGCCCGACCCATCAGCCGGTCGAGCATCTTGCGGCCTTGCGCTCGATGCCGGGGCTATACGTTTACCGCCCGGCCGACCCGGTCGAGACGGCCGAATGCTGGGCGGTGGCGTTGCGGCGGCGCGACGCCCCCTCGTTGCTGGCGTTGACTCGCCAGGCACTGCCTTTGCTGCGCAGCGCAGCCGAGTCTGAGAACCGCTCGGCGCGCGGTGCCTATGTGCTCGCCGAAGCCGATGGTCGCCGCCAGGTCACCTTGCTCGCCACCGGCTCCGAAGTCTCGATCGCGCTGGCCGCGCGGCACGCGCTGGCCGAGGATGGGGTTCGCGCCGCTGTGGTCTCGATGCCTTGCTGGGAGCTTTTCGAGCAGGCGCCCAAGGAATACCAGGACGCAGTTCTCGGCTCGGCACCACGGATTGCCGTCGAGGCCGCCGTCGAATTCGGCTGGGAGCGCTGGGTCGGGCCGCGGGGCGCCTTTATCGGCATGACGGGATTCGGCGCCTCGGCACCGGGCGAGGCGCTCTACCCGCATTTCGGCATCACGCCCGAGAGGGTTGCAGAGACTGCCCGCTCACTACTATAGATCGGCTAAGAGCTTCAGATCGCTCAAGAGCTCAGATCGGCCAACAGCTTTGGGAGGACAAACCATGGCAGTACGGGTTGCAATCAACGGCTTTGGCCGCATCGGTCGCTTGGTCATGCGCGCGGCTTTGGAGCATCCCGCCAGAGAACTCGAGGTCGTCGGCATCAACGATCTCGGCCCGGTCGAGACCAATGCGCATCTGTTGCGCTACGACAGCGTGCACGGCCGCTTCGCCGGGGAGGTCACGACCGGCGACAACTGGATGGATGCCGGCCGCGGCAAGATCCGCGTCACCGCCGAGCGCGATCCGGCAAAACTGCCGTGGCGCGAGCTCGGGGTCGATGTGGCGCTCGAATGCACCGGGATCTTTACTAAGCGCGAGGTCGCGGCAAAGCACCTCGAAGCCGGTGCGAAAAAAGTCATCGTTTCGGCTCCGGCCGATGGCGTGGACATGACCGTCGTGATGGGCGTCAACCAGGAGGAACTGAAGCCCGAGCATCAGGTCATTTCGAACGGCTCGTGTACGACCAACTGCCTGGCGCCGGTCGCCTTTGTGCTGCATCAAGGCGTCGGTATCGAGCGCGGCTTCATGACGACGATCCATGCCTATACCGGCGATCAAAGCTTGCAGGACACGCTGCACAATGACCTCCGCCGCGCGCGTGGCGCCGCGCAGTCGATGATCCCGACCTCGACCGGCGCAGCCCGGGCGATCGGCCTGGTCTTACCTGCGCTCAAAGGCAAACTCGACGGCACGGCGATCCGCGTGCCGACCGCCAACGTCTCGCTGATCGACTTGACTTTCGACGCGGCGCGCGAGACCTCAGGCGACGAAGTCAATACGTTGATGGAGGAGGCGGCGCGCTCGAACCGGCTGCGCGGTATCCTCGGCATCAACAAGGCGCCGACGGTCTCGGTCGACTTCAACCACGACCCGCACAGCGCGACCTTTGATCTGACCCAGACGCAAGTGCTCGACAAGCGTTTTGTCCGTGTCCTCGCCTGGTACGACAACGAATGGGGTTTTTCCAACCGCATGGTCGAGGTTGCCGCGTATTTCGGTGGGCTCAACTGACTGCGGCCCGCTGCGCGAGCCGGTCATCGTGGTCCATTCGCTCGCCCAGGCGATCGCGGCGCTAATGGCGGCGTCGCGGGCCGGCCGGTCGGTCGTGCTCGCCAGCGCGCCTGGCGCCGGCAGTTATGTCGGCCCAGGCTGGTTCGGAGCGTTAGTCGCCGCGGCGCGTGAAGCGGTTCCCGACGCTCACTTCTCGACCCTTCTCGATTGCGGCGACGACGCCGGCGGCGCGCTGGCAGCGATCCGCTCGAAGATCGAGGGTGTGGTTTTCACCGGTCGGGCGGATGTCGCCCGCCGCCTTGCCGATATCGCCTGCCAACATGGCGTCCGTTTCGTGACGGACCGCCCCGCAGCCTTGCTCGACCTCGGAGAGGATTTCTTCGCGTCTCCGGAGATCATCGAGCGGCGCTGCGCCGATCTGCTGACCTAGACCCCGAGATCGACTGGAAGTGTCAGGGCAGCGGCTTTTTTGTGCACGTGAAATCTTTGGTGTCCGACTTTTCGCACAGCGTGACGATGTGCTGGATGTTGTCCACGATCCAAACAAAGGATCCGTGCTCGTTCGCGGCGGCGCTCACGGCGTAGTTACCGGAGCCGCCCGGCGAGCCTTGCGGGAAACGGGGCGTTGGTAGCGGCGCGGGGGGCAGGCTCGGCGTCGTTGCTTGCGCGCGAACCCCTCCGGTGTCATCCAGGAGCATACCCGTCGCGACGAGGACGGCGAGGAGTGCAAGGGCGCGTCGTTTCGGCATTACGCGCTCGTGTCAACAGCCGAGCTTCGCGGCGAGGTCGATGAAATTGTCGGCGATCACGTCGAAATCGTGCTCGGCCTTGACGTCCCTGGTCTTGTTGGGGCCGTGCTCGAGCGGGCGGCTGACGAACGCGGTATGGAAGCCGCGACCGCGGGCGGCCACCAGGTCGCCATTGTGCGCGGCCACCATCATGCATTGCGCCGGCTTCAGGTCGAGAAACGCCGCGGTCCGGTCGTAAGCCTCGGGCTGCGGCTTGTAGGCACGCGCGACTTCCGCACCGAGGATCGCGTCCCACGGCAGGCCGGCGTGCTTGGCCATGTTCACCATCAGCGCGACATTGCCGTTCGACAGGGTCGCGAGAATGAATTTGCGTTTGAGGCGGGTCAGGCCTTCGACCGTATCCGGCCATCCGTCCAGGCGGTGCCAGGCACGATTGAGATGGCCGATATCGGCCTCACTGAGGCCCGTTATCTCCAACTCCTTCAGCAACTCGACCAGGTTCTCGCGATGCAAGTCGTCGAGCTTTGCCCAGGGACGTTCGCCGGTGCGCACCTTGGCCATCGCCGGCTGATAGCGCGCCCTCCAGTCGTCGGCAAAGGCGTGCCAGTCCCTGTCGTAGCCTTTTGGCCCGAGGAAGGCCTTCGCCTCTCGGGCGATGCTGTCCCGCCAGTTTACCACCGTGCCGAATACGTCGAAGGTCAGAGCCTTTACTTCGGATATCGCCATCGTTCGATTCCTCCTGCTTGATCCCGCCGATGATTCCGCAGCGCCCCTCACCCTCCCGCTGGCGCGGGCCCCTCCCTCTCCCCGCTGGCGCAGGGCGAGGGGGCTCCCTCGCCCCGCTTGCGGGGAGAGGGTTGGGGTGAGGGGCATGCGCACCAACCTAGGCCGCGGGTGCCACCGAGAGCCGGCCGACCACGCCGTGGCGCTCGATCAGCCGTGCAACGAGCCCCGACTTCTTCGCTTCCTCGACAAAGTTCCGCAGGAATGCTGCTCCCGCGGTGTTCTTCCGCGCAGTGCCGACCGCTTGTTGCACGGCGGTGAATTGCCCGTCGAGGATGCGCGAGCCAGGTCGCGCCTGCGCGACCGCCAGCAGGCCTGGGCGCAGCCCGGCATAGGCGTCCATCTTCTCGCTGTCGAACTGCTTGAGCGCAGCGTCGGCGCTGTCGAACTGCACCAGTTGCGCCTTCTTGACGTTGTTTTCGAGCCAAAGGCCGTAGGCGCTTCGCGCAGTTACCGCGATCCGCTTCCCGGGTTGGTCGACCTCGGCGACATTGCGGATCGGAGAACCCGCCGGCACGAGATAGGTCGCCTCGATCTCGCAATAGGCGGCAGTGAAGCTGATCACCGCGGCGCGCTGGGGCTCGGCGCCGATCAGGCCGATGTCCCAGAGACCTTTCTCGGCATCGTCGGCGATCTCGCCCGGGCGGGCATAGGGCACATACTTTACCGGCACGCCCAAACGCGCAGCGATTTCGCGGGCCATGTCCGGCGACACACCCTCGGGATCGCCCGAGGGGGTCTTTCCGGTAACCAACAGGAAGTTGCCCATGTTGATCGCCGCGCGTAACACGCCGGTCGGGGCAAGTTCGGTTGCGACTTCTCGAGGCATGAAGGAAGATCCCGAAATAGTGAGAGAGTTCACCTTATTTTGAACGCGACCAGCAGGCACGCGAATTTTCGCATCTGTAGCAAGCGTCGCGGGGCGTCGATCTACTCGCCTGACACCGGCGGTTTTGCTAAAAAAAGCCGGGCGTTTGCCGGAAATGGCGCTTCCCCAACCCGCGGTCGAAGAAGGACGCGATCGATATGCTGTCGAAGATCGTCAAGATCTATCAAGGGAAAGAGTGACTCCTTGCTCGGTGACGAGACGCGAGCGACGACGCGGCTCTACTTGATCACGCCGCCCGCGCTAGACCCCGACCGTTTTGCCAAGGAACTCGAAGCGGCGCTGGCCGGCGGCGATGTCGCTTGTTTGCAGCTACGCCTCAAGGAAGTCGACGACGACATAGTGAGGCGCACCGCGCGAATCCTCAGGCCGATCGCACAGGATCGTGACGTCGCGTTCATAATGAACGATCGACCCGACCTCGCCGCCGAACTCGACTGCGACGGGGTGCATGTCGGCGAGGAGGACATGCCCTACGTCGAGGCGCGTCGGCTCTTGGGTCCGGACCGGATCGTCGGGGTGACCTGCGGGGCGAGCCGCGACCGCGCCATCACCGCCGCCGAAGCCGGTGCCGACTACGTCGCCTTCGGCGCTTTCTTTCCGAGCATGACAAAGACCGCGACCAAGCATCGTGCCGACCCCGAGCTGATCCGCGACTGGACCGAGACCACCGTTGTGCCGTGCTGCGCGATCGGCGGCATCACCCAACAAAATTGCGGTCCGCTCGTCGAAGCCGGTGTCGATTTCCTCGCCGTCATCTCTGCGATCTGGTCGCACCCCAAAGGCCCGCGCACGGCGGTCGCCGAATTCAACGAAGTGTTCGCTCGCTACGAGCGCGCTTATCGCTGATGCCGACCGATGCAGGTCCTCTTCGATCTGACGACACCCGAGGAGCTCGCGCGCTGCCGTTGCCTAATTCAGCGAGGTCTTGGCACTTGTCTTAATTGCTGAACGACGAGAGCTATTTCCGCTACTTTCCCTTGGTCAGCCCATGAGCATCGAGAACGCGCAAAGATTGGGGTAAGGCTGACATGTCGCGAGGACAAGACTCAGGAAAGACCGGGGTGGACAAGAAGCAATTGGCGGGTGAGCGGCCCGATCCGGCCGCTGGAAACGGGCTTTTAGATCGGCGGCGCCTGCTCGGCGCGGCAGCCACCGGGGGTGTGGCGGCGTTGATACCCCGCTCTGGTGTGGCCGCAGCGGGCGAGCTTGTGGTCGAGCCCTGGATGCGCGAACTGGGGTCGCCTTTCGTCGACTATGGTCAGCCTTCGCGGTTCGAGGCAAAAGTCGTGCGGGCTGCTACGACGGCGCCGGGCACCACCGGGACCGGCGCATCGCGCACTCCGCACCACCTCCTCGACGGAACGATCACGCCGAGCGGGCTCCATTTCGAGCGCCACCACAGCGGCATACCCGACATCGATCCCGACGCGCATCGGCTGCTGATCCATGGCCTCGTCAAACGCCCGCTGGTCTTTACGCTCGAAGCTCTCGGTCGCTATCCGATGGTGTCGCGGGTTGCCTTTGTCGAATGCGGCGGCAATAGCGGGGCTCTCTATCAGAAGGAACCGGTTGCGGCCGGCGTGCAAGCGCTGCACGGCCTGATTTCCTGCTCCGAGTGGACCGGGGTGCGGCTTGCCGATCTTCTCGACGAAGCAGCGGTCGACCCAGAGGCGCAGTGGATCCTCGCCGAGGGAGCGGACGCGGCCGGGATGAGCCGCAGCGTACCGATGGCCAAGGCCATGGATGATGCGATCCTGGCGCTCTATCAGAACGGCGAGCGCATTCGGCCGTCGAACGGCTATCCTCTGCGACTGCTGCTTCCGGGCTATGAAGGCAATATGAACGTCAAGTGGCTACGTCGGATCAAGGTGACCGAAGGGCCAACCATGACAAAGGACGAGACGTCCAAATACACGATCTCGCTGCCCGATGGTAAGGCGCTGCAATTTGTCTTCCCAATCGAAGCCAAGTCGGTGATTACCCGTCCCTCGCCCGGCCTGGCGATGAAGGGAGCAGGGCTCTACGAGATATCCGGGCTCGCCTGGTCCGGCTACGGCAAGATCAGCAAGGTCGATGTCTCTGCCGATGGTGGGAACAGCTGGGCGCCGGCGGCCCTTCAAGAGCCGGTTTTGGCGAACGCATTGACCCGCTTCCGGATTGCGTGGCGCTGGAATGGCGGCCCCGCAATCCTGCAGAGCCGCGCTATAGACGAGTCGGGCTATGTTCAGCCGACCCGTGCCCGTCTAATAGCGGAACGCGGCACGAAGACGATCTATCACTTTAATGGAATCGCCAGCTGGGCCGTCGCCGAAAACGGTGAGGTGAGGCACGTCTATGCCTAATCGCCTCGTCATGGTGATTGCGAGCTTGCTCGTGCTGTCGTCGGCCGCGCTTGCCGAAGGGCCGGGGCTCGGTCGGGTCGCCTCTCCGGACGAGATCGCGTCTTGGGACATTAGCATCGGCCCGGACGGCGCCGGGCTGCCTCCCGGTCGCGGGACCCCGAAGCAGGGGGAGACGGTCTACGCTGAAAAATGCGTCGCGTGCCATGGCGAGAAGGGGGCCGGCAAACCCAACGACCAGCTCGTCGGCGGCCGTGGCAGCCTGAGCGGCGACCAGGCTCCGGTAAAAACGGTCGGCAGCTTTTGGCCCTATGCCACGACCCTGTTCGATTATATACGCCGAGCGATGCCGCTGAATGCCCCGAAATCACTCAGCCAGGACGAGGTTTATGCGGTGTCCGCCTATATCCTCGAGCTGAACGGCATAATCGGTGAGGCCGAGGTGATGAACGCGCAGACATTGCCGCAGGTGCGGATGCCCAACCGAGGCGGCTTTATCGTGTTCTCGCGTAGCCAGTAATTTAGTGCGGCGCCCCTCAATCGGCTTTACCTCCACATAGCATCGCACCGGCGCCGGGAGGACCAGCGACAGCGGAGCGCCTCGCTCGCCGCCGGCAAACTGGATCCGGAGATCGGCGAGCGCAGGCTCGGCTAATTACTCGACTATGACTTGGCCGTACATCCACGGATGCGGCGCACAGATGTAATAGTAGGTGCCCGGCTTGTCGAAAGTGATAGTCTTCGACTCGCCCGAATTCAGCACGCCGGTGTCCCAGGCCCCGATCTTACCGTTGTCAATGGAGGTCGCAGTATGCGGCGTGTCGCCGGCGTTAGTGAAGGTCACTGCCGTTCCAGCCTTGACTCGAGTACGGCCCGGAAAATAGCGATACTCGACGTTATTGGCGCCAATTTTGACGGTAGTCTCGTCGGCAATCGGTCCCGTAGGTCCGGCGACGGTCGGCGGCGGCGGTGGCGGCCACAATGGGTTCACTTGCCCCTTTAATGAGAATGCCCACACGGCGTCGCCATTGGCGCTGCCCACGCCTTGATTGCCGCCGGCGGCGACAGCTATGTATTCGTCGCCATCGACCTCGTAGACCATTGGCGGTGCCTCGACGCCGAAGCCCGTTTGGAACTGCCACACCAGCTCGCCAGTTTTCGCATCACGAGCCTGGATGTTGCCGGCGGGATCGCCGGTGAAAACGAGGCCACCGGCCGTTGTGGTCGAGCCGCCGCCGCTGCCAACGCGATACGGGACATCCTTTTGCCAGGCAATCTTGTTGGTAGTCGCGGTGATCGCGGTCCAGTTGCCGCTCATCGCCGAGCCGATCGGCGCCGCCTGAGTGCCTCCGTTATATTGCTCTCCCTTCTTGTAAGGTTCACCATAACGAACGAAGGCGCTGGTGCGGATCGTGCCTGGCACGTAAAAATTCCCAGTGTCCGGGCTATATGACATGGGCGACCAGTTCGTCCCGCCGATCCCGGACGGCTGGACCAAGGTTGGCTCGTCCCAGAAAGCCTCGAAGATACAGCCGTATCTTTCGTATCCCTCCAGCGGCTTGCCGCATTGCGGAACAATCGCGTCGCCGATCGGATAGGGTTGTGTTTTCGCCGTGTGCTGCCGCGGCTCCTGATCTACCGGGCGTTCGTCGATGCCAACCAGCGGCTTGCCGTTGGTGCGGTCGAGGATGTAGACCCAGCCGGTGCGGCCGGCTTGTGCGATCCCTTTGCGCGGCTGGCCGTTGATAACGGTGTCGAAGAGCAAGGCCGGGCTCGCCGCGTCATAATCCCAGATGTCGTGATGGACCTCCTGGAAGTGCCACACATGCTGCCCTGTTTTGGCGTTCAAAGCGACGACCGAAGCGCAGAACAGATTGTCACCGTCGCGTGGCGCGCCATTGTAATCGGGCCCGCAATTGCCGACCGAGAAGTAAATGAGCCCGAGCTGCGGGTCGAGTGCCGGCGTATTCCAAATCGCGGCGCCGCCATGCGTGTATTGATCGTTGCCGGCGGGCCAGGTATCGGCGCCGACCTCTCCCGGACCCGGCAAGGTATAAAAGCGCCATAGGATCTTGCCGGTCTTGGCGTCGAGTGCGGTCAGCCGCCCGCGCACACCATACTCACCGCCGGTGATCCCGCTGTACACAATGCCATCATAGTAGAGCGGGGCGCTGGTGATGCCGTAGCCGTCTTGCCAGACTTCGATCGGCGTCTTCCACACTTCCTTGCCGGTCTTGATGTCGAGCGCCACGACATTGGCGTCGAGCTGGCCGAGGTAGAGCATTCCTTCGCCCATCGCCAGCCCGCGATTGTCCCAGCCGCAGCAGACGCTGGTGAGCTTCTGGTCGATTCCCGACCAGCGCTCCCATAAGAACTCGCCGGTCTTGGCGTTCAGCGCAAACACATCATCGTTGCCGGTGACAATATACATTACGCCGTCCTTGACCAGCGGCGTCCCCTCGAACGAATATTTGCCGCCGTAGCCCGAGCCCTTGAGGCGGGTCATCCAGGCTCCTTTGAGCTGCTTGACGTTGCTCGTGTCGATCTGCTTTAGCGTCGAATAGCGTTCGTTGGTTAGATTGCCGCCATTGGTGACCCAGTCCTTGCCGACCGGGCTCTGAAGCAGGCGATCGATCTCCGGATCGGCAGCCTTGACCGGCATCGCCCAAAGGAAAAACAAGCCGAGAACCACCGGTACGATCGAGCGAATGCTACGCGGCATAGCTTTGTCCCCTCCCATTTCGCACGGCTTTGCGCCCTACAGTGTCATATTAACCTAAGGGGAAGGGGCCTTCCAGAGCATTCGGCGCCGTGAATCGCCCCGCTAAGCCTCGGAGCCGCTGTCCGTCGCGGCGACTCGCCTAGGCCGGCGGACGACTCTCAGCTTTCCGCTCCGTTCTCCTCCACAGAAGAACTTATCGCCGCCATCGGTCTCGAGCCCCGACACGCCCACTCCGGGCGGCATCGCGAGCCTCTCCAGGACCTCTCCCGTTCGAGGATCCACTCGCCGCAATTCGCTGTCGTCACCTTCCCGGGTGCCGTGCCAGAGTTCGCCGTCGATCCAGGTGACCCCGGTGACGAAGCGGTTGGACTCGATGGTGCGAAGAATCGCCCCTGTTTGGGGATCGATTTGATAGATCTTCCGCTCCCGATACTGCCCCACCCAGAGTGTTCCTTCGGCCCACGCGAGGCCCGAGTCACCACCGCCACCGGGCGCCGGGATCGTGGCCAGCACACGGCCGGTCTTCGGATCGATCTTTTGGATGCGATCCTCGGCAAGCTGATAGAGGTGCTGGCCGTCGAAGGCCGTTCCTGCATGCGCGACGACGTTCGATCGAGCGCACCGTCTTCCCGCTTGCGGGATCGAGGGCGCTTAGCTTGTTTCCGGACGCAAACCAGACGTGCTGACCGTCAAACGTAACCCCATGCACATGGTCGACACCCGGAAAAGGTCCATATTCACGTAGGATTTCGGCCGCTGATCGCATCATGCCTCCATCCTAGTCGCTCGGCAGTGGTGCGGGGAGTAACAAGGTCGTCGTGAACCCCGGCACGGGCCGGGTCACCCAACGACGCGCTCGCCCGCGACCAAACGACTGCGCCTTACCTGCTGCCGCAAGCCTGTCGAGTGCCCGCTGCACGGTGCGCTGGCTGGCGCCAAGTGCCAGCGCCAGGGCCGAGCTCGACCACGATTCACCGTCGGCAAGGAAGGCGAGCACCGCGGCATGCTGCTCTTCGACGGGCCGCGCCAGCACGACGACCTCGCATGCGCGGCGCGGCGCCAGCGCAAACCCTCGCTTCGTGGCACTCACGCCGGCCAGCGTCCGCAGCGCCGTGCGAAGCCGACCGATTTCGACCCGCAACCGCGCGCGATGTGATTGATCGGCGGCCTTCGCTCCGAATGCCCGCGCGACGAGCATGTCCCTCGGCACGTCTGCGGGCCAGGCCTCGCCCAGCGCGCGTGCGAGCGCGAACAATACCGGGCGGGTCGCGAGCGAGACCACCGTGCTCGCGTCACGCACGACATGACGGCACGCGTCCACGACGAGCGCTTTCGACTTCTGCAACGCCTCGACATCCTCGAGCAGGAGGAATCGCTCCTCACCACGCGCAATCAGGCGCGCCGCCGGCGTGTTCAGCACGAGAGCTGCGCTTTCGACCTCCGCTGTCAGCGCGGGGATGCGAGCGTCAAGCGCGGCGCGCTCGGCTCGAGCGAGTGCCGCGCGGGCTGTCTTCGTCCGCAGGCGCCGCATCGCGATCCCCGCAACGACCAACTCATGGGCGGCCCGCGACGCGGGCGGGAAGGGCGTGGGGTCGAGCTCGGCGAGAGTACGCTCGGCCTCGTCAAGGCGCCCGATCAGGAGGAGGCGCCGGACCTCGATAAACCGCGCATGCGCGGCGTTCACCCGGTCGCCATGCTGCTCGAGCGTCGCTCGCGCTGCGTCGAGCGCATTCGAAGGCCAGCCCAAGTCGCGCGAGACGAGCGCGATCTCGGCCTCGGCGACGACACATCTCGCGCGGGCCACGGCCTCTCTTGGGCCGAAGGCGCGCGCCGCACTTCGCAGAAGCACCTTCGCTCGATCGAGATCGCCGAGCTGCGCCATTGCGATGCCGCGAAGTGCCAGCGCGGGCGCGTCGTCGCGCAAGGCGACCCGGTTCAGTGCGCCGAGCGGATCACCCGCCGCGAGCGCACGCGCCGCGGCCGTGATCAACGAGTCCATCGCGATCGCGCCACACTTGTCACTCCATCGCTTCGGCATCCGGAGCTAAGTCTATCTCCATCCTCTGCCTCAGGCGGGGCGGGCGATAGCAACCATAGGAGAGACCGATGCAAGAGGCCCTCGTCGTCAGCCGCGAGACGCACATACCGGCGCCGCCCGCCGCGGTGTTCGCCCTTCTGACCGATCCGGAGAAGATCCTGCGCTGGATGGGAACCGAGGCGCAGGTCGAGCCGCAGCTTGGCGGGCTGTATCTCGTCAACGTCACCGGCGCGCGCTTCGCTCGCGGCTCATTTCGCGAGGTGGTGCCGGTGCACCGCCTGGCCTACACCTTCGGCTGGGACGGTAGCGAGGTGGTACCGCCGGAGTCGAGCCTGGTTGAGATCGACCTGATCGAGCAGCCGGACGGAACCTTGCTGCGCCTGACTCACACCGGCCTGCCCAGTGCCGAGCAATGCGCCGGCCATGCGGAAGGCTGGGCCCATTACCTCGGCCGGCTGGCCGAGGTTGCAGCCGGGCGCGACCCGGGCCCCGACCCCTGGCACGGCCGCACCGGCCCGGAGTGAGTGCTTCCCACTCTCGAAATCGTCGCACTTGAGCCGCCGCGAGCGCGCGCGCCCCGGCCGTGATGAGTGAGTCCATCTGAATCCCGCCACACTTGTCACTCCCACCGTTTGATGCCCCGTACTCATCTATCTCACGAACACCAACCAGCACGTCGTATCGAGAACCGACCGAACGACGGAGGCACCCGACGAACGGAGAGAAGGGCGATTACGAGACACATAACCGGGACACGTGAAGAGTGGCTGGCAGCGCGGCTCGAGCTGCTCGAGGCGGAGAAGGAGCTTACGCGGCGCAGCGACGAGCTGGCGCGGCGACGTCAGGAGCTGCCGTGGGTCCGGATCGACAAGGCGTACCGCTTCGAGACCGATGAAGGGATCGCCTCGCTGGCAGGCCTCTTCAGAGGGCGATCGCAGCTCCTCGTCTATCACTTCATGTTCGGGCCCGACTACACGGCGGGGTGTCCGTCCTGCTCGGCGATCGCGGACGGGTTCGACGGCTTCGCCGTCCACCTGGCCAACCACGACGTCACGCTTTCGGCGGTGTCGCTGGCGCGGCTCGCCAAGCTGCAGGCGTACAAGCGGCGGATGGGATGGAATTTTCCCTGGGCGTCCTCGCTCGGCGGCGACTTCAACTTCGACTTCGACGTCTCGATCACCGAGCCGCCGCTCGCTCGCGGGGGGCGTGGAATACAATTACCGGCGCGGCAGCCACGCGCTGGACACCACACCGGTTCCGCAGCCCGTCGCCCAGTTCGCGGCCGCATGCGGAACCGACGCGCGCACCTACAGGCGTGAAAGGCCGGGCATGAGCGCGTTCGTGCTCGAGGACGGCGTCGTCTACCACACCTATTCCACCTATGCGCGCGGACTGGACGGGCTCTGGGGCATGTACCAGTGGCTCGACCGCGCGCCCAAGGGGCGCAGCGAGACGGGCGTCTGGTGGCGCCGTCACGACGAGTACGGCAAGCGCTGATGCGGCCGCTATTCTGGTCCCGACCCGGACCCGCTGAATCCGCCAATCGACATTTGGCTCTCGACAAAGCTCGCAAAAGCCCGAGCCTTGACGCTCGCCTGCCGACCCATCGGGAACACCGCCCATAGATCGACGGTCGGCAATAGCCAATCGGTGAGCACGGTCTGGACCGCCCCAGATTTCAGCTCCGGCGCGAACAACCACTCAGAGACGATCGCAAAGCCAAGACCGGCAAGCACCGCCTCTCGAAGACCTTCCCCAGCACTGACCCGAAGGCGGCCACTCACATTAACGGTGGTTTCCGACGTTCCTTGCCGGAAGGCCCAGCTTGCGCCACCATCGCGCTGCTCGTAGACGATGGCCTGATGCGCGAGCAGGTCAGCCGGGGTTTGCGGCACACCCCTTGCCGCAAAATAGGCCGGCGTCGCGATGACGTGCCTTTGGCACTGTCCGATTCTGCGAGCGGTCGCGGCTGAATCGGAGAGCCGGCCGATGAGTAACGCCACGTCAATGCCCGCTGCAATAAGATCAAGATCGCGGTCCTCGAGAACAACATCGACATCGAGCAAGGGATGCTCGGCGAGGAAGATTGAAAGACGCGGCATAACGAGCAGGCGCGTAAAGGTAAGAGGACCACAGAAGCGCAGGCGGCCCGATAACGTTGCGGCAGCGCCGCGCGCCGCGAGTTCTGCTTCCTCGGCCGCCTCGATCGACTGTTTGGCACGTTCATAGAAGTTCCGGCCCGCTTCGGTCGGGGTCAGGCGGTGTGTCGAACGCAACAGCAGGCGCACGCCGAGCCGGTCCTCGAGCTGCGCGACTGTCTTGGAAACGGCGGGCTGGCCGACACGCAGTTGCTTGGCCGCGCCGGAGAACGAGCCGGCATCAACGACGCGGACAAATGCTTCCATCGCGGTGAGGCGGTCCACCCTCATTCCCTCCAGGAATAAAGGATATTACCACGATAGGGGTGCCGCAGGTCAGCAGGAATGAGAAATGCACCACGTGTTCCGCCCCGCTTGTCCGGTGCCGCTCTATGTCGTTGAAGGCGTAACTTGAAGTATGCCGTCGCGAATACGAGGAGAATGCTGAGCTCCAGGTGGTTGATGCCGCGCGCCGCTCGATCCAGGCGCCCGCGGAAACCAGCCTCCTCGCCAACGCCGTAAAAGCCGGCGAGACGGCGCCTCTGTTCGGGCTCCGATGCAGGCGCGGTGATTTCATCAATCTTCCGGATCTTCTCAATCGTGGTCCCGTCGTCGTCAGCTTTTTGTGGGGCGACTGGTGCCCCTTTTGTGTTCTCGAATTGAAGGCGCTTGCGGCAGTCCACCCGGAAATCGAGCGGCTGGGCGCGACGCTGGTGGCTCTCTCTCCGCAGGCTCGAGGTAAGTCGTCCTCTCTGGGCAGCGACACCGAACCGCCGTTTCCCATATTGCAAGATAGCGGATGCGAAATCGCCGCGCGTTATCGGATTGCCTTCACCGTGCCGCAGCATTTCCGGGCTGCTTACCTGGCGCTCAGTTACCCCAATTCGGCGAAGACCGGATCGAAAGGTTTCGTACTGCCGATACCGGCCACCTACATCCTCGATAGCACCGGCCTTGTCGTGCTTTCCTACCTCGATGCCGATCACACTACGAGGCTGGAGCCTACTGAGATTATTGCCGCACTGACCCATCTGCACTCAGCGAACATTCCCGGTAGGAATAATGGATAGTCTTCAACGGCTGCTACCCACGGCCATCCCAAGCCATAAATTCCGTCACGTCGGCGCCCAAGAGAACCCGGAATTTCGACACGACAAATTCAGGATTTTACGCAGCTTTACGACGATTAACGCGACGAGCGCGTAACCCCGCGCCAAATTGACTGCCGTAAACAAAATGGGAGGGCGCACGATGACCACGAATGCCTGCGCCAAGCACTGCTTCTACCCCGAAAACCCGACCTCGGTTCTCAATCGCAAGGCCAAGGTCCTCGCCATGAGCGCCGCCAGAACCTTCTAGGAATTATCGTTCGAATTTCCGGCTGCAATTCGACCATGCGGATACAGCCATCGCCGGATTTTCGTCTACGCCGAAACCAACTCGAAGCGGAGAAATAGGATGAACCAGCTCGCGACTAAGTTCGATGCCACCACTGGCGAGAGCAACAGTACTCGGCTGCTAGCCCCTCGTAGCTTATTGGACTCGCTTGCAAGGGTCTTGGTTAGGCTCGGAATTCTTACCAAGGACCTTGATTACCATTTAATACGCGCATCGATGGTAATTATATTCCTCTTCTTTGGGTATCAGAAATGGTGGGCGTACGAGGCGCAGCGGCTGATCCCCTATATCAGCAACGGCCCGCTCCTCTTCTGGCTGTATCCGGTTTTTGGCGTCCGCGGAGCCAGTTGGTTTCTAGGGAGTTGTGAATGGACGTTCGGTACGCTCCTGTTCTTAGGCTTCTGGTATAAAAGGCTGGGAATTCTCGGGGCGCTGGGCTCCTGTGCCACATTCATAGGTACCGTCACTATCATCCCATTCATGCCCGATGGCTGGGATGCGTCGGCGGGCGGGTTTCCAGCCATGACCGGCAACGTGCCTTTTCTTATGAAAGATGTCGCGCTTCTCGCTGCATCATTCTACCTGCTGAAGCAGGATGTAATGAGAGTCTCGCTTTCCGCCAGAGAAAAGCCCGAAGCCAGCGCATGGGCACCGTCCCATTGACCCGTCCGGAAACCCCTCGACCCGCAGGTAATGTTGGAGGGGGGCCATATGTCCCGTAAAACTCTAGCAACAGCGATCGCATTTGTTGTTTGCGCGACCGCGGGGCAACAATATTCGCACAATCACCTGCGAATCCGAGCGGGCTTACCAGATCACGATATTTGCCCCAATACAACGCGTCCGGTGAGATGATTCTGCCACCGAACTCTATGTGGCGTGAATGGGTTTTTGTCGGTTCACCATTGACGCCTAACGCGCTCAATGATGGGCATGCCAACTTTCCTGAGTACCACAACGCGCATCGTGTCAGCGCGGATTTTGGCAGGGCATCGACCGCACCATCGCGGCAACGTAGCGAGGCGGTCTGGCGTTAACCGTTTGTCATGAGGGTCACACACGGAGGGAGCTCATGTCTGAATCGGAACGGGTTGAAGTCCTGATCCTCGGCAGCGGATTTGGCGGCAAGCTGCTGGCTTGGCATCTGGCGCAGTCGGGGCGGCGGACTGCCGTCGTCGAGCGCCGGTGGATCGGCGGTTCCTGCCCCAACATCGCTTGCCTACCGAGCAAGAACGAGATTTGGAGTGCCCGGATCGCGCATCAGGCCCATCACGCAGCCCAGTTCGGCACGATGATCACCGGTCCGGTCAGGACCGACATGGCACAGGTGCGCCAGCGCAAGCGCGATATGGTCAATCGTGAAATCGAACTGCATTTGCACAACTACAAGACAAGCGGCGCCGAATTGATCATGGGCAGCGGGCGGTTTGTCGCGCCGAAAACGCTCGAGGTGCGGCTGAACGACGGCGGTACGCGGGTGTTGGCAGGTGACCAGGTCTTCCTCAACCTCGGCACGCACGCGGCAATCCCCCCGGTTCCGGGTCTCGAAGCCGCGCGGCCGCTGACCCATATCGAGGCGCTCGAACTCGACTATGCACCCTCGCATTTGGTGGTGCTCGGCGGCGGCTATGTCGGTCTCGAACTGGCCCAGGCTTATCGCCGCTTCGGCAGCCGCGTGACGGTCGTCGAGCACGGGTCTCAGCTGATGGCCCGCGAAGATCCTGATGTAGTGGATGAAATGCACCGAATTTTGACGGAAGAGGGCATTCATTTTCTCCTCCAGACGCAAACCCTCAATGTGCAGGGCCGATCCGGCGAGGGCGTCAGCCTGACCGTGCGCACTCCCTCCGGCGAGCAAAAGATCGAGGGCAGCGACCTCCTCGCCGCGGCTGGACGCGCTCCCAACACCGCCGGCATCGGGCTGGAAGAGACCGGCGTCGAGTTGGATGCGCACGGTTATATCCGCGTCAACGAGCGGCTGGAGACGACCGCGCCCAACGTCTGGGCGATCGGGGAGTGCGCCGGCAGTCCGCAGTTCACGCACGTCTCCATCGACGACTTTCGGATCATCCGCGATAATTTGGCGGGCGCCAACCGCAGCACGCGCGGGCGGCTGGTTCCCTACTGCATGTTCACCGAGCCGCCGCTCGCTCGCGTGGGACTGAGCGAGCGCGAAGCACAACAGCAAGGTGTCGTTGTCCGCGTCGCCCGGCTGCCGATGAGCGGCGTGCGGCGGACGGCGACGACCGGCGAGACACAGGGCTTCATGAAGGTCCTTGTCGGGGCAAGTGACGACCGCATTCTCGGCTTTACGATGATCGGCGCCGAGGCCGGCGAAGTCATGGCGGTCGTGCAAACCGCGATGCTGGCAGACCTGCCGTATCCGAAGTTGCGCGACGCGATTATCGCGCACCCGACAATGGCGGAAGGGATCGGTTCGCTCTTCGACAATGTGCCGCCGCTGGTTGGACGTTAGGCAATGCCCAAGAGGGAATTACAATGACCGGCAAGCTCGAAGATAAAGTTGCGCTCGTCACCGGCGGCAGCGCCGGCATCGGCCTCGGCATTGCAAAGCATTTCGCCGAAGAAGGCGCTCGAGTATTTATTACCGGCCGGCGTCAATCCCAGCTGGATGAGGCGGTCATCTCAATCGGCGCCAATGCCGCGGCGATCCAGGGCGATATCTCCAATCTCGCCGACCTCGACCGCCTATTTGCCGAGATCCGGGCGCGGGCGAAGCGCATCGACGTACTGGCGGTAAATGCCGGGGTCTACGAATTCGGCGCACTCGGGGAGATCACTGAGGAGCAGTTCGATAGGACGTTCAACACGGACGTGCGCGGCGTGTTGTTTACCGTGCAGAAGGCGCTGCCATTGCTGACCAAGGGCTCCTCGGTGATCCTCACCGGCTCGATGGTGTCGATCAAGGGCTTCGCCGCCTGTTCGGTGTACAACGCGGCAAAGGCGGCGGTGCGGTCGTTCGCCCGTACCTGGATCGTCGACCTCAAGGGCCGCGACATCCGTGTCAACGTGTTGAGCCCCGGATACACCGATACACCCGGCCTCTCGCATTTTGTGACGGATCAAGAGAAAGCCGCAATGGTGGCATCGGTCCCGCTCGGCCGTATCGGCACGCCGGACGATCTCGGCAAGGCGGCGGTATTCCTCGCTTGCGACGACAGCGCCTACGTCACCGGTATTGAGCTGTTCGTCGACGGCGGTGCGGCTCAGATCTGAGGGTCGGCGCTAATCTATCAAGAGAGAGACGAGTCATGAGCGACAATAATCGAAAAATACGCTTTGGTCTTTGGTATGACTTCCGAAATCCACTGCAATGGCGCCAGTCCCTCGATCGGCTCTACCGCGAAATCCTTGAGCAGATCGCATGGGGCGAGAATAACGGGTTTGATGATGTTTGGTTGTCCGAGCACCACTTCATCGAAGACGGGTATCTTCCCTCGATCCTGCCCGTAGCCGCAGCGATCGCCGCCCGCACCAACCGGATCCGTATCGTATCCGGCGTCCTCCTGGTGCCGTTTCACAATCCCATACGCCTGGCCGAGGATATCGCGACCGTCGATGTTATCTCCGGCGGTCGTTTCGAGCTCGGCGCCGGTGTCGGCTTCAAACGGGAAGAGTTTGAAGGGTTCGGTGTGCCTTTTAAGGAGCGCGGCGCGCGCACCAACCAATCCCTCGACATAATTCGCCGCGCTCTTGCGGGAGAGACGGTCACCTTCAAGAGTGAATTCTTCGATTTCCAAAACGCCAAAGTGACACCCGAGCCCATCCAGAAGCCTCATCCGCCGATCTGGCTGGGCGGTTTCACGCCGGCGGCGCTGCGCCGTGCCGCGCGTTTTGGCGATGGTTTCACCGTGCCGGGCGCGAACCGGGACGTCTACGACCGCTATGTCGCCGAGCTAAGGAAGGAGAACCGACCTACAGATAACATTCGTTTCGCCAGCGCCTTTTGGTGTCTGATCGTCTCCAACGATCCGGAGAAAACCTTCGCCGAGGCTGCCGACCACATCATCTATCAGGCCAACAATTACTCGGCATGGCTGGCCGCGGCCGGGCTTCAGCCGCTTTCCGAACACCTGCGCGATCGCGAACAACTGCGGCAAAGCGGCCTTCTCAAGGTCGTCGACCCCGACACCGCGATCAGGACGATCCGCGAGTTCATCAACAACGTCCCGATCACACACTTCTATTCCTGGACATTACCGCCGGGACTGCCGTCGCGGTGGGCGCAAACGCATCTGGAGTTGTTCGCCTCAAAGGTGGTTCCTGCGTTTCGCTGAACCTGGCTTGAGGGACCGGCGTCGAAAGTCTGGCGTGTTGTCAACCACTCAAGGGCACCATACACGGCGGGGTCAGCCGCGCACATCGCCGACCCTCCGCGCGGTGTTGCAATCGATGCGAAGCCGGTCGAAGCCCTCGTTTTCGGGACGCCGCCGCACGAATAGGGCCGACACCTCGTCGAGATATACCGGGATCCAGTCGTCGCTGGTGCAGAACTCCTGTAGCCGGAACCCGTTCGGACCGCGGACGCCGAGCACGGCATTGATGTCGTAACGGTCGACCGCCGCTCGCCACTCCGGTGCCGAGGGCGGCAGTGCGGCCAGCGATCGGAGCTGCGCCAATAATTCCGGACCGAACGGCATGGTCCGGACATCCCAAAAGACGAGGTATTTCGGCCAGAGCCGCCAGGTGAAGTAGGCGCCGAACCGCGTCGCCAGGACCTGCGGCGGGATATGTTCCTTCTCGATGAAGGCGATCGCACCTTCCGGATACTCCCGCGTCACCCAGCTTCCACGCACCGGCAGTTTGCGCGGGACCATGTCGACCAGCAGGACCAGGAGCAGCATGGCGAGCACAGCCGCGGCGACGGGCCTTGCGCGGCGGCCGATCGGGAACCTGATCTCATCCAATACGGTGCTTCCGAGGATGACGGTGACGGTCGCGAGCAGCGCCTCGGAACGGATGTGCTGAACCGCGGCAATCGCGGCGCCGAGCAGCAGCACCGCTGCGCCGAACTCTTTGCGCCACAGGGCGACCACCGCCGCCGCGGCGGCTATGGTCAGCATCAGCACGACGGCGCCCTCCTCGCTGAGCGGTGCGGCGACCAGGGCCAGGGTATTCCAGTTCAGCGGGACGGGCAGCCATTCCCACATTAGCTCGAGCTGCGGTGCGGTCAGCTGACGGAAGACGGCGCCGTAGATTTCGAGTCCGAAGGGGTTGAGGACTGTTGCGGCCGCGGTGGTGATCAGCCAAGGTGCGGCCCGCCGCAACCGCCCGGCCGCCGCCCGGCGCCGATCCACCCAGAAGAACTCGAGGAGTTCCACCAGCACATATCCGCCGATCAATCCGAGCCCGGCAATGAAGCCGAGATGCGCGTTGACCCAGGCGATCATAAGCACCGGGAGCAGCCACAACGGGGCCCGCCCCCTGCGATGCCAGTGCCACAGCAGCGCCAGATATGCCGTCGACAGCAAGGTCGTGAACATGTCGGCGCGGACATTGCTGCGGGCGGCAATGAGCGGCACTGCCAGCGCCGCCAGTAGGGCGGAAATGACCGATCCCCGGCGCAGCAACAGCGCCGTCGTACCGGCCGTCGTCAATGCGGCAGACCACGACAACAGCGCGTAACCGCCGATCAGCCAGAGCCCGTAGAAGAGAAGGCTGCCGCCGATCGGGTAGATCCACGGCTGCCCCTGCGCGGTGTATGAAAAGTGGTCGACACGCGGGATCTCATGATGCTCGACGAGCCAGCGCGCGTCGTTCAGCATAAAGAACGGATCGTCGCCAAAAACCGGGCGCAGGCTGCCCAGCAACGCATAGACGACGACAATCGCGGCGAGGGCAGGGAACCACAACCTCTCCCAGCTCGCTGCTCGGCTTACCTCGCGCTTTAAGAGCTGATCCGTAGCGCGCCTTCTATTCGTGACGTATGCGCCCCGCGGCACCTGCTCGTCCCCCATGGCGGCATCCTGAGCGACGCCAACCTACCTCTTATGCTACAAGCCAACCGCGTAAGAAAACGGGAGCTCTAATCGCAAAGTCACGGGGTTCACAGGGCCCTCCACCTTGACGCGTCCCTCGATGGGGAGGGGTGGCGGCGACAGCCGGAATTTGGCGCCTACCGTCGATAACCGATCGTTACGATGTAATCGCGCGGCATCGCTATCCCGAGGTCAGTGCGGTACCGCTTCGTGGAACGCGATGAAGTCTCGTTGTAGCTGCAGCCGCCGCTCTGGATCGATGCCGGCGGCGAGCGCTTTGGTTGGGCCATAGCCGCTGACGAGAAAGCTCCCAGACCAACTCGCCATCCGGCATCCGCAAGGTCGTTGTTCCCGTTTCGAACCGCGGTTCGAACGCATTACCAAACAATTCACGAACTTGCTCGGCGCGACCGCACTCGAATAGAGATGGCAGCGGGCTTGCCGGCGATGGCGGCATATGGGCCGCATCGTCTGTCAGATGCCGCCACCACGCATGAAAATGGCCTGTCGCTTTCTGTCATTCCCTGGCGCGTCTACGGACGGCCGGCCCTTGCGGGCCCTCCGGCTCCGCCCCAACGAGCCGCCCCGGAATGGCGATATCACCGTCGAAATAACTGGGTTTTCGTGTTAATTTCATGGCAAGGGCGCAGCGCTGAGCTTCCAGACATCGGGCGCGGACATTTTGGAGTCTTTCTTGGAGCCGGCATCCGCGTGGCGGTGTTGTTGTTCTTAAAGCGCGCGTAAGCATGGACGCGCTCGCTAATCGGCACGCCGGCGCGAGACATTCGATTGAGGATCGACTCACAATGCATAGTGACGTTCTGATCATCGGTGCCGGCCCGACCGGCCTCGTCCTGGCGCTTTGGCTCACCAAGCTCGGTGTCAAGGTGCGCATCGTCGACAAGACGGCAGAGCCCGGTACGACCTCGCGCGCGCTGGCGGTTCATGCGCGTACCCTCGAACTCTACCGGCAACTCGACCTCGCAGACTTCGTGGTCGCGCATGGCCACAAGGTTCCCGCGGTCAATCTTTGGGTGAAGGGCGAACCGGCCGCACGGCTCCCCTTCGCGACCGTCGGCGAGGATCTGACCGCCTATCCCTTCCTCCAGATCTTTCCGCAGGACCAGCACGAGCGGCTGCTGATCGAGCGGCTGGAGAAGCTCGGCGTCGCGGTAGAGCGACGGACGGAGCTGATCCGCTTCACCGACGCGGGCGATCGCGCCACCGCCAGCCTCCGCGGACCCGATGGGCATCAAGAGAATTGCGAGGCAGCCTACATTGCCGGCTGCGACGGCGCGCGCTCGCTGGTCCGCGAGACTCTCGGCACCGGCTTTGGCGGCGGGACCTATCGTCAAGTCTTCTACGTCGCCGACGTCGAGGCGGCTGGTCCTTCCATCGACGGCGAACTGCACGTCGACCTCGACGAAGCCGACTTCCTGGCTGTCTTCCCGTTGGCCGGCGAAGGCCGGGCTCGTCTGATCGGAACCGTCCGGGACGAGCGCGCCGACGATGCCGATAAGCTCAGATTCGAGGACGTCAGCAGCCGCGCAATCGATCACCTCAAGGTCCAGGTCAACAAGGTGAATTGGTTCTCGACCTATCACGTGCATCATCGGGTGACCGAGCATTTCCGCAGGGGTCGCGCTTTTCTGCTCGGCGACGCCGCGCATATCCATAGCCCTGCCGGCGGCCAGGGCATGAACACCGGCATCGGCGACGCGATCAATTTGGCCTGGAAACTAGCAGCCGTGCTCGCCGGCCGCGCGCCGGACAGCCTGCTGGACACCTACGAGACCGAACGCATCGGCTTTGCCAAGCGGCTGGTGGCGACGACCGATCGCGTGTTCAGCTTCGCCACCGCCGAAGGGCGGATCGCGGACATCGTGCGCACCCGCATCGTACCGGTGATCTTCCCGCGGGTCACCGCGCTCGGGCCGGTTCGCGACTACCTCTTTCGAACGGTCTCGCAGATCACCCTCAACTATCGGGGAATGCCGCTCAGCGCCGGCTCCGCCGGTCATGTGCATGGCGGTGATCGGCTGCCCTGGGTACGGGGCGCGGGCACGGACAATTTCGCCTCCCTCTCGGGCATGATTTGGCAGGTTCATGTCTATGGCGCGGCGCGGCCCGAGCTCGCCAAGTGGTGCGCAGATCGCAACGTGGAGCTGCATGTGTTCGACTGGACCGCGCAGCATGAGACGGCGGGCCTCGCGCGCGACGCGCTCTATCTCCTGAGGCCTGATACTTATGTGGCGCTCGCCGACACGTCCGGCGCGCCGGACGCCGTCGATCGCTATTGCAACGAGCGCGGACTTCGGCTCGCGGCCCAACCCGGCTAAGCTGACGCCAGGCGCGCCTTATGGCGTCATCCGTACCGATAGGGCGAGATCGGAGATGCCTCCGCAGCGCCTTTAGCTTGGTCGCTTTTACGACGCCGCCTCGATCGCGACGATACCGCTCCTCTGCCTGCCGGGCAGCGCCAGGAACGCAGTCGCCATGGCGGCGATCAGCGCAAACAGGCAGGCCGACAAAAAGACGTAGGTCGGCGGCAGCCCACGCGCCAGCAGAAACCCGCCGAGTGGTGCCGCGGCAATGCCGCCCAATCGCCCGACACCGGTGGCAACCCCGTAGCCGCTTGTACGCATGCGCGCCGGATAAAGCTTGCCGCATGCCCCGTTCAGGCCGGTCTGACTGCCGATGACCGTCAGGCCGGCCAGAAATACGACTGCGAGCAGCGCCAGATAGGGCAGCGCAAACAGCGAAATCAGCGCGATAAACACGATGCCCGCGGCGTAATGCACCGCCAGCGACCGCCGCGTGCCAAAGCGATCGATCGCCCATCCGAGATAGAGCACGGCGGCGATCCCGCCGAGCGGGTAAAGGCTCGTCGCAAACACCGCCTGCGACGGGGTCATGCCGATCAGGTGGAGGACTTCCGGCAACCAGAATACGAACAGGAAGAGGTTTAGCAGGCTACAAAAGAAGATGATCCACAACAGCGTCGTCTGGAGCGCGAATCCTTCGCCGAACAGCATCTTGACCGGGTTGCCGCGAGCAACGTCAATCGCACGCGACTCGCCTGTCGCCGGCGGGATCTCGAGGCGCTGCAGCAGTGCCTGATGGCGCGGCGCGAGGTTCGCTCTCGTGGCGAGCAGACGCGGCGATTCAGGGAGCCACAATGCCGTGATCAACCATAGCACCAGCGGAAAGGCGCCGCCGATGATAAAGATGATCGGCCAGCCGAACCCCTCATGCAGTAGGAAGGAAACCGCCAACCCGCCGAGAAAGCCGCCAACCGGCGCTCCGGTGAACATGACCATGATCATCGTTGCGCGCAGGCGTTGCGGCGCGTAGTCGCCGGTCAGCGCCACCGTCCCGGCAAACGCCCCGGCAATTCCGGCTCCGGTAATAAATCGCGTCCCCGCCAAGAAATCGAGCGAGGGGGCAACAGCACTTGCCAGGGAGCCCAGTCCGAAGAGCGCCACGCTGATCAATAGCAGCGGCTTACGGCCCAGGCGGTCGCCGATCGGTCCCGCGCACAGGGCACCCACCATCACGCCGATATTCGACCACAAAAAGGCGATCGCGAAGGCCGGCGGCGCGATCTGCCAGGCATGGGTCAACGACGGCACTGCCCAGCCGATTGAACCAACGTCGTAGCCATCGCACATCTGAATGAGGCCGCAGATCACCGCGACGCGGATCTGTAAGCCGCCGAGCCGCTGGTTTTCCAGCGCGTGCTCGGTCGCTGACAAAGCCATCTCAGCCATTTTTGTCTCCGAGCGCTTCGCCCCCCTGAAACCCGAAGTTTACACTATGGCCGTCGCAACCGCCAGTCGTTCGACCCAGCTCCGGCACCCCGTTTACAGGCCATCATACGACGATCATTAAACGCCGTCGACGCGTTGGCGCAGCGGGTCATCAGGGTGGGGTAAATGCGGTGTCGTTCAGCCCGGACCGGACGCGGGTGATTAGCGCCGACGCTCGCGGCACGGTGCGGGTGCGGCATGCCGATGGCATTGGCGAGCCGCTGATCCTGCGCGGCCGCGAGGGCCGGCGCCAGGGCTTCGCTACCGCCAGGCCAGTACGCGGCACCACGGAAAAGCAAAAAAGGCCCCGGAGTCCGCACCCCATTCTACCCACGCGGTCGCTAGCTCGTTCAGGTCCTCAACCGGTGCGATCCCATGCCGCGCGACGGCGGCGCGCAGCTCCGGATCCCGGCATTCTGCGGCCCGGTCGCGGGCAAAGGCCGCGACAAGATCCGGCGTCCCATAGTTGATGTAGCCGGCGAAGGCCTCGACGCGGGCAAATCCCGCCTCGGCAAAAAGCTCGCGCAGCCGGCGGCCCATATTGGGCTCGGCGATCCGCTCGGCGCGCCATAGCTGTTGGCGGATGTCGTAAAAGCGGCGTGGCCCGATGGTTTTCTCACCGCCGATGATGATGCCGCCATAGTCGACAGACGCCGCGCCAACGACCCCGCCGGGTTTGGTGACGCACCGCAGCTCGGCGACTGTCCGCGCGGGATCGTCCAGCGTCTCGAGTACTGAGTGGCAGAGAACGGCGTCGAATACAGCGTCGTGAAACGGCAGCTGGCGGCCGTCGGCCACGATGAAAGTGAGATTGTTTCGCCCGATCGAGTCGGCATAGCAGCGCGTCGCGGCAAAGCTGTCCTGGTCGAGATCGACGGCGACGACCCAGCCATCGGGCACGACCTCCGCCAGACCCATTGTGATCGTCGCCTCGCCGCAGCCGCAATCGAGCACCGCCATACCGGGCCGCAGGTATGGCAGGAGAAAGCCGGCGTAGACCTCCGCACTCCTGGCCTCGATCGCCCGCTCAATTGACCGCGGTTCTGAGGGCTGTCCACCGATGCTAGGGCGAGTCTACGGCGCCGTCCCCACCGATAGGGCGAGCTGGGCTGGCGTCTTCAGGGTCTGATAGACGACGCAATAGCGCTCGGTCAGCTTGATCAGGCTTTCGAGCTTGTCAGCCGGCGCGTCGGTCTCGAGATCGAAGCGCAAGCGGATGTCGCGAAAGCCGACCGGCGCCTCTCGGCTGACCCCGAGGGTGCCGCGAAAATCGAGATCGCCCTCGGCGCTGACTGTGCCGCCGCGCAACTCGATGTCGAGCGCAGTCGCGACCGCGCGCAAGGTGACGCCGGCGCAGGCGACCAGCGCCTCGAGCAGCATGTCCCCCGAGCACGCGCTGAGCCCGTCGCCGCCGGTCGCAGGATGGAGGCCCGCCTCGACCAGCGCGCGGCCGGTCTCGACCTTGCAGGTCAAGGTCTCCGCGCCAAGCCGGCCCTCCGCCCGCAAGGTCACGAGTGCCGCCTGCGGTTCGGCGCGATAGCGCTCTTTGAGAGGAGCCTGCAATTCCCTGAGCTCGCTCGATCTCATCAGGCCTCCCGATCGTCTTCAATGGCGTTCTACCTCACCCTAGGGGAGGCGACCCTGATGTCAACTCCGGCGGGCGGCGCCTTAGCCGCGCCTCAATGACAGCGTATGATTTGGAATGACATAGGCGACGGAGCGCCAATCGGCTGGCCGCCAAGGCGGCCTCGTCAAATTCCCGGATAATTCCCGGTTAGGCATTCCGGTTCCCGGTTCTGCGGCAAACGTATTCCCGGTTATTGACCCGGCAATGATTCGGTAAGTGTTTGAAGACAAATAAATTCATGACCGATTTTGCGATCGAACACATTTTTTACCCGGTTATTCCCGGGGTTAACCGGGAATCCGCGCGGCACAAGGCGGTCAGCGGACCGGCGCCCACAACACGTCTTCGATGTCCTCCGCACCGGTTGCCAGCATGACAAGACGGTCGAAACCGAGCGCGATCCCGGCGCAAGGGGGAAGGCCGCAGTCGAGGGCGGTGAGGAAATCCTCGTCAATCGGGTAGGTCTCGCCGTACAGCGCCCGTTTCTTGGCCTGGTCGGCGAGCAACCGGCGGCGCTGCTCGGCGGCGTCGGTCAGCTCGCCAAAAGCATTGGCGAGCTCGAGCCCGCAGACATAGACCTCGAAGCGCTCGGCGACACGCGGGTCGCTTGCGCTGGGGCGCGACAATGCCGCCATCGACACCGGGTAGTCGTAAAGGATTGTTGGCACCCCGAGGCCGAGCATGGGCTCGATCCGTTCGAGGAAGATGCGGAAATACAGCGCCTCCCAATCGTCCCCCAGATGAGGCGCGATGCCGAGATGGCCTGCCGCGGCGGTGAGCCGTTCGACATCAGGTGCCAGCGGGTCGGGTGCCGTCGCCAGCATATCGATGCCGCAATGTTTCTCGAACGCCTCCGCGACGCTCAGCCGCTGCCACGGTCGCCGCGCATCGGCGGTATGCCCACGCCAGGTAAGTACCTCGGTACCCGCCGCGTCCTGGCATCTGCCGAGCAGTGCCGCGCATTCGTCCATCAGATCGCGGTAGGTGGCGCCGACGTGGTACCATTCGAGCATCGCGAATTCCAGATGGTGGGTGGCGCTGCGCTCGCCGTCGCGGTAGACATGGGCGAGCTGCCAGATGCGCGGCATCCCGGCGGCCAAGAGCTTCTTCATCGCGAATTCTGGCGAAGTGTGGAGGTAACGCTCCGCTGCCTGATCGTGCGCATCGTGCAGCACCGTCTTGAACGCCCGGAGATGCGGCTCGAGCCCGGGGCTCACCTGCAAGGCCGGCGTGTCGACCTCGACATAGCCGCGTGCGGCGAAGAAAGTGCGGACGGCACCGAGGATCCGCCCGCGCTGGTCGAGCCGCCCGCGTCGTGCCGCAAAGCGATCGGGCCGCCACCACTCCTGCATCGTCCTGCCCTCGTTGTTGTCGATCCGCCGACCTATGTTAGTTTCTATCCAGCCTTCTCGCCGGGACCCTCTCCATGAAGATCAACGCTATCGACATCAAGCCGGGGAACGTTCTCGAATACCAGAACAAGTTATGGCTCGTGCTGAAGCGCGAGCTGGTGCAGCCCGGCAAGGGCGGCGCCTTTGCCCAGGTAGAGTTGCGCGACCTGCGCGGCGGCACAAAGCTCAACGAGCGCTTCCGCACCCAGGAAACGGTCGAGCGCGTCCGCCTCGACGAAAAGGAAATGCAGTTTCTGTTCATGGAGAACGGCCAGGCGACCTTTATGGACAACGACACGTACGAGCAAATACCGATCCCGCGCGAGACCATCGGCGAGCCCGCCGATTTTCTGCGCGACGGCATGGTCTGTAAGGTCATGCTCTATGAAGGCGTGGCACTCTCGGTCGAGCTGCCGCCGAGCGTGGTGATGGCACTCGTCGAGGCCGACCCGGTGGTGCGCGGCCAGACGGCGTCCTCCTCCTACAAGCCCGGCAAGCTCGAAAACGGGCGCCGCGTGATGATCCCGCCGCACATCGAGGCGGGCACCCGCATCGTCGTCAGTACCGCCGACGGCAGCTACCTCGAGCGGGCCAAGGACTGATTCCGCGACGCGCGGGGATCCCAGTCGTGGTCATGCGCTCGGCTACATTGAACGTGATGGCAAATGCCGCGCTAAAGGCGGCGCGCGGCTTGATCCGTGACTTCGGGGAGGTCGAGCAATTGCAGGTCTCGGTCAAGGGTCCGGGCGAATTCGTCTCGACCGCAGACCTCAAAGCCGAACGGATACTCCGTGCCGAGCTGACCCGGGCACGCCCGGGTTATGCCCTGCTCCTTGAGGAGAGCGGGGCGACAGCGGGAGCGGACCAGCGGCACCGCTGGATCGTCGATCCGCTCGACGGCACGACCAACTTTCTGCACGGCATCCCGCATTTTTCGATTTCGATCGCCCTTGAGCGCGACGGGGAGATCGTCGCCGGTGTCGTCTACGAGCCAACCCGAGATGAGATGTATGCGGCCGAAAAGGGCTTTGGTGCCTATCTCAATGATCGCCGGCTTCGGGTCTCGGCGCGTCGACAGCTGGGTGAGGCCGTGATCGGCACCGGGATGCCGTTCGGCGCGCGCGCCGACGAGCCCGGCTATGCCGATTCGCTCACCTCGATCATGAGCGCGACGAGCGGCGTCCGGCGCATGGGCTCGGCGGCCCTCGACCTGGCCTATGTCGCCGCCGGCCGCTATGACGGGTTCTGGGAGTTTGGCCTTGCTCCATGGGACATCGCCGCCGGAATTTTGCTGGTCCGCGAGGCCGGTGGCTACGTCAGCGACATGGCGGGCGGCCACGAGATGATGACAACCGGCGACGTGCTCGCCGCCAACGATCATCTGCACCTGCCGCTCGCCGCATTGATCAGAGAGGCGCTACGCGGCGGACGGGTGACGCGCCGAGTTTGACCTGCCACATCCGCAGATTTACTACGTCCGCAGATTTGATTGTCGGCAGAGTGACCCTGCGCTACGTTCGCGGTCCGGCCGGCGCGAAAGCTCGGCTGCGCGTTCCGGGGGGTGGGTGGGTTGGAGATCCGTCCTGACGGGTTTGCGGCATGAACCACTCGCGCCGCTTCCTGCTTCGAATGACATTGTTCCTCGTTCTAGTGGCGGCGCTTGCGGTGGCGCTTGGGCGGCCGCTCGTCAACGCCTTCATGGGGAATCCCGGGATCAACGGCGTGATCCTCGTCATTCTGCTCGCCGGCATCGCCTATATTTTTCGCCAGGTGTTGCTGCTCGATCCCGAGATCGACTGGATCGAGAACTTTCGTTACCACGAAGCCGACGATGCCCAGGCACCGGAGGGGGCGGCACCGCGCCTGCTTGCGCCGATGGCCCGCATGCTCGAGACGCGACAGGGAAGGCGCGTCAGTCTGTCGGCGACCTCGTTGCAGACCCTGCTCGACGGTATCGGCTCGCGCCTCGCAGAGACGCGAGAGACCTCGCGTTATCTGATCGGCGTGCTGATCTTTCTGGGCCTTCTCGGCACGTTTTACGGGCTCTTGGAGACGGTGCGCTCGGTCGGCGGCGTTCTCGGCGGACTGAGCGTCGGGGGCAGTGACGCCGCCCGCGCTTTCGCCGATCTCAAATCGGGATTGGAATCGCCGCTCGCCGGGATGAGCACCGCGTTCAGCTCCTCCCTATTCGGTCTCGCCGGCAGTCTTGTGCTCGGCTTCCTCGATCTGCAAGCGGGTCAGGCTCAGAACCGCTTCTACAACGATCTCGAAGAGTGGCTGTCAACCTATACCAGGCTCTCGGGCGGCCAGCTCGGCGACGGCGGCGACGGGTCGGTGCCCGCCTACATTCAGGCGCTGCTAGAGCAGACGGCAGACAGCCTGGAAAACCTTCAGCGCATTCTTGCCCGGAGTGAAGAAAGCCGCATCGGCGCCAATGCCACGCTTGCCAGTCTGACCGATCGGCTGGGTGTCCTCGGCGAGCAGATGAAGGCCGGGCAAATGCTGATGGTGCGGCTCGCCGAGAACCAGTTGGAATTGAAGCCCTCCTTGACTCGCCTAGCCGATGTCGCCGAGGGCTCGTTTGGTCATGACGATGTGTTGCGCAGCCATCTGCGCAACATCGAGGCCTACCTCGCACGGCTGACCGAGGACGTGGCCCAAGGCCGGGCTCAGAGCGTTCAAGAGCTGCGCTCCGAGATCCGCATCCTCGCCCGCACGATCGCCGCCCTCGCCGAAGAGGGCAGGCGCTGACCGCTCGGGTCTATATCAGCCATGGCCATCGCACCTCGCAATTCCCGCCGGTCGAGCATCGACATCTGGCCTGGCTTCGTCGATGCCCTGGCGCAGCTCTTGATGGTGATCATTTTTATTCTGCTCGTTTTCACCGCTGGACAATTCTATCTCTCGGAAGCTCTTTCGGGGCGCGACCAAGCCCTGCAACAGCTGCAGCAGCAAGTCAACGAACTCGGGGATCTGCTCGCCCTGGAGAGGCGCGCCAAGGAGGACCTTCGTGTCAGCTCAGCGGATTTGTCGGCGCAGCTCGCGAGCTCTCAGGCCGAACGCGATCGGCTGACCGGTCAGCTGCGCGACGCCGACGCCATCGTTAGTGCCGACAAGGAAAAGATCGATCTCCAGTTGCGCGAGATCGAGAGCCTGCGCCGCGACCTGGACGCCCTCAAGGCCGTGCGGGCTGATCTCGAAGCCAAAGTGGCAGCGTTGGCTCAGCAGCCGACCTCGGAGCAGTTACGCGACCGCGCGAAGGAACTCGAAGCCCGGCTGGCCTCAGAGCAGGAGAGGACAGCGCTAGCTCAGAAGGAGATCGACGCGCGCGACGTTCGCTTGCGCGATCTCGGCACACGTGCCGACCGAGCCGAGCAGGGACTCACGGCCGAGAAGGAAATCAGTCGCAACGCCCTCGCTCGTGTCGACCAGCTCAACGCCCAACTCTCCGCGTTGCGCGAGCAGCTGTCGCGTATCGCGGCAGCCCTGGATGTCTCTGAAGCGAAGGCCAAGGAACAGCAAGGCCAAATCGTCGAACTTGGCAAGCGCCTCAACCTCGCGCTCGTTAACAAGGTCGAGGAGCTTGCGCGATACCGTTCCGAGTTTTTCGGCCGGCTGCGCGAGGTTCTAGGCGATCGCCCGGATATTCGCATCGACGGCGATCGGTTCGTCTTCCAATCCGAAGTGCTATTTGCCCCGGGAAGCGCCGAGCTCGGCGACGATGCAAAACAAGAGCTAACACCGGTGATTACGGCGCTGAAGGAAATCGCCGCCAAGATCCCGCCGGACATCAACTGGATACTGCGAGTGGACGGCCACACCGACCGCCGTCCGATCAACAATCCGCAATTTCCATCGAATTGGGAATTGTCCACTGCACGGGCGCTGTCGGTGGTACGTTTCGCGATCGATCAAGGGATCCCCGCTGCACGGCTCGCTGCGGCAGGCTTTGCCGACAAACAGCCGATTGATCCACGGAGCACGGAGGATGCCTATCGCCGCAATCGGCGCATCGAGCTGAAGCTGACCGAGCGATAGCGACCAAATCGGCGTTGTGGCACGGCGATCGCTGCCTGATCTTCTGGTGAAAACCCCGAACGAAGCTTGACATGTGCAATCCGCGGGTTGCTCCTGCTGTCGTGGTTTGCGTTGCCCTGTCACAATCTGTGCCGGCCTGCACAACAGAAAACTGAGTCACCTAGATCACCGAGTTAACGCATCAACGAGCGGTTGAAGAGGCCGGGGCGGCGGCAGTCGATGTCCGCCGCGCCGAGGCCCGGTTGCGCGACAGCGACTTGTTCCTGCTGTTGCTTGCGGTGGGCGCGGGCGCCGCAGCGGGTATCGGCGTGGTTCTGATCGACTTGCTGCTGGCTCGGCTACGGTGGCTCGCCTTCGCGCTGCCCGAGCAGGGGCACTTGAGCGATGTCGACCTCGGGCCAGCTCGGATACTGCTGATGCCGGTACTCGGGGGGCTGCTCGTCGGCCTCGCTGCGACGCTGCTGCGGCACTGGCGCCAGCGCGAGGTTGTCGATGCGATCGAGGCGAACGCGTTGTACGGCGGTCGGATGTCGGTCGGCGACAGCCTGGGCTTGGTCGGCGTGACATTGCTCTCGGGCGGGTTTGGCGCTTCGGTCGGGCTGGAGGCGGCTTATACGCAGCTCGGGGCCGCGCTCGCGTCGCGGCTCGGTAGATGGCTCGGCTTGCGACGCGACGACGTCCGCACTCTCGTCGGCTGCGGCGCCGCCGGCGCGATCGCGGCCGCCTTCAATGCCCCGCTCACCGGCGCTTTTTACGCCTTCGAGCTGATCATCGGCGCCTATACGTTGCAGACCCTGGCCCCGGTCGGAATCGCGGCACTGACCGGGGCGCTCGTTGTACGCGGCCTCGTCGGATCAAACCCGATATTCGTCGTCTGGCACGAAATTACGATTTCACCTTCTGACTATCCCGCCTTTTTCTGCGTTGGTCTCGCCTCGGCGGGGCTCGGCATCGTGGTCATGAAAGGGGTGACCTCGACCGAAGCGCTGTTCCGCTCGTTGGCGGTGCCGCGCTGGGCGAGGCCGGCGCTGGGCGGCCTGCTGGTTGGTGCGATCGCGCTGCCATTCCCGCAGATCCTCGGCAGCGGGCATGGCGGCATTATGCGGGTGTTGCACTCCGGCTTCGATCTGCCTTTTCTCGCTGGGCTCGTCGTCGCGAAGATCGTCGCCTCGGCGGTATCGATCGGGTCAGGATTTCGCGGCGGGCTGTTCAGCACCTCACTGTTCCTCGGCAGTCTGTTCGGCAGCTTTATCGGCGAGATGCTGGCCCGTCTCGGCCCCTATCTCGGCGCGGATCCGCTGATATACACGCTGGTCGGCATGGGCTCTGTCGCCGCGGCGATCGTCGGCGCGCCGATGACGATGATCATGATCGTGCTCGAGACGACCGGCGATTTCACGGCGACCATCGGCGTTATGGTAGGAGTAGTCACCGCTGCCATCGCGGTACGGCACTGGTTCGGCTATTCCTTCGCTACTTGGCGCTTTCATCTGCGCGGCCTGCCGATCCGCAGCCCCGAGGATGTCGGTTGGATCAACGAGCTGCTGGTCGGCCCGATGATGCGGCGCGACCCGGCGGTGATCGCTTCCGAGTTGCCGCTCGAGGAGCTGCGCCGCCGATTTCCTGCCGGCAGCACCAAGCAAGTGTTTGTCGTCGATGATCACGGCGGTCTCTGCGGCATGATCGATCCCGCGGGGGTGAGCGCGCCTGACGGCGGCGGCGCTCCCAAGACGGTGAAGGATGCGGTTTCGAACATTGCTTCGTTTCTCCTGGCGGGAGACGACCTGCGAACCGCCCTCGACCGCTTCAGCCGGGCCGCACAAGAAACGCTTCCGGTCATCGACAACCCCGAGGATCGCCGGGTCATCGGATATCTGAGCGAGGCCTACGCGCTGCGTCGATACGCCCACGAACTTGAGCGGCATCGCGGCACCCGGCAGGACGATGCCGGTATTTTCAGCCCTGAGCCGGGCGAGTGACCATCCGGACCCGAAGACAGGGCAAAAATAGGTGAGGCAATTTTACACTGCTGCGGTACAATTTGAATTTGGACTGCCGTTTTCCGCGAGGACCGGCTGCGTGATGGAGTGGATGACCTCGCTAACGAGACCCAAATTGCCCGCTCGAATGGCCTCGGTCGCGGTGACGCGGATACTTGGGGCAAATCGGGATCGGCGACGCTGGGAGCTGCGCCGCCACTGATCATCTGTGCTTGCTTTATGCACCAACATATAGCCGGCCTGACTGCCGGCGCGACGAAAGGGTAACAGATGGCGCAAGTCGCGCTTCGCAACATAGTCAAAATGTTCGACCGTACACCTGCGGTGCAAGGGATCAATCTCGACATTCCCGATCGCGAATTCATCGTCCTAGTCGGTCCCTCGGGGTGCGGCAAGAGTACCACCTTGCGAATGATCGCGGGGCTCGAGGAAGCGACTTCGGGGGAGATCTACATAGGCGATCAGCTTGTCAACGACGTACCGCCCAAGGACCGGGACATCGCGATGGTGTTCCAGAATTACGCGCTCTATCCACATATGACAGTTTTCGAAAATATGTCCTTCGGCCTTCGGCTGAAAAAATTTCCGAAAGCAGAGATCAAGGAGCGCGTCCAGGTCGCCGCTCGCATTCTTGACATTACCGACCTTTTGGAGCGTCGTCCAAAGCAGCTTTCGGGTGGGCAACGTCAGCGCGTCGCCATGGGCCGCGCGATCGTGCGCAACCCTAAGGTATTTCTATTCGACGAACCACTCTCAAATCTCGATGCCAAACTTCGCGTCCAGATGCGGACCGAGATCAAAAAGATCCATCAAAAAGTTACGACTACGACAGTGTATGTCACCCACGATCAGGTCGAGGCGATGACGCTGGCCGATCGGGTGGTCATCATGAACGCTGGACGGATCGACCAGATTGGCACGCCGCATGAAGTCTACCACACACCGAAAACCCAATTTGTTGCCGGCTTCATCGGCTCCCCGACGATGAACATGCTGCCTTGCCGCTTAGTCGAGAACGGCAGCGGTCTGACCGTTCGCCTTTCGGACTGGCTCTCTTTTCCGGTGCCCCCTCAGCGAGTGGCCCGCTACCGTCCACGAATTGGCAGCGAGCTGACCTTCGGCCTACGTCCCGAGCACATCCTTGAAGGGCGTGGAGATGTACCGCCGGGTGCAGCCGCCTTCGAAGCGCGGCTCGACGTTGTCGAGCCGATGGGCATGGAGACCATGGTCTATTTCGTCGTCGACGGGTTGGAGGTCTGTGGCCGAGTTAACCCTGCCGCTGCGGGCCGTGTCGGTGAGTCGATGCGGCTTGTTGCCGACCTAAACCACATGCACCTAATCGATCCTAGCACCGAATTGGTAATCTGACCGAGGCATCTACTTAGTCTTGCATTATCCGACCTCCATGGCTGTCATGATCGCCTGGCGCGAGGGCTAGTCCGCGAAATCAGCACAACAAATTCGCGTTACGCGATTGCGCCGAGCGCCGTCATGGGAGCGCCTCAGACCTCGATCAACTCGATCACCTCACCGCCTGCGCCGAAGCAAGCGGCGGTGAGCCGGCCAAATTGCCCGGTGCCGCCGTTGAGCGATACCGCGAAGTCCCGCTCTATGAAGCTGCGCTGCTCACGATCGATGCCTCGCACGATGCGCCGAAATCCTTCGAACGAACTCCTGAGTTCGAGAATATCGTCGCGTCCCCACCAGAACGCGTCTCCTTGCGCGGCTAGAGGACGTGAAGGATCGATCGCCGCATGAACAAATAGTACGCCCAGTTCCTCGGTAAAGGCTGCGTGACGCAATGCCGAGAACAGCGTGGTATGTCCGGGGGTGGCATTCATAACCCTGCGGAGTGCTCCCGTCCAACGCGTGATCGTACGGGGGCCGTCGCGAGTGGCAGCAAATCCCTGTTGCAAATCGCCACCATAAGCCCTGACGGTCGCTTCCATGCCGGCGCTGACCATCCATTGCAGCACCTCGCCCGGATTGGGTGCGAATTGCAGTTGCAATAATTTTTGCCACATTTCCTCTTGTGCCCCACGCAGGAAGACCACGTCGCAGGCGAAACCACACTGCCGCCCGAGGACGCGACGGCGGAAATCGAGAAGTTCATCAATGGTGGCGAGCACCGCGTCGCCATGACCGACATAATTACCCAGATAAACGACCCGGTCGCCCTCTTGGAAGTGGTCGCTTATCGTATCGTGCAAACGGATGAGGCGTTGCGCCGCGCCGTTTATGGCAGCAATCGCCCAAACCCGTCGGGCATCCCGCAATTGGGCGAATTTCCTTTCCAGCCGCGCCCCGCGCACCTCCCGTTCCGGTGCGGACCCCATTCCTCTGGGGGACTCAAGCCGTCAGCAACTGTTCGACCCGTTGGGTCGCGGTAGTCTCATCGATCCGCTCGACCGCCGCAAACTCGCGCACAAGACGATCAAGTGCGGCTTGGTAGATCTGTCGTTCGCTGTAGGATTGCTCTGGCTGACCGACATTGCGATAGAGATCACGGACCACCTCGGCAATCGAGCCGGGGTCACCGGAAGCGATCTTGGCCTGATATTCCTGAGCGCGCCGGCTCCACATGGTTCGTTTAGCCCGTGAGCGGCCGCGCAGCTTCGCGAGGGCGGCATCCATCTCCTTGCGGCTTGACAGCCGACGCAGACCGGACACCTTTGCCTTGGCTACTGGTACGCGGAGCGTCATGCGGTCCTTGTCAAAATGCACCACGAAGACATTGAGGGTATGACCAGCAATCTCCTGCGTTTCGATGCCGACGATCTTGCCGACCCCGTGGGTTGGGTACACGACGAGATCACCGGCGGCGAATGGAATCTTTTCCGAACTCATATCCGTCTCTCACAATCGATCCGCCTGGCACTACAGAGACGTTTCAGCCGAAGCGCCGCGCCGGGCGACAGCGACCGTCCACAACTCGACCAGGAGCGGGGACGTATCAATGCACGAACGTCAGAATACCGTGAAAAGTCTGTTTGAGGCTAGCGGCTCAGGTGTACCAGCTTCACAAACCAGATCAGGCGCCCGCGTCCGATCGCCTCTCGGTGCCTCTTGGTTAGCTTCCGCCCGGGTTAGGGGTAAAATACTTATCGTATTTGTCCGGCACATCCTTCCATTGGTCGGCGTCCGCAGGATATGCCTTCTTACGCGTGATGTTGGGCCATGCCGCCGCGTAATCACGGTTGAGTTCTAGCCACCGTTCGGCCGCAGGTTCGCTGTCGGGAATAATCGCCTCGACCGGGCATTCAGGCTCACAGACCCCGCAATCGATGCATTCATCGGGATGGATTACCAACATGTTCTCGCCTTCGTAGAAGCAATCGACGGGGCAGACTTCTACGCAATCCATGTATTTGCAACGGATGCACGCTTCTGTAACGACATAGGTCATGGCGACGGTTATTCTCCTGAGCTTTACAAGCCGTCTCGCTTGCCGGCGAGATCAGACCGTCGGGGTAATCCCCTGCCCGAGAACCCGGCAGCGCATTATGCAACGCGCGATAGCCTGTACATAGATAAGTCCTGCCAACGCGAGGTACCAGGCTCTCATGGGGTTGATTGATCGTCATACTGTTGGCGCGGGCAACAGCCTTTCACGTCGACCGGGTCCTCAAGACGGCCCCGATCGCAGGTCCGTGTGGGTGTGAACACGCACACCTCCGGTCCGAGATCGCACCGATGACCGATCATGGACGTTTGCCTAACATGTGGGCTCATCATTGGGCAACCCCATGAGAATCAGGGTTTTCTCTAGATATTCGAAAAGGGGCTCCCGTCCTGAGCCGACATCTACATGAGGCTGACATCATTTCGAAATCGATCGTGAGTCAAACCGTCTCGCCTTCCACTTTCGCGGCATGGCGATGGAAATTAACGACCGCTTTCGCCGTTGTCCGTTGACTTGGCGACTCCAACTATGGATTCGATCGTGAAGAAGCGCGGAAAGATCGTCGTTCTCCACTTCGCCGCCCAAATGCCGCTCGCGGGCGTCGCATTTCAAGCGCTACATTATCTTTTGGGAATCGAACAACTCGGCTATGAATCCTGGTACATAGAAGATAGCGGAGCCAATCCTTACGATCCATGGGCGAATAGCGTCGTGGTGGGTTGCGACTATAACGTTGCCTATCTGAGACGGATAATGGAGCATTACGGATTCGGGGGCCGGTGGGCCTACTGGGATGCGATCCAAAATGTTTGTCACGGGCTCTCCTGCGACCGTATGCGCTCGCTTTGCGCCGAGGCTGTGGCCGTGATCAACCTTTGCGGTGCGACAAGGTTACGCGACGAGCATCTCGCTTGCCCTATCCGCATCATGATCGATACTGATCCCGTCTACGAGCAGATAAAATACGCGAAGGCGGATCGGGCGTCTCGCACGTATCTCGACGCTCACACACATTTCTTCACGTATGGCGAGAATCTCGGCGCTTCGGATTGCCCGGTGCCACTGTGCGGTGTTCGATGGCGTCCAACTCGACCACCGGTGGATCTCCGCCTTTGGCCTGAACTCCGCGACACACCTTCATATTTTACAACCATCGGTACTTGGGAGAACAGAGGTAAGAACATTGAATTCGAAGGTTCACAATATGTCTGGTCAAAACACGTGAATTTTCTGCAGTTTCTCGATTTGCCAAGATACCGGCCGAGGACTTGCTTTCGGATGGCGATGCTGCCACCCGATGAGCACGTGCGTGCCGCGATAGAGGGGTGCGGCTGGAGCCTGGTTGATCCCCGTCCTGTTTCGGCTGATACGTCGCGTTATCGCGATTTCATAGCCCACTCGGGCGGTGAGCTCACGGTCGCAAAGGACATTTATGTGCGATCGAACAGCGGCTGGTTCAGCGATCGCAGCGCTTGCTACCTGGCCGCAGGTCGACCAGTAGTGACGATGCGCACGGGATTTAGCAAATTCTATCCGGTTGGCCGCGGCCTCTTCGAATACACGACCCACGAAGAGGCGCTCGCTGGTATCGATGCAATCACTGCTGATTATCCCAGTCATAGTCGTGAGGCGCGCACGCTCGCTAGGGAATATTTTTCCGCCGATCGCGTCATCGGCGCATTGTTGGCGGCAGCCGGGCTCTGAGACGGGGAACCGCGGCTTCGCAAAACGGGTCGAAGGAGATCGGATCTTGCGACCTTGAGAGAGGGAACGGGCCCTTCCTCTGAAGTGATTCCTGGAATTTGAGCATCAATTTTTTCACGACCTGGCTCGCTGGCAATTCTATGTTTGCCAGAACAACCCAGGTATCGTCGTGGCATCGCATGTCCGATGAGTTATTTTGGCACCGGTTATCCTCCGGCCTGGCGATACTTGCTATCGTTCTTGTGCTTCTCACTTTTCGTGACTATGGTGTCACTTGGGACGAGGACGCTCATAACTGGTATGGAAACTTTGTACTCGATTATTATTTGTCGTGTTTTGTTGACCATAATGCTCTTCATTGGCGTGATCTCTACAACTATGGAGCCATCTTCGATACCCTTGCTGCCGCATTGAATCGAGTTTCTCCGATCGGGATCTATGAAACCCGGCATCTTCTCAACGCCCTTGTCGGAATTCTCGGTCTCGTCGGTTGTTGCAAACTCGGCCGCGCGATGGGCGGCGCGCGCGTCGGGTTTCTCGCCGCCCTCTTTCTCCTTTTGACACCAAACTATTACGGACAAATGTTCAACAACCCGAAGGATATCCCCTTCGCGGTCGGGGTCGTCTGGGCGACCTACTACATGGTTCGGATCGTGCCATTACTCCCGCGACCGCCGCTTGGGCCGCTGCTCAAGTTCGGCGCGATTGTCGGAATGACGATGGGGGTTCGGGTGGGGGGCTTAATGTTACTTTGCTATTTAGGTCTCTTGCTCGCTGTCGATGGCCTCTGGAGAACAATCGCCGCGCGCCGAAGCTTTTTGCTGATCGAGAGCGCGGGGATTGCATTCTGGCGCGTCTTTTTTCCGGTTGTAGTCTTCGCTTATCCGGTCATGCTGCTGTTCTGGCCCTGGGCGCAGACCGACCCGATCGAGAACCCGCTACGCGCCCTCGCTTTTTTTTCGCATCAGACCTTTCCATTCAGCACTCTGTTTGCCGGACAGTTTGTCCGCGCGTCCGACCTTCCTTGGACTTATCTGCCGACGTATATCGCCCTTGCCCTTCCCGAACTCGTCCTGATTCTTTTGCTGAGCGCTCCGATTCTTGCCGGCACCGTTATTTTGCACAAGCGGACTCAACTTAATCGCGAACCAGTTCTGGTATATTTCATCGTGGGGCTGGGCATCTCCTTCCCAGTCGCCTTTGCGATCGTGATCAAGGCCGTCCTATTCGACGGTATGCGCCATTTCATCTTTGTACTGCCGCTGATCACAGTTGCCGCGGCCCTTGTAGCCGATCAGGCATGCACCAGGCTGGCTCGCCTTCCGTGCCGGTGGCCGATCTATATTTTGCTTTTGATTTATGGCATCGGTCATGTTTCAATCATGGTAATGTTGCACCCAAATCAATACGTATATTATAATTCTTTTGTCGGCGGTGTTGAAGGCGCTCAACGCAAATTTAAACTGGATTATTGGGCAAACTCTTACGCCGAGGCAGTACAGGGTCTAGAGAATTATTTGCAAGCTGCGTATGGTCTCGATTTTGAGGAGCGTGAGTTCACGGTCGCTGTGTGCGGGCCTCCGATTTCTGCAGACTACTATTTTCCGTCGAATTTCCGCTTCACCCGCCACCGTGTTCAGGCCGATTTCTTCATCGCGTTCACCAAAGACAATTGTGATCGTTCGCTGCCCGGTCGGCTCGTTTACCGGGTCGAGCGCATGGGTGCTCTTCTCTCGGTGGTACTCGATCGCCGCGGCACATTCGCCGGACCGCAATCGCTGGGGGGGTGAATTGGCGCCGTTCGCGGAGATGGGCCAGCCCGTGATCCTCTTTTCATGCACCCGATAGGGCGCTGCGGAATAACCACGCCCGAGCTGGCGTTTTGGGTGTGCGGCCACGATCGGACCTGACACGACCCAGTCCCAACGGACGGCAGATGGAGCGTTCCGAATATCATAAGCTCGACCACCTCGAGGACAGAATGTGGTGGTTCGCCGCCAGTCATCGGAACCTGTTGGCACTGTCAATGCAGCAAGCGCTGCTCGATGCCGGATGGCAACCGATCCTGGATGCGGGTTGTGGGACGGGCGGTTTCCTTGCACAACTGGCGGCCCGCTATCCCAATCGAGCTCTGTTCGGGCTCGACGTCAACCCGTTAGCCTGCCAGCGTGCGGCCGCCAAGAGCACAATGCCAGTGTGTGCCGGATCGATCAACGCGCTGCCGTTCCCGGAAGGGATATTTGCGGCGGTTTTTAGTATTGACGTGTTGTGCCATAGCGCCGTCGATGAGCGCTCCGCCGTGCTGCAATTCCGCCGCTGTCTCGCGGACAACGGCTGCCTGGTCATTAATGTGCCGGCGTACAGCTGGATGATGTCGCGACATGACGCTGCTGTGCACAATGTCCGGCGTTACACCACTAAGGGCGTGTGCCGGCTATTAGAATCTGCCGGCTTCCGCATGGTGTACGCTACATACTGGAATGCCGTGCTATTTCCGTTGATGGTGATAACGCGAAAGCTTCTTCCGACGTGCGGCGGTTCGACCAGCGATGTTAAGGAATATCCTCGCCTGATCGACTTGCTGTTTCGCGTCGCGACATCCTTCGAAACCACCTTGCTTAGAATAGGATTGAGACTTCCATTCGGCGGCTCGGTTATCGCGATCGCTACCAAGGGGGACGCCCCTCTTGGCTAAGAACCTTGAGACTGTACCGCATCGCCTCGCACTGTCGGTCGTGATTCCGGTGTACAATGGGGCGACCAGCATCGCCGGCTTGGTTCACGCGCTCGAGAAGCTCTCGATCGCGGGCGGACACGAGATCGTGCTCGTCAATGACGGCAGCGGCGATGACAGCCTTGCGGTATGTCACGCTCTGTTCGACGAGGCGCGCGTACCGATGACGATCGTCAGTTTGGCTCGCAACTACGGAGAGCATAATGCCGTATTGGCGGGACTGCGTTACGCGAATGGGGCACACGTCATCACGATGGACGATGACTTACAGAATCCGCCGGAGGAGGTACAACGGCTACTTGCTTTTGCCCAGCGCAATGGCAAGGAGGTTGTTTATACCTATTACTACGAGAAGCGGCACGCAGTGTGGCGCAATATGGCCAGTCGCTTTGCGAACCGGGTTGCTGATTTCGTCCTCGATAAGCCCAGAGGCCTGTATCTGTCGAGCTTCCGCTGCATGACCGCGTTCGTTGCGCGGGAGATAGTCCGCTACGAGGGGCCCTTTCCTTATGTCGATGGATTAATTCTTCAGGTGACGCATGACATCGATCGGCTGCTCGTGAGCCACCTTCCGCGTGCTACGGGCAGCAGCAACTATACGCTGCGCCGGCTCTTGCGGTTATGGATGAACATGTTTTTCAACTTTTCCGTAATGCCTCTGAGGATCAGCACGGTAACCGGGTTCGCATTGAGCGCGTTCGGAGCGGTCGCGATGGCTGTGGCGATTGCTGAGGCGCTGTTTTCGTCCCCGCCGCCAGGGTGGGCCTCGCTAATGGCTGCGGTCCTGCTGCTCTCGGGCGTGCAGCTCATGATCCTCGGCATCATCGGGGAATACCTCGGCCGGCTCTATTTAACCGCCAACCAACGGCCTCAATCTGTGGTGAAAGAAGTGCTGCATACCGAGCCCCGAGATCCAGCCGCGAACGGGTCACCAGGTTGGGTCTGCGAGCTTGCTTGAACGCCTTCTCTCATCTTCTTGGGAGCTAGCCCCTCGGCCCGTCTCAAATTGCCGGTATCTAGCCGATCGGCAGCAGTGCGCTGTTCCTCAACAGAAGAGCGAGCCAGCTTTCACTAGCTCATCTAAAGTCCGCTGAAAAATCCTTGAATTTGGGTGATAACGCGGTCAATCTTCTCTTCGGAGATCTGTGGATACATCGGCAGGCTTAATATCTGTCGTGCCGCGCGCTCAGTTACGCCGAGGCCTGACGGGCCGGCAGCGAGACGTCCACGATACGCAGGCTGCAAATGAACCGGAACCGGGTAGTGGATGCCGGTACCGATCCCCGCAGCGTGCAACCAGTCGCGCAAGGGGTCTCGCTCGGCGAGGCGGATCACATATTGGTGAAAGACGTGGGTGGCATCGGTACGGCGCTTCGGAAGCGTCAGCGGAAACTTCGCCAGGCCGGAATCGTACCGGTCGGCAATGGTGCGCCGCCGCGCATTGTCGGCCGCAAGGCTCCCGAGCTTGACCCCAAGGATCGCACCTTGGATCGAATCCAGACGAGAATTGACGCCGACGCAGGCGCTGACGTAACGCTCGCGCCACCCATATTCCCGTATTTCACGCAACGCTGTGGCGACAACGGGGTTCCTGGTGACGACCATGCCGCCATCACCTAGCGCACCGAGGTTTTTCGTCGGGTAAAAGCTAAAGCACCCGACGTCGCCGAATGATCCGGTCGGTCGGCCGCGGTAGAGCGCGCCATGGCTTTGCGCGCAGTCCTCGATCAAACGCAGGCCATTGGCGCTGGCAAGATCGCAAAGGGCGGAGAGCTCGGCCGGTTGGCCATAGAGGTGCACGGGCAATACCGCTGCAGGCCGCCCTCCGTACGATACTTGCAGGGCTCGCGAAAGCTCGTGTGGCGCCATCGTATAAGTTCCCGGCTCGACATCTATTAGCACAGCCATCGCACCGGCCCGTTCGATTGCCGCGACGGTCGCGACTGCCGTATGCGATACCGTGAACACAAGATCACCGACACCGATGTTGCACGCACGTAAAGCGAGCTCGATCGCGTCCGTCCCGCTTGCGCAGCCGACGGCGTGAGCAACACCGACGAAATCGGCAAAGGCGGCCTCGAAGGACTCGACCTCTTTACCAAGAATATACCTGCCGCCCTCCAAGACGCGAGATATGGCGCGGTCAATCGCGGGCTGTTGCGCTAAATAGCTTGCGCGGGGGTCGGTCTGGAGGATCGGACCAATAGGCGTTTTCCCAGCCACAAGCCCTCACAGATAGCACGCCAAATGTCGACGATAATAATGAAGTGAGCGACGAAGCCCATCGGCGAGGCGGACGCGCGGGCACCAGCCGGAGATTGTGCGAAATCGGTAGTCGTCGGTTACGAAGTCACCGATATCGATGCGCTTGCGCTCCGCCGGGAACTCCCGGATTTCGTATTTCCCTCCGCCATGAGCCGCGATGATCGCCTCGGCCAGATCCGCCAAATTGCATGGTTCGTCGCCACCAACATTGAGTGCCAATCCCTCAGCCTCCCGAGTAACCGCGGCAAAGAGGAAGGCTTCGGCCGCGTCGTCGACGTAAAGCAGATCCCGGCGCTGCTCGCCACCCCAGACCTCGAAAGGCTCACCCTGGATCACCCGGCGCAACCAGATGCCTAGAAAGGTCTGTCGAGCGTCCTTGATACGCATCCCCGGCCCGTAAACGTTGGTCAAGCGCAACGAGCGGCTCTTAATTCCATAAACGTCACGAAAAAGCAGATGATAGGCTTCCCCGGCCATCTTATTGACCCCGTTCACATCGACGGGTCGCAGTGGATGGCGTTCATCGACCGGGAGATAGTTTGGTCGGCCATAGATCTGGCGGGTTCCGGCGTGGACGATGGTGATACCCGGATTCACGGCACGGCATGCTTCCAACAGTTGGAGTTGGGCTGCGCAGTTTATCGCGAGATCATCTTCGGGTGCGGTCATTGAGTCTAGATGGCTTGTCTGTGCCGCAAGGTTGAAAAGGAAATCTTGACCAGTCAGTAAATATTGTAAAGCATAGCCACTGCGGATATCGCCAATGTTAACTACCACCCGATTGCGGATATCGGCGATGTTAGCTAGATTGCCACCATATTCTGGCATCATACTGTCAAAAAGGAGGACCTCCGCACCGAGCGCGACAAGGCGCCGGGCCAACGCTGAGCCGATAAAGCCTAGACCACCAGTGATTACCACCCGAGCGCCTTTAAAAGCTTCGAGACGCAAATCAGAGCTGGAGCTCACTTTTGTTCACCGTGTCAATAACTACGCGATACGCACATTAGGACGCGAAGCGATCTACACGTATCTCCCTGAACGACAACGCTACCGGGTCAAGAAATATTCCAGAAAAGGTGAGCCTGGCTTGTTCGTGGGAAGAGCTGTTGCACAAGTTGGGGAGGTTCGCTCATTCCCTGTTGTCGAAGTTTGGAAAAATCCGCCGGCTGAAGCTGCATCAAATTGTTTCGGGAACAGAAGAGAGGGCTAGGCCTATCAGGCTGGAGACGGCCGCGCTTGAGCGATCAGAGGTTCAGGTCGGACGGGGGACACGCCGGATTAAGGATAGAACTCGGAGGATGATCATCTCGTCGGTCAACATCGGCTCCCCGGCTTGGCAGAGGTTCGGGGGCCAAACCCCATCGACGATCCGGATGACCACCGCGGTGGTTAAGTAGCCCAATGCCGCCAAACTCTTGACGATCGCTGCCGCGGGCTACTCAGCCACAGCCTACATCACCCCCGGTGGCACAACTCAAACTCGCTGGTCGACGTGCAGAGCCAAAAGTGTCGGACCGTTCGGTCGACGAACTGGTCAGCACCATAGGCATGAGTGGACTGTGTGGCGGGCGTGCTACATGGAGCGCAAGCCAACGCAGCGTTAACTAGATGAGCCTCTCGTCAAGCTGCTCTTACCCACCCCTCCGACACGACCGCAAGTCTGCCGGCGCGCTAGTTATCCGCCAGCAACGGCCGCCATGGCGGATCGAGTTCCAACACCCCTGCTGGTGCGGCTTCTTCGTAGAGCAACTGCGCCTCGCTGGAGGGGCCGCGACGCGAGCCAAGCGCCTTAACCCGGATTGTGCGGGAAATGACTCCGTGGGGGATGACGATAACATCGCCGATCCGGATCAGGTGTCGGGCCTTCCTGACGACGACCCCGTTGAGGATGATAGCTCCGGCCGTGCAAAGGCGCGAGGCGAGCGACCGGCTTTTGGCGAAGCGCGCGAACCACAGCCACTGATCGAGACGCCGGCTCGTCGGTCCGGGCGAATCGCTTCTGCTCAAGTGAGCTTCAACTCCCGCAACTTGGCGAACGGGTGTCCTTCCGCCAACGCCGACCGATGGCGGCTTTTGATAATATCGCGGCGGCCGCGCCGCGGTCCGCTAAATTTCTCCTCGCCGGCGCGAATTACCGCGCGGTAGCCAAGCGCCGCGAGCAGTCGTCGCAGGGCGGGCCGTTCGACTCCCGAGATCGCCGCTAATTTGTCGTCCGCCGAGAAAGAACCGGAGCGAGCAAGACGTCGTGCTGCGGCTGCGGCCCGCTCCAACCGGTCGGGACGCAAGGCGAGCCCGCCGAGCACGCGCAGGCCTATCGCTGCATAGAACGAGGCCGGTAACGTCGGATCGATTTCGATCACCTTGGTGAGGTATCGTTTGGACAGCAGCGGTGGCACTGGCCGCCCATGTTGCACTGCCCACAAGAGTGCGCGAAAATGCACGATGTCTGTGCGCTGCATCGGCTCGAAATAAACGCTCTCGATACCGAACCGAAGGCCGAGCCGGCTTAACGCGACTCGATCTGGCGATTCAAGAGCTCGGAGCTGATGATAGACATCGGCTCTCGGGACGCATCCGAGTTCGCCTGTGAGGTGAAAGACGAGCCCCCGTCCGACACTGCCGAGCGGCAAGGCTTGTGCGGCGAAGAGCGGTGCCAACCGACGCTCGATCTCAGCGCCCAGAAAAGCCTGCAGACGCTGTCTTACCCTGTCGCGCGCTTCACCCTCAACAAAGTCGCCGGTTAGGGGATCTACCCGCGGTGTGAGCATCCGGTCCCCCGCCGCCAATCTCCCCACGGTGCCACCGCGCCAGCACAACATTCCGTTGGGGTCGATCGCGAACACCTCATCCGAATCCGCCACGAGGCGCCGTATGCGAGCGGCAGCTTCCTGCCGAAGCACGCGGCCTGCGGCGGCGATCAGCATCCGCGCCTCGGCACCGTCGGCCGCGTCGGGCGCGAACTGCAATCCGTCGAGTTGGCCGACATAGGTCCCCTCGACACGGACCTCTCCCGCATCCGAAACCGAGGCCACCAGTTCGACTTCAGATGCCAGTTGGCGGATCAGCAAGGCCGACCGTCGATCGACGAAGCGTTGCGTGATGCGGTCATGCAGTGCATCTGAGAGCCGATCCTCGATACCGCGGGCCCGCTCCTGCCATGTTGTCGCGTTATCGACCCAGTCACCGCGATGAGTGATGTAGGTCCAGGTTCGAATGTGCGCAATGCGCGCCATCAGCGTATCGATGTCGCCATCGAGGCGGTCGAGATTTGCCATCTGTCCCGCGATCCAACCCGTTGGGAGCCGTTGCTCGAGGCCAGCCAAATGGTGAAAGCACTGACCAAGTAGCCGAATATGGCTGTCGGTCATAGCCTTGCGAAAATCGGGGATCTGACAGACCTCCCACAGCAGGCGAACGGCTCCGGGATGTACCGCCAACTTAACGACTTCCTGATTGCCGGAGAGCGCCTGTAGGGCGCGGTGGTCGTCGGCTTCGCGGGCCTGGACCAGGCCGGGGATCGACGGGCGCTCTTCAAGGCTCTTCAGTAGTGCCGCGATCGACTCGAAACGCAGCCGGATGTTGCGCCAATTTAAGCGTGTGAGCGGATCGAACCGGTGCGCCTCGACCGCCTCAACGATCTCCGAACTTAGCGGCGCTTGCTCGGCGGTGGTGCCGAAGGTGCCGTCGCTCATGTGGCGCCCCGCGCGACCTGCAATTTGAGCGATCTCGGCAGCATTGAGCGGGCGCGGACCGCGGCCGTCGAATTTGTCGATCCTGGCAAAGGCAACATGGTCGAGATCCATGTTAAGCCCCATCCCGATCGCATCGGTGGCCACGAGATAATCGACCTCGCCGGCTTGGAACATGCCGACTTGTGCGTTGCGCGCCCGCGGGCTGAGGGCGCCGAGAACGACTGCTGCCCCGCCTCGCTGACGGCGGATGAGTTCGGCGAGAGAGAACACGTCTGCTACCGTGAAAGCAACGACGGCGCTCCGCGGTGGCAACCGCGTCACCTTTCTGTGGCCGGTATATGAGAGTGTCGATAAGCGCGGCCGACTCACATATTCCGCGTCGCGGAGGAGCCGACGCATGAAGGGCTTGATGGTGTCGGCACCGAGGAACATTGTCTCCGCAAGACCGCGGGCGTGGAGGAGCCGCGACGTGAAGACATGACCGCGCTCCGGATCGGCGCATAGCTGAATCTCATCTACTGCTAGGAAATCGACTTGCCGATCAAGCGGCATCGATTCAGCAGTGCAGACGAAATATGACGGGTTCGGCGGTAGGATTTTCTCCTCGCCGGTGATTAGCGCAACCGAGCGCGCTCCTCGTAGCTTGGCGATCCGATCATAGTTCTCTCGGGCGAGCAGCCGTAGCGGGAACCCGATCATGCCGCTGCGGTGGCCGAGCATGCGATCGATGGCTAGGTGAGTCTTGCCGGTATTGGTCGGCCCGAGAACCGCAACGAGCCGCGGGGCGCAGCTGAGCTTAGCCATGGGACAAAGGTATCAGGCCGAGGCAGCGAGAGAGCAAGTGCAAACCGATGGCGAAATGAACGGAGCGGCGCAGAGATGAGGGTTTGCTGCGCCTCCGGCTACCTGCGTTAACCGATTGTTTGTCGCTTCGGCCAAATATGTCAGGCCGCGATGCAGGACGAGCGGGATGGTCAACGCTAATCGACGGAAGCCAGAGGCGCTTCTCGAGAACTACCGCTCTCGGCTCGGAACCTTGCTCGAAGCTCGGTACACCGGGCTCGCGCTGCTTGCCGCTAAGCAGGAGGCGGACGCCGCCGCCAAGCACGCAAATGAAGCGATGCTGGAAGCAAAGGCCGCGGATCTCGCGAAAACCCGATTCCTGGCCAATATGGCGCATGAGCTCCGCACGCCGCTCAATGCCATAATCGGCTTTTCGGAGATTATTAAGCTAGACGCCATTCAGTCGAAAGAGCGTTATCCACAATACGCCGAATATATTCATGATGCCGGCATACTCCTTTTGAATATCATCAATGGTCTTCTCGATCTCGCACGGATACAGGCGGGACGGGTAGATCTCGATGAACAGATCGTCGCCGTTGGCGACTTGATACAGTCAGCGGTTCGTACTATAGCACCGATTGCTGAAAAAAAATTCATCGACGTCGATTGTAAGCTAGATCAAGCATCGACCCTCATCTGCGTCGATCAAACTAAATTCAGGCAGATAATTCTCAACTTATTGTCCAACGGTGTTAAATTTACTGAACCAAGGGGACGCATCGTGATCGGTTCGGGCGTCGACGGCCGGGGAGACTTGGTGATTTCGATTAAAGACACGGGTATTGGCATCCCACCAGAGCACTTGGAACGGGTGTTAAGTCCTTTCGAACAGGTCGCAGATCACTTGACCAAGGAGAACGAAGGAACCGGACTGGGGCTCCCGATCGCTCGGGCGCTAATCGAGTTGCACGGCGGCAATTTGACCTTGAGTAGCGATCTCGGCATGGGGACGACGGTTGCCCTGCGGTTGCCTCATGAGCGAATCCACGGGGTCGCACCTGCAATCTCGTGACGCCTCCCTCCCGACCTCGACGACGATGAGTGGTTCGGCAAGTTCATCGTCGCGTCCTACCGGAGAGACAAAACTATGAGCGGCGGCGCTTCTGAATGCATTGATCTGCGGGTTGGGCGGGTCATTGCCATAACACCCTCTCAAACGATCGTATTACTGGAAAGGCGGGATACCACCGGCAAGGAGGACCTCACTATACCGCTCGAAATGGGGACTTTGGTGAAGTTGCACGGCCGCGTATCAACCGTTTACGGCATGATCACCGGTCTCAGAGTCCCGTTGCCCAGCCTGGAGCCCTCCGAGAAGGATTTGCGGCTCATCGAGCTCGAGCTGGTCGGCGAGATCCGGGGCGCAGACGGCACAGGCTTTTTTCGACGCGGAGTGTCCGCGTACCCGGCACTGGATGAGCCCGTTTACCTTGCCTCCGCCATCGATCTTGCGAAGGTTTATGCGCGTCCCAATACCGCCACGGCGCGGGTCGGGACGATCCACCAAGATAGTATCGTACCTGCCTATATTCTCACGGATGAGCTGTTGGGCAAGCATTTCAGCATCGTCGGTACCACGGGCTCGGGAAAATCTTGCGTTGTCGCTACGATCTTGAGTGCTGTCATCGACCGGAATCCGAACGCCCATGTTATGTTACTCGATCCCCACAACGAATATGTGAGCGCATTTAAAGAACTCGCGGCAGCACTTAGTCCCGGTGAGGGATTATATTTGCCATATTGGCTATTTAACTTCGAAGAATTAGCCGAGATTGTAATCGGGGCCGATCATAACCCCGAGCAGCTAAAAATACTTGGTGAAGCGGTGCTGGCTGCCAAGCAATCTTCTTTTGCTAAAGTCGGCCTCGATAAGTTCGGGACCGTCGACACGCCGGCCCCTTATCGGATGTCGGACGTGCTTCGATTTCTCGACACGGCGATGGGCAGCCTCAACCGCCCCGACGGCGTCGCCGCTTATCAGGCGGTCAAAGGACGGATCCTCGCCCTTCAAAACGACGCTCGCTATGGGTTTGTATTCGGTGGACGCTTGACTCTGCGCGATGAGTTATCGGATATCCTTTCACAACTCTTTCGAATACCGGTCAATGGTAAACCGATTACTGTCCTAGACCTCTTCGGCGTCCCATCGGAAGTATTAAACGTGGTTGTCTCCGTCTTGTGCCGGCTCGCCTTCGACTTTGCTTTGTGGAGCGAGACGCCGATCCCGATCACCATAATCTGCGAAGAGGCACACCGCTATGCACCGCGCGATAAGGAGCTAGGCTTTGAGGCGGCAAAGCGGGCATTGTTTCGAATCGCCAAGGAGGGCCGCAAGTACGGAGTTTCCCTGTGTGTCGTCAGTCAGCGTCCATCGGATCTGGCGCCGGGTCTGCTGTCGGAGTGCAACACGATGTTCGCTTTCCGTATGACGAGCCACGAGGACCAGGACATCGTGCGCAGCGCAGTTCCTGAGGCCTCTCATGGACTAATGAACTTCCTGCCGGCATTGCGCAACGGGGAGGCTATTGCCGTCGGTGAAGGCGTAGCGATGCCGATGCGGATATGTTTCAGCCCGCTGCCGGAAGACCGCCGCCCTAAGAGCGCGACCGCATCTTTCACGAGCGCATGGTCAAAAGATACCGACGGCTCGCAGATCGAGCGGACCGTCGAGCGTTGGCGGCGAGGCATGCGCCATGGCCCGGAATAGTCTGTTCAACCCGTCGCCAGCGGGGAGTTAGCGGTCGAAATGCCACTGGTCTTGCACGGCCAGGCGTTCCGCCACATATCCTCGGCGAGTTCCCGCCAATCCGCGATGGCAGGTTATGACCCAGGAAACCAAAAGCTTCCAGGCGGAAGTCAGCCGCCTACTCGATATTGTCGCGCACTCGCTCTACAGCGAAAAGGAGATCTTCCTCCGCGAGCTCATTTCGAACGCCTCGGATGCGTGCGACCGATTGCGCTACGCCGCCTTGACCGAACCGGCACTGGCCGAAGCCGATACGAGCTACCGTGTCGTACTGACCCCCGACAAATCAGCCCGGACGCTGATTGTGGCCGATAACGGCATCGGCATGAACCGAGCGGAGCTAATCGAAAATCTCGGCACCATCGCGCGCTCGGGCACGGCCGCGTTCGTCAACCAACTATCGGGCGACGCGCGTAAGGATATGAGCCTGATTGGGCAATTTGGCGTCGGTTTCTACTCGGCGTTCATGGTTGCCGAAAGGGTCGAGGTAAGGAGCCGAAAGGCCGGCGAGAGTGAAGGTTGGCGTTGGAGTTCTGACGGAAAGGGCGAGTTCACGATCGAACCCTTGCCCGAGGCGGCTCGGGGCGCCACGATCGTTGTCCACCTGCGGGAGGGCGAAGAGGAATATCTCGATCCGGCACGATTGCGCAGGATCGTCAATACCTATTCCGATCATATCGGATTGCCGATCGTGCTCAAAGACGCAGGCAAGGAAGAGACGATCAACACCGCCTCGGCCTTATGGACCCGTCCGAAATCAGAAATCGCCCAAGAGCAATACAACGAGTTCTACCACCACGTGGGCCACAGCTTTGATGACCCGTGGCTGACCTTGCATGCCAAAGCGGAAGGTGTTTTCGAATATACGAGTTCTTATCTTCGTGCCATCGGCAAAGCCGTTCGATCTCTTTGACCCGGAGCGGAAGAGCCGAGTCAAGCTCTATGTGCGTCGGGTATTCATCACCGACGAGGGCACCAATATCTTGCCCCCGTATATGCGCTTCCTGCGCGGCATCGTCGACAGCGAGGACCTGCCGCTCAACATCAGCCGTGAGATGCTGCAATCGAACCCGATGGTAGCGCGTATCCGACAGCAGTTGACCAAACGAATATTGACAGAACTGAGCAAAAAAGCGAACGAATCGCCTGAAGAATACATCAAATTCTGGGATAATTTCGGCGCAGTTCTGAAGGAGGGTCTCTATGAAGATCGTGAGCATCGGGAGGATTTGCTCACGCTGGCCCGCTTCCGCTCGACCTCTCGTGACGCGCTCGTTTCACTAGACGAATATGTCACGGCGATGAAATCGGGGCAGGAGGCGATCTACACGATCACCGGCGACAGCCTCGATCTCATCAAGCAGAGCCCGCAACTCGAAGGCTTCCGCGCCCGCGGCGTCGAAGTGCTGCTGATGACCGACCCGATCGACGAGTTCTGGGTGCCGGCGATTGGCTCCTATAGAGATAAGCCATTCAAATCGGCTACTCGCGGCGGTGTCGACCTCGACAAAATCACACCGGCTGAGGATCGCAAGGACGAGAAATCCGAGCCACCGGCCCAGCTTGCAAGCCTGATCGCAATCTTCAAACTCGCGCTCGGCGACGCGGTCAAGGACGTTCGCACCTCCGACCGTCTGACCGACAGCGCCGTGTGTCTGGTCGCCGACGAAGGCGACATGGACATGCATTTCGAGCGGCTCTTGAAGCAACACCGCCAGCTCAACACGATGTCCAAACGCATCCTCGAGCTAAACCCGCACCATAAGCTCATCGAGCGCCTCGCTGCGACGGTCGGCGAGGCCGGCGCCTCAGACCAGCTCTCGGAATTTGCCTGGCTCCTTCTCGACCAAGCCCGGATCATCGAAGGCGAACAGCTGCCTGACGCCGCGGCGTTCGCACGCCGTCTCTCGACCGTTCTCGAGCGCGGGTTGTGGCAGCGGCTTGACGAGCGCAACATCCCCCCGGCGGGTACGGCGTAACTGGAGCCGCAAGAACGCAGACGCACAGTCTGGATCGAGACTCGACCGCCGCGCCTCGATAGCGCACCGCCGGCCAGGCGCTTCGTCCTGCTGAGTGCAAGGCATAGCGAGCTCCTCAGGATCTGACCCTGATCCAGCGCTGCAGCGGAGCAGGTCGCGCGTCCGCAAGTCGGGGCGACAGGAGTAGACCGAGACGACGCGACACCTCTCAGCAGCACGATAGCGGTTGACGTATCGGGTTCGAGTCCTCCCTGCGGCAAGTTACAGCGAATTAATGCCGGTGAAAGCCGCCTGTCATCTTGTTGGACTATTTTGTTTGTCGATCCAGCATGGCTCGACGTTTCAACAAACGCTGAGCGAACCCCCGCTTCATAGGAGGACCAATTGGTAGAATTGAAAAATAACTGTGGCCCCCGCCCTTGGCTAAACAGAAAGCGCGCCGCAACGATCGGTTTCGGTCTTGGGGCCACACTAGCGCTGTCGCCGCTTGTGTGGGCTGAAAATCCACCAATCGCGGACAGCCCATCAACAATTTCGCCTGCAGTTCCGCAGACATTGACCTCTCCGGTCGCGCTGATCCAACAGCAGAGCTTTGCACCGCTCGTAAAAAAAGTATTGCCGGCCGTGGTGAACATATCGGTTGCACAAAAGGCCGATGCGGACGCAATGGCTGAAGATCCAGAAGCAGTCCCGTCTCCAGGGTTTCCGAACTCGCCGTTCGACGAATTTCTGCGCCGCTTTTTCGAACAGCAGAACCCGGGAGGACAGAGACATCTCTTTCCATCAATTCCGGGCGGGCAAGCCAAGCGCATTGCCCTCGGTTCCGGGTTCATTATCGATCCATCCGGGTACGTCGTAACGAATAACCACGTGGTCGGTGATGCCGGCAAGGTAGAAGTTACTCTGCAGGACAACAGGAAATATACTGCGAAGATTGTCGGCCGTGATCCCAAGACTGACCTAGCTGTGCTCAAGATAAACGCCGACAAGCCACTGCCTTATGTCGCGTTCGGCGACAGTAGTGTAGCCCAGGTCGGCGACTGGGTGATGGCCGTCGGCAACCCGTTTGGGCTTGGCGGCACCGTAACGACGGGGATCATTTCAGCTCGCGGACGTGACATTCACTCCGGTCCATTCGATGACTTCCTGCAGATCGATGCCCCGATCAATCGCGGCAATTCCGGTGGCCCGACCTTCAATCTCGAGGGCCAGGTGGTCGGCATCAACACGGCGATCTATTCGCCGAACGGTGGCAGCGTCGGAATCGGTTTCGCTGTGCCGTCCAACGTCGCCAAGACGGTGGTCGCGCAGCTCGAGGAGCACGGCAAGGTTAGCCGCGGCTGGCTGGGGGTGCAGATCCAGGAGGTGACGCCCGCTATCGCTGCGAGCTTGGGCCTGCACGGTGAGCAAGGGGCGCTCGTCGCCGTCGTTACTCCCGATAGCCCTGGGGCGAAGGCCGGCATCAAGCAAGGTGATGTGATTCTCTCGTTCAACGGCACCGAAGTGGGCCAGTTGCACGACCTGCCGCGGTTGGTTGCTGGGACCTCGCCTGACACCGATGCGACAATGACGGTATGGCGCAACGGGCAAACGGTCCAGCTGAAGGCGAAAGTCGGAGAGCTCGCCAACGAGCAAGTTGCCTCAGCCAACGGTGGGGAAGATGAAGAACAGCCGATGAGGGCGGAGGCGCTGGGCATGCATTTCGCCCCACTTACGAGTCAGCTTCGTCGTGAACTCCACGTGGCGAAGGATATGCATGGCGTGGTGGTTGCGCGGGTCGACAGGGGGAGCGCCGCAGATGATGTTGGCCTGAGCGAAGGCGATATCCTCGTCTCAATTGACCAGCAGGCGGTCAACACTCCACAGGAGGCGGCGGAGAAATTAAAGGAACTCGCAGCGTCGCCAAAGAAGAGCGCCCTCCTGTTATTAAACCGTCACGGTGTGACGCAATATGTCGGCGTAAATCTCGGCGGCAATAGCGGCTAAGTCTATGCTGATTAGCCCCCTCGTGTTCCGTCACGAGGGGGCTAGCGGCCGAAACCTGCAAAACTCTGCAATGTCTCCAAGCTCAAATTCGCACGATTTTCCCGGGGTTCATGATGTTGCCCGGGTCGAGTGCCTTCTTGATCGCGCGCATGACGCTGACCGCTTCGCCATGCTCGCTGACCAGAAAATCCATCTTGCCATATCCAACCCCATGTTCGCCGGTGCTCGTCCCCTCCATCGCGAGCGCGCGTGCCACCATCCGGTCGTTGAGTCGGCCAGCCTCGGCGATCTCCTCTGGCCGCTGCGGATCGATCATGAACACGAGATGAAAGTTCCCATCACCGACATGGCCGACCAAGGCCGACGGGATCGGTGAACTTGCGAGATCCCGCTTGGTCTCGCTGATGCACTCGGCGAGCCTCGAGATCGGCACGCAGACATCGGTGGCCCAGCCCTTCGAACCCGGGCGCAGCGCTAGCGCGGCATAGTAAGCGTCGTGCCGGGCTTGCCAGAGCTTCGAGCGCTCCTCGGATGTTGTTGCCCAACGGAAATCATTGCCATTGTATTCACCTGCGATTGCTTTTACCGCTTCGGCCTGCTCCGCTACCCCGGCTGTCGTGCCGTGGAACTCGAAGAAGAGGGTGGGAGCCACTTTGTGGTTCAGCTTCGAATAGCTGTTGATCGCAGTTATTTGTGCTTCATCGAGCAGTTCGATTCGAGCGACAGGAATGCCGTTCTGGATAGTGAGAATGACACTATTGACGGCGTCCTCGATCGTCGGGAAATCGCAAACTGCGGCTGAAATCGCTTCTGGGATGCCGTAAAGTCTAACTGTGACCTCGGTAATGATGCCGAGCGTACCTTCCGAGCCGATAAAAAGCCGGGTCAGATCGTATCCCGACGCCGATTTGCGAGCGCGCCTCGCGGTGCGGATGACGCGCCCGTCGGCCAGTACCACGGTCAGCGCGAGTACGTTTTCGCGCATCGTGCCGTAGCGCACCGCGTTGGTCCCTGAGGCGCGCGTCGCGGCCATGCCGCCAAGGGACGCGTCCGCCCCTGGATCGATCGGAAAAAACAGCCCGGTATCGTGCAAGTATTGGTTGAGCTGCTTTCTTGTGACCCCGGCCTCGACTACGGCGTCAAGATCCTCGGCATTGATGCGCAGAATTCGGTTCATCTGCGACAGGTCGATGCAGACGCCACCCGCCAGCGCAGCGACATGACCCTCGAGCGAAGTGCCAGCGCCAAAGGCGATGACGGGTGTCTTGTGATTAGAGCACAGTCTTACGATCGCCGAGACTTCCTCAGTGGTACGTGCGAAAGCGACCGCGTCCGGGGAATGCGGTGCGTGATAGGATTCGTCTCTACCGTGCTGGTCGCGAACTGCCGTTGAAGTCGAGAGGCGATCACCAAGGAGTTGGCGTAGTGCGTTAAGCAGGGATTTGTCGATAACCTCATGTCGGGAGGCGAGTGCAGGCATAGCAGCGGCCGAGAAATTGGAAACCAAATGCGACAAAGCATTACTCCCTGCGCGCCGCCGCGGCAATGAGGATTAAAAATCAGATCGGGTCGGCTTCGCGGTTGGCGATCACCGCTTGGCCTTTTCCCGATTCAATTGCGCTCGAATATTGAGCAACCATCAAGGAAACACCACTTCTGTCCAATGACGGTGACGAGTTGGGGAGGTCGCGATGGCGTTGCCGGCGGTCACGCTTGACGACAAGTACGTTCTTGATACGGGACGGATTTACCTCACAGGCACCCAGGCGCTGGTGCGCCTGCCGATGGTGCAGCGGCGGCGCGACCTCGCCGTGGGATTGAATACCGGCTGCTTTATCTCGGGCTATCGTGGTTCGCCTTTGGGTGGATTCGACCAAGCCTTGTGGGGGGCGCGCCGCTTTCTCGAGAAGAGCCACATACACTTCCAACCAGCAATCAACGAGGAACTCGGCGCGACGGCGGTTTGGGGAAGCCAACAGATCGATCTCTTTCCCGGTTCTAGATACGACGGCGTATTCGCTTTGTGGTACGCCAAGGGGCCCGGTGTCGACCGCAGCGGCGACGCGCTGAAGCACGGTAACGCGGCCGGCTCGGCTGCTCACGGTGGGGTTCTGTTGTTAGCAGGAGACGATCACACCTGCAAATCCTCGACTTTGCCGCACCAGTCCGAATATGCGTTCATGGACGCCGGCATTCCCGTATTGAACCCATCGGGGGTGCAGGAATTGCTCGATCTCGGTCTCTACGGCTGGGCAATGTCCCGCTATTCGGGCTGCTGGATCGCTTTCAAGACGATCGCGGAGACCGTCGACAGCTCGGCCTCGGTCGAGATCGGTCCGGAGCGGATCGATATCGCACATCCCGACGATTTCGAGATGCCGGCGGGCGGGCTCAATATCCGCTGGCCCGACCAGCCGCTGGAGCAGGAATATCGGCTCCACAAGTACAAGCTTTATGCCGCCCTGGCCTTCGCCCGCGCAAACCGGCTCGACCGGATAGTCATCGACAGCCCACGGCCACGCTTTGGCATCGTCACAACCGGAAAATCGTATCTCGACGTACGTCAAGCACTCGACGATCTCGGGATAGACGAGGCGTATGCTGCCAACATTGGCATCCGCCTTTACAAGGTGGCCATGTCCTGGCCGCTCGAACGCGAGGGCATCCGACACTTTGCGGAGGGTCTCGAAGAGATCCTCGTAGTAGAAGAGAAGCGCGCAGTCGTCGAGAATCAGTTCAAAGAGCAACTTTATAATTGGCGCGAGGACGTGCGACCGCGTGTTATCGGGAAATTCGACGAGAATCACAACTGGATATTGCCGTCGAACGGTGAGTTGACGCCGGCCCAGATTGCACGGGTCATCGCGCAACGCGTCGCGCGGTTCCACACATCGCCGCGTATTGCCGAACGTGTTGCTTTTCTCGAAGCCAAGGAAGGTCAGCTCGGCGCCAACGTCGTGCCATTTTACCGCACGCCCTATTTTTGCTCCGGCTGCCCGCACAACACCTCGACAAAGGTGCCGGAAGGCAGCCGTGCGCTGGCCGGCATCGGTTGCCATTACTTGGCCCAGTTCATGGATCGATCAACCGCGACCTTTACCCAGATGGGCGGTGAGGGCGCGCCTTGGATTGGTCAGGCACCGTTCACCGAGACCCGGCACGTCTTTGCCAACCTCGGCGACGGCACCTATACCCATTCGGGCGTCCTAGCGATCCGCGCGGCAGTCGCCGCCAAGGTCAACATTACCTATAAGCTCCTTTTTAACGATGCTGTCGCGATGACCGGCGGCCAGCCGATCGACGGCGGCTTGACCGTGCCGGCGCTGACCCGGCAACTCGCCGCCGAAGGGGTGGGGCGCATTATCGTCGTAACGGACGAGCCGGATAAATACCCTCCGAGCGCCGATTTCGCTCCCGGAGCGACGGTACGCGCCCGCGACCAACTCGACGCAGTTCAACGCGAGCTGCGTAGTATAGAGGGGGTCACTGCGATTGTCTACGACCAGACTTGCGCTGCCGAGAAGCGGCGCCGCCGTAAGCGCGGCCGTTTTCCTGATCCTGCCAAACGAGTTTTTATCAATGACCTCGTCTGCGAGGCCTGCGGGGATTGTTCGAGAACTTCGAATTGCCTTTCAGTGGTGCCGATTGAAACCGAGTTCGGGCGTAAGCGATCGATCGATCAATCGAGTTGCAACAAGGACTACTCCTGTATTAACGGCTTTTGTCCGAGCTTTGTCACTGTGCACGGTGGCGACCTCAAGCAGCATAAAACCAGCGATCTCGGAGAGAACGAGCTGCCGGCGCTTCCCGAACCGGCGCGTCCCGCTCTCGACAAGCCCTACGGCATCCTCGTCACCGGCGTCGGCGGAACCGGTGTCGTGACCATCGGAGCGTTGCTCGGCATGGCGGCGCACCTCGACGAAAAGGGCTGTACTGTGCTCGACATGACCGGCCTCGCCCAAAAGGGCGGTGCAGTCTATAGCCATGTCCGGATCGCCCGGAGCGCTGATGAGATTCATGCCGTGCGCATCGCCTCGGGCGGCGCGAAGCTGCTCCTGGGGTGCGATCTCGTCGTCTCCGCAAGCCAGGATGCCTTATCAAAGCTGGAGCTCGGTCAAAGTAGCGCGATCGTTAATAGCCACGAGACGATCACCGGCGATTTCACCCGGAACCCCGATCTGATATTTCCTAACCGCGAGATGCGGCAGACCATCGCCGAAGCGGTCGGCGAGAAAAACGTCGAATTTCTCAATGCGACCGAACTCGCAACTGGTCTGCTCGGCAACTCGATCGCTGGCAATCTTTTTATGTTAGGTTTTGCCTACCAGCGCGGATTGGTGCCACTCTCGGGCGAAGCCATCGAGCGCGCCATCGCATTGAACGGTGTCGCGGTCGAGTTCAACCATGCCGCGTTTCGCTGGGGACGGCGCGCCGCGATCGACCCGGAATTCGTTCGAATTCGTGCAATTCCGCCCGCTGCTGTGCCGCCTTGGCATCGCTTATCGGAGACTCTCGATGAGTTGGTCAGCCGTCGAGCCGCCTTCCTGACCGACTATCAAAGCGCCGCCTATGCCGCGCGCTATGCATCTCGGGTTGAGCGCGTCCGCGAGGCCGAGGCCCTATGCCTCCCGGGCGAAACCGGACTGACCCAGTCGGTCGCCCGATCACTTTTCAAACTCATGGCCTACAAGGATGAATACGAAGTTGCCCGGCTCTATACGGACACCGGCTTCCTACGGGACATTGCCGATAGAATTGAAGGCCCCTACAAACTCAATTTTCATTTGGCGCCGCCGTTGCTCGGTAGTCGAGACCCGGAGACCGGACACCTGCGCAAGCGGAGCTTTGGACCGTGGATGCTCTCGGTATTCCGCATCTTGGCGGGACTGCGCGGTCTCCGCGGCACGCCTTTTGACATATTCGGCCGCACCAAAGAGCGGCAACTCGAACGTCGACTGATTAGCGAATACGACGCGCTGATTGACGAGATCCTCGCCTGCTTGTCACCGGCCAATCACGAGATTGCGGTCGAACTGGCCAGTTTGCCGGCCGAGATTCGCGGCTTTGGCCATATCAAAGAGGCAAATCTCGCGCAGGTTAAAGCGCGCGAAGAAAAACTGCTCGCCCGCTTCCGCCCGGCGCCGCCACGCGCTCTCGCCGCTGAATAGCAACTGGGCTCGCCTCGTCATCCCCCCTCGAAGGGGAGAGCAATGAATCGAGTGTTGCCCTCGCGCTCCACTCGTACGAGGGCATTCTTGTGCCCGTTCTTTTTGGCGGCGGCGACTTTTTGCTGCACCTCCTCAAGTGACCCCACCGCCTCGTGACCGACAGCAACGACGAGGTCCCCCGGGCGCAGTCCTTGTGCCGCTCCGGGGCTATTTTGCGGGACCTCAGTAATGACAACACCTTTTCCCGTTTCGGGTAACGAAAATTGCTTACGAAGCTCGGCGGTTAGCTTGGTGAGCTTGAGGCCGAGTACATCAACACTCGGAGGCGGTTTCGGCTTCTCCGGCTCGGGCGGGGGCGGCGCGGGACGGTTCGGGTTCAAGGCCGCGACCTTGATCTCGACTTCTTGATCCTTTCCATCGCGCCACAACGATAATTTGACCAACGTATCCGGTGCCGTGTCAGCGACGAGGCGCGGCAGCTGTCGGCTACGGTCGATCGGCTTACCATCAAAGGCGAGGATCACGTCTCCAGGTTGCAGTTTTGCCAGCGCCGCAGGGCTAGCTGGATCGATCGCTCCTATCATAGCGCCACGACTTTTATCGAGCCCGACCGCCTCGGCGATGTCTTCGGTTACCGGTTGAATGTGGGCGCCGATCCAGCCACGCTCAACTTTCCCGGTAGCCTTCAGCTGATCGATAATCGGGCGCGCAAACGCCGACGGAATAGCGAAGCCGATCCCGATCGAACCGCCCGAAGGTGAGAAAATGGCCGTGTTGATGCCGATCACCTCACCGGCCAGATTGAACATCGGTCCACCGGAATTGCCGCGGTTGATCGACGCGTCGGTCTGCAAAAAATCGTCGTAGGGGCCCGAGTGAATATCCCGCGCGGTGGCCGAGATGATGCCTGAGGTCACCGTGCCGCCGAGCCCGAAGGGATTGCCGATCGCAAGCACCCAGTCTCCTACTCTCGTCTTTGCCGAATCCCCCCAAGTCGCAGCTGGCAGCGGTGCCTTTGGTTCGACCCGGAGAAGCGCGAGATCGCTCACCGCATCACGACCGATGACCTCTGCTTGCATGGTCGAATCGTCGGATAACGTCACGGTGATCTGCTCGGCATTGGCGATCACGTGATTATTGGTGACGATAACCCCGGAGGGGTCGATGATAAATCCCGAGCCGAGCGACGCGACCCGCGGCGCCGATGGATTAACGCCACCCGGAGCTCCCTTCTCGCCGAAAAAGTCGCGAAAGAACTCGTCAAGCGGTGCCCCGGGGGCCGGGACCTGTGCTTCCGGCCCACCTTTGGGCGCCGGCAATGCGCTCGCCTGGGTTGTCGAGATGTTGACAACGACCCCGACCAGCCGTGCCGCCAGCTGAGCAAATACTTCCGAAAAGGGGGTCGTTTCCGGCGCATCGGCTCGGCTCGTCGCCGGTACTAGAAGTAACAGCACCATCAACGCCGCCCGCATCACGCTCCGGCGGCTGAAAAACATCACGCGAGATCTCCTCCGCACAAGCCATCGCCGATAAACCCGCTACCTGTCGCGGAGGATCGAGCGCTGGCGTTTTCGCAGCGCTCGATATGAAATGGCAGCGAGCTTGGCAAGACGGAACACCCACGTGAACAAGCGCGATCAAACGGCGATCGGCGAGACCTTAAGGGCATTGTTCAACGCTGCACTCGCCGCGGCCGACCCCTATCGGGCGATCGAGCGGCGAATTCCCGCTCCGGTTCGCGGTCGAACGGTGCTGGTCGGCGCCGGAAAGGCTTCGGCAGCGATGGCGCTCGCATTCGAGACCGCGTGGTCCGGTCCTCTCGAAGGTCTTGTTCTCACCCGCTACGGTCATGCCGTACCTTGCGACCGGATCGAAATCGTCGAGGCGGGTCACCCTGTGCCCGACGCGGCAGGTGAGAGGGCGGCGCGCCGTATCCTCGGCCTGGCTTGCGGTCTGGGACCAGACGATCAGCTCGTCTTCCTCGCATCGGGCGGAGGCTCGGCGCTGCTCTCCGTCCCCGCTCCCGGCCTCACCCTGGACGACAAGCAGTCGATAACACGCGCCCTCCTGCGTTCGGGAGCAACGATCACCGAGATCAATACGGTGCGCAAGCATCTTTCGGCGATCAAGGGGGGCAGGCTCGCCGCCGCCGCGGCGCCCGCCCGGATCGTCACCCTGGCGATTTCCGATGTTCCCGGTGACAATCCGGCGGTCATTGCCTCTGGCCCCACGGTACCCGACCCTAGCACGTTTGCCGATGCCCGTGCCGTGCTCGAGAAATACCGCACCGTCGCACCGGGCGCCGTGGCGTCGTATCTTTCGACAGAGGCGGAGGAGACGCCGAAGCCCGACGACCCGATCTTTGATCGGGCAGAGTTCGATCTCGTTGCAAGCCCGCAAAAAGCGCTCCAGTCGGCTGCTGCGCTCGCGCTCCAGCGGAAGATCGTGCCGATCGTGCTCAGCGATCGGATCGAGGGGGAAGCTCGTCAGGTCGGGCTGGTCCACGCGGCGATCGCTCTTCAAATCCGCACAGGAAAATTTCGAGTGGGTAACTGCCTCATTTCGCCCCCTGCCGTGCTTTTGTCGGGCGGCGAGACCACGGTCACCGTTGCGGGAAAGGGTCGCGGCGGGCGGAATGTCGAGTTCTTGCTGTCCCTAGCAGTAACGCTCGATGGGGCCGACGGCATTTCCGCACTCGCCTGCGACACCGATGGCATCGACGGAACGGAAGACAACGCCGGGGCGATTGTTTACCCGGACAGCTTGGCGCGAGCCGCAGGGCGCGGCATCTCGGTACACAAGGCGCTCGCTGAAAACGACGGTTATGGATTTTTTGCCGCTCTTGGTGATCTTGTCGTGACCGGCCCCACCTTAACCAACGTCAACGATTTTCGAGCCATCCTTGTTCTCGACTAATATGGGTCCGGACAGGAACATCGACACGCGTCGTCAGCGCAGCGCAAAGATTGTCGCGACTCTGGGCCCTTCGAGTTCGAGCCCTGATCGGATCCGCTCGCTATTTGAAACGGGCGTTGACGTCTTCCGGCTCAACTTCAGCCATGGTACGCATGACGACCACCGCGCCCGGTTTACTGCGATCCGGCGAGTGGAGACTGCGACGGGGCGACCGATCGGCATTCTCGCTGACCTGCAGGGACCAAAACTTCGCCTCGGCACTTTCGCTGAAGGCCCGATTGAGCTCACCGCTGGAGCGCGCTTCCACCTAGACTTAGATCGGCACGCCGGCGACGAACGCCGCGCACCGTTGCCGCATCCGGAGATCTTCGAGGCGCTTAAGCCGGGCACAGAGCTTCTTCTCGATGACGGCAAGGTACGGCTCGAGGTTGAGGCATGCGGCAGCAGTTTTGCCGACACGCGATGCTTGGTCGGCGGCACGCTATCCGACCGCAAGGGGGTCAATGTGCCGAATGCGGTGTTGCCGTTGTCGGCGATCACCGAAAAGGACCGCGCCGATCTCTCCTTCGCCCTTGAGCACGGCGCGGATTGGATCGCGTTCTCGTTCGTCCAGCGTCCGGCCGATGTTGCCGAAGGCCGCAAACTCGTCGGCGGCCGCGCTGGCGTGATGGTAAAGCTCGAAAAGCCGTCGGCAATCCAGCACCTGCCTGAGATCATCGAACTCGCCGACGGGCTGATGGTCGCGCGTGGCGACCTTGGGGTCGAGATGCCGCCCGAAGATGTGCCGAGCGTGCAAAAGCAAGTGGTTCATGCTTGCCGGATTGCCGGAAAACCCGTTGTCGTGGCGACGCAGATGCTGGAATCGATGGTCACAGCGCCGACCCCGACGCGAGCGGAGGCATCGGATGTGGCGACCGCGGTCTACGAGGGAGCGGACGCGGTTATGCTTTCAGCTGAGACGGCGGCGGGAAGCTATCCGATCGAAGCGGTTGCGATGATGAGTCGGATTGCTTCTCGGGTGCAGGAAGATCCGCTCTATTACTCGATGCTCGAGAGCACCAAGATCGAGCACGAACACACGACTTCGGATGCAATCAGCGCCGCGGCTTGCCAGGTCGCGCGTTTGGTGGGCGCCGCGGCGATCGTTTCCTATACGACCTCGGGCGCAACCGCTCTTCGCGCGGCACGCGAACGACCCGAGGTCCCGATCCTAGTGCTAACGTCGAGCCTCAGCACTGCGCGCCGTCTCGCCGTTTTGTGGGGTGCGCATTGCGTACACACTAGTGACGTCAAGAGTTTTTCCGACATGGTGCAAAAAGCAGCGCGGATGGCTCATCGCGAGAAGATCGCCGAGATCGGTCAGCGGGTCGTCATCACAGCCGGGGTCCCGTTCGGGACCCCCGGTGCCACAAATATCCTCAGGATCGCCTGGGTCGATCGCTAAAATTCGCCTTTTGCCAGAGGCGCGCGTACCGGTCGGGACGGCTCCGCCTGAATTTGTAGGAGGAATTCAGGCTACGGTTCGCGGATTTGGCAATATACAGCGTCACCACCACCGGTTTGTCCACGCTTTCAAGGGGTGTTACATTATTCGCTACGGATGGTGGGGGTAGCGATCCGACGCTGCGCGCACCGTCGGCGCAAGCGTCACAGCATTGACCTGATGGATCTTTCAGTCGTCATCGCGGTAAAGGACGAGGCGGAGAATATCGCCTCGCTCGTAGGCGAGATCGGTGCCGCCCTCGACGGTCTGGTTGACTATGAGATCGTCTATGTGGATGACGGCAGCAGTGATGCGACCGCCTACGAGATCTCACGGCTCGCCGGCAGAATGCCGCACCTACGGTTGCTGCGTCATACGCGAAATTGCGGGCAGAGTGCGGCGATTCGCACCGGCGTCCGGGCGGCGCACGCAACCTGGATCGCAACGCTCGATGGAGACGGACAGAATAACCCGACCGACATCCCCGGGATGTGGCGTCTCGCTCGCCAGGCTTCGGTAGATCCGCCGATCTTGATTGTCGGGCACCGGGAGACGCGGAGGGACAGTTGGTCGAAGCGCTGGGCCTCTGGCGTTGCCAACGCGGTCCGTGGCCGGCTTCTGGGGGACCGCACGCCGGACACCGGCTGTGGTCTAAAATTGTTTCCGCGAGCGCTCTTTTTGGATTTACCCTACTTCGACCATATGCACCGCTTCCTCCCTGCGCTGGTGTTGCGCGAGGGGGGAACGGTGCGTTCGGTGCCGGTCGATCATCGGCCGCGCCGCAGGGGGAAATCGAAATACGGCATTTTGGACCGCTTGGGTGCCGGGATCATTGATCTGTTTGGCGTCATGTGGCTGCAACACCGCGCCACTCGGCCGCGCCTCTTCGACGAGGCAGTGCCAAACACGGACGCCACTACGCCCTTTCCTGCGGTGTCAACGCCGTGATGACGGCTAAAGGCACCCAGTTAGCGCCCCTCAACCTGAGGCCTGTCGACGTCCGGCGGACCCTCAGGCTTGCGCTGCTCGGTGTACTCGTGGTTGGGGTGGCAGCGGCTTGGTGCTGGCGGGGGGTCCTCGACCCGACCGCGATTACCGCGGCGATCGGCCGGTACCCGGCAGCCCCGCTGTGCTTCCTCGCCGTTCACACCGCAGCCAGCCTGCTGTTCGTGCCGCGCACTCTGCTGGCGATCGTCGCCGGGCTGATGTTCGGCATGGGATGGGGGATCGTATGGGCCGCGTCCGGCAGCGTCGCCGGCGCGATGGCGGGATTTCTCGTAGCGCGATACCTCAATTCGGGCCTGATCGACCTCCGACGCCTTGGACCCGTCGTCGGGCAGGTCGAGCGTGGCGGCTGGCGTGCCGTCGCGGTGCTGCGGCTGATCCCGATCGTGCCACACAGCGTGGCCAATTACGCGCTCGGATTGACACGATTGTCGCTCGGCGCCTACGCGGTCGGATCATTTCTTGGCCAATTGCCATTGACCATCGCCTATGCCGATTTCGGTGCGGCCGGAGAGCGGCTGATGCTCGGCGGGGCAAACTGGGTCGAGCCCACTCTTATCGGCCTCGCGGGGTTATCGCTGTCGCTATTGATCCCCGCGATTGCCCGGCGAAGTGCCCCCTGACCAGCCGATAGCACTTGGGGGCCGGGCCGCCGGTGGCCCAGTCGAGGAGCTCGACCGTGTGTACTACCGGCACGTCACAATCGGGGGCAAGCTGTGTGATGCAGCCGATATTGCCGGTCGCGACGAGATCCGGTCTGGTATTCGCGATATTGGCAAGTTTGCGGTCGCGTAGGGCTGCGGCGATCTGCGGTTGCAATAAGTTATAGGTTCCAGCCGACCCGCAGCAGAGATGTCCTTCCGGCACATCGACAGGCTCGAAGCCCGCGGCCGCAAGGAGCGCCTTTGGCCCGGCGTGAACGCTCTGCCCGTGCTGCATCGAGCAGGCGGAATGATAGGCGACCCGCCATTTGGTAGTGCCCGCGGCCGGTGTCGGCGGGGTGAGCCCGAGGGTCTCAATCACCTCGGTGACATCGCGGGCGAGTGACCCGATTCGCGCCGCCTTCTCGGCGTAAACTCCATCTTCGCGCAGCATAAAGCCGTAATCCTTTACGGTCGTTCCGCAGCCCGAAGCGTTGATTACGATGGCATCAAGCCCGAAGGCGAGGCGCTCGCGTTCCCACGCGTCGATGTTGGCGCGTGCGAACCCGAGCGCCGACGACTGCCGGCCGAGATGATTGGCAAGGGATCCGCAACAGCCGCTGCCGCGCGCGATCACGACTTCGCAACCGTGGCGTGTCAGCAAACGGATCGTCGCCTCGTTGATTTCGGGTGCCAACACTTTCTGGGCGCACCCCGGCAACAAGGCGACCCGCATTCGCCGCTCGCCTGCGGCCGCGAAGACGCCTGGCCGATCGGTCTGCGAGGCAGGCGGAACCGAGGACGGCGCCAGCGCAAATAGCGGTGCGAGCCGACCGGGCAGAAAGTTCGAAAACGGCTTGGCGATAGTTGCGCAGCGAAGCGAGAGGCGGAACAGCAGCGGTCGTGACAGAACGGTGCCGAGAAATATCCGCAGCACGCGCTCGTCCCACGGCCGACGGTAGTTCTCTTCGATCCAGTGCCGCGCGTGGTCGACGAGGTGCATGTAGTTGACGCCGGATGGGCAAGTTGTCATGCACGACAGGCAAGAGAGACACCGGTCGATGTGCTTGACCGTATCGGCGGTGACCCGCTCGCCGCTCGCGAGCATGTCTTTGATCAGGTAGATACGGCCGCGTGGACTATCGAGTTCGTCGCCGAGCAGGACATAGGTCGGGCAGGTCGCGGTGCAAAACCCGCAATGGGTGCAGTTCCGCAGCACTTTCTCGGATGCTGCAATGTCCGGATCGGCGAGTTGCTCCGTCGTGAAGTCGGTCCGCATGGGCTCAGCCCCGCTCGACCGCTCGCTTACGGACGCGCGCGATAACCCTCGTCAAAACCGTGGCAAATCGGGGAAGGGCATCCGGCTGGCGTGGACGTGAAGGCGGCCGAGTTCGGCGCAGCGGTGCAATTGTGGAAACACCTTGCCCGGATTAAGCATACCGTCCGGGTCGAACGCGCATTTCAACCGTTGCTGGTGCGCCAAGTCGCTCTCGTCGAACATCGTCCCCATCAGGTCGCGCTTCTCGACACCGACACCGTGCTCACCGGTCAGGACACCGCCGACCTCGACGCAGAGTTTGAGGATATCGGCACCAAAGGCCTCGGCACGCTCGACCTCGCCGGGCTTGTTGGCATCGTAAAGAACAAGCGGGTGAAGATTGCCGTCTCCGGCATGAAAGACATTTGCCACCGCGAGCCCGTGCCGGTCCGAAAGTCCCCGTATTCCGCGCAGAACCTCGGCCAGTCGCGCGCGCGGGATTGTACCGTCCATGCAATAATAATCGGGAGAGATGCGTCCGACAGCTGGAAAGGCGGCTTTTCGCCCGGACCAGAAGGCGAGCCGCTCCGCCTCGTCGCGACTGAGCCGGATTTCAGTGGCGTGGTGCTCGCCCGCGATCGTCTCGACGTTATCGATCAGATGGTCGACCTCCGCGGGCGGACCGTCGAGCTCGACAATCAGCAACGCCTCGACGTCGAGAGGATATCCGGCGTTGACAAAGGCTTCGGCAGCGTGGATCGCCGGCCGATCCATCATCTCCATGCCGGCGGGAATGATGCCCGCGGCGATCACCGCGGCAACGCATTTTCCGGCATCCTCGGTCCTGCCAAAGCCGATCAGCAGCGCTCGCGCTGTCGCCGGCTTCGGCAGGATGCGCACGGTAACCTCGGTGACGACGCCGAGCAGCCCTTCGGACCCAGTCATCACACCCACCAGATCGTACCCAGCGGCATCGAGGTGCTTTCCGCCGAGGCGGATCACCTGGCCGTCCATCAGCACCATCTCGATGCCGAGTATGTTGTTCGTGGTAACCCCGTATTTTAGGCAGTGCACCCCACCGGAATTTTCGGCGACATTGCCGCCGATCGTGCAGGCGATCTGGCTGGAAGGATCCGGCGCGTAATAAAAGCCGGCCTCTTCTACGGCTTGGGTGATCGCCAGATTGGTGACGCCGGGTTGGGCAACGACGGATCGGTTGTCGTAATCGATATCGAGGATGCGGTTGAACTTTGCCATGCCGAGCAGCACGGCGTCGGCCAGCGGCAGTGCACCGCCGGAAAGCGAGGTGCCGGCGCCGCGCGGCACGATTTTGATTCCGTTTTTCTGGCAATACCGCAGCACCGCTGCGACCTGATCGACATGCGACGGCAGGGCCACAACCATCGGCAATTGCCGATAGGCGGTCAGCCCGTCGCTTTCATAGGCTCGCCGCTCGGCTTCGGAAGCGATGACGCCTTCGCCCGGAACGATCTGCCGCAGTGCCTCGACGATCTCGGCGCGCCGTTGCAGCACGGCGTCGTCCGGCGCCGGCATCTCCATCGCGGTGCTCCGGCCCGATTAGCGACCCGCGGGCTCAGCCCTGACGCGCTTTATATCGCGGATTGGTCTTGTTGATGATGAAGGCGCGCCCCTTGCGCCGCACGATGCGGCAGTTCTTGTCGCGTTTCTTCAGCGACTTCAGCGAATTGACGATCTTCATGCCCGTATCCCTCGCGAGGGCCGGAACATAGGGACGGATCCCAGCGAAGTCAAATCCGGATGGCCGAATGGCGGAAGGCTAGATCACCAGTTGAACCCTCCCTCAAGACCCAGCCCCGGCGAGCGTGCGCTCGCCGCGGCGTAGCTCGGCGACGTCGTTGCGGCCGGAGAGGAAGGTTCGGATATTGCGCGTCGCCTGGCGCAAGCGTTGTCGGTTCTCGACGAGGGCGATGCGCACGAACCCCTCGCCATATTCGCCAAAGCCAATTCCCGGTGAGACGGCCACATTGGCCCGCTCGAGTAAGAGCTTCGAAAAGGCGAGGCTGCCGATCCCGAAAAAGGCCGACGGGATCGGGGCCCAGGCGAACATCGTCGCTTCGGGTTCGGGGATCTGCCAACCGGCCTGGCATAAGCCGTCGATCAACGCGTCACGACGGGCGCGATAGCGCTCGCGGGTCTCGATGATGCATTCCTGCGGACCGTTCAGCGCCGCAGTGGCCGCCACCTGGATCGGGGTAAAGGCGCCATAGTCGAGGTAAGATTTGACCCGCGCCAGCGCCGCGATCAGCCGCGCATTGCCGACGGCGAAACCGATGCGCCAGCCGGCCATCGAATAGGTTTTGCTGAGAGAGGAAAACTCGACCGCGATCTCGCGGGCGCCGGGGACCTCGAGGATCGATGGTGGAGGCTTGTCGTTGAAGTAGATTTCGGCATAGGCAAGATCGGACAACACGATGATGTTGTGCCGCCGGCAGAATCCAACGATCTCGCCGTAGAAATCGAGATCGACGGTCTGCGCAGTCGGGTTGGCCGGGAAGTTGAGGACGATCGCGAGTGGTGCCGGAATGCTGTGCTGAACCGCTTTTTTGAGCTCGCCAAGAAAGTCGAATTCCGGACCGACCGGCACGTGGCGTACCGACGCGCCCGCCATGATGAAACCGAAGGCATGGATCGGGTAGCATGGGTTCGGCACGAGAACGATGTCGCCGGGCGCGGTGATCGCCTGGGCGAGGTTGGCGAGCCCTTCTTTCGAGCCGAGGGTGACGATGACCTCTTTTTCCGGGTCGAGCTCGACCCGGAAGCGCCGAGCGTAATAGGCAGCACAAGCTCGGCGCAGACCGGCGATGCCGCGCGAGACCGAGTAGCCATGAGTTCGTGGATTCTGCACCGCTTCAACGAGCTTGGCGACGATGTGCGGCGGCGTCGGCCCGTCGGGATTGCCCATGCCGAGATCGATGACGTCGCGTCCGGCGGCGCGCGCCTCGGCTTTCAGCGCGTTGACCTCGGTAAAGACATAAGGGGGAAGGCGCTTGATGCGATAAAACTCTTCGGACATGACCACCCGGCGTGAGTTGGATGCCGAAGTCTAGGCCGGCTGCGTTGCGGTTGGCGAGCGCGATGGTGTCACAGAGCGAAAGTTTACATCGCCGACCGGCTGACTGATGCTTGCGGCGGGAGCTTCGTTGATGATTCACACATGGGCCTGACCGAAACGGCGATCGCCCTTGGCGCCTGCTCGGTGCTCCTCGCCGTTGCCGTTGCGCTCGATCGTCGGCCTTACCGGCCAGGCAAGCTCAACTACATTCTGCTAATGATCATATGCCTGGCCGCGTGTCTGGTTCTGGGCCGCCACCTGTTGACTCTAATTAGACAGGAGTGAGCCGCGGTTGAGCAACCGGATCAGGCATCGGGGTTTAGCGACAGAACCGGAGGTCGTCCCGCTCGTTCTCGTAATCCTCCATCGCTTGATGGAGAACGTTGTCGGCCGGTAGAGCCCGTAATGCCTCGGAAATCTTTTTTAGAGTTGGCTCGTCGTAAGCAACTATTTTGGGGCACTGGCACGCAGTCGACTGCGTGCTGCCGCAACCCGATATGGCCAAAAGCGCGGCCAAGGCCGCGACCCCTATCCCCACCCTCGCATCCATTCAAGTGCTCCTGCCGCCCCACGGCACGATGACCAGAGCCGGCCACGCGATCAAGTAAGAAGCGCGCGAGCTCAGTTATTTCTCATCAGCTGTGGGGCTGCAACTGGCGTCCGAGCTGGATCCGCACATCGTTCAATATGTCGGTCACGCGAGAGATCGCCGAACGCATCTCACCCTGGAATTCGCGCACCTCTTTGCGCTGATCTTCGCTTGCGTGCTCCATTGTGGCGAGTCGCACCTCATGCTCGCTGACCTTGACCGTGAGATCGGCGCGCACTTGCTGGATATCCGAACGGAGGCTCAGATAGCTCGTGATCGCCCCTCCCCCGATGGTCACCAAGATGACGGCGGCCTGAAGAAGGTGCCCGAAGTTGATTTCCGGACTGAACCTTGGCCAGAGGCGCTTGTCGTCGGTCATCTTGCCCGCCCGACAATCCTGATTCCTCCGGGACCGAAGCTCAGCGTCTTGGTCTCGCCGCCAACGTGCAAGCTGCACTCACCAGTGCTCTCATCAGCGGTGACGATTTCGCCCGGGACGTCGGTGTAGTTGTCGGTGCGCACGATCTTCCAGCGGCGCTTGTCTTCGTTACTGTGCCACGATTCGAGCTTCACGAGAGCCTCTTTCTGACTGAGGTAGTTCCAACGAACGTCTCGCCTACTGCGATCCGACAAGCGTCCACGCGAGGTTAGCCAGTGTCGCGTCGGTCGAGGGCGGGGCGACAATGGTCAAAACGTCGCCCGACATGAAGGTTGTCGCCGAAGCCATGGTAAACGTCGCAGTCGTCGCGCCGGAGGCAAAGATCATGGTTCCGACATTCGAGCCGTTCTTTCGGATGCTGTAGGTCGTGGTCGCTGTAGCGCTTACCCCGGCAGTTCCCTGGCTGCCGGTCAGCCCGGCCGGGAACATAACAGCGCCCGCAAAGACGTAGCGCTGGACGACGAGGTTGGCCGTCGCCGAGCCGGTGAAGGAACCACTGACCGTGGTCGCAACCGCCGCTTTGCCGGAGCCGGTAACCGTATAGGTATAGGCCGGCACTGAAGCGAGGCTCTGTGCACCGCCGCCGACGATATTGGTAGACGGGAATTTTAGATAGATGGTCTGACCGATCAAAGTCGAAGGGTACGGAAAGCGGCCGATCGACTGATCGATCCGCGCGAATTGCGTCCCGGCCGGATAACTCGTCGCAGTTGTGCCATAGGCACCGCGGTAGAGCGACGAAAGATTGTAATGATAGGCGCTCGTCAGATTAGCGGACTGATAGGCAAAGAGCTCACCGCCTATATAGCATAGCGTGACGAGGTTCGCAGCGTCGGTGGCGGAGACCGAGAACAGCTGCCCGCGGCTCTCGGTCAAATCGACAGAACAGGTGTCGGTGGTATCCGGACTGCCGCCGCTGTTGCCGATCGCCCCGGCCAAGACACCCTGTACCGCCGGGCCAGAAGCCGCGCCGGCAAAGGCATAAGAATTACCGTCGCTCGAGATCCAGACCTGCGCGCCACCCCAATTTGGGCCGCCTGACAGTGCGATCCAGATTTCGAGATCGCCCGACAATAACGCAGCCGGTGGTTCGAAAATTAGCGGCGTGTTCACATCGCCAGGCGGAGCACTCCAGTTTGGCACGAACCCGCCGACTGCGCTGCCGCTCGCCTGCTTCACGGCTGGAGCCGCAGTGCCGCCACCCACCCCGAGGATCGAACGCGAGGCGGGTGGCGAATAATTGGCCGGCGGGTAGAGCACGCTCGGCGAATAGGCGCCAAAGAAATCTTCGGCAGTGATCGAAAGCATGCCTTCGTCGTCTTCTTCGACGGCGGTGATCCGCACCGTCAAAGCGCTGGCGCCGAGCCGTGAATCTGTAATTTGAACGAGATCCATCGGCTCCAATAGAATGTATTTCCAACCAAGCTGAAAGGTGTAGGTGTTACGGTAGAGGAGTTGGCGCTGCAACAGCAGCTGGGCGACCATGCCGCCCACATACAGGGGGTCGGTGATCAAGCGAGCCTTGGTACTCGTATCGCGTCGCACCCCATAGACGTCGATCGAACCTTGGTCGAATGCCTCGGCGACCGCGGTATTGTAGTTGTTCTGTCGATCGAGACACTCGACCTCGATCATGTTGTTGGCATCGGCCGGAGTTGACCGCACGATGTGCAGCGGATCGTCGGTGAATCCGCCGGTCATCGGTGTCGCGCCGGAACGCAGGGCCGAACTGCCGGGGGTAACGCCGAGATTGATCCCGACACTCGATTCCTGAACAATGTAGTCGTCCTCGCCGAGGCTGTAGACCGGCGTTGTGTTTGGCGTGAAAGTATTGGTCGTCGTCGCGCCAATTCCCCCGCCAGCGATCCCGCCGCCGCCCGATTGGTCGATCGTCGTGTTGCCTGTCGGATTTGACTGGATGACCATGACGCCGGCAGGACCGACGCCGGACGCGACGATGCCGAACCGGGCGAGGTTTGGGTCGGAATTAACTGCTTGGGCGAGCCCGCCCATCGCCCCCGGCATCTGTAGGTTCGCCAAAGTCGTGTAGGTGACCGCATAGGGCACGCCGCCCTGTAATGCCGGGTCTGTAAAGGTCAGGCCGATCGTGTCGCCGCCCGCCTGCGTCGGTGCCCCGGTAAAGCTCGCCACGGTGAAGGCATTGGTGACCGAATGATCGCCGTAAGGGATGATTTTCAACAGTGCGCCGGACCACACGATCGCGCTGTTGGTCACCTTCGTGATATCGGCGAGTGACTGCTGCGCCTCCTGCTGCTGATCGAGCAGCGGTGACAAGAATAAGCCGAGTGCTGCGCAATAGCTCGCATAGGATGAAGCGGCGCCGGACGTCATCGCCGGGTCAAGATCGGCCGACGGGAAATTCGCCCCGTAGCGTGCATTCGTCAAAAAGTCGCTGACGATCTGCGCCGGGTTGGCGTCATAGCCGTTGGGTGAGGCGTCCGATACGCCAGTACCCACTCCGATTACCTCGAAATTGAAATTCGGTAGGGTCGCGGTATTGCCGAGCTGATAGTTGGCGAAGACAATGTTCGCGGTACCCGAATAGCCGATCGCCTTCGCGGGATGGGCGCTTGCCCAGTAGAGGTCCGGATCTTGCCCATCGGCCCCGAGATTGATGCTCGAAATGCTCTGGAGTCCGGCGACGGTGCCAATGTTCTTGTCCCACCAAGCCATGCCGAACCCGGCGACGGGACCCTGGCATACCCCCATGATAAATGAGGCGGAATACATATACTGCTGACCGCCGCCCTTGCCACCCCCGCCGCCTTTGCCCTTGCCTCCGGCTTGTTTGCTGGGAGTCGCGGTGAAATCGTCATAGTCGAGCAGGTTGGGACTGACCTTGGTCGTGCCGTAGATCAGCGGGATGACGCCGCCCGCCTGAGAGGTCTGGAGCTGGAGCGAGCCGACAGCGCGCTGTTGCTTGGCGTTCGAACTGCCACCGAGAATTCCGCCCATCAGGCAAACGGGTCAAAAAAGCGCACCGGACGTTCCGGCCAGCTGTGGCTGCCCCGCGTCGGCATAGAGTACGCCGGCACTGTGCCAGGCGTGGATCAGGCGAGGCCACTCAATCACGATCGCTCCATGGGCATAGCAACGGCCGAATTTGAAGAGCGCCACGTCACCCGGCTGCGGCGGCCCCGGGATCTGACACGCATACCGCATGATACCTTCGAGATAGCGCTCGGCATCGCGATGCAGATGCCAGTCAGGGGAATAGAAGGGAACTTCAATGTGCGGGACAATGCCCGCCGCCTCATAGACCTCGGCGAGCACCATCAGGCAATCGGTGCCGGCGCCTTTGAGCCGACCCATGTGGTGATAGGGTGTGCCCAACCACTCCCCGGCCTCTTTGGTAACCGCAAGTCGCCGCGGATCCATATCAGCGCGGGTCATACCGCGGTTTCCGGGGTCGGGATGTACGGAAAACCGCCAAAATGAACGGCGTTATTGAAGACGTTAGTGCAGGTCGCCAGCGTGCGATCGCAACCCGGCAACAACTGGAATTGATCGCCGGCGACGACCGGCGACTGAAAGGCGAGCTTGACCGTTACGGCGTCGCCGCTCACAAAGGACGATATCGTGCGGCTGTAGCCGGCATTGCCGCCGGTGACGCCGGTGATCGTGCCTTGCGCGTAGGGCGTGGAGGTCACTGGAGGCCCCCCGATGACAGTTGTCGTCGATCCGCTGGCGGCCGCGAAGGTTGCAGCGAGACTCGACCGGTTGAATAGGCACATCGTATCGCCAAAAACATGCGTGCAGCTCGATTGCCACAGGCGCCGGGGCATCTGAATATTGAGGAGCTCGAGATGCGAGCGACATTTCATGTCGATGCCGGTACGGCTGCAATCGATGTCGGAGATGCGCCCGGAGAACAGAATCACCGTCCCAGCGGAGGTGTCGCCATAACCGCCTCCGGCGGCGCCCATAAAAGCGCGCTCTAACTGCAATAGAGCGCCGTCGAATTGTCCCTGCCAGGCGGCCTCGAGGAACGGCGTCGAGCCGACCAGGTCGGTCGTCTCCGGGTAGATCTTAATGTCGAGCTCGTCGACCTGGGTGCCGATCACGACGTTGGTCTTCGAGCGTTCGAATTTCGGCCCGGCCGTGAACAGGAACCCGTTGGCGACGATCGACGTCGGCGCTGCCGAATAACGTAGGATGGTCGCTCCACCTATTAGGGTAAAGGTGTATAGGTCGGCCATAATGAATTGCTCACCGCTGTTGAGCAGCGCTACGAGGGCGGGTGAAGCAGGCTTCACGACCGCACCGAGATGAAGGTGAGCTTTTTCAGCTGCCACAGTCGAAACATAAAATTCTCGAAAGCGTAACTGTCGTCGATGAACCGGCACCGAAAGTAATAGCTATAATCGGCGGTGATAATCAGCCCGCTGCCCGGCGCTGTGCTAAATGTCACCAATCCGGTGTTCGGGTCTACGGTGTAGTTTCCTGGACTTTGCGTGACACCGTCGAGGTAGACTGCACTGACGACGTTAGGCGCGACGACGGGTTCCAGAAAGCCACCCCCAGGCAGCGTTGCGCCCATCGCCCGCAGCAATTGGAAGACGGTCGTACTGGCGTTGCCGACGCCGATCTCCTGCCCGGTGACCTGATCATCGCTCGGGTCGCGAAATAGGAACGTGCCGAAGGCACCCCGGCAGAGCAAGAAGAACCCCATCAGGGTTCGTAGCTCGTCATAGCCGGCTGCTGGGTTATCACGCAATAAATCAAAGACCAAGGTGAACTGCCAAAGCGGGTAGGGATAATCGAGCGCCCGCAATTCCCGTCCGGACACCGCTCGCTGGATGCGAGTCTGAAACGTCGGCGTTTTGGTGACGCTCCAGGCAAGACCCGGCAGCGACGGAAAAACTCCTATATCCGCCATCAGCTCGTCCGCAGCATCGATCCGTTGCGCATCGCGGTGTTGATCGCGGCAACAAGCGCACTGCCGTTGCTGCGAAAAAACCGCGCCACGTCCTGACTATCCATCGCTGAGACGCCAAAATTGACGACAACGGGGCCGCCGCCACTCGCATTGGCGCCGTTAGGTGCGGCAATCAAGTTCTGCAGACCTTGAGAGATATTCGCAGGCAGCACCATCTCGTTGCTGTGCAGCTGTGCGAACACGCCGCCCGGCCCCAGGCTCGGTACTGCCCACCCGCCCTGCGCGCTTGGCACGATGCCTCCATGCTCAAACCCGAACAAAGTGCCGATCCCCTTGAAGAGGCTGCCGAGGATACCCCCCGAGCCAAACAGGCTGCTGAGCCCCAGGCCTTCGGCAAGGCCGCCGCCCACCACCTCCTCGCCGGCGCCGGTGAGACCCCCTGAGAAGTCCTGATCTGCGCCGCCGCCGCCCAACAGACTGCCGCCAAAGAAATTACCAATTTGGCTGAAGGCTCCTTTCACCGCCGAGTTGACGAATTCTGCGATAATCGACTGAGCAAGGTTCGCCAGCGCCTTCTGCACCGTCGTCGTGCCCAGGATGATGCCAGTCACAGAAGTATCGATCGCCCGTTCGACCGGGGCAACCAAATCGTCCCACGCTTTCTTGTTTGCTTCTGCCAGTTTGGTATCAAGCGCTTGGACCTCGCCGACATACTTCTCGTAGGCGAGCTCCTGTTCTTCGATTATTTTTTGCTGGGTCCGGACATCATTCTGCGCTGCATCAAGCTTCTTCTCGTAATAGGCCTGGTCGTAAGACCATTTGAGGTCGAGGAGATCTTGCTCCTGCCGGACCTGCTCCGTAGCCGAAATTTGGCCAAGCGCGTCCTCGTCAGCGATCGCCGCCTTGTAGTTGGCGAATTTCGCATCAGCGACCTTCTGATCGGCCTTGAGTTGGTCGAGCTGATCGCGTTCGGCTTGCACGGCAAGCTGCTTTTCCAACTCGTAAATGTTGCGTTCGACCGCCAAGCGGGCATTCGATCCGGCTTCGGTAAGCGCTAGCTTGTCCTGCCAAAACGCCAGCTCTTCCTCCTTCGATTGTCCGAAGAAGCTTTGCTCGGCTAGTAGCTGTTCCTGCAGTTCCGCTCGCCATGCTGACAAGCTGTCGGAACCGGCCCCGCCGCGAGCGGCGCCGCTTGTATTCGAACGCGCTGCTCCCTGGCCGAAATTGTGGCTGTCCGCACCGCCACTGTTTGGCATTAGACTATCGCCTATCTGCCCCGCGAAGTTTGCGGTTTTGGACTGGAGCGTGCCGATGCTGGAACCGACCTGCGCGGCGGCGGCGTTGATCTGTGATTGCGCCTGCTGAGCCGCGGCCCCGAGCCCCGCGAACTGGGCCCGCATCGCATCCGTAGCCACCTGAACGGAATTTGACGCGGCCTCCATTCCGGATTGGAGGTCGTCGGTTTGGGCGCTGATGACGACGCTGGTTTCAATGTCGCTCATGATAGCCCCTCAGTGACATGCGTCTAGCCCCTTGCGGCGCTCTGCGAGTTTCGATCGCTACTTCTCGCTCGCTGTCGTAGCTCAGAGAAATCGAGTACCACCCTGGGCAGTCCGACATGAACGTCGCCCGCCCCAAATCCGGGGCCGAGCTCGGCTAGGATCGTTGGGAGATCCGAGCTCGGCGTGCGGTTCGAACGGGAAGCGGTAGATGCAATCGGCCTGCGCTGATGTTTGCCGACGCCGAGATACGCTCCGACCAAGATGTGAACCGGCGGATGCTCGACCCAGTATGCCGTGAGCTCTTCAAAATCGAATAGCGTCATCTCGTCGATTACGGGGTAACTATAACCGCACGCGGTGCCGAGCAGGCCATAGATATGTCCCCAGCCGTCCGCACTTCCCGGATCAATTCCGATGCTAGTCCCGCGGTTTTCGAGCCTGCCCCCGGGCTGGTCCCGGGGGCCGACACTTCCCCCAGGCGGTCATCGCGCAGCTTCAACCCTGAGCCGGTAAGCACCGCATTCAGCACGGCACTGGCATTGCCAAGATCGAGCAGGTTCTCGACCATGTCCGCCGTTGTCTCAGGATAATTGCGTTGCAGTGCCGCAGCGACAATCTCGACGAGCACGATGATCTGCGTCTCACTCATTGATGCGTCGGTCTCGGTCAACTGCCGTACCTTGGGCATGAGCCGCCGGAGCTGGCCGAGAGTCAGGGGCGGGACAAGCCAATCCTGGCCGCCCATCGTAATAGTCACTCCGGGAAGCATTACTCCACCGTACTCAGATAGCCGATCGTCCCGGAAGCATCCGCGAACGCCGAGAAATCGAGCTCCTGAATCATCCAGTCGTCGATCTTGGTTGGCAGGGACAATTTATCGGCCATGCAGGCGTTAAGACGCAAGGCTGTCCCGCTGCCGGCGTAGTTGGTATAGAACGTCGCTTTGAAAGTCGGCGTCGTTCCCATCACCTGGTTCGTGATCGTGAGCTTACTGCCCGACGTCGCTAGGTTGTAGGTATACGAGATCAAAACGGCGGAACTCGCATCAGCGGACGAAAAAGTATAGATGCCCGTAGCAAAGTTTACGGAGTACTGGCCGGCCCCAGAAGGGGTCACCACTCGATTGAAGCGCTTGCCGCTGGCAGCGTAGACGACGCCAAGGTCGTCGTTGTAATTGGTTGCATTGGCGACAGTCACTGTGTAAGGCGTCACAGCTGGGATACTCGCAGCCTCGAGCTGGGATACCGCAAATTGGCCGGTGGCCGGGGTAAGGCCAAAAAAGATGTCAGAGTACAGCAATCCGAGGATCTGGGCGAACTTTGCCTTACCCGTGATCTTGCCCTGTCCGCGCGCTATCGCGACGGGGAACTGAAGCTGCCCGTACAGCGGCTTGTCGGTCCAATCGAAATCAATCTGGATATCCTGGAGCACGCCGAACTGACGCGGGCCAATCCCGGACCCGGTCACGTCGGTGCGTTCGCCCCAGACCGCACCCGAGCCGAAGCTCAATTGCATCTCAGATACTCCCTTTCAAAAGCCGCTTAAGTAATTCCTTGGCGGCATGGGCGACATTCCAGGCCTGGGTATCGCGGGCGATCGCCGAGCCTGGGAAATGGTCCTGCCACCAACGCTCGATCAGCTGGTCGATCGCCAGAGTTCCGCTTCTCGGCGCGACTGGGCTTTGTTCGATCTCCTCTGGAAGGGGCATGCTTGCCTGAGAATCTTCCACGGCCATCGCGATACTCCTACGAGTAGGGTTCATTACAGAGGTGAGAGAAACCGGTATTTTCGTGTGCTTCTCGTTGCTCTCACGCGGTGTCTTCAAGAGGCATGGTCAGACGCACAAGATCTCGACCGGAACGATCGCAATCGACTGATCGCCGAGCACGCCTTCGTCGGTCTCGACCTTGCCGGAGATGTAGGCGTGCTGCACCATCGCCGGCAATCCGAGGTTCTGAATGCCCGTCGCAGGCGATGGTGCCAGCGCAGTTTCGAGCGCGTCCAGTAGCGGATTCAGAAGCATTGCTGGTGCCAAGTAGGGATCGCTGGAATGGACGTATACATAGAAATCCGCGTACAGCGTCCAAGCGATCGGCGCCCCGAGCGCCTTGGTCACAGCGTGTCCGCCCTTTTCGCTCATGAACAGCGCGGGCTGCTCAGCCGGGGCCACGTCGGCCCAATGTCGCAGCCGCCGGTTCGTGCTGGTGAAGCTCGCCGCACCGGCCCCAAGCGTCCAGAGCGCGGCATAGATCAACTCACGGACGATCATCGGCCGCTCCCCACGGCGAGAGACATATATACGACGCAATCATTGCGATACGGCCTCCGCCAAAGCCGCTTCCATCTCGTCACGAATCACCGGCGCCATGTCCTCGAGCGCCGAGCGCAGGAACGAGCGTTCGGGGAGATTCATGTGGCGATCGTAGGCCCGCACGCTGATCGTCTTCTCGGCGATCGGGCGACCAAAGGCCTCCCTGATCCGCCGAAGACTGGCCCTGACACTGACCGTTCCAGCAAAACCGTATTCCTGCACGCCGGCATATCGGCTGTCGGTAAAGACGCTCGCAGTGACGCCGCCGCCGTTCTGATCGACCTGGAGGCTGATGCTTGACCTCAGTGATCCGGTACGGCTCCTGAGCACCTGTCCGCTCAGCTTATCTTCTTGAACGTGGCGTTGAAGCGCAATCCCGAGCTGGGTGATCCCGCGCAGGAGTCCAGAATTGATTGCCTCAGGCAATGCGCGCAGTCGCTCCAGCAACTGCACGTCGCCGACAAGATAGGCAGTGATCACACCACACCTGCGAGTGTCGCCGTATCTGTTTGGGTCGACGCCGGCATCAAGAACCCGGCGATCGGCGCGACTACTCGGTATTGCTGGATCAATGTCTTTATCGAGTCGCTCATGTCTTTTTGTGAGTACGACACGGTCTCGCCGCCGCCGATCGCCCGCGCAACTTCGCCGATGCGGCTGCGCTCGCGGTAACGCAGCGCCACGAGTTCGATGCAGGCTTGAGCCAGCTCGGGTGGTGTCACTGCATAGCCGGCAGTATATTGCAGGGTCACGCATCCGGCCTTTCGTGGCACTACGTAGCCCCGGATCACGAGCTGCGTCGGGGTAAAGAGGTACCCCCCTTGGGTCGAGAAGGTGCTGACGAGCGCGATGCCGGGTGGCGCGGGTGGGGAAGCGTGGATCGGTGGAATCGTCAAGCCATCGACGACCACGAGGCTGACGATGCTCACGGGGAATACCGCGAATTGGTATCGAACATCGTACGGGCCAAGTGGGCTGCCTAGACCATCCCTAATCTCGATCCAATCCTGCGAAGTAATCTGCCGGTTGAGCCAAGTTTGAATGAATTGGCTCGCTGCCGTGATCAAACGCATCAACAACGCGTCATCGGTTGCGGGAAAGGCGCTCTGCCCGGTCTGCAACCACGCCTTGACGTCGGCGAGGGTCGTCAGATCGCCAAAGCTTGCCCCGCAAGGAGCAAAGTTGGCCATCACGCGTGTCCCGGCTCGTGATCCGCCGCCGCGGCGACGATGCCCCACATCCGAGCGATCGGGGTCGCGTGTACGGCAATGTCGCCGAGTGTCGCCATCGCCACCGTCTCGCCGTAAGCAGCAGCGAGGTTGATGACCAGAATATTGGCGAGTCCCTCCAGCGCAACCGGCACGCCGAGACGTTGAGCTGCAGAAAAGAAGGCACGGTTGATTTCTTGCATCGCCTTGACCACAGGGTCATCGGGGGTCAGCTCGATCGTTATCGAGTCCTCATTAGTCATCTCGTCACCGTCGGTGCCAACTTATGAGCTAGCGTCGGCGCAATACCGGGGTCGTGAATGATATAACCGCCAGTGTGGAGCAGATGCACGGCTGCCTCGCGTGGCACCCGCACGACCCCGTCGAGGTCGTGCGGGTACCGCTTTGTCCCGTGCCCAATGGCATCCCACACCGGGAAGACGGCCCGCAATGCGATTAGATCAGACACGGAGGTGTCTCCTTCAGCCTAATTCAGAGACGGTTATGAGCGCGGGTCAGCCGTTGGCGATGTTGCAGATCACACCCATCGCGAACGGCGCATACACCGCCAGTACTTCTTCGGCATAGACACCGACTTGGCGCTGGCGGGTGACGATCGGCCAGTCAATCTGGTAGTAATCTTGCCGGGTTTTGATCTCGGCGACGTTCGGCACTTCGTTCGACTGGTATTGAATCGGCAGGTTCTCGGCCCAGCCGATGATCGTGCCCGGCGGCACCCGCGGGTGGATCTTGATCGGGATTCGAAGACCGCCGTCGATCGCAAAGGGATTGTAGTAAAACTGCACCACTCCGGACGCCGTCACCTGGTATTCACCTTGGCTCCCGTCTGCCGCGGAGTCGAAGCGCAGCAACGGCCCCGATGCGTTCGACAGGACTTTGCTGGTAATGTTCTTCAGCTCCTGGGAGTTGACATAGAGGACGGTCGGCGAAAGCTCGAAATTGTCCCACATCTTCTGGAACATCGTGTCGATTTCGACAACCGAGCCGCGGCCAGACGCAGTCAGTGGCGTCCCGGTGCCGGCAGTACCGCTCGGCATGATATTAACATAGGCGTTCGACCCTGGCATAAGCGCAGTGGGCAGCAGCCCGTCATAAGCGTAGCTGGGATTGGCCGAGTTATCGCCAGTGATCGCGGTCTGGGACTGATTGCCGGTGCTGAGTGGGGCACTGATGGCAAGGCTGTTGATTGTCGTGATAGCCTGCAAGGTCTCGGTCCCGGTCGCCGTCGAGATATACCAGGCATAGGCGACCGCGCCCTGTATCGCGACGACGCTGCAGAACAGAGTCTGCCCGAGGGTTACAGCCTGGCTGGCCTCGGCGCTGATGTTCGACGAGCCACCAGACAGCATATAGCTCTTCCCGTCGGCTCCCGTGACGCTCTTTGAAGTGGCGACGCCGTTCAGGAGAGTCGAATTCTGGTATCCTTCCAGGGTCAGGCCGACGACCTTTACGTAGTAGGTTCCGGTCGGGAGTGTCGCGCCGCTGCCCGATGCCGACAACGTCGGGGTTGCCGGCGTGCCGAGGGTTAGCGAGGCATTGCCGGCGAGGATTGCCATCTCCTCCTTGAGCATCATCTTTTGCAGGAGGCGAAAGGTCATTCGAGCTTGGATATCCTCGAATTGGCGTCCCGCCGAAATCGCCTCGAAGGTCGCCGCGTCCTCCTCGCCGATCGTCACATAAGTGGCTGACTTGTTCGAGGTCGAATAAGACATTTGGCCCGAGCGCTGGCCTTCTGGTACCCAGCCCATTGCATCAAAGCCGGAGCCGATGATCGAGTTGACCTGGCGCCAATTCGTTGCTGAGCCGGTGCCGCCGCCGACCCGCGGCATCACGTTCCGGATCGGGGTCACGAAGGGGTAGAGGTTCTTCGCCGGTGCTTGAAGGTCGTAGGCGAGCAAACCCGTCGCGGTCGAGATTGACTTGGCGAGAGTGTCGTTCGGCTGGGCCAGAGCGCCTTTCAAGAGCTCGAGCGATTCCTGAGTGAGCGGATTCATTTAAAGGTCCTCCCGAAAGGGGGGCAATAAAAAGCCCGGGTCAATGACCGGGCTTGGTGACGGCTTCGCGGTGGCCGCGCAAGCTGGCGCTTGCGTGATCGCTATCTTGCGAAACAAGATTTCGCCGCGAGGCCGGATGGGGTGGGTTAGTCCGGTGCTCCGTCAGCGCTCGCCGGTGGCTGCACCGAGCACCGGGATTGGATTGGCGTAGCTCGCCTTAATTAGGGTGAGGGTCTGCTCCTCCTTGCTCATCTTGGCAAGCGCTGACGCGATCTCCTCCGGCGAGAGCGGGTTGTCACTGGCGCTGCGGGTGTTACCGCCATCCTGCTGCTTTGACACTGAGACGCTGCCTCTGGCGATCGTCAATGGCGGAAGCGGAGTACTGGCGATGTCGTCGACCCGCTTCGACAGCCGATCGAGCAGCGGCACCATTTCGCCGAGCGCCTTGACCAGCGCCGTCTTTTCGGCCCGTTCGTCGGCCAACACCTTGGCGAGGTCTTCCGTCCGTAAAGTTTTAACCGACTCGAATTCAGTACCCTGGTGTTCTTCCTCGCCGATACCCGCGGCGTCGCATTTAGCGCCGGCAGCGACCAGGTGGCCGTGCGCGGTGCGCAGGTGCGCCATCGTTTCGGCAGAATGGCGAGCACCAGTCTTTGCGACCTCTTCGGTGTCGGCGCTTCCCATAGGCGCCGGTCCCAAATCAGAACTCGGCGACAGCTGAAAACATGCCATCCCACCGGTTAGCTTGCCAATGCATTCATGGGCGATATCCATCAGGTTCTGGTGCGCACGGCCGCGCTTGCCACGCGCCCCTGCGATCGCGCCCGACCCTTTCCAACTGTCGACCGTGGCATTGTCACCGGGACGAAAATCCGATGACGGCGGCGCGAGCTGCGGCGCAATGTGCTCGATATTGCCCGCTGCATCAACGGTCGAAGTCTCCGACGGAGTGGCGCCGGCCTCGCGAAGATGGTCGCAAGCCTTGGCCATATGCGCCTCTTCCTCCACCGACAGGCCGTCTATTTTCAGGCATTTGTCGCAAGCGCAGAGAGCCATGTCCACGAGCGCTTGGTCACCTCGCGAGTGCTTAGCCCCGGCCTTCGCCAGGGGCAAGCTCGTGGCGAGGAGAGCAGCGGCGAGCTTTTGCATGTGCGGGTTCCCTGTCTTGAGGAGAGCGGCAATGCGTGCGGCTCCCGGCGCGCTAGCGGTCATCGCAATCAATTCAGCAGCTCGCTGTGGGGGACACGCCTCATCCACTTGCACGTCGCCCAGAAGCTCACCCGTTTCTTCGGCCACCAGTCCGTTCAGAAAGCAGCACAGTTCGCTGATGATCGATTGAAGTCGGGGCGGTTGCGGCGAGTCATCGCCCTCGATCGCTGCCTCAACCTCGAGTGCATCCTGAAGCCAGTCGAGGTCGTGAATTATTTGAGCCACATGACCAACATCGCAAAGCGCCTTGGTGAGCGCTGCAGAAGATGCCTTTTCGTCACCCGTGGCCGAGGGCGGTCCCTCGATATCGATCTTCTCTTTCCAGGCGGCGATGATGGCCGCTCTTATTCGGCCGACTTGATCGGTCGTGTATCGCCGAGCATTGCTGGGCCTGTTGATGTAGTTCCAGGCAGCGCGAACGTGACGCTCGGTGTCGATCGGGTAGCGATGCTTTCCGTCCGGCTGGTATCCGGGATCGGCGTAAATCAGCTCTCTGTGGCCCTCGAGTAAACTGCCGGACACGCTCCCATTTTCACGGTCATCAGCCCCCTGTTGCCCCCCAGGGGCAAGCTTAGCGAGCGCCCCTTCGGCCGTCTCGATTGCCTTTCTTGCCGCACCGATCGCGGCTTCGGTTTTGCTAGCACTATCGGCTTTTAGGTTGCTCACCGTCCGCGAAGTCAGAGTCGTTTGCAGTGATGGCGGCAAGTGGACGTTTGTTGCGCCGAGTGCCCGCGCTTCGAGACATTTAACGGCGTCGCCTTTGCCGCGATGATGATGGTCCGCCACCCCACAAGCCCAGATCTGAACCGGAGGGTTGAACGGCTCTTGCGTAGGCGCAGACGACACCGTCGCCGACAGAGGCGATTCCGCTCGGGAGCTAATTGCCTCGGAAGCGGCGGAAGCTTTCCAGCAGTCGAATATCGCTTCGGGGTTTGCCGGACGATCGACTAGCGAGATTTCGTTGAGAACCAGGCCGGTGATAGCCTTGGGGTTGCCGGCCTCGCGCTGTGTGACTCGGCCGCCGATCGAAAAGCCACGATACACCTGGTTTCTGACTTTGCTGATCGCGATCGGGTCGACGACATGGGCGACGATCCGCGTCGTCCCATCGTCACCGACCTCGGCTTCCAACGTCGTTCCAGCGGCCGAGAGCTGGTGCATCTCGCGCAGTGCCGGAAAACGCATGTAGTCCGGGATCGCCGCGCGCATCGCGTCAGCCCGAATGATCTCACCTTGGTCGTCCACGACTTCTGACGACGCGATACCGTGCACCCGCACGGTTCCATCGTCTTGAGGCTCGACCTTCTCGATTGCGCCATAGAGTCGCATGATCAACATTCCGCCAATAAGCCGCGTGAGCGTGTCCGGGAGCTGGTCATTTTCCCGGCGGGTCCCGACTAAGCGATCCCGCATCCCATTCCTGATCGCCGGGGGCGACAGGTGCTGGCTGCGAAAGCGTCGGGAGCGGCCGGCCTACTGCCTGTGCCAGTATCTTAATTGCTCCCAACACTTGATCCGCTGCCGCCGAATTGTCCGGAACAAGAATTTTGACGGCCGCGGCAACGATGCTCGCCCAGACTGGGTCTCCCGTAACGAGATAGCAGGCGGCGCCGGCGAGGATGCCAAAGCCGATGACCGTGCTGGGCTGGGGCGGCCAGCGCAGCGCTGTCTTCTGGAACATATGTCTGTTATCCAATCAATTCATCGCATTGACTTCAAACCAGGTAGCAACCACGTCATTGGCTGCACCGGTCGTGTATGACGAGCCGGTCAAGGCAATGACAACAGCGCCCGACTCGACCGCTGTCGGAAAGACCGGCAAGCCGATCCCGCCATAAATGCCGCCGAGGATCGAGGTACCTTGTGCGTACTGCGTGTTAGTCCCGGCAGCCCCGTATTTGAAGACGTTGGCCGTTAGCTGCCAACCAACGTTGTTGTTCGGTATCGTCCCGCTGACCCACGGACCGGTGTCGGCGATTACGCTCCCGCCAGTAACTATTCCTGCGGATATGGTGGCATTGAACCACAGCTTGAGACGCTTGTCGTTCGTTGTGGCTCCGGTGCTGCCCTGGGCGGTGATGCACAGCCCACGGCCAGGGGCATCAAAGCTCGATGCGGGCAGAGTATAACTTGCCAGCACATCGTCAGTGGTATCGGCGTTATTGCCGGCGAGTGGGTTGCCGATCTCGCGATAAAGATTGCCGTCGCTGAGAATCATGCCGATTCCGTTGCCGAAATATGTCAGCATGTTAGAAGGCATGACACCGACACCCGGAACGATGCCGTCGAGTACCCAGATCGCCGCACCGGTCGCTGCCGAAAGGCAGGTCCAGGCGCGGCTGGCGGTAGTATTGAGCCAGCGCGAGCCGACCGAGTAGTCCTGGGTATCATCGTCGGCCGCACTTGGATCAGCTGTCGCCGAAAGATTGTCATATGCGGGCAGCATGGTGCAGCCGCTGCGGATCAGATCGATCACATCGTCGGCCGCCGCTGCAGCGATGACGCCCTTTGCGTCCGCCGTATAGGAGGCGCCCGATGTCTGATACCGCGCGTAAGCGGCAGGTGAGAATAGCTTTGTGGTCATAGCCGAGTTTTCCTGACTGTCATGGACCCGGAGGTTTGCACAGGACCGTCGCGTTGAGCTTGAGCACACGGCCGTCGGTCAGAGCAGCCGAAGCTTCGAGGATATAGGTACCGCCGGCCGCCGTGATCGGCATGCCGCCGATCGAGGCGACCGAGAAGAACCCCGTACGCGTCTGCAGCGACCCATCAATCGGGCTTCGCAGCTGGATTGCTGTCTGGCTCGAGACCGACAATACCCGAGACTGTGGCATGGGGTCGGTGGCAGTCTGAAACGGCGCCAGCGCGCAGGTCCAACTCGTCGAAACCATGGTCGCTGCACCCATATCTGCGGTAAAATCGAAAGCGAAGTTGTCGATTTCGCCGATTTCGATCGGATCGAATGGCGTTGCCAAGCGCATGGACGAGTTCCTATTGGCCCCTAAGCAGGTGGTTACCGCGGCGAAGACGCTCTGGGCTTGCCGGCCAAGCCCGGCAAGCCTGTCGGCTAGAAGAAGGGCGAACTAGATAGCCCCTTTTACGGCAAGAACGGCACCGCCTTGCGCAGCAACATTGACAGGATGAGGCCGCCGACGGCGTTGCACGGTGCGTTTGGCCCTTGCGTAGCCGACGCGAAGAGTCGATCGGCCTCGATGACCGAGGCCAGGCCGGGCTTTGGTGCAGTCTCGATCGCATCGGCTACGGGAGTCAATGCGACCCAGCAAGCCGCGCCCTGCGGATCTCCACTTTGCGTCGCGACCTGCGCCGCATTGGTCAGATCGGCGGCCCCGAGCTTGCCGACCTCGCCACATCCCGACAGCACCAGCAGCGGCATAAGTGCGTATGAAACAAAGGGTCGCTTTCGCATTGCTTGAGCTCCTTTTATGGTATAAATTGGCTCTAACCTGGCCCGTGATGGCGACGGAGTGGTGCAGCTGTGCGCTCGCTCACAGCCGTTTGAGAAGACGCAGGCGGCCGGGTGTGCCGAGAACGCGCCGTTTGCCGGGGGAGGCGAGCAGACGCTCTAGCGACACTCGCACAGGCGCCGGCAACGCTGCCCACTCGATCGACAAAGGTTCATCAGCAACAACTCTATGAGCCTGTGCCAGCCATTCGACCAGAATCGCGACATTGTGCAGTTCCAGCGCGAGCCATTCCAGGAGCGCGCCGTTATCTCCACTCTGTCGAGCCAGAGTTTCAAGAGCTACAGGGGTTGTAACGCTGACGCCAACCGCAGACCCAGAGGCCGATCGCAAGATCCGCCGGACACGCCCGTCTGGCGTGCGCCGACGTAGGATGAGGCTGACGGTCGGCGTCGGCTGCAGAAGGCGCCGAACACGCCCATCGGCCGCGCGACGGCGAAAGATATCTGACATTCATACCGCGCCGCCCTGGGGCGGCTAATTCAAAGTCGCCGGGACAAGAATCAACGTGTAGTCGCCGGTTCCGGGATTTTGCATATTGTAATCTCCGGTCGTTGCAATCATCAAAGTGCGCCCGCCATCGACGCTTACCGACTTGGAGATGATCGCCGCGATATAAAGGCCAAGGGGATTCCAGGGGGTAGTAGTCGATAATTCCGACCATGGCCCCCACGGGTGCGGCGCCTGCCAAACATCCCACTCGGTCGTGCTCGTGTCGAGCGTCGGCGGCACGGCGTTGACCGACGGATAAAACCATTCGATCGCGATGTAACGCCCGAACGCCGGCAGATATTGAATCGCCGTATTGCTGATCTTCCCGGCGTTGGTAATAATCGCCGCCGCGCTGCCGATCGCGCCCCAATTTGCATTCATGGTCCCGTCGCCCCCCTGGTAGAAGGACCAATCAGATCCACTCAAATTGGCGACGTTCGCGATCAAGCACCGACCCAGATAGAGCGCGTCGGCGTTGCTCCAATTCGCGTTCGACGACACCGCATAAACATAGAGATTCGAGAGGTCTTGCGATTGGCCTATATAGTCTTGTCCGTATTGAACGAATGTCGGCGAGCCGAATGTCGACCGGAACGTCGGCGAGGCATAGGGCTGCGCCGTAGAGGGGGGCTGAGGGGACCACGTAACCCCGTGGTCGGTCGATTTCACCAGCTGAGCGCTCAGCGTTGGCTGCTGCCACCCATTCCCCAACGTCGGGTAATGCACGCGCACCGCCGATAAAATTAATGTCCCGTGCACAGATATCAGTCCGCTAGTCTTATAGTTGTCGCCGTCCGGGCCGGACTGCCCAACTACGCCCCAGGGCGCCATCGCGTTGACTAGTGAGCCCGTCAAGTTCGTGCTAAAGCCGTTCAGTAAATTGACGCTTAGATTCGAGTCCGACGCGCCCTGCCAGCCGCTCGAGTTGTTTCCATTCGCGTAGATATTCCCGTCGTCTGCCCAGGTATTGAAATACCCGTCCGCGTTAATGTACCGGCTCGGGTAGTTGCTGTTGTACTTGAACGGTGTCCCAAACGACACCGCCAAGATGTCAGATCCGAAACGCGCTCCGCCACCAAGGGGAATGAACCGATTGCGCGCCTGCGCGACCCCCGCCGTTATCACGCCGACAGTAATTGCCGTTACCAACGCACGCCGCGCGAGGCACATACCATTACCCCCAAGTGGTAAATCCAGAGAGGTTGCTGCAGCCGCCAAGTGACGGGGTCGTGACGAGTTGCACTATATCGCTGCCGGCATCAAGGCCGCCGGCCCAAGCAGGAAAATAGGTAGCCGCTGACAAGGTATACGCCGCCCCTGTGTCGGCAGCCGGGTTCCCACCACCTAGCCATGTCTCGCAATCGTGCGAGCAGAACAGGTGACCGTTATTAAAGTTCACTGCATAGTAAACGGTAACGCCTTGACCTGGGTTTACGCCGCTGGAGCACACAAATAACGGACCCGTTCCATCCTGATAATCTCCCCCACCCTCCGACTCGGTCGCGAATGAATGTGAAGAATGTCCAATGTAATTGGAGAGATTAACTGAGCCGTCGGCCACCCCGCCGATCCACCCCAGCCCGTTCCCGGCAGTGCCGAGCTTGGTGGTAACCAACGCAAACACCACTTTGTTAGCCGTGCTGGTGGCGTAGGACTTGGTGCCGCGCACCGCATACCAGCTAGACCCGCCACCCGACGGTGCGATCGCGGTGTCGTTGGCGATCGTCGTCGTGCTCAGCGTGACGTTGGCGTTTTTGTCTGACGGGTTCCATACAGATGGATCCCCACCGCCGCCGCCGCCCGCTGGCGCCCCAAGGCCAACGCCCGTCATCGGCACTTGCGCCAACCCCCGACCCGATCGGGGAGACCAGGGGGCGGTGCCGCAAATGGCGGCCACGAAAAGAGACGTGATGATGATGCGTTTCATGGCTAGAACTGCGCCCACACGATATTGCCGGACACCTGCCCGCTACCGCTGACCAGCAGGCAGACATTGTCCGCCGCTGTCGCGGTGCGCGCGATGATGCCGATGCCATTGCCCAATGACAGGCCGCCATTGGCCGCGAAGTTCCATCCCGTCGCCGCGGTCGAGCCGCCCGCTATGCCGGCGGTGCTGTTCCCGCAGGTGGTGCCGGTCCCCTCGACCAGCGCCACGTTGTCGGCCGCTCCGGCAATCAGATTGAGGCTGCAGACGTAGGTCTGCTTGCTCGAGGCTCCTGTGATGATCTGCGTGCTGGCGGTGACGCTGATCGGTGTCGAGGTCGTGTTCGCGACGCCGGCGCCGCTGCATCCGAGGGAATTCGGCGACACACCGACGACCAGCGCCGGGTCGGTAGCGGCTGGGCTGGTGCTCGCGGCCTTTACCGCCGCGCGGTTTGCGGCACCGCTGCCATCGGTGATCGCGCTGGGAAACACGCAGTTATTACTGGCGTCGTTGATTTCGGCGACATTCTGCGCAGTGCCGGTCGAGTCCTTTACTGTGAACGGGCTGGGACAAGCGGCTTGCGCCGCGGTGCAGCCGCCGAAGGCGGCGAGCAGGGCGGCAGCCGCCCAAATCTTGGTTTTCACGTCTACGCTCTCCTGTCTATCTCAACATCGGGATCGCCAAGGCATTGCATCCGGTGCTGACCGAGTAGTCCGTCTGCAGCGCGCCACATGGCGTGGGACCGCCGCCGAAGACACCGTTACCGGAGTAATACGCCAGCACGTCATAGGTAGAGCTGCCGTCACACTGGAAGCCGTACGCGGCATAAGCCACGTTGAGGATGGCGTGCGCGTTCCCGTCAAAGGTTGACCCGCCGGTCGCCTGCACCGTGATGTTGTTGGTCGCCTCGTCGCCCTTTGCGCCCTTGACCCAGAAGGTGTGCCCGGCCACGCTGGCCGAAGAGGTGCACTGCGGCAAGGTTTCGGTCTTGGCAGACGATGTCGCGCTGTTCCACACGATCGTGCCGTCAGCCGTTGTCGCGGTATCGGTCACCCCACTCGCCACCGTGCGGGTGATGCCGTCATGGGACGTGGCACCGAGCAGACCATTCGAGATCGTCAGAGTGCTACCGTCGGGCTTGACGATGCCGAAAGCGCCGGTGGTTGCCAGCCCCGGCGTCACGGCAAGCGACCAGTGGTCGGCGCCGTCGGAGCTCGCGCAAACAGAGCTGTTGGCCTGGAACGTCGCAGATGAGCCGCTGAGCCCCGGGAACCCGGAGAATGTCGATGTGGTCGTCGACAAGATGTAGCCGTGCGCAGACAGGTCGGCGAAACAGTACCCGGCACCATTGGCGCCGCTCGTGGTCGCGCCGTTGGCGCGCGCCAAGGTGAAGGTGATGGCGCCGCTGCCATTCGCCAGGTAGAGCTGCACGCCGTCGCCGAGCACGACCGTGTGATTTGACGTGTACGCCTGAGCGCAGGCCTGCGGCGACAACGTGCTGCCGGCTGGGCCGATCGTCTGAAATCCGGTGTTGCACACACCCACCTGATTGGTGAGCCCGGTGCCGAGGGTGATGATCCGATTGAAGGATGTGTCTTGCGCGCGCGCGACGCCAAAAGCAAGCGCGGCGACCAAGGTAGCGGCAATAATTCCGACAAGGGTACTACGCATAACTCACCAGCGAGTGCTTGGCGTAGAAATTCGCCGCCGTGAGATCGAACGCTGCGCCTGATTGGTTGTAAACCAGGATAGACCAATAGCTCGGCATGAAGCCGAGCAGCGAATAAACCGAAAATTCTGGGAAATAATAGAGGGCGCCGCTGGCTGCTACCGTCACCACCGGCGTCAGCGACGCTAAGCTCCCGATCAGCGACGACTGGTCCGAAGTCGAGCTCGGATTTATTCCATTCGTCCAGCTGGTGCCGTCCTCGCTGCACAACAGAAACAGCGAGGCAACGCCAGATCCGCTGACTGCGGTCCCCGACTTGATCTGGATCGGCGCCACGATGTCATCGTAATATTGCACCAAGGTCGTGCCGAGGGCTCCGAGTCCCTTCGCTTCACCGTTAGGCAGCGCCGTCAGATTATCGGTCGACTGGCCCGGTCCGAGTGGGAACGTCGTCAATGAGGCAACGCTGAGAGGATTACTCATGAGATAGTCGCCCTTATTTTCACGCCCCGACCGCATTCGGCGCGGGGCCGGACGGCAAGGTACCCGGGCTCGGTACGCTCAGCAAGGCGGGCTGCGCACTGAAGGCCCCGACTCCCGAGGAAGGCGCAGTCTGCCGGTTGGCGACCGTGCCGGTATCGTTCAACCCCGTCGTCAGCGCCAAGTCCAAAAGGGCGCCCGAGGGCGGGGTTGGCGTCTCGTTCGCCACCTCGATCTGGGCGCCGGTCAGCGCCGTAGCGGTGTTGTTATTGACAACGAAAACTTTTTCATAATAGGTACGCTGTAACCCGGCCGATATATCCGCCGCACTGGTCGAGAATATGCGGATCACTGCCGTCACCGGGTTCGGTAAGATCTCGAACAGCATCCCTTGCAGGATCTTATAAGTCGTCGCGTTGTCGGGCAGTGTACCCCAGTCCCGGCTGACCGCGACAGTATCGGTTCCGTAGCCCACAGTGGCGATGATCTGCCGTAACTGGTTCGCACCGGTGCCGCTCTTGGTCCAAATGATCTGGCCGACGGAGACTACGGCACCGTCGCCCGATTGCAGTTTGAACAGCGCCGGCGTGGTACCGCTGTGATTGGCTGAGCCCACCTGCGCGGTGCGCACCGCCGCGTCGGTCGTTACCGCGCCTGCAGGCAGCACGCAGTTATGCGCAGCGAGCGCCACGTCACCAAGCGCGGGGATACCACCCGGATCGGCCATTGGTCCGTTTGCACTCGCCCCTGACAATGCGGCGCAGAGCAACCGCTCGACCGATTGTGACCCGGTCACCCAGCTCTGACCGTTCAAGGTCAGTATCTCGCTCTGAGGAGCACCGGTCGAGTCGCGTCCGGCATAAGCGATCTTGGTCGCAGTATCGCTCAATGAGCTCGAGATGACATCGACACTGCCGGCCGGGGCGATGTCGTAAAATCCAACACGACGGGTGAAGTCGACCGCACCGCCTATTGTGGTACCGTCGGTCTCGGGCATATCTGCCGAGCCATACACGACGATGTCGGATGGCAGCACGCTCATCAAACGCTCCTATTCTCGTCGACATAGGGTTCGAGCAGCCGGTTGGGCCAGTGGGGCCCGGGACGGCGACCGCGATCCGGACGGGTTGCCGGAGAAAAGCCGCGGTTATTCGCTGGCGGCCCCTGCGCGGGTCTACGTGTTCGGCGCCACAGAGTTGCGCAGCAGGACCGGCCCTTGAGCAGTCAGGAACATCGGCGCGTCACCACCCTCGACCGGATCGAGGCCCAAGACGTCGCGCGCCTCGTTGAGGGTGAAGATGCCGTCCTTGACATAGCTGGTGAGGATTACGGATTGATCCTTGGGATCTGTTGGCCGTACATCCGACCAAGCGAATTCCAGGTCGCTGTGGCCCATCCGCTTCTGGATGACGCTATCGATGAGCCGCTTGACCCAGCCCATCAGCGGCGCCAAGCCCTCCGCGAGGGCGGCTTCCTGGGTGGTCTGCGCCGTTGCCCGATTGACCTGCGAGGTGAAGGCGGTCGGCGGCAACGAGAACGCATAACAGACAATCCGTGCCAACCACTCGTCGAAATCATCCTTGTAGGGTGCTTCCTTGAAGGCCTGATACTTGGCGCCGCTCGGTCCCCAGAGGAGCCGGGTGCGGCTGCCGGTATTGCCTGCCAGGATGGAGTCGAACCACTCCTGATATTGATGGATCTGCTCGGCGTTCCATCCGTCAGGCGCGGCCATTAGCCCAGTCGGGACATTACCTTCAGTAAAGTGTTGCAGTTGCATGGCTTGTCGGCGCAGCCCGATATTGACCGTCAGAACAATCTGCTCGACAGGGCTGAACCCGTATGCCTTGTGCGGGCGACGGTTGCGCGGCAGGTAGATCAACTCGGCGTCGCTCAGGAGGCGCCACGGCCGGCCATGGATCACCTGCTCATATGCCGGCGCTGGCGGCTGCGGCCGACGTCCGGTGTCGTCGACCAGGACCTTGATCGTCGACCCGTCTACAACATCGAGGCCGGTGATATCGCCGCCGCGGTTGCGGCGTACCTCGAAGGCGGGTGCATCGAGCACAAGGACATCCTCGAGCGCTTCACGAAGCCACGTCGCGAAGGGCTGCTCGCCATCTGGCATGCGCCAGAACTCGGTCAATCGCTCGATGCGAGCTGGAGCGTCCGCCGCCGGATCGCGACCGTCGCGCGATTTGATGGTCCACTCAAGTTTCTCGATTTGGTCCTTGCGCGTCTCGATCGCGAGCCGCGTGATATCATGGCTCTCGGCCAAGGCCCTCAGTTCTTCGAAACCGATCGGCTCGTAAGAGCGCGGCGTGTAGATCGTGTTGTAGCCGACCGGAAAATCCCACAGCCGCACCCGCTCGCGCTCGGGCGGTACCAGCGGATAGCTGGGAGAAAAGATCCCCTGGTCGGGCTGGAAGACTTCGCGAAATTGCGTGATGTCGTTCTGAGTGCCCCAGCCTCCCCAGGTGTAGGACGCGATGGGCTCGCGAGCGAGCTGCGTCAACGGGGTCCGCTTTCCGCCGTGGGGTGGCATGGCTTACTCCGCACCCCTTGCGCGACCAACTGCGGCAGTCATCAATAGCCTCCGGTGATTGGCACGCGCTTCCAGGTGTTTGTCGCGGTGCAGATGTAAAGGAACTGGCTGTCGTGCGCCATTTGGTTGGTGGTGCAGACCGACGACGAGGCCGGCGAACTTGAGCTGATCAGCCCGCCGAGATTGTTGAGCGTCTGCGGTGTTGCTGCGACGACCCGGAAGTTCGAGCCGTCGAATTGCAAGGTCGCGTATTCGTAATTTTGACCGACCGCCAGAGTGATCGAGTTGCTCGACACGCCGCCATCCGCCGGGATCAAAATTTTTTCGCCGGCGGCACCATTGACCTGGACAGTCATTGTCTTGCCGTTGTCGGTCGCAAAGCCCATAATCCAGCCGGCGCCGATCGACGTCGTCGCCGGCAGGGTCAAGATCAGCGAGGATGTGGGCGTGTTGTAGTTCGACACTGCATTGCCGTTGTCGCTTTGCGAGGCCGCGTAGGTGCCGACCGCGGGGAAACTCCATCGGTTGATACCGGGAGCATTTCCGAAGATTCCGATCTGGGTCGCCGTCGCCGGTGTCGCCTCAACAACCCGGAAGTTGCTGCCGTCGAACTGCAGCACGAGAAGCTCATAATTGCCGGATGCCAGCGACGCGGAGGTCGCCGTCGCACCGCTCCCCGGAAACAAGATGTGGCCGCCCGAGGTGCCGTTCACTTGGACCGACGCGGTCTTGTTGCTGTCGCTGGCGATTCCCATAGTCCAACCCATCGGGATTGCCGTGGTGGACGGCAATGTCACCGCGAAGAACGAGAGTGGGCTATTGAAACTTGACACCACATTGCCGTTGTCGGAGACGGCTGCGGCGTAAGCGCTGACCGCCGGGAAACTCCAATGACTGATCCCGCCCGTACCGATCGTCCCGATCGCCTGCGCTGTCGCCGGGGTCGCCTCGACAACGCGGAAATTGCCGCTTCCATCGTATTGCAGAACAAGAAACTCGTAAGCACCCTGAGTAGTATTCGCGAGGGTCAGCATCGTCGCGGCTGCTCCTGATCCGGGCCAGACGATGTGTCCCCCTGATGCCGCATTGACCTGAACCGACAACGGCTTTGTGCTATCGGTGGCAAAACCCATGCTCCATCCCGTCGGCAACTCCGTCGTCGCGGGCAGCGTCACGCTCAGTCCTGCCGTCGTATTGAAGCTCGACAGGGTATTGCCGTTGTCTCCCAATGTCGCTGCATACCCCGAGGTCGACGGGTAGAGCCAGTTGCTGGGCCAGGGAGGCGGATCAAAACCGTTCACGAGGCGCGTGTTCCGTGTCGAGGAGATGATGCGCCAATTGTTGCCGTCAGACTGCAGGACGACGTTCTCATAGTTCCCAGGTCCAAGGACGATGGACGACACCGATTTACCACCCGACAAGATCGTTCCGGACGGAGCAGTGATCGTCATGCCTTTGCCGTTGTCCGTCGCAAAGCCCATCGTCCAGCCGGCGTTTACGCTAGCCATGGCTGGAAGGGTTATCGTCATTGACGCGCCGGGGGCGTTGTAGCTCGAGATATTGAGTCCGTCGTCGATGGGGGCCGCCGTGTAGCTCGCGGTCGTCGGGAAATACCATCGGCTGCGCGACCCGCCTCCAATCACGGTAACTCCGGTCGAGGACGGCCCGAAATTGATCGTCGCGCCGCCGTAGTTCGGGTTGATCAGCACATTGCCGATACTGGCCGTCGCATTGACCGCGGTGACGCAGTTGAAATAGGGCGAGACAAACGTGTTGAGGCCATTGTGGTTGAAGGTAATCGCCAGGCAGGTCGGCGACACTTCGAGATCGAGCGCCAAGAATGTGTTGCTGAAATTGTACCCATTCTCGAGGACCAGGCTCCTGCCGCCGGTGGCCTGCGCAGTGCCCGCGCCTGAGATCCGCGAGAATTGTGTTTGTTCGAGTGCTATCCCGGCCGCTCCTCCAGCTGACACACAGACTGCGTAAATGTCGCTGTCGAGAACGAAGTTGAACTGGCATCCGCCGGCGCTCGGCGCGGTGCTGGCATTATTGACGATCAGATGATCGAGCTTCATGGAATTATGCGCGTCAGAGAAATCGGTCTTACCGAGCGCGACCGCATAAGTCGGGGTGCTGGCGTCGACGAATAGGGTACCCTCTTCCTTGAAGTAGAAGCATCCGGTCGGGCTCGTGGACGAGCCGCCGCCACACTGGATCTGCAGCACTGGTCCCGCGACGACCGCCCGCCCATCGAGCGTCGCCGCCTCCGAGATCAGCCGAAAGCCCTTGGTCGCCTGGCCGGCATAGTCGATCGAGATCGGCGAGGTGACCTTGTAAGTTCCGGCCGAGAAATGCACTGGCCAGTTGTTGGTGACCGCCGTCGAGATCGTCGTGTTGATCGCTGTCGTGTCGTCATGGCTGTCGTCGCCGACGGCACCATTGCAGCGTACGTCGATCCAAGGGCGTCCCGAACACATCAGCACGTCGCCGCCCATCGTCGCGGTACCGGTCGTCGACAATGTCGAGAAATTTCCCGGCGACTGCGCGAGGGTGGGCAGCGCGACACCAAGCCCAAAGGCAAAGGCGGCCAGCCAGAGGAGGCGCCTCATCACCACCTGCGCGCCGCAAAAGCCTGGCCCGTTGTCCCACCCCAGAGGCTGACCGCGCCTGCCGGCTTGTAACCCGAGGGGGTCACGAACACACTACCCGCGGCTATCGGGATCGACGCGCCGCCTGATGTCGCCGGGCCGACGTCGCTTACGTATATCGTCGCCGACGAATTGTTGGCGACGAGATAGCCGTTCATCGGGACGATTCCGGCGAACAAATTCTGCGCCGTGCCTCCCGTGACTACCGTAGCGCTGCCATCCGTCGCGGGGGCGCCGCCGGTATTGATGACCGGCAAGGGTGTCGTCGGGCCAACCGGAGTTGCAAAGCCGCCGACCACCGTTGCCGGCGTATGCACGGGCACGAGGTTGCCCGCTATATCGGTCTGCGTCGAAATCGGCTGGGTCGTCGTGTTCGCGTCCTTGACCAAGAGCGTCAATCGATGGTCCTCCTTCCGTGTGGCATCAGACACCCCTCGCCCAACCCTGTCCCTGCAAGGGGGGAGAGGGAGGGACCCCGAGCGCATCGGAGATGCGCCGTGCCTCGGGTGCGAGCAAAGCTCGCGCCATGCCGACAAGCGAAGCTGCGCTTCGCCGCGAGGCGACCGGCGCGCGCGCCGACACGGGCGGGAGTGTGAGGGGCAGCGGGCGATGAGCCTCTAGCAGGTTGCGGAAAAAGTCGCTGAGCGGTGTTTCTGGTGCAGTCCGGCAGTCTTGGTGGCTTGGTAACCCATTGATTTAACGAGGGTGCAGTTTGCGTTTCGAGCCGATTTAATGACCATTTTTTTCAAATTCGGACTTTTTCCGCAGCCTGCTAGGAGCGGCTCTTCTGGGCGAGCTGGCGATAGAGGTCGAAGATTCCCTGGTTCGGCATCGGCGCCACCAGGAGGTCGGTCAACGCCCACACGAGGGCATCGACCCGGTCGGGCGAGTATCCCGCCGAGCGCAAGTCGACATTGCCGTGGCGAGCGGGCACAAAGCTGCACATCTGATCTTCGAGCTGCGGGAAGGCACCGACGTGGTGAACCCGGCCTTGCTCGTAAAGCGCGGCCACGGGTTCGGCCCGGGTGCCCTTGTCGCGTGAGGCGCGCACCGCTGCGAAAGGCACGTTCGGATCGATCACGCGCAATGTCGCCTCGACCATCTCGCCGCCGTGGTTCACCTCGGCGACGACCCGGTCGGCGCGATGCGCACGATAGGCTGCGATCGCTGTCTTCGCCCATTCCGTCGGCTGATAGCGCCCGGACGCATCGGCGAGCACCCAGCCGTGCTCTTGCCCATCTTTGCCGGCGACAATGATCCCGGTCTCGTCGGCGTCCGCGGTCGAGGTAGCGGCCGGGTCGATCGCCACCACCACTCTGATCAGTGACGGCGTATTATGCGCTCGCGCCGCCTCAATGATGCCGCGAGTCCACAGGGCCCCCGGCACATCTTCGAGGAGCTCGGCCTCGATCTCCTGGCGGCCGAGGCGTGTCCCTTCGTATTTGCGGATGATCTGATCGAGGAAAGCAGGCGCGAGATTGGCGCGGTTCTCGTAGGTCGAGCCACGCGTCACCACGGCCGTGGGATCGGCGATCACCGCTCGGATCAACTTGGTCGGCCGCGGCGTCGTCGTGACCACGACCCGTGGATCGGTGCCTAACCGCAGCCCGAACATCAGCATGTCCCAGGCCTCGGGATAGCGCCAGCTGCCGAGCTCGTCGCACCACGTGGCATCATGCTGCGGTCCGCGCAGGCGTTCGGGTTCGTCGGCGCTGTAGAGCGTCGCGATGGCCCCGTTCGGCCACGTCAGCCGCCGCTTCGATGGCTCGTAGCGAGGCCGGTCCCAAGGCGGCGAAATTGCCAGGATGCCGCTCTCGCCTTCGACCATTACATTGCGCGCGTCGGCGGCGGTTGGCGCTACGAGTGCCAAACGGCGCGCAACACGCGTTTCCACCCGTGCGCGCATAAGCTCGGCACCCGTTCGGGTCTTGCCAAATCCGCGGCCGGCGAGGAGAAGCCACACTCGCCAGTCGCCCTGCGGCGGCAGCTGCGCCGGGCGCGCCCAGAAGGGCCAATCATAGAGCAGCGCCCGCGCCTCGGCGGGGCTCAATGCGGCGGCGAGGTCGTTTCTTGCGGGTTCGGGCAGCGAAGCCAGCCAACCCGAGCGCAAGCCCCTCAATCGCATCCCTCCGCAGAGCCCGAGCCGTACCGTCCTCGATGATCAGCAGAGGATCGGTTCTGCCGGGAGTTCCCGGGTCGTTGACCCGCTCCGTCGCCGCTTCCGCCAATTTCGACGGTTTGTAGCAGATCGATCCGGATTTGTCAATCAGGAAATGCTAACATCGCAATCACGCGCCATGCCGAAATGCGCCTCGAGCGCACCGAGCGCCGCGATTAGGATCCCCGACGCCGCCTCTTGACTGACCCGGCGGCCACTCCAGCCCTGCTCGAGCGCCCATTCTTTCAGCGACCGTTCCCAGCCCACGACATGCCATAGGCATGAGCCGGCGGGCGAACCGATGCCGCCGACCGCCAAAATGGCCCGCCAGACGACGTCGCGTGCGCTCTCGATCCGCAAGCCAGGCCCGTCCCCGGCGCGGAATCTCGACGAGATGCCAACTCTTAGTCGCGACCAATCGGGGGCTCGCAACGGGTCGAGTTGGGCAGTTGCAAAGCGCGCCCGGAAATCCTCACCGGCCTGTCGCATCCCGGCGGTAATCGAACCGCGACGCTCCATAGTCGCGAGCGTGTCGACGGCGCGATACGGCCGCGCGGGACGACCCGATTCGTCGGCGATCGGCCGCTCCAAGCGTTCGACAATGCCGTGTTGGCGGCGTTCCGGGGTCGGCGTCAGCGCGACGTTTTCGCTGATCGGGACCGCAACGCGGCGAGGATCACGGCGAGTCATGGGCGGAGCTTTGAACAAATCATGAACAGGTTGCTCGCAAAGAACTACGAGCAGCCTCCTCGAGCCGTCTCAGAAATCGCCGCGAAGGCCCGGCTGTATCACGGCTGCGGCGGCCGCCGACGACTTTCGCGATCGCTTCAACCTCGCGCAGACGGCCAGCCTCGGCCTCGCTGCCATAAGCGGCATGGCAGAGCGCATGATGCTCCGGGCAATAGGGTGAAAGCGCCTTTCGCGATGGCGAGACCGCCTTTCGCGGAGCGCCACAAATCCGGCGGTCGTCGCATTCACCGCATTCACCCAGAAGATACGCGCAACCGGTCTCGCCCTGATCATCCTCCCACCCAACCGGCATCGACGAAATTTCCATAAGTGTCTCCGTTTTCGCACTAAATCACTTGTCAGGATCACACCGGCATGGTAGCGTTGATTATCTCGGTGTCAATATGGCAAATTGCGGGGGACGCATTATGGACGGTCGGTGGTTTCATCAGGCGCTGGAGCGGGTCAACGCGACGCAGGCGGATCTCGCGCGCCACCTTCGGCTGGCGCCCTCGGCGGTCTCCCGGATGATGAAGGGCGAGCGCCAGATGAAGCAGTTAGAGACGGTGCACATCGCCGAGTTTCTCGGCGTGTCGCCAGAGGAGGTGCTCCGTCATGCCGTCGAGGCCACGGTTCCGCCCCCGGCCGGTGAGATGCCGCGTGGACGCGGTCGTCCGCCATCGACCGGGTCTTCGTCGGCAGCGCCTGCGGCACTGGCTCGCGGCCCGGATCAGATCCCAATCCGCAGCGCCGCGCGCGGTGGCGGCGATCAAGAAATGTTTCTCGAAGACGGACCGATCGGCTACACCCCGCGCCCTGCCAATCTCGGCGGCGTGCGCGCGGCCTATGCGATCTACATGGTTGGTGACAGCATGGAGCCGCGTTACGAGCCGGGTTGGCTCCTACATGTCAACCCTTTCAAACCGCCGACCCGCGGCCGCGACGTCGTCGTCTACAAGGCAGACCACGCGGTGCTGATCAAGCAATTCGTCGGCTGGGAGGGCGACACATTGGTGTTGCGCCAACTCAACCCGACCGACGAATTGCGCATCCCGCGCGGAGAGGTGCACGAATGCCACCTCGTCGTCGGCGCCGATCAGGAAGGCTGAAGCAGCAGCGTCCGCTACTATTCGCGGCTGTGAAAGTGTCTCTCTGATCCGCTCCTCGCCGGGTTAAACGGCAGCCGCGACCACCAACCCACTCCCGGCACGTTGTGATTTCGATGTGAACACCAGCTTGGCAGTGGGTGCATCCGCCGCCGCGCCGCGTTTGCGATGCATATGGCGACTGGAGAGGCCGAGCGATGCTGGAGGACAAAGCCCAACATGCAATCGCCGATGTGAGCACGCTGCTGCCGCTGATCGTCAGCAACGCGCTGAACGCGCTCGCGGCGATTGTGATACTGCTGATCGGCTTGTTGCTATCGGGCAGGGCCAACCTGCTCGTCGTGAGGATGCTGCGGCGGACGCCGCATATCGATCCGATGCTACAAAGCTTTTTCGGCAGCCTCGCCCGCTACCTGGTCTTGACCGTGACGGTGCTCGCGGTGCTGTCGGAATTTGGCATCCAAACGACGAGCCTCGTCGCGATCCTCGGCGCTGCTAGCCTCGCGGTGGGTCTGGCCTTGCAGGGCACGCTTTCTAACCTGGCCGCCGGTGTTATGCTATTGATTTTCCGACCCTTTCGGATCGGTCACAAAGTCCAGGTCGGCGGCAGCAGCCTCGGCACCGTCAAAGAGCTTTCGCTATTCTGGACCGAGCTGATCACCGACGACAAAGTGCAGCTGATCGTGCCGAACGGTGGTGTGTGGGGTCAGCCGCTGCGCAATTTCAGCATTTATCCGGCACCGCCACATACCGGCGAGATCCGCTTTCATATTCCGGACAACGCCGATCTCGATCCGGCAATCGAGCGCGTGCGCAGTCTTGTCAGCGCCGACCCGCGCGTGCTCGCCGACCCCGCCCCGAGCGTGCTACTCGACCGCCCCGCTGGCGACACGCTCGAGATCGTGGTTGGTTTCTCCACTGCCGACGACGTTGCAGCGCTCGTCAAGAGCGACGTGATCAAGTCCGTTCACGCCACGCTTGACTCGCAGTCAGGCAAGCAGGTTGCCTGTTCAGTATAGCGGCGGCATCCAGGCCCACGCGCACATACGGCTCTGCGTTCGGCTAGGCGACCGACCCCGATGAGTCGGCGGACGCCAGCAGGCTTTTGATATGCGGTGATCCGCTGCCGCGCTTGTTCCGCACCCCGCGGAACTTGAAACACCCGATGAAACCGCCTTTCTCCTGTCCAAGTAAGGATTACCTAAAGAATAGGGACGAAGCATTTAATCGATACTGAGAAAGGTCGGGCATCGACTTTCGCGGATCGAACGTTTCCCATCCCCAGAGCAGCCCAGGATGGTATGAGCTAGGATTCAAAATTATGGCCTGCCCTGGGTTGTCGCGAAGGAGAAGACTAAGAGACGGATTAGTCCACGCCCAATCAAACTCTCCGTCCAACAGGGGGGTTGCCTCTATCGGAACGAAACCGGTGCGGGAAACAACTTGGCTGTGGAAGGTCCTGAGAAAGTTATAGAACCCGATCGCATGGGTGAGATTGGGAACCAGGAGGGCGCCGAGCACGAGCGCCGGCATAGCCCACGCGGTACGCGGCATCTTGGCTGGAGAGATGACTGCTTCGTCGGAGTACGCATGAGTGCCAAAGTGCCAGATGGCAACCGCCGCAAGACCGACAAACAATACGCCGCTACATAGTGCCCGGCTACCATAGTATTGATTGGCCGACGCCCAGGTCGCAGGATGGACAAGTAGAAGGGCAAGTCCCAGTCCAGTCGTCAGTGCGATCGTAGAGATTAAACGTGAGGCCGTTGATGTTCGCTGCCCAAAATATAACTGCACGGCATAGAGAACACCTACTGCCATAGAAATTACGAGCTGTAGATTATCAAGGTGAGACAGAATATTAGCGGCATCTGCGCGCATCTCAGCGTCGTACGGGAAGGCAATGGCCCAACCCGATCTGACCGTTGCACAAGCAAAGAAAAACATTGCCGTGCAAAGCCAGCCCACTTCACCATTATACCTATTTGCGGAGACCATCCGCACGTCAGCAACGGATGGGCCGCGGATAGGAAATCCAAACGAGCCATAGGATCTTGTCGACACCATCCTGGCAGCCGCTGCACCGGCCAAAAGTGGTCCGAGAAATACGAATGACTCGTAGGTGTTCACCGTAACCACACTACTGGCGACTAGAAGCACAGCATCCCCTGCTATGAGGGGGGCTGGCTGCAGAAGGATCGCCATATCCACGGCGGCTATAGCAGATGCCAGATTATACTCACCAATCGCAAATAGATCGCAATTCAGATGAACAATAGAGAACATCATCAAGAAAGGCCAAAAGAAAGGCGATAATCGCAGCTTCCACAACGAAATAATCCACAGAGCAGCCGGTATAGCAACCAGGCAAAACGAATAAAAATAGATAATAAGATTGATCCGTTGAAGCCCGGCCTCGAGTGCCAGGAGGAGCGGCGTTTCCAACACGACATGCGCGAGCCACCTGCGCCAAGGCGCAGTGTCGGATATTTGATGGTAAGCAAGCACTCGAAGCAAGAAATAGCTTCCATCTGCGAAAAGACCGATACCAGCAGCAGCCTTGGCCACGGCTTGCAACGCAATGATGACCAACACAAGTCCACAGAAACTTCTCGGTGAGAAAAAGCCGGATGGCTTACGCAAGCTACCGACAGGCGACATCGCTGAAACACCCCTACACCCTGGATTATTTGTGGAGCATTGCACGAGTCAACGCCTAGGGGACGAAGTTGCTGTGGCGCTGGCTGATGTCACAGGCGAGGCCTCCTCGAAAGGATGAACGTGACACGACGGTTTGCTTGATGGCATCAAGCGCCTCGTCGAACCGCCCGGCGATAGCTTTGCGGCCACCTTCCCTCCTAGCCCGCCTCCAACCTGGGCCAGGGCCGGGCGGAGTTGATGAGCTGGAGGACTTCGGCTGTCGCGAACTATCGGGCGAGCAGCTCGTCACGCTCTGCTGTGCGCTCGGCAAGTTGGCGCCGTAGATCGTTGATGCTCCTTACCAGCCGTTCCCGATAGCAGCGGATTCGGTTCAAGCGTTTATCTCTTCGGCGAGCTGCCTTGACACAAATCTAACCGATTACTATCACCGTCTCCCCTCAGGAAGCGCCCATGCAGAGGATCTACGATTACATCATCGTGGGAGGCGGATCGGCAGGGTCCATTCTTGCCAGCCGGCTTTCGGCACGGAGCGCCAATCAGGTCCTGCTATGCGAAGCGGGGGAGGACACGCCTGACGGCCGCGTCCCGGAGGCCATCCTCGACAGTCGTTCGGGATTTGCTTCGGGCGATCCACGCTTCATATGGGGCCAACTGCGCGTCACCACTGAGGCCATGCCGCACAACGATCCGGACGCGCCACGTCCTCGTCTCGTTCGCTATGAGCAGGCACGTGTCCTGGGAGGCGGGTCCTCGATCAATGGTCAATTGGCCAACCGCGGGGCTCCCCATGATTACGATGAGTGGGAGCGGCGCGGTGCCAGCGGCTGGCGCTGGGAAACCGTACTTCCCTACTTCAAGAAGGTCGAGCGCGACATCGACTTCGACGGGCCATTGCACGGTGCTGAAGGCCGTATCCCGGTACGGCGGGTCTTCCCGGAGAACTGGTCGGACTACGCGAAGGCGGTGGCGGAAGCGTTCAAGCTCTCGGGCTACCGTTACCTGCGTGACCAGAATGGAGAATTCCAGGACGGATATTACCCACTGGCCATGTCCAACTTATATGATCGGCGTGTCTCTGCGGCGGTCGGCTATCTCGGTGCCACGGTCAGGCAACGCGACAACCTCGATGTGCAAACCGAGGCGCAGGTCAGCGAACTCCTGTTCGAAGATACACGCTGTGTCGGCGTTCGCGCCGTCGTCGGCCACAAGGCAGTGGAGTTTCGCGGCAATGAGGTAATTCTGTGCAGTGGGGCTATTCATTCGCCGGCGATGTTGCTGCGGGCGGGCATCGGACCGGTGGGGCATTTGCGCGACGTGGGTATCGCCGTGCGGGCAGCCCGCGCTGGTGTTGGCCACCGGTTGATGGACCATCCGTCAATATCGATTTCGTCGTATCTCAAGCCGGATGCACGTAAAAACCCATACAGTAAGCGCTCATTGCATCTCGGCATGCGCTTTTCCTCCGGAGTCGACGGCGCGCCGCCGGGCGACATGGCGCTGACCGTATCGAACAAATCAGCGTGGCATGCCATCGGTGACCGGATCGCGGTGATCACCCTGTGGGTCAACAAGACCTTTTCCGAGACTGGACAGGTTCGGTTGTCGTCTGCTGACTGGCGGCAAGAACCCGTCGTCGATTTCAATCTGCTGTCCGATCATCGCGATCTGGTGCGGCTGGCAAAAGGTTTTCGAGAGATCGCTGCCTTGCATGAGCTGCCACCCTTGACAGCGGTGACCTCTGATGCGTTCCCAGCAAGCTTTACCGACAAGATCCGTAAGGTCAGTACTTACAACACTAAAAACCGTGTCCTCACCAGCATCGGTGCAACATTGATGGACGGTCCGTCTTTTCTGCGGCGAGCCATCATTCGCGGCTTTATCATGGAGTCGGCCGGACTGGTGCATGCGCTCAAGGATGACGAGGCGCTGGAGACATATATCAAACGCGCGACAGTGGGCGTTTGGCACTGCTCGTGTTCCTGCCGGATGGGGGCTGACGACGATCCGATGGCGGTGACCGACCATCAGGGGCGTGTGCGGGGCGTGCACGGGCTGCGCGTCGTCGACGCGTCGATCTTTCCCGTCGTTCCCTGCGCCAATACCAATTTCCCAACCATGATGGCGGCTGAGAAGATAGCCGACGACATTCTGGGGGCCGAGGGGTCGACGCAGCCGGCGCATCAGGTCGCAGCCTCATGAGAGCGCCGTGGAGCAAGATCGGATGATCCTGTGTTATCGCTATCAAAAGACAATTTTGGGGAGGGAAAAAAAATGCTGAGATCGCTGGTCACTGCTTCGGCATTTTTGGGCGCCCTAATCTGCGCGCATCGAAGCGATGCGCAGGATGCCGACGTCATGCATTGGTGGACGAGCGGCGGTGAGTCCCGAGCGGTCGCGGTGTTCGCAAAGGAGTACGACAGGCGCGGCGGACACTGGATCGATGATGCCTCGGTCGGACCACAAGCGGAGCACGCGGCGGCGCTGAACCGCATCGCCGGGGGCAATCCGCCGACCGCGATGCAGTGGAATATCGGTGTGGCGATCCGCCAACTGGCGGAGCAGGGCATCCTCACCTCATTGGACGAGCAGGCAAAGAAGGGCAACTGGCTGGCCAACTTGCCGCCGTTGCTGGTCCAGAACATGACCTATGACGGTCACGTCATCGCGGTGCCGGTGAATATCCACGGCGCGAACTACCAATTCTACAGCATCAAGGTATTCAATGACCTGAAGATGCAACCCCCGAAGACCTGGGACGAGTTCCTCGCCGACGCGCCGAAGATCAAGGCAGCCGGTTTCATCCCGATCGCCCTTGGCGCAAATGCGCAGCAGCTCGACTGGCTGTTCGCGGCGGTCCTGGCGGGCGCCGGCGGCAAGGATTTGTATCGCAAGGTGTTTGTCGATCACGACGCCAAGGCCGCGGGAAGCGAGGGCCTGCAGCACGTGTTTGACATCATGGCGCAGGTCCGCCCATTCGTCGACGCCGGCAGCCCCAACCGGAAATGGAATGACTCGCTGGCGCTGGTGGAGACCGACAAGGCGGCGTTGATGATAGTGGGAGATTGGGCGAAGGGGGATTTCGCCGCCGCTAACAAGGTTGTTAACAAGGAATTCGGCTGCCAGATGGCGCCCGGCAACCAAGACGCCTACGTGATGACCGTCGACGTGTTCGCGTTCCCGAAAAACGACAAGCCCGATCAAAAGGTGGCGCAAGACAAGCTGGCCATGTTGATGATGGACCCGGCGGTGCAGACCGAGTTCAACAAATTCAAAGGCTCGATACCGTCGCGGCTCGACGCCGAGGTCGCCGAACTGGACGCTTGCGGACAGCTTGGCCAGAAGGTGATGGCGGGGGGCGCCGTGAACCAGTTGCCAAACTTCGCGCTGGCGTTCAGCCCGGACATCCAGGGGCAGATCGAGGACCTGTTGGGTAACTACTGGAGCAAGCCCGCGATGACGCCGGCGGACGCGGCAAAGCAACTCTCCTCGATCATCGCGGACGCCGGGCACTGACCTCGTGTCGGTGCACCTGCAGGAAGAGATCGGCGCATCGTCGCTGTCGCGCCCGCCGACGAGCGTCGTCACGCCGCTGCGCGGCCGCGCCTACCGCACCCGCAGCTTCGCCGCAAAGATCGCACTGATCCCGACAATCCTGGTGATGCTGGGGTGCTACTACGCTAGCATCATTTGGACCGTGTACATCTCGATGACGCGGTCCTTCCTGCTGCCGATCTACACCTTCGCCGGAAGCGCGCAATACGAGCGCCTGTTCGCCACCCCGCGCTGGCAGGTCGCCTACGGCAACATGTTCCTGTTCGGCGCCTTGGACATCATCGGAACGCTCGGCCTCGGCGTCCTGCTCGCCGTGCTGCTCGATCGCGCGGTGCGCTTCGAAGGCATTTTCCGCACCATGATGCTCTACCCATTGTCGATCTCTTTCATCGTCACCGGCCTGACCTGGCAATGGGTGCTCAGTCCGACTATCGGCGTGCAGCAGTTCGTGCGCAGCTTGGGTTGGGACGGATTCGTGTTCGACTGGATCACGCAGCCCCAACGCGCGATCTATACCCTGGTGTTCGCTGGCGTCTGGCACCAGTCAGGTCTGATTATGGCGATCATGCTGGCGGGATTGCGCGGCGTCGACCGCGAGATCTGGCGCGCCGCCCGCGTCGAGGGCATCCCGACCTGGCGGACCTATGTCAGCATCGTGCTTCCGGTGCTGCGGCCGTTGATCGTCACCTGTCTGGTCTTGATCGCAATCGCCGTGGTCAGAAGCTACGACCTAGTGGTGGCGATGACCAACGGAGGGCCCGGATTCTCCTCCGATCTCCCCGGAAAATTCGTGGTCGATTTCGAGTTCGAGCGCGCCAATATCGGCCAGGCCTCAGCGGCCGCGACGGTCATGCTGGGGTCGGTGCTGGCGATCCTCTCGCCCTATCTCTATTTCGAGCTGGCGCGGAAGAACCGATGACGACGGCGAGCCGGCATGCCCGCATCGGGCGGATCGGGCTCTATACGCTGCTGGTGTGGGTATGCCTATTCTTCTCGATCCCGCTGCTGGTGGTGGTCTCAACGTCGTTGAAAACGTCGGATGAGGTGCGAACATTCTCGATCTTCACGTTGCCCACGGCGCCAAGCATCGCCGCCTGGATCAAGGCCTGGTCGTCCGCCTGCACCGGACTGAACTGCGGCGGTGTGCGTGTCGGCTTCTGGAACTCGGTGCGCATCCTGATCCCCAGCGTGATCATCTCGGTGTTGGCGGGGTCGATCACCGGCTATGCGCTTTCGCATTGGCGCCTTCGCGGCGCCAACGGCATCATGCTGCTGTTGCTGATCTGCGCCTTCATTCCCTACCAGGTGATCCTCTATCCGCTGGTCAAGACATTCAGTACAATCGGCATTTACAGCTCACTGCCGTGCATTGTCGCGGTGCACGTGGTGTTCGGTCTTCCCGTGACGTCCCTGCTGTTTCGTAATTTTTATGTCGGGCTGCCGGAGGAGCTGGTTAAGGCCGCGCGCATCGACGGGGCCGGGTTCTGGCGCATCTTTATCTTCGTCATGTTGCCGATGTCGGTGAACATCCTGATCGTTGCGACCATTCTGCAGACCACCGGCATCTGGAACGACTATCTGCTCGGCTTGATCTTCGCGGGGCGCGACAATATCCCGATGACGGTACAGCTTAATGCTATCGCCACGACCTCGACCGGCATCATCGAGTACAACGTCAATACGGCGGCAGCGCTCCTGACCGCTTTGCCTCCCTTGATTGTCTATTTCGTCTCCGGTCGTTACTTCGTGCGCGGGATCACGGCCGGCGCGGTAAAAGGCTGACATGTCCGCCGTCTCGGTCTCCGGCCTCTCCAAGTCCTTCGGGCATCTGCATGTGCTGAAGGACATCCACCTGCCGATCGATGCGGGTGATTTCACGGTTCTGCTTGGCCCGTCCGGCTGCGGGAAGTCCACGTTGCTCAATGTAATTGCCGGTTTGGAGGATACCGACGCTGGGATCATTGAGATCGACGGTACGGATGTGACGCATCGCGAGCCAAGCAAGCGCGGCATTGCGATGGTCTTTCAGTCCTATGCGCTTTATCCGACGATGAGCGTCCGCAAGAACCTCTCGTTCGGCTTGCGCGTCCGCTCGGTGCCGCGGCGCGAGGTCGCGCGTCGGGTCAACTGGGCCGCCAATCTGTTACAGATCGACGAACTGCTTGACCGCAAGCCGTCGCAGCTCTCGGGCGGACAACGCCAGCGCGTCGCTATTGGGCGTGCATTGGTGCAGCAGGCGAAGGTGTTTCTGTTCGATGAACCGCTCTCCAATCTCGATGCAAAGCTGCGAGCCGAGATGCGGGTGGAGCTTAAGCGCCTGCACAAAGAACTGGGTGCCACCATCCTTTACGTGACGCATGATCAGATCGAGGCGATGACTTTGGCAACGCGCATCGCCGTAATGCGCGCCGGGCGCATTGAGCAATACGCGGTGCCGGACGATGTATATGAGGCACCGGCGACGTTATTCGTCGCGAGTTTCGTCGGCTCACCGGCAATGAATTTTATGCGCGGGCGCCTGATGGCAGGTGAGGTTCACGTCGGTTCCGCGCAATTGGCGCTCAATGGTTATCGGTTCCGCTCGTCACCCGCGGACGGACAGGAGGTCGTGCTCGGGATTCGCCCGGAACATGTGGTGCTTGCTCAGGACGGGACGATCGAGGCGGAAACCTTGTTCATGGAGCCGATGGGCGCCGACACGCTGGGCTGGTTCCATTTCGGCGAGCATCGCCTGTCCGCCCGCCTGATCCCGCAAGTGGCGCGCGGGCTGTCTGGTTGGGTCAGGCTGCAACTGCTCGCGGATCACTTCTCGCTATTCGATCCGTCGACCGAGGCAAGGTTGTAGCGCTCTCGGGCTCGCCGCGGAATGGGCCGACCACCGGGGCGCCGGGTGAGGGTACCACGATTTCCGCATCGCATTCGTATACGAAACGCTCCGTCTTCCTTTCTAACCTCGCCATCAGGAAACGGGCTGCCGCGCCCCCCGGCGAAGTTCCTTGATTGAACCGAAAACGGTTGCTCGACCTTGGCGGCGAGCGCGGTCGTCCGCCTTCAAGCGCGTCTTCGTCCGCAGCGCCTTCGGGGCTGGCGCGCGGCCCGGATCAGATCCCGATTTCGCAGCGCCGCACCCAGCGACTGTTCATGATGCAGCCAGGCCGTGGTTGTCGCGCTGGCGGTGATGAAGCCGCCGGGAATAAGCTCGGAGGCCGGCAACCAATCCAATTCGGAAGGGGGGAGACGATGTCGACATCGACTTTGGCAGCCGCATCGAACCAGCGCGCTCCTATCCACGGCCATATCGCCGCCCGCATCGACCGCCTGCCGCTAACCGCCGTCCAATGGCGGCTGGCGATCCTGGTCACAGTGACCTGGGGTTTTATCATCTTCGATACCGACGGCATCGGCGCCCGGCTCTACCCGTTCGTCTGGCGCCCGCGCAACATCATCACCGTCGATCAATATGCGGTCATCCAGGCCTTGCAGGTCGGGCTCGGCATCCTGCTTGGCGCTTACCTGATGAGCTGGGTCGCCGACCGGTATGGCCGGCGCGTGGCGATCCTGCTGGCGACCCTGTTGGGCGGGATCTGCATCTGGCCGTTCGCGTATGTGACGAATTTCTGGGGAATGGTGTTTTTGTCGGTGCTGAGCACATTGGGCGCCGGCGGCATCATCACGACGCAGGCGGTGTACCTGTCCGAGATGACCTCCTCGGCGATCCGTAACAGGGTACTGCTGGCATCGCAGGGTGTAACCGCACTGGTCGCGGGATCGGTGAATCTGCTCGCCTTCTGGTTGATCCCGGACTATTGGCAGGCTTACCTGTGGGTCGGCGCGGTGTTCCTAATCGTTGTGCTGCTGCCGCTGCTAAGCTGGCTGCTGCCGGAGTCGCCGCGTTGGCTCGAAACCCATGGCCATCACGCGGAAGCTGAGCGCGCGATGGCCGAGCTCGAAGAGCGCTGCCGCCGCGCCATCGGCCGGCCGCTGCCTGAGCCGGACGAGGACATGCACCCGGTCGTCGTCGCCGAAAAAGGGGCTTGGCAAGAGATATTCCGCAACCCGCAGTATCGCGGCCGCACGATCGTGGCGCTGACCTGCTGGCTCCTGGGCTATGCCGGAATGATTTACGGATCGGGTGCCTTTGCAGCGGTTTACATGGTCGACCATGGCGCAAGCGCTCATTTCGTGTTCCTGACCTTCGTCGTCGGCTCGGTCGTCGTGTTCTTCGCCTTTCAGGTCAATGCCCGGATCAGCGAAGGGATCGAACGCCGCGACGTGTTGTGCGCCATGGCCTGTCTATTCGCGGCAACCTTTGTCGTCGTCTATCTGGCGCCCAATCTGTGGGTCATCGCCGGCTTCTTTGTGCTCAGCCGGATCGGCGTCTCGTTGTGGCTGTTCAATCTGTACAACTACACGGCAGTCGCCTATCCGACCCGCATTCGCGCGACTGCGTTTGCCTGGACCGATGGTCTAGGGCATCTGGGCGCCTGGGGCGGAGTGACCTTGCTCGGCCCACTCTATGCGTGGGGGCCGAACCATCTGGGTTGGTTCGTATGGCTGCTGATCCCCGGCTCGCTGATCCCGGCGATCGTGATCCGGACCTTCGGCGTCAAGCAGTCTCGGGTGGTCCTTGAGCAGGTATCCACCTAGTTAAATATCGCGCGGCTCTGGGCCCCGATCGATGCCCGGGTTTCGGCCTGTGGCCGCAATGGCGAGCCGGCCCAGGTAATGCGCCCAACCCCGATCGTGACCGGCGCACTGCTCCGCGTTCGGAAGACCGCTATGGGTCATGCGCAGTAAGGTGCCGCCATCGCGGTCGACAAGGTCGATCTCAACCAGGCTCGACCCCGGCGGCACCTCTTCATCTCCCTCCCAACCGAAGCTATAGGCGAGACGGTGGACCGGCACGACCTCCTGGAATTCGCCGCGCGCCGCACGGTCGCTGCGCACTTTGAGAAAATAGAGCCCGCCCGGATGCGCTTCGGTCGTCGCCTCGACACCCATCCAGCTTACGATCCTGTCAGGATCAGTCAGAAAGGCGAAAACGGTGGCCGGCGGGGCGGCGATCTGGACTTCGCGTTTGACCACGAGCGGTTCTGGCATCAATGCCTCCTAGGCTGAGCTGCGCGGATGACCGGTGCTAAAGGTCGTCGCCAACCGAACTGGTGACAAGGATGGCGGGTCAACCCATGATCGCTCCATGCAGCTTTCTCCGACGCTCTGCTGGCTCATCGATGCGGCCGCCGAGACCGCGGGCGCCGACCGGCTGCTGGCGGAGCTCGGCGCGCATCTGGTCGAGGATGGCCTGCCGCTCGCGGGCGGCGCGCTGACGCTTGAAGTTCCGCACCCGCTCATTGCTAGGCGCACCTGGCTGTGGCGCGCCGAGAGCGGAGAGGTCATCGAGGCCTTGGGGTTCGCGCCGGGAGGACCGGCGGCAACGCAGGGGGCAAGCCCACTTGACGATGCCGGCCGGCGCTGGCTCGCCGGAATTGCGGCCGGCCGCGTGCATCAGGACACGATCGGGCCGAGGCGAGATGGGCCTTGGCTCAGCTGGATCGGGCCGCGTCAATTCACGCTGAGCGAGACCAATCAACTGCGTCAGGCCGCGCGCTTTGCCGCTACCCCTCTTGCCGTTTTCGCCGCACGCGCCACGTTGACGGCGACCGTGGAAGCCTATCTCGGCCGGCGTAGTGCCGCGCGGGTGCTGGCGGCTCCCTTGCGACGCGGTATCGGCGAGACCATCCAGGCGGTGCTGCTTGTTGCCGATCTGCGCGGCTTCACGGCGCTCTCGGATAGCAATCCCGCCTTCCAGGTCATCTCGGCTCTCGACGCCTGGTTCGATCGGATCGCCGGTGCGGTTCACGCCTTTGGCGGCGAGGTGCTGAAATTTATCGGCGACGGCGTATTGGCGATCTTTCCGGTTTCCGGAGGGGAGCCGCGCGGCGCCTGCGATGCTGCTCTGCGGGCGGTGTCCGCCGCTCGGGCCGGGATGGCGCATCTGGATGAGGAGCGACGTCGGCAAGGGTTGCCGCCTTTGCCCTTTGGCGTCGCCCTGCACCTCGGAGAGATGCTGTGGGGCAATATTGGCGCCGCCGATCGCCTCGATTTCACGGCGATCGGCCCTGCCGTCAATCTGGTAAGCCGGTTGGAGGGGCTGTGCCGGCCGCTCGGGAAGACGGTCCTTGTGTCAGGCGCGTTTGCCGCCGAGACCGAAACGCCATTGATTGCGCTCGGAACTCATGCACTCCGCGGCATCGCCTCGCCGTGTGCGGTCTTCACGTTGCCCGAGGATTGAGCCGGATCTCCAACCACTTCCGGTGAGCCGACGCTTGACATGCTCGCGCAGGCGCATCGGTACGATTGATGCCGCCCTCATACGTGGCGCCTTACGTCAAGCGCGGCAAAACCGACGCGGCCGACGCCGTGGCGATCTGCGAGGCTGCGACCCGACCGACGATGCGCTTTGTGCCCATCAAGACCGCTGAACAGCAAGCCGTATTGATGTTGCACCGAACGCGCAACTTATTGGTGCGGCAAAGAACGATGCTAGTGAATGCCCTACGTGGGCACATGGCCGAGTTGGGCATCATCGCGCCTCAGGGCATAGCACGCGTAGCAGACCTGGTGGCGGTGCCATTAGGCGAGGATACGACGAACGTGCCGGTGCTGGCCCGCGAGGCGCTTCGCGGGTTGACCGCGGAACTTGAGGCACTGGACAGGCGGGTGAAAGAGATCGAGGTAGCGAATCGTGGCTTGGCACAAAGACAACGAGGCCAGCCGCCGGCTCGCCACTATTCCCGGTGTCGGGCCGATCACGGCATCGGCGATCGTCGCCACTATTACCGACCCTTTTCAATTCCACTCCGCTCGGCAACTTGCGGCCTGGATCGGGCTGGTGCCCAGACAGCACAGCAGCGGCGGCAAACAGCGCCAAGGGAGGGATTTCCAAACAGGGCGATCACTACCTGCGCCGATTACTCGTGCTGGGTGCGACCGCGGTGATCCGGCATTCGCGAAGCAAATCCACAGCCGAGGCTGGCTGGCTCAAGAGCCTGCTCGAACGCCGCCCCGCACGGCTCGTCTCGGTGGCACAGGCTAACAAAATGGCGCGGATCGTATGGGCTTTGCTCGTGCGCGGAGAAGCCTATCGCATGCCGGCAGCAGGCCCAGGTGGCGCAGCCTGAGGCCGAAGGAACCCCCATCAGCGGTTGCCGCAGCTGACGGGGTGATGAGGGCGATGGTGGCCTTCGACGGGGTCGTCCACACATGACACTTAGAACCCGCTCCGAAGGTCGGCTCCGGGTGGCAAGGGGTCCTTCGCCCTGGTGTCCGTGAATGGCGGCAGAGCGCCGAGAACGGTCATTCGGCCGACCTCCGGCGACTGGTCAATTCGACTTCTAACCGTCATTTCGTTACTCTCCACACGTGATATGCTGTGGCGGCTCCGGCGAGAGCCGCCGCGCTGAAGACAGCCAGGAGTGTTCTAGCTTAGGGAGTGCCAAGGGAACCGAGGTTAGCCCAAACGGGCCGATGGGCTCTCTTCATGCCGAAAACGAAGACGTTTGCAGCCAGCGTTCGAGATCCGTCCGGGCGCGAAATTCGAAAAGTCCCGCCTCCTGCTTGCGCGCGACCGCGAGCGCCTGGTCAAAATCGGCCTTGACGGCGCTCGGCTTACCGCCGCGCGCGGCGTTTAGCCTGGCGCGCAAACGGTGAAACTCCGCGGCGAGCCAACGCTCTCCCGCCTTGATGCGCTGCCCCACGAGCAAGAGAAGCTCGAGCGCCTCCTCAAACCGGCCGTTGTGCTCGCAAGCCTCGGCGTAAAGCATGCACCACGTAGTCAGAAGATAAGCGTTGCCGGCAATCAGCGCGTCGATCCCGCCCCGCGCGACACCGAAACCCGCCTCCACATCGCCGCGATTAATCTCCGCCAGGCCCGAGAGCAGATCCGCATGGCCCCGCCACAGGCCAAGATCGTGCCGCATGACCAGTCTTCGCAGCTCGGCTGCGTAGAATGCGAGCTGTTCCACATTGCAGGTAAGTGCTGCAAGCCAGCATCCGCCAAAGGCGAGGCTCTGGCACAGGGTCGAAACGTGATGCCGTTCTTCCGCGCGCGCGAACATCGCTTGTCGCCACCGCTCGCCTTCCTCGAAGCGGCCCATCAGCGTGTAGCACTCCGCCAGGCAGAGCATGACCACTTCCGCATGGTTGGTTACCCCGATTCTGGCAAGATCGGAATCGTGCGCGCGGGGATCATAGAGTTCCATAAACGCCGTTAGCTCATTGACCGCCGCGGTGAGTTCGCCACGGAACAGCAGTGTCGAGCCGACGATGCGATGTGCCAGCAGACGGTCGCTTTCGGTGGCGTCTTCAGCGGCCCCGCGTATCTGGAGAGCCGTCTCGTAGAGGGCATCGAGATCGCCGCCGCCGAGCTGACCAAGCCATTTCAAACTCAGCGCGGACACAATCGGGTGGCTGGAGCCCGAGCGACGGTGCAGATCCAACATCTGCTCGACAGCATCGACGACCTCGGGCGAGGCATAACCGCGCGCGGCTATCAAAGGGCCGATCAGCCGCAGTCGAAGTGCAAGCTCGCGCTCGTCGCGGTCTGGCCCCAACGGTAGCTGCTTCGATAATTCGATCGCCTTTTGGAAATGCGAGACCGCTTCGATCGGCGACGATTGCTGGGCCGCGGCGGCGCCGCTTTGCTCCCAATAATCGATCGCCTTTGCCGGAACTCCTGCAGCCGTGAAGTGGTGGGCGACCAGATGTGGCATTGCAGCGGCAATATCCGGGAACTGTTTCTCAAGCACGGTTGCAACTTTTTCGTGGAGCCGGACTCGCTCGCGCCGCAGCAGCAGTTCATAGGCGGCATCACGCACGAGCGCGTGGTGGAAGCTGGCGGCTTCACCGAAGGTGCTGTGTCGCTTGACGAAAATGCCGGCTTCGACCAGACGCCTGATAGCGCTGCGCACCTCGTTCGGGTTTTCCGGCGAGATCGCGATCAGCAGATCGAGCGGGAATTCGCGGCCGATCACGGCCGCCAGCTGGGCCGTCTCACGGCCGTGATCGAGAGCGTCCAGTCGCGCCAACAGCGATTCGGTCAAGCTCGAAGGAATCGTGGGCGTGCCATTCTGCCCCCCGTCTCTTGCCAGGATCCCGCGAGTGAGCTCCTGCGCGAAGAGCGGAACGCCATCGGAGCGTGAAACGATCTGCTCGACGATACGCGGGGAGAGCCTGTCGGGCCCCGTCAGATTGTGGACTAGGCGACGAAGCTCAGGCGGCGGCAGACGGTCCAGCCGCAATACCGTGACATGCGGCTCGTCTTCCCAGGCAGCGGCGCCGCCCGGGCGCGTCGTGGCGATGAAGAGGGCGGGCAGATTCCGAACCGTGTGCACTAGCAGGCCGAGAAACTCCAGCGTCGACGGGTCGGCCCAGTGAATGTCCTCCGCGATCAAAATAACCGAGCGGCTGGCTGCCGCTTCTGCGAGATCGAGTAGCGTCTTCAGTATCCGCGCGCGCGCCTCGCCGGGCCGCGAGGTTAGCGGCGCTGGTGCGTCGCCCCCTTCGATCCGCAGCAGCTCCAAGACCACGGCTATCCGTTCCGCAGAGAGGGCGCCGGTCCTATTCAGCAGTGCTTCCAGTTTGGCCCGGCGTACGGCTCGGACATCCTCAGTCCCGATGCCCGCGGCATATTCGATCTGGCGAATCACGGGGTAGAACGGGGTCTGGCGCTGGTCGGGTGAGCATTGCAATACCAGACGCCCGCGTGACTCACCTCCGGCCAGCCGGTGCGCCTCCTCGACAAGGCGCGATTTTCCGAAGCCCGCTTCGGCAACGACAAGGACAACCTGCCCCGATCCGCCGCGCGCCATCCTCAGCCGGTCGTTGATGCGCGAAAGCTCGCTCTCCCGTCCGATCAGCGGCACCCCGTCCCGGCCCGACCGCAACGCGTCGTAACGGCTCTGAACGGCGCGTTCGCCGATGACCCGCCACGCCGATACTGGCGCCGCCAGTCCCTTAAGTTCGAACCGACCGATCTCGACGCAATCGAAGAGGTCGCCGACGAGCTCTCGCGTACTCTGCGCGACAACCATCTCGTTGGTCCCGGCAAGCGCCTGCAGGCGCGCCGCGAGATTGGGCGTTTCCCCGGCGATGCCAACCTCTTGGGAAGGTCCAGTGCCGACTACATGGCCGACGACGACGAGCCCCGTCGCGATGCCGATCCGCGCCTGCGGGACCGCGCCCGCGATCGGCGCCAATTGGCCGAGCGAGCGTAGGATCGCCAGCCCGGTGCGCAGGGCACGTTCGGCGTCCTGCTCGTGGGCGTGCGGGTAGCCGAAATAGATAAGCACACCATCGCCGACGTAGTGTGCAATGAAACCTCGGTGCCGCTCGGCGACGTCGCTGACACAAGCGCGATAGGTTGCAAGCAGATCATGCAGATCTTCCGGATCGAGACGGGCCGACAGCGCGGTCGAGCCGACCAGATCACAGAACATGACGGTGACTTGGCGCCGCTCGACGGCCGGGGCGCGTCCGGCGGCCGGCACGTGGGAAACAGCCGGCTCGGGACCCGCTTGCGCCCTGTCCTGGTCCCCGGGCTGTTGCGTATGCCGCGCCAGTGCAGCGATCGCTTCGAGCAGCCGACGCCGGTGCCCGACCGACGTGACGCCGATCTCTTGCAGATCGGCGGCCGTCAATAGCGGCAGAGTTTCGCCGTCGATGTGGTTGGCGACAAAAGCTTCGCGGTAGATAGACAGTCCCAAGCCATCCAGCCAGGCGTCGATGTCGACAAGCACCGGCTTGCCGGAGCTGACCATCGCCGCAGCCTAGTCGCCCCTGTTCGGGCTTACGCGACGGTCGATCGGTTGTCGCAACGTTTCCGCGACCGCCGGGGGCCAGAGGTCCTTGTCGGGCTCAGCTCCGGTCCTGCCGTCGGGGTAGGGCGAGATCACCTGGTCGAAGCGAAAGTAATTCTGCGGGTCGTACTTCCGCTTGACTGCGAGAAGCGCCGGAAAGGCGCGACCCCAGTAGTTCTTCCGATAATCGGGAACCGCAAGACTAGGATAGTTCTGGTAGACTTCGCCGTTCCACATTGACTCCATGATCTGGCAGAAACCGGCGAGGAACTGCTCGGCGGAGGCCTGCTGCTCCGGCGTGTACCAGAACACGTCCATGAAGGCGCTGAACGCGCTGTCGCGATGGATAAACGCGCTTTGTTCGACCGGGTACCGATTCATCGCGCCGCCGTAAAGTTCCAGGCAAATATATGAATAGGGATTGGGCGTCGTCACATAGAAATCGAGCAGTGCGAACCATTCTTCCGGCGCCAGATCACGAGCTACGTAGCGCGCCTGCTTGTCTTCCGGCGGCCAGACATCGGTAGGAAGCTGCGGGATCTCATTCGGGTTTTCGAGCAATGTCTTGTTGACGACGCTGAACTTGGCGGTGAGGTCGTATTGCATCGTTGCTCCCGGCAGGGTTCCGAACACCTCGTATACCGCCCGCCCCACCCCCGCGCCGCGCGTGTCCAGCGCCCGAATCATCAGATAAGGCAGAAACGGGGAGCCGGGTTCGCTTTCGCTCTGGTAGCAGATCATGACCTGCGGGTTCAGCTCGTCCGGCGCGGTCAGCATGTATTGCGACTGCAGCAGCATCAGTGCATCCATCGCATTGGCGCGGTCCTGGTTCGTCGAAAGCGGCCAGCGCACCGCCCAGCCATAAACCGGGCCGAGGCGGCGCAATTGCACGATCTCGCTCAGCACCACACCAAAATTGCCGCCAGCGCCGCCGCGCACTGCCCACCACAGATCCTCGTTCAGGCCGGGGCCGGCAGTCACAATCGTGCCGTCAGCCAGCATGACCCGGACCTCGAGCACGTTATCACTGTGCATGCCAAAGGTGCGCGAGGTAAAGCCCTGGCCGCCGCCCGGCATATAACCGCCGATGCAGACCTCGTCGCATTCGCCGCCAGGAACGTGAAATCCGTACTCGTCGAGCGCCGCATTCAGCTTGGCGAAGTTGCAACCGCAGCCGATTGTGGCGGTCATGTTCACCGGGTCGATCACCACCGGGTTCAGGTTGCTGACGTTGATCAGAAAACCGCTGCCCGCCGAAAATCCCGCCGTGCAATGACCGCCAGAACGGATCGTAGGCGGAAAGTTGCTGCCAGAGGCAACGTTGAGAGCAAGACGGACGTCGTTCTCGATGACGCAGTAGACGATCGCACACGGGTGCGGATCGAACCTGGCGTCAGACAGCATCCGGTCTTTGTCGTAGTCGGGATCGCCTGGGACCACGACCCAGCCCTGCAGGCCAAATTGCAGCGCCTCGATGGTCCTTCGGGAGAGACCGATGCGCGCAAATACTGCGTCGTCGTAACTTCGCCATCGCTTGACCAACGCAGCGTCGCGGAACCTCTTTCTGGTAAGGCGGTGGGAGATGGGCGCCTCTCTTGTAGTCTACCGCGTCGTGTCTCGCGCCCGCGAGTATCCCACGATCCGATCGCAAAGCGCAACCTCTCCGCGAGAGGCTGCCACGTGCCCGTCGCGGGGCGGCACAGATGCTCGCGGTTCTGCACAAACCAGGGCCTTTCAAGCCACTGAGACCCCGCGACCGGCTCTATGGATGGCCGCAACGGAGCAGGAAGAGCCATTCCGAATGCGAAGCTGAGTGACCGCTTAGGGTCGAGAGGGGGCCTCCAAGCCGGGTACCAAGCGTTTGATTTGCACCACTAGCGCCGCCGTGGCACGAGATTTATGTGACCGACCCCGAGCGTCGTCATGGTTTCGATCAACAATTGCCGATCACCGACTAAGATCCTCGTGTATCCGTCGTTTGGCTACGATGTGATCCTGTTGCCGAAGGTAAGTGTGGCAGCGCGCGCCGATTTCGTTGTGGGAACGCTGACGGGTTAGCTGAGCAAAGATTGCGATTAACCACCCGCACCGGGGAGACAAGCGCGCCGTCAGCCGGCGACATCCGGGCGATGGACGCGATCAGTTCGATGCTCGCCGAGGGCGATGCGGCTCGCCGTCGTATGCAGAAACGGCAGAGCTGACCTGATAATTGCTAAATTGACAATAGTTTACCAGGCGTGCTATCAACCGCACAACTCAGAGCGATTCTAAGGAGGCGGAGTTTGGAACGAGACGAGCTGAAAATGCCTGAAAACGCTATGGTAGATTTGGTGAAAGAAAATTCTCGCGAACCTGATAATCTCCTGCAGAAGCAGATCGAGCGAACTCCCGAAGGCCGTTTTGTCAAGGGCCAATCCGGCAACCCCACCGGCCGAGTTGCGGGATGTCGGAACAAGGCCACGCGCATTGCCGAGGCATTGCTCGACGGCGATGTCGAGGCATTGACCCGCAAAGCCGTGTCGCTCGCCCTCGATGGTGACCCGACGGCGATGCGGCTCTGCTTCGAGCGGATCATCGCACCACGCCGCGCGCGGCCCGTGCATCTCGATCTGCCGCCGATCGCGGAGCCCGCTGACATCGCGGCTGCGATGGCTGCGATCACGGCAGCGGTTGCCGAAGGCGCCATCACGCCGGCCGAAGGGGCCGAGGTAGGGATGGTTGTCGAGACTTACCTTCGAGCACTCGAAGCGAGCGATTTCGACAGACGGCTGAAAGCGCTGGAAGCCGCCAATGCGGCGGTTTCTTGACACCCGGCTGGCGCGCGTAACGAAGGCCAAGGCGCCGCGCGATGTGACCGAGGCCCGCCAACGCGCGCTGCTGAGGGCACGTGCCGCGGTGTCGACCCTGTTGCGCCAGCAATCGGTTCGGTCGGATGCCGGCCTGGCATTGGCCGGAGCGTGGCTGCTCGGCGACGCAGCTGCGGGTGAGCTCGCCGGCATCCCCGATACGCCCGATCTGCGCGAGACTGACAGGGCGCTGCTCGCCCGCGATCACGCCGGAGCGGAGGAGACGTTCGAAGCGCGACTTTGGCACTTGGTGCAGCATTACCGTGACGGCTGCGAGCTGGACGCGGCCAATGCCTCGCCCGCCGAATTGCTGGCTGGTTGTCTCTGTCGCGGGATCTCCGCGAGCGGGACCCCAGCCTTCCCTCCCCCACAGGCGGGCTACGGCATTCACACATCTCACTAGATTTTGTGGGTCGGTGCAGTGCATGCTGCTACATGGTGGTTTGGGGGAGAACCAAGGATGATGCCTTTGGAGCGGATTGGCGAGTTTGGGGATATCCGCCGAGCGGAGCGGGGTGCTTGGCTGTTTGACCGGATTGTTTCGACTGGATCTTTGGTGTTTCGCCGGGTAGGTGGTGACCGCGCCGGGGAGATGGCGGCGCATCGCTTTTTGGCCTCGCCGGCGGTCACCGCGGTTGAGATCATCCAGACGCTGGGCGGGCGAACGGGCGAGCAATGTCAGGGACGGCGGATCGTCGCGGTTCAGGACACCACCGAGATCAATTTTAGCGGACGCGCTCGGGCGCGTCGGGGTCTGGGTCCCGCTGGCGACGGGAAGACACCGGGTTTTTTTGTGCATGGGGTTGTCGCCGTCGATCGCGAGGATGAAGCCGTGGTCGGCTTGTTGGATGCCGCGATCTGGACCCGAACCGCCGGCAAGCGGGCTGCCACGCGGCGCCAGCGTCGGCTTGACGAGAAGGAATTGCAGCGCTGGCTGAGCGCAACCGAGGTGGTTGCCAAGCGCGCCGCCGGGGCCAACCAGCTGATCGTGGTTGGGGATCGCGAAAGCGACATCTTTGCGCTGTTCGCGCGCCGCCCGGCGCGCGTCGAACTGGTGGTCCGTGCGGCGCAAGACCGCACGCTCGCGGATGGCACGCGGTTGTTTGCGCAGCCCGCGGCATGGCCGGCACTGGGCATGGCTGAAGTGCGGGTGGGGCCGCGCGGCCCGGGCGACAAGGGGCGTGTGGCCACGGTCACCCTGCGGGCCGGGCCGATCCGCGTGCGGCGACCGCATAATGGGGGCGATCCCAATGATCCCGAATACCGCGATCTGAGCTTGGTCGAGGCGCGCGAGGAACAGCCACCGCGCGGCACCGCGGCCATCCATTGGCGGCTGATCACCACCCTGCCGGTCGCCGATTTGGCGGCAGCCGAAGAGATTATTCAAATCTATCGGCTGCGCTGGCGCATCGAACAGGTCTTCCGCGCCAGCAAAAGTGACGGTCTGGAATTGCCGGACGTCCAGGTGCATGACGCCGACCGCCTGTTCAAGTTGGGGGCGCTGGCCATCGGCGCCGCGGTGCGCACGATCCAACTGGTCGATGCCCGCGCGGGCGGCCCCAGACCGGCCGCCGATGTTGCCGGCCCGGACACCCTGGAGGCCGCCGATGCGATTGCGCCAACTCTCGAAGGCAGGACGCCGCGTCAGAAGAATCCCCACCCGCCCCGCTCCTTGGCGTGGCTGTCGTGGATTGTCGCCCGGCTGGGCGGCTGGAATTGCTACTACAAGCCGCCCGGGCCCAAGACGATGCGCGCCGGTTGGGATCGGCTCGCGGCGATGGTCGCCGGATTCCACATTGCCTTGATCGTAAGTCATTGATAAATACATATTATTTGTGTGAATCCCGTAGCACAGGCGGGGGAGGGTTAAGGAGGGGCGGCTAAGCCGCTTTGGTCGACAGGGGCCCCGGTGATCGGCGATATCGTGGCCTCCGCAGGAAGCGCGGTGCCCGAGACGCCGGTGGGCGGCATCGGCTCGGTTACGGACCGATCCCGCGCCGCGCTTAGAGAAGATCGCCTTGGCCACCCGCGCGCGGGGCGGCCAAGGCGAGAACCGACTAGCGGACCGGCGAGAAGGCCGCCGGGATCAGCAGCTTGTTTTCCTGCCGGATCGGCCGCACCCCGGCCTGCGGCGGCCACGCACCGCCGGGCCGGCGGGATTCCTCGCGGATGCGGGCGCGCTCATTGAGATCCTTGTACACCCAGGTATGGACGAACTTGTTGAGCCCGCCGAGCTCGCTCGTCCAGCAGGCCGCCAGGGGTGAGAACCGCTCCCGCGCCTCGATCGCCTTGCCCCACGCCTCCAGCACTTTCGGTATGTCGCCCGGGGCGTAGGTGTAGGTGCGCATCTCATACACGTTCCCGGTGCCATAATTCCGGCTGCCCAGGGGGCGCATAAACGGCGCCGGATTCATGATCTCGGCCTCCTGCGCCGCAATGAACTCGCCGCCGCCGGGCATCGCGTTGCGCTCGGCGTCCTGCGCCATTGCGGCGCGCACCCTCGTACGATGTTGCAGGTCGTCGTAAGGATAAACGTGGATGACCTGATTTAGCGGACCGAACTCGGTGTGCCAAAAAGCTCCCAATTTGGAGTGTCTTTCCCGGGAGGGTAGCCGCTTGGCATAGCGCTCTTCAAATTCGGCCAGGGTCCCGGGGCGCAGCGTATAGGTACGGACTTCGTAGATCATCGCGCATCCTCCAAGTGACAGGGGTTAGTGATATGCCAGCGAACCGACGGCACATCCTACTACAAGGGCAAGAGAGCGGATACACGAAATTAACCGTTTGTTCTTCAACCATTATTTTAATACCATGCGGGGCGACGAGTACGTCGCTCCTATTGCGTCCGTCCTGCCGAGAAGACCTGATCGGCGAGATACTATCCGAAAGCGTGCGAGATCGCGTAGCATGACTGGCGAGAATGAGAACCGACGCGGGGATCGCCATGCCGATCGTCGATGCCCAGGTGCATGTCTGGTTGCAAGGCACGCCGTCCGGGGAGCACGGGCAAAAACCGGCTGCGCCATAAAGGAGGGAAAACGCTATGTTGATCGTCGACGCACAAGTCCACATCTGGTCGGCTGGCCCGCCGACCAATCCGTCGCATCGCCAGGTCACCTCATATACCGCCGAGGAGTGCATCCGCGACATGGATGCCGCCGGAGTCGATGCCTGTCTATTGCACCCGCCGGGCTGGGACCCGAATTCGGGCAAGATCTCGGAAGAGGCAGCCGCCAAATATCCAAACCGCTTTGCGATCCTCGGCAACTTCCCGCTCGACAGGCCGGAAAACCGCGCGCTGATCGACACCTGGAAGAGCCGGCCCGGTATGCTCGGATTGCGCTATGCGTTCACTCAGCCGCATCAAGCCAACTGGATGACCGACGGCACGATGGATTGGCTGTGGCCGGCCGCCGAAAAGGGCGGGATTCCGATTGCGCTGATGGCTTCGAACTATCTGCCGCTGGTCGGGCAGATCGCCGAGAGGCACCCCGGCTTGAAATTGCTGATCGACCATTACGGCCGCGTCCGCGAGGGCAAGGACGATGCGGCGCACGGCAACCAGACGGCCTTGCTGGCGTTGGCGAAATACCCGAACGTGGCAGTCAAATGCACCGGCGCGCCGGGCAATTCAAGCCAGCCCTACCCCTATCGCAACATCCACAAATACACACAGCAGATTGTCGAGACCTTCGGGCCGCAACGCAGCTTCTGGGGCACCGACATCACCCGCATGCCATGCTCGTGGAAGCAATGCGTGACGATGTTCACCGAAGAGATGCCGTGGCTCAAGGGCCGCGACCTCGAGCTGGTCATGGGCCGCGCAGTCTGCGACTGGATCGGCTGGAAATTACCGGGGTGATCGTACGAAAATCGCACGCCGAGAGGTCGCCGGCGGCCCCCTCACGAGGGGGCTGAACCGGGTGCCGATCCGTGCGTCTGCTCCCATTGAATGCGGGAGAGAAAGCCGATCCAGCGATTGGTCTCTCTTAGTGCGTTTAAAACAGCGGATACGAACCATAGGTTGAGGCACAAGAGAAGCAGGGTACCCAGTTCAAACCAATGCAAAATTAGCCAAACAATCATATTCGTTCTCCCGCGTGAACCCGACTCCCCCTTTTGGGGCGCCGCGGGTTGACCGGCGCCACGGTTGCCCGACACATTAGCCAAACGCGGGACCTCGCACACCCTTCACCGATGAGAAAGCCATGAGCAGCCTCGACCCGATCCCCTACTCCGACGCAAAGCTTCGGGCGATCCTGCAGCGCGTCAAGACCATCGCGATGGTCGGCGCCTCGCCCAACTGGAACCGGCCCAGCTACTTCGTCATGAAATATCTGCAGGGGAAAGGCTATCGGGTAATCCCGGTCAACCCCGGCATCGCCGGCCAGATGCTGCTGGGAGAACATGCCTATGCATCGCTGCGCGATATTCCCGAGCCGGTCGACATGGTCGATATCTTCCGCCCGGCACGCGACGCCCCGGGTATTGTCGAGGACGCCATCGCGATCGGCGCAAAGGTGGTGTGGATGCAGCTCGGCATTCGCAACGACGCGGCGGCGGCTGCAGCCGAGGAGGTGGGGATCGAGGTGATCATGAACCGCTGCCCAAAGATCGAGTTCGGGCGGTTGGGTGGCGAGCTCTCGTGGAGCGGGGTCAACAGCGGCATCATCCGCAACCGGCCGCCCGAGCCGCCGATCGCAAAACCCGGCCGTCAACGCGGCGCGCCGTCGCACAATGTCACCTACGGCTTTGAGACCCGCGCCGTCCATGCCGGTGCCGCTCCCGACCCAGTGACCGGCGCGCGCTCGACGCCGATCTACCAGACGACCTCCTACGTGTTCGAGGATGTCGACCACGCCGCCTCACTCTTCAATTTGCACAATTTCGGCTACATCTATTCGCGCCTGACGAACCCGACCGTCGCCGTTCTAGAAGAGCGGGTCGCGAGCCTCGAGGGCGGCCGCGCCGCACTCGCCGCAGCCTCCGGGCATGCCGCGCAGTTCATGATTTTCTTTACCTTGATGGACACGGGAGACGAGTTTGTCGCCTCACGCAATCTCTATGGCGGCTCGCTGACCCAGTTCGGGCTGTCGTTCAAAAAGCTCGGCTGGAAGTGCCGTTTTGTCGACCCGACCGATCCGGAGAATTTCCGCAAGGCGCTGACCCCACGGACAAAGGCGATTTTTGTCGAGAACCTCGCCAATCCGGGCGGCATCGTGCTCGATCTCGAACGGGTGGCGACGATCGCCCACGAGGCGGGCATCCCGCTGATCGTCGACAACACCTTGGCCACCCCGTATCTCTGTGAACCGTTTCGTTGGGGCGCCGACATTATCTGCCACTCGACGACCAAGTTCCTCTCCGGCCACGGCCATGCGCTGGGCGGCATGGTTGTCGAATTGGGCCGTTTCGACTGGTCGCAAGGCGACCGCTTCCCATCTTTGACCGACCCGGAGCCTGCCTATCACGGGCTCAAATTCTACGAGAATTTCGGCGACTTCGCGTTTACCACCAAGGCGCGCGCGGTGGCGTTGCGCGATTTCGGCCCGACCTTGTCGCCAATGAACGCGTTTTTGACGCTGACCGGCATCGAGACCCTGCATCTGCGCATGGACCGCCATGTCGAGAATGCCGTCAGGGTCGCCGAGTTCCTCGCCGACCATCCGCGCGTCGCCTGGGTCTCCTATGCCGGGCTCAAGCAGAGTCCGTTCCACGAGCTTGCCCGGAAATACCTGCCAAAAGGCGCCGGGGCGGTCTTCACTTTCGGCGTCAAAGGGGGTTACGAAGCCGGCATCAAGCTAGTCGAGAGCGTGCGCCTGTTCTCACATCTGGCCAATATCGGCGACACCCGCAGTCTGATTCTGCATCCTGCCTCGACGACGCATCGTCAGCTGACCGACGAGCAGCGCCTGGCGGCCGGCGCCGGCCCCGACGTCATTCGTCTCTCGATCGGCCTCGAGACCGCCGAGGACCTGATCGGCGATCTCGACGAGGCGCTCGCAGCAGGCGACCGGTAACGGGCTCAGGGCGGCGGCAGGCGGTCGAGCGCCATTCGAACCATTGGATCGCCGTCATGGAGCCGCCGGACATGCCGCTCCAGCCGTGCCCGCACCGCCGATGCCTCCGGCCACGCACGGTCGGTCCAAAACCGCTTGGCCGGATCGAAATAACCCACTGTATCGAGGAACGCGATCGTAAAGTAATAGCTCTCGGGAAGCGATTCGCTCTTCGCCCGCGCCACGACTGTTCCGTCGGGGGCGAGCGCCGTTGCCAGGCACCAATCGAGAAGGCGGTCAAGCTCCACGCGGGCGCGCTGCCGCTGGTCCGCGCGCAGCTCGGGCCAGCCGAGCTGGAACAAGGTCGCGACATCGTAGTTGTTGTGGCTTGTCAGACCCCCCTCGTCGAGCCAACCATTGGGATAGCGATCGTCGCGGATCTCGATCAAGGTGTCGATCAGTTGCCGCCAATACCTGACCCTGCCCTCGAGGTAGCGCGCCATGTGAAAGGTAAGGCTGAGATCGGTCGTCCGGAGCCGCTGCCTCCCAATCTCATAGGTCGCCCCGAAGAACCCGGTGGTTGGGTCCTGCCAATTGGCGACAAAGCGGCGGATGACCATCTCGAGGCGGGGGTCCCACCGGTAATTCGCGGGCCGACGCCATAAGATCAATCGAACGAGATCCGCCGTCGCAAAGTTGAGCTCCTTGCGATGGTCGACCCCTTCCTCCGCCAGGCGGGAGACGAGGAGACTTTCGAGGTAACGCTCTAGCCGGTCGGGATCGTTGATCCGGTCCAGAAAACGCGGTGGATTGCCGTTGAAACCGGGCGCGAGCAAGTGGTCGACCGAAGCGTCGAGCTTCAGAAACCAGACTTCTGTGCAGGCGCCGTAACTGCCTTCCTCGTCGGGATCAGTGGCGCGCGGCAGCACCGGCAGGGCAGCCAAGGCGCGGATCCTTTCGAGAGTCGCCCGGGCACCAGCTGCATCGGCGGTGTATTCGAGCCGCCAACGAAGCTCTCTTAGCGCTTGGCGCAGGCACGCGGTGGCGCGACCGAGAGCTTCGTCATGTTCGAGCCGCGCTTCGATCGGTCGAATATCGGGCTGCATGGCCCGATAGAGATCGGCCATCGCCGGAAAATACTTCGCGATCGCACGTTGCGGGCTCCAGCCGGCTGGAGCCCGCAATGTCCTTGGCGCATCCATTACGGCAACTAGGCTGCCGCCGCAGCTTGCACGGGCCGCTGATCGAGCCGGATCAACGAGCCGAACGCCGTCACCGCGAATAGCCCGACAAGAGTGATGATGCTAGCGAGCATCAGCGGGCTGCCGCTCGGTCCTAGCGAAAGTAAGGCGGTTGCGCCTGCCGCACTAGTCATTTGCATGAAGCTGCCGAGACCAGATGCCGTACCGACCATCCCGGCATTGACGCCCAGACTGCCGGCCGTCGCGTTCGGCGTGATCAGACCGCTGCCACAGCAAATCAGAATCATCGGCCCGATCACGGCATAGGGGCTGGCGAGGCCCAGCAAGGCCAGAGTAACCATGATCGAGGCGGCTGGCAGCAGCACGGTACATCCGATCGTAATCAGACCGTCGATGCCAAGCCTTCGCGTCAGCCGATTCGATAGAAAACTGCCAACCAGGAAGCCCATCGGCGGCAGCGACGCGTAAAAACCGTAATCTTCCGGACGTATCCCCAAGCCGACGATCAATACCGCCGGGGCGCCGGCGGCGAAAATGTGAAAGCCAGCGTGAGAACCGGCCGCGGTGAACGCATAAGAGAGAAAACGCCGGGTTCCGATCAAGGTCCGATAGCTCGCCAGCATCCCTCCGGTGCGAGACGGCATGGCGGTTGACGTCCGAACCTCCGGCACATATCGGCTCACCAGCACCATTGCTATCCACGCCAGCACCGCAATAACGGCGAAATTGGCGCGCCAACCAAACCATCCCTGCAGGTATCCGCCTAATACGGGTGCGAATGCCTGCATCAAGGTGGCGGCGATCGCCCGCCCGGCAATGACACGAGCAGCAGCTTCCCGGCCCCAGACCTCGCGCGTGATCGCGCGGCCGACGACCAGTCCCGCGCACGCCCCGATTCCTTGGATGACCCTGGCAGCAATCAGGAAATCGATCGTTGGGCTGACCGCACACGCGACACTGCTGATGGAACTCAATGCGAGGCCGCAAATGATCGTTCGCCGGCGGCCATACCGATCGGACAGCGGTCCGAGCACGAGCATGCTGGCCGCAAAGGCCAATAAGTAAGCCACAAAGGTAAGCTGCACCCGGGGGATCGAGGTGTCGAATGCGCCGGCGATAGCCGGTATTGATGGGACGTAGATTGTCGAAGCCACCATTCCGAGGGACGATGTCATCGTCAAGGTTAGCAGCAGAACGCGGTTACGAGGGACTGCAGACCCATCGTCTCGGAGCGTAGCGGGGGTCAAGAGCTTATGCATGATTGATCCTCATTCGTGAGTGTTTCCCGAAAAGGTCTGCCTCCAGTGTCGGCAATTCGTAATGGGAGCTCCGCTCGGGATCGCGGAAACGCTTGGCTCGGTAACAAGGCTGCGGATAGCGGGCGACGCGGACCGGGTGTCGGGCAAGCCAATGGTCGAGGGGGGCGACCGGCACCGCATGATTCTCGCCATTGTAGTCGGGGAGCAATAAGACGGTTAAGCGTCGCTCACCTCGAGGCCAAGGGACCTCTAGCCGTCTGATCAGAGCACCTGTCGCCCGCTTGCCATCCTGGTCGTCGCGACGCGGCAGCTCAGACACTAGAGCGCCGTGACCGGCGAGTGGTCGGCCGTGCAGGCCTCTGGTGTCGGTAATTGGGAACGAGCACGGCGCTGGTGGCAGCGCCAGCTCAAAACGCGCAGTGCCCGGCTCGAGAATGCGCGCCACAAATCGGTCGTCGCCGAGCCGGAAGCGGGCGACCGAGCCGACCACCGAATCCGGGTCGGCGCTGGTGTGGATCGCCCAAACCACGTTGTCGGAGATTTCGGGATCGATTTCGTCCTGGATCACGACTTGCCGTCCAATCAGCGCGGCACCGCGGCGGACCGAGCCGGCCGGCTTCCCATAGGCCGCCGAGAGATCGAACACGACCCATTTGCAGTCGCCTTCAACGCAGCTGCCAAGGATCGGAGTGCGAGCGTTGGGCATCTGGTTGAGGCCGTCCATAACGAGCGTGTTGTGGCCGCCGGCGTGCGTCCGATAATACCGCCACCGCGACCCGGATACGTTGTCGGCGCCATGGTCGAAATAGCCGGGTAAATCGTAGTCGTCTGAGCCGAGATCGATTACCCAGCGCCGCCTTGCGCCATCGACTACGAAGCTGCCCGCATCGGCTTGCGTATGGAGCATCGTGTCTTCCGGGCGGCGTGATGATGCGCATTCGTTAGCCGGCGCATTTCCGCCCTTGACCGCGATATATACCGGGCGCGCCTTCGGGGTGGACGACCAAGTGTTGCGGAAGCAAGCCAGATTACTGCCGCGAAATATCTTCGCCCTCGGGAGACCGAGTGCTGTCGGGCTGGCCCCCTGTTTACTCGCCCATATTGTCGTGAATGGGAGGTACCACCCGTCGTAGTCGCGGATGAGCCAGCCGTCGATCGGCCGCTTAAACCGATAAGCGAGCCAGGCGAGCGGAGAAACGTCAAATTGCCGCTCGGAATCCCCGAAATTGAAGGCGGCTCCGAAGGGCCCGACCGTATGAAGAGCAAAGTCGCCTGTTTGCGCGAAGCCCGGCCGATCTGCTAGGCCAAAGCTATCCCCCAACGTGCTCTCGAGCCCAGCGACCATCAGGCTGGCATACCGTATAGCGAGGGACCAGTAGCTGAGCCCTTCTGGCCACGCCCCGTCAGGAGCGAAAGCATCGAAGCTATTTTGGGACGCCGCTAGGCTCTTCGCGACCAGTTGCTTCGTGAGATCCCGATATCGTTCGAGGACCGCAAGCGCGGCGATCAAGATGCCCGAATTCGATACCAATGCACAGTTGTCGCGCCGCCTTGGCCACAGCAGCGACGGATCTTCGTAGGCGGCAAGCGCGGGCTCGAGCACATGCCGGTAAAGGGCATTCTCGATAGCTTCTCGCTCTTCGTCGGCCAATTTATCGTAGAGCCAATCATAAGCAAGCGAGACGGCAACGGCTGTTTCTGCACAGTCGAGAAACGATTTGATTACAGGCCGCCGTCTCCAGCTTGTTGCCAAGCTCAATTCCTGTAATACACTGCGTGACGTTTGCAGCGCATCGTTTGCCTCGCCATCGTCACAGATCAGCGCCATAAAGGAAGTATTGATAAGACGGCGCGCCTGATGTTTAACCGTGGCTCGCGCCTCTTGCCCGATTGACGCCGGGTTTATTTTACGTAGAGATACGTTCAAGCGAGCCAGCAGCTTCGGATTACTGCTGACCAGCCTGCGGATACGGGCGATTTCCTGCTTATGGAACAAGAGATATGGGTGTGTCGTCTTGAAATCCGCGACCGCGGTTTCAACGAGCTTGGCAGCTGCGCTATTTGTTTGGCTTACCTCAAGAACCGACACGCTATCGAAGGGCAATCAAATTCCCCGACAGGGGATTTATCGGTTGCCCAGAACCGAGCGGCCTCGCCTCGGTCATCAAGTACGGGCAAGGCCGTCGACCGTTATAGGCAACCGCCTCGCCCCCAAATGCGACGGAGTCGCGGCCAGGTTATCGCCAGCGCGTAACCAAATGTGAATAGATATCGAATATATGTTAAAAATGCAAGCAGTTCGGTGGTTCGAGCGAGGCGTTCTGCGGGAAATTATCATTCCAGAGGAGATGAATTTGTCCCGGGCAAAGGAAATCTTCAATTCATCTCTTTTTTCAGGTGCCTCGTTCATGATGATATCAATCTGGCCGATTTATAGCGCCCCGATCGGGTGTGAGGCTTTACGGAGGCGCTCCGCCGACGAAGGGTGCGCTGAGCCAGTAAGAATCGGTTCTAACAGGGTGCGGAAAAATTCAGCGCTTGCGAGGAATTTTGTAGAGTTATCGTGTAGGACTCGCGCTCAGATTGTAGAAATCCTTCCCCAAGCAGGTTTTGGCGTGGATTTTGCCGGTTTTCGCCGAGCCGGGGCAGATTTCAGGCATGGCTACGCCACTGCCCCCACCAGTTTGGGCAGCCGGACCAGGTTGTAGGCGGTGGTCGTCAGTGCGAACATCCAACCGACGCGGGCGAGGCCACGGTGATGGGTCTTGCGGAAGCCGGCGGCCGCCTTGGTCCAGCCAAACACCTCCTCAATGCGCTTGCGCACCCGGCCACTGACCGCATAGCCAGAATGGCGGGTCGTCCGTCGGTCGATTGCAGAGCTCCGGTTCGTGGTGTTCTGCGCCACGTGCGGCGTCACCTTGCAGTGCCGCAGATCGGCGACAAACTCGGCCACATCGTAGGCTTGTCGGCGCCGAGCGTGATCCGGTGATTGCCGGGACGGGCCGCGATCATCTCCAGCCCCGCCTCCCGCTCGGCCGTGCCGGTGGCCAGGGTCAGACGCGCATCGACCACCAGAGCATGCCGGTTCTCCATCAGAACATGCCCCAGATAAGCGAGCTTGGCGGGCTGGCCCGGTCCTTTGCGGTACAACCGGGCATCGGGATCGGTGGTCGAGGCGTGCGTCTGGTTGCTGCGCTTCTCGCCGTGGAAGTCCCGTTCCCCATTGCGGCCCGGCGCCGGCGGCTCGCCGCTGCCGTCCTTGGGGCGAAAGCTCTTCATGCCGGCCCACGCCTCGATCAGCGTGCCGTCGACCGAGAAATGGTCGTCCGACAGCAGGGCCTTGACCCGCTCCTGGTTCAGTACCGCCGCCATGAACTTGCTGGCAATCTCACCCTCGATCAGGCGTTCGCGGTTCTTGGTGAAGACCGTGACGTCCCACACCACGGCATCCAGCGACAGACCGACAAACCAGCGGAACGTAAGCGTCCGGTTTTGGCCGTGATTAGGGGGATCAGGCGCGATTTGGGCAATTGCGGGCTGACAGGCCCACGGGATCAGGGGGCGATTTGGGTGATTGGGGGCTGGTAGGCCCAGGGCATCAGTTCGGAGATGCGGTTGATCGGGTGGCCGTCGGCGATCCTGGCGAGGGTGTCTGTGAGGTAGGCTTCCGGATTTACGTTGTTTAATTTCGTGGTCTGCAGGATTGAGTACATCGCGGCGGCACGCTCGCCGCCGGCATCGCTGCCGGCGAAGAGCCAGTTGCGTCTGCCGAGGGCAATGCCGCGCATTGCGTTTTCGGCGATGTTGTTGTCGGGTTCGAGCCTGGCGTCGGTGGCATAGCGGGTGAGCGCGGTGCGCCGCTTGATTGTGTAGCGCAATGCCTCCGCCAATGCCGATCGGGCCGAAAGTTTCTTCTCTGCAGCCTGCGCCCAGGTGAAGAATGCATCGAGCAGTGGAGTGGCGGCGGCGCGATGCGCCAGCCGCTCGGCGGGCGGTGCGAAGCGGGCCTTGTCCTCGATAACGTAGAGTTCGGCGATCTGATCGAGCGCCGCCTTGGCGACGGACGACTTCGTGGTTTCCCACACATCGAATATTTTTCTGCGGCAGTGGCTCCAACAGGCGACCTCGGTGATCGCTGCTGTCGCCCGAGCCTCCGGCCCGGTCTGCCGCGGCTCGTAGAGCGCGGCGAACCCGCTGTAGCCATCGGCCTGCAGGAAGCCCCGGAAGCAGGCGAGATGGGCGGCCGGATGTTCGCCGCCGCGGTCGGGGCTATAGAAGTAGGCCGCCGCCGGCGGTGCCGGGCCGCAGAACGGCCGGTCATCACGGACATAGACCCATAATCGTCCGGTCCGGGTGCGGCCGAGGCCGGGTTCGAGTACCGGAACCGGCGTGTCGTCGCCGTGGATCTTCTCGGCGGCAAACACGTGTTGCTGGATCCCCTCGACGATCGGCTGCAGCAGCCAGACCGCCTGGCCGACCCAATCGCTCAATGTCGAGCGGTCGAGATCGAGCCCATCGCGGGCATAGATCTCGCTCTGCCGGTAGAGCGGCAGGTGATCGGTATATTTCGAGACCAAAAGATGCGCCAGCATGCCGGGGGCGGCCCGTCCGCGCGGTGTCGGCAGCGCCGGCGCCGGCGCCTGGGTGATCGCATCGCAATACCGGCAGGCATATTTCGGCCGGACATGCCGGATCACCCGGAACCGCCCGGGGATGTAGTCGAGCACCTCGGTGACGTCTTCGCCAAGCTTGGCCATGCCGCCGCGGCAGACGGGGCAGATGCAGGCCCCATCATCCTCCGGTTCGTGCACGACCTCCTGCCGGGGCAGGTGGTCCGGCAGCTTCTTGCGCTTTGGCTGGGTACGTTCGCGGATCGGCAATGGCCGGTCTTCGGCGACGGCCTTACTGAGTTCTTCTACTTCGCCGGTTTCCAACTCTTCGAGCCGCAGCTCGAGCTGTTCGATCTGCCGGGTGACGCGCTCCGAAGAGCGGCCAAACTGCATCCGCCGCAGCTTGGCGATCTGAAACTTCAGCTTCTCGATCTCCAGGCTGCGCAGCTGAACGGCGAGCCTTGCCGCCTGCAGTTCCGCGGTCGCCGCCGCCAGCTCGCTCTGGCAGGCCAAGGCAAAGGCCCGCAGGGCATCGGGGTCGGAGGGCAGATCGGCGGAAGCCAGCGACATGCGCCACCCTTAGCGAAGGCAACCTCGGGTAGACCAGAACAAATCGAGAATCGCTGATATGTTACAACAGCATGGGTCGCGGCGGCGCCGGCGGTGCTATCGTGCGACGCCAGTCCATCGCCTCGATCAGCAGCGCCAATTGCGCCGGCGTCAGCGTCATCGTCCCATCCGCCAGCGGCGGCCAGACGAATTTGCCGCGCTCCAGACGCTTGGCAAACAGGCACAGGCCGCTGCCGTCCCAATACAGGCCCTTCAAATAATGACCGCGTTTGCCGCGAAACAGGAAGACATGGCCGCTGAACGGATCGGCGCCGATGATCTGTTGCACCTTGGCCGCCAGACCATCAAACCCGGCGCGCAGATCAATCGGCTGACAGGCGAGAAAAACCTTGGTTCCCGGTGCCAGGCCGATCATCGCAATCCGCGCACCGCCGACAGCACCCGCCGCAGCGCTGCCTCGTCGACGCCGCCATCGACCGCACCCGAACCCCCTGCGGCAGATCGATCTCCATCACCCCGGCGCGCTCCGCTAACGCCGCACCCGCGCCCCGCGTGCCGGCGGCGACGGCCGCCATACGCATTGCCGAGGCGTAGGGCTCCGCGACGGTGCCGAGCTGGATAAATTCTGTCGACCCCGGCGGCGGCGGGGCTGAGCCTCGCGCGATCAGCCGCGCCGCCCTCCACGCCGATCGCCAATTATAGAGCAGGCTCTGCGAAATCCCGTGCCGCCGGGCAACCACCGAAACCCGACCGCCGGTCGCTTCCACCTCGGCCAGCAGCGCCGCCTTCTCGCCCGGCGTCCACTGCCGACGACGCTCCACCCGCGCTACAATCTCGCCGTCCACTCCAAAGCTCCTTCTGTACCTCCAGAAGGAGCAAGCTTCCCCCAGTGACCCCGCCTTGACTACGCCCAATAGGCCGGTTCAGACCGGACGCTTACAGCGGAACAGCAGATTGTAGTCGAGTTGCTCCATCAGCTGCCGCTCCGAACGCACCGAATGGAAGGCCTGCAACAGCAACGCACGAAGCAGTTTCTCAGGAGGAATTGACGGCCGTCCGAGCTTCGCGTACAGCTTCTCGAATTCCCCCGTCAGGGCACCAAGCGCCTCGTCCACAATCTTCTGGATCGGCCGCAAAGGATGATCCAACGGCACCCGCGCTTCGCAGCTCAAATAGCTGAACAGCGCCTCGCTCCTGAGATCCCCACCGCGCATCGGACGTCCCCCACATCTCGTTACGCAGTGTGGATTATACCCCAGATCTCGCTGCAATATGCGACTTTTTCCGCAACCTGCTAATCGTCAGTTTGCCGATCACCCTGCCAGACATTCAGCAAATTCGAAATCGCCCTCACGAAAACCGTGAGAATTCAACCAGCGATTTCACATTTACAGTTTTTCTGTTTCGATTGAAACTCGCAGGGACAGGTGTCGGTCAGGTGGCAATCCCTACCAGGGGGATGGGCTACTTTCTATGGCGAGGGGCGGCACTGCGCCAACGGAGTCATCGGAATCTCTGATAGGTCGTGCCGCATCTCGCCGCCCGACCACGCTTCTGTCAATCCGCAACAAGCTGTATTGGTTGGTTATCGCCGCAGCACCGACGCAAACGCGGCAGCGAACGTGTCCCCGGTCTCCGCCGCCTTACCCCTCCAACTCCAGGAGTGTGCAGGCGACTGGCAGAAATGATTTCGATTTTTATAAATTCACCGTCGAAATCCGCGTTCAGGAGCTCAGTGTCCGCGGATGAATCAGCCCATTATGTCGCCGAATTCGGGGGTCAGTAGCGTGGTTTCGCCAGCCGCGTGGGAGGCGTGTCACGATAGATCTGGATCCGGGTTACGCGCAACCCGGCGACGCCGTGCGACTCGATCGCGCGCTGCCAGGCGAGAAATTCTTCCACCGACAGCTCATAGCGTCGACAAGCCTCTTCGAGGCTGATGGCACCCCTCCGCACGGCCTCGACGACCACCGCCTTGCGCCGCGCGACCCAGCGTTTGGTGTTGGGGGGAGGCAACTCGGGGACAGAGGTGCTAACGCGCGGCAAGATCTCGTCTCGGGCTAAATCGTACAATGTTGCGTTCTTGTCCATGTCGCCAGAGTAAACCAGAAGATCTTAAAGAATTCTAAAAGAGAAAGTAGCAACACAGTTGGCAATTCCCGAGATGACGAGCAGGGGCGGTTACAATTGGTCCCCGCTTCATCAACCGGTGGCTTGCGGATCGGCTGTGGCCAACCCGTATCTTGCCATGAAGTGCTCGACGGCCTCGAACTGCTCCGACTCGGCCCGAATGTGCAGCGCCGGGCAGCTGTCCTCGTTCAAATTGCGACACTGCAGCTGAAACGCATGCAGATGCCAACTGAAGGCAGCCACCTTTTCCGACTTGATGCCGGCCACCGCTCCGATTTGAAGCCGGCCACCTCGCGTGGTAGGGGAGCTGCTGCTTTGGATGGAACGGGTGAAGTCGCCTGCGCATCGGATCTCGCATCTACTCCCTCGATCGATTGGAAGGGGAGCAGATGCCGGCACAGAGGCTGACCATGCGACGGATACGTGAGTTGCTGCGACTGCATGACGGGATCGGGATGAGCGCGCCGGCAATGGCGCGCGAGCTTGGGGTGAGCCGCAGTACGGTCAAGGAATATCTGACGCGAGCCGCGGCAGCGGGCCTGACTCGGCCGTTAGCGGACGAGCTGACTGACGAGGTTCTCGCGGAGCGGCTGTTTGCTGCGAGCGGTCCCAGGCCGGGGACGCGCCGGCGGTTGGAGCCCGGTTGGGCATCGCTAGTGCGCGAGATGAAGCGGCCCGGGGTCAATCTGACGGTGCTGTGGGAGGAGTACAGGCCGCACATCGCTACGGCTATGGCTTACAGCCGTTTTTGCGAGCTATACCGCGAGTTCGTGCACCGGCTGTCGCCGACGATGCGACAACACCACGTGGCCGGCGACAAGGTGTTCATCGACTATTCCAGCAAGATGGTGCCGATCGTCAACCGGCTCACCGGCGAGATCGGTCCGGCGCAGATCTTTGTCGCCGTGCTCGGTGCCTCCAACTACATCTACGCGGAGGCGAGCTGGACCTAGAGGCGCTGCCCGATTGGATTGGCGCGCATGTACATATGTTCAGGTTTTTCCAGGGCAGCCCCAGGCTCGTGGCACCGGAAAATCTCAAAGCGGGCATCCACAAGCCGTCGTTCTACGACCCGGAGGTGAATCGAAATTACGCACGCATGGCAGCGCATTACGCGATCGGCATTCTCCCAGCCCGACCGCGCAAACCGCGCGACAGGCCGAAAGCTTGCCGTCGCGAAGGCGGGGGTCGAGGCCGGGGTGCGGTTTGCCCAATCCTGATATCCTCGGCCGTCTGCGCCACGTCACCTTCTTCTCGCTCGCCGAATGCAACGCGGCGATCCGAGAGGTGCTGATGCAGATGAACGAGTGCCCGATCCGTCGCCTCGGCATCAGCCGGCACCAGCTATTCGAGGCGATCGAGCGTCCGCTGCTGCGTCGGCTGCCGGCCACCGAATATGTCTTTGCCGCGCGGCAGTTGGCCCGCGTCGGCTTGGACTATCACGTCGAGATCGCGAGTTTCTGCTATTCGGTGCCGCACGCCCCGATCCGCCAGCAGGTCGATGTCTGCATCACCGCGCGCACGGTCGAGGTGTTCCATCGCGGCAAGCGCGTTTGCCGCTCATGCTCGGCGCTATGGCGGCCGACGCCATGGCACCGATCCGAGCACAGTGCCCATCGCCGTTACGGCGAGTGGACGCCGGAGCGCTTCAAGCGCTGGAGGCAGACGATTGGCCCGAGCACCGAGGGGCTGATCATCGCCATCCTGGCCCACCGGTCACACCCCGAACAGGGTTTCCGTACCTGCCTCGGGGTCATGCGGCTGCTGCGCGGCGTCGATCCGGCGCGCGCCGAGTGGGTTGCCAGTCGTGCCATCGAGATCGGTGCATTCAATTACAAGAGCATCGCCTCGATCCTCGCCAACAATCTCGATCGCCGCCCCTGTGCGTCGGCCGCCCACAGCACAGTGATGGTGCACGCCAACATCCGCGGCCCGCGCTATTTCCACTGAACGAGAGCTCGATGCTCGACCACCCCACGCTCGAATTACGAGCTCGACCTGCAGGGCATGGCGCGCGGCTTTCGCGAACTTGCTCGAAACCCCGAGGCGGGCAATCTCCAGCACCCCGAATTGCTCGCCGTCCTGCTCGATCCCTCGGCATTTGACCTGGATCCGCCAGCACCGCAATCTCCTCGTCATCGGGCCCACCGGGATTGGCAAGAGTGGGATCTCCTGTGCGCTCGACCACAAGGCTTGCCGCGAGAACCTCTCGGTGCTCAACCAGCGCGTGCCGCGCCTGACGGTTGCGCTGGCTTTGGCCGGCGGTGACCGCCGCGATGCCAAGCTGTTGCGTTCGCTCGCCTGGGTCAACCTGCTGAACCTCGAAGATTGGGAACCCGAGCCGCTCGGCCCCGAGCAGCGCCGTGATCTGCTCGAAATCGTCAAGGATCGCTACGACACCGGCTCATTGTTGATCACGAGCCAGCGCTGGTACGCGATCATCGGCGAACCCACGCGGGCCGACGCCATCCTCGATCTGGTCGTCCAGAACGCCTATCGGATCGAACTCAACTGCGACAGCCTGCGCAAACGACGCGGCGCCGAGACCGCCAGATGAGCTAGCTGCGATTTGCGTTACATAACGGAGTAGAAGGGAGGACAACCATGTCACGCCTCGCAAACCAAGCGGCGATCGGCCCCTGACCGGCGCCGAGCGTCAGGCTTGATATCGCCAACGCCACATCGGCATTCGCGCTGCAGCACCGCCGCGCTCATCTCGCCCAATCCGCCGCTCCAGCCGAGCTACATCAATGGCAATCCGCCGTCGGCACAATCCTCGCGCTGCACGCCCAATATGCCGCGTAGCTCGACGCGCTGCCCGAGGCGTTGCGCGCCGGTACCACGGGCGAGGCGTTACCGGCGATTGTCGATCTCGATCTCGACGAACTGGTCAACATCGCGCCGCCGCGCGGCTTTGGCTAGATTGAGCCATCGGTTCCCACCGAGGGACCGCGGGTGCCGCTCAGCCGCCGCGATCGATCGACCGAGCCCTGACAACTCGACGCGAAGACAAGACTAGTGACATCCCCCCAATGACTCGCTGGGAAGATCCACCCCGGGCCTTCAGATCGGAACGGTGGCCGTTTTCAAATCGGAATGATTGAGGTTTCAATGATTGAAAATGATTGAGGGTTCTGCGCGATCCCGCGTCAAGGCACAGTCGACAGGGCAGTACCGGAACGCGGGATTGCACAGAAGCCTGATTGAACGAAGCCGCGGATCGAGGGTGGCGGCCTATGGGGATTGAGTCCTGCCGGTAGTCGGGAGGAAGCGGCGACGCCGGTTCGAGGCGGCCCGGCGGTGAGCCGCGATCGGGATGTTGGTGGCGCCATGGGACGTAGACTGCTCAATGGCGCCGTAGATGGCCGCGGCTCGGAGGGTTGATTGGCTGGATACGATCTGTCGCCGGTCGCTGAAAGCGGTCGCGGAGTGACGGCGTCCACAGTTTGCTGGCGCCGGTCCAGGACACTGGGCTGTGATGGGGTCTCGCATTGGGATCATGAGGTGTTCCAGGGAGCCGCAGAGGCGAAAGTGCTCGCGCGGGGAATGACGCCGATTTCGATCATGCGGCCGCTACACCACGGACAGAGGTCGAGTGAGCGGCCGGTGAGCTGCTGGTAACGCTCCCGGTAATCGGCGGCAGGGGCAGGCGTCGCCGGCTCGGGGACCGCCAGCAGACGGCGGCAATCGGCGAGCTTGGCGGCTCGGTGACCGTTGGCGAGATAGCCGTAGTGGCGGATGCGATGGAAGCCGTCGGGCAGGACGTGGAGCAGAAAGCGGCGGATGAACTCGTCGGCGCCAAGGGTCATCACCCTTTGTTTGTCGTGGTGGCGATAATCCTTCCAGCGGAAGCTGACCCGGCCCTCGGCAAGACCGACCAGGCGGCTGTTGGCGATGGCGACGCGATGGGTATAGCGGCTGAGATAATCAAGCACCTGCCGGGGTCCGCCGAACGGTCGCTTGGCGTAGACGACCCAGCGAATGGCACGCAACGGCCGCAGCCAGGCAGCGAACACGGCTGGCGCGGCCAAGCTCGTCAGATCGCCAAAGAACCGGAGCTCGCCCGCATCGAACGCCGCCTGGAGGCGGGTCAGGAAAAGCCCGGCGGTAAAGACACGACAGCACCTTTACCGGCAGAAAGAAGCCGGGGCGGCAGCCGATCCAGCGGCTCCTGTCCGCAGAGGGCCCGCCACCCGGCACGACGCAGTGGACATGAGGATGATCATGCAGGTTCTGTCCCCACGTGTGCAGGACGGCCACCAACCCGATCTCGGCGCCGAGATGCCTGGGATCGGCAGCGATGACGCAGCGTTTCGGCGGCGGCCGTGAACAGGATGCCATAGACGACGGCCTTATTGTGGAGAGCGATCTCGGCGATCGGCGCCGGCACCGTGAAGACGAGGTGGAAGTACGGCACCGGCAGCAACTCGGATTGTCGGTCGGCCAGCCATTGAGCACGCGCCAACCCTTGGCACTTCGGGCAGTGCTGGTTGCGGCAGGAATTGTAGGCGGGATGCGAAGCTGGCCGCAGTCGTTGCACTGTTCGACATGACCGCCCAGCGCGGCCGAGCGGCAGGTTTCGATGGCGCCCATGACCCGACGCTGACCGCGGCTCAGATGGCCGGCATGAGTCTCACGGTAGGCGGGCCCGTGGCGGCGGAAGACATCCGCCACCTCCAGCGAGCCGTGCATGCGAAGGCTCAGGCGGGCGGTGTCACCGAGAGATGCAGGCGATCGAGAGGGCTGGGGGTGCCGGCGATGACATTGGTCGCAACGCGGGTATAGATCGCGGTCGTCGCCAGCCGGCCATGGCCGAGCAACACCTGATGATGCGGATATCGGTGCCGGCTTCGAGCAGGTGCGTGGCGAAGCTGTGGCGCAGCGTGTGAACGGTGACCGGCTTGCCCAGATCGGCCTCGCGCGCGGCCACCCGGCGGGCCGCCTGCAACGTTGCGGTGCCGACTGGCCGATCCCCCCTGACGGCCAGGGAACAGCCAGGCCGCCGGCTTAGCCAATCGCCAGTAGGCGCGAAGGATGCGCAGGAGCTGGGGCGACATCATAACGTAGCGGTCCTTGCCGCCCTTGCCGTGCTCGACCCGAATGACCATGCGACTGCTGTCGATGTCGCCAACCTTGAGGGCGGCCACCTCGCACAGCCGCAGCCCCGCGCCATAAGCTGGGTCAGAGCCGCCCGGTCGCGCAGCCCCGGTACCGCTTGCAGGAAGCGGACGATCTCCTCGCCGCTAAGCACCACCGGCAGTTTCTTCGGCTCCTTGGCGCTGATGATGCGATCGAACGCCTCTGGCCGGCCCAGCGTCACGCCGAAGAAGAAGCGCAAGGCACACGACACCTGATTGATGTGCGACCACGACCAGCCAAGCCCGGCCAAGTGAAGCTCGTAGGCGCGAACCTCCTCGATCCCCAGCCGATCCGGCGAACAGCCAAAAAAACGGCTGAACTTGGCAACCGCGTAGACGTAGGATTGCTGAGTTGCTGGCGAGAGGTTGCGAACCGTCATGTCGTCGATCATCCGGCGACGCAGCGCGGTCATCTGAGCCATCACAGGATCTCCTGTCTGATGATTGGGTCGGGACAACCACAATCCTCTCAGACAGGAGCCGCCTCACGCCAAGCTCACTCCCCTCTCGCGCAAGCGGGTTCGTTCAATCCGCAGAAACGCAAGCGGAATCAATGTGCTCGTCGCGATTCTCGGGCTTGAAGCGGGAAGGCCCGCTTCATATACTCCGCGCCGCTTCATTCACGGAGTTTCGGGGAGACCGATGCGTCCGTCGCTGCCGCCCAACTATCATCCTTCCGACGACGAAGAGTTCATGAATCCGCTTCAGGTCGAATACTTTCGGCAGAAGCTGTTGAGTTGGCGTGCCGAATTGCTTGCAGAGTTGTCAGACACACTTCAGCACTTGAAAGAAGAGAGCCTGCTCAAGCCCGACCTGACCGACCGGGCCTCGCTCGAGACAGAGCGGGCAATCGAACTGCGAACCCGCGCGCGCGAACGCAAGCTAATCTCCAAGATCGATGCAGCGCTCAACCGGATCGACGACGGCACCTACGGCTATTGTGAGGAGACCGACGAACCGATCGGCATCCACCGTCTCGAAGCGCGCCCGATCGCCACCTTGAGCATAGAAGCACAGAAACGGCACGAGCGCATGGAGAGGACACACCGCGACGACTGACGCCTCTTGATACTTTCCGGTGCGCCCGGATGCGGATGAAGCAGACGATCGAGCTTTTATCGCGGCGGTGGGTTCCAGAAATTTTTACAAAAGCGTTTAAGTAGGCTGCGACTTCACAATCTTAATCTATCTCCAGTAGTATAGCAACCGTTCAAGGCGAGGATGATGGTCGACGTAGAACGGATGCGCCGGGGGATTGGTTGCACACCTCATGGCAGGCATCCAGGGTGGATCCGTTCGCTTGGAGGTGCGGCGCAAGCTCTTGCCGCAATCGCCGGCTTCGGCGCTCTGTATTTGGCATGGACGATCACCGGTTCGGCCACAAAGGCGACTGAATACACAATTTTCGGGCTCGCCGGTATCAGCGGCATCTCGGCTTTTGCTGCCCGTTGGGCACAAGGCGCATTAGCCGATCGACTAGATATGCTGAGCCTAGCGCTCGACACCGCGCCGGTCGCGCAGATGATTGTCGCGAGGGATGGACGCATGGCCTATGCAAACCTCGCGTTCCATCACCTTTTCCCCGGAAGAGTAGAGCCGCCCCTCGAGCGCATCGAACACTCTCTGGCTGCAGATCCGAAGTCCGTAAAGGAATTTCTCCAGCTGCGCCGACAAGCCGCGGCTGGGGTCCGCGCTAGCATCGCAGTTTCTCTCCAGGATGCGCGCGGCGGCGTTGTCGGCCGGTTCAACATTTCAGCAAGTCCGATTACTGGGCGTCCCGGATACAGCTTTTTAAATATACACGACATCACTGAACGCTCCGAAGTGGAAACGGTTATCCGCAATGAGCGAGATAAGCTGGTTGACTTTTTTGATAATGCACCGATCGGCTTCTACTCGGTCGATGGCAATGGTCGTCTCCGTTTCATCAACCAGACGCTGGCACAGTGGCTTGGCAGCACCCCCTCAAAACTGCTCGCGAGTGGGGTAGTCCTGCGCGATTTTATAGCCTCGTTGCCGGCCGGGGAGACGCGGCCCTCCGATCCCTTCGGTGGTCAGGGTGATGGGACGCAACGCGGAGAAGTAATGCTCAAAACCTGCCAAGGCCGTATCGTCCCTGCTTGGATTGGCCAGAGCATTGTCGGATCGGGGGTCGAGTTGCGCACACGCTCTGTGGTGTGCGACTTGACACCCGAGCGCGAGTGGAAGGCTGCGCTCAGATTGGCGCGCCGCTTTCAACGCTTTTTCGCCAACGCGCCGATCGGCAGCGCACTGCTCGACCGTTCAGGTCGTTTCGAGGAAGCGAACCGTGCGCTCGGCGAGCTGTTCGGGGTTGCACCTCAGGATTTGATTGGACGGGAGCTCATCGGTTTGCTGAACAAGGAAGACCGCAACGGCATCGCGGCGAAGCTGGCGGCAGCGGCTGATGGGCGAGCAGAACGCGATCCGATCGAAATTCGAATCGCAAGCCCACGCGAAAAGACAATTGTTCTGTTCCTTAGCCGGATTGACGATGTCGAGGGAGACACATCGGGAACCGGCCTCGACCGGGGGGGCGGATTTACCCTTCATTTTATCGACGTCACCGAGCAGAAAAATCTCGAGATCCAATTTGCCCAGTCGCAAAAGATGCAGGCAGTCGGCCAGCTCGCGGGCGGGGTTGCGCATGACATCAATAATCTGCTGACCGCGATGATCGGGTTCTGCGATCTCTTGTTGCTGCGGTTTCAACCTGGTGACCCTTCCTTTGCCGACATCATGCAAATTCAGCAAAACGCCAACCGGGCCGCCAATTTGGTGCGGCAGCTGCTGGCGTTCTCGCGGCAGCAGACGTTGCAGCCGCGGGTTCTTAATATCACCGATGTCCTCGTCGATTTATTCCACCTGCTGCGGCGTTTGATCGGTGAGAATATCGAGCTGAAGGTCGTGCACGGACGAGACCTTGGCCCCGTCAAGGTTGACCAAGGTCAGCTTGAGCAGGTTATCATCAACCTCGCGGTCAATGCTCGGGATGCAATGCCCAGCGGTGGGACGTTGACCATCCGTACTGCGAATGTTCGTTCCGCACAGGCCCAGCGGCGCGGGCACGAGGTGATGCCGGCGGGAGACTATGTGCTGATCGAGGTGGCGGATACCGGGGTCGGGATCCCCGGCGACAATCTGGCACGCATTTTCGACCCATTTTTCTCGACTAAGGAATTGGGCTCCGGAACCGGGCTCGGTTTGTCAACGGTTTATGGTATTGTCAAGCAGACTGGCGGCTTCGTCTTTGTCGATAGCTATCCCGACCGAGGAGCAGTATTTGAGATCTATCTGCCGCGTTACCAGGCGACGGAAGCGTCAATGAGCGCTCGTCTCGACGCCAACGAGGCTCCGACGGGCAAGGATTTGACCGGGTGTGGCACGGTGCTGCTGGTCGAGGACGAGGATCCTGTCAGGAAATTCGCTGCGCGCGCACTGCGTAACAAGGGTTATAAAGTAATCGAGGCCGAGAGTGGCGAAGCAGCGCTCGAGGTGATCCGCAATGCCGCAGAGAAGATCGATCTCTTGATCACCGATGTCGTGATGCCGCGCCTGGACGGGCCCGGGCTCGTGCGCGAGGTGCGGGAGATACGTTACAATATAAAGGTGATTTTCATATCGGGTTATGCCGAAGACGCATTCCGACAACGGCTCGATAGTGATGGTGATATCGATTTCTTGTCGAAGCCCTTCAGCTTGAAGCAGCTTGCGACCAAGGTGAAGGACGTGATTGGCGGTGGCTCCGTATGAGGGCCTTTTTCCGGTAATTTTGCGCGGCCAACCCAAGTCCGGTATTGAGCCGCCGACAAAGTAAGGGCTTGTCGTTGGCGATGACGCGGCGCTGACGCCTCGGAGAGATAATTCGTCCGGCGACTTCCGGGCAGACAATCCGTGGTCGGGATCGATGAGGAAGCTGCCGCCGGGCATGCTACTCATAAGACGGGCTACCGATCTTTTTATTTTTATCCGGTCCATTTCCCGGTTGCATCCATGAACAAATCGTGTACAAGTCCCTTCCGGGTCCGTTGCACGGCCTCACCAGCTGTGGAATAAGGGAGGAAGGATAATGCAGACAGCGTTGCGCCTTTTGGACAAGGAAGCGATGGACAAGCAACGGGCTTTGGACGCGGCGCTCGGCCAAATCGAACGCGCCTTTGGCAAGGGTTCAATTATGAAACTCGGCTCGCGCGAGGCCGCGGCGGAGACAGAGGTGATCTCGACGGGCTCGCTCGGCCTCGATATCGCACTCGGCATCGGCGGATTGCCGCGCGGCCGTATTATCGAAATCTACGGGCCGGAGAGCTCCGGCAAGACCACTCTCGCATTGCACGTAATTGCTGAGGGACAACGCGGGGGCGGGGCTTGCGCGTTCATCGACGCCGAGCATGCTCTTGATCCGGCCTACGCTCGCAAGCTCGGGGTCAATGTCGACGAACTATTGATTTCACAGCCCGATGCCGGCGAGCAGGCGCTCGAGATCGCCGATACGCTGGTGCGCTCGGGGGCGATAGATGTCTTGGTCATCGATTCGGTGGCGGCCCTCGTTCCTCGCGCCGAACTCGAGGGTGAGATGGGCGACAGTCATGTCGGTCTACACGCCCGGCTGATGAGCCAGGCATTGCGCAAATTGACGGGGTCGATCGCCCGGTCCCGCGCGACGGTGATCTTTATCAATCAGATTCGTCTGAAGATCGGGGTGATGTTTGGCAATCCCGAAACGACGACCGGCGGCAACGCGCTGAAATTCTACGCTTCCGTCCGCCTCGACATTCGGCGCATCGGCGCGATCAAGGAGCGCGACCAAGTCATCGGCAACCAGACGCGTGTGAAGGTAGTCAAGAACAAAGTGGCGCCGCCATTCAAGGTGGTCGATTTCGACATCATGTACGGCGAAGGCGTATCGAAGCGCGGTGAGTTGATCGACCTCGGCGTTCAGGCAGGTGTCGTCGAGAAATCCGGCTCTTGGTTCTCCTACGAGGGCCAGCGAATCGGTCAGGGTCGCGAGAACGCCAAGGCCTATTTGAAAGACCATCATGAAGTTGGTGAAGCGATCGAACACGCTATCCGCGCCAATGCCGGTCTCGTCGCCGAAGCGATGATGGCCGCTCCAGGGGACGCGACGGCCGAGGAATAGATTGCGGCCGTTGGAGAACGTCCGGTGGCGATGTTCTTAGCGGTTCACAGCGGCCTTACAATCAGAAGTTGTTAAAGCCGATCCCAGCTATCGGATTACCGGCGAGCCCTCATCGGAACCGAGCGTTTCGGCTTACGAGCCGGCAACGCGGATCCAAAACTGCTCCAGGCGATGTAGCGCGACACCGACGGCCCGAAGATCGTCCGCGGTGAGCTCAGCCTGCGACAGCATCTCGAGATGACGCTGATGCATCGCTGTCAGCCTGTCCCGCAGCTCGCACCCCTTTTCGGTAAGGTGGACGTGAATGGAGCGACGGTCGTGCAGCGAGCGCTCCTGCACCAGATAGCCGTTCTCGACCATCTTCTTGACGTTATAGGAGACGTTCGAACCGAGATAGCAGCCCCTCAGCGTCAGCTCGCCGACGGTCATTTCGGCATCGCCAATGCTAAATAGCATCATTCCCTGTACGTTGTTGATGTCGTGTATCCTGAGCCCCTCGAGCTCGAGCTTTACCAGTTCCAGGAACTGACGGTGAAGACGCTCGACGAGTGAAATAACTTGGAAATAAGCGTTCATTCGAGCCTCGTTTTAAGGCGATCTCCTATTCGTCAGCATTGGCCTTGAGAACAAGTCACCTATCCCCGTCGGGTTTGCCGGTCAGCCGATAGGCAGCGCTCGCGGTCTGAACACTATCGAGCGCCAAAATCAGCGGATATTCGCGGGGTGATCCATCGGCGATCAGGCCACTTTGAGAGGCTGGGCCGACAGTAGGATCTGCACCGTCCGATAGGCTTCGATGATCGCGCTGACCCTTCCCCCAGCGCCAGCCACCATACCCGATTGCGCCATCGTTTCGAGCTCTCCGCAACGCGAAGAAAGTACGACCGCGCCTATATTTGCACTAACGGACTTCAAGGCGTGGCTGGCGTGGTGAAGCAGCGCAGCGTCCTCATTCGCAGCGCCTTCGGTCAAGTCCCTAACGAGATCTGCCGCGGCCTTGAAAAACAAATTGATCATCTCATGCACAAGATCCGGCCGCCCCTCCCTCTGTAGTTGCCGGAGCGAGTCTAGTACCTTGTAGTCGATAGGTTCGTCAGCTGAAGGCAATACGGGCACCAGCGCCAAATGGTCTCGCTTGACAGCGGCCACGGGTGGGCTGAGCCATGTTGTCAACATCGCCCTTATCTGATCAAGGCTGAATGGCTTCGCGAGGTAGTCGTCCATCCCTGCTGCCAAACACCGTTCTCGGGCGCCTTCAGTTACGTCCGCCGTCAGAGCGACGATTGGGGTTCGACGATGCGAGAAAGTTTCGCGCCGTCGGATTTCGGCAGTCGCCTCGTACCCATCCATGTTGGGCATAAAGCAATCCATAAAGATCAGCCCGAACTCGCCGCCGGCATGCCGGTCAAGCGCGCACAAGCCATCTGTTGCAGTCTCGACCGTGCATCCCATGCTTTCAAGGATGTCGATACACACTTTGAGACAGACGAGCGAGTCCTCGACCAACAGAACACGGGCCCCTTGGGTGCCCAGGTTTTTTGACGCGGACATCTCGGCGACATCCGTCGTCATGGCAATCCCGCCATTGTCGGAGGCGAGACAATTCCATAATGCGGACTGTCGGATAGGCTTTGTCAGGCACCGGACCAGACTGTCCCCGCACCCGCCGCCGTCTTGACCAACTGGGATTAGTAGCACCACTTGCAGGTCATTCGCGGTGGTTGACTTGATCGTGTGCGACAGCTCGACCTCGCTCATGTCGGGCAGCGAGCTGTCAATGATCACCCGTGTATATGGGTCCCCACTAAGGTCCGCGGCATGCAGTGCGGTGAGCGCCTCGTAACCGGTTTGCGCCTGGTCGGCGCGGGCCGCCCGGGCCGACAGCTGATCGATCAGGATCTCCCGATTGAGCGCGTTGCCGGAGACCACCAGGACACGCTCTCTGCTGCAGGATCGGCTCGCGATCTCCGTCTTGTTCGCCACCTCGTTCTGCAGCCCGAATCGCGCCGTAAAGCGGAAAGTCGATCCGACACCCGGGTCGCTCATCACGTGGATTGCCCCGCCCATCATCTCGCAAAAATGCTTGGCAATGGTTAGACCTAGTCCAGTGCCACCGTACGATCGTGTCGTCGAGCCGTCGGCTTGGGTGAAGGCTTCGAATATCTGCTCTCGCTTTTCCGCAGGAATGCCGATCCCCGTATCGGAGACCTCAAATGAGATAAATGCGGACGAGCCGTTCCGCTCGATCAACCCCAGACGAACGCCGACTTCTCCGCATTCGGTAAATTTGATCGCATTGCCGATCAAGTTCGTCAAAATCTGACGCAGGCGCCCGGGATCGCCGACGAGCGCTGTCGGCAAATTCGCCGGGACGAAGCACGCGAGTTCCAGACCCTTACCATAAGCCAGGTTGCTGAATGCTTCTGTTACTTCCTCCACAATCGTCCGCAAATCGAACGCGCTGTGCTCAAGCTCAACCTTCCCGACTTCGATCTTCGAGAGGTCGAGAACCTCGTTTATTATGCCGAGAAGGGTCTCGGCCGAACGCCGCGCAGTTTCAACTTGGCGCTGCTGCATTGATCCCAGCTCGGTTTCGCGCACGAGCTCCAGCGTCGCGAGTACACCGAACAGCGGCGTTCGCATTTCATGGCTCATATTCGCCAAAAACTGCGACTTTGCTCGACTCGCATTCTCAAGCTCGATGGTTCGTTGCGCAATTCGAGCTTCGAGCGTCGCATTCAGATGCCGCAATTCCTCCTCGGCCCTCTGTTGTGCTGCGTAGCGAGCTGCAAGAGCGTCAGCCATGTCATTGAAAGCAGATCCGAGACGACCAATCTCCGATGCGGGGTCTTCAAGGTGAGCACGCGCGTTGTAGTTACCCTTACGCCATTCAGAGGTGACGCTCAGAAGACCGTCTATGGGACGACGGATGAATTTCCGCCCGCCAACCCAGGCCGCATAGATTGCCGCCAAAAGACCGATGAGGATAAGCGCTACTCCGTGCAAGGTAGCGCTGTCTATTGCTGCGAATGCCTCGGCTTTTGATTGGCCCACACTGAGAAAAAAATCTCTCGGGGGAAGAACCATCGGCACATATCCATATATTCGCATCGTACCATCAACGCCTTTCGACTCCTCCCACCCCGCCTCGTCTCCATCCATGATCCTTTCGTGGGAGTCCCTCATATTTTTCCCGACGAGGAGTTCGGGATGCGGCAGTCGCGCGATAATGTTGCCCTCGCGATCCGCTATCAATATCGATGCTGTCGACGACAATCCGCGTTCTTTGAGATGATCGGACAGCCAACCCAAGTCAAGGCCGGCGAACACGGCTCCGGCAACGTGCCCATCATCCCCGTCGAACCGCTCCGCAAAATGGATCATCCTTTGGCCGCTGGCAGGATCGACCCAGTAATTTCCTACGGCAAGGCCCGGCTGGACCATAGCCCGCGCGAAGAACGGCTGATCTGACACTGAAGAGGGGGCGGGCCCGCTTGCACAAAACACTCGACCGGAGGTGTCTGCTGCCCCCAACAGGCTGTAGTTTGCAAATCGAGATTTCAGTTTCGAAAATAGCGCACGGCACGCATCTGGCTGCTGGAATTTGACAGGGTCCAATTGAGCGAGTGCCAGCAGCAATTGGCGGGCGCCTTCACGAAGCACGCCGATCTCCTCGCCGAATTGCCGGGTAATTTCGATAACATGTTGTCGGATATCGTCTTCGCGAGTAATGCGCTGGTCGTATTCGTTCCAGGCCTGGATTCCCAGCGCTGGAATGACGGCCAGGACGACTAGCAGGAACAATCGACCCGTCAAGCCGATACGAACGATGCGCGGAACGGCGATCCGCCTCGTTCTATCCGGTTTCGGTCTCTTCGCGCCTCGGTTCGTCAGTCGCCCGGTCATCGGCCAACACCCAGCGGCGACTTGGGCCAATGCGAAACCGTCTTCGCCCGGACCGTGAAGAAAGCACCCGGACTGGTTGCCGCCGCACATACGTCGTATTTTACGATCATTTAGGGCACTGCAAATTCCGCGGTTCGGAGCGATCCGCATCCGATTGTTGGTCGCCCGAAATGATGACCCTGAAGATAGCCGATACCTTCCGCGCGCAACAGGGCTGCGTCCTCGGCATTCTCGACGCATTCGGCCACCGTGGTCAAACCGAAGCTCCTGATGAGACCGAGCAGATAGCGGAGAAACATCCGGGTTTGTGGCCTACTTCTCAGATTTCCAACCAAAGAGCCATCGATCTTAACGATGTCGACCGGCAAGATCTGAAGCTGCCGCAGCGAGGTATGGCCGGCGCCGAAATCGTCGAGCGCAACGCGGCACCCGCTATGGTGCAGAACGTCGACGAAGCGCGCCGATTCCGCGATGTCACCCAATGCCGCGGTTTCCGTGATTTCGACGACAAGGCGGCGGGCTATGTCGCGGCGATGACGCAACAGTGACGTCAATGACCGCAGCCACGATCGATCGCCGGCCGTGATCCCGGAAATGTTGAAACCGAGCCTGACTTCCGGATCTGCGGCAAGTGCCCGCACTGTTTTTTTGAGAACATAACGGTCTATGAGGCCGATCCAGCCAAGCTCCTCGACGACCGTGATGAACTCGCCACCGGACACGATATCACCCTTCTCGTCGCGCATCCGCAACAGGCATTCGAAATAATCGACCTTTCCCGTCGCCGCGCATACCACAGGCTGAAACGCAAAGAGCAAGCGCTCCTGGCGGAGTGCCGCCTCCACCGCTGCTCCGACAGCCAATCCACGCCGTTCGCGGGACGATCGGCTCGCAACGGCCTCGATCTGCCGTTCGCACCCCCCGCGCTCGCGGCTCATGCCGGGGAGACCGACGACGTTGCGAGATGTCGAAATCGACAAGCGAGCTGACTTATCAGCGGCCGCGGTCGGCTTCGAACCCGAGATCGGCGAAGAGCGCCTCGTGTTCGTCCGAGCCTCCTCAGGCGTCCAGCAATCCCGCAAAGCTCCAACCTAGAGCGGTTAGGTGGCGATAGCCCCGCCGCAAAGTTGCGGTGCGTGCGCCACCGCACTCTGTCGCCGTGCAGAAGCTGTTTCACCTCGATAGGGTCCACTCTTTAACCGCTACACAAAATCTTAACCAGACCTTCGTCAATGTAACGTCCAATTATCGTCCCAAATCTGTCCGTACATTCTATCCGCGCATTCAGATTTGTACGGCTTGATGCGGTCCAAGCAGCATTTGATGGCGCGCTAATTCATGTAGAACCGGCAAGATTTGACGCTACCAAACCCATCTCGCCGCTATGTGGGATTCGCGTGCCGGTCAGTCTAGGGCGGCGTCGGGCGAGGGTCGACGATCCAGTTTACTATACAACCTAAAAAGAGAATGCCGGCACAGATTATCAACGTCATGTCGAACCCGCCTATTGCGATCGCCGCCCCTCCAATAAGGGATCCGAGCGAAATTCCAAGATAAAGCGCGCTATTGTTCCAAGCAAGTACTGCGCCTCGCCTGCCGGAAAAGTCGTTGACAAGACTGGATTGCTGCGCGGGGAAGAATAACTGGGCCACTGCTGCGCTCAGTCCAATGGTGAGGTAGATCAGAACACCTGCATTAAGAGCTAATAAAAGTAAAACAAAGCAAATACTAAGTCCTGATAAGCTTAGCTGCGCCGTGAATTTTGCCCCAAGCCGATCGGCCAGACGCCCGCCAATCAGGGTCCCGGCGATCGCCCCGCACCCATAAATCATGACCGCTTGAGCAACTTGCGATTTCGAAAAACCGAATGCGACGAGTCCGGCTCCAAGATACGTATATACGCCGTAGAGGCCGGTGCCCCACACGATCATCGGCATCAAGCGACGCGTCAAGGATGTCACGGCCAGGCGATCACGCGGCCGGCCGGGCGCCCCTCCGTGGCAGCAGTCGTTCGGCCAGACCCAGTAGTTCAACGCAACCAAGGCTAAGCTGAAGACTGCGAGAGTGACAAAAACGACAGCCCAGCCGAAAGTTGCACCAACGAGCCCTGCAGGCGAGGCACCAAGGGCGAGCGATACTAGAAGCCCCGACACGGTCAGCGCGAGCCAAGTGGCGCGGCAGTCCGGCGGAGCGGCGTCACCGACCAGCGCGTAGATCGATGGCGAGACCCCTGCCGCGGCAGCGCCGGCAAATGACCTCAAGGCCAGCAGCCACGGAAAGTTTACAGCCGAGGCGGTGAGTAGGTTCGCTGTGCCGAACGCGAGCAAGCAACAAATCAGCACTCGTCTTTTCCCGACCCGATCCGAGACGTGCCCGAATAGAGGGGCAGTGATCATGTAGGCAAGGCAAAAGGTCGTTATACATAAACCCGCCACATTTGAAGATACATCGTAATTTACGACGAGTGTAGGCAATAAGGGGGAGAATACAAAAAGCTCAGTTCCGATAAGGAACATAGTCAACCAACCGATAGACAACTCGGCTGATAAGATCTTTGGGTTGATTTTCATTTCTTGACGAGACCTCGACGTCTACGTATCGCGCAGAAAGTAGACAGTAAATTCATCTGCGCTCGACACGGCGCTTAGAGCGATCGGCGACCACGTGTTGCAAAGCAAGTTGCCACAGCGGCATCAAGATCCGCGCTATCCTTCGCACGGATGGGATTTATCGGCTTACGGGAGCACCTTTTTCAACGTATCGGAGCCCCGCTCCTCGGGATCCGGCGACGAGCATTCCGGACAATCCTGTCCAAGTGAGCCCACACACCGTCGAGTGCCTCGGCCATTGCTTTAGCGTCGCGCAATGTTTCAGGCAGCAGTTCCGGCCGTCCTTTAAGAACAATTTGGGTGACTGCTAGCAATTCATCCGCGTGCCGCTCTTCGATCTTTTGTGAGAAACACTCCCGGAAATAAGGCTCATTAATGAATTCTGGGAAATGCACCGAAATTGCCTCGCCGAGGGCTCTCATCCAGTCGACCGACAGGACCTCGACGGCACACCAGGGACCGAGCGATCGCCCGTATAGTTCTCGTACCAGTCGCACAAAGTGCACTGTTTCGGCGTCGAGATGATCGCACAACTCCTCCGGATCGCCGAACTCCTCGTCCGCAAGTAGGGATTTCGCGCCAATGTTGTTGAAGGCTCGGGTCAGTTGATAATGGTGCGTATCGCCCGCCGGCAGACCATCGTCATCGACTAAGATCTGCAGCTTGCGCTTACGCAGTGCAGGACTATCGAGATGGGGCAAGTAATAAACCGCTGCCCGGGTAGCGTGCATGGCCGATTGGTAAATTAAATGGATCTGGCCGAGCAATGTGGGGTCGCTCGCGACCGGAAACGGCAAATTAGCCATATGTCGAAAGAACGGCATCCGCGACGGGCGGTGTTGCTTCAGAAAGCTCCTGATCACGCTTGGAAATACATCGATCGCATCTGGGACAGACTTGTCCGGGTACCTGGCCTTCACGGGTATGTTGCTAAGAGAAGTCATGCCAAATTCCTCCAACGTCTTTCCAATAGCCATGAATATGCGGCACGACCCACAGAGACGCTGCGATGGCCAATCAGCTCCGACGTCGGGTCGATAGGCCGACCCGCCCCGGAGCCTGCTCTTAGCAGCGCGAATCCGAATGACATGCCGGAATTGCTCGCGTTTGAATTTTATTTGATGAACCTACCCTAGAACATATCATGAACGAAGTCAAGCTAAAAAAGCCGCCGACCTCCCGCACACGAGCGGCTCGATCATCCAGCGCCCGTTTGACGGAGGCGGCTGCGATCACGCTCGGCTGGACAGGATCGCGAAATTTCCTCTATAAGCGCCTCTCGCTAGGCGCCCAGGTAGCTCAGTTGGTAGAGCAACGGACTGAAAATCCGTGTGTCGGTGGTTCAATTCCGCCCCTGGGCACCATCAGAGCTTCGCAGTATCTAACTGTCCTCTGCTGCGTCGAAGCGCTGGACGGCTTCGACGAGGACACATTTCAAGGGCAGAGCCCTTTTTACAGATCGAGATGAAGAACAGGCGTCCTTGAGCGGGCGCAGCAGATCAGCACATACCGCTCGCGACCGTAATCTCTGACTACTTGGTCGCGATGATCCGGCTCGCCATCGAGATAGCGCGTCAGGCAGGCGCCGCAATAGCCGAGCTGACAGGAGGTAGGAACGGCGATGCCGTTACGGCGGAGCACGGCGACGATCGTCTCGCCGACCGGGATTTGGTATTCGACGCCGCGTTTCGCGAGCCTGACGCGGAACGGCTGATCCTCGACAACCCCGGTCGGCGGCGTCGTGAAATATTCGGAGTGCGTGGTGCCCGCCGGCCATTCCTTCGCGGCTTCGGCCGCAGCCGCCATCAAGCCCGCGGGGCCGCAATAATAAAGATGGGTTCCGGGCAGGGAATCACGGAGCGCTGCCGCGATATCGAGACCGCGCGCGGGATCGCCGCCGTCGTGATGGAAGCGGACCCGTCCTTCGGTGCCAAGGGGCGCCAGATCATCATAAAACGCCGTCCTTGCGGCCGAACGCGTGCAGTAATGGAGCCGGAAATCGACGCGGCGACGCCGCAGTTCGGCGATCATCGAGATGATCGGCGCGATGCCGATCCCTCCGGCGATCAGAAGATGTCGTTCGGCTGCTGCATCGAGCGGGAAGTTGTTGCGCGGCATCGAGACCTCGACGAGATCGCCGACCCGGACGGTGTCGTGCAGATAGCGCGAGCCGCCGCGGCTCGCATCTTCGCGCAGCACCGCAATGCAATAGCGCCGACGCTCGGCGGGATCATTGCACAGCGAGTACTGCCGCAGGAGTTCGCCGAGGCGCAAATCGATATGGGCGCCGGCCGCAAATCGCGGCAGGTCGCGGCCACGCGCATCGACGAGCTCGTACCCATTGATGGCTTCGGCGAGGTAGGTGATCGAACGGACGCGTAGCTGCATGGTCCCGGTTTGCCCGAACTTTTCGAAGGCGCCAACCTGTTATATCCAACCTTTACATGATGTGCGCAGCATATTCCCGTATCAGCCCAGCAGGAGATCCCTCATGGCTTTGCAGTTCCGCCGAGTCGTCACCGGCCACGATGCCTCCGGCCGTGCCATCGTCAAGATCGACGAGATCGCAAAGCACTTCGTCTCATCGCGGCCGGGCGCAACCTCTTGCGTCGTCTGGACGAGCGAAGGCTTTCCCGTCGACAACACCGGCGACGAGGACGAAGGGTTGCGCAAAACCGGTACGACTCTCGATAACGGCACTGTCTTCCGTATCCTCGAGCTCGCTCCGGGATCAAGCCCGCGAAATCATCGCACTGATTCGATCGATTATGCTGTGGTGATGTCGGGCGAGATCGACATGGAGCTCGACGGTTCGACCGTCCATCTCAGGGCCGGCGACGTGTTGGTCCAGCGCGGGACGATCCACAATTGGGTTAATCGCGGCACGGTGCCCTGCGTCATCGCCTTTGTGCTTATCGCCGCCAAGCCTGTCGAGGTCGGCGGCAAGGTGCTCCACGCGCAAGGTTAGCTCATCCGCGGAGATCTGTGCTGCTGCGGGTCAGCCTCGCGGAAAATTCAGCTCGACCATGACGTTGTTGTTGTCCGGGAAGAACAGCTGGTCGATCGGTGGGCTCGCGATGTGGTTTTCACGATACCTGACGCCTTTATTGTCGAGCGTTGCCTTGATACCTTGAAAGTCGGAGGCGAGAAACGCGAAGTGGTCAAACGGCCCGGTATCCGCGGACAGACCGCCGCCGATGGCGTTCCCCCGTGGCACCAGATGCACTACAGGAACGTCGCCGCAGTAGAGCCAATAACCGGGGAAGTCGAGATCCGGGCGGAAGCCCACCCTGAGGCCGAGAACGTCCCGGTAAAAATCGCGCGTCGCTTCGAGGTCGTCGGTCTGGACGGTGATGTGATGAAGCGCGTTCAACGGCATTGGCGGGATCCACCCGTTCGGGTTTAGTCGGTGGCAGGCGAAAGACTAGCGCGTCCGTAACGTGGCGTCGAATGAACCGATTCGCCGTCGACGGATCTGCCGGCAAGCCAGCGCCAAATTCCCTTGCGGGGGACCGGTTGTCGCAGCGATCGAGCGTGTTCACGGGCGGCGCCGATCGTTACTATCCGCTGCATGCGCGTTCTCTATCACATCTGGCTCTCGCCCTTCTCGCGCAAGGTCCGCATCGTGCTGAGGGAGAAGAACCTCGATTTCACGCTGAAGACCGAAAAAGTCTGGGAAAGGCGGCCGGAATTCCTCGCCCTCAACCCGGCGGGTGAAGTGCCGGTGCTGATCGAGCCAGACGGAACCGTGCTTTCTGACACCGCCGCCATTATCGAGTATCTCGACGAGGTCTATCGCGAAAAAATGTTGATCGGCATCAACCCCGTCGACCGTGCCGAAGTACGACGCCTGACCGCCTGGTTCGATATCAAGATGAACCTCGAAGTCACCGAGAACTTGCTGGGCGAGAAGATGATGAAGCGCTTCCTCGGACTGGGGCAGCCGAATTCGCAGGCGATCCGCGCCGGGCATGCCAATCTGCCGCACCATCTCGATTATATCGGCTATCTCGTCGAGCGCCGGCGGTGGCTGGCTGGCGACCATTTCTCGATCGCTGACATCACCGCCGCCGCACAGCTGTCGAGCCTCGACTATCTCGGCGACGTGCCTTGGGACGCCCACGAACCAGCCAAGGAATGGTATGCGCGGATCAAGTCGCGCCCGAGCTTCCGGCCGATCCTTGCCGACCACGTGCCTGGGGTTCCACCGCCCGAGCACTACGCTGATCTCGACTTCTGAAAGCGGCGGTTTAACGATGCTCCTGACCCCGGCCCTCTCCGCGCATACCCGGGCGAACGAGCGGAATGGCGCTCCGGGATAACATCCCGATCCCGCATGCGGCTGATAGCGGGTGGGCGAGGGGGGGCGCGTTAGCGGGAGTTGAGAGGCAGGATCGGGAGCCCAGGCCGTGAAACACGATTTGCTGGCCGGCGGAGTGCTGCGAGCGGGGCTGTTGTGCGCTTTGCTCGGGGGCGGCTGTGGCAATGCTTTCGCTCAGGATACGGCCGCCGAGGAGGCGGCGCATCGCGCGACTGTGCTCGCTCATCTGCCGCCGGATGCGGCACAGCGCGTATTCGGGCGCGAGGCGACCCCGGCGTCGGGACCGCCGGAGGCGATCGGCGCGTATGAGCGGGGATGTTTGGAAGGCGGCGTCGCACTCCCTGCCGACGGACCGAACTGGCAGGTCATGCGCCCGTCGCGCAACCGCGCCTGGGGCCACCCCTTCCTGATCGCGTTGCTCGAGCGGCTGGCGCCGAAGCTGGCGGCAGAGGCCGACTGGCCCGGGCTCCTGGTCGGCGACATCGCGCAGCCGCGGGGTGGGCCGATGCTGACCGGCCACGGCTCGCACCAGATCGGGCTCGACGCCGATATCTGGCTGACGCCGATGCCGAGCCGTCGGCTCAGCGCCGCCGAGCGCGACGAGATGCCGGCTACCAATGTCGTCGCGGCCGACGGCAAGGATGTCGATGAGGCGGCCTGGACGCCGCAGCACCGTTCTCTGCTTGAGGCCGTGGCGCGCGAGCGCGGCGTGGAGCGCATCTTTGTCAACCCGGCAATCAAGCGCGCGCTGTGCCGTGAGGCGGGGTCGGACCGGGCCTGGCTTACCAAGATCCGGCCGTGGTGGGGCCACAACTACCACTTCCATATGCGCCTCTTCTGCCCAAGCGGCCAGTCGGAGTGCCGAGCTCAGGCGCCGCCGCCATCGGGCGACGGATGCGGCAAGGAACTCGATTGGTGGTTCACCCCTGAGGCGCGTCGTCCGCCAACGGGGCCGCCCGGCAAGCCATTGCTGTTGGCAGACTTGCCGCCGGTATGCAGGCAGCTGGTCGCCGCGCCGTAATCCATCGGCAACGGCACCCGGCAGGCTGGCGCGACCCCTGTAAAAGTGGGAAAACAGGGCGAAAAACGGACTCAGTGCCGTGATTGGGCCGGGTCATCGCCGATAAAGCCTTCTATATCAGGCAGTTACGAACCAATGCTCGATTCGCTCGAACAGGGGCGGAAACTCGCCGCGCAGGGAGCCGAATCAATCTATCAGGGGGCGAGCAGGGGAGGGCGCCCTCGGCTGCCGGCCGCCGCTGGGCAGGCGGCACCATCTTGTCATTTCGCCCAATATGCGGCCGCGAGCCGGCCCACGAGGAAGTCTATCATAACCCGGACGCGCGCCGGGCGCAGCCCGCCCGGCGGCGTTACCAGGTGCAAGGCAATGGGTGGCAGAGACCAGTCGGACAGCACCTGCTCGAGCCGCCCGGCCGCCAGATCTTCCCACACCATGAACTCGGGCTGGATCGCCAGGCCGAGGCCCGCCAGCAGCGCCGGCGAAAGCGCATCGGCGTTGTTGGCGCGCAGCGGACCGGCCGTCGTTACCGCCGATTCCTCGCCCCCGTCACGCATAAAGCGCCAGACCTCGGGCGAGGCAAGATAGGCGTAGCCCAAACATTCGTGGTTCGCCAGATCCGCCGGGTGGGTCGGGCGCCCCCGCCGGTCGAAATACCCCCGCGCGCCGACTACGAGGCGCCGAACCCGGCAGATCCGGCGTGCGATCAGGCTGGAATCCGGCAACGCAGCAATCCGCAGGGCCAGATCGAACGCGCCGCCGACGAGATCGACGATTTCGTCGCCGAGGTGGAGATCGATCCTGATATCCGGATAGGAGATCAGGAACTCGGGCAGGATCGGAGCCACATGAAGGAGACCAAACGACATCGGAGCGGCCAGGCGCACGAACCCGCGAGGCGTTGCGGATTGTGCCATGGCATCGGCCTCGGCGGCTTCGCCCTCCTCGGTGATGCGCACCGCGTGAGCGAGCAGGTTCCGACCGACATCACTCAATACCAGCCGCCGCGACGTGCGATGCAAAAGGGCGGCGCCGATCCGCCGTTCCAGTCGGGTAATCGCTTTCGAAACCGTCGCTTTGGCGAGGCCGAGATCGAGGGCCGCACGAGAAAAGGAGCCGCTTTGAGCGACCTTGGCGAAGATCGCCCAGGCTTCGAGATCCGGAAGACCCATATCGGAAACGGTGGGTTCCTATCGTTTCCTCTTTTAATGAACCGGACGCATGCGATCTAGGGCTTATAGCCGAGGCGAAGCCTTGCCTCGATGAACCGGAGAAGTAAGATGATCGAACGCAGACCCTTTAAAAGCCTCGGCGGCGCGAACCATGGCTGGCTCGACGCCAAGCACCATTTCTCGTTCGCCGACTACCATGACCCCGAGCGCATGGGTTGGGGTTCGCTCAGGGTATGGAATGACGACACAATCGCCCCTAACACCGGATTTCCGCCGCACCCCCATGCCGACATGGAGATCATTACCTATGTCCGCGAAGGTGCGATCACCCATCAGGACAGCCTCGGCAACAACGGCCGCACCGAAGCCGGCGATGTGCAGGTGATGAGTGCCGGAACCGGCATCCGTCACTCGGAGTACAATCTGGAGCCGGGTACCACCCGGATCTTCCAGATCTGGATCCTGCCGACGAGCCGCGGCAAGGCTCCGAGCTGGGGGGCCAAGCCGTTTCCCAAAGGCGACCGCTCGGGCCGTTTTGTCACGCTGGCGAGCGGCGATCCGAGCGATGGCGATGCGTTGCCGATCCGCACCGATGCGCGGGTTCTCGGCGCGACACTGAAGGCGGGCGAGACCGCCGAATACCCGCTCGGCAAAAAGCGTCACGGCTATCTGGTCCCGGCAAAAGGCTCGGTCGAGGTCAACGGCTTGGCACTCAACGCCCGTGACGGTGCCGCCATCCGCGAGGAGCTGGTGGTGCAAGTGCGCGCGCTCGAGGACACCGAGATCGTCCTGGTGGATGCAGCCTGAAGCGCCGCCCGGCGTTTTGCCCGGCCCCCACCCCGCTTGCGGCGGAGTATGCAGATATAAGGGCTAAGCGGAGCTATTCCGAACGAGAAGGGAACTTGGGTTGAGGCCGCGGCAACGTGCAACCGCGGGCTCGGCTCACCACGCCCGAATGCGAGCGTTTCCTCGGATCGGGTGCCGAGCGGCGATCGGCGTATGCCACGGCTACGTGCCGGGATTGGCGGCGAAGCGGCAAAATCATCCGAAGAGCAAACTAGGCCACTCGCGACGCAAGCCGGGCGTCGTGAGCGCGACCGGACGCTAGTGTATCGCACCTAACGGAAGAGTCCAAATTAGAGTTTTCCCAAAGTGCAGGTTGTGCGACAGTGCGGCATGCGCAAAGGGATCACTATCGAAGTCACGCCGGCGGATCGGGCTCGCTTGCAGTCGATCATCCGGGATCGCAACAGCCGGCAGAAGCACGTCTGGCGAGCACGGATCATTGTTCTGACCGCTGAGGGCAAGGGCACGACCGCGGTCAGGTGCGCTGTCGGCAAGGGCAAAACCGTGGTCTGGCGCTGGCAGGAGCGCTTCATGCACGAGGGGGTCGACGGGCTCATCCGCGACAAGACCCGACCCTCGCGCATCCCGCCCTTGCCGGCCGCGACCGTCGATCGTGTGATTGCCCTGACCAACCAAGAGCCGCCGCATGAGGCGACCCATTGGACCGCGCCGGCGATGGCCAAGGCGGTGGGGATTAGCCCGTCCTCGGTGCGCCGCATCTGGAAAGGGCACGGACTGCAGCCCCATCGGGTGCGCTCGTTCAAGCTCTCCAACGATCCCAAATTCGCCGAGAAGCTCAAGGAAGTCGTCGGTCTTTATATCGATCCGCCGGCCCACGCCGTCGTGCTCAGCCTCGACGAGAAGAGCCAGATCCAAGCCCTCGATCGCACCCAGCCCGGCCTGCCGATGAAGAAGGGACGCTGCGCCACCATGACCCACGACTACAAGCGCCATGGCACCACCACCCTGTTCGCCGCCCTCGACATCCTGGACGGCAAGGTCATCGGACGCTGCATGCAGCGCCACCGGCACCAGGAATTCATCCGCTTTCTCAATGCTGTCGAGCGCCAAGTGCCGGCCGACAAGGCGGTCCATGTGGTCCTCGACAACTATGCTACCCATAAGCACCCCAAGGTGCGCGACTGGCTCGCACGCCATCCCCGCGTCAGCTTCCACTTCACGCCGACCTCGTGCTCTTGGGCCAACGCAGTCGAGGGCTGGTTTGCCAAGCTCACCCGGCAGCGGCTCAAGCGTGGCGTCTTCACCTCGATCGTCGAACTGCAGACCGCCATCAACCGCTTCATCGCCGAGGCCAACGACAAGCCCAAGCCGTTCGTCTGGACCAAATCCGCCGACGCCATCCTCGTCGCCGTCCAGCGTGGGAGACAAGCGTTAGAAGCCATCCACTAGTTGATCAATTTAAAAAATCTCTTTGCTCCTTTGAGTGCTGCGTCTGTGGCTTCAATTTTGAGAAAGCCTACGGACGTTTAGGCAAGGAATTCATTGAAGCACACCATGTCATCCCGCTGAGCGAAGGCGGTCAACGGGAAACGCGCATTACCGACCTTCGCCCCGTTTGCTCTAACTGCCACCGCATGCTCCATAGAGGCTTAGGTATGTCTGTCGAGGATTTACGAAAACTCTTGCATATAACAGGCATGTCTGAACGTGTTGGCTAACCGGCAGGCCCATCGCGAGGATGTCAAGTCAAAGGACGGAGCACCCGACGCCGGGGGAGGGGTGGCTCGCCGCCTGTCGAAATCACGGGATTGGTTATGATAGGTTAGGTTTCAGGCGGGCATTTCTCGGGAGGACCAAATGACTGATATGACCCTTATCGAAGGGCCGAGCGCATGGGTCGGGTGCAATGTCCAGCCCGAGGATTACCGGGTCGAGCTGTCGGCCGAGTGCGGTGACGAGATCCGCCGCGCGGTCGACGAGATCCGGGCGTTTCCGTTGCCGACGATCGTGCTCCGTCCCGAGGATTTTGCGATGCCGGCTTGCCGTGAACAAATGGCTCGTGTGCGGCATATTCTGGATCACGGTGTGCGCTTCGCGATTGTCGACCGCCTGCCGATCGCCGAGATGGACTCAAACGAAGCGACGTCGATCTATTGGCTCTTGTCGAGCATAATCTCGCGCCCGGTCGCGCAAAAGCTCAACGGCACCCTGGTCTACGATGTTCTCGACACCGGGCAGCAGGCGCTTCCAGGTTCGGGAGTGCGGCCGGATAAGACCAACACCGAGATCCGCTTTCACAACGACAATGCCTATAACGACACCCCGCCCGACTATGTCGGTCTGCTCTGCCTGCGTCGGGCGATGAGCGGCGGCCATAGCCGCGTGATCAGCTTTCACACGGCGCACAATGCGCTGCTCGCCAGACACCCGAATGAACTGCCGCGCCTTTATCAGCCCTTCTGGTTCGACCGGCAGCGCGAATATCACCCGGGCGAAAGTGCGGTCTTCGCCGCGCCGGTGTTCGAGAACCCCGGGGAATTGAAGGCGCGGTTCAGCGTGCATCAGATCAACAGCGGCTACACGCTCCGGGGCGAGCCGATCGACACCGAGGGAGCGGCCGCGATTGCGGCGATGTTCGAAATCGTCGAAGAAGACGGGCTGTCGGTCGATTTCGACCTCGAGCCGGGTCAGATGCAATTCGTTGATAACCGCGCATTGGGGCACAGCCGCACCGCGTTTGTCGATTACCCCGAAGCCGAGAGCAAGCGCCACCTCGTGCGGTTGTGGATGCGCGATCGCGGCCGCCGCGCTTATCCGGGCTGAAAGTCGATGACCCCTGGCCACCCCGCGAATATCGACATCAACGCGGCGCTCGCGGAGGCCGAAGAGCTCTACCGGGCGAACAACCCCAAGAGCCTCACACAGCACCGCGAGGCCTGCGCCGCGATGCCGGGCGGGAACACCCGCTCGGCGATCCACGTCGACCCGTTTCCATTGACGATGGTGCGCGGCGAGGGGGCGCGGCTGTGGGATCTCGACGGGCACGAATATGTCGATTTTTTGAGTGAGTTCACCGCGGGAATCTTCGGCCATTCGCATCCGGCGATCCGCCGGGCGATCGAGCGGGCGCTCGAAGGCGGCCTCAATTTTGGCGCTCACAACGCGACCGAAGCGCGGTTTGCCGCGGCGATCTGTGCCCGCTTCCCGTCAATCGAGCTGGTGCGCTTCACCAACTCGGGCACCGAGGCCAATCTGATGGCCGTCAGCGCCGCCCGCGCGATCACCGGCCGGCCAAAGATTCTGGTCTTCAATGGCGGCTACCACGGCGGCATTTTTTATTTCCGTGGCCATGGCAGCGCCCTCAACGCCCCGTTCGATTATCTCCTCGGCCGCTACAACGATCTCGAAGCAGTCGAGGCGCTCGTCCGGCCGTATGAGGCCGAGCTGGCGGCGATCCTCGTCGAGCCGATGCAAGGCACCACCGGCTGCATCCCGGCCGAGCGCAGCTTTCTGGCCGGCTTGCGCGCCTTGGCGGACGAAACCGGGGCATTGCTGATCTTCGACGAGGTGATGACCTCGCGGCTGGCACCGGGCGGATTGCAGGAGGTGCACGACATCCTCCCCGACCTTACGACATTGGGCAAATATGTCGGCGGCGGCATGAGCTTTGGCGCGTTCGGCGGGCGCGCCGACATCATGGGGCATTTTGACCCGCGTCGGCCGGACGCCTTTCAGCATGCCGGCACGTTCAACAACAATGTGCTGACGATGAATGCCGGGCTCGTCGGGCTGACCGAGATCTACACCCCCGAGCGCGCCCGCGCCCTCAACGCCTGGGGCGACCGCCTGCGCGAGCGGCTCAACGTTGTGGTAAAGCGGCATGGACTCGCGATGCAGTTCACCGGGCTCGGTTCAATGTTCTCGGTCCACATGACCGACGCGCCGATCCGCTCGCAGGAAGACGCCGACCGGGGCAATGCCAAAATGCGCGACCTCTTCTATTTCGACCTCCTCGCGCGCGGCATCTGGTTCGCCAAGCGCGGCATGTTCGCGCTGTCGATCGCGCTCGACGAAGAGGATGGCGATAAGCTTGTCGATGCGGTCGAGGAGTTCGCCGAAACCCGTGCTCCGCTATTCGAGGTCATGCAATCTGCCTAGCGCTGGGCAGTCAAAGGAACCGGAGGACTCGACGCATGAGGGTGCTGAGGGGGGGCACGCTGATTGACGGGACTGGTGCGGGACCGGTGACGGGCACTACCGTCGTCGTTCGCGATCAGCGGATCGAGGCGGTCACGGCCCGGGCCGGCGGCGACTGGCCGGTTGACGCTGAGGTCATCGATGTCTCCGGCATGACGATCCTGCCGGGGCTGATCGACTGCCACGATCATCTGGCGATGCATGGGTACGATCTGGCGCACCGCTGGGGAATCGACGAACCGCAAAGCATGCGAGCTTTGCGCACCGCCAAAGTCCTGCATGACACCCTTGCCGCGGGGTACACGGCAGTGCGTGACGCGGCCGGGCTCGACACTGGCTTCAAGCGGGCGATCGATGAAGGTCTGATCACTGGTCCGCGCCTCGTGGTGTCGCTGTGTATCGTTTCGCCGATCGGCGGGATCGGCGACCGGGTCAGCCCGTCCGGGTTCTCGTGCTGTGTGCCGAATGATCCGTTGCTGCCGGACAGTGTCGTCAGCAGCCTGGCGGATGTCCGTCCGGTGGTCCGCCGGATCGTGCGGGCCGGGGCGGACGTCATCAAATGTGCGACGACCGGCGGCGCCAGCTCGCGCCCCGGTCACGGGCCACGCGACGGCGCCTTTAACCTCGACGAAATGCAGGCCCTGACCGACGAGGCGCACGCGCTTGATCGGCGGGTGATGTGTCACGCGCTGGGTGGCCGCGGGCTGCGCATTGCGATCGAGGCCGGCGCGGATTCGATCGAGCATGGCTGCTACCTGGACGAGGAGCCTGAGCTGCTCGACTTGATGGCGCAGCGTGGTATCTTTTTCGTGCCGACCTTTGCGGTCTACGAATACCACCGCAAATCGGCCCTGCCACATGTGCGCGAACGGGCGCACCACCTGAAGGAGCACCACGCCGAGAGCCTGCGCCGGGCCTTCGCGGCCGGCGTCAAGATCGCCGCCGGAACCGATGCCGGCGGGCACGGCCATCCGAGCAATGCAATGGAGATCGAATGCCTGGTCAAAGCCGGCTTGACGCCGCTTCAGGGATTGCGGGCGGCGACCGGCTGGGCCGCGGAATGTCTCGGCCTGGAGCGCGACATCGGCACCGTTGAAAAAGGCAAGCTGGCCGATCTGATTGTCGTCGCCGGCGACCCGCTCAGCGACGTGACCGTGTTGCAAAAGCCGGAGCGGGTCGCCCTGGTGCTGAAGGGCGGGGAGATCGCCGCCAACCGGTTAGCGAAAACCCCGCGCTAGGCTTTAAGAACCTCCGTCACCGCTCGTATTCGTCGTGCAGGCGCACCCACGCCATCTTATGGGGACCGGTTTCGTCGCGGCCTTTGGGCATCAAGTCCAGCCAGTGGTAGGCGCCGTTCATCATATCGAGGCCGCGCGCATAACAGGAATAGGTGTGAAAGATCGTCCCGTCATCCCTGTAGAACACACTGATGCCCGGCCGTTCCTCCATCGTCATCTTGCTCGGGGCGTAATTGTAGACGACTTCTCCCGATGTCAATTGTTCGGGCCGGATTGAGACGTGGTAGTCGTAATTGAAGTCGTTGCCGAACGACGAGACCCATTTGAACGTCCATCCCATGCGCTTCTTGAATGCCTCGATCCGGGGCAGCGGCGCGCGGGAGATCGCTAGAAAACTGACATCGCGTTGCCGCAGGTGCAGGTAGATGCCGTTGAAATTGTCGGCCCAAAACGAGCAGCTCTTGCACCCTTCTTCCCAGTCCGGACCCAGCATGAAGTGATAGACGGCCAGTTGATGCCTGCCATCGAACAGCTGCGACAGGGTCTCCCGGCCGCCCGGTCCATCGAAAACATAATCCTTATCCACCCGCTCCCAAGGCAGATCCCGGCGCCGCTGACTGAGACGGTCGCGCAGCCGAGTGAATTCCTTTTCGTCGGCAAGTAGCTGCCGCCGTGCGGCCAGCCATTCCTCATGAGCGACTACCTTATGGTTCTCCATCGTAACCTCCGAGATCATTGGTATTTGTATTGGGGCTGCCAATCACCGGCACCTTCCGGCATCAGGTCGAAGAAGTGCCAAACTGCACAGAAATCGTCTCCGGGTTGGAAACTAGTATCGGAGACGCGATAAATCTTCTGACCACGCTTGCGGAATACCGAAACCCCCGGTAGCCAACCGTCGTCGCTACGATAGCCCATGTCGCGAGCAAACCCGGTGTCGCGGTAGGACACCATCCGGAAATGCCATCCGCGCGCGGTACTGAACTTCTGCTGCGCCGCCGGGTCGTCCGGTGAGGCGACGACAAAGGCGGCGCGATTTTCTATATGCGGGAGGATCCCATTAAAACCGTCGGCCCACAAGGTGCAATAGCGGCATCCAGCACCCATGTTATGGATTACCAAGAGGTATTCCTTGTCGGCGAAAAGCTCGGAAAGGCGCACCTGGCCCTCGATGGTCGAGAATTCGTAGTCGCCGACCTCCACGGGTTCGACCGATTGCTGAAGCTCGCGCATCTTACCGCGCAGATTGGCGATCTGTTGCCGGTAGTGGCCCAATTTCTCCGAAGCATCCGCGTACTGCATAGGGATCACTCCTTGGTGAGAGAATGCCGCTTGGCCTTGCCGCGCTTTGCAAGCTCTTGCTTACGACGCTCGATCTGGTCCAACCAGGCAGCCAGGGTTTCGAACTGCGACTGCCAATACTTGCTGTACTGATTGATCCATACCGCCGCCTGGTAGATCGGCCCCGCATCGAGCCGACACCGGCTGACGCGGCCGGTCCGCTCTTGCTTCACGAGCCCCGCCTTCACCAGCACCTGGATGTGCCGGGAGACGGCCTGCAATGACATCGCAAACGGCTCGGCCAGTTGGGACACCAGCAGATCCTGGCCGTCCAAGCGCTCCAGGATCGCTCGCCGCACCGGATCGGAGAGAGCAGAGAACACGCGATCGAGTGCTTCTGCCTCATGCGATGCGGTTGGCTGCGCTTCCGCGAGATCTCTCAACAGCATAGTTGATAGTCAATCATGTTGTTGAATGTCTGTCAAGCACCCGCGAAAGCGGCACACTTGCGCATGCTCCACCAATTGCCGGATGCTCCGGTCGCCAACATGGGAGGCCCGAGGATGTCCAGCCCGACCCGCCCTCTCGCCCTGGTGACCGGCGCATCGAGCGGGATCGGCGCCGATCTGGCCCGCGAATTGGCGCGTGACGGCTACGATCTGGTGCTTACGGCGCGGACCCTCGCACCAATGGAAAACCTCGCCACCGAGCTCAAGACGCAAGGCGCCGGCACCGTCGTCATCCCCGCCGATTTGAGCCAACACGGAGCCGCCGCCGCGCTGGCGAGCACGATGGAAGCCCGCGGATTGACGGTCGACGTATTGGTCAACAATGCCGGGCTCGGTGCGATCGGCCGGTTCGACCAAGTAGATCCGCTGCGGATTGGCGAGATGCTCCAGGTCAACATCGTGGCGCTGACCGAGCTAACTCGGTTCTTGCTGCCGGGCATGGTCAACCGCCGACAGGGCAAGGTGATGCTGGTGGCCTCGACCGCCGCCTTTCAGCCCGGTCCCCGCATGGCGGTTTATTTTGCAACCAAGGCCTATGTGCTGAGCTTTGGCGAGGCGATCGCCTATGAGCTGCGCGGGACCGGGGTCACGGTGACGGTGCTGTGTCCCGGCCCGACCGCCACCAATTTCTCGCAGATCGCCGGCATGAGGGAGCTGACATTCTTCAACACGGCAGGACGCCAAGTGATGAGTGCCGCTGCGGTAGCGCGCCTCGGTTATCGCGGGCTCAAGGCCGGCCGCCGGGTGGTCATCACCGGTCTTCTCAACAAGATCACCGCGCTCGGCGGCCGCTTCGCGCCGCATCCGGTTTCGCTGCCGGTCACGAAGGCGCTGATGTCGCGGCGCTGAACCGTCTTCGACTATCTGTCGCCGCCTTCAATTTTCGCGGTATATTACAGTATCGACGGTCAAAAAGGGTGGGATCGGTGCCCGACGGCGACGCTCGAAAGCACGTTGCGCGTGTCGTTGCGGCTTTGATCCTGGCGGCAGTGCCGCTTGCTTGCGTCGCCCCGGAACCTCCGGCGCAAAACCCATTTCTCGGAACCTGGGCCACGGCGGAGAATGACAGCGTCACGATCCGTCAGGATACGATCGTTCAAACCCAACCCGACGGTCGCAGCACAGCGCTCGATAAGGCCACCTGCGGCGGCGTATTTCGCTTCGGCTACGACACGCAAAGCCGCAAGGCGCTGACCGACTTGATCGCCAGACAGCCGGATCTACGCAAGAAGTTATCCGACTTGTTGGTTGAGCCGAGCTATCCGGTCGCTAGGCTCGACTGCGACCGCGGTGATCAAACCTATGTCCTGCTCGACGATCGTCAGCTCGTGGCGATCTACCGCGACGGCGACATTGGCGCGATCGACCGCTTGGCGCGGCGATGACGGCTGCTATGTTTCGCTGTGAGCATTAAGCTGCGCGCGCACGGGATCGCGGCCCCGGTGGCAAAGTCAGGGTGGCGGCGCTGGTTTTCACATCTCGCAGTGCTGGGCCTGGGAGCGAGTATGCTGGCTGGTTGCGCCGAGCAACCACCTCCACCGCCGCCGGAGACGGCGGCGGTTCCGCCTCCTCAGCAACCCGCCGCCAAACCGCCATCCCCCGTCGCACCGCGTCCGGCGCGCAAACCCAACCCGCCTGCGGCGATCGAAGGCCCGGAGACCAAAGGCCCCGCCCCCGAAGCCGATGGCGAAGCTCTCGCGATGACCCCGCCGGAACCCGCCGGACCCAGTCTGAGCCCGCCGATTGCCCCGCCCCCGCAGGCAAAAGAGCTGATCGGGCTCGACCAGACGGGGGCAACCCGCCTGTTAGGGGCCGCGACGGAGCGAACCGAGGAACCGCCTGCCACGGTATGGCGATACAAGACCGCCACTTGCCAACTCGACCTGTACTTTTATCTCGATTTGCGCAGCGGCCGGATGCGGACATTGCACTACACGCTTCAGGGCGACGCTGCCGATTCGGCCGGGCGCCAGAATTGTCTGAGAGAGATCGTCGCCGCTCGCCGCACCTAGAATCATCTCGCCCATGCCGCATCTGCTTCTTGTAGACGACGACGATTTGTTCCGCGAATTGCTCGGTTTGAACCTGATCGACGAAGGCTACGAGGTCACCAGCCTTGGCAACGGACGCGACGCACTGGCCTATTTGGAGGGCGGCGGTGCCGCCGATGTGATGCTGCTCGATTGGCGAATGCCCAACCTTACGGGCCTCGAGGTGCTGCGCCGCCTGCGTCGCGCCGGAATCACGATTCCGGTAATTTTTTTGACCGCGTTGTCCGACGACATTTATGAAGAGGCCGCGCTCGAAGGCGGGGCGGTGGATTTCATCGACAAATCTCGCCGGCTGCCAATTCTCTTGAAACGCCTCGAGCTGATAGCGGAAGGCATCCGGCCCGCGGTCGATTCGGAGCCGCAGAGCGGGACATCGCTTCGCCGCGGCCCACTCGAGCTGCGCTTCGACGTGAACCGAGCATTGTGGGCCGGGCGAACGGTCGACCTCACTCTGACAGAATTCAAGATTGTCACGCTGCTAGCCGAGAGGGCGGGGCAGGACGTCGGCTACCGCGAGATTTATGATCTTGTCCATGGAAAGGACTTCGTCGCCGGACACGGCTCAGAAGGCTATCGTGCCAATGTCCGAACCTTCATCAAGCGCATCCGCAAGAAATTCCGCGATGGCGATCCAGGTTTCGAACACATCGAGAACTACGCCGGCTTCGGATACCGCTGGACAGCGCAGGAATGACGCACGTCGCAGCCTGCGCTGGGCGTCATCGCTGACGGCGAAGACAGCTGCTCTCGCTGTCATCTTCGTGCTCGTTCCGGTCTTTCTCTATCTGCAGTTCAGCGCGGCCCATCAGGACAGCCAGGAGCTGCTGTTGAACAGCGTGCGTGACGAGGGTCGGGTTATCAGCAAGTCGTTGCTGCCGCTGCTCGAGACCGCGGACGCCGGCTCGTTACCGGAACTCGGCCATCACCTCGCCCGCTTCGCCGGCGAAGTGACGACGATCAAGGTGCTGCTCGCGCCCGCCGGAAGCGATGGGTTCTATTATGTGGCGTCGTGGCCTGCAGTCGCGCCGAGCAACCTCGAAGCAGAACGCGAAACCCTGGGGCGCCAGGGCGTGCTCGATCGCCTCGCTCAGAATTGCCAGGGCGAACTGCCGTTCTCACTGATCTATCATCGGCCCACCGGCGGCGCCGAAATTATTACTGCGGTAACGCCGCTGTCCACCACTGCCGGCTGCTGGGCGGTAATCGCGTCGTTTTCGGCTGATGCTTACCCGTCGGCTCATCTCGGTCAGCCTTACTGGGCCACACCGCCCGTGATCATCGCAGCGCTGATCTATCTCGCCATGGCCGCGATTACTTTTGCGACATTGCTGAGCGTTCACCGCGGGCTGCGCCGTTTTGCCGAGCGCGCCCGCCGCATCCGTGAGCAAGGACCTGACGCAGGATCGTTCGCCGGACGCAAGGGCCTTCCCGAGCTGGCTGAAGTCGCGGCGGAGTTCGACCGGATGGTGGACGCCTTGCACCGCTCCGCTGCTGACATCCGGCGCACCGCCGAGGACAACGCGCACGCCTTCAAGACGCCGATTGCGGTGATCCGCCAGTCGATCGAACCTCTGCGGCGGGCGCTTCCCACAGACAACCAACGCGTGCAGCGCGCGATCGGTGTGGTCGAACACTCGCTCGATCGCCTCGACGGGCTTGTGTCCTCGGCGCGCAGCCTTGATGAAGCGACGGCCGATCTGATCGCCGAGCCGCGAGTGCCGATCGATCTCGGGGGTGTCGTCGGACGCCTGATCCAGATCCGATCGGGCATTCTTGCCACTCGTGACGTGACTATTATTCTTGCCAGCCACGACCTGACAATAACCGCAGACCTTCTGCCCGGTCTCTTCGTGCTTGGCACCGAGGAGATGATCGAGACCGTCGTGGAGAACCTAATCGACAACGCCGTCTCGTTCTCCCGGCGCGGCAGTGAAATCTTGGTGCACCTAACCCGCGACGGGCCTTTTGCCCATCTCGCGGTCTGCGACCAGGGCCCCGGGGTGCCCGCGGGACAGCTCGATCGCATCTTTGACCGATATTATTCCGAGCGGCGCGCCGAGACGACGAGCGAAAGCCCTTCGAGCTACTTCGGGATCGGGTTATGGATCGCCCGCCGCAACGTCGAGGCAATGGGTGGGACCATCGAAGCAGAAAATCGCAGCCCACGCGGACTGGAGGTGCATGTCCGCCTGCCCTTGGCGCCGAGCCGCGGCTAGCCAGGGACACGCGACCCGTCGAAATGGAAGCGCGGCTGAAATCGGCGATTTGGGTCAAGGCGCTGATCCGGCGTTGTGATCTCGCCGCTATCCCGGTCGCTGTGCTGGCCCGCGGAGACGACGATGCCGGCGCCATCCTACTCAAATTCAACGGCCGCGATACCGGCTGTCTGGTGCTCACCCAGGCGCGCGGAAAGGACGGCGAACTCCTGTGGATTAGGGCAACTGGCCCCGCACCCATCGCCGAAGCAGATGCCGACGCTTATATCGAGCGCCAGCGCCGGCGCGACCCCGACCTCTGGGTGATGGAAATCGAGAACACATCGGCGGGAACCGTCATCGACGAGCGGATCACGTAACGATGGCCAAGCCGCCACCCGCGACTGCACCGTCTCATCCCGACGTCGAGATCGCGCACACCCAGACAGTTTCCGCGCGTCATCTGCGCATCGATACCTTCGGGTTCAGGCACCGCCTGTTCTCCGGGGAGTGGAGCGCCGAGCGAGACTACGATGTATTGCGGCGCGGTCAGGCGGTGGCGATTGTGCTCTATGATCCCGATCGCGACCGGGTCGTGCTCGTCGAGCAATTCCGTCTTCCGGCGCTGATCGCCGACAGTTCGCCTTGGCAGCTCGAGGTAGCCGCCGGGCTGATCGACACCGACGAGACGCCGCGGGCGGTGGCCGCGCGTGAAACCCGCGAGGAGACCGGGCTCGCTCTGATCGGTGAGCCGGTCCTGATACAGCGCTATCTGTCGTCCACCGGGAATTCGGACGAAGCTGTCGTCCTGTTCTGTGGCCGCGTCGACTCGACCGCTGCCGCGGGGGTACACGGGTTGCCCGAAGAGCACGAAAACATTCGCGTCGTCGTCAAGACCCTGGCAGAGGTCGAGGCCCTGCTCGATACGGGTGCCATCGAAAGCGGTCACACCCTGATCGGGCTCTACTGGCTCTTGCGCCACCGCGACCGGCTCCGGCAGCTCTGGTCGGTGCGCTGAAAGCTCGCGTCGCAAGCTCAGCGCGGCGCGAATTTCTTGAAATGTTTCGACAAGGCCAGCCCTTGGCTTTGGTATGAGGACCCGATGGCGCGGCCGTAGAGCTTGTCCGGTCTGGTGATCAGGCGCTCGTAAACGAGGCGGCCGAGGACTTGGCCGTCCTCGATCAGAAACGGCACCTCGTGGGACCGCACTTCGAGCACGGCACGGCTGCCGGCACCACCGCTCTCGGCGGTGCCGAAGCCTGGATCGAAGAAACCGGCGAAATGGACGCGGAACTCGCCGACAAAGGTGTGATAGGGCAGCATCTCGGCGGCATGGTCGGGGGGCACGACGACCGCCTCGCGCGAGGCGAGGATGTAGAAATCGTGCGGGTCGAGAACGATCCCGCCCGCCCCGGCGGACCCGCGATGAGCGTAGACCGGCTCCCAGAAATCGCGCGGATCGTAGTGGTGGATCCGGTCGACATCGATCAGATCGGTATGGCGGCGCGCCTTGTAGCCGACGAGACCACTCTGCTTGTCGCCGGCGACATCGACGGTGAAGGCGAGCCCGTCGCGGATCGCCTCGCGCGCCGAGAGTGCCCCCGGGGGTGCCTCGACGAGGCCGACTTCTTCATGCAGCCGCCTGAGCGCGGTATCGCTGAACGCCGGGGAACCGCGGCGGATGCGCAATTGCACGAGGCTCGATCCGGTACGCACTAACACGCTGAACGAGCGCGGCGAGATCTCCGCGTAGAGCGGCCCTTTGTACCCGTCCCGGATGCGATCGAATTCGGCGCCGTGATCAGTGATGACGCGGGCGAAAACATCGAGCCGGCCGATCGAGCTCTTCGGGTTGGCGAACCCCGAGGTGCGGCTGCGCAATGCGAGATATTCGAAAAGCGGCACGATGTAGACGCAGTCTTTTTCGAGAACCGCCCCTTGGGTGAGATCGATCCGATGCATCGAGAGCTGGTCAAGCTTGTCGCGCACACTCGCTCGGCTGCCCGGCAGAAAGCTCGCCCGCACCCGGTACGCCACCTCACCCAAGCTCAAGTCGACGCTCGCTGGCTGGATCTGGTCGTCCCCGATCGGCTGAGGGGACAAGATCTCGCGGCCCAGCGCCACCGCCTCGCGCAACATCTGCGACGGCAACAGACCCGTCGTCGGGTCACGTTGGCGGTCGCCTTCGCTGGTCTTCGGGGCGGGAAACAGCTCGTTCCCAGGGGTCTCTGCCATGCGGCAAGGTTCCGTTCGGATTGCTCGGCCGGTTCTAAGCCATCAGGCGGGCCGCGCAAACAGCGGGAGGGTTGCATCCGCGTTCTCGCCCTCGATAGTCTTGGCGCGAGCTCGGGTATGGAGAACGCCATGACTATTCGTAATGGCTTTGTCGACGCCGTGGGAAACACGCCCTTGATCAAATTGCGGCGGGCCTCCGAGGAGACCGGTTGCACGATCCTCGGCAAGGCCGAGTTCCTCAATCCTGGCGGTTCGGTCAAGGACCGCCCGGCTCGGCACATGATCCTGGAGGCCGAGAAGCGCGGCGAACTACGGGTCGGCGGCGTCGTGGTTGAAAGCACCGCCGGCAATACTGGGATCGGCCTCGCGCTCGTCGCCAACGCCCGCGGATATCGCACCGTGATCGTGATCCCGGAGACCCAAAGCCAGGAAAAAAAGGATACGCTGCGTCTCTGCGGCGCCGAACTGATCGAAGTGCCGGCGGTCCCCTATAGAAATCCGAACCAATATCAACATGTTGGCAAGCGCCTTGCCGAGCAATTGCGCAAGAGCGAACCCAACGGCGTCATCTTCGCCGACCAATGGAACAATCTCGACAACCGCAAGGCGCATTACGAGACGACCGGCCCCGAGATCTGGGAGCAGACGGACGGCAAGGTCGACGGCTTTATCTGCTCGATCGGCACCGGCGGCACGATCGCCGGCATCTCCACCTTCCTGCGCGAGAAGAAGAACGACATCGTCATCGGTGTTGCGGACCCGCAGGGCGCCGCGATGTATAATTTTTTCACCAGTGGCGAGGCAAAGGCATCGGAAGGTAACTCGATCACGGAAGGCATCGGCCTCGGGCGTGTCACACCGATCATCGCCGACATCCGCGTCGACAGGGCCTACGTGATCCCGGATTCTGAGGCGATACCCTACCTCTTCGACCTGCTGGAACATGAGGGCCTGTGCCTTGGCGGATCCACGGCCATCAATATCGCGGGTGCGGTGCGACTCGCCAACGATCTAGGGCCCGGCCACGTCATCGTCACGATCCTTGCCGAGCATGGCTCGCGCTCCCAATCAAAGCTGTTCAACCCGGACTTCCTGCGCGCCCACGAGTTCCCGGTACCGGCCTGGCTGGAGCGCAAGTCGAAGATCGGGGTTCCGATCGAAGTCAGGCAGGACAATTGACCCGATGACCGAGCTGCTGTTTCGCGACGATGGATATCTGCGTTCCTGCAACGCCCGGGTCATCGAGATCGACGGGCGCGGCATCACATTCGACCGCACGGTGTTTTATCCGGTTGGCGGTGGTCAGCCCGGAGACACCGGCGTGCTGCGCCTTTCCTCGGGCCAGTCGGTCATGATCGTCGATACGGTCAAAGGCGAGGCGCCCGACAAGGTCATCCATGTCCCCGCGCCGGGCTCCGCGCTCCCCGAACCCGGTTCTGAGCTCGTCGCCGAGATCGACTGGAACCGCCGCCATCGGCTGATGCGCATGCACACCTGTCTGCATCTGTTGTGCAGCGTCGTCCCGGGTGCGGTGACCGGCGGCCAAGTCTCGGACGGCAGAGGGCGGCTCGATTTCGACGTCCCCGGATCGAGCCTCGACAAAGAAGCGATCGGGCACCGCCTCAACGCGCTGATCACCGAGGGCCACCCCGTTGGGCCCCGCTGGATCACCGACGAGGAGCTCGCCGCCCAATCCGAGCTCGTCCGGACGATGTCGGTCAAGCCGCCGAGCGGCACCGGCCGCGTGCGCCTGATGGAGATCGCCGGGGTCGACCTGCAACCTTGCGGCGGGACCCATGTGCGCAACACCGCCGAGATCGGCCCCATCACGGTGACCAAGATTGAGAACAAGGGCAAGCAGAACCGCCGCGTGATCGTCGCCTTTGCGGAGTGACATCCGATGCCCTATGCCCGTCCCAAAGCACTCGTCGACACCGCCTGGCTGGCGGCCCACCTCGACAACCCATATGTCCGGATCGTCGACTCGTCCTTCAAATTGCCGGGCATCGCTCCGACCGCCCGCGAGGATTACGATCGCGCCCACATCCCGGGTGCGGTGTTCTTCGACATCGACGACGTCTGCGAGCCCGGCACCAGCCTGCCGCATATGATCCCTTCGGCCGATCTCTTCGCGCAAAAGATCGGGGCTCTCGGCATCGGCGACGGGGACCGGGTCGTCGTCTATGACAGCGCCGGCCTGTCCTCGGCCGGACGCGCCTGGTGGATGCTGCGCATGTTCGGCCATCAGGAGGTCGCCATCCTCGACGGCGGGCTGCCGAAGTGGCGCGCCGAGGGACGTCCGCTCGACGCGGCGCTGCCGAGCCCGCCCCCGCGTCGTTTCACGGCACGGTACGACCCGTCTCTGGTCCGTGACAGGCAGACTTTGGTCGAGAACTTGGCGAGCCACCGCGAGCAGGTCGTCGACGCGCGTGCAGCCGGCCGGTTCGGCGGCACCACCCCCGAACCCCGGCCCGGTATGCGAAGCGGCCATATCCCCGGCAGTCGCAATGTTCCTTACGAGCTCGTGACCGATCTGCGCACCCGGCAGTTGAGGAGCGCCGAAGAGCTGACCGAGCTCTTTCGCGATGCCGGTGTAGCGCTCGACCGCCCCATCGTGACGAGCTGCGGCTCGGGTGTCACCGCTTGCGCGCTCGCCTTTGCGCTGCACGTGATCGGGCACCCCGGTGCGGCAGTCTATGACGGCTCGTGGTCAGAATGGGGCTTGCCGGGCGATACGCTGATCGAGACGGGACCGGCGCGGTGACGGTGCTCGAAGACACCATCACCTATCTCGAAATGCTGGAGCGGCCGTCGGGACGGCGGGTTCCGGCGCCGCTCGACAAGCTGGCGCTGATGCGGGCCGAAGCTTGCAGCGTATCGTTCTACCGCTACCTCTACGACACGGTCGGCGAGCCGTGGCTGTGGTTCGAGCGACGGATCATCGACGACTCCGCGGTTGCCGTGCAAATCCACCAGCCGGCGATCGAAATCTTCGTGCTGTATGTGCGCGGGGTGCCGGCCGGCTTCTTCGAGCTCGACACCGCGGCCCCGCGCGAGACTAAGCTCTGCTACTTCGGGCTCATCCCCGATTTTATCGGGCGGCGGCTCGGCCCTTACCTGCTACAGGCGGCGATCGACCGCGCTTGGTCTCGGCCGATCGACCGGTTCTGGCTGCATACCTCGACCTTCGATCACCCAAAAGCGCTGCGCGTTTATCAGCAGGCGGGGTTCGTCGTCTATGCGCGCCGCACGGTGTTGTTCGACGACCCCCGCGAGCGCGGGATCCTGCCCCGCACCCTCGGCCACCGCCTGAGCTCGCCGACCGCTTGAACGGAGTGCGCGGAGTAGCCGTTCACGACTCAGCCACGCTACATTAAAAACAACGAAAATCGCGGTCACACCTGCGAACACACCGGATTTCAGGATAGAATATCCCGTTGGATCAGCCTGTTAGAGCGAAATTTGTGGCGCCGCAAAACAACGAATCCGGCACCGCCGATCAACGAAATTGCACAGCCATCAGGGAGCGGAAAACAACGGGCTAGCCGGTCGCGACGCGGCCGACGCCTTCGATGACGGTGTCCCAGTCGTCGACTTCGCGGTCCTGCGGGTGGACCATGACGTGCTGCACGCCGGCCGCTTCGTAGGCGGCGACCCGGTCGCGCATCATCCCGATATCCTTGCCGTCCCAGTGCGAGCGCACCGAGATCGTGAAGCCCGGCTCCGGCCGGTCCCGGCGCAAACGCTTGACCACTTCGCCGGCTTGCGCCGGGGTCACCTGGCTGCCGTGCCAGCCGTCGCCGATGCGGACCGTGCGACGGTGCGCCGCCTCCGAGCGGCTGCCGTGCCACATCGGGATGTGGCTCACCGGCTGCGGCAGCATCGTCATGTCCTTAAGCACCGCGGGAATGTATTTCGCGTCGAAATTGACCGGGTCCTGTGACCACACCGCGCGCATCATCGCAATGCCTTCGTCCATGCGCCTGCCGCGCTCGTTGAACGGCACGCCGAGTGCCGCAAATTCCGGCTCCAGCCAACCGACGCCGACGCCGACGATCAGCCGGCCGCCCGACAGGTTCTGCAAGGTCGATAATTCCTTGGCGAGCGGCAGCGGATGGCGCATCGGCAGGACGATGACGCTAGTGCCGAGCCGCACACGCTCGGTCACCGAGGCAACCCAGGTCAAGGTCAGAATGGGATCGTAGAACAAGGGCGAGCGCGGAAACTGCGCGCGTGGCACAATGATGTGCTCGCTGACCCACACGTCGCTGAGCCCGAGCGCCTCGGCGCGTTGCGCATGGCGCTTGATCAATGCCGGCGTCGCCTGCGATCCCGCATGCGGCAAATGAATCCCGAGTTGCATCAGAAACTCTCCCGTGCTCGTCTCGGGTAACAATGCATTTGCCCGTGCGGACACGAAAGGGGGAAGGATGCGGTTCACCGGCAAGGTTGCGGTTATCACCGCCTTCGCGAACGGGATCGGTCGTGCCACTGCCGAGATCATGGCGCGCGAGGGTGCGGTCATCGTCGGCGTCGACAATCACCAGGGCCGCCTCGAAGAGGCGGTCGCTGCATTACGCGGGGCGGGCGGCACGGCGCACGGGCGGCTCTGCGATGCGCTCGATGCCGGACAGGTCCAGGTGACGGCCGCCTCCGTCGACAAGGAATTCGGTGGGGTCGACATTCTCGTTAATGCTGTGGGAGGCAGCACGATCATCGCGAATTCCGGTGCGGGGGTCGAAGAGCTGACTTTTGCCGAATGGCAGCGATTGATCGCCTTCAATCTCGACGGCACCTTTCTCTTCACCCATGCGGTGGTGCCGATCATGAAGCGCCGGCGGCATGGCAAGATCGTCAACCTCGCCTCGATCGCCGGCCGCGGCTTGAGCCCGACGAGCAGCAGCGCCTATGCCGCGGCGAAGGGCGGGATCATCGCCTTCACGCGCAAGCTCGCCTTCGAGCTCGGGCCCTTCGGCGTCACGATCAACGCGATCGCACCGAGCCTGACGCTGACCGAGCGCATCCGCCCGCACTGGGAGCGACGGACGGCGGAAGCGCAGGCCGCGGAGATCGCGCGCACGCCCTTGCGCCGCGTGGCCGAGGCGGCCGACCAGGCCAAGGTCATCTGTTTTCTGGCATCGAGTGACGCTGACTTTGTGAGCGGCGTCACGATCGACGTGACCGGAGGGAATTGAGGCGATGACGACTTTCGTTCTGATCCACGGCTCCTATCAAGGCGGCTGGATCTGGCAGCGCGTGGCGAGCCGGCTGCGCGCCGACGGACACACGGTCTATGCCCCGAGCCTGGACGGCTGCGCCGAGCGCAAGCATCAGGTCCGCCCCGGCATCACCACTGAGACGCACGCCGCCGAAATCGCCGAGATGCTGTTTTATGAGGACCTGAAAGACGTCGTCATGGTGGGCACGAGCTCGGGCGGCATGGTGCTGTGCCGTGCTGCCGAAACGGCGCGCGAGCGGATCGCGCGAGTAGTATTGGTCGATGCGCTGGCGCTGTTCGACGGCGAGCGGATCCGCGACATCGTCCAGCGCTCGACGGCAGTGCCGAGCGGGCTCACCGCGGGGCCGTCACGCGAGGACGCCGAAACCCGTCTGTTCGCCGACCTCGACCCGGCGACGCGCGCATGGGCTCTCGAGCGATACACCCTGCACCCGATCGGGATCTACGAGCATCCAGTGCGGCTGCAGAGCTTCTGGAGGCAGCCATGGGCGGCCACGGTGATCTGGTGTCGTCGTGCGGTAAACCCCGGCGAGGCGCATCAGCGCCGGACCGCCGAGCAACTCAAGGCAAAGTGGTACGAGCTCGACACCGGCCATTATCCGATGCTCAGCGTGCCGGAGGAGTTGACCGCGCTGCTGACCAATTAGACGCGGGTTTGCCGGTCACTTGAGCTGATCGGCGACTTTGTCGATGCCGGCCTTGGCGCAAGCCTCGTCCTTTTCGCCGCCCGGGGCGCCCGACACACCGACCGCCCCGATGACTTCGTCGCCCACTTTGATCGGCGGTGCGCCCTGTGCCGCAATCACCCCCGTAAGATGCACTGCGCTGATGCTAGGATTATCTTTGACCCGCTGGGCGAATTCGCCCGAGGGGATGCTGAAGGTGCGCGCGGTGTAAGCCTTGCGCTGGCTGTTCTCCATCGTGTGCGGTGGGGCGCCATCACCGCGAACCGCGACGAGAACTTCGCCATTATGCCCGAGCACATGCACGGAGACGTGATAGCCTTGCTTGGTGCAGGTATCGAGCGCTGTTTGCGCGATCGTCATCGCCATCGCGGCGGACAAGCTCTTTTCGGTGAGTAGCTGCGCGCTTGCCGGCGATGTCAGCACGCAGGCGAGGCCGATAACGGCTGAGCGAATTAACGTCTTAGTCATGATGCTGTCCTCCATCATGATGCTATCCTCCCTTAGAGCTAACTCTGCGAAGGTTGTTCACCCGGGGCAATCCGGTCGGGCTGTGGACGCGGCACAGGCGCCGCCCGAAAGCGAACTCGGCGCTTTCGCCGGCATCCACAAAATCTTCAGCCCCAAGGGAAGCGGCGAGGCGCCGCTCCCTTGGGGCCAGCTGAGCTAACCTGCGATTTAGAGCCGATTCAGTTTTGCACTGATGGCAGAGACGAGGGCCCGGTTACTCCACCCGGCGTAGGCGGACTGCATTGCGGGTGGCCGTAGCCGCTAGCGGTCTAACTCAACGTTCCGGCGGGGTCCAGCAAGCCCCCACCGGGGACTTCGGTGATGTCATAGATGATGTTGTCCGGGTGGTTCGGATCGCCGGTTACCCCGGGCACCGACATGAGGTGGTCGAGCTGCAGGATATTGCGGACACGCCAGGCGATGAAGTGGTCGGTGCAGGAGGTATCACCGCTCACACCGAGCCCGCCGATCTTTACGCCGCCGTGAGAATAGAGCGCGAGGCCGCCGCCAAACACGTTGACGCCGCCAATACGGTTGCCGACCATTGGGTCGGCCGAGGTGCCGAAGTCCGTGAAGTCCCCCTGGTAAGCAATTGGCGGATCGACCGGGTTGCTGTGCTGCAGGCCGTAAAGACTACCGCCCGGCTGCACTGCCGAATACAAATTGGCCGTGGATAACGCTAGACCCATCCCGTTCAACCGCGCACCGTTGCTCAGGCTGAAATCGTTTGCGGTATTGGCCTTTTGCGCGGAAATGACCCGGCTGCCGAGCCACTGAGCCGTGGGTGTGTTGCCCGAAAACGCGACGGTGCAAACCGTGCCATCATAGGCAACCAATGTCGCCCACATGTTGTTGCCGAGGCCGCCGTTCGGGTTTGCCACCGCAGCTACCAGCGCGGATCTAAGTGCGCCTTGGCTCGGCAGGCTGAGACAATTGTCTTGCGCAAAAGCAGGACAGGTCAGCAACGAAATCCCGAGACCGACCGAGCCAGAAATGACGCAACGATGAATGTGCATGTCTCTCCTCTTTCTCTATGGGACGGTTGACCTTAGACCTGCGGCACGCTTCCATCCCCGAACCGCGGGAAGGCCGCACTCCCTGATGGTGTATCACACGGGTCGTCCCGGAAGCCGTCCGGACGAGTTCTCTACAATTCAAACTGCCACATTGCCCGCGGTCGTTGCGAAGCGGCGGAGGATGTGCCTTTATCAACTAAACGAGCCGATTCCGGCTTTGGGGGGAGACGACGATGGATATCGCTAGCTGGTCGCCGCGCATGCTGTCAGTGCTGCGGATCATGACGGGGCTTCTGTTCCTGGAGCACGGGACGCAGAAGCTGTTTGCGTTTCCGGGCCCAGGCCCCGCCCTCACTCCGCTGCTCGTTGTCCAAAGCTTGCTCGAGCTGGTCGGCGGGGTTCTGATCGTGATCGGTCTATTCACCCGACCGGTTGCCTTCATCCTCGCCGGCGACATGGCCGTCGCCTACTTCTACGCGCATGCGCCGAGAGGCTTCTTTCCCACGCTCAACATGGGCCAGTTGGCGATTCTCTTCTCCTTCGTCTTCCTTTACCTCTTTGTGGCCGGCGGCGGCGCGTGGAGCATCGACCAGCAACGAGAGTCGTCGCGTTCCCAGTGAGTGCTCAAGCAGAGGCACGGCGCAGGCTCTCGATCCTCGCCTTCATCTCGGGCGCCGGCCAGTCCTCGAATAACCAGTCGGGTAGCGGCTCGCCGGGTCTGCTGGCCTTTAGCGCCTAGTCCTGGTCGGCACGGCCCTCGGGGGAACAGCCCCAGAGCGTTGAGCAGCTCGTAATAGATCTCGAGCGTGTTGCCGTCGGGATCGGTGAAATAGAAGCTGCGCTGAACGATATGGTTGGTGGCCCGCAGGATCTCGACGCCGTTGCCGACAAGGTGGGCGTAGGCGTCGCGCAAGGCCGCATAGCTGCCGACCTGGAACGCGATGTGACCGAGGCCAATTTGCCCGCGCTGCGGGCGCTGCGCTGTCTCAGGCTCGGGGTGTTGACTGGTCGGCGATCCTCAGATTGACGTGGCCGATGCCTTTCAACTTGATCATAGCCCTTTGTGACCCTTTCTACGAATGGTGTAGGGAAGGTTATGCGCCGCCCCGGCACCGCAAGCGCGGCGCCCCATCGCCCGGTGGCAAATGATCACGACCGCAAAATCGCCTAATTGATATCGTAGTGTTGCAGCCTCGGGTCGTACCGATATTTCAACCTGAAGGAGAATTTTTGCTGTAGATTTGCTGCAGACGCAGCGACTGTCGATCCATTGCACAACGATTGATTGCAGAAATTGACTGGCTTATTAACCTGATCGAGTCCAAGCCCGTGCCCGTTCGAATGGCAGCCATGGTCAAGACGCAGGCAACATCGTGCCGGTGCGCGCCGCGTTCGGGTTATTCTCGCATCGCAGCCGCCGTCGGTCGCGTAGGAACGAAACCATGAGCATCAGCCTGTCCGCGGAACGCGGCGAACGGCGCCGGATCGCGGAGAGCACCGCCTTCTCGATCATTCTGGCGCTGAGCTTTTCGCATTTCCTTAACGACACGATGCAGTCGCTGCTGCCGGCGCTCTATCCGATGCTTAAAAGCACCTATGGGCTCAACTTCGCTCAGATCGGGATGATAACCCTGACCTCGCAGCTGATCTCGTCCGTGCTGCAGCCGGCGGTCGGGATGTTCGCGGACCGTCGGCCGCAACCCTACTCGCTCGCCGTCGGTATGGGCGTCACGTTCATCGGCCTGTTGCTGCTGGCAAGCGCCGGCAGCTACCCAGCGCTGGTCTTTGCGGCGGCATTGGTCGGCGTCGGTTCCGCGATCTTCCATCCGGAGGCCTCGCGGGTGGCGCGCATGGCCTCGGGCGGTCGCCACGGCCTGGCGCAATCGCTGTTCCAGGTCGGCGGCAATGTCGGCTCTTCGCTAGGACCTGTGCTCGCCGCCTTTATTGTGATTCCGCGCGGTCAGGCGAGCGTCGGCTGGTTCTCGGCTGCGGCAGTGCTGGCGATGGCGGTGCTCTTCGCGGTAGGCAACTGGTACCGTCGCGAGCGCTCCGCGCCGCCGCGGTCTGCCGGGCGCTACATCGCCGGGCGGCCCGGACTGTCGCAGCGTCGGGTCGCCTGGTCGATCGTGATCTTGCTGGCGGTGATCTTCTCCAAAGCTTTCTACACGACCAGCCTCAACAGCTATTACACCTTCTACCTGATAAGTCGATTCGACGTGTCGATCGAAACGGCTCAGATCTACCTGTTCGCCTTCCTCGCCTCGGTTGCCGTGGGCACGTTGATCGGCGGTCCGGTCGGCGACCGGATCGGGCGCAAGTCGGTGATTTGGGTGTCGATCGTCGGGGTACTTCCGTTCACGCTGATGCTTCCCTACGCGAACCTGTTTTGGACCGGCATCCTGACCGTCGTGATCGGCATGACCTTGGCCTCCGCCTCTTCGGCGATCATCGTCTACGCGCTGGAATTGGTGCCGGGCCGGATCGGCATGGTTGCCGGGTTGTTCTTCGGCTTGTCGTTTGGCATGGCGGGAATCGGGGCGGCCGTGCTCGGCCGAGTAGCCGATGCCACCAGCATCGATACCGTCTACCGGTTGTGTGCTTTTTTGCCCGCGATCGGTTTGCTGACGGCGCTGCTGCCCGACCTCGGCCGGCCGAGGCCGATCCGGCCGGCGAAATTGCAGGCGGCGGGATAAGTTGGCCCGCTCTAAGTGGGTGGCGGATCGCCCTCGCCCGCTGCAGGAGGCTTCTCGCCGCGATGAAAGTCGAGCGCAGCTCCATTCATGCAATAGCGCAGACCGGTGGGCTGCGGGCCGTCGTCAAAGACGTGACCGAGATGGCCGCCGCACCGGCTGCAATGCACTTCGGTGCGGGTCATAAACAAACTACGGTCGATCTGCGTCTCGGCCGCCTGCTCGAGCGGCGCCGAGAAACTCGGCCAGCCGGTTCGGCTATTGAACTTGGTGTCGGAGGCGAACAGCGGTTGGCCGCACCCGGCACAGTGGTAGACGCCTTCCCCGTACTCCTTGTCGAGCGGGCTCGAACCGGCGCGTTCGGTGCCGTGCTCGCGCAACACCCGGTATTGCGCAGGAGACAGCTTGCGCTGCCACTCCTCCTCGCTCAGCGCGACCGCGAATTCCTTCGCCGGCGCATGTTTTCGACCGCCGAGGCGGCCCAATAGACCCTCTGCCATGGCATTCCTTCTCCGGACGCAGAGTGCAACACAATGGGATATTGGGGCGGCGATGTCTTGCGGCCCGCGAACTCAGTGCACCCGCTCGCCCTTGCCCGGGACCGGGCGGAGCAATTCCGCAGTCGAACGGGCGATCCAGCACCACACGACACAGGTCAGCTCGTCGTCGCTGCGGCGCAATCGTTGCGCCTCACGCTGAGCGATTTCCGCGGCGGCGGCACCGTGCCGCCGGACGAGGAGCAAGGCCGCCTCCCAGATCTTGCGCTCGTTGGTCATCGTCATCATCCGAGACATTATAACCGCAAAGCCTCGGGGATCACAGAAGTTCCCGCGGGTTTACCGTGTTCGCAGCGACCGTCCCCCGATCTATCCAACATGTAGTGCCGTCGACCTGGATCGATACCGAATGCTGCTTGCGCCGATCCCTGCCCGCTTTATATTCGTACCATGCCCGACCTGTTCGATGCGCCGAGCCCGCGATCTGCTGACAGCTATTCCGCAAAGGATATCGAGGTTCTTGAAGGGCTCGAGCCGGTGCGCCGCCGCCCCGGCATGTATATCGGTGGCACCGACGAACGCGGGCTGCATCACCTCGCCGCCGAAGTACTCGACAACGCCATGGACGAGGCCGTCGCCGGCCACGCGACGCGAATCGAGATCGAGCTCGCCGCGGGCGACTGGGTTACGGTTCGCGACAACGGCCGCGGCATTCCGGTCGATCCTCATCCCCGCTTTCCTGACAAATCGGCCCTCGAAGTCATCCTGACCACCCTGCATTCCGGGGGAAAGTTCGGCGGTGACGCCTACCGGACCTCGGGCGGCCTGCACGGCGTTGGAGTGTCCGTCGTCAACGCGCTCGCCGACCGGCTCGAGGTCGAGGTAGCGCGCGATCGGCGGCTGTGGCACCAGAGCTACCGCCGGGGCGTGGCGGAGACGGGGCTTGTCGACCGCGGGCCAGTAAACAATCGGCGCGGCACCACCTTACGATTCCACCCCGATCCCGAGATTTTTAGCGGCATCGGATTTCGCCCGGCGACGCTCTACCGCATGGCGCGGTCCAAGGCATATCTGTTCCGCGGTCTTGAGATTCGCTGGGCCTGCGATCCGGCGCTTCCTCGTCCCGAGGGAGTTCCGGCCGAGGCTCGGCTGCACTTTCCAGGCGGGCTCGGCGACTTCCTCTCGGCGAGCCTCGACCAGCGGGTAATGCTAACGCCGCGGCCATTCCTCGGGCGTGTCGATTTTTCCGAGGGCGGCGGCGTCGAATGGGCGGTGGCGTGGCCGGAGCAGGAGGAGGATGGCTTTAGCCATTCCTACTGCAACACCGTTCCGACACCCGAAGGCGGGACCCACGATGCCGGACTGCGCAGCGCGTTGGTACGAGGGGTCAAGGGGTATGGTGAACTCGTCGGCAATCGCCGCGTCGCTCAGGCGACCGGCGAGGACGTCACCTCGGGCGCAGCCTTGTTGCTGTCCCTCTTCATGCGTGATCCCCAGTTTCAAGGTCAGACCAAGGAACGGCTCGCCTCGATCGAGGCGACGAAGCTCGTCGAGAATGCCGTCAAGGACCATTTCGATCATTGGCTGAGCGCCGATCCGGCGACCGCGCGGCTGCTCCTCGATCGCGTCGCGGAACGGGCCGAGGAGCGCCAGCGGCGGCGCCAGCAGCGCGAGTTGGCGCGCAAGACTGCTACCCGCAAGCTGCGCCTGCCGGGCAAGCTCGCCGACTGCGCCCGCGATAGTGCGCTGGGCACCGAGATCTTTCTGGTCGAAGGCGACAGCGCCGGAGGCTCGGCCAAGCAGGCTCGCGACCGTGAGACCCAGGCGATCCTGCCGCTGCGCGGGAAGATCCTCAACGTGGCGAGCGCGTCGGCCGACAAGATGCGCGCGAACCAAGAGCTCTCCGACATCATCCTGGCGCTGGGCGCCGGCTCGGGCACGCATTACCGCGGGGAGGCGCTGCGCTACGAACGCATCATCATCATGACCGACGCCGATGTTGACGGGGCGCACATCGCTTCGCTGTTGATGACGTTCTTCTTTCGGGAGATGCCGCAGCTCGTCGAGAACGGGCACCTCTTTTTGGCACTCCCGCCGCTCTACCGCCTGACCCAGGGCGAGGTGACGCACTACGCCCGCGACGATGCGCATCGCGAGGAACTGCAGCGAACCGTCTTTACGGGGCGCGGCAAGGTGGAGGTGAGCCGCTTCAAGGGTCTTGGGGAAATGCCGGCACGCTATCTCAAGGCGACGACGATGGATCCTGCGCAACGCACATTGCTGCGGGTCATGCTGCCACCCAAGATCGACCCGGCGGCGATCGAGGCACCGGCCGAAGAGCTCGCCCGCACGCAGGCGCTGGTCGAAACCCTGATGGGGCGGCGCCCCGAGCTGCGCTTCGAATATATTCAGAAAAACGCCCGCTTCGCCCGCGATCTCGACGTCTGAAGACCACTTGCGCAGATCGGCCGCGCCGCTTAACTAAGACGCGTCGACCCGTTTGAATTCGGCTTCCCGGCCTGCGGGCGTTTGCAACCGTCCGACCGTGTCTCCCGAGCCAATCGATGTCCGATGCGTCGCGCTCGCGCGGCGGCCTAGATACTACTTGGAGTTCTTGCTAATGGCGACCGGTACGGTCAAATGGTTTAACGCGCAAAAGGGTTACGGGTTCATCCAGCCCGAAACTCCCGGCGCTGATGTCTTCGTTCATATCTCCGCCGTGGAACGCGCGGGGATGGATAATCTCCGTGAGGGCCAAAAGCTCAGCTACGAGCTCGAGCAAGGTCAGCGCGGCCGCGTTTCTGCGGTGAATTTGCGCCCGGTCTGAGGTGAGGGCGGGATGTTGATGCGGGGGCGCCTCGGCGCCCCCGTCCCTTTAACGAGGAGATCTGTTTGGCTAAGGAAGACCTGATCGAGTTCGAAGGCACTGTACAGGAACTGCTCCCCGATGCCCGGTTTCGAGTAAAGCTCGACAATGGGCACGAGACTCTTGCCTATTCGTCCGGCAGGATGAAGAAAAACCGCATCCGCATCCTCGCCGGCGACCGCGTGACCGTTGAAATGACCCCTTACGACCTGACCAAGGGCCGCATCAACTTCCGCCACAAAGACGAACGGGCGGCACCACCAATGGCGCCTCGTCCGCAATATCGCCGTCGTTGACGTTCGTTTCCGAAATGCCGTTTTCCTAGCCGGTAATCACAGCCGAAAGTGTTTGACATTTCCCGTGTCGAACCCAAATAGTGTTGCAAGCCACAACATCGTAATTGTTACAAAAAGGCTACAACGTTTCGATGGTTTTTTCACAACTTGGTCTATCGCCTGAAGTTCTTCAGGCAGTCTCCGACGCCGGTTATACGATCCCCACCCCGATCCAGGAACAAGCCATCCCCCACGTCCAGCGCGGTCGGGATGTTCTCGGTTGTGCGCAGACGGGAACCGGCAAAACGGCGAGCTTTGTGCTGCCGATGATCGACAAGCTCGCGGCCGGGCGCGCGCGGGCGCGGATGCCGCGCTCGCTGATCCTCGAGCCGACGCGCGAGCTTGCGACACAGGTCGCGGCCTCGTTCGAGCTCTATGGCAAGCATCATCGCCTGACGATGGCGCTGCTGATCGGCGGCGAAAGTTTTGTCGATCAGGAGCGCAAGCTCGATCGCGGTGTCGATGTGCTGATCGCCACGCCGGGTCGTCTTCTCGACCTGTACGGACGCGGCAAGATCCTCCTCTCCGACTCGCGCATCCTGGTGATCGACGAGGCTGACCGGATGCTCGACATGGGGTTCATTCCCGATGTCGAACGCATTGTCGGCCTGTTGCCGGAACCGCGGCAGACGTTGTTCTTCTCGGCGACGATGCCGGTCGAGATCCGCAAGCTGGCCGACGCGTTTCTCCGCGACCCGGTCGAGATCGCGGTGGCACCACCCGCCTCGCCGTCGGCGACGGTCGTGCAATCGCTCGTCGTCATCCGCCCGGAAGACAAGCGCGAAACACTGCGCCGCCTGATCCGCTCCGAAGACGTCAAGAACGCGCTGATCTTTTGTAACCGGAAACGTGACGTCGATATCCTGTTCCGCTCGCTCACTCGACATGGTCTCGATGCCGCGCCCTTGCACGGCGACATGCCGCAGCCAAAACGGACAGATACGTTGGAACGGTTTCGCAAGGGCGAGATCCGGCTGCTGGTTGCCAGCGATGTCGCGGCCCGCGGCCTGGACATTCAAGGCTTGAGCCACGTCTTCTGCTTCGACGTGCCGATCCACGCCGAGGACTACATTCACCGCATCGGTCGCACCGCCCGCGCCGGCCGGCCCGGCCGGTCCTTCATGTTGGCAGCGCCCGAAGACGGCAGAGCCGTCGCAGCAATCGTCAAGCTAATCGGCAAGGAGATCCCGTTGAGCGTCATTCCCGGGATTGAAGAGGCCGAACTCGAATACGATGAGCGAAAAAGACGTTCGCCGCGCCGCGCCGCTCGACCCGATGATCGCCAGCGAGTCCGCACCCGCGATGCCAGCCGCCGGCCGCCACCGGGCGAGGCTCGCCCGCCGCGTCGGGATCGCCGGCCGCGCGTGACCGATGCGCCATCGACAAGCATAGCTGGGCCGAATACGGTCGGGTCCAACGTGACACCGTTCCCGCGCGCCGCCGAGGCTCGGCGAGCGGGACAGCGGGAACGCAAAGAGCAGGACGATCGGCAGGTTGTCGGTTTTGGCGATCATCTCCCGGCTTTCCTCTCCCGCGCACCGCGGATCGTCGCCCGTCCCTGAACGGTCCGGAGCGAGCCGATGACCGGGGATGACGCGGGCTGGGTGCGGGCCGCCGGGCGCGGGGATTTGACAGAAGGCGAGGTTCTCGGGGTCGAGGTCGCGGGCCGCTCGATCGCGCTCTACGCCGCTGATGACGGAATCTTTGCAACTGACAATATCTGCACTCACGCCTATGCCTGCTTGTCCGACGGCTGGCTCGACGGCGATGTGATCGAGTGCCCGTTGCATGCCGCGCGTTTTGACATTCGTACCGGAAAGGTGCTCGACCCGCCGGCGACCGAGGATTTGAAGACCTACCCGGTGCGGGTTGTCGGCGACGAGATCCAGGTCAGGCTCGACTGAAGTATCTGTGGGTCAAGCTCGATCGACGAGGTGGATTAAGGAACCGAACACCGAGCCTTGTCGTAAACCGCAAGCAGCCACAACTTCCCCTGCTGCATCCGTCACCGACAGCAACGGGTCAGCCACGCGTTGCTGGGCGACCGTCGCATAATGAAATTCGTGCCCGCGAAAGCAGGCTCCGGCTTCCCCGAGCGGCCCGCTGGCGAGCAGCGTCGCGCAGCGATAGCCGAGATGAAGCCGTCGGTCGGCAAAGCTCGTCGTCAGCGGCAGCAGCCCCGCCATAGGCTGTCTGCGCCCTTCGGCGTCGATCAGATAGTCGCCGAGCACCATATAGCCGCCGCATTCGCCATACACCGGTTTTCGCTGGGCAGCGGCGCGGCGCAGGCCTGCGGCAAAAGCGTCGGCGGCGGCTAGCTTGCCCGCCCAAAGCTCCGGATAGCCACCAGGTAGGTAGATGGCATCGGCAGCGGCATCGGGCGGTTCATTCGCAAGGGGTGAGAAGAAACCGAGCTCGGCCCCCTCTCGCCGCCACCCTTCGATCAGCGCCGGATAGGCGAAACAGAACGCGTCGTCGCGTGCGACGGCGATGCGCCGCCCCAGGGGGGGGATGCCGTGAATCGGTGGCGCGTCATCGAGGATCGAGGATCGCGCCAGCCTCAATAGCCGATCGACATCGAGGTTGGCTCCGATCAACTCGGCGGTGCGATCGATCACCCGCTCGGCATCCTCGGCCTCGCCTGCCGGCACCAGGCCGAGATGTCGCGACGGAAGAATAAGCGCGGGATCCGAGGGCAGGGCGCCGATACAGACGAGATTGGGCAGATGACGCGACACCGCTCCCGCAAGGAGCATACGATGGCGTGCGCTCGAGACCCGGTTGAAGATCACGCCGACGACGGGCACGGCCGGCTCGTGAGTGGCAAACCCGCGCAACAATGCAGCCACCGAAGCACCTTGGCCATGTGCGTCGACGACCAGCACGACTGGCCAGCCGGTAAGGCGCGCGAGCTCCGCTGTGGAACCGGCTTCACCCTGCGCTCCGGTCCCGTCGAACAACCCCATGACACCTTCGCACAAGATCAAATCGCTGGCGGCTTCGAGCTCGGCAACGAGACCCGCGAGGGTCGCGGTCCGCATCGCCCAGACATCGAGGTTGAGGCATGGCTTGCCGCTTGCCGCATTGTGATAGGTCGGATCGATGAAATCGGGTCCCGCCTTGGCGGCGGCAACGCTAACGCGACATCCTCGGAGATGCCGTAGGAGGCCGGCTGTCACTACGGTCTTGCCGCTTCCCGAAGCCGGGGCAGCGAAGATCAGCCCCCTGCCCGGGTGCGGCGGGGACTGTGGTAAGCCAATACGTTTGTCGCGCGTCAAATCGGGAGCTACCATCGCAATCGAAGATAGTAGACCATCTTTGATGAGGGCCGAGACGATGCGCACGAGCTTTGGCGTCAACGATATGACGATCCATCGGATCGTGGATCAAGAGGCCGGCTTTACGCCGATCTTGGAGTTTCTGCCGAGCCTGAGCCGCGAGCTCCTGGACGAGAACCGGTCGTGGCTGGAGCCCGCCGCACTCGACCCGGCAGGCGACAAGGCCGTCCTCTGCTTCCAATCCTATGTCTTGAAGACACCGCACCACACGATCCTCGTCGACGCCTGCATCGGCAATGAAAAGACGTTTCCGCTGCGTCCGACCTGGCACAAGAAAACCGACGGCAACTGGATGCAGGCGCTGAAGGCGGCCGGCGTCGGCGTCGACGACATCGACTTCGTCATGTGCACGCATCTGCACGGCGACCATGTCGGCTGGAATACGCGGCTCGAAAACGGCCGCTGGGTGCCCACCTTTCCAAACGCCAAGTACCTGTTCTCCAAAAAGGAATACGAATATTGGGACGGCGTCCACCGGGACACCCCGCTCGACGCGATGCGGGAAAGCGTGCTGCCAATCATCGACGCCAAAAAGGCCGAGCTGGTGACGAGCGACCACGCGCTTGACGACCATGTCCGGCTGACCCCGACCGCCGGCCATACGCCCGACCACTTCGCGGTCTGCGCCGGGCGCGGCGGCGACCAGGCCGTATTCACCGGCGACCTGATCCATTCGCCGATCCAGGCGCGCTATCCGGACCTTGTCATGCGCGTCGATTACGATCAGAAGCAGGCCGCAGCCACCCGCCGCGCCTTTCTCGAACGCTACTGCGAAACCCCGACCCTGTGCTGCACGATGCACTTCCCGTCGCCATCCGTCGGGCACATCCGGCGCTGGGGCGATGGCTTCCGCCTCGAGCCGGTCAGCGACTAGGGGTACGGCGCCGCTAGTCGAAGGAGGGCCAGCCCCGGCGCTGATAGGCGCCGTCCCAGAACAACCATTCGTATTGACAAGCGCGGACGAAGGCCGCGAGCATCGCCGCGCGGGTCGCCGCGGTGACCGCGGCGGCGGCCCGATCGCCGATTGTAACGGCGGTGTGCACCGCTTGGCCAAAGCCCTCGTCGGCATAGGTATCGATCCATGCCCGATAGGGGTTCGCGGGCCCCGCCTTCTGCGCTATGGCGCACCCGACATCCCAATAGATGCGGAAGCACGGCAAGAGGGCTGCGACAAGGACCTCCCAGGGTTCGTGGTAGGCCGCGGCGATCAGGTAGCTGGTATAGGCAAGGCAATCCGGCCACGCCTCGACCTCGCCGATCCGGGCAAGATCGATGCTGAATTCCCGCAAATACCGGCCGTGCAATGCCTGCTCGACCGCGACGGCTCTCAGCGCCGACTGGGCAAAGGACTGCATCGCGTCACTGTCGGGAGCCTTCGCTGCCGCGATTGCGAGAGCGCGCGAAAAGCGGCCGAGATAGAGCGAATCCTGAATAATGTAGCTCTGGAAACGGTCGCGGGCCAACGAGCCGGCGGCGAGCTCGACGTTGAACGGAAGCCGGTGGATCGCTTCGCGCAGTCGCGCCGTGCGCTCCCAGGCTTCGTCGGAAAAGAGGATCACTCTGCAGCCTCCGCAGATTTCGCGTGCTCGACGCTGTCGAGGAATTGCACCCAGTGTGCGGGCAGTCCGTTGGCTCGCGCCCCCTCCCGCAGCAAGGTCAGGTAACGCAGCGACGGATAGCCGTCGTTTTCATTGCCGGGGGCAATGTAGGCTACAGCGGAAAGGACGCCACCATCGCGTTCCTCGGCCTCGAACCACTGCGGCCGGTAGCCGCGTCCAGGAACTCCCTCGGTCGAATCGAGGCGGAGGAGGTCGCGACGCTTGACCTTGTAAAGCACACCCCAGACCTCAGCCTCCGCATCGGGCCATAAATTTGCCGGTGCGGCCCGGCCCTTCGGGCGACCTTCGAGATTGAAGCGAAGGCGATAGCCGCGGAGGCGCCCGACGCGCAGGTCAACCGGTCTCATGCGACGCCGCTCGCGAAAGGCCCGGTCGTGCATATTGGCGCCATAGGCGAAGTACCAGACGTATTCACCCGGCCGCCCTGTCAGAACCAAGCCGTGCAGCCTGTAATAGCACCAAGATAGGGCCCAGGACCGGGCAACGAACCGACGAAGCTTGCCGCGAAATACGATCATGCCTGCCGTTTGCTCGGATATGGCTTCGCCATGTTCATCTCAACCGCCGCTGTTCACCGCCGGACGGACGGATTATTTTCAAGATTAGCACAGCGTGAGGGAAACAATCGTGATGGGCGGAGATACGGTCGGGACCGTCGCGATCATCGGCGCCGGAATTGGCGGAATTTACCTCGCCGCTGAGCTGGGGATCGCCGGGTATAAGTTGCGGCTGCACGACATCGACGATGCGCGGCTTTCCGACATCAGAGCCTTCGGCGGCATCGATGTCGAGGGCGAGAGCGCCGGGTTCGCCGCCGTCGAGCGCGCAACAAGTGATATGCGATCGGCCGTCGACGGTACCGATCTCGTCATCGTCGTGACCGGTGGCAATGCGCAGGCGACTGTGGCGCGATCACTGGCACCTCTGCTGTGCGACGGCCAAGTGATCCTCTTGATCCAGGGCAATACCGGAGGATCGCTGATTGTGCGCCGAGCGCTCGACGACGCCGGCTGCCGTGCCGACGTCGCGGTCGCCGAAATGGACAATTATCCCTACTCTTGCCGGCGGCTCTCGCCGACCCGAATACGTCCGATCGTCGCAAAGCGTTGGCTGCAGATAGCTGCGTTCCCGGGCTATCGCATCGCATCGGTCTACCAACGCCTGTCTCCGCTGTTCCCACAGGCCGTGGCAGCGCCGAACGCTCTTTACACAGGGTTCACCAATGCCAATGCAATGCTGCATGTGGCAAATTGCGTGGCCAATGCCGCGCGGATCGAGAGCGGCGACAGCTACAGATTCTACGCGGAAGGTGTGACGCCGGCAGTCGCCCGGCTATACCAGGCGATCAATAGTGAGCGAGTGATGGTCGCTGCGGCCCTGGGTGCAGCCGTCCCGACGTTGGAGGAGTGGTTCGATCGCGTCTACGGCGTGCGCGAAGTGAGCCTCGTCGAATCCTGCCAGCGACTCACGTATAACAGCGACGGGCCCTACCAGGCGACCGGTACGCCGAGTTCGCTAGAGCATAAATTCATTACGGAAGACGTCCCGACCGGCCTGATCCCGATGAGCGCGCTGGGGGCGGCGGCCGGGGTGCCGACACCGGCGATCGACTCGCTCGTCACGATCGTCCATAGCATGACCGGAAACGACTTCGCCACCGAAGGACGTACACTGGCGCGTTTAGGGCTTGGCGGGATGAGCGCCGCCGCAATCCGCCGCGTGATGGACGAAGGTTTCTGAACCGTCTAGTTTTGCTCGGAATTTTTTCCCGAGGAGAGCCTCCCATGCGCATACACAATCTCTATACCGATGCCGGCGGCCAATCGCATTTTCGTGACATCGAAGTGGAATGGGTCGAGGAAAGGCGTGGCAGCAAATTGTCCAAACGCTTGCCGGCCGCTGGGATTATTTTTCGCGAGACCCAGGCCGAGCACGACATCGACTGGCACCCGGCGCCGCGCCGGCAATACATCATCAATCTCGACGCGGGCGTGAAGATAACCGCCAGCGACGGTGAGAGTTGGGTCATCGGCATCGGCGAGGTGATCCTGGTCGAGGACACGACCGGGAAGGGGCACTTGTCGCAGCATGTCGAGGGGAAGATCCGGCATTCGGTCTTCGTACCGGTCGAATAGCGTACCGTCCGACGTCGTCAACGCTTGGCCACCTCGTGAACGATCGGGGGTTGGGCGAAGAGGTAGTCGGCAATCGCCTCAAGGTCGCCGTCGCTGAGATATTTGAGACCGTCCTCGATGACCTCCCGCATTGCGCCCTTGACCTTATTTTGCTCGGGCGTGGCGCCGGTTTTCAGGAGCTCGAAAACGTCTTCCTTTTCCCACTTGCCGATCCCCGTGCCCGGATCGGGCGTGATATTGGGAACGAGCTGGCCGTCGGGCCCGTCCGGTGTCCCAGCCAGCCATTGCCCCGAGCGCATGGCGCCGAGGAAGTTGCGCGGGGTGTGGCACTCGCCGCAATGCGCGAGCGCACTGACGAGGTAAGCGCCTCGATTATAAGAGGCACTCCGTTCGGGTGCCCGGTCGAATGGGCCCGGCGTAAAGAATAATAGTTTCCATCCGGTTTGCAGGAAACGCCAAGAGAATGGGAAGGACACGTCGTGTGGTCGGTTCTGCCGGTGCACCGGGGGGAGCGAAAACAGATACGCCTTGATTGCGAGCGCATCGCGGTCGGTGATCCCGGTAAAACTCGGATAGGGAAACACCGGGAAGTAGTTCGCTCCGTCGGGCCGCACGCCCTCGCGCAGGGCCCGCAGAAACTGCGCGTCGGTCCAGCGGCCGATGCCTGTTTCCGGATCGGGTGTGATGTTCGGGCTGTAGAAGGTCCCGAACGGGGTGGCGAGCGCTCGGCCTCCGGCCAGCTTCGGCCCTCTGGCGGCGGTATGGCACGAGAAGCACCCGCCGGCGCGCACCAGATATTCGCCGCGCGTCACGGCGTCTTCGTCACCTGCTGCCGGGATTGCTCGAGTGAGCAGCATCAGCGCGAACGCCGCCGCGATCGGCTGGCGCTGAAACGCCGGCATCACTCTTCTTCCTTACGAAATTTGGTGTGACAGGCATTGCAAGCGTCGGCGGCTGCAGTATAGGCGGCAGTGATCGCTGCCTTGTCGCCGGTCTTCACTGCCGGCACGAGCCGCGCGGTCGCGCTCTGCACTGTCGCGATCAGCTGATCGACCTGGTCGCCCGCGGAGAAGATCGCCGGTTTGATCTTGCTCTCCTCCACATCCGAGCCCGGCGGAAACAAGGTCCGGTCGAGGGTGCTAGCAAGCGAAGCGACGGTTTCCGCCGCCGCGACCGTATCCGGGCCGTACGCAGCGGTGCCTTTCACGACGCGGCCGATGCCGAGATAAAGCGGCCGCCCCATGTGCTTCATCGTGTCTTCGCGCCGCTCGAAGGCCGCCTTGCCGTCCTCGGGCGAGGCGCCTTGAACCGCGATTGTCAATAGCGCGCTGATCCCCGCCGTCATCGGCAGGACACGCCCCCACCCTCGCATATCCGCTCACTCCGAGTCGGGCTGCGCTAACCGCGAGCCTCGCGTGAGCAGACTTCCGATCCCGCCCGGTTATTCCGGAACGCAGCAATTTGTCGGGGTGGGAATAAACCGGCGGGGACATCGGTCTGGATCGCCGTCACCCACCACGCCAATCAGGAGAGACAGATGGCCGATCGTGACGACAAAGACCTATTGGGCGCAGCGAAGATGAACCGCCGCGGCCTGTTGAAGTGCATGGCCTGGACAGGAACGGGCGTCGTTTGGACCCTGAGCGGCGGTGTGCCGCGCACGCTCGGCCTGATCGGCGGGGCGGCGGCCGCCGAGGCGCCCCAGGGTGAGCTCACCTTTGTGCAGATCAGCGACAGCCACATCGGCTTTCATCTGCCGCCAAACCCCGACCCGAGCGCCACGCTCACCGAGGCGATCAACAAGATCAAGGCGATGCCGACGCAGCCCGCCTTTCTCGTCCACACCGGTGACATCAGCCACCTCTCCAAGGAGGAGCAGTGGGATGAGGCCGATCAGATCATCAAAACAGCCAATAAGCAGGTGTTCTTTCTGCCCGGCGAGCACGACGTCGCCGATGCCGACAACGGCAAGGCGTATCTCGAACGCTACGGCAAGAACACCCACGGCAAGGGCTGGTACAGCTTCGACATGGCCGGTGTGCACTTTATCGGCCTGATCAACGTGTTCGAATTTCAGCCCGGCTTCAAATCCGCCGGCCTCGCCAAGATCGGCGACGAGCAGCTGGAATGGCTGGAGAAGGATGTCAAAGGGCTCTCGGCCAGTACGCCGGTCGTGCTGATGGCCCACCTGCCATTGTGGACGATTTACGAGCAGTGGGGCTGGGGCACCGCGGACGCCGGGCGCGCGCTCGGCTATCTGAAGCGCTTCGGCTCGGTGACCGTGCTCAACGGGCACATCCACCAGATCATCCAGAAGGTCGAGGGCAACGTCACTTTTCATACCGCGGATTCGACGGCATTTCCCCAGCCGGCGCCGGGCACTGCTCCCGCTGCCGGCCCGATGAAGGAGGTGCCGGCCAATGAGCTGCACAAATACCTCGGCATCAGGACGCTCAACTACGTCCGCGGCAAGGGCGCTCCTGCCCTGATCGACAGCACGCTCGTCACTTGAGAGATAGAGCCATGTTGATGACCATCAATCCGGCGCTGCGGCGCCGGCGGATTGCCCTATTGCTCGGCGCGGCCGGGGTGGCCGTGCTCTTGGCTGCCGCGCTGCCCGAGTTGACCGCGGCGGGCGAGGCGGTGGTCGCAGCGGCGGAAAGCCCGGCTACCGTCAAGATCGACAACTTCGCCTTCGCGCCGGCGACCCTGACCGTCACCGCCGGCACGACGGTGACCTGGAAGAACGAGGACGACAGCCCGCACCGAATTGGCGACAAGGACGGAGCCTTTAGATCGGCGGCGCTCGACACCGACGACAGCTTCTCCCACACTTTCGCGACACCGGGCGAGTACCCGTATATCTGCACGATCCATCCGTACATGGTCGGAAAGATCATCGTCAAACCCGCCGGCAAATCATCGTGAGCGCCGGCCCGATGCGACCCGACATTATGAGAGGTCCGCGCCGTGGTCGCATCGGGAAACCTCGGCAGATCCGGACCTGCTCGAACCTGACCAGCCGACCGCTTACACCCCGATGGCGGAGGAAACATGTGGTGTTGCCGAGAAAGTGGCACCGAGCCGACGCTCGATGAAGTGATGCACGAACCGGTGATCCGTCTCATGATGGAGCGCGACCACGTAACCGAAGAGGCGCTGGTTCGTATTATTAACATCGCCCGCCAACATCTCGGACGGCCTCACGAGCAGCAGCGCCAGAGGGCCGGGCAGTCGTTGCCCGATCCTCTCCTCCATTAGTGCGGTTCCGATTAAGAGGAAGCCGGTGGCTCGGCGCTCTGCGCCAGATGGATCAGCAACCCATTGGGACGCCGACCACCGGAGCATCAATAGATCGGGAAATCAGCGACGAATGTCAAACTGACGTTGACGGCTACCGCCAGCCCTCCGATCTCAGACAATCAGAGTGCGATTGGCGCCGGCTGGCACCGACCCTTTGCCAGAGATTACCAGCTGCTCGGCTCGCTTATTGTTTGGCAATCGCCCGGTGTCATCGATCTCCGAGCCGGTGATCAGCCGCGCGCCGCGCTCGAAGGCCCAACTGCTAATCCCTGGCGTAGTCTTAGACCAGCAACTTTTCAGCCGGCCTCATCCGTTGGTCTGACCAGTGCGAGAAACCCAATCTGCGCTGGCGCTGCCGCGATCAGGAGCAGGCATTTTGCGGTGATCGATTGTGCTTTCCTTGTTGGTGGTGGCGCCAGCCGGATTACGGTGCAACACTGTCAGCGGAATGCCCCCGAAACCCGATCGCTCAGGGCAAATTTAGCGGGCAAAGCAAATTTCGGGGAATAAACGGTGGCCTGCCGCGGTCTAGCCGATCGTAATCTTAATGGATCGATGTGTCGGGGAACTGCTGCCATGATCCTCACCGGAAAATATTGGTTTGTCGTTCTGATGTTATGCGGTGCGAGCATTGCGACGGCGGTGGCACAACAGGCGGCGACCGAAGCTCCCACGGGTTTCGATACGCCGACCCTCGTCGAGAATCCCGGCTCGCAAAGCGTCAGCAACGGGATCGCGGAACCGATCGGCGACAGCTTCGCCCGCGACCAGCAGGTTTACGAAACGACACACGACGTCAATAGCGGGCTTGGACCGGTGTTTAATGCGCGGGCTTGCTCCGACTGCCATCAAAACCCGGTCAGCGGCGGTCCCAGCCAGTTCACCGAGCTCCGCGTCGGCCACAAAGATCCGAACGGCAATTTTGTCAACCCCACCATCCCGATCGACGATGGCGCCAGCAGCATCAGCGGACGTTCGCTTGTCAATGATCGCGCGGGGGTGCCTGACGCGCAAGAGCATGTGCCGGATACGGAGAATATCCGAGCATTGCGTGGGGCCCTCAACACGCTGGGCGATGGCTTCGTCGAAGCGATCGACGACAATACGCTGCTGACAATCGCCGCCCAGCAACCGGGTATGACCCACGGCAAGATTCACGGCGAGGCTATCGAGGTCCCTGTTCTGGAGGCGCCTGGACAAAATCGCATCGGCCGCTTCGGCTGGAAGGACCAGCACAGCTCTCTCCTTTCTTTTATTGGTGATGCTTATTTGATGGAGATGGGCATCACCAACCGCTTGCGGCCGGTGGACGAGACGACCGTCGGCAAAGTGACGGCGGACCCCGAGGATGTGCTGGACAAATTAGGTCTGGCCGATATCGGCCACTTCGCTGAGTTCGTCCGCGGCACGAAGGCGCCGCCGCGCGATGCCGAATTGGCGGCCGGCGCCGATGCCCAAGTCGGTCAAGCATTGTTCCAGAGGATCGGCTGCGATGTCTGTCATGTTCAAAACATCACGACCGCGCCGCCCGGCACCGTGATCAATGGCGGGGCCTTCGCGATACCAGTGGCGCTCGGCAACAAGATCATCCATCCCTTTAGCGACTTTCTGCTGCATGACATCAAGACCGGCGACGGCATCGTCCAGGCCGGGCCGCAAGATACCGCGAACAAACTGCGCACCGCGCCTCTTTGGGGACTACGCATGCGGCCGCGCTTTATGCATGACCATCAGTCGTTGACCCTTGAGAACGCGATCGAACGGCACAAGGGCGAGGCCGAGGACGTCGCCGACCGCTTTTTCGATCTGCCCGAGAGGCTGCAGCAGCAACTGATCACGTTTCTCAATTCTCTCTGAGGTGATGGTCGGCAGTTGCATCTCCAACGCGCCTGACACCTGGCAATATCTCTGTTCGCCCCGCTCGATTTCGCGCTGATGCTAGTGCTTTGCACCATTCAGAGGATTCACGAGAGCGTTAGGATCTGCGATACTGGGCCATTGCTTGGGGGATCGGGCGATGGCTCAAGGGGTATGCGTGGTTCTCAACACTGCGGAGCGCGAGCAGTTGGCGGCGATCGTGGCCGACCGCAACCGGCCGCGCAAGCACATCGAACGGGCGCGCATCGTGCTCGCCTCGGCGGATCGACACTCGGCGCAGTGGGTGGCGCACAGCATCGGCGTCAGTCGGCCGACAGTGTGGCGGTGGCAACAACGGTTTGCCGAGACCGGGGTTGAGGGTCTGCTGCGCGACAAGACCCGCAAGCCCGGCAAGGCGCCGATCGCGGCGGAAACGACGGCCCAGGTAGTGGCGCTGACGTGTACGGAACCGCCGCACCAGGCGACCCACTGGACCGGCCGAGCGATGGCCAAGACAACCGGCCTCTCGCCGAGTTCGGTGCAGCGCATCTGGCGGGCGCACAAACTGCAGCCGCACCGCCTGCGCACCTTCAAGCGCTCGCGCGATCCCAGCTTTGCCGCCAAGCTGACCGACATCGTCGGCCTCTATGTCGATCCCCCGGCGCATGCCGTAGTCCTCTCGCTCGACGAAAAGAGCCAGATCCAAGCACTCGATCGCACCCAACCCGGACTGCCGATCAAGCCTGGGCGCTGCCAGACCATGACGCACGACTACAAGCGGCATGGCACGACCACCCTGTTTGCTGCCCTCAGCGTGCTCGACGGGACGGTGATCGGCCGCTGTATGCAGCGCCACCGCCACAGCGAGTTCATCCGCTTCCTCAATGCCGTCGAGCGCGAGGTCCCGGCCGGCAAACTGATCCACACGGTGCTCGACAACTACGCCACCCACAAGCATCCCAAAGTGCTGGCCTGGCTGTCGCGCCATCCGCGCTGGACCTTCCACTTCACCCCGACCTCGGCCTCCTGGCTCAACGCGGTCGAGAACTTCTTTTCCAAAATGACCCGTCAACGCATCCGCCACGGCGTCTTTCGTTCGATCGCCGACCTGCAGACCGCCATCAACGCTTATCTCGCCGAGCACAATACCAATGCCAAACCGTTCGTCTGGACCAAATCCGCCGACGCTATCCTGGCCAAACTCGAGCGCCTCCCTGTACCATCTGTTTGAGCCAGTGCACTAGTAACAGAGGAAGCGATGAATTTCGATCAACTTGTTGAGCCGCGACTACAACTCATCCGAAGCGAAAATCGATATCGAATCTTTGCGGACCTCGAGCGGTGTGCCGGCCACTTCCCTCAGGCCTTTGATCATCGCCTCCAAGATCAGGTTACCGTCTGGTGCTCCAATGATTACCTAGGCATGGGCCAGCATCCGGCGGTGCTCGCAGCAATGCATGACGCTATCGATCGCGTCGGAGCCGGGGCGGGCGGGACGCGCAACATTTCCGGGACCAGCCATTACCACGTGCTCTTGGAAAATGAGCTTGCTGACCTTCACGGCAAGGAGAGAGCGTTACTCTTCACGTCGGGATACGTCGCCAATGAGGCGGCTATTTCCACGTTGGCCGGACAGATTTCCGACTGTATCGTCTTCTCCGACGCTGCAAACCACGCCTCGATGATCCAGGGCATTCGGCATAGCGGCGCCGAGTACCAAATTTTCCATCACAACGACCCGGTCGACCTCGAGAACCGCCTGGTGGGCGCCGATCCATGGCGGCCGAAGCTCGTCTGTTTCGAGTCGGTCTATTCCATAGATGGCGATATCGCGCCGGTTGCGGAGCTTTGCGATGTCGCCGAGCGGTATGGCGCGATGACCTATCTCGACGAGGTCCATGCGGTTGGCATGTATGGCCCGAGTGGCGGTGGAATCGCCGAACGCGACGGCTTGATGCATCGGCTGACCGCGATCCAAGGAACGCTAGGCAAGGCGTTTGGCGTAATGGGCGGCTATGTCGCGGGATCGGCAAGGCTGATCGACTTCATCCGGTGTTGCGCGCCCGGGTTCATCTACACGACGTCGCTGTCGCCGGCTCTTGCCGCCGGCGCTCTTGCCGGCGTCCGCCACCTCAGATCGAGCAGCATCGAACGTGACCGCCATCAGGAGCGCGCCGCCACAGTGAAACGGCGCCTGCTCGAAGCAGGATTGCCGGTCATGCCGTCCGAAAGCCACATCGTGCCGGTGCTGGTGGGCAATCCGCAGCGCTGCAAGACCATTTCCGACGAACTGCTCCTGCGCTTCGGCATTTATGTCCAGCCGATCAACTACCCGACGGTCCCGCGCGGCACCGAGCGCCTGCGTCTTACTCCGACCCCGCTACATTCCGATGAGCAAATCGATCATCTCGTAACTGCGCTGGGGGAAATCTGGAGCAGGAGCTCGGTGGACTCCCGCCGTGCGGGCCGCTCGCCCGCGTCCCGCGAGCGCGGGTATCGTTGAGAGCATGCGCCGCGGGACTAAGAGACCTCGGCGGAGCGGAATAGCGGAGCCAGCACGTTGCGATCAGCCTCGCGCACCGGCGAGGGCGCCGGTCAGTGGAGCAGGTCGCGCCCGGCGGCCTGAGGGAGGCCGATGTGGCGCAGGAGATCCTGACACCGAGCGTCGAATCGGAGAGGATCGAAGGCCGGCCGCAGCAGAATGGACGGGTTGAAGCGTGCCTGATAGGCTTTTTCCAGCCAGATCATCGCCTGGTCCCGATCGCCGAGCCCCACATAGATCAAGGCAATATAGGCGTCGACGGAAGAGTTTCGATCCTGTTGGCCCTCGAGATCCTTAATGATTTGCAACGCTGCTTCCTGCTTTCCTGAACTGGCATAAGCATAAGCGAGATTGGCTTTGAATATCTCGTTATCTCCAGCAAGCTGGATTGCTCTTGTGAATTCCTCGATTGCTTCGTCATACATGTGCTTTTGCTGGTAAGCTTGGCCAAGTTCATAACGTGCGATCGCAAAGTTCGGATCCATTTCTAATGTCCTCCGACTCTGCTGCACTGATTCATCATAGCGGTGAGCGATGCATAATGCATCCGCCAAGTCCGCGCTAATGATAAGCGAGAGCGGATCCAGGCTTTCCGCTGTTCTCAGTTGAGCGATACCCTCGCTCGTTCGTCCCGTCACGATCAAATGCCACGCGTACCAGTGATGAGCCGTCGCGTAGCCGGGGTACAGCGCGATGGCGCGCTTGTATTCCTTCTCGGCAGACTCCCAGTCCCACTGATAAAGGTCCAAGATAAATGCGAGAGAGGTGTGGGCCTCAGCCAGGTTATCGTCCAAAGCCAACGCCTTTGTCGCAGCTGCCTTGGCTTTAGGAAATGCATCCTGGGGAGAGAGAATCCCATATTCCCAATCTCCGGATAATGCGTAGGAGTCGGCTAGGCCGGCGTGTACGCTTCGGCAAAGTTGGGATCCTTCTCTATCGCCTGGTCGAAATAGTCGATTGCTTTCTTCAGACCATCTCCGGTTCGTTTGTTCCAGGAGAAGTACCGTCCTTTAAGGTAGGCCTCGTAAGCCTCCGGGTCCACGACCTTTGGGTTCTGCAGCGCAGCCTGTTCCCGTTGATTGACTGTGGCCCGAATCTGCTCGGCGATCGCGCGAGCGACGTTGTTTTGCAGCGCCAGTGTATCCCGCACATTTCCTTCAAAGCTCTGGGCCCATATGTGCCGTTCGACTGGCACCGCGATCAGTTGGGCGGTAATCCGAACTTGTTCACCAGAACGTAACACGGTTCCTTCCACCACGGCTCCTACGTCCAGCTCGCGCGCGATCTCGGGTAGGAGTTTGTGAACGTGTTTATAGGTCATTATCGAGGTACGGGGTACGGGAGATCGCGCGTAAGGAGCTGATCTGCCCCAGGTCGGTGATCAGCTCGTCTGTCATCCCCTCGGCGAAGTAATCTTGCGAAGCATCGCCGGAGAGGCTGTCAAACGGCAGTACCGCTATAGAGCGAATCTCAGGGGACGTCTGGTTCCGAGAGTAGAGAAGCCATGAGAACGAGGCTACAGCCACGAGGACTACACCGAAGGCGAAAAGCCTCCACGGAAGAGCACGGGGCGGTCGCCTCCGTGCCGTACTAACGTCAATGAGGTCGGCAACACCGGCCGGTAGATCCGATACCTTTTCGAGCTCGGTCCCGCGGCCGATCAAACCGGAGATCGGCGTAGGAAGGCTGCTCGACGGAGCGGATGGTGTCGCCTCCGCGCCGGCACCACGGTCGACCCGTGTCTCGGCCTCAGATGCGGGCGCGGAATTCCGGATCTCGCCGACGAACCGGTAGCCCCGGCCGGACACCGTCCGGATGAAATCGCGATCCTCTCCGAGCGCCTTGCGCAGCGCCGAGATCTGGACGACCAGGTTGTTCTCTTCGACGACCGTGTCCGGCCAGACGCGACTGAGGATCTCGTCCTTAGTGACGAGCGCACCATGCGCCTCGGTCAGAACGATGAGTATATCGAAGGCGCGGCTGCCAAGCTCGGCCGCGACCCCATCGGCGCGGAGCTCACGGCGGTGCGGCAGCAACCGGAACCGACCGAACTCGACATCTCCCAGAGCCTCGTCGATCACCTTCATGGGTGCCGTTTAAGGTCTTTTAATGAAATTTTATATTCGATTAAGGGGGTCAATCAATGTTCCACGGACAAAATTCGGCGCCCGGGGTGAGGGAACCCGTCGTTCCGCGGCGATACCGGGTCGGTATGACGTGGCGTCGCCCGGTGTCGCTTCAGAGGATTTCAGGAGAGATCACCCGCGCCGACAAGGACTTTAATCTCACCCAGCCGCATACCTTCACCGCGTAAACCGGGGTGGGGAAGGGATCTCAACATTGACGAATGATCTCGCAGCAGCCGGAGAGATCGGCCCCAAACGAGGGCTCGGTGGCCTTCGGGGTGCCCATCGTCTCCACGTGACTACGCCCACGGCCGATCGTGTCGAGAAACCGGGGGATGTCGGGCAAGGGCAAATGTCGGGGAACACCAATCGGCGTCACCAGGCGCGGTTCGAGGCGATAGCGCTGCCCCATCTCGATGCCGCCTAGGCGCTCGCCCGATGGCTGACGCGCAACGATGCCGATACCGCCGATGTCGTGCAGGAACCGTTTCTGCGGGCATTTCGCTATTTCGACAGCTATCGCGGCGACGATGCCAAGAGCTGGGTGCTCAAGATTGTGCGGCGCACCTGCTACAGTTGGCTCGAGCACAATCGCCCGGCGGATGTCGTCTCGCTCGAAGCGGAGGAGGAATTCGGCAACGCTGTCGCGACGTCCGCGATCGATACCGAGGCGTTGCTGGAAAGCCGCTCCAATTTGCGGCTTCTCGACCGCCTGATCGAGGCGCTCCCCGCGCCGCTGCGCGAGGCGATCGTGCTGCGCGAGCTCCACGAGCTCGGCTACCGCGAAATCGCCGAGGTAACGAGCGTACCGATCGGGACGGTCATGTCCCGCCTTCATCGCGCGCGCTCCCTGCTGCTTCGCGCGCATTCGCAAACCGGCGGCGCAGGTGCCGCGCCCGCGGCTTTGCCTGGGTAGGACGTAGTATCCCTTCGCCCCGGCCCTAGCCAACGGCACCCGCTCACCGACATCGGCACGGGCGTGAGGGTCGTCGGGAATAAAGGCACGCACGATCCGATCTCCTCTTCTGTCAGCCCTGCAGGGGGCATTAGAGCGAGGTATTCGGATGCTGCGAACCGATGAGGATCCCGAACTACTCGATTTCGACCCGGTGACCCGGTTCCTGCACTGGCTGACTCTTTTCCTCGTCGCCGCGATCTTCGTGCTCGCCTTCTCGATCGATTTCGCATCGTCCAGGGAGGAGGCTGTTGCACTCATCCAGCTGCATCGCTCGTTCGGCGTGACCGTGTGGGTCGTGACGCTCGGTCGGCTCGTTTGGCGCCAATTCGCGCGCTTCCCCAACTGGCCCGCTGCCATGCCGCAGGCGATGCGGTTTGCGGCGCAGTGGAGCGAATACGCGCTCTACGCCCTCCTGCTGGCCCAGCCAATCCTTGGGCTCCTCCACACCAACGCGCACGGCGACCGGGTGAACTTGTTCTTCCTTGCCCAGCTGCCGGCATTGATCGGCCAGGACCGCCCACTTGCGAAGCCGCTCCTGAAAGTGCACGAGACGGTCGGCCTCTTTCTCCTCGGCCTGATTGCGCTTCATGCCTCGGCCGCGCTCTACCACCATTTCTGGCGCCGCGACGGCACGCTCGAGGCCATGCTGCCGCAGGGAATGAGGCGCTCACAGGCAGCCGGAGGGCAGAAGAAAAGGCGGGTCTATCACCAATGGTGAGCCTGCCGACTTTTCGTCAGCTCGAGCATCTCGTCCTGCTCGCCGATCACGGCCACTTTGGCCGGGCCGCGAAGGCGTGTCACGTCACGCAGTCGACGTTGAGCGCCAGCATAAAGGAACTGGAAACTGTCCTCCAGGCATCGCTTGTCGACCGCACCAAGCGCAGGGTCGTATTGACCCCGCTCGGGCTCGAAATCGTTGAACGGGGGCGGCGAATACTCCAGGAAGGCAAAGAGCTCGCAGAAGCCGCCCGAGCCGACAACGAGCCGCTCAGCGGAACCCTGCGGATGTGTGTGATCCCGACCGTCGGCCCATTCTTGTTGCCCAACATTTTGCCCCAGCTGCGCCGCGCCTATCCGGCACTCAGGCTTTACCTGGTCGAGGATCTGACGGCGCGCCTCGTCGAAGGGCTGCACGCGGGAAGGCTCGATGTCGTGTTGCTCGCACTCCCTTACGACTGCGGGAATGTCGAGAGGCGAGCCCTGTTTCAGGACCCCTTCAAAGTGGCCATGCCAAGCGGTCACCCGCTCGCGGTCGAGAACGCGGTCGACCTCGAACAATTCCGGGATGAAGGATTGCTGCTGCTCAAGGAAGGACATTGTTTGCGCGACCACGCGCTCGCGGCATGCCGGTGGGCCGACAGGCGGCAGATCGAGCTGGTCGAGGCGACCAGTCTGCACACATTGGTACAGATGGTGGACAGGGGGCTAGGGATCACGCTATTGCCCCAGCTCGCGATTGACGGCGGAATTCTCAAAGGAACGACCGTCACGGTTCTGCCTACTGCGGGGGAACCGCCGAGTCGGGAAATCGGTCTCGTCTGGCGCGCGGAACTGGACGCCGGCGCGAGTTCGAGCTGCTGCCACCGGTGCTGACGCAACTCGTTGAGGAACGCCCTCGGCGTTAAATCGATTTTCCCACTTAATACGACAGAAATTATTCGTTTCGTCAATTCCGGCGGCGCCCCAGGTTTTTCAGTGGGCGCAGAGAGACCAAGAACTCTCTGCCTCAATCAATCTGCCTCCGATCCAGGAGGTTGCCCAATGCCGCACGTTGGAACGGTGCGCAGAGTATGTGAAAACCCAGGAGGTGTGGTATGAAGAATCGTAATCCCGAGTACGGTAAGAACCGGCGTGCTTTTCTCAAAGGCAGTGTCGCAGCGGGAGCGGCTATCGCTGGCGCTACCGTCCTGGGCGGACGCAAGGCGTTCGCACAAAGTTCAGAGTCGCTTACGAAAGGCGACGTTTCGATCCTCAAGCTGCTGGCTGCAGCGGAGTTGATAGAGGCCGATCTATGGCAACAATATGCCGAGCTGGGAGGCGTCACACAGGGAACTCAAAATCAGTACCAGCTTGCGCTGCAAAATCTCGATAGCGACGGCTCGCAGTACCTTTCCAGCAACACGCTCGATGAATTCAGTCATGCGGACTTCCTGAACTCGTACTTGATTTCTAAGGGCGAGGAACCGGTGGATTTCGATCGGTTTCGCACGTTGCCGAGCAGTACCGCAGCCGGGGCGCAGCAAATCGGACGGCTCACGAACCTGATGCAGCTCACCGTGGACACGAGCTGGTACACTCGTTACCGGAGCGCAACCAATCCGGATTTCGGCGCCACGTTCCCGCAAGCGCTCCCGGCTTTGTTTGCCGCTCAGTTTACTGCAATTCCCAGAACCAATGCCGAGTTGAACGGCAATACAGCTCATATCCAAGCGATCGCCAATACGGCGGCATTTCACTTTGGCTTTATCGAGCAAGCTGGTTCAAGCCTCTACGCGAGACTCAGCCAGCAGGTGTCGAGCTCGGAAGTCTTGAAGATCACGCTCGGCATCGGCGGAGACGAGATATGCCATTTTCTCGAATGGGTGGATTTTTCGGGAAACGGGGTGCAGCCGCCAATCGCTCCGTTAACTGATCCGACGAACGGCCTGACTTTCCCGGACTTTAATGCCACGGGCAATCCCCTCCTGCAGACCAACCGGATCTTCCCTGTCCCCTGCGAATTCATAAGCCCGAACCTGCCGCACTGTTCGGTGATTCGCCCAACCACTCCACGAGGAGGGCTCGATGCACTGGGGGCCATCAACGGCTTCATTGAGGACGGCCTCTTCATCGGCCAGCCGAAAGCATTCACCGACCTGCTGCTCCGGATGGCAAGAGAAGCAGATGCGGCTCAACGCGAGGTTTAAACTCCTGCGCCCACTAAAGTGACGAGGCCCGCATGTACGCGCCAGCGATCGGTCGAACCTCGCTCACCGAACGCACGATGCTCGCCGGCCGAGAAGTGTTTCTCGGCCGGCGGCGCGGCCCACTGGCGCTGTTGCCGTTTGCCGGGCCCGCGGTAATCGCCTCGATCGCCTACATGGATCCGGGAAACTTTGCGACGAATATTCAGGCCGGCGCGGAATACGGTTACGAGCTCCTCTGGGTCGCGCTTTCCGCAAACCTCGTCGCGATCCTGTTCCAGGCGCTCTCGGCCAAGATAGGGATCGCCACCGGGCGGAGCCTCGCCGAACTGTGCCGCGAGCATTTCGCACCGCCCGTCGTTTACACGATGTGGTTGGCGAGCGAAATCGCGGCTATGGCGACTGAGCTGGCGGAGCTTCTCGGCGCCAGCCTCGGGCTCACATTGCTGTGCGGCATACCCCTGCTTGCCAGCATGCTCCTCGTCGGGATCGCCACCTACGCGGCGCTGCGCTTGCAGCGCTCGGGTTTCCGGCCAATCGAAATCCTGATCGGCTGCTTTATCGGCGTGATCACCGTGAGTTACCTGATTGAGCTGATCATCGCGCCGCCGCATTGGGGCGCTGTCGCAGCTGGTGCGCTCCTTCCGCGTTTGCATGGGGCGGGCAGCATCACCTTGGCCGCGGGCATCGTCGGCGCCACGGTCATGCCGCACGCCATATATCTTCACTCAGGTTTGATGCAGGCGCGTTTGCTCTTCGCGAATGTGGGAGAGCGGCGCAGTGCCGTCGTCATGTCCAATCGCGAGGTCTTGCTGGCGCTCGGGGTCGCCGGCCTGGTCAATCTGGCAATGATCGCGATGGCTGCCGGCGCGTTCCACGACGGTGCGCATGACCACATCGCAGAAATCGAGACGGCCTGTCGGACTCTGGCCCCACTCCTGGGACTGGGTGCAGCCGGTTTATTTATGCTCGCCCTGTTGGCCTCCGGCTTTTCCAGCTCCATCGTCGGGGTCATGGCCGGCCAAGTGATTATGCAGGGCTTTGTGTCGTTCCGCATCCCACTCTGGCTCCGCCGTCTGGTTGTGATGACACCTTCGGTCGTTGTCGTTGTCGCCGGCATGGACATCACCCACGCTCTCGTGCTGAGCCAAGTGGTGTTGAGCCTCGTGCTGCCGATCCCGATGGTGGCTCTCGTTAGGTTCACCGCCCACCGCGATGTGATGGGCGAGTTCGCAAATACCCGCCTGACAAACGCGCTGGCGATCAGCGCGACCGGTTTCGTCTGCCTCCTCAATGGCGTCCTGCTGCTCGCGATCGCCGGCCTGGCGATCCCGTTTGCGGGCGCTGAATAACTCCCAGCAAGATGCTGGCAGATCCGATTGTCAACGATCCGAGCGTCGTCGATGGGTAAGCTGCCGCCCGCCGCCGCTATCAGTTCTCGGAAGAGGAATTCCGCGCCTGGCAGCGCACCTATGAGGCACATGGCCTGCGCGGCTTGCGCGCCACCCGCCTGCGGTAGTATCGCGACCCGGCGTGGGCCTGGTGCGGCCTGGCTGTTGCGCCCGGTGGTGATCGAGGAGTTGATACCCGCAAGCGCAGTAGTCATTCGCCAAATCAGTGGGGAGTAGCCACTCTCGCGTCGTAGCGGGGTGCGCGTCAACATAGCCGGCTTTTCTCGTCCATACCGGCGACATCAGCCACCTCACCAACGAGGAGGAGAGGACGTCGCCGATCAGATGATCAGGTCGGCCAACAAGCAGGTGTTCTACATACGGGCGGGCACGACGTCGCTGACGTTGGCAAGGCTTATCTCGCGCGCTATGGCAAAGATACGAAGGGCAAAGGCCGGTACAGCTTCGACATGGCGGGCGTGCACTTCATCGGCCTGATCAAAGTTTTCGAATTTCAACCCGGGCTCAAATCCGCGGGCCTCGGAAAGATCGGCGACGAGCAGCTCGACTGGCTGGAGAAGGTGTGGCCGGCCGCTCGGCGAGCACGCCGATCGTGCTGATGGCCCACCCGCCGTTGTGGACGATCTACTATCAGTGGGGCTGGGGCACCGCGGACGCCGGGCCGCGCGCTCGACTACTTGAAGCGCTTCGGGTCGGTGACGGTGCTCAACGGGCACATCCACCAGATCATTCAGAAGGTCGAGGGCGACGTCACCTTCCATACCGCGACGTCGACGGCATTCCCGCAGCCGGCGCCTGGCGCCGCACCGGCACCCGGCCCGATGAAGGAGGTGCCGGCGGGCGAGCTGCACAAATACCTCGGCATCAGGACGGTCAACTACGTCCGCGGCAAGAGCGCTCCCGCCTTAATCGACAGCCCGCTCGTCGCTTGAGAGGGGGGCACTATGTCGATGACCAGAAATCCGGCGCGGCACCGCCGGCGTATCGGCCTAGTGCTCGGCGCGGGCGCGATGATCGCGCTGCTGGTGGCGGCTTTGCCCAAGCTGACTGCGGCGGGCGAGGCGGTGTTTGCGGCCGCGGCAAGCCCGGCCACCGTCCAGATAGACAACTTCGCCTTCACGCCGGCGACCCTGACCGTCACTGCCCGAACGACGGTGACCTGGAAGAACGAGGACGACAGCGCGCACCGGGTCGGCGACAAAGACGCAACCTTCAGATCGGCGGCGCTCGACACCGACGACAGCTTCTCCCACACCTTCGCGACACCGGGCGAGTACCCCTATATCTGCACGATCCATCCGTACATGGTCGGAAAGATCATCGTCAAACCCGCCGGGTCGTCTTCCTGACCGCTTCTCTCCTCTCTCGCCGCGATCTCCTCGCGAGGAGAGGGGAGTTTTGCGCGATTGATCGAGCCCGACCGGATCGGTACCGTGACGGCTTGCCATTGCCGCTCACGGGAGATCCTACATGCCTGACGATGTTCGCAAACCCGCAATCGACAAGTCGCATCTGCCGAGCCGGCACGTCACCGTCGGACCCGAAAGGGCGCCGCATCGCGCCTTCCTCTACTCGATGGGTTTGACCGACGAGCAGATCGCCCAGCCATTGGTCGGGGTCGCGACGACCTGGAACGAGGCCGCACCCTGCAACATCGCGCTGTCGCGCCAGGCGCAGGCGGCAAAGAAGGGTGTGGCCGCCGCCGGCGGCACGCCGCGCGAATTCACGACGATCACGGTGACCGACGGCATCGCGATGGGCCATGAGGGCATGAAATCCTCGCTGGTCAGCCGCGAGGTCATCGCCGATTCGGTCGAATTGACGATGCGCGGGCATTGTTACGACGCGCTCGTCGGGCTGGCCGGATGCGACAAGTCATTGCCAGGGCTGATGATGGCGATGGTGCGGCTCAACGTACCGTCGGTCTTCATGTATGGCGGCTCGATCCTGCCCGGCCGCTTCAAGGGCAGGGACGTGACGATCGGCAACGTGTTCGAAGCGGTCGGCGAACACAGCGTCGGCAAATTGTCCGACGAGGAATTGCACGAGCTAGAATGCGTCGCCTGTCCTTCATCCGGCTCGTGCGGAGGTCTCTTCACCGCCAACACGATGGCCTGCGTCTCCGAGGCGATCGGCCTTGCCCTCCCCGGTTCGGCCGGCGCACCGGCGCCGTATGACTCGCGCGACGCCTATGCCGAGGGATCGGGACATGCAGTCATGGAGCTGTTGCGCCGCAATGTTCGGCCGCGCGACATCGTGACACGCAAGGCGATCGAGAACGCCGCGATGGTGGTCGCCGCCGCGGGCGGCTCGACCAATGGGGGCCTGCATATTCCGGCGATCGCCAACGAGGCCGGCATTGAGTTTACGCTGCATGATTTTGGCGAGATCGCAAAGCGCACCCCGTATATCGCCAGCATGACGCCGGGCGGGCGCTATGTGATGAAAGATCTCCACGACATCGGCGGCGTCCCGGTCATCATGAAGGCGCTGCTCGACGGCGGGTATCTGCATGGCGACTGCCTGACCGTGACCGGAAAGACGGTCGCCGAGAACCTCGCGAATGTGCGCTTCCCGATCGGGCAGGACGTCGTGCGCCCGACCTCGAACCCCTACGCGCCGACCGGTGGGCTTGTCGTGCTGAAAGGGAATCTCGCGCCGCAAGGAGCGCTGGTCAAAGTCGCCGGCATGCAGACATTGCGCTTCCAGGGGACGGCGCTGTGCTTCGACCGCGAGGAGGACGCCTTCGAGGCGGTCGACAAGCGCCGCTACAAAGAAGGCGACGTCATCGTGATCCGTTACGAGGGACCGCGCGGCGGGCCGGGCATGCGGGAGATGCTGTCGACAACGGCCGCACTCTATGGCCAAGGCGTCGGCGAGAAGGTGGCGCTGATCACGGATGGCCGGTTTTCGGGTGCAACGCACGGCTTCTGCATCGGCCATGTCGGGCCGGAAGCGGCGGTCGGCGGCCCGATCGCGCTGCTCAGGGACGGCGACCGGATCGCGATTGACGCGGCAGCCGGCACGATCGATGTCGCATTGAGCGAGGCCGAGTTGGCCGAACGGCGCCGCGCCTGGACGCCGCGCAAAAATGGCTACCAATCGGGGACGCTGTGGAAATACGCGCAGACCGTCGGTGACGCCGAGAAGGGCTCCGTGACCCACCCCGGCGCCCGCGCCGAGACCCACATCTACGCCGACATCTAGGATAGTGTCGCGCTAGCGCGCTTCGGTCCAGCTCTCGGAAAACGCTAATGCGCAGGTGCTGAAAGGCCGCCCTTCACGCTCTCTTGGCCATGGCCGGCCCGCCGCTTCGACGCCGTTTCGAGTGAGGCGCGCGCCCAGCGTCGGGATGAGCAAGGTGCACACTCCGTAAGGACGCCCGGGTTCCGCATTGGGCTGCGTGTGGATAAGCAACGGATCGCCAATCTGATACCAGGTGAGCGCAATCTCCTGATCGCGCGACACCACACGCTCGGTCCAGAAATAGCGCGGATCGCCCGATTTCGAGAATTGGGCATCGAGCACCGGGATTGCGGTGTCGGCGGTCTCGGCGTTGAGCATTCCTTGGACGGTGGACTGCAGCCATCGCGCCATCGCGATGTTGTCGGCATAGATGCGCCAGCGGTTTTCCGTCAATTCGCTGTTGAGGTAGAGAACGTGACCCGGACCCGCCGGGCAGGTGATGATGCGCCAAAAGCTGGCATTCGTCGTGTTGGGACCACCGTCGGTCTGGCTCAGCCGGATGAACGGGTTTTCGCCGGTCAGGATTACTCGATTTGGGTCGGCGGGCATTGCGGCTTCCTCCTTGCAAGCTGCTCGGGAAGCAATGCTAGGGCATGGCTGGCCCTGGCGCTACGCCGACGACCGGGCGCGCCGGCGGGCCCCCATCCCCCGGATCGGGGCCGGCGCCTATTGATCGCGTATTCGACCGTGGGTTAGAGTCCGGCGCCGAGGGGGATGGAGTCCCCCATAACCGCCCGCAAGGGCTGATGACTCCTGCCATCTGTGATTGCGTGGCGGGATCCGTTCGTAACCCGCGGCCCGGCGGGTTTCATTTTGCCCTCCTGGCGGCTGGTTTTGGATAGACCCCTCCCGGCGGAGGTCTTGGATGCAGAATATCTGGCTTGCGTCGGCTCTGTGGATCGGCTTGGCGCTTGTTGCAGCCGTGATGCAGAACTGGGTCGCGGTGTCGGTCGCCCTTCTGGAAATCATCGTCGGGGCGGTAGCGGGCAATCTCGTCGATCTCACCTTGACGCCCTGGGTCAACTACCTCGCCGGATTCGGCGCGATCCTGCTCACCTTTCTCGCCGGCGCCGAAATCGACACACGGGTCATTCGCCGCAATTTCGGATCGACGATGGCAATCGGCACGGTTGGCTTCCTTGCACCCTACCTCGGCGTCCTTGCCTGGGCCCATTTCATTTCCGGCTGGCCCTGGGCACAGGCGCAGATCGCCGGCATTGCGCTTTCGACGACCTCGGTCGCCGTCGTCTATGCGGTCATGGTCGAGACCGGGTTCAACCAGAGCGAAATCGGCAAGATCATTCTCGCGGCGTGCTTCATTAACGATTTGTTGACGGTTCTCGCGCTCGGCTTGGTTTTCGCCAATTATAATTTCTGGCTGATCGGCTTTGTGGCCGCAACGGCTGTCGCGTTATGGTTCCTGCCGCGCTGGACTCCGGGGTTCTTTGCCAAGATGGGCACCAGGGTCAGCGAGCCGCAAATCAAGTTTGTGCTGCTGGTCCTGTTCGCGCTCGGCGGGCTCGCCAATACCGCGAAGAGCGAGGCCGTATTGCCGGCCTACCTGATCGGCATCGTACTGGCGCCGGTTTTCCTCGCCGACAGGGAGCTGACCCACCGGATCCGGGTCATCGCGTTCACGGTGCTGACACCGTTCTATTTCCTGAAGGCGGGCTCGCTGGTGCGCGCCGATGTCATTATCGATGCCGCCGGCCTGATCGTCGTCTATCTCGCGGTGAAGATGGTTACCAAGTTTGTTGGGATCCTGCCGCTTACTCGGATCTTCCGGTTCGAACGCAAGGAGGGCATGTACACAACCTTGATGATGTCGACCGGCCTGACCTTCGGATCGATTTCCGCGCTCTTCGGGTTGACCAATCACATTATCGACGAGCGCCAGTACACGATCCTCTTGACCGCCGTAATCGGCAGCGCGGTGGTGCCGACCTTGATCGCACAGCGTTGGTTCCAGCCCGACTTCAAGCCGCTGGCAACCGCAGGAAGCAACCAGACGGCGGTGGTTACCGCAGAGGGAAAGTGAGATGTACACGAAGATATTGGCGGCGAACGACGGGTCACCGGGCGGGCGAAAGGCGCTCGCGGGGGCGATCGAGCTGGCCCGGAAAGTCTCCGCAGAGCTTCACATGGTGACGGTCGAGGAGCTGCCGCGGTTCCCGGCGAGCATCGATGAAGTCGCCGAGGAGAAGGACGAGGCGAACCATCGCTTCGCCCCCCTGATCGAGGCCGCAAAGGCCGAGGCGAAAGGGGCCGGGGTAGCGATCGAGACCCATCTCGTCCCTGGCCACGTCGTCGACGGTGTCATCGGGCTGATCAAACAGCTGAAGGCCGACCTCCTCGTCGTCGGCTTTATGGGCCATTCAGCGCTCTACGAGCGCATCATCGGCGGCACCACCGATCGGCTCGTCCGGTTGGCGCCTTGCGCGGTGCTGGTGACGAAATAGCGCTCAGACCTTCTCGACATTCCACATCAAGAAGGCTGGGGCGGCGATGACGCCCTTTACATTCTTGCGATAGGCGGTCTTGTCGAGAAATTGCCCGGTCGGGACGTAGGGGACCGTCTCGAAGGCGCGCTCTTGGATCTTTACGGCGATTTCCTGGCGGGCTTCGCTGTCGCTCGCCTTGAGCCATTGCGTGCGCAACTCCTCGAGCGTGTCGTCCTTCGGCCAGCCGAACCAGGCTCCTTCGCCATTGGCGCGCAGCATCACGTTGAGCGTCGGATCGAGCAGGTCGGCGCCAACCCAGCCGGTGCAGAAGATGTTCCAGCCGCCCTCGTCGATCGGCTTCTTCGACGCGCGGCGCGTCACCAATGTTCCCCAGTCGCTCGACGCAATCTCGGCATTGATCCCAAGATTCTTTAAGAGGTCCGCCGTGACCAGCGCCTCGGCGTGAATCAGCGGCTGGTCGACCGCGTCGAGCACAATGACCTTCTCGCCCTTATAGCCAGCTTCGGCGATCAGTTTCTTGGCCTTGTCAAAATCGTGCTTGGAGGTCATTGCTTCCGAGCCGGCATTGCTCGACATCGGCGTGCCGCAGGTGAAGAACGAGGCGCACACCTTCCAGTTCTGCGGATCGCCAGCATAGGCAGTCATGAAATCGGCCTGATTTGCGACCGCCAATACGGCCTGGCGCATCTTCACATTGTCGAAAGGTGGGAATAGCTGATTGAAGCGCAGGCAACCCATTGACGGCAGCGGGTTGGACAGGGTCACGGTAATATCGGCATTGCCGCTCAACACCGGCCAGATGTCGGGTGGCGGGTTCTCCCACCAATCGGCTTCGCCGCTGTTGAGCGCCGCGATCTTTGTCGTGGCATCGGGGATGTAGAGCCATTCGACGCGGTCGACCTTGACCACCTTACCGCCCGAGGCCCAGCTCGGCGGCTCGTTGCGCGGCACATAATCCGGGTTCTTGACATAGACCACTTGGTGACCAGGCTGAAACTCCTCGGCGACAAATTTGAACGGGCCCGATCCGATCGTCTCGGTGACCTGCTGGAACGGGTCGGTCTTGGCCATCCGCTCCGGCATGATGAAGGGAACGAGGCTCGACACTTTGGCGAGACCATCGATCAGCAATGGAAATGGTTCCTTTAGGCGGATCGCGAAATCCTTGCCGTCGCCGCCGGTCATTTCGTCGACCGCAGACGCGAGCGCCTGACCGAGCCCGTCTCGCACCATCCAGCGGCGGATCGAGGCGACACAGTCGGCGCCGCGGACCGGCTGACCATCGTGGAATTTGAGGCCGTCGCGCAGGGTGAAGCTGTAGCGGAGCTTGTCCGGCGAAATGCTGTAGTCACCGACCATCTGCGGGTGCGGTTTAAACTTGTCGTCGATCGCGAAGAGCGTATCGAACACCATGTAGCCGTGGTTGCGGGTGATATACGCGGTGGTCCAGATCGGGTCGAGCACGCGCAGATCCGACTGCGCGATGAAGCGCAAGGTCTTGGTGTCAGCGGCCTTGGCCCGTGTGCTCAAACCGGAGCCGGCGAGGCTTGCCGCCGCGGCCGCGATGGCGAAGTCGCGACGTGTCATCCCATGAACCATCCCTCTTCTCCCTCTGTCCCCAACCCTGCCGGCGGCCGGTTCAGGTCTTTTCGACATTCCACATGAAGATCGCCGGAGCACTGATGACGCCCTTGATGCTCTTGCGATAGGCGGTCTTGGTAACGAACTGCCCGGTCGGCACATAGGGTACCACCTCGAAGGCGCGCTCTTGGATCTTGTCGGCGATCTCCTGGCGGGCTTCGCTGTCGGTCGCCTTGAGCCACTGCGTCCGCAATTCTTCGAGCTTGTCGTCCTTCGGCCAGCCGAACCAGGCCTTGTCGCCATTGGTGCGCAGCATGACGTTGACCGACGGGTCCAGTGTGTCGGAGCCCACCCAGCCGGTCTCGAACATGTTCCAACCGCCCTCGGCGGGCGGCTTTTTCGAGGCGCGGCGCGTCACCACTGTGCCCCAGTCGCTGACCACATATTCGACATTGAGACCGAGCTTTTTCAATGCCTCGGTCGTGACCAGCGCCTCGGCATGGATGAACGGCTGATCGACCGCATCGAGCAATATAATCGTTTCACCCTTGTAGCCGGCCTCGGCCACGAGTTTTTTGGCCGCATCGAAATTCCGCTTGCCGGTCAGCACCTCCGAGCCGGCATTGCTCGCCATCGGCGTTCCGCAGGTGAAGAAGGACGGGCAGACCTGCCAGTTCTTTGGGTCGCCGACATAAGCAGTCATGATATCGGCTTGGCTTGTTACCATCAGCGCGGCCTGGCGCATCTTCACATTGTCGAAGGGCGGATAGAGGTGATTGAAGCGCAGACAGCCCGTATTGCCGAGCGGGTCCAGTGGCGCGAGGACAACGCCGGGATCGGCGGCGAGAACCGGCCAAAGGTCAGGCGGTGGATTCTCCCACCAATCATCCTCGCCGCTCTGCATCGCCGCCACTTTGGTCATGGCATCCGGCACGACCAGCCACTCGACCCGGTCGACCTTGACCACCTTTCCGCCGGAGGCCCAGTCCGACGGCTCACTGCGCGGCAGGTAATCGGTATTCTTGACGTAAACCACCTTGTGCCCGGGCTCGAATTCGCTTTTGACGAATTTGAACGGACCCGACCCGACCATCTCGGTGACCTGCTCGTAGGGGTCGGTCTTGGCGAGCCTCTCGGGCATAATGAACGGCGCTAAGCTCGAGACCTTGGCGATACCATCGATCAACAGCGGAAACGGCTCTTTCAGACGGATTGTGAAATTCTTGTCGTCGCCGCCCGTTATCTCGTCGATCACGGTGGCGAGCGTCTGTCCGAGCGAGTCGCGGACCATCCAGCGCCTCAGCGAGGCAACGCAATCGGCGCCGCGCACCGGCTGCCCGTCATGAAATCTGAGCCCGTCGCGCAAGGCGAAGCTATAGAGGAGCTTGTCGGGTGAGACGCTGAAATCGCCGACCATCTGCGGGTGCGGCTTGAACTTGGAGTCGAGCGCAAACAGCGTGTCGAACACCATATAGCCGTGATTGCGCGTGACGTAGGCGGTCGTCCAGATCGGATCGAGCACGCGCAGATCTGACTGGGCAATAAACCGCAAGGTCTTCTCATCAGCGGCCCTCGCGCGCCCGCTCACTCCGAAGCCGGTAAGGCTTGCCACCCCGGCCGCGATCGCGAATTCACGACGTGTTATTCCCCGAGCCATCCCTCTTCTCCGCCGTTGGGGTTGCTGAGTTTTAATTTAAACAGCAAAAACCGGACCAACGGACGTCTCCGATAATAGGCTGACATTCCGGGTTCGGGGTAGTCAGGTTTTCGCTAGGCGTCCGTCCCGGGGGCGGCCGAACCGCGGGTGACAGTAAACGCCTCGCCCTTGCGGGATCCGGGCCTGTTACCGCCCTACGAATTCCGGCTGAACCGGCGGAGTTGACCACCCAGGGATCGCGGTGCTTACCTGCATCAGGAACACGAAAAGTTGATCGGGCGGTCAGAGATGAAGGTTCGCGACGCGGCGCGAGGGCGACACGAGAATGGCGAGATGTCGCTGTCGCAGGATAAGAGCTTCGAACCGGGCAGCCGTTGGGACGTTCTGACCAAGACCGGCGCCGGTACCCCGATGGGCGAGCTGCTGCGCCGCTATTGGTGGCCGATCGCCGGTGCCAGCGAGCTCGAGCAGCCCGGCACATTGCCGGTGCGGCTGATGGGCGAAGATCTCGTTCTGTACAAGGACCTCGGCGGCAAATACGGGCTCCTCGACCGCCATTGCCGTCACCGCCGAGCCGACTTGAGCTACGGCTATGTCGAGAAATGTGGGCTGCGCTGCAATTATCACGGCTGGCTTTACGACGCGGACGGCAGCTGCTTGGCGCAGCCCTATGAGGACATGGCGCATCCGGAGGCGCGGTTGCGCGACCAGATCCATATCAAGGCCTATCCGGTCGAGGAATTGGGCGCGCTGTTATGGGCCTATCTCGGCCCCGAGCCGCGGCCACTCGTGCCCGATTGGGAATTCTTCTCGTGGAAGAACGGTTTCCGCCAGATTGTCAAGGCCGAGATCCCGTGCAACTGGTTCCAGTGCCAGGAAAACTCGATCGACCCGGTGCATTTCGAATGGACCCATTCGAACTGGAGCGTGCGGCTAGGTGGTGCGACCGGCCCTTACACGCCGCAGCACCTCAAGGTCGACTTCAACGAGTTCGACTACGGCTTCCAATACAAGCGCATCCGCACCGATACCAGCGACAAGGACCGGCTGTGGACGGTCGGTCGCGTCTGCCTGTGGCCGAACGGATTGTTCACCGGTAATCATATCGAGTTCCGCGTGCCGGTCGATGACGAGAACACGCTGAGCGTCATGTACCATTTCAGCCGCGTGCCGCGGGAGCGCGAGCCTTATGTGCAGAACAGCATCCCGACCTGGCAGGGGCCGATCGCCGATCCGGAAACCGGCCGCTGGATCACCAGCCATGTGATGAACCAGGATTTCGTGACCTGGGTCGGGCAGGGGCGCATCGCCGATCGATCGCAGGAATATCTAGCCCCGAGCGACCGCGGCATCGTGATGATCCGCCGCCGCTTCCTGAACGATATGGAGGGGGTCAAGGACGGGCGCGACCCAAAGGCGGTGATCCGGGACCCGGCTGTCAACCGCGCGATCACACTACCGGTCGCTGAGCGCGAGGCATTCATCGACGGCTTCACGCGCGCCGAGCTGATGAGCAACCCGCTCGCCCGCCGCGGCCTGCAGGGCTACATCTTTCAGACCGGGCAGCCGGCGGAGGTCCGCGCCGCGTTTCTCGCGGCGATGGGCTTCAGCGAAGCCGAAGCGACTGCCGACCCGAGGCCTTTCGATGCGCTCGCGCCGGCAGCGCGCTGAGCTGCTGCTTCCGGGCGCCCGCCAGCGCTGTCTTCCGCACAGACTGCGCCCCGTCCCGTCATCGACGGCCGCGGCGACCGGCCGGTTATGAAGGCGACGGCGCGATCCGCGCACTCGACGGCGCCTTTATCCTGTCGAAGCCGGTTGCGCCGCAAAATGCTCAAGCGCCGCGCCGGCGCGTTTATGGGCTCAGCGGCGTGTCGCATGCGCCTTTGCGATAGCTGCCACTATTTCAATGCCGAAATGCGCGATGATCGCGTGCATACGGCGCGCGGTGCCCTATACTCTGTGGTATCACGCCACAAGACCTGATCGCCTTTCGCACGCGCATGGGCTGGAATCGCGTCGAGCTCGCCCGCCGGCTCGAGATCAGCGCTTCGCGGCTGGCCGATTTCGAGCTCGGCCAGACACGCGGCAAGAACCCGCAACCGGCGCCGATCCCCAGACTTGTTGAGCTCGCATGCGCCTGGCTCGACGAGCATGAAGGCAACCGGCAGCTGACCCCGGCCGAGCGGGCGGCGCTGTGGCGCGACTTTGTCGCGAAGCAGCCGCCGGTTGATCACGTCATCGATGATAGCCGGGAGGCACTGTACGAGCCGCCGCGCGGACTGTGAGCGTTCTCGTCGATACCAACGTGCTGCTGCGCCAGTTCGAGCCGGAGCATGCTCATCATCGCAGCGCGGTCGACAGTGTTACCCGGCTGCTCCTGAGCGGTAAGCCGGTGCATGTGACGACGCAGAATATCGCGGAGTTCTGGGCGGCGGCGACCCGATCGCCGGCACAAAATGGCCTCGGTCTTGCCGTCGCGGTGGTTGCCGCGGCGCTCGACCAGATCGAGCGGGTGTTCGCGTTGTTGCCCGACGAGCCGGCGACCTATGCCGTCTGGAAACGGCTAGTGACGATGCATGGGGTAATCGGCAACCAGGTCTACGACGCGCGCCTCGTCGCGGTGATGAGAGTGCACGGGGTCGACCGCATCCTGACCTTCAACGCGGCGGATTTCGCGCGTTACGGGATCGATGTATTGCACCCGTCGGCAGTGTAGTTAACCAAGACGGGCTTTTGACTTTGACAAATTGTGAATTTTTAGCTATTTAGCAATGTCGCGATCGGTCGGTACCGAAGGATGGGCGCGGCGGTGTGACCGCGGCTAAGAGAGGTGCAGACGGCTGATGAGTTGCGTTGCGTGACAATTACAACTTGAAGGAGAGATCCCGCTGTAGATTTGCTGCAGATGGAGCATTGGTTAATCCCTGACTCAACTTTTTATTGCCGGCTGACCGGAGCTGCGGCGGGCTATGCACCCGCTCACTCACCTTCTCGAAAGCCGCGTCGATTACGGTGTAGACTCGGCTTCCGGGGTTCGCGGGCCATCGCGATACCCATCACAATCGGAGCGACAGGGAGATTAAAGCCATGACAGACCTGCGTGTCGTCACCACCGAAGGCACGGATGCGATCCTCGAGGAAGGCGCAGTGCACGACTTTGCCGCCAATCTGCGCGGCCCGCTGCTGCGCCCTGGAGACGACAGCTATGACCAGGCCCGTAAAGTCTGGAACGGCATGATCGACCGGCGCCCGGCGCTGATCGCCCGCTGTGCAGGGGTCGCGGACGTCATCGCCGCGGTGGGCTTTGCCCGCACCCATGAGCTGCTGGTGTCTGTGCGCGGCGGCGGTCACAACATCACCGGCAACGCCGTCTGCGAGGGCGGCCTGATGATCGACCTGTCACTGCTGAAGAGTCTCAGGGTCGATCCGGTCAAGCATATCGCGCGGGCCGAGGCGGGGCTCACCTGGGGCGAGTACAATCGCGAGACGCAAGCCTTTGGTTTGGCGAGCACCGGCGGGGTCGTCTCGACGACCGGTATCGCCGGGCTGACCCTGGGTGGCGGTCTGGGGTGGCTGATGGGCAAGCACGGCCTCAGCTGCGACAACCTGCTGTCGGCGGATATCGTGACGGCCGACGGACAATTTCTGACGGCCAGCGCGGACGAGCACCGCGATCTCTTTTGGGGCCTGCGCGGCGGCGGCGGCAATTTTGGCGTCGTCACCTCGTTCGAATATCGGCTGCACCCGGTCGGCCCGGTGCTGGCGGGGATGGTTCTCCACCCGATGGCCAAGGCCAGAGAAGTGCTGCGCTTTTACCGGGACTATGCGCGCTGCTGCCCCGATGAGGCGCTGGCCGCTGCCGCGCTGATGACGTCCCCTGAGGGTGCGCCGGTCGTCGCCATTATCGCCGCCTATATCGGGGATCTCGCGGCCGGGGAGGCAGCTGTGGGGCCCGTCCGGAGGTTCGGTTCACCGTTGCTGGATACGATCGCACCCACCTCATACGTGCAGCTGAACACGTTGTTCGACGCGGCGGTCCCGTATGGCGGGGTTCAACGGTACTGGAAGTCGAGCTTCTTGAAAGAGCTTGGGGACGATTTGATCGAGATCCTGATCGAGCGGTCGACGAAGTTGCTCTCTCCGATGTCGATGGTGTTGTTTTTCCATCTTCATGGCGCCGCGGCGCGGGTCAATCGGAACGCGACTGCCTTCGGGCTGCGCGACGACCAGTGGGATTACGACGTGATCTCACAATGGCATGATCCTGCAGAATCCGCTGGTCATATCCAGTGGACTCGGGAATTCTGGACGGCAGTGGAGCCCTTTGCGACGGGCGAAGTCTACGTCAACCACCTTGACGCGGAAGAGGCTACACGGATCAGGGCTGCCTACGGCCCCGGCTACGAGCGGCTTGTCGCGCTGAAGAACAAGTACGATCCGACGAATCTATTTCGGCTCAACCAGAACATCAGGCCGACCGGGTAAGCACGAAGAGGGCGACGCCATGGCGAAGAACGGCTTCAAGCTGATAGACGCCGAGATGCATGTGATGGAGCCGGTCGATCTTTGGCAGCGCTACATCGACCCCGAGTTCAAGGCGCGGGCGCCGCGGCGCCTCGACGAGCGGCGATGGGACATCCGCACCATCGTCGAGGGCGAGGTCATGGCGCAGATCCCGGGCGGCGATTGGCCGGCTCTGAGTGACACCGAAGAGCAGGCGCTGGCCGAGCGATATGCAGAAGAAATCGCGCGTAACTTCGATCCCGAGACCCAAGTGCGGGCGATGGACAAGGAGGGGCTCGATCTGGCGATCCTGTTTCCGACCTCTGCGATGTATGTGACTGCGTTCACCAGGATGGACCCGCGCTTCGCGGCTGCGGCGTGCCGGGCCTACAACGACTGGCTCCACGATTACATCGAGGCTGCCGATCCAAAGCGGATGTTCGGCGCTGCCGCCGTTTCGCCGCACGAGGTCGAGAGCGCGGTCGGCGAAACTCGCCGGGCCGTGACCCAACTCGGCATGAAGGCGGTCTTCCTGCGTCCGAACATCTACAACGACCGGCCGTGGCACGACCGCTACTACGATCCGCTGTGGGCGGCGTGCCAGGAGCTGAACGTCCCGGTCGGTTTCCACGAGACCACCGGCTCGCGCATGAAGGCCTCCGGCGCCGACCGCTTCAAGAATTTGGGCATCGCGCACATCGCGACGCACTCGATGGAGCAGATGCTCACCTGCATGGACGTGGTCATGGGCGGCGTTATGGAGCGCTTCCCGCGGCTCCGTTTCGCGTTTCTCGAGGGCCAGTGCGGTTGGCTGCCGTTCTGGCTTGGCCGCATGGACGAGCACTACCAGTGGCGCGCACCCTATGGGGAGATGACCCACCTCTCGATGCCGCCATCGGAGTATTTCCGCCGGCAAGGGTTCTGCGCGGTCGAGTGCGACGAAGAATTCGTCGCGCACGTCGTCGATGCGTTTGGCGACGACAATCTCGTCACGACGACCGATTATCCCCACGGCGATTCGAAATATCCGAAGGCGATGGACAGGTTCCTGGCACTGCCGCTCTCCGACCGCAGCAAGCAAAAGATCCTCTGGGACAACGCGCTGCGCCTCTACGCGCTGTAGCTCGGGCCGCTGCTGTCGTCATTGCGAGGCACCGCAAGGCGCCGCGGCAATCTCGACGAGACTGCTTCGCTCCGCTCGCGATGACAGTTTCCCGTGCAAGTGGGAGCCACGATCATGAAAATCGGATTCATCGGAGTCGGTAACATCGGCGCGCCGATCGCCGGTCAGCTCCTGAAGGCCGGCCACGCGCTCGTTGTTCACGACATCAGGCCCGAGGCCGCGAACGCGCTCCTCGCGGCGGGTGCCGCGTGGTCCAGATCGCCGGCGGCGCTCGCCGCCGAGTGCGAGGTGGTGGCGACCTGTCTGCCGGGTCCGGCGGAGATGGAAGCGGTGTGCCTTGGGCCGGGCGACCTCGTCGCGCAGCTCAGATCCGGCATGCTTTACATCGATCACACGACCAACTCGCCCGAGCTGGTCCGACGGGTCCACACCTTGCTCCCCGATAAGGGCGTGGCGATGGTCGATGCGCCGGTCAGCGGCGGCATGGAGGGTGCCCAGACGCGCGACCTGTTGGTGATGGCGGGTGGCGAGCCGACCAACTTCGAGCGGGCGCGCCCGTTGCTCGACGCGATCGCCAAGCGGGTCATCTATACCGGCGGCATCGGCACCGGTTCGATCGCCAAGATCATGCACAATAGCGCGAGCTTTACACTCGATCTCGTCATGGCCGAGTGCTGGACCGCCGGGATCAAGGCCGGGATCGATGCCCCGACGATCGTCAAGGTCTTCAATGAAGCCGCACTCGGGCAGATGATGAGCCTCAAGGTGCGCCTACCCGCCACCTGGCTGCGCGGCGACTTCGACCCGCGCTTTTCGCTGGCTTTGGCGCGCAAGGATCTGAGGCTGGCTCAGGAACTGGCGCGCGCCACCGACACGCCGATGCGTCTGGGCGCCCTCTGTGAAGCGGAAATGATCGAGGCGGTCGACCGCGGCTGGGCCGACCGCGACGCCTCGATCTTTCTGACACTCCAGGAGGAGCGCGCCAAGGTTCAAGTGCGGCTGCCCACCTAAACTAGAGGCTCGCAGGACACCACCGCAATATGGGATGGACGGTCTGGGTCATCTACTCATAAAAGGCACTGGATGAGAGCGCGTAACCAAAGTCTGTTAGGGGTTGGAAGTCTGCCGTTCCAGATTTGCGCGGCCTGTGATACCCATGGCTTGAGAGCAGTCATTTATACTCTTTCGGCCTGGTCCGATGAGGTTCGCTTTCCGGATATCCCTGCTTGCGATCGGGCTTGCCTCATTGGTCGGTGCCGGCGCCGCCTCGCCCGGTACCCTGGTCCAGTTTCCCAACCTCCCGGGACACACGCCGGCGAATCTCAGCGGCTATCTGGGGCGACCTGATGCGGGCTTGTCGGCAGAGCTCGGCGGCCCTCCCATCGGCGGCGCGCCGTTCCCGGCGGTTGTCGTACTGCACGGCTGCAACGGCATGTTCGGGAATTCCGCCGTGATCGCCGATCGGCTGAGTTCCTGGGGGTACGTGGCGCTCGCTGTCGACAGCCTCGGCCCGCGTGTCACCGGTATCGCCAACCGTTGCGGCAAAGGATTGCCCGAACAGGCGTTCGATGCCTACGAGGCGCTCCACTACTTGTCGCAGCTCGACTTCGTCGATCCGGCGCGGGTGGCCGTCTTCGGCCAATCGATGGGCGCGGAAACGGCGCTCCGCGCCGTGCAGCACGACCCGGCCGCACAATTTTTCGCAGAACGGTTTCGCGCGGCGGTCGCCTATTACCCCTACTGCGACATCTCGGCGGCGATAATGACGGCGCCGGCCTTAATACTCATCGGCGGGGCGGATGAAACGAACCCGGTGGAGCAGTGCCGTGAAATGGTCGCACATGCCCGGCCAGAGGGCGCGCCGATCGCTCTGACCGTTTATCCGGGAGTCCATCATAATTTCGATGTCGCTCTATTGACCCCCGGGGCCCGCTACCGCGGCTTCTGGCTCGAATACAACGAGCCGGCGGCCAAGGACGCGGAAGAAAAGACGCGCGCATTCCTCGCCGCTCATCTTGCCGAGACATCTCCCGGGGAGCCGACCGCAAAGTGAGAAAGGTCCTATGTGGGCCACACGTCTCGAGATCGCGGCCTTGGCCGGTTACTCGCGATCCAGGTCAAGAAATAGGCCGGAATCACCAGCAAGGGCTTCATCCGGCCCCTTAGCTTCGATCCTACTCAGGGCTTGCTATCGCCTGATCGGCATTTGCGCCGGCAAGATCCACAAGGGGCCAAGCCGGCCGATCTGCCGGTCGACCAGCTCCTCGCGAGCGGGGCTTCGGCGACGCACGCCGATGTGAGCAGCGCGAAAAATAAAGCAGCGGCCATCTGCAGGCTCCGCGTAATTCCCGTCACCACCTTGATTAACGAAGCATCAACCACATGACGGTAACCTTACCTCAGTGATTCACGACACGGTTGGGTGGGCGCCAGCCGCTACGTTTTCATCCAAGATTGGTCCATGGGGCAGATGAAACGCATTATTACCGGCGTGATCGCTGCAGTTCTGTTCAATTTCGGGTGTGTCCAACTGTCCACACCGGCACCGCAACCGGTGGACGTTGAAGCCCTGGCTGCCACGCTTGCGAAGCGACTATCAGGCCTTTGTCCGCCCGCTGCCAGGGACGACGTGGCAGCACACGCCAAATGTGCTGACGGGTTGCGCGATGCGACTTTCATTCCATGGTCGCGTGACGGTTTGCTGTTCGGGGGGGATCAGCCAAATCTACGGATTTCAAAAAGGCAATTGACACATTTCAAGCCGAGCATCTGGCAACTTATGTATCTGTCTCTCTTTACCTTCACTGCAAGGCAGTCGGTCGATCAAGACCCCCGAGAGCACATCAAAGTCATCCATATCGAGGCGTATTTTCGAAACGCCATGCCGCCCGGTGAATACCCGTATCCCTTCTGGCACAGTGCCGATAAGTGGAATGCCTATGAAACGGCCAATGAACTTAAATTCTATCTCACTCCAGCAGGACAGGTGTTCGTCGTGACCCGCTCGCAAGGCGGAAGCGAAGCCGCGCGCGGCCCGTACGCGCACGTGACGCCGCCGGCATTTGACGGTCACTGGCAATGGACTGACTCCTCGGGACAGTTGCAGCCGCACGCCTCGCTCTTTTCAAACAAGTACAGTGCCGCCAACCCATTATTGCCCATGTTGGATAATGCCTATCGTAACTTCGCGACTGAAGCACGAAAGGCCACTTGCCTCGAATGCCATGCGCCTGACAACCAGGCTGAAATGGATCATCTCGTGCTGTTGCAGACGCCAATGCACGCGTCAGGCGAGATTGATCGTGTGATCAAGGAAGTTCGAAGCGGTGAGATGCCGCGGGATGATGTCGGGTTGCCCAGAGAGATCGATCCCAAGCTGCGTGCTGACATTCTTCGGACCGCCGAGGAATTCCGACGTGCTCTTGCAGAGGCCGACGAATGGGAAGCGAAGCGGCACGCCACTGAATATGGCTCTTACCTGACGCTACAGCCGTGAAATCGTGCTCTGACTGACGTTGTAGAGCGGGCAACACTGCAATTGCGTCTCGCCCGCTTCGAGGCGGTTGCGAGCCTCCTGCTGCTGGTGCGAGGTTGAGGATGAGCTTGCGGCCGAATTTGACGCCTCGGGCCTTTGCCAGCTCGCGTCTCCTCGCGCGTGCGGTCGCGCCTCAAACCACCCTCGACTCGGCGAGGCCGCCTAGCACGGTCAGCAGCAGGGGGAGTTTCGCACCATTTGTCGCAAGAGCGAGCGGGCTCGACTTGCTTGCCGACGATCGTGATGGTCACGCGGCTCGACCACCTCGTGCGCTCGACACTCGACCTGTTGAACACGCTCACGGCGGCGGGCGGGTGTTGATTAGTGGTGATTTCTGTATCGTCGGATTTGGGTGATTGGCGACCTTCGCCGACCTCGTACTGAACAGCTAGGACGGCGCCGAGGGCGGCCATTGATGAGTAACATTAAATCGGCTGCGTCCGGCTCGCACGAAGAGGTTGTGAGCGAGGGGCTATGCCCGTCTTCGCTCAGATCAGGATCAATGAGCTTTGCGCACGAGGCACGTGCGTATCCGTCTGCCCACTTCGCGCGCCGGTGGGTGGACGGAGCCGACAATGCTACCCATATGCTCGGAAACCGAATGGAAGCCAGATTTTGGCCGACGCGTAATGAATTTTGACGAATACGCGAAGAAGTACGAGACGCGGTACGCCGAATTCGCCCGCATAGTCAGGGACATTCTTGAAAAAGCGATCAATGGTGCTGAGGGCATCCCTCGCCCGCAATCGATTCAGTGCCGTGCCAAAGAAGCAAGCCACCTCAAGCCGAAATTGGAGGCTCGCGGGCTACTGGAGTCATCCGCGATTGAAGATGAGATCAAGGACCTCGCTGGTGCCAGGCTGATCTTCTACACCAACACCGACGTAGAGTCGTTCCTCAACTCGCGGCTCATTCCTGAGAATTTCGAGGTCCACTGGGACCAGACGCGAATTCATCACCCGACCGAGGAAAACGCGAACCAGCGTTACCAGGCCATCCACTACACCGTCAGCCTCAATAAGACGCGCTCAGCGCTTGCCGAATACGCGAAATTCAAGGGCCTGTGGTGTGAGATACAAATCCAGACCATCTTGATCCATGCATGGGCCGAAACTTCGCACGACATCACCTACAAGCGCTTTCATAACAAAGGATTTGGTCAGCGAGCGATAGCATCGATCGAGGCTCGACTGAACAAGATCATGGACGAGTACCTGCTGCCGGCCGGGTATGATTTCCAAAAGGTACAACACGACTTCCAGAGGCTCATGCAGGGGCAAGGAGCTGTTTGATCGAGGCACGATCGAAGCGCTCGACGCGTCTGCTAACAACAACGAGCGCCAGGAAATTCTCAGATCGCTTCGCGAGTACGTTCTCCCCAACTACGACGACATCGCGGCAATCTATCCGGAGCTGCGGGCCGCGCTGTTGCGGGCGGTGGACAATGCTAACGTCACCGAAATCGAGTCCATTGAGACGCCCTTTGGCAATATCGACGGACACACGGCCGCAGACATTAACAGGCTCGTTATCGGCATCATTTCCGACCTCCGGTACGTTGATGTCGGGGCGAGCCTTCGGGCGCTCGGTCATATCTATCATGCGTCCAAGGACGCGGATGTCCGAAGGGAGGTGGACCGGAGCGTCGAGGAAGTCGCCCGATACGATCTCGACGTGTGGCGGCAAGCGGGACCGGCGGTCCAGCTAGAGCTTGTGAGCGTGATTGATGGACTTGCCGGCGAAGAACGCGAGGCCCTTTGGCCAGTCCTGCACACCGTATGGCGAGAATGTTTGAATACGGAGCTTCGCGGCACATCGTGGTCCGCAGAGACCGTTACCATCAGCAGCGGCGCAGTGCCGGCCGTCGACGAGCTGAAGGCGATACGTCGATTGTCGATCGATGGCCTGCTTGAATTTTATGACAAGGCACCGAACGCGGACGAGAAACGCTCGATCTTGAGTTCTCTCTGGACGGCAACGCGACTCCCATCGCAGGCGAACTATTCCAACGATCTCTGCGCAATGGTGATAAGCGACACAAAGCGGGTCGTGGACGAGATCACGGCACGCGCAGCCGTTGAGCCGTATGAGGTCTTGGAACACGCTGAACATCATCTTCTCTTCGAGCACCAGCGTGCCCAGCAAATAGCGTCGGCGGCTGACGATCGGTTCGGACGTAAGGCGCTCGCGCGGGATCTCGACGCCGCCATTCTGAACTTTAGAGACGCAGTAAACGCTGATGTAGGTTTCGTGCGGTACAAGACCCTTGTGGGATACGAGTCAGTCGTGCCGCCGCAGTGGGATGATGAAGGGTTCGACTACGCCGAGATCGAGAGATACCGCCGGGAGCGGATCGCCGAGTACGTCGAAACCCTCTCTGATGAAACGGAGAATGAATGGTACGCGACGATCGATCGGTTCGCGGCGACGAAATCCAACGACATGGCGACGTTCCCGCTTTTTGGCGAGTTCCTGGTTCTTCTCGCCAAACACAAACCGGAAATGGCAGAGCGGTTTCTTCTCCGCGCGAATGACGACGTACTCAATTTCCTCACGGCTTTTCTAAAAGGGCTCTACGATAGCGGTGATCGGACCATCTATGATCGGACCGTCATCCGCTACTTGGATGCGGGTACGCACCTCACCGAGCTCTGTCGACAGTGGCGTCTTTCCGTGGTGGAAGACGAGACGCGCATCAAAGCGATCCTCGATAGGGCCATTGCCGGGGAAGACGATATCGCCGTCATGGAGTGCGTGGTTGCGGTTATCACGCGCCATAACGATGACCTCGAACTCCTGATCGGGAGCTGCTTCGAGCCGGGACTGCGGTATTTGACGGCCAGAAACGAAGCCCGCTGGGTCAATGGCGCTTGGTTTACCTCTGAAGCCAAGGCCTTTTTCGCACAACCGTCAGCGGCAACGACTGAGCTCGTGCTCGAAAATCTAATGGCGGTCCCTCGCATTGATACACGTGCTGAATGGATTTTGGCCTACATCGCCAGCGGACATGCGGCAGCGGTTTGGACGTTCCTCGGCCGCCGCATACTCGATGACCAGCGCGGCCGCGACCATGGGGACCGGTATGAAGCAATCCCCTATCAGTTTCACCGGCTGCCAGAAGTTCTTTCTCAAGACGCAGCCTCGGCCGTTCGAGTCACGCGCGGCTTGTACACGCCGGACGACACGCTCTTTCAATTTCGCGGCGCCCGGCTACTCAGTGCGATGTTCCCCGCATTTCCCGATAAATTGGCTCACGAACTGACCGAACTTGCTGCGGCGGGCACCGACGACGATGTGGGGTTCATACTTCAGGTCTTGCGAGCGTATCAGGGCCAGCAGACGACGCACGAGGTGGTTAGGGAGTTGGTTGCGCGACTGCCAGAGGATGACCAGCGCCTGGAGATCGCGGAAATTTGCCTTCAAAGTACTGGTGGGGTCGCTGGCGAATTCGGGCTCGTCGAAGCGTATCGAGCGAGAAAAGCGCAAATCGAGACATGGCTAAGCGACCCCCGCCCTCAAGTGAGGAGGTTCGCGGAGAGATTCACCCGGCGGTTAGAGCAGAGCATCGCCGCCGAGCAGCGTCGCGCCGAAGAGGACAAAGAAATGAGACGACGCCGTTATGAGGATCCGGAGTAGGCTTAATCTTTGTGTAAATATCCGGACCGTGATGACTGGTGCTCCTTGGAGCTCTTACCGGGAAATTACAGCAGATACCGAGACCGTTCGCGCAAACTGGCTCCAAAAATCAAAAATCCTCCCCACCGATGCCGGGCAGAAAGAACGCTGCCCGGGGCCGTCTCCATTTTCTCGACTCGCCTAGTCGGACCGCTTAGGGGGCATCTGCCGCCGTTGCTGTCAACACAAGCGAATGGCTGCAGAGGGTCGAGAGCGGAAGCTGGCCGTTTATGAATACACGATTTAGGCCTATCCGGCCGTGGACAGGCTCGCAAATCGCGGTCGTGCCGCGGGACTGAGGAGACCGGGACCGCTTCGGCGAAGCCGCGTAGCGTGCGCGTGCCGACATGAACGGACGATTTTCGGGAGCAAAAGCGGCTTTCTTCCCTGCCGCGCGGCGGCCGAGATGGCTCGGCCCGTCACGCCCAGACACGGAGCGAGCCGGAACTCAGTTCAGCCGGAGCTCGGTGATGTGGCGCGGATCCTGCTTTAGTTCGCCACGCTCGACCTTCTTCACGATATCGACGAGCCGCTCATTGGCGCGGGCTTGGATGCCAACCTGCTCGCCTTCGCGCACGACGAAGCCGTTCAGATATTCGATCTCGGTGCGTCGGCCCTTGGCCATGTCCTGGCCCATCGACGGCCGCTGATCGGGCGAGCCGCGCCCGACCCGCGACAGCCGCCGCTCGTCGTAAGCCCTCAGCGCCGCAACGTCGCCCTCGCCGGCGCGGGCGATCGTCTCCGGCGGCAGATGGTCGATCTCTTCGAGCTTGTAGCCGCGTGCCTGCCCGATGCGGATCGCCTCGCTGCCGAGCCGCGCCTGGAAATGGCGGATCGTCTCGTTCTGCGCGATCTGCGAGCCGGCAAGCCCGGTGCAGGCCGAGACCCCGTTCGCCATCGTGTTGGCAACCAGCTTCGACCAGCGCTCGCCCCACAGATTGTCGGTGACCTTGGCGCTGTCGGCATAGGAGACCAGCCGGCAGATTTCTTGCGCGCGGTCGGTGATCGCGCCGTGGACTTCGCCGGTGCGGTAGACCGTGTGGGCGGCGCCGCCTTTGACCCCGCCGCGATGGACATGGCCCGGCTCGACGAGACCGACGCTGATGTTGCTGGCGATGCAGCCCATTGTCTTGCCCCAGCCGACCACGCCGGCGATCGTCTCCTCGTTCATGCAGTTCTGCAATGAGACGACATAGCCGCCGGGCGCCAGGTACTGGCGGATCAGCAATGCCGCCCAGTATGTGTCATAGGATTTGGTGCAGACGAAGGCGACGTCGATCGGCGCTTCTTTCGAGAGATGCTGCGCCTCGGTCAGATGTAAGGCGCGTACCTTGACCGTAAACGGCTCTTCGCCTTCGTGGTGGGTGATGCGCAAGCCGTTCTGCTTCATCTCCTCGACATGCGCCGGCCAGAAATCGACGAAGGTCACATCCTCGCCGGCGCGCACCATGTGCGCTCCGGTATAGCCGCCCACCGCGCCCACGCCGACGACCGCGATCCTTTTGCTCATAATTCGTCTCCCCACATGCCTCGGGCCCCTGCGGGCAGGCTCATGCCTATCCTAGCGTCCCACCCGGACCGGAGCGAGCACGCCATTCGGCCCTTGACTCTATACCTAGAATTGGTGCTATATTATCAATTATTAGATTGTGATGTGATGTGAACACCCAAGCCGGCAACCGGCAGGCAAATTCCGCTGCCATTCCGCTGCCAAGACCCTCTAATGCGCAGAAATTCCGCTGCCGGCTGTTCGGTTCTACCGCATCTAAGGGATTGATATTGGCTAATTTTTCCGCGCCGATGAGGAGATTTCGGGCGACGAAGACAGGTTTTTCCGCTGCCGACAGCGGAAATGGAGCCTTGTTCCAGAGCGCGGAATGAAGCCTAGTTCGATCGAGGCGCTCCGATCCGAAGGGAGAAAACCATGGACATCGCATCCTCGCGGCCGGCAGAGAGCAACGAGATCGACCGGCCGGTCCCGAGCGCGCCGTCGAACCGGGTGTGGGGCAGCGACGCGATCGCCGCGGTGCTGCGCGAGCTCGACATTCCCTACATCGCGCTCAATCCGGGTGCCAGCTATCGCGGCATCCACGACAGCCTCGTCAATTATCTCGGCAATACCCGCCCGCGCATGCTCCTGTGCCTGCACGAGGAGAGTGCGGTCGCTCTCGCGCACGGCTATGCCAAGGTGACCGGGCGGCCGATGGCCGCGTTCGTGCACAGCAATGTCGGGCTGATGCATGCGACGATGGCGATCTTCAACGCTTGGTGCGACCGCGCCCCGGTTCTTGTGCTCGGCGCCACCGGTCCGATGGATTCGACCCGCCGCCGGCCGTGGATCGAGTGGATCCACACCGCGCGCGACCAGGGTGCCTTGATCCGCAACTTCACGAAATGGGACGATCAGCCGGCCTCGATCGGCTCGGCCCAGGAGGCGATCCTGCGCGCCTGGATGATTGCCAACACCGCGCCGCAAGGGCCGGTCTACGTCAATTTCGATCTCGCCCTGCAGGAGGACGAGATCACCGAAGTGCCGGCGATGCCGACCGTCGCCCGCTACGCCCCGCCGGTGGCGCCCGAGCCGTCCGGTCCGCTCGTGCGGCAGGCCGCCGAGCTGCTCGTCGGCGCACGACGTCCGCTGATCCTCGCCGGGCGGGGGTCGCGCGATCCGGAGGCGTGGCAGCGACGCGTGGCACTCGCCGAGGCGATCGGCGCTCGCGTCGTGACCGACCGCAAATCCGGCGCGACCTTCCCGACCGACCATCCGTTGCACGTCGGCGGGACCGCGCCGATTGTCGAGGCCGACGTGATCCTGAGCCTCGACTGGGTCGACCTCGCCGGCACGTTGCGTACGGCACACGCCGGCAAGCCGGTGCCGGCGAAGATCATCCAGGTGTCGGTCGACCAGTACGTGCATAACGGCTGGAGTATGGATTACCAAGGCCTACCGCCGGTCGACGTCTACCTCTTAGCCGAGCCTGACGCCGCCGCACCGGCGCTGCTCGCCGCGGTCAAGGGGTTGCGGCCGAACCCGCCGCCCTTGCCGGAGCCAGGGCGTCGTCCGAGCCCACCGCCGCTGTCGGCGCTCGAAGAGACCTCGATCATCCAGGTACCGCACATTGCGACAGCGTTACACGAGGTGCTCGGCGATGCCCCGACGACAATGATCCGCCTGCCGTTGTCCTGGGCCGACGGGCTGTCAGAGTTTCGCCACCCGCTCGACTATCTCGGCACTGACGGCGGTGGCGGCATCGGCTCGGGGCCGGGCATGTCGGTCGGTGCCGCACTTGCCCTACGCGACAGCGGCAGCAGCCGGCTGCCGGTAGCGGTGCTCGGCGACGGCGACTTCCTGATGGGAGTGACGGCATTGTGGACGGCGGTGCGCAACAATGTCCCTTTGCTGGTTATCGTGGCTAACAACCGCTCCTTCTTCAACGACGAACTGCACCAGGAGCGTGTCGCCCTGCAACGCGGTCGGCCGCCCGAAAACCGTTGGATCGGCCAGGCGATCCGCGAGCCCGACATTGACTTGGCGACGATGGCACGCGGCCAGGGCTGCGCCGGCATCGGGCCGGTCGAAGACCCGAAGAAGCTGGTGGGGGCCATGCGCGACGCCGTCGCTGCGGTACGCGCCGGCAAGGTCTGCGTTGTCGATGTGCGCGTCGCGCCCGGCTATTCGGCCGGCGCCACCGCCGCCATCATGCGACAGGGCCGGTAGAGCCGCGCCATATCACGCCTTGGTCATCGTCACCTGGTAATAGCAGCGCCCGCGCTCCAGATTCCCGGTCGCCTGGTTATTGCTGATCTGGATAGCCAGGATGGCCCCGCCTCCGCCTTGGTTGGTATGCGAGGTTTCCACCGTGCCGTCCGGCTTGACCGTGCCGCGGTAATGCAGCGTGTGACCGCGAAAGTCCTTGTACCAAACTCTAGCGTAACCGCGCTTGACCCTCATGTTGATCGGCAACTCGGGGTCACAATTCCCACCGGTGAAGCTCTCCGTACTCCTGCCAAACGCCTCCGGGGTGAACGTACCCTTGTAGAGTCCATCGAAGGACATGTGTGGAGGAGGTGCGGGTGGCGGCAACGGTGCGGGGGTCGGGGCTGGCGCCACGGCGACCTGAGGCGGAGGCGCGGTGGCGGCCGGCGGTGGCGCCTGTTGGTCGCAGGCCGCGACCACAAAGACCAAGCCGAGTACGGCGATACGCTTCATCGCTTCCCCTTACGTTAAATGGGCGTCCCTTACCTTAGCAGGGGAACACCTTGTTGTCTTCGGGCAGGGGGCCTCGACCAAAGGCACGGATGGGCCATTGCCAGCATGCAACCTTTACAGGTAGTGTCACGGCGTCGGCTGCCCTGATAGGACCGCCGCGGCAGGCCGCAACCACGGCCGTCCCAAGAAGTCTTCAAAGAAACGGATAAACCGTTCCGTGGCGGGGTTGTGAGATGCAGCATTAGGGAGAACGCGGTGCTGGACCTGTTGGAGCATCAGAAAAAACTGACGGCGAACCAATGGAAGATCGCCGGTGCTGCGACGCTCGGCGACATGCTCGATTTCTTCGACTTCTTTCTGATCGGCTTTGTCCTGGCATTCATTGTCAAGGAGTGGAACCTCACCTACGGGCAGTCGGGGGCGATCCTACTTGCCTCGGGTGTCAGTGCGCCATTCGGCTCGCTGCTGTATGGTTTGATGGCCGACAAGGTCGGCCGACGCACGGCTCTGATCACGGCCGTGCTGAACGTCTCGCTCGCCACTGGGGCGATGGCGCTGACCCCGGAGGGGGGCTGGATCTATCTGGTGATCTGCCGCTTTTTCGTCGGGTTCGGCGTCACCGGCTTGTATTCGGTCGATATCACCCTGATGCAAGAGTTTTCGCCGGCGAGTAAGCGCGGCTGGTTCACCGGGATCACTACGACAATGCTGCCGGCGGGCCAGTTGCTTGCCGCATTGCTGGGAGCGTTTGCCGCTCCCTACATCGGCTGGCGCGGGATGGTGGCCGTCGGATTGCTGCCGGCTCTTCTATGTCTGTACATTCGGGCTTTCGTCCCGGAGTCGCCGCACTGGCTGCTGCGGCGCGGGCGAGTGGAAGAGGCGCGGCGATCGCTTGCCTGGGCCTTGCAGATCGATCCCGCGAAAATCACGTTGCCTGCGGTCGCCCCGATCGTCGAGCAAACACGTTGGCTGGAGATCTTCAAGTACCCGCGCAGCATGATCGCCGGCTGCCTGACTGGGCTGACCCAGACCGGCGGCGTTGCGCTCGCCCTGTGGTTAGTGACCCTGCTGGTGATGGTGCTCAAGATTACCCCGCCGGAGGCGTCCAAGCTGGTGATCTGGGTAAGCGTGGTAGCGATCCTGGGGCGGTTTTTCGCCTCATGGATATCGGACGCCTGGGGGCGCCGCGCTTCCGGCGTCTTCACATGCCTGGTCGCGGCATTGTTCATGTCGCTTGCCGGTTATCTGCACGACGTCTTCATCGGCGGCGTGTCGATGTTCTTTATCATGATCCTGGTGCAAAGCTTTTTCGGCAGCGGCAATTACTCGATCGTCGGGCCCTATATGGGCGAGCTGTGGCCCGCCCGGCTGCGGGGCAGCGGCATGGGATTTGTCTATGGCGTCGGCAATCTCGGCAAGTTCATCGGGCCTGCCGGGTTGGCGCTGATCGCCGGCTCGTCGAATTTTGTCAACCCGCAGGCGACTCTCGACGCACTTATCCCGGGCTTCAACTATTTCGCCTTCTGGTACGTGCTGGGCGCCTTGGCATTCTGGCTCATTGCTATGGAGACGCGCGGCCGCACGATCGACGAGATCGACAGCGAACTCAGGGGACCAAGCCCGGCCGTCGCCCAGCAGGCAGGGCGTGTCGCCGGCGACTAAACTCCGCAACGCTGCCAATCGCCCTCATTCTGGGCCATTGCCAGCGCCGACCCATCATCGATACTCTGCACTGTATCGCCCGCGGGCGTGCTGACGCGGCGGTCGGTCGCCATACGGCAGCCGAGCAACTTCATCGGCCGATAAGAAGAAAATCCTTTTCGCTGATCGATTAACGATCGGGAGGAAAACGATGTTGGAGCTCCTAGAGCGGCAAAAGCGCCTGACGGTCAACCAGTGGAAGATCATCTCCGCTGCGATCCTTGGCGACCTGCTCGATTTCTTCGACTTCTTCCTGATCGGCTACGTCCTCGCATTTATCGTCGGGGATTGGAAGCTGACGTACCTCCAGTCGGGGATGATCCTGCTCGCCGCCGGCATCGGCGCCATCCCGGGCGCGTTTTTCTGGGGGTGGATGGCCGACCGGATCGGGCGGCGCAAGGTCTTCGTTGCCACAGTGCTGAATTTCTCGCTGGCCACCGGGCTGATGGCAGCCTCGCCCGACCAGTACGGCTGGCTATTTCTGGCGTTCTGCCGCGCGCTGGTCGGGGTCGGGGTCGCCGGGATGGTCAGCGTCGATCTTCCGCTGGTGCAGGAGTTCGTGCCGTCGTCGAAACGCGGTTTTGTCGGCGGTATCGTCACCTCGACGATTTCTATTGGCGGGGCGCTCGGCGGAGCGGCGAGCACTTATCTTGGATCGTCCATCGGCTGGCGTGGACTGTTTCTGCTGGGTCTGTTGCCGGCGCTGGTGACGCTTTTGATCCGCGCCTGGGTCCCGGAATCGCCCCGATGGCTGATCCGCCGTGGCCGGCGCGAGGAAGCCCGGCGCTCGATCGCGTGGGCCTTGCAGAGCGATCCGAACAAGCTCGAATTGCCAGCTGAACTCCCCCACATCCAGCACACGCCGTGGCGCGAGCTGTTCAAATACCCGCGCAGCGTCGCCCTCGTCTGCCTGATCGGCCTCTCTCAGACGAGCGGCGTCGGGCTGGCATTGTGGGGGCCGACCTTGTTGCGGCTGCTGCTCAAAATCGGGCCGGAAGATGCTGGCTTTCTGATGATGTGGGTCGGCGTGTCGGCATTTGTCGGGCGTGTCTTCTGCGCCTTCTTGCCCGACCTGATCGGACGCCGTGTCTCGGGCTGCCTGATGTGTCTCGGCGGCGTTGCGACCCTGATCATCGCCGGCTACTTCGCAAACGCCTTTATCGGCACGGTCTCGGTCTTCTGGCTGATGCTGATGGCCCACTCTTTCTTCGGCGGCGGCTCCTACACGATCATCGCGCCCTATATGGCCGAGGTGTGGCCCGCGGGGTTGCGTGCGAGCGGCATGGGGCTCGGCTATGGCGTCGGCAATCTTGGCAAAATCATCAGCCCGTTGGGGCTCGCGCTTATCGTCGGCGGCACGAATTTCATCAAACCGGAGGCGTCGGTCGAGGCGATGGTCCCGGCGATGTTCTTCTTGGCGTTCTGGGCGGCGTTGGCGGCGGTGGCGTTCGTGTGGCTCGGCATCGAGACGAAGGGCCGGTCGATCGAGGAGATCGACGCAGCTCTCACCCGACCAGCACCAATCAGGTCGACGTCGGTGCGTGTCGCCAGCGGTTAGCGGGTTCGACGGTCACCGGTTCTGCATCCAGTCGTCGCGCCACAGGAAGTCGGGGCCGAGCTGGTCGAGGCTCGGACAGCCGATCTGGCCCATGACCAGGTCGATCTCGCCGCGGAAGATGTCGATCACCTTCTTGACGCCAGGGAGCCCGCCGGCGACCGCGCCATAGAGCGTCGGGCGGCCGAAGAAGACGAATTGGGCGCCGAGGCAAAAGGCGATCAATATGTCGGCGCCGCGCCTGACGCCGCTATCGAGCATCACGGTCACCCTGTCACCGACCGCCGCCTTGATCGCAGGCAGAGCCTCGAGCGAGGCCGGCGCCTGATCGAGCTGGCGGCCGCCATGGTTCGAGACGATGATGCCGTCGACCCCGATCTCTGCGGCGCGAACCGCGTCGGCCGGGTTCAGGATGCCCTTGACGACGAGCGCGCGCGGAAACAGGCGCCGATAGCGTTCGAGGTCGCGCCAAGTTTGCGCCGAGGCCGGGGTCTGCCCGCGGCCAAACTTGATGACGTCTGCAATGCTCGCCCCGTTGCCGGCGTGAGGGGCCCAATTTCCCAAACCCGGTGCGCCGCCCAGCCGTACATATTCGATGACCCAGGCCGGATGAGTGATTGCCTCCAACAGTATCGACGGCTTCAGCTTCAGCGATTCCAGGACGCCGCCGCTGCGGACGCGGACAAAACCGCTGCGCAAGTTGCGTTCGCGCTTGGGATGGACGGGCACGTCGACGGTCAGCACCAGGGCGCCGAGGCCGGCATCGCGGGCGCGCCCGATCAGCGCGTCGGTGACATTCGCGTCCTTGGCGGCATAGAGCTGGAACCAGACATTATTCGGCGCGGCCCGTGCCGCCTCCTCCATCGATGCGTTGCTACCCCCCGACATGATGTAGGGGATGTTCGCCGCCGCCGCGGCTTCGGCCAGCATCACCTCGCCTTCCCGCCTGTAGAGGCCGACGCCGCCGGTCGGCGAGATGCCGAACGGGCTCGAATAGGTGCGGCCGAACACCGTCGCAGACTGGTCGCGTTTGGAAACGTCGACCAGATAGCGGGGCAGCAGCCGGTGCTTATGAAACGCCGCTTCGTTGCGCGCGAGGCCGCGTTCGTCTTCCACCCCGCCTTCGATGTAGTCGAAGATGACGCGCGGCAGCTTGCGCTTCGCTATCCGATGCAGGTCTTCGATGTTGATGGCGTTATCCAGGTTCATGATCCGGTAATCTCTCGCAATCAGACGTTGCGCGGCCAATCCTCCCGCCACAGGAAATCGGGGCCGAGCTGATCGAGGCTCGGGCAGCCGATCTGCCCCATGACCAGGTCGATTTCTTTGACGAAGATGTCGATCGCCTTTTTGACCCCGGCCAATCCGCCGGCAGCGGCGCCATATAGCGTGGGCCGGCCGAAAAAGCAGAAATCGGCGCCGAGACACAGAGCGATCAGGATATCGGCGCCGCGGCGAACCCCGCTGTCGAGGAGCAAGGTCAGCTTGTCGCCGACCGCAGTCTTGATCGCCGGCAATACATCGAGTGACCCGGGCGCCTGATCGAGTTGGCGCCCACCGTGATTGGATACAAGGATCCCGTCACAACCGACTTCGAGCGCCCGCAATGCGTCGGCCGGGCTCATGATGCCTTTTACGACAAGGGCGCGCGGAAACAGCTTGCGGTAGGTCTCTAAATCCCGCCAAGTCTGTGCATTAAACGGACGCAGCGAGCTCGAGTGCTTATAGACCTCTTCCGCATTCGCGCCCGGCGGCGCGTAGGGCTGCCAGTTGCCCAGCGTCGGCGTGCCGGCGCCGCGCTTGAAATATTCGACGATCCACCCCGGGTGGGTTAGCGCCTCGGCAAGGATTGCGGGCTTGAGGCTCAGTGCTTGAAACAGGCCGCCCCGGATATTCGAGAAGCCGTTGCGGATATTGCGCTCGCGCTTTGAGCCGACCGGAGTGTCGACGGTCAATACCAGCGCACCAAGCCCGGCATCGGCAGTGCGCTTGATCAGGTCGGCGTTGACCGCGTGATCGCGCGCAGCGTAGAGCTGATACCAATGATTTTTCGGCGCGATCTTTGCCGCCGCTTCGATCGAAGCGTTGCTGGCACCCGACATGATGTAGGGGATATTCGCGTCGCGAGCGGCCTCGGCCAACATCAAATCGGCGCCGTCGCGAAAGAGACTGGCTCCACCGGTCGGCGAGATGCCGAACGGGCTCGCAAAGTTCTGGCCGAAGATCGTCTTTGTCTGGTCACGCTTCGACACATCGACGAGATAACGCGGCAACAATTTGTGCTTGTGAAAAGCCGAGGTGTTGGTTTCGAGGCCGCGCTCGTCCTCCAACCCGCCTTCGATAAAATCGAAGGCGATCTTTGGCAGCCGCCGCTTTGCCATGCGGTGCAGGTCTTCGATGTTGACGGCTTGATCGATCCTCATCGGCGTGGTTCTCCGGGGGTGCGTGCAAGTGCCTCCAGCCTGCAACTTTGCGGATTTTTGCATCGAGCGACAATCCCCCGCGCAGCGGGGCTGGGCTGTGCGCCGCGGGTGGCTTGGCCACACGCCTTTCCAATTCCGTCAAGGTACAACTTTAAATTGCTTTCTTATTTCATCTTATTACTGTACCTGTACCCAATCAGCAGCCAGCTCTCGCCTACTGGTTGTAACATCACTCTGATCCAGCGCCCCACACTCGCCGGCACCGCTGACCGCGCAGCCGGAATCGCCAAACGAGCCGAAAGAGGCTGACGACGGCCGGCCGCCGCAAACTTTGACCAAGGCTTCGACAAAGACACCGCCGGCAGCGGGCGCCCCGTCGGTACTGGTCACCCAGACCTTTGCCTCGCCACAGGCTGCAGCACTGCGAGAGGCAGCCAAGACCGGTGTACCGTTCTGCGCCATTTGCGAAGCCGCCAAAGCTGCCGCGGGGTAAGAGGGCCCGCGGTGCGGAGCCCTGCCCCTGCGTGCCAGCGAGGTGGTGAGGACGGACGATGCCACAAGGTCGAGTTTTTGGCGACATGCCCCTCCGTGTCGAGGTTTATCCAGGCGAGGAGACCACCGAGATCTTCATCGAGATGGTCTTCGATGCGCTGTCGGGGAGGGTGCCGCAAAAGACCGGACGCCACAGCCGCCAACAGGCCCATGCTTGCTTCAACGCGCCGCCGGCCCATAGTAGTAGTTAGGCGGTGGCGCATAATAAGGCGGAGCATAATACGGAGGGGGTGCGTAGTAGGCTGGCCCGGGGGCCGTCCACCAAGGTGTTGCCAGACCCGGAGAGCCGGCGGGCAGGTTGGAAAGCGAAGACGAGGGGCCGGGCCCCCCAGGAGGAATGACGCCCGGGCCCGTACCGGTCTGTGCGCCTGGGCCGGGGCCTGAACGCTGGGCCGAAGCGGGTGCGGCGAATGCGAGCGCGGCAATAATGGCCACGCCGCTCAAGAGATGCTTCATGTCGCTTATCCTCTGTTGTAAAAGATGGAGGAATGGCAAGGCTGCTCAGTTTGGCAAGTTGAGGCGGTTCGGCAAGAACCCCTGATCGGTCAAGTGGGCCACCTTCTTTTCGCCAATCGGCTGACAATAAGGCAAACATCTATAACACCCGAAGTTCCGGGAGACGTTTCTATCGGCGTGGAACAATTTCACGATCCAAGGTGAGAAGCCGAAACAGAATGCGTCATTTCAACCACCGAATTCCGTCGCATCAGAGACTTTGGCGGAGCCGACTCAGCCGTTCGAGATCGGCGGCGATCTCGTCACCTCAGCCAACCTCTCTCGAAACCTAGCAATCGCGATCAGGAGCGGGTCTTGCCGAGGCCGACAGCCCCGGCTTCACGACAACTGCGTCTAATCTCGCTTCACCGTCTTCGCACTGCCTCCCCCATCCGCGCAACAATCTCCCTCAGTATCGCCGTCGGCGTCGCAAAATTCAGCCGCACGAACCCCCCGTAATCCGCACCAAAGGTCTCGCCAAAATTCAGCCCAACCTTGGCCTGATCCAGAAAGAACTGCCCGGCCGGGCACGACAATTCCAGCGCCCGGCAATCGAGCCAGGCCAGGTACGTCGCCTCCGGCACCCGCATCGTCACGCCCGGAAGCTCGGCGGCGAGCGTCGCCGCCAGCCAATCGCGGTTCGCCCGCAACTGCGTGAGAATCTCATCCAGCCACGGCTGCCCGTCATCCCACGCCGCGACCGTGGCATCGACCCCGGTCACCCCCGGCGAGCCGAGCAACCGCGACGGGATCCGCTTCTCAAACCCCTCCTTCAGAGCGGACGCGCCAAAATGCATGACGGCGCAGCGCAGAGCCGGGATGTTGAAACTCTTGGTCGCCGAGGTGATGGTAATAGTGCGCGACGCGATTTCCGGATGCAGCGACGCGAGCGGAATATGCGTGTTGCCGGGATAGAGGATGTCCGCGTGGATCTCGTCGGACACCACCACCAGATCGTGCCGGATCGCGAAGTCCGCCACCTCCTCCAGTTCTGCCCCGGTGAAGGCGCGCCCGGTGGGGTTCTGCGGATGGCAGAAGATCAGCATGCGCAGGCGCGGATCATGGGCTGCCTCATAGGAGCCCAAGTCTAGCACCCACCGCGTGCCGTCATCGCGCATCGGGTTGGCGATCAGGCGGCGGCCCGTATCCTCGATGGCGCGCATGAAGGGCGGGTAGCAGGGAAGTTGCAATAGGATTGCGTCGCCGGGTTCGCTGAACGCCATGACCGAAGAGAAGCTGGCCTGCACCAGATCGCCGATCGCAATCGTGTCGGCGGGATCGGTGCGCCAGCCAAAGCGCCGCTCCATGCGGCGGACGAAGGCCGCGGCCAGCACGCCGTCGCGCGCGGCATAGCCGTATTCCTGGTCTCGCATCAGGCGCGCCAGCGCGGTGGTGATCGAGGGCGCGACGCCGAAATCCATGTCCGCAACCCATGCCGGTAGCACGTCGGGCGAAAACTTGTGCCACTTGTTGGTGCGCCGCGCCCGCAACCTGGCGATGTCGAAATCGGTTGCTTCGGTCGTTGTCATGCGCCTTCTCTCTACTGTCGCGCGGGGCCCCGGGGGGCAGCGAGGATCAGCGGATTTATCACCCGCCAAAACGGTCGATGCGATAAGCTTCCATCTCTACATCTCCTCGCTGCCGAAGGATCGCGATCGGAACCGGATTCTAAGCACCCGGCGTCGCCGTCACCTATCCGTTCGCAACAGGAATAGGGTGGAATTAAGCTTTGCGCCCGAAGACTCGAAGCATGTGGAGGCAAGAAGCTCGTTTGGGACTGTAAGCCGGATCGGTCTGGACGGTAGAGGAGGCGGAGAGTGGCACGCGTATTCATAACCGGATCGTCGGACGGGCTCGGTCTGATGGCGGCCAGGGTCCTGATCGAGCAAGGCCATGAGGTCGTCGTACACGGGCGGAATGACGGTCGAAGTCGCGACGCCCTGGCGGCGGCGGCAGGCGCCCGGGCAGCTGTCACCGGAGACCTCTCGACCATGGCCGGGGCGAGAACCGTTGCCGCCCAGGTAAACGAACTCGGTCGCTTCGATGCGGTAATCCACAATGCAGGCATCGGCTATCGCGAGACGCGCCGGGTGGAAACGGATCCTGGCGTTCCCAATATCTTCGCGGTTAATGTGCTCGCGCCCTACATTCTGACAGCGCTGATCGAAAGGCCGGATCGACTGGTCTATGTCAGCTCGGGCACCCACCACGGCGTGCGACTGCGGATGGACGATCTGCTCTGGACCACGCGAGCTTGGAGCGGATTTTCGGCTTACGCCGAGAGCAAGCTTTGCGATGTTTTACTCGCCTTTGCCGTCGCGCGCCGCTGGAAAGACGTCAAATCCAACGCGTTGGAGCCTGGATGGGTGCCAACCAAGATGGGTGGCCCTTCAGCCCCCGACGATCTTCAACAAGGCTGCATTACCCAGGCGTGGCTCGCCACTAGCGGGGACCCGTCGGCGCGATCGACCAGCAGCTACTTCTATCATCAACGCCCTCGTGCGCCAAACCCGGTTGCGAGCGACCTCAAGACTCAAGAGGAGCTAATTGCCGAGTGCCATCGGATCTCCGGCGTGCTTCTTGATTGATCCGCGGCCCAGCCTGTCGGAGACCATTGCTGCGTCTCGCGCGGATAGGCAGGCACAAAAAGCATCCGCCGTGACACAGGGGACATGCGCCAATTTCATCGACCTCAGTACGCCTTGGGGCAGCGAGACATAGACCCAGCCATCGTTGTTCCGTCAGCGCGTGTGTCGGGACATTTCCCTTTCCCGTGGGGCTGACGCCAGACCGGCCGACGACCGAATATGCCGACGATCCGCACGCCATTGCGATCGCCCAGGCGGCGCGGCGGCTCAATGAGTTGCGCGAGGCTTGGCTCAACCCGCCCGATCTCGTCGAGCGTTTGCCGGGGGTGGTGCCGGGGTTTCCCGACCGTATCGTTCCAGTCAGCCCGAAGGCCACGGCGATCCTGAAGAAACGCACCTTGACCAATATCTACAAAGAGCGACCGGCCTGATTCGACAACGCCCATCGCGATCCCGACGCGGCGGTGGCTGCCGCCTATGGCTGGCCTGCCGATATCAGCGAGGAAGACGCATTGGCGTGACTACTGGCGCTGAATCTCGAGCGGGCGGGCTGCCAATGAACCGGGACCACAATGGCCGGGAAGGCGGTCAGTGGCTCGCCAACATGTCCCAGGGGGTCTTGCCTTCGGGCAGTGGTGGGATGCGGAGCAGATCGGCCATCGCCTCGCCGGCTTCGTAGCGGCGGCACAGCTCTTCCGGATCGTAGGTCACGCCGACCGGGTTCTCGGCAAAGGCGCGGCTGTGAAAATAGCCGTCGAGCTCGGCCGTGGTCGCGAAATTGTCGATCTGTAGTTCGACCCGGTTGTTGTCGGGATCGCGGTAGTACATCGAACGTCGTGACGCCATGGTTGATCGGCCAATGCGGCACGATGCCGGCCGCCTTGAGCCGGCGATAGGTCGACAACAGCTCGCCGAGATTGTTGTAACTGTAGGCGACATGGTCGGTCCCGACCGCATCGGGATCGCGCACCGGCAGACCGGGAATATTGATCAGCGCCAGGCGATGATGCTCGTCGTCATACGATAGAAAGCAGAGCATTTCGTCGCGGAACACGACCCGCGCCGCGAGGACCGTCTGATACCACTTCGCCATCGTGTCGATTTGTCCGGTCCGCAATACGAAATGGGCAAATTTCGACGGGCTGATCGGCTGTGTGACGGGATCGAGGATGCGCATCGGGGTCACGTCGTTCATCGGATCTCCTGTTCCGCGGTGGCGGTGCCTGCTGAAGTCGGACTCGAGATATAGGCGGTGCATCAATCTGCGGAATACCCGCTACTTCCTACCGAGGGATGCCGTCAGTCGCCGATCAAAGCTAGGCCGCGTTGCGGCGGAGAGCGGTGGTGGATCGCGCTTCTCGCGAATCCCGGTTCAAGCGGCAAAGGCGAGGGGACCTTATTCAATTCGGATAAACGATCGTGCGGAGCATGATGCGGCGCTCTTCGGGGTGATAGTCGCCCGCACCGCGATGCATCGTTGCCCGCTCGTCCCAGATCAAGAGGTCGCCGACGCGCCAGGAATGGTAATAGGTGAAGCGGTCTTGAGTAGCGTGGGTGGCAAGTTCCTCGATCAGCTGCCAGGCCTCGCCACGACCCATGCCTTCAAAGCCATGCACATGCATCGGGTTAACGAAGAGGATCGGGCGTCCGGTGACGGGGTGGTTGATCACCGCCGGGCGACGCTGCTCGGCATATTTCTTGTCGGTCCGGCGCATCTCCTCTTCGGGGTCGTAGAGCCGCGCGCCGGCCGGGCCGTCGGTGCGACCGTGCAATCCGACAAGGCTCGCGAGCCGCTCTTTCATCGCTTCGGACAAGGCGTCATAGGCGGCGCACATATCGGCGAACATCGTCCCGCCCTTGGTCGCGGGGATCTCCAGCGCGTGCAGCATCGCGAGCAGCGGCAACACCTCCTCAAAGGTCGAATCGGTGTGCCAGTCGGTGGCGCGTTTGACGCCGTACCGGTCGATGTTGCCGTCCGCGTCGACATTGCGAAGCCACGAGACCTCGGGATGTTCTTCGTGCCGGTAGCTGACGAGCGAATGGATGCGCGGCGTGCCGAACCGGCGTCCGAAAACGGCGATATCGCCGGCGCCGAGGTTCTGGTCGCGGAACACCAGCACCGGATGCTCGGCGAAGGCGTGTGCGACCCAGGCGAAAGTTGCGTCGTCGAGTGGTTGCGACAGGTCGATGCCAAGCGCTTCGGTGCCGAGGGCTTGGCCGAGCGGGCGCAGTTCCGGTGTGGCCATGGATGATCCTCCGTCGCTAATGTATCGATTAGTTTACGCGGGGTGAGGCGATGCGTCTAATCGCACATATCAGCAGTGTTGCCGGAGCAGCGCTATGAAATCCCGGGATAATCTCTACAAGGCCGCCGGAGTCGACACAGACGCGACCCAATCCGGTCTTTATAAGATCGTCGAATGCATCAAAAGGACGTGGCCGGCGCCAGATGCTCTCGGCGCCGTCAAATTGGATATCGGCTATTTTGCCAATGTGATCGATATCGGCGGGATCGGCCTGGCGATATGCACGGACGGGGTCGGGTCCAAGTCGATCATTGCGCATATGATGAAGCGTTACGACACGATCGGCATCGATTGCGTCGCGATGAATGTCAATGACGCAATCTGCGTCGGGGCAAGACCGGTTTCGATGGTCGATTACATCGCAATCGAGAAGGCCGACACCGATATCCTCGGAGCAATCGCAATCGGGCTCGCCAAAGGCGCCAAACAGGCCGGAATTTCGATTTCCGGTGGCGAGATCGCGCCGCTGAAGGATGTGGTCCGCGGTTTCGACCTGGTCGGGATGGCAGTCGGGATCGTGCCGCTCGACCGGATCATTACTGGCCGGGATCTCGTTCCGGGCGACGTCGTTATTGGGCTCGAAAGCAGCGGTATCCACAGCAACGGCTTGACTTTGGCGCGCCACGTCTTCTTCGAACGCGCCCAGCTGTCGATCGACCATGTCTTCCCCGAGCTCGGGGTCCCGCTGGCTGAGGAATTGCTGCGTCCGACGCTGATCTATGTCCCGGAGATCCTCGATATCATCAAAAATATCCCGACGGTAAAGGCTTTGATCAATATTACCGGCGACGGATTGCTCAACCTGCCCCGTGTCGATGCCAAGGTCGGGTTTCTAATCGACGATTTGCCACCGGTGCCCGCCATTTTCCGCTTAATCCAGCAATATGGGGACGTCGACAACTCAGAAATGTTCGAAGTCTTCAATATGGGGGTCGGCTTTTGCGTTCTCGTCTCAGCGAAAGACGCCGATCTCGCCCTGGCAATCTTGCAGCAGCACGGTCGGCGCGCGCGGGTTATCGGCCGGGTCATCGAAGACGAAAGCAAAGGAGTCCATCTGCCGAGCGAGCGGCTGATCGGTCACGGCAAGTCGTTCAGCCGGCTTTAGAAATATGTCGCCCTGCGCGCGCCCAATACGGGTCACGCAGCTTGCGTTTGATGATCTTGCCGCCGATCACGCGGTCGCGGGCAATCTGCGGCACGCGGTGCTACCTAAGACGTCATCTCTTGGGCGATTTCGAGGATCTCACGCCCGCGCGCCACGCGGTCGCCCCAGACGCGATCGAAATCGGCAATCAGCGGCTTGAGCTTTTCGGAGCCGATTAGCGCCTGCGCCTGGGCGACATCAGCGAACTCGTAAAAGGCGTAATGGACCGCGGGGTCGCTCTGGCTCCAGCAGCGCCAGCCGCGCTGCGCGCCGAAAACGTTGATCGCCCAAGGCAAGTGATCGGTTGCATACCAGTTGTCGAACGGCCCTCGATCCTTCTCGTCCGGAACCTCGGCTCGCACCACGAACAGGCCCTTGGCCATGGCGTCCTCCTCTCCATCCGCATCTCAGCAGGATACGGAATGCCGTGCCGGATCGATAAGGAGAATTTGGCGCTCCGATCGGCGATATTAGCGTGTTTGGGGTTTTTCGATGGATGCATCGGCTGTCGAGGCCAGCTTGGCGAATGCCGATTTAACCTTCTCAACCTCCAATTCCGACTTTTCTTCCAGCCCCATCAGCGAATTTCGCGCGGTCGTGTTTACCCGGATCAGCTCGTCGAGCTTCAGGTGGAGCGCCTGAGTATCACGGTTTTGCGTGTTCTGGATCACGAAGACCATCAGAAACGTGACGATTGTCGTGCCTGTATTGATGACGAGCTGCCAGGTGTCTGACCAGCCGAAGAACGGCCCGCTCACGCCCCATAGGACGATGCTCGCGATCGCCAGTGCGAAGGTGGCGGAGCGGCCCAGTTGATGCTCCGCCCAGCGCGCGAAGCGGTCGAAGATTTTGCCCTCTGTGCCCATGGCTGTCGCGATTCGGCAACGCCGGGACCGACCAGCAATCGGCACGTAACCGCGACTATATTCGTCCCATTAGTAGGAGAATGATGACGACGACCACCAGCAGGCCGAAGCCGCCGCTCGGGTAATATCCCCAACCGCCGCTATATGGCCAAGTCGGCAGTGCGCCGATCAGGATCAGGATCAGGATGATGAGCAGGATCGTGCCAAGCATGACGACACCGGAGCGTAGTTCTTGTTCATGCGTACCAACGCTACGCGTCAATAACAAGTTCCTCGTGATACTGAGGCGACGGGGTGAGGGCCGATTCCTGTCATCGAGCCTCACGTCGAGATTGCTTCGTCGCTGCGCGTTTTCGCAATGACAGCTTTTGCCGTGTCATTGCGACCCCGGACGGCCGGCCCTGGCGGGCCGTTCCGGGGGGAAAGCAATCTCGGCATTGCGGAGCTGGTCTCCAGTGGCATTGGTGCCACCGAGGCGGCTTGAGCGCCCTTCAGTGGGTCTGCCTGCGCTCGCTGCGCTGAATATCACCGCCATTCCGTCGCGCTGTGAAGCGCAAAATGTATCGCAGTTTTTCCGCGAGTTGGGCACGTCTGAACGGCTTTTTCAATATCTCGTGCTGAGTCCGTCGGCGCAGCTGCCCCGGCTCGGCGTAACCCGTCACGAACAGCGTCGGCACGCAGGGGATGAGCTCACGGGCCCTCGCTGCGAACTCGTCGCCATGCATGTTGGGCATCGCCAAATCGACCATCAATAGGTCGAACCGTCGGTCCCGCCCCAGAAGGTCAAGCGCCTCCTGGCCACCAGCCGCCTCGACCGCGTCGTGGCCAAGTGTCTGTAGCATGGTCGCCGTGATGGCGCGCACAGCGCTGTTGTCGTCGACCACAAGAATGCGAGACGGCGGCCCGGCGTTCCAGCGGCTTTGGTCGGGCGCCTCCTCGGCGGGTGATCTATGCGGGGCGCGCGGTAGATAAATCCGAACGGTGGTCCCTTTGCCGATCTCGCTGTCAATCGTCACCGTTCCACCGGACTGTTTGGCAAACCCGTAAACCATGCTCAGGCCGAGGCCGGTGCCCTTGTGCAGTTCTTTGGTTGTAAAGAAGGGTTCGAAGGCGCGACTGCGGACCTCCTCGCTCATGCCGGTTCCCGTATCGGCCACCGAGATCATCACGTAATCGCCGGCATGCGACGGGGGAAGACCGTGGCCACGCCCGCGAGCAATATTCTTGGTTGTAATCGTCAATTTTCCCCCTGCCAGCATGGCGTCTCGCGCATTGATCGCGAGATTGAGAATGGCCAGTTCCAACTGCCCCGGCTCACTCATCGCCCACCAGGCATCCCCGTCAAGCATCGTCTCGATCGCGATGGTCGGGCCGATTGTGCGGGGCAGCATCTCGCATGCTTCCGAGACGACCTGGTTGACATCGACCGGCTCGGTCAAGACGTCGTGACGGCGAGAAAAGGCGAGAAGCTGGTTCGTCAGTTGCGCCCCACGCTCCGCTGAGCGGATGGCATTTTCCAAATATTTCAGGACGCGCGGTTGTTTGATACTTGACTGGGCCAATTCGAGGTTCGGGATAATCGTCGCGAGAAGATTGTTGAAGTCGTGAGCCACCCCGTTGGTAAGCTGACCAACCGCCTCCATCTTCTGCGACTGACGGAGCTGCTCCTCGACGGCGCGGCGTTCCGTCATGTCACGCGTGATCTTGGCAAACCCGATCGGGACGCCGGCGTCGTCATGGACGGCGTCGATAACCACGTTCGCCCAGAACCGCGAGCCGTCCTTGCGTATGCGCCAACCCTCCGCCTCAAACCTTCCATCGCGGGCGGCAATTGTCAGCGCACGGATCGGCAATCCGTCCTCCCGATCCTTAGAGCTGTAAAACACGGAAAAATGCTGACCAATAATCTCCTCCGCCCGATAGCCCTTGATACGCTCGGCGCCGGCATTCCAATTGGTGATAACGCCTTCGGTATCCAGCATAAAAATGGCGTAGTCCGTTACCCCCTCGACGAAAAGCCGGAAGCGGCGTTCGCTCTCACGAAACCGCGTCAAGGCCTCTGTCGCCTGTCGGGTTCGCTCTTCGACGCGCTGCTCGAGGGTTTCGTTGAGCTGCACCCGCGCCTGGTCAACCTCTTTGGCGGCGGTAATATCAACCAACATGTTTACTGCCCCAACCAGCCGACCAGAGGCATCGTGGAGCGGCGTCGGATAGGCCATGAACGGTACGCGCGTTCCGTCCGGCCTCTCGGCTATTGCCTCACCGTCCATCGGCCGGTCTTCCTTCAACGCCCTGGCCATCGGGCACTCGTCATGTGCCATCGGCCGACCATCCGGCCAATATAAGCGCCACGTGACGCACCAATGGTCGCTGCCGATTTCGGGTGTACGACCCGAGAACTCCGCTGCGGCCTGATTAAAAAACATGATTCGACCGGCGGAGTCGGTCGTGTAAATCGCCACGGGCAAAGCGTCGAGCAGCTGGCGCTTGTCGCACAACTCGCTCTCCGGCTCGATCTGCCGCTTCGAAGCTCGCCCATTTTCGCGCTGAACGACACTGACGTCTAGCCCTGCCGACAGTCCGTTTGGGGTCAAACGCGCGGCGACTTCCGGGTGTCGATCGATGGTCCCGGTGATCTCCTCTGCCAAATTTTTCTGCACCTTGCCGTCTCCTTTGGCCCGAGAGCCTCGGTGTGGGCTCGAGCCTCATGCCCGACGAGCAGCAGTTCCCCCGGGAGAGCTTCACCATACTCTACCCGGAGCAGATTGTGTCGCCTTCCGGCCCTGGTTCAACGGCGGCTGGCTGCCTTGGTTCCACATGTCCGGGCCCGCGGCCGGCGGGAGCGCAAACGGGAAGATCCCTTCGCAAAGACCTATCTCACAGAAATTCAAGTTGAAGAGCACTCGCGATGCCCATATCGCGATATATGGCAACATAGCTCTGACACTTGCCGTCAACATCCTCTACGAAGCTGATACAATAGGCTGGAATAGATCCAAGGATCTTACATTCCATTACAATTCTTTACCAAAATTTGTGGAGGGTTAGGTCGTAGGATTACGTTAGGCGTGCAAGGTCTAAGGTCACGAGGAAGCATCGCGGATGTTGGAGTTTCACGGACTCGTCGAAAAAGAGATCCCGCGACTGCGCCGCTATGCGCGGGCGCTCACGCGCGACAGCAATCGGGCGGACGATCTCGTGCAGGATACCCTCGTGCGCGGGATCGCCAAGGCTCATCTGTGGCAAGCGGGCACCGATATCCGGGCTTGGCTCTTTACTATTATGCATAACCAATACGTAAATAACGTACGGCGGGCGATGCGCGAAGAGGCGACTATCGACGTCGACCAGGTGGCATCGACGCTCGCAGCCACGACGGATCCCACGGCGGCGCGGCAGTTGAGCGAGCTCGACATCGCACTTGGCCGTCTCTCCAAGGGACAGCGTGAAGTGGTGCTGCTCGTAGGTCTCGAAGGGATGAGCTATGACGAGGCGGCCAAAATTCTCCGCGTGCCGATTGGAACCGTACGCTCCCGCCTAGGCCGTGCGCGTGAGGCGTTGCGCCTGCTGATGGGCATCGACGAGGAGATCAAGAGCCCCCACGCGGTTGTACGGCGTCGCCCGGCTCTCGAGGGTGGCATTGCAGCCTAGCCGACGCGGGTCGATCGGATCGTGTAGTCGGCAGGCGTAGACAAATCGGACTCGAGGCTCGCGACAGCTTCTCGGAGAGACGTCGCAACAACGACAGTGTCCGGTCGAGCGATTGTCGCGATCGCAGCCGCAAGTTCGTCGGGATCCAATCTCCACAGACCGACCAATACCTTCGCACGCGGTGCGCGTCGACGCAGCCGCCGGACGAGATAACGCGCTCGCGCTAGAGAACTCGTGCTGATCAGCGAAAGGCATATCACCGTCGCATGATCGAGTGATTGAGAACGATCCGATGCCAGTGCCTCCGCAGCAAAATGTTTCGAACACAGGAGATGAACCAGTAACAACGCCGCAGCTTCGTCGAGCTCGTTGCGGCCAGCCACACAAACAATCCCCGGCGGTCTCTCAATTGCCGGTGGAGGTGAGTGCTCGGACGCAGAGCTTGCGTCGACAGCCGCATCGTCGGAAAGGTCCTCGAGCATCTCTCGGATACCATCCTTGAACATCAGACGCCGCTCGGGAGACAGTGTGCCATCGTCACTGTCGCCCTGTGCCCTTACAAGGGCAGGGATCGCAACCTCGTCGAAAAATTCGGCAAGAGGCCGCTCCTTCAGGAACTCTTCGGCTTGCTCAGTCGCCTCCTCGGGGTCATTCGCCAGCAAGCGTTGGTAAAAAGTCTCACCAGGGGAGAGCACGGGCTCGTTGCCGAGCAGTATATCGAGAAATTCGAGCTGCGGCACATGACGACCCAGAACAACGAGGCAGACTGTCAACGGCGTCGACAGCAGTAAGCCAATCGGCCCCCATAGCCAGGTCCAGAAAGTCGCTGCCGCAATCAACGCGACCGAGGACATACCCGTGCTGGCGGCGTAGACCCAAGGTTCGAGCAGGTTGGCGACGACGAGCTCGATCCCGACGAACAGGAGGATTACCCAGACCAGTAGCATCCAACCGGGGTCTACCGCCGTGGCGAGCGCGATTGGAAAGCACGCGGCGATGACAATCCCGAGATAAGGGAGGAATCGCAGCAAGGCCGCGAAAATCCCCCACAATGCAGCGTTCGGAATACCAATTATCGCGAGGCCGAAACCAATCGGCACACCACAGCAAGCGTTGACGACGAGCTGCCGCAACAAGTAGCGGCTGATCCGGCCCGCCGCGTCGTCCATCGCCACGGTCGTCCGGTGCAGGTCGCGCCGACCGGCCAGCCGTATCATGCGGTCTCGCAGCTCCTCTCGCTCGAGCAAGATCATGACCACAAAAACAAGGACCAGCCCGGCCATTGCCAATGGTTGAAGCAATGGTCCGACAACGTCCCGAACGATTTGTAGGGGTTCGAACTCCGGTCGCTCGATTTCTACCGGAACAGGTTTCGCCGGTTCGACCGGGGAAGTGCCGAGGGCAGAGCGGTTTTCCGCCGAATTGGAGATCCGAGTTTCGGTTTGCGTCAGTTCTCGACCGAGTTCCCGAACCATCGATGTTACGCGGTGCACGATCCCGCCACCCGGAACGATCTCCGGAATTGACCGAATCTTGGCCTCGAGGTTGGAACGGTAGGCCGGTATTTGCTGGGCCAGCGACGCTAATTCCTGCACGACGATCGCAGCGAACCCAAGCATGGCAAGGAACGCGATCAGTACGGTCAAAGTAACGGCCGGCACTCTGCCCATTTGCAACCGGCGAAGCCCACGGACCGCAGGCGCCAACAGAAAGCTCAACAAGACAGCAAGTGCGATCGGGACAATGATATCGCGAGCAAAATATAGCAACGCGACAACCAATCCGATAGTGAGGGTGCTCAGTACACCAAAGAGCCCCGCAGGTATCTCAAAAGCGTTGCGGCCGTGGGTACGCGAAGGCTGATCGGCCACGCCGATGGCTCCGTTCCGACTTTCCGCTGGGGGCGCATAAACATCCAGCGCCGGCGCTTCCGAAGGTTAGGGCGGCAGCGCGACGCCGGACGGTCACCCGTCGCGGTCAGCGAAGACCGCGTACGAGCAGAGTGCAGAGTATAGATTTTTTAAGGGCGATGGATCAGGTAGGCGATCCCGTACCCGATCGCACCGGCGATAAGCAGGGCCATCAACGGCTGTTCCGCCGCATATTTGCTGACAGATGCCCCCGCACGAGCGCCCTGCTCGTAAACTGTGTTGGCGGCCTGGCTCGCCTGGTTACCCACGTCGCGAGCGGCACCTTGGACCGCATCTACCGCCTGACTTCCGGCAGTCGACACCTTCCGAGCCAAGTCGGCGGCCTTATCGATGGCTGCACCGGCGGTCTCCCTCACGTCTTTGAGCACAGGCTTGGCCTGATCGATCTTGCCCTGAACCGTTTCTCCCGTCTTAGCGGCGAGATCGCTGACCGTGTCCCCGACCTTTGCCGCCGCATCGCGGACGACACCCTCACCTTGTTGCTGATCCATCGACTACTCCTATGCAAATGACTTTGCTGCTATCGCGGTACTAACAAATCCACGAGCCAAAAAGCTCCATTGGTGATCGTCCGATCATGGAGGAATCTCTGCGAGATCGGCGCACCGACGCGAATTGGCCACTAATGCAGGGCCTGTTCCAGTTCGCTTTTGTTCATCTTCGAACGTCCCGGAATGTTTCGCCGCCGGGCCTCCGCATAGAACTCCGCGCGCGTCCGCCGGCCATTGGCTCCCTCGCTCCGATCCTTCTCGGTTGCACCCCGTCGTTCGCGCGTCTTGGTCCGCTTCAGATTTTCTCGATTTTTCTCTTTGCTTTCGTATTTTGAAGCGCCGGCCTCGCGCAGCCCGATCGCGATCGCCTGCTTCGGGTTCCTCACCTTTTGCCCGCTACTGCTTTCGAGCTCCCCGTGTTTGAACTCGTGCATGACGCGGCTGACTGTTTCCTTTTGGGCCTTGGATTGATGGGTCGCCATTGGTTGACCTCACGAAATTGGATCATTGTAAAGATCGTTCGCCGGCCAGTCTCGGTTCCCGCTTCTATGCAACAGCGCCCCGATTAGAACGCGTCATCCTTCCCCAGCTTTTTGTTTCGTCAACGGAACCGATGGCTCGCGTATCTCGTTGGAGAGGCAAGGTGCAGTTGGATAGAGATTGCTATCGGCGTGAAAAATCCCGCCGGCCCGCTCGACCGCGTACTGCAATCGTTGTGCGGCTGCTCCTGTTCTGAAAACAGTGTTGGGAAGTCATGCCATGGGTAGAGGCCTACTGCTTTGGATGCTCGGAATTCCGATTCCGGTACTCATTCTGCTGTACGTGTTCCACGTCATCTGACCAATACCAGAGGGGCCGCACCAGACTAAGAGGCCTCGACTGTAATCACCAGCGGAACTGCCGTCGCACTTCTACTGTTGGCGGCATGTCCGATCTCAACCAGGAGGGAAATGTGTCGAACGCAACCAGGACCGCAATCTTCGCCGCGATCATCGCCGCTGCAGCACCCGGCGCCTATGCGCAAACCCGCGCGGTGCCGGAAACGCACGCCGCCTTGACGAGCCACATCATTCAGTCGGACGAGATCCGCGCCAGCCAGATGATCGGTAGCTCGGTCTATGACGAGCAAAACCGCGACATCGGTAAGGTCAAGGATCTTGTCCTCAATAAGGACGGTGCCGTCGATGTCGTAGTGCTTGATGTCGGCTCGTTCCTCGGTATGGGCGGAAAATACGTCGCGATGCCGATCAGCGACATCAAGACCGACCACAACCGTCTGACGCTCGACCGCACCAAGGAGCAGCTCCAGGCGATGGCGCCATACCAGCTCGAGAATAAGGACACCGGCGCCGGGACTTCGACCTCGCCCACCACTGGCGGACAACTCGGGCGATAGACGAAACGAAACAAGTCGCATTGCCGCGAGCCGGGCGGAGGTCCCTCCGCCCGGCTCGTTTCGCTTGGGCAAGCATAAATCGACCGTGGCTGATCAGGTCGCCATATAGCCGCCATCGACATTGTATGCCGCACCAGAGACGTAGCTTGCGCGCTCGGAACAGAGCCACAGGACCATCTCGGCGATTTCTTCCGGATTACCCAGCCGTTTGAATGGGGTCTGGCCAAGGATAGCCTCGCCGCGCAGGCGCATTCCGGGCTCGGTCATCGGGGTCCGGATGTAACCGGGGCAGACAGCGTTCACCCGAATGTTGACCTCGGCGTATTCGATGGCCGCGGTCTTGGTCAACCCGACCACGCCGTGTTTGGCTGCGACATAGGCCGAAGAGGTCGGCAAGCCGGCGAGGCCGGCAATCGATGCGGTATTGACGATCACCCCGCCGCCTTGCGTCTGCATCTGCGGCAGCTCATGCCGCATGCAGAGCCAGACGCCTTTCAGGTTTACCGCAATCATGCGGTCGAATGCTTCCTCCGACCACTCCGCAGTCCTCTTGCCCACAGCGTCGACCTGCCAGCCGGCGATCCCGGCATTGTTGAAGGCGCAGTCGAGGCGGCCGTAGGTATCGACCACAGCCGCAATCATGGCGCGGACGTCGGCGTCGCGGCTGACATCGCCCGACAGCGATATCGCCTGTCCGCCCACGGCATTGACCAGTGCGACGGTTTCACGGGCGGCCTCCGCCACCAGATCGGCCACGGCGACGCGGGCGCCCTCGCGGGCAAAGGCGAGAGCCGTGGCGCGACCGATACCACCACCCCCGCCAGTGATCAGCGTCGATTTCCCGTCGAGCATTCCAGCCATCGCGCCCCTCCTGGATCTATCCCAACCGCGATCATGGCACAGGCGCGCCCGTGGCGGGTATCCCAAACCACCATCGCGCCGCGCGCACCGACGGCCATGGTATTACCATGATTGTTCGGCTACGGTCGCCGTCGGCCGAGGCCGGCTTCGTGATGGAGGATCTTGCGCGTGCGTAGATTGGCGATCGTAATCTTGATGGGTGTGCCGCTCTTTGCGGGCGGGGTCTTTGCCCAGCAACAGGGAGGCAAGGACACTGTCTACGAGGAGCTCAATCTGTTTGATCAAGCCTTTGAGCGCATTCGAGAGGATGCGGTCGACCCGGTTCCCGATGCCAAACTGATCGGGGCGGCGATCGCCGGCATGCTGTCCGGTCTCGATCCACGCTCCTCCTTTATCGACGAAGCGGCATTCAAGGCCTCCCAGATCCCGGCGACTGATGACGCTGCCAACCTCGGGCTGGTAGTGACGATCGAGAGCGGTCAGTTAAAGGTGATTTCGCCGCAGGACGGATCGCCGGCGGCGCAGGCCGGGATCAGGCCCGGCGACGTCATCTTCTCGATCGACAATGAGCCAGTTTACGATCTGTCCTTGAGCGAGGCCGAGCAAAAGCTGCGCGGTCCGACCGGAGGCGAAACCCAGCTGACTTTGCGGCGCGGCACCGAGAAGCCGATCGATCTGACACTCAAGCGCGAGGCATACAAACTCCAGACCGTGGTCGGGCGTGTCGAAGCAGGGAACATCGGCTATCTTCGCATTGCCGGGTTCGACGGCGGAACGCAGGCCGCACTCGCCGCCGCGGTGCAGGACCTCCGGCAAAAAACCGGCAGCAAGTTGATCGGCTTCATTCTCGATCTACGGAACAACCCGGGAGGCACCTTCGATGCCGCAGTCGCGGTCGCCGACGCCTTTATCGACAAGGGCGACATCGTCGTCGTCAAGGGGCGCAAACCCACGAGCGTCAAGCGGATCAGCGCCACTCCGGGCGATGTTGCCAAGGGCCTGCCGCTCGTCGCACTGGTCAATGGCGGCACAGCGCGAGAGGCCGAGCTCGTCGCCGGCGCCTTGCAGGACAACCACCGGGGGGTGCTGCTCGGCAGCAAGACCTTTGGCGAGAGCTCGATCGAAACCGTGATCCCTTTGAGCGACGGCAGCGGTGCGATCCGTCTGACTACCGCCCGTTTCACGACGCCCTCGGGGCGGGAAATTCAGGGCAAGGGTCTCGATCCCGACCTCGCCGTTACGTCACTCAAGCTCGCAAGACTGGCGCAGGGCCAGATGCGGCGCGAGGCCGATTTGCCGGGCGCGCTCAAAAACCCCGATCAGGCCGGCGACAAGCCGCCGCCCGATGCACCGCCCGGTGCAACCGCGACACCCGCCCCCGAAGAGGCTCCCGCGGTCGCGACGGAGGACATGGGTTCGGCGAGCGACGAGCAATTGGTCCAAGCGATCGATGTCTTACGCGGGTTGTCGGTGTTCAATCACCGCGCCGCTGGCTGAACTCACTCGTCGGCGGACTGCGCCCGAGGTCGATCATCCGACCGGCCCACTTCGTCACGGGCTAGCGGAAGCAGCAGAGCTGCAACACGGGAAGGGGTCAGCGGCAGCGCCAGATCGGCGACCCCGAGGGCGTCGGCAACGGCATTGGCAAGGCACACGGGTGTGCTCATTGAGTTGCCTTCCCCGACACCCTTGGCGCCGAGCGGCGTTATCGGCGACGGCGTCTCGCGATGCAGGACCACCGGTTGCGGAATCTCGCAGGCGGTCGGCACCGGATAGCAAAGGTACCCGACAAGAAGCTGCCCTCCTCGCTGTAGACAAACTCCTCGCAGAGTGCCGCACCAACGCCGTGCGCAAAACCCGCCGAGCACTTGACCGTCGAAGAGCGCCGGGTTCAGGATCCGGCCGGCATCGTGCATCGTCACGTATTGGTCGATGCGCACCCGTCCGGTGTCGCGGTCGATCTCGACGCCGCAGAAATCGAAAATGAAGCCGTGGGCGGCCGCCGCGTGGATCTCGTCGGCATCGTTCGGCGCGTCGAGTTCGGGCGGCGTCCAGAACACGGTCTCGCGCAACGCCGCGCCATCGGGACCAGGAAGCCCCCCGCGACCAGTGGCTCGTCCCGGCAAACCGGGCAAAGGTGATCGCATCGTCGGGGTTGGCGGCGACTCTTCGCGCCGGCCGGTGCGCGTTCCTCGAGCGTCAGAACCGTCGTGACGTAGCCCATGTTTGCGGTCGACGGCTCGACGATGACAGCGTAACCGATGCCATAGAGCCGGCCCTCGGCGCGTGCGCGGTCGCGCCGCACGAGCAGCTCGGCGGGACGGCCTTCCTTGATCGCCGCATCCACGGCGCGGGGGTAATCGCCGGAATCGAGGACCGCCCCGGCCGGGCAATGATAGGGAAACGCACCCGACCGGAGGAGATTACGGCGGATGACATCGAGCGGTTGGCCGATATGTGCGCCAGCCATCTTGCCAACCATGTCAGCAAGGCCCCCGACCTCCTTCGAGCCACTCCGCGTCGCTTGGCGATCGGAAACTAGTGGAGCAATTCTGACAGATGATACCCAGATCCGTCACACCGGCGAAGGCCGGTGCCTATGGCTGACATGGGTCCCGGCCTGCGCCGGGATGACGAGAACCGGGGAGTGCTTCCGGTTTCAAATGTTAGATTTGTACCAGTAGGAACCGCTCGGTTTCTGCCTTGTTAGAAGAGACGGTAACCGGGAGTGGACCATGCCTAGAGACAAAGCCTCTTGCTTGCGTGCCGGGATCGTCGCCGCCGTCATGCTGGGCGGGCCCGTGATGACCTTTGCCCAGACCGGCGGGGCGCTCCAATACCCGCCGCCTTCCACGCAAGGCGGTGCCCAGCCATACTCCCGGGGAACCCCGCCGAAGGAACCGGACGAAGGCGTCAGCGGCAGCTCGAGCGAATCCCTGAGTCACGAGCTCAACCGCTCGGGCGGGGTCATCCACCCGCCCGCCAATGTCGATCCCGGTCTGACTCAACCAGCGCCCGACATCGGGCCGCATAGCATGCCGGTGATACCGCCGCCGGGTACGCCGGGCGGGAACCCCGACGTCAAGCCCAAATAGCGGTCCTCCCCGAGCTGGTCGCGTTCGTCGGCGCCGGCGGCGCCTCCCTTTGCAAAGAGGTTGCGCGTTAGTTGATCCGGGGCACGAAGACAGCGGCGGGCGGACACCTAGAGGGTCTCGCGGAGCAGCCATCCCGGCAGATTGTCGGAGAGGCGCGCGTTGGGACCGCCCTCCCAGGGTGCCGCGGCGGTGCACACGACCCCGATCGCCGTTCCAATCTCCGTGACGATCGGCGAACCCGCCATCCCGCCGTGGACGCGCTCGGCAGCGTGGGTGATCCACAGCGGCCCACCGAAGTGACGGATGGTGCAGGAGAACCACCGGCGGCCGTCGAGCGACAGAAGCCGGGCCGGTACCCAGAAATTGACCGGATTCCGAAGGGAGCCGCCAATCGACAGCGCAGTCGCCGTCAGCGCTTTGTATTCATCGGCGTGTGGATTGTCCGGCGAACCGAGCACCGCGATGTCGGCGATCGGATCGACGAAGCGACACACCGCCCAGGCGCGGGGCGCGTCGCCGAGGGGGGCGAGGAGCGGCCCGTAGGTTCGCTGTTTGGGCTCGAAAAAGGATTGGGCCGGCGGGAGGAATGGTAGGCAATGCGCGGCCGTGATGACGAGGCGCTCGCCCGCGCCCTCCACGACGAAGCCGCGTCCGCTACCCGCGGTGATAACGCCTGCTGTCAGCGTCTCGAAAATCAGGGTTTTTGTGCTCCTCCAGCGCGAGGCAAGCGGCCCGAAAGCCACCCCGAACGGTACAGGGAGCGGTCATCTCGGTCCATCTTTAGCTCTGCGTCGCCGCGGTCATTGCGGCAATACCCGCTAATATGACAGGAGCCTCCCCCCGCTGACGAGCTCGCCTATCGTTGCGCTCCTCCAGTCACTGTCCGGCGCTAATCCCGTCCTGGCTCAACTTGGCCGTCTGTGCCGCAGTGTCGATCCCGTAGAGGCAAGCGATGTTTTCACCCAGGATCTTCCGTTTGATCTCAAAGGTCAGATCCACGTGGTATTCTTGTTTCAGGTCCTCCGGTAATTGATACGCCATGAACTTCTCGATCAGCCATTTGGGCGACCAAATGGCGTAGTCGCTGCCGAAGCACAGTTTGTCGGGGCCGAGCCAGAACAACAGATTGGCCATGATCTCGCCGAAATATCGGGGGCGGAGATGGACAAAGGCCATCGCCACCGACAGCCCGGCATAGACGTTGGATTCCTGCGTGGCGATCCAGCAGAAATCGTCCAGTCGCGGCAGACCGACATGCTCGACGATAAAATTGAGGTCGGGAAAATCGGTGGCGGCGTAATCGACGTCGCGCACATCGAATGCGTCGGAACTCAACGGATAGACGGTCGGTCCCTTGTGTACGTGGATGTTCTTGATGCCCAGTTCCTGGCTCAGCTCCAGATATTTATAGGCCCACGGGTCGTTGAGGCGCCAGCCGCGCGAGCCATTGCGCCACTCGGCCGTGTAGAGCTTGAGCCCATTGATCGGGTAATCCGCCACCATCCGGCGAAATCTGTCGACACCCGCTTCTTCGTCGCGAGGATCGAACGAGCCGCACAATAGAAAGCGGTCCGGATGCTTAGCCTTGATGACGTTGTTTTGGGCGTGAGAGTTGAAGCCATTCTTGTAGAACTCATAAAGATAGGTCGAATTGAGGATGGCCATGTCGACATAGCCGGTACGGAACAGGTCGTTGACCAGCACCTCTTCGCCGTACCGGCAAAATTTGTCGAACGGCCACACCTCCTCGGCCGGGCTTAGCCCGCTGTGAAAGGCATGAAAGCATTTGATCCAGCTCTCACCGTACTTGTTTTTCCAATTCTCGGGGTTGGCGTCCCAGAAATGCATGTGGCCGTCGATTACAAAGATGTTGTGTCCGTCATGTTTGTACATGTCTCCCTCCCACGTTTGCGTGCCCCGATGGTCCTGCGGCATCGAGGTGCTGTACACTCAATAACGCACGGCAGAATGAACCATTGGCCTCCAGTGCCACGCGCACGGTGCGCGCAGCCTCATAATGGGCTTGCAGCTGCTCCGCAGAAAACGGCTTGCCTTCGAGGCCGACGATCAGTGGAGCCGCAGGGCTACAGTCGAGGGCAAGTTCGGCGCGGCGCTCCAAATAGCGCTGGAGGATTGCGGCCGACCCGCTCACGACCGTTCCACCGCCGGGCTGCCGGATCACAAGCGCCTCGTCCTGCATCGCCACCTCGCCGACCCGCAACGCGCAGATCGCGGCCGGCGCGCAGCCCGCGTCGCGCAGGTCCCTTAACAGGCGCTCTTGGCGGCTGAGAAACCCTTTGCGCAAGAATGTGAGACGGAGCGCCGCCAAGCTTCCGGCACCTTCACCCGGAAAGGCTTCGGCAAAGGGCCGCCCCTCATTGACGGCGGCCTCGATCTCTTCGGCCGCGCAGTGGTCGCCGAGACTGACCGTCACCCGGCGGATGCCCTCCACCCCGAGCAGCGCAAGCCGAACATCCTCCGCCATCAGATAGGCAAAATTCACCGCGCACCAGCTGGTCGGCAGTCGTAGCGTAATGCTGGCATGGCCCGAGCGCAGCTGCAGGGAGCGGACAAAGCCCAAGTCGAGGATCGACTCGTCCAACTCTGGGTCGAGCACCTGCGCCAACCGCTGCAGCACAACCGAGCCGTCATCACCCGCCGGGAACTCGTACGGCACATCGTCGCGCATGGAAATCCGCCGATAAGGGCCGCTGTCGGCGACACCGTGCGCCCGTTCAGTTGCCCGTGCAAGGCAAAGCGCCAACCGCGACGAAGCTGGGCAGTCATGTGATCGAGGCGCCTCATGTGGCATCCCCGAGAAGAGACCACCGCCTGCTTGGGGGCGCAGTTTCAGCCTATATATTGGCCCTTTATTGTCAATATCGAAATAGGGTTGAGTTCGCAATGGTCCGAATTCGGCGCCCGCCCTGTTTCCACCCTGATAGACCGATTCAGCCCCCTGTACGGCGCCGCCGGGCCCCTCTTCGCGCTAACCTCGGGCCCGCTCATAGGCATCTGATTTAGCTGCTTTTATCGAGGATTATTCAAGCAAATCTCCGCACCGAATCGATAATTCGCCCTGTTTTCCGGCTTTTACAGGGGGGCACGGTTGCGGCGGTCAGTCGGGCCGCGCGCCGTAGCGGTGGACATGGTAGGGAGCAGCCGCGAGGCCCGGGCAGTGGCTGCCGACCACCGGCACCACGGCCTCGTAGAGGCGACGGTTGTCGACGTTGTCGAGGGCGAGCCGTTCACGCGCAGCGGCGACGCGGTCGCGCAGCCGGCCGAGATCGACTGTGGTGACCCGCCGATTGTCGACGACGAGGCGGCCGCCGATCATGACACTCGCCACCGCCGTGCCGTCCTCGCAATGGACGAGCTGGTTGACCGGGTCGTTGAAGGGCAGCCAATTCGGGTGGTCGAGGTCAAGCATGACGATGTCGGCCTTATAGCCGGGCGCGATCCGGCCGATCTTGCCGGCAAAGCCGAGGGCGCGGGCGCCGCCCTCGGTTGCGGCCAGCGCGGCCTCGCGGGTCGAGAGCCACCGCCGCCAATCGGGGCCTTGCACCTTTGAGACAAAGGAGGCCAGCCGCATGGCCTCGTACATGTTCTGGTTGTCGGCGCAATTCGCCCCGTCGGTGCCGATGCCGAGATTGACCCGCCGTTCGAGCATCGCCCGCGCATCGGCGAGCCCGCTGCCAAGCCGCATGTTGCTGCCGGGGTTGTGGGCGACCGAGGCGCCCTTGTCGCCGAGCCGCGCCATGTCGTCCTCGTCGAGCCACACGCCATGGGCGACGGTGAAATGTGGACCGAGAACGCCGAGCGTGTCGAGATGCGCGGTCTGTGTGTGACCGTACAGCCGAACGCCGGTGACCGCCTGGACCTTCGACTCGGCGACATGGCTGTGCAATCCGACATCGAACTCGCGGGCGAGTTCCGCGCAGCCTGATATGAAAGCATCCGAGCAGTGGTGCGGGATCGTCGGCGCTACCGCCGGGCGTACCCTCTCGCGGTCGGACGACCAGCCGCGCAATGCCGCACGGATCGCGGAGAGTGTGGCTTCGGCGGGCGGCAGGCGCAGCTCCGCGACGCGCTCCTGGAGCGGCGGCGGCAGTGCGTCCAGCAGTCCGGGAATAGCCTCGTAAAAGCTGCGGTCGGCGACCATCGGCGCCACGACCGCGCGCATGCCGACATCGGCATAGGCTTGTGCAGCCTGCGCCAGCCCCTCGGCGGTCGGCAATGGCCACTCGAAAGCAAGATCGTAGCAGGCCGTGCAGCCCTTCAGCACCATTTCGACCGCGCCGAGCTGGGTCGACAGGTACTTGTCCTCGGTGCTGCGGTTGCCGGTGATCCAGGGTGCCGCCGCCAGCAACAGTTCGAGGGTCCAGCGGTCGCCCATCCCTTTGGCGAGGTTGCCGTGACCGTGGGTGTGGGCATTGACGAGCCCGGGATGGAGCAGTCTCCGGGCGGCGGAGATCTCGGCGGCACCCTCGGGGCCAGGGCAGCCGGGCGGCACGAGCTCGCGGATCATGTCGCCCTCGATCAGGATGTCGGCCGGCTCGGCGGTGCCGGCTCCAACGTCGAGCACAAGCCCGCCGCGCAGAATCGTGTGGCTCATGGTAACGTCTCCGCTGAAGCGCGCCCTATGATAGACCGAAGCGCAGGAGGAGCCACCCAATGCCGAGCGTTGTCGTCGAGCGCCACGAAGGGGTGCTCGAGATCATCCTGAACCGGCCGGATATCCTCAACGCGGTCAACCGCGAGACGATCGCGGCACTCGCGGCTGCTGTCGCCGAGGCGGCCGATGACCGCGCCGCCCGGGTTGTGTTGCTGCGCGGCGCCGGCACGCATTTCTGCGCGGGCGGCGACATCACCATGTTCGCCAAGCTGATCGGGCTCGCGCCAGCCGAGCGGCTAAGGGCGCTCTACCAAATCGTCGACACCCTGCACCCGCTGCTGATCCGGATGCGGCATATGCCGAAACCCGTCATCGCCGCGGTGCAAGGAGCCGCCGCCGGGTTTGGCCTCAGTCTCGTGTTGGCGGCCGATCTGGCGCTCGCTGCCGATGATGCGGTCTTCACCTCGGGATATATCCATCTCGGGACCAGCCCCGATGGCGGGATGACGGCGACGCTCCCGCACATCGTCGGCGTCAAGCATGCAGCCGAGCTGATGCTGCTCGGCGATCGTTTCGACGCACAGCGCGCACTGGCGCTCGGGCTCGTCAACCGCATCGTCCCGGCGGAGGCGCTCGGCACGGAGGCCGCCGCACTAACGGCGCGGCTCGCCGCTGGACCGACCGGCGCCTATGGCCGGACCAAGGCGCTGTTGCAGGCGACAATGGGCGACGCCTTCGACGCGCAGCTGCGGCGTGAAACCGAGAGTTTTGCCGCGTGTGCCGCGACCGAGGATTTCGCCGAGGGTGTCCGCGCCTTTTTGGAAAAGCGCAGACCCGTTTTCACCGGCGAAGGATGACAGTGCCATGAGAAGATACGGTCGCGTGTTGCGGGCGGTACTGATCGCCCTGACCGGCGCGGGCGCGCTCTCCGGCTGCTACTACGACCCCTATACCGGGGGTTGGTACGCTTATCCCCCATACTATCCCTACCCGATCGCTTACCCCTATGGTCCGGGTTACTCCTATTCCTATCCGCCGGGTCAGGGGCCAAATCCGACGGAGGGGTACCCGCCGGGTCTGGGGCCAAATCCGGCGCAAGGGTACCCGCCGGGTCCGGGGGACCCGGCGCAAGGGTACCCGCCGGGAATGCCTCCGCCCGGCAATGCGCCGGTCCAGCGCGCCCCGCTGCCGCCATCGCAATGATCGAAAAGGCGTTCGCCATCAACGGCCCAAGAACCCCCACCCGTCTCGCTGCGCTCGACACCCGCTCCCGCACTGCGGGAGAGGGCGGACCCGGCCCGAAGGGCTGGGTGGGTGAAGGCAAGGCTGGCCCCCTCGACTGGGCAAAGTTCGACAAAGTCGCCGCGCATCGGCTGTGGTTGCGGCCGCTCGGCCTGCTTTGCGGGAATGCGGCTCGCGAGGCGGTCGCCGCGGGCTTGGCGCGGCCGTTGGCCGGTGCTGGCCTTGCCTTTACTCTAGTGGCGGCGTTTGGGCTCGGATCCGACCGGCGTTTAGCCTCGCTGACGGCGCCGATCGCTGAGCTCGGGGGTTGGCTCGCGGGCCCCGGCGCTCGTTTTGCCGAGCGTGCGCGAGAGCGGTTGGCCCGAATGTCGAAGCCGCGGTCGCCATGGGCTGGCTTTGCCCTCGATCGCCCGCGCGTCATGGGCGTTCTCAACGTGACGCCGGACAGCTTCTCGGATGGGGGGCGCTGGTTTGATCTCGAGCGCGCCGTCTTGCATGGCCGCGCGCTCGTCGAGGCCGGCGCCGACATTATCGACGTCGGCGGTGAGTCGACGCGTCCCGGCGCCGCAGAGCTGCCGCCGCGCGAAGAGATCCGGCGCGTCGAGCCGGTCGTGCGGGCGCTCGCCGAGGACGGTGCGGTTGTATCGATCGACACGCGGCACAAAGCGGTTATGGAAAGAGCCCTCGCGGCTGGCGCGCGGATCGTCAACGATGTCTCGGCACTGACCCATGATCCAGACAGCCTCGCCTACGTCACTCGCTGCGAGACGCCGGTAGTCCTGATGCACATGCGCGGTGAACCCCGAACGATGCAGCGCGAGCCGGTTTACGATTCGCCGCTCGTTGAGGTGCTTGAGTATCTCGAGGCGCGGATAGCAGCGTGTGTTGCGGCCGGAATCCCGCGCGAATGGATCGTCGTCGATCCGGGGATCGGGTTTGGCAAACTGGTCCCGCACAATCTCGAGCTGCTCGCCGGGATCGGCGCGCTTCACGCGCTCGGTTGCGGGGTCGTGCTCGGCGTCTCGCGGAAATCCATAATCGCCCGGCTGAGTCGAGGCGAACCGTCCGACGCGCGACTACCCGGCTCGCTTGCGGCCGCGTTGTTTGCGGTTCAGCAGGGGGTGCAAATCGTGCGGGTTCACGATGTCGCCGAAACCCGCCAAGCGCTTGCGTTATGGGGAGCGATCACTGGCGCCTGAGAGGGGCCGGGTTCGCTCCAGCATCGCGCCGACGCCTTCCGCATCCGAAAACACGTCGAGCTTCTCGACCCAGACGCGCACCCGTTCTACCCGTGTGTCGGCAAAGCACGCGGTGCAGATCCGCTCTGCGAAACCCTCACACAAATCGATATGCCCGGAGCGCGCGATTTCGCGAATCGCGGCGACGATCTTCTCATAGTTGATGACCCGCCGGCGGTCGTCTCCGGGAAACGCGGCGGGCGCCGTCGCGATCAGGTCGACCGAGATTCGAACGCGCTGCCGTTGCTCGCGTTCGCGCCGGCGTATGCCGATGCTGCACATTAGGACGAGACCGCGCACGGTTACCGTGTAGCCCACGGCCCGTGGGGTCGGTTCGCAACCTAGCGCCGCCAATGTCCCGGGACCCAAACCCAGGTGCCGTGTCGGGGACGCCACTGACCGGGAACCCAAACAGCATGAGCATAGGGTCGGGCGGCATAGCGGCCCGGCACCCACACCCAACGGCCGGCCCAGCTCCAATAGCCCGGTGTCCACACCATCGCGGCCCCGGGGGGCGGCGGCGGGACCGCTTCCTGCTGTAGCGGCGGTGGCGCGCCGGTTGGCCCGCCGTATCCGGGACCGGTTGGTCCGCCATATCCGGGACCAGGATAAGACGGCGGTTGCGCCGGACCCGGGTAACTCTGCGCTGGACCGGGGTAGGATGGCGGCGGGTATTGTTGGGCTGTCGCTCGCGGCAGCGATGCCAGCAAAATCCCCAGCACCACCAGAAAGCTCGCCCGATGCATCGCAGCGGCAACGGACCGTGTCGATATCGTTTTAATATTCATCGCGTCGATGTTCTCCGTTCACCCTTGAGCAATGCGGGGTCGTGAAGGGTCGTATCTTGCCCGCGGACCGGGTCGGCGATGGCTTGCTCCAAGCTCTGCGCACCCTTCCATTCGGTCGACGGGCGCACATGCCCGTCGCTGCCGATCTGATCGATGCCCCAGTAAATCTCCAGCCGGTGATTGTCCGGATCGCGGAATTCGACCGCGAGCTGACAGCCGGCGCGTCGCCGACCGGCGAAATCGATCTTGACCCGATGCCGGCGCAGATGGTCACGCGCCCTGATGACCTCGTCGAGGGTTGCGACCTCGAAGGCGATATGGTTGAGCTCGACATTCGCCGCTTCCGCCGTCATCGAACCGACGAGCGCGATGCCGTGATGGTCCGGGTTGCAGCGCAGAAAGACCATACCGCCGGGCACCATCTCTTCCGGATAGACGTCCGATATCTGGAAGCCCAGCACCTCGGTGTAGAAGCGCGCCGACCGCTCCACGTCGCGCACGTTGAGAACGACGTGTCCCAACTTGCCGATGCGGAAGGGAAGGCCGTGCGGCCGGCCTAATCGCTTTACCTGGTCGGGTTCGTACATGTCCTTGGCCTCCACGGCCTGGGTTCGGAGAGGATAATTTAAGGCGAATTTACGCTTCCTTTATCATTACAGAGACATAGTTCGGTCGAATTTTCACCACGCCCATCGGTTATCGATCACTCCGGGGGTTAGCAGGGGCTGTTGAATGCGTGACTGGGTCTCCGACTGGAAGAGATGGAGCCGCGCCGAGCGCTGCTTCGCGATCATGCTCGTTATCATCGCGCTGATGCTTCCGGTCGGTCTAGTGATCGTCGGCGGTAGAATTGGTAGCTAGCCCTTGGACCGGCAACCGGTCCCGGATGCTCTGCGGAAAGGGGTTGCTGCGCGCGGGGCTTCGCAATAAAGGCTGGAACCCGACAACGATGTCGGAGGAAACCGCCATGCCGCAGCTACCGAACGCCGCTGATCTCGATGCTTTAAAGGAGTTCGATACCCCGACGATCTGCAATGCGCTCGAGCTCGTCGTCCCGGCGCGCCGCGCCGCGGGCTTCACACGCCGACCGCTGATCGCCGCTTTTCCGGTGTTGAAGCCCGTCGTTGCCTTTGCCCGGACGGCACTGATCCGCTCGCGTGAGCCACACCCGCGCAGCAGGGAGGAGGCGACCAGAATACGGCTCGCCTATTACGAGCACATCGCTGCTGAGCCGCTACCGAGCATCGCCGTCATCCAAGACATCGATGCCCCCGACCAGGGGTTTGGCGCGTTCTGGGGCGAGGTGCAGAGCAATGTACATAAAGGTCTCGGCTGCGCCGGTGTCGTCACCGACGGCTCAGTGCGCGACCTCGATGCGATGGCACCCGATTTCCTAGTCCTGGCCGGCTCGATCATGCCCTCGCACGCCCATGTCCATCTTGTCGATTTCGGCGGCACGGTCAGCGTCGCCGGGATGGTCGTCTCGCCAAACGACGTGATCCACGCCGATCGGCACGGTGCCGTCGTCGTTCCGGCCGAGGCGGTCAAGGACTTACCGGCTGCCGCGGCGCTTCTCGCTCGCCGCGAGAAGGTCATTATCGATGCCGCAAGGGCCCCCGGTTTCTCGGTCGCCCGGCTGCGCCAGGCCTTCGCCGAACAGGAGGAAATCCACTGAATATGTTCGGCGGCTCCGGTGATTGGATAAACCTTAGAGCTCGATCTGGCCGCCGAGCTCGACAATCCGATTGACTGGTATTCTGAAGAATTCCGTGGCGTCCTGCGCCATATTCGACAGATGGATAAAGAGCTTCTTGAAGGGCAGGCTGATGCCCGATCGACGCTTAGTTATGATCTTCTCACGCCTGACAAAAAACGAGGTCTCCATAAGGTTGAACCGCAACCCGCCGACGCGGCATAGCGCTAATGCGCGCGGGATGTCAGGCTCTTCAAGAAAGCCATAGCGGATCGTCACGGTGTGGAAATTCTGACCGAAATGATGGATTTCCAACCGCTCCGCCTCCGGCAGACTCGGCACGTCCTCGGTCCGCACGTTCATCAGCACGTTCCGCTCGTGCAGCACTTTGTTGTGCTTCATGTTGTGTAGTAGCGCGGTCGGCACGTTATCGACCCGTGCGGTCATATAGATTGCCGTGCCGGGGACGCGCACCGGGCGGTCGGGACGGAGCGTCTCGACCAACGTCGCGAGCGGCAGCGCTCCACTCGCCCGTTGCACAGCGGCGCGCGCTCGCCCCCACAACCACGTCATCATCACCGTATAGGCGGCGCCGGCGATCGCGAGGGGGAACCAGCCGCCCTCCGCCAGCTTCAAAAGGTTGGCGCCGAAAAAAGACAGGTCGACGAACAAAAACAGCATGAATAACGGGATCAGCTGCCAGAGGCGCCAGCCGGCACCCAAACGAAAATAGATAAAGGCGAGAATGGTTGTGACCGACATGGTTCCGGTCACAGCAATGCCGTATGCGCCGCCGAGCGCATTCGAGGAGCGGAAACCGAGCACGGTCGCCACAACCGCCACCAGCAAGATCCCGTTCATCGCCGGCACGTAGACTTGGCCGATTTCCCGCTCCGAAGTATGTCGCACCTGCATGCGCGGAAGATAGCCGAGCTGGACCGCTTGACGAGTGATCGAAAAGGCACCGGAGATCACCGCCTGTGAGGCGATCACGGTGGCGGCGGAGGCGAGCCCGACCAGCGGATAGATCCCCCAGTCTGGGGCGAGACGGAAAAACGGGTTCTCGACGGCATCCGGGTGGACAAGGAGAAGCGCGCCCTGCCCGAAGTAGTTCAGCAGCAACGCCGGGAAGACGAGGCGCAACCAGGCTCGCCGGATCGGCGTCGGCCCAAAATGTCCCATATCGGCGTAAAGCGCTTCTGCTCCGGTCACCGCCAGCACGACCGCGCCGAGCAGCACAAAACCCCGCAAGGGATCGAGCAGGATCAGATTGATCGCGTGGCGCGGATCGAGAGCCCGGATAATGGCGGGATAACGGACAACCTCGATCGCGCCAAGAAGGCCGATCGTGATGAACCAAACAATGATTATCGGGCCGAAATAACCGCCGACACGGCCGGTACCGCGGCGTTGGGCAACGAAGAGAACGACCAGGAGGGCGAGCGCCAACGGCAGGACGAAGGGATCGAGCGCCGGTGTCGCGACATTGAGGCCCTCGACCGCGCTCAGCACCGAAATCGACGGGGTCAGAACGCCGTCGCCGTAGAACAACGCGGCGCCGAACAGCCCGGCCGAGAGGATCCACCAGCTGTGCCGGCCGCCGGCGGCACGCAACGCCAGAACCATCAGCGCGAGGATGCCGCCCTCGCCCCGATTGTCGGCCCGCATCAGGACGATGACGTATTTCGCCGTGACCACCAAAGTCAGCGCCCATGCGATCAGCGAGAGGACACCAAATACGCGCGGCTCGCTGACACCGGTCTCGTCGAGGAAACATTGCTTGACGGTGTAGAGCGGCGAAGTGCCGATGTCGCCATAGACGACCCCGAGCGCCGCGACGGTCAGGCTTTGGCCAACCTTGCGGTAGGCGTCTGTCTGAATTACCGCGGTATTGGGCATGCGGTCAGCAAGTGCGGCGTTCTCAAATCCGGTTCAGCACGGCGCCACTCTACAGATAGACGGATGCACCTTCCATGGGGAGGCAAGCCGTGAGTGGAACGCGCTTCCGAAGTGGGATGCTGCGGTTTCCCGATCTGACTCAGCTCGATCTCACGGGCCCGTACGAGGTTCTCGTCCGGCTGCGGGAGGCCGAGGCGCTGTTGTTGTGGAAGAGCATGGACCCGGTGCGGTCCGGGCAACCCCGCAGCCTCGAGCCGCTGCGCCAGTTTCAAAATGTGGAACGCGACTGCCGCCATGCGGTAGTTTGAGCGCCGAACACAGCGCCGAACACAAGGTCCTCAGCGCCGGAATACCGCCGCGAGCTCGAGATGCGGGGTCCATACGAACTGGTCGATCGGCACGACCCGCTCGAGATGGAAGCCGCCTCCGACCAGCCGGGCGGCGTCGCGCGCAAAGGTCGCCGGGTTGCAGGAGACCGCGACGACCGTCGCGAGCGCCGAGGCGGCGAGCGCCGCAACCTGCTGGAGGGCGCCGGCGCGCGGCGGGTCGAACACTACGCCGACATAGGCGGAAAGCGCCTCGGGCGGAAACGGGTCGCGTGCTAGGTTTCGCCGCTCGACAGTAACCCGGGGCTGGCCGGCGGCAGCGCGGGCGAGAGCGGACGCGGCATGCTGTTCGCCTTCGACAGCATGCACCGTCCCGCCCCCGGCCAGCGCGAAAGTGAAAGTTCCGAGCCCGGCGTATAGATCGAGCACCGGTCTGTCGGGCCCGATGCCGTCGAGCACCTCTTCGACGAGAACGGTTTCGGCCGCTTCGCTCGCCTGCAGGAAGGCGCCCGGCGGATAAGGGACGGCGACCCCAGACAGCACCACGCGGACCGGGCGGCGCTCCACAACGAGCATCTCTTCGGCAGGGGAGCGCCAGACGATACGCGCAAGATCACAGCGCTCGGCGAGGCCCGCCAATGCTTCGAGCGCGGTGAGGCCCGGCCGCTCCGCCACTTCCAGCAGCATATCAAGGCCGCTATCGGTACGGGTCAACATCGCCTCCGCCGTGCCACCCGGCAGCAACAAGTTAGTGGCAGCGAGCCGCAACTCGGGGACGAGACCGACCAGCGGTGGCTCGAGCACCGAACATTCCGCGAGGTCGATGAGATTGTGACGGAACCGCTCGCGGAACCCGACCAGCGCGGGCAACCGCGGATCGGCCGGTCGCATCATCCCGAGCCGGACGCGGCGTCGTTCCGGGGGAACGACGCGCAGCGGCTGCACCAGGTCCGGATCGATCCCGACTCGTTGTAGCGCGATGTTGAGCACCCCGAGCTTGACCGCCCGATAGGAGACGGGAGCGAGATGCTGCATCGCGCAGCCGCCGCAGCGGCCAAAATGTGCGCAAGGAGGGTCAACGCGCCCCTTCCCGGCTTCCAGCCATTCGACAACTCGGCCCTCGCGTCCATCGCCTCGGCGGGCACCCAGGAGTGCGCGGACGCAATCGCCCGGCACCGTGAAGGGCAAAAAGACCGGCTCGCCATCGTGCTCGGCAATTCCGTCACCGCGCGCCCCGATCCGCGCTACGATGAGCTCAACGGGCGCCTGAGCCATGGTTGTGCCGCAGCATTCCGCTCCTTGTCGCACGGCCGTGCTGATCATACGCTCACTATCGAGAACGGGGAGCCGAAGAGGTAATGGATGACCGAATGCTTCATCTTTGACCACATCCGCACACCGCGCGGGCGCGGCCGCCCGGACGGCGCACTACACGAGGTTCCGCCGATCGATCTGGCGAGCGGGGTATTGCGGGCCATCCGCGACCGCAACGGGCTCGACACGGCACTCGTCGACGATGTCGTCTTCGGCTGCGTCGAGCCCGTCGGCGAGCAGGGTGCCGACATCGCGCGCTTGGCTGCTTTGCATGCCGACTACGCCGAGAGCGTCGCCGGGGTTCAGGTCAACCGCTTCTGCGCCTCGGGCCTCGAAGCCACCAATATCGCCGCGGGTCAGATCATGGCGGGGCAGTCCGACCTGGCGATCGGCGGCGGGGTCGAGTCGATGTCGCGGGTGCCGATCGGGTCGTCGGGCGGCGCTTGGATGACTGACCCCGAGGTGGCCTTCAAGACCTACTTTATCCCGCAAGGTGTCAGTGCCGATTTGATCGCGACGAAATGGGGCTTCTCCCGCACCGATGTCGATGTCTACGCGGTCGAGAGCCAGCGCCGCGCGGCGCTGGCGTGGGAGGAAGGCCGTTTCACGCGGTCGGTCGTGCCGGTCAAGGACGAGCTCGGCTTCACCCTGCTCGAGCGCGACGAGCACATGCGTCCCGGCACGACGATGCAGGCGCTCGGTGGGCTTAAGCCGTCCTTTGCCCAGCTCGGCGCCGATTTCGGGTTCGATGCGGTCGCGATGCAGCGTTACCCGGAGATCGAGGCGATCGACCACGTCCACCATAGCGGCAATTCCTCGGGGATTGTCGACGGTGCGGCCGCAATCCTGCTCGGTGCCCGCGAGGCCGGTGTGGCGATGGGACTCAAGCCGCGCGCCCGCATCCGCGCCTTCGCCTCGATCGGCTCGGAACCCTGCATCATGCTTACCGGACCCGAGAAGGTGACGCGCAAGGTGTTGAAGCGCGCCGGCATGACGACGGCTGACATCGACCTGTTCGAACTCAACGAAGCCTTCGCCGCCGTGGTGCTGCTCTACGAGAAGCTCCTCGACCTCGACCCGCAGAAGGTCAACGTCAATGGCGGAGCGATCGCGATGGGGCACCCGCTCGGCGCCACCGGTGCGATGCTCCTCGGCACCGTGCTCGACGAATTGGAGCGGACCGGGCTCGGCACAGCCCTCGTCACGTTATGCGTCGGCGCCGGGATGGGTACGGCAACAATCATCGAGCGGGTTTGAGGGGGCGGCCGTGGCGAACTTGACATTATCGCGCGACGCGGACGGCATCGCCGTCATCATCTGGGATATGCCCGGGCGCTCGATGAATGTGATGAACGACGCCTCGATGGCCGAATTCGCCGCCGCGATCGACAAGGTTCTAGCCGACTCCGACACAAAAGGTGTGGTCATCACGAGCGGCAAACCCGCTTTCATCGCCGGTGCCGATCTCGATTGGCTCGAAGCGATGCTGGCGGGTACCCCAGGGGAAACCGAAGGGGAGCGGGTCCGCAATCTGTTCGACCGGTTCATGGATGTTCATCGCCTGTTCCGGCGGATCGAAACCGCCAAGAAGCCCTTTGTCGCGGCGATCAACGGCACGGCACTCGGCGGCGGGTTCGAGGTCTGTCTCGCCTGCCATCGCCGCATCGCGACCGACGACCCCCGCGCCCTGCTCGGTTTACCCGAGACCAAGGTCGGGCTCTTTCCGGGGTTCGGCGGCACCCAGCGCTACCTGCGGATGCTGGGAGCGCTCGATGCCTTGCCGGTGCTGCTCGAGGGGACGAGCATGTCCCCGGCGCAGGCACTGGCGCGGGGTCTCGTTGACGAGGTGGCACCCGCAGCCGAGCTCGTCGCCCGCGCCAAAGACTGGATCCGCTCGGCCCCGGCCGAGGCTCTCGTCAAGCCCTGGGACAAGCCCGGTTTTGTCGTACCCGGCGCCGACCCGCGCACGCTCGCCGGGGTGCAGGCCTTCTCGGCGGCGAATGCAATGCAGCGGGCGAAGACCTACGGCAACTACCCCGCACTCGACGCGATCCAGTCGGTCGTCTATCGCGGCATGCTGGTGCCGCTCGACACCGGGCTCCGGATCGAAACCAAGGCCTTCGCCAAGCTGGCGCTCGATCCTCGCGCCCGCAACATGGTGCGCACCCAGTTCATCAACTTGCAGCGGGCCAACAGATTGGCGCGCCGGCCGGCCGCGGTGGCTCGTAAGCGCTTCTCGCGGATCGGGGTGCTCGGCGCCGGGCTAATGGGCTCGGGTATCGCCCATGTCGCCGCCCGCGCCGGGATCGATGTCGTATTGCTCGATGTGAGCGAGGCGGCGGCGGGGCGCGGTCTCGACCATATCCACCGCCAGCAGCAGATTGCGGTCGAGCGCGGCCGCATCAAGGAAGCCGAGGCGCGCGCCGTTGTGGAGCGGGTACAGCCGACGGCCGACTACGCACGGCTCGCCGGGGCCGAGCTCGTCATCGAAGCGGTGTTCGAGAACCGCGAGGTCAAGGCCGAAGTAACCCGCCGCGCCGAGGCGGTGATCGGCAGCGAGGCGGTTTTCGCCAGCAACACCTCGACCCTGCCGATTACCGGGTTGGCGCAGGCCTCGGCGCGGCCCGAGCGCTTCATCGGGCTGCACTTCTTCTCCCCGGTCGAGCGCATGCCCCTGGTCGAGATCATCCGCGGCGAGCGCACCGGCGAGGAGGCGCTGGCGTGGTCGATGGATTATGTCCGGCAGATCGGCAAGACGCCGATCGTCGTCAACGACAGCCGCGGCTTCTACACCAGCCGGGTGTTCGGCACTTATACGCGCGAGGCGGTTCTTATGCTGGCCGAGGGTGTGCGGCCGGCATTGATCGAGAATGGCGGCAAGGCCGCCGGCATGCCGATGGCGCCATTGGCGCTCTGTGACGAGGTGGCGATTAGTCTGATCCACCAGGTCGCCGTGCAAACGGCCAAGGATCTCGGGAACAAATACCGGCCGACTGCGGCGGACCGGCTGATCGCCGAGATGGTCGAGCGCCAGAGCCGGCCCGGCAGGCGTGCCGGCAAGGGCTTTTACGACTACCCGGCCGACGGCCCAAAGCGGCTGTGGCCTGGGCTTTCCGGCCTGGCGCCGGAGGCCGAGACGCAGCCTTCGCTCGACGAGGTCAAAACCCGCTATCTCGCAATCCAGGCGCTCGAAGCGGCGCGCTGCCTCGAGGAGAATGTCGTGACCGACCCAGCCGACGCCGATGTCGGGGCAATCCTCGGCTGGGGGTTTGCGCCATGGACCGGGGGCCCGCTGTCTTACATCGACATGCTCGGCACCGCGCGCTTTGTCGAGGTCTGTGACCGGCTCGCTCAACAGCACGGCGAGCGGTTTCTGCCAAACCCGATGCTGCGCGATCTCGCGCGCCGTGGCGCCGCGATCTATGGCGACAGGCGGGCCGCCGCGTAAGCGACTAGGACCGCGAACTTCCCGGTTTCGGCGGGCAAATTCCCGCGAAAAATCTAATCGGCGATCGCATTGGTCCAAAAACTATAGGCAAATCATTAGGATAATTGATTAACCGCGAGTGCTGTAACCGGGAATTTTCCGCCCCCGATAACCGGGAAAAATCGCGATAACCGGGAAATAACCGGGAAACGCCCTGATCGCCGAAATACGGACTCATACCGGTCCCCAGGGTACGCTCAGATCTCGACGTAAAGATGGCGAGCCGATCGGGACCTCGCGCCTGATGCCGCGTACTATCGGGTGGTGTAGGATCGCCCCTGCGCAGGAGGCGCTATGGAGCCAGCGGGGCAAACTCGCGTCGAACGTCGGCTCGCAGCCATATTGGCCGCGGATGTAGCGGGCTATTCGCGGCTGATCGAAGCTGACGAGGAAGGGACGCTCTGCCGTCACAAGGCGCTCCGCGCTGAAATCGTCGATCCAAAAATCGTCGGGCATCGCGGACGCATCGTCAAGACGACCGGCGACGGGTTGCTGGTCGAGTTCGCCAGCGTTGTCGATGCTGTCCGTTGTGCCGCCGGCCTGCAGGCTGGGTTGGCTGAACGCAACGCCGCATTTCCGGCCGAGCGCCGGATTGACTTTCGCATCGGTATCCACCAGGGCGATGTCGTCTTCGACGACGGCGACGTCTTTGGCGACGGGGTCAATATCGCCGCCCGGCTCGAAGGTTTGGCTGAACCGGGCGGGATCTGCGTTTCGGCGCGGGTTCGCGAAGACGCGACGGGTAGGCTCGATCTCGCCTTCGAGGACATCGGCGACCAGCAGCTTAAGAACATCACACGGCCAGTTCGCGTCTTCCGCGTGCGAAGCCCCCTCCCTAACCCTCCCGCGCTCGCGGGGGAGAGAAGGGTGGTGGCGCTGCCATTGCCCGACAAGCCGTCGATCGCCGTTTTGCCGTTCGTCATATCGGCACCGCGCTGCGTCTCAGCCCGCGCACGTGCCGGTTGGTCGCATGCCGCTCGGCGCTGCGTATTTCATCACTCGGCGCTTCGAACAGGCGGTGTCGGAGCTGCGCCTGGTGGTCCAGGAGAATCCAAGCTTGCCGCTGGGGTATCGCTTTCTTGCCGCCTGCTTGGCTCATATGCCTCGACGAGGCCCGTGAAATCGTCACCCGTCTGCGCGGCGTTACTCCTCAAGTGATACCGGACGTCAGCTACTTGCGGAACCCCGAGCATCGCCAGCTGTATCTGTCGGGCCTGCGGCTTGCGGCAGGTGGGACATGACCGCGTCCTACCGCTCACCGTGGATGACCGAGGAATTGGACGCATTTCGCGACCAGTTCCGGCGCTTTCTGGCAAAGGAATTGGCGCCGCATGCGGAAAGATGGCGCCAGGACAAGATCGTCGACCGCGCCGCTTGGCGGGCGCTCGGCGACATCGGAGCGTTATTGCCGAGCGTGCCTGAAGCCTTTGGCGGGCAGGGCACCAGCTTTGCCTATGACGCTGCGGTCATCGAGGACCTCGAAAACGTCGTCTCGGAGCTCGCCACCGGTTATAGCGTCCACTCCACGATCGTCGCCCATTACATCCTGCGCTACGGCTCCGAGGAGCAGAAACGGCGGTGGCTGCCAAAGCTCGCAACCGGCGAATGGATCGGCGCCATCGCAATGACCGAGCCGGGCACCGGCTCGGATTTACAGGCCGTCCGCACCACCGCACGGCATCACGGCAATGAATACCGGCTCAACGGCCAGAAAACCTTTATCACCAACGGCCAACTCGCCGATCTGATCATCGTTGTCGCCAAGACCGGCCCGGGTGAGGGTGCCAAGGGCATCTCGCTGGTCGTGCTCGAAACCGCGGGCGCCGAGGGTTTCCGACGGGGCCGCAACCTCGACAAGATTGGCTTGCACGCCTCCGATACTTCGGAGTTGTTCTTCGACGATGTCGCGGTACCGACCGCGAACCTGCTCGGCTCGGAGGAAGGCAACGGCTTCTATCAGCTGATGGAACAATTGCCGCAAGAGCGGCTGGCATTGGCGATCGGGGCCGTCGCCGCGACCGAGCGCGCGGTCGGGTTGACCGTCGATTACGTCAAACAGCGCGAAGCCTTCGGGCAGAAATTGATCGAATTCCAGAACACCAGCTTTGTGCTCGCCGAGCGCAAGACCGAGGCGGTGATCGCCCGCGTTTTTATCGATTGGTGCATCACTCTCCACATCGCCGGCGACCTCGACACCGTGACCGCGTCGATGGCCAAGTGGTGGTGCAGCCAAAAGCAGGTCGAGACGATCGACGATTGCGTGCAATTGCACGGCGGCTACGGCTACATGCGAGAGTTCCCGATCGCCCGCATGTTTGTCGATGCCCGCGTCCAGAAGATCTATGGCGGCACCAACGAGATCATGAAGCTCCTGATCGCCCGCTCATTGTGATGAAGAAGCCCCTCACCCCAGCCCTCTCCCCGCGAGCGGGGAGAGGGAGGGACCCGCGGAGCGGGAGGGTGAGGGGCAGCTGAGCGCTAGAAATCGGGTTTCGGTAGCGGTCGCGCGGGCTTGCGAATCGGCAAGGGCGCCGGCGCCTCGTCATCGGCCGCCGCCCAGCCCCATTCGAGGAACGGCAACACCGTACGCGCGAAATCGATGATCCGATCGACCAATTTCGGGGACTGCATTTCGCCATCACTCAGCATGCGATGAGCGGTGAACGATTTCCAGCAGACATATTCGGCCACCGCTGTATCCTTGGCCGCTTCGAACCCGCGCGGCGGCCGGCTCAGCTTATCGTCGCTCGTCAGCGGGCAACCGGCTGCGGTAAACCGGTCGGCGATCGCCAGGAAGCCCTCGGGATCGGCGAGGACGGCCCGCCTCAGGCGAGCTAGCAGGGCCGGCTCGGGATGCCAAAAGCCCGCCGCCACCATCGACTCGCCGGGCGCCACGTGAATGTAGAGGATGCCGGGGTCTCGCCGGCCGCCCGAGCGCGTCAGCACGGCCCCGGCATGGGTCTTGTAGAGCCGCTTGTCGGGTGAGAAGCGGACGTCGCGATAGATGCGGAAGATGCCGTGCCGGGGGTCACCGACGAGCGGCAACCCGGCTTGGCCGAGCGCGCCACCGACAGTGGCGATCAGCTCGCGGAACGGCGCCAGCACTTCGGCTTCATAGAGCGCCTTGCGCGGCTTGAACCAGGCCGGGTCGTTGTTGTCCTTTAGATCGCTGAAGAAAGCAAAAGCCGCCGGCCGGAACCCGGCGAATCCCTCGGCGACGACCGTCATCGCGACTTCTCCCCACCGCGGCGGGCATAAAGTAGAAATTCACGGTTGCCTTGGGGGCCGAGGATCGGGCTCTCGACGTTCCCGACAACCGACCAGCCTGGTCGCGCGGCAACCCACGCGGCCACGCGCTCACAGACCTCGCGATGGATCTCGGGATCGCGGACCACCCCGCCCTTGCCGACATGTGCGGGGCCGGCCTCGAATTGCGGCTTGACCAGCGCCACCAGTTGCGCCTTCTCCGCGGCGAGCGCAAGTGGCGCCGGCAACACGGTTGCGAGGCCGATAAAGCTCGCGTCGCAAGTCATGATGTCGGCCGGCTCGGGGATGTCGACACTGGTCAGATAACGCGCGTTGAGCCTTTCGCGAACAACGACCCGCGGATCCTGGCGCAGCTTCCAGGCGAGTTGGCCGTGACCAACATCGACGGCGTAGACGCGCCGGGCGCCGCGCGAAAGCAGCACCTCGGTGAAGCCTCCGGTCGAGGCACCGATGTCGAGTGCGACAAGCCCCTCAACCGTGATCCGGAAGTGGTCGAGCGCGTACGCCAGCTTGACCCCGCCGCGCGACACCCAGGGGTGGTCACGGCCCCGAAGCGCGAGCGGCGCATCGGCTGCGAGCTGTTCACCGGGTTTGTCGACACGCCGCTCGCCGAAGCTGACCAAACCGGCGAGGATCAGCGCCTGCGCCTTCGCCCGGCTCTCCGCCAGGCCCTGTTCGACGAGGAGCTGATCGGCGCGCCGTTTTTCAGCCACCCTTCACTAGTTCAGGCGCGGACCGGTTGCGCGGCGATCTCGCGGCCGAGCGCCGACATCGCCATCGCTGCGATATGGCGGGCGTTGAGCCCAGCCTGGTCGTATTGCGCGTTCGGCGAATCGTGGTCCAGGAAGACGTTGGGCAGCACCATCGTGCGAATCTTGAGCCCGTGATCGAGCAACCCGTTCATCGCCAAGTGGTGCAGCACATGGCTGCCGAAGCCGCCGATCGCTCCCTCTTCAACTGTAATCACGACCTCATGTTCGCGCACAAGGCGGCCGACGAGATCGATGTCGAGCGGCTTGGCGAATTGTGCATCGGCTACCGTCGTCGACAGGCCATAGGTGGCAAGCTCCTGCGCCGCCTTCATGCATTCGGCGAGCCGGCCGCCAAAACTCAGCAGCGCAATTTTGGTGCCTTCGCGCAGGACCCGCCCGCGGCCGATCTCGAGCGGTACACCCATCGCCGGCAATTCGGCCCCGACCCCTTCGCCGCGCGGATAACGCACCGCCGATGGCGCGTCGTCGATCGCAACGCAGGTCGAGACCATGTGAACGAGATCGGCCTCGTCACCCGCCGCCATGATAACGAAGCCGGGCAGGCAGCCGAGGTAAGTAATGTCGAACGAGCCCGCATGAGTTTGGCCGTCCTGGCCGACGAGGCCCGCGCGGTCGATCGCAAAGCGCACCGGCAATCTCTGGATCGCAACATCGTGCACGACCTGGTCGAAGGCACGTTGCAAAAAGGTCGAATAGATCGTGGCAAAGGGCTTCATGCCTTCGGCGGCGAGGCCGGCGGCAAAGGTTACCGCATGCTGCTCGGCAATGCCGACATCGAAGCAGCGGTTCGGGAACTTGTCGCTGAACAGGTTGAGCCCGGTCCCCGACGGCATCGCAGCGGTGATCGCAACGATCCGGTCGTCCTTCTCGGCTTCGGAGATCAACGATTTGGCGAAGACGGTGGTGTATTGCGGAGCTTTCGGGGTCGATTTGGCCTGAGCGCCGGTGACGACATCGAATTTGGCCACGCTGTGCCATTTGTCCTCTGCCTGCTCGGCTGACAGGTAGCCGTGACCCTTTTCGGTCACGGCGTGCACCAGAACCGGCCCCGGCTCGTTGCTGTCGCGGACGTTTTTCAAAACCGGCAGCAGATGTTCGATATTGTGGCCGTCGATCGGGCCGACATAGTAAAAGCCGAGCTCTTCAAACAACGTCCCGCCGGTAACGAAGCTGCGGGCCAATTCCTCCGCCCGTTTTGCTGCATCTTCGAGCCGTCTGGGGAAGTGGCGTGCCACTTCCTTAGCGATGTGACGCAGCGACATGAAAGACTTAGAGGACAATAGCCGCGACAGATAGAAGCTCATCGCGCCGACCGCCGGGGCGATCGACATGTCGTTGTCGTTGAGGATGACGATCAGCCGCGAATCCATCGCCCCGGCGTTGTTCATCGCTTCGTAGGCCATTCCTCCGCTCATCGCGCTGTCGCCGATCACCGCGATGACGTTGCGCTGCTCGCCCCGCAAGTCGCGCGCGACCGCCATGCCAAGTGCTGATGAGATCGAGGTCGAGGCGTGAGCGGCGCCGAACGGGTCGTATTCGCTTTCCGAGCGTTTGGTGAAACCGGAGAGCCCGCCGCCCTGACGAATTGTACGGATGCGGTCGCGCCGCCCCGTCAGGATCTTGTGCGGGTAGGCCTGATGGCCGACGTCCCAGATCAGCCGGTCGTGCGGCGTGTCGAAGACGTAGTGCAACGCCACGGTCAGCTCGACGACACCGAGGCTGGCGCCAAAGTGACCGCCGGTAATCGACACAGCGTCGATAAGCTCCTCGCGCAGCTCATCGGCAAGCTGCCGCAGATCCTGCTCTGGCAGCCGGCGCAGATCGGCAGGGTAATCGATCCGATCAAGCAGCGGCGTCCGATTGGAGATAGGACGCGTAGGTTTTGAATCCAACGTGCGCTCCTCAGGTACGACGCGCTATTACGAATTGCGCCGCCTCACGCAAAAGTTCCGCCCTTTGCTCGAACAAATCAAGGTGTGCGATCGCCTGTCGGATGAGAAGCTCGGCCTGTGCCCGGGCGCGTGTCACGCCGAGGATAGAGACGAAGGTAGCCTTGCCCGAGGCAACGTCGGCGCCAACTGGCTTTCCGGTCTCTGCCGCTGAGCCCTCGACGTCGAGCAGATCGTCGGCGATCTGAAAGGCCAGTCCCAGATCGTGGGCGTAACCACGCAACGCGGTACGCAGCTCGTGCGGCGCCTTGGCGAGAATCGCTCCCGCCTCACACGAAAACGCGATTAGCGCGCCGGTCTTCATGCGCTGAAGCCGGGTGATTGCGCCGATGTCCAACGTCTGATGCTCTGCAATCAAATCGATCATCTGACCGCCGACCATGCCGGCGGCACCGGCGGCGCCCGCGAGTGCCGACACGAGTTCACAGCGTACGGCGGGATCGCCGTGTGTATCGGGATCAGCGAGCACCTCGAATGCGGCGGTCAACAATCCGTCGCCGGCTAATATCGCCGTCGCCTCATCGAATTCCTTGTGGCAAGTCGGCCGGCCGCGACGCAAGTCGCTGTCATCCATCGCCGGTAGGTCATCGTGTACGAGAGAGTAGGCATGGACCATCTCGCCGGCCACAGCCACCTGGAGCGCACAACGTCGTGCAACCCCGAACAACCGCGCGCTCGCCAACACGAGAAAAGGCCGCAGCCGCTTGCCCGGCGCGAGCGCAGAATAGCGCATCGCTTGATAGACGCGCGCCTCGAGGCCCGGCGGCACGACAAGCAGCTTTTCGAGCGCGACATCGGTCATCTGCGCGGCCTGCGCCAACGCCTCGGGAAAGGATATCGCGTCAGACCACAGCGTCTCAATCAAGTTTCGCCGGCTCCGCGGTAATGGCGCCGTCCGCACCGATAACGATTCGGTCGACCCGTTGCTGCGCCTCGTTCAGCTTTCTTTCGCAATGCCGTTTCAGCAGCGCTCCCCGCTCGTAGAAAAGGATTGCTTCATCCAGCCGAACCTGTCCGCCTTCGAGTCGCCGGACGATCTGCTCGAGTTCGGCAACCGCGTCCTCAAAGTTCATCGCCGCTATATCGGCGGGGAAGTCCACGTCAACCATCTGCATTCTTCTTAGCAAAATACGCGAGCAAGATGCGGTGCGCGAGCCGAAAACGAGAGCACGAAACTCGGCAAATGTCACATATTCGCAACAAGGCTTAGCTCGACCGGTTCTTCACACCGACATCAGGACGCGAATATGCGCTGCGACGCTCGTGCTGAGCGCAGACAGATCATAACCCCCCTCGAGCGCCGCCACGACCCGGCCGCCGGCATGGCGATAGGCGATCTCGACCAGCCTCTCGGTGATCCAAGTATAGTCAGCTTCTTCGAGCAGAAGTTGTGCCAGCGGGTCGCTCCTATGCGCGTCAAAGCCAGCGGAGATCAGCACGAATTCGGGACGGAATGCGTCGAGCGCGGGCAGGATGCGCTCCCTCATCCCGGCGCGAAACTGACTCGATCCCGCCATCGGCCGGAGCGGCACGTTCACTATGTTGCCGACGCCGGTTTCGCTTGCAGACCCGGTGCCGGGGTACAGCGGGTACTGGTGCGTCGATGCGTAGAAAAGCCCGTCATCGGCCTCGAAAGCCGCTTGAGTGCCGTTTCCGTGATGAACATCGAAATCGATGACGGCGATCCGGTGGAGCTTGTGCGCTGCGCGAGCGTGCAGCGCGCCGACGGCGACGTTGTTGAACAGGCAGAATCCCATTGCACGTTCGGGTTCGGCATGATGCCCTGGCGGGCGTACGGCGCAGAAGGCGTTGTCCGCCTCCCGCGCGACTACCGCATCAACCGCAGCGACCACCGCTCCTGCCGCGCGCAGGGCAGCCCCTCCCGAGGCCGGCGTCAGGATCGTGTCTGCGTCGATCCCGACATGACCCGACTTTGGAACGGCGCGCAGGAGGCGCTCGAGGTGTGGGCGCGGATGAACCCGTACGAGGTCTTCCAGCGCGGCTTCGGGTGCCTCGCGGCGCTCCAGTCGGGCGAATTCCGGGTCGGTGAGTGCATCTAAAATCGCGCGGAGCCGCGCCGGGGCCTCCGGATGATGTCGGCCGGGGTCGTGTTCGAGACATGTCGGATGGGTATAAAGGAATGTTGTCATCTAGGACCTCGCAATGGGCTAACGCGGCGATGGTGCCTGGCGTCCGCCGACCCCCATCAAGTCGTTGAGACGGTCTGGCGCGTCCAGCAATTCCCGGCTCGTTCCGGTAAACACGATCGCCCCACGATCGAGCACGATTGCATTTTGAGCGAGCTCGAGAGCCAGCTTCGCATGCTGCTCGACAAGCAGGAGCGCCAGCTCGTCCTCGCGTTTCAGGCGATCGAGCCCGGCGAGCAAGCTGTCGACGATCACCGGGGCTAGGCCTTCGAGCGGTTCGTCCATCAACAGCAGTGTCGGGTTGCCCATCAATGCGCGCGCGATCGCCAGCATCTGCTGCTCGCCGCCCGAGAGCTGATTGCCATGATTGCGCCGGCGTTCGGCCAGCGAGGGGAAGAAGTCATAGACCCTCGTAAGGGTCCATTGCCCGGGGTGCTCGGCAACCAGCAAATTCTCTTCGACCGTAAGTGAAGGAAAGATCTCACGCTCTTGAGGCACAAAGCCGATACCGAGACGCGCGCGCCGGTAGGAGGGAAGTGAGGCGATTTCGCGGCCGGCGAAACGGATGGCGCCCCCGTGCAAGCGGGTATGGCCCATAATGGTGGCCAGCAAGGTTGTCTTGCCGACCCCGTTGCGCCCCAACACCGCCAATGTTTGGCCCGGCGACAACGCGAGCGAGATACCCTCGAGCACAACGGTTTCGCCGTATCCGGCCGAAACTTCCTCGAGTACAAGCCCGGCTGCCCCATTCATGCCGGCGCGCGCTCCCCGAGATAGACGCGGCGAACCTCCGGATCAGCGGCGATCGCCTCGGGCGATCCTTCGACCAGCACACTACCTTGGACCAAGACGGTGATACGTCGCGCCAGACGAAAGACCAGATCCATATCGTGCTCGATGATCAACAGCGCTAGCTCTGAAGGCAAGCGCTCGATGGCCTCGATGATCGTGCCGCTCTCGCCCGACGGAACTCCTGCCGCCGGCTCGTCGAGCAGCAGAACCTTGGGCGACAGCGCGAGCGCCACGGCTATCTCGACCAGTCTCTGGCGGCCATAGGCAAGCATGTTGACCGGGCGCAGCGCTTCATTGTCGAGCCCGAGCCCTTCGAGCAGCGCGTAAGCTTCCTCGATTGCCGCGCGATGACGACCGGCAGGGCGGAACAGATCGCCCGCGATCCCCCGCCGCTCACAGACCGCCAGGGTCACGTTTTCGAGCATGCTCAGTCGGCGAAACAGCGAAGTGATTTGAAAGGTGCGGACGAGACCGCGCTTGACCCGCACTGCTTGCGCCAAGTGGGTGAGGTCGGCACCGTCGAGCCGGATTTGCCCGGCATTCGGCCGCAAGGCTCCGGTCACGAGCTCTACAAAGGTCGTTTTGCCGGCGCCGTTCGGACCGATCAGCGCGTGCCGCGCGCCGCGCTCGAGACGAAAATCGACGGCATTGGCCACGGTCAGCGCGCCGAAGCTCTTATACAGCCCGCGGGTCTCGAGCGCCGGCGTACTCATCGCCGGAACCGGTCGAACAGCCCAAGCACCCCGCCGCGGGCGAACACCACGACAACAACCATCAATAGGCCGATCCAGAAGTACCAGTAGACTGGTTCGATTTCGGAGAAGCGGTCCTGCGCGACCATATAAAGCGGCACCCCGATGAACGCCCCGTAAAGCCGTCCAACGCCGCCGATGATCAACATGATCAGAACGGTTCCGGAACGGTCGAGGCTGAGGCTGGTCAGGCCGACAAATTGTGTCGTCTGTGCGATCAACGCTCCGGAGACACCGGCGAACGCCGCCGAGATCGTATAGATGACGAGCCGGCGATAGGCGACCGGGGCGCCGATAGCGTGCATGCGACGGACATTCTCGCGAATCCCGGTCAGCGAGCGACCGAACGGCGAATGGACGAGGCGGCGCGCCAGCCACCAGCACGCGAACAGCACGACGAGGCAATAGGCATAGGCGGTGCGGCCGAACAAGTCGAAGCGGAAGATGCCGAGAATTGGCCAGACCTCCATGCCCTGCAGCCCGTCGTCACCGCCGGTGATCGAGGAAGCCTTGTTCGCCGCTTCGTGCAACAGCGTGGCGACGACCAAGGTCTGCATCAGCAGAGTCAGGCCGGTGGTGCGCAATACCACCAGGCCCGACAAGAATCCGACCAGTCCTGCCGCCAATGCCCCGGCAAGCAGCCCGGTGAGCGGCTCGCCCCAGCCGTTGGCGGCGAGAATCCCGGCGGTATAGGCGCCGGTTCCGAAAAATGCGGCATGACCCAGGGTGACGATGCCGGCATAGCCGAGCACCAAATCGGCTGACAGCGCAAACAGGATCGTCGCCAGGATCTGCGATCCGAGCGGCAGGTAGCTGGGAAAGATGATCACCGCGGCCAATGCCGCAATCCACGGCAACGCCTCGAGCGGGTGATAGCGATGGCGCTGTGCGAAGGCGCCGACCGTGAATCCGCCGGGCCTTATGCCGTTGGCCCGAACAAGCCCCTCGGTCGCCACAGCAAGATCACCATTGTCAGGGCATAAATGAAGAAGGCGCCGAGTTCCGGCAGCAGATACTTGAAGCCGGTATCGGCGATGCCGATCACCAGCGCCGCGACGAACGGCCCGCGGATGCTGCCGAGCCCGCCGACCGCCACGACAATCAGGAAATAGACGAGGTTCTCGAGCGCGTAGGTCGGCTCGATCGCCAGCAGGTCAGCGCCGAGCGCGCCGCCCAGCCCGGCCAATCCGCTGCCTAGCGCGAAAGTCAGCGTAAACAGGCGCGAAGTGTTGACGCCGACCGATTGCGCCATCCGCAGATTGTCGACCGCGGCGCGGATGCGGATGCCGAAATGCGTGCGTTCGAGGCCGAGCCACAGTACAGTCACCAATCCGGCTCCGCACAGGATCAGGAAGCTGCGGTAACCAGGGAAGCTGCGGAAGCCGAGATCGAATTGGCCACTGAGCCAGGGCGGGGGGCGCATCGGCTGAGCTAGCGGGCCCCAGAAATAGGTGGCGCCGGCCACCGACATGAAGATGAGGCCCATCGTCAGTAGCACCTGGTCGAGATCATCGGCGTCGTAGAGCCGGCGATAAAGCAGCCGCTCGACGACGACGCTGGCGAGTGCGGTCGCCACCGCCGCCGCGGCGAGCGCGACGACGAACGGCATGCCGAGTTGGCTGAGCAGGCTGGTCAGGATGTAGCCGCCGAGCATCGCGAAGACGCCGTGCGCAAGGTTGACGAACCCCATCAGCCCCATCGTCACCGACAGTCCGACCGAGATCAGGTAGAGCACCATTGCCAGGGCGGTGCCGTGGAACAGGATGCTGACCGCGGCGGCGAGGGTGTCGGTCACCGCGCCGTCCAGCAATGCCCCTCACCCCGGCCCTCTCCCCGCAGGCGGGGAGAGGGAGAGCGCTGCGCCGGTGTTACAGCCCCTCGCCCCGCGGAGCGGGGAGAGGGAGGGGCCCACGCCGGAGGCGTGGGAAGGTGAGGGGCGAACATGGTCGGAGGCGGCGTTCTGTGCGGGGCCAGCCGGAGTAGGTGGTCGCGACCCTAAACCTGGCTACTTCGCCGGGTTCAGCTCCTTCCAAGGATCCTTGACCTGTGGGATTGTCGCAATCTCGACGTTGGCGAGCTTGCCGTCCATCTTCTCGGCGCGGCGAATATAAATATTCTGGATAATGTCGCGGGTTTCCGGATCGATCATGATCGGGCCGCGCGGGCTATCCGGGTTCTTCCATTTCTTGAAAAAATCCATCGCCTGGTCGGCAGTGAATTCGCCCTTCGTCGCCCTGATCAGATCGAAGATTGCGGTGGCGCCGTCCCAGGCGTCGACCGAAAGGAAATCAGGGATCGAGTTGTCGCCGTATTCCTTGTGCCAGGCGGCAAGGAAGGCTTCGTTGGCGGGCCGCTTGCCGGCGATCGAGTAGGTACCCGACGTGATGATGCCGAGCGGCGTGTCGCCCATGTTGGGCAGCGCCTCATCTGGCAAGAGGTCTTGCGGCGCGGTGATGTTGATCCCCGCCTCGCGCACGCCAAGATCCCGGATCGCCTTGATCAACGCCGTCGCCTGCGGGTCGGCCGGCACGAAGAAGAACGCGACGTCGGGCTTGGCGTCCTTGATGCGCTGGACGAACGGGATGAAGTCGGGGTTTTGCGGCGGCATGCGGACGGCGCCAATGATCTTGCCGCCGCCATCGGTGAAGCCCTTGGTAAAGGACATCTCGGAATCGTGGCCGGGGATGAAGTCGCTGACGGCAGTGTAACCGGTCTTCCAGCCTTGCTCGGCCGCCCATTTGCCGATCGGGTAACCCTGCTGCCACAAGGTGAAACTGACGCGCGCGATGTAAGGCGAGATGCGCGGGATCTGGACCCCGGCCGAGGCGATACACAGCAGCATCGGCACTTTCGCTTCGGCGGTCAGCGGCGCGATCGCGGCCGCTACTGGCGATAGGACCACGCCGGCCAACAGCTGGACACGCTCGCGCGCGATCAACTCCTGCGCCAACCGCTTGCCGACTTCCGGCGTCGAGGTATCGTCACGGCGGATCAGCTCGATCTTGACCCCGGGTGGCAGATCCTTCTCGTGCTCCTTGAGATAAAGATCGAAGCCTTTTTGGCCCTCGTCGCCAGCCTGCGCGACAAACCCGGTATAGCTGTTGATCAGTCCGATTTTGATGGTTTGTGCCCCCAGCGGCGCCGGCAAGCTCGCGGCGGTGCACACCAGCAGGACGATAAATTTGCGGGACATCGCGACCTTCCCCGTTCTCCTTGCCACCTTACCACGTCGCCCACCCATCAACGGCGAATCCTTCGTCAGAAAGTCCGAATCAGCGCCCAGCGCAAGGTCAGAATCAGGGCAAACATCACCGCCACGGAAAAGATCGCGATCGAACCCCATCTCGCCCATTTCACCCAGGTATATTGAGCGCGGCCCAACGACAGCGCGCCGACGCTGACGAATAAGAGAACCGCCAGCGCCTGGAGGATTTGCATCAGGCGATCGCCAGACCACACAGTTGTTTCGGATGTTCCGTTGGCCTTTTACTCCAGAGACCAATAGTATCCGACGGTCGGCGTTCTCCCCGGCCGCGGATTTGTCCCAATCATTGGCCCGGTATATGGAGTTGATGTTGACCCTTCCGCCGGGTTTTTTAACGGCTGTTGCTTGATTTTTTCTTCATTGACGATCTGTTTGGAAATTTCTGAAACGGAGTTAAAATTTATAGTCGCGGGAAGATCGAGGCAGTTGCGCGAGTTGTCGCGGGCACAAGGCCCCGCATCGACGGCCGTGGTGGCGCAGACGACCGAGAGAGTGAACGCAAACGTGGCCGGAATACAGATTTTCATTTAATGACGCGGATCTCCGGCACCTCCCAAGTCAAAACGTTAATCGATCCTTGGCAGGGAGTCCATAGCGGCGGTGCCGGAAATCGCCCAGTCTGGCGTCGAAATGCGCCGGAAGAAGCGGGCGGTTCTCTTCGGGCCATCCGCGGTCTATTTTCCGACCCCCGGCATTCGCAAGGAAAGCGCCTATGATCACATTGTATTTGTCACCGGGATCCAGTTCGATGGCGCCGCACATCATGCTGCACGAGATCGGCGTCGATTTCGAGAGCCGGTGGATTTCGTTCGCCAAGCGCGAACAATACGCGCCGGAATATCTCGAGCTGAACCCCGAGGGCAAAGTGCCCACCTTGCTGGTCAACGGGCATCCGCTGACCGAAGTGGCGGCGGTCCTTTACTATCTCGCCAAGCGCTTTCCTAAAGCTGGTCTCTTCCCGGAAGGCGACCTCGAAGCCGAGGCGCAGGTCGTCTCATGGATGTCGTTCATCGCCTCGACGATCCATCCGGCGCGGAGGATCGGCGTCGAGCGGTGGAAAGAGGTGTTCGAGATCGCCGAAAAGCGGCTGGCGCGGCATGATTGGGCGGTCGGCCGTTATTCGATAGCCGACATCCATCTCTTTCGCCTCTACTGGCGCTTTTACAATGCAATCCGTCCCGCCCGCGAAACCTACCCCGGCCTCTTTGCCCATTACGAGCGCATGATGACGCGCCCGGCGGTTCTGCGGGTTCTCGAAATCGAGAGTGCTATCGGATACCAATTGCCGCAATAGGGGACATTCGTTCGCAGCGGCGGGGGGAGACGATGGTGACGATCCGGTCCGTAATCGGTGATGCTCCCAAACGGCGCGAGGATCTGCGCTTTGTCACCGGCCGCGGACATTATCTCGACGACCTCGCCGTCTCAGGTCTGGTGCACGCCGTCGTGCTGCGGTCGCCGCACGCGCATGCGCGGGTCGAACGCCTTGGCGCGGAAGGGGCGCGTCTGGCGCCGGGCGTACTCGCCGTGCTGACCGCCGAAGAGGCCCGCGCGGACGCGCTCAAACCGCTGAGGCCGTCAGCCGAAGCCAATGTTCAGACCGGCGAGCGGTTCGCCTTCATGCCTCAGCCCTTGTTGGCGGAGGGCAAGGTCCGCTACGTCGGCGAGCCGGTGGCGCTGATCGTCGCCGAGACCCGCGCGCAGGCGCTCGACGCCGCCGAGCGGGTGGTGGTCGACTATGCCCCGTTGGCGGCGGTGACAACGGTGGCCGCCGCACGCGCGTCACGGGCGCCCGAGATTTCGACCGAGGTCCCGCGCAATGTGTGCCTCGATTGGCGCACCGGCGATCCCGCCGCGGTCGACGCAGCGTTCGTGGCGGCAGCGCATATCGTCGAGCTACGGCTCAACAATCACCGGATCGTCACCAACCCGATCGAGCCGCGCGGCGTCATCGGCCTTTGGGATGCCGAGCAGGGCCGGTACACGGCCTATGTTTCGAGCCAAAGCATTCATACGGCTCGTGACAATACCGCCCGCGCGCTGAGCGTTGCTCCGGCGGCGGTGCGGTTTGTGGCACCCGATGTCGGCGGCGGGTTCGGCGCCAAGAATTTCATCTATCCCGAGCACGTATTGATGCCCTGGGCGGCTAGGCGGGTTGGCCGGCCGGTCAAGTGGATCGCCAGCCGCAGCGAGGTTTTTCTCGCCGACCATCAGGCGCGCGACCATCAGGCGGAGGCCGCGCTGGCGCTCGACGCGGAGGGCCGTTTCCTGGCGTTGCGGGTCGCCAGCATCGCCAATGTCGGCGCCTATATGGTCAGTGCCGGCGGCGTGCAGACCTTCCAATTTGTCCATCTGCCGGGGACGGTCTATCGCATTCCAGCGATCGACCTGCAGGTCGCGGCCGTGCTGACCAACACCGCGCCAATCGGCGTCACCCGCGGGCCGGGCTTTGCCGAGGCGGTCAACATCATCGAGCGACTGATCGATCAAGCGGCCCGGCAATGCGGCTTCGACCGCGCCGAATTGCGGCGCATCAACATGGTCCCCGCCGCGGCGATGCCCGTCACCAACGCCTTGGGCAACATTATCGACAGCGGTGCCTTCCCAGAGACTCTCGACCGCGCCTTGGCTCGCGCCGATATCGATGGATTTGCGGCCCGGCGCAGAGAGAGCGAAACGCGCGGGTATGCGCGTGGTCTCGGCTTCGCCTATCACATCAAGGGGACCGGCGGCTCGCCCACCGAGAACGTCGACATCCGCTTCGAAGCCGACGGCACCGTGTCGTTGATCACCGGCACCCAAACCATCGGCCAGGGTCACGAGACGACCTTTCCGCAGATCCTCGCCGACCGGCTCGGCATCCCGAACGAGTGCATCCGGCTGGTGCAAGGCGACACCGACCGGATCCCGATCGGCGGCGGTCACGGCAGCTCGCGCGCGACTTATATGGGCGGCACGGCGATCTGGCGGGCCTCGGAGGAGATCATCGCCAAAGGCACCCGCGCCGCGGCAGATGTACTCGAGGCGGCGGAAGCTGATATCCGCTTTGCCGACGGCCGGTTTGTCGTAGCGGGCACCGATCGATCGGTGGCACTGCTCGATGTTGCGGCACTGTCGCGCGACAAGGGGACGCCGCTCGACACCTACCACGCCTGGACGCGCGAATGGATGACCTTCCCCAACGGCGCCCATGTCGCCGAGGTCGAGATCGACCGCGACACCGGCGAGATTACGCTCGCCCGCTACACCGCGGTCGACGATTACGGGGTGCTGGTCAACCCGATGATCGCCGCGGGTCAGGCGCATGGTGCGATCGCCCAAGGTGTCGGTCAGGCCCTGCTCGAGCACGCGGTCTATGACCCGGGTACCGGTCAGCTGCTCGTCGGCTCTTTGATGGACTACGCATTGCCACGCGCCGAGGATCTCCCGTCATACGATCTCGGCTTCAACGGCACGCGATGCACCACCAACCCGCTCGGCGTCAAAGGCTGCGGCGAAGCCGGTGCCGTCGGCGCATTCCCGGCCGTCACGAACGCCATTCTCGATGCGTTGGCGCCCTTCGGCGTAACCAATCTCACCGGCCCGGCGACACCCGAGCGGACCTGGCGGGCGATCAGCGCACGCCTTGCGTAACGTGGCTAGGAGGTTTTTGCTAGGCCCCCCTGTTTAAGTGTGCCCAGGACGATCGCACGACGGCGTCGGTGCCCGCGGTGTTGAGGTGGGCCCTTGCCGCACTACAGGGCCACGCGCGCCGGCGATAATGGGATCAAGCCGGCAATGGTGGGCTGCGATCTTTCCACGGCCGGGCTGTCTCGATCTGCGCGGCCAGACGAAAGATCGTCGCCTCATCGCCGAATGGCGCAACGATCTGCACGCCGACCGGCAACCCCTGGGCGCTCCAGTGCAGCGGCAGGCTCGCGGCCGGGTTGCCGGATGCGTTGAACAGCGAGGTAAACCCGATCGAACGATTGAGCGCCGTAAAGTAGGCGTCTCTATCGCCTGTCGACAGCGACAGCACGCCGATCGGCCACGGTGGTGAACACATCGTCGGCGTCAGCAGAATGTCGTAGCCGGCGAAGAAGCGCGCCACTACGCGCCCCACGGCATGGATCGTCGTGATCGACCGCGCATAGTCGGCCGCTGTGCAGCCACGCCCGAGCTCGACGATCGACCAGGTCAGCGGCTCCACGTCGGAGGCCTCCAGCGTCTTGCCTAACGCCTTCGCCCGCGTCTCCAAGGTCGCCAGCACGTTGGCCGCCACCAGCGTGCGCGTCGCCGCGCGGAAGGCTGCCATATCGAACTCCGGCCGCCCGACCGCGACATGGTGCCCGAGGCTCTCGCAGAGCAGTGCGGCATCTTCGGCCGACTGCCGGCACTCGGCGTCGACCGGCTCATCGTTCCAGGGGGTTACGCACAGCGCGATCCGCAGCCGCCCCGGCGCGCGCTCGACCTCGTCGACAAACCGCCCGGCCGGCGGCGGCGCCCAATAGGGATCGCCTATATCGGGTCCGGCGCTCACGTCCAGCAGCGCCGCGCTGTCGCGCACGCTGATGCTGACGCAATGCGCGACCGCCTGGCCGCCCCACCCCTCGCCGACATCGGGCCCGGAGGGATTGCGGGCACGGGTGGTCTTGAGGCCGAACAGGCCGCAAGCCGAGGCCGGGATGCGGATCGATCCGCCGCCATCGGTCGCGTGCGCCATTGGCAGGATGCGCGCCGCCACCGCCGCCGCCGACCCGCCGGAAGAGCCCCCAGCGCTGTAGGCTAGATTCCAGGGATTGCGGCACGGGCCATACATCGCCGGTTCCGTCGATGGCGCCAACCCCATCTCCGGCGAGATCGACTTGCCGAATATGTTCAACCCCGCCGCGCGATAGCGCGCGACTAGGGTGCTGTCATGGTCGGCGACGAAATCCCGCCAGAGCTTGCCGGAGCCCGAGGTCCGCGCGCCGGTTAGCTGCGCCCCGAGATCCTTGAGCAGGAACGGCACCCCCGATAACGGTCCGGCCGGCAAGCCCGTGTGCGCCGCCGTCCGCGCACGCTCGTAGAGCGGTATCGTGATCGCGTTGATGCTGGGCTGCCAACGCTCCGCCCGCTCGATCGCCGCCTCCAGCACCTCCGCCGCAGACACTTGGCCGCCGGTGATCAATGCCGCTAGCCCCGCCGCGTCATACGTCTCGTATTCGATGAAACCGGCCATGACCTCTCCCCTGCGCTTCCCGGGAGCGCGACCTTACTACAACACTGCTCCTGCCGTGCCGGCGAAGGATGAGCCGACCTGAGGGCGTGGGCCGTTGTTTTCGTTCCCCTGCCGGCTGTGCCGATTCCGTTGATATGCTGAGCCGAATTCGTTGATTCGCCGAGCGCGAATTTCGTCTCTAACCGATTGATCGCATGCGCTATTTCGGCGGCGGACCGGGCGTTTCGGGTGTGCGCGCACGATTTTCGTTGTATCTATTCGCTCGCCCCGCCACTCGTTGACGATAATCGCCAAGCGACCCTCGGCCTATACCGGCAGGGCATTCCTGAGGCTCGAAAGGCTCTGCCGCTGCTGCCCAGCCCCATCGAAATTGCCAGGATCGAGCCAACGCTCGAAGGCGGCTTTCAGCGCTGGCCATTCGCGGTCGAGGATCGAGAACCAGCAGGTGTCGCGGTTGCGACCCTTGTACACCGTCGCTTGACGGAACATGCCTTCGTAGCGGAAGCCCAGACGATGTGCTGCCGCGCGCGAGGGCGCGTTGAGCGAATCGCATTTCCACTCGTAACGGCGATAGCCGAGCTCGTCGAAGACGCGGCGCATCAACAAATACATCGCCTCGGTCGCCGCCGGTGTGCGCTGCAGGGGAGGGGCGTAGTTGATGCCGCCGACCTCGATGACCCCCGCCGCCGGGTCGATGCGCATCAGGCTGGCGACGCCGACGGCACGTCCGCCGTGGCGCTCGAGGATGGCATGCCGAAGCGGGTCGTCGCCGAGGCTATCCCGCTCGAGCCAGACGCGGTAGTCCTCGAACCGCGCGAACGGCCCATGGGGCAGATAGGTCCAGTTGCGCCCCTCCTGGTCGAGGAGGTAGGCGCTGTGGAGGTCGACGGCATGGCGCGCCGGGTCGACGGGCTCGACGGTGCAGTAACGCCCCTCGATTGCCGTTCGCGGTGGCCGCGGGCGCGCGGTCCACTCGGGCAAGGGAAAGCCGATCGGCTGCCCCAGATGATTGGCGTGCTCGGCCATTTCCGTCCGCTCCCGAGCTACACCGTGATCGAGCCTTCGAGGTAGAGCACGGCATGGCCGGCGAGCGTGACGCGGTCTCCCTTGAGTGTGCACTGGAGATCGCCGACGCGTGCCGAGATCTGCCGCGCCCGCAGTTGCCGCTTGCCGAGGCGCCCCGCCCAATAGGGCGTCAGTACGCAATGCGCGGATCCTGTCGCCGGGTCCTCGTCGACGCCGTAGTTCGGCGCGAAATAGCGCGAGACGAAATCGACGCCGCCATCCCCCGGTGCGGTGACAATGGCGTCCGCTCCCGGCACTTGGCGCATTGCGGCGAAATCGGGCCTAAGCGCCGCCACATCCGCAGCGCGCTCATAGACGGCCAAAGTGCGGCCGCGCGCGACAAAGCTTTGCACCGGCGCTTTGCCGAGTGCGGCGAGGATCCGCGGATCGGCCTGCTCTCGCTCGGGCGGCCAGCTTGGGAAGTCCATCGCCAGCAGATCACCGTCGCGCGTGACCTCGAGCGGCCCGGCTTTGAGTGTATCGAACCTGACCGAACGCCGGTCGGGCATCAGGATATGCGTCACGACGTAACCCGAGGCGAGTGTGGCATGGCCGCAGAGCTCGACCTCGACGGTCGGCGTGAACCAGCGCAAGAGGTAGCCCTCGCCTTGCGCGACAAAGAATGCGGTCTCGGCGAGATTGTTCTCGGCGGCGATCGCCTGCATCGTCGGCGCCGGCAACCATTCCGCAAGCGGGCACACCGCAGCCGGATTGCCGCCGAACAAGCGGCCGGTGAAGGCATCGACCTGATAAAGAGGAATGCGCATAACGAGCTCCGCAAGTTATTCGACTGTGGCGCATCCTGCCGGCTGTCGGGGTGCCAAGCAAATGGAGGAAAGCATGAAGGCCGCGATTATGGTTCCCGGTGCGGACGGCGGTCGGTGGGACGTCCGCGATGTGCAGAGACCGGTCGTCACGGCGGGTCACGTCCTGGTCCGCGTGCGCGCGTCGTCGCTGAACCGAGCGGAGTTCCGCCGGCTCCATACGATGCGGGTTCGACCCGACCAAACCCCGCCGGAAGCGCGCACCGGTGGCGGCGATGCGGCAGGCGAGGTGGTCGAGATCGGCCGCGACGTGAGCGGCATCAAGCCCGGGGACCGTGTGATGGGGCGATGCGCCGGCGGGTTTGCCGAATTTGCCCTGCTGGATGCCCGCGAGGTCATGCCCGCTCCCGAACGCTTGTCATGGCTAGAGGCGGCATGCGTCCCGATCGTCTTTGTCGTGGTTCACGACGCTCTCTTCGTGAGCGGCCAGCTTCGAGCAGGGGAGACTGTGCTGGTGACGGCCGCACCCTCCGGGGTCGGGGTCGCAACCTTGCTGCTCGCCAAGTTCCTCGGCGCCAAGGTGATCGGGACTTCACGCTCGGCGGATAAGCTCGAACGGCTCAAAGCCCCTGGGCTCGATGCGGGTGTCGTCACAGGAAGCGACGGGTTTGGCGAGGCTATCTCCCGGCAGATTGGGGACGACGGCGTCGACATGATCGTCGACAATATTGGAGCTGACGTGCTGGCACCCTGCCTCGACGCGCTCGCCGTCGGCGGCCGGTTTGTGACAATCGGTCGGATGAGCGGTGTCACCAGGGGCGAGCTCGATGTCGATCGGCTTGCCGAGCGGCGCCTGCACCTCTACGGCGTCAGCAACCGGCTGCGCACGCCGGCGCAGCGCGCCGAATTGGCCAAGCGATTTCTCGCCGATCTCTTGCCGGCGTTGAGCGACGGCCGGCTCCGGCCAGTCATCGATCGCTGCTTTCCGCTCGATCAGATCGCCGCCGCGGGAGCCTGGCTCGAGGCCGACCAGCATGTCGGCAAAGTCGTGATCGAGATCTGACCGCTTCGCTGCGCGAGCCAGCCGGAGGCGCCTCGGCGAAACCCGTTGCGGGGCGGGCGATTTGGGGCTAACCCGAGAACCGAAAAAAGCTTCGTTAGCGGTGTCGGTTCTCGGATGGCGGGCAATCTAGTGCAAGGCGCGGTCTTCACCGTCATGGTGGTGCGCGCGGGCATGCTGCGCGATCCGGCCTTCGACTCCCAGCTCGCCGAGCAGATCCGGCGCAGTCCACGGTTCTTTCTCAATGCGCCGGTGGTGCTCGACCTGAAGGCAGCGGCCGAGTTCACCCAGGAATTGGAGTTTGCCGAGGCGAAGGAGATCCTGCACCACCACACCCTGAGCCTGATCGGCGTCCAGAATGCGACGCCAACTCAACTCGAGGCCGCCGCCGGCGCCGGGCTTGCGAGCTTTGCTCCGAACGCGCCGCAGCCAAGCCAGGGCCCGTCGCGCGAGCCCACCCGAAGAACGGCGCCAATGGCCGCAGCCGCAACCAAGACCCGGCTGGTGACTCAGCCGGTTCGCTCCGGGACCCAGATCTACGCACGCGGCGCCGATCTCGTCGTCACTGCCGCGGTCAGCCCGGGAGCGGAAATCATCGCCGACGGCAATATCCACGTTTACGGCGCGCTGAGGGGTCGTGCCTTGGCCGGCGCCGGCGGCGACGTCGATGCGCGAATCTTCTGCAGCCGGCTCGAGGCCGAGCTCGTCAGCATTGCCGGGCGCTATCTCGTCAGCGAGCAGCTCCCGGCGGAACAGCAAGGTTTCCCGGTGCAGATCGCGCTCGTCGATGAGCGGTTGACCGTCACGCGAAATTGACGCTCATCATCGCGCCGGCGCCTGGTAGCGGTGGGACCCGCAGAGGGCCGATCGGGTCATCGTCTGCCGGCGGAAAGAGGAGGTCTTTTTGGCAGGCAAGGTAATCGTGCTCACCTCCGGCAAAGGAGGGGTCGGAAAGACCACCTCCGCCGCCGCGGTCGCTGCCGGGTTGGCATTGCGCGGGCACCGGACGGTCGTCATCGATTTCGATGTCGGGTTGCGCAACCTCGATCTGATCATGGGGTGCGAACGCCGCGTCGTCTTCGATTTCATCAATGTGATCAACGGTGACGCCAAGCTCAATCAGGCGCTGATCAAGGACAAGCGCAACGACAACCTCTACATCTTCCCGACCTCGCAGACGCGGGACAAGGACGCCTTGAAGCGCGACGGTGTCGAACGGGTGCTCGAGGAGCTAAAAGATGGTTTCGACTACATCGTGTGCGACAGCCCGGCCGGGATCGAGCACGGCGCGCTCACTGCAATGTATTTCGCCGACAGCGCGATTATTGTTACCAACCCGGAGGTCTCCTCGGTACGTGACAGCGACCGGATCATCGGTCTGCTGGCCTCGAAATCGCGCCGCGCGGAGTTCAATCTGGAGCCGGTCGCCGTCCACCTGCTGTTGGTGCGCTATTCGCCGGAGCGCGTTCGCAAAGGCGAGATGCTGAGCGTCGAGGACGTCAAGGAGATCCTGTCGATCCCGCTGCTCGGGGTCATCCCAGAATTGGAGTCGGTGTTGCGCGCTTCGAACACCGGGACCCCGGTGGTGTTCGACGAGGAAAGCCCGGCCGGACGCGCTTATCATGACGCGGTCGCCCGCTTCCTCGGCGAACAGCGCGAGCTGCGGTTTCTGCAGCCGGAGCGTCGGAGCATCTTCCGCGCCCTGTTCGGCAGAGCTTGATGCGTCTTCTCAATCTTCTTTTCCCGGAGCGCCGGACCAGCGCGGTGATTGCTCGCGAGCGGTTGAAGATCGTGCTCGCCCATGAGCGGGCGAGCCGCCAGGCCCCTGATTTTCTGCCGCTGCTGCAGCAGGAATTGCTCGACGTCATCGGCCGCTATGTCGAGATCCGCAGCGACATGATCCGGGTCAATCTCGGCAGATCGGGCGACACCTCGCTGCTTGAGATCAATGTCGAGATCGACGGCGCCGGTGTCAAACCGACCAAGAACGGCGCGGCCGGCGATGGCAAGGCGGCGGCGACGAGAATTGAACCCGGTGCCGCTACGCCCTGGGTGAAGCCGAGCTGACGCGTTCCCACTCCTCCCGGACGACGGGGTCGTTTTCGAGCGCGAGCCGGCGGGCGCGCTCGGCGGCGCAACGCGCCGGCGTCGCCAGTCTAAAAAAAGCCCATGCGGCGGCGGCTCGGACCAGTGGTGCTGCATCGTCGAGGCAGCGGTGCGCGGCAGCGACGAGATCGGGGTCGCCAGGAGCCGCGTTGCCGATCGCGATCAGCACGTTGCGGACGAACCTGTCGCGTCCGGTGCGCTTGATCGCCGTTCCGGCAAAGAGCCTGCGGAACGCCGCATCGTCGAGTTCGGCGAGTGCCGCCAAGCGCGGCGCCGTCAGCTCCTCGCGCTCTAGAAAGTCGGGTTCCCGTGCCGCCTGGGCGAATTTGTTCCACGGGCAGACCGCGAGGCAATCGTCGCAGCCATAGATCCGATTGCCGATCAGTGGGCGCAGCTCGAGCGGGATCATTCCCTTGTGCTCGATCGTCAGGTACGAGATGCAGCGCCGAGCATCGAGCCGATGGGGTGCGGGGAACGCCGCGGTCGGGCAGGCATCGAGGCAGCGCCGGCAGGAACCGCAATGGTCGGCCTGCGGATCATCCGGCTCGAGCGCCAGGCTCAGATAGATCTCGCCAAGGAACAGCCAGGAGCCAAAATCGCGCGACACCAGATTGGTGTGTTTGCCTTGCCAGCCGATCCCGGCGCGTTCGGCGAGCGGCTTCTCCATCACCGGTGCGGTGTCGACGAAGAGCTTGAGCCCGCCCGGCCAGCGCGCCTCGATCCAGTGCGCGAGCGCCTTGAGGCGGCGCTTCAAGGTGTCGTGGTAATCGCGCCCGCGCGCGTAAACCGAGACCACGCCGCGATCGCTCGCATCGCGAAGGGCCAACGGATTCTGCTGCGGTGCATAGTTGATCCCCAGCACGACGACGGTCCGCGCCTCGGGCCACAACGCCTGCGGGTTGCCGCGCCGTGCGGCGGTGCCGGCAAGCCAGCCCATGTCGCCGTGATAGCCGCGGGCGATGAACTCGCGGAGCCCGTCACGCGCTTCGCTATCGAGACGAGCCTCGGCAAAGCCGACGGCGTCGAAGCCCCAGGATAGCGCGCGATCGCGGATCGCCTCGCGGATCGGGTCGGCCATCGGGCCGCTCAGCCGCGCCCACGGTAGGGCGCGACACCAGGGTCGGGTAGCCAGAGCCCCGCGGGCGGCTCGCCGGTCTGGTAGAAGACGTCGATCGGGATGCCGCCACGCGGGTACCAAAAGCCGCCGATGCGCAGCCAATGCGGGGCGAGCGTCTCGACGAGCCGACGGGCAATCGCCAGGGTGCAGTCTTCGTGGAACGCCACGTGGTTGCGAAAGCTCCCGAGGTAGAGCTTCAGCGACTTGCTCTCGAGGATCCTAGCCTCGGGCACGTAATCGATCACCAGATGGGCGAAATCGGGTTGGCCGGTCACCGGACAGAGCGAGGTGAATTCCGGGCAGGTAAAGCGGACGACGTAAGAGAGCTCGCGGATGCGGGTTCGGCACCGTCTCGAGGACCGCCGCGTCCGGCGACTCGGGTAACTTCGATGGATGCCCGAGTTGGGTCAGGCTCATTGCGAACTCTCAAAGGCGGCGGCGAAATCGGCGAGCGAGCCGGTTTCGATCGCCGCCCGCATCATGGCCATCAGATCGGCATAATAGCGCAGGTTGTGCGCGGTCAGCAGCATGCTGCCGAGGATCTCGCCACTGCGGCAGAGATGGTGGAGGTAGGCGCGACTGTAACCGGTGCAAGCCGGGCAGCGGCATTCCTTGTCGAGCGGCGCCGGGTCGTCGGCGTGGCGCGCATTGCGCAGGTTCACGGTGCCATGTCGCGTGAAGCCCTGCGCGGTGCGGCCCGATCGCGTCGGCAGCACGCAGTCGAACATGTCGATGCCGCGCAGCACGGCACCCACGAGATCGGCGGGCTTGCCGACACCCATCAGGTAGCGCGGTCGGTCCTGCGGCAATGCCGGCACGGTCGCGTCGAGTACGGCAAAGGTCGTCGCCTGTCCCTCGCCGATCGCCAGCCCGCCGATCGCATAGCCGTCGAAGCCGATCTCGATCAGCCGGGCCGCGGAGCGCAGCCGCAGATCGGGATGAACCCCGCCCTGCACGATCCCAAACACCCCGTGGCCCGGCCGCTCGACAAAGGCGCGGCGCGAGCGTGCGGCCCAGCGCATCGACAATTCCATCGAGCTGTCGACCGCCTCGCGCGGCGCCGGGTAGGGCGTGCACTCGTCCAACGCCATCGTCACATCGGCACCGAGCAGATGCTGGATCGCAACCGACCGCTCGGGGGTCAGCTCGTGCAGGCTGCCGTCGAGATGCGAGCGGAAGGTGACACCCATTTCGCCGATGGTCCGCCGGGAGGCAAGCGACATGACCTGAAACCCGCCGGAATCGGTCAAGATCGTGTAAGGCCAGTTCATAAAGCGGTGCAGCCCACCGAGTGCCGCGATCCGCTCGGCACCCGGGCGCAGCATCAAGTGATAGGTGTTGCCGAGCACGATCCGCGCCCCGGTAGCGGCGACCCCCTCTGGCGTCATCGCCTTGACCGTGCCGGTCGTCGCGAGCGGCATGAAAACCGGCGTATCGACCGCGCCATGTGCCGTCACGAGGCGTCCGCGCCGCGCCGCACCATCGTGAGCCAGCACCTCAAAGCCGATCATCATCCGCAACGCGCCTTTCCCAGTTGTTGCGGGAAAAACCGGGAAAAATTTCCCATCCGTCCGCCGGATAACACGATTTTCAACGTTTGGTCAGATACTTACATAGTCTTGTGGTGGGCATAACCGGGAATTCACGAGCCCTCGAACCGGGAATTGAAACGGGTAACCGGGAAATGACCGGGAACCGGCCTTCTTACCTACTGGAGGCGCTTATGGCGACCCATGCACGCTCGCATGATACGCCGCGATCTTGGCACCGAGATGGCGGGATGCGTCGCCCGGAGACGTGTCGATGAACAGAGCAGGTGAGGACCGCAAACATTGGTCCGAGGTCGCCGAAGAGTGGGTGGCGTGGGCGCGTAAGCCCAACCATGACGCATTTTGGGCCTATCGGGCTGCGCTGGCCGCATTCATCGGTCGTGGGAACGGCAATGCGTTAGACGTGGGTTGCGGAGAGGGGCGCATCTCGCGTGAGTTGACGGCTTGCGGCTTCGAGGTGACTGCGGTCGATCCTGTCAGCCCTCTCGTCCGGGCCGCCATCCAATCCCAATCCGCGCAGAATTACGCGGTGGCCTCGGCGGCCGAGCTGCCATTCGGCAATGCTCAATTTGATCTCGTTGTCGCTTACAACCTCCTGATGAACGTCGAGGACGTTCCGGCGGCGTTGCAGGAATTCAGGCGGGTGATACGTCCGACGGGACAGCTGATCATTTCAATTTCTCATCCATTTGTGGATCACGGGCATTTCGCCGGCAAAGAGACGAACTCCCCTTTTGTCGTCGAAGGCACTTACTTCGGCAGGCAACGCTTCGACGGTGTCGAGGAGCGCGATGGTTTGCGGATGCATTTTGCCGGCTGGAGTCAACCTCTCGAAGCCTATGGGATAGCGCTGGAGCGAGCCGGACTGGCGATCTCCTCGCTTCGTGAACCTGTCCCCGACCTCGGTGATGGCTGCAACCACATGGCGCCGTGGCTTCGCATGCCGCTGTTTCTTTGGCTAAAGGCGCGACCTCTGGCACTCTGAACAGCTGATCACCGAGATTTGTTGCAGCGCGCCCAACCGACATTCCCGCGAAAGAGGCTGTAATCATATCCGGCCCCCGCACCTTTGTTCGTCGTTCCCGCCAGCTCGAAACATTTGCCGGGCACGGGTAGACTTCGTCGATCACCCATCGAACCAATGTTGCGTCAGGCCCGGCACTTCAGCGATCCGAGCCGTCAATGTTGCGTTGTCGAGCTCATAGAGCACGGCGCCGAGCCGCTTTTCACCGGGCATCTCCGGTTGCGGCGTGCCAATCAGAAAGCTCGAAGCCGGCGACCAGATATAGCGCGTGCCCTCAAAGGCGAAATCTTGCGCCTTGTGCAGATGTCCGCTGGCGACGAGGGCAACCCGGTGCCGCCGCACCAGCGCCATAAGCGCACCGCGCGGCTGCGGCTTGATCGACCAATAACCGGTGTCGCCTTCGCCCGGATCCTCGAGAAATAGCGGTCGGTGCAAGAACCAGGCAATCCGCCGGTTTCCTGCTTCGGCCATCACCTGTCCGAGCCACAACGACTGCTCGTCCTCCTCCGGCTCGCCGCTGCCCATCAACAGCGCGTCGAACCCAACAATACGCCAGCGCTGCTCGCCCTCTGCGACATCTTCGACCCAGCGATCTGGGCCGAAGTAACGCTGCCACGCGCTAAGGCGCTCGGCATTGACCGGTTGACGGGCATGCCGAGGGTCGCCGACATCATGGTTGCCGGGCACCGCGCGCCAGCGGATCCCGAGTTCGTCCATCAGATGGGCGGAGAAGCTGAGGTCAGCTTCGACGCCGGCGCCATCCACAGTTACATCGCCAGTATGGATCACGAGATTGGGATGCTGGTCGGCGATCCACACCGCCAGCGGCGCCCAATTGTCGAAGTAATATGGCTTGTCCCGACTCAGATGCGTGTCGGAAATCTGAACAATTCGCATAAACCCCCGCTTTCGGTCGAACCCGGCCATATACGAACAGCCGGCGACGGTCGGGGATGTGTGAAGTAGTTCACACTCAGCGAAAAAAATATTGTATAACGGATTTATCCTGTTATTGCCCGTCAGGCTGCCCTTGGGGAGCTGGCCGCTAATACGCTAGCCGCTTCCACTGAGGGGCGCCGCCCAATGGACGAAGCGGCCCGCTACTTCATCGAAGGCGGAAGATTCGATCCGCGGGTTCGCCATCGAGCAGCCCTTGCGGAGATCGAGCGCATTTCTGCGCTACCCCTGATAGCAAACCTGTGCCTCACAATGCAGTGCGTTTTTGGTGGACACAGCACTTGGGCCGAGGCGGGCGGGCGTGCCCCTGGCGGGAATACTGTCGAGGGCTTCCACTATGCCGGTGCGCGCCGCAGCATTACCTCGCAGGGGACACTAGCTGTTGAGCGCCGCACCGTCGTGGAATTCGGCGCGTCGATCATCGTGACCCCGAGTACTCGATCTCCGGGCTCACGCCAGCGCGATTCGGGTCCATAACAGCCGCGCCTCGTGCTGCGGGTCGTTCTGCACCCGCCATTCGCTGTCGATCATCATTGTCGCCCTGTCGGCCGCCGTATAGGCGGGCCAATGGGGGATCAGCCTGTTGTCGGGCATGCCGGTGCGGGCAAAGGCGGCCCAGGTCGCCGATTCCGTCGCCGCGATCGCCGGTGCCGCCGGCGAGTGACCGGTAATGCCGGTCGCGTCGAGCGTGTCGAACACGAACGGCACGTCGAGCGCGTGCTGCGACATCAGCTTGCCGTCCAATACCGGGGTCTGCCAATTGAACGAGTACATGTAGACGGGCGCTTTGCCTTTGGCGGCCTTGCGTTCGGCGAGCAGCACCGAGCGCACCGAGAACCTCGCGTCGGTCGTGATCTCGATCAGCAGCTCCGCCGGGTTCATGCCGGGGTGCATCTGGCGGTAAAGCGCCAGCACCGCGCCGGTGTCCTGTCCAGCCAGGTCGGCAACTCGCCTCTTCAGCTCGTCCTCGCTGAGGGTGCGGTTCCACACCGCATCCTCGGGGGCGAGGAAAATCGCATTCTCGTCCTTGGTGCCGCCGACCATGACCGGCACATCGTCCGACACATCGGGCGCCGTCGGGTCGAACGGGTGGCGCGGCAGGTCATGGCCGTCGACCACTGGCCCGAACCCGTATCGGTCGAGCAGCCGGAAGCCCGCCGGGGCCAGCCGCTTTTGCGCCGGCTCGATCGCCGCCAGCAAGCGCTCGAGCGGCAGCGCCTGCAATTTGTCGAGCTGGTTCGCGGTCAGCCCAACCTCGCCCAGCACCGTCTCGGCCAGCTTGGTGGCGCGTTCGTGCTCGGCCATCCGGATCCCGGCTCCGCTCATCACGATCGCACGGTTGAAAAGCGCTTTCGCGGCCGGCATCGCCAGCAACGTGCTGACCTTTCCGCCGCCGCCCGATTGGCCGAAGATCGTGACGTTGCCGGGATCGCCGCCGAAATTGGCGACATTCTCGCGGACCCATTCGAGTGCTGCGACGAGATCGAGCACCCCGGCATTGCCCGAATGCGCGAACTCCTCGCCGCCGAGCTCTGCGAGGTCGAGAAATCCAAAGACGTTGAGGCGATGATTGACGGTGACGACGACGACATCGCCGCGGCGCGCCAGGTTGGCTCCGGCCGTCCGGGTCGAATTGGCCGAGCCATAGGAGAAGGCGCCGCCGTGAAACCACACCATCACCGGGCGCTTTCCGCTATCGAGACCCGGGGTCCACAAATTCAAGGTCAGGCAGTCTTCGCTGACCGGCACCTTGTCCGGAGGACCGGACAGAGCCGTTATTTCAGGCCGCCGCTGGCCGGCAAAGGCTTGCGGCGCGTGGCCGTCCCAGTCGAGGGCCTCGCGCACCCCGCCCCATGGTGCGGGCTTCTGCGGCGGCATGAACCGGTTTGCCCCCGCGGTCGAGGCGCCGTAGGGAACCCCCTTGAAGGCGTTGATCCCATCGACCGCGGCCCCGCGGATCTTGCCCGAGGCGGTGTCGACAACTGGACCCCCCGGCTCCGCCGCCCGGGAATATCGGCGCGACCCAACCAATGCCCCGCCGGCCAAGATCGACTGCACGAGGAACATGCGGCGGTCGAGGCGAAGTGTTGTCGTCATAGTGTCGGTTCCTCCCTTGCGACCCTGGAAAAGGTTGGGTCACCGCGAAATCCTGCACCCGAAGATCACGAAACTCCAGGTCGACCGTCTCAGCGCCGTTCAATCAAGCAGGCGTCGCCGTAGGAAAAGAAGCGGTAGCCGGCGGCCACCGCATGCGCATAGGCGGCCTTGATCGGGTCCGGCCCGGCGAGTGCCGCGACCAGCATGAACAGGGTCGAGCGTGGCAGGTGGAAGTTGGTCAACAGCAGGTCGATGGCGCGGAACCGGTAACCGGGGAGAATGAACAATCGGGTTTCGCCGGCAAAGGGCCGCACCTCGCCGGTCTCGGCCGCAGCACTTTCGAGCAGGCGCAGGCTCGTCGTACCGACCGCGACGACGCGCCCGCCGGCGCGCCGAGTTGCTTCGATTCGTCTGGCGGTCTCTGGTGAGAGCACGGCCCATTCGGCGTGCATCTTGTGGTCGCGCAGGTCGGCGCTTTTGACCGGCAGAAAGGTGCCAGGCCCGACATGCAGGGTCAGCGTCGTCCAGCCGATCCCGCGCTCGGCCAGCGCCTCGAGCAGCGCGGGGGTGAAGTGAAGCCCCGCCGTCGGCGCCGCCACCGCACCCTCGGCGCGGGCAAAGATCGTCTGGTAGTCGGCGCGATCGCGCGGGTCGCCGCCGCGCGGGCGCTTGATATAGGGCGGCAGCGGCATCGCGCCATAGCGGGCGAGCGCCTCGCGGAATGCCTCTCCTTCGAGGTCGAAGCGCAAGGTCAGGTCGCCCTCGGGATGTTTCGCGGCGACCTCAGCGGCGAAATCCTCGGCGAAGACGATTTGGTCGCCCCCGCGCAGCCGGCGCGCGCCCTTGGCAAAGGCGCGCCACGCATTGCTACCGAGGTCGCGGTAGAGCGTGACCTCGATCGATGCCGCCCCGCGGCGCCCGGTGAGCCGCGCCGGGATCACCTTGGTGTCGTTGAAGACGAGCAGATCACCGGGCCGCAACAAGCCCGGCAGATCAGCAATCCGTCGGTCCTGCAGCTCTCCCGAGGCCGGGATCACGAGCAGCCGTGCCGCCTCGCGCGGCTCGCACGGGTGATCGGCGATCAGCCGGCGCGGCAGCTCGAAATCGAAGTCGTCGAGACGCATCGGTGGAGACTAGCCCCGAGCGGCGATGGATGCGCGGATGATGGTGCGCGCGGCGCGCCATTGGTTCTTGACACGAGAGTAGTTACGCCTATTTAGGTGCGCGTACGCCCTTCTGTCAATCGAGCGCCGCGCCTTACCGGCTGGCCGCTCCGATCCGGAGAGTTCATCTATGGTGTCGCCGTCTTCCGTCGTTCTTATCGCGCCGCTGCGAACGGCGATCGGTACCTTTGGTGGAAGCCTGAAGGAAATTCCGGCGCCCGATCTCGGCGCCATTGCCATCAAAGCCGCTGTCGCGCACGCCGGGCTCGATCCCACGGAGGTCGGGACGGTTGTCATGGGTAACGTCGTTCAGGCGGGCGCCAAGATGAACCCCGCACGCCAAGCCGCCGTCGGTGCCGGATTACCGGCATCCGTCCCCGCGATGACCGTGAACCGCGTCTGCGGCTCGGGCGCGCAGGCGATCGTGTCAGCGGCGCACGAAATTATGGCCGGCGCGGTCGAGTCGGCCGTGGCCGGCGGCATGGAGAACATGGATCTGGCGCCCTACCTGATCGCGCGCGGCCGCTGGGGCTACCGCATGGGCGACGGCCAGCTCTACGACAGCATGCTGCGCGACGGCCTCAACGACGCGTTCTCGGATCAGGCGTCGGGCTGGCATACCGAGGACCTCGTCCGCGAATTTCAGGTCAGCCGGGAGGCGCAGGACCGGTGGGCATTGCGATCGCAGCAGCGCTTCGCTGCGGCGCAGGCGGAGGGCAAGTTCGTGGAGGAGATCGTTGCCGTCGAGGTCCCCGGTCGCAGGGGTCCGACCCTCTTTGAGACCGACGAGCACAACCGGCCGCAGACGACTTTGGGGGCGTTGGCAGCGCTAAAACCCGCCTTTAGGCCGGACGGCAGCATTACCGCCGGCAATGCGCCGGGCCTCAACAGCGGCGCCGCGGCAGTGATCGTGGTAGGTCGGAATTGGGCAGAAAGCCGCGGTCTCGATCCAGTAGCGCGCCTGGTCTCCTACGGCGTCGCGGCGGTGGAGCCGGGGATGTTCGGTCTCGGACCCATCCCGGCGGTGCGCCGAGCACTCGAACGCGCGGGGTGGAAACTCGGCGATGTCGAACGGATCGAGATAAACGAGGCCTTTGCGGCCATCGCGATCGTCGTGATGCGCGAGCTCGGCCTGCCGGAGGACATCGTCAACGTCGAGGGTGGGGCCATCGCCCATGGCCATCCGATCGGGGCGACGGGCGCCGTCCTGACGACCCGCCTGGTCCACTCTATGCGCCGCGACGGTCTCAAGCGGGGAATCGTCACTCTGTGCATCGGCGGCGGTCAAGGCATCGCGCTCGCGCTCGAAACTGTATCGTGACCCGCTGACATCGGAGATCCCCCCGATCGCAGGAGGATCAGATGCGTACCCTCGCGGTCGCCGAGGTAGGAGGCTGTCAGGAAATCCGGCCAGTCACTCGTTGGTCTCTTGTTTCGTCGTTCCCGCGAAAGCGGGGACCAGGATTTCAGTCACTTGCTCTGGGCCCCCGCTTTCGCGGGGGCGACGATTGGAGAAGGCTGCCAATTTGATTACACCCTCGTAGGCAAGGACGATTTTCCTCGGTTCACTGCTGCAATTTATCGAGCGTGATCGGGAGGTCGCGCACGCGCTTGCCGGTCGCGTGATAGATCGCGTTGGCGATCGCCGCCGCGACGCCGACGATGCCAATCTCGCCCAATCCCTTGATGCCGAGTGGATTGACGATGTCGTCCGGCTCGTCGACGAAGATAACCTCGATGTCGTGCACGTCGGCGTTCACCGGGACATGATATTCGGCAATGTTGGCATTCATGATGCGGCCGAAATTGTGGTCGATGAGCGTTTCCTCGTGCAATGCCATTCCGATGCCCCACACCACGCCGCCCATAATCTGGCTGCTCGCGGTCTTGGTGTTCAGGATACGGCCGGCCGCCACCGCGCTGACGACGCGGGTGACGCGGATGACGCCGAGCTGCTCGTCTATCTTCACTTCCGCGAAGACCGCCGAGTGCGTGTTGAGCGCATGTGATCCGTCATCAGCGAAGGTAGTGGGTTTCTCCTGCTCGATGCGGTCGACGCCGCCATGCCGCATCGCTTCTGCAATCGACACTGCGCGCGACGCATCGCGCTTGCTCACGAGTTTGCCGCCCGCAAGCGCGACCTCGTCTTGTGTTGCGCCCGCGAGCGGCGAATTCGGTATCTGCTTTGCCAGACGCAACAATTCCTCACGGACCGCGTCGGCTGTCGTCGCGATCCCATTCGACACCGAGGCCGCAATCCATGATCCGCCTTCGACCGGCGATTGCGGCAATGACGAGTCGCCAAGCTTGATCATGACATCATCGAGGGGCAGCCCGAGCATCTCGGCCGCGACCTGCGCCATGATCGTGTAGGTGCCGGTGCCGATGTCGGAGGTTGCGCAGGAAACCTCCGCATGGCCGTTGGCGGTGAGCACGATGCGCACCGCGATCGGCACTTGCAATGCTTCCCAGACGCCGGTCGCCATGCCCCATCCGACCAGCTCGGTGCCGTCGCGCATCGAGCGCGGTTCCGGGCTGCGCTTCTCCCAACCGAATGCTGCCGCGCCCTGGCGATAGCATTCGCGCAGGCTCTTGCTGCTGTACGGCCGGTCAGTGTGCTGGTCGCGATCCGAATAACACCGTAAGCGAAGCTCGAGCGGATCGAGCTCGAGGGCGACCGCGAGCTCGTCCATCGCGCATTCGAGCGCATAGACGCTGGTCGCAGCACTGGGGGCGCGCATGTCGCACGGTGTCGCAAGATCGAGCCGCGCGAGCTTGTGCGTGTATTTCGCGTTCGCGGACTTGTAGAGCAGGCCGGACCAGCCGGTCTCTTGCCTATGGAACTCCTCGTATTGCGACGTCACCGTGAATGCTTCGTGCGTGATCGCCTCCAGGGTTCCGCCGGCGTTTGCGCCCAGCTCGATCTGCTGGATCATCGCGGGCCGGTAGCCGAGCACATACATCTGTTGACGGGTCAGCACGAGGCGCACCGAGCGCTTCAGCGCGCGCGCCGCCAGCGCGGCCAAGACCACTTGAAATTGCGGGCGCAGACCGGAACCGAACGCGCCGCCCACAAACGGCGACATGACGCGCACATCCTGCGGTTCCATGCCAAGCACGCTGCAGAGATAGCGCTGCACGTTCTGCACCCCCTGGGTCTTGTCGTAGATCGCCAGCTTGCCGTCCCCCTCGAAAATCACCGTCGATGCAAACAGCTCCATCGGGTTGTGATGCTCGATCGGGACATAATACTCGCCGCGGTGGCGTGCCGAGGCGGCGGCGAACGCCTGCTCGGCCGCGCCCCGCGGCTTTGGCGGGGCGAACGGGTTCTCGGCCGGGTTTGCGGGGGAAGCCAACGCGATGGCCGCCTGACGCCGGCGATGCAAATCCGTGACGTGTGCTTCTTTGCCGTATTCCACGCGGACCAGCGCCGCCGCGAAGCGCGCGATCTCCGGCTCCTCGGCGACCACCAGCGCGACCGGCTGCCCGTCAAACAAGACCCTGTCGTCGAAAAGCGGCCGGAACGGCGCTCCTTCCGGAGCTACGTCGTCCTTGTAGGCGCTGTCAGCGCTTGCCATGACTGGCCGATGCTGATGCGTCAGCACATCGATTACGCCTTCAACGGAAAGCGTGGCACTCGCGTCGATGCGCGCGATGCGGCCCTTGGCAATGGTAGATGTGACGAGACTGGCATGGGCGAGACCGGCGGTATTGAACTCGCCGGCGTATTTCGCGGCGCCGGTGACCTTGGCGCGGCCATCGATGCGGGATGTGGCGGTGCCGATGTAAGTCGTCATGGGTCTGCTCCTGCTCACCGAATTTTTTTATTGGACTGCGACTGAGGCGTGCCGGCCGCCGCCTGTGTCAGTGCACGGACGATGGCGCGGCGCGCGAGATCAATCTTGAAGGCGTTGTGCTCGAAGCCCTTGGCGTCGCGCAATAAGACATTCGCGGCACGGGTGAACGTCGATTGGTTGGCGGCTTGCCCGCGCAGCTCCGCTTCAGCCGATGGGTCGCGCCAAGGCTTGTGCGCGACGCCTCCGAGCGCCAGACGAGCCTCTTTGATCGTGTTTCCTTCGAGCTCCAGTGCCGCCGCGACAGACACGAGCGCGAATGCATAGGAGAGGCGATCGCGGATTTTCAGGTAGGTGTAATTGGCCACGAAGCCCCGGGCCGGGAGCTCGACCGCCGTTACGATCTCGTTCGCTTGGAGGTTGGTGTCGCGCTGCGGCGCGTTCTCCGGCAGCCGATGGAAATCCGAAAACGCAATCGCGCGTGCCCCGGCCGGCCCAGCCACATGAACCGTGGCGTCGAGTGCCGCCAGCGCCACGCACATGTCGGAGGGATGCGTGGCAATGCAGGCCTCGCTCGTGCCGAGGATCGCATGCATACGGTTGAGGCCCCCGATCGCGGAGCAGCCGCTGCCGGGCTCACGTTTATTGCAGGGGGTTGCAGTGTCGTAAAAGTAATAGCAGCGAGTGCGTTGCAGAAGGTTGCCGCCGGTCGACGCCATGTTGCGCAACTGCGCCGAAGCGCCCGCCAGAATGGCACTCGCGAGCATCGGATAGCGCTGCACGATCAGCGGATGATAAGCGAGATCGGAATTCGGCACGAGCGCGCCGATCCGCAGTCCCCCGCCCGCCGTTTCCTCGACGCTCTTTAGCGGCAAACGCGAGATGTCGATCAGCCTCGTCGGGCGTTCGACGTCCTCCTTCATCAAATCGATCAAGTTGGTGCCGCCAGCAATGAATTTGGCCGACGGATCGGCGGCCATCTGGCGCACCGCGTCGGCGACGTCATTGGCGCGTGAGTACTGGAAATTGATCATGATTGCTCCATCGCCTGCTGGATCGCCCGCACGATGTTGGGATAAGCGCCGCATCGGCAGATGTTGCCGCTCATCAGTTCACGGATCTCATCGGCGCTCTTCGCCTTGCCCTCGGCGATCAGGCCGGCGGCCGAACAGATCTGCCCGGATGTGCAATAGCCGCACTGGAACGCGTCGTGGTCGATGAACGCCTGCTGCAGCGCATGCAGCGCGCCATCCGTCGCCAGGCCCTCGATGGTGGTCACTTTGGCGCCGTCTTGCATCACGGCGAGCGTCAGGCAGGAATTGATCCGCCGCCCATCCACCAGCACGGTGCACGCGCCGCATTGGCCGTGATCGCACCCTTTCTTGGTGCCGGTCAGGTCAAGATGATCGCGGAGCGCGTCAAGCAGGGTCACCCACGGCGCGACCTTTAGCTGCGTCTCGACGCCATTAACGGTCAGCGCGATCGGAATCTTTGCCGGCGCCGGGGTCGTCGACCGAGCCGTGATGTCGCTTCGCGCCATTTGCATCTCCGTATGTTTCGAAGAGGTTTGACACGCGAACGCGAGAAACCCCGATCCTATCCACGATCGAGACGCGGGAGGTTGCGATACCTGTTCGGTCAAAAATAACTTGCATAATGATAGCTAGTGGCTTATGTAACTTGCAACATGCAAGTTACGGGGTGCGAACCCATGCGGCACAAGAGCTTCGGCAACATGCAATGCCCGATCGCCCGCAGCCTGGAGCGGGTCGGGGAGTGGTGGAGCATCCTGATCCTGCGGGATGCGTCGCTCGGGTTGAGCCGGTTCGATGAGTTTCAGGAGAGCCTCGGGATTGCGCCCAATATCCTGACGCGACGGCTCAAGGCCCTGGTCGAAGCGGGGCTGCTCGAACGCCGACGCTACAGCGAGAGACCGCCGCGCGACGAATACGTCCTGACGCGAGCCGGACGCGACTTTCGGCCGGTGCTGTGGGCATTGCTCGCCTGGGGCAACAAGCATTTCGCCCCTGAGGGAGCGAGTGTCGTGATCGTCGACGCGCAGACCGGAGGGGAAGCCGATCCGCTGCTCATCGACCGCAAAAGCGGCCGCCCTCTTGTGCCGCCGGATTTCCGTTCGGCCGCGGGACCGGCTGCCGACGCGCGCACCCGGCGTCGCTACTCGGTTGCGGTGCCTTAAGGGAAGGCGATGGAGGCGGTGATGGATACCATCGTCCTCGAACGAGTGGCGACCGCCGCCCCGGTGAAACGCCGGCTGCGCTTCGGGCGCAAGCAACTGGCGCTTGCCGGCCTCGCACTGGCGATCATTTTGGGCGGCATCGGATACGGCCGGTACTGGTGGACGACTGGCCGCTTCATCGAAAGCACCGACGACGCCTATGTCGGCGGGAATGTGACCGCGTTGTCGCCGCATGTGGCCGGCTTCGTTTCGCAGATCCTGGTCGCTGACAATCAGTTCGTCAAAGCCGGCGAGCTCGTGATCACGCTGGACGACCGCGACTACAAGGCTGCTCTGGCGCATGCCGAAGCGGTCGTTCAGAACCAGACCGCGGCGCTTGCCAACCTGCATGCGAAATACACGCTGCAGCAATCGATGATCGATCAGGCCGAAGCGGATCTGGCGGCAAAGCAGGCCGACGCCGGCTATGCCCGCGCCGATGCCGCCCGCTATCACGCTCTGGCGTTGACAACCTATGGCACGGTGCAGAACGACCAGAAGGCGTTCGCCGCCGACCACAAGGCCACCGCGGCGGTGCGTGCGGGGGAGGCAAACCTCGTTGCTGGTAAGCAGCAGCTGGCGGTCATCGACACCGAGATCGGAGAAACCCAGGCGAGCCTCGCCATGGCACAGGCCGACCTCCGCACCGCGCAGCTCAACCTAGGCTACACGCAAATCCGCTCGCCGATCGACGGCTATGTCGGCAACCGCGCTGCGCAGGTCGGCGCCTATGTCGCGCGCGAAGCGTATCTGGTGAGCGTGATCCCGGCGCATGGGCTGTGGGTCGACGCCAATTTTAAAGAGGATCAGCTCGCTGATATGAGGCCAGGGCAACCCGGGACAGTCGTCGCCGACGTCCTGCCGAACAAGGTCTTCCACGGCCATGTTCTGAGCCTGGCGCCGGGTACTGGGGCGGTGTTCAGCGTGATCCCGCCGGAGAATGCCACCGGCAACTTCACCAAGATCGTGCAGCGGGTGCCGGTACGCATCGGGCTCGATGACGCGAGGCTCGGAGAGCTGCGGCCGGGCCTCTCGACAACGGTCAGCGTCGATACAAAGCCCGGCGCTCCAGTCGAGGAGTGACCCCAATGTCGGACACCGCCGGTTGGCTCAAAAGCCTGTTGCCGTTCGTCGTGATCTGCTTCGGCGGCTTCATGGCCTTGCTTGACATCCAGATTGTCGCTTCGTCATTGCAGTATATCGGCGGCGGGCTTTCGGCGGCGCAGGACGACATCAGCTGGGTGCAGACCGCCTATCTGATCGCCGAGATCGTCGTGATACCGCTCAGCGGCTGGCTGACCCGGGTGTTCTCGACCCGCTGGCTGTTCGCCGCCTCGGCCGCCGGCTTCACGGTTACCAGCCTGTTGTGCGCTCTCGCCTGGAATATCGAGAGCATGATCGCGTTCCGGGCGCTCCAAGGCATGCTGGGGGCCTCGATGATCCCGACCATGTTCACCTCGTCATTCTATTTCTTCCAGGGGCCGCGCCGGGTCTATTCCGCCGCGGTGGTCGGCACGATTGCCTCACTCGCCCCGGTACTCGGTCCCGTCATCGGCGGCTGGATCACCGATACTTGGAACTGGCATTGGCTATTCTATGTCAACCTGGTGCCGGGGATTGTCGTGACAATCCTCGCCGTGCTGTTGATCCGGATGGACGAACCCGATTGGACGCTGCTGAAGGACGCCGACTACCCCGGCATCGCGCTGATGGCGGTCGCCCTGAGCACGCTCGAATACGTTCTGGAGGAGGGGGCGCGGTGGAACTGGTTCGACGATGCGACGATCAGGCATTGTGCTTGGATCGCGGCGATCGCCGGCGTGCTGTTCATTATCCGCAGCTTAACCTTTGCTCGGCCGGTTGTCGATCTGCGGGCGCTGAAAAACCGCAATTTCGCGGTCGGCTGCTTTCTGTCGTTTGTCACCGGCATTGGCATTTTCTCAACGATTTATCTGACCCCACTCTTTCTCGGCTATGTGCGCGGTTACAGCGCCTGGCAGATCGGGCTTGCGATCGTTTCGACCGGCGCCGCCTCGTTGATCGGAGTTCCTGTCTACGTTTTGCTGGCGCGCAAATTCGACACGCGGTGGCTGATGATGTTCGGCCTTGCCTTGTTTGGCGTGTCGATGTGGGCCTACAGCTACATCACCAGCGACTGGAGCGGCGGCGAGCTACTGATCCCGCAGATCCTGCGCGGCTTCCCGCAGGTATTCGCCGTGGCGCCGGCGGTGAATTTGGGACTCGGAAGCCTGCCGCCGGAACGCCTCAAATATGCGAGCGGGCTGTTCAACATGATGCGCAATCTCGGCGGCGCCGTCGGCATCGCGGTGTGCGGCGCCATCCTCAACGACAGAACCAATTTCCATTTCAATATGATCGCGTCGCATCTGACGCCGGCGAACGGGCCGATGGACCGTTTGATCGCTGTCCTCACACTGCGCTATGCGGCACTTCCGGGCAGTCTCGGCGGGGGTCACGTTTCTGCTCTGAAAGAGCTCTGGCTGCTCGCCTATCGCGAGGCCTCGACCCTCGCCTATGCCGACGCCTTTCGCGCGATCATGGCCGCGTTTGTCGTCGCCACTCTGCTGGTTCCGTTGCTCCGCAACGTCGCTCCCGGTAAGGCGCCGGCGGCGGCATCGCATTGACCGAGCCGAGTTGTCGCCGCAGTCTCGCGTCAGGCCCTAAAAGGACGCCAAGCGCACGATCTTTTCGGCCGCCAGCCGCTCGATCTCGGGCTGCTGAAAGCCCAGCTCGGCAAGAATTGTCGCGCTGTGCTCGCCGATGCGCGGCGCCGGCCCTTGAATTCCAGCTGGGGTGCGGTCGAAGCGAGCCGCGGGCTTGGGCTGGCGGACACGGCCGATATCTGGATGATCGAATTCGGCAATCAGCTCCCGTGCCAATACCTGCTCGTTGTCGATCACCTCATTGCGACCCAGTACTGGCGCCGACGGGACATCATTCGTGTCGAGCCGTTGCAGCCAATCGGCGGTCGGGCGTTGCTTGATGATCTCCGCCATCAGCAGAATCCGCTCGGTGGCGTTGACCGCCCGGCCACCGGGCGTGTTGAACCTCGGATCCTCGGCGAGATCCGCTCGTTCCGAAGCAGCGCAAAAGCCGCGCCACTCGGAATCTGAGATGGTACCGACGGTGATGTAGCCGTCTGTAGTCGCGAAGATCAGCTCGGGACGCGCCGTGGGGTCGGCGGTGCTTGCCTCATGTCCGACCACGGTGTACTGCGTCATCGCTTCCGGCCAGAGATAGGCGATCATCGTGTCGAGCATCGCCAACCGGATGTGCTGCCCCAGGCCGGTCCGCTCGCGGGTGAAGAGTGCGGCGGTCACCGCCTGAGCGGCAAAGATCGCCGTAGTCTTGTCGGCGACGATCGTGCGGATCATGCGCGGCCGGCGGGTCTCCGGGTCCGCTTGGACATCGGCGAAGCCGGACAGGCCCTGGATGATCGGGTCGTAGACGCGCTTGCCTGCATAAGGCCCGCTTTCGCCGGCGCCGCTGATCGAGACATAGATCAGGCGCCGATGGAAGGCACGCAGTGTTGGCTCGCCCAGGCCGAGGCGCTCCATCGTGCCGGGCCGGAAGTTTTGTACCAGCACGTCGGCGCTTGCGATCAGCCTGCGCATGATCTTTGCGGCCTCCGACCGCTTGAGATCGAGCGCCAGCGACCGCTTGCCCCGGTTCGTGGAGACGAACAAGGCCGAGAATTCCCCCGAAGCGCTTATCGATTGCCGGCTGTGGCGGGTAATGTCGCCACCGAGCGGCTCGATCTTGATCACCTCCGCGCCCTGGTCGGCGAGGAACATGGTTGATAACGGCCCCGAGACCACGCTGGTCAGATCGAGCACTCTAATTCCCGCCAATGGACCCGCCATTTGTGCACCATAGGTTTGTTTGCAGAACCTATATCGGAGTTAAGATTGCAGCCGCAAGATCGTTCTCCAAAGCAGAAGACCTCGTGACGAGCCGGTGTGGCTCTAAAAAGCTTCTGCTTTCGACGAAGACAGGGTAACCTCAGTGTGATTTTCAAACTTAACGGGATGTGTGACGGATGTCCGAAAGCGAGATGAGCGGAGTAGCCCTGCTGGTCGGCGCCGGAGACGCGATTGGTGCCGCGGTGGCCCGGCGCTTCGCGGCCGGGGGCTACCGGGTCTGTGTGGCGAGGCGCGATGCCGAGAAGTCTCGGAGCCTTGTGCAGGAGATCGTGGCATCCGGTGGCGTGGCGCGCGCTGTCGGCAGCGACGTGCGCAATGAAGAGGCAGTCCAGGCGCTCTTCGCTCAAGTCGAGGCGGAGTTGGGACCCGTCGAGATCTGTCTCTTCAATGCCGGCGCCAACGTCAAGACGCCGTTGATCGAGACTACCGGCAGGCTGTTTTTCAGGGCTTGGGAGCTCGCCTGCTATGGCGGCTTCCTAACTGGCCGCGAAGCGGCGCGTTACATGGTGCCGCGCGGTCGCGGCACCATCCTGTTCACCGGTGCGACCGCCAGCCTGCGCGGCGGCGCCGGCTTCGCCGCCTTTGCGGCCGCCAAGTTCGGCCTGCGCGGGGTCGCACAGTCCATGGCGCGCGAGCTCATGCCGAAGAATATCCACGTCGCCCATCTGATCATCGATGGCGCGGTCGACAGCGAGGCGATCCACAGGCGACTCAGCGCCGTCACCGGAACGATGCCGGATCTGCCGCCGGACGGCTTGATCCAGACCAGCTCCGTCGCCGAAGCCTACTGGGCAATACACAACCAGTCGCGCGACGGCTGGACTCACGAGCTCGACATCCGTCCCTATAGCGAGCGGTGGTGACCATGACCGACGAGCCACGGCGGCTGGTGCTGTGGGGTGTGGGAACCAGTCGGACCTTGCGCGCCCATTGGGCATTGCACGAGCTCGGCCTCGACTACGAGTGCCGGCCAATTCTGCCGCGCACCGGCGAGACCAAGACGCAAGAGTATACCAGGCTCAACCCGCGGCAGAAAATCCCGTTGCTCCAGGACGGTGATTTCACGATCGCCGAGAGCCCGGCGATCGCCGCCTATCTCTCCAATACCTATAGCACCCCGGAGAACACGCTGATCCCACCCGATCCGTGCGAGCAGGCGAGCTGGCTCGAATGGTGCTTCTACGCCGCGACCGAGCTCGACGCGACCAGTCTCTACGTCATGCGCCGCCACGGCGACCTGAAGCACATCTATGGCGAAGCCCCTGCTGTACTGGAAAGTGCGGCCGTCTACTTCGCGACGCAGCTGCGTCATGCCGAGCGAGCACTGCAGGACGGGAGGCCGTTCCTGGTCGGTGGACGGTTTACTACCGCCGACATATTGCTTACCACCTGCCTGACCTGGGCGGTGGATTATCGGGTGCCGGTCACAGCGGCGTGTCTGACTTATATGAAGAGGATCACGTCTCGGCCCGCTTACCGCACCAGTGTCGCGGCGAACACCCCGAAGACGGTATAGCCGGCTCAGACCGTCGCCTTCTCCTTCGCGACGCGGCGAGCGGATGGGAGATTGGTCTCCAGCGGCAGATGTCGCGGGCTTTTGGCGCCGGGGCCGCGATGGACGTGGACCTGCTTTGCCACAAGCGGCTCGCCGCATTCGGAGCACACCATCACCGGATCGAAATCCTTGCCGCAGAGATCGTGGGTGTGCAGCAAAGGCCGTCCCTTCTTTCCCGCCATGTGGACATCGCCCCAGTGGACGATCGACATGACGATCGGGTAGAGGTCGAGCCCCTTCGGCGTCAGGCGATACTCATAGCGCACCGGCCGTTGCTGGTACGGCACCTTGGTGAGCACAAATTCGTCGACAAGCTTTTTGAGGCGGCTGGCAAGGATCGGTCGGGTGATGCCGAGACGCTCCTGGAAATCCTCGAAGCGCCGTACGCGCAAAAAACAGTCCCGTAGAATCAATAGGGTCCAACGGTCGCCGATCACCGAGACCGTGCGTGCCATCGAGCAATTTTCTTCGCTAAGCTCGTTCCAACGCATCCTCTTGTCCGCAATGCCTGTTGACCCCTCCGGTCGTTGTATAACAAATGGGGTTCAATATTCAAACTTTCGACAGTATCGCAGCGCCGTGGCTAGCGCGTCGCGAGGATCATCTCCTCGACATCGCGGAGCCGATCCTTGCCGAAGAAAATCTCGTCGCCAACAAAGAAGGTAGGTGAGCCGAAAGTTCCGCGCTCGACCGAGCGCTCCGTATTGGCGAGCAATTGCGCCTTGATGCCGGCGTCTTGGACCAGTTCGCCGAACCGCTCTGCGTCGAAACCAGATTCGAGCAAGGCGGTCCGCAATACCGAGGGATCATCGAGTTTTTTCGGTTCCGACCACATGTGCCTATAGATTTCGTCGACGTAGCGCTCGAACACGCCGAGCCTCTGGGCCGCGATGGCGCCGCGCATGATGGTCAGAGTGTTGACCGGGAAGAACGGGTTATGTCGGAAGCGCGTGATCCGGTGGCGCTTGATGAAGCGCGCTGTCTCGAGGCGTTCATAGTCGGGCTTGTTCTTGATGCCGGCGAGGCTCTCGGCCGGTGACCGGTTGCCGGTTAGCTTGTAGACGCCGCCCAATAACACTGGGACATATTCGAATTTCGCGCCGGTCCGCCGCTCGATCTCCGGGATCACCAGATGCGCCAGAAAGGCGTTGGGGCTGCCGAAATCGAAATGGAACTCTACTTGGGGCATGGCTTCACCATTTCTCTGCAAAGGGCCGGATCTCGCGCTCGAACGACCAGGCGTCACGCGGTTCCTGATAAATCTGCCAGTAGGCTTCGGCGACCGAGGCCGGCCGCATCAGCCTCCCCGGATCGAGATTGGCGAGCGCCGCTTCGCCCTCCCGCTCCTTGATCCGCTCGCGCACCCAGGCGGTGTCGACGCCGGCATCGATGACCAGATGCGCGACGTGGATGCCCTTCGGGCCGAGCTCGCGCGCCGCACTCTGTGCCACCGCGCGCAGGCCGAATTTGGCGCTTGCGAAGGCGGTGTAGCCAATCCCGCCGCGCATGCCGGCGGTAGCGCCGGTAAAGAAGATATTGCCCCGGCCGCGCGGCAGCATTAGGCGCGCCGCCTCGCGACCGGCCAGAAAGCCTGCGTAGCAAGCCATTTCCCAGACCTTGCGGAACACCCGCTCGGTGGTCTCGAGCAGCGGGAAATTGACATTGGCCCCGACGTTGAAAATGCAGACTTCGAGCGGTGCGGCGGCATCGGCGTCTTGCAGGAATGCAGCTATTTCGTCCTCCTTGCGCGCATCGAGCGAGCGTCCGACGATATGCCCGCCCATCGCCTCGACCTCGGCCACCAGCGGCGCCAGCTTGTCGCCGTTTCGGCGACCGGCGAGGACCGTGAACCCTTCGGAAGCAAATTTCTTGGCAATCGCAGCACCGATGAAATCGCCGGCGCCGATCAGTGCAGCTGTTGCGTTTCTGTTTTCCAATGGACTCTCCTGCAATTTCGCTACACCTCACCCTCGCGCAAGCGGGGGTCCGGAGCCTGCCCGCCTCGTGCATGTAGTCGCGGAAACGATGGCAGGGATAATAGGTGTTATTTTAAAACTGTCAACTGACAAGCTGCATATTGTGTTTGGCCCTCTACATGACGTTGCCGCCCGATAACACCGTCCGCGCGTCACCTGGCGAGATCGCCGACGCGATGCATGTATCGAATTGGAATTGCTTGACAGGTGTGTTTTCGAAACTAACTATATGGCGGAGGGGCAGGCCTCTCGGAAAATCGAAGGACCGGCCGATGAGGATCGGGATTATCGGAGCAGGTGAGGTCGCGCTTGCGGTTGCGCGCGAGGCGCTTGCCCGCGGACATCAGATTGTGTTGAGCAGTCGAAGCAGTCCCGGCGCGCTTGCCGGCAAGGTGACCGAACTCGGCAGGGGCGCTTCGGCGGCGACCGTGGAGGAAGCGGCCAGTCTGGACTATGTGCTGCTCGCCGCGCCGTGGACAAACGTCGAGCCGGCCTTGCGCGGCCTGCCCGAGTGGAACGGTCGTGTCCTCATCGACGCCACCAATCCCTTCGCCGAGACCAGCCCGAGGCTCGTTCTTGCCAACCTCGGCGGAATCGGTGCCAGCGAGATCGTGGCTGGCTTTGCGCCAGGAGCGCGCATCGTCAAGGCATTCAATTCCATCCGTATGGCCCGTTTTAACGAGGGGCCGATCAAGGGCCAAGGCAGGCGCGTGATCTTCGTCTCCGGCGATGACGAAGAATCCAAGCGCGTCGTGAAAGACCTGATCGAGAGCTTCGGCTTTGCAGCCATTGACCTCGGAGGCCTCGTCACCGGCGGGCGAATTCAGCAAGCCGGCGGACCGCTCGCCGGCCTCGACCTGTTCATCGCGACCTGACGCCCGTTGTCGCGATGGACATTGCCCCCCAGCACCGAGCGCGTCGCTAACGATCTAATTTCCGAAGCGATTGACCTCTTAGCCGACAATTACCGCCAGCACCCGCCGACCGTGAAACCACGGAAGCAGGCAGGAGCCCCGCCCTAGAGTATGGGAGCACGACACATGACAGCGCCCGCCAAACGCGACACTCAGTCTTCCAAAGAAGACGTTGCATTGATCGTTGGGGGTGGCCCCGGCATCAGCGCTAGTTGTGCGAGGCTGTTTGCGAAGAACGGCATGTCTGTCGGTATCGCAGCTAGAAACCCAGACAAATCGGTGCTCCAGAACCTGGAGAAGACACATGGCGTGCGTCGATACGCATGCGATGCAAGCGAGCCAGCGGCCGTGGAGCTGCTGTTTGAGAATGTTGTTCGAGACCTCGGAGGTCCTAGGCTTGTCGTGCACAACATCGACGGCAGGGTTCCCGGCATCTTTCGAAAGGGGATTACCGAAGCCGACCCAAGCATGGCGTTCGACACACTTCGAAACTCGGCGTTCAGCGCGTTCTTGGTGGGTCAGCAGGCGGCCAGGCTCATGCGCGAGAACAAACCGAACGCGAACGGCACCAAAGGAACGATCATCTTCACGAATGCAAGCGCAGCGCTCAAAGGCTTCCCATTGAGCGGTGCCTTTGCAATGGCATGCCATGCCAAGTCCGGACTTGCGCAAAGCATGGCGAGGGAACTGATGCCGCAAGGTATCCACGTAGCAAATGTGCCGATAGACGCCGCAATTGGCTGGACGCAGGAAGACGGCACCCGCGCCCACCGGCGGGCAGGAACAGCGGTCGACGACAACATGGTCGATCCGGACCACATCGCGGAAACCTATCTGCAGCTGCACCGCCAGCATCGGTCGACTTGGGCGTTTGAAGTCGTGCTACGACCGTGGGTCGAGAAGTGGTGACGGGTATCTGAGGTTCTCGCTGGACGACGATGCTTTTCGCCAGGAGGTTCGCGCCTTTATCCGAGACCACTATGCCCCGGAGATTCGCGTCGCCAACCCCCTTTTCTCTTCTCGGCCGATTGGGGGCGCCTTCAACTGCAGCGGCGGCTAGCAGGAAAGACCGAAATCGATGAGAACCCGCATAACCGAACTGTTCGGAATAAAACATCCAATCATCCAGGGCGGCATGCGGACGGCGAGTTGGATGCAGGCGCCTGGAGGTGCGGCATGGTCGCCGGGCTGATCCACGACATTCCGACCTGCAAGGAATTGATCGAGCGGATTATGGTCGAGGCCGAGGCGATCATCAGAAGCCGCCTCGAAGCCCTGCTGGCCGCGTGAGTTCGTCACAATGGAGGAAAAAATGGATGTCCTGCCGGAACTGCTCGAAACCATTGAGGACGGCATCGCGACACTGACTTTCAATCGACCGGAGCGAATGAATGCGCTGTCTACACCGATCATGCAGGGACTACTCGACGGCCTGCCGCGACTGGCCGGCGACCCGGCGGTCAAGGTGGTTGTCCTGACCGGCTCCGGCCGGGCCTTCTGTGCCGGCGGCGATGTCAAGGACATGGCGCAAGGCGGGGAGAAGCGCAGCGCGGCGGAGGCGACGGCGCATCTGCGCTCGCGCATGGAAGTCTCTCGCATCCTGCACGAGCTATCAAAGCCGACGATCGCGATGATCAACGGCCCGGCGGCCGGGGCCGGGCTCGCCCTGGCCCTCGCCGGCGATCTGCGGCTCGCCGGTACTTCGGCGAGGCTGGTGACCGCCTTTGTCAGAGTCGGATTTTCCGGCGATTTCGGCGGCAGCTTCTTTCTGACCCGGCTGGTCGGCACTGCCAAAGCGCGCGAGCTCTATTTCACCGGACGCCCGGTCGAGGCCGAAGAGGCGTTAACGCTCGGGCTCGTCAACCGTGTCGTCCCGGATGAAGAGCTAACCACGGTGACGATGGAACTCGCCCGGCTCTGGCACATGGGCCTTTGATCGCACTTAGCCTGATGAAGCGCAATCTGAACTGCGCCGAAAGCGGCGATTTGGCCGAGTTGCTCGACATGGAAGCCGCCCACCAGGTGCAAACCGGTCGCACCGAAGACCACCGGGAAGCAGCGAAAGCATTTGTCGAGAAGCGCGCGCCTAACTTCACCGGCCGGTGATCCGGCTACCGGTTTCCTCCTCCGCCGCGAGCAGCCTGGTCCAGACCAAACAGAATTTTACTGGAATTTACCGCAGTCGATCCTGCTCCGGTGCGAAGATGATTAAACGCCTCGGCGCCCCACAATGCGAGCAGCTCTTGTTTGGCAACTGACGGCAACGGAGTTCCAGTGGTCCGCAATGAGGAATTTGACGGCTATGAACCCCGACCTCCAACACGCCTGGCGAATTAGTCCCCCGAGACCCCCGCCTAGATCTAGAGTGATATCGACCGCCGTCGGCGAAGCCTTGCATCCACAAATCGGAGCCCTGGAGTCGCCAAGGACGGTGTCGCGCACAGGCCGCAAGGTCCCGGAATTCGCGACCTCGGGAGGAACTCGAGGCCAGCAACGGCGTCAAGCGGGGAGACCGGGTAATCCTCACCCACCCGTCTCAAGGATGGCAGCACGTACAGAAACGTCCGAGTGCCGCGACCAGCTGAACCCTGGCGCTCGCGATTAGCTGATTTTATCCAACGGAATTTTACTCAAATTTACAACAGTTAACACTGAGTACGACGTGAAGATGATTAAATCGCCCGATGCTTCGCTGCTGCGCAACGGGGCAGTTTTTTGGGAAACCCACGGCAACGCCTGATCGGTGACGCGCGATGATGAATTTGGACGCTACGCACCCGGAGCCAAAAAACCTCTACCGCCCTAGTCCCTCGGGACCGCAATCGCGTGGGCCGAAACAATCTACCATCGACAGAAACCTTTACTCACAGATCGAAGCTCTGATACCGCGTCTGAGGCGTTACGCGCGCGCTATGGTGCACGATCCGGTTGCTGCAGATGACCTGGTCCAGGACTGTCTTGTCCGCGCGCTTGGGAAAATCCACCTGTGGGAGAAAGGAACCGATCTTCGCGCCTGGCTATTCACAATCCTGCACAATCAGCATATCAGCCTCGCGCGCCAGGCCGCGCGCCAGCGTGACATTATGGAATTGCAGAAATTTAAACCGGATTCGGCTCCCTCGTCCGGTCAGATCGTGAGGCTCGAGCTTCGCGACCTGAAGCGCGCGATCGCCAGGCTGCCCGAAGAGCAGCGTTCGGTAATTCTGCTCGTCGGGCTGGAGGGCATGCAATACGACGAAGTCGCATCGGTCGTTAACCTGCCGGTAGGGACGGTCCGCTCGCGAGTTTCCCGCGGCCGCGAAACCTTGCGCATGATGACCGGACTCTTCCCGACTCGGCACAGCCGGCAGCCGGGTAAAGCGCCCAGCGAGCGCGAAAGGCGATCACGTCCTGTGGCGTCATGCCACGGAATATGATTGTGTGGCGCAGATGCACGCGATCATCGCGCATTTTGTCTCAAAGCGAGCGCAATCGTCGCAAACCCGCGTGCGCTGATGCGATTTGTTCGCGAGGCCGCGCAGGAGGCCTAGGCTTCCGGCCTTGGAGCCGGTGACGTGGACCCGGTTTGCTGACCCCGGTGGGTCGCCACCGGTGGCAACTTGGGTGGTCGAGTCAGCTCGCTCAGACCGCTCAGACCGCTCAGACCGCCGTAGCGGACTGCTGCTGGATCTTCCGGGACAAGCGGCCGTAGACGCGCCGTGCATTGCCTTCGAAAATTTTCGCCTTGTCCTCTGGCGACAACGGAAGCTGGTCGACGTAGCGTTTGGTGTCGTCGTAGTGGTGACCCGTTTCCGGATCGATGCCGCGAACCGCGCCGATCATTTCCGAGGCGAAGAGGATGTTATCAACAGGGACGACCTTTGCCAGCAATTCCTGACCGGGCAGATGATAGACGCAGGTGTCGAAGAATATGTTCTTTAACACCAGGTCGGAGAGCAGCCCGAGTTTGGCATCCTGCGCCAAACCGCGGTAGCGCCCCCAATGATACGGCACCGCGCCGCCGCCATGCGGGATAATGAATTTGATGGTCGGGAAATCCTTGAACACCGACGAATTCATCAGCTGGTTGAAGCCCGCGGTGTCGCCGTTGAGATAGTGCGCGCCGGTCGTGTGATGGGTCGGGTTGCACGACGCGCTGACATGGATCATCGCCGGAATGTCGTACTCGACCATCTTCTCGTAGACCGGATACCAGTAGCGGTCGCCGAGCGGCGGGTCCTGCCAATGCCCGCCGGACGGGTCGGGGTTCAGATTGACGCCGACAAATCCGTATTCATTGACGCAGCGGTCGATCTCGGAGAGGCAGTTCTTTGGTGAGACGCGCGCACTCTGCGGCAGCATCGCCACACCGATGAAATTTTTTGGGAACAACGAGCAGACGCGATGGATCAGCTCGTTGCAGGCACTGGCCCAGGCTTCGCTGGTCGTTGCGTCACCGAGATGGTGTCCCATACCGGCGGCGCGCGGCGAAAAAATCGTCAGATCGGTTCCACGCTCGCGCTGCACCTTGAGCTGACCATTGGCGATCGACTCGCGGATCTCGTCGTCGGTGATACTGGGGCGCCGCGGCGGCGGCTTGCCGGCCTTGTGCGCCTCGATCTGCTCGCCGCGCCATGCCTCGTGCTGGCGGGGAGACGTGGTGTAGTGGCCGTGGCAGTCAATGATCATTGGCAACGAGCCTCCTCTCCACAATTCGTCGTTCCCGCGGAATCGGGAACCCAGGGCGGGCAGTGAGCGGTGGCCCTGGACCCCCGCTTTCGCGAGGGTGACGAGCGAATATTAAGCCTCGCGGCCCCATTCACGAGCCAGCGCCGCTCGCCGCCCAGCTGCGGCCATCATAAAGCCGCCATCGCTGCCGGTCAGCACGAGCCGCATGCCCATGCCGATGTATTTCTGCATCAGCTCCTCGGCATCGACACCACCCATGCCCGGCCATTTATTGTGCTTGCGGCAGGCGGCGATCACCGTCTCATAGGCGCCCGCTATTCCAGCATGACCGTACTCGCCGGGTATCCCCATCTCGGCGGCGAGGTCATTGGTGCCAATCAGCAATGCGTCGACGCCGGGTACCGCGGCGATCGCCTCGGCATTGGCGATCGCGGTCGGGGTCTCCATTAGGGCAATGACGAGCAACGCGGCATTGGCGGCTTCGATCATCTCGCCTATCGGGATTCGTTTGAAATCGAAGATCGCCTGCGCGCCGGCGAGAGAGCGATGCCCGATCGGTGGATATTTCAGGTGGTCGACGATCTCGCGCGCCTGCTCGGGGGTGTCGACATGCGGCATGACGATACCGAGCGCGCCATTGTCGAGCACACGTGTCGCCATCGCGTGCTGCATGAACGGCACGCGGACGATCGGCGAAATGCCGGTGTCGAGTGCCGCCACCGCGAGTGTGGCCGCGAAATCGATCGACATCGGGCCGTGTTCGAGGTCGATGAACAGCCAGTCGTAGCCCGCTGTCTTCATCATCTTGGCGATATCGACGGTGCGCGCCGTCCGGATGCCGACGCCAAGCGACATTTCGCCCTTTTCCAGGCGCTCCCGCGCCGCGTTGCGAACCTGCATCTTGCCCACCCGATCAGATTCTGATGTTTCGGATACAGGTAACCACCGCGATCCCTGGGTGGTCAACTCCGCCTATTCAGCCTATTTTTACAGGGGGGAAAACGGCCCGGGTCCCCTCGCAAGGTATCCGACAGATCGTAAGACGAAACCGTCCTCGAGCGAACACGCTGCTCGTTGTCGGCTCGGCGAGAAAGAAAGCAATAAGCGGGAAGAGCCGCAGTTCTCCTTCCCGCATATGCGATCCCGACCGTGGCATCGAAGCCGCACAGGCGGAGCTAGGCGGGGATGAGGGTTGGCGAAGGTTTATCCAGGGCCGACCAACCACCGGATGGGCAATCAGCTGCCGATACCGCCAAAGCGGCTCGCGTGCGGCGTCCGTTTCTTCCCAGTTGTCATTTCCCCTCGGAGCGCTGCATGACCCGCCGCCTCGCTTCACCGCGCTCCCGATCCGACACATAGATCAGGCCGGCAACCCGGCGAATGAGGGCGTCTTGATCGCCGGTCAGCACGCCATCGCAATAGGCCACGTCCCACAACATCTCGATGACGCCAATACGTTCTTCGGGGCTGAAATTCTTGACCACAATCTGTGTGAAATGAAACAGATCTGTCGCCTGGATTGCACCCTCTTCCGCTGCCTTGATGAGGCGGGTTACCTCGCTCCGCTCCAAGCCGAAGTGCCGCGCCAACGCGCGCTCGATGATGCCCGCTCGCATTCCTCGACCCGGTCGTCGCTACGCGCAACTTCGATGAGCAGCACGGCAAGAGCAAAAGCGGGATCGCTCCGTTCACCGGTTCGATGGGCATCATCGACTCCGGTCAGAATGTGAAGCAATCGGTCGAACATGTCCGCTCCTGTGAGCTTTAGTGCGGGGCCGGTCTATCAACTGGCCCCGGCCCGCCGATAGGCAAGAATTTTCAAGCAAACCTTTCAAACAATTCATGTTACTTTAAACATAAGCTCGCCCGCCCGGATGATCTCGCCCCGCGGAAGGTTGCTGGCCACCAAATGAGATATCCGGTCGCCTGCCACCGGGGCCTCGTCTAGTTCGAAATCGCCCTGAGGCGAACAGCTGCTCGTTGTCAGCTCGGCGAGGAGAAGCAATAAGCGGGAAAAACCGCGACCCTTCGCCCCGCTATACGCGATCCCGACCGCGCGACCGAAGCCGTACAGGCGGATCTGGGCGGGAAATGAGGGATGGCGAAGGTTTGTCCGGGATCGACCAACCACAGGATGGGCAATCACAGGATGGGGCCGGCGGAATAGGGCTTCCTCTTCGCGATCGCCTTTGTCTGGAGCAGCGGGTTCTGCTGCCGGGAAGGAAGGGTTAAAGCCGCCGTCTGGGGGCGATCGAGCGTTGATTAGCCCGGCGTCCTGTCACGCTTTATTTGCGCCGACCCCGTGAGGGTCGGAATAGAAGCCGCGCGGCTCGGGCGGCTGCTGGTCTCCCGGATCGTCGCCGGGAATGATCGCGCGCGAGCGTTGACCGGCGTCCGGTAAGAATGACTCACGATCGTATGTCTCAAGATAAAAACTCGCCTTCTGAAAAACCGGATAAATTATACTCATGGCAATCCCTTCGACATACCAATGAAGTGTTCAGTACAACCGAACAACTACTTCCCCCGAGGGTGGTCTTGTTGGTTAATTTCAGTCGCGTCCGAAACCGCGCGGCGGCTCCACGCTCTCGAGCTCCGATGGATCGAGCTCGCAAATTGCCCGAAGCGCGTCCGCTGTGGCACTCGCCTCAAGGCTCGGCGGCAGGGTATCGAGCCATTCTCAATGTACCCCGTGTAGCGTCATGAGCTCGTCCACGGCGTCGCGATACCTCTGTGGGCGGCTGCGCCAGTGGGCGGGCCTGCGGTGCACCTTGTGCGCGATTCGACGCGGTTGCGCGAAAAACGCCCGGACGCCAGCCCTACCGCGAGGCGGGACGGCGAGGGCTTGACTATCAGTGAGAGATTAGGGCCGTGCGGCTTCGCGAGCGGTGAGCGGGTCCTGGGTCGGGATCGGGATGGCACCGCCGCGGTCGGAATTGAGGAGCGGGGAGGGCGCCTTGCGGCCGAAGGCCTCGACGCGCGGGATCGCGGCGTCGTCAATCGGCGTCATCTTTGGTTTGGCGCGCCAATGCGGCCTCGATATAGGGCGCGAGCTCACGCCGCTTTTCGGCTTCGCGTACCTCGTCGCGTTCCTTGAACTCGGGCATCACGTGCTCGGCAAAGACCTTGAGCGATTTGCAGATGTGCTCGTCTTCTCGTCCGGGACGACCAGAGGTTACACTTTACGGTTGACCGCCACTTTTATATGTACTAGAACCTATCATGAACATCTTCTAAATATGGTAGCTAGCCCATGTCAAGCTACGATATGATCGAAACATGATAGGAGAGCAGATGGAGTTCGGGCTACGCAGCTCCGAACGCCGCCCGGCGCGGCAGGGAAGTTGGCGTGAGTTGGTGCGCGATCAGGAGGAGCGGACGTGGGAGCTGGTCCGGCGCCTTGGCGAGCAGCAGCGTCAACACCTCTCCGACCGCGCCACCTATATCCTTGACGACGCGATCCACTGGCTGAGCGCACTTCCGGGTTCGTCGCTGCATGCTATCGTGACCGACCCCCCCTACGGTGTGCTCGAATACGCAGAGAAGGACCACGAGAAGCTGCGCGCCGGTCGCGGCGGTGTGTGGCGCATTCCACCCTCTTTTGATGGAGTAAAGCGCCGGCCGCTGCCCCGGTTCACGGTGCTGTCGCGCGAGGACTTGGCGGCATTGCACGCGTTCTTCAGCACTCTGGCTGATAGTGCTTTTCGGACGCTCGTGCCCGGTGGACACGTATTCATCGCTTCCAACCCGTTGCTGTCGACAGTGACGTTCCACGCGCTCCAGAATGCCGGTTTCGAAAAGCGTGGCGAGATCATTCGACTCGTCCAAACCCTGCGGGGCGGCTACAAGCCGAAAGGCTCTGAGGAGGACTTCCCGGAGATTTCGGTGATGCCTCGCTCATGCTGGGAACCGTGGGGAATATTTCGCAAGCCGATCGAGGGAACCGTGGCAGAAAATCTCCGCCGCTGGGGTACCGGCGGGTTGCGGCGACTGCCCGGTGGCGAGCCGTTGAAAGACGTGATCCCGTGTTCGCCTACACGCGGCCGGGAAAAGGAGATCGCTCCGCATCCGTCGCTCAAGCCGCAACGATTTCTCCGCCAGATCGTCCGGGCCTCGCTGCCCCTGGGTGTCGGGGTGATCTACGACCCGTTCGCCGGCAGTGGCTCGACGCTTGCTGCAGCCGACGCAGTCGGTTACCGAGCGGTCGGGACGGATCGGGACCTGCAGTACCTCGAGATGGGCTGCAAAGCCTTTGCTGGCCTCGTGGGGCTGCCCTGCCACTCATGAGAAGGGCGGACTCTACGCAGACTGCGCTCATTGGCTCCGATAAATCCAGTTCGTGCGCAGCTTCCGAATTCCGGCCCTGTCTAGCGTCGCGGTGCGGGTTCCGAGTTCGCCGCGCGGGTTGCGCCGGAAATCTCCGACGGTCACGCGCCCAAGATATACCTCGGTGAACCGCATCGGCTCTCGTTGTTCGGCCGGCTCGGTGGTGTGGTCGGTCTTGTACACGAAGACGGCCATCCACTGATCGCGGGCGCCGTGAGTATCGACGGCACCACCCGATTTGCGGGTGCTCTTGATCTCGATGCCGTGCTCGCCGGCGCGCACAGAGTTCTGAGAATAACGGCCTTGCACGATCAGGTCGGGATGACCGTTGAAGTGGCGATTCTCTACGAGTGTCCGCGAATGCTTCGCCATGCTCGCCGTCAGCATATCTGAGAGCATGCCGGACATGGCGGCCGGCCGCAGCATGTCATCCATACGGTGCAAGCCTTTCCCTAGGAGCAGTTGGTTGACATCGAACAAAAAATCATACACGTCCTGCATCGCCATCTCGAAATCGCGGAGGCGTAATTCATAGGGAAGCTCGGCGTCGGGGTTGAACTCGCCGGTTATGTGCTGCCGCTGCACCGCGTTCTGTATTCTGAAGGCGTGGGCTTTTGCCCGGCTATACTGGCACTGCCTTTAATACGAAAATCGCGCTGTAGCGATCAACCATTTCGCAAGAGGCGCAGCTCAAACGCGGGCGAGGGCTACGAAGCGACCTGGCGTCCCAGTCTTCGAACGCGGGGAGCCCCTCGGCGCCCTGCTCGGCCCTCTTGTGCGTCGCGGGCCGTAATCTCGATCTGAGGGTCAGGTAAGCATCGCGAGACGCCGGCGCTCAACGGTCCGGCTCAGCTTCCCACCGCAGCCTTACGAGCGGTGAGCGGGTCTTGGGTCGGGATCGGGATCGCGCCGCCGCGGTCGGAATTGAGGAGCGGCGAGGGTGCCTTGCGCCCCAAGGCCTCGACGCGCGGGATCGCGGCGTCCTCGAGCGGCGCTATCTTCGGCTTGCGCGCCAATGCGGCCTCGATATAAGGCGCGAGCGCGCGCCGCTTCTCGGCCTCGCGAACCTCATCGCGCTCCTTGAACTCGGGCATGACGCGCTCGGCAAACACCTCGAGCAATTCGCAGATGTGCTCGTGGCGGTTGGCTCCGCTCTGCTGGATGAACATGACCTGGTCGATGCCGGCCTTCTCGTAGCGCGCCAAATGCGCGCGCAGTTGGTCGGGAGTGCCGATGCCGCCGCGCCCGGCATTGTCCGGCAATTGGTCCTTGACCTGCAAAAAGCGCTCCCAGAGATCGGCGCGGCCCGGCCGATGCTCGCCGAACAGCGCGTAATAGCCAAGCGAGTAGCCGAAGAAGCGGAACCCGTCGAGGCCGCGGCGGATCGCTTCGGCCTCTTCTTGGTGACAGGACATACCGGTAACGATCGCGATGTTCGGATTTACGCAATGGCCGATCGGCACGCATTCATCCGATTTGATGATGTCGTAATATTCCTCGACCCACTTCGCCGCCTGGTCGGGATCGAGGAACGAGAATGTCAGCGCGCCGAGCCCGTTGCGCGCCGCCAAATGGATGGTCTCGCGCCGCGAGCACGCCACCCACATCGGCGGGTGCGGCCGCTGCACCGCCTTCGGCACCAGGTTGCGGCACGGCATGTCGAACCAGCGTCCGTTAAACCCGGGATAGGGGCGCATCGCGAGCATGCTGGCGGCCTCGCGGGTCGCCTCCTCCCACATCGCCCGCTTGTCGTCGGGATCGACCCCAAAGCCACCCATCTCGACTGCCGTCGCCGACTCGCCGGTGCCCCACTCGACGCGGCCGTTCGAAACGAGGTCGAGTGTGGCGATGCGCTCGGCGACGCGGGCCGGGTGATTGTAGTTGGGCGGCATCAGGGTAATGCCGTGACCGAGCCGGATGCGTTTGGTCCGCTGCGAGCAGGCGGCGAGAAACACCTCGGGCGCCGAGGAGTGCGAATATTCCTCGAGGAAATGATGCTCGACCTCCCAGACGTAGTCGATCCCCAAGCGATCGGCGAGCTCGATCTGGTCGAGCGCCTGTTGATAGAGCCGCAGCTCGGACTCCTCGCCCCAGGGCTGCGGCAGCTGGTGCTCGTAGAACAGTCCGAATTTCATCGTCCGGTCTCCTCGGTCAGCTCCGATTGAACGCCGGCATCACATCGCGGGCGAACCAGCGCAGCTGCTCCTTGAACTCGTCGGGCGGCAGCCCCTCGGCCCAATGGATCATGAAGTCCTCGAGCCCCGGGTACTTTGCCTCGATCGACTTGATGCCGTCGATGACCTGCGACGGCGGCCCGCAGAACCAAGCCTTCTGCTGCACGCCGTCGGCGAGCGAGGGCACCCGCGCCGGCGCTCCGGGCGTGCCCCAGGTCCGGCCCTGCTCGTCGGCGTAGCGGACAAAGCCGAAGGGTGCGAACCATTTGTAGCGTTCGTCGTGCGAGGGCTCGAGCCGCCGCACCGCCTCTTGCTGGGTGTCGGCGAGATAGATGCCCGCACCCCAGATCATGTCCTCGCCGAGTTGTTTCGGGCGGCCATGGCGGGCGCAGGCGGCATGATAGGCGCGCACCACGTCGTCGAGAATCTTTTCGCCATTCAATGTAACCATGGCCTTGAGACCCTTTTGCGCCATCAGGTCGATCGTCTTGCCACTGGCGATCGGCATCCAGATCTCGACCGGCAGGTGCTTGGGCCGCGGGACGACGGTGATTTCTTCGAGCTTGTATCCGCGATAGGGAACCGGCGGCGGGCACTCGAAATACTTGCCCTTGAAGTGAAACGCCTCCTCGTTGAAGCATTTCAACAGAAGATCGAGCCCCTCCTCGAAAATCGCGCGGTTGGCTTCGGTATCGAGCAGCGGCGCACCAAGCGTTTCCATTTCGCGGGTGTGATAGCCGCGCCCGACACCCATGATGACCCGGCCGTCGGTCACGATGTCGGCCATCGCGTAGTCTTCGGCGAGTCGGATCGGATGCCACATCGGCAGGATGTTGAAAGCGCAGCCGAACTTCAAGCGCCGGGTCTGTGTGGCGAGCCACAGCCCGAGCTGTATCAGGTTAGGCAGACACTCATAGCCTTCCCGCTGGAAATGGTGCTCGGCGGTCCAAAAGCAGTAATAGCCGAGCTCGTCCATCAGCCGGGCGACATCGCGCGCGGCCCAGAAGACCTCGCTCAGGCGCTCGTTCGGATAGCGGCGGTCGTTCGCCGGCGTCCCGTCGCGGCCGATATTGTCGAGCTCGATTTGGCCGACATAGAGCGCATGAAACCGTTTGATCATCGGGTTAGCGATCCTCCTTCTATCACCTGCTGCCCCTCACCCCCGGATCTGGTCCGGGGCAGGCTCTCCCGCTGCGCGGGGTGAGGGGCGTCACGCAACCTCAGCTCATCCAGCGCAAGATCGCCCCCGCGACCTCGTCCGGCTGGTCGAGCTCGCCAAGATGCCCGGCACCAGGGATCGTCCGAATCTCCGTGCGTCCGGCGATCGCCGCGGCGAAGCGGTCGGCATAGCTGCGCGGCACGATGCGGTCCTCGGCACCCCAGATCAGCAGGGTCGGCGCCGCGATCAGCGGCAGGCGCTTTTCCAGTCTGGTATTGCCGAGCGGCCAGAAAGCGCGCGCCGCTGCTTCGCTGGCGCGCACCTGTTCGATCGGCCATTCGGGCGAGTTGACGCCTTCGGGCTCGGCCTTGAGCTGGTTCCAGCGCTCGGGGTCGGCGCAGAGCAGCCCTGGCACCTCGGGAGCCCGCTGCGCCCAAGGGTCGGTCATCGGCTCCTTTTCGTCGAACAGCCCCCACGGGGCGATTAGTGCAAGGCGGCGAACCGAACCCGGCCAGATCGCCGCGATCTCGGCGCAAAACGAGCCGCCAGCCGAGCTGCCGGCCAGATCGGCGCCATCGAGCCCTGCCTTCTGCAGCAGGTGGCGAACCGCCAGCACCCAGTCGAGGTGGCTGTCGAGCACGCTGTGACCGCGTTCGCCACCGGGAAAGCCGGGCAATGACGGCACAATAACTGTGCGTTCACGCGCCAATACGTCGAGAAACGGGATCCAGCGCGGCAACCCGCCAAAGCCAGCAAGGAAGCCGAGCGCCGGTCCCTGACCCTTTTTCCAGACGCGGCTGGAAAAGCCGTTGAGGTCGACGGAGAATGTCTCCAATTCGTTCGCCACTGGTGCGACCCTATTCCGCCGCCATCGCCGCGGGCTGGAACGGGGTCAGCGATGCCCGCGCCTCCCGGTTCATCGGCTGCGGCCACCACCGGTCTTCCCATTCTGAGAACGTGTCGGTCAGCTGCGGCATGACCCTCTCGGCGAAGAGCTTCGTGTTGTACTTGGCAAGATCCTTGCCCATGTTGCCGAACTGGCAAAGCAACATCAGGTGGCCGACATTGAGATTGGTTGCGACTTCCTTGAGTTGCGCAGCGACCTCGTCCGGCGAGCCGATGATCACATAGCCCTTCTCGACGATCGCATCCATCTCGCGCGCCAGGGTGTCGAACCGGCGCATCCGCGCCACCTGGGCGACTTGGCCGACGACCCCGGCCCGCTGCGTCGCCTCGCTGGTATAGCCGGGTGCCCCCGCGAAACGCGGGTCGACGTGCAGACAGCGGCCGTAAAAGTACTCGGCCGGTTCGCGATAGAGCCGGTAGGCCTCCTCGCGGCTCTCAGCGACCCCGACAAATTGCAGAAAGCCGGCGCGGTACGGGTTCCGGTCCTTGCCGAGCCGGTCCATCTCCTGCCAGAACCCGTCCATCGTCACCTGCCCGGCCTGGTAACCGAAATAGGACAGGTAGGCGTAGACGTGGTCCATCTCCGCGCACCAGCGCCATGTTTCGATCGAGCCGCCGCCCGGGATCCAGATCGGCGGGTGCGGCTTTTGCACCGGCCGCGGCCAGATGTTGACGTGCCGCTGTTGGTTGAAGCGGCCGTTGAAGGCGAAGGTGTCTGTCTCGGTCCATGCCCGCAATACCAGATCGTGCGCCTCGTAATAACGGTCCCGCAAACTGCTCGGGTTCTGGCCGTAGGCAAAGCAGGTGTCCATCGGCGTGCCGACCGGGAAGCCGGCGATCAAGCGCCCGCCCGAGATCACGTCGATCATCGCGAATTCCTCGGCGACCCGGGTCGGCGGGTTGTAGAGCGCCAAGGAATTGCCCATCACGCAGAGTGCCGTGTCTGTCGTGCGGCGGGCCAGCGCCGAGGCGATCAGGTTGGGCGACGGCATCAGCCCGTAGCCGTTCGAGTGGTGCTCGTTGACGCACACCGCGTCGAACCCACACTCGGCGGCGAATTCGAGCTCGTCCATGAAGTCGTTGTACATGTGATGGGCGCGCCGCGGGTCGAACAGCGAGGAATGGATGTCGACCCACACCGAGGGGTGCTTCTCGCGAAAATCGTCGGGCAGCTCGGTGTAGGGCATCAAGTGAAACCACATCAGTTTCATGGATCGTTCTCCGCAACGACCGTAGTGATCGAAGACCGCAGACTGACTTTCCACCGTGCCCGCGTCAAGCTCGAACCAAACGCTTGGTAGGTCAAACGCTGATCGCGTCGAGCTCCTTGCGGGCGTGCTCCGGACTGTAAAACCAGATGATCGTGGCCATCACCACCAAGATCACCGGGATCAGCAGAAACGCGGCGACGAACGAACCCGTTGTCTCGCGCAGATAGACAGAGACGAACGGCCACAGCACCGCACCTATTAGGAACGCTACGGCCCAGGAAAAGCCGTTACCGACGCCGCGAATGCGGGTCGGATACATTTCGGCGGTATAGGCCGTCACCGGCCCCCACACGCCGATGAAGCCCCAGCTCCACGCCATGCCCAACAGCCACAGGGCGATCTTGTCACTAGCAAAGATCCAGATCGTCATGAACACCGCGGCCTCGATCAGCAACACGGCAAAGCCGATGCGTCGACCGAACCGGTCGATCATCCAGCCGCCGGCCCAGAAGCCGGTCGTCGCGAACAATGCCCACCAGATGTAGAAGCTGCCGTATTCTGCGGTCGACCACCCATGCTCCTGCGCCAGGAACAACGGCATCCACAAACCCACCGTGCTGTAGGAGACAATGGCCAAGCTCGCAACAAAGGTTGCCATCACCGTGTTACGCCGCAGATCGGGCAGGAATAGTTGCCGCCAGCCGGGCTGCTCGGTTTTGACGATCCACTGGCGATCGCCTTCATCGAGTGCGAAACCGGCGCTCTGGCGCTCGCGGATCCGCTGTTTGCGGTCCTGGGTGCGCACCCAATAGGGTGATTCCGGGCACAACAGCCGGACATAGACCGCCAACAGGGCAACCGCCACCGGAAGCAAGTAAGCCGCCCGCCATCCCCACTCGCTCACGACAAATGTTACCAGAACACCGGCGAGTGCCGCGCCGACCCCCCAGGCCGACCGGTCGACGCTGAGCACCAGACCGCGCAGCCGCGCCGGCCATGTCTCGGCGACCAGCATCGAGCCGACCGCCCATTCGCCATTCAGCGCGAAGCGCACAATGCTATAGATCAGAACGAAGCTCCCCCATCCCGGCGACAGAGCGACCAACGGCATTGCCAACGAAAACACCGCGATGTTGAGCGCCAGGATATTCCGCCGCCCGAACTTGTCGGCGAGCCACGGCCATAGATAAAGGCCGAGGATGCTGACGAACAATGCGATCTGGACGCCGCTGCGGTAGGTGGAGAGGTCAATCGCGAACTCTTTCATCAACAACGGAGCCACCAGGGACAAAATCGCCCCGTCCATTCCGTCGAACCCCCAACCGAGACCATTGGCCCACGCAATGTGCCAATGCGTCGAGGTCAGCCGCGTCGAATCCGCCGCGTTGCGGTAGAGCCGCGACCGAAGATGACGCGTTTCGAGCGGGCCGACCACGGAGGTCGCGGCTGATGCGGTTGCGGTTTCGGCGATGCTCATGGTGTTTCCCCCGCTGCCGCTCGTAAGGTGAGCGGCTCAAATGTTAAGAGAGTGTCCTGGACCGACCGAGTTCTTGACGCAACTTGCTGAAGCCGCCAACTGCCTCGCGGTCGATCACCTTGCCGTCCTTGATGACGGCCGAGATCTCCTCTGGACGCTGGAGGACGGTGATGTCGGCGATCGGGTCACTGTCCCAAATGACGATGTCGCCGAGCTTGCCCGGCGCGATCACCCCAACCTCGCCGGCCAGGTTGACCATGGCCGCGTTGCCGCTGGTATTGGCCAGAATTGCCTCCATCGGCGACATGCCGACTTCCCTGACCAACAATTCCGCTTCCTTGCCGTGCCACCGGCCGTGGGCGAAGGCGGAGGCGTTGCCCGTATCACTGCCGCTCAATACCGGGATACCGCGGGCGCGTGCGTTGCGGATCATTTGAAAGCTGGTGTCCAGCTGCATTCTGAGGCGATCGCGCACCCGGTCGCCAAACCCTCGCGCTGCGGCACCGTGCTCCACCCCGATCCAAGGCGAGGTCAGAACCGGCGCGATCGGCATCCCGGCCTTGGCGATAACATCGAGGTCATGCTCGGTCGCAAGATCGCCGTGGTAGATCAGATCAACACCAGCCTTGGCAGCAGCGCGAGTCGAGGTCGAGCCGCGCGAGTGGATCGCAACCTTGACGTTGTGCCGGTGGGCTTCGTCGACGACTGCCGAGATCTCGTCATCGGCAACCGTCTGCACATCGCCCCAGGTCGAATCAGCGATCTTGATCAGGTTGACCCCGCGTTTGCATTGCTTGCGGGTCTCGCGAATGAACTCGTCACGCGTATTGCACAGGACACCTGCCGTATCGGCCGGTGTTCCCTCCGAGGCGGGGTAGGGGTCGGGATCGAAAATACCGCCGTAATTGGTCAGCGCACGACCCGCGACGACCATGCGAGGGCCCTCCAAGAGCCCGCCCTCGACTGCCTCGCGCACCGTCACATCGGTGAACCATTTGCCGCCGGGCACGGCGATGCTGGTAACCCCCGCGCGCAGCACGCGGCCGATCGCATAAGCCGCCCAGAGAGTGCAGAACTCGGCGCTCGAAGTGTATTTGACGCCCGGCAACGCCCCCTGGTGCAGCGAGATATGGCAATGCGCGTCAATCAATCCGGGCAAGATGAATTTGCCCGTCGCATCGATCACCGTGTCGTCCGGGCTCTCGGGCCGGATCGGGCTGTCGGGTCCGACATGGGTGATCCGGTTCCCCTCGACGACGACGAGCGTTTTCGGGACCGGGTCGCAACCCGAACCGTCGATCAATGTGCCGTTCCTGATCAGGAGACGCGGCTGAGCATCGGTCATCTGGCGTGCTCCGGGCTGTGTCGAGAGTGTCCTCCACATCATCGAAGAGACCGGCCGCAGCTGCAACTCCGTTGCACGACCTCCGCGGTCGAGGTTGGATTACTCCATGCTGATGTTGGTGAAGTCCTGCGCCCAGCTTTGCGCCGGGCCGATGCTTACGGCGACCAGAAGCATCGCCCTGCTGCTCGATGTCGACATTTCGATCTGAGCCGGTCTCTCCCCTGCTAAACCTCTTTAACAGGGCGAAAAATCGAATCCGCGCCCGAAAGCGCTCGGCCCATCGCCGATAGACCTTTGTACATCAGTACTTTACCAGCATGTCAGCCAACAACCGAGCAGGGCAGCTTTTAGCCCCTTGCAGGGTGCCAAATCGGGCTAACAGGGGGCGAGCAGGGTGGGCAACCGGGTAGCCCTGGGTCCAAGCACGCCCCGAAGAGGCGCGGCGCTTGATACTCCCGGCGATCGACCGCACCCTCGACGGCATCTCCGGGCCGACCGCGCCGCATCTCCGCTGCGGCTATGCCTATGTCGCCCGCGACAAGCCGAACTGCTACTCATCGCTGCCCAAGCTCACGGCCTCGAAGGCGCATTACTCCATCGTGATGCTCGTAAAGTCCTGGGCCCAGCTTTGCGCCGGGTGAAACCCTTTGACATGGGGCGACATCGCCCGTGGGTTCAGATCGTGCACGATCCACACCCATGGCGCCTCGTCGACGACGAGCGCATGCGCCTGCGCCAAAATCTTGTCGCGCGCCGCCGGGTCGAAGGTCTCCTGCGCCTCCTGCAATAGATCATCGAGGTGCGGCGTCGACCAGTGGCCCCAATTCTGGTTGGTCGGCGAATAGCTGCTGCTGTGCCAGTAGCGGAACATCGAAGACGGGTCGGTATAGCTGAGGCTGATGTTCAACGCGTCAACGCCTTTCGATGCCGGAGCGTCCGGCGCGCTGCGGTAGCCGAGCAGCATCGCACCCCACTCCACGACCTCGAAATCGAGGTCGAACCCGCCCGCCTGCATGCTCTGCTGCAGAAACTCGTTCATCGGCAGCGGCATCATCTGGCCGGAACCGGAGGTCGAGATCATGATCTTGGCCTTGACCGGCGTCGTGTAGCCAGCTTCCTGCAGCAGCGCTTTGGCCTTCTCCGGATCGTACGTGTAGCGGTTCTTCGGCTCGCCAAAGACCGGGTGCTCGGTCGGGTAGAGACCGGGCGCCGCGATCGCGGTTCCGTTGTGTGCCGGGCATGTTCAATAGCTCGGAGGTGAAAGTCCTCTACCCAACCTGATGGAGGTGAAGGGTTAGTGATGCGCAAGGGCTATCGCCGCGAGGCGGGGTCTGAAGGAAGCGTGGAACAAAGGTGCGAGCCGATGAACAAAAACCGGATACGAGGCGCCAACGCCGGACGAGCGGGCAACGTATCGCGAAGTCCATATCCATCAAGGGCGCGAAGCGTAGATCCGGCGGTTGTGCACCGAAGGCGATTGAGCTTACCCCGGGAGATCTGCCCCGTGTCGCCTCTGGGCGACTGAGGCGGTCGAGAGGCCGTCTGACCGCGGGGCAGAAGTCAGCAGAGGGCGTATTAGGTCAAGCCGTCGGCAAGGCTAGTGAGGCACTCCAAGGCCGAAAGGCGGAGCAACAGATAGGCCAAGCCGGAAACGATGGCCGAAGGCCCGAACGATTGGGAGTGGCAAGTAGGACTGGCGACTCATGAATGGAACGCGGCAGCAGATCCAGTACTCACTGGCCTTGGAACAGGCGGACCAGGGTGAAGCCCCGGTCAGCGGTCACCAACGGACCGAACCATTCGTGGCGAAGCCAGCACCCGAAAGCTCGGCTGTGACGGAACAATTGATGGAGGAGGTGTGCAACCGAGAGAATCTTGTCAGAGCGTGGAAACGCGTTCGACAGAACAAAGGCGGTCCTGGCGTGGATGGGATGACCATTGACGACGCCAAGGACTACCTTCGTGAGCACTGGCCAAGCATTCGGTCTCAACTGCTCGCGGGAACCTACCAGCCGCAGCCGGTCAAACGGGTCGAAATCCCCAAGCCGGACGGCGGGGTCAGAAAGCTCGGCGTGCCTTGCGTCGTCGACAGACTGATCCAACAAGCCCTGCTGCAGGTTGTTCAGGGGCAATGGGACCCGACGTTTTCCGAGCATAGCTACGGCTTCCGACCGGGACGCTCCGCCCATCAGGCCGTGGCCCAAGCGCAGCAATACATTGCCGCGGGCTACAATGTCGTAGTTGACCTTGATCTCGAAAAATTTTTCGACCGGGTCAATCATGACAGCCTGATGGCGCGCGTCGCCGCGCGGGTGACCGATAAACGTGTGCTCAAGCTCATTCGGGCGTTTCTCAAGGCCGGGGTGATGGAAGACGGCTTGGTCAGTCCGGTGGACGAGGGGACCCCGCAAGGCGGTCCGCTCTCGCCCCTCTTGAGCAACCTCGTGCTCGACGATCTCGACAAGGAGCTGACCCGACGGGGTCACCGCTTTTGCCGCTACGCGGACGACTGCAACATCTATGTTCGCAGCCGCCGCGCCGGTGAGCGGGTGATGGCCTCGGTGAGCCGGTTCCTGACCAACAAGCTGCGGCTGAAGGTCAACGAGGCGAAAAGCGCGGTGGCGCGACCGGAGGAGCGCAAATTCCTGGGGTTCAGCATCTCGAATGACGGGAGCGAGCGGCGCATCGCGCCAAAAGCCCTCGACAAATTCAAGACGCAAGTCCGGGACAAGACCCGCCGGACACGGGGGATCAGCCTACAGCAGCTGATCGAAGACCTGACGCCATACCTCATCGGATGGCGCGGCTACTTCGGCTTCTGCCAGACCCCGCGCGTGCTCACGAACCTCGAAGCGTGGATCCGCCGAAGATTACGCTCGTATCTTTGGCGGCAGTGGCAGAACGGGCACAACCGCTTCAACGAACTGCGCCGTCGCGGCGTACCGAAGTTCAGTGCAGCGGTCGCCGCTGGTTCACCGACGGGGTTCTGGCGCATGTCCGGACACCCGGCGGTCCAACAAGCCCTGCGCAATCACTACTTCAACTCACTCGGTCTTCCCCAACTCCACGTCTCCGCCCAAGCTTAACCCAGTCGAACCGCCGTGGTACGGACCCGTATGCCCGGTGGTGTGGGAGGGGTGGCATCGCGAGGTGTCCCCCTATCCCAATCAACAGCTTTACGAGCTCCTCGCGATCGACCGCGTAATTGGCTGCCTGCCGCACGAGCTTGTCACGAAACGGTGACTGCCCGGTCACGTTCAGCACATAGGGCCAGGTATGCGGGTAGGGCCACAGGCTGATCTGGAACCCAGCCGCCTTCAGGCTGTCGATCATGTCGGGCGGCGGAACCTCGATCCAGTCGACCTGGCCCGCGCGCAATGCCGAAACACGGGTGTTTGCTTCCGGCATCGGCATCACGACCATTCGATCGAGCTTGGGGATGCGATCCGGATCCCAATAATCGGGATTGCGTGATAACTCGGCGCTGACCCGCGGCGTGACCTTGGTGATCTTGAATGGGCCGGTGCCGGCCGGCGCCTTGGCGAACTCGACCCAGTTGCGGCCCGCCTTCTCCCACGCGGTCGGGCTGACATAGAGGATGCGGGTGACCAGGTAGGGGAAGTGGCTGAACGGCACTTTGGTATAGATCGCGACCGTGTAATCGTCGATCCTCTCCCAGCGCTGCACCATGCTGACGACGGCGCGCACGATCGGCGATGACGTCGGGTCGAACTGCGGCGACTTGTCATCATAGATCCGGCCCAAAGTAAAGATGACCGCGTCGGCGTTGAAGTCGGTGCCATCGTGAAATTTGACGCCGTGGCGCAGGTGAAAGATCCAGCGGGTATGGTCGACCTCATCGATCTCCCAACTCGTTGCGAGGCCGGGTGTTACGTCGGCGGTCTGGTCGGTGTGTTTGAAGTCCCAGTTGACCAATGCGTCGAAGGCGGGATAGCCGAGAAAGCGGAAGCCTTCGCCGCCATTGTTCGGGATGCCGCCGGTGGTCGGCAGGTCGGATGCGGTCATGCCGACCCGCATCACTTTGTCTGCCGATGCACCGCCGACCGGCACACTGCTTAGAAACGCGGCAACCGTCAGCCACCCAAGGTGTCCGAGTGGGAATGAACTTCTCTCCCTCGCCCCGCTTGCGGGGAGAGGGTTGGGGTGAGGGGCCCTCTCGACATTGTACGAACGCCCGCTGGTGCAGGGAGGAGCATTGCCCCTCACCCGGAATCCGCGCGCAAACGGGCGGGTTCCGACCTCTCCCCGCAAGCGGGGCGAGGTGACCACGCTAGACGTGTTGTTCCCCGACATAGCGATCCTTCCGGTTGTTCATTCGCCTCTGGCAAGATGCGATCCGTCTCGTGCTCAGGCAAATGCCCCGAGACGTTCCTCCACCCGCAGGCACCGGGCGATATGCCCATCGCCGCATACGACGGGCGGCGGATCGGTCGTACTGCAGACACCGAGCGCGTAGGCGCAACGTGGAGCGAAGCTGCAGCCCCGGGGCAATGCTGCAAGGTTCGGCGGCGATCCGGGGATCGTCATGAGCCGCGCGCCGGGCTCGGCGTCGTGCAGATTCGCCGCGAGCAGGCCCTCGGTATAGGGGTGCGCGTGCCGCTTGAGTACATCGCGCGCGGTGCCGGTCTCGACGAAGCGGCCGGCATACATGACCGCGAGGCGGTCGCTGATCTCGACGGCAGCGCCGACATCGTGCGTGACAAAGATCACGGCCATGCCGAGCTCGCGTTGCAATTCGCGCAACAGCAGCAGGATCTGGATCTGCACCGTCACATCGAGTGCCGTTGTCGGTTCGTCGGCGAGCAACACGCTCGGATTGCACGACAGGGCGAGCGCGGTCATCGCGCGCTGGCGCATCCCGCCGGACATTTCGTGCGGATAGGAGTCGAGCCGGCGCCTGGCGGATGGGATCTGCACCCGCTCCAATAACTCGAGCGCCCGCTGGCGAGCTTGGCGGTGGCCGACGCCTTCGTGGCGGACGATCGTCTCGGCGATCTGGTCGCCGATCGTAAAGACCGGGTCGAGTGCGCTCGCCGGCTCCTGAAAGATCATCCCGACACTCTCGCCGCGCAATTCTTCGAGCCGCGCCGTCGGCGCCTCGGTGATGTCCTCGCCGTTGATCTTGACGCGTCCGTCGATCTCGCAATTCGCTGGCAACAGCCGCATCAGAGCGCGCAGGGTCACGCTCTTGCCGGAGCCCGATTCGCCGAGAATGCCGAGCACTTCGCCGCGGGCGAGGCGGAAGCTGACCCCGTTGACTGCATGGATCGTGCGCTCGCGCTGGCAAAAGCGGACGGCGAGATCGACAACTTCGACTGCGAGCGGCTCAGTCATCGGCGGCGGCAATGGTGTCAGCCAGACTGTGGCCCGAGCCCGGGACCATCATGTGACAGGCGACGTCGTGGTCACTGCCGATTGCGTCGAGGGTCGGCACCACCCGCGCGCAGACCGCCTCGGCAAAGGTGCAACGGGTGCGGAAGCGGCATCCCGAGGGCGGGTTGATCGGGTTCGGCGGGTCGCCGGTCAACGGCGAGACCTCGGTGCGGCGGTCCGGATCCATGCTCGGCATCGCGCGCAGCAAAGCCCGCGTGTAAGGATGGCTCGGCCGGCGAAAGATAGCCCCGACCCCACCGGCCTCGACGATACGGCCCAGATACATGACGACGACGCGGTCGCTGACATGCCGCACGACGTTGAGGTCGTGGGAGATGAAGAGGTAGGTCAGGTTCAGCTCGCGCCGCAGATCGGCGAGCAGATTCAGGATCTGCGCCTCGACCGATTTATCGAGTGCCGAGACCGCCTCGTCGAGGATCAGCAGCCGCGGCTCGAGCGCCAGCGCGCGGGCGATGTTGACCCGCTGCCGCTGCCCGCCGGACAGCTCGTGCGGATAGCGGCGGGCGAAGAGAGCCGGACGCAGCCCGACCTGGTCGAGCAGAATTTCAGCGCGCTCGCGCGCGGTTTGCGGCTTCAGCCCTTTGGCGGTGCGCGGACCAAAGGAGATGATGTCGCCGACCGTGGCGCGCGGGTTCAGGGATGAATAGCTGTCCTGGAATACCATCTGCATCTGCAGCCGCAGCTCGCGCACGCTCAGCCCTTGTGGATCGCCAACCCCGTCGCCGTCGAAGACGATGTCGCCGGCATCGGGCTCGATCAGATGCAGGAGCAGCCGCGCCGTTGTCGATTTGCCGCACCCGGATTCGCCGACGACGCCGAGCGTAGTGCCCTTAATCACGCGGAAAGACACGCCGTCTACCGCCTGCACCATCTCGCGGCGGCCGGCAAACAAGCGGCCCTTTGCCGGGAAATGCTTCTTCAGGTCGCGCACCAGCAGCAGCGGCTGCGCCGGCCCGCCGCGATCGCGCCCTTCGGTCGTCCGATCCGGCGCGCTCATGACGGCAGCTTGATGTCCATCGCGCTGCGCAGACCGTCGCTCAGCAGGTTGAAGCACAGCGAAGTTATCAGGATCGCTACACCCGGCAACGCGGCCACCAGCGGATTGACAAAAATCGCCTGACGCAGCGCATTGAGCATCAGTCCCCATTCCGGATTGGGCGGGGTCACGCCGAGCCCGAGAAAGGAGAGGCCGGCGGAGAGGATGATGCTGATGCTGACGAGGCTCGTCGCATAGACCAGCATGCCGCCGAGAACATTGGGCAGGATCTGATGGCGGATGATCGCCGGCAGTGGCGCGGCACTCGCCCGCGCCGCCTCGACAAAGTCGCGGCTTTTGACCTGCGTCGCCAGGCTCTCGGTGACGCGCACGATCGGCGCGGTGAAGACAATCGTCAGCGAGAGGATCGTGTTGCCGATACCAGCGCCGATGACGCCGCAGATGGCGATTGCGAGCAATACCGACGGGAAGGCATAGAAGATGTCGACGACGCGCATGATCAGCATGTTGACGAGGCGGCTGCCAATCCCGGCAACGAGGCCCAATGTGCCGCCCATCAGGGTCGCCAGCAGCACCGGGGTGAGACCACACACCAGCGACAGCCGGCCGCCGTAGACGAGGCGGGACCAGATGTCCCGCCCAGTCTCGTCAGTACCGAGCAGGTGACCCGGCGTCCCCACCGATTTGAGGCGGCGTAGAACGCTCCCTTGCAGCGGGTCGTGGGTCGCTGCCCACGGCGCGAAAATAGCGAGCGCGATGATCAGCAGCAGCACGATCGCTACCCCGATCGTCAACTTGTCGCGGCGTAGGCGATCGGCAACTGTGCTCCAATAGCTGCGCGGCTCGACGCCTTGCGGCGCATCGAGCGCCAGTGGGGGCTGTACGGCGGCAATCTCGACCATGGCGGTCATCGGCGCATGCGCGGGTCGATCAGCGCCTGAACCACATCGACCATCAGGTTGATGAGCACGAAGAAAGAAGCGAGCACAACGATAGTGCCCTGCAGCACCGGGATGTCGCGGCGGAAGATCGCCAGGTTCATGAATTGCCCGGAACCCGGCCAGTTGAAAACGGTCTCAACGAGGATCGAGCCGCCGACCAGGTAGCCGAGCTGCAGGCCCATCACTGCGAGCGCCGGCGGAGCGGCGTTCTTCAACACATGAAAGACGATCCGGCGCCGGCGCAGCCCTTTGGCCGCGAGCGCTGTCGGGAATTCCTGGCTCAGGACCTCAAGCACCGTCGAGCGCACCAGTCGGCCGATGACACCCATCGGGATCATCGAGAGGGTAGCCACCGGTAGAATCAAACAGCGGAGCTCCTCCCAACTCGTCGGCAATCCGCCGCTTCCGCCCATTCCCGCGGCGGGTAGCACAGGCCAGAGCACTGCGAACACGACGACGAGGGCGATGCCGAGCCAGTAATGCGGCATGCTGAGGCCGAGGATGGCGATGACCGAAAACACCTTGTCGAGCGCCTTTCCATGGTTGAAGGCGGCGAGCGTGCCCAGCGTCGTGCCGAGCGAGAACCCGAGCAGCGCGGCAGGCACGGCCAGAACAAGGGTATTGCCGAGCGCATTCAGCAACTCACCGGTTACCCGCAATCCGGTGAACACAGAGGTGCCGAGATTGCCGCTCAGCACCCGGCCGAGCCAGGCGAGGTATTGCACATAGAGCGGTTTATCGAAGCCGAACTCGACCTTGAGCCGCTCAACGACCTCCTTTGGCGCCTCGGGAGGCAACAGAATATCGAGCGGGTTGCCCGGGATTAGGTGGATCAGGCTGAACGCGACAATCGAGACCCCGAATAGGATCAGAACGGTGTGCAGCAGGCGCAGCAGGATGAAGCGGGCCATAGCAACAATGTGTGAGCAAGCGATATGCCAAGACCGCCCCAGGGAGCGCGGTTACTCGACCGTGACCCGCGTGAAATCCTGGTACCAGCTCTGCGCCGGCTGAAAACCTTTGACCTTGGCCGACATCGCCCGCGGGTTCAGATCGTGGACGATAAACAACCACGCCGCGTCGTCGACGACGATGGCATGGGCCTGAGCCAGCAGCTCGATCTGCTGCTCGGAATCGAAACTTTCCTGTGCTTGCGCGAGCAGGCCATCGACTCGCGGGTCGGCGTAATGGCCCCAGTTGATGCCGTTCGGCGAGAAGCTGGTTTTGCTGAAATAGCGGAACATCGATGCCGGGTCGCTGAACCCCAGGCTGTTGTTCAATGCGTCCACCCCGTGCGCAACCGCCGCCGATGGGTCGGTGCGTTTAACGACAAGCATCGTGCCCCAGTCAACGACGTCGAAATCGAGCTTGAATCCGACCGGCTGAACCTGTTGTTGCAGGATTTCATTCATCGGCAACGGCACCATCTGTCCCGAGCCGGAGGTCGAAATCATGACCTTCGCCTCGAGCGGGTGGTTCGGTCCGTAGCCGGCTTCGGCCAAGAGAGCCTTGGCCTTTTCCGGGTCGTGGCCGTAGCGCTGCTCCGGCTTGCCGAAATACGCATTCTCGGGCGGGTAGAGCCCGTAAGCCGGCTTTGCCGTGCCGTTCAAGAACTTGACGAGCTCGTCGCGATCGATCGCGTAGTTCAGCGCCATGCGCACCCGCCGGTCGCGGAACGCTGACCCCTCGCCGACATTGAAAATGTACGGCCAGACATGTGGGTAGGGCCACAGGCTGATCTGGAACCCCGCCGCCTTCAGCGAGGGAATGGCATCGGGCGGCGGCACCTCGATCCAGTCGACCTGGCCCGACCGCAGCGCGGCGAGCCGCGTCGTCGCCTCCGGCATCGGGATCACGATCAGCTTGGCGAGCTTCGGAATGCGGTCTTTGTCCCAGTAACTCTCGTTCCGGCTCATTTCGACGAACTGGCCCTGCACCACCTTGGTGATACGAAATGGTCCTGTCCCCGACGGCGCCTTGGCGAACTCGGTCCAGCTTCGCCCGGTCTTCTCCCATTGTGTCGGGCTGACCATCAGCATGGTCGGAACCATGTACGGGAAGAAGCTGAACGGCGACTTCGTGTAGATCGCGATCGTGCGGTCGTCGATCTTCTGATAGCGATCGAGCATATTGACGAACGACCGAACGATCGCCGAGGCCGGCGCATCGAATTGCGGCGATTTCTCGTTGTAGAAGCGATCGAGGTTCCAGATCACCGCATCTGCGGTCAGCGCCGAGCCATCATGGAAGGTGACGCCGTCGCGCAACGAAAAGACCCAGCGTGTATGGTCGCTCTCATCAATCTTCCACGAAGCGGCGAGGCCGGGTGTCAACCCGGCGATCTGATCGGGCCGGGTGAAGTCCCAATCGATCAGCCCGTCGAACGCCGGAAAGCCGAGAAAGCGAAAGCCCTCGCCACCATTGTTTGGAATCCCTGTGGTAGTAGGGATGTCGGAGGCGGTCATCGCAATGCGCAGGGTCTGCCCATAAGTTGGCAGCGATGCCGCAGCGCCGAGCAGCAGGGCGGCAGTGACGGCCGGGAAACGCTTGCACAGCATCAGGGGCCTCGCGTTCAAACGCAGGGAGCGTTAGGTGTTGGCTCCCTGGCGTTGTGTGCAAGCTTCATGCCGGCCGCACGGCGACGTGACGCCGATATCTGCGCCGCCCAGCGGCATGGGCCGCTCTCGAGGTCGACGTGCCCACCCAAGCCAGTTTTCTCCCCGCTGTCAGGGAAACTGAGGGAGAAAATCGCATCCGGAATGGAGGAGGTCGGCGGGGACGGCTTCCTAATTAGCGCGCCGTTCCAGCGTGCTGGCCGCCGCTTCATCAATGAGGTTTGCGAAGGTCTCGTCCCCGCGCTGCAGCGCGGCGGCCTGGTCCGCGGAGCCTACACCCAACCCACTCTGCGGCAAACATAGCGGGAATTTTGATCACATCACGCGGCTCCTGCTTCGACCAGGACGTCGCTGTCAAGCACACGCTCAGCCAGCGGTAGATCGATCTCCTTTTCCCAGGCGGCGACCACTACCGTGGCCACACAGTTGCCGATCAGATTGCCGAGCGCCCGGACCATGCCGATGAACCAGTCGACCGAAAGGACGAGGACCAGGCCGATGGCGGGGATGCTTGGCACGGCGTTGAGGGTCGCGGCGAGGATGACAATGGCCGAGCCCGGCACGCCGTGCGCGCCCTTCGAAGTGACGAGCGAGACCGCCAAGACCAGCAGCAGGTCGCCGATCGACAGCGGTGTATTCGTCGCCTGGGCAAGAAACACGACCGCCAGGGTCAGATAGATCGAAAAGGCGTCGAGGTTGAACGAATAGCCGGTTGGGATGACCAACCCGACTACCGACTTGCTCACTCCCATGCGCTCCAGCTTGTTCATAATCTGAGGCAATACCGCGTCGGAGGAAGCGGTGCCGAGCACAATGGTCAACTCTTCGCGCAGATATGCCAGGAATTTGAGAATGTTGAGCCCGGCCACCCTCATAATCGTGCCGAGTACCGCCAACACAAAAAACGCGACCGATGCGTAATACAGCAAGACCAGGGAAATGAGTTGCTTCAGCGAGCCGACGCCATATCGGCCTACTGTGTAACCGACCGCGCCGAGCACACCGAGCGGCGCCAGCCTGACGATCAGGTTCATCATTTTGAACAAAACGGTCGAGGCTCTCTCGATCAACGCGGTAACCGGCGCGCCGGCCTCGCCCACCAGCGCCAGGCTGACACCAAACAGCACGGCAAAGCACAGAACCTGCAGCACGTCGTTGCGCGCCAATGCGTCAAACGACGTCGTCGGAATGATATTCAGGACAAATCCGCCAACGCCGCTGCCTTGGAGGAGGTGGATGTTTTCGGCATGCGTGCTGAGCGCCTTGGGGTCGAGCGACGAGGTGTCGACATTCATTCCGTGTCCCGGTCCGATCACGAACGCCAGGGCGATGCCGACGATCAATGCGACGGTGGTCATCACCTCGAAGTAAATCAGCGCTTTCACGCCAACCCGTCCGACCTTTTCAGATCGCCGGCCCCGGCGATCCCGTGCACGACGACACAGAAGACGATCGGTGCGACGATCATCGTGATCAGCTTCAGGAAGGCGTCACTGAAGAATTTCAGTCCGGTCGCGAAATCAGGTGTCAGTACGCCGAGCGCGATGCCGAGTAACAGACCAACGACCACCTGCGCAAATCGTGACCTGTAGATCCCCGCTACTCGGGTGGGGAAGACCGTGACGGTCGACATCGAAAGCACTCCCTCTCGCAGCAGCTCGGCGGGGACCTGTGCCTCAAAGCCGAGCCCGCGACGGGGTACTGCAAGAAAGAAGCCACTAAAAGACTGCCCTCTCCGCCCGCTCGCGGGGAGAGGGAACTCATTGCGTCAGTGATGGAGAATGCAGCGCATTCCTTCGTGGCCTTTGACGATAAAAGCGCAGGTGCCCCCTTGCTCACGCGAGATCGGGCAGGTCGCGTATCTCGGCGTAGGTGAAGGCACGGATCCCATCCGGCGTGTGATAGACAAAACGCAAATTTCGCGAGCGTTTTATGCGGGATGCCGGTACCGGGTGATATACGACATCGTCCCCTCCGTAGCCTGCGGAGATTACTCCGACTTCGATCTCGTCGGAAACGCTGATCGACAGCAGCCGCATCAGCTTTCCGCCGCCGACATCGGCGACGAAGGGGACCCGGGCGAGGCGCAACAGGCTCGTCGGGTCGGTCGAGGTCAGAGCCGAGCGATAGAATTCTTGCTCGACGAGGTCGAGATCGTGATCCGTCGGTCGGGCTTGCAGGATTTTGCTCGTTTTCGGGTCCTGCCATTGGCTCACCGCACCAACACCAGCATTGTGACCTGGACCAGGCACCTCCGGGGCTTCCTTCGAGCGCATCTCAGAACGTCGCAGGTTTGTCGATCACAGGCTTATGCGCACCAAGCTTGCCGTTCGCCACGAGCGCGCCAAGCGCGTCGACGATGACGCGGGTGGCGAAGAGGGCGGTAATGTCCGAGGTGTCGTAAGGCGGCGAGACTTCGACGATCTCCATTCCGCAAAGCCCTTCCGTCGCCACTCTTCCGACCAGCCCCAACGCCTCGCGCGGCAGGAAGCCTCCCGGTTCCGGCCACCCTGTTCCGGGGACAAATCCGCAATCGACGGAATCGATGTCGAAGCTCATATAGACCGCGTCCGCATCCTTCCAGGCGATCTCCAGCGCGATCTCGGCGACCTTGTCGATGCCGAGCCTCTCCACATCGGACATTGTGATGATCGTCGTGTCGCGCTGCCGTGCAACGGCTATCGCGTCGCGCGGAACCTGCCATCCACCGATGCCGATCTGGACGAGATTGCTGGCCGGGACGTTCGGCAAATTGGTCGCATGAAACCACGGCGTCGTGTGCATCCGCTCGTCCAAGTCTTTCTCCTGGATGTCCGCGTGGCGATCGAAATGAATGATGCCGATGCGCCGGGAAGTGCATTGTGCAATGCCGCGCATGGTTGGAAAGCCGATCGAGTGATCGCCGCCGAGAATTACCGGCAACGCCCCCTGTGAGAACACGTGCGCGACGGCACGGCTAATCTGATCAAAGGTTTTCTCGAGATTGGCGGGGATCGTGAAGACGTCGCCGAGGTCGCACATCGTCATCTGCTCGCGCAGATCGACCCCGATTTCGAAATTATAGGGTGTGTAAAGTGCGGAAATCCGGCGGATGCCTTGCGGCCCGAAGCGAGTACCGGGCCGAAACGTGGTGCCGCCATCGAAGGGTACGCCGAGGATAGCCGCATCGTACTTGCCGACATCGCGAACATTCTCGACATAGGGCGTCTTGAGGAAGGTATTGATCCCGGCGTAATGCGGGAGTTCACCCCGCGCGAAGGTCGAGATGCCTCGGTCTTCGATGCTGTCCGCGCCCGCCAGCCCCATCCTGATCGCCCATTCCCGCTCGGCCTTCCAGGCGGTCTGCGGCAGGGTTGCCTCGCGATGGACCGCCCGCCAACCTTGGAGGCCTTTCCTGTCGAAATCCGGATGGTGGTAGCGCTGATGGCCGGGCGAGGGACCGGCGGTCAGGTGCCCTGCCGCAGCGATCGACCGGCGATCGAGGTTGAGTATCGATCCCATACCAGTATTCCATTCTGTAGCTCTGATACAATGCGAGGAGGCGGCATCTGGAGCAAGACGGTCTCAGCCCTCGCCAGCTCGCCGAACACGACGGGTCTGGCATGGGAATTACCTCACAGCGACCTCGCCTACGACGTGCAGCTATTGGACCGGATCGCGGTGATGTATTGCGGCCGGACCTGCGAGATCGGCGCGCCGCCGCGGAGGGCCCTCGGTACGTCCCACCCGATTGTTTGCCGTCTCGGCAGCCCTCCCAACGCGGTGGTGTCAGCATCTACGTCGGCCCGACTACACGGGGAACAGGATAACGAAGGAAGCAAGGATGGCAGTGATCGACGGGCGCAGCGGCACAACCGGTCGCATCAACCACTATATCATCCCTGCTAGGGCGGCGACGGTGCACTGGGGCTATTTCAGCCGAGCGCTAAAACCAGTCCTCTCCGTCGATTCGGCAGACTTCGTCACGATCGAAACCTTGACCCACCACGCCTACGACGACCACCCGCGGATGATCGAGGGTGATCCAGGTGCGGAGAGTGTCTTTCTCTGGACAAAGCACACCAAGAATGTCGACCGGCGCGGCGCTGGCCCGATGGATGCGTCGATCCACGGGCGCGGCGCCGGCGAGGGGTTCGGCGTTCATATATGCACCGGCCCCATCTTTGTGCGTGATGCCGAACCAGGCGACGTGCTCGAGGTGCGGATCATCGATGTGAGGCCGCGCGGCTGCCACAATCCCGCGTTCGAGGGCAGAGCCTTCGGCAGCAATGCGGCGGCATGGTGGGGCTTCCACTACAACGATCTGCTGACCGAGCCGAAGCCGCGCGAGGTCATTACGATTTACGAGATCGATGCAGCCGAGGGACGCAATTGGGCGCGGGCGGTCTACAATTACCGCTGGGTTCCGCAGACTGATCCTTTCGGAGTGGTGCACCGGACCATCGACTATCCCGGAGTGCCCGTCGACCACGCTCTAGTCGAAGAAAAGTATGGCATCCTTAGGGACGTGCGCATCCCGGTGCGACCGCATTTCGGGGTTATCGCACTGGCGCCGAAGGAGGCGGAGTTCGTCGATTCGGTCCCGCCCGGCTATTTCGGCGGCAACGTCGACGATTGGCGGATCGGCAAGGGTGCGGTGATGTACTACCCGGTAGCAGTCCCAGGTGCATTGTTCTCAGTCGGCGATCCGCATGCCAGCCAGGGAGATTCGGAGCTCTGCGGCACCGCGATCGAATGCTCGCTAACCGGCACCTTCCAGCTCATCCTTCACAAGCGGGACCGCCTGGCCGGAACCCCGCTCGCCGATCTCGACTACCCGCTTCTGGAGACACAAGACGAATGGATCGTGCACGGCTTTAGCTTTGCGAATTACCTGGCGGAGCTCGGCGACAAGGCACAGACCGAGATCTTCGGCAAATCCTCGCTCGACCGCGCGATGCGCGACGCATTCAGAAAGATGCGGCACTTTCTGATGAGGACCAGGGAGCTCTCCGAGGACGAAGCGATCTCGCTGATGTCGGTTGCGGTCGATTTCGGGGTGACCCAGGTGGTCGACGCCAATTGGGGCATACACGCGATCCTGAAGAAGGCGATTTTCGCTGGCGAGGCGGGCTGACTGAGAGCGTGACCCAAAGTGTGTGTCATCGCGCCGAAGGCATGATTCGCGGCTACAGGCTCACGGTGGTGGCGAACGGCGATGTGGACGGAGGAACGGCGCTGGATCTTCCGGCGGGAGGGTAGCGGCTATCCGAGTGATCTGAGGGATGCGGAGTGGGCGCTGACCTCGCCGGCGCGGCCCAGCGGGCGGCCACGCAATACCGGCACGCGGGCGGCGATGAACGCCATTCTGCATTTGCTGCGGACCGGCTGCCCGTGGCGCTATCTACCGCGCGACAGCTTTCCGCGACGCTCGACGGTGTACAACATTTTCGCAAGTTCCAGCGTGACGGCGTCGGGGAGGCGATTTGGGCCGACCGACCGCTGTCGGTTCGGAGAAAAGACCTTCGCTCGCGCCTCCGGCAATGGCTCAAACGCGCCGATTACGGCCATCGGCGTGACGCCCACACCGCTGCTCACCCCAGAGCCGTGACGCCCACCTCCCTTAGATATCGCTCAAGAGCTGATACGTTGTCCGCGCTAACGATGGCGCCGACATAGCCGTCCGGCCGGACCAGTACCCACTCGCCGGGCGACAAGCCGTAAGCGCTGCGGAAATGGCCGGCGTCATCCACCAGATCGCCGCGCGGGCCAACCATACGAACGTGGAGACCGGAGCGTGGCGCGACGGCAGCGCGGTCGGCTTCGTATCCGAGTAGGGTCCAGTGCGGACCGCGGAACAGCGAAAACAGGCGGGTCGGCCGGCCCGCCGCACCGCACACCGGCGCATCCGGTGCCCGATCGCCAGCCTGCAGACCACGACGCCCGGGCGTCTGCAACGCCAGCGATGTGCCCAGGTATCCGAGGTCCAACTGGCGCGTCTCGCGGCCTCGCCGCATCGTCCCCTGCTTTGCTTCGTCAAGCAACCGCGTCGCCATCCCGAGCGTGCCGGCCGCGATCGGGCGGCGTTCCTCCTCATAGGACGCGAGCAGTTCCTTCGGCGCACCGCCCAGTACGGCCGCAAGCTTCCAGCCGAGATTGTAGCTGTCCTGCACGCTGGTGTTCAGGCCCTGGCCGCCGGTCGGCGGATGGATGTGCGCGGCGTCGCCGGCCAGGAACACGCGGCCGACCCGATAGCGGTCGGCGAGCCTTGCGTTCATCGAGTATGCGGATGCCCATACGACCGATCGGATGACGATGTTCCGGCCGGTCCTCTCGGCAGCCAGCGCCGTCAGTCCTTCGGCCGTGAGAGTGACGTCGCCTTCCAGCGGCACCGGACCCTGTACTTGAAAGAGTTGCGTGCCGGCGAGCGGGCAGAGCAAGATCTGCCGCATCTCAGAGCCGAACCGGTGCCAGGCGTCACGGCCGATGCCCTCCAGTTCGACATCGGCAACGATCGCACGCGCGCCGAGCGTCTCGCCGGGAAAGTCGATGCCCAGCGAGTGCCGCACGAGGCTGCGGCCGCCATCGGTGCCAACGAGATAGCGCGCGCGCACTATTTCGCTCCCAACCTGCGCGGTGACGCCTTCGGCATCCTGCGAGAATCCGGTCAGCTTCCGCCCGAACTCCGTCCGGTGGCCGAGTTCGGCGAGACGTTCGCGCATCACTGTTTCGGTGAGGAACTGCGGGACCATCAACGGCGCGTGAAACGGCTCGGCCGGCGTGGGTCCGCGGGCGTCGCTGATCGGTGAATCGACAAAACTGCCGTCCCGGCGGTACTCGCGGATGGGTGGATACGGGCCTCCGGTAGCGAACAGCCGGTCGACGATGCCATAGTCCTCGAACACTTCCTGGCTGCGCGGCTGTATGCCCTTGCCCCGCGAGCCGTGGAAAGGCGTCTCCGCCTTCTCGATCAGTCGGAAATCGACGGCGCGCCGAGCAAGGTCGATCGCGAGCGACAGCCCCGCCGCACCGGCGCCGCAGATCAGCACGTCAGTGGTCGCTTCTTTCGGCATGACTCGGTCTCATATATGTGTATTTTACACATATATGAGACCGAGACCTCCTCGTCAAGGACAAACGTGCAAAATACACATATACGCCATGCGCTGCGCCCGCTGCACGAGGCGCTGATCGATGTAGTCGGCTTTTTCAACCGGCCACAAAACGACGCTATCCTGCTACGCGAGGCCGGAGTATCCCTGGATCGCGCGCTCTTCCCGCTGCTGGTGTTGATCCAGCGCCGCGGGCCGCTCGCGGTGGGCGAATTGGCGGACCGGGTTGGCCGCGACTACACGACGGTGAGCCGGCAAATCGCGAAGCTCGAAAATCTGAGCCTCGTCACTCGGCGCGCGGGTAAGACCGACCGCCGCGTGACCGAGGCTGTCGTCACCGAAAAGGGCCAAGCCATGTCCGAAATGCTGGACGCGGCGCGCGAGCGGCTGGCAGGGAAGGCGCTCGCGAGCTGGAGCGAGGAAGACTTGGCGGAACTCGCGCGGTTGCTGCGCCGGTTTGCCGACAATTTGATGCAAGGGCCGGGAAAACCGTGAGCCGGCGGCCGGCACGACGGCAAGGTCGCTCAAGGGGCATGAAGAGCGGTTGCCTCCGCCAAGGCCGAACGGCCGTGTCGGATTCGAAAGCGGTCCGTTACCGTCGATGATTGAGGACGGAGCCTTTTGAGGCAGGCTCTGAGCGGTGGCACCTCGTTGCGGCGATCGCGTCGATTCAGGCGAGCCGCAGGCGCCGACCTACACCTCGGTCGCGCTTATCCGACTTCCGCCTGTAGTTTGAGCAGTTCGGGGTCGGCGTATTGCGGGCGTAACGGCTGCGCCTTGGCAAGCAAGGTCTGCACCTGGCACTCGCCGTCGCCGGTGTTGAACACTTCGTGCTGCAGGAAGGGCGGCAAGCAGACGAGGTCCCAGCGACCGAGCCGGATGTCGAAGCTCGCCTCGCCGTCCCAGCAACGCACCAGGCATTCGCCGTCGAGGATGAAAAAAACCTCCTCGGTCTCGTGGCAATGTAACGGGATGCGGTTGCCCGCCGGCATCGTCTGGATCGACATCGTGAACGCCGTCGCAGGGATCGAGCCGCGCAGATCCGACGGGTCGGTCGACCCGCTGGCGCCGAGATAGCGGCGCTGCGCTCGCGCATATCGCGGGTCGAGGGCGGTCTCGAAGCCAAAAACGGACCAGTCCTCGCGTCGATCGGCGTAGCGGGCGACCCGACCGGCGAGCCGTCCCTTCAGCGTAACCGCGGCATTTGTGTCCATCGGCTTCTCCTCCTCTCTCAGGCCAATGCCGGGTAACCCAGCTCCGCGGCCTCGCGCTCATAGTCGAGCAACCCGCGATAGGCGGCAGCGGGCACATCGATAATGTCGGTCACCAGTAGGCCGCGCCGTGCCTCGGCATAGCGGGGATTATGGGCGATCGCGCGCAGTGCTGCTCGCAGGATTTCGACGGTTGCCGCCGGTGTGGCGGCGGAGGTCACGAACGGGATCGCCGGGCTCGGCGGAGTTTGCGCCAAGACACGGACCTGTCGGGCGGCGTCGGGTCGATAGTGAGACCAGAACGCGAAGGTCACGCAGTCGACCGCCGTTGCGTCGGCCTCGGCGCGGGCAATGCGATCCAGATTGCCCGGGTGGCTGCCGGTTTCGATCACCTTTGCAAACAGAGGACCGCCGCCGGCGATTTCCGCTAGCGCACGCCGCGGCAAATTCATGCCCGAATTCGAATGGCGGTGGTTCAACAGGAATGTGCTACCCCGCAGGTCACCCAACTCCCGCACATTCGATTCCGCCGGCACGACGAACAGGCCGCAATGCGAAGGGCCGTCGCAGCCCGGCGCGGCATAGCACGGCGTGCCGAGTCGCACTGCCTGGCCGGAAAAGATCGTTTCGAGGGGATAGCCGCAGACCTGCGAGAACAGCACTTCCGGGCCGATGCGTTCCGGCACCGACAGCCGATCGAAGTGCAGTGTCTCGGGAAGCTCGTCCAGACCAGCCTTCACCAGCAGCCCGCGCAGCGCCTCCCAGAACTGTGCATTGACCGGCCGCATCTCCGGCAGATTGTACATCGGTAGGCTGGCGGTAGGTGTCATCGCGCACCCTCGAGGGCCGTAAGCACTCGTTCTGGCGTGAACGGGATTTGCGCCAACCGGACGCCGACCGCATCCTGATCACGTTGGCGATCGCCGCGGCGATCCCGAGCATACCGCTTTCGCCGATGCCTTTGACGCCAAACGGGCCAGGACCGCGATGCTCGACGACGAACGATTCATAGCATCCCGGCAGGTCGCTTGCGAGCGGCACGCGATAGGCGAGCGGCGTTGCGTTGACCGGCGCTGTTCCATACCCTAGCTCTTCGAACAGGCTCTGGCCGAACGCCTGGAGTGCTGCACCTTCGACCTGGCCGCGGCAGGCCTGGGCATTGACGCTGGTGCCGGAGTCGGCGCCGACGACGAGATGCTTGACGACGACTCTCCCGATCGCCCCGTAGCGCACCCAGTCGAGCGGTAGGCCGAGGGTCTCCGCTGCGATCCGGCAAAGCGCCGTCGTGGCTCAGCGGCGACAACTTGCGCGAGCGGCGTCAAATCTGCACCCCCGAACCGACATTTCGCCACCATAACAACTGTTGGTCGCAGAACTCGGGCTCACTCGGCGGCAAGTGCCATGACCGGGTGCAGGCCCTCCGCGAGCGTCTGCTCGTAGGCCTCGAGCCATGGCTGGCCTTCCGGCGCGATCAGATCGCCCGACCGCGCAGTGCTGCTGACATCGGGATCGTCGACACCGGGCGGCACTGTGCCCTTGTCCTGTAGTGCCCGCACGGCGTCGATCAAACGCCGCCGCGTAATGACGATCATCCGGTCGCTCGGCGCCAGGTTCTCGAGCGTGCGATCGGAGATGTCGCCCATGCTCTCGGTGACGGCCGAGTCCTGCGGAAATACGCCGGCAATGCCGGTGTAGCTGATCGTGCGTTGGGCTTCTCGGTCGATCAGATAGTCGTTCTCCTGGTTCGCGACCGCGCGCCAGCGGCCAAACCAGTCGGCGGTGTTCGGTAGTGTCGGGCTCACCCGGTCGAGCAACGGCAACGGCTCGCCCCGCTTGTTGGAACTGAGCACCGGGGTTTTGCGCGTCCAGCTGAACGTGAATGCCATCGTGTGCGTGTCGTCCATCGGAACCCAGCCTTGGGCGAGCACGTTGTCGGCCAACGGACCGTTCGGGAACAATGTCCAGAACGGAAACGCAAAATGGGCAAAGCGGTAATAGACGTGGCCCGGTTGGGCCGGGCGATAGGCCGCATACATCGTGCCCCAGTCGGTCGGCCGCGCGTGGTAGCGCGGGGCGCGATCGGTGAATTGGAACCGCTCCAGGTGATCTGGATCGATGTCGTCGATCGTGACCTTGCCGGTATGCAGAAAGCTGAAATGCGAGGTGTCGATGTCGCCTTCCAGCGCCTGCAGCCAGTTGCATTCCCGCTGGCGGGCCCAAAGGTTGGTCTCGTTGGGCGGGCAGAGCATCGCCTCCAGCGCCGGTAGCGGCGGCGCGGTTTTGCGCTCACCCATATAGACGTAGACCAGGCCGCCGCGCTCGGCCGTCTTGTAGGCCTTCGCCTTGACCTTTTGCCGGAAGTCCTGGTCTGCCGGTAGATTGGGCATATCGAGGCAATTGCCGGCGATGTCGTATTTCCAGCCGTGATAAACGCAGCGCAGGCCGCCCTCTTCATTGCGGCCGAAGAACAGCGAGGCGCAACGGTGCGGGCAGCGGTGATCGAGCACGCCGACCCGTCCAGCGCTGTCGCGAAAAGCTATCAGCCGCTCGCCCAACAGCATCAGGCGCAGCGGGTCGCCGTCGGCTTTCAATTCCGACGATAGACAGGCCGGCACCCAGTATTGCCGCATCAGCCCGCCCATCGGGGTGCCGGGGCCGACACGCGTCAGCAATTCGTTTTCGGCCTGAGTTGTCATGTCGTATCTCCGGTCTGCTGGGATAGGTCTAGTTCGCCGAGGCCTAGCGCCTTCCGTATACCCGACGCACCAGTTCCTCGGCGAGGGCTACCGCGCCGAACAGCGCTTCAGGACACGAGTCGGTACAGCACGTTGTCGGGCGCGCTCGCCGGCTCGGCCGTGCCGTTGCTGTAGACGTTGCTGACCTCGGGCAGCCTCGACGTACCGCTCGTGCTCAACGACGGGCATAGCTCGCTCCTTCGACCCGTAACCCGCAAGCGACGTGCCAGCGACGCGCGCCCGCTTCGCCGTGCCGCGCCAGCTGACGTAGGAGTCCATTCAACACCCCGATTGCCCATCGTTGCGCCATATGCGCAAGCGCCGAGCGCCCACGCTCGGCAGTCACCCGACGCCTGCAGCATAGCGATGATCGATCGGCAACCCTCTTGGGCGAACACCCGAGCGGGTCCGCCATGATGTCGCCGACGGCCTGCGACTACCGGGTCGAGCTGACCTCGCCCGGATCCGTCGACGAGGCGAAGACGCCGCCTGCGCGCGATACGATGAGCTAAGCCGCTCACCGCCGCTCGGTTTCTAAGGGCTCGGCGCGATATTGCCGCGTCACCCTACCCCGGATACCCGACGACAGACGCGCGGGTAGTGGCGACGGGCGCTAGCGGAGCAATTCTGACAGATGATACCCAGATCCGTCACACCGGCGAAGGCCGGTGCCTATGGCTGACATGGCTCCCAGCCTCCGCCGGGATGACGAGAACCGGAGGGTGCTTCCGGTTTCAAATGTTAGATTTGTACCACAATAACGACGCCATGCGCGCGGTCTTACGGCGCTCGCATAAATCTCCTGTGAGTTTCGATGGCTTGCGCGAAGACACAAAGTGCTCACCTGCCGGCCACCCCAACTTCGGGTCAACTAGCGAGAGCGAAGCACTCTTCGCCCACGCCGACAGGCTGCTGTCGACGGCCAGGAGTGCGGGTTCCGCCACCTGACCGCGACGATCGAACATGACCTCCAAAAAAGTTCGCAAATGGCTCGCGGTGACTTAACCGGAGAGGCCAGCCCCTCATGAAAAGGTTCAAGTTCGCCGCCCCGATTTATGCCCGTGATGGCGCACGGTGCACGGGCGGCAGATATCCCACACTGCGGCGGGCGATTCGGTGTGCGCGGGCCGAGTGCAGGATGATCGGCGGCGCCAAATACGACATCCACAGATGGTGTCCATACACGGGCGATGCCGAACTCGTCGTCGAATCGGACGTTCCGAAAAACCGCCTGATAGGTCTCGCCCTGCTTGCGCTCACATACTCGTACGCGCTCGGAATCTTAATCGCCGGGATGCTCAAATGACGAAGGCAGATCAACTGGAAACGACGAAAAACAGGGATGTTGGAGCATTTGGAACGAGTACTGGGCATGAAAACCCATCGATGAGCGAGCTGCCGCCCCCGAACACCCGAAGGTGGGTGATTCGCCACAAGGCCGCGGTCGTGGCGGCGGTGGCTAGCGGCATGATCACGATCGAGGAGGCCTGTCGCCGGTATCACATGTTGCAAGAGGAGTTGTTCGCCTGGCAACGCGCGTTCGAGAACTTTGGCATTCACGGCCTGCGCGCTCGTTGCCTGCAGCAACAGCGTGGCCTCCGGCTCCCCCGTGCTGGCGACCTGTGACCCGGCCAAATCCAGCTGATCTCGAGAGGCAATAAACCCGAGATCGTCATCTCTCGTCGCGACAAATCGACGCCTCAAGCAATTCCCGGCGAGGCTGGCGCGATTGCTCGGCCATCCCCGCTTTGCTACCCGGGGCCGGCTCGGGCGAACCTGTTGCCACCGAGGCCCAGAGATGGCCAAAATCGTGCCATAACCTCGGGAATCTAGGAAATGTCCGCTAATGCTACCGCTGCTTGCGTTGCGGGTTTCAGGGCAGTGCGTGCGACCGAGAAGCGCTGCCGCTTGGTCGTCGCCGTGTCTTTGATTGTGCAGTTGTCTGGAACTGCGGTGCCCGCGGGCGGTGAAGAGGGTCCTGCGGCGAGCGCCCCGCTGCCGCCGCCCCTGCCGGCTGCTCCACCTGCGACCGGATTGCAGCAGCCACAGGGCGCGACGCCGAGCGAGGCGTCCCGGCGTGTGCTGCCACAGTCTCATCCTCACGTGGAGCGCGCTCTCGAAGCATTGCATCTGCGCAAGCCGAACAACGACCCCTATCGCGTCGACCATTCAACGCGGGCTGTCCGGAGCGAAAAGCGGCTCGGGCGCCACTTGATCGGCGATGTCGAGCGTGCGGGGGCGCATAGCGTTCCGCGCGTTGCAAGCACCATGACCCCACCACTCGCACCGTTGCCCTTTCCTTTCGGGTACTTTCCGAGCGCTCCGTCCGCTTACCAGTACGCGCCGGTCTTTCCGCCGCCTTGGCCCCCGGGGCCGGTGGTGCCGCGTTGAAGAGAGTGTCGCCCCGTAGCGTCTCGCGCTCCCATTGCCGCTGCGTTCGCCCTGAGCATGGTCACCAGCGCTTTAGGAATCCACATGCTTGGGGCGACCCAGAATGCTTTGGACCTTCATTCCACACGCGCTGGGCACGTCAGCTGTTCCCCCAAGAACTTATCCAACCGAAGATTGAGGAAGTTGAACCGTTGCTGCGGCTGCTTGAGACAGCGCCAGCCATTTACTCCGCGCTAAGCGGCGGTGGGCCGAGGTCAGTTGCGGCAACGGCGTGCAGGAGGGCGCGCATGTCGGCGGTGCGCTCGGCTCCGAACGCCTTCTCGAACTGCCGCTGCGCCTCCAACCATCCTTTCATTCCCGCCCGGAAACGGGCCTCGCCGGCTTGGGTCAGCCGCAGCTCCTTGCTCCGGCGATCGCGGCTGCCCTGTTCGACGGCGACGAGGCCGTCGCGCTCCAGCGGCAGGATGTTGCGGCCAAGCGTGGTTCGGTCCATGACCATCTCCGCAGCGAGGGCATTGATCGTCATCGGGCCCAATCGCCGCAGCTTCGCGAGAATCGAAAACTGCGTCGTGCGCACTCCGCTCGGCGCCAGCAGTTGATCATAGAACTGGGTGATGTGCCGCGCCGCCTGGCGCACCGCGAGACAGTTGCAGTTTTCCGGTCCCGCATATCTGCTCCTTACCATCACAGCGTCCTTCCTGACACCTGTGCATCTACGCTTATAAAGGAGCAAATACTCTTAAATTCAAGATTTTGAGCGCTGGCCAAAGGCGAGCTCTGCCTCGGCGGGGCTCCACGCCATGTTCACGTCGAACGTAAAATCTCCGCGGTCGTAGATGCGTTCGCAGGCAGACGCCCTTCGGCAAGGATACGTCGCCGCTGTGCCAGCTAAGCCAGCACCAGTTCGCGATATCCTTCTGCCGCGACCGCATCGCAGCGCTCGCGGAACTTGGGGTGTCCGCCGCTGTAGCGCATGATCCGGCGGGTCTGCTTGCCCTCGACGTTGCGGTTGATGCCGGTCATCCACGAATCGACCTCGGTGAACAGCAAGCCTTCGCTCGAGGCAATGACGTGGTCGGTCCAGGCGACCGCACCCGCCGCTGCGGCCTCGATCCGGGTCAGGCCGCGGTCATGTGCGAAGCGGATCAGCCCGGTCACCCAGTCGGCGGTGTATTCGACCGCGCGCGGAAAGTTGCCGAGCCCGGCATGCGGACCCATCACCATCAGCATGTTGGGGAAGCCGTCTACCAATATGCCGAGAAAGGTCTGCGGTCCGTCCTTCCACTTCTCCTTCAGCGACGCGCCGTCAATCCCGCGGATGTCGATGCGGTCGAAGGCGCCGGTGATCGCGTCGAAGCCGGTCGCGTAAATGATGATGTCGAATTCGTATTCGGCATCACTGGTCTTGATGCCGATCGGGGTGATGCGCTCGATCGGCGTCTCGGTGATGTCGACCAGCTTGACGTTGGGCTGGTTGTAGACCTCGAAGTACCCGCTTTCGAGCGGCACCCGGCGGGTGCCGAAGCCGTGGTTCTTCGGGATCAGCTTTTCGGCGACCGACGGGTCCTTGACCCGCTGGCGGATCTTGCGCGCGATGAAATCGGAGATCAGCGCGTTGGCCTCGCGGTCCACCAGGATGTCGCGGAAGTTGCCCATCCAGATGCCGAAGCCCGGCTCGCCATAGAGCTTTTCCCAGAAGGCCTCGCGTTCCTCGGAGGTCACCTCGAAGGTAGAACGCGGATCCGTCGCATGGATGAAGCAGCCGTAGGTCTCCTGGCAGCGTTCGAAGATCTCAGGATAATTGGCCCGGATCCGGCGCATCTCGTCCTTGCTGATCCTGCCGTTATGCAATGGCGCGGCCCATTGAGGCGTGCGCTGGAACACGGTTAGATGGCCGACGGTCTTGGCCACCTCCGTGATGGTCTGCACACCGGTCGCACCCGTGCCGATCACCGCGACGCGCTTGCCTTCGAAGCGAACCGGTTCCTTGGGCCAGTAATGGGTATGGCAGGACTGGCCGCGGAACGTCTCGACTCCGCGGATGGTCGGCATCGTCGCCGCCGAGAGCACGCCGACTGCGGTGACCAGGAACCGGGTCGTGTAGCGCTGGCCGTCTTCCAAAAGGACGTCCCAGCTGCCTCTGTTCTCCTGATAATGCGCCGCCGTGACCCGGCTCTGGAACTGAATGTCACGGCGCAAGTCGAACTTGTCAGCGACGTAATTCAGATATCGCTCGGTCTCGGGTTGGCCGGCGAAATGCTCCTCCCAGTCCCATTCCTCCAGAAGATCCCGCGAGAAGGAGTAGCCGTAGGTCCAGCTCTCCGAATCGAAGCGGGCGCCGGGATAGCGGTTCCAGTACCAAGTGCCGCCGACGGCGGTGCCTCTCTCGAACACTCGCACCTTGAGACCGAGCTCGCGCAGTTTGTAGAGCTGGTAGAGGCCGGAAACGCCGGCGCCGATGACGATTGCGTCGAAATCCAAGCCTGTCTCTGTGGCAGCTCCTTCGGGAACCGCTGGCAACCCGTCCATGCTGTCATCCCTCATCCGAGTAATCCACCAAATCATCCGAGACGCAGCAATCGCGCGCTCTCCGATAGCCGCGTCGCTGCCGACTGCATCGCCCGGCTGAGTGCCCCCAGCGCCGCGGCATCCAGATCATGCGAATGTCCCGCCGCTGTCAGGATCAGCAGAAACTCCCATGACGGCGATAGAACCGGCACGGAGACCAGCGTAATTCCCTGAAACATCGCGCCGCGATCGATTGCGAAACCGCATTTCTTCGCCTCTTTGACGCGCGCCAAGAACTCGGCGAAAGACGGCTTTTGGTACCACGCGACCTTTGAGAACAGTGCTTCGAGCTCAGGCTCGCTGCTGCCTCCGAAAGCTGCCATGATGACGCCGGATGCGCCGGCCGGGACAGGGGACGGGCGGCCTACGGTGACGTACAGGTCAGTGCGGAACGCGACGCCTACCCAGTCCAACAGCAAGAGAGAGGAGGGGCCTAGCACCTTGGAGACATAAACCGATACGCCGTGCGCGTCGGAGATCGCGTGCATCAGCGGCCGCGCCAGATCCATGAGCCCACTGCGACGCAGGACGCCATAGGCGAGTTCGAGAATGTGCAGGCTGAGAGAATAGCTGCGGGTCGCCTCGTCGTATCCGACAAATCCCTCGGCTTGCAGCGTCCGCAGAATGTTGTACGCGGTGCCGCGATGGAGGCCGGCGGCACGCGCGATCTCGCCTGCATTCAGCGGCCGCTCAGAACCGTGCAAGATACGCAGCACCTTTGCCGCCGCGACGACCGCGCCTACGGGTTTGCCCGGATTGCGCCAGACGAACTCTCCGGCGCCGACTCGTTGTCGGCCGGTTGGCCTGGCTTCGCTTCCCCTCGCCTGGAGGGAGCCGAGTGTTAGGTCCGCTGATTGGGGTTGATCCATCTCTCGTTTGATCAAACCGATTCACGCATGCAGGGCGGCATGATAATCGCCGCGTCCCGTTGGAGCAATACAAATCATACGTCTTCCATAGAAGACGACAAAAGGAGATTGCGATGCATGCGGTCAAGGATGGCCGCATCTACGCGATCGGCAAGATCAGCACGGACGCGCCTACCCATTCTACAGCCATCGGTCGTTCGATCCGATCAAGGCCTACGACCGCGAGCAACTAAAGATGGTGTTCGGTGATCCGAGCTTCCGAAACGATATTCAGCGCCGACCTGCGCAACCCTGAGCCGGGTACCGTGTTCCAGGGCAACTGGGAGTGTGTCATCGTAGCTGCGCCGGTGACGCCCGAGCATGCCGGGCTCGGCAATCGCTCGATAGCCGACATCGCGCGCGAGGCCGGGCGGGATCCGCTCGACGCTGCTCGATCTCGGGCTCGATGAGAACCTCGATACCGGGTTGATCGGCCGGTTTTTCAATGCTGTCGACGACGGGGTGGGGCCGCTGGTCAAACACAAGGCCGGAGTGATTGCGCTGTCCGACGCCGGCATCTCGACGGCGATTTCAAATCGTTCGCCGTTAAGAGCAGCCCCGTTTTTGCCAGGGCATCAGCACAGTCGCTCGTGAAGGCAAAGAAATTGACGGTATTGTTGCTCGTATTTATGTAGCCGCAGTTAGTATAGAAACTCCACGGCACCTGCTGGAGTGGCAGTCTTTGGGTGGCTGATTAAACTCGTCTCGTTAGGCTAGAGTAATGTAGTGGTGGTTAATACCTGGCGTTGCCGGGGGTTCGCGGAAACGGGATCGCGTCGCGCACGTTGGCGAGGCCGGTGACGTAGGCGAGGGTGCGCTCGAAGCCGAGGCCGAAGCCGGCGTGCGGCACCGTGCCGTAGCGGCGCAGATCGCGGTACCAGGCGTACTCGTCCCGGTCGATGCCGCGCTCCGCCATGCTGCGGTCCAAGACCTCGAGCCGCTCCTCGCGCTGGCTGCCGCCGATGATCTCGCCGATCCCCGGCGCCAGCACGTCCATTGCCGCGACCGTCCGGCCGTCATCGTTCAATCGCATGTAGAAGGCTTTGATGGCCTTCGGGTAGTTCATCACGATGACCGGGTTTTTAGCGTATTTCTCGGTCAGATAGCGCTCGTGCTCCGACTGCAAGTCGACGCCCCAGTTGACCGGGAATTCGAATTTCTCGTTCGACCGTCCGAGCACTTCGATCGCCTCGCCGTAATCTATATGCACGAATTCCGAGCCGACGATGCCCTCGAGTTTCGCGACCAGCCCCTTCTCGATGCGCTGGTCGAAGAAGGCGAGATCTTCCTGTCTTTCCTTCAGTAATGCGGCGAAGGTGTATTTCAGCAATGCTTCGGCCAATGCCGCATTGTCCGAGAGGTCGGCGAACGCGATCTCCGGCTCGATCATCCAGAACTCGGCGAGGTGGCGGCTGGTGTTCGAGTTTTCGGCGCGGAAGGTCGGTCCGAAAGTATAGACCTTGGTTAATGCTAGGCAGTAGGCCTCGATATTGAGCTGACCCGAGACCGTCAGAAACGCCTCGCGGCCAAAAAAATCCTGCGCGAAATCGACCTTGCCCTCGGGGGTGCGCGGCAGGTTGGCGAGATCCAGGGTCGAGACGCGGAACAATGCCCCCGCCCCCTCCGCGTCGGAGGCGGTGATGACCGGCGTATTGACCCAGAAAAACCCGTGCTCGTCGAAGAACCGGTGGATCGCCTTCGCGAGGGTGTGGCGCACCCGCGTCGCCGCCCCGATCACATTCGTGCGCGGCCGCAGGTGTGCGACCTCGCGCAGATACTCCAGGGTGTGCGGCTTCGGCTGGATCGGATAGGTATCCGGGTCATCGACCCAGCCGATCACCCGGACGGCACTCGCCTGCATCTCGAAGGGCTGGCCCTTCGCCGGCGACGGCACGATCATCCCGGTCGCCTCGACCGCGCAACCGGCCGACAGCTTCAGCACCTCATCGCCGTAATTGGGCAATGTGTTGGGTGCCACCACCTGCACCGGATGGAACGACGATCCGTCCGACAGGTGAACGAACGAAATGCCCGCTCTCGAGTCCCGCCGCGTGCGCACCCAGCCTTTGATGGTGACCGGCGCGTCGTTAGGTGCCTGGCCGGCCAGGATCTCGCGCGCGCTACACTCTCTCGTGTCCATTGCTCAAGAGTCGCTCGGCAGACCGACTTTGTCCAGGGATTCCCCGGCAGCGGTCAAATCGCCGAGGACTTCCAGACGCAATCATAATCGCATCGGTCGTGTGACCCGGTTCACATTGGTGTCCGGCGGCCTACGATATTTTAGGGGCATCTCAATTTTCCCCGTGAATGGAGGAGATGATGCCCAATCCAGGTCAGTCCACGATCGGCCCCGGTGCGACGGGCGATGTTGTCCGGCGTCTGCAGCGGGCGCTGCGACGGACTCCCGATTTTGGGATCACCGTCGATGGCGTATTCGGCCCTCAGGTGGAGGCGGCGGTAAAATTCTTCCAAGAAGGTTCCGGGCTTGTGGTCGACGGTATTGTCGGCCCGATGACATGGAATGCCCTGCCCGACGGCGGGCCGATGCCGGTCCTTAGAGAGGGATACTCGGGCGCCGTCGTCCAGAGCCTGCAGACGCTGCTCACCAATGGCGCCCCCGATGAGTGGGAAACGACCCCGCAAGGGATCGACGGCGTCTTCGGGCCCCATACCAAGGCTTCAGTCGAGGCCTTTCAAGCCTGGGGTGGGGTGACGGTCGACGGTGTCGTCGGAGACCAGACATGGTCGATATCTTTGCACGCAGCGGGCGCCACACTAGAGACTGCAGTGGGCCTCAATTTCGTCATCGACTGAGATTGGGAGACGTGCCATGCCTTCACTCCTACTCGCGATCGATGCGCGGAGAAGAACGCTGATCACATCGGTTCCTGCGGGCCCTGGATACTTTGCGGATGCTGAATGTCCACCTGACACTCTGTCGGTCAGCCTCAGCGACTTTGGGCGGCTGATGCGCGACATTGGGCTCGGCGTATTGTGCGGAGGAGGCATCGGCGTATTCGTCGCGATGATCGGCGACCTGTATACGTGCATGTAGCGGCTGCCCACAACAGCGCTGGCGGTGGCTCACGCTCGCAGCGTCAAGACCAGGCCAGTCGCGATCAGCAGGATGCCGGCCACGATATCGAGGGTGATCGCACCGCCGAAGATTAATGTCGACAGCAGGAACCCGCTGATCGGGGTCAGGGTTAGCACCTGACCGGCCACCGCCGGCGACATTGTCGCCAGCACCTTGTTCCACAGATAGTAGCCGAGCGCCGTTGTAACGATCCAATTGTAAGCCAGGATCGCGAGGAAGCCCGGTGTCCACTGAACCGACCAATCGGGCTCTAGGATCGCTACCGGCACGACGATCGTGAGCGCTCCCGCCGCGAGCTGCCAGAACGTCTGCGCCCAGAAACTCGACCGCCACTGGCGACGCGCGTAGAGGCAAGAGCCGATTGCCCAGCAGATCGCGGCGAGCAGCAGGAACAGGTTTCCCGTCACCTCGCGCAGGTCCGTCCAATCGACCAGAGCCGGGTTCATGAACACGATGAGGCCGGCAAAGCCGACCGTCGCACCCGCGAGCTTGCTCGGCGACATCACCTCTCGCGACAACCCCAGACCGAGAGGGATCGCCCAAAGCGGCATGGTGTAGGCGAGGACTATCGCGCGACCCGGAGCGACGATCGCCAACCCGATGATGCTGAAGACGAGAAACCCCGTCACCTGAAAGAGACCAACCCAGAAGAGAGAGAGCCGCTCGGTCGCGATGGGCAGCAACGGGCGGCGCAGCACGGCGAGTACCGGAGCGAGTACCGCGACACTCCCCACCATCCGCATCGAGGCAAAGACGACCGGCTCGGTGTGAGCCAGCGCCAGCCGCATCAGCGGCCAATTGCTCGCCCAAGTCGCGACCATTACCCCGAGATAGAAATAAGCGGAGGGCGGTGTGGCGAGCCGGCGCGATCCGCCGACGCGATCGGTTGATCGAACCGAAATTCGCAACCGGTTAGCGCCGCCCGTTCTCGGCAACTCGCGGCGCAGCGCTACCCGCGGGAGCCACTTAGGGACCGGTCCAGTCGAACGGGATATGCTTGCTCGAATTGGTCGTCCACTGGAACCTGTAGCCGAAGGCGTCGACCGAGCAGACCGTCGATTTGCCCCAGGTCACGACTTGTCCGGGACCGGTCTCGGAACCGGGCGGGTTGATCAGCTGCGGATATTTCCCCGGCATGCTCGTCGGTCCGGTCAGGGCCTTGGCCCAAGCCTTCACCTTGCCCGCGATCTCGGTTCCCCAATGCGCGCGGTCGGGCGCGATCTCAAAGGTGATGCACGCACGCTCGACGCCCCGAATTTGCCGGCCTTCGGTGAACATCCCGGAGACGAGGGCCGGAAATCCGCCGACCTGGCCGCCGAAAATCCGGGGAAGGACCTCGGCCTGGCGCTCGTCGGCGCGCTCGTCGATGAAAACGCCCGCGGTTCCCCTGGCCTTGCCCGCCCACAGATCGCCCTCCCAGCGTCCGACCCTGACGAAGCTCAGATCATCGAGAGTGACATCACCGTATCGCCCATGCCGGATGTGCCAAAACAGCACTGATTCGCAGGCGCCGTTATCCGGGGCTTGCGCGAAGGTGCACGGGCAGGCGACCGCACAGCTGCAGTTGTCGAACCAGTCCCCGGTTATGTGCCAGGTGGGAATCTCGGTCATTGAGGACCTCCTTCGTCGATCGCGCGCCCTGCTCCTACGCCCGCCCCCGGGCTCCGTCGAAGCCAAGTAGTGCGTTCCTCGAGGACGCCGCAGTGAACCGTCCTTTCCGGTCGATCCAAGCGCCCGGCTGCTCGTCAAACTCAGCATCATGCCGGTGCCGCGGCGCGAGGGGAACAACATTGGCACGCTCACGGCCGGCCTCAGCGTTTATCGGATCGGGCGGCCCCGGAAAGCTCGACTTCGTCCGCAAGTAGGAAGCCGGAAGCGGGTAAGAGACTGCCTGTGGCGACAATGTTGCCCTGGGAGCCTCGGCGGTGAGGGGGTCGGCGGCCGCCCCGTTCGCCCCGGTGCCGAACCGCCGCATGATCACCGGCAGGCCGCAATGGTCATCTATGTCGATGATTTCAAGCTGATAATGTTGATCGCGCTCGCTTCCATACCCCTCTACTACTGTTGCACGAAGCGCGCCGCAGGCCACCACCGACTGCGGCTGTCGCAACCGCGGCGGCTGATGACCAGCCGCTCTCATTCAGAACGGTGACGCCCGCGGCCGCAGGCCGTGCAGTGTGAAGGAGTTCGCAATCCTGCACGCCGGGCGGCTGCGATAATCGGAGTAACCTGCAAGGGAGATCGCGATGACGGCAGCCGTGAACGATACCTTCTACATCGGCTTCGCGCTCTCAGGAGCCATTTCGGCGGGCGCCTATACCGCTGGTGTGCTCGACTTTTTCTTCCAGGCGCTGAATGAATGGGAAAAAGTCAGGGGGGATCCAGATACACCGGGGCATCAGGTCGATGTACAGGTGGTCACGGGCGCGTCGGCCGGCGCAATCACCGGCGCGCTCGGCGTCGTCGCTCTCGCTCGTGGCATGCGGCCGCAGAAATTGAGCGCCGCAGAAAAACAAAATACCCATCCGATCGAGAGTGAGACCGCCCAGGACCTGCGCTGTGTGCTCCCCTCTCTCTACGAGACCTGGGTGACCCGACCGCGCCTGGTCGATCCAAGCGGCGGGATCGATTTTCTCAGCACGGAGGATTTGGAGGGCGGCAAGGATGCCGCCGTGGTGTCAGCGCTGAACGCCGAGCTCCTCGACCGCATCAAGGAGAAGGCGCTGCTGGCGTCCGCTTCAGGACAGGCGCCGGAGGCCCAGCCGCCCTACGCTTACATCGCCGAGAATCTGCACGTTTACATGACGGTTTCGAACCTTCGCGGGATCCCGTTCACGGTGTCGTTCGGGAACAGCACCTACGGCATGCAGACCCATGGTGACCGAGTCCATTACACGATCAGCGGGCTCGGCAACGGGGTCAGCACAAAGAACGAGTGGGTCTGCGCGGATACCAGCGAGCCGCTTGCGGTCTCCACTCTTCCGCCACTCGGGGAGAAGAAGCTGCCGGACACATGGGACCGGTACGGGACCTGCGCCCTGGCGTCATCGGCATTTCCGATCGGGCTGGCGCCGCGCGAAATCGCCGCCCCAATCAGCGGATATGAGAAACGTTCCTATCCGATGGCGCGGGGGGCGGCCGCGCTCGAGCCGGACTTCCCAAAGCCCTGGTTGGCGGCACTGGGTCCGAAGGGGTTCGTCTTCCTGAATGTCGACGGCGGCGTGATCAACAACAATCCGTTCGATTATGCGCAATACGCGCTGATGGGCGACTCCGCGGCCGGCAAGACCGGTGCCGACGATAGCGATCGCGCGGTCATCATGGTCTCTCCTTTCCCGGAACCACCGGCATTTCTCCCCGACGAGCAACCCGCCGCCGAGCTCGTTGCGGTCATCCGCGCGCTGTTCCCGGCGCTGATCGACCAGTCGCGGTTCAAGACGGCGGAGCTCGTGCCGGCCATGGACCCTGACGATCACAGCCGGTTCTTGATCACGCCGCAGCGGAAGATCAACGGTATCGAACAGCGCTACGCGATCGCGTGCGGGCTACTCGACGGCTTTGGCGGCTTTCTTGACGAGAAGTTCCGCGCCCATGACTTCCAGCTCGGACGACGCAATTGCCAAGCCTTCCTGCGTTCGACCTTCGGCCTGTCGCATGACAGCAACATTGTCGGCGACCTGAGGGGCCGGAACGAGTTCGAGCTGTCGGCAGAGCCTGGCAAATACGCGATCATCCCCCGCCTCGGCGATGCGCTGCCGGAGGTCGCGCTGCCGCAGTGGCCGCGGATGAGCCAGGCCGATCTCACTGTCCTGATGCGTCGCATCAAGGGGCGTCTCGACAAGCTTGCGCCGCGCTTCGTCCAGGCGCAAACCGCGAGCCGGTTTTTTCGGGCCCTCGGCCGGATTGGATTACGGCTCGGGCAGAAGAGGGTTCTCAACTACGTCAGGCTCGCGATTCTCTCCGATCTGGTCCGACGCGACCAGATCGAAGGCTGGGAGCTGCCGGCAATGCCAGGAAAATCCCTTGACGACGTGCGCCTGGTATTGGCGGAGCTGGCGAACCCGGCCTTTACGTTTCGTACGGCTGAGGGAATTGCCAAAAGGACCCACCTCGAACCCGCCTTCGTTACGGGCGCGTTTGCGCAGCTCGAAACTGTCGACGTCAGCCGGCCCTTCCTGGTCTGGCAGGGCAAGTTCGAGGGCGGCCAGGTGTTCACCCTGGCATCGCGCAAGCCTGGGTGGCTGCGCTCGTTATCCGGGATCAGTCAAATCTTAAATCTGCTCGAGGCGCCGACGATCGATTAAAGCTACCCTTGATTATCCTTGACGGATAGCCGCGCTCGGGGGTGGCCGGCACTGGCACGTCGATAACGCCGAGCGGGCCAATCCCTCGAAGATCGCATTCACCACCCTCGGATCGCGGCCGTGCCGCCCTTCGCCGAAGCCCTTGACGCCGAGCTCACAGTCTTGGAATCAGGACAGAACCCCATCAACCGCCGATGCTGCGAAACGCCGGTCCAGTCCGCCCTTCGGTCGTTGTGGCGGGGCCGGAATGCGCTCCATATAGTCCCCGGCTCATGCAACAAGGCGCCGCCGAGGCCGCGTTCCCGCACCACCATCTGCTGGGAATCGACGGCCTGTCGCCAGACGACATCAACCAATTCCTCGATCTCGCCGTTATGTCGAATTGAACCGGCAGGCCGAGAACAAACACAGCACGCTGCGCGGCCGCTCGGTCACCAACTGCTTTTCGAGAGCTCGACCAGGACCCGTACCTTGTTCGAACTCGCCGGCAAGCGGCTCGACCGCGACTAATCAATCTAGCGCGATCCCGCTGATGATTTGACGGCGGCTTCGAGAACCTGGCGAATGAAGCGCTGATAAGGGACGCCGGCTTTGGCCGCCGAGGCCTTCACGGCATCGAGTAGCGTCTTGGGCAAGCGCATGTTCACGCGCTCGCTCTTGGGCTGGAATTCGAACAGCACGGTTCGAAACTCCGAGAGATCGTATTCGGTCAAATCGGAGTTGGCGACGAACTCCTCAGCTTCTTCGTCGGTTTGCAGCCTCGGCAGCTTCTTTTTCATAATGGTCGATCTCTCTGCGGCGCATGTAACGGGCGCTGATCGGCCGTATCAGAGTCTCGCCACCACGCACGCGTAGGGTGAAAACGATTAACATGGCGCGACCGGTCTCGGTCCGGCCGATGGCCTTGAACCGCTCCTCGCGGTTGGAGTGCTCTGGGTCAGGGAACACCCCGAGCGGGCGATCGAACAGACTTTCAATCTCGGCAATCGAGACGCCATGCTTCTGGCATTTTCTTGGTTCCCGCGATCCCACATGTGTTGAGTATGTATATTCGTACACCCAAACGTCAAGCCATCAGCCATCAGCGGCGTCGCTTATCCTCCGACGATCCTGTCAGTCTCCAGGCGGTTACGACGTCGCCATGATTCTTGCCGAGCGAGAGACCGCCCCCTTATAGCCCCTCGCTCATGCACAAAGGCGCCCCCGAGGCCCGGTTCCCCCACCCCCATCTGCTCGGGATCGACGAACACCCGACCCAGGCGCTGCTCGACGCGCTGACGATCCGCGGGTGCAAAGGCAGGCTCGGCGGCCTGACCATGGCGATCGGCGGCGACATTCTGCACAGCCGGGCGGTGCGCTCAACATCGCGCTGTTGAACACGGTGGGGCGCGGCAGGGTCGTAGCGCCCCGCACTTTATTGCCGGCCGAGATCGAGCGGCTGGGGGTCGAGGTGTTCCACGACATGACCCAGCGTCTCGCCGATGTCGACATCGTCATGATGCTGCGGCTGCAGAGCGAGCGCATCACGGCTCCTTCGTGCCGTCGACCCGCGAGTATCTTCATTTCTTCGGGCTCGACTACGACAAGCGCGCCCAGGTCGAGATGGGGGTGGCGGTGCGCATGGCCCGCCTCGAGAACCTGACCAGCGATCTCGGCAACGGGCCGCCGGTGGCATGAACCCGCTTGGCCACTCGCCCGGGACAGTGCCCGGTCGTAATAATCAGCGCGCCGACATTTGCCCGTGTGAAAAGGCACCGGTTCCGAGAATGGCCGAACTCAAGAGATCGATTCGATATCGATAACCCGAGCGAAGCGCCGGAAGTCTGCCGCATTGAACGTAAGCAAACGGCGAATGCCGTGCTCGAGCATCGTCGCCACGATATTGGCGTCGTGGACCTGACGGCCGCTGCCGCGATGGGCCGCGAGAAGCCCGAGCAGGCGGTCAAGCACACTCGGTCGCTCCTCGGCAACATCGAAGATCGCCCGAAACTTTCGCACATCCGCAATCGCGGCCGTCGTGGACACGGCGGGCGCGGTTGCTTGCGGTCGCGTCACCGCGGCGAGATACTCGCGGAGTACCTGGGGGCTCACCCACAGAGATGATCCTTCACCCTCCAACCGAGTCAGTGCCACTAGGGCGGCGCTATGCTGCGATGCTGCGGGACGGGTGGCATACACTAGGACATTCGTGTCCACGAACACCGGGTCAGCGGCCATCGTCGTCGTACATGTTCTCGCGTCGCAGCGAGACGCTGCCGTCCCAAGGCGCGTCGTGGGTCGGCAACTCGGCGAAGCGGGCCCGCTTTTCAGGCCGTAACGCCAATACCGTCGATGCCAGAGAGCTACTCAAGTCTAGGGCAAGCACTCCACGAGCTGGAAGAAAATTATCGGACACGACGACGTACCGTAATTCATACCTTCCTGCGCCAGTTATCGGAGCCATGAAATCGGACGCATCTGTAAATGATTGAAATAGCAGCGTCTCGGGGCGGTCATGAAAAATTAAAAACGCATCAAAATCGCGAGTGGTTTGAGGCAGAATATGAGCGTTCGGCCTCATATACCCTCGCCACTTTAGTTCAACTGTTAGGAGCGGAAGCTCAGTTGGTGGGTCAAGTTTAGTTGCCTTCATGCTTGTCCGGTTGACACCCAAAGCTACTAAATCTTGAGGGCCTCGATGGAGCGTTTCATCGATATCGTGCTGTCGGTGGTCGCTGGCTCCTGCCACCATCCCGCCGGATCGAGATGTTGACGACCGGGGCAGCGCCCCCAGCCGCGGTGATCGAGGGCATGGAGGGCCTATTTGTGGTTTCCCGCCCTGTGCTCCGCCGCAGGATGATTGGCCGCGTACGGAACCAAAGGTCGCCGAGCCTCCCCCGAGCCGAGACGTGATCAAGATATGGCGTCCTTGGGTGTTAACCGGATGAGCACGGTTGCCTTCTCAAGATAAACATAGCAGTTCATGGCTGTTTTAGTGTAATGTCGGTTGCGTACTTTGATATGAAATAATCTTGCTTGCTTGCCAGCATTTTTAATTAACGGGTCGGTGAATTGTTTTGGATCGCGCTCAAGAACGAGTTCGTTTTTCCAGCTCGGGTCCCATCCACGCTCAGTTACCTGGTCGGCTATAACACTGGGCAGCAGGTGCCGATCCGCTTCGGTGAACGATATCATGTTAGTCTGCAGGAATCCGAGTATGCCATCATTCTTCTTGATCCCGGTCTCTTGCAATGCCAATATCGGCATATCGAGATATGATGCTAATGCAAGTTCTTGATGTGAGAACACCGATCCTCGGTATATCCCATCTTTGTCATCAATCTTCTCTCGCTTGAAATCGACGAAGATAAAATATTCTGAGGAACTTAACTGCCGGAAAATATTTTCTTTGATCCCTCGGAGTGTCTGTTCTTGTACAGCAACATAGGGGTCGAAGCCAAGGTTTTGCAGTCTCTTGACGATTTGGTCAGCTATTGCCACTTCATTAGTGTCCTTATTCTGACCACAGCTAATAAAAACCCTCGCGGGATGTAAGAGTTCGGTCATGATATTCTCTTCATAAGGTTCTCACGCATGATAGAGGGCTGGCCGTCTAGTGCTTTGCACCATTCAGAGGATTCACGAGAGCGTTAGGATCTGCGATACTGGGCCATTGCTTGGGGGATCGGGCGATGGCTCAAGGGGTATGCGTGGTTCTCAACACTGCGGAGCGCGAGCAGTTGGCGGCGATCGTGGCCGACCGCAACCGGCCGCGCAAGCACATCGAACGGGCGCGCATCGTGCTCGCCTCGGCGGATCGACACTCGGCGCAGTGGGTGGCGCACAGCATCGGCGTCAGTCGGCCGACAGTGTGGCGGTGGCAACAACGGTTTGCCGAGACCGGGGTTGAGGGTCTGCTGCGCGACAAGACCCGCAAGCCCGGCAAGGCGCCGATCGCGGCGGAAACGACGGCCCAGGTAGTGGCGCTGACGTGTACGGAACCGCCGCACCAGGCGACCCACTGGACCGGCCGAGCGATGGCCAAGACAACCGGCCTCTCGCCGAGTTCGGTGCAGCGCATCTGGCGGGCGCACAAACTGCAGCCGCACCGCCTGCGCACCTTCAAGCGCTCGCGCGATCCCAGCTTTGCCGCCAAGCTGACCGACATCGTCGGCCTCTATGTCGATCCCCCGGCGCATGCCGTAGTCCTCTCGCTCGACGAAAAGAGCCAGATCCAAGCACTCGATCGCACCCAACCCGGACTGCCGATCAAGCCTGGGCGCTGCCAGACCATGACGCACGACTACAAGCGGCATGGCACGACCACCCTGTTTGCTGCCCTCAGCGTGCTCGACGGGACGGTGATCGGCCGCTGTATGCAGCGCCACCGCCACAGCGAGTTCATCCGCTTCCTCAATGCCGTCGAGCGCGAGGTCCCGGCCGGCAAACTGATCCACACGGTGCTCGACAACTACGCCACCCACAAGCATCCCAAAGTGCTGGCCTGGCTGTCGCGCCATCCGCGCTGGACCTTCCACTTCACCCCGACCTCGGCCTCCTGGCTCAACGCGGTCGAGAACTTCTTTTCCAAAATGACCCGTCAACGCATCCGCCGCGGCGTCTTTCGTTCGATCGCCGACCTGCAGACCGCCATCAACGCTTATCTCGCCGAGCACAATACCAATGCCAAACCGTTCGTCTGGACCAAATCCGCCGACGCTATCCTGGCCAAACTCGAGCGCCTCCCTGTACCATCTGTTTGAGCCAGTGCACTAGCACGCTAAAGCCCGTTTGCTCCTAGACTGCGCAGAGACAAGGAACCCTCGTGCGTAGACTCCAGTATCGAGCCTTAGCACGCCGAACGGGCCGCCCTTGAAGGCGATGACCGGAGGCGAAATCATAGGGCTCGCAAACGGGCATCTGGCTGCTGGTTCCCATCGCGAACGATTCATTTCGGCCAGAGGTGATGCTGCCCCCTTTACACGGCAAGGTGCCGACCAACTCCAAGGTGCCAACCAACTCTATGATAGAGACCCCTGGCGAGCATGCGGCAACTACAGACGCTGTTGCGGGACGCACCCGCGCCTCTATACTCTGGTGCTCATGCAAAGAGGCGTTGCCGAGGCCCCGTTCCCGCACCGCCATCTGCTAGGGATCGAGGGGCTGTCGTCCGACGACATCAACCAATTCCTCGATCTCGCCGACGGCTATGTCGAATTGAACCGGCAGGCCGAGAAGAAGCGCAACACCTTGCGCGGCCGCACGATCATCAACTGCTTTTTCGAGAGCTCGACCCGCACCCGCACCTCGTTCGAGCTCGCCGGCAAGCGGCTCGGCGGCGATGTCATCAACATGTCGGTGCCGGCCAGCGCCATGGTCAAGGGCGAGACCCTGATCGACACGGCGATGACTTTGAACGCGATGCACCCCGACGTGCTGGTTGTTCGCCATCCCGAATCGGGGGCGGTGCACCTGCTGTCGGAGAAGGTCGACTGTGCCGTCGTCAACGCCGGCGACGGCAGCCACGAGCACCCGACCCAGGCGCTGCTCGACGCGCTTACGATCCGCCGGCGCAAAGGCCGGCTCGGCGGGCTGACCGTGGCGATCTGCGGCGACATATTGCACAGCCGGGTGGCGCGTTCGAACATCGCGCTATTGAACACGATGGGAGCGCTGGTGCGGGTCGTGGCGCCACGCACCCTATTGCCAGCCGAGATCGAGCGGTTGGGTGTCGAGGTGTTCCACGACATGGCCCGGGGGCTCGCGGACGTAGACATCGTGATGATGCTGCGGCTGCAGAGCGAGCGCATGCACGGCTCCTTTGTGCCGTCGACGCGCGAATATTTTCACTTCTTTGGGCTCGACTACGACAAGTTGCGCGCGGCCAAGCCCGACGCGCTGATCATGCATCCGGGGCCGATGAACCGCGGGGTCGAGATCGGCAGCGAGATCGCCGACGACATCGACCGCAGCCTGATCCGTTCGCAAGTCGAGATGGGGGTCGCGGTGCGCATGGCCTGCCTCGAGATCCTGACCCGCGACCTCGGCAACGGCCCGCCGCCGTCGTGAACCATCCGATCTTCCACCACGCCCCGCTACTCGACCCTGCAGTGGGATCCGAACGACGGTCGAGCTGGTGAGCTTTTCTCGACGGCGACTGACATCGTGTCTATATTCATGGTCGAATTATATAGGAATAACAGCATGGCGCTAAGCCTTAAGGACAAGGAGACCGATCGCCTCGCCCGCGCGGTCGCCGACCTGACCGGCGAGACGTTGACGGAGGCGATTCGAAAGGCGCTCGCCGAGCGGCTGGAGCGCGAGCGCTTGCGGCGCGGCAAAACAATTCGGCTCGCCGACCGGCTGATGGAAATCGGCCGGCATTGCGCGGCATTGCCGGACATTGACACACGCAGTCCGGACGAGATCGTCGGCTATGACGAAACTGGCATGTGGCGCTGAATGGTCGTCGACACCTCGGCGCTGGTCGCCGTCCTCCTGGGGGAGTCCGACGCCGGGCGTTTGGCGCGTGCCCTCGCCGATGCCCCGGTCAGATTGCTGTCGGCCGTGAGCCGGGTCGAGCTGTCGTTCGTCATCGAGGGACGCAAAGGCGAGACCGGCCGAGCGGATGTCGACCTTTTACTGCGTGACGGCGGCTTCGACATCGTCAGCGTCACGCCGCAGCAGGCCGAGATTGCCGTCGACGCGTTTCGCCGCTTTGGGAGAGGCCGACATCCGGCGAGCCTCAATATCGGCGACTGTTTCTCTTACGCGCTCGCAGCAGCGACCGACCATACCTTGCTGTTCAAGGGCGACGATTTCAGCCGGACCGATATTCGACCGGCGCTGCCGTGAACCGCCTGTTGATCCGCCATGCCCGGCTCTTAGACCCGGCGAGCGGGCTCGACACGACTGGCGACCTGCTGGTCGAAGGCGAGCGGATCGCTGCGATCGGCGGCGATCTATCGGCCGCGGCACGCGACGCCGAGACGGTGATGGCCGACGGGCTGTGCCTGGCACCGGGGCTCGTCGACATGCGCGTGCAGTTGCGCGAGCCCGGTGCCGAGCATTTGGAATCGATCGAGAGCGGCGGACGGGCCGCAGCGGCGGGCGGTGTCACGACGATGGTTGCCCTGCCGAACACCGATCCCCCGGTCGACGATGTGTCGGTCGTCGAGTTCCTCGCCCGCCGCGCTCGCGAGGCCAAGCTCGCCAAGGTCCACACCTATGCGGCGGCCACCAAGGGGCTCAAGGGGCACGAGCTGACCGAGATGGGGCTGCTCGCGGCCAGTGGCGCGCTAGGCTTCACCGACGGCGTCAAGGCGGTCGCCGACGCGCTCGTCATGCGGCGCGTGCTGGCCTATGCCCGCAGCTTTGATCTGTTGGTGCTCCAGCACCCGGAGGAGCCGAGCCTCGCACGCGCCGGCGAGGTCAACGAAGGCGAGATCGCCACCCGGCTCGGCCTCGCAGGGATCACCCCGATGGCCGAGCTGATCATGGTCGCGCGCGATCTCCGGCTCGTCGAGATCACGGGCGCCCGCTATCACGCCGCCCATGTGTCGACCGCCGCCGCGATCGAGGCGATCCGTCAGGCCAAGGCCCAAGGCCTGCCGGTGACCTGCGACACCGCACCCCCCTATTTTGTGCTCAACGAGACGGCGATCGGCGATTATCGGACCTTCGCGAAGCTCTCCCCGCCATTGCGCAGCGAGTGGGACCGGCGCGCGGTCATCGAGGGGCTGCGCGACGGCACGATCGACGCGATCGCCAGCGACCACGCGCCGTGGGACCAAGATTTGAAGCGCCTGCCGTTCAGCTCGGCAGCCTACGGCATCGTCGGGCTCGAGACATTGTTGGCATTGTCGCTCGAGCTCTATCACAACCGCCATCTCGGTCTTCTCGACCTGGTCCGGCTGATGACCCTGAACCCGGCGCAGATCCTGCGCCTGCCGGTCGGGCGTCTCGCCGTCGGGGCGTCGGCCGATCTCGTGCTCTTCGACCTCGATCAGCCGTGGCAGATCTGCCCCGATGTTTTCCTCTCGAAATCGAAGAACGCCCCGTTCGACGACCGCCCGGTCCGCGGCCGCGTACGGTTGACGATCGTCGACGGCCGCACCATCTTCCGACATTCGGGGTGATAAGCCGTGAATTTCCGGCATCCTTCAAATTGTCAAAAATACCCGGTTCAGCCGTCCAAGTGGCGTCCCAAATGACGCGCAAGTATTTGTTAGATAGTTGGTTTCTGCATTTTAGCGCGAGTTTTTTCCCGGTAATTCCCGGTGTAACCGGGAAACTGAGCGAGCGGAGTCACTGGTGTTGACGCTGCTCGCCGCAGGTGCCGTCGGCTATCTGTTGGGCTCGATCCCGTTCGGCCTATTGCTGACCCGCCTCGCCGGCTACGGCGATATCCGCCGGATCGGGTCGGGAAATATCGGCGCCACCAATGTGCTGCGCACCGGCAGCAAGGGGGCTGCGGCGCTGACCCTGCTGCTCGACCTGGCCAAAGGCTCGGCGGCCGTGGTCATCGGCCAAGCGTGGGGCGAGCAAGCAGCGCTCGCCGCGGCCGGCTGCGTGATCATCGGCCACATGTTTCCGATTTGGCTCGGCTTTCACGGCGGCAAGGGTGTCGCCACCGCCTTCGGCGTCCTGATCGCGCTGGCCTGGCCGGTGGCGCTCGGCGCAGCTCTGATTTGGCTCGTCACCGCACTGCTGCTCCGCTACGCCTCGCTCGCCGCGCTGGTCGCCGCGGTCGCCGCGGCGGCGCTCGCCCCGTTTCTCGTCGACCCTCCGACGGCGGCAGTGATCGCCGGTATCGCCCTGTTAATCATCCTGCGCCACCATGCCAACATTCGGCGCCTGATCGCGGGCACCGAGAGCCGGATATCGCTTACCAAAGGCTGAGATAATCCCTGGCCGCACGCGAACTCGATCCGCAAGAGCGCCTCGACTGGTTGCGGCTGTGCCGCACCGAGACGATCGGCCCGATCAGCTTTTACGCGATGCTGCGTCGTTTTGGTTCGGCGCGAGCCGCGCTTGATGTGCTGCCGCGTCTGGCCCGCCGCGGTGAGCGCGCCACGACGGTCACCCCGGTCACCCGGGCTGAGGCCGAGGCCGAGCTCGCCGCACTGCACCGCGCCGGCGCCCGGCTCGTCTGCTGGGGCGAGCCGGATTATCCGAGTGCGCTGGCCGCGATCGAGGACGCGCCGCCAATCCTGACCGTCCTCGGCCAAACCGAATTGCTGCAGCGGCCGATGATCGCCGTGGTCGGTGCGCGCAACGCCTCGGCGAACGGCCGGCGCCTGGCTCGCGACCTCGCTGCGGAGCTCGGGCTCGGCGGGCTCGTCGTGGTTTCCGGCCTCGCCCGCGGAATTGACGCTGCCTCGCATTTGGGCGCTCTCGAGACGGGCAGCATCGCGGCTGTCGCCGGCGGCGCCGACGTCGTATATCCCGCGGAGAACCGAGGACTCTACGACGCCCTGGCGCGCCGAGGGGCGATCGTCGCCGAACTGCCGCTCGGCACCGAACCACAGGCCCGCCATTTCCCGCGCCGCAATCGGATCATTTCCGGGATGGCCCTCGGCGTCGTCGTTGTCGAGGCGGCGGCACACTCGGGCTCGCTGATTACGGCCCGATTTGCTCTCGAGCAGGGGCGCGAGGTCTTTGCCGTGCCGGGCTCGCCGCTCGATCCGCGCGCTCGCGGCTGCAACGACCTGTTGCGGCACGGCGCGATCTTGACCGAGAATGCCGCGGACGTTCTGTCGCAACTCGGAGCGCAGCTGAGCGGCGTTGAGCCGCTTCGCCCGCTCCCGTCAGTCTCGATCCCAACCATAACGACCCCCTTTACTTCCCCCGTGGCCACGACAGGGTGGGAGCCGTCGCCCGACGCTGCCGATCTTGCTGGCGACGAGGGCGAGCTCGAATTGATCCTCGAAAGATTGGGGCCTACACCGGTCGCGGTTGACGAACTGGTGCGCCAATGCCAGATGTCAGCCGCCGCCGTCGCCACCCTCCTGCTCGAATTGGAACTCGTCGGTCGGGTCGAGCGTCACCCCGGCAACCTCGTATCCTTACGTTGAGAAAATTTCCGCGCCCTGGCGCCCCGATCGAATGGGTTCATGAAAGTCGTCGTCGTCGAATCGCCGGCAAAAGCGAAAACCATCAACAAGTATCTCGGCAGCGACTACAAGGTCGTCGCGAGCTACGGTCATGTCCGGGATCTTCCCGCGAAGGACGGCTCGGTCCTCCCCAACTCGGACTTCGCGATGTCGTGGGAGGTCGACGGCAAATCAGAAAAACACGTCAAGACGATCGTTCAGGCAGTGCGCGGCGCCGACGGTCTCTTCCTCGCCACCGACCCCGATCGGGAGGGAGAGGCGATCTCCTGGCATGTCAACGAGGTGCTGAAATCCCGCCGGGCGCTGAAGCAGCTCGACGTCAAGCGGGTCGTCTTCAACGAGGTGACGAAGAACGCGGTGCTCGAGGCGTTTCGCCGGCCGCGCGAGATCGACCGCGAGCTCGTCGACGCCTATCTCGCCCGTCGAGCGCTCGATTATCTCGTCGGATTTACCTTATCGCCGGTGCTCTGGCGCAAGCTTCCGGGCAGTCGCTCTGCTGGGCGCGTCCAATCCGTCGCGTTGCGCCTGATCTGCGAGCGGGAAGCCGAGATCGAGGCGTTCAAGTCGCGCGAATACTGGACGATCGAGGTCGAGTTTCGGACCGAAGCAGGGCAGACCTTCACCGCGCGACTGACCCATCTCGACGGCAAGCGCCTCGACCGCTTCGATCTCGATACCGAGGCCAAAGCGCGGGCCGCCGCCGATGCGATCCTACGCGCCCCGGGATTTGCCGTCGCAGAAATCGACAGCCGGCAGGTTCGCCGCAACCCGTTTCCGCCGTTCACCACTTCGACCTTGCAGCAAGAAGCCTCACGCAAGCTCGGCTTGTCAGCCAGCCGCACCATGCAGATCGCTCAGCGCCTCTACGAAGGGATCGACCTCGCCGGCGAGACGGTCGGGCTGATCACCTATATGCGAACCGACGGGGTGGCGATCTCCGGCGAGGCGATCGCCGCCGCGCGCCGCCTGATCGGCGACGAATTCGGACCGCGATATGTGCCGGACCAGCCGCGGGTCTATCGCAGCCCCGCCAAGAACGCGCAGGAGGCGCACGAGGCGATCCGACCGACGGATATTGATCGCAAACCCGCCGATGTCGCCGCCGATCTCGATCGCGATCAGCGGCGGCTCTACGAGCTGATCTGGAAACGCACGATCGCGAGCCAGATGGCGTCGGCCTTGCTCGATCAGGTCACCGTCGACATCGCCGACCCCGCCGGTCGCCTGCGCCTAAGGGCGACCGGCTCGGTCGTCGTTTTTGACGGGTTTCTGGCACTTTACCAGGAGGACCGCGACGATGCTGCCGAGGACGACCGCGAAGGGACCCGGCTGCCGGCGATGCGTCAGAGCGAGCAGCTCGCGCGCGGCGCGGTCGAGCCCAAGCAGCATTTCACGCAGCCGCCGCCGCGCTACACCGAGGCCAGCCTCGTCAAGAAGCTCGAAGAGCTCGGCATCGGTCGCCCGTCGACTTATGCGTCGATCCTGCAGGTCCTGCAGGATCGTGCTTACGTCCGGCTCGAGCAACGCCGGTTCTTGCCGGAGGACCGCGGGCGCCTCGTCACCGCGTTTCTGACGAGCTTTTTCGAACGCTACGTCGAATACACGTTCACCGCCGATCTTGAGAACCAGCTCGACGACGTGTCGGGCGGTCGCACCGATTGGAAGGAGGTGCTGCGCAATTTCTGGCGGGATTTTTCGACTGCGGTCGACGGCACCAAGGAGCTGACCATCAGCCAGGTGCTGGCCGCGCTCGACGCGGAGCTTGGGCGGCATTTTTTCCCGGATGACGGCTCCGGGCGCGATCCGCGCCTTTGCCCTGTCTGCGGCGCCGGTAGGCTTAGTGTCAAGCTCGGCAAATTTGGCGCATTCATCGGGTGCTCCGACTACCCGAACTGCCGCTACACCCGGGCTTTCGCGCTCGAGGGAGAGGCGGACGACAGTATTCCTGCCGACGCTCCGCTCGGAACCGATCCGGCGAGTGGCTCGACGATTACCCTCAGGAAGGGTCCCTACGGCCACTACATCCAGCTCGGCGCCGCCGACGGCGAGCTCAAACCGAAGCGGGTCGCCTTGCCGCGATCGATAAGGCCGGTCGATGTCGACCTCGACACGGCGCTGCGACTGCTCGCCTTACCGCGTGAGCTGGGGCGGCATCCCGAGACCGGCGAGATGATCGTTGCCGGCATCGGCCGGTTCGGCGCCTACATCAAGCACGGTGCGGTCTTCAAGTCGCTTGCTCCGGATGACGACGTGCTGACGATCGGCGTTAACCGAGCCGTCGTCCTGCTCGCCGAACCGGCAGGGCAGCGACGGCCGGGGCCTCGGTTGCTGCGGGAGCTCGGCGAGCACCCCGATGGCGGCACCGTCAATCTGTACTCCGGGCGTTACGGCCCTTATCTCAGCCATGACGGTGTCATCGCATCGTTGCCGAGAACCGCAGATCCGGACACTTTCTTACTCGACCAAGCAGTGCCGCTGCTTGCCGCACAGCGCCAAAAGGGCAAGCGCCGGCAACGGAAGTCGGGGAAATCTGCTGCAGCACCGCCAAAAACCCGGAGGGTCGCAAAAGCGGCCGGCGGTGCAAAGAAGGCGGGCCCCAGGAAACCTCGATCTCGACTGAAAGCGCCGCCGGGCTAGATGCCGAAGCGAGGCCGGCGGCCAACCTCTGCGGCCGACCAGCGCGGCCGCTCGGCCTTGCGAGAGATTCTACGCGAAACCGGCGAGACAAAGTCTCGGGCGATCCAGATGTCCGGCCCGGCGAGTCCGCCGATTGTGGGCGTCTATTACCGCAGCCGCGAGGGTGGCAAGGTGGTGCTGGCCGACCGCCGCAATCGCAACGAGTACCGGGTGGCGGAAGGGGATACCGGCGGCGCGGAAGACGATGAATTGGTGAGGGCCGAACAACTCTCGCCCGGGAGGCTCGGCTTCCCGCGAGCCCGCATCGTCGAACGGCTCGGACGCTCTTCGGACCCCGGTGCGGTTAGCCTCCTCGCCATCGCGAGTTATGAGATCCCGACCGAATTCCCGATCGCTGCGATTGCCGAGGCCGAGGCGGTACCTGCCGCGAGTTCGGCCGGCCGGAGCGATCTACGCGACCTGGCGCTCGTCACGATCGACGGCGCCGATGCCCGGGACTTCGACGACGCGGTCTGGGCCGAGCCGGACCCCGACCCGGAGAATCTTGGCGGCTGGCATATCATTGTTGCGATCGCCGATGTCGCCTGGTACGTGCGCCCCGGCACGACACTCGACCGTGAAGCCAGGCGACGCGGCAACTCGGTCTACTTTCCGGACCGTGTAGTTCCGATGCTTCCCGAAGGCCTGTCGAATGATCTCTGCTCGCTGAAGCCGGGCGTCGATCGCGCCTGCCTCGCCGCCCATCTGTGGGTCGACGGAGCCGGCCGCAAACGACGACATCGGTTTGAGCGCGGGCTGATGCGCTCGGCGGCGCGGCTCACCTATGAAGAAACCCAGGCGGCGCAAGAAGGCGAAGGCGCGCCGACCGTAGCGCGGGAAAGGTTGACGGCGCTCTATGGCGCCTTCGCGGCCCTCGAGAAGGCGCGGGCCGCTCGTGGCGCCCTCGAATTGGATATCGCCGAGCACCGCGTGGTGCTCGACGAGGGGCGGCCCGTCGCGATCATCCCCATCGCCCGCCTCGACAGCCATCGGTTGATCGAAGAGTTCATGGTCGCGGCAAACGTCGCGGCCGCGGAGGAGCTCGAGGCGCGGCGCCAACCTTGCATATACCGCGTCCACGACGCACCCGATCCGGACAAGGTTGAGGAGTTGGGGGCGTTGCTCGACACGATCGACGTCCCCGGCCTCGGCTTCCCGAAAGGCCAAGCTCCGAAGCCGGCACTGTTCAATCGAGTGCTGAACCGCGCCGCCGCGACCCCGGCCGCCGCTCTGGTCAATGAACTGGTCCTACGCTGCCAGGCGCAAGCCGTCTACAGTGCCAACAATATTGGTCATTTCGGGCTGGCTCTGCGGCGCTATGTCCATTTCACCTCGCCGATCCGGCGTTACGCCGACCTGACCGTGCATAGGGGGCTGATTGCCGGCTTGAACGCGGCCGAGCGCGTCTCCGGCGCGCGGCCTTCCGACGCGGATCGTGAAGAGTTCGCCGCCATAGCGGACCATCTCTCGGCGACAGAACGCCGGGCGGTCGCGGCCGAGCGCGGCGCGCTCGAACGCTACAGGGCGATTATCCTTGCCCGCTCTATCGGCAGCATCTTCACCGGCCGCATCAGCGGGGTTGCCGAGTTCGGGCTATTTGTCACTTCGACTGAGAACGGAGCCAATGGGCTCGTTCCGATATCGACCCTGCCCGGTGACTACTATGAGAGCGACAAGACGGCCCATCGATTGATCGGGCGACGATCCGGTCGGATTTTCCGGGTCGGAGACGAAGTCTCAGTCCGGCTTGTCGAAGCGGATGCGGTTGGCGGCCGCCTTGCTTTCCGCATCGAGGAGGATGGGGCGGCCCCGACCTTTCGGAGCTCGGCCGGGAAGCGCGTCGGGGTCCCTTCCCGGCTGCCCGCCCGCCGACCGCCCGGCCGACGCCAGTGATTGCCGGGCGCCGCCGATCTGCCGTGCTGATTGCAGGCGGGAAAGATTTCCACGAAGATGGGAGATCGCGGCGCTTAATGCGGCGGGGAAGTCCGCGGTTTCCTGTTCTGGAGTCGATGCCGTTGTCGTTGCGTCCGTTCGCTGCGCTCGTGCGGGCGAGCCACTTGGCCTTTGTCATTCTGCTCGCCGCGTGCGTCGAGTACCAGTCGCTGCCTAACGATCCGGCAGGGCGATTGTTCGCCCGCAGTCTCGATGAGATTACCGACCTCTACATTACACCGGTGTCGAGTCGAAAGCTGATCCTCGCCGGCGCCTCTCGCTTCTCCCGGCTCGACGCTAAGTTCTCCGTTATCGAGGGCGCTGCGAGGGAGAACAAAACGGAGCTCATATTGAATTACGGCGGCCGCGAGGTAGCCATCTACCCGATGCCACCCGATGACGAACCTCATGCTTGGGGCGCTTTAATGGGCCGACTTGTCGCCAAGGCCGAGGAGGTGTCGCCGATCCTTGCCGCGCTTTCGGAAGACCAGGTCGACAAGGCCCTCTTCGACGGGATCACCGGCGCACTCGATCGCTTCTCGCGTTACGCTGCGCCCGAAATAGCTCGTGATCAACGCGCCGTTCGAGACGGGTTTGGCGGGATCGGCATAACCGTCGAGCTTTCCGGCGACGAGTTCCGAATCACCCAGGTGACGTCGGGTGGGCCCGCCGAGCTCGCCGGCATCCGGCCTGACGACCGGCTCGTTGCCATCGACGGTTTGGCAACGGTTGGCCGCTCGCAAAGCGATGTGGTTCATGCTCTTCGCGGCCCGATCCTCAGCCCGGTAGAGGTGACGGTTTATCGTCCTAACCCAGGCCAAAAGCGCAGCTTTCGTCTTCAGCGGGCGCTGGTCATCCTTCCCACCGTGACCATGTCGCAGGACGGCGGCGTCGCCGTTTTTCAGGTTGCGAGCTTCAACCAGAACACGACGCAGCAGATCGTCGAGGACCTCGAGCGGTTGCAGCGCGAGATCGGTCAGCGGCTGCGCGGCATTGTTCTCGACCTTCGAGGCAACCCCGGCGGGCTGCTCGATCAGGCCGTCAGCCTTTCGGATGTCTTTATTGCCAAGGGGCCGATCGTTGCGACGGTGGGCCGCCACCCTGCGAGCCGACAGTTCTTTGAGGCATCCGGCGAGAGCATTGCCTCGCAAATACCGATCGTCGTGCTGATTAATGGCGGTTCAGCATCGTCTTCAGAAATCGTTGCCGCGGCGCTCCAGGACGTCGGGCGCGCGGTCATTGTTGGCAGCGCTTCTTATGGAAAGGGTACCGTCCAAACCGTTCTGCGCCTGCCAAACGACGGCGAACTGACGCTGACTTGGGCCCAGCTGGTCACCCCGTCGGGATATTTCCTACACGAACACGGCGTCATTCCGACCCTGTGCACGAGCGATCTCGGGGATGACGACAATTCAGTCCAGATCGCACTGCAGCGGACGAATCCGGTCGCATCCCCGGCGGCTCGTCCGCGAGCATCGCTCGATGAAGTCGGATGGTCTCAGCTGCGCCGCTCATGCCCGGCGCGCCAGGGTGACCATCAAATCGACATTAAGGTGGCCAAGCGCCTTCTTGCTGATCCAACGCTTTTCGGTGCGGCGGTGCACGCCCTCTCAGCGGCTCCGAAACTGGCCGCTGCCCCACTTGCGGAGACGACTGCACCGAGCGAGCCCGCCTTGACAGGAATCGGCCGATCGCTATTTTCCGATCCACCGCATCCCTGAAGCTAAGGGACCCTATCGATGGCCAAGACAAACACCGTTCTGATCAAACTTGTCAGCAGCGCCGATACCGGCTTCTACTATGTTACGAAAAAGAATCCACGGACCAAGACCGGCAAACTCGAGCTCAAGAAATTCGATCCGGTCGCCCGCAAGCACGTCTTGTTTAAAGAAGCAAAGATAAAATAGCCGCCGGGTGCAGCCCTGACTAGGGTGTCGAGACCACGATTGCTGGGTCTCGTGGCAACCCATCATAGGTGGGCCGAGCGGATGTGATCACGCGATTCCGGCCGGCTGACTTAGCGCTGTAGAGAGCATCATCGGCGCGCTTCAATAGCCGATCGCGATGGTCGCGGCCTGCGATGGCGGCAGCCACACCGATGCTGATCGTAACTCCCAGCTTGGCGCCGCTGGCCTTCACGGCAAACGGCTCGTTCGCGACCGCCAGGCGCAGCCGCTCGGCGACGGCAGCCGCATTGGCGAGATCGGTCTCGGGCATCACCACGACAAATTCCTCTCCACCCCATCGCGCGGCGAGATCGACGCTCCGGACGCTGTCGATCGTTCGTGCCGCCAGCTCCCGCAGCACGTCGTCCCCGGCGTCGTGGCCATAGCGATCATTGACCCGTTTGAAATGGTCGACGTCGAACATCAGGACGGCCGCACTCAAGCCGTCTTGGTTGACCCGCTCGATCAGCTCGTCGAGATGGGCGAGCAGATAACGACGCTCGTAGAGACCGGTCAGTTCGTCTGTCAGCGCGAGCGATAGGCCGCGCTGATAGTTCTGCTGCAACCGGTCCTGCAGCCTCTTGCGGCGGACCTGGGTGCCCGTGCGCGCCAGCAACTCGTTCCGGTCCACCGGCCGAATGAGATAATCGTTGGCGCCGAGATCGACGAGGCCTTTGGCGACACGGATCAGGTCGGTATCCTCGGCGATCAGCAGGATCGGAAGCTGGCGAAAGGCCTCGTTCGCCCGGTATTGCGAGACGAGCCGCAGCGGGTCGCAGCTCGGCATCGACAAGCTGACGATGATCAGCTCGGTGTCGCCATCCAGCGAGGTTTGCGCCTCGGCGCCGTTCGCGGCGCAAGTCACCGAATGCCCTACCGAACGCAAGGTCTCTGCCATTCGTGCTGCCGCGAACCGATCCTCTTCGACGATCAGGATCATCGCCGGGCCGGTATCCTCGGCGGCAGCAAAGTCGCGGCCGGCGAACCGGCCGCAAATTTCTTCCCGCAAACGCCATTCTTCCATCATCCGCTTTAGCCGTGCGAGCGAGCGCACGCGTGCGAAAAGAGCGATGTCGTTCACCGGTTTGGTCAGGAAATCATCGGCACCAACCTCGAGCCCGCGAAGGCGATTGGCAACATCCGACAAAGCAGTCACCATGACCACGGGAACGTCGGCGGTACGTGGATTGGCTTTTAACCGGCGGCAAACCTCAAACCCGTCCATGCGCGGCATCATCACGTCGAGGAGGATCACGTCCGGCAGTTCGCTGTCGGCAATCTGCAAAGCGGTACGGCCGTTATATGCCGATAGGACGTCGAAATATTCGCTCGATAGCTTGGCCTCGAGCAGCTTTACGTTTGCCTCGACATCATCGACAACCAGCACTCGGGCAGACATGAGCTGTTCGCACGCACCAGGGTAGGAAAAGCGCTCGCCTCAGAAGAGGAAACGCTCGACGGTTTTAAGAAAGCTAGCTACCGAAATCGGCTTGGCGATGTAGGCCTCGCAACCGCCGTCGCGGATCTTCTCCTCGTCGCCCTTCATTGCGAACGCGGTCACTGCAATAATCGGTATCATGCGCAGATCGTCGTCCTTTTTGATCCATTGGGTCACTTGAAGACCAGATACTTCGGGAAGCTGAATATCCATCAAGATCAGATCGGGATGATGCTGTCGGGCGAGCGCAAGCGCTTCAAAGCCGTCCCGAGTCTGCAACGTACCATACCCGTGCGCCACGAGAAGATCATTGAAGAGCTTCATATTGAGGTCGTTGTCCTCGACGATCAAGATCTTCTTCCACATCCGCGGATTGGTGATCTCGTTCGATTTCGGCACTTCGAGCGTCATCCTTCGCCGGCCTCGAGAAAAGTGCTGAAATGTCAGCGGAAAGATCGATCGCAAATTCCGGTGATCGGGCTTCCGCCGGTGCTACGCCGGCGTTTGTAGACGGTCGAACTTAACAATCCGTAACCGCTTGCTCGCATGGCCTCGATAAAGGTGCAGAGCCGATGGCAACCCGATTTCGCATCGGCATCGATCTTGGCGGCACTAAGATCGAAGCGGCCGCCGTTGACGGTCTCGGCGCGGTGCGCGTCCGCCGGCGCGTCGCGACGCCCACGGGAAATTATCGCGCGACGATAGACGCGATCACGGCTCTGGTCGGGGTGATCGAACGGCAGATCGGGGAAACGGCGCCGATCGGGATCGGTATGCCTGGGGCGATTTCGCCGATCACCGGATTGGTGAAGAACGCCAACTCTACTTGGCTGATCGGCCGCCCGCTGCAGCGAGATCTCGAGACCGCACTCGGGCGGCCAACTCGGCTGGCCAACGACGCCAACTGCTTTGTCTTGTCAGAAGCGACCGACGGCGCCGCGGCTGGGATGGAAAACGTCTTTGGTGTCATTCTCGGCACTGGGGTAGGCGGGGGCATCGCTCTAGGAGGACGGATCCTCGTCGGCGCCAACGCGATTGCTGGAGAATGGGGCCACAACCCACTGCCCTGGCCGGCGCCGGGCGAGATCCCGGGACCGCCCTGCTATTGCGGGCGCTCGGGCTGTGTCGAGACCTTTCTCTCCGGGCCCGCGCTCGCCGCGGATCATCGTCGTCATGGGGGTCGAAGCCTCAGCGCCGTTGAGATCGCTGCCCTTGCCGCGAGCGGCGACGCGGAATGTGCCGCTACTCTCGGCCGCTACGTGGACCGGCTCGCGCGCGGGTTGGCTTCGGTGATCAACCTGATCGATCCCGATGCTATCGTGCTGGGGGGCGGCCTTTCCGGCATATCGCTGTTGTACGAGCAAGTTCCCCGCTTGTGGAAGCAGCACGTCTTTTCCGATCAGGTCGTTACGCGCCTGCTGCCCCCCGTTCACGGAGATTCGAGCGGGGTGCGAGGCGCCGCTTGGCTGTGGCGACCGGAGGAGGAATGGTGACGACGCTGTGCCGCGATTGCAGCGCCCTTGCCATCTGGCGACCCGGTGCGAGCGCTGCGGCGTTGCGGCTCACGACGCCAGGTCCACCATGCCGCACTCCATACACTGACGATCGCTCACGTCGATTGCGACGCCTTTGATGCCACCGTCGAGAAGCGCGAACGGCCCGGCCTCGCCGACGGACCGGTGATCATCGGCGTTCCCGTGGTGTGATGCTCGCCTGCTGCTACGTCGCGCGCCTCTATGGAGTGCGCTCGGCAATTCCTGACATTCAAATCGCTGGCCGCCTGCTCAGATGCGGTCGTGATTCGGACGATCATGGCGAAATATCGCGAGGTCGGACGCGCGGTGCGCGCCGAGATGATGCGGCTGACGCCACTTGTCGAGCCGTTGTCGATCGGCGAAGCCTCAGCTGGCCGAGACATTGTTTCGCACTGCTGCGGCTTTACTCGAGGGCGACGCCGACGGTGTCACTCGGTTTCGGTTTATCGGGGTCGGAGCCGGCACCCTCGTTGACAGCGACGCGGCCGATCAAATTCGCGCCAGACTCGGTGATCAATCGGTGCAGTTCGGCTGCGGCTTGCCGACCGCGGGCAATACGTCACACCCTACGACAATTCGGCGCAAGGAAGGCCGGTGATCGGATGAGCAGTTGCGATCAGCAATTCGGTTTCGTTAGCGGCTCGATATCGTCCAGCTTGGCGCGGACCGAGTACTCGCCATAGTCGATCAGCATGTCCTGCGAAACTCCATTATCGAGAAGGCGCATGCCGAGCTCGTAATCCGGTTTTTCGACGCTCGCATCCACCGGGAAGAAGGCAAGCCGGACGCGCCAGCCTGGCCGTTGCAACAAAGGGCTGAGCTTTACCGCCGCAGGATCGGCTGTGATCTTGACCCCGATCGCCGCTGAAACCTGAACCGCATTCTCATCGGTGGCCCCATCGAACACCTGGCGTGTGAGAAAGTTCTCCCCCTCATGGGCCTTGTCGATTAGCAAGATCGTGTGCGCGCTGGGGAACAGAACGCCGGGATCGAGCTTGAGGGTCTGCGGTTTCGGTTTTGTAAATTCCACGTCGCCGCCCTTTCCTGGAGCGTCCAGCTTCGCCTCACCGCGGATGTCCTGGTCGAGCTCACCGTTTCGCGTCTGCTTTTGATTAAAGCGGTAGCGCAGCCCGTCTTTCGACTCCCAAGTGACAAAGCTCGATACGATGTCCACGTCCGGCGTCTCGCCATAACGCATCTTGAGTCGATAGCGCTGCTCGATCGTCCAGCCGTCGCAAGTCTCGCCCCATTCATAGTCCATCGTGCCGCGCGCATCGACCACACCCGAATCGTTTCGAGCAGTACCCAAAGTCATCGAATAGAGTGCCCGGTGCGGCGCAATCTCGGCTCCGCCAGCCGCTGTCGTCGCCACTGCCCCAAGCACCGTCACAAGGACAAGCGATACGATGGACCGATTGATCATGGCGGCAACACTCCCAGGTCGGTACCGGCGGGCACAGCCTCCCGTGCCGGGCTGTACATGATAAGCAATTCTCGTTCCCGACGATCCCCGCACAAAGCCCCACTTCACCTCGGCCGGGAATTTTCGATCAAACCCGTAACGAGGCACGGCCCAGGGTCAGCGAATTGCACTTCTAGCGGGCGGCAAATCGAGTCTGATGTGGAGCTCCCTTAGCCGCTCCGGCGAAACGGGAGCCGGAGCTTGCATCATGAGATCCCGTGCCTGCTGGTTCATCGGAAAGGCGATCACCTCGCGAATGTTGGGAGTGTCCGCGAGGAGCCTGACGATGCGGTCTATGCCCGGCGCCAGACCGCCATGTGGTGGTGCACCGTAGCGGAAGGCGTTGAGCACGGCTAGGAAGCGGGCCTCGACCTCGGCCGCGTCGTAACCGGCGATTGCGAAGGCCTTGTACATAAGGTCCGGCCGGTGATTGCGGATTGCACCGGAAGCGAGTTCGACGCCGTTGCAGACAATGTCGTACTGATGCGCCAGGATCGACAACGGATCCTCTTTTTCGAGCGCGTCAATCCCGCCCTGCGGCATCGAGAATGGATTGTGGCTGAAGTCGATCTTTCCGGTTTCCTGGTTCAGCTCGTACATCGGAAAGTCGGTGATCCAGCAGAACTGGAAGCCGCCCTCCTTGGTAAGGCCGAGCTCGCGTCCGATCTTGAGGCGCGCGTCGCTGGCGAACGGCACAAAGGTCTCTGGCGCGCCGCATAGGAAAAACACCGCGTCACCGGCAGCGAGCCCGAGCTCGGCGCAGATGGCGGCAGTGCGCTCGGGGCCGATATTGTTGGCTATCGCCCCGACACCCTCGCCGTCACGGAAGAAGATGTAGCCGAGCCCGGGCTGCCCCTCGCCCTGCGCCCACGAGTTCATCCGGTCGCAGAAGGCGCGGTTGCCGCCCCCTGGCGCAGGAAGTGCCCGCACCCGCACCTTGGGGTCGCTGGCTATCATGCTGGCAAACACGCGGAAGCCCGAGTCGCGGAAATGCTCGGTCATATCGTGCATGACGATCGGGTTTCTCAGATCGGGCTTGTCGCTCGCATAGCTCAGCAACGCCTCGTTATAGGGGATGCGCCTGAACGGAACGGGGCTCACCTTCCGGCCGCCGCTGAACTCTTCGAAGATCCCTTGCAACACTGGCTCGACGGCGGCGAACACATCCTCTTGGGTTACGAAAGACATCTCCAGGTCGAGTTGGTAGAACTCCCCCGGTGCCCGGTCGGCGCGGCTCGCTTCGTCACGAAAGCACGGCGCGATCTGGAAATAGCGGTCGAACCCCGCGACCATGAGTATTTGTTTGAATTGCTGCGGCGCCTGCGGTAGCGCGTAGAACTCGCCCGGGTGGAGTCGGCTGGGCACGTAATAGGGCCGCGCGCCCTCGGGCGAGTCGGCTGTCAAGATTGGTGTCTGGAACTCGGTGAAGCCCTGCTCCACCATTCGCCGCCGGATCGAGGTGATGACGTGTGCTCGCAGCATGATGTTGGCGTGCATCCGCTCGCGCCGAAGATCGAGAAAGCGGTAGGTTAACCGCATGTCCTCGGGCGTCTCGGCTTCGCTGTTGACCGGAAAAGGCAGCGGCGCCGCTTCCGACCGGACCTCGAGTTCGGTAATGACGAGCTCCACCTCGCCGGTGTCGAGTTTGGGGTTGATTGTATCGGGGGACCGGGCGGCGACCCGTCCGGTCATGGTCACCACACTTTCCAACCGCAGCGCGTCGCAGGCGGCGAACAAGGGCGAGGACACGTCGATCACGCACTGGGTAATGCCGTAGTGATCCCGCAGATCGATAAAGAGAAGCTGGCCGTGGTCGCGTTTTCGATGCACCCACCCCGATAGCCGCGCCGGCCGACCCGCATCGGGAAGGCGCAACACTCCGCACGTATGGGTCCGATAGGCGTGCATCGGGGAAGGATCCGGGATCGCATTCAAAAGAAGGAAGACGGCATGGAAGAGCTGCGCTTGTCAAGGCGCGAGCCCCTTCACAGCACAAAGGGTGGTTCGAGCCTCCCGGCTTCGATATACAGCGCAATTAATGACGGTAATCACCGATACCGCGGCGCTCGTCCGGTTTTGCGCCGAGCAAAGGGGCACCAGCTTTGTTGCTGTTGATACCGAGTTCATGCGTGAGCGCACCTATTGGCCGATCCTGTGCCTGGTGCAAGTAGCGGGTCCCACAAAAGCAGCGGCGATCGATGCGCTCGCTCCGGGGATCGATCTGACGCCGCTGCTCGCCTTGATGGCAGACGAAAGCATTCTCAAGGTGTTCCACGCGGCACGCCAGGACGTCGAGATTTTCTTCAACCTGTCGGGCACGGTTCCGACACCGCTGTTCGACACCCAGATCGCCGCGATGGTTTGCGGCTTCGGCGATGCGGCGAGCTACGAGACGCTCGTCGGCAAGCTCGCCCAAGCCTCGCTCGACAAATCCTCGCGCTTTACCGACTGGTCGCGTCGGCCGCTGACCGACCGGCAAATCCAGTACGCACTCGCTGATGTCGTTCATTTGCGGACCGTCTACGAACGGCTGCAGCAACAGCTCGCGTCAAACGGCCGATCCGGCTGGTTCGCTGAGGAGATGGCGGGGCTCGCCGATGCCGCGATATACCGGAGCGATCCGAGCGAGGCTTGGCGTCGCTTTCGCCTGCGTGGCCGGGTCGATGCGCGCTTCTTCGGGGTTCTGCGCGAGCTGGCGGCATGGCGGGAAACCGCAGCTCGGCAACGCAACCTGCCTCGCGGCCGCATTATGAGGGACGAGGCGGTGCTCGAGATCGCCGCGCATGCCCCAAAGACGATAGAAGCGCTGGCAAGATCGCGCAGCCTCGGGAAGGGAGTGGCCGAGGGCAAGCTAGGCAACGAGATTCTGGAGGCGGTGCAACGCGGGCTCGCCAATTCAAAGGCGCTGGAGCCCCCGGCACCGTCGAGACCCGATACCCCGGCAGGCCTCGGTCCGCTGATCGAACTGTTGCGTGTCTTATTGAAGCAGCGATGCGAAGAGCATCAGGTTGCGCAAAAGCTGGTGGCGACGGCCGAGGATCTCGAAGCGATTGCTGCGGACGACAACGCCTCTGTGCCGGCGCTTTCGGGATGGCGCCATGAGATCTTTGGCAAGGACGCGCTCGCGCTGAAGCACGGCCGGCTGGCGTTGACGGTCCGGCGTAATCGGATCGCGCTGGTCGAAGTTGCCGGCCCTGCACGATGATCGATGCCCGGCGACTTGCCCGGTCCCGCCTCCCTGCTCGACGGCAAAAAACCGGGAAAACCTCGATTTCATCCCCAAAATCGAGCAAATCGCCGAATCCGACAGGTTGCAGATCAAAGACTTACGAGAGCAATTCCCTACGCTGGCGAACAGGGAATTAATTCGGGCGAACAGGGAAGCTAAATCGGCCCAGCAGGGAACACCAGAGAAGCACCAGGGACACGCTGGTCTAGCGCGCGGGCTCGCGATTGAGGCCGTTCGCCGCCAAGTCGTCGAGATATGCGTGCAGGCGCTTTTGGTGCTCGACGCCGAGCTCCCTGGCGGGGCGAAACCGGCGACCGGCACGTCGCGCGATTTATCTTTGCGGCGCCGCCCAAATGGGCGAAGCTGCCCGTCAAAATACCCGTAACGGGGGAATGTTGGCCCAAGCCTCGGATTGGGTCGATCGATGCAACAGGTCGCGCTCAACCAGGTCTGGGAGGCCAAATATGACCGCCGATACAGTGCACGTTGCGGCGCATTCAAAGACGCCCTCGATGCATCGCATGATCGTAGCCGCCACGATCGGCAATGTGTTGGAGTGGTTCGACTTTGTCGTTTACGGCTTCTTTGCTCTGACGATCGCCGAGGTGTTCTTTCCCGCCGGTAATCCGACCGTATCGCTGTTGATCACGTTCGGCGCCTTTGGCCTCGCCTATTTCGTGCGGCCGTTGGGCGCGATCGTCGTCGGCGGCTTTACCGACCGCGCCGGACGCAAAGCGGGCCTCTTGCTGTCGATCGCGCTGATGATGATCGGCACGACTTTGATGGCGGTGACGCCGGGCTACGCGACGATCGGCCTCGCCGCGCCGATCATCCTGACGCTCGCGCGGCTGTTGCAGGGCTTCTCGGTCGGCGGCGAGTTCGGCAGCGCCGTCAGTTTTCTCGCCGAGCACGGCGGCGGGCGGCGCGGGTTCGCCGCGAGTTGGCAATTTGCCACCGGCGGCATGATCACGGTCCTCGCCTCGCTGTTCGGCCTGACGCTGACAACGCTGCTGACCCACGAGCAGCTGGTCGATTGGGGCTGGCGGATTCCCTATTTCTTCGGGATGCTGGTCGGCCCGGCCGGGCTCTATGTCCGCGCCAAAGTCGTCGAGACGCCGGAATTCGTCGAAGCCGAGCTGCCGCCCACGATCCCGATCAGTGATTTGCTGCGCCGGCACCCGTTGCCGGTGCTGCTGGCGCTCGGCATGTCGATCATCTCGAACAGCTCGTTCTACATCCTGGCCTACATACCGACTTACGGCCAGAAGACACTGCACCTGCCGGCCTCGACCGGGTTCACGGCGACCCTGATCGGGGGGGCGATCCTGGCGATCGCCTGCCCCCTCTTCGGTCACTGGTCCGACAAGATTTCGCGACCGCTGCTCATGGTGATCGCGTGCTGGCTGTTCGTGCTGACCTCCTACCCCTCTTTCTGGCTGATGGCAGCTTGGCCGTCGCTGGCGGCCTGTATTATCGCCGTCGCCTGGCTGCAGCTGGTCAAGGCCGGCTATAGCGGCGTCTTGCCGTCATTGTTGTCGGAGCAGTTCCCGGTCGAAGTACGGGCGATCGGCGTGTCGTTGAGCTTCAGTACGGCAGTGTCGATCTTCGGTGGTCTTGCGCCACTGGTCGCGACTTGGCTGATAGCCCAGACGGGCGATCCGCTGTCGCCAAGCTACTACCTGATATTCACAGCCCTGCTCAGCCTCATCGCGCTGATAGCAATCCAGTGGCGCGGTCGGCGCGTGACCCGCCCCGTTCCGGCTCCCTTGACGGCGTAGGCCCGTTTTGACTGGAACTGAAATGACGTTCACGCGTGCCGCCGCAAATACTGAGGTCGCGGCGCTTTCACGGCAGTGTCAGCCCCGATCCGACGGGCGTCGGCCGCGACGCCGGGCGTATCGACGGCGAGGTCATCGCGTGCCTTCGCCGGGCTGGCGCAGGAGATCGGTGACAAGTCACCGCGCGGGCTCGCGACTGAGGCCGTTCGCCGCTAAGCCGTCGAGATAAGCGCGCCAGCGCTTCTCGTGCTCGACGCCGAGCTGATAGAGATAGGCCCAGGAGTAGATCCCGGTATCGTGCAGATCATCGAAGGTGATGCGCACCGCATAATTGCCGACCGGCTCCAGCCCGATCATCCCGACATGCGCGCGCCCGGCGACCAATGTCTTCTGTCCGGGTCCGTGCCCCTGAACCTCGGCCGAGGGGCTTTCGACCCGCAGATACTCGGCCGGAAGACGAAAGCGGGTGCCGTCGTCGAAGGCGACCTCGAGCAGCTTTTCCGCCTTCTTCAGGCGCAGCTCGACCGGCCAGCGCGTCGTTCCGGCCGCGCTCACCCGAGCTCCCTCAAGGCGGCGGCGAGGGCTTGGCCGGCAGCTCGTCGTCGCGCAGCCGCCGCGCTTCGTCGACCAGCATGATCGGGATGCCGTCGCGGATCGGATAGGCGAGCCCGGCCTCCTCGCTGATCAGCTCCTGGGCTTCGCGGTCGTAGCGCAACGGCGCCTTGGTCAGCGGACAGACGAGGATCTCGAGCAGCCGCGGGTCGATTTCCTGTGTCGCTTCCATGCGGTCCTCCGGGGTCCCCAGCCGTCTGGCTTCCCAGCGCCTGTGTTCAATGACGCGCGCCGGGGCCGTCGCGCGGCGGATTCAATGCCGACATTTCGACGATCGCGGTCAGCAACCGCGCGCGCTCGTCGAGATCGGGCGCTTCTAGCAGCGCTTGCTTTTCGCTTGGTTCGAACGGGCAGATCATTGCGATCGAGGTGACCAGCCGTTCGCCAGGCACCGAAGTGATGGCGTCCCAATCGGCCTCGATCTTGTGATGCTGAAAATAAGACCTGAGGCCGCGCAGCAGCCGGTCGCGGTCAAAGCCGGGCTCGTCGTCGCTTGCCAGGTCGCGGGCGAATTCGCGCCACTCCGGCACGACCCGCCGATAGCCCTCCAACAGCGGCAATTCTTCGCGGATGCGGAACCGGCTGATGCCGGTCAAGGTGATCAGAAAGCGCCCGTCATCGGTCTCGGAAAACGAGGTGATGCGCCCGGCGCAGCCCGTCGGGTAGACCGGCGGATTTTCCGCAGCAACCCGGGGATCGCTCGGCTGCACCATGCCGATCAGCCGCTCGCCGGCCAGGGCATCGCTGGTCATCGCCAGATAACGCGGCTCAAAGATGTTGAGCGGCAACCGGCCGCGCGGCAATAGCAACACGCCGGTCAGCGGAAAGATCGGAACAATCGAGGGGAGCGCGGCCCTGCCAACCCGCTCGCTCATTCCGGTATCTCCTTTAGGAAAACATCTGCGCGGAGAGCCGCCGTCGGCCGCTCAACGTCAACGGATCGGTCGGCCCCATCGCCTCGAAGAATTTGACGAGCTGCTTGCGCGCGGCTTGCTCGTTCCACTCCCGATCGCGCTTGAACAGGTCCAATAGCTCGTTGATCGCGGCCTCTCGCTCGCCGCTGCCGAAGAGGGCCGTGGCGAACTCGAAGCGCGCTTCGTGATCGTCGGGGTTCGACGCCAGGCGAGCGCGTAGTTTCTTCGCCCCGGCCATCGCCTTCTGCCCGTGTTCGGCGAGCTCGAGCGCCGAGCGCGCCGCGCTGATCTCGGCGTGAGCGGCACTCTCCTTCGGCACCCGGTCGAGGAGCTGGCGCGCCTTGGCGAGCTCGCCGCGCGCGATCATCGCGCGGGTGTTGCCGGCGAGCGCGTCGACGTGGGCGGGGTCGCGCTGCAGGACCTGCGCATAGAGCGCCCCCGCGGTCTTATGGTCGCCCGACTGCAGCGCCTGCTTGGCCATCGCCATCGCTTCTTCGATCGGCGAGGGGCCGCCTTTGCCGCCGCCCACGCGCTGGACAAACTGCTTGACTTGGCTCTCGGGCAGCGCACCCACAAAGCCGTCGACCGGCCGGCCGTCCTTGAAAGCGTAGACGGCGGGGATCGACTGGATGCGCATCTGTTGGGCAATCTGCGGATTTTCGTCGATGTTGACTTTGACCATCCGCACGGCGCCGTTGGTCGCGCGAACAGTCTTTTCGAGGATCGGCCCGAGCTGTTTGCACGGGCCGCACCAGGGCGCCCAGAAATCGACGATCACCGGGGCCTCGAAGGAGCCGTCGACCACCTCGGTCATGAAGGTCGCGGTCGTGACGTCCTTCACCGCGGCGGGGCCGGCACCCACGCCGCCGATCAAAGCTTCGCTCGGCATCGCTCTCCTCGTTAGGGTCTATCTCACAACATGATGGCACGCCCCGGCGATGGCAAGCGCTCCGGAGGCGAGGATTTGGAGCCAGCGGCGCGGTCAGCCCGCGGCGGCTGCCGGCTCACGCTCGATGTCTGCGAGGTCGACGAGACGCGGCTCATGCCCGCACGCGGCAATGAAGCGCAACAGATCGGCGGAGGTGATCGCGGTGGTGCGATCATTTGACAACGGGTGGTAGTTGAGCGGGTCGTGATCGAGCATCGCGGCATCGAGTACCGGGGTGACGAGGTGCTCGACATCGTTGACGAGGGCAAAGGGTGTCACGCTGCCCGGGCGCACCCCGAGAACCTCGTAAAGGTCGGCAGCGCCGCCGAACGAAAAGCGCGGCGCGTCCAGCCGTAAAGCAAGCTTTTTGAGATCGACGCGCCGCTCCTCCAGCATGACCGCGAGCCAGAACCCGCCCTTCTTGTCTTTCAGAAAGAGACTCTTGCAGTGACCTCCCGGCAGGCTGCCGCGCAGCGCTGTCGCCTCGACGACGGTGAAGACCGGCGGGTGCGAGTAGGTTCGGTGCGCGATTCCGAGCGCATCGAGGCGCGCAAAGAGCTCCTCAGGGGTCAGCGGCGCGCGCGGCATGGCGGGCGCACGATGCGGCCCGCACCGCCGGAACGCAAGCCTTGCAAAGCAGGCCCGCGAGGCTAAGATGAGGAGCGCCGCGGGCCGACCCGCCGCGGCCGGTGCGGGTGTAGCTCAGGGGTAGAGCACAACCTTGCCAAGGTTGGGGTCGGGGGTTCGAATCCCCTCGCCCGCTCCAGATTTGCCGCAGGTATTGCAATATGTTGAAAGAGCCCTCCGAGGCGCTTTCGTGCTTCCATAATGGCTCTGGGTCGTGGGTTGGAAGCGTTTCGGAAGCAATTGGAGGGAAGCCGCCGGTTATGGTGGCGGGCCGGGGGGCGGTGGTGGCCTCATGGGCATGGGTTGCGCCACGGGCAGCCTCTAAGGCACCGGCATGGGCTACAGGCGCGAACTGGAACGCTGCACCGATAACAAGCGGGACTGGTGCGCCGGCCCCGGAAACGATTGCGGCAAAACCCGACCACCCAAGCCGGTCGATGGCGAAGCCGCGCCGCAGCACGATCGGAAGCAGCACCAGCCCCGCCGTCGCGAAGCGCAAAGCCGTCAGGTCAGGTGCGGGCAACCGCGTTGTAACGCCAAGCCGCATCACGACCAGCCAACCGGCCCAGATCGCGATGGCGACGGTCGCGCAGGCAGCGCCCGTGACGAATTGACCAACTCCCGAAGGTGTACCGGTGGAATGACCGGGTTGGTTCGACATGGTCGGTATCCGCGAGGATGCCGATTGAGCATAATACCCTATCGTGAACATTTTTCTCGATAGAGAAAATGCCGGCTCGACCTGCTTTGGATATGACCGCTATCGGACCGGTCTGGTAGATGCGCCTAGGCTCCAGAATGGGCTTACGCGCCCAATCGACGGTTACATGCCGAAGACCGATCTATTCGAATATAGGTACTAAGAATGTTCTCTCGTAGCTCGAAAAGCAATTTGTCTCGTTAAATCTCGCAGTTGCAGCCTTACAGTTTTCGTCGCCGCAACCTTCCCGCCGGTCTGGATCGATATCTGATCCGGCGCGCTGTCGAGTGCGCCACCATCACCTACGACCAGCTCACGGCCGGCGCCATGCCGGCCGGCGCCGCCCGTGTGCGACGCCTTCCCGCAGCAGTTGTGCAACCTGCTTTAGCCGGATAGGGATATCGGATCAACTGTATACCGGATGACGCACGTGAACACAGCCGTTCTCCATTGGTTAGAGGCGTATTACCGCATCCCCGATCGCCGCGGCGGCCCTCGCCTCGGTTCATCTTGCCGCGCTGCAAGCCGGGCAACCCATCGCTTCGGCTGCCCACGGCACCCGTCGCGGCCGGAGCCTTTTGCCATGAGCGCCCGCAAAACTAGACGATGGCGCTCGCCGGTCCCGGAATCCGAGGAATGTCGAGCAAATGAACTTTTTCCAAGTGTGAACTACCTCACACCCCCCGACCAATTCCTTATGTCGGTTTGCCAAGAGCCGATCCTGGTCGCGGAGGGAACATGATCCTTGCCCAACTCTCGGACCCCCATATCGTCGCGGCGGGTAAGCTATTCCGTTGCCCGATGCAAGGCACCGCGCCGAATGCCGAGCGGGCCCGGCTCGAGTTCGACACAGCGCCATATCTGGCGCGCGCAGTTGCAAGTCTGAACGCGCTGGTGCCAAGGCCCGATGTCACCGTCGTGACCGGCGATCTCGTCGATCACGGCGAGCCTGACGAATACGAACAGCTGCGCCATCTGCTGTCGTCCTTGTCGATGCCGGTCTTCGTGATTCCCGGCAATCATGATGCCCGAGAGCCGCTGCGCGAGGCCTTTCGGGACGCCTACTACCTGCCGGCCGAGGGCTACCTGCAATTCACGATCGAAGATTACCCGGTACGGCTTGTCGCGCTCGACACGCTCGTCCCCGGTGAGCATGGCGGGATGCTGTGCGCCGAGCGACTGGGTTGGCTCGACGCTGCACTGGCGGCGCAGCGCGATCGGCCGACCGTGATCCTGATGCATCACCCGCCATTCGCGACGGGCATTACCTACATGGACAATTTTGGCCTCGACAATGCCGCGGGACTTGCCGAAATCGTCGCACGCCATCCCCAAGTCGAACGCATCCTGTGCGGCCACCTGCACCGCACAATCGACCGGCGCTTTGCCGGCACGGTCGCCGGCACTGCACCGAGCACGGCACACCAGATCCGGCTCAACCTCGTCGCCGATGCGCCGATTAGCTTCATTTTCGAGCCGCCAGGCTACCAGCTCCATGTGTGGCAGCAGGATAGCGGCCTAGTTACCCACACCGCCGTGCTCGACGAGTGGCCAGGCCCCGCCCCGTCGAGCCCGGGTGTGTAACGTTGGAAATGTCGTTATCCCGGCAGCCGGCTACACGGTACCCAGATCCCCGCTATGGTGGCGGTAGACGCACGACCTGAGTACGATGTGAGGCCGCATCAACGAAAGATACCGCGGAAACGGATATGCGTGGTCGGCGACGCCAGCGACGAGCACGGGGATCGTCGGGGAGGGGATCGGGACGAGCTGGTTGGTTCACGTGGCTTCCTCTGTCGCGTTGATAAACTCATCCATGCCAAAGCCCCGTTTTGAAATTCAGAGTGTTCGTCGCTTCTCATGGGCGCGGGGGCCGCAGCTCACACTCCCATTCGATGACTATAAGCCGGGCGAGAGCGCTCGCCATCGCGCCAAATTCGACCCGTAAATGGCGCGGCTGATCAGCAACGACGGGTAGTGCCAAGCCTTCGAAGCGTTTTCCCGTCTTGGTCAATGGTCAATTCGGCCGAGACGCGGGCCGGCGACACGCACCCTCGACGCCGACAGATGGACGACGAGCTGGATGATCCGCTCGCCATCGGCCAGGGTCACGCGGCAGCCGGTATCCTCCAACCCGCCCGCCAGCCGGTCGATCCACAGCCGACCGTCGGGGTTAAGCATGACCTCGACGATGCCCGGATCTTCGAGATACCCGGCGATCGTGGGGCCGAGCGCGGTGCGCAGCATGCGCGCGCCGCGCGCAAAAGGCCTCGGAACGGTAAGCGATGGTCCCCACGGCGAACCCCACGACAGCGCCTCAAGGAGGCGGAATGATGGGTGGGGTTGATTAGAAGGAGCCGGAACGCGGCCGGAGCAACAACGGCGATGCGTTCGTCGGGTTGTGGCGCATAACGACAGGCGATCGGCGGAACGGCTTCACAAGAGCGCCGGCATGCTGTCTGGTCCCCGCTCCCCCATTTTGCCAAATCCGAGGCGCTACTTGCCGGCAAGGGCCGCGACGATCGGAGCAAGAGCGTCCATGTAGGGCTCGGGAACAGTGTAATAAGAGATGCCCCAGCGGTCTCGGCGCGCCGGGAGATCCGCAATTATCTGTTCCACAGTTCCGATCAGCACATAGGGACTCTGGAGAAATTCGTCGGCCGTCAGCTGTTTCCAACGCTGCGTCAGCGCCTCGGCTGCCCCGCGGCGATCGTCCGTCACCATCACCTGCTGCAAGAGCGCATTCAATTCGAGCCTCGCATACCGCGCGTCGCCCGCGATCATCCTGATCTGCCGAATCCGGGCATCGACGCCCGGCACCCGCCAGCCGGACAGGTCCGGCGCCGCGGTGCCACCGTCTCGGAAGGTGATTCCCGAAAGGCCGACGATGTCGGCTTCGCGTGCGGCGAGGGCGAGAAGATGCTCACCGTTGCCGCCGATCAGGATCGGCGGATGGGGCTTCTGCAGCGGGAGAGGAGCGATGATGTGCCCGCTGACCCGGTAATGCTGGCCTGCGAAACTCACTTCTTCGCCGCGCAACAGGCGCTTGATGATCGCCACCGCCTCGGCAAGCCGCTCGACCCTGGTGGCTCCTCTATCGAACGTCAGGCCCGCCTGTTCATATTCCGAACGAATGCTGCCGGCGCCGAGGCCGAGTTGCAGCCGCCCGTCCGTCAGGAGATCGACTGCCGCAGCCTCGCGGGCGACGAGCACCGGGTGGCGCAGATCATTGTTGAGGACGCTCGTGCCGATGCGGAGATGCTTTGTCGCCTCGGCGGCGCTGATGAGGGTCGGCATCGGCGCGATGTGGTCGGTAAGGTGGTCAGGCAAGCTGAGCGTGTCGTAGCCAAGCGCCTCGATCCTGCGGGCCTTCTCGGCGAGTTCCGCCCGCGATCGTACCTGCCGGACGCTCACGCCAAATCGAAATGGTCTCATTTGTCCGCCCGCTTGCTGCGGAGTGCCGGGTCGCCGCCGCGATCGATGGCTCGCCGCCGGGTTGCGTATTTCGGCCTCTCCCGGCGTGCCACGCGATAGACGCAGCGGCGTGCGCCGGAGAGCAGATGCTCCTGACGGGTGACGGAAACGTCGGCCCCGAACGCCGCCTCGAACAGCTCGAGCTCCGACCGGCAGAAGCCCTGGCAGGCTGCCGCAGCGGCGCAGATCGGACAGTGGTTTTCGATCAGCAGAAAGCTACCGTCTTCCTGCGTCTCGACCTCGGCCATGTAGCCCTCGCCCGTTCGGAGACCGGCCAAGAGGCGGACGCGATCGCCGAGGTCCGAGTGCGGCTCCAGGGCCCGGCGGTAGCTCGCCGCCATCTGCTGCTGCCGCAGCTCGATGAGGCGATCGAGGCCCGCGGCGCCAAACACCGACCGGATGCCGTCGATCAGGCTGACGGTCAGATCACCATGCGTATCGGGAAACCGGGCGTGGCCCTTTGCCGTCAACCGCCAAACCCGTTTCGGGCGGCCGACCTCGCCGGTCCGGTCATCGAACGCGACAAGACCGTTGCCCTGGATCTTCGCCAAGTGCTGGCGCACGCCGACCTCGGTGATCCCGAGGATGGCCGCCAGGTCGCGCGTACCGAGGGGGCCGCGCGATTTCAGCGCATAGAGGAGCCTGGCGCTGCTGTCGGTGCTCATCCTCTCCGGCCATAAAGAAAGCGATCGCTTTCGTAACACTGTTATCATAAAATAAGTGAGCGCTTTTGAAAAGGTCCTTGGGGTGGGAGGAGACGATGGGTGCGGCGGCCGTGAGCGGAAGCTGGGTGGACCTGCTGAGCGAGGGGCGGCTGCATCGCTATCGGTATCACGCTGATTGCCGCCTCGGATCTGGCCGATGATTTCATCCGTGTGGCCGGGTTGACCAGGCTCGGTATGGCGGCCTTCGTGATAGCATTGAAGCTCGATGCGCGCGGCGGCGCGCGGCTCTTCCCCTTGGGATCACGCGATCCGCGGACCGTCCACGGGGCCGGCTACGCAACTTTGTTTTTGTTCTATGCCGCGATGGGATTGACCGTCTACGGGCCGGCCGTATTGCAGACCTTGCGGGGTTTGTCGGCGCTCGCCGCCGGGTATGTGGTCAGCGCCGAGGCGCTAAGCTGGACCGCCACGGCGCTGCCGGTCGCGGGACTGACTGGCGCCTGGCCGAACCGGCTGATCCGCCTCGGGGCGGTCGCGATCCTTGTCGGGCTCGCATGCTGCGCGCTGGTCGTCGACGGCGGCAATCTCGCCTTGGTCGTTGCCGCCGCCGGCTTGATCGGCGTCGGGGTCGGGCTGTCCTACGCATTCATCACGCAAGGCATCCTCGGCGCTCTCGCCGGCGCTGAGCGGGCGATCGGCGGCGCCGGCATTGCGACCGTAAGGCTGACCGGAGCGGCGGCGGGCTCGGCGATGGCCGCGGCGGTCGCCAATCTCGCCGGCTTCGCCAATGGCTTCACAATAGAGGCGGCGCCGGCCGCCGGTGTCTGGGTGTTTCTCGCAGCACAGCCGGTCGCGGCGCTGGCCTGGCTGAGCGCCTGGCAGATGGCTGTACCGCGCGACGCGCGGGCGGCGAAATGTTCATAGATAAAGATGACCGAGAGGAGGTGCCGTCATGTTCAACCCGACAGGATTGCAGCGCAGCGAACTCGGCCGTCACGGCCGCAAGCTGGTGCGCTGCGGCGGCAAGCAGGTGCTGGTGATCAGCGATGAGGATCGCCTGTTCGCCATCGCCAACCGCTGCCCGCACGAGGGTTATCCGCTGAGCGAAGGCACCCTCGGGCCGGGATGCGTCCTGACCTGCAACTGGCACAACTGGAAATTCGACCTGGCGAGCGGCGAAGCACTGGTCGGCCGCGATCCGGTTCGCACTTATGAGGTCGCCGAGCGAGATGGCGAAATCCTCGCAAACGTCTCCGACCCGCCGGCCGACGCCCAACGGGCTCGTGCCCTCGCCGGCATCGCCGTTGCAGTGCTGGACAACGATCGCCCGCGCCTGGCGCGCGAGGTCGCCCGGCTGGAGCGTGCCGGCTTCGACGCGAGCGAGGCGCTGGTGCACGCCTTTCGGCGGTGCAACGGGCGGCTCGAAGGCGGCATGACGCACGCCTACGCCGCGGCCGCCGATTGGCTGGCGCTCGCGTCGCGCGCCGAGAGTGCAGCGGAACGCCTTGCGGCACTGCTCGACCCCCTCGGTCGTATCGCGTGGGATACCATGGGCGCCGGCGAGTTTCCCTATCCCGAGAGGGTCGGCGAGTGGGACGGGACCGGGTTCGCCGCCGCCGTCGAGGCGGAAGACGAGGGCGCCGCCGTCGCCCGGCTGCGCGGCGCGCTGATCGACAAGCGTCCCTACGCGTCGTTGCGCCCCGCATTCGGCGAAGCGGCGCTCGCGCATTACGCCGGGTTCGGCCATTGCGCGATCTACACGCTGAAGGCCGGGCAGTTGATCGAGCGCCTCGGCGACGAGGCAGCCGAACCGGTGCTGCTGGCGCTGACGCGCATGCTGGTGCGCGCACGGCGCGAGGACCTTTTACCTGAGTTCCGCGGCTATGCCGGAGCGCTCGCCGCTTGGGACGGCGGCGGCCACGCCGCCGCGCGCATGGAGGATTTTGTTGGTCTTTCAATCGAGGGCACTTTGCGCCGGACCTTGGCCTCATCGGGCCGCCCGATGCGCGAGCTGTTTGATGCGCTCTTGGGCGCTGCCGCATCGAACCTGCTGCATTTCGACACCGCGTTCGACAGCGCCACCGACAATGTGATCGCCGACAATGTCGGCTGGCTCGATTTCACCCATGCACTGACCTTTGCCAATGCCTGCCGCCACCTCTGCGATGAACGCCCCGATCTCTGGCCGCGGGCGGCGCTGCAATTGGCGCTGTTCATAGGTCGCAACCGCAAATATATCGGCGCCGGCGAGGACGCGGCGCGCTGGCATGTCGCGGATCGCCGCGCCTTTTTCGCCGCCGCGACGAAGCCGCTCTACGACCACGGCATTCCCGAGCCGATCGTCGCCTGCCACCGGCTCAAGGTTGTCTGTGCGGTCGCGGACGAATTGGCGGCGGCGCCCGACGCTCCGTGGGCCGATACGATCTGCGCCGCGGTCAACCGCTATTTAAATATGCCGATGAAGCGCCATCACGGTCTGCGCCTCGCGGCGCAGGCGCTCGATTTCGTCGGCAGGGAGGGCTGACCGATGTCGGAGACGCCAACGGCAATCCCGATCCGGCCGCTCGGTGTCGGCGAAATCGTGCTGCGCGTCGCCGACCTTCACCGCTCGATTGCATTTTATCGCGACGTACTGGGTTTCCCGCTGATCCGCGTGCTGCACGGCGCCATTGCGTTCATGCGGGTCGTCGATGGCGTCGCCGGCCATACGCAGATCATCGGGCTGTTCGATCGCCAATGGGCGTCGAACCGGGCCGGTAAAAGCTGGGTCGGGTATGATGCGGATTGCTCGACCCTCCACCATTTCGCCCTCGAAATCGCGCTTCCCGATTACCAGCGCACCCTCGAATACCTGACCGAACGGCCTTAAGCCCAATGTTTCGACGCATCCCTGGATCGGCTGGCGCTCGATCTATGTTTCGGACCCGGACTACCATACGGTCGAGTTCGTGTGCTACGACGCTTCGTTGCTCGAGGCGTAACCATCCGGTAAGCGCCGCGAGATTGCGATTCCGGTATGTTTGACCCCTCCGCGCCGGGCTTGTATGCGGCGGCGATCCATTCGATAATGCTTTCGATTCGCGGGATGATTTGCATCGGAAGCCGCCCGAGCAAGGAAAATACCGAAATGGGGACCACCACCGCAATTCGCTGAGCCGCAACACCTGACGCGAACCAGTTGTTGCGGCGTTCCCTGCGTTTCAGTCTCTTTCTCAGGAGACGATTTGGACCGAGGTCGCCGCCGAGCCCAATGCCCGGGGTTGCCTCATGCCGCCCAAAACCTGGACGTACTCTCTCAGAGTGTCGCTGCTGATCTTGGCGCCATTCGACCTGCTCGCATCACTCGGCATGGATGCCTACCTGCCCGTGGTGCCGCAAATGCCAGCCGCTCTGCACACGACGGCGGCTACGATCCAGCTCACGCTGAGCTTCTACATGCTGGTCCTCGGATTTGGGCAGCTGGCGTTCGGCCCGCTCTCCGACTGGCTCGGCAGACGGCCTGTCCTCATCGGTGGCGCTATACTCTTCGGCATCGCGTCGGCAGTGCTGGCCGGCACCGCGTCCGGCCCAATTTTCGTCGGGTTTCGTGTCGCAGAGGCAGCGGGCGCGGCGGCGACAATCGTCGCGACCTTTGCCACTGTCCGCGATGTCTTCGCCGGTCGATGGGAGAGCGCCGTTATCTACAGCCTGCTCGGATCAATGCTGGGCTTCGTTCCGGCCTTGGGTCCGACGGTCGGTGCGGGCATCGCACATGCTTTCGGCTGGCAGGGCATATTCAGATTGCTTGCGTTGTTAGGCGCCCTGAACGGCGTGCAAGCCCTCCTATGCTGGCCGGAAACGCGACCGACGGCCCATGCGGTTGCAAAACTCGCGCACTTCCGAGAGATCCTGACCAACACATCGTTCCTGATCTACACCCTTGGCTACAGCGCGGCGCTGGGGTCTTTCTTTGTGTATTTCTCAATCTCGCCCCGCGTGCTCATTGGCCGGATCGGCCTGACGCCTTCGGCGTTCAGCGTCGTATTTGCCACGGTTGCCGTGGTAATGATCGCCACCTCCTGGTTTTCGGCGCGGCTGGTCGCCCGTTGGGGAGAACGCGGCTGCCTGATTCGAGGCATGATGCTGCTGCTCGTTGGCGGTGCAGTACTCGCGGCGTGTCAGCTCGTGGCCTACCCGTCGATCGTAGGTTTCATCGCTCCAATGTGGGTCGTTGCGATCGGCATTTCTGTCACCTGCGCAGTCACTGCGAACGGGGCGCTGCGCCCGTTCGGCTATGCTGCCGGTACGGCAAGTGCGCTCTACAGTTGCGGGGTGAGCCTCGTGGTGGGCGTTGTGGGGACAACGGCTATCGTATGGTTACCGTCTGACACGGCTTGGCCGCTTGTGTGTTTCTGTATGATTTTTGGGCTTGTGACGATTGGCTTTGCCCGCGCGTTGCAGCAATCATGACGCAGAGGAAGCCTCCCTCGCGGACCCAACCGGACAAATGGACGGCAGCAACCGGTATGGCCTCTATCAAGGCGTCCAGTCTGTTTGGTAAGCAACAATCGCAAGAAGCTCCGACTCACCTGTTTCTTCAGACCACAGAGGACAAGCTACGGCACAGACGAAACCGTGCATTCATGCCAATATTAATTAATCGTAGCATAAAAGATCGGTCGTGTCACTATTCGAGTCCGGTATGTACACCAAACACTAGCCGATGTGGTCAGCGTCGTCTTATCTTACAAGAGGCTCACATCTTACATAGACGCCAGATGGCACGATGATCAATCAATCAAGCGCAAAGCCTGGACGAAGACGCGCGCAGTGGCGGACTCGCGCAGTCCTTTGAAAAGGCGAGTTGCGCCGCGTCTGGTCGCTCCTGTGGCCCAATTTCAGGCTCGGATCGCCCGGCGAAGCGAGGAGGGCGCGCGCCCGTAGGTCGTGCGAAATGCATCGTTGAACCGCCGGATGCTGCGGAACCCTGCGGCGAAGGCGATTTCCGAGAGCGGCATCGCAGTCTCATCGATAAGGCGTTTTGCAGCCTGTACGCGACGCGTCGCGGCGACCTCGCTCGGGGTTGCGCCGGCGTGGTGAAGAAAGAGCCGCAGCAGGTGGCGCGGCCCGATTCCGAGGCGATCAGCGAGTTCGGCGACCGAGGCCTTGTCGAGGAACCCTTCCTCGATCAGTCGCATGCCGCGGGCGACCGTGGTCGCCGTGCCGTTCCAAGCCGGGCACCCCGGCGCCGCTTCCGGCCGGCAGCGCAGGCACGGCCGAAAGCCCGCCCGTTCCGCAGCGGCGGCCGTCGGGAAGAACCGGACATTTTCGGATTTCGCGGGCCGCACGCCGCAGACCGGGCGGCAGTAGATGCGGGTCGTGCGCACACCGGTGAAAAACAGGCCGTCGAAGGCCGGGTCGCGCACCAGACGCGCGCGATCGCAGGTCTCCCAATCGAGATCGAAGGGCAATAGGACGTCCATAGTTTAAGATTGGGGACATTCCCAAGCCTCGGTAGACGAAATCAGAACTCGATCGGCGGATCGCGTCCGATCTCGGCGAGCATAGGTCCTATCGCGGCATCATCCTGCCGCGCATGCAAGATGCGCCTTTCGGTCCCTCGACACCCGCGGCCCGGCTGTACCGTGGCTGGCTCGTCGTCGCTGCGGCCTTTCTCGTCGCAATGTTCGGTTTCGGGCTCGGCTTTTACGGCCCGGGCATATACCTCGTGGCGCTTGAAGCTCGGCACGGCTGGTCGACGGCGCAACTCTCGCCGGCGATCACCCTCTATTACGCGCTCGGTGCCGTCCTCCTGTTTTTTGCCGTCGGGAGGCTCTTCGATCGCTGGGGTCCACGCCTCGTCGTTACTGTCGGCACCGTCGCGATCGCCGGCGGCGTCGTGTTGCTGGGCCTGGTCGTCAGGCCCTGGCAGGTCTACGCGGCATTCGGCGTGATGTCGCTGGGCTGGGCCTCGATGAGCGGCGCCGCCGTCAATATCATCGTGGCGCCGTGGTTCGACCGCCGGCGCGGGCTCGCCGTCAGCTGGGCGATGAACGGCGGCAGCGCCGGTGGCGTCGTGATCCCACCGTTGTTGCTGTTCGCGATCTCGCGCTTTGGCTTGGCGGTCGGCCTCGGCGCGGCCGCTGCGGGAATGCTCGCCGTGCTGATCCCGATTGCCGCGCTGACGCTGCGCCCGAAGCGCTCCGACGAGCACGATCCGGCGGAACTTCTTTTCGGGAACGCGAAACCGGCTCGGCTGGTCGAGGCGCACGAGGTTTCGGAATTTCGCCTCGGGCCAGCGCTGGTCACTCGCGGCTTTCTGACGACCTCGATCCCATTCGCACTCGCGCTGACGGCGCAGGTCGGCTTCCTGACCCTCGAGGTCGCATTTCTGTCGCCGACGATCGGGATTTTGGCCGCCGGTTGGGCGGTCAGCCTGACGACCTTCGCCGCCGTCTGTGGGCGGGTCGCGACCGGGTATGTCGTCGACCGATGCAACCGGCGGATCGTGACCGCTCTCAATTTCGCCGTCCAGGCGTTGGGGATGGCAATCCTGGCGGCGAGCAGAGAGCCTGCGCTGCTCTATCTCGGCTGCATGCTCTTCGGCGCCGGTGTCGGCAACGCCAGCTCACTGCCGGGCCTCATCGTCCAGCAAGAGTTCCCGAAGCAGCAATTCGCGCGCATCGTCAGCCTCGTCGTCGCCATCAACCAATTGAGTTTTGCGTTCGGGCCGACCTTGCTGGCCCAGTTGCGTCGCGTCGACGGCAGCGACACGGCACCGCTCCTTCTTTGCCTTGCGATGGAAATCGCGGCCGCAATTGCAGTTCTGCCAAAGTCGACCATGGACCGACCCGCGAGCATCGGAACGGATCGGTCCATATGCGCGATGCGCGCGCCCACGGGTCTTCGGTTGCCGGCGATGGCCCGCCTCCTGCTAAAATCTGCGTTCGGCCTCGGGTGTAGAAATCGCGGGTGTCACAGGGACAGAGCGGTGCGTTGAACAGCCATGGCGACGTGTTACTGCCGACCACGGGCTTCCATGGGGCAATATTTCGTCGCAGCGAGTGGACGGGCTCGACGAAGCGTGCTTGGAGTTCGTCGCGTCTCGTGCATCCGCCGAGGTGCCGCCGATCGCCATCGACATTGGTGGCGGCACGGCGCACAGGCATGCCGTATCGCGAGGCTGGGTGCCGACGTCACATTCATCGACCTCACCGACCAGCGCGCCGCAATCGACGAATTCAATGCCGCGCTCGGCCGCACGGCGATCCGTTTTGTCCAGGGCGATGTCCGGGCGATCGACTTGCGCACCATCGCGCCGCCGTTTGACGTCATCTATTCGCAGCGGATGATGGGCTGCATCCGATATGGCGAACTTCGGTTGCTGCTGGAGGGCCTATACGCCTACTCCAATCCGGGCGCGCGCTGCTTTCTGTCGGCAAGCGGGTTGGACACCGAATATGGGGCCGACTATCCGCACCGCGACCGTCCGATTGCCGCCCGCTGGTCGACGCTTTCTCCGCGAATGGCAGAAAAGCATCAGATGCACGCTCCCGAGTGCCTCTATCGTGAGGAGGAGTTGGCCGATCTGACCGCGTCATGCCGGTTCGCCATCGTCCGAAGATGGCGTTCGGCATTCGGCACCCCGAAAGTGATTGCCGAACGCCAGCGTTGATGGGGCGTTCCCCCGTCGAGACGGCGAGGACTCGTAGGTCGGACCCTCCCTGCCCGACCGGCGTCGCGCGGCGCGTGCGCATTTGCTTTTGTTCGCGTATCGCCCTATGGTCGCGGGGATGACGCATGTCACGCTCAAGCGTAAGGCCTCGAAAACGCCCCCCGGTCGGGCGTCGGAGGTGTTTGCGCGCTGAGTTCGGCGACAATCCCACAACCGATGGCCCCGCCGGCGACGGACGGGGCCTTTTCATTCGGGCGCCCGTCTCCCGGTTCCAGCAACGGAGACAAGCATGCCCAACGACCGAACGACACACCGCGTCTCGTTTCACTTGCGCCGATCGCAGCCAGCGGGCGCGATCGTGGGCGCAACCGGCGCTGTCGGTCGCGAATTGCTGCGGGTGCTGGCGGAGCGCCAGTTCCCGCTGGCCGAACTGCGCCTCTTCGCCTCGCCCCGCTCGGCGGTCGCGACGCTATCCTTCGCCGGTCGTGAAATCGCGGTCGAACCACTGTCGGAAGCAAGCTTCGCCGGCCTCGATCTGGCGCTGTTCTCGGCCGGCAGCGCGGTTGCACGAGATCATGCGCCACATGCCGTCCGCTGCGGCGCCGTCGTCATCGACAATTCGTCGGCGTTTCGCATGGATGCCGACGTGCCGCTCGTCGTGCCGGAGATCAACGCCTGCGCAATCGAAACGCATCGCGGTATCATCGCCAACCCGAACTGTGCCGCGATCATTGCGCTGATGGCGCTGGCGCCAATCCATCGGCGCTGCCGCATCAACCGTGCGATCCTCGCCACCTATCAGGCGGCCTCTGGTGCCGGCGCTGCCGCAATGCAGGAACTGCTCGATGCGACCCGGGCCTATCTCGCCGGCAAGCCCCATCCACCGCGGGTTCTACCGCATCCTTACGCGTTCAACCTGTTCAGCCACGACACGCCGATCGATCCCGAAACCGGCTGCAACGGCGAAGAGACGAAGGTGGTCAACGAGAGCTGCAAGATTCTCGCCGACCCGGACATCCGGATCGGCGTCACCTGCATCCGCGTGCCGGTGCTGCGCGCTCATGCGATCACGGTGACGATCGAATGCGAGCGCCCGATCGATCCGGCCGAGGCGCGCGGATTGCTCGCCAAGGCACCCGGGCTGCGCGTCGTCGACGACCGCGCGGCCAACCATTTCCCGATGCCCTCCGAGGCTTCCGGCCGGGACGAGGTTCTGGTCGGCCGCATCCGCCGCGACCCCAGCGACCCGTCAGGCCGGTCATTGGCGCTGTTCGCCGCCGGCGACCAGCTGCGCAAAGGTGCTGCACTCAATGCGGTACAGATCGCCGAACGCCTGCTTCCATGACCACACGCATCGGAGATTGGCAATGACCACCCTATCCGGCGTTTGGCTCCCGATCGTGACGCCGTTCCATGACGGCACCGTTGATTTCGCGAGTTACGAGCGGCTCCTCGATCACTACATCGGCCTCGGCGTCAGCGGCATCTTCCCGCTCGGCACCACCGGCGAAAGCCCGACGCTCGACGACGAGGAAATCGAAACAATCGTCGCGCACACCCTCGCCGTTGTCGGCGGACGCGTCCCGATCTTCGTCGGGATCGGCGGCAACGCGACCGCCAGAATCGTCAAGCTGCTGAAGCGGCTGGACCGCTACGATTTCCCCGGCATTGTATCGGTCTGCCCCTACTACAACCGGCCGACGCAGGACGGCCTGCGCGAGCACTTCGCGCGGATCGCCGCGGCGACCGACCGCCAAGTCGTCATCTACAACATCCCCTACCGCACCGGCGTGAACCTCCGCAACGACACGCTGCTCGAACTCGCCGAGCGCCGCAACATCGTCGGCGTCAAGGATTCCTGCGGCAGCCTGGTGCAGTCGTTCGACCTGTTGCGGCGCCGGCCCACCGGCTTCTCAGTGATGACGGGCGAGGACAATCTCTACTACACGATGCTGGCGCATGGTGCGGATGGCGGCATCCTGGCGTCGGCGCATCTCGCGATGGATGCTTTCGTTCGCGTCCACGCGCGCATGAACAAGAACGACCATCAGGGCGCGCGCCGCATCTGGTCGCGCCTCGAACAGCTGGTGCCGCTGTTGTTCCGCGAAGCCAACCCGATGCCGATCAAATACTGCTTATGGCGTCAAGGATTGCTGCGGTCGACAGAATGCCGCTTGCCGTTGACGCAAGTCTCGCAGGGCCTCGCCGTCGCGCTCGACCAAGCGCTGGCTGAACTCGAGGACGCGTCGACCCTCGGAGGGCCAAGCCCATGACCCGCTGATAATCCGCACGCCAACCCGCATGAGCCGCCACCCGATATGTCTGCCGGGGAGGGGCTGGCTTTGGAGATGACCGTGACCGAGAAGGAAACGCCAGGCTTTTGCCTCGTCAAACCCGATCTGAAATTCCTTCCCGAATATGTGGCGGCGTTGGAACGCGGCTGGTCCCCGGACACCATCCGCGGAGCCGATGCCGCCCGCGAAGAGATCGAGAAGGTAAGGCGCGACCCGGCGATGTTCGTTGCGCTGCTCGACGATCCCGAGGCGAAAGGCGACCCGGTATCGCTGCCGGACGGATCGAAGGCGCCCCGACTGCCCGGCTTTCGTCGCTGGCTCTGGGACGGTTCGTTCTGCGGGAGCATCGGTTTCCGATGGCAACCGACGACCTCTGATCTGCCGGCCCACGTGCTGGGCCATATCGGCTATGCCGTCGTGCCGTGGAAGCGCGGCCACGGCTACGCGACGCGGGCATTGGCCCTGCTCCTCCGGGAGATCTCTGCCCTGGGATTGGACTACGTCGAACTGATCACGGATCCCGGCAACATTCCTTCCCAGGCCGTGATCCTCGCCAATGGAGGCCGGCTCGTGGAACGCTTCCGAGAGCCCGAAGCCTATGGCGGCGGGGCAGCCTTGCGATTTCGCATCACTCTCCCTGCCGCTGCTTCGCGCTGACCGCGATGGTCGAGACGCGCGGGAGCGGCATTATTCCTCGTTTGCACCGGAGTTGCCGCAGTCGGCCGCCAAGGAGGGCAAAATATGACCGATCTGATGATCCGTGCCGCGCTCCAGGATGATCTTGAAATTCTGTGGGGTTTCCTGGCGATCGCCGCCTATGAGCCGGATGCCAACGTGGCAAAGGCCGTACCAGGTGTCGCCAAGTACTTACCGGCTGGCGCCGTCCCGGTGATTTCGGGCTGGTCGCGGAGCAGGATGGCGCGGTGATCGGCGCCGCCTGGGCGCGGCAATTCTCGGCTGATGATCACAAAATCGCTTTCGGCGATGACCGGACGCCCTGGATATCGATCGGGGTCAGACCCGGCGCCCGCGGCCAGGGTATCGGCGAAAAGCTGCTGCGCGCGCTGATCGCCGAGGCCGGTCTCCGAGGGCTCGGCCTCTGTCTGAGCGTGCGCAGCGAAAACCCTGCCCGGCGCCTTTATGATCGCCTGGGGTTTCGGGTCGTCTCGGGCTCGGCTGTCCGAACCGCGCGGGCGGAGTGTCGCTGGGGATGATCCGGCCCGCGGATGACCCGGCACATGGTGTTATGAGCGTCGTCGAGGATCAACCGCAATGAAGGTCTTGGTGACGGGAAGTTCCGGTCATCTCGGCGAGGCGTTGGTGCGAACCCTGCGCCGCGCTGGGCATGATGTCGTCGGGCTCGACATCCTGGCGAGCCCCTTCACAACTTGCGTCGGTTCGTTGACCGACCGCGGCGATAGCAGGCGGTGCCTGCGCGGGCGTCGAATGGGCGTTCCACACCGCGACGTTGCATCGGCGCACGCCGACAGCCACGGCCGGCAGGACTTTGCCGGCTCTCACCTGGCTGAGTAGACTCGCGCTATATTCTCGTCAACCTTACTGGGGCCTTGGTCGTGCGCGGTGCCCGCTGGCTCTTCTTTGATCTAGGCAACACGCTCGTCAGCGAGGAAGCGGCGGCTGCGTGCCGCATTCGGCGGCTCGTCGGGGCGCTTGCCCGCCATGGCAAACGCTATTCAGTCGACGAGGTGCGGTCCGCCTTCGAGGAAGCATCGGCGGCATTCGCGCCGCGCCTAGTGATCCGGGCGCTTGAGATACTTGTTGATGACCCAGCCTGCCGGCGTGCGGCCGCGGCGGAGGCACGATATCCCAAGGAATTGGAAGTTCCCTACGACGGTGTCATCGAATTGCTTCGCGGGGTGTCGATTTCCTACAAGATCGGCGTGATCGCCAATCAATCCGTCGGGTCGACGCAGCGACTCACCCGATGGGGGCTCATGCCGTTCATCTCGAGGTGCTTGTGCTCGTTTGAGCTGGGTCTGGAAAAGCCCGACCCGGCGATATTCGCGCTCGCGCTTGACCGGGCGGGGTGTGCGCCATCGCAGGCTGTGATGATCGGCGACCGGCTCGACAACGATATACGCCCCGCCCGGCAGCTCGGCTGGAAAACGATCCGAGTTCGAGCAAGGCTTCGGCCGATTTCAGTCGCCGCGGGATCACTGGGACGAGCCCGACCTCACCGTGGCGGACACGAACGCGCTCCGGTTCCTTGTATCGGACTGAGGCGTGTCGATCGCATTTTTCCCGCCTTAAACCGCGACCCCTCTGCGGCCGGCTGGTTGTTCGTAACGGCTGGGCGAGGACGCCGCTGCGGATCAAGCGGTGCGCTTCAGCTTGGCGGGCTTCCAATGCCTGGGCAGCAGTTCGGCGATTTGCCGTGCCGTGTGATCGGCAATGGGAGCGAGCACGTCGGTCAGATAGTGTTGCGGGTCGAGGCGATTGAGCTTGGCGGTCTCGTTTCCGCCCAAGCGGCGAGCGCCGCCGCGGCAGTCGAAATCCGATACCGGAACCGAATGGAAGATGACCGATTTGGAGTTGCCGAACCTGCTCGTTCGCCGCCCCGGGGCCGTACCCGCGCCGCAGAATGGCGCGGTGTCAGCGGCTCAAGATAGCGGGCGGAATTAGTGACGAGTCCGGACACGTCCCGGCGGGTGAGCCATGGGAAGCGGGAGCTGCTTGCGGCCCGCTAAAAGGCATATTGCCGATCGCCGTCGATATCGCTTCGACGCAATATTGTGGAGGCGAGTTCTATACATGACCATCGACTTGAGAGACACCAATTGATTGCTTTGACGGTGCCGAGATATTTTATACACCGCTTGCGTCCAACAGCTGATCCTGCCGTTCGAGGCGGCATCGCCGGATCGCCCGCAGGCGCGACTGTTCCATTTATTTGCGAAGTTTCGCGAGCCTCGCAGCGCCAAGGCGGTGATGAGCCATTTTCAGGAGGCCAACTTGCTGTTGCCGGTCCGACCGCTTAACGGGCCGTCACCGCATGACGTTGAGTGGCGGCCAGCGAGCAACGCCCACCTCGGCATGGCACCATCGAAACGCCAGCGAGACGGATTTTCCGCGAGGTAGGTAGCAGCCGCTTTGCGGCGGGGTCGGCAGGGCGGCCGCCAGCCCCGGCCCGGCGCGAGCCGCCGCGCACCGTTCTTCCTTCCGGTCCGGCAGCGGCAGCGGAACGGCAAGGCTGGCGGGGCCGCTTCAGTCAGCGCAGCGCGACAGAAAGCGCAAGCGGTCGCAGGGAACCAGCTGCGTGGCGAGATGCGTGCGCATGTCGTCGCCGCCGAGACGGCAGAGGTCGAGATTGAAGTCGGCATGAACCGGCACGAGGCCGCGGATCTCGTGGCCGGCGGCGCGCTCGCGCAGCCGTTCGGCCGCCTTGATTCCGGTCACATCATTGTCGCAGGCGACATAGAGGACGGATTGAAGGCGGCCGCAAATGTTGCATGTTACAACCCATAGAGATGCTTCCTGCCGTCGGAGAACAGGACGTTCGCAATGCGAACCAAGCTGTCGTCGGCGACTAGCGTCGACTGGTGTGTCGCGCCGACCGAAAGCGTTCCACCCAGTCCCGATTGATGTCGTCCGCCAATTTTGCGGTGCCGGGCGTTACTTCGTCTGCCGCCTGGCTGTCCAACCCCAAACGATCTAGCAATGTCCGCAAGGCTTCCGCTGGGTCTGTAGAGAGCTCTTCATAAGTGATCCGCAGCGGCTCGATCTCCGATGCAGAAAACCAGCGCTCCCAGCTACGGTCATCGTCCGTCATTTCCGCGAGACGGGCTCGAATCTCGTCTGCATCGTAGACCAGCTCTTGCGGCGCTGAGAGGCGCTCCAGCTCTGTTCCGTCGGGTGCCGCGTGCCACAACCCGGTCTGCCGTGCCTTCACATAGGAGACGGCCTGCTCGACCTTGTTACGCCTCGTCAGGTGCACGAAGAGCGTTCGCCCAAAAGCCGCTCGGAAACGCTCGATGTCGTTCGAATGTCCCGGATGAAGGACGGCCAGCTTCTCGATGAAGAAGTCGAAGCTGTGCCTCTGCAGGCGCAGGCCGAAGATTCCGGTATCGAGTGACCCTTTGGCAATGGCTGCTCGGAAGATCGCCTCCAGCAGCTCGCGTTCCGGTATTGCGGGATCGTGCGCGACGTCCAGGTCTGAAAACCAATCGGAAATCGAGGGGCGATGGAAGTAGGATTCTGGGTTCCCCGCGACACCGGTCGCAGCCAACAGCTTACACAGCAGGGTGCTGCCGCTGCGCGGAGAGGTGCAGATCATATAGGGCTCGTAGTGCGCCACGGCGTTGCTTCTATATTGAGGTTGGCAGCCTCGTCCTTAGCCTCGCGGTGTCGCGATGTCATGTCAGGACTGGGCTCTTCGTGCCGATTGCCACCGCTGCTCAAGGGCAGTTTCCACCGCTGAGCCGGAGCAGTTTAGACGTCCCCGTCGCCAGATCGGCCGGGACGATCCAAACCTGCCATCTGTCAACCCGCCATGGCCGTTCCCCGGCGCGTGCATCGCACGGCATCCTGTGGCGCGAGCAGGGGCCGCAGCGCCGCCCGCAGCGCGCCGAGGCCGAAGGCTTGCAGGTCCTCGTTGAAGTCGCCCAGCCTCGGAGACAGGGCCAGCGCCTCAATGCCCGCTGCTGCCGCGCGTTCGGTCAAGGCCGCGAGCGCCATGTCGCCGGCGGCGTCGGCGTCGCGGGCGATGTAGAGCCGACGCAAGGTCGGCGGCAGCAGGAGAGCGGCAAGATGGTTGGCCGGCAGCGCGGCGGCCGCCGGCATGGCAGGTAGCGCCAGGCTCAGCGATAGCATCGCCTCGATGCCTTCGCGGACGGCGAGAGCGTCGTCGCCGGCGCCAAAGCGCACGGCGTGGCCGAGACGGCTGCCCATGGCCCGTCGCGGCGTGTCGACGGGCGCCTTGCCGAAGCCGTCCGGCGCAAGCCAGGTGCGGTGCGCACCGGTGATCTTGCCGCCGAGGTAGGTGATGGCGGCGACCATGGCGGGCCATGTCTCGGTCGGACCGTCGCCCTCAGGCCGATAGTAGCAGCGCGGATGAAACCGCAGAGCGTCGGCGTCGTGGACGACCTTGATGCCGCGAGTACGCAGGTAGCTCGCGACGAGCGTTCGCCGGATCGGCTGCGACATGGCGATCAGCCGCCGTGCTGCTTGCGGCGAATCCAGCGGGGACGGCCGCGCGAACGGGCGCCGGGGCTTGACGGATTCGGGCCGCGGCAGGTTCAGAAAGCGCCGCGCCTCCTCGGCGACTGAGCAGCATCCGCGTCCCTCCGCGCGGTGACAGCGGCCATCGGCCAAACGGCGCGACGCGATCAATAACGACATCGGGATGGGTGATGAAATAAATGGTGCTCATCATTGCGCCGTCTCCCACGCTCCCAAACGCATTCGTGTCGCTGACCAGTCGTGTTCCGAACGACTTCAGCGAGGTCGGGCGCTGCGATCGCGGCGGTACCGGGGTTAGCCTCCGATCGAGACAAATCCGCGACGCTCAAAAACTTGACTTGACATCCGCTCGGCCCGTAGCCTCTGGCGCAATGGCGGTGAAGGGGGCCACGCTTCGGTCCGGACTTACACCAGCCCGAATGACGCCGCAATTTCCCATCGCCCGGACCGCGTGTCCATCAGCGTGACCTCGCTCGCTCGCGCCGGAATCGGCAGCTTTGAGGCTGCTTCGAACTCGCGGGCGATCTCGTCAAGATCAGGATCCGAAGATTGCGCAACCGTCAGATGAGGGACGATTTTCAGAAATTGTCCGGCATAGGGAGGGGTGTTCGGCGAGTAGTCCCAAGCCGCGAGGGTCAGCTGGCGGAACGGTTCTTCCGGTATAGGTGCCAGATAGAGGACTTCGCCCGCGAAGCGCCGGGTCTCGGTCAGCGCAAAATCGAAGGAATTGAACCGGCGGAAGCAGCGGCCCAGAGCCTCCAACACGTCCTCGTCGATCGCGTCGGGCGGCTTGAACGGGTACAAGATCGTGACGTGAGCCGGCATTCCAAGAGCAGCCCCTGGGTCGTAGCAATGGCGGAACGAGCCGATGAGGGCTTCGGCCTCGGGCACCAGTACGACCAGCGCAAACTCCCGTCGCAGCATCGGTTAACTTGTGCTCTACAAAGGCGGACGGAGCAAATCGACCGCGCGGCCAACCGAAATCCCGCTATTCCGCAGCCGGCTTCGAGAAAGCCAACAGGGTCCAGGTTACCCCGGGACGCCCCTACATGCCATCTTGACGCTCGAGCTTCAGCGTCAAGCCCAGGCGTTCGGTCCGCGCGAGTTCCGTCGTTTTTCATCAGCGGAGACCTCGAACATGCGCCGGCCTATTCGATCATGCGGGGGACGCTCCTAACTGGCGGAACACAGTCGCATAGTCCTTGACCGACCAGCGCTCGACGATCTTGCCGTCGCGCAGGCGATAGATGTTGATTCCGATAAAAGTCACGCTCTTACCGGTCGCTGGAATTCCCCGGAAAGTGCCCTGATGCGTCGCGGTGCAGGTCCAGCGGACGACGACCTTGTCGCCATCGATCAACATGTCATCGTTGGTAAAACGGGCGTCGGGAAACACTTTCCGGAACGCCGCGATCGTTTGTCGCGTATCATCAGCCCCAACGATATCACTGCCACCCACAGGGCCACCCGGGTCGGTGTGGCGCACGTAGTCGGGCGCGATAAAATCTTCGAATTTGTCGAGGTTCCCTTTGTGTAAAATCTCCTCGCCCCAATTGAGGATAACCTCCCTCATCTCCTGCGGCGACATGACTTCCTCCGGTAGGTTCAAACGTCTGGCAGATTTGCAGTGCGCGCGGCGGGTATATAACGATAGAGCGTCGCCGGCGAGACGCCCAGCCGGTGCGCGATCTGCGTCACGCCGATGTCTGAATTCGCCAGCATTGCCTTGGCGGCCTCGATGTCGTCGCAGGTGAGCTTCGGCGGACGGCCGCCCGTCCTGCCAAGGCGTTGAGCAGCGGCAGGGCCTGCTCGGGTACGCTCGCGGATCAGACGGCGCTCGAATTCGGCTAGCGCCCCGAACATATGAAAAACGAGCCGTCCCTCGCTGTTGTCGTATCGAGCGCCTCCGTGAGGCTCCGGGACCCGATGCCTCTTATCCGCAGCTGTTCGACAGTGCCAATCAACTGCTTCATCGACCGCGCCAGCCGGTCGAGCTTCCACACGATGAGCGTGTAGCCGCTGCGCGCGCATTCGAGCGCGTCATGCAGGGCCGGACGGTCGGTGATCGCGCCCGACATCTGTTCGATGAAAATAATTCCACACCCTGCCTCGGTAATCGCGTCGCGCTGCAAGGCAAGGTTCTGGTCTGCGGTCGAAACCCGCGCATAGCCGATCAGCATAGGTTTGCCGGCGCTGTGCCCGGCGGTGCCGGCTGACGCTGTATGTCCTCGCCACGCCTCCGCCGCGCCGGAAAGTCGCGGCTTGCCGCACGAGCTTGCGTGCGGCGACTTGGTCCGTTTGGTCGTCATGAATCCTCTCGAAACTCAACCGCGCTTTCATCTTTTGCGAGGCCGAAATCAAGAGTGAGTTTTGAGAGGGGTTTAGCTCGTTTTCAGCGGTCTCTTTTCCGGTTCGCCGAGGGGTGATTCGCGGCGGCGGCCCTCACACGCATTGCGATGCTTGGCTTCCCAATTCTCATCGTCTGCGCTACCGTGATCACATGGGTTCCTCTGGCCTGCTGATCCGTCCTGCGCTGGAAAGTGACGCCGAGGCGGTAGCTACAGTCTACGCGCCCTATGTTCGCGACACCGCAGTGTCGTTCGAAACAGACGCGCCCTCGGCCGCCGTTATGGCACAGCGGATCGCCGACACGACCCTGACGCATCCTTGGCTCGTCGCAGAGCGCGAAGGTGCGGTCGTCGGCTACACCTATGCCGCAAAACACAGCCAGCGGCCTGGCTACCGCTGGACGGTCGATGGAACCATTTACGTCCGCAACGAGGAGCGCCGCGACGGAGTTGGCCGCAGTCTCTACTGGGCGCTCCTCGCTATCCTGCGATTACAGGGCTTCCGGTCGGTGTTCTCCGAAATTGTGTAGCCGAACGTCGGAAGCGTGGGCTTGCACGAATTGATGGGCTTTGCGCTCATCGGCATTCACAAGGATATTGGCTTCAAGTTGGGACGCTGGCAGGACATCGGTTACTGGCAACTCCGCCTCAGCGAAGGAACGAAGCCGCCCGCTGAACCCATTCCGTTCGCGGCCCTGCAAGGCACAACCGAATTGGCCGGTATCTTGCTCCAATCAGTCCGGGGCAATCGGGTGCAACCATCTCCCATCCGCGAAGGCTGAGCCGCGGCAGCGCTGCAAAAATCTTGCAGACCGTGTGGAAACGCTGCTTTGCAGTGGTGCACCGGCAATGAGGGGCTCAGTGTTATGTGAACCGCACCATTCGGTTGAGAAGATCTGTCCAATGTAGGGACGCTTGGGGATGTCTTAGAGTTGATCGGGAGACGCTCAGGCGCGGCATTTAGGCCGGGAGCGCGGCAATCAGCTTTGGCAGTTCCACGATATTGAGGACGCGCCTGAGATTGTAGGCGAGCGCGGTCAAGCTGAACTCGCCGCGCACTTTCTCCAACCCTCGCATCAGAAACGCACCCTGGTTCATCCATTGCTTGATCGAGCCAAACGGGTGTTCGACCGTCTCGCGGCGTTGGTCAAAGATGTCAGGACGCTGCGCTATGCGGGCCTGCATTCGGTCCAATACGGCCGCGTTCTCGAGACGGGATACGGAACGGAACTGGTTGCCGGTACACTGCGATCGGATCGCGCAGCCTCGACAGGCTTGGCTGTTGCGGTAATTGATCTTCTTCAAGCCACGCATAAGGGAAGACGAATAGGGATGAAGGTGCTGACCTGCGGGGCAGAGAAAGCTGTCGCTGGTTGGGTCGTAGCTGAACTCATCTTTGCGAAACAGACCCGCTCTGACCGACGGACCACGCTGGGGACGCGGCACGTAAGGGTCGATCCCGGCCTTCTCGCAGGCCTCGATGTCCTCGATCTTGAAATAGCCCCGGTCGGCCACGACCGCGATCCGCTCCACGCCGAGAACCTCTTTTGCCGGTTCGGCGGTCTGAGCCAGCAGACCCATATCCACAACTTGGTTCGTGACTTGCTGCTCGACGATCAGCTTGTGCTTGGCATCGACCGCGACCTGCACGTTGTAGCCGACCGCAACATGCGTATGTGCCGCCATCGCTCGGCTGTCGGGGTCGGTGAGCGAGATCTGACTTTCCCCAGTCTGGTCCAGTTCCGCCAGCATTTCCTTGTGCCACTCACGCCGCTCCTGGATTGCAGCGATCTTCTCGGCCAGGTTTTTGACGCGCGAGCCGTCCTTCCCGCTCTCGGTGGCGTCGCTCTTGTCGAGACGCCGAAGATAGTCCTCGAGCTTGGCGTCAGCGGCTTTGATGAATTGGGTCAGAGACGCCCGCGTGAAATTGCGATCCTTGTTGTTGACTGCCTTGATCCGCGTGCCGTCCACCGCCAGCAACTCCCGGCCAAACAGGTCCAGTTGACGGCAGAGCAGCACAAACTGACGGAACACTTGGCGGAAGGCGTTGCGGTTGTCGCGCCGGAAGTCAGCGATCGTCTTGAAGTCCGGCTTCAAATGCCGCAGCAGCCAGATCACCTCGATGTTGCGGTGGGTTTCGGCCTCCAGCCGGCGGCTTGATCGCACTCGGTTCAGGTAGCCGTAAATGTAAAGCTTCAGCAGATCCGCAGGCGAATAGCCCGGGCGGCCTGTCACCTTCGGCTCAACACGGCTAAACGATGCCGTCGCAAGATCCAGCCCATCGACAAAAGCATCAATAAACCGCACCGGGTTGTCCGCGCCGACATAATCGTCGACCACCTCCGGCAGCAGCAATATCTGGGAGCGGTCGGGGCCCGAGATGTACGTCATGCCAGATTCTACCGCGTCATACGCCGCGTTGGAATCCACTACCTACGACTTTTCACACGGTCTGCTTGAGATATGCACGATCCGCTAAGTCCTGCACCTTCGTAAGGCCAGGTCGTCCCGAACCAATCGGCGATATTCCGAGGCCGGCTATTCGGACGGACGCGGCACTTGCACCCCGCCGTTACGATCGGCTGGAAATGCCTGATGGCGGAAGGGCGACGAAGAAGCCGCGGCCGGCGAACTCTAGCGTGACTGCCGAGCACCGCGTCCACCGGAGGAAGCAAACAGATGACCATCGAACGTGCCGTCGCGCAGATCGGTCACGCCCGATGTTACCAACCTGGTCCACTTCAACAACGCGGGGCTTCTGCCTGCCGCGCCTGGTGCTCGACGCGGTGACGAGCCACCTGGCGCGCGAGGGCCGCCATCGGCGGTTACAAGGCTAAGGCCGAAGCAGAGGGTCGCGTCGCGGATGTCTAGGACGCCATCGCCATTTTGATTGACGCAAAAGTGGGGCGAGATCGCGTTCGTGGAAAGCGCGACGCGGGCGTGGGACATGGCGTTCTACGCGGTTGCGTTCCGCGGAGCGACCGCGTCATCACCGTGCGGTCCGAGTATCTGTCGAACTATCTCGCATTCCTGCAGACGAGGGCGCGCGTCGGGATCGAGGGGCGAGGTGGTCGACAACAACGCGTCCGGGCGGCTCGGCCTCAAGGCACTCGAACGCGCGATCGGTCCGCGCGGGGATGGGCATCACGCGAGATCCAGACCTATGGTAGAGCACTCGCGCGTATTGCCTTCAGAACCAGTATAGCGTGTTCCGATAAACCGCGAGCAGCAGGCGCGCTTCGACCGCTTCCGCAACGATTTCAACGACAATCGCCGCGAGCCTATCCCAATAAGATCGAGGAGCCCTGGTACGATGCCGATCATGCCGTGCGTAGGGTGCGCAGCAATGGCGAGATCCGCTGGGGCGGCGAGATGATCTTTCTCAGCGCTGATCGGCGCCTGTTGGTATTGCCGAAACCGAAGCCGACAACTGGCTTGTCCGGTTTGCCGACATTGACCTCGGGATCTGCCGCTTCGCTGCCGCCGCCGCCACGTCATCCGCAAACTCTAGGACCGGCCGCCCACCCGGTGCCGCTGAAGCCGTCGGAGCTCAGATGAGGCGGGCTTGCCCAGGTGAGTCCACAGGGACCTCCTGCGCTCCGCTCCGCCCAACTCGTGGCGGTCGCTGCGCTCCGCGCGGGTCCCTCCTGTGGACTACCTGGACAAGCCCTCGCACCCCGTCACGCCGCCAAAGGGCAGCTGATTGAACAAACCGAGAACGTATCAGCCATATAGCTGGTCTATCGTGTCAGGCATGTTCCCGGTTGGTCATCGGGCGTCGCGGCTAGTTTCATCCAGGAGGGTCGGCCGCTAGGCCGCTGTGAACTCGCAATGACAGCTAATTGTGGTGTCATTGCGAGCGAGGCAATCTCGATCAGGCTGGACAGAGACCAGTTCATTAGGACTGCACCTTGAACCAGTCGATTATCTCACTGCCGGTGGCCTTCCATACGCCTTGGTGAGCGCAGATGTGACCCAGCACCGCATCGAGGTGCCGGATGCGCCAAGGCTGGCCCATAATCCACGGGTGCAGATGCAGCACCATCATTCGCCCGGTGACGGCACCGTCGGCGTAGAGGCCGTCGAACCACTCGCGCCATAGCAAGTTGACTTCGTCGATCGTTCGCCGGCCGTGCAAGTGGATGTAGTTGTCATCGAGATAGGCGTTGACGCCTAGCGAGTAGAGCTCGCCGGTCTTCGGCGTCATCCGATAGGGCTGCTCGTCATTGCCCCAATCGCAGACGTAGCGAATGCCTTCTGCGGCAAGCAGGTTGGGAGTGTTCGGCGTCTCCTGGAAATCGGGACCGGACCAACCGACAGGGCGCGTGCGCGTCGCCCGCTCAACCGCCGCGATCGAGGCGCGGATATATTGGCGCTCCTCATCTTCGGACATGCCGACATGGATGATATGCCGGCGTGACGGCCCGTGCGCGATGAACTCGGCGCCGCGCCGCTGGCCCTCCTCGACGAGCGTCGGATAATGGTCGGCCACCGCCTTGTCGAGCGCGAGTGTCGGCGTGATGCCGTACTTGTCGAGCACAGCGAAGATGCGGAAAATCCCAACCCTGTTGCCATATTCGTGGTTGCCGTAGCCGCCGATATCGGGAAATTGGGGCTGGTTACCCGTCCATATCCCCTCGGGACCGCCCATCGGGCTCACCGCCACCGGCATATCGGCCGGCACCTCCCAATCCCAATGCTCCAGGTTGACAATGACCGCCAGGGCGACCCGGGCGCCCTCCGGCCATCGGAGAACGGGACGAGCGACAATCGGCGACCAGGGATAGAAGTCCTGGTCCATGCCGTAGGCGCGCTTTGCGGGCATCGGCCGCTCCGGCTGGTTCGAGGGGACCCACTATGACACACCGCGACCAATCACGGTGCACTTCCTGTCGAGGCATGTGCGGTGCGCGTTGTGAACTAACGGCTTAGCGTGGCCGATGCTCACACAACAGAGATTTGCCAGGCCGCCTGATGGAACGGCGACCATCGCGCGAAGCCCCGAGGAGCTCCGCGCCAACGTGAAGGCACATCGTCGAAGGCAAGCCGACGTCCTTCAAACTGGAGGCGCGGGCGCCGAAGCACGGACACCCGGCTCGCCGCCTCGGGCAAGATATGGGCTGTGAAGACCTATGCGGCGGATGGCGAGAACCGGCTCCATGCCCACCCTAACGAGGACCACGAGTGCTGTCACAAAGCGCTCATAGCGCTCGATCCCCTTTGCTCGGATCGCCGGCTGCGTCTGGTCGGGCAGCTGAGGTGTCGCCAGCAGCCAGAAGCGGATGAACAACGCGATGGTCTCGACCGCGATGCCGACATCGCGATGAAGCCGCTCCATTCGGCGGACAAGCTGGTCCAGGCGCCGCGTCATCGCGGCTTCCTGACGCTCGGCAGCGTCGGGTGACAGGAAGGAGCCGATCGCGGCCTCGGCGACAAGCGATTTGGATTTGCCGCGACGCTGGACATATTCCACCAGTGACCGAGACAACGCCGGATCGAGGTAGACGTACAGGCGGTTCTTCATGGAATAAGCGCCTAGAGTCCCATGCGATCGCCCGGATCGAGCGCCGCCTGCCGGGCGGCAGTGCGCATCCCCTCGCGCGACACTGCCGCCGTCGTTGCGTCATCGTCCGATTCATCTTCGGGAAACTCAAACGAAGGCTCTGGAGGAGGAAATCAAGTTGCCACGCGGTCCATTCCGTCGCGGCCCAGAGGAAGGCGAGCACTACAGTGCTGACCCACAACACCTGGCCGCAGAAGATTTTCGTCGCGGACATGCCGACGGATGACCAGCCGGAGGATCTGCAAGAAGTGCAAGTCGGAATGGCGGCGGCGCGTCGGGCAGGATGCGGTAGCCGATAAATCGGACGGACGGGCTCGGATCTCGCTATCGAGGGGCATCGCCGATCGACCGGACCCAACCTTCGGCGGGCAGCAGTTCCGGGTCAAGCCGCCTTCGCTAGGATCATTGCGATGGATTACGATCAATCGGACATCGCGGCGACTTACGATGAAGCGCGCGCGCTGACGCCCGCGAGACGCCGGCGTTGGCAAGGCTTGCTGTCGGCGCATGTCGATCGGACCGCGATATCGCTCGTCGTGGACCTAGGCTGTGGCACCGGGCGCTTTTCCGAAATGTTGGCAGCCGGACTTGATGCGCGCGTCATCGGGTTCGATCCATCCGAGAAAATGATCGACCGGGCCCGGCTGAAATCGGCAACGGGTGCCGTCTTATTATTTGGGCGGGCGGCGGCGCACGAGCTTCCGCTCCCAGACGGCCGCGTCGACCTCGTCTTCATGTCGCAGATCTATCATCACCTGCGCGACCCGGCTGCGGCGGCGCGAGAATGCCGGCGTGTCCTGCGCCTGAGCGGTTATGTTTGCATCCGCACCGGGACGCGCGAAAACGATGTCGTCGTGCCAAAGTTTTTTCCGGCGGTACGAGCCATGCTCGATGCCGATTTGCCGTCGTGCGATGACGTTATCGCGAATTTTGTCGCCGCCGGCTTTGCGCCGAGGCACCATGAGATCGTCATAGAAGCCATCGCTCCGGACTGGCCAAGCTTCGTCCATAAATCGGCACTGCGTGCCGATTCCTTTCTGGCGCGCCTGTCCGACACGGAGTTCGATCAGGGAATGGCGGCGCTTCGCGCTCATCTCGCCAATATCAACCCGGGCGGGCCTGTAACCGAAGAGATTGAGTGGTTCGTGTTCATAAAAGGCGCGTAGCCGCCCGGAACCGGCAAGATGCGAGCACGGGTTCGTCACCGAGCCGGTCGAGTGGGCCAATTGGAAAGGGAAATCGGGACCCATCGCGGGCACATGGTGCCATGCTAGGGGTGCTGGGAGCCTGATGGCTGGATATGAGCTGAGACGACTGGGGCTGGACGAAATGAGCCGCGCGGCCGTTGTTCAGCGCATTTCGTTCGACGCTCAGTTGCCTTGGCTATCAGGGTTGCACACGCCGGACGAAGATCGGCGTTTCTATCAGGAACACGTCTTCTCTACCTGCACCGTCCTGGGCGCGTTCGAGGGCGACCTCCTCGTTGGCATTATCGCCTTTCGCGAGGGCTGGATCGATCAGCTCTATGTTCTGCCGTGCGCGCAGGGCCGCGGGATCGGAACCGCGCTCCTCGAGGCGGTGCGGACTGGCGCGAAGAACCTGTCTCTGTGGACGTTCCAGCGCAATACAGCCGCGCGCCGGTTCTACGAGCGCCACGGCTTCGTCGCCATCCGAGAAACCGACGGCTCAGAAAACGAGGAACGCGAGCCGGACGTGCTCTATCGCTGGGCTCCAAGATTGCCTGCATGGCGATGATCGAATCCCACGGACACCTGCCGCATTCCGGGGCTCGATGATGCGCCGAAGCTATCGATGCCATCATCATCGCAAAAAGCCGGGCGGCAGCCGCCATGCGATAGGTGGCGAACTCACGCATTCCGCCGGCGGCCACGATCGTTGAGGGACGGACGCCGCCATCGCTCGCGCATCGGTTCTGGTGGCGTCGAGCGCACGAACGAAGCCCCCGGTCTGCGCTGCGACCTTAGCGCGCTCGGTTCAGTTTACCTCGGCGGCTTTAGCTGGACGCAGCTTGTCCGTGGTCTACGGGTGCAAGAGGTATTCCCCGGTGTTGTCGGTCACGCGGACGTCATCTTCCGGACAGGCGGCGCCCCGGTGTCCCGAAATTTTCTGACCGGGCAGGGAAAGGCAAATCCGGGAGGTTCTGCAATGGTTTCCTATCGGCTGGAAATACGGATTGCGAGCGCCGGCGAGGAAAAGGCAGCCAAGGCTTGCCTGACGGAACATGCCGAGGCGGCGGGTGCGCTCGCGTCCATGCGGCTGCCGGACACGGCCCGGACAATGTGGGACGACGATGTGCCTTTCTCGGTATTGGCACTGTCTCCAGATCGGGTTGTCGGCGGACTGATCGGCAAGATTTTCTTCAATTGGCTCGACGTTGAGCTGGTTTGGATTGAAAAGCCGTTTCGCGGCTCCGGTAGCCGTGTTGCGCAAGGCCGAGCAAGCGGCGCGCGATTGCGGTCTTAGCGGGATTTATTTGTGGACCCAATCCTGGCAGGCCCCCGATTTCCACCCGAAGCTGGGCTTCGAGCAATTCGCGGAATTGATAATTTCCTACCCGGCCACAAGCGGCTTGGGTTCAGGAAATACCTCCGAGCCGGCGCGGACGCTGGCCCCTCCAGGCGTAGCAAACGAGGATGAGATGGCAGAAGCAGGAAAAGCGACCGCGTCTGTAGGCGGGCTGTTGCGGGGCGATAGGGCGCGCATGGTCGTCGAGATCCACGTCAGCGATCTGAAGGCGAGCCTTTTGTTCTGGCGGGACCTTCTGGGCTTTGCGACGGCGTTCGAGAGGCCCGAGGAGCGGTTCGTTTATCTGGAGCATCCGGAGGGCCATCAGATCATGCTGTGCCAGCGGCATGGTCGTTTCGAGACCGGCCCACTCGACTTTCCCCTTGGCCAGGGCGCCATGTTCCAGTTCTATTTCGGGAGCATCGCGCGGGTGCTATCTGCATTGGAGGCAAGCAGCTGGCCAATCTATCTAGGGCCACGTGAAGTGTGGCGCAGGACCGGCGATTATGAGACCGGACAGAAGGAAGTCTTCATACAGGACCCGGACGGCTACCTGCTCATGATCGCAGAGAACATCGGTCGGCGGTCGCTTACAGGAGCGATCGGGCTATAGTGCGGAGTCTCTGGAATTGCGAGGAAGAGCAGGCCACAGGGCTACGTCGCATTTTAGAGCGAGAGATTGATGGCGTCGGTTCGCATGCACGGCACGGAAGGGGTCGCCGCTCCGCGGCCGCAAATCCCGATCAAAGTCGTCGTCGTGACGATGTTCGAGATCGGCGAGGATACCGGCGATCGGCCGGGCGAGTTCCAGGCCTGGGTCGAACTGGGTCAAACAGATGACCGCGCCGCACAGCCCCAAGGCCTTAGTATTTGATTACGGCGCAGCATACGGTTACTTATGGTGGCTAGGTCGGGCGGCACTCGAGAGCGGCGACATCGATTGAGTCGGCGGCATCGGTTACGGCGGGCAGCGGCTCTACGTCGTGCCGAGCGAGGACCTGGTCGTCGCCGTCACCCCCGGTGTCTTCGGGCGCTTCCACGCGGGGTACGTCGCCGGCGCCACGGCGCTGGAGATGGCGCTGCGCGCCACGATCGCACATTGACGAGGCGGCGCTGCCATCGTTATCGGCCAAAGTGTTTGTCACCGGCCGATCACGGCCAGCGGTAGATCACCGTGCGGTGTCCGAGCGTCGGGTGGACAGCGGTTTCGCCGCGTCGGAAGCCGAAGCGCTCGTAGAAGCGGCATGCCCCGACGTTGTCAACCGCGGTCCGCAGCCAGATCGCGCCAGTCATCTCCCGCTTGGCCAGGTCCAGCAGAGCTCGCCCTATCCCCTGGCGCAGGGCGGTCGGGGCGACGAAGATCTGGTCGAGCTGACCGACATCGGGTTTGAGCGCGAGAAAGCCGGCGAGCCGGTTTCCGGCATCGATGCCAACAAACACTTTCCATCCGGAGGCCAACTCCACCGGTATGCGAGCACGCATTCGCCGTTTCGGTGGCCTGCTGGGCGACGGCGAGACCAGTCGAGCGCCAACTCTCAAACCAGAGCCGAGCAATCCCGTCGAGATCGCCGTCGTCATAGGCTCATATCGTTATCTGCGTTTGTTCCAACGGACTGTCTGGATGCCCGCCGGTACGATGGTGCACCCACCATTCATAGGACGCACCGCGCAGCTCGAACGTCCGTTCGCAAACCGCTCCGAGCTTTTGGGCGACGCGTTTCGAGGCGTGATTATCGGGCCGAACGAAACTCGCGGCGCGGGTCATCAGGAAATGCTCGAATAGCCAGTCGCGAGCCGCCCGCGCCGCTTCGGTCGCCAGGCCCTGTCCCCAATAGGGCTGGTCGAGAGAATAGGCGATTTCGGGTTCGGGCCAGTCGAGCGGTTGGAAGATCCCGACACTGCCGATAAATGCGCCGTCGTCGATCTTTTCGCAGGCCCACACCCCGTAGCCGCGAAGCAGCCAACTCCCGAGCGATGTTGCCATCGTCCGCCAGACCTCGACCCGGGTCGATGTGCGGCCCATGACCAGATAGCGCATCACTTCCGGGTTCGCCTGCATTGCCGTATAGGCGTCGAGGTCGGCGGCCCGGAAGGCGCGAAGCCGCACGCGAGCCGTAGCGACGGTCGGAATCTCAAAGGTCGTCATCTTGCTGCCCAAGGCGAGTTCTCTAAAGCCCGACCCTATCCTCTCTGACGGATCCCGGCGAGACGGCGAATTCAGCAGCCGGTCGCCCGGGATTACGAGCGGAGCATGCGGTTTCGCGATGTCTGAGGCGTTGATCGCGCCGGCGTCCTGGCCACGACATCGGAATTTCTGAGGCGTTTTTTGCCCGATACCGCGGCTGACTCCTGGATGCAAATGGTTTTGTAACCATCGAGCGCGCTCACCCTGAACAGATGCTCCGAAGCCATCTCTACAAACTGAGGTCGCGCTTTCGTCCAAACTCCCAGTCCACGCGGCCGTCGGGCATCATGATGCCGCCGACCTGCCTGCCGAGCTGATGTTCGAGTGCGGGCCGCCAAGGAACGAGCTGGAAGCCCAGACCGTCATCGATCATCGCAAAACGGCCGGAAGCCAGGGTGACGCGGTGCCGGTAGACGCCGGATATATGCTCGCCTTCGCCCGAAGGATGATGGATGAGGCCAGTATCGTCGACCAACTTCGAGACCGCTTCCGCCAGCTCGCGGCGCTCCAGTGTCTTGAGGAGGTCGCGCGCGAACGCGATCCGCTGGCCTTGCCGGCGTGCCAAGCCTTCCTCGACAAGGTGGTCGACCCGGCGGTCCATGACGTCGCGCAGCTCGGCGCCGAACCCACTGTCGCGTAGGGCGGACACGCGCTTCAGAAGCTGGCGGTCGAGCCAAGTTGCACCGTGGGCCGCGACCTGGTCTTCGATTGGAAAATCCGATCTCACTGCGATCGCGACCCGATTGCGTCCGGTCGCGTCTTGATATCGGCGGAATTCGACGATCGAACCGCGCGCCAAGTCGCCGGCGGCCTCAAGCTCGGGAAGGCCAAGGTGATGAGCCCGACCATCGATGCCGTCGATCACGACATACGCCGATCCCTTGAGCTCATCATCGATACCGCGGGCAGCGAGCCGCCCGACAACTGGCCCGGCTTAGCTCGCGCCGTCGAGTACATAGTCGCCCGCCCCCCGCTCCCACCCCTTGTCGGCAAGGCCCCGGTGGATTCGCTTGATGATGTCGTTGCGCTCCCCAAGCTCGCGAAGGGTCTGCTCGGCGTCGTCGGCGACCATCCAGCGTGACGGCCCGAGGGATCGGGCGAGACCAAGACCTTCGAGTTTGCGCAGGCGCGCGATCTTGATGCTCCGGAACTCGTCCGTCTGCCGGCTGCGCGCGGGGCGCAGGTCGACCACGGACGAACTCGCCGCCGCCTCGCGGGCCAGGGCACGATCGAGGCGCGTCCATCGCTCGGCCTCGACCTGCATCTCCAGCGAGTGCCGGATCGCGCGATCCGATCGCGGCCCGAGTTCGAGGGTCAGCAGCTGCTGGGCGCGGGCGCGCATGCCCTCGCGGATGTAATCGCGCGAAATCACCAAGTCTTGCCCGGCGTCGGTCCGGCCGCGCAGGATGACATGGATGTGCGGGTGCTCGGTATTCCAGTGATCGACGGCCACCCAATCGAGCCGCGTGCCGAGGTCGCGTTCGGCGTCGGCCATCAGGTCGCGGGTAAACGCCTTGAGGTCCGACAGCTCGGCCGCATCCTCCGGCGACACGATGAAACGAAAGTGGTGACGGTCATCTTCGCAACGTTCGGCGAAGGCGCGGTGATCGATATCCTCGCCGTCAGCGCCGAACATCCGGGCCGGTTCGCCGTCGCGCGTCACGCCGTCGCGGCGAAGGTACTTCAGATGGGGGACGAGGGGGGCGCGCTTCGAACGGTGCCGCACGACGCGCGCCTTGACCGTCGCGAGTTGGGAGCGGCTCGTGAGCCACCGGTGCGCAACGAGGCTCGCTGCACGTCCCCGGCCGAATGTACCGGTCCGCCGAACTGGTCCAGACCATGGGGCGATGCCGCCGGCTCTCTCCGCGGCGGCGAGAGCCTGGGCGATGAAGGGCCGAGCACGCTGGCTGCCGCGCGAGCGGATGCGCCCTGGCCGGACGCGGAAATCGTCGTCCCGAGTGACGTGGGATTTCATCACGATGTACAAAAAGGTCAGGAAAACGGCGAATTGCCGGGTAATGCTAGTGCACTGGCTCAAACAGATGGTACAGGGAGGCGCTCGAGTTTGGCCAGGATAGCGTCGGCGGATTTGGTCCAGACGAACGGTTTGGCATTGGTATTGTGCTCGGCGAGATAAGCGTTGATGGCGGTCTGCAGGTCGGCGATCGAACGAAAGACGCCGCGGCGGATGCGTTGACGGGTCATTTTGGAAAAGAAGTTCTCGACCGCGTTGAGCCAGGAGGCCGAGGTCGGGGTGAAGTGGAAGGTCCAGCGCGGATGGCGCGACAGCCAGGCCAGCACTTTGGGATGCTTGTGGGTGGCGTAGTTGTCGAGCACCGTGTGGATCAGTTTGCCGGCCGGGACCTCGCGCTCGACGGCATTGAGGAAGCGGATGAACTCGCTGTGGCGGTGGCGCTGCATACAGCGGCCGATCACCGTCCCGTCGAGCACGCTGAGGGCAGCAAACAGGGTGGTCGTGCCATGCCGCTTGTAGTCGTGCGTCATGGTCTGGCAGCGCCCAGGCTTGATCGGCAGTCCGGGTTGGGTGCGATCGAGTGCTTGGATCTGGCTCTTTTCGTCGAGCGAGAGGACTACGGCATGCGCCGGGGGATCGACATAGAGGCCGACGATGTCGGTCAGCTTGGCGGCAAAGCTGGGATCGCGCGAGCGCTTGAAGGTGCGCAGGCGGTGCGGCTGCAGTTTGTGCGCCCGCCAGATGCGCTGCACCGAACTCGGCGAGAGGCCGGTTGTCTTGGCCATCGCTCGGCCGGTCCAGTGGGTCGCCTGGTGCGGCGGTTCCGTACACGTCAGCGCCACTACCTGGGCCGTCGTTTCCGCCGCGATCGGCGCCTTGCCGGGCTTGCGGGTCTTGTCGCGCAGCAGACCCTCAACCCCGGTCTCGGCAAACCGTTGTTGCCACCGCCACACTGTCGGCCGACTGACGCCGATGCTGTGCGCCACCCACTGCGCCGAGTGTCGATCCGCCGAGGCGAGCACGATGCGCGCCCGTTCGATGTGCTTGCGCGGCCGGTTGCGGTCGGCCACGATCGCCGCCAACTGCTCGCGCTCCGCAGTGTTGAGAACCACGCATACCCCTTGAGCCATCGCCCGATCCCCCAAGCAATGGCCCAGTATCGCAGATCCTAACGCTCTCGTGAATCCTCTGAATGGTGCAAAGCACTAGGCTGTTGTGCAATAGCGCACATCCGGCCAATGTTTTGAGAAATAAGCTCATTGCGAACCCCCGACCCAGCCGCACCTCGCGGCTTTTATCTTGCCGTCCCGTGGTTGGGGCCCTCGCCCCCCGCGGCTACCCCGCCGACCCTCCGCCAGGCCACGCCAGCATGCGACCGCCCCCAGGGACCCTCACCGGGTGCCACCTTGCTGCGAAATGGCGGCGAACAGACCGATCGACTGCGGCGCAAGACCGGTCAGATCGGCCAATCGGACGACAATTGGCGCGTGCCGGCCGTGCAGCTCCGCAGTCGATCGAGACGGTATCAACGTGCTGTCGGAATGCACCACGAAGAGCGGCGCTTGGAGCCACGACGGCATGGCGGTCGCGAGCACAACGCCACCGGAAACGTGGTCATTCGTCGTAAGCGGCGCGAGGTGGTCGACATAGGCGAGCGTCTCGTTCGGCAGCGGCCGACCAGTCGCAAGGTACGCCTCGTAGCGCGCCGGGCCCGCGTCATAGGCGGCAAGAAAGCCTGGAGCACCGTAGCGATCGTGCAGCTCGTGTAGATACGCGGCACCGGCCAGAATGTTGTCGTGCGCGTCAAACGGGTCGGCGCCAAGACCGTAGCGGAGCCGCAGACTGGCCCAGGTCTCGGGCATGATATGCATCAAACCCATTGCGCCTTTCGGTGAGATCGCATCCAGATCACCGGCACTTTCGGCGCGGATCACCGCCCGCAACCACGACGCCGGAATGTCGAACCGATGCGATGCTTCAGCAATTGACGCAGCAACGGAATGGACGGGCTTGACCGCATCTGCCGCATTGGCCGACGCTGGTCCGGCATCGGTAAATCGTGTGCCGAGTGTCAGGAGAAGAACGACGGCAATGACTGCAGTAGCGCCGCATCGAGGTCGGCATATGACCGACTGACGAAAGACTCGCGGACAACAGAGGGCCGGGAAAGAGGAAGGCTGCGCACGCGACGAAAGCAGCGCCATTGCAGTGCGATCGTGGATCGGCGACATGGTCAGTGCCGAGGGATCCACAGGGGGACGGCTCTGCCAACGATGGCGCTCGTCGTGAGCGGGCCGAAATAGCGGCCGTCGAGCGAGTGCGCGGACTGCTCGTTCATGAGAAAGACGGTGTCGGCCGACAGTGCCTGGCAGCCCTGCCAGGTGGGCAGTTCTCGACCGCGCCAATCGTTAGCCAACGCTCGCCCGACCGTCTCGCCGTCGACAGTGATTGTGTCGCCGGCGCGGCAGACAGTGTGGCCCGCGAGTGCCAGAATATGCTTCAAGAGCGGTACGCCTTCGGGCAGGTGGCCGCGATTGGCGAGATAGCTCGCGAGCGGCTCCGGTAGAACCGCAACGACGAGTTGGCCAACGTGGAGTGGCTCGACCGGTTGTATGCGATAGAGCCCGACCGGCACGCTGGCGCTGGCATTCCAGATCAGCTTCGGCGACGGATGAAACAGCGCCGAGAGGCCGGTAGCCATCACCGCGAAATAGGTCGTCATGACGGCCCCGAAGCGCGTCATGGCATAAGGCTCCGCCGCATCCACGCGCGGTGGCGCTCTTGCGTGTAGCTGCGCGGCAGATCACCGGCCGTGAGGCGGTTATGGACGTGCCGCCAATGGTCGGGGCAAACCTCGGCCGGATCGAAGCCCGCCTGCTCGATGGCGTCGATCGTCTGCAATGCCCGTTGGACTCTCGGCCAGCCGGCGAAGCGCAACAGGATTTCGCCGCCGGGCCGCACATAGTTGACTGTCGAGAAGCGCTCGCCGGGTTTGACGGCGCGCAGGATGTCGATGCGCGAGACGACAGTACCGAAATCGTTGCCGGCCCAGCGGACATACGCGAAGACGCTGTCCGGCGAGAAACTCAGAACGCGCCGGCGGCGGTGGAGGATCTGCTGGGCAACCTCGTGGCCGAAGCGGATCCAGTGCTCGATCAGCTTCTGGATCCAGATCAGTTCGACATGGGTCAAGCTGTCCGATGATGGCGCCGTCATCCGCGGCGCCGCGGTTCAGGTGTTGGGCGGGAGGGTTGTCGTGGGGCCGCGATTGCGTTCGGCGAACTCGTAGACACCGCGGTCAGTGCGGCCCTCTTTCCTTCCCGGCCGTATTGGCTCGCTGACGGAGGGATGAGGCTGGTGTTCCCGGCAGTGGAGCGTTGGCTGAAGGGCGGTGCAGTCATTCTGCACCCTCGCCTGATATCCACCGTCGCCGGCGACCCCCAACAACAACGTTAGATTCTATAAGGTTAGATTCTATAAGGTTAGATTCTATAAGGTTAGATCCTAAGTTACGAGGCTCAGAAGCTGCTGAGTTGATTGACGAAAATGGCGAATTTGGTTCCTGATAGCACGATAGTCGGGTTCCCGATAGCACGTGCCTTGCGGTTCCCGATAGCACGAGGCCTCCAACAGCGTGTCCACCGCTGCCTGTGGATGATTTGATATTGACGACCAGCAGCTCGCGCCCGCCGGGCTCGCCGCGGATGCCGAGCTGATAGCCTGGCAAGGGCTGCCGCCGCCATCTCGCGCAGCTCGAAGGCGAAGCGCTTGAACGGCGAGAGGCTCGCCGATTTGGCATGGAGGTGTCGGAATTCGAACTGCCAGCCGGCCTGCTGATGGCCGGCGTGCTTGCGCGCGAGGCGGTAGAGCCAGCGCTCGAGACCGCCCGTCAGGCCAAAATAGGCGCGGTCGATCGTCAGCACGAGCGCGTCGTCGAGGACGCCCCATAGAACCAGTCCGGCACGATCAGATCGACGTCGTCGGGACGCCAGTGTGCATCGGCGCGCTCGGTCCATTCGTTGATCCACGAGAAACGGTGCATTCGCCGCTCGGTGGTGCGGCGCAGCGACGTCGCGACGGTCGTCGATTGCAGGCGATCGAGCGCCGCTTTCAGGCGGTGATAATCGTGCGCGCTCGTGCCGCGGCCGATGAAAGTCAGGATCTCGTAGGGCGTTGCCGCCATCAGCCGCGATGTCTTCAGGCCGGCGTCGCGCGCCTCGACGATCTGGCTCGCCGCCCAGATCAGAACGTCGGCGTCCCAGATGGTCGCCATGCCGTGCTCCGGGACTGCCTCGACGCGGATCGCGATCCCGTTCATGTGAAAGTCGATCGGCGTCACGCGATGCGTCTTGGCGAGGCTGAAGAACGGGTAGGCCATCAGGTCCTGAGCATCCCGCGGCGCGAGGTCGCCTGGGAGCGCTCGGAACAGGTCGAGCTGCTCGCGCTCGGACGGCATACTGGACGCGTCGGCACGGTGCCGCGGCTTCAGCGGCGCCGCTCGCCGACGGCAGGAATGAGGTGCGGATGGCGCTTGGCCGGCAGGACGGTGCCGATCCCCGGGTCCGAGGTCGACGCCTTCAGCCCGAGCTCGACCCAAGCCTGCAGGTCTTCGAGGCGGTAGACGACCCGTCCGCCGAGCTTCGAATAGCGCGGGCCGGTGCCGTAGGTACGGTGTTTTTCGAGGGTGCGGATCGAGAGGCCGACGAAGCGGGCGGTCTCGGGTGTGCGCAGGTGGCGCGGCGGCATGCCGGCGGCATTGGCGAGCATCGGAAAACTCCGTGATCCAGTCGGGCGCCGCCGAATGCCGGCGGGCGTTGCCGACCACGGTGTCGGAAAGGGTTGGCGCAGGGGGCACTGAGTGTCCACTTGACTGATTTCGAGTGGCGCAAGGAGATCGGAGAGTTGAAGGTGACCACCGCTTCGATCGCCATCGAAGTGTTCGCGGACGCGCCGACCAGACCAGGGTGATAATATGGGCAGATGAATACCGGACGCCTCATTGCGGAGATCGCCACGCTCGTTGGCGAACCGGCGCGGGCAACGATGTTGACGGCCCTGCTGGATGGGCGGGCGCTTACGGCGACCGAACTTGCCGATGCCGCGCGCATCACGCCGCAAACCGCCAGTACGCATCTCGCCAAGCTGTCGCAGACGGGTTTGCTCTCGGTGATCCGGGAAGGGCGGCACCGATATTTCCGGCTCGCATCGCCGAAAGTCGTGGAGATGCTCGATGGCATTATGGCCATTGCGCTCGAAAACGGACCGCGATATCGACCTCTGTCCCGTCAAGCACGCGAGCTGAGCGCAGCTCGAATTTGCTATACCACCTTGCCGGTCGTCTCAGCGTGGACCTCGCCGCTTCATTAATCACGCACAAATACATCGTTGTCGGCGCCGAAGCCGCCGAAATCACGCCCGCGGGTACCCGATTTCTCACCGAGTTCGGGATCGACCTCTCTGCACTGGGTTCAAAACGCCGCCATTTCTGCCGATTGTGCCTCGACTGAACCGAACGACGGCCACATGTCGCGGGCGCAGTAGGGGCCGCTGTCACCAAGCGCTGTTTCGATCTCGGCTGGACAGAGAGGATGAAGCACAGTCGCGCTGTGATCGTCACCGCGTCGGGAGCGCGGTTTCTCGAAAACCTTCGGGATCGGCGCGCCCGAAGAAGACGAAGACGCCGTGGCAGCCGGAGGGCGTGGGGCGGTTCACCCGGAGTAGCGGCCTACCGACCGTAATTGCCGCAATTTCAAGCTTTCGGGACTGCGCGAATTGCCCAATCGGGCGAGAACCGGAGAAGTCTGGACATGGCGGGAGAAACGGCGTCTCGGCGTCTCGGCGGAGGTGCGACGCAGCGGGCCACTACCAACTACTTCAAAGGCGCTGCATTCGGGGTAGCAGCAGTATCAATATGGGCGAGTTGGAGCGCGGTCACGCGCTTGGCGGTGACGACCAATCTGGATTCTTGGGATATCGTGGCCCTCAGATTTGGGGTGGCCGGTGTCATTTTGGCGCCCGTTGTCGTGCGGCGCGGGCTTGCCCTGGATCGCCTCGGATGGCTCGGGTTGACCGGGATTATCGCCGGAAACGGCGCACCTTACGCCCTGATCGCGGCGGAAGGGTTGCGTTTCGCCCCGGCCTATAACGGAGGGGCGCTCAATCCGGCCATGATGCCGCTGTTCGTCGCCCTGATCGCCGCGACTCGTCTGCGCGAACACCTTTCCAGAGCGAGGACGGCAGGGCTCATTCTCGTCGTGGCAGGCGCTCTCATCTTGGTCGGTTGGCATACCGGAGTGGGCCGCGCCGGCTGGAATATATCACGGACATTCGGCGATGCGCTGTTACTCTTGGCGTCATTTTTGACGGCAGTGTTCACAATAATCACGCGGCAGGCAAAACTTGATCCACTCCATGCCGCAGCCCTGGTCTCTACCGGATCACTGGTGATCTGGCTGCCGATTTATTTGGCAATGTCGGGAACCCGCCTGGCGCAGATACCGGTCCCCGACCTCACCGTGCAGGCCATATTCCAGGGCATCGTGGTGACGATAATTTCCATGGTTCTTTATGTTCGGTCGGTTACCATCCTTGGCGCTTCAGCGGGCGCGGCCTTTGGTGCACTGGTGCCGGCACTTACTGCATTCATCGCAATGCCGCTGCTTGGGGAATGGCCGAGCGATGTAGGCTGGGTGCCGATCGGATTGATTTCTGCTGGAGTCTATCTGGCCAGCGGCGGGCCGCTGCCGAGCTGGAAATCGCGAATGAGCCATCCTTAGTTATCGCGACCCGCACTATCGGCGGCCGGGTGCGCAATCATCGGCGATTTGGGCTCACTTTCGATGGGTCTTGGCCGCTTTTAACGATCACGCCGGGAGCCCGAACCTGCGGCCGAGCAGGTCGAGACCGGGGCGGTCGTAATTGAGGAGGCAAGCGCCGGAAGCGCGCACGTGGGCAGTGTCTGCACCACAGCTCAGTCCAAGCAGAACAGGAGCCAATAGCCATGAAGTTCGGCATTCACAACTCGTCTTCGGCCGATACTCCCGATCCGGCCGAGGCATTCGAGGCGGTGAAGGCGAAGGCGCAGTGGGCGGAAGAGCACGGCTTTGTCCGGTTCTCGGTCCTGGACCATATGATCCAGATCCCCCGCGTCGGTGGGCCCCACGAGCCGGTCCTGGAAGGCTGGACCGTTTTGGCGGCGCTGGCCGCTGTCACCCGCCGCATCCGTCTCGCCACCCTGTGCACGGCGGTCGGTTATCGCAATCCCGCGCATCTCGCCAAGATCGCGGCGAGCGTCGATCTGATCAGCCGGGGACGCCTGACGCTCGGCATCGGCGCCGGCCGGGAAGAAGAAGGGCGACTTCGGGCTCTGCGGCTGCGCGAGCAGCAGCTCCACGGCGGGCGGCCGATCACGCGGAGCTGGGCGCCGCTCTTGGTGTCCGGAAAGCGGATCGCCGCTTCCTCCGTATTGAGCCAGTCGCGCCGGAGCCCGAGCCCCTCGAGCCGGCGGAAGCCTGTCAGCGCGAGCAGGCAGATCGCCGCAAGTCCGGTCGGATGCTCGCCTGCCGTCTCGGCGGCGTGCATGGCCTTCCCGAGCTTCGCGATTTCGGCGTGGCTCAAGCGGCGATCGCGCGGCGTGCTGGCGAGGCGGCGTACGCCCCTCGCCGGATTACTTTCGATTTTCCCGAGGCGGACCGCATGCTCAAAGATGGCATGGAGCGAGGACATCGTGCGGGCGGCGACGCCCTCCCCACCCGTCGTGGCGCCGCCGCGGCTGCCTGCACGCCGCTTCGCGGTCTTGCCCGCGGCGATATCGGCCTGGGCGCCCTCGATGTCGCCGAGGGTGAGCGAGCCGACTTGGCACATGCCGACCAGTGGCTTGATATGCGCCTCGATCCGGCTGCGGTCCATCGCGAGCGTCGAGGGTTTGATCGGCCGGCGCCGCCGGCCGAGAATCCGTCCCGCCTCGGCTTCGGCCAGATACCAGTCGCGCAGCGAGGACACCGTGATGGCATTGCGGTCCGGCCCGGGCGAGGGCCGCGGGATCGATCCCCTTGGCGACGGCGCTCAGAATGTCCCAGGCGGCCTGTCGCGCCTGCTATGGCGTCACCAGGCCGTAACGCCCGATCACGGTGCGCCGGTGCCGGCCCTCGGGAGTGCGATACTGCACGATGAAGCTCTTGAGGCCCGCCGGGCTGACACGGACGCCGAAGCCGCGCAGCTCAGAATCCCAGAGGAACTGTTCAGAACCTTTGACCCCAACCTTGGAAGGTTTCAGAGCGTCGACCGTGCGCTTGCTGATCTTTCCGTAGGATTCCAGTGCCTTGAGCGATTTTCGCTTCCATTTGCCGATGATAGGCTGGTCGGAAGCGGAATGGAGCACTTGAGATCGGGTCGCGGCGCGAAACCGGCGCCGTTCGGCGACGCGCTCCAAAACGAAAATGTCGTCATTCCAGAAGAGTACCTGTCAGCGGCGGTGGCCGGATACCCTGGCGCAGAGCGCTGGTAGACCTTGCCAAGGTTGGGGTCGGGGGTTCGCATCCCCTCGCCCGCTCCAATGTCTTCAACGGTTTAGAGAATCGTCAGGGAATACAGCGACAAGCCCAGCAGTAGGAAGCGCTGGAAACAGAGGTTACAGCGCCCTCCGGTGACCATCACCCCACCTCGGCTCCGGTCGATATGGGCCAGCCGGTTTAGCAGCAGCCCGCCCGGGGAGTAGTGGTCGGTGTACGTGTCCCACACCGCCGATAAGGGCGCGATTGCGCGTACCGCCGGATAGCCGGAGCTGGCGAGGAAATCGCAGGCCGCGCCGCTATACGAGATGCGCTGCCGTCGGGGCTGACGCGGCACTGGGGTCAGCGCCGTCCAAAGCGGCGGCGCCGATCCGAACCATGACTAGCGGCCCGTCGCTTGTCGCCTTGAACCTGTAGAACGTGCCATGCGGCAGCAGCACCCCTTCGTTCTTGACGATCGTGCGGGTCTCGCCGTTCGGCCATTAGAAGGTCGCCTCGCCCTGGCGCACGACAAAGGTGCAAGCGACTTTCGAAAGGCTCGAGTTTTCTTCGGGAGGTTTCGCTTGATATCGAACCGGCCGGCTACAACCGCGCTCGAAGCGAGGAAGACGACGCGCCATCTCGATCATAACGGTTCGACCGAGATCGGGACCACAGTGCCGCTCAACGACGACGCAATCGTGCATCTCCATGACAGTCAACCTTATCGGAGCAATACGGCTAATCCCCGACTCACGGCGTTTCTTGCACCGCGTGCATTCTCAACTATCACATCCTCAATATTGCCGGTGGTACCGGATGCCAGCTGGCCTCGAAATAGATCGATCCTCGAAATAGATCGATCAATGTGGTTCGCGTTATTGCGCAGTGTCTGGGTTACTGCGCCCACGACGAGCCGGCAATTGGGCACGAAATCAGCGATCGCTCGGGCGGGATCGACCCCAAGACGGGGCTTACGAGCTCGACGTTTTCGACCTTGGCTCGGCGCTCTTGCGTCGCCGGCGCGGCGGCAATCGACATGGTCTCTCTCGCACGAAAATCCCGCTCCTATCTCGGCCTGCGAGAGCAGCTTCGAGCGCCACACCCCGAGCAGGGCCGCCAAGAGATCAGTAATATCCAGCATTGATTGTCTCAAGACTGCGATGTTGTCTTTGCTTTCTTATGAACCGCCCAAGGTACGGATCACTACGGTTAAGTGGTACTTCCGTGAAGTCGAACCAGCGGACTCGATGAAATTCGCTTTTGTCGATTTTAATTGGTTGCACGCGATTCGCGCGAACCACATACCATAGGGAAACGTCGATGTGCCCAGGCGTGAGTCCCACGGTTGCCGTGCATGTAACCATCAGGGGCGCATCGATGGCATGGGCGGCGGAGATGCCGAGCTCTCGTCCAGCTCGCGAGAAACGGTCGATCGAGGATGCTCATCCGTGGGCAACCACAACCGGGCGTTCCTGTGATCAGCTAACAGGATTTGCTCGCCATCAACCAAAACGAAATACGAGACCAAGTGTTTTGGCGATGTAGCGGGCTTCATAACGCGGAACAGCTCTGCGCCAGAGTCAACCCATGCTAACGCGTCCTCTAAATGTTCACGCTAGATTTGATCGAGCGGTACGATGGCCAAGAGTTCAGTTCGAATTCGCGCACGCATACTCATCTGACGAGCTACCATTAGAGGATCATGCCGGCGGTCTATATTTCCTCAGCTAGCGTTTCCGATCTCGGCACCCCGCGGACTGCTGACTACCCAGGCTCGCTGTGATCCGGCAGGCTAGAGTAATTTTGCGGGTGTACCGGTCCGATAGACAAGCGGGGGCCGCGCGGAAGAAGGAGAAACGAAAGGCCTGGGATGATTCCTCATCCCACCGCCGGCTCCTATCCGATGCGTAGCGGCAACGCGGTTCGTCCGCTGGTCGACGGCGTGCCGACGTTCCGGCGAATCGGCGCGGCGATCACGGCGGCACGGCACAGCGTCTGGCTAACCGTCGCCTTTTTCGCACCCGATTTCCGGCTGCCGGACGGAGGCGAACCGCTGTTCGACGTGCTCGATCGCCCCGTCGACCGGGGTCTCGACGTCCGCGTCCTCTTCTGGCGGCCAAATCCCGAGAGCCGGAACCTCGGACGGTCGTTTGCGGGGTCTGAGGCGGATCGGAACCTGCTCAGAGCTCGCAGATCACGGTTTCGCGCGCTCTGGGACCGGGCGCACGGGCCCTACGTTCAGCATCAGAAAAGCTGGATTGTCGATGCCGGCGAGCCGACCGAGATCGCCTTTGTCGGCGGCATGAACCTGACCGCCCGCACCATCGGATGTCCCGGGCATGGCGATGAAGATGGGCGCCACGATGTCTATGTTGAGCTGCGCGGGCCGGCGGCGACCGACGTCCACCACAATTTTGTCCAGCGCTGGAACGAGGCGAGCGAACGCGACGTCGCAGACGGCACTTGGGGTCCCGGTACCGGAGACCCGCTGCCGTTTCCGGCGCGGCTTTCCCCGGTTCGCGGCGACAGCGGCGTGCAGATCCAGCGACAGATCCATCCCGAGCGCTACAGCGACAGGCATGCGAGCCCCGGTGCCGCCGCCTGCGACATCGCACGCGGCGAGCGGACGATCTTCGATCAGTATTTGCTGGCGATCGCCGCCGCGCGACGGGCGATCTACATCGAGAACCAGGTGATCCCGATCCCACGGGTCGAAGAGGCGCTGCGGCGTGGCGTCGAGATCGTCGCGCTGGTCCCGGCGGAGCCCGAGGATCATGTCCGCGCCACGCGCCACGACCCGGAACGACGAACGATGTTCGACCGAGTTGCACGACCGGCGCCTATCGGAAACTTCGCCCTGGTCAGCATCGCCCGGCTGAATGCTCAGGGAGAGCGCAGCAATGTCTACGTCCACGCCAAGATCATGATCGTCGACGATTCCTGGGCGACGATCGGGTCATGCAATCTCCACCAGAATTCGCTCGTCGGCCACAGTGAAATGAACGCCGCGATCTGGGATCCGCGTATCGCGCGCGGTTTGCGAGCGTCGCTTTTCGCGGAACATCTCGGGCAGGAGACGGCATATCTCGACGACGCCGCGGCGCTGCGGCTCTATCGCAGGATCGCCGACGAGAACCGGCATCGACGGGACGTGGGCGATCCCGACTGGCAGGGACTTGCCTATAGCCTCGATCCCGCAAATTACGCTGAATAGCTGCGCACGATGGCAGCGCCCCGGCTAAGCGGAACCGACGGCTACGCCGAGGAAGCGGAGACGCTCTTGGCACAGTACGAAAGCATCAACTTCGCCGATGTTCATCGCCAGATGCTCCACCTGATCCCGGCGGCTCAGAGCCGGATCCTCGATGTCGGTGCCGGTAACGGACGCGATGCCGCCGGGTTAGCCGCGCTGGGGCACCGGGTGCTGGCCGTCGAACCAACCGCCGCACTGCGCATCGGGGCCATGGCACTCCATCCCTCACCGCGGATCGAGTGGGTTGCCAGCTCGCCCTCGACATCGCCAAAAAGCTCGCCGACGATGATCCCGGAAATGCCGACTGGCAGCGCGATCTCATCATCGCTCACTGCCATCGGTTTGATACTTTTCTTTCTGATTTTCTCGCCATGCGGAGCATACCATATATACCCGTCACATTTTCATTCTACGCCCATAATTTAAGATCCGCCCGTGAAATTGACCGCCCGCAAGGCCGGGGTGTCGGGCTAATCGAAGGTTGCAGAATTCAAGCAGACCGTGTGGAAACGCTGCTTTGCAGTGGTGCACCGGCAATGAGGGGCTCAGTGTTATGTGAACCGCACCATTCGGTTGAGAAGATCTGTCCAATGTAGGGACGCTTGGGGATGTCTTAGAGTTGATCGGGAGACGCTCAGGCGCGGCATTTAGGCCGGGAGCGCGGCAATCAGCTTTGGCAGTTCCACGATATTGAGGACGCGCCTGAGATTGTAGGCGAGCGCGGTCAAGCTGAACTCGCCGCGCACTTTCTCTAACCCTCGCATCAGAAACGCACCCTGGTTCATCCATTGCTTGATCGAGCCAAACGGGTGTTCGACCGTCTCGCGGCGTTGGTCAAAGATGTCAGGACGCTGCGCTATGCGGGCCTGCATTCGGTCCAATACGGCCGCGTTCTCGAGACGGGATACGGAACGGAACTGGTTGCCGGTACACTGCGATCGGATCGCGCAGCCTCGACAGGCTTGGCTGTTGCGGTAATTGATCTTCTTCAAGCCACGCATAAGGGAAGACGAATAGGGATGAAGGTGCTGACCTGCGGGGCAGAGAAAGCTGTCGCTGGTTGGGTCGTAGCTGAACTCATCTTTGCGAAACAGACCCGCTCTGACCGACGGACCACGCTGGGGACGCGGCACGTAAGGGTCGATCCCGGCCTTCTCGCAGGCCTCGATGTCCTCGATCTTGAAATAGCCCCGGTCGGCCACGACCGCGATCCGCTCCACGCCGAGAACCTCTTTTGCCGGTTCGGCGGTCTGAGCCAGCAGACCCATATCCACAACTTGGTTCGTGACTTGCTGCTCGACGATCAGCTTGTGCTTGGCATCGACCGCGACCTGCACGTTGTAGCCGACCGCAACATGCGTATGTGCCGCCATCGCTCGGCTGTCGGGGTCGGTGAGCGAGATCTGACTTTCCCCAGTCTGGTCCAGTTCCGCCAGCATTTCCTTGTGCCACTCACGCCGCTCCTGGATTGCAGCGATCTTCTCGGCCAGGTTTTCGACGCGCGAGCCGTCCTTCCCGCTCTCGGTGGCGTCGCTCTTGTCGAGACGCCGAAGATAGTCCTCGAGCTTGGCGTCAGCGGCTTTGATGAATTGGGTCAGAGACGCCCGCGTGAAATTGCGATCCTTGTTGTTGACTGCCTTGATCCGCGTGCCGTCCACCGCCAGCAACTCCCGGCCAAACAGGTCCAGTTGACGGCAGAGCAGCACAAACTGACGGAACACTTGGCGGAAGGCGTTGCGGTTGTCGCGCCGGAAGTCAGCGATCGTCTTGAAGTCCGGCTTCAAATGCCGCAGCAGCCAGATCACCTCGATGTTGCGGTGGGTTTCGGCCTCCAGCCGGCGGCTTGATCGCACTCGGTTCAGGTAGCCGTAAATGTAAAGCTTCAGCAGATCCGCAGGCGAATAGCCCGGGCGGCCTGTCACCTTCGGCTCAACACGGCTAAACGATGCCGTCGCAAGATCCAGCCCATCGACAAAAGCATCAATAAACCGCACCGGGTTGTCCGCGCCGACATAATCGTCGACCACCTCCGGCAGCAGCAATATCTGGGAGCGGTCGGGGCCCGAGATGTACGTCATGCCAGATTCTACCGCGTCATACGCCGCGTTGGAATCCACTACCTACGACTTTTCACACGGTCTGCTAGAGATCCGCACAGCCGGAAAGTGATTGCCATCATATGTCCCTATGAGCGCCGGTTCGGTCGGCCCCCGTCGGGACAATTCAACTCGGAGACTCATCAGTGACGAAGCTTGTTCTGATCGTCGGCGCCGGCCCAGTCGGAATGACAATGGCCTCTGAGCTCGCGCGTTACGGCGTGGCTGTCCGCATCGTCGATAAGGCGGCTCAGCGGACCGACAAGTCCAAGGCCCTCGTTCTGTGGAGCAGAACCCTCGAATTGTTGGACCGGGGTGGCGGGTCGGACCCGTTCATCGATGTCGGGTTCAAGGCAGAGGCGGTCAACTTCATCGCCGGCGACAAGGTCATAGGCCGCGTCGACATGGGCAGCGTGCAGAGCCCCTATCCCTACGCGCTGATGCTGCCACAGTCCGAGACCGAGCGCTTGCTCGAAGAGAGGCTCCACGATCTCGGCGTTTTCGTCGAACGCGAGGTGGTGCTCGCCACATTCAAAAGCAGCGACGGTATCGAAGCAGTGCTGCGGCACGCCGACGGGCGTGAGGAGACCGTGTCGGTGGGTTGGCTGGTCGATGTGACGGGGCTCACAGCGCAGTGCGTCATACCCTCGGCGCACCTTTTACGGGCGAGACGTTGGACAGCGACTGGATGCTGGCCGACGTTCACATGAGGGGCTATCCGTGTCCGGACAGCGAGGCCTCGATTTACTGGCATCACGATGGCGTCTTTGTCATTTTCCCGATCTCCCCGGGCCGCTATCGGGTTATCGCGGACTTGGCTCCCTCCGCCGCCGAGCATCCGCCGGCACCCACGCTGGAAGAGGTTCAGGCGGTTATCGACCGGCGCGGACCGCCCGGGTTGGTGGCCTTCGATCCGATCTGGCTCGCGGGTTTCAGGATCAACGGCCGCAAGGTCTCTGATTATCGCTGGGGCCGCGCCTTCCTGGTCGGCGATGCAGCCCATGTCCACAGTCCGGCCGGTGGGCAGGGCATGAATACCGGAATGCAGGACGCGTTCAACCTGGCCTGGAAGCTGGCGCTGGTGGTCCGTGAGACCTGCGATGAGCATCTGCTCGACAGCTACAGCCCGGAGCGCAGCAAGGTTGGTGACGAGGTGCTCAACGCCGCCGGCAGGTTGACGGCTGTCGGGACGATGAGGAACCCGGTTGCCCAGACTGTACGCAACATGGTCGGCCACCTCATGCTGGGTCTGGTCGCCGTCCAGCATGCATTTGCCGACACAATGACCGAGGTTACGATCGGCTATCCCGACAGCCCGCTGAACGGGCCCTCTTTGGATGGAGCTGGACCCAAGCCGGGCGAGCGCGTCGTCCCCGTCGCCGGCCAGACCCTCGTCGGATCAGGTGACGCGCCGCTCTTTGCGCTTTTCGCGCAGCGGACCACCGCGACCGATGATCTGCTGGCGAGGTTCGAAGGGTTGCTCGATCCCGATATCTGGCCGCCATGCCGCGAAGGCGGCATTTGGTTGGTTCGACCCGACGGCTATGCCGCCTGCTCGACGAACGATCCGAGTGTCATTGTCAGCTATATCGACGGCCTCGTGCGGCCGAGCGCGCGGTAGCCCCCGCTCGGTAGCGCCGGGCAGGCCTGTCGGGTAAAACAAGACCGCGAGCACGCCATTGGTCGGAGCGTCTTTACCTAACGACCACACTGAAGCGAGGCCAGGATGAGCGCCGAGGTAAAACCGATCCCCGAGGGCTATCACACTGTGACGCCGTATCTGATCTTGGGTGGCGCGGGCGCCGCCATCGCCTTCTATAAGAAAGCGCTCGGCGCCGAGGAGGTCATGCGGATGGAGGGTCCCGGCGGCAAGGTTCACCATGCCGAGATCAGCATCGGCGATTCCCGCGTCATGCTGGCCGACGAGAACCCCGAGATCCAGGCGCTGAGCCCAAAGACCGTCGGCGGGTCGCCGGTCTCGATCCATCTTTATGTCGAGGACGTCGACCGCGCGGTCGAGCACGCCGTGGCGGCGGGGGCAAAGCTCGTGCGGCCGGTCGCCGATCAGTTCTACGGCGATCGCGTCGGCGGGATCGAGGACCCCTTCGGCTATCGCTGGTTCATCGCCACGCATAAGGAAGATCTGACGATCGAGGAGATTCGCCGTCGCGCTGCGGCGCAGGGCCGGTAGCGCTTCAACCGAGGCTGTCGCAGCGCTACATACGGTCCGACAAGCAAGGAGGAGATTGCGATGGACGACAAGACCCGCACCGAGCTCGAGGCCGCGACATTCCGCCGCCTCGTCGAGCATTTCCGCGAGCGGACCGATGTCCAGAACATCGACCTGATGAACCTGGCCGGCTTTTGCCGAAATTGCCTGTCGAGGTGGTATCGGGAGGAGGCCGAGCAGCGCAGCATCCCGGTGTCGGACCCGCAAGCGCGGGAGATCGTCTATGGCATGCCGTACGACGAATGGCGGGCGAAATATCAGAAGGAGGCGAGCGCCGAGCAGAAGGCCGCCTTCGCCGCCTCCCAGAAGCACTGACAGCAGCCGGGTGACGGCCCTCGCCTTGCACTGGGGAGGGCCGATCACTATCTTCGGCGCGGTGCTGCGGGGGCAGCACGGTTAGGGGAAGAGGGGACCATGCCAGATGTCGGGGGTGTCGCGGTCGAGCGTCTGAAATCTTTCATCGAGCGGATCGAACGGCTCGAGGAGGAGAAGCGTGCGCTGAGCGGCGACATCAAGGAAGTATACGCCGAGGCCAAGGGGACCGGCTTCGAGCCCAAAATCATGCGTCAGATCGTTAAGATCCGGAAGATGGACAAGGACGAGGTCGACGAGGAAGAGAGCCTACTCGACCTCTACAAGCGCGCTCTTGGGATGATGCCCGAGGCCGTTCTGGAGACGCGGGCCGCCGAATAGCCGATCAGGCGGCGAAGCAGGGTTTTACCGCTTCGCACAAGAGCTGCATTGCCGTTAGCACCCGGTCATGCGGGATCAGGCCGCCGCAATTGAGCTCGGCAAGGATCCCGCTCAGACCGATATCCACCTGCAGGGATCGCAGTTTTTCGGCAATCGTGTCGGGGCTGCCGACCAGCGCATTGGTGCGTACCGCTTCGTCGTAATCGAGATGGCGCAGCTGTTCGACCCGCCGCATGCGCCGGGCGGCGGTCTCGGGGTCGACCAATTTCGCCGCTCCCTCCAGCAAATTCGCCTGCTCATGGTAGAAATGCATGATGCTTTCCCGGGGCTCCGAGCGGGCGCGCTGATCGGCCTTGGCGATGTAAGTCGGCGCCGAAACAAAGACCTGGCCTTTGCCGGGATGCCCCGCTGCCTGCCAGGCCTCATGGTAGGTCCGGATCTGCTCGGCGAGGGCAGCCCAGCTGGTGTGGCGCACCGAGGCGAAGATCGGCATCCCGCGTCGGCCGATCGCTGGGAAGGTGTCAGGGGTGCTGGCGGCGATGCGGATCGGTGGTGTCGGCTTTTGGAAGGGCTTCGGAACCACCGCGACGTTTTCGAAGCGGTGGTAGACACCGTCATACGAGAAGCTCGGCTCGGTCCACGCCCGCTCGACGATGTCGAGGGTTTCGCGAAATCGGTCGCGGCTCTCGGCGTAAGACACGCCATACGCCTCATAGGTCTGGGCCACGCCACTGCGGCCGACCCCGAAGATCAGCCTTCCATGGCTCAACTGATCGACTGTGGCGGCTTCCTCGGCCAGCCGCAGCGGATGGCAGAGCGGCAATACCTGAACGGCGATGCCGATCTTGATATGGCGGGTGCGCGCCGCGATCGCGCTGGCGATGCTGAGCGGCGCCGACAGTACCGATCGGCGTGGCTCGAAATGGAGTTCGGCGAGCCACATCGCATCGAGCCCCCAGCGCTCGGCCGCGTCGACCTGCTCCATCGCCTCGTCGAAGGCTTCGCTCTCGGTTCGGCCCGGGAGTGACGGAAACTCGTGAAACATGCCGAATTCCATGATCCTGCCTCAATCGCGCGCTTTAAGTTCCCGTATCAACCTAGCCAAGCGCGCCGGCACGGGCCACTGCGCTGTTTGCTGCCATCGCCCCCACCAAACCGAAATCAGGAGTGAGCCAGTGACGACATTCGTGCTGATCCACGGAGCTTATCAGGGCGGCTGGATTTGGCAGCCGACGGCGGCGCGCCTTAGAGCCGCGGGGCACCTCGTCTATGCCCCCTCGCTCGAGGGCTGCGCCGAGCGACGCCATTCGCTGCGGCCCGCCATCACAACGGCGACGCACGCGACCGAGATCGCCGAGTTGATGCGCTACGAAGACCTGCGCGATGTCGTGCTGGCCGGCACCAGTGCCGGCGGCATGGTGTTGTGCCGCGCCGCAGAACTAGCCCGCGAGCGAATTGCCCGCCTCGTCTTCATCGACGCCTTGGCGCTCCTCGACGGAGAGCGCATCGCCGAGATCGTCAATCGAACCACGCCGCGGGTCACGACGGCCCTCGCCGCCGGACCGTCGCGCGAAGATGCCGAAGGCCGGATGTTCGCCGGTCTCGACCCGACCTTACGCGCCTGGGCGCTGGCCCGCTATACGCCGCATCCCGTCGACGCGATGGAAGCTCCGATGGAGCTGAAGAACTTCTGGAGCCAGACTTGGCCCGCGACGGTGATCCGCTGTAGCCGCAGCGCCAACCCGCCCGAAGCGCATCAGCGCCGCACCGCCGAAAAACTCAACGGGAAATATCTCGAACTCGACGCCGGCCACTACCCGATGCTGTCGGACCCCGATGCGCTGGTCCCGCTGCTGATGCAAGGCTGATTGTAGGGCTCAGTCGATTCCGGAGGCGGCGAAAGGTTCGATTTCGTACATCACTCGGACTTCGCCAGGTTGGCGAAACGGATACTTGTTTTTTCCGAGGTACTTCTTGGCCAGCGAATCGATATGCGCGTCGGCGCCATCTTCGAGGACACGCCGGACGCGGCCGCGGATCTGCATGTAACGATAGGGCTGGTCGGGATCCATGATGGCGAGCGCGACCGGCGATCCCACCTTCAGGTTGCGCGCCTTCACCCGCCCCTTGGCGGTGTTCACGCGGACAACCCCGCCCGTATAATCGAACCACACCGGTGTCACTTGCGGCGATCCGTCCCGCATCAAGGTGGCGAGATTGGCGAACGCCTTCTTCTGCTGCAGCAGGTCGAGATATTTATCGGGGATCGTTGCCATTTCGGGAGTTCCTTTATGGACCGAACGCCGAGTGCCTCACCCTAACCCTCCCGCGTGCGGAGGAGGGTTAGGGTGGGGCAATGTTTCCCGCCGCTAACGACTATGCTCGGTTCGAGTTCCCGCGCTTTTCGCCGGTCACTTCGTCTTCGGCTGCCAGAGCCCCAGCGCCGCCCCGGTCGGGTCGATGATGATCGATAATGAGCCTGCGTTCGGTACTTCGGTGACATCGCGCATGACTTTGGCGCCGAGCGACTGTGCTTTGGCCGTCGCCGCCCTGACGTCGTCGACCAGCGCATAAGCCAGCCAAGCGGACGGCGCACCCGGAACCGGATGCTTCATCATGCCGCCGCCGGTGCCCTCGCCGACATTGATCATCGTGTAGCTCATGCCACCGCCCATATCCATGTCTTGCAGCCGCCAGCTGAACAGCGACTGGTAAAAGGTCTTTGCCTTGTCGATGTCGGTGGTCGCGAGTTCGACATGCACGAACGGATTAGCCATGACAGTTCTCCGGCATCAAGCCTCGATGACAAGGCGCAATCATATCTACGTACGCAGATAGCGGCTATGCCCCTATTGGGGAGGAGCACGCAGGTTGCCGCGTGCTTCGTATTGTTGCACCTGCAGAGAGCCGAGGGCAAGATCGATATCCCTCGGCTCCAGCGCGTGCGCGTCCTTGCGGCAGACGCTGGCGTGGATCACGTAAACGTGACCCCCGAGCCAGGTCGGTCCGCGTTTCTCGATCGCCCGTAAATCGGCAGACCCAACGGAAAACGCCATCGTGGTCAGATCGCCGCTCTCCATATAATCACGCCATCCGCTCCCTTTTCTCGTTATCTGGTTCATATCCGGAAAGTCATCGCGCAGATCGCTGTAAGGCAGACCGAGATTAGACGGGTCGGCCGGAAAGGCGCGCGACGCCGCGCAGCAGAGTGCTGTTAGCATGAGCCAGCGTGTTAGTGTGACCGCCGCCCGCATTCCGCTTTTAGCGCGTCCAAATGCGGACTGCTTCAGCCCGGCCTCTGAGTGTGTGCGCGCCCCGATCTCGCAACTCGCTCGCTATTGCCGCGGCGCTATCGGAAGCTCCCAAATTGACGGCATCGACCAGCGCATCGCCGACGACGAGTGGGGTTTCGAGGCTGCGGGTCAGCCGCTGCAGCCGGCTCGCAGTATTGACCGTGTCGCCGATCACCGTGAACGAGAAGCTGTGCTCGCTGCCGACATCGCCGAGTACCGCCGGCCCGTAATTGAGACCGATGCCGATCGCCAATCGCGGTTCGCCTCGCGCCTCGCGTTCCTCGTTCCAGCACTCGAGCGCCCTGAGCATCATATTGGCACATTGTAGCGCGTTGGCGGCGTCCTCGCCACTCGCCGTCGGCACGCCGAAGATAGCGAAGATTTCGTCGCCGATGTATTTGTCTATTGTGCCGCCGCAGGCAAAGATCTGCGCCGTCATCCGCTCGTGATAGTCGCGCAACATCCTCACGACCGCCTCGGGAGCCATGCGCTCGGCCATGCTCGTGAAACCGACGATGTCGGCGAACAACACCGCGATGGTCTGCCGTCGCACCGCGCCCAACGGCTCGTCGCGCTCGGCCAGCATGTCGACCAGGTTGGGCGAGAAATAGCGCGACAGGTTGTTGCGCGCGCGCTCGGCGACGGCGCGCAGGTGTTCGATCTCGCGCAATCTGCCGATATCCTCGAGGGTCTTGCGGATCGTGATTTCGAGATCGTTGAGATCGACGGGCTTGGTGACGAAATCGAACGCGCCGCGGTTCATTGCAGTACGCAGATTGGTCATATCGCCATAGGCCGAGACGATGATCGCCTTGACCGGCATCTGCTTTTCACGCAGCCGGGCGAGCAAGGTGAGCCCGTCCATGACCGGCATGTTGATGTCGAGCAGGATCAGATCGATGTCGGGCTCAGCAGCGAGCGCTGCCAACGCCTCTTCGCCGTCACCGGCGAAGCGGAAGGTGAACTCTCCCTCGCGGATCTGGCGGCGGAAGCGTTGCGTCAGCAACAGCTCGAAATCGGGCTCGTCGTCGACGGCGAGGATCTTAAACGGGCTCATGCCCTCGTCTCTGCTGGCGCGGTCTGCCGGGAACGCGGCAGGCGGATCGTGAACTCGGTGAACTCGCCTTCCCGGCTGTCGACGGTGATCGTACCGCCATGCTGCTGGGTGACGATGTCATAGCTGATCGACAGGCCGAGACCGGTGCCCTCGCCGGTCGGCTTGGTCGTGAAAAACGGCTGGAACAGTTTGTCACGGAATTCGGTCGGGATGCCCGTGCCGTTGTCGCGCACCCTTATCTCGACCGCGTTGCCCAGGGCGCGTGTGACAACCTTCAGTACGGGGCGGAATGTCGCGTCAGCTGCCTCACGGCGGCGCTTGTCGGCGGCATAAAAGCCATTGCCGAAGAGGTTCAGCAACACCCGGCTGATGTCCTGCGGCACCAGCTCGATCGGCGCGATCGTGCGATCGAACTCGCGCTCGAGCGTGATGTTAAAGTTGGGGTCCTGAGCGCGCGCGCCGTGATAGGCGAGGTTGAGGGTTTCATCGAGGAGGGCATTGAGATCGGAGCTTTGTCGCTCGCCGCTGGCGCCGCGCGAATGCGCCAGCATACTCTTGACGATGCCGTCGGCCCGCCGGCCGTGCTCGGCGATCTTGTCGAGATTGGCTGTCAACATATCGGTCACTTCGTCGATCTCGGCGCGTTTATTCGCACCGAGGGCAGCGATCACCGGGCGCACCGTCTCCTTGAACTCGTTAAGCAATTCGACCGACAGGGAGGCGAAGTTGTTGACGAAGTTCAGCGGGTTCTTGATTTCATGGGCTATGCCGGCGGTGAGCTGGCCCAATGACGCCATTTTTTCGGCATGAATCAAACTGGCCTGGGTCGCTTTCAATTCCTCGTGAGCGGCACGCAACTCGCGCTCTCGCCGATTTTGCTCCCTGAGGGTGTCGCGAAACCTCCCGAGGGTCCGCGCAACCGCGCCGATTTCGTCGGGACCCGCCGCCGGGATGACAACATCGACGTTCCCGGCGTTCAATCCATCCATCGCGGCGACCAATCGGCGTAGCGGCACGACGATTGCGCGCAGTAAAAGGAAGGTCAGAAGAGCGCCGACCAGGACGGCGGCAGCCACGACGATTTGCGAGAGCCGGGTCGCCGCTGCCGCTTCGGCGACGGCCTGTTGACGTGCAACGAGCGCCTCGCTGGTCAGGTCGGCGACGATCGAGCCGAGCAACTGATCGGCGACCACGCTGTGCTGGCGCGCTTGCGCGAGAAGCGAATTGCCGATCACCCGGCGGTCGTCGGTGTATTCGTCAACGGCCTTGGCGGCAAACTCCTCGTATTGCGCGACCTCGCCGCGTACCGCGGCAATACGTTTCGGGTTCCATGGCGCCAGCTTATCGAGATGCTCCTCCATTCGCGTTCGGGCTGTCGTGGCATTGCGCTCCGACAATGTCAGCTGGCTGACCGCAAGATCGGTCATCCAGTAACGCATCTCGCCGAACCTGATCCGCGCCCTGTCCGCCTCTTCAATTCCCTTGAGCAGTCCGGCGGCCTTGACCATGCCGGCCGAATTTTCGCTGAGCGTGCGCGTCAAATAGCAATTCGTCGCGATCAGGACGAGGAAAGCCGCACTCGCCAGCAGGATCAACCTTGTGCGGATCGTCAGCCGGGCCATAGTCACGCTCCTGCCGCCGGTAGGCTCAGTGGTAGAGCGTGATGCTGATGACCGCGCCGAGGTCGCCCGTCTTACCGCCCTCTTTCGGGTAGCCGGTCAGGTCCATTTCGCCTTTTGGGGAACCGTGGCAGACAAGACACGACGCCGCATAATACTCGGGAACCGCGATCCGGAACGCGGGACGCCCGTTGGTCTCGACGATGGCGGAGTAAGATTGCCCCTTGGGCCAATCCGCGCCGAGCAGCTTTGTCTTGATGATGTCGGCCTCCCAAGCGTCGGGCCGCGCCTTACGGTTGCGCACCAGCTCGGGCGGTGCGGTAACCTTCACCTCGGCCTCTCCTTTGGCCATTTGATTGAAATCCTCGCTGACGAGGCGGGCGAACACGGCCGGGATGAAGCCTTTGAACCCGGTGCCCTTCTCGTTGATCGTCGCCTGATTGTCGTCGGTCACGGCGACGATCGAGGCCATCATCGCGCGCAGCAGCCGCCCCTGACGCGAGTTCGGGTCGATTTTCGTCGGGTCGCTGCCGGTCGCCTTCGCATAGCCCTTGACGGCCTGGTCCAGCACTACCTGACCGCTCAGATGCTTGTCGCCGAGCTCCGGATTGTTGATCAGGTCTTGATTGTTGGAGATGACCGTACGCGCGTCCCGCAGCATCTCTGCCAGACTCTGCGCGATCACGGTATCTTCCTTGGCCGGCGAGCTCGCCGCAACCGCAACCGCAGCCGTCAGGCCGGCGATCAAGAGGGCGTTGAGCGGAATGCGCAGCAAAGCCACGACGCTTATTCCGATGCGCCCGGCAACCGGCTCAGCTCTTCCTTGAGCAGGTCGAAATCGACCGGCTTGGAGAGAAACTGTAATGCTCCGGCCGCTTCCGCCTGCCGGCGGCGCTCGTCGTCGCCATAGGCGGTTACCATCATGACCGGCAGATCGGGCCGCCGCGTCTTAATCTCGCGCAATAAGCTCAGGCCGTCCATTCCAGGCATGTTTATGTCCGACAGAATGACGATCAATTCGGGCCGGACGCCGTCCGCCAGCTTGTCGAGGGCCTCCTCGCCCGAGGTGGCAAAATGCAGAACATAGGTGCCTTGCCGTGCTTCGCGACGAAACCTCTGGCGAAACATTTCGGCGACATCGGGCTCGTCGTCGACGACGAGGATGCTGAAGCTCATTAAGTCATCCCTGCTTTTCCCGCCCGCCGGGAGCGCGGCAGGCGGATCGTGAATTGGGTGAACTCGCCAAACGCACTGTCGACCTCAAGCGTTCCACCATGCTGTTGCGTGATAATGTCGTAGCTGATCGAGAGGCCGAGCCCCGTTCCTTCGCCGGTTGGCTTGGTTGTGAAAAAAGGCTAGAATAATTTGTCGCGGAATTCAGGCGGAATTCCGGTGCCGTTGTCACGCACCCGGATCTCGACCGCCTCGCCGAGATCGCGTGTCGCGACCCTCAGGACCGGGTGGAAGCCGTCGCCCGCCTCGCGCCGACGCTTGTCGGCGGCATAAAAGCCGTTGCCGAACAGATTCAGGAGCACCCGCGTCACGTCCTGCGGCACTAGCGCGATCGGGGCGACGTTTCGGTCGAGTTCTCGTTCCAAGGTTATATTGAAGTTTTGGTTCTGGGCGCGGGTGCCGTGATAAGCAAGGCTCAGCGCTTCCTCGACCAGCGCGTTGATGTCGGAGGATTGCCAATCACCGCTGCCGCCGCGCGAATGCGCCAGCATGCTCTTGACGATGCCGTCGGCCCGCCGGCCGTGCTCAGCGATCTTGGCGAGATTGCCGGTCAGCATTTCGACGATTTCGTCGATCTCGGCGCGCTTATCCTCTCCGAGTGACGCCACAGCCGGCTCGCTTGTCTCCTTGAGCTCATCCAATAGCTCAACGGAAAGGTCGGCGAAATTGTTGACAAAATTGAGCGGATTTTTGATTTCATGAGCAATACCGGCAGTCAACTGACCGAGGGCCGCCATCTTTTGGGCATGCAGCAGGCTCGCCTGCGCCGCCTGCAGCTCGCGCAGCGCCCCCTCGGCGGCGTCGCGCGCCGCGCGGATCTCTTCCTCCGAGCGCTTACGTTCGGTGATGTCGCAGTAGATGAGCACGAAACCGCCACCCGGCACCGCGTTACGCCGCACTTCGATGACCCGCCCATCCGGCCGCGTGCGCTCGAGGCGCAACGCCTGGTCGGTTTCTTTGAGACGACGACTCAATTCGCCTTCGGTGTCCTCGCTGCCGAATTCACCGCGATCTGCGAGGACGCGCAGGTAGTCAGCATAGCTCGGCCGCACCGCCAAAAGCGCATCGGGCAGGTCGAGGATCTCCTGGAAATTGTGGTTCCACGCGGCAAGGCGCAGTTCGGCGTCGAACATAACGACGCCGTCGCCCATATTGTCGAGGGTGACCCGCAATTCGGCCTGGCGTTGCCGGATCTCGTTCAGCAGCCGCGCGTTCTCCATCGCGATCACCGCCTGCGCGGCGAAGCTCCGCACCAGCGCGATCTCTCTATCGGTAAACAAGCTGACTTCTGTTCGATAGATTACGATGTCACTCAGAAATGCGTCGTCCTTGCGCAGAGCTACTGCGAGCATGGGTGCGGCCGCCGGCCAAATCGACGAGACTGCGGCGGACCGGATCGCCGGCCCGGTAGGCTTCATCGTCTGCAACATCCGGGATGTGCACGACCAACTCGCCGCGCAGCAGACGAGCATGGGCGTTGTACGGGCCGACCGGATGCGGAGCTCGTGTCAGGAACTCCGCAAAGGCGGGCGGCGCACCGCGGAGTGCAGCTGAACAAATTCGCTCGCCATCGTAGGTCCATAGGCATCCGAAGGCAGCTCCGCATAATCCAAGAGCCTTGTCGAGGATTGCGTCGAACACTGGCGCGAGGTCGCCAGGCGAGGAATTGATTACTTGCAGGACTTCAGCGGTTGCGGTTTGCTGTTCCAATGCTTCGCGCGTCTCGGTCAACAGCCGCGCGTTCTCGATTGCGATGACGGCCTGGTCGGCAAACGTGCGGACCAATTCGATCTGCCGCTCGGTGAACGGCTCGACCCGTTCGCGCGCCAGCACGATGACGCCGACCGGTTGACTCTCGCGCAATAGCGGCACGCCGAGCGCCGTGCGCTGCTTGCCCAGTGTTATCGCCTCGGGCAAGCGAAATTCCGGGTCGGCGGCGACATCGGCGACATGCACGACCCGTCCGTCGAGCGCCACTCGCCCCACCAGCGTGCCGCTGTCAGCTGCGACCGGGCGCGACCGCAGGAAGCTCTCGAATTCAGCTGGAAACCCGTAATTGGCCGCCATCCGGTAGACCTCGCCCTCGCGACGGCTGACCAGAGCCATCTCGGCCTGACACAACCGCGCCGCCGTCTCAACCAGCGTGTCGAGCACCGGTTGCAGGTCGAAGGTCGAGCGGCTGATGACGTTCAGCACGTCGCTGGTGGCGGTTTGGTATTCGAGCGACTCTTCGAGGTCGCGCGTGCGCTCGCGCAATTCGCCAAGTAGCCGCGCGTTTTCCATTGCGATCACTGCCTGCGCGGCGAAATTCTCGAGGAGCGCGATCTCCCTTTCCGAGAACCGCCGGACTTCTTGGCGGTTGCAGGAGATTGCGCCGAGCAGTCTCCCGTCCTTGCGCAGCGGCAACATGAGATTGGTGCGCACGCCGCCGCGCCCGGAGACGGCGCGAGCGGTCGGAGTGTCGACCAGCGTCAGATCGGGATTGTGAACCCAGCGGACGCTGTCATCCAGCAGCTCGGTGGTAGCGGAGAGGACCACTCCTTGGCGTAGCCGCTGCGCCAGATCTTCCGGATAGCCGTGGGTCGCTGCCGCGCGAAAAAGTTCGCCGTCGAACAGAAACAAGCTCCCCAACGTCGCGCCGCACAGCGTGTGCGCCTTATCCAGGATCGCCTCGAAGACCGGCGCGAGATCGCCGGGCGAGGAGTTAATAACGCCCAACACCTCGGCGGTCGCAGTCTGCCGCTCCAATGCCTCTCGCGTCTCTGTGATGAGCCGCCCATTCTCGATTGCAATGACTGCCTGGGCGGCGAAATTTTGGAGCAGCGCAATTTCCTTGTTCGAGAATGCCCGGACCTCGGTCCGGAAGATCACGAACGCGCCAAGGAGCGCGGCGTCCTTCCTCAGTGCTACCCAAATCGCGGTGCGTCCACCATACTCGTCGGCCAACCGACGTCGTACCGCATTGCCCGAGCGGTAAACATCGTCGGCAGTAATATCCGGGATGTGGACGATTTGCTCGCCATGGACGAGCTGATAGAGTGCCATACCCGGCATCGGCTCGGTCGCGTTGGGTCCGGGTTCGTAACCACGCCAGGCGGCAGCGCGAAACACGAGGCCATCAAAAGTCACCAGTTGGCCAAAGGCTGCTCCGCACAGACTCAGCGCCTTTTGCAGCATCGCATCGAACACCGGCGGGAGATCGCCGGGCGACGAATTGATTACCTGCAACACCTCGGCGGTCGCAGTTTGCTGCTCCAGCGCTTCGCGCAGGGCTTCATCCGCCTTCTTGCGCGCGCTGATGTCGCTGACCGCGCCGACCGGTCGCACCGCCCGTCCGGAAGCGTTGCGGACTGGGACGCCGCGGTCTTCGATCCAGCGATATTGGCCATCGCTGTGACGCACCCGGTATTCGCAATCGAGCCGTGCCGCGATGGCTTTGAAGCAATCGCGCAGCGCCGTTCGGTATCTGGGAAAGTCCTCCGGGTGGACCAGATCATTCCAGTCGGCGGCGGTTAGATTGCGACCCTGAAACCCAAAAATCTCGATCAGCCGCGACGATACCCATAGCGAATTGTGCTGGACATCCCATTCGTAGATGCCTTCTGCTACCGCCTTGCTTACCAGACCGTAGCGTTCCTCGCTTTCGCGCAATTCGCCCAAAAGCCGTGTGTTTTCGATTGCGATAACGGCCTGGTCGGCGAAGGTTTTGATCAGCTCGATCTGCTTGTTGGTGAAGCGCTCGATACGCCGGCGCGTCAAGGTCAGGGTGCCGACAACGACGCCGTCGCGCAGCAGCGGCACGCCGAGCCCGGTGTGCCAGCGGCCGAGACGAAGCGCTTCCGCCCATTTGTATTCCGGATCGGCAGCCGCATCCTCGATGTGCACAAACCGTCCTTCGAGTGCCGTCCGGCCGATCAGCGAGCCCCGACCGGGCGCCACCGGGTTGCCTATCAGCAAATCCTTGAAGTCTCGGCCATAGCCAAACGAGGCGCGATAGCGGTAAAGCCCGTCCTGCGGATCGCGTAGCGTAATTACCGCCTGTTCGGCCTTGCACAGGCGGGCCCCGGTCCCCAGCAGGGTCTCGAAGACCAGCCCGAGATCGCCGGGCGAAGAGTTGATGACCTGCAATACTTCGGCGGCCGCCGCCTGCTGCTCCAATGCCTCGTTGCGCTCGGCTGCGCCTTCGGCGAGCAGTCGCTCGAGCACCGCAACCCTTTGTCTCAGATCCGTCAGCGTGTCGTCGAGCATCGCTTTCTTATTGGCCTCGCTGCGTTACAGGCGCCGATACCTTTCTGCGCTTCGTGCAACCAGCTCAAGTCTAAGATTCTCCCCCGGGGGGGAACTGTTTGGTTTAGCGCAATTCGATACGTTTGACCAAGCTCGAATAAGGCAGGAGCTGCTAATCGGTTGTGTAGAGAGTTGCGCGCTCGACGATCGCCTGCGCGACGAGAACGCGGTCGAAGGGATCGTGGTGCAACAAGGGTAGCCGGCCGACAAGAGCGGCCGCATTGGAGCGGACCGCCAGTTCGGCAAACCCAGTATCGAGCGCGGCTCGGGCAATCTCGGCCGGATCGAACGCGAAATCACTGCGGCCGAGTCCGGCCTTGATGGCGATCTCCCAAATGCTGGCGGCGCTAAACAACACCTCGGTGTCGCCGTTTTCGATCGTGGCGCGCGTCTCCCCGTCCAGTCTGCGCGGCTCGACCAGCGCCCAGAGTAGAACAGGCGTGTCGAGCAGCATGCGCATTAGCGGCCTTCGAATGCCTGGATGACCTCGTCCGGCAACGGGGCGTCGAAATCCTCCGGCACACGCAGCTTCCTCGCCAAGACCCCGAGACGGCGTTTTTTTCGCGCGCCGTGGAGGGGCCCCAAGCGGGCCAACGGCTTGCCCGACTTGGCGATAATGATTTCCTCGCCGGCCGCGGCAGCGTCGACCAATCGCGACAACTGAGTCTTGGCCGCATGAATATTGACCGTGCGCATCAGACCTCCTCGACCAGACTAAGTTTAGCCCTGTATCTCCTACCGCTCAAATGGCGCGTCATACCGGCCAACCGTTTGCGATCTACCTTGGTCAATTTCCACGAGAGCCTTCTCCGCAGCGTGGGGCAGGGACGCAGACGTTCTTGGCCCCTCATCAATGCCGCGGAGTAGTCGCTCGGGCAAGATTACGCTCACTCGCACGGTGCGGTCCGCTGACTCGGCCGAACCGCCTATCGGGAACCATAATTTTGTGTGACCGTTAGCGAAAGGAAAGCCTGATTCAGGAACGATGGGGTCTCGCAACGCGAAGAAGCGGAACGTCAGTAACTGAGGTAGAGCGCGGTGATGATATTGCCTGCTGTTCGACTAATGGTCTTGCGTCTTGCTGGCTAAGCTGAACCGATCAGAGAGCAATATGGATTATCCGACAATTCGCGAGGCAGTGGCCGTTTTCGACGATGCGGAAAAGCTGGAGACCGCCGTTTCCGAGCTGCAAAGCAACGGCATTGATCGCTCCGAACTCAGCTTTCTCGTGCACGCCTCGCTCGCTGGACGCCCGCTAGGGGATCTGCGCCAGGCCGCTGACGACCCGAGGACCTTGCGAGAGCCCGTTGTCAGCGATACCGACTTGCGGCAGGGACGGGTTCTCGGTACTGGGCTCGCGGCAACCATAGCGGCTTTCGCCGCAGCCGGTTTCACTATCGCTACGGGTGGTGTCGCAGCCGCAACGATTGCAGCAGCGGCAGTGGCGGCTGGCGGTGTCGGAGCGGCCAGCACATTGCTCGGCCAGAAAGTTGCGGAGGACCAGGCCTCGTTGCTGGATACGCAACTTGCTCGCGGCGGTGTGCTTCTCTCGGTCCGCACGCGCGAGGCGGCCACACAGGCAAGTGTGCTCGAAATATTGCGGCGCTATTCGGCCCATGTGTACCTCCACGATCTACCGGCCGACGTAGTCCTCCGCTACCCGGAGCGATTACGCTACGACGAGTAGTCGGTCGATTTGGTCAATTAGTAGTCATAAACGCAGCCTCACCCCTCGGCTGCGGATGCAGCTCGCCGCCGGTGCCGATTCTGTCAGACCGCTCCGCCTGTGAAGAAGTAGACTACCGGATTACGGCGGCCTCGGGTTGCTTTCCCTCGCAGATCGGCCATTTTTGCTCTGCGTCGGCCGGCCAGTTGTGCTTTTGTGCGCCGCCTGATGCTCGATTTCCGCGTTGAGCTTGGCGCCGACCAGTACGACGATTGTTGACAGCCACATCCAGGTCATAAACCCGATGATCGCACCGAGAGAGCCATAGGTCTTGTTGAAACTCCCAAAATTGGCTGCATACCAAGAAAAGAGAGCCGAGGCAGCGAGCCATGTAATGGCCGCAAACGCGCTGCCCCAGGTGATCCATTGCCATCGCGGTTCGGTGCGGCTCGGGCCGTAGCGATAGATCAAGTTGAGCCCCAGCGCGACGAACACCAACAGGATTGGCCACGGCGCGATTTTTAAAAAGAGACTCGTCACCTTCGGCAGCGGGAAGTAATTGACTATGACCGGGAGAGCGACGACGCTGGCGAGCGCGATCAGCAGGAATGCAATAGTGGCGACCGTAAAACATAAGGTCACGGCATTGAGCCGGACGAAGCTCCGTTCTTCTTTCTCCCCATAGACGACATTCAACGCATCAAACAGCGCCTTGATGCCAGAGTTAGCGCTCCACAATGAGAGCACAAGGCTGACAAGGAAGCTGATTCCGAGCCTCGTGCTGCCTTGGGCGGCCAAGCGGGTTAATTGGTCGCGAATTATCTCGATGGCTCCGCCTGGTGCAAAACCGGCAATGGCATCGAGACGGCTGGCAATCGTATTCGGGTCGGCAAAAAGCCCGTAAATCGAAACTAGCGCAGCAATTCCCGGGAATAGCGCAAGAAGCGCGTAGAAGGTCACACCTGCGGCGTTAGCCAGGATGCGGTCGTCTGTAATTCCTTCGTAAACGCGCCGAAGAATGTCCTTCCATCCCCGCGCCGGGATCTCTGTTGTCCCTTCCGCGAACCGGCCTCGCCCGTCGTCGAACTCGGCGCGATCGCGTTCCCCGGTGCGCCGGCCGGCCGGATGCCGGACAAGCCCAGCCGCGACCAGCAACACGCTCAGTCCGATCGCCCATAATGGCTCACGCACGGATTGCGCCAGAGAGACAGCAGTTCCCCGGGACGCATCACCCATGATCATTCGCCGCCTCTACAGCGCCGGCATTCTCCTCGTCCATTGCTTCGTTCGTCGCCTCATGGTCGCTGACCGCCGGCACCGCACTCTTGTAGCTGGTGGAGCGCTCGAACGCGTGCCCGCTTTCGGGAGCGCTCGCCAACGGCCATTTTGCTTTCCCGACCACAGCTCCAGCGACAGTGGTTACCGTCCGCGCTTTTTCGCCCAACTTGTCGCGTAGGTCGCGGGCGTGGCTGGCGAGCTCCGCCGTCTTGTCGCCGACGGTGCTGGCGACTTCACTTGCCCGATCGACCGCACGAGCCACCACCTGCTCTCCCCACTCGCTGGTCACGCTTACGGCTGCGCTCGTCGCGTTGCCGATCTCGGCCGCTTTTTTTGTCGCGGCATCCGCCGCGGTTGCAACCATCGCACGCGAGGTTCGGTTACTTGCGATTATCAACCACGCGACACCGATGCCGATCAAAGCGAGCGGCACCGGATTTTCCCGGGCTTCGCGCCCGAGGTTGCGGAGAAACTCGGCTGCCGGCCCATCACGGGTATAGTCGATCAGTTGATCAACCACTCGTCCCGGGGTGATGCGGTCGCGGAATTCCTCAAGTGTTGCCGACAGCTGCCAACGGGCCTCCTCGGCTTCCCGTCTAAGCTGTTCGCTCTGCGGTTCCATGGTCATTCCTGATTTCGTGTGAAGCTAGTGCCGCATCGCGCTGCAGCTGCTCAATTGTCTTGATGGGCATCAGGCTTTGCGCCTTCAGGCGGCTGATGCCGACCGCGAGTAGAACCAGCCCGATGAAGAGTACGACGCCGCCTACCGCCAAGCTGGCCCACCCCACGGCCAAACCGGCAGCGACCAGTCCGGCCACTGCCGCCTGTAGCAGAATAACCAAGGCTGGGATCAGCAGCACAGCGCCGCCCACGACGAGACCGAGCGAAGCGGCGATCTCGCGCATCTTCTCCAACATCTCGGCTCGAGCGAGTTGGCCTTCCTTTCGGAGCAGCGCCGTAAATTGGCTCACCAGGTCGGCAAGGATCGCCGAAATCGAGCGATAATTGGCGTCAATGAATGCCACCGGCGCCTCCTTCGCCACCGCGGACCATAGCGTCGGCTGCTGTGGTGTCGCCTCCCTCCATCGCAATTTTTACCAGCCATGACAGCGCCAAGCCGACCACAACGACCCCCGCCGCAACCGCGGCGGGTTGCCGGCGGCCCAAATTACGAAGCAACGTCGCCACTTCATCGAGGTTTGGGTCGTGCAGGAAATTGGAGATGTGCGTCAGCCCAGCCGCGGCAGCCTCAGTGTAGCGGGCAGCCTGCGGAAAATGCGCCTCGAGATCGCCGGCCGCATGGTGGGCGGCGGTGGCCAGGCTTCCCATTCGCAAGGCTGCAGCATGTCTATATTGTTCGGCGGTTTCGCGGTTCCCTATCGTTGTCGGTTCGCCAATCGACAGGGCCCGTTTGGGATTACCCTCTTTCGATGCGTTGTGGCTTTCGCTGCGACCTTGCTCGTGGAGCTCCATTGCCAGTTCCTTCCTCTCGCGCCAAAGGCGGGCGGCACGTAAGAATTGTTGCACCCAGCTACTCTGTTAACCGTGGTGCTTCCGCTCGAGTTCCCCCGATTCTTGCGTGCCTGGAACGCGAGATCCGGTGATGGCAAACAGAGGCCTGCATCGAGGTCTTCCGCGGGAAGAGCCCGGTCGTGCCCCAAGCCTCGACTGTCTTGCCGTGTTCGCTAAGATCGGCGGGGTCAACGTGACCGATGGTCCCATCATTGGCGAGTCAAGATCATGATGCAGTTCATCATGCAGCCGGGGATGGTCTACCAATACCCGCTCTGGTGGGTCGCGCTTCTATTGGTCGGCCTGTCGGCTCTCGGTGCGGTGCTCGTCGATTTGGCCGTCCACCAATTCCTGTCGATCGAGCTTCGCCGCAGACACAATGACGTCGCAGCAGCGATATTCTCGGTCGTCGGAGTGACCTTCGCGGTGCTCCTGGCATTTGTCGCCATGCTCGCCTGGGACGGCTTCAACAGAGCGAAGGCTGCCGCCTATACGGAAGCCGCAGCCGTTCTCGACGTCTACAATGCCGCGATCGGATTGACCGGTCCGCAGGCATCCCAGATGCCCAACGCCGTCATCGGCTACCTCGAGATCGTGGTTAGGGTCGAGTGGCCGGTGCAGGCTGAGGGCCAGACCGTCGACAGGGGTAAGGCCTTCCTGGAGAAGCTGAACACGTTAGCGATCGGTCTCAAACCCGCCGGTGTCGCGGACGGCAACCTTCACGCCCAGCTGCTGCAATCCCTGGCCCGGCTATCGGATGCGAGACAACAGAGATTGCTGGCCGCCGAGACCACCATTCCCGCGGTCGTCTGGATCGTGACATTGGTCGGCGGAGGCCTCACGATTGCTTTCGCCTCCTTCCTCGGCGTTCCGAGCCTCGGCATGCATCTTGCCATGTCCGCCCTACTGGCGATTTCCGGAGCGCTGGTGCTGATCCTGATCATCGCGCTCAGCAACCCGTTCCGCGGCGATTTTCGGGTGTCGACACTGCCGTTCGATCGAGTGTTGGCGCAGATCGAGGCGTCGTCAGCCCGACCTTGAGGAAGACTGCACTCCAATGTTCACGGGCGGTCTCGTCAGAGATCGATGACGATGTCGCGTGCAGGCTGCGAGCAGCAGATCAACACATTGCCGTCGGCCGTCGGCTCAAGCGAGTCGGGCCCGTAGGCGACCGTGCCGCCAATGACGGCGCCCACGTTCGAGGACCCCGAAAATGTGAAACGGATTCGCGCGGCTCATCCCATTGGCCGCGAAGGTCAACCCGAAGAGGTCGCAGCAGCGATCGCCTTCCTGCTGTCTGACGATGCCAGTTTCATCACCGGTGTGGCTCTTCCGGTTGACTTCGAGGCGTTTCGCATGCTGGCCGCCATCCAGTACGACGATCAGGCGACGGTCTCGACAAACGAAGTCGACGTAATATCGGCCAATCGGCTCTTGGCGGACGAACTTGCAGCCCCCAAATTGCCGGCCGCGGATGCGTGACCATAACGCGAATTCCGCTGGCGTGAGGGCGCTCCGCAACGATTGTGCCCGCTCCGTGCGCCTTTTCGCCCTTGCCCCGAAACGCTGCTTTCCTTCCGCTCGGCGGGTTGCCCCTCACCCCGACCCTCTCCCCGCAAGCGGCAGCGAAAGAGTCAGCTTGACGCGTTCACCGAAGGCTTCGACACCGCCGACCTGAAAAAAGCGAAGGCGCTGCTCAACGAGCTGACTGAGCCGGCGATTGCTGCAGAGGGATGAGTAATTACCAATCAGCGGCTCCACGGGCACATTCCACGAGACTCTGCACAGTCGCGATTACGGTGGGCTCCTTACCTGTAGAAGCGTCATTTAGCCGGCGAGGAGGCCGCCATCGACGGTCATGGCGTGACCCACCATGAAGCTCGCGGCTGGGCTGCACAGCCAGACCACGGCAGCGGCGATTTCTTCCGGCTCACCAAAGCGTCCGATGGGTTCTTGCGCCACCATCCGCCTGACGATTTCCGGGTCGTAATTCTTCGTGACGAAGGCTGCCATCGGCGTGTTGACCATTCCCGGGCAGACCGCGTTGATGCGGATGCCCTTGGCGGCATAGTCGAGAGCCGCACTCCGCGTCAGACCGATCACCGCGTGCTTGCTCGCAGAATAAGCGCTGCGTCCTATTGAACCCTTCAAGCCGCCGATCGAAGAACAATTGACGATCGCGCCACTTCCCTGCGCCAGCATCTGGCGCACTTCGCCCTTCATGCAGTTCCACACGCCGCACAAGTTGACGCTCATCACGCGTTCAAATTCGTTGTCGCTGGTTTCCAGAAACGCAGCAGCCTCGGAATTCACTCCGGCATTGTTGAAGGCTGCGTCGAGCCGCCCATAGGTGCTGACGGCGCGCCCGATCATCGCCTCGACCTGAGCGGTATCCGTCACGTCACAGGTGACGCCAATGGCATTGTGCCCCGCTGCGCGCAGCCCCTCGGCCGCCTTGCCGATCCTCTCCTCGTCTCTATCGGCAAGGACCACGGACGCGCCGGCCTCCGCGAAGGCCTCTGCCGTCGCCAGCCCAATGCCACCGCCGGCTCCGGTGACGAGCGCCACTTTTCCATCGAAAGCTGTAGCCATCCCACATCAATCGAAACTAAAGACGCTCCGCCTCAGACTGACGAGACATGTCAGGCTGGGAGGACAACGCCGGCCACCTCGTCATACCGGCGGAGGCCGGTGCCCATCGGAGGAATAGATCCCGGCTTCCGCCGGGAAGACGAAGGCATTGCCAGCTAGTGGTACGGATCAGACACACTTGGTGTCGCTACCCGCAATCTCAGCGCGGTTCGAGCCGCATGGTGGTCGGCAAGGTTTCGGGGCGCACCATCTCCTGCGCATGCGTGCTCCGCTGATACTTCCTCAGGAATTCGCGGCTGACGCGGGCGACCGCTTCGGGATCGCTCGCCGGGAGCGCCTGCACCGGCAGCCGATGGCCGGCAAACTCCAATGTGGCGGGCCCGCCCGCCGCGAGGTCCCTGTACCAGCGCCCCTTGGCGCCGAGCCACGAACGCACGAAGACCTCGTCGTCGGCGACCACCACCCAGATCACGACCGCGCTCTTGGGGTGCTTCTCGGTCCGGATCGCCACCTCCTGCACGTCGCGCAATTCGCCCAGGGTATCGGCATCGAATTTCGCCATGGCCCAACCTCCTGTTGTCTCAGAGCCTCGCCACGCCGGGCGCCTGATCATGATTTAGAGGCGCGCATCTGTCGCGACTAGGCCCTATAGTTCGCATGGACTTATGAACCGGTGCCATAAATGCAGCGTGGAGATCTGGATGACCTGCTGGCCTTCCTGGCCGTCGGGCAGGAGCGCAGTTTCACGCGGGCCGCAGCGAAGCTCGGGGTCTCTCAGTCGGCGCTCAGCCACACCATTCGCGACCTCGAAGAACGGCTCGGCCTTCGGCTGTTGACCCGCACCACACGCAGCGTCTCCCCAACCGAGGCGGGCGAACGCCTGCTTCACACCATCGGCCCGCGGTTTGAGGAGATTGGGGCCGGGCTCGAGGCTTTGAGCGAACTTCGAGAGAAGCCCGCCGGAACCATTCGGATCACGGCCACGGACTATGCGGCCGACACGATCCTCTGGCCGAAACTCACGAAGTTGCTGCGCCAGTATCCGCAAATCAAAGTCGAGATCATCATCGACTATGGCCTGATCGACATCGTCGCCGAGCGTTTTGAGGCCGGCGTGCGCAGCGGCGAACAGGTGGCGAAAGACATGATCGCCGTGCGTATCGGGCCGGACATGCGCAGCGCAGTCGTGGGGGCTCCGTCGTATTTCGACATGCGGTCAGAACCGAAGAGGCCGCAGGAACTGATCGGCCACAACTGCATCAATCTGCGTCTGCCCACACGTGGCGGATTGTACGCCTGGGAGTTCGAAAAAGACGGCCGCCAGCTGAAGGTGCATGTCGAAGGCCAACTCGTCTTCAACGGCACTTTCCAGATGCTCAATGCCGCGCTAGCCGGATTTGGCCTGGCCTATGTGCCGGAGGACGTGGCGCAACCTCACATCGCGAAGGGCCGTCTCAAGCGGGTGCTCGAGGATTGGTGCCCTCCGTATTCGGGCTATCACCTCTATTACCCGAGCCGCCGCCAATCCACGCCGGCCTTCGCCTTATTGGTCGAGGCGCTTCGCTACCGTGGCCCCGGATCAGCTTGACGGGAGACCTGACCCCCCAGCGGACGTTCCCGGCCCGCAGTGCCATCTCCCCGGCCGGCCCTTGCGGGCCGTTCCGGAGATCGCGGCGATGATCTCGATGTGCTGTTCATCGTGAATTTGGCCTCGCCGCCGATGGTCACGACCACCGGCTCGTTGAGCGCCTCAACTAGCAATGCCGGCAGGTTCTTTGGGCACGGTCTGCGCGGGTTGCCGGACTGGCCTTTCTTGACTCGGCTGTGCACCAGCGGCTTGCCGGATAGCGGTGTAGACCCTCTTGCCCTGCCAGGTGATATCGCGCGCCAGACCCACATTGAGCGAAAGCAAGCGTGCCATCGCTTCCTTCTATATCGGAACCACCACGGTGCGCGAGACCGACTTATCCTCAATCACAAAATAGCGATACTCGCATTCAATAATCTGATTGACACGGGTTGGAGGAACTATATACATGTTGCGTACGATTTCGTCAATTAAAAATAGCGCTTCATGACGAAAAATCAAGCTGGGGGCGTCCGGTGTCGAATTCCTCTGCCAATCCGTTGCCGGACGCTAATACCGCACAGAGATTCCGCTGCCGGTCGCCCGGCCTGATTTGATCCAAGTTTTTGATTAAAATACGTTTTCTGTATCGGAGGGGCGATTTCTTTGACGCCCAAACGCGTTTTCCCCTGACGACAGGGGAAAGTTTCGAGCCGTCTATGCCGGAACGGCGGCAGCTTGCGCGAGCACGGCGGCCGGCACATCGCGCAGATGGCAAGCGACGTAGTGGCCAGGCAGCGCCTCGCGCATTTCCGGCTCCTCCTTGAAGCAGCGCGTGAAAGCGTGAGGGCAGCGCGTATGGAAGCGGCAGCCCGAGGGCGGGTTGATCGGGCTCGGCACATCGCCTTTGAGGATGATGCGCCGGCGCGACGCTTCGGGATCGGGCACCGGCACGGCCGACAGCAGTGCCTCGGTGTAGGGGTGTTGCGGGCGGGTGAAGAGAGCCGTCTTTTCGGCGAGCTCGACGATCTTGCCCAAATACATGACCGCGATGCGGTGGCTGATGTGCTCGACCACCGCCAGGTCGTGGGCAACGAACAGATAGGAGAGCCCGAGCTCGTGCTGGAGGTCGGAAAGCAGATTGATTACCTGCGCCTGCACCGAGACGTCGAGGGCCGAGACCGGCTCGTCGCAGATGATCAGGCTCGGGTGCAACGCCAAAGCACGCGCGATGCCGATGCGCTGGCGTTGCCCGCCGGAGAATTCGTGCGGGAAGCGATGCAGTGCATCGGCGCGTAAGCCCACCTTGAGGGCCAGCTCCTCCACTCGGTCTTCGAGCTCGCGGCCGCCGGAGACCCCGTAATTGATCAGCGGCTCGCCGATGATGTCGCGAATTCTGAGGCGCGGGTTCAGCGACGAGTAGGGGTCCTGGAACACCACCTGGAGCTGGCGCCGATAGGGCCGCATATCGCCGCGTGACAACCCGTCGATCCGCTCGCCTTTGATGCGGATTTCGCCCGCGGTCGGTTCGATCAGCTTGAGGATCGTCTTGCCCGCCGTCGACTTGCCGCAGCCGCTCTCGCCGACGAGGCCCAAGGTCTCGCCTTCGGCGATATCGAAGGAGATGCCGTCGACCGCGTGGACCTGCCCGACGGCGCGCTGCAACAGCCCCTTGCGGACCGGGAAATGCTTGATCAGGCCTCTGACTGATAGGAGGGGGACAGCGGGCAGCGGCTCGGCCGAAGTCACGCCAAGGCCACCCGGTCGGAGTGGAAGCAGGCAGCGTAATGTCCGGCCTCCTTCTCCTCGAAGGCCGGCATTTCTCGGCCGCAGATGTCGGTCGCAAAGGTGCAGCGCTGTGCAAATGGGCAGCCGGCGATCGGCTCCTTCAGCGAGGGCACCGTCCCCGGGATCTCGGCGAGCCTTGGCGCGCGGGCACTCGCGAGCGTGGCGCCGAGCCGCGGCACCGAGTTCAGGAGCCCCTTGGTGTAGGGGTGGAGCGGCCGGCGGAACAATCGCCCGACCGGAGCCTCCTCGGCCTTCCTGCCGGCATACATGACGACGACGCGCTGCGCCATCTCGGCGACCACGCCGAGATCGTGGGTGATCAGCACTATCGCCGCGTCGATCTTCTGCTTCAACTCGCGCATCAGATCGAGGATCTGCGCCTGGATCGTCACGTCGAGTGCAGTCGTCGGTTCGTCGGCGATCAGCAATTTCGGATTGCAGGCGAGCGCCATCGCGATCATCACCCGCTGGCGCATGCCGCCCGAGAGCTGGTGGGGGTATTCGCCGATGCGCCGCTCGGCCTCGGGAATATGCACGAGGCGCAGCATCTCGACGGCCCTGGCCAGCGCCTCGTTGCGGCTAAGCCCCTGGTGAAGGGTCAGGGTCTCGGCGATTTGCCGGCCGATCGTCAGCACCGGGTTCAGCGACGTCATCGGCTCCTGAAAGATCATCGAGATCTCATTGCCGCGGACACCGCGCATCTGGGCCTCTCCGAGGTCCAACAGGTCACGCCCGGCAAAGCGGATCGTGCCCGAGACGATGCGCCCCGGCGGCGATGGGATCAGCCGCAAAACCGAGAGGGCGGTGACGCTCTTACCGCAGCCGCTCTCGCCGACGATCGCCAATGTCTCGCCCGGGGCGACGTAAAACGAGACGCCGTCGACGGCGCGAACGATCCCGTCGCGCGTGAAGAACCAGGTTCGCAGATCGGCAACCTCGAGGAGCGGCTCGGCCCGGGCGGCCGGCGCCTTGGGCACGGTCGCGACATAGGCCGCCTCGGCCATGCGCTACATCCGGCGCGCCAGGCGCGGGTCGAGCGCGTCGCGCAGCCCGTCGCCGAGCAGGTTGATGGCCAGCACGGTAATCGACAGAAATGCGCCGGGGAAAAGGACGATATAGTAGGCGACCTGAAAGAGGCTGCGCCCCTCGGCCATGATGTTGCCCCAGCTCGGAATGTTGGGGGGTGTGCCGGCGCCGAGAAACGACAGGATCGCCTCGACGATCATCGCCCCGGCCGCGACAAAGGTGGCTTGCACGAGAAGCGGCGGCAGGGTGTTGGGCAGGATGTGCCGCCACAGGATGCGAAAAAAGCCGGTCCCGCTGGCGTGCGCGGCCTCGACGAAGGGCAGCTCGCGCAACGTCAGCACGACGCCGCGGACGAGCCGCGAGACGCGCGGCACGTCAGCGACGGTGATCGCGAAGATGACGTTCTCGATGCTGGCGCGGGTCAAGGCCATTAACGCGATCGCGATCAGGATCGAGGGGATCGACATCAGCCCGTCCATGATCCGCATCACGATTGCATCGGTCCACCGGCTGAAGCCGGTAACGAGGCCGATCGCGAGCCCGATCACGCTCGCCAGCAGCGCCACGCTGATCCCGACGGTCAGGGACACCCGCGCCCCGTAGACGGTGCGGCTATAGATGTCGCGCCCGAGCATGTCGGTGCCGAACCAATATTGCGCCGACGGCCAGCGCAGCCGGCGTATCGGCGACAGGGCCTGGGGGTCGACGGTGCCGAGAAAAGGGGCAAAGATCGCCATCAGCGCCATCACGCCGAGCAGCGCCCCGCCGACGACGATCGTCGGATGGCGGCGGACATAGGTGAGCAGGCCACCTCGCTGTACCGAGCGCTCGTGGACCAGGGTGAGATCGGCTGGCGCTACCGTCATCGCATCAATACCGGATACGCGGATCGAGAAACGTGTAGCTCAGGTCAACGAGCAGATTGATCAGCACGTAGGCGGCCGAGAAAACCAGGATGATCCCCTGAATGATCGGATAGTCACGGCGCAGGATCGCGTCGACCGTCAATCGGCCCAAGCCGGGGATCGCAAAGACCGTCTCTGTAACGACGACGCCGGAGATCAGCGCAGCCACTCCGATGCCGACGATCGTCGCAATCGGCACGGCGGCGTTCTTCAGCGCGTGGCCGATCAGCACCTTGTCGTTCGCCAGCCCCTTGGCCTGCGCGGTGCGGATATAATCCTGGGCCAAGACGTCGAGCATGCTGGCGCGCGTCATGCGGGCGATCAGCGCAGCAAAGACCATGCCGAGGGCAAGGGTGGGCATCACGAGGTGCGACAAGAACGGCACCACACCCCCGCTGATGCTGACAAAGCCCTGCACCGGCAACAGGTCGGTCGAGATCGCGAAAACATAGATCAGCAGATAGGCCAGCACAAAAACCGGCACGGAAAACCCGAGCACCGCGAAGATCATGACCACCCGGTCGATCCACGATCCGGCCTTCCACGCCGCGAGCACGCCCATTGGGATCGCTGCGAGGACCGAGACGACCAGTGTCGAGATCGTCAAGGTGACGGTCGGCTCAACCCGTTGGGCGATCAGCTTGGAGACCGGCAGGTTGGTGAAGATCGAGATGCCGAGATCGCCGTGCAGCAGACCCCACACCCACGTCGCGAACTGGACGTAAAGCGGTTGGTCGAGGCCGAGCTTCTGCCGGATCCGGGCGATGTCGTCCAATGTCGCGGTATCGCCGGCGATGATCACCGCGGGATCACCGGGGCTCAAATGGAGGAGCGAGAAGACGAACAGTGCCACGACCGCCATGACCGGGATCGTCGCTAAAATGCGCCTGACGATATAGGCGAACACGCCCTACACCCTCATTTCTTTATCGCGCCGACCTTACGCGATCCGGCTTTATAGTGCAAAAGCCGGACCACGGATCTGCTGCATCGGCGGGGTTGAACTAAACTCGCGGCGGCCGGTTCGGTTGGCGTTGCAGAAGTCGGCACCCGGTCCCACTCTGCATCGTCGATGCTCACTTCCGTGGAGGCCGAGGATGCCGAGCGCCACCAGCAGCCAGACGATCGGACCCTTTTGGCACCTGATCGAACACCCGGAATGGGCCGATTTAACGCGGTTCGGTGCCGCGGGCCACGCAGTCACGCTGACCGGCACCATCGTCGACGGCGACGGCAATCCGGTGACGGATGCCGCGGTCGAGCTGTGGCAGGCCGACCCGGCCTCGGACGAACATTTCCCGGCTTTTGGGCGGTCGCGCACTGATGAAGCGGGCAGATTCCATTTCAAGACGCTGCGGCCCGGACCGGTAGCGGGCCGCGGCAACGCGCAACAGGCGCCTCACTTCGCCATCACCATCTTCGCGCGCGGCCTGCTCAAGGGTCTTATCACCCGCGCCTATTTCGCCGGCGAGTCGCTCAACGAAACCGATCCGCTGTTATCCTCGATCGAAGACCCCAAGCGCCGCGCCACCTTGATCGCCAAAGCCGACGGTGCGGATGGTTGGCGGATAGACATTCGCCTACAGCGCGGCGCGCTCGGGGAGCCCGAAACCGTGTTCCTCGACATTTGAGGAAGGAGACGTTAACTCGCCGCTCCGCTGCGCACGGGTCCTACCGCAGCGTGTTGTGGATCAGGTAGTCGGCGAAATCGGTCGGTTTCAGTTTGACCTCGGCGCGGTCGCTTTGCCCGGCGAGGGCTCGCGTCACGATAATGTGACTCTCGACCCGGGTAGGAGCGAGCCGGAATATTCCCTTGGCCTCTTTGAGCTTCGGGTAGAGGTTCGGTTCAACGACCTTTTCCTTGCGAGCGAGCCTCGCGAGCGCCTCTTCTTCGCTCAAATCGTCCACTGTTTGCTTGCGGGTGATCGTCCAATCGGTCTCGCCGGCCCAACCGGCAGCCGCGAGCGCCTTAGGGTCGCTCGGCGCAACCCCGACCTTGTAGACATGCTTGCCGAGTCCGACATCCGACGCCCACCGGCAGAGCTTGGCGCTGCGCGCGACGTAGAGGATTCCCATCCCATCCTCCCACTCAAGTGGAATAACCATGATGTCCTGACCGTTACATTGCGGTTTCAACCCCAAGTCAAACACCGGGATCGCGTCATGCCGCTGCTGATCGGGTCCGCCACTCTTGCAGCCACTTTGTTGAGCATGGCGTTCGGCCAAATCAATACCGGCTTCGAGGCTTTTGGCGTGCTTCTCGCCGCCGTGGTTCTGATGACCCTCCGGGAGGCGTAACAGGCTCGACCCGACCGCGGTCTGCGCCAGTTCGTCGCAGCTAGCAAAAAACCTCTGCCTCGTCAAGGCCTTGGCGTCGAGCGCTTGAGCGCGCGCATTTCGTTTACGAAGTGACACAAAGGGTAACACTTCGTTAGACTTCCTCCGTGCGGCCTGGGTCAAGGCGAGGGGCGGGGGCACGGGGAATGACGCGACGTTTTCTGTCGAGGTTGTCTGCTTACGTCCTCGTTGTTGGGGTGCTGTACAATATGCCAGCAGCGGGGACGGGGCTCGATCCTGCGTTCAAGCGGGACTTGCTGGGCCCCGAGCGCGCTAAGGGGGTCCTGGTCTGGAGCCACGGGCGCTCGGTCACCGCGGAAGACTCCGAGTCGGCGACGCCGCCATTTCTCCGGGTTCTGCGCGACGGTGGGTGGGACGTACTGCGCTTCGATCGTCCGCGCGAGGACGACACCCTGACCGACAGCACACGGCGCCTCGTCGACCACGTGGCCCGGCTCAAGCACAAGGGCTATCGCCGCATCGTTTTGGCGGGACAGTCTTTCGGCGCCTTTCTGGCGCTGATGGCAGCCGATGCCTCAGAGGATGTCGACGCGGTCGTGGCGACCTCGCCGGCCGCGTTCGGTAGTTTTGACGAGTTTTACAGCTCTTGGCGTCTCAACGCCATCCGCCTCTACCCGCTGCTTGAGCAGATCAAGCGGGCTCGGGTCATGCTGTTCTATTTCCACGGCGACGATTTCGACCCGGGTGGACGCGGGGAGCGGTCGCGAGCGATCCTTTCCGAGCGCGCCCTTGGCTTTGCCGTCGTCGATCAGCCGGCTTTTCTCGTCGGGCATTGGGCATCGTCTACTGGTCTGTTCTTGCGCCGGTTCGGCGGGTGCATCCAGGATTTTGTCGATGCCGACGCGCTCAGGGACGAGTTCGTTTGCCAGCCGGTGTGGGGTGAGGCGCCCAGTGCCGATCTCCGCCTGCCAGACGAACTTCTTCATCCCCAGGGGACATCGCTTGTCGCGGCGCCGGCGATCGGAGCTTCGGCGCCCGCGGTGTCGCGTGCGCCTGGCCCTGGCCAAGGCAAGGCCGTGCATGGCACCTGGTATGGGTTCTATCCGAACGGGAGAGAGCTACTCGTCGCTATCGAGGCGACACACGGGCGAGAACTAGCTGCGGTCTACGCCATCGGGCCGGGGATCGACAAAGACGAGCCGGCCGAATGGACCCGGCGCGAGGGCCGCCTGGTCGATGACGATTTCCTCTTCGAGGAAGATGGCAAGAGCACGCTGCGCTTTCGCCCGCGCGCCGATGGGGGATTAAAGGCCACCTGGACTTCACCGGACGGCGAGACTTCGATGGACGCCGGCTTGCGGCGGATCGACCCGCAGAATTTCTCCCGCCGCGCCAATTCCCGATAGCTGCGCTCTCTCAGCCCCAGTATCGTCCACTGCTGCCGATGGCGACGACAATGACCCCGAGCACCAAGTTGATCGTCACGATGGTGCGGATTTGGCCCAGCTGCCGCCCGCCCTCGGCCCAGTCCTGTCGTGCGACCGCGGTGCGGAACCTGCGCCACGGGGCAAAATAGAGGTGCAAGAAAAGGAGCACCATCAGGATGCCGATCCCTTGCATCAGCTGGACGTGGAGCCCGATCCCTGCGAACCCGGCGTATAAGCCAAAGATCATCGCATAGCCGGTCACCAGGAGCAGGACGATCGCGGCGAAGACCCACGCGAAGAATCGGCCAAGGACACGCGACCACAGCGTGAGGCGCGGTCCCGGGTCGAGCATCACGGCGGCAGGCCGCAGCACTTGGTGGGCAAAGAACATGCCGCCGACCCAGACGACGGCCGAGAGCGTGTGCAGAATCAGCGATACTGAGGCGATCGCCGTCGTCTCGGCCACAGCTCGGCCTGTCGGCACCCGCTGGTCAATGAACCTGCGGCTTGACCTTTTCGCAGAGCAGCTGCAGCGAACGCATCACCTGCCGATGCGGGATCTTGGTGCCGCAATTCATCTCGCACAAGATGCCGTCGAGACCGAGGGTTTCCTGCAAGCCCATCAGCCGGTCGGCGACCCGCTCAGGTGATCCGACGATCAGTTTTTCGCGCAACGCCTCCTCGTAGGTAATGGTCTGGAGCCGCCGGCCGCGCGCCGCCCGCAACTCGCCTTGCTGCACCCCCGCGCGGGTTGCCGAGTCCTCGAGCCGCTCGCCGAGATAGCGGTAGAAATACATGATGCTCTCTTCCGGCTCGTCGCGCGCCGCCTGGTCGGTGTCGGCGACATAGACCGGAGCGCGCAAAAAGACCTGGCCCTCGCCGGGATGGCCCGCCTTCTTCCAAGCGTCGCGGTAGGCGGTGATGTTCGGTTCCAGCTCCTCGAGCGTGCCTTGCCGCACCGCGACCAGGACGCCATGCCCGAGCTTGGCGATATTCGGGAACGTATCGGCGCTGTTGGCGGCGATGCGGATATCGGGCCACGGCTTTTGGTACGGCTTCGGGGCAAGCCGGACGTTTTCGAAGCTGTAGTATTTGCCGTGATAGGAAAACGACGGCTCGGTCCACGCCCGCTTGAGGATTTCGAGAGTTTCGGCAAAGCGCTCGCGGCTCTCGCCGTATGGGACGCCATAGGCCTCGTAGGTGCGCGGGAAGCCGCTGCGTCCGATCCCGAAAATCAGGCGGCCCTGGCTAATCTGGTCGACCGTCGCGGCCTCTTCAGCCAGCCGCAGCGGATGGCAGAGCGGCAGTACCTGAACGCCAGTCCCTACCTTCATGCGTTTGGTGCGGGCGGCGATGGCACCGGCCAGGGTGAGCGGCGCCGAGCACACCGATCGTTCGGGGTTCACGTGGATTTCCGCCAGCCACATCGCGTCGAGCCCCCAGCGCTCGGCTGCATCGATCTCGTCGAACGAGGTGGCGAACGCCTCCTCGTCAGTCACCCCGGCGGTCCGTTGAAACTCGTGGAACATGCCGAACTCGAACGCCATTTGCTTCCCCTTCTCCGCCTTGCGCGGCTGACCCCGCCGCTTGCCCGAGGTTGATCCTAAGGGCGGCTCGGATCCTACATTAGAGCGCGCGCCGACCCCTGTAAAAGCCGCAAAACAGGGCGAATAATTTTTTGCGCCCGTAAATTCGTCGAACGTCCGCCTCGATAAAGCCACTTGAATCAAATAGTTAGGAGTCGTGCTCCGGGGCCTGCGAGCAGGGGTCCCGACTTCGTCCCGCAGGGGGCGGAATCGGGCTATCAGGGTGAGAGCAGGGCAGAGTCCATTTGCAACAATCATATTGATATATTGACAATTTTCGATTCGCAATGATAAATGGGCGCAAACTTCCCCGAGGGCAAGATGTCTGAGACCGAACGCGAATACGCGGCGAACTATCCAAGCCGCCGGTGCACACCCGTTTCAAGAAGGGCCAGTCCGGCAACCCGCGCGGTCGGCCGGCAAAAACCTGCCTGCGCTGCTCGCCGCGGCACTCAACGAGAAGGTGACCGTCACCGAGAACGGGAAACGCCGTCAGGTCAGCAAGCGCGAGGCGGTGATCGCCCAGCTGGTCAACAAATCGGCCTCGGCCGAGCTGCGGGCCACCAAGATGCTGATCGACATGCTGCGGGACATCGAAAAGAAGGCGGAGCCAGAAGCTACGGCAAAATCCCCGTTCGGCCCGACCGACAAAGAGGTCGTACAACAGCTGATCGCCAGGCTGCGCCGCAACATGTGCAGCGGTTGTCCCTGGGCCGCGCGACGGGGTGGTGTCGACAACAGACCCGATGGCCGCGACGCGGAGACCACGGAGCAAACGCGATCTGCCGCATGACGACGTCCGAAACCCATATTGCGAGCGAGTATGAGGCGCTGCTTCACGCCGATTTTGCGAGCTTCGCACAGCATTGCTTCCGCGAGCTCAACCCCCGGACCTTGTTCGTGTCGAGCTGGCATCATGACATCATCGCCGCAAAGCTGGACGCGGTCCGCGGGGGCCGGATCAGGCGGCTGATCATCAATGAGCCGCTGCGCCATCTGAAGTCGCACCTGGCCTCGGTCTCGTTTCCGGCCTGGTGCCTCGGCCATGATCCGAGCGCCCGGATCCTGTGCGTCAGCTACGCCCAGGACCTCGCCGACAAACTGTCGCGTGACTGCCAGCAGATCGTCGCCAGCGCCTGGTACCGGCAGCTCTTTGCTACCCGCCTGTCGGCGCAACGGCGAGCGATGTCCGAGTTCGAGACCACGGCCCAGGGCTGCCGGCTCGCCACCTCGGTCGGCGGGGTGCTCACCGTGCCCGGCGCCGACATCATCATCGACGATCCGTTGAAGCCCGAGGAGGCGCTGTCACAAACCCAGCGCCAGGCGGCCAACGACTGGTTCGACCACACCCTTTACAGCCAGCTGAACGACACGCGGAGCGGGGCGATCATCCTGATCATGCACCGTCTGCAAGAGAGCCTGCCCCCGGGCGTGACCCGGGGGACGATCTCGCCGGCCACGTGCTGGCCCAGGAAGATTGGGAGGTCGTGAGCTTTCCGGCGATCGCCGAGGAGGACGAGGTTTGGGCGCTCGATACCGAGTTGGGCCAGTATTTATTTACCCGGCAGCGCGGTGAGGTATTGCATCCGGAGCGCCAGCCGCGCGCGATCCTCGACCAGATCCGCCGCACGATCGGCGAATACAACTTTGCCGGCCAGTACCAGCAGATGCCGACGCCATTGGGCGGCGGCATGGTCAAGGGAGCTTGGTTTAGAAGCTATGCGCCAAACGAGCGGCCCGAGAAATTCGACCATGTCGTGCAGAGCTGGGACATCGCCAACAAGGCCTCTGAGCTCAGCGATTTTAGCGTCTGCACGACCTGGGGCATCAAAGGCAAGGACCTGTACCTGGTGCACGTGCTGAGCCGGCGCATAGAGTACCCCGAATTAAAGCGCGCGGTATGCGAGCAGTGCCAGGCCTTCGAGGCTGACGTCGTATTGATCGAGGACAAGGCGTCCGGCACCCAGCTGATCCAGGAGCTAATCGGACAAGGGCTGCATGCGGTCACCCGCTACCAGCCGCAATCCGACAAGGTCATGCGTATGCACGCGCAGACCGCTATGATCGAGAATGGCTTCGTGCATCTGCCCAAAGAGGCGGCGTGGCTCGCCGAATACCTGCACGAGCTGACGGTGTTTCCAAAGGGCAAACACGACGACCAGGTCGATTCGACCGCCCAGATGCTCGACTGGTTCAAGCGTGGCGGGCAAGAACCGCAGGACTGGATGTGGCAATCTTATAAAGAAGCCCAGGCGCGTGGCCCGCAGCCCGCGCGGCCCGAGCCATTATCGGTGATGGCGAGGAGACTCGGCCTCCTCCGGTCGTTGTGACGACGGCGAGAGCCCGGCGCGCGAAGCTTCTCAGGGCCCGAATGCGCTGCGAAATGGCAGGGTTCTTCGCGGACAGTTAGAGCAGGTGCGGGCGGCTTCTTTTGCTTGACGATCGGGCAGGTGGTATCTGACTGGCATGTCAGCTACGACCGATACACGCGCCCGACCGAGGGCCGCTGAAGCCCGGGCCGCCCGGGCGAACAGACGCGCCAGCGCCGGCCAGACAGCCGACGACGCCCGCCAGTCTTCGGGGTGGGGGCTGCCGCAGACGCTGGCCGATCAAGCGCACCGGGAGCTTGAGGAGGAAATCGCAACGCTGCGTATTCCACCCGGCGCCATCCTTTCCGAAGCCCAGCTCAGCGAGCGGTTTGGCGTCGGCCGCACGCCGGTCCGCGAGGCCCTGCAGCGCCTCGCCCGGGAAGGGCTGGTCGTCATCATGCCACGCCGCGGCGTGGTGGTGTCGGAGATCGACGTCGCAGCCCAGCTCCGCTTGTTGGAGGTGCGACGCGAACTGGAGCGACTGATGGTACGCGGCGCCGCGCGGCGCGCGTCAAAGCCGCAACGCAAGCGTTTCCAGCAGATCGCCTCCGGCATGGACCAGGCGGCCAAGCGAGCCGACGACCTGGCTTTCATGCGCTTGGATCGCGAATTCAACCTGTGCTTCTGGAGGCGGCCGGGAACGAGTTCGGCGCGGCAACTCTTGGAATGCTGAGCGGGCTTTCACGCCGATTCTGGTATGCCTATTACCAGGGGGCAGCAGACCTGCCGCGGACGGCGCGCTTGCACGCCGCGGTGGCCCGGGCGATCGTGAGCGAGAACGAAGAGAGGGCCGCAGCCGCGTCAGACGAGCTCATCGACTACCTGCGAGAATTCACACGCCGGATGATCGGGTAATTGCTTGGCCCGGAATTGCGGCTCTCGCGGGATCGATGCGTAGCTGCCTCGCGTCGGTTTCCTCGGGCTCTTGATCCGTAACCGGCCGTACCCTTGGAGCCGATAACATGATCGTCGGCGGGCGCACACCTACTCCGCCGCGATGCGGGGCGTTCGCGCAGATGTTGCAGGCAGCGGTCGACCCAAAAGCTTGGTCAGCTTTTCCTGGACGCCGTTTTGCGATAGGCGGCGGCGCAGGGTGCGGAAATCGACGTTGTCCATCTCCTGGTCCTGGTTGAAGCAGGAGAAGACGACCGTCTCGGTACCGGTCACCGGGTCATGATGGCGCTGCAGGCACTGCGCCCAGATCTCCTTCATCATGCACTGCATCGGCGAGTTGATCGACGCAATCGCGCGGTGGTCGGGGCGGAAATAGCGCTTGAGGCCCGCCTGGCGCGCTTCGGCGACGGCGGCCATCATGCCCTCGGAGCCGATCGCGATGATGCGGTCGACCGCTGACAATGGGATCATGACCGGCCCCAACGCGCCGCGGCCATAGGCCCCGATCGCCTCGACAATGTCGCCGACAAAGGTGCGATCCCTCGGCCGGCTAGGCGCAAAGCTCGGCCCCTCATCGCAGCACCATACGACGCAATCGGCGGCGTGCTCGATCTCCTCGACCTTGTAGCGGTCCTGCACGCGCTTGTAGCCGGCGAAATAGAGCACCCGCGAGCCGCGCGCGCGGAACGCGGCGCCGATCGAGAACAAGACCGCATTGCCGAGGCCGCCGCCGACCAGCAATACCCTCTCACCCGAGGGTGTGGTCGAGCTCGGCGGCCAGCGCCGGCCCGTCGATCGCGATCGCATCTGTTTCTTTAACGCCCTTGACGGCGCGGCGCTGCACAAATAGCCGCTTGACCGAATAAAGCGGCGCCAGCTCGTGATGACGCGCCTGGAGGTCACGGCTCTCCGCTGCGATCCCGAACAACTCGCCGATAAAAGTCCTCGAGATGGGGCGCCAGCTCGACGAGCAGATTCGCCTCGTCGAGCCGATCGACCACCTGCGGATCGCGCCGCGCCGTCATCAGCCGCTCGTGTAAAGATCAGCGAAGGAGAGCCCGTGCTCGAGGACAAGGTCGTTCATCGGGTCAAATTTGTAATTACCACCCGCATGCCGACCCACTCCCACATCCGGGCGTCCGCGGCCACCGCTTCGGGGGCGGTCTCCGGCACGGCAAGTGTGTCAGGACACCCACGGTTTGCCTGCAAGCGAGGCCGGACATCAGCAACAGGCCGAGTGAAGCGAACGGTGTGCATGTCTGGCGGCGATCAATGCTCGCCAACTCCGCTGGTGCCGCTGAGTGAACTCCCGGCAGTCCCGGTGGCAACCCCCGAAACGGGCCCAGCACTGCTCGACCCCAGGTTCGGCTGATACCCGACCCACCTACCGGCGTACCACAGATCGCCAACGCCGAAGTACCAAGAGGCCTCGGAGTGCGGCTGATAACCGGCCCACCTGTCCTCGTACGAGGCATTTTGTTCAGCGGGCAGTTGCAGGTTGGCGTTGTTGCCGTCGTACATCGTTCCGGTCTGCCCGAGGACTGACGGTCGCTGCGCACCCTGCGGTGCGCCGCCTTGCGCGAGGGCGGGTTGGACCGCAGCGAACAGGGTCGCTGCCGCAATAGCGATGGGTTTGATCATTCAGTGCACTCCGTTTGTGATCAAGGCCCCTGCGCCGCCCGGTGCAGGGCCTGGCGCATGTTGCCGACCTCACCGGCAGTGACCGGAGGCGCGGCATTGCCCCACGTGTTGCGAATATAGGTGATGACCGCGGCGATATCGGCATCCGACAGTTTCCAGGCGAAGGACGGCATCGCGGGGCCGGTTGGAGCGCCGTCGGTGGCGACGGCGCGCGAGCCTTCGAGCGCGACACGGATCAGGCTGGTGGCCTGCGATTGCTGCACGAGAGGCGCGCCAGAGAGCCGCGGGAAGAGCCCGACGATACCCTCTCCTGCGACAGTGTGGCACGCGGCGCACTGCTGGTTGTAAATCGCCTGCCCCCGCTGCATCGCCGGATCCTGCCCGGCGACCTGCTGCGGCAGCTCGGCGCCGCCGGGCGGCAGATCCTTCAAATAAACGGCGATCGCGCGCAAATCGGCATCGGTCAGATGCGAGGTGGAATGGCTGACCGCGTCCGCCATCGGCCCGGAGGCGATGTCGTAGCGGTTGCGCCCGGTCTTCAAGTAAAGGGCGATGTCCTCGACCGTCCAGTCGCCGATGCCGACCCGGCGGTTGCCGGTGATGTTGGGCGCGTACCAGTTCTGCAGCACCGAGCCCTGCATCGCCTGACTGTTCTCGTCGCCCCCCATCACGTTCTTTGAGGTGTGGCATAAGCCGCAATGCTCGGCGCCCTCGACGAGGTAGGCGCCGCGGTTCCATTCCGGCGGTTTGCCGGGGTCGGGCTTGAACTCGCCCGGTCTAAAATACAGCTCGTTCCAGCCAATCATCGTCTCGCGCTGATTGAACGGGAACGGTAGCTGGTTCGCAATCACCTTATTCTGGACCAATTCCACGGTATCGAGATACGCGCGGATCGCGATCACGTCCTCGCGCGTCATTTTCGTGTAATAGGGATAGGGCATCGCCGGGTAGAGATGGATGCCGCCGTGCCCGATGCCGTTTTGCAGTGCGTTGGCGAATTCGTCGTCGGTCCAGCCGCCGATTCCGGTCGTCACATCCGGCGTGATGTTCGGCGCGAGCAAGGTGCCGAACGGCGTTTCGAGGGCGCCACCGCCGGCAAACGGCTTGCCGCCGGGCGCCGTGTGGCAGGCGGTGCAGTCGGCAGCCATCGCCATGTAGCGACCGTGCTCGATGCCCTCGAACGCCTGCTTGTCCGGGTTCCGCGCGCTCCCCGCTGCAGTGCCGACCAGGAGCAGTGCACAAGCGAGAAGGATGTGACGCATGGAGCGGCTCCTCAGGCGTGGACCAGCGGTCCCGGGTTTTTCAAGTATTGCTTATGAATTGCGTCGAGCGACCAGTAGGTCAGCGCTCCGATAGTATCGGTTGGATTGTAGCCGGCGTTCTGCGGGAAATTTGTGGCGCCGGTCACGAACAGATTGTACACGTCCCAGCTCTGCAGATAGCGGTTCAGCGCGCTGGTCTTCGGGTCGGTGCCCATGATCGCGCCGCCACAGGTGTGCGTGGTCTGGTACGGGATGATACTGCAATGGCCGGTGCGCGGCAGCTTGACGATCTGCCGCGGTCCCATCCGTTGCACGATTCCCGCGAGCCGGTCGGTCAGGAATTGCGACATCCGGAGTTCGTTTTCGTGGAAATCAAAGGTCAGCCGCATCAATGGCCGGCCAAAGCGGTCCTTGTATGTCGGGTCGAGATCCAGGTAGCAGTCACGGTAGCTGTAGCAGCTGCCATGCGTCGCCGGCAGGATCGTACTTAGGTAATTGTCCTTGACCGCCTTTTTCCAGGCGGCGCCCCATCGCGGCGTGCCCGGCGGCACCGGCGTCGTCTCGATCGGGCGCGCATTGGTTTGCGCCATTCCCATATAGCCGCCGCCGACGAAACCGTAAGGCCCGTGATCGAAATTGTCGCCGTTGAAATCGTCGATGGTCATGCCAATCGCGCCGCTGGCGATGAAAGTATTGAAGATCTTGTTGTCGAAAAATCCTTGAACGGCGGATGTGACCTGATAAGAGAAGTTCCGGCCGATGACCCCCTGGCCGGTGTTCGGATCATAAGGCTGGCCAATGCCGGAGAGCAGCAGTAATTGCACGTTGAACATTTGGAAGGCGCAGAGGAAGACCATATCGGCTGGCTGCTCCCATTCGCGACCCTCAGTGTCGACATAAGTGACGCCGGTCGCTCACTTGCCGGTATTGTCGAGATTGATGCGAGTAACCTCGCATTCGGTGCGCGCCTCGAAATTTTTCCGCCGCATCAGCACCGGCAGGATTGTTGTTTGCGGGCTCGCCTTCGAATAATTGCCGCAGCCGAAGCGCTCGCAGAACCCGCAATACGTGCACGGGCCCAGTGTCACGCCGAGTGGATTGGTATAGGCCTGAGACAGATTTCCGGAAGGCTGCGGGAACGGACTGTAGCCCATCTCTTTCGCCGCTTCGGCCCACAGCACCGGCCCATAGGGCTGCTTCTGCGCCGGTGTCGGATAGGGCCGCGACCGCGGTCCCTCCCACGGATTGCCAAACGGTTGCTTCTGGCCTTTGAGGTTCCCGGCGGTTCCCGACGTGCCGCACAGATATTCGAAGGTGTCGTAATGCGGCTCGAGCTCGTCGTAAGTGACGCCCCAATCCTGGATGGTCATGTCTGGAGGCAAGAATTTCGCGCCATAACGCTGCGTCAGATGGGTGTTCAGCACGAAGTCGGTCGGCAGGAAACGCCAGGTCTGTGCGTTCCAGTGAACCCCCGCACCGCCGGTGCCATTGGGCATCAGGAATGCGCCCCACTCGCGGATCGGCAGCGCCGTCTGACTCGAGTTATTGCGAAAGGTGAATGTCGTCTGCGCCGGCCGCACGAACAGGTCAAGTCGCACGGCATAACGTAGCTCATCGGGCGCATAGCTGGGCGGGAAATCGGTCGCGGTATCGCGCCACGGCCCCCGCTCGATCGCGACCACATTATAGCCGGCTCTGGTCATCGACTCGGCGATGATCGAGCCGGTCCAGCCCAGGCCGATGATGACGATGTCGGTCGCCGGCAGCTTTGTCGCCATTGTCACACGCCTCGCGGTCACTGTTGCGGCTGGGATAGTGCCGTGAACCCGGCTATGCTGATCGGCGGGTGGGGATAGCGCTCATTGTGCCGTTCGACCCAGTCGCGGTAGTCGTAGCGCGCGCCCGGGAAACCGATCATCTTCCACGCCGCCGTATCGCGGTTGCCGCCATAGACCGGGTCGGCGAAGAAGCCGTAGCGCGTATCTTCCAATAATGTTTCGAAAAATGGTATTGTGCTCTGCCCCTGCAGCTGCAGCGAGCCATTTTCCATGCCGGTGATGAGCCGGTCTTTCTCGCTGTCCGGCAGCTGCGCGAAGGCCCGCCCGGCATAAGTAGAGCGGCAGTATTCATCGAGCGCCGGAAGCATCCGGCGATAGAGCTGCGCTGGCGTCACCGGCGACTGCAGACCCTGCTCCGGCGTCCCCTGTCCGAAAGGAGGGCTCATGTAAAGACCGCTCCGGCTGCCGTAAGCGCCGGCCAGCTGGCGGTCAATGAAGACCGCACAGCCGCAGTCTTTGCCACCCGGGGTTTCGGGATCGGGCGGGATCAGCCGATCCACCAGCGCCTCGACGGCCGCCCCTTCCTCGGGCGTAAAGAACACCCACGGGCCCGGCTTCACCGCCACTGGCGGATCGCCGGCAAACGGCTTCCACGGCAGTCCGCCCCCGCCCGCCAAGCTTCGTGCCCCCGCCGCTCGTGTAACCAACAACATCGCGGTCGAGGTCAACAGCGCCCGTCGGGTGGGTATCACGGCAGACGGATGTTCATTTAGACCGATGGTTGCCATGTCTTAACTGCCTTATGTATTTTGCTACCCGTTTCAAGGATCATCTGCCCGCGTCGGACGCCAGGAAGACGACCACAGACGCTACGTCCTAACATTCGGGATCTTCCAGGTGAGCGATTGGGCGTGCAATCGTTCTCGTCATCGTGCGCCAGGTGGTCGGGGTAAGGCACACGGGGCTGCGCCTGCGCCCTCGCCGTCGGTGGCGTTCGGAGCCCAGACATGTCCCGGCTTGTGCCAGGCGAGAGCTGGGGGAGGCGGTATAGGCGGCTATCTTTTGCTTGACGATCGGGCAGGTGGTATCTGACTGGCATGTCAGCGACGGCCGATACACGCGCCCGGCCCACGGCCGCTGAAGCCCGGGCCGCCCGGGCGAACAAGCGCGGCAGCGCCGGTCAAGCAGCCAAAGACAGTCGCCACTCTTCCGAGTGGGGGCTGCCGCAGACGCTGGCCGATCAAGCGCACAGCGAGCTTGAGGAGGAAATCGCAACGCTGCGTATTCCACCCGGCGCCATCCTTTCCGAAGCCCAGCTCAGCGAGCGGTTTGGCGTCGGCCGCACGCCGGTCCGCGAGGCCCTGCAGCGCCTCGCCCGGGAAGGGCTGGTCGTCATCATGCCACGCCGCGGCGTGGTGGTGTCGGAGATCGACGTTGCAGCCCAGCTCCGGTTGTTGGAGGTGCGGCGGGAACTGGAGCGACTGATGGTACGCGGCGCCGCGCGGCGCGCGTCAAAGCCGCAACGCAAGCGGTTCCGGCAGATCGCCTCCGGCATGGACCAGGCGGCCAGGCGAGCCGACGACCTGACTTTCATGCGCTTGGATCGCGAATTCAACCTGTTGCTCCTGGAGGCGGCTGGGAACGAGTTCGGCACGGCAACTCTGGGAATGCTGAGCGGGCTTTCGCGCCGATTCTGGTATGCCTACTACAAACAGGCAGCAGACCTGCCGCGCACGGCGCGCTTGCACGCCGCGGTGGCCCGGGCGATCGTGAGCGAGAACGAAGAGAGGGCCGCAGCCGCGTCAGACGAGCTCATCGACTACCTGCGAGAATTCACACGCCGGATGATCGGGTAATTGCTTGGCCCGGAATTGCGGCTCTCGCTGGATGGCGATCCCCGATCTCTAGCCTAGCTCTTTCAGAAGGGCTGCGGTTTCCGCATCGGTCAGTTCAAGGTTCATGACCCGGACATGGGCGTGTTTACCAATGGTTGCAACGATGACACGAGTTTGCGTTCGGCAACGAAGGCGTCTTGACCGACGTTGACCGGAGTGGGTAATAGCAACATGTCCGGACAGATCGAAATGAGTGACGGCCCTACCCCTGACGAGGCGCCGCGGTAAGAAATCTTTGTTTTGCAATTAAGCGGGGCGCACTGTTGCAAAGATTCCCGAAACCTGCTTACAGAAATCGGCGAAGCTAATCTAGCTTTCGCAGCGGAGAACGGACGACGCCCATGGACGATCTGAAAGCGCTCGCTGCTCGCAACTGGTTGGCTATGGCCGATGGGATGCACCCTATTGGTTCATCGGCATGGAGCCAGGCGGCACCGACGATCATGCTTCATATGAAGAGTGGATGCGGCTTGGCGGAACAGAACTAGTCGACTGCCGCGCGCACCACCTTGGCACAAAATTCACGAAATGGCATGGCGGACATCGACCGCCAACTCAACCAACGTGGAGAAGGCTCATTCAACTGCTGTTGGGCTACAAAGGGAAACCAGCAGATTTGGATTCCGTGAGTATCTACCAACGAGACAGCTGGGGCACTCTAAATGGAGACACCGCATTGCTTGAGGTGTCGGCACTTCATGCGAAGAATCTTGCCGCAACGGTGGACAGCAATGGACACCGAGACCGGAGAATAGCGATACTGAAAGAGCGACTGGAAACTAACGGCCCGAAATTCGTCGTCTTCTATGGATTTGTGTATGAGAGCATCTACGAGAAGATTGCCAATACACGGTTTGATGCGAACGGCTACGCTTGGCGCGGCTCGACATTTTGCGCGTTGGTCGTCGGGCCCACGGCACCGAACATCCCCACTGAGATGAAGTCTGGCGAATGGTGGGTAATGAAAGGGCGGGAGATAGAGCCGCAGTTGAAAAAAATAGTCGTTTGGGGCTTACTCAAAGCTCGGCGCTTCGACCGCCTGATTCAGTAGTCGAACAAGTATGGCGCGGCGTGCAAGCCTTGGGAGGAGGTGGAAGCGATGCGCGACCACGCATGGATGACGGAACTGATCCCCTCCGATCCGACGTGATCCGACTTCTGCGTGAGGAGAACCCGAAGAGGGTCGGCAGCAAGAGCTACCTTCGGTTTAACTGCTACCGCGACCGGATAACAGTCTCCCAATACATAGATGCCATACGTAATGCGCTTGGCAACGTTAAGGAGAAGAAATGCCTCCTCGACCTGCAATGGGACAGCGATCCCAAAAGGGATTTCATCCGGATCGAGCGGAATGGTATGCCTATCGCTCTTCGGAGAACCGATTCGATGAGCTCCGGTCGAACGCGGCGCTCTCCGTAGAGCAACGAAAGCTGTAATTTAATATCTCGCGTCTTCAGCGTTATTTCGTCACGCAGCTGGTCACAGTCTGATAGCCCCATTCTGAAAAGTCCCAACATTGCAGAAGTCTCGATTTTTATACATCGGGCCGAATGTCCGGAAGGGTCGAACCTCCCGTTTCCGGGGCGATGGCGGGAAAGGTCTGGAATTGTTAATTCGGCGCCGTCCCGCCGCTAGTCGGGCGATCGGCGGGTCGCGACGAGGAGTGAAGTGGGCAGATTCTCCGCGTGAGTCACGCCCGGATCTCATCCGCAAATAGTCCCGCCATTGCCAGTGGATCGTCACCGGCGACTCGCACCAGCGGGCCTTCCGAGACGGCCGGCGCCGCAGCGCTAGGCGATGCCCGAAGTCGAGGCGGCGGCAGAGGGCTGACGCCTCCGACATCCTTGCCAGTCGATCACCCTTGCGCCTTGCTCGGCTACGGTTCGTCGTCGGAGCGATCGAGGCTCGGTTTGAGAACCATGTGCATGGATCCGGACACTGGGTTCCACGATGGTAACTAATTAACTCCAATAATTTATCATAAATTTTGGTAATATTTGTGCGACATTGAACTTCAACTGGACGCCCTTGAAAATTTACCTTGATTTTGACAGAATAAAACGCATGATGTGAGGCCCTAAACACAACTTGAGCAGACGTGGACTCGACGAAACGTGCGGCGACGGTCCGGCGGAGGCCGGTGATTGCAAGGACGCGCATCCAGCGCGCTGATCCCGCCCAGCGCCGGGGGCCGCCGGCGCTCGCAACGTCAAAGTCAACCCTTTAGCGCTCCGAGAGTACCGCGCAGTTGAACGACCTTGGTGAAATTCGTCAATCGGTGATCGGTGCCGCTTCTGCGGGCGATCTCGAGGCATGCCGGTTTTATCTCGGGCATCGGGAGGTCCCCGATCAGGAGCGCGCCTGGATCTATGGTCGGTTGAGCGAGGCGCTCTACCACAAGGGCAGCCGCGAGGTTGCAGTCGAGTGCGCCCGCAGTGCCTTCGACTTGCACCCCGAAAAAGAAGAAATCGCTAATTTGTGTGCCTGGGTGTTCAGCAATTGCGGGGAACACGAAGAAGCGGCAGCAGCCTACGAGCGGCTCCTGGCGATCCGGCCTCACTGGGCCGAGGGTCATCGTCACGCGAGCGGCTCCTTTGCCGCAGCCGGACAGCTCGATCGCGCTGCATCACACGGCAGAAAGGCCAGCGACCTCGAGCCGCATTCGTTTGAATTCGCCCTTCACGCGGCTGGTCTCCTCGAAAGCGTCGGCCGACCTGCGCAGGCTGCATATTACCTGGTGCGTGCCGCGGCCCTCGATCCTGCTGACGCGGGGGTGCTGCGCCATCTATCCGCAACGCTGTTTGCGTTAGACCAGAGCGAACAGGCGGTCGCATTAGCACTGCGGTCTGTTGCGCTTGCGCCCGCGGATCGCCTCAGCGCGCTCCATGCAACCGAGCTTCTGTTGCGGACAAATCGATATGACGAGGCCGCTGCAATTATCCTCAATGCCGTCGATATCCACAGAGAGGACCCCGTCGCGCTTAGGCTGCTCTCCGCAACCCAAATGCTGCGCGGTCTAACGGAGGATGCCCTCGCGGCAATCGATCGCGCCCTGGATCTCTCGCCCGAGGCGGCAGAATATCATTTGCATAGAGCAAATCTGCTTTATCGATTGGGTCGCCTTGACGAGGCGGCAGAGGCCTTTGGTAGGGCCGCTGCGCTCGATCCCTCAAACCCCGACACTAAACGATCGCAATTGACCGTGTATTTCGACAGCGGCCGGTTCATCGAGGCGCTGGCCATCGGCGGAGAGCTGATCCGAGCATCCCCGGACAACGCGGAATATGCCCAGGCGATCCTCCAGGTCTTGCATCGGCGATTGGAAATGATTGACGGCGATTACGTCGTCTTGAGCGAGCGTCCATTGCGCCGGCGCCGGGAGTCGCGGCCGCGACCGACAATTTGCGCGGCGCTGCAAACCCAGTTGCGCGTCATCTACGCGCTGATGATCCGCGAAACCCGTACCCGGCTGGCAGAGTCCAAGCTCGGATACGGGTGGGCATTGCTAGAACCCGTGTTGCACATCCTAATGCTATCTCTTGTATTCGCTGTGATGATGCGCGGTCGTCCGCCGATCGGTGACAAGTTCTTTATTTTTTATTATACCGGGATCATCCCTTATCACTTATTCGTCCACACCAGCAGCAGCATGACCAATGCGGTCAGCAGCAGCGCTGCGCTACTCCAACTGCCATTGGTAAGTACGTTCGATGTGATCATGGCGCGAGGCTTGGTCGAGCTTCTCACTGATGTGATCGTGGCGATAATGCTATTGGCGGGTTTTTTTGCGGTTGGGGTTGGCCTGTTGCCCCGCAATCTTCCGGCATTGTCGGCGTCGGTCATTGCCGTCTCGCTGTTTGGTTGCGGGATTGGCTTCATCAATGCTGTCATCAATGCGTTCGTCAAATCATGGGATAAAATTTGGGCGCAACTGACCCGTGCGCTGTATTTCTGTTCTGGAATCTTCTACGTGCCGGGGATGATGCCGGATTGGATCCGCGATATTCTCGCCTGGAATCCGATATTGCACGCAGTCGACTGGTTTCGCTCGAGCTTCTTTCCAGAGTACGAGCCGCATTGGCTTGATCGGTCTTATCTGGCAATCGTGGCTGTCCTGAGCGTGGCGGCGGGCTTGTGCCTCGAGCGCGGACTGCGCCGCCGTCTTTACGAGCCGCTATGATTACGCTCGACAGGGTTTCCAAAGTCTATCGCACGCGGAGCGGGCGAAGGACCGTGCTCGACAACGTCAGCGTCACCTTTGAATCCGGGAAAAATTTTGGAGTTCTCGGAGTCAATGGCGCGGGCAAGTCGACATTGCTTCGATTGATTGCCGGGTCGGAGATTCCCGATCTCGGAGTTGTCCGACGAAATGCTCGGGTGTCGTTTCCGCTGGGCTTCGGCGGCACCTTTCACGGTGCTCTTTCCGGCCGCGAGAACGTCGCGTTTGTCTCCCGAATCTATGGGGCGGCGATGCGTAGCGTGCTCCACTTTGTGGAGGAATTCTCCGAGTTGGGCGAATATTTGCATATGCCGGTCAATACCTATTCGGCTGGCATGCGGGCCCGGCTCGCCTTCGCAACCTGCCTCGCTCTCAACTTTGATCTCTACCTGATCGACGAGGTGACCGAGGTAGGCGACCAGCGTTTTCGTCAGAAATGCGCGGAAGCCTTCCGCGAACGCATGCAGTGCTCCGACATCATTCTTGTGACCCACAACACTCACACGCTGCGCCAATATTGCGAGAGAGGCGCCATTCTAGCCAATGGCGAACTCACGTTATTCGATGACATCGATACCGCGCTCGGTCGATATCACCGCATGGTGCAGGAAGGTCAGTAATGGCGGCGGTACCAGCAGCCGAGCGCAAGCGATTACCTGATGGCGGAGCCGGTCGCTCATTGCGAGGGGAGTCCAACCGGGCAGTCCTCACACCGGCCAGCGCCGGCGCGCTTCCCGTTCCCTCGGAAGGAGGCGCTAGAGCAGTCGTCTTCGATCACCTACAGAGCACGGTCGCCCCACCACCCCGGCGGTCACGGCTGGGGTGGTGGTCGTTCGTGATTGTCGTCGTGTTACCGGCATTGATCACTGCCGCGTATTATTTCGTCGTTGCTGCTGACCAATACGTCGCAGAATTTCGCTTCGCCCTGCGCTCTGCCGAACCGGAGCGCCATGACCCAGCCCTATTTCTTCAGGAGAGCATCGCACCTTCGCCGATGGGCCTGGATTCTTACGTCGTCGTGCAGTACCTCGCCAGCCGCGCGATCATCGACGATCTGAGCGCGACGGTCGACTTGCGGCAGATGTTTTCGCGCTCCGAGGCTGATTGGCCGGTCCGCCTCGATCTGCCAGTGTCAATCGAGGAGCTGGTCCGCTATTGGAAGAGGCAAGTCGACGCATTCTTCGACGCGACCAACGGGACGATTGTGGTCAGGGCCCGCGCCTTCACACCGCAAGATGCCCTCAGCCTGGCCGAGGGCATCCTTGCCTCCTCCGAGCGGCTGGTGAACGAGTTGTCGGCACGGGCCCGCCGTGACGCGTTGCGAGATGCCGAAGAGGAGGTGGGCCGGGCCGAAAAGCGTCTCAAATCAGCGCTTATCCGGCTACGCGACTTCCGCGACAAAGAAGGCATCATCGATCCGCGCAAGACCGCGGATGCGACCGTGGCGCTCGCCGGACGGGTTCGGGACGAACTCGTTCGGGCCGACACCGAACTATCCACCTTAAAGCACTATATGCGTGACGACGCTCCCTCGATCAAAATGCTGGAGGCTCGCGTCCAATCGCTCGAGGCACAACGCCGGGCGGTCGAGAGCGAGGTCACAGATACCGAAAAGACGCGATCGGAAGCTCTTTCCCGGGTGATGGGCTCGTACGAACAGCTCGAAAGCGAGCGAACGTTCGCGGAGAATACCTATCAGCACGCGCTGCAGGCCCTCGACCGCTCGCGCATCAACGCCGACCGCCAGCAAGTTTATCTCGCCACCTTCGTCCGGCCGACGCTCCCTGAGGAACCGCTGTATCCACGGCGGCTGCAATCGGTCGCCGTGGCTACTGGGGTGGCCTTCGCCGTGTGGATGATCGGCGGCTTCATTCTTCAGTCCATACGAGACCACCTGCGTCCATAATGTGCTTTGATCAGGTTAAACCGATACTGGGCCGGCGGAGGATGCAATCATGACGACGCTGGAGTTCGATTCTCAACCTTCCGTCTTAGCCCCTGCCGCGACCAAGGTGTCACCCTTGCGGAGGGCCAGCCGGACTGCTCGCACCAGACTCGCGGTGGTTTCCACCCACGACGATCTGTGCGGCATCGCCGCCTACACCCGTAGTCTCGAACGACAACTCGGCGACGTTTTTGACGTAACCGTGTTCCAGTTGAACCAATTCCTGCTGCGCAGCACTCATCGCCGCGTCCGAAGATTCGGTGATAGACACATTCAAGCCATCTGCCGAGAGATCAGGCACTACGACACTGTAAATCTCCAGCTCGAACACGGGACATTGGGCCGCGGCTGCGGCGATATCTTTCGTCGTTTTAATTGGATCGTGCGGGCATCACCTCGGCTTTCGGTGACGTTTCACTCGATCATGTTGTCGGAGGCATTCGACTTTGCGGAGTGGTTTAGGGAGATTTGCCGGTTCAATTTCACCAAGGCGATCGCAATGAGGTCCGGCTATATGCGCGCAAACCGGCTCTCGGCCGGCATTGCCAGCCGCCTGCGCCGTGCTCAGCGCTTCAAGCCTGTCGCGGTGGTTGTTCACACGCGTCGCGATCTCTGGCACATGAAGTATGTTCACGGCATGCGCTATGTTTACGATCATCCGCTGTCCTTCATCGATGTTGCCGAAGCGAAGGAGATCCGCCGCACTGCTTCGCGCGCGAAATTCCCGGTCTTGGACGCGGTGCCGGCACAGAGCAAGCTGATCGGAGTCTTTGGTTTTCTCGGCCGATACAAGGGTTTCGACACTGTCGTGCGGGCACTCCACCACTTGCCAGAGGAATACCATCTGCTGATTTTCGGCGGGGTCCACCCCAATGAGATCAGGCGGCACCAGTCGATCGACCCGGTCGTCTCGTCATTATTCGATGCCGGTTATATCGATACGAGCGTCGCCGAGCGAACACGAGCGCACCCGGGCGCCAGCGCGCCCGGCGTTTCTTTCTCCGTCGACGGATCGATGCGCGATCTCCTCGTCGAGCATCCCAAAGACCTGTCGAGCCGGATTCATTTCCTGGGCGCGCAGAGCGATGGCGACTTCCTATCAGGGATGGCAGTCTGCGACGCGGTGGTCTTTCCTTATCTGGAGGTCGGGCAATCCTCCTCCGGCCCGATTTCGCAATCGCTCGAACTGGGCTGCCGGGTGATCGCCTCCCGCACGCACACCTTTTTGCAGTTTGCCCGTTATCACCCGGACACGATCGAATTCTTCGACATCGGCAATCATCTCGAATTGGCGGGACTAATCCTCGCCCGCCCGCAATTCGACACGCGCGAGCGGCCGCTCGCATTTAATGTTGAAACCAATAAAGCGACCTATCTCGCCGCCAACGGAGACGCGCCCAAAGTGGAAAGGCCGGTCGCGGCTTCCCTTATCGAGCTGTGAGTTTCGTACAGAGCCGAAGATTTCGGCGTGTAAATCGGACTGCGCCCCGTCGTCGACAACCGCCCCTTGCGATCCTATGATGCGCAGGAGGATGAGCGCCGAACGAAGGAGAGGCAGCATGAAGAACGGCTTCCGCGTGTACGATTCCGATACCCATGTCAACCCGGCTGCAGAGGTGCTGGAGCGCTATGTCGACCCGGGGTTTCGGCCGCGCCTCGCCGAACTCGAGGCCTATCGCCTGCCGGTCGGACAAGGGGCGGTCGGAGGCGTCGAGGGCCTGCATAACTATCGAGTTGGGACGAAATATTACCGTCGGGTGCTTGGCGAGAGTGCGCCACGCGAGGCCTTCACCGGTCGCGAGACGCGATGGATGGGTAGCAAGATGCCGCGGCCTGGGGTGCAGGACGACCAGGCCGAAAACCGGGTCAAGGATATGGATGACGAGGGGACCGACGTCCATTTTCTGATCCCGACCTCCTGGCTCAGCCTCGTCGGCTTGCCCGATCCTGCCCTCGAGATCGGCATAATCCGCGCCTACCACCGCCACATGGCGGATTTTTGCGGGCAGTTCCCAACCCGCCTCAAGAGCATGATCGTCGCCTCCTCCCGCAATGTGGACGAGGCGGTGCGCGAGATCCGCGAATGGGGAAACTCGAAATGGGCGGTAGCCGTGATGCCATTGCTTGCCAAGGATCTCCCGGCCGACCACCCCGACCTGCACCCGATCTGGCGCGCCGCCGCCGACCACGATTTGCCGATCGCCAACCACAGCTTTACGTGGAACCCGCCCTACTATCCCGGCTATCAGGATCTCTGGGAGAACATCTTCCTCAGCCGTCTAGCCGCCCATCCCTGGGGTGCCATGCGGTTTGTTGGGTCGTTTATCGGCGGCGGGCTCTTCGACCAATATCCGAGCTTGCGGATGGGTGTCCTCGAATGCGGCTTTGGCTGGCTGCCGTTCTGGGCAAAGCGCATGGACGAGCAGGCGATTTATGTCGGCGGCACGGCACCCCTCAAGCAGAAGCCCAGCGAATACATGGCGAGCGGCCGGTTCTTCTGCAGCATCGAGCACCACGAAGGCGAGGACATGTTCAGTCATGTCACCCACTTCCTCGGTGAGGACGTGCTGATGTACGCCTCGGATTACCCGCACTCGGAGTGCCAGTTCCCCGAGTTGGTCGACAACATCCTCGCCTGGAAGAGCCTCAAGCCGGAGACGGCGAAGAAGCTTCTCGGCGGCAACGCCGACCGGTTCTTCAAGCAGGCCTGAGCCGAGTACAGGTCCGCACCACCCCGGCAATCGCCGGGGATGGTGCGGCCGTTGGGTCATTCCGCGGCCCAGGCGGCCATCGCTTCGCCGTTGTGGCGCCAAGTCGCGAGCTCGTCCCAGTTCTCGGATTCCATAAATTCGGCCCAGCGCCGATAGAGATTGCGGAGATTGTGCTCGCTCGACTTGGCCTCGGTGATGTCCATCACCGTGCCCGGGATTCTTAGCCCGTCCAACTCGTAATTCTCGATCTCGAAACCCATGCCCTGCTCGTAGCTGTAGGGGTAGCGCCGCGCGATCGTGCCGCGGCTCGCGGCATGCGCGTAGTTCCAGTTCTCCATGTCATCCTGCTCGGTCATGCCGGCGGGACCCGAATAGCGGATATAGTAGTCGCGCAGAAAATCCTTGACCTCCGAGGGTGCGGCCTTATCGACCAGGTACCAGCGCCAGACTTCGGTTTGGTGCGTCCCGCGCGGATGCCAGGCGGCGATCGTGCGCGGCTGGCGCGGGTGTAGCGCCGTATTCGGGAAGATCTCGCCGGGGCTGCCGATGACGCGAGCCCACTCGCCGGACCGGCGGCGGCGCTCCTCTTCGCAATGGGCGAAATATTCGGAGACGATCGGGGAGTGCTGATAGGACGGCGGCGCCGGCCGGTCGCCAGGAAACAGATAGATGCCGGTCTGGTGGCCGCGCTCATAAAACGAGACCTGCAGCCGGCGCGCCATCAACCGCTCCTGCATGTCGCGCCGCCCGCTGCCGGAGGGGCCAATGCCGACCAGATCGACCGAGCGGTGACTGATGTTGTGATAGCTGTCGCCGCAGAAATTCTCGGCCGGGAATTTCCAGTTGCACGGGATCCGCCATTTCTGGATGCCGGCCAGGATCTCGGTGCCGCCCTCACTGCCGTCCCAGCCGTCCAACGTCAGATCGAGATAGCGGACAAACTCGCCGAGATATTCGAAAAATGACGGCGCTTCGGGGTCCCAACAGGCCCATACCGTACCCTTGTGGCAGCACAATTGCGGAACCTCGACCAAGCCCCACTGCGATTTGTCGAGCTTCTCGTGATAGGCCTCGCGGAAATACGGCACCCCGACGAGCTTGCCGTCGGTGCCGTAGCTCCAGCCATGGTAGGGGCAGGTAAAGACCGGTGTGTTGCCCTCGTCGTAGCGGCAGACCTTCATGCCGCGATGTCGGCAGGAATTTAGGAATACGTGCACCTTGCCGGCGCGGTCGCGGCACAGGATCACCGACTCCTCGCCCATCCCGGAGACAAAGAAATCTCCCGGGTTGGGGATCTGGCTCTCATGCCCGACGAACAGCCAGACGCGCGCGAAGAGGCGCTCCAGCTCCTCTTGGTAGATCTCGTCGTTGACAAAGATCTCGCGGCTGATCTGCCCTGCCTTCAAATCCACGAGACCCGGGCGGTAACCCGATACGCCTGCCGTGGCCATGGCCTTGCCTCCCGAGCTATTCGCGGATCTCGACGATGTCCTGGGCAAAGATCATCTCTTCGCCGCCGACGCGCGCGGGATCGCCAGGCGAGGAGAGGTAGCGCGCGAACACCCAAACACCATCCGCTGGGTTCGAGACGATTTCGGCGACCGCCCCGTCGACCAGCGCGATCTTGGTGCCGGGTGCAATCTGCCGGATGTTGATCGGCTCGCTCATTCGGCCGCCTCGGCGCGGGCCGGCCGGCGCCAGCTCGTCAACTGGTCCCAGCTCTCAGCCTCCATGAACTCGGCCCAACGCCGGTAGAGGTTCCTGAGATTGTGCTCGCTCGACTTCGCTTGCGTAAGGTCGCATACGGTGCCGGGAACCCGAAACCCCTCCCATTCGTAATTCTCGACCTCGGCCCCCATCCCTTGCTCGTAGCAGTAGGGGTAGCGGCGGGCGATCGTGCCGCGGCTCGCGGCATGCGCGTAGTTCCAATTCTCCATGTCGTCCTGCTCGGTCATCCCGCCCGGGCCGGAATAGCGGATGTAATAGTCGCGCAGGAAATCCTTGACCTCGGCGGGCGCATTTTTGTCGACGAGAAACCAGCGCCACACCTCGGTCTCGTGCGTGCCGCGCGGATGCCAGGCCGCCAGTGTGCGCGGCTGGCGCGCAAGGAAGGCAGTGTTCGGAAAAACCTCACCGACCAAGGCGATCATCCGACCCCATTCGCCGCGCTTCTTGCGCCGCGCCTCCTCGCATTCACGGAAATAGTCCGACACGACCGAAGAGTGCTGGTAAGCGGGCGGCGGTGCAGCCTCCTTGGGCAACAGATAGCTGGTGGTTTGATGGCCGCGCTCCGGAAATGCGATGTGCAGTTTCCTGGCCATGTTCAGCTCCGGCATGTCACGACGACCGCTGCCGGAGGGCCCGATCCCGACGAGGTCGACCGAGCGGTGGCTGATGTTGTGGTAACTGTCGCCCGAGAAATTCTCGGCCGGGAATTTCCAGTTGCACGGCACCCGCCATTTCTGGATGCCGCACAGGATCTCGGTGCCCCCGTCGCTGCCGTCCCAGGAATTGAGGGTCAGGTCGATATAGGGCAGGAAATCGCCGAGATATTCGAGAAAGGGCGGCGCCGCTGGGTCCCAGGTGGCCCACACCGAGCCCTTGTAGGAGTACGATTGCGCGACTTCGACGAGACCCCAGGCCGACCGGTCCAATGTGCTGTGATAGGCCTCCCGGAAGTAGGGAACGCCGACGAGTTTGCCGTCGGTCGAGTAGCTCCAACCGTGATAGGGGCAGGTCAGAACGGCGGCGTTGCCCTCGTCATAACGGCACACCTTCATGCCGCGGTGCCGGCAGGAATTTAGAAACACATGGACCTGGCCGGCGCGGTCGCGGCACAAGATCACCGATTCCTCGCCCATCGACGAGACGAAGAAATCGCCGGGGTTGGGGATCTGGGCCTCGTGTCCGACAAGGAGCCAGGCGCGAGCGAAGACGCGCTCCAGCTCCTCGCGGTAGATCTCGTCGTTGACAAAGATCTCGCGGCTGATCTGCCCGGTCGCCAAGTCGACAAGGCCGGGGCGGTAACCCGAAATCCGTGCGGTCGCCATTGGCGTCCTCCCGCCTAGAAGAAAAAGGTGAGGTTCTTGCTCAACAGCACATTCTGGTCGAGCAAGATCTTGCGGCGCGCGATTTGCCAGTCTGTTCCCGCGCGGCGCAACACATCCTCGCGCTTGCCGACCAGGATGTCGGTCTCGGTCTCGACGCGGTTGCGGTAGACCAGAAACCGGCATCTGACGGAAACCTCGGCGGGTTCCGCCGTCGAGGGAGTTACCTCGATGATCCGGATGTTGGATAGCAGGTGCGAGATCCGCGAGACCGGCTCCTCGGCCCAGTGGATGCCGGTCTGGATCTGCCGCACGCGGCGGGTCAGGGTCTCCTTGCCTTCGTCGAACCAACTGATGTCGCGGCCTTCGCGGGTAAATTCGCGCTCGCGGTCGTCGACTTTGACGTTGCGCCGCATCGGCATCCAATAGCGCAAGTCTTCGGCGAGCAATGCTAGCCATTCGTCGTAGCGACGCTCGTCCAATAGATCGGCTTCATGATACAGGAAATCCTCGATCTCCTGCTTCAACAGCGCGCGGGTGAGGCGATCGTCGGTCACAGGGTGTCGTCGTCGCGCCCGAGGAATTCGAGGACTCGGTCCATGACCTCTTTCTTCGGGTAGATCGACGCGATCGCGCGCGCCCGGGTCAGCGGATCGCTGGCGAAGAACCGCTCGTAGAGCACCTGGCGGCTGCCGAACGAGGTACCGGCGATGTCCCAGGCGAGCCGGAAGAGCTTGACCCGGTCCCTCGCCTCTGCGTTGTCGGTCGCCAGGTATTGCTCGATGTGGTCGGCAAGCGGGCCCCGAAAGTCGGCTTCGGTGGGGGTCAGCATGAAGCTGCTCGAACCCAACAGCTGGATGATTTCGACCATCCGCGGATAGGCGGTCATGAAGAGGTTGCGCGGGCTCTCGACCATCAGCGGCTCGGGGCACATAACCCCCCACTCGTCGAGCTTAGCGTCGGCCTCGGCCGCGCGCATGCAAGCGCGCGTCAGCTGGGTGATCAGCATCAATTCGCCGATGCGCTCCTCGACATTCGGCAGGTGCGCATTGCCGAGCGTCTGCGTCATCAGCAAAGCCACCCCCAGCACGAATTCGGCCTTGGCGAGGTTCTTGACCGCCCCCTGGTGCGCCGAATGCGCGGTTGAGTGGGTCGCGACGGCGGTGCGATTGAGCAAATCGACGTCGCCCAAAAGGAACACGCGCTCCCACGGCACCAGCACGTCGTCAAAGAAGACGACGCAATCCATCTCCTCGAAGCGCGAGCCGAGCGGGTGGTCAAAATGCGAGCGGCCGAGATCAAAGCTCTCCCGACACAGGAATCTGAGACCCGGCGTGCCGCACGGGATCGCAAAGCTGACCGCGAACGGGCTGTGCCTCTCGGTATGCCGCGCCATGCGCGGCGAGTAGACGCCGATCTCGTCGGCGAGCGGCCCCAGGGTCGCGAGGATCCGCGCGCCGCGCACGACGATGCCGGCGTCAGTCTCGCGTACGACCTCCAGAGCCGTGCCCTCCTGCAGGTTGAAAACGCCAGAGGCGGTGCGGCTGCGCTGCAGATTGATCAGCGAGTGGGTCAGGGTCAGATCGTTTTCACGGATGAATTCGTAGTAGCGCCGCATGTTCTCGGCGAATTCCGGCCGACCATGCTCCCCTCCCGCAAAATAATCAGCGGCGCCGGCCCAGGCGGCGTAGGTGACGTTCATGAAATCGGGCGAGCGGCCCATCATGCCGCAGGTCGAGCGCGCCCAGTTCAGCATCATCACGCGGCGCTGTTCGAGGTCTTCGCGGGTGCGCGGGACAATAAAAGAGAGTCCGACGCGCTCGCCCGAACTCGGCGAGATATAGGTCATCTCGTCGCGCAACTTCGGATCGCACTGCATGTCGTAGAGCGAGGCGATGGCGCGGGCACCATTCTTCAGCCGGGGATGGGTCGTCACGTCCTTGATCCGCTCGCCCTCGAGCCAGATCTCGCGCTCCTGCTCGCGCAAGCCGTTGAGATACTGCCGTCCCGTCCGCGCTGGCATCGCGCCTCACTCCTTATCCGCAGACCATCAGGATAGACTATGACAGGCCACGGCCGAAGGCCAGGGCCTCCGGCCCGTGCGGCCGAGCGCAACAAAAGGTTGTTCGAAATATTACCGGCCGCTGCATCTGCAGCAAATCTACAGCAAACCCTCTCCTTCAAGTTGTAATTGTCGTTTCGGCCAGCGGCCCGATCGTTGGACCTACGCTCCGCTCCCGTTCGCCTCCCAGGCGGGGCTGGGTGGTGGCCGATATCAGCGAGAAGGGCGGGTGTGTCTCGGCCGACCGATGCTACTGAAACTACCAATCACGGTTTCTTGCTATAATCGCACACAATTTTAGAATTTGTCAATCGATAAATGGCGCCATGCAATACAGGTCCGAAGCGGCCGCTCCCTATCGCTCCACGTTCGATGGAGGTGGTCTAGCGCCACCAGGAGGATCCGACGCATCGCGCCTGCTCCTGACCATTAAGGGATGGTCAGCGTAGGATCGGCAGCAGTTCGGGAGCAACCAGCACTTCGATGCTGCGGGCGACCCCGGGACGCCGTCGGATCAGCCCGGCTCGTTCGAGAGTGAGCACCATCTGATGGACAGAGGGTGCGCTGACGCCGAAGTGCCGCTGGAGATCAGCTTCGGCTGGGGGCCGGCCGAGTACGCGCGTGTAGGCATAGATGAAAGCCAAATACCGACCTTGCTTGGGTGTGTAGCTTGGCACGGCGTTAGAGCCGGCAACTACAGTCATCAAGGTTGTCGAGCAGCGCTTTCGCGTCTTTCAAATCAGGGGTGTCGAAGCCCTCGGTGAACCAGCCGTAGACCGGCGTGAGAAGATCGCGGCCTTCGGCGCGGCGGCCCTGGTCGCGGCGCAGCCGGGCGAGGCTCGCGGCGGCGCGCAATTCCCAGAGCTTGGCCTCCTGCTCCCGGGCGATGGTGAGCGCTTTGCGATACAGTTCCTCGGCGGCCTCGGCATGCCCCTGCTGGAGCAGGAGCTGGCCTTTGTGCCTGTTCAGCTCCGCTTCAAACCAGCGTAGCCCTGTCCGGCTGACGGTCTGCAATCCATCGTCCAGCAGGGCTGAACCCTCTTCAATTTGTCCCGCGATCTCATATGCCCTGGCCAGAAGGGCGAGAAAATGGGGCATCCACATTTCCGTCCCAGTGGCGCGGTAAGCCGCCGACCCGCTGCGCAGGAGCGACATCCCTTCCGCCAGATCACCGTGCTTGACGGCGATCCAGCCCCGATGGACTGTTCCCACCGCAGCATAAACGGGGAACCCCTGCTCGGTTGCGACAGCCACGAGCTGGTCCGCCCGTTCAGCGAGCGCTACGTCATCTCCGACGAACGCGAGCAGCAGGGTGCCGAGTGACAAGCTAAAAGTTAGAGACGATGGATGAGCCAGCCTCCGAGCCTCCGCGATTGACGCGCTGCCCCGCGCCAATGCCTGGTCCGGAAAGCCGAGACAGAACAGAACAAGCGCCAAATAGGACAGTGAGTTGACCTCAGGGTGAGTCCCGACTTGATGGCCAAGTGAGCGGTGGGAGATTGGATCGTAGATTGCAATCCCCCGTTCCAGATGCGATCGGGATGCACCAAGCCTGCCCATTAGCATGAGCGTTCGACCGAAGGACGAATGGCCCAGAACGAGGCCGGCCGGGTCATTACGCTGGCTACTCAGGCAAAGCAAATCTGCGTCCAAACGCAACGCCAGATCGAGTTCGCCGCGACCCACGTGATAAGGAGACTGGCCGTAGGGAATGTGAAGAAACTCGGCGGGCGAGCCCAACTGCTCCCACAGCTCCCGTGCGCGGGAATAGGCTTGACCCGTTTCACGCGCAGCGTAGCCTTTGATCTCCCGAAATACCGCGCCCAAGGCACTTTGAAATTCAAGCTCCTGCCGCTGGCGTTCTGGGGTGTCCGGCAGCAGCGCCAGCTGGGCGAGCCCTTTCTGAAATTGCACGGCCGCTTCCGCCATCGCCGAGCGAGCCGCGGACCTCCGACCCGCATTACCCCAGTAAGCGACGGCTTTGTCGACCAGCCCGGCCTCGGCGTAGTGCTGAGCGAAGAGGTCCGGCTGGGTGTCGATCAGCTCCGGTGCTTGGGTTTCAAGCGCTTCCGCGATCTGCGCGTGAAGTTGCTGGCGAGAGCTGCGCAGCAGGCTGCCATGCGCCGCGTCCTGCACCAGCGCGTGCTTGAAGGTGTAGATCGCCTCCGGCGGCGCGCCGCGCTGGAAGACCAGTTCGGAAGCAACGAGACGATCGAGCCCGGATCGCAGCTCATCCTCGGAAATGCGGGAGACGGTGCGCAGGAGCGCATACGGGAACTCACGTCCAATTGCCGCACCGATCTGCGCCACCCGCCGCACTGAGGACAATCGGTCAAGCCTCGCCATCAGCGAATTGTGCAAAGTGGTCGGGATTCCCACCGCCGGCACCCCGCTCTCCAGTACGCTCTTGGTCAATTCCTCGACAAACAGGGGCACGCCGTCGGTGCGATCGGCGATCTGGTCGATGACGTCGTCTGGTAGTGCCGTGCTGCCCGCGATCTGCTCGATAAGCGCGGTGCGATCATGCCGGTCCAGTCGGTTGAGGGCCACAACCGTTACCTGCGGTTGGCCGGTCCAGGGCGGCTTGAACTCGGGGCGGAACGTTATGATCAATAGCACCGGCAGGTTGCGCACACGCCCCACCGTGAGATCGAGCACCTCGCGCGAGCTCGGGTCGATCCAATGCGCGTCCTCGAAAGCCATCATTATTGGATGCTGCTGCGCGAGGACTTCGAGCCAACGAATCAGCGCATCCAGTGTTCGCTCTTTCTTGCGCTGTGGGCTGAGGTTGGTCAGCGGGTGGCGTTCCGAAGCCGGCAATGACAGCAGATCGGCGAGGAGCGCTGCATCCGCCTCAGGCGGCGCGGCGCGTGCGAGCAAGGCCTTGAGCTTTTCCAGCTTAGCCGCGGGCGGTTCATCACGCGCGAACCCCGCTGCCCTGCCGAGCTGGTCGATAAAGGGATACAGCGCGCTGTCCTGGTGATAGGGCGAGCAGAAATAACGCAGATGGATGTACGGCTCCGCCTGGAGACGCTCCGCCAATGCCGCGGCGATGCGCGACTTGCCAAGGCCGGGCTCGCCGGAGAGCAGCACGACCTGACCGTTCCCCGCCTTCGCGCGCGCCCAGCGCCGCAACAGCAGGTCGATTTCCTCGTCACGGCCGATCAGCGGAGTCAGCGCCAATCCCCGCAACGCTTCGAACCGGCTGGCGACAGCACTCGGACGCAGCACCTGTGATGCCGGCACCCGCCCGGCGACGCCCTTCAACTCGACAGCGCCGAGATCGCGGTAATCGAAGAGATCGCCGACCAACCGGCGCGTGCCTGTGGCGATGACCACCGCGTGCGGCTCGGCCAGGGCTTGCAGCCGGGCGGCGAGGTTCGGCGTCTCGCCGACGACCGATTGTTCCTGCGCTGAGCCCTCGCCGATCAGATCGCCGACGACCACCAGCCCGGTGGCGATCCCGACGCGGGCCTGGAGCCTGACGGATTTGACATCGAGGCGACCGACAGCATCGATGGCGCCCAGCCCGGCCCGGACCGCCCGCTCGGCATCGTCCTCATGCGCTCGCGGATAGCCGAAATAAACGAGAACGCCATCGCCCATGTACTTGGCGACAAAGCCGTCGAATCCGGCGACGACCTCTGCAACGCCACGGTGATACGCGGCGATGACCTCGCGCAAATCCTCGGGATCGAGGCGGGACGAAAGCGCAGTCGAGCCGACCAGGTCGCAGAACATCACCGTCAGCTGCCGGCGTTCGGCGCGGTCAGGGCGGCCGGACGCGGATTCCGGGTCTGCCAAGGCCGATAGCGCGGTGGTGCGAATCTCGTCGATCGCGCGCAGCATGCGCTTGCGGTGCCCGAGCAGCACCCCAAGTTTTTCGAGATCTGTCTCGGTCAGATCGGACAGCGTCTCGGCATCGATCGCGTTGTCGCGAAAGACCGTCTCGTACCGCGCGAGGCCAAGACCCTGCAGCCAGTCGGCGATGTCCACGGCGCCCCTCATTCCCGGCAGGTGTTCGAACCGGGATTTCGCCGCAAGATTATCCAATTTACGATCGGCGCGCAGGCTGTTTCCGCCGCCCGCCGGCAAGCTGTTCGAGCGATCAGTCGAGGCTGCGGGTTATCCGAGCAGGGTTGCCGGCGGCCACCTTACCGGGCGGCACGTCGCGGGGCACGACGCTGCCGGCGCCGATGACGCCGCCATCACCAATTGTCACTCCCGGCAGAATGATCGCGCCGCCGCCGATCCACACGCCGTTGCCGATTCGGATCGGGCGCGCCAATTCCAACCCCGAATTGCGCAATCGCCGGTCCAAAGGGTGGGTTGCGGCATAAAGCTGGACCGCCGGGCCCATCTGCAAATCGTCCCCAATCTCAATCGGCGCGCAATCGAGAAACACGCAGTTGTAATTGATGAAGGCTTTATGCCCGATGCGGATGTTGTAGCCGTAATCGCAGGCGAAGCGCGGCTGAATATCGGCGCCATCGCCGACTGCGCCGAGCAATTGCCGTAGCAAAGCTCGGCGGCCGTCGGCATCGTCGATGCCGGTGGCGTTGAAGCGCGCCAAGAGGCGCTGCGCCCGATGCCGCTCGGCCACCAGTTCGGGATCGGTCGCGCGGTATAGCTCGCCGGTCAGCATTTTCGCTTTTTCGCTCTGGTGCACGATCATCGCCCTCGCTATCCGGCATGACGGTCTTCGGGCGACCACCCGAGATCATCGAGCAACACCTTTGCCTCTTTTAGATCGGGGGTGTCGAAGCCTTCGGTAAACCAGCCGTAGATCGGCGCCACGAGGTCGCGGGCTTCCGCAGGGCGGCCCTGATCGCGGCGCAGCCGGGCGAGGCTCACGCAGGCGCGTAATTCCCAGAGCTTGGCTTCCTGCTCCGCGGCGATGCTCAGGGCCTCACGATAACTGTCCTCGGCAGCCTCGGGTTGTCCTCGCCGCAACAGCAACCAACCTTTGTGCCGATAGAGCTCAGCCGCTAGCCAGCGTTCTCCGGTCCTTCCGGCAATCCCTTGTGCATCGTCCAGAAGGACTACCGCCTCCTCGACCTGGCCGGCGATCTCGCACGCCGTCGCCAAGAGGGCGATCTGATAGGGTACCCACGCTTCCGCCCCAGTGGCGCGGTAGGCAGCCGAACCATTTCGAATGAGCGATATCCCCTCGACCACATCGCCATTTTTTACTTTTAGCCAGCCGCGGTAAATCGTTCCCATCGCCCGCCATAATGAAAAACCCCGCTCGGCCGCCACCGTAGCCAGTTGACCGGCCCATTTATCGAGCATTGCGTCATTGCCGAGCAAAGAGCCGAGCCTCGCGCCATTGGTCAAGCTCACGGCCAGAGACGGCGGATGCGCAAGCCTTTGGGCTTCGACTATTGCTGCGGTGCTCCGCGCTACTGCTTGACCCGGGTGACCAAGACAGAACAGGGAAATCGCCAAAAACGCTTGCGACGCCACCCGAGGGTGGACACCGGCCTGCCGGACGAGAGAGGTATCGGAACCGACATCACAAAGTGCGAGCGTCTGTTCCAGATGCCAACGGGACGGGGCAAACCGGCCGACAAACATCAGGTTGCGCCCGAGAGATTGGTGCGCCAGGACGAGCCCCGCGGCGTCGTCGCGCTCTTGGCTAAGACGGAGCAAATCGTTGTCCAGGCGACGCGCCAAATTCAATTCGCCGCGGATCTCATGGTAGAGTGACTGCGCATAGGAAACCTGAAGGAACTCTGACGGAGACCCCAGCTGCTCCCACAGCTCCCGCGCGCGGCCGAGCGTTTGTCCTGTTTCGGGTGCCGCATAGCCTTTGACAGATTGTAGGACAGTGCCGAGGGAGCTCCGAAATTCGAGTTCCCGACGCCGACGTCGGAGGGAGTCCGGCAACAGCGCCAGCTGGTCCAGCCCCTTTTGGAATTGCGCTGCCGCCTCCGTCATTGCCGAGCGAGCGACGGACCTCTGAGCAGCCTTGCCCCAATAAAAGACGGACTTTTCGACCAGCCCGGCTTCTGTGTAATGGCGCGCAAAAAGCTCTGGTTGGCTGCCCACCAGCTCCGGGAAATGACCCTCCAGAGCTCGGGCGATCTGCCCGTGCAATTGACGCCGGGCTTTGCGGAGCAGACTACCATAGGCCGCTTCCTGGACCAGCGCGTGCTTGAAAGTATAGACCGCATCGGGCGGCGTGCCGCTCTGAAATACCAGCTCGGATGCGACCAGCTGGGCGAGAGAAGCTTGCAGTTCGCCCTCGGGAAGACCAGCGACCGCGCGCAGCGACGTATAGCGGAACCAGCGCCCCAAGGCTGCACCGATCTGAGCCACTTGCCGCACAGATCCCAAACGGTCGAGCCGCGCCATCAGCGAATCATGCAGGCTCGTAGGGATCGCAAGCGGCGGCAAAGAGCCGTTGAAGACATAGCGGCCCTCTTCCTCGCGCAATAGCCCGCTCTCCAGGACGCTTTTTGTGAGTTCCTCGATGAACAACGGCACGCCGTCAGTGCGCTCGACGATCTGGGCTATGACGTTGTCGGGCAATGTCTTGCCGCCGGCAATTTGTACGGCGAGCGTGGCTCGATCGCGCCGATCCAGCCGATTGAGGACCAGCGCCGTGACATGCGGCTCGCTTGTCCAGGGCGCCTGAAACTGGGGGCGGAAGGTGACGAGCAACAGCACCGGCAGATTGCGGACCCGCTCGACGGTGAGGTCGAGCAGTTCGCGCGAGGTCGGGTCGATCCAATGCGCGTCCTCGAAAATCAGGATCACTGGCCGCCGACTCGCTAAGCTCTCCAACCGGCGGATCAGCGCCTCCAATGTCCGATCTTTCTGGCGCTGCGGACTGAGGTTCGGCAACGGATGGCGAGGCGAGACCGGCAATGATAGCAGATCGGCGAGGACCGCCACATCGTCGTCCGAGATTGACCCGCGGGCCAGCAACATTTCGAGCTTCGCCAGCTTGGAAGCAGGCGGGTCGGCTGGCGCCAACCCGGCTGCCCGGCCGATCTGGTCGATAAACGGATAAAACGCGCTGTCCTGGCGATAGGGCGAGCAGAAAAAGCGCTGGCGGAAATGCGGCTCGTCTTGAAGTCGCTCTGCCAATGCTGCGGTGATGCGCGACTTGCCGAGACCCGGTTCGCCGGAGACCAGCACGACCTGGCCGTCCCCAGTTTTGGCGTGCGCCCAACGGCGCATCAGCAAGTCGATCTCCTCGTCGCGACCGACCAGCGGTGTCAGCGCCGACCCGCGCAACGCCTCAAAGCGGCTCGCGACGTTGCTCGGGCGCAATACCCGCCAGGCCGACACAGGTCCGGGGATGCCCTTGACCTCAACGGCGCCGAGGTCGCGGTACTCGAAAAGATCGCCGACGAGCCGGCGTGTGCCCGCGCCGATAACGACCGCGTCCGGCTCGGCCAGGGCTTGAAAACGGGCGGCGAGGTTTGGCGTTTCACCGACGACCGATTGTTCCTGCGCCGAGCCTTCGCCGATTAGATCGCCGACGACCACCAGCCCGGTGGCGATCCCGACGCGCGCTCGCAGGTTGACGGATTGGACATCGAGACTACCCACAGCGGCGATGACATCCAGCGCCGCTCGGACCGCTCTCTCGGCGTCGTCCTCATGTGCCCGCGGGTAGCCGAAATAGACTAAGACGCCGTCGCCCATGTACTTGGCAACAAAGCCGTCGAACCCGGCGACTGTTTCGGCGACGGCACGATGATACGCGCCGATGACTTCGCGCAAATCCTCGGGATCGAGCCGCGTCGACAACGCCGTCGAGCCGACGAGATCGCCGAACATCACTGTCAGCTGCCGGCGCTCGGCAGCCACCCCCACCCTTCTTTCCCCCGCCCGCTCCCTGACCCTCCTCCGCAAGCGGGCTACGGGATTCACACAAATAATATGTATTTATCAATGACTTACGATCAAGGCAATGTGGAATCCGGCGACCATCGCCGCGAGCCGATCCCAACCGGCGCGCATCGTCTTGGGCCCGGGCGGCTTGTAGTAGCAATTCCAGCCGCCCAGCCGGGCGACAATCCACGACAGCCACGCCAAGGAGCGGGGCGGGTGGGGATTCTTCTGACGCGGCGTCCTGCCTTCGAGAGTTGGCGCAATCGCATCGGCGGCCTCCAGGGTGTCCGGGCCGGCAACATCGGCGGCCGGTCTGGGGCCGCCCGCGCGGGCATCGACCAGTTGGATCGTGCGCACCGCGGCGCCGATGGCCAGCGCCCCCAACTTGAACAGGCGGTCGGCGTCATGCACCTGGACGTCCGGCAATTCCAGACCGTCACTTTTGCTGGCGCGGAAGACCTGTTCGATGCGCCAGCGCAGCCGATAGATTTGAATAATCTCTTCGGCTGCCGCCAAATCGGCGACCGGCAGGGTGGTGATCAGCCGCCAATGGATGGCCGCGGTGCCGCGCGGTGGCTGTTCCTCGCGCGCCTCGACCAAGCTCAGATCGCGGTATTCGGGATCATTGGGATCGCCCCCATTATGCGGTCGCCGCACGCGGATCGGCCCGGCCCGCAGGGTGACCGTGGCCACACGCCCCTTGTCGCCCGGGCCGCGCGGCCCCACCCGCACTTCAGCCATGCCCAGTGCCGGCCATGCCGCGGGCTGCGCAAACAACCGCGTGCCATCCGCGAGCGTGCGGTCTTGCGCCGCACGGACCACCAGTTCGACGCGCGCCGGGCGGCGCGCGAACAGCGCAAAGATGTCGCTTTCGCGATCCCCAACCACGATCAGCTGGTTGGCCCCGGCGGCGCGCTTGGCAACCACCTCGGTTGCGCTCAGCCAGCGCTGCGATTCCTTCTCGTCAAGCCGACGCTGGCGCCGCGTGGCAGCCCGCTTGCCGGCGGTTCGGGTCCAGATCGCGGCATCCAACAAGCCGACCACGGCTTCATCCTCGCGATCGACGGCGACAACCCCATGCACAAAAAAACCCGGTGTCTTCCCGTCGCCAGCGGGACCCAGACCCCGACGCGCCCGAGCGCGTCCGCTAAAATTGATCTCGGTGGTGTCCTGAACCGCGACGATCCGCCGTCCCTGACATTGCTCGCCCGTTCGCCCGCCCAGCGTCTGGATGATCTCAACCGCGGTGACCGCCGGCGAGGCCAAAAAGCGATGCGCCGCCATCTCCCCGGCGCCGTCACCACCAACCCGGCGAAACACCAAAGATCCAGTCGAAACAATCCGGTCAAACAGCCAAGCACCCCGCTCCGCTCGGCGGATATCCCCAAACTCGCCAATCCGCTCCAAAGGCATCATCCTTGGTTCTCCCCCAAACCACCATGTAGCAGCATGCACTGCACCGACCCACAAAATCTAGTGAGATGTGTGAATGCCGTAGCGCAAGCGGGGGAGGGAAGGGTGCGTGCCAGAGCGGGAAGGGTTAGAGAGGCGGCTGCCGCCGACAGGCAAGATGGGTGGTTCCGACCCGTCCCCGCTGCCCAGCGCGACGATCGCGGCGAGCAACTTGCGGCGGTGTCCGACGAGGGTGACGCCGAGGTCCTTGAGATCCCCGCTCGTCAGCTCCCGCAACACCGCGGCGTCTATCGCGTTTTCGCGAAACGCCGCTGCGTATTGCTGCATGCCGAGGCTATGGAGCCAGGCTGTAATGTCCACGCTCGCCTCCGCGACGGCTTCACCGCCCGCGCGGATCTACCTTACACGGAGATTACGAGCCGCGGCGAGGAACCAACGAGGCTCGTCGCCCGCGAGGGTGACGCGATGCATGACCCGGCGCCAGCCGTGGTAGTCGTTGATCGGGTTGTGCTGGGCGCAGCGATTGTCCCAAAAGGCGAGCGAGCCGACGTCCCAGGCAAAGCGGCAAGTGAATTCAGGGCGCTGCTGGTGGGCGAACAAGTACTGCAACAGAGGCGCGCTCTCCTCCTCGCTCATGTCCCTGAAGCGCACGGTGTGTCCGGGATTGACATAGAGCGCCTTCTTGCCGGTCTCCGGGTGGGTCCGCACGACCGGGTGCTCGGCAACATATTCATGGCGGGCGTCAGGCCTGGCGCCGTCGCGCAGCCGGTCTTCGCGCGTCTTGGTGACGTCGGCCTTGGCCGAGGAATTGGCCGCGACGAGCCCGTCGAGCAGCCGTCTCATGCCGGGCGACAAGGTCTCCCAGGCGAGATACATGTTGGCGAACAAGGTGTCGCCGCCATAGGGCGGCACCTCGCGCGCGATCAGCATCGTGCCCATCGGCGGGCGTTTGAGATAGGCTGTGTCACTGTGCCAGAGGCCGCCGAAATTGACCCGCTCGTGCTCCAGCTTGACGACCGGCGTGATCAGCGGAAATCCCTCTATCCCCTTGATGAACGGGTATTCGATGACCTCGCCGAAACGACGGGCGAAAGCGAGAAACCGCTCGGGCGGCAAGTCCTGCCCGCGAAAGAAAATCACCAGATAGTCAAGCCAGGCATGCCTGATCGCGGCGATCGTGCCCTCGTCGAGGTCGTCGGCAAGATCGACCCCGGCGATCTCAGCCCCGAGGGCGCCGGAAATCGGACGGATTTGGAGAGAACTGTCGGCCATCGGCGCATAATATTCTAGGATCGATCGCGGCTCGGCAAGGAGGCGATCGTGGTCCTCGGGCGACAAACTGCAGCAGTGTCGGAGGTCGATCCGTTCTGTCGGGAGTTCTTCGAGAACCCGTTTCCCGCCCACGAGGAACTGCGCGAGGCGGGTCCCGTCGTCCGGCTGCGGCACTACGATGTGTGGGCAGTCGCGCGGTACGCGGAAGTCCATGCCATCCTCAACGATTGGCAGACCTTCTGTTCGAGCCGCGGCGTCGGCCTCACCGACTTTGCCAAAGAGCAGCCGTGGCGGCCAAAGAGCCTGGTGCTGGAGACCGATCCGCCATTGCACGACAAGACGCGCCGCGTACTCAACCGCGTGCTCTCGGCCTCGGTCATGACGCGGCTGCGCGAGCGCTTTGCACAGGAGGCCAATGCGCTGATCGACGAGTTGGTCGAACGCGGTAGCTTCGATGCGATCGTCGATCTGGCCGAAACCTACCCGCTGACGGTGTTTCCCGATGCGATGGGCATGCCGCGCGACAACCGCCATTTCCTGCTGCCCTACGGCAACATGGTGTTCAACGCCTTCGGCCCGCGCAACGAATTCTTCGCGGCAGCGGTCGCCGACGCCGAGCCGGTATTGGCCTGGCTGCAGCGCCAGATGCAGCGCGACGCCTTTGCACCCGACGGCTTCGGCGCGGCGATCCATAGGGCAAGCGACACCGGCGAGCTGACGCTCGAGGAAGCGCCGATCGTTGCACGGTCATTATTGACTGCCGGCGTCGACACCACGGTCAGCGGCATTGGTGCGGCGGTCTATTGCCTCGCCCGGTTTCCCGGAGAGTTCGCCCGGCTGCGCGCCGATCCCTCGTTGGCCCGCGCCGCGTTCGAGGAGGCGGTGCGCTATGAGACCCCGGTGCAAACCTTCTTCCGCACCACGACCCGCGCGGTCGAGATCGGTGGCGTTCCGGTCGCCGAGGGGGAGAAGGTGCTGATGTTCCTCGGTGCGGCCAATCGCGATCCGCGGCACTGGGAAAGGCCAGACGACTACGACATCACCCGCCGCACCGTCGGACATGTCGGCTTTGGCAGCGGTATCCACCAATGCGTCGGCCAGTTGCTGGCGCGGCTGGAAGGCGAGTGCGTGCTCTCGGCACTGGCGCGCAAGGCCGGGTCGATCGAAATCACCGGTCCGATCCGGCGGCGCTACAACAATACATTGCGCGCATTGGCCAGCCTGCCGGTCACTGTGCGCCGCGAAGTTTCACAATGAGACGATGAGGCAGTGAGAAGAGAGGCTGAACGGCCTCACCGTCTCGCTGTCTCATTGTGATTTTATAATCATGAGAGGCACCGATGACCGATCCCTATGCCCGCTATGCGCGGCTCAAATTTGATCGCCCGCACGCGAAGGTTCTCCGCATCACGATGGAGAACGGCCGCATGAACACGACCGACGCGGCATTACATCGCGAACTCGCCGAGATCTGGCGCGACGTGGACCGAGATACGAGCGTCAATGCCGCAATCATCACTGGCGCCGGCCGGATCTTTTCCGCCGGCGGCGATTTCTCGATCATCCGGCAGAATATCGAAGATTTCGAGGCGCGCGCCAGACAATGGAAGGAGGCGCGCGACATCGTCTACAACGTGATCAACTGCAGCAAGCCGGTGGTCAGCGCGATGCGCGGGGTCGCGGTCGGCGCCGGCCTCGTCTGCGGCCTGCTCGCCGACGTGTCGATCGCGACCAAAGACTGCCGCATCATCGACGGGCACACGCGGCTGGGTGTCGCCGCCGGCGACCACGCAGCCATTGTTTGGCCGCTGCTCTGCGGGCTCGCCAAGGCCAAATATTATTTGCTGTTGTGCGACCAGGTGTTGGGCGAAGAGGCCGAGCGCATCGGGTTGATTTCGCTTGCCGTAGAAGATGCCGAGCTCGACGCAAAAGCGGTCGAGATCGCCGGCCGGTTGGCCGAGGGCGCGCAGAGTGCGATCCGCTGGACAAAATACGCGCTGAATAACTGGTTACGCGCGATGGGCCCAACCTTCGACACCTCGCTCGCGCTCGAGTTCCTCGGCTTCACCGGCCCCGAGGTTAAGGAAGGGCTCGCCTCCCACCTCGAAAAGCGCCCGCCCGCGTTCCCAGGCTCGCCGCTCTGACCGGTGCGCCGCTCACCCGTGTCGAATCTTCATGGCACTCGATGGAGAATGGCCTCACAATGCAGGGTCACTTCGCGGAGGAGAGCATGAGCGCACACAAGGAGTACCACCCTGAGCAGGTTCGGTCCCGGCTCAGCCATCCGGTCATCGATGGCGACGGCCATTGGATCGAATATGGGCCGGTATTCGCCGAGCAGGTGCGCAAGGCCGCCGGCGACAAGGCGGGTGACGGGCTGCTCAGGCATATGCGCCGCATCACCGATACGCTCTCGCTGTCGATCGCCGAGCGGCGCCGCCGCGGCATCGCGATGGAGGGCTTCTGGGGACGCCAGACCACCAACACCCGCGACCGCGCCACCGCGATGATGCCGCGCATGCTTTACGATCGCCTCGACGAGCTGGGGATCGATTTCGGCGTGATCTATCCGACCGCTGGGCTGGGGATCGCGCGCATTGACGACGACGAGACCCGGCGCGCGGTGGTCCGCGGCTTCAACATCGTCACAGCCGATTATTTCCGCGCTCTCAGCGACCGGCTGACGCCGGCGGCGGTGATCCCGATGCACACCCCCGACGAGGCGATCGAGGAGCTCGAATTCGTTACCAAACAGCTCGGCGCCAAGGTCGGCATGTTCGCCAGCGCCATCAGGCGGTCCCTGCCTGCCGCCAAGGGGGTCGATCCGGAGGTCGCTCGCTTTGCCGTGCATTACGACCAGCTCGGCCTCGACAGCGATTACGACTACGACCCGGTCTGGCAGAAATGCCAGGAGCTCAAGGTAGCACCGACCTTCCACACCGGTGGCCGCAGCTTTGGTCTGCGCAACACGCCGAGCAACTTCACCTTCAACCACATCGGGCACTTCGCCGCCGCCGGTCATGCCGTCGCCAAGGCATTGTTCCTCGGGGGCGTCACACGGCGCTTCCCCGATCTGCGCTTTGCGTTCCTCGAGGGCGGGGTCGGCTGGGCCTGCCAGTTGTTCGCCGATCTGATCGAGCACTGGGAGCGGCGTGGCAAGGAAGGGCTCGAATACATGCACCCGAGCAAGCTCGACCGGACCTTGCTCGCCCAGCTCGTCGACAAATACGGCTATCAGCAGATCGCTGCCGAATTGCGCCGCCGCGACGGCTGGCCGACCCGCGAGGAGGACGAGGTGGACGGTGGGGTCCCGGTGCACGACGATTACGCCGCCTGCGAGATCACCCGCAAGGAGGACTGGGTCGACCTCTATGCCAAGCCGTTCTATTTTGGCTGCGAGGCGGACGACCGGATGAACGCCGTGGCGTTCGGCAACCTCAACCCGTTCGGCGCCCGGCTCAACGCGATCTTCAGCTCGGATGTCGGCCATTTCGATGTGCCCGACATGCGCATGGTGCTGCCAGAAGCTTATGAGCTGGTCGAGGACGGGCTGATCACCGCCGCCGACTTCCGCGACTTTACTTTCGCCAACGCCGTGCGGCTGTGGGGCACGCAAAACCCGGATTTCTTCAAAGGCACCGCGATCGCCCGACAGGCCGCCGAGGTGTTGGGCCACAGCCACACGCCGGCGCGCGCCGCGGCGGAATAACGCCGACCTGGCCTACTCGGCCTAGCGCGGGGTTGGCCATCGAAGCGCCAGGCGAGAGCGCGTGCGGAGGGCGGTGACATGGATTGTTGCGGTCACGCGCTGACGCCCGAAATTTGGATGTGGGGTACGGCGCTGACCTCGGTCGGCACGATGCTCGCCGGCGGTGTGGAGCCCCCCGGTTCGACAGCCGCCGCCCAGACTGCTGCAACCGCCTCCGCCGCGCTCGACGTCCTGCGGAAACACATCTCCGTAGATGTCCATACCCATGGCGGGACGACCGGGATCACGTCGAAGGCGCCGCCCAGCGACGATCTCGCGAACGGCATGCGGGCGGGATCGCTTGCTGTCGCGTGCCTCGCGGACGTGCCGGACGGTCCTGTCCTGGGCAGGAACGCGGCCGGCGTCCTCGCCGCGCTGCGCACGCCGGAGCCGGGCCTTCTTTACAAGCACCATCTCGAGCGCCTCGCTTGGGTGGATCAGATGGTGGAGCATCATGGGCTGCGTCGCGCCCTCAGCGCTGCCGACCTCGAGGCGGCGCATGCCGCCGGGCAGCCGGCCATCGTGGCGGATATGGAAGGGCTCGACTTCCTCGAGAGGAAACTTGAGCGGCTAGAGGAGGCGCATCAGCGCGGCGTCCGGCACGCGCAGCTCGTGCATTACACGCCGAACGACATCGGAGACTTTCAGACGGGCGCGGCGACGCATAATGGGCTCACTGCATTCGGCGCCGAAGCGATCCGAGCATGTCACCGGCTCGGATTCGTATGCGACGTCGCGCATGCCACCGAGGACACGGTCAAGCAGGCCTTGAAAGTGGCCACGAAACCGCTGCTGCTCTCCCATACCGCGCTTTTCGAATCGAGAGCGATGGGCCCCACACCGCTGAGGGGGCGGCAGATCAGCCGAGATCACGCGCGGGCGATTGCGGAAACCGGCGGTTCGATCGGCATCTGGCACTTCTTTCCAAGCCTGGACAAGTATGTCGAAGGGTTGAAGGAAATGGTCGAAGTCGTCGGCGTTGATCACGTCAGTATCGGCACCGACCAACAAACTAATCCTGGCGCTCTGCAAGACTACGCGCAATGGGTGCAGCTCGTCGCAGCAATGCTGCGCGGCGGCTTCACAACCGAAGAAGCCGGTAAGATAGCCGGCGCCAACTATATGCGGATCTTTCGTGCGGCGGTCGGCTGACCCCCACCGCTCGACTCCCGTTTGAGTCGGGCGGGGGCTAGAGGTCGTCGGCGCTCACCGCAGGCGCGGGCCGGGCTCCAGACCGAGATAGACGCGGCCGCCGATCGGATACCATTCGGGTGCGAGGGTAACCGTCTGACCGACGGTGTGCAGGTCGCGCCAGCATTCGGCGAGGCGGCTCTCACGTTTGAACGAGGTGCTGCCGCCGTGATGGTACACCAGGTCCATCGCTTGGCGCGCGCTGTCGGCCGTGTAACTCGAAGCCAAGCGGGCGCGGGCACGCTGCTCGAGCGTCGTCTCCTTGCCGGCGGCGACGGTGTTCCACAGATCGGTGATCATCGCGGTGCGATAGGCGCGGCCGGCGTTGAGGATCGCATCGGCGCGTCCGACGGTGTCCTGCACTTGCGGACTGTCACAGAGCAACCCGGCAGGGCGGCCGCGCGGCTGCTTGCCCCCAGCCAGGTCGATCAGCGCATTGAGGCCCGCGCGCGCGATGCCAGTGATCACGGCGCTGTGGTGCGGCCCGACCCAGCACTGAACCGGCAGCTGATAAGTGAGACCGGGCCAGCGCGACCACTGGTTCTCAAGCGGGATGCCGACCTGCGGCATCGTCCGCCGTTCCGGCAGGAACACGTCCTCCACCGTCCAGTCGAAACTGCCGGTGCCGCGCAAGCCCGTGACATCCCAGGTGCCCGGGACGATCTCCGCTTCGGCGCGCGCGAAGACCCCGCGCCAATAGAGCGAACCGCCATCCGGGTGGCGGTGCGGCTCGCCGTCATCGCCGATCACCTGGAAGCTGCCAAGCATCCAGCTGGCCTCGTTACAGCCGCTGCCGAACGACCAGCGTCCACTGACCCGGTAGCCGCCCGGCGCTGGCACCGCCCGCCCTCCGCCCGGCACCGCGGTACCGGCGATGACGGTATCCGCCCGCTTGCCGTAGATTTCGTCCACGCCTTCGTCGGGCAATCCCAGTGTCACCAGCTGGCCGACACCACCATTGCCGAGGTTCCAGCCGACCGAGCCGGCACCCTCGGCTAACGTCTCGACGACGCGCAGATAGGTCAACGGGTCGACCTGCAGCCCGCCCATAGAGCGAGGGATCACCATCTTGTAGAAGCCGGCTTCGCGCAATTGTCCAAACAGGGCCGGCGGCATGCACTGGCCGCGCTCGATCTCGTCATGAAATTTGCGGATCACCGGCTGCAGTGCGGCCGCCGCCCGCACCAGGGGCTGGGCGTCGACATCTGCGGGTAGGCGCATCTCCTCGGTCATCGCTTGCATTCTCCTTTTGTCGCCGAAGCCCACCACGCAACCTGTCGCAACCCTACGGCGGTTTCCCACATAGGGTGGGGAGACAACACTTCTTCACAAAATGAACCTGGTCGCCGCCCAGCCCGATCTCTTCGACGAGCCCAGCCTCCCTGGGCTGTCCCAGGCCGCCGAGATCGTTACGCCGACCGAGGAGCAAGCGTTGATCGCGTCGATCGATGCTTCGCCGCTGTCGCCCTTTCGCTTCCACCAATGGCTCGGCAAGCGGCTGACCGTCATGTACGGCTGGAGTTACGACTTCGACGACGCGAGCTTTACCCCGGCCGAGGCGATCCCCGACTGGCTGCTGCCATTGCAAGCGAAAGCGGCGCGGTTCGCCGGTCTGCCGCCGGACGAACTCGCCCAGGCGCTGCTGATCCGCTACGATCCGGGTGCCGGTATCGGCTGGCATCGCGACCGGCCAGTGTTCGAGCATGTCCTTGGCATCTCACTCGGCGCACCGGCGACGATGCGTTTCCGACGGCGCCGGTCCGGCGGGTTCGGCCGCGCCGCGGCGTTGCTGGCCCCAAGGTCGATCTATCATCTGACCGGCGAGGCGCGCCATCAATGGGAGCACAGCATCGCCGCTATGGAGGCGACACGCTGGTCGATCACCTTTCGCAGCCTGTCGGAGAAGGGCCGCTCGCACGAAAGAGCGTAATCGACGTTCGGCGCGGGCTCATCTCTGCTGCCTATCTCTCCGCCGACGGGGACGCCAGGCCGTCGGGCGGCCAGACCGAGACTCCCTCCGCAAGCGGAATGCGCAGGTTTCGAAACAATAGCGAAAACATCATCCAGTTACCCATGGCGATGATGAATTCCACCTGCTCTCCCGGCTCGGTGACATGCTTTGTCACCTCGGCCCAGGCGGCATCCGAAATCGATTTGCCGGTGAGACACTCGTCGGTGGCGGCCAGGATCGCCTTGTCCGCCAGCGTCAGCCGCTCGGAATTTCGCCAGTCGCGCACCGCCAGAATATCCTCGGGCGCGATCCCCGCGGTGGTCGCGACCCGCCAGTGGTTTGTCCACTCGTAAGCCGAGCCGGTAACCCAGCCGATCCGCATGATCATCAGTTCGCGCAACCGCGTGTCGAATTTGTTGTTCTCCAACAATTGCATCAATTGGCTGTACGCGACCCGAGCCACTCCGGGGTTGTTGGCCAACACGCGGAACGCCTCGCTCTGCGTGCGCCGCGCGGGCATACCCATCGCCTCGCCAAGTTCGCGGGCGCGCTCGAGTGATACCATTGGCACGCGTGAGGTCATCCTCGCTCTCCTCGTCGATTCCCGGCCGTGATGGTTTCACCCATTGTGCTACAGGCGAGCCGGCCAATGGCGCACAAGTGCAAGCCCCGGCGGATAGGGGTTCGAACCCTCAGCGTCTCCCACTCGGGCCGGCCTTGATGACGCCCGAAGCACGCGTCCAAGCTCCTGCGTGCTTTTCGCTCGGCGGTCAGCGGCGCGGTCGAAAGCGCGCGCTTTCCTCGATCTCGGCCGCCGCTATCGCCCGGGCCAGCGCGCCGCACAGCTCTTTGGCCGATTCCAGCGAGATCTCGACCGCGACCCGCGCGCCCGGTCCGAGCGCGGGGTTTACGAAATCGATGTTGATCGCATCTTCGAACAGAGCGTGGTGCGGGTGATCGTAGGACACCACCGAATGGGTCAGATCGAACCACCCGTCACCGCTCTTGCCGGCACCGTCGGCGCCGACGACCTCGACGATCGAGGTGCACATGCCAGTCGCTTTGGCCCGCCGATTATTTGGCCAGGTGCTTGTGCAAGAACGAGAACACCTTTTGCCAGCCGTCCAGCGCCTGCTCGATGCGGTACATCGGCCGGTCGTAGTAGAAGAAGCCGTGCCCGGCGCCGTCGTAGCGGTGAAACTCGTACTGTTTGCCGTGCTTTTTGAGCTCGGCCTCATGCTGATCGACCTGCTCCGGGGTCGGTGAACGATCCTCATTGCCGAATAGGCCGAGCAGCGGGCATGACAAATTCTTCGTAAACTCGATCGGCGCGGTCGGCTGTTTTGGCGTCAGCTCCTCCTTGCTCATCACCACTCGGCCGCCCCAGAGCTCGCACGCGGCGTCGATGTTCTTGGCATGGCAAGCAAACAGGAAGGTTTGCCGCCCGCCCGAGCAGGTGCCGAAGACCCCAACCTTGCCATTGAGCCAGGGCTGAGAGCGTAGCCAAGAGACGGCACCCGCGGTATCGCCGATCACCTGAGCATCGGCAACGCCGCCCTCGGCACGCACTTTGGCGGCGACATCATCGGCTTTGCCTTCGCCGGCACGATGATAGAGGTTGTGGCTGATCGCTGCGTAGCCGTGATGAGCGAATTTGCGGGTCGCCTCGCGGTACCACTCGTCCCACCCAGGCGCGTGGTGAAGCAGCACCATACCGGGGAAGGGGCCTGACCCCAGCGGCCGCGCGGCATAGGCCGAGATTGGCTCGTTCTTGTCGCCGTTGATCGAGATGGTTTCTGCAATCATGCCTTCATAGGCCATAGTCGTCACCTCCTTCTCGTTGCAGGCGAGCCGCCGGCCGGCGGCCGTTCCCTGCGGTCATGGTTAGCGCAGACGCGGGCCCGGGTCCATCCCCCAGCTACGCGCGACCGCTGTTCGCGTACCACTCCTCCCCGATGATCGAGGCGAGCCAATCCAACCGGGGAGCTGTGGGCTTGTAGTCGCCTACCGCGCGTTCTGCAACGGCATCCCGGTTGTTACAGCATTGACGTCGTAAGGCTTTTCCACAAGCGTTTCAGCATCCCACATGCTGCGCTGCACGGCGAGGAATTCGCCGTCGTAGACATGGATGGCACCACTGATCTTCGCCAGCGGGTTGACGACGGAGTGGACCACGTCGCGGCCCAGAAGAGTGACATCGCCCGTGCCCAGGGCTTGGCCGCCGGCGGGCTCGATCTGGAATTTCGTCGGGTTCGCGACACGACGCCAAAATGTGTTGTCCTCTCGGCCGCCGTACATGCCGATGACAGCCGACATGCGGTGGTCGTGGGGCAGCGTGACTTGCTTCGGTGCCCAGATCACGTTGAGGACCGTGAGGTCGTGGGCCTGGTGCAATACCTGGACCGCGGCTTTATCCGGTTCTCCGATCTGGCGAAGGAGCGAGGCGGGGTCGGCAACGGCGCGGGCGACGACTTCTTTCAATGCCTGGCGGGACCGCTCCCCGAGTGCAGCTCTGAGATCAGCGATGAACTGGTCCAGGTCGAACATGGCGTTGGCCTCCATCGATCGTGCCGGAGCTATAGTAATTGCGCCGAGCGTACCGCGCGATCGGAAACGGAGCTCGACTGGGGGTATTTCTGAGGCTCGCGACGACATTGCCTGACGCAGCATTTTGCGAAGTTGATCGGACTGACGGAAAGGTGAAAACTGGCCGGGTGTCGGACGTAATGCCGATGCTCGCTCACTCGATCGCAAAATGGCGGCGGCTGCGCGCGTTCCCCTGAGACACTGGCTTCATGTGAGGATGATGATCATGGCCAACGACAAGATGATGACGCAAATGTCCGGCAAGGGCGGGTTTATCGCGGCACTCGACCAGAGCGGCGGGTCGTCGCCGGGGGCGCTGCGCCTCTACGGCATTCCCGACACCGCCTACACCGATGACCAGCAGAAGATGTTTCGGCTGATACACGAGATGCGGGTGCGCATCATGACCGCCCCGGCCTTTACCGGCGACAAAGTCATCGGCGCCATCTTGTTCGAAGGGACGATGGACGGCGAGGTGCGCGGCAAGCCCTCGGCGGCCTATCTGTGGGAAGAGCGGGGCGTTGTGCCGTTTGTCAAGGTCGACAGAGGGCTCGAACCGGAGAAGGATGGCGTGCAGCTGATGCGGCCGATGCCCCAGCTCGACCAATTATGCGAGCGGGCCGTCAAGCTTGGCGTCTTCGGCACCAAAATGCGCTCGGTAATTAACCTCGCCAACAGGGACGGGATCGCCGCGATTGCGGCCCAGCAGTTCGAGTTCGGCGACCAGATCGCCCGGCACGGGCTGATGCCGATCCTCGAACCCGAGGTATCGATCAAAAGCCCCGACAAAAAGGGGGCAGAAGCGATCCTGCTCGACGAGCTCAAAAAACGCACCGACGCATTGCCCGCGGGCCGCCAGGTCATGTTCAAATTGACCCTGCCCGACGTCGCCGATCTTTATAAGCCGCTGATCGACCACCCGCGCTGCGCCCGGGTCGTTGCGCTGTCGGGCGGCTATAGCCGGGACGACGCCTGCAAAAAACTGGCCGCCAATCACGGCATGATCGCGAGCTTTTCGCGCGCCCTCGTTCAGGATCTGCGGGTGTCAATGACCGACGCCGAGTTCGAGTCAGCCCTCGCCCACTCGATTGACGAGATCCACGCCGCCTCAACCGTCAAGGTCTGACGTTCGGGATAAGGCTAGCGAGCTGCTTCAGTTTACGAAGGCGGTGCCATGCCCGTGGAGATGATCGGCTGGATCGCATCGCGAGTCTCCTCGGAGCTGATCCCACCGGCGGGATCGCCGTTCGACGCCGAAGTGATTGCCGAGACGGCGCGCATTCACGAGCGGGCCGGCTTCGACCGCGCGCTGATCGGCTATTTCTCGGATGCACCCGACGGGTTCCTGGTCGGAGCGCATGCCGCCTCGGTGACCGGGCGGCTGGGCTTCCTGCTGGCGCATCGAGCAGGGTTTGTGGCCCCGCCGGTCGCCGCCCGCAAGCTGGCGACCCTCGACCAGCTGAGCGACGGCCGGCTGGCAGTGCACATCATCACCGGCGGCAGCGACGCCGATCAGGCCAAGGACGGCGACTGGATCGATCATGAGGCCCGCTATCGCCGTTCTGACGAGTATGTCTCGCTGTTGCGCCGGACTTGGACCGAGCCGATGCCATTCGACCACGAGGGCGAGTTCTACCGGACCCGCGGCACCTATTCGGAAATCCGCTGCCGGCAGCAGCCATATATCCCGATCTATGGCGGCGGCGGCTCCGATGCAGCGATCCGGGCGCTGGCGCCGCATGTCGATGTCTACATGCTGTGGGGTGAGCCGCTAAAGGAGACGGCCCGGTTTATGGATCGCGTGCGCCGGGAGGCCGCATTCTCCGACCGCGGCCCGACCTTCAGCCTGTCGACACGACCGATCCTGGCGGCGACCGAGGGCGCAGCCTGGGACCGGGCGAGGGCGATCCTCGACCGGGTGATGATCAATCGCGGCGGCGCTCCGGCGCCACCACGCCAGAACATCGGCTCCCAACGGCTCCTGCAAGCCGCCGCGGAGGCCGAGGTGCACGACACCTGCTTGTGGACGTCGCTCGCCGTCGCGACGGGCGCCTCAGGAAACTCGACCGCGCTCGTCGGCACGCCCGAAACGGTCGCCAAGGCGATGCTCGAATACTACAAGCTGGGCGCCACCAGCCTGTTGATCCGAGGCTACGATCCGCGGCCGGACGCTGTCCGGTACGGTGAAGAATTGATCCCGCGCGTGCGCGAACTGGTCGCTGATCATGACGCCGCGAACGGCGTCGCCGGCGTCAGGGCCGTCCAAACCGGCTAGGCTCAAATCGCCGTCGAAACGCCTACGTCATCTGCCGGCGCTTCCGGGCTTCGCGTCCAGAGCACCCTCGCTGACCAGCACTTCATGCGCGGCTCGGAACGCATCCAGCCCGGCCGGTATCCCGCAATAGGCTGTTGCATGCAGCAGCGCCGCCTTGATCTCGTCGACCGTGACGCCGTTGTTGAGCGCGCCTTTCACATGCAGCTTGATCTCAGGCGCACGGTTCAACGCCGTTAGCATCGCGAGGTTCATCAGGCTGCGCGTCTTGCGATCCAGCGTCTGGTCTCCCCAAGCCCAACCCCAGGCCCAGGCCGTGGTTGCTCGCTGGAACGACATCATGAACGCATCCGCCCGCGCCATCGAGGTGTCGACATATTCCGCCCCCAACACCTCGCGCCGGATCGGCATGCCCTTCTGGAATAGCGCTTCGTCCTCAGCCATGGCTCACTCCTTCTAGAAATTCGGGCCTTCTAGCAATTCGGGCCTTCTAGCAATTCGGGCCTTCTAGCAATTCGGGCCTTCTAGCAATTCGGGCCTTCTAGCAATCGGGCTCGCAGTGCGGTCCGACCGCGAGTGTGTCACAGGCCGGCTCGGCTGGCGAATTTGGTATTCACGACAAATAGGGTCTTCGTCATGCCCCTGTCGCTTGTGTGCATCGCAGAATCCTGCATTGCAGCCACATCGGTACGGGTGTTCTCTCGCCACGGGATCGAACATCGGAGAACGAGAAATGCTCCAAATTCGCCGGATGGGGCCGCAGATTGGCGTTGAGATCACCGGGGTCGACGTCAAGACGATGGACGAGGCGACCTGGAGCAAGATCTATCGGGCCTGGCTCGACTGCAATGTGATGGTCGTGCGCGACCAGGACCTGACGATCCCGGACTTCATCGCCTACAGCGAGCGCTTTGGGCCGGTGACGCCGCATCCATCGAAATCGACACGGCACCCCGACCATCCCAAGATCACGATGCTCGGGATCAACAAGTTCGACGCCGAAGGTAGGTTGCGCAGCGAGATATACCGGCGTGGGGCCGAAGGCTGGCACACCGACGGCGCCTACAATCAGGCTCCGTTCAAGTCGACGCAGCTTTACGCGCTGGCCGTGCCGAGCCGGGGCGGCAACACACTCTTCGCCAATGCCTACGCCGCCTATGACGCGCTGCCGCGGCGACTGAAAGAACGTCTCGAAGGCGTGATTGGCGCCTTTGCCTATGCTGGGCGCCGCGGCAAGGCCAAATTGCTCAACCCCGAGGACCAGGATTGGAAGCCGGTTTTCCACCCGATCATCCGCACCCATCCGGAGACTGGCCGCAGGTCCCTTTATTTCGATCCAGGCAAGATCTGTTATTTGGTCGGCATCGATAACGCAGAGGGCGACGAGCTGATCGCCGAACTGAAAGAGCGCATGATCGTTCCCGACGGCGAGTACCATCACGTCTGGCGCAAAGGCGACGTCGTGATCTGGGACAACCGCTGCTCGTACCACAAGGCCGCCGGCGACTACCCGCCGGAGGAAGACCGCATCCATTGGCGGGTCTCGATCAATGACTACGGGGTCGAGGCTCTCGAGGCGGCGGAGTAAAGGCAATGAGCGTCACCGTCAGGCCATTCGCGGCGGGGCTCGGCGCCGATATCTCCGGCGTCGACATCCGCAAGCCGTTCAGCACCGCCGACCGCGAAGCGATCCGCGCCGCCTGGCTTGCCAACCTGGTTTTACGCTTCCAAGACCAGCCAATGACCGACGAGCAGCACCTGGCCTTTACCCGTCAGTTCGGCGAGCTCGAATTCAATCCCGCGACGCTGATCGCCAGGCAGTACGGGATCGAAACCCAGACCGCCGGCCGCAAGCGTGAGATACCGCCGGAAATCTCGGTGATCTCCAACATTATCGAAGACGGCAAGGCAATCGGCGGGCTAGGGGACGGCGAGGCATTCTGGCACACCGACAGCTCGTTCGTCGACGTGCCGCCGGCGGCCAGCCTGTTGCGCGCGCTCGAAGTGCCGCCCGCGAGCGCCGGCGGCGCGACCTCGTTCCTCAACTGCTATACCGCCTACGACACATTGCCCGACCAGACCAAGAAGCGGATCGACGGGCGGATGATGATCCATGCCGCGACCCATTCGAGCGCCGGCAGGGCGCATAAAGGGTTTGAGAAGGTCGACGATGTCAGCCGTGTCCCGGGGGCGCGGCAACCGATGGTGCGCACGCATCCGGAGACCGGAAAGAAGGCGCTCTTTCTCGGTCGCCGCATCAATGCTTATGTCATCGGGCTGCCGGTGGCGGAGAGCGAGGAATTGCTCAACGAGCTGTGGACGCATACGACCCAGGAAAGGTTCACCTGGGCGCAGGAGTGGAAGGTCGGCGATCTGGTGTGGTGGGACAATCGCTGTGCCATGCACCGCCGCGACGCTTTCGATCCGGCGATGCGCCGGCTGATGCACCGCACCCAGCTCAAAGGCACCCGTCCCGTCTGACCCATTGGGCGGCCAGAACTAAACTCCGCCAGTTCCTCGAAAACAGGCCAAGCCCCAAGATCCAGGACATCCAGGTAATTGGCATACCCGATGCACGCGACGGCGAAGGGCTCTGCGCACGGGTGTGCCTCCGCGACGGCGAAAGCGTGACGGCGGCAGAGATCCGGGCTTTCTGCGAGGGTCACAAGGTGCCGCGCTACGTCAAATTCGTCGATGGCTTTCCGATGACGGTTACAGGCAAGATCCAGAAATTTCTGATGCGCCAGCGGATGATCGACGAGCTCGGCCTCAGCTTGCAGGAGACCGCCTGATGACCCGGATCGTCTCGGTCGCGACCCACATGATCTCGGTGCCGCGGTCGCAACCGGTTTGGACCGCACATGAAGAAAGCAAAGCCTGGAACGTCATCCTGACCGAAGTGCGCACCGATGGCGGCCTCGTCGGCTTTGGCGAAATCCACGGCGCGCCGATGCAACGAATTTGCGAGTGGGTGAGCCGCTTCGGCGAAATCGTCCGCGGCATGGATGCGTTGGCGCACGTGGCGGTATGGGACAAGCTCTTCTCGCTGACTTCGCCGCGGCCGGGCGGGGTCGCCGGCCGCGACGGCTTGCCGGCGCCCGTCCCGCGCGCCGAGCGGGCCCAGGTGATGGCCGCGATCGCCGGGATCGACATCGCCTTGTGGGATATCAAGGGGAAGGCCGCCGGCCTGCCGGTATACCGGCTTCTCGGCGGCGAGAACCGGCCGATCTTCACCTATGCCACCGGCGGTTATTATCGGCCGGATACGTCCGATGCCGATTACGGCGAAGAGCTGGCGCGGTTCGTCGAACTAGGCTACCGCGCGGTCAAGCTCAAAACCGGCGGGGGCACCGTGGCTGAGGAAGCCGAGCGGATCGGCGTGGTGCGCCGAGCGATCGGCGACGAGCCCTTGCTGATGCTCGACATGAACGCAGCCTACGACTTGCCGGACTGCATCGAATTTGCCCGCGCGGTCGAGCCGCACCGGATCTTCTGGCTCGAAGAGCCGCTGCATTGGTATCTGCAGCCGGCTGATTTCGCGCGGCTGGCGGCGGCGACGCCGATCCCGCTGGCGCATGGCGAGCGCGAGCTGACGCGCTTCACGGTACGCGATTTCGTTGTCGAGGGCGGCATCCGTTACGTGCAGTTCGACGCAACCCGCGCCGCCGGTTTCACCGAAGCCTTGCGCATAGCCTGCCTCGCCGAGCAGCACGGGGTAATGCTCGCCCCGCATACCGCCCCTGAGCTGCATGGGCATCTCGTGCTGGCGTCGCCGCGTTGCGTCTTCGGGGTCGAGTCACATGGCGGGCCGGAGACCGACCCGTTGGCTTATGGCCTCTTCCGCGAGCACCCGGAATTGCGCGACGGTGACCTGCACTTCGCAGACAGACCCGGCTTCGGTCTCGAGGTCGACTGGGCCTTTGTCGACAGGTACCGCCTTCGGTCTTAGACGTGAAGTGAGCTCGAGCCTCTGACAACAGGCGTTGTGATCCATCGCGCCCTTGCCCCTTGCGCCATATACTATCGCCGCCGTCGCCCCTCATGACCGCCGGCATCAGCGACGCACGAGGCCTGGGCACTCTGGACACGAACCTGCTGTAATAGCCAAACTCGCGCAACACAGAGGAGCTTCCCCGATGGCGATCATCGATTCGCAGGTCCACGTGTATGAGGCGAACACGCCGAAGCGACCCTGGCACAGTGTGCCGAACTGGCCCGATCACGTCACGGGTGACGAGATGGTGGCCGCGATGGACAAGGTTCGCGTCGACGGCGCGATCTTCATTTCCGCCTTTTCCATGTACCAGTACGACGCCAGCTATGCGGTGGAAGTGCAGCAAGCCCATCCCGGCCGGTTCGCCATCGTAAAGCCGGTCAACCCGGACGATCCGGCGGTGGCCCATGTCATCGCCGATTGGAAGAGGACGCCGGGTGCGGTCGGCATCCGCATCATGCTGACGAAGGAGGCGAACCGCGCGCCGGACGACCCGGGCCTCGACCGGATCGCCCGCGCGGCCGCTCGCCACGATTTCCCGGTCAACGTCCTGTTCTGGGGCAATGTGGACGCGGGCACGGCGTTGATCGATCGCCACCCCGACACGCGCTTCATCGTCGACCATCTGGGCATCCTGCAGCCGCGCGTGCCGCCCGCGCCACCGCAGCCCTGGGCCGACCTCCCGAAGGTCCTGGAACTCGCCAAGCGCCCGAACGCGGTGATCAAGGTCAGCGGCGCCTGCACATTGTCCCGGGAGCCATATCCTTTCCCGGACATTTGGGACCCGCTTGCCCGCGTGTTCGATGCCTGGGGTTTCGATCGCTGCTTGTGGGGCACCGACTGGACGCGCGCGTTCGCCGTCGTCAATTACGAGCAGGCCGTCGAGCCTTTCCTCGAGACCGACCGCTTGAGCGACACCGAGCGGGCGACGCTGATGGGCGGCGCCTGCGCCAAGGCTTATGGCTGGTCGCCAAAGAAAAGTTAGTGCTCCGTTTCCCGGTCTATCGGGCTAAGGGAGGAAGCGTATGGCAGCGGACTACAGTATCTGTCTTGGAACGGCTGGCTGGGGTGTATGGCACAGTCCGGATGCCGGAAAGTCGTGGACACGGCATCGCGCCCCATTTCCGCTCAATAGCCGCATTCAGGCACTAGTCGCCCATCCCAAGGAGGCGCATACCGTTTTCGCCGGCGGCGATACGGGGTTGTTCGTGAGCCGCGACGCTGGGGCGCGGTGGGAGCGTCTCGGCGCCAATGGGGGCCTGCCAACGATCTGGTCACTGACCGTCGACCCGGTTGATCCCGATATTCTCTTTGCCGGCACGCGCCCGGCCGGGGTCTACCGCTCGCGAGATGGTGGATGGCAGTGGGAGAAATTGGCTGTAGACCTCGCCCGAGAATGCTCCATTGGCACACCCTTTGTGACCAGCGTCGTCGTCGACCCCGACGATCATCGCATGGTCTGGGCCGGGGTCGAAATCGACGGCGTCTTCCGCAGCCTCGACGGCGGGGACACGTGGACGCACCTTGAGACGGGTTTGTATGATCCGGACATTCACGCCGTGACGATTGCGGCGACGCAGCCCAAGCGCCTTTATGCCAGCACCGCACGCGAAGTGTTTACCAGCAACGATCTGGGTGACACCTGGCAGGCTTTGGGCATCAAGCAGAAATGGCCGTTGCCCTATGCCCGCGGCATGGCGGTCAAGGCCGATGATCCCAGTGTGCTGTTCGCTGGGTGTGGCGAGACCACGACCGGTGAAAAGGGGCACGTCCTCCGCACTACTAACTTCGGCGAGAATTGGGAGATCCTTCCTCTCCCCAAAGAGCCCAATGCCACTGTGTGGGGCCTTGCCACCCATCCCGCCCAAGCCAACCGCATTGTGGCGTTCAGCCTGTTTGGCGAGGTGTATGTCAGTGAGAATGCCGGTACCTTCTGGCGCAAGATCCCGCGCGAATTCGGCGAGATCCGGGCCGCAGTCTGGCTGCCAAACTAACAATGTCGAGCGAGGACCGGAAGCGCGCCACCTGTGTACGCGGCGCGCGCGCCGGGCTCGTCGATCCGCGGAGAGATCTAGGCTAGCGGTGACTTACCTGCGGCCTACGCGGCGCCATGCAGACATAGGACCGATGCATCAAACCGGTGGGCTTGTAAAAAGCATTTTCGACGAACTCGAACCCGAGCTTCTTCAAGATCTTTCCCGAAGCACGATTGTCTCGGTGGTGCCCGGCATAGACTTTCGACAACTGCAATTTTTGCCAAGCGTATTCGAGCGCGCCCAGGGCGGCTTCGGTTCCGAATCCTTTGCCCCAGCAGCGCTTAACGAGATGGAACCCAACTTCGAAATCCGCCTCGCAGGGTGTATAGACCCAAGGCCGAAGTCCGCCGCAGCCGACGAAATCGCCATTGCGGCGATCGAACAGCGCCCAATACTGAACACCACTGGCTCTTTCGCGCTCGATCTCGGCGTAGAGTTTCTCATGGACTTGGGCTTCGGTGAGTTTGCCGCGAGAATCAATCAGCGCTGTCACGGCGGGATCACCCCACAGTTCCATCGCGAACGGTAGATCCTCGAGCTGCCATGACCGCGTTACAAGGCGCTCGGTCCTAAATTTTTCCATTTCGCCCCGACCGCCGCCTAGGATCGTTACTGCGCGGGCGTTGCTTGGCTCTTTAAGCACGGGCCGTCAGCCTCGCGACGTCGAAATGGTAGACGCGGGCGGTGTTGCCGGCGGCGATCTTGGCCTGTTCGTCGTCCGGCACGTCCTCCAGGATCTTGCGCAATCGGGGAAAGGTCGACTCGCTGTGCGGATAGTCCGAGCCCCACATCATGTTGTCGACGCCGATGACGTCGCGCAGGCGAATGCCGATGGCGTCTTCCTGAAAGCTTAAGACGACGTTGCGGCGGAAGAAGTCGCTCGGGAACATGCCGTTCTTGAACCGGTAAATCGCCTCGCCGTGGCGCTCGCGATAGGTGTAATCCATAGATGCGCCCAGGACAGCTCAAACTCGACGATAGCCAGTGTGAGGCGGGGATGCCTCTCGAAGACGCCAGAGAAAATCATGTCGCATATCGACAGCGCGGGATAGAACGCCTTGGTCGCCCGGCAGCTGGCGTCGCGCAGTGTCCCGGGACCCGCCCCGCGGATCTTGCCCTGCCGTCGCGTCGCCGTGTGCAGGTTCAGCGGCAGGTCGAGTGCGGCCGCGGCGGCCCAGAACGGTTCGTATTCGGGCTGGTCGTAGCGCAGATCCTCGGCTGGATACTCGGTGATCATCGCACCCGAGAGGCCCAGGCGGGCGGTGCGCTCCAGCTCGCGGAGCCCGTCCTCGACGTCATCGAGGTTGATCATCGCGATGCCCTTGAGGCGCGCGGGATCGGTGCGGCAGAACTTGGCGAGCCAGTCGTTGTAGGCGCGAAAGATCGCAGACATCAGCAGTGGTCCGCCCGCTCGGAATCGTACTCCCCGCGATTGAGAACCCCCACAAAGCTTCTACCGGACGCGTTAGCACGGGCCAGGAGTTGGTGGGATGCAAAACGTTTCGAAACCGCCAAAGAAGAAATCCGGCTCCGTCCCGGACCGCTCGGGAATCGCTGGAAATGGGACCCATAGAAATGCGAGACCGCCCGGTTCGAGTGCTATAAGTGGTGTGAGCCACCCCTGACGGTGTGGCCACCAGGGCCGAGAGCGGTCCGAGGTCTCATCCCACTAAATCTCAGTCGCGTCCTTTGGGGTCGGCCTCGTCCTTGGCCGGATTGGGCGTCACGTCGACGAGATCGCGATCATCGCCGAAGCTCCAGGCGACCCTCTCGACACCCGACGCACTCGGCGGCTTGGCGATCCGCCGTGACAAGCTCTGATGGATGAAGGGCAACGTCGCCGAATAGACTTCAAGCCAAAATTTTGCAGCCTGCGCTTTCGTGTCAAAACCAAGTACTTTTTTAAGCTTTTCCAATACTCCTTCAGCCAATATTGGCAAAGCGCCGATGGCCACACCAATCTCCAAAGGATCTCCATGCCGTGCCATGTAAACCTGGGCATGAGGCGAGTGACCCCCACCACCATTACTGGGCTCCGCCGTCACCTGGGACACAGATTGGAAAAATTCGGCGAGGCCTTCGATCTCCTGCACCTCCCGCTTGCGCTCCTTGGCACCCGCTAACGGCAAACTTGCCGGCAGCAGATCCGCGATGGTTTCGGGGCGTAACGCGTAGACCCGTACTGGCCGCGTTATATTCTTAACTCTAAACTCGCCTCTATCCTCGAACGGGTAGGCTAACTTGTCGCGGATCTGGTCGCGGACGGTGCGCGAGATGCAGATGCCCCCCGGTTCCGATAATGCCTCCAACCGCGCAGCTACGTTGACCCCTTCCCCGTAGATGTCGCCATCCTCGGCGATCACATCGCCAATGTTCACCCCAACCCGAAAACTGATGCGCTTATCCTCGGGTGTTCCCAAGTTGCGGTCGCGCATCGCCGATTGTACCTCGACCGCGCAGCGGACCGCATCGACGACGCTGGGAAACTGAGCGAGGAGCCCATCTCCGGTATTCTTAACAATCCGGCCCCGATGGTCCGTCACCTTGGGATGGACCAACTCGCGGAAGTTTCGCTTCAGGCGTTCGTGGGTTCCCTCCTCATCCGCCTCCATCAAGCGCGAATAGCCGGCCACATCGACAGCGAAGATCGCGGCGAGACGGCGGGTCGAAGCCATGGGTCGGGAAGCCCACTTTGGACGAAGCGATAGAACGGGTTTTAACTGGTATCCTCCTCCTACAAGAACAACTGGTAAATATCGACCCGCGCCGAAAAGCGCCGGAGCGCCCTATGGGCGGCCGAGAACGCGACAAGAACGCTTGCTACCGAAATCGCGACGAAACGCGAGTAGGCAAGTCGCTTAGTTGCGACCTTGTATCGTTAAGCCAGGACAGGAGGCGCATAGCCGCCGCGAACACCACGCGCACGCGGAGCGAGTCGATCCGCAGAGAGGTTGGCTTTTCAAGTTGGGACGGTCAGCCTGGCCGCGTCAAAATTGTACACGCGGGCGGTGTTGCCGGCGGCGATCTTGGCCTGTTCGTCGTCCGGCACGTCCTCCAGGATCTCCGCCAGGATCTTGCGCGATTGGGGGAACGTCGACTCGCTGTGCGGATAGTCCGAGCCCCACATCATGTTGTCGACGCCGATGACGTCGCGCAGGCGAATGCCGATGGCGTCCTCCTGAAAGCTCAAGACGACGTTGCGGTGGAAGAAGTCGCTCGGCCTCATGCCGTCCTTGAACCGGTAAAGCGCCTCGCCGTGACGCTCGCGATAGGTGTAGTCCATGGAAGAGAGCACGTTGGGCGCCCAGGCCAGCTCGAACTCGACGATGGCCAATGTCAGGCTGGGATGGCGCTCGAAGACGCCGGAGAAAATCATGTCGCACAGCGACAATGCCGGATAGAACGCCTTGGTCGCGCGGCTGCTGGCGTCGCGCAGCGTTCCGGGACCGGCCCCGCGGATCTTGCCCTGCCGGCGCGTGGCCGTGTGCAGGCTCAAGGGCATGTCGAGTGCGGCTGCGGCGGCCCAGAATGGTTCGTATTCGGGCTGGTCGTAGCGCCGGTCCTCCGCTGGATACTCGGTGATCATCGCGCCGCAGAGGCCCAGCCGGGCGGCGCGCTCCAGTTCCTTGATCCCGTCCCCGACGTCGTCGAGATTGATCATCGCGATGCCCTTGAGCCGGGCGGGATCGGTGCGGCAGAACTCGGCGAGCCAGTCGTTGTAGGCGCGAAAGATCGCGGACATTAGCGCCGTGTCCGCCACCTTGAAGTAAAAGAGTCCTTGCGAGGGATAGAGGACTTCGCCGGCCACCCCGTCGAGCGTCATGTCCTCGAGGTGCTGCTCGGGGTCGTACCCCCCGCGGAGCACGTCTTCGAAGCGCCCCTGGGGCGTGATGGTCTCGGGGGCCTTGAACCGCGCGCCGGCATTCGAGATCAGACCGATCCCGGAGAGGACCTGATCCGTCTCGACTACAACGTGGTCACCGCCGTCGATGCGCTCGATCCGTGGCGCCCGATCTCGGAACGCCTTATCGATGCGGGTCTGCCACAGATCGGGCGGTTCGAATACGTGAGAGTCGGACGAGAGGATCAGGGGCAGCATCGGCATCTCCTTCCTGACTTGGTCGCGAGCAGCACCTTTGGCAACCGGCCCATCGCCGTCAAGCACGGCCCGGCGCAAGCCGGGGGTGAGCGCGGTTAGCGATCCGTGCCGGACTGCCGTCAAGATCGGTAGGGTCCACCCGGGCCGAGACGCGATGGTGAGATGACAGAACGCTGATAGGGGTTGCTCCAGCCAATGCTGCTACCGCGGCGGCGGCGTTGGCGTGGTGTTGACCACGGTTATCGCGGCTCCTGGTGGGATACGGAGTGCGACGACTTCGTGCGCGATGCCGGCGCTCTGCGCTGCCATGGCATCGAAAAAAACTGCGTGCTGACGGAACTCCTCAATCTGAGCGGGTGTGAGCGAGGTCCGCTCCCGGTAGATCTGTTCCATCCGCTCGAGGTTCATCGCCAAAGATGCTTTCTCGTCTGTGAATTCGTCCAGAGTCATACTGGTGGGTGGTTTGGAGAAAATCTGCGCCACATTATGGAACTCAAAGACGGCGTTCGGCGCCGCTATCCTCCGTTCACCGGCGAGGTAGATCATCGTGCCTGCTGACGCTACCGTGCTCAAATTGTAAGTTGTCAGCTTGGCCGGGAGGGCGCACAGAAAGCCGTAAGTTAACAACGCGTCGGGGATATTGCCGCCCGCGGTGCCGACAATCAGATGAACCTCGTTTGGCCCCTTGGGTATCAATGTGCTAATAATGCTCATTAATCGCGAGGTGTTGGTGTCGTTGATTGGGCCCTCGAAGACGACATAATGCTCAGCATTGCTTTGAGCGGTCGCGGTTTGGGCCCGTATGCCCCAGCCGGCGGTCATCATCGCGGCGATGCCACGCAACAGAGCGCTGCGGCGAGATACCCGAGGTATAGGAAGAGCGGGTGATTTTCTAACGCCGTCGACGATTCTGTCGGTAGCGGTGTCCATCGAAGCCTCCCGGGTGGTTGTTTTGACGCTGCGGTTGCCGTGTAACACGCCTTGCGCATGAAAACGATTTTGGTCGCGTGAGGTCCCGGTCGCGCCAATTCGAATTTTATGGCCTTGCCTCAAAAGGTCCGCAGCCGATCTCGCCGGGAACAGCTAGTGTTCGGATTCAGACAGACGCTTCATTCACGGCTCGCGGCACATGCGTTGGCGTTTTGCGTGGGCGCCCGGCACAACAGCCTGTCCTCGGGCCGCGCGAAGCGTGGACCCGTGGGCCGGGCACGAACGAAAGAGGGAAGACTGAATCATCTGAATGCATCTGAGCACTGGAGCGCGCTGAAGGCGGCCACGAAGTGAACTCAACAGCGATCTGCGACAATACGAACTGACGCAGTTTCGGATTTCTGCGGTATCGAACCCGAGGTAGACGACGGGTAAAATGCGCGCGGCATCCCCGATCCGTCGAGCGCTGAGCGAAATCCAAGCTCAATCGAACTTGAACTCCCCGTCGAATGGGAATTGTACAATTGTGGAGGATCGGAACGCGCCGTTTCTGTACGCGATATCGCAGCTGCGAAGTCGGTCGCCTCCATCAACACATTGGCTTCTAGCGGTTGGGCGGTGGATGCGCGGCATCCAGTGCATGAAGTTCATCCGGCGTCAGTGTTAGTGAGAGCGCGACCGCGTTCTCCTTTACATGCTCGGCCGAGCCGGATTCGGGAATTGCAATGGCATTACCATTGCGGATGGTCCAGGCCAGCGCGACAGCGGCGGCCGAGCAATCATGTGCGGTGCCGATACGCGCAAGGGTGGGATCGCGCAGCAGGCTAGCGCCAGCACCGCCGAGCGGTGAATAGGCCATCACCGGCATGCCGTGCTGCTCGCACCATGGCAGCAGGTCATGCTCGATGTCGCGATCGCCGAGGTTATAAAGGACCTGATTGGTCGCGCAGCGATCGCCGTATGAAACACGGAATAAGTCTTTCATATCACTGACCTTAAAGTTGGACACGCCCCAGGCGCGAATCTTTCCCGCCGCGCGTAGACTTTCGAACGCTGCCACAATGCTGGAAAGCTCAGCGTCCCGACTTGGCCAATGCAGCAGGTAGAGATCGAGATGATCAGTGCCGAGACGGCCGAGGCTCGCGTCGCAAGCCCGCGCGATGCCGTTTCCCATCACGTGATTGGGCCACACTTTGGAGACCAGGAATACGCGGTCGCGCTGACCGGCGATCACGCGGCCGATCAATTTCTCGGATCGGCCGTCGCCGTATATCTCCGCTGTGTCGATCAATGTCATCCCGAGCGAGAGGCCGGTGCGCAGCGCTTCTTCCTCAGCGGCGTCCGGACGTCTCCCCTGCGCGAGACCCGCAGAGCCCTGGCCGAGCGCCGGGACAATTGTTCCGTCAGGAAACTTTACCATAGGGGTTTCAGCACGAGCCGATGCACTCGGTAGCGCCACAATCGTCGTCCCGACAGAAAAGAACGACGAGCCAAGCGCCACGCAAAGTCCATTGAATTCACGCCGGTTTAGCAACTGCTTGTTCATATTTGACTCCCAGAGGCGGTCCGCAGCGGCCAACAGATCAAGCTACCTGCGGGGGATATGGTCATTTAACCCGCATCGAGCCCGCCGACGAGAGAATCAGGGGCAGCATGGGCATCTCCTTTCTGACTTGATCGCGAGCAGCACCTTTGGCAACCGGCCCATCGCCGTCAAGGTGAGCGCGGTTAGTGATTCGTGCGCGGCTGCCGTCAAGGTCGGCCCAAGGTCCACCTGAGCCGAGCCTGGTCGTCCCACGAACGGCCGGAAGCGGCGCTACCTCACCGTCGACGCGCGTGTCGGGGAAGGGCCCGAAAACCACCCACAAGCGGCCCTGGGATGGGTCGGTGCAGAACTTAACGGATTTCGCAGAAGAGATATGACCGTAATGGGACGCCGCGACCTTGCTGGCCGTCCGCTGGCCGTCGCCATACCAGCAGGCGGCCACAGCGCCAGACCCGCCCCGATCGCCAGAGCTAGCGCCGCGGCCCCGGCCAGTGGCAGAACTAGCTACGGCTTGGCGCGCATACTATGTCACCCCGGAGCTCGGGGGCGGGTCCGGATTCGCGCGTCAGCAGCATGCGGCCGCCGGAGACGCCCGAAATCGAGTTTCGGGCCGGCGCGGCGGAGCGCCGGCCCGAGTTCCACGTGGTCAGAAATTCTTGAAGTGCTGCGTCGTCACGCCATCCATCAGCGTGATCGCGATGTCGAAATCCTCCTCGTAGGAGTACATTTGATCGAGTAGGAACTGGATCGCCACCTGCTCACCCAGCAACATCGAATAGTCGGTATCGCTGCGCCAGTGGATGCCGGCATGGATACCGTGGCCGAACGAGATGTTATGCGCCAGCTTGTGCAGCTCGCCGTTGACGGTGAGCGGCCCCGGGCCGTTATAGGGGCGCAGCGACAGGCCGTCATTGGATGGCGTGACCGCGTAAGGGAAAGGGGCGCTTCCGTCATAGAAGAATTTCAGCGCGGTGATGCAGGCGCCGGCGACGGTGCCGTGTCCGGTCGGATAGGCCGGATGGGTCGGGGAGCCCTCCGGGAAGGCCTGCGACAGGAGATAGCTGCCATGACGGGCAAAGCTTGTCTGCAGCGCCTGCGAGTTTAGCAGGATGTCGAAATTGGCGAGCTTCGCCGCATCCGACGGAGCGAGTTGGTTCGTCTTCAGCAAATGCGCGACGCCGCCGCCCGCTTCCGGCCGATGGCGCAGATGCACAAGCCATTTCTGGTACCAGACGGCATTGATCGCAGCGCGCGCGACGGCGCCCAACGTCGCTGCGATGTCCGGCCCGCCGAAGGTGCCGAAAGGCTGTTCGTTCGCGAGGTTCATATAGGGGTTGCCGGGGTTTATAGGCAGACCGACCGTTTTCGCAACCAGATAAGCGATGAGATAGGACTGGTAGAGTTCGTCCACCTCGGTATATGCCGCAGTATCCCGGCCGCAGCGCATGTAGCGGTGTGTGGGGTCGAACACGGCGATCTCGGTGGGCGCCGCGCCGTTCTGGATCCGGAACCATTCCTGTTGCGTGATCATGAAATCCTGGCCCGGAGCATAGGTCATGATCAGCTGGCTGATCGGCAGGCGGCCAAGAGCCGTCGGGATCAGGCAGAACTGCGACAGATAGGGGCCGACTGTCTCGCCGGGAAAATAGGAGGGTTTGGCGTTGAAGCCTCCGCGGAACAGAAGCCTCGGCGTCACCTTCCCCTGCGCGTCAAGCGGACCGGCATATTGCCCGGGGTTAGCCATCGCGAGATCGCTCAATTCGGCAGCGGCGGCCTGCGCCGTCGGGTCGGTTGCATATTCTTCGAACGGCACGTCCCGCAACAGTGACGCCCAATAGAGTTCGACCAATTCGATCGCATAGGCGACCGAATCGAGCGCCGGCGCCGGCGGTACGGTCGGCGCGCCGAAACCTTGCGAGTCCTTGCCAACGAGCTGCCCTGCCAGGGCGCCGCGGGGGCCGTTGAGCTTCGCGGTGCCGCCGCGGACGATGTTGGGGTTGGAAAAATCCCCGATCGTGCCACCCGGCGCTAGGCCGCAGGCCTTCAGGAAGGCGGTGTAGGTCGGCGGATCGACCAGTCCTGGCGCCTCCTGCTTCAGCGCCTTCGAGTAGGTGCCGAGCCCGTCTATGAAATTCGTCAGATCGCTATTCGAAGGATGAGCAACGCTGCCGGTCTGAACCGCCTCCGCGGTCGCCGTCCCAAAGCGCAGCGTGAAGGCCGAGATTCCCTCGGGATCGGTGACCCCGGACGGCAGGCAGTCCGCAGTAGGCTGCGGCAGGTTGTTGAGATTGGACACTGCAGATCTCCTTTCCAAAGGCCCGCCTCTGTCGGTTTTCGACAATGCCGGCGGAGTACGGGCCGAGGATCGGCGGGACCGAGAAACGGCTATGTGAGCTCGGTCACAGGCTCGCTATGTTTTTATTTGAAGGCAGCGACGGCGCGCGATCTACCGCTACAACGAGTTCAACGAATTCGGCATCCCGATCGAGCAGACCGACGCACGCCTCCCCTGTGTCCGGTTATTTCTTGATAGTGCAGAGCGTTTTTAGCGCACTGCCGCGGCCCTTCCTTCCGCAACCTCTCCGTAGAAACCGTGCGCCGCGCCGCCGCGCTAAAAACGCTCTGCCTATGTTGCACCATAAATTGAAGAGCGCTTGCACGGTGTCGTGCGAGCTCCGTCAATCCACCTCGTTGATCGCGAGCGCCTCCGGGGGCCATGCTCTGTCGGTCACGCTCGGGTGGTCGCATTTGACAACGTATCCTGCGCCCCGGAGCTTATTTAGCTTTGTGTACTCACGGCCACTGCTGGCCGTAACGGTGAGCAGCAGAAGCGCTGCCTCGGGTCGGAGGCGGCCCTCCGACAGTGATGTGCCCGTAAGCGTGTCCCACTGAGTGTCCGACTTGAAATAGCCGCTGTAATATCAACGTGGTGTTCGTCATCCTCGCGGAAGCGGGCTCCAGGACCACCGCTAGGAGGATGATCGCACCAACGACCGCGGCGATAATCGATCCGATCAGTCCGCCGACGGCTATGCCAAGCAAGCCGAACAGCCAGCCGCCGATCAGCGCGCCGATAACGCCAACGACGATGTTGCCGAAAAGGCCAAAGCCGCCTCCTCTCCTGATCTGCCCAGGGTCATCTGCACCATCATCCACTGGATCGCGTCGAACTTTGCGACCGGGTCTTTGGACAGAAATGTGCTGTTTCCCCCGCCATGTAGAGCGGGACCGCACCGGGTTCGAGAAGCGGTACGGCCCGCCGCGCTCGGTGGAAATCGAAGTAGATAGTTTATTCAGAAGACATTGATGCGCACTCGCCGGGCTCGCAGCCGATCCCGGCGAGGTGGAGGGGACCGCTACTGCGCCGGCACGTGAACCGGATCAAGTGCGACGTCTGCCGGGGTGTCGAGCGCCCGGTTGATCTCCTCGATCGACCGGCCTTTGGTCTCGAAGCCGAGCAGCAGGAACATCAGCGCGGCCTGACCGTACCAGAAGGCGAGGAATAAGAACGCCGGGAACAACGCGTCGATCGTCGCCTTCGGGCTGACCAGATCGGACGAGCCGGCGATCAATGCCAGCCCGAGCGGCCCGATGATTTTGCCGAGATTACCGATGCCATAGCTGAACCCCATGCCGCTGGCGCGCAGCCGGTTCGGCCACACCTCGGCAATCTAGGGGCCGATGATCGCGTAGCTGGCGTCGCCGAAGAAGCGTTGAATCATGACCAGCACGAAAAACACGGACACGCTGCCGATGTAGAGGTCGTGCCAATAACCGGCTAGCGCCATCGCGACCGCACCGCCCATGCCGATCACGAAGCCCGACCAACGGCGCCCGAAGAAGTCCGACATCCAAGACGCGACCAGCCGGCCTATGATGCCGAGAATGCCGACCCAAATCATCAGATAGGAGGCTTCCGCTGGGGTGATCTTTAGCACCACCACAAAGAGGGCAGTGATCCACATCAGGATGCCGACCCCGCCGGTCTGGCTCAGCGCGATCGTGCACGCCGCGGCCATGCTGCGCGGATAGCGGAATAATTCGCGCCAGCGGGTTTTTTCCTCTTCGACCAATGTCGTTGGCAGCTCGATCTCGCCGGGATCGCATTGCAGGGCTCAGGCGAGCGAGCGGCGTGCCTCCTCGTGCCGCCCCATACGCATCAGAAAGCGCGGCGATTCCGGCACCCAGTAGCGGATCATCAATACCAGAACGGCTGGCGCTAGGGCAACCAGGAACAGACCGCGCCAGCCGATCGTCGGCGCCAGATAGGCGCCGGAGATCGCCCCGATCACATTGCCGGCCGGCAATAGCGTCGTGGTCAGCCCGGCCACCCAGCCGCGCTTGTAGGTCGGCACGAATTGCTGTACCAGCGGGATGTCGACCGCGATCATCCCGGCATTGCCGAAGCCGACAAAGAAGCGGAAGAACGCCAGGAACGCCCAGCCCGGAATCAGCCAGTCCTGGTCCGGCGTGAAGTACATGATGCCGGTGGCGATCGCGACATTGAGCGCGGTCAGCATGAACACCGTGCGGCGGCCGATGCGGTCGCCCATCCAGCCCCAGAAGAAAACACCGGGCACTGCACCTAGACCGGCTGAGATCAGAATGATCGCCGATTGGCCATAGGTGATGTGCCACTCCTTCAGGATGAACGCCAACACATACCCGATTAAAAAGAAGTCGAAAAAATCGAGCATGTCGCCGAGATTGGTGGTGAGGATGATCCGCCACTGGTTGGCGGTCAGCTTCTTTTGCTGTTCCAGACGCTCAAGCACAGCCGCGGCTCCCGATGCTGGGTCGAGCCGGGCGCGGCAGGCGCAGCGTCGAAGAGGTCAACAGGATGGCGGAGCGAGTTTACGCGCGTCGTCGCTGTCGAACGCTCTCCTGAAGAAGCCCTCGCGACGCGAACGCGCGCCGCCGGCGCTGCTCGGCCGGTGTACCTCCTGTTCACGCTCGGGAGACAGGCCACCCGCTCCCGTGCTCGGCCGCTCTAACCCACGGCTACGATCAATGTCAATTATCAATGATGGTGAATCACGCGGACGCGGGGCCAAGTAAAACGACAACCCGAAATAGATGGGGAGCCGGCGAAAACGGCGCGTTAAGCGGCGTAACGGCCGCGGCAAAAGAGGCGGTTTCCGGCGCCTTCGTCGGTTTGTTCGAACGCCGTCGTCTTCGCCCGCACCTCGTCGACCGCCGCCAATGTGCGGGCCACCGCGGGACGGCTGTTGATCGTCGCGACTCACGCCATCAGCTTTGGGCACTCGGCTTCGGCGGGGCGTGCCGAGGAAGGTGCCGACCCCGCGCGCCCAAGGGAAAGTCGCGATGTGGGCGATCGAGTAGCTCTGCCCGCGGGGGAACGGCGCCACACCGAGCCGCTGTTCGAGCGTAGAGAGAACCCGGCGCACTTGTCTGCGGTAGCGGTCGCTTCACTATCATTTACCGAGTTTTACCCAATTTAATTAGCCTCGGACGCAAGCCGCTCCACTTTTGTTAATACCAGAGAACCTACCGCGAGGATGTGATGAGGGATCTGAAAGCCATTTGGCGGAGATGGACTCGGGTCGAAAGAATTGGCGTGATATTTATCGCGTTAGGGATGAGCATGGTCCCGGCCCTTCTCCTACTCAGCACCGGGTAGTTTCCGGTCAACGTCCCGCCGGCAATCAAATCGCGGCGTACCGTCTCGGAGGATGCTGACATGAGTGTGGTTATCGGACCGGTTCTGAGGCATGCCGAGGCGTATAGCTTCGACACCTGGACCGCGGGCAAGGGGGTGAGCGGCGGCTATCCCTATCGCCGGATCGAAGACGCATATTACGCGCGGAATGCCGAGATCAAGGCGTCGGCGCGGGGTCGCGCCCCGTCTGCGATTGTCTGCCAGACCCTCGACGAGTTCATCGCGAAATCCAGGAGCTACGAGATGCTCGCCGCCGCATGACGGGTCGGCAGCAAGGTCGCGGCTGGCTGATCGGGATCCGCCCTCCATCCGGTTTGCTGCCTCAGGTCGGAGGCGCGCCCTCCGACAGTTATGTGTCCGCAAGCGTATACCACTGACGAAAAAGTTCGGAGCCTGAGGGCCAGTCTGACCGCGCTGTTATGCGCGTTTGATCAGTCGGAGAAGCGCTAGGAGGATGATCGCACCAACGACTGGGGCGATAATCGATCCGATCAGTCCGGCGACGGCTATGCCAAGTAAGCGGAAAACCCAGCGGCCGATCAGCGCGCCGATAACACCAACGACGATGTTGCCGAAAAGGTCAAAGCCGCCTCCTCTCATGATCTGCCCGGCGATCCAGCCGCGAGGGCACCGATCACCGAGAAAATGATCAAACCTGTAAGTGTCATGCTGGCTTGGCCTCCTCGTGACGGACCCCTGCTGGAAACCGGAACGGGCTCGCTAAGCCGCGTGGCGGCCGCGGCCGAAGAGGCGGTCTTTGGCGCCCTCGTCGGCCTTGTCAAACGCCGTCGTCTTTGCTCGCACCTCGTCGACGGCCCCTAGTGCGCGGGTCACCGCCGGACGGCTGTTGATCGTCTCAACCCACGCCATCAGCTTTGGGTATTCGGCTTCGGCGGGCTTGCCGAGGAATGTGCCGACCCCGCGCGCCCACGGGAAAGTCGCGATATCGGCGATCGAATAGCTCTGCCCGCCGAGGAACGGCACCACGCCGAGCCGCTCTTCGAGGGTGGCGAGCACTTTGCGGACTTGCGTGCGGTAGCGGTCAAGCGCGTAGTCATTGCCCTTCGGCGCAAAGCGCATGAAGTGCACGTACTGCCCGAACATCGGGCCGACCAGGGTCATCTGCACCATCATCCATTGGATCGCGTCGAACCTCGCGACCGGATCCTTGGGCAGAAACTGTCCGGTCTTCTCCGCGAGGTAGAGCAGGATCGCCCCCGATTCGAAGAGCGTGTAGAGCCTGCCGCCCGGCCCGTCATGGTCGGTGATGACCGGCACCTTGGCGTTCGGATTGAGCTTCAGGAACTCGGGCTTGAACTGCTCTTCGCCAAAGACGTCGACGGGGTGCACGGTATAGGGCAGCCCCATCTCTTCGAGGGCGATATAGATCTTGACGACGTTCGGGCTTCCCATGGCGTATAGGTCGATCATCGCTGGCTCCTAGGTTGGCGTCAGGTCGGGCGGAGCATGACATGCCGGCAAGCGCGTATCCAGCAGCACCCAGCGAGCCAGGGGTCGTCGGCCGGTCGGTATTGCGGCTCGAGGATCCGCCGCTGCTGACTGGCGAGGGACGGTTTGTCGCCGATCTGTCGTTGCCGCATCAGCTGCACATGCGGGTCGTGCGCTCTGCCTATGCACACGGCAGAATTGTCGCGATCGATACCACCGCAGCAGCGGCGACGCCGGGTGTCGTTGCCGTGTGGACTTCGCGGGACACTGCCGATCTTCCTCCAATCGGGTTGCGCGAGGGCCTCGGCACGCGCCAAGCCGAAGTCGCGCGGCTGATGCCCTATCTGCAGCCGGTGCTGGCACGCGAGCGGGTGCGCTATGTCGGCGAGCCGGTCGCCGCTGTTTTCGCCGAGGATCCATATCTCGCCGAGGATGCCGCAGACCTCGTCGATGTCAGGGTCGAGGAATTGCCGGTCCTGCTGGCCGCCGAAGACCCTCCGGGTGAGTACGCACCGGGCCACGGCACCGAGGCCGACATCATCCGCAAGGGCTATGGCGACCTCGAACGCGCCTTCGCCGACGCGCATGAGGTTATCGAGCTCGACCTCACGGTCGGACGCCATTCCGGCTCCCCGCTGGAGACCCGCGGGGCGCTTGCCTGGCATGATCCAGCGGCCGACGTGGTCGAACTCTACGGCGCCGCCAAGATACCGCACGTCACCCGCGACCTGCTCGCTCGCACCCTCGGGCGCAGCCCTACCTCGGTGCATCTCCACGAAGGGCATGTCGGCGGCGGTTTTGGCATCCGCGGCGAGCTCTACCCGGAGGACCTGCTGGTCTCTCTCGCCGCGTTGCGCCTCGGCCGCCCGGTTAAATGGATCGAGGATCGGCGCGAGCATCTGATGGCGGCCAACCACTCGCGCCAGCAGCGCCATCGCATCCGCGCCGCAGTCGATCGCGAGGGTTGCATCCTGGCGATCGACGACACCTTCTTCCATGACCAGGGCGCCTATCTGCGCACCCATGGCACGCGCGTGGCGGATATGACGGCCGGCATGCTCCCCGGGCCCTATCGCGTCCCGGCCTACCGCGTCGCAGGGCATATCCGCCTAACCAACAAGACCCCAGCGGCGACCTATCGCGCGCCCGGGCGTTACGAGGGCACCTTTGTGCGCGAGCGATTGCTGGACGCGATCGCCGCGCGGCTCGGGATCGACCTGGTCGAGGTGCGCCGTCGCAACCTGATCACCAGCGTCGAGATGCCCTATGAGCGTTCGCTCGACACGATCGGCGACCAGATCGTCTACGATTCGGGCGACTATGCCGGGCTGATGGACAAAGCGCTCGCCCGCGTCGGGTGGGATGGGTTGGAAGCTGGACTGCGACAGCGCAGGGCCGCCGGCGACGCGGTCGGCGCCGGCATCGCGCTCTTTGTCGAGAAGAGCGGCCTCGGTCCGACGGACCGGGTCACGATCTCGGTCGACGATCAGGGTATTGTCGAAGTCGTCACGGGCGGGGCCTCGGTCGGACAAGGCTTCGAGACAGTGATGGCGCAGATCGCCGCAGATGCGTTGGGGGTCGACTACCGCCGGGTGCGGGTCGTGCACGGGCATACCGACCGGATCGAGCACGGGGTCGGCGCGCACGCATCGCGCGCGACGGTGATGACCGGCTCGGCGACCCACGTCGGGGCGAGGGCTTTACGCGAAAAGGCGATTGAGGCTGCGGCGGGGTTGATGCAAACGCCGGTCGCCGCACTCGACTTGGTCGACGGCCGGGTAATCCGTCGGGACATGCCCGACGGACCCTCGATGGCCCTCGGCGACATCGGCCGAAATACTCCGGGCGGGCTCCACGCCGAGGGCCGGTATACCACCGAGCACATGAACTACCCCCACGGGGTCCATGTCGCCGTGGTTCGGGTCGACCGCGCGACGGGAGGGATCGAGATCGAGCGTTACCTGACCGCCTACGACATCGGGCGGGCGGTCAACCCGATGCTGGTCGAGGGCCAGATCGCAGGCGGGTTCGCGCAAGGTGTCGGCGGCGCGTTGGCCGAGGAATTCCTTTACGATGCCAGGGGCGAACCGCTCTCGGTCACCTTTGCCGACTACCTGATGCCGACCGCCCGCGAGGTGCCGCCGCTCGAAATGATCATCACCGAGGACGCGCCGAGCCCGCTCAACCCGCTCGGCCTCAAAGGCGCCGGCGAAGCCGGGGTCAACGGTGTCGGCGCGGCGATCGCCGCCGCGATCGACGAGGCTGTGGGCATCCCGGGTGCCGTGACCCGGCTCCCGGTCACACCACAACGGCTCAAGGAAATTCTCAACGACCATCGGCGGCCCGATCGGCAAAGCTGACGGCAGGGCGTGCGCCGCTCTTGCGGCGATCGGGTCTACACCTATATGCCGGATGCATGTGATAATATCAATTATAGACCGCTTTTTATGAGAAATACACAAGAGGGTCAGAGGCCCCAACGCGTCCCCCGACGCGTGCCAAATTCGACTGCCGATCCGCTGCCGAACGCGTTTTACGGTCGCAAATTTCCGCTGTCGGCAGGCTCGGGCAAATCGTATCCAAGCTACTGAGAAAATACCGGTTTTCGACGTTGAGAGGGGGCTTTTAGGGGCTGAAAACGGGTTTCCGCTGACCTCAGGGGAATGCAATGCGGGCCTGTGGGCCGGTGGCGATGCAGCCCTGATGCAGGTTCCCGGTCGCCATGCCGCGTTGGCAGCGTTAGTCTCGACGCGAGGATCGCCACGGAGGAATGAATGCTGCAGATGGCCGGGCGCATGAGCGCCCTCGGGACCGAGACCGCATTCGAAGTGCTGGCGCGTGCCAACGCGCTCGCCGCACAAGGCCGCTCGATCATCAATCTCGGGATCGGCCAACCGGATTTCCCGACGCCGGAACACATCGTCGAGGCCGGCCGCAAGGCGCTCGCCGACGGCCATCACGGCTATACGCCCGCAAACGGCATCCCCGCGTTGCGCGCCGCGGTGGCAGCCGACCTCTTCCGGCGGCACCGGGTCGAGGTCTCGCCCGATCTCGTGCTGATCGTTCCGGGCGGCAAGGTCACAATGTTCTTCGCGATCCTGATGTTCGGTGAGCCCGGGGTCGAAATCCTCTATCCGAACCCGAGCTTCCCGATTTACGAGAGCGTGATCCGGTTCTCCGGAGCCACGCCGGTACCGATCCCGCTCTATGAGAGCGCGGGCTTCTCGTTCAGCGCCGAGGAGCTACTCGACAAGATTACCCCGCGCACCCGGCTCTTGATCATCAACAGCCCGGCCAACCCGACCGGCGGTGTGGTACCGCGGCACGAGCTCGACCGGCTCGTCGTCGGGCTGGAGCGCCACCCGCAAGTCGCGATACTCAGCGACGAGATCTATGGCGAGATCCTCTACGACGGCGCCGAGCATACGAGCCTGCTCGGCTACCCCTCGATCCGCGACCGCGTAATCCTCCTCGACGGGTGGAGCAAGACCTACGCGATGACCGGCTGGCGGCTGGGCTACGGCGTATGGCCAAAAGCTTTATTCGGCTCCGCCGAGCGGCTGGCGATCAACTGCCATTCCTGCGTCAACGCTTCGGCGCAATTCGCCGGTATTGCGGCGCTGGAGGGCCCGCGCGAGCCGGTCCGCCGTATGGTGGCCGCCTTCGCCGAACGACGCGAAATGATCGTCGCGGCCCTCAATCGTCTGCCCGGGTTCCGCTGCGCACAGCCGGGTGGGGCGTTTTACACTTTCCCCAACGTGGCGGACACCGGGTTGGACGCCCGCACATTGCAAGGGCGGCTCTTGGAAGAAGCCGGGGTAGCAACGGTCGCCGGCACGAGCTTCGGCGAGTATGGCGAAGGTTATTTGCGGTTTTCCTATGCCAACAGCCGCGAGGCAATTGGCGAGGCGATCGAGCGGATCGGCAAGCTTCTCGGCAATCTGCCGGCCAGAGATGTGGCCAGATGAACAAAAATTAGGCTGATCGCCGGAGGACGCCTGGCCATCTCCCATCGCGGAAGAGGATGGCATAGGTTATGCTTGACTGAGTGCCGAGGCCGCCGCCTTGGGTTGAGAGAGATGAGAATTCGATGAAGAAGATCGAGGCGATCATCAAACCCTTCAAGCTTGACGAGGTGAAGGAGGCGCTTCACGAAGTCGGCATCAAGGGTATCACCGTCACCGAGGCCAAGGGTTTCGGGCGCCAAAAGGGCCACACCGAACTCTATCGTGGGGCCGAATATGTGGTCGACTTTCTGCCAAAGGTGAAGATCGAGGTCGTGATGGAGGAGGCGCTGGTCGAGCGTGCGGTCGAGGCGATCCAGCAGGCTGCGCATACCGGCCGGATCGGAGACGGCAAGATCTTTGTCACCTCGATCGACGAAGCGATCCGCATCCGCACCGGCGAGCGCGGCCCGGACGCGATCTAGCCGCCCCGTCTGACCGAGCCACAGGGCGGGCCGGCGCGGCATTCCAACGCGTCGTCGCCGCCGAGACCATGTGCTAAACGCAACACATATCGGCCGGCGCCGTCGAGGCCGCGCGTGCCGGACGTAATCCACATCCCGTAACAGGGGAGCATTGATGACCTACCACTGCACGACGCCGGAGGATGTGCTGAAGGCGATCAAGGACGACAAGATCGCGATGGTCGATCTGCGGTTTACCGATCTGCCTGGTCTGTGGCAGCACTTCAGTGTGCCGCCGAGCGCGCTCGACGGCGACAGCTTTGAGGACGGGGTCGGGTTCGACGGCTCGTCGATCCGTGGGTTTCAGGAGATCCAGGAAAGCGACATGCTGGTGATTCCGGACCCGGCCTCGGCATTTCTGGATCCGTTCACCGAGATGCCGACCCTGGTGCTGATCTGCAACATCCGCGATCCGGTGACCGGGCAAAGCTACAGCCGCGACGCGCGGCACATCGCGCAGAAGGCCGAGGCTTATCTGAAGCAGACGCGGATCGGCGACACCGCCTATTTCGGGCCGGAGCTCGAGCATTTTGTGTTCAACGAGGTGCGCTACGACCAGAGCACCAATTACGGCTATTACGAGATCGACGCGGTCGAGGCGAACTGGAGTGCGGCACGGCGCGAAGGCCCGGGTCAGGGTCACATCCTGCGCCCCAAGGAGGGCTATTTCCCGGTGCCGCCGGCCGATGCGCTGCAGGATGTGCGCAGCGAGATGGTGGTGACCTTGGAAGCGCTCGGCATCCCGGTCGAGGCGCACCACCACGAGGTCGCCACCGGCGGCCAGGGCGAGATCGACATGCGTTTTGCGCCGCTGACGCGGATGGCCGACAACGTGATGATCTACAAATACGTGGTCAAGAACGTGGCGAAGAAACGCGGCCTGACCGCGACCTTCATGCCCAAGCCGCTGTTTGGCGACAACGGCTCGGGGATGCACGTCCATTCGAGCCTGTGGCAGGGCGAGCGGCCGTTGTTTGCCGGCGACGGCTATGCCGGGTCGAGCGAGATCATGCGCCACTATATCGGCGGGCTCTTAAAGCACGCGCCGGCCTTGCTGGCGATCTGCGCGCCGACGGTCAACTCCTACCGCCGGCTGGTGCCGGGCTTCGAGGCGCCGGTCAATCTCGGCTATTCGCAACGCAACCGCTCGGCGGCCTGCCGCATTCCGATGTACTCGCCGAGCCCCAAGGCCAAGCGCGTCGAGTTCCGCTGCCCCGACCCGTCGTGCAACCCCTATCTGGCGTTCGCGGCGATGCTGATGGCCGGTCTCGACGGGGTGCAGAACCGCCTCCATCCGGGCGAGCCGATCGACAAGAACCTCTACGACCTGCCGCCCGAAGAGCTCGCCAAGGTGCCGTCCGCCCCGGGCTCGCTCGAGGAATCCTTGAACGCGCTCGAAGCCGACCACGCCTTCCTGCTCAAGGGCGACGTGTTCACCCCGGATGTCGTCGACACCCATCTCGCCTACAAGCGAGCCCGCGAAGTCGACGAGATGCGGCTGCGCCCGCACCCCTACGAGTTCTTCCTCTACTACGACGTCTAACCCGATTTCTCCCTCATCTGAATGAGTGAACCGAATGTCCGACACCGCAAAAGTCATGGAATTGATCAAGGAGCACGACGTCAAATACGTCGACTTCCGCTTCACCGATCCACGCGGGAAATGGCAGCATCTGGCGCATCACGTGCGCACGATCAGCGAGGACTTCCTCAGCGAAGGTGTGATGTTCGACGGTTCGTCGATCGCTGGATGGAAGGCGATCAATGACTCCGACATGATGCTGGTGCCCGATTGCTCGACCGCGGTGCTCGACCCGTTTGCCGCGCAGACCTCGCTGATCATCTTCTGCGATGTGCACGAGCCGTTGAGCGGGCAGCCCTACACGCGCGATCCGCGTTCCACTGCTAGGAAGGCCGAGCAGTATCTCTCGACCACCGGCATCGGCGACAAGGCCTATTTCGGGCCCGAGGCCGAATTCTTCATCTTCGACGATGTGCGTTATTCCTGCCAAATGAACGGGGCGATGTACGCGATCGACAGCGAGGAGGGGCCCTACGTCACCGGCAAGAAGTTCCCTGACGGCAATACGGGCCATCGCCCGCCGATCAAGGGCGGCTATTTCCCGGTGCCGCCGGTCGACAGCCAGTCCGATCTGCGGGCCGAGATGCTGTCGGTCATGCACGAGATGGGGCTCCAGGTCGAGAAGCACCACCATGAGGTGGCGCCCAGCCAAGCCGAGTTGGGGGCCGAGTTCGCCACCCTGGTGCGCACTGCCGACAACATGCAAATCTATAAATACGTCGTCCAGAACGTCGCCAACCAGTACGGCAAGACGGCTACCTTCATGCCGAAGCCGGTGATGGGCGACAACGGCTCGGGCATGCACGTGCACCAGTCGGTGTGGAAGGGCGAGAGGCCGACCTTTGCCGGCAACCTCTATGCCGATCTCTCCGAAACCGCCCTCTACTACATCGGCGGCATCATCCGCCATGCCAAAGCGATCAACGCCTTCACCAACCCGACGACAAACAGCTACAAGCGGCTGATCCCGGGTTTTGAGGCGCCGGTGCTGCTCGCTTATTCCTCGCGCAACCGCTCCGCCTCCTGCCGCATCCCCTATACCGCGAGCCCCAAAGGCAAGCGGGTCGAGGTGCGTTACCCCGATCCCGCCGCCAACCCCTACCTTGCCTTCGCCGCGATGCTGATGGCCGGGATCGACGGCATCCAGAACAAGATCCATCCGGGCGACCCGATCGACAAGAACCTATACGACCTGCCCCCGGAAGAGTTGACCGACATCCCGGTCGTTTGCGGCTCGCTCCGCGAGGCCCTGGGCGAGCTGCGGGCCGATCATGCGTTCCTGTTGAAGGGCGAGGTCTTCAACATGGACCAGATCGAGGCCTATATGGAGCTGAAATGGGAGGAGGTGTATGCCTTCGAGCACACCCCGCACCCGATCGAGTTCCAGATGTACTATTCGGTCTGACGGCCGGCCGAGTTGCCGGGATGGATGGCCCAGCGGGTTAAGGCACCAGTCTCGAGATTAGCGGCCGCCCGCTCGGGCGCGTAGGGCGCCTGCGGCCCATCAGGGGTGTGCGGCGCCGGCTTGTGCGATTGTCGATAAATCGGCAGCGGCGATCCCCGACTCCAGGACCCGCCGGATAGCGTTCGTTGCTTGGTTGTATCGCAATTCGATGTTCTGGCATTGCTGTTCGATGGGTGTGGATACGCTGCGACCGGTCGTGGCTGGCCCGGCCACCCGGTATCGCTCGCATACGACTTCTGCCTCGAACAGCTTCGGGTCCTGCCGGGAGGAGCTCTCACGGGGAATTTGCCGGAACGTCTCATTCGCCTCCTCGACCGCATCGCCGTTGCCGGCAGCCAACCCAAAGCGGTATTGCATTTGTGCCGTCGTGTAATCGGCCACTTCATCGGGGGTCGGGCCTGGCGAGATTGCTTGGACGGGCTGGGGGGCGCAGGCGGCGAGCAGAGTGCAGATTGCAGCGGGGGCGGGGAGGGCTATCGTCCTAATCAGCACTGTCTTGATCATCGGACCTTCTCCGGTTCATCGCGCCGGCGCGAGCTGCCTATATCACGGATCGTGACGCTCGACCTTACCGATGACGATAGCAAGGGTTGTCGTTCTGTTCGCGGGCGGTGACGAATAAGGCTTTGAGATAATTTACACGGATGGGTGGCCGAGCGGTTTAAGGCACCGGTCTTGAAATTCTATCCCGGCCGTTCTGGCGCGCACCGAGACGTCCCGAAACGTCGCGGATTGTCTGGCTTTTCCGGTCCCAAAATCGTCCCCTGTCCGTTCTCGTCTCGTCGCGTGCTACCGAGTTCGGTAGCAAATCCGGTAGCACGTGTTCGCCGGGCGTTCTCCTGCCGAGCCGCCGCCGACCTCTCCGGACGGCGGGCTGCGATCGGCGAGACACCCACCTCACTCGTCTCCCCAAAGCCTAAGGTATTCATTACGTCGTCGCTCGGACCAACCCCTCCGATCAAGGCCGGCGCACTCTCTCGCCGCCCCTGCTTAGAGGGCAAAATCAGGGTGAAAAATAGATTCCGCATCGAAAATCGACCGGCTGGTCGGCACTAAGATCATGTAGATCAGACACTTACAAACCCGATCGCGCGCCACGATGCAGGGAGGTTTTTTGCGGGCTGCAGGGGGCCGAACGAGGCTAACAGGGGGACAGCAGGGGGGCGAGCGGGCGCCATCTTCGGGGGTAGCGTCCGGAAGGTTCAGCAAAATGCGATGAAGGCGATGGTCATGGTATGCGGGTGATTTCGCAGTCACCGGATCCTTTGGCGAGGATGCACACCATGACCGAGAGAAAAGTTAAGCGTGGAACGATCGACGTGAAAGCCCTTGTGGCGGGGGACGAGGAGTTCCTGCGAGGGCTGGTGCGAACGGCGCTGCAGGAGGTGCTCGAAGTGGAGATGAGCGAGGCGCTGGGGGCCGAGAAGAGCGAGCGGACGGCGGGCCGGCTGGGCTACCGCTCGGGTTATTACGGCCGGACGCTGATCACGCGGATTGGCAAGCTCGAGCTGCGCGTACCACAGGACCGCGGCGGGCGGTTCTCCACCGAATTGTTCGAGCGCTATCAACGCTCGGAGCGAGCATTGGTGGCGGCGTTGGCGGAGATGTACGTGCAGGGGGTCTCGACCCGTAAGGTGACGGCGATCACCGAGGAGCTGTGCGGCCACAGCTTTTCGGCCTCGTCGATCAGCGCGATCAACCAGCGACTGGATGCGAACCTGGCGCAATTTGCCGGGCGTCCCTTGGCCGAAGCGTTCCCTTATCTGATCCTCGACGCGCGCTACGAGCGGGTGCGCGAGGCCGGGGTGATCTCGAACCATGCGGTGCTGATCGCGATCGGCATCGATTGGGACGGCAGGCGCCAAGTGCTGGCAGTCGAACTCGCCAACCGGGAGAGCCGCTCGAGCTGGCGGGATTTCTTGCTGGCGCTGAAGGCCCGTGGCCTCAACGGCGTCGAATTCGTGGTCGCCGACGATCACGCGGGGCTGCGGGCCGCTCTGCGTGAGGTCCTGGCGGAGGCGGCTTATCAGCGCTGCTATGTGCACTTCTTGCGCAACGCACTCGACTACGTGCCACGCCGGGTCGACGACGACTGCCTGCAGGAGCTGCGTTGGCTGTATGACCGGCGCGATCTGAGCGAGGCGCGCCGCGATTTGGCTGCTTGGCTCGGCAAGTGGTCGGCGAAGTATTCCAAGCTCACCGGCTGGGTCGAAGAAAACATCGACGAGACGCTCAGCTTCTACCGGCTGCCGCGCCAGCACCATAAGCATCTGAAATCGACCAACATGCTGGAACGGCTAAACGAGGAGATCAAGCGCCGCACCCATGTGGTGCGGATCTTCCCCAATGGCGAGAGCTGCCTGAGGCTGGTGCGGGCGCTCGCGGTCGAGACCCACGAGAACTGGCTCGAACAGCATCGCTATCTCAATATGGATGATCTGCACGAGCACAAAAAGGAGGCGCTGCGCCGTGCTGCATGACCCCTGTCTTCTCCAGTTTGGCACCGTGCTCGCTCGGTCAAGGCCAAGCCGCGCCGGCTGGCGCGGTGGCCGCAAGCGGCCAGCCTTGACTCGCGCTGCGCGCGGTGCCCCCGCCAGAGCCAGGTCGGGACGAAGAAACGGTGCCCTGATCGAACAAAGAAACGGGGTCTTGATGCCTGAGACACCCAACCGTCACAGCCCTCGCGAAACGTGACGTCACGATTGCCAATAGGAGGTGGAGGATGCCCGCACATCGCATCGGTATCGCTCCCATGACCCCGGCCGAGCGCCAGGCGCGGCACCGCGCCAAGCTGCGCCAGTACAGCCAGACCATGCCCCCAGCGTCGGTGCGGCGCATCCTGTCACGGCCGAGACGGTGGGCGACGGCGATCGCCGCGCTCGTCGATCTGCAGGCAGAATACCGCGCCTGGCTCGACACTCTTCCGGCCAATCTCGAAGGATCGAGGCTGGCGGAGAAGCTGCAAGCGATTGCCGAACTCGACCTCGATGAGCTGCAGATGATCGACCCGCCGCGCGGCTACGGCCGCGACTGACACAGGAGGTTCTCCACCGACACCACCCAACCACCATGATCAAATTGCTGAACTTGACGCAGTGCGTTCGGAAAAGCTGACGATGACTTGTGAGTGAAAGTCTTACCCGGCCAAAGCCGTAGCAGGCAGGCCGGAACCGAGTCTTGCGGGCGTCGCGGTAACGCGAGGTCCGAAGCGTAGACAGGAGCCATGTAGGGCGTTGGTGTTAAGCCTCGAAAGGTTCAAGGTTGCGGAGGCCGAGCTGGTTGCGTCCAGTGAAGGCAGCATGTGCGCCATCGTCAGGCGAGATGGTGTCGCTCCGCCGGGGTCGTGGGCCGCGTCATGCACGGAAGGCCATCGTTGGAACCGAAGAGGCCCGACCGGGTCCGCCGGATTGGTCTCCGGTGGGGGATGCTGGCAAGGCACCGCCGGAGCCATCATCCGAGCTGAGGTCGGGAGTTGGACTGGTTCATAGTACCGATGAAGCCGTCGAAGGAGACGAGACGTGCTGAGGGAAGGGACCAGCCCGGGGGGATCTCGCGCGTTGAGGCCAGGGTCCGGACACAGAGCCGGACAGCCCTGCCGCCCAACCTCGCGCGGGTGAACGCGGCGGCCCGACAGGCCGCCCAGACCCGGTTCACTGCCCAGCTGCACCATGTCGACATCGCGGCGCTCGAACGGGCGTTCTGGCGACAGAAGCGGCTGGCAAGTGCGGGGGTCGATGGGATGACGGTGGCGGCGTACAAGCAGGACCTGGAGGCCAACCTCCGTACGCCAGCATCCTGCGCGGTCATTACGGCTACTATGGGCTGCCGAATAACTCCCGCGCGTTGAGCGCGTTTCACCAGGAGGTCCGACGCATCTGGTTCCGCTGTCTACGGCAGCGCAGTCAGAAGGCCCGGAGCCTCACCTGGGACCGCTTCAAAGCGATGATCGAGCGCTTTCCTCTGCCACTGCCTCGGATCACTCATCCTTGGGCGACGCCGACGGCATGACGCGGGTGACCCTCGGGAAGAGCCGGGTGCGGGAAAGCCGCACGCCCGGATCTGTGAGGGCGAAAGCCGAATGGCTGAGCTACTCGACCGCGACTTCTTCGGGGTCCAATGGAGCCAGTCGCGACGACAACAAGGGTGCGCCTCGCCTGCTGCCGCCCGGCCATCGCGGCACGCTTGTCGATCTCGACGTGAAGCTGAAGCAGTCTGATGACGTGCAGGCTGAAATCGATGCCGCTGGGCTTGACGCGCTGAGTTACGACATGAGGTGGGGTAACTATCGGCTCTCCCTGGCAAAGGATGACCCGAAGAAACATGCCGATGTATTGCGCGAACTCATTCGACTCGCGCATGAGAGCCGAAGCGGTTAGCCGAACGCCCCCAATTGCGAAGAGCTTTGATTTCCTCGTAGGAGAGGTCGACCACTTTTCTGAGACCAGATTCATCGGCGGGTACCGACAAATATGGCCACCAACCGGTCGGCCGGGGCGTCGTAGATCGCGGTCGCGCTCTCCCCACAGCAACCCGCACGACGCGCTGGCCGGTGACGCCCCGGCGCCTCGCGCGCGCCGGCCTACTCGGGGAAAACGGGCCGCGCGCCGAGGGTCGCGAGAAATTGCGGAGCCGCCTCAGAAACTGGGCGCGATTTTTAGGAAACCCAGACAAACACCCGCCGGCTCGCCTATTAGCCGGGGGTCCCCGGGTCAGCAAATGGGGAGCCTCGAGCGAGCTTTTCTCGCGCCGAGGGACCCGCTCGGCCGCATGGCACCAAGGCGCCGGCCCGAGGTCGAGACCGCAGCGTCAGGGCAAAAAGAAAGGGCTGCGCGAAGACCGCCCGAGGTTTCGGTGCACTGCTCGGCCCCCTATGGGGGCATCTGCGCTCTGTTGAGGTGAAGGGGACGACCGGTGGACGCACGTGGGGTTATGATCATGAAAACGAGATTTAGCTTAGCTCAATGCGCCGGACGCCTTTATCCCCGTCTGGTGTGCATCGAGAACGACTTTGCCAACGAGCCCATATATATGTGACGGTTTGCGGTGCGAGAACCGGGCTTCTCATAAGCCGCGGTGGCGTGCGATCCTGAGAAACTGGCGACGGGCCGGGCAAGTTGAGGGGCGCGAGAGCCGGGATGAGGGCGCGGCGTGGAACCAATCCAAAGCGGCGGATTGCTCCCGATGACCAGCTTGATATCGTGGGGCGAAAAGCGCTTGCGGCCAGGCTGGTCTATGTCGGCAGCAGTCATCACAAGCGCCGGCCGGCTGACTATGGATTTCAACCGCCGGTGAACCCGCGGCCATGGAAGTCCGTGTGTGACGGACACCGCATCATCTTGAAGGAGGACGCGGCACAGCTTTTTCGTGAGGGCATCATCAGGGGAATGTTCAGCAACTTGTCCGATGATGGCGTCCCGAAGTTTGTATGGGCGGTAGATACCGAGGGCGAAGCATACGAGGCGAAGATCGACCGCTCTGGCTACCACGGCTACCGCCTTGAGGAAGAAGGCGACTTCCGCGCGTTGGTGTTGCAGGAATGGAAGAAGCGGTGCGCGGCGAACTGACGATAACGGCGGATTGGGAGCGGCTCGACGATGGCACGCCCGAGGAGCGCGCCTGTTTCGCGTCGCTCGGCATCTCTTGCGGCGATGTCTTATTGACCGAGGGCTATGATTCCTACGTCAAGCGGCTTCGGTCGGCACCGCTGTTATCGGCCTACCACTTGGCGGAATGGTTGGCCTGGAACTGGTGGCGGCTGCGCTGGGAACCCGGTTCGAAGGCCGCCGATTGGGCATTTGCCCATCGCCTGACGACGATCGGGGGCGGATATGTTTGGCCGAACATCACGATGTTCTCCGATGGAGAGCGCACGGCCCTTATAGCAAAGCCAACGCACGAACGACGGAACACGGCATTTCGCTACATCAGCGACGTTCCCGCCATCGTGCCCTCTCAACATTTCGAGGGCGCGCTCGATCAGTTTATCGAACAGGTCCGCGGGCAGTTGCGCGAGGAGAACGTTACCGAAACGAACCTCGACCGCATCTGGAACGATGTTCGGGAGGAGCGACGCGACCCCGAGGCGGCAAAACGCCGAAAACTCGAAGCGCTTCTCGGACACGAGTTGGGTGAAGCCGACGAGACCATGGTCGAGTGTCTTGTCATGGATGCTGGAACGCTCGGCGAGCCGGCGATGAACGAGATCGCGGCCGACTACCCCAAGGGCGGCGATTTGCTGACTGCGGAGGCGCTGCAGGCAATCGCCGCGCGAGACGGCTTTGATGCTTCGCCCCGAGATGTCGCTCGATTGGTGTCTGGAGCCGGCTTGCCTCGCGCCGCCGAAGTGGCGGCATGGCGGTTGGGCGCGGCGGCCGCTCGGGCGCTTCGTGAGCAGGAACGGCTTGAAGGCAAACCGGTCACCAATAAAACGTTGACCAAGCTCGCAGGCGTGAACGAGCGTGCGGTGACGGAGCGGGTTCCTGGACCGCACATTTCCTTCGCCCTCGATACCGGCACGGCAACCGGCCGGGTGGTCCTTCGTTCCAAATGGGAGACTGGGCGGCGGTTCGAGCTAGCGCGCCTTCTGGGCGATCGCACCGTCGGGCCACCGCCCGGACGGCTGTTCCCGGCCACGCGGGCTCACACCTACCGGCAGAAAATGCAGCGATCCTTCGCCGCCGAGTTCCTCGCCCCCTTCGAGGCCGTGGATGACATGCTGGCTGGCGATTACTCGATGGAAAAGCAGCAGGACGCAGCCGACCATTTCAAAGTCTCGGAGCTAACGATCCGTACGCTGCTGGTCAACCATCACCGCCTGGAGCGCGAGGAACTCGAAGGAGAGTTCGAAGTCGCGGTTGCATAGAACACGAAGGCGAACGTGCTAGGGAAGGTCGAGCTATACCGCGGGATAGCCGAGATCGTCCTGCATGATCCCGAACAGCTACAAGAATAGCCTAACCATTTTCTCAGACAATCAAAGCCAAAGCGGTGCGATCGAGAAGCGGGCAAATTCGCGCATCATATGCATCATCGCCTAGCCCGGTTAGCACCGGGCTGCCTGTCGGCGGAGGGGGGCGAAACAACCCGGCGGCCTTTCCTGACGGAAAACGGTACCGGGGGGTCGGCTTATTCCGAAGGCCCCGCTCGCTCTTTCTGGCCGAGCGAGTTATTCACATCCGCCGACTGGACAATACCCCATTCGCCTGCTAGATAAGAAAACAGCCCCGGAGTTCGGGGCTGCTTCGCCGATCAAACCCTGGCCGGGGTGAGATCGCGAGGCTTGAGATGGACCCCAAAAATGAGACAGTTGGCTAGGGTGGAGCCCTGCCCCTAGAAAGCGCGATGGCGCAGGAGCAGGACATGAAGCGGACACGGAAGAAGCACAATGCGGCGTTCAAGGCGAAGGTGGCGCTGGCGGCGGTCAGGGGTGACCGGACGATCGCCGAACTGGCGAGTGAGTTCGGGGTCCATCCGAACCAGATCTATAACTGGAAGAAGCAGCTGCTGGACGGGGCGGCGAGTGTTTTCGAAGGCGGCGGTGCAACGGTCGAGAGTGTGGCCAGCGAGGCGCAGGTCGATCTTCTGTACCGGCAGATTGGCCAACTGAAGGTCGAAAACGATTTTTTGGCACGAAAGCTCGGCAAATGAGCCGAGCGGAACGGCGCGCGCTGGTCGAGCGCACGGATCCGGCGCTGCCGATATCACAGCAGTGCCGTTTGCTGGCGATATCGCGCTCTTCGGTCTACCGGCGGCCGGACGAGGTCGGCGAGGAGGACCGTACCATCATGGCGTTGATCGACCGGCACTATCTGGCGCGGCCCTATTACGGCTCGCGCCGAATGGCGGCATGGCTGGCCACCCGGGTCACCTAGTCAACCGCAAGCGGGTCCAGCGACTGATGCGTCTGATGGGACTGGTGGCGATCTACCAGCGCCCGCACACCAGCAAGGCGGCAGCTGAGCACAAGATCTACCCGTACTTGCTCGGCGGGATGGCGATCGAGCGGGTCAATCAGGTGTGGTGCTCGGACGTTACGTATATCCCGATGGCCAAGGGCTTTCTCTATCTGGTGGTCGTCATGGACTGGGTCAGCCGCGCGGTGCTGGCGTGGCGACTGTCGAACACGCTTGGCGCCGATTTTTGTGTCGAGGCGCTCGAGGAGGCGCTCTGCCGATACGGCCGGCCCGAGATCTTCAATACCGACCAGGGCAGTCAGTTCACCAGCGACGATTTCACCGGCACGCTGAAGGATCATCAGATCACCATCAGCATGGACGGCAAGGGCCGGTGCATGGACAACATCTTCGTCGAGCGGCTGTGGCGAAGCCTCAAATACGAGGAGGTCTACCTCAACGCCTATGCGAGCGTGTCGGAGGCCAAAGCAGGTATTGGAGCTTGGCTCGATTTCTACAATGAGGAGCGCCAGCACCAGAGCCTCGGCTATCGCACGCCGCGGCAAATTTACCAGGAAGGCCTGTGGATATGTGGACGATCGGCGTTGCCGACCGGCTCCGCTTCCCCCGCTTCCCGAGCCAGCTCGGACAGCGGGGAAATGCTCGCCTTCGCCCACATACCCACAGGCGCCACAGCCAACAAAGGATTTGATATTGATGAGGTGAAAAGTAGAATCGTCAAACTAGCCATCGCGGTCACCGCGATCGGAGCCGACATCGAAATCGGCCGGGCTACACCTTAAGCAGCGGCTCCGGCTGTCTCACCATCGGGGTCCACCTCAGTATGCCGTCGAACAGCCTTACCTGACTACAGCAAATCGCTCCCCACGCTCGGCACAATGTGCAGCTTCCCCAATTCCGCCTGAAGAAAACCGGCATCGCAATCCGGCGCGCAAAGGATCTGTTGAATTGTCGTATCTGCTACGGCTGCCCGGAAATCGAAACTCATCTGCAAACTGGCCGGGAATTCGATGGTGTTGCCATCGACAAGCGCGAATTGCCAATTCCTAAGGTTGATAATAAAATACTCAATTCCCTTTCTTCCTTGAATTTTTCCCCTTTCAAATACGTATACCGGATGGGATTAGGGAGATGCTCTGCGTTCGCTTGGTGCCTGTCCCACTCGACATATTCCACAACGCCGTAATTCACATTAAAGAGTTGGTGGCATGTGATTCCTCTATATTCGAGTGCGGAATTGCCCGGTGTCAGAGTATTATTTAACGTAGATCGCAACTTGGAAAATTAAAGGCGATGCACACCTTTCCTTTCTCGCTGCCGTTTGCATACGTGTTCCAGATGTAGCTTGTATTCTCCATCGAGAAACAGCACGCATAGGTTCTGGTGCGAGATTGGTCGTAATAATCAGCAGCTGAGTAATTTGGCTCCTTAAAAAACCTCGCCGTTGAATTCGCGGCACGGGCTTTCGGCAATTGCTGGCCGTCGTGCGGGTCCGCGTCCGGGAAATCTTTGTAGCTGTCCACACGATTGAAGTGCAGGTGCGCACCGATAATTGACCGCAATAGGTTTTCTATCGTCATCATCTTGTAGAGCAATTGACCGTCCGGCGGGCATCTTCAACAAACCCGCCTGAGGTTCAACACTGCCAAAGAATAGAGGGGGGATGGTCACTGGCCGGGCGTGGTAAGCTCTTGATCGATCACCACGCGCAACGGCGGTAAGTCGATCTGCACGGCGTCCCATACATGCTGCGCGGCAACGCCCTCGTAGTCGTGGCGATAGATATTGCCCGCGCCCGCCATGTCCTTCCACGCAATCGACGGATGCCGCGCCTTCAAATCGTCGGGCAGACGGCGCGACGCTTCGGAGATGATCTCAAGACAGCGCGTCACGGCATAGACCGTGCGCGGGTCGTCCACGAATGCTTGGTAGTCGAAGCCCGCCGTGAAGCGGATGGCAAGATCGATGTGATGTGCGATGTCGCGCAGCGCGGCGCTCGCGGCGTCAGAACGCATAAATGGCGTCAGTCGTTGCGGCGGGGCGAACGTAAGGCTTAAGCCCGGCTCGATTGACAACATCAACCGGGCCGTCGAACAGACCGGCGATATAGTCTTTCAGCCCGGCGTAGTTGAAGACGGTGACGTGAGCCGCCGGATCAAATTCAACCATGATGTCGATGTCGCTGTCGGGCCGGTTGTCGCCTCGCGCGCGCGAGCCGAATAACGCGGCGTGACTGACGCCGCGCGCGCGCAACGCTGGTTCGTTTTCCCGCAGTCGGGCAAGGATTTCCTGACCGTTCATCTTTTTAAGATAACATTCAAGGAATAGCTTTGCTAGATCTTGTGTCCACGCGGCCTTTGTGCCTCTCCGTCAAAGCCGCATAAGGCGCATTATGACAATTATTTTGAAGTGTTTGCCAAGTCTATGTTTTAACCTTTAAGTCCCGCACCGACCGTGGAGTTTCTGCTTGGTTTTGCGGCTGCGAGGTCGGGCGCGAATACTTGTCTCATCGGCTTTTGCTTTGGGACGGCCCGCCACAGATATAGCATCGCTCGCCGCGCAAACCGGCGGGCGGCTGCTGCGTCCGACCGAGCGAGACAGGAGACATCGTCGTCGTCAAGCCTCGGTAAATGGGGCCGGTCGGCTCCAGAATGGATAATGCCATGGGTCGACGCCGGACCCGATCACCAACCAATTGATCCAATTGATATTGTAGACAGTACGGCGGAGCAAGGCTCCGCCTTTCGGCATGGCCCTGGGGGACCCCGCGCCTGAGGTTGGCGCCCCTCTGCCATCCGCAAGGGGGTGGCGGCGCGCGTCAGCGAATCGGGTGAGAGGTGCCCCCGCCGAGTTGGTTGCGCAAATCTTGTGCATTCCTGATGCGCCCAAAGCCCGCTTGTTGACGGGCATCGCTCCCCCTACATGTCGCGTTTTGCATCGGGGGCGTATTGCTCGATCAACCCACCGTTCGGCAGGATCTCGAGGAGCGCCTTTCGGCCGAGGACCAATCGGCGCGGCGATTGGTGCTGGCGGCCGTGATGATGGCGATCTTCATGGCGGCGATCGACCTGTCGATCGTCGCCACCGCGATGCCGACGATCGTCGCCGCGCTCGGCGGGTTTAACCTGTTCAGCTGGACGTTTGCCTCCTACCTGTTGGCTCAGGCGGTGACGATCCCGATCTACGGGCGGCTCGCCGATCTCTACGGCCGCAAGCGCGTGTTCTTCGCCGGGGCGAGCCTGTTCCTGCTTGGCTCGACACTGTGCGGATTCGCCTGGGGTATGGTACCGCTGATCCTGTTCCGGGGGCTGCAGGGAGCCGGTGCCGGGGCCGTTCAGCCGATCGCCACGACCATCGTCGGCGACATTTACGGCCCCGCCGAGCGCGCTCGGATCCAGGGCTACATCTCGGGTGTGTGGGGTGTCGCTGCGATCATCGGCCCGATACTCGGCGCTTTTCTTGTCCAGCACGTCAGTTGGTCGCTCGTTTTCTGGATCAATTTGCCGATTGGTGCCGCAACCTTTGTGATGTTTAGCCGCTTCCTGCACGAGCATCAGCAACGGCACCGGCATCGCATCGACTATCTCGGCTCGATCTTGATGGTGCTCGGCGCCGGCGGGATCATGCTGGCGTTGATGCAGATCGGGAATTCGGGCGAAGTGTGGACGATCGTGGCACTGGCGGCGGGCGCAGCGGTCGCGCTTAGCGGGCTCGCCGCGCACGAGAGGGCTGCGCCTGAGCCGCTGTTGCCGCTTAATCTCTGGCGCAACCGGGTCGTCGTGATCGGTTGTCTCGCCGGCTTTGCCAACGGCGCGCTGATGATGTCGCTTTCCGCCTTTCTGCCAACCTATGTGCAGGGAGCGATGGGTCGCAGCCCGGCGGCGGCCGGGATCGCGCTTGCGGCGTCCTCGGTCAGCTGGACATTCGCCAGCATCGCCTCGGGCCGGCTGATGATCCGCACCTCCTACCGATTAGCTGCGGGCATCGGAGGCGTCTGTCTGGTCGCCGGCAGCCTGGTGCTGATGACCCTCGATCCCTCGGACAGCCTGCTATGGGTCGGTACCGGTGCGCTGTTGAACGGGATCGGCATGGGCTTTTGCAACACCGCCTTCATCGTCTCGACTCAGGCGAGCGTCGGCTGGAACGAGCGCGGCATGGCCACCGCGTCGATGATGTTTATGCGGATGGTCGGTTCGTCGGTCGGTGCGGCGGTATTCGGTGCGATCGTCAATTTTGGGTTCCATCGCCAGCTCCCTGAAGCCGGCGATGCGGTCAACCGGTTGATGCAGCCGGCGGCGCGTCAAATGCTCGGCGCCGGCGAGCTCGCCCGACTGACCCAAGCGATCGCGAGCTCGGTGCACACCGTTTACGTAATTGCCGGGCTCCTGGCGGTCTTGAGCCTCGGCCTGGCGCTGGCTCTACCGGCCAGGCTCAGCCCGACCCGATCGGCGACCCCGCTGAGTTAATAACGAATTCGGCCGTCTCGGGCGCCCGTGCCGGCAGGCGAAGATTCTGAAGCCTGTATAATGATCTCCGTAGGCTCAAAGGAGCCGGCGTCTCATCGCGTGGCGGCTCGGTAGACAGCAGCGCCGAACAACGGTCATCGCCTTTGCCAGACGAATCTGACGACGCAGTTTGTACTACTGCCGCTGATCTGGAAGAGGAGGCCGGGGGGAAGTTCGCCGGCGTACTCCCCTCTGATCGTGCCGTGGGAATCGATCTGGGCGTCCACACGCGAGAAGTTCTGGTTGCGCATGACCACCGCGCCTTGCGGGCTAACGGTCCCCTCCCACGACCCCTCGCCGGGGGTCCGGACGACGCCATTCGTGATCGTCAAGGGAGCCGGAGGCGTAACAAGTCGCGCCAACGGATTACACCGATGCTCATTGCCCCCGCGATCGATCACCTCTCGGGATACTCCGCGATACTCGCCGTCGAACGGCGTCGTCGGCGCGGGCGCTGTGGGCGCTTTCTGCCAGACGATCTGGTTGTCGCGGGCGGGACCGTAGCTTGTCCGATCGTCGTCGCTTCGCAGGTTGCCGGCCGGATCGTAAATCCGCATTTGCAGCGAGCCCAGGACATAGGCGACGTCCTCGGCTTGCACCGCAGCCGTATCGGTGCGGCAGATGCTGGCGTGCATCATCCAAACGTAGCCACCGCGCCACACCGGCCCTGGCTTTCGAACGGCGATGCAATTGTGCGGTCCATCCGAGAATTCGATGGACCTCAACCTGTCCCCTCCATACCATTGATCCTGAGAATCATTGATCTGCAGATTATGCCAATTTGTTCCTCGCCTGGTGATTTGGTTCATATCTCGGAAATCTTTCTCGCTGTACCGCAATTGACTATGAACGTAGCAAAACCTTGGCGGCGAGCCACCAGCTGCTACAACCTTGTACGGATCAAAAACCAGAATGTCGGCTTCGATGCTCAGTTTGCCGGTAGTGTCTATGACCACGTCGAACCCCATGTCACAAGGGCTGCTGCCGCGATATCCAGACGCTGCCGTGTCAATACCCAGCCGATACCCCTGCAAGCATTTTCCCGTGGGACCAAAGGCAATGCGCGTCTGCGAGCAGGGTACCTCGCCGAACTTATCCTCCTCCACTCGATACCGGCCATAAGGACTTGGGACGTAAGGCGGCGGGACCGGGGCAGCGGGTGCAGTGACGGTAACATCAGGAACCGCCAGCTTGTTGTCTTGGGCGTACGCGCTACCCGCCGCCGGAATCATCGCGCTCACAAAAATCGCGCGCGCGAAGCCTGAAGTTGCTTGCATGGTCGTCTCCCTAACGGAAGGGTTTTCCGCTTGCACCCTTAGATAGCGGCTGAGGGGGAAATCACTCAAGTTTATAGCTCGCGGCGCGAGGCGGGTTCGCGCTGCAAGTTTCTCCCGATTGCGATACCTTCGTTTCTGCTTTGCGATCGGCGCTCTGCGACATCGGAACGAGGTGCAATCGGGCCGATGTGGCACCACGGCGTCATCGGTCGACTGTGCCGCCGCCGACATCAGAGATGGCCCAAAGCGGGTTGGCGCCACCACCGCGCAGGCGGTCGCCGAAATCGATGGTGCGAACGCCGCCGCCCGCCGGCGCGGCGCGGCGCGAAGCGTCGGGCTGAGCTTCCGGGTCGACCGTTCGCGGCGCGTCGTTGATCACAGCCTGCTTAAGAGCACCCGATACGCGGATCTCGACCAGCTGCCACCCTTTCCGGCGGGAATGATAATGGCGCAGATCGAGGTCTCAGTGACGATCCGGTTCAGTCTGACGCGGTGATGACCAACTCCGCGCGCAGGTCTCTTGTCAGCTCGTCGCGGGTGCGGGTCTGCCAGGGCGGCGGCGGCTGATCGGCTCGTTTTTTGGATCAAATCTGCCGATCGGCGCCGCGACCCTTGTGATGTTCAGCCGTTTCCTGCATGAGCAGCGGCACCGGCGCCGCATTGACTATTTCGTCTCGGGCTCGGGTTTGATTGTGCTGGGCGCCGGCGGGATCATGCAGGCGCTGATGCAGGTTGGGCGGTCGTCAGCCGCCGTCGTCAGCAGGACGCATATCGTAGAGCTGCGTCCCCACCCCTTCGGCGGCGCGGCGGCCATCGGCGCCACCGGGCATCGCGGTTCGCCATCGAGCGGGATCGATCGGACGTCCGTTTTCCTTGATCCAGTCGACCAGGGGCTTTTGGCCATCTTCTCCGAAGATGTGGCGCAGGCCGGGGCTGCCGTCGCCGACCAGCGCGAAACGGACCTGATGGTCATCGACCAGGCGCGCGAAGCCGTCGACGGTGAGGATCGGGTCCCGGCCCGAAAAGCCGCCCAATGCGATGACCGGATCGCCGGTTGCGATGATGATCGGCGCCGCCTGGCGGGCATTGATCGCGGCTAGCAGATAGACCTCGCTTTGATGATTTCCCCGCAGAAAGTCTTGGAGCTTGGGGTCGCCCCCGAGCGCACCGGCGACCAGTGACCAGCGCCTACGCTGGGTCTCGGCCGCTTCGTTCAGAAAGGGCGGCCGCGCGGCCGGAAATCCGGTGTTGCCTTTGACCAGGACGGTGCCCACGGACCAGGCCGCCGGCATCGCATTCAAACTCGATATGCCGAGCCCGCCGAGTAGGATGGCCGGCGCGCGTAACGGCGGCCGCATGGCGAGCAATCCGGCCGCGGCCAGTCCGGTTGTGCCAAGCAGCGCCGGAACCAGCCATTTCTCGCCGATCGCAAGGTATCCGGCGAGATATCCGTCGACGACGTACCCCTGCCATAAGCCAATGGCGATCAGAGTGGCGGGAAATAGGAGTGCCTTCAACCCGCCGGCGGCGTAGAGCAGCCAAAGGCTTCCCGCGCCGATCCCGGCGAGCGCACAGACGGCCGGCGCCATTACCGCCAAGTAATAAGCGTGAAACAGGCCGGCAGCGGCGCTGAACACGATGCCGTAGGTCAGCACCCAACCCGCCCAGAGCGCCAGCTGCAGGCGCTCATGCCCGGGCGACCGGCGGTAACGCCACCAAGCGGCGAGGCCGCCGATCAGCGCCAGCGGGAAGAGCCAGCCGATCTGGGCCGCGAGCGGCGGCGTGACGAGGCGCAATGGCCCAGCCGGCACATAGTCGCGCCCCAGCACCGGCGCCGTGGTCTGGTCCGTACCCGGGTTCGGATGGGCCGAGGCCGTCGCGGTTTGGCGCACGTGATTACCGCGCGGCACAAAGCGTTTAATGAAGTTTTCACCGACGATCAGTTCGAACATCGAATTGCCGCTGGTACTGTCGACAAACGGCCGCGCCGGCGCCGGCGTTAGATCGTAGGCGAGGCTCCAGGACAACGACACCGCGCATAACACGGCCCCTGCCTGCACCAGCTGGCCAAACCGGCGCCAGAGCGTCTTCTGCGCTCCGATCAGCCAGACCAGCCCAAAGGCCGGCACTACGCCGAAGGCGACCAGCATTTTGACGTTGAACGCGACACCGACGAGCGCGGCGGCAAGCAACAGGAAACGCGCTCGGGCGGTCTCGACGGCGCGGCTCAGAGCCCAGGCGGCGAGCAGCAGGGTCAACACCAGCCAGCTCTCGGTGCTGTTCGAGCGGTCGACCGCGACGCTGATCGGGTTTAACGCTTGGAACAGCGCCGCCAGGAGGCCAGCGCCGGTCCCGAAACGGCGACACACCAGCGTGTAGAGGACGAAGATCGCGGCAAGCCCGGCCAAAACCTGCGGCAACAGCACGCTGAACGCCCCAAAGCCGAAGAGTTTGGCGCTGGCGGTTTGCAGCCAAAAGGCAACCGGCGGTTTGTCGAGTGATACGAAGCCGCTCGGGTCGAATGCGTTGAAGAAGAAATTGTGCCAGCTCACCATCATGCTGTGCACGCCGGCCATGTAATAGGGGGTGATGAACCCGCCGGCGCCCAATCGCCAGCCGCGCAACGCCAATGCCAGCGCGAGAATACCCGCCAACCCAAATCGCGGCCAAAGCCGGCTCCAGGAATCAGGGCCAACGCCACTGGAGTTATTCACAGGTTGGGCCCCCCGATACCCATATCGCCGGTTGATACGAGCGCATCGGGCGGCGCCATCCCCGGCGCCTTCCAGCAGCCTAAGCCGCTTTGGCGGTGCTTGCCGTGGGCGCCGCGGCGGAGACCATATCCGCGCCCTTTTCGGCGATCATGGTCGTTGCCGCGTTGGTGTTGCCGGAAGCGACAGCCGGCATGATCGAGGTGTCGATTACACCTAGCCCCACGATGCCATAAGCGCGCGCAATGCGCTGTCGACGATCGTGCGCTCGTGCGAGCCCATCATACGAGTGCTAGTCGGGTGGTAGCTGGCGCCGGCCGAGCCGGCGCCGACGATGATGTAATCGCATTCGCCGCCCTGCTGCATCGTCATCCTCACCGGGTCGTTGCCAACTCCCTCCGCAAATCGACGACGACCTCGTCGCGGGTACGGGTCTGCCAGCGGCGGCGGCGGCCGATCGGCTCGTTCTCGATTTCGGGCACGACCTTGCAGGCGACGAAAACCGGCCCCGGCGCGCCCATGATCTCGGGCAGGGCGCGCTCGAAATCGCCGATCTCAGTGAAGGCATAGGTACGGGGATAGCCGCAGCCGCGCGCGATCATGTCGTACTGCATCTTATCGGCGTTGGGCACCGGTTGCCCGCCGGTCGTCGCGTAGACGCCGTTGTCTATCAGAAAATGATAGAGGTTGGGCGGCGCCTGCTCGGCCACAGTGGCCAGGATGCCGAGGCTCATCTGGATGTCGCCCTCGGAGTCGAACAGCATGACCTTCTTGTCCGGCCGCGCCAGTGCGAGGCCGAGGCCGAGGCCGGCATGGCCGCCCATCGACGGGTCGCCGAGTTCGACGTCGAGCGGCTGGTTGTCGCTGAGGGTGATCCAGTAGCGGCCGCTGCGGCCGGGAATCAGGATCGCGTCGCCGCGGTAGAAGGCGACGGCCTTCATCATGTCGTGGGTGTGCATCATAAGAGGTCACCCCTTTACCGGTTGAAGCCGTGATATTCGTCGCCGACCAGGATCACCACCGGTCGCCTGGTGCGTTCGGCTTCTTCGAAGGCGACGGCGATGCGCGACGAATCGGCATCGTTCTCGATCAGGTAGTAGTTAAGACCGAACGCCATCAGGAAGCGCTCGGTATAGGTCGCCACGGTGTCGGTGGTGACGCCGTGCCGAGTCCAGCCGCGGTAGCCGACCATCAGCACGATCGGCACGTTGAGGCTCATCAGCCAGCCGCGGATCGAATCCCCGGCCTCGAGCATTCCGGTGTTCTGAATCAGGATCAGCGGCTTGGCACCGCCGAGCCATAGGCCGGCAGCTATCGAAGAGGCATGGCCCTCGCGGTTGACCCCGACGAGGCGGATCGCCGGATCGGCCTTCATCAACAGGTAGAGCCAGTTGGTCTCGCTATCCGGCAGGTACACCACATGGGTGACGCCGTGCTTCTTCATCTCGGCGAGGACGGTTTCGGGGCTGAGGACATTTGCGGGCACATCGTTCATCGGAAGCCTCCGGCAAGGGTTTCGGCCTGCCATAGATCATAGATCAAAAAGCCCGGCAAATTCCCCTGCCGTCAGCGGAAGAGCGCTTCACAGAGCCCGAAAAGCGTCCTCTCAACATCGAGAATATATCGTATATCATAGGCTTGGATAGGATTTGCCGGCCCTGCCGACAGCGGAATTCGGGGCCGCGAAAACGCGGGGGCCGCGGATCGGCCGCGGAATTTGACACCATCGTATCTTAAACTCCGATACCGGTGCCGCATTATAGAGAATATTGCGATTATATCAAGACAACAGCGAATACGATGCAACGTCGCTCGCGCGGTCCGCGTTTAGCGCGGTGCCGCTGGGAACTCGGCCTCCGTCTCTAATCGTCGCTCGGCGAGTGCGGCCTCCGCCTCGTCGCGTTTCTTTTGTTCGGCGACCACGCCATCGTGGAGCGCTCGCCTCGCATTATCGCTGCTGTCCAGACATAATGATTGGGGGTGACTGGACGAACTCCGGGGCTTTGGTATGGAGTGCCTTCTATTCCTGTTCCGCCACGGCGAGACCGATTGGAACCGGGCGGGGAGGTTGCAGGGGCACACCGACACGCCGCTCAACCCCACCGGGCTTGCCCAGGCGCAAGCGCTGACCGAAAGGCTGCGCCCGCACCGCCTCGACGCCGTGATGTCGAGCGATCTGGCGCGCGCCTGGACGACAGGGCGGATTGTGGCCGAGGGTCTTTCCGTGCCGCTGATCAGCGAGCCTGGCCTACGCGAGGCGAATATCGGCGAGGCCGAAGGGCTCTACTGGCCGGAAGTCAAGAGACGTTTTGGCGAGACGCTGACCGAGCGCTGGTTCACCGATGACGATGCGGCCTTTCCGGGCGGCGAGAGCGGCCTCGAGACGCGCTCGCGCGGGCTTGCGGCATTGCGCCGGTTCGTCGCCGGGCAGCCCTACCGGCGGATTGGCGTGTCGACCCACGGTGCAATGGTGCGGCAGTTGATGAAGCACGCCTTGCCGCCAGGCAGCCCACCCGCCAAGACGCGCAATACGGTCCTCTATATATTGAGATACGAAGCGGTCGCCGACCGCCTCGCTGTTCTCACGGAGGAGCAGGTAGGTTGATCGGCAATATCGATAAATCCCAGTATAAATCAAAATCGACGCATTCAAGCATTGAGGAACATCGATAAATCACAATATAATAAGTCTATCTCCTCTCCTTTAATAGCTGCACATAACAGAGAAATTGCGCGCGAAAAACTTCGGGGAATACGAGGCCGGTGTCTTTCTCTAAACCATTGGCATCTAGGCTCGCGCGTTTCTGATACCGCAATCGCATTCGAGGGAAGCGGGAGATGGCATCTATTCCAGGTGGGCAGTACACGTTTTTTGCAGCGGGACAAGCGGTCAACGTCGTCACCACATCGAATGGAACCCACCTTCCGCCGCCAATTCTTGGCGACTTCAACCTCGCGCTCATCACCTCGCCGAGTGACCCGCCGGGAATGCCGCCTGGGTACCAGGGTGTGGCTCTGGAGTCTGCCGGCGGCAGAATCATCGATCTGTTGCGCGGTAACTACGGGGTTAAAATCGTCGACGGCGGACCTCACACGATCATTGCGGGGACCGGAAACGACTCTATCCAGGGCGGCAACGGTCCTGACACGATTTTTGGTGGCTCAGGCCACGACCTGATCCTTGGCGGCAATGGGCCCGACGTGATCTACGGCGGCACGGGCGGCGATACGATCACCGCGGGTAGCGGCCCCACCACGATATATGGCGGGCAGGGCGACCCGCGCGGCTCTGACCCGTTCGGAAGTCACGGGCATGGCGACCGGCGCGGCTTCGACCGGTTCGACGGTCACGGGCATTCCGGCGACCTGATCACTGGCGGCAACGGCCCCGACGTGATCTACGGCGGCAACGGCAATGATACGATCCAAGGTGGCAGCGGTCCCGACACAATCTACGGAGGCTCGGGGCACGCCCTGATCACCGGCGGCGGCGGTCCCGACGTAATTTATGCCGGCAGCGGCCGCGATACGATCACTGCGGGCGGCGGCCCCAGCACGATCTATGGTGGGCAGGGTGACCCGCACGGAGAAGGCTATTATGGACCCGGCCGCCCGGACGGGCGCGGCTTCGACCGGTTCGACGGTCACGGGCATCCCGGCGACCTGATCACCGGCGGCAGCGGCCCCGACCTAATCTATGGCGGCGACGGCAACGATACGATCCAGGGGGGCAGCGGCCCCGATACGATCTACGGTGGGGGCGGCAACGATCTGATCACCGGCGGCGGCGGGCCCGAGACCATCGACGGTGGGTCTGGCCACAACCAGATCCATGTCGGCAGTGGACCCACTCTAATCCAAGACAGCGGGGCGGCCGGCCACGACACGGTCGTCGGCTTCGATGTGGCGCAAGGCGACAGGATTGGTTTCGAGGGCGAAAATAACCATTCGATCGACCATGTCGTCGCGACGTCCCATGTGCATGAAGGCAATACGACGATCAGCTTGCCCGACGGCTCGACGATGACGTTGGTCGGCATCACTCATATCGACCACAGTTTCTTCCATTAAGCCCAGCTGACTGCTATTGGTGCTGCAGCCCCCGTTTCGAGACCGCTCGCTTTTATCGGGCGGTCTCAAACGCGTCGACGGAAAGCCGACCGCCTCGTGCACCAACTCCGTAGACATTTCCTCAGCTCTTCTTTGCTAGTAATAGACGCCCAGGTGAGGGAGGTCCCTTGTCCATCGTTGCCGACCCTGCGGCGCCTGTGCGCCTCCGACCCAGTCATCTGAAACGCCTCGAGTCAGAATTGATCGGCATCATGCGTGAGGTCGCGGCCGAGTTCCACAACCCGGTGATGCTCTATTCGATCGGCAAGGATTCGAGCGTCATGCTGCACTTGGCGCGCAAGGCGTTCTTTCCCGGCAAGCCGCCATTCCCGCTGCTTCATATCGACACGGGATGGAAGTTCAGCGAGATGATCGCCTTCCGTGACGAGACCGCGCGCCGGCTCGGCCTTAACCTGCTCGTCCACACCAACGAGGAAGGCAAGGCACGGGGCATCAATCCGATCACTTCGGGATCGGCACTGCACACGGCGGTGATGAAGACCGAGGCGTTGAAGCAGGCGCTCGACCACCATGGATTCGACGCCGCGTTCGGCGGGGCTCGGCGCGACGAGGAGAAGAGCCGCGCCAAGGAACGCATCTTCTCGTTGCGCAGCGCCGAGCACGGCTGGAACCCGAAGAACCAGAGGCCCGAACTCTGGCGGCTCTACAACACGCGTCTCAGCCAGGGCGAGTCGATGCGTGTCTTCCCCTTGTCCAATTGGACCGAGCTCGACGTCTGGGAATACATCGCCATGGAACAGATTCCCATCGTGCCTTTATATTTTGCCAAGAAGCGGCCGGTCGTAAAGCGCCAGGGCGTTTTGATCATGGTCGACGACGACCGCTTGCCTTTGCAGCCCGGCGAGCACCCTGAAATGCGTCTCGTCCGCTTCCGTACCTTGGGATGCTACCCGCTGACGGGCGCAATTGAATCGACCGCGACAACACCGAGCGAGATCCTCGAGGAATTGCACCAATCGCGCTGGTCGGAGCGGCAAGGCCGGCTGATCGACAATGACGAGGAAGCCGCAATGGAGCGCAAGAAACGCGAGGGTTATTTCTAATGGCTGCCGACGGCGGGCCGCTCGCCACGCGGCAGGAAAAGAAGGATTTGCTGCACTTCCTGACCTGCGGATCGGTCGACGATGGCAAGTCGACCCTGATCGGGCGCCTACTCTACGACTGTTCCCTGGTTCTCGATGACCAGCTGACGACATTGCAGCGGGAGTCGCGTCGGTCCGGCACCGCCGCAGATGACCTCGATTTTTCTCTGTTGCTCGACGGGCTCGAGGACGAGCGCCAACAGAAGATCACGATCGATGTCGCCTACCGGTTTTTCGCGACCCCAGAACGTGCGTTCGCAGTGGCCGATACGCCGGGGCACGAGCAGTACACACGCAATATGGCGACCGGCGCCTCGACCTGCGAGCTCGCTGTGATCCTGGTTGATGCACGCAAGGGTGTGCTGCCGCAGACCAAGCGGCATGCCTACATCAGTGCGCTGCTCGGTATTCGTCATATAGTGCTCGCCGTCAACAAAATGGACCTGGTTGGATTCGACGAGCACTGCTTCGAGGAAATCGCGACCCAGTTCGCGGCCTTTGCCGCCGAGCTCGGCAACCCCTCGGTCCGGGTCATCCCACTCTCAGCGCGATTGGGCGACAATGTCACGGCGCGATCGGCACGCATGCCGTGGTATCAAGGGCCGACCTTGCTCGAGCACCTTCACTCGATCGAGGTGGCCGGCGATCAGCGGCCGTTTCGTTTTCCGGTCCAATGGGTCAACCGCCCGAATGGCGAGTTCCGCGGTTTCTCGGGCACCGTTGTGTCCGGTTCTATTGCGCCGGGCGACGAGGTGCTGGTCGCAGGCACGGGCCGCGCCGCGCGGGTCAGAGAGATCGTCAGTTTCGACGGTGCGCTCGCTTGTGCAGCCGAGGGAGACGCCGTCACCCTGACGCTCGACAGCGAGATCGACATTGCCCGTGGCGATCTCCTTGCCGACCCGCGTGATCCGCCGGTATGCGTCGACCAGTTCGCCGCACATGTCATCTGGCTCAGCGAACAACCCCTCGTTCCGAGCCGTTCCTACCTGTTGAAGATCGGCACACGAGCGGTGCCGGCTACCGTCACCGCCCTCAAGCATCGGATCAATGTCGAGACCCTGGCACAGTTGGCGGACAAGACCCTGGGCCTCAACGAGATCGGGTTCTGCAATCTGTCGACCGCCGCGCCGGTAGCGTTCGATCCGTACAAGACCAATCGGCAAACCGGCGCCTTCATCTTGATCGATCGTTTTACCAACGAGACGGCCGGCGCCGGCATGATCGCCTTTGGTCTGCGTCGGGCCAGCAACATCCGCTGGCAGACGCTGACTGTCGGCCGCGAGCAGCGCGCCGCCCTGAAGGGACAGGCTGCCGCGGTACTGTGGCTGACCGGGCTGTCGGGTGCCGGGAAATCGACGATCGCCGATATCGTTGAGAAACAGCTGCTTGCCATGGGCCGGCACACGATGCTGCTCGACGGCGACAATATGCGGCACGGCCTCAATCGCGACCTCGGCTTCACCGATGCCGACCGTGTCGAGAATATCCGCCGCGCTGGCGAGGTTGCCAGGCTGATGACCGAGGCCGGGCTGATCGTGGTCTGCTCGTTTATCTCGCCGTTTCGCGCCGAGCGCGGGATGGTGCGGGAACAGACTGCCCCCACCGCCTTTGTTGAAATCTTTGTCGATACGCCGCTCGACGAGTGCATCCGGCGCGATCCCAAGGGCCTCTACGCCAAGGCAAAGATCGGGCAAATCGCAAACTTCACCGGTGTCGATTCGCCGTACGAGCCGCCCGAAAGCCCGGACCTGCGGGTGACAACGATCGGCATCACGGCCGAGGAGGCCGCAACGCAGATCATCGACGAATTGCGTCGGCGCCGGATCATTTAACCGCAGCCGCACCGGGCGCGGCACCCGCTCTCCCGCGTCCATCAAACGCGATATGAGGCAGCACGCATGTCACAATCGATCCTGGTAACGGGCGGGGCCGGATATATCGGGTCGCACGCCTGCAAGGTGCTGGCGCACGCCGGATACCGACCGGTCGTCTTCGACAATCTGTCGCGCGGGCATCGCGAGGCGGTGCGTTGGGGGCCGTTCGTCGAGGGCGACCTCGCGGACCGCCGGCACCTTTGCGCGGCGCTTGCCGAGCATCGTGTGGCTGCTGTCATGCATTTCGCCGCCTACGCCTATGTCGGCGAGTCGGTAGCCGATCCGGCGCTCTACTATCGCAATAATCTCGTCGGCACCCTGTCGCTGTTGGAGGCGATGCGGGAAGTAGGCGTCGGCGAGATCGTCTTTTCGTCGACCTGCGCGACCTACGGCACACCCTCCGGTGTGCCGATCCGAGAGAGCGCGCCTCAGCGTCCGGTCAACCCCTATGGCGAAACCAAGCTGGCGATCGAGCGGGCATTGCACTGGTACGGCGAGGCGTATGGGATGCGCTCGGTGGCGCTGCGCTACTTTAACGCCGCCGGCGCCGATCCCGATGGTCAAATCGGCGAATGCCATGAGCCCGAAACTCACCTTGTGCCGTTGGTGCTGGAGGCAGCGCTCGGGCTAAGGCCGCAAATCGATATCTATGGTACCGATTACCCGACGCCGGACGGGACGGCGATTCGCGATTACGTGCATGTTCACGACCTCGCAATCGCGCATCTGCGTGCGCTGGAGCGCCTGCGTGCCGGCGGGGTCAGCATTGCCGTCAATCTCGGCACCGGCAGCGGTCGTTCGGTGCGCGAGGTGATCGCCGCCGTTGAGGCGATAAGCGGCCGGAAGGTCCCGGCGCAGGCTGCGCCGCGGCGGTCGGGCGATCCTCCGGCGCTGGTCGCCGACCCGAGCCTTGCCGTCGAAATTCTCGGTTGGCGCGCGCAGTATTCGGACCTCGACACGATCATCCGCACGTCCCTGGCTTGGCATACGCGCTTTTCGAGCGGTTGAACGCGCACCTCTTGGAGGTCACCAGAGGATGATCCGCTCGGTCGACCTGCTTTATTCAATCGCGGGGTTTTGCGTCAGCCTGCTGGTCGGCATGACCGGGGTCGGCGGCGGCTCACTGATGACGCCGCTTCTGGTTCTGTTGTTCGGCATTCACCCGGCGACCGCGGTGGGGGACCGATCTGCTCTACGCGGCGGCGACAAAAAGCGCCGGGACATTGGTTCACGGCCTCATCGGAACATCGACTGGCGCATCGTCGGCCGGTTCGCCGTCGGCAGCGTTCCGATGACCGCCCTCACCCTGCTCGTCTCCTCACGGTTCGGCGCTCGCCCACGCTTGAATTCATCGATCTAGGCTGGGATCGCGTCATCCACCAGAACGCGATGCGCTGAGGAGCCGGTAGCCGCTACGGGGGCTGGTAGGGAATGCGGGAGACCAGCCCGATCAACGTATTCAAACAGAACACGGTACCGGTCTGGATAAACTTGAAAGCATCTCGAATAGTCTGCTCGATCGAATAATGCCTCAAGCTGCACGCCGGTTTGGACTTCCTTCAGCTCGACCCATGGCAGCCCAAAGTGATCGCAGACCTCCTTCGTTCGCATATCGTGCACGATCCACAGGGCCCGTGTTCCCGCGATCATTGCCGCCATGTTCCCGTGGAGTCGTGTTCCATAGGAAAAACAATAGCGTCGCATGTGGTCGAGCCAGGCCTCCGGCCGACGAAATTGATAGAAGTGTTTTCTGATCCAGTGCTTGTATTGGCCGCGATCAATGAGACCTTTTTCGAACGCGACCCCAACCTCCCAACCAAATTTTGCCGTCCCCATGCCTGCCGCATCCATTTCCTCTGATTTCAGATCCTCCTCAGCAGCGTTTCCCTGCCCGATGATATCATATTCTTTGGCGATCGCTTGGTTAATTAGCTTGGCCTCTGGAGGTCCGTAGGTGAAATTGAAAGCGACTTTTTCGGGAGTGTCTGGAATTGTTTCCGGTAGCTCCACGCTAAACTTCGCGGTGCGATGCCAGAACATTGATTGGCATCCGACCACTTCTACATTTTTTATCCCTAACCTAGCGCAGACTTCCGCAGTGAACGCACCCCGCACTGCGATCTTACACGAATGATCCGAGATAATCTCAAGTAATCGAACTGTTTCAGGTGCGACATTAAATTCTGAAGGGCCATTCAAGCCAGTCTGTGAGCCTAGGCCGAACACAACGACAGGCAATGCGACTCTCTCGATATTCTTCGCTATCGCTACCTGGCTCGCGACAAGCTCCTTAATAGATGGATGGTTACTGGGCACGCCGATCCTAATGAGATTAGCGGTAACGTAGACAATATGAGAGTGTTCCGACTTTACGTGATCTATTTGGGCGTCAGTCCACTCACCGGGCCTCTCGTACTCGACGTATTTAGACATCATACGCCGAGCGGCTGCCGCATGTATCATGTTCCCACAATTGGAGTCTCCTTTCCAGCTCCAGGGTAGTACGCCAATGACGGCAGGCAAGCGGCTGTTACTTGGGCGAGAGCTGCCTCGCGCAGTTGATGAAGGCCCGAATTCCGTATTCATGTTGTTCCTATTGCATAGGTTGCTAAGCATTCGACGTCAGATGGCGCACTGCTCCCGGATCGGTCACCTCTACGCGCTCGCATAATCGGTCACCTCTGCACGCTCGCATAAAATGCCGTGGGCGCGCGCCTTCTACGTCTCTTGTGCATTTATCACTTGGAACCCGATTAGTTGCAACATTGCGCACAGCGTCTCCACTGTCCAGAGCCCCCACCAGGGTTGGTAATTACCCGGTGATGTCCAGGGATAATGGTCATTACATACGCCGCCAAGATTGATCCCCAGCGCTTGGAAGTGCTCGGCTAGAATTTTCTTCGTCTGCGCATCTACGGCCGGCAGAAAGACCGTGCGGCCGCCTGTAAACGAAATCTCGCCGGCGTCCGAACAAATCTGCTGGGGTACCGTCATTGACACAGCAACAGGAACCGGCTGGTCAGAGCATGTAAGCGTGTGAGGGTACATGGGGTTTGAGGCCTGGTAGATTACTCCGGAGCAGTGAAAAAACTCGAAAGTGCCGGCTTTATTCGCAAGGACCGGATCGTCGATATTGCCCTGTAATTTACGATAGCCGGCTATCCCTAGCGACTGAGCACGGTCATCGAACGCGCTCCAAACTCTGATGGTTCAGAGGCATTATATCGATCGTGGTCGCGGGTCCGGCATCCGGCTTTGGCGGCCGCTGTAATCTTCTCATTCGTCAATCCCCACAATCCGCCAACATCAGCGAAACTGGCGTCTTTGACATGTGTACTTATCACCTCATTTACCCACTGAGAGACCGTTGCGCACCTATTGCAATTAAACCGAAATTTTACGATCTTGCAGTCATTCACCCTTCGGAACTAAACTAACTCAACGGCTTATCGGAGCAATTTCGGGTCGATTATCAATCGGCCGCTTTCAGTGAGAGCACCACATCGATAGAGGCCGTACTTGTCATCCAACCAAGCGTAATAGAGCAGTCCTCGCAGCCGCCCCTCGCGCACATGTTGGCGGAAATCGCCGAGCAGTTCCCGTACCAGCGCGGCCCGCTCCTTATCGTTTTCAGTGCAAGCGGCTCCGCTGGCCGGCATCCCCCACTCGGTGACCCAGCACGGCTTGCCTTGCCCGGGAGGCCGGCACTCGGCTAGAGTCTCCTGGTCAAGGTTGTTACGACGGTCAATGGCGTTAGCGTCCGTTGAGGGGTAGGCATGCACGCCGTATGCGTCGACCAGCGTATCCATCCCATTGGCACGGAGGTATGCGAGAGTCGCGCTTATCGTGACAGCGTCGGTCTTCGAATCGGGTCGAGCACGCGCTACGCCAGCGTCGGCGAGGCCGGCAGAAAGGATCGGTGTGCCTCTATTCAAGCGCGAATGATCGCGGATCTCCTTTAGTACGCTCAGTGTCTGCAGATACGCCCGATAACCCTCGGCAATTTGGACCGCCTCGGGATCCCGCCTAAGATCCTCCAGGCCAAACACTCGTCCCTTGCCGGGAATAGGGAATTCGCCATTGAAAGCGCTTCCGTTGATCTCGTTTCCTAACTCGAGGGCCGCGAAGGTGATACCCAGTTCTTCCAGCCGGTTGAACAACGGCTCGAAGACTGCTCGGAAGAGGGCTGGGTCGGCGCTTGACAGCGGATAGGAGGACCACATATTCGGCAGGTCCTTGACTACGGGTCGCCGCCGCGCGCCTTCCTGGTATTGCAACTGGACAATCAGATCAGTCTTGATTCCGCGCTCGTAGGCACGCCGTATGAAATCGATAGCCGGACCGTAATTGCCGGCGCCCCAGGGTGGCTTCAGGGGTGCGCGGATAGTACGCACATTTGCCGCTTGTAGTTGATCGAGAACGGACTCTCGAACCACTTGGTTTAGGCGCTGGGGATTGTCAACGTCGACGCCAAGAATTACAGGCTCGCCTCCCGCGGCCGGTACTCCGCGAAGTGCGATCAGTAGGCACAGGGAGATCAAAAGACACGGGATCATCGTCTGCTAGCTTTGTGAGCTGCCTCAAGCCGCCGTCAGGCGGTTGAGGCGCTCTAGGAAATCCTTCGCCGAGTGCTCCCATGTCCAGGCTTTGGCCGCTGAGGCTGCAGCTGCCGAGACGCGGCGCAACCGGTCGCGATCGCCGCAGAGGGTCTGCAGGGTTTCCACTGCCTCGCGCGCGATCGCACCGGTGCCCTTGGTCGGCAGCAGAAAACCGGTCTCGTCGTGTGTGATAGCCTCGGCGACGGCGCCGACCGCCGTCGCGCAGACAACGACGCCGAGGCGCATCGCATCCAGTATCGTCAGCGGCAGCCCCTCCCAACGCGATACGATCAAGACGACATCCGCCCAGGCGTAGCATTCGGTCAACTCTTCCGCCGTCAGCTTGGGTGGTTCGATTTCGAGCGACAATTGCTCGAGATCCTGCTGTCGGCCATCCCCGATGACCGAGGCGCCGATCAAGCGCCACGATATCGGCAGACCCGCTTGACGGCCCGATCGCACTATCGTGGTCAGTCGGTCCAACCCCTTCTGGCGATCGAGCCGGCCCAAGAACAAGACGCGCAAAGGTCCGGCGCGGCGCGTTCGCCGGCTCGCGAGGACCTCGTCTACCGCGGTGACCGAGAGGTCGTAGGACGGCGCATTCCACAGCAGTGTCAGCTTTCCCTGCGGAATTCCCATCGCGTGACACCAGTCCACCAATTGTTGTGAACAGCACACGAAGATATCGTAGGCGTGCTCGTAGCCTAACGTCAGGTAGGTATGGCCATTTGGCCTGTCGAGTTGCGTCAAGTCGGTTACGTGCAGCGAAGCGATGGTTTTCGTCCCGCGTCGTCGTAAAGGAGCCATCAACGCATGCGCTTCGGCACAATGAAAATTAGCGACTGCGTCGAGCCCGCAAAGCAAACCGAACGCCCTTGAATGCCGTCCCTTTGTCACCCAACTCGGATAATGGGAACCCATATACCGTAATTCGGGATCCCAGGTCGCGACTCCTACGTCACAAAGAAAATTGATGCTCTCAAAGGTCTCTACGATCACAGAAGCCGGTTGTGCCGCTTGCTTACAAAATACGAATAAATGCGTCGACCAACCGTGATCGCGCATCACAGCGGCCAGATTGTACGCGGTCTTCTCGACGCCGCCAAATTCAGCGATCGGCACTACAATCCGATGTGCTTTCTTCTTTCCCGGGACACACGCGGATAAATCGGGGAAGCGTTGAGAATTCGCCGGGTGGCCCTGAATAGCTCCTGCTTTGGGGATAATGGCGACTCTCGCCAATTCCACGATGATCCGTTCCACATCGTCGACCGGAATTTTCGCATGTCCTGAAATAATTCCAGTAAGCCCGAATTAGCCCGACCCGTTGAATACGCCTCGAAGTTAGGCAGCGAAAGCTGGAACGCGCAAATTTGCGGTTGAGGGAAGCGAGTGCCAAGACTCATGATCCAACTATCTCCCGGATCATCCAGACACTCGTCCAACAGCTCGGCACTGACCATTACCAACCCGGCGCAATGATGCGCATTTCCCTCTTGCGCATCGGAAAGTTCCGTGACCTCTATGCGGTCGACTTGCGGATTTGGCTCGCCGATAAGGTAAGCGAAACCGCCTGATTCTATAGCAAACTCGAGCAACCAAAACGCCCACTGCAACAGTCGAAACCTGGCCAATGTCGCTTTTAATGATGAATCAATCACTAAGATATAAGGCGGTCGGGCATAGCGCGCGGGTGCCGCTCGGGCCCGGTAATACCGCTCGAAGAAATCCGTCGCTGTCAGGGCTAGCCCGTCGATCGCGGGATCGGACGTCAAATTGACTGTGCCGGTGTCGCAGGTATATATCCCGTATCGCGGCGCGTCCTGGTGCTCGAGTGCCAGCAAATTGTCAAATCGAAATAAACTTTTGTGTTTTCGATTGATATATGACACTATTTCCGGTCTGTCCCGCTCAGAGTCGCTGAGCATGCTTTCCGGTCGTCTGCGGTAGCGGAACCCGAAATTTTCGAGATGTTTGCCGCGAAAGCCGCGCTCGATTGCGGCGAGCCAAAAGTCCCAATCCTCGAAGCCCAGTTTCATGCTCTCATCGAAGCGAGCACCCTTCTCGAAGACGCCGCGCCGGACCAGGCTGCCGGCCTCACAGATATTTTCTTCCAGATGGCGGAGCACCGAGTATTCGCCGGAGTAATCGCTGTTCCATTCCTGGCCGAACATGTCGATATTCGGATAGATCCAGCCGACCTCCGGATCTTGCACGAGTACGTCGTAGGCCCGCTGCAGAGCGCCGGGAAGAAGCCGATTATCGGCGTCGAGGAAATAGATCGCCTGGACGGTCTCCCAAGTGCCGAGAACATAATCGATGCCGGTGTTGCGCGCGGCGCTCAATCCGCCGTTGAGGCGCCTGATGTAGTGTACGCGATCCGGCGCTGCCGCGGCGAAATCGAGGCAGGCCTGGTGAGTTTCCGGCATCGGGCAGCCGTCGTTGACAATGACAATGAAAAGCTCGAAATCAGTCTCCTGGTTCAGTGCCGAGATGACGGCTTCCGCGAGCAGAACGCTGTGCTTGTAGACCGGTATTACAACGGCGAGCAACGGGCCCGAGGCCGGAGCAGTAATCGCCGGGATATTGGGCCTTTTGGGTTGTCGAGCGAGCTCGCGGATCATGGTGACGGCGCCTGGTCGAAAGCGTCGACGACGAACTCCAGCCACCGCGCCTGGGCGCAGATGGCTGCCTGCCCTTTGGCAAGACGCGTTGCCAAGTAGAGATCGAGCGGCTTTTCGGTGGGTTCAGCAAGCGAGAGATGTATCTGGGTAGCGAAATCCGGGTGGACGAGCAGCCAGCCGGAAAAGCCGCCGTGACCGCCCTTGAGGTGGCCTTTGCTCAAGACCTGCTTATAGGCGCCGCGCGTGCCAAGAGCGAGAAGAGCATATTCGACGAGCGGGCCGGCGGGGTCCTCGGTCTTGATTGTCGCCGTCAGCAGGCGCGCCCCGGCCGGGAATGCGCCGGGAAGCTTTGCCACCGTCATGCCGCCGTTCATTGGCCGCACCTCTATAGCGACCGGGTCTGCGGCGAAAGTTACGAGAGGTTCGTGACCTGGCGCCGGATCGAGTTCGGTGACCCCGCGCAGCACGCTGAGCGCCAGCTGACGGCCCAAACGACTCGGGTGGGGTTGACGCCTAACGCCAATTTGCCACGGATGGGCGACCCGCCGCGACCCCGGCAAGCCGAGGTGCAGCCGCAATGCCAGGCTCCGCTCAATGTCCTCACTACTCGGCACGCAGATGCGTGCTTCCGGTACCGGTTGCAGGGCAGTCAGGGACAATGTCGGAGGCGTTCCCGACTGTGTGATCCAGGCCGCGGTCAGCAACACCGATTGCCTCGGCGCAATATCAATTTCCGGCAAATCGAGAAACATCCAACCGTCTGGCACTGCTGAATATGGGATCGCCCACTCCCCCAGCAGCCTGCCTTCCTCGCAAGTAACCATGTTAACGGCTAATGATCCGTCGCTGTCGCTATCGCCAGGGGTCGCGTGCAACTCGATCGCAGCGAGGCCTTGAGAGGGAAGCGGAAGCAGCTGCGTTAGCCGAAACGGCGCATTGGCGCCCTGCGGCCCGAGGGTGGCCTCGGTCGGCTCGCAGGCAAAGGCTAGCCATGTCGGCGGCACCTGCGAACGGGCGAGAAAATTCTCCACGGTATCGAACGCGTTTTGCAGCTGATCATGGACAATACGGAATGCGGTGTATTGCCTTTGCAGCGCCAGCAGGCGAGCCGCAGAGGAGCCGTAGGTGTCGGCAATGGCCTCGAATAATGCCCGATGCACGGCCGCACTGGCGGCGTCGCGGCCACCGGCGGGATCGACGAATGTCGAATTCGGCAGGAAACCCTCTGCACCGATGGACCACGCTTCACGGAGTGCTTCGAGCTCGCGTTTGCCGGCGGCTGAGACGGCGAGCAAAGCCAAGCAGAAGGTCGGCGGATGCTTCAGAGGTATCCGTGCCGTGGCGCGTTTCGCGCCGGCTCGATAGATTTCGAAATTGCTATGGCGGCCGCCGCTCTCACAAACATAAAGCGCTATCTTGCTGCCTAATCGGCAGATCTCCAACACCGAGCTGAGGTCGACAGCAGGTAAAATTACCTTCAGCTCGCCATTGTAGATCGTACTCGACGTTTCGGGGTCGGTGATGACCGAGGGGTGCAAGAAATCTTGTTGATCGCGCAGACGATGAGTTTGTTTCATTTCGCCGCCATTGCGGGATATACAGTAATCAATTCTCTTGGTACCTGGATAGGGAGCGGCCGCTCATAGAGCCTTGGTTCGCGGCAACAAGGTTCTGAGCAGACCGAGATAAGCCGGAAGGCAGACGGATCTCAGATCGTACCGTTCGATCACCGTCTCCCGCGCCGCGGATCGAAGGCCGTCGTCGCCATAGGCGAGGGCTGCGGTGACACGGTCTGCAAGACCGTCCTCATCGAAGAAGTCGACGAGCCGTCCATTGACCCCGTCGCCGATCACTTCCTCGATAGGCGGCGTGCGCGACGCGATGACAAGGCAGCCTGCCGACATCGCTTCAAGCAACGACCAAGAGAGTACGAACGGGTAGGTCAGATAGACGTGCACTCTGGAGACCTGCAGCACCGTCAAATACTGCCGGTAGGGAAGGTGTCCGAGAAAGTGCACGCGCCGCAGATCGAGCTCGCCGGCCAGCTCGGCGAGGAGCTGCTCGCGGTAGCTCGAGGCACCTTGCGGCTGACGTCCGTAGCTGACGCCATTGGCGCCAACGATCAGCACCTGCGCCTTTGGCCGTTCTCGCAGCACTTTGGGCAGAGCCCGCATGAACAGGTGGAACCCGCGGTAAGGCTCGAGATCGCGCGCGCTATAGGTGACGATTTCGTGCTGCGGCGAAAGGCAAAGCCCGTTTCTCAGCCACAGGCACGCCGTCAAATCAGGTTTGACAGCAGCCGTATCGATTCCCTCGTGTACGATCTCGATTCGATCCCAGTAGCGTTTCGGATATTGCGACCGCTGCCATCTGGTCGGGGTATGTCCCCAATCGACAGCATCGAGACCGAGGAGGTTGACCGCATTGCGTGTCCGCAGCCGCATCGCTATGTCGGCTTCCGGCGGGAATTCGGGATCGAAGTCGATATCCGATCCGCGGGGCCGGTAAAAGAATTCGAAATAGCCCAGCAAAGGAGTTTGTGGCCACACGTCCTTGACGTATAGCGTCTCCCCCCATCCATTGTGGCCGATGACGATGTCCGGAATGTACCCGTCACGATCGAGCCAATGGCAGACCTTGGCCACCGCCAGGCCGTTCGCCACACTATTTTCCAGATCGTGCAGATAGGCATGCGTATCGGAGTAGCGTAGCGTCGGCCGGTATTCGATTTTACGAATGCCCTCGATTTCGACCGGGCGCGGTTGCGTGATGAAACTTACCTCATGCCCGATCTGCGCTAAATGGCGCGCGATATGAACATATTGACCGGGGAAGTTCTGATGGACGAAAAGGAATCTCATCGCGCCGCTTGCTCAGTATCCGGGCTTGTACGCGGTCGCCCATAGATCGAACGACGTGCCGGCGCGGAGGCTGATCTCTACAAAGCCGGCCTCGCTCAACACCTTCTGCAATGTCCGCGCGGTAAAACCGGTGCGATGCGCCATGTACGGGTTGCCGCGGGCGAGCGATGCCGTATGGCCGAAGATCATGTCCAGCGGTGTGATCGGGCCGCTCGGAGAAAAGTAGGCCTCGTCCTCGAGTTCGTCCTCCACCACGAGCCGCGCGACCTGCTGCAGATCGGGAAGCGTCAAAAGCAGCAGACCATGCGGCTTCAGCACCCGAATAAACTCTCGGAGCGCCAGCGGCACTTCGTGGCGCTGCAGGTGCTCGAGATTGTGCGAGGACCACACCGCGTCGATTGCGTTGTCTGCGACCGGGCTCATATCGGTAATCGAGCAAACGATGTCTGGGTGAACGGCGGGGTCCAGATCGAGCCTGATCTCTCGCCATTCTGGCCCGTGAAAGTGCCGATGCAGCTTCTGCCGCGCCGGATAGCCACAACCGACGTTCAACACGGTCTTAAGCGAAGGTGCCGATGAATGAGGGCTCGCCATCGGATTGGCCACTTTACCCTATTGAGCGGCGTGCCGAATCACCCGCACATTAATCGCCTCCAACGGATCGTCGGCGATGGCCGGGATGCAAAGCGCCCCGTTGCGGTACGGGCCTGCGACGCCGCTCTCAAAAAAAGCGCCCTCATAAATCACATCGAAGCTGTCGCCGACATGCGGCGCCAGGCGTATCGCGAACCCGGTCAACGGCAGGCCTTGGCCGCGCGTGCCGCAGAGTTTCGCATCGGTGACCCAGGGCGTCTGCCGGCCGTTTGGACCCAACGCCTTGAACTCGATGTCGCACGCCGCCAGCGTTTCGGTGGGCCGAATGCTAAACGCCTCGATACGCAGCTTGCGACCCCGATTACCGACCCAGCCCCGACCCGGGAAGCTCCGGTCCCCCAGCCGCTCCATGTGCAGGACGATTTCGGTTCGGATTTCGTCCGGCTCTGGAACAGTACTCAGCGACCCGGTTGCTGCCCCGTTCGATCGCGGATGATCGAGCCGGCGCGCCTCGACATGCGGCGGAACCACCGCGTGCTCCGGCAGTCCATAGGCCGTCACCCACAGCTCGCCGCCTCCGGCGGGCGATTTGACCACGACGGTACCGCCGTCATGCCTGATCCACGAGATGACGTTCCCGGATGTGCCGATAATCTCGACGCAAGGATTCTGGCCACTCGGCGGGGCCGATACCTGGATGGCCGGCAGCGCCAAATCCGAAATCCGACCCGGCAGAGCAGGCGTCCCGCCAATCTCCAACGCATAAAGACCCTGGTCGAGCCTGACGACATTGGCGACCGCGGCCAGATGAGGATATCGCAGTGCTCTCTCCGCCGCTGCTCGGGTAAACGACAGCACTTTTGTTGCGACCTCGGTCGGTCGCGGATCCGCGGTGCGAAGCGCTCGCTTGGCTCTGGCGCGGTTTTTCTGAATCACTATGAACTCCAATCTTCGAACCAAGCATTTCCTGGTGGAACCAGTACTGGCGGACAAGGCTGACAAATTGGTAAATACGGGGTCAGATGGTCGGACTCCTAGTCTTTGATTGCATGCAAATTTTCGTAAATCCCGCGAAGAGGGGAACCGTTTCTAAACGTTTCCTGGTGTCGTATGGCTCCTAGAAGGGAAGGATCGACACCTCTTTAGGTATTGGATCAGGGGGATGAGCAGCGCCGCGACAATCGTCTTCGCCCGAGAGGATCTATCGATCCCGGGCGCGCCGGAAACCTCTCTGCCGTCGCCGGATGCGGTGCAGAACCATTTCTTCGATGTGGTCAGTGCCAGCAAGCCTGACGTTATCGTTCTTGATTTCAGCGGTACGCCGCGCTCTGGCACCGACACGATCCTAACCATACGCCAGCGCTCTGCCGTCCCGATTCTCGTCGTTTGCAACCCGGCGCATTCATTGACCGAGGAATACCGGATCGCCGGTGCCGCCGACTGCATTTCGACGCCGGTCGATATCCTCTTTCTCAACCAAGCGATCCAGCGAATTCTCCGGGTCACTGGCCGCGGTGGAGCGCCCGCGAACAAGCCTCCCGCGAAACTTCCTCTCGAGGGAATGAGCCCTCATACGCAGCGCGATGTGCTGACCGCTACTGGAACCTCGTGATGGCGCCGACAGCTCAAAACTGGACGCCGGCCGACGCAGAACTGTCGGGGGCCGAAGGAGCTGGGGCAACGATACTCGGCGCTCTGGCGATCGTGTCAAGGTATCGCGGCGTTCATCTGAGCCCCGTGCAGCTGCGCCGTGATCACCGGCTCGGACCCGGCGAGCCATCGCTGCAAAAGCTGCTCGACATAGCACGCGCCAGCGGGATGAGGGCGGTTGCGACACGGCTTAAATTTTGTGATTTGATGCGGCTGGGAGCGGCTTTACCGGCGATACTGCTGCTGAAGAATGGCAGCCCCATGGTGCTGCTCCGGAGCGAACCGCAGGCACAACCGCCGTACGTCATCGTCCAAGACCCGAGTGTTGGTGAGGACGCCCTATTAACCCTCGACGAGCATCGGCTCGGCTTAGGGTGGGCCGGTGACGTTGTCCTGATCAAACGCGATTACCGTCTGCGCGACGAGGACCAGCCCTTTGGGCTGGGCCTGATCGTATCGCAGCTGCTGCGCGACCGTCGTATTGCGCGTGATATCGCCGTCGCGGCCATTGTATTGAGCTTCCTCGCGCTCGGACCGATCGTATTTTGGCGTCTATTGATCGATCGGGTGCTCTACTACCACAGTTTTGAGACGCTGGCCGTGCTGTGTACCGCGATGCTGGTATTGACCCTGTTCGAGACCACGTTTGGATATATGCGCCGATTCCTCGTGCTTCATATCACTGCGCGCGTCGACGCCAAGCTGTCGACTTACATGTTCAATAAGGTATTGAGTCTTCCCCTCGATTTCTTTGAACGTTCGTCGACCGGCGTAATCGCGCGCGATATGAACGAGATGCTCAAAATTCGCAATTTTTTGACCGGACAACTGTTCGGAACGGTGCTCGATTGCTTTGTGCTGCTCGTGTTTTTGCCGATCATGCTTTTCTTCAGTGCTATTCTGACAGGAGTGGTGCTTGGGTTTTGCGTGCTTATTTGCCTCTGGATCATGTGGATGCTGCCGGTTCTGCGGGGCAAAGGCGCTGCAGTGTTCAGAGCAGAAGGAGCCAAGAACGCTTTTCTCGTCGAATCGTTGCAAGGCATCCGCACCGTAAAATCACTGGCGCTGGATCCGCGCCAGCGGCACGAGTGGGATGTCCGCGTCGCCGAGGCGGTCCGGTTGCGGGTCGATGCTCTACGTACTGCCAACATCATCCAGACCGTCGTCACGCCGCTGGAGCGATTGATGGTCAGCGGTACCATCGCGCTGGCCGTTTACTTTGCGATATCAACCAACGACCAAATCTATGTCGGCGCTCTCGTCGCCTTCATGATGCTAACTCAGCGGGTAGCCTCACCATTGATCCAGGCGTCTCATCTGCTGGAGCAGTATGACGAGGCACAGATAGCGGTAAGAACCATCTCGAAGCTCGTCAACCAGCCGGCCGAGGAGGGGCGTTCGCGGGCCGGCATCCGCACGCCGCTCAAGGGCCGCATCGAGTTCGAGGACGTGCGCTTCTGTTATCGCGGCGCGGCCAAACCGGCGCTCGACGGGGTTTCGTTCATCGCGCCGGAGGGAACAATTCTGGGCATCATGGGGCGCAGCGGCTCGGGCAAGACCACCGTGGCTCGCCTACTGCAGATGCTGGACAGCAATTACGAGGGGCTGATCAAGATCGACGGCAACGATTTGCGGGAAATCGACGTCGACCACCTGCGGTCGAACCTTGGCGTGGTGCCGCAGGAATGCTTTCTGTTCAGCGGCACGATCCGCGATTCGATCGCCGCGGCAAAGCCGGATGCGAGTTTCGAGGATATCGTCTATGCGGCGCGGCTGGCTGGCGCGGAAGAGTTTATCGAGCATCTGCCGCGCGGCTACGAGACCTACATCCAGGAAGGCTCGACCAACCTGTCCGGTGGTCAGCGCCAGCGTCTGGCAATAGCGCGCGCACTCCTCGGGAATCCCAGGATTCTGATCCTCGACGAGGCGACGAGCGCGCTCGACGCCGAAAGCGAGGCGATCGTCAACGCCAATCTGCTGCGCATCGCCAAAACCCGCAGTCTCGTCATCATCTCTCACCGCCTGTCGGTGCTGGTCCCGGCCGATGCGGTACTCGTGCTCGACCGCGGCCGGGTCTACGACATCGGCCGCCACGACGAGCTCCTCCAGCGCTGCGATATCTATCGCGGCCTCTGGCACCAGCAAAACCAGCATCTGCAACAGAGGCCTCTCCATGGGCTTGTTTCGCTTCGCGCCGGCAGTGCCGCGTGAGCCGTCACCGGATGCGCTGATCCGGATCTTTCAATCCGAGACGGCAGAGATCCGCGAGGACTCCGAGCCGGCACAGCTGCGTCTGACCTTGCACGCGCTCGCCGGGCTGTTCGTCGCACTGCTCGGGGTTAGCGTAGTCATGCCGATGAACCGGGTGGTGACCTCGGTTGCCGGCCAGATGGTAACGATCGAGCCGACGATCGTCCTTCAAGCGCTCGATCCGTCGATCATCAAAACCCTCGATGTGCAGGAGGGCGAGCTGGTAAAGGGCGGCCAACTCTTGGCGACGCTCGATCCGACGTTCACGGCGGCCGATGTCAGCGCGCTGACGCTCCAGATTGCGAGCCTCGACGCGGAGATCGCCCGCGCCGAGGCCGAGCTCGCAGACGAAAACTACGATCCGCCTCATGGCACGACGCCGCAAGCCGCCTACATGGCGCTTCAAAGGGCCTACTACCTTCAGCGCAAAGGGCAGTTCGAGGGGCAGCTGCTCGCCTACAACGAGCAGATTGAGCAGAACCAGGCGACGATCCGTAAGCTCAAAGACGACCTCGCCCATTATGACGACCGGGTCAAGATCAACCAGGAGATCGAAAATATGCGGGCGAGCCTGGCCGCGAGCCAGTTCGGCAGCCGTCTCAATCTGCTCACCGCGACCGATCAGCGGGTCGAGATCGTGCGCAACCTCGATTTCGACCGCAATGGCCTCAGCGAAAGCGAGCACCAGCTGGCCTCCACGATTGCCAACCGCGACGCCTTCGTCGAGCAGTGGGCCGGACAAGCAAGCCAAGAACTGGTGACAGCCAGAAATTCGCTCGACAACGCCCAAGAGCAACTAGCAAAGGCGGATAGGCATCATGACCTCGTCCGCTTGGAGGCGCCGGAGGACGTTGTCGTCCTGAAGCTCGCGAAACTCTCCGTCGGCTCGGTGCTAAAAGAGGGTGACCCCCTCTTCTCGCTCGCCCCACTGCGTTCTCCGGTCGAAGCGGAGGTGCACATCCTGGCACGCGACGTCGGCTTCTGTCGGCCCGGTGATAAAGTCACCCTGAAGCTCGATCCGTTCCATTTCGTCGAGCACGGGACCGCATCGGGCACGGTTCGCTGGATCAGCGAGGGCGCCTTTACTGAAGACGACAACGGCAGCCCGGTCGATCCCTACTATAAGGCGCGCATTGCCCTGACAGAGGTCAAGCTCAAAGGAGTCCCGGACGGTTTCCGACTCGTGCCCGGCATGACCCTGACCGCCGACATTCAGGTCGGGAGTCGCTCGGTCCTCATGTACATGTGGCGGGGCGTCATCCGCGGCGTCGGCGAGGCGATGCGCGAGCCTTGACCGGATTCTGCAGACGGCACCACCCCGAAGCAGCGTTACGCCGCGGTCTGGCGGCATACCAACGGACAGACTACTCAGCTGCGCTGCACGAGTGGTCGGCGGCTGCCGCGAGCGGCGATCCTGAGGCGCTCTTTCGACTAGGACTGCTCCATGCCCGCGGGCATGGTGTGATGGCCAACCTCGCCGATGCAGCGCGTTATTATCTGCGTGCCGCAAAGAAGAGCCATGCCGAGGCCCAATATCAGCTCGGCCTTCTCCATCTCGGCGGGGCGCCCGGTGATTGGTTGTCGGGCTGCGCAAAGTGGTATGGCGCGGCCGCCCGGCAAAACCGTCAGCTCTTGTTCCCGAATGGCGTGGATGTAGCCCAAGACAGTGAAGAGGCGCTGCGTTGGAGCCGCGCTGCCGCAGAACAAGGAATGGCCGAAGCCCAGGCCACAACCGGATTGATGTACGCTCGCGGCTTGGGTTGCCAACAGGACTATGAAGAAGCGCGGCGGTGGTATCTGCTCGCTGCAGAGCAGGGCAGTGCAGCCGCCGAGCTGGGCCTCGGCGTTCTCTACGCCAATGGCCACGGTGTGGCGATCGATCTGAGCGTCGCGGCGAGCTGGTACGAAAAGGCCGCCGAGAAGGGGAACGATGGTGCGCAAGTGGCGCTCGCGTTGATGCATCTCTCCGGCCAGGGCGTCGAGCGGGACGACGAAAGGGCCGCGAACTGGTTCGCGAAGGCCGCCGCGAAGGGCAATGCGCGCGCGCAGTACAACCTCGCACTCCTCATTCTGCAAGGTGACCAGAAGGCGGGGAACGCGTCTGCCGGCGAAACATTGCTGCGTCGTGCGGCGCGGGCAAGCCACCTTCCGGCGGTGCACAGGCTCGCCGGCTTTTACGAGCTCGGGGAGGCCGGGACGCCGAACATGATCGAGGCGGCGAGATGGTACCGCGCGGCGGCGGAAGCAGGGCATGCCGAGGCGCAATTCTCTCTCGGACGCCTATACGCGCGCGGCGAGGGGCTTCCCCAACAGCTCGAAGAAGCCGCGAGGTGGTTCGAAAAGGCCGCTGAGCAGGGCCTGGCGGCCGCACAGGTCAATATTGCCGCCTTTCACCTGCAAGGAACCGGCGCCGAGCGCGATCCGGCCAAGGCTGCAAATTGGTACCGTCTGGCGGCGCGGCAGGGTCTGACGATTGCCATGGTCCGGCTGGGCTTCCTTTATCTCTCCGGGGAGGGGGTGCCCCGTGATCCGCAAGCCGGTGCTGCGTTGCTACAGCGCGCAGCCGAGGCCGGCGACCCGGAAGGCCAAACCGGACTGGGCACGCTTTACGCGCGGGGCGAGGGGGTGGCACAGGATTTTGCTCGGGCGTTAGAGCTTTTCCGCGAAGCCGCCGAAGCCAGCCACGCGCCTGCGCTCGTCCAACTCGGCCATCTCTACGCGCAGGGGCATGCCGGCGAGCGGGACGGTACCATGGCAGCGCGCTGCTATCGCGAAGCCGCGGCGGCGGGTCATCTCGACGCACAGCGCATCCTCGCGTGGAACCACCTGTACGGCCGAGATGCGCCGAAGGACACTGCTACCGCAGCATTGTGGTTCCGCAAGGCGGCGGAGCAGGGCGATGCCGGTGCGCAATTTCAGCTCGCAGCAATGTACTGCACCGGCCAAGGCGTGGTCCGCAACCTCGAAGAAGCAGTCAAGTGGTACCGGCACGCGGCCGAGCAAGGGGATCGCTATGCACAATACAATCTTGCAGTGATGCTCCTAAAGGGACAGGGGGCACCCCAAGATGAAGCCGCAGCCTTTTACTGGTGCTCTGCAGCGGCCGAGCAGGGCCTGGCCGAGGCCGAGTTTCGGCTGGGCGACCTTTATCGAGACGGACGCAGCATCGGTGAGGACCTCGTGATCGCTACCGCCTGGTATGAAAAAGCGGCCGAGCAGGGGCACGTTGAGGCCGCCGAACGGCTGCGTGAGTTGCATGAGGCCCAAGCGGGGTGAGCCGACCGCCGCGCGCGGCTCGCATCACTGCGGGCTGAAAAGCCTCGGCCGGCACGCTCGGACCGCTCGCCATCCAGCACCGCCCTGGCGGCGAAAAATTCGTTGATCCTCGATATCAGAGTCGACCGCGTGAGCCTCTGAAATCATGTTCTATTTTGCGTGCACATTCGCCCCCTGTTCGGGCCCAGCCGGCCACCTCGATGAGTCCGCGGCGTAGTTCGCCCGCACTCTTGCGGCGAATCGTGTCGGCAGACCCGGCGTTCCCGCGCCCTTTGTATCGGCGCCAAGCGCGACGCGGGTCGGCCGCTCCTATGCCCTTTGCCGATTTTGGGCGGTCGCCATCGGAGGATCTCCTCCCTTATCGGATCAGTTTTGCCCTGCGACGGATCGGCACTCAAACCATTCGCTGGCGGATATCGCAAGGCGGGTCCGTCGCTGTTCAACCATCGACTTGATCTGGTCTCACGCGGCAGTTAGCGTTACAAAGCGACGTCGCCTGCGGGGTGCCCGCTGAGGAGTGCGGCGGCGAGTTTTCGACCAAGGTCAGGCCTCCCCCCGGACGGCCAGGGCTAAATTCTGATTGCTTTTGGTGTTTCGCTGTAGACCTTTGAGGAGGGCACATGTCCGAAGTCACGACTGCATCGGCTGTCAAGCCCTTTATCGGCTCGGACCGCCGTTCCGAGATCCTATCGCGGCTCGCTGCGCGCGCCGCCGCGGGCGCGCCCGTAACAAATCCGGCGGCAATCGCCGGACCCTCCAGACCGCCTGTAATCAAGCAGACGGTAAAAGACACAATCAAGGATCAGCACAAGGACACCAAGGAAAAGGATGCCATAAAAGAGCACAAGGACAGCAAAGAGCACAAAGAGGTCAAGGAAAACAAAGAACATAAAGAGAGCAAAGAATCAAAAGAAAATAAAGAAACTAAAGAAGCAAAGGAAAATAAAGAACACAAAGAAGCGAAAGAACACAAGGAGCACAAAGACATAAAAGATATTGCTAAAGAACTGGTAAAGGAACACAAAGAGGAAAAAGACGCAAAAGAACTCAAGGAACAGAAGGAGGCGAAAGAGGAGGAGGAGCAGAAGGGCTTCAAGGATGACAAGGACGATGGCAAAGACAACGGGAAAGACGATAAGGATGATGATAAGGACAACGGTAAGGACGACAAGGAGGACGACCTTGAGAAAATCGCGCTAGCTGAGAAGGAACCCGACAAGGACGATATCGACAATGGTGGCAACGGCGACAATGGCCCTGAGCCGGACCGCAGGGGGTCGGGCACCGCCGCGGCGGCGCCCAGGTCGCGGCGACCGCGGCGTGGGTCCCGAACGAGGCCGGCGACGCTTCTCTCGGGGCCGCCCATGGTTTGAGCGATGGGGCTTGCGACCGATGTTCTGATCGTTGCCGGACCAGAGGACCGGGTTGCCAATCGGTTGCAGCGCGACTTGGAGCAGATCGGACGGCGGGTGGCCGTGCTGGACGGCCCGTCGGCTGCACGTCTCTTTACCATTCGCGTACGGCGAGACGAGGTCACCGTAACGCCGGCGCCGCCGATGTTCGTCCGCGCCAGTGCCTGGTGGTACGATTTCGCTGCCGCTGGTGCGGACGAGCGTTTCCTCCGCGCTGAAGCCTATGCCACTTTCTGGGCTGCGACTGCGTTGTCAAAAGCCGTCGTGATCAACCGCACCGGCCCCGGCGGCGGCGTTGGACGGATGACGGCGGGTGCTCTGGCGACGGCGACGGGAACACCTGACGCAGCCTGCGATATTTACGCGAGCGGTCCGGAGTTCATCGAAAACGAGGCCGGCGACACGATCTGGGGCGAGGATGGGGAGTTTAGGGTCGGGTCAATCGCGGAGTTGCGCCGCGGCGAGCCGCTGCGCGCCCGCAGACTCGACCCGACCGCTCTTTATGAAATCGTGACGGTCGTCGGCAATCGCGGCTTTGCTGCGACGACTGATCCGCGTACCGCGGAACTCGGTCTCGCTGAACGCAGCTTAGCACTGTGCCATGCCATCGAGGTTCACTTCGCGACGATTACCTGGGCGATCGACGAGCAAGGTGCCACACCGGTCAGACTGAACTCCGCCCCGGAGGAGGCCGAGCTGCGCTATGCCTGGCACGATGTCTCCGAGGCGTTGTGCGCGGATTTGACGCGATGATCGTCGCCGTCGGTCTCGACGTTGACGATCCCTTTGCCCGCTTCGTCGAGCGAGCTGTGGCCGCTGAGGTGCCCTTGCGGCTGGTCAACCTGCGGGCGGCCGTCGAAGGCGATTGGCGTTTCGGGGTACCGGCGCGCGGCCCGGCGGTGCTGCGGCATGGCGAACAGACGATCGAGCTGCAGCCCGACGACGCATTCTTCTGCCGGCTGATCGATCTCTCCTCTCAAATCGCCGACGCGCCCACGAGCAGGCGCTGGCAGGCGTTGCTCGGCGGGTTGAGAGCTTGGCTTGCCGATGTTCCCGGACCGGTAGTCAATCGCGGTCTGGCGGGCGCTCACAACAGCTCCAAGCCGCTGCACGAAGCGGTCCTGCAAGACCTCGGATTTCGCGTACCGGAAAGCATCACCAGCTGCGATGTGGACGAGCTGGGTCGCTTTGCGCGTGCGGGACCGACGGTGTCGAAAACCGTGTGCGGGGTCCGTGCGCAGACGGTCGAAATCACCGAAGCCGACCTCGATGATTTCGTGCCGGAAAGCGGGCCGATCCATCTCCAGCGCCTGGTTAAAGGAGCGGATGCACGGGTTCACGTCGTTGGCGACGATATCGTCGCGCAGCGTCTCTCCGCCGATACCGTCGACTATCGCCGCGGCGGCGCTATGGACGATCTCGAGCTCTTCGAGCTGCCCGCAGACGTTTGTGATCTCGTTATTGCGGGTACCAGAAGCATCGGCCTCGCCTTTGCCGGGTGGGACTTCAAGATCGACAGCGATGACCAGTTTTGGTGCCTCGAAGTCAATCCGATGCCCGGCTATTCGCCGTACGACCTGCGCTGTGATGGCGCGATTACGCGCGCCCTGCTGCGCTATCTTGGGGCCGAGCTGCCGACGCTATGAGCAACGACCAAGAGCTGCCGCTGAGCCAGCACGACGTGCTCGATCCGGATGACTGCGCCCTAATCTGCGACCGAGTGATTGCGCTGAGGAACCGCTGGACCGAGCGGTCGTCGGGCAGCTTTTACACGCTCGGCGCCGCGTCTTATCTCGACGCCACCGACCAGCACGACACTTACATCGCGGCAGCGCACGTGACCAACTCGCTTCTACAGGAAAACTTCGACACCGCGCTGGAGCAGACGCGAGAATTCTTCGAGGAATTTTTTGGCGAGCCGGTCTTTTACGATCTGCGTTACGCGCTGCCCGGCTTCCACATCTTTGTTCTGAAGGGCGGCGACCGAAGCCACGACAATGTCGCGCGTCGCGCCCATTTCGACATGCAATGGATGCACGCGATCCCCGGACACGTGCCGCGGGGAACCCTGTCCTTTACTTTGCCGATCGAACAGCCGAGCGGCGGCGCATGCATGGCAGTGTGGCCGGCTCACTACAAGGACGCCTTACGTCTTGGCTTTGCTGCCCGCGACTACGCCGCCCGGCATCCGTGGCAAAGGGTGACATACGAACGCGGCCGCATCGTCATCCATGACGGCTATATTCTCCATGCGATTGGTCCGGCGGCGGACCCGGCTCCTCGAGGATACCGCATCACACTGCAAGGTCATGGCGTCCGTATGCCAACGGGCTGGATGCTGTATTGGTAATATCGCCGATCATGAGCGGCGACTAGAAGCGGCACATTCGCGCGCCCTGGGGCGGTTCCGGCTCGTCGAGCAACGCTCCCAGGATCGATAATTCGAGCACGGAATATTCCAATGGATTCCGACGCCCGAGCCGCAACGGTTGGGTCAGCCCGGCCTCGGTGTTGCTGATGATCCGGGGCGGGCCGCCGTGCTTATAGCCTCTTGTGTGGAAAAGAAAAGGATGGGCGAGGACGACGTCACCGGCGGCACCGGTGATCTCGTGGAAGTTGCCGATCGGTTGGCGCAGCACTTCCCGAAAGAGCTCGCGATGGTGGATGCCCCCGGGGTGCCCCGCTAGCACTCGCGCTGTCCGCTTGTGCGATCCGAGAGCGAGAACGGTCCCGCCCCAGCGTTGCTCGATATCCGTGAAGAGGCCGATGACGAGCAGCCCCTGATGCGGGCTGTTGATCGTGTGACGGAACCAGTTGCCGTCGATGTGCCAGCTCGTGCTCGGATAATCGTAGGGTCGGTCGGCGCCGAACGAGAAATTGACCGGCCAAAATCCCCAGCGCCGGATTCCACTCCAGCGGCCTGGTCCGACGAGCTGCTCGACGGCAGCGGCGAGCCGGTCGGTGAAGCAGGCCGTCACCTCCGGGCTGTCGAGGTGTTCCTCGATGTCGTAGTTGGGCGGCCAGGTCGACGAGTCGCTTTTGCGAATCCCGGCCTTCTGCTCCATGCGTCGCCACAGGCGGCGACGGGCCGCGGCAGCTTGCCCCGCCGTGAACGCGCCGGAGAGCGTGCAAAAGCCTCGGTCGATGAAATTATTGATTTGTTCGGTAGTCAGCACCTCAGCGGTCATGCCAATCTCGCTACGGCCTCATGCGCTCAGTCGAATTGCATGCTGATCGTTTCGGCGACAAGCGCAGGTCGTGTTGCACCCTCGACCTCGACCGTGTTCTCAGAGGTGATGCGCACGCCGCCCTCGACCCGTTCGACCGATTTGATCTTTTGGCGCAGCCGGATGCGCGATCCGGCCGGCACCTGTCCGGTGAATCGGATTCGGTTCGAGCCGTAGTTAAGCCCGCGCGAGCGGTGCTTGACGCGGTATATTGCCTGCGCGAGGCGCGGCACAAGCGACAAGGTCAGATAGCCGTGAGCGATCGTCTTTCCGCCCGGCATCTCGCGCTTGGCGCGTTCGACATCGACATGGATCCATTGATGGTCGCCCGTTGCGTCGGCGAATTTATCGATGATCGCCTGGTCGACGGTGAACCAATCGCTGACACCGATTTCCTTGCCGACATACTGGACGAGGTCGCCTGGGCGCTCGAGTTCTAGCATCATCTTCCCCTGATTGGTGTTGCTGCTCCATCCTCTACCCGATTGAACCCCGGATCGGGAAGGCGGCACGATCGGAGCCGCCGCCCGAGACCGCAGCGGATGCGCTATACCAAAACGGCCTTGCTAACATTCGGCGCTGGGCTCCTGCTGGCGCTCGTCGTGGTCGCCACCGAGATGGAGGGGCTCGCGCGCGTCGCTAGCGCAGCGATGGCCCTCGGCATCGCCGCGATCCCGATCGGTATGGCCGTCGACTGGCGCCTCGCGACGAGAGTGCCGCGACGCCCATCGGGGCGGTCCGGCAAACCGCGGAGGCGCCGTCCCGCCTCCGCCGCGCGGCGCCGGGCGCGGCCACGAAAACCCGCCGGGCCGAACCGATAGGATGACGCAGGAGGTTCGCCGTACTAGGATCTGATGCGAAGCCCGCGGCGAGCCGTGCTGCGAACTTGATATGGGAGAAGACGTGATGGCACAGAAGAAGATAGCAATCGTCGGCGCGGGAGCGGTCGGCGGTTATGCCGGGGCCCATATGGTGCAGGCCGGCGAGGACGTAACCTACATCGATTCTTGGCCGGAAAACGTCGAGGCCATTCGCAAGGACGGTTTGAGGATCACCCATATCCGCGATGTTGAGCCGTTCACGGTCAAGCCGCGTGCGCTTCACGTAACCGAAGCCCAGCAGCTCAGCAAAGAGGCGCCGATCGATATCGCTTTTGTCTGTATGAAGTCCTACGACACCGCCTGGGCGACAGCGCTGATCAAGCAATACCTAGCTCCCGGCGGATACGTCGTCTCATTACAAAATTGCATGAACGAGGAGACGATCGCCGGGATCGTCGGCTGGGGCAAGACCCTGGGCTCGATTGCCAGCTCTATCACCGTCGAACTGCATGCGCCTGGTCAGGTGCGCCGGGCCGCGGGCAAATCGGGCTCGCGCCACACCGTGTTCCGCGTCGGCGAGGTGCATGGCCGGGTCACCGACCGAGCCAAGGAAGTCTGTCGGCTCGTCGGCTACGCCGACAGCGCGATGGTGACCGAGAATTTATGGGGCGAACGCTGGTCTAAGCTCGTGACCAACGTCATGGGCAACGGACTGTCGGCCTGCACCGGCCTGATCTCCCGCGACATGATCAAGAACGATGCAATCCGCCATTTCTCGACCCGGCTGGGCAGCGAGGCGATCCGCGTCGGCCAGGCGCTTGGCTATACCTTCGACGAAGTCAGCCACATGGACCCTGAGACGATCGCCCGCGCCGGCGAAGGCGACGCGGCCGCGACCAGGGAAATCGACGAACACCGTCTGGCCGAGGCCAATAGGCCAGGCGGCGGCGAACATCGTCCGTCGACCGGCCAGGACATGTTCAAGGGGCGCCGCACCGAGATCCAGTTTCTCAACGGCTTTGTAGCGCGCAAGGGCGACGAGGTCGGCATTCCCACACCGACCAACAAGGTCCTGACTGATATCGTCACTCGGGTCGAACGCGGCGAATTGAAGCCCGATCCCAAGCACATCGTCGATCTGCGACTCAACTGAAGCAGACGAGGCGCGCATGCTCGCCCTGGTCAACACGGCCAACAGCACTTCCCCGGTTGAGCTGCGCGAGGTTACCGAGCCTCAACCGGCGCCCAACGAGGCGCTGGTCGAGGTGCGCGCCTTTTCCCTAAATCGTGGCGAATTGCGGCTGTTTCAGATCCGCCCCGAAGGCTGGCGGCCGGGCCAGGATATCAGCGGGGTGGTGCTGAAGCAGGCGGCTGACGGCAGCGGACCTGAGGCCGGCACGCGCGTCGTCGCACTGACCGATAGCGCCGGCTGGGCAGAACGCGCGGCCGTGCCGGGGCATCGCATGGCCGCATTGCCGCAGAACGTCCGCTTCGAGGAAGCTGCGGCCTTGCCGGTCGCCGGTCTGACCGCGCTGCGCACCTTGCGGCATGGCGCGCCGCTCCTCGGCAAGCGGGTGCTGATCACCGGAGCGGCCGGCGGCGTCGGGCATATGGCAGTCCAGATCGCGGCGCGATCTGGCGCCCGCGTAACCGCCATCGTCGGCGGGCCCGAGCGCGGCCGTCATCTGCGCGGGGCCGCGGAGATTGCCGAAGGCATCGACAGCACGAAAGGCCCGTTTGCGCTGATCCTCGAATCCGCCGGCGGCGCTTCACTCGCCGCCGCGATCGCGCGCGTCGAGGCGGGGGGGACGATCGTCATCTTCGGGAATTCGTCCGGCGAGCCGACCTCGTTTAGCTTCCGCGACTTCGCCGAGCACCCGAATGCCCGGATTCAGGGCTTCTCGTATTTCACGTCCGAGGCGGAGGACCGGTTCGCGCCCGATTTGGCATTGCTGGCCTCGCTTGTCGGTGACGGCTCGCTCAAACCGGCTCTCGTCGAACACAGCTGGCGTGACATAGCAAAAGTCAGCCCGGAGCTGCGCGACCGGCATATCGCCGGCAAGGCCGTATTCCGCATCGATCAAACATGATGGAGCAAAACCCATGACGATCAAGGTGGGCGACAAAGTACCCTCGGTGACCTTGCGCTATGTGACCCCGGACGGGGTCAAGGCCGTGACGACCGACGAATTCTTCGCCGGCAAAAAGGTCGTCCTGTTCGGGCTTCCCGGCGCCTATACGCGGACCTGTTCCGGGCGCCATCTGCCGAGTTATGTCACGCATGCTGCCGAGCTCAAGGCCAAGGGAGTCGACACGATCGCTTGCCTGGCCGCCAACGATCACTTTGTGATGAGCGCCTGGGGCAAGGAGCGCGGGGCCGACGACAAGGTCGTCATGCTGGGCGACGGCAGCGGCGATTTCACGCGCGCGATCGGGCTCGAGCTCGACCGCACCAAGGAAGGCATGGGCATGCGCTCGCAGCGGTATTCGATGCTGGTCGAGAATGGCGTCGTCAAGGCGCTGAACGTCGAGCAGCCGGGCCAGTTCGAGGTCTCCAGCGCCGAAGCCATGCTAAAGGCGCTCTAAGACCGTTTACGGTGCGGCGCCGGTTCGAGGCTGCCGCGCTGATCGCGGCGGCCATCGGGGCATTGCCGGCCGCCGCGCAGCAGGCGGTTAGCTCAGCGCCGATGACACTCGCTCTGCCGCCGCATCCGACCGATACCGGCAAGCCCGTCATCTATGATCCGCCGTTCACTGCAAAATCGGATGATGACACGGGCTGTGCGCCCGGGTTCTCGTGCCGGCTGCGATTGCTCGGCGTGATTCAAAATAACGGCGCCGTCGAACTCAGGGGAACTGCGCTCACGTGGTGAGCTTTACCGCCGCAACAAAGGCCTCGACTTTTGCGAGGTCCTTGCCCGGCCCGTCCGCACGATCCGTCTTGGTCTTCGAATCAACGCCGGCTGGGCGGACCACGGCGATCGCTTCGGCGACATTCTCGGGACCGAGCCCGCCGGCGAGGATGGCCGGGATTCCGACTTCCTCGATGATGCGGCGGCTCAGGCTCCAGTCGTGAGTGCGGCCGAGCGCCCCGAACTGCCCGGTGCCGGGGTCCCAGCTGTCGAGCAGTAGAAAGTCGGCAACGCCCCGATACGATTGTGCAACCTCGATGCTGCCCTCGTCGATGACTGGAATCGCCCGCATGATCGGAACTCGGGGAAAGCGCGTCTTCAGCGCGCGCGTCATGGCCACTGAGAAATCATTGATGGGCGCCTGCAGTTGAATGATGTCTGGTTGCGTTTCTCTGACCACCCGAGCGACCTTTTCGAGGTCTGCGGAGAGCGACAACGCGACACGCTTCCTGCCGGCAGGCACGGCAACGAATATCGCGTTGGTCTGAGCGATCGAAAGCTCGCGGGGAAACATTCCGTCACCGACGAGCACCCCGATATGGTCGACCCCAAGTCGGACTAGCGCCACAGCCTCCTCGGAAGTCTGGACCTCGTAGATTTGCACCAGCATCTCGCCGAGGCTAACAAATGGCGACGCAACGGACCATGCCGGCGCAGCCTCGGGACCCTGGCAGCTGCTGCTCCCTCAGCCCAGGGTGGATCCGCGAGAAAGCTTGAAAAATGCTCGGTCTCGCCCGTTATACTCTTTTCTGATCAATAGGTTATGAGCACCTCGGCCGCCTCGAGCAGGGAGGCTTGCAGGGAGCGGAATCGGGCTCTGAGGGAACGAGCAGGGAGAGGTGCGGAGCATCCTCTCCCGGTCAACTGCTCCCTGTTCGACACACCCACAGCCCGGCCGGTCGGAGCTCCAGCGATCCGAAATGGTAGCCCTTCGGCACCGCCCCACATGCCACCGGCCCGTGACGATGTTGAGCATACGCTTCGATCTTGATGCAAAGATGGCGATAGAGACGATGATCGACGCTTCCTTAGGGCGCGCACGTGTGCCGAAATCGACTCTGACCCCACTTTTCCGGCACGATGAGATTGCATGTTCAGGTCACTGCGCGGACGGCTGATTGTTCTGCTGCTGCTGTTGGCGGCAGCGGCGATCGCCGCCGGAGCGCTGATGATCGGCTTGTTCCGCCAGTCGGCGACGGCCCAAGCCGGCCAGGCCGAAGCGGAGATCGGCCGGGCTTGCGACGCGATTATCAGGGCATACCGCTTTTACAGTGCGGGATGGCGGGGCCCGGCCCCCGGAGCCGTCGATGAGGCTCTACGCCGCGACCTGACCACGGTCGTTCTGACCGCACTCGGCGACCGCGTCGGCATCGAAGGCGGAATTTGGCAGGCCGAAACGGGATCTCTCGCCTACGCCTTCCCGACCTATCAGGGTGCGGGGCCAAAGACCGATCTTCCGCAGGCCGAACTTCCGCGGATCCAGGCGGTCAATCGCGCGGCGCTGAGCGAGGACCACCAGGCGAGCCTGCGCTATGACGCCGCCTCGCAGATCCTGCTGCTGACCGCTTGCCCGCTGCCTGGCCCGATTCCGGGCCTGACGGGTTGGACGATGGCAAGGGTTTTCACCTTCGCGGGCCGCGGTTACCAGCAACTCATGGCGGGGCTCGCCATCCTCTTCGTCACGGTCTTCCTGGCGGCAGCCTTGCTGAGCCGGCTGACGATCAAATGGTCGCGTCACGTCTCCCAGATCGAGAACGCGCTTCGGGCGCGGGATATCGCCGAACTCCCGATGCTACATGCCACCGGCGAGCGCGAGCTCGACCGCATCGTGACGGCGTTGAACGAAGCAGGACGCCGGGTTGTCGATGCCCGGCAACGCGCCGACCGGCTCGCGAGGCAGGTCGCGGCGGGGGAGCGCCTGGCGGCGATCGGCCGCGTTGCCGCCGGCGTTGCGCATGAAATCCGCAACCCGATTGCCGCGATGCGGCTCAGGGCGGAGAATGCGATCGCCGGAGACCCCGAACGCAAGCGTCAGGCGTTGGCGATGATCTTGCAGCAGATCGAGCGACTTAACGCACTGCTTCGCCGGCTACTCAGCGTTACCGAGCGCGAACAGCCGAATTCGCGATGCGTGGCCCTCGGTCCATTTCTCGATGCGTGCGTCTTGTCCAACGCCGACTTCGCCGCAACAAAAGAGATCACGCTCGAACGCGCCAGCGACGAGGGGCACGCTTATTTCGATCCTGCACAAATGCAAAGCGCGCTTGATAACCTCGTTCGGAACGCGATCCAGGCGGCGCCGGCAAAGAGCCATATCCTTGTCGCAACGCGTCATGAAGCCGAAAACCTGATCCTGTCGGTGCATGATCAGGGAGCCGGGCCTCCGGCGGAGATCCGCGACCATTTGTTTGAGCCGTTTGTGACGGGCCGCGCGGATGGCACTGGTTTGGGCCTGTCCATTGTCTACGAGGTGGCCGCGGCCCATGGCGGAATAGCCCGGTTGGCCAGCGTGCAATCGGGAACGACCTTCGAGATAGTCCTGCCATGTCGACCATCCTGATCGTCGATGACGATGCCGCGATGCGGGAGGCAATGGCCGAGGCTGTGCGCGATCTCGGCCATGACACGCGCACGGCGACGGCCGGTCGCGAGGCTCTCGAACTGCTCGATCGTGAATCCACGAATGCCGTGCTTCTGGATCTTCGCATGCCGGGAATGGACGGGCTCGAAGTGCTGCGCCATATCCGCGCGCGGCCCCGGCCCCCGCCGGTGACTGTGCTGACCGCGCATGCGACCGCGACGAACACGATTGAGGCGATGCGCCTCGGCGCCTTCGATCATTTGACAAAACCCATCGGCCGAGCCGACTTGGCGCGCGTGCTCGATCGCATGATGGCCAGTACGGCAGGGCATCCGCGTTCTGATACCGCAATGCCGCAGGACCGGCTGATCGGCTCGAGCGAGGCAATGCGGAAGATACAGAAAACCATCGGCATACTGGCCGATAGCGACGCGACCGTGCTGATCACCGGAGAGACCGGAACGGGAAAGGAACTCGTGGCGCACGCCATCCACGACCATGGTCATCGCGGCGCGGGAGCGTTCGTCGCGGTCAACTGCGCCGCCATCCCGAGTGAGCTCTTGGAAAGCGAGCTGTTTGGTCACCTGCGGGGGGCCTTTACCGGAGCCACGGACGATCGGATCGGGGCCTTCCGCCAGGCGGATTGCGGAACCTTTTTTCTCGACGAGATCGGCGACATGGATCTCGCGATGCAAGCCAAGATCTTGCGAGCATTGCAGGAGCGCGTCGGTACCCCGGTCGGCGGCAAACCGATTGCTGTCGACGTCCGGGTGATCGCGGCGACGCATCAGGATTTGCCGCAGCGGGTTCGCCACGGGACCTTCCGCGAGGATCTGTTTTATCGGCTGCATGTCGTGCCGATACGCTTGCCGGCATTGCGCGACCGCATCGCCGATATTGTGCCGCTGGCAGAGTATTTCCTCAGCTGCAGCGGCGGGAAGCAACTCTCCGCCGATGGTGCCGCGCGCTTACTAAGGCACAGCTGGCCGGGCAATGTCCGCGAGCTGCAGAACGCTATGGAGCGAGCCGCCGTCCTGGTCCGCGGTGCCATCATCAGTGCGCCCGACCTCAGCTTTATCACTGAGCCTCAGACCGCGGACCATATGGTCGATTGGCCGGACGAGGATCTGCCGACCGCATTGGCCCGGCTCGAGGAGATGCTGATCCGCCGTGCCTTGCAGCGCAGCGGCGGCAATCGTGCCGAAGCCGCACGCATGCTGAACATCCATCGCCAGCTGCTCTATTCCAAGATGAAGCGCTACGGTCTCGACGTGCCTGAAGACCGGACAGTCGACGTCGGGGAGGCGGACGTCTAGGGGAACCGGCCGTTACGCGCCTGTCTTCACTTGACCTCTCGAATCATTGCGATAAATGCGCGGTTGTGCTCTTTTTCTTCTACACAGGCGGGGGTGGCCGATGACCGGCTCCACTTCCGGGCGAAGACGACCCGCCTGCGATCGATGACCTGCGGCAGGGCAGGCCCTTGTACTTCGCGAGCCGCATGCTCCAGCGATAGCGCGGTAGAACCTCATGCGCCCGGCTCGTTTAATGACATCGGACCGTACATCGCCAAACACTCTGTGGCAGGGATTGGCGCTGATCCTTATACCCTCTCTCGTGCTCGTTGGGATCGAGATCTATGAAATTGCTCGGAATGTCCCGGAGCTGAAGCGGAGCCAGGACTGGGTTGCCCATACTATCGAGGTCATTAATACGACCCAAGCACTCGAACGTGCGGTTCAGGACGCCGAGCGAGGCCAGCGCGGATTCCTGATTACCGGAGATGCCGCGTATCTCGATCCCTACAAAAAGGGTGTGCAGGAGATCCCCGACGATCTCTCGAAGCTGAAGCAACTCACCGCTGACAATCCCGAGCAGCAACGCCGCTGGCCGGTCCTCGAACAACAGATCAATCTCAAGCTGGATGAGCTGAAACGCACCATCGACGCCCGTCAGAACGAAGGTTTTGACGCTGCCCGGCAGATCGTCGAGACAAGTGTCGGCGCCGACGCCATGCGCGCCATCGACCAAGTCATCGATGCTGCCACTGCGGCCGAGAATAGTCTGCTGAAGAACCGTCAGGCGCTCGGTGACGAGGCTGAGCGTACTACAGCGATAGTGAGTGTGATCGCCGGCGGCCTTGCGTTCCTCATCATAATCGCGGGCAGCATTCTTGTTACGGCCAGCTTCCGCCGTCTCTCGAGATCGGAGCAAGGGCTGCGCGAAAGCGAGGAGCGCTTTCGTCTGATGGTCTCCGGTATCAAAGACTATGCAATCTTCATGCTCGATCCAGAGGGACACGTCGCCAGCTGGAACCAGGGCGCGGAGCGCATCAAGGGCTATCGATCGGAGGAGATTATCGGCCGGCACTTCTCATGTTTTTACCGCGTCGAAGACTCTGGTTCCGGCGAACTGGACCGCGAGCTCCAGACGGCAATCGCTGAAGGCAGTTTCTCTGGGGAAGGGTGGCGGGTTCGGAAGGACGGTTCAGAGTTCTGGGCCAGCGTCCTCATCACGGCGATCCGCGATGACCGCGGAAATTTGCAAGGGTTTGCGAAACTCACCCACGACATCACCGAGCGCAGGCAAGCGGAAGCGGCGTTGGCCCGGGAGACCGAAGAACGTGAACGCGCAGAGGGAATTCTACGGCAAGCTCAGAAGATGGATGTGCTCGGTCAGCTCACGGGCGGCATCGCGCACGACTTCAACAATATGCTCGGAGTGATCGTCGGAAACCTCGAAATCGTGCAGCAGCGCTTGCAATCCGATGATCCGAAAATCCGGAATCCCATCGCGTCGGCATTGCAAGGTGCCGAACGCAGCGCGGTGTTGACGCACCGTCTGCTGGCGTTTTCGCGTCAGCAACCGCTCGAACCCAGTCCGATAGACGCGAATAAACTGGTTTCCGGCATGTCGAGGTAACACCAGGTCAGTATGTAATGCTCGCCGTCACCGATACCGGCATCGGCATGTCCAAAGAAACCGCCGACAAGGCGTTCGAGCCGTTCTTCACCACAAAAGAGACAGGGCAGGGTACCGGCCTCGGCCTCTCCCAAGTCTATGGCTTCGTCAAGCATGCCTATTGGCGTACGCCTCGTCCAGGTGGGTGTTGGCGGTTTCGATCGTGAGCTTGCCGCCGCTCGGCATGGCGTCCCGCGCGTTGACCGCCAAGTTCAGCAGGGCATTTTCGAGCTGATTAACGTCCGCCGAGACAGTCCACAGGCCTGCCGCGAGAACAGTCTCGATCGCGATGCTTTCGCCGAGCGTGCGGTTGAGAAGACTGGACAATCGGCGGGGCATATCAAGATTTACAGCGAGGCGGGCGAGGGCACGACGGTGAAGCTCTACCTGCCGCGTTTTGCGGGCGATAGCGTCGATGTCGCCGAGGTGATCGGAGCCCAGCCGACGACCGGGGAAGCCCAATCCGAAACGATACTGGTGGTCGAAGACAACGAGCTCCTGTTGTCGTCAGTCGCGGCGATGCTGCGAGACCAGGGTTATCGTGTGCTGACCGCAGCGAACGGCGCAACCGCGTTGCAAGTGCTCGGATCGGAGCCAGAGGTCCACCTCTTGTTCACCGATGTCGGACTTCCGGGTGGGCTGAATGGACGTCAACTCGGCGATGAAGTAAAACGGCTGCGGCCTGACCTCAAGATACTGTTCACGACAGGCTATACGCGAAACGCCATCATCCACCAGGGTAGGCTCGATCGCGATATCGAGTGGATCGGCAAGCCATTCACGTACGCCGCCCTGGTTGCCAAAATACAACGAGTACTGGGCCAAGCAGGCTAAGATGTCTCGGCCCGGGCCTCGTCCAGCAAAGCGCGAATACGGTTCACCGCCTCCGCTCGCCGGTAAGGCTTCGGCAGGAAAGACGTATCCCCAACAAGCTTGGTGGCGGCCTGACGCGCTGAATCACCATACTCGGAGGTAAGCATCACCGGGATGTCGGGGTGATGCCGGTGCACCCAGCGGACGAGCCTCAGCCCATCCAAGGCAGCGGACAGGTAGATATCGCTGAAAACGACAGCCACCGGCTTCCCAGAGGCGAACACCGCGATGGTTTCCTCTGCAGTCGGCGCCTCGATGACCGGGAAGCCGGAAAGGCGCAAATACTCGGCCGTGGTGCGGCGCAATAGAATCTCATCCTCGACCAGCAACACGACCGGTTGTCGGGCAGCGTCGTTCGCCGCAGACTGGCTCGCGTGACCTGCCATGGTAAACAAACATTGCCGCGGACCCCGCGTTCCGGCGCAATAGGCTCCATCGATGTCCAGAGATCGGACAGACGGTGTCGGCAAAGCGGACGTGGTACCGCACTAGGAAGCGCCACAGCTCCAGTAATTCCGCTTTTTTCTGATTTGGCACGCGGCTTGCCCCGCTGGCTCTCGAACGTCATCGAGGAGCCAGTCGGATGAATGCCCAATGGAAGACCACATTATTTGTCGCGGGCGCAGCCGTAGTCATCAGCCCTGCGGCCCTTGCCCAAAGCCCGCCGGCGACACCCTGGGGGCAGGTGCCGTTCTATGACCCGCAGCAATTGCCCGCCCAGCGCGGCCAGGTCCGGCAATTCACGCTGACGCCGCGCGGCGATATCGACGGATTGATCCTCAGCGACGGCACCGAAGTCAAGACCGCGCCGCATCTTTCTACCGAGATCGCCTACTCGATAAAGCCGGGCGATGCCGTCACGATCCACGGCCTGCATGCGGCGGCGCTGCCACTGGTTCAAGCCGTCTCGATCACCGACGAGACTGCGGGACGCACGATTGTCGACAATGGCCCGCCCGGTCCAGGACGCGGTCCCGGCGCTGTCTGGGGCGCACCGATCACAGGGCTGACCGAGGTGCAGGGTCGGGTGCGCATGAGTTTGCACGGCCCGCGCGGCGATGTGAATGGCGCCCTGCTCGAGGACGGGACGGTGCTACGCCTCCCACCGCCTGAAGCCGATCGTTTTACCAATCTTCTTCTGCCTGGTCAGGTGTTTGTGGCGGAGGGGGACGGTTTTGCCAGCGCCATCGGCAAGGTGCTCGAGGTGCGCCGGCTCGGTCCTTCGCGGGACCAGCTGAGCCTTGTCGCGGAACCCCCGGGACCGGTTCGGGACCGTCGCCCGCCGCCACCCCGGCCGTAACTGACATGGCGGCGATTACGATCGCCCAAGGGGCCACCTGGGCGATTTCAGCCATTGCTGCCGGCGGCGTAATCGGCCGGCCATGGCGATTGCCGGAGGCGGTTTGGGCGGTGCTGGGCGCGGCGAGCTTGGTCGCCCTCGCCCTCGTTCCATGGCCGGACGCGCTCCGTGCGATCGGCCGCGGCACCGATGTGTACCTTTTCCTGACCGGGATGATGCTGCTCGCCGAATTGGCGCGTAAGGAGGGCGTGTTCGACTGGCTGGCGACGCTCTCGGCGCAACAAGCGAGAGGCTCGGCCCGCCGCCTCTTCGCGTTGGTCTTCGCCGTCGGCACAGTGGTGACCGTCCTGCTTTCCAACGATGCGACCGCGGTCGTCTTGACCCCGGCAGTGTACGCGGCCGCGAGGGCCGCCGGCGCCGAGCCGCTGCCTTACCTCTTGATCTGCGCCTTCATCGCCAATGCGGCAAGCTTCGTGCTGCCGATCTCGAACCCGGCGAACCTCGTTGTCTTCGGCGGCCACATGCCGTCGCTGTCATCATGGCTGGCGCAGTTTGCCGTCCCCTCGATCCTGTCGATAGGAGCGACTTACGTGGTGCTCAGGCTGAGCCAGGGGGCAAACTTACGACAAACGATCGCCCGCGAGGTCCCCGTGCCGGTCCTGTCGAACACCGGTTGGTCGACCGTGTCGGGGGTCGGCTTCGCCGCGGCGGTCCTCCTCGCAGCTTCGGCTTTGGGTTTCCGGCTCGGACCGCCGACCGCGGTTAGCGGCGCGCTGACGGCCTTCATCGTTTCGCTCTACCACCGGCGGGCGCCCTGGGATCTGCTCAAAAACATTTCCTGGAGCGTATTGCCGCTGGTCGCGGGGCTATTCGTATTGGTCGAAGGACTGGCTCGCAGCGGGGTCATCGAGCAACTCAGCCGAGCGCTGCAGACGGCTGCGCAGGCCCCGACAGCCACCAGCTGGGCCGCCGGCGTGATCACCGCCGTCGCCTGCAATCTAATGAACAACCTGCCTGTCGGACTGGTCGCGGGGTCTGCCGCCGCCGCTGCATCGCCGCTCGCCCCGCCGATCACCGGCGCTTTGCTAATCGGCGTCGACCTCGGACCAAACCTGTCGGTCAGCGGATCGCTGGCGACGATCCTTTGGCTGGTGGCCTTGCGCCGAGAGGGTCTCAAGATCGGCGCGTGGCGGTTTCTCCGCATCGGCATGGTGGTGATGTTCCCAGCACTTGTGCTGGCGCTGGCCGGTCTCTTCGTGGGGCATATCAGATGACTACCAACGTCACCCGGTTCAGGCCGGTTTCGCTCGACGCGCTCAATTTCCTGCTGGCCGACGTCCGGGGTGCACTTGGGCCTTATCTCAATGTCTTTCTGGTCACGCAGCAGGGCTGGAGCCAATCCTCAGTCGGGCTGGTGACCGCGGTCGCGGGACTCGTCGGGCTGGCGACTCAGACACCGGCCGGGGCTGCGATCGACGCGATCCGGGCAAAGCGCGGCGTCTTGGTCGCAGCCCTCATGGTTCTCGCCTGCGGCGCTGTCGTCATCTTCGCGGCACCGAGCTTCTGGCCGGTGCTTGCGGCCAATACGGTAATGGCCATCGTCGGCGATGTCTTCGGACCCGCCGTGGCGGCGCTGACCCTCGGCCTCTTCATGCGCGACCAATTGGCCGATCGCATGGGCCGCAATGCCGCCTGCGACCACGCCGGCAACGTCGCCATCGCGCTCGTCGCGGCCGCGATCGGTTCGCTCTTCGGCCAGCGGGCCGTATTCCTGCTCGTGCCGGTCTTCGCGACGCTCGCCACCTTCGCGGTCCTGTCGATCCCGGCCGTGGCGATCGATCACCGGCGGGCGCGCGGTGCAGAGCCGAGCAGGGAGACGCAAGAGGACGCCGGTTGGCGGACGATCCTGGAATGTCGGCCGCTCGCGATCTATGCCGGTTGCACGATGCTGTTCCACTTCGCCAATGCGCCGCTGCTGCCGCTGGTGGGACAGAAGCTCGCTTTCGCCGATAAGGAACTGGCCACGGCGATGATGTCGTCCTGTATTGTCGCCGCTCAATTGGTGATGTTGCCGATCGCGCTCGTCGCCGGGCGTAAGGCGGATCGCTGGGGGCGCAAACCCATCCTCCTTGTCGGGTTCGCGATCATGCCTGTGCGCGCTTTCCTCTACACGCTCTCGAACGACAGCGGGTGGTTGATCGCCGTCCAGCTTCTCGACGGTGTCGGAGCCGGGATCTTTGGGGTCTTGACGCCGCTCGTCGTCGCCGACCTGATGCGCGGGACCGGCCGTTACAATTTGGCGCTTGGCATGGTCGCCACGGCGCAAGGCATCGGCGCTTCGCTCAGCTGCTTTGCCGCCGGCCTGATCGTCGATCATTTCGGCTACAGCGTGGCCTTTTTCACGCTTGGGTGTGTCGCCGGGGTCGCGCTGATGGTCCTTCTTCTGGTGATGCCGGAAACCACCTCTTCTTTCCGATCAAGCCCAACTGCTCGGCGCCCACTGGGCCGGTTCATTCATGTTGGCCGGCCAAGCGAGGGTGGGTAGATCTTTTCTCGAATCCTTCCTTGGCCTGCTTATGTCGACGCTCGATGCTCGGCGTTGCGTTTGCGCGTCGCCGCCGCCTTCTTCGCCGAGGCCGAGCGCTCGGCCGCAGAACGGGAAGCCGACGCTCTGCCCCCAAGCCTTCCTCCCCTGCGCGATGAGGCATGGCTTTCCGGCTTGCCCCGCCCCGACCCGCTCTTCTTGCCGCCCCCACTCTCCTTATTGACGGTCGCCCAAGCGCGCCTTTCGGCTTCCTCCTCGGGAACACCGCGCAACTCGTAGCTCTCGGCTATGTGATCGGCCTTGCGCTCCTGCTTGTCGGTATATTTGGATTTGTCACCACGTGGCATAACGACCTCCATTGCGTTATGACCGCTAAACTGGCGCAGTGCCGTACCGGTTCCACAAAACCTTGGTCCGAAACGCGCGCCACCCGCCGATCCTGAGGCCTTCATGCCAGACGAAATCAACGCTTTTGTCCCCGGCCCGCGAGTGCATATCCAAGGACGCGCCGGCGGGCCGCTTTCCGGGCTGACTTTTGCCGCCAAGGATCTGTTCGATGTCGCCGGGCACCCGACCGGGGGCGGCAATCCCGATTGGGCGCGGTCGAACCCGGTCCCGATGCGGCACGCCTGGGCGGTGCAGCGCTTGCTCGACGCTGGCGCGACGTTGATCGGCAAGACGATTACCGACGAGGTATCGCTTGGCATAGTCGGCGAAAACGCGTTCTACGGCACGCCGGTCAACAGTCGAGCGCCCGGGCGCGTGCCGGGCGGCTCATCCTCCGGCTCGGCCGCCGCCGTCGCCGCCGGGCTATGCGATACCGCTCTCGGCACCGACACCGGCGGCTCGGTACGCGTGCCCGCGAGCTTCTGCGGCCTCTACGGCATACGGCCGACACATGGGCGTCTCGACGTCTCGGGCATGATGCAGCAGGCGCCGAGTTCCGACACAACCGGGTGGTTCGCCCGTGACATCGAGACCTTCGCAAGGGTTTCGAGCGTCATGCTCGACGAGCCGATCCCGAGCACCTTGCCGAGCCGGCTGATCATCGCGATCGACGCTTTCGGGTTCGCCGATTCCGAGGTTACCGCGGCGGTGCAGCCAATGGTGGAGCAGCTCCGCGCGCTGATCGGCGACATCCGCGAAGAGGTCATGGCGCCGGCAGGGATTACCCAATGGGCGCGGGCACAGCGCACTTTGCAACCGTCCGAGGCTTGGCTCACCTTTAAAGATTGGATCGACCGCGACAACCCGCGCTTCGCGTTCAGCGTGGCGCGGAACCTCATCCTCGGATCGACGATACCCGAGAGTGAGCGCGACTGGGCGCAGCTGGTCCGGCGTGAGGCGCGCGGGCGTATGCGTTATCTATTGCCGGAGGGGACGATCCTTTGTCTGCCGACGACGCCGTTCCCTGCCCCCAAACGGGGTGAGGCGCTCTCCGTAGCGGGCCCGCAGCGCGACCGCCTGCTGTGCCTCTGCTGCCACGGCGGGCTGACCGGGGTGCCACAAGTCAGCATCCCGGGTTCCACGGTCCACGGTCTGCCGGTCGGCCTGTCGATCGTCGGGGGGCCCGGCTCCGATGCGACGCTGATTGCCGTGGCTCGTGCAGTATTGGGCCCGCATTCGCCGTGACCCGGGCAGCCGCTGGGAGCAGCCTCGCGATGAGCACCAGTCCCCCCCGGGTAACCCGCGCACGGCCGAAGAGGCGCGGGCCCTTGTCGCTCGTGTCGAAGCGCTGTTCATGCCGTGGAACATCCCGGCCTTGCTGGACGGTTTCACCGATGACTGTATTGTCCGTTTTGGCGATATGCCGGAATTTCGTGGTCGAGCGGCGCTTAAAAGGCTGTTCCGGGCTCGCGGCGAGCGGCAGAAGCGCAAGGAATTTCGCGGGTCGCCGACCACTCCGGCGGTCGGTTAGAGCTACCCCGACCGAAGCGCGAGATTGAGGGCAGATTCGGAGGGTCCTTAACCGAACGTTCATACGCCGCGACGCGCTCGAAGCCACACACGAGTGTTGGTCTGAACGCGCGACGGATGGCGCCGGACGTTCGCCCTGGTCGTTCTCCGCCTACGCCGTTTCTATCTCTCTGCCGAACGCTGCTTCGCCTCTGCCCAGTCGGCCGAATCCGATACAAGTGGCGCAAGCACATAGTGTGGGCGATCGAAAGGAAATTGGCCGCTGACGACACGCGGCCGATCATCTTCTATACTCATCGACCTGCTGGCAGCCGCAGGTGAAGAGGCTGACGCTGATGGTGAACAGCATTCGCACCGGCCAGCGCTTTGAAGACCTATGGCTGGACAATGGCCTAAATTGCCGTCTCCCGGCCGATTGCGCATTGCGCGACCGGCGCGGGATTTTCCTCTACGGGTTGGCGCCGCTGCTGCACCGTGACCTCGTTAGGAAAGCGCCTCCACTGAAGGATGGCCTGGAGATCAATGAGGCGATCCGTCATTGCCCTGACCCGCAGTGAGGCGGGTCAAGAACGGCGTTTCGGTGCAAACTCAACTCGCGCAGGGCCTGCCGCTCATTTAAGGAGATCTGGTCCAATTGTAACAAGTGGTTCTCGACTTGATCATAAACGCCGTCGAAGTAATGAGCGACGCCGGCGAGGTTCGCGAGAATTGCTGATCAACACCGGAAAAGCCAAGTTGGACGGTGTGCTCGTCGCGTTTCGGGGTTCGGGTCCGGGGCTGGCTCCGGAGAGCCTCGAGCACCTCTTCGAGGCCTTCTACACGACCAAGCCCGGCGGCTTGGGGATGGGCCTGTCGATCTGCCGCTCGATCATCGAAGCTCATCGAGACGGTTGCGGGCGATCGCGAACTTGCCCCGGGGTGCATCTTTCAATTCACGGTGCCTGCGCAGCCGGACGCTGCACCGTGATTTGAGGCCGCTCGTTCGGGAAGATCAGCCCGGCGCTCGCGAGGTCGGCTTTGGGTAACTCACGTCGATGTTGCCATGTCCGGTCTGTCGTCCACTATCCGAAACACCGGACATCTACATCCCACCAACACCCCGTGTGCTTGTACGGCGAACCGGCGTTCGGCTCGCCGTGCATACGCTGAAGGCCGCCGAGGTGGCTCGCAACTCTCACGGCCAAGTCGCCATTGTTGACTACCAGGGTTAGAAGCGCCTCGTTGCGAGTGCTAGCGCACCGTCAGGAACGGATATCAACGTTCGGTCGGCGTCTTAAGCGTCGGCGAGTGTTGCGCTGGCGAGCCCAGCATTCGGCTCCATCCTTGAACGCGCTCGTTGATCCAGTGGAATAAGCCAAATAAATCGATCTGCGGGGACGGGCCGTTACGCTGCAAGGCCTCGATTCCGGCAGATGCGGCGAGAGATCCGCCGCGAAGGACTTGGACTTCCTGCGTCTTTGGTGCACCCCAGATCATTGCGCCTATGAACCACGCTGCGAGTCCCATCGCGGCCCAGCCGATCACGGTTTTTGCTGCGACCCCCATCGCGTACCAGCGGATCAAAGTTTTTATCGGGGCGAATCCGCTGATCTTCCCGCGGTGCTTAGCCCCGTGCAATTCGCGGATCTCCTGGTGATGCCCAGCTTTCAGGTTATCGATCTCAAGCTGCCTTGCGCGAGCTCGATAACCAAGCGCCGCTTCTCTGCTTCCGCTTCGCCGAGCTTGTCGCGATCAGACGGTTCGGCCCCATCCGGCTGCGTCAGCACTTCGGTCCAGGTAGTGCGCGCGTCCTTGAGGAGAATGTGCGCCGAGCGACCGGCTGCGGCCACCTCGCCATCGTGGCGCGATCCGAGCATGCCCAGCATTTTGGCGAGCTTGTCGCGATCGAGCGCAGGCATTTGCATCCCCAAGTCCACAGGTAATTAAGCGCTTCGGGGTCGGAATGTTTCAGGAAAATTTTCGTCAGGCAGGTAGCCGCGCACCCTCTGCCAGGGTGAGGACGTCAAGACTCGCGTGATGCAGAGAAAGAACCGGTCTTACGACCCCGAAACCCTCTACAGCGCCCGATGGCGAGCGCCTTGCGACCCTCCGAGACGCTAAATTTCCCCGGCCTCGTCCTTGGGTTTCTCCGAGTGGGCCGGTCTTCGTCCGAGAGGCCGCGGCACACGGCGGCGACAGTGAAATCGGCGAGAGGGATTCTTCGCACGCCCCGAGGAGCTTGAGCCGGCTCATGATGAGTGATCCTAATTTATCGGAAGCAATGGCGCACCCGGCGAGATTCGAACTCACGACCTCTGCCTTCGGAGGGCAGCGCTCTATCCAGCTGAGCTACGGGTGCCCGCGCGCGGTCGGGGATCAGCGAGGGCTGGGATACAACCTGACAGCCGAGCACGCAAGGACGATCACTTGTCGAGCCGGCATAGGGTTTGCCAACAGAGGCTTGGCGGTGCGATCAAGATCGAGGATTATGCCGCGGCCTCGCAAGCGCCGACGCGCCGGAGGGGGAGATGGATCTTCAGCCTGCGGACAAATCGGCGTGCGGGATCGGGGAGTATACCGCCTGTGATACGACCCGGCGGGTCGATCGCGCGTTAGTCCCGATGGACGAAGACATTCTCCAAAAATTGGAGCGGCGCCTCGGACGACTGCACGCGAGGCAACGGATCGGCATTGAGGACGATCATGAGGCGCGGGTCTTCGGTCAAGGCCTCAATTTCTTTCATCCCGAGAATTGGCGACGGAGTCCCACAATAATTCGTACGGCGCTACAGCTTACCGGCTTGTATTGGCGGGCACGGAAGAATGCCGAAAACGTCCAAATCCGGCATAACTACATCCGCTTGCCCCGGCTGCCGTCTTCGTTCGACGGTCTGACGCTGCTCCACATCAGCGACTTGCACGTGGACATAAGCGGTGGAGCGATGCAGAGGCTGATCGCGCTATTGCCAAGCTTGGCATACGACCTCTGCGTGCTGACCGGCGACTATCGCGGGAAAACTTTCGGGCCGATCGACGCGACAATCGAGGGCATGGCGCGTGTGTGCGCGCATATCGTCGCCCCAATCTATGGAGTGTTGGGCAACCACGACTCGATCCGCATGGTTCCCGCCCTGGAGGAAATGGGCATCCGTATGATGCTTAACGAGGCCGAAACCCTCGAGCGCGGCGATCAGCGGATACATCTGGTCGGTATCGATGACGCGCATTACTTTCGAGTCGACAACATCGAGAAGGCCGTGTCGCACCTTTCTGGCGAGGAATTTTCGATCCTGCTGTCGCATACTCCCGAAATCTATCGCCAAGCGGCGCACGCCGATTTTGATCTGCTGCTCAGCGGACATACGCACGGCGGCCAGATCTGTCTACCCGGCGCGATCCCAATCACTCTCGATTCTACGCTGCCCCGGCGGATGGGCTCCGGGTTCTGGAAATACCGCGACATGGTCGGCTACACCTCGGTCGGGGTCGGATCGTCCATGGTTGCCGTAAGGCTCAACTGTCCTCCGGAAATTACCTTGCATCACCTGCGGTGTGGCGCCGCTAGTACGGCCGATCGCGCAGGCGAACCGCGTAGAGCACGCGCGAAAGCAACACTTCACCGATGCAAAACAAGGCTGCCGTGACGCCGATGTCCGCCATCGTCAAGGATAGCGGATTGCGGCAGGCGAGCAGCGGAATCAGCGCTTCCGGAACCTGATCGAGGCCGCTCGCCCGGCTGCTGGTCGGCAGAGCCATGCGGCGCTTCAGAAAGCTCGAGCCGAGGTCGCCCGCCATGGCGAGGCTGCCGACCAGAAGGCCGATTTGCCATTGAAGGCCGATCAGCGGTGCACCCGCCATCGTCACGAGCACCGCGAGCACAACCCCACGTATCGTCTTCGATCGGCCAAACAACGGCCGGCCGTCGATAAATTCGATGCCGCCGTCCAGCGGGTAGGCCAAACGTTCGCCGAGAATTTTTTTCGCAACGACCGGTGTGCCGTTGGCGAGCATCAACAGCATCAATAGCTGCAAGATCGGCCAGGGGTGCACCGGTTCAACGGCCGGCGAGGGAGACGTGACTACCGGCAGTAAAAAAGGCTTCTGCTGCGGCGCGGTCGGCGCCAGAGGGCAAGGGCGCTGCGGGTGTCAGCACCCAGGTTGCAACATCCGCAATCACGATCGGGCCCTCGAGATCGCGCAACAGCATGTGATAGCCATTCTCGTACCAGGCGAGCTTGCGGGGGTGCATCGGCTCGGCCGGCAGGGCGTCGACAAACCGCCGGACCGGCGCCCTTGGTATGATTTCATCCTTTGCGCCATACATTACGAACAGCGGTGTATCGAGAAGAGCGCCGGAAGCGAGTGCGGCATCCATCAGATCGACGAGGCCGTAGATCGTGTCGATGCGGGTCGCGTGGATCATCAGGGGGTCGTCTGCCAGCGCCCGCAACATCGCGATATTGTCCGAAGGTTTGATCTTGAGCCCGCGGCCTGTCAGGGTTAGCCCCGGCATCAGACGGACTCCCGCCCACAGGGCCAGCCGCGGCAGAAGGTCCATCGTCGGGCGGCCCCAGACCGCCGGGGCGGTCAAGACGACCCCGTCGACATCGGGGACGGGGGTGCCGCTCTCACTGGTTAGGGCAACCACCGCCACCGCCCCGCCCATGCTCTCGCCGAGAAGATAGAGCGGGGTGCCGGGATATAATCGCCGCAATATTTGTGCAGCAGTCGCGGCGTCGGCCGCCAGCGCGGCGCGTCCCGGCCAGAACCCGCGCTCGGGCGCCGCGCCAAAGCCGCGCTGGTCATAGGCATAGGTCGCGATCCCCTCTTCGGCCCAAATTCTACCCGGGCCATCGAAGGCGTTGGCATAGTCGTTGAAGCCGTGCAAGGCGAGGACCACCGCCTTCACTTCGCCGCGCGGCAGCCATTCGCGCAACGGCAGTTTCTGGCCGTCGGCGGCGATGAAGCTGCCCTCGGTAAAGCACGGCACGGGCTTCGGATCGGGAGCCGCGCGCATCGTGCCGATGCCGGCGAGCCGGACTTCCTCGTCAGTCGCCGGCGCGCAGCCGACAAGCAGCAACAGGGCCGCGATCATCAAGACACAGGCGGAATTGGACGCGATCGGCAGCCGGCGGCTCCTCACCCTGATTGAGCGCCGCCGAGCCTAACCGCGCAGCCGCGCCCGCAAGCGGAGTGTGGATCCGACGCTGGTGCCGGTTCGCCGTGGAGAAACATTGCGGATCATTGATTGTGCTGCGGCAATCGGTATCATCGACCCGTTATACGGTCAACCGGGCGCCGTGGGGCGCTCACCGTACATTCCCGGTGGTCTATGGCGCCGTTCGAAACCATCTACATCGACGAGATGGTCGCTGTTTGCGACGGCGGCGAAGGCCCGCTCGGCCACCCGAGGGTCTATTTGAACCTGGGCCCGTCCGGGAAGATCGAATGTCCGTACTGTTCCCGCCTTTTCATCAACCGCGCGACTGCGGCGGCCGCTGCTGGCCAAGTTTCACCGCCGAGCGAGCAGGAACAGCGCAACGCCTGAATGAAGGAAGCCGTGGACGAGATCATCGATACGATCGTGCCAGAGCCGACACCGGCTGGCGCTGCCCATCCGCCAAAGCCGACTCCTGAGCCTGCCCCTGGCACAAACAGGGGCGCCGCGCCTAGCGGCGTTGAGGGAGCGGTGCCCCATCATGTGTTTTTGATTGATGGCTCAGGCTTCATCTTTCGCGCCTATTTTGCGCGCGCCAAGGATCCCAAGGCAGAGCGGTTCCAGCGCAAGTCCGATGGCATGGCGACGGAGGTCGTCATGCATTTTAGCAATATGCTGGACAAATACCTGAGGGATACCGACGCCGACCACATAGCCGTGATCTTCGACGCCTCGGGCCGCAGCTTCCGCAACGAGATTTACGATCAGTACAAGGCGAACCGTCGGGAGATGCCCGATGATCTCGCGCCCCAACTGGCGCATGTGCGGCAGGCGGCGGACGCCTTTGGCGTCTGCCGGATCGAGATGGAGGGGTTCGAGGCCGACGACCTGATCGCGACCTACGCGCGACACGCCATCGAGGCGGGCGCCAAGGTGACCATCTTGTCGTCTGACAAGGACATGATGCAGCTGGTCTCGGATGACCGGGTGCTGATGCGCGACCCGATGACCGACCGCCCTATCGGGGAGGCGGAGGTACGCGAGAAGTTCGGAGTTGGCCCGGACAAGGTCATCGAGGTGCAAGCGCTGTGCGGGGACAGCACCGATAACGTCCCGGGGGTGCCGGGCATCGGCGTCAAGACCGCGGCCGAGCTGATCAATACCTACGGCAACCTCGAAACCTTGCTTGACCATGCGCATGAAATCAAACAGCCAAAGCGGCGCGAGGCGTTGATTGAAAACCTGGCCAAGGCGCGATTGTCGAAGGAGCTGGTCAAGCTAGACGATAGCGTGCCGCTGCCCTGCCCATTGTCCGCGCTCAAAGTCAAGCCATACGAGCCCGAGAAGCTCTTCCCGTTCCTGGATGAGATGGAACTGCGCGCGCTCAAGGGGCGCATCGTTCAGCGGCTCTCCATCGCCCCCGAAGTCATACCGGTGGAGCGGCCGGAGCCGGTTGTCCCAGAAGTTCCACCCTTTACGTCATCGCGCACCTATGCCCTCGTCGACACTCTCGAAGGACTCGACCACTGGATCGAAGCTGCCCACCAGGCGGGTGTGGTCGCGATCTGGCCGGAGGTGAGCGCCGTAGCCGGCTCTCGCCCGGCTCTCGCCGGGATTGCGCTTGGGCTGGCGCCAGGCCTCGCCGCCTACATCCCGCTTGGCCATCGGGCTGCCGGGACCCTCGATTTGGGCGGAACCGGTGAGCTCTCGCTGCGGGCGGCCATCGACCGATTGCGGCCGCTGCTCGAAGACCCGGGCGTGATCAAGATCGGTCACGACGTCAAGACCGCCGCTCACCTGTTGTCGCGCTACGGCATCGAGCCCGGGCCCTATGACTGCACGATGCTGATGTCCTACGTGCTCGATGGCGGCCAGGTCGAGCACACGATCGAGAACCTGGTCCGACGCTCTTTGCAGCATGAGCTGAAGCCGCTCAAAGAGCTGGTGGGCACCGGCAAGAGCCTGATCGCCTTCGCCGAGGTGTCGCGCGAGGCCGCGCGCGACTTTGCCGCAGAGCGCGCCGATGCCGCGCTGCGCCTCCATATGCTGCTGAAGGCGCGGCTCGTACGCGAGAAGATGACTGCCTTCTACGAGACGATCGAACGACCGCTCGTCCCGGTCGTCGCGGCGATGGAGGGGCGAGGGATCAAGGTCGACCGCGCCGCACTCGCCGAGCTGTCGCGCGATTTCACGCGGCGCATTGCCGAGATCGAGCAGGCAATCTTCCGCGCCGTCGGCAACGAGTTCAACATCGGCTCGACCAAGCAGCTCGGCGATGTGCTGTTCGACAAGCTGGGCCTGCCGGGCGGCAAGAAGGGCAAGACCGGCGCCTACGGCACCGACGCCTCGATCCTTGAAGAACTAGTGCCATTGCACGAGGTGCCGGGGCATGTCCTCGAATGGCGCCAGCTGACCAAGCTCAAATCGACCTATGCCGACGCGCTGGCTGAGGAGATCGACGGCGAGACCGGGCGGGTGCACACTTCCTACGCGCTCGCGGTGGCCGCAACCGGACGGTTCTCGTCGAATAATCCCAACTTGCAGAATATTCCGATCCGCACCGAGGAAGGCCGCCGCATCCGCCGCGCCTTTATCGCCGAACCCGGCCACTTGCTGCTGTCGGCGGATTACAGTCAGATAGAGTTGCGGCTTGCCGCCCATGTCGCGGACGTGCCGGAGCTCAAGCAGGCCTTCCGCGACGGTGTTGACATTCACGCGCTGACCGCGAGTCAAGTCTTTGGTGTGCCGCTGGCTGCTATGGACGGCAATACCAGGCGGCGCGCCAAGGCGATCAATTTCGGCATCATCTACGGGATCAGCGCTTTCGGCTTGGGGCAGCAGATCGGCGTCCCACAAGCCGAGGCGGGGGCCTATATCCGCGCCTATTTCGAGCGCTTCCCGGCGATCCTCGCCTATATGGAGCGGACCAAGACGGACTGCCGCCGCACCGGTTATGTCGAGACGATCTTCGGGCGGAAATGCTTTATCCCGGGCATCCGCGACGCCAACCCGATGCGCCGGGCCGGGGCCGAGCGGCAGGCAATCAACGCGCCACTGCAGGGCTCAGCCGCCGACATCATCAAACGCGCGATGGCCCGCATTCCGGCCGCACTCGCCCAGGCAGGGCTAAAAACCCGCATGCTGTTGCAGGTCCATGACGAGCTGCTGTTCGAGACGCCGGAAGCCGAGGCCGGCGATACCGCGCGGGTCGTCAAAGCGGTTATGGAAGGCGCCTGCGCGCCACACTGCGAGCTCTCGGTGCCGCTCGTCGTGGAGACCGGCCGCGGCAAAAACTGGGACGAGGCGCATTAGGCGTCGTGACCGACCGCATCGAAGTTCCGTGTCATGAGCGCCAGAAGCTTGCCGCGCGTGAAGAGTGTCTTCCAAGCGCGAGGCATCACGTTGCGTCGCCGCTGACGATGTTCTGGCGGACCATTTTTTTCTGTTGCTTGTGTTGTCTCCTCGTCTTGGATGCGCCCGACCGCGCCTGGGGTCAGTACAACAGCGGCGGATACGGCCGTCCGGGTAGCGGATCGACGTCCAACTACTCGGCTCCGAGCCGGCGGGCGCCGGTCAGCAGTAGTGGAGGCTACAGTCGGCGATCGTATTCAGGCGCCGGCTATACCACCGGCTCGCTCGGAGACCGGTCCGTTTCCCGCAGCTTATCGTCACAGGCGCTTCGCGACTATCAAGCGGCACAGCAGCCCGCACAGCCATACGTCCGCCGACCGCCCGCTTATGCCGGCGGCTACGATGGGCTAAGCGAAGCGCCACGCCGGCCACCGATCTGGGGAGGGCAGCAGCCAGCAGCCAGGGTGGCGAGGGGGCCGGCCTTGCCGGGTTCGGGACCGTTGACCGCGGTGGCATTGTGGGCGGCTTTGAATTCCCTGTCGTCGCCTGGTTCCGCGGCATATTTCCATAACTACCAATATGATCCGGGCTATGTGCAATGGCGCCGGGAGGCTGATCGCGAGGCAGGTCAGAATCCGGCCGTCGCGGCCAAGCTCGACCAGCTCGACACCCAGCTCGCGCAGATGGAGGGTCAGCCGCGCAACCCGTCGGCGACAGCCCCCGTCCGACCATCGCCCGCACCGGCGGGGGGGTCAGGCTTTATCTGGCCCGTCCTTTTTATCGGCATCGTCATTTTGTTGCTGCTCTGGTTGTGGCGCCGCCGCCTCGCGCAGCCCGCTGTCGCCGCGGCCGCCCCCGGCCTTGCCGGCAGCGCGGCGACGCGGTTCCGTGTCGGCATGACCATGCCGGTCGATCCCTCACCCTTTGTGCTGGCGGCCGGATTGACCAAGGTGCAGCCGCCTGAGGGCAGCGGGATGATCAGCGTCGAGGTGGTGGGGGTGCTCCGCGAGGGCGGGGTCATGCTGCACCGGCTTTACCTGCCGGGCGGCAAGGCGTTTTTTCAGCTCCATCTCGGCGCCGCCGGCCAACCGGACGAGTGCCGCTACTTTTCGCGGCTTGACGAGGTCACTCCGGCAGACGGCCAAGAGTGGGGGCTGTGGCTCGATCCGGCCGAAGGCATGATCGGATGGCCATCCTTTCAGACCAAGGATGGCAAGATGTACGGACGTGTTTGGGCGCCGAGCGGCAGCCGGGTCCCGCCGCGAAAGATGGAGGAAACGCTGCAATTCGTCGACCACGTCGAGCAACGCCAATTGCAGATGATGCTCTATGGCGGTCCTACCGGCGGTGCGCCGCCTGTCCCGCAGACCGAGTACATCCTCGTCAGCGCCATCGAGGCGACAGGTCAAGCATGGGTCGAGATCGACGCCGGCGTCGACATCAACCCGACCGCCCTGACGCTTCCGAGCGTTCCCTTGGCCGCCTGAACTGAGTCAGTATGAGCACCGCATCCGATGGTTCTGCCCGCGCGATTCTCGACGCCCTCGGCAGCGGCTTGCCGATGCTTCTGCTACAGTTCCTATTGGTGCTCGCCCTGCTGGTAGCCGGTATCTTCATCTACATGGCGATCACCCCGTTTCACGAACGGGAGCTGTTGCGCAACGGCAACGCGGCTGCGGCGACGGTGCTCGGAGGCGCTCTCGTGGCACTGGCGATCCCGCTTGCCGCGCTGTTGGCGACCACCGGGGCGCTGCTCGACATCTTGGTATGGGGGGTGGTGGCGGTCCTGCTTCAGCTATTGACGGTCGCCATCGTATCGCATTTGTTTCGCGGGATGCGCGCGATGATCGAAGCCGGTCAGGTCGCCGCGGCGATCCCGCTGGTCGCGGCCCAAGTTTCGATCGGTCTGCTGAATGCCGCGGCTATGGTGCCAGCTTGATCGCAACAAAGGAGGAGGAGGTTCATGCTCACTTTCATCAGCAATCTGGTCGGTGTGAAGGCCGACAAGGCAATGCAGGCCGGTGTCGAGGCCCTGGTGCGCTGGGATCCGCAATCAGCCAGCGAGGCGGAGCTCCGCACGATGGAGCAGCATCTCGACGACCTCGGCCGGCAGGTCGCAATCGCACGACAGAGCTATGACAAGGAGCTGAAGGAGGCCGAAGCGATCCAAGCGCTGTCGCACCAGCGCATGGTCGCGGCGGAACAGCTGGAAAAACAGATTGCGGCAGAGACCGATCCCACACGGAAGGCGGGGCTCGAGCGGAGTCTGGCAACTCTGGTCACAATGCTGGAGCAGATGACGCCGGAGATCGAGCAGGAAAAGAAGGATGCCGTCGATGCCAAGGATTTCTTGGAAATGCTGGAGAAGACCTATGCGGAGGCGGGTGGCAAGCTGAGGCAAGGTCGGTCCGAGTTGGATCGCGCTCGCCGGGACATGGCGCGCGCCGGGCAGCAGCGCCAGGCGGCCGAACAGCAAGCCGAGGCTGCGCGCCGTGCGGCGGGGCTGACGAGCGCCACCAGCAGCATGACGGTTGCGCTGAAGGCGATGCAGGAAGCCGCCAATAGAGATCTCGCCTCAGCCGATGCGGCAACAGCCAAGGCGAGGTTGCTGCGCCCTACTCAGCCGGAACAGGACGATCCGAACATCGCGGCTGCCCTTGCCGCCGCATCAGGCAAGTCTCCGGCGCCGCAGAGCCTGAGCGACCGGCTGGCAGCCCTCAGGGCACGAGGTGGCGGCTGAGTCCGTTCTACTAAGAGGGTACTTCTGAAAAATTCCGACCCAACCTCGCCATCTCTGGGCCGTCGACCCGGATCCACCTTCTGTGCCCGGTCACCCCGCTCGACGAGGATGTCGAATAGCATCAGCGGCCGAATCGACCAACTCCACATAAACGCTGCAACCCGCTCGGAGCCATATCCTCACGGCTAAACGCCGGCAACGGAGGGATTACGATGAGACCGAACCGTTTTTTGGCCACGATCGCGATGTGCGTGCTTTTTGCGGTGCCCACCGCCGCACAGACCACCTCGCCGTCCAAATCACCGAATTCCCCCGCGGCCACCGCGCCGACGGGCAAATCGCAGCAGGCGGGTCAATTGGTCGATATAAACTCGGCAAGCGCCGAGGAACTCGATAGGCTTCCCGGCGTGGGTCCCGCGCGGGCGAAGGCCATCATCGCCAATAGACCATATAACGGAAAAGACGATCTCACACAGCGTAAGATCATTCCTCCGAACGTCTATAGCCAGATCAAAGACAAGATTATCGCGCGGCAAAAATAATTACGCGGCTCGGCGGCGGGGGGGGATGCATGGGTCTTATACGCTCGCCGTCGCGGTAACGGGACAGTTCTCGTCGGCCGCTGAAGCAGGCCTTCCGCGACCGCGAACCAAGCGTTCGGCGTGCCTTTCGCCCAGATGGACCCAAATACGCGACTGCCCTTAACAATTCCGGACCTTCCCGCTCCACCCTGGAACGGGGAGGTTCGACCGAAGCCGTGAGCCCCGTGTTGTGGCTCACGCCGCTGCCGGCTCGGGTAGCGCGGGCTCGTCAGCCGCGTCCAGCTCGGCGATCCGCGCCTCGACCTCACCCATCACATAGCGCGTCAGCGGCCCGAGATAGATGTAGAACACCGCCATTACGATGACCGTGCGTATCGCCCGCGGATTCTTGATCAGGCACTCGATCAGGATGCGCCAGACATGACCGCGCATCTCGGGCCGGTGCCGAGTCACATGGTGCATGACCTTAAAGAACCGATCAATCTCGCGCCAGGAGTCGCGGACTAACACACGCGCGCCGAGATCGACCCGGTCGAGCGACAACAGCAACCGGCGCACCCGCCCGAAAAACGCCGCCGGCTCATAAATTCGCGACACCACTCCGACATAGTCGCCAAGGATGTCGCGGCGTGGACGCAACGTGTCGAAGTTGAGCCCAGCGAGACAAAGATCACCGGCGCGGCCGGACGAATCGAAATCGTGGCCGGCGTGCAGTCGTCCCTCACGTTCGAGGCGCCGGGTTAGCTGAGTGTTGGGCAGCGCATACAAGAAGCTCACGTTGTTCACCGGGATCGTCGCCTCTTCGATACATTGCGTCATCGCGTCGATTACGCTCGTCTTCTCGCTGTCGAAGCCGACGATGAACCCGGCAACGACGAAGATTCCAACATCGTAGATGCGGCGCACGCTCTCGGGGATGCTGCGGCGCGTGTTCTGCTTCTTTTGCGTCATAACCAGCGCTTCCTCGTCGGGCGTCTCGATCCCGATGAACACCGCGATGAAATTCGCCTCGCGCATTAGCCGCAGCAGCTCGAGGTCATCAGCAAGATTGAGCGATGCCTCGGTCGTCAGCATGAACGGGAATTTGTGCCGCTTCTGCCACTCGATCAGATGCGGCAGGAATTCCTTCACTGCCTTCTTGTTGCCGATCAGATTGTCGTCGACAAAATCGAGATGGCCGCGATAGCCCAGCGAATAGAGCCTCTCGAGCTCGGCCAGCATCTGCGTCGGGGTCTTGGTGCGCGGCACACGACCATAAAGCTCTATGATGTCGCAGAATTCGCAAAGGAACGGGCAGCCGCGCGAGAACTGCACCCCGATGTATAAATACTGCTTGAACTTCAGCAGATCGAAGCGTGGAATCGGCGTCTTGGTGACGTCAGCCTGGAATTTCGGCGCTTCGAATACACCAGTGCGTTCCCCACGCCGCCAGGCGGCGATGAACTCGTCGATAATACTCTCGGCCTCGCCGAGCACCATAATATCGGCACGCGCATAAATCCTTGGGCTCGACGTTGGGTCGGGGCCGCCGACCGCAACCGGCTTGCCGGCGCGCTGCGCCATCTCGATGACCTTCAGCGAATCGAATTGCTGGGCCAGCATGCCGCCGGTCATGACGATGTCGGCCCAGGCGAGATCTTCGTCCTGCAGCTCCTCGGTATTGCGGTTGACGAGGCGAATATCCCATGACGGCGGCAGCAGCGCCGCCAAGGTGATCATGCCGAGCGGCGCCGCCGGATATTTCGCGCCCAGCAGCTCGTAAGCGCCGTCGTAACTCCAGAACGACTTGGGATTGAATTTCGGGAAGATCATCAAGACGTTGCAGGAGTCGGACACAGTGGGTCATCCTCTCGACGAATTCGTTCTATCTGACATTTCCGGATTACAGAGATTGCGGCGCGATTTTGGCCTCTTCAAGCCTCCGCGGCAACAAGGGTGCCCGCGAACAGCTGCCCTGGCAGAGTAGCCCACGGGCTCCAGCACCCCGCGCCAACCATCTACGCCTCTCTCGATCTCGCGCAAGATCAGTAAAAGCCCCTGCAGGCAGAACCGAGCCCACATCTGCGAGCCGGCTGGCGGCTGCATAGACCCGACCGTTCCCGACATTAGATCTATGACGCCGCGCGCGGGATGTCGGCGGAGCTTGTTTTAGGGTGTCACCTGGCCGAAAGCGAAAAAATCGCGCGCCCACTACCTTTAGTAGAGCAAAGATTGCTACCTCTAGATTGGAATTGGAGCTGACCCAAAAGTGTGTTGCCGCAATCCAGGACCGCGATGGGGCCGATTCGATGCTCGACAAGATCTGCGCGGGCGCTCCCTTGGCTCGCATGGATCTGGGTTGACGGCGCTTACAACGCCCGGCACGTAGACGCAGCGGTGGCGAAGGTACCGCTGCTGTGCATGGAGATCGTCAAGCCGAGAGACGTCACGAAGGGCTTCGTCGTCCTGCCGCGCCGCTGGCGGTCGAGCGCACCTTCTCCTGGTTCGAGCGCAACCGGCCTCTGGCCCAGAATCTCGATAACCTCGCCGCACCCCTGGCCACCTTCGTTACCCTCGGTTCCATCCAGCTTGCCCTCAGGTAGCTTGCCAGGGCGTAGTTTGTGAACTCAACAAACCGATGGACGGCAACGCACGATAACGAAGGTCGACAAAGCAGATTGTGAAGGGACGTTCACCAGAGCGTCCGGCAATGACGAGGTTGCGCCGATTCCGGCCGTTCGCGGGACCGCGGTTAACGAGTCAAATCGCCCCCGAGGGGGCCTTGCGGACGCTGACCCGAAGGACAGGAAACAACCACCCCGTGCCGCGGTAGAGCATCGGAAGGCGACCGCTGCACACGACTTGAGGGGACCGTTAGCTTGACGCGAGAGGGCCTGAGCGCGCCGGTCTCCTCTGAACCGTCGAAGGGTCCTTAGGCCAGCGTCGGTGTAACCACAACCAACATTCGGGCTGCTCGCGAATCCACCGCTCCAGCGTAGCATTCATCGCCAGACTCAGCGCATATACATCCGTCGCGCGGTTGTTGGTGTCGGGCAGTGCCATCGCCGGTTCGCAAATCACGCGGAACCGCGCGGGCCCGAGACGCAGCGGACGGACCGGTATGACTGGGCAGCGGAAGCGAAGGGCGAACTGCGCGAGAGCCGGCGTGGTCATCGCCGGTCGTCCGAAGAACGGCACGGCAAGGCCTTCGTTCAGCTTCTGGTCTACAAGCATGCCCAGCACGCCGCCTCGTCGCAGATGCGCGAACGCCTCGCGTGCGCCGGCACTGCCTTTGGCGAACATCGGCACTTCTGCCCCCATCGCCTCGCGTCGCATTTCCTGGATCACTGCGTCCGCCGCCGGGTTGGATGCAGCCCGATAGAACCATGAGACGGCCAGGCCAAGCGAGGCTGCAACCGGCAGGCCGATCTCCCAATTTGCCAAGTGGCCGGAGAATAGGATGGCAGGACCGCCGTGGTCTCGCAGAGCACAAAGCTCCGTGTCGTCCTCGCATTCCCAGCCGGGGCCGTCTGCCGTTCGCCGCAGCGAGCCGATATGGGGCAGCTCCGCGACCGTGCGGCCCAAATTCTCCCAGACGCCGAGAAGCACCCGTCGGCGGGCGGGCGCATCCAACTCGGGCAAGGCGCGGCTCAGATTCGCCCGCGCTACCCGGGAGACAGGCAACCAGGGTCCGATCGTCCGCGCCACGTGGCCGCCGAGATTGGAGGCGGCCGTGGGCCCGAGCGCGCGGGCAACGCGGATGCCCACCCGCAGCGTCGCGGACTGTATTCGATCCCGCAGGGATGGATTGGGGGCGTCGACGGTCAAAGATTGGTTAGCTTTCGTCTGACCCGCTTGCGCCTACTGTTGCCTGCCTTCCGCCCTTAGCTGTCAGCAGGTCTGATGTGAATCATGGATCTCCAGCCATAGCGATGGTTATGTCGAGATTATGACCAAGCCTGGGTCTGATGTGAATGACGGCTCTCCAGCCGAGCCGGCGGTTCAACGGTGCGATTTCGAATAAGGCATTTGGGGCAGTCCTGCGCATTCGTTGAGGGCCGCATTAGCGCGGGCTCAGCGCCGGGAAGCGGCCGTTTAGAATGATCATACCGAGTGCGCCTTAGAGCGTCCTAAGAGTGGGGTCCCCTTGGGGCAGCGTCGGGGGTTCTACGCCCGATCCCGTCGCCGGCAGCAGGGCCTAAGGGGCTGACCGTTTAGTCGAGCTCGTCCCACAATCCAAGTCCCCCTTGTCGCAACGCGCTGCGCAGCTGCTCCCGGTACGGAAATAGCGGCAGTACGCATAGCCGGAAGATCAAGCAGCAGGCGTAGATGGCGTCTGGGCCATAGGGCCCCCCGTCATGCAGAAGCCCGTGCGCTATACCGTGGCGGATATGCGGACCCGGCCGGATCAGGAAAGCATTCTCGATATCCGTTGTAATCGCCTTGGAGAGGGCCGCATCCAGCTCCTCTTGCATCTGCTCGAACAGCGATGAAATGGTCCGGTCCTGTTGCGTCTGCGTCGCATCGTCGAAGATCGAAACATCGTGCCCGTTGAGTTTGAGCAAGTGACGCAGCGATGCTTCGAGGAGTGGCGTTATCGTATAGAGCGCGCTCGTGTAATCGCCCCGGAAAAAGCGCAAGAATGCGCGGCTGTAGGTTAGAACCAGCTCCTGCGGCACGAAGGCGCTGTGTTGCAGCATCGCAGTGAGCAGCCCCTCTGGCAGGAAATGCCGTGTCATGATGTTGCGCCGAGCGATCTCGATCGCCGTGCCAATAACGTTGCGGCGCACCAACTCCTGATGCGAAATCTCACGCTGGATCGCTGACGAGCCCGGATCGCCCCGCAAGGTGGCAGCCTCCGAGCGGTGAACCACCTTGCCGTCCTTGTCGTAGTGAACGCCCGCGAGCAGCGATTGCAGTGGATGCTGCTGGATCGACCTGACCGCCGCTTCCGTCAGTTTGTCCGGGTCGGGCGAAGCGCTGAACCCCGCGAAAATGAAGAGGGTATCGAGAAGCGAGGTCCCGGCCACTGCGTCCTCGGCCTGCTTCGCGATCGCGGAAACGTCCCATTCTTGCGTGTAGACCGACATCTCTTCCGGGATGCGCGCCTGCACATCGATCAACCGGTGCCGCAGCTCGGTGCGGCGATCCCGCATCCCCGGAATGCCATGCAGCTGGTGGATGGCGTTGCCTAGCTCGTGCGAGGCCAGCACTGCGGCATGATGCCCCTTGCCGGCCAGCAGCCGGTCGGCTTCGGCGACCATCGCCTCGGCGGCCTCGGCAAGGCAACGGCGCTTATCAGGGTCCCGCTTTGCCACATGGTAGGCGCGCGCGGCCAGACGCCAGAGCGAGGTGCGGGCATGAAAACCGACATCCGCGGTCGCCAACACCTCCTCGATGCCGGCCGCAACCGGAAGCGGATCGGACACGCCGAAGTCTAGATCGAGTTCGGCGAACCAGATCAGCGGCGCCGCCAGCCGCCGCGTCACGGCCTGCCCCCAGAGGCGAACGACGACATCGCGCGCGCGAACGGTCTCGGGCTTGGTCCAGCCGGTCGCCCGGCCGATATGCAAAGCGCGCCCCAGCAGATCGCGCGCGCCGAATTCGAGCGCGCCATCGTTATGGGCGAATGGGAATTTGAGGGTTCCGAGCTCGACCGCCTCGATGGTGTCGACATAGCCAGCGACGGCCACCGCGGCGAGCGCCCCCCGTTTGCGCTCCAGCAGCCAGCATATATCCGCGAGCCGGGCCTCCAGCACCGGATTCGCCGCGCGTTCAGCCATATCCGCCAGCAGCTTCACCGGCTGGCCCCCGAAATCCGCCGGGATAGCCGTGCGGCGGTCGCCGCTCGACATTAGTGGTCCGAACGGCTCTTCGCGATCATGCGCGTTAAGGTGCATGCTCGTGGCCGCCCCCAGCATGGCGAAAATGCGCGTTGCGTCCGTCTCCACCGGCGGCTCTCCGTCCTTGTAGGGGTGGGCCGCCCGCCCGTAGAGGTCGCTAAGCGCGTCGCAGGTCGCGGAAGTCGACCCTGCGATCGGGGCCTCGAAATCTAGGCCCGCAAGATCGCCTTCGGTTGCCTGAAGCCAAGTAGCCTGCCGCGGCGCAACATAAAGGGCGGTTCCGGCCGCCAAGACGGAACGACTGTTGTGGATTTCGAAAGCGGTCGCTTGTTGTTGATAATTAGGCCCTATGTTAGCTTTTGGGTCAGGCTCCTAGAGCAGCGGGTTCGCATCGAACGAGGATCACCGATGAGGCGAAGCTTCGAGCTGTTCGATGAGCTCCGCGACATTGTCCAGGGAAAGTTCGGGCTTGAGATCACCGAGATCGCGGACCGTTATCTTGAAGGCCTGCCGGCGGGCCGTGATGCGCCGATCGCCAGGCCGCGCCTAGCGTCTCATTGACGATCTCGCGGAAAGGGCGGCCGGCACGGCGCCCTTCCGCCTTGAGCTTGGCTGCCACATCGTCGTCCACGCTGAGAGTCGTTCGCATGCCTCGATGCGTTGATCGAGTCATCATCATGAGGTCAATCGCACGACCTTGGATCGTGGCCGCTCGAGTTCGTCTAATCCGGCAAGCTCGAGATCACATAGAGCGTCCGCAGGATTTGGCTCGGCTCGGCCTTGCCGCCGAAGGTGCGCTGGAAGATAGAAACTATCTCGCCAGAACGATAGATGTGGCTCAGGGCGCGGTCGACCGCGAGACGAAAGTCGCTGTCGCCGCGCGGAGCGCCAGCGCGTAGGGCTCGACACTCAAATAATCGTCGGCCAGCCGCAGCTTCTCGGGCGCCTTGCTCTCCTTGATCAGAAACAACAGGATCGATCGGTCGCCGAAATAGGCCGAAATCTTCCCCTCGTCGAGCATCGCCAAGCCTTCATCATGCGTCTTGGCGGCGACGACGTCGCCGGCGATCCCAGCCTCCTTTAATGTGTTGCGCAGGGCTTCCTCGGTCCTCGTGCCGGCCAACACCCCGATCTTTTTGCCGGCCAGATCGCGCAGATTTTTGGGACCATCGGCACGCGCCATCAGGCTGGCGCCGTCGAGAAAGGTCGGAATCGAGAAGTCGACCTGTTCGCGCCGCGACAAGGTTTCGCTCGTCGGCTCGCAGAGCAGATCTGCTTTCTGTTGCGAGATCGCCTCGAACCGGTCCGACGCGGTCACCGGAACATAGACGACGTTGAGCGAGGGCAGGCTGCGCTGGTCTGCCAGATGCTTGGCGACCGCCCGGCAGAGGTCGACCATAAAGCCGGCGGGTTCGCCGATCTTGTCTTTGTAGGAAAAGGGCGGCGCGTTTTCGCGATAGGCGATGCGGGCGATTTCTCCTGCCCGACGCGGATCATCGTCCATTCCGCCGCGATCCAGGAGTGCGACGGGGCCGGGCTGGTTCTCGACAAGATACGCCGGCCCTTCCCGTGGCTCGAACTGATCTGGGCCGATGGGGGCTACAACGCGTGACAAGTTGAAGTGGCGGTGGCAAGGGTGCCGCTACTGCGCATGAAGATCGTTAGACGGAGCGACGACATGAAGGGCCTTGTCGTCCTGGGGCGCCGCTGGGTGGTCGAGCGCACCTTCTCTTGGTTCGGACGCAACCGGCGTTTGGCCTAGGATTTCGACAACGTTGCTGAAACCCTGGCTACCTTCATTACCCTCGCCTCCATCCAGGTTGCCCTTAGGAGTTTATAAGCCCGATTCGGGAAACCCAAGGGGCCGCTAACCCGTTGCGCCTTTGGTTTCAGCGCGGAGTTGCGCGGTTTTTTTACCTCGCTGTGATCCTAAAACGCAAACATCTGATAGGAAGGCCCACGCAACACGCGAGGAGGAACGCATGCCGAAAGACACCCTTGCCCGCGAGCAGGACATTGTCGTTCAAGCCGCGCGCCACGCCCTGACGCGGACGATCGAGCAGTACTCACCCATCGGCACCGACACCCTGCCAATCGCCACGGTCGCCATCAGCCGAATGTTCGCCGATTTGATCAACAACGTCTCGAGCGCCGCCGACATCGTCGATGTCATCAACCGCCAGATCGAGCAAACTGGCTATCGGCTAATCGAGACTCGGCGGCATTGAAAATGTGCTAGGCTGAACCCGCTTCGCGGGCGTCCTTCCCCCTCGCTCGCGAGGTAGATGAGGCCTTAAAGAGGGACCGTCCTGTTGGCCTGCTCGCCGCGTTGAGAGCTTAGCCGCGTTAAGAGCTTAACTGTATCACTCGTTGCCACCGGCACGCGCCCGGCTGTGGGCGCAAATGCCCCGCATCATTCGCAGGGGTAGCGTGCCCAAGGTTCAGCAATAACTCGGCTGGTTAGACGGTCATGCTTTCTTGAACGCGCGGACGATCCCGATCAGAACGCAGGCCCCGACGAAGCCCGCAATCAGGTATCCGATCCATCCCGCTAGGTTGATGCCGAACCAGCTAAGGATGGCGCTGGCGAGCGCCGCCCCGACGATGCCGAGAACAATGTTCATGAAGAGGCCCATCTCGCTCTTCATAAATTTCTCAGCGAGCCACCCGGCCAGGCCGCCAATGATGATGGCCGCAATCCAGCCTACCCCGGCGTTTTCCATGCGTCTCTCCCAGATTATCGCGTCACGGCGATCAGGGTATACACCGGCTGCGTTCTTAGTACCGAAGAAATGTACGGGATTAGCAACCGCGCCCGGAGAGTTCGGCGCGGGTGCCGCGCCAGCCAAACCGCGAAACTAGCTCGCCGAAGGAGCGGACACGCCTAGCTTAGCTAGCCCTTTCGCATGCGCGCTTCTTGCCGTCCGCTGGCCGCTATCGGTTCCGGGAGCGTCCGGTTTTGCTCTTGAGACAATTCTGCCGGCGTTGGCCCAATGGCCGGAATGGGGCAACAGTCCGCGCTCGCATCACCGCTCCGCGACGGCTCAAATGCGCCGGAAGCGGTCATCGCAACCTCGGTCGACCTTTTCGTGTTAGCTGTCATTCGCAGCATCGTCTGGATAGCTACTGGATCTTGCTCGGAAGCGGCTTGTCGAGGGTCGTAATCATCGACCGGCGCCGCATCAGGCCGGTACGTGATATGATGCGCCATGCTGCCGTTGCTTCATGGAACAGAGATCTCAGCGGATGAGATCGAGGCCGAAATCGCGCGCTGGTCCGCGGAGCGCTTTGCGCGACTCTGCAACGCAGTCGCGTGGGCGTCGCCCGGCCTTAAGGGCTGGCGTCAGACGATTCCTGTCTTCACCGAGCGCGTGCATGTCGCCGACAACGGCATTGATGCCGAGTGGGAGCGCGTCCTGACCCCTGGGGAGGCGCCCACCGCGCTCGAGCCGCTCCTGCAGCCGGGCCTCAACGTGTTCCAGTACAAAAAGCGAGGCGCCGGTCCGGGGAATCGGGCAGACATCGTGGCCAGGCTCGTCGCGGAGGTTCGTGGGGCCGTCGTCGATGTCAAAACTCGGACCGGGAAAACACTGGCCAGCTACGTGCTTTGGACGAATGTCGATCTCAGCGTCGATCAGCATGAGAGGCTCCGGGCATCTATCCTGGACGGGCATCCGGCCGACAAGCCGGTACCAATCGTTGCCAACGTAGTCGGCGCAGCCGAGTTCGCCGCCATCATCAACGATCTGCCGCATCTCCGGTCAGCCTTCTTTGTGACCGATGCCTTTCAGGATTGGGGCCTATCCTTCGAAGCGCATCAGCGCGAGTCCCTGCCGATCGATTCCTCGGGGCAACTCGCGCCGTTCACTGGCCGGGACCGCTTAACCGACGAGTTCCGTACCTTGGTGGATCGTCCATCGGTGCGGGCGGTCGTCGTGACCGGGCCCCACATGATCGGCAAGTCACGCCTCATCCTCGAGGCCACGCGCCATCGCGACGTTGAAGTCGTCGAGGCGCTCGATGCCGGCGGCGTCAACGCCGACAGCATGCGCCGGCTGGCGAAGGCCGGGCGCGAGACGATCTTGCTGCTGCAGGACGCCACCGCCGAGTTCGCAGAGCGGGTGTGCAGACAAGCGTTCGCAATCGGGGAGACGATCAAGCTCATCGTCGCGCTTCCGACCCGCCACGGCGCGCCGTTGCCGAATTTCGGTCTCGACAATCGTGCATGCCTTCTACCGGTGCCTCCGCTGGACGATGAGGCCGCCCGTCAGCTCTTCTCGCATCACATCGGGCAGAACCGCGTAGACTTCGGGATCGAGAGCTGGATCATCGAGCAGGCCGGCGGGTTGCCAGGGATCTTGCTGGCAGCATCGAGATTCGGTCGAGAACTCCGCCCCGGCGCCGCCACCTTCACCGAGCAGATCGGTCGCGCCTTCGAGGCCAAGCTCGGCCGGGCTGTACCGGACACCTCGACGCGACAGGCGCTAGCGCTGGCCGCGTTGCTTACCCACGTTCGCATCGAGCCCGATGACGACCCAGAGCCGAAGGCACTGTGCCGTCCGGTGTTCGGGGTTCAGCCTCATCTGTTCGATGCCGCGATCGAGCCGTTGGAGGCAGCCGGGTATCTGTCTCGCAAAGGGTCGTTCGTCGAGGCAACCCCGCCGATCCTCGCCAACCGGCTCGCCGCCCGCATCGTAGAACGGCAGTCGGCGGAGGTCATGGCGGTGTTCCAGGCCCTGGCTGATAGCGGCCGCCGCCGTCTGTTGCGGCGTTTGGCGCAGCTGCCCGACCAGGCCGTCACGCGGTTCTGGAGCCAGCTCTTCGGCCCGGACGGACTGCTGGGTTCGTTGTCGGCGGTGCTGAACAATATTGAACTGTTTCGAGCAACCGCCGCGGGCGGTTCCACGCAGGCGGTGGAGATTATCCACGAGGGCCTTAAGGCCTCCTCGCCAAGCTGGCGGCGGAATCTAACGGGCGAGCCGCGGCGTGCGCTGGTGTTCTCGCTTCGAGAGCTGATGGCGGTTACGACGACCGCAGAGGCGGCCTTCCACTCGCTGGCGTTGCTGGCAGAGGCTGAGACCGAAGACTACAGCAACAACGCCGCAGGCATCTTCTGTGACGCTGCCGATCCGCTCAACAGTCAAATCCCGCTTGCTCTCAGCCGCCGCCTTCGGGTCCTCCAGGAAATGCTGGCGCCCAAGCGCGACGCCGAGGCCGCGATGATCGCGCTGGAGGCGGCCAGCAACACACTCGGCCCCGGCCGCCCGATGGCTCTGATTCCGTCTCGCGGCGCCCAACCGGCAGGTGGCCTACCGGTCGGAATGACCTGGGGAGATGTCCGCGCTTATTGCGCCGGACTCATCGAGGCCATCGCCGCGGCTGCCGACGATCCGCGGTTGCCGGTGCGCCGGAGGCAAAATCGGTGTGGCCCGGCGCCGCGGAGCGGCTCGTCTACGATCTGGACGGCAACGCCGGAAGTGGCATTGCCGCGTTCGAACAGATCGTTACCCGCATCTTGCGGGAGGACCCTGAGTTCTCGGTCGCGCATACGATCGAGACCCTCATCCTGTGCCGCAGCAACCTTAGCGGCGCGCTCGCCGGTTGCGATACGAATGGCAGGGCCGATCTCGTGGTAGCGCTGAATGGGTTCCTGACGAGATTGAAGACCGCGAGCTTCAATGTCCGCCTCCGCTGGCGCGTCGGGAACTCATGGCGGGAAATCGACGACGAGGGCGAAGCCCAGTTGGCTGAAGGCCGCGACCCTTATAACGCCAAGGCCGCGGCGATCTCGGCACTGGCGGTAGAGGCCTGCCAGGCGCCTGAACTGCTCTCGCCGGCGCTGATCGCATGGTGCGACACGGAGGAAGCGAACGCGGCCGGCCAGTTCCAGTACGAGCTGGGTCGATGCGATCGTGCGGGATATTGGGTCGACACCGTCGTCGACCTGGCGCACGGCGAAACTTCCTGGTCCGCGGCTGTCAACTATGTTCGCGGTGCGTCAACACGGGACGCTGGCGCAGGTCGAGCAGTGTTTACGCGGATGGTAGAGGCAGCCGACACTCGGCCCGAGGCGATCGCATATTCAAGCGCCCGTGTCGAAGGGGGCGACCAGGCGTCTCGCAGGGTGGCTGATCTCGTGCGAGCAGGCAAGCTCGTACCTCGAGACGCGGCGCAGTTTGCGGAACGCCTGTCCTTTCAGGACAAGATCTCGCCGGCCGCGTTCTCAGCGCTGCTCGAAACGATTATCGGCGATCAGATGGAGCGACCAGAACTGGCCGTCCGTGCCCTGTGGCTTTGGTTTCACAGTCACCCCGCCGACGATTTGGCAGATCCGGTCGTCATCCTCGCGTGGCGGTGCCTCGAAGCCCGCCTGCCTAAGCGGTGCGGTCGTTCTGGCGCCGACGCCGCCAATATTGCCGCAGACTTGGTTCAGCTCGATCCTGAGCGCGGCTTCCGGCTGGTCGAAACGGCTGCCGCCGGCCTGGTTGCAGCGATGCGCAATCCAGGATCGGACATCTACGGCATCTGGTCGCCGTTCGAACCCGTAGGGATGCGGCGACCGTGCTGGGAGGCGTTGCGCGCGCTCGACCGGGATCGGGCGCTTAGAATCGTGCTGGATCCTGCGGCGCAGGCGGGCCCCGACGGCCTCAGCCTGTCGCTCCAGCTCAAGGATCTCATCCGGATGCCGGACGATGCCGATTTCCTTCGGGCCTATGCAGCGCAGGGGGTTGCCGAGGCCGACACAGTGTCCAGTGCGATAGCAAGCAGCGATCCGGCCTTCTGGGACATCGCGTGCGAGATCATTGAGCGTTATCCAGAGAACGAACTGCTGAGGCGCAACCTTGGTATGGCGGCCGGCGGCTTCGCTGGCGGCTTTTACGGTGGACTCGCGGAACATGCCGAGGCTGCGGTCGCAGAGATAGAGAGCGTCCTCGATAACCTAGATGGCCGATTTCCGCGCGCACGGCTCTGGCTCGGCGAGCTGCTCGTGACCTATCGCCGGAGCGCCGCTGAGATGGAACGAAAGGAAGCGGATCGGGACATCGATCGGTAACGGCGCAACGCAGCCACGGGGCTCGGAGGAAGCGAGCGTCCGGTTTCCACTCCACTGAGGCTGCGCACCTGGCTTTGGGCAATGACCGCAATGGGGCATAAAGGGCGGTTCCGGCCGCTAAGGCGGAACGACTGTTGTGGATTTCGAAAGCGGTCGCTTGTTGTTGATAATTAACAGGCTGCGGAAAAAGTCCGTATTTGAAAAAAATGGTCGTGAAATCGGCTCGAAACGCAATCTGCACCCTCTATAAATCAATGGGTTACCGAGGCTCCAAGACTGCCGGGCTGCACCAGAAACACCGCTCAGCGACTTTTCCGCAACCTGTTAGGCCCTATGTAGCTTTTGGGTCAGGCTCCAGCGGGTTCGCATCGACGGGGATCACCGATGAGGCGAATCTTCGAGCTGTTCGATGAGCTCCGCGGGCTTGAGATCACCGAGATCGCGGACCGTTATCTTGAAGGCCTGCCGGTGGGCCGTGATGCGCCGATCAGGCCGCGCCTAGCGTCTCATTGACGATCTCGCGGAAAGGGCGGCCGGCACGGCGCCCTTCCGCCTTGAGCTTGGCTGCCACATCGTCGTCCACGCTGAGAGTTGTTCGCATGCCTCGATGCGTTGATCGAGTCATCATCATGAGGTCAATCGCACGACCTTGGATCGTGGCCGCTCGAGTCGTCTAATCCGGCAAGCTCGAGATCACATAGAGCGTCCGCAGGATTTGGCTCGGCTCGGCCTTGCCGCCGAAGGTGCGCTGGAGGATAGAAACTATCTCGCCAGAACGATAGATGTGGCTCAGGGCGCGGTCGACCGCGAGACGAAAGTCGCTGTCGCCGCGCGGCAGCGCCAGCGCATAAGGCTCGACACTCAAATAGTCATCGGCGAGCCGCAGCTTGTCGGGTGCCTGGCTTTGCTTGATCAGAAACAGCAGGATCGAACGGTCGCCGAAATAGGCCGAAATCTTGCCGTCGTCGAGCATCGCCAAGCCCTCATCATGCGTCTTGGCCGCGACGACGTCGCCGGTGATCCCGGTCTCCTTCAATGTGTTGCGCAACGCTTCCTCAGTCGTCGTGCCGGCCAATACCCCAACCTTCTTCCCTGCAAGATCGCGCAGATTTTTGGGACCATCGGCACGCGCCATCAGGCTGGCGCCGTCGAGAAAGGTCGGAATCGAGAAGTCGACCTGTTCGCGCCGCGACAAGGTTTCGCTCGTCGGCTCGCAGAGCAGATCTGCTTTCTGTTGCGAGATCGCCTCGAACCGATCCGACGCGGTCACCGGAACATAGACGACGTTGAGCGAGGGCAGGCTGCGCTGGTCTGCCAGATGCTTGGCGACCGCCCGGCAGAGGTCGACCATAAAGCCGGCGGGTTCGCCGATCTTGTCCTTGTAGGAAAAAGGCGGCGCATCTTCCCGATAGGCGATGCGGATCGACTTCTCCTGCCCGATGCGGTCGAGCGTGCCCGCCGATGCGACCCCGATCGCGATCAGCAGCGCCGCGATCGATGCCGGAATAAGCCAAATTCTCCGCGCCAGATTCATTCTCGGTCCCGCCCGCAAAAAAATCGGCCGGACGCAAGGTCCGGCCGATCGATCGTGGTTCCGGCAATGTTCAGTCGCGGCGGGTGCCGAGCAGTTGCATCAGCATCATGAACAGGTTGATGAAGTCGAGATAGAGGCGCAACGCCCCCATGACCGCCTTCTTGCTGCCGGTCTCGTAATCGTCGCCCTCGTAGTACATCTCCTTGATCTGCTGCGTGTCCCACGCGGTCAGACCGGTGAAGACGATGACGCCGATCACCGAGATCGCAAATTGCAATGCCGTCGAGCCGATGAAAATATTGACCAGCCCGGCGATGATGATGCCGATCAGCCCCATGAACAGGAACGACCCGAATTGCGACAGGTCGCGCTGCGTGGTATAGCCGTAGAGGCTCATGGCACCAAAGGTGCCGGCGGTGATGAAGAAGACCCGGGCGACGCTCGTCCCGGTGAAAACCAGGAACACCATCGCGAGCGACAGCCCCATCAGCCCGGCATAGAGCCAGAACACCAGCTGCGCCGTGCGCGCCTGCATGCGCTGAATGCCAAAGCTCATCAGCATCACGAGCCCGAGCGGCGCCAGAATTACCAGCCAGATCACCGGCGTCCTGGCGATCGAGGCGTAAAAGCCCGAGAACGCCGCGACATACGCCACGATGCCGGTTAGCGCGAGCCCCGACGCCATGTAGTTGTAGACGCGTAGCATATACTCCCGAAGGCCGACATCGATGCCGACCTGGGCGTCCGCCGACCGCACCGTCCAGCGGGGCTGCGAACCTAGAGCCATAAACCCCCTCCAAGGAGAGAAGCGAGAGCGAGGCCAATTCCTCGTGCCTGCGATATTGGCACAAAACGAGATCTTTTCAATAAGCCCAAACCGGCCCCCAACCTCTGCCCTTCCGTATTTTCCGCTCCACGAGATTTTCGGTTGTTATTCGGTTGTTAGCGGTCCGAAATTCGTTGATCCTCGAGAAAAATTCCATTGATCCGCCGCGTAACGAATTTGCGTTCTAACTCATTGAATTGGCGTTTCAGTTTAGGGCGTTTCCGGCCGGTTTGAGGCCTGAAAACGCAATTTACGCTGTATTTGGCAGCCGGCGGTCACTCGTTGCGCAGGTAGGGGGCGGCCTTGGCGCCGAGCGCGCGCCAAGTCCCGGCAAAGCCGAGTGCCAAGGTCAATAGGATGGCGAGCCCCACGGTCCACAGCAGCGGCGCCGGCAGAAACACCCAGTCGATCTTCATCAGCCGGGTGACCAGAAAATAGGCCGCGAGGGTCCCGAGGGCGCAGGCGACAAGAGCACTCAGCGCGCCGAGGAGGCCGTGCTCGATCAGGAAAGCGCGGGTCAGCGCACCGCGTGTCGCACCCAGCACCTTCAGCACCACCGCGTCGTAGACGCGCCGGTGATGACCAGCGGCGATCGCTCCGCCGAGCACCAGCATGCCGGCGGCAAGCGTGACGAGCGCGGAAAACTGAACCGCGTAATCGATCATGTCGAGGATCCGGTCGATTGTCGCCAGCGCTTCGCGGACATGGATGGCTGAGACGTTCGGGAACCGCTCCGTCACCGTGCGCACCAGTGTTTCCTCCTCGGCCGGCGGCATCCAGACGGCAGCGAGATGGGTCTGCGGCGCGCCCTCGAGCGTCCCGGGCGCATAGACCAGGGTAAAGTTGATGCCGAGCCGCCGCCAGTCGATCGAGCGCAGATTGGCGATGACGGCGGTGATCTCGCGGCCGAGGAGGTTGACGCTCAGCGTATCGCCGACCTTGAGGCCCATCCCGCGTGCGAGATCGGCATCGAAGGAGACGAGCGGCGGCCCCTGATAGTCCGGCGGCCACCAGGCGCCGGCAGCGAGTTGTGAGCCCGCGGGCAAAGTCGCGGCGTAGGTCAGGCCGCGGTCGCTCCTGAGGGCCCACTGTGCCTCGGGCGCAATGGGCGCGTTCTCGACCGGGATCCCGTTCACCCGAGTGATACGGCCGCGCAGCATTGGCACCTGCTCGAAACGTGCCTCGGGAGTGGCCTGCACGGCCTCTTCGAAGCCGAGGAGCTGGTCCGGTTGGATGTCGATGAAGAAGAAGGCGGGCGCCTCGGCGGGCACGGTGGTCTCAACCTCGCGAGTAAGATTGCCGTCGACGAGAGCGACCGCAACAAGCACGGTCAGACCGATGCCGAGCGAAAGCATGATCTGTGCGGTCTGCGCGCCCGGCCGATGGAGGTTGGCGATCGCGAGGCGCAGCCCCGGGCGCCGCGGCCGGCCGAGCTTCCTGGCGCCGAACACGACGGCCGCTCCCGCCGCCCGGAAGAGCGCGAAGGCGCCGATCGCACCGGCGACGAACCACAGTGCGATCGTGCGGTCTTGCGCGCTGCCGATCGCGAGGGCGACGAGCCCGAGCGCCAGTAATACCGTCGTACCAAATACCACCGGCGGGACCCGGCGCCGTGTCCGGTCGACGGTATCGCGGAAGAGCGCCCCGGCAGACACCCGGCCGACCCCGGCGAGCGGCCATAGTGCGAAGACGAGTGTGGTCGACAAGCCGAACAGCGCGGCCAGTGCCAGCGGCCCCGGATAAAGGCCGAGCCGGACGGGGGCGGGAAGCACACCAGAGACCAGCGGGATCACCGCAGCCGGCATCAGAGCTCCGAGCAGGAGGGCGACCGCGATGCCAAGAACAGCGAGCGCGAGTATCTCGACGAGGTAAACCGCGAAAACGAGCCGTGTCGACGCGCCAAGGCATTTGAGCGTGGCGATCGTCGCGGTCTTGCCGGCGATGTAAAAGCCGACCGCATTGCCGATCCCAACCCCGCCGACCAACAGCGCGGTCAAACCGACGAGACTGAGGAAGAGCGCCACGCGCTCGATCGAGCGCTGCAAGGTCGGCGAAGCTTCGCCAAAGGTGCGGACCTGCCAACCCGCTTCGGGAAAGGCGGCCCGCGTTGCCTCCGCCCAAGAAGCGGCATCCGACCCCGGAGGAAGCCTCACCCGGTAGCGATAGGTCACCAGCGAGCCGGGCTGGATCAGCCCAGTCTCGGCGAGTGCTGCGGCAGCAATCATGACCCGCGGGCCGAGTCCGAGGCCGCCCGCCGCGGCATCTGGCTCGCGCTCGATCGCGGCTCGCAGCTGGAAGACGGCGCTCCCGACCTTGATGCTGTCGCCAATCTCGAGGCCGAGACGGGAAAGGATCGCGGGGTCGACCGCCGCACCAAAAGCGCCCCCGCGGTTCTCGAGCGCTGCGGCGAGGCTCTGCGCCGGGGACAGAGCAACCTCGCCGTAAAGCGGGTAGGCCGAATCGACCGCCTTGAGCTCGATCAGGCCGCGTCGATCGCCGTCGAGGGTGCGGCCCATCGCCCGCATCGAGGCGATCTCGGACATCGTTGCGCTCCGTGCGAGGTACGCGTGTTCGGCTGCATCGGCCGGGCGGTAGGCGAGCCGCGCCTCGGCGTCGCCACCGAGCAGCTCGCGCGCGTCGGCCTTGATTCCGCCAACGACGGAAGCGGCAAGCGAACCGATCCCGGCGATCGCGGTCACCCCGAGCACGAGGCAGGCGAGAAAGACGCGCAAACCCCGGATCCCGCCGCGCAACTCGCGGCGGGCGAGCCGCATCACGTGAGCGGCCGAGAACGTGTTCAAAGCACGCGCTTTGCGGCGGCGATCTGCGCGGTGCGCCGATCTTCGACGATCCTGCCGTCCAAAAGGTGGATCTGGCGCCCGCAGCGTTCAGCCACACTCGGGTCGTGCGTGATTAAGAGCAGGGTCGTGCCGTGCCGTGCTTGATGCTCGAACAGGCAATCGATGACCAGGCGGCCGGTCGCGCCGTCGAGATTTCCCGTTGGTTCGTCGGCGAGCAGCAATTTCGGCTCGGCGATAAAGGCGCGGGCGATCGCGACGCGCTGCTGCTCGCCCCCCGAGAGCTGCCCGGGATAGTGCGTCACGCGATGGTCGAGGCCCACTGCAGCGAGACCCCGGCCGGCGACCGAAAAAGCGTCGCGCCGCCCGCTTAGCTCGAGCGGGAGGGCAACGTTTTCAAGCGCCGTCATCGTCGGGATCAGATGAAAGGCCTGGAACACGATGCCGATGTGGGCGCGGCGCAGTCGGGCCAGCGCGTCCTCGTTTAGCGCACCGAGGTCATTCCCGTTGAGCCACACTCGTCCGGCGCTCGGTCGCTCGAGGCCGCCCATCACCATCGTGACCGTCGATTTCCCGGAGCCGGAGGGACCCACTAGGCTCACAGTCTCGCCCGCGGCAATCTCGAGCGAAATGCCGCGCAGGATGTTGACGGGCCCGGCCGGGCTCTCCAGAGTCAGGTGAACATCTTCCAGCACCACGAGTGGACCGCCGGAATGAAGCGAGCAGGTCATGTTCTGTCCAAGCCACCGGGCGCGGCGCGGCAGATCGGCCGGCCTGATTCGGCGCCCGGCCATCGGCGGCACCGACGATATGGCGCGGTAGCGAGAGTTTTCAACGCGGTGTCTGCAAGAGTACTGGTCGCCGCCGGGCTTTGCCTGATGATCGGCGGCAGGCCCGCCGCGGCGCATATTCCGGTCATTCTCGATTTTGGCGACAGCCTGTCTGCGGGCTACGGATTGGCACCCGAGCAAGCCTTCCCCGTAAGGCTCGAAGCTGCCCTGCGCGGGCAGGGGATCGAGGCGCGCGTCGTCAACGCTGGGGTTTCCGGAGACACCACGGCAGGCGGCTTGGCACGGCTCGATTGGGCGCTCGCCGACAAGCCTGATCTAGTCATTCTTGAGCTCGGCGCCAACGATGCGTTGCGCGGTATCGACCCCGCCACCGTTCGCGATAATCTCGACAAGATGATCGGAAAGATCGAGGCTAAGGGGGCGAAAATGTTGCTCGTCGGCATGCTTGCGCCACCGAATTGGGGAGCGGAATACGCGAACGCCTTTGATCGCATCTTTCCCGAACTTGCGAAGGCGCATGATGTGCCGCTGTATCCATTCTTTCTTGAAGGTGTTGCGATGAAACCCGAGCTCAATCAGCCCGATGGACTGCATCCGAACGAGCACGGCGTCGCGGTTTTGGTCGATCGGTTGACACCGGTCGTCGCCCGGCTCGTCGGGAGCTCGTCATGAGCGCGCAGTTCGCCGCGGTCTCGGCGACCGGCGACCCGGCGAGCCTTGCGGCGCAATGTGTCGCCGCGCTGCCGATCGTGGATGGCGCGACACTCGGGATACTTTACACCACGGAGCCGGCAGCGGCCGCTCTGCCCCAGATCGCCCGCGCCTTGGTCGAGCACACCGGGATTGGCTCTTGGGTTGGGGGAGTGGGCCTCGGAGTATGCTCGGCGGCGGCCGAAATCTTTGACGAGCCGGCGGCGGTGGTGATGACTGCGGCGCTGCCGCCGAAAGACTTCCGAATCTTCGCTGCGACCGGAGACCCCGGAGCGGATCTGCCGCGCTCGCACGCCGGCTGGATCGAGAGGACGCAGCCTGTCCTGGCGCTGGTTCATGCCGACCCGCGCTGTCCCGACGTTCAGCGAGCTGCCGTCGAAACTGCCGCGGCGAGCGGCGCCTATCTCGTCGGCGGTCTTGTATCGCATCGTTGTCCAAACCCGCTCCTGGCCCGAACTGGGTCGGGTAACGGCCTCGGCAGCAATGGTGTAGCGGGGCTGATGCTGGCCCCAGGGGTGTCGGTCGCGACGGCTCTAACGCAGGGCTGCATGCCAATCGGACCGGTCCGGCGGATCGACGAGGCGCGCGACAACGTCGTGATGGTCATCGACGGGCGCCCGGCGCTTGTCGTCTTCAGCGAAGATATCGGTCCGGAACTCACCCAGGATCTGCGTCGTGTCGGCGGCCTGATCTTTGCCGGACTGCCGGTGACCGGCTCGGACACCGGCGACTATCTTGTCCGCAATCTGGTGGCGATCGACGCCGGGCGCGGCTGGGTCGTACTTGGCGCGGAGGTCGCCGCGGGCGATCGGATTGTGTTTTGCCGCCGCGATCCCGAGAGCGCAAAGCGTGACATGAGCCGCATGGTCCGGCAGCTCTCCGGCCGGCTGAGCGGAACACCAAAAGCCGGTGTATATGTCAGCTGCGTCGCCCGTGGTGCGGCGCTGTTCGGCGAACCCGGAGTGGAGACGGGGTTGATCCGCGAGACGCTGGGCGATTTTCCTCTGATCGGCTTCTTTGCCAATGGCGAGATCTCCCGCGACCGGCTCTACGGCCACACAGGCGTGCTCACTCTCTTTACCTGAATAGTCAGGAATGGGCAGGTCATAGACGTCTGCGATGCTGCGTCTGTTTGTCGGGATCGGCTTCCCGCCGGACCTCAAGTTGCGACTGTCATTGCTGAGCTCTGGGATCTCCGGGGCGAGGTGGGTGGATCCCGGCAACTTTCATCTGACTTTGCGGTTCATCGGCGCGACCGGTGAGGCAGTCGCGGCCGATATCGACGACGCATTGACGCGGTTGCGGGCACGTCGATTTACCTTGCAGCTCGCCGGAACCGGCGTTTTTGGCGGTGCGGACAAGCCTCATAGCCTCTGGGTGGGCGTTGAGCGCTCGGCTGAGCTCGTGGCATTGCGTGACAAGATCGAGCAGGCGCTGGTTCGCGTGGGGCTTCCGCCAGAGACCCGCAAATTCTCGCCGCATGTCACGCTGGCGCGGCTGCATAAGCCGGCGCTCGACAAGCTGAGCGACTTTCTGGCTGCCCATGCTCTATTCCGCGCCGACCCCTTACCGGTGGATGGTTTCAGTCTAATCGCCAGCTTTCAGACCAAGGCGGGTTCGGTCTACGAAGATCAGGCCGATTATCCGTTGTCGTATTGAGTTTGCAGAGTGGGGAGGTCCAATGGCTTATTGGCTCATCAAATCGGAACCATCGAGCTATTCGTGGGATCAACTGGTGGCAGACGGGCGCACTCATTGGAACGGCGTGCGCAATGCCCAAGCACTGAACAATCTGCGCGCCATGAAGCCCGGAGACCGAGCGTTCTTCTACCATTCGAACGAGGGGAAGGAGATCGTTGGCGTCACCGAGGTAGTCAAGAGCTTCTACCCGGACCCGAGCGATAAGAGCGGCAAGCTCGGCATGGTCGACGTGAAGCCGCTGATGGCCGCTGCGGTCAAAGTCGGGCTTCCGGCGATGAGAGCGAGGCCCGAGCTCTCTGATCTATCGCTGCTCAGACAGTCGCGACTGTCGGTCTGCCCCGTCAACACAACCGAGTGGAATGTGCTCTGTGAAATGGCCGGCATCCGCGCGTGAAGCGCTCGCCAACCGCGTTTACCTGTCGGTTACACACGTTTACAAAAATTTACCCTGATGGCCTCGTCGGAACGCCATTCTCTCTTAATGCCATGGGGCTGCCGTCGGGAGGGCTTGACTTGGACAGACTCGATCATTTCCGCGGATCCGAGGCGAGCTTCACGCATGGTGCGGGCAGTCGGCTTGTCGGCCCAATTCGGCGCCACCTTGCGGTCGTCGATCAGAGCCCGTTGCGCCGGGAATGCCTCAAATTGGCGCTTCTCCAGCAATCACGGCGCTGGCACGTCACCGATGTAGCAACGGCAATCGAGCTGGCGCAGTTGATCCGGCGCGGTGAGCAGTTTGAGGTAATCCTGCTCGGCGGATCGACCTGCGCGCATATCGACCTTGCGGACATCGCCTTGCTGTCCGCAGCAGCGCCGGAAACCCCGATCCTCGTCACCGCGGAGTGCGACGACGCGGAGGGCGCGCGCGTGATCCTTCGTTCCGGCGCCCGAGGTTTCCTGCCTACCAGTCATGGCCTCAAGGTCTTGATGGGCGCGCTTGAGCGCATGCGCGTCGGCGGTACCTATGTGCCGTTGTCTTTGTCCGAGCCGGTTCCGGAGCGAATGGAGCGGGCGCGCGACACTCCCTGGCGCGAGCTGACCAGGCGGCAGTGCGACGTCCTGGCATTGATCTCGGAAGGTAAGTCGAACAAGCTGATCGCCGACGCCTTGACCATGACCGAGAGCACGGTCAAGGCGCACGTCAAGCAGATCATAAAACGCCTGCATGTGGCAAACCGGACCCAGGCGGCGTTGATCGCAAGCCGCGCGAGCTGGCAGTCGGCCCGGCACTGACCTCGGCACGGCGCGGAAGGGGTATTGTAAAGGCTTAGCGGGGCGGAATAATCTTCGGAGACACGGGTGACGCAGGAGCAAGCGTTGCCAGCCGAGGAGGAGCCGCCATGTCAAGCCGGAGCGTGATCCCGATCTCGGCCCACCCGCAAGTCGGCAAAATCCGCGAAGACGATTATTTTCGGCTCTACCGAGAATCGCTCGCCGATCCTGACCGCTTCTGGGGCGAGCACGGCAAGCGGATCGATTGGATCAAACCATTTACCAAGGTGCAAAACGCCTCTTTTGCGGGCGACGTCCATATCGCCTGGTACGAAGACGGAACGCTCAACGCTTCGTACAACTGCATCGACCGCCACCTGCCGCGCCGCGCGGAGCAAACCGCGATCCTGTGGGAGGGCGATGATCCCGGCGATGACCGCCGCATCACCTACCGCGAATTGCACGAAGCGGTGTGTCGGTTTGCCAATGTTTTGAAGGCGCGAGGCGTCAATAAGGGCGACCGCGTGACAATCTACTTGCCGATGATCCCCGAGATCGCGGTGGCCATGCTCGCCTGCGCTCGGATCGGGGCGATCCACTCTGTCGTGTTCGGCGGCTTCTCACCCGACAGCCTGGCCGGCCGTATTCAGGATTGTCGCTCGACCGTACTCGTCACCGCCGATGAAGGGCGACGCGGCGGCCGAGCGGTACCGCTCAAGCGCAATGCCGACAATGCCCTGCGGCATTGCCCGGAGGTGCGCGAGGTCATCGTCGTTCGCCACACCGGCGGCGCGATCGATTGGGTAAATGGCCGCGACACCTGGTATCACGAGGCCTGTGCTGCAGCCTCGCCCGACTGCCTGCCCGAGGAGATGTCGGCCGAGGACCCGCTGTTCATCCTCTACACCTCGGGTTCGACCGGACAGCCGAAAGGCGTGCTGCACACGACAGGCGGGTACCTCGTCTACACCTCGATGACCCACGAATACGTCTTCGATTACCGCGACGGCGAGGTCTACTGGTGCACCGCCGATGTTGGTTGGGTAACCGGGCACAGCTACATCGTCTACGGTCCGCTCGCCAACGGGGCCGCGACCTTAATGTTCGAGGGCGTGCCCAATTACCCGGACCCCTCGCGGTTCTGGCAGGTTGTCGACAAGCACAACGTCGGCATCTTTTACACCGCACCGACGGCGCTGCGGGCGCTGATGCGCGAAGGCGAGGAATGGATCAGGCGCACGAGCCGGCGCTCGCTGCGGATCCTGGGCACAGTCGGGGAACCGATCAACCCCGACGTGTGGCTATGGTACTACGATCATGTCGGCGAGCAGCGCTGTCCGATCGTCGATACCTGGTGGCAGACCGAAACCGGCGGGATTCTGATCACCGCGATCCCGGGTGCCACACCCTTGAAGCCTGGATCTGCGACGCGACCTTTCTTCGGCGTCGAACCCATCATCGTCGACAATGACGGCAAACGGGTAGACGGTCCCGGCGACGGAAATCTCTGCATCGGCCGTGCCTGGCCGGGAATGATGCGTACGGTCTTCGGCGACCATCCCCGCTTCGTGGCGACTTATTTCTCGAGCTTTCCGGGGCTTTATTTTACCGGGGATGGCGTCCGGCGGGATGAGGACGGATTCTATTGGCTGACGGGCCGGGTCGATGACGTGATCAATGTCTCCGGCCATCGGCTCGGCACTGCTGAGATCGAGAGCGCGCTCGTCGCCCATCCCAAAGTCGCCGAGGCCGCGGTCGTCGGTTATCCGCACGATCTCAAGGGCCAAGGCATCTATGCCTATGTGACGCTTAGGGTGAGCGAGGAGCCAAGCGAGGAGCTCAAACGCGAGCTCGTCGCATGGGTACGCCAGGAAATCAGTGCGATAGCCTCCCCGGATCTGTTGCAGTGGGCACCTGGTCTACCGAAGACTCGCTCCGGCAAGATCATGCGTCGCATTTTACGCAAGATCGCCGCGAACGAGCACGACGCACTCGGCGATGTCACGACTCTCGCCGATCCCAGTGTCGTCGACGAGTTAGTCGAAAACCGCATGAACCGCGCGTAGCGTCCCAGGAGCGAATGCCGCAGCTAGCGGCTGGCGACAACGAGCATCGCAAGTTCGGGGGTGTGGCTGCGCGCAGCTCACGGGCGAGCGCCTCGGCGGACGATGCGCATTTCCCCTGACAACAGCGGAAAACTCAATTTCAGCCTCAGAAAAGGGGCCTCTTAGTGTTCACAATGCATTATTTATCAGGCGTTTGGATGCGATTTGCCGAGCCTCGGCAGTGGAATTTTGCGGCTGCAGAACGCGGTTGGCAGCGGACTGGCAGTGGAATTCGCCAGCCCGGCGGCCTCTTGTGTATTATCCATTAAAATCCGTCCTGATAATTGATATTATCGCATGCGTCTGCTGCTATGTAGTCGGTTCGACCGACCTCCGCAAGTGGGCGCGTCACGCAGCATCGATCGGCCTGTGCCTGCCCGATCGGGACGGGGCTTTGGCGATACGGAGAGTAGGCTGATCGGGTTCACGCCTTGTTAGCACGCGCGGCGCCTGGGTCGCGCACCGTCGTAGGCGTCGTCGCCTTCGCGCTCTTTATCGACTACCTGATCTATGGCGTGCTGATCCCGCTGACCCCCTACGCCCCGGCTCACGCGAACGGCGACGAGCGGCTGGGGCTGCTCTATGGCGCCTATGCGGTCGGCGTCCTCGTCGCTACCCCGCTATTCGGCTATCTCGGCGATCGGATCGGTTACCGCCGGCCGATGATCTACGGCGTCGCCTTGTCGGCGGCTGCACTTGCCCTATGCGGTTTTGCGCCGAACTTCTCCCTGCTGCTGCTCGGCCGCTTGTTTCAAGGGACCGCGGCGGCCGCGAGCTGGACCGCCGGCTTGGCGCTGATCGCCGAGCATCACCACGAAAAGCGCGTCAAGATGATGGGCTTCGCGTTGATGGGCAGCACCGCCGGGTCGCTGCTCGGGCCGGTCATCGGCGGGTCGCTCTACGAGGCCGGCGGCTATACCTTGCCGTTCGCGGTAACCGGAGTGCTGGTTGCCGTCGACGCCGGGCTGTGCGTTTTCCTGCTGCCGCGCGACCAGGGCAGCCGCGAGCCGAGTCCCGATATCCGATCTCTGCTGGTCGATACGTCAGTTCTGACGGCGGCCGCGGCGGTGGCGCTCGCCGCGATCGGCTGGGGCATTATTGAGCCGCTCCTGCCCGTGCAGTTGATCCGCGCGGGAGTGACCCCCTGGGTGATCGGCCTAATCTTCACCGCCGGGTCGATCGCCTACGGCCTCAGCGCACCAGTCGTCGGATGGGTTTCAAACCGAATGCCCATCCGCGGGCTGATCGCCGGCGGCACAGTGGCGATGGCGGCGGCCCTCCCTTTGCTCAGCCTGAACGAAGGTGCGATCGCTGTCGCGGTCAGCCTGTGCGTGGTCAGCATCTGCTACGCTTTTATGCTCAACCCGACATCGGCGGAATTGGGCAACGCCGTCGACAGGCGGAAGATGTCCTGCTATGGCGCAGTTTACGCCATTTACAACATTGCCTACGCGGTGGGTCAGATGATGGCGAGCGGATTCGCGACCGCCGCGTCGAGCAGACTGAGCTTTTTACAGGCGCTGTTGTGCGTCAGCGCCGCATTGATCCTCTTTACCCCGTTTCTGCTGATACGCGACTACAGGAGTGAGTTCGGGTGAGCCAGATCGTCGAGAATCCCGCCGGGCTGCTCGCGGCACTCGATCGCGGCGAGTTGCTTCCGGCCCATTGGTACACCGATCCCGCGATCACCGAGCTGGAGATCGCCCGCATCTTCCGCAGGGCGTGGAACTACATCGGCCCGCTCGATGAGCTGAAGAGCGTCGGCGACTACGTCACCGGCTACGCCGGCGGGGTCCCGGTGGTCGTCGTTCGCAACGATGCCGGGCTCGCGGGTTTCGTCAATGTCTGTCGGCACCGCCGCCATGAGGTCATGAAGGGCCGCGGCAACGCCAAGGTGATGCAATGCGGCTATCACGCCTGGACATATGATTTGACCGGATGCCTCAAAGGCGCGCCGCGCTCGGCGAGCGAGCCGAACTTCCGGCTCGAAAATTTCCCGTTGTTGCCGCTCAGGGTCGAGGCGCTGGGTCCGTTCGTCTTTGTCAATTTCGACCCCGACGCCGCGCCGCTGCACGCCTATTTCGGCCCGGTGCTCGACATCATCGCCGGCAGCGGCGTCAACCTCGGCACCCTCGAACTATACGAGCGCGAGGACTGGCGGTCGCATTCGAACTGGAAGACGATGCTCGAAAACTACCTCGAATGTTACCACTGCGCGGTGGCACACCCGAGCTTCAGCGCGGCGATCGACGTGCGGCAGGAAAACTATAATCTGACGGCGCATGGCTGGTTTTCGAGCCAGATCGGCCAGGTGCGCCCGTCCGCACTCGAAGGCAGGAGCCAAGTCAAGATCTACGACGTCGGCGGCGAGGTGGCGCAGTCGCAATACCACCTGCTGTGGCCAAACATGACCATCAACATCAATCCGGGCTTTCCCAATCTGTCGATCGACGTATGGAACCCGGACGGGGCGAACGCGACCAAGGGCTTTTCCGAACAATATTTCGCGCCCGGTGTTAGCGAGGAATTCGCAAAGGAACTGATCGCCTTCAACAAGGAGGTCGGCGCCGAGGACGACGTGCTGACCAACTCGGTGCAGCGCGGGCTGTTGGGCGGCCTGCCCGAGCGCGGCCGGTTTCTGACGAACAGCGAGCATCTCGTCGTCCATTTCCAAAAGCTGATCGTCAATGCCGTGACCGGTGAGCCGGTGGCGCCGATGCCCGCCGTCGCGGTCGCTGCACCGGCGGTTTCGCGCACGATCCCGCTGCTCCCCGATGCGTCGGCGGTCCCCGACAGCGAGCGCAACGCCTGTGTCGAGCTCGAAATCTTCAAGATCGAGCCCGAGAGCGAGATCATCAGCTCGTTCTATCTGCGCCGCGCCGACGGAAAACCCCTCGATCCGTGGGTGCCCGGGCAATTCCTGCCGATACGCGTGACAATCCCGGGCCAGCCGCAGCCGGCTCTGCGCACCTACACATTGTCGACGACGCCGAACCCCGATCATTACCGGCTGTCGATCCGGCGTGGCGACGGGGATGCGCTGGTCTCCCGCTTTCTACATGCCAACGCGAAACCCGGCTCGCGCATCGAGGCGACGACGCCGCGCGGGAAGTTCGTGGTGACGTCGGAAAGCGAGCGCCCGGTGGTCTTCGTCTCCGCCGGGGTCGGCATCACGCCGATGATCGCAATGGCGGGCCATATTGTCGAAGAGGGCTGCCGCACCGGCAAGTTCCGCCCGGTTTGGTTCATCCACGGCACCCATAACGGGCGGGTTCATGCCTTTGGCAAGCATGTCAGGGAACTCGCCCGCGAGCACCCGGCGATGACGGCGCATATCCGCTACAGCCGGCCCGAGGCCGATGACCGGCTCGGCATCACCCATGACGGCGAAGGCCATGTCACGATCGATGTGCTGAAAGCACTGCTGCCGCTTAACGATTACGATTTCTATCTCTGCGGTCCGCCGCCGTTCATGCAATCACTCTACGACGGGCTGACCGGGATCGGCGTGCGCCGCGAGCGCATCCACTACGAGTTGTTCGGGTCCGGCACCGCGCTGAAGCCAGAGCTCAAACCGGAGGTCCAGGCGCGGATCGGCCAACCGAGCGACGGCTCGGTGCCGATCCGTTTCGCCAAATCCGGCGTCACCGCGGAGTGGTCACGTGACAAAGGCAGCCTGCTCGAACTTGCCGAAGCGGTCGGGCTAGCGCCGGTCTTCGGCTGCCGCTCGGGCATTTGCGGCACCTGCGCCACCCGGCTCACTAGCGGTGCGATCGAGTATATCGAAGAGCCATTGGCGCCGCGCGGCGAAGGCCAGGTACTGCTGTGCTGTTCGGTCCCCGCCGCCGCGGGTACGCCCGGCAGCGCCAACCCCGGCCTGGTGCTCGATCTGTAGGGCGGTCTATTGTCCGCCTTCCTGCGTCTATTGTCGACGCACTGAAACTCAAAGAGGGAGACGAGATTGAAATCCATATTGCCGGCGAGCGCGAGTTCGGCGTGTCGCGTAAGCCCGGGCGTGAAGAGCTGCTAAAGCGCCTGCGAGCTTTTCGCGGGCGCCTTCCCGGAGACTTCAAGTTCGACCGGGACGAGGTGTATGCCCGGCACTTTTTTTGACGCCAACGTGCTGTTGTATGTCGCATCCAGTGATCCCGCCAAGGCGGACCGAGCCGAAGAGCTGATCGGCGCTGGCGGCGTGATAATCGTACACGTACTAAACGAGATCACCAATGTCGCCCGCCGCAGCATGGGCATGGCATGGACCGAAACGCGCGCGTCCTTGTCCATGATCCGCGGCCTGCTGCCGGTGCAGCCTCTCACGATCGACATTCACGACACGGGACTAGCACTCGCAGAGCGCTACGGACTGTCAATCTTCGATGCGATGTTGCCGCCTCAGCCCTGCACGCCGATTGCGACACTCTCTGGTCCGAAGATATCCAGGATGGGATCGTGGTCGATGGCCGAGTCCGCATCGTCAACCCGTTTCGTGAACCATAACGTTCTGTCTCCTCCCAGAAGCACGATACACCTCTACCGTATCATGTGGGTAGTCGCGCTCGGTGATCTCCGTCTACCGTCTTCCATCTGCCCAGATGTTCGCCGTTCCCAGTTCCCGGCGCTTCCCCGGCGCGGGATCCAATTTCAGGCGGCACCACCGGACGCGGGCTTTGAAGCGCCATTATTGGACGGCAAGGCACTGCAGCTGATGATTTTGTTTTTGTAGTCACAACTACAGATGACTTTGGCCCCGTTTGCGCCCGAATAGCGACACAGTCACCTCAACGAGTTCGATACCTACCTACGACAAGTCGGGCGAAGGATCGGGGCGAAGCGGCAGACGAAGGTTAAGCTCGATGACTAACGTATTCATTTTCTACAACCGGGATGAAAAGAAGCTCGCCGATAATATCCGCTGCGCTCTGGCCGATGCTGGTGCCGCAACGTCAATGGCCGATGACACGATCCCGCCAGGAGCCTGATGGGCGTGAGACCCTGGTAAAGAAGCTGGATAAGACGGACGCAGCGGTGGCGGTCGTCTCGAAGTCGACAGTCGAGAGCAGTTGGACGATGACGGAAATGGATATCGCGTGGGGCGCAAACAAGAAGACGATCGGCGCGATGGCACCGGGCGAGCCCCCAGACGAGCTGGGAATCTCACCGCTAAAAAGACATCAAGTTACTTAAAGTGGCGAAGACCGATGTGGCTGAACCCGCCGCCGAAATTTCGCAAGGCCACCGGCGGGTGCACCGGATCGCCCGAAACGTGACCGAGCACGGGACTGCATCATATCTCATGTAGTGCGAAAGGCGTCCGTAACAGGCTGCGCGCTAGCGAAGCGCTGACGGGATTAAAAGTTCGGCCACAGCGGCGAGGCGTTTGCCTCGGACCGTCGACGCTTACGAAGGATGCCCGTATGTCCAGGTAAAACCACATGCGCGGCAGAACATCGAATCGCCAAATCTGGGCTCGAATTCGTCAAGCTCTTGATCATCGACCTCACGATGGCCGCCCTCGTAAAAATCCACCCAGAGTCCGCCCCAGACGGAAATCTGCTTACTGCAACATTCGTGGCACTTGAGCATTTTCCGGAAACCCCTGACAGACAACGAGCGCAGAAGGCGTTGCGGTTGGGACCCGTTTGCGGGCGCCTAAACGCCCGCAAACGCCGGCTCTGGCAATTACTCGGCCGCCTGGGCCGTCATCTGGGTGCGAACGCTTACATAGCCCGGGGAAGTTTCATCATTTAACGCCTCGTAGACGGCATATGCGGTTTCCTTGCTGCCGCCGACCGACAATGTTCCCTTTGGGTTGAACTTGCCGGCTATGCCTTCCCAGTGCTTGCTGCGGCGCCAGTCCACGGTCCTCAGCTTTCTAACTAGTGCAGCCGTCTTAGCCTCGCGCACTGTCGGCTCATCGATGTTGACGAGTTCGTGGCCCATTGCGCCAATCGCAGCGAGAACGGTCGGGGCCGACGCCAATTTGTTCTCACGATCCTCCATTGCCGGACCGATCGCGTCGGTTACGGCCTTAAACCACTCCACGGTGACTTGAAGTACCCGCTGCACGCGATCGGCGGGAAGAGGCACAGGCCGGGTTCCGTATTTCACTCCGCCTATTCCTTCGGCGAGCGTGATACAAGCGCCCCGAAGGGAGGTGATTGTCACAACGTCTTTGTCATGAGCACCCAATTGGCGTCGCGCCTTATTCACACGATCTCGGAAGAACGGTACTTGGCGCTCGGTTTCTCGTGCAACCCGGGTTAACGGGTCACGGGCGTCCATGCCGATGCTAAGTGCCGCGTTCGGTCGCACGCCGAGGACACTCAGATCGTGGAAACACTGGCGCGCCCACAGCTTGTCTCTGCCATGACAAATATAGATGGCGACAAATTCGTTCTTGGTGTCGGGCATAAGATTAGCCGCCTCGAATCGTGCGGCGAGTTGGGTCTCACCGTCGATCGCGACGAGGCGCTTATCGTAGGGGACTTGGATGAAGCCCTTGCCGGCTTCGTCAATTTCGTGATCTAGCTCGTCCTCTGAGTAAAGAATGATCGGAGGGGTAATGCCGTCTACCTCACCAGAATGCACATCCACTATGTAATCGGCGTACACCGGCACGTTTTTCGCCTTAGCTCCCGCAAATAAGCGCTGAACCTCATCGCGGATTTCTCGGAGATCTTGGAGTTCCTTACTAGCGTCCATTTTTTTTCGATCTTCTGAATCACGGGGATTAGGGGCAATCTGAAACAACTGGGTGGCCTTAAGGCGGCCGAGAAACTGGTTGCCATTAATTTTAACTCCTGCGATCAGATGTCCGTCGGTGGGGTTCAGTCTGGTGTCCATATTGACCTCGTAAGGGATTAAGGAGAGACGCTGGGGAGTGGCTTTGCCGACATTATGGCCCTGGTTCGAAACGAGCCGCCTCGATGCGCCTCATTTGGTGCAACGAAATCCAGATGTCAACACCCGAGTTTTCAAAAATCGATCTCGAGATAAATTTACGATATTTTTATATACCCTGAACCAGACTCTGAAGCTGTCGGGGCGATCAGATCGTGTGTCGTGTGCCGTCACATCCTCCTCGGCCGGCTACCGCAGAGCGCGGCTCCTGGCACGGTGCTTGCCGCTACGGGAGCGGGGCATCGGGAATTGGCGCCGGATGAGGGATGATCGGGTCGGATATTCTCGGCCGGGTGAGGACACGGTCCGCGCGCGAGGTGGCGGGCGCCGTTCTGGGTGCTGGTGGGGGTCACCGCAACGGGCACCCTGGCGATGCATATTATGGTGCCGGTATTGCCGCTCGCCGCCGCTGATTTTGGGGTCTCACGCGGCACGATACAGCTGGCGATCACGCTTTATCTGTTCGGCACCGCCGGCGGGAAATTGCTGTACGGCCCGGTCTCCGACAAGTTCGGGCGACGGCCGACCCTGCTGATCTCGCTTGGTCTCTATGTCGTGGCGAGCGCGGTCGCCGGCTGGGCGGCGGGCATAACGACCCTGCTGATCGCGCGCGTGGGCCAAGCGGTGGGCGGCTGCGGCGGATTGGTGCTCGGCCGCGCAAATCGTGCGCGACAGCGTCGCTGCCGGGCAGGCCGCCTCGCGCATGGCCTTGCTGACCCTGCTCCAGAGCCTCGCGCCCGGTCTCGGCCCGGCGGTCGGCGGGTTTCTCGGCGCGTGGTTCGGCTGGCGCTCGATCTTTGTCGCATTGGTGGCGCTCGGGGTCGTCACGTTGGGCGGCGTCTGGCTGGCGTTGCCGGAGACGGCGGCTTCGCGCGGCATCGCGGGCTCGGGCCGCATGCTCGGCAGTTATCTGGCCCTGCTGCGTTCCCGCGCTTTTCGCGGCTACATGTTCGGCGGCGCTTTTACCAGCACCAGCTTCTACGCCTATCTGACGGCCTCGCCGTTCATCTTCACGCAGATGCTCCATCGCCCGGCGACCGAGGTCGGGCTCTACTACTTGGCGGTGATGAGCGGCATCCCGATCGGTAGCTTCGCGTCGAGCCGGCTGGCGACCCGCATGCGCCTGACTCTGCTGCTGCGCGTGACGAGCGCCGTCGCCGTGCTGGGCGCCGCTCTGTTCTTTATTGCGGCGGCGACCGGCATGCTCAACCTTGCGACCGTGCTCTTGCCGATGATCCTCTTTTCGATCGGCGTCGGCGCCTCCGGCCCGGTGGCGATCACCAGTGCTATCAGCACCGACCCGCAAATGATCGGCGCCGCCGCGGGCCTCTACGGCGTTATGCAGCTGGCTAACGGCGCGCTGTCTACGTTGGCGGTCGGCTTCTTCCCAGCCAACCCCGCTTTATCCGCTGCCGGCGTCCTCCTGGCCGGCATCCTGCTTGGCCAATATTTCTTCCCACGCGCCACCCGGACGTGATTCGGCGCAGGCGCCTGACCCGGCACCAGCCCGGTCCGATCGCGGTAATGCCGGCGAAGAGCCGGGCGACGGGGTCACGTGCGAGACCCCGTGTCAGGTTCGCGGCCGTCTCGGGGCCGCGCTGGGCTCGATCAGAGTTTGCACTCCGAACCGAGCCCAGCGGGGTGCCTTCTGAAGCGTCTTCTCTTTTCTACGCTTGCTTGCGGCGGCGGCGACCCAGCCAACCCAGCCCGACGAGCGCCGTGCCGAGCAAGGTCAGCGAGGCCGGCTCGGGAACTGGCTGTAGCGATCCATCCAAGCTGAAAGTGCCCGCTCCGGCTGAGTTGACCGTCATGATTAAGGTCAACGCGTATGGCGTTGTGGAGATGTTCGCACTCTCCGTGTCCGAGAGAGTGATCAGGTTGGTGGCCGAAGACAGCGTACTTAGCGGTGTTCCGGTACCGAAAATGGTGTTGGTCAAGTCAAGAAAGCTCTGCAGCTTAACCGAGGACCCTGGATCACTGTCATTGATCGCGAACTGGGTCGCCCATTGCGTCAGCCCCGCAGGCGAGAGCAGCCCCGTCTCCGACAGCTCGAGCGTCAATACTCCAGGCGTACTCGTCGAGATGTCGGTCGATGAGAGGTCGATCTGCGGAACGGTGGTGGATATACCGCCGTCGATGGTGACGCTGAAGGTACCAAAGGAGGGACTAAAGACGACGCTCGGTGTGGTGCCGACCACTGTCTGGGTCGAAAAACCCGGTTCGGAAAGCTGTAGTTCGAAAAGGTTGGCGTGGGCGCTCAACGTCACCAGCAGCGTTGCCGACGCCCAAACAAGCGGGCCGGCGGCCAACGCGACCCGACTGAGAGGCTTTCTGCTCATGGCTGTATTCCTGACAAAAATTCTAGATATGATTTTAGAAGCAAACGTCGTGCCATCCTAAATTATCTATTTAAATCAAATAATCAAAAGATTAATTAGTTAATTTTGATACTTATGTGTAACGAATACCGACATATACGAGCAATTAGATTCTCTTAACGGGTGTTAATGACTTTAGATCCTGACAACGTGTAATTAACATCGTTAAGATGTGCCAAGGACGGCACAACACCCCAGGAAGATCAACGCTCTATGGGCATTCGCCGCTGGAGAACCGTGCCTCCGACGCCGGGCGCCGGGCCCCGCGGTTAACCCCGAATCCGCGGGAATTGCTTCGACTCCGAGGCGTTAGACTCTCGTGGCGAACCCTACCGGCTGTAAAAATTTCCGACGGTGCTCAGCCGTGCGCCAGGTTCCGCCGGCCGGAGAAGGAGCACTGGAGATCCGTTGCTAACCTGCCATAGTGCTGATTTTCCAGAGGTTTCGGGGCTATCGTCGACTTTGGCTTCGGCTCGTCCGCCGTCTCCGGCCTGTGTAAAGAAAACCGACGGAGGCTTCGCCGACGCATCCTAGCCGGCCTATCCTAGCCGGCCTATCCTAGCCGGCCTATCCTAGCCGACTGGGGCGCCGCCTGCGGCGAAGGCGGCGATCGAGGCAAAGAGCCGTGCTACGGGTTCGCGCGGCAGGCCGCGGGTGACAAAGACCAGCCGCGATCGGCGGTCGTCGTCGGGCCAATCTTCGAGCTCGACCGGTGGGTGGGCGACATGCTGGACAATATGAACGACGACCGGCCCGCGGCATTCGGCGAGCGCCACGAGCCCCTTGACGCGCAGCAGATCGGGCCCGCGCAAGCTCATCAGCACCGCCATCGCCTGCTCGAAGCCCGGCCAGCTCAGCGGCTCGTCGAAGATCAGGGAGAAACTGTCGAGCCCGTGCGTGTGGTCGGCCTCGGCGAGGTCGAAATTGCGCCGGACGGCAACCGGCTCGTCGAGCAGAAAGGACGGGTCGATTTCGCCATTTCTGGCAACGCCGACCGGGGCGGGGTTCAGCGTGGCGATCCGTTCGACCAGCCACTCGGTCGCGCCGGCATCGGCGAGGTCGCTCTTGGTGACGATGATGCGATCGGCGAGTGCGACCTGTTTTCTCGGCTCGGGCATGCGCTCTAAATTGGCCTCGCCCGCAACGGCATCGACGACACAGACCAGCGCCTGCAAATGGAATTCGCGGCCGAGCGCACGGTCGGTGGCGAAGGTCTGCAAGACCGGCCCGGGGTCGGCGAGCCCCGAGGTCTCGATGACCACTCGCACAAAGCTCGGCACCGCGCCGCGCGCGCGATCGGCGAACAGGGTCCGCAGGGTTTCCTGCAAGTCGCTGCGGACGTTGCAGCAGAGACACCCGTTACCGAGCAGCACCGTTGCGTCGCTGCTCGACCGCAACAGCGCGTGGTCGATGCCGATCTCGCCATACTCGTTGACGACGACCGCGGTACCGGCACCCTCCGGCTTGTCGAGCAATGCGCGGATCAGGGTCGTCTTGCCCGAGCCGAGAAACCCGGTCACCACGATGACCGGGACCCGCGCCCCCCGCGCGCGCCGCTGACGCCGACCGAAAAGCGAGGCGTCCTTGCCGCCGAAAAGCGCTTCGGGTCCCGTCTCAGAACCCCATTTCGAGCGTGTAGAGCCCGCCGACGTGGCGGTCGACCGTATAGACGATCTGGCGCTCGTCGACGAACACGTCGTTGATCTGGATCGCACCACTCGGCGCCCGCGCCGGCGGCTCGGGGACGAAATACCCGACCTCGGCCGGCTGGTAGGGGTTCGAGGTGTCGTAGGCCCGCAGTCCACCGTTGAAGAAGGTGGCAAGAACGATGCGATCGGATTTCCACGCGTTCGGCTTGGGCAGGTTCTCATAGAGGTTGTGCGCGCCGTAGCGGGCGCCGCGGCGCATGAAATTCTCGAGCGGCGGCAACGGGCAGGTCGATATCGGTACCGGATTGGTTTCGGCGCGCCCGTCGACGATCCAGACGAGCTTCGGCCAGTCCTCCCCCTCGGTGCGGGTGCACTCGTCACTGACGATCAGCAGGTTGCGGTCGAAGAACGGGACGACCGTGTGGGTAAAACCGAAATAGGGCGGGTGGTAATCCCAGCGCGCCACCATCTTCGGGTGCGCCATGTCGGCGATGTCGAGGATGACGAGCCCGCCGTCGATATAGCCGAGATAGGCCCGGTCCGGGCGCTCGGGATAGACATTGGTGTTATGCGGGCGGAAGCCGGTGTCGGCATTTCCGGGGTGGCGCACCGGCGGCAGCTCGTTGTCGCCCTCGCGCGTCCCGGGCAGCCACCAGCGGCCGACTTCGACCGGCTTCGACGGGTTCTTGACGTCGATGATGCGGTAGAACTGGTCATCCTTCGGATGGCTGGGCACAAAATCGGGCGAACCGGAACTCATATGGATGTATTGCCCATCGGCAAACCACAGCTGGTGGACGCCGCGCGAATTCGGCCCCGAGCAGTCGAAAAAGGTGATCGAGCGGGGGTTCTCCGGCACCGAGATGTCGAACAGCTCGAAGCCCGCGGGCTGCAATCCCGGACGCGTCGTCTGGTAGGCGACCGCCATGATGTCGCCGACCGTTTCCAGCGAGTTCGAGCGCATATGCGATTGCGGCAGGTCGGCCCGCGCGACAAGTTTCGGCGCGCGCGGATCGCTGACATCGACCGCGGTGAAATTCTTCGGCGCGCTTTCATGGGCGAGCCATAGAATGCGGCGCCCGTCCTTGGCGATCTGGATCGACATGCCCTCGCCGATCCCGCCGAACCCATCGAGCTCGTGGTGCGCCAGCTGCTTGAAATTCCAAATCGCCGTGTCCGCCATCTTTGAGGTCTCCTGCTGATCAGCGCCGATCGAATCATTCTCGACGGGTAACCGTCAAGTGGGCTGCTTTGACGGTTGACGGCTGGCCCATCGCGCTTATCTTCGGCCGGCGCGGAGCGTGCCATGCAGTTCGGCCTACAGTTTTTTCCCGACGTCCGACCCGATCAGAAATCCGGCTCCGATTATTTTCGCGACGCGCTGCGTCTTGCGGAGGAATCCGAAAAACTCGGGTTCTCGCACATCCGCATCGTCGAGCATTATTTTCATTACTACGGCGGATACAGCCCCAACCCGATGCTGTTCCTCGCCGCCGCCGCCCAACGAACCCGCCGCGCACGCCTGGTGACTGGTGCCGTATTACCGATTTTCAACCACCCGCTAAAGCTCGCCGGCGAAATCGGCATGCTCGACGCGATCAGCGACGGCCGCCTCGATGTCGGCTTTGCGCGCGCCTTTTTGCCGCACGAGTTTCGCCGCTTCGGCCGCTCGCCGGATGAATCGGTGGCGCGCTTCCGCGAGGGCCTCGAGCAGGTCGAATTGCTGCTGACGAGGGAGAACGTGACCCATCGCGGCCACTTCCACACGATCGAGAACACGACATCATTGCCGCGCCCGACCCAAAAGCCGCGCCCGAAATTCTACATCGCGGCGCAAAACACCCCCGGCTCTTTCACCTTCGCCGGCCGTAAGGGCTACTCGATCATGGCGATCCCGCTGACCGGTGCGATGATGCGTCCGCTGCTCGGCGCCTACCGTGCGGCCTGGAAGGAGGCCGGCCACCCGGGCGCGGGCGAGGTCATGCTGGCCTTCCACATGTTCTGCGAGGAGGACGGGGCGCGCGCCCGCGCCGTGGCCGGCCCGCTGCTCGACGCTTATCTGCACTCTCTGGTCGAGGCCGCCGGCGACTGGCTCGACGGGCGCGCCTCGGCGGACTACCCGGGCTACGACCGGATGATCGACAAGCTGCGCCAATCGACGGCCGCCGACCAGATCGCCAGCGGTGCCGCCTGGATCGGCTCGCCAGACGAGATCAGCGCTGCGATCGAGCGCAGCCGGGAGGAGTTCGGTGGCTTCGAGCACGCCTCATTGCAAGTCAATTTCAACCTGATGCCGCTCGCGGCGGCACAGGCCTCGATGCGCCTCTTCGCCGAACGGGTGATGCCGCGCTTTACCGCCGCGCGGTAATCTTGTTTGGTATCAGCCGCCATCACCGAAGGGAGGACCCATGCGCAAATTCATCATCGAACGCGAATTGCCGGCGATCGGCAGCGCCGAGCGGCAGGCTCTGCGGGAGGCGGCGCAAAAGTCGAACGCGACTCTCAAGGAACTCGGTCCCGACATCCAATGGGTCGAGAGCTACGTCGCCAACGACAAGACCTTTTGCGTCTACCTCGCCAAAGACGAGGCGATCATCCAAGAGCACGCCCGGCGCAGCGGCTTTCCAGCAAACAGGGTCACCGAAGTCCGCCGCATGATCGACCCGACAACGGCGACCGAGACGTAAGGTTTTTGCCCTCTCCGCCCAAAGGCGGAGAGGGAGAATCCGGCGGACCACGTTCGACCTGTAATACCGAAATGTGTGCATGCCCTGGCGCTTTCGCGAGGGTGACGGAGAAAGAGTTGACAGGAGCCACCTCTTTCGTGGGTACCACTCGGCCGATGGTTGACGGTCGGCGGCGGCGCACATAATCGTTATCGTTGTAGAACAAACGGGAAGCCGGGGCGTGGGGACGGCGCCGGCGGGAGGGAACGATGCTTGGACAAACTTCCGACGACCTTTTGGCGCTGTTCGATGCGGCCCCGCTCAACCGGCGCTATTGGGTGGCGTTCACCTTGCTGTCGGCGCTGTTCGTCCTCGAATTCTTCGATTTCCTCGTGGTCGGCTACCTGCTCGCGGTGCTGGCTCCGCAGTGGCATCTGACCTACGGCCAGTCGGCGGTGATCCTCTACAGCGGCGGCGTCGGCGCGATCCTCGGCGCGCTCGTCTTTGGCGGATTGTCCGACACGTGGGGACGCAAGATCACGATGATCATCGGCACCTTGATCTGTGCCGTGAGCTCCGGGCTGATGGGTATCGTGCCGGCCGGCGCGTGGGAGGTCTTCGCTGTCCTGCGCTTCTTCATTGGGGTCGGGCTGACCGCCGGGGTGACTCCGTCGCTGGCGATCCAGGTCGAGCTGACGCCGACGCGACACCGGACCTTGCTGACGAGCTTTTATCTGGTCTTCGCCTCGGCCGGTGGCTTTCTCGCTTCGGCGGTCTCGGCCGCGCTGATCGAGCCGATCGGCTGGCGCGGTGTTGCGATGCTCGGCATGGCGCCGGCAATCGTCGGGGTGCTGATTTGGTTCTACGTGCCTGAATCGGTGCGCTGGCTCGCGGCAAAAGGCCGGTTCTCGGGCGCGCGCGCCGAAGTCGCCAAGTACCTGGGAGCGCCGCTGCAATCGGTACCGTTGCCGACCCAGGCACCAACGGCCGAGCCGCGCGGGCGTCTTTCGGAGCTCTATCGCCGGCCGAGCTTGTTTTGGGAAACCGTTATCATCTGGGGCGGCTCGTCGGTCGCAGGCTATGGCGTGTATCTCTGGGGGCCGACAATCGTCGCGATGGTGCTCAGCGTCCCGGTCCCTCAGGCAGCCAAGTATTTTGTGTTCGTCACTCTCGGCGGGGTCACGGGCAAGATTATCGTCACATTGCTGGCGCCGCTGACCGGCCGTCGCTGGCTGGGTGCGGTCTGGGGGTTCGGCGGCGTCGCCGCCCTCGCCGCCGCCGGCTATTACAGCAATCTCATTGTCGGCGGCTTGCCGGTAATGGTGCTCCTGCTGTGCGCCTCGACCTTCTTTATCGAGGGCGGTTTTGCCAATTTCGCGCCATATACGGTCGAGCGCTATGGCGCGCGCCTCGGCGCGCGCTCCTCGGGTCTCGGACAGGCGGCGAACGGTGTCGGCAAGATCCTAGGCCCATTGAGCCTCGCGCTGATCGCCGGCAGCAGCAACGTCGTATCGCCGCAAGCGACCTCCGACGCGGTGTTGCCGGCCTATTTGTTCCTCGCCTTCGCCATGCTCCTGGTCGGACTGTCCTTTGTCTTTCTCGCCGTCGAGACACACGGCAGGGCGATGGGGATCGGCGACGAGGAGCCGACGGTGCAACCGGGCGCCATGGCGCTCGGCACCGAGGCCCGCTGAAGGGGGCAGGATCGGCGGTCATATGCCCCAGTTGGATTGGAGAATCAGAGCCGATAGGATCCTGGTTTGCGCGCGACTTCGAGACGCAAGTCTAAAGAACCATGGACTAATCCGGGACAGAAGCGGAGGCGGGAAACACGGGCGAGCCCATCAACACCATGCTCGCAGTCAATGGGGTTGAAACAAACTCTGTGTGCGGGCGAACAGCGTCTGCGCGCCTAATGCCATTAGAGCGGCGTAGCTCTCTTGCCGGTTCACATTATCGGGCAGTCTTAAGGGTTCTGGAGCGCGGGGACCCAGCGCTGCTCGAACTTCGTCAACCAGAGTCTGACCGCTAGGTAGGATGCGCCAGACCCGAGAAATTGGACCTTGCCGGTCTGTATTCATAGTCGTAGTGAGAACTCGTTCGCCCTGGGGATCAAAAAACGCGCTCGAGACGGGTGCATCGTGTTGTAGTAGCTTCCCGATCGGCTCGCCCGTGCGCGCGTCCCATATGCGAGCGGTGTGATCGAAGGAGGCGGTGACGACGCGCTCACCCTTCGGGTCGAACACCGCCGCCTCGACGACGCCTGCGTGTTGCAGCGGTTTGCCAATCGGCTCGCCGGTGCGCGCATCCCAGATACGGGCCGTCCAGTCCTGGGATGCAGTGACGACTCGCTCGCCCGACGTATCGAACGTGGCCGTGAATATCTCGCCGTCATGATGCAGTGGGTTTCCGATCGGCGCGCCGGAGCGGATATCCCAGATTTGGGCGACATGATAGTCGAGAGTGGGCGCAACGATGATCCGATCGCCAGTCGAGTCGGTATCGTAAACACCTGCTGAATCTGGCAAAGATTTCCCAATGAGCTCGGAGGCGTGGGTCTCCCAAACACGAACATGTGTGACGGCGCGTTTGCTTGGTAGGTCGAGGGCGGGAATATTGCCCGAGCCTTTCTGCTTTACCGGCTGGCCCAGCGGTTCGCTGGTTCGGAACGTCCCAGATTCGGGCGGTACTGTCAGCGGAAGCTGTAACCACTCTTTCGCCTTTTGGGTCGAAGGCAGCAGCGTAAACCCAGCCTGTATGTTGAAGCGGCTGACCGATCGCCCCGCCGGTGCGGGCGTCCCAGATGCGGGCGGTATTGTCCATCGACGCGGTGACGATGCGCTCGCCCGTCGGGTCAAAGGCGGCGGACAAAACCGGACCTTCGTGCTGTAGCGGCTTGCCGATCGCCTCACCCGTGCGGGCGTCCCAGATGCGGGCGGTTTGATCCTGAGAGGCAGTGACGACGCGCCCGCCCGTGAGGTCGAAAGCCGCAGCCCAGACGACGCCTGCGTGTTGCAGTGGCTTGCCGATCGGGTCGCCGGTACGCGCGTCCCAGATCCGGGCGGTGCCGTCTGCGGAGGCTGTAACCACGCGCTCGCCCTTGGCATCGAAGCGGGCGTCTGTGACATTGGTAAAAAACATAGCTTTTGTAGTTGGTAAGTGCTGGAGCGGCTTAGCGATCGGCTCACCGGTATGTGCGTTCCAGATGCGAGCTGTGCGGTCATCGGACGCGGTGAGAATACGCTCGCCGGTGGGATCAAAGCTGACGGCGCGGACGCCGCCTTCATGCAGCGGCTCACCGATCGGCTCGCCGGTATGGGCATCCCATACCCGCACGGTATTGTCCTCTGAGGCGCTAACAACGCGGTCTCCCTTTGGGTCGAAAGCTACTGCGCGGGTTCCAGCCGTGTGCGTCATCGTCTTGCCGACCGGTTCGGCTGTGTGGACCATCCAGATCCGGGCTGTCCCGTCGTCAGATGCTGTGACAACCCGATCCCCCGTTGGGTCGAAACTAGCGGCGCGCACTGGACCAGCGTGTCGCAGTGGCTGATCAATCGGTTCGCCCGTGCCTGCGTCCCAGATGCGAGCGGTATTGTCGGCTGAGGCGGTCACCACGAGCCCGCCCTTGGGATCGAAGCTCGCAGCCATCACAGAATCCGCGTGTCGTAGGGGCGGCACAAGGAAGCGGTCGGCCGAGTAGGCTCGCACCAGCTCGGCGTACAGTTCCCGCTGAGTCGGGCCCCCGTCGTTTCTGAACGGGAGAACCATACCGCTCAGAGCTGCCGACGCGGCCTCAAACCGGTGTCCCCGCTCGTTTTCGAGCCGAGCGACAAGAGTTTGGGCATGCACGGTCTGTTGAGCCGCCTCGCGGGCGGCTGTATTGGCCGCCTGCGAGCGATCGTCGGCTTCGACGGACGCGCCGACCAGCCCGACCGCGAGCGCCGCGGTGGCAAGGAACAGCACGATGGCAACGGCCATTCCGATCAGCGTTCGCTGCACCACGCGCCGTGCTTGTTCTGCCTCGCGCTTTTGAGCCTCCTCCCTTTGCGCCAGCGCTTCTGCTCTGTCGGCCTGCGTTTCGGCCATCTGTTCAAGCTGTTGGCGCTCGGCGTCTTGCCTTCTCGCCTCGGCTTCCTCGCTCGCCCGAACAAATTCGTAGTGCAGTGCAGTCGGCTCGGGGGCATCCTTCGGACGACGCGCGGCCCACGCTTTGGCCTCGGCGATGCTGTCTCCGAAGAGAAGCCGAGACTCGGTGCGTCCCGCAGAATCCCATTCGCTCGCGCGCTGCAATAGTCGAGTGTGCTCGCGTAGCCAATCGAGATCGGTGTCCAGCGCCGACACAAGTTGCGCGAGTCCCGTTCCGAAGCCGGAGCCCGGCAACCGTGGCTCCGCGTAAAAGAAGATGTAGTTGAGCGCGGAAAGTTGAGACGGCACGGTTGCATCCCCCAGTGGCCTACAGGGTGCGGGAATGATGCGTTTGCCGAGGCGAGACGCCTCCTCGACCTCCCATTTGCACAGTTCCGAGCCCGCGGATGACGGCGACAGAACAAAGATGATCGTGTCTGCGTCGCGGATGAGCCCACCTAAGCGGGCCCTCCAGTCCTCGCCGCCGGAAATGCCTTGGCGGTCAATGGTGACGTCGTATTTGTGCGACTGGAGTGCCGCCTCGAGCTGATCGGCAAAATTCAGGTCATCGCGGCTGTACGACAGAAAGACCGTGAGCCGACCAGCTTCACGCGCCCCTTCGGACATCTGCTCGTCCTACGCGAAAACTCGATATGTGCGTTCGGACGGATTGGTGCACGCTGCTGCGAGTTTGGCAAGATGCCAGCATTATCCAAGGAACTGGTCCGAAACGCGGCCACGACGGTCTCCTCCGCGACCGGCCATCTCATGCGGATGTGGTGGGTCGAGGCGTCGATCTTGAATTGCTCGCAGCGTGTGGGTACGGCGTCGGCAACCGACCAGCCGGGTCCCGCTGCCGTCCATGCCCAGACCATCGGGCTGCAAGCTTCGGTCAGCAGTGCCTGTGACCTTGCTAGGCCTTCACAAAAGCCGCTGGCGCCGCGGCGACGAGCCCCCGCCGGAGTACCGGACGACGCCTGGCGGCCGAGCGAGGACGCGCTCAGCCAGCGCGCCAAAGAGCAGGCCGAGCGTGGTCCAGGTGATCAATTGCGCGCCCGCCGACGCAATCCTGAACCGCCAGAGCACGACGGCGGGGAATTCTGCCGGCACCTCATTGACGGGGGGCAAGGCGAGACCCACGACGACCACAACGATCAGATACGCCCCCGCCGCGAGCAAAAACGCGTTCCAAGGGCCGTGACGGGGGAGCAGCCGCAGGCGCATCATTCCGGCCGCGATCATCGCCGCGAGCGAAATCGCGATCATGCTGAAATACAGCGCTGTCCGCATGCCGATGGTTGTGGGATCGCCGACCGCGGGCGGACTTGCCGGGTATTTAAGACTCGGGACGACATAGACGGCGACGAGGCCGAAAGCCGCTAGCAAGGCTGCTGTGGTCCGTGGATCAAAATCGCCCATGCGGCCGTAGGCCAAGCAGAAAGCCAGAGCGAACAGGCCGCCGAACGCCACATTGTAAACCATGACGCCGGTGAACAAACCGATCCCGGCCTGAACTTGGCGGCTGACAAGTTCGGGCTCCGGCGCCTCGTTTGGTGCCGGCAATCCCTTCGCGACCAGGGCTCGCGCCGCGTCACGAGCCTTGGCTTCGTTAAGCTGGGTTTCGAAAGCGATCGCGCGATCAACCTGTGGCTCGCCGACGATCCTCAAAAAGCTGAAGCAGAGTAAGCCCACGACGATGCCAACAAGCATCCCGCGGAGCAGCAGCGTCCCCGCCATGACGCGGTTTCCGCTTAGTGGCAAGGAAAGCCGAGCAGATGACGTCCGTCATGGACAAACTCATGTACATACATGCCGGTGATCAGCGAGGTCGCCCCCTCTTCAACGCCAACGAAGTAGATCGCCAGCAACAGGACCAGGCCACCGAGAACCGCCCATGGCAGCGCGTCGCGCACAGGGATGGCGCTTGGCCGAGTCGTTGAATCAAATGGGGTGGCGGTCATCGCTGATCTCCTAGGATTTCGCGTCCCGTTAGAGGCCTATCCGAACGACGAGGTGGGTCTGACTCTCGGCTATTTTGTTTCGTTGGTCCAGCGCGCGCTCGTTATCCAGTCGCATAGGATTTATCCTCGCCCGTCAGCGCACCCCGCGCGCCGTAAAAACCGCCGCCGCGCATGGCATGCTTCGGGTGCGGATGAGCGTGGTTTTTCGATTTATGGAAAAGCGCAGCGGGCGAGCACCGCCCGGCCTGCGGACCGGATGCGCACAGCATCGATCGATGCTAAGGATTGAGGATCGATCGATGCTAAGGATTGAGGATGGTTGCCAGCGACAGCTTTGCCGAGTTCTTGCGCGAGCAACTCGCTCCGCTCGGCGGGGTTACAATGCGGCGTATGTTCGGCATGACCGGCGTATTCTGCGACGGGGTGATGCTCGGGATAGTGACGGAAAATACGCTCTATTTCCGGGTTGATGACCACAACCGGGCGGCCTTCAAGGAAGCAGCGTCCTATCCGCCCCTCAACTACGAGAAGAAGGGCAGCACGATAGACCTCTCCTTTTGGCGGGCACCCGAGCGGCTGTTCGACGAGCCCGATGAGCTTGTCGTGTGGGCGCGAGCCGCCCTGGCCGCGGCGCGTCGAGTTGCGTCGACGAGAGAACGGAAAGCGCCTAGGCGAAAGTCAGCGGTGCTTCCCCAACTTTGATGGAAGTGGGGGACCTGTTGGGCGCTAAGGCGACTGGCACCGAGGCGCGCTGAGCGCCGCCGAGGTCCTATCGACCGCCTCGCGGCAAACGCCGATGCGACGGGCGTTCTTCGCGCAATAGAAGAGCGGAGCCTCGCCGCTTGCGGTCCCCTCGCGCAGCGGCCGGCCGCCCGGTCGGCCGATCAGGATGCACGCCCGATCACAGCGTTCGAAGAGTTCCTCACTATTGCCGCCCGCGATTCCTCGGCGATATGATTTATTAGGGCACAATCGCCGCTGCGCGGTGTCTCGAACGTTGCGCATCTTCCTGAGCTATCACACGCCCGACCGCGCCGTCGCACTCGCCCTCAAGCAGGCGATCGAGGCCGCACTGCCCGGCGCCGACGTGTTCCTCGATCAGACGCATCTGCGGCATGGGCATCTCTGGCAGCCCGGCCTGTTCGACGCCATCGCCAAGGCTCAGGCGTTCTTGATTTTGGTCTCCAACCGGATCGGCGATTGGCAGAAGGTCGAGTACTACGAGGCGCGCGACCGGAAGGCGAAGGACGACGAGTTCGCCCTGCTGCCCGTCATCATCGCCGACCGCGCCACGGGCCCGGCCGCCAATTTGCCCGGTCTCGCGCAACTGCACTGGATCGAAAGTAGCGAGCCCAATGCGCCCGATCCACTGGCGAAGATCGTGGCCGCGCTCGAATCTCGCGAGACGGCAAAGCCGCCCGAGCCCTGGCGCACGATCAACCCCTATCGCGGTCTGGTCGCGCTGGAGGAACAGGATGCCGACTTCTTCTTCGGCCGCGACGGCGAGACCGGCGACATTATCGACAGGATCGTCGCTACGCCCGGCCGGCTGATTGCCCTCTTGGGCAATTCGGGTGTCGGTAAGTCGAGCCTCGTGCAGGCCGGGGTGATCGGCTCGCTCAAGCGCCAGCGCCTGCCGGGCCGGCAGCAGGCCTGGCCGCAGGCATTGAACGGCAGCCGGGCCTTTGCCTATCTCGCCATGAAGCCCGGCGAAGATCCGATCGGCTCGCTGATGTCGGAGTTCGCGGCACTCTGGTTCCCGGACCCGACCGATCCCAAGCGCCTCGACCGCTCGCGCGAATGGGCCGCGCGGCTACGGCAGGGAACCGCTCGGCTCGCCGACGTGATCAAGGCCACCGACGACCATCTTCGAGGCGAGCTGTCGCTCACCCCGCCGCCCCGCATTTTTCTCTACATCGACCAAGGCGAGGAGCTTTACGCCCGTTCGCCGCCGAGCGAGCGCAAGCGTTTCTCCGAGATCGTCGCCGACGGGCTCGACCGCAACCCGCAGCGTCTGATCGTCATGACCAGTCAGCGCGCCGACTATTTACGGCGAGGTGCAAGCCAATACGGCATTGTTCGAGCTCACCCAAAAAGATCGACGTGCCGCCGCTCACGGCTGACGGGCTTGCGCTGGTGCTGCGCGAGCCGGCGCGGGTGCTCGGCGTCGGGTTCGAGAGCGAGGATCTCATCAACCACGTCGTGAAATCGGCGGAGGACCAGCCCGGTGCTCTGCCGCTGCTCGCCGATCTCTTCACCGATCTGTGGGAGAGGATGCGCGAGCGCGGCGACGGAATTCTCCGCGTATCGGACCGGCGCGAGATCATCCAAGTCGGTGCGGCGCTGTCCAAGCGCGCCGACCGCTTCCTCGCCGAGGCCCCCGGCCAGATCGAAGCTGTCAAGCGGCTGTTCACATTGCGTCCCGCCCACGTGCCGCGGCAGGGCAAGCCGGTGCGGGCCCGCTGGGAGCGCGACGTGCCGGGCGGGCCGGCGCTGCCGGTCGACCCGGAGTGGGCACTGGTCGAGCAGCTGGCGGGGCCCGACTGGCGCCTGATCGTCACCGGCGAGAAGGACGGCAGAGCCACCGCCGAGGTCGCGCATGAAATCCTGCTCAAGACCTGGCCGACCCTGAAGCGCTGGCTGGAGGATGAGCGCGGGTTCCTGGTCTGGCGCGGCGAACTGGAGGTACGGCGCAAGGAATATGACGAGGCCGGCAAGGAGGGCCCGAGCAGACGGCAGCAGGCGCTGCTATTGGGCCTGCCGCTCGATACCGCAAAAAAATGGCTTACGGCGCGGCGTGGTGACATCGAGCCCGCCGATCGCGCGTTCAGCGAGGCCAGCGCCCGGGCGGATCGGGCGGCCGCGAGCAACCGCGCGTGGCTGCAGCGCGGCGTAGGGGTGCTGCTGGTGTCTGTCATCGGCGGTCTGCTGGCGCTAATGTACGAGGGCGAGCTGCGCGCTCAGTGGTACTGGGCTACGGCTTTTCTCGGTAGAGGCTACACGGATGCGGCCCTGAGCAGCCCCCGGCCCGGGGACCGATTCGCCGATTGCGTCGACACTCCGAGCGATGATCAGTCGAGACATCGCATCCGCCGCTATTGCCCCGACATGATCGTGGTGCCACCGGGCAAGCTCCTAATGGGACAGCAGTTCACGAGAGAGGAACAGCCGCAGCACGAGGTGACGATTGCCGGGCCATTTGCAGTGTCGCGCTTCGCTGTAACTTTCGATCAATGGGATGCTTGCGTCGCGGGGGGCGGCTGTGACAATTACCGGCCGGGCGACGCAAGCTGGGGACGGGGCACGCGCCCGGTCATCTATGTGAACTCGCAAGACGCACAAAATTACGTCGACTGGCTGAACCGGATGGCAGGGACAAGGTCCTATCGTCTTCTCTCGGAAGCCGAGTTCGAGTATGCCGCCCGTTCCGGTTCGACTACCCAATACCCGTGGGGAGACGATGTTGGCGAGAACAATGCCAACTGCGACGGTTGTAAAAGCGAGTGGGACGGCAAACTGCAGACGGCCCCGGTCGGTTCTTTTGCAGCCAACTCTTTCGGCCTTTTCGACATGCAGGGCAATGTCTGGCAATGGGTGGAGGACTGCTGGCACGAGGATTACGAGGGGGCACCGAAAAACGGCGCTGCCTGGAAGACAGCTTGCACCCCCGACGATGGTGGCCGAGTGCTGCGCGGGGGGTCCTGGGTCGACCCTCCAGAGAACATGCGCTCGGCCAACCGCAACGGGACCTCCTCGGTCAGCCGGAACAGCAGGTTAGGCTTCCGGGTGGGCCGGACGCTCACCCCCTGAATCTTTACCTCCGGGTCTAGCTTGTGCTGACCGCCTCGCGGCAAACGCCGATGCGGCGGGCATTCTTGGCCCAATAGAAGAGCGGAGCCTCGCCGCTTGCGGTCCCCTCGCGCAACGCGATCGCCCGCGCCAGCATGAATCGCGTCACGTCGCGAAAGGACGCGAGCGCCTCGCGCCCGATCGGGTGCCAGCCGACGTCCTCGAGCTCCTCGCTCGCCATCGGCTCGCCGAACACATTCGTGCCGTCGCCGAGAAAGAACCGGGTGTTGAAGCGGCGGAAGGAATGGGACGGGGTGATCGCCCGGCCGACATAGGTCAGGAGGTCCATCGCCGCCATCAGACCACGCTCGAGATAGGCTCGCTCGATGGGTGCTCTCGCCGAGGAAGCCAACGGCCGGCCGCCCGGCCGGCCGATCAGGACGCCGGCTTCTTCCCAGGTCTCGCGCAGCGCGGCGCGGGCAGAGCGCGCGAGCCTGGGCCCCAGGGTTTCCGTTCCGGTCTCGACGCTCCAGGCGATGCCGTCCGGCGGATCGATCGCGCCGCCGGGAAAGACATAGACCCCGGGCATGAACTTGACATGGAGCGGACGGCGGCCGGCCAGCACCTCGAGCGCCCTACCCTCGCCGCGCAACAAGATCAGCGAGGCGGCGTCGCGCGGCCGCACGACCGCGTTGCGCCCTCTGCCCGGCGTGCGGGAGACCACGTTCATAGCCGCCCTCTTGTAGCCGGCCGCGCCGCACCTATACTTAGGTGAAGTGCTATTTTAGCAATTTCAGTTGAAATTCCTCCATGCCAATAAAGCAAGTTTTGCCTCGCTGCCAAATTCCTCTGCCGTTCGGCTGCCAACCCCGTTTTTGCGATGAAAATTCCGCTGCCGGCCGGCCCGCTCATATCACGTTCATGTATCTGATTTATGTGGTTTTTTCGGTTATGAGAAGGGGTTTTCGGGCGCTTGAAAGCGTGTTTTCCTCTGCCGTCAGGGAGCAGCGCTCGGATCGGTGGAACGGCGAACGCCTTTGATCGCAGCGATCCAGGTCTCGAGCGCGGCGCGTAACTCGGGGAGACTGTACCGCTCCGGCGACGCATCTGCGACGACGGCGTTCCGGATGACTGCGCCGTCGGGTGTGATCGTGAGCGAAAAAGCGTTGCCGACCCCGCCTGGTTGCGGGCTCTCGCGGCGCTCGGCCGCCGCGGTCTCGGCGAGCAACAACCAGGCAGTCTCGAGGTCGCCCTGGACGTCGCTTTGCAGAAAGTTCGCGAGGATCTCGCCGCGGCGCCCGCTGCCGGGCCGGGGCTGCCCTTCCAAAAAGCCCGCCGGGTGCTGGCGCGCGCTGATCAGACCCGGCATCAAGGGCCGCGCAGCGGGTAGGCGGCGTTGATACGCCCGTTCTGGTACCATCCCTCGATCGCAAAGCCGCGGCCTGAAGCGCCGATGAACTGACCGTCGCCGCGCTGGCGGCTGGCTAGGAAGGCGGCGAGGATCGCCTCGACAACCTCGTCGTCGGACATCGCATCGGGAAAGAAGGTGGATGGCGCTTTTTTATCGATCCACATCCCCGTAGCCGGGTCGCGGAGCGCAATGCGGGCGCGGTAGATGCCATTTCCATCGGGAGGCTGGACGATCCGCTCGACCCTCGCCCCAGGCGGATCCACCCCGTTTGGCCGATGATGATACCCGACCGCCTCGCCGCGCCAATTTATCTCGCCGTAGTCGATATGCAGAAGGTTGATCGGCGGATCGCTCGCCGTCCATTTTGCCGCGAGCCCGGGTGCTTCGAGGCCCCGGGCCGTGAGCGCTGCCGGAACCAGCAGCAGCGCGAAAAACGTCGCGGCCTTCACCCGCGCTCGGGCTCCGCCACGGCGCCCGACCATGGCGACATCACGTCGGAGATGCCGCGATTGACCCCGTCAGCGCCGCGCAGCACGAGGTTCGGCCGAGCGAAACGGTCCGGGTGTACCGCGTGCTCGACGACCGCCGCCCCGGGCTGGCTCGACAACCGTTCGATGATCGCCGCTGAGAGTCGGCGGTCGATACCGATGCGATCGCTGCCGCTGACGTCGATCCGGGGGTGGTGTGCCGCCGCCTCGGGAGCCATGCCGAAATCGATGATAAAGCTCGCCATCTGCAGGACGGCACCGAGGATACGCCGGCCGCCCGAGGCTCCGACCCCGAACCACGGCCGGCCGTCACGCGCGACCACGACCGGACACATGTTGGTCAACGCGCGCTTGCCGGGGGCGATCGAGTTCGGCCGTCCCGGGCGAGGGTCGAACCACATCACGCCATTGTTCATCAGGATACCGGTCCCGGGCAACACATAATGGCTGCCGAACATCGACAGCAAAGTGGTCGTCAAGGCAGCGATGCAGCCTCGCCGATCGACCGCCGAAACGTGGGTCGTCGAGGTCGCCTGACCGGCGTCTGTATCCCCCATCGTGTCGAGCCTTTCGACGTAGGCTTGTCGCAAGGCTTCCGCCAGCGCTTCGAAATAGGCGGCATCGGGGATATGGGAGAACTGTTCCTTGCTAAGCCGTCCGACAACCTCGGCGAACGTCGGACCGGCGGTCATGCCGGGCGTGGTTTGAAGAACCACGCCGCGATAGGGAATTTCCAGCGCTGGAACGATTCTCGCCTGGCAACGGGCGAGATCGTCGGCCGAGAGGAAACCGCCTGCAGCCTGAGTATCGGCGGCGATCGAGCGGGCGATCTCGCCCTTATAAAAGTCGTCCGGCCCCGCTTCGGCGAGCCGTTCGAGAGTCTCGGCCAAACGCCCGAAAGGCAGCCGGGGAATATCGCCGTCGGACGGGCAGACCGGCGGCAGACCGTCCGGCAGCCAGATTCGCCGGCTCTCGTCGTAGCGCCGTAGGTCGGCCGCAGCATTCGCGACCTTCAAGGTCGTGAACCAGTCGACCGGCAAGCCCGACCGTGCGAGCGAGGTCGCCGGGGCGACGAGTTCACGCCACGGCAATCGGCCAAACCGCTCGACCGCCAGAGCGTAACCGCGCACTGCGCTTGGGATCACGAAGGAGAGAGGTCCGTGGATGTTGCGGTCGCCGAGAACCCCTTGCGACCAAGTAAATAGCTCTGTCCGCGTCCGGCCGGAAAGCGGGTACGCGGCCGGATCGAGCTCGCGGGGCGCGATCGGGCCAAAATCGACGCTCTCAGCGCGATCGGCCCCCGCCTGGTGCACCACGAGATGCCCGATCCCGCCGAGGCCGCTGCTCCACGGCTCGACGACAGCGAGTGCCAGGGCAGCGCCGACGACCGCATCGACGGCGGTCCCACCAGCCGCCAATATGTCGGCGCCGACCGTCGCGGCAGTCGCGTTTTGGGAGGCGACGATCCCGCTGCGCGAGGAGGCGCCCGGTTTGCGAATGTCCCAGTTTTGCGTCAGTTGCATGTCGCGAAGCACGCTCAGGTCAGGGTAATGCCATCGACCCAACTCGTATAGAAGGCGTAGTACCCGGCGAGCCCAGAAACTTCGTCATACGGCGTCGGGTACGCCCAGACGGCGTTTTCCGACTTTCGTACCGAGCCCTCGCCGGCAGGAACCTCGATCGTCCAATAAGAGGCTTCGCCTTTGTACGGGCACCGGGTGTGATGTTCGGTCGGGCGCAGCAGATCGAGTCGGACATCCTTCTCCGGCAGATAATGCACCGGGCCGTGGCCGGTCTCCTCGACGCGCAGCGCAGCGTTGCTGTCGGCGATGGTCATACCGCCGAAAACAACTTTGACGTGGCGGCTCTCTGGCAGAAGGTCGACCCGATAGTCGGGCCGGCTGGTAAAACCGGGGGCGGTGTTTGGCATATCGATTTCCTCCATAGGGCTGTCACCTTGCAGGCGCGGCGTACGCCTCAAACGAGGCGATGCAACTTTGGTGCAGTTGCGGGTCGGTGATCGGACCGCATTCGATTTGCTCGCGGTGTCTGCGGAAGGCCGGATTGCTGCGCAACGCCGCCGTATATTGCTCGCTCTCGCGGACGTTTGCCATCGCCGCAGGATCGTGGGTTGGCATCGGTGGCATCGCCTGAGCCAGCGCGGCCCCGCCAGATGAGATGGTCAACAGCGCGGCGAGTGCTGCCGCTTTATAGGCCTGCATTTTCTTTCCTCCTTGTCCGAGATTAGTCTGCCATCGTCAGTCCGCCGCTGACGCTCAACACCTGACCGGTAATGTAGTCCGACCGCCCGCTCAAGAAGAACATGACCGCTTGCGCGATCTCGATTGGTTGAGCGATCCGGCGAAACGGGATGGCCCGGGTCAGCGCCTCCTTCATCCGCTCGGGTTGCCGCTGGAACAGCGGCGTGTCGGTCGGACCGGGGCAGACGCAATTGACATTGATGCGGTAACGCGCAAGCTCGCGCGCGAGTGATTTGGTGAACGCGATCAGCCCCCCTTTCGCCGCCGCATAAACGGTTTCGCCCATGCTGCCGACCCGTCCGGCATCGCTCGATATGTTGACAATCTTCCCCGTGCTCGCTGCCACCATCGGCGGCAGCAGACCGCGCGTCAGCCGCACCGCGCCCATCAGGTTGATGGCGATGACGCGGTCCCATATTTCCGGCGGGTTTTCGAGAAAGGGTTGAATCTGATCCCAACCGGCACCGTTCACCAGCCCGTCAACGCGGGTGTTCCGTTGATGCACGGCAGCGACAAAATCATCGATCGAAGGCTTGTCGGTGAGATCGAGCGGCAGATAGTCGACGGCTAAACGCTCTGCGGCGCCCTCGGAGGCGGCTGTCTGCCCGCCTACCTCATCGACGTCGCCGATCAACACCCGCGCGCCCTCGCGGGCCAGCAAAAACGCGGTCGCCTTGCCGATGCCCGAGGCGCCGCCGGTAACAATGACAGTTCGCGCCTGCATATCCATCGGTGGGTCTTTCGCGGTTGCCAGGCCGGGGCCGATGTTCCGCGCGGCCAGGCACCGATGTCAATCGTGGCGGAAGATACTCCTTCGGCTCGACGGGAACGCCCGCACTCGCGGTTGCGCATAACGGAGTAGTCTCGTCGAGTGGTTAATCGGCCCCCTCGACAATCCAAGCGATATGCGGGCAAGCCGAAGGAGGCTACGCTTGGCGTGCATCGAGAGACTTGAAATGCAAGCTGACCCGCGCTCTCCGGTCTATTTCATCCTACACATCCCGAAGACCGCGGGGCAGACCATCCAACACCACCTGGCCGACCACTGCGCGCCAGGGGTGTTCTGGGGACCCCACCAGGCGCCGCGCCTTCAGGCGCTCTCCGGGCGCCGATACAACCCCGCCAGTTTGCCCGAGGCCCCACGCATTCGTGCTGTCTTCGGGCACAATCTCGGCCGATCGCTCGAAAAATATTTCCCGGACAGGGAGATCCGGCGCGTCGTTCTGCTCCGCGATCCGATCAGCCTGCAGCTCTCGTTATACAACCATAGAATGATGCTTCATCTGGCCAAGGGGCTGGGGACCTACAGTTTCGATCTTCATTTCAGGGCTCTGCCCCGCGACTTTATCGCGCATCGTATTCTCGCGCGCTGGCTCGAGATCCCGTGGCTGGTGCTCATCGCGATGACCGACCAACAGAAATACGCGGCGTTGAACCAGGCGCTATCCCAATTTTGGTTTGTCGGTTCCTACACGGATTGTGATCGGCTGATTGCCGCCATTTCTCACGATCTTGCTCTCCCGACAGCTGCGCGGCGGAGGAACACCGCCGCCGAGTGGGAAAAGCGGGTCAACTGGAAGTCTAGAAAGGCCGTCGAGCTATCTCCGGCGACGCGCGAGGGGATCCTCGCGAACAATCCCCTTGACCAAGCGCTGTGGGAGAGCTGGGCCTCCGCGAAGTTCGACCCTGCCGGCGTCCGCTCTCAGCCGCTCCAATCCCCCCGGCGGAGCCTCCTTCTCACCCACGAAGTCGCCCGCCCGATCTTCGCCGGCGTCTGTCGCTACCAACGCGACTGGGCTCCCCGGTTTCACGTGGGCCGCGCTCGCAACGCGGTCGGTCCGAAAATCTTGCGAGCCGAACGGGCTCAGGAAGCGCGCCGATGGGAACTCGCCGCGCGGCATTATCGGGGCGCGCTTGCCGAGATGCCAAACGCGCCCGAGATGTGGGTCCAATATGGCCATGCCCTAAAGGAATCCGGAAACCTGTCGGAGGCGGAGGCAGCCTATCGAAAATCGATCGATCTCGACCCCGATTCCGCGGACGCGCATTTGCAGCTTGGGCATGCCCTGAAGATCCAGGGACGGATAGAAGAGGCAGTTGGCTGCTATTTTCGTTCGTTGGCTCTCGATTCGGTGCCGCGTCACTCGTGGGATGAACTGATCGCGCTCGGCTGGACGTCGGAGCAGATACAAGAGCAGCTGAGCCGTACGCGGGTTCATGCTTTCGCGCCCGAGTGAGAAGAGCCGCGTCGCTGCGCCAGGGCATTGGATGTCGAGAAGTCTCGAATCTCCGCTCTCCTTGCGCGCTCTCCGACCTTGTGGTTAACAAGCGTCTCGACCTCGTCGATGGTTTGCTTTACACATTGCGGCAGAGCCTGTCGGTCGACGTTCTCCAAATACCTTATCCAGACTGGTTGAGCGTGGCACTAATGCAACGACGGGTGAATCTGTTCTTGCTCTAGGCGGACACCCGTCCGAGCCGGATTTTGGGGACCTAAAGATGCCCGATGAGGTGTTAGTGAGCTTTGTGGTGCCTGCGTACAACGAGGAGGCTCTGATCGAGTCGTGTCTGACTGCGATAATGGCGGAAATCTCGCGGACCCGCTGCCGGGCTGAAATCATCGTCGTGAACAACGGTAGCACCGACGCCACGCGCCAAATCGCCGCGTCAGGGCCTAATGTCAAAGTCATCGATGAGCCTCAAAGGGGACTGGTTCAGGCTCGCAAGGCCGGATGTCTTGCGGCGAAAGGCCAGTTGATAGCTAACATCGATGCCGACACGATACTCCCCGAGGGCTGGCTGCGCACGGCGCTCGCGGAGTTTGCGCATCGCCCGGACCTGGTCGCCCTGAGCGGTCCGTACATCCACTATGATCTCCCCAGGGGCGCACGGTTCATCGCGGGAGGGTTTTATCGGGTCGCGTACATCGTCCATTTGTTGAGCAGGTTTCTAGCCGGATGCGGGTCGGTGATGCAGGGAGGCAACTTCATCGTATCAAGGATCGCTCTCGATACCGCCGGAGGCTTCAACCCCGATTTCCGATTTTATGGTGAGGACGCGGAGTTGGCGCGCCGCTTGAGCAAGGTAGGGATAGTCGAATTCACTTTCGCTTTGCGTGCCTTTTCTTCGGGACGACGGTTCGCCGGAGAGGGGCTCTTCAAAGTCTTGTTAAGATATTCCGCAAACTATCTTTGGACTCATTTGTTTAAACATCCATTCTCCTCGGCCTGGTTGGACTTCCGGCATGCACCCGGCGCGTACGGCAGCCTCGAATCCGGCTCGAACCCCCCGCGCACAGTCGAACCGAGGGGAGTTCGGCGGGATTCAGGGTTAGTAAAATTCGGCATGATCCGTCGAAGCGTACGTTGGTGACGCTGCGCATGCCAAGACACCGGCTTTCCCTCATTGTCGTAATTCCCGGGTTGTCGTTCCTCGCCGATCAGTCGGCCGCTGCTCCCACGATCCCGCTGCCGGAGCCGGAAAGCGAGCTGGGATTGCTGCCGGCGCTGGTGATTTTGGGGTTGTTCACGACAGTAGCAGCGGCAGAGCTCGTGCGACCGCTTCGGACGCGGTCCGGCGCGACCTCGCGACGATGGATCGGCAATCTGTCCCTTTGCATCCTTTCGAACGGCATTCTCGTGCTACCGATTCTAACCGCGTTTGCCGCAGCTTTTGTGGCGCGATCAGCGCAGAAAAGTGTGCTCGATATATTCGGGTTGCCGAGCACGATGCGGCTCGTTGTCGCGGTAATCGGGCTCGATGCGCTGGCCTATGCTCAACACCGACTGTTGCACCGGTTCGATCTCCTTTGGCGCTTCCATGCGGTCCATCACTCCGACCCAGAAGTTGATGTCACCACGACCTTTCGACACCACCCCGTCGAAGCGATCTTTAATGGTGCTTTGGTCGGCGGTGTCGTACTCCTGATCGGTTTCTCGCCGGCCGAGATCGCCGCCTACACCTGGGTTTCGTTCGTGGTGGAGCTCGTCGCACACGCAAATCTCGCGCTGCCGTCATGGTTCGGTGCGATCCTCGGCAGGCTTATCGTCACGCCCGAGTTCCACCATCTTCACCATTCGCGCGTGCAGGCTGAGGCGAATGCCAATTTTGGCCAAGCTTTTTCAATCTGGGATACGCTATTCGGAACCGCGCGATCTCGATCGCCGGAAGACCCGCGCCGATTGGAATTCGGCCTCGACGAATTTCGTAGCCAGAAATTTCATCTTCCGCATTACCTGCTTACACAACCGCTATTGCCGAGGGCCAGCGAAGCGGCCGAAAATGCCGTTTTCCGTTCATGATTGCGCCAGCGTCCCGGCACGAGATACCCGTGGGGCTTAACTTACTCCATGCGAAACCTCTTCCCGCGCAAGGCGGCGCGCTTCAGACCAAAGTGTTGCAAGAAGAGACAACAGGACGGCGGCGAACGCGATACTGACAATAGCGTCGGTCGGCGAGATCGGACCGAATCGCGTGTTTACGGACCACGGGCCGATAGCCAACAGGAAGAAATTATATACAATAAAACCCAGCCGTAACTCAGTCGTTCCAATACCAAAGTAGCCGATTTGCAGGACCTGAGAGTAGATTGCTCGAATAAAAATGAAACAGGTTGCCATCAAATACGCGATCAGTCCCAGGCAAGCGATATCGAAATGCACGTACGGCGACGCGCCGAATCCGATGAAGATGCACAGCTGAGAAAGCAGATCGATCGTGCTGTCGACGAAGAAACCATATCGAGGCCGTTCGATGTTGCGAGATCGCGCCAGAGTGCCGTCCAGTGAGTCACCAAACCAGTGTATGATTAAGCCCGCGCTGGCAAGCCATAAAAAGGTCGGCGACAGCCACGAGACGCCATAGCTGATTCCACAAAGGAGGGCGCCGCCGAATCCCGTTAGCGTCAAGTGGTCGGGCGTGACTGCAGCTGGGAGTTTGGCGGCTATCCATCCTACAAGCGGACGTTCAACAGGTATCACCCACGCGGTATTTACACGAGATATCATTTGTGTTCCTTAGTGGAGGACTTAGAAGACCCGTTGATATCGGGGCGCGCGTTCAATCATAAACGTTTGGCCTAGGTTTGGCCTAGTGGAGGCATTCTCGCCGTGGGGCGACGCCTAACCAGTCGAGTTGAACGAACGATCGACGGACAACCAATCGACGTGGCTCTTGGTCCGGGTCGGATGACTGAAAGTGCGCCTCGTCGTCCGACCGGTGTGGATCGTGAGATCGTTTTCGATATTTGTCACCTATCGCTAGGGTTCTGGCGCGAGACGCCCGCCGGCGTCGATCGGGTCGATGCGAGTTTCGCGGCTCACTTCTTGTCAGCCGACGCTCCAAACCGAAAAGCGCTGTTATTTACGCCGCTCGGCCCCCGGGCCATTCCAGCCGCCGACGCGCGCCGAATATTCGATAGTGTCCAAATCCATTGGGGCGAAACCAAGCGATCGGAGGAAGATAGGGCATTCTGCCGAGTACGAGATGCACTGATGGGGCTGCCGCCCTCTGAGCCACGAAGACTGCAGAACGCGGCAACCTTCTATCGCCTCGGAAAAGGGCTCAGGATCGGTGCGAAAGCGGCGCTCTTGCACACCGGCGCATGGCGCAGAATCGCGACGATTGGTGCTAATGCCGTTTATTTAAACATAAGTCAATACCCCTTATCGAGCCCGAACTATTTTCGCTGGTTGCAAGAACGGCCTGACGTCAAGCCCGTATTCATGATTCATGACCTTCTGCCGATCCAGTATCCAGAGTTCTTTCACCCGGCTTCAGTCGGGCGTCACGCCCGCAGATTGAATGTTTTCGCTGAAATCGCCGCCGGGGCCATCGTCTCGACGCCAACGGTCGCAGACGCTTTGCTGGCCCACCTTGCGGGGATCGGCCGGAAGACCTTGCCATTGCTTATTCAGCCGCTTCCCGTTTCACCGATCTTTCTAGGGCCGCGAGAACATGACGACGGCCTCGCGTCTCGACCTTATTTCATCATCTGTGGGACGATCGAACCGCGCAAGAATCACTTGCTCCTCCTCAACGTATGGCGCGAACTCGCGAGGTTGTCCGGGTTCGCCACGCCGAAGCTGATTGTTGCAGGCGCACGCGGCTGGGAAAATGAAAATATCGTCGACATGCTCGAACGCTGTCCGGCGATCCGCGACCACGTCATCGAAGCCTCGGGGCTGTCGACACCATCTCTAAAACGTCTGATCGACAATGCTCGTGCCGTTTTGATGCCTTCCTTCGCAGAGGGCTATGGCCTTCCGGTCGCCGAAGCACTGGCTGCCGGAACCCCGGTATTGGCCTCCGATCTTCCGTCCCTTCGCGCGATGGGCGGATCAGCAATTACTTGGCTGGACCCGGTGGACGGATTGGGCTGGCTAGCTGCCATCCGCCGTCTTTCAGAAGCACCGGCCCACTGGCTCCAAGCGGGTCGGAATCGCCGTCGACCGGCATTCTCGGACGAAACCTATTTCCAGCAGATCGAAGCGTTCCTTTCCACAGTTTGACCGGTCATCATTGCGATGGAAGCAGAGCTGCCGGAGCGCGCGGATTAAAGTCACTAGCTAAGATCGACGAAACCGACGATAATCCGGGCCGTTGGGGCACAAATCTCATACCTGATCGAATCAGCGGTAAATGTCGGCACCGATCGCCTACGACGTGGCTCGATTGCTGTTGGGTTCTTTGGCCGTCACGCCTCGCGGCATCGATCGAGTGGATCTCCGCTACGCACGTTTTTTCTTCGAGAGCTGGCCGGGCGATTGCGTCGGTACGCTGCCGACGCCTTGGGGCGTCCGACGTTACGATCGCTGGCGGGTGCTCCAGGGACTTGACCGCCTGGAGCAGTTATGGTCGGAGACCCTTCAGTCCCAGGAAGATCGCGTGCTGCTACGGATCAAGAGGCGTCTTTCCGGCCAGCACGACCCGCCGATCGAAAAGTCACGCGGAGACGGCCGAGCGATCATCAGCCCAGCATCCAGATTCTTAAACCTTCTGTCGGTGGCAGGTTTCTCGTTCGGTGCGTCGGTCGTCAGGGCGGTGCCTAAGAACGCCATTTACGTCAATGTCGGTCAGGTCGGGCTGGCGATTCCGAGGATTGTCTCCTGGCTTCGACAGAGACCGGATGTCAAATCGGTGTTCATGCTTCACGATGTGATCCCGTTGGAGCGTCCGGAGCTGGTGTCCGGGAGAGACCATCGCCGGCATGGGACGATTGTCTATCGTACAGCACGATATGCATCCGGGCTGATCGCATCGACGGCGGCGGCGCGTGAGGCAGTGCTGAACGCGCTTTGCCTGCGAGGTCGACCCACAATTCCGGTAGAAACCGTGCCCTTTCCGGTTGCGCCGGTATTTCTCGAGAACGACGGACCGGATCAGCAGCTCGGTGAATCCGATTACTTTGTCGTCTGCGGAACGATCGAGCCCCGCAAGAACCACCATCTGCTGCTGAACGTCTGGCGCGAGTTGGTCGCTCAACGGGGTCAGCACGCACCGAAGCTCGTCATAGTCGGATCGCCCGGTTGGGGTTCCCGGTCGGTGCTGCACGCGCTGGAACAATGCGGGCCACTCCGTGACCGGGTAATCCTCGCGCACGGCCTATCCAGCCCGGCACTTCGTCGACTGATCGTACATGCGAAGGCTCTGCTGATGCCATCCTTCGCCGAGGGGTTTGGTCTGCCCATTATCGAAGCGCTGGCCGTGGGAACGCCCGTCATTGCATCTGACCTTCCCGCGCATCGGGAGATCGCCGACGACCTAGCGGTCTATCGCAATCCCACGGACCGTGCGGGCTGGCTTGCCGACATTTGCATGTTTGCCGACGGTAGCGGGGCGGTGGCAGAAATTCGTAGGCGGGTCGCGCAGTACCGGCCGACAACTTGGAGGGAATATTTTATTCGGATCGAGCGCTTTCTCAAAACTTTCGAACAACTCTAATTCGGATGCTGCCCTGCGCCGCTCGCAATGCCGAATACGCTCTGTCTGAGCTTACCGGCATCCGGCGCAGCATGCCGGCGACCCGGACCGGCGAGTGAACTGCCGGTGCACGTGGTGCTTGCGAAACGCAAGCGATCATGGCCGTTTGCTGACCGGCAAATTCGCCCACATACGGCAATGACCCCGGATCGGAATGGCGCAACGTATCATTTTCGATGGTCTCAACCTCGCACTTGAGGAGGGAACCGGAGTCGCTACCTATGCGCGAATGCTGACTCGGGTCGCGCGCGATCTCGGTCACGATGTCGGAGTTGTCTACGGTTCGCCGCAAACTCCATCCAAGCACCCCGTGCTACGCGAGATTGCCTTTTTTGACGAGAAGCGCGCGATCAAGAAATGGCTGCCAAGAGAGATTCTCAACTCCGTTGCCGATCAGGTTCGCTATTATCTTCCCGTAAGACCGATCACCGTAGATCTCAGCGGTGTCGTCGTCACCCGTCACTTTGACGATACTCTGCCGGCGCACGATCATATTTTTGTCACGCGCAATCTGTTCGGCAATGCTGGGACGCATTTTTCTCTGACTAACGCCTTTGTTGACCTCGCCTTTGAGCCGCGACCCGATATTTTTCACTGCACGTATCAGCTTCCGTTGCGCTCGAAGTCGGCTTGCAATGTTTACACGATCCACGACCTCGTCCCTCTCCGGCTACCGTTTACGACGCTCGACAACAAGCGTTGGATGTTTCGCCTGCTCAAAAAGATCGCGGCCAAAGCTGACCATATCGTTACGGTTTCCGAGAATACAAAACGCGATATAATTGAGCTTCTCGGCGTCGACGAGAAGAGAATTACCAATACCTATCAGGCTGTTTCTTTTCCTAAAGAAGATGTGGAGCGCTCTGAAACCGCGATTGCCGAGCAACTAGCAGGCTCTTTCGGTCTAGAGTTACAGGAATACCTTCTGTTTTTCGGCGCTCTAGAGCCGAAGAAGAATGTGGGTCGTCTCATCGAAGCTTATATGGCATCGGGCGTCGATCTTCCGCTTGTCCTTGTCGCCGGCGAGGGTTGGCACAACGAGTCCGAGACCACATTGATCGAGGAGCTACGCGAGAACGAGCCCAGATCGACGGGACTCAACCGGATGCGGCTCAAGCGGCGCGTGCGGCGGTTTCGCTATGTCAGACCATCGACCCTTATCACCCTGATCCGCGGTGCACGTGCCGTCGTCTTTCCATCCCTGTACGAGGGCTTCGGACTTCCGGTGCTCGAGGCGATGACATTGGGCACCCCTGTCGTGACGTCGCGCGAGTCCTCTTTGCCGGAGATCGCGGGCGACGCCACCTTGCTCGTCGACCCATATGACG
>CAVPFL010000004.1:0-1794937 GCA_963703745.1 uncultured Alphaproteobacteria bacterium | reverse complement strand
CGTCGGCTTGACGAGAAGGAATCGCAGCGCTGGCTGAGCGCAACCGAGGTGGTTGCCAAGCGCGCCGCCGGGGCCAACCAGCTGATCGTGGTTGGGGATCGCGAAAGCGACATCTTTGCGCTGTTCGCGCGCCGCCCGGCGCGCGTCGAACTGGTGGTCCGTGCGGCGCAAGACCGCACGCTCGCGGATGGCACGCGGTTGTTTGCGCAGCCCGCGGCATGGCCGGCACTGGGCATGGCTGAAGTGCGGGTGGGGCCGCGCGGCCCGGGCGACAAGGGGCGTGTGGCCACGGTCACCCTGCGGGCCGGGCCGATCCGCGTGCGGCGACCGCATAATGGGGGCGATCCCAATGATCCCGAATACCGCGATCTGAGCTTGGTCGAGGCGCGCGAGGAACAGCCACCGCGCGGCACCACGGCCATCCATTGGCGGCTGATCACCACCCTGCCGGTCGCCGATTTGGCGGCAGCCGAAGAGATTATTCAAATCTATCGGCTGCGCTGGCGCATCGAACAGGTCTTCCGCGCCAGCAAAAGTGACGGTCTGGAATTGCCGGACGTCCAGGTGCATGACGCCGACCGCCTGTTCAAGTTGGGGGCGCTGGCCATCGGCGCCGCGGTGCGCACGATCCAACTGGTCGATGCCCGCGCGGGCGGCCCCAGACCGGCCGCCGATGTTGCCGGCCCGGACACCCTGGAGGCCGCCGATGCGATTGCGCCAACTCTCGAAGGCAGGACGCCGCGTCAGAAGAATCCCCACCCGCCCCGCTCCTTGGCGTGGCTGTCGTGGATTGTCGCCCGGCTGGGCGGCTGGAATTGCTACTACAAGCCGCCCGGGCCCAAGACGATGCGCGCCGGTTGGGATCGGCTCGCGGCGATGGTCGCCGGATTCCACATTGCCTTGATCGTAAGTCATTGATAAATACATATTATTTGTGTGAATCCCGTAGCGCTTGCGGGGGAGGGTTAGGGCGGGGGGATTTTCAGATGTCGCGGATGTGCGGCAGCACCTTTTTGCCGAACAGTTCGAGCGCTTCCATCAGCGCGTCGGGATGTTCCGAGCCTGGGGTCTGAAACGACAGATCGACGACGCCGCAGCCGATCTGTTCGCGGGCCTCTTTCAATTGCGTGATGATCTCGTCCGGCCCGCCGCAGAAATTGATCGGCAGCGCCCGATTGACATTGCCGGGCCGTCGCCCTTCGCCGGCGACGTTGCGCTGGTCGAGTTGCAACAGTTCGGCGGCGACCCCGACCTTCAGCGCGAACACCGCCTGCCGCGGATATCGGGCCAGCGCCTGCTGGGCCTTTTCATCGTTCTCGCCGATCAGGATGTTGGCGCGGTAGATGATCTGGTGCGGCTCCGGCTGCCAGCCCCAGCGCGCGCACTCTTGTTTGTAATAGCCGGTCACCCTGCCCATCGCGTCGAACGGGCCAAACGACACGCCGAGACCAACGTGGTTGCGCGCCGCGAAGTCGCTCGCCTCGCGGCTGGTGCCGAGGGCATAGGTCGGCGGCAGCGGCTGCTGCAGCGGCTTCGGCCACACCGACACGGTGCGGTAATGGAAATGCCGTCCCTGCCAGGCGAAGGGCTGCGGTTCCTTCCAGGCACGCAGGATCAGCTCCATGCCCTCATCGGTGCGCTCACGCGATTCCGCGGGGTTGAGGTCGTAGGTCATCATCTCGTTCGAGGTGCCGCGCAGCATGCCGACGACAAGCCGGCCCTCGGCCATGTTGTCGAGCATCGCCATTTCCTCGGCGAGCAGTACCGGGTTGCTCTGCGGCACGATCGGCCCCAAGAGCGCGATCTTGATGTCGTGCACGTGCTGGGCGATGTAGGCCGCGGCGATCGGCAGCGACGGGGTCAGAATGCGCGGCGAATAATGGTGCTCGGAGACGCTGACCCAGTCGTACCCCAGCTCCTCGGCGTAGCGGCTGCGCTCAACCATGCCGTGAAAGGCGCGCAAGCCCGCATCGCGGTCGTAGGCGACGGCCGGCATCGGCCATTGCGGCGGCAGGTTCGAGGGCGCGTAATAGCGGCCGGTTTCGAAATACGAGGCCTGCATTTTGGCGCCTCCTTGGTTCAGCGGGTACGGTTGTGGGTATAGTCCTCGCGCTCGCCCGCGCCGAGCCGCAGCCCCTCCGGCAAAGCCGGGCGCTGCGCCTGCAGTTTGGCGTGCGCGTCGAGCGCGGCTTGGTCCTTCCACAGTTCGAGCAGGACCAGCTTGTCCGGATCGGAGACGCTCTGGAACACCTCGAACTGTTCACAGCCGGCATCCTGCCGCGAGACCTCGCAACGCGCCTTCATCGCCTGCGCGAGTTCGGCGCCCTTGCCGGACGCCGCGTGGAACGTGACGACTAGCCGCACCGCCATGGCCTTTCCTCCTGTGCCCGAATCTCGACCAGTATCATGACCCGCCCGCTGCCGCGTCAAGCGCGCCCCGGAACGGCGGAGAAGCTGACCGCCCGGCGTGTTCCGGGTGGCGCCGCTGCCTCTCTGCGAATGCCGATGCTTATGGCCGCCCGTTGTGGCGGTCGAGGGTGCGCCCATATAACGGGGCAATGAGACTAAATCAATTTTATGAGTGCCGGACATGCCGAATTCCGCAAGCTCAAACCATGATCTGAGTTCCACTGCCGGCCCGCTGCCAAGTGCGCCAAAAAGCGCCGGATTTCCGCTGTCGGTCGGCATGGCCAAAGCGCACTCAAGACATTGATCGCCATCAGATATGCGGCGTCGACCCAGCAATTTTCGATAACGAAAACGCATTTTTCCGCTGTCGACAGCGGAATCGCCACAGCACCGTCATGGTCGAGTTCGGAGTTGCGGGTGCTCCGCTTGAGCCGATCGCGGAGCCTTTCCCGTTGCCGATTGTCACGTCGAGCCGGTCTCAGCCCGTCATGCCCCCGCCTCGGCGATGAAGGTCGGAAACAGTTCGAGCGGATCGTCAACCCGCATCGTGTGATTGATCGTCCAGCGGTAGGCAGGGCTCGCCGGCATCACCTCGTCGAGCAGAAAGGCGACGCCGCCGGCGGTGCCCTTGACCTGTGGTAGGCGGGCATAAAACATCTGCCGCGTCGCGATCATGCATAACTCTTCAGCCATCGCCTTGGTCGGAGCGACCCCCTGCACGACGATGCCGAGCTCATGCGCTGGTGTCGCCTTGAGCGGCTCGCGGTCGCCGAGGATCCCATCGCGGCCGTAAACGGTGAAATGCAGCCCATAGCCGCCCTCGCCGAAGCGCTCGGCGGCCTGCTGCCGCGCCCAGGCGATGACGAGATCGATATTCGCGATCGTGTAGGGGTCGCGCACGCCAACGATTCCGACAAAGCGTTCGCCGATCTTGCCCGAGCCTTCGAGCTTCACCCGCAACTCGGACGCCGGAACATAGCTGGGCCCGGTGACGCGGACGGTGCGCTCGTCATATTGCTCGTAACGGCACCGGCTCATGTCGATGTGGCCGCCGAGAAAGTGTTCGTAGAACGGGTTGCCCCGCTCGTACATCGCGTGCCCGGCGACCGAGGCGATCGTGCAACGCTGCTCGGGCAAGAGCGCGGCAACCTTGACGTCGTCCATCGTGATCTCGCCGAGCACCGCCTCCTTTCCGCCATAAGGCTCGGCACAGAATGAGGCGCATTCGAGCAGCTTCCCATAGAAATAAGCGAGCCCCTCCGGAAAACCTTGACGGATCGCCGGTGCGGCGAAGATCACGCAATCGCTGCTGCGGCCGCCGATGATCACGTCGGCGCCCTCGTCGAGGAGCTTGAGGTAAGGGTGGATGCCGGCCATGGCGACGATCCGGTCGGTCGCGTCCAAGGTAACGAGATCGAGTGACGGTCGCGCGTCGAGCCCCGCGATCGTGTCACCGGCCACTATGCGCCGGCGCAGCGCATCCTTGCCGACCTCCGAATAGAAATAACCGATGCGAAACTTGGCCAGCCCGTGCTTGTGGGCGAGGTCGCGGACAATGCCGACGTACAGATCGACCCGACTGTTGGTGCCGGTGTCCCCGGCCGAGCCGACGATCATCGGTACGCCGAGACGTCGTGACGCGAGCAGCATGGTCTCGAGATCGTCCACCTGCCACTGGCGCGGGCTCGACGAGGTGTCCGCGCCGAGCGGCACCGGCCCGACATCGCACGAACCGGAATCGGCGCAGATCAGATCCGGCGTGCTCCGGCAGCCGATGTGAAAGCTGCCGGGCTTGATCGGCGCGAAACCGAGATGCCCGTTCGGGCACACAATCCGCAGCGTATGGTTGGCCGAGCGTTCGTGCTGGATCGAAGCGGGCATGTAGCACTTTTCTCCCCGGTGCCGAGAGTGACGAATACGCCTTCCGGCGCCAGACGGCGAACTTTCTGCGGGCTAGAGTGTTGTCCTCACGGGTGCCCGTGACCGGAGCTTATCCTCGTGGTGCGCGAGCGCCTTTGCATAGGTGAGGAAGGCCCATGAACTCGAGCCGTGTCCGACTGACGGTAGTCGGGACAGCGTGCGGCGCACTCGCTCTCTTTCCGGCGTTCTCCAGCACGCCGTCGCCGGCGGAAAATGGTGCGGGCCGCAATTTGACGCAGCAGGCGCAGACCGAAGTCTCGATAGCGTTGCCGAGCTTTGCACCTCTCGCCGAGCACGTGCTGCCGGCGGTCGTCAACATCTCTGTCGAGTTGACCGAACAGGCCGCCGCGCAGGACGAGGGTGACACTCAGGGTAGCGGTCTCGTGCCCTCAGTGCCTGGGGGAACTCCGTTTGACCAGTTTATGCGGCGCTTTTTCGAGAACCCACACCGAAATCAACAGGAAAAGGCGATCGCGCTCGGTTCGGGGTTCATCATAGATCCCACTGGTTATGTCGTTACCAATAATCATGTCGTTGCTAACGCCGAGAAGGTGACCGTTACTTTTCAGGACAACAGCCAGCACCCGGCAAAAGTCGTCGGACGCGACGCAAAGACCGACGTAGCTCTTCTCAAGATCGATACCAAACAAAGACTCCCGTACGTCACATGGGGCAACAGCGACGACAGCAAGGTCGGCGACTGGGTGGTCGCGGTCGGCAATCCGTTCGGGCTCGGCGGGACTGTGACGGCCGGGATCGTCTCGGCTCTCGGGCGCAACATCGATGAAGGTCCGTATGACGACTTCCTGCAAATCGACGCCCCGATCAATCGTGGGAACTCGGGTGGCCCAACCTTCGATCTGCATGGCCAGGTGATCGGAATCAACACCGCTATTTATTCTCCCTCCGGCGGTTCTGTCGGTATCGGCTTCGCCGTTCCTTCCAACATCGCCGAGCATGTCGTCGGCGAGCTCGAGGAGCATGGCCACGTGACTTGGGGTTGGCTCGGTGTCGCGATTCAGAGCATCACGCCGCCGATCGCCAAGAGCCTCGGCCTCGACCCCGAGCACCCAACCGGCGCGCTGGTTGCCTCGGTGACGCCGGGCAGCCCCGCGCAAAAGGCTGGCCTGAAGCCGGGTGACGTTATCATCGGGGCGGGCGGCCACAAGATCGAGACGCTCCACGAGCTTCCTCGCCTCGTCGCGGCGGCATCGATCGGCAGCCAGCTGGACCTGACGATCCGTCGAGCCGGAAAAGAGCAGAAGCTCGAAGCCACGATCGCCGAGATGCCCGAGACGGTGGCCTCTGCAGGAGTGAGTGGGGTGCAGTCCAGCCAGGCGAACGCCAACGCCCTCGGCATGGAGCTCCTACCGCTCGCGCCGGAACTGCGGAACGAGCTGCATGTGCCCAAGGATCTGAGCGGGGTCGTCGTCGGCCGCATCGCTCCGGATAGCCCTGTACGCGCCTTGGGCATTCAATCCGGGGACGTGATCGTATCGATCGATCAGAAACCGGCGACCAATCCCGAGGAGGCCGCTACCGAGTTGAAGGAAGCCGCCGCCCAGGGTGATGTTTTATTGCTCCTCGACCGACACGGGGTGAACGAATTCGTCGGCTTGTCGGTTGAGAACAAAGGGATAGCGGGCAGCAGCCGCTGACTCGTGACGAGAGTTATCGCGCCTTGACGTGATCCAAGAAGTGGAGCACGTCGCTGGTGAATTGCCGAGGGTCCTGCAGAAACGAGAAGTGGCTGACCTGCGGCTGCAATAGCAGTCCCGCGTTGGGGATCTCGTTCGCCATGAACTCGGTGTTCTCGCGCTTGATCGCCTCGTCGTGGTCGGCGTCGCCGATCCAGGTCGGTACGGTGATGCCGCGCAGCTGTTCGGCGGTGAAATGAGGCTGGGTCTCCCACATTTTGCTGATCTGGTCGAAGAAGGATTTGTACCGGTCTGGCGTCGGCGACAGCGCCTGATATTCCTTCTCGGCTCGCGCAATATAGGCGTTGAACACCGGGCTCTGAGCGATATCCGCCACCCCGCTCGGCTCAGAGTTGGCGGCGAAGGCAAAGAGCTTAGTCAGCCGCTCGGGGTGATGGATGGCGATGTCGAGACCGAGGATAGCCCCGTCGCTCCAGCCGACGATCGCAGCTTTGGGCAGCTTTAGGAAGTCCATCAGAGCGAGGACGTCCGAGGCCATCAGGTCATAGCCGTAGGGCCGCTCGTCGCGCGTGCTGCGCCCGTGGCCGCGGCTGTCCATGACGATGATACGATAAGTTCTTGCCAATACCGGGACCTGCTTACCCCAATAGTTCGAATTGGCGAGCCCGCCGTGGAGCAGGAACACCGGTTCGCCGCGGCCGAATGTGGCGTACCAGATGCGGACCCCGTTAACCGGGGCGTAGCCGCTCTGCCCGGGTTTTGGCAGGCTCGGGGTCGGCGGTAAGGTCAGCCACTGCTGATCGGCCCGCGCCGCAACGGCTCCCGCCAGCAGCGTCAGTAGACACAAGACTAGAGGAAGGCGGCGGATTAGCATGTGTTTATCGGGGTGGTCGCCGCTGCCGTGTCGCCGGCTCCTCGCCGGATCGTGCGTCCCGAGGAGCGTCGATAATGGTGCCGGAGACCGGCTCGACCCAGACGAGGTGATCCTCGACGGCTCTGACCCCCGGCACATTCTCGGCGGCGACGCGCAGCGCCGCGCGCTCGTTCTCGTCGAGGATGACGCCGTTCAAATCGACGACGCCGTTCTCGACGGTAATCGCGATACCGTCGCGCGCGACCCAAGCTGCCTTCGAAAGCTCGGCGAGGATGCGCTCGCTGATCTCTTCATCGCTGGTCGCTGCAGCCGGGGTTGCCTCGATCGCGCCGGCGAGGCCGCGCAGCAGGTCGGCACGGCTGAGGATGCCGACCGGAACTTCGCCGTCGAGCACCGGCACCCGCTTGATCCGGTGGCGTTCCATCAGCTCGACGATGCTCTTGAGCGGCATATCAGGGGTTACGGTCACCGGGTCGCGGGTCATGACCTCGCCGACCTTGCGGCCATGGGTTCGAACATATTCCTCGGCCAGACGGCCCGGACCCATCAGAATCTCGAGCCAGCGCGGGCGGTGACGTTCGGTTCCGGTCTCGCCACGGCGCAAGAGATCGCCCTCGGTCAGAATCCCGACCAGCCGGCCGGCCTCGTCGATCACCGGCAGACCGCTGATCCGGTTGTCGAGCATCAGCCGTATAGCCTCGGCAATCGTCGCGTCCGGCCCGACCGACAATACAGAAGGAGTCATGACGTCCGAGGCGTTCATGCGGCGTCTCCCCTCGGGGTGGTTCGAGCAGCCGCGGCAAGTGCGGCGACACCGGGTAGTTCACGGCCTTCCAGCCACTCGAGAAAGGCGCCGCCAGCGGTCGAGACATAGGACAGCCGGTCGGTCAGGCCGACCGCGGCGAGGGCTGCGACCGTGTCGCCGCCGCCGGCGACGCTGAGCAGCTTGCCGGCTCGGGTGAGCTCGGCGGCCTTCCTCGCCACCGCCACGGTACCCTGATCGAAGGGCGACGTCTCGAAGGCCCCGAGCGGGCCGTTCCAGACCAGGGTACGGGCTTGTTCGAGTGCCGCGGCAATGTGGGCGACCGTGCTCGGGCCGATATCGAGGATCATCATGTCGCTCGGCACCGCATCGATCGGGACGGCGCGGGTCGCGGTTCCGGGTGCCAGCCGGGCCGCGACCACGGCGTCTTCGGGAAGGATCACGCGGCAGTTGCGCTCGCGTGCCAATGCCAGAAGCCGGCGCGCGTTATCCGCCATGTCGCGTTCGCACAGCGAGCCGCCGACCTCGGTTCCCTCGGCAAACAACAGGGTATTGGCCATCGCGCCGCCAATCGCCAGGCAATCCACCTTGCCGATCACAAAGCGCAGGAGGTCGAGCTTGGTGGACACCTTGGCGCCGCCGACCAGCGCCAGAACCGGCCGCGCCGGAGTATCGAGAGCAGCCGCGAGCGCGCTGAGCTCGGCCTCCATCAATTTGCCGGCGGCGGCCGGCAGCAAGTGCGCTAAGGCCGCGATCGAGGCGTGCGCGCGATGGGCGGCCGAGAAGGCGTCGTCGACATAGACATCGCCGAGCTCAGCCAGCGCCCGCGCAAAATCTGGCGAGTTCTCCTCTTCGCCTTTGTGAAAGCGGAGATTTTCTAGGAGTGCGACCTCTCCGGGCCGGAGCGCCGCGACAACCCGTCCCGCCTCTTCGCCGATACAGTCCGCGGCGAAGGCGACCCGTCGGCCGCCGATTGCCTTGCTCAGTGGCGCAACCAGCGGCCGCAGAGAATAGGCTGGGTCCGGTCGACCCTGAGGGCGGCCGAAATGGGACATCACAACCACCTTGGCGCCCTTCTCGATCAGCGCCTCGATCGTCGGGGCGAGACGTTCTATCCGGGTGGCGTCGGTGACGACGCCATTCTTGACCGGAACATTCAGATCGGCGCGCAGCAGCACGCGCTTGTCACGGACATCGACGTCGTCGAGGGTTTGGAATCTCGCCATCGGGGTTCACTCCTTATACTCTCAGCAGAGGTGCGCCGTTGATCTCGATCAATGCCGATTGCCGGTGATTCAGATCGATTCTGACCAGCCTCGGAGACCCGATGATAAAGACCATACTCGTTCCGGCGACCGGCAGCGACAGCGACAGCGCGGTATTCGCCTCGGCTCTGGTGGTCGCCCGCGCCTTCGCCGCTCATCTCGAGTTTTTGCATGTGCGCCCGGATGCCGCGGCAACGGCAGTCGCCCTGGCCTCGGACGCCGGTGGCGCCGCGATGGTCGGCGGTCTAATCGATCGTCTGGAAGAAGAAGCCGACAAGCGGGAGGAAAAGGTCAACCGGCTGTTCCAAAGTTTTTGCGTGCGTGAGGGGTTAGCCGTCCGAGATGCCCCGCCCGGTCCACAGGGCCCATCGGCGCGATGGCTTCGGGAGATCGGCTCCGAACCTTATTGGGTCGCGGAGCATGGGCGCGCTGCCGACCTCCTGGTGATCGGGCGTCCTGGCGAGGACGAAGGCGTCTCGCTGGACACCATTGAGGGGGCATTGATCGACAGCGGTCGCCCGCTCCTGATCCCGCCCGCGGCGCCGGTGACTGCTCTGCCGCAAACCATCGCCATCGCCTGGAAGGCGACGCCACAGGCTGCCCGGGCGGTTACCGCGGGGTTGCCGTTTCTGCAGATCGCCAAACAGATCGTCATCCTGACCGTCGGCGAGGATCGACGCGCACCCGAAGAAGAGGCGGACCGCCTGATGGCAGGTCTGCGCTGGCATGGCGTTCCAGTATCGATCCGTCATCTCCAGCCGGCGGCCGATAGCAGCGGACCAGAGATCCTGTTGTCTGCTGCCGCCGAGCACGCGGCATTGCTCGTAATGGGCGGCTATGGCCGGAGCCGCTTGCGCGAATGGATCTTTGGCGGCTTTACCCTGCACGTGCTCCGCGGCGCCCAAGTGCCGGTTTTGATGGCGCATTGACCGGTCGGCTTGAGTTGCAAATGGCCAGTGACGCGATCGCCAGTTCCCTCGGCCCGTCCGGGGTTGTCGACGAAGCCGATCTCGAGCGGGAGCTCGCGATCATCCGCAACGCCGCAGCCGAGAGCTCTGCGGGCGCGTTTGGTCCGAGCTCGATGATATGGCGTATCGATAAAGAGGCGGTGATCTTTCTCGGAGCGGGTCGCGCGTTGCTACTGCAGCTCGCCTACCCCTGGATCGCCGCGGCTATCGCCCAGCACTCGCCGGTCCTGGCCGACCCGATCGGCCGTTTTCACCGCACCTTCTACGCCATGTTCACGATGGTGTTCGGCACGACAGAGCAGGCTCTGGCGGCAGCCCGCCGCCTGCACCGGCGCCACTGCCGAGTCAGCGGTACCTTGCCGGAGGGGGCTGGGCCCTGTGCTGCGGGCTCGCGCTACGAGGCCAACGACGTCGCTGCGCTCCGCTGGGTTCACGCCACTTTGATCGACACCGCGCTCATTGCTTTTCAGCTCGTGCGCCCGCCGCTCAGCACCGAAGAACGGGAGCACTATTGGACCGAGGCGCGGCTGTTCGCCGCGTTCTTCGGAATTCCGCAGGACGCCTTGCCACAAAGCTGGGCCGAATTTACCGGCGGCAACGAGACGATGTGGCGATCCGATGTTCTGACCGTGACCGACGCGGCACGCAGCATCGCCGGAGCGGTCCTCTCCGGCGCCGGAACCTGGTTGCCGATACCGTCTTGGTACCGAGCCTTGACCGCCCGCCTCTTGCCGGCGCGTCTGCGCGAGGATTTTGGACTACCTTATGGCGCACTCGAGCATCGCAAAACCGAGCGCGCGCTTGCTGTATTGCGGCATGTGTATCCTTGGGTCCCGGCGCACCTGCGCCATGTCGGGCCGTATCAGGAGGCGTGTGCGCGGCTCTCCGGGCAGCAGCGGCCGGGAGCAACGACGCAACTACTGAACCGCTTTTGGATCGGGCAGAAATCGATGGCCGGCTGATCGGAGGAGGGCATGGCACAGCATGCGCGGGCGGCAACTTCAGCCGAAGCGGAAACAAATGTCGTCCGGGTGCCGGAAGGAACAGACCTGATCGAATGGTATTTCGAGCAGGGCTGGACCGACGGGCTTCCCGTGGTGCCGCCGACCCGAGCGCGGGTCGAAGCCGTCGTCGAGGCATTGGGCGGCGAGCCCCATCTAGTCGAATGCAAGGTGCCACCGCGGCACGGCAGCCTGTCGCGCGAGGTGCTGGCGATCAACATCGTGATGGCCGGGTGCAAGCCGGAATATGCTACCGTCGTGCGCGCCGCGATGCTGGCCTTGACCGCTGACGCCTTCAACCTGAACGGTGTCCAGGCGACGACACACATGGCCGCACCGCTGCTGATCGTCAACGGGCCGATCGCGCACGAGATCGGGATGAACGGCGACTGCAACGCGTTCGGTTCGGGCAACCGCGCTAACGCTACGATCGGGCGCGCGCTGCGCTTGGTTCTGCTCAACGTCGGCGGGGGCTGGCCCGCCGAACTCGACAAGAGCACGCTCGGTCATCCCGGCAAATACACCTATTGCGTCGCCGAGAACGAAATGGCGAGCCCGTGGGCGCCCTATCACGTCGAAAAGGGCTTCCGCCCCCAAGATGCCACCGTCTTCGTGATGGCCGCCGAGCCGCCGCACAGTGTGACCAACCATGTCGCAAACGACCCCGAGGGTATTCTCGACAGCATCGCTTCGGCGATGAGCACGATCGCCAACAACAACGCGGTTTCGAGCGGCCACTGCGCGGTGATCATCGGCCCGGAGCATGCCCGCACGATAGCCGGCAAGGGCTGGACCCGGCACGATGTACGCAATTATCTGGCGATGCACGCCTACAATCTCTTCTCGGAGATTACGTTCAACGAGCGCTACGGCAAGATCTACAATCGCAACCTGCCGAAATGGTACAAGCGCGAACCTGAGGCGCGCATTCCGGTCGTCCCGAGCCCCGAGCACATCCACCTCTTTGTCGTCGGCGGTGCGGCCGGCCGGTTTTCCGCCTTTATCCCAGGCTGGGGCCACATGTCGTCTCCGGTGCTGCGCAGTATCGAAACCTTCGACGAGAGCGGCACTCGCGAGGTGCCGATTTGCGTCGACGGCACGTGCTATGTCTGACCTTGCTCAAAGGAGGCCGACCTCGGATGACCGGATTGAATGACCAGATCGCCTTTGACCCGCGCGGCGTGGTCGAGACCAAGCCGCTGGCGCTCGCCGGGCGCGTGGGCGGCCTCGACGGGCTGCGCCTGGGGGTACTCGACAACACCAAATGGAACGCCAACCGGCTATTGCGCAAGACCGTCACAAAGCTCCAGCAGGAGTTCTCCTTCGCGGCAGTCAACTATTATCGTAAGGAGAGCTTTTCGAAGGACGCGGACCCGGCACTGATCGAGGCCATCGCCGACAATAACGACATTGTGCTGGCGGCGATCGGCGACTGAGGGTCGTGCACTTCGTGCTGTACGCATGACGGCATCAAACTCGAAGCATTGGGCCGGCCCACAGCGGTTATCGTCACCACCGAGTTTCTGCATGAAGCAGAGGTGCAATGCCACGCGCTCGGCATGCGCGATCTCATTCCGGTGGTCATCGATCACCCGCTCAGCACCTTGAGCGAGGCGGAGATCGAGACGCGCGCCGAGCAGGCCGTCCGACAGTGCATCAACCTCTGGCTTGGGCGCTCCGGTCGATAATTTGGAGCAGCTCGGCGCGTTCGTCAGAGCTGTTCACCGGAAGCCGCTGCCAATCGCCGCCTTGCCGCAAATCGGCAAAGAGACCGGCGCGGTCCTCATGAAAATGCAGAAACGCCCGGCCCTTGGCGTAGAATATCCCGGGCCGCTTCTCGACCAGGCCGGTTCGCGCCCTGAGGTTCACCAGCAAGTCACCGAGCGCCTCGAGGGCGCCCCGATCGAAATGTTCGAGGCGCTGCTGTCTCTCGACCCCAGACTGAGCGCAAAGCAGAAACACAAAAGATTCGACAAGATCATGGCTACCGCATTCGAGCGGTTGCAACGCAAGGACGCCTGATCGCCTAATCGCGACCCGAGGCCGGATTCGTCGCGCCGCTTATCGTTGCCCCTCTGTTCCTCCATTGGTCGGCGGAGGTGTGCCAGATTCGGAGTTCTATTGCCGACAACATTGGATTAAGTACTGAGCTTGTCGAGCAGTGCCGTCGCCTCTTTAAGATCGGGGTGCCAAAACCTTCAGTGAACCAGCTGTAGATCGGTGCGAGGAGGGCGCGTCCCTCGGCACGCTGTCCCTGATCACGCCAAATCGGCGCGAGGCTCATGGCGGCGCAATTCCCAGCTGGTCCAGCCCCTTCTGGAGTTGCGCGGCCGCTTTCGTCATCGCTGAGCGGGCGGCTGACCTTCGACCCGCCCTGCTCCGGAAGGCGACCGCTCGTTCTATAGATCCGACTCCGGTGTAGTGATGTGCCAACAGCGCCTGCTGCTGATCTGCGACTTCGGGGAAGCGCTCGTGCAGCACCGCAGCGATGCGGGCGTGAAGGTCGCGTTGCCTGCTGCGCATGAGGGTTTCACGGGCAGCATCCTGAAGCAGCGCTTGGCTGAAAAGATAAACAGCAGCCGGCGACGTGCCGCGACAGTAAAGAAGGTCTGCCTGGACGAGCGAATACAACGCCGTCTGCAGCTGATCCTCAGGAAGCCGATCGGCTGCAAGCAAGCTGCGCAAGGATGGGGGCTAGCCGCGGCCTATGGCGTCCCAACGGACAAGTTATAAATCGCCGGGATGCTGGTATTGACGCAAGCCGCACCACCATAGTTCGTTGACAATGTGAGCACGCGACCCGACACCCAAGCGGCAGACGCTAGGGTTACGTTGTTCGCGTCGGCGTCGCTCAGATAGGGCACAGGAATGGCGCCCCTGAAGGTAATGCCGTCAGCTTGCATAACCGTGATGTGGAAGCATCCCTTCATGCTTGTCCGGTTGACACCCAAAGCTACTAAATCTTGAGGGCCTCGATGGAGCGTTTCATCGATATCGTGCTGTCGGTGGTCGCTGGCTCCTGCCACCATCCCGCCGGATCGAGATGTTGACGACCGGGGCAGCGCCCCCAGCCGCGGTGATCGAGGGCATGGAGGGCCTATTTGTGGTTTCCCGCCCTGTGCTCCGCCGCAGGATGATTGGCCGCGTACGGAACCAAAGGTCGCCGAGCCTCCCCCGAGCCGAGACGTGATCAAGATATGGCGTCCTTGGGTGTTAACCGGATGAGCACGCATCCCTTGTCGCTAGAGATGCCCACAACTGTTCCTGAGATAGTCGGGTCTTGCGCATGAGCCGCGAGCGGCATCGCCAATGCAACGGCCGTAAGCGCCGCGGCTGTTACTGACTTGAACATGACTTTACTCATCGCCGATCCTCTTCTTGGGTTGAACGTCGCACAGGCGAGCAATTCGAGCCGTTTTGGAAAAAAACCCGCTTCCGGGCCTGCCGCCGCGACGAAAAGCTGATCCATCAACTTTGATCGATATTATCGCTAGCGTAGGTTAGCGGGTCAACCGCAAGAATATAGTCAATATCAACTAATATAGTTAATAATGAAATATCCTGACTTTGGTACCGATCACTGTATGGACCGCAACACAGAAGCACCACCCACCCCCTCCCCAAACACCCTCGCCCGCGCCATGAACGGGGCGCCGCCGGCACGCGACCTGCGAGAGTTGCTCATCATCGACGAGCGCGAATGGCACCGACGGCGTTGGCGGCGCGCTAACCCCGACCGCCAACGGCAGGTATCGGCGCATCTTTCCCGTTCCGGCTCGCTCCGGCGGAGGTCGGCTAACTGAACGGATACCGGCCGTTCAGCCGAGGCGGCGGGAATGGGTCGAAGTGCCTTATGCGGTCATCGAGCCCTCGCCAATATACGTCTTGGATTTTTCGCGATACGCTCAGCATACGAAATTTCTGCTGAGCCTATTAACGGAGCGACGCCAACACCAGTGCCATTTCGGCGGCGTTGGCCGTGCGCGTTCAGTTAGACGACGATAATCGCTCAACTTGCTCCACCACCGCCGCCCTTTTTGGGGCGGCTTTTTCATCGCGCATATCCAGAGAGCGTCTGGCAAGTGCCAGATACCTTTCGTGGGATCTATTCTCACGCCATCGAGGTGGCGAGACTGGGTCGAGTCTTATTCATTTCAGGCCAGTTCAGTGGTCGACCTTGAACGGCTCAAGCCGCCTGAGCGGCCGTCCGAGGACGATCAGGGATTGACGGCCGCGACCTGCGGTTCGGTGAACGGCTCGGTGCGGTGCACGACCCCCTCGGCGTATAATTTGTCGATGGCCCCCTCGGACAGGCCCAGCATGCGCGCTAGAATGTCGGTCGTATCGTCCCCGATCGACGGCGCGCCGCGCCAGATCCGCCCGGGGGTCAACGACATTTTCGGCGCGACGCCGTAGACGCGGATCGGCACACCCGACTGCCGGTCCAGCACCGGTACCGTCATCTCGCGCGCGGCATAATGGGCGTCCTCATATTGGTCGCGCGTGTTGAACACCCGCGCGCAGCCAATCTTCGCCGCATTCAACTCAGTTTCGACCTCAAGCGCGGTATGCACCGCGCAATACTCGCGCAGCCGCCGGTCGAGCTCGCGGCCTTTCTCGGAATTAACTGCCGCTGCGTCTTTCGAGCAGGCGTCATAGCTGTATTCCATCGGGTCGAGCCCAAGGAACCTTGGCACTCGGTCATAAATCGGCCCGCCAAGCGCGCCGATATAGACCCACCCGTCGCGGCATCTGAACGTGTCGTAGGGCTGGAACCCCGGCGGACGGTTCCCGGTATGTCCGTAAACCGCACCTTCGCCGGTAAATAGCGGAAGCGTATTGCCATTGGTCTGCGCCACCGCTTCGTATTGCGCGAGGTCGATCACCTGGCCGCGCCCGCTCTTCTTCACCTCCCAGAGCGCCATCATCGTCGCCGCCCATCCTGTCAACGCGGTGAGGTAATCCCCCGTATAGGTCTTGGCCCGCTGCGGTGGCCCAGCCGGGTCGCCGGTCAGGTTGATCATGCCGCCATAGGCCTGCGCGATCGCGTCGTAGCCCGGCCGGCCAAGATAATCCTCCTTGCCGTATTGCCCATAGGTGCTCACCCGCACTATGACGAGGCTGGGGTTGACCGCCAGCGCCAGCTCGTTGGTGATCCCATTGCGTTCGAGAGTCCCGGGCGCGGATGATTCCATCCAAACGTCGGAAATCTTCCACAGCGCCATCAAGAGCTCGATGCCACGAGCATGCTTCAGATCGAGGCCCATCGACAATTTGTTCTTGGTGACCTCGGCCTCGTCGCAGCCGTGCGGCCGCGGGCCGCGGGTCAATTGCGGCGCGGTAAAGCGGAACACATCGCCGCCCGGGCGTTCGATATGGATCACCTCCGCGCCGAATTCGGCCAGCTTCGTGCCGATATAGGGCTGCGCGATCAGCTGACCGGTGCCGACTACACGAAGCCCTTCGAGCGGCCCGAAGGCGGGAACCACGCACGGCGTCGCCGGCCGCTTCAGGTGCTTGATCCAGTCGGGGATGGCCGGCTTCAAATCCTCGATTGTGTCCTGGTGTTTGATCAGCCTTGGATCATGCGCCATGATTTTCGGTCTCCCTTGTATCTCTCTTACCGCGAGTCGCCCCAGCCCAGGTCGGCCGCCAGGATAGCCGAAAGTTGGCGCTCGACCCACTTCCCACTCGTCCGATGACTACAATGTCTTCGAGGACGGCAGTGGCCGGTCTCCCTATTTCACCGAAGGCACTTCAAGAAGGCCTGACCGCCGGTCCTAGCTGGACGATGGTCGCGAATGAGACCGCAGGTGGCGTTTTTTTTGAGGCGATGACCGGGTAGGCCGATCCCCTGGCCGAGCTCTCCCGCTCGGCCGGGGGATCCACACGCAAATGCGGTAAAGATCGCTCTCCGCGTAGCCCAGTTCTCCATCCTCCTTTGCCCGACCTGGGATGCCCATGCTTGAAAAAGCGGTCATTTGCAGCCTGGAGCTACGACACCCGACACCGCGCCAATTTCAGCGCTACCGCTGGTAGCTCGAAGGGCAGAGGTCTATCGTCATCCATGAGGGGCTGCCGCTCCTCGGAGCCGAGGATCACTGCATGGACGTAGCGGCGTGGCTGCGCGGGCTGGGGCTTGAACAATACGCGCCGGCATTCCGTGACAACGATGTCGATGGCGAAGTGCTGCCGGAGCTGACGGCCGACGATCTGATCAGCATCGGCGTGACCTCGGTCGGCCATCGCCGCAAGCTGCTGGCCGCGATCGCCGCCCTGGGGGCGGAGCCGACGCGTGACTTGGCCCAACCAGCGGTGAGCGCTACATCTACTCCCACCTCCCCCCCGACAATCGAGGCCGAGCGCCGGCAGCTGACGGTGATGTTCTGCGATCTGGTCGGCTCGACGGCACTCTCGGCGCGGCTGGACCCCGAGGATTTGCGCGAGGTCATCGGCGCGTATCACCGCTGCTGCGCCGATCTCATTGCCGACGCCGGCGGGTTCGTCGCCAAGTACATGGGCGACGTGGTGCTGGCCTATTTCGGCTACCCGCTGGCCCACGAGCATGACGCCGAGCACGCTGTGCAGGCCGGGCTTGCCCTGGTCGAGGCGGCGCCGAAGCTCACGACCGCCCCCACGGGACAAGCCCGTGGGCTGAAGGCCCACGGCGTTCCGTTGCAGGTGCGGGTCGGCATCGCCACCGGGCTTGTCGTGGTCGGCGACCTGATCGGCGCGGGTGCGGCACAGGAGCAGGCGGTCGTCGGCGAGACGCCAAACCTCGCGGCGCGCCTGCAGGCTCTGGCCGAGCCTGGTGCCGTCGTCATCGCCGAGAGCACGCGACGGCTGCTCGGCAATCTCTTCGAGCTGAAGGACCTCGGGGCGAGCGACCTCAAGGGCATCGCCGGGCCGGCGCGGGCCTGGGCGGCGCTGCGGGCGAGTTCCGTGGGGAGCCGCTTTGACGCCCTGCACCCGACCGGCCTGACCGTCCTCGTCGGGCGGGAAGAAGAATCCGAATTGCTGCTTCGACGCTGGTCCCGGGCAACGACCGGCGAAGGCCAGGTGGTGCTGCTCTCCGGCGAGGCAGGGATCGGCAAATCGCGGCTCACGGCGGCACTCCTGGAACGCCTCGCCGCCGAACCGCACACGCGCTTGCGCTATTTCTGCTCGCCGCAGCGCACGGACAGCGCGTTCCACCCGATCATCGGCCAGATCGAACGCGCCGCCGGACTGGCGTACGACGACAAGCCGCAAGCGAAGCTCGACAAGCTCGATGCGGTGCTCGCACAGACCTCGACCTCGCTCGAGGATGCCGCACTCTTCGCCGAGATGCTGTCGCTGCCGAATGACGGACGCTATCCCGCGCTCGAGCTGGCCCCGGAACAGCGCCGGCAGAGAGTGCTGGAAGCGCTGATGTCGCAACTCGCGGGGTTGGCACGCCGGCAACCGGTGCTGATGATCTTCGAAGACGTGCATTGGATCGATCCCACGAGCCTGGAGGTGCTTGGCCGCACCGTGGACCGGATTAAAACTCTTCCGGCGCTGCTGATCGTGACGTTCCGCCCCGAGTTCAACGCGCCGTGGGTGGGACAGTCGCATGTGGTGAGCCTGACGCTCAACCGGCTCGGGGATCGTGAAGCGGCCGCCATCATCGCGGGTCTGGTCGGGAACAATGCGCTGCCGGCGGATGTGATGGCGGAGATCGTCGAGCGCACCGACGGCATTCCGCTCTTCGTCGAGGAGATGACGAAGGCGGTGCTGGAGGCGGAGAGCGAGGGTGCCGCCCGGCGCACGGTTGCGGCGGTTCCGTCGCCGGTCCTGGCGGTGCCGGCAAGCTTGCACGCCTCGCTGATGGCACGGCTCGACCGGCTCGGCCCGGCCAAGGAGGTGGCGCAGATCGGGTCGGCGACCGGGCGGGAGTTCTCGCATGCCCTGCTGGCCTCGGTGGTACGCAAGCCCGAGGCGGAGCTGGGGTCGGCGCTCGACCGTCTCGTGCAGGCTGGTTTGCTGTTCCGGCAGGGGGTGCCGCCGCAGGCGAGCTACCTGTTCAAGCACGCTCTGGTGCAGGACGCGGCCTATGGCACGCTGCTGCGCGAGCCGCGACGCGCGCTTCACGCCCGTATCGCCGAAGCCCTTGAAAAAGAATTCGCCGAGACTGCCGAGAGCCAGCCCGAGATCCTGGCGCATCACTGCACCGAGGCCGGGCTGATCGAGAAGGCCGCGGGTCTGTGGGGCAAGGCGGGACAGCGGTCACAGGCGCGCTCGGCGTTGGTCGAAGCCGCGGCCCAGCTCGCCCGTGCCCTCGAGCAGATCGCGACCCGGCCCGGCACGGCGGCGCTGCGTCGCGAGCAGATCAAGCTTCAGGTCGCGCTCATCACCCCACTCATTCATGTCAAAGGCTATGCCGCCGCCGAAACCAAGGCAGCTGCGGAGCAGGCACGCTCGTTGATCGAGCAAGCCGAAGCGCTGGGAGAGCCTTCCGAAGATCCGCTGCTGCTGTTCTCGGTCCTCTACGCCTTCTGGGTAGCGAACAATGTGGCATTCAATGGCGATGCCTGTCGCGGTCTCGCGGCGCAGTTCCTGGCGCTCGCGGAGAAGCAAAGGGCGACAGTCCCGCTCATGGTTGGGCATCGCCTGATGGGAGTGTCCTTACTGTTTACGGGGGACATCGCGGAAGGCCGGGGGCACTTTGATCAGGCGCTCGCGCTTTACGATCCTGCCGAGCATCGTCCGCTGGCAACGCGGTTTGGCCAAGACAATGCGGTGACTGTCTTAGCCTACCGGTCGTGGGCTCTGTGGCTGCTTGGCTATACCGAGGCCGCGCTCAGAGACGCCAACGACTCGCTCAGGAACGCGCGAGAGATGGGTCAAGCCGCCGAGCTGATGTTCGCTTTAGACTTTGCCGCGGTGCGATATACCCTCTGCGGCAATCGCGCCGCGGCAGCCGCGCAAGCCCAAGAGCTTGTCGCTCTGGCCGAAGAAAAAGGTTCTTTGCATTGGAAGGCGTACGGAATGATGAACCAAGGTTGCGTATTGGCCCTGACCGGCAGGGCTTCCGAGGCGATCGAAATGCTTGGACTCGGAATGACCGCCATGCGGACAACGGGAGCGACACTTTGGATGCCATTCTATTTGCCGCACTTGGCACTCGCGCATGCGGAGCTTGGGCAATTCGAGGCGGCTTGGCGCTGCATCGGCGAAGCGATGACAGCGGTGGAAACAACCAAGGAAAAATGGTGCGAGGCGGAAATCCACCGAAGCGCCGGCGAAATCGCGCTGATGTCGCCCGAGCCCGACGCGGCGAAAGCGCAGGCGCATTTCGAGCGCGCCATCGCCATCGCCCGCGCGCAGCAGGCAAAGTCCTGGGAATTGCGCGCGGCGACGAGCCTGGCCCGGCTGTGGCGCGATCACGGCAAACGGCAGCAGGCCCGCGACCTCCTCGCCCCGGTCTACGGCTGGTTCACCGAAGGCTTCGACACCGCCGACCTCAAAGAGGCCAAGGCGCTGCTCAACGAGCTGAAGTGAGCTGCTGATTAGTTGACCACCGGCCGGCGCGGCCGACCCTCCCTCGATGAAACGATGAACTCCCCACGCGACACGCCGTCATTGCGACCCCCGGACGGCCGGCCCTGGCGGGCCGTTCCGGGGGGAAGCAATCTCGCGCCCGTCGTGCTCAGCCGATCGAGATTGCTTCGTCGCTCCGCTCCTCGCAATGACAGGTCGACGTTTCTGCCTGGCATGTGCGGAGATCCCAGTGCGAACGTCCGCTTCACAGCCGACCCGACCAGCCGCTGGCGTGTTGATGAAGGCCTGCAGTGGGTCGACTGCGGCGGTTTGCGTGAGGCCCGGCGAACGTCAGGTCTTGGCGCCTCTCCGACGCGCTGATCAGGATCGAGAGGGTCGGATCATTAGCCTTGACCCGACGCGCTGACGGCACGAACCGATGCGATTGACCTTGAGCAACTAATTGCACACGGGGTCATGCGACATAGCCGCCTATCGCCCCGAGCTTTGCCGAGCATCTGAGCGAACGGCGCGAACGCCGTGATTTGTTCTCAGCGCGGCAGCGGCGGCAGGAAGGCGTCCGTGGCAAAGCGGAATATTGTCGTCGAATGGAACTCCTGCCCGGGCTTCAACTCCGTGGTCGGAAAGTTTGGCTTGTTGGGGCTGTCGGGAAAGTGCTGCGTTTCGAGCGTAAACGCCTCGGTCTGGCGATAGGTCGTGCCCGACGACCCGACCACCAAGCCGTTCATGCCGTTGCTGGTATAGACCTGCACAGCGGGCTCAGTGGTGAAACAATCGATCACCCGGCCGGTGCGCGGGTCATAGGCGCGCGCGGCAAACGTGATGCTGTCGCCGGAGTGTTGGTTCAGCACGAAATTATGGTCATAGCCATGCGCATAGACCATTTGCTGGAACGCGCTGTGCAGTCGGGCGCCGATTGGTATCATCTGTCGGAAGTCGAGCGGCGTCCCGTCGACTGGTGCAATCTCTCCGGTGGGGATCAGATCGGGTCCGACGGGCGTATAGCGGTCTGCATTGACCAACAGCAGTTGACCCGCGACCGAACCCGAGCCGTTGCCGGCCAGATTGAAGTAGGAATGGTTGGTGAAGTTGACCACCGTGTCCTTGTCGGTGCTGGCGAGGTAGTCGATCCGCAGCGCGTTGTCGTTGGTCAGCGTGTAGGTCACATAGGTCGTCAAGGTGCCGGGGAAGTTCTGATCACCGTCTGGGCTGACATACACGAGCGTTGCGGCGATGCCATCCGGCGCTTGTTTGGGGGATACCGTCCAGACCTTACGGTCGAGCGCGTCGGGGCCGCCATGGAGCGTGTTGGCGCCATTGTTGGCGATCAGATGGTAGGTCTGGCCATTCAAGGTGAACTGCGCACCGCCTATGCGGTTGGCATAGCGGCCGGTGATCGCGCCGAAATGGCCCGGCAGCGTCTCGTATTCGCGCAAGGTTTTGAGGCCGAGCGCGACGTCGTCGAGCCGACCGGTACGGTCGGGCACGTCAATCTCGGTAATGATGCCACCAAAGCTCAGGAAGCGCACACGCAGCCCGTGTTCATTGGCCATCGTAAAGATATCGACCGCCTGCCCGCCTTGCGTGGTGCCATAGGGCACGTGATCGAGCGTGGCGGCGGCGTTTGCCGTTCCGCCCGTGATCGCGGCCGCCAATGTCGCGGCGACCGCAAAGGCGCGCACCATGTTTGAGGCTGATTTCTCGTACAGCAGGGGCACGGCGGTTCTCCGTGTTAGGCCGGTGTTGACGACAGGAATTCGCGGACCAGCGCGTTGACTCGTGTGGGGTCTTCGAGCTCTGGGAGATGGCCGCAACCGTCGAGCATCACCAGCCGCGCCTGCGGGACGGCCTGGGCGAGGCGCACGGCGTTGTCGGCAACCGGGGTAACGCGGTCCTCTTCGCCCTGGATCATCAATAATGGCATTGTCAACCCGGACCCCAGGGGCGGCACGCCGCCGCTCGCGCCAAAGCGTGCCGCCTGCATAAAGCCCTTCGGGTTGGTGCCGCGCAATACGTGCTGCACGATGGCGGTAGTGTCGGCCGATGCGCGGGAGCCGAGCAGTGCCGTGACTCGTTCGCCAAAGCTGTAGCCGCCGTACGCGACCTGCGCAGCTCGCGCTTCAATCAGCCGCGCGCCCTCCTCAGCCGGTCGCTCCGCTGCGACCGACGTGCCGGTGAACACGGCACGCTCGATCCGTCCCGGATGATAGTGGGCGAAGGCTTGCGCGATGCGTGTGCCGAACGAATTGGCCAGCAGGTCGACCCGCGCGACGCCGAGTGCTGTAAGGAAATCGCTCAGTGCGGCGGCGTAATCCCGGTGGCCGGGCGTCTCCGCCAACAAATTGTCGCTCAGCATGTAACCGGGCGCATTCCAGCCGATCACCCGGTACCGATCGGCCAGACCCGCATATTGAAAGCGCCAGCCCATCGAATTGCTGCCGATGCCGTGCAACAGCACCAGCGGCGCTGCCTCCGGCATTCCCGCCTCCATATAGCTGAACCGGTCGCCAGCATAGCGGGCACGCGACGCGAGCGGGATCGCCACAAAGCGCAATTCGGGCAGGGTCACAGCAATTATCGACATGCGGAATCAGCTGAATGCTGTTGCGGCGGCACTTAGGAGCGATCCTAAATTATTAGGCGCGCCCGCGTATACAGGGTCGGCGAATCCTCGAGCTCGTCATGGATCGCCGCAAGAGCGGCGATCCAGACCGGGCCCGGGCCTTCTATACCGATGTCGATATCGGGACGCTCACCCGCCGAGCCGGTCGCGCGCGAGCCGAACAGAAAGACGCGATAGGTAGGATCCGGCAGGTGCCGCTGGATCAACTGAGGCGGCAAATTTGGCGGTATCCACCCGGTTTCGTATCGCTTCCATCCGGCGATCACCTTACCCCCAGTACCTGAGCAAGACGATGAGCGGCGAGTTCGCAATCCGCGCGCGAGACATCGAGATGAGTGACCGCGCGAACGGTACGCACGCCGAAGGCCGAAACCAGCACGCCCAGCTCTTGCGCGCGGGCGACCACCGTCGCCGCGTCCGGCGCCCCCTCTTCCATGCGGAAGATCACGATATTGCTCTGCACAGTTTCAAGATCGAGGCTGACGCCGCGTAGCCCTGCGAGCCGTTCTGCCAGCAGCCGGGCATTGGCATGATCCTCGTCCAGCCGAAGGAGATTATGCTCAAGCGCCCAAAGCCCCGCCGCGGCGAGGATTCCGGATTGGCGCATGGCGCCGCCGAACATGCGCCGCGCGCGTACGGCGCGAGCGATATCCTCGCGGTGCCCGGCGATTAAACTGCCGACCGGACAACCCAACCCTTTCGACAGCGCGACCGAGACGACATCGAAGGGTGCGGCGAGCTCGGTCAGGCTCCGCCCGGAGGCTGCAGCGGCGTTGAACAGCCGCGCGCCGTCGAGATAGCTGGCCACCCCGAGCCCCCGCGCCGCAACGCAAATCGCCATGGCATCGTTCTGCGGAAAAACGACGCCCCCGCCGCGGTTGTGGGTGTTCTCGACCGCGACCAATGTCGTCGGTGGGAAGACGATGTGGCCGGGCGGCTTGTAGGCCGATCCCAGATCGGCGGCGGTGAACAACCCGCCGCGGCCGACGACCGTGAATTGCACCCCAGAGTTCGCCGCCCCGGCGCCCGATTCATGCCAGACGATGTGGGCCTCGTCGCCAAGGACGACCTCGTCGCCCGGTCGCGTCAGGATCTTGAGGCTGATCTGGTTCGCCATCGTGCCGCTCGGCACAAAGAGGGCGGCCTCCTTCCCGAGCAGTTCGGCTATACGCTCTTGCAACCGGTTGACCGAAGGGTCCTCGCCGTATTGGTCATCGCCGACCGGCGCTGCCGCCATCGCCTGCCGCATTCCCTCCGAAGGAAGGGTCACCGTGTCGGAACGCAGGTCGATGCGGGTTATTAGGCGCCTCCCGTCTTCAAGCCCATCAGGCAGAGCGCCGCGCGTCCCAGCAGTCCGTAGGGGTTGCCGAGGGTATCCGGCAATTCGAAATGATTGTATTGTTCGCCGACCAAGAGCCGGACCTGTTTGCCGGCGGCTTCAGCCGCGACAGCGAATTCGCGATTCTGGCGCTGGAATTCGGGAGTCTCGCAGGTGCCGTAGGCAACGACCAGCGGCGCCTGCAATCGGTCGAGATGCCGGATCGGGCTCAGTGCCGTAACCGTCGCGTCGTCGAACACGACATAGCGACTGCGTGCCGACAGCCGCGCCGGCGCCAAATCGTACATGCCGCTGATGCACATACCGCCTTTGATGATGTCGCCCGGCAGGCCGAATTGGCGTTGCCAGTCGGTCGTCAGCGCGACCGCAGCGAGGTGACCGCCCGATGATTGACCGCCGATATAAAGCCGGTTCGGGTCGCCGCCAAAACCGGCGATGTTCTCGTGGACCCAAGCGAGGGCGCGGCAGACCTGATCGGCGAGCACCATCAGATTGCCGCCGACATCCTGCACCCAGGCGAAGTCGGGCACGACGTAATGCGCTCCAGCGCCGAGGAACATCTCCGCCGGAATCGCGAAATCCTTCGAGCGACCGCTACGCCAGGCGCCGCCATGGATGAAGACGAAGACCGGCGCGGTGGTACGCGGGCTTCGATAGATGTCGAGCCGCTCGATCTCGGCCGTGCCGTAGGCGAAGCGCTCGGGTTCGCCGATATGCCGGCGCACCATGGCGCTGTCACTAATGCGGCGTTCGATCAGCTGCGCGCGGTTCGGCGCATAGGCCGCCTGATCATAGGCGGCGTCGAGCGCGGCTTGGTCGTAGTCGAGAAATACCGGCGGGCCTTTCTCGAGCATCACACCCCCGCTATCGATAACCCGTTACGAAGACCGATTTTGAGCCACAGCCAGGCGCATCTGCAACAGCTGCGTGGCGATCGCCGCTTTCGCCGATGCCAATCCGTCGGTCCGGGGTCACTCGCCGTTCGACCGGGCGGTATCGTTATCGTGGCAATCTTGCTTAAATACCTGGCGATGCCGGCACGATCCTTTGCCTTGGCACTGCTGCTTCTGCTGTGCGCGGCGCCCACCAGCCGGGCGGTCGAGCCCGGCGGCGCGACCATCGTGCTGCAATTGCCGCCGTCCATGTCGCACGAGACGGTCAAAGAGCTGATCGGCGATCTCGCCGCCAAAGGTGCACAGCCCGCGGCAAATCTCCCCGATCCTCCGCCGGCTACTGCCCCGGGTTTGATGACCGGCATGAAGTTGACGGCGCAGATTTGGGCGGCCACAAAGGAAGCGGTGCGCGCGGTCCCGGTGCTCTCAGAGGCGCCCAAGCTTTGGGTTCGGTATGTCGAGGCCGAAGGCGGTACGCAGGATGCCGCGCTCCGGTTTTGGGCTATTGCACTGGCGGGCCTCGTGGCGGCGCCGCTGATCGGGTTGGGGATGCGCGCGGCGTTTGATCGCCGGGTCGTCGTCGAGCCGGGGTTGGCATCCCGCCTGCGCGCGGCCCTCATCAAATTTCTGGTTTCGGTCGGCGGTCTCAGCGTTTTCGCGCTCCTTTTCTGCGCTGTGCTGATGGCGGTCTCGATGGGCCGGCCGATTCTCGCGCAGACCGCCGACCGGCTGGTCTGGGCCGCACTACAATGGCGGCTGTCGATCGTCCTGCTGATAATCATCCTCTCGCCACGCCGCTCGGACCTCCGGCTGCTGGCGATCGACGATGGCGACGCCCGGGTCTGCTCGCGCTGGTTCGCGGTCTATCTGACGGTTGCCCCGTTCAACTTCTTCCTGATCTGGCTGGTCGAGCGGCTCGGTTTTGGACAGGAGGCGGTATTTGGTGCGGCGGCGACCCTGGGGCTCGCCATCACCGGTTACAAAGTGGCCATGTTCTGGGCGACCCGCCGGCCGATCGCGCGGGCGATCCTGGCCGCGACCGGCGGCGAGCCTGGCCCGGTCCGCCGAGCCGTGGCAGCCTCTTGGCACTGGGCGTTCATCGCTCTGTCGGTCGGCATCTTCGTTGCAGCGGGGATCGAGTTCGCGCTCGGGAAGGGCGCCTGGGTGGCACAGGCCTCGACTGCGACGCAGGGGATCGTCGTCGTCCTGGCGGTGGTGGGGCAGGCGAGCCATAATTCGATTGTACGGGCTTGCGCCTGCGACGCGACGGACATCAGGCGGACCTTACGCCGGGCGCGGCTGCACCGTGCCTTGAGCCGACTCTCCGATGCGTTTCTGTGGATTCTGGGGGCGGCTTGGCTCGGCGAGACCTGGGGTCTCGACCTGGTCGACCCGGAGCCCGGCACCATCGAACGGCTGTTTATTCGGCCTGCCTTCGAAGCGGCAGCGACGGTCGTCGCCGCCTGGATCCTGTGGACGGTTCTCAGTGGGGTCATCGATGAGAAAATGCCACCGCCCGCCGCACCGGGCGACGAGGACGAGATTCCGGGCTCCGCCTCGCGGCTCGACACTCTGCTGCCATTGCTGCGGAACACCTTGCTGATCGGGCTCGCGGTCGTCGCGGTCATCGTGGCGCTGGCGACCCTTGGTCTCGACATTGGTCCGCTGCTCGCCGGGCTCGGCGTCCTCGGCATCGCCGTCGGCTTTGGCGCGCAGAGCCTGGTGCGCGATGTGATCTCGGGCATCTTCTTCCTGATGGAGGACGCCTTTCGGGTCGGCGAATACATCGATACCGGCCGGCTGCGCGGCACGGTGGAAGGCATGTCGTTGCGCTCGGTGCGGCTGCGCCACCAGAATGGTCAGGTGCACACGATCCCGTTTGGGCAGGTGCTGTCGGTCACCAATTACAGCCGCGACTGGTCGGTGATCAAATTCAACATTCACCTCGAGCCCACCGCCGACATTGAGACGGTGCGCAAGACCATCAAGCGGGTCGGCGAGGAATTGCTCGACGATCCCGACATCGGGGGCCGAATTCATGCAACCGCTCAAGATGCAAGGTGTCGTCGATGTCTTGCAGACTGCACTCGTCGTGCGCTGCAAATTCACCGCAACACCTTCGCGCCCGACCTATTTGCAGCGTCAGGCGCTGCGTCGCCTAATTGACGCCTTCGCCACCCACCAAATTCGCTTCGCCGCACCCAACGTCACGGTGCAGCTTACCAGCGCCGCCGCCGGCTGATACGGAGATCCGCCCGGGTGCTTTCATTCCCGGCGTTTTTCGTTAGGGTGGACGGCCGCTCCATCCGAAGTAGGCGCATATGACCGACATGGCTCCGCTGGAAACTGCTGCGCTCGCTCCCGGTATACGGTCCCGCTTCGTCGCCGACATCAACGGACTGCGGATACACACCTTGGAGACCGGCTTGGCGGCCGAGAGGCGGCCCCTGATTTTGCTGCTGCACGGCTTTCCGGAGCTCGCCTATTCCTGGAGAAAGGTCATGCTCCCGCTCGCCGCGGCTGGGTTTCATGTCGTGGCTCCCGACCTCAGAGGCTACGGGCGCACCACCGGCTGGAATGCAGAGTATGACGGCGATCTTGCTTCCTTCCGCATTCTGAACGCGGTGCGGGATGCTCTGGGTCTCGTCTCGGCGCTTGGCTATCGCAATGTCGCATTGGTCTGCGGGCACGACTTCGGGGCGTCGATCGCGGCCTGGTGTGCGCTCGTGCGGCCCGATGTCTTCCGCTCCGTCGCGCTGATGAGCGCGCCGAGCGGCGGCCCGCCGGCATTGCCGTTCGACACGACCAACAATCTGCCGCAGCCGGCATCGTCCGCTATCAGCATCCATGACGAGCTGGCGAAGCTCGATCGGCCGCGCAAGCATTATCAATGGTATTATTCGACCCGGCCAGCCAATGCCGACATGTGGCATTGTCCGCAGGGTGTCCATGCCTTTCTGCGAGGCTATTTTCACTACAAGAGCGCAGACTGGATCGGCAACAAACCGTTCCGGCTGCAATCCTGGACCGCCGCCGAGCTGGCGAAGATGCCGACCTATTACATCATGGATTTGCACAAGAATATGGCGGAGACCGTGGCGACCGAGATGCCGGCGGCGGCGCAAATCGCGGCATGCCGCTGGCTGCCGGACAGCGAACTTGCCGTCTACGCCGCCGAGTACGACCGGACCGGGTTCCAGGGCGGGCTGCAGTGGTACCGGCGCGGGACGGGAGCCACCGACACAGCCGAACTGCAACTTTTCTCTGGCCGGACCATTGACGTGCCCTCGATGTTCATTGCCGGAAAAAGCGATTGGGGGACCTATCAGCGCCCCGGCAATTTCGAGCGGATGCAAGAGAGCGAGTGCACACGGATGCAGGGTTGCCCTCTGATCGATGGCGCCGGCCATTGGGTGCAGCAGGAGCAGCCGGACCGGGTGAGTGCTCTGTTGATCGAGTTTCTGCAACGACAGTGAGAGGCAGGAGGAGACGATGAAAGCAGTGCTATTGATGAGACATGGCGGGCCGGAGGTGCTGCGCCTGGGCGAAGCGCCCGACCCGACCGCCGGCCCCGGCGAGGTCGTGGTCGACATTCAGGCAGCCAGCATCAATGCGGCCGACTACAAGGTTCGATTGGGCGGGCCCGGTCACAATCTGAAGTTCCCGTACATCCTGGGCCGCGATTTTTCCGGCGTCGTCAGCGTACTCGGCACCGGCGTCACCGATTTCCGCGTCGGCGACGCGGTGTTCGGGGTGACCGATCAGGGGGTCGAGGGGTGCTACGCCGAAAAGCTCTTGATCAAGGCGGCGATCATCGCCAAGAAGCCCGATCGGCTTGGCCATGCCGAGGCGGCGGCTCTGGGACTGACCAGTCTGACCGCTCTGTGGGCGGTCGAGGATACCGCTAAGCTCAAACCCGGCGAAACCATCCTGATACAAGGCGGCGCTGGAGGCGTTGCCGGCTTTGCGATCCTGCTCGCCAAGCACATCGGCGCTACGGTGATCACGACCGCCAGCGCGCGCAATCACGACTACGTCCGCAGCCTCGGGGCCGATCGGGTAATCGACTACAACACGCAGGATTTCGCCGCCGCGGTCCATGATTGCGACGTGGTGTTCGACACGGTCGGCGGCGAAGTCCAGGTACGGTCTTACACCGTGCTGAAACCCGGCGGGCGGCTGGTGTGGATTGCCGCGGCGCCGGCGGGGTTTCAACCGACCCGCAAGGACGTCCAAGTCTTGCGCCCGAACGTTAAGCGCGACCGCGTGCATCTCGAACGGATGCTGGCGCTTTACGATGCCGGTGCGGTCTGGCCGCCGGCGATCACTCGCTATAAGCTCGCCGACGCCGCCGAGGCTCACCGGGTCAGCGAGGGACGCCACTTGCAGGGCAAGTTGGTGCTGATGGTGCGCTGACCCAAAGCATTGTCTTATTCCGAGAGGAGGAGAAACCCATGGCAGACAACCGGCAGATGATCATCGATCTCGATAAGAAGCGCATGACTGCGATGGCGCAAAAGGACGTCGCCACCTTGAATGCGCTGCTCGCCGACGACCTCGTCTATACCCACTCCACGGCGCGGCTCGACACCAAGCAGAGCCTGATCGGCAACATGGAATCCGGCACCACCGTCTACACCGCGGTCGAGCCGTCCGACGTCAAGGCACAAGACCTCGGCGACACGGTGGTGTTGACCGGGTCGTGCCGCATCAGCGTCATGTCAGGCGGCCGCCCCAATAGCTTCGGCGTACGATTTACCGACGTCTACGCCAACAAAGGCGGGCGATGGCAGATGGTGGCCTGGCATTCCACCCGGGTGCCGGAGTAATCCGCCGGCACAGCGGGTTGTCATTGCGAGGAGCCGGCCGGGCGACGAAGCAATCCCGGAATCAGCGGGACACCGACCCGGCGAGCTCGCTTCGCGGAGCCTGCCCTCGGGCGGCGCTCCGCGTGGGCTCGCAATGACACAGCGTGGCGCGGGTTGGGCGCTATCGCAAATCTGCCACCGCCCCGGAAAGGCCTGGCCGAGGGGGCCAGGCCTTGCTGTCCTAAACAGACGACCGGCTATCTCTCGGCCGATATCGGCAGGCCGGCCTCCGAAAGCGAACGGTAACGTGCCGCAAGCCTCGCGCGTCGAATGCGGTCGCGTTCGATAGCGTGTTCTTTCAATGCAGCCCGGTCGGCCGAGGCAACCAGGCCTTGCGTCGGCAGAACGCAGGCGGTCGGGCAGCGTGTAACTCCTCTCGTTCGGATAAATTCCGCGACCGCTGCTTCGGGGTCGTCCTTTGAAGCGCTCCGTTGCATACCGATCTGAATTCGCGAGGTCCAATGTAACATATTGCGTGGCCTTTTAGTTACATTTGGTTACAATCGTTACAATATGTTACGCTGGGCCTTGAGGTCAAGGTCAAAAGATAGTCAATTGTTCGTCAACAGGATTATCCTACTTTTTGGTTAAACTTTATTAGAAAGTAGTAGGCAACCGGTACGATCACTACCCGCCAAAATTCTGACGATTTAAATGACAGTTTGGCTACAGTTCGATCTAATCAAGGCCCACCGACTTGAGCAGGGCGATTTCCATTCTCCAAGAGAACATTCGTTCACATTCGGCAATCGGCCGTCCGGCAATTTTCTTCCCCACCACTTGGGTATTCGCTGAGCCATAGATATCTCTTGATTACATCGGAGGGTGGGGTACCAGTCCTTTTCCCAACGCTACCAGCGTAGCCAACCCCATTTATGACTATAGTAAAGCGCTCTATCAGTCGGGCCGGGGTCATAATGCTCGGAAACGAGTTGACGATCTCAAACGGGGGTTGGTCGTTCTCGATGAGAGGAAAGGCGATATTGTCTAGCCAGATCCGTATCCGAGCCGGATAATTCTTCCCCCAGCTCTGCTGGTCGTCGCTTCTGCCCAGAATTGCCAAGCCCGAAGGCGATCAACGGCGACAGTCAACAACTCGATGTCGGACCAAGATCGCCGAGGTAGGGGCAAGGCGCGTGATCTCCGCGCGAAGGCCGTCAAGCCGCCCTAGCGTATTTGATCAAACCCTCCATTCGGGATCACGTACGCTCATTGCCAATAGTCCTCGCGATTGCTCGGCGATAAAACTCAGGAAATCCCATTGCGGCATCAAGGCGAGAAACCGACAACGTGTCGGAAGATGTGTAAAATCGGCGACCTACAAAAAAACGTCGCTGATCTGCGCGCCAAGCGTCGTCACTTGCTGACGGAGTCAATGCAAGAATTCCTCTGGGACGCCGCGTGAAGGCTCCCCGACTTCGTCGGCTCATCACGTCGATTGGTCGCGCCGCCGGAAGGGGGAGTTTAGAGTTACATAGGCGGCGGCGGGGAGAGATGCAGGATCTGCTGGATGGTTTTCAGCTTTTCGAGCCGTGCGGCTTCCCTTGCCGCAACGTAGTCGCGATAAGCTGCGCGGTCGGCCTCGGCGACGGTGGCCTGGGTCGGAACAACACACACAGTCGGGCACCGTGTGACACCCTTGGTGCGAATGTACGCAGCAACCGCAGCTTCGTAATCGGCCTCTGACATGGGGGACTCTCTGTCTGAGTGAGCGGTGAGGCCTTGATACCGCGGCATCGGTTAACACCGGGTTTAGAGAAAAGACCGTCAAAAATTTCGTCAACTGCCGGGTGGAGGCGGCCCGTCTGTATAGCTTTTGCCCAAATCTCGACGATATAGTACGGCAACAGAACGGGGTCGGACCTTGGTCCATGCGGATTACACGGTGCGGTTCTGGGGCGTACGCGGCAGCATCGCCTGCCCGGGGCCCGATACCGTCCGTTACGGGGGAAACACTTCGTGCGTGGAGATCCGCTGCGGGGGGCACCTGATGGTCTTCGACGGCGGAACCGGGCTGCGGTTGCTGGGTAACGAGCTGATAAGTAGCGGTCGGCCGGCCGAACTGGACTTGTTCTACAGCCACACGCATTTCGACCATATCTGCGGGTTGCCGTTCTTTGCCCCCTGCTACGATGCGCTAAGCAAAATACGGATCTGGGCCGGTCACCTGAACGGCAAGGGCATCGCGGCGGTGCTCAACAACATGATGATCGCACCGCTGTTCCCGATCCCGATGGGGATCTTCACCGCCAAGATCGACTTTATCGACTTTACCGCCGGCGAGGTTCTGGCCCCGCACCCCGGTATTCGTCTCATCACCGGACCACTCAACCATCCAAACGATGCGACCGGCTATCGCGTCGAGTACGGCGGAAAGACCGTAGCCTACATTACCGATACGGAGCATCGGCCGGACGGCCTCGATTCCAACGTTCTAAAGCTGATCGACGGCGCCGACGTGATGATCTACGACGCCTCCTATACCGACGCCGAGTACCTCGCCCACCGGGATTGGGGCCATTCGACGTGGGAAGAGGGCGTGCGCCTTGCCAACGCGGCCGGGGTAAAGGTTTTGGTAATCTTCCATCACGATCCGGGTCACGACGATGACTTCATGGACCGAGTCGCCGTCGACGCGGCGATCGCTCGGCCCGGCACCATCGTGGCCCAGGAAGGACTCGTCCTCCGCCCGTAATGGGTTTCGTCGCGCTCTTCTCGGATGTGCCTGCCGGATAACGCGCGTAGCACCCTTGCCGCCGCAGGCGATCGGATTAGCCCCTCCCTTGGGCTTCGCTGCATAACTTCGCCGTCCTCGGCGCCGATCATCGCGAAACCCAAAATGCGGTCGCCATCGGCTGAGGCCAGCGCCTTCATGAAGCCGCGCGTGTAGAGGCGCTCGTTGCATTCATTCATTCTCCCACAAGTCTCTGTCCGCCGTGCCTCTTTACCGACCGTCGTTCAGGTCGGCGTCGACGGCCGCGAGCAGACCGAGGGCCGACCAGTCGAGCTCGGTCCACCCGCGCGCGACCATTCCGACGAGGCGGTCGTGGACGAGGCTCGCCGCGGGCATCGGCACAGCGATGCGTTCTGCTTCGGCTAATGCGAGCCGCAGGTCCTTGATGGCGAGATGAGCAGCCATTCCCGGTGGGCTGTAGCGCTCATCGACGATCTTCCCGCCCGAGGTCTTATGGACCCGGGAATCGAACAAAGAATTGGTTAGGACATCATAGGCGAGGTGGCGGCCCACCTCGGCCTTTCGCGTCATTGCCAAGACCTCGCCCATGCACTCAAGTGTCGTTGCGGTGAGGAGGTTGGCAACGAGTTTGATAAAATTAGCCAATGAGGCATCGCCGCCGATCGCTAATAGCCGCTGGCCAAGGCCCTCCAGCAATGGACGGACCTTTTCCAGCGCCGAGGGTAGGCCCGCGGCGAGCACGAAGAGCTTCCGTTTCCGCGCGAAGTCCGGATTTCACAGCACCGGCGCGGCGACATAATCCTGTTGATGGCCCGCATGTTCCTCGGCGACACGCCGGGAAATCGCAGGGCTGACCGTGCTGGTGGAGATGTGGACCGCACCCGGGGCGAGAACGCCCACCAGCCCTGCAAGGCCCAGTAAGACCGCGGCAAGCGCGTCATCATCGGGAAGGGACGTGAGCACCACATCGCAGACGGCAAGATCGCCGAGCTGTGCGGCAGCGCGGACGCCGCTCAGCGCCGCTGCCCGCTTCGGGTCTCGGTCGTAGACGAACACCTGATGACCGTCTTCAACGAGATTGACGGCAAACGCGTGTCCCATATGGCCGAGACCGACCACTCCGACACGTTTAATGACGAATTCGGCGGTCATGAGTTCCTCGCTTGCAGGAGAGCGGGCCTTGCATGGATTAGCTGGCGAGTGATGCGAGTGTCTGATACTCAGGTTTGTAGAGGTGCCGCCGAATGAATGTCTCTATATTGGCCGGACGCTCCACGAGGGCCAGGCCGGCATCAAAGACGAGCTTAGCTACTCGTGCGGCGGTCTGAACCGCGACCTCCAGGATATTTGACTGAGGTGGAAAGAGCATCCCGAGCTTTAACTGTTCGGGCGTGACCTGGTCGGCAACGGCATGCGCGGCCTCGATGAACACCTCGTCGGTCACGCGCTTTGCATCGGTGGCGTAGATCGCCATGCCGACGGCTGGGAAGATATAGAGGTTGTTGGCCTGCGACGGCAGAAACGTCTGGCCGTCGAGATGAACCGGCGGAAATTGCACGCCGCCGGCATAGATCGCCTTGCCCCCGGACCTGGCGTAGGCCTGCTCGGGCAGGCATTCGTGGTGCTCGATCGGGTTCGACAGGGCAAAGATGATCGGCCGCTCGTTATGGCGCGACATCGCCTCGACGACCTCGAACGAGAACAGTCTGCCGACACCAGACCTAAGCGCATTACCGCTGACGCCGATCAGGGCGGTCGGCTTGAAATCTTAAATGGCCGCGAGGAGCTGCGGGCACTCGCTCGCCGGGTCGAGATGATCAAAGGCTTTGCTGGGCGGCAGCTTGTGCGCGTAGGGAAGCTTATGCGCAGCAAGACCGGGACCTCCGGCGAGTCCCTGGGTATCGAACATCCGGATCTGCTGCCGGGCAGCCTCTGGTGTCACCCCCTGCTCGCCCATTCCGTAGACAATCAAGTCGGCGAGGCCGATTGCGGCGGAGCCGGCGCCAAGAAAGAAGACTCGTTGCTCCTTTAGCTGACCGCCGTTGACCTTGCGTGCGTTGATCAGCCCCGCGAGGGTGACGGCGCCCGTACCCTGGATGTCGTCATTTTAGCAGCAGAACTTGTCGCGGTAGCGGGCAAGGAGCGCGATCGCATCTGTCCCGGTCCGGTCTTCAAAGTGCACACAGCAATTCGGGAAGACCTCCGGAACCGCCTCCATAAACTCGTCGACGAAGGCATACAGCTCCTCGGTCGAGGGCCGCGGCTGCCCCAGGCCTAGGTAGAGCGGATCGCGAAGGTAGGTCTCGTTGTTTGTGCCGCTGTCCAGGTACGACGGCAGCAGCCCTTCGGGCGGCACGCCTGCCGCCGCAGTGTAGAGCTGCAGCTTGCCGATCGGAATGCCCATGCCGTTGGCGCCCAAGTCGCCCAAGCCAAGGATCCGGCCGGAGTTGGTCACGCAAAACCGGTCGAGGTCGGTAGCCTTGTCCTTGAGCTGCAGCAAAACACGACTCAGTTGCGTCTCAATCGACTCCGTCACATCGGGAACCAGCCCGACCAGTCCCAGCGCCGCCGCTCGGCCTCCGTAAAACCGTGGATTTATTGATCCTGGGGTCGTGCAATAGATCGACACCGCGCTTGGTAATGCCAGTATTGGAAATCGACATCGATTTCTCCCCTGTTCAGATTAGTTCCTGGGGATTCGTCTACTCACCCACGGCAACGTAGGGCTTGACCATCTTCGCCGGATCGACGACGCGGTCGAACAGCTCCTCGGTCACGAAACCGAGCTTCAGCGCGGCCTCCTTCAAGGTAAGGTCATTGTCCATCGCGTAGTGGGCGATTTGCGATGCTTTGTCGTAGCCAATGACCGGCGAGAGCGCCGTCACAAGCATCAAGGAACGGTCGACATATTCCTTGATCTTTTTCAAGTTGGGCCTGGTTCCTTCGACCAGGAACTTGCGGAAATTGGTGCAGCCGTCACTCAGGATCGTGATCGAGTGCGCAATGTTGAAGATCATCAGCGGCTTGTAGACGTTCATCTCCAGATAGCCGCCGGCGCCACCGAAGCCGACTGCGACGTCGTTGGCCATCACCTGCACCGCGATCATCGTCAGCGCCTCGGCCTGGGTGGGGTTCACCTTGCCCGGCATGATCGAGGAGCCGGGCTCGTTCTCGGGGATCTGCAATTCCTCAAAGCCTGCGCGCGGGCCGCACGACATCAGGCGGATGTCATTGGCGATCTTGTAGAGCGATACCGCCAATGTGCGGAATGTTCCGGACAGCTGCACCAGCGCATCATGTGCTCCCTGCACGGTGAATTTGTTCGGCGCGCTGACAAACGGCAACCCGGTGAGTTTCGCGATTTCCGCCGCCCCCGCCTCCGCGAAGGCAGGCGCCGCATTGATGCCGGTGCCGACCGCCGTGCCGCCGAGCGCCAGCCGGTACACGCCCTTCAGCGCATCCTCGATCCGTTCGATATCGTCACTGAGCATTCCGGCGTAACCGGACCATTCCTGCCCCAGCGTGATCGGCGTGGCGTCCTGCATGTGGGTGCGGCCGATCTTGACGATGTCCTTCCATTCCTCAGCCTTCGCCGCGATAGCGTCGCGCAGGCCAGCGACAGCCGGCTGCAATCGCCCCTTTACGTTGACCGCGGCGGCAATGTACATCGCCGACGGAAACGTGTCGTTTGACGACTGCGACATGTTCACATGGTCGTTGGGGTGCACCGGGGCCTTGCTGCCCAGCGCGGTGCCGGCGAGCTGGCAGCAGCGGTTGGACACGACCTCGTTGACGTTCATGTTGAACTGCGTACCGCTACCGGTCATCCACACATGCAGCGGAAACATCTCGTGGTGCTGCCCGGCCAGGATCTCGTCGCAAGCCTGCATGATCAGCCGGTGAATCGAGTTGTCCAGCCGCCCGCCCGCGTGGTTGGCGTTGGCCGCCGCCTTCTTCAGTATTGCATACGCAGTTATCATCTCGCGCGGGATCAGGTCCTGTCCGATGCTGAAATGCTCCAGCGAGCGCTGCGTCTGCGCTCCCCACAGCTTGTCAGCGGGCACCTCCACCACGCCCATGCTGTCGGTTTCTCTGCGAACTTCGGCCATGACCCTTTTCCTTCCCTGGTCGCGGTAATCCGTACCTTTTCAGCGCCCGTCGTTGAGGCCCGCATCGACGGCCGCGAGCAGACCGAGGGCCGACCAGTCGAGCTCGGCCCAGCCGCGGGCCACCATCGCGACAAGGTGATCGTGGACGAGGCTCGCAGCCGGCATCGGCACGGCGGTGCGCTCGGCTTCGGCCAGCGCCAGCCGCAGATCCTTGATGGCCAGCGGCACCGCCATACCTGGGCTGTAGTGCTCATCCACAATCTTGCCGCCGTACGTCTTGTGGACCCGGGAATCGAACAACGAATCCGTCAGGACATCGTAGGCGAGGTGACGGTCGACCCCGCCCTTTCGCATCAGAGCCAACACCTCGCCCATGCATTCGAGCGTCGTTGCGGTGAGTACATTTGCGGCGAGCTTCACAAGGTTCGCCAATGCGGCGTCTTCACCAATGATGAACAGTCGCTGCCCGAGGCGCTCGAGCAATGGACGGACCTTTTCCAATGCTGAGCGCGGGCCCGCGGCAAGCACGAAGAGCTTCCGCTCCCGCGCGAAGTCCGGATTGCCGAGCACCGGTGCCGCGACATAATCCTGATGATGGTGCGCATGCTCCTCGGCGACACGTCGGGAAATCGTCGGGCTGACCGTGCTCGTCGAAATGTGGACCGCATTTCGGGAGAGAATAGTCGCCAAACCCTCAGACCCGAGCGCAACCGCGGCAAACGCGTCGTCGTCCGGAATGGAAGTCACCACCACGTCGCAGGACGCAAGATCGGCGAGTTGTGCAGCAGCGCGAGCGCCGGTCAGCGCCGCTCCTCGCTTCGGGTCTCGGTCATAGACGACCACTTGATGACCGTCTTCAATGAGGTTGACGGCAAATGCGTGTCCCATATGGCCGAGACCGACCACGCCGACACTTCTGATGACGAATTCAGCGGTCATGAGCGTCCTCGCTGACTAGTATTGCGACTTGTAGAGCTGACCGTCGATCGATACCCGGATGTCACGCGGGCGCTCGACTTGCGCTAGGCCCTGGTCGAACATGAACTCGGCGACCCTGGTGGCGGTCGTGACTTCGGTCTTGAGGCGTCCGCTTGGGGGGCGGGCTGGTCGATGAGTCCGAATCATATATTCTCTACTTTCAAGATGGCTGCCGTCTCTGCGCGAGTCTCTGCGGCAGGCGTCGGCATCCTGGGCGAGGTCGATCCCGTATGTCGGGATTATCTCTTTTAGCTTGGGCAGCCAGCCGCTCCCGGTGAGTTCGCTCGCGAAACACTTTTCGAGCACGCTCACAGCGATGAAGGCTGCGGTGGACGCGCCCGGCGAGGCGCCGAGCAGGGCGACGAGGGATTTGTCCTCCGCGGCGACCAGTTCGGTGCCGAATTCCAATACGCCACCCCTCCCTTCGTCGGGCTTGATGATCTGAACGCGCTGCCCTGCAACCGCTTCGCGCCAGTCGCTTCGAGCGGCCTTGGGAAAGAATTGGCGAAGCATCGCGAACTTGTGCGCCGAGCTTTGCAGCACCTGGCCAATCAGATATTCGGTCAGCGCCATGTTGTCTCGCGCTACCGCCAGCATCGGCATGATGTTGCCGGGCCTGATCGACTCGAATAGGTCGGTCAGCGAGCCCTGTTTCAGGAACCTGCTGGAGAAGCCGGCATAGGGTCCGAACAGCAACGACTTCTTGCCCTCGATAATGCGGGTGTCGAGGTGGGGCACCGACATCGGCGGCGACCCCTGTGCGGCTTTGCCGTAGACCTTGGCGTGATGACCGTCGCTTACTGCGCTCTCATCGCAGCGCAGCCAGATCCCGCTGACCGGAAAGCCGCCATACCCGTGGCCTTCGGGGATGCGCGATTTCTGGAGCAGCTCGATGGCATCTCCGTCGGCGCCGATGAAGACAAATTTGCACGTCACTGCGTGGTGCTGATGCGTGTCGACATCCTCGATACCCACCCGCCAAGCGCCGTTGTGCTCCCGTTCGAGATCCACGACCCGATGTCTGTAGTGCACTGAAACACCGGGCTGCGCGGAAAGATGCTTTATCAGCAAGTGCGTGAGCGCGCCGTAGTCGAACGTCTGTGCCCGTGATGATGCGAGTTGCCGCAAGCGGCTCCTCGTCGCCGCGGCCGTCCATGATCAGCGGCGCCCATGCCGCGATCTGGGCACGGTTCTCGGTGTACTCCATTCCGTGGTAGCAATGGCTTGCGGACATAGCCTCGAAGCGCTTGCGTAAGAAGGCGACATTGTCCTTCCCCCAGACGAAGCTCATATGCGGGCAGGCATGGATGAAGGTCCGCGGGTCCGCGATCGCACCCTTGCGGATCAGGTAGGACCACAGTTGACGGGATAGATCGAACTCTGTGTTGACCTTGAGCGCCTCGGAGATGTCGACGCTTCCGTCTGCGCGCTGAGGCGTATAGTTCAGCTCACAATTGGCCGCGTGGCCGGTACCCGCATTGTTCCAGGCCTGCGAGCTCTCCTGCGCGCAATCCTCAAGCGTCTCGAATATGGTAATGCTGAGCGAGGGCTCGAGCTCCTTGAGCACGGCGCCCAAGGTGGCACTCATGATGCCGGCGCCGATCAGCACGACATCTTGTGCGCCAGGGTTTTGGGTGCGGATCATGACGGGCCTCCCTATTGGTCAGCTTGGCGATGAACTGGGCGAGTTGGCAACGAACGGTGGCTCGACGCCCGGCCTAAGGATCACATAGGCTCGGCGCCAGGGATTCTCGTCGACCAGCTTCCAGCTGTGCCCGCTTCCTGCGGTGTCCTCAGCCAGCAGGATGTCACCAGGGCGCAGCATGAAGTGCTCACCCGTGCGCGTCTGGAAGTCGAGCGTACCGCTCAATGTGACTACGAACTGGCGGGCCGGCGCGTCGTGCCATTCGAAGGCGCCGCCGGCTCTCGTCTCGCGAAACGAGATGCTGACGGCGTCGACGGTGCCGCTGAGGATGTCACCACGTTCGCCCTTGGGAAGGTCAATTACCCCCTCCTCGAAGTGCGAGTTGTTGTCGTCTCCCGTCCAAAGCCGAATACAGCGGATCATTGAAACGCTCCTTGTTCTGGCCGAGCAAAGCCTGGTTCAGTAGTGGCCGGCCTTGGGCTTAGGCTGGACCTTGCCGCTTGAAGCTGATCCAGCCGAGGCCAGATCAACCGCCCGTAACGGCGAGCACTGCCTCTTTGATCTTGGCGCGCGCGACTTGCCCGAGCATCTCGAGGTCGAGGTGCGGCACGTTGGGCAGCTCGTTGGCCGCGACCACGGCGTCGACGATCGCTGGTCCGTCAACCGCGAGCGCATCACTGATCGCTTTCTTCAGCTCGTCAGGCTTGCGCGCCACGAAGCCGTGGCCACCGCAGGCACCCGCGAACGCGGCGAAATCCGGATTGGGAAAGTCAATGCCCTGCCGGTAGGGCGCCACCCCGATCGACTCGGCCTCCAGCCGGATCAAGCCAAACGCGGCGTTATTGTAGATGACAACCTTGACTGGCAGCTTATGGTGAACCGCGGTGAGGAACTCGCACATCAACATGTTGAAGCCGCCGTCGCCGGCCAGCGCGATCACCTGCCGCCCGCGTCGAGCGCCTGGATGCCGTTGGCCTGCCCGAGCGCCGTTCCGACGGCACCATTGTTGAACGACCCGATGATGCGCTGCGATCCGCTTTGCCGGATCCAGTTGGCGGACCACAGCGTATTGAGGCCGGTGTCGAGCACAAAGACCGCGTCCCGGTTGGCGAGATCGCTGACCTCGCGGGCGACCGCCTGCGGATGGATGCAATCGGCGCTGCGCGCGAGATCAGCCTGCTGGTCGAGCCTGCGGTCCCAGGCGCGGCGCTCCTCCGTGAGCCGGTCCCAGTGGCCCGTGTCGGTTTTCGGCGCGACCTGCTCGATGAGCAGTTTGAGCGTCGGCCGCGCAGAGCCAAGCACGCCAAGTGCGGTTGGCGCACGGCGGCCGAGGACCTCGGGTCGCTCGTCGATCTGCACGACCACCGGCCGGTTCGGCAGGAAATTCGAATACGGATAATCGGTGCCGACCATCAGCAGCAAATCAGCGCCCATGACCGCGTTGTAGACCGGCTTTGAACCGATAAAGCCGATGCCACCCATCCAATGCGGATCATCATAAGGCATGATGTCCTGGCCCTTGACGGAATGGATCAGCGGCGCCTTGAGACGGTCGGACAGCGCCTGCAGCTCCGCTGCGGCTCCATGGCAGCCGTTACCGCACATGATCAGAACACTGCCGGCCGCGTCAATCCGGCTGGCGATACGGGCAACGTCTTCCGCACTCGCCGCTATCTCCGGGCGCGGTCGCAGAGTATCGACGCTGGCAACGCCGCGGTCGATCCGTGCCGAGATAACGTCTTGCGGCAATGTGAGATGAGCAACGCCACGGCCCGCATAAGCCGCAGCGATTGCCTGATGGATGACGGCGGGAGCCTGCTCCGGCGACATGATGGTTTCCGTGTAGAGCGACACATCGCGAAACAGCAGATCGGGATTGGTGGTTTGGAAGTAATCGACGCCGTGCATTTTGCGCGGCATGTCGCCGGAGAGTGCAAGCACGGGCGCGTGGTCGCGCGCCGCTTCGTAAAGCCCCGCGACCAGATGGGTACTGCCCGGCCCCGTGGTGCCGGCGCAGACCGCAAGACGGCCGGTGAGCTTGGCCTGACCGGACGCCGCGAGCGCCGCGCCCTCTTCATGGCGAACGCCAATCCATTCGATGGAGGACCTTCGCACGGCATCGGCCAGCGGATTGAGCGAGTCGCCAATCAGAGCAAAAATCTGCTTGACGCCGATGTGCTCAAGCACACCCACCAAGGTCTCCGCGACTGTTTGGGCCATGTATTCCTCCGATGTGGCTCCGTGGGGTTTATCTTTTAGTAATGGTTCGTCGTAGGCCGGACCTTGCCTCTAAAGACCGTGTAGCTGATGATCGTGTAGAGCAGCATCAGCGGGAAGACGAAGAGACCCTCGCCCCAGAACATGAAGGCGAGACTGGAATGCGGTGCCGCCGCTTCCTCGATCGTGATCGAGAACGGGATCATGTAGGGCCAGAACGAGATCGCCAGAGTCCCGAATGCGGCGGCGAAAATCAGTGCGACCATGTGGAACGGCACTCCATCCCGACGGCCGCGAACGCTCTCGGCGGCCACAAGCGCCGCGATAACGCCAATCGCCGGGAAAACAAACAGATACGGCCGCTCGAGCCATCTGTGCACGACCCGCAGGTTCTCGGCCAGGGCGTACGCAAAGACGACGATCAGGAAAGCGAGCAGTCCAACCGACAGATAGGGGATCAGGCGATAGGCTTCCTCTCGGACATCGCCCTCGCATTTCCTGACCAGCCAACAAGCACCGAGAAGGGCATAACCCAGGCACAGGCCGATGCCGCATAGGACCGCAAAGGGACTGAGCCAGCCGAATTCGCCGCCGCTATAATGGCCGTTGGAGATCGGAAGCCCCTCGACGAGGGCGCCTACGGTCAGACCTTGCATGAACGCAGCGACGAGCGACCCTCCGGCAAAGCCAGCATCCCAGATCCACCGCATGCGCTCGGTCTTGTAGCGATATTCGAAGGCGACACCGCGCAGGATCAGCCCCGCCAGCATCAGTAGCACCGGCAGATAGAACGCTGAGAAAAGCGTGGCATAGACGACCGGAAACGCCCCCCAGAGGATCACCCCCGCCACGACCAGCCACGTCTCGTTGCCGTCCCAGATCGGGGCCACCGCGCTCAACATCGCATGCCGTCTCGCTTCATCGCCGGTCCGACCGAAGAGAATGCCGACGCCGAGATCGAACCCGTCGAGAAGCACGTAGAGGAGGATGCTGACGGCCAGTATGGCCACCCAGAACGTGACCACGGCTATTCTCCTGCAGGAACGTGGCGAGCGGGCGGCGTGAGCCGGTGCTCATCGACGACCGACATCGGGCGGTTGGGAATTGCAGCGGCGGGGGGCAGAACCAGGCGTCCTTCCGGTCCCGCGCGCAGCAGCCGGTAGATGTAGTAGGTTCCAAACGCGAAAATGAAACTGTAGACGGCACAAAAGACGACCAGCGAGGTCATCGCCGCCCGAGCAGTCAGGAACGGCGTCATCGCGTCGGCCGTCCGCAGAACGCCGTATACTGTCCACGGTTGACGTCCGACCTCGGCCGTGAACCAGCCGGTCAATGTTGCAATGAACGGCAACGGAAAGCTGAGGAACGTCGCCCAGAGCAGCAGTCGGTTCTGTTCGATACGTTCCTGGTGGATCAAATACGATCCGGTACAGGCGACCACTAGCATGACCAGCCAGCATCCGACCATGATACGGAAGCTGAAGAATGGGATCACCACCGGCGGCCAATTCTCCGGCGGGATGCTGTCCAGACCTACCTCCGCCGCCGTGAGGTTGTCGGAATCGATCAGGCTGCCGAAGGGCGGCGGCAAGGTGATCGCGAACACGTTTCGCCTGTTCTCGACGTCCGGCCAGGCGAGCAATACCTCGGAAGCCGGCTGCTCGTCGTGCCATCGGGCCTCGATCGCCGCCATTTTCGCGGGCTGGTGGTGAACGACATATTCGCCGTTAAGGTGTCCGAAGAGGAGCTGGAGCGGCAGCAGCACGGCCGCGAGGTACAAGCCCATGCGCAGCATGATGCGCGCCTCGGCAGCAAATTCCCGACGCAGCGCGTACCATGCGCCGGTTGCGGCGACGCAAATCGCGCCGGTAATGTACGAAGCCAGCAGCATGTGAGGGAAGCGCACCCAGAGCACCGGACTGAAGAGGATCTTGAACCAGTCGTTTGGAGCGAATGCGCCGTTCTCCATCGCATAGCCGACCGGCACCTGCATCCAGCTGTTGTTGGCCATGATCCAGAACGCCGAGAGCGTGGTGCCGAGCGCCACCATTCCAGTCGAAAACAAATAGAACCACGACGGAACGCGTGGGCGGCCAAACAGCAGGATTCCGAAAAAGCTCGCCTCGAGGAAAAAGGCGGTGAAGGTCTCGTAGGAAAGAAGCGGCCCCTGGATCGGTCCGGACATCCGAGCCAGCACGCTCCAATTCGTGCCGAATTGAAACGCCATGACGATCCCGGACACGACACCGAGCCCGAACGCCACACCGAAGATCTTGAGCCAGAACTCGAAGACCAGACGGTACGCCGGACGCCCGGTCCACAGATCCAGGGCTTCGAGCACCGTGAGCCACGCTGCCAGCCCGATCGTGAACGACGGGAAGATGATGTGGAAGGATACGGTGAACGCGAACTGGAGCCGCGACAGGAGAAGCGCCGTGAGGTCCATTAGTCTTTCCTCACCAGTATCGTGTGATCCGCTCGGGGTGGGTGAACACCTCGAACCCATCGTCGCGGGCGATACCGACGAGGGTGAGGCCCGCCATCTCTGCCGTGCGGACGGCCAAAGCCGTTGGCGCCGACACCCCGACGATGATCGCAGCGCCCATCATCCCGGCTTTTTGCACGAGCTCGATCGAAATGCGGCTCGACAACACAATGAAGCCCTCGTCGGCTGACCGGCCGGTGCGCAGCAACGCGCCCGCCAGTTTGTCGAGCGCGTTATGCCGTCCGACGTCTTCGCGGAGAACCAGCCCGTGGTCGAGCTCCCAAAACGCGGCGGCATGAACCGCTCGGGTCTGCATATTCAATTGCTGCCTCGCCGGCAGTGCCGCCACTGCGTCGGCAATGTCCTGCCGGCTCACCTGCAGGTCGCCGCTCGCGACCGGTATCGTGCGATTGGCTTCGGCCAAACTCTCCAATCCGCACATGCCGCACCCGGCCGGTCCGACAAAGCGGCGGCGCCGCGCCGCAAACACATTGGACCGGTCGCCCACCAGCCACATGCGCAGCACGATGCCGTCGGCAACACCGACGACGGCCAATTCCGCGATCTCAGCCGCTGCAGTGATAATTCCCTCGGTGTAGCTGAAACCAAGCGCAAAATCCTCGAGATCGTCGGGTGTTGCCATCAACACGGCGTGGGTCGCGCCGTCATAGCTGAACGCGACCGGGACCTCTTCGGCCAAAGCCCGCTCCCCCAAGAGAGCGGAGCCGTTGCGCCACGCTTGCCGCGGGACGCACTGCACCGGCGGCGGCACCGCGCGAGGGACCTCGATCGCAAACATTGTCAGTTGCCCGCAGCGAGCTGCGGCGGCTGAAGGCGAACCACGACCGGGATCGATTTTGCCGCTGGTGTCCCGCTCTTCACATCATGATAGGCAAGCGGCAAGAGTGGATTGGTCTCGGGATAATAGGCGCCGATCGAGCCCACCGCGATATTATGGGGCTTTGCCCAGAAACCGCCGATCACGCGGTGCTTGTCATCAGCCAGAGATTCGATTTCGACTAGGTCGCCCTCGGCAATGCCGCGCGCAAGCATGTCGGCTTCATTCATGAACACCACCATCCGGCCGCCGAATACCCCGCGATACCGGTCATCGAGAGTGTAAATCGTCGTGTTGTACTGGTCGTGGCTGCGCAACGTGGCGAGCCTGAGCATTGCCGGGTCCTTGACCGGTCCGTCCTCGCTGACCCCCGGGAATACCATGAAATTGGCGCGGCCGGTGGGGGTGTTCCAAATCCGTTGGCGCGGCGGAATGGTCAGGTGAAAACCGCCCGGGCGACGGATGCGTTCGTTGAAACCGGCAAACAGCTGGGGAAAGACCTCCTCGATCTTGTCGCGGATCCGATTATAGTCGTCGACAAAGTAGTCCCAGTCGATGCCGCAATCGGGCAGTGTCGCCTTTGCCATGCCACAGACGATTGCGACCTCAGATTTCAGATGCTCGCTCGGCGGTGTTACGAGACCGGACGATGCATGCACCATCGACATGCTGTCTTCGACGGTGATCGACTGCCGACCGGCCGTCTGCAGGTCGATATCACTGCGCGCCAGGACGGGAAGGATCAGCGCCTGTTGGCCGTGGACGAGATGGCCACGGTTGAGCTTCGTGCTGATCGCAACCGTCAGCCTCAGCCGCCGCATCGCCGCCTCGGCCGCCGGCCAGTCCGGGACGGCTCTGACGAAATTGCCGCCGAGCCCGACAAAAACCTTTGCGCGCCCGTCGACCATCGCCTGAACCGCCTTGACGACATTGTGTCCGTGCGCCCGTGGCGGCTCGAAGCCGAACACCTTCTGGATTTGGTCGAGGAGTTCGGGCTGGGGCTTCTCGTCGACGCCCATCGTGCGGTCGCCTTGCACGTTGGAGTGCCCGCGCACCGGACAGATCCCGGCTCCCGGCTTCCCGAAATTGCCGCGAAGCAGTAGAAAATTTACCAATTGCTGCACGTTCGCCGTGCCGAGCCGATGTTGGGTGATCCCCATGCCGTAGACGACGATGACGGCGCTCGCCCGCATATAGATGTTCGCCACGCGCGCCAGCTGTTCGCGCGGCAAGCCGCTTACGCTCAATATATCTTCCCAGGTGGTGCGGCGGAGATCGTCTGCGAACGCTTCGAAGCCGTGGGTGTGCCCCGCGATGAAATCGACATCGAGCATCGGCGCGCTGCCGTCTCGAAGCGCCGCGTCGTGGGCCTCGAGCACCAGCTTCATAATCCCTTTGAGGGCCGCGACATCGCCGCCGATGCGGACTTGGCAATACTCGCTGGCGATCCTCGTCGCGCCAAAGGTCGCCATTTCGACCGGATTCTGGGGTGCAGCAAACCGTTCGAGTGCGCGCTCACGCAGTGGGTTGAACACGACGATCGGCACGCCACGACGCGACGCGTTGTGCAACTCGGTCAACATTCGCGGGCTGTTGGTGCCGGGCTGCTGCCCGATGATGAAGATCGCCTCCGAACACGCGAAGTCATCCAACAATACGGTCCCTTTGCCGATGCCAATGCTCTCGGGCAGGCCGACGCTGGTCGGCTCGTGGCACATGTTTGAGCAGTCGGGAAAATTGTTCGTGCCGAAGCAGCGCGCGAAGATCTGGTACATGAACGCCCCCTCGTTCGAGGTGCGTCCCGAGGTGTAGAACTCGGCCTCGTTCGGGTCGGCGAGAGCGTTGAGCTCTCGGCCGATCAGTGCGAACGCTTCATCCCAACCGACCGGCACGTAATGGTCGGTTGCGGGGTCGTAACGCATCGGCTCGGTCAGACGCCCTTGCTGCTCGAGCCAATAATCGCTTTCCTTTTCCAATTCATGTACGGTGCGGGTTGCAAAGAACTCGCGCGTCACCCGGTGCTTGGTCAGTTCCCAGGTGACGGCCTTGGCGCCATTTTCGCAGAACTCGAACGAGCTCGTGTGTCGCGGATCGGGCCACGCGCAACCGGGGCAGTCAAAACCATCCGGCTGGTTCATCGACAGCAGTGCCCGCGAACCTTTGAGCTCGACGCTCTGCTCGCGCAACGCTCTGGCGGTGGCGTGCAGGGCGCCCCAACCGCCTGCAGGAGCATCATACGGTGCGAACGCCGGCTTGTCGGCCGGTTCATGATTAGGGTCGTTGGCCGTGGAATAGGGAGGCTGACTGCTCATAACTGGAACCCTTTCACAGACGATCGCATATGGTTATGGGGCAATGCCGCCGCGGTGATTTGGAGGGCTATTCTTTCACTCGGCGGGCACGACCTCGTCCCGGGTCGACACCGACACTGACGCCATCGTTTCGAACACGCCGTCGCGCCGGATCAGCGCATGGAACAGCGCCGCCGCGACATGCACCAGGACCAGGGCGAAAAATGCAAATGCTAGATAGAAATGCGCGTCCCAGAGCCAGGTATGCAGACTGTCGCTCTGCGGCAGGATCGCCGGAAGCCACAGGCCGCCGAATACCACGACCGGATAGGCGGCGGCCGACAGCATGGCCCAGCCGAGCAGCGGCATGCCGATCATCAGGGCATATAGCGCGTAATGCGACAGGTGCGCCGCGAGCTTGATCGGCTCGGGCAGGTCAGCCGGCAGCGCTGGCGCGCCGTAGCGCAGACGTACCGCCAAGCGCATCAGCGCGAGCACCAGAATTGAGATGCCGAGCGGCTTGTGTATCGCAACGAGTGTCAGGTATTTCGGCATGGTAGTGGACACCATGCCCACGCCGATGAAGAGCATGGTCAGGATGCAAACCGCCATGAACCAATGCAGCAGGCGCTGGAGCGGGGTAAAGCGCTGGCGGCTCCCGATCATGGCTTGGTGTCCGTTGCAATTCGGGGATAATCCTTGGCTTCCGCCGTGCGCAGGTCATATGACCTCGCATAGGCGGCCGAGCGTGCGGCCGGAAACGGATCGTCCGATACCTGGATGCCGGTCGGTAGGACGGTCGGATCGAAATTGATGTCGCGGCACGGGCCATCCGGCTCGGGGTAGATCTGGCGCACGCTGAGCGTGCCGACCTCGATGGTGCGGCGGTCTCCTGGCCAGGCCTTGCTCGGGTCTGCGGTGGGATCTCCCGGATTGGCGATAGTCACGACCATGGTCCAGCGCTGCGGGCCGCCGGCGACGCGTTCGGTGATCTCCTGTTCGAGAAAGTCGGGGCCGCGCTTGGCGAGTTCATCTTGGGAGATAGCGACCGGTTGCGCCGCGGGCAGCAGCGACCATCGCACTGCATGCTCCGCGCCTGAATTGTCAACGAAGACGAAGCTGTTGAGGCTGTTGAACCGATCTTCCGCGTAACTGTCCGTCCACGGCGCATTCCTGGCCCAATCGCCGAACGCCGCGAATTCCGGATGCGCCGCAACGAAATTCTTCATCGCATTCGCGTCCTTGCTCTTCGAGGCCAGCAGCAGCTCGTAGAAGCCTTGCGGTGTCGAGACCGCGAAGACCGGGGGATCGATCATTGCGCTACGCCATTCCTGGCCGTCTGGCGTCGCGATCCGTATTCCCAATCCGTGCACGCGGACCGTCGCATCCGGCGCGTTCGCATCGGCGGTAGCAAGATTGAAGCGCCCGAGCACCGGATACTGCCCGCGAGCAAAAACCTGGGCCTTAGACAGCTCGGACCCGGCTCCGTTTGCTTCGAACACGCCGGTAAAGCAGATGCCCTTGGCATGGTTGCGGCGATGGTCGAGCGCCGGCCCGGCGGGCGGCGCCAGCGCCGCCACCAGCTTATCCGGCGTGAGACGCTCAGGCGAAAACCAACCTGCCGTATAGGCAAAGGCAGCGGCCCCAGCGCCAATGACGATGGCGATCAGCGCCAGCGATCCCAGCGGAGATCGGTGAGGCTCTGGCATTCAGACCTCCTTCTTACAGTCGAAGCCTTCCGGCTGGTTCATCGACAGCAGTGCCCAGGAGCCTTTGAGCCCTCCCCCGCTCGCGGGGGAGGGAAGGGTGGGGGCCTGCACTAACGCCACAAATTCGTGCGGGCGAGGTCGATGACCTCGTCGCCGCGACCACTCATCACCGCCTTCACCATGTAGAGCGTGAAGCCCTTGGCCATCTCCAGAGTAACTGCGGGGGGCATTGCGAGCTCTGTCCGATTGACGACGGCGTCGATCAAAACCGGCCCGTCATGGTTCAACGCAGCATTGACGCCGGCCTCGACCTCGCTAGGGTCCTCGAGCCTGATCCCGCGCACGCCGGCCGCTTCGGCCAGCGCGGCGAAATTCGGGTTCTTGAACTCGGTGCCGAATGGGAGAAAACCGGTGGATTTCTGCTCGAGTTCGATGAAGCCGAGTGCGCCGTTGTTGAACACGACGACCTTCACCGGCAGGCCGAGCTGCACGAGGCTCAAGAAATCGCCCATCATCATCTGGAACCCGCCGTCCCCCGACAGCGAGATCACCTGCCGGCCCCGGAACGCCGCCTGGGCGCCGATCGCCTGGGCCATCGCGTTGGCCATCGAGCCGTGCCAGAACGAGCCGAGAAGCCGCCGCTTGCCGTTCATCGCCAGATAGCGCGCGGCCCATACCGTCGGCAGACCGACATCGCAAGTGAAGACCGCGTCCTTGGCGGCATGGTCGCTGATCGCCTTGGCGACCTGCTGCGGATGGATCGGCTTTCTGCCCGGCGCGCCGACGGCCAGCTCGTCAAGCCCCTTGCGCGCCCGCGCATAATGCTGCTGCGCCTGCGTCAGGTGCGACCCGTCCCACTTCTGCTGCAATAGTGGCAGCAGCGCCTCGATCGTCGCCCGTACGTCACCGACGACGGCGAGATCCACCGGCGTGCGCCGTCCGATCTGCTCGGCTCTAATATCGACCTGCGCGATGCGGACCGCCGCCCCTTGCGGATAGAATTGCCGATAAGGAAAGTCGGTCCCGAGCATCAGCAAGACGTCGCAGTCGAGCATCGCGTAATAGCCGGACGAAAAGCCGATCAGCCCGGTCATGCCGACGTCGTGTGGGTTGTCCCATTCGACGTATTCCTTGCCGCGCATCGTGTGCACGATCGGAGCCTTCAGGGACTCGGCCATTGCCAGCAGTTCTTTGTGCGCGCCCTGGCATCCGGAGCCGCACAATATAGTAATGCGACCGACGCCGTTCAGCTGGGCCGCCAGCGCATCGAGGTCCTTTCGCGCCGGCGTAACGACCGGCAGCGGCGGCAGCAGACCTGCAAATTTGGGTTGCGGGGCGGCGGCCGCCGGCTGCAGAGCGACATCGCCGGGGATAACCACCACCGACACGCCGCGCCGCCCCACCGCCTCACGGATCGCGACTTCGAGCACACGCGGCATCTGGTTGGCCCCGGAGACGAGCTCGCAATAATGGCTGCATTCTTTGAAGAGCGTTTGCGGGTGGGTCTCCTGGAAATACCCGGAGCCGATTTCGGCCGACGGGACCTGCGCGGCAATGGCGAGCACCGGCACGCGCGAGCGGTGACAGTCGAACAGGCCGTTGATAAGATGCAGATTGCCCGGTCCACAGCTCCCGGCGCAGACGGCGAGATCACCCGTCAGATGCGCCTCTGCACCCGCCGCGAAGGCCGCGACCTCCTCGTGCCGGACATGCACCCACTCGATCTTGCCCTGGCGGCGAATGGCATCGGTAATGCCATTGAGGCTGTCGCCGACGATGCCGTAGAGCCGTTTGACGCCGGCTGCGGCGAGGATTTCCGCAAATTGATCCGCGACGGTCTTCGCCATGTCTCGCTCCCTTGATTGACGGGTTCGAAAGACTTCGGCAGTCCGGAGGCGGCGCCAGGAGTGGCCGATCGGGAGCTCCCGACAGACACTAAAACGCACCTCATCCCCGACCAAGTTAAGCGGGGTAAATCCTTGTAAATTCGTGAGCATGCGCGCGTTTGACGGGCGCCATCAGGCCGTCAATGTCTCCCGTCTCGGGAATGGTCGCGAACTCTGCGCGGCGGGTCGCACTTCGCTGATCGCGCCGTCGAGGCGATGTCGAAGCACGGCAACTGGCTGGCGCAAGTTGGGTGCGCGCCTGAAGAATGGGATGATCAGCCGCGACCGGGGCTCCGGCGCTTAAAAACCAAAATTGGCCGCGGTCGAGGATGCCTGCGGGGTTTCCCCGGGACATGCAGGAGACGATAGCCTTCGCGGATGCTTGATCTCGCGAACGCATCAACCCGTGGCTCCGGCTTACGCCGGGTACGCCCGCCGGAGACTAGGAGCCTGGCAACATCAAGATCGCCTATCTGGCTTGCGTCCAGCTTTCGCACAGTCCCAGTACGCAGGTGCTGGAAGGATGGCCTTCTCGTTCCCTAGGCCAGGGCCGACCTTTGGCCTGGATTCCGTTGCGGGTCAGTCGAGCGCCGAGCGCCGGAATAAGCACCGTGCACATCCCATAAGGACGCCCTGGAATGGCATTAGGTTGGGTGTGGACCAAGAACGGTTCGCCGAGCTGATACCAGGTAAGCACGATCTCTTCACCGCGGGTTTCCAGACGCTCTGTCCAGAAATCACGCACGTCACCGAACTTGCTGAATTGCGCGTCGGTCACGGCAATGGTCAGATCGAGAAGCTCAGCATTGATTACGCCCAGCACCGTGGACTGCAACCATCGCGCCATTGCAATGTTGTCCGAGTATATTCGCCAACGAGCTTCCGTCAGCTCGCTTTTCAGATAAAGAACATGTCCTGGTCCGCCTGGGGAGGATAGGACGCGCCAAAAGGTAGCATTGCTCGTGAAGCTATCGCTGTCGTTATTGTTGAGCCGAATAACCGAGTTTTCACCGGTTAGGATCACACGGTTGGCATCCACGGTGCTCATAACGAATGTCTCCGATTGGTTCTTGAGGTAGGCGTTATGATAATTGAATACAGTGGGGGCCAATTCCGACGGCGAGCGGACAACGCCGGCCGTGATGGGGGAGACGGTCGCGAGCGCGCAGCGGGCAGAGAGCGGCGCCGGACCTTATGGAGTGCAACCGCTGGCCGCGGCGGCTAGCCCACGGTTGCGTCAGATATCCGCAAGTTGCCCGTCCGACTACAAAATTGTCAAACCGGGCACAATCCTCTGGTGACACCAAGAGTTGGCGACCCGCAAGGCTTCTGCGCAGGTTTGCCGACAAGGCGCCGCGTGGTCGACTTGGTGGTACAGCTTCGCCGAAAGCCCCGCGCCCGTACTGAGGTCGTAAGCGCGGCGAACTCTCGATCGGCCAGGTTCGCCGGCATGCCAGAGGGGGGCTACACCCCCCTCGTTGGGTTCTCAGACTTTACACGACACCCGCCAGGGTTACTGTCTCGCGCGGCGCGCGGCGCGACCAGGACCAACCTCTGGGTTAGAGGCGGAGGGCTCAGGGCCCGGCGGAGCCGGTGGCATAGAGAAGTTACCTGCCGACACGCGAGCCAGCTCTTCCTGGTTCAGTTGGTCAGCGTTGGTCCCTGCCATCTGCGACGGAGGATGTGCCGCCATTCCATGGTGGTGCGTCGAAGCCCGCGCATGCCGGTGCACCGGCGGCTCCGCCGATGTCGTCGCCCCAGGTCCAGGGACTCCGGGGACAGGGATTCCGGGAACAGCCCCAGCTGCCGCTCCCACAGGCGATCCCGGATACCCCGATTGCGGTGTACCAGGTATGCCGGGAGACCCCGCCGGCAGATTATACAGCGGGGAGGAGGGGCCAGGGCCACCCGGAGGATTGACGGCCGGGCCGGTCCCGGTGCCCGCCGTAGCGCCCGGGCCGGTGCGCTGAGCCCAGCCGGGTGCGGCGAACGCAAGCGCGGCGACGATCGCAACTCCGCTCAAGAGATACTTCATGACTTTGATTCTCCGTTGCAGTTCTGGATTGGCCGAGGCATATCCGACGCTTACTGTACGCCGAAGCGGTCTGTGTTAACGACGGGCGCACCATTCCGTTCCAATCGGACACGATAATATGGGCGCACCACCTTTCACGCCGTCCGCGCCACCTTCGTTCTTCTCTCGGCAGGTTGAAAGAAGACGTAGGTATCGCCGCGAGCCGCGCGTCTCAACGGCGTATTGCTCCGCCAGGCGGCATAAGTGTGGTAATCGTGGCCGCAGGCATGCTTGCGGTCACGATTACCTAAAATGTTGAAAGACCCGCGCCGCCCGTGGCGGTCCTACGCGTAGGATCGGGTTACTGTCTCGCGCGGCGCGCGGCGCGACCGGGACCAACGTCTGGGTTGGATGCGGAGGGCTCCGGGCCCGGAGGAGCCGGCGGCATAGAGAAGTTACCCGCCGACACGCGGGCCAGCTCTTCCTGGTTCAATTGGTCAGCGTTGCCTCCGGCCATCTGCGACGGAGGATGTGCCGCCATTCCATGGTGGTGCGTCGAAGCCCGCGCATGCCGGTGCACCGGCGGCTCCGCCGATGTCGTCGCCCCAGGGGCCATCCCTGGAGCCATCCCAGCTGGAGGCTGCGCCCCCGGAGGATACGCGTACCCCGGTGCCCCCGGCCCCGGCAGATTGGAGAGCGGCGAGGACGGACCGAGCCCCCCGGGGGGGATAACGCCCGGGCCGGTGCCGGTGCCAGCGGTTGCTCCTGGACCACTACGTTGTGCCGAGGCCGGTGCGATAATCGCGAGCGCGGCGACGATCGCTACGCCGCTCAAGAGATACTTCATGACTTTGGATCCTCCGTTGCAGTTCTGGATTCGCCGGGGCGTATCCGACGCACATCCTACGCTGAAGCGGTCGATATGCGTTAACGACGCGGGCAGCATTCCGTTCCGACACACACGATAATATAGGCGTGAGCGGCGTTTCTTCAAGCGCTCAGGTAGCCAAGCATGCCGGCGACGAACGGCAAAAGCGATAATCTGTTGCCGCTTCGTCGCGCGCATCCAAGAGCGTTCTACGACCAGCCTAGATGTCTTATTCCCCTCGGACGTGCCTCAAGATACGCGTAAACCCGCAGCCGCAGTCATCCAGCTTTGATGCTTGCCATCGATCGACATCCGCATCAACCGTCGGCCCACGTGCCTGGGAATGCCGCGCCGCTACCAGCACAGGATATCGGGGCAAACGGAGAGAGCCGCACCCTTCCGGATCACCGCGGCCCTCATGGGAAACGCCGAATCAGCTGGTGCTGTGTCGCGAGTCTTTGCCGGTATTCAAGGTATGATGCTGTTGCTTCGCGGAACTGGTCTGGCTCGTAGGGGCTTTCTTCGATTTCTTCTTCGCGTGACTTTTCGATGATCTGCTTGATTTCTTCGTGGTGCTCGTCGGAGCCGCGCCGGTATCCGGCGTTACGCTCGGCGCGCCGCTGGGGCTGGTTTGCGCATAGGATTCAAACGGGAGCGTAGTAGCGGCAAGGAAGGTGAGCAAGGCAAACCCCGAGATCAACGCCTTCATGGTGGAACTCCTAGATTGAAATAACAACTCGTGGTTCTCTAGCACTCGTGGGAGGTTGCCGTTCGGCATTTCCATCGCACTAGTTGCAGGCTCGAATCGCCCGATTATATTATCACGATGGGCGCGGAGAGGGTAAGAATCCTAGAATAAACGGCCGAGGCGGTGCCCACTGCGACATTAGACGCAGCGTTTTCTGTTGGTGGTCCTAGAGAGCGCCCGCTCGACTAAGCAAAATTCTTGTCAATCGTGTGCTGCTACGGTGGCTTCGCGTCGAGTTGCCATCGCACTGGGCATTTAATCACCGTCGGAATGCGAATCGGGCTAACGATGATGAGCCCGGCCGGTGGTTCATTGGCGACTCCGATTAGATCAATAGGCGCCGCAAAGCGCGCAGAAGAGACGTCCAGCCCGCTCACGCTCCGGTAATTCGGCGCCGAGCCGGCAAAAAAAAGCGCCGCAGAGTGATCTGCGGCGGTTCCCAGGATCCCGCCGACGGCGGGATCCTGGGCGCTGGAGAGCGAGACCGCTTTTACTGCGGGAAGAGGATCTCGACGCGCCGGTTTTGCGGCTCGCGCACACCAAGCGGCGTCGGCACGCGCAGATCGTTGTAGCTGCGACCGGCGACCGCCATATCGCTGCGCGCGACACCGAGGGCAGCGAGACGAGTTGCCACGGCGTTGGCGCGCCGCTCGGAGAGCCGCTGATTGTAGGCGTACGAGCCTGTGGTGTCGGTATATCCGGTAACTTGCAGCTTAACCGAGCCGCCCGCCTTATATTGCTGCGCCGCGAGCTCGATGATCTTCTCGCCTTCCGGCGTGATGTTGTACTTATCCCAGTCGAAGAACACGAGGAACACTTTCGGTGGTGGCGGCGGCGGCGGGGCTGGCGGCAGCGGTGGCGGTGGCGCCGGCGGCGCGCCGAACTTCATCGTTAAGCTGGCCACGATGTTGTTCGTGTGGTAGCTGCTCGTAAAATGGGTGCCTGCGCAGCAGTTGGTCCCGACGGGGGTGCCATTACCGTTCGGGAACGGAAACCGCGCATTATTGGTGAGCGTCTGGTCGGTGGTCCCCAGGTAACGATAATCGATGTCAAACGCGACCGCGGGGCTGAGCTCGAAGCGAACGCCCGCGATCGCCTGATAGCCGAACCGCCAGCCGCTGCCCTGGATGAGGGTGCCACCGAATGTCTGTGGCGCCACCGACAACGGAGAGCTCGGGATGATCGGCGGGCCTATCGGATTGTGCAGGGTGAAGTGGTTGATTGAAAAGCTGTCGTCGACGTGGACCCCGCCGACGCCGCCTCCGATATGGGGAGTGATCGGCACCCACCAATTCCAACCCCACGTGCCAAAGTCATAGATCCCGTTGGCCATGACCGTGTTGGAGGTAACATTGCCCGAAGCATGCGAGCCTGAGGTCGTGAAGCCGAACTGGGGCAAGGTGGCCGAAGACGCCTCGTTATTCCGGTAGCTGTATTCCAGCTCGCCGCGCCATGGGCCCCACTGGTAGCCGCCGCGAGCGCCGACATTGAAGCCGCTGTTGAAATTCTTTTCGGGGTTACCAACCCCCGGGGTGGTAAAGCCGCCACCGTTGGGCCCGGTGAACTCGACGCCTGACACCCTGCCCGTGCTACTATTGAGGTTGGTCCAGCCGCCCTCGGGCCCGATATACCAGGCGCCCGGCACCCCTTGCTGGTTCCACGGGAACAGTTGCGCGTGCGCCTGGGCGCCCGCGAACGCCACGGCAAGCGCAACTCCGGCGCCTAGCAGACAGCGATTTGTCATCCCTTACCTCCGGCCACGAATACGCGTGTGACGATGGTCGTCCCGCCACCGTTAGGCGATCTTCGCCATCCCGCTGACCGATGGCAAACGGTTTTTGCCCCATCGGCACCGCTTGCCGGCAAATCGATGCAAAACGCCGCACAGTGCGGCATTCGAGCAACAGTCTCGATTCAAGCCGGCAAATCTCGGCCCATCATGCCGCGTCTTTTTCGCAACACCGAACAAGACGTTAGGCATTAGCAGTACCTCGGTATGGTCAGCTAGTAGCCGAATGAGTCGTTATGACGCAGCCTCAATTCTGCCGTCGACTCTCGCCTGACCTCCCGCCCCATTCAACGTCCGGTGAAACCAAAGCCGCGCGGGAGGCGACGCATTTCCCCAGGGGGCAGAATCTCACGGATCGAGCAGAACGCCGGAACAACGGCTCGCGCGCCGCCGCCCAATCGAAGGCCGCGGCCACCTCGGTTTCGTCGCAGGGTTAGGCACGACGTCAGGCACACTGTCGTGGCGACCAAGGAGTCTCCGGGCGTTGCCGGAGTAATCGCAAAGCGCCAAGAAAAAACGCCGCAGTGATCTGCGGCGTTTCCACCGGGATCCGGTTTTTGGCCGGATCCCGGGGCTTCGCGAGCGAGACCGCTTTACTGCGGGAAGAGGATCTCGACACGCCGGTTCTGCGGCTCGCGCACACCGAGCGGCGTCGGCACGCGGAGATCGTTGAAGCTGCGACCGCTGACCGCCATATCGCTGCGCGCGACACCGAGGGCGGCGAGACGACCCGCCACGGCATTGGCGCGCCGCTCGGAGAGCCGCTGATTGTAGGCGTACGAGCCCGTGGTGTCGGTATATCCGGTGACCTGCAGCTTAACCGAGCCGCCCGCCTTGTATTGCTGCGCCGCGAGCTCGATGATCTTCTCGCCTTCCGGCGTGATGTTGTACTTATCCCAGTCGAAGAAGACGAGGAAGACTTTCTGAGGCGGCGGCGGCGGCGGGGCCGGCGGCAGCGGTGGCGGTGGTGCCGGCGGCGCACCAAACTTTAGCGTTACGCTGGCCACGATGTTGTTCGAGTTGTACTTGCTGGTAAAGCTGCCGCCCGTGCAGCAGTTCGTGGTGGGGACGCCGTTCACAAAGCCGTGCGGGAACGGATATCTTGCAGAGCCGTTGTTGGTTAACGTCTGGTTGGTGGTCCCCAGGTAACGATAGTCGAGATCAAACGAGACCGCCGGGCTGAAATCATAGCGAAGACCCGCGATCGCCTGATAGCCGAACCTCCAGCCGCTGCCGCTCAGGAGGGTGCCGCCGAACGTCTGGGGCCCCTGGACGGATAACGGCGACGCCGGGTTGATCGGCGCGCCTATGGAACGGGGCAGGGTGAAGGAGTTGATCGACGTGCTCTCGATGACGTCCACCGCACCGACGCCGGCCCCGATGTGCGGACTGACCGGCCAACCAACCGTGAAGTCATAGATCACGTTGGTCATGAGCGAGTGGGATGTAGCCTGCCCCTGACTACGCCCGCCATTGGTCGTAAAGGTGTTGCCGAACGGACCAAGGATGTTCAACGTGTTGCTGTTGGACAGGGAGTTATGCCGATAGCTGTATTCTTCCTCGAGACGCCACGGGCCCCACTGGTAACCGCCGCGAGCGCCGGCATTGAAGCCGCTGTCGGTATTCGGCGTCGCGTTAAACCCGGGAGTGGTAAAGGTTCCCCCGTTAGGCCCGGTGAACGAGACGGGTGATGTCGATTCCGACTGGCTGGTCAACGACGTCCACCCGCCCTCGGGCCCGATGTACCAAGCTCCCGCCACCCCCGGCTGGTTCCACGGGAACAGCTGCGCGTGCGCCTGAGCGCCACCGAACGCCACGGCAAGCGCCACTCCGGCGCCTAACAGACAGCGATTTGTCATCCCTTACCTCCGGCCACAAATACGCGTGCGACGACGGTTGTCCCGCCACCGTTGGCTGATCTTTCGCCATCTCGCTTGCCGATAGCAAACGATTTTTGCCGCCGTGGCCCCGCTTACAAAAAAACCGGTGCAGAACACCACGCAGTGCGGCATTCGCGCAACAGGTTTGATGCAAGCCTGAAAATCTCGCTCTTGTGCCGCGACTTTTTCGCAACACCGAACAATGTCTTAGACATCCGCCGGGCCCTGATATGGTCAGCTGGCACCGAACGAGCCGTTATGCCGCAGCCTCGATGCTGCCGACAGGCACCGCCTGCCCTGTCCCGCTATTCAACGTCCGGTGAAAGCGAAGCCGCGGCGGATGAGTATGCCCCCGGCCGCAGAATCTCATGGGTCGAGCAGAACACCAGGGTTGAGCAACCCCTGTGGATCGAGCGTGTGCTTTGCCGCACGCAATGCCGCAGCAAAGAGACCGGGGACTTCTCTATCGTACCATGGCCGGTGATCGCGGCCGACCGCGTGGTGGTGGGTGATCGTGCCGCCCGAGCCGATCAGCGCGTCGCTCGCGGCGTTTTTGATCGCTTGCCACTGGGCCAGCAGATCGCTGTGCTGCCCGAGAGCGTGGAATGTGAAGTAAGGAGCCGGCCCATCGGGGTAAACGTGGGTGAAGCGGCAGGTGACTTGCCCCGGGCGCCCTGTGACATCGCGAATCGCCCCTTCGGTCGCGGCTTTGACCGTGTCGTGAAACGCCTCGAACCGTTCCCAGGTAATCGCCGTCTCGAAGGTGTCGGCAATGATCGCCCGCCTGACCAAGCGCTCGCGGGCGTAGGGCATCCGGATGAAGGCGTTGCGCCACACGCCGGCGGCGCCCTCGCGATGTCTGTCCCCGTCACCCGCCTGTTCGGGGGTGCCGCGATGGTCGGCGCAGCATTCGAGCGCCCGATTCATCCAGGCCTCGACCGAGTGGTCCGCTGATTCGAAGGCCAATACGAGGATTGCCCTGGTGCCGTCTGCGGCTCCGGTGTTGTACGCCTCTTGCGGGTCGAGGATCCGGCAATTGGCCGGATAAAGTCCGGCCTGAGCGACCGCTCTGACGGCGCGTGCCGCGGTGAAGAAATCATCAAAACGGATCGCACCGCCGACGCGGAACCGGGGTCGGTCCTGCAGCCGCATCCACGCCTCGGTGATCACACCCAGGATGCCTTCCGATCCGATGAACAGGCGGTCGGGGCTTGGACCCGCTCCGGAGCCCGGGAGCCGGCGGGTCTCGAGCAAACCGCGAGGCGTGACCACGCGGAGGCTCTCAACAAGATCGTCGATATGGGTATAGAGGGTGGCGAAATGGCCGCCCGAGCGGGTTGCGATCCAGCCGCCCAAGGTGGAATACTCGAAGCTCTGCGGGAAATGCCGCAAGGTTAACGCTTGCGGCTTGAGCTGAGCCTCCAATGCCGGGCCAAAAACGCCGGCCTCGATGCGTGCGGCGCGCGAGGTGCGATCGATCTCCAGCACTCGATCCATGTGCCCCAGGTCGAGAGTGATCGCCGCTTTGTAGGAGGTGCCGTCGAGCCGCGGCTCGACGCCGCCGACTACGCTGCTGCCGGCGCCGAAGGGGGTAAGCGCGGCTCGCGCGCTGCCCGCCCAATCGAGGATCGCGGCCACCTCGCTTTCGCTGCGCGGGTAGGCGACGACATCGGGAGCATTGTCGTAATCACCCAGGAGGCCGCGTGCGTAGTCCGAAAAGGACTTGCCGTGGGTATGCGCAATCCTATCGTAGGGCTCGCTCGAGCAGCAGGGCGCCAGGGCGGCGGGCGGAGCGAGGCGCGGAACCCGCAGGCCGATCTCCGACAGAGGTGGCGGCTCGAGCTCCTCGAACCTGTCGACCTTGAAGAGACGGCGGTAGCGATCAAGGGCGGCCGCTTCCTCCTCGGCCGTCATTCCTTCGCCCTCGCGACCCCAGCCGAAATGTTTGAGCCGCCCGTCCGACATCTCCCCGCTCCGCATATCGAGGCCGGGCGAAACCATAATACGAAAGATCGGACCGGGGCTAGGCTTCGTCCTGCAGCGACAGCAAGGTGGCGTTGCCGCCCGCGGCGGTCGTGTCGATCGACACCGTGCGTTCGGTCGCAAAGCGGTGGAGATAGCGGGGACCGCCGGCCTTGGGTCCAGTTCCCGACAGCCCTTCACCGCCGAATGGCTGCACTCCGACCACGGCGCCGATGATGTTGCGGTTGACGTAGCTGTTGCCGATGCGCAGCCGGGTGAGGATGTAACGCACGGTCTCGTCGATCCGGCTCTGGATGCCGAGGGTCAGGCCGTAGCCGGTCGCGGCGATTTCGTCGAGCACCGCGCCGAGCCGATCGGCGCGCCAGCGCACGACATGCAGGATCGGGCCAAACACTTCTCCTGAGAGCCGCTCGGCGCTGTCGATCTGGAAGACGCGGGGCGCAAAAAAGGTGCCGTCCTCGGTCCCGGCCGGTAGAGAGCACTGATAGATCAGCCGGCCCTCGCGCATCATCCGCTCGGCGTGCTGCTCGAGCGCTCGTCGCGCCGCCGCATCGATGATCGGACCGATATCCGTCGCGACCAGCGCCGGATCGCCCAGCACTAACTCCGCCATCGCCCCCGCCAGCATCGCCAAAAGCCGGTCGGCGACATCATCCTGGACATAGAGCAGGCGCAGCGAGGAGCAACGCTGTCCGGCGCTCTCGAAGGCAGAGGTTAGGACATCGGCAACGACCTGCTCGGCGAGTGCGGAGGAATCGACGATCATCGCATTCTGTCCGCCGGTCTCGGCAATCAGCGGCACGATCGGCCCCGGGCGCCGGGCGAGATCGAGGTTGATCCGTCGCGCGGTCTCGGTCGACCCCGTGAAGACGACCCCGGCGATGCGCGGATCGCCGATCAGCGGCGCGCCGACCGCTTCGCCGGCCCCCGGCAAAAGGTGGAGCACGTCGCCGGGGATGCCGGCCTCGTGCAACAGCCGCACGGCCGCAGCGGCCACGAGCGGGGTTTGCTCGGCGGGTTTGGCGACCACCGCGTTGCCCGCGGCGAGTGCGGCGGCAATCTGGCCGGTGAAGATCGCCAGCGGAAAATTCCACGGCGAAATGCAGGCGAAGACGCCGCGCCCATGCAATACGATTTGGTTGCGCTCACCGGTCGGACCGGACAGCTGTTCGGGGGCGGCAAAATCGGCCCGCGCGCGCAGCGCATAATAGCGCAAATAGTCGACCGCCTCGCGCACCTCGGCAAGTGCCGCCGGGATCGTGCGCCCGCCCTCGCGAATGATCAGCGCCATCAGCTCGACCATCCGGTTCTGATAGAGATCCCCGGCGCGTTCCAGGGCGCCGGCCCGCTCATCCGGCGGGGTGCGATCCCAGGTGGGCGCGCTGTGCTCTGCACGCCCGAGTGCTCGATCGAGTTCCGCGGGGCCGGCGGTGGCGGCGGTTCCGACCTGCCGCCGACGGTCGCTCGGATCGAGGACCGGCTCGATCGGGCCGGGCTGCTCGATCCCGGCGATGATCGGCGCCGCGGTCCACGGCCGACGCAGCGCCTCGGCGAGCCCATCGCGCAGAACCATGAGTGCCGGAAGATGGTTCAAGTCGAGCCCACGCGAATTTTGCCGCGCCGGGCCGTAAAGATCGCGCGCCAGCGGGATGCGCGGATGCGGCTTCGACGCCAATCGGGCTAGACGGGCGACCGGATCGGCGATGATCTCGTCGATCGGCTGCGCCTCGTCGACGAGGCGATTGATGAAAGAGCTATTGGCTCCGTTTTCCAGCAACCGCCGCACCAGGTAGGGGAGCAGATCCTCATGGTTCCCGACCGGCGCGTAAACGCGGCAAGCCGGTTCCATCCGCTCCGGCCCGATCACCCGCTCGTAAAGCGTCTCGCCCATCCCGTGCAGCCGCTGAAACTCGTAATCCCGGCGCTCGCCGGCGAGCTCGAGGAGGGCCGCCACCGTATGTGCGTTGTGTGTGGCGAATTGCGGATAGAAAATCGGTCCCAAAGCCAACAGCCGCCGCGCACAGGCGAGATAGGAAACGTCGGTCGCGACCTTGCGGGTGTAGACCGGGTATCCGTCGAGGCCGCGCTCCTGGCTGCGTTTGATCTCGCTGTCCCAATATGCGCCCTTGACGAGGCGGACCATCAGCCGCCGCCCGGTTCGCCGGGCCAGATCGGCGAGCCACTCGATGACCGGGAGAGCCCGCTTCTGATAGGCTTGGACGGCCATGCCGAGACCATCCCAGCCGGCAAGATCGGAGGACAGCGCCAGCGCCTCGAAGAGATCGAGCGAGAGGTCGAGGCGGTCTGCTTCCTCGGCATCGATCGTCAAACCGATGCCGACTTTCCTTGCGTGGCGGGCGAGGTCGAGGAGAACCGGAGACAATTCAGCCAGCACCCGCCCGCGCTGAGCCATCTCGTAGCGCGGGTGCAGCGCTGACAATTTGATCGAGATGCCTGGGGCTTCGGCAACAGCCCGGTGCCCCGACATACGGCCGATCGCGGCGATCGCGCCGTCATAGGCAGCAGAATAGCGCGCGGCATCGGCCGCGGTGTGCGCTGCTTCACCGAGCATGTCGTAGGAATGCCGGTAGCCATGTTGCTCAGCGTCGCTTGCTCGCTCGAGCGCTTCCTCGATCGTGCGCCCCATCACGAATTGACGGCCGAGGATATGCATTGCCGTCATCACCGCCTGACGCACCACCGGTTCGCCGGAGCGAGCAACAAAGCGGCGCAGAGCGGTGCGCAAATCGTGGGCCGTCGGGGCGGCCCGCAGAAGGCGGCCCGTCAGCATCAGTGCCCAGGTCGACGCGTTGACGAATATCGACTCCGACCGCCCGAGATGGCTCTCCCAGTCCGCTTCGCCGATTTTGTCGCGTATCAGCCGGTCGACGGTCTCCGCATCCGGGATGCGCAGCAATGCTTCGGCGAGGCACAAGAGCGCCACCCCTTCCGGCGATGACAGCGCGTATTCGTGTAGAAAAGCATCAATGCCGCCCTTGCCGAGACGCTGATGGCGGACGGTGGCCACAAAGCCGCGTGCCCTCTCGGCGATACGATCACGCATGTCCGCCGGGATCTCGACGGCGGCGAGGATGCGCGCCACCGCTTCGGTCTCGTCCTCCCTACAACTGTCGCGGATTGCCGCGCGCAACGACGTCGCCGGCGGCGGAGGGGTGGCGAACACGATATCCATGCCGGCCGTTCTCTCCGATCAGCGTTCCTCCCCGCGGACGTCCCCTCCGGCCGCTCGACCCTGTTTTTTGCTGTCAGCGCTGCCGTTCGGCAGAACCGGAGGTCCCTGGGCTGCCGAGTGGAAGCTCGGTCTTGCCCTTATCGAGTTCGCGGGCACGCCGGTACCACAGTGCAGCCTGCTCCGGATCGCTTCGCAGACCGTGCAGGCCAGCGCGGTCGAGAAACTCCGCATCGTAGGTCACCGCCATGCGCATCGCCGCGCGGCCGTCTCCCAGGTCGGCGGCGCGCTCGAAGAAGAGCCGGGCCGAGGCGATGTCGCCCGCACCGAGGAGGGCGTCGCCGCGCGCCACCAGAGCGGCGATCTCAGCAGCGGAGAGCCGTTGCGCGCCCGCCACTGGTTGCGGCGCGGTTTTCGGGGTCGACCCGCTGGAAGAAACGGCATCGGAATGGTCGGCAACGGTCGCCGCCGGTTCCGGTGTTGCCTCGTCGGCCGAAACAGCACTCGGAGACGCAGCGGCGACCTCGCCCGACGACGAACTCGTGACGGTCACAGGCGATATCGCCGCTCCCACACCGGCCGGCGCTTCCACCTGCTCGTTGCGCGGCAAGATGCGATCGCGCACAAGATCGACGAGGACACCAAGATGCGGCGATTCGAACGCACCGGCGCCCAACCAAGCCGCCCCGAGGCAGACGATGATGCCGCCTAGCAGGCTCAGGAGAACGGCATATCGGCGCGGCGTCCCGCGCGGCCGCGTGATCTTATCATCCCCGGTGATCGCATCAGGCTGGGCGATCGATTTGTCGTCGGAAGACTTGCGAACGCGACGACGCCACCCCTGCAGCACCTTTGCCGGCAAGCCACCCGCAGAGACGTCGGGCTCGAATTCGAGCATGCGGCGCGCTAGACGATTGACCACCGCCGGCTCGCCCCCCGAGGTCAGCGCGATCAGCGCCACCCGTTGCGCAGTAAAGCGGTCTGCTTGCTCGCCAGGCGGCAGCTGGTGGCGAATGAACGCTTCGATCTCGTCGCGTTCGAGTTGCTGCACGCGAAGGTGCTCCACGCGCTCCTCATCGAGGAGGTGCGGCCCCGCACTTTCAGGGCGGCTAAGAAAATCCGCTCCCGCCAACAGCACACAAGCGTCGTAACCATCAGGCTCGGGCGGGATCGCCTGCGCCGCCTCACGGAACTTCTCGATCTGCTCTTTAGAGAGGCGATCCGCATCGGCGAAGACCAAAATCGGAGAGGTCGGCACCGAGGGCTCGGGCGCCTCCTCAACCGCGCCGGGCGGCGGCGTGTCTGCACGCGTCAAACCGTCGCGCAGCAGCTTCTCGCAATCGAGGTCGGGGCCGCAGGAGAGCTCGATCACTGCGCGCGGCGCTGCAGCCTTCCGCAGAGCCGCGGTAAGCATCGGGAGACTCGCTGGCGGATCGCCGGTAACGAGAACCAGGCAAGCTCGTCGCAGCGCGTCCACAACGCTCCGAGCGAGATACCGGTAGTGCTCGGCCGTGGCGAGGTATTCCGACCCGGCATCCGCGGTGGCGAAAGCGCCGAAAGACGAGCTTGAGCTAGCTGATGTCATCCCAGGGTTTCGCCGAACGTCGCTCCCGTTAATCGAAGCTCCGAGAATGGTCTGCACCCGGCTAATCACCGCGACGCTAACTCCGATGCGAAGGTCGCGCAACGGCACGAACGGCCGAACACGCGCTGGTACATTTGGTTCCGCATCCGACCTCAGTTGTTTGAGCACAAATCCTCACACGCAGCTTGTGACATCCTTGGGGTCAAATGTCCGTCCGCACGCCCCGACAAGCTGTTCAAGCCCGGGGCAGCCGGCTCGCCATCCTTTCCCCCTGTAAAAGCCCGAAAACAGGGCGAATTATCGATTCCGCCTGGCAATTTGACCCGGGTCATCCTCGATAAAACCGGTGGATCAGACACTTAGAAGCCGGGCTCTAGTGCTTTGCACCATTCAGAGGATTCACGAGAGCGTTAGGATCTGCGATACTGGGCCATTGCTTGGGGGATCGGGCGATGGCTCAAGGGGTATGCGTGGTTCTCAACACTGCGGAGCGCGAGCAGTTGGCGGCGATCGTGGCCGACCGCAACCGGCCGCGCAAGCACATCGAACGGGCGCGCATCGTGCTCGCCTCGGCGGATCGACACTCGGCGCAGTGGGTGGCGCACAGCATCGGCGTCAGTCGGCCGACAGTGTGGCGGTGGCAACAACGGTTTGCCGAGACCGGGGTTGAGGGTCTGCTGCGCGACAAGACCCGCAAGCCCGGCAAGGCGCCGATCGCGGCGGAAACGACGGCCCAGGTAGTGGCGCTGACGTGTACGGAACCGCCGCACCAGGCGACCCACTGGACCGGCCGAGCGATGGCCAAGACAACCGGCCTCTCGCCGAGTTCGGTGCAGCGCATCTGGCGGGCGCACAAACTGCAGCCGCACCGCCTGCGCACCTTCAAGCGCTCGCGCGATCCCAGCTTTGCCGCCAAGCTGACCGACATCGTCGGCCTCTATGTCGATCCCCCGGCGCATGCCGTAGTCCTCTCGCTCGACGAAAAGAGCCAGATCCAAGCACTCGATCGCACCCAACCCGGACTGCCGATCAAGCCTGGGCGCTGCCAGACCATGACGCACGACTACAAGCGGCATGGCACGACCACCCTGTTTGCTGCCCTCAGCGTGCTCGACGGGACGGTGATCGGCCGCTGTATGCAGCGCCACCGCCACAGCGAGTTCATCCGCTTCCTCAATGCCGTCGAGCGCGAGGTCCCGGCCGGCAAACTGATCCACACGGTGCTCGACAACTACGCCACCCACAAGCATCCCAAAGTGCTGGCCTGGCTGTCGCGCCATCCGCGCTGGACCTTCCACTTCACCCCGACCTCGGCCTCCTGGCTCAACGCGGTCGAGAACTTCTTTTCCAAAATGACCCGTCAACGCATCCGCCGCGGCGTCTTTCGTTCGATCGCCGACCTGCAGACCGCCATCAACGCTTATCTCGCCGAGCACAATACCAATGCCAAACCGTTCGTCTGGACCAAATCCGCCGACGCTATCCTGGCCAAACTCGAGCGCCTCCCTGTACCATCTGTTTGAGCCAGTGCACTAGCTCGCACGAGCAGGGATCCCGACGCCGCCGCGCAGGGGGCGGAACCGACCTATCAGGGGGCGAACAGGCGGGCGTATCTTGTGGGACACTTATTACGATCTTGACAATTGCGATATAATGCTGGTATATAGGCAGAAACTCCGAGAGGGCAACATGTCCGAAACCAAGCGTGAATACGCGGCGAACTACCGCCAGCCGCCTGTTCACACCCGCTTCAAGAAAGGGCAGTCCGGGAACCCCCGCGGTCGGCCAGCGAAAAACCTGCCGGCGCTTCTGGCCGCGGCGCTCAACGAGAAGGTGACGGTTACCGAGAACGGCAAACGCCGGCAGGTCACCAAGCGCGAGGCGGTGATCGCTCAGCTGGTCAACAAATCGGCCTCGGCCGAGCTGCGGGCCACCAAGATGCTGATCGACATGCTGCGGGACATCGAAAAAAGGACGGAGCCCGCAATTGCCGAGAAAAATCCGTTCAGCCCGACCGACAAAGAGGTCGTCCAATTGCTGATCTCGAGACTGCGCCGCAACATGTGCAGCCGTTGTCCGTGGGCCGCGCAACGAGGCGGTATCGAAGCATTACCTGCACCGGAGCCCGCCGTGCAGGACGCAATGGCGCTGACTGATCCTCGAAAAAGGCAGCCCCCTCACCCTTCCCTCGGAAATAGCATTGGTGGTTAATCCATTGTTTCTACGGCCCGTTCTCCGTGTCTCCGTGACCCAATTAGAATGACAACGTCCGAAACCTATAGTCCGGACGAGTATAAGGCGTTGCTGCGCGGCGATTTTGCCAGCTTTGCAGTGCACTGTTTCCGCGAGCTCAACCCGCGGACCGAATTCGCGCCGGGCTGGCATCACGAGTTGATCGCCGCGAAACTGCAGGCGGTCCGCGAAGGCCGTACCCGGCGACTGATCATCAACGTACCGCCGCGCCACCTGAAGTCGCACCTCGCCTCGGTCGCCTTTCCGGCCTGGTGTCTCGGGCACGAACCCGGCCTACAGATCGTGTGCGCCAGTTACGCGCAGGACCTCGCCGACAAACTGTCGCGCGATTGCCGGCATATTCTCGCCAGCGACTGGTACCGGCAGCTCTTTGCCACCCGCCTTTCGGCGCAACGGCAAGCGATGTCCGAGTTCGAGACCACGGCGCAGGGCTGCCGGCTCGCCACCTCGGTCGGCGGCGTGCTGACCGGGCGCGGTGCCGACATCATCATCATCGACGACCCGCTAAAGCCCGAGGAGGCGCTCTCGCAAACCCAGCGGCAGGCGGCCAACGACTGGTTCGACCACACCCTCTACAGCCGATTGAACGACACCCGCAGTGGTGCCATCATCCTGATCATGCATCGGCTGCACGAGGACGATCTCGCCGGCCACGTGCTGGCGCAGGAGGATTGGGAGGTCGTGTGCTTGCCGGCCATCGCCGAGGACGACGAGACCTGGACGCTCGACAGCGGGCTGGGTCAGTACTTGTTTACTCGGCAGCGCGGCGAGGCCTTGCACTCGGAGCGCCAACCGCTGGCCACCCTCGACCATATCCGCCGCACGATTGGCGAATACAATTTTGCCGGCCAGTACCAGCAGATGCCGTCGCCGCAAGGCGGCGGCATGGTCAAGGCGGCGTGGTTCAGAAGCTACGCGGCGAACGAGCAGCCCGACAAATTCGACCATGTCGTGCAGAGCTGGGACACCGCCAACAAGGCCTCCGAGCTCAGCGATTTCAGCGTGTGCACGAGCTGGGGGATCAAGGGCAAGGACCTCTATTTATTGCACGTAATGCGCCGGCGCATGGAGTACCCCGAATTGAAGCGCGCGGTGCGCGAGCAGGCCCAGGCCTTCGGTGCGAGCGTCGTGCTGATCGAGGACAAGGCCTCGGGGACCCAGCTGATCCAGGAGCTAGTGGCCGAGGGTCTGCACGCGGTCACCCGCTACCAGCCGCAATCGGACAAGGTCATGCGCATGCACGCGCAAACCGCGATGATCGAGAACGGCTTCGTGCATCTGCCCAAAGAGGCGGCATGGATCGCCGAATACCTACACGAGCTGACGGTTTTCCCAAAGGGCAAGCACGACGACCAGGTCGACTCGACCGCCCAGATGCTCGACTGGTTTAAGCGTGGCGGCCAGGAGCCACAGGACTGGATGTGGCAAATGTATAAAGAAGCCCAGGCGCGGGGCCCCCAGCCCGCGCGGCACGAGCCGTTATCGGTGATGGCGAAGAGGCTCGGCATCGTCCGGCCGTTGTGACGACGGCCAGAGCCCGGCACGCGCGAAGCTTCGCATGGCCCGAATATCGCTATGCACTGTCAGGTTTCGATCCCTTCGCGGACAGTCGCAGAGCTAAGTTAGTCGACCGAGCCCTCGAGTGGGTTCACCCCTCACTCGGCGGCTCGTTGTACTCAGCGTCGCTGACATGCGCACCCCAGGCGGCGCCTTGACCCTGCTCGCCAGTTTCCGACAGCGCCAGATGCGAGAACAGGCGATCAGGCGAAGCGCCGTGCCAGTGCATCGTATCCGGCGGGATGTTGACCGTATCGCCGGGGTTCAGCACTTGCGGCCTCTCCCCCTTGAAGCAGATGCGGCCAACGCCGGACAAACAAAAGAGCGTCTGTCCAACCGGATGGGAGTGCCAGGCGGTGCGAGCGCCTGGCGTGAACGTAACGACCGAACCGCCAAGGCGAGATGGCGCCTCGGCGGTGATTACCGGATCCTGGAATACCACACCAGTGAAAGTCTCGGCAGCACCCCGCCTTGTGTTCCGCGCCCCTACGCGAACGACTCCGGCCTTGACTGGCATGACTGTGCTCCTTTCAGTGGCAATGGCCTCGCGGCCGCCCAAATTATACGGGTGAGCATAGCGGCGAGACCCGGGGCAGCGCAATCTTTGCGCCCTTAGAGCCAGGAACCGCGGCTTCGCGGAGCGTCGGGTTCACCAACACCGGAGGCTCGTGCTCAGAGAGCGAGCCGTTCTACACGAAGACCACGTCGGATTTGCGTCCGAACCGCGTGACGCCACAGGTCGATCGCGGCTGGGTCCGCGGGAAGAACAGCAAACTCTCGATCCACGAACCGTCGCCACGCGTCGTCGTGGGCAAGTCCGGCGGTGATCGCCGCCCGGAATGCGCTAACGAGACCCTCCCCGGCGATTTCGAGCTTCCCGAACTTGTTCAGTAGGACGAGGTCACACCCCGCTGCGATATCGCTTTGCGCCGCGGCCGCAGCGGCAACGGCGCCGACTCCATCAAGGTGACACATAGCCACGCCAGGGCCTAGATCGTGAAAAATCGAATATCGTGCCCCCGTCGTGAGGTTTCGCAGATAGCCGGCCTGACAATGCCGGCCGGCGAGCCCGTGGTTTTCTGCGACCAGACCGGCCAAACAAACATCCGGCAGCCACTTATCGGTCAGTGCTCGAAAGATGGCCTAAATCTCAACATTCGATGCGCCCCGGACCACGGCGATAATTTTTGTAGTGTCTTCCATGACAGCCAAACGTCAGGTTTGATACATCTTTAATGCACCGGAGGGGCACTCCGCCACAACAGCCCTGACCGCGTCCTCCGATGCTCCGCTCTCGTCTATCACAAATTGGCCGTTCTCCACCTTGAATACGTTTGGCAGCTTCTTTACGCAGTTGGCGCTATGGATGCAGACGGTCTCCTCCCATTTCACTTGAATGATCGGCGACCCCTTCATTCTGGCCCACCGGTGACGCGCCAGATCACATTACCAACATCGTCGGCCACCAGCAGCGAGTGGTCGGGACCTATCGTCACTCCGACCGGCCGTCCATAGGACACCCGCTCGTCGCGCGCCAGAAACCCTGACAGAATGTCCCGGGGCGGCCCGGCTGGGCGCCCATCCACGAAGGGTACGAAGACAACCTTATAGCCACTCAACTTGCTGCGGTTCCACGAGCCGTGCTGGCCGATGACCATGCCGTCGGGAAACCCGGGAAGGGTGCCGCCAGGCAGCCAGCACAAGCCGAGCGACGCGGTGTGGCCGCCGAGCGCGTAATCCGGCTTTATCGCCTTTGCGACGGCCGCTGGGTCCTGTGGCACCCGGTCGTCTACGGTCTGACCCCAATAGCAATAGGGCCAGCCATAGAAGCCGCCGTCGCGGACCGAGGTCAGATAGTCCGGAGGTGTTTCGTCACCCAGCCCGTCACGCTCGTTAACTACGGTCCAGAGCGCACCAGTGTGCGGCTCCCAGGCCATACCGACGGCGTTGCGCAAGCCGCCGGCAAAGATGCGAATTTGGCCGCTAGCAAGGTCGAACTCGTGGATCGCGGCGCGGCCTTCCTCGGCGGCCATCCCATCCTCGGCTATATTGCTGGAAGAGCCGACCCCGATATAGAGCTTCCGGCTATCGGGGCTGGCCAGCAGGCTCCGCGTCCAATGTCCACCGGGTTTGAACCCGGCAAGCTTTCGTCCCGTCGCGGCGATCCGGCTCGCCCCCATCGTGTAGGGGAAAGCAATCAGGGCGTCGGTGTTGCCGACATAGAACGTATCGCCGACCAACGCCATGCCGAACGGCTGGTTCAGTCCCTCGAGGAATACCTCGCGGCTTTCGGCCACACCATCACCATCCGCGTCTCGCAACAGCGTGATGCGGTTCGCACTGACCCCCACCGCGTCGGCGCGTCGCATGGTGCTGAACATGGCATAATCGAAGAGACCCCGCATGACGGCTCTGGCCACAGTCATGGCCTCGGCAACGAGCACGTCACCGTTGGGCAGCACCTCAATCCAGCGCGGATGATCCAGACCGGTCGCAAATGAATTGACTCTGAGCCCCTGCGCCGCAACGGGGGTCTGCCCCTCGGTCCATCCCTTAGCGGTGGGCATCTTGAGGGTTGGGACACGACCCTGCGGCTTTCCCGCTGGGATCAGCGGCGCACTACCCCAAGCCGGTTCAGGCGAGCCGTCGGCAAGTCGCCGCGACAGTAGCGCAGCCCCGCCGACCAGTGCCACGAACCGCGCAAAAATATTCGAAAAGCTCAACGCACTATTCCTACCATTCGCGCAGCGTTAACGCGCATTCCAAAGCTGCGTTCGGAGCTGTCGACGCAGTGCCAAGGGTAGTCGCCTTTCTGTAGCCGCTGGCTGGTGAGCCGCAACCTCGGGGTGCGGCACGGCCGCGCCGCGCACCGGACCTCCGGCATAGAGCCGCGCCCGCTCTTGACGCAGCTCTTCCAGCCGAATTCGAATTGTCTCGAAATCATCTGCAGCGCGGACGCGTCTCATCAGCTTTCCTCCGTCGTATACCACCATGCCCTTGACCAGCAGCGGGTTCACGATCACGTCGAAATCGTTGACCATCGAATACTTTACCACCGATACCACGCCGGTCTCGGGATCGATCTCGACCTCGGCGATGTGGCAGCCGTTAGGAAAAGCCGACGGCAGGCTTTCCATCACGGTCTGCACATCGAGCGAGCCGGGTACGTCGCCGGGCAATTCGACGCCGCGCTTGAGCTGATCGGCGAGATCTATGATCCCGATCGAGCGGTCGGTGCCGGCGATCACGAAATGCCCCTGTTCGAGCTCGATGTCCTCAACCGCGACTTCAAGCAGCGGCTCGATGTCGACGAACACCGCCTCCGCCGCATCCTTCGCCTGCGATACCGTCACGGATAGGACGGGCGGTGCGGCGGCGTACCGTCGGCGGTCGGGATAGCCATGCCGAGCGGCATGTTTTTGACACCCACGGAGGTCAGGTCCGGACCCGTGTAGACGCCAAGCACGCCGGGCATTTGGCTTGCCGCTTCGGTGTCGATGCCGTTGATGACGCGGTGCGCGGGCAAAGCTGTGCCGCACGCTGGATGATTTCGGCGCGTTTGGTCGGCGAGGTGTTGCGCCAGACCTGGAAGCCCTTGGTGGCCGCGTCCAGCGCGTCGTCGAGGTCGGCCCGCTGCATGTGGCACCGTGCCTAGGATGCTTTGATCCACCGAGTTTATCACGGGCGCGCCGTCGCGGCGGCGCCATTCGCCGCCGATGTAGAGCTTCAGCTCGGGATACGAGGGCATGGCTCACTCCTACATGACTAGCGCTACCTCCCTATACCGACGACTACCACGGCACGGGAACCATCGCAATATATAATTAGATATAACGATGAGCGATAAGACGGCTCCCGCCCGCCTCCCCCGAGCGGCTACAGAGCGACGGTGACCGCCTTGAACTCGGTGCAGTTGTGAAACACCTCTTCGCCCATCTCGCGGCCCCAGTCCAATTACTTGTAGCTACTTGTAGCCTCCGAACGGCAGCAAGGAGTCGAACACGTTGTGGCACTTGATCTACACTGTAGCGGAGCGAATGCGCTGCGACAGCTTGTGCGCGGTGCCGCCGTTGCGGTCCACACGCTGGCGGCGAGGCCGTACATCGTGTCAACAGCCTCTTCGAGGATCGGTCGTCGGGTTCGAGTAGGACAGGACTCCTGCTTAACGTTGGCCCCTCGATCATTCCTGGCCCAGCGATAGATCCTGTAGCACAGGGGGTGCGCGTGTATCTCGACCAGATGCTATTGTGTTAGGATGCCGTACGGCACGAGGCAAAATCACTCTATATTAGTATTTTCAACCCTAACAGCAGCGTCTTTCGGCTGGCTATTGCTGCTGCCCGCGCTGCCGCTGGATCAAAGCGACGATCTATTCGTCGACTGCCGCACTGTGGCCGGCATTCCGAACTTCTGGAATGTCGCATCGAATATCCCGTTCATTGCAATCGGTGTCGTGGGTCTACTGCGATCGCGGGATAATGCGGCGACTATCGCCCTCTTTCTGGTATTTTTCCTGACCGGCACCGGCTCGTCATACTATAATTGGCACCGCACGCCGCGACGCTGTTGTGGGACAGGCTGCCGATGACGCTGAGAATTTTCGACCATGCGCTTTATCCGGCCGAATATGTGCTGAGCAGACACACCTGAAGCACCTAACAGCCGCGGCCGCGTGTTGGGCGATCCTGAGGTATTTCGAGACCCGACGGCCGCTCGCGTAACAATATCGTTTACTTGGACTTCGGCTCCTGCGCTCGGCCTTCGAGCGGCGTCAGACGTTCCAGCATCGACTCAACCTCGGCGCGTTGCGTCCGGATATAGTCGTAGTATAGCCGCTCGATCCGGCGGTACGGTGTGCCGCGGACGCTCGCGAGCATGTCGTGCCGCTCGTCTCGGCGGGCGAGGATCGCGTCGTATTTCTCGCGAAAATACCGCAGATTCGTGTCCAGCTCTACGAAGCGTTCATCCGACAACAAATCGATCGCTCTCTGCGTCTTGCCCATCATGAACGGCGACTGAAGCGTGAAAAGGCGAAACGCCGTATCGTAGAGATCGTTCGGCTCGTGGACCGGCAGGGTCTTTAGCAGCCCACCCTGCCGGGTGGGCAGCCAGTGAAATTCGTACAGCGCATCGCGCTCGGGCCCGTTCCGCTGTATTTCCCGATAGTCGCTGATATTGCCCTCAGTGACGAGCTCAGCCAGGTTTACGAACTCGTTTGCAGGCACGGCGAGGTTAAAAATCTGACGGAACTTAACGGCCCGCACCGAGAGTGGTGACCAGATGTTGGCAGCCGCCAATGCGTTCCGCAAGGTGTGGGCGCAGTTGTCGGCCCAGACACTCCAATTATAGTCGGCGTCGCCCTCGGCGTATTCGCGGTTCTTGTCGTTCAGGAACGCGATGATCTCGTCCAACATGCTTTCGGTCACAGGAACGCGCGCACAGAACACCGAACGCGCGAACTGCAGTGCGAGATCGGTGCCGATGCCCTCGTTCGCGACGAAATTCTCGAGGCCGGCCCCGGCACCGGCGCTCGGGTAATCGTGCAACTCTACGCCTTTGTAAACCCCCTTCCTGATCGTGTCGTGCACAGTGGCATCGAAATGTGCCTGCGTCAGCCGCTCGCCGAACTTGAGGTTGCCTTCATAGAAGAGTTCGTAACCCGGGATCGCCACCCAATTGACGTTCCGGAACCAGCGACCGACGCTCACACCGGCACCATGCTCGGGATCGTTGAGCTCCGTCGCTGCCACGCGGCATCGCCGCAGCTGCGGAAATGGCGCTTGCTCGTCCTTGCAGGCGCCTTTGATGTACATGACTGCGTGGCCGGCCACCCCGCCCTCGCCTTTCATCTTGGAGCGAAATTGGCTCGTCGCACAGAGCTCGACATAATAGGGAAAGAGCTGATCGTAGACGGGGTCAGGACGCCGCTCGACGATGATGCGGTCCGGCTTCAGCATGAACCGCGAAATTATGCCGTCATCACCGCATCCGCTAAGGAAGAGGGCGATCGCGGCCACGGCCAAATGGTGTGCATTCCTATTTCCGATGCAGGAGCGATCACCGCAAGCGAAGTTTGTCAGCTTCCGACAGCGGGGCAACCAGCTCCTGAGCTGTCTCGGGTATAGCCGCGCTCCCGTCGCCGCTGGCGCCACAACCAAAAGCAATCTCCGCCCGCTGCTCGCAATGGGGATTCTGTTTGACACACCCAGATACCTGACGCAATCTTTCCGAAATCTTGCACTTTTCTGGCCGCCGATCTGTTGAAACATTGTGCAACGGAACAAAGCGCACCCGCATCCGTGAACAACAGTCGGATCTTTGCGAGATATTTGCAGTGAAACGTCTTGGCCCTTCATGGATTACTCTGGTCCTGATTTCCTGTGTTCTGGTATTGGTGTCGTGTAAGCCGGACACGAAAGTCGAGGCACCAGAGATACGCCCCGTTCGGACCGTGACCGCCGCCAAAGGAGAGGCCGGCGAAACTGTGGTACTGACCGGGCACGTCCAGGCCGAAGACGAGCCCGCATTTGCTTTTCGCATCGCCGGGCGGATGATCGAAAGACCGGTCAACGTCGGCGATCGGGTCGAGGCGGGACAAGTGCTGGCCAAACTCGACCCGGAGAACGAGCTGAATGAGCTGCGCTCGGCGGAATTTACACTCGCCGCCGCACAGGGACAATTGACCTACGCGCGCGGCGATTTCGAACGACAACGTCAGCTCCTGGCAAACGGCCACACACCCCGAGCCCGGTTCGACCAGTCGCAAAATGCGCTGCAAAGTGCACAATCCCAGGTCGATGACGCGGAAGCTCGATTGCGGATCGCACGGGATCGCGTCAGCTGGACCACCCTCGAGGCGGACGCGCCCGGAACGGTGACGGCCCGAGGCGCCGAACCCGGCGAGGTAGTGCAGGCGGGGCAGATGATCGTTCGGCTTGCCCGACAGGGCGGCCGCGATGCCGTCTTCGACGTGCCGGGTCAATTGCTCCGCTCGGCACCGAGCGATTCCCAGATCACGGTGCGGCTGACGGACGATCGCAGCGTGATGGCGACCGGGCGTGTACGCGAAGTTGCGCCGCAGGCCGATCCGGTGACCCGTACGTTCGAGGTCAAGGTCGGGTTGAGCGACCCACCGGAGGCTATGCGGCTCGGCGCGACCGTCACCGGCAGTGTCAAATTGGAATCCGAACCGGTCATCTCGATTCCCGCCTCCGCCTTGACCGAGCTCAATCGGCAACCTGCCGTCTGGATCGTCGACCCCAAAAATCTGACGGTTTCGATGCGAAACGTAGAATTGCTGCGTCACGACCCGGGGACGGTCGTCATTGCCCAAGGTCTGGATACCGGAGACATTGTGGTGACCGCCGGGATCCAGGCCCTCCATCCCGGCCAGAAAGTTCGGCTGCTCGGGTCGTCCTCTTAGATGCAGTTCAATCTGTCGAAGTGGGCGCTCGAGCACCGCTCGTTCGTCGTCTACATGATGATTGCGGCGACGATTGCCGGGCTGGGCGCCTTCTACCGTCTCGGGCGGGACGAGGATCCGCCCTTCGTCATCAAGACGATGGTCGTGCAAGCGGCCTGGCCCGGCGCGACCTTGGACGACACTCTGCTGCAAATTACCGATCGGCTCGAGCGCACGCTTCAGGAAACGCCGAGCCTCGATTTTCTGCGCAGCTTCACGAGCCCCGGCAAGACGACGATCTTTGTCAATCTGAAAGGGAAGACCACCGCCAGACAAATCCCCGACATCTGGTATCACGTTCGCAAGAGCGTCGGCGATATGCGCCACACCTTGCCGGCCGGCGTGGTGGGACCGGGCTTCAACGATGAATTCGGCGATGTTTTCGGGATAATCTACGGCTTCACTGCGGACGGGTTCACCCACCGCGAGCTCCGCGACCAGGTCGAGGATATTCGCTTGCGGCTGATGCAAGTGCCGGACGTCTCGAAGATCGAGATCCTCGGCGCTCAGGACGAGAAGATATTCGTCGAATTTTCGATGCAGCAGCTCGCGGGTCTCGGGATCGACCGGTCGGCTCTGACCGCCGCATTGGCGTCGCAGAACATAGTCAGCCCGTCCGGGATTCTGCAAACCGGCAACGAGAGGCTCATCCTGCGCGTGTCGGGCGCATTCGAGTCTGCGCAGGACATTCTTGCGGTAAATTTTGTCGCCAACGGACGTCTGATCCGGTTGCGTGACATCGCCCAAGTTCACCGCGCCTACGCGGACCCGCCGCAGCCCATGTTTCGGGTGAACGGAAAGCCCGCTATCGGCATCGCTATCTCGATGCGGGAGGGCGGCGATATCCTGACCCTTGGACGGAATATCGGGCAGGCGATGCGCGAGATCAGGGCCGATCAGCCACTCGGCATCGAGCCCACTCTCGTGGCCGATCAGCCTTTTGTCGTCGATCACGCTATTCGCGACTTCACTACCTCGCTGTGGCAGGCAATCGCGATCATCATGGCGGTGAGCTTCGTCAGTCTCGGCGTTCGAGCCGGCGCGGTCATCGCGCTGTCGATCCCGCTGACGCTCGCTATCGTATTCCCGGTCATGGAACTGACCTCGATCGACCTGCAGCGCATCTCACTCGGCGCGCTGATCATTGCCCTCGGGTTGCTCGTCGATGATGCGATGACCACCGTCGACGTTATGACCTCCCGATTGGTGGCCGGAGACAGCAAGGAGCAGGCGGCGACATTCGCATACAAAACACTGGCGTTGCCGATGCTGACCGGGTCGTTTGTTACGGCCGCCGGTTTCGTGCCGATCGGGTTTGCCAGGAGCTCGGCTGGCGAATACACTTTTTCAATATTCGCGGTGGTGGCGTACGCATTGCTGCTTTCTTGGTTTGTGGCGGTTATTTTTGCGCCATTGCTCGGCGTGCTAATCCTCTCAAAGCCGAAAGCGAAACCATCGGACAAACCCAGTCGGATCCTTCGCTATTTTCGCGGGTCTCTGGTCGGCGCGATGCGCGCGCGGTGGGTCACCATCGGGGTGACGCTCGCCGGCTTTGCTGCGGCCATTCTGGCAAGCCCGTTGGTGGCGCGACAGTTCTTTCCGCCGTCCGATCGTCGGGACCTTCTGGTCGACCTTTCGTTGCCGCAAAATGCCTCGATTTATGCCAGCGAAGAGGCGGCCGAGAGGCTCGACGGCCTGCTCAAGGGCGATCCCGATGTGGATCGGTGGAGCACCTATGTTGGCCGCGGCGCGATTCGCTTTTATCTTCCCCTTAATGTTGAATTACCGAACGATTTCTTTACTCAGGCTGTCGTCCTTGCGAAGGATGTCGCGGCGCGTGAACGGCTTCAGAAGAAGCTGGAGGCGTCGCTTGCGGAGAACTTCCCGAGCGCGGTGACCCGGGTGTCGCCGTTGGGCCTTGGCCCACCGGTCGGGTGGCCGGTGCAATATCGGGTGAGCGGACCGGATATCAGCGAGGTACGGGACATCGCGCTGCGGCTAGCCCAGATCGTGGCGACCGATCCCGGCTCGAGGCACGTCAATTTCGATTGGATGGAGCCGGCCCGGATGGTCCGCATCCGCATCGACCAGGATCAGGCACGACTGCTGGGTTTGAGCTCCGAGGCAATCGCCTCTGTGATGAACACCGTAGTGACCGGCACGCCAGTCACGCAGGTCCGCGATGGCATCTGGCTGGTGGACGTCCTGACGCGCGCGACCGACGAGCAACGTTTGTCGCTTTCAACCTTGCGAAACCTGCAGATCCCGCTTCCGAATGGACGCACCGTTCCGCTCAGCCAAGTCGCGACATTCGATTTCGCTCAGGAATACCCTCTGATTTGGCGGCGCGACCGCGTCCCGACATTAACCGTGCTAGCCGACGTTGCCCCCGGTGTGCTGCCCGAATCCGTGGTCGACGCGCTCGCTCCGGCGGTCGCCAACCTCAGCGCGAGCCTGCCGGCATCCTATCGGATTGCGGTGGGAGGCACGGTCGAAGAAAGCCAGAAATCTCAGGCTTCCGTTTTCGCCGTCGTCCCGCTGATGCTGTTCCTGATGATCACCTTTCTGATGATCCAGTTACAGAGTTTCAATCGCCTCTTGCTTGTGCTGAGCGTCGTCCCGATGGGCCTGATCGGCATCGTTGCGGCGCTTCTCCTCTTCCACCAGCCGCTCGGTTTCGTGGCTATTCTCGGGATTCTATCGCTGCTCGGTATGATTGCGCGAAATGCGGTGATCCTTATCGAGCAGATCGATTTCGAATTGGCGCAGGGTCTCGATGTCTGGAATGCCGTCATCGAGGCGAGCGTGTCCCGCTTCCGCCCGATCATGCTGACGGCAATATCCACGGTTCTCGGGTTGATCCCGATTGCGGTGACGATATTCTGGGGCCCGATGGCCATTGCCGTCATGGGTGGTTTGCTGGTTGCGACGGTTCTCACCCTGATCTTTCTGCCGGCATTGTATGTCGCTTGGTTCCGTATCAAGGAGCCCGCTGCAATCGGAAGGACCGTCATGCCTAGCCCCACTGCTACAGACGTAGCATGAATCTCGCGCTTGCCCGGCCGGCGGTGGTGCGAGCGGTCACCTTTTTCGTACTCTGGATCATGCTTACCGGTGGCAACCCGGCCGATCTTGGGGCTGGAGCAGTAGCGGTTTTGGCAGCGACCTGGGCGAGCTTGAGTCTGCTTCCGGCAGACACAAGGCGCGTGCGGCCAGCTGCCCTCGTTCGGCTCGCTTTGCGCTTTCTCCGCCAGTCCGTGGTGGCCGGAATTGACGTCGCGCGCCGCGCGCTCGATCCCCGACTTCCGTTGCACCCCGGCTTCGTGGTCTACCCCGTAGGGCTCCCGCGGGGTCCGGCGAGGCACATGTTCACCACGTTGATGAGCCTGCTGCCGGGTACCGTGCCGACCGGCTCCGACGAAAGAGGAGAACTTCTGATCCACTGCCTCGATGCCGAGCAGCCGGTAGCGGCTCAGCTCACCATGGAGGAAGAGGCGTTTGCTCAGGTCATCGCAGAGGCGCGCAGCGGTGGCTGACTTCTTGCTCGCCGCCGCAGGGTTCGTATTGGCGACAGTGGCGGTGGGTTTATTCCGCATCCTGCGGGGGCCAGGCGACGACGATCGCATCATGGCGGCGCAGCTGCTCGGCACCGGGGGTATTGCGGCTCTACTGTTGCTTGCAGCGGCAATGGGCGCGCCTGCCGCGGTGGACGTCGCGCTAATACTGGCGGTGCTGGCGGCCTTCATCACGGTCGCCTTTGTCAAGGGAGCCGCCCGCTCGGAGGCGGACAGGGCATGAGCCTCGCACTGGATGCGTTGACCATCCTGGCGGTCTCGGCCGGTGCCTTCTTCTTCCTGGCGGGGACGGTAGGGCTGCTGCGGTTTCCTGACGCGCTCAGCCGCCTGCACACGCTGACCAAGGCGGATAACCTCGGCCTCGGTTTGATTGTGCTCGGACTGCTGTTTCAGGTGGAAGGGCCGTTTGCGGCGCTGAAGCTTATCGCCGTCTGGCTCCTCACCTTGCTCGCTGGAGCCACTGTCGCCCAGTTGATTGCGCGTACCGCCCGGCCCGGCGGATCCCCGGTCTGACGGATCGTCTTGGCGTTCGATATCGGCCTCGCCGTATTGGTCCTCGGAGTGGCCATCTGGACCACCACCGCGCGCGACACGTTCGCGGCGGTTATCGGCTTCGTCTCCTACGGACTGCTGCTCGCGCTGGTCTGGGTCCGTCTTGCGGCGCCGGACGTGGCGCTGACCGAGGCGGCGATCGGCAGCGGAGTGACCGGCGGGCTACTGCTGGGCGCAAGCATCCGCTTGCGCGGCACCCAGACCCCGGCGGCCCGCGAGAAGCCGGGTGCAACCCTGCGGCTTGCGGCCGCTCTGCTCTGCGCGTTGGTATCGGCAGGGATTGCGGCGATCGTGCTGCTGTTTCCCGAGCCCGCGCCGACACTCGCGCCGCAGGCGGCAGCGAACATCGCGGCGACCGGCCTGAGCAATCCCGTCACCGCCGTCTTGATGGCATATCGTGCGATCGACACGTTGCTCGAGACGGTGGTGCTACTGCTCGCGCTGGTCAGCATCTGGTCGCTGGCGCCGGACCGCGTTTGGGGCGGCCTCCCCGGGCCGCGGCATCATGCTGACACGGACGGTGTGCTGACTTTCGTCGCACAGCTGCTGGTGCCAGTGGGGATACTCGTTGGGATCCACATCTTCTGGGTCGGCTCGGTTGCTCCCGGCGGCGAGTTTCAGGGTGCAACAATTCTGGCTGCCATGTGGATCCTCGCCACGATGGCCGGGCTGGTAGACGCGCCTCCGATCAGCCGGCGCTGGCTGCGGCTCTTGCTGGTCGCCGGACCGGTGGTGTTTGTCGCGATCGGGTTCGCCGGCTTTGCGATGGCGGGTGCCTTCCTGGCATACCCAGCGCCTTACGCCAAGCTGCTGATTCTGACGGTAGAGATACCAGTGACGGTTTCGATTGCAGCGACGCTCGCTCTGTTGGTGGCCGGGCCACCGGAACGGGCGCCGCAGCGATGAGTGCCGCGACACTTTATGGGGTATGCGGCGCGGTGTTGGTTGGCCTGGGCCTGTTCGGCCTGATCGTGCATCCCCAGCCGCTCCGCAAGATCCTCGCCTTCAATTTGCTCGGCGGTGGCGTGTTCCTGCTGTTCGGCGCCGTCGCCCGCAGGGGCGCAGCGGCCGGCTTCGGTGGCGACCCGGTGCCGCAGGCGTTGGTCATCACCGGCATTGTCGTCGCCTTCTCGGCGACGGCGCTCGCAGTGGCACTGCTGCTGCGGCTCTTTCAGGAGACCGGGCAGGCCACGCTTCGGTCGGATGCGCCGATCCAACCACGTATGGATGACGGCCACCGCTGATGGCGGGTTCAGCGACGGGAGGCGGCTTCCTCCTTGTTCTGGCGATCGTCCTTCCCATCGTGGGCGTGCTTCTTTCGCTGGCGCTCGGCGGACGGCACGCAGAGCGCATCGCCCTCATTCTGATGCCGGCCGGGCTCGCGGTCGCAGTGGCGATCGCCGCCGGCGTCTGGCGCAGCAACAATGTGCTGCAATACTTTGTCGGCAGTTGGGACCCGCCGCTCGGCGTGGCATTTCGGGCGGATGGGCTTTCTGCAGCAATGACTCTGACCGCGGCGGTGCTGATCTGCGGCATTGGTCTGTTCGCGCGAGCGCAGTTTCCCGGCCCGGAGGGGGCGGAAACGCGCGCCCCGGTGGTATTCTGGACATTGCTGCTGGCGGTTTGGGGGGCGCTCAACGCCGTCTTTATCGGCGGCGATCTCTTCAACCTCTATGTCGCCCTCGAACTGCTGACTTTCGCAGCGGTGCCGTTGGTCTCCCTTGATGGCCGCGCGGAGACACTCGCGGCCGCATTGCGTTATCTGCTGTTCGCGCTCTTGGGGTCAGTCCTCTACCTACTCGGCGCAGTGCTGCTCTATGGCGCTTACGGCACCCTCGATATCGTTCTGTTGTCCCGCCGCATCCATGGGGGGCCGATCGCCTGGGCCTCGCTCTCGCTGATGACGGTAGGGCTGCTGGCGAAGGCCGCGCTTTACCCGTTGCATCTGTGGCTGCCGCCCGCCCATGCCGGCGCTCCCGCCCCGGCCAGCGCCATACTGTCGGGGCTGGTCGTGAAGGCGCCCTTTTTTCTCGTCGTCCGGCTGTGGTTCGATGTCATGCCCGGTTTGGCGGACCAGGCGGCAGCGCAAATCCTCGGTATCCTCGGCGCAGCTGCGATCCTCTTTGGCAGCGTCGTGGCGCTCCGCCAGGCGCGGCTGAAACTGTTGATCGCCTATTCGACGGTCGCGCAGATCGGCTACTTGTTCTTGATGTTTCCACTCGCCGTCAGGCCTGAAACGGGCCATCCGTGGAGCACGGCCGCCTGGACTGGCGGCGTTCTTCAGGCCATTTCGCACGCCTTCGCCAAGGCCGCCATGTTTATGGCGGCAGGGCTAATCGCCGAGGCCCTCGGGCACGACCGGATTTCGGGGCTCGCTGGCATCGGGCGGGCCCTGCCGATAACCGTCTTCGCCTTCGGGCTCGGCGGCCTGTCTCTTATGGGTCTGCCGCCCAGCGGCGGCTTTGTGGCGAAAGCGATGTTGTTGACGGCAGCGGTCGCCGCTGGCCAATGGTGGTGGGCGCTGGTCGTCCTGGCGGGCGGGTTGCTCGCGGGTGGCTACATATTCCTCGTGCTCGCCCGAGCATTGGCGGATGCGAGTGAGCCCCTGCGGCTGCTCTCAACCATTTCTCCGAGCCGGCAGGCGGTGGTGGTGGCGCTCGCGCTGTGTGCTGTGCTGCTCGGCTTTGTCCCGCTGCGGCCTTTGGAGTTGCTGCAGATCGGCCGTCCTGACATAGCGCTGGGGGGGGCTCAGGTGAAGACCCACCCGAAGCCAATAACTGCGGACTGTGGGTTGTGACTGTCGCAGGGGCATTGCTCTTCGCTGCCCTGGCCGTGCCTCTCGCCATGCTGTTGGCCTGTGTGTCGCGGCGCGCGAGAGACCGCATGCCGTCGCTGTTGGTCCTGGCACCGGCGCCCGCCCTAGTCGCGGCACTGCTGGCCCCTCCCGGCGCGATCCTGGTATTGCCTGAGCCGCCGTTCCGCATGACCTTGGCGCTCGACGTGCCCGGGGCGATGCTGCTCGGGGTCGCGTCGATGCTATGGATCGTCGTGGGCGCATACGCCTCGACCTATTTGCGCGACGATCCAAATGCCGGCCGATTTGCGGAGTGGTGGCTGCTCACCCTGACAGGCAACCTCGGCGTCTTCATCGCCGCCGACCTGGTAAGCTTTTATTTAACCTTCTCGGTGGTCAGTCTGGCGGCCTACGGCCTTATCGTACATGACGGCACGCCTGGTAGCCAGCGGGCAGGCATCATCTATGTCGCACTTGCCGTACTGGGCGAGGCCTTTCTGTTGATGGCTTTCGTATTCATGGCGCAAGCCACCCCGAACGGCAGCCTGCTGATCCGCGACGCGGCAGCTGCTTTGCCGCTGTCGCCCTGGCGCGACACAGCGTTGACGCTCCTCATCTTGGGATTCGGGTTGAAGATCGGCCTCGTACCGGCACATGTGTGGATGCCGCTCGCCTATACGGCGGCACCGATCCCGGCCGCGGCCGTGCTCAGTGGCGCCGCGGTAAAGGCCGGGGTGATCGGGTTCATCCGCTTTCTGCCACTCGGCACCGCAATGCCGGGATGTGGGAAAGCGCTGGCTGCGGCAGGGATGTTCTCGGCCTTCTACGGCGTTCTGGTCGGGATCACGCAGAAAAACCCGAAGACGGTGCTGGCTTATTCCAGCGTCAGCCAAATGGGACTGCTCGCCGCGGCACTCGGCATGGGGTTGGCCGCGGGCGACCCCGGTGCAACGCTGGGAGTGAGCTTCGCCGCTGCGAATCACGTACTGGTCAAGGGTGGGCTATTTCTCGCGATTGGCGTGGCAGCCGCCGCTGGCTCACGCTTGTGGCCGGTGCTGATACCGGCCGCAGTGCTAGCGCTGGGACTTGCCGGGTTGCCACTCACCGGGGGCATGCTGGCGAAGCTTTTGAAGGCTCAGCTCGGCGAGGGTGTCATCGGCATATTTGCGGCATTGTCGACGGCTGGGAGCGTATTGCTGATGCTCCATTTCCTGCGCTGTCTGGTGCAAACCACACCACGAGACCCTGCGACGGCGGCACCGACCGGGCTCGTGCGGCCATGGCTGATTATGGCTTCCACAGCCGTGACGGTTCCCTGGGCGCTCTATCCGACGGCCGGAAGCGGAACCCTGCTCGATGCGCTGGCCCTCGGGACGCTGTGGGCGGCGTTGTGGCCGGCTTTGATCGGCGGGGTGCTGGCCGTTGGACTATGGCGCTGGGCGTACCGTCTGCCGCGCGTCCCGGAGGGAGATGTCGTGGTGGTGGGGGAAGCGGCAATACGCGCAACCGCCCCCTGGGGCGAGGCGATCGAGCGAGCCGACGGCTATCTGCGACAATGGCCAGTGGCGGGTCTGTCGCTGCTGACCTTGGTAATCATTCTAGGCGCCGCGATGTTGGCGTGGGGCTGAGTCCCGAACAGACGATCGAACGCTTCGCTCGATAGGCGGCGCGCCGCAGGTGAAGATAGACCAATAACCTAGGTCCGTTCACGATCGGGGATAACCACAAGAGCCGAAACCACCGGGAAATCTGCTACGATTTCACCTATGCCACTCGGACGGGGCGCGCAGGGTGCTCCTCGAGGATCGGTTGGCGGGTCTGGAAATATCTCAGAATTGCAAAGCACGCAGCTGCGGCCGCAAGGTGTTTGAGGGCATGTCCGCTCAACAAGTTTCCGGCCGAATAAATTGCCTCATCGGTGAACTCAAACACCTTGGCGAGCGCGTAGAGCACCCCAGCGGCGATCCAATAATTCGTGCCGGTGTACTTCGGCGGGCACAGCAAAAACAGCAAGGCGACCGCGAGACCAGGAAAGAACTGCACCCAGAAGTAGAGCCGCAAATCGTCGGTCCAGCGCCAGAACAGCAGGCTGAACAAACCGACTGCGAGCGCCGGCCAAAGCAGAATAGCCCCGGTCTTTGCGTTGACGCGCTCCTGGACGACGAGCGAGAGGATCGCTGCGAAGGCTAGAGTCATCGGCAGCCGGTCCCAGAACAAGGTGTCGTCGTTCGGATTCCAGTGATAGTAGGACGAGCCGATGCCGGTCAGGAAAACCCCCAGAAAGAAAACGACTGTTGCCGGATCGTCCCGAAACCGCCGCAACCCCACGGCACCGACCGCGAGAAACGGAAGATTCGAGACGACGTTCCAAAAATTCGGGATGCCGAGTATGGTGCGCTGGTCGGCGAATTGGTGGTAGCTTTGATCCTGCGGGATCGGCGGCAACAGCAGCAATCCTCCGAGTGAGGTCGCCATCAGGCCAAAGAAGACAAGCACCGGGAGATTTAGCTTCGTGGCGTCGCGGTTCATGCCGGCGATATACCACAGGCCGGGTGATGGACGAGCGTCGCCGTGTGCGGTACAGCGGCGCTTGGATCTCGACGTGGCCAACTTGCCCCGGGTGTAGACTCCGGTTAAAATCTGACTTGGCTAAAGTGACAAATTCGTTACTTGCACGCAAATGTTCCTAGGAGTTTTGTGAGTTCTCACTGGCATCGGGGGGAAAGGACGTCTCATGGTACGCAAACTCTCGATCGCCCTGGCGGTTGTACTGGCCATTTTCGCCGCGTCGCCCAATCTCGGCCATGCCCAAGGCCGCGGCGCAGGCTTCCATGGCGGAGGCTTCCATGGCGGCGGGTTCGGGTTCCGCGGTGGCGGGTCCGGGTTCCGGGGCGGCGGGTTCCGTGGTGGCTGGGGTTGGGGCTGGGGTCCCGGCTGGGGCTGGGGCTGGCCGGTTGGATGGTGGGGCTGGGGTCCCGGTTGGAGCTGGGGTCCCGGTTGGAGCTGGGGTCCCGGTTGGGGTTGGGGCGGCGGCTGGGTTTGGGTTCCCGGGTGGGGCTGGACCTGGCGCTAGAGCCGCTCTGCTTCCCGCTCTACTAGCATAAGTTTCCAAAACAACGTGGAAGTAAAACACAAATGGCCGATCTCGTAGAAATCACGTTCCCGTCCGAGGAAAAAGCGGAGGAAGTTCGCCAGAAGCTGCTCGATATGCAGAAGGAGTACCTGATCGAGTTGGGTGACGCCGTTATCGCGGTGAAGCAGCCCAATGGCCGGGTAAAACTCAATCAGCTCTTCAACCCAACCGCGAGCGGTGCCATCTCCGGAACCTTCTGGGGCGCGCTGATCGGTATGATCTTCCTGATGCCACTGGCAGGCGCCGCTATCGGTGCGGCCTCCGGCGCTCTCGGCGGCAAGCTCGCCGATGTCGGCATCAACGACAGGTTCATGAGGGATGCCGCGGAAAGCCTGCAATCCGGCAATGCAGCACTCTTCCTGCTGGTCCGCAAAATGACGACCGACAAGGTCTTAGCAGCCTTGCAGGGTGAGGGCGGCACGGTGATCCGCACGTCCTTCGACGAGAGCAAGGAGGAGGCGTTACGCGCGGCGCTAGCAGGGACCTCCGCGTCCGCCGCACCGCCCGCAGCGTAAAGCAATCGAGACGGGCGCCGCAGTCCTCCGCTTGGCTGGTGGTTCCCGTCCTGCCCCTTCACGTCCGCCAGAACCGACGGTGGACTCAACGCCACCGCCATCCAGTCGCACGCGCCCCGGATCGCGCATTTTAGCGCCATCTCCCGGAGGTCCAAACCCAGCGAGGGCCATTCCAACTCCAGCGACCTCGGGACCAATGCCAGTGACGGGGTCCAGGCGCACGCGGCGCAACTCCAGGCGAGAAACAGCAGGATCCAGACGACCGAGACCGCCACCGCGTTTTGTTTTACCTGCTGGGGACATCGGCCGATTAGGAGCTGGTCAATCCGAGGACGATCACCAGCCGCGACAAGATGAAGAAAATCACTGCCGGGTGTGGAACCTTGTTCCCTACCCGTTCGACGGCGTAAAGCAGCTTCTGCAGAAACACCTTTGGCGTTCATTCCGTTTCCGCTACGGATAAAACGCGCCTAGGCTCTGATCTCCGCAAACCCCCACCGCGTACTACAATCGAAGATTTAGTTGTTCACTGCGTCTTGTTGCATCTGCAGCAAATCTACAGCGGGATTTCTCCTTAAAGTTGCATCGGTCTCGCCGGGTTCCGGAGCATCGGCCGCGAGCCTCGAGCGCGAGGGGCGCAACACTCGTCGGCACCTTGCCGTTTGACCGGCGGCCCGTTTGGAAGCCTGCGAAGAGGGGAGAGCATATAATGTCGCAACAACAATTTCAAGATAGATATTATATCAACAGTCTTCTCCTGCGGCTGGACCTGCATGTCGGCAGGATGGCAGTTCGCCGGGTGCTCGGCTTTGCCGTCGTCGGGGTCGCGATCCTGCTCGGCGGCTGCCTCCAGGACGGCCTCATGGATATGGCCCGCTTCCAGTTGAAGCCGGACGATATCATCATCGAACGGCACCCGGACACCGCATACGAGAGGTTGGTTCCGTATTACGTTGAGCTCTGCGCGGCGAGCCAATTCCGCTCGAAGCTGACGGGCGAGGGAGGTGGTCCCGCCGGCCGTGCGATCTTGTATATCAAGGGCGCCTGTAGGGACGATGAGGCCCCGTTCCCGCAACTGCGACGCTGCCGCGGGGTCGCAACGAGTGTGAAGGATCCGGAGCATGGCGCCGGGGTCAGCGTCAACCGGCTGTTCAGGAACGTCAACTGGGTGGCGACGCCGGGTTATGAATTGGTCTTTCAAGGCAATCTTGCACCGGGCCAGCGGCTGACCATTGCCCGCTTCGAGGCGGTCGAGCGGCAGGCGATCGCCAAAGGCATCTATAACGGTGTGATCTTTCACCCCTTCCCGGGCGCCACGTCGGACACCGATCTTCGCGCCTTTTTGGAGAGAGCAGGCATCGGCACCGATTTGGCGTTGCAATTTGCCCGATCGGTGTTTTGCGCGCGGCTTCCCGTCACCGAGGCCCTGCTCGAGGCCGGGCGCGGTTGCGACAGCGCTGTCCGGCAAAACTGGCGTCGCGTAGTTCGGCGTCGCCAGATCGCATCGAACATGCCGTCCTGGCCTCCTTGGAGACCGGCATTGCTATTGGCGGTCTGAGCCCTTGCAGGGCTTCCTTGCGCCGCCCCAACGATCAGCGCGGACACGAACGCCGCTTTCCTGCGATCCCCCGAAAGCCGCATCTTCTATCCGACTTCGACATGGCCAAGGGCCGCCGTCTGCTTCCGCCGCCACGCCAATCGGCTCATCTTTGGGGTCTGCTCGACCAGGGCCCAGAGCGACTGCGCCACGCTACGGCGGAAGAGCGTCGACACCGCGGCACCGATTTGACCCGCCGCCAGCGACCGCGCTGCGTCCGTGGCCGCGATGGCGGCATGCATCAGCATGCTGGCTTTTCGGTAGCAGCCCATCATGCAGGCATTGCACGGTTCGCGCTGGTCCGGAATTCGATCGAGGTCGAACACCGAGCCCAATGGCTCGTTCCACGCCTCGCAGCGCCAGATGTCGAGGTTCCAGTCTATATAAAAGTATTTGTACCCGCCGATGCAGGGCACTTCTTGCGGCTCGCCGCGCACATAGCGCGCCACCTCGGCGAGCGAGGCTCGCGGATTGAGTACCGGAAACTGTTTTCTTAGACGGCCGATTGCCTCCAATGCGGCAAGCAGCTCATCACAGTCGAGATCGACTAAGTGCGAATGTTCACTATAGACCAGCGAAGTGGAGCCGAACGGCGCGGAGCGCGGATAAGAAAACGCGACGTTATCGAACCCGAGACGCCGTAACGTGTCCGGCAATTCGTCGTAACGAACAAGGCGGTTGACGGTTACCGAAGCCTGCACCGGCAGACCGTATTCGCGGGCCCGGGCTATGCCTTTAGCTAGACGGCGCTCCAATCCCTCCAAGCCGCGATTGCGTTCGTGCTCGGCGAGGTCGGCGCTGTCGATCGAGATGATCAGCCGATCGAGCCCGATAGCTTTGCGGCAATCGGGACGTCACGTATAGTCCTGGGACGTCGGGTCCGATGACAACCACGTTCGATGTCGGTAGGCTTGTCGGAGCGCAGACGCTGGGGGAGCCCGAGCGCAGACGCTGGGGGAGCCCGAGCGCAGACGCTGGGGGAGCCCGAGCGCAGACGCTGGGGGAGCCCGAGCGCAGACGCTGGGGGAGCCGTGTAAGTGCCGCGATGATGTTTACCAATGTAGGGGAAGGGTGCCATGACGTTTAAACGGTTGACCGCCGCCGCGGCGCTGGCATTTGTTGCGCCTTTTGCGGCGCACGCCGCGACAGAAACAAATTTCAGTGCCGGGACGACCGGCGACCTGGTCGAGCTCTGCGAAGCGACGGCCGACAACGCGATGGGGACGGCGGCGGTCAATTTCTGCCAAGGTTTCGCGCTGGGCGCGGTCTTGGTGGAAATGCAGAACATGGCCGCGTTCCGCGGACCTAAGCCATTTTGCTTGCCGAATCCTCCGCCGAGCCGCAACGAAGCGCTCGGCGAGTTTGTCAAATGGGCGCGGGTGTCGCCGGATCGCATGTCAACCACGTCCACCGACGGGTTGTTCCGGTTTTTGAGCGAACGCTATCCCTGCCCGCCATCGCGCTGATCAAACCGCTCTGAGGAACGCCATGAACAAGTTACTGCTGCTCGCGGCCGTCGCTCTGCCGGTCGCTGCTTGTGCCGACATGACCCCGACCCAGCAGCGCGCGTTGAGTGGCACGGCCATCGGCGCCGGCGGCGGCGCCATACTTGGCGCGATCGGTGGGAACGCGGGGCTCGGTGCGGCTGCCGGGGCGGGAGCGGGCCTGCTCGGCGGGCTTCTCTTCGATCAGTCCCGGCAGGCCCAGGATAGAGCCTTCCAGCAGGGCGTCGCGGCCGGCCGAGCAGGCCAGTAACGGACGCACGGCCGATCCGCGGCTCGTACGCTGGCCCGCGAAAGCCATCACGAGAAGCGACGTACCAAGGCGTCCTTCAATCTGGAAGATGGCGCTCGACGCCTTTTGGGGCGGTGGTCGCGGCTGGGGCGCAGTATGTGACGCCGGCCTCACCCCGGCGACGCCAGCAGGCGGTCGCGTCGCCCGGTGCAGGCGGCGCCTACCGGGAGGGAGCCGGTTTCAGCTATTGCACGGTCCGGGCGCGCAGCCGGAGGTATTCCTCATTGGAAATCGCGTTTGAATTCTTCAAGCGTTCGAGTTTCTCGAGCTCGTCGGCCACGCTGTAGCCAACCACTTGGCGAAGCTCGTCGCGCGCCTGCTGGGCTCGCTGCTGCTGGCGTTCCGCCATCCCGCGGTGTTGCGTGATCAAGTATATGAATATCCCTAAATAAGAGAACAGGATCAGCGCGATAACCCAAATCGCCTTTGCCCAGCCTGATATGTCGTGACGGCGGAACAGGTCGCCGAAGATCGTGATCAGCAACCAGAACCACAGCACGAAGATGAATATCGAGAATACGTCAGCCAGAAAGTTGGGAAACGTGAAACCGCCTGGGAACAACATGTTAATCCTCCCTATTTGATGATCGGGGCAGGCACGAGTGTCATCGATCCCAGAATGCCCGGCAGCGGCCAGGAACTCAACCTCGGGCTTCTACTGACGCTGCCCGAGCTCCCGCGAGCGCCGCCTGCAAGACCTCCTCCTTGGTCTCGTCAAACGAGCTGCGCAGCGCCGTGCCGCCGGCGCCTCGCAACGCGGCAAGCACCTTGTGGGTCGTCATCTTGCGGATCAGCAGGAACAACGCGGCATTGCCGGATTGCAGAGTTCTCGCCGCTTGCCTCATGAAGGCGTCGTTGATGCCGAGATCGGCCAGCCGCCCCCAAGCGCGCCCGAAGCAGCACCGATCGCTGCACCAGCCAGCGGCATCGTGAACAGCAGACCGATCCGAACCCCACAGCATCCCAGACACCGCGCCGTGCGCGACCGGCCGGAAGAGCTGATTCAGCTTGACCCGTCCGCGATCGTCTTTCACCGCAACGACGGCATCTCCCAACTCGATCAGATACTCCTTTTGCATCGCGTGTAGCATCTCGCGGACGCCCTCCGCCTTTGCTTCGCTTGGAAATTCGATGACCAGCAGATCGGACAAGGTTGGGTCCTCCGCTCGCAGCGGCCGGGTTGGTTCCGGGAGAACCTTGTATTGCCAGCCGCCTTAGCCCTGGGCGGCGTTCATAATCACGACTCTCGCCCTCCTGGCTGCTCGTGTCGCAAAGCAACTTAGCAATTTCTGGAGTACCCGGGATGAGCCTAGCGTCCCGAAGACGATACCGGGTGTCCCAATCTCAGCTGGAGACACCGTTGCTCAAGCAGGCGATTCCGCCAGAACCGCCGCGGCCGGTGCAGGACGCGCGGTACGAATGATCAGCTTTTCCGCCTCGACGACGAGGAAGAATACCAGCCCGCCGACGAACAACCATGGCCAAACCCAGAGCGGGATCGGCGCGGTCTCGAAGAGGGTTTGGAATGGCGGTGTGTAAGTGAAGAGGAGCTGCAGGATCACGACTGCACCAATCCCCATCGCCAGATACTTGTTGCCGAGATGCGCCTTGAGAGACAGGGACGAATCCAGCTTGTAGCGGCTATTGAGCAGATAGAAGATCTGACCGATCACGAGCGCATTCACGGCGACCGCCCGGGCAAGCTCGTCGGACGCAACCTTCGACTTCATCCAGAAGAAGGCCCACAAAGTTAGCGCCAGCAGCGCCAGTCCAACGAAAACGACCCGCCAGACGCCGAAGGCGTCCAGGATCGGGCGGTCGACCGTGCGCGGAGGTCGCTGCATGACGTCGAGTTCGTGCGGCTCAAAGGAGATGACGAGCCCGAGCGCCACCGACGTCACCATGTTCACCCAGAGGATCTGCGGCGCCGTGATCGGGGCGGTAAAGCCAACGAAGATCGCCACCATGATGACCAGCGCCTGGGCGACGTTGGTGGGCAACATGAAGAGAATCGCTTTCTCGATGTTGTTGTAGACCGTGCGCCCTTCTCTGACCGCTGCGGTGATCGAGGCGAAGTTGTCGTCGGCCAGCACCATTTCCGCCGCCTCCTTGGTGACCTCGGTGCCCTTGATTCCCATCGCGACGCCAACGTCCGCCTTTTTGAGCGACGGTGCGTCGTTCACCCCGTCGCCGGTCATTGCCACGACTTGCTTGTTTGCTTGGATCGCCTTGACGAGGCGGAGCTTGTGCTCGGGGCTCGCGCGCGCGAAAACGTCGACGTTGCGGACGCGCTCCTGCAAGGTAGCAGTGTCCATTTCCTCGATCTCCACCCCGGTGATCGCGGTTTTGCCGTCGCCGATTCCGAGCATCTTGGCGATCGCGGCCGCAGTGATCTTGTGATCGCCGGTGATCATCGTCACCCGGATGCCGCCGGCATGGCATTCCGTGACGGCCTCGATCGCCTCCGTCCGCGGCGGGTCGAGCAGCCCGACCAGGCCGAGCAGAACCAGGTTTTTCGGGAGATCCGCCGGACCGAGGTTGCCGGCATCAACTCCCGGATCTTCGAGCCACGCAAATGCCAGCACGCGCTCGCCCTGCGCCGCCAGCTCGTCCGACGCGTTGGCGAAATGGTCGCGGTCGATCGGCTCCGGCTGCCCGGCACCGGTTGCCTGCCGGTCGCAATGTTCTAGGATCACTTCCGGCGCGCCCTTGGCTAAGAGAAACTGCTCGCCGGCAGCGTCTCGGTGCAATGTCGCCATGAACCGGTGCTCCGATTCGAACGGGATGGCGTCGATCCGGGGATAGGCCGTCTGCTCGGCTTGCCGTTCGAGACCGAGCTTGTTGCCGAACGGGTAGAGGGCTCCCTCGGTCGGGTCGCCTTCCACCTTCCAGGCTCCTTCTTCCTGGTGAATCTGCGCATCGTTGCAGAGCATCGAGACGCGCCCTATCAGATCAAGAACCCTGTCCTCCCCTGCCGGCATCCCGTCCTTCAGTACCTTCCCTTCGGGTGCATAGCCCTGGCCGGTGACCTTGTAGGCCGAGCCCGCAGTGACGGCGGACACCACCATCATTTCCATCAAGGTCAAGGTTCCCGTCTTGTCGGAGCAGATCCGCGATACCGACCCTAGGGTTTCTACCGCCGGCAGCCGCCGGATGATGGCGTTGCGCTGAGCCATGCGTTGCACGCCGATCGCCAGGGTGACAGTGATCAGCGCGGGCAACCCCTCCGGGATCACCGACACGGCGATGCTGACGACCGCCTGAAAGATGGTCACGAAATCCATGCCCCGAACCCAGCGGCCGTAGGCGAACACGATCACGCTCACGACGGCGATCAGGGCGGTGATCGCGTATCCGAACTTTTTGATCTGACGCAGCAGCGGCGTGTCAAGTGCGCTGACCCCGGCCATCAGCTGATTGATACGTCCAAGCTCGGTCTCGCTCCCGGTGGCGACGACCACGCCTGTCCCGCGCCCGGACGAGACCAAGGTTCCGGAGAAGGCCATGCCTTCCCGATCTCCCACCGTCGCCTTCTCCGCCACGGCGTCGGTCGTCTTGTCGATCGGAACCGATTCACCGGTCAGCGCCGCCTCTTCGGTCCGCAGGTTCTTGACGTCGACGAGGCGAAGATCGGCCGGGATGCGGTCGCCTGACTCCAGTAGCACAACGTCACCGGGCACGAGTTCCTCAGCCGGGATCAAGCGGGTCTCGCGGCCGCGGATGGTCCTCGCCTCCGCGGAAAGCATGTTGCGGATCGAATCAAGGGCCTTCTCGGCCTTGCCTTCCTGGATGAAGCCGAGCAGAGCGTTGATGACCACGACACCCAGGATGACCGCAGCGTCGAGCCACAGACCGACCATTAACTTCACAAAGCCGGCCCCGAGCAGGACATAAACGAGAACATTGTTGAGCTGGGCGAGAAACCGCATCAGCGGCCCGCGCTGCTTTCCCTCCGGCAGGCGGTTGGGTCCGTATTGGGCCAGCCGCTGAGATGCGGTGACTGCATCCAGTCCCTTTGCGGGGTCCGTGTTCAGCCGGCCGATTACTTCATCCACCGGGACGGCATGCCAGGCGACGGCTGCGGGGCCGGGATTGGCGCGCACTGCCTCAGACATCATGCGTCCTCCCTTGCTTTCCACGACGCCTTATGCGCTCTCCGCGACAAACTGAATACCTTCGAGCGAGGCTACATCATCGTATGCGTCATCCATCGAGCGGTCGGGGAGCTTCGCCTTTTCCTGCGACACCTTTTCGTAGGGAATGAGGCGGAGCAGGTGGCGGATGCAATTGAGGCGCGCCCGCCTTTTGTCGTCGGAGCGAACAATGTACCAGGGTGCGAAATTTGTGTTGGTGGCCGCGAACATCACGTCGCGCGCCCGCGAGTACTCGAACCATCTGCTGCGTGAGCATAGATCCGTCGGGCTCAGCTTCCACTGACGCAGCGGATCCTCGATGCGGGCAATGAAGCGGCGCTTCTGTTCCTCGTCGCTGACCTCCAGCCAGTATTTGATGAGTTGTACCCCGCCATCGACAATGAACAGCTCGAACTCGGGGCAAACCTTGAGGAAGTGGCGATGCTCCTCCTCTGTGCAGAAGCCCATGACGTGCTCGACGCCAGCCCGGTTGTACCAGCTGCGGTCGAAGATCACGATCTCGCCGGCCGTCGGCAGGTGCGCAACGTAGCGCTGTAGATATAATTGCCCCTTCTCCCGGTCCGATGGCGCCGGCAATGCCACGACGCGGAACATGCGCGGACTGACCCGCTCGGTAATGGCCTTGATCGTTCCGCCTTTGCCGGCGGCGTCGCGGCCCTCAAAGACGACGACCACGCGCAGGCCTTCGTGCTTGACCCAGTCCTGTAGCGCGCACAGTTCGACCTGCAGCTTGCGCAGTGACTTTTCGTATTCCTTGCGCTTCATCGGCTCCTTCCTCGGTCATGAGTTACGGATCGCAGCCGCGGTCGATTGGCCGCGGGAAGCGATTCTGAGCGACTCGGCCAGGCGCCATGCGTGGTAAAGAGCGCCATCGGCCCACGAAAGCATTTCGAGACCACTGCGGGCCGTCTCCGCGGAGATGCGTTGCACTGCAACGTCTTCCAACGTCTTGCCGCGAATTATCTTCCGCTCGTCGGTAAGCCGTTTCGAGGCGTCTTCCATTGCCTCGGCGATAGCCGGTCCCTGCGCCGCGTTGGGATCTTTCGTGGCTTCGAGCCACGTAGCGAGTGCTCTTGCGCCCGTTTCAAAGCCTGCCGGGGTCTGCCAGCCGCCCACCTCCGGCGGGATCCGGGTCAGGTCGTCATGAAGTTGGTTAAGGTTGATCGAACGCGTGGCAGAGCCGAACGAGACGTGGCTCGAATGTGGCTAGATCGAGTGTTTCGAGCGACAACGACTCCAGGAATTGCTCGGTCTGTCGAGATGCTTCAATCGGCGAATCGTAACGGACGGATTCGCCGATAAGCCGACGGCGGACAGCGTCGACCGAACCACGCGCGAGCTCCAGGGTCGCCCGCCAGCCGGCCTCGAGCGCGACAGCCCCTCCTGCCTCGGCGAGGACCGGATCGAGCCGGCCGACAGCCGTCTCGGTGCCCGCTCCAGAGATCCGCTCGATGAACCGCGAGAAAAGATCAAGCCATGGATAGAATGCAAGCACCCCCGCCAACTTGAAGATGCTGCTGAATGCTGCCAGCGCCAGCACACCATTGGGATCATCAAATTGACTACCCACCCAGTTTGCGGCTGCCGCGATCGGTCCGAGCAACAGGATCCCAATGATGCTGATGCTGACATTGTAGACGATATGCGCCAGTGCCGCGCGCCGTACCGCCAACCCGGCGCCGATTGCCACCAACGCGCTCGTCGCTGCGGTCCCGACGCTCTGTCCCACAATCATCGCGCAAGCTTGATCAAAGGTCAGCGACCCCGCATGCAGTGCGACGAGCGTCGTCGCGGCGGCGGCACTCGAACTCTGCATGACAATCGACATCAAGATCCCGATACCGGCGAGAATCCACTGCCAGCCAAAACCGCTCCCGCCCACGGCATCGAGGTTCCACGAAATGCCCTCCATCCCCGTCTGCAGGTACTCGATCCCAATGAAGAGCAGTCCGAAGCCTGCCAGGATGGCTCCGACCGAGCGCGTTTTGCCCTTGGCGATCAGCCAGAGAAAGGCTCCGATCCCGAGCATCGGCAGAGCGCCGGCGGAAATGCTCACGCCAAAACCGAAGATCGCCACCAGCCATGGCGTCGAGGTCGTGCCCAAAGTTGCGCCGATGATGACCCCGACCGCTTGCGAGAAGGTGACCAGTCCGGCGCTGACGAAGCCGATCACCGCGAGCGTCGTCGCGGTCGAGGACTGACTCGCTACCGTGAATAGCACACCGGATATAACTGAGCTCAATCGGCCGGCAACGAGCGTTTGTAGAGCACGGCGCAGTGAATCGCCGGCGAGACTCTTCAGACCGTCGGTGAGGTGGTGGACCCCAAGCATGAACAAGCCCAATCCACCAACGATCGTGACAGCCGAGGAGGCGCTCATTCACTCCCTTCAGTGCCGCATTTTGACATGGCACCGTTATTGATCGCGACCCGCGCTCGGTCGTGCTTCGCCGACCGCGCTTTGATCTTATCCTTCGGCCGGATCGTTGTCGCGTCTCTCTCATGTACCATAGCTACGGGACGACATCGTCGGGTGGGGGCATCTCGCACACCTTGCGCCTTCGGGTCGGTTGGGATTCGACGACGACCTTCATCCCGTCCGGCGCTCAGCCCCGACTGAAGCTCGCGAGGCAGCCCTTGCGCGGTTCCGGACGGTGATCGGGCCGCATTCTTTCGCATCTGCGCTTGGCGGAAAGTGGCGTTGGCCAGTAACTACTCGTGGCGCCTGCTGTCGAGCACGTTCTGGCGTGCATCCCAGGCCTCTGAAACCTCGCCCGGGCTCACTATCGGGGGCCGCTTCACCACAACAGGCTGAACTTGGCAACCGCGTAGACGTAAGATTGCTGAGTTGCTGGCGAGAGGTTGCGAACCGTCATGTCGTCGATCATCCGGCGACGCAGCGCGGTCATCTGAGCCATCACAGGATCTCCTGTCTGATGATTGGGTCGGGACAACCACAATCCTCTCAGACAGGAGCCGCCTCACGCCAAGCTCACTCTCCTCTCGCGCAAGCGGGTTCGTTCAATCTAGTAACCTGCAAAAATGAATGGATTCCCGCTTTCGCGGGAATGACCATAAAGCTGGCTCAGGGCAAGTCCTGAAGCAGTTATCCTCGGTTTCGTGCGATCACCCGGTTTACGACACAGTCCTCACTTGGGCAGCGCATTTTTGTAGATTGTGCCATCCTTCATAATAACCAGAAAGTTCTTGTCGGGGTCCTCGATGAGCTTGATGTTTTCCAATGGATTGCCATCGACCAGCAGCAGATCTGCGAGTGCGCCTTCTTCCACGACGCCAAGCTTGCCGGGATAGGGATTGATAAACCCGGAAAGCGCCATCAACTCGCCGTTGTCTGCAGTGGCCATCTCGAGCGCTTCGGCAGGGGTGTACCAACGAACCAGCTTGGCGAGTATCGCTCCCTGCCGGCTGGCAATCCGCGCATCGAACAGAATGTCGCTGCCAAAAGCGGTCTTGACTTTGTACTTCTTTGCCAACTTGTAGGCGTTGTCCGTTCCGGCAAACACCTGCAACGCCTTCTTCCGCGATTCCGGGCTCAGTGCCGGCACATCTTCGTCATCGAGGAATGGCTGCAGGCTCCACCAGATACCCTTGTCTGCAAGCAGCTGGGCGGTGGGTTCGTCGATCAAATGGCCGTGCTCAATGGACTTGACGCCGGCGGCGACCGCTTGACGGATCGCCCGCGGCATATATGCGTGAACGGTAACGTAGGTGCCCCAATTCTCTGCGGCCTCGACCGCTGCATGGATCTCCGCTTCGGTATACTGGATCAATTCGATCGGATTGTAGGGCGAAGCGACGCCTCCACCGGCCATCAGCTTGATCTGGCTTGCACCGTGCCGCAACTGCTCTCGCGCGCGCATTCGCACCTCATCCGGGCTGTCGGCGATGGCGGCGACGCCTTCAAGCTCGGAGTGGCTCAACGGTCCGCCCAAGGTTCGCGGAACCTCAAACAGAAATCGAAAATCGCCATGGCCCGAGGTTTGCGAGATGAAAGCGCCGGAAGGATAAATGCGCGGCCCAATCATCACCCCTTCGTCGATGGCGCGCTTAAGCCCGAACACAGGACCGCCGAGATCGCGCACAGTGGTGAAGCCCCGCATCAAAGTCGCTTCGGCCTGTCGCGCAGCCAACAGATGCAGGTACGAGGAGTTGGCGGTCATCAGCAGCATCTGAGGTGTCGCCGCCATGAACGCATGCCAGTGCGCGTCAATCAGGCCTGGCATCAACACACGACCGTCCGCCGCAATGACGCGGACGCCGCTCTGCGTGTCGACGGTGATCGAGCTCGCAGATATACGCTCGATCGTGTTGCCTTTGACCAGCACATCCGAGGGAGCCGAGAGCGCGTCACTCTTACCGTCGAAGATGCGGACATTCTGAAACAGCGTGGCGCCGCGGGCCAAAGTAGCTGGAAAAGGTGCCAAACCCGGCGCTTCTAAATCTGTATCACCTTGCGCCAAGCTCACCTGACAATGCCCGATTACGAGTGCCGCCAACCCCAGCGATAGACATAGCGCGAGGTTCAATTTGCGGAGCATCGTCAAGCACCCGAAAGATATGTAGCTGGGATTGCTGGCGAAAACCGGCTAAGATCGCGGCGATCGTTCCTTCGCACGGGCCTCGTCCGCAGCTGAGCGAGAAGCACTGAACGGTGGAATCCGCGAAGCAGCTCGCCGAAATCTGCTCCTGCAGACGGGACGGGGCCTCGCAGCGTTGCCGGCGGCGCAAGCCCGGCGAGGGTCGCCGCCCGCATCTCGCCGGGGCTGTGGCCGGACTCTCGTTTGAAGCTACGGCTAAAGCTGGAGGCGTCCGCGAAGCACAGATCCTCGGCGATTGCCGAGATCGACTGTGTGGTCGCAGGATCGGTCAGGACCGCATGCGCTTCGAGCAACCGCTCACGCTGAATGTATCGAGCGACACCTCCCGTATCTTCGAACAATCGATAGAGATTGGATCGGGACATTCCGACAAGCCGACACAGGTTCGTGGGATCCAGAGTCGGAGTCCGCCAGGTGCCGACGGACCGCCTGCCGCACCCGCTCCTTGCGGCCCACATCGATTTGCCCCTGGCGACGGCGACCCGCTCGGCCGACGGGGCGACCGCTGCGGCGATCATCGCGCCAACCGCAGTCGTAAGGCGGGAGAGATCGGCCTCCGTCACGCCTGACAATCGTCGCTCGAGGGCCATCATGTAGTCACCAAGCAGATGTCCGAGAGGCGTGTCCAGGGTCGACCCGAGAGCCCCATCGAGCAGCGGCGCAATATCCCGGAACGCGTCGCGCGCCGGAAAGAACTGGACTCGGTCAACATGCGTCCGTTCGTGCAAAAATTCCTGCCCAACGACCAGAGGAACGGGACCCTCTCGGGCACTTCGAGTTCGGCACCCGCCGTTTGGGCCAAATGCGCTCCCCCCGCACAATAGCTGATGACCCAGTGATCGACCGGATCGCGCCTCAGGTTGCTCTTCGCTCGGACGACGTTGACGGGCGGTGCGATGGTTCGGCTCATCGCCAGGGCGCCTAGCTTCCATATATGCATCTCGGCCTTAAATTCGTCGCCGGTCGCATGCTTGGGTAGGACGTCGAGGACGGGTTCAAACCACTCCCGCCAGGCTTCGAGCTGATCACGCGGTGGGAGAGGCTGCGTCGCAAAAGTATCCGGTCTCATTTCTTCAGCGCCTCCTTGCCGAGGGCATCGCGGCCCCGGTCAGCCGCCCTCGAGCCGAAGAGCCCCTTCAGGGACGGATTTTTTCGAGTTAATACGCCGCTAAGTTGAGTCCTTGTCAATTAAATCCAGAAAAGGATCGCGTCGCAACGCTGTCAAGCGGTGCAAGCGTAGCGCCGTGCCCGATCGGGCACTGATCTTAGCCCGTAAGTTTCCATCGCACAGTTTTCTCCGCCTCCCGGCGCTTTCCAATCCCGACGGGAGCGCGCAGGTATCACTCCTCCACTTTGTTGGACGGCGATGCCGTCCTCCTCCCTTGCGGATGTCGGGCTTGCACCTATATCAGGATCAGTGCGATAATATCAATTATTAAATGGATCACCACGAGCGATGCACAAAGAAGAGGCAGGTACCGTGTTCCAAAGAGGCAGGTACCAAATTCCTCTGCCAATCCGCTGCCGGCCACGTTTTGGCACGCGGAATTCCGCTGCCGGCCAGTTCGGCCAAATCGTATTTAGGACCATGATGTACAAAACATTTTTGACCTTGAGAGAGGGCTTTTTGGGTCGAAAGGTGCTTTTTCCCGCCGACAGGGAACTGGGGCAGGGCCCGTGATGGCCCGAGCTCACCGCATCGTCGGGGTACCGGCCCTGCCGCTCCGGCGACCGCATAGTCGGTTACGACGAATGTCGATTGGGACGGAGGGTCTGGTCCTGAGACGACGAGCCCGAGACACCCGTCCTCGCGGTCGTTAGACTGATTAAACGGTCGAGAGCACGGCGAGAGTGCCGACACCGCGGCGCTCGGCTCGTGCCGCGGAGCCCGGATCTGGAGATGTTGGATGAAGGCACAGGCTAAAAAGACGATCAAGCTCGCCTTGCAGGGCGGCGGCTCCCACGGTGCCTTCACCTGGGGTGTTCTCGACCAGCTCCTCGAGGACGATCGAATTCGCATCGAGGCAGTCAGCGGCACCAGCGCCGGCGCGATGAACGCGGTCGCTCTCGCTGACGGCATAGCGCGAGGCGGCCCAGCCGAAGCGCGGAAATCCCTCGAAAAATTCTGGTCGGCCACCAGCGCCGCAGCTCAATATAGCCCGATCCGCCGATCCATCTTCGACACGTTTATGGGGAATTGGAGTCTGGACACCTCGCCCGCTTACATTTTGATGGACCATCTTTCACGGATCTTTTCGCCCTACGATACCAATCCGATGAACTTTAATCCGCTTCGCGATGTCGTCGCGGGGACTATCGACTTCGACGCGGTCAATGGCGCGAGCGCTCTCAAAGTCTTTCTGACCGCGACCAACGTCCGCACCGGCCGGCCGAAGATTTTCCGGCAGCCCGGGATCGGGCTCGACGCGGTGATGGCCTCGGCCTGCCTGCCGTTTCTGTTTAAGGCAGTCGAGATAGACGGAGAGGCCTATTGGGACGGCGGCTACATGGGCAATCCGGCGCTCTTTCCGCTCGTCGACGAGTGTGATGCCGGCGACCTGGTACTTATTCAGATCAACCCCTTTTATCGTCCGAATATCCCGCAATCGGCGCGAGACATCCAGAATCGATTGAACGAGATCACGTTCAATGCCGCGCTGCTCAAGGAATTACGCTCGCTCGCCTTCCTTTGGGAAATCATCCACCATGAGAACCTCGAGCGCGAGCGTTATCGCGACGCACGCGTTCACGCTATCTACGACGAGGCGACGATGCTCGAGCTCGGCGTCTCCAGCAAGGTCAATGCCGAATGGGCCTTCCTGACGTATCTCCGAGACAAGGGGAGAAAGGCCGCGCGGGACTGGTTGTCGGGGCATTACGACGATCTCGGTGTGCGCAATACCCTTTCCCTCGCTTGGATCTTTGACGAAAGCCTTAGGCCGGCACATCTGCCGGAAGACGCCGATCGGGAGTACAGCATCAGGGCGCTCGCTCGGTGACGAGTTTATCAGCGGCCGTCGTTACACCCGCGTCGCGGGGCGGGATCCAACGTTGATGCGGCACACCGGCGGACGCTTTCGAGCGCGTTCCGGTATCGACGGGCGCGGTGTGGATCTTCGGCGGCCCTGCGGCGCGGCTCCCGCCGGTAGATCGCGATCAAGGGCCCGCCAAGGGCGTCGCGAAACGGAGAAGGCGCCTGCGCGAGGTGGATTTCTCCCTGCCCTATTTCGTGACGGCTCTCAGCGTGGCAGTGCCACTGAGTGCATCATTGGACTGGATTGGCATAGCGGCGGGCTTTCTCTCGATCCGCTTCGACTCAAGCGATGGCCAAGGCGAACCCCTCCGTATCCCCGTCGACGCGGCCCGGACGCCTGCTGGGTGGGGTGTGGACGGCGGCCTCTGTGGTGTTGATCGCGATGTTCACCGCAGCCGTCACCAGTCATCTGACCGCGCGGGAATTGTCGGGGCTGGTGCGCGACGCCGCCGATCTGCACCATGTGCGCGTTGTGACAGTGCGCGATGCGGTAGCCGTCGGCTACCTCGACCGCGAGGGGATCCGCCATCAGGACTTCGCCACGGTCGAGGAAGGGCTGCGCGCGGTGGCGGCTAGCCAGCTGGACGCTGTGGTCTATGACAAGCCGATCCTGGCATGGCTGGTGCGGCAGGACCATCCGAACGAGCTGCAGGTGCTGGATCTAAGCCTTGATCCGCAAAGCTACGCGTTCGCTCTTCCCTTCGGCAGCCCGCTGCGCCGGGAGCTGAACATCGCGCTGGTGGACACGACGCGCTCTTCCTGGTGGCGAGAGCTAATTAGGACATATCTCGGGGCCGAATAGCGGCTCGCACACCGTGATCCTTGCCCGGGCGGCCGGCTCTCCCCCGTTTATAGAACGGTGCCGCGTCGGCGATCGGTGCGACGGGCGTCAGTGACATTTCGAAAATGGTAGAATGGGCCGCAAGCTGCCACTCTGTTTCACGTTCCACAGAGGACGATGCCGATGGCAACCACCAAGTCTGGGACATCCGACCGCGATCCTCTGCTTGTCAACTTTGCGTGCCAAGGTGGCAGCGCAGCATGGTGCCTTTACCCGGGGGACTTTGATCGGATGCTCGGTGTACATGGCGCGGACCTGGGACGGCGCTTCTCGTACGACCTCGACACGCTGCTGAAGAGCATGTAACGAAATGGGACTGTTCGGCATCCTCGTCGGCCTCGCGCTCCTCGTCTGGCTGGCGTATCGGGGTTGGAGCATTTTGTTGCTGGCCCCCGGCGCGGCCCTGATCGCCGCCGCTTTCGCGGGGGGACCGACGCTCCCCTACTGGACGCAGACCTTTATGGACAGCGCGTCGCGCTTTATCGCGCAGTTTTTCCCGCTGTTCCTCCTTGGGGCCCTGTTCGGCAAGCTGATGGAGGACAGTGGTTCGGTCGCGGCGATCGCCGAATTCATGACCAAACAGCTGGGGCCGCAGCGCGCGATCCTCACCGTCGTGCTGGCCGGCGCGCTGGTTACTTATGGCGGCGTCAGCCTGTTCGTTGCGTTCTTTGTGCTGGTGCCGATGGCGCAGGCCGTGTTCCGCACTGCGGGGATTCCCAATCGATTGATTCCCGCTACGATCGCTTTGGGCACCTCGACTTTCACGATGTCGGCATTACCCGGAACGCCGGCCATCCAAAATGCGATCCCGATGCCGTTCTTTGGTACCACGCCGTTGGCAGCGCCCGGTCTCGGGATCATTGCTTCCGCGATCATGCTCGCCTTCGGCTTATGGTGGCTAGGGCGCTCCGCCGCCGCGGCCCGCCGCAAGGGCGAAGGATTTGGCTTAGCCTCCTCTATCCCGGTCGAGGCGGCGGTCGAAGACGAAACCGTGCGCCAACGAGCCACCACTTCGCACGAGTTCGATCCCCCCGAAGTCGATCGTGGCCACCCGAGCCGCGAGGCGCCGCCGATTGGCTTGGCGGCGTTGCCGCTCCTCGTAGTGGTGAGCGTCAATGTTCTGATGACATTGGTCGTTCTCCCAAGCCTCGACGTGTCGTTCCTGGCCAAAGAGCAGTTTGGCGCGACGTCGCTTGCCGCCGTGGGCGGAGTGTGGTCGGTGGTGAGTGCTCTGATGGCTGCGATTGCCGTCGTCGTCGTCGTCAATTGGCGGCGCCTACCCGCGGTGCGCGAGACAATGGATTCGGGCGCCAACGCGTCGGTTCTGCCGATCCTGAGCGTCGCCAGCTTGGTCGGCTTTGGCGCAGTCGTCGCCGCGGTCCCGGCGTTCGAGATCGTCCGCAATTGGGTGCTCTCGATCGAGGGCGGCCCGCTTGTCTCGCTTGCCGTCGCCACGAATTTGCTCTCGGCGCTGACCGGTTCCGCCTCGGGTGGTTTGACGATTGCGCTCGACGCGCTGGGCGGCACCTACATGCGCCTTGCTGCCGAACACGGCATCGATCCGGCGCTGATGCACCGAATAGCCGTGATGAGTGCCGGAACGCTCGACAGCTTGCCGCAGAACGGCGCCGTCGTAACCTTGCTCGCAGTCTGTGGCTCGACCCATCGCGAGAGCTATTTTGACATTGTCATGGCCGGCATAGTCGGCCCGATCATCGCGCTTGCTGCGGTGATCGCGCTCGGTTCCGTATTCGGCTCATTCTGAAGTTCGGACCCGGTTTGCAATAACGGCGCTTGTCATCGACCTACGCACCGAATTTGCGGCGAAGTCCTTCGGCGACGTGGTCGAGAAATAGGCGGACCTTGGGCGAAAGGTGCCGGCCTTCCGGATGTACGATGTGAATTGGTGCAGGCGGCGGTTCGTATTCGACGAGGACAGTCTGCAATCGGCCGGCCGCCGCATGCGGCTCGGCCTGATAAGACCTGATGCAGGTAAGCCCCAAATGGTCGAGCGCCGAGTCGACCGCCGCTGCCGTGGTGTTCACCACCAGCCGGGGCGTGACGGGTACGGAAATGACGCCGCTCGGAGCGTGGAACGACCAGCGGTCGGAAATGGGCGTGACGGCGGTGCATGCCACCAAACTGTGGCGGCGCAGGTCGCGCGGCGTCGCCGGCACGCCGTGGCCGGCAATGTATTCCGGTGTTGCGCAAACGACGCGTCGGACCTGTCCGACTCGGATTGCCCGCAGCGAGGAGTCCGGCAGCTGTCCGATCCTGACGCCGAGATCGAGCCCCTCGTCCACCAATGAGACCACCCGATCGAGCAGCAGCAGCCGAACGTTGACCTCTGAGTATTCATCGAGAAAGCTTAGTGCAAGAGGCAGTACGTGAAGGCGGCCGAACATCGTGGGCGCCGTGACATTGATCCGGCCGCGCGGCTCGACCCGCTCACCCAGATGCACCGCCTCGAGTTCGTCATAGGTTGCAAGCAAGCGCCGGCAGCCATCGAGATAACGCCCGCCCGCATCTGTCAGCGCGACCGAGCGGGTCGTCCGATTGAAAAGGCGGGTCTGCAGTTGCGCCTCAAGGGCTGCGACTGCCCGCGTCACGGAAGCTGACGATCGGCTCAATTGTCGCGCAGCTTCAGCGAAGCTCTGCCGCTCCGCTACCGCGACGAAGATCGTTAAGGCGTCGAGTTGGTCCTGCATATTGTTGCACCAATTGAAATAGAGAAACGCGTTGTCACTCAATTCAATTGCCGGCCGCAATGCGCATTTTCGGCGTCAACATCAACATTCCGCGCACCGAGGAGCCACGCATGCCCCCGATCACCTACCGTACGGTCGCGGTCGACGGCCTCAACATTTTCTACCGGAAAGCCGGGCGGGCCGACGCTCCGGCATTGCTCCTGTTGCACGGGTTTCCGACGGCCGGACACATGTTCCGCGATTTGCTTCCACTTCTCGCAGACAGCTTTTATCTTGTAGCGCCTGACCTGCCGGGCTTTGGTCAGTCGGACATGCCTCCACGCCATGCGTTCAAATACACGTTCGAGCACCTTGCCGAGACGATCGACCATTTCACCGACGCCATCGGGCTGAATCGTTTCGCAATCTACATCTTTGATTACGGCGCCCCCGTGGGGTTGAGGATTGCGCTAAGGCACCCGGAACGCATAACCGCGATCGTCTCCCAGAATGGCAACGCCTATGAGGAGGGGCTGAGCGAGGCCTGGAACCCGATCCGGACCTATTGGCTCGAACCGACCCAGGCGAACCGCGATGCCTTACGGAATTTCCTGGCGCCCGAAACGACGCTCTTTCAATACACTCACGGCGTGGCAGATCCGTCGCTCCTGTCTCCCGATGGGCGCTCGCTTGACGATCATTATCTGGCACGACCGGGAGCGCACGAGGCACAGCTCGATCTGCTGCTCGACTATGCCAGCAATGTCGCTCTCTACCCTGACTTCCAGGCCTATTTCCGAAAGCACCAGCCGCCGTTTCTGGCGGTGTGGGGCAAGAACGACCCTTTCTTTCTGCCCGCGGGAGCCGAAGCGTTCAAGCGCGATATTCCCGGTGCACTCATCCGCTTCTTCGACACCGGGCACTTCGCGCTGGAAACGCACGCCGCCGAAATCGCGGCGGCGATCGGGGGCTTCCTTGTTGGTAGCATCGGGTCCGGTTCAGCCTCGGCAAGACCGTGAAGCAAATCGGAAGTGTAAGCAGATGGCCGCTCGTCCTCTAATCGTCTTCGACGTCAATGAGACGCTACTCGATCTCACGACCATGGAGCCGACGTTTGAGCGTATCTTCCGCGACAAAGGCGCGATGCGCTTGTGGTTCGCCAACTTGATTATGTATTCCGCAGCTCTAACCGTAGCCGGATGCTATGTACCTTTCACGGATATTGGTTCGGCTGTGATGAAGATGCTGGCGGACACCCGCGGTATAAGGATCGAGGACGCCGACAGAAAGGAACTGTTTGAAAAATTCTCGACGATGCCTCCCCACCCGGAGGTGCCCGGAGCCCTTCAGAAGCTCCGCGCGGCAGGATTCCGGCTATTCACGTTGACGGACAATTTGCTGGAGGTGCAGACGCGTCAGCTCCAACACGGCGGGATCGTCGATTTCTTCGAGCGTCGTTTTAGTGCAGACGGCGTCAAGCATCACAAGCCCTCGCGGCAGGCCTATGCCTATGTCGAGAGGGAACTCCGAGTTGACCCGCCTCAGCTCTGTCTTATCGCGTGCCACACGTGGGACACCCTCGGTGCCGTCGCTGCGGGCTGGAAGGCTGCCTTGATCAAACGGACGGGCAACAACGTCTTGGGAGTCGGCCCACAGCCGCAAATCGTCGGTGCAGACTTGGACGATGTTGCCGATCAGTTGATCGCGCAGCATGAGGAGACAACCAATGCCGCGTGAGAATGTCAGTGTTGTCCTGGTGCACGGAGCTTGGGCTGACGGATCGAGCTGGGCCAAAGTCATCGGGCCGCTGGCCACCCAAGTCGTCCGAGTGCTCGCGGCTCCGCTACCGCTGACCTCGTTTGCTGAGGATACAGCGGCGGTCGAGCGCACGCTGGAGCGAATTTCGGGACCCGCCGTTCTTGTGGGGCACGCCTACGCTGGAGCCGTGATCGCGGCGACACGGAATGAGAAGGTGAAGGCGCTTGTTTACGTCTCCGCTCTTGCTCCCGATGAAGGCGAGACTGTCGCCGATGTCTTCTATCGTGCCGAGCCTCATCCGCTGGCTCCAAAGTTGGCACCGGACGGTCATGGGCTGATCTATCTGCCGGACGAGGCATTCGCCGCGGCGTTCGCGCAGAATGCCTCGGCTGATGAATTGGCGCTGCTCTCCGCAGTCCAGCGGCCGATCTCGCCTGCATGCATCACGGTGCCAGTGAATCGTCCACTCTGGAAAGACCGCCCAACCTGGTTTCTCGTGGCGGAGCAGGACCGCATGATCGTCCGTGACACGCAGCGGTTTATGGCGGAGCGGATGGGAGCCCGGGTGCGGTCGCATCCGGTAGACCACACGCCAATCGTTACCGCGCCGGGCCTCGTCGTGGACATCATACGTGAGGCCATTGGGGAAGCGATCAGCGGGTGATCGCCTTCGTTTTGAATGCGCCAGGAGTGAATTACGAGAATATATCGCGAGATCAGCTGTCTGGGATGCACCTGCCGCGGAAAAAGACGCAGATTATCTGTGGGCTCGCTATGAATCAGCAACTGCACGTCGCCGTGCGCGAATCTCGGATGATGAGGTGTCAACGCGGAAACGGTGCTCGGGGACTTCGCTAAAGAGATCGGCGTAGCGCCGCGGCACGGGGATGTCGTTCAGCGCGCGTACGCGCCCCGCCGCGTCGATGCGCACGGCCACTAGAAAGCTGCTCCCGAAATTGGCGATTTCCTCGAGCGCCACATGCATTCGGAGCTCGTCATCACCGTAGTACTTCGGCGCGACCAGCCGCTCCGCCGTATCCGCGCCGATCACAAACGTCGTGCTCGGAAACAAGCGCGACTTTTCGAGGAAGGTGGGCGCTCGCGTCAGTTCGACCGGCGACTTCCAGGCGAATTGCGCGAGCCGGTGTCTCACCGTCTCGCCCGCCAGCGGAGGCTTGTCGACATTTGTGACAGAGATTTCGAATGCCAAGGGCTGCTGCCTGAGCTCTTCGGCGACCCGCGCCAGCAATACATGTCCCTCGTGCATCGGGTTGAAAGAGCCTGGGAACAGCACAAAGGGCTGCGGCGCCGACAGCGTTATTTGGCCATCGGGCTGGACGGTGACGCGATCGGTCTCGCCCGCCAAGAGCCGATCGATCGTGTCCACTGGCGCGGCAACTGTCTCCGCATAATGCTCATCCGCATCGATGAGGCTCCTCGGCGACGCCGCCGCAATCCCGCATGCGCGGGCCAGCCACAGGATGATCGCACGCGAAACGAGGTCTTCTTCAGCGGCGCGATCACGTCGGCCCTTGGCCATCACGCAAGTGCAGTGCGCGACCCCGGCGGCGTTGGCGAATGCGATGTGAAATCGATGCTCGCCTTTACGCGGGCGATCGCTCACCAGCGCCGCAGTGGCACCCAGACCCACGAGATCGGTGCCCGCCGGCGCCAGCCTGATGGCGCGTGCCCGTACGGCTAGTGCCATCGCGATTGCGGTGTCCGAGCTGCACGCCTGTGCCGGCGCAAAGCCGAGAAACGCCGCAAGCGCCCGTTCGTCGTAAGGAACCTGCGCCTCGATCAGCAGTCGAGAGCCGCCGGGAACTCGAAGCAACTCGCCGACCGCTCCACTGCCGCCGCCGGTGATCGCGAGTGCAGCCTTGCGGCCGGACGCATGCAATGTGGAGATCAATTGTTGCCACGCGGCGTCCGACGGGCTCATGGTGCGTGTGGTCCGAAGCTGACCAATACCTCGCGAAGGGTGAAAGACAGTTCGGACAGAGTCAACAGACCGCCTGCATCCTGCGGAGGAAACAATGAACGACCTGCCGCTGCGCCCCGCCGCCGCCGATATCGGCGCCGTCGAGGACCGGTTCTTCACGTTGCGCAATTTCCCGCTCGCCGACGGCTCGGTCATGCCCGAGGCGACGATCGCCTACGAGACCTATGGTCGGCCGGCGACCGACGGCCGCAACGTCATCCTGTGCACGCATGGCTACACCGGCAGCCACCATTTCGCCGGCCGCAACCCGGCGAACGGCAACCAGCCGGGCTCGTGGGACGGCCTGATCGGGCCGGGCAAGGCGATCGATACCGACAAATTGTTCGTCGTCGCCTCGAACATGCTCGGCTCGTCCTTTGGCTCGACCAATGCCGGCAATATCAACCCGCAGACAGGCGAGGCCTATGGCCCCGATTTTCCGAACATCACGATCCGGGACATCGTCGCCGCGCAGAAAGCCTTGCTCGACGATCTCGGCGTCCGCCATCTGGTTGCGGTCGCCGGCCCCTCCTATGGCGGCTACCAGGCGTTCCAATGGGCGGTCGCCTACCCCGATTTCATGGACGCGATCGTGCCGGTCAACACGGCACCCTGGGCTTCGGTCAATACCGACAAGCAATTGGCCGAATTGCAGGCGCGGCTTGCCGGCGATCCCGAATGGCATGGCGGCCGCTATTACGGCAAGGCGGCATGCAAGACGGTCTTGACCGACATCCGGGTCGAGACATTGAAGCGCTACGGCATCGAGACCGCTCTGGCGCCGCGTTTCCCCGACCCGACGGCGCGCGAGGCGGCGATCCGCGAGCAGGCCGCGAACTGGGCCGCCAAATGGGACGCCAACTCGCTGATCATCCTGCGCCGCGCCCTGCTCGGCTTCGACACCAGGCCGGATTTCGCCAGGATCGAGGCCAAAGTGCTCTACATCCTGTGCCGCACCGACGCATTGTTCCCACCAAAGATCGCGCCCGATGTCATCAAGGCCTTGACCGCAGCCGGGGTCGAGGCGCGCTATTTCGAGCTCGACAGCGATCTCGGCCATTCCTCCAGCGGCCCCGAGCACGCCAAATGGTCGCCGGTATTGCGCGAGTTCCTGGCGCCGTTGGTCGCCCGGCTGAACTGAGGCGCTTCGCCGGCGCCGTCTCGCCGCAACCTGTAGCATTTCATCACAGCGCGCTCCGCGGGCTTACCTCTCTCGCTACACGTGGTGCGCGAGCACATGGAGTATCGCGAGCTGACGCGCTCGATGCGTGTACAATTTCAAGCCTTCGCGGCAAGTGTTGTGTTGATCGAGGACAAGGCCAGCCAGCTGATCCGGGCGCTGGTCGAGCCGACGGCCGACGCTGTCACCGCGCCGTGCTCACCTTCTCACTGCAAATTAAGCAGTTCGGGGTCAGCGTAGGAAGACCATTTGCAGCACATAGACGAGATCGATTTGGCATGGGGCTGCACCCCGCCACGCGAGGGGCCATCGGAGAGTTCAATGCGGCTTCTGGTGGCCGATCGCCCACACATAATCTGCCACCGCGGCGAGATCGGCTTTGGAGAGCTGGGTGTCACCCATGGGCGGCATTACACCGGTATGTTCCTTGGGCTTCGGTACGCCGTGAACGATCGTCCGGGTAATCGCCTGGACGCTGCCGTTGCCCCATAGCCATTTGCCACTCACCAAGTCGGAACCCATGGCCGTGCCCTCGCCGTTCGTGCCGTGGCATCCGGCGCACGTCCCCCCATCGGCCTGTCCCTCAAAAATGCGCTCGCCCAACGCGACCTGGTCCGGCGATGCGCCCGGCGGTATCGGGAGTGGATTGGCCCCGGCGTTCGGATGGATACCCTCTGGCGGCAAAGGGTTGGCGGATGTCGAGGCCTGCGCGGACGAAGGCGGAGGCGCTGCGGCCGCAATTCCGGTCGCCTTATTCCCACCCTGGAAGGTGACGCGCCAAATCCGACCGCCCTGATCGTCGGCGATATACAATGCACCGTCAGGGCCGACCGCCAGCCCGGTCGGGCGATGTGCCGCTTGGCCTGGTTGCTTGATCGCTCCAGCAAAACCGTCCGCGAAAACCACAAAGGGCCCGGAGGGCTTGCCGTCGGCCAACGGCTGGAACACCACATTGTAACCGCCCTGCGGTAACGGCGCGCGGTTCCAGGACCCATGAAATGCAATGAAGGCGCCGTCTTTGTAGGCAGACGGAAACTGGTTCCCCTCGTAGATCAGCATGTCGTTGGGCGCCCAATGGGCCGGGAATGCCGCTACCGGCGCTTCCTTCTGCGCGCAGATACCTATGGCCTTTCCGCCATCGCCACCATATTCCGGGGCCAGCACCAGCTTCTTCTGGGCATCGTCGTAATAGCATTCCGGCCAGCCGAAATCCCGGCCTTGCCGCAGTTCGACCAACTCCTCGGCCGGCTGATTGGCGTTCTGCTGCAATGTGTAAAGCTTGGGCCAGTTCTGCCCGAGTTGGTCGCGGCCGTGCTGGGTCGCTAAAATCCTGCCCGCAGAATCAAATGAAATCCCCTCGCCGTTACGCAGACCTGTGACGAAGCGCTCTGCGGGCGAGAAATGCTGATCCAGCCGGTTGGCGTCGTAGCGCCAGGTGCCGGCTCGGGTCTCCAATTCCGTGCATGGGTTATTGCCCGGCACATTCGGCATGCGATTCTGGCTCTGGCATGAATTGGTGGGAGATCCCAGGTCGACGTAGAGGTTGCCCTGAGGGTCGATCGCGAAGGGATGCATCGGATGATCGCCGGTCAGCGGCAACCCCGACACGACGGTCTCCGGCGCTCCGGTCGGCTCGATCCCGCTCGACGGCAGCCGGTAGCGCACGAGGCGGTCGTTCGTCTCGGCATAGACGTAGCCATTGTAGATGGCGACGCCGGTTCCTCCCGCGTCGCCCTCCGCCTTGGTTGGACCAAAGCGGACGATTTTGTCGGCCCGGCCGTCGCCCTTGCTATCCTGCAGGGCGATCAGAAACCCACCGGGTGGGGGCGTGTCATCGTGGTAATAGCGCCCGCTCCAGGTGTTGACGTAGACCACCCCGTTCGGAGCCACGGCGAGGTGCCGGGCATGGCCCAGCTTGTCTGCGAAAACGGTTGCGCAGAAGCCTGGAGACAGCGTAATGCCGCCATTATCACCGACGCAGGCGCCAGATCCCGCCGTCGACGCCTCGTGAGTTGCTTGAGCCTGGGAGCGTCCCGTCGTCAGCAACAATCCTGTGACGAAGATAGTCCCTGTAACGACGACAGTAGCAGCACCTATAGGTAGCTTTCTTACAAATATTGCGCGAGGACTCATCTTGCATTCCCCGATACCGCGTGAGATGTAGGGCCAATATCGCCGCTTCTTTATAACGTGCGTAGCGAGGCAGGTGAAAGCTCGACAAGCTGACGCCTGCTCCATAAGTTCGGCACCCATGAGTAACTGTTTCGGGCGTTATGATGTCGTTGTGGTCGGCGGCGGGCATGCCGGGTGTGAGGCGGCGGCGGCGGCCGCGCGGGTCGGCGCTAAGACGCTAATGCTGACGCATAAGCAGGCGACAATCGGCGAGATGTCGTGCAATCCGGCGATCGGCGGGCTCGGTAAAGGGCATCTCGTGCGCGAGATTGATGCGCTCGACGGCATCATGGGTCGGGCGATCGACCGGGCAGGCATCCAGTTCCGCATCCTCAACCGCAGCAAGGGAGCAGCAGTGCGTGGGCCGCGCGCGCAGGCCGACCGCAAGCTCTATCGCCGGGCAGTCTCTGAGCTGCTCATAGAGAGTGACGGTCTGGACATCATCGAAGGCGCGGTCGAGGATTTGCTGCTCGATCGGGATAGGCGAGTATCCGGGGTCCTGCTCGGCGACGGCAGGCATTGCGCAACCGCACGCGTCGTGCTGACGACCGGCACTTTCCTCAATGGTCTGATCCACATCGGTGAGCAGAAGATCCCGGCCGGCCGGGTCGGGGAACGGCCTTCGCTGGGTCTGTCGCGCACCCTCGGGCGGTTCGGCTTTGCCCTTGGGCGGCTCAAGACCGGGACGCCGCCGCGGCTCGACGGCCGGACGATTGATTGGGCCGGGCTCGAAATTCAGCCTGGCGACGAGCCGCCGTCGCCATTCTCCTTCATGACCGATTACATCACGACCTCACAGGTCGTCTGCCACATCACGACGACGACGTCGGCGACGCATGCCGTGATACGCGCCAATCTCGGGCGCTCTCCGATGTATTCGGGACAAATCGCCAGCACTGGTCCGCGCTATTGCCCCTCGATCGAGGACAAGATCGTGCGCTTTGCAGAGCGCGAGCGGCATCAGATCTTCCTCGAGCCGGAAGGGCTCGACGACGACACGATCTACCCAAACGGAATCTCGACCTCGTTGCCGCACGACGTGCAGCAGGCGCTGCTGCAGACCATCCCCGGGCTCGAGCGAGCAGTGATGTGGCGCCCGGGCTATGCCATCGAATACGACTTCGTCGACCCGCGCGAGCTTTACCCGACCCTCGAGACGCGACGGGTCCCCGGTCTCTACCTTGCGGGCCAGATCAACGGCACGACGGGCTATGAGGAGGCTGCGGCCCAGGGTCTCGTCGCCGGGCTCAATGCAGCGCTGGCGGCGGCGGGAGCCGAGCCGATCGTGCTCGACCGAGCCGACGCCTATATCGGCGTGCTGATCGATGATCTCGTCACGCGCGGGACCAGCGAACCCTACCGCATGTTCACCTCGCGCGCCGAGTATCGGCTCACACTGCGGGCCGATAATGCCGACCAACGGCTGACCCCAATCGGGCTGCGCGTCGGCTGCATCAGCGCTGCGCGAGGCCGGCGTTTTGCGGCGAAGATGACCGCGCTCACCCAGGCCCGCGAGTGTCTAGCGGCATTGCGTATGACGCCGCCGGCCTTGAAGCGCCACGGCATCGCGGTCAACGAGGACGGCATTGCCCGCAGCGCCGCCGAGCTGCTGGCCTACCCCGGGATTGACCTCGCGCGGCTGGCTCAGGTGTGGCCCGAACTCGCGGGGCTCGCGCCGGAGATCGCCGAACAGCTCGAGATCGATGCACGCTACGCCGGCTATCTCGAGCGGCAGGAGAGGGATATCGCATCGTTCCGTCGCGACGAGGCGCTGTTGCTGCCCCCCGATCTCGATTACGCGGCGGTCGGCAGCTTGTCGCGCGAGATCTGCGACAAGCTCGCCCTCGTGCGGCCGTCAACGCTTGGCGCTGCGGCGCGCATCTCGGGAGTGACGCCGGCGGCATTGGTCGCCTTGCTGAAGCATGTCAAACGCCGCGCCGATACCCTCACCCACCCATCCCCTCGGGCTGGGTCCCCCCTCTCCCGCAGTGCGGGAGAGGGTGCCGAGCGCAGCAAGGCGGGTGAGGGCGAGGCGGCTTGAGCGGAGATCCTCCGCTCGGTCCCGAGGGCTTCGCGGAGATAATCCCTGTTTCACGTGAAACATTGGCGCGGCTCGAGGCCTATGCAGAGCTGCTGACCCGGTGGTCGGCGCGCATCAATCTGGTTGGGCGTGACACGATTGCCGATTTGTGGCGGCGGCACATCCTCGATTCAACGCAGCTTCGGGCATTCGTGCCGGGTTGAGCGCGTCAGCCGGTCGAGCCGCGTCACTATCACCACGTCGCCGGGGCGAATCTCGCCCAGCAACCGGCGCAGCTGTGGCCGGTCAGTCTTGGCTCCGCCCGCGACTTCCCGGAACACCTTCCCTGCTCCGGCGGCGCGAAGCTGGCGTATCTGCGTCGCCTCGCTTTGCCCGCCCGTCGACACCCGCGCGTACCCGTAGATCATGGGCTTGATTTTGCAATAAACTTACGCAAGAAAAAGGCTCAATCAGATCAACGGCCCGTTTCCCTTGCACAAGTCTTGAGTTCTGCGCACACTGTCCCGCCACGAGAATGTTCCAGACGCGCGCATTTATGGAATTCTCGGACGGTACTCGCCGCTGAGCGCGCAAATCCACGAACGGGAACTCGGCAGCTTGACAGTTTTCAAAATTTGCGAGCAAATTTCCGCAAAAGCTTGCCGGTAGGCCCTTGGTGCCGGCTTTCAGGGAGGAAGCACATGTTGGTCTTCGTTCACACTGATGCGAACATCCGCCCTCGCAGGGGGTATTGCTGTCTTAGTGACATTTGGCGCGGCCGAATCCTGTATCGCCAGTCCAATCACGTACGACATCGACCAGACGATCGGGGAAGGCAGCGTCACGGGCACCATTCAAACCGATGGAGCAACGGGGATTCTCTCTTCTACCGACATCATTGGTTGGAACCTTGAGTTGAACGGGGTAGGTGCTTCTTTCAATCTAACAAACTCCAATAGCGGCGTGTTCGTGTCCGGCAGCGATGTCACCGCCACGGCGACAGACCTTCTTTTCAACTACAGCGGAACCGACAACGGCCACTTGCTGTTCCAGGTAAGCTTTGGTGACGGCTTCAACTACTATTGCGATTCTCCGTCATTAACCACTCTGTGCTTGCAGGGCGCAAGCGTCGTCCCGCAATTCTTCACAGATCTTTCTGCACAGTTTGCCTCCCTCACCGGGAACCAAATCATCGCAACCGTGCCATCGTCAGCCGTACCAGAACCGGCTGCGGCGGCTCTGCTCGGTTCAGGTTTGCTGGGCCTTCTGGTAATCCTCCACCGCAGGCGAAATTATCCTGAGACACGACCCAAAAGTGTGGCGTCCTGAATTCTTCAACTGCGGCCTAAGTGGCGACCCGGCTGCCGACCTTGCGAGGATACCCATCCGGCTACCCAGCGTCGCCCGAGAGACGCGGGGACGCGGAACGACCTTGCGCGTTTGGGTTGCTTAGGAAAAAGGCCTTGTCGCGCTGAACCGTCATCGGCCAAAGCCGAGCCGCCGCGGCCTGCCTCGCCTCGTTTATTCGATTATTCCTGCGGTGTGGGACAAGCACTCAGAACGGAGGGACGTTGTGCTTTCCGCTGTGCGCCGACACCGAGACTTCATACCAGTCGCCGATCGGCATCCGGACCGACGCAACCACCCCTGATCCCACTCTGCCGACGCTCCGATTCAATTATTCAATCACCACCGTCAACGTGACCGCCGGCCGCAACAATTTCGCAGCTAATTATCCTTCCCGAAGCAACAACACCCTCTCCTACAAAGGTACGACGTACCATCTGGGGAGTTTCCACTTCCACCACCCGGCCGAGCATCACGCAAATGGCGTGGCCGATTGAATTGCATCTGGTCCACTCGGCCGGAGCCCCATCACAACGCAAACACTCGTGGTTGCCATATTCATGAGCATCCCTTCGGTGAATTCTGACGACGGCAAGATTCTTGGGGAATAAGTAGATAACGTAGATAAATTTATTGATGTGGATGCCAGTAAATTACTGCCACCCACCTGCCCATATTTTACCTATCGAGGGTCACTCACGACGCCTCCTTGCACCAAGAGTGTTACCTGGCTGCTGGTAGGCATGGGTATGCCGGTGCATATGGATAATGTGCGAAAGTTTAAGTCCGCTTTGGAAGCCAAATACAACTACGGATACAATGCACGGGGTGTGCAGCGCCTCAACGGGCGGACGGTGTATTCGAGCCCCGGCGTAGTGATCCCCGGTGGTTTTGCCGTTTCGCTTTGACGTAGCTGAAGCGTCATCCGAAACCCACAGGGCAACAACCGCAAAAAAAACGTACACCGCTGGCGGGGAAGAGGACGTTATCGGACTCTCGACTCTAGGCACCCGATCAAAATGTCGCCTCCCTCGCCAATCAGGCCCTACCTAACTCGCCCTAGTCATGGTTGCTAAGAACGGGCCCACCCTGAACCGATAATTTTATCCTCTGCGCAACCGATCTTGGTATCCGGCCGAGCCCGATGCCGATCGCTCGAGACCGCCCCTCGGTACTCGTTCATGACCCGAGTTGCGGCTGAGGCTGGCGGAATGCTTCGCCTTGGGGCATGCTGGGCTCGGGTCCAGTCTTGATCTTGCATTGGTTGTGAAGGGTGGCCCAGTTTATGATTGAGGGGTGGCAAACCCGGCGCGGATGTTAGGCGGCTTGAGCGGCGAGACCCGTCTCGATGCGCAGGGCTTTGCCGAGATCGTCCCTGTTTCACGTGAAACATTGGCGCGGCTCGAGGCCTATGCAGAGCTGCTGACCCGGTGGTCGGCGCGCATCAATCTGGTTGGGCATGACACGATTGCCGATTTGTGGCGGCGGCACATCCTCGATTCAACGCAGCTTCGGGCATTCGTGCCGGAGCGGGCGCGCAGCATGATCGATCTGGGCAGCGGCGCCGGTTTGCCCGGGCTCGTCCTAGCAATTCTCGGAGTGCCCAGTGTCGAGCTGATCGAGGCCGATTCGCGAAAATGCGCCTTCCTGCGCGAAGCCTCACGCATTACCGAGGCCGCCGTGACGCTGCGCCCCTGCCGCATCGAGGCGGTGGCGCCGCATCCGGTTGACGTCGTGACCGCCCGCGCCTGTGCTCCGCTCGACCGGTTGCTTGCTCTTGCCGAGCCGTTCCTCGCCCCCGACAGCGAGTGCCTGTTTCTCAAAGGCGAACGGGTCGAGCAGGAATTGACCCTCGCTCGCAAACGCTGGACAATGACGGCGTCGCTCCACCAGAGCCGTTCTGATCCGCGGGGGGTCATTCTTCGCTTGCAACAGGTAGCCCGTGAGCCTCGCTGCGGTTGAGGTCCGGCCGCACATCGTTCCGGTCATGCGCCGCGCCCGGATCGTCGCGGTCGCCAATCAAAAGGGCGGCGTCGGCAAGACGACGACCGCGATCAACCTGGCGACGGCGCTGGCGGCAGCGGGGCATCGTATCCTCGTCATCGATCTCGATGCGCAAGGCAACGCCAGCACCGGGCTCGGCATAGACCGCAAGGCGCGGGCACCGACAAGCTATGAGCTGATCCTGGGCGAAGCCGAACTCGAAAATGCCGTCGTCTCGACGGACGTTCCGCGCCTCTTCATCATTCCGGCATCGCAGGATCTGGCGGGCGCCGACCTCGAATTCACCGCCCGCGAGCGGCGCGAGTTTCTGTTGAGCCGGGCCGTCCGCAGCCGGGTCCGCGACTTTGACGAGGTGCTGATCGATTGTCCGCCGTCACTGAACCTGCTGACCATCAATGCGCTGGTGGCCGCCGATTTGGTTCTGGTGCCGTTGCAATGCGAGTTCTACGCACTTGAAGGGCTGAGCCAGCTGATGCGCACAATCGAACGCGTTCAACGGGCGCTCAACCCGCGGCTCGAACTGCAGGGTGTCGTGCTGACCATGTACGATCAGCGCAACAACCTCTGCGACCTCGTTGCCGCCGATGTGCGCAGCCATCTCGGCGCCAAGGTCTTCGACACGATGATCCCGCGCAACGTGCGGATCGCCGAGGCGCCGTCGCACGGCAAACCGGTGCTGATCTATGATCACGGCTGCGCCGGCTCGCAGGCGTATATTCGGCTTGCCGCAGAGGTCTTGCGTCGAACCGGGACAGCCGCGCGATGAGCGAGCGGGCGGCACGACGTCAGCTTGGCCGCGGTCTCGCGGCGTTGTTCGGCGAACCGGATGGCGTCGCGTCCACTGACCCCGCGCCACAGCGTCGCGTTCCGATCGAGCTGATCCGGCCGGGGGTGTTCCAGCCGCGACGCCGCTTTGCCGAGGCGGAACTAGAAGCGCTTGCTCAGTCGATCCGAGAGAAAGGCATCCTCCAGCCGTTGCTGGTGAGGCCGCTGACCGGAGAAGAGGCGGAATTCGAGCTGGTTGCTGGTGAGCGGCGGTGGCGCGCCGCGCAACGCCTCGGGTTGCATGAGGTCCCGGTCATCGTTCGCCCGACCGCGGATGCGGAGGCGCTCGAAATCGCATTGGTCGAGAACCTCCAGCGCGAGAATTTGTCGCCGCTCGAGGAGGCGGAGGCCTATAGCCGGTTGATGCAGGAATTCGGCCGCAGTCAGGCGAGCCTCGCCGAGGCGGTCGGCAAGAGCCGCAGCCATGTGGCGAACACGGTACGTCTCTTGTCATTGCCGGCGCCGGTGCGCCGCCGGGTCGACGAGGGCGAGCTTTCCGCGGGCCACGCGCGCGCGCTGCTCGCCGCCGCAGACCCGATGGCACTGGCCGAAGTAGTCCTGCGCCGCGGGCTCAACGTCCGCGCCACCGAGAGGCTGGTGCAGCGCCGAACTGAAACTCTGCGCTCGAAGCAGCGCCCACGGGACGCAGACACCGTGGCGCTCGAACGGGAGCTCGCGGCGGTCCTCGGGCTGCGCGTTACCATCGAGGCAAAAAAACGCGGCGGCACGCTGACGCTTCACTATGCGAGCCTCGACCAGCTCGATCGGGTGCTGAGCCTGTTGCGTGGTAGTTGAATTCGACGAACCTGCTCCGCGCGGGACATCGCGGAAAAGACGGTGCTGCCGAATTCGTCTGCCGGCCCGCTGCCGAGGCCCTTAAAACCGCACCGAATTCCGCTGATGGCGGGTTCGCCAGTTTTCCCATAAGCTATTGATATAGCGGTATTTTCCCTTAAGCAGGAGGCCATTCGCGGGTGCGGCGAGAGATTTTCGCTGCCGTCAGGGGAACGCGACGGGGTCGGGTGAGCAGCCGAAGTGTCGAGCGTGATCGCCCAGATGCGCGAGTTTGGCCCGCAGCGTTGCCAGCGTGTCAGGATCGCGCCGCTCCGTTCGCGCGAGTGGAATTGGCATCTCGGCCAGCACGCGTCCCGGCGCCGGCGATAGCACCAGTATACGATCGGCAAGCGCTACGGCCTCGGCGAGATCGTGGGTGACGAAGAGCACGGTGGCGGGTCGTGTCGAGATGAGACGAAGCAGCAGGCTCCGTAGCCGGTCCGCCGCCGCCGCGTCGAGCGACAGGAAAGGTTCGTCCATCAGCAAGAGGTCGGGTGCGATCGCAAAGGCTCGGGCGAGCGCCGCCCGTCGGGCCATCCCGCCCGACAACTGGGCCGGGTAGATGTCCGCGGCGTCGGCCAACCCGATCTCGGTGAGAAGGCCCTCCACCTCCGCTGGGTTGGAATTGCGCGCCAGGACCAGCGCAACGTTCTCGCGCACGGTTCGCCAAGGTAGCAAGCGCGGGCTCTGAAAGACGTAGCCGATCCGCGGCGGGCCGCCATCCGACGGCTTGAAATTCAGAGCGCCCGTGAAATCGCGGTCGAGACCGGCGATGATGTTGAGGAGGGTCGTTTTGCCACAACCCGAGGGACCGGTGATTACGCAGAACTCGCTGGGCGCGACGCGTGCCCGTAGGTTGCGGAGTGCCGTCACCGGCCTCGCTCCGGAGTGGCCGGGGTACCTCTTCTCGTGAATGTCGATGGAGACCCCGACGGTCACCGGCGCCATCTCGCCAAACGCCGTTCGAGCGGCTGCAGTACACCCCATTCGACCGCGAGTACGACGGCAACGAAGGCGAGCGCGTAAGCGATCAGACGCCTGACGTCAAAAAGCTGGAAGAAGACCTGGATCGCGTAGCCGATGCCGTCAGGGCGGCCGAGCAGCTCGACCACCAGCACGATCTTCCAGATCAGCGCGAGCCCGGTCCGTGAGGCAACCAGAAAAAACGGAGACAGCTGGGGCAAGGTGACGTGGCGCAAAGTTCGCCAGACACCGAGGTGGAAGCTCTTCGCCATGTCTGCGAGATCGCGGTCGAGAGTGCGCGCACCCTCGCGCAACGTCACGACCACGGTCGGCAGCTTGCTGAGCGTCACCGCGCCGATCGCGGCGGCTTCGGTGAGACCGAGCCAGACATAGAGCAACACGGCAATGACCAGAGCCGGCAGATTGAGCAGCAGCATGATCCCACTGTCGAGCAGCGTATCGGCGGCTCGCGAGCGCCCCATCGCAAGGCCGATCGGCGTCCCAAGAGCCATCGCCAGGGCGAAAGCGACCGAGACGCGCGCCAGCGTGGCGCCAAGCTGATGGAGCAGGTCGCCGTGGACGGTTTCATCGGCAAGAGTGGCCAGCACGGCTCCGGCACCCGGGAACAGCCGGCTATGGGCGAACCATGCCGCCGTTTCCCAGATGGCGAGGAGGCAGAGAAGCGAGGCCACCCGCCCGGCGAGCAGGGTCGGAAACCACGCCATCGTGTTTTCCCGCCTCAATACCGCACTTTGTCTAGGAAAGTTCCCGGTGCGAGATCGGGGCTCGATCCGACTAGCGTCGTGCCACCGATTTTGGCGAGCAGATGATAGAGGCGCGCCGCCGCCTCTCGCTCGGCCGCGTTCCAGTGACGCGGAATCCCACCACGATAAGCATCGCGCAGTTTGATTAGCTCGGCCGCACTGGCGGCGCCGGTCAGAGGAGCGATCCTTTCCCATTCCGTGTCGGAATCCGCGAGAATGGCATTTGCCGCTTCGCTCGCATCGAGAAACCCCTCGAGGGCCGATGCGCTCTCCGTGGCCCAGCCTGCGGATACGACAAAACCGGTGAGCGGGAGGTCTGCGGGAACACCGAGTGCGGCGAGAGCGTCGCCGATCGAGAGCACGGGGCGCATGCCGCGTGCCTCGAGTTTGGCGGCAAACGGCCAATATGTCAGCACTGCGTCGAGCCGTTCTGCCGCCAGCTCCTCGCTCAGCAGCGGCGGCGCTCCGAAGCTCTTTTGAACCTGCGTGTCGAGATCGAGCGCGAATTTTGTGCGGGCGTAAAGGCGCAGCACCAGCCAGCTCTTGTCAATCGCGCTGCCGGCGATCCCGAGCCGACGGTCGGCGAGGTCGGCGACATCGCGGATCGGAGATGCCTCGGGCACGATCAGGCTGCCGACCGCGCTCGAAAACGGGATGAAGGTTAAGTCGCCGCCCTCGGCCCGCTGCCGCGAGACCCATAGCCAATCCGACACGATCAGGTCGACGCGACCGGCTTGCAAGGCGAGCTGGGTTGCCGGTGTGGCGGCGAGCTGCAAGGTCTCGATCCGTATCCCATGCTTTTTGTCGAGACCGTGCTCGGCGATGACATCGAGCACCCAGCTCAATGTGCCGTAGCGTAGCGACCCGACCCTGATCGCCGGCTCCGCTGCTGCCGCCGCACCGACGATGAGCGACAGGAACACGATAACAAGACAGGCGAAAACAAGACCGGCGAACCGTGATGGCGACATCCGAAAATCAGTCGCTCGCTGGCCCTCACCCTCCCGCTACGCGGACCCCTCCCTCTCCCACGCTTGCGGGGAGAGGGAGGGGGTGAGGGGCATCTCCTCGCGGAAAGCTCAATAGACGACGACGCTGCGGATCGCTTCGCCGGCCCGCATCAGGTCGAAACCCTTATTGATATCCTGGAGCGGGAGCTTGTGGGTGATCAGATCGTCGATGTTGATCTTTCGCTCCATGTACCAATCGACGATCTTTGGTACATCGGTGCGTCCCTTGGCACCGCCAAAGGCTGTTCCCTTCCAAACCCGGCCGGTGACCAGCTGGAACGGGCGGGTAGAGATCTCCTGGCCCGCCCCGGCAACCCCGATTATGACGCTGACGCCCCACCCACGATGAGCGCATTCGAGCGCCTGCCGCATGGTCCTGACATTGCCGATGCACTCGAAGCTGTAATCGGCGCCGCCCTTGGTCAGGTTCACCAGATACGGAACGATGTCGCCCCCGACCTCGGTCGGGTTGACGAAATGGGTCAGCCCGAACTTTCGGGCGAGCGCCTCGCGCTTCGGGTTGAGGTCGACCCCGACGATCATGTCGGCGCCGACCATCCGGCAGCCCTGGATGACATTCAAGCCGATCCCGCCGAGGCCGAAGATGACGACATTGGCGCCGGGCTCGACCTTGGCCGTATTGATCACTGCACCGATGCCGGTGGTGACGCCACAGCCAATGTAGCAGACCTTGTCGAACGGTGCGTCCTGACGGATCTTCGCCACCGCGATCTCGGGCAAAACCGTAAAGTTCGAAAAGGTCGAGGTGCCCATATAGTGGTAGATCTTGTCGCCGCCGCGCGAGAAGCGGCTGGTGCCATCGGGCATCACTCCTTGGCCCTGGGTCGCGCGGATCGCCACGCACAGGTTGGTTTTACCCGATAGGCAATATTCGCACTGTCGGCATTCGGGCGTGTAGAGCGGAATCACGTGATCCCCCTTCGCCACACTCGTCACGCTACGCCCGACATCGACGACGATGCCGGCACCCTCGTGCCCGAGGATCGCCGGAAAGAGTCCTTCCGGATCGGCCCCCGACAAAGTGAACTCGTCGGTATGGCAGATCCCGGTCGCTTTGATCTCGACCAGAACCTCTCCGTCTTTTGGGCCATCGAGCTGAACGGTCTCGATCGTGAGCGGCTCTCCGACCTTGTGAGCGACAGCTGCGCGGGTCTCCACGACTGCCTCCTCCCTTTGGGTTGACGCGAGCGGCGAGGCTCCGCAGGCTTATCGCATTTGGCCCTTCCTCCGACAAGAGCCGGAACCGTTGCGGAGAATATGGTCAAAGGCTATCGATGGTCCCGCAACCGGGCTATCGTTGGAGGAAAAATGCGGTTCCCGAGCCTGACCCTGGCCGTCGGTGCTCTGCTCGCGATCGCTGCTGGTCCGGGCATAGCGGCCGATGTCGAAGCCGGCAAGATAGAGTTCAAGAAGTGCGCACTGTGCCATACCGCCGAGGAGGGGAAGAACAAGATCGGACCGAGCCTGTTCGGTATCGTCGGCCGTAAGTCGGCCAGCCTAGATAGCTACAACTACTCCGAGGCCATGAAGAAGTTCGACCATACCTGGGACGCGGAGACCCTCGACACCTATCTCTCCGATCCGCGGGCGACGGTGCCGGGAACCAAGATGATCTTCCCTGGCATCAAGGATAAGACAGAGCGCGACGACGTGATCGCCTATCTCGAGACGCTGAAATGAGTTTTGCGACGGCTGCGCGCCGTCGCATGCCCCTCACCCCGGCCCTCTCCCCGCAAGCGGGGAGAGGGAGGGACCCGCGCAGCGGGAGGGTGAGGGGCAGGGCGGTGCTGCTGACGATACTGATCGCTGTCGTGACATTGGCCCCGGCGGGTGCTAAGGCCGACGGGCAGACGGTGCAGATCGGCTGGCTGTCGCAGGCGATCAAGCGGACTTTGCCGCTTTCCTACCTCGATCAGCCGCCGGAGGACGAGGGGGTACAGGGCGCCCGCCTCGGCATCGCCGATAATAATACGACCGGGCATTTCACCGGCCAATCCTTCGAACTGGTCGAAAGCGTCACGCCGGAAGACGGCGATATCGCCGCAGCGTTCCGCGATCTGGCAGCGAAGGGCGTCCGGCTGGTTGTAACGGATATCGGCGCGGCGGAACTGCTGTCGGTCGCCAGTCTTCCCGAAGCCGCGCAGGCGACAATCTTTAACACCGGCGCGGCCGAGGATCGGCTGCGCGCCGAGGAGTGCCGGGCCAACATCCTCCATTTGCTGCCGAGCCGGGCGATGCTCGCTGACGGCCTTATCCAATATCTCGTCGCCAAGCGCTGGCCCGAGCTCTTGCTGGTTGTCGGCCATGGCGAGGGCGACCGCGAATTCGCCAGCGACATCCGGCACGCCGCACAGAAATTCCAGGCTCACATCGTCAAGGAGAAGCCCTGGACATTCGTCCCGGGAGCGCGGCGGACGGATACCGGGCATTTCGCGATCCAGGCCGAAGTCGCCCGCTTTACACAGGGCATAAGCTACGACGTGCTGGTCGTCGCCGATGAGGAGGATGAGTTCGGCGACGACCTCTCCTACCGCACTTTCGATCCACGGCCGGTCGCCGGGACCCAGGGCATGGTGCCGAGCGCTTGGGCCCGACCGCATGAGCAATGGGGTGCCACCCAGCTACAGGATCGCTTTCTGCACCAGGCCAAACGGTGGATGACGGACCGCGATTACGCAGCCTGGATGGCGGTGCGGGCGATCGGTGAATCGGCGACGCGGTCGCATTCGACCGACCCCGCCACGATCTCGGCATTCATGCGAAGCGCCCTTTTCGAGCTCGCCGCTTATAAGGGCGCCCGGCTCAGCTTCCGGTCCTGGGACGGCCAGCTACGGCAGCCGATCCTACTCGCCGATGCACGCTCGCTCGTCTCAGTGTCGCCGCAGCCGGGCTTTCTGCATCAGTTCTCCGAACTCGACACGCTCGGGATCGACAAGCCGGAGACAAAATGTCGAATGGGGTAACCGCGGCGTGGCGTGGCGTGGCGGCCCTTGCTTGTTTCCACTTCGCGATCTCGATCGCAGCGGCGGACACGATCTATGTATCGAACGAGAAGGACAACACGATCACGGTCGTCGATGGCGCGAGCCTCGAGCCGGTAAAGACGATCCCGGTCGGCCAGCGCCCGCGTGGCATTGTGCTCTCCAAGGACGATAAGTCGCTCTACATCTGCGCCAGCGACAGCGACCATATCGAAGTGCTCGATCTCGCCGCCGACAAGGTCGTCCGTACTCTGCCGAGTGGAGCCGACCCGGAGTACTTCGCGCTCGATCCGACCGGCAAGCTTCTCTACGTTGCCAACGAAGATGACAACCTCGTCACCATCGTCGACATCGATCGCGGCTCGGTTGTCACCGAGATTCCGGTTGGCGTCGAACCGGAGGGGATGGGTATCAGTCCGGACGGCAAATATCTGGTCAACACGTCCGAGACCACGAACATGGCGCACATCATCGACACGGCCAAGCGCGAAGTCGTTGCCAACATCCTCGTCGACAGCCGCCCGCGCCGCGCCGTATGGACCAATGATGGCGCCCAGTTCTGGGTTTCGGCGGAAATCGGGGGGTCGGTCAGCGTCGTCGACGCCGACAAGCGCGAGCTCGTCAAACGCATCACTTTTGCCGTTCCCGGCGTCCCGACCGAAGCGATCCAGCCTGTCGGGATCGCGATCACTCGCGACCGCAAGCTAGCCTTTGTCGCACTGGGACCCGCCAACCGCGTTGCCGTGGTGGACGCGCAGAGCTATGAGGTCTTACGCTATCTGCTGGTCGGCCAAAGGGTATGGAGCCTCGCATTCAATCCGGATCAGACCCGGCTCTATACGACGAACGGGGTCAGCAACGACATCTCGGTCATCGACGTCGGCTCCCTCAAGGTGATCAAATCTGTTCCCGTCGGCCAGTCGCCGTGGGGTGTGGTATCCCGCCCGTGACCCCCCCATGACCGACGTTTCTGCACTCTCTATCGAGGGCCTCGGGCACGCCTTCGGGCCGCGTCGCGTGTTGAACAATGTCTCGTTCTCGGTCGCGCCCGGTGATTTTACCGTGCTGCTCGGACTGAATGGTGCCGGGAAGACGACGTTGTTCTCGCTCGCCACCCGGCTCTATGTCCAACGCGAGGGCGTGATCCGCATCTTCGGCATGGACATCCGCGAGCGGCCGTCGGAATGCTTACGGCGGATTGGCGTGGTGTTCCAGCAGCCGACCCTCGATCTCGACCTCACGGTGCAGCAGAACCTCTATTATCATGCTTCCTTGCACGGGCTGTCGCATCGAGAAGCCGCACAGCGGGGTGCCGCCGAGATCCAGCGGGTCGGCCTCGCCGATCAGCGCCACGACAAGGTACGCCAGCTGAGCGGTGGCCAGCGACGTCGCGTCGAGATCGCCCGGTGTCTTTTGCATCGGCCGCGCCTTTTGCTACTCGACGAACCGACGGTCGGGCTCGACATCGCCAGCCGTCAATTCATGCTCGACCACACGCGTCGGCTATGTCGCGAGGAAGGCATCGCGGCACTTTGGGCCACCCATCTGATCGACGAGGTCGGCGAAGGTGCGCGGGTGGTCGTATTGCACAAAGGCGAGGTGCGCGCCGATGGCGCCGCCGCGCAACTGCTCGGCGATACTCGGGCTCCAACGATGCGCGCCGCGTTCGAAACCCTGGTGCAAGAGCGCGAGGCGGCATGACGCCAATCCATTACCTGCGTTGTTTCGCCGGTATCACGGCCCGTGAATGGCGGCGCTTCCTGAACCAACGCGGCCGCTTCTTCTCGGCATTGGTGCGGCCTCTCGTCTGGCTCGCGATCTTTGCAACCGGGTTCCACTTCGTGCTGGGCGTGTCGATCATCCCACCTTACGAGACCTATATCCCGTACGAGGTCTACATCGCGCCCGGCCTAATCGCGATGATCCTGCTGTTCAATGGGATGCTGATCTCGCTGTCGATGGTCTACGACCGCGAGATGGGGAGCATGCGGATCCTGATGGTCAGCCCGCTGCCGCGCTGGTTTCTGCTGACAGCCAAGCTTCTCGCCGGATGCGTCCTCTCGGTGCTGCAAGCTTACGCCTTTCTTGCGATCGCCTTGATCTGGGACATTGAGCCGCCGTGGTATGGCTATATTACGGTGCTTCCGGCGCTCGTCCTGTCCGGGCTGATGATGGGTGCGCTCGGCCTGCTGCTCTCCTCGGCAATCCGGCAGCTCGAAAACTTCGCCAGTGTAATGAACTTCGTCATTTTTCCGATGTTTTTCGCATCCTCCGCGCTCTATCCGCTATGGCATGTCAAGGAGGCGAGTCTCCCGCTCTATTATATTTGCCAGGCCAATCCGTTCACACACGCCGTCGAGCTGATCCGTTTCGCGCTCTATGCTCGGCTCGAGCCGGTCTCGGCCGTCGTGCTCGTCGCCGCGACGACGATCTTTCTGACCCTTGCGGTCTATGGCTACGATCCGGCAAAGGGGCTGATGCAGCGTCGCGCTGCGGAGTGATCCGATCATCCGTCGCACCCTTGGATGGATAGTGGTCGCGGCAGTTACCGCATCCGCAGCGGCTCAGCCCGCGCCGCCGCGCACCAAAGATCTCGATTGGCCCTGTCAGCAGCGGCTCGTCCCGCATCTGACGGCGGCATCCTATTGGAACGGAACGCTCGATATGCAGGGGGATTGGCAGGCCGATCCTGAGATTGCCGATCTCGTTCGGCATCTCTCTCCGCGACGGGTGACGACGGAAGAAGGACTGGCCGAGATCGCGAATTTCGCGAAAACCGCATCCAAAGACCGACCGCACCGTCTCGCGCTTGTTTTCCGCGGGCTGCTCGAAGAGACCGATCGGGAGCGCGCTGAGCTGATCGAGCGACTGACGCAAATGGGCCGGCGGCAGCGCGAGCTCGCCGATCTCGTCGCTCGGCTGGCGGACGAGCTCAATTCGGTCCCGCCCGACGCCACCGGGGAATCCGCTGAAAAGCGCGTCGATCTGCAGCAACGGCACGACTTCACTGCGCGCAACTTCGAGGAGATCCAGCGTACGATCCGCTATGCTTGCGAAATTCCGGTAGCGCTCGATGCGCGGCTCGGCGCCTGGGCGCGGGCGCTGCAGCAGGCGGCTATCGCCGCTGCGCCGGGTTGAACCCCTTTATGGTATCGAGACCACGAGCGTTGGTCAGTACGGCGCCGCCGAGATCGGCCTCTGTGGCATCGGCGTCCGTCAAATCGGCGCCGGTCAGATCGGCGCCTGATAGATCAGCTCCCGACAAGTTTGCGCCTATTAGCTTAGCTCCGGTCAGATTGGCAAAGCGCAATGATGCGCGACCGAGATCGGCCTTTGAGAAATCGGCCCCGAGCAGATTGGCACCGGAGAGATCGGTCCTCATCAACCCCATGGACTGATTTTTCATGTCGGCGCCCATTCTGGCGCCGGTGAAATCGGCACCACTCAGATCGAACCCGCTCAGGCGAGCGATGATGCGCGCGCCGGAAAATCTGGCGCCTTTGAAAATCGGTGCCTCGGCGGGAGAGATATCGAGACCCGACGAAACGACAAGGCCGAAGAGGCTCGCATTCGACAGATCGGCGTTGGTGAAATTCGCCCGCATGATCCAGGCGAGGTCGAGCTTGGCACCGGCAAGGTCGGCGCCCGAGAGATTCGCACCATCGAGTTTGGCACCGAAGAGGTTTGCCCCGGAAAGGTTTGCCCCTTCGAAGTCGAGATTGCTCAGATCGAGGTTTTCAAGACATTTCCCGGAAAGGTCGGCCGGCTTACCGGGCGTCGCCGCTGCTACGATCTCGCGAACCTGCGCGGTGGTAAGATCGGCGCCGTAAGTGGGCGGGATCAAAACGACGAACAACACCCATGCGAGTTTGCGAAATCCGCCCATCACCGGTTCCTTCAAGGTCCGGGCCCCGGTACCGGTTCCGCATTCTCGGTCGGCAACTTTGCCGCTTCCCAGCCGTCGATCCCATCTCGGTACCAAAAAAGGTGTGTATATCCCCAGCTCGCGGCACGCTTGGTGGCATTCCAGCTCATCCAGCAATCGGCAAGGCAATAGAAGACGATAGGCCGGTCGCGGATGCCCTCGGTGGCCCCTTCCAGATGCGTCTTAAAATATGCCTCGAGTTCGGGGCTCAGCGCGCCGCGGCCGACGTCCGGGAGCCACAGGCTGCTCGGGATATCGTGTCGTGGCAGCGGCATCCAAAAGGCCTGTGCGGGCAAATTCTCAGGGCGGCGCGGGGCCGGGAGCACATCGATCCAAACCGCGGCGCCGCTCAGCCACAATTTGTATGCCGCCTCTGTATCGATGACGACGCCGCCCGGGACGGTGGCCGGGGTCGGGGCCCGATATTCGTCCAGCCGATAGCCTTCGGGCTCCGGCACCTGGGCATGAACGCCGACCTTGCCGACCAGCAGAAAGCCGAGCGCGAGACCTCGGATCACCCGCCTCATCGGAGGCGCCCTCAGGGGATCGCGAGCTCGCCCTGCTCATTGAGGAGCGGGACGCCGTAGTCGCGCAGGATCGCGGTGATTTCCGGCTGGCGCTTGAGGATCACCGTGTTGATGCGGCGGCGCCATTCGGACTCGTTGGCGCGCACCCCCATCGCGATGTGGTACTCCATGCGGGCGGCCCCGGGCTCGCTCTTGAGCGGGACCAAGGTCAGCGGCAGAGCGTCGTGCTTGCGGTAATAGCCGGCGATCGGTCCCCACAGAAAGCCGACATCCACTGTCCCATCCACGACGTCTTGGACCATGTCATGGGTCGGGGATTCGACGCGAGTGTCGACGGTCAGAGCGTAGGGCTTGGTGTGGGCCATCAAATCGTAGCGGGCGAGGAGATCCGCGGGGGGCGTCCCGCCGACGACCCCGAGCCGCAAACTCGCGAGGCGCGGATCTTGTACGCTATCTGCCGCAAGCCCTTTGTCGGATCGATAGAACATCACGTAGGTGGTGAAGTAATAGGGGTTGGTTGTCTGCATGATTTCGTCGCCGGCGACGGTACCCATCACCAGGTCGCACAGATGGGCACGCAGCGTGTTTCGAACGAAACCGATCACCTGCGGAAACCACGCGTAATCTACCTTGAGCCCGAGCTCAGATCCCATCAGATCGGCAATCTTGTTTTCGAACCCCTCTTTTTTCTCGTCGGAGAACGGAAGATTGTTGGGATCGGCGCAGACCTTGAGCTCGCTGCGATCGACAATCTCGCTGGTTTGTGAGGCGGCGGGCCCGCCGCCGGCGAGCAGCACCCCAATCAGCACCGCGGCGCTGGGCCGACGCATGCCGAACACCCTAGTCACCGATCCGCGGCGGTCGGCCACGGCCCAGCACGCCATCGGCACGAGCCTTCAGGTAGGCCCAGATGTCGTCGAGATAGGTGACCACGTCTTCGACCTCGCCAAAGGGTGGCATCACGTTCTCGGCGGCTGCATTGACGTTAGTCCGCCCGTTGACGACGATATCGTTGAACTCGTCTTGCGTGATGTGCTTGACCGAGTTGACCAGATCGGGGGCATAGGAGCTGCCGGCTCCGTCCGGCCCGTGGCACCGCATGCAGGATTCGGTATAGCGGCGCCAGCCGTTGAAGGTCTTCTTGTCGACTTTGCCGCCCACGACGGTATAGGGCTTTTCCGTTTCCGTCGACCGATTGCTCTCTGCCGCCAGAGTGCCGCTCGACCCCAGAAAGAGCGCCGCGACAACGCAGAAGAGCGGCGGCAACACTCTCACACGAACATCCTCCCGCTAGGAAAAGGCCGGCGACCCGACCGCGGGACGCCGGCCTTGCGCCGGTGCGGAATTATCCGACGATCATTCGGGCAAGCCAAAAATCGTCAGGACGCCCCCGAGCTGGGTGTAGTTGGCCAACGCCTTGTAGGCGCCGACCGCGCCGAGCCCATCGGTGTCTTTGGTCAAACCGGCAGCCATGCCGATGCCCGCCCAGCCACCGACCCCCGACAGCACCGCTATGTATTGCTTGCCGCCATGGGTGAAGGTGTTGACGTTACCGATGATCCCGGAGGGGGTCTTGAACCGGTAGAGTTCCTTGCCGGTCTGGCTGTCGACCGCCTTCAGGTAACCCTCGAGCGTACCGTAGAAGACGATATCGCCTGCAGTCGACAAGGCTCCTGACCACACCGAGAAGGGCTCAGGATCGGACCAGAGTATTTTGCCTGTCCCTGCATCCCACGCAATGAAGTTGCCGAGATTATTCTCGCCCTGCGGCGGGTACATCGACAGTGTCGCCCCGACGTAAGGCTGGCCGGCGGTGTACGACACCTTGAAGGGTTCGTAGTCCATGCAGACGTGGTTGGTCGGCACATAAAACACCCCGGTCTTTGGCGAGAAGCTAGCCGGCTGCTGGTCCTTCGAACCAAGGGCCGCAGGGCAGATCTGCTTGTAGTTGACGTCTTCACCTTTGGAGCCTGGGGCATATTCAGCCACGACCTGCGGCCGGCCGGTCTGCATATCGACCTTGGTCGCCCAATTGACCTTCGGATCGTATTTTTCCGCGACCAGCAATGCCCCGGTTTCACGATTGAGCGTGTATCCGAAGCCGTTCCGGTCAAAATGCACGAGTGCCTTGGTTGGTTGCCCCTTCACGTTGATGTCAGCCAGGATCATCTCGTTGACGCCGTCATAGTCCCACTGGTCGTGAGGCGTCATCTGATAGACCCACTTGGCGACCCCGGTATCCGGGTTGCGGGCGAAAATGGTCATTGACCACTTATTGTCGCCCGGCCGTTGCACCGGATTCCACGTGCTCGGATTGCCCGAGCCATAATAGATCAGGTTGAGCTGCGGATCGTATGAGAGCCAACCCCAGGTTCCGCCGCCGCCGATCTTCCACTGATCGCCCTGCCAGGTCTTGGTCGACGAGTCCCTCCCGACGGGCTTGCCGAGCTCGGTCGTGTTGGCGTCGAACAGGATCTCATTGTCAGGCCCTTCCGAATAGGCCTTCCAAGCCAACGAGCCGTCCTTGATGTTGTAGGCCGTGACCCGCGCCTGAACGCCGAATTCGCCGCCACTGATACCGACAAGCACCTTGTCCTTCACAACCAAAGGAGCGCTCGTCCCAGTTTCGCCCTTCTTCGGGTCGCCATTCTTAACGCTCCACACGACGTTGCCGGTCTTCGCATCGAGAGCCACCAGCGTTGTGTCGGCCTGATCGAGGAAAATTTTGCCGTCGCCATAAGCGACCCCGCGGTTGACGGTGTCGCAGCACATCACTGGGATGACAGTTGGATCCTGCTTCGGCTCGTATTTCCACAAAATCCGCCCGTTATTGTTGAGGTCGAGCGCGAACACGTAGTTCGGGAACGGCGAGTGCACGTACATAACGTCGCCGATGACCAGGGGGCCACCCTCATGACCGCGCAGCACCCCTGTGGAGAAGGTCCACATCGGACGAAGATTCTTGACGTTGTCCCTGTTAATCTGCTTGAGCTCACTGTAGCGCGTGTTTGCGTAGTCGCCGCTCGGCATGACCCACTGGTTTGGGTCTTTCGAGAGCTTGATGAGTTCGTCATTGGCACCAGCCGTACCCGCGAATAGAGCGAGCATTGGCGTTACGATCCAGAAACGAGATAGTGTCATCGCCTTCCTTCCTCCCCTCGATGATTCGCTAACCGCCGTCCCCTAGCATAGTTGTCGGGTCCGGCCAAATATCTTAATACGCGATGCTATTTCAGTTCGGCATGACGCACAAGGCTGCCGCGATTGAGGAAAGTCGGTGAGCACTTTCCCATCGCCGGAGGAGCGCCTATGCCGGTTTTTGAGGCGGCACGTTGTGTTCGCATCGCCAGCGCGACAGCATCCATTTTGGGTGTTCGGCGAGCCATTCCGCGGCATAGTGTTGGCCGCGCACCAGGCACGCTTCAAGCGATAGATCTTCGATCGGACGCTGCTCGGTGCAGGAGGTGGGCGCACCTTGCAAGCAAAAAACGAGGACAAGCGCGGTCAATGGATATTCCTTTCATGGGACGGCGGCGGAACGAACTTCGCCGGGATAACGGTTCCCATTTCTCGGCGCTCGGCCTCCTTGTGCTCGCGCTGGCTGCAGGACCCGCCTGCGCCGAAGACAACGACTACCCGACTTCTGCCCGAGCCGATTACGTGATCGGGTGTATGGCGGCCAACGGCAATACGCGCGAGGCATTGCTGAAATGCTCCTGTGCAATCGACACGATTGCCTCGCAGATGCCCTATTCCCATTACGAGCAGGCGGAGACCGCGCTCAGCCTGCAGGCCGGCGGCGGGGTCGGCGGGCGGGTCGGCTTGTTCCGCGATCCCCCGCAGATCAAGGCAGTCATCGAGGAGCTGCACCGTGCTCAGGCTGAGGCCAACCTGCAGTGCCGGTGAGGGCGATCACTGCCGTGCTCACATCTGCGGGGCGGCCGGAACCGGCCAGCTTTGATCGAAGTGCCGCTGACTGCTGTCGAGCGCCTCCGCCCTGATCACCCCCGGACCCGTAGGGTCGGACGGGCGGACACTGAAATTAAAGCTCGGATCCTCGCTGATGGCGATGTCTGACTCGAGCCGAAATATCGACTGACCGTTATAGGTAACGTCGAGCGTCTGCATGAAATCAGCCGGGATGTAGTTGCGAGTCACCGGATCCATCTGGAGGCCCGAACTGTTCGGATGGCTGATCAACAGCTTGACCTTGAGTGGTTCATTCGGCCTCGCACGGTCGGCAAGGCTCAATTTCATCTTGCCTAGGCGCTCGAGAGCGAGGGCCTGGTCCTTGCTCGCCGGCGCTGAGCAACCGCCGGATGCCTTGATGAACCGTGCGGTTGCGTAGAGGCGTCCGTCCGCTGTTTCGGCGACGGCATGGAGGTAGGTGTAATCGTCGATGCGGACCCGGGTCGCGGTTTCTTGTGCGTTCGCGATCGGCCCGAGCATGAAGTGCGCCGCGAGCGGCGACGGATTGTTATCGATGATCAGATACAAGCCGCGGATTTCGGGAGCCAACGGTGCCGCGACGCGGATCGCCACCGGCACAATTGCGGCGTCCTCGGCGCGTGCCGGGGCATCGATCGCGACGCTGTCGCCAGCATCCTCGACTGCCCGATCGCCAAAGATCGCATGCCGCAGATCGGACCAGCGGGCCGTACGTTCCGCCTCGGTCTGCTCTGCGCGGGCGAATCCCGGTAGCCCAAAACCGAGCAACAGGAAGGATAAAGCAACTCGACCAAGCATGGCTGAGGTTACTCCCATTCGAGTTCCTTGTAGCTCGCCGTTACGTTGCGCGGGTGATACTCGTCGAAGAGCAACCAATGCCCGCGCTCCGAGTTTGCGACCTGCCGGTAGGCATCGGCAATGCCTACCCCGGCCTTGATAGCTTCGCGGGTATCCCGCGCGACGGCTTCGAGATAGCGTCGCTCCGAGTCTGCGCCTGCCGGCCAGGGCACGGTTACCGGACCATGCCCTGGAACGGCTCGGTCTGCCGGTATGGCGGTTATCTCGTCGAGTTGCCTGAGCCAGCCGACCAGGCTGCCATCGATGACCGGGATGCGGTCGACAAACAGCAGATCTGCGAGCCAGAACGTTCGCGTCTTTTCGTCGAAGATCGTCAGGTCGTTGTCGGTATGTGCCGGACCGTGAGCGCGCACCACCAGACGCCGTCCGCCCAGATCGAGATCGAGCCTGGCGGAAACGAGGATGGTCGGCGCCACCACCTCGCTGCCCTCCGCCTCACTGCCGAGAGTCTCGCGAATTCGCCGCAGGTAATAGTCGCCGCGCTGTGCGAGGGCGCCCGGCAATTTGACATGCCCGACAAAATCGGGATGGTCGTCGCCGAAAGCTGCGGCACCGAAGATGTGGTCGGGATGGACGTGGGTCAGGATCACATATCGGATCGGCCGATCGGTGAGCGCCCGGATCGTGGTGCGCAACTCGCGACCCTCCCTAGCGCTGCCGCCAGGATCAATCACCGCCACGGCGTCGTCTCCGACAATGAAGCCGATATTAGCAATTGCGTCATCATTCGCCGGAGTGGCCTCCTCATGCACCCCGTTGTGGACAAAGACCCCCGCGGCGATTTCGCTGACCGCCAACCGAGCAGTTTCGCTGCGATCGGGCGCCGGCCAAAGAAGGACGAACACTGCAGCGACGGCAAACGCCGGCCGGAAGATGTTCACTGGGATCGCAGCACGAGTGGGCGCGGCGGTGCAGAGTTGGAAATCTGGCGATAGACGAACTCGGGTGCGACTTCGTTCGGCCTCGCGGCGCGCGTCGGCGAGCAACGAGTGATCGGCGGACAGTGCGCAGGCAGGGTCGGTGCGCGCAGGGTCACCGGTCAGCGCGAAGGCCTGGCAGCGGCAACCGCCCCAGTCGATCTCGCGCCGCTCGCAGGAGCGGCAGGGTTCGGGCATCCACGCCGTGCCGCGGAATCGCGCGAAGGCCGCCGAGTTGTACCAGATTTCCGCGAGGCTGGCCTCGCCCACGGTCGGAAAATCTAGACCCGGCAGGGTCTCGGCGGCATGGCACGGCAGCACTTTGCCCGACGGAGTGATGTTCAAAAAACGTCGGCCCCAGCCGCCCATGCAAGCCTTAGGACGATGCGCATGATAATCCGGCGGGACGTAGTCGATGACCAGCTGGCCGTCGAGGCGGGTACGCGCGGCGTCGACCGTCGCGGTCGCGTTGTCGAGCTGGTGCCGGCTCGGCAGAAGTGCCGCCCGGTTCGCCAGTGCCCAGCCATAATATTGCACGTGGGCAACCTCGAGCCGGTCGGCGCCAAGCATCACGGCGAGATCAATAATGTCTTCGAGATGTTCCAGATTCTGCCGATGCACGACCGCGTTGACGGTCAGCGGCAGCCCTGCCTCGCGCACCAGGCGCGCGACCCGATGCTTTGCCTGTTGCGCGCCGACGAGACCGGCGAACCGATCGCCTGAGGCGGGATCGGAATCCTGCAGGCTGAGCTGGACGTGTTCGAGCCCCGCCTCGACCAGCCGGGCCAGACGGTCGGCGTCGAGCCGGATGCCGGACGTGATCAGGTTGACGTAGAGACCAGACCTGGCGGCATTGGCGACGAGTTCGACGAGATCACGCCGCACCAGCGGCTCGCCGCCGGAGAAATGGACCTGAAGGACACCGAGTGCGGCCGCTTCGTCGAACACGCGGCTCCAGCTCGCTGTATCTAGCTCGGCGCTGGCGCGTGCGAGCTCCAGCGGGTTCGAGCAATAGGGACAGCGCAATGGGCAGCGATGCGTCAGTTCTGCCAAGAGTGCCAGCGGTGGCTCGGCTAGCGTCACTGCCGCAATACTTTCTTGTCGACAAGATCCTGCAGCATCGGCAGCACGTCGCCCGCGATGACTGCGCGCGGCGCGTCGTACTGGCCAGCGAGTTCGTCGATGATTGCATCGACGTCGCGTTTGCCGTCAATCAAGCTCAGGATCGCGACCGCCTGCTCGTCCGGCAGCAACAGCCGTTCCGGCGCAAGCACGATCCAGGCTTTCCGACGCTCGTCGAAGCGAAAACGCACATGTGGCGCAAAATCGAAGACGGCGCTGCCTTCGATCGATGATGCCGAAGCCGTCATCGTTGCGCTTTATCCGGGACGAAGGCGCCGGGTGGAATAAGACGCGGCTCGACGTAGGCGAAATGGAGCGCGTCGAGCTGTGTCCAAAGGACGTCGCATTTGAAGCGCAACGTATCGAGCACGAGCGCCTGCTTCTCCGGAGTATCGGCATGCTCTTTGACATAGCCGAGGGCGAAGGCGACATCGGTCGGTGCCTGGGTCAGTCGCGGTGTGAAATAGGCAAGAGTGTCGCGGCTGACGAAGTCGTAGTTGCGCAGCATGCCCTCGACCCGTTCGGCGATGATTTGCGTTGAGAACATCTCGGTCAGGCACGAGGCCACCGCCTCCAGCAGGGACCGGTCGCGTACAAAATTAACGTAGGCGTCTACCGCAAAACGGGTGGCCGGCAGTAACCCGGCGGTCGAGATTACGTAGGCTCGATCGAGGCCGAGACCGTCGGTCAGCCTGAGCCAACGGGAGATCCCGCCGGTATTCTCGTCTTCACCGTCATGATCGAGGATTCGCCGGCGCCACTCGCGTCGCAGCGCCGGGGTCGGCAGCCGGGCGACCAGATAGGCGTCTTTCGCGGGAATGCGCGCCTGGTAGTAGTAGCGATTGAGCGCCCAGGCCTGGATCTGGCCGCGGTCGAGCTTGCCGTCGCGCATCAGGTGATGAAAGGGATGGCGGTCGTGGTAGCGCTCGGCACCGATTGCGCGTAACTGGGTTTCTAGCCCCTCGGGAGAGAGCAGCGATCCGGTCACAGCGTCACCTCCATGCCGTCATAGGCAATTTCCCAGCCCGCCGCGTTTGCGATGTGCCGCTCCGGCGAGTCGTCGAGTAGAACCGGGTTCGAGTTGTTGATGTGTAAAAAGATCCGGCGGCCGACGCCGAGATCAGCAAAGGCGGCGATGGTGCCGTCCTCGCCGCTCATGCTCATATGCCCCATGCGCTTGCCGGTCTTGCTGCCGACCCCGAGCTGGATCATTTCGTCGTCGCGCCATAAAGTCCCGTCGAAGAAGACGAGCGGGCTGCCGGCGAGGCGCGTACGCAGCTGCTCGGTCATCGCCGCGCAGCCGGGCACGAAGAAGAAGGACTTCCCGGTCGCAGTCTCGATGATTTCGAGCCCGACTGCATCGCCCTCTTCGCTCACTCCCGGATCCTGCCCGGACGGTTCGAGGTAGAGGGGCACCTTGCCGGGTACGGCGAATGCGACGACGGCCAAGCCTGAGGCGTCCGGCGCTCCGGCCAGCTCTATCCGCTCCTCCAGCGGCAGTTCGACGCGTCGCACAAGATCCGGCGCTAGTACGTCGAAAATCGGGTTTGCAGCGATGATCGCGAGAACCCGTGTGGGAGCGTAGACGTCGAAGCGGTGCCGCTCGCGCAAGTGCAACAGGCCGGCGATCGCGTCGACATCGCCGCCAGTCAGCACCACCCCGGTAATCGGCGACGACCGCAATCCTTCGCGCGGATGCAAGCACTGCGTCGCCTCGATCTGCAGGCGCAGATCGGGCGAGGCGTTCAGGACCAACCAGTCTTTGTCGTTCGCAGACACCGCAAGCGACACCTGCGAACGCACGCTCGCAGCTGCGTCACCTCGGCGCGCGCGCCGACAGGCCGGCGCGTTCGAATTCCACTGCGGAAAACCGCCGCCGGCGGCAGAGCCGAGGACAACCGCACAAACCATCCGATTGCCTCGCCGGATCCGCCGGCGTCAACAGTTCGAAAAAGCTTATTTGACCTCGGCGCAGGCGTAGGCGTTGATCTCTAGCCCGACGGCGATTTCGATAATGACAGGAGTCTTCCACTTCATGGCCATTTCCTTCGCCTCTGTTTTTGCGCGCGCCAAGGTATGCCCGCGGCGGAACCGTGTCAACTCGCAGCCGTGGCGGCCGATGAGCTCGGTGAAACGGCGCGTTGGTTTGCTGGTAATAGTGTGTGCGGTACTCGCCGGGTCCTCGATCCACCGTGCGGAGGCGCAGCGCGCGCAGCCCCGGTTCGCCGTGCTCGTGTTCTCGAAGACGAGCGCTTTTCGCCACGACTCCATCCCGCACGGGATCGCCGCCGTCATGGCGCTCGGGGCCGACCACGGTTTTGCCGTCGACAGCACCGAGGATGCCGCGCGCTTCACCGACACGGAGCTGGCTCGCTACAAGGTGGTCGTCTTCCTATGTACGACCGGAGACATCCTCGACCCCGGCCAGAAGGCCGCCTTTGAGCGCTACATCCGATCGGGAGGCGGGTTTGTTGGTATCCACTCGGCAAGCGACACCGAGTATCAGTGGGCCTGGTACGGGCGGCTCGTCGGCGCCTATTTCGCCAGCCACCCCGTGATCCAGCGTGCGACGGTCCGCATCGAGGATGCTAGCCATCCTTCGACGAAAGGCTTGCCGGCGGCCTGGGAGCGCACTGACGAATGGTACAATTTCCGCAGCAACCCGCGCGGCGCCGCCCACATCCTGGCGACGGTCGATGAAACGACTTATTCCGGCGGCAAAATGGGCGCCGACCACCCAATTGCGTGGTGTCAGCAGATCGACGGCGGCCGCAGCTGGTACACGGCGATGGGCCACACCTCGGAAAGCTATGCCGAGCCGCTATTTCGACTTCACCTGCTGGGCGGCATCGAGAGTGCTGCAGGTGTTGCTGCCGACTGTGCTCGCTGACTGCTCGCGCTCAGACCCGGTGAGCCGCCAAAGATAGCCGCTTCGCCACGTCCAGGATGCGTTTGCGTCACGCTTTGATCTGCGCCGCCCTTTGATCTGCGCCATGCTCAAGGCGGTCATTGTACGACGCCGCGAAAGTCACAGAATGTTGAAGTGCGGCGAGAACGATGTTACCGTTTTTACCGTATTGGGGATAGGGCATCGCCTCGCGGTCTCGATCTGCCAGCCGGGATGCAGGCTGTTGAAATGTTTCGGGGGTCAGACCAGGCGTTCGATCGCGACACCCGCACCGATTAAATTAGAGCCAATCGCCTTAGAAAGGTGATGAGGAGGAACCATGAAAGACCGCTCGATCTTCCGCATCGGACTTCTGGCGTCAACCATGCTCGCTTCGACATCGCTGTTGGCGATGGCCGGAGACGTCACGACGCCGCGGCTCTTGGCCGCCGATAAGGAGCCGCAGAACTGGCTGATGGTCAACAAAGACTACGCTGCGCATCGTTATTCCGAGCTCGACCAGATCAACAAGAACAACGTCAAGGATCTTCATGTCGCTTTCACGGTCGCGCTTGGCGGCGTTGAAGGCTTGGGCAAAGTCCCTTTGGGCGGCCATCAGAGCACGCCTCTCGTTGACGATGGCTCCATGTACGTCGTCGACGGCTTCGGCGCAGTCTACAGGATAAACGTCAAGGAACCGGCCAAGGCCCGGATCGCCTGGGTCATGGATCCGGGTACCAACAAAGCCGACTTCATGGTCGCCACGAACCGCGGCGTCACCCTGTACAAGAACTTTGTTATTTCTGTCACGGCCGATTGCAAAGTCCTCTGGACCAAGGCCGACACCGGCGAACTCGTCAAGACGGTCCAATTCGACGATCCCAAGCGCACCCACTGCACGTTGACGTCGGCTCCGCTCGTCATCGACGATAAGCTTATCGTCGGCGGCAGCGGCGGCGACCAAGGTGCGCGGGCCCATATCGATGCGCTGAACGCGGATACAGGCGAGCTGCTCTGGCGGACCTACTCTGTTCCGGCCCCCGGCGAACCCGGCAGCGAGACCTGGAAAGGCGACACCAATGCCTGGGAGCATGGCGGCGGGTCCTTCTGGGTCACCGGCTCATATGATCCGACGACCAAGCTGACAATCTGGGGCACCGGCCAGCCGGTTCCGATGTTCGATCCGGAATATCGCCCGGGCGACAATCTGTTCACCGACTCGACGCTCGGTTTAGACGTTGCCACCGGAAAGAAGGTATGGTACTTCCAGTACACACCCGGCGATTTCCTCGATTATGACGAGGTCGGGATCAATCAGCTGATCGATACCAAGGTGAACGGCGAGGATCGCAAGATCATTGCGCATTTCGGTCGCAACGGCTTCTTCTACACCTTGGACCGCAACAACGGGCAGTTCATCTCAGCCGCACAATACGCCCAGAAGATCAACTGGACGGACGGCATCGATCCCAAGACCGGCAAACCGATCGAATACGATCCAAGCAAAGCTCTGCAGACCTACAAGATCGGCAAAGCGTCGCGGCGCGAACAAAACAGGCTGCAGGGCTGCCCGAATATCCAAGGCGGTGTGAACTACTTTCCGACCTCTTATAGTCTCCGCACCCACTTGTCCTATGGTGGCGGCCTCGAGGCCTGCTCGTTCGTCACCGTCGATCCGCTCAACGACAACAGCGGCGACTTTTGGCTGGGAGGCAAGTTCGCCAATGCGGAGGACGTCAAGGGAAGCGTGACTGCGATGGATCCGTCGACCGGCAAGAAGGTCGCCCAGCAGCTGACGGATCACGGCGTCGCCTCCGGTGTCACGACGACGGCGGGCGGCCTCGTGTTCACGACCACCACCGACGGAACGGTCTACGCCCTCGATGATCAGACCTTGAAGCCGCTGTGGAGCTTCAACACCGGCTCTTTCAGCTCGGCACCCCCGATGACCTACGCGGTCAACGGCAAGCAATATGTGGCCGTGCTGATCGGCGGCAACGCGCAGACCCGGGACCTGCTGAACAAGACGCCCGCGCTGAAGGACATGCAGAACACCTCCATGCTGTTCGTCTTCAGCCTCTGAGGCCGCATCAAGCTGCCGACGACGAAGCGGCCGTCCCTCCGGGAGGCTGCTTTATTTTGGCTCCGCTTCCCGACACCAGGGCGCGTGGATACGATCACCGCTCGGGATATTTATCGCATTCAGCTCCCGCTTCACCGAAAAACCCTATGCATTGCGCCCGCGTCACTAGGCCCGCGCCCTTGATCTTGGTAGCGACGTAGTCGGCCACGGCATCGATCTCATAGGATTGCAGTGTGGTCGGAGCACGGATTGGTTCCAGGTCGCCGAGATCCGCGGCGATCATGTCATAGCAGCGCTTGTCGGTATAGGCGAAGCGGTCAAAATGCGGCATCGGCGTTCCCGGCCGCCCGCATTGTATCGTCTCGCGAATTTGATCGCGAGTGAGCTGCGTCTCGCGCAGCGATGGAGCATTGCCTTCGGAGTGGAAGCCGGAGGGGAAGCCGTCACCAGCCCACCCATGGCACTGTGGACATCCGCCCTTGCTCTTCCAGATCCTTTCTCCGTTGGCCACATCCTGTGCCACGGCCGCGGGCGCCACTGCCAAGACAGTCGCCACCGCAGCCATCGCCGCGAATGCAGTTGCGCAAGAAGCCGTGGCACCAAAACGGCCATTGCAACGGATCATGGACGCTCCACGAAAATGCCGGCAGCCCGCCGAAACTCAGCCGGCATCAGGAACTTCCCCTGCCAAAGACCGAGCTTTTCCTCCTTGGCCGCAGCCTCGGCTGCGACATAGTCCGTCGTCTCGCTGGGCCTAGCGACGGCATAGCCCTTGCGAACAAGTTGTTCGTTTAGGCTCTGGCCGTTGATATTACAGCGAGCTAGGAGGCGGCCGTATACGTCGGGCTCGCCGATCACGTCGCAGATTACCGCGCCTTGATCGACCAAGATCTCAAGCGCGCGCACCGCCGCCGCCCAGCACTGCCAGATTTTGTCGTCGATCGTGCAATTCTGCTTGCGCATTACCGAGTCGATGCCGAACAGCATAATGCGTTGGCCGTTGACCTCGATCACCGTGGAATCAACCGCGTTGGCCGGCCCGGCGATCTGGTTTGCCTCGACCGGCGCCGCTAACATTACCATCACCAGCAATAAGAGCGCCGTAATCATGTTTCCTCCCCCGACAAGAGGCTGATTGAACATTCCGGCGAGCGGGATGTACAGTCGTCGTTTGTGGTCGGTTTACAATTTTATAGACTGCGAAGCTGCCCATGCAATCAGCTTCGGAGGCCGCGCATGCATCGCCGAACGACCAACCGCACCACTCCGGTCCCCAGCTCCTTCGTCGGGGTCGGGGCAGCCCTCTTGCTCCTGTTCGCGGCCGGGGCCACGATTGCCGGGGATCAGCCAGCGGGGCCGAGCAGCCCGCCCGACCGTGAAGCATTCCTGGCAGGGATAAACAAGGATTGCCGGGGTTGCGATCTTCGCGAAGCCAATTTGAAGCGCCGTGATCTGAGCGGCGCCGATCTCACCGGCGCCGATCTTACTGGCGCTGTGCTGCATCGCGCCAAGCTCGGGAACGCGCGGCTTGAGCATGCCAAGCTGCAGGACGCCAACCTCAACAAGGCTGACCTAAAACGCGCTTTATTGACGGGCGCCGATCTGAGCGGGGCGCTCCTCTATGGGGCGGACCTGAGCGGCGCGCAGCTGGAAGGAGCCATTATGACCGAGGTCCATCTGGCCCATGGCCGCCTGACCCAGGCGGTGCTGCGGGGCGCAGATATTTCACTGTCCACAATCATGGACGCGGAGTTGCCAGGCAGCGATCTGTCCCGCGCCAGCCTAAAGCAATCGAACCTCAATGGTGCGAACCTCAGCCGATGCGACCTTACCTCCGCCGTGGTCGACGGAGCGGGCTTTGTCCGAGCTCGCATCCGGGATGCCAAGCTGATCGGCGTCTCCGCTAGAGGGGCCGATTTCTATAAAGCCGATCTCTCCGGCTCTGACCTCACCAACGGGGATTTCCGCGGCTCGCGCCTGCAACAAGCCGATCTGAACGACGCCGTCACCGACGGCATCAAGACGCATGGCGCGCTCCTCGTGGACGGCACCATCGGGCAGTGAGGCGGCGGCGTCAGTTCACGCCAGTTTTCCGGAGCGGCAATGCGGCATCGTACATCTCGAAGCGGGTCGCGCTCTCATAATCATCCATCCGGGGTTTGCCGGTGTAGGGATCGAGAAATTGCTGGCCCTTTTTTTGGAAATAACGCTGTTCGAGAAAGAGGTGCAGGCCACCCAGCGTCTTCTCGCAATGATTCTTGATAAAATTGGAGCCGGCCGGGCTCTCTCCCTCCTCGGGCGGCAAGTCCTTGCATTCCCAGCCCTCGTCGCCGAAGCGATGGCGGATAAAATCCGCCAGTATCCAGAACTCGTTGCGGTCGCGCGACAATTGTTGGCGCGGGTCGGTGACCAGGCGCTCGCCCTTGGCCAGCCCCGCGTCGTCGAACAGCAGCGAGGCCACGACCGGGAATTCGTATGCCGTTGTTCCGGCGTACATCCTGATCTCCTCCTTGAGGTCGAGAGCGCGCGCCCAGTATTCGAGCTCATCGTCGTACTCGAAATAGACCTCGTGCAGACCATTGGCGTCAGCTCTGCACTTCCTGAATTCAGTGAAGTTCGCGAGCGGGACCGACGGGGGCCCGCCGTCCGTGCCGCAGGCATAGTTGACGAAGCCGTCGGGGATCTCGGAAGCCGCCTCGCCGATATGAATGTCCCAGACGTTGAGCCGCGTGGGCCGGTCCTGAGCTCGGATTTGCGCGATCGAGACCAGCCAGACCAAGACGAGGGCGAGCCCTCCAGCCAAGCGCGCCACTGGGTTCATTGCAGTCTCCGGTCGATCCGTCCAACGCAAGGAGCACCGGCCCCGGCGATGTCAGAAACGACAAGCCGTCTCCGGCGCGTCGATGCCGAGCGTGTCGAGCACATTGGTCTGATGTAAATACTGCGGCAAAGGAGCTCGTTCGATGACGGCGTCAGCCGTGCTGAGCAACACCGGCGCGCGGAGCTGATGATCCCATGCGCGGAATGAGCCAGGATTGCCTTTAACCGTGTCAAGAGTGAGCTTGTCGCCCAAAAGGAACGCCTTCACCGCGTCGAAGGCGGTGGAGCGCGTCCGCATTACCGCTTGCGTCACTGCTTTGACGGCTTCCCAAGCCGCCCAATCGGCGCCATTCATGCGGCGCGGCTGGGCGATCCTCTCGTAGCGATGCTGCAGCTGCACCGCGGCGTCCCTGTCCCAGCTCCAAGACCATGCCGTCGGCACCAACCCGGCAGTTCCGACGACAGGCCGCGGGAGGCTGGTCTCGTACGAGACGTAGCGGCCAAACTCGCCACTGCTGTCAGCGACATAGACGACGTCGTAACGCACACCTCCCGTCATCAGGACGATGTTGGTTTGCTCCCGATTGCGTGGATCGTTGGTTACCAGAAACGGCCTGGTCTCGACTATGTCCGCGCGGAACTTTCTCGCCGAGCGCTGCAGCGCCGCCACCATAGCGGCGTCTTCAGGCGCTGGTCCCTGCAGGACGAGGATCTGCATCCACTCTTTGGCCACGAGATATTGCATTAAAGCATCCGAAAGCATCGCTTCGCTCGGATAAGTGTGCAGGACGTTGTCCGCACAATCCACACCGCGCAGCGCATCATCCGGAGCCGAGATGTTGAAGAGCAAGACTGGGTGATCTGCGAGCCTGCGTGCGAGGTCCTTCAAGGCCGCGGCTGGGAGGTCGGCAAGGATAAAATGAATGCCGTCTGTCGTACTCCAGTCCGAGATGCGCTGCACGAGCTCGTCGTCGGATGTGGCAGTCGACTTCTCCATCGAGAACTCCACCCCAATAACCCGTCCGATCGCCTGCGCGTCTTCCAACGCCACCTGACCTCCTTGATAAGGACGCCCGAGATCGGTGAAGACAATCCCGGAATGGGCTCCCCTGTCGGCGTAGCGGGGGTCGTCCGCCAGCTCGACATAGCCGAGCTTCATAACGCCCCTCTCCGGCGATTCAGTTTCCGCAGCTATTGACGGGGATAAGACACCTATTACCACGGCCAGTATCGCCGTCGCGAAACCGCGCCGGCCCTTAATCATCGACGAGAACCGAATGCGGCACGCGGCCGACCGGCACCGCCCGGACCGCCTTGTGACTTTCCATGTCCACTATCGAAAGGTCGTCGCTCAGCCCGTTTGCGACATAAAGCGTCTTTTCGTCGGGACTGAGCGCCACACCCCAAGCACGGCTTCCGACCAGCACATAGTATTCGACCTTCCTCGTCGCTCTATCGACGAAGGCGACATGGTTCGCGCGTCCGAGCGCGACGATGGCGGATTTCCCATCCCTGGTCATGGTCATGCCGACGGGTGTCACGTCGACCTGACGAAATCCGGGCGGCAAGAAGTCGATTGTCGTCGAAACCCGGTTGGCCGCGCGGTCGATTACCGAGACCTCCCCGGATAACTCGTTCGAGACCCAGAGTTCTTTCCCGTCGGGCAGCAAGAGGAAGCGCCTTGGCCGCGTCCCGACAACGATGTTGTCCGTGACGACCCCGGTCTGGGCGTCGACCACGTGCACCATATCAGTCACCTCGGACGTCACATAGAGGGTCTTGCCGTCGGCGCTTATGGCGAGGCCCTCGGGCTCGGCACCGGTAGCAATCTCGCGCACGATGATCTTATCGGCAATGCTGATCTCCTGAACCGAGGAACCTTCCTCGTTCGAGACGTACAGCGCCTTCTCGTCGCGGCTGAGTTGGAACATCTCGGGGCTCGGACCCGTCGGAATGTGATCGGCGACCTTGAGTGTGGCCACATCGATCACATCGATCACGTCGTCATCTCCACAAGCCACATAAAGCAGTCTGCGGTCGTCGCCAAACTTCATATCTCGGGGACGGTGGGATGTCGGGATCCAGTTGATTATCTTGTAATCCTGTTTGGGATCGATCACCGCAATGTTGTTCGTCTTCTCGTTACTGACGAATACATAGCCAGTGTCCTTCGCCCTTGCCTCCGCCGACAGCACGAGCGCTAGGACGACGAGGATCGGCAGGCTGCCCCTCAAAGAGCGGAAGTCGAGCAAGATTTCGTACGCCTCTCGCTCGGGCCGGGCGAGCCGCCGAAGATCAGCTGCGTCGCGACATCTGGGATGCGCTCGCGCCAGGCGCGGTTGTCATAGGCGGCGATCGGCACGCCGAGCGGTCGGGCCCACGCTCGGAATTGCGGGCGGGTTACCGGTGGCTTGCACCGGTCGCGGGCGAGGAATGAGACAAAATTGGCTTCCATGCCCCAATATCCGGCCACTTTGGGACGCAGATTGCGGCACATCGAGCGAGTGTCAGTGGCCGCTTCGGGAGCGCCGATTTTGTCCCAGATGTCGGCGTAGAGATAGTCGACCGGCTCGGGAGACCGCCAGGCAAGGGCGTCTGCATGTACGATCGTGAAGCGGTTGGGAGAAGGCCAGTCGGGTCCCCGGATCACTTCGAACAGGGCGATCACCTCGGGATCGCGCTCGACGACAGTGACCCGTCGCACGGCCGGGCGCAGCAGCGCATTGTATAATGCCAACCCCATGCCGAGGCCGGCGATCACTACATGGCCACGCATATGCGGAACATGCGGGGCGAGGCTTTCGATCTCGACCGGGCTCAACGACATCCAGACGCGATCGTCCCTGATCAGCAGGTAGTTCTCGGCGGCGGTTTGCAGGCCGCGGAAATAGCCCCGCAGCACCGGCTGGAACTGGCGCTTGAGCTGCCACTCGCCAATGCGGCCAGTGCTGTAGCGAGGCACGCGGATCTCGGGCCATGGCAATGTCCAGCCGTCGATAATCCGGGCGTCGAGGCTCATAGCGGCCGTTTCGGCGGGAGCGCCGGCGGGGGCAAGTCCTGGAAATCGATGGCCGGCATGTGCTGGATGAATGCGGTCGGATCGCCGGGGCTGCCGGGCTCTTCTCGGCGTGGAGGCGCACCGGCAAGCCGCCGGTCCTGGGACGGAGGGGCCTCCGGGACGTCGAGATCGCGCGCCGTGCCGGCCTGGTCCTTCCCCTGCTCGATGCGCTCTTTGGCGTGTCCGATCCGGTCCGCCAAGTCGCGGCTGTAGGGCACGCGGAAGGCGCGCGGCGTGCCGGCCGGTACGTTGTTCTCGTCGAGCGCCTCGACCCAAAGATAAATCGAGCCCGGCGAGCCATTCAGCTTGTCGGGCTCAACCACGGTCCCCCAATCGAGCTGAAAACGCTCCGGCACGCGCGCCTCGCTGGGCCAGCCGATGAGTCCTGCGATCGAGACATAAGAGACGCCGAAAAACAAGCTCGTGACCACGATCGCGGCGGCCTTTACGCCCCAATACCAGCGCGAGGCGAGGTTGAGGCTCAACAGCAAGACGCTGACGACGACATAGGATAAGCCGACCCCGATCAACGGCAACGTCATGGTTTACTGGTGCAATGCGGCGCCGGTCAGCGGGATATTTGTACGGACTTTTCGGGTCTCCCGGATCAGCGATTTGGGACGCGTATTGATGTCGGTAACCTTGCCATTCTCATCGATCGTAAAGCGGACCGCGGTCTTCTCGTCGCCCGTGTGATCGAGGAAAAGGCGGTCATAAAACACCACCTCGACCTTCGGGTTGAGCTTCTCGACCTTGACGCTGACCGGCACCGGGTCGGGTGTGGTCGCGAGATAATGGTGGATGTTGACGACATATTCGCCCGCGATCAGGCCCCGCATCGTGACGATCTCCTCGCGGACCGGATTGCGGATTGTCTTGCCGTTGACGACGATCGTGTTCTTGTAGTCGCCGCGGTCGTCGCGGTCGAGGTTCATCAGTCCGGCTTCCATCACGTGGTACCAGACGATGTTGCCCTGCGGATCCTCGACGTAGGTGTCGATGTCGTCGGGGTGGTTGTCGGGCCAACTCACCGTCACCAGCATTTCGGCCTTGCTGGTGATATTGCCCTGTTGCGCCTCAAGGTTCATCGCGAGGTAGGCCAGAAAGAACAGAAAGGCGACGACCTGTAACCCCTTGAACAGCATTACCGTGAAGGGTTCGAACGGCTCCTCTCGATCCCAGTTGCTAAACCCCTCCATGAGCCTCTCGTTCCAGGGTCGAAACGACGAAGACCTCGGTCAGATCGGTCGTGACATCAAACAGATAGGCCGAGGCATTGTCGAGAATGTAGTACTGCGCCTTCACCAGGATCGATCCGACAAGACCGGCGAGGGTCGTGTACATGGCCACCGCCATACCGCCGCTCATGACCTTCATCGACGACTTCATCGACGCGGCATCGAAATTTTCGAGCGTGGCGAGAGGGAGCAACATCAGGATGAACCCGACGATCGTGCCGAGCAAGCCGAGCTTCAACAGCGCGTCGCCGGCGAAGGCCCCGAACTGCATCGGCGACCTTAGCTTGTCGGCCAGGCCGCGCAGCAGCAAGGTCTGGTCGAGCCGCCGCTCGCGTCCCTGCTTTTCCGCCTTGACCACGAGATTGCGGATGTAGTCTGTGATCCGTCCCGCCGGCAGCGTTGCCCCATCGTCGGTGACGACCCGCCTTCCCTCCGTTCGATACGCGTTGACCCCGTTCATGACGCGATCCCGCACCCGGTGGGCAGTATTGATCTCGCGGGAAACGGCGACGACACAGGCGAGGCAATGGCCCGAGATCGCAACGTAAAGAATGCAGATGAATACCGAGATACCGCTCCGGTCCTGAGCCATCATCAGCTGGAAGAGGCTATAGCGCCAAGCGATCCCGAACCCGAACAGCGTTACGGCGGTGAAGATCATCCAGCGCAGCAACGGAAAGTAGTCGCGACTGGCGAGCTCGCTGCCGAACAGGCGGAAGGTCATACTGTCGGCGCTCACCGTTCTTGCGGATGACCGGCCAGCATTTCGCGATAGTCGGCGGGTGGGATGAAGGGGCCCCGCCACACGCCGATGCCTTTGGCCTTGGCCTGGGCCTCCGCAGCGACGTAGTCGGACGTTTCCTTCGGGAGCGCCACCGCCATCCCGGCCTCGACCAGTGCCCGGTTGATGTCGACCTCGCCCGCCTTGCAGACGGCGAACACGCGACCGAACTGGTCGATCCGACGTTGTTCGCAAGTGATCTCCTGATCACCGATGAGGTTGAGAAGTGTCTTCGCCGAGGCCGTCGCGCAGTCCCATGACTTATTTCCGACATAGCAAGGCTGACCTCGAACCGGAGCATCGACCCCGTAAAGGAGGATGCGCTTGCCGTCGAGGCTCAACATCGCCGGGCCGGTCACTTCGGCCGCACCGCGATAGACCGGCAGATCGTCGGCAACCGCGGTCCAGGCCGACGCCGCCAAAGCGAGCCCGGCCGCTGCGGCGAGAGCTTTGCCCGTCATGACGAGGAATGATAGTGGAAGGGGCGACATCGTGTCTCGGATGTTCGCAGCGAGTGCGGACAAGAAGGGGGAGGAGACCATGAACAAAATAGCGAAGGCGGCGCTGTTGGGTGGCCTGATGGCGCTGGTCGCGTTACCGGCACCGGCGCTGGAGATGCGGCCGATCCTGACCCTCGACGTTGCGCGCAAGATCGTCGAGGCATGCATTAACAAGGCACAACAGCAAGGCTGGAAAATGCATGTCGCGGTGCTCGACATCGGCGGCAATCTGAAAGCATTCGCGCGAATGGACGACACGCAGCTGATCTCAGAGGAGGTCGCCATGCGCAAAGCCTATACCGCAGCGGCGCTGCCGCGCTCGACCCGCGAAACCGCGGAGCTCGCCTACAGCAACCCGGAACGGCGGCCGGGCGGGATCGCGTTTCTGCCGCGGGTCGCAGTGATCCAGGGCGGTTTGCCTATTATGACGGCAGGCGGGGTCCACATCGGCGGCGTCGGGGTCAGCGGCTCGACGGCGCAGAACGACGAGGCCTGCGCCCAGTCCGGCCTCGATGCGGTCAAGGACGATCTCAAGTGAGGCGATGAAGCGCCGCGTCCCGGTCTTGACACTCGGGCTTCTACTCGCATTCGCGATAGCGGGCAGAGCGGCCGACCCCGATCCGGCGGGCGATCTTTTGGCGGGGCGCGGCAAGGATTGTCCAAAGTGCAACCTTGCCGGCGCGAATCTCAAGCGCTTTGACTTGAGCCAAGGTGATCTCGAAGGTGCCAATCTCGCCGGCGCCACCCTGCATGGCGCGAAATTGGCAGGCGCGAACCTCGCCGGCGCCAATTTGACCGGGGCGAATCTCAACAAGACCGATTTGAAACATGCCAACCTCGCCGGCGCGCGGCTCGGCGAAGCAATGCTCTACGAGGCCGATCTGGCGGAGGCCGATTTGACGCGCGCCGATCTCGCGGGTGCGATGATGGGATCGAGCCATCTCACCTTCGCCGAGCTCGACGGCGCAAACATTGCCGATGCCGACCTCGCCGATGCGCAAATGCACGGCGCCAAGTTGAAAGGCGCCGATCTGTCGCGCTCGGATCTCGGCCAGACGACCTTACGCCGCGCCGAGCTTATGGGGGCTCATCTCGAGGCGGCCAGCCTGCTGCGCGCCGATCTCAGGGGTGCCGATCTCAAAGGCGCCGATCTGCACAACGCCGACCTGATGCACGCCGATCTGACCGGCGCCGATTTGGCCGGTGCCGACCTTAAAGGCGCCCGCCTGCTGCTAGCAAAGCTGACCGACACAAAGCTCGATGGCGCCGATCTCGCGGGAACGATCATGCCGGACGGCACAACTCACGAGTAGCCGGTGCCTACTCGGCCGGGACGTCGGGCCGCAACAGTTCGAGCCGCGTCGAGCTCTCGAACTGGCCGATCGTCAGCTTGCCGGAGCCGCTGAACTCGGCCTGACCGGGCTTTCGCAGAAACTTAGTGTCGAGCACGGCACGCATATCGCCCTTCACGAGCTTGGTGCAGCGCCGGTTGATGTAGAGCGTGCCGACCGGGTTCTCGCCGGGCGCCGCAGGGGTATCGATGCAATCCCACCCGTCGCTATCGTAACGCGCCTTGAAAAAGTTGGTCAACGTATAGGCCTGCTTACGGTCCTGCGGGCTCGCTTGCGGGTCGGTGACGATACGCAGACCGGCGAGCGTCCCGTTTGCGTCGAAGAGCCCCGATAGGATCACCGGAAAGTCCAACACCTTGGTGCCGGCATTCTGAGCGGTCAATGTCCGCGCGCGATGTGCCCTCGCCCAATATTCGAGCTCGTCGTCATAACGAAAATACACCTCGCGCAGCCCATTCGGCTCGGGCGAGCACTTGCCGTAATCGGACCAGCCGGAAAGCGGCAGCTGCGGCGGGCCACCATTGCTGCCGCATGCATAGTCGATAAAATCGTTGTTTGGCAGGGCGGCTGCCGGTGTGCCGAGCCTTAGACTCCAGATGTCGGCACGCCGCGGAGCGTCATCGGCGCGAGCGATGCCCGCGTCGATGGCGATCAGCGCCGTAAGAAGGGCCGCGATCGGGTGCAGCCACGGGCGGCGATTCACACCGGGTCGCGTCCGCCGGCCCGTTGTCAGTCCAATGCAAACACGAACAGCGAGGAACCACCCTCGAGATTTTCGAGCTCTGGAGCGGCTTTAAGCAGGCCCAGATTCCAAGGAACCCCGCCACCGACATGGATCGCGATGTACTGCTTGCCGCCGACAGAGTAGCTGATCGGTGGGGCGCTCATCGCAGAGCCGACATTGAAATTCCACAACGGCTTTACCTGTTCATCGTCGAAGGCCGTGAAGGTACCGTCGATCGTACCGGTAAAGACGAGGCCGCCGGCAGTAGCCAGCACTCCAGAGTAATTGGGGTAATCGAGCTGGGTCGTAGCTTTGACCTTGCCTGTCGTCATGTCGACCGCCGCGATTACGCCCCCCATCCGCTTACCGCGGACGGGAATGCCGCCGTTCCAGAACGGGCCACCCATGCGGGTCTCGTCGACCTTGAGCTGGGCACAACCGTCTATGCCGGCGCCATAGGCCAAGTGCTTCGATGGGTTCCACGCAGTCGGGAAGAAGTTGACCCCGCCCTGGACATCAGGGCAGACATCCGCCTCGCCGCTCTTGCGGTCGCTGATGACCGCATATTGCTGCAGCTTCTTCGCGGGATCGTATTCGACGGGCTTGCCGGTTTTCGGATCGATGCCCTTGGTCCAGTTCAAGTTCTTGACGTATTGGGCGGCGCTGATGAACGAGCCGTTAGTTCGGTCGAGGGTGTAGAAGAACCCGTTGCGGCCGAAATGGCCGAGTACCTTGCGCGGTTCGCCGTTGATTGTGACATCATAGATCATCTGCGAGCCGACCTCGTCATAGTCGTATTTGTCGTTCGGCGTGTACTGGAAATACCAGACGATCTTGCCGGTGTCGGCATCTATGGCGAGCGTCGAATTTGTATAGAGATTGTCGCCCGGCCGGTATTCCGCGTCGAACATCGGCGTCGGCTGGCCGGTCCCCCAGTACATCAAATTGGTCGCCGGGTCGTAGGCTCCGACATACCAAAAAGCGCCACCGCCGGTCTTCCAGGCGTCGTGGTCGTCCGCCCAGGTCTCGTGGCCGGGCTCGCCTGGCGCCGGGACCGAATAGGTGCGCCACAGCATATTGCCGGTTTTGGCGTCGATCGCCATCAGCCAACAGCGCCCGCCGATATCCGCTCCGGAGCCGGGGACGATGATCATGTCTTTAACGATCAACGGCGCGCTGGTGAAGACGTCGGTGTTAGCGACCTGATAATTCTTGTCCCACAGGACCTTGCCGGTGTCCTTGTCGATCGAGATCACTCGGCCGTCGGTGGTCAGCTCGATAACTTGGTTGCCGTAGAGCGCCACCCCTCGGTTGGACGGCAGCCACACCGTCGACTTGTCCACACCCGGATCCATCTTCCAAACGATGCGGCCCTTCTTCCCGTCGCGGGCGTCGATCTTGTAAACGTCATTCCAGCCATCGGTCATGTAAAGGAAACCGTCCTCGACCAGCGGCGTCGACTGCTCGCGCGCGTGCGCCTTGTCGCCACCGGGCTCTGCGCCGCCGAGCTGCACCACGAAAGCAACGTGCAGGTTCTTGATGTTCGACTGGTTGATCTGGTCGAGCGGTGAATACCGCTTGGCGTCATAGGTCTTGTGGTTGGTCAACCAGTTGCCGGGCTCACTCTCGGCATTCTTCAGACGTTCGAAAGTCACATCCGCAGCGCTCAGTGGCGACGACAACAAAGCTGCAATAACTCCGCCGGCAGCGGCCCCAATGAGACTACGGGTCGAGCGTTTGACGGTTATGTGTTCGAAAAGGCTAGGCATTGTCTCTCCCTCACTCAATGGGTGCGCTACTGTTTCCTGCCGGCTGCCATCTCCTTGCAACGCAGGCTTCCTTGGCCAAAATATTCCTCGCAATCGGCAACCGTCGGTGGACCCTTGCCGACCACCTTGGCCTCGAGATAAGCGACGATCGCTTCGATCTCGCGCTTTTGCAGACCAGCGGTCGGCGGCGGCGGCTTTTTGTCACCGACATCCTCGGCGGTCATGCCATAGCACTCCTCGCCCTTGGTCCAGGCAAATTTGTCGAAATGGGGCATCGCGGTCCCGCCGGGGACGCCGCAACGGATGGTTTCGATCAACTGATCGTGATCGAGCTTGGTCTCGCGCAGATTGGCGGCCTTGCCCGGCGATTGCGGGTCGCCGGCGCCGTCGCCCGACCAACCGTGGCAGAACCCGCAGGTCGCCTTATCCTGATAGAGCCGCTTGCCGAGGGCGATATCGCCGGAAGTCTGTGACGCGATCGGTAGGGCGATCGCCATCGCCGCTCCGAAAGCGAGCCCAAATGCGACGCCGGTCGCCACTTCAGCAGCTACTCTTTGATAAGCGGTTTGTACACCGTAAGGTCTATCACCGCGGTCTTCCAGTCGTTGTCCTTCACCAGTGTCACGGTGGCCACGGAGTGGTTGTCCTTCATCTCGGACCACACGCTGACGGCGTTGTAGCCTGGGTTGTCACGCTTTGCTTCCTTGACGGCCTCTCGGAGCTCGCGCGTCGCCCGGAACATGCCGTCGTTCTGCTTCTTCGCTTCACTCAGATCATCGCCGCCGGTGATCGGATCGGCTTTGGCGATCTCGCCGAGACGTCTGATCGACGATTACTTCGAAATATTTGGAGCCGTCCTTTATCGTGTAGACGGACAGCTGCGGCTTGCCGTTCTCGACTTCAAACTTGGCAGAGACGGGTTTGCCGTTTTTCTTACTCGCTGCGAGGCCCTGCTCGAGCGTAACTTTAGAACCGCTGACAACCGGAGCGAGTTCGGTTTTCTCCTTGTCGCTCATCGCGGCCACCGCGGGGATAGTCCAGAAGGCAACCGCGAGGACCCACAACAGAGGAGCCGGTATCTTGGGCATCAGACCCTCCCTTTAATTTTCTGATGTTCTAATCCGGCGCCGGATCGAGGCTAGTTCCCCGATCCGGCGCCAGTGCACAGATAGCTTATCTGACCTCGGCGCAAGCGTAGGCGTTGATCTCCAGCCCTACTGCGATCTCGATGATGACCGGCGTTTTCCACTTCATAGCAATCTCCTGTAGATCCCGTTCTTAACTATTGTACGCTAAGTCCGTCCAACATCTCTGTCAACTCCGGGACTCCTCGGGCGACGGAGCCCAAAGATTGGCGTCGCGATCGACGAGGCCGAAGCGGATTGCCATGCGGATCAGGTCGGCGGTGCTCGTCACGCCGAGTCGCGCTTTGATGCGACTACAATTGTTGGCCGCCGTCTTGTAGCCGATGCCCACCGTATCGGCGATTTGAGACAAGGTGCGCCCTTGGGCCAGCTGGCGCAGGATCTCGAGGTCCCGGGAAGACAGATCTTTGAGCGGATCCGGCGACATTCGGATGCTCGCGAATACGAGCCCCTCGGCGATTTCGCGCTCGATGTAGGTATGACCTGCGGCGACCCGCCCGATCGCTTCGAGAAGTTCCTCCGGCGGGGCGTTCTTGGTCAAATAGCCCGCTGCCCCCGCTCGCAGTGCGCGCGTGATGTGGATTTCGTCGTCATGCATGCTTAGAACCAGAACACGCGCATCGGGGTGGATGGCCTTGAGGCGCGCGAGCACCTCCAGACCGCCAATGCCGGGCAGGTTGAGATCCAAAATGACCAGGGTCGGCCACTGCTCTCTGAAGACACTCAGCGCCTCTCGGCCGCTGGCCGCTTCGCGAACTTCGACCTCGGACTCTGCGGTCAGCAATCGCCTTAGACCAGCCCGAACGATAGGGTGATCGTCGACAATCAGGATCTTCATGGCTCTAGAGCCGGCACCGAGACGTAGGCGGCTTCTCGCTGGGGGGCGCACGGGAGCAGCGCCGTCACGGCGAAGCCGTTGCCGGGCTTGTTCGAAAAGGTCAGGCTGCCGCCCATTGCCCTGACTCGCTCGCCGATCCCGACCAGCCCGTAACCGGGCCTGCTCGACTCGCTCATCCCCCGCCCGTCATCGGTAATTTCCACCCGGACCTCTTCGCCACGTCGATCGATCGATACGGTGATCAGAGTGGGATCGGCATGACGGACCGCGTTGCTGAGGGATTCCTGAACGATGCGGCAAATCGTTCTGCCCGCGAGCTCGCCCAGACCCTCGCATCCCGTCGATACGGCGAGTTGGTAGCGGATCTCGGGCCGCCGTCGCCTCCAGAACGCGATAGTGTTCTCTATCGCCTCGCGTAAGCCGAATTCCTCGAGCCCGATTAGGCGCAACCGGCCGAGCATGCTGCGCACCTGTCGCTGCATAGGACGAACCGCGTCGGCAATCGACTGAACACGATCTCGTGCCTCGTCCGCACGCCCGTCGTTCAACAAGTGCGAAGCGGACGCGGCGTCGATGCTGATGGCAAATAAAAAGGGGCTCACTTCGTCGTGCAGATCCCGGGCGAGTTCGCTGCGTTCCTGTTCCTGCAAAGTCAGTAGCTGCTCGTTTAAGCGTCGATTCTCGGCATCCGCGTCGGCGAGCCTTGCGGCCATCCGATTGAAGCTGTCTCGCAGACGGGCCAGCTCCGGCGCAAGCCGGCCGGAGATCCGCGTCCGATAGCGGCCGTCCCCGACCTGCTCAAGGGCAACGGCCAGAGCCGCCAGGGGTCGTAATGCCCGGCCGATGAACACGTAGATCAGCAAGATCGTCAGGCTGCTAAACACCGCTGGGGTGACCAGGCTGTCGGTGAACTCGTTCCAGACTTCGAGAATCTCGTTGTGCGGGTCGGTCTCGAGCACGATCGTGGCGTAGTCGCGCCCGGCACCGACAACCGGAACGCGATCAGCGATGGACCCGACCCCGATGAGACGGATGAACCACCTAGGCAGCGGGCCGAAAGATGGTCTTTCGACAATCGGTGCCGCGATCGCCTGCGCCTCTCCGATAAGCCGAACGCGAAGGTGACGGTTGCCCTCGAAGGATGCGACCAGGTCATCCAAATCGCGTGACGGGTCGCGAGAATTCTGCAGCCGCTCGATCGCGTTCTCGATCGTTTGCCGACCCACCAGCAAGGCGGCGCGCATCTCGGTTCGCACCGAACGCGAGGCGTTGATCCACGCCGTTGCCCCACCCAGCGCGAGACTTACCAGGAGGGCAACGCAGACCATTCCGATCAGACGAAACCGCAGCGACATCGGGCCCTCCGTCCCTCATTCGATGTCCAGCTCGCACAAAATGCCATGGCAAGACATCGCTGCATACCGGGTTCGCGAGGAAATTCTTCCGTGCCAAGGGGAAAATTGCCCCTGGCCACTTGACAGGCGTGAACAGATGCGGCCGGAGGGAATTGGGTAGCTATTAAAGCTTATGGCTTTAGCCGTACTTCCTAGGTTTAAGGCCTACTTCCTTTAAAAGGTGACGCGTATGCCGGCATAAGCAATCCGGCCCGGCGACGGGCTCAAAGTCCTTGGGTCGGTCAGATTGACACCGGGCGGCAGATTGTCGAGCTGGGTGAACGTGCCATAAGTGTAGTAGGTCCGGTTAAATAGATTGTCGACCTCGACAAAGGCCGTGGCCCATTGGTTGAGCTTGAGGGAGCTGTGCAGGTTGACGACGCCGTAGGCCGGCAGCTTGGGCTCCTGGTTCGATGCGTCGCCGACAAGAAACTGACTCCCGACGAATTTCGCATCAGCGCCAATAGTCCATTGTGGCATGACCTCGTATTCGACATCGAGAACGACACGATTTCGCGGCATCAGAGGTATCATATCGCCGGGATGGACGAAAATATTGCCGTTGGCATCGGCGGCAGGACTGTTCGATGACAAGGTCAGGTTTTCGAGAAACGTAGCGTCGAGGAAGCTGTAGTTAAGGTTAGCAGTAAATTTTCTCCATTTATAAGTTAGCCCGGCCTCGATGCCTTGGCGTCGCGTCTCTCCGACATTGGAGAAAAAGCCGAAGCCATTGATCCGTGTCGCGAGGAGCAGAATATCGTCAAACGCGTTTGTACGATAAACGCCAACATTCCAAAGGAACTGGCCAGGGATTTGCTCGGTGGCGAAGTTGCCGCGGAAGCCAGCTTCGAATGTGCGTGACACGACTTGTTTCAAAGGCGGTTCGGACACCAGGAACGCGTCTAGAATGCAGGGCGCAGCCGGGTTCGCGCAAGCCAGCTCACCGGGCGTGGGCGCACGGTTTCCTTCCGACCATCCGACGTAGGCCGTAGTATTGTCGGTGATCTTGTAGGTCAGCCCGATGCCTGGATTGAAGTGGGTGTAAAGGTTGTTGCCATTTAGGTCGGGAGAGATACCGGTCTGATCCGTCAGCCCGATCAAAGCGAGATTGAACCGACCGCTCAGGGTCGCAGCAAGGCTGGGCGTGATGTTGAAGGTGTCGGTGGCATACGCGCCGAAATAGCTGTTGGTGCCGATGACACCCGCCGGCGCTTCGATCGGCGGCGATGCGGTCGGGCTGAGGCCCTGATCGATGATCACGCCCGAGCCGAGGACCGTGAGCTGCGGCAGCAGCGTCCCAAGCTCGCCGTGAGCCGAATAGCTGGTAACGCTGTGGTCCCCGGTGAGACCGACCGCCAGACTGTTTTCTCGGTCAAGAATCGGATTGGTGATTTTCGCCTGAACGCCGGCACCGACAGTATTCGTGTTGGTCATCGTGATGTCGATTTCGCCGGGTGTCGCCCCGGATGGCAACACGCTGGACGGCACCTGGTTGCCTTTCGAATCGAACAATACATCAGCAGGATAAAGGTCTTGTCCTTCGAGGCAGAAAAAGTCGCCGTTGTTGGTGCAGGGCGTGACGTCAGTCATGTTGCCATCGACCAGATGCTGGTTGAAATGCCGGTAGTAGACGTCGCCGCTGAGCAGCAGGAAATCGGCAGGCTCATAGGTTCCGGTGAGTTGTACCAATTCCGCCTCGTTATGGATCGACTGCGGAAGAGTGAAATTGGCTCTTATATCCTGGGCGAGAAGCTGTACCGGCGTCGGCCCGGTCGCGCCGATGACGTTGTCCGCCGCCGATCCCGAAAGATGAACGGTGAACGGATTGCTCTCCCACCCTAAATCCATGTAGCCCTGGGCGAGATTGGTCGAGGAGTTATCGCGGAAGCCGTCATCGTGCGTGCCGCCGAAAGCAGCGTAAAAGCCGAAATTGCCCCACCGAGCGCCTTCCTGTGCGAACCCGTTGATGTTGCCGAAAGAGCCGCCGGCGAGCTGGCCGTCAAAACCGTGGAAGTTGAACCCGTTTTTCATCTCCAGCGCTACCGCACCGCCGAGCGCGTTCAAGCCGAAGACCGGGTTGTTGCTTTGCAAGGTCAGTCGATCGACGGCAAATTGCGGGATCAAATCCCAATTGACGGTGTCGCCGAACGCCTCGTTGATCCGCACGCCGTTCTGATAGACGGCGATACCTTGCGGAATGCCGGAGATCGGTGACGCCTCGAAGCCGCGATACACGAAATCGGGCTGAGACTGGCTGCCCTGCTCATTATTCAGATTAACTTGCGAGAGACGCCGCGCCACCGCAGTCGGTACCAGATCGTTTTGGCCATCCGGCCACAATTGTCCTGCGCTCAAGCTCTGGACATTGGCCGGTACCTTATCGATATCGATGCCGCTACCCGGCAAGGGTGTGACGCCGACAACCTGTACGGTCGGCAAAGTGACAGCCGAGGCCGGAGAGGAAGTGTCTGGGGCTGCGGAGGAACTGTCCGGCGCCGGGGCTTGCGCGAACGCGCTAGGGCCGGAGACCAAAAGCAGACCGGCCGCGAGCAGACCTGTTCCTTTGATGCCGAACACGGACTCTCCGAATAGACGTTATCGCGGGCGACGATCAACGATCCATTACGCGCACAAGCGCGGCACTATGGCGATGGCTTGGTTTTCCCAATATTGCCGGGATATTTTCCTCGTTTGACCGCCATATTTTCCCTCCGGAATTTGTCCGCCTTGCATTGGGAAAGGTTCCCGAAGGAATTGAGAAAATACCTGCGACCGACCATTGGCGCGCATTCATAGACCGCGGCACCTTCGGCCCTACGGCACCAAATGATTGGGTTGATGTTCCCGACGACACAGTTGGCGGCAAAGAGGTCACCGGCATGTGTCCACCGGGCGCTATCGCTTATTCGCTGCAGTCAGTCAGGTCCTTATCCGAGATCGAAAAGGCGTAGGGCCTTCCAGCTAAAACCTCGACGTTCCGTACTACGCAGACCCGGCCTTTTTTGTCCACGAGCCTCACGTCGTAGCGTCCCGGAACAACATTCTTGAGTGTCAACCGTTCATCGGCGTCGACAGCACCATCGGGATCGTTTGCGCATTGATCGGGTCCCCACTCTATAGTTCCTGTCGGTGCGAGGTGGAGTTCCTTTATTGTGGAACCTGTGAGATTCCAAAATCTCAGCCGCTCAGCCGCAGTCGCAGCAATGCTTAATGCGAGCAGAGAGAAAACTAGAGCAATCAATGATTGCATATCGCTCTGCCTCCGAAAATGGATGTACTTTGATCATGCCGACGCGATATCCTGATGTTGCTGGGCACGCCGTCAAACAAATCGCGCCGAAACGCGGCGGTACCGGCTGGTAGACGGGAGGAAGCGAATGCGTATGCGAACACGGACGTGGTGCAGTTTGGTCGCGTCGGCAGTCTTGTGGCCGGGGATCGCGACTGCCGGTGAGGTGAACAACTATAGCGCGGTCACGGCTCAGCGGCTCACCAATCCCGAACCCGGCAATTGGATGCTCTACCGTCGCACCTATGACGGTCAAGGCTACAGCCCGCTCGATAAGATAAACACCTCAAATGTAAAGAATCTGGTCCCGGCCTGGACGTTTTCGACGGGCGTTAACGAAGGCCATGAAGCCCCGCCGATCGTAAACAATGGCATCATGTTCGTGGCGACACCGCAGAACCAGGTCATCGCTCTAAATGCAAAGACCGGAGACGAGATCTGGCGCTACAAGCGGCAGCTTCCCGAAGACCTCTTCCAGCTGCACCCGACGAGTCGCGGTGTCGGGTTGTGGCAGGACAAGCTTTATCTTGCAACCACGGATGACCATCTCGTCGCGCTCGATGCGAAGACCGGCAAGGTAGCATGGGACCAGAAGGTTCAGGACTACCTCAAGGGCCAATATCTGACATTGATGCCGCTCGTCATCAACGGCAAGGTCCTCGTTGGCGGATCGGGCGGAGAATTTGGCGTTCGCGGCTATGTTGTCGCCTATGACGCCAACGACGGAAAGGAATTGTGGCGTACGTTCACGATCCCTGGGCCGGGCGAGCCCGGTCACGAGACCTGGCAAGGCGATGACTGGAAGAGTGGCGGCGGTTCCGCCTGGATGACCGGCAATTACGATCCTGCCCTGAACCTTGTCTACTGGGGAGTCGGAAACGCCGCCCCCTGGCCGGGCAGCCTTCACCCCGGCGACAACCTCTACACCAGCTCGGTCTTGGCGCTCGATCCCGACTCGGGGAGGATCAGGGCCTTCTACCAGTACCACCAAAACGACTCGTGGGACTGGGACGAGGTCGAGGCCCCGATGCTGATCGATGTGCAGAAAAGCGGGCAGACGATCAAGAGCCTGGTGCACCCGGGCCGCGATGCGATCTTCTGGGTCCTCGAACGCAGCCCGGACAAAATCGGCTTCGTCTCCGGATGGCCGTTTGTCTATACGAACGTCTGGAAGTCGGTCGACCCGGAGACCGGCAAGCTCACCGTTGACGCCGATCACAAGCCGGTGCTCGGCAAGCGGATCGAGTTCTGCCCGTCGCTATGGGGCGGCAAGGACTGGCCGTCTGCCGCCTACAGCCAGAAGACGCACCTGGTCTACGTTCCGGCTCAAGACAATTTCTGCGGCGGCTTTACTGGCATCAAGGAGCCGCTCGTACCCGGCAAGCTCTGGCTCGGAACAAAGCCCGAAGACATTGGCCTAACCGTGCGTCCCGGATCGGATCACCACGGCGAGCTCCAGGCCTGGGATCCGGCTAGCGGCAAGAAGGTGTGGCAGCACAACTTCCCATGGCAGCTCTTCGCCACTGTGCTGGCAACGGGCGGCGACCTCGTCTTCGTTGGGGGTACGAACGACCGGATGTTCCGCGCCTTCGACGCCAAGACCGGAGACCTCCTTTGGGAGCAAAAGACCAATTCGGGGATCACCGGAGCTCCGGTGGCCTATGAGGTTGACGGGACCGAATACGTCGCGGTCCAATCGGGTTGGGGCGTCGACGCCGAGCGCATCCAGGACGCGTTGGCAAAGCAAAACCTTGGTCTCAGCGACAACGTTCCCCAGGGCGGGGTCGTTTGGGTGTTCGCTTTAAAGCAGCAGTAGCAGCGACCCGCGAAGGGTGATTTTCGGCAGGCCTTCGGGCCTGCCTTTTAATCCCGCGGCAACCGGGCGCGCCGCCACGTGCTCGAGGCGTTCGCGAGCTCTTGCCCCGGCGCCCGCCCTGCGACTTCCAGCATCAGCTTTTGCCGGAACGCTTCGGCGAACGCATCGTAGCCGTTCGCCACGACCAGGAAGGCGCCGGGCCCACCGATAACGTTGGCGCGGTACCAGCCGTCGACATCGGGATCGTCACCGGAGGTTATCGGCAGGCCGTTCAGGGTGATCCCATGCGACGCCGCTGCATCCCGCGCATCCGCCGTCGACAACGCGCCGGTGTTTTGCCTCCCGTCACCCGACACGTCGATGACTTGGCGGCCGGCGACAAGCGGCTGGGCCGCCAAGAGACGCTCGGCGGCGGCGATACCGCCGCCGGGATCGGTCATCGTATGCACCCAGGAGCGCCCGGCGCGGCGAAGGCGTCCTGCCAATGCGGTGAGCTCGCCGTGGCCGTGAATGACGGTCCAAGGCAGCACGACGCGCTGTTCCTCAGCCCACTCGATCACGGCAATTTCGATCGTCTGATTTACCCCGCCCGCGATCGCCGCCGAGAAGTCGTCGCGCTCCAACGCCGCGGCGATGCCCTCCCGCTGCAGCTTGAAGCGATCGTCATCAACCGAGCCGGAAACGTCGACTGCCAGCACCAGAGCCACATCGGCTAGATTGGATCCGGCGGATGCGCCAGGCGACACTCCCAAGACGAGGGCCAGAACCGCCGAGAACCACGGACCTCTCATTCGCCGCTCCGATCCGGATAGGCATACATGCAGGTTACCTGGATAGGCCGATAGCCGGCGTCATCGATCGTTCCCGCCAGTGTCTGCTGCAGCTTTGCCGCGCGCTCAGTACACTCTTTATCGGTGGCCGGAGCCGGGTGCTGTACGATCGACTTGCATTGACCGATATGGGGCAGGCAAGCGATCAAGACCAGAGCGATTGCATTCATCTAGTTGATGACCTCGAGGTCACAATCACACTATTCTCTCTCTAACTGGTAAATTTGCGCTTCATCGTTGCTTTGGCAGCTGATTTCTCGCCTCGAAGAGGGTTCTCCTTAGCAAGGCGAAGCTGCTCGTTCGTCAACCGGCGCGGAGGCGTTGGGCTCTCCTATTCTCTGCCATGCATACCTGGCCCGATAGTGCACGAGAACAATACGTGTGACCACATATGCGTTTAATCCAAGGTTGCATCACGCAAACCTGTTGTCCCCCGAATGGGCTTGGCGGTACTCTTCGGTTAATGCCCTTGCGAAGATCTGCGCGGCGACTCTGCGCTTCCGCCGGGCGATCCGTCATCAAAAAGGGCGCCACAATCGCGTCTCGCGCAGCACCGCTGCGGCGAGTAACTCGGACGTTTTGAACACAAGATGGAGGCGACCCGATGGTCAAGTTACGCGTCAATGGTCAGGAGCAGTCGTTCGACGGTGACCCGTCGATGCCGCTGCTGTGGTATTTGCGTGACGAATTGGGACTCACAGGAACGAAATTCGGTTGTGGCGCAGCGCTTTGCGGCGCCTGTACCGTGCATATCGACGGCCAGGCCACCCGTGCCTGCATCACCGCCATAAGCGATCTCGGTGGTCGCTCGGTGACGACGATCGAGGGGCTCGATCCCAACGGCAATCATCCGGTGCAGAAAGCCTGGCGCGCCTTGAATGTCCCGCAATGCGGCTATTGCCAAGCCGGCCAGATCATGCAGGCCGCGGCACTGCTAGCGACGACAAAGAACCCGTCCGAGACCGAGATCACCGACGCGATGAGTGGCAACATCTGTCGCTGTGGCTGCTACCAGCGCATCACCGCCGCCATTAAGGCGGCTGCCACAGGAGCCTGACATGACCTCCGTCCACGCCGTCATTGAGAACGTCAGCCGCCGTGGCTTCCTGAAGGGAGTGCTCGCCACCGGCGGTCTCGTTATCGCAGCCGAGTTTGTGCCGGCGCGCGCCGCGCTCGCTTACGCCACCGGCGCCGACAAAATGCCCCACGGTGCCAAGTGGGATCCCCACATTTTCGTTTCGATCGCGCCCGACGGGACCGTGACCATCGTTGCCATCCGCTCGGAGATGGGCACCGGCTCGCGCACGAGCCTGCCGATGGTCGTCGCCGACGAGCTCGGGGCCGATTGGTCGCGAGTACGCGTCGTGCAAGCGCCGGGCGACGAAGAGAAATACGGCAATCAGGACACCGACGGCTCGCGCAGCATGCGTCACGGCATCCAGCCGATGCGCCAATGCGGCGCCGCCATGCGGCAGATGTTGGAAGCCGCTGCGGCGCAGCGCTGGGGCGTCGGTGTCGCCGAGGTTCAAGCGCAGAATCACGAGGTTGTCCACAAGGCCTCGGGACGCAAGCTCGGCTATGGCGAGCTGTCCGCCGCCGCCGGCGCACTGCCGACGCCATCGGCCGATCAGATCAAGCTCAAGGATCCCAGCGCCTTTCGCTATATCGGGAAGGGCACGATACCGATCGTCGACCTATTCGACATCACGACCGGGCGCTCGACTTACGGTATCGACGCCAAGCTCCCCGGCATGAAATACGCCGTTGTTGCGCGACCGCCGGTGTTCGGCGGCAAGGTCGTCTCGTTCAATACTGACGCGGCGATGAAGGTGCCCGGGGTCGAAAAGGTCGTGACGATCGAGGGCACACCGGCGCCGGCGAAATTTCAGCCGCTAGGCGGTGTCGCGGTCATCGCGCGCAATACCTGGGCGGCGATCAAAGGGCGCGAGGCGCTCAATCCGACCTGGGACGACGGACCGAACGGCTCCTATGACTCGGCGGCATTCAAAGCGCAGCTCGAGGAGACTGCACGCCGGCCGGGCAACGTCGTGCGCAACGACGGTGATGCCGAGAAGGCGCTGGCGGCGGCCGCCAAGGTCGTATCCGCGGAGTATTACATTCCTCACTTCGCCCATGCGACGATGGAGCCCCCGAGCGCAACCGTGCGGCTCGCCGACGGCAAGTGTGAGGCCTGGGCGCCGGCGCAAAGCCCCGGGGGGACGCGCGAGGAACTCGCCAAGAAGCTCGGCCTCAAAGAAGAGGACGTGACCGTCCACGTCACGTTGCTGGGCGGCGGGTTTGGGCGCAAATCGCAATGCGATTTCGTTCTCGAAGCGGCGTTGCTGTCGAAGGCGATGGACGGCGCTCCGGTGAAAGTGATCTGGACGCGCGAGGACGATCTTCAGCACGACTACCTTCATACGGTCTCGGCCGAGCGCATCGATGCCGGGCTCGATGGGAGCGGGAAGGTGGTGGCCTGGCGGCACCGTAGTGTCGCACCAACCATCCTGTCGATCTTCAAGGCCGATCAGGCCCACGAAGCGCCTTTCGAGCTCGGCATGGGGTTCGTCGACAATCCGTTCGACATTCCCAACCTGCGTTGCGAGAACGGCGAGGCGGAGGCGCATACGCGCATCGGCTGGTTCCGCTCGGTGTCCAACATCCCGCACGGCTTCGCTGTGCAGTCGTTTGTCGCCGAGCTTGCCAACGCCACCGGGCGCGACCCAAAGGAGGTGCTCCTCGCTCTGATCGGGCCGCCGCGCATCGTCGATCCCCGCAAGTCGCCCGACGTCGCCGATTTTTGGAACTACGGTGACCCGTTCGAGACTTACCCGATCGATACCGCGCGGCTTAGGCGCGTTGTCGAGCTCGCGGCGGAGAAGGCTGACTGGGGCCGCAAGCTGGCGCCGCGTCATGGCCTCGGCATTGCCGTCCATCGCAGCTTCCTGACCTACGTCGCCACCGTCGTCGAGGCGGCAGTGGACGAGAAGGGACATCTGACGGTGCCGCGGGTTGACACGGCGATCGATTGCGGTTTCGCCGCCAATCCCGAGCGCATTCGCTCGCAGATCGAGGGCGCCGCGGTGATGGGGATGAGCCTCGCGCTCTATGGCGAGATCAGCTTTAAGAAGGGCCGCGTCGAGCAGAGCAACTATGACAGCTACCGAGTGCTTCGCATCGACGAGTCGCCGCCGCTCACCGATGTGCACATCGTCCCCGCGGGAATCGAGGTACCGTCTAGCGGGGTCGGCGAGCCCGGGGTACCGCCCTTCGCGCCGGCGCTGTGCAACGCCATCTTCGCGGCGACCGGCAAGCGCATCCGCCGGCTGCCGATCGGCGATCAGCTGGCCATCTGAGGGAAGGGGGCCGGACGGGTACACCCGTCCGGCCTTCCAAATCAAACGGCGCCCTGGAGGTCGTCGATGGCCCAGTACCCCCGACTTTCCGGTCTGGTGCGCACGGTCGATCCGCGCTCGCCGGACCAAGGCTTCTCGGCAAAGGTCGTCCCGTATCTCGTGGAAGTCTGGCTCGATGATTACGCGCGGGCCAGTCAGAAGACAGAAATCGTTGAAACCACGGTTGCCGAATTCTGCTACTTATTTGACATCGTCAAGGAACGGTTGATTGCGGCGTGGGGTATCAGCAAAGGCCGCCATGGGGGAGCGAGAGATGCGTCCCGCATGGCCGGTCATCCATGAAGCGCTGGCCCACTTTATCATCGAGGGCACGCGATACCACACACCTTGGGCGGACCGACCGACATCAACCTCGTGCCGCAACTTGGAAGAATAAATATCGGGCCGTTTCGTCCACTGGAGAAGAAGGCGGTGGCTACTCCGGGGTCGCTTTACTTTACGTATTGGACCTACCATGGCCGCACTGGACAAACCCCCAGCGGCGCCGATCAAGGGCTGCTCCAAGCTGGCCAGCCGCCCCAAATCACCCATCACGGTAACTGACACAACACGGTCATTAGTCGGCTACCCGCTGGCTCTGCGAGGTGCGTGCGCAAACGCGCCGGCAATGGCATTGAAAGCCGGTTTGGGCTCGAGATCGGCGTCAAACGGCAGCGGGCGCGAGGCGGCATTGTCGGTCCGCCATTTCGCCTGATAGGTTTCGCGGCGCACGATCCAGCTGTGGCGGTCCGACAGGCCCCAGGTAACGACCATCTTGACCGCGGGCTCGTCGAGAGCGGTGTCGAGGAAACGGCGATAAGTGTCGGCGACCAGATTGTCTCTGACGGTCACGTCGGCCGGCACATTCTCGTCGGTGACGTCGAGCTCGGTGATCTGGATCGTCAGGCCGAGGCTCGCTATCTCGGCGAGAAACCGCCGCAGCAGCGAAGGGGAAAAGGGTGGTCCGCCGGCCGCGGACAGATGAGCCTGGATGCCGACCGCGTCGACCGGCGTCTCGGATCGCCGCATTCCTTCGAGCAGGTGCAGCAGCGCGATGCGGCGCGCCTCCTGTTCCGGCGCGTCGAGCTCGATATCGTATTCGTTGACGACGAGGCGGGCATTCGGATCGGTGTTTCGCGCGGTATGGTAGGCGAGATCGAGATATTCGGGCCCGAGCGTCTCGAGAAACACCGCGGTGCGCAGGCCGTCCGGCCGCCCATCCTTGGGTTCGATCGGCTCGTTGACGACGTCCCAGCTATGGATTCGGCCGCGGTACCGGCCGGCCAGTTGCGCGATATGATCGACGACGGCCCGCTCCTGTGCCGTCCGGTCGGGCAAGTCGAAGTACCATGTCGGGGTGCGGTGGTACCACAGGAGATTATGGCCGCGCAGGACGAGTTTATTGGCGGCCGCGAAGTTGGCGATAGTGTCCGCGGGCGCGTAGTCGTCATCGCCGGGAGCGCCCCGGTTGATGACCTGCCACTTCATCTCGTTCTCGGCAACGACGAGGCCGGCTTCTTGGCGCACCAGATCAACAAACGGAAGGTCGCCGGTGATCTGCGCTGCCGAGATCGTGGTGCCGTAGAGGAGGCCTTTCTGCGCCGCCAATTTGCGCAGCGCAATCGTTTCCGCCGCCCGACTGGGTGAAGGCCGCGAAGCAGCCGCGCCGGTACCCAGCACCGCAAGCCCGGCAGCAAGAAAACGACGCCGGCTCGGAACGGGCGTAGGCCAAGGCAACATGTGCCGCATGAGATCTCCTCGGGTTTCCGCGCTCTCCACGCCCTAGATATCCACCACTTCAGCTGACAGAGGCCGCGGCGGGTGATAATCTCGCCTATCGTTCGGAATGTTCGAACCAGCCGGCAGTCAAGCTTGCCGACGAGCATAGGTGAGGACAGGTGGACCGGCAATTTCAGTGCAGTGCCCGAGCGATCGGGCGTCGGCTTGCGCTCGGGATGGGCGTCGGCGTCACGCTCGCCCCGCGTCTCGCCTTGGCGCAGGCCGACCCGGCGCGCGAGCGGCCGCGGGAAGGCGATCTCTTGGTTGCGGTCGGCGCCACGGGTGCTCCCGAGCCGTTAAAGCCGGACGATTTAGCGCTTGGCAGCAAGCAGATGTTTGCTTGGCCGATTGATCCGGAGAGTAACACTGTGCGCGACGGCTCGCGGCTCAATAAGATCCTGCTACTCCGCCTCGATCCCGAGAACCTCGATCCGCTGACCAAGGAACGCGCTGCCGAAGGTGCCGTCGCCTATTCGGCGATATGCACGCACACGGGATGCGATGTGATCGGCTGGCACGCGGATTCACAGTGCCTCGAATGCCCATGCCATTATTCGCAATATGACCCGAAGGCAGCAGCCAAAGTGGTGAGCGGGCCGGCGCCGCGACCCCTGCCTGCTCTGCCGTTGAGGATCGCCGACGGGCGGCTCGTCGTCGCCAGGCCGTTCACCGGCCGGGCCGGGTTCCAACAAATGTAATCTCAGAAATCGAGGGGAGACGCTGTGTCGAAAAAATACTATCTCCATGCAACGATCGCGGCGAGCGCCTTGGCGCTCGCGTTGTCTGCCGCGACAGCTTCGGCGCAGCAGCCGCTGCCGCCCCCGCCGACGCCGGAGAGCCCTCGTCCGGTACCCCCGATATTGCAGGGCTACAAGCCGGTGACCGCGGAGCGGCTTAAGCAGCCGGAGGATAGCGACTGGCTGCTGTACCGCCGAACCTATGACGGCTGGGGCTACAGCCCGCTGTCGCAGATTACGACCGAAAATGCCGGCCGGCTCAAACCAGTGTGGACCTTGCAGACCGGTCAGATCGAAGGTCACCAAGCGCCGCCGATCGTCAACAACGGGGTAATGTTCGTCGCCACACCGGGGAACCAGGTGTTGGCGATTGACGCCAAGAAGGGCGACCTCCTATGGCGGTTCAAGAGGCCGATCCCTGAGGACATTCTGCTGCTCCATCCGACGAGCCGCGGCGTCGGCCTGCTCGGCGACAAGGTCTATTTCGCTGCAGCCGACGCGGTGCTCGTGGCCCTCGACGCCAAGACCGGCAAGGAGGTGTGGAACGCCAAGGTCGAGGACTACACGCATGGGTACTACATGTCGTTGGCGCCGCTCGTCGCCGACGGCAAGGTGATGGTCGGCTGCTCGGGCGGCGAGCTCGGGGTTCGCGGGTTTGTTGCGGCTTTTGACGCCGAGACCGGCAAGCCGCTGTGGAAGACCTATACGGTGCCGGCTGCCGGCGAGCCCGGCAGCGAGACATGGCCCAAAGGCGACCAGTGGAAGACAGGCGGCGGGTCGGTGTGGATCAGCGGCGCCTACGATCCCGCAACAAATCTCGCATTTTGGGGCACCGGCAATGGCGGACCCTGGATGGGCGATCAACGCCCAGGAGACAACTATTACACCTCCTCGACAATCGCGCTCGACGCCTCGACGGGCCGGATCAAGGGCTTTCACCAATACCATCCGAACGATTCTTGGGATTGGGACGAGGTCAACCCGCCGATCCTCGTCGACTATCAGCATAACGGCAGGACCATCAAGGGGCTCGCATACGTCGCCCGCGACGGCTATCTGTGGTGGCTCGAGCGGACGGCCGACAAAATCAACTTTGTCGACGGCAAGCCGTTCGTGAAGCAGAACGTGTTCAAGAGCCTCGATCCCGAGACCGGGCGGCCCAACGTCGACCCCGCCCGTCAGCCCGGGACCGGCAAGAAAGCCGAGTTTTGCCCGTCGTTGTGGGGCGGCAAGGACTGGCCGCCTCCAGCCTACAGTCCGAAAACCCGGCTGCTCTACATCCCAGCCAACGACAATCTGTGCGGGGCACTTATGGGCGATCCGGTCACCTATACTCCGGGGCAGCGCTTTACCGGAATAGCGCCGGCAAATTCGATCTTCTCGATCGCGCCGGGTGCCGACCATATAGGCGAACTGCAGGCGTGGAATCTCGATACCGGCCAAAAGGTCTGGAGCCATCCGTTCGCCTACTCGCAATTGTGGGGGCCGGTGCTGGCGACGGCCGGTGGCGTGCTGTTCATGGGCGGCACCAACGACCGCTACTTCCGCGCCTTCGACGCCGCGAATGGCAAGATCCTTTGGGAATTTCGGACCGGCTCGGGGGTCAACGGGGTGCCGGTTTCTTTTGAAGTCGACGGCAAGCAGTACATCGCCGTGCAGTCGGGGTGGGGCGTCGATGCGGCCCGCATGCAGGCACGGCTGAACCTCGAACGGCCATGGGAGTTTCCTGACGTACCCCAAGGGGGTTCGGTATGGGTGTTCGCCATCGATTAGGTCTGATTGCAGCCCGGGCTTAGCTTCGCCTATGCATTCCTGGTCGCTGGAACGTCTCGCGAGCCTCTTGATCCTGCTGCTTTCGGCCGGTGAGCCAGCGATCGCCGGCGACTTTAGCTCGGGGCTCGCGGCGTATAATCGCGGTGATTACACCGCCGCCTTCCGCGACTGGTACCCACTGGCCGAACGCGGCGATGCCCCAGCACAGGCCGGTCTCGGGTTCCTGTTTCACAAAGGTCTCGGCGTCGCTCAAGACGATGTCGAGGCGGCCTCCTGGTTTGAAAGGGCGGCCGGTAAGGGCCAAGCCGAAGCTCAGCTTCTGCTCGGGACATTGTATTTCTTTGGTGAGGGCGTGCGGCAGAATTATGTAATGGCCTTCGCCTGGTGCGAAATCGCACAATCGAACGGCCAATCTGATGCTTCGGAGTGTCGGGACGCCGCATTGGAACACATGACGAGTGCCGAAATTACACAATCTTTCCGTCTCGTCGCCAAGTGGCTGGGCCACCATTCGTACCCGAGCCCCTGACTGCGACGCAGCCTCCCGTATCTTCCGGCCAAAACGAGCTATGAGGGTCCACCGGTTGGTGCTAGGCTTCGCAACGGCAAACCGGCCTTCTTCCCGTCGAATATACAACTATAAAGAGGAGGAGACGACATGCGATCCCGCTCGCGGCGAATGGTCCCCGCATTGATCGCCCTCGGCGTGCTGCTTCTGGGAGCCGCGCCGCTCCAGGCTGCCGATCCGGAAATCGATCACTTGCTGCAGAGCCCGGTCGGCAAGGATTGGGTTACCAATGGCGGCAACCTGACCAACCAGCGTTACTCGACGCTGAAGCAAATCGATGCGACCAACGTCAAGCAGCTCAAGGGCGCCTGGATGACCCGCCTCAACGGCTCCGGGTTGGGCGGAAAGTACTCGGCGGAGGCCACACCCCTCGTCAAGGACGGGATCATGTACATGGTCACCGGCAATGACGATGTGTTCGCGATCAATGCGAAGACCGGCGAGAACCTGTGGGAGCACCGGTCCGGCATCGGTCAGACGATCTCGACCGTCTGCTGCGGGTGGCTCAACCGCGGCTTAGCAATGGGCGAAGGCATGCTGTTCCTTGGCCAGCTCGACGCCAACGTCGTGGCACTCGACATCAAGACCGGCAAGGAGGTGTGGAGGACGCCGATCGAGGACTGGCACAATGGTTACGGGATCACCAGCGCGCCGCTCTATTTCGACGGCATCGTTTACAGCGGCAACACGGGCGGGGAATTCGGCGTGCGCAGCCGCCTAACCGCGCTCGATGCCAAGACCGGCAAGATATTGTGGCGTTGGTATACCCTCCCTGGCCCGGGCGAGGTCGGCAGTGACACCTGGCCGACTGGCACAGATGACTACAAGCGCGGCGGCGCATCGATATGGAATACGCCTGCTCTCGATCCGCAGCTCGGGCTCGTCTACTTCGCCACCGGCAATTGTGGTCCCGATTACGACGGGTCGATGCGCGAAGGCGATAATTTGTTCTGCGCGTCAATTGTCGCGCTGAACGCCAAGACCGGCGAACATGTCTGGCATTTCCAAGAGGTGCACCACGACATCTGGGACTATGATGCGGCGAGCCCTGTCGTGCTGTTCGACACCGTGATCAATGGCCAATCGCGCAAGGGGATTGCCGAGGCTGGCCGCACCGGCTGGGTGTACATTCTCGACCGCACCAACGGCAAACCGCTGGTCGGCATCGAGGAACGCGCGGTGCCGCAGGAGCCGCGCCAGAAGACAGCCAAGACGCAGCCTTACCCGATTGGCGACGCCACTGTGCCGCTATGCGCGGAGCCGATGGAGGGTTACGAGAAGGCCGGCTGCATCTTCGAGGCGTTCTGGGACGAACCCGTGCTGATACAACCGTCGGGGCAAGGGGGTACGAACTGGTCACCGATGCCCTACGACCCCGATACGGGCTATCTCTACGTTCCAGGCACAATCCGGACGAGCGTGTTCTCGCGCGTCCCCAGCCAATACAGTACGGGGGTGCGTTATACTAACGGCACTCAAGCGCCGCCAATCGGCTCGTCCTTGAGCGGCACCTTCACCGCAATCAACAGCACTACCAACAAGATCGCATGGCAACACAAAATGCCGTACCGCATGGGCGGTGGCGGCGGCTCGACCGTGACCGCCGGGGGTCTGCTGTTTCGTGGCGAGCCCGATGGCAACTTCGTGGCCGTGGATGCCAAGACCGGCGAGGTGCTGTGGAAATTCCAGACGGGGTTTGGTGCGGACGCACCCGCGACGGTCTACGAGGTCGATGGTGACGAGTACATCGCGCTTACGACCGGCGGAAACTCGATCCAGGGCAGCGCCAACGGTGACGCGGTATGGGCCTTCTCGCTGAAGGGACAATTGGGCCCGCTATGGCCACCGCCCGCGCCGGCGACGGTTGCCGGGCCGACGGGACCGATTGCCGAGGGCGTCGACAAAGTCAAAATCGCCGACAACAATGTCGAATATGCCTATTGGCCGGCCCGTATTCGGGTCAAGGCGGGCACGACGCTGACCTTCACCAATGTCGGCGACCTTCCGCACACGGCGACGGCGTTCGACAAAGGCAAGATCGGCGACTGGGATACCGGCGCTCTGGCCAAGGGCGAATCGAAGGCGATCACCTTCAAAGAGCCCGGCACGTACTTCTACATCTGCACGCCGCACCCGTGGATGTACGGGCAGGTCATCGTCGAGCAATGATCCGGACCAGCCAAAGACAGCGACCGACCGGCTACGCGGCCCCTTGTGCAGCCCCGTGCTCCATGCGATAAAAACTTGCAAAATTTTTCCGCGTATCGACGTCGCGAGCGACGCTGTCGAGGACGTCGGGATAATCGGGTGACTACCTTGCGAGCGTAGGGAGAAAACGGCCATGTCCGACAGCGATGAATCGGCGACCGAGGCTGTCTCGGCCGATGGTCTTCTGACCGGTTTTGCTCGCAGCCCGACCTCGCGGCGGGCGTTCATCAAAGGCGTAATCGCCTCGGGAGCCGCGGTTCCCGCCGCGGGCTTCATCATGCGCGGTCACGGGGTGACCGCGGCGTTTGCGCAGACCTCGGGTGCGGTCGAGCGACTGGTGACGTTGAACGTCAACGGCCGGGACCGACGGGTCGACGTGCTGCCGCAGGAAACGCTGTCGCACACCCTGCGCTACAAGCTCGGTCTGACTGGAACCAAGCTCGGTTGCGACCACGGCGAGTGCGGGGCGTGCACGGTGATCGTCGACGATCTGGCGATCTACTCCTGCTCGACGCTGACGCACGCCGTGCGCGGTCGCCAGATCACCACGGTCGAAGGCCTGCAAGGCCCCAATGGCGAGCTGCACAAAGTACAGGCGGCGTTTGTCGAGGAATTGGGTCCGCAATGTGGCTTCTGCACCGTCGGCCAGGTGATGTCGGCGGTTGCTTTGCTAAAGGCGAACCCGAAGCCGACGGTCGACGAGGCCCGGCTGGCGATGTCGGGCAATCTCTGCCGCTGCGGTGCTTACGATCATTATCTCCGAGGCGTCATGCGCGCGGCGCAGGGGGCTTGACATGGCATACAAGCTGATCGGAAAGAACTTCACTCCTCATGATGTGGTGGCAAAGGTCACCGGCAAGGCGAAGTATGCCGAAGACTTCCGCGCCGATGGCATGGTGTTCTGCAAACTGTTGAGCAGCCCGATGCCGCACGCCCGGATCCGCAACATCGATGCCTCTGACGCGTTGAAGATGCCGGGGGTGCTCGGGATTTTGACCGCGGACGACGTGCCGCAATTCCCACCGCCGCAGACCCCGATCCTCGCCAAGGACGAGGTGTTTTATGTCGGCGAGCCGATCTTGGCACTCGCTGCCGAAGACGAAACGATCGCCGCCGACGCGCTCGAAAAGATTAAGATCGACTTCGAGCAGCTGCCGCACGTGCTCGATCCGCTCGACAGCCTCTACCCGGGCGGGCCGAATGCGCGTTCGAACGGCAATGTGGCGGCGGCGCAGATCAACTTGCAGACGGTCAAGTGGGATGCCGGCGACTTTGGTGACGACAAGGTGCTGCCGATGGGCAAGCCGGCCGAGCAGTGGAGCTATGGCGATCTCGACGCCGGCTTCAAAGCAGCCAAGCTGATCATCGAAGAGAGCTTTGTCACCGCCGGATATTCGCATCACAGCATGGAGCCGCGCTCGGCCATGGCGTATTGGCAGGGCGGCAAGTGCTTTCTGTACGGCTCGAACCAGAGCCACACCGGCGCAGTGCCGAACATCGCCCGCTACATTGGCATCGAGCCAAAAGATTTGGTGTTTGTCGCCGAATATTGCGGCGGTGGCTTTGGCAGCAAAATCCCGGGCTACCCGATCATGGCGGTGCCGGCGCTGATGGCGAAGAAGCTCGGCCGACCGGTGATGATGCGCATCACCCGGATCGAGGAATATGCAATCGGCAGCGCCCGCCCGACCTTCCAGGGCTACGCCAAGCTCGGGTTCCGCGAAGATGGGCGCATGACTGCGGCCGACCTATATATTGTGCACGAGAACGGACCGCATATCGGCGGCGGCGATTTCCGCTCGGCCGGCAACGCACTGTCGTTCCTCTACCAGCCGCTGGCGATGCGCTGGCGGGCGATCCCGGTTCTGACCAATACGCCACCGCGCGGCCCGCAACGCGGCCCGGGCGAGAACCAGTTGGTGCCGGCGGTCGAGCCGATGATCGACAAGGCGGCGCGGCAGCTTGGCGTCGACCGGGTGGCGATCCGCAAAATTAATGCGCCCGATAGTGGCGGCAAGATCGGCAGCGACCAAGGACCGGTCACCAGCGCATTCATCAGGGAGGCGCTCGACCAGGCGGCGCAGCAGTTCAATTGGGAGGAGAAGAAAAAGCTCTCCGGGCAGCGGACCGGCAACAAAGTGATCGGCATCGGCATTGGTCAAGGCTACCACAATGCTGGGACCAGCGGCTTTGACGGTCTCCTGCGGATTACTCCCGACGGCAAGCTGCATGTGCATTCTGGCGTGGGCAATCTCGGCACCTACTCGCACTCGGCGACGAGCCGGGTCGCCGCCGAATTCCTGAACTACAGTTGGGATAATGTAATCATCGAGCGCGGCGATAGCCGGCTGGGACTGCCCTGGAACAGCGTCCAGGCGGGCAGCCTGACCGCGTCTACCCAATCGCGCACCAACTATGTCGCGGCCCTCGATGCCAAACAAAAGCTCCTCGAGATCGCCGCTCAGATGCTCGGTGGCGCGCCTGACGATTACGAACTCGGCGACGAGCGCGTCGTCCTTAAATCCGACCCGACGAAGTCGATCAGCTATGCGCAGGCAGCGCAGAAGGCGATAGAGCTCGCCGGCAAATACAGCGGCCAGACGGTGCCGGACGACGTCAATCCGATCACCAAGGATGCCGTGCAAATTATCGCCGGCACCGGACTGATCGGCGTCGCCAAGGACACCTTGCCGCGCAATGGCGTCGTCCCAGGGTTGACTGTAACATTTGCCCAGATCGAACTCGACGTCGAGACCGGCAAGTTCAAGATCACCGACATGCTCACCGTCGCGGACTGCGGTACGGTGCTGCACCCGCAGGGTCTCGCGCACCAGATCCGCGGTGGCAATGTCATGGGGATCGGCTTGGCGCGCCTCGAACGGCATGTTTACGACCCAAAGCTGGGTCTGCCGGCAGCCGCTCTGCTCTACCAGGCCAAGCCCCCCAGCTACCTCGATGTGCCAGCGGAGATCGGCTGGGGGGCCGTCGACAAGCCCGACCCGCAAAACCCGGTCGGCGTCAAAGGCGTCGGCGAGCCGCCTCAGGGTTCGGGTGCCGCGGCGATCACCACTGCGATTTCGGACGCGCTAGGCGGCCATTTGTTCAACCGGACGCCGGTGTCGACCGACATGATCGTCAATCATCTGTCCGGGCGGCCACAATCGCACAAGCCGCTTCAGATCAACTCGGTCTGAGGCGGATCCGAGATGAATACCCGCGTCATTCCCGCGAACGCGGGAATCCAGGGCGGCAAACTCACGCGCGGGAGGCCCTGGACCCCCGCTTGCGCGGGGGTGACGATCGGGTCTGAGGGAGCATTTCCATGATCGTCAAAGACATGATGCCCGGTTTCGAGCTCTATCAGCCGACGCAGCTCGACGATGCGCTCGCCTTGCTCGATCGCTACGGCAAGGATGGCTGGAAGATAGCCGGCGGTAATGACAGCCTCTCGTGGTTCAAGGAGCGCGTCAAACGCCCGAAGGCGGTCATCGACATTAGCGGCATCGTCGCGCTCAAGGGGGTTCGTGAAACCCCCGACGGCGTCGAGATTGGGGCGCTAACCACTCTAACCGAGGTCGAGCGCAATCCGGTGATCCGTGCGAAATACCGCGTGTTGGCCGATGCTGCGCGTCGAGTCGCAAGTCCGCAGATCCGCAATACCGGGTCGATCGGCGGCAATCTCGCGCAGGATGCCCGCTGCTGGTATTACCGATATGGGCTGCCCTGTTATCGCGCGGGCGGCAACACCTGCTTTGCGGATACACCCGAGGGAGTGAACCGCGAGCACGCGCTGTTCGACACCGACCGTTGCGTGGCGGTAAGCCCTTCCGACACCGCGCCGGCGCTGGTGGCGCTCGACGCGAAAATGGTGATAAAGAGCTCGAAGGGCGAACGGGTCGCGAGCGCCGAGGAGTTCTTCATCGGGCCAAAAACCGACATCACGCGGCTAACCTCGCTAAAGCCCGAGGAAATCCTGACTGCGGTTCGAATTCCTAACAGCTGGGCCGGGGCTCGTTTCTACTTCGAGAAGGTGGCCGATCGCGACACGTGGGACTTTGCGCTTGTCAACGTGGCAGCGGCGATCGTCGTCGACAACGGCGTCGTCACGCGCTCGCGGATTGCTTGCGGCGGGGTAAGCGCCGTGCCGCGGCGCCTGACGGTCGTCGAGGAGGTAATCCAAGGTAAGCCGGCCGAGGAAGCCACCGCCAAGCTTGCCGGTCAGTCGGCGATCCGTGGCGCTCGGCCCTTGAACTACAACCAGTTCAAGATACCGCTGATGGCGAATTTGGTAACCCGGGCAGTACGCGACGCCGCTTAGCGGCGGTGGTTTGACGGGCCGATGGAGCTCTTTCGGTTTGCCAGCAGCGTATACGGGCAGCCAGTGCTGCTCGGGGCCTCCTGGGATCTGTTGGGCTGGTTTTTCGGCGCCGGAGTGGTGTTCATTGTCGCACATGCGGCCTACAAGGCGGTCACGGGCTCGCGCGGGCCTTAGGGTCTAATCGTGAGGGTGGCAAAAACCGAGCGGGTGGTGCGGCATCGCTTACCCGACCGGTTGTACCACTGGACGATGGCGGCAGCGGTGCTGACCTTGCTGGGTACCGGCTTCCTGCCGATTTTAGGGTGGAAATTCGAGTGGGTGACGACGCACTGGATCGCCGGCTTGGTGCTCGGGGCGCTCGTTGTCTGGCACATCGTGCGCGCCTCCTTTTGGCTGGACTTCTGGTCCATGGTGGTCGGCTTCGATGATGTGCAAAGCGCATGGCGTGCAGTCTGCCAGGCATTTGGCCGCGGAACTCCGTCGCCACTCAAGCCCGGGAAGTATTCTCTGCTGCAGAAGCTCTACCATCTCGCCATCGCCGTCGTGGTCCTGGCGTTGGTGGCGACCGGCCTGCTGATGCTCCTCAAGATTGACACGCCCCTTTGGCGCCGCAATCCGTATTGGTTCTCGGATCACGCTTGGGGCGTCATTTACGTGATCCATGATCTCTGCGCGATGAGCGTGATCTCGCTGTTGATGGCGCATGTGTATTTCGCGCTGCGTCCGGAAAAGCTGTGGATGAGCCGTTCGATGATCCGCGGCTGGGTCTCGAACACAGATTACCGCGCCCATCATGATCCGATGCGGTGGCCGCAGCAGCAGGGCGGACGATGACGGACGAGCGCGAACGGAGCTTAGCCGAGCGGATCGAGGCGGTTGAGCAAGCTTACGAGTTCATGCTCGCCTATGCCGCGCAAGGGCGCGAGGACGAGGTCGGCGGGTCGATCCGCAAGTTTCTCGAGCGTGCCGCCGGGGCACTCGACGGGCTCGCGGCGACTGCAGCGGCGAACTCACGCGCTCAGGATGCGGCATCTGACCAGGCCGTTGCAGCCTTTCTCGAAGTGCTCGATGACGATGCCCGCAAAGCGGGGGCGGCATTGCGCTTGGTGCTGGCACAAAAGTCGATCAGCTCGCAGCTTGTCGACAATCTCAACGCGTCGATCCACCTCCGCGCGCTGTTGACCGACATTTTCCTGATCGACGAAGCGCTGAAGCGCGGCGGGGGTTGATTTGGCGCAAATGAGGCTAGGCCTGATCGGTCTCGGGGCGATGGGCTCACGGATCGCGACCCGGCTGCTGCGCAGCGGCTTCTCCCTTGAGATCTACGATATTGCCGACGTCGCCCTGCGCATGTTCAACATGGATGTGGGTGGGATCATTACCGGCTCGCCAAAGATGATGGCGCAGGTCTGCGACGTCGTCATCGCCGTGCTGCCCTCGGCGGCCGAAGTGCGCGAGATCGCCTTTGGCTGGGAAGGACTCGCGCGCGGCTTTGCTCGCGGCGGCGTGCTGATCGACATGGGCTGCTCGGATCCGATGGCGACGATCAGGCTCGCCGAAGAACTTGCCGGACGCGGCATCGATATGATCGACGCTCCGGCCCTCGGCACTGCCGAGGATGCCAAGAACGGCGGACTAGCCTTCGTCGTCGGTGGTCAGGAGGCGGTCGTCGAGCGCTGCCGGCCGATCTTCGAAGCGCTGAGCCAACGAATTCTACGCGCCGGGGCGGCCGGCTCTGGCCAGGCGTCGGTCGCGTTTGCCGATTTCCTACGCAGTGTTCAATTGTTGGCGGCGAGCGAGGTGCTGCGTATCGGTCAGCGCCTCGGTCTCGAAGCCGGAATGCTGCTCGATATCGGCGAAGAGCTCGGCGCCATCGGTCCCACGATGGGCGGCACCTTGCGGCGGCAGGTCCTTACCCGGCAATTCGATAGCGGTCTGGCTTTCGGTCATCTGCTAAAGAGCCTCGATACTTCCTTGAGCGTCGCGCAAGCCTGCGGTGTGGAGACGCCGTTGCTGGCCGCTTGCAGCAGTCTATGTGCTTCGGCGGAGGCGCATCTCGGCTCCGGCGCCGATCAGACCGCGCTGATCCGCTGGCTGGAAACACTCGTGCCCGCCAAGAGCGCGACCTGATTCAAGGCCTGCGACGCGCCTTCTCGGGCGTGGTATCCCCGGTGGTTTCGAGATGCTCGATATTGGCTTTCGCTGCCATATCGGCCTGGCCACCGGGTGCGAGTTGGCCGACGCGTTCCCAGTCCGTGCGAGCTCCCTCGAGATCGCCCCTGAGCCGCCGAATATTGCCGCGCTCGAGCAGCGCGGGCGCCGAATTGGGGGTCAGCGCGAGCGCCTTTTCGACATCAGCGAGCGCGGCATCGAGGCGGTTGAGCGTGCGGTTGGCCGAAGCGCGGTAGATCAGCGCCTCGACGCGACCCGGATCGGCTTTCAGGACATGATCGAGATCGGCGACGGCCTTGTCATAATATCCGGCCGACGCCGCTGCTTCCGCGCGATCGAGGAGCAATTCGGGATCGTTCGGTTGGAAGCCCAGCGCTTGACCCGCAGCCGCATAAGCCCGCACCGGGTCGCCAGCCAGCAGCCAAGCCTGTCCCGCCTGATCGAACACATCGGCGCGCAGCCCGGCCGGCGCCGTCGTCATCGCCTGCGCGAGCGCCTCGAATCGGGTCGCAGCCTCTTTGTAACGCCTGAGCCCGACAAGTGCCACGGCAGCGCAATGGTCGGCCGGATGTGCGCCGCCCCGCTCGTGCCATGTCTGCGCCAGGCTCTGAGCTGCACCGGGATTCTGCTTGGCGAGTTTCAGGCAGCGATCATAGGTCGCCGCATCCGCTTCCGCGTTGCGCGGGCCGACCGGACGGGTGGGGGACCCCGCGGGCTCCGCGGCAGCAGCGGCGGTGATGAACAGCAGATAAATCGGCAGCCACACAATCTGCGGCCAGCGGCCAAACCACCTCTCCCCGCTTGCGGGGAGAGGTCGGAATCTGCGCTTCTGCGCGCGGATTCCGGGTGAGGGGCATCGGCACGTCGAGCAGTTGCGGAGCCTTGTGCAACCTCCAAAAGGCCCCTCACCCCGACCCTCTCCCCGCAAGCGGGGCGAGGGAAAACCCTGTGGCTCTGATCCTGTCAACGCCCGATCTCTTCACACACTCGAAGGGCTGCTGTCCCGGTAACACATCCCAATAACACGACGCGCCGTTGCCGCCGAATCACAAGAGACGCTACGATCGGCGGTCTCTCGCAGCAACTATCGGAGGTCGCGGAGTTTCTTGGCCTTTGTACGCGATCGCCTGTTGCCGGGCGGGCTCGGCAACGTCGTCCTTGCCTTTACCCACCGCAATTACCGCATCTACGCTGGCGGCAATGCCGTCTCGCTCGTCGGCATCTGGATGCAGCGCATCGCGGTCGGCTGGCTCGCCTGGACCCTTACTCATTCCGGTACCTGGCTCGGCGTCATGTCGATGGCCGAATTCTTCCCGGTCGTGTTTCTCAGTCCGCTCGCCGGCGCTCTCGCCGACCGGCGCGACCGGGTCGGCATTATTCGGGTTACCCAAATCGCCGGCAGCATCGAGGCGATCCTGCTGGCCGTGCTCGTCTATACCGGGACGATCACGATCGAGCTGTTGCTCGGCCTGACATTGCTTCTTGGGGTCTTCAACGCGATGGCTCAGCCGTCACGGCTGGCGCTGATCCCAACCCTCGTCGATCGCGCGGCGTTGCCCTCGGCCTTGGCGATCAACGCGATCATCTTCAACAGCGCTCGCTTCCTGGGACCGGCCGTGGCAGGCATCGTGATTGCTCGGGTCAGCGTCGGCGCCGCGTTTGCGGTCAACGCCGCGACCTATGTCGCATTCCTGATTGCGATGACGAATTTGCGCGGACTCCCCGCATTGCCGGTCGGCGCGACCCAGAGCGTGCTCAAAGCCTCGGCCGAGGCTTATACCTACGCGAGCCGGCACCCGGGGATCGCCCCGATGTTGCTGCTGTTTACGGTCACCACGGTCGGCACCCGTGGTTTTGTCGAGCTGTTTCCCGGGTTTGCCGACAGCGTCTTCGGGCGCGGCCCGGAGGGTTTGTCGATGCTGACCTCGACGGTCGGCCTCGGGGCGATCTTCGGGGCTTTGTGGATGCTGCTGCGTCCAGCGATCGCCGGGCTGACCCGGCTCGTCCTCGGCAACACTCTGGTGATCTCGCTGGCGATCCTCGCCTTCACCGCAACCGACCGGTTCGTGCTGGCGCTGCCCTGCGTCTTCCTCGCCGGCACGGCGATGACGATCACCGGGATCGGCGCGCAAACGCTGCTCCAGGCTGCGGTCGACATCCGCATGCGAGGCCGCATCATGGCGCTTTACGGCATGATCTTTCGCGCCGGCCCGGCGGTCGGGGCGGTGCTGATGGGCTCATTGAGCGAGCGCTTCGGACTGCGTCTGCCGCTGGCGCTTGGTGCGCTCGTTTCCTGCGGCTTCTGGGCGTGGACGCGGCTCAAGCGAACGCGCATGGCTGAGACGCTCGAGGCCGACCCTTCGGTTGCCCCGGTGCGGCAGCTGGGGTAATAGGATCCGAGTTCGCCCTCCCTCATTGCACAACAGAGAGCCGTCACTTCCGGCCCCGTACAGCGCCGCGGTGGCAGGGAAACCGATGAGAAAGCGATTGACACGATAGTTGTAATTTTTGTTAAATATTTCTGATCTAGCAAACTATCGGAGAGCGGTCATGACCCAGCGGCAGACTTTCATTCCCGCCCTCAGCTATCGGGATCCCGTCGCCGCGCTGAAGTGGCTGGAACGCGCGTTCGCCTTCGAGACGGCGATGCTCATCATGGGCCGAAGCGGCATCTACCGCGCCGACGAGTTCCATGCCGAGATGCGGCTCGGCGACGGTGTTATCATGATCGGCGGCGAGTGGACCGACAAGCATAAGAGTCCCAAATCGGCGGGCGGCATCACGACGCAAACCGTTCATGTGCATCTTGAAGAGGACGTCGACGCCCACTGCGAACGGGCGCGGGCGGCTGGTGCCGTCATCCTCGCGGAACCCGCCGATCAGTTTTATGGCGATCGTACCTATCGTGCGGCGGATCTCGAGGGTCACCTGTGGTCGTTCGGGCAAACACTGCGTCAGGTCTCGCGTGAGGAGGCCGAGCAGGCGAGCGGCCTCAAGATCGAAGGCTGGGTGTGAGCCAAAGAGTCGCCGGTATCGACCGCACGCTTGCCGCGCTCGCCGATCCGCATCGCCGCCACGTGGTCGAGCTCTTGCGTGAGCGGCCGCATCGCGCGGGCGAGCTGGCGCAGCGGACGGGTCTGGCACTGCCCGCCATGAGCCGGCATATGCGGCAACTGCGCGAATGCGGCCTCGTGGTGGAGAGCCATCCGAGATTCGATGCGCGGGTGCGTATCTATGCGCTCGATCCGAAACCGATGGCGGAACTGAAACGCTGGCTTGAAGAAACCGAAGCGCTGTGGAGCACCCAGCTCGCGGCTTTTAAGCGTCATGCCGAGCGCGCATCGTGACATCATACGTTCTTGTGTCCGTGCGGCTCAAAACTTCGCCCGCGCGCGCCTTCGAGATTTTCACGCGCGACATCGCGCTGTGGTGGACGCCGAACGCACTGTTCCAGTTTACACCGCGCTCTCCCGGCGCGCTTGCCTTCGAACCCCATGAAGGCGGACGCTTCACCGAGACACTGACGAACGGAACGATCTTCGAGATCGGCCGCATTCGGGTGTGGGAGCCGGGCGAACGGCTTGTCTTCGGTTGGCGTCAGGCGACCTTTCGGCCGGGTCAGGAGACTGAGGTCGAGGTCACCTTCGAGGCCGTCGGCGCAGAGACGCGGGTCACGGTCATCCATCGCGGCTGGGACAGCGTGCCCGACAAGCATGTTGCCCGTCACGGCTTCCCTGACACGATCTTCCTGCGCCGGCACGGGGAATGGTGGCAGGATTTGCTCGCGCGGTTGCGCGAACACGGCCCTTAATTTACCTCGCGCCGTTCCCGAGGGCCAATACCGCGTTCTCAGACCGGAGGAAGCGCGCCGCGCGTTGATACGAAGCCTCGGAAACTCAGAGCCCGCTGTTCAAGGATTTGAATCCTCCCGCCGCGAGCGCGGGTGCACGCTGGACGGCTATTCCGGGTGACACGGACCGGCGCGCCATGCGCCGATTTGCCCGGAAGAACTGGGCAATTGGAATACGAGCTATGGTCAATTCCGGCGCAGGAGCCTTTCGGGATTTTGGGACTGCTGCTCGACGCGCTGGCGAACAGTGAGGGCCGCGCCAAAGACAGTCCAGATGATCCACTCAACTGTGATCCGGGCCCACCATCAGGCAGCCAGCGCAAAAGGGGGATTTCTATTACGTAGCAAACGGCGCTACGTCGGACCGCGGGCTCTCCGGCCATCGGCTTCAAAGCGCTCAGTGCCTGCCTCCAAAGTCCCCGTCGTCAATCATCGGCCGCAGCGGGCTTTCGAATCCGACACCGGCCATTGAGCCTCGGCGTCGGGAACCGCTGAATCTGCCCCTTCCCGCCATTCCGCCAAAACTCCATCCGGCACCATTGGCTGCCGGAGCCCGTTGCAGCGCTCGACCGCAAACCGCCGGCCGCGGCTTGGGGGTTCAGTTTTCGTGCGGCGTGTGGGCAGCGACCAGGGACCGAAAAATTTCGAAAAGGCGCGGGACGGGGCCGCGCGGGCCGAGGGCTTGCGCGGCGACGCGAGCGCCTTCGCCCAAGAGGAACAGTTCGTCGGCGAGCAGCTCGGGATCGCGTAGCCCGGCCTCGCGGCAGAGCTCGGCGATCAGCTGCCGGAACCGGCTTTTCGCTTCCTCGATCACCCGCCGGGCCGGATGATTGGGGTCCGGCAATTCGATTGCTGCGTTGGCGAATGCGCAGCCGCGCTGGTCCGGGCCGACCTTGAATTCGGCACTAAGGCGGAGCAAGGCCAGCAGCTGTTGCTTCGGTTCGCCGGCATGTTTCCGCTGGATGTCCGCCCAGGCCAGGTCGAAGTCGCGGGTCAGCTCGCGCAGGCACTCGGCGACCAGCTCGTCCTTGGATTCGAAGTGACGGTAAAGGGTTGTCTTGTTCGTGCCGGCGGCCTCGGCGATCGCGTCGACGCTGACCGCGTGAATCCCGTCGCGATAAAACTGTTCGCGCGCGGTTTTGAGGATGCGCGTCCGCGGCGGCGCGCCACTTTCCGCTCTCGCCGCCATCGAGGGCTTTGCAGCCATCGCTGTTCGCCTCTTGAAATATGAGTTACTGGTCAGTACCTACGGGTGTAACCGGTCAGTACCGTCCATGTGGGGCGCTAGCCGGCCGGTTTCCAGCCCCTACAAGAGGAGCTTGCGATGCATTCCTGCAACAGCGATGTCGCCACCCGATACCCAGGGCTCTCCCGCGGCGTCCGCGACGCGCTGGCCGACCCAATCGTTCAAGCTCTGCTCGCCGCCGACCGTGTCGACCCCCAAGAGGTCGCGGATTTGGCACGGCGCGTGGCTGACCGGCTTTCCCCCGCAAACCCCACGCGGGCAGCGAGAGCCACTGAGCACGGGTCCAATACGGATGTATTCGATCGTAACTAATCCCCGGTGCGATGGAGGTGAAGCCATGGAGAAACCGACTGAAGCGGTGATGAAACAGCTCGCCGTGAAGCCGCGGCAGACAGTGAATGAGATCGTCACAGCGACCGGACTCGGTAAGGACGAAGTCATATTCGCCTTGATCTCATTGGCATCCCCGGACCGAAAGGTGGTGGCCGTTACAGCTTACAGCCTCGCGGGTAACGGCACCGACCTCGTTTCGATCTGACACGCTGGGGGGCTGGGACACTCCTCATGGTGAACTTCTTCATCCATCGCCCGATCTTTGCATCGTCGATTGCCATCATCATGGTGCTGGCCGGCGCGATCGCATTGCGGTTCCTGCCGGTGGCGCAGCTTCCCGAGGTCACGCCGCCGCAGGTGGTGGTCTCGGCCACCTATCCGGGCGCCAGCGCGGAGGTGGTCGCGAACACCGTAACGACGCCATTGGAACAACAGATCAACGGCGTGCCAGGCATGATCTACATGTCGTCGGTCAGCGCGAATGACGGCAGCGCGACGATCACGATCACGTTCAAGGTCGGTTATCCGGTCGATATCGCGGCGGTCGACGTGCAGAACCGCGTCGCTCAGGCGCAGGGCCAGCTGCCGGCGATCGTCAATCAGGCGGGCATCACTGTCAGCAAGAAAAACCCCAGCATTTTGCTCGGCGTGTCGCTGTATTCGCCGGACGGCTCCGTCGATCTCGTCGACATCAGCAACTACGCGTATCTGCAGGTGGTGGACCCGCTGAAGCGGCTGCCCGGCGTCGGCGACGTGACCATATTTGGCGAGCGGCGATACTCGATGCGGATCTGGCTCGATCCGGACAAATTGGCCGAGCTCGGCATCACCGCGACAGATGTGCAGAACGCGATTGCCGAGCAGAATGTGCAGGCGGCCGCAGGCAAGCTCGGCCAGTCGCCGGCGCCGCCGGGCACCGAGTTCGAGTATCAGGTGAACGCGCTCGGCCGGCTGAGCGACCCTGCGCAGTTCGGCAACATCGTCATCCGAGCCGGGACGGCGAGTGAGGCGGTAGTCCACCTCCGCAACGTCGCGCGCATCGAGCTTGGGGCATTGCAGTACACCTCGAGCGCGCGAATGAACGCTCGGCCCGCCGTCTTTGTTGCCGTCTACCAGACGCCGGGATCGAATGCCTTGCAGGTGGATCGGGAGATACGCGCGGAGATGGCGCGGCTCGGCAAGCGCTTCCCGCCGGGTCTCGCGTGGCGGATCCCCTATGACACGACGATGTTCGTGTCTGCCTCGATGCACGACGTGATGGTGACACTGGCCGAGGCGCTAGCGCTGGTGATCGGGGTCGTATTCCTTTTCCTGCAAAGCTGGCGCACGACAATCATTCCCGCGATTGCGATCCCGGTCTCGCTGGTCTTCACGCTGGCAGCCATGCTGGCGATGGGTTTTTCTCTTAACATGGTGACCATGCTCGGCATGGTGCTGGCGATCGGGCTGGTCGTCGACGATGCGATCGTCGTCGTCGAGAACGTAGAGCGCCAGCTTGAAAGGGGCTTGTCGCCGGTCGATGCGGCGGTGGCGGCGATGAAGGAGGTCGTTGGCCCGATCATCGCCACCTCGGCGGTACTGATGGCGGTGTTTGTGCCGGTTGCCTTCCTGCCCGGCATCACCGGTCGGCTCTATAATCAGTTTGCCCTGACGATCGCGATCTCGGTGGCGATCTCGGCGTTCAACTCGTTGACCCTTAGCCCGGCGCTCTGCGCCGTTCTGCTGCGGCATGGGACGCCGTCGCGCTTTGTCCTCTTCCGCGTCTTCAATGCCGGCTTCAATCGCATGCGGGAGGCATATGCGCGCGCGGTCCGGCACGTGATCGCCGTGCGATGGGCGGCGCTGGCCCTTTTTGCGGCGGCGGTGGCCGTGACCTACGGCCTCTATTCGCACATTCCCGCCGGGTTCCTGCCAGTCGAGGACCAGGGCTACTTCTTCGCTGTAATGCAACTCCCTGACGGCGCAGCGTTGCAGCGAACCGAACAGGTGGCGGAGACGGTGCGGAAGATACTAGCGGCCGAGGACGGAGTGGAGAGCGTCGTCACGGTCTCCGGCTTGAATTTTCTGACTGGCGCCAATCAATCCAACGCGGCGGCGGCATTCGCCATTTTGAAGCCGTGGGAGGAGCGCGGCGCCGGACTGAGCGCCTCGCACATCATCGCCGCCGTGCGCCCGAAGCTGCTGGCGATCCCCGAGGCGATCAGCCTGAGCTTCGACCCGCCCTCGATCCCGGGCATCAGCACCACCGGCGGTTTCGAGTTCGAGGTCGAAGACCTGACGGGACGCGGCCCGCAAGCGTTGCATGAGGCAGCCCAGGCGCTGCTGGCCGCAGCCCGCAAACAGCCCGAACTCGATCCGCACCAGCTTTTCACGACCTTCGACACGTCGACGCCCGAATACAGTTACGATCTCGACCGGACCAAGGTGAAACTGCTGGGGCTCAATCTGTTCGACGTGTTCAACACATTGCAGATCGATCTCGGCTCGCTTTACGTCAACGATTTCAATCTATTCGGACGCACCTTCCGGGTGACGATCCAGGCCGAGCGGAATGCGCGCGCCAACCCCACGGATCTGTCCCGCCTTTATGTGCGCAATGCGGGCGGGCAGATGATTCCGCTCGACACGCTCGGCGGGCTTCGCCCGACCGTCGGGCCGGAATTCGTCTCGCACTACAACATCTATGGGTCCGCCCTGATCAATGGCGCTCCCGCTGCTGGCTACAGCTCGGGGCAGGCGATCGCCGCCATGCAGCGCGCGGCAGCCGAGGCACTGCCGGCCGATTTCGGCTACGAATGGACCGGCATCGCATACCAGGAGATCGAGGCAGGCGCGACGGCGGCCATCGTATTCGCGCTTGCGCTGGTGTTCGTGTTCCTGTTCCTGGCGGCGCAGTACGAGAGCTGGTCGATGCCCTTCATGGTCATCCTGTCGGTACCGCTCGCGCTGTTCGGCGCAGTGCTGGCGCTGTGGCTGCGGGGCATGCAACTCAACGTCTATTCGGAGATCGGCCTCGTCATGCTGATCGGACTGGCCGCGAAGAACGCCATCCTGATCGTTGAATTCGCCAAACAGCGACGCGAGCAAGGCGCCGCAGCAATCGACGCGGCGATGGAAGCAGGACGGCTTCGACTGCGGCCGATCCTGATGACCGCCTTCGCTTTTATCCTCGGGAGTGTGCCGCTGATGGTGGCCGCGGGCGCCGGGGCCGGCAGCCGGCAGTCGATCGGCACGACGGTTGTCGGCGGCATGCTAGCCGCAACGGTCTTCGGGCTCGCGCTCGTACCGGTCTTTTATGCGGTTATCGAGCGGATGCGCGAAGGCAGCGCAGCGGAGGCTGCGCAAGCTCACGCAGCCGCCGATGACTGAAGTCTGGAGTCAATGACTATGCGCGTCTCTGCGAAGAGCCTCGGATTGGCGGTCTGCACGGTTGCCCTAACCGCCGCAGGCTTTGTGCTGCTGGGCGGCACTGTCGATCGTGCCGCACCAACGCCGGCGGCCAATACGCCGGCCCTTCCGGTGCCGGTGGTGCCGGTTATTCTGCGGACCGTACCGGTTTATCTCGACTTCGTCGGCACGACGGAAGCGATCCGCTCGGTCTCGCTGCAGGCCAGAGTGACAGGCTATCTCGTCGAGCAGGGCGCGCCTGACGGTGCAGACGTGAAAACGGGCGGTCTCCTCTACCGCATCGATCCGCGCCCCTATCAGGCGGCGCTGGACCAGGCGATCGCCAACCGGGCGCATGATCAGGCGAACCTAGAGAATGCCGACCTCAATTTTAGGCGTGATGCCGCCTTGTTGCCGAGCCAGTTGGCGGTGAGCCGTCAGCAATACGACACGGACAAGGCGACAGTGGCGCAGCTGAAAGCGCAAGTCGAAGCCGACGACGCCGCCATTGAGACGGCGCGGCTCAATCTCGGCTACACCGAATTGCGCGCATCCTTTGCCGGTCGGATCGGCAGAAGCCAGGTGCATGAGGGCACGCTGATCAGCGCCGCCGGCACGCAACTCGACACCCTGGTTCAGCTGGACCCGATTTATGTCACCTTCAACCCGAGCGAGAGCGACCTCGCCCTCCTCGGCGGCGATCGAGGAGCAAGGCCGATCCCGGCGGAGGCGACGATCCCGGATGAAGGCGGCAAGCGATATCCGGGAACGCTGACGTTCCTCGAGAATACCGTGGATCGCAACACCGGCACCATCGTGGCGCGCGCGACCATTGCCAACCCGGATCACAGCCTGCTGCCCGGCGAGTTCGTCCATGTGCGCCTGCACGTGGCCGACCAACCCGACACGCTGCTGGTGCCGCAGGCGGCGCTCGGTTCGAACCAGTTCGGCAAATACGTGTATGTGGCTGATCACGACAAGGCCGTGCAGCGGCCGATTTCAATCGGGGCGACCTATGGTAGCTACACCGTTATCACCAAAGGATTGAGTGCGCATGATGAGGTGATTGTAGGCAATCTTCAGAAGATCGCTCCGGGAACCCCGGTCCGGCCCACCGCCGGGAGGCTACCCGCATTCGGTGCAGTGTCGGATGCCACCGATCCGGATTGATGGAGGATTGCCATCCGTCGATCACCGCAATTCGAGCCCATTTGGGCGGAGCCCAAAGATGAGCGCGGAATGGCGACAATCGGCGCTGACCTGCCGATACTCAGCCAATCTGCGAATGCGGACGATTTGTGGATACCGGCCCTTCAGGTCTGATGGCAACGGTGGGGGTGGCATCACCTACGGACATTCACCATACATGTGACCAATTGGCGTCTCGCCAACAGAAGACTCCCAGACTGCACCGGGGATTTCTGGCGGTGGCTAGCTCTTGATGAACACCAACAGGTCGGAATTGATCGTGTCCGCTTCCGTGGTGGGCATGCCGTGCGGGAAGCCCTTGTAGGTTTTCAGGGTTCCGTTCTTCAGCAGCTTATGGGACAGCGGTCCGGCGGCGACATAGGGCACGATCTGGTCGTCTTCGCTATGCATGACCAGCACCGGGACCGTGATCTTCTTGAGGTCCTCGGTGAAGTCGGTCTGGGAAAAGGCCACGATGCCGTCGTAATGCGCCTTGGCACCGCCCATCATGCCCTGGCGCCACCAATTCTGGATAACGGCCTCCGAGGCTTTGGCACCCGGCCGGTTGTAGCCGTAGAAAGGCCCGGCCGCCACGTCGCGATAGAATTGCGAACGATTGGCGGCAAGTTGCGCCTGCAGGTCATCAAACACTTCCTTGGGAAGGCCGAGCGGATTGGACGCCGTCTTCACCATCAGCGGCGGCACCGCGCTGATCAGCGCTGCCTTGGCCACCCGGCTTTCGCCATGCCGACCCAGATAATGCGCCACCTCGCCGCCGCCAGTGGAATGGCCGACATGGATGGCGTCTTTCAGGTCGAGATGCGCCGTCAGAGCCGCCAAATCATCGGCATAATGGTCCATGTCGTGGCCGTCGGCGGTCTGGGTCGAGCGGCCATGGCCACGGCGGTCATGGGCGATCACGCGGTAGCCGTGATGCAGGAAGAACAGCAGCTGCGCGTCCCAATCATCGGCCGACAGCGGCCAGCCGTGGCTGAACACGATCGGCTGGCCCGAACCCCAGTCCTTGTAGAAGATCTCCACGCCGTCCTTGGTGGTGATGGTGGGCATGTTGACTCCAGTGATAAGGTGGCTGCTGTCCTAATTAGAGCACATCCAAGCTATTGCCGTCAGGGAACGAATTGAGCATTCGGCGTGCGAGCTAAACGACCGTTATGGGTCTCACGAGCCGCCAAAGAGGGGCTTGAAGGGGGCATTCCGGATACAAGGCCGTCATGAGCGGGTCACATCTCTTCTGCTTCGGCTTGGGTTACACCGCGCTGGCGCTGGCCCGCCGCATCGCCACGTCGGGGTGGACGGTGACCGGCACCTGCCGTAGCACCGAAAGCCAGGCTCTGCTGCACGAGTCGGGCTTTTCCGCCGTTCTGTTCGATCGCAACCGGCCGGTCGATGCGATCGTCCTGAACGGGGCGACCCATCTGCTGGTCTCGGTTCCTCCCGATGCCGCGGGCGACTCGGTGCTCGCCCAGCACGGCGGCGATATCGGGACCTTGGCAGGACAGCTTTCTTGGCTTGGCTATCTGTCGACGACCGGGGTCTATGGCGATCGCACCGGCGGTTGGGTCGACGAAACCGCCCGACTGCTGCCGACCGGTGAGCGCGGCCGGCGCCGCGTCGCCGCAGAGCAAGGCTGGCTCCAGCTTTGGCGCGACCGCGGCGCGCCGGTCCACATCTTTCGGCTCGCCGCGATCTACGGTCCGGGCCGCAGCGCGTTCGATGCGTTGCGTGCCGGCTCCGCAAAACGCATCGACAAGCCGGGTCAGGTGTTCTCGCGCATCCACGTCGAGGATCTGTCGAACGTGCTGATAGCCTCAATGGAGCGGCCGCGGCCGGGTGCGGTCTACAACGTCTGTGACGATGATCCGGCACCGCCGGAGGCGGTCGTCGCCCATGCCGCCGAACTTCTCGGGATAGCGCCGCCGCCTCTCGTGCCGTTTGAGGCCGCCGAGCTTTCGCCGATGGCACGTAGCTTTTACGACGACAACAAGCGGGTCGCGAACCGTCTTCTCAAGACCGAGCTCGGGGTCATCCTGCGCTATCCGGACTTTCGCGCCGGGCTGGCGGCGATCCTGGCTGAGGAGACTTGCCCAAAAACGCAGCGTCCGGCATCGTCTGGCGAGAAGATAACCCGGGCCTAAGGAGGAAATGCTAAATGGCGACTTACAACGTGCTGACATTTGGGGCCGCTTACGGCTCGCTCCTGGCGACCAAGCTGCTGTTCGGCGGGCACAAGATCACGATGGTGTGTCTGCCCGCCGAAATCGAGGCATTCAACAGCGAGGGCGCGCGCGTGCGCCTGCCGATCCGCGGCCGCAAGGAGCCGATCGAGCTCGAACTCGCGCAAATTGCCGGGGAGCCTCAAAGCAGCGGGTCCGGGCGACGTCAACCCGAAGGATTTCGACCTCGTGGCGCTCGCCATGCAGGAGCCGCAATACCGCTCCCCCGGCGTCCGCGAGCTGTTGGACGCAGCGGCGAAAGCCAGAGTGCCGTGCATGTCGATCATGAATTTTCCACCGATGCCATATCTGAAACGCATCCCTCACCTGGCAACTGACCTGCTAAAGCCGTCCTTCACCGACGCCAGCGTGTGGGACAATTTCGATCCGGGGCTAGTGACCCTGTGCAGCCCCGATCCGCAAGCCATTCGCCCGCCGGGGGAGAAGATCAACGTGCTGCAGGTCACCTTGCCGACCAACTTCAAGGTGGCGCGCTTTGCCGCCGAGGCCCCGACCGCGATGTTGCGGCAGATGCAGGCCGACATCGAGGCCGTGCGCTACGATCCGGGCGGTGGCCCGATCGACCTGCCGGTCAAGCTCAAGGTCCATGACTCGATCTTTGTGCCGCTCGCCAAATGGGCGATGCTGCTGACCGGCAACTACCGCTGCGTGACGGCCGACGGCGCGATCGACATCAAGGACGCCGTCCACCGGGACCTCGCCGCCTCACGCTCGGTTTACAATTGGGTCCTCGGCGTGTGCGAGAGGCTCGGCGCGAAGCCCGACGACCTGGTGCCGTTCGACAAATACGCCGCCGCGGCGAACGACTTGGTGCGGCCGTCCTCGGCGGCGCGGGCATTGTTTAACGGAGCGACCAACATAGAGCGGACCGACCGCCTGGTACAGACGATCGGCGGCCAATACGGCATGCGCAATCCGATCGTCGATCAGACCGTCGCGACGGTCGACGACCGGCTTGCAATCAACCGAAAAGCGGCGGCAACCTGACGCTGCCCTCTTCGCGTCAAGAATTGCGTATATCTTCTGCCGTAGTCAACGGAACGGGGAGCGGCGAAAAGCCACTTCCCGGTTATTTCCCGGTTAGGCCGTTTGGTTCCCGGTTTTCGGCAAAGCAAATTCCCGGTTTGCCGATCCGGTAAACGGAGTCTAAGCCGCTAATCGAAAAGGGATATTTCGGTTGGGTCCGGGGAAAGCGGGAAATCTACCAGGTTTTACCCGGAAAAACCGGGAATTCGGCCGCTTCCACGAGACGGCACCCGGCGCAGTTGACTGCCGTGATGTTGCACTGCATCATAGCAAAAGCGGGCGGATAGTCTCGCGAAATCGCCGCCCGTTCTGCGCAAGCGAATAAGCGCGAACAGGTCGAGGGAGATCACCCACAGGAACCCTTGAAGGCGGTTTTGGGCGTCGGCGGAGTGCCGGTCACGGTCTCTGCCGACGGCAGATGCAACGCACCATCCGGAGATGTCTGCTATGGCCAAAACCTCCGATCAGACTGAGCACCTGGTCATTCGCGGCGAGCTGAGGCCCGGTTATGATAAGGTGCTGACCCCGGCGGCGGTCGCCTTTATCGCCGGGCTCGAGCGCAAATTCGGTCCCGAGCGGCGGCGGCTTCTCGCTCGACGTGCGGACCTCCAGCGTCGGCTCGATACCGGGTGGAAGCCTGATTTCTTGCCCGAGACCAAAGCTATCCGCGACGGCGACTGGCGGGTTGCACCGGTCCCGCGCGACATCCAGGACCGCCGCATCGAGATCACCGGCCCGACCGACCGCAAGATGGTGATCAACGCGCTCAATTGCGGGGCCAAGGTCTATATGGCCGATTTCGAGGACGCGACAACGCCGAGCTGGGACAATCTGATCGAAGGTCAGGCGAACCTGATTGACGCGGTCCGGCGGGAGATCATCTTCGACGATCCGGAAACCGGTCGGCACTATGCACTGAACGATAAGACCGCGGTGCTGTTCGTCCGCCCGCGCGGCTGGCACCTCCCGGAAAAGCACATCCTCGTCGACGGTGACCCGATGTCGGGCGCCTTGTTCGATTTCGGGCTGTTCCTTTTTCACAACGCCAAGGAATTGCTGGCGCGCGGCACCGGCCCCTACTTCTACCTGCCGAAAATCGAAAGCCATCTCGAAGCGCGGCTGTGGAACGACGTGTTCCTTTATGCTCAGGGTAAGCTTGGGCTGCCCAAGGGCACCATTCGCGCGACGGTGCTGATCGAGACGATCATGGCTGCCTTTGAGATGGACGAAATTCTTTGGGAATTGCGTGACCATTCGGCGGGGCTCAATTGCGGCCGCTGGGACTACATCTACAGCTTTATCAAGAAATTCACCGAAGACCCGGCCTGCGTCATGCCGGACCGGGGCCAGGTCACAATGACCAGCCATTTCCTGCGAAGCTACAGCCTCCTATTGATCAAGACCTGCCACCGCCGAGAGATCCACGCGATGGGCGGCATGGCGGCGCAGATCCCGATTCGCGAGGATCCCGCGGCGAACGAAGCGGCGATGACGAAGGTTCGCGCCGACAAGGAGCGGGAGGCCGGCGACGGGCATGACGGCACGTGGGTAGCGCATCCGGGGCTGGTCGCGATCGCCAAGGAGGCCTTCGACCGCGAGATGCCGCAACCGAACCAGATCGCTCGCAAGCGGCAGGATGTCCACATCGCGGCCTCGGATCTTCTCACCGTCCCCCACGGCACGATCACCGAGGCCGGCTTGCGGCAGAATGTGAATGTCGGGATCGGCTATATCGATGCCTGGCTGCGCGGAACCGGCTGCGTGCCGCTCTATCACCTGATGGAAGACGCCGCTACCGCAGAAATCAGCCGCGCCCAAATCTGGCAATGGATCAGGCATCGCGCCAAGCTCGAGGACGGCCGCATCATCGACGCCGCGCTTTGCTGTGCAGTCCTCGACGAGGAACTCGAGAAACTGCGCGAAAGCGCTGGCGGTGGCGGCCGCTACGAGGACGCGGCCAAACTCTTTCGCGAGCTGATCGAAGCCCCGACCTTCCCGGAGTTCCTAACCCTGCCCGCCTACGACATGATCACGGCCGGAATAGCTTAGAACGCGGTGCCTCAGCAGGAGGGGTTGTCGCCGCCGCCGCTAAAATCCTGATCCGAGCTATAATCCTGCCCGGAATCGTAGTCCGAACTCGAGTAGTCCTGGTCGCTGCCGGACCCGCCGGGATCGGCGCTCGCGTAATCACTTCCAGCACCGGCGTCACCACCCGAAAAGTCGCTTCCGGCGTCGCCACCGCCTCCGGTGTCGCCATAGTAATTATTGACGACCGTCTCGCCGAGTCCTGGCGTCATCCCTGCGCCTGTCAGGCCGCCGGCGTAATGGTTGCCGAATAGCGACTCGATGCCCTGGAACAGCAGCGCACCGCCGGCCACTCCGGCTGCGGTTGCCGCCGCCGATCGCAGGAAGCCGCCGCCTCCCGCCCCGCCACCCATCAAGCCGCCGCCTCCGGGCATCGACTGACCATAACCCGGCTGCGCATAGCCGCCTTGCCCATAAGGCTGCGCCGCCGGTGCTGCAGCTACTTGGGGCGACCGCGTCCACGGACCAGCGGGTGGACCACCGCCGGCGGGCGGAGCCGGCGGATGCGAACCGAACAGACCACCAAGGAAACTCGTCACGGTCGGCTTGGCCGCTTGTTGCGCGTCCGCGAGCTGCTTCTCCAGATCGGCGATCCGGTTCTGGGCGTTGTGCAGGCTCAGATCCTGGATCAGCACAGTCTGGGCGAGATAGTAGGGTCCATCCGGCTGCTCTGACATCGCTTGGCGAATCAGCGCCTCGGCCTCGGGATCCTTGGGCTGACCGCCCGCGCTTTTGAGGCGCCCGAGCAGGGTGGTGATCAGGTCTTTTTCCTGGGGTGTCATGAATGCCTCACGAAGAGCACCAGCGCCGTCCGAACCGCCAAGGTCGGCGCGCCGTGCTAGATGTGGGTAGCGGTGATTGTCGATCAATGATCGGGCGCCTAGAGCCCCCGCTGGCCCATCGCGAGAAATTTTTCGCGGCGCTGGTTGCGCAATGCATTCCCATCGAGGGGCAGCAGAGAACGCAATGCCTCGTCGATCGCCGCGCCGAGCTGTTCGACGGCCTGTTTCGGTGAGCGCTGCGCTCCGCCTAGCGGCTCGGGCACAATCTGGTCGACCACCCCTAAGCGCAGGAGGTCCTGGGCTGTCAGGCGCAGTGCTTCGGCCGCCTCTTGGGTGTGCTCGCCATCCCGCCACAGGATCGCGGAGCAGCCTTCGGGTGGGATCACCGAATAGACTGCATGCTCCAGCATCAGGACGGTGTTTCCGGCGGCTAATGCTATGGCTCCCCCCGACCCACCTTCGCCGATGACCGAGGCGACGAACGGAACTCTGATGTCGAGGCACGTCTCAATCGCGCGCGCTATTGCCTCGGCTTGGCCCCTCGCTTCGGCGTCAATCCCAGGGAAGGCTCCGTTGGTGTCGACAAAGGTCAAGACGGGGAATCCGAAGCGGTCGGCGAGGCGCATTAGTCGGCGCGCCTTACGATAGCCTTCGGGTCTGGCCATGCCAAAATTGTGGTGCAGCCGCGCCGGCGTGTCGGCGCCCTTCTCGGTGCCGAGCGCCAAAACGCTCCGCCCCCGAAAACGACCGATGCCGCCGATCACCGCCGTATCCTCGGCGAAGGCCCGATCGCCGGCGAGCGGCACGAACTCGGTAATCAGCCCGGCGATGTAATCGAGACAATGCGGTCGTTCTGGGTGCCGCGCCACCTGCACCTTCTGCCAGGGCGTAAGGCGCGCGTAGGTTTGGCGCAACAATCTGTTGGCGGTACTTTCGAGCCGGCCCACCTCGTCGGCGATGTTGATCTTGCTGGCGGCGGAAAGGTGCCGAAGCTCGCCAATCTTGCCCTCGAGCTCCGCGATCGGCCGTTCGAAATCCAGAAAGTGCCGCATCATTTGCGGCGTGCGAGCGGGTGCGCGGTTTCTACCAGCTTGCGTAGCCGGTCGCTGAGGACATGCGTGTAGATCTGCGTCGTGGCAACGTCGGCATGCCCCAGCATCTGCTGGACACTCCGCAGGTCGGCCCCGTGGTCCAGAAGGTGGCTGGCAAAGGCATGGCGCAGCACATGCGGTGACAGGCGGTCCGGGTCGAGTCCGGCCTTGATCGCCAGCCCCTTCAACAGCTGACCGGCGCGCTGCCGCGTCAAATGCCCGGCGCGCCCGCGCGACGGGAAAAGCCAACGAGAGGCTCGTGAGCCGATTAAGAAGCGGTCGCGACACGCCAGATAATCGGCGAGCGCAGCTCGGCTCGGCTCGCTCAGTGGCACCACGCGCTCCTTGCCGCCTTTGCCTGTGACAACGAGAAACCGCGGGTCGCGCTGCGCCACAGCGAGCGGCAACGTGACCAACTCGGATATTCGCAGGCCGGTGGCATAAAGCAGCTCGACAAGGCAGACCAGGCGAACTCCTTCATTCTCGGTCCCGGCACGGGCGGCGGCGATCAGGCCGGCGACCTCGTTCTCCGAAAGGATCTTCGGCAAGGGTCGGCCGAGACCCGGCGTTTCGAGGTCTGCCGCCGGATCGTCGGGTCGAATCCCATCGATCAGTAGGAATTTGTAAAACTGGCGCATGGCCGAAATGCGGCGAGCGAGCGTTCTTGGCCCGAGGCCCGTTGCCGACGCTAGATAGGCATGCAGAACCGCTGCGTCGGCTGCCTCCAGCGGGGACCCGTGGGCAGCGAGAAACCGGGCGACATCGGACAGATCGTTGCGGTAGGCGGCCAGAGTCAAGGGCGCCGCACCACGTTCGGCAGCCAGCATCTCGAGAAACGCCTCGAGATGTTTCGAGACCGCGTCCGTTGCCCTTCGCTGCGTCCGGGGGAAGGCGGGGGTCGAGTCCGCCGACCCGTCACTTGGGGAAGCGCGCATCGGGCAGGACCTTTTCGACCGGTGCAGAGGGTGCCGGCGGGTTCCACAACGTGAGGAAAATCCCACCGCCAACCAACAGCAGGGCGATCACAAGCACAAATGCGATGGTGATCTTCCCCATGCCCCAAACTCTTATTTCCCGTCTCAGATTGTCGGTCGGCGTGTGTCGATTGACGACTGGCCCGGAGGATATGCTAGTACCCTTTCAGAGCACCGGGAGGAAGAACGGTGAGCGCCGAGGATATCCGAATGGAGATTGACGCGGTGGTAGCGCAGCGGCGAGCGGCTCCGGCGCGCCGGTTTGTCCCATGCCGAACCGTCGTCCTTGTCGGTTTGATGGGGGCGGGAAAATCCAAAATCGGTCGTCGGCTGGCGGCGCGGTTCAATCTGCCGTTCTTCGATTCGGATCATGAGATCGAGATGGCCGCTGGCGAGAGCATCGAGGAGATTTTTGCTAATCGCGGAGAGCGGGCGTTCCGCGACGGCGAGCGTCGGGTCATCGCCCGGCTGCTCGCCCAGCCGGTTCACGTACTGGCCACGGGCGGCGGCGCATTCATGGACGAGATGACCCGTAGGGTAATCGAGCGCCGCGGCGTCTCATTGTGGCTGCGCGCGGATCTCGACGTTCTGGTATCCCGAGTGTCCCGCCGCAGCAATCGGCCGCTGTTGAAAGTCGGCGATAGCAGGACGGTTCTCGGCGAGTTGATCGAGCAGCGCTATCCGGTTTACGCCGAAGCAAATGTGATGATCGAGAGCGGCGAGGGCTCCGCGGAGGTGACGGTGACCCGCGCTATCGCTGCTCTCGCCGGCTGCCCGCTCGCGACAACGCCGCCGCAGGCGGAGAGCTAGATGACCGACGACGTCGAGAGGCTGCGGGTCGATCTGGGCGATCGCGCCTACGAAATTCTCGTTGGGCCGCGACTGATCGAGCACGCCGGTCGCGAGATCCAGCCTCTGCTGCGCCGACGCCAAGTGGTCATCATATCCGACGAGACAGTTGCCCGGTATTGCCTCCCCCAATTGCGCGATAGCCTCAGCGAAGCCGGTATCGCCCACCATACAGTCCTGTTGCCGCCCGGCGAGGAGACCAAGGATCTTGACCATTTTGGGCGGCTGGCGGAGGAGGTCCTCGCGTTCGGCATAGAGCGCGGGTCGATGCTGGTGGCGCTCGGCGGTGGGGTCGTAGGCGACGTTGCGGGCTTTGCAGCGGCAACACTGTTGCGCGGGATCGATTTCGTGCAGATCCCGACGACTTTGTTGGCCCAAGTCGACAGTTCGGTCGGCGGCAAAACCGGAATCAACACCCGCATCGGCAAAAACCTGATCGGGGCTTTCTACCAGCCGCGCCTTGTGCTGGCCGACACCGACACGCTGTCGACATTGCCGCATCGTGAGCTGCTTGCCGGCTATGCGGAAATCGCTAAGTACGGGCTCATTCGCGACGCCGAGTTCTTCGCTTGGCTAGAGACCGAAGGCCGCGCGGTCTGCGAATTAGCATCCACGCCGTTGCGCCGTGCGGTGATGACGAGCTGTGCGATGAAGGCGGATATCGTTGCGGTGGACGAGCGCGAGGAAGGCGACCGCGCGCTGTTGAATTTCGGCCACACCTTCGGACACGCTCTGGAGACGGAGACAGGGTTCAGCGCGCGGCTGTTGCACGGCGAGGCGGTCGGAATCGGCATGATCCTGGCCTTCGACTTCGCCGCGCGCATGGGTCTGGCCGCGCCGGAGGAGTTGCGCCGGGTGCGCCGTCATCTGGATGAGATGGGCCTGCCGACGCAGCTTTCGACGATTGGATTGGTAGGCATATCCGCCGACCGCCTGATCGCGCATATGAGTAAGGACAAGAAGGTCCGCGACGGCCGGATCACGCTCATCCTACCGCGGCGGATCGGCGAGGCGTTCGTGATGAAGGATGCGCCGGTCGACGAGCTCCGCGATTTTCTCGACAACGCTGCGTAAAGCTCGTCTCAGCGCATGTCCTCGGTCGGTGCGAGCGTCGTCAGCGACAAGGCATGCACGCGGGTCGCGAGTTCCTCGGCCAGCGTCTGGTAAACGAGGCGCTGCCGGTCGAGTCGGTTCCGACCGATAAACGCCGCAGAGACGATCGTAACCGAGAAATGCGTCTCCCCCTCCGGCCGCGCACCTTCGTGTCCGGCGTGGCGGTAGGATTCATCGTTGATCTCGAGCCGGATCGGGGTCAGTCGTTCCGTCAACTTGGTCCGGATCGTGTCGGCGACGCTCATGACGCCGAGGTGATCACCGTAGCAGCCTTTTCAAGCGACGTTCCCTTCTCCACCTCGGCAAATATCGGTCAGAAAGCGGCCAAGATCGTCAACCACGTAGTGAACATGGTCGCCGCTCGAGCCCGCAGCGGCCCAGTCGACCGGGTTGCGGACCCAGGCCGTCGTCATCCCGAGAGCGGCGGCCGGGACCAGGTTCTTGGCCATGTCTTCAATCATCAACGCGGTTGCCGGGGTCACCTGGTGCCGCCTCACCAGCTCGTGATAACCGGCGAGCGCTGGCTTTGGCTCATAGGCTGCTGCAGCGATGTCGAGAATGCCGCAGAAAGATTCCGCAATACCGAGATACTCGAGCAGGCGCTCGGCGTGGCGCCGCGAGCCGTTAGTGTGAACGATCTTGCGGCCGGGTAGGGCCGATAGCGCCTCGACGAGGACGGGATTCCGAGGAACGCAGGATAGGTCGACTTCGTGCACAAAAGCGAGAAACTCGTCAGGGTCGATCCGGTCGATCGTCATCAACCCCCGCAAGGTCGTCCCGTGCTCGCGGAAATAGGTTTTCTGAACTATCAGCGCCGCCTCCGGCGGTAGATCCAGGCGATCGGCGATAAAACGCGTCATCCGCGCATGGATCCGGTCGAAAAGCCGGCAAGAGGCCGGGTAGAGGGTGTTATCGAGATCAAAGATCCAGGTCTCGATCTCGGCCAAAGGCCGGCCGGCCGTTGTGCGCATCGAGATCGCCTCAGCCGGCTCGGATCAACGTTCCCGCACCCGAAGTGTCGGTAAACAGCTCGAGCAGAATCGCGTGCGGCACCCGACCGTCGAGGATCACTGCTGCCTCGACCCCGCCGTCGAGCGCCTGAAGGCAAGTCTCGACCTTGGGGATCATGCCACCCGAGATGACGCCCTCAGCGATTAGCTGCCGTGCGCTCGCCGTGGTGATTTCCGAGATCAGCCGCTGGTCGGCATCGAGGACCCCGGCGACATCGGTCAAAAGCAGCAGCCGTGTCGCCCTGACTGCAGCCGCGACGGCGCCGGCCACCGTATCCGCGTTGATGTTGTAGGTCTCGCCCCGCGAACCGACGCCGATCGGGGCGATGACCGGGATGATATCGGATTGTTTGAAGGTATCGAGCACGTGGGCGGCAATCTGCTGTGGCTCGCCGACAAACCCGAGATCGATTTCGGTCCTTGCACCGGCTTCGACCCGTGTGCGGACCATTTTCCTCGCTCGGATCAAGCCACCATCCTTACCGCAAAGCCCGATTGCGCAACCTCCTTCGGCGTTGATCGCCGAGACGAGCTGCTTATTGATCGTTCCGGCGAGAACCATCTCTACCACTTCCATCGTCGCTGCATCGGTAACCCGCAATCCATCGACGATGGTGCTTTTGATGCCAAGGCGTTGCAGCATGTGGGCAATCTGCGGTCCGCCGCCGTGCACAACGATCGGGTTGATGCCGACCTGCTTGAGCAGGACGACGTCGCGGGCGAATGAATCTCCGATCGTCGCGTCGTCCATAGCATGGCCGCCGTACTTGACCACGAGCGTCCGGCCGGCGTACCGGCGCATATAGGGCAGCGCCTCAGCCAGGACCGTGGCCTTGACCAAAGGATCGGGACTCATAGAAGAGACGGGAGGTCTCGTAGCGGAGCTCATTGAGGTGTGAACTCTATTGTGGCCGCATTGGTGGCGCCACGAGTTGACGGCAGGGCCGGGGACGTCGCAAAAATGCCGAGCGTCGCGCGCAATTCAGCGATGCCGCGCCGTTTCAGTGCGCTCGTCAGGTGGATTTCGGGGTGTGCGGCCGTGTGGGTGACGATCTCGGTGCGGGTCAGTTCGGCGGTCAGCGCGAGTTCGCCGGCCCCGAGTTTGTCGATCTTGGTCAAGACGATCTGGTAGGAAACTCCGACATCGTCGAGCGTGAGCATCATCGGGTAGTCCATGTCCTTGATGCCGTGGCGCGAATCGATCAGCAGGCAGACCCTTCGCAACGCCGTGCGGGTCTGCAGATAGCGACGCAGCAAAGCGGTCCAACGCCTAATTTCGACCTTCGGAGCTTCGGCATAGCCGTAGCCCGGCAGATCCACGAGCATCAAGCGCGCGTCGAGATCGAAGAAGTTGATCTGTCGAGTGCGACCTGGGGTGTTCGAGATTCGCGCGAGCGCCCGGCGCCCGGTCAGCGCGTTGAGGAGGCTCGATTTGCCGACGTTCGAGCGTCCGGCGAAGGCGATCTCGGGCAAGTCGTTGTGTGGCAGCGCGGACGCCTGGGCGGCGCCGGCGATGAATCGGGCCTCGCGGGAGAAAAGACGGCGTCCGATTTCGACAAGATCGGGATCCAGGGCACGCGGCGGAAATATTTCTGCCCGGATCGCTTGCGGTTCCGCCATCCCCGGCGCCGCGGTCAGGCAGCACCCGCGCGGTGCATGATCGTCCATTGCTGGGCGATGCTGAGCAAATTGTTCCACGCCCAATAGATCACGAGCCCAGCGGGAAAAGAGGCCAGCATGTAGGTGAAGACGATCGGCAGAAACATGAACATCCGGGCCTGAACCGGATCGACGGGCTGTGGGTTGAGCTTTTGCTGCAAGAACATCGTCAAGCCCATGATCAGCGGCCAGGCGCCGATCATCAGGATGTGCGGCGCGGCGAACGGCAAGAGGCCGAAGAGATTGGCAAAGGATGTCGGGTCGGGCGCCGACAGATCGTGGATCCAGCCGAAGAACGGCGCATGACGCATTTCGATCGTCACGAACAGCACCTTGTACAGCGAGAAGAAGACCGGGATCTGGATGACGATCGGCAGACAACCGGCCAGCGGGTTCGCGCCGACGCGCTTGTAGAGCGCCATCATTTCCTGCTGTTGGCGGGCCTTGTCGTCGGGGAAGCGCTCGCGCAGTTTCTGGATCTCGGGCTGCAAGAGCTTCATCTTGCTCATCGCGTTGTAGGATTTGTTGGCGAGCGGGAAGAAGAGCAACTTGACACAGAATGTGAGCAGCAGGATCGCCAGACCGAAATTACCGAGAAGCCGGTCGAAGAACTGGAGCGTCAAAAAGATTGGTTTGGTCAGGAAGTAGAACCAGCCGAAATCGATGGCGTGGTCGAATAGGGGAATCCCAGAAGCCTCGTAGGCATCGAGGAGATTAACTTCTTTGGCTCCGGCGAAGAAACGGGTCACGGACTCGGTCGTGCCATCGGGCGCGATCGTTACCTCGGGTCCAAGGTAGTCGGTTTGATAGCGGTCGACGCCGCCATCGACCGTATGGGTGAAACGCGACTTGATCGCCTCGCTCTGTGGCGGAATCAGCGCGGTCAACCAGTACTTGTCGGTAAAGCCGAGCCAGCCGCCGTTTGACGCGTAATCGAGCGGCTTGTCAGGAGTGAGCGCGGAATACTTGACCTCCTGAAGTGCGCCGTCGAGATAGCCGAGCAAGCCTTCGAAGAGAATGTAATAACCGGCGACATGCGGGGTGCCGGTGCGGCTGATCAGCCCATAGGGCAGCAACTTGACCGGGTCTTGGCCGGTATTGCGCACCGAATCGCGCACTGTGAACATGTAGTTCTGGTCGACGCTGATCGTGCGGCTGAAGACAAGTCCCTGAGCGTTATCCCAGGTCAGGGTCACCGGGTTCGTCGGCGTCAACGGACCGCCCGATGCCGTCCAGCGTGCTTGCGGCTCCGGCACCTTTACACCGGCGGTCGCCGCGACCCAGCCGAATTCGGCGAGATAAGGGTTCTCGGTCCCGGATGGCGACAGCAAGACGACGTCGGGGCTCTTCGGGTCGACGGTCTCGTGATAGGTGGCCAGGGTCAGGTCGTCGAGTCGGCCGCCGTCGAGATCGATCGAGCCGTGCAGCCGCGGCGTATCGATCTTGACGCGGGGCTGCTCGGCTATCGCCGCCTCGCGTGTTTCGGCCACCTGCGCCGGCGTGACGCCAGGGGCGGTTGTGGCAGTGCCTTGAGCGGGCGCTGCCGGTCGGCTTGCCGTTGACGGGGTCGCAGGCGTGGTCACCGGCGTTGTCGGGTTCAACCCGGGTGGCTGCGCGGGTCGCATACGCTCGAATACAAACTGAAAGGCGATCAAGATTCCGACCGAGAGGACGATCGCGATCAGAAGGTTGCGTTGTTCCATTTCGGTCTCAGGGGCCGACGCCAGGCCGCGATCGATCGAAACCGCCGGCCGCTGGTACGGGATCGTACCCGCTACCACCCCAAGGATGACAGCGGGCGAGCCGCCGCAGCGCGAGACCGAGGCCGACAAGCGCGCCGTGCCGACCGATTGCCTCTACCGCATAATCCGAACAGCTCGGCAGATACCGGCAGGACGGCAGGAGCAGCGGCGAGATCAAGAGTTGATAGCACCGGATCATCATTTGCAGAGCCCAGTCCAGCACTCGCCCCAGGTTTCGTCCCGCCATCTCACCCCTCCTCGCCTGCACCTGGCCGACTTCCCCGAACGCGCTGATCGACCCGATGCAACGCCGCCTCGAGATCGGCGATGAGGGCGTCATACGGCCGGTCGACCGTACTCGCGCGCGCGATGAGCACATAATCGGTTCCCGGCTTTCCTTCACTCAGCAGAATCGACGCCGCTGCGCTGCGCAGCCGCCGCTTCGCACGGTTGCGGGTTACCGCATTGCCAACTTTTCGGCTTGCGGTGAACCCGACGCGGACTAACGCGACGCACCCCGATCCCTCCGGCCGCCGCGCCGCTTGCAGGATCAAACCCGGCGAGACCGCCCGGCGGCGGGTAGCAGCGACACGCAGGAAATCGGCGCGGGTCTTGAGCGTTACAAGCCTGCCGTCCGTCGAATTCCGGAGTGAATGGACCGTGTCGGCCGAGATCAGAGGCTCAAGCGGATAGGCGCTTACGGCCCTTAGCCCGCCGCGACGCCAGTACCCTGCGGCCAGCCACCGTCGCCATGCGTGCTCGGAATCCGTGGCGGCGCTTGCGAACGAGGTTACTGGGCTGGTAAGTGCGCTTCACGGCGCCAACTCCGAATTAAAGCGTCTTTATCGAGCGGAGGCCGCTATATAGGGGAACCGGTGTGGCAAGTCAACGGCGCCCGGGAAGCTTGCTGCGGGCGCTAGCGTTCTCAATGTGCTTGCTTGCCATATGTCTGCTCGAATGATGGCGCAGGGGGCATGTCGCTGACAATTGGAAAGAGGAGAAGCGCGGCTCGTGTCCGATGACCCAGTGGTCGCAGCGGCCGACCGTGCTGCTCGGAAGTGGGCAGCTGCCGCTCCCGGGCCGATCGTTCCCGGCAGCGAGGCGCACAAGGCCGCCTTCTGCCATATGTTGCTGGACACGCACAATCCCTACGAGCCATCGATCATCGATTGGCCGCAGCTCGATCCCGAGGCGCGCAGCCGACTTGTCAGCTTGCCGATCTGGGACATCGCTGTGCAAACCGAGGGCAAGGCTCGCTTGCGCGTTCTGAGCTATGGTCAAACCATCACCGATCCGTTGCTGCAACGCGCGATCGACCTCGACGGTTTTGAGGAAGGACGACACAAGGAAGTCCTCTCCAATCTCGTCCAGACCTACGGCATTCGCCTGACTCCAGAACCGGAATATCACCGGCCGCGTGATCCGGAATGGGCCTTCATGGTCACGGGTTTCAGCGAGTGCATCGACAGCGTCTTCGCCTTCGGGCTGTTTGCGCTGGCGAAAAGTTCGGGGTTTTTCCCGCCCGCCCTCGTCGATACATTCGAGCCGGTCATGCAGGAGGAAGGCCGCCACATCCTTTTCTTTGTCAATTGGGTGGCTTGGCACCGGCGTAACCTGCCGCTCTGGCGGCGCCCGATTTTTTGGGCCAAGATCCTTGCGGTGTGGGCTTTTCTTGTTTGGGAGCGGATCGGCATCGCGCGGGGGTTCGACGGTGCCGGCGACGGGGAGGGGGGAATGGAGCCCCAGGATAACAACTTTACCCTGACGGGCAGCAAGTCCGTGGGCGCCGCCGATCTTTCGATTAGGGCGTTGATCGATGTTTGCCTGGCAGAAAACGATCGCCGCCTTTCGGGATATGACCCGCGGCTGTCGCGGCCCACGGTGGTACCTCGCCTCCTGCGGTTCGTCCGCCGCTTTTTACCGCGATCCGCTTCCGGCGCGGCGGCGTCATGAAAATCGGCTCCGACGAGCACAAGCAGCGGTTCTGCCGCGAGTTTATCGCGAGCCATTGCCGGTTCGATCCTGCGACCTTGGCATGGCCGGATCTCGACGCGGCTGCACTTGAGCGCCTGCGCGCCATCCCCTTCTGGCAGGAGGTGCTTTATACCGAGCGGCGAGCCGGAGCAATCGTCGCCGCCTACGCCGCGACGATCACCGATCCGCTGGTGCGCGAGGCGGTCACACTCCAGGGGTTCGAAGAGGCCCGTCATGCCGAGTTGTTGCGGTTGATGATTTACCGCTACGGCGTCGCTGCCGAGGAGCGCCTGCCGGATCCGCCGAGCGGCAACCTGCTCCACGCGTTCGCTGATTTCGGTTATGGCGAATGCCTCGATGCGTTTCTCGGTTTCGGTGTGTTCAAGATCGCGCGCCGAGCCGGCTTTCTGCCGGAAGCAATGTTCGAGATCTTCGAGACGCTAATCCATGAAGAGACACGCCACATCGTCTTCTTCATCAACTGGATGGCGTGGCAGCAGGTAGCGCGCGGGCGAGGAGCATCGTGCCTGCGCGGCGCAACGGCGGCGCATTATTATACCAGGGCGATAGGTCGGTTGCTCCAAACCGTCTGGCGCGGGCGCGGGGCGAACGACGGCAAGGATTTCTCGGCGACACAGGCGAGCGTGTTTCTCGAAGGCTTCACGTTCCGCGGCTTTGTCGAGGAGTGCCGCTCAGAGCATGCGCGGCGCATGCAAGGCTTCGATCCCGCTCTGCTGCAGCCCCACCTACTGCCGCGGCTCGCCGATTTTGCACTAGCCGGGCTGCGTCTGAGCGCCCGGGCGGGCGCGGCGCGGGAAAAGAGCGTGTGAGACTCGTCTCGCTTTTAGCCGCAATGGCGGGACTGGCGCTGACCGGCATATTGATCGTCTATTTCGGGGCGGATGCCGTCATCCATTCACTGCTCGCCGTCGGATGGGCGGGGTTCGCAACGATTTGCCTGATCCACCTCGCACTGATGGCGGTGATGGGGATTGCCTGGTGGGCGTTGTCGCCAAGGACGAAGCTATGGATCTCGATTTGGGGACGTCTGGTGCGCGATGCGGGCTCCGAAGTGTTGCCGCTTTCGCAGGTCGGCGGCTATGTGCTCGGGGCGCGGGCGATCGCGTTCGCGGGCGTCCCCGGCACCGCGGCCGCTGCGAGCACCATCGTCGATGTCAGCCTTGAATTCGTTTCTCAAATCGCCTTTACAGGTTTGGCGCTCGGGTTGCTGATGCGGTTGTGGCCCGCGGCGCCGATTACGGCCCCTGTCGCGATCGGGCTTGCCGTCGCCGCAATTCTCGCTGTGGGCCTGTTGGTTGCCCAGCGGCGCGGATTTGATCTCATCGACCGCATCGCCGGGGTACTCGGCCTCGATTGGCTGGAGAACACCGCCGCCGGCGCGGCCGCGCTTCATGCTGCAATCAACGCCATTTATGGGCGGCGCAGTCGACTTGGCGCCAGTTTTGTTATCCATCTCGTCTGCTGGATCGCTGCCACGAGCGAAGTCTGGCTAGCGTTGCGGTTTGCTGGTGCGCCGCTGGACTTCGGAGTGGTGCTGGTCATCGAGGGCCTGCTTTACGCTGTCCGTAGTATTGCCTTCGCCGTGCCGAATGCCGTCGGCGTGCAGGAAGGGGCGTATATCCTGCTCGGCGGAAGTTTTGGCCTGACACCCGAGATGGCCCTCGCTCTTTCTCTGTTGAAACGAGCGCGCGACCTTGCGCTCGGATTGCCGGTGCTCGCCGCGTGCCAGTTTTTCGAAGGACGCCGTCTGTGGCGCCACGCAGCAGCGCTCGAATCAAGATAACTGCGCGGTTGCTCACTGGGCGCCGGCGCAAAAGTTCGCGCCTCGGCGTCCTTCTTGCTGTTGTCGCTCTATTGGTGCAGAGCGCCGGACCCGGACTCCATGCTCGTGCGCCAATCGGTTTGGCGAACGGCGTCGGCGAATTCTCCTTCGCCTTTGACGCGCACTCACTGTGCTTGGCTTCGAATGACACGGCGCCCGTCCCCGCAGCACCGGCTGACAAAGCCCCTAAGGCGGATCACAATTTTGCCGCGTGCTGCGTCTGGCACGCCGCTGCAGGCGCTGTTCTCGCATCCACTGCGGTCGTCGAGACCGTCGCCTTCGCTGCATCTCGTGTCGCGTTCACCGCGCCGCCGGCGGACATCCCAACTCGCCTCGCCGGCACCGTTCGCGCCCGTGCCCCTCCGGCGGGAGCTTAACGCCCTCGCCGCCTGATCCGCAGGTCGTTGCGTGCCCATCGGGTTCGCTGTCTGCGGGTCGCTTGCTCTCTCCGGATTGGGGAACACCCGATGCGTTCAAATCTTCACCATGGCCGCCTCGCGCGGCTTTCACTCGCGGCTGCACTGGTATTCGCACAGACCAGCAGCGCTCTTGCTCACGGCTTTGCCGGCGACCGCTTTTTCCCGGCAACAATCCTGACCGACGACCCGTTTGTCGCCAGCGAAATATCGCTGCCGACCTTCACCCTCGACCCGACCCAGAGCGATGGGTCGCGCGAATTCGATATCGGTCCGGATCTGTCGATGTTGATCACCCCGAACTGGGATTTCACGATCGGTAGCGACTGGGCGCATATCAAAACTCCTGGCATGCCAACCGTGACCGGTTGGACCGGTCTGACGACCGGCACCCAATACCAGCTCTTCATCAATGCCGAGCACGAGGCGATGGCTCTCGCGGCGCTCGACGTGACTTGGGGTAATACCGGGCGGCTCTCCGCCGGTGCCCCCGGCTTCACCACTCTCTCGCCGACCTTCGACTTCGGCAAAGGCTTTGGGGATCTGCCCGATTCGCTCCCCTGGCTGCGCCCGTTGGCCTTGACCGGTAATCTCGTCTTCAACTTTCCGACTCAGGTCGAAACTCAAGGCGTGCCCAACCCGAACAGCTTCTTTTACGGCTTCGCGGTCGAATACAGCATTCCCTACCTGCAGAGCCAGGTCAAAGACCTTGGCATCGGGCCACCGTTCAACCGGATGATCCCGCTCGTCGAATTCGCGCTGACGACGCCGTTCAACCGCGGCCAGAGCGGCATGACCACCGGCACGGTGCAGCCCGGCGTAATCTGGGCCGGGCAAACTTTCCAGATAGGCGCCGAGATGGTCATTCCGACCAACAGCCTCTCTGGGCACGGGATCGGCGGCGTCGTGCAGCTGCATTTCTATCTCGATGACCTGTTCCCGAACAGCATCGGAAGGCCGATCTCCCAATGGTGAACCATCGGATGATCGTGGTGGCGGCGGTCCTCGCCGGCGCCGTCACCCTTCGGGCTCTGTCCGTGCAGGCACATGCCTTTCTCGATCACTCGAGCCCGGCCGTCGGCGGCAGGGTGCCGACGGCCCCCGAAGCCGTGACGATGTGGTTCACGCAAGAGCTCGAACCGGCCTTTACGACAGCAACGGTGACCGACGCATCGGGCAACACCGTCGATGCGGGCCCCGCTCAGGTCGATACGAAGGATCCGACCGTGTTGCGGGTCGCGTTGAAGAAGCTGTCGCCCGGAACCTACACCGTCGCGTGGCACGCCCTCTCCGTCGATACCCATACAACCACGGGGCACTTCACCTTCGAGGTCAAGCCGTGAGCCTCGGCACGGGGCCAAATCGTGGCTGAGGTGCTGATCATCTCGCGCTTACTGCAGTTCGCCGCGGTGATGGTGGTCTTCGGCAGTGGCGCCTTTCGGCTTTACGGCCTTGGCGTCGATCCCACCCCAATTTCTGCCAGCGAGCTCGTTAGATTCGATGCCTGGTTTTGGCGCGTGACGACAATCGGCGCCATCGTCGTTCTGCTATCGGCGCTGAGCCTGATGCTCGGGGTCACCGCCAATATGGCCGGCTCGGCTTCTGCGGCGCTCGATACCGATACGATAAGCAAGGTGCTGTTCGCCACCAGGTTCGGCCGGGTGTGGTGCTGGCATCTTGTGTTTGCAGCGCTTGCGATCGGCGTGTGCCTTGCGCCGTGCCTGCGTTGGCGGATGCCGGCGATCCTCGTGCTCTCCTTCTTACTGCTGGTCAGCCTGGGCTGGGTCGGGCATGCCGTGGAGGGCCAGGGGGTGACGAGGCTCGTCCATCAGATCAATCAGATGGTGCATCTGCTCGCGGCTGGGCTATGGCTCGGCGGCCTCGTCCCCTTAACCTGGCTGCTCGGACGGGCGCGGTCCTCGTCGGGCACGGCTTGGATTTCGGTGGCGCGCGACGTCGTGCCACGCTTTTCGCAGATGGGATATGCCGCGGTGGCGCTCCTTGCCGCGACAGGCGCGCTCAACACGCTGCTGCTGGTCGGGAGCATCCAAGCGCTGGTCGGCACACCCTACGGCCGACTGCTGAGTTTGAAGATCCTGTTGTTCCTGGCAATGGTCACTGTCGCGCTGTTCAACCGCTTTCGCCTGCTGCCGCGCCTGCGGCGGGAAGCACAAGCCTTTGCGGCGGCCACCGCGCTTGCTCGCTCGGTTCTCTTCGAGCAAGGGCTGGGGTTCGCGATCCTGGTGGTGGTCAGCGTGCTGGGGACCTGGCCGCCTGCTATTCACCACCATGGCGGGTGACGTGATCTGCGGTGCGGTTCTCGCAAGCACCTTCTCTCCCTTGCCGGCACCCCGACCGGCCGGTTTCAAGCGAAAGGAACTACGATGTTGTCCAAATCCATCTTTTTCGTAACCTGCCTTCTCATCGCAACTGGCGCGATGGGGCAGACAGAGCAGCTCGAGATCAAGACCCCTTGGGCACGCGCCACCCCGGGCCACGCCGAGAACGGCACGGCCTATCTCACGATCGTTTCGCCGACCGCCGATCGCCTGGTCGCTGTCTCTTCCCGGGTTGCCAAGAAGGTTGAATTGCACACGATGTCGATGCAGGGCGACGTGATGAAAATGCGGCCGCTCGCCGCGATCGACATTCCCGCCGGCCAACCGGTCACCCTGAGCCCCGACGGGATGCACATCATGCTGCTGGGCCTTACACAGCCGCTCCGCGAGGGACAGTCCTTTCCGCTGACGCTCTCGTTTGACCACGCTGGGCCGCGTCAGGTGACTGTCGCGATCGAGAAACCTGGCGCCATGGGGCCAGGAGGGGAAGCGACTGGGTCACCGATGCATATGCAGCATTAAAGGACCCCCCGCACAATCGTCTACATGGCGGGTCTGCACGGCTGTTTCACTGCGAGCTTCACCATCAGGCCGGGCTCGGTGATCAGACAGAACGTAATTTATTGCAGCCCATTTCCCGGTGGATCGCGAGCGAGGCGAGCCGCATTTCCGGCGAGGGATGGCGGCATTGCAGACCCCGGGTAATGCGATCGACCAGAACGACGCCGTCACCGAAGAAATCGATTGGTTCGTGTCTCTTCGGTATTAACGACGAAGCCTCGGGCCCTCGCTCCGATGGCCAGCTCTATATTGCGACCTTATTGGTATTTTGAATATCGGGCCAGAGGAGAGAGCGATGCACGCGCGTTCGATCGACGAGTGGCGGCACGAGCACGTGTTTCTCGGCGCCGATCACGACCGCAACGAGCACCGCAGTTGGGCGGTCGTCGTGCTCTGCCTCACGATGATGACGGCCGAGATCGTCGGGGGGCTGCTATGGGGCTCGATGGCGCTGATGGCCGACGGGCGGCATATGTCGACGCATGCCGCCGCTCTGGTCATCGCGGCGCTCGCCTACGCCTATGCGCGCCGTCATGAGCGTGACGCGCGTTTTACATTCGGCACCGGCAAGCTCGGCGACCTCGCCACGTTTGCCAGCGCGATAATGCTGGCGATGATCGCGCTGCTGATCGGCTACGAGAGCGTCGGGCGCCTGTTCCGGCCGGTGCCGATTACCTTTAACGAGGCGATTCCGCTTGCCGCACTCGGGCTCGCCGTTAACCTGATCAGCGCCTGGCTCCTGCGCGGGGATCATGTCGGCAGCGTCGTGGCGGTGCATGAGCACAACGGCCACCGTCACTATCACACGGACCACAACCTGCGTGCTGCCTATCTTCACGTCGTCGCCGATGCGGCGGTATCGTTGCTGGCCCTGTTCGGATTATCCGCCGGACGCATGCTGGGCTGGGTCTGGATGGACCCGCTGATGGGTATCGTCGGTGCGATGGTGATCGCCAACTGGTCGTCGAGCCTGGTGCGCAACGCCGGCGCGGTCTTGCTCGATATGCAGGCCGAGACAGAGCTGGCAGGTGAAATCACCCGCCGGCTCGAAGCGGGAGGAGATGACCGCATCGCGGATCTCCACCATCTGGCGCGTCGGTCCGGGGCACAACGCCGCGGTGGTGTCGCTCGTGTCGGACCGGCCCGAGGCGCCCGCCGTCTACAAGACCCGGCTCGCCGGACTTGCGGGCCTCAGTCACGTCACGATCGAGGTCCAGCGCTGCCCCGGCCCCCACTGACCCGGTGGAACGATCGGGATCGTCGGGGGCTATGCCGCGCTGATCAAGCACCCCGTATACAAATGTCGCAGATACGGGGCTTCGATCTATCTCGGCGCTGCCGTGACCGCTATCGACGCGGGTCACCAACGGATTGCCGCAGGTTGTCACGATGACGCCTATTCCTATGCTACGCCCAAAACACGAGAAGCGCAGTCAGCGCTGGGAAACCTGGATGATGGTCCCGTATCCTAGCGCGGCACAGAACTTGTACTACTCACCCGGCTCGCGCGGAAGCTAGCCGGGTGCGGGTTCGATGCTGCAAACATCAACTAGCGGGAGTTGTCTGCGAGCCGGTATTGCACTGCGTTACGTACGGGTAATGGCCTACCAACGCAGCGCCGCGGATGGCCTCGGAGCGCCCGCTACGGGTAAGAAATCAATGGATGACGCAAGGCTGGAGGTCCGCTCAAGATGGGCGTCGGACTTTCCGAAGAGTCCCTATGGCACTCCGGAAGCGGCTGCGCAGGCATCAAGGCTTAGCGAGACCCGCAGAGATGGGCTTCGACGAGCCACGGCGGCTATCCGTCGCCCGGCGAGATTTCGGTGAACACGTCGGCTGTGCCCGCATCGCCCCCAGCGACGCTCGCGTCTATGTCGGCGCGCACCGCCTTACCGAACTGGGCCAGCGCCCGGCTCACGGCACGCAGGCGGTAGGATGGGTCGGGGAAGCGTGGGATGGGCCGAGACCGACCCCACAAACACCCCATAAGCGTGTTTTTCCTCGTGACCGGTGATGGTCACAAGTCCTTTTCGGCGAGTTTGCGAAACTCGTCTGGAACGGAACGGGAAATCCCCAGCGCCACCGACGCATATCCGATAGCATCCCATCCGAAGCGATCTCGGATCCTATCGACAGTACAGTCGGCCACCCAACGCGCTAGGCCCTTCTTGGTGCCGGGGCGGCGCGCTTCGTCTTTAAGTCCAAGCGGGAGTTCCAGTTGTACATCCCAGTGCTCCTCGAGATGCGACACGGAGATCGCCAGGAGCGAGATGTTTTTCTCGTCAGGGTGATCCGCGAGGACTGCGCGCACCAGCTCCTCGGCGATCTCGGCAAGGATCACGGTCGCGGAGACTGGCGCGTCGAGCGTTACCGAACGAGTGGCTGAGTTCATGTTGGCGAAGCGAACGCGGACCGTCACGGTTCGACCAGGCCTGGACTTGGCTCGGAGGCGGGTGCCTATTCTGTCTGCAAGATGAAGCAGGGTGGGGCGGAAAACTCGCTCTTCGGCAGGCTTCCTGCCGATCGCCGACTGCGCTCCTACCGATCCGGCCCGTCGGTGCGTCTTGATCTCCCGTGGATCGCGATTCAAGGCCAGCGCTGCGAGTTTGTCTCCCGCCGCCGGACCGAGCAGCCGCTCGAGCGACCATCCTGGTGTCTTTGCCAGCTGCCCGATAGTAAGCACGCCGAGCTCGGACAGACGCGCCTTAGTGACGGGGCCCACTCCCCACATCAACTCGACGGGCAGACGGTGAAGGAATTCCAGTTCGGTGTCGGGATCGACAACCATCAGCCCGTCGGGCTTGGCCACTTGCGAGGCAATTTTCGCCAGATGCTTGGTCCGCGCCACGCCGACCGAGATCGGAAGGCCAAGTTCCTCCCGCACGCGGTGGCGGATTGCCTTCGCAATTTCGGCAGGCGGACCGAAGAGATGGGTGCAGCCCGCGACGTCGGCAAAGGCCTCGTCGATGGAAATCCGCTCGACGAGTGGCGTGAAATCGTTGACTACCTTGATGGCGGCATCGCCTAGCCGTTGGTAGTCCTTGAAATGGCCGTTGACAAAAACGAGTTGCGGACAGAGTTCGCGCGCCTGCCGTCCCGGCATGCCGCCGCGAACCCCGAAGGCCTTGGCTTCGTAAGAAGCGGCAAGCACAACCCCACCACCGACGGCGATGGGCTTGCGGCGCAACGAAGGGTCGAGCAGCTGCTCGACCGAGGCGTAGAAGGCATCCAGGTCTGCATGGAGGATGGTGGCTGCTGTTTCCATCCCGACCGTTCTCCCGTGGCGTTTCGAGGAGGTTCTCAACCGTGAGAACATGATGAGAACACGCGTCGCCGATTGTCAAGCCGCGGCCCAGGCTCGATTGACGGATCGATCGAGGCAGGGGCGCAGCGATCAGCTCTTTGCCGGAAGCGATATTGGTTTTACGGGTGGCCCTGGCACTCACAGTGAGCTGACGCACTAAGGCGGCGCCAGCTAGGGGAATGAGATCAATCGCGAACACGGTTCCCCCAATTGACCATGACGATCTTTTTGGCGATCGTTGTGTAGTGACACCAGCACCGGCACGAATTGACGTGGAGTCCGCGATCAAGGCGCGCGGCGCGGATGTCTACGCTAGTTTTCTCCTCCCGTACCTTCGCCCGGACATGGCAGTTCTCGACTGCGGATGTGGCAAGGCGACCATCGCGTTGGGCCTGGCTGAGGCGGTTCCGAAGGGTCGAGTTGTTGGCGTGGATCTCAACAAAGACAACCTTTTGGCGGCCTGCTGCTCCGCGTCCCTGATGGGGCAAGGAAACCTTGTTTGCATCGTCGCCGACGGTGGACGGCTGCCCTTTCACGATGCGGCCTTCGATGCAGTCCTTTGCCACTCCATGCTAGAGACACTGGACGATCCTAGGAACGTCGTTACGGAGTTGCGGCGCGTCACGAAGCACGGCGGCGTGGTCGGTGCGGCATCTGTGGAGTACGGCGGTCTTATTCTTGCCGGCGAACAGACAGCTGGGCCACGGCGCTTCTATGACATCCGGCAGCAAGTGTGGCGGGCCGCCGGGCTCGCCGATCCGAATATGGGGCGGCGGCTGCGCGGGCTTTTTCAAGAAGCGGGTTTTGCGAGAGTTGAAGCGTCGGCTCAATACATAAGCTACGGGACGTCGGATCGAGTCAGCGCCTTTGCCTACGACCGAGCGACGGAATGCCGGGATCAGGAGTTGCAGGCTGCTGTCACTCGCCACGACATCGCTTCCGTCGACGAGCTGCTTCGTTTGGCAGAAGCATGGGGAGAATGGAGCAAGGACCCCGGCGCCTTCTTTGCCTTTGCGTGGTGTCGCGTGCTGGCTTGGCCTTAGCGAACGGAGTTCAATCGCCGAAGCCAAAGCAAATCGACGTATTCGGCCTTGAGCGTGATGCAATCGCGATTAACGATCAGACCAGCCGCTCCCTCCGACGCCGTATGGATTAATCGCTTTCCGAGCGATCGATGGGGCACCACCACGATTGTCGCGCATGGAGAAGTCATCGAGGCCGCCAGACTGCCTGCGCTGATAGCGGAAGATCGTCAGGGACTTGCCACCTACCGGCGGCTCGATCGGGACGCCGAACTCGTCACGCTCGATGCCGATCCGACCGGTGTTGGGACCGGAACCGCTCTCATCGAAGCGCTCGTGGCTCGGCTGCGTGCCGATGGTTGCGAGCGCCTTTGGCTGACGACAACGAACGATAAGCTATCGGCGCTGCGTTTCTATTTGCGACGTGATTTTCGGCTAATCCAGGTGCGGCTCGGAGCCGTCGATGACGCGCGCAGGCTCAAGCCGTCAATTCCGACCATCGGTGAATACGGGATACCCCTTCGGGATCAACTCGATCTTTGCCGGGTTCTTGATACCCAGAATCGTGAGTTTATTGTGCCCCCGTGGCCCCTACTTGCTTCGCAGCAGGTGCCCACCACATAGCCGTCGATCAACAGCGCCATTGCGCCCGATTGACTGAACGGCCGATGGAAACCGTTCAGGCACCAGGCGAGGTTAGGTCGAACTTCCAGTTTGGGCCCGGTTTGAGCCGTTCGCTCGGGGTCGAGGGCGATCGATGATCTCGACGGGCCGCAAACGGCTTCACCGGGTGGATTCCGGTCCTTCACCGCAAACGCCGCCAACAGCGAGGTTGCGCCGATTGCGGACACCGGCCGAGGTGGGGCTCCGCGTCGCGCCAACGAATGCGAACGGCGTTCTGGCGGCGCCGGTCGCGTTACACCAAATATCAGCGTCTCGTCGGCGCGGCTTCGAGATCACCGAGCCTTGCGTACCGGTAGTAGATCACCGATGCCAGCCAAGCAAACATGAACACGCCGATGATCATGAAACCGATGGTGTTGAAGTTGTTGTTGAGCGTATCGACGGCTGTCCAAAACCGACCTTCCAGACCAAGCTGATCGCCTATCAAACCCAGCCCCTCGATGCTGCCGATCAACACCGCTATCGCAACCGATACAGCGGTGATGACCAAGTTATAGTAAACCTTTCGAATCGGTTGCCTGAACGCCCAGTTATAGGCGCCGACCATCAGCACGCCGTCGGTCGTGTCGATCAGCGACATGCCCGCCGCGAACAGGGCCGGGAACAGCATGATCGCCCAGTTCGACATGCCTTGCCTCGCCTGGGTGGCGGAGATGCCGAGCAGCCCGACCTCGGTGGCAGTGTCAAACCCGAGACCAAACAAGAAGCCGAGCGGCAGCATGTGCCAGCCTTGCGAGATGATCCGGAACAACGGCCGGAAGAGGCGCGCCGATAGGCCACGATTGTTCAGCAGAACGTCGAAATCCCGTTCTGTAAACACGCTTCCGCGGCGCACCTTGCGGAACGTCCTCCCGATACCAGAGAGGATCACGACGTTCATTGCCGCGATCAGGAATAAAAACAGTGTCGAGATCAGCGTTCCGACGATGTTGCCGAGGCTTCTGAGCGAATCGAAGCGGGATGCGAGCGCGGCTGTGGTCATCGCGATTGCGAGCGTCAGCAGGATGACGACAGCGGAATGGCCGATGGCGAACCAAAGGCCAACGCTGATCGGTCGCTTACCTTCTTGTATCAGCTTGCGGGTGACGTTGTCGATAGCAGCGATATGATCGGCATCGACGGCATGGCGCAGGCCAAGACTGTAGGCCAGAAATGCCGTGCCGAGCATGAGCGGATGACCGCGTAGCGCGAAAAACGCCCACACCCATACAGCAATGTTGGCGACGACGAGCACCGCATACAAGCCAACGAGCCGGCAGCGAAAGTTCCCGATGCGGTCGTCGAAGGCTCGAGGCAGTAGATTGACCATCGAATATTTCCCAGGCCTTACCGGGCTATCAAAAACTAGCCGGGGTCGCGAGATGCGGGGAAGCAATCAATCGGAAGGCCCTTTCGACCAAGTGTCTAGTGGAGCGGTGGCGCTAGGTTCTCAACAACAAGGGTGGGGAGTCGCAGGGCGACCACTTGCAGCAATGGTCCGACTGCCGCCTATTTCAATAACTCGGTAGCGCGCGGAGCGCTCGAAGCGGAACCCGCCCTTTGAAGGAGATGTCGGCGACACGTCGATCCGCCGAGATTCGGACTTGGCAGCCCTGGACATTCAGTTGATCGGCTTCTGCGAGGGCGACTTGGCAGTCACTATATCCAGGGAGAAATTCGAAGGTAAGCCATTGCAGGCAGATCCTATCCGCTGCGAGAAGACGTCCACGAATGCATTGTAATCGGTGATGGATTGAAGCTCCGCGCTCATCCGGCCAAGCCGATCGCCAAGCGATTTCCTGACATCCTCACGTCCGGCAAATCCCGGCCGCCGCGCGCGGCGCAAACTGGGGCTTTGCTTACTCAGCTACACCCACTCGGTAAGCAGTTCGATCCAGGTATAGACGGCGATTCCCAGCGTGACGTGGACAGAGAAACTGGCTGAGGTCTCCGTCGTGTGCACAAGTCCGCGCGGCAGATATAGAAGATCGCCGGGATCGAGATCGAGTTCGGAAAGTGGGGCAGACGGAGCGTAGCTTCGGGGATCGAAGGGCTGCTGCGGTGCGGGAGCGGCAGAGGCGGCTTGTGGATACGCCAACGCTTGTTGTCGGCGATTTGAAGCACCAAGACCTCGTGCGTGTCGTAATGGGGACTGAAACCGACGGCGTTCGCGGGAGTGATGTAGACGTTTGCGTGCACCGCATGGTCGAACTCCGTTTCGATCGCGGCGGCGAGCGTGCCGAGCGGCTCCCAAGCCCGGTGGAACCCTGGCAGTGAAATGGTAGCACCCGATTGATACTCGGCACGAATGCGCTGGAGGTCGGGGATGTCGGTGAAGAAATCACCTCCGGAACGATCGTCCTGGTGAAAGCTTCGGGCAGAAAGAACCCGCGACCTCTGGCGAGTTGGATGGCCGAATACCTGAGACCGCCCGACGATATCGCGGCCTCGACGTCGCGATTGGTCAGGAGCTGAGCATGATAGTCGCTCTCCGAACGCTGCACATGCAGCGGCTGGCTCTCCCAATACCGCGCGAAAAACGTCTCTGGCTGAACGGGAACCAGGAGATCCGTAAACGAGAAGAGACGACCAGCCATGAACAGCTCGCTTCAAGGCTCAAACCGTGATCCAATCTCGCCTTTGTTAGAATTGCTTCGCGAAGGCAAACCCGATCATAAATGGTTCGAGCGGATGTTGGTGGATCCATGGGCCGAGGTCATGCAGATACAGTGCGAGTGAGCCGGCCGTAACGGGTGCATCGGTAATATACGTGCCAAGGTGTCCCGTCCCGTCGTCAAAAGGCTGAGTGAAGCGCGCGTGATTGGCCGAGAAGCTGGCGTACAGCTCAAGATAATTGGTGATCTCATAGGTCGGGTTGATTTCGAGACCATAGCGTTCGCTGGCCGGGCCGGCGACATCCATACCGACGTCCGGGTCAATGATCGTCTCTGACCGTTGCCACAGGTTATAGAGTGCAAAAGTCAAAGTCAGTTTCTTGTCAAATGCGGCCGCACGCAAACCCAGTTCTTCTCCCCATTGCGGCGCCAGCAGTGGTGAAAAGGGAATCCCCAAAAGAACGTTTCGTGACTGATTGACCCCGCGCAAATCGGCACTATGAAAGCCTTCGCCGCCAGACAGGTATAATTCGAGATCGTCCCGCGATCGAAGGATCAGGCTGGCCTTGGGTTGGGGCAGGTTTTGGCCTAACGCACCCGCATTGGTATACCCGGCCGTCGCATGCAGTGGCCCTAATAGCTCCTGGTCAATTCCGTGCTGATAGTCGTCGCGTACTCCCAGAACGGTGCGAAACCACGGAGTCCAATGGGTCGTCGCCTGCAAGTACAGTGCGCGGCAAACAGATTCACTTTATCATGATTGGAAAAGGACGCCGGATCGTTAGCGCTTTCCTGTGGGGTTAACGCCACTTGGTTTTCGCTGGGTAGGCGCCCGACATTCAGAATGTCGTACCGCGTCAAACCGCCGATCTCAAACTCGCTGCGAATCCCGCCCATGGTCGACGGCAGCGTATAACTCACTCCGTTGCCGATCACATTGCGGAACTCAAACTGGTCTTCCTGATCGCCGTGAGCCGGATCGACCAAAAAGTGGGTGAAGTCATTGAATAGATGCAATTGGTTGTAGATATAATAGCCACCGGCCCAAAATTGTCCCTCGCCTAGATTAGCATGGTATTGTGCCGACAGGCTCCCGCGGATGGCTTGGCCCCCGTCGGTCGGATTGAGCGTCCCGAAGTAGCCGATTTGCGAAACGGCGCGGTACGGAATGTCGGTCGTGTTGGTCCAGTCCTGGTGATAGACCATGCCGGTCAGCGAAAACCCATTGGCGCTGTCACTGCCGCTGTAGCGCAGGACCACGTTTTCCTTGCGCGCGTCATCGGGGGTTACAAATGGGCCGTCATAGTGCCGCAGTTCGACGGCCTCGAGCAGTTGCCCCTGGCCGAGCGGCTGCGTCCCGCGGTCCCCAAGAGCCGTTCGTAGCCATATATACCGACTTCCCCGATAGCTTGATCGGGTATCGAGTCCCGATAGCTTATTCTTGCCGAACCCACGGCGCCAAAATCGCCGACATTGGCGTAATATGGCCCTTTGGTATAGGTGATTTGGTCTGCGAGCTCTGGAATCATAAAATTCAGATCGGTATAGCCCTGTCCGTGGGCATGGGTGGGCTGGTTGATCGGCATCGCGTCAACCCAGGTCTCCAGGTCAGTGCCGTGGTCCAGATTATAGCCGCGCAGGAGGTACTGATTGGCCTTACCCTCACCGCTATGCGCAGTCACGGTCAAACCCGGTATCGTCTCCAGTATCTGTCCCGGTCGATAGACGGGGGTAAGCTGGATTTCCTCGTGTCAATAACGCCTTGGCTTGCGGTCATCGCCGTTCCGAGCAAGTCGAGGCGCGGTGCGGTGACTTCGACTTATCCCAACTCCACGGTACTGTCGGCAGCTGGAGGCGGCTTGTTGCCGGTACTCGAGGTCGCCGCCGGTGTCTGCGCTCCCGCTGTTCCGGCGAGTGCCATCAGCGGCAATGCAGTGGTGGCGAGACGACGTATCATCGGGCGGGCAGGAGGGTCGAGGGTATGATGATTATTACGATACCTCACACTAACACGAAGGTCCCGGTATGCAACGGATAACCGTCACGATCGACGACGAATTGCTGGCGGCGATCGACAGGATGATCGCCCGGCGCGGTTACCAGAACCGCTCGGAGGCAATCCGCGACCTGACGCGTGCGGGCTTGGCCGAGCTGGACGCGCCCTCTCTCGCCGATCACCAGGGTGTTGCCGCGCTCGTTTATGTCTATGATCATGAAGGCCGCGCACTCGCCGAGCGGCTGACCCGCGCGTTCCACGACCATCACGATCTGTCAATGGCGACGATGCATGTGCATCTCGACCACGAGAGCTGCCTCGAAATCGCGGTACTGCGCGGCGCGATGAACGACATCCGTCATTTCGCCGCACACGTCATTTCCGAACGCGGGGTACGCCACGGAAAGTTGGTCGCCGTGCCGGTCGAGGTCGAGGCGGCGAGCCACGCGCATGGCGGGCGCGGTCGCCGCCATCTGCACACTCATGTCCGCGAGGCGGGCTGAGATCACGAGAGCGGGAGACGACCAGTCTTCGGCCAGCCAATGGTCGTGACCCCATATGGTCAGCAGTGGCCCGGACAGTCTGGGCGATGCGCGCGGCAGGCATAGCCACCGTATCGAGCGGTGATAGCCCACCGGGCATGCTGAGGGTCCGACGAGCGCGGATGTCTGCGGCGCGGTCGAGTAGCAACTCGGTTTCACCACGATCGTCAGCCGAACTGAACAGCGCCAGCGTCGCGAGCGCCTCGGGTGAGAGCCCAACGATTAGCGGCGGCCCGTCTCCGGAGTTCGCCCCCGGAGCGGGGCTGAGCCCGATCGCTATGATCCGAAGCTGGCGGCGGAGAGGGTCGCCTGCGCCGCCGCCAGCTGCCGCAGATTCGGGATCGGCGCTGGCGGCGCGGACAGCACGAGCAGCACTGGGCTCTTTTAAGTGTTTGCCGCAAAGTCTGTCGCCTCCCGCCGCGTTCGAAGGCGAAATCGGGCACCTCAGGATGCGGGTTCGGTGGTGACGACTTCGGGTCCTACCCGCGCGGCAAGCGCGCCGGCGTCGCAGGAGCGGATGAAATTGATCACGTTCCAACGCTGGTTCGGGCTCAATACATCGTCAAAGCCTGGCATCGCCCCCTCGTCCATGCCGTGGCTGACCCACCAGAACAGGTCGCCCGAGCCGTGCGCGAAGAGGTGCGGCTCGGTGAAATCGACAGTCCGGATCGGCAAGCCGGCGGGGGCCAGGCCGTCGCCGTGTCCGGCTGTGCCATCCTCACGGCAAGACGCGCATGATTGAACTCAGAATTGTCGCGCGGCGATTTCGCTGCTCCTCCTCTTGTTTGCCCAGCTCGGCAAGAACCTGATCCGCGTGAGCAGTCAGGTCGGCCCGTAATGTGGTTCGAGTTTTCCTCAGCCGCATGACAGCCTCACACCAGGTCACCTTCCGTTCCGTCAGCTGCACAAATGTCGCGTCGTCTTGGTCTCTGGCTGCCTCGATTATCGGTCCGTGTTGTACGTTACCTGCAAGAGCTGCTCGCGGCACGCATTGAGATCTTGCGACCAGGCATCTAGTGGCCGATATTTGAGCTCGTGTTGCAAGACCCGTATCAGTCATTTGTGGCAGGCTGGCCGAACCAATGTCAGTCAACGGCATGCGCTCGTGGAGGATTCGATACTGCGGATTCTGTGCGGCTGTCGCTCGCCATGCGATGGCATCATTCGTGGCCGCGACGAAACGCTGCAGATCAAGTTCAGTGTTGCGTATCTCTAGCTGCGAAGGAGCTGCACATGCCGCCGCAACCAGAGGTATTGTCGTAGCAAGCATGCTGTAACATGATCGTCTGAAGGGGAGTGTCATTGCAGTAGCGTCCCCTAGTGGAGTGATGGGGCACTACCCGAGTGCCCGCAGGCCGAGATGGCAGTCTCGATCAGTTCGGGGCGCGGAATGCTGCTTGCGGTCATGCGGATGCTTGGCTTGGCGCCCTTGGACTCAATCGGCGCGATCCGCGCGCCAGCGGCGGGTGCCCGCCGGCTGGTCATCGACGTTTTCGGCCCATGGGGCGGCGAACCGATCCCTTCCTCACAAGCCAGCGGCAGGCCGCGGTAGGGGCGTGTGGGTTACGCCGCCGCGGGCTGGGTCAGTTGGAGCCCGCGCTGCGCCACGGCGGCGGTGGCGGCTTCGGCTTCACCCGCAACCTGCACGGTCGGGAACGCGAATTTGATGCCATTCTCGTCGAACGCTTTCTTGATCATCGCATAGGCCTTGCGTCGGATGACGAAATGCTCGCCCGGCACGGTCATCATCTTCGCCCGGATCGTCACCGCGTAATCGCCGAGCTCGTCGACCCCTGCATCTTGAGCGGCTCGAGGATCAGCGGCGCGAATTCCGGGTCCTGCTGCAGCTCCAGCCCGATCTGCTTGATCAGCTTCCGCGCCTTTTCAAGGTCGCTGTCATAAGTGACGCCGATCGCGATCTTGTCGATGAACCAGTCGCGGCTCATGTTTTCGACCGCACCCAATAGATTGAACGGCACGGTGAAGACCGGGCCGCGGTGATGCCGCAGCCGGACCGAGCGGATGCTGAACCCCTCGACGGTGCCCTTGTAGCGGCCGGCCTGGATGTATTCGCCGACCCGGAACGCGTCGTCGAGCAGGTAGAACATGCCGGCGATCACGTCGCGGGCGAAGGTTTGCGCGCCGAAACCGACGGCGATACCGACGACCCCGGCGCCGGCGACCAGCGGCGCGATTTGCACGCCCATCGCCGACAGCGCCATCAACACGGCAACGGCAATAATGACGACGAACAGAATATTACGGAAAATCGGCAGCAAGGTGCGCAGCCGCGCCCGCTTTCGCGCCTCATCCGTGTTCGGCAGACCCAGGTCACCGGCCTCTGCGGGCTTGCGATCGATCGCCGCTTTGATGGCGTGCCACAGAACGTCGGCGACCAGCAGAATGACGATCGCAGTCAACACGCCGTCGGCGAGACGGGCAAACCATGTGTCCTGCTCGTGGAGATGGGCGAGATCGATACCCCAGCCCCAAGCCAGCACCGCAGCAGCGCCGATGATCAAAAACGCCCGGATACCGCGTTCGATGCACGCGGCTGCTACGCTTTGCGCAGCGCCGTCCGTGTGCGTTGAACCAGACGGTCGAAGCATATTCTCGACCGCGCGTCGGGTGATGGCGATCGCGAGCGGTAGGGTCATGATGACGAGAATGAGCCAGAGGCTTGCCATCGCGCGGGCTCCCCAGCACACCCATAGCAGTACGATGCCGACCGACAGCGCCGTATTGACCGTACCCCGCCCTAGACGATGCACCACCGCTGACGGCGCCTCGCCGCCTACGTCAGGCGCGAAGGGCCGCCGCCAAACCGCGTCCAGGGCGATCCCGAGGAGAACGAGCCCGAGCCCATAGGCGACCAGTTGGCGTGCCTCCAACGTGTAGCCGAGAGGGACCCCAAACCCGACGATCACCCAACCGAAGGCAAACCATTCGACGAACCCAACGAGCCGGCGCTGCCAGAATCGCGCGCCCACCGTATCCATCGGAATGATCCGGAACCGCTCGTGGTGCGGCGCCAGCAGGAAGTGGCCGACGACCTTGGCAATCCGCGTGACAAGAAAAGCCATTAGCAGGCCGAACAACGCCTGGCGCGGCAATGGCGGCCAATCAACGGCGAGAAAGGGGCCGATGCTGCCAAGGGCAAAGGCCGCCACCAGACCGACCGCAAAGGCAAAACGCAAAGCGACGACCCGCAGGCGATCGCTCGTGGTTTCCAAGGGGAGGCTGTCGAGCCGCCCACGGCTGCCCTGTGTGGCCTTGCGAAACAGCCATTCCACGCCGGTGCCCAAACCGAAAAAAAAGCGAGGAGCAGCAGCGCTTTGGTCCTTCCGTGTACGCCCAGATCTGCGGTGACGAGGTCGTGACCTCGCTTGAACTGGTTTGGGAAATCGGGGACCGTCCCGGCGAGAGCAGCGAGGTGCTCGCGGATTGCCGCGAGACGCCCATCTAGAGCCTGCGAAACTGACTCCTCCGTAGCGGCCTGCTCTGCTGCGGCTTGGGCCTTGCTCTCTTTTTCAAGCCAATTGCGCACCTTCGGATCGCCGAGCAAAGTCATCAGTTCTTGGATTTGCTTCGGCGACGCCTCTTCGCTCGTCGACGAATTCGCTGCTTTTTGTGCTGCTGCGAAACCACCGCACGGCAGAACCGCTGCGAAAATTATCGCCCCAAGCGAGATCGCGGCCACACGCCCGGCGATCCCAAGGATCCGTTTACCATCATCCATCGGGTGCCTCCCTGCCAGTCTGGACACGGCTCGTTCTGCTGATTAGATCACCATGAGCCATCCGGACAAAGATCTCATCGCGGCCATGCCTCCGGTCATTGCGGCCACGGACTGGCCGGCTGCTACCAAGGAGGCGGAGCGTAGTAGGGCGGCGGGTAACCCTCCCCGACCTCTCCTCCCCGGGCTTGGGCTGGGGATCACGGGGGAGGGAAGAGCCGCGGCGACCACTGAGATCGTGGTTTGAAAGAGGCATTTTTCCCACGAGTTCCCGCCGCGGCAGAAGCCGGGTAGCTTCTCGGTCGACCAGGCCATGCAAATGCAGATGAACCGGAAAGGCGACAATTAGCAAAGGACCGAACATGAAGCCGACCCTTTCTTTCCCCCGCATCAGTCGCCGTGCGCTGCTATCGACTGCAGCACTGCTGCCGTCCCTGCCCGGCCTGATAGCCGCGACCGCGGCAGATGCGCAGACCCCTGCCGGCATTTTGCCTTCGTGGAACGACGGGCCGGCGAAGCAGGCGATCCTGGACTTTGTGCATACCACGATCGACCAGGCGAGCCCGAGCTATGTGCCGGCTGATGACCGCGTCGCCACCTTCGATCAGGACGGCACCCTATGGGTCGAGCATCCGATCTACACGCAGGCAATGTTCGCGCTCGATCGCGTCCGAGTTCTCGCCCCCGCGCACCCGGAGTGGAAGAATGACGAGCCGTTCAAGACGGTCCTCTCCGGCGATTTGGAGGCAGTGGGACATTTCACGGAGAAGGACTGGACCGAAATCATCGGCGCCACCCACGCCGGGATGAGCACCGACGAGTTTCAGGACATTGCCAAGCAATGGCTGGAAACGGCAAAGCATCCGCGCTTCAAGCGGCTTTACACCGAACTCGTCTATCAGCCGATGTTCGAGGTCTTGGACTATTTGCGCGCCAGTGAGTTCGACACCTACATCGTGACCGGTGGCGGCCAGGAGTTCGTGCGGGTCTATAGCCAGCGGGTCTACGGCATCCCGCCCGAGCAGGTAGTCGGATCGAGTGTCGTGACCAAATACGAAATGAAGGACGGCAAGCCGGTGCTGATGCGGCTGCCAAAGGTGTTTTTCGTCGACGATCACGACGGCAAGGCGATCGGCATCAACCTGTTCATCGGCAAGCGCCCCCACGCCGCCTTCGGCAATTCCGACGGCGACCGCGAGATGCTGGAATGGACCGGCGCCGGCGCCGGGGCGCGGTTGAAGATGCTCGTCCATCATGATGATGCCGAGCGGGAATACGCCTATGGACCGGCGGGCGATCTGCCGGACACCAATGTCGGCACATTTTCAGTCTCGCTGATGGAGGAGGCAAAAGCGCGCGACTGGACGGTGATCAGCATGAAGAACGATTGGAAGCGCATCTTCTCCTTCGAATAGCCTCGCCGAAAGCCACGGTGCGCGGGTACAGTTGGCTTCGCCGAGCGCGTTCAAACGTGCAACCCCGGTATCGAGGACCTCGTGCAGGTCGTCGGACCCGAGCGCGGTAGCGTGGGAAATGGGTGCACCAAAATCGAAACAGCCACTTGGTCTGCGTGAGCCGACCCCACGGCCCTCGGTCCCCGACATGGTCGAGACGCGAGAAGTCTAGCGCGCGGTGGGTTGACGGTGGCAGTCCTCGCCGTCGTGCTGCTCACGCGGCCGCGTGGTGCGGCGCATGGTGGAAACGCTGCGGTCGTAGCTGTCGGCTAGTTCCTGCAACGTAGCGCCTTGCGCGTCGTCTGGTGGCCTCCTTCTGCTGTGCCGGTCTTATGACACCCTATAAGTCGTTGAAATTATAGGGTTAAGAAAATTTGCCGAAACTGCGAAGACGAGCGCCGTCATTGCGGCGATCAAAACACAACGTTCCAATCCCGCTTCATGCTCACGACGGTGATGCCGTAGTCCTGAGCCTTGTCGAGCGCCTCGGACAACGGGCTCAGCCGGAACTCCCGGTCGTAGGCCGCCTCCTGGGCTGCGTCGTCATGGTGGAGAAGCAACGCAAGCCGAGGCCCTGAGTCGGACTTTGCGTAACGAATCATGGCGAGATCGCCGTCGGAATTGCCGAACGCCAATAGTGGTCTACGGCCGATATGCAGGCCGATGTTCAGCGCCTTTACTTCCCGATCGCCAAAGCTGTTGAGCTCCGGCAGCTTCACGAGCGAAACCCGGTTGTCTCTCAAATCGTAGCGCAGTTTCACGCTCGAACCGATTACCTGCTCTCGTGGGATGCCATAGGCTTCCTCTGCGACCGCGCGTATAAAGTCCACGCCGCCTGCCGACACGATATAGGTCTTAAAGCCGTTCTCCCGCAGGTACGCGAGCAGCTCGACCTGCGGCCGATAGGTGCATTCCTTGAACAGCCGGCCGAACTTGGGATGCCTTGCCGTCGCTAACCATTCGCTTGCAGCTTGCTCAAAGTCCTGATCGCTTATGCCCGCATGCGTGGCGAAAGCCAGTTCGAACAGCGCCTGTTTGCCTAGTCCAAAAAGCGTACTGTAATCGTGTTCGAGCACGGCCTTGAACGGTTGACGCTCGCTCATTGTCGGGTCCCTGCCCGACAACTGCTTCACGCGGTCAAAGGCGAAAAAGAACTGTGTCTGAAGCGGCTGCTCGCACCAGAGTGTCCCGTCATTGTCAAACGTGGCAATGCGCCCGGCTGGCGGCACGAATTCGCTGCCTCCTTGCTTTGTCACACGCGCGACAAAGTCGAGGATCGCGGATTTCGACGCGCCGTCGTTCCACGAGGGAAGCGACTGATCATCCGCCATTGATGCCTCCAGCCCAGAGGTGGCTCCAGGCCTCCACAGAAGCTAGCGGTTTGACACCAAGTCAAGAGGCCACTAGTGGTGACCCACCCGTCGGTCAGGCACCAACAAGGAGGGAAGAACATGCATGACCAGGTCATCACGGCCATCGGGCTCGGGCTAGGGTTGGCGGTCGCGGTCGTCCAAGGCGCAGTCGCGCAACAGAATCCGTGACCACGATCGACATCGCGCTCGAACCCGACGCGACGATGGTTCAGCACGCGATGGACGCCAACGCTCGCCTCCGAAAGTCCTTCCCGAAGGGCTTTGCTCTGGATGAGACGCACCATCCGCACATCTCTATGTTGCAGCAGTTCGTCCGCACGGACGACCTCGACAAGGTATTTGCGGCGGCGAACCCGGTTATGGGCAAAGAGAAGCCCACGGCATGGACGCTGAAGGCGTTCAAGTATTACTATATCCCGTCTCCGCCTCTCGGCCTCGCGGGAATCGTAGTCGAATCGACTGAAGACCTTCATCGGCTGCAAGACGAACTCATCGCAGCCGTCGCGCCCTACACCGTGAAGACAGGTACCCCGGCGGCGTTCTTCAGCGACGAGGGCGGACGCGACATTCAAGGCAATGATGTGCTCGCATTGCGCAGTTCGCTCGTGGGGCTTGCCGTCGGGGCTATCGCTGGGCAGTCGCCCTCAGATTCGCCTATGGCCCGCTTTTAGGGAAGACGTTTTGGCGCGTCGGTGCTGCTGGCATTTTTACTGAGGCTTACAGGCTACAGACTCACTGCAACTCGTCATTCGTTGATGAATGCCGTGGCGCCGCGGGTATCATGGCGACCATGGTCGGGATCCATAGGTCGACGATTTCCCTTGTCTTCCAAAACCGAGCCGGGGTTGCTCGCGGAATGTTGGCCGCCTTCTTTTCAGTTGCTTACTTGCTAGCCGTCCGGCCCTCCGCCTCTACCGGCGCGACTGGTGCGGAGTGTTGCGCAAGGCCGGCGTGCCCTGTAACACGTTACGCCAGCGACAACGGGAGTGTGTGAATGACGTACTGTCACGGCGGCGCCTGGATCGCAGGCGGATGAAATGGGATCGGGAGGCCGATATTGTCGTAATCGGCTCGGGTGCCACCGGTCTTCCCGCCGCCATTGTCGCGCAGGAGGCCGGCTCCTCGGTGATCCTGGTCGAGGCTGAAAACGATATCGGCGGTCACGCCATCATCAGCGGCGGCAACATTCCGCTTGGCGGCGGGACCAGCGTGCAGAAAAAGTATGGCATCGAGGATAGCCCGGATCTTTTGTTTCGCGACCTGACGGACTGGTCAGTGGTTGGACCCAACGGCTTCCCGGATTACCGTTACAACGATCGCGAAATCATTCGCGCCTTTGCCGACAACTGCGCTGCCACCTTTGAATGGCTGGTCGCCCATGGCGTTGTTTTTGTCGACAAAGCGCCGGATGCCCTCGGCGGGAACTCCGTCGGAAACTCGGTGCCGCGCGAAATGCACTCTGCGGTCATGGATTGGCCAATGGTGCACAACGGTGAGCCCGCCGATCCGGCAGTCCAAAAGACCCGTTCCTCCGGCAATGGCTTGATGCGATCGCTCGAAGTCGCGGCCAAAAAAGCGGGTGTCGAAATCCTGCTCGAACACAGGATGAGCCGGATCTACCGCCAGGCTCCGAACGCCGGTCCCGTGCTCGGTATCGCTGTCGACAGCAAGGGCACCAGGTTGAATATCCGCGCGCGCAAGGCCGTGCTCATCGGCACCGGCGGCTCGACCGGCAACGTCAACTTCCGGCGGATGTTTGACCCGCGCCTGACCGAGGAGTATTGCGGTCTCGCCGGCATGCCGTGGTCCGACCAGGATGCCAGCGGCGAGCTAGCGGCCATGGCGATTGGCGCATCCTTGTGGGGTTTTTACAACCAGACCGGGGAATTCGGCTCGAACGTGACCAAGCCGGGCTCGATCGGATGCCAATACAATTACCGGCATCTCCAGTGGATGCCAGGTAGTTCCGTATTCGACCGCGCTCGCGCGACGGGCCTCAGGGTGGCGAATTGGCAGGACCTGATCCTGGTCAATACGCTCGGCAAGCGGTTTTACGATGAGACGGGCGGACAATACATCGCCAACAACTACAATTCCCTGGATCCCTATCTCCAGGGCAGCTGGCTCAATGCCAAAAACCTCGAATGGAACCCCAATAATTTCTTGAATGCGGCGCTGGCGGGGATCGACGACGGCAACAATGGCGGCGGCCCGATTTGGGCTATTTTCGACAGCGACGCAGTTGCCCGCGAGGAATGGACGCCAACGCCGCCCTATGTCGACATCGCTGCCGGCTTTTTCTTCAGCGCCAATCGACTGGCCGATCTCGCCGAGAAGATCGTCATGAAATATCAGCGAGTGCCGATGCCGCCGGCCAGTCTGGAGGAAACCGTGGCGCGTTATAATTCCTTCGTCGACTCCGGCATCGACGAGGACTTCGGTAAGCCTAAGCCGATGTATAAGATCGCCAACCCGCCGTTCCATGCCGCCTGGGCGACGCCGGTGGTGCACGACACCCGCGCCGGACTGCGCATCAATGCCAGATGCCAGGTGATCGATCTGAACGGCGAGGTCATTCCGGGGCTCTATTGCGGCGGCGAATCGGCGGGCGGCTTCAGCCAGCACGGCCTCGCCCGTGCCGCCTGTCAGGGCTACATCGCCGGCAACGCGGCCGCCAGGGGTTACTGACCAATGGCGTGGCGGATCGGCGTCGATTCCGGCGGCACATTCACCGATATCTGCCTGTTCGAGGAGGGCAGCGGCCATATCGCGGTTTGGAAGGTTCCCTCGATCCCGGCTGATCCCGCACAGGCCGTTGTAGAAGGGGTGGGCGAAGCACTCCGCGAGGTCGCCGCGCAAGCAGGCGATGTCTCCTATTTCGGTCACGGCACGACAGTGGCGACCAATGCGCTAATTCAGCACCGCGGTGCGGTGACCGGCGTGATCACCAGCAACGGCTTTCGCGACCTGCTAGAAATCGGCCGGCAACGGAGGCCCGAACTTTACGACCTGCAGGCAGACAAACCTCGGGTACTGGTCGAGCGCCGGTTGCGCCGCGAAGTGCCCGAACGCTTGCTCCACGACGGGCATGTCGACACCGCACTCGACGAGGCCGCGGTGCGCCACGCGGTCCGCGTGTTGCGCGACGCTCGTGTCGAAGCCGTCGCAATCTGCTTTCTCTACAGCTTCCTTGATCCCGCGCATGAGGAAGCGGCGCGTTGCATCGTCAGCGACGAATTTCCGGAAGCCTTTGTTTGCGCCTCGCACGAGGTCGCGCCCGAGTTCCGCGAATACGAGCGGTTGTCGACGACCGTGGTCAACGCCTATCTCGGCCCGATCATGGCGTTCTATATCCGCGGTATAGCAGAGCGGCTGACCGCAATGGGTGTCGCTGCGACCCCGTATCTGACTCAATCGAACGGCGGAGTGATCGGGTTCGACGCAGCGGCGCGGCTGCCGGTGCGGACGGTGTTGTCGGGCCCGAGCACCGGCGTCGTCGGCGCACAGGTGACAGCGCGGCTGGCCGGGGCACATGACATCATCACTTTCGACATGGGCGGCACCTCCACCGACGTCGCATTGATGCAGGGCGGCGAACCGAGGCTCGCCCGCGAGGCCGTGGTCCATGGCTATCCGATCAAGGCCCCGATGCTCGACATCCATACTGTCGGGGCCGGCGGCGGCTCGATCGCGTTTGTCGATAGCGGCGGCTTGCTCAAAGTCGGGCCGCGTAGTGCCGGCGCCGATCCGGGCCCGGCCTGCTACGACCGTGGCAATGAAGAGCCGACCGTCACCGATGCCAATGTGGTCTTGGGGACCCTGAACCCGACGCATCTCTTGGGCGGCCGCATGCCCATCCGCCTAGATCTCGCGCGGGCGGCGATCGACCGGCTCGCGGCCCGGCTGGGCATCGATGCACTGGCCGCGGCGGAGGGCATCATTGCCGTGGTCACGGCCAAGATGGCACGGGCGATCCGCGTCATCAGCGTGCAGCGCGGCCATGACCCGCGCGATTACACGCTGGTCGCATTCGGCGGTGCAGGGCCGCTGCACGCCGCGCGGCTCGCAACCGAACTCGATATCCGCCGCGTGTTGGTGCCGCGCAACCCTGGCATCCTTTGTGCGATGGGCTTGCTGCTGGCGGATTTGCGCGCCGATTTTGCGGCGACACGGCTCTTGCCGCTGTCTTCCTCGGTCATCGGCGAGGTCGAGGGGATCGTCGCCGACCTGCGCAGGCGCTCTGCCGCGTGGTTCGCCGAAGCGGGCATAAAGGCCGATGCCCGTCGCGTCGCATTGTCGGTCGACATGCGCTACGCCGGGCAAAATTACGAGCTTTCCGTTTCGCTGCCCGAGGGCCCGGTGACGCCGGCGACGATCGATCGGCTGGGTGCCGGCTTTAGCGCCACGCACGAGCGGCTCTATGGCTTTGTCGCCGAGGACGAGCCGATGCAGCTCGTAACCTTCCGCGCCGAAGCGACCGGCATCGTGCGCAAGGCGGATGTCAGGCCGTCCGCGGACGCCGGCTCCGACCCATGCAAAGCGGAGTTCGGTCGCCGCGAGGTGTGGCTGCGCGAGACCAGCGCCTTTCTTTCCTGTCCGCTTTACGACCGCGCACGGCTTTGCGCCGGCAACCGTATCGAAGGACCCGCGATCGTCGAGCAGATGGATGCGACGACATTGATCGTGCCCGGCGCCACCGCCACGGTCGACCGCTACCTCAACCTGCTGCTGGAGCTGGCATGAGCGCCGACCGCCGAGGTAACTCCGTCGACCCGATCACGGTCGAGGTGATCGGCAGCGCATTGTCTTCGATCGTCGAGGAGATGGGCGAAGCCCTGGTTCGCGCCAGCTTTTCGACGAACATCAAAGAACGCCGCGATTGCTCGACCGCTCTGTTCGATAGGCACGGCACGACCTTGTGCCAGGCCGAGCACATCCCGATGCATCTCGGCAGCTTTATCGGGATCATCCCGGAGATCCTGAAACGCCACCCGGTCGCGACGATGCAGCCGGGTGATGTGTTCATCGGCAACGACGCCTATGCCGGTGCCGGCACCCACCTGCCCGACATCGTGCTCGGCGAGCCGATCTTCGTGGACGGCCGCATCGTCGCCTGGGCGGTCAATACCGCGCACCACGCCGATTTCGCCGATCGCGGCCATGCCCACATCTACCAGGAGGGGTTGCGCATCCCGCCGATCCGCCTCTATCGCGCCGGTGAATTGCAGAGCGACGTGCAGGAGTTGATCCTGCTCAATTGCCAGGTCCCGCGCGAGCGGCTGTCCGATCTGCGGGCGCAGATGGCGGCGAACCGATTGGGCGTGCAGCGCATGCAAGCGCTATGCGTCAAATACGGCACCGCGACCGTGCTCGCCGTCGGCGACGCCCTGCAGGACTATGCGGAGCGCAAGATGCGCGCCGGAATCGTAGCGTTGCCCGACGGCACCTATCGCTTCGCCGACACCTATGACAATCCCGAACTCGGCCGCGCGCTCGACGTGTCGGTCGAGGTCACGATCGAGGGCAGCGAGATGCGGCTGCACTTTGACAGCCCGCCGCAAGTGCGCGCCGGGCTCAACATGATCTATACCGCACTGCTGTCGAGCGTCTATTACGCGGTCAAGGCGGTCGTCGACCCGACGATCCTGCCGAATTCCGGGCTCGCCCGCCCGATCACCGTGACCGCGCCGCTCGGCACGATCATGAACGCGACGCATCCGGCCGCCGTCAACGGCCGCACCAGCACCTGCCAGCGCGCCGCCGATCTGGTCATCGGCGCATTGGCGCAGGCCGCACCGGAGCGGTGCATCGCCGCCGGAAACGGCGCGTGTGCGACGGCGAGCTTCGCCGGCATCGACCCGCAGGATGGTCGCCTCTGGGTCTATCTCGAAACCATCGGCGGCGGTTCCGGCGCGCGCGCCCAAAAGGACGGGCTCGACGGTGTCCACGTGCACATGACCAACACCTCAAACCTGCCGGTCGAAGCGCTCGAGGAGGAATATCCCCTAACGGTATTGCGCTACGAGCTGGTGGACGGCTCGGGCGGTGCCGGCCGGTTCCGCGGCGGCATGGCGTTGCGCAGGGTCTACCGCGCCGAGGCCGAATGCCATCTGCGGCTCGACGGCTCGCGGCTGTTGACCGCACCTTGGGGTCTCGCCGGCGGTCATCCCGGCGGACGCGGGAGCTTCCGGTTCAGCGAGGGTGTTGAGCCATTCGTCAACGGAGCCGGCGGCTTGCGGGCGGGAGAGACGGTCGAAATCGTCACTCCGGGTGCAGGCGGCTATGGCCGGCCTGCCGAGCGCGATCCCGCAATGGTCGAGCGCGACCTCGCCGATCAGCGTATCGATATCGCCACCGCGGCGACGTCATACCTTGGTTTTCGCAGATCGTTCGGGTAGTTGCGTCGCGGAACCCCGTCAGCTTAGCACCGCGATCGATACCGGGGGGCGTAGGTCGAGACATACCGACAGCGCCTGGTGCACTTCGCTATTCAGAAAGCGCTGGAACAAGGCCTCGTCCTGCTCGCGCGAGGTCTCCATTACCGGCAGCACGCTCTGAGTCATTGCGTAGTCGAAACGGGGCGCCCATTTGCGCGCACCCAGCCGAGCCGTGGTCGAGCAGTTGTCGACCATGTAGGCGACGTCCTTGAAATCCATGTAGGGATTGAGCGAATCGATCGCCTCGATGATCGATTCATTGACGATCTCGGAATAGGGGTGTCCTTTGGCGCGCAGAATGTCGGTCTGCGCCATCATCGTCGCGACATAGACACCGGCGGTCACCGGATCGATTTCCGATTGGCGATTGCTGCGCAATGAACGGCCGACCTGCCACATTTCGGTGCCGGCGATCTCGGACATCGGAAAGCGATTGAGACGATGCGCCGCGCTGACCACGCTGCGGATCTCATTGCCGCTCTCCACTTCGTCATAGATCTCGGTGAGGATGTCCGCAGCAGGACCATAGCAAGCGCAATAGGCCTTTTTGAAGAGCTGCCGGCCGCCCTGGTCGAGCGCTTCGTAGGTCCCGAGAAGACCCGCCGCCGATATCTGCTTGCTGATGGCTCCGGTGATGCTCCTGGCCGAGTCGAGAAAGGCGTCGTCCGGCTGTCGGCCATGTCCGCGGTACCAGCGGTAGAGGCTCTCACAGATGCCGTGAACCGCACCGAGCAGGATGCCGCGTTCGCCGAAAATGTCCGACTTGTACTCGAATTCTAAGGTTGTCTCGAAGGTGCACGGGGAGCCGAGACCGATGGCCCAGGCCAAGGCATAGTCGGTCGCTTTGCCGTCGATGTCCTGATGCACGGCGAAACTGCAATTGATTCCTGCACCGTTGATATCTCGGCCCTGCTCGTATAGCCGCCGCACCGACGGTCCCATCCCTTTCGGGCACACCCCGATGATGTTGATGTCGTTGCGAAAGGTCTTACCGGAACTCTTGACGTAGGCCACGAGAAAACCGTGCGACAGCCCGAGGGTCGCACCCGGACGGATCGCCGCCATGATCCGATCGAAATTGTCGGCCTGCGCGGCGTCGGAGATCAACAACAGGACGAGGTCCGACCCGGAGATGACATCGTACATTTCGCCGCGCGTGCCGTTGGCCTCGGTAAACCCGGCCTTCTCGACATTCGCGGTGGATTCCGAGCCGGCGCGTAGCCCGACCTTGACTCGGATGCCGCTGCCCGCGAGCGATTCGCGCAGATTCTGTGCTTGGGCCGGCCCTTGCGACGACCAGCCGATCACGCCGATTTGCCGGATCCCGGAAAAGGCTTTGGGTAGCAGCGGGAAGAGGTGACGGCCGCCGCGGACGATCCATTCCTCGGTGCCACCGAGGACGATCCTTTCTTTCTGGAACACCGTCGAGTTGAACGCCACCTCGTACCCCTCCTTCCCGGCGGTTCGAGAGCTCGCACCTGCGGGCCGGCTCCGAACCGCGATCCTAGCCTACACACCGGCGTTTTTCGAACCGATGTCGTGCGTCTGATGCGCCCATATGCAACGCCAGATCCGCCGCACTCACCCCATCGTCGAATTGAAGGCGCCGCCGTCGAGCAGCAAGTTTTGGCCGACGATAAATCCCGACGAGGCGGCGCACAAAAACGCACACGCATCGCCAAATTCCGCGGGATCGCCGACCCGGCCGGTCGGGTTGGACTGACCGCGCTTGGCGAGCATCTCCTCGAAGGAGACATTCTGTCGCCGCGCCTCGTACTCGATGCCCGAGCGCAGCCGGTCGGTCAGGAACGGACCGGGCAGCAGGCCGTTGATCGTCACATTGTATTTGGCGACCTGCCGCGCGATGCCGGCGCAGAAGGCGGTGAGGCCGGTGCGAGCGCCATTGCTCATGCCGAGATTGGGGATCGGCGACTTGACCGAGCCCGAGGTGATGTTGACGATGCGGCCGAATTTGCGCTCGCACATGCCGTCCACCGTCGCCTTAATCAACATGATCGGCGTCAGCATGTTGGCGTTGATCGCCTTTTGCCAGTCCTCGACCGACCATTCGCGGAAGTCACCATGCGGCGGCCCGCCGCAATTGTTTACCAGGATGTCGGGGTTGGGACACGCGGCGAGTGCGGCGGCGCGGCCGGCTTCGGTGGAGATGTCGCCGGGAACTGCCGTCACCTTGGCCCCGGTTTCTTTGCGGATCTCGTCCGCGGTCTGCTCAAGGGTCTCGGCGGTGCGCGCGGTGATCGTCAACTCTACCCCGGCACGCCCGAGCGACATGGCGCAGGCCCGTCCCAAGCCCTTGCTCGCCGCACAAACCAGAGCCTTGCGTCCGCGAATGCGCAAATCCAACATGTCTTCCTCCGCTCTCCACAGTAATCCTGCACCGGACCCTCGATTTACCCCGATTTGCCGATAGAGCCCTACCTGAAATGAAGCTGACCCTGATTCTCGATCCGGCGCCGATCGGTGTGCGCGCCAGCCTGATCGAAGAGTGGGAAGATCCCGGCGCCACAGCGAAGATGGATCCTCGGGTCCGCCTGTTCGATTCGGACGAGCAAGCGATCGCCTGGGGGCGTTCGCTCGCCGGCCGCCGTGGATTGAAGCAAATCTACTTGACCGACAACAGAAGGCTCCCCCAGGCATCGCCTCAGTAGGGTTCGGCGGACTCGCAGCGGCTCAGTAAGGCGGCGGGCCATAGGGCGAAGGACCCGGCCCGCGCGAGTTTGGCGGGGGCCGATAAGAAGCCGGACCCAGTGCACCCGAATAGGGAGGTGTCCCCGGCGGCGGCGAGAACCCCGGTACCTGGTTGCCATGCGCGTACATGCATTGCCCATACATGATATCGAACTGCTGCTGCAGCGACATTTGCGCAAAACCTGAACCGCCAGCGCCGACCGCGGTCCCGAGCACCGCGCCCGAGGCCGCGCCGATCCCGGCGCCCCGGCCGCCGCCGACGGCACCGCCGAGCGCCGCTCCGAGCGCGGTAGTGAGAACCGCCGTCCCCACGGCCTGGTTGGTCGCGGCATAGGCCTGAGGGGCGGTCTGCGCCGTGGCATATTGCTGGCAAAACGACTGTTCGGCGGCGAACGTTTCGAACGTCTTATTCGGCCCAGGGGCTACCGGAATGGTTGGCGCTACGGGCGGCGTTACGCACGCGCCCAGAGAGACCATCAGCGCCAGCGCTCCGGCCATCCGTGGATCGATATGTTTCATGCTGTCTACCCCTGATCGAGCGCACAGCAATCTTGCGGCGACTTCCCCGCCCGGCGCAAGCCGCCGCGGTGAGAGGGCCGGCGCGGCACGCAGAACCTGCAATCATGAATTGTATCGGTTGATGCCGATGGCTGCACCTGCAGCAAATCTGCAGCAAACGCTCTCGTTTTGGTTGAAACTGGGGCCGGGTGCGGCGGCGGTCTTGACCGTGTCGGAGCGGCCCGCCCGGCGTCCGCCGCTTGCTACGAATCGTAATCATCAGTTTCTTCGTAATCGCCCGTTTCGCCGTAATCGTCCCCGTCGGAATTTCCCTCGGAATTATCTTCATCGTAATCGCCTGCCGTCAAAATCTGCAGCAGATTGAGACCTGAGCCTTGCTTCTTGGTGGTTTCGATCGCCCGCACGAAGGTGTCGACCACCCCCGCGATCGTCTCAGCCTCGCCCGGTGTGATCTCGCCTTGGGCGAGCGCCGAGGTAACAGCGTTCATCGCGAGCGATACTTCGCGCGGCGACGGCCCGTCTCTCTCTCCGTTGAGGATGCCCTCGATCGGCGGCAGACTGAATTTGACGGCGCGTTCCCGGCACGGCGGCAGCACGCGTTCCATGCAGAGCCGCATCGCAGTCGGGTCGCCCGCGAGCGCCATTTTGACGGCCTTGCACGTCAACGCCTGGGATTCGCCCGCGAGCAACGCTGCGGCGGCAAGCGTCGCCTTGTTCCGGGAACCCTGTCGCCGGCCGCCAGGGTTACCCGATCGGCCCCTTTCAAACGGCCGCCCGCGCATCCGCGCCGGCGGCTTCGGTGAAATGTCCTCGCTCATCGTTGTCTCCTTTTGTTCAAGCGGCGGCGCAGTTTGAGGCGGCGCGATCGGTTAAAGCACGGACTGGCAACATAAGCAATTTATTTCGTTGCGTCAATAGCAATAACGGCCTTTGCACGCAAGCGGCACGGCTCGCGACGGACGCGGTCGCGAAAGCGGCGTTCGTGCCGCCGCTCCCAACGATCAAGGCGGTGACAAACTGGGCCAAGTTGGGACAGTTTCCAAGGTCGATAACGCTGGGCGGGGTGACCGGCTAGCGGTTCGCCTGTCTGCGGCCCAATAGCGAGGTGCCAGAAGCCAGACTCGCCTGGATGGGCCGCCCTACGCCGAACCCGTGCAACTATTTTTGCTGTTCATGGCGTCAAAACACAGGGTATCCGGCCGGCGCGTGGTGCGCCGCGTGTACCAGCATTGCAGCGCCGAGCATCTTGCCCACTACATGCATGAATTCGCGTTCCGCTACAGCAGCCGCGCGAAGGCCGGAGTCAGCGACATGGAACGCTCCACCCGCGCGATCCAAGGCATTTGAAGTAAGCGGCTGACGTATCGGTGGACTGACGGCCCAGCGGTGTCAGCCGTAGCCCCACCCGGCGCCGCTGCTCGCGGGCAACGATTATCGCGAGCCGGTACAACTTACATTCAATTTCATCAAATCGACGCCCAGTTTTAATTCCCCGGTCACTCGCCTTCTTCTTCATCAACGCTCTCGCCGGAGTCCTCTACGTTTTTGGGAGTTATGACGCCGGCCTCAAACGCCCGTGTCATACCGTTCTCTATGCATGATCGGCCGAAGCCGAGTTCGAGGCGTGAGGATTCTCCTCACCCTCAAGTCGCCGCCACCGTGACAACCCGGCGCCGGTCGCTGCTTGCCGCTTGATGCCGACCCCGATCACGAGGACGACCCAGGCAACGATGAAAGCCCAGCCCGGCAACGAGGAGTGAGGCTTTTTCCTTCAGCCTTCGGGCGCCGTCCCCGATCCCTAGATTGCCAACCGCACGGCTCGCGCTGGAGTGTGGGCTCGCCCACCTTTCGCCCGAACGCCGCGGCCGCCTAGTCCTTACCCGAGGCGCTGGCCTCCCCGATCTCGCCCGTCAGAATCTCGCCATGCGTGGTAGTTCCAACCCGATCGGCCGAGTCGCGATCCCGCGGAATTTGGCGCTGCGTGTCGCGCGCTGCCAACGCGAGCTGCCGTGTAATCGTGGGATTTGCGCAACGCAGGCGCCGCCTCAGCCGCCGTCGCGGTGATGACAGCATGCCGGCGACGCACTAAGGTCGCGGCATGGACGGTGAGCCCTCGCGCCCTTCACCCGCTGCCGGAATTCTCGATCTGCAGCAACCGGTTGCGCGCAGCCTGCCGCTCGTCCTCGCCTCGCCGCATAGCGGGACCGAGTATCCGGCGGATTTCCTCGCCGCCTCGCGGCTCGACCCGGTGGCTCTGCGGCGGTCCGAGGACAGCTTTGTCGACGAGCTCTTCGGGGCCGCACCGCGCCTCGGCGCCCCGTTGTTGTCGGCCCGCTTCCCGCGTGCGTATGTGGACGTAAACCGCGAAGCCTACGAGCTCGATCCGGGCATGTTCGCCGACGCCTTGCCGAAATTCGTCAACGCAGGATCGCCACGCGTCCGCATGGGTCTCGGCACGATCGCGCGGATCGTCGCCAGCGGCGAAGAGATTTACGCGAAAAAGCTGCGCTTTGCGGAGGCGCAGCGGCGGATTGAACGGCTGTACCGCCCCTATCACCAGGCGCTGCACGGTCTCGTCGAAGAGACCGCAGCGCTGTTCGGCGGCTGTCTGCTCCTCGATTGCCATTCAATGCCCTCCGGAGCCGACTCCCCCTGCGAGAAGAGCGGGGCCGACATCGTCCTGGGCGACTGCCATGGCGTATCCTGCGCCCCACAGTTCGTCGAAGCCGCCCGCCGCTTTCTCGTCGAACACGGCTTCGCCGTTGCGATCAACGCACCCTACGCCGGCGGGTTCACGACCGGTCATTACGGGCGTCCGGGCGTGCACCGTCACGCGTTGCAAATCGAAGTCAACCGCGCGCTCTACATGAATGAACGAGACTACGAGCGGAAAGCGTATTTCCCGCGGCTGGTTCAAGACCTGGCCGAGCTTGTCGACCGGTTGGGCCGGGTAGCGCAGGAGTGCCTGAAGGAGACGGCCCAGCCGCACAAGGCGGCGGCTGATTGACGCACCGCCTCCCCGTTCACACTTGAAGGATGGTGCAGTTGCGGAGAGGTCGATGTCCGCGGTCCGGTCAGATTTTACCATCGAACAGAACTGGGAAGGGTATAGCGAAGAGGAACACGCGATCTGGCGATTGCTGTTCGAACGACAGCAGCGCCTGCTGGTCGGGCGGGCCTGCCGCGAATATCTCGAAGGGCTAGGCGGGCTGGGTGTCGCAGCCGATGGTATTCCCGATTTCCGGCACCTCAGCGATATTCTCGACCGAGCCACGGGGTGGCAGATCGTCGCGGTGCCGGGTCTCGTCCCGGACGACGTTTTCTTCGCCCATCTCGCCCGCCGCCGGTTCCCTTCGACCTGTTTTATCCGGCGCCGCGACCAGCTCGACTATCTTGAGGAGCCGGACGTCTTCCACGACATCTGCGGCCATGTGCCGCTGCTGATGAACCCGGTCTTCGCCGATTACCTGCAGGCCTATGGCGTAGGCGGGTTGAAGGCGCTGGGGCTCGGACATCTCCAGCGCCTGGCCCGGCTCTATTGGTACACCGTCGAGTTCGGACTGATCGCGACGGATCAGGGCTTGCGGATCTACGGGTCCGGCATCCTGTCCTCGGCCGGAGAATTGGTCTACTGTCTCGACGATCCGCGGCCCCGGCGGCTCCGGTTCGATCTGCGCCGGATCATGCGGACCCGTTACCGGATCGACGATTACCAGCAGCTCTATTTCGTCATCGACGATTTCCAGGAATTGTTCGACGCTACCCGTCCCGACTTCGCGCCGATCTACCGAGAGATTGCCACCCTGCCCGATCTAGAGCCGACCGGCCGCCTCGCTCAGGATCGCGAGTTCGTTCCTTGGTGCGAAAAAAAAATTGGGCCGCACATCAGCGCAGCCCAAGTTTAGGGAGGAAACGCCTAGAAGACGTACGGCAAGACCACAACCGGTGATCGTTACCGCACTGCACAATTTAGAGCATTTCGCCGGGATGTCAAGATGCTTTTTACAAACACATTGGCAATGCTTAACATTTGCGGTGAGATCAGCAGCTTAGGTTACACGTTACAGCCCGACGATGTGCGACGCACAACGGACGCTCTATTGACGCTCGCCCGAATCGGCCGCGTCTCCTCCGCACGAAGCACACGGTCGTGAGCTTGGGCGGCGGCGATATCGAGACCTGGCTCGTCGGTGATGTGGGCGCCACCAACGCCAGGTTCGGCTTGGTTTCGCCGAAACGAGCGCTGCTCCACACGCGCACCCTCGCCGTTGCAGACCATCCGACGATAGCCGATGCGATCACCACCTATCTCGGCGAGCGCGGCGCATTGCCGATGCCGCACCAGGGGGCGATCGCGATTGCCTCGGCGATCACCGGCGACCGCGTCGCAATGACCAACCATCCTTGGAGCTTTTCGATCTCGGCGCTGAAGTCGCAGCTCGGCTTTCACCGCCTCGAAGTGATCAACGACTTCACCGCCTTGGCGCTGGCCCTGCCGCACCTAGAACCCGAGCACCGGTTGCAGGTCGGAGGCGGCACGCCAGCGGGTGGCGCGCCGCTCGGCGTACTCGGCCCTGGATCAGGGCTCGGCGTCTCCGGGTTGATCCCGACCGCGGCAGGGTGGATACCACTGGCCGGCGAAGGCGGGCACGCGACGGTGGCGCCGGCCACCGACCGCGAGAGCGCGGTGCTCGATCGCATGCGCCGGCATTTCGATCACGTCTCCGCCGAACGCGTCCTGTCGGGGCCCGGGCTGGTCAACCTCTACAACACCTTGGCGGCGCTCGACGCGGTGCCGTCTCGTGGCTACACAGCGGCGCAGATCACCGATCCGGCAATCGGTGCTGCCGACCCGGTCTGCGCCGAAACCACTTCGCTGTTCTGCGCGATGCTCGGGACGATGGCGGGAAATTTGGCGCTGACCCTTGGCGCCCGCGGCGGGATTTACATCGGTGGTGGGATCGTACCACGACTTGGCGAGAGGTTCGCCCAATCACCGTTTCGCACACGCTTCGAAGCCAAGGGGCGCTTCAGCGACTACCTCGCCGCGATCCCGACTTGGGTGATCACCCACCCGTTGCCGGCGTTCCTCGGCTGCGCCGTGGTCCTTTCCGGTTAAATAATTACGAAGCCCGCCCGGAGAGATGGAGCCCGGTGACACCCAGCACGATCAGCGCCAGGGACAGAAGCTTCCAGCCTCCGGCCGACTCACCGAACCAGACGATTCCGATCGCCGCCACGATCGCGGTGCCGACGCCGGACCAGAGAGCGTAGGCGATCGAGAGATCGATCGCGCGCAGAGCAAGCGACAACAGGGCAAAGCTCGCTGTATAGCAAATAACGACCGCGCCCGTCGGACCGATGCGGGTGAAGCCGTGCGAAAGCTTCAGCGATGTCGTGCCACAGATCTCCAAGATGATTGCCGCGGTGAGGTAAAGGACGCTCAAGAGTGTATCTCCCGATGGATAGATCACAGCAGGACTTGCCGGTTGTCCTTTGGTAAGATAACCGGGACCTGGATGTGCAGGAGACGTGATGAACGAATTCGTTGAACGCAGCGTCACAGCCGGCTCGCGCGAGCGGATGCGGGTACGGGCCGGCGAGTTCTCCGGCACGACGGCAGGTTTGGCACCCGGCAATGTTCAGGCCAACCTGGTCATTCTGCCGAAGGCGCTGGCCCACGACTTCCTGCGCTTTGCCCAAGCTAACCCGAAGCCCTGTCCGGTGCTCGCAGTTTCCGAGCCCGGCGATCCGCGCCTGCCGGGTTTGGGCGAAGATCTCGATATCCGCAGTGATTTGCCCCGCTATCGCGTGTGGCGCCGGGGCGAATTGGTCGAAGAGCCTGCCGACCTCTTCCGTGTCTGGCGCGACGATCTCGTCAGCTTTGCCCTCGGCTGCTCGTTCTCGTTCGAGGAGGCGCTCGTCCAGGAGGGAATCGAATTGCGTCACATCACCTGCGGATCGAATGTCCCGATGTACCGCACCACTATCCCCTGTACGCCGGCCGGTCCCTTCGCCGGTCCACTCGTCGTCTCGATGCGGCCACTGAAGCCGAGCGATGCTGTTCGCGCGATCCAGATCACCTCGCGTTTCCCCTCGGTGCACGGCGCGCCAGTGCATATCGGCCTGCCGGAGACGATCGGCATCAAGGATCTGGCCAAGCCCGATTACGGCGACGCGGTTCCGGTGGAGGGCGATGAACTGCCGGTCTTCTGGGCGTGCGGTGTCACCCCGCAAGCGGTGATCGCCGAAGTCCGACCCGATTTCTGCATTACCCACGCACCTGGGTGCATGCTTATCACCGATCTGCTCAACACCCGGCTGGCGAGCCTGTAGGCGATCGGCTCCAATGGCGATACGGGACGACCCGGATTCGTTCATCGACCAGATCGAGTGCCTGATCCATGTCGATGTCGGGCGCAACATTAGCGCATTGTTCGAGGCCGCTCGCGGTGGGCTGCGAAGCGCGGCTTCAACATTGCTGAACGCGCGATCGGGCAGGGTCGGATTGATTACCGGCTTCTATGTTCCACAAGGTGCTCCGCCCGCCGCCGAAACCGACGGACCGGTGGGAGCGGCCTTGCTTGCAAAAGCGCTCGCGTTGGCTGGTATCCCATGTCGGCTCGCCACGGACGAACCCTGCCACGGCGCCTGCGCCGCTGCTCTCGCCGGAGCCGAGGCCCCGGACGTCGCGATCGATATCGTCGCCGTTGGCGCCCCGCTTGCCCCCATTATCGGAACATGGCGCCGAGCAGGCGTCACCCACGCGATTTCGATCGAGCGCTGCGGGCGCAGCGCCGACGGCACACCACGCAACATGAGAGGTCAGGACATCGGCTCGTACACCGCGCCACTCGATGATCTTTTTGTGGCCGGACCATGGGAGACGATTGCGGTCGGTGATGGCGGAAACGAGATCGGAATGGGTGCGATATCGCGCTCGCTGATCGCGCAGCACATCGCACATGGCGAGACGATCGCCTGCGTCACGCCGGCGCAACACCTGATCGTCGCCGGGGTCTCGAATTGGGGGGCCTACGCCCTGATCGGCGCGCTCGCGGTACTGCGCGAGGACTGGCGTCAGACCTTGGTTGCCTGTCTCGACGAAAGGCTCGATCGTGCGGTCCTCGAGGCGATGATCGAGCACGGCCCGGCGGTCGACGGTGTCTCGCGGCTACGAACGCTGACCGTGGATGGTCTGGACATCGCCACGCACCACCGCATATTGCGCATGATCCGCACCTTAGTCGAGCAAGGGCATGCAATATAAGGAATTCATATTCGAAAGTTATTTATATGATCCCGTAGTCTCTATTCTGTCGCTGCGATATCGGTTCGGCGGCGGTCCGAGATTTGAAGAAAAGCTGTTTTTTGAACATTTGCCGCGCCACCTCTCGTCGGAAGAGAGCATAACTCTCGATCGCATCTTTCGTTTGATATTTCTGATGTCCGGGGTGAGCTACTATAAGGCATTCATTCCACGGACGCTGATCTGCGAGTCCTTTTCGCTGGATCGCATTACTGCCGAATTCTTGCACAAGTTCTACGAAAAGGGCCTAGCCGAGTTCGCCTTCAGGAATAGTATCTCGTTGCGCGACCATTTTGCCATCCAGTGGTCCGGTGGCCCGCCGGCTGCACCGGTGGTGCTCGACCTGCCGCGGCGAACCTGCGTACCGGTGGGCGGCGGCAAAGACTCGATCGTCACCCTCGAATGCCTCAAACGTAGCGGCGAACCTCTGGTCTTGTTCTCTTTGGGTGACGCCGAACCGATCCGCGCTTGCATCGCGGCAGCCGGCCTGCCGTTCATCCGGGTCCGCCGCCAGCTGGACAGCGGTCTGTTCAAGCTCACCGAGGTCGGCGCCCTTAATGGCCACGTTCCGATTACCGGGATCTTGAGCTCCATCGCGTTGGCCAGCGCAGTGATGGTCGGTTGCGACGCGATCGTCATGTCGAACGAACATTCCGCCAGTATTCCGAACCTGCAGATCGACGGCATCGACGTCAATCATCAGTACAGCAAGTCTTTGGAGTTTGAAGAGGACTTCTCTAAATATTTAAAGAATTATATATCGCCGAGTATCGCATACTTTTCACTGCTGCGGCCGCTGTCGGAAATCGAGATCGCTAGGCGCTTCGCGGAATATCGCAAATATTTCCCGCTTTTTCTCAGCTGCAATGCGGCCTTCCGGCAATTGCCAGCATCACGCGCGAGAAGATGGTGCGGTAACTGTCCGAAATGTCGGTTCGTGTTCCTCGCACTCGCCCCGTCGATCGAGAAGACAGAATTGATCAGCATCTTCGGCCGCAACCTTTTCGACGATGAGACCCAGCTAGACGGGTTTGCCGAGTTGTGCGGCTTGCGAGACCATAAGCCCTTCGAATGCGTCGGCGAACTGGCAGAGAGCGCCGCCGTCATGTCACACCTGGGCGGTCATCCCGACTGGCGCGACGATGCCGTGGTGCGGCAGCTGCACAGCGCGTTTGCGTCACTGCGGCAGCGGGATCCGGCGGACTTTCGGGCACTCTTCGAGGTCAAGTACCCGCACCGGGTCTCGGAACACTACATGGCTAAGCTCGATGCGTGTAGCTGAGCTCGGCTCGCGGCGCGTTGCGATCTGGGGGCTGGGCCGCGAGGGACGCGCGGCATTCGGTTTTTTGCGAAAGCATCACCCGGGGTTGCCGCTGATCCTGTTGGACGACAGCGCCGAAGCGCGTTTCCCGCAGGAGTATGGCAATGTCACATCCGCGTTTGGCGCGGAGGAAATTGCCAATGCCCTTAAGGAGGTCGACGTCGTCGTCAAATCGCCCGGCGTCAGTTTATATCGTGACGACATCCGATTCGCCCGCGACAACGGTGTGCAAATAACCTCGCTGTTGAACCTTTGGTTCGCCGAGGAGCCCGACATTGCGACCATCGCGGTCACCGGAACAAAGGGCAAGAGCACGACAGCGTCGCTGATCACGCACATCCTGAAGAGGCTCGGCCGGAGGGTGGCGCTAGCCGGCAATATCGGGGTTCCGGTCACCGAGATCACCGATGCCGACTATGCGGTCATCGAGGTATCGAGTTATCAGGCGGCGGATTTCGACGGCATCTGCGACTTCGCGGTGTTGACATCGCTCTATCCGGAACACACTGATTGGCACCTGACGGTCGAGCGCTATGTTCGCGACAAGATAAATTTATTGAACCGCAGTAGGCGCCGCATCGTCAACTGCGCCGCTGCTGGTGTGGTCGCCTCGATCATCCCCGCGGCCCGCGGCCAGAGTTACCTGTTCAACGCCGAGCGCGGAATCCACTCCGACGACAGCAGGATATTTGATGGTGGAGACCGAATCGGAATAGTGCGCAATGCTCATCTCGTCCGAGCGCACAACAGATCCAATCTGTGCGCAGCGCTCGCGGTCGCCAAGATGCTCGATTTCGACCTCACGGAGGCGCTCGACGCGACCAGCGACTTTCAGGGTTTGCCGCACCGACAACAAGAGCTCGGTCAGAACGGGGAGATCCTTTTTGTCGACGACAGTATTTCCACGATACCCGAGTCGACGTTGGCGGCGCTGGCGGTTTATGCCGGTCGCGACATCACTTTGATCGTGGGCGGCTACGATCGCGGGATCGACTACGGCAAGCTTCTAAAAACACTTTCGGCCGGCGCAGCGAAGGCCGTCGTCTGCCTCGGTGATAGTGGCAGGAGAATTTATGACCAAGCGCAGAAGCGGGGTGGAGATTTAGCCTGTACGATGCACTTGGCACGATCGATGGAAGACGCGGTCTCTTATGCGAGGCTAGTCACACCCCGCGGGGGAGTAGTGCTGCTGTCTCCGGCCGCACCGAGCTACGGGTATTACCGCGACTATATCGAGCGGGGACACGCCTTCGCCGCCAGGGCAGGTCTCCCAGGATCTTGAGCTAGCGCCGACACTTGCCATTCCAGATCGGCATGGGTGCCATTTTTTTGCACTGGCGAAGCGGGAACGCGTGCGGTGGTGATCGCGTAGATTAATCAGGCAAAAGCTGGCGCCCCGTCGTCGGAGGGGCGTAACCGCAGGCGCGGAGACATCGCGATGAGCGCGACCGGGCAGCTCCGTCATAGATCCGAAACAAATAAGCGAAGTGCTACGTTTTCGGCATGGGCAATGTCGATCGTATTTGTAACGATCGCCGCGATCAGCTTCGCCGTCGACCAGACCATGGTGTCCTCACTCGGTGCCGGAGACGACCTTGGTCGCTCCCTCGACGCGATCAGCCCTGTTCGACTGATCCAGTCGCTGATCGACACAGCCTCCGGCCGTTCTGATCGCGCCGAATAAACTCCCGATCCCTCGCTCACCGAAGGAATTTGGGCGATCGACAGTTACTGGCGTACCCGGCAAAATGGGCTTTTGATCGCTCTACCGAACAGCATTGATTGTGGCGGCGATGGCGTGGCGGTGGCTCTTTATCGCCCTGGTCAGCGGATTGGAGCTCGCTTGCGCGGGCAAGCCGTTCCTACTCGACGGCGACGCGAACTATGCCCGGGTCACCTACGGCGGCGACATGGAGAGCGCGACTGCCGTAGCAAAGCGGCACTGCGCTTCGTTCGAGCGGGTGCCCCGGTTTGTCGAGATCCAGGGGGACGCCGCGTATTTCGATTGCATTCGACCGTAAAGCAGCTCCCGTTGTCGGTCGCATCTTGAACTCAGACGCGATCGCGGTAATCCTGACCCGTAGATTCGCGCGCGAAGGAAAGGCGAATATTGATGAGCATCGAACTCCACACCTGGAACACTCCGAACGGCCGCAAGATCAGCGTAGCTCTAGAAGAGATGGGCTTGCCCTATACCGTAAAGCCCGTGAACATCAGCAAGGGAGAGCAATTCGCCCCCGCCTTCGTAAAAATTAGCCCGAACAGCAAGATTCCGGCCATTGTCGACGCCGAAGGTCCTGGGGGTTCATCCATCAGCATCTTCGAATCCGGCGCGATCCTGATTTACCTCGGCGTAAAAACCGGCAAGTTCTGGCCCGCCGATTTGCGGCGGCAGATACCGGTGCTCGAGTGGCTGATGTGGCAGATGGGCGGCTTCGGTCCAATGCCGGGCCAAGTGCATCATTTCTTGCAGGTGGCCAACGAGCAGGACCGGCGTTATGGCCTCGAACGTTACTCAAAGGAAACGCGCCGGCTCTACGGCGTACTCGATCGTCGGCTCGCCGATGTCGGGTTCGCCGGTGGCGATATTTCGATCGCTGATTTCGCGATCCTCGGCTGGGCGTGGCGGCATGAACGCCACCAGGTCGATCTAGCGGATTTCCCCAACGTCAAGCGCTGGTACGAGACCATGATGGCCCGTCCAGGGGTGCAGCGCGGTTTTGCCGTGGCGCTCAGCTGAAACCGAAGGAGAAGACGGTCAAGAGCTGATCCGACAAACCCAGTTTGGTGGAGCCGAGGGGGATCGAACCCCTGACCTTCGCATTGCGAACGCGACGCTCTCCCAGCTGAGCTACGGCCCCATTTCGCGTCTTCAGCGCTTCGCCTCGAGCGGGGCGGGACTATGGTGATCGTGCTCAGTCCTGTCAAGCGTGGCTCCACCAGCGCGAGCTTTCTTGTCCGAGTGCCATTCGCGTTCTACGCGACTTGCGGACCCCTGCCGCTGAGGCTACGGTCCTCCGCCAGTCGCCGCCGCGGGCCTCGGTCTGATGTATGCGTTCCTCCATCTCGTCAACACGGTGATCACGATCTTTATCTGGCTGCTGATTGCCCAGGCGGTGTTGAGCTGGCTCCTCGCCTTCGGGGTCGTCAACCGCTACAACCGTGTCGTCGCCTCGGCTAGTGATTTTCTTTACCGAATTACGGAACCGGCATTGCGGCCGATCCGATCCTTCCTCCCCAATCTCGGCGGGATCGACATTTCGCCGGTGATCCTGATCCTGCTGCTCTATTTCCTGCGCGATCTGATGTTCGAATACCTTGCCTGAGGGCCCGATCACCCCGACGCGCGACGGCGTACGCGTGGTCATCCGTCTGTCGCCGCGTGCGAGTTCGGATCGTCTGCGCGGTATTGCCGCCACAGCCAAAGGCGGGCGAGCAATCAAGGTCTCGGTCACCGCACCGGCGCAAGACGGGCGGGCCAACGAGGCGCTGTTGCGACTTCTGTCTCAGGTGTGGCGAATCCCGCGGCGCGATCTCTCGGTTGCAGCCGGTGCGGGAAGCCGGAGCAAAATTGTGCGTGTGGCCGGCGATTCGCACGAGCTCCTCACCAAGCTGTCTAGCGAAATCGCCAGCTTGCCCGGCGTGTGAGATCGGAGCTCCATGGACAAGGGACTCCTCTCGCTCTTGATCGCCGGGGTCGCCTTCTGCGGCAGCCATATTTTGCTGTCGAGCACGCGATTGCGCGGCTCGCTGCGTGACCAGCTCGGTGAGCGCGGCTTTCTCGCAGTATATTCGCTGACCTCACTGGTGATCTTTGCTTGGTTCGTGGCCGCCTATTCGGCCGCGCCGACGATCGTGCTGTGGCCGCGGCAACGATGGAGTGCGCTCGTCCCGGTGTCGGTCATGCCGTTTGCGGCAATCCTGCTTGTCGCCGGCTACTCGACGCGCAACCCGACCGCGGTCGGAATGGAGCGATCGGCACGGGCGGATGATCCCGCCCCAGGCCTCCTGCGCGTCACCCGACATCCGGTGCTGTGGGCGATAGGGCTGTGGGCGAGCAGTCATGTGGTCGCCAACGGCGATCTGAGCTCGCTGGTGTTTTTCGGCTTACTCGCTGCCTTGGCACTCGGTGGTACGGTGCTGATCGACCGCAAGAAGCAGCTCGCCCTCGGCAGCAACTGGTCGCGGCTCGCCGAAGTCACCTCGAACGTGCCATTTGCGGCGCTGGTCGCAGGCCGCACCGGCCTGCGCTGGCGCGACATCGGCCTCTTGCGGATCGCCGCCGGCCTGCTGCTCTACGCCGTCCTCTACCTCGCTCACCCGATCATTACCGGGCTTCCGGTCATGGTTCCGTAGTACGCTGGCCACGCGTCTCGGACAGGGAGGAAATTTCATGCTGTTGTCGCTACCCGGGCGCCGCCTCTACTACGATCTCATCGGCCCCGAAGATGGACCCGTCGTCTGCATCACTCATTCGCTGGCGTCCGACAGCGGGATGTGGGCCGAGCAGATGCCGCCGCTGCTGCTAGCCGGATTTCGGGTGTTGCGCGTCGACATGCGCGGCCATGGCGGCAGCGACCCGGTCGCCGGCGACTACACGATGAAGATGCTCGCGGGCGACGTTGCCATGGTGCTCGATGCGCTCTCCCTCGCCAGCGTGCACTATGTCGGCCTGTCGATCGGCGGCATGATCGGCCAGGCTTTCGCGATCGAGCACGGCGCCAAGCTGATTTCGGCGCTGTGGAGCGACACCCTGCCGGCAAGCCCCAAGGGGGCGGCCGATCAATGGGCCCAGCGCATGAACACAGTGCGCCAGGCGAATTCGCTCGAGCCGCTCGCCGACCCGACCATGGAACGCTGGTTCACGGATGCCTTCAAACCGAGGAAGCCCGGGCGGTGGAAGCAGATCCGCGACACCGTCGCGGCGACCACCCCCGCCGGATATCTCGGTTGCTCGGCGGCGATCATGAATTTCGACTTCACGGCGCAGCTCCCCATGCTCCGCGTCCCGATCCTGGTGGTGTGCGGCGCCGAGGATCCGGGCACACCGGCGAGCGAGAACCGGCATCTCGCCGGGCTGGTTCCGGGCGGCCGCTACCAGGAGATCGCCGACGCCCGCCATTTCCCCCAATGTCGAGCATCCCGAGATCTTCAACCGAATCATGATGGGTTGGCTCGAAGCACAGCGCCACGCGCGCTGACGGAGGCGCCGCCTACCCCCTGTCGCGCCGGGCGGCGAGGCGCAGGCGCAAGGCGTTGAGCCGGATGAAGCCCTCGGCGTCGCGCTGGTCGTAAACCGCGTCCTCCTCGAAGGTGACGTGGCCGAGGCTGTAGAGGCTCTTGGCCGACCGCCGGCCGACGATGCGGGCCGCGCCCTTGTAGAGCTTGAGCCGGACCACCCCCTCGACCTTCTCCTGGCTCTTCTCGATCAGCGCCTGCAGCATCTCGCGTTCGGGCGAGAACCAGAAGCCGTTGTATATTAGCTCGGCGTAACGCGGCATCAGCTCGTCCTTCAAATGCGCGGCCCCACGGTCGAGGGTCAGGCTTTCGATCCCGCGATGCGCCGCCTGCAGAATGGTGCCGCCCGGCGTCTCGTAAACGCCGCGAGATTTCATGCCGACGAAGCGATTCTCGACGAGATCGAGCCGGCCGATCCCGTGACTCCCGCCGATCTCGTTCAACTGCGTCAGCAGCGCCGCCGCGGATAGCGTCTCGCCGTCGACCGCCACCGGGTCGCCGCGCTCGAAGGTGATCTCGACATATTGCGGAGCGTCGGGCGCCATCTCCGGGGCGACGGTGCGGCTGAACACGAACTCCTCCGGCTCGGCCCACGGGTCTTCGAGCACCTTGCCCTCGGCCGAGATATGCAAGAGGTTTGCGTCGACCGAGAACGGCGCCTCACCGCGCTTGTCCTTAGCGATCGGGATCTGGTGCTGCTCAGCATAGTCGAGGAGCCGGGTGCGCGAGTTGAGATCCCACTCGCGCCAGGGTGCTATGACCTTGATGTCGGGATCGAGCGCGTAATAGCTGAGCTCGAAGCGGACCTGGTCGTTGCCCTTGCCGGTGGCGCCATGGGCGACGGCATCGGCGCCGACTTGGCGGGCGATCTCGATCTGGCGTTTGGCGATCAATGGCCGCGCGATCGAGGTGCCGAGCAAGTAGGCGCCTTCATAGAGCGCGTTGGCGCGAAACATCGGGAAGACGAAGTCGCGCACGAACTCCTCGCGCAGATCGTCGACAAAGATCTCGTGAGCGCCGAGCAACTCGGCCTTGCGGCGCGCCGGTTCGAGCTCCTCGCCCTGCCCCAAATCGGCGGTGAAGGTGACGACCTCGCAGCGATAGGTCTCCTGCAGCCAGCGCAGGATCACCGAGGTGTCGAGCCCGCCCGAATAGGCCAACACCACTTTCTTCACCACATCTGACATCGCCGCGTTCCTTTCCCTCTCCGTCCCGCGAAGTATTATCACCAGCACGTTACAGGGGAGGGAGACATGTTTCGCTGGTCGGCGGTGCCTTTGACGATGGCGGCCTTCGCGTGGGCCACACCGGTCGCAGCACAAGCCCCCGCGGCGGCGACGGCGTTCGACGGTAAGTATGTCGGGGTTTCCCGAGAGTCGTCGAAAGCGGGGAGCAATCCTGCAGCCAAATGCCTGCCAAGCGGCGTGCCGGCTCCGGTGACGATCAGGAACGGCGTCATCGGCAGGCCGGGGAGTGGCGGCTGGCAAGGGACGGTGAGCCCGCAAGGCGGCGTGACAATGCACAATGCCAACTCCTTGCGAATAGACGGCCAGATTGACCCGCAAGGCACCCTTACAGCCAAGTACAGCGGCCCCGCCTGCATCATGACGTTCGTCTGGCGCAAGCAATCGGGTTGAGCAGCGCTCCTATCCGCCGAGCCGGCGCTCGATGAAGGCGACGACAACATCGAGCGCACCGTAGCGTGCGAGATCCTCGTGTCCGGCCTCGGGCACGAACCAAGCCTCCTTCGGCTCCGGCGCGGCTTTGAACAGGGTGCGGCCGTAGCGGATCGGGACGACGCGATCACTTTCCCCGTGCAAGATCAGGATCGGCACCTTTACCCTGTTGATGCGTGACCGCGAGTCGAAGCGGTCGGTGACCATTCGGGCAGCCGGGACGAAGGGAAAGTGGCATTGCGCGACCTCGGCGACGCTGGTCGGCGGGGCTTCGAGGATCAGAGCCGCGACCTCGTGCTGCGTCGCGAGCTGGACCGCGACTGCTGAGCCGAGCGACTCGCCGTAGAGCACGAGCCGGTTTGGCGCCACCCCTTCGCGCTTGAGGAAGGCGAGTGCCGCGCCGGCATCGGTGTAAAATCCGGCTTCGGTCGGAGTGCCGGGATTTCCGCCATAGCCGCGATATTCCAGCATCAGCACGCCGTAGCCTTCGCGAGCAAAACGCAGCAGACGCTCGAAGCGATATCCGATATGGCCCCCATTGCCGTGAAAATAGGCGATGACCGGCCGCCCGGGGTGCGGCGGCAGGTACCAGGAAAGCAGCGACAGTCCGTCATCGGTCGACAAAGTGACCTCGCGCACGCCGAGCTCGGCTAATCCGGCGAGCTCGGGGCGAGTCCTGTCGGGCAGATAGAGCAGCTGCCGTTGAAACAGGTAGAGGCCACCGACCAGCGCCGCGTAGCCGACGGCAGCAAATCCGAGCAGCGGGTAGAGCACGCGAGCGCGCCGCAAACGGGAGGTCAAGCGGCGGGGAGCGGTTGGGGTTCGCGCTTGGGCAGCCGCACACTCGCCGATTTGAGCTGACCGCAGGCGGCGAGGATATCGCGGCCGCGCGGGGTTCGCACCGGAGCCGAGTAACCGGCGGTGAAGACGATCTCGGAGAATGCCTCGATCGCCGCGTCGGCGGAGCATTCGAAGGGCGCTCCCGGCCAGGGATTGAACGGGATCAAATTGACCTTCGCCGGAATGCCCCTCAACAGCCGCACCAGCTCGCGCGCCTCGGCCGGGCTGTCGTTGACATCCTTCAGCATGACGTATTCGAAGGTGATGCGCCGGGCGTTGCTGGAACCCGGATAGCTCCGGCAGGCATCGAGCAGTTCGGCAATCGGGTATTTGCGGTTGAGCGGGACCAGCTGGTCGCGGATTTCGTCGCGCACCGCATGCAGCGAGACCGCAAGGTTGACGCCGAGCTCGGCCCCGCAGCGGCGGATCATTGGCACGACACCCGCGGTCGAGAGCGTGATCTTGCGCCGCGAGATTGACAGACCCTCGGGGTCCATGACGATCTTTAGCGCCTCGGCGACATTGTCGTAATTGAACAGCGGCTCGCCCATCCCCATCAGCACGATATTGGTCACCTGCCGATCAGCCCGGGGCGATGGCCACTCGCCGAGGTGATCGCGCGCAACCATGACCTGGGCGACGATCTCCGCTGCCGCCAGGTTGCGGACCAGCCGCTGGGTCCCGGTGTGGCAGAACGAACAGGTGAGCGTGCAACCGACCTGCGAGGAGACGCACAAGGTGCCGCGTTCCTCCTCCGGGATGTGAACCGTCTCGACCTCCTGCCCATCGGGAAAGCGCAAGAGCCACTTCCGGGTCCCGTCGATCGAGGTCTGCGCACGGGAGACCGCCGGCCGCTGCAGCACATAATGCGCCGCGAGCTCTTCGCGGAACGTTTTGGACAGCGAGGTCATCGCAGCGAAATCGGTGGCACCGCGATGGTAGATCCAGTGCCAGAGCTGGCGCGCGCGAAACGGTTCGGCGCCGAACACCGCCAGCTCGGCGGCGAGTGCGCCTCGGCCGAGCCCGACGAGGTTGGGGTGCCGCATTTCGGGCGGGGTCGGGGTCGCCATGGCTCGTTGTATATGGGTCGGCCCGGCGCCTAGCGCTTGATGCCGCAAGCCTTGTCGATCATCGCCAGCGCTTGGGCGAAGCCCGCCAGCGAATAGGTGTCGGTCGTTGGCTTGCCTTTCTGCGGCGAGGCTTTGAGGATCGCCTGCTTCCCCTTGGCCATCGCCTCGACGATCGTCTTGTCGAGATCGGCGGTTGCCGCCCAGGCGCTGTCCCCCTTGGTGAACAGATCGAATTTCGTGCCGCCGACATCGAGCGAGGCGTCGCTGCCCTCCTTCAGCGGATAGCCCTCGACAAAACTGACGACATTGGCGACCTTCTCGTCGGGACGGTGGGTGACCATAGCAGTCGGTGGCTTGCGCTTGATGCCCGCCGGCTCGCTCTTCTGTGGCTCGCCGGCGAGATAGCACACCTGCCCGGACTTGTCCTTGTACATATAGGCCGTCCACCCTTCGGCGCTCCCGAGCCGTTGTGATGCGGTCGACGGCGTAGCCGCCGGGGCAGTCGCGGATTTCTTTTCCGCTGCCCTCGCATTCGGGATCGTCAGCAGAATCACGGAGAGAACCGACGGGATTAGTCTTGGGCGCCGGTATCTCGTCATCGCCGCACCATAGCACTCCCCACGGCGCGCGAAACCGGGCAGAATGCCGCGATGGGCCAGATTATGATCCGGGTGGCGCGACCGGGAGACGCGCGGAGCATCGCTAGGCTCGATATCGAGACTTGGCGCACGACCTATGCCGGCATGCTGTCCACCTCCTATCTGGTGGGGCTGTCGGAGCGGCGGCGCGAGCTCGGTTGGCGGGGCGTGATTCAGCGCGAGCCGCGCGACGTGCGGGTCGCTGTCGACGCGAGCGGCGCCATTTTCGGCTTTGGCAGCTGCGGACCCAATCGGGGCGATCGCTTCTTTTCCGGCGAGGTGTTCACGCTCTATGTCGCCCCGGATTGGCAGAACCAGGGCATCGGGCGGCGCCTGCTGATCGCCCTGTTCCGGCGTCTCGTCGCAGTCGGCCGCCGCTCTGCGATCGTCTGGGTGCTGCGTGATAACCCGTCACGCTTCTTTTATGAACGGCTCGGCGCGCAGCAAGTCAGCCGCAAGCCCCTCGCGGTGGGCGGCTCGGCGGTTGAAGCCGTCGCCTATGGCTGGCGCGACCTCCCGGGTTTCCTTGCTGCCGTATCCAGCGAGGATCGCGAACCCGAGCCATGAGCCTCAGCCAAGTTAACCCGGCTGACCGGCCGATGCGGTGATCCGGCCGATCAAGGGCAGGATCTTGCGTTCGACATCGTCGGCGGTCAGCGGACCGACCTGGCGATAGCGGATGTGGCCAAGACGGTCCACAACATAGGTCTCGGGCACGCCGTATACCCCGAAATCGATCGCAGTGGTGCCGCTGTGATCGACGCCGATACGGTGGAAGGGGTTGCCGAGAGCATCCAGAAAGCGGCGCGCATCCTCCGGCTTATCCTTGTACGCGACGCCTTCGAGAATGACGCCCGGATGACCTGCCAAAGCCATCAGCTCAGCGTGTTCTTCGCGGCAAGGGGCGCACCATGACGCGAAGAAGTTGACCAGCGTGACCTTGCCGCCGAGGTCTTCGCGCGACAGCCCTTTGGCGGTGTCATAGAGACCCGGCAAGGCAAAGGCCGGGGCCGGGCGGTCGATCAGCGCCGATGGCAGCAAGTGCGGGTCATGAGTCAGGCCGATCGAGAACACGACGAGCAGACCCGCGAACAGCACCGCCGGCAAAAGAAAGGCAAGCTTGCGGATCAACGGTTGGCCCGACAATCGTCATTCCCGCGAAAGCGGGAACCCAGAGCTTGCCCCTGGCGAAAGCAGGGGGGCAGCCGGTTTCGCGGGGAGGCCCTGGACCCCCGCTTGCGCGGGGGTGACGGCAACAGAAGCAGCACCGCCCTCCTGCCAGTGCCCGCTCTTCTTCAGCGCCTCGACCACCTCGCGCGGCATGTAGTTCTCATCGTGCTTGGCGAGCACCGTCGTAGCGGCAAAAACACCATCGGCGCGCAGCTTTCCCTCGGCGACCACACCCTGCCCTTCGCGGAACAAATCGGGCAGCAAGCCTTCATAGAGGACGGTGAGATCGCTTGCACCGTCGGTGACGCGGAAGGAGATCTGCCGCCCATCGGGACCACGGGCCAAGCTCTCCTTCTCGACGAGGCCGCCGATGCGTACCCGGCGGTCGGGTGCCACGGCCTTCGCCTTGAGGTCGCTAGGGCTGTAAAAAAACACGAGGTTGTCGTTGAACGCGACCAACACCAACGCGGTCGCTCCGCCGAGTGCGGCCATGCCGAGTGCCAAGAGGCCCAACCTCTGCTGCTTGCGGGTCATAGTCTGGTCCGGAACTCGCGTTGCAGCTTAGCGAGGGCATCAGTGCTCGTTCGATAACGCCGCCAGTAATGCCAGGCGAGACCGCCGAGAACGGCGAGCGCCACGCCATAGGCGGACCAAACGAACGCGGCATAGCCGCCCATCGCCAGATAGCGGGCGACATCGTCGATCATCGGCCGCCTCACGGTATCGGCAATTGAGCGGGCACTCGGCGCTCCCGGCTCGCGACGCGGCCCGCTGCAGGCACGCTGTTGAGCCGCAATGCGAGCGCCTTGCGTTCGTTCAAGGCAGCCCGCATGCCGAGGAGCAACAATGTCAGGAAGAGCAACAGGAAGCCGGTCGCCATCACCAGCAGCGGGACCAGCATCGAGATGTCGATCGTGGGTCCGCCGAGCCGCATCACGCTCGCCGGCTGGTGCAACGTGTTCCACCAATCGACAGAGAATTTGATGATCGGCAGGTTGACGACGCCGACCAGCGCCAGCACCGAACCTGCTCTCGCACCGCGGCTCGGTTCGTCGAACGCGTTCACGAGAGCAATGTAACCGAGATACAGGAAGAACAGGACAAGCACCGAGGTTAGACGCGCGTCCCACACCCACCAGGCACCCCACATCGGACGGCCCCACAGCGAGCCGCTGGCGAGGCACACAAAAGTGAAGGCGGCACCGATCGGCGCCGCCGCAGCGGCCGCGATCTCGGCGAGCGGATGCCGCCACACGAGAGCCACCGCACTTGCCACAGCGATGAACAGATAGACCGCGAGCGCCATCCACGCCGCAGGAACATGGACATACATGATCCGCACGCTCTCGCCCTGCTGGTAATCGGGCGGCGCCACCACCAGCGCCAGATAGAGCCCGGGCGCGACGACGGCGAGGGCCAGCCATCCGCACCACGGCAGGGCCGTTGCGCTCCACCGCATAAAGCGGGCCGGATTGGCCAACCAGTTGATCATCGTCACAACAGGATCGGCAAGGTCACGGACATATGACCCTTGCAGGGAGCCGAATGTGCCACAAATTTCCCTGAAATTCCCGTATAGCAGGGAAAAAAATTCGACTTATCACAATAAATCTTTCTGTGTCAGATACTTATCCGTCCGGAGTGGCCATTAGCAGGGAATTGGCAGGGAAGGTTACGACAGGGGACGCTCTCCTCGTTAGGCCCCGCCAAGATATGCCTCGATTTTGATGCAAAGATGGCGGCGCCGGCGGGGTCACTCGAGTGCCTGGCGCAACGCCGCGGCACTCGCCCACGGGCACAGCGGCAGTGCTGCCAGGGTCAGGGCGCCGAGGACCAGCAGATGCGCGCGGGCACCGGTTCCGGCAGCACTCGCCTCGACCGCACCGGCGCCAAACACCAGCGGCGGCACGTAGAGCGGCAGGACGAGCAGCGAGAGCAGCGCACCTTGGCGCCGAGCACCTAGGGTCAATGCCGCACCGACGCTGCCGATCAGGCTCAGAGCCGGGGTGCCGACCACCAGACCGAGCGTCAGGGTCGGGATCGCGTCGGGCTCGAGATCGACAAGGAACCCCAGGAATGGGCTGATCAGCGCCAGCGGCAGCCCGGTCGCCACCCAATGCGCGGCGCATTTCGCGAGCACGGCGAGCTCGAGCGGCAGGTTCGAGAGCGCGAGCAGCTCGAGCCCGCCATCCTGATAGTCGGATTGGAACAGCCGGTCGAGCGACAGCAAGGCCGCAAGCAGTGCGGCGACCCACACGACGCCGGCGCCGATTCGCTGCAAGACCGCCGGTTCCGGACCGACCCCAAGCGGAAACAGCACAACCGCGAGGACAAAAAAGCCGAGGACGAGCCCGGTATCGCCGCCTTGCCGTAGAGCCAAGCGCAGGTCGCGCCGGAAAAGGCCGATGAAGGCCGACATCCTCACTCTTCGCCGACATCACCGTGCGGCGGCGCGAGGGCGTCGAGCCTGATTTCGGCGACGGCTCCGATCTCGGCCGGAATGTGGGTCGCCACGGCGACGCGCCCGCCCGCCGCGCGATGCACCGCGATGGCCTCTTCGAGGCGCCCCCGATTGTCATCGTCGAGCGCGCTGAAGGGTTCGTCGAGAAGCCACAGAGGTGCGTGGATTACCAACAGTCGGGTCAGCGCGAGGCGGCGCCGCTGACCGGCTGACAACCAGCGGCAGGGCCAATCGGCCACCGGTTCGAGCGCAAAAGCGGCAAGTGTTGCAGCCAGCATCGGCGCGTCCGGGCGGACCTCCTGACCGCGCAGCGCAGCCCAGAAGACCAATGTTTCGCGCGGCGTCAACCCCGGCTTGACGCCGTCCTGGTGGCCGACATAGTGCAGCCGGGCGCGGTGCCCGGCGAGGTCGTCGGCGATCGGCGTCGCCCCCCAGGCGAGCCGGCCGGAGGCTGGACCGATCAATCCGGCAAGCAGTCGCAGCAGGCTCGTCTTGCCGCTGCCATTGGCTCCGGTCAGAACCACCGCGCCGCCCGGCGGCAGGCGGAAGGAGAGCCCGGCAAAGACCAGCCGCTCGCCGCGCCGGCATGCGAGTTCCTCGGCAACCAGATCGGCTGCGGGCTCGGTCATTGCGACTCCCCCTCACCCCACCCCCGGAACGCCCGCCCTGGCGGGCGGCCGTCCGGGGACTCTCCCCGCAAGCGGGGCGAGGGAGCAAGGAAGTGAAACCCCTCGTCCTGCAAAGCGGGGAGAGGGAGGGACCCGTCGCGGAGCGGCGGGAGGGTGAGGGGCTTAGCACCCGGTTCCAGAAAAAAAAGCGGCTCCGGAGGGGGAAATCCGGAGCCGCATGACCAACGGTCGAATTGCTCGACCGGGTACGAGGTTTGGGGGACAAACCTGTAAGGCTGAACCTTACGCATACAATATAGGGAGCGGATTGGGACTTCTGTTTGAAAAAAGTGTGACGATTTAGTGAATTTCAATTAAATTTGCGCCGATCCTCGATCAGTTTCCCGTCATCGGGCAGGCTGCCTGCCGGGACGCGACTGACGGACCCGCGCAATTTTGTGACTGCCTGGACCGTTTCGGCGATCCGCGCCGCCTCTTCGGGCGCCTCGCCGCTTTCGACGAGCAAGGTCATCTCGTCGGTATCGGCCGGCCGCTCGACCACGAGGCGGGCGCGAATGATCGATTTGTGCCGCCGCAGGATTTCCGCCACCTGCTCGGGGTGGACAAACATGCCGCGTACCTTGGAGGTCTGGTCTGCCCGGCCGAGCCATCCCTTGATCCGGTGGTTTGTCCGGCCGCATGGGCTGGGGCCGGGCAAGATCGCCGAGAGATCGCCGGTGGCAAAGCGGATCAGCGGGTATTCGGCCGTCAGGGTCGTCACGACGACCTCGCCGACTTCGCCCGGCGCCACCGGCTCCCCGGAGCCCGGAGCGACGAGCTCGACGATGATCCCTTCGTCGAGCACCATGCCCGGGCATACTTCGCCGTCCTCACTCGTGCTCTCATAGGCGATCACCCCGACATCGGCGGTGCCGTAGGATTGCAGGACGCTCAACCCGCGCCCGCGCAGCTCGGCGCGCAATGTCGCCGGCAGGGCTTCGGCCCCGACCAGCGCCTTCTTCAGCGAGGCGACATCGCTGCCTTCGCTCGCCGCTCGATCGAGCAGGATCTTCAAGAATGACGGCGTCCCGACATAACCGACGGGCTTCAGATCGGCGATGATGCGCAGCTGCTGCTCGGTCTGGCCGACGCCGGCGGGAATGACTGGGCATCCGAGGGCCTCGGCCGCACTTTCCACCATCGCACCCGCCGGGGTCATGTGATACGAGAAGGTGTTGTGGACGAGGTCGCCGGCGCGGAACCCGGCCGCGAACAATGCCCGGGCGAACCGCCCGAAATCCGGCCGCTTGCCCTCCGGTTCATAGATCGGGCCGGGCGAAACAAAGACCCGGCGAAGTGCGGCAACCGGCACCGCGGCAAACCCGCCGAACGGCGGCTCCCGCCGCTGCAGCTCGATCAGATCCGATTTGCGCGTCAGCGGCAATTGGGCCAGCGCTTGCCGATCGGTCACCTCCTCGGGCCGCAGCGTCGCGAACAGACGGCGGTAGGCGGGTGCCCGCTCCTTCGCCGCGGCGATGATCCGCGGCAGCGCCGCCATCAAGCTCCTCTCGCGCTCGCCCGGATCGCGCGTTTCGAGCGCATCGTAGAACGGTGTTTCCACGGCGAGAGCCTCCTTTTGCGCCGGCAACAGTAGGAGGAATTGGGGTCAGAGTCGTTTTCTTTCGGCTCGCAGTAAGGTTCTTGCAGCATTTCGACGCGCTGACCGACGCCGGCTGGCAGCGTCATTTCACAAGCAGCGGATCACCCAGTTCGTATACGTCGTTGAATCGCCCGCGAATTCGCCGGAATCGGCCTTGAACCTCTGCTGATCGAGCACCCGATAGCCACCCGGACAGACGCGCTCGGCCGTCCGGCGGTTCGGTGCCTCGGCGCCCCCGGGCACCCCCGGTCCCTCGATTTTGAAGGTGCGATCATCGAGCTTGCTCGCCGAGCTGCTCTGGGCGGCGCAGGAGACTAATCCAACCTGCGCCAGTACGAGCGTCGCGGCGAGTAACAGGCGGCGCATATCGGCTCTCGCAATGTGGCTCCTGACACATCGGTTTTTACATTACCCGGCGCGTGCAGACCAGCGGGAACCCCGACTCCTCCACGTGACACTCACAGCAAAAACCCGCCGGCAAAGCCGGCGGGTCATCACGCGCGGAACCTTAATTCTTGTCAGAATCTCACCCTGAACTCGCCCAGCAGCGTGTTCGAGTCGCCCTTGAAGTTGGCCACGGTGACGCGGTGGCCATAGGCATATTCGACACCGAAATCGACAAACGCGACGGGGCTCCAGAAGACGTTGGCATGGGCCATCGCCAGCAGCTTGTTGTTGGTGGTGCCCGGTGTGAGGAGGTTGGTGTTGACGGCGGACCAAAAGCCGCTGGCCTCGATCGTCGAACGTATGTTGTCGTTCCACCAATGCTGGTACCAGATAAAGGCACCATAATTACTCGTGGCCTGGCTGCGAACCAGCGAGTCATAGCGCTGCCTGACGTTGATCCCATTGATCAATGCCGCGCTGGTCAAGGCGCCCTGGTTGGTGTCGCGGGCGTTCCACGCCGCGGTCGAGCCCGGCGCGGTGCCCGCAGTTTGCCCCAGCGGGTTGACCAGGCCGACACCCGGCACGTTGATCGGCGCGCCAAAATTCGTCACTACCCCGGCGCCGTTGGCGATCTGGTTGCCCGGGTTGCTGCCGCCGGAAAACTGAAAGCCGAGATCGTCCTTGCCGAGCGGGCCGGGGTTGCCGGAGAACGGGTGGGTGTCGCCCCCTATCGTGCCGACATAGCCGAGGATATTCGACGTGAAGTACTGTCCGTCATTCATAAATTGGTTACGGAGCACACCGCCGAGCTGGAGATGGCCCCAGGGCTGGTTGACGCGGGCGGTCGCGGCATATTCGGGCATCGTGGCTTGCAAGGTGTCGAAAAACGCGAAGCTCGAGAGGCAGGCCGTGGTGGCGGGCGTTTGGACTGTTCCTGCGCCAACGGCGGTCGCAGTGTTGAGGGTGTTGCCGGTCGCCGAGCACGCCGCGATGCCCGGGATCGCGTTGGAGTCGATATCGTTTTTGCCGAAGATGGTGTCGATGGTAGCGTCCGGTTGCTCCATCCCGGCCGTAAACACGGTGCCGTAGGGGCCGGAGTAGGTGTATTTGAGCAGCGCCGTGCGCAGCCGGCCGGCCGATGTCGCGGTGCCGTCGATCAGCTCGGGATCGGCGTCGCCGTCGTGCGCGATGCCGGTATCAAGGCCCCCCTCGAACCCGGCGAACGTCCCGTAAGCCTTGCGCAGACGCGCAAACTCGTTCAACGACGTACCCTGATTATTGCTTTGGATCACATTCGTGTTGTTGTAGGCGAAATCAAATTCGATATAGGCCTTGATCTCGCCCCAGGCGGTCGGGGTGCGGGCGTCGAACAGCAGCCGCGAGGTTCGCGGCGAGAGGTCGAACGCGTTGCTGCGCGAATGCGAGGGCGTATTGTTGAGCGGGATGTTGGGCAGGTTCCCTGTGCCGCCCGGCCCGTCGAAAAAGGTATTATTGTTGATGCCGCCTTGCCCGTTGAGCGAACCCCCTTGATTGGCGCCGCTTGCGTACCATTGGGCGACCACATTGGCAAACCCGCCGATGCGCAGCGAGGTATCCGTGCCGGGGATCAGAAACGAGCGCGGGAAGCTGCCCGAGGTGACCGGTTGGTTGGGCCCGCTGGCACCGGTCGGGGGGCCATACCCCGGCACGTACTGCCCGGGGATCGGGATCGACCCCGGTGCTGCCTGGGAGAGCTGATCGATGCGCTGCTGCAGGAGCTCCTGATTGGCCCGCAAATCCGCCAGCTCATCGGCCCTGGCCGCAGGAGAACCGGTCAACAACGAAAAAACGGCGATGGGCCCGCCGATCGCCGCTGCGCTGAAGAGATTCCGCTTTTTGGTCATTGCTCCCCCTATCGAATCATCGCGTCTTGCTTCCTCCCTGTTCAGTTGGCGTAGGGCCGCGGTCGTCCGATTAACGGAACGCCTAGCCCTCTCTCGCGTCAAGATATCAGAGCCGCGGAGCCGATCAAGCACAGTTTGTCGTTTACGTGGTGTTTTCGTCGCAGCGTTGCCGGGACGCCACACGTCCCCATAAGCTCTTGATTTTGTTCTTACTAAGGCAATAGCCAGTCAACGCTTCGGGAGACCTGCGGAGTGTGCTTTTCGACCGCCTCGCGCTAGCGGGTTGCGCGAGAGGGATCAGAACTCCCGGCGGAGCTGGGCGCGGCGTCGATCGACCCGCCTCTTTCGGGTGCGGTTACGAACTTGCGCACTCTGCCACATAAAAACCCGCCGGCAGAGCCGGCGGGTCGTCACACGCGTAACCTTGGTGTCGTCAGAACCTCACTCTGAACTCGCCCAGCAGCGTGTTCGAGTCGCCCTTGAAGTTGGCCACGGTGACGCGGTGGCCATAAGCATATTCGAGACCGAAATCGACAAAGGCGACCGGGCTCCAGAAAACGTTGGCATGGGCCATCCCCAGCAGCTTGTTGTTGGTGGTGTTCTGTCCGACGAGGTTGGTGTTGACGGCGGACCAAAAGCCGCTGGCCTCTATCGTCGAACGTACGTTGTCGTTCCACCAATGCTGGTACCAGATAAAGGCACCATAATTACTTGCGGGCTGGCTGCGAACCAGCCGGTCATAGGCTTGCCTGACGTTGATCCCGTTGATGATACCCGAGGCCGGGAGGGACTGGGACGAGTCGCGGGCGTTCCACGCCGCGGTCGAGCCCGGCGCCGTGCCCGCAGTTTGCCCCAGCGGGTTGACCAGGCCGACACCCGGCACGTTGATCGGCGCGCCAAAATCCGTCACCACTCCGGCGCCGTTGGCGACCTGGTTTCCCGAGTTGCTGCCGGCGGAAAACTGAAAGCCGAGATCGTCCTTGCCGAGCGGGCCGGGGTTGCCGGAGAACGGGTGGGTGTCGCCGCCTATCGTGCCCATATAACCGAGGATGTTTGACGTGAAATACTGTCCGTCATTCATAACTTGGTCACGGAGCACGCCGCCGAGCTGGAGATGGCCCCAGGGCTGGTTGACGCGGGCGGTCGCGGCATATTCGGGCATCGTGGCTTGCAAGGTGTCGAAAAACGCGAAGCTCGAGGTACAGGCCGTGGTGACGGGCGTTTGGACTGTTCCTGCGCCAACGGCGGTCGCAGTGTTGAGGGTGTTGCCGGTCGCCGAGCAATTGGCGATGCCCGGGATCGCGTTGGAGTCGATATCGTTTTTGCCGAAGATGGTGCTAATGGTGGCGTCCGGTTGCTCCATCCCGGCTGTAAAGACGGTGCCGTAGGGGCCGGCGTAGGTGTATTTGAGCAATGTCGTGCGCAGCCGCCCGGCCGATGTCGCGGTGCCGTCGATCAGCTCGGGATCGGCGTCGCCATCGTGCGCGATGCCGGTATCGAGGCCCCCCTCGAACCCGGCAAACGTCCCGTAAGCCTTGCGCAGACGCGCATACTCGGACATCGCCGTACCCTGATTATTGCTTTGGATCACATTCGTGTTGTTGTAGGCGAAATCAAATTCGATATACGCCTTGATCTCGCCCCAGGCGGTCGGGGTGCGGGCGTCGAACAGCAGCCGCGAGGTTCGCGGCGAGAGGTCGAACGCGTTGCTGCGCGAATGCGAGGGCGTGTTGTTGAGCGGGATGTTGGGCAGGTTCCCGGTGCCGCCCGGCCCGTCAAAAAAGGTATTATTGTTGATGCCGCCTTGCCCGTTGAGCGAACCCCCTTGATTGGCGCCGCTTGCGTACCATTGCATGACCACATTGGCAAACCCGCCGACGCGCAGCGAGGTATCCGTCCCGGGGATCAGAAACGACCGCGGGAAGCTGCCCGAGGTGACCGGTTGGTTGGGCCCGCTCGGGCCGGTCGGGGGACCATACCCCGGCACGTACTGCCCCGGAATTGGCACCGACCCCGGCGCTGCCTGAGAGAGCTGATCGATGCGCTGCTGCAGGAGCTCCTGATTAGCCCGCAAATCCGCCAGTTCGTCTGCTCTCGACGCAGGAGAAGCGGTCAATAGCGAAAACACGGCGATGGGGCCGCCGATCGCCATCGCGCTGCAGAGATTCCGCCTTCTGGTCATTGCTCCTCCCTGTTCATCGGGGTGCGGGCTGCCGGAGCGGCGCCCTTCTTCTCGGCTCAGAATACGGAACCCACGGTTCTGATCAAGTGCGGTTTATCGCTTAAGTGGTGTTTTCACCGCAGCGTGGCAGAGATGCAACAGATCCTATTTTAGCGCCGCGCTGAACGGGTTCAGCGCCTTCAAGCGCGCCGACCAGCGATGGCGGCGGAGCTCGCGTCGGACCACCGAGGGGTCGGTCACCCAGTTGAGCTGCAGCGAGCGGCGCTCGCCGACATGGGCGCGATGGCCATGGAATGATCGCTCGCTGCGCCGAAAGGCCAGCATCGTCCCGGCGAGCGGCGCCACCTCCCTCGCATAATCTTCGAGATCGCCCGGACCGCGCAGCAGCCTGAGCCGGCCCTCGGCATGCTCCCACACCGGGTTCATGTAGAGCAGCAGGGTGATGATTTTGGACGCGGAATCCGTGTGGATGTACCCGTCCTTGCCGTCGCTCCTGCCGCGTAACGTCAGCAAGGTCGGTCGATCGCTCAGGTCGATGCCGAACTTCTCCTCGATCGCGCGGCGCAGCTCGGGACCGGTCAGCGCAGCAACCAGGTGCGCGAAAGCCGACCCGTATGCAAGGGTGTCGATTGGGAAGCTACCGTGGCGGCGGATGTCGGGGAAATCGGCGACGAGCGGCATCAGCGCGTCGTCCCGCAGAAACTTCTCGACGACGACGAATTCGAACGGGTCGCGGACGAGCGGTGCGGAGCGCAAGCGATCGAGATCGAGGATACTCAGCAGACCCTCCGGAGACTCAGGTTGCGCGAATAATGGAATCTTTAGCACTCGGCGCAAGGCTCTACCCCACCTGACCCTCTCCGCAGGCGGGCGAGGGAATGGGAGGGGCCCCGCAAGGAAGGAGATCGGAGGGGGCTGGCGTCGGCGCGGGGGAGTGAGCTACTGGGGGTCATGGAACAGCGTTGGGGCTTGCCCGTCATTGCCTGGCCCTCGCGGCTGCGCCCGAACTATTGGGATCTGGTGGCGTTGCCGCTGGTGCTCGGGCTGGTGGCACTCGTCGCTTGGGGCGGCATGGCGATGAGCGTCCGCTACCATGTCGGCGAGGTCCTGCCGATCAGCCTCGACCCCTGGCGGTTGCCGGAATACGCGCTGCGCACGGTTCTGCGCATGGGTGCGGCACTCGTCGCCTCGCTGGTCTTCAGCCTCGCCTACGCGGCATTCGCCGCGAAGAGCCGCCGGGCGGAAAAAATTCTGATCCCGGTGCTCGACATCCTGCAATCGGTGCCGATCCTCGGTTTCCTGTCGATCACCGTGACCGGGTTCGTGGCACTCTTTCCCGGCCGGCTGCTCGGCGTCGAATGCGCCGCGATCTTCGCGATCTTCACCTCGCAGGCCTGGAACATGACCTTCAGCGTCTACCAGTCGCTGCGCACGGTGCCGATGGAGCTGGTCGAGGCGACGCGAATGTACCACCTCTCGCCCTGGCGGCGGTTCTGGCGGCTCGAAGTGCCGCATGCGATTCCCTCGCTCGTCTGGAACATGATGATGTCGGTCTCGGGCGGCTGGTTCTTCGTCGTCGCATCGGAGGCGATCACCGTCTCCGGTCAGTCGATCCTGCTGCCCGGTGTCGGCTCGTTTATCGCCACCGCGATCGTACAACGCGATCTTGCGGCCATCGGCGATGCCGTCCTCGTCATGTTCGTGGTGATCCTGCTCTACGATCAGCTGCTGTTTCGCCCGCTGATCGCCTGGTCGCGCAAGTTTCTCGGCGACCCCTCGGCCGACGCCGACAACCTCCGCCCGTGGTTTCTGATCGTGCTGCAGCGCGCGCGCCTCTTCGACCTGGTCCAGGCCGGGGTGCTCGCGATCAACCGCATCATTGACAGCGCAATCGCCGCTGTGGCCCGCCGACGCGAACGGGCAGCGGAACGCCGGCAGCGGCCGGCGTTAGATCGGGCTTTCGACATCATCCTCCTGGCGCTCGCCGCCGGCGCTTCCGCCTGGCTCGTCGCGTTCATCCGCGAGAGCATCGAGCTTGCCGAAATCGGCTGGGTGTTCCTGCTCGGGCTGGCGACCGCGGTACGGGTACTAGTGCTGATCGCCATCGCGTCGGTGATATGGGTGCCGATCGGCGTATGGATCGGCCTGCGCCCGCAGATAGCCGACCGGGCACAGCCGATTGTGCAATTTCTCGCTGCTTTCCCGGCGAATTTGTTCTTTCCGGCGGCAGTGGTGCTGATCCTGCGGTTTCGCCTCGACCCGGAAATTTGGCTCAGCCCACTGATGATTCTCGGCACCCAATGGTACATCCTGTTCAACGTGATCGCCGGCACGACGACGCTGCCGGTCGAGCTTCGCCTTGCGGCGCAGAACCTCGCCGTCAGGCGGCTCTTATGGTGGCGGCGGGTAATGCTGCCGGCGATCTTCCCGGCCTATGTGACGGGGGCGGTTACGGCCGCCGGCGGATCGTGGAATGCCAGCATTGTCGCCGAGGTCGTGCAGTGGGGCGACACCACGCTGACCGCAACCGGAATCGGCGCCTACATCGCGCGCACCACCGCCGAGGGCGACGGCGCACGGATCGCGCTCGGGATCGGCGTGCTCTGCCTTTATGTGCTCGCCTTCAACCGGCTGCTGTGGCGCCGGCTCTACAACCTCGCCGCCGAGCGCCTGCGCCTCGATTGAAGAACATCGCACAGAAGCGGCACAGCCGGATCTCGTTCTCCCGACCGGCGACGCCCCTGGCGGGCGCCTCCACCGTGACCAGTAGTGGCGTCTGCCACTATTGGCCAGCGTTGTTAGCACCACTTCTAGCACTGACATACGGACAATGACCCGGCGGACGACAAAAGTTATTGTTTAGAAAGTCTGTGCACGCCGGAAGGGTCAGAACTAACCCCGCGACAATCCCGTAAAACACGATGAGGCGCCGATATGCTTTCATTCTCTTCGACATCACCTTATCTCCTGGTCACAACCTTCTCGATACCGGCATGAGAGAACATAGAAGCGACGATTAGATAACGCCGATCTGTAATGGAGGGTCAGGTCATAGAGGTCAGGCCTTCAAACTGCCCCGCAGGGGCCAGTTTTTCGCTGCCCGGTCTGCGAAACAGCGTAGTCTCCTCCCTGTGAGAAACCCCCGATGACAGTGCCGCTTTTACGCACAGAAGCTGTCTCCAAGACCTATCGCATGCCGGACCACATCGGCAGGCTCGTCCTCGACCATTTGGACTTCGCGTTGCGCGACGGCGAGATCGTCGCGATCCTCGGGAAATCGGGCTCCGGCAAGTCGACGTTTCTGCGCATCCTCGCCGGCCTCGTGCCGCCGAGCGACGGTGTCGTCGAATACCGCGGGCACAAGGTGACCGAGCCGGCGCACGGCATCGCCATGGTGTTCCAGTCCTACGCGCTCTTTCCGTGGCTGACCGTTCTCGGCAATGTCGAGCTCGGTCTCGAAGCACTCGGCGTCTCCGCCGTCGAGCGGCGGCGGCGCGCGGTTGAAGCGATCGACGTGATCGGGCTCGACGGGTTCGAGACCGCCTATCCAAAAGAGCTTTCGGGCGGGATGCGGCAGCGCGTCGGCTTTGCCCGGGCGCTCGTCGTCAACCCGGACGTCCTGCTCCTCGACGAGCCGTTCTCACAGCTCGACGTGCTGACCGCGGAAACTTTGCGCGGCGATCTTCTCGATTTGTGGGAAGCCAGCCGCATCCCGACCAAAGGGATCGTCATGGTCTCGCACAATATCGAAGAGGCGGTCGAAGTTGCCGACCGCATCCTGATCTTCAGCAGCGACCCCGGGCGCATCCGGGCCGACATCCCAGTCGCACTGCCGCGGCCGCGCGCCTCCGAAGGCGCCGGGTTCCGCCAGATCGTCGACCAGGTCTACACATTGTTGACGACGGTGCCGGGCCGCGACGGGCGGCGCGGAGCGCGGCCCGAGCCGATCGGGATCGGCTATCGCCTGCCCGACGCTTCGGTGCAGCAGCTCTCGGGGCTGATCGATACGTTGACCGAGGCGCCCTACCACGGCCGGGCTGACCTGCCGCAGCTCGCCGACGAGGAGAACCTCATGATGGATGAGCTGTTCCCGCTGATCGAGACCTTGCAGCTGCTCGGCTTTGCCCATGTGAGCGGGGGCGACATCGAGCTGACCGCGCTCGGCCGCAGCTATGCCGAGGCTGACATGCTCGCGCGCAAGCAGCTCTTCGCCGAGGCGGTTCTCAAGCACATCCCGCTCGCCGCCCACATCCGGCGCGTCCTTGACGAGCGCCCGGGTCACACGGCTCCCGCCGCGCGCTTTCTGCGTGAGCTCGAGGATCACCTGTCCGAATCCGAGGCGCAGCGGGTGCTCGACACCGTCATCAATTGGGGCCGCCACGCCGAGATTTTTTCCTACGATTCCGATACCGAGGTGCTAAGCCTCGAGAATTTCTGAAGCGGCGATCAGCCGCCGTAGAACTCACTGCGCGCCACATCGGCCCGGGCGACCTCAGGCGGCATCAGCCAGACGTAAAAGGTGTCCTTGCCGTAGCTGCCGCCGCCGCCGCCCATGTCCCCACCGCCGCCGGCGCCACCCCCAACCCATTCCCGCAACGATACGATCTTGACGTAGAGCTCCTGACCGGGGACGAGCGTGACGTCCTTGTCCTGGTTGAAGTCTTTGCCGTAGCTGTCGACGGTGATGTGGTACTGACCGGCCGGAACATCGCGATAGGAGGCGCCGCCGGGTTGCGATAGGGCGACGATCGCCTCATTCATGCGGATGTACGGAGTGGCCGTGGATTCGGTGAAATCCAAATCGCGGTAGAACCAGACGCGGGCCTCGCCAGGCGGGATCGGCGGAATAGTAACCGATGCCGTCGAGGGCAGTTGTGCGCAGGCCGCCATGGCGAGCAAGACCAGGACGGCGCCGGTCCTCCGCAGCCGGCGCGATGGCATAATGGGGATGGACGGCATACTTCTCCTCCACTCGGAATTTCCTATTGTATGCAGCCAACCCAACGCCAACCCCCCCCCCCGGGGGGGGCCGCGATTTTGTGTACCTCTTTCGGATCGCGTACTCCGGCGTGCTATCTGCGATCAGCCGCCGCCGTAGAACGCGCTGCGCGCCACATCGCCTTGCGCAACCTCGGGCGGCATTTGCCAGACGTAGTAGATGACCCGGTGGAAGTCGCTGGCAAACCTGTTACCATCTATGATGAAGTTTGCCAGGGGTAAAATCTTGAAATACGCCTGCTGTCCGGGGAAGAGGTAGACGTATCTGGCTTGATCGGGGTCGCTGAGGTAGTTGTTGTCGACGGCGACGTGATACTGGCCGGGCGCTACGTCCCGGTACAGGGCGCCGCCCGGTTGCGAGACCCCGACGATCGCCTCGTTCATCCGCAGATATGGCGTCCCCAGCCCGTCAGATAACCCCAGGTCACGGTAGAACCAGACCCGCGCCTCACCGGCCGGGATCGGCGGCACCGCTACTGCGGCCGTCGGCGGTAACGGTGCACAGCTAACCATCGTAAGCAGTAATACACACACTGCCTTCGGCGGCAGCCGGCGCGATGACGGGGTTGAGAGCCGCGACATGTGGCTCCTCCTGTTAAATCCCATATGGGGTTCAAGCCAGGTCTTGTCGATGTTACGATGCGGCGGAGTTCCCCGCGGATCTGAGTTGCGTCCGCGTGATGGCTCACTCTGGAATAATGCCGAGCCTCGCGGTGTCGTAGCTGTATGGGACCGGCTCGTTCCAGGCGGTTTTATCGACGCGGAGGAGGCGATGATAAAGCTCAGGCTCGCCGCTTTTTATCTGGCGATTTTGACGCTTGCCGGATGCAGCCAAATGGCGACCGATCCTGCCAAGACCACTGCCGGCAAACCGGGCACGGCGCAGACCCAACCAGTCGCGACCGACCCGGCGGCAGATTTCGGCAGAAGCAGTGGAGGAGGTGGCGGCGGAGGCGGAGGTTATTGAGGCCACCCCTCCCAGCTCGCGAGCGGGCGGAGCGTTACCGCGGCCGCAAGGTCGGAAAGGCGATCACGTCGCGGATCGACGGGCTGTCGGTCAGCAGCATGACCAAGCGGTCGATGCCGATGCCGAGCCCGCCGCACGGCGGCAGCCCGTATTCGAGGGCGGTCACGTAATCCTCGTCGAGCAGCTGCGCCTCCTCGTCACCCGCCGCCCGTGCCCGCATCTGTGCCTCGAAGCGGGCTCGCTGGTCTTGCGGGTCGGTCAGCTCGGAAAAGGCGTTGGCGATTTCCCAGCCGTAGATGTAGGTCTCGAACCGCTCGGTGAGACGCGGATCGGCGCGATCAGCCTTGGCCAAGGGCGAGATGTCGCGCGGAAAGCCAGTGACGTGGATCGGCTGTATCAGGGTATCCTCGACGCGCGCGGCGAAGGCCGCCTCGAGCGCCTGTCCCCAATTCTCGCTGCCCGTTAATGCGGCGCCGAGCGCCGCGGCTGCCCGGCGCGCCGACTCGGCATCCGCGAAGGCGAGAAAATCGAACCCGGTCGACGCATGCACCAGCTCGGCCATGCTGCGCCGCGGCCACGGCGGGGACAGATCGATGAAGGTGCCGCCATAATTGATCCGCGGGGTCCCGACCACGGTTTCAGCGACAGACGTAATGAGTTCTTCGGTCAGCCGCATCATCGCGGTGTAATCGACATAGGCCTCGTAGAGCTCGAGCATCGTGAACTCGGGATTGTGCCGCGGCGAAATCCCCTCGTTGCGAAAGTTCCGGTTGATCTCGAACAGCTTGTCGGCGAGCCCGCCGACCAGGAGCCGCTTCAAATGCAACTCGGGTGCAATGCGCAGGTAGAGGTCGATGTCGAGCGCGTTATGATGCGTGACGAAGGGTTTCGCCGAGGCACCGCCGGGGATCGTGTGCAGCATCGGGGTCTCGACCTCGAGATAGCCCTGCTCGACGAGATGACTGCGCATCGCCGCCACCACCCGGCTGCGGCGGCGCAGGGTCTCGCGGCTCTCTTGGTTCATAATCAGGTCGAGATAACGCTGCCGGTAGCGCAGCTCGATATCCGCGAGGCCGTGATATTTCTCGGGCAGCGGACGCAGCGTCTTGGCCAACACTGCGACCGCGTCGGCGTTGACGGTCAACTCGCCGCGCGAGGTGCGCCGCACCAATCCCTCCACGCCGATCAAGTCGCCAATGTCGAGCAGGCGTAGCACGGCCAGCCCTTCGGGTGGCAGCTTGTCTCGGTGGCAAAAGATCTGAATTTTCCCGGAGGCGTCATGGAGGTCGATGAACATGCCGCTGTTGCGGATCGCCCGGATGCGGCCCGCAACCCGCACGCGCTCGCAGGTTTCAGCGCCTGCCGCCAGCCCCGTATAGAGGCGGTCGAGTTCGGCCGCATCGTGAGTACGCGCAAAGCTATAGGGATAAGGATCGACGCCCTCTGCCCTGAGGCTATCGAGCTTGCCGATCCGGACGGCCCGTAACGGATCTTCTGCGTCGTTCATGCCGCTCTCCTTGCGCCCAGTCAGCCGACCGCCGCCTGGGAGACCGGCCGATGGGCAAGATCGACGACAGCATCGTGAAAGCGCTGCAATGTGCCATGATGACCGACGCTGACAATCGTCGGCCGCCAGGGCGCCTCCCGCAACAACCGGTAGAGCGACATTTCCGCCGCCTCGTCGAGGGCCGAGGTCGCCTCGTCGAGAAATACGACTTCTGGCCGAGCCAAGAGTACGCGCGCAAAGGCAACGCGCTGTTGCTCACCGATCGACAGGCGCTGTGCCCAATTCCCCTCTTCGTCGAGCCGCTCAACGAGCTGAGGCATGCCGACCGCGCGCAACGCTTCGACGAGGCGCTCGCGAGGCAGCTCGGCAGCGGCGCGCGGGTAAACGAGCGCGTCGGCCAGCGTACCGAGCGGCAGATAGGGCCGCTGCGGGAGAAACAAGGCGCGGCCACCCGCCACCCGGATATGGCCTCGCCCGAACGGCCACAGCCCGGCGATCGCGCGCAGCACCGTGCTCTTGCCCACCCCGGAGGGACCTGTGATTAGCAGGGGCTTGCCGGGAACCGCTGAGAGCGCGATGTCCTGCTGCAGTGGCCGCCCGTCCGGCAGATCGAGGTCCAGCGTCTCGACCGCCACGCCGGCGCCAGCCCGCTCGATCTCAATCGGCTGGACCGCAGCCCGATCGGCGGCGATCTCGTCCATCCTGGCTCGAAACCCCGAAAGACGCTGGACCACCGCCTGAAATTGGGCGATCTCGGTGTAGGAGGTCACGATGAACGACAGCGACTCCTGAACCTGGCCAAAGGCGGAGGATATCTGCATCAATCCACCGAGTTGGATGACCTTGTCGAAATAGCGTGGGGCGGCAACGACGAACGGGAAGACCACAGCAAGCTGGGAGTACCCGGTGGTGAACCAGGTCAGCTTCTTGCGGCGCTTGATGATCCCCCACCAGTTCATCACGACCCGGGCGAAGCGGGTCAGGAAGGTGTCGAGCTCGCGCGCCTCACCGCCATAGAACGCGACATTCTCGGCATTCTCGCGTAACCGGACGAGGCTGAAGCGAAAATCGGCCTCATAGCGCTGCTGATCGAAAGTGAGCTGGATCAGCGGCCGACCGATCCAGCGGGTTAGCATCGTGCCGGCGACGGCATAGATCAGGGCGGCAAAGACCATGTAGCCCGGGATGACGACCTTGGCACCGCCGCCGAGCGGGATCGTCAGCGCACCCGAGAGAACCCACAGGATAGAGAGAAAAGAGAGCAACGTGACGGCCGCGTTCATCAGGCCGATCGACAGACCGAGGCTCATTGTCGCGAAGTTGTCGAGATCCTCCTGGATACGCTGATCGGGGTTGTCCGTCGTCGCCTGGTTCAGCTGCATTCGGTAATAGGCCTGGTCCTCGAGCCAGTTGAGCACAAAACGCCCGGTCAGCCAGCGCCGCCAGCGGATATGCAGTATCGCCCTCAGATAAAAGGAGTAGACCGCGACAACGATGAGCGCTGCCGCGATCATTCCGAAGATCGCAAACTGCCACCAGAACTGCGGCCAATTATACTCCTGCAACGCGTTGTAAAAGTCGTTGTACCAAGAATTAAATCTGACGTTGAGCCAGACTGACGCCAGGTTGAGCGCGACGATGGCGGCGAGCAGCCCGCGCGCCGACCACTTTTCTTCGGACTTCCAATAGGGCCACGCCATATCCCAGGCCTGGCGCAGGAAGCCCGGCTTTCTCGCTACCGCCATTCTCACTCTCCGCCGATCTCGCCCAGCCGACGCATCCGACATATGATGCGCGGCCCGTTATGTCTGCCCCAGCCGGCATCGACTCCACAGCGACAGCCTCCCTCCTGGGACGCGGTATCTGCCGCGCGCTCGACCAGCTGGGCTATGCCAGCCTCGTCGAATTTCCGCTCCTCAACGGGCGGCGCGCCGACATCCTCGGGCTCGGCAAGGCTGGTGACCTCCTGATTGTCGAAATCAAGAGCTCGGTCGCCGATTTTCGCGCCGACCACAAGTGGATGAGTTACCGCGATTTTGCAGATCGTCTTTATTTCGCGGTCCCGAACAACTTTCCGCAAGCGTTGATTCCCGAGGAATGTGGCCTGATGGTGGCGGACCCGTTCGGCGCTGTCCTGCTGCGCGACGGCCGCACGACACCGCTCAATCCCAGCCGGCGCCGCGCCCTGACCTTGCGCTTTGCGCGCATCGCGGCAGCGCGGCTATACCGGTGTTTCGATCCCGAAGCGGCTCGGCTCGAAGGGATGTGACGCGGTGGGTTACGGGTCAGCGGGAAGATTTGGCGCGGCGCCGGCGCAGCAGCAGGTAGAGCGCGCCCGCGCCTCCGTCCCTCGGTTGCGCCGGCGCGATCGCGAGGATTTTTCGTCGTAGCTCCACCTCTTCGAGCCATCGCGGAACGGCACTCTTGAGCACCCCGGGCCCGCTCGGACCCAGACCTCGGCCGGTGATGACGAGCACGCAGCGCCGACCGGTCTCAGACGAGCTTCGGATAAACGCGGCGAGCGCGTGGTGCGCTTCAGTCTGGGTCTTTCCATGCAGATCGAGACGGGCCTCGATCGGGTGGAGCCCGCGCTTGAGACGCTCGGCGTTGGCCCGGTCGATCCCAGAGAAATGGTCGAGCGTCTTGGGCCGAACTTGCTGCCTCGCTCGCTTTTTCTCGGCTGGTGCTGGAGGTGTCGAGCCCGATGCCGGTGAACCCGCCGCGGCGCGGCCGCGCAGCGGCGTCACACTCCGCACGACTTGGTGCCACAGCAACCGATCGCCGCGCGCCGGCGCCGGGTTAATCGGCTTCGCCATCACCCCTTTTCTCGAGGTTTGTCGACGAGAATGATATGGAGACGCCGCGGCCCATGGGCACCGAGCTCGATGCGCTGCTCGATATCACCCGTGCGCGAGGGGCCAGTGATGAAATTGATCGCCCTAGGCATCCCGCTATCAGTCCGCAGCCGATCCCAGCCGTCCTCGTAGGTGGCGACGACCTGATCCGCATATACGAGAACAATATGGGTGTCGGGTAGAAAATTAAGCGTTGTCGGGGTCTCAGCCCCGGAGATCATCATCAAGGTGCCGGTCTCGGCGATTGCCGCAAAACAGCGCGTCAGGCTGACGGTATCCTCCGGCTCGGCCCGGCCACGGCGAATGCGCAACAGCGGCCGAGTATCCCAACCGATTTCATCGAGACCCGGGTCAGGGGCCAGGACCAGATCGGCGGGAAGGTTTTCGGCCGCGAGATAATACGCGACCGCCTCCGGCACCGCAGCGGGCGATTTCACGCGATCGACCGTCGCCTGGACCTCCTCGGCCATGGCGACAAACAACTCGACCCGGCCCGATTCATCGAGTGCCACCGCTCGGGCAGGAACTAGATTGCGCCGATGCGCCGCAACCTGCTCTCGCAGCTTGGTTTCGCGGGCCGTGTCGAGCCGGCCTCGTTTTAGCGAGCGCCGGATGCCGGCAAGGATCTGCTCGCGCGCCTCGCTCATTTCGCCGTGACGCCGCGTTGCCGCTCGGCCCACAGGCTGTGAAAGCTGCGGCCCTCCGGTGCCGGCATATCGCGCACCGTGGTCCAGCCGTTGGCAAACGGCAGGATGCGGAACCGTCCGCGGTCGCGCCCGAGCCACCCGAGCGCGCGGCTGGCGAGCTCGACCAGCGCATGGTAGAGAGCCGGGCGCCTCGCCACCCACGCCCACAAGAACAGCCCGGCGCGGTAGACCGGCGGGTTGAGCTTCTCGTTGAATTCCCGCTCCCGCCAATGCCGCATCATCTTCGGCAACGGGATCTTGACCGGACACACACTCTCGCACCGCCCACAAAAGGTCGAGGCATTCGGCAGATGCCCTGCCTCCGCGATGCCGATCAGGCTCGGCGTCAGCACCGCTCCCATCGGCCCTGAGTAAACCCAGCCATAGGCATGACCACCAATGGCGGCATAGACCGGACAATGGTTCATGCACGCCGAGCAGCGGATGCAGCGGAGCATGTCCTGGAATTGGCCGCCGAGCAGCGCGCTGCGGCCGTTGTCGAGCAGCACGACGTGATATTGTTCCGGCCCGTCGAGATCGTCCGGCCGCCGCGGACCGGTAGACACCGTCGTGTAAGACGAGAACTCCTGGCCGGTCGCCGATCGCGCCAAGAGGCGCAGCAAGGTTGCTGCATCCTCGAACGTCGGCACGAGCTTTTCCAGGCTGGCCATCACGATGTGGACGCGCGGCAAGGTCTGGGTCAGATCGCCGTTCCCTTCGTTCGTAACGATGATGCTGGATCCGGTGCTGGCGACCAGGAAATTGGCGCCGGTGATGCCGACATCGGCGGCGAGAAACCGCGGGCGCAGAACTGCGCGCGCCTCGTCGCAGAGCTGGCGCGCCTCGACGAGGGACCGCCGGGGGTCGAGTGCCCGATGCTCAGCGCGGAAGGTTTCGGCGACCTGTTCCTTCATCAGATGGATCGCCGGCGCGATCAAGTGGCTAGGCGGCTCGCGGCGCAGCTGGATGATGTACTCCCCGAGGTCGGTCTCGACCGTGGTGATACCGTTCTTTTCAAGGTATTCGTTGAGCCCGACCTCTTCGGCGATCATCGACTTGCCCTTGGTCACAATCTGGGCGTCGACCGAGCGGCAGATTGCCAATACTGCGGCGCAGGCCTCGTCCGGCGAGCGCGCCCAATGGACTTGGCCGCCTGAAGCGAGAACGTTCTCTTCAAAGAGCTCGAGGTAGAAATCGAGGTGCTCGAGCGTGTGGTCCTTGATCGATTTCCCGATTTCTCGCAGGGCCTCGAACTCTGGAAGCCGCTCGACGGCGAGGCGGCGGCGCTGTGGAAAACCGGTCCGCATCAACGCCAGTGCGCGCTGCAGATTGTCGTTGGCGAGACCGGCCAGGGCGTTCGCCTCGAAGGTGCGGCTAGTCGCGAGCATGTCCTTATCCGGGAACGCCGATCGGCGGCACGTCCGCGGTCATGCCGGCGAGCACTTCGGCAATGTGGCGGACCTCGACCCGCCGCCCGCGGCGATGGAGCTTGCCCGCAATGTTCAACAGGCAGCCGAGATCACCAGCCAAGACTGCCTCGGCGCCGGTCCCGACGATTTCAGCCGCTTTGTCGCTGACTATCTTGTCCGAGATGTCTGGGTATTTGACGCAAAACGTCCCGCCAAAGCCGCAGCACACCTCGGCCCCCGGCATCTCCTTCAGCGTAAGCCCGCCGACCGATGCGAGCAGCCGGCGCGGCTGGTCTTTGACCCCGAGCTCGCGCAATCCGGAGCACGCGTCATGATAGGTGACTTCGCGGTCCCACCGTGCGGTGACCGCGTGCATCCCGCAGATATCGACCAGGAACGAGACGAGCTCCCAAACGCGCGCGCCGAGATGCTCGGCCCGCGGCAAGACAGCGGGGTCCTCGGCACAGAGCTCCGGATAATACCGCCGGATCATCCCGGCACAGGAACCGGAGGGAACGACCACGTGATCATAGCCCGCGAAGGCGTCGAGCACCTGCATGGCGATCGCCTTCGCATCGGCGCGATCGCCTGAATTGTACGCGGGCTGGCCGCAGCAGGTCTGCGCGCGCGGCACCTCGACCGTGCAGCCCGCCTCTTCGAGCAGCTTGACCGCGGCAAAGCCGATTGTCGGCCGGAACAAATCGACCAAACACGTGACGAAGAGGGCTACTCGCATCCGATTTCACTGATTCCTGGTTATTGGGAATTTAACGTTAACCGCGTCGCGACGTCGCGCGGTACCAGCAAGTAATATTGGCCGCGCGCGTTCATTACACCGGCGCGCGCCGCCGCGGCGCTGCCCGTACCCCAGAAGAGGTCGCCCCGCACGGGACCTTTGATGGCGCCTCCGATATCCTGCGCCACGACCAGACGCCGTACGCTGTCGGCCGAGGCGAAACGCTCGTCCGCCTCGACCCAGATCGGGATGCCGAGAGCGATGAAGGCCCGGTCGATCGCGATGCTCCGCTCTGCGGTCAGCACGACCCCTTCGGCACCGATCGGGCCGTCAGCTGGCAGTTCGCGAAAAAAGACATAGGACGGGTTCTCACGCCGGAGCGCGGCGCCTGCCTCCGGATGCCGGTTCATCCAATCCCGGATCGTCAACATTGTCGCCTCTGAACGCGGGATTACGCCGCGCTCGACAAGCAGCCGCCCGACCGGCACGTATGGTTGCCCGTTCTGTCCGTCATAGCCAACCCGCACGGTAGCGCCATTCCTCAGTCGAACCCTGCCCGAACCCTGAATCTCCAGAAAAAACGCGTCGATCGGATCGTCGACCCAGAGGAGTTCGAGGCCGCGACCGGAAAGCGCGCCATCCTCGATTTCAGCCCGCGAGTAGCGGGTAGCCTCGCTCAGGTCGGACGGCCGCCGGTAGATCGGCGTCTGATAACGCCCCTGACGCCGACGCGACCCGTTCAATTCGATCTCGTAATATCCGGTGAACAGCCCTTCGCGCGCACCGTAATTGGTGACAGAAAGCGGGATGAAGAACGTCTCGAAGAACCGACGCGCCGCGGCGTCGTCCTCCGGTGGCAGCGCTGCGGCGGCTTCGCACAGCTCTCGCCAAGTACCGACCCGTCCGTAATCCGCGACGCTCGGCCTTGTGTCGAGCGGCGTTGCATCCGGAAGCGTCACAAACCGACCACACGATTTGAGAAAGGCCGGGATCGCCGCCGATATCCTATCCTCGGTCCAGCCTTGGAGCCGGGCGAACACAACCGGCTTAACCGCGAATCGTGCCGGACCTGCGTCGCGGCCGAGACTCGCCGCCAGAAGCGTCAAAACAACCAGTGTTGCAGCGCGCCGAAAGCGCCTGCGTCCAGCGCCTGGCTCGCGTTCAGCCGCTGCTGGTTGCGACGAGGATCCAGTTCGGATCGGTGGATCGAGTATCGCGCGCAAAGGTCCAGTAATCGGTCTTCTCGACCGGCTGCCCCGGAGAGCCGTCGACGATACTTCCATCCATCGCGCGCGTCACATTGATCTGATGCGAAACCAGCTTGAGCGTTACCTGCGCCGTGCGACCGGCAAGCTCGGCCTCCACAATGTCCAGACTGTCGAGCCGTTCGATGTGTGTCTCAAGCGTTTCCTTGGCGGCCAAGCGCTCGTCGATCGCCATAGCGAAACGCTGAAAAACCTCGTCGCTCAGCAACGGCCGCAACTCTCCCTTGTCGCCTTTTGCAAAGGCGGCGACGATCATCTCGAACGCAGTGCGCGCACCCTCGATGAAATGTGAAGCATCAAAGCTCGGATCGGCGCGCTGAATTCGGTTCAGCCCTTCGGCGACCACATCGGCAGGAGGCGCATCGCCGACCGGCTTGGCGACGCGCTTGTCCGGTTCAACAAGCGTCGCTACGTTGTCTCTAGCAGGTGCCGCGCGCCGCAGGAATAGGTCGCGGCGCCGCTCGTTTCCTGTGCGACGACCGAGAACACTACGCAGCCGCAGCACCAGGAATCCGGCGACCATCGCGAACAAGATGATGTCGAAATATTGAAACTCGCCCATTGCCTTGCGTGCCCCATTGCCGTCCTGGGAGCACCGGGACCCGGCCCTCACATCGACTCCAGGTCAAATAGGGCGCCGGCAACGCTACGACAAGCACGGCCCACGCAGGCCAAATCGGACCGACGACCGGGATGATCCTGATCCGTCACGGGCAAACCGAATTCAACCGCGTCTATTCGGAGACCCGGCGCGATCCAGGTATCCGTGACCCACAGCTGACGGCAGTCGGCCGGAGCCAAGCAGCAGCGGTCGCGCGAGCTCTAGGAGCGACGAACCCCAGCCGGCTGATCACCAGCCCCTACACGCGCGCTCTCGAAACTGCCGAGATTATCGCCGGCGATCTCGGGCTGCCGATCTCCGTCGAGCCGTTGCTCGCTGAACGCTTCGCCTTCACCTGCGACATCGGTTCACCATTGGCCACGCTTCGGGCGCGCTGGCCAGATATCGCGTTCGATCACCTGCCGGATCCCTGGTGGCCTCTGCAGGAGGAGAGCGTGGAGGCTTTGTCCAGGCGCTCCGAAATCTTCTGCAGCCGCATCGCTCAGGGCTTGGTCCAGGATCGCTGTGGTCACACATTGGGGCTTCATCAGGGCCGTCACCGGGCTCAAGGTATCAAACGGAGCAGCGTTGCGGATCGACCCCACCCGGCCTGACCGCAGAGCGGAACCGCTATTTTTGCCGGGTACGGGTGAACCCGCGTGACAGGAGACCCTTATGGCGGATGATACGATCGGTAACGGTGCAGGCGCCGCACCAGCGAGCCCTTCTGAGCCGCAGCAGCTGCTCCTGAACGCCCAATACATCAAGGATCTGTCGTTTGAAAACCCGCGAGCGCCGCAGAGCCTGATCCAACAGACCGCCCAGCCCGACGTCGAAATCAACGTCGATGTAAAGGCGCGCAACCTGGGTCCGGAGGTTTTCGAGGTGGTGTTGACCATTAATGCAACGGCACGGGTGCAAGGCGAGCCGGTGTTTCTTGTCGAGCTCGCCTACGGATCCGTCGTTACGGTCAAGAACACGCCGGCCGAACTCGTGCCGGCGCTGGTCTTGGTTGAGACACCGCGCATCGTCTTCCCCTTCGCGCGCGCCGTCATCGCCAATGCCACGCGCGACGGTGGATTTCCACCGTTGATGATCAACCCGATCGATTTCGCCGAATTGTTACGCCGCCAGCAGGCAGATACGCAGGCCCTTGGCTCGGCCAATACCGCTTTGGTTTGAAGCTCACGCCTCTGCGAGCCAGAGGGGCTCGCTGATCGTTTTCAGCATCGCCAGGTGGGCAACGAGCTCCTCTGCCGAGGGCGCATGCGGCCGCGGCGCACGTGCGACCCGCGCGACGTCGAGGGCGAGAGTTGCCGGAAGCGCGAAATCGAGCCCAGGCTGACGCCCGCCGAGCAGCTCGAGGTAGACGGCTGCCAAGAGACTGCAATCAATCTCCGCCCCGTGCTCGACGCGACCCGAGAGGTCGATGGCAAAGCGGCGACACAATGCGTCCAGGCTTGAGGGCGACCCGGGGAAGCGGCGGCGCGCCATCGCCAGCGTGTCGACATAACCCGACGTAATCGGTTCCCGTTGCAGACGCGCTAATTCGGTGTTCAGAAAGGCCAAGTCAAACTCGGCATTATGAATCACCAAGGGGTCCGCGCCGATGAACCCGAGAAGCTCATCCAACACCGCAGCAAATGGCGGCTGACGAGCAAGGAATTCAGCGGTCAGGCCGTGGACCGCGAGAGCATCCTGCGGCACGTCTCGCTCAGGATTGACGTATCGGTGAAAACTCCGCCCAGTGGGGATATGATGGACCAGCTCGACGCAGGCGATCTCGACGATCCGATGTCCATCGCGCGGATCGAGACCCGTTGTTTCGGTGTCCAGGACGATCTCACGCATTAGCTTGCCGCCGCTCCCGGTAGGCGCGCCGGCTCTGACGAGTGCCCGGCAACCTCCTGCTGCGCAGGAGTCTGACGATTGCACGCAACCGACGCAAGCTCAGGCCTCGATTAAGACCGGTCGAAACGACGAAGTCCGCACGACGACGTTTCTCGGAATCCGGCATCTGATTGCTCAGGATAGCTGCGAAGCGCTTGTCCGTCATGCCGCGACGCCGCAAGACCCGCTGACGTTGCACCAGCAGCGGTGCGGAAACGACGAGAACATAATCGGATCGACGTTCACTACCACTCTCGAAGAGGAGTGGTATGTCGAGCACCACGATCGGCTCTCGCCGCGCGCGCGCATGCGCAAGGAACCGCTTTTCGAGCGCTTCGACCATCGGGTGAATGATCCGCTCGAGCCGCAAGAGAGCCTTAGGGTCAGCAAAAACGTGCTGCCCGAGAAGTGAGCGATCAATTCCGCCTGTCGCGGCGCGAACGCCTGGAAATGACGCTGTAACTAATTCCACCGCGGCCCCACCCGGCGCTAGGAGCCGGTGAACTGCGCGATCGGCGTCGAAGAGCGGCACCCCGAGCCGCTTCAGCGTCATGGCAGCGGTACTCTTGCCCATGCCGATCGAGCCTGTGAGGCCAAGAACGATCACCGTGCCTGCGCCAAGGTCGAGAGGATTGCGGCGCGGAGCTCACGGGTTACTTTCACAGGTGTGCCGAACCAAGCTTCAAATCCAGGTCGGCCCTGATGCAACAGCATGCCGAGGCCGTCGACGACCGGGTGGCCACGACGCCGTGCGGCGACGAGCAGGTCCGTTTCGAGTGGTACGTAAACAATGTCAACGACCGGAGATGATGGCGGCAACGGTGCAAGATCGAGCGTCAGCGGGGGCTCTCCTGCCATGCCGAGTCTCGTTGCGTTGACGAGTAGCCCGGCGTGTCGCAGGGCAGCACCGACCTCCTCCCACGAATAGATCGTAATACTCGTGTTTGGTGTCGCAAGATCACTTGCAATCGCCTCCGCGTGGGCCAGCGTCCGATTGACCAAGCGAATCTCGGTGACGCCGGCATCGCCGAGAGCAGCGACAACAGCCCGGGCCGCCCCCCCGGCGCCGAGGATCGCCGCCGGGCCTCCCGCAGGTTCCCAAATTGGTATCGCGTCGTGCAGGCTCTCAAAAAAGCCAAAGGCATCCGTGTTGCGGCCTTCGAGCATGCCGTCCGGCCCAATCACGATAGTGTTCACCGCACCAATCCGCCGCGCAAGCGGCTCGAGGCGGTCGACCACAGCGAGCGCTGTCTGCTTGTGCGGGGACGTCAGATTACATCCACGAAAGCCAAGGATGGGCAGTGCACGAAGCGCCTGCTCGATATGCTCCGGTCGCACCGGCAGTGGGAGATAAGCACCATCAACGCCAGTCTCGCCAAGCCAGAAGCCGTGTAGCGTCGGTGATCGGGAATGGGCTACAGGCCATCCCATGATGCCGGAAAGTCGCGTTGTCCCGCTGATCCTCATGCTGTCGCGGACGGTAATGACGGCTGGCTAAGCGGCGAGCGCACCGCAATTGCGCAAAAAGCTGAGGAGCTCGAGCAGCGGCAGCCCGAGAATTGCAAAATAATCGCCTTGGATCTCTGCAAAAAGCTGGATCCCTCTTTCCTCGAGGCGATAACTGCCGACAGATCCAAGAGCCGCAGCCTGTTCGGAACAGAGATAGGCATCGAGAAACGCATCACTGAAATGCCGCATGGTCAGCTTCGCCGAGCTTACGGTATGCCACATCCGAGCTGCCTCGCGAACAACGCAGACCGCGGTAACGAGCATGTGGGTTCTGCCGCGCAGCGACTGAAGCTGAGCACGGGCCTCGACGAGATCGCTAGGCTTGTTCAACCAAATTTTACCGCACACCAGAATCTGGTCGGCGCCGACAACCAGCGCGTGTCGATGGTTTCGCGATACCTGCCGAGCCTTAGCTTCCGCAAGCGCCAGCGCACAGTCGGCTGCGGCTCGCTGTTCGACTTGGAAGACCCGTTTGAGCGCTTCTTCGTCCACCAACGCAGGTTCGACCTGCATCGGGAGGCCGGCGGCAGCGAGTAGCTTTTTTCGAATCGGGCTCGCCGAGGCGAGAATCAAAGGTTCATCCATCAGCGCCCTGGCGCCGCGCCAACAATTTCATGATCGCGGCGGCAGTCTCCTCGATCGAGCGGCGTGTCACGTCAATGATCGGCCAACGCCTCTCGACAAAAACGCGCCGTGCCTCGCGCACCTCACTCCGCACCGTATCGATATCGGTATAGCCGGTGAAGTGGTCGTGATGCAGCACGTCCAAGCGGTTGCGCCGTAGCTGAATCAACCGCTCCGGATCATTTGTCAGGCCGACGATTAGCGGGTGCGTTGCAGCGAGCAGCTCGGAGGGCAGCGGCACCCCGGGCACAAACGGCACGTTAGCAGCTTTGATGCCGCGATTCGCAAGATAGAGGCAAGTCGGAGTCTTCGACGTGCGCGATACACCGACAAGGCAGACATCGGCATCGTCGAGGCCCCAGCTTGATTGCCCGTCATCGTGGTTAAGGGCAAAGGTCATCGCATCGATTCTGGCAAAATACTCGTTGTCGAGAAGGTGTTGCTTACCCGGCAGCCCTCGGCTTTGGCGACCGAGATAGGAGGCAAGCGCCCCGATGACCGGGTCGAGGACGGGGATCGCCGGCACCTGAATTCTTCGGCACCCTTCCTGCAGCAATTGGCGAAGCGCGTCACTAACCAAAGTGAACAGAACAACGCCCTGGTTCGCCTCGACTCCGGCGATGACGCGCTCAATTTGACCCCGCGTCCGGACCATACTCCAGACGTGCTCGACCGGCTGCGCTCCGTCGAACTGCACGAGGCAGGCTCGGGCTACGGAATGCACGGTTTCTCCGGTGGAATCAGAAACCAGATGCAGATGAAATCGCGTCACAGCGGGCAAAGCCGCGATGATTGAGTTATCCCTGCAATGCTGTGCATTATGCGATGATAGCCAGGGGATAACCTACCATTTTGCTCGCGGTCTTTGATCATGCCCCATCTTTCATCAGCTATTCCCCGATGTTCCCTATTCGACTGGAATTTTCTCTTAATCGGGGAACATTCTGGATAACTCTGATCACGCCCTTCACCATCCCCGATTTTCGCTTCTTCCACAACCACGAGGTTCCTCGCGCTCGGGATAGAGTCCTCAGGCTTGCGCACAGCCAGGTCGCATTCCGGGCCGCGGTCAGGTGATCCGGATATAACCTTCGAGTGGTCCCAATCCCCGGGACTCACAACCATCATCAACCTACCTCATCTTTGAAACCTATATTAAGTGAAGGAGGGCTCCGCGATGCCTATTGGCCAAACCAAACCCCTCTTGCGCGCCCTCCGGGGAGAAGCACTGACACCACCACCTTGGTGGTTGATGCGGCAGGCCGGGCGCTATCTGCCCGAGTACCGAGCAGCTCGTGTGAGAGCCCACGATTTTGTCGAGATGTGCTTAACCCCGATGCTGGCTGCCGAGCTGACGCTGCAGCCGGTGCGACGCTATAGCATGGACGGAGCAATCCTGTTCTCCGACATCCTGATGCTCCCTTATGCGCTCGGACAAACACTCACTTTTCGGGAAGGACGGGGGCCGATCCTTGAGCCGATCGAAAACCACACCGGCATCGGCCGGCTCAAACCCGGTCAAATTATGTCGCACCTCGAGCCGGTCTTCGATACCGTTCGCCGGGTAGCCGAGATGCTCGACACTCGGACAACTCTAATCGGTTTTGCGGGCTCACCATGGACCGTTGCCACCTACATGGTGGAAGGCGGGACGAGCAAGGAATTTCGTCAGGTCAAGGGCTGGGCCTATCGCGATCCCAATGGGTTTGGCTCCCTGATCGACCTTCTGGTCGAAGGTACCATCGACTTCCTCGCTGCCCAGATGGCAGCAGGTGCCGAGGTCGTGCAACTGTTTGAGAGTTGGGCGGGCATTCTCCCTGAGCCCGCATTTGCCCGCTGGGTAATCGAACCCACGCGGCGCATCGTTGCGGCACTAAAACACCGATTCCCGGATCATCCGATTATTGGTTTTCCACGTGGCGCAGGTCTGCTCTATGAGCGGTACATAACCGAGACGGGGGTGGATAGCGTCGGCCTCGATGCAATGGTGCCACTAGGTTACGCTCGATCACGGCTTCAACCGCTCGCTACGGTTCAGGGCAATCTCGATCCGCTGCTGCTGATCGCGGGCGGCGCTGCTCTCGAATCTGCGGTCAACGAGCTGTGCCGGACGCTGGGCGGCGGCCCATACGTGTTCAACCTCGGCCATGGTGTACTGCCCGAAACACCACCGGATAACGTTGCGGTGCTCGCCAGCCTGCTCGCGGGATCGAACGCCGTTAAAATAGTATGACGCGAGTGGCGGTCGTATTGATGAACCTTGGTGGGCCGGATTCGTTGCCAGCGGTTCAGCCTTTTCTCGTCAACCTGTTCAGCGACCCAGCCATTATCGGCCTGCCGGGCTTTCTACGGCTGCCATTGGCTCGCGTTGTTGCGTGGCGCCGTGCCCCTGTGGCACGCGGCATTTATGCCCGTCTCGGCGGGCGATCTCCATTGCTTGCCAACACCGAAGCCCAGGCGCAGGCGCTCGAGGCAGCGCTCGGACCAGGGCATCGTTGCTTTGTTGCCATGCGTTATTGGCATCCGTTGAGCGCAGAGACGGCGTGCGAGGTGGCAGAATGGGCCCCGGACGAGATCGTCTGCTTGCCACTCTATCCGCAGTTCTCGACAACGACGACGGCGTCTTCCCTTGCTGCATGGCGGATCGCAGCGGCGCGCCAGGGATTGATTCGCCCGACGCACGTTATTCGTTGCTATCCTTGCGAACAAGGGTTGGTCGAAGCGATTGCGGGACTTGTCGGACCCGCGCTCGAGGCGGCTTACGGCACCGGAAGATTTCCCCGCTTGCTGCTCACCGCACATGGCCTGCCAAAGAGGATCGTGAGCGGCGGGGATCCTTATCCGGATCAAGTACAGCGAACCGCAGCGGCGATCGTGGCCGCGCTTGCCCGACCCGAACTTGACTGGCGCGTATGCTACCAAAGCCGGGTAGGGCCGCTCGAATGGATCGGTCCTGCCACCGACGATGAGATCAGGCAGGCCGGTGCGGACGGTGTCGCGCTAGTCGTGGCGCCGATCTCTTTTGTGTCCGAGCATTCGGAAACACTCGTCGAGCTCGATCTCGATTACCGCCATCTCGCCGAGGTCGCGGGAGTAGCATATTATCACCGCGTCGCGACAGTTGGCGTCGAGCCGAGGTTTATCGGAGCGCTCGCAAGACTTGTGAACCGCGCGCTGGCTAGCGACCCGGCATGAACGCCTGGCTCGTTGACGCCTATCCGTGGATCAAATCGTTTCATATTATCAGTATGGTTGCCTGGATGGCGGGATTGCTCTACCTGCCGCGGCTCTACGTTTATCACGCGATAGCGCCGGTGGGCTCCGACCGGTCGGAAACCTTCAAAATCATGGAACGCCGCCTTCAGCGGGGAATCATGACGCCGGCAATGATCGCAACTTTGGGTTTCGGCTTGATGCTGGCGAGTACCCCGGGGATCGTCAATTGGCGGATGGGTTGGATCTGGGCGAAGCTCGCTCTCGTCGCGGCGCTGACCGCATTTCACCTTGCGCTGTCGCGATGGCGCGATGCCTTCAGCGCAAACAACAACACACATTCGACACGGTTTTTCCGGATCGTCAACGAGCTGCCAACGTTAGCGATGATTGGCATCGTGCTCCTCGTCGTCGTTAAGCCATTCTGATCCGAAAGGCGGCCCAGCTATGATACCGGGAGTCTTGTAATTGTGTTTGACCTGCATATCTGTTTTGGCTAAGGGGATCGCTGTACCGGTAACGGTTCCTCGCGCTTTTCCCTGATAATCCCCGCCTCACCTAGCCTGCCGGAGTCATTCCATGCAGGCGTTCCCTTGGACGGGTGATCCTCGTCCCAACCCCGACGCAAATCTCCATGAACCTCCAAGAATTGAAGCGTAAAACCCCAGCAGAACTCTTGGCCTTTGCCGAAGAGCTGCAAATCGAGAACGCCTCCTCGCTGCGCAAGCAGGATATGCTGTTCGCAATTCTCAAACAGCTTGCCGAGAACGATGTCCCGATATCCGGCGACGGAGTACTCGAAGTGCTGTCCGATGGGTTTGGTTTTTTAAGATCTGCCGAAGCCAATTACTTGGCCGGCCCCGATGATATCTATGTCAGCCCGAGCCAGGTGCGGCGTTTCGGACTGCGCACGGGCGACACGGTCGAGGGGCAGATTCGATCGCCGCGCGATGGCGAGCGCTATTTCGCACTGCTCAAAGTCAACGCGATCAATTTCGATGAACCTGATCGCCTGCGCCAGCGAATCAACTTCGACAATCTGACGCCGCTCTACCCCGAAGAGAAACTGCAGCTCGAATTCGATGATTCGACCCGAAGGGATCTGACGACCCGGGTCATCGACCTGATCACGCCGCTCGGCAAGGGCCAGCGCGCGATCATCGTCTCGCCGCCCCGCGCCGGTAAAACGGTGATGCTGCAGAACATTGCACACGCGATCGCCGCCAACCACCCTGAGGTCTATCTTATCGTTCTACTAATCGACGAGCGACCTGAAGAAGTCACCGATATGGCTCGCTCGGTACGCGGTGAAGTGGTCAGTTCCACTTTCGATGAACCTGCTCAGCGCCATGTCCAAGTCGCTGAGATGGTGATCGAGAAATCGAAGCGGCTCGTCGAGCACAAGCGAGACGTTGTCATACTGCTCAACTCGATCACCCGGCTGGCGCGTGCCTACAACACTGTCGTGCCCTCATCCGGCAAGGTTCTGACAGGTGGCGTCGACGCCAACGCGCTCCAGCGGCCAAAGCGCTTCTTTGGTGCAGCGCGTAACATCGAGGAGGGCGGCTCGCTGACGATCATCGCGACCGCGCTGATCGATACCGGTTCACGGATGGATGAGGTGATCTTCGAGGAGTTCAAAGGCACCGGTAATTCAGAAATCGTGCTCGACCGCAAGGTCGCCGACAAGCGGACCTTCCCGTCGATCGACATTACCAAATCCGGGACGCGTAAAGAGGAGCTGCTGGTCGATCGCGGGGTGTTGTCCAAGATGTGGGTGCTGCGCCGCGTACTGACGCCGATGGGCACGGTCGACGGGCTCGAATTCCTGATCAATAAGCTCAAGGAATTGAAGAGCAACTCCGAGTTCTTCGACGCGATGAATACTTGATTGCCACACGCTCACCCACCCCAGCGCTCCTGGCTGTGGTCCCCTTCTCCCGTACGACGGGAGAGGGAGCCGAGCGGAGCGAGGCAGGTGAGGGTCTACACGGTAAGTACAGTCTGCCCAGTGGTCTTGCGGCCTTCGAGATCGCGGTGGGCACGGGCCGCCTCGCGCAACGGGTAGGTCTGGTTGATCGCGATCTTGACGGCACCGCTCTGCACCACCTCAAAGAGCTCGCGCGACGCGGTCAGCAGGTCCTCCCGCGTCGCCGTGTAGTTCACCAGAGTTGGTCGGGTCAGAAACAGCGAACCCTTGGCCGAAAGTATGCCGATATCAACCGGTCCGATCGCCCCTGACGACTGGCCGAACGACACCACCAACCCGAGCGGCGCCAGACAGTCGAGCGATTTGTAAAAGGTGTCCTTGCCGACCGAATCATAGACGACCGGCAATTTCTTGCCCTGGGTGATCTCGCCCACGCGGGCGACGAAATCCTCGCGCCGATAGACGATCGGATAATCGCAACCGTGCTTCCTGACGAGGGCGGCCTTTTCGTCGTCGCCGACCGTGCCGATCACGGTCGCCCCGAGATGCTTTGCCCATTGGCAGACGATCAGACCGACGCCACCCGCCGCCGCGTGGATCAGGATCGTCTCGCCGCGCTTCACCGGATGGGTGCGGCGTACCAGGTACCACGCGGTCATGCCTTTGAGCATCATCGCTGCCGCCTGCTGATCGGTGATGCCGGCGGGAACCGGCACGAGGCGATCGGCCGGCAGCACGCGCTCGTCGGCATAGGCGCCGATCGGCCCACCCGCATACGCAACACGGTCGCCGGGTTTGAGCCCGGTAACCCCCGGCCCGATCTCTTCGACGATGCCGGCCGCCTCTGAGCCGAGCCCGCTCGGCAACGGCAACGAATAGAGGCCGCTGCGTTGGTAGGTGTCGATGTAGTTGAGCCCGACCGCGTTGTGGCGGAGGCGGACCTGACCCTGAGCGGGCTTGCCGACAGTGACTTCCTGCCACGCCAGGACCTCGGGGCCGCCGGTCTTCTCGAAACGGATCGCGTGTGCCATCCTTCCCTCCTTCGTGCTTAATCGCCTCGACCATAGCTGTGGTCGAGCTTTGCGTCACCCGCCGAGGGCAGCACTCGGAACACCTCGCGCCAGCCGGGAAAGCCCTTCAATTTGAGCAAACCTATGCTGGCGAGCTCCCAATGCGTTGCGCGGCGAGACAGGATGCCGGCGACCTCTTCGCTGCAAAGCACGTAGTTCTGCAACGGAAACTGCTCAGGGGGGATCGGATTGAGCGCTGCCGGCAGCGAGGCGCGCGAGATTTCCTCGAGCCGGAAGGCAAGCGAGACATGCGGTCCCTCGCGATCGTTCGAGACGATATCCACCTCGCCCAGATGGACCGCGCAGCGCAGATTGAGTGCGCGCTCCTCGGGGACCTCGCGATTGCGGTGGGCAACCCGTTTCAACAGCTCGAACACGGCGTCAACAGCACTCAAGGCCGCTCGCTCGGCGGATCGCGGGTCATGGAAGGTTAGGAGATAGCCGTCCCCGGTGCTCCTCAGACAGCGCAGCCCGCGGTGCTCGCCGACCTCGCCGATCAGCGCCCGCAGATCACGAATGACCTGGCGGCCGACCGCGTACCAGCCGAACAGATTGCTCGTCAGGGTGGATTCGACGAGATCGACCACGACGATGGCTTCAGTAACGACTTCCGGCATTGCCGTACTCTCGCTGGAAGCCATTTGCCCGACCCTAGGGCGCCGCCAAGCCGATGCGATGGATGTGGATCTCGCCGGCGGATTTGATCGACACCGCCTCGCGTGGCCCGGCGAGCGCCTGCTGCTCCGCCGGCATGCGGTCCAGGGCGACTTGCGAGATAACGATCTCGCCAGGCTGCGCCAGGTCGTTCAGATGCGCGACGAGGTTGATATTATCGCCGAAAACATCCTTCCCGTAAGAGGTTTCGATGCACAGACAATCGCCGAAATGCAGGCTGAACCGAAACCCCAATCCGTGGTTGCTCAGCGACGGCAAGGTGCGCAACAGGCTCTGTATCGAACGCGCAAAGAGCAAACCATCGGCGGCGCTCGCGAACGCGGCGAGAAAGCCGTCGCCGATGAACTTGATCAAAGTACAAGCGTGTTCCTTGCTCAATCGACCGGAATGCTCGTAGAAATCGTGCAATACGGTGGAAAAGACGAGATCGCCCTCACGGGCCATCAGATGCGAGGTGCCGGCAATATCGCAAACCACGACGGCCAAGGGTCGCCGGAGATTTGATGTTTCCATCTTTCGACGTTAGCGCAGCGCCGCAAGGCTGTCGATCAGCGCCCGGGGCTCGGTGAAAGGCAGCGAACAGGTCGGCCCGTTGCAGACATAGGCCGCCGCGCGGTCGTCGACGAGCCCCTTGCCATAGGCCGGGTGATCAACCGGTAGGGTCTGCCCGGGCGCGATCGCGAGCACCGTCCGGTTCGGCAGGGACACCTCGTAGACGGCGCGCCGCAGGGCTTCAAGCGCCGGTGTGCCGCTTGCCCCGACGAGGACAACCTGCAGAGGCTTCATCAGCAGCTCGACATTGTTGAGCAATGTGGCGAGCGTGAAAAAGTTGCGCCGCATCTCGCCGGAAAACGTCTCGAGGATCGCCTCGGCGCGGTGCCGGTAGGTCTCTTCGCCGGTCAGTATCGCGAGGCGGGACAGCACCCCGAGCAAGGTTCCATTCCCGGCGGGAACAGCGGAATCAGCAGCCGTCTTTGGGCGCGCGACCAGCCCTTCGGTATCCTTCGCGGCAAAGAAATAGCCGCCACCCTCAGAATCCCAATAGTAGCGATCGAGGATCGTCACCCAGTCGCGGGCGTGGATCAAATAATCGCCGTTGCCGGTCGCTTCATAAAGCGCAAGAGCCGCGCGACAGAGATTGGCATAGTCGTCGACGCTCGCCGGATGCCGGGCTCGGCCGGCCCGCCAGCCGTGCAACAGACGTTGATCGGGCTCCACCATATGCCGGCGAATGAAGTCGAAGGCACCGCGCGCGAGCCCGATCCAGGCCGGACGCTCGAAGACGATCCCGGCATTCGCCAGCGCGGCGATCATCAGCCCGTTCCAGTCGGCGAGCACCTTGTCGTCGAGACCGGGACGGACGCGCCCGTCGCGCGCCCGAAGCAGGAGCGCGCGGCCGTCCCCGAGCTCGCGCTCGGTTTCCGCATCGGCGAGCACCGGCATCTTCAGCCGATTGAGAATGGTATGCCCTTCCCAATTCCCTTCCGCGTCGACATCGTAGAAGCGCTTGAACAAAGCGGCGCGTTGGCCGAGCACGGCGTCGATTTCGGCTTCAGACCAGACATAGAACTTGCCTTCTTCGTGCTCACTGTCGGCGTCGAGACTGCTGGCGAACCCTCCCTCTCGAGTCAGCATTTCGCGACCGACCCACTCGAGGGTCTCCTCGATGCGCTGGAGATAGAGCGGGCTGCGGGTCTCCTGCCATACCAGAGTCAAGAGATCGACGAGCTCGGCGTTGTCATAGAGCATCTTCTCGAAATGGGGTACGAGCCAGCGCGCGTCCGTTGAGTAACGGGAGAAGCCGCCCCCCAAATGGTCGTAAATGCCGCCCTGGCACATTGCGTCGAGCGCCTTGACCACAGCGTCCCGATAGGGGGCTCGGCCGCTCCGCTTCGAGGCGCGCCACAACAGCTCGAGTATGCCGGTCTGCGGGAATTTCGGCGCAGTGCCGATGCCGCCATGGAGCTGGTCGACCTCGCGCAGCAATCGTTCGGCGATCGGGTCGAGCTGCTCCACAGAGATCAAACCGCCGCGCTCCGGCCGGCCGAGCCGCTGCAACGCCTCGCGCAGCACCGCGACGTTCTTGGCGACCTTGTCGCGGGCGCGTGCATAAGCATCGCTCATTGCCTCGAGAACCTGGGAAAAACCAGGTCGCCCCCCGCGCGACTCCGGCGGGAAGTAGGTCCCGCCCCAGAACGGCTCGCCGTCCGGCGTTAGGAACATGGTCAACGGCCAGCCGCCCTGCTCGCCCATCAGTGCCAACGCATGCTGATAGATATGGTCGAGATCCGGTCGTTCCTCGCGGTCAACCTTGACGTTGACAAAGAGCGTGTTCATCCGCTCGGCGATTTCAGGCGTTTCGAAACTCTCATGCGCCATCACGTGACACCAATGGCAGGCCGCATAGCCGATCGAGAGCAGGATCGGCTTGTCGGCGGCCTTGGCGGCGGCCAGCATGGCGTCGCTCCACGGCTGCCAATGAACTGGGTTGTCCTTGTGCTGGAGGAGGTAGGGGCTCGTCTCCTCGCCGAGGCGGTTGCGGTCCATTTCGGTTCCTGACGTGCGGATTTGTCGGGTGTGCCGGGCGGTGCGCGCATTGCCCGCGGCGCCGCGAGAGGTTAGGGTTGCAGTCTACTCCCAAAAACGGCGGTCTGCGTCATTTGCTCCGCCGTGCCTCACCTGATACGGAGAAAGAAATGGCAGACTCCCCGGCCGACCCGCAGCTCTTTTACGCCCGCCACATCTTCATGTGCACGAATGTGCGACCAGATGGGCATCCGCGCGGCTGCTGCATGGCCCGCGCTGCCGAGGGCGGTGGCGTCGACAAACTGCGCGGCTATGCGCGCGAGAAGGCGCGGCAGCTGGGGATCGAGAGCATCCGCTGGAATGCCGCGGGCTGCCTCGACCGCTGCGAGTTCGGCCCGAATATGGTGATCTACCCCGAGGGAGTGTGGTACCGGTACGAATCCCAGGAGGACATCGACGAGATCCTGCAGACCCATCTAGTCAAGGGTGGCCGGGTCACGCGGCTGATGCTCCAGCCCGAACAGCTGCCGCCGAAGCACTGAGGGCTGGGGCGGCTCCTTCCGACACGATCTTCGCCCCGGCGACGGCGGCGGGTCGCGCTGCCATCTCCATCCTTCGCCTGAGCGGGCCGGAGACTGCGCGGGCGGTTTCGTTGCTTGCGGGAAAATTGCCAGCACCGCGCCGGGCAGGAAGAAGGCGGCTCGTCGATCCGGCGAGCGGAGAGTGGCTCGATGAGGGGTTGGTGCTGTGGTTCCCGGCGCCACACAGCGCGACCGGGGAGGATGTCGCCGAGTTCCACGTGCACGGCAGTCGCGCCGTGCTCGCCGCGGTCATGCGGGCGCTGGATGGCCTCGGGCTACGGCTCGCCGAACCCGGCGAGTTCAGCCGCCGCGCCTTCCTCAACGGCAAGCTCGATCTGCTGCAGGCCGAAGCCATCGCCGACCTCGCCGCGGCCGAGACCGAGGCACAACGCCGTCAGGCGCTCCGCCAGCTCGACGGCGCGCTCGGCGGCCTCTACCGCGGCTGGTGCCATCGCCTGACGCGCATTGTCGCCTATTTCGAAGCGGCCATCGATTTTCCCGACGAAGACCTGCCGCCCGAGATCGAGGATGGGGTCTGCAGTGAGACCGAGCTGCTCCGAGTTGAGATCGAACGCCACCTCGCTGACGGACACCGCGGTGAGAGGCTGCGAGACGGCATCGTAGTCGCGATCATAGGTCCGCCGAATGCCGGGAAATCTAGTCTTCTCAATAAATTAGTGCGACGAGACGCGGCCATCACCTCGCCCATCGCCGGTACTACGCGCGACATTGTCGAAGTTGCGATCGACCTTGAGGGGTACCCGATTCTTCTCGCGGACACAGCCGGCCTGCGCGAAAGCGATGATATCGTCGAGCAGGAGGGGTTGCGGCGTGCCTTGCAGCGCGCCGAAGAAGCCGAGATTAGGCTTTTTGTTTTCGATGCTCGGCACCCGGGCGATACTCGCCGGGGCTCGGCTTGGGCCGGGGCCTCCACGATCCTCGTCGCAAACAAGATCGACCTTGTCTCGGGGCGAGGTGGGCTTCCGAGTTCTGCGCTGCCGGTCTCCGCCCTGACCGGTGAAGGCATCGATGCTCTCTTGTCGACGCTCGGCCAGCGGGTTACCCAAAACTATCGTATCGAGGCGCCACTTCTAACTCGCGCGCGGCATCGTCAAGCACTCGAAGAAGCAGTCGCGTCCCTGCGGCGCTCGCTTTCCGCTACGCTGCCGGAGCTGCGCGCCGAAGATCTTCGCTTGGCGTGGCGGAGCCTTGGGCGCATTACCGGTGCGGTCGATGTCGAGGATCTGCTCGACGTGATCTTTCGCGATTTTTGCATCGGCAAATAACAAAGCAAGCTAGCCATTCCTGGACGCGGCGGACCCGCGGGCGCGGAACCTATGCATACGGGCGTTCACCGGCGGCTAACCCACGGCACATTCTCGGTGGCGGTGGTGACGGGGGCAAGGCGCGCGCACTTGTGGACACCGCACTGAAATCGCTGAAGACGAGGTGCGTCGTCGCGCTTTGACGAATGGCACCCTTGCGACAACATTGCCGAACGTGTTCATCGACAGGCCAGTCGGATAGTGAAACTGATGATGAAACTCAGATCTGCCATTACCAGAGACGGGATCAGCCGCACGCCCCATCGCGCCTTCATGCGGGCGATGGGGCTCGATGACGAGGCGATCGCGAAACCGATGATTGGCGTCGTCAGCATGAAAGGCGAGCAGACCCCGTGCAACATGACTCACGGCTTTCAGGTCGAGGCGGCGAAGCAAGGGATCGCCGAGGCGGGGGGTACGCCGCGCGAGTTCACCACGATCTCGATGTCGGACGGCATCGGCATGAACCACGAGGGGATGAAGTTCTCGCTGGTATCGCGCGAGCTGATTGCCGATTCGATCGAGGCGGTCGTGCACGGTCTTGCTTATGACGGGCTCATCGGGTTCGGCGGCTGCGATAAGACATTGCCCGGCGTGATGATGGGCATGCTCCGCTGCAATGTGCCCGCCGTGTTCATCTACGGCGGCAGCGCATTGCCGGGCCGCTTTGCCGGCCGCGATGTGACGATACTCGATTCCTACGAGGCGGTTGGTGCCGTCATGACCGGCGGCATGGACGAGGCGACCTTAGCCCAGCTCGAGCGGTCATGCTTGCCGACGATCGGCGCCTGTGCCGGCCAATTCACGGCTAACACGATGGCGATGGTCTCCGAGGCGCTGGGGCTCAGCATCCCGAACGTGTCGATGATCCCGGGGGTCTATGTCGAGCGCGCCAACCATGCCCGGCGTGCCGGCGCGATTGTCATGGAAGCGCTGGCGCGCGGTGGGCCGCGCCCGCGGGACATCGTGACCCGCGCGGCGCTCGAAAACGCCTGCGCCGTCGTCGCCGCGACCGGCGGATCGACCAACGCCGCACTCCATATACCAGCGATCGCGCACGAGGCCGGCATCCGGTTCGACATCGACGAGGTGGATGCCGTATCCCGGCGGACCCCGCTGATCGCAGACCTGCGACCCGGCGGACGTTTCACGGCCAAGGATGTGCACGACATCGGCGGCACCGCCGTGATTTTACGCGCGCTGCTCGACGGCGGTTATCTCAACGGCAGCTGCTTGACCGCGACCGGGGCCACAATCGCCGAGACCTATGGGTCGGCCACAACGCCGGACGGGGCGGTCGTTCACCCTACCGGGGCACCTTTGGCGCCGGACGGCGGTCTCGCCGTGTTAAAAGGTAATCTCTGTCCCGGCGGTGCACTGATCAAAGTGGCCGGGCTCGCGGCACTGATCCATGAGGGGCCGGCTCGCGTATTCGAGTGCGAGGAAGACTGTGTTCGTGCCGTCGAAGCGCGAGCCTATCACGCCGGCGAGGTGCTGATCCTGCGGAACGAAGGCCCGGTCGGAGGCCCCGGAATGCGCGAGATGCTCGGGGTGACCGCGGTCATCTACGGCCAGCAAATGGGAGAAAAGGTGGCACTCGTCACCGACGGCCGCTTTTCCGGAGCGACCCGCGGCATCTGCGTCGGCCATGTATCGCCGGAGGCAGCCATCGGCGGCCCGCTCGCTCTGATCCGCGACCGCGATCGGGTTCGCATCGACATCGCAAACCGCCGCATGGACCTGCTCGCCGGCGAGAGCGAACTGGCAGCGCGTCGTGCCATATGGCGCGCGCCGGTGCCCCGTCACAAAAGCGGGCTCCTCGCTAAATACGCAAAGCTCGTCGGGCAGGCCAATCTAGGCGCCGTCACCCATGAAGGCGGTGCCGAATGGCCTTGGTTCGATCGCTGACGGCCCGGGCGCGTGGGCGAACCGAGCCTGCCCCGCTACCGCTGCAGCGTTGGCTCTGATCAGCCGATTTTGGCGAGCATTTCGGCTTTGAGAAACCGCTCGATCAACAGCATAAAGCCGACCGAGGGAACCAGCAGCACCAACGCCGTGATCGCCGCGATCTGATAATTTCCGGCGAGGCTCGCCGTGAACATCGCGAGCGGAAGGGTGATCACGTCGGGCACCCCGACGAAATAGGTGCCGGTGAACTCATCGAGCGATTCGAGAAAGACAAAGATAGCACTCGCCACCAAGCCGGGCATCGCCAACGGCAATGTCACGGTCAATGCCGTGCGCAGGGCGGAGGCGCCGATGTTGCGTGCCGCCAGCTCCAGCTCCGGATCGATTGCTGCGAAGGCCGCCGCGGCGATCCACACGGCGATCACCAACCCGTGGACCGCATGTACGAGGACCACACCGGCAATCGTCCCGTTGAGCCCGACCATGTAGAACAGACGGGCGATATTGAAATAGACGGCCAGGTTCGGAAAAGCTTGGGGGAGCAGCAAGATCAGCAGGATCATCGGGCGACCCGGTAGCCGCCCGCGGCCCAGCGCATACCCCGCCGGGACGGCGAGAAGGAGACAGACGGCGACGGTGATCGAGGCGATCAGCACGCTGGTGCCAAGTGCGGCGACAGTGTCGCCGGTCGGCTTGAACACCTCGCCCCAGTATTTGAAGCCCCAAGTCAGCGGCAGCTTGTGAGGGAAATACCACCGGATCGCCACCGCCCATAAAACGAGGTTGGCGAGCGGCCCGAAAATCACGAACGCTAGGCCGCCGAGCAGACTGCCGCGCAGCACCCAGCCGAATGCCGCTCTCATAGAGCGCCGCCGCTCGCCACGTTGCGCCGCAGATAGACCCAGGCGGCCAGTCCGGCAATCGCGTATGAGACAAAGCCGAGCGCGTTGGCCATACCATAGTCGCTATAGGAATTGACGCGGAACGCCATATCGACCGTGATCATCGTTGGTGATCCGCCGCTGATCATGATCGGCACCGACAATACCGACAGTATCGTGACAAACGCCAATATCAGTCCGACCAGCATTACCCCGGCGACCTGCGGCAGGATGATTTCGATTAGGATGCGCAACCCGCTAGCACCAAGGTTGGCGGCCGCTTCGATGGTCGCGCGGTCGAGTGCCGCCATGGCGCCCGAAACCAGCAAGGTGACAAACGGGGTCTGCTTCCAGACGAAAGTGACGATGATGCCGCGCCAGTCCAGCAGCCCCGACAGATTGGCGACATTGACGAGACCGAGCGTGTCAAGCGTGTTGTTCATGATGCCGTTCTTGGCGAGAAACGTGCGCATGCATTGCGCAGCGACGATGAACGGAACGAACAGCGGCCAGCGATAGAGGTTCTTCAGGATCGACACCGCTACGGGGTGCGTGCCGAGCACCAGATAGCCGCCGATCGCCGCCGCCAACAGGCCAATCAGCACAGTCGAAACCGTAACGATGACGAAGGTGAAGATGACATCGGTCCCGTAGAGGTCGAAGGCCTTGACGAAATTGTCGAAGCTCGGCTCTCCGTCCTTGTTGGTGAAGGCCGATAGGAGCGACAGTAGGAGCGGGTATAAGAACAACGTCAGCACAATCACCAGCGCCGGGATCACGAGCAGCAGCAGGGCGGACGATCTATTCTGCATGGCCGAAACACCTTAGCGCAGGGGTCGCATTCCCGGACTTCCAACCACCAAGATTGCTTCGTTTGCTCGCAACGAATGCGACAGGTGTCGCATATGCCCGGGAACGATTGTGGACAGCCAGTGCATACCTATGTTGACGCTGCGCGCCGGTGTCGCAGCATAAAGGCCCCGGCGGCGCCGTTGTTTTGCATGCCTGTCTAACAGCGACGGGCCGCGGGCGAGGGTTGAGCGAGTGCGGCGTTGAGCGCGATCGAGAAAGAACTTCACCATCGTCGGCGCTCGCTCGCGCATTTGAAGATCCGGGCCCGGCTCTTCCTGCGCACCAACATCCGCTACAACGATCTCGGTCTGACCGTCGTGGCGATGGCGATCGGCGCCGGCATCGCCATCGGTGTCGCCGCGGTCCGGCAAATGGTCATGGCGATGCATTATCTGCTGTTCGGGGTGCCTTTCGAAATGCACCTGAGCAGTACGATCCAAATCGAGCCGTGGCGGCTCGTCGCGATCCCGTGCCTCGGTGGCCTGGTGTACGGAATGGTCGCCTATCTGATTTGGCGCTGGCGGCCACGCGACATCGTCGATGCGATCGAGGCGAATGCGTTGCACGGCGGTCGCATGTCGTTGAGCGACAGCATGCGCCTTACCGGCTTGACGATCCTTTCGGGCGGCGTCGGTGCGTCGGTCGGCCTCGAGGCGGCGTACACGCAGCTCGGCGCCGGCATTGCCTCGCGGGTCGGGAGCATGCTGCGCCTGCGGCGCAGCGATCTGCGCATCTTCGTCGGCTGCGGCGCCGCGGCGGCGATCGCGGCCGCATTTAACGCGCCGCTCGCCGGCGCCTTTTACGCCTTCGAATTGATCATCGGCGGCTATACCCTGGCGACCTTGGCGCCGGTCGGCGCCGCGGCCGTCTCCGCGGTCGTGGTGATTCGCGCCCTGTTCGGCGCCGAGCCGATCTTTGTCCTGTTCGACCACGTCGAACTCAATCACGAACACTATCTGGTGCTGGCCGCGATCGGGGTGGCAGGCGGCGCCCTGGCGATCGCTGCGATGATCGGGGTGACCTTCGCGGAACAGCTGTCGCGGCGGGTAAAAATCCCGGTCTGGGCGCGGCCGGCGCTCGGCGGCCTGCTCCTCGGCGCCATCGCTCTGCCGTTCCCGCAGGTCCTGGGCAGTGGTCATGGCGGCATAGAGAACACGATCGCTGCAAGCGCGCGGGGTTTCGAGCTGCCGCTGCTGTGCGGCTTGATCATCGCCAAAATGGCGGCATCGGCAGTGTCGATCGGCACCGGGTTTCGAGGCGGCATGTTCAGTTCCTCGTTGTACCTCGGCAGCCTATACGGCGCCGCGGCGGCGATGATCGTCCACCGCCTGCTGCCGGGATTGGCGGCTGACGATTCAGTGTACATCCTCTCGGGCATGGGTGCCGTTGCGGCCGGAGTGGTCGGCGCGCCGATGACGATGATCCTGTTGGTGCTCGAGGCAACCGCCGACTTCTCCGCGACCTTGGGCGTCACGGTTGCGGTGCTGATCGCGGCACTCGTCGTGCGCCACTGGTTCGGCTACTCGTTTGCGACCTGGCGCTTCCATCTGCGCGGCGTCGCCTTGCACAGCCCGCGCGACATCGGCTGGCTTAACGATCTGCAAGTAGCGAAGCTGATGCAATACGACTTCGCGGTGGTTCCGCTAACCTTGCCGCTCGCCGAATTGTGCCGGCAATTCCCGATCGGCTCGGAACGGCGCGTATTCGTCGTCGATGAAGACGGCGGATATCAGGGCTATGTCGATCTCGTCGACGCCCACGCCACCGCACTGCGCGGGGCCGGAGACGGTCTGAACGCTGCAGATTTCGCCAGCGGGGCTGAGCATTTTCTCACCCCCGGGCAGCCGGTGCGCGAGACGCTCGACCTATTCATCGCCTCCGCCGCGGAGACGCTGGCCGTCGTCGACAACCCACGCGACCGCCGCATCCGCGGCTATCTGCTCGAGGCTTACGCGTTGCGCCGCTACTACCGGGAACTCGAGGCGCGCCACCGCGAGGAACTGGGTGACGACGAGCTGTTCAGCTCGATCGGCGGAGCGGGGGAATAGCGGCACGCCGCCGATCCCTCCCGCGGAGGCAGCAGCAAGTGCTTGATTTCCGCGATGTGGGGCGTCCTTTGCCCATCCCGGGGCTCCTTTACTGAACCTTGCGCTCGTAGCTCTCCAGCATGTCGTTGAAATACGGTGCGATCGGGAAGGGTTTGCTCTTGGCGGCGAGATCCTCGGGTGTCACGTCGACAAAGAGCTTGCTCCAGCTCGCCTCGTCGAGCTGCGGCTTGACCGCCGCCGCGTCGATACCCGGGTACCAATTGAAGCGCTTGACGATGCCGTCGGCCTGAACCTTCGGGCTCGTCGCCAGCGCGATGAACTCCTCAGCGACCTTGGCATTGGCCGCCTTGGCCGGCACGACGTAATACATCGGTTGGCCAGGCATGCCCGGCCCGATCAGCTTCAGCTTGACGTCCGGCGGGATCTTGCCCTCGCTTTGCCAGGTGTAGAACATGTCCACCCAAACCGGGCCCATTGCGATTTCGCCGCGATTGAGCATGTCGAGCGTCCCGGCATTGCCGGGCGTCAACACCACATTCTTATTGAAGGCCGCCAATTCGGCGAGGATCGGATCCCAGCTCTTCTTAGTGTCGGGATTGTACGGGCCATTGATCAGTCGGTCTGTGTCGGGGGAGTGTGCATAGATCCAGCCGACAATGAAGGCCACGCCCGACATGCCGCCCTTGATGCCGTTGTAGCCAAATTTCTTCGGGTTTGCCTGGACCCATTTCTCGAGCTCGGCGTATGTTTTTGGCGGGTCGGTAACCATTGCCGTGTTGTAGGCAATGGCGGTCTGGCTATTGAACATCGGCATCACGTAGCCGCCGACATCAGCGCCGAGCGCGTTCTTCGCCGCTGCGGAGGTGACGAGCTTGCCGGTCGGGATGTCTGTCGAATAGCGGGCGAGCAGGCCTTTGCCGACCATCTCGCCGGCCGCCTTCTGGTGGATGACCGCGACATCGATGTCCCAAGCGGCGTTGCCCTTCTCGGCTTCGAGCTTCTCGTAGATCTTTTGCGAGCCGGCATCACCCGGTCCGGTGCCGACCGCCCGGACGGTGACACTGGGGTGCTGCTTCTCGAACATCGGTCCCAGATAGTCCTTGACGTAATCGACCATGTTCTGGTCGCCGGCAGTGACGACGTTCAAGGTCACTGTTTGCTGCGCATTTCCCGGCAGGCTCAGAGCGAGCATGGCCAGCGTGGCAAAGACAATGTTGATTCGGTGCATGACTGCCTCCCGTAGATTTACTGCGTGTGTTGAACCGGATAAAGATGCAGCGCCGCTGCCGGAAGCGCGATACCGACTGCGTCACCGATCGCCAGCCGGCGCTGGTCGTCCACCAGATATTGGTGAGGTCCGACGCACACTGCGTAGCGGTAAAAGCCTCCGGGATAAGAAGCTTGGGTGATCCGCCCGCGCAGCACCAGGCAGCCGTCGAGCAGTTGATCGGGTGGGCAGAGCCGCGCCTGCTCGCTGCGGAAGTGAGCTACTGCAGAGGTGGCAGGGGACATCTCCCCAATGCCGTCGGCAATGAAGCCCGACTGCTCGATGGCGACGCCACGGTTGAACGGACCTTTGGCGATGACGATCTGCCGTTCGGCGCAGCTGACCGTCAGCGGCACGATATTGGTGGCGCCCATAAAGCCGGCGACAAAGGGCGAGTTTGGCCGATTGTAGATCTCCTCCGGGGTGCCGATCTGCGCGACATGCCCGGCATCGAGGATGGCGATGCGGTCGGCCATTACCATCGCCTCCTGGCGGTCGTGCGTGACGTGCACAGTGGTGATGCCGAGATTTTGCTGCAATGTCTTGATCTCGTGCCGCACTTCCTCGCGGATGCGCGCGTCGAGGTTGGAGAGCGGCTCGTCGAGCAGCAGGATCTGCGGGTTTATCGCGAGGGCTCTGCCCAGAGCCACGCGCTGGCGCTGTCCTCCGGAGAGCGCGGTCACCTTGCGCTCGCCCAGCCCCTCCAATCGAAGCATGGTCAAGAGGTCAGCAATCCGCGCGGCGATCTCGGCCCGGCTGACCCGCCGCAGCTTCAACCCATATGCCATGTTCTGAGCCACAGTCATGTGGGGCCACAGCGCGTACGACTGGAATACCATCGCAATGTTGCGTTTGTCGGGCGGCAGCCGGGTGATGTCGCGCCCGCCGACCGATAGCGCGCCGCTCGCCATCGTGACAAAGCCGCAGATCGCCCTCAATAACGTCGTCTTGCCGCAGCCCGACGAACCGAGAAGTGCGATAAACTCTCCGGCCGCCGCACTCAATGAGACACGTTCGAGCACGCAATGCGCGCCGTAGCACACGCGTGCCTCGTGCACGTCGAGCGAGGTCGCCGATGATCCCATGGTCTCAGAGCAGCGCCAGGCGGGCCAGTTCCTCTCGCAACGCGCCCGGCGTGGTAAAATGAATGCCGTGGATGCCGAACGGCCGCGCGGCTTCGGCATTGGCCGCAACGTCGTCGACGTAAACCGCCCTGCGCGGATCGATCGCGAAGCGCGCCAGCATGAGCTCGTAAATGCGCGGGTCGGGTTTGATAACCCCGACCTCGCCCGAAATCACCATACCGCGGAACCAGCGCAGAAAATCGAACCGTTCGAAGGCCGGTGGAAAGGTCTCGGCCGAAAAATTGCTGAGTAGGTAGAGCGGCGTGCCACGCTCGCGCAGCTCGGCGAGGATCTCGACCACGCCTACGATCGGCCCGGCCATCATCTCGTTGAAGCGGACGCCATAGGCGTCGATCAGCTCGGCGTGCTGTGGATGCTGGAGCTTGAGAAGACGGGCGCCTTCGGCAAAGCTGCGCCCTGCGTCCTGGCACCGGTTCCACTCATGGGTGCAGACATTAGCCAGAAAGTGCTCCATCGCCGGCTCGTCGCCCGAAAAAAGCTTGCGGTAGAGATGCCGAGGATCCCAATCGATCAGCACGCCGCCGACATCGAAGACCACGACGCTTCGACCCACCTCTGTCATTCGCCTGCTCTCGACATTCCAACTCCGATCACGATAACAGGGGCCGTTTCGACGGTCCAACGGCACCCGTCGATCTGGCCCCATTGGGGAGTGGTGTGATGGTGGCGTCGATCTGGTTGAAGTTGAGCGACGAACAGGAAGCCTCACTGCGATCGCTGATCGAGCGGTTGGCAGGTGCGCACGGGACGGTGCCGTTTCAGCCCCATCTGACGGTCTGCAGCCCGCAATCGGAGGCTTCCTGGGACGCCGCGGCGGAGTATGTCCGGCGCAGTGAGGCGCTGCCCCTCCGCGTTGGAAAAAAGCGATTCTCGTTCTCGACGACCGCACCGATGAGGGCCGTCGTGATCGAAGTCGAAGACACCTCGGAGCTCCGGGCCTTTCGCGAAGATTTGCGGCGGATCACCGGTGCTGCCGAGCCCCCACCGCCGCATATCAGCCTCTTCTATGCGGTGGACCAAACCGGTCAACAGCCGAGCTGGTCGTCAGACGAGAGCATGCTGAAGAGCATCGCCGAGGAATGCGCGCGGTGCGTCGGCGCAAGCGTATTTCTTCTCGATCATCCGGTCATCGTCGCCCCCGACGGCGACTGGGCGAACATCAAGAGTTGGCGAATGGTGCGGACATTGTAGAGAAGCGACGGCCCGCGCCGACGAGGCTGGCACGCCTCTGGTGGTTAGTTCATAGTTGTCGCCGACGACAGAGAGGATGGCCAACATGTCCGAGTTGCACCGATTTCTTGACGAGGCGCGCGGGCTGTTGCCCGCCGCCGTGGCGCTGCGTCGCCGCATCCATCAGAAGCCCGAGCTCGGCCTCGACCTGCCGCTGACGACGGCGGCTGTGCTCGACGGGCTGCAAGGCCTCGATGTCGACATCGCCCGCGGGCCTTCGACCTCCGGCCTGATCGTGACCCTGAACGGCGCCAGCCCCGGCCGGACGGTCCTCTTGCGCGGCGACATGGACGCGCTGCCGATGCCGGAGGAGACCGGGCTCGAATATGCGAGCGAAATTCCCGGACGTATGCATGCCTGTGGGCACGACTCCCATACCGCGATGCTGGTGCAGGCGGTGCACCTGCTGCACCGGCACCGGGACGATCTCGCCGGCACCGTCAAGTTCATGTTCCAGCCCGGCGAGGAGGGCCATGGTGGGGCTCGGCTGATGATCCAGGACGGGCTACTCGACGCCGACCCCAAGCCCGATGGCGCCTTCGCGCTGCACATCTGGCCCAATGCCAAAGCCGGCGCCATCGTCGGCAAACCGGGGCCGATGCTGGCCTCGGCCGATACCTGGACCATTAAGATAAAGGGCCGCGGCGGGCACGCATCGATGCCGCACCACGCCGTCGATCCGATCCCGGTCGCGTTCGAGATTGGGCTGGCATTGCAGACCATGGTCACTCGGCGGATCGATGCGTTCGATCCGGTGGTCTTGACTTGCGCCAAGGTCACCGCCGGCACGACCAACAACGTGATCCCCGAGACAGCCGAAATGGCCGGAACTTTGCGAGCGACCTCGGACGAGGCGCGAGAGTGGGCGCATCAGGGGATACACCGGGTCGCCACAAATGTCGCGGCGGCGCATCTGTGCGAGGCCGATGTCGCGATCCGGCGGGGTTATCCGGTCACGGTCAACGACCACGGCTTTGTCGATTTTGCCCGCGGCGTCGCGACGGAGCTTCTCGGTGACGACAATTATGTCGACCGGCCGGCACCCATCATGGGTGCGGAAGATTTCTCCTATGTCCTGCAGCGCATTCCTGGCTGCATGATGTTCTTGGGGGTCATGCCGGAGGGCCACGATGGGCACGACCACGTGGCGCCGTGTCACTCCAACCGGATGATCTTGAATGAGGACTGCATGGCGGTCGGCATCGCGATGCATGCCGCGATCGCCCGCCGGTTCCTGGCCCAGGGATTCTAATTGCCCGCGAAGGAGAGACATGATGGCCATGGCTGAGAGAGCGCCATTTCTGAGCACCGCCTTCAGCGCCTACCACCACCGCGAGCGCCCGGCCGAGGACGAGGAGCTCAGCCGAGTGGGACCCGGCACGCCATGTGGGGAATACCTCAGGCGCTTTTGGCAGCCGGTCGTTCTTTCCGAGGATCTAGGCGACCTGCCGCGGCGCTTGCGTATTCTGGGCGAGGATCTCGTCGCGTTCCGCGACAAGAGCGGTGCGGTGGGCCTTCTCGAATTGCACTGCCCGCATCGCGGCACCTCACTCGAATTTGGCCTGGTCGGCGAGAAAGGGATCCGCTGCTGCTATCACGGCTGGCTCTTCGACGTCGACGGCACGATACTCGAGACGCCGGGCGAGCCGGCGGAAAGCACCTTGAAGGACCGCCTGTTTCACGGCGCCTATCCGGTGTACGAGTACCAGGGGCTGGTGTTCGCCTATATGGGGCCGCCGAACGCGCAGCCCGATTTCCCGATCCTCGACACCTATGAGCTGCCGGGCTACCGGCTCGCCGCGCGCCAAGGTGCGGTCTGGCCGTGCAACTGGCTGCAGGTCAAGGACAACAGCATGGACCCCGCACACCTCGCCTTTCTCCACACCCTTCCCGGCAGCCAAGGGTTCACCGACGATCTGGGCGCGCTCGGTGAATGGGACTGGATGGAGACGCCGGTCGGGATGGTTTATATCGACACGCGTCGCCAAGGCGACCGGGTCTGGGTGCGCGTCGCCGATTTCATCCTCCCCAACATCCACCAATTCCCGCCCAACGCCGACCCGATGGCATTGCGGACGACGATCAATCGACCGGCGGCGACAACCTGGGCATTGCCGCTCGACGATACCCACACGATGCAGATCGGCTTCCGCCGCGTGCCCGAGGGTCGCGAGCTGCGCCCCGGCAACGGTTTCGGGCAAGACGGCAACCGGTCCTACGAGGAGCGCCAGCGGGTCCCCGGAGACTACGATGCACAGATCAGCATTCATGGTGGTGTGGCCCGCCACGGGCTTGAGCATCTCGCCTCGACCGACCGCGGCGTCATCATGATGCGCAACCTGATCCGGCAAGGCATCCGCGCCGTGCAAAACGGCACCGCCTCCGAACGCGACAGACGCAACAGCCCGCCCAACGGCAAGAAGATCGCGACCTATTCTCACGACCGCGTTGTGCCGGGGATTCCTCTGGCCACGACCCCGGAGGAGGACAAACGCCTTTTGCGCGAGGTCGCCCGCAAGGTGGTCACGGATGCGGTCGAACGCGGCAGTGTAGCCGCGTAAACGAGCGGGGACGGGGATGGAATACCGGCAATTCGGCAAGACCGACCTCAGGGTCTCGGCGATCGGGTTCGGCTGCTGGGAAATCGGCGGCACTTATGGGCGGATCGACGAGAGCCAGTTCGGGCGGGCCGTCCGCCGGGCGATCGACAACGGCATCAATTGCTTTGACACCGCCGAAGCCTACGGCATGGGAGTGTCAGAGGAGGCCCTGGCGCGCGCACTCGGCGACCGCCGCCGCGATGTGTTTATCGTCACCAAATTCGGGGTCGGCTACGAAGAGTTGCCGACCCGCCGCGAAAGCAGCCGCGCGCGGGTCGTCGCGTCGATCGAAAAGAGCCTGCAGAGGCTGCAGACCGACCATGTCGACGTCTATCTCGTGCACTGGCCGGACCCCGACACGCCGTTCGACGAGACGATCGGCGCCCTCGACGACATCGTGCAGCAGGGCAAGGCGCGCTACATCGGCGTCTCAAACTTCCGGCTGGCGCAGATCGAGACCTGCATGCGGCTGCGGCGTATCGATGTCGTGCAATACGGCTGGAACATGTTCGACCGGCGCATGCAAGCCGAGATCTTCCCCTATTGCGCAACGCACGAGATCGGCGTCATGGCATACGGCTCGCTCGCCTATGGCATGTTGAGCGGCACCTTTCAGGCCGGCATGCAGTTCGACGAAAGCGACTGGCGCTCGCGCGGCGGCATGCTCGGCAATCTCAACTTGTTCCGCACCCTCTTCGGGCCCGAGCATTTTCTCCGCAACCTTGAGGCCGTCGAGGATCTCAAGCGCCTCGCGGCGAAATACGACAAAACCTTGCCGCAATTCGCCTTGCGCTGGACTTTGAGCAACCCGGTCGTCAGCACGGCATTGGTCGGCTTTCGCGAGCCTGCCGAAGTGACGGAAAACCTCGGAGCCCTCGGCTGGACCATCTCGGCCGCCGACATGGCAGAGATCGACACGATCCTCGCCCGGTATTGCTGCGTGACCGTGCCACCGGGCTGGCTGGAAGATTAGAAGGAGACACTCATGCCAGTTCAACGATTCGCGCCGATGACCAAGAATTTCGCGACCTTTGATTGCGACGCGCATGTCACCGAGCCGCCGCTGATCTGGGAGCGGGCCCACGAGTTCCTGACCCGCGACGAGCTCGACGCACTGAAGCAGACAATCTGGTGGGATGCCGAAAGCCGCTTGCTGATCGTCAACGGCCGCGCCGGGGTCGGGCTCGGCTCGCCGCGCAAGGGCGGCATCCCCGGCACGATGCGGGTCATCACCAATGCCGGCCCCGGGGTCAAGCACGACATCCAGCGCGCCCTCAACGTGCGCAACCTCGACCCGAAGACCGCGCTGACCCAGGAGCAGGTGGCCTATCTCGACCACGCCGGCTCGTACGAGCCGAAGCCGCGCCTCAAGGACATGGACGTCCAGGGCATCGATCAGGTCATGATCATCCCGACCGAGATCGACATCTATCCGTGGCTGGAAAACGCGCTCGGCGCCAAGGCGTTCTGCCGCGCTTACAACGAATGGGCCTACGAGTACACCTTGGCCGATCCCGAGCGGTTGTTTTTCGCGGCCCTGATCCCGATGCAGCATCCCGATTATGCGATCGAGGAGGTTCGCCGGGTCGCCGCCCTAGGCTGCCGGGTGGCACTCGTCCGCCCGATGGATGCGTTCGGCAACTACCCGCTGCAGCCGAAATACGAGCCGGTCTGGGACGCGCTCGAAGAGACCGGCATGGTCTACGGCATGCACCCGTTCCCGGCCTTCGGCAGCCTCAAGCCCAGCGGCTATAGCGAGCAATATTCGGGCGCCGAGTTGATCCGGCGGACCATTGCGACCGCCGGCCTGCCGCACTCGTTCCTGTCGAACGTGCAGAACTTCCAGGCCGAGGCGGCACTATGGGTCAGCCTGGTGCTGATGTCGGGCTTCTTCGAGCGGCATCCGAAGATCAACGCCGCGGTGTTCGAGGCGTCGTCGACCTGGCTCAGCTTTCTGATCGACGAATGCGACAAGGCCTACCGGCTCTATAAGAACGAGCGCCAGTTGCCGCCATTGAAGCGCCTACCGAGCGAGACCTTTGCACTGCACTGCATGACCGGCTTCGAGGGCGACGAGGCGCCGCCGGCGCGCCTGCCGGAATTCTATGGCGACATCCTGGCGTGGTCGTCCGACGTTTATCATCACGACGGCGACGACGCCTGGCGGGCGATCGAAACGATGCAGAAATATCGTCTGCCGATCGAAGACCAGGCCAAGTTCCTCGGCGGCAACGCCCGCCGCCTCTACAAGGTGCAGGCGCCGGCCAACATCATCCGCGACCGCGTGACCGAGATCGAACGCCCCGACTGGTGGCCGACCGAAGAGGAAATCCGCGCCTCATTGCGCCCGGAGGCAGCCATTTCTCGGGGTTAGCAGGGGCGGTGAGCCGGCCGAGGGGCACAGAGGGATATGCCGATGAGGCAGAAGCGCTCGCAAAGCAATACGAGAAGATTTCGTTTGCCGAAGTCCACCGGCAAGTCATCCGTCTGATCCCGACCGCCCCATCCCGAATACTCGATATCGGCGCCGGAACGGGACGAGATGCGGCTGGATTTGCCGCCATGGGGCATCATGTGGCAGCGGTCGAGCCGACCGCCGAGCTGCGCCTCAGGGCGATGTCCTTACATCCCTCGCCGCAAATTCAGTGGCTGGACGATAGCCTTCCGGATCTCGCGCTGCTGCACGAGCGCGGCGAAACCTTCGACGTCGTGATGCTCACCGCGGTCTGGATGCATCTAGACGAGCAGCAACGGCGGCGGGCAATGCCGCGGGTGGCCGGCTTGGTCCGGGTAGGCGGGCTGATGACACTCTCTCTTCGTCACGGACCTGTTCCACCGGGCCGGCGCATGTTCGAGGTCACAGCGGACGAGACAATACGCCTTGCGCAGGAGCACGGCCTAGGGGTGATACTGCAATACGATGGTCAAGACAGCCTCCTTAGGCGCCCCGGAGTAACCTGGACGCGCCTGGCATTCTCGAAATCGCGGAGTGGTTCGCTCGCAGAGGAGTAGTCAAGATGCAAATTGGGGCGGCAATCTTCTTCACCGAATATTCGATGGCGCCGACCGATCTCGGGGTGGCGCTGGAGGAGCGGGGCTTTGACTCGTTGTGGGTGGCGGAGCACTCGCACATCCCGGCGAGCCGCCGCTTCTCCCACCCTCAGGGCGAGGCGGCGCTGACCAAAGAGTATTACGACGTGATGGACCCGTTCGTAACGTTGAGCGCTGCCGCGGCCGTCACCAAAGGGCTCAAGCTCGGCACTGCAATCTGCCTCGTCATCCAGCGCGACACGATTCAGACGGCAAAAGCTGTCGCCTCGCTCGATCAGATATCCAAGGGCCGCTTCCTGTTCGGCATCGGCTGCGGCTGGAACGCCGAAGAGATGGAAGACCACGGTACCGTATACGAGACTCGCACATTGAAGATGCGCGAGCAGATCGAGGCCATGAAGGAGATCTGGACCAAGGACAAGCCCGAGTATCACGGCGAGATCGTCGATTTCCCGCCGATGATGACGTGGCCCAAGCCGGCGCACAAGCCGCATCCGCCGGTTATCGTCGGCGGCGCCTTTCGCCTCTCGGCGCGCCGCGCTATCCGCTATGGCGACGGGATCCTGCCGGCCGCCCCGAGTGCCCGGTCGGGCAGCCCCGAGGAATTCATGCCGGCTTGGCGCCGCATGGCCGAGGAAGCCGGCCGCAACCCGCAATCCTTGTCGGTGACTTTGGGCGGTGCTCCTGAGGATCTAGCTGTGCTGAGGCGCAACCGTGATCTTGGCGTCACGCGCATGAACGTGCGCCTGCCGTCCGAGAAGGAGGACGTGATCCTGCCGATCCTCGACCGCTGGGCAAAGCTGATCCCGCAACTCCGCACCTAATCCATACCTGACGGCGCCCACCGCGTCCTCACCGCCGCGGCGGGTATGGCCGGACGGGTCGCGACAGCTGAGGCCGCACTCCAGGAGCTTCGCCGCGCGCAACCCGGCGTCTCGCTCGCCTGGATCGCGACCGAAACGCCGATCATGCAGGGCGAGGACCTCGAGCACTATTTGGAAGCCTTCCGACGCGCGGAGCGGTTTCGTCGTGCGCCACGGCGGCGGACCCCGAACAGCGGGCCTCTAAAGAATGGCTTCCGAGTTAATCACATCCGCGAGCAAGCCGCGGGGGTTCCTGGCGACGCCGAGCTATTTACGTCTATGGTTTGCCGGCGGGATCGGCAACGCGATGCGCTGGCTCGAGCTGCTGGTTGCCGGGATCTTTACCTACGAGGTCACCCGATCGACCGTCTTGGTCGCTCTGGTAACGGTTGCCCGCAGCTTGCCGATGCTGTTCATCGGCACGATCGCCGGTGTCGTTGGCGAGGCGCTGAACCGCAAGCGATTGCTGCTGACGCAGCTTTTCGTCATGGCCGTGAGCTCGTCGGTGCTGTGCGCGCTCGCGCTCTCCGGGCAGATCCGGGTCTGGCATATTGCCGTTGGCGGCATCGCCGCGGGTATCGTGTGGGCGATGGAGCTCGCCGTGCGTCGACGCATGATCGGGGAAGTAGTCACGCCCGATCAGGTCGCTCCGGCCGTCGCATTCGATTCGCTGACCAACAGCTTCGCCAGGGTGTTAGGGCCGCTGGCCGGAGGTGCGGCTTATCAGACATTAGGTTTGGGCGGTGCTTATTTTCTGTCTGCAGCTCTCTATCTTGCGGCCGGTCTTACCGTCAGCGGTCTTGACTTCCGCCAGGAGCCCCGGAAGCTGCGGTTTGGCAGAATTGCCTTCGACATTGCCGAAGCGGTCGCGGTGGCCCGAGCCAACCCGGCGGTATTCGCCGTCGTGCTGGTATCGATCATCATGAACATGTTTGCGTTCTCCTATTCCGCGCTGATCGCACCGATCGGGCTCGATGTGTATCGGGTCTCGCCCGTCTTGGTCGGCGCGCTCGCTTCAGCGGAGCCGCTCGGCGCCATCGCGATCGGCATTCCGCTATCGACGGGGTGGCTGCGCCTGAATGGGCGGCGCGCCCTACTGCGCGGGTCGCTGCTGTTTCTGATGGGCCTTGCGGCCATGGCCCTATCGCCGTGGTACGCGCTTGCGTTTGTGCTGTTGCTGATCGGCGGGCTCGGCACCGCTGCCTTCTCGAACATGCAAACGACCTTGATTCTGACTGAGGTGCCGCCGGCGACGCGATCGCGCGTGATGGGGATCGTGACAATGTGTATCGGCACTGGCCCCGTTGGTGTGATGATAATCGGCATCCTATCGGCACAAGTCGGACCTCCGGTGGCGATCCTGATCATGGCCGGTCTGGGGCTCTGCGGGTTAAGCCTGGTCTGGAGGAAACTGATCACGGTGCAGGCTGGCCGATAGCTACGGCGCTGACGATTTGCGCCGCCGAGAGGAACAATCTGACCTATCATTCCCTGAGACACAGGAACAGCACGGAAGCAAGGGAGAGCATCCGATGAACGAGCAGCTTCGTGACAAGGCCCGCGCACTGGGGCTCGATCGGCTGACCGAAGAACACCTCACGCAATTCGAGCGTGCGACCACCAGTATGGAGCGTCACCTGCAGCGCCTGCCGCGCGGCATGCCGGCGGCGCAGGAGCCGGCGCATGTCTACCGGGCGAAGGGGGAAGCGCCATGAGCGGCGATCTTGCCTATCTCGGTCTTGCAGAGGCCGCCGAGCTCATCCGCGCGAAGAAGCTGTCACCGGTCGAGTACGTGACGGCGTTGCTGGCCCGCATCGAGCGCTACGACGCCAAGTACAATGCCTTCATTGCGTTGACACCGGAACGGGCATTGACCGCGGCGCGGGCGGCCGAGGCCGAGATAGCGGCCGGTCGATGGCGCGGGCTGCTCCATGGCATGCCCTATGCGCTTAAGGACATCATCGACGTCGAGGGTGTGGCGACCTCGGCGCATTCCAAGATCCTGATGGGCAATACCGCCCGACGGAACGCGGCGGTCACGGAGCGGCTCGAAGCGGCTGGTGGGGTGCTCCTCGGCAAGCTCTCGACCCACGAATTCGCCATTGGCGGCCCATCCTTCGATCTGCCCTGGCCGCCGGCCCGCAACCCGTGGAGCCGCGATCATTTTTGCGGCGGCTCGTCGAGCGGCAGCGGTGCGGGCCTCGTTGCCGGCTTCTTCCCGGCAGCACTCGGCACCGACACCGGCGGCTCGATCCGCAATCCGGCCTCGATGTGCGGCATCACCGGCATGAAGCCGACTTACGGCAGGGTCAGCCGCCGCGGTGTCGCACCGCTCGCCTTCTCCCTCGACCATATCGGGCCGATGACCCGCACGGTGCGCGACAACGCATTGATGCTCCAGGTGATCGCCGGGCATGATCCGGGTGATCCGGGAAGCGCCGACGAGCCGGTGCCCGACTACGGGGCGCTGCTAGGGCAAGACGTCAGCGGCCTGCGGATCGGCGTCATCCGGCATTTCTACACCAGGGATGTCGCCGGCAATCCCGAGCAGGTCGAGGCCCTCGATGCCGCGGTCAAACTCCTTGCCGAAGCAGGCGCGGAAGTCAGCGAAATCATGCTGCCGGCTCTGCAGGATTTCAGCGCCTGTGGCCAGATCATCCTTGCCGCGGAAGCCTACGCCGTGCACGAGGCGTGGCTCAAGGAACGGCCGCAGGATTATGGTGCTCGGGCGCGCGAGCGTCTCCTCGCCGGAGCGACGCTCCGTGCCGTCGATTATCTCCAGGCAGTACGGTGGCGCCTGCAGCTTCGCGATCGGGTGGCGGCGGCCTTTGCGGACATTGACCTCGCGATAACCGCCTCGAGCATGGATCCCGCCTGCCGCATCGACGATGACCAGGCGCTCGCCGCCAATTACTGGCGCCAGGCCCGCATGCCGTTCAACGTCACCGGCCAACCGGGCCTCGTCATTCCGGCCGGCTTCACCGAGGGCGGTTTGCCGCTCTCCTTGCAGCTCGTCGGTCATCCCTTTGGCGAAGCGATGCTCTACCGCGTCGCGCAATTCTATGAGGACGCTACCGGTTGGACGAAGCGGCATCCTCCGGAGCTTTCAGACTGAAGGAGTGCAGGAATGCTTGAAACCCGCGAGGGCGGCTGCCATTGCGGCCGAGTCCGGTTCCGCGCTGGGGTCGATCTGGACCTGCTGTAGCAGTGCAATTGTACCGTCTGCACGAAGAAGGGCATCCTCCACCTTCTCGTCGAGCCGGAAAATTTTCAATTGCTGCGCGGCAAAAACTCGCTGACGACCTACATCTTCGGCACCGGCGTCGCTCAGCACACATTCTGCTCGCATTGCGGAATGCACGCCTTTTACGTGCCGCGCTCGCAACCCGACAGCGTTTCGGTCAACGCGCGCTGTCTCGACGATATCGACGGACCAAGCCTCAAACCCGCTTGTTTCTTCGATGGCCGGCACTGGGAGGCAGCCCAGCGCAAACGGATTTCCGAAGGAGGACACGTCGCTGATGCCGGATTGAACGGGGCGGTCACACTAAAGAGCATTCTGGAGCGCGCTCCAGAATAGGACGATAGACGAGGCGCGTCAGTGCGGCGGGGCGCGGCAATTCGCATTCCAGAGGGGCATAAATATGGATCGAAAGAAAGCATCGGATTTCCCGCAGGAACTTCTGAACCTGTTCGACGGCTACGTGCACGGTGGGATCAGCCGCCGGCAATTTTTGGATCGTGCTCAAAAATTTGCCGTCGGCAGCGTGACCGCGGCGGCGCTCTTCGAAATGCTCAAGCCGAACTATGCTTGGGCCATACAAGTTCCGCCGGACGATAAGCGGATCAAGGGAGGCTACGACACCGTGCCCTCGCCGCAGGGCAACGGAAGCATCAAGGGCTACCTCGTGCGGCCGGCAAATGCGACCAAATTGCCTTCGGTCCTGGTCATCCACGAAAATCGCGGTCTCAATCCATACATTGAGGACGTAGCGCGGCGTCTGGCGGTCGCCGATTTCATCGCATTTGCCCCCGATGGGCTGACCTCGGTGGGTGGCTATCCCGGTGACGACGAGAAAGGCGGAGCGCTGTTCGCCCAGGTCGACCGCGGCAAGATGACGGAAGACTTCCTCGCCGCGGCAACCTGGCTGAAATCACGCCCGGACAGCACCGGCAAGCTCGGTGCGGTCGGCTTCTGTTTCGGTGGTGGTGTTGTCAATCAGCTGGCAGTGCGGATGGGCTCCGATCTCGCCGCCGGAGTTCCGTTCTATGGAGCTCAGCCCAGCGCTGCCGATGCGGCCAAGATCAAAGCGCCGATAAACGCGCAATACGCCGAGCTCGACACGCGTATCACCGGAGGATGGCCAGCTTTCGATACCGCCCTCACGGAGGCGCACGTGACACACGAGGGTCATATCTACAAAGGCGCCAATCACGGGTTCCACAATGACACAACCCCCAGATACGACGAAGCCGCGGCCAAAGAAGCCTGGCAGCACACGCTCGATTGGTTCAACAAATACCTGAGGGCAAGCGGGAGCGCGTGATGGCGAAAGACTTTGCCGTATTCGACAGCGACTCGCACGTGGTTGAGCCGCCCATGCTGTGGGAGAAATACCTCGATCCGGAGTACCGCACGCTCGGCAAGCACGCGCTGTGGCGCCAGGAAGGCCGAACCGGTGCCTATCTGAAGGTCAACGGCGAGATCTTCCGCGATAGGGGGAACCCGAACCTGCCGCGCCACGCGCTATGGAGGCCCGGCATGACTTGGGACGCGATCGGGGAGCTCGACCCGCACATGCGTCATCCGATGACCGAAGGCGCCTCAGACCCACAGGTCCGCCTTACCGACATGGACGCGATGGGCGCCGACCAGACCTTGCTGTACCCGACCTGGTTTGCCGAAGGCTTCTTTCTCGTGCGCGACCCCGACGTGGCTTACGCGCTGGCGCGCGCCTACAACGACTGGATCGCCGATTTCTGCAAGCCCGCACCCCAGCGTCTTTTCGCCGCCGCGATATTGCCGCTGCAGAACATGGACTTCGCGCTCGAGGAATTGCAGCGGATCGCACGCATGCCGTCTTTCCGCGCCGTCTTCATCCGGCCGATGTTTGTCGAAGACCGCTACCTGAACCATCCCTATTACGAGCCGCTATGGGCGGAGCTGGAGCGGCTCGGGATCACCGCAGCGGTGCATGCGACCCCCGGCCTGTGGAACCCGGAATGGACCTCGCACGGGCCGTTCTTCGAGAAAATCAAGGACCGACTGGCGCAGCCGGCGGTGCCCGGCGGGGGCGGTGGGCCATTTGCCGGGGGTGCGGCCGCGAGCAACACTACCTTCACCCGCGCCACACCGCTCGGCCATCCGCTGGCGCCGATCCTCGCCCCCTGGCTCGACAATCACATGTTCGCTGCCTCGACCCTGATCGGGTTTACGGTCATGGAACGCTATCCGGCGATGAAGGTCGTCGTCGCGCACGGCAAGGCCTCCTGGATGCAGGAGGTCCTCGAAAAGATGGAGGCCTCGACCCGGGTGATCCCGCTGTTGCATCATTATCCGGTCAGCACCGAGCCCGAAGAGGTGTGGGAGCATGGCAATGTCATGCTCGGCTTTGACGCCGAGGAACGGCTGATCCAGAAATTGCCGCAGGATTTTGCCGCAAAAGTCGTCTGGGGCTCGCGTTACCCGCACCATGACGCGACGAGCGCCTGGGACGCCATCGCCCGGTTACGCGACGCCAATGTCCCGGAGGCGCTGATCGCCCGCATGATGGGGCAGAATGGGATCGCTCAATTCGGCATCGCATAAATGCGAACTGCTGCTGGGGGAGGATCATGAGAGCCAGTTCCGACCACATCCTGACCAGCCATGCCGGCAGCCTGCCGCGGCCGGATGAGCTGATCGAGGCCTGGGGGACAAACGACGAACGAACGCTGACGCAAAAGCTGACCGCGGCGGTGACTGATGTCGTGCGCCGCCAGCGGGATCTCGGCATCGAGGTCCCGGGCGACGGCGAATTCGGCAAGTCGATGGGGCACCGGGTCAATTACGGTGCCTGGTGGCGTTATTCGTTCCTGCGGCTAGGCGGGCTCGATATGGGCGGGCTCGGCCTTTATGAGCTGCCGGCGCAGCGGTCCCGCCCGGGTGAGGTGGTGTTGACGAGCTTTGCCGACCGACGCGACCGTATGCGCTTTGCGGCCGCCTATGCCGATCCGGATTCCGGAATTACCACCGGGCCGCGGCCCGCCAACCACCCGGTTTGCGTGGCACCCTTGACCTATATCGGGCACGAGGCGATCACCGCCGACATAGCCCGGTTCAAGGCGGCGTTGGCTGCGGCTGGGATCGAGGAGGGGTTCATGACCTCGATCGCCCCGGCGAGCGCCTCGCGGATCGGCAACACCCATTACAAGACCGAGGAGGAGTTGCTCTACGCCTGCGCCGACGCTATGCGCGAGGAGTACAAGGCGATCCTCGATGCCGGGCTCGTGCTGCAGCTCGACGATCCAGCAATCGCCGAGAATTGGGACCAGATCAACCCCGAGCCCACCGTCGACGACTACCGGAAATTCACGATGGTCCGGGTCGAGGCTCTCAATTACGCGATCCGAGGCCTGCCGCAGGACCGCATCCGCTTTCATTTGTGCTGGGGCAGCTGGCACGGGCCCCACACGACCGACATCGCGATGCGCGACATCGTCGAGGTCATGCTGGCGATTAATGCCCAGGCCTATTCGTTTGAGGCCGGCAATGTCCGCCACGAGCACGAGTGGAAGGTCTGGCAGGATGTCAAATTGCCGGACGGCAAGCTGATTCTTCCCGGCGTCGTTAGCCATGCGACCAATGCGGTCGAGCACCCCGAGCTCGTCGCCGAGCGCATTCTGCGGTTCGCTAACCTCGTCGGCCGCGAGCGGGTCATCGCCTCGACCGATTGCGGCCTCGGCGGCCGGGTCCATCCGGACATCGCCTGGGCCAAGCTCGAGGCGCTGGCTCAGGGCGCGGCACTGGCCAGCCGCCAGCTCTGGGGAGCGAGGTCATGAGGGCGAGCTCCGACCATATCCTGACGAGCCATGCCGGGAGCCTGCCGCGCCCCGACGACCTGATCGAGGCAAACCGCGCGCGTGAGGCTGGCGAGACGACCGACGAGGATGCGTTTCAGGAGACTTTGCAGGCGGCAGTAAGCGACGTTGTGGGTCATCAGAAGGAACTCGGCATCGACGTCCCAGGCGACGGCGAATTCGGCAAGTCGGTCGGGAGTTGGGGTCAATTACGGCGCGTGGTGGAACTATGCGTTCCAGCGGCTGGGCGGGCTCGAGCTCGGCGGGCCGAGCCTCGACCATATGACCCCGCGACGCCCCCGTCCGGGTGAGATCGTGCTGACCAACGCCGCCAGCCGGCGCGACCGCGTGCGGTTCGCCGCCGCCTATGCGGACCCGGTCTCGGGTGTTTTTATGGGTCCGCGGCCGATGACCGGACCGGTCTGCGTCGGCCCGCTGACCTATACCGGGCACGTCGCGATCAGGGCCGACATCGCCAACTTTAAAGCGGCGCTGGCCGCGGCCGGGGTTGAAGAGGGCTTCATGACCGCCGTCGCCCCGGGCAGCGCCTACCGCATCCCGAATACCTACTACGAGCGCGACGAGGACTTCCTCTACGCCTGTGCCGAGGCGATGCGCGAGGAATACAAGGCGATCGTCGATGCCGGGCTCGTGCTCCAGCTCGACGATCCGGCGACCGCGACGGGCTGGGACATGATCGATCCCGAGCCCAACGTCGAGGATTACCGGAAGTTCATCATGGTGCGGGTCGAGGCGCTCAACCATGCGCTGCGCGGCCTGCCGCAGGAGCGCATTCGCTTCCACTTGTGTTGGGGCAGCTGGCACGGCCCTCACACGACCGACATCCCGATGCGTGACATCGTCGGGGTCATGCTGGCGGTCAATGCCGGCGCCTATTCGTTCGAGGCCGGTAATGTCCGCCACGAGCATGAATGGAAGGTCTGGCAGGACGTTAAACTGCCCGACGGCAAAATTATCCTTCCCGGCGTCGTCAGCCACGCGACCAACGTCGTCGAGCATCCTGAGCTGGTCGCCGAGCGCATCCTGCGCTTTGCCAATTTGGTCGGCCGCGAACGGGTCATCGCCTCGACCGATTGCGGGCTCGGCGGCCGCGTCCACCCGGACATCGCCTGGGTCAAGCTCGAAGCTTTGGCGCAAGGTGCGACACTCGCCAGCCGTCAGCTCTGGCGCTAACGAATGGTTTAGCGGCGGAGCGGCCGGCGGCGTCGGTGCGCGAGGCGCCGGCGTCGGACCATCCCCGGCTTGGGCGCCGCGGCAGGCGGCTCGGCGGGTGGGGGCAGTGCGTCGACGAGCTCTCTCCGTTCCCGCTCGAGCACCTCGATCCGCTGCTGCACCTCCCGCGCCTCGTCGAATTTGAACTCTGACATGGCGAGGTCGTGCCGGATGCCGAGTGCGGCGAGCTCGCGCTCGACGGCGGCGAGCCGCATGCGCTTTGTCTCGAGCTCTGCCGTCATCGCCGAAACATAACCGAGCGCGCCGAGCGTGGTAACCTGGAGCCGACCATCAGAGGGCGGACGGTACAAATGACCCTTCGCGCCATCCTCGCAGCGGGCTTGCTGCTATCTGCGCTCTGCGCCGGCGATCCGGCACTGGCCCAGAAGCCGGGCGGGACACTCAAGATCTACCATCGCGACAGCCCGGCGAGCATGTCGATCCTCGAAGAGGCGACAATATCGACCACGATGCCGATGATGGGGGTGTTCAACAATCTGCTCCTCTACGACCAGCACGTGGCGCAGAACAGCCTGCAAGCGATCGTTCCGGAGCTTGCGACGGGCTGGTCGTGGAGCGAAGACGGGAAGGAGCTCAGCTTTACGCTTCGCCAAGGCGTCAAGTGGCACGACGGCAAACCCTTCACCGCCAATGACGTCAAGTGCACCTGGGACCTCTTGACCGGGAAGTCGAGCGAGAAGCTCCGCATCAATCCGCGCAAGGCCTGGTACCAGAACCTCGAAGGAGTGACCACGAATGGTGATTTCGCGGTCGCGTTCGAGCTGAAGCGGCCGCAGCCGGCGTTGCTCGCCCTGCTCGCCTCCGGGCTGGCGCCGGTCTATCCCTGCCACGTCCCACCGCGCGACATGCGCGCCCACCCGATCGGCACGGGTCCCTTCAAATTCGTCGAGTTCAAACCCAACGAAACGATCAGGGTCAGGCGCAATCCCGATTACTGGAAGAACGACCGGCCCTATCTCGACGGCATCGAATGGACGATCGTCCCGAACCGGTCGACGGCGATCCTCGGTTTCGCCGCCGGCAAGTTCGACATGACCTGGCCCTATGACGTCGCGATCCCGCTGCTGAAGGACCTAAAGGCCCAAGCCCCGCAGGCGATCTGCGAAGTGGCGCCGCTCAACGCCAACCGAACCCTGATCATCAACCGCGAGGTTCCGCCCTTCGACAACCCGGAGATCCGGCGGGCGATGGCATTGAGCCTCGACCGCAGAGCCTTCATCGACATCATGGACGAGGGACAAGGCGATATCGGCGGCGCCATGCTGCCGCCCCCCGCTGGGATCTGGGGCCTGCCGCCCGAGATGTTGACAGACCTGCCCGGCTACGGTCCCGATGTCGAGAAGCGGCGGGCCGAGGCGCGTGGGATCATGGCGAAGCTCGGCTTTGGGCCCGACCATCCGCTCGCGGTCAAGGTGTCGGCCCGCAACATCCCGATCTCCCGCGACCCGGCGATCATCCTGATCGACCAGCTGAAGACGATCGGCATCAATGGCGAGCTCGACCCGGTCGATACCGCCGTCTGGTTTCCCAAGCTATTGCGCAAGGATTACGTCGTCGGCCTGAACCTCGGCGCCGGCGCGATCGACGATCCCGACCCGATCTTCTACACGAACTATGTGTGCGGGGCCGATCTCAACGTCACCCGGTATTGCAATCCGGAGATCGACAAATTGATCGACCGGCAATCGATGGAGCCCGATCGCGAGAAGCGCCAGCGGCTGGTGTGGGAGATCGACCGGCGGCTGCAGCAGGACGGCGCTCGCCCGATCATCTTCTACTACCGCGCCGCGACCTGCTGGCAGCCCTACGTCAAGGGCCTCACGATCATGGTCAACAGCATCTTCAACGGTTGGCGCATGGAGGACGCCTGGCTCGACAAATGACCCGATAGCCCGATGCCTTTGATATCGACTTTCCCGGTTCTCACGGGAAAAACCGGGTAAAAATCTCCAATTACCCGCTGAATCGATTACCACATTATCAACAATACCTTTAGAATCATGTACTTACGAACCCATTGCCGGTTTCGATAAACCGGGAACCCATTCGTTGAAAACCCGGAACCAAAAGACGTAACCGGGAAATAACCGGGAATTGGTTTCTCTGGCCCGGCCCGACGAGGCTCTGCCGCGATCATCCTGCCACATAAGATACACGTCGATCTTGACACGGAGATGGCGAAGGGTCGCCTTGGACAGATTCAGACGGCTTCCTTTACGCCGGCCGCGCGAATCCACTCGGCGGTGCGACGGACGCCGCCAAAGGTGAAGACGTGCAGGCCGTCGATCGGTCGGCGGGGATCCTCCTCCGCCACCAGCGCGCCGATCAAGGCCTCGGGGCCGGCTTCGGCGAGGATCCGCGCAAAGGCCGTGTGGCCGCGGGCGAGCGCGCGCAACGATGCGCCGATGCCGCAGCGTACCGCGAACTTCGCCAATGTCGCGACGGTCGCGGGCCCGGCGATGCCGACCAGGACCGGGCAAACGATGTCCTGGGCGCGCAGCGCGGCAATCCAGCGCAGGATCGGCGCGGCGTCGAAGCCGAACTGAGTCACCAGCGACGCATCGAGGCCCTGCCGGCGCGCCAACGCCACCTTGGCCCGCAAGGCCTCGTCGAGGGCGCGCGAGGCGATCCTAGGGTGGCCTTCGGGGTAACCGGCAAAGGCGACCTCGCGCAGGCCGCAGCGCTCGAGGAGGCCGGACGCCAGGAGGTCGTAGGCGTCGGGGAACGGACCCACCGGGTGGTCGGGGTCGCCGCCGATGATCAGGGCACGCCGCACACCCGCCTCGGCCACGGCACGATGCAGGAAGTCGCTCGCCTGCGTGAAGCTCGCCAGCCGGCGCACCGCGATGTGCGGCACCGGATCGAAACCAGCGCCACGCAGCCTGGCGCAGGCGGCGACGACGTCGTGATGGGTAACGCTTCCCGGGTAATTGACAAACACGGTCATGCCGGGATCGAGCAGCTCACGCAGCCTTTCTCCGGCGAAGTCGTCGCGCGGCGAGATCTCGATCGAGCACGCGGCGACAAGCTCCGTCGCTCGGTGCCGCGCGAGATCGGGTGCCGCACGCGGTTCTTTGATCGCGGCGCTCATCAGCCCAACCCCCGCTTGCGCGAAATGACGTAGGACTCGTCCCAGAACCACAGCCCGCCATGGACGCGCAGCACCTCCCTGGTGGCTTCGAGGTAGGCGCCGCTGCTGATCGCCTCCGACAGCCGCTCGTCCTCGACCTGCGCGACATAGACCGCGGCGTTCCAGGCCGCGAACAAGGTCGAGGTGCCGATCGTCTCGCTGATCTCGCTGGGCAAGGTGTGCATGTCGTAGCGAAACAGCGAGCGTGACTCGGCATAGGCGCCGAAATTGAGCTCGCGCCCGGCACTGCCGAGCTCCGCCTTGGTCGCGCGCAATAAGGCGTGGCGATCGGTGGTGAACGGGTTCTCGCCGGGCCAGACCTTTTGAATGACCTCCAGCCCCGGGTCGTGACCGTGTGAGTGGATCGCGATCAACCGCCCGCCCGGCGCCAAGCTGCGCGCCAGCGGGGCCACGACCCGCTTCGCCTTGAACTCGATCGGGGCGCGGGCGCGATAGGGTTGCGAGGCGATCACCAAATCGTATTCGGCGTTGGTAAAGCCGCGGCGCGGGCGGACCTGGTCCAACAGGAACTTGTGGTCGTCCCGATAGATCACCAGCACGACCGGCTTTTCATAGACCGGATTGCCAGTGCTGGGGCTGATGCGGGCGCCCCAGTGCTCGGCGAGGAAGGGCTGCAGATCGGTGATCTGCGCCTCGAATTCGTGCGCCGTGTTGCCGGTCAGCGAGAGCTCGTGCCAGACGAGGCTGGTGGCCGAGGTCACCGAGTTGGGCTTCAGCCACGGCGCCTCGGAGTAGAACATGTTGGTGATGACCAGGACCATCGCGGGATGCTCGTAGAGCCGGTCGGGCATCTTTTCGAGCACCAGCCGGACGTCCTCGACGCTCAGCTCCTTGCCGACGATGTAGAACGGCATGGTCGGGAAGCGGGTGTGCATCGCGCGCATCGTCCGCGCCAGCACCGTGCCGTCGCCCATGCCGGCGTCGAACACGCGCAACGCCGGCGGGCGCGGATGGATGTTGGCCAGCTCCAGGCCGACGCGCTGGGCGATCACCTGCTTCTCGCTGCAGGTGGTGACAAACAGCAGGTATTTCTGACGATTGTCGTAAAAGCGGAAATTGTGGGCAGCCGCCACGTTGGGCGCCGAGAGCGGCACCGGCACGGCAACGGGCACACCGTTGACAGGAGGGTGAGGCTCGCGGGCGATAAAGGCGCGCACGCGTTCGACGGTATCGGTCGTGACCCGGCCGCCGAGGCGCAGCCGCCCGACCAGCTTTCCGTCGTTGACGGCGAGCCGCCCGAACGTCGATTCCGCGATGCCGGCCCCACGACAGAATTCGGCGATGTCGCGCAGCAACGCCTCGCGCATCGGACGACCTCCCGGGTATCCCGTAGGGGGATTAAGATGCGGGTTCGGTTTTAGGTCAACTGAAATCGTGCCCACTATTGGAGTGGGCGTGACAGTGGGACTTATCCCAACAATCTCAGAGTTGCGGCCTGCGCTCCGGATCGCCGCCAGCGGGCAGCAGATGGTTGCGCCACCGATCAGGTTAGCGAGTCTGCAGCGGAATCTCGCCTCGGCGGCTGTATTGCCCGCTCGGCCTGGCGCCCAGTGGGGCCATCAGCCCTATGCGCATCCTTCGTCCAGCCGCGGGTAAGCGGGTCTTTACTCTTGGGGTCTGGGGTTACGCTTGCCGCAAGATATGACCGAAACTCATCCGCAAAACCGCCGCCTCGGCTATGCCCGCGTCAGCATCTACAGGCAGACGCTCGATGCCCAGCTTGAGCAGCTACGCGGCGCGGGATGCACCAAGATTTACCGCGAGAAGTTGACCGGCGCGCGCGCCGACCGCCGCCAGCTTCTCGACATGCTCAGACACCTTGCCCCCGGCGATACGGCGATCGTGACGCGGATAGACCGCCTCGCGCGCCGCACCTTTGACCTGTTCGCCATCGTCAAGCAGATCGTGGAGGCCAACGCGCAATTCCGATCACTGGCCGAGCAGCCGCCGACACCGACACCAGCACCGGACGCTTGATGATTGCCGTTCTCGGCGGCCTAGCTGACGTGGAGCGCGACCTGATCCGAACTCGCACCGGCGAGGGCCGTAGCCGGGCGCAAAAGCGCGGTCAGCACATGGGTCCTCCGCCGAAATTGACGGCAGCGCAGCAGGCCGAGGCCCGCCGACGCCGAGCGGAGGGCGCGATCCTTGCTGAACTCGCCCGCAGCTATGGCGTCGGCAAAGCACGATTTCGCGGCTCGCTCTCGGACTGGGCCGACCGTCGTCAGGTCGCACGGCGACGCAGGAGGCGGAGGCCACCAACCCCGATCAAAGCAAAACTCGACGGCTCAGGAGCAAGCGCGACCGGCGGTCGCTGCCGGCTTTTAGCTCCTTTCGCCAGCGGCTACGGCGAGGGCGACAAACGCCGAATTGGGCCGATACGGCCGCCGCGACGCATACCTTCCTGTCGCCTCTTGCCGCACAACACCCCTGCGACGCTCATACGGGCGCGCGCGGCGCCCGCGGCTGGGCGATCAGCGACACGATGTCGGCGAACATCTGCCTCCGGTTTGTCGTTGTCCAAGCCGATCAAAGGCGCGATCCTGCCGTCGAAACCGCCGGGTATCTGGCGAATGTCGGCCTAGTAGTGAAAGCTTCGGCACTTGCAATCGACCACGGACAGGAGGGCCCCCCTGTGAGCTTACCAGCGGCAGAGCTCGAGCGCGCGATGCATGCGTTCGACAGAGACTACTACGCCGACGACCCGACGAGAGGTCTAGTCCGAAACCTTCTGCGAGCGCAGGCCGACGCAATCGCCGGAGCCTGGATTGACTGCGAACGGCTGCGCCGGCGTCAGTCGGGCGTGGGATTTGGAGAAGATTTCGAAATACAGGAATTCCTGGAGCGCGATGGATTCCTCCTGACCATGGCCGGACGCTTAATCGTTATCCGCGTCAACGAGCTGTCGCGCAACACCGTCGTTACGGCCGAGAGCCTGTTCCCGGCAATTTACAGTTCTCCGATCAAGGATGCCGCCTCCGAGCGGATCGACGGCCGCGGCAGGCTGACCCGGGAGCGACTTGGCACGGTGCTCAATCACCCACGCACGCTGAGGTCGATCATCGGCTCCGGCACGCAGGATCCGCGAGGACATCAGATTTTCGCAAGCATCATAGACGACTGCTGAATATGGCCGATGGTCCGCGGGTACCCGGGAATGCACAGGCGACACTGATTGCATCCCTTGGCAACAACATCATCGTCTACTGCGGCCTACTGATCGCGGGATTCTTCGCGTTCCTCGCGAGCAAATACGATCCGGCGACGGCCCCCTGGTGGCTCAACCTCGCCGTCATCGTTGTTCTGCTGTGTGCGATGTTAGGCGGCATGCTCGCGTTGATCGCCGTGTCGATGGCCCACAACCTGTCACGCCGGGCTGAACGGCTCGCCGAAGGTCAGGATAGCGACTCGTCACGCCTCGAGGCGGCGCGCAGGCATGCAACGCATTTATCGGAATATGCACTTTATGCTGCACTTGCGACGACCTTGGCCGGTGGATCGCTTGGCGTAGGCTACGTCATCGCCCAGCGTCGGGCCGTGACGGATCAATCGGTCCATTTCATCTCAATCCAGCGCACCGACGACGGTCACCTCCAAACCAAAATAAAGGGAACAGTTCGCGGGGTCAGCGTTGATAATACGCCCGCCGGCTGTCGAACGAACGTCTCTGCCGGCCGGGTCTCGATCGACATCCTTGGTACAGGCGATTGCTCTGCTGCCCAGTAGCGCGATGTGATCTCAAGGAGACTTTTGATTGGGACATGGGAAGCCGAATGCGTCAACCACGCGGCGAAGAACCCCGTCGGCGAAGTCGAACGGCCGCCGATCAATCGCGATGAAGGAACGACGCTCGCCTTCTCGAAAGCCCAGGCGCGCAAGATGCTCGACGCGCCGGCGGAGGACACAGTCGCCGGCCTGCGCGATCGCGCGATCCTGTCGGTCGGCTTGCAGGTCGGACTCCGCCGCGCCGAGATCGCCGCCCTCACCGTCGGCGACCTGCACCAGAACCGGGGCTTTGATTCATTGCGGGTGTCGCACAAGGGCGGCCGCCGCGACGCGCTGGCGATCAATCCGCAGACGGCGGCGCGATTGCGCGCTTATCTTGAACTCGCCGGCCACGACGCAGACATCGACGGCCCCCTGTTCCGGCCGCTCAAACACAACGGCAAGCGCCAGGAGGAACGCCGGCGCATGGACCCGGACGCGATCGATCGCGTGGTGCGCAAATGCGCCGGCGAGCTCGGGCTCGACCGCGGCTACTCCGCGCACTCGATGCGGGCGACGTTCATCACCACGACGCTTGAGAACGGCGCCCAGCTCGAGGACGTGCAGAAAGCCGCCGGGCATCGTGACCCGAGCACGACGAAGCTGTACGATCGACGCGGCCACAATCCGGAGAAAGCGGCAAGCTTCTTTGCGACGTAAAGCATTGCGGGGACGGATCGCATGTCTCCGACCCAGGCAGAAGGTCTTTGATAAATGACACTCCTCGACCTATTCAGGCCGCGGTGGAGGCATCCCGACCCTGGAATTCGCAAGGCGGCGGTCGAAAAGCTAACCAAGCAGAGTGCACTCGCGACTGTCGCCCGGAACGACGAGAAACCAGAAGTGCGTGCTGCGGCGGTAGACAAGCTTACCGATCAAAGCGTGCTTGGCGAGATTGCACGAGCAGACTCCATTCCTGCCATTCGCGAAGCGGCGGCGCTCAAACTCACGTCCCAGGCGGCATTTGCTGTTGTCGCAACGTCAGGCGTCGACGCAGAGCTTCGCGAATTTGCTACATGGAGGCTACGCGATCAAAGAACTCTCGCCTCAGTAGCCTGCACTGATGAAGCCTTCCAGGTACGAGAGACTGCTGTATGGCAGTTAACAAACCGCACAGTTCTTGCTGAAATCTTGGAACGCGAAACCGATTCCAAGGTGAATACTGCTGCTCGTTCCCGCCTCGATGAGTTAGATGCTCCAAGTCTAGCGCAGATAAAGAGTCTTCCTCGAGTCCGAGTATCAGTATTTGGTTTTCACTCTGAGCGGACCCTTCGGCATGCCGCCAACTTTATAAGACGGCAATCCTCTGTGCGGGTTAGTCTTAGGAAAGAAAAAAGATACGGTGACCTCTATCTTGCATGTTTTACCGGATTCAGTGGAAGTACCTACAATAGAATGTGGGAGCTAATTAACGCTTTCGGAGATAGCGAAGCTTGGTATACTGAGAAGATGGATTACGATATCAAACAGATGGAGCAGGATTCTTTTGAACTGTCATAGATGATGGGTAAAGGACATTGTCACACATAAACCTCCCTCAATCACTTTCATCGGATATCGATGCCGTATTTGCACAGCTCGGCGAGATCGTCCTTGATGACATCGCGACGGCTCGGCCGTCGCCGAGCCGGAATACCTCATTAGCCATGTAAATGGACCTTGGCGTAAATGACCTTGGCTTCGTCGAAGCGACCAAGGCTAGGAGAGCGTCAGCAGGTCTTGCGTCGGGGTGCGAAGAGGTTCAATGCAGCGCGTAGGTCGGAAGTGACGGGACTCCGTCAAGGCCGGGAAATGCGTTAAGGTGCACCGCCGCGGGCGAGGCCGCGGCCCGCACCAGCGAGTGAGCCCCAGGGCCTTGGCGAAGATAATCAACCTGTTCAACCACAAGGGTGGCGTCTCGAAGACGACGACGGTCTTCAACCTGAGCTGGATGCTTGGACTGATGGGCAAGCGCGTCCTCATCGCGGATTTCGACCCGCAGTGCAATCTCACCGGTATGGTCCTCGGCTACAAAGGGGTGGACGACCTGGAGGATTCGTACCGATCGGACCCACCGAACAATCTCAAGGACGCGCTGTCGCCGGCATTCGAATCCAAGCCCAAGCAGATCGTAGGCGCAGAGTGCGTGGAGGTGCCGGGCAACGGTAACATCTTCCTCCTGCCGGGGCACATCGGTATGGCGGAATATGAGACGACGCTCGGCATCGCACAGGAGCTGAGCGGGTCGCTGCTCGCGCTTCGGAACATGCCTGGGGCGGTCCGGTACCTGCTCGATGCGACGGCCTCGAAATACAACGCTGAATATGTCTTCGTCGATATGAGCCCCAGCCTCGGGCCGATGAACCAGAACCTTATGATGACCGGAGATTACTTCATCGTACCGCTGCACCCGGATTACTTCTCCTCGATGGCGCTCACGTCGCTGGCCAAGACCCTGCCGCGCTGGAAGGCGTGGGCAAAGACGGCCTATTCCATCGATGTGCTGCGGACGGCCGATTACCCCTTCCCACAGTCGAAGGCGACCTTCATTGGCGCCGTGATTCAGAAATACCGGCCGCGCAGCGGCAAGGCCAGCTCGGCCTTTCAGCACTGGATTGACCAGCTCGTTGACGGGCTGAAGAACGAACTGGTGCCGAGCCTCGAGAAGGCGGAGCTGCTGAACACAGCGCAGTACAAGGCGAAGTCCGGGTTGGACCCGTGGACGCCGATCATGGAAGTGGCGGACTTCAACAGCCTCATCGCGCTGTCGCAGGAGCACCAGGTCCCTGTCTATGCCCTTATGCCGGAGATCGTCGGCTTTGGCGTCGTCTGGGATCAGGCCAAAGAAAGCATGACGGTCTTTGAACAAGCGTTTCGCCAGTGTGCCGAAAGGGTGATCGCCCTCACGGCATGAGCGGTCATGACGCCAAAGACTTATTTCGACGACGTGTGGCAGCGCAGCGAGCTGTTCGTGGCGCTGCACGGCTACGTCACGGCGAACGCGACGGCCGCGCTGCAGCCGGATGAGCTGCTCCGGGCGGAATGGGCCGCACGGGTCAGCGCGTTGGACCTGTACGTGCACGAACTGGTGACGAAGAACCTCGTCGAGATATTCGCGGGCGCACGGCCAATCTGTCCGGGCTTCGCGCGATTTCAGGTCTCCGGCGAAGCGTTGATGCGGATACAGGCTGCGGGGACGCCGGCGGACCGGAGCGCGGCATTCGAGCTGGAGGTCCGCACCCGGCTTAGCCGGGTGACGTATCAACACCCCGACGATATCGCCGATGGGATACGTATGGTGTCGCCGTGCGCGCTCTGGAACGAAATCGCGCTTAAGCTGGGGGCCACTACTGCAACAGTGACAGCAGTTTCAGCGGACCTGCGAAAGCGCCTGGCAATCATCGTTGACCGGCGGAACAAGATTGTCCACGAAGGGGACTTGCAGCCGATGGTTCCGCGGACACCATGGCTAATTGACCGCAGCAACGTCTCGCAGGTTACGACATTCATCAACGATGTCGTGGGCGCAATCGATAGTATCGTGTAAATCCCGCGCGTACGGGCAAGAGTAACGATGCGGCTATCGACCCTCAACCGGCTTGCCGAGACCGAAAGAAGCAAATCGCTACAAAGGCAAAAGGGCGTGCGCACCCGCCGCTCCTATTGGCGGGGCGATTTTCCGCAAGGCTATTTTATGCGTCTTTGACGCCGTTGACGGGCGCTGCGGTTCGCCGCGCGGCCAGAGTCGCGATTGACCTCATGCGTCCATACGCATCATCCCTTCATGCACGCACGGCTTATGCATCGGCGACCGTGAGGCGCGCGCCGATTGTCAGTGCGGCGAGCTGATAGACCGCATTGCGGCCGGCGCGCCAGTCCGCGAGCTCCTCTTCGTCGAGGCGCTCGGGGATACGCGGGTGCCATTCGCCGGCTACCGGCCGGATCACCGCGCCGGGGTCGAGCCGGGCACAATCGACGCGCATCGTGCAGCGGAAGCGGCGGCCGACTTCGAACGTCGACTGGATGACGGTGTTGCGCGCTAGGCGCGGCGGGACCGGTTCGAAATAGGTGACTTTGCGGGGTGGGCTGCGGCGGGCCATTCCGTTCCTCCTCGTTAAGTCAGGTGGGTGCGCAAGGTCCTCAACTCGATGCGGACAAAACCGTCCACCTACATGTGGTCAGCGATCCCGCCGCCGACAATCGCTTGCGCTTTGGGACAGCCTGCCGAGCGCTCGACGTGTCACCATCCTCCACCCGCTTGCGGCCGGGCGCGCGCTGTTTTACCATCACCGAGTGGACTTCTGGATAGGCTGGCGCCGTCACCGCGCGATCGGCTGACAATTCCAGCGGGGGCTAACGCTAACCGCGACGCCGCCGGGCTTCTACCGGTTTTGTCCTCATAGAAATCTATCTTAATAATAGGAACTGACGCAAGTCCACGGGGAGTGACCGCCACCGGCGGTGGGGAACACGGCAATTTAGTCTTGGAGATGAGCATGAAAGTCATGGCGATTGGCACGCTTAAGCCGCTCACTCCCGAGCAGCGGCAGAAGTACCTTCCCGACGAAGTTCCTGCCACCCTGAAACTCTACGTGGACGGGAAGATGGAGCAGTTCTGGCTGCGCGATAACAACGCGGGCGTCATTTTCTTGATGACCGTGGACTCGGTCGCGGAAGCCGACGCGTTGCTCAAAGCATTGCCGCTCGGCCAAGCGAACCTTTTGACCTTTGAACTGATGCCCATTGGTCCGCTCACCCCGCTCGGGATGCTCATCAAGTAGCAGCCTGGACCTTTGGGCTGGCATCGGCTAGCGCCCGCTCTGAGGCATCGGCCGATGTTGCGACCAGCCAGGGTGGGTGGCTGGGAGAGTGGGGCATCACGGCTTAAGTCGTCTTGCGCGGACTTGATCCGCGCATCCACGTCTTTGCTTCGGGCGCTCGAAGGCGCGGATGCCCACGGAACCAGTCCGTGGGCTGAAGGCCCACGGGACAAGCCCGGCCAAGACGAAATCGGCGGGTCGTTTTGCTCTGTTATCCGGCCGCAAGATTTTCCCCGGACAGCCCTGCGCGAAAGCGGGCATCCAGGGCGCAATCCTCCGCACTCACCCCCCTGTTCAAGCCAGGGGCAGGCTCTGGACCCCCGCTTTTCGCGGGAGTGACGATAGCGGTGACATGCGGTTGCAACGTTCGCTAATTTAACCAGCGTGGTACTAGGTCCAGGATTGCCCGATATTTAATTTCGGACGGGAGAGACCATGGCAAACAATTCAACCGGGTCCGCGAAGACGAAGGTTATTCACGCGGGCTTTTTGCTCGCCGATCCAGACACAGAGCCCAAGTCGGAGCAGAGCATTCTGATCGAAGGCGAGCGGATCAAGGCGGTGTCGGGCGGCTTCATCGATCCGCCTCTGGGCGCTGAGTTGATCGATCTTCGCAGCAAATTCGTCCTTCCCGGCCTCATCGATTGCCACGTGCACCTGACCTCGCAGCTCGACCGGGAATCCCGATTGCGCAGGGTCGAGGATTCGGATGCCAAGGTCGGTTTCGATGCGGCTCACCACGCGGCAGTCACACTGGACGCCGGTTTCACGACGGTACGCGACGTCGGCGCCATCGGTAATCCCGAGATTATTTTCGCATTGCGGGCCGCCATTGCCGAGAGGAAGGTCGCAGGGCCGCGAATTCTTTGCGTCGGCGCCATTCTCTCGCCGACTGGCGGTCATGGCCAGACCTATGGCTATCGCCACGACGTTTGCGCCTGCGTGCAATCTCCGTCGGGAATTTGCGACGGAGTTGACGAATGTCGCCGGGCGGTGCGTTGCCAGGTCAGCCATGGCGCGGACGCGATCAAGTTCGTGGCAACCGGCGGCGTGCTCTCCAACATCAAGGCCGGACTCGACCAGCAATTCACCGACGACGAGATCCGCTCGATCATCGAAACGGCCCATCACCTCGGCCGGCGCGTCGCTGCCCATGCGCATGGCGCGGCCGGCATTAACGCGGCGCTCGAAGCGGGGGTCGACTCAATCGAGCATGGGAGCTTCCTCGACGCTCGCTCGCTCGAGCTGTTCATCGCCAAAGGCGCTTTTCATGTGCCGACGATCATTGCCGGCGTCACGGTTTTGGAGATGGCAAAGGGAGACGGCCTGCTGACGCCAGCGCAAATCGAGAAGGCGATGATCGTCGGCGTGAAGATCAAGGAGGCCCTCGCCCGCTCGCACAAGGCTGGGGTGACCATAGCCTTCGGCACGGACATGGGTGTGGGGCCCCACGGACAGAACGCACGTGAGTTCGGCTTCATGGTCGAAGCAGGAATGCGTCCCCGCGAAGCGATCAAAGCAGCGACGGTCAACGCCGCCAAGCTGCTCGACCTTTCCGACGAAGTTGGAACGATCGCGTCAGGCAAATCGGCCGATGTGATCGCCGTGGATTCGAGCCCGCTCGGCGACGTGTCTGTGCTCCAGCGCGTGGCCTTCGTAATGGCGCGCGGCGACGTCTATCTGGGCGCGACTTAGTTCCCGCCGTTGCGCTGCGAATGGGGGTTCGGTCTGCCAGCGCCGGGGGCGCAAAGAGACGCCAACATTTTCGTGAACAAGGGCGGCGCGGGCACCGAGCCTCTTTATATGATACACGCTCGGCATTTTCGGAGGTCGATCCCGCTCCGTGAATGTGAGCAGAAGGGTCCAGCCAAAGGAGTAAATCGTGCAGTTCGACAGCAAGACGATCTCGCTTGCCGCTGCCGCTTTCGCTGCGGTCCTCGCATCGCCGCTTGCCGCCGGCGCCGGGCCGGCCCCAGCCCCGCAGTTCACGGCCGAGAAATGCTACGGTATAGCCTCCGCCTCGCAAAATGACTGCCAAACCTCGACACACTCCTGCGCCGGCGAGGCCAAGCAGGCTCGCGAGAAGGAATCCTGGATCTACGTGCCGGCGGGAACCTGCGCCAAGATCGACGGCGGCAGCCTCAAGAGGAGCTGACCAATCCGTCCGGCGGGATCGCAGTCATGACCGCGCATCGACCGGCGTCGAACTGCTGCGAGGGTATCGGCCTGCGCGCGCCGCATATGCCGGAGATAGCGGCGGTCCGGCCCAAGCTCGCCTTCCTCGAAGTGCATGCCGAGAATTACATGCCCGAGACGGTGGCCCTGGACCGCCTTCTCGAGCTCCGGCATGACTACCCGGTCAGCCTTCACGGCGTCGCTTTGTCCCTGGGCAGCGTCGAGGAGCTCGATCGGTTTCATCTCGGCCGCTTTAAGGCGCTGATCGAGCGCATCGAGCCGATGCTGGTTTCCGAGCACCTGGCCTGGAGCGCGATTGCCGGAGCTTTCTTGAATGACTTGCTGCCGCTCCCCTATACCGAGGAGAGCCTCGACCTCTTCTGCCGCCATGTCGAGGAGGGACAAGCGGCGCTCGGGCGGCGGCTGCTGATCGAAAACCCGTCCTCTTACCTGCGCTACCGCCATTCGTGCATACCAGAGCCGGAATTCCTAACCCAAGTCGCTCGCCGGACGGGCTGCGGCATCCTCTGTGATGTGAACAATATTTACGTCAGCGCGAAGAATTTCGGGTTCGACCCGATTGCTTATCTCGACACGCTGCCGGTCGAAGCTATCGGCGAGATCCATCTTGCCGGTCACCACGCTGCCGAAGACGTGGATATATTGATCGACGACCACGGCTCGCGAGTAGCCGAGCCCGTTTGGGACCTCCACGCCGCGGCGCTCCGGCGCTTTGGTCGCGTGCCGACACTGATCGAGTGGGACACGGACCTTCCCGCGCTCGAAATCCTGTTGGACGAAGTGCGCCACGCGCAAAAGCTCGCCGAGATCCATGGATATGTCGACGCTGCTTGAGCTACAGCTGCAGCTCAAGCAGGCCGTGCTTGGCGGCGACACCGCCGAGATCGTTGCCGCCATCCACGGCGACGGCCTCGACCCAGCCGCGCGAGTGGGCATCTACCGCAACCACGCCTTCGCCACGCTCGGCGCCGCGTTGCAGGGCAATTTCCCGGTGGTGTGCCGCCTGGTCGACAAGCGCTTTTTCGCCTACGCCGCGCATGAATATCTGCGCGAGCATCCGCCGCATTCGCGTTGCCTCGTCGAGTATGGCGCGGACTTCGCCGATTTTCTTGCTGCCTTTGCGCCATGCGAGGCCCTGCCATATCTGGCCGACGTCGCTCGTTTCGAATGGGCCCTCAACATCGCCGGCACCGTCCGGGAGGCGGCCCCGCTGCCGTTGCAAGAGCTCGCCGCGGTTCCGGCAGATAAGGCCGCATATGTAGCGCTCCGCCTGCAGCCCTCGGTTCGTTACCTTGGCTCGCCTTGGCCGATTGATGCGATCTGGCAGGCGAACCAGCAGAACGAGGTACCTGCGGTCGACCTCGCAAGCGGCGGCTCAAACCTGGAGATCCGCCGCGCTCGCGATGCAGTCGCCTGGCGGCGGCTCGACCCGGCAACCTTCGCGTTCCGGACGGCGCTCGCCGACGGCCTGGTGCTCGCCGCGGCGCTGGCGGCCGCGATCTCGCGGGATCCCGACTTCGATCTCGCCGCGGCGCTTCATCATATCTTCGCCGAGGGGCTCGCAGTGGCACACGGCCTCGCGCCAGAGCGCTAGGGCATGCACAGATCTCACAGCCAGGCGGGGGGCCGAAATATCCCCCTCTCCGCCCTTGGGGGCGGAGAGGGTCGGGGTGAGGTGGGGGATCCCCGCCGTTCCGAGCAGCGGCGCCCCCACCTCACCCTCCCGTCCCCGCGGATCAAGCCCGCGGGCTTGCGGCTGACGCCGCGCCGGGTCCCTCCCTCTCCCCCCGGCAAGCGGGCGGAGAGGGGCAAGACGCTCGCGCAGAGGCTCTTGGAATGACCGATCGCCCGTGGGGACAAGATACCGCCCCGGTGACTGCCGCGCCTGCACCACTGGTCGAGGCGCCTGCAAAGCCGCGACATCATCGCAAGCTCGGGTTGCGGACGGCACTTACCGGCCTCGTGCTGCTGGCAGTCGCCATCACCGCCATCCTGATCCACCTCACTTGGTTCTACGCCGCGCGACGGAACGTCGCCGATGTCGTCGGGCAGCTCAATCTTCAGATCGTCGGGTCGGTCCAGCACGAGGTGCGCGCGACATTAGACGACGCCTGGTCGGTTCAGCAGGCGGTTCAATCGATCTTCGTTCAGGAGGCGATAAAGCCGACAGACGAGGCGAAGCGCGAATTCATCTTTCTGGCGCTGCTGCGATCTCACCCGACGCTCTCGTGGATCGCCCTCGGCTTTCCCGACGGAGCCTTTTTCGGCGCGCTCAAAGCCGCGGATGACGAGATCGACATGGTCGAGGTGAAAAAAAGCCCCGAGACGGGAATTCGGCAGCAAAGGGTCGACACCTATACGCCTCAGCCTGGTGACGTTCTGTTTCGTGGTCGGGAGATCACCCCGAGCGATTACGACGCGACCGCGCAAGCCTGGTACCAGCGTGCCGTCGCCGAGGACGGCCCCGGTTGGAGTATGCTTTCGCACCTGCCGTATCGCGACGGGGCGGCGATCGCGACCTCGACACCGATCGTCATCAACCTCGATTTTGCCGGCGTGCTCGCCGTTGTCGTCGAGCTGGACCGGCTCTCCCAATTTCTCGCAGGCCTGCAGGTCGGCAAGACCGGCACGGCGGTCATCCTCAACCGGAATGGCCGGATCGTGGCGTCCGCCGTGTCGGCGGCGCGCAAGCGCCAGCATCAGGGCGAAATGCCCGAGCTCGAGAGCATGGGCCGGGACCATCCGATGCTGGCCGCTGTGGCCGACCTCCTCGATGGCCATCACGGCCTGAGCCTCGCCGACCTCCACGAAGTGCGCCAGCTGCAGGCAACCAGCCCGAGCGATCGCAAGGATTACTTTGTCACCTTCTCGCCGCTCAAGTTCAATAATTGGGTGGTCGCGACAGTGATCCCGACCGATGACTTCCTCGCCTCGATCCGGCGCAATGTCATGGTCCTATTGATTGCGCTCGGAGGCTTGACGTTGCTCGTCGCTGGCGTCGCGATTTTATCGGCGAACCGTCTCGTCACTGCGCCGCTGCTGCGCATCGCCGGCCAGCTGAAGCTTATCGAAGCGTTCCGACTGGATCGTGTCAGCCGCCTCGCCTCACCGCTGCGCGAGCTCGACGACCTCTCGGGCGCCCTTTTGCAGATGAGCCGGGGGCTCGCGTCATTCCAGAAATACATGCCGACGGATCTCGTTCGGACATTGGTCTCTCGCGGGGTCGAGGCTCGCCCGGGAGGACAGCGGCAGACACTGACTGTGATGTTCACGGATATCGTCGGCTATACCGGCATCTCCGAGCGGCTCGGCGACCGCGTGGTGCCGGTGCTGGCCGAATATCTGGAGGCGGTTTCCACAGCGGTTCTGAGCCGAAGCGGTACAATCGACAAGTTTATTGGCGACGGGGTGATGGCGTTTTGGGGCGCACCGGTGCCCGACGAGCGGCACGCCATTGACGCGTGCGGCGCCGCACTGGAATGCCAGCGCCTGCTCGCGTTGCAGCGGGCTTCCGCCGAGCGTTGCGGGGGCACACCGTTGCGGATGCGCATCGGCATCAACACCGGCCGCATGCTGGTCGGCAACATCGGCTCGAACGAGCGGCTGAGCTATACCGTCATCGGCGATCCGGTGAACGTCGCCAGCCGCCTCGAGCCGCTGGGCAAGCTTTACGGCGTCGACATCATCATTGGGGAAGAAACGCGCATAGCTGCCGGCGATGCCATCATCGTCCGCCGGCTCGACCGGGTGGCTGTCTACGGCCGTATCGGGGGACTTGCCATTTACGAGCTCCTCGGCTCGGCCGAAGGCGCGGAAACTGCGACCCCGGAATGGGTCCGGATGTATGAGGTGGGTCTTGCGGCCTATGAAGACCGCCACTGGTCGGAGGCGATCAGGCTCTTCAAAGCCACCGCGAAAATTCGCGGTGATGTCGACCGCCCATCGGAAATCCTGATCGAACGGTGCCGCTCCTGCCTGACCGACCCGCCGCACGAGGATTGGATGCCGATTTCCGTGCTGGAGTCAAAAGGCTAACTCAGGCGGCCTAAATCCGGGAGGCGGTGTCATGCCTCGGCACTATGATCGGGTAGCAGACGGCAGGGTCGACCGGGCGGCTTCGACGATTTGTTCCGGTTTGATCGGGGTCGCGTTGAACTCGGCGCCGAAGGGTGCCAGCGCGTCGGCGACGGCGTTGGCAATCGCCGCCGGTGGCGCGACCGCACCTCCTTCGCCGACCCCTTTGACACCGAGCGGGTTCAGGGGCGAGGGCGAATGCTGGTGGATCAGCGCCATGCCAGGCACATCGTCCGCGGTTGGCACCATGTAGTCAGCCAGTGAGCCGGTCAGCAGCTGGCCCTCCGTGTCGTAGACGATATCCTCGAAAAGGATGCCGCCGAGGCCCTGTGCGGTGCCGCCGGCGATCTGGCCCTCGACCAAGAGCGGATTGACGACGACGCCGCAATCATGGGCGATCGCGTATTTGTCGATCTTGACTTGCCCGATCTCGCGATCGACCTCGACGATCGCGACATGCGCGGCATAGCTCCAGGTGACGGTCGGCGGCTCCCAGTAATGGGTCTCCTCGAGCCCGGCATCGATGCCTTGCGGGCGGCCGTGATCCCAGCCGGGGCGCGCCGCGTGCGCCAATTTGGTGAGGCTGACCGCTGCTCCCGGCACGCCGACGACGCCAACCCCGCCGTCGCGGAGCTCGAGGTCGGCCGCGGCGCATTCCAACAGATTGGCGGCGATCGCAAACGCCTTCTCACGCAGCCGCTCGCTCGCGTGATGGATCGCCGCCGAGAGGGTGACAGTGCTGCGGCTGGCGAACGTACCGGACCCGCTCGGGATCCCGGCCGTATCGGCGAGCGAGATGACGACGTCGTCGGGTGCGACCTGCCATGCATCGGCAACAACCTGGGCGAAGATCGTCTCCATCCCCTGGCCCTGCGAGGCCGCACCGGAGGAGACATAGACCTTGCCGGAAGGATCGATCCGCACGGTCGCCCCTTCGAACGGCCCGACCCCGGTTCCCTCGACATAGCAGCCGATGCCGAGCCCCAGATATCGGCCTCCTCGGCGCGCCTCGCGCTGACGGTCGCGGAACGCGGCGACCCCGCCGACGGCATCGAGCGCCATCTGCAGACCGCCCGCATAATCCCCGCTGTCGTAGACGATCGGCTCACCGTCGCGATAGGCGATACCCGCGCGATAGGGCATCTCCTCGGTGCGGATCATGTTGCGCCGGCGCACCTCCGCCGGCTCCAATCCCAAACTCCCCGCCACGAGGTCGATGACCCGCTCCATCGCGAACACTGCTTCCGGACGCCCCGCACCACGGTAAGCCGTGTTCGGGACCTTGTTGGTTGCGGCGGTGCGGGCCGAGACCGCGAGATGGTCGATCTTGTAAGGGCCGGTCAGATGAGCGGCGGTGTTGTAGGGCACACCACCGCCGATCGGGTTCCAGGCGCCGCAATCGACGATGAAATTGTCGCGCAGCGCCAGGATGTGGCCATCACCGTCGAAGCCGACCTCGACTTCGTGCAACTGGTCGCGCGAATGCGCCGCGGACAACAGATGCTCGTGCCGGTCCTCGAGCCAGCGCACCGGGCGCCCCAGCCGTCGCGCCAGAAACGGGATCACCAGATCCTCGGGGTAGACATGACCCTTGAGGCCGAACCCGCCACCGACATCGAGCGCCAAACAGCGGACGCGCGCTTCCGGTAGGCCCAAGATCGCGGCAACCTCCCGGCGAACCCAGTGCACGACCTGGGTGGCGGACCAAATCGTGATCGTATCGGTTCGCGAGTCGTGGAGGGCGGCCACACCGCGGCATTCGATCGGCATCGCCGCGTAACGGTGATGATAGAACCGTCGCCGCAATCTGTGCGGCGCGCCGGCCATCGCCGCGGCGGCATCGCCTTTGGCAATCGAAAACTCGCCGAAAAGGTTCGTCTTCAGATGCTCGTGGATCAGTGGCGCGTCGGAAGCAAGTGCTGCCTCGGCATTGACGATCGCCGGCAGCGGCTCGAGGTCGAGCGTCACCAGTTCGGCTGCGTCTTCCGCCGCGTAACGGCTCTCGGCGACGATCACGGCGATCGCTTCGCCGACGTGCCGCACCTTGTCGTACGCCAACCCGGGTTGCTGCGGGTTGTGGAACTCGTGCTGGACCCGGCTCATCCATTTGCTCGGTAATGAGAGCTGGGTGTCGGGCAGCGGCGGAAGCTCCCGCACCAGATCCGCGCCGCTCAGTGTCAATGCCACGCCGGAGGCCGCGGCAGCGCGCGACAGATCGACCGAGCGGATATGCGCGTGGGCGAGCGGACTGCGGATGAAGGCCGCATGCAGCATGCGCGGCAATTCGAGGTCGGCGATGAACTGACCCCGGCCGGTCAGCAGCCGCCGGTCCTCGCGCCGCAGCAGCGAGCGCCCGACATAGGGGGTAGGACGGTCGGTCACCGGCATCGCTCTTTTTGTGCCCTCACCCACCCAGCCCTACGGTCTGGTCCCCCCTCTCCCGCAGTGCGGGAGAGGGTGCCGAGCGTAGCGAGGCGGGTGAGGGCACCGCGGGGGGCTTTCACTCACGCGGCCGGCTCCGATGCGTTCGCTCCTCGCATCACCTCCGCCGCGGCGGCGACCGCCTTGACGATGTTGACATAGCCGGTGCAGCGGCACAGCACCGAGGAGATGCCTTCGCGGATCTCGTCTTCGGTCGGGGAGGGATTGGTCGCGAGGAAATCGAGTGCCGCGATCAGCATTCCGGGCGTGCAGTAGCCGCATTGCAGGGCGTGGTGCTCGTGGAAGGCCTGCTGCAGCGGGTGATACTCGTCGCCTTTGGCCAGGCCCTCGACGGTCAGCAACACGGCGTCCTCCGCCTGCACGGCAAACATCAGGCAGGAGCGCGCCGCCTCGCCGTTGAACAAGATCGTGCAGGCGCCACAGATCCCGTGCTCGCAGCCGATATGGGTGCCGGTCAGCCCGAGATCTTCGCGCACAAAGTCGACGAGCAATTTGCGCGGCTCGCAGCGTCCCTGATAGCTCTTCCCGTTGACGGTCAGTCTGATCTCGCGGATCTCGGACATCGGGTCGACCTCTCAAGTTGCGGGCGTGATCGCCCTCAGGACGGCACGGCTCGTCAAGACACCAGTCAGATGACGGCGGTACTCAGCCGACCCGTTCAGATCGGAGACCGGGTCGACTTGCGCTGCGGCCTTGTCTCCCGCTTCCTCAATCGCGGCCTCTCCCAGCCCTCGGTGTTGGAGCACGGCCTCGGCATCGCGCAAGCGGATCGATGCGGGCCCGACGCCCGCCGTCGCCAGCCGTGCCTTGGTGCAGCGCTCGCCGTCGCGCACCAGCATCACCGCGACCGCGGCAATCGCGAAATCCCCCTTGCGCCGGGCGAACTCCTCGACGGCGTAGCCCGCCTGCGCCGGCATCGCGGGAAATCGCACCTCGGTGATGATCTCCAGCGGGCCGAGGCTGGTGGTCAGCGCCGCGTCAAAAAGATCCTGCGCCGCGATCCGCCGTTCTCCTTGCGGCCCGTGAGCGACGATTTCGCCTTCGAGGGCCTGCAATACCATCGGGATCTCGGCCGACGGGTCGGCGTGGGCGATCGATCCGCCGATCGTACCGCGCGAGCGGGTCGGCAGATGCCCGACCCAGCGCAATGCCTCGCGCAATAATGGCAGCTTCGCCGCGACGAGCGGTTCGAATTCGAGCCGGCGCTGGCGGGTCATCGACCCGATCCTCACCGCCTCGCCCTCTTCGTCGACAAAGGCGAGCTCGGGGATCCGATTGAGGTCGACGATGGCTCTGGGTTGTGCGAGGCGAAAATTCATCATCGGAACGAGACTCTGACCGCCGGCCAGCAGCCGCGCCTCGCCGTCATAGCGCTCGAGGATCGCCAGCGCCTCGTCGACCGAGGCGGGGGCGTGATATTCGAACTTTGCAGGCTTCACACGGCACTCCGCTTCGCGACCGAAGACGCCAGGGTCCGTCTTTTCGACTGGCGCGGCAACGAATTTCGATTAAAACCAGCGCTGGCGGCTTGTTCACCAAGGAGGACAGGATGGTCGCGATCCAGGGCGTTGCCCATTTCAGCATTCCCGTCAGCGACGTCGCTAAAAGCACTCGGTTCTATACCGAGGTCGTCGGTTGCCGGCATTTGGAGACCGTGCGGCGCGGCGAGATGGCCTTTCTCGATGCGGCCGGGACCTGCCTGATCCTGGTCAAGCGCGAGCCACCGATTAACCCGATGCTCGACGACCATGGCGGTGTGCACCATTCCTTCATCATCGCGCATGACGAGTACCGCGCGGCCCTCGACCATCTGCGCGCCAACGGCGTCGAGATCACCTTCGAGGAGGACCGGCAAGGCGGCGTAGTCAACGGCCCGCGCGCCTATTTCCACGATCCCGACGGCACGGTGCTGGAATTCATCGATCTGACGAGCTACGCCGGCAAGCCCGCGTGATGGTCTGGAGGAGCAAGCCATGGAACTGCCGAAAGCGATCGGCAAACCCGATTACCGTGTCGCCTTTGAGAAGAGCCCGAAACGCATCCGCGTTCTTGTCGAGGACACGACCATCGCCGACGCGGTCGGGCCGGGCCTGATGTTCGAGACCGGACATCGGCCGGTCTATTATTTTCCGCGGCAGGACGTGCGCATGGACCTGCTCGAACGCACCGACCATCGCACGCATTGCCCTTACAAGGGCGATGCCTCTTATTGGACGATAAAAGTCGGCGACCGCCGCATCGAAAATGCGGTCTGGAGCTATGAGCAACCGATAGCCGAGATTGCGGCGATCAAGGACTATCTCGCCTTCTATTGGAACAAGGTCGACCATTGGATCGAGGAGGACGAGGAGATCTTCGGGCACGCGCGCGACCCCTATTCTCGTGTCGATGTGCGGCCGAGCTCGCGGGAGGTACGAGTCACCTTCAACGGCGAGGTGGTCGCGGACACGCGGCGCGGCATGTTCCTGTTCGAGACCGGACACCCGACCCGCTACTACATCCCGCAACAGGACGTGCGGATGGAGTTTCTGACCCGTTCGGACAGGACCACGGTCTGCCCGTACAAGGGTACGGCGTCATATTGGTCGGCGCGGGTCGGCGACCGGTCCGTGGAGGACGTGGTCTGGGCCTATCTCGATCCGCTACCGGATTGCCCGCGCATCGCCGGCTACCTGTGTTTCTATCCCGACAAGGTGGACCGCATCGAGGTCGAAGGGGAACCGGGATGAGCGAGGTCATGCACGAGCGCCGCCGCCTGCTGCTCTCGACCGCCGCGTGGGTCGGAGGCCTGGCCGCGATCGCCGCCGCCCGGCCCGCCCGCGCGTTTCAGGTAGAAGAAATGCCGCCGACGAGCGCGGTCGGCCGCGCCTACGCCAATCGTTGCGGCGGCTCGTCGGAGCACGCGGCGCTGATCGCCCGCTTACAAGCGCTTCTTGCGAGCGACCCGTCGGCCCAATCGATGTCGGAAGCCTGTCCGATTTGCGGCTGCCCGATCATCGTCAGCCGCTAGCCACCCGGCCGACGGTGGCGGTTATGCGATAGCCAGAGGACGTCTCACCGCGAGATCGCGTCAGCGCCGCATGATCGGCGACGCTCTCCTGCGGGTCATCGACTTCCCCCGTCGAGCCGCTCTGCAATTCGCACAACCAGGGCGAGCATCGCCGACATACGCTCCTCTTGCACTGCGAAGCGTTGTTCCATCGCACTGAGCCGGACCTCCATCGCAGTGAAGCGGCTTTCCATTGCGGTGAAGCGATGTTGTAGGTCGCGGACTTCGGTGGTTAAGGTCAAAACGCGTGCGCCGAGCAGGTCAAGGCTGATTTTTTCGTCACTCATGGGACTTTATATGGGGTTATGCCCACCTCGGCTCGGGCGCAACCAATCGGCATTTCTTGGTGGGTGCAGGGGGACTCGAACCCTCGACCCGCTGATTAAGAGTCAGCTGCTCTACCAACTGAGCTATGCACCCGAGCTTTGTTTTCAATCGGTTAGTGGTGGCTCTCCTGGTTATGTTTTGAGTTTTTGAATTTGCGATGCACCATCATTTTTGTCGCGGACCGAAGGAGATAACCACCTTCGGGAGGGCTTGTCCACGGTTCGGTGACCTCTCACTCCGATCTGAGATAGCGCCCGGTTTTGGCCACTTCTTGGGCAGAGGCGGTGAGGATCGTCGGGCATCCAGCCCGAGCTTTTCGAGGCAGGGGGTGATCGCACACCCGCGCTCAGCGTTTTTTAGGAAACCAGGACCACGTTGGGGAGCGTGACGGCTCCCCCATTTTCATCGCATTCGCCGAAGCCGCCCGATGGCGCTGCGGAACCGTGCCACGGGAAGCGAGGGAACGGTTCTGCGGATCAGAGAGCGGGCCAGCCTAAGCAACCGTCCCTGCGGGAGTTCTCCCGACGCGAACCGATGGACGAAGATTGGCCGGAAATCGGAGCGGAGATCCGCAACGCGCCTGACCGGGCAGCGGCTATTATCCGTGGTGCACATGTAGAAATGTACCTTGAGCAGTTGCTGTTGGCTTATCTGCCAAATGCAACCCCGGACATGTTTTCGCAGCCAAATGGCCCGTTAACGGACTTTTACGCCAAGAATCAGTTGGCGTCCGCTATGGGAATTATCCCTGAAGCTCTTTGGAAAGACCTTGAAGTCTTGAAGTTGTACGAAGGGTACGGAACGCCTTTGCGCACGCTCCGTAAGCGTCCGGTTTTGGCCGTGATTAGGGGGATCAGGCGCGATTTGGGCAATTGCGGGCTGACAGGCCCACGGGATCAGGGGGCGATTTGGGTGATTGGGGGCTGGTAGGCCCAGGGCATCAGTTCGGAGATGCGGTTGATCGGGTGGCCGTCGGCGATCCTGGCGAGGGTGTCTGTGAGGTAGGCTTCCGGATTTACGTTGTTTAATTTCGTGGTCTGCAGGATTGAGTACATCGCGGCGGCACGCTCGCCGCCGGCATCGCTGCCGGCGAAGAGCCAGTTGCGTCTGCCGAGGGCAATGCCGCGCATTGCGTTTTCGGCGATGTTGTTGTCGGGTTCGAGCCTGGCGTCGGTGGCATAGCGGGTGAGCGCGGTGCGCCGCTTGATTGTGTAGCGCAATGCCTCCGCCAATGCCGATCGGGCCGAAAGTTTCTTCTCTGCAGCCTGCGCCCAGGTGAAGAATGCATCGAGCAGTGGAGTGGCGGCGGCGCGATGCGCCAGCCGCTCGGCGGGCGGTGCGAAGCGGGCCTTGTCCTCGATAACGTAGAGTTCGGCGATCTGATCGAGCGCCGCCTTGGCGACGGACGACTTCGTGGTTTCCCACACATCGAATATTTTTCTGCGGCAGTGGCTCCAACAGGCGACCTCGGTGATCGCTGCTGTCGCCCGAGCCTCCGGCCCGGTCTGCCGCGGCTCGTAGAGCGCGGCGAACCCGCTGTAGCCATCGGCCTGCAGGAAGCCCCGGAAGCAGGCGAGATGGGCGGCCGGATGTTCGCCGCCGCGGTCGGGGCTATAGAAGTAGGCCGCCGCCGGCGGTGCCGGGCCGCAGAACGGCCGGTCATCACGGACATAGACCCATAATCGTCCGGTCCGGGTGCGGCCGAGGCCGGGTTCGAGTACCGGAACCGGCGTGTCGTCGCCGTGGATCTTCTCGGCGGCAAACACGTGTTGCTGGATCCCCTCGACGATCGGCTGCAGCAGCCAGACCGCCTGGCCGACCCAATCGCTCAATGTCGAGCGGTCGAGATCGAGCCCATCGCGGGCATAGATCTCGCTCTGCCGGTAGAGCGGCAGGTGATCGGTATATTTCGAGACCAAAAGATGCGCCAGCATGCCGGGGGCGGCCCGTCCGCGCGGTGTCGGCAGCGCCGGCGCCGGCGCCTGGGTGATCGCATCGCAATACCGGCAGGCATATTTCGGCCGGACATGCCGGATCACCCGGAACCGCCCGGGGATGTAGTCGAGCACCTCGGTGACGTCTTCGCCAAGCTTGGCCATGCCGCCGCGGCAGACGGGGCAGATGCAGGCCCCATCATCCTCCGGTTCGTGCACGACCTCCTGCCGGGGCAGGTGGTCCGGCAGCTTCTTGCGCTTTGGCTGGGTACGTTCGCGGATCGGCAATGGCCGGTCTTCGGCGACGGCCTTACTGAGTTCTTCTACTTCGCCGGTTTCCAACTCTTCGAGCCGCAGCTCGAGCTGTTCGATCTGCCGGGTGACGCGCTCCGAAGAGCGGCCAAACTGCATCCGCCGCAGCTTGGCGATCTGAAACTTCAGCTTCTCGATCTCCAGGCTGCGCAGCTGAACGGCGAGCCTTGCCGCCTGCAGTTCCGCGGTCGCCGCCGCCAGCTCGCTCTGGCAGGCCAAGGCAAAGGCCCGCAGGGCATCGGGGTCGGAGGGCAGATCGGCGGAAGCCAGCGACATGCGCCACCCTTAGCGAAGGCAACCTCGGGTAGACCAGAACAAATCGAGAATCGCTGATATGTTACAACAGCATGGGTCGCGGCGGCGCCGGCGGTGCTATCGTGCGACGCCAGTCCATCGCCTCGATCAGCAGCGCCAATTGCGCCGGCGTCAGCGTCATCGTCCCATCCGCCAGCGGCGGCCAGACGAATTTGCCGCGCTCCAGACGCTTGGCAAACAGGCACAGGCCGCTGCCGTCCCAATACAGGCCCTTCAAATAATGACCGCGTTTGCCGCGAAACAGGAAGACATGGCCGCTGAACGGATCGGCGCCGATGATCTGTTGCACCTTGGCCGCCAGACCATCAAACCCGGCGCGCAGATCAATCGGCTGACAGGCGAGAAAAACCTTGGTTCCCGGTGCCAGGCCGATCATCGCAATCCGCGCACCGCCGACAGCACCCGCCGCAGCGCTGCCTCGTCGACGCCGCCATCGACCCGCACCCGAACCCCCTGCGGCAGATCGATCTCCATCACCCCGGCGCGCTCCGCTAACGCCGCACCCGCGCCCCGCGTGCCGGCGGCGACGGCCGCCATACGCATTGCCGAGGCGTAGGGCTCCGCGACGGTGCCGAGCTGGATAAATTCTGTCGACCCCGGCGGCGGCGGGGCTGAGCCTCGCGCGATCAGCCGCGCCGCCCTCCACGCCGATCGCCAATTATAGAGCAGGCTCTGCGAAATCCCGTGCCGCCGGGCAACCACCGAAACCCGACCGCCGGTCGCTTCCACCTCGGCCAGCAGCGCCGCCTTCTCGCCCGGCGTCCACTGCCGACGACGCTCCACCCGCGCTACAATCTCGCCGTCCACTCCAAAGCTCCTTCTGTACCTCCAGAAGGAGCAAGCTTCCCCCAGTGACCCCGCCTTGACTACGCCCAATAGGCCGGTTCAGACCGGACGCTTACCACGCTCCTGCGCCGGTGCGATTTTCAGATGCTCCGATTACGAATGAGTGCCAAAAAATGAGGTCTCATCCCATTCATTACAAAGAAAGGGCTGATGAATTTCCGAAGGACTTTCTAAAAAGCGAAAGAGAGAATTTCTTTGATAGTACAAATCAGGTGGTACTGGATTTGGTCACGTTAAAGATGGAGCGAGAAATAGCGCAAAGGAAGCAGAAACAAATAGAGGCTTGATTAGTGATCTGACGTTAAATAAGATGTTTTCACACTAAATCTTTAATAAGAAAAGGAACCGCCTATGGACAACCAGCACCAAAAATCACCGGATACCGTGGTCTCACGCATCAGGAAATTGACTTAATGAATGAGGGGGAAGCCCTTGCGGAACAATGCCGCGAATACACAGAGAAAGTCAAAGCTGCGTCAGATATTGACGGACGCTGGATCTCTATCGGCGTTACTGACTTGCAGAAAGGATTTATGGCGTCATCCGCTCCATTGCGAGGCCGACCACGTTTTAGGAATTCTGGCGTCCTGCCTATGCCCGTGGGGGTGCGCACCTCTGGACACACGGGCGAAAAGAATTGCCATTTCCACAGGCAGGACATGGAACGCCGCAAATCCGGGAGGCGGGGGCTAGGCGTGACAGTCGGAGAGACGGCAGGAGAACCGCACAGCTAGCAGGCTGCGGAAAAACGCGCTGTCTGGAAAGCATCCTCTAGAAACTTCATAGAGGACACTCGTTAAAGTCGCTGATAATCGCTCTCGGGACAGGCCTTTGCATCGATTTTGCCGATTTCAGCCATGTCCGGGCAGATTCCAGGCATGGCTACGCCACTGCCCCCACCAGTTTGGGCAGCCGGACCAGGTTGTAGGCGGTGGTCGTCAGCGTGAACATCCAGCCGACACGGGCGAGGCCATGGTGATGGGTCTTGCGAAAGCCGGCGGCCGCCTTGGTCCAGCCGAATACCTCCTCAATGCGCTTGCGCAGGCGGCCACTGACTGCATAGCCAGAATGGCGGGTCGTCCGTCCGTCGATTGCCGAGCGCCGGTTCGTGGTGTTCTGCGCCACGTGCGGCGTCACGTTGTACTCCCGCAGGTCGGCGACAAACGCGGCCACATCATAGGCCTTGTCGGCGCCGAGCGTGATCCGGTGATTGCCGGGACGAGCCGCGATCATCTCCAGCCCCGCCTCACGCTCGGCCGTGCCGGTTGCCAAGGTCAGACGCGCATCGACCACCAAAGCATGCCGGTTCTCCATCAGAACGTGCCCCAGATAGGCCAGCTTGGCGGGCTGGCCCGGTCCTTTGCGATACAACCGGGCATCGGGATCGGTGGTCGAGGCGTGCGTCTGGTTGCTGCGCTTCTCGCCGTGGAAGTCCCGTTCCCCGTTGTGGCCGGGAGCCGGCGGCGCGCCGCTGCCATCCTTCGGGCGAAAGCTCTTCATGCTGGCCCAAGCCTCGATCAAGGTGCCGTCTACCGAGAAGTGATCGTCCGACAGCAGCGCCTTGACCCGCTCTTGGTTCAATACTGCCGCCATGAACTTGCTGGCGATGTCCCCGGCGATCAGCCGCTCACGGTTCTTGGTAAACACTGTGACGTCCCACACCGCGGCGTCCAGCGACAGCCCGACAAACCAGCGGAACAGCAGATTGTAGCCGAGTTGCTCCATCAATTGCCGCTCCGAACGCACCGAATAGAAGGCCTGCAGCAGCAGCGCACGAAGCAATTTCTCCGGCGCAATCGACGGCCGGCCGAACTTGGCATACAGCTTCTCAAATTCCCCCGACAAGGCCCCGAGCGCCTCGTCCACAATCTTGCCGATCGGCCGCAACGGATGATCCAACGGCACCCGCGCCTCGCAGCTCACGTAGCTGAACAGCCCCTCACTCCTCGCATCCCAACCGCGCATCGGACGTCCCCCACATCTCGTCACGCGACGCGGATTATACGCCATATCTGGCCCTAGGATGCCACTTTTTCCGCAACCTGCTAGGGTTCTCCGATGCCAGATGACTCGGTAGTTTCGGCATGGAGAAAGCGCTTTGGCACCGATCCTTCGCGCGGTAGTCTCACCAAGGGAGCCGAATCCGAGAACCCAAGAGGGTACGCCATGGCTGAAGTGAACAAGTTCGCGAGTCAAAGGCTCTTTCAAGCAGGGGATTTCGGTGATTGGCAAAACGTGCATGGAGTCGCAGGTGCCGGCGACTTCACTGGGGTCTGTGCCGTCCCGGATCCCTTTGCTGGTGTGCCGCAGGCGTGCCAGGTGACCCAGGTCTGGTTCTCGCAAAACGGGGGGCTTCCGGTGACCCACTTTACCGTCCGTAAGTTAAGCGGAGGTACGCTGATTTTCTTTGTCGCCTATCTCTTTGTCAGGTAACCGATCTGACCCCACTGAGGAGACCCTGCGATGAAAATGCACGTTCTTTACGACGCCAGCGGTCAAATCCTCGCCGCCGTCGAACTGTCCGAAGATGCTTCCGAGGACACTCTACAGGTCCGGCCCGTCGCCAAGCCCGACCAGTACAGCGCGGACCTGGACGTGCCGTCGGCACTGGCCCATCTGAGCTTCAAGGATGCTTGCGAGAATTTGGTGGTCGATGTAGCCGAAAAGGTCCCACGCCTCAAATCCCGGACCTAGAGGCCGACGGCTCGGTCGCATCTAAAGCTTCCTGAGTAGAGGGCTCGCGGCAAATGGCAAGGCAACACGAGAGGCGGCCGTTTCCTACCCGGCGTGCACCTCTCACCGGTTTTTGAATTTCACCCGATCTCTATCGGCCTCTATCGGCAAAAACCCAGTGCCAAACGCAAACAGCCCATTGAAAAGAAAGAAAAACCGTTAGTTTAAGAGTCAGCTGCTCTACCAACTGAGCTATGCACCCGCGGGGCGCGCTCTATAGCAAGGCTTCCCGAGCTTGTCGAGAGTGGGCTCGGTCGTCAGACCCGGCCGTGGCAGTGCTTGAATTTCTTGCCGGATCCGCAGGGGCAAGGCGCGTTGCGCGGCGTGCCGGCCCAGGGCGGGCGCGGGCCGGCCAGGCGCGGGCCGGGGCGGTCGGCGCCGTTTCCTGAGCCCGGCCGGCGCGGGGCGCGGGGCGGCGGCATCGCGACTGGCCTACCGGTGGTGCCGGTCGCCGGCATCGCCTCGGCCATCGCCATCTCGGGCTCGGCGCCCACCGGCGCAAACACCGGCTGCGGCTGCACGCGCAATTCGACATGGCTCAATACCGAGGTCACGTGCTGGCGCAGGTTGGCCAGCATCGCCTCAAACAATTCGAATGCCTCGCGCTTGTATTCGTTTAGCGGATCGCGCTGGCCGTAGGCGCGCAAATTGATCCCCTGCCGCAGATGGTCGAGCGTGAGCAGATGGTCCTTCCAGGTCTGGTCCAAGAGCTGCAGCAGCAAGCTCTTCTCGGCCATACGCATCAAATCCGGCCCGTAATTGGCCGACTTCTCGGCCATTTTGCGGTCGGCTGCGGCGCTGATCCGCTCGCGGATCTCGTCCCCGCCGATCCCCTCCTCCTTGGCCCACTCAGCCAGCGGCAAATCGAGGGCCAGAAGCCGCAGGCATTCGGCGTGTAACGCGGCGATGTCCCATTGCTCGCCAAGCGAATTCAATGGGATTGCACGCGCGACCATCTCCTCGATCGTCTCGCCGCGCATATCGGTGACCGTCTCGGCGACGTCGCGCGCGCTCATAATCTCGCGCCGCTGCTCATAGACGACCTTGCGCTGATCGTTCATGACGTCGTCGAATTTTAAGAGCTGCTTGCGCATGTCGTAGTTGCGCGCCTCGACCTTCTGCTGCGCCTTGGCGAGGGCCTTGTTGACCCAGGGATGGATGATCGCCTCACCCTCCTTGAGGCCGAGGCGCTGCAGCATCGAATCCATCCGCTCGGAGCCGAAGATCCGCATCAGGTCGTCTTCGAGCGAGACAAAGAACTTCGAGGCCCCAGGGTCGCCTTGGCGACCCGAGCGGCCGCGCAGCTGGTTGTCGATGCGCCGACTCTCGTGCCGCTCGCTGCCGACGACAAAAAGACCGCCCGCCCGGACCACATCCTCGTGCGCCGTCTCAATCTCTTTCCGAATAGCGGCCGCCTGCCCCTCGCGCACCGCCGCGTCCTCGATCGGCGCCAGATCGGTCCTAAGCCGCATTTCGAGATTGCCGCCGAGCTGGATGTCGGTGCCGCGTCCGGCCATGTTGGTGGCGATCGTCACCGTGCCCGGCCGGCCGGCCTGGGCGATGATGTAGGCCTCCTGCTCGTGATAGCGTGCGTTCAGCACGTTGTGCGGGATCTTGTGCTTCTTGAAGACCTCCGACAGCGCCTCGGATTTTTCGATGCTGACCGTGCCGATCAGCATCGGCTGCTGCCTCTGCTGACACGCCAGGACATGCTGCACGATCGCATCGTACTTCTCGCGCGTCGTGCGGTAGACCTCGTCGTCGGTATCGTCGCGGATACAGGGCTCGTTGGTCGGGATCTCGATGACCTCGAGCTTATAGATGTCGCTGAATTCCTGCGACTCGGTCATCGCCGTGCCGGTCATGCCGGCGAGTTTTGGATAGAGTCGGAAATAATTCTGGAATGTGATCGAGGCGAGCGTCTGGTTCTCGTTTTGGACGGTGACACCCTCCTTGGCTTCGAGCGCTTGGTGCAGCCCCTCCGAATAGCGCCGTCCCTCCATCATGCGGCCGGTGAATTCGTCGATGATGACGATCTTGTCGTCCTTGCTGATGTAATCGGTGTCGCGGGCGAAGAGCTTGTGCGCGCGCAACGCCTGATTGACATGATGGACGAGCCCGACATTGTGGATGTCGTAGAGCGAGCCGGTCGTCATCAACCCGTATTGGCGCAACATGCCCTCGATTTTCTCGACCCCCGATTCGGTCAAGGCGACGGTGCGCTGCTTTTCGTCCTTCTCGTAATCGCCGTCTTCGAGCGCGGGGATCAGCTTGTCGACCCGCATATAGAGCTCGGAATTGTCCTCGGTCGGACCGGAGATGATCAGCGGCGTGCGCGCCTCGTCGATCAGGATCGAATCGACCTCATCGACGATCGCATAATGAAACGGCCGATGGACCATCTCCTCGAGCCGGAACTTCATGTTGTCACGCAGATAGTCGAAGCCGAGCTCGTTGTTGGTCCCGTAAGTGACGTCGCACAGATAGGCCTCTTTCCGCTGCATGTCGTCGAGTTCGTGAACGATGCAGCCGACACTGAGACCGAGAAATCGGTAGATCTGGCCCATCCATTCGGCATCGCGGCGAGCGAGATAATCGTTGACCGTGACGACGTGCACCCCGTTACCGGTCAATGCATTGAGATAAACCGGCAGGGTCGCGACCAAGGTCTTGCCTTCGCCGGTTTTCATTTCGGCGATCATCCCCCGATGCAGCACGACCCCGCCCATCAGCTGCACATCGAAGTGACGCTGGCCGAGCGTACGCTTGGCCGCCTCGCGTACCGTCGCGAAGGCATCGACGAGGAGGTCATCGAGTTCGGTCCCATCGGTGAGCTGCTCTCTGAAGCGTTGGGTGCGCGCGCGCAGCTCCTCGTCAGACATCGCCTCGAGTTGGGGCTCGAGCTCATTGACCGCCGAGACGATCGGCCCAAGGCTCTTTACGTAACGATCATTGGCGGAGCCGAACAGCCGCCTGGCTAAGGCGCTAAACATGAGACCCTCGGATTATGGGACGAAAGGCAGAACGTGATCGCACGGCGGCCGATTGACAGATAGGCGGGCCGCGCTGAGCTTTCAATTCACCAGCACCGCTCCAGCAGGGTCCCCTGCGGTAACGCCCATTAGTTGCCTTGTTTGCGTGGTCTTGATGTGCATTGATGGAGTCCGCTCCGCCGCCGGAACGCAGCGGCGATCCTCGCATTATAGGTACCGCAATGCTTCCTCGTCTTTGGTTAAGTCTGGCGCTCGGCCTCGTGTGCGTGGCTAGCCTCGCCGTCGGCCACGCCGTGATGGCGGGCGATCAACCGGCAGCGTCGCCGACTGCAGGCGCTCCGGCACAAAGCTCCTTGCCGCCTCCTAACACGGTCGTGGCTCGCATCGACGGTACCGAGCTCCACCTTTCGGATGTCGAAGCGGTGCAGCAGAGCCTGCCGCCCCAAGCGCAAAAGATGCCGCTCGAGCAGATCTATCCTATGTTGCTCGATCGCCTCGTCGATGGCGAGCTCATTACCAGAGCAGGGCGCAAAGAGCACCTCGAGCAGGATCCCGAACTGCAGGTCCGACTCAAGCGTTATGAGGATCGCTTGATCCAGGAGGCCTATCTCAATCAGGCCATCAAGGCCGCGGAAACCGAGGACCAGCTCAAGGAGCGTTACCAGACCCTCGCCAAGGACAAGGCGGGCCAGGAAGAGGTGCATGCTCAGCACATTCTGGTCAAGACGGAGGACGAAGCGAAGGCGGTCGTCGCTGAACTCGACAAGGGCGCCGATTTCGGCGAACTCGCCAAGAAATATTCGACCGACTCGAGTGCCAAGTCGGGCGGCGATCTCGGTTATTTCGGCCGTGACGACATGGTCAAGGAATTTGCCGACGCCGCTTTTGCCTTGTCGCCGGGTCAATACAGCAAGACGCCGGTCAAGACCAAGTTCGGCTGGCATGTGATCAAAGTCGAGGACCGCCGTGCCGGCAAGACGCCGAGCTTCGAGGAGGCGCGCGAGGAGCTGAGCCGCAACCTCGCGCACCAGGTCATCGAAGCCAAGCTGCAGGACCTCCGCGGTGCAGCGAAGATCGAGGAGTTCGGGCTCGACGGTAAGCCACTGCCGGCCACCAAATAGATGGCCGTTGTTTCTCCGCTTGCGCCGGCGCGCTTTCCTGCGCTCGCACCGATCGCCGGTGTGCGGCTCGCCGCCTTCGCCTGTGGCATTCGCTACACGGGCCGCTACGATCTGATGCTGGCCGAACTGGCGCCCGGTAGCGCCGTCGCTGGCGTCTTCACCCGCTCGCTGACTGCGGGAGCGCCGGTTGCCTGGTGCCGCGAGTGCCTCGGGCGCGGCACGGTGCGCGCCATCGTCGCCAATTCGGGCAACTCCAACACTTTCACCGGCCGCGCCGGCAAAGAGGTCGTGGAGGCGACCGCGGCGACCGCGGCGCGCCTGCTCGAATGCGAGCCGAAGCAGGTGTTCATCTCTTCAACGGGCGTGATCGGCGAGCCGCCGCCGGCGGATAAGATCGTCGGCGCGTTGCCCGAGCTTGCGCGGGTGCTCTCGGCGGATGGCTGGGAGGTCGCGGCACGGGCGATCCTGACGACCGATACCTTTCCCAAGGGTGCGACCGCGACGGCCGCGATTGACGGTGTCGAGGTCCGCCTCAACGGATTCGCCAAAGGGTCCGGCATGATCGCACCCGACATGGCGACGATGCTCGCCTACGTTTTTACCGACGCGACGCTGCCCTCGATCGTGTTGCAGCCGCTTCTTACCGCGGCGGCTGACCGGTCGTTCAATTCGATCACGGTCGACGGCGATACGTCGACCAGCGACACGGTGCTCCTCTGCGCCACCCAGCAGGCAGCGCACCGCCCGGTGACGAGCCCAGGCGACCGGCGGCTCGCGGATTTCCGCCGGGCGCTCGATCGAGTGATGATCGATCTCGCTCAACAGATCGTGCGCGACGGCGAAGGCGCGCAGAAATTCGTGACGATCGAAGTCACCGGCGCGGCAACGACTCGGGCTGCGCGCCGGATCGGGCTCACGATCGGCAACTCGCCGCTGGTCAAGACCGCCCTCTCGGCCGGCGACCCCAATTGGGGCCGTATCGTCATGGCGGTCGGCAGGGCCGGCGAAAAGGCTGATCCCGACCGGTTGTCCATCTCTATCGGCGGCATCCAGATCACCACAAGCGGCGGCCCGGCCCCCGGCTATGACGAGACCCCCGTGGCCGAGCACATGAAAGGCCGCGACATCGAGATCACCGTGGATCTCGGCATCGGCCGCGGCAAGGCGATCGTGTGGACCTGCGATCTGACCCATGGCTACATCGACATCAATGCCAGCTACCGCAGCTGAGCCTCTTATCGTGCTCGTCGCAGCGGTGGCGCTGGTCGACGCCGATGGGCGGGTGCTGCTCGCCGAACGGCCGGCGGGTAAATCGATGGCGGGTTTGTGGGAGTTCCCCGGTGGTAAGGTCAATGCCGGCGAAACACCCGAGGCGGCGTTGGTGAGGGAACTCGCCGAGGAGCTCGGCATCGATGTCACGACGAGCTGCCTCGCCCCATTTACCTTTGCATCCTACTCCTATCCCGACTTTCACCTGCTGATGCCGCTCTACGTCTGCCGCAAATGGTCGGGCGTCCCGGTGGCGCGGGAAGGTCAGCGCCTCGCCTGGGTAAGGCCGGCGCGCCTCGCCGACTACCCGATGCCGCCAGCCGACGAGCCCCTCGTCGCATTGCTGCGCGACCTGCTGTAACCGATTGGATTATGAAAGGTGATGCTTTCCCGGCGGGCACGGCGGCGCCTGCAATATGCGCGGGGGAATGGCTGAATCGGGGACTTCGTTGCGCACGACCACTTTGCGGTCTGCCCCGGTTATCGGTAGGCCTTGAAGGTAGGGCAATTCGCCGTCGCGCGGAGGGCCTTCGAGGTAATACCGAACCAGGCCATCCTCCTCGCGCACATAACAGGACCTGTCGAGGGGTTTGGCGCCGGCGTCATTTCCAGGCTTATCGTTCGCGGCCCCGGTATCAGCCAGTGCGATCGCTGTGGCGGCCGACACCACCACTGCCGTGAAGATAGCGGCAGAATATCGGATCGCCTTCGACACGAGCGCGACATCCTAGAGTTTCATCATCAAATCTCATGATGAGCCCGTGCGGTTAACAAACGCTTTTCACTTGGCGAGGAGCTCCGAAAACCCGTCGGTTCCGGCCCCGCAGACGACGGCGCATGGCCGCTCGCCCGTCATCATCTGGTAGCGGCCGGAAAGCAGCGCCGCGACCGCAGCGGCACCGCTGAGCTCGGCAGCAATCCCGATCTCGCGCCACAACCAACGGGCCGCCGACCGCATCTCGGCGTCCTCGACCAGAACGATCCGGTCGACGGCTTCGCGAACGATCGCGAAATTCGCCAGGTCGCTACAGCGCGGCGCCAAGGTGACCGCCGCAGTGTCGATGCTGGGGAGCTCGACGAGACGGCCGGCTGCGAGGCTGTTGTGCAAGGTCGGCGCACCCACCGGCTCGACCCCGACGATGCGGATGCTGGGCTTTAGCGCCTTCGCTGCGATCGAGATCCCCGAAATCAGGCCGCCCCCGCCGATCGCGACGAGCAGTGTATCGAGGTCCGGAGCCTGGTTGAGGATCTCGAGCGCTATCGTCCCTTGACCAGCGATGACTTCGGGGTCGGCAAACGGGTGGATATAGGCGAGGCCTTCGGATTGGGCATGGAAAACGGCTGCCCGATTGCTGTCGTCCCAAACTTCACCCGCTATCACCACGCGCGCTCCCCACCCATCGAGCTTGGCGATTTTTTCGGCAGCTACGGAGTGGGGTAGGAAGATCGTCGCCGGTACCTCTACCGCCCAGCCGGCATAGGCAACAGCGAGCCCGTGATTGCCGCCCGACGCGGTGACGACGCCGCGGCGGAGTCTATCCGGAGGCATGGCCAAGAGCGCGTTGACCGCGCCGCGCGCCTTGAAAGAGCCGGTGACCTGCAGCGTTTCGAGCTTGAGCCGCAAGCCGCCGGCAAGCTCGGGACTTTCCTTGGTCGGTGCCGCCGCGAGCAGCGGCGTTTGCCGCACGTACGGACGTATTCGCTCGGCGGCAGCGCGGACCTCGTCTATACCAGGTGCCGGAATCATGGTGCCCAGCCCGTCAGAAATAGGATTTCGAACGTCGCCGGGACGCGGCCCTCAGGAAGACCAAATCGTTCGGCATATAGCGTCGCGGCGCGAGCAAGGGTGCTCCGGCGGAGCGGCGTAAGACGGCGCGTCGCTAGCGCATTTGTCTCTCCCATGCCGCGCAAATCGCGCATCATCGCCACCGCGTCAGGGTACGTAACGGTGAGCGTTTCGGCGTCAGCAACCGGCATCGCAAACCTCGCCCTCAACAGTAGTGCTGCGATATCACCGAGATCGGCTGCTGGCGACACGCGCGGGCTGACGCCGCCCTCCTCGGCGAGTTCGGCTTCAAAAAGCGCGGTGCGCAGCTCGGCGAGCGAGCGACCGCCGAGCATCGCCGCGAGAAGTAGCCCATCCGGTTTTAGAACCTGGCGGAGCTGGACGAGAGTGCCGGGCAGATCGTCGACCCAATGGAGGGCGAGGGCGCTGACGGCAAGGTCAAAGCTCCCCGGTCGGAAAGGAATCAGCTCGGGATCGCCGGCAACCCGCATCCCGTGGCCGCGGTCCAGGAAGGCGAAGGAGGGATCGGTTGCGACAACCGCTTCGATCTCCGGCCGACGCTCGAGCGCGCGGGATAACGCGCCGTTGTGTGTGCCCAGGTCGAGTACGGTGCGGAACCGTCGTCCGACATCCTCGAGGCGATCCAGGATGCGGTTGGACACCTCGCGATGCAGGAAGTCGACGCAACCGCTCCTCGCCGCCCGGTCTCGGTGCAATCGCCAAGCACGCCGATCGAACAGCGCAGTCGCCAGAGTAGATTTCTTCATCACGGTGCTCGATCGGCGAGCGTCTCCTAGTCGGGGTGGGTATTCATGCCGTCCAAGCGGGGGCCTCTTGCGGGCTCCCGGGGGGCAAGAGGGATGGCAGTTGACGAATGCGCCGGTAGCCTGATGATGTGTCGTGATGCACCTCTCGACAACCTTTACCGCTAGAACTTCCGATCGGTTGCGACGGATCGGTCGGGCGCTCGTCGACGGCGTGTTGCCACCGCGCTGCCTTTCCTGCGGCGAGATCGTCGATGAGCCCGATGCTTTGTGCGGTGGGTGCTGGGGTGGAATCACTTTCTTCGCGCCGCCCTGGTGCGTGCTTTGCGGCCTGCCCTTTCCCCATCCGATGGGCGAGGACGCGGTTTGCGGAGACTGTGCGCGTGAGCCGCGGACCTGGCATCAGGCTCGCGCGGCACTGCGTTACGACAAGAACAGCCGCCGCCTCCTGCTCGGGTTCAAGCATGGCGACCATACCCACTCGGCTGCCGCTTTCGGGCGATGGATGCACCGTGCCGGCCGCGAGGTCCTTGCCGGCGCCGATCTGCTTGTCCCAGTACCTCTGCACTGGACCCGCCTCTTCCAGCGCCGGTACAATCAAGCGGCGTTGCTCGCCCAAGCGGTGCACGGCGCGGGCGGGCCTGAGGTCGCAGCGGATTGGCTGGTTCGCCGGCGGCGAACGCCGGCGCAAGGTCACCTTGGGCCGGCGGCGCGCCAGCGCAACGTCCACGGGGCCTTTGCGATGCGGGCCCACTGCAGCGTCGCCGACAAGCACGTTGTGATCATCGACGATGTAATGACGACGGGGGCCACGGTCGAGGAATGCGCCCGCGTGCTGAAGCACGCGGGCGCCCTGTCCATCGGCGTGCTTACGTTGGCACGGGCGCTACGCACCGGGGTATGAACGAAACTAACTTGCGCGATGGCTATGATTGAGATCGAGCTGTACACGACGCCGTTCTGTCCCTACTGCGTGCGGGCCCGCAGCCTGTTGGCGCGCAAAGGCGTTCCCTTTAGGGAAATTGATATCATCGAGGAGCCGTCGCGGCGCATCGAGATGGTCCGGCGCGCCAGCGGCCGTACCTCGGTTCCGCAAATCTTCATCGGAGGCGAGCATATCGGCGGGTCCGACGAACTCGTAGCGCTCGACCGCAACGGCGAGCTCGATGCCAAGCTGGGAACGGTAAAATGAGCACGCATTTCACAGCTGCCTGCGTCCAATTCACCGCGGGCCCCGACCCCGAGCCCAACCTGCGCACGGTCTCCGACCTGGTTCGCCGGGCGTGTGATGCCGGTGCCGATTTCATCATGACACCCGAGGCATCGAATTTCATCGAAAGCGGCCGGCGCCGGCGCGAAAAAGCGCGCCGCGAAGCGGACGATCCTTTCCTCGCCGGCATGCGTCGCATTGCGCGAGAGACCGGGGCGTGGTTGCTGATCGGATCGCTGGTGATCGACCCGACCGATGAACCGGACGCGGCCACAGGTGAAACGCGGTTGGCGAACCGGTCCTTTCTTATCGATGCCGGCGGCAGGATCGTCGCGCGCTACGATAAGATCCACATGTTCGATATTGATCTGTCGGGCGGTGAAAGTTATCGCGAAAGCAACGCCTACCGGCCTGGTGAGAGCACCGTCGTCGTCGAGACGCCGTGGGGCCGGCTCGGCATGAGCGTCTGCTATGACGTGCGCTTTCCTCACCTTTATCGCGCGCTGGCGCAGTCCGGCGCCGAGTTTCTGACGGTACCCTCGGTCTTTACAGTGCCGACAGGCAACGCCCATTGGCATGTGCTGTTGCGCGCGCGAGCGATCGAGAATGGCTGTTTTGTCTTTGCGCCCGCGCAATCGGGTGAGCATGCTGCCGGGCGGCGCAGCTATGGCCATTCACTGATTGTCGGTCCGTGGGGGGAGGTGCTCGCCGACGCCGGCGAAGAAGTCGGCATCGTTAGCGCTCGCATCGACGTGGCGCGCATTGCCGAAGTGCGCAATATGGTTCCCTCGCTCCAGCACGACCGGCGATTTACCGAGCCGAAACTCGTCGCACATCCTATCGCCGCCGAATAAGATCGGGCTCGGCGTCCTGCTAAGATCGTCTGCTTTCGGTCATTGTCGCCGAGAATTGCGAACGCCATCTCTGCGAGTGTAAAGTACCGACCGGAGGTCGTCTCGATGATCCTATACACGTTGCGCTGTGCTCGCGGCCACGAATTCGAGGGGTGGTTTCGTGACGGAGACGGGTTCGAGACGCAGCGGACGGCCGGTGAGATCGCCTGCCCCGAATGCAGCGATACTTCGGTGGAAAAAGCGGTGATGGCCCCTCGTCTCGGCCGCTCGCGGGAAACGGTGCCGGCGATGTCTCCCGCCCAGTTCCGCGCAGCCTTGATCGAGTTGCGCCGGCAAGTCGAGACCAACTGTGATTATGTCGGCAATCGTTTTGCCGAGGAGGCCCGCCGCATCCACTATGGCGAGATCGATGCGCACAGCATCTATGGCGAGGCGAGCGAGGACGAGTCTCGCGAACTCACCGATGAGGGGATCAGCTTTGGCCGCATTCCGTGGGTCTCGCCGACCGACAGCTGAACGCGAAATTTACCGTCGCGCTGCGGCGACCATGTAGTTGACACGCAGATCCGGTGAAAGGGACCATTCTGCGCGAATTGGATCGTAGATGAGGCCAGCAAGCTGCGTTGCGACAAGACCGTTGCGACGTAAGCCGAGGACGAATTCCGAGGGACGCAATAACTTGCGCCAATCATGCGTGCCCGGGGGCAACCAGCCGAAGAGGTATTCGGCGCCGACGATAGCCAAGGCAAAGGATCTTGGGGTCCTGTTGAGGGTAGCTCCAATGAAGGAACCCCTAGGCCCTACCAGGGCACTGACCGCTGCCAAGAAATCGGCGGGATCGACCACATGCTCAATCACCTCGAGCGCCAACACGGCGTCGAAGCTCGCGCCTGACGCGGCGATCGATTCGGGGCCGGTAACGCGATAGTCAATTGCTAAACCGATTGCCTCGGCATGCGTCCGAGCGGCGTCGATGGCTTCGGCGCCGGCGTCGATACCGGTCACGGTGAAACCCAACCGCGCCATCGGCTCGGCGACAAGGCCGCCGCCGCAGCCGATGTCGAGCAAGGTGAGCCCGTCGAATGGCCGCAATGTGGAGGGATCGCGACGGAAGTGGGCTGTCAGCTGTTGGCGGATAAAGCGCAGCCGGGTTGGATTGATGCGGTGCAGTGTCCGGAGACTTCCCTCGGGATCCCACCAGCTCTCCGCTTGTGCAGCGAAGCGGTCGATTTCTTCGGGGTCGATGGTGCCGCTGGTCGCGCGCAAATTTCTATCCTGATCGCTCGGCATAATCGGCCGAATGGAACCGGATCACCGAAAGAACTATGGGAGTGGGCCGTCGCCTCGGCAATATGGACGGGCCTCGCGGCAAACCTGCATTGCGCCGATTTGCCGTGATGGACAGCCGGTCGAGTAGAGTATGATTCGCATCGTCCAAAAATTCGGCGGCACCTCGCTCGCCGATGTCGATCGCATCAAGAATGTTGCCCGACGTGTCAGACGCGAAGTCGACGCGGGGAACGAGGTCGCCGTCGTCGTCTCGGCGATGGCGGGGGTGACAAACCAGCTCGTCGACTGGACGCGCCAGTCAAGCCGCGTGCATGACGCACGCGAGTATGATGTCGTTGTCTCCTCCGGCGAGCAGGTGACCGCGGGCCTGCTCGCGCTGGCACTTCAAGACCTCGAGGTCGACGCGCGCTCTTGGCTCGGTTGGCAAATTCCACTCCGCACCGACGGGGTACATGGCAAGGCACGCATCGAGCAGATCGACGTCACCGGGCTTCGACGGCGCTTGGCCCGGGGGCAGGTTGCCGTCGTGGCCGGGTTTCAGGGGATCGGGCCGCACAGTCGGATCACGACGCTCGGCCGCGGCGGCTCCGATACCTCTGCGGTGGCGTTGGCGGCAGCGCTCCGCGCCGATCGCTGCGACATCTTCACGGATGTTGACGGTGTCTATACCAGCGATCCGCGTATCGTTGCGAAAGCTCGCAAGCTCGCTAGAATCACCTATGAAGAGATGCTGGAGATGGCATCGCAGGGCGCCAGGGTACTGGAGACGCGCTCGGTCGAGCTGGCGATGAACCATCGAGTTCGCGTGCACGTTCGGTCGAGCTTTAACGATGCCCCTGGAACCCTGCTGGTTGATGAAAACGAGATCGTGGAACATCAGGTTGTAAGCGGCATTGCGTATAGCCGCGACGAGGCCAAGATCACCATTGAGAAGGTGGCCGATCGGCCCGGGGTAGCGGCGGCCATTTTCGGCCCGCTCGCAGATCATGCAATCAATGTCGACATGATCGTGCAGAGCGCTTCGGAAGATGGCCAGACAGCTGATCTCACCTTCACCGTAGCGCAAGTGGATCTACACCGTGCCGTATCGGTGCTGGAACAGAGTTCGAGCCGAGCTGGGATATGCCGCGCTGAAACCCGATTCGAACGTGGTCAAGATTTCGGTGATCGGAGTCGGTATGCGCAGCCATGCCGGCGTTGCAAACCAGATGTTTCGGACCCTGGCCGACAAGGGCATCAACATCCAGGTCATCTCGACATCCGAGATCAAGGTCAGCGTCCTGATCGCAGCCGAGTACACAGAGCTGGCTGTGCGGGCGCTGCACACCGCCTACGGACTCGACGCCGCGGTATGACCGCAGGCATCAGCGTAGCGGATTTTGCAGCCGGCGGGGAGCACGCGGCACAACAGCGGGACGCCGAACACGAGCGCGTCTATGCCGAACTCGACCGGTTATGGGCACGCGGCCGTCAGGTTCTGGGTTGCGATCTCGCAATAATGGGGGGAGCGATGACCTGGGTGTCGGAGCGCAACCTGGTCGCCGCCATCTCCAAGGCCGGCGGCTTCGGGGTCATCGCCTCGGGATCTATGTCGCCACAGCTGCTATCGAGCGAAATCCAAGCGACCCAGGCGATGACTACGCGTCCGTTTGGTGTCAACTTGATAACCCTTCACCCGGAGCTTCTCGAGCTGATCGATGTCTGCGCAGCTCATCGTGTTGGGCATGTCGTGTTGGCAGGCGGGCTTCCGAGCAATGCGGCGGTGAGCCGCATCAAGCGCAGCGGAGCGCGCGTCTTCTGCTTTGCCCCCGCGCTTGCCTTCGCGCGTAAGCTCGTCCGCATGGGCGTCGATGCGATCGTGATCGAAGGCAACGAAGCCGGCGGGCACATCGGGCCAGTTTCAACCGGGGTATTAGCCCAGGAGATTCTGCCGCACTTCGCCGATGTTCCGGTGTTCGTCGCCGGCGGCATCGGGCGGGGCGAAGCAATGCTTGGATATCTCGAGATGGGCGCATCCGGTATCCAGCTCGGTACCCGTTTCGTTTGTGCTCACGAGTCGATTGCTCATCCGCGCTTCAAGCGAGCGTTCATTAGTGCCGCCGCGCGCGACGCCGTCGCTTCAGTCCAGCTCGATCCACGTTTTCCGGTAATCCCGGTTCGCGCGCTGAGCAATCCGGCATGCGAGCGGTTCGTCGCGGCGCAGCGCCTGGTTATCGATCGGTTCACACGAGGCGAACTGTCGCAAAAGGCGGCACAGCTCGAGATAGAGCACTTTTGGGCCGGTGCGCTGCGGCGCGCGGTCATCGACGGCGATGTCGAAGGGGGTTCGCTGATGGCGGGTCAGAGCGTAGGGTTCGTGACTCGCGAGCAAAGCACCGCCGAGATCCTCGAAGAGCTCGTCGGACAAGCGCTAGCCGCCCTTGCGGCCCGTGGCGAGCAAACGTGCCACTGGACACGGCAGTCCGCGTTGGGGGGGCAGGGCGCGCGGGGATGATGGAGGCCGGAGGAAGCATCAGTGGAACCCGCCGCCTTCTTCGCCGCCTTCGCGACATCATGGCGGGCTCGGGCACCCCCCAGGAGCGGCTCGACCGCATCGTCCGGATTGTCGCCGCGGAGATGGTGGCCGAGGTCTGCTCTGCTTACGTGATGCGTGCCGGAGAGGTCCTCGAGCTTTTCGCGACCGAAGGGCTGCGACCGGAAGCGGTCCATCGCACCAGGCTACGCGTTGGCGAGGGACTTGTCGGGGTGATCGCGGCGACTGCTCGACCCCTCGCCCTTGCCGACGCGCAGTCCCACCCCGACTTCGCTTATCGGCCCGAAACCGGGGAAGAGATCTACCATTCGTTGATGGGCGTTCCGATCCTCCGCGGTGGCCGTGTGCTCGGCGTGCTGGTCGTCCAAAACCGATCGCTGCGGCATTATACCGAGGATGAGATCGAGGTGCTTCAGACGATCGCGATGGTCGTCGCCGAACTCGCCGCCACTGGCGAACTGGTCAACCCATTGGAGATCGCGCAAAGTCAGGCTGGGGGATTATTGCCCGTCCGGCTCGTCGGCATACGGCTCAACGCCGGCTTGGCGATCGGATCGGCCGTATTGCACGAGCCCAGGTTGCTCATTCGCCAAGTGGTGGCTGAGGACGTCGAGGGCGAACTCAAGCGCCTGCGTCGCGGGGTCGAGGCGATGCGCAGCGCGATCGACGAGCTAGTTGCGATGAGCCGGGGGCTCGGCAGGGGTGAGCACCGCGACGTCCTCGAGGCCTATCGCATGTTTGCGGCCGATCGCGGCTGGATCGCGCGCATCGCCGACGCGATCCGCAGCGGCCTGACGGCCGAGGCGGCGGTGCAGAAGGTTCGCGATGAAACGAGAACGCGCATGATGCAGATCAGTGATCCGTATCTGCGCGAGCGCTTGCTCGATCTCGAAGATCTCGCCAATCGTCTCCAGCAACATCTTTCTGGACACCCACCGAGCGCCGCCTCGGCGGATCTGCCTGCCGAGTTTATTCTCGTCGCCCGGGCGATGGGGCCGGCCGAACTGATGGATTATGCTCACCGGCGGATCGTGGGCCTCGTGCTGGAGGAGGGATCGCCGACCTCACACATTGCCATCGTGGCTCGGGCCCTCGATATTCCCGTCGTCGCGCGAGTTGATGATGCGGCGAGCCGGATCGAGGCGGGTGACATTGTCATCGTCGATGGGGATCATGCCCAGGTTTTGATCCGGCCACGCGAAGACATCCGTCAGTCAGTGGCTGCGACGGTCGAGGCGCGAAGCCGCCGCCGCGCCATCTACGACCCCCTGCGATTGGCAGCATCGGTTACCCGCGACGGAATCCAAATCAAGCTGCTGCTGAACGCCGGGCTGCTGATCGACCTGCTCCAGCTCCGAACGACCGGTGCCGAGGGCGTCGGGCTCTTTCGCACCGAGATCCCCTTCATGGTGCGGGATAGCTTTCCGGGCGTCGAAGATCAGACGGAATTTTACCGTAGCGTATTCGAGCAGGCAGAGGGTTCTCCGGTTGTCTTCCGCACCCTGGACATCGGCGGAGACAAGGTGCTGCCCTACCTGCCCCATGCCGTCGAGGACAATCCAGCGATGGGCTGGCGAGCGATCCGCATCGGGCTCGATCGTCCGGCAATGCTGCGCCAGCAGCTGCGCGCGCTGATCCGCGCGGCGGGAGCGCGGCCTTTGTTTGTCAAATTTCCGATGATCGCGGAAATCGCCGAGCTGGAACAGGCACGCGCGATCCTCGATATGGAGCTCGCTCGCGCCGCGAAAGAGGGGAGAACCCTTCCTGCCGAGATCAAAACTGGGGTCATGCTCGAAGTACCGGCTCTATTATGGCAATTGCCGGCGCTGTGCGAGCGGGTCGACTTTCTGTCGATCGGGACCAATGATCTGGTGCAGTTTCTCTTTGCCTGCGATCGGGGCAATCCTCGGTTGGCCGATCGTTACGACCCGCTTTCCATGCCGATGCTGGCTCTCCTCCGCGAGGTCATCGAGCGGACCCGTGATGCCGGGGTACCGCTCAGCATGTGCGGCGAGATGGCGGGCAACCCAATCGAGGCGATGACATTGATAGGGCTCGGCTTTCGGACATTGTCAATGGCGGCAGCCGCGATCGGCCCGGTCAAGACGATGATCCGCAGCCTTGATGCGACCGCTGTCGCCGGTTATCTCGATGAGATCGGCGGCCGGCCGGATCATACGCTCAGACCGAAGCTCGAAGCCTACGCGCTCGATCACAACGTCGCCTTGTGAGCCGCCCGATCCGGAGGGTCTGATTCCGCTCAATGGCTCAGGTTGGACAGCAGCCGCACTCGTTGGTTAAACTAGGGCGGTAGCGGGATCATCACATGGCGTTGTTCCGGCGTCTCACGACCCCCTTTGTGGAGGATCTGCCTGACGGCGAGGCGGCTTCGCCATCGGGACCACGATCTGCCGGGGACCTGCTGCGGCAGCAGCGCGAGGCGCTTCATCTCGACCTGGATGACGTCGCGGCCGCACTTAAGATCAAACCTGATTATCTGGCCGCGCTCGAGGCTGGGCGTCCGGATCTGCTTCCCGGTCCGGCCTACGCGAGCGGCTTTGTGCGGACCTACGGCGATTACCTCAGTTTGGACGGCGGCGAGATCCTGCGCCGCTTCAAGGCAGAGTCCGCCGGGCTCGACGCAAAGCCCGATCTCGCCTTTCCGATGCCGCTCGGTGAACGCAGCATCCCGGGCGGGGGGATGATTCTCGTAGCACTGATTTTGGTGTTTTGCGGGTACGGCACCTGGTACTACCTGTCGACTTTCGAGCGAACACGCCCGGAACGCGTCGCCGAATTGCCCAGCGAGCTTCTGCCGCTGACCTCTGCACAACGCACAAGCGAGCCTGTGACCCCGCCGCCTGCACAAGCCGCGGCCGAAAACGAGCCCCTTGCAGCCCCCGGCGCCGAGTTCAGGGTGCCCGCTCCGACAAGCTCCGAGCCTGGTTCGACCGGAGAATTGGTTATGGCCCCGCCGGTGTCGCCGCCCGCGCAACCACCTGCCATGTCGACGGCGGTATCGCCGCTGCCCTCGGCTCCCGCTTCGATTTCGGCAGGTCCGGCCTCAATACCCCAGAACGAGGGAGGGCGCGCCTATGGTATCGTCGACGGAACGGCGCGCATCGTTATCCGGGCTACCGCCGACAGCTGGGTGCGGGTTCGTGACGTCGGCGGGTCCGTACTACTCGACCATGTGCTGAAGGCCGGCGAGATCTATAACGTTCCCGACCGGCCGGGTGTGTCGATGCGCACCGGTAATGCCGGCGGTCTCGAAATTATCGTCGACGGCAAACCGGCGCCGCCGATCGGTCCGAACGGTGCGATCCGAAACGTCTCGCTCGAACCGCAGGCGCTGATCTTGGGAACCGCAGCAGGCGGATGAATTTGGGCTTGATTGTCCTCTGGTGTCAAACCTGTCTATAAGCCGTTGACAGCGTATAAGCAGCGCGAGATTCGACGATGAGTGTCAGGCCCTATCGCGATATCCACCGCCGTGCATGTCGCCAGATCCATGTCGGCAAGGTGCCGGTTGGGGGTGACGCGCCGATCACGGTTCAATCGATGACCAACACCGTAACGAGTGACGTAGCGGCGACGGTCGCACAGGTCCGAGCGCTCGAGGCTGCCGGGGCGGATATTGTTCGAGTTTCATGCCCCGACCAGGAATTGGCGCTGGCGTTGAAGCACATCGTGCGTCAAGTGAATGTGCCGATCGTCGCCGACATCCACTTCCACTACAAACGGGCGATCGAGGCGGCGCAGAGTGGTGCAGCGTGCCTGCGCATCAATCCCGGCAATATCGGCTCGACCGAACGTGTCCGGGAGGTGATCAAGGCAGCCAAGGACCACGGCTGCTCGATGCGGATCGGGGTCAATGCCGGCTCACTCGAGCGCGACTTGTTGGAGCGCTATGGCGAGCCTTGCCCCGAAGCCATGGTCGAGAGTGCCCTCGATCACGCCAAGATCCTCGAAGACAACGACTTCTTCGAGTTCAAAATCTCGTGCAAGGCGTCCGACGTGTTTCTCGCGGTCGCTGCTTATCAGCAGCTCGCCGAAGCCTGCGACTACCCCCTGCACCTCGGGATCACCGAAGCGGGCGGTCTGCGCAGCGGGACGGTCAAGTCCTCGATCGGGCTCGGCATGCTGCTGTGGTCGGGGATCGGCGACACGATCCGGGTTTCGTTGTCGGCCGATCCGGTCGAGGAAGTCAAAGCCGGCTTTGAGATGTTAAAGTCGCTAAACCTGCGCCGCCGAGGGGTCACCGTCATCTCCTGCCCGTCATGCGCCCGGCAGCAATTCGAAGTGATCAAGACAGTCGAGCGGCTCGAGGAGCGCCTCGCCCACATTACGACGCCGTTGACGCTCTCGGTCATCGGCTGCGTCGTCAATGGTCCGGGCGAGGCGCGCGAGACCGATATCGGCTTCACCGGCGGCGGCCACGGCACGCATCAAGTCTATATCAGTGGGCTGACCGACCACCGACTGAAAGACGCCGACATCGTCGATCATCTCGTCGAGCTGGTCGAGAAGAAGGCGGCCGAACTGGAGGCGGCACGGGCGGCGACCGCCGGACCTGCCCTCGCGCCGGCGAAATAATCGAACGCAACCCGCAGCTCAGGCGGTCGCAAAGCGCGCTGAGCGCGCCTCGCTGCAGAACACGCGGGTGGCAATGGCTACGATCAGCGCCACGGCGACGAGCGGCGCGACAGGAATGTGCGAAACCGCGGCGAGATCGCGCGGATCAAACAGCAACAGGAAAGATCCGGCCAGCGCCACCTTCTCCCATACCGGGAGTTTATCTCCTCCGCTGGCGCGGACGAGCCAAACAACTGCGACCCCAGCCAACGTCAAATCGTAAATCAATATTACCGGGATCGCCACCAGTGTCGCCGCCGCTAGGGTTGCAGCCCGAAGCGGTAGGGCGAGGGCAGAGCGCCAGACGAAGGCCACCAGCAGACCCGCCGACAATGTCGCCCCGGCTTGCACGGCATAGGCCGTCGCGGCGTTCCCGCCGAGCAGCAATACCGCGCCAAATGGGCTGACGAGTCCACCGAACGCGACGCGCCCGGATTCGTAAGTGGCGTGCGAGACGGCGAGGGTCGCGAAGAAATTGCTCCACGTAGCCCAACCAAACAGCATCAGGGAGGACAGGCAAAGTGCAGCCGCTGCGGCGAAGGCTGCCGCGAACGCTCGCCAATGGCCCCCTGCGGCAAGCGCCACCGGAACCAGCAGGCCGAAATGCGGCTTGTAGCAGAGTGCGCCGAACAGCAAGCCCGCAGCGATCGGCCGACGGTCGACGCAAAGGGTCCCCGCCCCGAATAGCGCAGCCGTGAGAAAAGCATTCTGACCCAAGCCGAGCGTCCAGAACACGGCGGGAAATGCCAATATCGGGACGAGCCCGGCAAAACTGCGCGCGTCCAGAATGTTGCGCACAACGACTAGATACAGAATGAGGGTCGTCCCTTCGAAAACCAAGAACGCCGCGAGGTAAGGCAGACGCGCGAGGGGGACGCAAAGCAGCAGGAAAACCGGCGGGTAGTAAAAGAACCGATATTCGACTCCGGGTTCGGTTGCCCGCTCTTCGGCAGCACTATGCGCTGCCTGATCATAGACGAGTTCGGGCGTACCGGCATCGACTAGGCTCCCGGCCGCGTAGAAGCTGACGAAATCGGTGCTTGTAGGGGCGCCGAGCGGGACGATCAGGCCGTGAGTTCCAGCGACGAGGAACAGAAAGCCGCCGACCTCGATCGCGAGTAGGACGGCGCAATAGGCCATTAGGCGACGGTGGTCGAGCGAATTGCGCAGAGCATGGCAAAAATGCAACCCCACCGACTTCATAGGTGCTATGACCTCCGTTGGCTGGTCCGAACCGATTCCGAGCGGCACTCGACGAGCCTAGGCGCGCGCGCGTTAGCAAAGAATTTAAGCGGCGCACCAAGCATCCACGGGTGGCGGGGAGTCATACCTGCCGCTCAAATTTCGTCGGCATTTATGACGAATTTGGCCGGTAGTTTGGTGTCGCTGCATCCTTCGCTCGACACAATCGCTTCGAAGACGCGACTGTTTTCTGCCTGATCAAAGACCCAACGCCGGGTTACGGCGATCGAATACGACCTGATCGCGGCTGCGGCCATCGTAGTCATGGGAACGGTCGGCGCCAATCTCGCCAACACTTTCAGCAACATCGCCAGCAATCTTTAGATTTCCAATGCAGGGGTCATCGGATTGGCCGATCAGCCGATCTGGCTCCCCCGGGCAATCCTTGCGAGGATGGTTGTTCGACGCAAGCGGCGGTTCATTATTGCCAACAAAAGTATGGTTATTGGCTCTGGAGGCGCCAGATACTGTTTTTACCTAGAACCTTGACAGATAAGTACAAAATATTAAAGATTTGGAAATAGTTATGACCTTTATATTGGCGGACCACTTTATATGTCGGAGGTTATGATGAGCGGCTGCGTATCATTTTTGCTGGGCGCGTTCCGGGGGAAGGGGGCGCAGAACGAGATTATCTGCCGGCTGATAGAGGACGAAAGTGGAGTTACGGCGATCGAATACGGGCTGATCGCCGCGCTTATCGCAATCGCTGCCATCGCCATGATGTCGCTTGTCGGCACCGACCTGACGAATACGTTCAGCACGGTCGCCAGCGACCTCTAGTGTGACGCGGATGTTGCGCTGCGGGTCCATGCGGCCCGCAGTGTCGTCCTCGGCAAATAAATTGGGATAGTAGGCCCCGCCGCTGCTGCTCGGCGGGTTCCCTTTCGCAAGAGACCGCCAAACAATGCTCGCCTTACGAACCTCCGGTTGACGTCGTCATGGTTGTGCCATGATCATCGCTCGTCCGCGACGTCCATCGACGGGCAGCGAGGAAGGATGTGCCGATGGCGATGTCGACCGGTTTGGCGATGAGCTGGGACGAATGGCACAAGCACGACGGCTTGGCACTAGCGGAACGGGTTCGAGCAAAAGAGGTCACCGCTAAAGAACTGTCTGCGCAAGCGGCGGAAGCCGTCGGACGGCTCGACCCGTCGATCGAGGCGGTGCTCGGGATTTACGAGGATGCCGTCGCCGATCCCGACAGGGACGGCCCAAGCAAGACGGGCCAACTCTACGGTGTCCCGATGCTGCTCAAGGATCTTGGCTCCGGTCTCGCCGGACGCACGCAAGAATCCGGCTCCCGGCTGTTCCGGGATCACGTCGTCAAAGCGACCGACCCGCTGGTCGCCAATTACCTCCGAGCCGGACTGGTTCCGATCGGTCGGTCGACGACCCCCGAATTCGGGATGACCTTCGACACGACGACCGATTACCTCGGCCGGGTCAAAGTGACGCGCAATCCCTGGAACCCGGAGCGAACACCGGGTGGCTCCTCGGGCGGCTCGGCCGCAGCGGTCGCCGCCGGGGTGGTGCCGATCAGCATGTCCTCCGACGGCGGTGGGTCGACCCGTATTCCGGCCGCATTCTGCGGTCTGGTCGGACTCAAGGCGACACGCGGCCGGGTGCCGCGCCCGTTGGCCCAGAGCGAATACATCAGCCGCATCAGCATCGACGGCGTCGTCACTCGCTCGGTTCGCGACACCGCAGCAGCTTACGATTACCTGACCCACACTCCCAACGGCGGCAGCTTCATCCCGATCGGACAACCCCCCAGACCCTACCTCTCGGCCGTTGAACGCGATCCAGGACCGCTGAAGATCGGGCTGTCGACCGGCCGCTGGGGGCGCGCCACGGCGACCGATCCCGAAGTGGCCGAGCGCGTCCGTACAGTGGCCAGAGTGCTCGACGGGCTGGGCCATCTCGTCGAGGAGCTAGACGACCGATCGATCTGCGACTGGACAGCGTTGTGGTCCGCCTACACCATCGGCTGGACCGGCAGCCGGGCACAATTCGCCGCAACGGCCAAGGAGCGCCAGCTCGACCCCGGGCGGCTCGAGCAATATCTCGGCCCGATGGTCTACCGCCACTATCTCGCCGCCGAGCGTTACGACAAATTCGACATCTGGAAGATGATGGCCGACAACAACACGGTCACTCGAGAGTTCGGCAGGCTCATGGAACGGTTTGACCTATTGCTGGTGCCGACGATGGCGATCCGCGTGCCAAAAGCCGATGGACCTTATTCGCTGCTGCGCCACGAGGAGTTCGACCCTTGGCTTGATCGGCTGTGCGATGCCTGCCGCTACACAATGCCGGCAAACGAGACCGGTCTGCCGGGCATCTCGCTGCCGGCCGGCCTCGATCGGGACGGGCTGCCGATCGGCGTCCAGTTTTACGGCAATTTCTGCCGTGAGGATCTGCTGTTGCAGATCGCCGCTCAGATCGAGCGCGCACGCCCAGAGTGGTTCGGCCCCGTCCCCGGTTGCATGTCGGGACGGCGAATTAGGGCGCTCTGCGGAACTAAGTAGCAATCAGGAGAACTCCGAATGGATCTGCCAGCCAGCGTTACCGCTCTTGGAGAACAGCTTGGTGGAACGGGCGAGGTCATGCCCGATCCCGCTTTGTTTAGCGAAGCCGCCGTCTTCGCCGCTGAGCGCGAGCGGATTTTTGCCCTCCCATGGATAGCCGCAGACCACGCGACGCGATTAGCCGAGGACGGCCGTTATTTCCGGTTCGAAGCTGACAGCCGCTCGATCATCGTGACCCGTGACAGCGAGGGTCATCTGTACGCACTACGCAATGTCTGCATTCATGCCGGTTACCCGGTGTGCGACGCCGAGGAGGGTTCTGCCGAACGGCTGATGTGCCCTTACCATGGGTGGGAGTACGCGCTCGACGGCCGGTTAGTCGAGCCTGAGTTGTCTTCTCGGATCGATCCGTCGCGGCTCCGGCTGACGAGTTACCGGGTTTGCGTCCGCGACGGGCTGCTTCTCGTCGCCCCGTCGGTGGCACCGGTGTCCGACGAAAGTATCGCGGGTCCTCTCCCCGAATGGCTCGCCGCCGGCAAAGTAACCAGGCGGGAGTGCCACACTACGACGTGGAATTGGAAGTTCCTGTTGAATTTCGTTGGATCTCGGCCGAGCCTGTTCTTCGCCGGCCCGGCCGACGCCGATGGTCACGATAGCTGCTTCGAGTTCGGGCCGCTTAGCCGAATAATGGTGAATTCCGAGCGTGCGGTGCTCGTTCGCGTGATCCCGAAATTCGCCGAGCGTACCGACCTCCAACTGATCGAAATTGCCTCGGGAGATGCACTGACCGAGACCGCCTCGCCCGCCACCGATGAGGGCGTGGCCGAGGGGCTCCGCCGCGCCGGCGTGCCTTCATCTTCCGAGTTGGATCGAAAGTTTTTCGACTGGTACTGGTCGCTGATGTCCCCGGCGTGATCGGCGAATTTCAAAAATGGAAATTCGCACGCTGGCGGAAGGTTTAGGGTTTCCGGAGGGTCCGGTAGCACTCGCCGACGGCTCGGTGCTGCTCGTCGAGATCTTTGCCGGCACCCTCACCCGCGTGCGGCCCGATGGAACCAAAACGGTTGTTGCGCGACCGAGAGGCGGCCCGAATGGAGCCGCGCTCGGTCCGGACGGCAAATGCTACATTTGCAACAACGGCGGCTTCAGATGGCACATCGAGGGGTCGCACCGACGGCCGCTGATGCAGGCCGACGATTATAGCGGCGGCCGGATCGAGCGCATCGATCTGGAGACCGGAACGGTCGAAACCCTCTACCGAACGGCGGGGGAGGTACCGCTGAAGGGTCCAAACGATCTCGTCTTCGACGCGCAGGGCGGTTTCTACTTCAGCGACCTGGGCAAGGTTCGCGCCCGTGAGATGGATCGTGGCGCGGTGTATTATGCCAAGGCCGACGGCTCTTTTATCACCGAAGTCGCGTTCCCGATGATCACACCGAACGGCGTCGGGCTTTCACCCGATGAAAAGACGCTCTATGTCGCCGAAACCGAGTCCGCGCGGCTGTGGGCCTGTGGGCCTTCGACATCGTCGAGCCGGGGGTCGTTAAAAAACATCCCTGGCCCTCGGCACATGGCGGCCGTCTCGTCGCCGGGGTCGGCGGATTTCAGCGCTTCGATTCACTGGCGCTCGACGCCGACGGGCGCATCTGCGTGGCCACCCTCGTCAACGGCGGGGTTACTGTGATTTCGCCGGATGGGAGACATGTCGAGCACCATCCGATGCCCGATTTGATGACAACGAACATTTGCTTTGGTGGTCCCGACCTGAAGACCGCCTTTATCACGCTATCATGGACAGGAGCGGTCGTCGCCGTCGATTGGCCGACCGCCGGCTTGAAGCTCAATTGGTCGGACCGCTAAACGCGGGAATCTTTTCCATGGCCGCAGGCAGCGGTCGTTCGTGCGCCGGGCGAGGGTGCGGAACCCAGGGGCGATCGCCGCGCGTCTCATTGGTGCTCTCGATGGTGATCCCGTCGGCGTCGAGCCACAGCGCGACGGTGCCGCGCCGCCACGAGTCGATCCGGTCGATGACCGGCATCACGGACCGGCAACGAAAGCCGGCCGGCACCTGACTGATGATCGCGTCGACGTCGCCGCATTTGAGCGGCAGCGCGGCCTCGCCGGTGATGATCGCCACGGTGCGGCCATGCGCCTTGTACAGACAGGACGCTTTGGCGCAGTCGAGACCGCCCTCCGCGGTAGCTCCGGCTTCGGGCCAGTCGGCGAGAGCCTCGCCGGTCTCTTCGGCAAGGAACGAGCGCGCCATGCTCTCACCCTTGTTGGCCGAGACGAAGTAGTGGCCGTCGGGCGCTCGTGCGGCGACAAATCGCCCGATATCGGCAATGACGAGGTCGGGGGGTCGGGTCAGCGTCATGCTCGCGAAACCGGTAGCGATCGCCACCACGCCCCAACGCCGCCACGAACCGCGCCACAAGCACAGCCACAGCCCGCCGAGCGCGATCAGCAACAGCCCCGCCGGCGGCAATCGCGGGATCGTCCAGACATTGCCCGGCAGTATCGACACATGCTGCGCGACCCAGATCGTCACGTCGATACCCCAGCCCATCGGGACAAGCGCCAGACGCTCGAGACCGAACGGCATCAACAGACAGGTGACGACGCCCCAAGGGAGTGTCCACATCGCGCTCAACGGTACGGCGATGACATTGGCGAGCGGCGAATAGAGCGCGATATGGTGGAAGTGGTAGATCGAAAACGGGTAGGTGCCGAGGGTCGCGACCAGCGTCGTTACCGCCACGGCCCCGCAATACCCCACTACTTCTGCCAATAGCGAGCGGCCGTGCAAAATGCGGCCGAGCTTTCCGCCGAAGGTCTCGTAAACCGCGATCAGCGCGACGACCGCGCCGAACGACATCTGAAAGCTGACGCCGACCAGACTCGCAGGATCAAGGATGAGTACGACCGCGGCGGCGATCGCGCAGATCCGCATCGAAATGCGCAGCCGGTCGATCAAAATTGCCGCAAAAACGACGCCGTTCATGACGAAGGCCCGCTCGGTCGGGATCGCCGCACCCGAGATCAGCAGATAGCAGGTCAGCACGACGAGTGTGGCGGCGGCGGCGATCTTCTTGATCGGATAGCGCAAGGCGACCGGTGGGATCAGCGCTAGACCGCTGCGCACGGCGAAGAACACAAATGCACCGACGAGGCCTAGATGCAGCCCGGCGATCGCCAGCAGGTGCGATAGACCGGAATCCCGAAAAGACTGCTTGACCTCTTCGGCGATGGCGCCGCGCTTGCCGGTGATCAGCGCCGAGGCGACCCCGCCCGTCGAGCCCGGCAGGACGGCAGTGATCCGTCGTGACATTTCGGTGCGCAAATGCCGTAGATCCTCGCTCCAGCCGCCGCCGATCGTGGACGGACTTTCCGCGTCGCCGATCCGGCGGGCGCCGCCAAAGGCGTAACCGACACCGCCAATCCCGGCGAAGTAGAGCTCGCGCTGGAAATCGCGTCCCCCCGGTAATATTTGCGGCGGCACCGGGTAAAGCATCGCCTTGAGGCGGACATGGTCGCCCGGGTTAAGCTCGTCGCTGGTTCGCGGAATATGAAGACGCAGACGGTGTGGCTGACCGGATGGGTCGAGTCCTGCCACGGGATCGGGCTCGACGACGATGCGCCAGCCCTTTTGCGCCAAATCAATATCGATGACCCGCCCGGTGAGGGCGACCGGTCCGAGGTGACGCTGCAACATCGGCGCCCGGCGCTCCCAGGCCGTCTCGCCCATCAGCGCAAAGCCGGCGGCGAAGACGGTAAGCGCGAGTGCACCCTCGCACCACGCAGGATGTCGGCGCAGGGCGAAGCTCAGGCAGGTGCCGGCGATCGCCGCGGCGACACTAGGCCACAATGGCGGCTCGACCTTGAGCGCAAAGTAGACCCCGATCCCGGCGCCAAAAAACACCGGCAGCCAAAGCAACCGGCGCTCGCCCTCAGCGGCGAGGCGATCGGCAAAGGCGGCCGCAATCCGTGCAATCCAGGCCGGCACGAAGCCGACCCGTCCACCCGCGATCGCCGTATCCGCCATCACTACCCCAAAGCTCGCGCTGCGCGAGACTAGTGGGTAAAGTAGTTAATTTATAGTCGTATTTGCCGCTAATTTTAGTGGTATTCGCCCAATTTTAGCGATCGTGCGCTACCTCCGCGACCATCGTTGTATCGGGCATTAGCGCCAGCGGCGTTACTTATCGGTGATCCACTCGGCGAATTTGGCGCGCTCTTCGTCTTCCGTAGCCGTCTCGTTGCCCAAGGGCAGACGTTTCAATTGCACGACCTGCGTCATGATCCGATCTGCCAGTTGTCGCACCTCCTCGATGCTGTCGAAGGCAATAGCCTCGGGCGGGGGCTGATTGAGAAACATGATATGGGTCGGATTTTGCGAATGGCAGGTCACGCAGCGCTTGTGGACGATTTGCATGATCTCGTCGTCGCTTACACTGCGAGAGGCTGTCGCCGCCGAGTCCAAGTGGGCAGGGATGACCAGCAACCCGAGGCAGGCCAGGACCCCGCAAGTTACAACTCGCCCCCGCAATTCAGGGAATGCCCGCAACGACTGTTGCCGCCGCCGCGCCCAGGATAACCACGACCCATGGGGGTACCGCCCATAATGCTAGTAGCAGGAAAGCCACGATCCCGATCGCGAAATCTGCCGGTGCGAGGATCGCGCTCGTCCATACGGGCTTGTAGAGTGCGGCCAGCAACAGGCCAACCACCGCGGCATTGACGCCGCGCAACGCCGACTGCACCGCCGGCCGCCGCCGCAGCGTATCCCAGAACGGCAACACCCCGATCAGCAGCAGAAGCGACGGTAGGAAGATCGCGGCGAGGCAGATCAGACCACCCGTCCAGCCGTTGGGTGCCGGTCCCATGACCGTGCCGAGATAGGCCGAGAAGGTGAAGAGCGGGCCAGGTACCGCCTGAGCTGCACCGTAGCCCGCCAGAAACGTATCGTTGGTCACCCACCCGGGCGGCACCACTGCGGCCTGGAGCAGCGGCAAGACGACGTGGCCGCCGCCGAACACGAGCGAGCCCGAACGGTAGAACGAATCGATCAACGCTATCGTATGCGACGGGACCGCTGCAGCGAGCACGGGCAGACCGATCAGCAGCCCGAAGAAGGCAATGGCGGCAGCGACCGACCAGACGCGCGGCAGATGAACCGCGAGCCCCACCCATGCCTGCGGCGCCGTGCCGCCCCGCAGCAATGCCCAGCCGATCAGCCCGCCGGCGACGATCGCACCGATTTGTCCTGCAGCGGACGGGACTGCGAGCGCGAGGATCGCCGAGCCTACGGCGATCGTGGCGCGCTCGCGGTCGGGGCACAGGCTGCGCGCCATTCCCCACACGGCCTGAGCGACCACCGCCACGGCGACGATCTTTAAGCCGTGTAGCCAGGCCGCGTGCGAGAGATCGCCAAACTCCGTCACGCCATACGCGAAGAGGATCATCGCCAGGGCGGAGGGAGAGGTAAAGCCTAGCCATGCCGCGAAGGCTCCCGGCAGGCCGGCGCGCAGGATACCGAGACTGATCCCGACCTGGCTGCTGGCGGGTCCGGGGAGGAATTGGCAGAGGGCGACGATGTCGGCAAATGCCGGTTCGTCGAGCCAGCGGCGTCGCTCGACGAATTCGGCCCGGAAATAGCCGAGATGGGCGACCGGCCCGCCGAACGATGTCAGGCCTAACCGCAGAAAAACCCGCAACACCTCAAGCGACGAGCCTTGCTTCCGCTCGCCGACCCCTGCGAGCGGTGGTGCCGCGGAGGGATCGGCCCGTGCCGTCTCGGGTGTCATGCTTTCGGCGGCGGGAGTGCCGTGAACTGGGCGAGATCGGCAAAGCCTAGAATTTGTTCGATCTGGCCGATCTGTGTAACGGCGTCCTCGAAGCCGTCCTTGCCGAACTGGGCGCGCTCGATGTCTTCGAACTTGTCGCCCATCTCGTCGAGCTGGCGCTCCGAAAGGGCTTCCTTCCATGCCGGAAAGACGATCGTGTCCTCGCGCGCCGCGTGGTTCTCGTACATCAGGTCGAGGCTGTCGAAGACTCGCGCCAGGGGTTCGGCGTCGCCCGTGCCGACGGCACCTTTTCCGGTGACGGCGAAAATGTAGTCAGTGATTTCACGCCCGCGATTGTGCTGGGCGATCAGCACATCGATATACGCGGCCGCCGGGCCACCCGCCTTGCGGACCGCCGGAAAAATGTAAGCCTCCTCGAGTTTCCTCTCGTGGTAGTCCTCGCCAAAGGTGCGAAACAGTTTGGCCGTCTTAAAGAGGGCCTGAGGATCGACGCTGCCTGGATTGCTGCGCAACCTCGCCGCACTTTCGCGATAGACGAGGAGCGCACGACGGATCACGCCATGCTCGCGCATCAGGTCTTCGACCGCGCCGACCTCTTTTTCCTCGCCTTGCTTCGCTTTCGCGCGCTTCTCTGCCGCCGGCGCCGTGCCGCTGGCGAAGGAGAAGACAAGCAGACTGGCGCCGGCGCTGCCGGCCGTGGTCAATAAGCGGCGCCGAGCGTCATCGAATTTGACCATCATCCGCTCCATTCTCTGTTTCGTCCTCGAACAATTCGCCAAACAGCTCGCGCACCTTGAGCTTGGCGGCAGCGAGCACCTGCCCCCGGCGGGGGTCGCGCGATAAACCCGCCGCGCGGCGCTGCCCGACCGCTCCTCGATCTCGGCCTCGCCATGGGTGGCCGAGGTGATGCCACCCGGGCTCCCGCTAAAGTCGATCCCACTGGTCATCATCGCCAGGCGGAACTTTTGCACTACCGGCCTGGCGATTGCCGATAAGCGTCGCCGCGGGGTGCTGGAGCGGGTCGAAGCGGGTCGGGACGATCGCGCTCCGGTCGGGATTGGTGAAGATGCGGAAGTTTGAAAACATACCGTAGGCTGCCCACGGCACGTGCTCCTCCTCGGCATCCTCGTCCGTTACCTCGGCCCTGAATTGGCGGGCAGCACCGTGAGCACAGTGCCGAAACTGGCGGCAGGGTCTGACTTCCTCGTCCGGATCGCGACGGTCGCCACCGTCGAGTAACCAAATGGAGGTAGCCCCGGCCTCAGCGAAACCCGGCTTTCTTCAGTCCTTCGAGAATGTGCTCGCGGGCCTCCTGCGTGCCGAATTGTCTAGCGAAGATCTGGGCATCAAAAAACGGGGCAAGATGCAAGACAATGACGCGCTCGCCCTCGGCATCCTGGTTCCTACCCATCTCGGCATAGGTGGCCGCAAGAAACGGATGCGCCTGCAGCTGGATGGTACGGGAAGGGCTGCGGGAGAGGGCGCGGTCACAGCTCTCGACCGCCTCGGGGTAGCGACCAAGGAAAAAATACGCAAAGCATAAATTTTGGGAGGTGAGGGAATGGGCCCGGTCAAAGCGGAGCGCGCCTTCGAGCCAAGGCAGGGCCTCCGCCGCTCTGCCCGCCCACACTAAAATAATTCCACGCTGACTATAGATCTCTGCGTCGCTCGGGTTGATCTCTAGCGCGCGGTCGATTTGGCCCAAGGCCAGATCGTACCGTCTTTTGTACATGTTGATGATCGCGAGCAGGCGGTAAGCACTAGTCGTCGACGGGTCGAGCGCGAGAGCCTTTTGGGCGAGCGTCTCGGCCTTATTCAGCTCATCCTGGATAAATTCGGTCCATCCCGAGACAACGGCCTCGAAATGCGATCCTCCAAGTGCTGCATAGGCTGCGGCGTAATTCGGGTCGAGATCAATGGCACTCTGAAAAAGGTCGGCCGCTTCGTCGTTCTTGTCACGGCTCGGGTGCGACAGAAATTCGCGACCGCGCAACACGTATTCGTAGGCCGCGAGATTTTCGGTGGGCTTGGTGAGCACGCGTTCCCGCTCGAAACGGGTCAGCGTTACCGCCGCGGCGCCCACGACACGCCTTGTGATGTCGTCCTGTACGGCGAAGATATCCTTGGCCTCGGCATCATACGTTTCGGACCAGACATGAACACCCGTCGCGGCCTCGGTCAATTCGACATTGACCCTGATACGATCGCCGGCGCGGCGAACGCTACCTTCGAGCAGGTAGCGCGCATCGAGCAGGCGTCCGATCTCGGCGGGCGCGGCGTTCGAGCCTTTGAACGGAAAACTTGCCGATTTGCCGATGACCAGCAAGTTTGAGAACCGGCCGAGCGCGGTAATGACATCCTCGGTGATCCCGTCGCTAAAGAAATCCTGGCTCGCGTCGCCGGACAAATTCTTAAAGGGCAATACCGACATCGACGGGCGTCCCGCGAGACGGGCCGGGGCTGCGAGACTCGCGACTTCAACGGGTTTGGACCCAGCGCTGAGCCCGGGCAGCTCCCACCCCCCACCCGTGTGAAGCGCCCACGCCGCAAGGCCGACCACGACCAGGGCACCAACCCCTGCAGCAGCGAGTAGCGGCCGGCGACCTCTCCGTGGACGAGGAACCGACGCCGGCAGGCCCACCGCGTAGGCGCGAACCGGCTCGGCTATGTTCTTGACCCGGTGGCTACCGAGCGGGCGGTAGTCGAGAGCGAGCTTATTCCGGACCTGGTCGTAGACCGTCTGCGAGATGCAGACCGTGCCGGGCCGCGCGAGCCCTTCCAGACGCGCGGCGATGTTCACGCCATCGCCAAAGATGTCCTCGCCGTCGACGATCACGTCGCCGAGGTTGACACCGATCCGCAGCTCGAGGCGGCGCTCCGGCGGCAACGGATCATTAATCGCCCGCGAGGCGCGCTGCATCTCGACGGCGCAGTTTAGGGCATCGACAACGCTCGAAAAGTCTGCCAGCAAGCTGTCGCCTGCCGTGCCGACGATGCGGCCGCCATGCGCCGCGATCAGCGGGTCGACGGCGGAGCGGAGATTGTTTAGCGCTTGATGGGTACCGGCCTCATCCTCACCCATCAGCCGGCTGAAACCGGCCACATCCGCGTGCAAGATCGCAGCGAGTTTTCGCTTCCGAGAGCCGAGTTCGAGGATTTCCGCCATCGACCGTCAGATGATCAGCCGAATATTGGGACTAGCGCACATCGCCAATGCCTTGACCCCACGAAGGTCGACACGCACTACACTCAGATTTGGTAAGCGCGACGAACAGGTTGAGTGCCCTAACGCGCCGGGGAGAACCTCATGCTCGAACTTCATCCATCACGCCAGATATTACCCACAACACTGCTCGGGTTGTTATTCGCAACGGCCATTGCATCCACCGCCCGCAGCGAAGAACCTAAGCTTTCGATCAGCGGCTATGATCCGGTCGCCTATTTCACCGACGGCAAGCCGGTTCACGGCAAGAGCGAGATCGAGTATCTGTGGCACAAGTTGCGCTGGCGTTTTGCCAGCCCGGCGCACCGCGATCTATTCGCCAAAGAACCGGATCATTACGCTCCGCAATATGACGGCTACTGTGCGATGGGTGTCTCAGCCGGCGGGGAAGGGCACAAGGACACAGTCGACCCCGAGGCGTGGACTATAGTCGACGGCAAGCTCTACCTAACTCATATGAGCCAAGCAATGGATGACCTGCGCCAGAACCCCGCCGATTACATCAAGCAAGCCGACGCGAACTGGGCGGTGGTCAAGGATCTGGCGCCGCCGGAGATACTCGGACCGCCGTGCGCCGCCTCTCCGCCCACGACTAAAGTTGCATTGCGTGACGGTGGTCACATGGTTGTCGTCGGCCCCGAGGGGGCGAGCGACGACAGCGGGAAAAGGATCGGCAAGGGCGACATGGGGGCGCAGCTGGAGCAGATCGGCAAACAAGTAGAATCCTGTCTGAAGAGCGCTGGCGCGAAACTCTCCGACATCATCGAGACCCACACTTACGTCGCCGATCCCGATCAGCTTGCCAAATATGCCGATCTGCGGAAGCAATATTTCGGCAGCGCTTCGCCGGCCCGCACAGTCGTCTATAAGGGCGGGCTTTCCAACCCCGAGGACCTCGTCGAGGTCATGGCCTTCGCCGCAGTCAAATAATCCGCCGCGTTGGGCGACAGGGTAGGTTCGCGACGGTCCGCGACCGAAGGAGGTGGGTCAGCGGAACCCGGCTTTTTTCAGCCCGTCGAGCATATGGTCGCGCGCCTCCTGCGTCCCGAACTGCGCAGCAAAAATCCGGGGATCGAAGAATGGCCACAAATGCGCGACGATAGCGCGCTCGCCATCCGCATCCTGCTGTCGGCCGAGTTGCGCGTAGGTGGCCGCAAGCATTGGGTGCGTGCGCATTTGGGTGTTGCGACCCGGGTCGCGGGTCAGGGCTCGGTCGCAAGCATCGACGCCTTCGCTGTACCGGAGGACAAAATAATACGCCATGCAAAGCTGTGACGACGCCCACCCGTTGGCGCGATCAAAGCGGAGCGCCCCTTCCAACCACGGGAGCCCCTCCGCGGCCCTACCCGCCCATACCAAAATGCTGCCGCGTTGGGCATAGTTATCGGCATCGCTTGGATTAATCTCGAGCGCGCGGTCCGTTTGCTCCAGGGCGAGATCGTAGCGTTTACTGAAAAGATCGATATTGGCGAGCAAACGATAAGCGCGCGTCGTTGCAGGATCCAACCCCAGGGCCTTTTGTGCGAGCGATTTCGCACGTTCGAGTTCGTCCTCGCGGTACTGGGACCAGCCGGATACCACGGCCTCGTAATGCGAGCCGCCGAGTGCTGCATAAGCCTCGGCATAATTCGGGTCGAGATCGATGGCGCGTTGAAAGAGCTCGCTCGCCTTGTCGTTATCATCGCGCGTTGCATGCGAAAGGAAATCTCGGCCGCGCAGCACACACTCATAAGCCGCGAGGCTGCTGGTAGGTTTTGCCAGCGCCCGCTCCCGCTCAAAGCGAGTCAGCTTTACCGCCGCTGCACCAACGACACGCTTAGCGATATCGTCCTGCACCGCAAAGATGTCGCCGACCTCGGCATCGTAGGTTTCGGACCAGACGTGCCGCCCGGTTGTGGCCGCAGTCAGCTCGACATTGACGCGAACACGATCCCCGGCACGGCGGACGCTGCCTTCGAGCAGGTAGCGCGCATCGAGTAAGCGCCCGATCTCGGCAGGCGCGGCTTTCGAGTCTTTGAATGGGAAACTCGCCGATTTGGCAATGACGAGCAGGTTCGAAAAGCGGCCGAGCGCGGTGATAACGTCCTCGGTGATGCCGTCGCTGAAGTAATCCTGACTCGGATCACTTGACAGGTTCTTGAACGGCAGCACCGCTATCGAGGGACGGCCAGCGAGGCGAGCCGGAGCGGCAAGGCTCGCAACGTCGACCGGCTTCGTCGCGGCGCCTGGCCCGAAGATCTCTGGGCCGGCACCGGTGGAGAGCATCCATGCAGCGAGACCGACCGCAACGAGTGCGGCGGCCCCCGCGGCTACCACTAGAGGCCGCCACCCTCTTCGTGGGCGAGGTACCGCCGCCGGCAAGCCCACTGCGAAGGCGCGAACCGGCTCGGAGATATTCTTGACACGATGGCTGCCAAGCGGGCGGTAAGCTAGATCGAGCTTGTTTTTGACTTGGTCGTAAACCGTCTGCGAAATGCAGACCGTGCCCGGTTGCGCGAGCGACTGTAGCCGAGCGGCGATGTTGACCCCGTCACCGAAAATGTCGTCGCCGTCAACGATCACATCGCCGAGGTTGACGCCGATCCGAAGCTCGAGGACATCATCTTTACTATCAACTATGTCACGCAGCCTGCCGACTTCGAAAAATACGCCGATTTGCGGCTGCGCTATTTCGGCCCGCCGACCCCGGATAGCGCGACAGTCCCCGTTGCGAAACTGGCCGACCCCGATCTTTTGGTGCAGGTCGAGGCCTTCGCCAAAACGCCGTGAGCGAAGGAAGCCGCTTCGCGCGATCTTCGGCGGGCGATCCGAAGACCCTTAAGTCCGTTGTTCTCGCTCCCTCAGCGCCGTGCAGATTCGCTTGATAACCGATGCCGATAACGTTGTTTTTCGGCATCGCAAAATCGGCGTTAAGGGATTGATCTAACGGGCGATGGGCCCGCTCCGGACGCGCCGTCTTAGGGCGTGCAGTCGCCATTTTCGTTGTTTTTGACGACCGGGCTGAGACGCAAATGGCCCTAGATCTCGCCCTCCTGCCTCAGCATGCGCACGGTGTTGCGCAACGCCTTCACCGTGTCCGCGAGCTCGGCCTCGCCATGGGTCGCCGAGGTAACGCCGCCCGGGCTCCCGCTGAAATCGACGCCGCCGGTCATCATCGCCAGCCGGAATTTGTGCACGATCCCCGCCTGCCGTTTGTCGAAGAAACACTCCGCCGGTAGATGGAGCGGGTCGAAGCGAGTCGGGGCGATGGGGCTCCGGTCGGGGTTGGTAAAGAGGTGGAAGTTCGAAAACATGCCGTAGGCCGCCCACGGCACGTGCTCCTCCTCGAACACCTCGTTGACCTGGCTGCGCAAGCTATCGGCGTAGCGGTTGGCGCGGGCGCAGGCATCCGTCGTGCCGACGATTTCGAGTGCTGCCACCCCGGCCGCGGCCGAGAGCGGGTTGGCATTAAACGTGCCCTGATGCGTGATCTTCTCGCGGTCTGCCGCCTTGGTGACCTGGAAGTCGAGGAGATCGAGGATATCCTTGCGGCCGGCGACGGCCCCGCCGGGAAGCCCTCCGGCGAGGATCTTCGCCAATGTCGTCAGATCCGGCCGGATGCCGTACTCGGCCTGGGCCCCGCCGGGCGACACTCGAAAGCCGGTCACAACTTCGTCAAAGATCAGCAGCACGCCGTGCTGCTGTGTCAATTCACGCAGCTCGGTCAGGAATTTCGGGTCGATCGGCAATTGTGCGCCGTGGGCACCTGTCGGTTCGAGGATCGCGGCGGCGACGTCGTCGTTCGCCTCCAGCAGCCGCGCCAGCCCCTCGGCATCGTTTTGCTCGGCCAGCAACAAGCCGCCGGCAACCCCCGACAGGACGCCGGGTGTCGGGCTGCCGTCGAAGTGGCTCGCATAGCCCGAAGTCATGTGATCGTGCCACCCGTGGAAGTGGTGCTTGAAGCGGATCAGCTTGGACTTGCCAGTAAAGGCGCGGGCGAGCCGCAACGCCATCAACGTCGCCTCGGTGCCGGAGGAGGTGAAACGCACGCGCTCGGCCGACGGGACGAGCTTCAACACCCACTCGGCCCAGGCGATCTCGGTCTCGTGCGAAGCGCCGAAATGGGTGCTGCGCTCCATCTGCCGCTGGACCGCTTCGACGACCTTCGGGTGGCAATGGCCGAGCAGCAGAGCGCCGTGGCCGCCGAAATAGTCGACATAGCAATTGCCGTCGACATCCCACTTACGCGGCCCCTGCGCGCGCGTGATGTAGAGCCCGTAAGGCTCGATATAGCGCGAATCATGAGTGACGCCGCTCGGGAACAGGCGGCTGGCCTTCTCGGAGGCGGCGGCCGAGCCCGGGGTCGCAGCGCGATAAGCGGCGATGATCGGCGAGTTCGTCGTCAAGGTATCGGGCATGGCCTTCACTCCTCGGCCGGAAGCGGTCTCGATCACGTTGTAGGCCCTGCAGCGTCAAATGAGAAGGGCCGCCCCGAGGGGCGGCCCTTCCACCGAAAACCGGCGGCCTTCGCCGCCGTGAGCCGTTGCCCTCAGGCAAGGACCTCCGTGCGGACGGGGATCCTGGTCACGGCGGCGGAAGACCGCGGTTGGTGGTTAGACACAGGATCACCTCCTTTCAGTTGTTGCGACGAAGACCGGTAGTGTACGAAGCCGATGCTGCGCCGACAAGCAACTTGTTCGCGATCGCGCCGCTGGCGCCGCGGCACTTCCGCGGTAAACTCAGATAAAACGCCGCTATGTAACTGAAAGGAGTGACGATGCGCCGCAGCGAGGAACGGATCCTAACGACCCACACCGGCAGCCTGCCGCGCCCGCCTGAGCTGACCCGCCTCTATGTGCGCCGGGCGCGGGGCGAATCCGTCGATGCCGCCGAGCTGGAGAGTCTCGGGCGAGCGGCGCTGCGCGGGGTAGTGCGGAAGCAGGCCGAAGCGACTGTCGACATCGGCAATAACGGCGAGCAGCAGCGCGAAGGGTTCTTTCTCCACATCCGCCACCGGATGAGCGGGTTTGGCGGATCGTGGCAGCGCCGGACGCGCGCCGACGCGTTGCGCTATCCGGTCTTCAGGCAAATGATGGAGCAGCAGCTCGCCGCCAGAGCGGCGGTCAGCAATATGGGGCCGCCCAAGGCGATTGCTGAGATACGTTATCTTGGGCCTGCCGCGATCGAGGCCGAGTGTGCCGACTTCCAGGCGGCTCTCGACGAGACCGGCACACGTTTTGTCGAGCCATTCCTGACTGCCCCGTCTCCCGGGATTATCGCCGGGGCGATGAAAAACGAATATTACGATAGCGAGGAAGCCTATCTCGCAGCTGTCGGGGCCGCGCTGCGCGAGGAGTACGAAACGATCGTCCGGCGCGGCTTTCTGCTGCAGCTCGATTGCCCGGACCTCGCCCTGGAACGCCATCTGTCATACCAGGACCGGCCGCTCGGCGATTTCCTCGGCTTTGTCGAGCGCGTCGTCGCGACGATCAACACCGCGCTCGAAAATATCCCGCGCGACCGGGTGCGCCTGCACGTCTGCTGGGGCAATTACGAGGGGCCGCACGATTGCGACGTCCCGCTCGCCGACATCCTGCCGATCATCCAAAGGGCCAATGTCGGCGGTTTTTTCTTCCCGTTCGCCAACCCGCGGCATGCCCACGAATATCGCGTTTTAGAGAAATTGCCGCTGGCCGAGGACCAGATCATCATCGCCGGCGTGATCGACAGCCTCACCAACTTTGTCGAGCACCCCGAAGCCGTTGCCGACCGGATCGAGCGGGTCGCCGCCGCGGTCGGCGATCCGCATCGCGTGATCGCCGGCACCGATTGCGGCTTCGACACGTCCGCCGGGATGGGCCGCGTCGCCGAGGACGTCGTCTGGGCGAAGTTAAGCGCGCTCAGCGAAGGCGCTCGCCTCGCCTCCGAGCGGCTGCGGATGGCGTGAGACTAAGGCGCGGGTGTCGCTGTATCGCAGTGACGTCTCGACTTCGCCGCCATCCAGTCGGCGCAGCCGGAAAATTTCCGACTTCGAGGCTTCGCCCGCGAGGTGCATGACGCCGATGACTTCGTGTGGGGCGTAGGGCTCGACAAACAGGCCGCCAGCCGCATCGAACGCCGGCGCCGCGTCGCCGGGCATCCAATTGCAATAGGCCGGCAGAAAGTTGATCGGGAGATGCTCGGCGAAGATCACGTAGTTGAGTGCGGTTTGCTCGATGTAGAAAAACCGTGTGCGTTGCGCGACCCGTCCGATCACGCGCTCCCAGGCATCCCAATGAGGGGCGTCGTGATGGAGCGCAAAGACCCCGCAGTTCACAATCGGATTGCGGCCGAGCCGGTCCGCTACGCGCCAGCCGAAGGCCTCGCGATAGCACTTCCAGCTGAGGGTCCGACCGAACAGTTTGGGCCGCTTGTAGTGGCGCTTATAGGCGCGATCGATCTCGGGTGTGATCGCGAGCTTGTCGCGCCCGGCGGCTGCGAGGTAGAGCTCGACGGTCCCCCAGTCCTGTAGCCACGCATCCGCGTCGATCCACAGATAGGTTTCGTAGCCGGGGAAATGGCGCCGCAGAAAGGGTCTCGAGAGCTGTGCCTTGCGCGCCTCCGGAGTGTGCTCGCGGCCCGGAAAGTCAATGTCCCAGTCGGGGCGAACGAGGTGAGCAACACGTTCGGCCAGCCAGTCTCGTTGCTCCGGCGCAAGCCCGAAATCGAGGATGCCGATCGCCACTTCGCGGCGTTGCGCCAGGATCGACAGGACCGTATCGCACAGCAGCGGAAAGTACCCACTATCCGCCCCACTGCTGATCACGAGCCCGGCAGGCGACATCGTCCGTCGTTACGGCACGACAGGCTCGCCGCTCGGCTCAGCGACAAGGCAGGCTGCGGTCCGCTCGAAAATTCCGTTGACGACGCCCCCTTGGTTGGTCGTGCTTCGTAGGGCAAGACTGAACCCGGCAGCCGCCAGAGCGTCGGTTAGACGGCTGTTGCGAGAGGTGTCGGCGGCTTCGAGCTCGATCAGTACGGACCGCAGATCCGGATCGCGCAGTGTCTCGCAAGCGCCGGCGAGGATCCGCTCCTCAATGCTGTCAACGTCGATCTTCAGGTAATTCGGCGTGGCGATTCCGAACAGGCGGCGAAAACTGTCGATCGAAAAGCCGACCACCCCCTGCTTGAAAGCGACGGCAATCGTGTTGCCAAAGCAATCATCCGTGCTCTCGAATGCGTTGAAAACGCTGCCGGCGTTGGTCCCCGACAGGTTCAATCGGCCGAGCTGGGGGCGATCGCTTATGGCGAGACAGTAAGCCTGCACCCGATCGCCGAGGTCATTGGCCTCGATGTTGCGGCAGAGCGCTGCATAGCTGGCGGCGGCCGGCTCGAAGGCGCGCACCTCGACGTCGGGCCGCAAGCCCGCATATGTCGAGAAGACGCCGATATTGGCGCCGATGTCCCAAAACCGGCAGGGTGTCTCGAACGCATCGATCCAGGCGAGCGTTTCCGGCTCGCGCGTCGCAAACTCTCGCGGATATTGCAACGCCTGCGGATGGGTGGTCACGAAGATCAGCGGACCGTGTCGTGTCTCGACGCGCTGTTCGGCCAGCAGGCCCTCTGCGACGCGCAACCGTGTGTCGACGCGCCGCCAAGGCTTTTCGACAGCACTCAAGCCAAGAACCAAGCCCGTCAAGGCTCTGCCTAAGCGCTTGCCCACCCCGCCGACCTAGGGCACGAGGCGATAGCCGCCCGGCTCGGTCACCAGGATCTCGGCGCGCGCCGGATCGCGTTCGATCTTCTGGCGAAGGCGATACACGTGGGTCTCCAAGGTGTGGGTGGTCACCCCGGCATTGTAGCCCCACACCTCGCCGAGAAGTGTGTCGCGCCCGATTGCCCGATCGCCGGCGCGATACAGATATTTCAGGATCGCCGTTTCCTTCTCGGTCAATCGCACCTTTCTGCGGCCGCTCTGGTCGGTCAGCAGCTTGTCGCCCGGACGGAACGTATACGGGCCGATCATAAACACCGCGGCGTCGCTGTGATCGCTCTGGCGCAGGTGCGCGCGCAGACGCGCCAGCAGGACACTCAGCCGAAACGGCTTTGTTACATAATCGTCGGCGCCGGCTTCGAGCCCGAGGATCGTATCGGGCTCGCTGTCTGCCCCGGTCAGCATCACAATTGGCACCTGCACCCCCGCGCGACGAAACAGGCGGCACAATTCTCGGCCGTCCATGTCGGGCAGCCCAACGTCGAGAACGATCGTGTCGAAACGATCGTTGTTGACCAACTCCAGCGCTCGCGCTGCGGTGCCGCATTCGATGCAGACGAACTCTTCGTTCAGCTCGAGCTGTTCCGCGAGAGACTGGCGCAACGCGCCATCATCGTCGACGATCAGAATCCTACGCCCAGCCCTCATGAATAATTCCTGCGGTGAACCGTCCCGGCGCGATGGTTGTCCGCAAAGGCCGACCAGTTCATCCCCAACGAGCAGAGCCACCCTATACGATCCGCGCTCCGGCCTCCAGCAGGTGGCATCACCGCGGCAGATCGAGTGCCGCCATGCGATCGAATGCCCTTTCCCACGTTTCCGTTGCCTGCGACCAATCCGGCAAACGAAGACCCGCGGCGCGCGACCCCATAGCCAGTCGCGCAGCGAGCACGGGCTGCGCGATTACCCGCCGCACAGCCCGCGCCAGTGCCGCCGGATCGCCCGGCGGCACGAGAAGGGCGGCCTCGGGGGGCACCGTTTCGGGGATCGCTCCCGCTGTCGTTGCGATGACGGGCAGGCCATGCACCATCGCTTCCGCATAGACCATGCCGTAGCCTTCGTGGAAAGACGGCAGGACGAAAGCATCGGCCGCTCGATAAGCTCGCGCGACGCGTTGCGGGGGACACTCACCGGCGAGGGTGATGCGCCGGCCAAGCCCTGTGGTCCGAAGCAAGCGCCGGACGGTCCGTACCGTTGCCGGATCGCGCTCGAGCGACCCAACGCAGCTGAGACTCCAGTCGAGATCGCGAATTCGGGCCAGCGCCTCGACAAGAAGCTCGTGGCCTTTGCGCGGGACGAGGTTCGCCACACAGAGCAACGCGCGCACGGAGGAGCGCCGTGGCCCCGGTGGGCGGGCCGGCTTTGCCGTGCCGGGTGGGACAACTGCGATCCGTTCCCGGGAGATGCCATAGCTCTCGACAGCAGCGGCCGTTCTGCGGCTCGGACAGATGACGCCGCGAACCCGCAAGAGCAGCCCCGCCTCGAGCTCGACGGCCCGCTTCGCCGCGGCCGGCGATAGCCCGGTCTCCTGCGCCAGCGGGCCGTGGATGAAAGCAATCAGCCGCAGGCGGCGCGCCTGCGCGAACATCATCTCTGCGTGGTCGGCTAGCGCAAGGCCGTCGACGACGGTCTTGGTATTCTCGGCAAGCGCGGCGAGTGGCGCACTCTCCGCTTGCGCAGACAGCTCGATGATCCGCACCGCCCGCCCGCGCGCCCGCAAGCCTTCGACGATGCGCCGGTCAAACAGGTATCCGCCGGTCAGTTGATCGAGCCGGCCCGGTACCACAAAGACGATTTCGTCATCCGAGCGGCGCGTCATAGGCGGCCCAGGCGACCGGGTTCTCGCGAAGCACCACGCGGAGGCTGTGGATCGCCGCGGCGTCGGTCGGCGCGATCGCGCCATCGCGAATTCGCCGCGCCAACCGGCGGTGAATCTCGGCGGCGAGGAACTCGGTGGTCGTGTTGCGCCCGCGGAATTCTGCCAGTTCGTCGAGATTGTGATAATCGAGCTCGCCGAGCACGGCCTTCAACAGATCGAGCGCCCGGCCGATGTCGCAAACGACTGCATCCGCATCGAGCGCCTCACGACGTAGCTCGGCCTCGACCACATAGGTCGCACCGTGCAGTCGCTGCGCGGGGCCGAAAACGGCGCCGACGAGGCTGTGCGCAACCATCAAATGATGGCTCACCGTAACGCTGTACATGGCTCGGCTCTCCTCCTTCAATCGTAACGCACGGTGTGGCAGAGCACGCCCGCAGATGACGCCGCGAGAAGCGCCATCAGCTCGGGCAAGGCGGAGAAATCGGTTTCGCCGGACAGCAGCATGTCGAAGACCGGATCGCGCAATAGCTCGAGCGCTAAGGTCAGCCGGCGTCGGCGCGACCAGCGCCCGCTGCGGCCCGCCGGAACGGCGCCTACCTGGGACGAACGCAAGGTCAGCCGGCGAGAGTGAAAGGCGCCGCCGAGTGCCAGCGGCACGACCCGTGTCCCGTACCAGCTCATCTCGAGCACCGTCGCCTCGAAACCGGCGATGGCGAGCGCCGTCGCCAGGCCTTCAGGGGCTCCGCTGGCATGAATTACGAGGTCGGCTTCGCCGCATGCTTGCTGCGGCGGCGCGAAACGGCAGCCCAGCGCCGATGCGAGGGCGGCGCGGCTCGGATCGATGTCGATCAACTCGACTTCGGCACCGGGCAGCCGCGCGGCGAGCGCGCCGACCAGAGCGCCGACGACGCCGGCGCCGACGACCGCGATCCGGTCGCCCGGACCGGGCATACTGTCCCAGAGACCGTTGATTGCCGTTTCCATGTTGGCGGCGAGCGTCGCGCGCCGGTCCGGCACATCGTCGGGAATGGCGACGACGGCATCCTCCGGAACGATGAACCGATCCTGATGGGGATGGAGGCAAAAGACGCGCCGGTCACGCCATTCGGGCGAGCCGGCCTCGACGATCCCGGCCACGGCGTAGCCGTATTTAACGGGTGCCGGGAACCCGCCCTCCTGAAATGGACAGCGCATTCTTTGCCATTCGCTCTGCGGCACTTCCCCGCGAAATACGAGCGTTTCGGTGCCCCTGCTGATCGCGCTTGCGCGGGCGTGTATCAACAGTTCTCCCATTGCCAGCGAGTGCAATCGCTGGGCTCTGATCTCGCTCCGACCTGGCGCCGTGACCCAAAATGCGCGCGCCTCATCCATCGGCGGAATAATCCCGATCGCCGCGGAGTTTGATGCGCGGGCGCTTGTTGAGTGGCTCGCGAATGGGCACGATCGGCAGATACACCGAACCCCCGCTGATGTCGATCCACGTCACTCCGCTGCCGTCGTCTTCGCTCGCGCTGATGCGCGAGGCGCGCGTCGTGTTCGCCGGCTCCCTCGGGTTCGCCGTCGCGGCAATGTTGCTGCTGGTCCTTGGCGGCGCGGTGCACACGCTGCCGGGAATGGCCGGCTTGATCCTCTTTGTCGGGCTTCTCATCGCTCTTGAAAGCCGTCTCGCCGGCAATCACCCCTACCCCCGTCTCGGCGCGGCGAACCGGATCACCCTGGTTCGGGCCGGGCTCGCTTGCCTGATCGCCAGCCGAGCGATGGATCCCGCCCCGCTCGGCACGGCGGAAAGGTGGGTGCTCGTCTCCCTTGCCGGTGCCGCGCTGCTGCTCGACGGCACCGATGGCTGGGCGGCGCGCCGCCAGGGATTGGCCTCGTCCTTTGGCGCACGCTTCGACATGGAGATCGATGCGTTTGCCATCGCAGTGCTGGCGATAACCGGCGTGAGGGCAGCAGCCGTCCCATGCTGGGTGCTGGCGATCGGCGCGATGCGCTATCTCTACCTCGGTGCGGGACTCGTATTCCCAGTCCTGCGCCGCCCGCCGCCGGCATGCGCGTTCGCCGATCGCCGCCGCAAAACGATCGCGGTCGTGCAGAGCCTGGCTTTGCTCTCTTCGCTCTCTCCGGCGACACCTCCGAGCTGGGCCGCGGCGACGTGCGCGCTGGCGCTGGGCCTGCTCGCCTATTCCTTTGCCGCCGACATCGTCATGTTGCTGTTCACCAAACCGGATAGATGAGCGTCGAATAAGGCGCTGGTGCCAGAGCCACCACCTCTTATGATGGCGGCAGCGAGGAGAAGAGAGTGCCCGAATCCAGAACAATTGCACCAGCCCGTGGCGACATCGCCGGAGCGCCGCTGCGTGCCGACCGCAGCCTCGGCGAAGCCATCACCGCGCTGCGCCGGGGGGAGCCGGTGCTGATCCGCGACGATCAGATCAATGTCCTTGCCGTTGCCGCCGAGCTGGTGAGCGAGCAGAACCTGCGGCGGCTGCGCGAGCTCTCCCAAGCACCGGCTCGCGTTGTGCTGACGCGGCGGCGCGCCGTGGCGCTAGGTCTGGCACCGCGCGACGAATTGTCGGGCGCCTTGACGATTTCGGTGTCTCCCGAGATGCCCGCCGCGGTGATCCGCAATCTGGCCGATCCGGCGGCCTCGCTCGGCGCCGAGCCGCCCGGATTTGGCCGGGCGCCGGTCCCCGCCAAGGGCGGTGCGCGCGCAGCGGTGGCCTTGGCGAAGCTCGCCGCACTGTTGCCGGCCGCCCTCGTGCTGCGCATCGGGACGGCCGAAGCTGCACTCTTCGCGCGGCGCGGTGACCTCGTCTCGATCGAAGCCGCGGCAGTGTTCAGCCGCCATGCGGCCCAAGCCGGGCTCGAGCGCGTCACCGAGGCGCGCGTTCCGCTCGCCGAGGCGGAAAACGCCCGCCTGATTGCGTTTCGACCGCGCGACGGCGGCACCGAGCATCTCGCGATCCTGATCGGCGCGCCCGATCCAGCCGCACCGGTGCTGGTGCGGCTGCATTCGGAGTGTTTCACGGGCGATCTGCTCGCCAGCCTGCGCTGCGACTGCGGCGACCAGCTGCGCGGCGCGATCGCTGCGATCGCGCGGGCGGGCGACGGCGTGCTGCTCTACCTGGCGCAAGAAGGACGCGGCATCGGCCTGGTCAACAAGCTCAGAGCCTATCGGCTACAGGACGCCGGTTTCGACACGCTTGACGCTAACGAGCAGCTGGGTTTCGACGCCGACGAGCGCGTCTATCTGCCGGCTGCCGAAATGCTGCGCCAGCTCGGGTTCGGCACGGTGCGGCTCTTGACCAATAATCCGGACAAGGTGGCCGCACTCGAGCGTTACGGGATCCGCGTCGCCGAGCGGGTGCCACACATATTCCCGTCAAACGGCCACAATGAGCGCTACCTGCGCACCAAGGCGACCCGCAGCGGCCATTTGCTCTGATCCGTTCCGCCGTTACGCGAATTCCCACTTAACCGGGAAAATTCCCAAAAAAAAACGCGAGCGGGCTCGAAAATCGACCGTCTTCGACCCATAACCTCTTCCGTACCAGATACTTGCGAACCTGTGGCGGCAATTTTCATGACCGCGATACCGGGAATTTCTCGGCGTCGAAATACCCGGATAAGCGCGGTAACCGGCAAATAACCGGGAAATTCCAAGCCAATAGTCGGCTGGCCGCGCCGGTCCCGGTCAGAACCCGCCGATACGCATCCTAGCACTCATGATACGCTTCGATTTTGATACCAATATGGCGGGTGCGGCCCGGGACAGCAGTTCTTAATCCCCGTCGTCACGCGCGCCGAAGATTGCAGTGCCGACGCGCACGTGGGTGGCGCCAAAGCGGATCGCCTTCTCGAAATCGGCGCTCATCCCCATGCTGAGGAGGCCGAGCCCGGTGCGCCGGGCGATCTCGCGCAGCAGCGCGAAATGCAGTGCCGGCTCCTCGTCGAGCGGCGGCACGCACATCAGGCCCTCGATCGGCAAGCCGAGCCGGTCGCGGCACTCGATGATGAAGTCATCGGCCGCGGTCGGAAGAATGCCCGACTTTTGCGGTTCTTCGCCGGTATTGACCTCAATCAGGCAAGGCGGACGCCGACCGCTGCGCTCCATTTCCCTAGCCAGCGCCTGGGCAAGCCGCGGCCGGTCGACGGTTTCGATCACATCGCAAAGCGCCACCGCGTCCCGCACTTTGTTGGTTTGTAACGGCCCGATCAGGTGCAAGGCGAGGTCAGGAAAGGCCTCGCGCAGCCCAGGGTATTTGTCCTCCGCCTCCTGCACCCGATTCTCACCGAAGACACGGTGACCGGCGGCGAGCGCTTGGCGGACGCTCGCCGCCGGGTGGGTCTTGCTGACGGCGACGAGGGTAACGCTGTCGTCTGCACGCCCGGCTGCCCGGGCTGCCGCCTCGATCCGGCTTTGGACGGCGGCGAGATTGGCGGCGATAACCCCTTCCATAGCGGCTCCATTCCTGGCACAAGACTCGCTTCCTGGCTCCGGCCGCGAGGAAGCCGTTTCGCCGAGGATCACGGGATGCCTGATGCTCATTACCGCCTGTCGGTCGCCTTTGCCGCAAGTCTTTCCTTAGCGACCGCGGCATGCGATCTCCAGCCAGTTGGATGGAGCGAGCAGCCGAACGCGGCGACCACCCAACAGGCCTCGACGAGCGAACGGAGCGAAATGGATACCGAGGCGACAATCTGGACGGTGCTCGGTCTCGCCAAGAAGGAATCTGAAAAACCAATAGGCCCGCAGACCGGGGCCACCGTGAGCCCGATCCTGTGGCAGGCGACCCTCGATACGTTGAATTTCGTGACCTTCGCCTCGGAAGACCCTCTCGCCGGATCCTTGGTCACCGATTGGTATTCGCCGAGCGGCAAGCCGAACGAACGCTATAAGATCAACGTTTTCATTCTGGCTCGAACATTGCGCTCAGATGCGCTAGCTGTCACGGTAACCCGTCAGGCGCGCCTGGGGGACGGAAACTGGATCGAGACCACAATCGCGCGCCAGGTCGAGGCTGATCTTGAAACCGCGATCCTCGATCGAGCGGGCCAACTTAAACGCGAGTGGATGGCGACACTGCAGAGCCAAAAATAGTCCTCCGGCGCATGCCGGCGCCCGGCTCGCGGGCGGGCAGAACCGAAGGAAGTCCCAGGCCATCATGTCACGGTACAATTTCCGAGAGAGCGAAGAGAAATGGCAGCGCCGCTGGCGCGAGCGGCGGCTCTTCGAGGTCAATGCGGAGCCGGGCCGGCCAAAATACTATGTCCTTGAAATGTATCCCTACCCGTCCGGCAAGCTCCATGTCGGCCATGTGCGCAACTACACGATCGGGGATCTGGTCGCCCGCTACCGGAGGGCGCAAGGGTTCAATGTGCTCCATCCAATGGGGTGGGATGCTTTCGGGCTGCCTGCCGAGAACGCGGCGATGGCCGAAAACGTCCATCCAGCGATTTGGACCCACGAGAACATCAGGACGATGCGGGCACAGCTCGAACGCATGGGGTTCGGCTACGACTGGTCGCGCGAGATTGCGACTTGCCACCCGGATTTTTACCGCCACCAGCAGAAGATGTTCCTCGACTTCCTCGCGGCCGGGCTCGCCTATCGCAAGGAGTCCTGGGTCAATTGGGACCCGGTCGAGAACACCGTGCTCGCCAACGAGCAGGTGATCGACGGGCGCGGCTGGCGCTCAGACGCGGTCGTTGAGAAGCGGCTCCTGGCGCAGTGGTCTCTGCGCATCACCGCCTTTACCGAAGAGCTGCTCGACGCGATCGGCGGGCTCGACCGCTGGCCGGAGCGGGTGCGGCTGATGCAGGAAAAATGGATCGGCCGCTCGGAGGGGGCGCGCGTCTTCTTTGCGATCGCCGGGGAAAACGAGCGGGTCGAAGTCTTCACGACCCGGCAGGACACGCTCTTTGGCGCCTCGTTTCTGGCACTCTCGCCGAACCATCCCTTGGCGCTGCGGCTTGCCGAAAAGGACCCGCACCTCGCCGCCTTTATCGGCGAGTGCAACCGCATGGGTACCAGCGAGGCGGTCATCGAGACGGCCGAAAAGCGCGGCTACTCGACCGGGCTCGACGCCCTGCATCCGTTCGACGAGAAGCGCCGCATCCCAATCTGGGTCGCCAATTTCGTGCTGATGGAGTACGGCACGGGCGCCATCTTTGGCTGCCCGGCGCATGATCAGCGCGATCTCGAATTCGCCCGAAAATACCGGCTTCCGGTGATCCCGGTCGTGCTGCCGCCCGGCGCGGACCCGGCAACTTTCGCGATAGACGAGACGGCCTATATCGATGACGGCACGGCGTTCAACTCCGCCTTCCTCGACGGCTTGCCGGTTGCCGAGGCCAAACGGGTGGCCGCCGAACGGCTCGAAGCGCTGGGGCGCGGCGAGCGCACCACCGTGTATCGGCTGCGCGACTGGGGAGTGTCGCGCCAGCGTTACTGGGGCTGTCCGATCCCGGTCATCCATTGCGGCGCCTGCGGCATCGTCCCCGTTCCGGAGAAAGACCTGCCGGTGACCTTGCCGAAGGATGTCAGCTTCGACGTGCCCGGCAATCCGCTCGATCACCATCCGACGTGGAAAGACGTCCCCTGCCCGCGCTGCGGCGGACGAGCGCGACGCGAGACCGACACTTTGGACACGTTCTTCGATTCATCGTGGTATTTTCTGCGCTTCTGCTCGGCGCGGTCATCGGTCGCCTTTGAGCGCGAGACGGTCGACTACTGGATGCCGGTCGACCAGTACATCGGCGGCGTCGAGCACGCCGTCCTCCACCTCCTCTACTCGCGATTTTTTACCCGAGCGCTGAAGCGCTGTGGCTACCTCGATCTCGAAGAGCCGTTCGCCGGTCTCTTCACGCAGGGCATGGTGTGCCACGAGACCTATCAGAGCGAGACCGGCGAGTGGCTTTACCCGGAGGAGGTCGAGATCGCTCAAGGGGGGAATATCATCGACGCGGCCGGGCGCCCGGTTACCCCCGGGCGGCACGAAAAGATGAGCAAATCGAAGAAGAACGTCGTCGGCCTCGACGCGATCGTCGACACCTATGGTGCCGATACCGCGCGGCTCTATCTGCTGTCGGACAGCCCGCCGGAGCGCGATCTCGAATGGACCGAGACCGGGATCGAGGGCATCTGGCGTTACGTCAACCGGCTGTGGCGTATGGTCAGCGAGCCCCCCGCCGCGTTGCCGGCGCCAGGCTCGGCGGTGCCGGCCGCCCTGTCGCCCCCAGTCGCGGCCATCCGCCGTGCGACCCACAAGACGATCGCCGCGGTCACCGACGATCTCGACAAATTCCGCTTCAACCGGGCGGTCGCCCGGATTCGCGAATTGACCAACGCGCTAGACGAGCTCCCGGCGGCCGAGCCCGGTGCGTGCGAAGTGCTTCGCGAAGGGCTCGAAACCTTGGCACGCCTTCTTGGACCGATGATGCCGCATCTCGCCGAGGAGATGTGGCAAGAACTCGGTGGCAGCGGTTTGCTCGCCGAACAGCCTTGGCCGTCGTTCGATCCCGACCTGACCCGCGACGAACAAGTGACGTTGGCCGTTCAGGTCAACGGTAAGTTGCGGGCAACCCTTGCTGTTCCGCGCGACACGGCGGCGGACACGGTTGAACACGCTGCGCTCGCACTGCCACAGATAGCGCGCTGGCTCGATGGCCATTTGCCGCGCAAGGTGATCGTCGTGCCCAACCGCATCGTCAATATCGTAGCCTGACGCAGTGTCTCGAGAAGACGGCCGAATATTCACGCTTCCGGCCCCTCACCCTCACCTCTCGCGGATCCCTCTCTCTCCCCGCTCGCGGGCAGAGGGCTGGGGTGAGGGGCCCCTCCTGCAACGGCGCTTACTCGTGCTCGCCCTTTCCGTCGTCGCGCCGTCAGTGCTATCGGGCTGTGGCTGGGCGCCGCTCTATGCCGACATCGAGAACGGGGCCGCTAGCGAAGAACTGCGAGCGATCAAGGTCGATCCGATTGCCGAACGGATTGGCCAGCGGCTTGAAATCGCTCTGCGCAATTCGCTCAATCCGACGGGTGAGGCAACGCCCCCACGCTATCGCCTAAACACCACCCTCGCCGTTTCGCTCGGCAATCTCGGCATCCAATCACAAGGCTTGGCGACCCTCGGGCAAATCGACACCACCGCGACTATTCGGCTTACCGACCTCCAAACCGGCAGCACCTTGCTGAACAACACGGTTCACGTCGCCAATTCCTTCGATCTCAATCCCAATCAGTACTCGACCATTGTCGGCGAGGACGACGCTGGGGTTCGATCCGTCGCGGAGCTCGACCAAGAGATTGTGACCCGGCTGACCCTTTTCATGCAGCGTCATATCGCCGAAAAGAACGCGAAGCCAGCCTGAGATGCCGTGAAGCTCCCCGCAACTCGAATTGCCGCGTTTCTACAGCGACCGGATCATGCAATTCGCGCCGTGTTGCTCTACGGCCCGGACCTCGGGCTGGTACGCGAACGCGCCGACATCCTCGCGCGCACCGTTTGTCCAGACTTGAAAGATCCGTTCCGAGTAGCCGATCTGAGTAGCGCCGCCCTCGCCGCGGACCCGGCGCGTTTGGCTGACGAGGTCGCCCAAATGAGCCTGATAGGCGGGCGGCGGGTAGTCCGTGTGCACGACGCTGCCGATCGTCTGGCGGGGTTGTTCAGCGGATTTCTCGATGCCGCCCCGGGCGACGGTTTCATCGTGGTGGAGGGCGGGGACCTGCCGGGATCGTCAGCACTGCGCCGGGTGTTCGATACCTCGCCCCGCGCGGCGGCGATCGGCTGCTATCCGGATACGCCGCGGGAACGCGCCGCCGTAATCCGCGACACATTGCGGGCGCACCGGATAACAGCGAGCGGCGAGGCGACCCAATATCTCGTCGAGCACCTCGGCAGTGATCGTCTGCTGACCCGCGCCGAACTCGAAAAACTTGTGCTATATGCCGGCGAGGGCAGCCGTGTCGAACTCGATGACGTGCGGCTCTCGATTGAGGACAGCGCGGCACTCGCAACGGACGACGCCGTCACGGCCGCGGCAGAGGGCGATGCCGCACGCGTCGATCGCGTGCTCGATCGGATTTTCCAAGAGGGGGAGTCACCGGTCTCGATTATTCGGGTGATGCTTCGCCACCTGCACCGCCTGCATGTGCTTGCCGCCCGGATGGCGGCGGGAGTGACGGTCGCAGAGGTGCTGCGCAGCGCTCGCCCGCCGATCTTCTACAGGCAGGAGGATAACTTCAAACGCCAGCTCCTGTTGTGGAACGAGGCGGGGTTGCGCGCGCAGCTCGAGCGAATTGCGCAAGCCGAGTTGCACATGAAGCTGACCGGTCTGCCCGCCAACACCGTGTGCCGCGAGGCATTGCTCGCCGTCGCCCAGGCCGCCCGCTCCCGGGCGATGCAAGAAGGACTCCCGAAACACGCATAAGCGCCAAGAGCTCTGCCTCGCGCACATTTGAGCGGGTGTCGGGAATCCCGGGCCATTTTTTGGCTTCTCGTCTGAGTGCTCCATCAATAGTCTGTCTATTCGGATAAAGTCCCTTGGGAGGAGAGCATGCGTCAGGCGCCATGGCTGGTCGTGACTATCATCGGAGCATTCCTGCTCTCCGGGGCAGCGCGGGCCCAGCAGATCAATTTCAAGGCGGATCTCAGCACTGCCAGCGAGGTCCCACCAGTCACCGGGCCAGGCACGGGCAGCGCCACGGCGTCGCTCGACACGGCTACCAAGACCTTGACCTGGACTGTCACCTACTCCGGACTAAGTGGCGACGTAACGGCGGCGCACATCCACGGTCCGGCTGCCCCGGGAGCGAACGCCGGGGTCCTCGTGCCCTTCAAACCGCCTCTGACGAGCCCGATTAAGCAATCGGCACCGCTGACCGATGCGCAGATCTCCGATCTCGAGGCAGGGCGGACGTATATAAACCTGCACACCGCGGCTCACCCGAGCGGAGAGCTCCGCGGCCAACTCGTCCGGGCGCAATAAGCCGCAAAGAGATTATCGACCGCTAGTGGAGCAATTCTGACAGATGATACCCAGATCCGTCACACCGGCGAAGGCCGGTGCCTATGGCTGACATGGGTCCCGGCCTGCGCCGGGATGACGAGAACCGGGGGGTGCTTCCGGTTTCAAATGTTAGATTTGTACCGCTAGCGCTTCGGCCCTTCTGGATCGCGACGCCGCTCTAGACGCCGCTCTAAGGAGCAAGGATCTCCGTCACCCGCAGGCGGGCCGATCCGGACCAGCAGCTGGCCGGCTAGCCCGCAGTAGCCGGTGGCTGGGCCGAAGAGACAGCCCTCAAAGGCTTGGATGGTCGTGTCGCGAAAGATCGTACTGACGACAGCATTGTCCCGAAGCCACAACGCTTCGGCACCTGCTTGATACCCGCTCGCCGGAAGTACGGGGATTGCGCAAATCTCGTCCGGACTGCCAAAATCGGCTTGCAGCGCCGCCAGCAGGCCGCGGAAAGCGGGTGGGTTGACGCCGTGGCGCGGCCGCTCGAACTGGATGCGCTTTAGCCCATGGCTGACTTTGTCCATTTGGAAAAACACCACCATCGGCACCCCGCCGATCACCTGGTCCGGTAGAACGACGTCGGCATAGCTGTCACCAAAGTCGAGCGCTCGCGGCAATCTCATGGCCTCGCTGCCGAATTGCCCGAGCAATGCATCAGAGGACTGGCCCCAGTGGGTTTGACGCCAGATCTCGCCGATCCCTGTTTCGGCAAGCGCGGGTCGGGCAAACATAACGACCGCGAGGACGGCCAAGATTTGCCAAAGCAAGGTCATCGACCCAAACCGAGGGACGGTCTCGAAGGCGGGATCACCCGCCTCCGAGACGCTGCTCGTCACCCGGATTTGAGCTCGATTTTTCGCGCCTTCGCGGTCTCTGCCTTGGGGAGGACGAGATGCAGAACCCCGTCCTTGAGGGTGGCTTCGATGCGATCCCGATCGATATTTTCCGAGAGGGTGAATGCTCTCTCGTAGTCGCCATCGGCGTATTCGTTGTAAACCCGCTGATAGCCGGCGTGATCATTGGTCGCGCTTCGGCCGCGGATTGTTAACACCCGCCGTTCGAGGGTGATATCCACTCCATCGAGGGCCACACCCGGCATCTCGGTGAGCACGACGATGTTGTCGCGCGTTTCATAGATGTCGGCGGGCGGCAGGAACATCGGCCGAGGGGCCGATCGCTGGACGGTTTCTGCCGTTTGCGGCGTCCGCTGTTCGACAGTTCTGATTTCCTGGGCCATAGTTTGCACTCCCTCGCCTAATGTCACGCAGCACGGATCTCGATCTTCTTCGGCCGGTCTGCTTCCAGCCGCTCAAGTTCGATTTCCAGGATGCCATTGTTGAAACGGGCCTCGACCTTATCCGGATCGACTCGGAACGGCAGTTGGACCGCGCGCGAAAACGTGCCGTAAGCGCGCTCGCGACGCTGCCAATTGACATCCTGCTCCTGCGTGGGACGCCTCGCTCCCTCCAGGGTCAGCACGTCTTCCTGCAAGTTGATCGTCACGTCGTCCCGCGTCACGCCCGGCAGCTCACCGGTCACCACGACGCTATTGTCGCCGAGCCAAATATTGATCGGCGGGAAATCACGGGTTGTTGTACTGAAGCCGGAGGAGAATAGGCGGTTCATTTCGCTTTGCATTCGGCGAAGTTCGACAAAGGGGTCGAAGGCTAACCGGGGGAATTCCGAAAGCGCCATGGTCTTTCCCTTCCTTGCATGTTGGCACGAGTGTGGCGGCAAATTCCGCCTAGCTGGGCAGGCAGGGAAGGATCAAGCGCATGAAGGCGCTATGCAGTGGCCGCAGAAATTCGCTCGTCCCGCGCGGCGGGAAGTAGGTGTGGGTAACGATCACATCCTCACAACGAAGCGACATGACCGCGGCCTGGCAATCCATGCTTCGACCGTCATTCCCTGCCGAGATCCGACAAGCGGCATCCGGCACGGCTTCGATCTAGTCACCCATGCGGGACTGTTCAAGCGGGCCGCGACGAAGGGCATCAAGAATAATTGATTTATCTAGCAAAAACAGGATAATAGAACCGATTATCCGACCCTCGAGCGGGGGCCTGTAAAATTGGATACCGGTTCATCGCGGGCCGCCCGATAACCGGCCTGCGTTCGAGGAACTTCCGAATGACCGATCCGTTAGGTCTGTGGCTGAACCGTGAAGGATCGTTTGGAAAATGCGAATTGCACAAGTTGCACCGCTGTATGAGAGCTGCCCGCCTCAGCTTTATGGCGGCACCGAGCGAGTGGTGTCGTACCTCACCGAAGAACTGGTGCGACAGGGACACGAGGTTACGTTGTTCGCCAGCGGCGACTCGCAGACCGGAGCGAGACTGCAGGCCCCTTGCGCGCGAGCTTTACGCCTTGATCCCCATTGCAAGGACCCGCTGCCCTATCATTTCATCGCGCTGCACCGCCTGGCACGAGGCGCCGACGCGTTCGACATTATCCATTTCCACACCGACTATCTGCACTTTGGGCTGTTCGCGCAGCACTGGAGCAAAACTCTGACGACCTTGCACGGCCGGCTCGACCTGCCAGACCTTCCGCCGATCTTGCGCGAGTTCGCCATGATGCCGCTGGCGTCGATCTCTGATGCGCAGCGGGCGCCCGTGCCCTGGGCCAGCTGGTACGGCACGGTGCAACATGGACTGCCGTCGAGTCTATATGCTGGCGGTTGCGGGGACGGCGGCTATCTCGCCTTTATTGGCCGCATCTGTCCGGAGAAGCGACCGGATTGGGCAATCGAGATCGCCCGTCGCGCCGGACTGCCGCTGGCAATCGCGGCGAAGGTCGACAAGGTCGATCGGACTTATTACAAGACCAAGATCAAGCCGCTACTAAAAGATCCGTTGATCGAGTTCATCGGTGAGATTGGCGATAGCGAAAAGGGAGCATTCCTGGGCGATGCGGTGGCGCTGGTGTTTCCGATAGATTGGCCGGAGCCGTTCGGTCTTGCGCTTATAGAAGCGATGGCCAACGGCACGCCGATCATTGCCTTTGGGCGCGGTTCGGTGCCGGAAATCGTCGACCATGGCGTCACCGGCTACATCGTCGGCGATATTGATGAAGCAGTGGAGGCGATCCCGCTCGCGAAGGCGCTGGATCGGGCGGCAATTCGCCGCCGCTTCGAGGAGCGCTTTTCGGTTGAGCGAATGGCGCACGACTATCTGGCGCTCTACGAGACGGTGCTTCGCCGCGGCACCGTAGATGCGGTCTTGAACTCCGCGGCGGTGGCTCAGGCGGCTGCGAACGCTGCCTGAGCCGCCAATCGACACCAGCCCGGCCGAGCCGGTTCCTACGCGGACCAGCGGTGAGGGGCCGCCACCCGACAACGAGTCGCCGTTCTACATCGAGTCGAACGTCTCCTTTCAAGAGCGGCGACTGCGCACGCTCAAGCACGGCCATACCTTCGCGGTATTCGACCGTCGCGGCGACATCGTCGCTGCCAATGGCGGCTCCGACGGGATTTACCACCGCGACACGCGCTACCTGTCGCATCTCGTGTGCCGCCTCGACAACGCCCCGTTGTTGCTCCTCAGTTCGAACGTGCAGGAGGACAATGCGGTATTGATGGTGGATCTAGCTAATCCCAATTTACCTTCCCGCCGATTGCGCGGAGAGCTACTTCACGTCAATCGCCTCAAGTTCATCTGGAATGCTGCATGCTATGAGCGAATACTGATCCGGAATTTCGATGTTCGGGAGCACCAGTTGACTTTCGGCATCGAGTTTGGCGCCGATTTCGCCGATCTCTTCGAAGTACGCGGGCGGCACCGGGTCCGTCGCGGTCAAGTATTGGCCGAACGCCGGTCGGATTCATTGGTTGTTCTTCGGTACCTCGGTATCGATGGAGTGGAGCGCGTCACCAGCCTTGCTTTCGAACCGGCGCCGAGCCGTCTCGATGATGCGATGGCGCTGTTCGAGCTCTCGCTCAGGCCGGGGCAAGGAGTCCGGCTCGTGTTGCACATCGCCTGTGATCTATGGGGTCAAGGCGATGCCGTCGCCCGAAGCTTCTACACCTCGCTGCGCGCCGCGCGCCGCGCACTCAGGGACTCGAGCGGGCGCGCGGCCAGTCTCGATAGCTCGAACTCGTTGTTTAACGAAATGGCACGCCGCTCGGTCGCCGATCTCTATATGCTGATCACCCAGACCGAATACGGCCCCTACCCGTTTGCCGGGATCCCCTGGTACAGCACCCCATTTGGCCGCGATGGTCTTTTGACCGCACTATTCACCTTGTGGATCGATCCGGCGATCGCTCAAGGAGTGCTTCGGTTCCTTGCGGCGACCCAGGCATCAGAGGTTGATGCCGAGCGGGATGCGGAACCCGGCAAGATATTGCACGAAATGCGCGACGGCGAGATGGCGCGGCTCGGGGAGGTTCCGTTTGCCCGTTACTACGGCAGCGTCGATGCGACACCATTGTTTATTCTGGTGACCGGCGAATACTTCAGGCGCACAGGCGACCTCGAGACCGTGCGGGCGCTGTGGCCGCATGTACAGGCGGCGTTGCGGTGGATCGATACCTATGGCGATCCGGACGGCGATGGCTTTGTCGAGTACCACCGAAAGAACGTTAGCGGCTTAGTAAATCAAGGCTGGAAGGATTCATACGACGCTATATTCCACGAGGACGGCCGGATGGCGGAGGGTCCGATCGCGTTGTGCGAGGTCCAGGGCTACGTCTATGCGGCGAAGCAGCATGCAGCTGCGCTGGCTTCAGCCCTGGGTTATTCGGCCACTAGTAGCGCTCTCTCCCAACAGGCCGCAGCATTACGGGAAAAGTTCGAAGCGGCGTTCTGGTGCGAGGACCTGTCGACCTATGCTCTGGCGCTCGACGGGGCCAAAAGGCCATGCCAGGTCGTCGCCTCTAACGCTGGGCATGCGCTGTTGACCGGGATTGCCGATCCCTTGCATGCGCGACGGGTTGCCCAAACCCTGCTCGGTGCGGCTTGCTTTTCCGGATGGGGGGTGCGGACCGCCGGGGTTTCGGCCGCGCGTTACAACCCGATGTCCTATCATAACGGCTCGGTTTGGCCGCACGACAACGCGCTGATCGCGCTAGGCCTCGCCCGCTACGGCTTGAAAACCGAGGTGCTCAAGATCTTCCGAGGGCTATTCGAGGCTGCAGGCTATATGGATCTGCGCCGGCTGCCCGAGTTGTTCTGCGGCTTTCCGTGGCGCAGGTTAAACGCGCCGACGCTCTATCCGGTCGCGTGCATACCCCAGGCCTGGGCAAGCGCTGCGGTATTCGCTCTAGTTCAGGCGAGCCTCGGCATCGGATTCGATCGGGGGGCTGGCGAGATTCGCTTTGACCGCCCGGTCCTCCCGGAATTTCTCGACGAACTGCACCTGCGCGGTTTGCAGACGAAAAATGGCACAGCCGATGTGCTGTTGCGGCGCTACCGCGGCGACGTCGCGCTCAATGTCACGCGACGACAAGGGAACGTGCCCATCACCGTGTTGCGTTGAGGATCAAAAGCCGAGGTCCAAATTCGCGACGACGGCGCCGAAATAGGCTTGGGGCTCTGAAGGTGGCTCCCCGAGCGCGCGCTCCATCCGGCGCACGCACGCTCTGGATCCATCGGCCACCGCACGCCAGGTCGCGGATTTTGGCAACGCATTGAGCAGGCACTCGTCGAAAAAATTATATTCGCGATCAACTTGACAACCAAAAGACGGCCGATCGTTGCGCGCGGCGGTCAACACGATGCGATTGGGCCTCGCCATCTTTCCGGTAGCAAAGCCGCCGCTGTAGCAGGCCGAGACGACCACCACCGTCGGCACGGCTGCGCATCCCCGCGACAGCGCCTGAGCAAGCTCATCCGGGCTGAGCGCGGCCTTCGAGCGGGCGAGCCACAGGCCAGCCCCGGGCGAGCCGTGCGAGGTCAGGAAGATCAGGCACCGATCTCCCGGTCGCGCCGGCAGCGCGCCTATCCGTCGTAAGAGAATGTTCGCCAGAGCCGGCTCGACCGCGGCTCCCAACTGACCAGTGCTCGCGCTGAGCCGGTGGATGTTTCCTGTCGGCACTCCCGCGGCCACGAGGCGTTGGCTCAACGCGCGCGTAGCATTGTCGAATACCGGCTGGGCGTCGTCGCCGGCGGCGAGAACCACCTGCCATCTCGCGGCGGCGCCTGCCGTCATGGCATTTGCGAGGGTGTAGCTGATAAGCACGCAGAACATGAGCACGGCCGATGACAGGCGAGCAACATACCGAGATGCCATCGAACCCTTCTCCACCTACGCCTATATCTTATTTACCGTATTCCATCCAAGAGATCGCACGATGCCATTAGCACTCGCTGAAAAAAGTTGCACCCCCTGCCGCGGGGGTATGCCGCCGCTGACAGACGAGGAGGCCGCCAGTTACCACGGGCAAGCGCCGGATTGGGAGTTGCTCGACGGAGCGAAGAGGATCGAGCGGAGCTATCGTTTCAAGAATTTCCGCGAGGCTTTTGCCTTTGTGGAGCGCGCAGCCGCACTCGCCGAGGCCGAGGGACATCATCCCGAAATCAGGTTCGGCTGGGGTTACGCGACGATCTCGCTACACACCAAGAAGATCAAGGGTCTGCACGAGAACGACTTCATCATGGCAACAAAGCTCGATCGCATCGCGGCCGAGGGCGAGCAAGTGACGGCCTAAACGATCCGGTGCCTCCGCCACTGGAGTAGCGGAGGGTTGGAGCATGCTGGCGCGTATCAGTTCGGTGAAAAGTTCGCTAAATTAGACAACAAGCGTCACCCAGAACGCGATCGACGCGCTCCCGAATGGTCGGGTGCGTAACCGGTAAAGTAGGGAGGGGCGAGGTGCCCACTTACATCATGCTCGCCAACTGGACCGACCAGGGCGCCCAGAAAGTAAAGGATTCGCCCCGGCAACTCGACACGGCGAAAAAGGCGCTCGTCGACATGGGGGGCGAGTTCAAATCGGTTTACATGACGATGGGCGAATATGATCTGATAGCCATCTACGAAGCCCCCGACGACGCCGTGGTGGCACGATTTACTTTAGTTCTCGGGTCACTCGGAAGCGTACGAACGAAGACGCTGAAAGCCTTTCCCGAGGCGGCCTACCGCGAGATCATCGCCTCGCTCGGTTAACCGCCGGCAGAAACGCCCGCCTTCACCAAGGCCTTATTCGGCAGCAACTGTCGCCGCGCCGGCGGCGGGAGCTGGCCGGCGCAACAGGAGCAAGAGCGGCAGGGTGACGATGATGATCACCATCATCATCTTGAAATCGTCGATATAGGCGACCATTGCCGCTTGGCGCGTCGCTTCCGCATTGAGCGCGGCAATGCCGGAGGGGTCGGTCAGGCTGAAGGGTGCAGCCATATTCGGCAGTCGAGCCAGCGGGTTGTCTGGCCGAAGATATTCGACCAGCCGCGAATGGACGATCTGGGTATTCTCCACCAACAGCGCCTCGACAATGGCGATGCCGACGCTGCTGCCGATGTTGCGCGTCAGGCTGAAGATCGCGGTCCCCTGAGTCAAGATCTGCCGGGGGAGGGTCGAGAAGGTGACGATGCTCAGCGGGGTGAAGACCAAGCCCAGACCAAAGCCTTGCAACACACCCGTCCAGATGATGGGGCCCATGCCCATGTAAAGCGAGAAACCGGTCATCTGCCACATCGCGACCGCGGTCAGCGTGAGCCCCGCCAGGATCGCCAGCCTGGTATCGACGCGCCCGATGAGCCGGCCGACGACGACCATCGCGGCCATCGTGCCGAGGCCGCGCGGCACCAGCACCAACCCCGTCGTCAGCACCGGATAGTTCAGTAGCTCCTGCAGCATCGTTGGCAACAGGACCATCGTCCCAAACAGCGGAATGGCGACCAGGAACATCAGGATCGTACCGACGGCGCAATTGGCGTCCTTGAGTAAGTCTCGGTTGAGAAAAGACCGGTCGGCAGCCGTGGCCGTGTGGACTACGAACAGGTAGAGGGCCAGACCGGCGATTGTCGCTTCGACCCAGATCTCGGTCGAGCCGAACCAATCCTTCAGCTCACCGCGGTCGAGAAACATCTGCAAGGCGCCGATCGCCAGGCTCAACGTTGCAAAGCCGAAAAAATCGAATGCCTCGCGATGGGCGCGGCGCGTCTCGCGAATAAAAATCAGAATCCCCGCGGCCGCGAGAAGCCCAAACGGCACATTGATGAAGAACACCCAGCGCCAATTGTATTGATCAGTCAGCCAACCGCCGAGCGCGGGGCCGATAATCGGGCCCAATATGACCCCCATGCCCCAGACCGACATCGCACGGGCGTGTCGATCGGGCGGATTAATCTGCAGCAGCACCGACTGGGAAAGCGGCACGAGGGCCGCCCCGCAGATACCCTGCAGCAGACGGTAGATCACCATTTGCGCCAGGCTCGTTGCCACACCGCATAGGGCCGACGCCAAGGTGAAGCCGGCGACCGAGATCAGAAACACGTATTTGATGCCAAACCGCCCGGCGAGCCAGCCGGTCAGCGGCGTCATGATTGCTGCCGCGACGATGTAAGATGTGATGACCCAGGCGATCTGGTCCTGAGCGGCAGAAAAGCTCCCCTGCATGTGCGGCAATGCAACATTGGCGATCGTCGTGTCGACCCCCTGCATGAAGGTCGCCAGCATGATCGAGCCCGTGATCGCACCCCGGTTGGCTACCGGGGCGGGCGTTTCGCCCCTCACCGCTCCGCGGCTTGTGTCGTCGAACCCGCGAGCCATCCGAACAGCCGCTCGACACGGTCGAGCCAGGCACGGTGGTGCTCTGTATCGACTTCCACGGTGGCACTCAATCCGGCATGGAGCGGGGCAGCCGGGTCGAAATGGTCGATGCTGAGGCGTACCGGCAGACGCTGGACGACCTTCACCCAGTTGCCGGTTGCGTTCTCGGCGGGCAGGAGCGAGAAGGTGAGCCCAGTGCCGGGGCTCAAACTTTCGACTTTGGCGGAGAAGACGATGTCGGGATAGGTGTCGATCTCCACCGTGGCCGCCTGACCGGGACGCATATGGGTCAGCTCAGTTTCTTTGAAGTTGGCCTCGACCCAGACCCGATCCGTCGACATTAGCGAGAACAGAGGCATCGAAGCTGTGACGTAATCTCCGACCTGAAGCTGCTCGACCTTGGTGACGATTCCGTTCTCGGGCGCGTTGATCACCGTGTAGGAGAGATTGAGCTCTGCGCGGTCCAGCGCCGCCTGAGCGTGCTGCACCATCGGGTGCTGCTCCAAGGGAATATCGGGGTCGCCGCCGATATTGGCGAGAGCAACGGCGACATCTTGCTGCTTTGACGCAAGTTGCTGCCGCCCCGTTTCATAGGCTTGCCGCGCTTGTTCGAACTGCTGCTGGGAGGCGGTGCCCGAAGCGAGCAAGCGTTGCTGCCGCTCGAATTCATGTTGCTGATAGTCGGCCATGGCCTCGGTCGCCCTCGCATCGGCCCGTTTCTGGTGATAGGTCGCCTTCAACGCATGAATTTGCAGCCGCACGTTGGCCAGCTGCGCCTTGGCTTCCTCGACCGCGATCAGGAATGGCCGTTGATCGATGCGAAAGAGCACCTGGCCCGCTTTGACTTTATCGTTGTCGTGGACATCGATTTCGACGACGCGGCCCGAGATATCGGTACTGATTGCGATACGCGCGGCCTGGACATAGGCGTCATCGGTCGAGACATAACGCCCGCCGGTCAGATACCAATAGCCGGCAGCAAGCAGGACAACGACCGGTCCGGCGAGCATCAAGGGCAGCCGCACCCTCTGGCGCAAACTGCGCCGTCTTCCGATAAGCGCCGAGCGCCCGTCGATGGCGGCTCGGCGCGCCCCGATTGCCGAGGTTGTGTCGTTTTCGACGGAAGTTGTCACCGCTGGCTCCCTACCGGCGACAAATCTGCTGAAGCCGCGGCGACATGCAGCGCAGCGTGATCATTGTGCTCGTCGAGATCCGAGAACGCGGGGGCGGCAAGCGGCGGGACCCGTTCAGACAGATTACCGTGAACTCGATCGAGCAGGCTGATCAGGTGCCGTCCTTCCGCCTCGGAAAGGCCCGCAAAGGCCTCGTTACGAATTTGATTCGAGAGGTCGAGGATGCGGGCGAGGATCGGGCGGGCCTTCGCGGTCAGGACGAGCCGACGGGCGCGACGGTCGCCGGGATCGGGTCGCCGCTCGATCCAACCGTCCTCTTCCATTCGATCGATCTGTCGAACCAAGGTCATCGGCCTGACTTCGAGCAGATCGGCAAGGCCGGCCTGATTGATTCCCTCGTTGCGGGCGAGATAGCTCAGTACCTTGCACTGTGCCCGGGTCAGGCCGAGGAAGAGGAGCGCGCGCTGGTTGAAGCGGCGCCCGAACAGGCGGGCGACGTCATACACGAGAAACCCGAAACTGCGGTCGAGGTCCATGGGCGATGCCTAGCGGTAGAAACTACCCAAAGGAGATAATAAGCTATGACATCGAAATCGCACAACCGCTGAGGAAATCGCAGCTGGTAGTCGGGAATTCGATAGCTCGCGTTGTGCTGGCTTCCGATGAGGTGGAAGTTATGTGGTCGAGGATCACGGCCGCGGAGATTGCGAGCCGATGCGAAAGCGCCTCGGGGCATGGGGAATTGCCGATTGCGTCGGACGACGGCGTCGGCCGGTAAGAGATGCCTATTGCGGACGGTCTTGGCTCGGCATAGGAAGGCTCGAAAATGCTCCACTTTGCCGTGGCCACTCTTCTCGCAATTTCGTTTGCAGTGGTCCTCGACCTGCGGGGGACCGATGCTGCCCCGATTTCCGCCGATCTTTACCTTTCCCAGTTTTGCATCGGGTGCACGGCGCCGGTAAATGATACCGTTACAAGCGATCTCGATTGGCTGATAAGCATAAAGACAACAACGCATGACTTTATGGCATGCAGCCATTATAGAGAACTCTACTGCAAAAATTTTGATGACAACCTCGCGAACGAAACGGAAACCGAAATTAAAAAATCCCTCAATACTCAGCTCGCATCAGAAATTGCAAACTTACAAATTTTGGCCGAATATCGGCCCGAATACAAGGAAAGTGCTGGATGTAGCTATTTCGAAAGTAAAGTTCGCGACCCACGACGTGTTCGTGAGGAGTGTAACGATGTCGAACCGAGCCCTGATCATCTGGAATTGCGGAGCGTTCTAACTCTCACTACTATTTTGATGATATCTTTCGTTGTCCTTGCAGGTGTTTGGCTCTTGCACCGTTCCTTCCGCAACTGGCAGCTGCGAAAGATGATTCCACGAGACAAAACAACTGCAAGGCTCCAGATTTTCGGAGCCCGTCGACGAGCCAGCGGACTGATCAGGCGGTAATTGGGTTCCGGGGTTTGCAGCGCGACACGGAGCGTCGGGCGAACTGCTGCCCCGATGCCGGGCGTCCCTCCTGTATCCGCGGTGCAACGGTCGGCCCAAGGCTTGCGACGAGTTAAGGCAATGTCTATCCTTGTTCTGCGAAGGATGGCGTCCGCGGCCCATCGTTTGACCGCGCCGGACAGGTGAGGGCGATCTCATGGCAGTCCACGACACGAATAAGCAGGGCTCGTATGTATATTTGGGCCTGGCGGGCGAAACCGGGCCCGGTCGGCTGGTGCAGTCCGGCCTTTTTCGGATGGCCGATGGGAGCGACGAATGGGAGCGGCTGGAGCGCGGCTTGCCCGAAGCGCCAGCCGTGCGCGCTTTGGCCACGCACCCGCGACAGCCCGAGATCATTTACGCCGGTACGCAATTCGGGCCCTATCGGAGCGCGGACCGAGGTGAGCACTGGGAGAAAGTCGACGTGCCCGGTCACGGCCTCCCGGTCTGGTCGTTCTTGTTTCACCCGCACGATCCCGACGTAATCTTTGTCGGCTGCGAGAACTGCGAGATCTATCGCAGTGACGATGCCGGGGAACGCTGGACGCGTTTGCCGGTCAGTGTGCGGTTTCCCGAGATCACCACCGCCCCGGGCGCCAATCCGGCAAAGCGGGTGCTGATGATGGACGCCAGCGCCGGCGAGCCCGAACTGCTGTACGGTGCGATTGAGGTCGGCGGCACGATCCGCTCAACCGACGGCGGTGAGCATTGGGAGAACCTGAGCCACGGCCAGTACCTCAACGATGACGCCGTCGACATGCATGGCGTACTGGTCAGCCGCTGGCGACCCGGCACGGTTTATGGCATTGGGCGGGCAGGTATGTTTCACAGCGCCGACGGCGGCGACCATTGGCGGCACGTACCGTTGGAGCCGCTCAATCCCAAGGGCCAGATTTACTGTCGCGACATTTGCGAGGTACCGGGCACTCCGCGCAAGCTGTGGGTGGCGGCGGGCGGCGGCTTTCAGAGCGAGGTAGGTGTGCTGCTGCGCAGTTCCGACGGTGGTGACAGCTGGACGCGTGTCGACATGGGTCAGCGACCGGCGCACACTATGTTCGTCCTAGCCTTCGACGAGCGCCAGCCGGAACGAATGTCGTGCGCGACGAATGGCGGAGAAGTGTACAGCAGTCTAGATGGCGGCGAGACTTGGGTGATGCACCCGTCGCCGGGCGGCACTCAGATCTACGCCCTCGCACGGGGCTGAGGGCATCTCCAGATCACCAGCGCGAACTGCGCATGACACGCCTCGACGGCGCATCCGCAAAGGTGCGCCGAACGAGTCTCCTGTCGACTAAATTGCCTGATCGGTGAACCCAACCACCTTGGCGGACGCATAGAGCACCTCGACGATAATCCGGTAGATGGTCGCGGCGGCGGCTTTCATGATGGCGGCTTCCGCGGAGGCTTGCATGGCAGCTTTGGCTTCCGGATGCCGGTTTGAGAATGCTCAGGATTGAAGGCAACCTGACTCGTTGGAAATCTGGCGCGCCCGAGAGGAGTCGAACCCCTAACCCCCAGATCCGTAGTCTGGTGCTCTATCCAATTGAGCTACGGGCGCATGCCGAGGAGCGGGCCGGCTTCAGGGGCGGCAACAACTACTCCACGTGATCCCGACAAGCAAGGCAGATCGCCAAACGCCTGAGCGACGCGGAGATCGGGCTCGCCAGCGACCCTTGGCGCAAGCAAGATATGGGCATGATCTTCCAACCGTCTACAGTGCGCGAGATCCCAGCGGATGATCCGACGAACCGGCCTTCCGTCACGTTGCTTCCCGCGCGACACAAACGAGCCGAGGGCGGCCATCCGTGGATCTATTCAAACGAGGTGCGGATGGACGCCGCCGCGAAAGCAATGGCACCCGGCACACTTGTCACCGTGCGGCGCGCCGATCAGAGCGCGCTCGGGGTGGCGATGTTCAATGCCCACAGCCTCGTCGCAGCCCGGCTCCTCGATCGCGACGCAGGCCGGGCTATCGGCCGCCGATTCTTCGCGCGTCGGCTCGAACGTGCGCTGCGGCTGCGCGACCGGCTCTTCGAGCTGCCCTATTATCGCTTGGTTCACGCTGAAGCCGACGGGTTACCCGGTCTCGCCATCGACCGCTTTGCCGGCGTCCTCGTCGTGCAATTCAATGCCGCCGGTATCGCCCGATTTGAGCCGCTGGTCCTCGAGGCGCTCGATGCGCTTTTGGCGCCCGAGGCCATCGTGCTGCGCAACGACAGTCCGGCGCGCCTGCTCGAAGGGTTGGAGCCGGAGGCGCGAGTTGTGAAGGGAACCATCGGTCGATCCGTTGGTGTCCGCGAGAACGGCGTTGAATTCCTGGCCGATCTGCTCTCAGGGCAAAAAACTGGTTGGTTCTTCGACCAGCGCGACAACCGCCGGTTCGTCGCGGCGTTGGCGCATGATGCGCGTGTCCTCGACCTCTATTGTTTCAACGGCGCCTTCTCGCTGCAAACGGCATGCGCCGGCGCCGCCGCGGTGCTCGGCATCGACCGTTCCGAGCCGGCGCTCAAACTCGCGGTCGAGGCGGCAACACTCAACCGGGTCGGCGAAACCTGTAGTTTTCACCGCGGCGAGGCTTTTGGCGAAGCGGCCCGGCTTGCCGCTGCCGGCGAGCGCTTCGACATCGTCATCGCCGATCCTCCCGCTTTCGCGAAGTCGCGCAAGGATGCCCCCGCGGCGCTGCGCGGTTATCGCAAGCTCACGCGTCTTGCCGCCGCGGTGACTGCCTCCGGAGGCATACTGTTTCTCGCCTGCTGCTCTCACAATGTGACCGAGGCGGAGTTTGGCGAAGCGGTACGACGCGGCTTAGGCGACACAGGGCGCGGCGCGCGCATCCTGCGGATTGCCGGGGCCGACGCCGATCATCCGATCCATCCGGCCCTGCCCGAGACCGCCTATCTCAAGGCAATGACATTGGCGCTCGACTGAGCGCTCGAGCGGGTGCGGGCAGGGTCAAGCGAAACACCGTGCCGCTGCCCGTGCTCGAAACGAGTGTCAGCTCGCCGCCATGCGCCCGCATCAATTCGCGGGCGATGGCCAGACCGAGCCCGCTGCCGCCGGGCCGGGCCGAACCGAAGAACGGCCGGAACAAATTGTCACGCGCCTTTGGGGGCAACCCGGGGCCGTCATCGACGATCTCGATCGCGACGACCCCGTTCTCGCGCGCCGCCGCGCAACTCAGCCGGTGGGCGCCGGCCTCGACCGCGTTGCGCGCGAGGTTCAGCAGCACGCGATAGAGCTGGTCGCGATCGGCCTCGACCGTGAGCTCGGGTGGGATCGCGCAGTCGATCGTCAGGTCGTCGCCGGAAAGCCCGAGACCCGGGCCGATCTCGTCGATCAGCGAGGCGATCGAGAACCGGGTTGGCGTCAGTGGCGGCGCGCCCTCACGCGAGAAGTCGAGGGTGTGCGTGCACAGCGCGACAGCGCGATCGATCGCGTCGAGGAGGCGGGGCGCCACGCGGCGCACCTCGGGCGCCGCACTGGCGGTCAGCCCGTCGGTGACGAGGCGTGCGGTCGCCAGGATGTTGCGCAGATCGTGGTTGATCTTGGTCACCGCGGTGCCCAGCGCCGCCAGCCGCGCGTGCTGCCCGAGCGCTTGGCGTACCGTCCTTTGCAATACCCCCAGCTCGCGTTCGGCGACGCCGATCTCGTCCTTTCTTCCGCTCGCCGCAATCATCCGCGAGGCATCTTCCGGATCCTCGCGAAAATTCATCATGCTCGCGGTGATCCGCCGCATCGGCCGCACCAGCAGCCACTGCAGGCTGAGATAGACGAGTGCGGCCGTGACCAGCGAGATCACGACCGATAGCTCGAGGATCCGGATACCGAAATCCCACATCTCGTCCCGCAGAGGCGCCTCATCGAGCAGCACCTCGACTGTTTCCGCGCTGTCGGTCGTCGACGGGCCGAGCACCCGCAGCACCCGATTGCCATTGCCGAGCAAGGCGCGGAACGAGCCCCTTATGGCAAGAACGATGTCGGGATGAGTGAGGTTGATCGTGATATCGGGTTGCGGAGGGTTGCTGCTATCGAGCCGCAAAACCGTGCCATCGCGACGATAGACGGCAACACCTCGCGCACCGACCTGGGCGAGGAGCTTATCCGTGAGACCCTGTTCGAGCTTATCGGTTGCACTCGCCGCGAGCGCCATCGTCGCGATGTGCCCCGCGGCCAGACGATTTTCGAAATAGGTCATGCGGAAGCGGGCGACCGATGGCACAAAGATCAGCACTTCGCTGACCATCACGAAGAAAATGGTGAGGACCAGAAGACGGGCTGACAGGCTCCTCAACAGCACGATCTCGCTCGCTTCAACCGAACCGCGCCAGAAGCCGGACGAGACGCCGGGTGCGCGCGGAGAACAAGGTTGGAGTATAATAGCTTCCTGCTGCCCGCTTGCCGGCTTCTCCGCGCGTCGGGTACGGCACGATCAGATTGGCCATTGCGCCGATCTTTAGCTTTTGCGAGATCGCCAGCGCCCAAGGGAGGATCAGATCACCGGCCCCGGGGCCGACGATCGAAGCGCCGAGTATGCGGCCATTGCCGCGGGTGACGACTTTGACCATGCCCTCGGTCTCGCGCTCGGTTTGTGCCCGATCGTTCTCGACAAAGCGCCAACGCAGCACGCGCGGCGCCCGCTCGATGGCGCGCGAGGCGGCTTCGGTCAACCCGACCTGGGCGAGTTCGGGATCGGTATAGGTAACCCAGGGCAACGCCCGATAGTCGACTTTGGCCGGGATCCGGAAGAGCGCGTTCCGGATCACGATCCCGGCGTGATAGAGCGCGATGTGCGTGAATTGCGGTCCGCCGGCGACATCGCCGATGGCAAAGACGCGGCGGTTTGTGGTACGCAGTCGCGCATCGACGGTGATGCCTTTCGCCGTCGAAGCAATGCCGGCGGTCGTGAGATCGAGCGCCTCGACGGTGGGGCGCCGCCCCGCGGCGATCAGCAGATGCGATCCGGTAATCTGCTCGCCGCTTGCAAGGCGCACCGCGACCCTCTTCTCGGTGCGCTCGATGCCGGCGATCTCTATGCCGGGGCGACAGACAATCCCTTCATTCGATAGCCGCTCGGCGAGGATGGCGCTGAGTTCCGGATCGTCGCGGGGCAGCAGCGGGCCGACATCGAGCACCGTTACCCTGGCACCCAGCCGGGAATGCGCCTGCGCCATCTCGATGCCGATGGGTCCACCGCCGATCACGATCAGGTGCTCGGGCAATTGGCGGTTGGCAAAGACCGATTCATTGGTCAGATAGGGAACCTCGTCGAGCCCGCCGATCGGCGGTATCGCCGGCTGCGAGCCGGTCGCGATCACAAAACGCCGCGGCCGAATTTCGACATCTCCTGCGCGCACCGCGAGGGGGCTCGTAAAGCGTGCCTCGGCGCGTAATACCCGAACGCCGAGACCCTCGAACCGCTCCACCGAGTCGTTCGGGGCAATCTCGGCGATCACCCTTTGGACACTGTCGGCAACCGCGGCGAAATCGATATTCGGGCGAGCATAGGCGATGCCGAGCGCCGCACCCCGGCGCCCGAGGTCTGCGATGCGCGCCGCGGCGAGCAATGATTTTGACGGCACACAGCCAAAGTTCAGGCAATCGCCACCCATCGCGCCGCGCTCGACCAGCACCACCTCGGCACCCATCTGCGCCGCACCTGCGGCAACCGCGAGCCCGCCTGATCCGGCGCCGATGACGCAAAGGTCGGGTGTGATGGCCGAGGTCATGCGGGCCTTTTGGTGCGCCAGCGCTTATACCCGACCGGGATCAGCGCCAGTATGACGAGCCCGACGATCGGGCCGAGCACGCTCGGCCGCAGCAAGACACCGAGACCAGGCTCCCCGACGACATTGCCGAGGCCATTCCCAAAGCTCGCATAGACGAAGGTGCCCGGAATGATCCCGAGAAAGGTGGCCAGGATAAAGGTCCACAACCTGACGCCGACCAATGCCGGAACAAGATTGACAAGCCAGAATGGGAAGATGAAGACCAGCCGCAAAACCAGCAGGTAATTGAACGCGTCGGCGCGAAACCCCGCTTCGAGCTTGCCGACGAGCGGTCCCGCGCGTCGGGCGAGCCCGCCGAGGCCGGCGCGGGTCGCTAGAAAAACCCCTGTCGCGCCTAATGTCGCGCCGAGGATGGCGCACAAGGTGCCAAGCCATGTCCCGAACAGAAATCCGCCGGCAATGGTCAATATGGCGGCGCCCGGAACCGACAACGCGACGAGCCCGGCATAGACCACAATGTAGAGAAGGGCCGCGACAAATCCCCACCGTTGAACGAGGCCAGACAGCCACTCGCGGTTCTCGGCGAGGGCGGCGAAGGTCAGATAATGGTGCCCGCCGAAGGCGACGAAGGCGATTCCGGCGACGACAAGCAGGCCGAGCGGTATCAGGCGTCGCGCCGATATCGCGTTCTGCGGCGAGGTCTCGTAGGGCATCGATCGATGCTAGCGTGTCGGCGGCGGCCGGGCAGTCACCTTCGTGTGAGATTGGCGAAGACGGGGGCTTGATATCCCCAGAGCCGCTTTGCTCGATTCCCCTGTCGACAGCGGAAAGTCGCGTTTTTCGCCACGATAATTGCCGTGTCGGCGTCGGAAATCTGATCGTAATCAGCCTTTTAAGGCTATCTTGGCGCGCTGGCCGACAGGGGAAATCGGGAGCCTTTTGCGACGGTTGGCCGCGGATCGGCAGGGAACTCAGCCGCATGAATCGGCCTTACTGAATTCGGCATACCCGAGTGCTTATCAAATTGATTAAATCGCATTAAGATGAAATACAGGTTCGTTCCCTGAGGCCCTGTGCGAATTCGGTTGATATCAGGAGTTGAATTCGTTGTTTCGCGCGCTCCGAATTTTCGACCTAAGCACTTGATCTGCCGCGCTCTTCACGGCAGCGGACCTGGTGTTTCATGGGTGCGACGCGCGACATTCGTTGTATTTGCGCCGGGTTCAGTCGACCTTGACGAGCTTCTGCAGGCTCCTGAGGTCCCGCGGCAACTGCTCGCCCTTGGCGCGAACGCGGCGGCCCCAATTGGTGAACGACACCTCGCCGACATAGATGTCGCCGCGGGAGTCGACGGCGAGCCCGTGCGGCGAAACGAACTGGCCCGGGTCGAGCCCGGCATGCGCGTGGCCGAGGCGCGCTAGGAGTTCACCCCTGCTCGTATAGATGCTGACCCGCGGACCGCAATTCGGCAGATCGATGTTGACTGCCATGTCCGGTCCGATTTCGCCGATGAAGAAGCGCGGCGTCTTGGTGCCGCTCTCCATGTAGAGGCCGGAGGGACGGTGCATGTTGTTCCACTGCGTCTCATACTTGCCGTTGCCGTCGAAGATCTGGACGCGGTGGTTCTCACGGTCGGCGACGTAGACCCAGCCGTCCGGGTCGCAGCAGATGTTGTGCGCGATGTTGAACTGTCCCGGGTCGGTGCCGGGTTCGCCCCACGACATCACCCGCTTGCCGTCCGGTGTGTATTTGTGGACCCGAGAATTGCCGTAGCCGTCGGAGATGTAGAGATAGTCGGCCTGCGGCGAGAGTGCGGTATGCGTGCAGCGGTGAAACGGCTCGCCGCTCATATAGGGGGCGGGCTTGCCGGGAACGCCGATGGTCAGCAGGACCTTGCCGTCGAGCGTGCATTGGCGAACCGTGTGGTCGCCGTCGTCGGTCAGCCAGATGGTTTCGTCGGGCGCCATGAAGACGCCGTGCGGGCGTACAAAGATGCCCTCGCCCCAGGAGCGCAGGAAATTGCCCTCGCGGTCAAACACACACATCGGGTGCTTGCCGCGGTTGAAGGCGTAGACATTGTCGTGGCTGTCGACGCCGACCGCCGCGACATCGGCGTTGAATTCCATACCCGGCGGGAGTTTCGCCCAACCCCCGCTGACCTCATAGCGGTAGCCGTCCGTCCCCAGTATTACCGGCATGGCGATCCCTCTCTCATCGCTGAAGCTGCTCGCAGCGATTATAGAAGCCTAAGCGGGGGCTTTGACAGAGGCCCATGGCTGCCCAAATCTTCCCATGCCAGACGGTCGGATGGCCGCTCTCCGCCGATGCGCGGGGAGAGGAAAGTCCGGGCTCCACGGAGGTGCGGTGCCGGGTAACCCCCGGCGGGGGCGACCCCAGGGAAAGTGCCACAGAAAGTACACCGCCGGCCTGTCTCCGGCTTGCCGGGCGGGCGGCAAGGGTGAAATGGTGCGGTAAGAGCGCACCGCGCCGCCGGCAACGGCGGCGGCAGGGAAAACCCCACCGGGAGCAAGACCAAATAGGAGCGGCAGGCACACCGGAGCAATCCGATATGCCAGGCGAGCCTCCGCGCCGCCGCTCGGGTCGGTCGCAAGAGGCGCTCGGTGACGAGCGCCCCAGAGGAATGGCCATCACCGCTCCCGGCGGTTACGCCCGGGGCGGGACAGAACCCGGCTTATACGCCGTCTGGCGCCCGGTCCCGGTGGACGCTTTGGCGGATCAAACCGGGATAAGTAACGTTTCCGGGGGACAACCGTGTGGACGGCCAAATTCGCTGTTGCATATCAAGCTAGACCGCGTAGCGTCGCTGATTGTGTGGTCGACGCGCGGTGTTCGCGGCTGTGATCCCGAGATAAGGAGTGAAGCGGGGGTACGCGAGCCGTTACGCCACACTCAGGGGGAAGGTGCGGGCGATCCGATCGGGTCGCCCGTTCCTTTTTTGGCATTCGATTTGTCAGCGACGATCGGCGGCATCATGGCGGACGATGCAAATCCATTGAATTCAGAGCTGATAACTCTGTCGGTGAACGTTCAAATGGTCGAGCACCTCGATCGCATATCTATGGGACTACCGAGCACGGCGGCTCCGGTCGCGCTCTAGGAACACGGGAAGGCGCTGATCGCGGATAGGGAATTGGCCCTGGCACGGTGATTGCCGAGCAAGGAGGTGACTGAAACGGAACTGACAGACCACGGTCAGTTCAAAATCCACGGTTTTATTTCGAAAGACTATTGACACCCATATAATCCCATGCGATACCACACCTACCCATGGACGGGCACTGCGGATGGGGGGAACTTCGGCGGTGCCTATCGGGCGCCCCTTGCCGAGCGTCCAGGGGCGAGCGTTGGGGGAAGAAGTGGCACTCTTCATGTCCACTTATGTGAACAAGGTCGACCGCAAGGGGCGGGTTTCAGTGCCGGCGACCTTTCGCACCGCTCTAGCCGATCTGAGCTTTGACGGCATCGTGGCGTTTCCCTCATTGGACTACGAGGCGCTTGAGGCAACTGGCATCGATCGGATGGAAGCCATATCCGCTGGGCTAGACGAGCTTGAGCAACCGGATGAGCAGCAGAGCCTGGCGACTTTGATTCTGGCCCGATCTCAACGGCTGCCTTTTGATCCTGAGGGCCGAATAGTATTGCCCGAAAAGTTCACGGTGCACGCGCACATCACCGAAAGTGCGGCCTTCGTTGGGCTTGGTCCGACCTTCCAGATCTGGGAACCCAATCGTTTTACTGAGTACGAGTCCTCACTGCTCGAACGCGCCCGTCGCCAGGGGATGAGAATGCCGCCGCTCGGCAGCCTTGCCGGCCGACGCCGTCCATGACCGAGCGGCATCCCAACCGGTCCCGCCCGGAGGCATTGGCCGCGCATTCCGCGCCCGACGAGCAAAGGCAGGTGGCGCACATTCCCGTGCTGGTAGACGCTGTGCTCGCCACGTTAGTGCCGCGCGACGATGCCGTCTATGTGGACGCTACTTTCGGTAGCGGCGGCTACAGCATGGCGCTACTCAATGCCGCCCGCTGCCGGGTATTCGGGATCGACCGTGACCCCGATGCGGTGCGGCGCGGGCGCAAGCTTGCCGAGCAGCTAGGCGGACGACTGACGATCATCGAGGGGCGTTTCGGCGAGATGGTCCGGCTACTCGCCCCCCTGAGAGTCGGGCCGATCGCCGGCATCACTTTCGATCTGGGCGTTTCCTCGTCGCAACTCGACTCGCCCGAGCGCGGTTTTTCGTTTCGTTTTGACGGGCCCCTCGACATGCGGATGAGCGGAGAGGGTGCGAGCGCCGCGGACCTGATTGCTTCCCTATCCGAACGCGAGCTGGCCGAGCTGATCCGCGAGTTCGGCGAGGAACGCTTCGCCGGCCGGGTTGCGCGCGCGATTACGGCGGCACAGCATCATCAGCCCATTCACCGCACGATCGAACTCGCCGAAATCGTGCGTGCGGCCGTACCGAAATTTGAGCCGGGACAGGATCCGGCAACTCGGACCTTCCAGGCTCTCCGTATCGCCGTCAATGACGAACTTGGTGAGCTCGGTCGCGGGCTCGTCGCGGCCGAGCAGTTGTTGATGCAAGGTGGCCGGCTTGTGGTGGTCTCGTTTCATTCGCTCGAGGATCGGCGGGTAAAGCGGTTTCTGCAGAAGCGCGGGGAGGACGCGCCGCGAACCTCGCGCCATGCGCCCGCTCCGCTACTCGGATTGAGACCGAGCTTCAAATTGCTGGGACGACGGACGGTCAGGCCCGATCCCGCTGAAATCGCGCGTAATCCCCGTGCCCGAGCCGCTCGGCTGCGAGCGGCAGAGAGGAGCGCGGCGCCGGTTTGGCCGGCGGGCTGCACGGGTGCGGACCGCCGCCAGAAAGGTCAGCGGGCGTGATCAAGCTCAGCACTTTGTTCTGGCTCGTTGTCGTTTCAACAACCGGCTTTGCGATGTTCGCGGTCAAATACGGGGTCCAATCTCTGGAAGACGAGCTCAACCGAACAAAGAAGGCGATAATCGCGGAGGAGCACGCAATCCGCACCGACGAGGCCGAATGGGCTTACCTGACCCGACCCGAAACGCTCGATGAGATGAGCCGGCGCCACCTGTCGCTAGGCCCGATCGCAACCAAACAACTCCGGACCACCCTCACCGACATTCCGCTGCGCGCCGCCGCGCCTGCCGCAGTCGACGCCCCCGTCGTCGCCGTCGCCGAGCCCCCGGCAGAAAGCGCGCCGCTCGCGATCCCAGCATCGACCAGCGCGCCGGCATCGCTAGAAAAACCGACGGAAGCCGCGGAACTCGCCAAGCCCGCGCCGGCAAAGACGTTAGCAAAATCGGTCCCGCTGCGGCGCCCAAGGTCGCTCGATGATTTGATCGCACAAGTCGCAGCGAGCCAATGACGGTTGCAGTACAAAGGTTCGACGACAATCCATGCCGGCCGCGGCACTTCAGGCCGCCTCCCTGTGTGGCCATTGTTCCCGACGGGCCCGCAAAGCAGGCTCTCGAAGCATGCCGCATCCGGCTTCTTGTGACCGGCGCCCTGTTTGCTCTCGTCTTTGCCGTGGTCGCCCTGCGGGTCGTCGAAATCGTGGCTGTCGGAAGCGGCGCCGCCGAATCGCAGATCGGGCGCTTTCGGATCGTGACGGCACCGGTGCCGAGCCACGCCGATATAGTCGATCGCAACGGCAACGTCCTTGCTGCGACGCTCGACAGCCCTTCGCTTTACGCCAATCCAAAGCAGATCGTTGATGCAGCTGAGGCCACCAACAAGCTCGTCAGGGTCTTCCCCACTCTTCGCGCTGCGGAGGTGTACGCCAAGCTCATCTCTGGTAAGAGCTTTGTGTGGATTAGACGCCACTTGACGCCTGCCGAGCAGCAGGAAGTCAATCAGCTCGGCATCCCGGGTCTGGAGTTCGAGCATGAGGAGCGCCGCGTCTATCCCGACGGCGATCTGACATCACATGTCGTTGGATACACGGGTATCGACAATACAGGTTTCGCCGGGGTCGAGCGCGGTCTCGATAGTGTGCTAAGGGGACGCCCGGAGCCGCTCCAACTCTCGCTCGACCTTCGTTTGCAATACATTCTTCACGAGGAATTGGAGAGCGTCATCGCTGATTTCACGGCGAAAGGCGGAGCCGGGCTGATCATGGACGTGAATACCGGGGAGATCCTGGCGATGGCGTCGCTGCCCGATTTCGATCCGAACCATCCTGGTGCCCCGGATCCGGGCAATCCCACTGTTAAGGTTGCCGACCGGATGTTCAACCGGAACACGCTCGGCGTTTACGAGCTCGGTTCGATCTTCAAAATTTTCACGGTTGCGATGGCGCTCGATTACGGCACCTCGACACTCACCAGTACCTATGACGCCACGCACCCGATCTCGATCGGACGCTTTACGATCTCGGACTATCACGGCAAGCATCGGGTGCTGACCGTCCCGGAAATCTTGATGTACTCCTCGAATATCGGTGCGGCCCGGATGGCTGCCGCCGCCGGCGGACAAAAGCAGAAGGAGTTTCTCGACCGGCTCGGTCTGTTGAAAGCTCCGAAGATCGAGATCTCGGAGGTGGCGGAACCGCATTTCCCGGCGAAGTGGCGTGAGGTCAATACAATGACCATTGCCTTTGGCCATGGCATCTCGGTGACCCCGTTGAGCTTTGCCACCGCCGCTGCGGCCCTGGTTAATGGCGGATTTCTCCTCCCTGCCACTCTCGTCAAGCGGCCGGCCGGCTCCGCTCCGCAAGGTCAGCAGGTAATTTCGGCAAAGACATCGGAACAAATGCGCAAGCTGATGCGATTAGTGGTTGAACACGGAACCGGTACTATGGCCGCGGCGCCGGGTTATGTAGTTGGCGGCAAGACCGGGACGGCGGAAAAGGTTTCGGGCAGGCACTATGCCGAGAGAAAGTTGCTTTCTAGCTTTGTCGGAGTCTTCCCTATTAACGAACCGAAATATCTCATCCTGGCGATGGTCGACGAACCGCACCCGAACAAGCAGAGCCACGGCTACGCGACCGGGGGCTGGACGGCGGCCCCGGCAATTAGCCGCATAGTCCAGCGCATCGCGCCCCTTCTCGGGATCCAGCCGGTCGATAAATCTTCGCCCGAAGTGCAACGAGCACTGATGGTCGAGAGCCTACAAGGCAAGCGGATTGAGGCTTACTGAGCTCTGCGACCTAACCCCTGCCACTTTGCCCGTCGCCGATCCGGAGATAGCGGGGCTTAGCGCAAACTCTCGGGCCGTTCAGCCGGGTTTTCTCTTCGCCGCTCTGCAGGGTACGCGGCGGGATGGGCGGATTTTCGCCGCCGAAGCCGTGTCACGCGGCGCGGTCGCGATCTTGACCGACGACGCCAACGCTCTAGGTCTCCCCGCGGACCGCCGCGAACGCGTTGCGATCCTGGTCGATCCAAGCCCACATCGCCGACTGGCGCTTCTGGCGGCGCGCTTCTATGGTCGGCAACCGCGCACCGTAGTCGCCGTTACTGGCACCAACGGAAAGACTTCGGTCGTTCATTTTACCCGCGAGATCTGGACGGCGATCGGCTTTCCCGCAGCCAGCCTCGGTACCTTAGGGTTGGTGACCACCGCCGAGAGGCGTCCGGGTGCCCTGACGACGCCGGACCCGGTCGCGCTCCACCGCGATCTCGCTGCTCTGGCCGCCTCGGATGTCGAGCACGTGGCGATCGAGGCCTCGAGCCACGGCCTTCACCAATCCCGGCTGGACGGTCTCGTAGTCGCAGCGGCCGGGTTCACCAACCTGAGCCGGGATCACCTCGACTATCACGGGGACATGGTGTATTACCGGAACGCGAAAAACCGGTTGTTCACCGCGCTTCTGAAACCAGGTGGGTCTGCGGTGCTCAATGCGGACAGCGGTGAATTCTCGCGTCTGGCAGCTCTGTGCCGCGAGACCGGTCATCCGGTTGTCGCCTATGGCGTCGAGCCTACAGCGGATCTCCGCCTGCTTGCTCGTGAGCCGAAAGGCAGCAGCCAAGTTCTCCAACTCGATATTCTCGGGCAACACCACGAGCTGGTGTTGCCGCTCGTGGGCGAATTCCAGGCGATGAACGCGTTGGCGGCGCTCGGTCTAGTTATCGCGGCTGGCGGTCTGGCGGTGACCGCGACCGCGGCTCTCGCTAATTTGACGGGCGTGCCTGGTCGGCTGCAATTCGTCGCCGAGAGCAAGGGCGGCGGCGGGATCGTCGTCGATTACGCCCACACGCCGGACGCGCTCGCGACTGTTCTCGCGACATTGCGACCGCATGCGACAGGCCGGCTGATTGCCATGTTCGGCTGCGGCGGTGACCGCGATGCCGGCAAGCGCCCGCTTATGGGGCGGGTAGCGGCCCGCTTGGCGGACCGGGTTTACGTGACGGACGACAATCCGCGGAACGAAGAGCCGTCAGAAATTAGACGCGAGATCCTCGCGGCGGCTCCGGATGCCATTGAGATCGGCGACCGCTACCATGCGATTGCGGCTGCAATTGCGGATCTCAGCCCAGGCGACCTCCTGGTCATCGCTGGGAAGGGGCACGAAACCGGTCAAATTATCCGCGGCGAGACGCATCCCTTCGACGACGCGGCGGTCGCGCGCGAAATCGTCCGATCGGGCTCGCGGTCTTGCACCAAATGGGTCTTCCGATGACACCGCTTTGGACCGCCGCAGATGCCGTGAGCGCGACTGGCGGATCGAGCGTCACGGATTGGGTCGCGACGGGCGTATCGATCGACACTCGCACTCTCGCCGCGGGTGATCTGTTCGTCGCATTGCGGGGACCCAACCACGACGGCCATAATTTCGTCGCTACCGGTCTCGAGCGCGGCGCCGCCGCGGTAATGATAGACCGCGCGATGCCAGATCTTGCGACTGCACGGCTGCTGCGCGTCGCGGACACATCGGTCGGCCTTGCCCGCCTCGGCGCGGCTGCGCGCAAGCGCAGCGACGCCAGGGTTTTCGCGATTACAGGCAGTGTCGGCAAAACCGGCACCAAGGAGGCGTTGCGCTTAGCGCTTGCGGCCTGCGGCCCGACCTTTGCCTCCTCCGGTAGCTTGAACAACCACTGGGGTGTGCCGCTCTCGCTCGCTCGGATGCCGCCCGACGCCGCTTATGGGATTTTCGAGCTGGGCATGAACCATCCCGGCGAGATAAGCGTTCTCACTAAGCTGGTGCGGCCCCACGTCGCCGTAATTACGACGGTCGGGCCTGCCCATCTCGGCTTTTTCCCCTCGGTCGAGGCGATCGCCGATGCCAAGGCCGAAATCTTTTTCGGGCTTGAACCCGGCGGCGTCGCCGTGCTGAACCGCGACAATCCGTATTATGCGCGGCTTGCAGCGGCTGCGATGCGTGCCGGCGCGGCCACGGTGGTGGGTTTCGGCGAGCACCCTAAAGCCGCGGTCCGGCTTCTCGATTGTGTCCTCAAGCCGCACGGCAGCACGTTCGAAGTCGCGCTTTCGGACTTCGTTGTGCGCTGTCGCCTCCCGGTGCCAGGACGACATTGGGTCATGAATACGCTTGCCGTGCTTGCCGCGGTAACATCAGTCGGGGCCGACGCGAAACGCGCCGCCGAAGCACTGGCCCAGCTCGAGGAGTTGCCGGGGCGCGGTCGGCGATACGAACTTTCATGGCGAGGCGGTGCATTGAGCTTGATCGACGAAAGCTACAATGCGAGCCCGGCGGCGGTGTGCGCTGCGCTTGCGGTGCTCGCCGCTAATCCACTTGCTCTCGGCGCAAGGCGGGTTGCGGTGCTAGGCGACATGTTGGAGCTTGGCGAGGCGACCGAGCACCTTCATCGTGAACTCGCCGAGCCGCTCGCCGCAGCTAAGGTTGATCGTGTCTTTCTAGTCGGGACGGCTGTCGCGGCGCTTTACGACGCTCTGCCCCAATCGAAGCGGGGCGGGTTGTGGTCCACCGCCGATCAGTCTATCCCCGAATTGCTTCGCTTCCTGCGAGCCGGCGACGCTGTCATGGTCAAAGGCTCACGCGGCGTCGGCCTCGGTCGCATCGTGGAGCGGCTGCGCGCGGAGTCGATGCGGCCAGAAACATGATCGCATGCTTTATCCGCTGTTTTTTCCTCTAGCAGATCAGTTTCAGGCCTTCAACCTGTTCCGCTACATCACGTTCCGGTCGGGCGGGGCTGCCGTCACTGCGCTGCTGATCAGCTTTCTGTTCGGCCCGCACATCATCGCCTGGTTGCGGTCGAAGCAGACCAATGGGCAGCCGATACGCCCGGACGGTCCTGACGGACATCTAAAGCGCAAGAAGGGAACGCCTACGATGGGCGGTTTCTTGATCCTGCTAGCGCTGACGATTTCGACTTTGCTGTGGGCGGATCTCGCAAACGCTTACGTCTGGATCGTGCTGCTGGTTACCGTCGGGTTCGGTCTGATCGGCTTTTTCGACGACTACAGAAAGCTACACCGGAATTCGCACCACGGGCTTTCCGGTCGAACCAAGCTCGGCCTGGAAATCCTGCTCAGCGCGTTCGCGTGCATCGCCGTTACCTATGTCACCCCCCCGGGGCTTGCCACTGCGCTTGCCTTCCCCTTTTTCAAGAACGTGTTGATCGAACTCGGCTGGTTTTTTGTGCCGTTTGGGGTTTTGGTGATCATTAGCGCTTCGAATGCGGTCAACCTGACTGATGGGCTCGACGGGCTCGCCATTGTTCCCTCGATGATCGCCGCCGGCTGTTTTGCCCTGATTGCCTACCTCGCCGGCAATGTCATCTTTGCCAACTACTTGCAGATCCATCACGTCGCCGGCGCAGGCGAGCTTAGCGTGTTTTGCGGTGCGATGGTTGGAGCGAGCCTGGGATTCCTCTGGTTCAACGCACCGCCGGCCATGGTCTTTATGGGTGACACGGGATCGCTGTCGATTGGCGCTGCCCTCGGGACGATCAGCGTCGTCACAAAACACGAACTCGTGCTGGCCATCGTCGGCGGACTGTTCGTCCTTGAGGCAATCTCGGTCATTGTTCAGGTCGTGAGCTTCAAAATGACAGGGCGCCGCGTCTTCCGCATGGCGCCGCTGCACCATCACTTCGAGCAGAAAGGCTGGGAAGAGCCGACGATCGTCATTCGGTTTTGGATTATCGCCTGGATTTTGGCGATCGCTGGGCTCGCGACGCTGAAGTTGCGCTGAGACCGCCATGATTGTCGGACTGACTATACAAATAGTAGCAGAGCATAACTGCTTACGCTACATATTGGGGCCGGAGAGTTGCATCGTATCGCCCAACCGTGCGATAGAGGAATTCCCTGCTGGGTTCTCCCGCACGTTTCGCGCTACGCGCCGCGAGGATCGATACGAATGAAGTTTGCCCGCATCGACCAGAGCCCGGTGGCGCGCTGGTGGTGGACCGTCGATCGCTGGAGCCTCGCTGCGCTCGGCGTGCTGATCGGGTTCGGCGTGGTCCTAAGCTTGGCAGCGAGTCCCGCGGTTGCCGAGCGGATCGGCTATGACGGGCTTCATTTCGTCCGCCGCCACCTTGCCATGCTGCCGTTGGCGTTAGGCGTGATGTTCGCCGTCTCGCTACAGACGCCGCGGACCGTCCGCCGCATTGCGGTTATCGGGTTCATCATGGCGCTTGTGTTGTTGTCTCTGACCTTTGTCGTCGGTGTCGAGATCAAAGGCGCGAGACGGTGGATCAATCTGCCGGGGCTGTCGGTGCAGCCCTCCGAATTCGTCAAGCCAACTTTTGCCGTGGTCGCCGCCTGGTTGTTCGCCGAGCAGAAGCTGCGCCCCGGCTTTCCCGGAAATCTGATCTCCATCGCGCTTTTTCTCGTGGTCTGCGGCATGCTGATCAAGCAGCCCGATATCGGTATGGCACTCGTCGTCGCGATCGTTTGGTTCGCACAATTCTTCATGGCCGGGCTCCGGCTCTACTGGGTGGTGGCAGGTGCTCTCGCCGGGCTCGGTGGGCTTGTGGGTGCCTATCTCTATCTGCCGCACGTTAGGGTCCGGGTCGATCATTTCCTCGACCCGACAGCTGGTGACAGCTACCAGGTGAACCGCTCGATCGAGGCCTTTGCCAATGGCGGGCTGTGGGGTCGTGGGCCGGGCGAAGGCCAGGTAAAGGATGTCCTACCCGACGCACACGCCGATTTTGTCTTCGCTGTCGCCGGCGAAGAATTCGGGCTCATCATTTGTCTCGTTGTCGTGGGGCTATTCGCGTTCATCGTCCTGCGGGGCCTTTCGAGGCTGCTTCAGGAAGGAAGCTTGTTCGTGCTCCTCGCTGCGACCGGCTTGTTGATCCAGTTCGGGCTCCAGGCGGCGATCAACATGGCATCGAGCCTGCATTTGATTCCAACCAAAGGAATGACGCTGCCTTTCCTGTCGTATGGCGGATCCTCAATGCTCGCGCTCGGGCTTGGCATGGGAATGATGCTCGCGCTGACCCGCCGCCGTCTCGCGGGAAGCGCTCTGTGAGCATGTCCTTTGTGCTCGCTGCCGGCGGGACCGGGGGACATGTGTTCCCGGCGGAGGCGCTGGCGGGAGAGCTGCTCGGTCGCGGCAGCAGAGTCCATCTGCTGAGCGACAAGCGAGTGGATGCCTTTGCCGGACGCGTTTCTGGGATCGAAGTCCATCGCGTGCGCGCCGGGCGGTTCGGCGGCGGACCTAGTCAGGCAGCCAAAGCGCTCGCCGAAATGGCCCTTGGAATCATCCGGGCGCGTCAGCTGCTGCGCCGGCTGGCCCCGGCCAGGGTCATCGGCTTTGGCGGCTATCCCTCGGTCCCGACGATGCTAGCGGCCGCGTCTCTCGGACTGCCGACTATTGTTCACGAGCAGAATGCGGTGCTCGGCCGTGCCAATCGGTTGCTTGCGCGGCGAGTTCAGCGGATCGCTATGGGATTTCCAGAGATCGCAGGTTTGCGCCCTCCCGATCGCGCTCGTGCTGTCCATACAGGAAATCCGGTGCGGCCGGCGATCCTGGCGGCTGGCGCCGCACGCTATAGGGCGCCGGAAGCTGGTCGGCCAATCGAACTGCTGGTCCTGGGTGGAAGCCAAGGAGCTCGCGTCCTGAGCGAGGTCGTACCGCCGGCTCTAGCGGTCTTACCAACCCAGCTGCGCGAAGCGCTGCGGGTTAGCCAGCAGGTACGCTCGGAGGATCTTGCGGCCGTCGCCTCTGGTTATCGGCGAAATGGCATCACCGCGGATCTGAATGTCTTCTTCGACGATGTACCGGTAAGGCTCGCGCGGGCCCATCTGACGATCTGCCGCGCCGGCGCCTCGACCGTGGCCGAACTCGGCGCGACCGGTCGCCCGGCCGTGCTGATCCCCTATCCGCACGCGACCGACAATCATCAGACCGCAAACGCTCGAGCCTTTGCCGCAGCCGGCGGAGGCTGGGTCATGCCTCAATCGAGCGTGACCCCGGACGCCCTAGCCTCTCTCCTCGAGCGTCTATTGGCTGATAGAGCGGCGTTGTCAGCGGCGGCGCAACGAGCCGGTAGCTTCGGCCGGCGCGACGCGACCCAACGTCTCGCGCGGCTCGTTCTCGATCTCGAGCCTCCCGCCGGGAGGGGTGCCAAGTTGCCGGGGTGCGCAGCATGAAGGCGCTTCCTCAGACGATCGGACCGCTCCATTTCGTCGGCATCGGCGGGATTGGCATGAGCGGTATTGCCCAGGTGTTGCACAATCTTGGCTATCGGGTTCAGGGCAGCGATCTAGCGGACGGCGCCAATGTGCGGCAACTCATCGATCTCGGGATCCCCGTCGCAATCGGACATGATGCCGAGAATCTGGGCGCGGCAGAGGTCGTCGTGATCTCCTCTGCAGTCAAATCCGACAATCCAGAGGTCTTGGCGGCACGAGTACGCCGCCTGCCAGTGGTCCGGCGCGCTGAAATGCTCGGCGAGCTGATGCGGCTCAAATGGTCGTTGGCGATCGCCGGGACCCACGGCAAGACGACGACGACTTCGATGATCGGCACGCTGCTCGAGACGGCCCAACTCGACCCGACTGTTATCAATGGCGGGATCATCAACGCCTACGGCACCAACACCCGCTTGGGAACGGGTGATTGGATGGTGGTCGAGGCCGACGAGAGCGACGGCACCTTCACACGACTGCCGGTGACGATCGCGATCGTCACGAACATCGATCCCGAGCATCTCGATTTCTATGGCAGCTTCGACGCGCTGCGCCAAGCCTTTGAGACCTTTGTCGGTAACATTCCATTCTATGGATTCGCTGCGCTGTGCATCGATCATCCCGTCGTCCAGGGGATGATCCCCAAGCTATCGGACCGCCGCGTCCTGACTTATGGATTCAGCCCACAGGCGGATATCCGCGCCGTCAATGTCCAGCTCGGGCGCGCCGGCGCCCGGTTTGACGCCGTCGTGTCCGACGCGTTGTCGGATCGAGAGCGGACCATTCCCGATCTCTTCCTGCCGATGTTCGGGCAGCACAACGTGCAGAATTCGCTCGCGGCGGTCGCCATCGCCGAAGCATTGGGACTCGGCGACGATGCGTTGCGGGTCGCGCTACGTAGCTTCAAGGGAGTTAAGCGCCGCTTCACCAAGACGGGCGAGTGGAATGCGGTGACAGTGATCGATGATTACGGACACCACCCGGTCGAGATAGCAGCGGTGCTGAAGGCGGCCCGCGCAATTGTCGAGGGCAAGGTGATCGCCGTAGTTCAGCCGCATCGATTTACCCGCGTCGCCCACCTTTTCGACGGGTTCTGCACCTGCTTCAATGATGCTGATATCGTTCTCGTCGCGGATATATACGCCGCGGGCGAGACCCCGATCGAAGGCGTGACGCGGGAGGCTGTCGTCGCGGGGCTGATTGAACACGGTCACCGCTATGTGCGCCCCCTTGCCGACCCGCAGGATCTTGCCCCGCTCGTCTGCGAGCTGGCGAGGCCAGGTGATATCGTGGTGTGTCTTGGGGCGGGTTCTATCACCAACTGGGCGAACAATCTGCCCCGCGAACTGACGCAGCTACAGCCACCGAGCCTGCTAGCATGATGGCGCGACCTGAAGCATCGGCGCTCATCGCACAGCTGCCTCCGGTACGCGGAAGGCTGACTCAGAATGAGCCGATCGGCAGGCAGACCTGGTTCGGCGTCGGCGGTTCGGCAGAAGTCTTGTTCCGGCCCGCAGACGCGCGAGATCTCGCAGCCTTTCTCGCGGCCATTCCGGCGGAAATTCCGGTGACTGTGATCGGGGTCGGCTCGAATTTGCTGGTGCGCGATGGCGGCATTCCCGGCGTCACGATCCGCATCGGCAGGGGCCTTTCAAATGTAGCAATCGGACACGGGGAAGTTCGAGCCGGTGCGGGCGCACTCGATCGTGTTGTTGCGTTCGCTGCGGCCGAGGCAGGACTCGCCGGGCTGGAATTCTTGTCCGGCATCCCCGGAACCATCGGCGGAAGTTTGCGGATGAACGCCGGCGCCTATGGCGCCGAGGTCAAACAGGTGCTCTCTTCGGCGACGGCGCTCGACCGGAGCGGCCGCAGTCATACGATCGATTACGACGGAATGCAGCTCTCCTACCGTCATTGCGGTGTCGACCCTGGGTGGATCTTCGTCGAGGCCCGGTTGTGCTGCGCCGCCAGCGACCGCGATGTGATCAAAAGGCGGCTGGCGGAAATCCGGGCGTCGCGAGAGGCCACGCAGCCCGTGCGCGCCCGAACCGGCGGGTCGACTTTCACGAACCCTCCGGGCGAGGCAGCGTGGCGCTTGATCGACGCTGCCGGGTGCCGCGGCTTGGTGCGCGGCGGTGCAATGGTCTCGCCGAAGCATGTCAACTTCCTGATCAATACCGGTAGCGCCACCGCGGCCGATCTTGAGGGTCTGGGCGAGGAGGTCCGACGCCGCGTCTTCGAGATCAGGGGAATCGTGCTGGAGTGGGAAATCCACCGAATCGGCGTTCCGGCTCCGGGTTTTGCGACGGTCGCCCAAGACGCTCCCGGCGCATCGTCTGGCACCCCTGAGCCTACCGCGGCGCGGGTCCACGACTCTTCCCGCTCGCGGCAAGAGGGTTCGAATGATGGGAATAATAGCAAAGGCCTAATCGCGGGGTGGGCGCCGTGACAAAGAATGTGGCTGTTCTGATGGGAGGGTGGTCCCCGGAACGTGAGGTTTCATTGTCGAGCGGGTACGAGTGCGCCAAAGCGCTGGCGGATCGCGGCTACAAGGTGCGGGTGATCGATGTTGGGCGTGACGTGCCGGCTTTGATGCGCGCGCTCGATCCTCGCCCTGACGTGATTTTTAACGCCTTGCACGGGATCGGCGGCGAAGACGGCACGATCCAGGGCGTCTTCGACATGCTCAGTATACCGTACACCCACTCGGGTGTTCTCGCCTCTGCTTTGGCGATGCACAAGCCGACCGCGAAGGCGATCTTTCGCGATGCCGGCTTGCCCATTATCGAAGGTGTGGTTGCACGCCCCGAGCAACTTGTGCTGCGTGATCCAATGCCGGCCCCCTTCGTTGTCAAACCGACCAACCAGGGTTCCAGCGTCGGGGTTCGCATTGTGCGGGTCAATGACAATTCCTGGCGTGAGGAGGTGACCGGTTGGAGCTTCGGCGACGAGGTAATGGTCGAACGTTTTGTTCCCGGGCGCGAACTCACCGTTGCAGTCTTGGGGGATCGCGCGCTGGGGGTCTGCGAGATCGTCCCACGCGACAGCTTTTATGACTACACTGCAAAATATGCAGTGGGCGGATCCGATCACCTGACACCCGCTCCGATCCCCACGGAAGCGTATCAGCAGGCGCTCGATGTGGCCCTGCGCGCCCACCTGCTACTCGGGTGCCGCGGCGTTAGTCGGGCCGATCTGCGCTATGACGACACCGTGGCCCAGCCGGGCGAGCTCTACCTACTCGAGGTGAACACCCAACCCGGAATGACGCCTACTTCCCTAGTCCCCGACATAGCCCGTCACGTCGGCATTGGCTTTGACGATCTGGTCGTGTGGATCGTCGAGAACGCTGCATGCGACGCGTGACACCCGCCACGGCGCGGCGGCCACGCCACCCAAGTATCACCCGGGGCCGCTACCGGATCGGGCTGCGGATTGGTGTCCCCGTGCTGATTTTGGCAGGCATTTACGGGGCGATTCAGCTAAATCGCTCGCCGCTTGGGCAATCGCTGCTACAGAGCGCGGCTGAGAGGGTAATACAGGGTACCGGGCTGCTCGGCTTCACCGTTGCCGACATTACGGTCGAAGGACGTGAAACCACCGATAGAGAGACGATCTTGGCGGCGCTGGGCGCCGGGCCCGGGACCCCTATTCTTGCGGTAAATCCCACACGCGCGAAGGAGCAACTCGGGGCCCTCCCCTGGGTGCGTACCGCGGTGATTGAACGCCGCCTACCGCACACGCTCTACGTCCGTCTCGTCGAGCGCAAGCCGTTGGCGCTCTGGCAGCATGGCGGCAAGCTCGACCTGGTCGATCGCGAGGGCAGCGTCATCCCGGTGGCCCAACTCGACCAATTTGCCAAGCTGCCGATGGTTGTCGGTGAAGGTGCTGCGAGCCATGCGGCAGAGCTTATCGAGATGCTGGGTAGCGACCCCGACCTCGCGGCGCGTGTAACCGCCGCGGTTCGCGTCGGCGACCGTCGTTGGAACCTGCGTATCGACAATGCGATCGACGTGCTCCTCCCGGCGGACGAGCCGGCAAGCGCATGGTCGCAGCTCGCCCGCCTCGAGCGATCGAGCGGCATCCTGAAACGCGATGTGCAGACCATCGATTTACGTCTCCCGGATCGGCTCGTCCTGCGGATCAGCCCCGAGCCCCCGAAAGAGCCATCGATATCGAAAAGAGCACACCCGCCGGCGAAGAACACGTGACCGCGATGGACGAAGACACATCGCGCGCCGAAGATCAAATGACAGCAACTACTGGAAATGGCGGGAAGGCAAAGCCGCGCCGGCCGCCGATCCGGCCGCGCGGCAGCGTGATCGCTGCGCTCGATATCGGCACGACCAAGATTTGCTGCTTCATCGCCCGGGTGGGAACCGACAGTCCCCGGGTGCTTGGTATCGGCCATCAGGTCTCTCGGGGCGTGCGCAACGGGACGATAGTCGATCTCGAAGCGGCGGGCGCCTCCATCGTCAATGCCGTGCACGCCGCGGAGGAAATGGCGGGTGAGACAGTCCAACAAGTAGTGACGAATTTGTCGGGCGGCTTTCTGGGCTCGCGCATTGTCCGGGCCGAGATCGGCATTACCGGGCGCGAGGTCACCGATGCGGAGATGCAGCGGGTATTGGAGCAGGGTTACCTGACGCGCGAGCCGGGTGATCGCCATGTCATCCATTCGGTGCCGGTCGGGTTCTCGATCGACGATAGCCGGGGCATCCGCGATCCGCGCGGGATGTTTGGCGAGCGGCTCGGCGTCAACATGCACATGGTGACCGCGAGCGCGACGAGCGTGCGCAATCACGGCTCGGCAATCGGGCGCTCGCATCTAGACGTCGATGCCCTCGTCGTCAGCCCCTATGCGGCGGGCCTCTCCTGTCTGGTCGAGGACGAGATCGCCCTCGGTGTGACAGTCATTGACATGGGTGGCGGAACGACGTCGATCGGGGTGTTCTTCGACGGCAACCTAATCCATTGCGACTATGTGCCCGTCGGTGGCTGCCACGTAACAAACGATATTGCCCGTGGGCTCTCGACCCCGGTGGCCCACGCCGAACGAATGAAGGCGCTCTTCGGCAGCGCTATTTCCTCGAGCACCGACGAGCGCGAGACGATCGCTGTCCCACAAGTCGGCGAAGAGGATGAGGGTCACGTCAATCACGTGCCGAAATCTTTGCTTGTCGGGATCATTGGACCGCGCATCGAAGAGACCTTTGAGTTGGTGCGCAATCGTCTCGAGGCCAGCGGCTTCGACAAAGTCGCGGGCCGACGCGTGGTGCTGACCGGTGGGGCTTGTCAGCTGCATGGAGTACGCGAGTTTGCCGGACTGATCCTCGACAAGCAGATTCGCATCGGCCGCCCGCAACGGGTTACGGGCTTGGCCGAAGCGACGGGTGGCCCGGCGTTTTCGACGACTGTCGGACTCCTGCATTTCGCATTGTCGGAGCGAGCCGAGGTGGCGCGCAGCCCTCTGCGGGAGCAGAATTGGCTCTTCAGCCGCTTCGGTCACTGGCTGCGAGAGAACTTTTGAGGCAAATTCGGCTTTGTCACTCGCCCGGCTATGCGTGAGCCAGCGAGGGGGGAGCCCGGCCCAGACCGGGTATCGTGGAGCTGCGTCGCAGCGGAGGGGACCGCATGATTAATCTAAGCATCCCGAGAGACGAGCAGGAGATGAAGCCCCGCATCACCGTCGTTGGGATAGGGGGCGCCGGGGGAAACGCCGTTAACAACATGATCCGATCGAATTTGATCGGGTGTGAGTTTGTTGTCTGTAACACCGATGCTCAAGCGCTGCAGCAATCCACAGCGTTGCGCAAGATCCAACTTGGGATCGGCGTCACTCGAGGCCTCGGTGCCGGCTCGCGCCCCGATGTCGGCCGCGCTGCGGCAGAGGAGGCTCTCGATGAGATCCTCGAGGCGATGCAGGGTTCCAACATGGTGTTCATCACCGCCGGCATGGGTGGCGGCACCGGGACGGGGGGTGCGCCGGTGATCGCGCGCATTGCTCGTGAATCGGGAATTCTGACGGTCGGCGTGGTAACCAAGCCCTTTCACTTCGAGGGCAGCCATCGCATGCGCATCGCCGAACTCGGCATCGAGGAGCTGCAGAAATTCGTCGATACGCTGATTATCATCCCCAATCAGAACTTGTTTCGAGTCGCGAACGAAAGGACGACCTTTGCCGACGCCTTCAAGATGGCGGACGACGTCCTTCATTCTGGCGTGCGCGGCGTCACCGACCTGATGGTCATGCCGGGATTGATCAACCTTGACTTTGCCGACATCCGCACCGTGATGGCTGAGATGGGGAAGGCGATGATGGGCACCGGCGAGGCCGAGGGCGAGCGTCGAGCGATCGATGCCGCTGAGGCGGCGATCTCGAACCCGCTGCTCGAGGATGCGTCGATGAAGGGCGCAAAGGGCGTTCTAATCAACATCACCGGCGGCTTGGACATGACATTGTTTGAGGTCGATGAGGCGGCGAATCGCATCCGCGAGGAAGTCGACCCCGAGGCCAACATCATCTTCGGATCGACCTTTGATGAGGGGCTGTCGGGCAAGATGCGCATCTCGGTCGTCGCCACGGGCATCGACGCGGAAGCGATCTCCCAGGCTCGGCCGATGATCAGCTTAGTCAGCAGCCGCGATGCGGCGCCCGCTGCGGCTTTGCGCGAGGCCAGCGCAGGGACCTACACCCATCCCTTGCTCGCGCAGAATGCCGCGCAGTCGCCGATCGACGGTGCGCGGGAGGTGGTGCGCAGCGAGCCATTGCGCGCGGAGCACGACAGCGAACCACTGCCGCAGGCGGCGGAAGCAGCCGAGAGCGCGGCTATGCGGAGCGGCTCCTTCATTGTTCCGAAACCAGTCGACACCGGACTCACGCGCACGGTTCAGTTGACCCAACCAGCGGTTCCGCCCGCTCCGACGGTCAAGGAGCCCGCGCCGAAACCGAAGGGGCGGGTGCCCAGCCTTATTGAACGAGTGACCGGAGTGGGCCGCGCCCGCACCGTGGCGCCGGAAACGGCGGCGCGTCCGGCTCCCCAACCTGCAAAGCAGGTCGCGCAGCCACGACTGACCCCACTCGAGCGGGACGATCGGCCGAGCTTGAGCAAAGAGGAAGACCTGCTTGACATCCCCGCCTTTCTGCGTCGTCAAGCAAATTAGATCGGTGTCGCGGCGCCGCCGCTAGCCTGGGTCTATCTTTGGTAGGGTCGTGGGCGGTCGATTCACTGAGAGCCATCGCACCCTGGCAATCCAAAGGCGATATGTTGCTAGTTCGTAACAATCTGCAATAAAGAGTGACTTGAGACCGTGTGGAGGGGCCGGTTAGTTTTGTAGTGTTGGGGAAAGTTTACGAGAAGTCTGTCGCATGTTGGGGGATATGACGACAGCGTCGCAACGGACGCTGAAGACGCGAATCGGTTGCCGGGGGGTTGGTCTTCATTCAGGTCAAAAAGTAACAATGAGGCTGCTCCCGGCAGCGCCGGACACGGGAATTGTGTTCCGCCGTACCGATGCCGGCGCAGAGATTCCGGCGAACTGGGTGAACACGATCGAATCTCCGCGCTGCACGGTGCTGTCAAACGGCGAAGGGATCACGGTCGGCACGGTCGAGCATGTGATGGCTGCACTGGCCGGTGCCGAGATCGACAACGTTATCGTAGAACTGGATGGTCCTGAAGTGCCGATCATGGACGGCAGTTCTGCGCCCTTCCTCTTCCTGATTGAGTGCGCCGGCCTCATAGAGCAAGACGCAGCCCGGCGCGCGATAAAGGTGCTAAAACCGGTGAGCGTTAGCGAGGACGGTGCAACGGCCGCTCTGTTGCCCGATCACGGCTTTTCGATGAGCTTTGAAATAAGTTTCTGCAACTCGCTGATTAGTCGACAAGACATGTGTGTGGTGTTTGATACGGCGACATTCAAAACTGAGCTCAGCCGAGCGCGCACATTTGGCTTTCTCGACGAAGTTGATCGTTTGCGGGAAGCGGGCTTCGGTCGGGGCGGGTCGCTCGACAACGTCGTTGTGGTCAGCGGAGACCACATCTTGAACGCAGGCGGCCTGCGCTATGCTGACGAATTTGTTCGCCATAAGCTGCTCGATGCGTTCGGCGATCTTTACCTTGCCGGCGGCCCGATTATCGGACGATTTTGCGGCACGCGCTCGGGTCATGCGCATACGAGGCATTTGCTTGCGGCCCTGTTTGCCGACAGTGAGGCTTGGCGCTACACTGGCTTGAGTTGAGCCACGGATTTTGGTGCGCTCGATCGGCCCGACGAATTGCGCCTCGCCGGAGTCTAGTTTGAGCCTTGGTTTATCTTCTGTGCACCCGATCTGCGGCATAAACGGAACCTGACCCCGTTACCGAGTCTCCCGATGCGTCCATCATCCCTATTTCGGTGGCTCTGTGTGGCCGCCTTGATGTTCATTCTTGCCGCTTGCGGGGGCTCAAAGAAGGACGTTTATGTCGAAAAACCGGTTGACGATCTTTACAACAAGGCCATGGACGAGATGGTCGAAGAACGCTTCGCGACGGCAGCCAAAACATTTGACGAAGTCGAGAGCCAGCATCCCTACTCGGTTTGGGCCACAAAAGGCCAGATTATGGCAGCTTATGCCGAATACGAGGCAGGAAATTATGGCGAGGCGGTCATCGCCGCGGATCGTTTCATCCAGCTGCATCCGGGTCACCGTGATGCGGCCTACGCGTATTATTTAAAGGCGATCTCGTATTATGTGCAAATTACCGACGTTGGCCGCGATCAGAAGATTACCGAGCAGGCTTTGAAAGCTCTCGATGATGTGGTGCGTCGATTTCCTGACAGTAAATATGCGCGTGACGCCAAGCTGAAACTTGATTTTACCCGCGACCACCTGGCGGGTAAGGAAATGGAAATCGGTCGTTACTACCTTAAACATGGTCAGTACCTGGCCGCTATGAACCGATTCAAGCGCGTTGTCGACAATTATCAGACGACGACACATGTTCCGGAGGCGCTGGAGCGTCTTGTCGAGTGCGACTTGGCACTCGGTCTCACTGACGAGGCCAAGGCCAATGCAGCAGTACTCGGCTACAATTTCCCCGGGAGCGAGTGGTATGAGGACAGCTATGCCCTCGTCACCGGGACGAGCAACCCAAGCTCACCCAAAGCAGGCTGGTTCGCTCGCAACCTCGGGAGTCCCTTCTGATCTGCTCGACGCAGTCGCGTCCCGCAACATGAAAAATTGTTAATTTCGGGCGGACGGCGGGCGGGCGTATTCAGCGCGCCATCGCGCCTATCTTCTTTGCTGCGCGGGATTTGGATCTGCAATGAGCATTGGAGCGTTTGAGGATGCTGCTGCGGCTTCTCGCGGTGTTGTTTCTCGCCCTAGGGACTGTCACGGCTCATGCGGCCGAGAAACCGTCCGGCATCACCGGACTCTATCTGACGACCCGATATCCCGACCTAACCGTACGTCCCGGCGAGACCACGACGATCGACCTGTCCCTGCGTAACTTCAACCTGCCGCCGCAAGAGATAAGGCTATCGGTTCCGCAGGTGGCAAGCGGATGGAAGGCGACAATCCTCGGCGGCGGCCAACCGATTGAGTTGGCGATCGTCGCGACGGATAGTGAGGAGAAGCTGCAGCTGCGGCTCGAACCCCCGGCTGGTACGGGTCCCGGTAACTACGGATTCGTCGTCGAAGGCCGCACTGACGGGAATACGTTGAAGCGCCCGATAACTGTCACGATTGGGCAAGAGCTGCCGGCCAAGCTCAAGCTTACCACGAACTTCCCGGCGCTGCGCGGTACCGCTACGACCTCCTTCAAGTTCAAGGTCACCGTCGCCAACGACAGCGGGCGTGACGCCACGATTAATTTCAGCGCCGACGCACCGAAGAACTTCCAAGTCACCTTTACCGAGGCCTATGGAACCCAGCAGCTCACCAGCATCCCGATAGAGGCCGGCAAGTCGAAGGACATCGAAGCCGCTGTGGCCTTGCCGCGCGATATATCCGCCGGCGAGTACAAGCTCGTACTGCACGCCAAGAGCGAGGCGGCGTCCGCCGATCTCGACCTCTCCATTACCATCCTCGGCCAGCCGCGACTAGCGCTCGCCGGGGAAGGCGGCCGTCTCAGCGGTGAAGCCTATGCCGGCCAGGACAGCCAGTTGACCCTCGTTGCAAAGAACGACGGCAGCGAAGCGGCGCGCGATATCGAATTCAGCGCGACGGCGCCGGAGGGCTGGAAGACGAGCTTCGATCCCAAAGAGTTGCCCGAACTCGGTCCTGGCAAATCGCAGTCGATCAAGGTTACACTAACGCCTTCCTCTAGGGCCATTGCCGGGGATTATCAGACAACGATCCGCGCCGGCTCAGCCGGCGGTCAGTCCGAATCAGCGAATTTTCGCATCACCGTCCTGACCTCGACCGTGTGGGGCGCCGTCGGCATCGGGGTGATAGCCGCTGCCCTACTCGTCGTCGTCTTCGCCGTCGCCCGCTTCGGCCGGCGCTAGTGAGGGCACGATGACCGGCGAAGTTGTGATTCGAGCCGAGGGGCTGACCAAGCGTTATGGTGCCATTCTCGCGGTCGACCACATCGACGTCGAGGTTCGCTCCGCCGAGATCGTCGGTATTCTCGGGCCGAATGGGTCGGGCAAGACGACGACGATTCTGATGCTGCTCGGGCTGACCGAGCCGACCGAAGGTCGCGCCGAGGTCGCCGGCTTCGACCCACTCCGCGACCCGCTCGAAGTCAAGCGCCGGGTCGGGTATCTGCCCGATACGGTCGGCTTTTATGACGGGCTGTCGGCACGGGACAACCTTGCCTATACCGGGCGGCTCGCCGGGTTGTCGCGGCGCGAGATCGATGCGCGGTTTGTCGAGGCGCTCGCGAGGGTCGGGCTTCCGGATGTCGGCCGGGAGCGGGTCGGGACGTTTTCGCGCGGTATGCGCCAGCGGCTGGGTCTTGCTGAGATCCTGATGAAACGTCCGAGCATCGCCATTCTCGACGAACCGACCGCGACCTTGGATCCGCATTCGACGCAAGAATTTCTCGGCATAATACGGGCGCTGAAGAATGACGGCACCTCCGTTCTGCTGTCGTCTCATCATCTCGACCAGGTGCAGAGCGTGTGCGACCGGGTGGCGCTGTTCAATTTGGGACGGATTGCGCTGTCCGGCAGCGTGACCGAGTTGGCGCAGCGCGTCCTCGGCGGCGGGCATGTGATTGACGTCGAGGTCCGCGGCGCGGGTGTCCGCGAGCGGCTCGCCGGCTTGCCTGGCGTGGTTCGGGTCCAGGTGCTCGGGCCGCAGCTCTATCGGGTCGATTGCGAGCGTGATCTGCGGGCCGAGATCGCCCGCCTTCTGGCTCCGACGTCGGAGCTGACCGGCATTCGCTTTGCCGAGCCGAGCCTCAACGAGGTCTATACCCGCTACTTCGACGAGGCGCGCCATGCGGCGTAGCGGCTCGCCCTTCACTGGGGCGGGGATCGTCCTCGCCAAGGAGGCGGCGGACCAGCTCAGCGGAATTCGTATGGTTGTGATCGAGGCTTTGGTTTTTCTGATAGCGCTCGTTCTAGCCTGGTTTTCCACCACGACAATCCGCGAGTCCATCGGAGAGAGCCCGTTTCTATTTCTTCGTTTACTGACGATGGCGCCGGACCCGATTCCGTTTTCGTTCATCGACACGGTTGGCCTGGTCACGCCAATCATCGCGATCGCTTTGGGCTTTGACGCAATCAATGCCGAGTTCAATCAGCGGACCTTGAGCCGGATCCTGGCGCAGCCGATCTATCGCGATGCCCTGCTCCTCGGAAAATTCCTCGCTCGGCTGCTCGCACTGGCCATCGCGCTGCTCTCGCTGTGGTTGCTGGTGTTGGGTGTGGGCTTCCTGCGCCTCGGGCTGCCGCCGAGCGGCGAGGAGCTGGTCCGCATGTTGGGCTTTCTTGTCGCCACCATCGCTTATGGGGGCGTGTGGCTGGCGGTCGCTTTCTTGTTTTCTATCCTGTTCCGAGCGCCGGCGACAGCGGCCCTCGCGTCGTTGGGCCTCTGGCTCGTCTTCTCGTTCTTTTGGTCATTGGTCATCAAACCGCTCGTCGCGACCCTGATCGCTGGGCCGCCGGAGGACATCTTCGGCCCCAACCTTGCCTATATTCAGACCTCGCAGGTGCTCGATCGCATCTCGCCGAATACGCTCTACGCCGAAATCGCGTTAGCCCTGTTGCAACCGGCGACCCGAACGCTCGGTCCGGTATTCATCAGCCAGCTTCGCGGCGCACTACTGGGCGCGCCGTTGCCAGCCTCGCAGAGCTTTATCCTGGTCTGGCCGCAACTCACCGGGCTGATCGCCGCGATGATCCTCATTTTCGCGGTCGGCTATGTCGTCTTCCAGCGTCAGGAAATCCGCGCGTGATCGAGGTGCAGTCGAGGCGTTGATTTTGAGGGTGATCAGCGCATAGTGGAAGCCGGCTCGCGATGGAGGAATTCTCGACATGCTCGCAGCGCCTGGCTTTCATCATCTGCATCTGAACTCTGTTGATCCGGACCGTGCGATCGACTTTTACACGAGGCAATTCCCGACCACGGTGAGGGGAGGCTGGGGCGGATTTTCAGCACTCGAATCGCCCAACAACGTCCTCGTGCTATTTACCAAGGTTGACACGTCCCCGCCGACCGAGCCGCAGAGTGCGATCTGGCATTTCGGCTGGCATGTCACCGACGCGCGCCGGAGCCTGGAGACCTATAAGAACAGCCCGGAAGTTGAGCTGCTGCCGCTGTACACGACGGACGAAGGTGGTTCGGTTCTGATCAGCAGCGACACCTGGCCTAATGTCGGTAACGTGCTGGGGCTGACCAAAGCCCAAATCGCCGAGGCCAGGGCTAAAGGCCTCGGACCGGTCGGCGGCGGCGGGTTCTCGTATATGAGGGGTCCCGATAACGCCCTTGTCGAATATGCGGGAAACCACCCCACCGAGCGCTTCAACCATGTCCATCTTTACCAAGAGGACCCGCTCGGCGCCCTTCATTGGTATCAAAAGCACCTGAACGCGCCGCTACGGCCGGGCTACGCGCCGACAGCAGTCGACGGCAACCTGACCCGCGGGCCGGATCGCACCTGGCCGGCGCTCAATCGCGAAGGAATGTTCCGAACGCCACGCGCCGGGGTCGAGTTCGGCGACGTATCGATGATGTGGTACGCCAATCAAGGCGATCGGCCACTCGCCAGTTCACGCGGGCAACTGCAGGATCACATCGGGCTCAGTGTCTCCGATCTCGATGCTTGGATCGACAAGCTACGGAGCGAGGGTGTCAGATTCCTCGAGGAGCCCTACCCGCTCGGCGACACGCGTGCTGTGATGATCGAAGGCCCGAGTCGCGAAGCACTGGAGCTCGTCGAAGTGAATTGAGCCCGGCGTTTCCGAACGACCCCTCAGTCGAGAGGGCGGCCGTGGCGGGCGATGAATTCGGGAAAGGCTTCCTCGGCCCTCGCGCCTCTGACGACGTGCGTCGTGAAGTGCCGCTCCTCGGTCCATTGCTCTTCGAGGCTCTGCGTCATCTGCTTCAGCAGCAATGTCTTGATGCCCATCACCGCCGCACGGTTGTTGCCGGCGATCATGCGGGCGAGCTCCATGGTCTTCGCCCGCAACTGGTCGCGCGGCACGAGGTGGTTCAAGAGACCAATGCGATAGGCTTCCTCGGCCTCGACGACGCGCGCGGTGAACAGGAGCTCTTTGGCGATCGGCCAGCCGACCTGGTTGGGTAAGGTCCAGGTGCTGTTGATCCGACCATAGGCTGCCGCGAGAAAGCGAAAGCGAGTGTCCTCGCAACCGACGCGCATGTCGAGCGAGGAGGCTAGTACCGCAGCACCGCCATAAGCGAGACCGTTGATCATGCCGATCGTTGGCTTCGCGGAGGCGGCGATTTCATAGCTGCCTCGGCGCGGAGGGCGGAGCGCATCCAACTCCTGCTGAGTGTGGCGGCGGTCGTCCTCCCGCTGTTCATGGATGTCACCGCCGGCCGAGAACGCGCGGGTTCCGGCACCAGTGATGACGATGCAGCCGATAGCGTCGTCGGCATCCATTTGCTTGACCGCATCGTGCAACTCGCCCGCCAGCTTCCGGTTCATCGCGTTGAGGCTGTCGGGGCGGTTGAGGGTCAGGATCCCGACGCCGTCTTCCGTATCCGCCAGAATATGCTCGTAGGTCATCCTTTCCTCCGATTTTAAGCGAAGCCGAATTCACGCTCGGCGAGCGAGAGGCTGTCGTCGACGATCGTGACCATCTGATCGATCTCGTCCTTGCTGACGACGAGCGGCGGGCAGAGCTGAAGTGCCATGAAGACGCGCGTCAGTAGACCGCGCTCTTCCATCAACGCCAACAGCCGACGGATATAGGGGTGGCTTGCCGCGGCCGGGCCGACGCCGAACGGCTCCTTGGTCATCTTATCTTTGACCAGCTCGACGGCACACATCAGACCGAGCCCGCGGACGTCACCAACCGTCGGATGCGACCGCAGCTCCTGTAGCAGGCCGAGCAGGTACTCGCCGTGCCTGGCACTGCGCTGTGGCAATTCCTCGCGTTGCAGGATCTCGATATTCTTCAACGCCGCGGCGCAGGACACGGCCTGGCCGCCAAAGGTCAGCAGGTGGGCGAGTGCCACGTCCTGCTTCTTAAACTCGTCGAACAGCGCCTTGCCGACCGCCACAGCGGCGATCGGCGCGTACCCCGAGGATAGTCCTTTGGCCATTGTCATCAGATCCGGCACCACGCCGAACTGCTCGGTCGCGAACATCGTTCCGGTGCGTCCAAACCCGTTGATCACCTCGTCCATGATCAGCAATACGCCATGCGTATCGCAAATCTCTCGCACGCGCTGCCAGTAGCGCGGCGACGGGACATGGTTCGAATTGGACACCGAGATCGGCTCGCCGATCACCGCCGCCACCGTATCGGGTCCTTGTGTCAGGATCTCCTGCTCGATCGCCTCGGCGCAAAGCAGATCGCCGGCCTCGCCCTCGACCCCGAAATCGTTGCGGTAACGGTTTGGTGACGGCACGAAGCTGACCCCGTACATAAACGGGCCGAAGAATTTCTCGCTGCGCGAGGAGGTAATGCTCATCGCGCCAAAGGTCGCACCGTGGTAGCCGCCGCGCCGGGCGATGATCTTGTAGCGCTTGGGGAAGCCGCGCATCGCCTGCACCTGCTTGGCGATCTTCATCGCGCTCTCGATTGCTTCCGAGCCGCCTGAGCAGAAGAAGAACCGGTCGAGATCGCCGGGCGTCAGGCCGGCGAGCACATCGCCGAGCTGCACCGCGGCCAAATTGGTGTAACTCGCAGCGGAGACGTAGGCCAGCTCGCATGCCTGCTTGGCCATGGCCTCGCCGATCTCGGCGCGACCATGCCCGACATTGACGACGTAGAGCCCGGAAAGACCGTCGAGATAGGAGCGGCCCTGGGCGTCGAACAGTCGGCAGCCCTCGCCGCGCACCATGACCTTGAGCCCGTCGCGCTCGGCGAGGTCGAGCCAGCGGGCGCTGTGGATCCAGACATGATCGAGCGCCTGCCGTTCGATCGGCGATAAGTCGCGTGCCATCGTCGCGTCGTCGTTCATGGCGGCCAAGCCTTGTTGTTGCCGAACGGGATCGTCTAGCATGCCACAAGAATCATGAAAGGACACCGACATGCCGAGCTTTGACCACCACGGTGCTCACATCTATTACGAGGAGTTTGGCCAGGGCTTCCCGATCCTGACCTTTGCGCCGGCTGGCTTAGCGTCGACGATCGCCGTCTGGAGCCAGTCCTCCGCACCGATCAATCCCACCACCGAGTGGGCGGCGAACTACCGCGTGATCGCGATGGATCAACGCAATGCCGGCGGCCAATCGCGCGCCCCGATCGCCGCGCAGGACGGCTGGGACGCCTACACCGCCGACCACATCGCGCTGCTCGACCACCTGCGCATCGATCGCTGCCATCTCTATGGCCAGTGCATTGGCGGGTCGTTTATCCTTAACCTGATCAAGGCGCAGCCCGCGCGCGTCCAGTCGGCGGTGCTGGCGCAGCCGATCGGGCGCGTCGGCGCGATGGCGCCCGGTCGCCCGGCCCGGTTCAACGCCTGGGCGGAATCGCTCACAGACCATCCGGAGGTTACCGAGCCGGTGCTCGACGCGTTTTGCCGGAACCTCTACGCTTCCGGCTTCGTCTACTGCGTCGATCGCGCCTTCGTCGCGACGGTGCGGACGCCCTGCATGGTCCTGGCCGGGAACGACGAAGCGCACCCCTACCCGATCTCCGAGGAGCTTTCGAAGCTCCTGCCGAACTGCGAGTTCATCCCGGAGTGGAAGGAGGGAGCGGCGCTGACCTCGGCCAAAGCCCGCGTCGCGGCGTTTCTGGCAAAGCACACGCCGTCCCGGGCATAGCGCGGTCCAACCCTGTCCTCAGCGCTCGTCTCGGCGGGCGCTTGGCGCCGAAAAACAACGAAAATCGCCCTTTTTGCAATGGAATAGCCGCGTCGGCCAGTCACAATAATACGTTATTCCAATGGCTTACGAGGAAAATTCGTTACTTAGGGAACAATGGAATTTTGCCGCTGATCAACGAATTCAAGCTGGCCTAACAATCGAAAATCAATTGAATTTCGCTCGGGCTCTGAAAACGAGACTTGGCTTCGGCGCCGCACTTACGTTGTAGGTGCATCCCATGGGCAGGAGTTTGAGGCTATGCCGGAAACGACCTTCACCTTCCGTGTCGATCAAGAATTAAAGAAGGCGTTTACGGAAGCTGCGCGCACTAATGACCGGCCGGGCTCACAGCTGTTGCGCGACTTCATGCGGGATTACGTGGAATGCGCCGAGCACGACGCCTGGTTCCGGGCGGAGGTCAAGCAGAGCCTGAAAGAGGCCGACGACCCGAACGTCGAATTGGTTCCTCACGAAGAGGTTGTGCAGAAGTGGAAGGCGCGCGGCGTCGAACTGATCACTCCGCCATGTCCTTCAACGAGGCACGAGCTAAAACGGGATCGGGCCTGACCTCGGCGAAATACCATACGTCGGCACGGGCGTAGCTCGACAGGGCTCGGAGTTTACGGCGATGCTCGGCCAGTGAGTGCCCCGCTCTTCTTGACCGAGCCTCAGCCGAGCCCGAGTTTCGGCCGGACCCAATCGGCGAGGCGGCGGATCGCGGCATCAGCTTCTGGAGCGGTACCGGCCAGGAACTGAAAGACGTGCTGCATCTCCGGCACGATCTCGAGCGTCACATCGACGCCGGACTTGCGCGCGAGATCGGCGAGCTTGCGGCTGTCGGCGAGCAATGTCTCATCAGCCCCGACCTGGATATACATAGGCGGGAAGCCCTTGAGGTCGGCACGCAAGGGATTGGCGAGCGGGTCCTGTCGGTTGCCCGCCTCACCGAGGAACATTCCGGCCATGGCCTGGATGATGTCGCGCGTAACAAGCAGGTCCTTTGCCGCGTTCGTCTCGAACGTCTCGCCTGTCGCCTCCATGTCCAGCCACGGCGAGAGCGGCATCGTGGCGGCCGGCAGGGGCAGGCGCTGCTCGCGAGCGCGCAGGATCGTCGTCACGGCGAGGGCGCCGCCTGCCGAATCTCCAATCAACGCAATATGACCAGCCCTAATGCCCTGGTCGAGCAGCCATTTGTAGCTCCCCGCCATGTCGTTCACCGGACCGGGATGGACGCTCTCGGGCGCGCGCCCGTAATGAACGATAAGCGCGCGGCAGCCTGTCGCCTTTGCCACATGCGCGTAGGTCTTGCGGTGGGTGTACATCGAGGCGGCGACGTAGCCGCCGCCATGCGCGCAGAGCAGCACGCGATCCTGTGCGCAATGCTTCGGCGCCGCCCACATAGCCGGGACCCCACCGGCATCGGTTTCGATGTAATCGACGCCGCCCGGCTCGCCGGTGATCCTATCCCACTGCTCGAACATGTGCCGCATTTCGTCGAGCGACATCTCCGGGTTCGCTTTCAGCGCCGCCACCCATTCCAGGTAGAGGTTGTTCAGCTCCTCGGCCTGCTTGCTCGCCATCGTTTCCTCCTTCGACGAGGCCGGCGGCCTGCCCACCGGCCTCGCCGGCTGCGCTCCACTCAGACGACCAGATTGAGCCCACGCGCCGGCAGCTCCACCTTGCCGCCGCATTCCTTCGCGATCACCGGCATCACCTCCTCGGCGAAAATCTGCATCTGCTCTTCGATCTCCTTGGCGTCGAAGCCGCCGAGTTCGAACCAGCCCATAAAGCAGAAATCATCGTAACCGCACTCGTTGCGCATCTTCATGATCGTGTCGATCACGTATTGCTTGGAGCCGTGAATGGCGATTTGGCGGTCGCGCAGCATCTGCGCCGTTACTTTTTTGTTGAGGTCGAACATCGGCTCGTCGAGCCTTGCCACGACTGCGCCGAAGCCGAACGGTCCGTAATAGTCGAACTGCAGCTCGAGCGCCCGCGCCGCGCGCTCCAGCGCCTCCTTCTCCTTGCCGGGGCGGGTGATGTGGAGATAGCGGCTGGTCATGATCCCGCGCCGCTTCTCGGCGTCCCAACCGAACTTGAACCGGCCGCGGTTGTGCATGTCGGGAAAACCCGCCTTCTCCGCCGCCTCGTAGTAGATCTCGATGTTGCGGCGCAGCCGGTCGTTCGGTTCGGCGATCATCACCCCGTTGATCCCGTGCTCGGCCGCGAATTTGAGCGAGCGGGCGCTGGTCAGCGGCTCCCACAATTGCGGATGCGGCTTCTGCAGCGGTTGCGGAAAGACTTGCAGCTCCTTGAGGGTGGTGGTGGTCGCCTGCACCGGGTTGCCGGCCGAGTACATGTCGGGATCGCCGAGGGCGAGCACATCGTCGAGCCGCCGCCCCATCCCGTCACGCTGGAAATAGGCGATTGTCTGCTTGTGGTTCCACTTCGTGTAGGTGGGCGGGACCGAGAAGAACTCGCCGTGATGCGAGAACGAGGGCTCGGTCCAGCATTTCTTCATGATCGCAATGGATTCTTCAAACGCCTTGCGGTTGCGCTCCTGGTCCTGGATCGTCGAGCCGTAGGGGCGGCCCAATGTTTCGTTCTCGCGGGGCTGATAGCCGCGGCCGATGCCGCATTCGACCCGCCCGCCGCTGATCACGTCGAGCAGCGCGATCTGCTCGGCGAGCCGAACCGGGTGGTGCCAGACGATGATGTTGGCGGCTTGCCCCAGCCGGATGCGCTTGGTGTGCGCCGCCACGCTCATCTGCACCATCAGCGGGTTCGGGCTCATCTCCGCGCCCTCGGGCTGAAAGTGATGTTCGGTGAGCCAAAACGACTGGAAGCCGAGCTTTTCGGCCAGGATCCCCTGGCGCACTTGGTTCACCAGCGTTTCCTGTGCCGCCCGGTGGACCTCCGCCAACGTGCCCTTATTGAACGTGACGCCGTCCTTGTCGGTGATCACCGGCAGGCTGGACGCCCCGTTGTGAAACAGGCCGATTTCCAACATGGATGTTTCCTCCCTTGTACCCCTCGTGAGCGGGCGGCCGAGGTCGGCGCCCCGTTCGCCCGGAGCCTACCTCCGATCACCACTGTGGCGAAAGCGCGACTTCGATCGGCCGGTGCAGGCACAGAGAGGGGCTATTTCCGTGAACTCGCAGTTGCACAATGCAGCATGCGTTCAATTATTTTCGGTTCTCCGACAGCCCTGCGCTTGTGCGGGAATGAGGGGTGGCGCGAGGACGGCGCCGGTCAGCTGGTGAGTCGCGTGCCCCGGTAGAGTTCTGTCAGGTTCGTTTGAAAGCCGATACTTTCCAACATCACCTCGCCGCCGACAGCTACCGGGCGCGCGGGCCACTCGCCTTGCGGCGAGCGCCGCAAAAGTTCAGCTCCGATCCGATCGGCCCGCAAGACCAGAATTTCCCGAACGCTCGGGATGCTGGTGTACGCCCAGATATTGGTCCAGGTCTTCGCCTGATTGCTCGGCGAGAGGATTTCGATCAACAGGACCGGATCGGTCAGCACCGCTTCTTCGGTCTGGTACGGTGCGCAAGTCACCGCCAAGTCCGGCACACGCACATTGTAATCGGACAGCAGATGCGGGACGACGCCGGGCTCTACCACCAAGCTCCATGGGCGATTTTCGCGATCGAGGTGATTGTTGATCAGCGTCGCCAACCGGCCCTGCAGAGTACCGTCGGTCCGGTTGGCGGGCGCCATGGCACGCGGCTCGCCATCCACCAGCTCATACCTCAGGGCATCGCCGGAATCCCAATTCAGGAACTCGTCGACCGACATCCGAGCGGAGATTTTGGCTAACACAACCATGGGGCATCTATATCAGAATCCCGTCATTTCACGATAGCCGCGTGAGCGGTCGACTGTTGGTCCTTCAACGGTCCGGCCCTGGACAGGGCGCATCAACCGACGGATGATCCGTTCGGGCCCGTGGAGTGCGGCCATGGATGTCGGGGGTTGGCTGAGAAGTCTCGGCCTCGGAGGGTACGAGGCGCTGTTTCGCGCGAGTGATATCGACGCCGATATCCTGCCGGAGCTGACCGACGTCGATCTCGAGAAGCTCGGCGTGTCGCTCGGGCACCGCAAGCGTCTCCTCAGAGCCATCTCCGCTTTGACCGCCGCCAGCAGCCCCCTCCCTAGCCCTCCCCCGCAGGCGGGGGAGGGAAGTCATTACAACCCTCCCCCGCGGGCGGGGGAGGGAAGGGTGGGGGTGGAGGCCGAGCGGCGGCAGCTGACGGTGATGTTCTGCGATCTCGTCGGCTCGACGGCATTGTCGGTGCGGTTCGACCCCGAGGAACTGCGCGAGGAGATCCGCGCCTATCAGAACGCGGTTTCCGCCGTCGTCGCGCGCTATGACGGGTTTGTCGCCAAATACATGGGCGACGGGGTGCTGGCCTATTTCGGTTATCCGCGGGCGCATGCGGACGACGCCGAGCGGGCGGTGCGGGCCGGCCTGGAGATAGTAGCGGCGGTGTCGAGCCTGGAGACCCTCGGAACGGAGCCGCTCGCCGTCCGCATCGGCATTGCCACCGGGCTCGTCGTCGTCGGCGATCTGGTCGGCGAGGGCTCGGCGCAGGAGCAGGCGGTGGTCGGCGAGACCCCCAACCTCGCCGCGCGCTTGCAGGCTCTGGCACAGCCCGGACAGATCGTCCTCGCCGGCGCCACCCGCCGCCTGATCGGCGACCTGTTCCGGCTCACCGATCTCGGCCGGCAAGCGGTCAAGGGCTTCGCCGAGCCGGTCGAGGCCTTCGCGGTCGAGGGCGTCGCGGTGACGGAGAGCCGGTTCGAGGCGGTGCGGCGCGGGCTCACCGACCTCGTCGGCCGGGCGCCGGAGAGCGCCCTGCTGCGCGCCCGCCTGCGCGAGGCCTGGGCCGGCGCCGGCCAGATCGTCTTGCTCTCGGGCGAGGCCGGCATCGGCAAGTCGCGGCTCGCCGCTCAGCTCGCCGCCGAGGTCGCGAGCGAGCCGCACACGCGGCTACGCTATCAATGCTCGCCCTATCACCGCGACAGCGTCTTGCACCCCTTTGTCGTGGCGCTGGGGCGCGCCGCCCGCCTCGCCGCCGAGGATCCGGCGGAGACTCAGCTCGACAAGCTCGAAGCCATATTGGCGCCCTCGCGCATCGCCGAAACGGCACCGCTCTTTGCTTCGCTCCTGTCGATCCCGACCGGCGAGCGCTATCCGCCGCTCGCACTGAGTGCCGCGCAGCAACGCCGCATGACCCTGGCGGCCCTGCTCGACCAGCTCGAAGCACTGGCGCGGCAAAAGCCGGTCTTGACGCTGTTCGAAGACGTCCACTGGGCCGATGCGACCTCGCTCGAAGTGCTCGATCTGACGGTCGAGCGCGTCCGCGCCTTGCCGGTATTGGTGCTCTTCACCTTCCGGCCGGAACACGAGGCGCCCTGGACCGGTCTCTCGCACGTCACCAGCATAGCGCTCGACCGCCTGGCGCCCGCCGAGGTCGAGACCTTGGCCCAGCATGTCGCCGGCCGGCCGCTGCCCGCCGAGGTGACGGCGCAGATCGTCGCCAAGACCGACGGGGTGCCGCTCTTTGTCGAGGAATTGACCAAGGCGGTGCTCGAGGGGGGCCTGCTCGTCGCGGGACCGCAGGGCTGGCGCCTCGACGGGCCATTGCCGCCCTTCGCCATTCCGGCGACATTGCAGGATTCATTGGCAGCGCGTCTCGATCGGCTGGCGTCGGTCAAGGAGATCGCGCAGATCGGCGCCGCGATCGGCCGCGAATTCTCCTACCCGCTGCTGCGCGCGGTCGCCGGCCGCAACGAGCCGGCATTGCGCGCGGCATTGGGGCAGCTCGAAGAGGCGGAGCTGCTGTTCCGCTCGGGCGCGCCGCCCGATGCGCGCTACACCTTCAAGCACGCGCTGGTCCAGGACACGGCCTACGAAACCCTGCTCAAGAGCCGGCGGCAGATCCTGCACCGCCGCATCGCTGATGCGTTGCGCGATGAGTTCCCGACGGTCGCGGCGGCCGAGCCGGAACTCGTCGCCCACCACTTAACGCAGGCCGGGCTCGACGAGCCGGCGATCGAATGGTGGGGCAAGGCCGGCGACCAGGCCCTGCGCCGCTCCGCCTTCAAGGAGGCCGCCGCCCATCTCGGCAAGGCGATCGAATTGGCCGACAAAGTCGCCGCGACGGCGCCGGGCGCCGCGTCGGGCGGCGACCGGCTGCGTTTACAGACGACCCTCGGCAATGCGCTGATCTGGGCCAAGGGACATCAGGCGCCGGAAACGAGCGCGGCCTTTGCGCGCGCCCGCGAATTGGCGAGCCGGGAGGAAGACGCCTCGGAACGGTTTTCGGCATACTTTGGGCTCTGGGTCGGGCATCAGACGCGCTGCGAACCGGCGCCGATGCGCGAAATGGCCGAGCTTTTTCTGCGCGAAGCCACGGCCCGGCCGGATTGTCCCGAGACCTTGATCGCGCATCGCGTTTCCGGCGCCACCTGCTGGTATTTCGGCGACTTTGCCGCCGCCCATGACCATTTTGGGAAAACTGTCGAACTCTACGATCAGACACGCCATGGCCATCTCGCCAACCGGTTCGGCCAGGATCCCCGCGCCCAAGCGGAAATTCATGATGCTATGACGCTGTGGGTACTCGGTCGAATCGACGAGGCTTTGCGCCTTGCCGACCGGGCGCTCGCCGATGCCGAGTTGGCAGCGCATGCTCCGACGATGGGTTATGCCCTCCTATTCGCGGCGTTGCTTGAGCTTTATCGGTGCAACCCCGAAGCGGTCGCGACCTACAGCCGAGCGTTGGCCGATATCGTGTCTCGATACGATCTCCCAGCCCAATGGGCCGGCAGAGCGTCATTTTTTCAAGGTTGGGCAAAGTGGTCCGACGGTGCTGAAGAGTTGAGACTCGCCGAGATGCGACACGGCCTCGCCATTGCTCGAGAGCAAGGCAGGAATTGGCTCTTGCCCAGTCTCGAAGCGGCGCTGGCCGAAGCCGAAGCGAGTGCCGGAGAGACCGATGCCGGGCTCCGGCGCCTGGACGATGCGCTCGCCGAATTGGAGGCCACTGAGAGCAGTTGGTACGAAGCGGAGACACACCGCATCCGCGCCGGGATCCTGCTGAAGCGCGACCCGGCCGATACGGCGGCGGCCGAGCAGTCCCTGCAGGCCGCGATCGCGATCGCGCAGTCGCAAAAGGCGCGGAGCTTCGAACTGCGTGCCGCGCTGTCTCTGGCGAAGCTTTATCGCGCAACCAATCGCGACACCGATGCGCACGCCGTGCTGGCGCCGGCGGTCGAGGGCTTCCCGCCGACCCAACAATTTCCCGAACTCACCGAGGCGCAAACGCTGCTCTCGGCGCTACGCCATTCAATGCATGAATGACCCCAAGTTGCCTCTAAAAGTAGATTAGCATATCATTATTGTGAATTTTACGGAGTGCGCGTCGACATGATTCGCATGACGGAAGCCGATCTGCATCAAGCCTTCGGTGCCTTGGCGGATCGAGCGCGCCGCGAGCCGGTGACCATAACCAAGGACGGCCGCGACGATCTGGTGGTGCTATCGGCGGAGGAATATGCCCGGCTCAAGCGGCGCGATCGGCGGGTTGGCCTTACCGAGGATCTTCCCGAGGAGTGGGTTGAAGCCGTGCGCAACGCCAAGGTGCCGGACGAATTCGCCGCCCTCGATGCCGAGTTGAAATAGCGCCGCGTGCCGCTTCCCGCCCCGGTTCCCGGCCTTGTTATTCGTTACGCCTATCTCTGGCATCGCGAGCATCTGGCGGGCCGGGAAGAGGGTGAGAAAGACCGTCCCTGTGCAATTGTCGCGGCCTTGCGCGCGGCCGAGGACGCCGGCGAAACACGCGTTCTGGTGTTGCCAGTCACGCATAGCGCGCCCGCGCAACCCGCGCTCGCGGTGGAAATTCCCGCGCCGGTCAAGAAACGGCTGAGGCTCGACGCTGACCGCTCGTGGGTTGTGTTGTCGGAGTGGAATGAATTTGTCTGGCCGGGGCCGGATTTGCGGCGCGCACCGGGAGGCAATGAAAGCTCGGTCGCCTACGGCATGTTGCCGCCCGGGCTGTTTGCGATCATCCGTGATCGCTTTCTTGCCCTCGCCACCGTGGCGCAGGCGCGGCGTGTACCCAGGACGAAATAGAACGTCACTTGTACGCGTCTCACGACTGCCCCAGCGGCGGTTTGATGCCAAACCTGGCGCAAGCACCGGAACACATCTCTGTTCGACCAGTAAGATGCCTTCAGGAGCCCGGGAGCCCGGCGGTTCATTTCTCCGGCGGACCGGCGTGCCCCACTGTACGCAGCGCCGCGATCGTGCCCTCTTCGTCCGCGCCCGTTACCCGCGAATAGCGGGCGACAGCGACCGCCAGAATGGCCGTCATCGTCGTTGGTTAGACCCGCCTCCGCTCTCTCGCATGGCCCGTCCCACAGCGGGCAGTCGTCGCCGTCCGGGAATCCACAGCCCCACGCAGCTGCGTCGCCGCTGGCACGTCCACGAGCATAACGATATCGTACAACAAGTGGAGCTGCCTCTCTCGCCGGAGCAGAGGATCACCGCATGGACATAGCGACGTGGCTGCAGGGTTTGGGCCTTCAGCGTTATGTGCGGGCCTTTCGGGACAACGAGATCGATTGGGAGGTGCTCCCGAAGCTGACATCGGAGGATCTTCGGGAAATTGGCGTTGCAGCGATCGGGCACCGGCGCAAGCTGCTGGACGCCATCGCGGCACTCAGCGCCTCGGCGCGCACCTCCGCTGTGACGGCGGCAGTCTCCGACGTATCGGTTCCCCCGGAAGCCGAGCGGCGGCAGTTGACGGTGATGTTCTGCGATCTGGTCGGCTCAACCGCGCTTTCGACGCGGTTCGACCCCGAGGAACTGCGCGAGGAGATCCGCGCCTATCAGAACACTGTTGCGGGCGTCGTCGCGCGCTATGACGGCTTTGTCGCCAAGTTCATGGGCGACGGGGTGCTGGCCTATTTCGGCTACCCGCGGGCGCATGAGGACGACGCCGAGCGGGCGGTGCGGGCCGGGCTCGAAATAGCAGCGGCGGTGACGCGCCTGGAGACCCGTGGAAAGGTGCCTCTCGCCGTCCGCATCGGCATCGCCACCGGGCTTGTCGTGGTCGGCGATCTGGTCGGCGAGGGCTCGGCGCAGGAGCAGGCGGTGGTCGGCGAGACCCCCAACCTCGCGGCGCGCCTGCAGGCTCTCGCGGAACCCGGGCAGATCGTTCTCGCCGGCATCACCCGCCGCCTGATCGGCGATTTGTTCCGGCTGCGCGACCTCGGCCGGCAAGCAATCAAGGGTTTTGCCGAGCCGGTCGAGGCCTTCGCGGTCGAGGACGTCGCCGTAACCGAAAGCCGCTTCGAGGCGGCGCGCCGCGGGCTCACCGAACTCGTCGGCCGGGTGCCGGAGAGTGCGATATTGCGCGACCGCCTGCGCGAGGCCTGGGCCGGCGCCGGCCAGATCGTCTTGCTCTCGGGCGAGGCCGGCATCGGCAAGTCGCGGCTTGCTGCTCAGCTCGCCGCCGAAGTCGCGAACGAACCGCACACACGGCTGCGCTATCAATGCTCGCCCTATCACGGCGACAGCGTCCTGCACCCCTTTGTCGTGGCGCTGGGGCGCGCCGCCGGCCTCGCCGCCGCCGACCCGCCCGCGACACAGCTCGACAAGCTTGAAGCCATATTGGCGCCGGCGCGCATTGCGGAAACGGCACCGCTCTTCGCCTCATTGCTGTCGATCCCGACTGGCTCGCGGTATCCGCCGCTCGCACTGAGCCCGGCTCAGCAGCGGCGGCTGACCCTGGCGGCTCTGCTCGACCAGATCGAGGCGCTGGCGCGGCAACAGCCGGTGCTGATGCTGTTCGAGGACGCCCACTGGGCCGATGCGACCTCGCTCGAAGTGCTCGATCTGACGGTCGAGCGCGTCCGCGCCCTGCCGGTATTGGTGCTGATCACCTTCCGCTCGGAATACGAGGCGCCCTGGACCGGCCTCTCGCACGTCACCAGCATAGCCCTCGAGCGCCTGGCACCCGCCGAAGTCGAGACCCTCGCCGAGCATGTCGCCGGTAAACCGCTGCCCCTCGAGGTGACGGCACAGATCGTCGCCAAGACCGACGGGGTGCCGCTCTTTGTCGAGGAATTGACCAAGACGGTGCTCGAGGGGGGCCTGCTCGTCGCGGGGCCGCAGGGCTGGCATCTCGACGGACCATTGCCGCCCTTCGCCATCCCGGCGACGTTGCAGGATTCATTGGCGGCGCGCCTCGACCGGTTGGCGCCGGTCAAGGAGATCGCGCAGATCGGCGCAGCGATCGGCCGCGAATTCTCCTACTCGCTGTTGCGTGCGGTCGCCGGCCGCGACGAGCCGGCATTGCGCGCGGCATTGGCGCAGCTCGAAGAGGCGGAGCTGCTGTTCCGCACCGGCGCGACGCCCGATGCTCGCTACACCTTCAAGCACGCGCTGGTCCAGGACACCGCCTATGAAACCCTGCTCAGGAGCCGGCGCCAGATCCTGCACCGGCAGATCGCCGACGCCTTGCGCGGAGAGTTCGCGGCGGTCGCGGCGGCCGAGCCGGAACTCGTCGCCCACCATCTGACCCAGGCCGGGCTGGACGAGCCGGCGATCGAATGGTGGGGCAAGGCCGGCGACCAGGCCTTGCGCCGCTCGGCGTTCAAGGAGGCCGCCGCCCACCTCGGCAAGGCGATCGAATTGGCCGACAAGCTCGCCGGGACGGCGCCGAGCCCCGCGTCGGGCAGCGACCGGCTGCGTTTACAGACGAGCCTCGGCAATGCGCTGATCTGGGCCAAGGGATATCACGCGCCGGAAACGAGCGCGGCCTTTGCGCGCGCTCGCGAGTTAGCGAGCCGGGAGGAAGACGCCTCGGAACGGTTCTCCGCCTATCACGGTCTTTGGGTGGGGCATCTGAACCGCTCCGAACCCGCACCTCTGCGCGAAATGGCGGAGCTTTTCCTGCGCGAAGCCACGGCCCGGCCGGATTGCCCCGAGGCCTTGATCGCGCACCGCGCCTCCGGCACCACCTGCTTTTATTTCGGCGACTTTGCCGGCGCACATGAGCATTCTCACAAGACCATCGAGCTCTACGATCAGACGCGCCATGCCGACTTCGCCAACCGATTCGGCACGAATCCCCGCGCCGGAGCGGAGATTTTCGACGCCCTCACATTGTGGGTGCTCGGTCGGATCGACGAGGCCTTGCCGCTTGCTGAGCGCGCGCTCGCCGACGCCGAGTCGGCAGCGCATGCTCCGACGATGGGATATGCGCTCGCATTTTCGGCGTCGCTGGGGCTTGTTCGGTGCAACCGCGAAGCAGTCGCGACCTACGGCCAGGCGTTGGCCGATATCGTGTCTCGATACGATCTCCCAGCCGTCTGGGCCGGCAGGGCGGTATTTCTTCAGGCCTGGGCAAAGTGGTCCGACGCTGCCGAAGAGTTGAGACTCGCCGAGATGCGACGCGGCCTCGCCATCGTTCGGGAGCAAGGTAGGACTTGGCTCTTGCCCGGTCTCGAAGCGACCCTGGCCGAAGCCGAAGCGGGTGCCGGCGAGACTGATGCCGGGCTCCAGCGCCTGGACGACGCGCTCGGCGAGCTGGAGGACACGGAGGCCCGTTGGTACGAAGCGGAAATGCACCGCATCCGCGGCGAGATCCTGCTGAAGCGCGACCCGGCCAACACCGCGGAGGCCGAACAGTCATTGCAGGCCGCGATCGCGCTCGCGCAGTCGCAAAAAGCGCGCAGCTTCGAACTGCGCGCCGCGCTGTCTCTGGCAAAGCTCTATCGCGCGGCCGGTCGCGACGCCGACGCGCACGCCGTGCTGGCGCCGGCGGTCGAGGGCTTCCCGCCGACCCAACAATTCCCCGAGCTCACTGAAGCGCAAACCCTCCTCGCCGCGCTCTCGGCAAGCGATGGTGTGAGGAGCTAGTGAATCGGCTCCAACACTTGGTGCCCACACCTCATATCGTCGTGCCCGCGGAAGCGGGTACTCAGGAGCGGCAAACTCTGGAGCTTGCGGCCCTGGGCCCCCGCCTGCGCGGGGGCGACGGAGGAGGCGGACGGAACCATCTATTTGGTTCGCACCACTAGATGGAAGATGCCTCGGAACGGTTCTCCGCCTATTACAGTCTTTGGGGCGGGCATTTGAGCCGCGGCGAACCGGCACCGATGCGCGAAGTGGCGGAGCTTTTCCTGCGCGAGGCCACGGCCCGGCCGGATTGTCCCGAGACCTTGATCGCGCACCGCGTTTTCGGCTGCACTTGCCTTCAATTCGGCGATTTTGCCGGCGCCCATCAGCATTTTCAGAAAACCATCGAGCTCTACGACCAGGCGCGCCATGCCGGTTTCGCCAACCGGTTCGGCCAGGATCCCCGCGCCTCAGCGGAGATTTTGGACGCCCTCGCATTGTGGGTGCTCGGGAGAGTCGACGAGTCTTTGCGCCTTGCCGACCTCGCCCTCGCCGACGCCGAGTCGACGGGCCATGCTCCGACGATGGGTCATGCGCTGGCCTATGCGGCGTTCCTTGGACTTTTTCGGCGCAACCCCGAAGCAGTTGCGACCTACAGCCAAGCGTTGGCCGATACCGTCTCTCGTTACGATTTCCCAGCCTATTGGGCCGGCGTCGCCGTATTTTTGCAGGGCTGGGCGAAGTCAAGTGTCGCCGAGATGCGACGCGGCCTCGCCATCTATCGGGACCAAGATAGAATTTGGCTCTTGCCCGAAGCGGTCCTGGCCGAAGCCGAAGCGAGCGCCGGCGAGACTGATGCCGGGCTCCGGCGCCTGGACGATGCGCTCGCCGAGTTGCAGCGCACCGAAGAGCGCTTGTACGAAGCGGAAATGCACCGCATCCGCGCCGGGATCCTGCTGAAGTGCTGCCCGGCCGATACCGCGGCGGCTGAGCGGTCATTGCAGGCCGCGATCGTTGTCGCGCAGTCGCAAAGGGCGCGCAGCTTCGAACTGCGCGCGACACTGGCCCTAGCGAAGCTTTATCGCGCGGCCACTGGCGACGCCGATGCGCACGCCGTGTTGGCGCCGGCGGTCGAGGGCTTCCCGCCGACCCGACAATTCCCCGAACTCACCGAGGCGCAAACCCTTCTCTCGGCGCTATGTACGTGACCGGAAATGCGCGTAAAATCGCTGACTACTTCTCGTCACCCCGGCGAAAGCGGCGCGAGGGCGGGGGACGTCGACTAGCCGTGCAACCCTGCGAAGCGTGTGACGGCAGAGTACCGGGTCAGGGCAAGGCGTTGACGTATTCGCCGTAGCATTGCTCAAAGACTTTTACCCAGCCCCTGTCGTAAGAATCGCGGACGCTCTGCGCCTCCTCGCCGAGGGCTTCCCAGCCGGAATGCGTCAGCTCAACCCGCGTACCCCCATCCTCGGCGGTAAAGCGCAGCTCCAGACGCTGTGCTGCGTCCGGGCTCTTCCCGGCGTGCCAGCTGATCGCTAGGCGATGCGGCGGCTCGTAGGCGAGGACGCTCGCCCATACTCTCTCCTTTCCCGCCGCATCGCGCTCGAAGATGCTACCGCCGGCGCGCGGTTCGATCACGCAATCGACCGCGGCCGCGGCGGTGCCGACATGGTGGCTCGACAGTGGCCACCACCGTGCAAAATCCATGACAAAGGCGTCGAAGGCCCGCTGGGGCGCGGCGCGCACCGTGATCGTCTTGACGACCGGCGGAACGGTGAATGCGACAACGCTCATCTGCTCACAACCCCGGGAGCCGCGGGGTCTGCGCCCAGGTCGGGCGGGCGCGACACGCGTCGAGATAGGCTGCAACCTTGGGATATCCGGACAAGCCGAAACCCGACTTCTCGATGACATTGAGCACCGGGCAATAGGCGCAATCGACGAGGCCGAAATCGGCCCCCATGATCCATTTGTTGCCCGCCAGATGACCTTCGAGGATCGCCAACGGTGCAGGCAATGCCTCCTCGCCGCGCTTGATAGTGGCCTCCCCCGCGGCGTCGAGCGGACGGCCGAACACTTTGGCGCGGAAACGTAGGGCCACCTCGCCCGCCGGCGGCATGATGTGCTGCGATAAAAAGAACAGCCAATGCAGCGCTTCCGCGCGACCGGCCCCCGAGGTCGGCCACAATCGGCCTGTCTTGTCACCGAGATAGGCGATAATCGCGTGCGACTCCGGCAGCGTCAGATCGCCATCCACCAGAACCGGGACGCGTCCAAACGGGTTTTTCGCCAGAAAGGCTGGTTGCCGGTGTTCGCCTTTTGCCAAATCGACCGGCACGAGTTCGCAGTCGAGCCCCAGCTCCTTGAATGCGAAGGTCACCTTCTGCGGATTGGGTGACGGGAAGTGGTACAGCTGCACCGTTACCTCCTTGTTCCTGGGATTATCGGCTCCGAGATCGGCACCATCAGGCCAGCGATGACGATCCGGAGGATCAATCCCAATCGGTCATCTGGTCATCGCTCCGGCTCCTCGTCGATCCGCGCCGCCATGCCGGCCAACGCCTCGCGCCACATCGTCTCGATTGCGGCCCGCAATTCGCCCAAGGCTACCGGGTCGGCGACATACAGTCGCCGGGTGCCCTGACGACGTTCGCTGATCAGCCCGGCCTCCTTGAGCACTTTTAGATGCTGCGACACTGCCGGGCGAGTGACCGGCAGACCGGCGGCAATTCTGCCAACGGGCCGGGGCGCGGTTAACACCCGCTCGAAAATCTGTCGCCGCGTTGGATCGGCCAGTGCGGCGAGCGCCACTTCGTAAGCCATAACTTATATTAGTGCCTACTTACCTTTCGGTCAAGCCGATTTTCTTCTCGTTCAGATTGAGGAAATCGGGCCGTGGATTGGCGGCGTGTTCGCGAGCCACGGGCATTGTCGCAGCGCGTTCGTCCTGATGATGCGGACCGATCGGCGCGCAGCTGTTACAGTGGATCACTGGCCGGAGTTGTTCGCGCCCCCGGGGGTGGAATGCGCGCAGTGGCCCGGCAGGCGACAAAGGGCCTCCTGCTCCTCCTTCGACCCTATAGCCGGCCAGTTGGCGTTGCACCCGGGCAGCGCCAGAACAAGGCCAAGCACAATCCCGTAAAGTACGCTGCCGCGCGCCTTTTTCCCCACCAACATCTGGTTTACCCCTCGGACTCCAATCTTCTCGATTAACGCTTCCGGGAGACTACGGGTGAGGGTTAGCCAGCTGGTGCCGCGGCCTATTGGGCGGAATAGCGGCCCCCTTGGATCCTCACACAAGCAGGTGCCGTCGAGATAGACGACGTGGTATCATTCGAGATTGCAGGGCATGGTTTTCAACGTCGCGCCACCGCTCGCCAGATAATGGCTTTGGCCGGCGGGCCCCCGATGCTAGCCTACGGCGCCAGCCTGTGCGATGACGAGCGGAGGCAAGATGCCCAACGTGACGTACATCGAATTCAACGGCACCGCGCACACGGTCGAGGTGCCGGTCGGCACGAGCCTGATGCGCGGCGCTATCGACAACAACATCGCCGGGATCGACGCCGATTGCGGCGGCGAATGCGCCTGCGCCACCTGCCACGTGTATGTCGACGCGGCGTGGCTCGAGCGGACCGGCCTGGCGGAACCGGGCTCGCAGGAAGAAACCATGCTGAGCTTCGCCGCGGCGGCGCAGCCGAACTCGCGCCTTACCTGTCAAATACGGATGCGCGAGGAGCTCGCGGGGATCGTCTTGCGCATGCCGGAAGGACAGCACTGAAAGCCGGGCGGACCCGGCGGGGAGGAGGACTTTATGGACGCCACTGTCAATGCCGAGGCCCGCGAAGACGCGTATTCGCAGCCGCTCGACAGCATCGATGTTAGTGTTCCCGAACTCTACCAGGACGACGTATACCAGCCGTATTTCGAGCGGCTGCGCCGCGAGGACCCGGTGCATTACTGCGCCGACAGCAAGTTCGGGCCGTATTGGTCCGTGACACGCTACAAGGACATCATGAAGGTCGCGGTCAACCACCAGGTGTTCTCGTCGAAATGGGAGCTCGGTGGTGTGCGGCTCGAGGATCAGGTGCAGGGCTATGAGCGGCCGAGCTTCATCCAGATGGACGAGCCCGACCACGGGCAGCGCCGCATGGCGGTCAGCCCGGTGGTCGCGCCGTCTAACCTGCAACGCATGGAAGGGATGATCCGCGAACGCACCACCCAGGTACTCGACGCGCTGCCGCGCGACCGCACGTTCAACTGGGTACAAGAGGTGTCGATCGAGCTGACCTCGCGCATGCTCGCCACACTGTTCGATTGGCCGCTCGAAGACCGGCACCGGCTGATGTTCTGGTCCGACGTCACGGTGTGTCATGTCGACACGCCCGACGCGCCGGTCCATTCCGAGGCGGAGCGCTGGACCGAACTGCAGAAGATGGCGACCGCGATGAAGGCCCTGTGGGATGAGCGCGCCAAAAGCAACGCGCCGCGCTTCGACCTGATCTCGATGCTGGCGCATTCGGAGGCGACCCGGAAGATCGACTTCCGCGAGCTGCTCGCGACCTGCAGCCTGTTGATCGTCGGCGGCAACGACACGACACGCAACTCGATGTCGGGCGGGGTCTGGGGCCTCTCGCAATTCCCGGAGCAATTTCAGAAGCTGCGGCAGAACCCCGAGTTGGTGCCGAGTCTGGTACCGGAAATCATCCGCTGGCACACACCAGTGCTGCACCTGCGGCGCACCGCACTTGCGGATTTCGAGCTCGATGGCAAGACGATCAAGAAGGGCGACAAGGTGGCGATGTGGTTCGTCTCGGGCAATCGGGACGACGACGCGATCGCCGATCCACACGATTTGATCGTCGACCGGCCGCGCGCCCGCGAACACATCTCGTTCGGCTTCGGCGTGCATCGCTGCGTCGGCAACCGGCTCGCCGAGTTACAGCTGCGCGTCCTGTGGGAAGAAATCCTCAAGCGCGACCTCGAGATCGAGGTGATGGATCGACCGAAATACCTGCGCTCGAACCTCATTCACGGGGTTCGCGAGCTGCCCGTGCAGATCCACTGAAGACTGGTCCGCCCCAGCACTAGGCCAGCGCGTCGTAGGACGAAACACCCCCTGGACGGCCGCCGGCCGCAGCAGATACGCCGGCGACATCGCCGCCCGGGCAGAGCGCCCGCTGCTGACACTCGCCGCCCGCCCAACGGCCCGGAGGCCGGCCCAGCGAGGTCGGGCGGCTCACGCGAATTCGGGGACGCCCTCGGTGACGATCTCGAGCTGGCCGATGGTTTCGCGGCCGAAAACGACCGGGATAAAGGCGCCAATGGCGACGACGATGAGCATCGTGCCGAAGAAGATCCCCGGCGAACCGGTATAGGGCGTCATCAGGAATGGCATCAGCACGCCGGAAAACAGGCGGCCGAACGATTCGCTGAACATGTGGCCGCGCCCGCGCAGCGCCGTCGGGAACTGCTCCGACAGGTAGATCCGCGCGGCGGTGCCGGCCGACAGCGCGGTAAACCCGGTGAGCAGCGCGCCGGCCACCATCAACGGAACGGCAAATCCGCCCGTCCGATGGGCGAGCAACATCAAGCTGAGACCCGGCAGCGAACCCAGGAGGGCATAACAGATCGTCCAGCGCCGTCCGATGATTTCCATGAGATACCCGGTGAAGGCCTTGCCGGGGATGCTCGCGCCAAAGACCAGCGATGCGACGCCAAAGCTCATCGCGATTGCCGCACCCTGATCGACCAACGCCTTCGGCAGCAGTGTCGAGGTCAGGAAGAAGGCTATGCTTTGGAACACGTAGCTCGAGATGCCGACCGCCGTCCAACGCAGTTGGCCACGCCGAAACAGGGCCCGGTAAGGCGGCAGCCGTTCGCGGGCGGCCGCCGGCGCGAGGTCACCTAGATCAGCAACGCTGAGTAGCGCCACCCGGCTGCCGGCACGGCGAATGATGTGGTTCGTCAGATCGACCGCCGCCTCGACCCGCCCGCGACGGAGGTGCCACCGGGGGCTTTCCGGCAGCACGAAATAAAGCAGCGGCGGCACGACAAAGATCGCCAACCCGCCCGGCAACGCCATCAGCCTGAACGAATTCGGACTGCTGGCGAGCAGGGCACCGACCAGCGGCAACACGGTGAATGCCGCTGCCAGCGACATTTCCAGCACTGCCCCGAAGGTGCGGCGGTGCTGTGCCGGCATCAGCTCGGCGGCAATCGGAAACGGCGAGGAAACCGCAAAGCCGCCGCCAAATCCCGTCAACAGACGCACGATGATCAGTTGGTCGGCGCTCTGCACGAGCGGGATCAACAGCGTGCAGAACATGATCGAGACGACACCGATCAGCATGATCGTTTTGCGGGAGAAATGATCGGATACGGCCGAGGCGACAAGACCGCCTACGCAGACCATCAGGGTCGATGCGACGGCGAGAAAGCGGATCTGTTCCGGCGCCATGTGCAACGGCTCTCTCGCCAAGACTAGCAGCGAGCCGGTCATCACCAGATCATAGCCGTCGGCGAAACCGACCAACCCCAGCACCGCGATGATCAAGGCGTGGTAGGGGCTGAACGGAATGCTGTCGAGCTTTCGCCCGAGCACGCGGCTCGGCGGCTCCATCTGTCGGCCGGAGAGTACGGCGCCTGTCCCCATGGACGCCTCCGCGTTCGGGTTCATTCTTTTTGGTTTATTGAGACATTTCGCCGGGCTCCCAGCGGCTTTCGAAGCCAGGATATCCTCCGTTTTACCGGCAAATCGCGCGCGCCGCCATGATCCCCTCGCTGGCAGCCTTTGACGCCCATGGGATTCGTTTTGGTCGGCACCGCGATCGTTCGTTACGGACAAGACGCGTCAGCCCGCGGTTTGATTCGCCGCCGTCCGCTACCATTTCAGAACGCGAACGGGCATCGCGAAAGACATCCGGAGGGCGGAACATCCGCTCGTTATTTCGACCCCTGCCGCCCGCCAGCATTCTGAGCCTCTCCGCTTCTCTGCGCTGCGCGGATGGCGTGCCAGATTTTTTCGGGTGTTGCCGGCATGTCGATATGGGTGACGCCGAGGGGGCTGAGCGCGTCGACGACCGCGTTCATGATGGCGGCAAGTGCCCCGACATTACCGGCCTCGCCGGCCCCCTTGACACCCAAGGGATTGGTCTTGGTTGGCACCGGGTTCTCGTCCATCTCGAACGAGCAAACCTCGTCGGCGCGCGGCAGGCCGTAATCCATCAGCGAGCCGCAGAGGAGCTGGCCCGATCGCTCGTCATAGACCAGATGCTCGGTGAAGGCCTGGCCGATGCCCTGTGCCACCCCGCCATGGATCTGGCCTTCGAGTGTGAGCTGGTTGATGACGGGGCCGACATCGTCGACGACGACATAGCGCAGCACCCGAGTGGTTCCAGTCTCGGGATCGATCTCGACCTCGCAGACGTGACAGCCGTTGGGGAAGTTCGGGATCTCGGGCGCGAAGCTCGCGACCTCGTTCGGGTGCGAGATCGAGCCCGGGATCCCGTGACCGTGCCGCCCGGGCCGAGCCGCAACCCCGCGTAATCCGCCATGGCGAGTGCGCGTTCGAGGTTCTCGCCGAACGCGCCGCAATCGAGCGTATAGACAATGCCTCTTACTGTCGAATGAGTTTAGCGCTCGACGATGCACTCAGGCTTGAGGCCACGTAGCCGGGTATATTGCTTCAACTCGTCGCGTGTGAAGCGCCGGCGAATCGCCGCGTGCGATTTGCGCAAGGCCGGCGTGGACAATCTGCGGCATCCCCAGAGCGCCCATACATCGCCGGTCCACGGGTTGACGGCAAAGTAGCCGAAGCTGCCTTCCACTGGCGGCTCGGTGAGGCCGTAGTAGACAAAAAAAGGGGGACTGAGGTGACTGTCATAATCAAATAGTTCCAGGTGCGTCGCGGATCCATGGTCAGCCTCGGCAGCGAGACGCTGAGCAGTTGGTTCATCGATTTTCCACGGAATCTCGGCAGCCCCGGTCGCAACGCTGTGCAACAGGAAAATCGCGCTGCCAACCGAGGCCAAGAAATGAAGGGCGGATCGGGCGGTCATCCTCAAATCCTCCGACGCCCGACAATCGATCGAATTCCGTGAATGGTGCTGGCAACATCGCCCACATAGGTGGGAATCTTCGCTCCGGTTGTTGGATGGATCCCAAACTTTCCGCTGCTCTGCAAAGCGGTGGCGAACGCTTTCGGGTCGCTTTTGCCCTGCACAATGGAACCTGAGATCGCAACAAACGACTTCAGGCTGTCGGCATAGCTCGCGAAAGTGGCGACCCTGGTCCGGCCATCCTGGGTGAGCATGTATCCGGTGGCGAAGGGCGCCGGGTAATGGATGCCAAAATAATTGTTGCCTTGGACCGCGAACCAATGTTCGCCCCAAGTCGAACTCCAAAGCCGACAGACCCAGGATGTTCTCAACCGGCACGCCGAGCTGGTCGGCGCCCTGTTGTGCATCGGCCAGATGCGCTTCAACGAAGCGTTCCTTCTTGGCCTGGACCTCGCTGGTCTGGCCCGCTGCAGGCTCGACTTTCGCATCCTCGGCTTCCCGGCTCTCGTCGCTCGTCCACTGGCCGCCTTCGGAAATGCCGGCGGGGTTGCGCGGCTCGTCCGGCCAGTCGGGATTGTCCTTTCGCAACGCCGCGGCCTGCGCCAGCTTCGCCATGCCTTCGGGTGCGATCGCGGGAACGGCGAGCAGCACCGCCTCGATGCGCGCTCGCGCACCTTGGCCCGCCGCGAGCAATCGTGCGACACGGGCGAGGGTGCGATGGCAACGCTCGATATCGTCCGGTGCCGACCCGTAGGCGAGGCGAAAGGCCTGCGCCACATCCGCCGCCGGGCGCATGCGGTAGCAGCGCTGGCCGGACGCATCGCGGACGGCCTCAACGAGTGGGATCGGACCGAGCGCGACGCCGTCGTCGTCGCAAGCAAGCCCGGCCGCGCCGCGCGGAAACCAGGCTGTAAGCGCGGGCAAATGAGATGGTCAAGGCGCTCTCCCCTCAAGGATAGAAGTTTGGATCGACTAAATTTGTTCGCTAAACGTTCCCTTTCAAGGCAGCCTATCTGATTGGACCGAAATGCTGGCCTCATGCGGCGTTCAGTTTCGGTGGGGGCAGTGGGCGACAGCGGCTGCAGTCAAGAACGGCCCGCGGATGGGGATGCGGAGCGGGCTTTTAGCGACACGTCGTCGGATGGGCGTCGGCGGATGCCGTAGACGTCGATGACCTGGTGCTCCAAATCGAGCGAAAAAACGATGCGCCACGGTCCAACGCGGCGCCTAAGCGACCCTTGATATCCGCCGCGTAGCGGAGCGACATCGCCGCCGAGCGGCTCCCGCCTCATCTCATTGAGAGCTCGGTTTAGTCGTTCTCGATCGCGCACTCCCATGTGCCGCAGTGATCGCGCAGCGTCGTTACTCAGTCGGAAGTCCCAACTCACGCTGCAGGTCCTCGAGGCGGATGTATTCGCCGCGCGCGATTTGCTCCTTTCCCCGACGGATTGCCTCGATCTCATCCGGCGATGGCTCTTCCGCCGGAGGCAGGGACCGCATAGCACCTATGTACCAGCGGATCGCCTCGCGTAAGGCTTGCGACCGGCTCAGAGATTGGCGGTCGCACACGCGGTCGAACTCGGCAAGCTCATCGGGCGGCAGCGTTGTCGTGAGCGTCTTCTTCTTGCTCATGGTCATCTCCGACACCTGTCTTGAGAACCGGGTTGCCGTCTAGCATATCGTCACCGGCTTCGCAGGGAAGTCGCGCCGATCCGCATTTCGGTATCGGCGCCGGTCGCCTCTCAGCATCTCGGCGCCGCGCGGATCGCCCGCCAGACTTTTTCGGGTGTCGCCGGCATGTCGATACGAGCGATGCCGAGCGGGCTGAGCGCGTCGACTACGGCGTTCATGATGGCGGCGAGTGCCCGGACATTGCGGCCTCGCCGACCGCCTGGCTGATGCCCCTGCACCACCCCGCCATGGATCTGACCTGCGAGTGTCAGCTGGTTGATGAGGTTGCCAACATCATCGCGACGACGCTCTCGTCTCGACGTCCATCTCGACCTCGAACACATGGCAGCCCTTCGGGAAATTCGGAATGTTGAGCGAGAAGCCAGCGCTGCGAATTCGCAAGACAGTTGCACCGCGGATGTGACAGAATTGTGTCAGGGCGAAGAAGCCCGGATTATATTTGGGAGGTAGCGCCGATGGCGAAAGATCCGCGTTTCGGGCGCCGTTTGTCTGTTGTCGTCGTCACCCTGTTGACCGCACTGCTCGCCGGCGCAGGCGAGCTTCGTGCCCAAGCTTTATCCTGTAGAACCTCAGTAGGGCTTCCGGTGGTGCCGTTCCTGGGCTTGGTGACCTCGAACCCGATCTCCTGCACGGTCAATTGCGCGGCCGGCGGCACGATAGCCTCGGCGGTCGCCATGAAACCGCAAACCACCAACACCTTGACGATCACGATCAACGGAACCTGCGTCGAATCCGTCGATGACGTCCCCAGCGGCGTGACATTGCAAGCTGCGTCCTCGGGCGCCACCTTGCAGGCGCCCAGTTCAACGACCGACCCGGTGCTCGGGGTCAGCGGGATAGGCGTCACCCTCAATAACCTGACGATATCCGGCGGGGTCTACGCATTGCGAGGGCATTCGGGAGCCGCCTTCACCGGCAACAATCTGGTGATCGAGGGCGCCTCGGCCGCCGACGTCCTACTGAATCACGCGGTCGTCACGCTGAACACTTCGACGATCGAAAATTCCGCCAACGACGGGATCGACGCAAGTTGGGGCAGCACCGTGTTCCTGAATGGCGGCGTGGTGCAGGGGAACGCGGGCTATGGCGCCAATTTCGGGCAAGACGCCAGTCTTGACGTGTTCGGCGGCGCGGTATTGCAGAAGAACGGCGTAGCCGGCGCGCAGGCTTTCGAGGGTGGAGCGGTAGATATCAGTGACGGCATCGTTGAGAACAACGCCACCGCCACCGGCGGCGTGGCGGGACTGCTGACTGGCCACGGCGGGCACCTGCTGCTCACTGGCAGCGGCACCAGTGTCGTGAGCAACGGCGGCGATGGAATCCTCGTGCAAGGCAGCGGTACCGCGGAGTTGGATACTAATCCCGTGGTCGCCAACAATGCGCTTCACGGCATCGAGTTGCACAATGGCGGCAGCGTCAAGGTGCGAATCGGGGCCGTCATAGAGGGGAATGGCGGCAACGGAATTTATATCGAAAGCGGAAGCCTGCAGGTGGGGGATTTAAATGGGCCGGCAACCATAAAGAATAATAAGCAAAATGGCATCTTCATGCGGACCAACAGCGTCGCGAGCTTCAGGAATTCGGGCAATCAGATCATCAACAATACCGGCTGGGGCATTCTCTGCACCGGTTCTCCATCGAACCCGTTGATCTACGCGGAGATCGGGACGTTCGGGACGGTTTCCGGCAACGGCTTGGGAAACATTTCCTGCAACGTTTCTCCTTGATCGCTGATGCTTCCGGCCGAACGCGTTGCCAAGACGCGCCGGCGCAGCCGACCGGGAGCGGGTGAGGGACCGGCCGCAACTGCCCTCAGCGTTGCGCGGCGCAGATCGCGCGCCAGACTCTTTCCGGGGTGGCCGGCATGTCGATATGGGTGACGCCGAGGGGGCTGAGCGCGTCGACGACGGCGTTCATGATGGCGGCGAGGGCGCCGACGTTGCCGGCCTCGCCGGCACCCTTGACACCCAGGGGGTTGGTCTTGGTCGGCACCGGGTTCTCGTCCATCTCGAAGGAGCACACTTCGTCGGCGCGCGGCAGGCCGTAATCCATCAAGGAGCCGGTCAGCAGCTGGCCCGATGCCTTGTCGTAGACAAGGTGCTCGATGAAGGCCTGGCCGATGCCCTGGGCCACCCCGCCATGGATCTGGCCCTCAAGGGTCAGCTTGTTGATCACGGTGCCGACATCGTCGACGACGACATAGCGCAGCACCTCCGTCTTTCCGGTCTCGGGATCGATCTCGACCTCGCAGACATGGCAGCCGTTGGGGAAGTTCGGGATCTCGGGCGAGAAGCTCGCGACCTCGTAGAGCCCGGTCTCGAGCCCCTCCGGCAGCCGCGACGGCACATAGGCGGCCTGCGCCACCTCCTGCAGTGAGACCGCGCGGTCGGTGCCGACGACGCGGAAAATCGCATCCGAAAATTCGATGTCGTCCTCGGCCGCCTCCATCGCGTGCGCCGCAATCTTGCGCGCCTTGACGATGATCTTGTCCGCCGCCATCGTCGCGGCACTGCCGCCGAGCACGGCGGTACGCGACGCGTAGGTGCCGCCGCCGTCGGGTGCCAGATCGGTGTCGGAATGCATGACGCGGATGCCGGCCGCGTCGAGACCCCGCCGATGGCTCAACAGGATCTTGTACATCGTCTCGTGACCCTGGCCGTGCGAGATCGAGCCCGGAACCACCGTGACCGTGCTGCCGGGATTGAGCCGCACCACGACCGTCTCGCCCTGCGCCTGCGAGGTCTGCTCGATGATATTGGGAAAGCCGATGCCGCGCAGCTGCCCGCGCCTGCGGGCCTCGTCGCGACGGCGCTCGAACGCGGCGTAATCCGCCATCGCGAGCGCGCGTTCGAGGTTCTCGCCGAACTCGCCGCAATCGAGCGTATAGACGAGTCCGGTCTTGAACGGCTTACGGCAGGAACAAGTTGCACAGCCCGGCCGTGCTCGCCTTGCCGTTGCTCTCGTATCGACAGGGTCTCGATTTAGTCCTCGACGATGCACTCAGGCTTGAGGCGACGCAGCCGGCCGTATTGCTTCAACTCCTCGCGCGTGAAGCGCCGGCGAATCTCCGCCTGCGATTTGCGCAAGGCCGGCGTGGACAATTTGTGGCATCCCCAGAGCGCCCACACATCGCCGGTCCACGGGTTGACGGCAAAATAGCCGAAGCTGCCTTCCACGGGCGGCTTGGTGAGGCCGTAGTAGACGAAAAAGGGAGGGCCCAGGTTGCTGTCATAATCGAAGACGTCTAGATATTTGTCTGCCCCATAATGGCCTTCGGCCGCCAGACGCTGAGCAGTTGGTTCATCGATTTTCCAAGGAATCTCCGTGGCCTGGGTGGCGACGCCTTGAGATAGGAGAAGCGTGTTGCCGGCCAAAACGAAGACACGAAGGATGCCGGCGATCATCCTCAAATCCTCCTGCGTGACACGATCGAGCGAATCCCGCGAATGGTCCTGGCAACGTTGCCGATATAGCTGGGAACCTTCGCTCCCGTTTCCGGATCGATCCCAAATCTACCGCTGTTCTGCAAAGCGGCCGCGAACGCTTTCGGGTCACTTTTGCCCTGCACCAGAGACCCTGAGATCGCGACAAACGACCTCAGGCTCTCTGCATAGCTGGCGAAAGTGGCGACCTTGGTCCGGCCATCCCTGGCGAGCATGTATCCGGTGGCAAAGGGCGCCGGGTAATGGATGCCAAAATAATTGTTGCCTTGGACTGCGAACCGATATTCGCCCCAAGTCGACTCCAAGGCCGAAAGACCCAGGATGTTCTCAACCGGCACACCAAGCCGGTCGGCGCCCTTTTGCGCATCGGCCAGGTGCGCGTCAACGAAGCGTTCCTTCTTGGCCGGGACCTCGCTCGTTTGGCCCGCTGCCGGCTGGATATTCGCATCCTGGGCTTCACCCTCGTCGCTCGTCCACCGGCCGCCTTCGGGAATGCCGGACGGGTCGCGCGGCTCCTCCGGCCAGTCGGCATTTGCCTTTTGCAACGCCGCGGCCTCTGCAAGCTTCGCCATGCCTTCAGGTGCGATCTCAGGAACGGCGAGCAGCACCGCCTCGATGCGCGCCCGCGCGTCCTCGCCCGCCGAGAGCAATTGCGTGATGCGGTCGAGGCAGCGCCGGTAGCGCTCGATTTCGTCCGCTGCCGAACCGTAGGCAAGGCGAAAGGCCTGTGCCACCTCTTCCGCCGAGCGAACGCGGTAGTAGCGCCGGCCGGACGTATCGCTGACGGCCTCAACGAGTGGCATCGGACCGAGCGCGACACCGTCGTCATCGCAAGCAAGCCCGGCCGCGCCGCGCGGAACCAAGCTGTAGGCGCGGACAAATGAGATGGTCATGGTGGCCTCCCCTCAAGGATAGAAAATTGGGTCGGCGGAATTTGTTCACTAACGTTCCCTTTCAAGGCAGACCATCTGATTGGAGCGAAATGCTGGTCTGGTGCGACGTTCGGTTGCGGCGGCAGCGCGCGACAGCGGCTGCCGTCAAGAGCGGCCCGCGGATCGGAGTCCCGGTAAGGCTTGCGCCGCGCGGATCGCGTGCCAGACTTTTTCGGGTGTGGCTGGCATGTCGATATGGGCGATGCCGAGGGGGCTGAGCGCGTCGACAACGGCGTTCATGATGGCGGCGAGGGCGCCGACGTTGTCGGCCTCGCCGGCACCCTTGACCCCCAGGGGGTTGGTCTTGGTCGGCACCGGGTTCTCGTCCATCTCGAAGGAGCACACTTCGTCGGCGCGCGGCAGGCCGTAATCCATCAAGGAGCCGGTCAGCAGCTGGCCCGATGCCTTGTCGTAGACAAGGTGCTCGATGAAGGCCTGGCCGATGCCCTGGGCCCACCCCGCCATGGATCTGGCCCTCAAGGGTCAGCTTGTTGATCACGGTGCCGACATCGTCGACGACGACATAGCGCAGCACCTCCGTCTTTCCGGTCTCGGGATCGATCTCGACCTCGCAGACATGGCAGCCGTTGGGGAAGTTCGGGATCTCGGGCGAGAAGCTCGCGACCTCGTAGAGCCCGGTCTCGAGCCCCTCCGGCAGCCGCGACGGCACATAGGCGGCCTCGGCCGTGTCCTTCAATGAGACCGCGCGGTCGGTGCCGACGACGCGGAAAATCGCATCCGAAAATTCGATGTCGTCCTCAGCCGCCTCCAGCGCGTGCGCGGAGATTTCCTTCGCCTTGGCGATGATCTTGTCGGCCGCCATCGTCGCTGCACTGCCGCCGAGCACGGCGGTTCGCGAGCGTAGGTGCCGCCGCCGTCGGGGGCGAGATCGGTGTCGGAATGCGCCACCTGGATGTCGGCTTCGTCGAGACCGAGCCGGTGGCTCAACAGGATCTTGTACATCGTCTCGTGGCCCTGGCCATGCGAGATCGAGCCCGGGATCACCGTGACCCACCGTGCGGGCGTTGGGTCCTGACATAAAGCGTGAAGCGTCCGAGCCGATCGTCCCACTCGCCGATGCGGCCGCGCGGCTCCATCGTCGCGGCGGTCACGCGGTTGAAGACGAGCTTCGGCCGGCTGACGTGATCGGCGCGGGCGAAGGCCGCCTCGACCGCGCGCCTGTCGCCGAGCACCGCGCCGCGCAAGGCATGCCAACGAGGTGTAGATTAGTCCTCGACGATGCATTCGGGCTTCAGACGGCGCAGACGGGTGTATCGCTTCATCTCTGCACGCGTAAAGCGCTTCCGGATCTCAGCCTGCGATTTGCGCAAGGCCGGCGTAGACAGTTTGTGGCATCCCCAGAGAGCCCACACGTCGCCGGTCCACGGGTTTACGGCAAAATAGCCGAACCCGCCCTCCGCCGGCGCCTCGTTGAGGCCGTAGTAGACGTAGAAAGGGGGGCTCATCCTGCCGCCATCATATTCGAAGGCGTCCAAGTATTTGTCTGCCCCGTAGTGAGCCTCCGCGGCGAGGCGGTTCGCGGTCGGTTCATCGATTTTTCGGGGGATGTCCGCGGCGCCGCACATGGCGCTTTGAGAGACGAAAATAGCGCAACCGACCGATGCCAGCCCGCAAAGCCCAGCGCTAACGAGCATCGCTCAAATCTTTCAGCGCCCGATCATGGCGCGAAGCCCGCGAATGGTCCCGGCAACCTCATCCACATAGCCGGGAACCTTCGCTTCGGTTCTTACATCGATCCCGAACTTACCGCTGTTCTGTAGAGCGGCTGCAAACGCCGCCGGGTCGGACTTGCCTCGGACGACGGACCCTGAGAGCGCGATGAATGCTTTGAGACTGTCGGCATAGCTCGCGAAAGTGGCGACCTTGGTTCGGCCAGCCTTTGCAGGCATGTATCCAGTAGCAAAAGGCGCGGGATAATGAATGCCAAAATAGTTGTTGCCTTTAACCGCGAAGGGATGTTCACCCCAGCCGGACTCCAAGGCCGATAGACCCAGTACATTTTCGATAGAGACGCCGAGTTCGCCGGCGCCTTTCTGTGCATCGTCGAGATGCGCGTCAACGAAGCGTTCCTTTTTGGCCCGGACATCGTTTGTCTGGGCCGCTGCCGGCTGGACCAGCGGAGTTGCTACTCGTTCGCCATCGTCGCTCGTCCATTCGCCGCCTTCGGGAGCGCCGGCCGGTTCGCGGGGCTCTTCCGGCCAGTTCGGATTGGCCTTTCTCAAGGCTGCGGCCTCGGCAAGCTTCGCCATACCCGCGGGCAAGATCTCAGGAAGCGCAAGAAGCACTGCCTCGATGCGCGCCTGCACCTCCTCACCTGCCGACAGCCATTGCGTTATCCGGACGAGCCCCTTCTTGTAGCGCTCGATTTCGTCAACCGCCGATCCGTACGCAAGGCGAAAGGCCCGCACGATCTCCTCCGCCGGACACATGTGGTAGCAACGCCGACCGGCCTCGTCGCTGACGGCCTCGACGAGCGGCATCGGACCGAGCGCCACGCCGTCTTCATCGCACGCAAGCCCGGACGCGCCGCGCGGCACCAAGCCGTAGGCGCGGGCAAATGAGATGGTCATGGCGGTCGGCCTGAGATTGGAAGTCTGGGTCGGCGGCAGGTATTCTCCGACCGTTCGCGATTCAAGGCGAACCAGCGGTTTTTGACGGTTCGGAGACGCCGGTCTGCCGCCGGAGTCACAGCCCGAGACTGCCCCGTGCCGCGCGTATCGCGCGCCAGATTTTTTCGGGGGTGACGGGCATTTCGAGATGGGTGATGCCAAAGGGGCTGAGCGCGTCGACGACGGCGTTCATGATCGCGGCCAGTGCCCCGACATTACCGGCCTCGCCTGCACCCTTGACACCCAGCGGGTTGGTCTTGGTCGGCACTGGGTTCTCGTCCATCTCGAAGGAGCACACTTCGTCGGCGCGCGGCAGGCCGTAATCCATCAACGAGCCGGAGAGCAGCTGGCCCGAGTGTGCGTCGTAAACGAGATGCTCGGTGAAGGCTTGGCCGATGCCCTGGGCCACCCCGCCATGGATCTGGCCCTCTAATGTCAGCTTGTTGATGACGGTGCCGACATCGTCGACGACGACATAGCGCAGCACCTCCGTCTTTCCGGTCTCGGGATCGATCTCGACCTCGCAGACATGGCAGCCGTTCGGGAAGTTCGGGATCTCGGGCGAGAAGCTCGCGACCTCGTAGAGCCCGGTCTCGAGCCCTTCCGGCAGCCGCGAGGGCACATAGGCAACCTGCGCCACTTCCTTCAACGAGACCGCACGGTCGGTGCCGACGACCCGGAACATCCCCTCCGAAAATTCGATGTCGTCCTCGGCCGTTTCCAGCGCGTGCGCCGCGATCTTGCGCGCCTTTGCGATGACCTTGTCGGCCGCCATAGTGGCGGCGCTGCCGCCGAGCACGGCGGTGCGCGAGGCATAGGTGCCGCCGCCGTCGGGTGCCAGATCGGTGTCGGAATGCGCCACCCGGATGTCGGCCTCGTCGAGACCGAGCCGGTGGGAGAGCAGGATCTTGTACATCGTCTCGTGGCCCTGGCCGTGCGAGATCGAGCCCGGGATCACCGTCGCCGTGCCGCCCGGGTCGAGCCTTACCATGACTGTCTCGCCCTGTGCCTGCGAGGTCTGCTCGATAATGTTGGCAAAGCCGATGCCCCTGAGATGCCCGCGCCCGCGGGCCTCCTCACGGCGGCGCTCGAACCCCGCGTAATCCGCCATCTCAAGCGCTTGTTCGAGGTTCGCGCCGAACTCGCCGCAATCGAGCGTATAGACGAGGCCGGTCTTGAACGGCATCGCACTCGCCGGCACCGTGTTGCGGCGTCGCAATTCGGCGCGGTCGATGCCCATCTCGCGCGCCGCGGTGTCGATCAGGCGCTCAACGATGTAGGACGCCTCGGGGCGCCCCGAGCCGCGGTAGGGGCCGATGCTCGTCGTGTTGGTAAAGACCGCCGAGACCTCGACGTAGATGGCCGGTGTCGTGTAGGTGCCGGCGAGCCCGCCCAGATGCATCGTCGGCGAGATGATGCCGCCCGGCGCCAGATAGGCGCCGATGTTCGAGATGTTGCGAGCGCGCAGTGCCAGGAAATGCCCGTCACGGTCGAGCGCCAGCTCCGCCTCGCTGACATGGTCCCGGTCGTGGTCGTCCGTCAGCATGCCTTCGCTGCGCTCGGCAATCCATTTGACCGGCCGCCCGATCTTGCGCGAGGCCCACAGCGCCAACGCATATTCGGGATAATGCCCACCCTTCATGCCAAAGCTGCCGCCAACCTCGCCGGCGACGACGCGGAGCTGCGTTTCCGGGATCTGCAGGATGCGGCGCGCCATGTCGGCGCGCGTGCCGTGTGGGCGTTGGGTCCCGAGATAAAGCGTGAAGCGGCCGAGCCGATCGTCCCACTCGCCGATGCAGCCGCGCGGCTCCATCGTCGTGGCGGTGACGCGGTTGAAGACGAGCTTGAGACGGCTGACGTGATGGGCTTTGGCAAAGCCCGCCTCGACCGCGCGCTTGTTGCCGAGCGTGAAGAAGAAGCACTCGTTGTCCTGGCATGCCGGCCAGAGCTTCGGTGCCTCCGGTGACAGCGCCTCTTCCGTCGCGGTGACGGAGGGCAGCGGTTCGTACTCGACGGCGATCCGCTCCACCGCGTCCTTGGCGAGATCCACACTCTCGGCGACGACAAAGGCGACCGGCTCGCCGACCAGCATCGCGCAGTCCTTCGCCAACGCCGGGCGCGTTGGCACGAACATCGGCGAGCCGTCGCGGCGTTGGCGCGGAATGATCGGTCGGGGCGCGCCGAATTTCTCCGCCGCCCAGTCCTTTCCGGTCAGCACCGCTAGCACGCCGGGCATCTGCAGTGCCGCGCGGATGTCAACCGAACGGATGCGCGCATGCGCATATGGCGAGCGCAGAACATAAGCGTGCGCGAGGCGGAGCAGTGCGAAGTCGTCCGTATAGCGGCCACGCCCGGTCAGCAGGCGAGGATCCTCGGTGCGCGGCACCGACTGGCCCTGCGCGAATTTCATCGCCGAAAGACCTCTTCGGTCGTCATTGCGAGGCGCCATCTGGCGTCGCAGCAATCTCGACGAGATTGGTTCGCTCCGCTAGCAAGAAAGAAGCGGAGGCCGGGGCCCACCCGTCGGCTACACGAGCAGCGGGTCTATGGGTCCCGGTTTTCGCCGGGATAACGGGTTGCGCGTGGTTTCATCCAGCGCGGGTCGGCGGCCTGGCCGGTGAAGAACTCGCAATGACAATCGCTATACGCAAAGAACTACTCGGTCAGGCGCCGGTCGGCCGGACGACGACGCAGGGCAGTTGGCGTTGGTTGAGGAGCGTGCAGGCGTTTGCCGCGGCACCCGCCGATAAGTTGGCGAGGCGCGCGCGATAGAGGACGGTACTACCGAACGGCGCGGTCGGCTGCACCGCCAGGGCGGCGGAGCGGAGCTGGTCCGGTGCCTGCGAGCGGGCGCCCTCCGCCACCGCACGGGCCAAGTCCGGACTCTTGAAGGCCCCCACCTGGATCGCCCATCCCCCGCCGGACGGCGCTGGCTTTTCGGCAGGGAGGGGCGGAGCCGCGGCCGACGGCACCCGACTGTGGGGGGCTGGCGTCGTGCTGCGGTCGTCAGCCGATGCCATCAAGACGCGGGGGCTCGCCGCAACCTGTTGGACCGAAGCCGGGTACGATGCGGCTGCCGTCTGCGGCAGCGACGTGCAAGGATGATTGGGGTCGTACGCCGCATTTAGATCGCAGCCATTGGCACCCACCTGTGGGGCGAAAGCCGTTTGGATCGGCGCCGGTTCTCTTGCTGCCCTCTCCAGAGACGTGCACGGGTAGCTTGGATTGTACGCAGCGTTCAGGTCGCATCCTGCCGCCAGGCTGGCAACGGTCGGCCTTTGCGCCCGGCCAGAACGAGCGGAGGCATAGACTGCAAAAGGCCCTGATCGCGGCACGTCCGTGCCGAGATTGGGCGCGATCGCAGCGACATAGTTGACCGTCTCGTCCGGCAGAGAGGCTTGTCCGGCCAGGTACCTGTCAACCCGATCCGGCCCGGCGTTATAGGCGGCCAAAAAGCCCGGCGCGCCAAACCGGTCATACATTTCTCGAATATACGCGGTCCCTGCCAGAATGTTGTTGTGCGGGTCGTACGGATCGTCGCCGAGCTGATAACGCGCACGCAGCCCCTCATAGGTTGCCGGCATGACCTGCATCAGGCCCATGGCCCCGGCCGAAGAGGTGGCCTGTTGCTCACCGCCCGATTCCTGATGCATCACCGCCCGCACCCATCGCCCGGGCACGCGAAATCGTTCAGCTGCCTCGCGAACATAGGGGCCCCAGGGATCGTCGGGCGGTCCCGGCGGCGGATAGTAGTGCGTCGGCCGCCGCCACCCCTCCGCCCCGATTTCTAGCCGACCTCCCGGGCCATAGCCGCCCTGCTGGGCGCAGGCGGCGAGAACGAGGACGGGCAGCAGCAGGAATAACGCTTGAACGCGTCGCGCCGCCGTCATCGGTCCGCGCGCCACAGCCGGTCAGACCTGTTCGAAGGGCATCCAAAGTCCACTCGCCGTTCGGTAAACGACGCAGAGGGACCCCAGATTTCGCGGTTTCGCTTTAAGGTCGTCCGCATCATCGATGAGTACGCGTTTAACGATCTCCAGACCGCGCGACAAGTTCTTCTGTCTCGCGGTTGGGCAGATCAGGATGAGTAGCTTTCCGCCAGCTGGACGGAAGGCCCTCGAACTTGCGCGGAAATGGGCGCGAATTCGCCCCGTGCGGCTCAGCGCCACGATCGCAATCAGGACCAGCGATCACGTCTCGATGGCCGATGATTATCCAGTCGTTTGGATAGCGCGATCCCATGGCATGCGAATCGGCGCGCGAGGGTTGACACCTCTGCCTCGCCCAGTCTGACGATCGTCTGCCGGAGACCGCTGGTCGCGCTGCATATGGCTGCGCTACGATCAGCATTGGATCGAAACAACGGGATCTTGCCAGATGGCTGAGGAAGCCCTCGATGCGAACGGGGCGCAGCGCCGCTATTGGAATACGGTGGCCGGGCCGCGCTGGGTCGCCGCCCCCGGGTTCAGGGAGCGGCGGAACCAAGAGAGCCTCGGATTATTACTGGCGCGTCTGGACGTTGCCGGCGGTGAGAGCATCCTCGAAATTGGTTGCGGCACCGGTGCGCTGACCCTGCCGCTCGCCGCGGCAGTCGGCGAGCATGGCCGCGTCGTCGCGGTCGACATATCCGAGCCGATGCTCGGAGCCGCGCGGCAGAAGGTCGGCGAGTGCGGGCTGCGCAATGTCACGTTGCTGTCCGGGGATGCGCAGGTGTTCGCGTTCGAGCCCGCCGCCTTCGATCTCGCGACCTCGCGTATGGGCGTGATGTTCTTCAGCGACCCGGCAGCGGCCTTCCGCAACATAAAGGGCGCGTTGAAGCCGGGCGGCCGCCTCGTCTTCGCCTGTTGGGCGCCGCTCGCCGAGAACCGGCACTGGCTGATCTCCTACGACATAGCACTTCGGCATTTGGGACCGCCGGAACCGCCGCCCGCTCACGAGCCCGGCCCGCTCGCCTTTGGCGACCCCGACTACATCCGCGGGATTCTGACCGCGGCCGGGTTCGCTGAGATCTCGGTCGAGCGGGCACATCCGACGATCGTCTGCGGCACTCCCGAGGAAGAAGCTAGACAGGCCGTGATGATGGGACCGACGGCGAGGCTGATCGAAGCGAAAAGTCCTGATGAGGCGACTCGCCAAGCGATCGCCCACGAAATCGAGGCGGCATTCGCTGCCGCGGCAAGCTCCGGCCCGGTTCGGCTGCCCGCGACGATCTTTCTGGTGGCGGCCCGCCGTCCCACTTAAGGGGCGCGGGTCAATCCAAGAGCCAGGGAGCGGCGCTGGCCTGGGCGATCTGACGCACCTGGTTCAGCAACCCCGGGCCGACCGGAATTCCGTCCTGCAAACGCTGCTTCGCGTTATTCCACTGCGGATCACCCGCCACCATGACCGGCTGGGCCGGATCGACTGGTTTTGTCGCCCGCAAGTCGTTGCAGAAGCGGCTCACATCGGCGGTAAATTCCTCGCGGTCGCGGAACAGACCCGGGTCGATCGCGATAAAGCAATGGCCGACATCGCCGCCCGCCGGCTTCTTTGGGTCGGTGATCAAGCTCGCCCCCGACAGGCACGAGCCGAGGATATTTACCATCACCGCCAGCCCGTAACCCTTGTAGCTGGAGTTCTCGGGCGAACCGCCGAGCGAGGTCAGGAACCCGCCCTTTTCGCGCGCCTCCAACGGGTCGGTGCTGGGTAAGCCGTCCTTGTTCAGCACCCAGCCCGGCGGGCAGGGTTGTCCTTCATTGGCCTTGTTGCGGATGCGGCCAGCAGCCACGGTCGTCGTCGCCATATCGAGCAGAAACGGCGGCCCGTCGGCTGTGGGTGCGGCGAAGGACCAGGGGTCGGTGCCGAGCTTCGCCTCCTTGCCGAAAGTCGGCGCCACCTGGACGCTGGAGGCGCCGGTGCACGCCATCCCGATTAGCCCTTCCTTCGCCGCCATTAAGGTGTAATAGCCGGTGGCGCCAAAATGGGCCGAGTTGCGCACTGCCGCGATCGCCATGCCCGACTGCTTGGCCTTGTCGATCGCCACCTGCATTGCAAAACGCGCCGGTACATGGCCGAGCCCGCCATCGCCGTCGACCAATGCCGAGACCGGCGTTTCCTTGATAATGCGCGGCCGGGCCGCCATGTTTGCTCGCCCGGCGCGTCGCAGCCGGTCGTAGCCCGGCAGCATCGAGATGCCGTGGCTGTCGACCCCGTGCAGATCCGCCCAGCCGAGGATATCGGCAGTCGCTTTTGCATTGTCCTCCGGCATGCCCCAGGCGAATAGGATGGCTTTGAGCTGCGCGCGATGCTTTTCATAGGGTGCGGGCATCGGACGTCTCCTCAGGGTGCGGTGATGCGGTACACCCGGGCCGCAGTGCCGCTGTAGAGGGCCTTCTTTTCCGTTACCGAGGCGCCCGAGGTGATGCGCTTGAACGCGTTCCAAAGTTCGGTGTAGCCGCCCGACTGCTTGTCCGGTGGAAAATTGCTCTCGAACATGCAGCGGTTGGGCCCAAAAGCCTCGATGCAGGGCTCGATATATTGTCGCCACGCCGCGGCGAGCTCTTCGGAAGACGGCGGCATATCGCGCTCGTGGAAATCAAAGCCGAACGAGGTCATGCCGACACCACCGAGTTTGACATTGACGTTCGGGCATTTGGCCAATTCGGTGATGTCCTTCTTCCAGCCGGCAAGGATCTCCTGGCGGCGGCCGGTGTAAGGGCCGACACCAAGGACGCCACCGACATGGTTGAGGATGATCGTCGTTCCGGGAAATGCACGAGCGAGGTCGATCGCGTCAGGCAATTGCGGATGATATTGCCAGGATTCGAAGCTGAGGCCGAGCGGCGCGAGCTGCGCGAAACCCTCGCGGAATTTGGGGTCGCGCACCAAATGCGGTGGGATCGGGCGCGTGGCAAATCGCTGGATCGCGTCACTGGCGTCCCATGATGCGCCGTGGCGGATCCCACGGAAACGCCCGCCGCCGACCCTGATCTCGGCCTCAAGTACTTCGCGCACCCGCGTGCCGAGGGTCAGATCGGCATGCCCGACGATCGCGTCGGCGACGCGGCATGGGCCGTAGCCGCCCGAGGCGCTCATCGCCGCAATGCCGTTGACGAACTCGACCTCGCCGACCGGCGCCATCTCGGTCGGGCCGTCCTTCTTGTACATCGAGCGGCATTCGAGAAAGACGGTCGAGACGATGTTGTGCCCCCCGCCGATATCGTCCAGCAGCTCGGGAAGCAGATACCGTCCACGCTGCGGCGTGTCCCAGAAATGGTGATGTGGATCGATGATCGGCAGCGCCGGCTCCAGCGCCGCCTCGCGCGGCCGCTTGGCAAGCCACGCCTTCAGCTCGACGTCGTTGCGATAGGCGAGGCCGCGGTAATCGCCCCTGGCGTCTCCTGTCATAGCACCCTCTCCGTCGTCATTTCCCGCCAAGCCGAATTTTGGGCTAATCCTGCGAGGGTTGCCACCCTGCTCAAGCCGGGAGCAGAGCTCTAGGCCTCTGCCTGCGCGGGACGACCGGTTTTGGTGGTTACTCGGCGCCACCCCGAGCCGGAGCCACGGCGCCGCGGCCAGGGGCGCGGTCGTTCGCTCTTTGTGGGCGGGTGTCTGGCTTGGGTTTCGTAGCCGCCTTAGTCTCGTTAATTAGCAATGTGAGCGCGCGTTCGCTTTAACATCCCGAAAGTTGTGTACAAATCGGCAGAGAACAGGAGCAGGGCATGGCGGACCAAGCCGGCGAGGTCGTATCCAGCACAGCACACCAGCAAGCGCTCACGACGGGCCGCACGAGCGACCAGGTGTCCGAGGATGACCAGGATACGCCACCCGGCCACGGCGGTCTCGTTGTCGCAGCGCTCGGCGTCGTCTTTGGCGACATCGGAACAAGTCCTGTCTACACGTTTCGCGAGTGCTTCAACCCCGAGCATGGGCTGGCGCTTACACCGGACAATGTTCTCGGCGTTCTGTCTTGCCTGATTTGGGCACTCGTGCTCGTCGTCGCGGTTAAGTACGTCGTTCTAATCATGCGCGCCGACAACCAAGGCGAAGGGGGGATATTTGCGCTCCTCGCGTTGGCTCTCTGGGGCGCTCCCGGTAAGCACCTGCCCTGGCTCCTGACTATGCTCGGCCTAGCCGGAGCCGCGCTCTTTTACGGCGACAGTATGATCACGCCGGCGATTTCCGTGTTGAGCGCCGTGGAAGGGCTCAAAGTAGCGATACCCACTCTCAAACCCTTCGTCCTGCCGCTGACCGTGGTCGTGCTGCTCGCCCTCTTCATCGTGCAAAAGCGCGGCACGGAACGCGTCGGCCAATATTTCGGTCCCGTCATGGCCCTGTGGTTTGCAGTGCTCGGCGTTCTCGGACTGATCCAGATCGGCGCTTCGCCACGCGTTCTCGCGGCGATTAGCCCTATCCATGCCGTCGACTTTTTCGCTGCCCATCCGGCGATCAGCTTTGTCGTGCTGGGCGCCGTGGCCCTGGCAATAACCGGCGGCGAGGCGCTCTACGCGGATATGGGTCATTTCGGGCGCTTTCCGATCAGGGCCGCGTGGTTCGCGGTGGTTCTACCGGCGCTCGTGCTCAATTACCTGGGCCAGGGTGCGTTGGTTCTTGCCGACAAGAAGGTTATCGAGAACCCGTTTTTTCGCATGGCGTCCGATTGGGCGATATTGCCGCTTGTGCTGTTGGCGACCGCGGCGACCGTGATCGCTTCCCAAGCAGTAATTTCGGGTGCTTTCTCGCTGTCACGACACGCGATGCAACTCGATCTGATGCCGCGCCTCGATGTGCTGCAAACCTCGACCCACATATCCGGGCAGATCTACATCCCGCAGCTGAATTGGCTGCTGCTCGTTGCGGTCTTGGCGCTGGTGCTCGGCTTCCAAAGCTCGAGCGCACTCGCTGCGGCTTACGGTTTTGCCGTAACCGGGACGATGGTGATTACGACCGTGCTCGCCCTAGCGGTGGCGCACCGCATTTGGGGATGGCATTGGTCGAGTGTGGCGGCTGCCTTCTTACCGCTGGGGCTCGTCGATCTCGCGCTGTTCTCTTCCAACGCCCTAAAGATACCGAGCGGTGGTTGGTTTCCGCTGGTGATCGGGATGATCGTGTTCATCGTAATGTCGACGTGGCGTAAGGGGCGCGAGCTCGTCTTCGCGCAACTGTCGGCTAGGTCCGTTCCCGTCTCCTCTTTTCTCACGACTGCCTGCGAAACTGCCGAGGCGCGCGTGTCGGGCACCGCGGTCTATCTCACGAACCGCACCGACGATGTGCCGACACCGTTGCTAAACAACTTTAAGCGCAACAAGGTGTTGCACAGGACTGTGCTGCTCGTCCGCATCGTCACCGAGAACATTCCCCGGGTGGCACGTGAAGATCGGGTTCGGGCACAACAACTTGGCCAAGGCTTCTGGCAAATCGAGGTCCATTTCGGCTTTGCCCAGACGCCTAATGTTCCGCGCGAGCTTGGCCGCGCAGATATACCGGGGCTCGTTCTTGATCCCGGTCAAATGTCGTTCTTTGTCGGGCGGTTTAATGTCAAATCGACCGTGCGCCCGGGAATGGCACGGTGGCGCGAGCGTCTCTATGCGGGGCTGGCTCGCATTGCGACGCATCCGACCGAGTTCTTTCGGATCCCCGCCGATCAGGTCATCGAGCTTGGCGCCGAGATCGAAATCTGACGCACCGCGCCCGCGACGGTGGGCCAGACTAGAGATGACGTTCGCGACGGACGGGGGCAGCCGGCGGTCACCTTCGGGCCTACTGCGCGGCGGAGGCCATCCTCGTATCGCGGAAGGCCGGGATCACCTCCTTGGCGAAGCGGTCGAGGTCGGCGAGCTGGACGTCGAGCGGGGTGCCAAGCGGGGTCGCGCAAATGACGCGATCGAGGCCGGGATAGCGTTTCTCGACCGCCTTTAGCTGCTCGACGATGTCCTCAGGCCGGCCGGCGAGGAAGCCGCCGGCCTTCACCGCGTCCTCGATTGTCGGCAATTTGACCGTGCCGGCGAGCTTCGGGTCACGCATCGCCGCGATCTGCTCGTCGGTGAGCGCCCGCACCAGGCGCAATTCGCCGAACATCTTCATGTTCTCTTCGTAATGCGGGGCGGCCTCGCGGATCGCCTGCTCGCGGCTTGGCGCGATGTGGAACTGGTAGCCGAGCGCCAGCCGCTCGCCCAGTTCGAGCTTGACCCCGCGGCGCGCATAGGCCGCCTGGAACCCGATCATGTGGCGCTCGACGGCACCGCCCTCGGCCGAGCCGCCGCCGATCACGCCGCTGATGCCGTGCTTTGCCATGAAATCGAAGGCGCGCTCCGAGCCGCTCTGGATCGGCTGCCAGCATTCGACCGGCAGGCGCTCCGGCGCCGGGATCAGGGTAATCTCTTTCAAGGGGTAGCCGCGATACGGCACCTCCGGCGGGATCGTGTAGTACTTGCCCTTGTGCGAGAACGACTTGCCTTCGAAGGCCTTAAACAGCACCTCGACACCTTCCTCGAACATCTCGCGGTTGGCGTTCTGGTCAATGAGCGGCGAGCCAAAGGTTTCGACCTCGCGAGTGTGGTAGCCGCGGCCGACCCCGAAGATTACCCGCCCGCCGCTCAAGATGTCGGCCATCGCATAGTCTTCGGCCAAGCGCAGCGGATGCCACATAGGGACAATGTTGAAGCCGCAGCCGATCTTCAGGTTCTTGGTGACGTTGACGAGGTGCATCGCCATCATCAAGAGGTTCGGAATGAGCTCGGTGCCCTCCGGCTGAAAATGATGCTCGGCCATCCAGAAGGTGTTGTAGCCTCGCTCGTCCATGCACTTGGTGAAGCCACGACCTTGTGCAGCGCCTTCGCCAGCTCCTGCTTCGAATAGCAGCGGTCGTTGATCGGCGTGCCTCGGTAACCGACATTCTCCATGTCGGCGGTGCCATAATAGGAGCTGTCGAATTTCGTGATCATCTTGTGTCCCTCGCTGTGCCGCCCGGCAGTGTTTCACGCGGTTCCGGGAATAACAACCTTCGGCTCGACAAACGTACCCTATGTACTCGACATGTAGTACACATGATCGCATGCTTTGCACATGACGATGATCCAGATCCGCAATGTTCCTGAAAGGCTCCACCGCAAGCTGAAATCGCGCGCGGCTCTCGAAGGAAAATCGCTGTCTGATTATCTGCTCGCCGAGCTGCGCCATGTGGCCGAGCGGCCCACGCTCGCGGAGATGATCGAGCGTTTGGAGAAGCGGCCCGCAACGGCCCCCCAGCCCTCACCGGAAGAGGAGGTCCGCGCCGAACGCAACTCGCGGTGATCGTCATCGACGCCTCAGCGATCGTGGAAGTCATACTGCGGACGCCGGTCGCCCCCGCTGTGCGAGGAGCGCCTCGGTCGTCCTGAGAAAACGCTGCATGCGCCGCATCTTATCGATATCGAGGTGGCGCAGGTGGTGCGGCGCTATGCGGCGATCGGACAGATCGAACCCGCACGAGGCCGCAGCGCCCTAGGCGATCTGTTCGATTTTCCCTGCACCGCTACCAGCACGATGCGTTGCTGCCGCGCGTCTGGGAATAGCGGCACAATCTGACAGCCGATGACGCCGCTTATATCGCGCTCGCCGAAGCGCTCGACGCGACGCTGCTGACCCGCGACCGCCGCCTCGCCGCCGCTTCCGGTCATCGCGCCCGGGTCGAGCTCGTATAGCCTAGTCCCAAGACGTTTCGGCGGCGGCGTTGCGGCCGGAAATGCGTCCAAAGGCCAGGCACTCACCGATATTGCCGGTGCCCTGGTACAGATAACTGTAAATGGAGCCCAGTTCGCCAGCGCTGTAGAGCCTAGGGATCGGGGTACTATCGGGGCGCACGATCTGGCCCCGCTCATTGCGCCGCGGGCCGCCCTGAGTGTTGAGCATCGAGGGCGACAGCTCGACTACGTAAAACGGCGGCTCGGCGATCGGCTCCAGCATCAGAGTTCGGCCGAATTCCGGATCGTGTTTTTTATCGCAATAGCGGTTCCACCGGCTGACCGTGTCGACCAGCGCGACGGGGTCGAGGCCCGCTACGACGGCGAGGTCGGCAATGCTCGTTGCGGTTTTGATCCAACCCTTCGCTAGCTCGGTTCGGTTGTCCTCGCTCCACTCGTACCGCTCGATGATCTGGGTCCAGCCATGGCTCGGGTGCTTGTCGTAGAGCGGGCCGGCCGAGAACAGCGTGTGGTCGAAGATCATGAACATCGGGCACGGCGTCGATAATGGCAGCCAGCGGCCGTTGACCGGGATCTTGCCGTGACGGGTCTTGTACTTTTCGTCGCAAAAACGCCTCGCTTCGGGGCCGACGACGATCATGCCGCCCCGCATTTGCTTGCTGAAATGCAAAGCCTGCATCGAAAACGTCGTGCGGACCTCAGGCACCTTCAGCGCCATCGAGGGCCCGGCGTAATTGTTCATGTGCCAGAGATCGGCGCCGACCGACATTGCCATCCGGATGCCGTCGCCTTCGTTGTAGGGCGAGCCGGAGGTGTAGCAATAGGGGATGCCGGGCAGGTAATTGCGGATCATCTCCTGATTGTTCTCAAAGCCGCCGCAAGTCAGCACCACGCCCTTCCGCGCCTTGACATTGATCAGCTCATCGCGTCGCTGGGCGAGCACGCCGAGAATTTCTTTGCTGAAGTTGTCCTGGATCAACTCGCTCCCGGGCGTCTCGTAGAGGACCGGGATCGGGCGTTGCGTGACTAGGCTCTCGAACCGCTTCCAGGTGAACGAATAGCCGTAGGTCGGCCCGTCGTGGAATTTGTGTACGCAGTCGGCACCCGGCAGATCCGGGAATTCGATGCCCACGGGCGGATGCTGATGCTCCTGCGGATCGCCGCCGAGGCTTTCGAGCCAGGCGTTGTTGCCGCATATCTCCTCCGCCCAGACCCGCACCATCGCCTCGGGCACGGTGTAGGGGCCACAAAGAGCCGTCAAATAGGCGGCCGCGTCCTCGACCGATGACGTATTGAGATAGCCTTGACCAGCGACCCGCGTATTGCCGCCATGCTCGCCCTCGGGGGCCTTTTCCAAAATGACGACCTTGGCGCCGAGATCGTGGGCGGCGACCGAAGCGGCGACCCCCGCCGCTCCGAACCCGACGATGACGACATCGGCTTCCACGTCCCAATTCTGCTGCACAGCGGCTCGATCTCCCGTTTGACTCGCCCTCGTACGAAGCGCGACATTGCCGCTGAACGATAGCGTGATCGGGAGGGCCGGTAGCTATGCCGATATTCGATAGCCAGGTTCACGCCTACGAACGCAACCACCCGGGCCGTCCGTGGATCGGCACGCTCCAGGGGCCGGCGGAGGTCACTGGCGACCAAATGGTGGCCGCGATGGACGAGGTCGGCGTCGACGGCGCGGTCCTGGTCTCGCCGTTTAGTATGTACCGCTACGATGCGAGCTACGCCGTCGAGGTCTTCGCGAAGCATCCCACTCGGTTCCGGCTGGTCAAACCGGTTGATCCGACCGATCCGGGGGTGACCGATACGATCGCCGATTGGGCGGCGACCAAGGGCGCTGTCGGCATCCGGGTGTTCTTGCGTGATACCGCTTCAACCGACCCAGCCGACCCCGCGCTCAACCGCGTCCTGGCTGAGGCGGGGCGGCATTCGCTGCCGGTGAATCTGGCATGTACCGGGCGTCTGGAGCAGGCCGCGCAGCTCGCGGCGCGTAATCCAGACACGCAGCTGGTGATCGACCACCTCGGGCTGCAGCAGCCCTTCGAGCCACCGGCCCCGGCGCAGCCCTTCGCTGAATTGCCGAGGGTGCTGGCTTTGGCCCAGCACCCCAACATCGCGATCAAGATCAGCGGCGCCTGCACCTTGTCGCACGAGCCCTTCCCTTACAAAGACATCTGGGACCCGCTCGGGCGCATCTTCGACGCCTTTCGCTTCGGGCGCTGCATGTGGGGCACCGACTGGACCCGCGCAGTCGGGTTATTGACCTATGAGCAGGGCGTCGAGGCGTTTCGCGTCACCGACCGGCTGTCCGACAGCGACCGCGCGTTGCTGATGGGGGACACCTTGGCGCGGGTCTACAATTGGTCGCCGTCAACCGCCTGATTCGTCGCCACCGCTTCCGGTTTGCGAGAGGCCTTCATCCCACCGTGCAGTTCGGCGACGATCTCGAACGATCGTTTGCGTTTGGCGTGGTCGAAAATGTTGGCGGTTATCATCAGCTCGTCGGCGCCGGTGCGGCGGATGAAATCGTCGAGGCCGACGCGCACGGTGTCGGGGCCGCCGACGATGGCGCAGCCCAGCGCCTCGGCGAGAATGGCGCGGGCCTGGGGATCGAGCCGCGCCTCGAAATCCGCGATTGGCGGCGGAACCCGGCCGCGACGGCCGATCCTGTTGTTCAGCGACGATTGCTGCAATGACGAGAACAGAAATCGCGCCTCCTCGTCGGTCTGGGCGGCGACGACGACGATCCCCAGCATGACGTGCGGCAAGGCGAGCTGCGCCGACGGGCGGAACCGCTCGCGATAGATCTGCATCGCCGGCATCATCATCGCCGGCGCAAAATGGGAGGCGAAGGCGAAGGGCAGCCCAAGATAGGCCGCGAGCTGTGCGCCATAGGTGCTGGAGCCGAGGATCCAGATCGGCACCTCCAACCCGGCGCCGGGAACCGCCTGCACCGCCTGGCCAGGCTCGGCCGCCTGGAAATAGCTCATCAATTCGACGACATCCCGAGGAAACTCATCGACGTCGCCGTAGAGGTTTCGGCGGATGGCTCGGTTGGTGATCTGGTCCGACCCGGGCGCGCGGCCGAGACCCAGCTCGACCCTCCCGGGATGCAGGGCGGCGAGCGTGCCAAATTGTTCGGCGATCACCAGCGGGGCGTGGTTCGGCAGCATGATGCCGCCGGCGCCGATCTTTATACTGTTCGTGCCGGCGCCGACATGGGCGAGCGCCACCGCGGTCGCGGCACTCGCAATGCCCGGTAGGTTGTGATGCTCGGCCATCCAGAAACGCCGGTAGCCGAGCGCCTCGACATACCGCGCCAAGTCGAGCGAATTGCGCAGCGACTGACCGGCATCGCCGCCTTCAATGATCGGGGAAAGATCGAGAACCGAGAGTGGGACCATCGGATCACAAGGGCAGTGGACGGCCGGGACGTGCCGCGGTGCCGAAAAGATTGCGACCGTTCAGGCGGTAAATGTGAAGCTGCTGCCGGTCCCGCAAAGCACCAGTTTCTCCGGCATCTCCTTGCTGGCGAGATCGACAAAGTTCTGCCCGCTGCAATGCATCGGCATCACGTGCTCGAGGTCGAACTTCTGCAGCTCCGCCATGACCTGGCGCAGATAATCGTCCGGCGCAGGTGCCAGGTGAAAGCCGCCGACCAGCGCGTAAATTTTCTCGATGCCGCTGACCTCCTGGGCCCGCTTCAGTGTGTTGATGATGCCGGCATGGCCGCAGGAGCTGATGACCACCAGGCCGCGCTCGCCGAGCCGGAAACAGGTGGCGTGCTCATGCCAATGCTGGTCGGGCTGCGGCTTGCCGGTCAGCTCTTCCGCGGTGAAATGGTGGTTCATGTAAGCGTGCGGGTCGCACCCCAACCCGTCCTTGATCCCGACCTCGACCCAAGTATTCGGGAGCACGTGCTCGATGCTGGTGCGCGGCATCACACCCGTGGTGAAGGCATGGCCCTCGATGACGATCGGATCCTCAGATAGCAAGGGCTCGACGTTCAGCCGCTCGAGCTTGCGGCGGTCGAGAGCATTGAAATCGGCAAAGCTGCCGTCTGGGTTGCGGAAGAAGCGGTGACAGAAATCATCCTCGCCGCCGGTATAAAGACGTAGATCCTTGCGCATCTGCGCCCGCCGCGCTTCAAGGAACCCGATCAGCCCGCCGTAATGGTCAAAGTGCCCGTGGCTGAGGATCAGCGCGTCCACCCCGGCCGGGTCAATCTTTAATAGCTCGAGATTGTTGGCATAGACGTCCGGGGTGAAGCCGAAATCAAGCAGATAGCGCCGCTGTTCGCCGCCTTTCGTCGATTCGATGTGGAGTGCCAGACCCCACTCGCTTTCGAGGGTCTTGCCTTGCGCCGCAGCGGGGAAGCCGAAGCGCTGCACACTGAGGCCGGGGCGTTCGAGGGGCCCCAGGAAGATGTTGTGAGAGTTGTCGGTGATCTCTCTTATGACGACGCGATCGACGATTGGCGCGTCGATGCGCGCGGGCGCTGCTCTTGCTGCCCGGCCGATGCCAGACGCAATCAGCGTGCCGCCCAGCGCCGCAGAGGCCTGCAGAAAACGCCGGCGATCCAATGACGACATGCTTCCTCCAGCCAATTTGCTTGCTTCGCGGCCAGGTGCACCGGCGATCTCAACTAACCGCTATTGTCTCGCTTTCAGGGCGGGAAGGGCAACAAGGATCAACCTTCCCTTGCCATGCGGGTCGCCGTGCATCAGTCTGACAGACCAATTTCGTGCGGCCCGAGGCCAAGATCGAGCGCTCGCTGCAGCGCCCCGGAAATCGTAAGTGGAGGACCCAAAATATGGACGTCGTCGACAATCTGACCGTGACCACCGCCGATGACCTGGCGACGCATTACGCGCCGCCGCTGGAGCGCGTGCTGAAAAAGGAGCTCGACCACGTCGATGCGTTGGGGCGGGCCTTCGTTGCGGCCTCGCCGTTTCTGGTGCTGGCGACGGGCGGCAAAGCGGGGCTCGATTGCTCGCCCAAGGGCGATCAGCCCGGTTTCGTCCAGGTGGCGGATGACGGCCGTACCCTGTTGATCCCCGATCGCCGCGGCAACAATCGACTGGATGGCCTGAAGAACATCGTCGAGGACCCGCGCATCGGGCTGATCTTCTTCATCCCAGGCGCCAACGAGACATATCGCGTCAACGGCCGGGCGCAGATCAGCGCCGATCGGTCGCTCAGGCGGCGCTTCGCTGTGGACGGCAAGGAGCCGGCAACGGTCACCGTCGTCACGGTCGAGCAGGCGTTCCCGCATTGCCCCAAGGCGCTCGTCCGCTCCAACCTCTGGCGGGCCGCCGGGGACGGCCGGCCCAAGGAAGCTCCGACCTTGGGCGACTTCGCAGCCGCGCGCAACCCCGGCACCGATGCCTCCGCCTACGACGCCGAATACGCAAGGCGCATGCCCGGTGAACTGTACTAGCGAGGGCAAGGACAGAGTAGAGGACCGGGCGATGGAATTCGGCATCTTCAATCTGATGGGGTCGCGCGACCCGGCAAAGCCGACGGCGGAGGTCTTCGCCGAGGTCGCCGAGCAGACCCGGCTCGCCGATGAGCTCGGTTATGCGATCGCCTGGTTCGCCGAGCATCATTTCTCGAACTATTGCCTCTGCGCGTCGCCGTTGATGATGGTCGCGCACTGCGCCCCGATTACTAAGAAGATCCGGCTCGGCACCGCGGTCGTGGTCCTGCCGCTCTACAACCCGGCACGGCTCGCGGCCGAGATCGCCACCGCCGACGCGCTGTCGAACGGGCGCCTGATGCTCGGCATCGGCGCCGGCTACCAGCCCTACGAGTTCGAACGGTTCGGCGTCGACATCAAGGCCAATCTCGAGATGGCCGAAGAGTTCTGCGACATCCTCGACCGCGCCTTCTCTCAGGACTTCTTCAGCTACAACGGCAAGCACTACCAGATCCCTAAGACGCACATCCCGGCCCGGCCGGTGCAGAAGCCAATACCGATCTATGTCGCCGGACATACCGACGCGATGTTCCGCTCTGCAGCGCGGCACGGGTACCGGGTCCTCTCGTCGGGCAGGGTTGGAGGTGCTGCGTTGCTGGCCGAGCAATACCAGGTGATCAAGAATGCCTTTGCCGTTGAGGGCGTGCCATTGGCCAACGCGCAAATCACCGTCAACCGCTTCTGCCACATCACCGACAGCAAGGAGGATGGCCTGCGCTTTGCCGAGAACGCGCGCTATCAGAGCCGCCTAGCCTCGAGCCTGCGGCGGCGGCAGGAGGTCATGGAGGGGACGGTGCTGGTCGATAGGCCATTCCCCGACGAACCAACGCTTGAACAGATCCACCACGATCTCTTGATCGGCGATGTCGAGACCGTGGCTGAGAAATTGGTCGGTGAGATCCGCGCCACCCATCCGGTTCACATGTGCTTCTCATTCAAGGTCGGTGCGACCCCGCACAAGGCGGCGATGCGCTCGATGGAGCTGATGATCGGCGAGGTCAAGCCGCTCGTCGAGCGAACGCTCGCCGGCCTCGAGCGCGATGCTGCGCAGTAGGCGTTGGCGGAGGAGAGGGCGATGAGCGATCCGGAGACACTAACGCGGCTCTGGGAAGAGCATGTCCGCTACGAGTTCGAGACCAAGAACACCGACGACACGCTCGCGACGATGGTCGAGGACGCCTACGTCAACCACGTTCCGGTCATGACCGGGGGCCTTGGCAAGCCCCAGCTGCGGCAGTTCTATGCGACGCATTTCATCCCGAAAATGCCGCCCGATCTTGAGATGACACCGGTCTCACGGACAATCGGGACCGATCAGCTCGTTGACGAGATGGTCCTCAAATTCACCCACACTGTCGAGATCGACTGGATGCTGCCGCGGATAGCACCGACCGGCCGACGGGTCGAGGTGGCGCTGGTCGTCGTCGTGCATTTCCGCGACGGCAAGCTCGCCCATGAGCACATCTACTGGGATCAGGCCTCGGTCCTCGCACAGCTGGGGCTGATCGACCCAAAGGGACTCCCTATCGGCGGCGCCGACAGCGCGCGCAAGGTGCTCGACCCGCGGCTGCCAGCCAATGCCCTGATCCGTCCCGCCTAGCGGAGAATGATCTGCCCGGCCTCAGCGCAGTATCCGCGGCGCCGACAAGCCGCCCCGGTCTAGTGCGCCTGCCTCGATCATTGAGCACAAGGTTCCGACCGTTTCCCGCATCGTGGAGAGATGGACGTGGTCGAATCCTGAGATTGCACTCGGACCGCCCGGCTGTTTGTGAGAGACTTCCAGCATACTCAGAAAAGTGGGAGCCGCGATTGCAATATATTTCTTGTGCAGGTCAAAGAGTTCGTCGAGAAGCCGTTCTGTTTTAACATATTTTCCCTCTGGATCGTTATCCTCTTCCTTGGTTGCAGCCTGAAATTTGATGAACCAGGATTTGAACTCGTCCCTAATTTTTTCGTATGTCGCTTGTTTGGCGTCGTCATCAAACAGGTGGGGAGGTGGGGCATCCAGCTTGGAGCCTTGCAATTCCGCTTCAAGCGCGATCGTGCGGAGGCTCTCCAGGACGCGGGCCCCTAACGGGTGCAGCTTCCCCAAAGCTTCCACCGGGTCGTCACTTTGAGCTAGTCGCGAGCTTTCCTGCGCCATTGCACCTCGATATTTGTCCAGCACCTCCAACCGTGTCCGCACGGCTAACCGAAGGCCGTTTGCCAGAAGCTGCATTCGCGAAGGATTGCCTGAGGAGGGCGGGGCGAAAGCGTCGACAAAAACAACGCGGCAAACGCATTCGCTTCCATCATCCGACCTCTTGATAGATTTAATAATAGGACGGAGGATATTTCCTCTCACTGATCGAAAGTACACAACGTGTTGGTCGGTTATGCGATCCTCGAGAGTGGACTGCAAAGAATCCAAAAACATGTTGATCCAAGGCCGTTTTACATCCGATCCGTCGACATCTAACCTCTTGAAGCATTCGAGCACATTCATGCGCTGAGGATTTGCATTGAAGCCGAGCTGGTAGAGAGATAACTGATTTTCGATGACGACTTCCGAGCGATCCAACGGAAGCGCTCTGGGGACTTTGAAAGGCCGCCAGTCCGGCCGACCAGTCGGGAGCCAGGCGGGATAAAGGAGCACGGAGGGTCGGAGATACGTGACGTCCTGCCGCTTCGGTTTTCCGTTTTCCAGAAGATCCACCAGACGCAAGGCCGTCGCATCGAGATTGGTCCACGTCCGGGGATCGATCTGCTTGGTCGTGTTATAAAGACTTGCCAAGAATGTCTTCATGCTGTCGGGGGTTGCGGACGTCGTCTGTATATCGCTCAGGGGATCGGGTGGTTGCGCACCCGGATACTGGATGCAATAGAGCGGTCGCTCCCCATCTCTGGACCTGTGAGCACTAAATAAGCCAGCCTCGAACAGACACCAGCCCCAGTCCTGATCAGGATCAAGATATAACAACAACATACACTCTGCGGACCTTAACGCTTTAACGATATCAACTCTCCAATTTTCGCCAGGGTTTATTTTTTCAGATAGAAAAAAATCAACGTCCTTCATCTCAAATTTCAATATTTCTATTATTGTGCTGGCTAATTTTGCATTGCTTGATTTATGGCTGACGAATACCCGTTTTGTTTCGGTCATAGGAATGTCCTCCGGTACTCAACTCCGCCACTGTGGGTCAGCTTTGTTTTTTCAGGGTTTTGCACCACTGCGCGGTTTGTTGGTTTTTGCGCCAGCTGCCACATGTCGAGGGTCCGCAGCGGGAAGGAGCGTAGGTCAACGCCAAAAAGCTAAGCGCTTTTGGCCTTCTAAGGTGTGAACTAGCTCACATCAGTCGCATTTTTTCGTAAGCGTCCGGTTTTGGCCGTGATTAGGGGGATCAGGCGCGATTTGGGCAATTGCGGGCTGACAGGCCCACGGGATCAGGGGGCGATTTGGGTGATTGGGGGCTGGTAGGCCCAGGGCATCAGTTCGGAGATGCGGTTGATCGGGTGGCCGTCGGCGATCCTGGCGAGGGTGTCTGTGAGGTAGGCTTCCGGATTTACGTTGTTTAATTTCGTGGTCTGCAGGATTGAGTACATCGCGGCGGCACGCTCGCCGCCGGCATCGCTGCCGGCGAAGAGCCAGTTGCGTCTGCCGAGGGCAATGCCGCGCATTGCGTTTTCGGCGATGTTGTTGTCGGGTTCGAGCCTGGCGTCGGTGGCATAGCGGGTGAGCGCGGTGCGCCGCTTGATTGTGTAGCGCAATGCCTCCGCCAATGCCGATCGGGCCGAAAGTTTCTTCTCTGCAGCCTGCGCCCAGGTGAAGAATGCATCGAGCAGTGGAGTGGCGGCGGCGCGATGCGCCAGCCGCTCGGCGGGCGGTGCGAAGCGGGCCTTGTCCTCGATAACGTAGAGTTCGGCGATCTGATCGAGCGCCGCCTTGGCGACGGACGACTTCGTGGTTTCCCACACATCGAATATTTTTCTGCGGCAGTGGCTCCAACAGGCGACCTCGGTGATCGCTGCTGTCGCCCGAGCCTCCGGCCCGGTCTGCCGCGGCTCGTAGAGCGCGGCGAACCCGCTGTAGCCATCGGCCTGCAGGAAGCCCCGGAAGCAGGCGAGATGGGCGGCCGGATGTTCGCCGCCGCGGTCGGGGCTATAGAAGTAGGCCGCCGCCGGCGGTGCCGGGCCGCAGAACGGCCGGTCATCACGGACATAGACCCATAATCGTCCGGTCCGGGTGCGGCCGAGGCCGGGTTCGAGTACCGGAACCGGCGTGTCGTCGCCGTGGATCTTCTCGGCGGCAAACACGTGTTGCTGGATCCCCTCGACGATCGGCTGCAGCAGCCAGACCGCCTGGCCGACCCAATCGCTCAATGTCGAGCGGTCGAGATCGAGCCCATCGCGGGCATAGATCTCGCTCTGCCGGTAGAGCGGCAGGTGATCGGTATATTTCGAGACCAAAAGATGCGCCAGCATGCCGGGGGCGGCCCGTCCGCGCGGTGTCGGCAGCGCCGGCGCCGGCGCCTGGGTGATCGCATCGCAATACCGGCAGGCATATTTCGGCCGGACATGCCGGATCACCCGGAACCGCCCGGGGATGTAGTCGAGCACCTCGGTGACGTCTTCGCCAAGCTTGGCCATGCCGCCGCGGCAGACGGGGCAGATGCAGGCCCCATCATCCTCCGGTTCGTGCACGACCTCCTGCCGGGGCAGGTGGTCCGGCAGCTTCTTGCGCTTTGGCTGGGTACGTTCGCGGATCGGCAATGGCCGGTCTTCGGCGACGGCCTTACTGAGTTCTTCTACTTCGCCGGTTTCCAACTCTTCGAGCCGCAGCTCGAGCTGTTCGATCTGCCGGGTGACGCGCTCCGAAGAGCGGCCAAACTGCATCCGCCGCAGCTTGGCGATCTGAAACTTCAGCTTCTCGATCTCCAGGCTGCGCAGCTGAACGGCGAGCCTTGCCGCCTGCAGTTCCGCGGTCGCCGCCGCCAGCTCGCTCTGGCAGGCCAAGGCAAAGGCCCGCAGGGCATCGGGGTCGGAGGGCAGATCGGCGGAAGCCAGCGACATGCGCCACCCTTAGCGAAGGCAACCTCGGGTAGACCAGAACAAATCGAGAATCGCTGATATGTTACAACAGCATGGGTCGCGGCGGCGCCGGCGGTGCTATCGTGCGACGCCAGTCCATCGCCTCGATCAGCAGCGCCAATTGCGCCGGCGTCAGCGTCATCGTCCCATCCGCCAGCGGCGGCCAGACGAATTTGCCGCGCTCCAGACGCTTGGCAAACAGGCACAGGCCGCTGCCGTCCCAATACAGGCCCTTCAAATAATGACCGCGTTTGCCGCGAAACAGGAAGACATGGCCGCTGAACGGATCGGCGCCGATGATCTGTTGCACCTTGGCCGCCAGACCATCAAACCCGGCGCGCAGATCAATCGGCTGACAGGCGAGAAAAACCTTGGTTCCCGGTGCCAGGCCGATCATCGCAATCCGCGCACCGCCGACAGCACCCGCCGCAGCGCTGCCTCGTCGACGCCGCCATCGACCCGCACCCGAACCCCCTGCGGCAGATCGATCTCCATCACCCCGGCGCGCTCCGCTAACGCCGCACCCGCGCCCCGCGTGCCGGCGGCGACGGCCGCCATACGCATTGCCGAGGCGTAGGGCTCCGCGACGGTGCCGAGCTGGATAAATTCTGTCGACCCCGGCGGCGGCGGGGCTGAGCCTCGCGCGATCAGCCGCGCCGCCCTCCACGCCGATCGCCAATTATAGAGCAGGCTCTGCGAAATCCCGTGCCGCCGGGCAACCACCGAAACCCGACCGCCGGTCGCTTCCACCTCGGCCAGCAGCGCCGCCTTCTCGCCCGGCGTCCACTGCCGACGACGCTCCACCCGCGCTACAATCTCGCCGTCCACTCCAAAGCTCCTTCTGTACCTCCAGAAGGAGCAAGCTTCCCCCAGTGACCCCGCCTTGACTACGCCCAATAGGCCGGTTCAGACCGGACGCTTACATTTTTTCCGCGGGGAGCCGCGCGAGGGACTTCTGAACTCGCTGCTTCGCGTTACTCCGGTGATCGCGCTTCGGCGTCAGATGATTTTTCGTTCTCTCAGATCGTCGATCTGGGCCGGGGTGTAGCCGAGCTGCGACAGGATTTCGTCGTTGTGCGCGCCAAGCTCGGGGGCGATGCCAATTTGCGCCGGCGTCTCGGAGAAGTGCCACGGTGAGCCGTGAACCTTCAGCCGTTTGCCAAATTTGGGATAGTCGATCTCGGTCACGTAGCCGTTGGCCAGCACGTCCGGGTCGTTCGAGGCTTCGAGCAACGTATTGATCGGCGCCGCGACGATGTCGGCGCCGCGCAACCGCGCCACCCAATCCTCGCGCGACCCCGTCGCAAACAACTCATCGAGCCTGCGCAATAGCGTTGCTCGCCGTTCTTCGGACGTAATGATCACGCCGAGATCGCCAAAGCCGGCTTTTTCGAGAGCCTCGTGAAAGCCGAGTGCCGTCATCGCGTCGCGCCATTTGCGCGCGCCGTTCAATTGGAACACCAGCGGCTTGCCGTCGCGGTCATTGAAGCTGGCGCTGAGCCCGGGGCGTTGCGGCGTGCCGGTAACGCGGGCCTGACCGGTGACCGGGTCGCGGTTGCGCCACATTGCCGTCGTCAGGGTCCACCCCATCAGGCGGATCTGGCCGCCGAGCAATGAGCAATCGACCTTCTGGCCGATGCCGGTGCTGCGCGCGTAGGTGAGCGCCGCGAGCGCACCGCCAAAGGCAAGGATGGCGCAGGTTTCGTCGGCGACCGAGACGATGCCGGTCTTCAATGGCTGGCCCGGCGTCGAATAAGCTTCCGCAACGCCGCCGAGCGCCTGAGCCATCGAATCCGTCCCCGGCAAATTGGCATGCGGTCCCTTGGGGCCGTAACCCGAGACCGACATGTAGACGAGCCTCGGGTTCACCTTTCTCAATTCTTCGTAGCCGAAACCGTTCTTCTCCGCCGCACCAGGCCGGAAATTCTGTCCGAAGATATCCGCTGTCGCGACCAGCTTGCGCAGGATTTCGCGACCCTCGGCGGTCTTCAAGTTCAAAGTGACGCTCTTTACACCACGATTGTTGGTTTCGAAATAGGTGCTGGGCAGCCCGGGCAAGACGGTAGAGCCGCGCGAATTGTCGCCGACCTCCGGCACCTCGACCTTGATGACCTCTGCACCAAGATCAGCCATCAGCATGTAGGGCACCGTGCCGGCTTGCGCAGTGGAGCAGGCGACCACCCTCACGCCGTGCAGCGGACCATGTGGCTCAGTCATGTCGAACGTCCTCCTTTCGTGGAGTCTTCCGGCTGCGCGCAAGCAGCCAGAGCAATAGGCAAGGAACTCTCTCGATTTGCCCGAACAAGATAATGAGGCGCCTCCCTTCCACTAGGCCGCATTCTGGATCTCTCCACTGCGGCGATCAGAAAGCCCGCCGATATGCCTTTGAAGACCATCTCGAGGGCCTCGTCATCATTTTCCGGCCGATCTCGAGCATGGCATCGCACAGCTCCGGCGTCTGCACCGGAGTGAAGTTGCATAACAGAGCCGCAAACTGAACACCTGATGGCGCGCCAGCACGACCATCGGGAAGTCAACCGAATATCCGAGGTCTGTTACGAGCGGCGAGGGAGGACGCGCCACATCGAACGCCAAATCTAGCTCAGCCGGTAGAATTTGGTCGCGGTACCGGCAAAGAGCGCGGCTTTCTCGGCGCCGGAATAGCCGGCAGTGATGCGCTTGAAGGCGTTCCACAGCGCCATATAGCTGCAGCTGCCCTTGTCGACCGGGAAGTTGCTCTCGAACATCGCGCGCTCGGGGCCGAAGGCGGTGATGCAGGTCTCGATATAGGGGCGCCACGCTGCGGCCAATTCTTCCGAGCTCGGCGGCAATTCGCCGGTGTGATGGGTAAACCCGAACATGCGCATGCCGAGCCCGCCGAGCTTGACATGGACGTTGGGGCAGGCCGCCAGCTCGCGGATCTTCCGGCTCCACTCTGCGAAGACCTCGTCGCGCTTGCCGGCATAGGGGCCGAGGCCGATCGGCCCGCCGACATGGTCGAGGACGATGTGTGTCTCGGGAAAGACGCGCGCTAGGTCGACCAGATCGCCGAGCTGGGTGTGATACATCCATGCATCGAAGGTGAGACCGAGTGGCGCGAGCCTCGCGAAACCCTGGCGCACTCTGGAGTCCATTAGCAGTCCCGCGGGCCGGATGATCGGCGACCCCCAGATTGCCTGATCGGGATGCGAGGCGGTGATGAAGCGAATGCCGCGGAAACGGCCGCCGCCGGCCGCGATCATCGCCTCCAGGACCCTTTCGACCGCCGTGCCGAGCGCCAGATCGGCGTAGCCGACGACGCCGGCGCATACCCGCGTCTTGCCATAAGTCCTGGATGCGGCCATCGCCGCCACACCGTTGGCGAACTCGATTTCGCCGACCGGGCGCCGCTCGACCGGGCCCGCCTTGCGGTACATCGAGAGCCATTCGAGGTAGACAGTCGCCGTGATGGTATGCCCGCTCGCGGTGTCGGCGAGGAGCTCCGGCAGCAGGTACCGGCCGGTTTCGGGCCGGTCGACCAGGTGATGATGCGGGTCGACGATCGGCAGCTCCGGCTCGATGATCTCCTCGCGTCGTCGGTCGAGCCAGTCTTGCCGGACCGGCAGGTGCGGGCTGATTACGGCTCCGGAAGTCGTGGTTTGCATCGGCTCTGCTCCTAAGAAAATCTCCCACACTCTTCCGCGCGCCGCCCCTCACCCTCCCGCTTCGCGGGTCCCTCCCTCTCCCCGCTCGCGGGGAGAGGGCCGGGGTGAGGGGCCCTTCCGGCAGCTATCGCCAAGCGGCCGGGAATTGGCGGTGATGCTCGACGAACACCGCGACCAGCCGTTGGCAGCCCTCTCGATCCGCCTCGTCGAAACGTGCAAGGGTCGGGCTGTCGAGGTCGAGCACGCCCCACAGCTGACCGCCGTCGATCAGCGGCACGACCAGCTCGGAGCGCGAATTCGGGTCGCAAGCAATATGACCCGGAAAATTGCGCACGTCGGCGACTAGAACCGTCGCAGCCCGTGATGCTGCGGTGCCGCAGACACCCTTGCCGAGCGGAATGCGCACGCAGGCGGGCTTGCCCTGGAACGGCCCGAGCACCAGGCCCTGACCTCGGCGGAAATAAAACCCGGCCCAGTTGAGGTCGGGTAAGCCGTGATAGATCAGTGCGGCCATATTGGCGGCGTTGGCGATGCGGTCCGTCTCGCCAGCGAACAGGGCCCCGAGCTGCTTGGAGAGATCGCGATAGAGGTCCGGCTTGCTGACGGTCGGCATCCGTGGCGGTTCCCTGTTCGGCGGATTCGCTTCCCTGCTCGGCCAATTTAATTCCCGGTTCGGCAGTTTCGGGAATTTGCCCGAAGGCCTGCTGAAATAACAAGGGCTTGCCGGCGCGGTTTCGCTGCCGATCAGGCGCGTATTCGCGGTTTTCGCGGTATTTTCCCGTGCCGCAGGAAAACTCGAAACCTGTATCATCGGCGGAATGCTGCTCGGGCTGACCATTCGCGATGTTGTGCTGATCGATAGGCTTAGTCTGGCCTTTCGCCCGGGGCTGTGCGTGCTAACCGGCGAGACCGGCGCCGGCAAGTCGATCTTGCTGGACGCGCTGGGACTGGCGCTGGGCCGCCGGGCCGAGGCCGGGCTCGTGCGCGCCGGCGCGAAGGAGGCGGCGGTATGCGCTGAGTTCGCGGTCGGACGCAACCACCCCGCCCATGCAATCCTGCGCGAGGCCGGGCTCGATGATGACGGCGAGACCATCGTTCTGCGCCGGCTGCTCGCGACCGATGGCCGCAGCCGTGCCTTTGTCAACGATGCGCCGTCGAGTGTCGGGCTGCTGCGCGAGCTCGGCGACAGCCTGGTCGAGATCCAGGGCCAGTTTGAGCAGCGCGGACTGCTCGATCCGGCCAACCATCGGATGATCCTCGACGCATTTGCCGAAAGTTCGGTCGGTCCTGCGGGACTCGCGCAGGCCTGGCACGACTGGCGCGCCGCGTGGGAGCACGAAGCCGAAGCCGCGCGGCTGCTCGCCGCGAGCCGCGAAGAGGAAGACCTGCTGCGCCATCATCTGGCCGAGCTGGAGGCACTGGCGCCGGAAGAAGGCGAGGAAGACAGTCTCGCCGAACGGCGCAGCTTTCTGCAGAACGCCGAGCGGCTCGCCGAAACCTTGGCCGAGGCGATCGCCGAGCTCGGCGGCAATGCCGGCGCACAAGCGGCACTGGCACGGGCGACGCGGCGTCTCGAGCGGGCCCGGGAACGCGCCCAGGGGTTTCTCGATGCTCCATTGGCCGCCGCCGAGCGTGCCGCGGCCGAAACCGCCGAAGCGCTTTCCGTGCTGGAAGGTGCGGCCCGCCGGCTCGATCTCGACCCGCGGGAGCTCGAACAGGCCGAGGAGCGGCTCTTTGCATTGCGTGCCCTCGGCCGAAAGCACCAGCTGCCGGTCGCCGACCTGCCTGCGTTGCAGCAGCGAATGGCGGCGCAGCTGGCGGAGATCGAAGAAGGGGCCGAAGGCCTCGGGCATTTCGCCGTCGCCACCGCCGAGGCCCGAACCCGCTTCGTTGCCGCGGCCGAAGCGATGTCGCGGGCGCGGACGCGCGCCGCCAACCGGCTCGACACGGCTGTGGCGGAAGAGCTGGCGCCCCTGCGGCTCGACAAGGCGCGGTTCCGCACCGTGCTGACACCGCTGGCGGAGTCCGAGTGGGGCGAGCACGGCTGCGAGCGCGTCCATTTCGAGATCACCACGACACCCGGCGCGCCGTTCGGGCCGCTCGCCCGCATCGCCTCGGGCGGCGAGCTGTCTCGTTTCATGCTGGCCTTGAAGCTCGTCCTCGCCGATATCTCCTCGGTGCCGACCCTGATCTTCGACGAGGTCGACAGTGGGATCGGTGGTGCGGTCGCTGCGGCGGTTGGCGAGCGGCTACAACGCCTGGGAACGAGCCTGCAGGTCCTCGTCGTAACACATTCGCCACAGGTGGCGGCGCGGGGCGCCCATCATTGGCGCGTCGCCAAGCGCCTCGCCGAGCGCGATACCGTCACCCGCGTCGAGGAGCTCGACCCGGATACGCGACAGGAGGAGATCGCCCGTATGCTGTCCGGCCGGATCATTACTGCCGAGGCGCGCGCCGCGGCCGCGAGCCTGATCGCCGGAGGCCGCGCATGAGCGCTTCGGCCGCCACGCGGCAGCGCCCCGATCAGCGCGACTTGCGCCCGGTCGATGCGCTGGCCGAAGAGGAAGCCCGCGACGAGCTCGCCCGGCTCGCCGAGGAGATCGGGCATCATGACCGGCTCTATCACACCGAGGCGGCACCAGAGATCTCCGATGCCGACTATGACGCGCTGCGCCGGCGCAACGCGTCAATCGAGGCGCGCTTTCCCGAGCTGATCCGTGCCGACAGCCCGTCGCGCCGCGTCGGTGCCGCACCGGCCACCGGTTTCGCCAAAGTGACCCATTCGCGGCCTATGCTGTCGCTCGAAAATGCCTTCGAGGACACCGATGTCCGCGAGTTCTTCGCCGGCATCCGCAATTTCTTCCGCCGCACCGCGACAGCGGCGGCGGTCGCCGAGGACGTGATCGAGATCATGGCGGAGCCCAAGATCGACGGGCTCTCGATCGGGTTGACCTACCGGCGGGGCCGCCTTGTGCAGGGAGCCACCCGCGGCGACGGCGTCACCGGCGAGAATGTCACCACCAACCTGCGCACCTTGGCGACCATACCCGAGGCGCTTGCCGGCAAGGAATGGCCCGAGCTGATCGAGATCCGCGGCGAAGTCTATATGGAGCGCACCGGGTTCTTTGCGTTGAACGAGGAGCGCGCGGCCGCGGGCGAACCGGTCTTCGCCAACCCCAGGAACTCCGCTGCCGGCTCGCTGCGCCAACTCGATTCCACGATCACGGCGCGCCGGCCGCTCAAATTCTTTGCTTATGCGTGGGGCGAGGCGAGTGCGGCCTTCGCGCGCACCCACGCCGAGGCTCTGGCGCGGTTTCGCGAATGGGGATTTACCGTCAACCCGCGCTCGCGGCTCTGCCGCGGAGTCGATCAAGCGCTCGCCTTTTACAGCGAGATCGCCGCCGAGCGGTCGGAATTGCCCTACGACATCGACGGTGTGGTCTACAAAGTCAACGACCTCGCTCTGCAGGAGCGGCTCGGCATGGTCAGCCGGGCGCCGCGCTGGGCGGTCGCGCAAAAATTTCCGGCGCAGCAGGCGCAGACGGTGCTGCGCGACATCGGGATCCAGGTCGGCCGCCAGGGCTCGCTGACCCCGGTGGCGATGCTCGAGCCGATCACCGTCGGCGGTGTCGTCGTGCAGCGCGCCACTCTGCACAATGAGGACGAGATCGCCCGCAAGGATGTCCGCATCGGCGATACCGTCGTGGTGCAGCGCGCCGGCGACGTGATTCCGCAGATCGTCTCGGTCGTGCTCGACCGCCGACCAAAGGACGCGCAGCCCTATGTATTTCCCGACCACTGCCCGATCTGCGGCAGCCTCGCGGTGCGCGAGCCGGGCCAGGTCGCGCGGCGCTGCACCGGCGGGCTGATCTGCGCGGCGCAAGCCGTCGAGCGCCTCCGGCACTTTGTCTCGCGTGACTGCTTTGACGTCGAGGGACTCGGCGAGAAACATATCACCGCCTTTTGGCAGGACGGGCTGATCCGACAGCCTGGCGACATCTTCCGGCTCGATCCCGCCGTTATCATGAAACGCGAGGGCTGGGGCGAGATCAGCGCTCGCAATCTGATGGCTGCGATCGACGAGCGGCGACGGATTGCGTTCGACCGGTTCATCAATGCGCTCGGCATTCCGCAGGTCGGCCAGGCGACAGCGCGGCTGCTCGCGCGTCACTATCGCTCGCTCGCCAATTGGCGGCGCGAAATGGAAGCCGCACAGGATCCGGCGAGCGAGGCGCTGGCGGGGTTGCTCGATATCCACGGGATCGGCGCGGAAATGGCGGCCGACGTGATCGGTTTCTTCGCCGAGCCGCATAACCGCGCCGTGCTCGACGATCTGGCACGGGAAGTCACGGTGCTCGACTGGGAAGCGCCGGCGCAGCGCGCCGCCTCGCCGCTTGCCGGCAAGACGATCGTCTTTACCGGGTCGCTCGAATCGATGAGCCGGTCCGAGGCGAAGGCGCGGGCCGAAGCGCTCGGCGCTAATGTCACGAGTTCGGTCTCGGCCAAGACCGACTATGTCGTGGCCGGCGCTGACCCCGGCTCAAAGGCGACAAAGGCGGCCGCCCTCGGCGTCAAATTGCTCGACGAGGCCGATTGGCTTTCCCTCGCCGCGGGATGACCGGCGACAGTGTTGCGCACACTCGGACCACCTGAGGAGCGCCGCCGCGAGCCAATGCTCACGGGCGCGCCGCGTCTGGTGTCGACCGACCTGTTGCGGCTCGATCCACCGGAGCGCCTCGGTCCGATCGCGGAGCGTGAAAAGGCGCGGTGGCTCGGGCCGATCGGCTCGCTCGTGGTGCATCTGCTGCCGCTGCTGTTGCTGATCGAGTGGCCGATTACAGCGCCGCCCGAGATTGAGCCGATCGCCGTGCAGCTGGTGCTCGCACCACCACCACCGGAGCAGCCACAGAAGCCGGTTCCGCCGCCATCACCAGTGCCGCCGAAGCCGGAATTCAAACCGCCGCCACCGGGTCGGATTGCCTCCGAGGACCTCGGCGACACCGAAGCGAAGAAAGCCAGCCGAGAGCCGAGCGACGCGCCGGCCGCGAAGGATATACCGCCGGCGGAGGTGCGGCCCAGCGAAACGCCGCAACAGACCGCCGATGTCGTGCCACCACCACCGCCGGAGGAGCCTCAGCCGCCACCGAGCGAAACACAGACCGCAGCGATTGTGCCGCCTCCTCCTCCGGAAAAACCCGCGCCCCCTAAGCCGAAGCCGAAGTCGAACCCTGCCGCGCCACAATCGCTCCACTGGACCGAGGAGCCGGCTCACGCCGAGGCGCGTCGTGCTAGATATCCCGGTCCTGCTGCCACGCGCGACGAATATCTAGCCTATGTCCACTCGCTCATTCGGCAGCACTACAATTTGCTGCCCTTGTCGATGATCGGCGGCCGCCGCGGCGAGGCGGAGATCGAGTTCGTGGTGCTCGACGACGGCACGATCGAGATGATCAAGGTGGTGCATAGCTCGGGGTGGCAGGATATCGATGCTCGGGTCGAGCTGATGATCGCGGCCGTGCGCCGCGTCCCGCCCTTGCCGCAATGGTTCCAGGGGCCGAGCATGGCTCTGATCCTGCACTTGCCCTTCCCCGACGCCTTGCAGGAGTGAGAATTTGGCGAACCCTCCGACACCCCCGGTCGACCCGATCGTCACCTCGGTCATTCAGCATCGCCTGCTGGCGATTGTCGAGGAGATGGGCGAAGCGATGCTGCGAACCTCCTATTCGCAGATCCTCAATTCGAGCCGCGACTTCTCGACCGCGATCTGCGACCTCGACGGTCGGCTCATCGCGCAAGCCGAGCGCGTGCCGATCCATGTCGGAGCGCTGCCTTACGCAGCGAGGGCCGTGACCGAGTTCTTCGGCGACGACATCCATAAGGGCGACGTTTTTCTGTTGAACGACCCTTATCACGGCGGCAATCACCTGCCCGACTTGACCGCCTTCGTGCCGGTGTTCGAGGGAGACCGGCCGCGCTTCTGGTCGATCAATCGCGCGCATCAGAGCGACATCGGCGGCGCCACCCACGGAGCTTACAACGCCGCGGCGACCGACATCTGGCAGGAGGGACTGCGCATCACGCCGCTGCGGCTCTACGACCGTGGAGCGGTGCGCCGAGACCTGCTCGAGATGATCGCCACCAATGTGCGTCACCCGCGCGACTTCCGCGGCGATCTCGCCGCGATGATCGGCTCGGCGCATGTCGGCGAGCGATGCCTCTTGGCATTGGCGGCCGAGTTCGGCTGGCCAGTCACGGACACGGCGATCGAGGCGGTGCTCGATGGTGCGGAGCGCCAGACCCGGGCGGAGATCGCGCGATGGAAGGACGGCGTCTACCGCGGCGCGGCGTTCCTCGACGATGACGGCCGCGGCAACAGCGACATCCACATCCGCGCGACCGTCACCAAACGCGGCAGCGATCTCGTGATCGATCTCTCCGACTCGCACGAAGAAGTGGGCAGCTTTGTCAATTCTTCCTACCCGAATATGTATTCGGCGGTCGTGGTGGCGCTGTCCTACCTGATCGATCCGCAGACGCCGAAGAATGACGGTACCTTCCGTCCGATCAAGGTGATCGCGAAGCCGGGTACGGTGGTGTGGGCGAACCCCGGTGCTCCGGTCACCTTGGCCACCAATCATTGCGCCCAGGAGATCCTCGAGGCGATTATCAAGGCATTGGCGCCGGCCTGCCCTGAGCGCGCGATGGCCGGCTGGGGCCGCCGTTTCCGCATCGCGATCCAAGGCAGGGACCCGCGCGCAGCTGTCCCTGGCGGCAAGCCGTTCATCTGGCATTTCTTCCAGGCGCGGCCCGGCGGCGGCGCCTCTCCGGCGGGTGACGGGTGGCCGGGGGCAGGCGAGTGGCAGGCGGCGGGCGGGATCAAATTCGGCAGCCTCGAAGTCACCGAGGTGCGCTTTCCGCTATTCTTCCGCCGCCACGAATTCCGCCCCGATTCCGGGGGTGCAGGCAAATACCGCGGCGGTCCGGGTGGGGTGGTCGAGATGGTCGTCGAGACCGCCGAGCCGGCCCTCGGCAACACCGCAGGCGACGGCGTGCGCTATGGCGCCTGCGGCATCCTAGGCGGCGCCGACGGCGTACCGCATCGCTACACGCTCTACTCGAAGGGACAGCCGACGCGCGCGATCAAGACCAAGGAAGTCGGCCTTCAGATCCGCCCGGGCGATGTTTTGGTCCTCGAATCGGGTGGTGGCGGAGGCTGGGGCGAACCGGCGCTCCGCCACCCCGATGCCACCGCACGCGACATCGCGAACGGGTTCGTCAGCTCCCCGGACGCGAAGCGCTGATCGATGTACCGCATCGGCATCGATGTCGGCGGCACGTTTACCGATCTGGTCGCGGTCGACGACTTGGGTCGGACGACCTTGGCCAAAGTTCCCTCGACCCCGGCTGACCCGTCGATCGGCGTCCTCGACGGGTTGCAGCTGCTGGCCGACACGCTGGGCCGCGACCGGTCGGCGCTGTTGGCCGAGACCGAGCGCATCGTCCATGGCACGACCGTCGCGACCAACGCGCTGCTCGAGTGGCGGGGTGCCAAGGTCGGGCTGCTGACGACCGAAGGCCACCGCGATGTGATCGAGATGCGCGAGGGGCTTAAGGACGACCGCTACAATCTGCGCCTCCCGCCGCCGGAGCAGCTGGTCCCCCGCAAACTGCGCCTCGGCGTGCGCGAGCGGATGCGCGCCGATGGCGGGATCGAGACGCCGCTCGACCATGCCTCGCTCGATCGCGCGCTCGCGGCTCTGCGTAGCGAGCGGGTCGATGCGGTGGCGGTCTGTTATCTGCATTCCTGGCGCGACCCGGGCCACGAGCACGCCACGCGTAAGGCCATGACTCGGGCTCTGCCCGATGCCTATGTCGCGCTGTCCTCGGATGTATTGCCGCAAATCAAGGAGTTCGAACGGGTTTCGACGACAGTTGTCAACGCCTATGTCGGCCCTGTGCTGTCGCGCTATCTGGAAGCGCTCGAGCTGCGGCTTGCCGAGGCTGGGTATGCGGGGCCGACCTTGATCATCCAGTCACACGGCGGCGTTGCTCCGATCGATGAATCGAGTCGGCTGGCCGCGGGTGCGGTGCTCTCGGGGCCGGCTGGCGGCGTCGCCGGCAGCGTCTACGCTGCGCGGCTGATCAACGAAGGCAACCTAATCCCGTTCGACATGGGCGGGACGAGCACCGACATCTCGCTGATCGTCGAAGGCCGGCCGAGTTTAGCGGCGGCACGTCGGGTCGCCGGCCAAACAATCGCGCTCAGCAGCCTCGACATCGCCAGCATCGGCGCCGGCGGCGGATCGATCGCGAGGGTCGATGCTGGCGGGATCCTGCATGTCGGCCCGGAGAGTGCGGGCGCTGTTCCGGGTCCTGCCTGCTACGGTAACGGAAGCAGTGCCGCGACCGTAACCGACGCCAATCTGGTGCTCGGCTATCTCGACCCGGAGGCCTTTCTTGGCGGACGGCGCAGGCTCGACCGTGCCGCCGCCGAGGCGGCTGTCGGCGACATCGCCACCGCCCTCGGCATCGATCGGGTCAGCGCGGCGCTGGGCATCCACCGGGTCGTCAACACGAGGATGGCCGAGGGGGTGCGGCTCGTCTCGGTCCGCCGCGGCGTCGATCCGAGACGCTTCGCATTGTTCGCTTTCGGCGGTGCCTCGGGGCTGCACGCGACCGAAATCGCCCGCCAGCTCGATCTCGAGCGGGTTGTTGTGCCGCGCGTTGCCGCCGTGCTGTCGGCCTGGGGCATGCTCGCGACCGATCTGCGCTTCGAGGTCGCGCGCAGCCACATCGGCGACACCAGAACGCTCGATCGCGGAGCGCTGAAGCGCCTGTTCGAGGAGATGGAGGCCGAGGGCTTTGCTCGGCTGCGTGCCTCGTTCGACGGGCCGGCACGGGCGACCCGCTCGGTCGATATGCGCTATGGTGAGCAGGTCTTCGAGATCACGGTCGGGCTCGACGGGCTCGATTGGTCCCAAGCCGATCCGCTGCTGCAAATCGTCGAGCGGTTTCACCGCCGCCACGAGGAGCTCTACACCTACTCTTTGCCCGATCAGGAAACGGTGCTGGTCAACGCGCGGGTGGCGGTAGCCGGCATCCTCGCTGCATTGCCGCTGGAACCGGCCCTGCCGGAAGCGTCGCCCGCCATACCCCGCACCGAGCGGCGGATCTATCTCGAAGACTGGGTCTCGGTACCGGTCTACGATTTCGACGCGCTGGCGCCCTCGCAAATCATCGACGGGCCGGCGATCGTCGAGTCGGCAATGACCACCGTATTCCTGCGCCTGGGCGACCGTACCACGGTGACCCCGCTTGGCTGGCTCGACATCGACCTCCCGAGGCACGGCGACGGGTAGCCTCAACCGTGGGCGCCTGCCCTCCCGGCCGGGCCCAAATACAACGAAAAATTGCTTTGTCAAAGCAAAGGAGCCTCTTCCCGCCGGAAAATAGAACCGAATCTCAAGGGCTTGCAGAGGAAATTCGTTACTTGGCGGATCAACGGAATAAATTCAGCCGAACAACGAATTTAGCCGGCTCTAACAATCGAATTACAATGGAAATTTGAGGCGTCGAAAAATGGCGATCCATGCGAGCACGTGGTCGGACGATCGGCCGTGAGCGGACGGTCAATAGCCCGCGGACCTCCCGATCGGGGACTTGTCAAATACGGGCTCGTCGGTTGATCTCGGGAGAGCCACTGTTTCACGCCGGGCCAATGACTTGGCGATCATCCGCGATCGCTGCGCTGTTGTTACTGACGATGAGCGGTAGCGCCGATTACGGCGCGTCTCCAAAAGCGCTGACTCTGGTACCCGGAATCCTGCGGATCGGCACCTATTTCGTAAATCCGCCCTTCGAATACATCCTCCAGGGCAAGAAGGTCGGCTTCGAGGTTGATCTGATCAGAGAGATCGCCCACCGATTGCGCTTAGAGCCGCTATTCGTGAACACCCAATGGGAGATCATCCTGCAGCAGATGCAGGATGGGCGCTATGACTGCATCATCGGGGGCATCACGATCACGCCGGCTCGGCAAGCGACGCTGATTTGGTCCGACCCTTACATGACCACCGCTCTCAGTCTGGTGATCAACGGCACCAAAACGCCGCAAATTCGCAGCCTCGCCGATCTGAAGGACGACGAGGTCGGAGTCCAGGCTGCCACCACAGACTATGATGTGGCGATCGCGATGCAGAGGCGCGGACAGATCGGTAAGGTCAAGGTCTATCCGTTCGATCATATCGCCGACGCAATGACCGACCTCGCCGCCGGGCGCATTACCGCGGTGATGAAGGTCTATCCGGTGGCTGCATGGCTCGCCCGGCAAACCCCCGGTCTGCGCATCGTGGCTCAGCTTCCGGACGATCCGCAGCCGCTCGGCATCGGGTTCAACAAGAACAGTCCCTTGCTTTTAGCAGCGGTCAACGGGGTGTTGTCCGAGATGAAGCAGGACGGGACCTATGCGCGTCTGGCGCACAAATGGGGCGTTCCCTAACTACCATGAGTTCGCCGTTACGGGTAGGAGCTAGGGCAGCCCTCGGCTACCGTGACTCCAAGCGGTGAAGAACTAGAGGAAACATCTGCAATGTCCGAACCGAATCCGATGGCGGTGATCGCGGGATGCATCGAGAAGTCCAAGGCGACCACCGACCAGGAGCTTATCGGCGAGTATATCGCGGAAGCTCTCGGGGTCTTGCAGATCGACAACACCGAAGAAGATGCCTTCAACATGCTGGGCAGCGCCATTGCCGACGCGGTCGCAGATGACGAGGCGCACACCGCCAGCTTGTTCGAGGTCTGGACGGAGTTGGAAGAGCAGCGGAAGCTGTCGTAGCCCGTCAGCCGGACGCGAGCCCCCTGATCGGATCGCGTTGGTCGTGAGGGCCGAAATCGACCGCACCTCGTCGGCTTGCGCCAGGATCGTTATGTTTCATGGCGACCCTGAGACGATCTACAACTGGCGTCGACTTGACAATCGGCTGACCGCGTCTGGCCAGCCGACCGAACCGCAACTAATAACCGCGAATATCCAAGACCGGCCCGCTAAGGTCCGGTCATAAGGCCCGCTCCCGGCCGCTGAGGTGGCAACAGTTACCCATAATTACGGCCTTCTACCGCGCTGCATCCCCCGAGTCCTCTAGGCGGGTACCGCAGCGAGGTCGAAGGCGGCGGCCATCAGGGCACGTGTGTAGGGGTGCTCGGGGGCCGTCATGACCTGTTCGGTCGAGCCCGCCTCGACGATCCGGCCATCCTTCATGACCAAGATTTCGTGCGCCAGCGCGCGGACGACCCGCAGATCGTGGCTGATGAACAGATAGGCCAGGCCATGGCGTGATTGCAATTCGCGCAACAATTCGACAATCTGCGCCTGCACCGACATATCCAGTGCCGAGGTCGGCTCGTCGAGCACGACAAAGCGCGGTTTGAGCACGAGTGCGCGAGCGATCGCGATGCGCTGGCGCTGGCCGCCCGAGAATTCGTGCGGGTAGCGCTCAGCCGCTTGCGCGTCGAGCCCGACCTCGGCGAGTGCCGTCTCGATCAGCCGTCGGCGCTCCGCGGCGCTCGATGCCAGACGGTGTACCTTCAGCCCCTCTTCGATAATCTGCGCGACCGAGAGCCGCGGCGACAGGCTCGAAAACGGGTCCTGAAAGACCACCTGCATCTCGCGCCGCAATGGCCGCAATTGGCGCTGGCCAAGCGTTCTGATGTCCTGTCCGGCGAAGCGAATATGCCCCTCCGCCTCTGTCAGGCGCAGGAGCGCCAGTCCGAGCGTCGTCTTGCCCGAGCCGCTTTCGCCGACCACGCCGAGGGTGGTGCCCTGGCGCACCGCGAGCGAGACGCCGTCCACCGCCTTGACGTGACCCTTCACCCGACGCAGCACGCCGCTGCGGATCGGGAACCACACCCTAAGGTCGTCCGCCGCCATCAGCTCCGGCCCGACGGGGTCGGCGCGTGGCGGCCGACCCTTCGGCTCGGCGGCGAGCAGGCGACGGGTGTAGGGGTGCCGCGGATGGGCGAAGATGCCGGCGGGTGGGCCGGTCTCGACGATCTCGCCCTGGGTCATGATGCAAATCTCGTCCGCCATCTTGCGGACGATCGTCAGATCGTGGGTGATCAAGAGCAGCGCCATCCCGAGGCGCTCTCGCAAATCCCGCAGAAGCTGCAGGATATGCGCCTGGATCGTCACGTCGAGCGCGGTCGTCGGTTCGTCCGCGATCAGGATGTCGGGCTCGTTGGCGATCGCCATCGCGATCATCACCCGCTGACGCTGGCCGCCCGAGAGCTGGTGCGGATAGGCATCGAGCCGGCTCTCGGCATCCGGCAGATCGACCAGCCGCAAGAGTTCGAGGATCCGCTCGCGCGCCGATGCGGCAGCCATGTGCTTGTGGACGAGAAGCGTCTCCCCGATCTGCCGCTCGAGTGTGTGCAGCGGGTTGAGCGAGGTCATCGGCTCCTGAAAGACCATCGCAATACGATTGCCACGCACCTGCCGCAGTTGCTCGGGCGCGGCGCCGACCAGTTGCTCGCCGGCAAACCGGATGCTGCTCCCCGCGCCGTGGGCTGCGAGCGGGTAGGGCAGTAGCTGGAGGATCGATAGCGCGGTGACGCTCTTGCCCGATCCGCTCTCGCCGACGAGCGCAAGCGTCTCGCCACGTCTGAGGGAAAGCGACAGGCCCTTCACCGCCGCGACCGGCGGCGCCCCTCCACGGCCGGCGAAGGTGACACTAAGATTGCGGATTTCGAGCAACGGGGCTCCCGCCCGGGTGTCGGCGTTTCCCTGGGAAACGCCTGCCGCGTAGGGCGAAGCGCCGCTTCGCCCAGAATTCACAGCACTACCTTGCGCGGGTCGAACGCGTCGCGCACCGCCTCGAAGATGAACATCAGTAGGCTCAGCATCAGCGCCAATACGAGAAAGGCAGCAATGCCCAGCCAGGGGGCCTGGAGATTGGCCTTGCCCTGCGACAGCATCTCACCCAAAGACGGCGAGCCGGGCGGCAACCCGAAGCCGAGAAAATCCAGTGCAGTCAAGACGGTGACCGAACCACCGATGATGAAGGGCAGAAAGGTGACGGTCGCGACCATCGCATTGGGCAGAACGTGCCGGAAGATGGTGAGGGTGTCGGAGACGCCAAGCGCGCGCGCTGCCCGCACATAATCGAAATTGCGCGCACGCAGGAACTCGGCGCGCACGACACCGATCAGCTCCATCCACGAGAACAACAGCAGCAACCCTAGCAACGACCAGAAGCTGGGCTGGATGAACGTCGCCAGAATGATCAACAGATAGAGTTGCGGCATGCCTGACCACACTTCGATAAAGCGCTGGAACAACAAGTCAGTACGACCGCCGAAATAGCCTTGCACGGCACCTGCGGCGACGCCGATCACCGATGAAATCGCGGTCAGCACCAGGCCGAACAAGACCGAAATGCGAAAGCCGTAAATCAGCCGAGCCAGCACGTCCCGCCCCTGATCGTCGGTGCCGAGCCAGTTGACGCTCGATGGCGGTGAGGGTGCGGGGCTTGGCAGGTCGTAATTGATCGTGCTGTAGCTAAACGGTATCGGCGGCCACAGCATCCAACCCTTGGCCGTGATCAGCTTCTTGACCGCCGGGTCACGGTAATCGGCCGCGGTCGGAAATTCGCCGCCGAATGTCGTCTCCGGGTAATCGGCGAGTACCGGGAAATACCAAGCGCCATTGAAGCGCACCAGGATCGGCCGATCGTTGGCGATGAATTCGGCGAACAGGGTGACGAGAAACACCGCGAGAAAGATCCACAGCGACCAGAAGCCGCGCCGATTGCGACAAAAGCTGTCGAGACGACGTCGCGTGAGCGGGCTGATCTTGTGTCCGAGGAAGCGATCGGCCGTCGGGGCGGCGTACCCAACCGGTCCGGATCGAGCGATCTCAGGCGCTTCGGAGGCCAAGGCGCCGGCAGTGGTCGCTCGTAGCCCCTCACCCTCCCGCTACGCGGGTCCCGCCCTCTCCCCGCCATGCGGCGAGAGGGTTGGGTGAGGGGCGACTCTCTGTTTACGATTGCAGGGCACTAATGGGTCGTGCGACGCAGAGGCTCGACGTTCGATCGCCGGCCAAGGCGCCGCCCGCCGAGATGATCGCGGACCAGGATTTCGGCGATCTGGACGGCGTTAAGCGCGGCACCCTTGCGCAAATTGTCGGCAACGACCCACAGGTTGAGCCCGTGCGCGACGGTCGGATCGCGCCGGATACGGCTGATGTAAACGGGATCCTCACCGGCTGCCTCGGCCGGTGTCACATACCCCTCGTCAGACCGGTGATCGACCACCGTAATCCCGGGCGTGCGCCGCAGGACGGCACGCGCGTCGTCTTCACCAAGCGGCCGCTCGAATTCGACATTGATCGCCTCAGCGTGGCCGATAAAGACCGGAACCCGCACGCAGGTCGCCGTCACCGCGATGTCCGGGTCGAGGATCTTGCGGGTTTCGGCCGCCATCTTCCACTCTTCCTTGGTCGCGCCGTCGTCCATGAAGACATCGCAATGCGGGATCACGTTGAAGGCGATTTGCTTGGTGAAAAGCTCGGGTTTGATCGGATCGTTCACATAGATCGCGCGGGTCTGGTTGAACAGCTCGTCCATCGAGGCACGGCCGGCTCCGGAGACCGACTGGTAGGTCGCGACGACCACTCGCTTGATCTGCGCCAAGTCGTGCAGCGGCTTTAGAGCAACCACCATCTGGATCGTCGAACAGTTCGGGTTGGCGATAATGCCGCGCTTGGTGCACTGCGCGATTGCCTGCGGGTTGACCTCCGGTACGACCAAAGGCACATCCGGCTCCATGCGGAAGTAGGAGGTGTTGTCGATGACCACGGCTCCAGCCTTGGTTGCGCGGGGCGCAAACACAGCCGAGACCTTGGCGCCCGGCGAAGAAAGGACAATGTCGACCCCACGAAAATCGTAAGTGTCGAGCCCATGGACCTTGAGGACATCGTCCTCGCCAAAGGAGACCTCCTTGCCGATCGAGCGCGACGAGGCCAATGCGACGACATCATCGGCGGGGAAATTGCGCTCGGCCAGCGTGGTCAGCATCTCGCGTCCGACATTGCCGGTAGCGCCGACCACCGCTACTTTGAAACCCATATCAGGCTCCACGGCGGATAGGGGAATGATCAAGGCTGACTTACGACGACGGGCGGCGCTTTACAAGCACCCCTGGCGATGACCTACCCCGAGTTCTGGCGGGTGTATCTCGCTGCGCACGCCCACCCGCGCACTCGCATGCTGCACTATCTTGGCACCCTCTTCGGGGTGGCGGCCCTCCTCGCCGCCGGCGCGACCTGGGATTGGCGCTGGCTCTTGGCTGCCCCGATCATTGGCTATGCTCTCGCCTGGTTCGGCCATCTTGTCTTCGAGCACAACCAGCCTGCAACTTTCGGGCATCCGGGCTGGTCGATCGTCAGCGACTTCCGTATGCTCGGCCTGTTCGTATCGCGACGGCTTGATCGGGAGCTGAGGAGAGAAGAATGACGGCGGCGCGGCTGATCGAATACGACGAGGCGAGCGCCGAGATCCGTGCAGTCTACGACGACATCATGACGACGCGTGGGACGAATTGGATCAATAATTTCTGGAAGGCGCTGGCCAACCACCCGCCGACCTTGCGACGCACTTGGGAGAGCATAAAGGAGGTGATGGCACCGGGTGCGCTCGATCCCTTGACCAAAGAGCTCGTCTACCTCGCGGTCAGCGTCAGCAACGGCTGCACCTATTGCATTGCCTCGCACGGCGCCGCCGCGAAGCGGGCGGGGATGACCCCCGAGATGCTCGGCGAGGTGCTAGCCGTCGTCGGCATGGCGAACGAAACCAACAGTTTAGCGAACGGCTATCGCGTTCCAGTAGACGAGAGGTTCGAAAAACTGTTTTGATAGAGGGCGTTTACACGCCGAACTATGGCACGGCCGATCAGCACCGGCAGATCGGCAATTTAGGAGGGCCAGATGGCACAAACTCAACCGAAGTATGACCGCACGGCCGAGGACGTCGGCAACATCGTCGGCCTCGAACATGTCAACCTGCGGGTCCCCGACCAGGAGCCCGCTTCCGATTTCTACCTCGCCGGGCTCGGCCTGACCCGCGACCCGTACATGATGCCCGGCACCAACAACATGTGGGTCAATGTCGGCAAGAGCCAGTTCCATTTGCCGAAGGGCGACCCGAACGTGTTGCGCGGGCATGTCGGGCTCGTCGTGCCGAGCCTCGAGGATCTGTGCGAACGCCTCGCCACGGTGAAGCCCCGCCTCGAGGGCAGCAAATTCGAATGCAAGCAGCATAACGCCTATGTCGAGGCGACCTGCCCGTGGGGCAACCGCTTCCGCCTCTATGAACCGCAGCCCGAGAAGTTCGGCCCTGTCAGCCTCGGCATGCCCTATGTCGAATTCGACGTGCCGGAAGGGGCCGCGGACGGGATCGCGCGCTTCTACCGCGAGATCTTTTACGCGCCGGTCAAGATCGAGGAAAATGGCGAGGGCCGCGCCGCACGCGTCAGCGCCGGCTTCGGTCAATGCCTGGTCTTCCGCGAGACCGACAAGAAGATCCCCGAATTCGACGGCCACCACCTCCAGGTCTACATTCAGGAGTTCTCGGGGCCGCACGACGAACTCGAAAAACGCGGGTTGATCACCGAGGAAAGCAGCCAGCACCAGTACCGCTTCGAGGACATCGCCTGCCTCGACACCGGGAAGTGCCTGTTCAAGATCGAGCATGAGGTCCGCTCGATCACGCATCCGCTCTACAACCGCAAGCTCGTCAACCGTAATACCAAGCAGAACCTGATGTACTACCAGATGGGTGCGGACGAGTGGGATTGGTGGCTGCCCCGCGACAATGGCCGGATGCAGACCGCCCCGGCCCCGGAGCCGGCGACGCCTCTGGCGCGCCGACGCGCCACTCGCATGGCCGCGATGTAACCGAGGTAGCTCGACAACTGCCCCTCACCCTCCCGCTTCGCGGGGCCCTCCCTCTCCCCGCTCGCGGGGAGAGGGCTGGGGTGAGGGGCTAACCCAAAGCGCGAAGCGTGACCGGCTTGCTCGCCGATCGGGTCGCGCTGATTACCGGCGCCGGGTCCGGGATCGGCGAAGCGATCGCGCATGCGATGGCAGACGCGGGAGCCCGCGTCATCGCGGTTGATATCGACGGAGCCACTGCCGATCGCACGGCGGCAGTGATCGGCGGCTCAGCGGCGAGCTTTGCCTGCGATGTCACCGACCGCGGCCGGTGCGATGGCTTGGCAAACGATGTACGGTCGCGTGCCGGAGCCATCTCGATCCTCGTCAACAACGCCGGGATCATCCGGCGTGGGACGGTGATGGAGTCGAATGCACGCGCGGATTGGGACGCAACCTTGGCCGTTAATCTCGACGGTCCCTACAACATGGTTACGGCCTTTCTCGACCAGCTCCGCCAGACCAAGGGTTCGATCATCAACATCGGTTCGATCCAGTCCTTTGTGGCACTGCCGAACTCGGCGGCCTATACGACCTCGAAGGGCGGTGTGCGCCTGTTGACCAAAGCGCTGGCGATCGAGCTCTCGCCGCTCGGCATTCGCGTCAATGCGATCGGTCCCGGCTTTACCGCGACCCCGCTCAATGCCAAGGCGCGCGAGGATGCCGCCTACATGGCCAATTTCGCGAGCCGGATCCCGCTGGGCCGCATCGGCACGCCCGAGGACATCGCCGGGCCGGCAGTCTTTCTCGCCTCTGACATGGCGCGCTACATCACCGGCGTCACTCTGCCGGTCGACGGGGGATACCTCGCACGTTAGTCTGCTATTTGTCACGTACGACCACGAATACGGTCCACGGCCCTGGGGGCGGTCCCAGGCGGACGAACGCCGTCGGGTCAGCCGGAACATCGTAGGTAAGCCGATCTCGGCCGACGAACCCGGGGGCCGGTCGATATAAGATCGCCTGTCCGTACACCGAGTTCATGCAGCCCGACCCTTTCGGGACACCAAGATCGGCAACAACAAATCGGACGGTCCCGTGCTTGGGCGGCGTCACGAGTTCCAATGCAGGGATGCCGTTAGGGGTGCATTGCTGGTACCCCTCCCCTTCCCTGGTACGGTACTGCGAGGCTGAGCTGACCATCGCTTCCGTGTCACGCAGTACGACGCGGCGGAGTTTCGTTCCCGGTGCCCCCGATTGTCCCCAGACCTGACCGGCACCCATCACCGTGACCAACAACAGTAGGAGCAGACAAACTGCGGTTTTTGCAACGTTCATATGTCGGCTCGGTGCCACCGGCTGACGAATCTTAGCATATCGCATCGGCAGTTAGAGGAGACGGCGATGTGGATCGGGTCTATAGAACGCGGGTCAACGGATGGAGAGCCATTCCCCGGGACAGCGAGCACGCTGTTTAGATGAAGCTGATACGATCGTTTACGGCGTTTGCAGCGGCGCGAACAATCGAGTTGAACGCATTTCCCGACAATTCGGTCCATCCCTGGCGATCGTCGACCGCGTCCGCGGCAGTGGCGAGAGGCACGACCTCAAACCTGTCGCTGTTCGCGGACAGGAATGCGCACAAGCGTCGGAAACGGTCCTGGATTATTCGATTGGACCGGAGGTTGGTGTACCGGAAATCTTGCTTTTTCACGAACTCGAACGGGTGAGTGACGATCACGACGACCGGGTTTTGGACATCATGAGCCGCGTCGAGGAGCCTGATCTGCTCGCGGGCTGTTAGTGCGGTGACTTGCATAGGGCGTAGGCGTCCGCGCCCCACCGGGCCCACGTCGAAAAAGCAGGTTACCGGCAGTTCGCGGATGCCGGCAAAATCGTGCACGCCGCCCGGCACCGCCAGCTCGGGCTCCGGTGGGCGGTGCGCGGCGAGGCAGATGTTTGACGCACGGCTCAAACCCGCTTCGCGCATGGCCTCGAACACCGACAGCGCGGTGGAAAAGTTGCCCGTTCGCATGCCGGTCGGCCGCATCCCGGTCCAGGTTCTGATCTGATCCGCGCCCTCATCAATCAGGGCCGTCAGTCGCCCGGTTTCCAGTTCATGGCAATGATCGGTTACCGGGTTCGAACGGTCGAGCTTGCCGTCCTTGAACGACAACCAGCAAGGGTGCAGGTGCAATTGCACATCCTGGTGTGCACGCAGCAGCCGCTCAACATAGCCGCCCATCAGTCGGTCGGCAAAGTAGCGGGTGTGCACGGTCTCGACAAAAAAAGTCGCGACCAGCCCGTGGTCGGTTAGCGTCTCGATGAGAAATCCTAGCGCTTCGCTCTTGCCTTCCACCATGCCTGCCACCGGCTCATGGATTAAGGGTGTGGCGGCTTCGTTCCCCGAAAACGCTCCGGCGATCGACGGCTCGGTGTCGACCGTTAAGACAACTTTCGTCTTTACGAGTTGTTGGCGGGTATTCGTCACAATAACAATCCGATGGCGCTACACCGAAAACGAGGAAGGAGCGAACGATGAAGTGCATATAGCACGCTTGGCCCTATAATATAGCGCGTCGTGGGGCGCATGTACGATCGCGAACGAAGTGGATCCGTACCAGATGTCGAATAGGAAGCTCGATTTAGAGAAATTGTTGGCGTTGGGGAGCCGTGACGCCCTGAGGCAGGCCTTGCGACAGACGGCTCCACCGATGCTGTCCCAGATCCAGCGGCTGATCGATCATGCGGCCGGCCTGGCACCGGCGATGCAGGAAATTCGCCTGGGAATCGTACACAGTTACACCAGCGAGCTGCTGGACCCCTGGCTCTGCCTGGCGGGCGCGCTGGAAGGGCTGGACGTTAAGACATATCACGCACCCTACGGCCTAAATCTCGAGGAAGCAGATGCGAGGTCGAGTTTGGTGGCCCATGCGCCGCACATCACTCTGATGCTGTTGCGGAGGGAAGATCTGCACCCCGATTTGGCACGGCCGGTGGTGGCGCTGTCGCCGGATGAACAGGCGAACCTGTCATCGCAGGTACTGGATCGGTTGTTCGCGATCATCAAGGCCTTTCGGGCCCAGAGAGTGGGCCATCTAGTCGTCACCATTCTGCCGGACCAGAGAGGGCCGGCACTCGGGGTTTACGACCCGCAGTCGGAGCGCTCGGAGGCGGCTTGGTGGTCCGCCTTGAAGGCCGATATCGGGCGACAATTGCGCATCGGTATCGAGGCGTCGCTATTCCTCGACCTCGACGAGGTCCTGGCCCAGATCGGACGAGAGGCGTTCTTCGACACTCGCCTCTGGTATTCGGCGCAGTTCCCCTTTGCCGCGGCCGCTGCCCGCGAGGTTTCGCGGCGGGTCGTCGGGCTGGGTGCCGCCCTGAAGTTCCCAAAGGCCAAGGTGGTTGCGCTCGATGCCGACAACACTCTGTGGGGCGGCATCATCGGCGAGGACGGCCTCGATGGCATTGCGCTTGGCCATGAGTATCCTGGCAATGCCTACATGGCGTTCCAGCGTCGACTGCTCGATTTTCAGCAGAGGGGGTTCATCCTGGCGCTCTGCAGCAAGAACAACCCCGCCGATGTCGCTCAGTTGCTGAATGAACATCCGCACCAAGTTCTGAAACCGGAACATTTCGCGGCAATTCGGGTCAACTGGGAGCCGAAAACCGAAAACCTGGTCGCTCTCGCCGAGGAGTTGAACCTCGGCCTCGACTCGTTCATTTTTGTCGACGACAGCGACTACGAATGCGCCTTGGTCCGTCGGGAGCTGCCGGAGGTAGAGGTCATTCAGACCCCTTCGCGGCCGGTCGAGATACCGTATTGCCTGGATCAGGTCTCGCGGCTCGAGTTACTGTCGCTCACTACCGAGGACCTGAAAAAGACCGAGATGTATGCGCAGGAAGGCCTGCGCCGGCAGCTGCGCCAAAAAGCTGAAGGAAACGGTGGTCTGGAGAGCTACCTGGCCTCTCTGGAGATGGTGATGACGGTGGGGATCGACGATCCGGCGCCGCTCAAACGGCTGTCCCAGCTGACGCAGAAGACCAATCAGTTCAATCTCACCACTCGGCGCTACGACGAGCTGCACATGCGCCGCTTAATCGACGCATCGAACTGGATGGTCGGCTACTTTTCATTGAAAGATGTGTTCGGCGACAGCGGCATCGTCGGATTGGCGCTGTTCGAACTTTCAGAGCCAGCCGTCGCGGAGCTAGACACCTTCTTAATGTCGTGCCGAGTCATCGGACGCAAGGCGGAGAGTGCGTTTCTGAACGCGCTATTGAAGCGGTTGGCGGCAACGGGAGTAGGTGAGGTGTTGGCTGACTATCTGCCGACGCCCAAGAACGGGCTCGTAACAACTTTCCTGCCGGACCACGGCTTTGCTATCGGCGCCGATGGCCGCTTTCGGCGTGATCTGAACGCTACCCCGCCCTTACCGGACGGCGCATATCCGATAGTGATCGAGCTGACGGCTGAATTGTCAGCTGTTAGGGTCGTTGAGATGGTTTGACGACATCGCAGTCATCTCGTATCCGATATAAGAGTGCGATTAATGGATTTGTTCGAAGAAATACAATATGTGATTGCGACCACTCTAAAGGTGTCTCCTGTCAAGATAACAAGAGAAACGTCAGACAAGGACTTGGCTGCCTGGGATTCACTCGCTCACGTAAACTTGATGATGAGCTTGGAACAAACCTTCGACCTCTTTCTTGAGGTCGAAGACTTTCCTAAACTTACCTCCGTGCCCGCGATCCTCGAATACCTGAGAGAGCAGGGCAAGGGATAGTTTCGCTGCGGCGATGAGTCTGTTCGAAGCCGCTTCCAGCCTAGCGCTGCGCTACTTGCCGCGCGACCAGTTCGCGGCCCTGCGCGCACAGTATTTTGCGCTGCGGACCAAACTGCATCCAATGTTGCGCGTGGTTTATGGCAGCTTCGATTCCGCTGCCCTAAAGGAGCATCTCGGGCAGCGTGTCGGGTACGACTTCGAGATCCTGATGGTGCACAGCTCGATCAACCGCATGAAGCCGATGTACGAAGGCAACCCGCTGGAATTCGTGCAGATGCTGATAGAGTTCTGCGGCGCGGAACGGACGCTGGCAATGCCCGCCTTCTATTTTGGCGATCCGGATTTGGGAGGGACGTCGGCGACCTTTGAGAAGAACCTGCGTTTCGATCTCCGTCGGACTCCCTCTCAAATGGGACTGGCGACGGAGATATTTCGGCGCACCAAGGGTGTCCGGCACAGCCGTCACCCGATCTACCGCGTCTCCGCGCTCGGGCCGCTGGCGGAGGCGCTGACCACCGGCCACGAGACGGCTGACAGCGACTGTGGTCGCGGTTCACCGTTTGATGTCATGACCGCGCATGACACCCTCATCCTCGGCATCGGCAAGCCCTTCGAGGTATTGACACATATCCACCATGTCGAAGACCTGATGGGCGAAGATTTCCCGGTGCCGATGTCCGTCGGCACCGACCTGGCGATGACACTAATCGACGGCACGGAGGAGATCCCGTTCACCTTGCGGCGTCGGGGGTTCAAATGGAAGCGCAACATGTGGAAACTGCGCGACATCATAGGGCCTGACCGGTTGCGGGAATGGCGGTTCCACAATGTCCCGCTGTTCGCAACCAGAGCCCACGATGTCACCGAAGCGTTGCGAGATGCCGCTAAGCGGGGCGTCACCCTGTATGAAAAACCGTGATCGAGTAATCCAGAGGCGGGATGATGCGCTTTCACCACGTGGGTTACGCCACCGCCAATATCGACCGTTTCGTTAAAGCCTTCTTCCGGCCGGTTTTCGCGCCTCTGACGATTAGCGATAAAATTTCCGATCCGATCCAGCGGGTGACGGTCTGCTTTGCCCGCATGCAGGGCGACACGTTGATCGAGCTGGTGGAGCCCTTTGGTGAGAACAGTCCCGTCGATTCCGTCATCGGCAGCAACCGGGGCGGCGTGTATCATCTGTGTTATGAGGTCGAGGATCTGAATCGAGAAATCGCGCGTTGCCGGCGGATGCGGTGCATGCCCTTGAGCAAACCCGTTCCCGCTGCCGCGTTCGGCGGACGTCGCATCGTGTTCTTGCTGACCCCGCAACGTGATCTTATCGAACTGCTCGAGAGGGCGTAAAAATCGGGCTCAATCAATCCCCTCTGCTTCCCGACCGCATCGCTGGCCGGCGCCGCGGATCGCCGCTGGCGAGGAATAAAGGAAACGGATCATGCTGAGTGGCGTTTATCGGTTTCCGGCGATGGAGAGCGTCGTCTTTGGAAAGCCGTTTGTCGAAGCACTTGCTCAAGAGGTCGATCGCGTCGAGGCGCTGGCGGTGTTCATCCTCGCCAGCGGCACGCTCGCCCGCGAGACTGACACCATCGAACGGCTACGCCAAATGCTCGGCAACCGCGTTGCCGGCGTCTATGCCAAGATCGGCGCCCATACGCCGCGAACCGATGTCGTCGCCGCGGCGAACGCTGCGCGCGGGGCCGGCGCCGATCTGATCGTGACCCTCGGCGGCGGCTCGGTGACCGATGCAGCGAAGATGGTCGGTCTCTGTCTCGGGAACGGCGTCACCGACCCGTCACAGCTTGATAGCTATCGCGCCCGGATCGCTGTTGACCGCACGGCACTGCGGCCCGAGGTCAAGGCGCCGGGCGTCCGTTCGATTGCGATCCCGACGACGTTGTCGGCCGGCGAGTACACGGCGTCGGCCGGCTGCACCGACACGGCGCGCCACGTCAAAGAGAGCTTCAGCCATCCGTTGATGATGCCGCGCACCGTCATCCTTGATCCGGATGTCAGCGTGCACACACCCGAATGGCTGTTTCTGTCGACCGGGATCCGCGCCGTCGATCATGCCGTCGAGGACATCTGCTCGATCAACGGCCAGCCGATTGCCGAAGGCGCCTCCTTTCACGCGCTGCGTCTGCTCGGAAGCGGCCTGCCGGCGGTCAAGGCCGACCCGACGATCCTTGAAGCGCGGCTCGACTGCCAGATCGGCGCGTGGATGTCGATGGTCGGCTCGCAAACCGGCGTCAGCAAGGGGGCGAGCCACGGGATCGGGCACGTGCTGGGCGGCACCGCCGGCGTCCCGCACGGGTACACCTCGTGCGTGATGCTACCTCATGTGTTGCGCTTCAATCACCCGGTCAACGCCGGCAAACAGGCGCGGGTCAGCGAGGCGCTCGGCCGACCGGACGAACCGGCGGCCGAGGTTGTCGCCGAGCTGATATCGGGGCTCGGTCTGCCGACCCGACTGCGCGACGTCGGCGTCAAGCCGGCTCAGCTGGACCTGATTGCCGAAGGATCGATGCACGACCGCTGGGTCCATACCAACCCGCGCAAGATCGACGGTCCCGCGGTCATCCGCACTCTGCTCGACGCGGCCTGGTAGGAAGCCGCGCACCCACCAATCGGCCTAGCAACGCCTGTTAACTGAAGGTGGCCATTATTCTCGTTCGTGGCCGGCCTTGTGCCGGCCATCCACGGGGGTCTGGTTGGAAATATTTCAGGTGCCTGGATGGGTGTACATCATGACGAACCGGCCCAACGGGACTTTGTACGTCGGCGTCACAGACGACCTCGCCCGCCGCGCCTGGGAACATCGCGCGCGCCTCGTCGAGGGCTTCACCAAGCAGTACGGATTAACGCGGCTCGTACTTGCCGAACATTATGATGACATGCGCGCGGCAAGGCAGCGGGAGCGAAATATGAAGCATTGGCGTCGGTCTTGGAAGGTGCGGCTAATCCTTGACCAAAACCCCGATTGGGCCGATCTTCTCATAAGTCGTGGGTGGCCGGCACAAGGCCGGCCATAAACGATTACGGAATTCACTATCACCAGGGCGCCCCGGGCTGTTTGCGCAACTCCGCCTGTGCCAGCCGCGGCAAAACCTCGGCGCAGAAATAGGGTAGCTCGTCGAGGTAGTTGACGAACGACACCGCGATCCCCTTGAGCCCGGTCCCGGCGAGGCGGACCAGTTCGCCGGCCACCATGTCCGGGTCGCCGACGAGCGGCAATCCGCCCATACCATTGGCCTGGTGATCGCGGATGCGCTGGAACTCATCCGGCGAATACTGCTGCGGCGTCACCTTCTTCATCGCAAGGATGTTGTCGACCGCCGCCCAGTCGGCGTTGTCGACGACCGCGTGGCGATAGTAGTCCCGCGCCTCGCCCGCCGTCGGCCGGCAGGTGACGACGCCGACAGTATAGACGTCGAGCTCGCGCCCCTGCCGACGGGCCAATTCCCGCACGCTCTTAATATGCGCGGTCGTCTCGGCGAACGAGATACCTCGCGACACATTCGAGAACAGCGCGTCGCAGTTGCGGATTGCAAAGGCTTGGCCGGTCGGCGACGCGCCGGCGTTCATGATCAACGGGCGCGTGCCGCCATAGGGTTTGGGCTTGGCGCGCACCCCTTTGAGGGTGAAGAAGCTGCCGTCAAAGTCGAAATCCTCGCACGTCGACCAGGCGAGCTTGACGATGTCGAGCCACTCCTGGGCATAGGCATAGCGCGCCTCGTGATCGCACAATGTCGCGCCGAACATCTCGAACTCGCCCTCGTTCCAACCGCAGACGACATTCAGACCAAAGCGCCCTTGCCCGATGTGGTCGGCGGTGACGAACTGCTTGGCGGCGATCAGCGGCGGGAATAGCGGAGCGTGCACGGTTCCGAACACGGTCAGCCGCTCCGTCTTGGCGAGCAGCCCGCAGGCCCAGGTCACCGTCTCCAATGTCGAGCCCTGATAGTCGGTCTCGCCGCCGTAGCCCTTCCAGCGGCCGATCGGCAGCATGAACTCGATACCGGCCCGGTCAGCCATCTGCGCTAGCCGTACGCACTCTGCCCATCCGCCTGACCACCGCTCTGGCACCATCGTGACGGCCCGACCGGAGGAACAGTTGGCGCCGAACAAACCCAGCTTGAGCCGGTTGGTGCTGCCCATCGCCGCGCGGGCTCGTCCGCTGTCGATGACCTCTCCGCCTTTACTCATCCATTTCCCCAGGCGATTTCGATTCGTGGTAATCCCCCATGATAATGAGCGGTACGGGGAAGGCTATGCTGCTAAAGGACCATTTTGAACTGCTGCTCACCGTCGGCTCATAGCGTGGCTGGCGCTCTGTATCGACAACGGGAAGGAGGAGTGAACTCCGTCAGGGAGGGAGCTGCATTGCACCCACCCTCGGGCGGACCGGCGGGCTAAAGATGCTCGCGAGTAGAACCGCCAAGATGCCGGTAAGAAAGATTCCATCGAACGTCCCGGCACCGCCGATCGAGGCGACTGGCGCGCCTATCCCTTGCACCTTGTCGAGATTGAGGAGATCCGCGCCGATCAAGGTGCCCATGCTGCCGCCGATGTAAGCCAGCGGCGCCGCATACCGGCGCGACAGCACCAATGCGACGACTGCTGTAGTTATCGGCGGCACGAACACCGGGAGCGCGATGCCCACGCCGGGGACGGGCTGAGCGAGCCAGTGGCATACCGCGGCGACACAGGCGATGGCGAGAAGACCGCGAATCCACAATTCATTTCTGACGTAAAGATAGAACGACAGTAAAGTCGGGATCACCGCTCCGCCGACGTTAACGGCGATGATCGTGCCGGGCCACCTGACCACCAGCGGAATTACATAACGCATGCCGAAGAAGTCTACCTCCTGCCCCGACATGACTTGTCCCGCAGGCAATTGGGCCACCGGGATGTTTAGGTAGCTGCCGCCCAGCGAGGCCAGCAGCAAGAGGACCGCGGCATGCGGACCAAGACCCATTTGCATATAAGCTAGGCGCAATGCCCGCACTTCGATCCACGCCACCAGTACCAAAAAGATCAGGAGCAGCAACGAGAAGTGCTTGAACGCGAGCGGAAAATATTGAAGTTTGCTCCAGTCCATGCTCGGTGATCCGGGTTCGCTCACGGTTGCCGGCGAGCGTCGCAAGTCTGCCGGCAATCGGTTTCAACGCACGAACGCTATCGCTCGCCGCTTGGTCCGGAGGTGGGTTCGCTCGTCCCGCCGGTAAAGGTTCGTAAAGCTTTTGCCTGCCATGATTCCTGTGCCGTCCGGGCGAGGAAAGGGTTGAGCATGAACGACGTCGGATTTTGCGGGCGGGAGGAATTACCGGCAGAACTCGCCGTCGTCATCCCGACCTTGAACGAGCGCGAGAACGTCGCTGCGCTCGTCGATCGGCTCCGAACGGCACTGGTTGGCATTCGATGGGAGGCGGTGTTCGTCGATGACGATTCGCTGGACGGTACCGCCGATCTGGTGCGGGAGCTGGGACAGCAGCAGAGCAATATCCGCTGCGTTCAGCGGCTCGGGCGCCGCGGCCTGTCCTCCGCCTGCATCGAGGGCATTCTCGCCAGCTCGGCCCCGTTCATCGCGGTGATGGACGCCGATATGCAGCACGACGAGGCACTGCTCCCGAAAATGCTGGCGATGATCAAGGAGCAGCGGCTCGATGTGGTGGTCGGCACCCGTTACGGAGCCAATGGCAGCGTCGGCGATTGGCAAAGGTCCCGGGTGGTGATCAGCGGCCTGGCGAGCAGGCTGGCTCGCCTCGTCATCAAGGCCGAGCTGACGGACCCGCTCAGCGGCTTTTTTCTGATCGCACGCGGTGCGTTTGCCGCGACGATGAGAAATTTGTCGGGACAAGGCTTCAAGATTCTGCTCGATATTTTTGCCTCGTCACCGCGGCCACTCGCATTCGCCGAGCTGCCGTTCCACTTCCGGTGCCGCATTCATGGGGAAAGCAAGCTCGACACGTTGGTTGCGTGGGAATATCTGACTTTGCTTCTCGACAAGCTCGCCGGGCCCATCATCCCGATCCGTTTCTTGTTGTTTGCGATGATCGGCGGCTTTGGCGTCCTGACGCATTTGGCCACCCTCTGGCTGACCGTTTACCCCTTCGGCATCGGGTTCGCGGCGGGACAAGCGGCCGCGACGATCGTTGCGATGACCGGCAATTTCCTATTGAACAACCTCTTCACTTATCGAGATCGGCGGCTTCATGGGCGGGCCCTGGTAACGGGCCTATTGTCGTTCTATGCCGTCTGCGGTCTCGGCGCTGCCGCAAACGTCGGCATTGCCTCTCACCTGTTCGACGCCAATCACTCTTGGTGGCTGGCCGGCTTGGGCGGCGCCGCCATCGGGGCAGTGTGGAACTATGCCATGTCGTCGGTCTTCATCTGGCGATCAAGCGCGACCGCGGTGCCGGCTCGACAGGCGCAAGTTCAGATCACCTCTGCCGAGCAGAGCGCCACGCCTCGGAACTCGTTGAGCCCGTCCACGGCCTAAAAGAGCCGGGCGAGCGGGTTCATTCCCGCTCGCCCTTCGCGGCAGCCACGTGCTACGGTCCGCAGCGGATCCAACCGCTGGATCGAATAAGGAGGAAACCATGGCTCAATCGCAACCATCGGCCGCTCGCGAGCAGGTCCGTGACATCGTTCCAGGCTTGATCGATCTCAGCGAACGGGTTCTGTTCGGTGAGGTCTGGGAACGTCCCGGTCTCTCCAAACGCGACCGGAGCCTCATTACCTGCGCGACATTGATCGCGCTCGGCCGCGAAAGGCAGCTCGTGGGCCATTTGCAGCGGGCGCTCGACAACGGTCTGACCAAGAAAGAGCTGAGCGAAGTCATCACCCATCTCGCCTTCTATGCCGGCTGGCCGGCAGCGATGACCGCGGCACTGGTGGCGAAGGACGTGTTCGACAAGAAGTAGCCTCGGGCAGCGCCGGGAAGTAACTGCGGGAGGGCGAGATGAAGATCGGTTTCATCGGGTTGGGCATGATGGGTTCCGGTATGGCTGCAAACCTGCAGAAAGCCGGCCATCAGCTGGTCGTTCACGATCTGCGTCGCGCGGCGGCCGAGCCCTGCCTCGCCCGCGGAGCCACATGGGTGGACACGCCACGCGCTGTCGCCGAGGCCTCCGAGGTCGTCTTCTCTTCGCTCCCCGGACCGCCCGAGGTTGAGGCGGTGGCGCTGGGCGACCACGGCCTGCTTTCCGGGATGAGCCGCGGCAAGGCCTATTTCGACTTGTCGACCAACTCGCCCACGATGGTGCGCAAGATCAACGCCGCCTTCGCCGAGCGCGATGTCTACATGCTCGACTCGCCGGTCAGCGGCGGCCCGCGCGGGGCGCGGACCGGCAGGCTCGCCTTGTGGGTCGGCGGCGACGAGCAGATCTTTAACCGATACAAGAGCGTGCTCGACGCGATCGGCGACAAGGCGCGTTATGTCGGGCCGATCGGCGCGGGCTCGGTCGCCAAGCTCGTCCACAACGGCGCCGGCTACTGCATTCAGACCGCACTCGCCGAGATGTTCTCGGTGGGCATCAAGGCCGGGGTCGAGCCGCTAGCATTGTGGGAGGCGGTGCGCGACGGTGCCGGTGGCCGCCGGCGTACCTTTGACGGGCTGGTCGACCAGTTCCTGCCCGGCAAATACGAGCCCGCCGCCTTCGCACTACGCTTGGCGCACAAGGATATGACGCTCGCCACCCAGCTCGGCCGCGACTTCAACGTGCCGATGCGCATCGCCAATCTAGCGTTGGCGGAACTCAGCGAGGCGCTGAACCGCGGATGGGGCGATCGCGACTCGCGCTCCCCGATGGTGCTGCAGCAGGAGCGTGCCGGGATCGAAGTTCGGGTCGATGCGAAGCGCCTGGAGGAAGCCCTCGCTCGCGATCCTCCCGGCTGAAGCGACCTCCGAACACCGCGGCAATGCCGCGGGCTTCCCCTGTTTGCATAGGGAAAACAGGGTGAATTTTCGATTCGGCCCCGACTTTCGCCTAGCAGAACGTTGGTAAAGTTATCCAGATCAGACACTTGGAGCGGTTTTTTGAATTGAACGAACAGGGCTTCGAATCTCGCCCCGCAGGGGGCGATAATCGACTATCAGGGTAGAAACAGGGAAGGAGAAACAAGCTGGCTGACGGCGTTGCTTGACTATAGCAAAGACTTGCGTTGATAGCAATTAATTTCCGCAAGGCACGAAGCCGGCGGTACGGTCCGATTAACATAACCCAAGGGCACGCTCGATGGCGGTGGGCGAGCTGCGGAGACGGCGCGTCGGTTACTCCACGTGGCTGAGCTGGCCCCCTGGGCTGCATCGGGTGACAACGGTTTCCCCCTTGTGACATCCGGCGCTATAGTGCCTGCCTGCTTTTCGGGAGGAGTGACAAGAGATGGATGGAATGGGCGTTGAGCTGGATTGTCTCGAGGGTGTTCGGGTCGTCGACTTTACGCAATTCGAGGCGGGGCCGTCCTGCACCGAGGCGCTCGCCTGGCTCGGGGCTGAGGTGGTCAAGATCGAGAACCCGAAGACCGGCGATCCCGGCCGGCGGCTGCAGCCTGGGAAGCCGGACAACGACCCTTGGTATTTTCACCAATTCAACGCCAACAAGAAGTCGGTCACCCTCAATCTGAAGTCCCCGCGCGGGCTGGAGATCGTCAAAGATCTGCTGAAGAAGGCCGATGTCACGGTCGAGAACATGGCGCCCGGCACGATCGAAAGATTGGGGCTTGGTTGGGATGTGGTTCACGAGCTCAACCCGCGCATCATCTACTGCCAGGTCAAGGGCTTTGGCGAGGGCAGCCCGTACGAGAAAAATCTCGCCTTCGACATGATCGCCCAAGCCGCCGGCGGTCCGATCAGCGTCACCGGCGATGCCGACCGCCCGCCGGTCAAGCCAGGGCCTTCTTTCGGCGACACAGGAACCGGCATGCTGATGGCGGTCAGCATCCTTGGAGCGCTCTACCGGCGCGACCGCACCGGCAAGGGCCGGCGGCTGCAGGTCGCGATGCAGGACGCGATGGTGCACTACATGCGGGTGCCGTTTTCGCGCACCCAGCTAAGCGGCCAGGCACAGATCCGTGGTGGCAGCAGCCGGTCGAACCCCTTGCTCGCGCCCTCGGCGCTCTACCCGTGCAAGCCTGGCGGCCCGAACGACTACGTCTATGTCTTCACCAGCCGCGCCAACCCCGAACATTGGACGCGGCTCTTAAAGGCGATCGATCGCGAGGACCTGATTGGCGACGCGCGCTACGACACCGGACCGGCACGCGGCGAGCGGGCGGCCGAAGTCGACGAGATCATCGCCACCTGGACCCGGCAGCACACCAAAGAGGAGGCGATGAAGGTCATCGGCGCGGCCGGTGTACCGGCCGGTGCGGTGTTCGACACGCTCGAGCTGCTGAACGACCCTTCCCTCGCCAAACGCGGGATCATGCAGAAGATCGAGCACCCGACCACCGGCAAGCTGACCGTTCCGGCGTGGCCCGTTCGCTTCGACGGCACGCCGCCCCGCGTCAAGCCGTCGCCGTTGCTCGGCCAGCACAATGCCGAAATCCTCGGTCAGTGGCTCGGAATGGGCGTCAGCGATGTGGAAGCGTTGCGCGCCGAGGGGATCGTCTGACAACGACCTCTGCCCGCCCCTGTTGACGCGGCGCTGACGCAGAGGCGGGCCCTACGCTCAGGACAGCCAGCGCTTACGGCGCCGGTAGTGCTTGAGATCGCGATACGACTTTCTGGCGCCGGCTTCGTTGAGCCCGAGGTAAAATTCCTTGATGTCGGAGTTCTGCCGCAAAGTTTCGGCCGGGCCTTCGAGCACGATGCGGCCGTTTTCCATGACATAGCCGTGATCGGCGATATCGAGCGCCAAGGCGGCGTTTTGCTCGACGAGCAGCACGGTCAGGCTCTGCTCTTCGCGCAACCGACGGACAATGCCGAAGATCTCTTCGACAAGCAAAGGCGCCAGACCGAGCGAAGGTTCGTCGAGCAGGATCACTTTAGGCTCGGACATCAAGGCGCGACCGATCACCAGCATCTGCTGCTCGCCGCCCGACAGATAACCCGAAGGCTGGTAACGCCGCTCCTTTAATGGCGGAAAGATGTCGTAGACCCGACCAATGCCTTCCCGCACCCGCGCGAAATCGCCGCGTGTATGCGCGCCGGCGACTAGGTTCTCTTCGACGGTCAGGTTCTCGAAGACACGCCGTCCCTCGAACACCTGCGTCACGCCGCGCTTGACAACATCGTGCGGCGCTAGGCGGTCGAGCCGTTCCCCGTCCAGCTCGACCGTGCCCTTCGTTACTTCGCCGCGCTCGGTGCGTAGCAGCCCGGATATCGCCTTTAGGGTCGTCGTCTTGCCGGCCCCATTGGCGCCGAGGAGGGTCGTAATGTGGCCCTCTTCGGCGAACAGCGAGACGCCCTTCAACACAAGGATCACGCCGTCATAGACGACTTCGATGTTGTTGAGCGCCAGCACCGCACGACCCTCAGGGCCATTTAATGCTATTCGGCCTTTTTGACCGCGGCGGCCACCAGCTCCGGATAGGCGTGGATCCAGTCGGTTTCCTTGACGAACTTGCCGCCCTTGGCCGTGTAGATCTGGACCCAACCGCCACCCTCATGGTCCGCCGCCGTGACGTTGAGCGGCGGCACGAGCCCGCCGAGGGTGAAGTCGTGGATCTGCTCGAACCCCTTTTTCATCTCCTCGCCGGTCGGCTGCTTGCCGCCATTGGCCTTAAGCGCATTGCGGAGCGCCTCGACATGCAGCGCCGCGATCAAAAGACCGCGGTTGTACATCACCGTGTCGTCCATCGCCTTCGGCGGCTCCTTGCCCTGCGCCTTGTACATCGCCTTGATTTCCTGGCGCACCGGGTAGTCGTCGCCGACGCCAGCGAACGACATCGTGTGATAGCCTTCGGCGACCTGCCAGCCGCCCGCCGCCTCGATATCGGACTCGGCCGAAGCCCAGACCAGGCCGAGCACCTTTGACAGCGGATAACCGGCGCGCTTGTATTCCTTGATCGCCACCGAGGGCGAACGCCCGAACAGGTGATCGATCACGAAATCGGGCCTGTAGCGCTGCGTGATGTCGAGCACCTGCGCACCCATCTCCACGCCCGGCGGCGGCACGGCAAAGGAGCGCAACTCGAACCCCTCGGTCTTTTGCAGATCCTCGAGGATCGGCAGCGGCTCGTGGCCGGCCGGGTTGTCGTAATAGACATAAGCGATCTTCTTGCCCTTGAGGCTGCCGCCCAGCTTGTCTTTGACGAACTGGATCGCCGCGGCACCCTGCGACCAATAGGTCGCCGCTACCGGGAACAGATACGGATATCGGCTACCGTCGGCCGAGGCCGAGATGCCGAAACCGGGAGAGGTTCCCGGGATCTTGTCTTCTTCGAGCTTCTGGTTCAGCGCCTGGGCCTGCGGCGTCCCATAGATCATCATCGAGACAGCGCCCTCCTGCTTCTGGCGCTGGTACTCCTCGACCGCCGGCGGCACTTTGTATTCGTTATCGAGCTCGTTGTATTTGATCTTGTAGCCTTCAACCCCGCCCTTGGAATTGACGAGATCGATATAGTCCTGAATAGCCGGGCAGAGCACCACGCCGACGATCTGCGTCGGCCCGGTACGATCGCACTGTCCGCCGATCATCACCTGTTTTTGCTGCGCCGCCGCGGTGCCGGCAAAGGTCATTACGGCCGCGACACCCAGCGTGATTGCCGATAGGCTCTTCATCGCGCGCTCCTCCTTTGCTGTCGCCCGTCTCAGTAGGAAAACGGCCACACCCGAAAGTAATTTCGGATGTTTCGCCACAAACGATTGAGCCCTTCCGGCTCGACCACCAGAAAAAAGATGATCAGGCCGCCGAACAGGATCAGCCGCAGATTTGGGATCATGTTGGCGAGATCTGCCTGCGAAAACAGCAGGCCGCCGAACGATTCGAGAGACCAGCGGGTCACGATCGGCAGCAAGGTGACGAAGATCGCGCCGAATATCGAACCCAGGATCGAGCCGAGCCCGCCGATGATGACCATCGCCAGATAGTCGATCGACACGGTAATCTGGAACTGCTCGTAGTTGGCGATCCCCAGATAGTAAGTATAAAGCACGCCGGTTACGCCGGCGTAGAAAGACGAAATCGCAAACGCCGCGAGCTTGTAGCGGAAGATGTTGATGCCGATGATCTCGGCGGCGATGTCCTGATCGCGGATCGCCACAAAGGCCCGGCCAATGCGACTGCGCACCAGGTTCGAGCTACCGACCACGGCCAGCACGACAAAGAACATCAGAAAAAGGTAGAGCTGCGTCTGGCTCTTCAGCTGGGTTCCGAACAGGCTCGGGCGGGGCACCTGGATCGAGGCCTGCACGCCGCCCGAGATCGCCGGCACGTGGTTGATCGTCCACTCGATGATCAGCTGAGCCGCAAGCGTGGCGATCGCCAGATAGATCCCCTTGATGCGCAGCGACGGGATGCCGACCACGGCACCGATCAGCGCCGCCATCAGCCCGCCCGCCGGGATCGTGATCCAGAACGGCGACCCGAGATGGACGACCAAGTTGGCCGCGGTATAAGCGCCGACCGACATGAAGGCGCCGTGGCCGATCGAGATCTGCCCGGTGTAGCCGACCAGGATATTGAGGCCGAGCGCGCCGACGACGGCGATCAGGATCAAATCAAGGATCGATACGTAATATTCGTCGAGCGCAAGCGGCACGACTACGATGAAGAGGCCGGCAAACGCCGCCACTGCCCACTTTGCGATAGGCAGTGGGTAGAGCGCCATGTCAGCGGCATAGCTGGTCTTGAAGACTCCGGATTCGCGGTGAAACATGGCGCCCTCACCCAGCCGCGCATCCGCGCGGGTCCCCCCTCTCCCGCAGTGCGGGAGAGGGTGCCGAGCGCAGCGAGGCGGGTGAGGGCCGCCCCGTGGGTGCGTACATAGTCATACGCGCTCGATGCGGCGCCGGCCGAAGATGCCCTCAGGCCGGATCATCAGCACCGCGATCATCAACACGTAAGGGGCGAAATCCTTGGTGCCGCCGCCGACATATGGGTCGAGATAGCCGGCCGCTAAGTTCTCGACGACGCCGACGATCAGCCCACCGACGACGGCACCGATCACCGAGTCGAGTCCGCCGAGGATGACAACCGGAAACACTTTGAAGCCGACGAGGGCAAGCTGGTTGTCGATGCCGAGCATGGCGCCCCAGACTATGCCGCCGAGAGCCGATACGATGCCGGCCATCGCCCAGGCGAGCGCAAAATAGCGCCGCACGTCAATCCCCATCGCCATTGCGACCTGCTGGCTGTCGGCAACCGCGCGCATTGCCACCCCGACCCGGCTCTTCAGGAAGAACCAAGTGAAGGCGCCCAGGAACACGAGGCTCACTCCCGCTCCGACAAGCTGGACCGGCGGGAGCATAACCGGCCCGAGAAAGATCGGTTCGTCGCCAACGGGCATGACGATCGCTCGCGTCCCCGCCCCAAACGCCATTGTCGCAGTGCCCCTCAGCACGGCGGCGAGGCCGATTGTCGCCATGACGACGGCGATGATCGGCCGACCGATCAGCGGCCGCAGCACAATCCGCTCGAGCCCGAACCCCAGCGCCACCATGCCCGCTACCGAAAGCAGTGCCGATAACCAGAACGGAGCACCGGCGAGATCGGCAGCGCCCGCGGCGATAAAGCCCGCGAACATGACAAACTCGCCCTGGGCGAAATTGATAGCATCCGTTGCCTTGTAGATCAGCACGAACCCGAGCGCGATCAGCGCATACATCAGCCCGATCATCACTCCGTTGGTCAGCAGGACCAGCGTGAACTGCCACTCGAACTCAGGCATCAGCAGATTTCTCCCTCGCCCCACTTGTGGCTACGGCATTCACACATCTCACTAGATTTTGTGGGTCGGTGCAGTGCATGCTGCTACATGGTGGTTTGGGGGAGAACCAAGGATGATGCCTTTGGAGCGGATTGGCGAGTTTGGGGATATCCGCCGAGCGGAGCGGGGTGCTTGGCTGTTTGACCGGATTGTTTCGACTGGATCTTTGGTGTTTCGCCGGGTTGGTGGTGACCGCGCCGGGGAGATGGCGGCGCATCGCTTTTTGGCCTCGCCGGCGGTCACCGCGGTTGAGATCATCCAGACGCTGGGCGGGCGAACGGGCGAGCAATGTCAGGGACGGCGGATCGTCGCGGTTCAGGACACCACCGAGATCAATTTTAGCGGACGCGCTCGGGCGCGTCGGGGTCTGGGTCCCGCTGGCGACGGGAAGACACCGGGTTTTTTTGTGCATGGGGTTGTCGCCGTCGATCGCGAGGATGAAGCCGTGGTCGGCTTGTTGGATGCCGCGATCTGGACCCGAACCGCCGGCAAGCGGGCTGCCACGCGGCGCCAGCGTCGGCTTGACGAGAAGGAATCGCAGCGCTGGCTGAGCGCAACCGAGGTGGTTGCCAAGCGCGCCGCCGGGGCCAACCAGCTGATCGTGGTTGGGGATCGCGAAAGCGACATCTTTGCGCTGTTCGCGCGCCGCCCGGCGCGCGTCGAACTGGTGGTCCGTGCGGCGCAAGACCGCACGCTCGCGGATGGCACGCGGTTGTTTGCGCAGCCCGCGGCATGGCCGGCACTGGGCATGGCTGAAGTGCGGGTGGGGCCGCGCGGCCCGGGCGACAAGGGGCGTGTGGCCACGGTCACCCTGCGGGCCGGGCCGATCCGCGTGCGGCGACCGCATAATGGGGGCGATCCCAATGATCCCGAATACCGCGATCTGAGCTTGGTCGAGGCGCGCGAGGAACAGCCACCGCGCGGCACCGCGGCCATCCATTGGCGGCTGATCACCACCCTGCCGGTCGCCGATTTGGCGGCAGCCGAAGAGATTATTCAAATCTATCGGCTGCGCTGGCGCATCGAACAGGTCTTCCGCGCCAGCAAAAGTGACGGTCTGGAATTGCCGGACGTCCAGGTGCATGACGCCGACCGCCTGTTCAAGTTGGGGGCGCTGGCCATCGGCGCCGCGGTGCGCACGATCCAACTGGTCGATGCCCGCGCGGGCGGCCCCAGACCGGCCGCCGATGTTGCCGGCCCGGACACCCTGGAGGCCGCCGATGCGATTGCGCCAACTCTCGAAGGCAGGACGCCGCGTCAGAAGAATCCCCACCCGCCCCGCTCCTTGGCGTGGCTGTCGTGGATTGTCGCCCGGCTGGGCGGCTGGAATTGCTACTACAAGCCGCCCGGGCCCAAGACGATGCGCGCCGGTTGGGATCGGCTCGCGGCGATGGTCGCCGGATTCCACATTGCCTTGATCGTAAGTCATTGATAAATACATATTATTTGTGTGAATCCCGTAGCCACTTGTGGGGAGAGGGTCGGGGTGAGGGGCTTCTTCTTCGAGCTGGAGGTGTTGCCCCTCACCCGGAATCCGCGCCTGTAAGCGCGGGTTCCGACCTCTCCCCGCAAGCGGGGCGAGGTGATACGACGTGAGGGTCGATGCAACCCTTCGCTTCGATCTCCTCTCAGGCATAAGCCGGCTCGCGCGTCGGCGCTCGTGCGGCGGCATCCTCCACGTCGTCGATCGCGATCGTGGAGTTGAGTGTCGCCTTGCGGCCGTCCTCGTAGGTGATCTCGGTGGCGAGATCCACCTGGTGAGCGCCGCTGTATAATGCTTCGACCACGGCCGCGTATTTCTCGGCGACAAAGCGGCGCCGGATCTTGCGTGTGCGGGTGATTTCGTTGTCGTCCGCGTCGAACTCCTTGTTGAGCAGCAGAAAGCGGCTGATGCGCGAACCGGCCGGCAACGAGGCGTTGCATTTCCCGATTTCTTCGCGGATCAGCCGGCGCACCTCGGGCTTGGCGCTCAGATCCTGGAACGAGGTGTAGGCAAGGTTGTGCCGCTCTGCCCAATTGCCTGACGTGCCGAGATCGATCGCGATCATCGCCGCAACAAACGGTCGGGCGTCACCGAAAGCCACCGCTTCAGCGATAAACGGGCTGAACTTGAGCTTGTTCTCGATGAATTGCGGCGCGAAGAGGGTGCCGTCGCGGAGCTTGCCGACGTCCTTGGCGCGGTCGATGACGACGAGATGACCACGCTCGTCGATATACCCGGAATCGCCGGTTCGATACCAGCCGTCGTCGGTCAGAGCGTCGCGGGTGGCCTTGAGCTGCTTGTAATAACCCCGGAACACCGCCGGCGACCGGATCTGCACTTCTCCGTCCTCGCTGATCCGCAACTCGGTGCCGGCGACGACGGGACCCACTGTATCAGGGTTCGCCTCACCATCCGGCTGCAACGAAGCCAGGCCGGAAAGCTCGGTGGCACCCCAGACCTGCTTCAGGTTGACACCGAGCGAGCGGAAGAAACGGAACGTCTCCGGGCCGAGGGGTGCGCCGCCGGTATAAAACCATCGGGCGCGCCGAAGCCCGAGCTGATCGCGTACGGGGCCGTAAACCAGGAGTTCGCCGAGCGCCAGGCCCAGCCGCGTCAACAAGTCGGGCTTGTTGCATTCAGCCTTCAGCAATTCGGCGCGTTCGGCAAGGCGCTGGAAGAAATCGAAGAGCTGGCGTTTCAGCGGCGTCGCGTCCGCCGTCCTGACCCGTAAAGAGGTCAGCATGTTTTCCCAGATGCGCGGCGGTGCGATGCCGATGGTCGGCCCGAGCTCGCGCAGGTCGCGCTGCACGGTGTCCGGACGCTCCGGGCAGTTGGCGGTGAAGCCAACCAGCAAGTGGAGCACCAACGAGAGCAGCGAGTCGCCGATCCATGCCATCGGCAGGTAGCACAGCATGTCGTCGCTCGGCCGGACGCTCTCGGCATTGGCGAAAGCCTCGGCGGCACAGAGCAGATTGGCGTGCGACAGCATCACTCCCTTGGGATGGCCGGTAGTGCCGGAGGTGTAATTGAGCAGCGCCAGATCGTCGGGCGCGCCTTTCTCGATCTCGGCGTCGAGGTAACCGGCGTGCGCCTTGTCGAAGTCGCGCCCGGCCGCTTGCACCTCGTCGAAGGATTTGACAAACGGCAAGTCGTAATGCCGCAGGCCGCGCGGATCGTCGAAGATCAGGAGGTTCAAGTGCGGCAGCTGGCCCTTGATGGCGAGGATCTTGTCGACCTGCTCCTGGTCCTCGGCAACGATGACCGAGACCTCGGCATGATCGAGAACAAAAACCAGCTCGGCCGCAATCGAGTCCTGATAGACCGGTACCGCGACGCCGCCGAGGCATTGCGCGGCAAGTTGCGCCCAATAGAGCCGCGGCCGGTTGTCGCCAATGACAGCGAGCATATCGCCGCGGCGAAACCCGTGCGCGGCAAGACCCGACGCGAAGTCGCACACCTCCCGGTAATATTGGGACCAGGTGTAGGTCTGCCAGATCCCGCGGTTCTTCTCGCGGATCGCCGGCCGCTCGGCCATCATCTGGGCGTCACGCCGCAGCAGCCGCGGCAAGGTAGTCGTGCTCATTCGGCGGCCTCCCTGCGTTCCACGGCGGTTCCGAGATAGGCGCGGATCACCTCCGCATCGCGCTGGACCTCGCCCGGGCTGCCCTCGGCGATCTTGCGTCCCCGATCGAGCACGATGACGTGCTCGGAAATGTCCATCACTACGGCCATGTCGTGCTCGATCAGAATGACCGTCGTGCCCCATTGCCGGTTCACATCGAGAATGAACCGGGCCATGTCCTCTTTCTCTTCCTGGTTCATGCCGCCCATCGGCTCATCGAGCAGCAGAAGCTTGGGGTCGAGTGCGAGGGCGCGGCCCAGCTCGACGCGCTTTCTAAGGCCGTAGGCCAGCCCGCTCGTCGGCTGCTTGCGCAGATCCTCGAGTTCGAGAAACTCGATCAGCTCTTCGACCCGCGCGCGATGCGCCACTTCCTCCTTTTGCGCCAGACCCCAATAAACAAAGGAGGACAACACCCCGGCCTTCATCCGCACGTGGCGGCCCAGCATGATGTTGTCGAGCACCGTCATGCCGCTGAACAGCGCGATATTCTGAAACGTGCGGGCGATACCGAGTGCCGCGATCCGCGACGGGCGGGTACCGGTGATGTCCTTGCCTTCGAAGACAATCGAGCCGGCGTCGGGCCGGTAGAAGCCGCTGATCATGTTGAGGAGCGAGGTCTTGCCGGCACCGTTCGGACCGATGATCGAGACGAGACCGCGGTGTCGGACGGAGAGTGTGACGCTCTCTACCGCCCGTACCCCGCCGAAATGCTTCGACACATCGGAAATCGCGAGGTGCGTCTCGCTCGCTGCGCCTCTCGCACCCTTCACGTTATTGGACACGAGCCCGCCCGCATTTCCTCACCCACCCGCTTTATCCGCTCACGCCGTGCCTTTATGGCAGGCATACTGCGGATGCATGCGAAAGAATGCAATCGCTCAGCGCGCCTCCACACGCGCTTTAACATTGTTATCACAGGGTTTTGACGCCGAAACTTGCCGCGGCGTCGGTCGCGTGAAACGATCTATGGCGGATTTACGGTCATCAAGTGGTTAATAAAGTGCCGGAACCTGAGACCCTGCCGACCACCCTGCTGACGGGCTTTCTCGGGAGCGGCAAAACAACGCTGCTCCGCCGGGCATTGGTCTCGCCGGAGCTCGCCGACACCGCCGTCATCATCAACGAGATCGGCGAGATCGCGATCGATCATCACCTGGTCAATTTTGTCGAAGGCAATGTGCTCGAACTGCCGGGCGGCTGCCTGTGCTGCGCCGTGCGCGAGGATCTGGCGCGGACCTTGCGCGGTCTTCTCGAACGGCGCGATGCCGGCGAGATCAGGCGATTTCGTCGCATCGTCATCGAAACGACCGGTCTAGCCGACCCGGCGCCGATCCTGTTCACCCTCGGCACGGATCCGATGCTCGATCACCGCCTGCGCCTCGCCGGTGTCGTTACCTTAGTCGACGCCGTGCAGGGCGCCGAGACGCTCGACCGTTTCGCGGAAGCCGCTCGGCAAGCGGCCCTCGCCGACGCGCTGGTAATCACCAAGACCGATCTCGCGCCGCTCGGCCCGGCTCTGGTGCGCCTTCTCGATCTGATCAACGACCGAGCCCAGCGCATCCTTGCCGCCGATGCGCCCGATGTCGGCGCGGTGCTCTTTGGCACGGCCCCGCGAGCGACGGTACCGGTTATTCCGGCAGAGCCGATCGCGGCCCACACTCATGGCATCGACGCCTTCGCCATGGTGCTCGACGGCGAGGTCAGCCGCCTCGATTTCGCCCGCGCCCTCGGCGGTCTGGCCCGCGAGCGCGGCAACGATCTGCTGCGGGTAAAGGGAATCGTGCGCTTTGCCGACCGGCCCCAGCGCCCGGCCGTCGTACAGGCCGCCCAGCACGCATTGTTCGCGCCGGAATGGCTCGAGGATTGGCCGGACGAGGATCGGCGCAGCCGGCTCGTCTTTGTCGTGCACCAGATCCCGCGCGCTGAGATCCTCGAAGCCTTCGCTTTTGCACGCCCCCTCCCAATCCTTCCCCGCGAGCCCCCTCCCGTTCTCTCCCCCGCAAGCGGGGGAGGGTAAGGGTGGGGTCGGGGGAGCGCTAGGGTCGGGGCCCGCTCACGATCATAGGAGGCTCACATGCTGGACATCGTCATCTCAGGCGGCACCGCCGTCCTCCCTTCGGGTCCGGAGCCCGCCGATATCGGCGTCAGCGGTGAGCACATCGCCGCCATCGGCGCGCCCGGCAGCCTTGCCGCGATCGGCGCCGGACGAACCGTCGACGCCGCGGGGCAGATCGTGATCCCGGGCGGCGTCGACCCGCACGTTCATTGCAACTGGCCGATGCCGATGCCAGGCGTCGCCGAGCCGACATTGACCGAGCCGGCCTCGCGGGTCAGCCTTGCGGCGCTGCACGGCGGCACGACGACGACGATCGACTTCGCTCCGGTCGAGGGCGGCGAGACGATCCAGCAGGCGATCGAGCGGCGGCACAAGCAATGGGGGGGCGCCTGCTATGGCGACTACGCGTTTCACACGATGCTGCTCGGCAAGATCCCGCCCGAGCGCCTCGGTGAGCTCGTCGAGGCGGTGCAGGCCGGGCACGCCTCGGTCAAGATGTTCACGACCGACATCACGCCGAGCCGGCGCGGCCGCATGGTCGATTTCGGCGATATCTGGGAGGTGCTGAAAGTCCTGGCGCAGGCCGGCGGCATCGCGGCGATCCATGCCGAGGACAACGACATCGTCATGCACATGTACGAGAAATTGACCCGCGAGGACCGCACCGGCTTTGAGAACATGGCCGAGGTGCACAACACCCTCTCGGAGGATTTGTCGTTCAACCGGGTGATCCGGCTCGCCGCCAACATCGAGGGTGCCGCGCTTTATATGATGCACACCTCGGCCAAGACCGGCGTCGATGCGATCGCCGCGGCACGCGCCAAGGGAGTGCCGATCTATGGCGAGACCCTGCACCAGTACCTGATGTACACCGCCGAGGACTACCGTCGGCCGAACGGCCAGATCTACCACACCTACCCGTCGCTCAAATTCCGCGCGGACCAGGAAGCGCTATGGCAGGCGACCGATCACGGTGCGATCCAGACGGTCGCCACCGACGAGATCTGTTGCCCGTTGCGGATAAAGTTGCAGGGCCGGCGGATCGACGACACGACCGGCGGCAACTCCGGGGTCGAGCCGCGGCTGTCACTGATCTACACCGAGACGGTCGAAAAGCGCGGCTATGGGCTCTCGGATTTCGTCGGCCTGGTCTCGAGTAATGCCGCCAAGATCATGGGCCTCTACCCGCGCAAGGGCGCGCTGGTGGTCGGCTCGGACGCCGACATCGTGCTGCTCGACCCGCGGCAGCGCAAGATCGTGCGCGCCGCCGAACTGCACGAGGCGGACTACACCCCCTGGGAAGGGCGCGACCTCGCCGCCTGGCCCTCGCTCGTCATGCTGCGCGGCAAGATCGTCGTCGAGAACGGCGCCTTTAAGGGCGACCTCAAAGACGGGCAGTTTCTACCGCGCAAGGTGTCGGAGGAGATCCGGACCCGTCCGGCGGTTTGACGCCGCGAGAGAGGGATGAGCCACACTCCCCTGTTTTTGGCCGATAACAGGCGCATTTTTCATTCTGGCCGCGGAAACGACCCGCCTCAGGCTCGTAAACCCAAGGATTATCAGTCGCTTGACTGTCGCGGCTATGCTGTGTGAACAGAGAAAATGGCTTTGAATAGGGGGCCGCAGTCGCATAACAGGGGGGAGAACAGGGGAGGTCATGAGCTGCCCGATATCGCCGTGGAATTGCTGCTGGAAAGCGCTTTGCTCGGCGGCCGGATCGTGCATCCCCGCCTTACAGCTGCGGCCATAGCATAGCCGAATTTTGCGGCCGTTTGACGGCGGAGAGCGACGGCACGATCACGACTACGCCGGGGCGCTATTCACGACAGCCGCGCCCAGATCCGCACCGGCTCGTTACGGCCGCGCAAAGGCTGCTCGCCACGGTCTTCGAGCCGCGCGACAATCTCGGCTGTCGCGCCGGTCGCTGAGCTGGCGGCTGCGATGACCGGGTGCCCCACCACCAGCGGCGTCCGGAGGTTACGGGTCAGTCTCTGCAACCGACTTGCCGTGTTGACCGTGTCGCCGATCACCGTGAACGAAAAACTGTGCTCGCTGCCGATATCGCCCAGCACCGCCGGCCCGTAATTGAGGCCGATGCCGATCGCCAGGTGCCGTTCACCCCGGGCCTGGCGCTCCGCATTCCAGCATTCGAGTGCGGCCAGCATCATATCGGCGCATCTGAGGGCATTGGCGGCATCCTGCGGGCTCGCCAGCGGCACCCCGAAGACGGCGAAGATCTCATCGCCGATATATTTGTCGATCGTGCCGCCGCAGGCGAAGATCGGCGCCGTCATCCGCTCGTGATACTCGCGCAGCATCCCGACCACCGCCTCGGGCGCCATGCCCTCGGCCATGCTGGTGAAGCCGACAATGTCGGCGAACAGGACCGCGACGGTCTGGCGCCGCACCGCGCCCAATGGCTCGTCGCGTGCGGCCAGCATCTCGACGATATTGGGCGAGAAATAGCGCGACAGGTTATTGCGCGCCCGCTCGGCGGCGGCTTTCAGCCGCTCGATCTCGCGCAGTTTGGCAATGTCGTCGAGCGTCTTGCGGATCGTGATTTCGAGATCCTGCAGATCGACCGGTTTGGTCACGAAATCGAAGGCGCCGCGGTTCATCGCCGTGCGCAGATTGGCCATGTCGCCATAGGCCGAGACGATGATCGCCTTGACCGGCGCCCGCGCTTCGCGCAGCCGGGCGAGCAGGGTGAGCCCGTCCATGACCGGCATGTTGATGTCGAGCAACATCAGATCGATGTGCGCCTCGACCGCCAGCCTCGCCAGCGCTTCCTCGCCGTGATGGGCGAAACAGAAGCTGAATTCTCCCTCGCGGATCTGGCGGCGAAAACGTTGCCTCAGCAACAGCTCGAAATCCGGCTCATCATCGACCGCGAGGATCTTGGCCGGGCTCATCGATCTTGTACCGACGAAAAAATCACAATGAGACGGTGAGACAGCGAGACAGCGAGGAATAAGGATTTCTCATTGCCTCACCGCCTCATTGTTCAAATGGGCTTCAAACCGGGGCAGCCGGCAATTGCCGTAGCTGCTGTTTCAGGAAATCGAAATCGACCGGCTTATTAAGAAATTGGCGCGCCCCGAATTCTTCGGCCTGCCGGCGCCGCTCGTCGTCGCCATAGGCGGTCACCATCATGACCGGCAGCTCGGGGCGCCGCGTCTTGATCTCGCGTAACAGGGTGATCCCGTCCATGCCGGGCATGTTGATGTCCGACAGAATGACGATCAGCTCGGGCCGGACCCCGTTGGCCAGCCTGGCGAGCGCGTCCTCGCCCGAGGTGGCAAAATGCAGCACATAAGTGCCCTGCCGCGCCTCGCGGCGAAACCGCTGGCGAAACATTTCGGCGACATCGGGTTCGTCGTCGACGACAAGGATGCTGCAGCTCATGATGTTGTCCCTGGGGTAGGCGCGTGCCGGGACCGCGGCAGGCGGATCGTGAACTCGGTGAACTCGTCGACCCGGCTGTCGACTTCGATCATTCCGCCGTGCTGCTGGGTTACGATGTCGTAGCTGATCGAGAGGCCCAAGCCGGTGCCCTCGCCGGTCGGCTTGGTGGTGAAGAACGGCTGGAACAGCTTGTCGCGAAATTCGGGCGAGATGCCGGTGCCGTTGTCGCGCACCTTAACCTCGACAGCCTCGCCGAGATCGCGTGTCGTAACCTTCAGCATCGGGCGGAAGCCGTCGCCCGCCTCCCGCCGGCGCTTGTCAGCGGCATAAAAGCCGTTGCCGAAGAGGTTCAGGAACACGCGCGCCACGTCCTGCGGCACCAGCTCGATCGGTCCGATATTGGGACCGAACTCGCGCTCCATCGCGATGTTGAAATTCTGATCCCGGGCGCGGGCGCCGTGATAAGCGAGGTTGAGCGCCTCCTCGACCAGCGCGTTGATGTCGCAGGATTGCCAATCGCCGCTGCCGCCGCGCGAATGCGCCAGCATGCTCTTGACGATGCCGTCGGCGCGCCGGCCGTGCTCGGCGATCTTGGCCAGATTCCCGGTCAGCATGTCGACGATCTCGTCGACCTCGGCGCGCCTGTCGTCGGCGAGCGACGCCATGACCGGTCCCGCGGTCTCCTTCAGCTCGTCCAACAGCTCGACCGAAAGATCGGCGAAGTTGTTGACGAAATTCAACGGGTTCTTGATCTCGTGGGCGATGCCGGCGGTCAGTTGTCCCAGAGCCGCCATCTTCTGCTGAACAACGAGCTGCTGCTGCGTCGCCCGCAATTCGCCGAGCGCCTTTTCGGCGGCGTCGCGCGCCGCGTGAATCCGCTCCTCGGCCTGCTTTCGTTCGGTGACATCGCTGTAGATCAGGACAAAGCCGCCGCCCGGCACCGGATTGTGATGCACCTCGATGACCCGGCCATCGGGGCGGGTGCGCTCGACCGACCATCTTTCTCCAATGGTTGCCAACAAGCGAGCCTGCTCTGCCTCGGCGTCGCCGTCGCCCAACTCGCCGTGCTCGGCGAGATAGCGGATGTATTCGCTGTAATGAGGCCGTTCCGCCAGCAGCGTCTCCGGGACGCCGCGCATGACCAGGAAATTGTGGTTCCACGCCGCGAGCCGCAGATCGGCGTCGAACATCGCTACGCCGTCGGCCATATTGTCGAACGTGACGCGCAACTCGGCCTGGCGCTGGCGGATCTCGTCGAGCAGCCGGGCATTGTCCATCGCGATGACGGCCTGCGCCGCGAAATTCTGCAGGAGCACAATCTGGTTTTCGGAAAACGGCCTCACCTCCATGCGGTGCATCGTGAAATGGCCGACGACTTCGCCCTCTTTGATTAACGGAACGAACAGAACTGTCAGGATCCCGGCCTCGTCAACCGCGGCGACCACGTCGCGGTCGAGGCGAAGCCGGTAGGATTCGTCCTCGCGCTGATCGCGGACATGCACGATCGACCGGGTTGCGATCATCCGTGCCGGTATTGACCGCGGGTTCATCGGCACAGGCGTATCAGCCGGGAACAGCCTGTCGAAATCTTGCGATACGCCGTGGCTCGCCAATCGGAAGAAGGCGCCGTTCTCAAAGCGGAACAAGTGCCCGGTATCGGCTTCGCAAAGCCGCGCCGCCCGTTCGAGCATCGCCTCGAACACCGGCTGAAGATTGCCGGGGTTGCCATTGATGACGGCCAAGACCTCGGCGATCGCCTGCTGCTGTGCGAGGCTCTCGCGCAATTCGTCGAGGAGGCGGGTGTTCTCGATCGCGATGACCGCCTGGTCGGCGAAGGTGCGGACGACCTCGATCTGGCGCTCGGTGAACGGCTCGACCCGCTTCCGCGCGAGATTGATCGTGCCGAGAACGGCCCCCTCGCGCAGCAGCGGTACCCCAAGCAGGGTACGTTGCCCGGCCGCCACAGTCTCGGGCACCGCGTAGTCCGGGTCCGCGAGGATGTCCGCGACATGCACGACCCTGCCTTCGAGCGCCACCCGCCCGGCGAGGGTTTCGCGACCGGGGACAATCGTTCGCTGGCGCAAGATCGCCCAATACTCGGCATCCGCTGCAACCGCTTGATTGCTCGCCACAAAGCGGTAGACCTCGCCCTCGCGTATCGCGATATTTGCTGTATCGGCGCCGCAAAGCCGGGCGGCTGTTTCGGCCACTGTGTTAAGCACCGGCTGCAGGTCGAAGGTCGATCGGCTGATGACCTGCAGCACGTCGCTCGTCGTGGTCTGGTATTCCAATGACTCTTCGAGGTCGCGCGTGCGGGCGCGCAGTTCGTCGAGAAGGCGGGTATTCTCGATCGCGATGACCGCCTGGTCGGCGAACGTGCGCACCAAGTCTATTTGCCGCTCGGTGAACGGTTCTACGCGGAACCGGTGAAAGTGCAGTAATCCGATCACTGCACCGTCACGCAGCATCGGGACCACGAGGATACTCCGCATTTTGCTGATGGCCGCGTATTGGTCCCCGCTGAACTCCGGCAGAGCGAGAATATCGACGATATGTGCGGCTCCCTCCTGCGCGATACGTTCTTGCAACAGGCGCCAGCGTGCGGAATCCGACGTCACCACTCGGTTGCGCTCAGATGCGGCAAAATCGTCGGAAATTCCGCGAACAGCAGCAAAACGGAACGCCTCGCCCTCACGGATCGTGACCGCCCCGCCATCGGCCACGCAGAGCCGCGTTGCGGTTTCGAGCAGCGTATCGAGCACCGGCTGCAAGTCGAACGTGGAACGGCTGATGACCTTGAGCACGTCGCTCGTCGCGGTCTGGTATTCAAGCAACTCCTGCAAATCGTCGGTGCGCTCATTCAATTCATTGAACAGCCGCATGTTTTCGATCGCGATGACGGCCTGGTCGGCGAAGGTGCGCACCACCTCGATCTGCCGCTCGCCGAACGGCTCGACTGCCTCTCGCGCCAGAGTGAAGGTGCCGATGACCGTCCCGTCACGCAGTAACGGAACGCCGAGTACGGTGCGGCTGTTGCCGATCGTCGCCGTCTCGGGGATCTTATAGTCGGGGTCCGCGGTGATGTCGGGGAGGTGCACGACATCTCCGGTGAGCGCGACCCGGCCCGCCATCGTATCCCGCCCGGGGGTAAAGGTCCGCCGCCGTATGAAATCGTCGTATTCGGGATTGACCGAGCGCATGGCGACGTACCGGAAGACATCGCCATCGCGAATCGTCATCCCCGCGGAATCGGCGGCGCAAAGGCGCGTGGCCGTTTCAACGAGCGTGTCGAGCACCGGCTGCAGGTCGAACGCCGAGCGGCTGATGACCTTCAGCACATCCGCCGTCGCGGTCTGGTATTCGAGCGATTCCGTCAGATCGTCGGTGCGCTCGTTCAATTCGTTGAACAGCCGGACATTCTCGATGGCGATGACTGCCTGGTCGGCGAAGGTCTTCAGCAGATCGACCTGCTTGTCGCCGAACAGCTCCTTCTCCCTGCGGACGATCGTGATCGCGCCGATCGGCTCGCCGTCGCGCACCATCGGCACCGACAGCGTCGTGTTGTCTCCCCCGACCAGGCTCATGCTGGGATAGGCGAAATCGGGATCGGCGGTGAAATCCGCGACATGCGCCACTTGGCGGGTCATGATCGCCCGCGCCGTGATGCTCCCCCGGCCCGGCGGGATCGGAAACACGTGGTGCAGGACACCAAGTTGATCTTCTGTCAACCCGTAATGAGCGGCGAAGTGGATCAGCGAGCCATCGTAGCGGAAGACGCTTCCGTTCGAAGCGCCGGTGAGGGTGCTCGCAGCTTTCGCGATCGCGTCAAACGTGGGCTGAACGTCGGTCGGCGAACTGGAGATTACCCGCAGGATCTCCGCCATCGCCGTCTGCTTTTCGAGCGCCTCGCGCGTCTCGGTGATGAGCCGCGCGTTCTCCATCGCGATGACCGCCTGCGCCGCGAAGTTTTCGAGCAGCGCGATCTCTTTGTCCAAGAACGGACGGACCTCCTTGCGCGCCGAGGCGATCATGCCGAGCAACCGGCCCTCGCGCCGCAAGGGCACGCACAGCAACGTCTGATGGGCCTCGTCCGCAACCGGGTCCTCTTTGAACACCTTGGAGAAGTCGGCCGTCGAGAGATCGGCGATGTGCGTGAGGCGCTCGCCGGCGATCAGCGGCCGGGTCGCCGGGTTGTCGGCGCCCAAATATCCGCGCCGCACCTGCTCGGCGAAGGCGTCAGACAGGCCGTATGTCGCGACGGCCCGGAAATTCGTGCCGTCGTACAGCTCCAAATCGCCATACTCGACCCCGCAGAGGCGCATCGCCTTTTCGAGGATCGCGTCGAACACCGGCGCGAGGTCGCCGGGCGAGGAATTGATGACGCCCAAAACCTCGGCGGTCGCGGTCTGCTGCTCCAATGCCTCGCGCGTCTCGGTCAGGAGCCGCGCGTTTTCCATCGCGATGACCGCCTGCGCCGCGAAGCTCTGCAACAGCGCAATCTGCTTGTCGGTAAAGGGGCGCACCTCGAGCTGGTTGGCGCTGATCCAGCCCAGTACGGTGTCGTCGCGGCACAACGGTACGAACAGCATGGTCCCGACCCCCGCCCGGCTGGCGCCGATATGCTTTGGGTCATCCGGCTCCCATAGCGTGTCGGCTGCCAGATCAGGGATGTCGACCACGCGCTTTTCGCGAGCGACGCGCGCGTGCGGGCTGTTGGTGAGAAGCGGCCGGAAAGGCTGGCGCAACCGCACGGCTTGAGCTTCCTCGATGCCATGCGTGGCTACCGCCCGGGCGAACGCACCGTCGAACACCAACAATGCGCCGCGACTGACGCCGCAAAGCCGATGAGCTTTCTCCAAAATTGCATTGAACACCGGGGCGAGGTCGCCGGGCGAGGAGTTGATGACGCCGAGAACCTCGGCCGTCGCGGTCTGCTGCTCCAGGGCCTCGCGGGTCTCGGTGAGGAGCCGCGCGTTCTCCATCGCCACGACGGCCTGGCCGGCGAAGTTCTTGAAGAGCGCGATCTGGCGTTCGGAGAATGGCCGGACTTCGCGGCGCACGGCAGTGATGACGCCGAGGACGTCGTCATCGCGGACCAGCGGCACGCACAGCGTCGTGTGTCCGCCATCGAGATCGACGAGCGCGCGGCTCAGCGGATCGCCCGCCGCATAAAAGGGCGAGGTCGCGATGTCCTCGAACTGCACATAGCCCTTGCCGCGGGCGACTTGCAGAAAGCCGCTCCGGGGGCCCGGCGAAACCTCGTTATGAGCGATGAAATCGGTGAAGGCCTGTGACACGCCGAGCGCGGCGACAAACGAAAACCGGTCGCCCTGCCAGGTGCCGAGCCCGCCGATGCCGGCGCCGCACAATGCCAAGGCCTTGTCGAGCATCGCCTGGAACACCGGCGCCAGATGGCCGGAGGAGGCGTTGATGACCTGCATGACCTCGGCGGTCGCCTGCTGCGCTTCCAAGGCTTCGCGCGTCTCGGTCAGCAGGCGCGCATTGTCCATTGCGATGACCGCCTGCTGCGCGAAGTTCCGCAGGAGAGCGATCTGTTTGTCGGTGAAGGGGCGCACTTCGGTGCGGTAAAGGATGAAGACGCCGATCAGCGCATTATCCTTGCGCAGGGCGACCCACAACGCCGTACGCGCGCTGGTCATTTCGACGAAGGCGCGGCGCGAAGGAACTCCGGCTCGGTAAGCCTCGTCGTGAGTGATATCCGGCGTATGGATGAATTCGTCCTTGCTGCGCGCCAGACGACCCACCGAGCTCATCGGCTCGATGGGCACTCTCCGCGCCAGCTCCGCCTGTTCGGGCGACAGCCCGCGCGAGGCGAGCAGAATCTGGGCTTCGCCGTCGTAACTGCAGAGAAACCCAAGATTTGCCTCGCATAGGCTCGCCGCCTTGTCGAGCATTGCGTCCCAAACCGGAGCCAGGTCGCCGGGCGACGAATTGATGACCTGCAAGACCTCGGCGGTTGCAGTCTGCTGTTCCAACGCCTCGCGCGTCTCGGTCAGAAGGCGCGCGTTGTCGATCGCGATAACCGCTTGCGCGGCGAAGTTCTGCAGCAGCGCAATCTCGGCCTCGGTGAAGGGCCGCACCTCGCGGCGGTAGATCGCAAGGACGCCGAGGAGCCGATCGGCGCGGCGGAGCGGCACCCACAGCATGGTGCGCGCGCCGGTGACCTCGACCGTCCTGACGCGCGAAGGTACGCCCCTGCGGTACGCCTCGCTCTCGTGCATGTCCTCGATGTGCACGAGCGGCGCGCCCTGCCCGATCTCGGACATGGCGCCCTCCGGAACCCAGGTCCGGAACCATTCGAGGCCGGCTTTGTCGAGGACGGCTCCGCGCATCGCCATCAGATGCATCGCCCTGCCGTCGTAGCGGAACAGGACGCCGAACGGCGCCGCGCACAAAAGCAGCGCGCGGTCGAGCAGCGTGTCGAAGACCGGAGCAAGGTCGCCGGGCGACGAATTGATGACCTGCAGCACCTCGGCCAGCGCGCGCTCGCGCGCCAATGCCTCATCCCGGTCGGCGGCGAGCCGCATCAGTTCGGCCGCGAGTTCGGCGTTGCTTCGCTCCCGCGTGAGCGGTGCCTTCTTCCTGGCGGCCATTGCTTGCGCCTGCTGTACCTCCGACGATGCGGTTTTTTACGCGAAATCCGTCCTATCCGATAGACGAGGCGGAACCCTGGCGAGAGCGCGACCCGGAGTCACAAACGTCGATTGTGGCCAAACTGCGGTCCCGTGACCGCTGACAATGGAACCCTAAATCTCGGTCCGGTGTCTTGACTCCCGCCTGAAATTTGGCTGAAAGTTTTCTGAACCGGTGGCGGCAGTGAAACGGGATGGAAGCTGCGGCGCCTTCAGCCTATAGGTTTGACCGCTTCGTCCTGCATCCAGATCGTCGCGCGTTGCTGGTAGAGGGTGTGGAGTGCGCGCTTCGCCCCAAATCTTTCTCACTGCTGCGCCATTTTGTTGAAAATCCCGATCGGATCATTAGCCGCGACGAAGTAATGCAGGTCGTCTGGCCCGGCATCTTCGTCAGCGACGACAGCATTTTCCAGTGCGTCGGAGATATCCGACGCGCCCTCGGCGATCATGAACAACGATTGCTGCGTATCCTGCGGCGGCGCGGCTATTTGTTCACGCCTCAAGTGTCGCGCGAGGCGCTTGCGTCGGGCGAGCCGGCTGCAATCACTGACACTGCACAGCCCGTTACCCTCGCACCACCGTTGCCCGACAAGCCTTCGATCGCGGTGCTGCCGTTCGAGAACATGTCGGGCGATGCCGGACAGGAATATTTTGTCGACGGCATGGTCGAGGAAATCATCACCGCGCTGAGCCGCATCCGCTGGCTGTTCGTGATCGCGCGCAATTCGACCGTCACCTACAAGGGCCAAGCCGTCGATGTAAAACAAGTCGGGCGCGAGCTTGGCGTGCGCTACGTTCTCGAAGGCTCGGTGCGCAAAGCCGCCAATCGGGTGCGCATCACCGCGCAGCTGATCGAGGCCGATACCGGTGCGCATCTGTGGGCCGACCGGTTTGACGGCTCGCTCGAAGACGTATTCGAGCTGCAGGACGAGGTGGCCTCGAGTGTTGCCGGGGTCATCGAACCGGCGCTCGAGGCAGCCGAAACCCGCCGCTCTGCCGCCCGCTTGACCGCGCAGCCGAACGCCTACGATCTCTACCTCCGCGCGTATGCGATGGTCCAGTCATCAGCACGGCACGTCCCCGAGGCACTAGACTTGCTCGAACAGGCGATCACGCTTGATCCCGGTTACGGCCGGGCGCTTGCCAGAGCCGCCGTGTGCTGCCATCGGCTGCTTGCTGACAATCGGAGCGAAAACCGGGAGGCGGATCGTCGCAAGGGTGACGATTTCGCTAGGCGCGCTCTGGAAGTCGCCGGCGACCATCCGGACGTCCTCGCCAATGCCGCCCTCGCGCTGGCGTCATTCGGCGAAGACATCGGCGCCATGATGGCATTGGTCGACCGCGCCCTGGCGCTCAACCTGAGCTTTGCTCGCGGCTGGCATATTAGTGGGAATCTCAGGTTGTGGGCGGGCCAGCCAGACCTTGCGATCGAGCATGAGAACGCGGCGCTACGGCTTAGCCCCCGCGCCGGAATCGGCATGTCGATGTCTCTGCTAGGGGCGGCTCATTTCCTGGCTGGGCGCTTCGAGGAAGCGGTGCCGAAACTGCTCCTCGCCATCCAACAGGATCCAGGACATCCGTCGGCGTATCGCTGGCTCGCCGCCTGCTACGCGCATATGAGCCGGCTCGCCGACGCCCGAGCGATTATCGCTCGGCTGCGCGCGACGACTCCCGCCGAGATACCCGATGCCAGTTTCCTGCGAAATGTCCAGCACCGCGACCTTTTGTTGTCGGGCCTGCACCTTGCCGCGGGCGAGGCGGACTGACCGCGAGTTGCCGGGTTAGCGAATCCCGGAAGCCGAACCCGCTCAATCCGGCAGAGGGTCGGGTCGGCCTCGCCCCTGAAGGGGGATCGCGCTCATGCAACCCCCTCGTCCCTCCCGTCCCCTCCCCCACAGTCCCCGGGTTGAGCCCGGGGAGGGGAGCCCCCGGACGTGGGCCTTCAGCCCACGGATTTAGTCCGTGGGCGCCCGCCAGGGCGGGCGTTCCGGAGATAGGTGTGGGGGCGCCGCGGCAAGCGGATCGTGAATTCGCTGAATTCGCCGACCCGGCTGTCGACTTCAATCGTTCCGCCGTGCTGCTGGGAGCGCGGCCATACCGCTGCCGCAGAGCCGCTGCCCGGTCTCGACCAGCGTGTCGAGCACCGGCTGAAGATCAAGGGTCGAGCGGGCTGGTGACCTTCTGAGAGTGAAAGGGATCGCGCGGTTCTCCGACCGGCCCGAGCGGCCGGCGGTGGTGCAGGCGGCGCAACACGCGCTCTTCGCCCCGAATGGCTCGACGACTGGCCCGACGAAGACCGCCGCAGCCGGCTGGTCTTTGTCGTGCATCAGATCCCACGAGCCGAAATCGTCGACGCCTTTGCCTTCGCCGCGCCGGTGCTCTGTCATCAGGGACGAATGGCGGCCGACCAATAAAATCGTCATTGCCGGGCGTGACCCGGCAATCCAGGCTACGTTCAACGTGCCGACGGATTTCAGAGATGCCCGGGTCAGGCCCGGGCATGACGAAGGTAGGCGGTTTACATGCTGGACATCCTCATCTCCGCGGTACCGCCGTCCTTCCCGCGGGCCCGGAGCCGGCCGACATTGGCGTGTCCGGCGAGCACATCGTCGCGATCGGCGCGCACGGCAGGTCTCGCCGGTATTGGAGCGGCGCGGGTGGTCGACGCCTCGGGGCAGATTGTGATCCCGGGCGGCATCGACCCGCATGTCCATTGCAACTGGCCGATGCCGATGCCCCGGCGTCGCCCAGCCGACATTGACGGAGCCGGCTTCGCGGGTCAGCCTCGCGGCCTTGCACGGGGGCACGACGACAACGATCGACTTCGCCCCGGTCGAGGGCGGCGAGACGATCCAGCGGGCGATCGAGCGCCGGCAGCGGCAATGGGCCGGCGCCTGCTATGGCGACTACGCCTTTCACACGATGCTGCTCGGCAAGATCGCACCCGAGCGCCTCGGCGAACTTGCCGAGGCGGTTCAGGCTGGGCACGCCTCGGTCAAGATGTTCACGACCGACATCACCCCCAGCCGCAAGGGCCGCATGGTCGATTTTGGCGACATCTGGGAGGTGCTGAAGGTGCTGGCGGGCGCCGGCGGCATCGCCGCGATCCACGCCGAGGACAACGACATCGTCATGCACATGTACGAGAAGCTGACCCGCGAGGACCGCACCGGCTTTGAGAACATGGCCGAGGTGCACAACACTTTGTCGGAGGACCTGTCGTTCAACCGGGTGATCCGGTTCGACGCCAATATCGAGGGTGCGGCCCTCTATATGATGCACACCTCGGCCAAGACCGGGGTCGACGCGATCGCCGCGGCGCGCGCCAAGGGTGTGCCGATCTATGGCGAGACCCTGCACCAATACCTGATGTACACCGCCGAGGACTACCGGCGGCCGAACGGGCAGATCTATCACACTTACCCGTCATTGAAATTCCGCGCCGACCAGGAAGCGCTGTGGCAGGCGACCGATCACGGCGCGATCCAGACCGTCGCCACCGACGAAATCTGCTGCCCGCTCCGGATCAAATTGCAGGGCCGGCGGATCGACGACACGACCGGGGGCAATGCCGGGGTCGAGCCACGGCTCTCATTGATCTACACCGAGACCGTCGAGAAGCGCGGTTATGGGCTGTCGGATTTTGTCGGCCTGGTCTCGAGTAATGCCGCCAAGATCATGGGCCTCTACCCGCGCAAGGGCGCGCTGGTGGTCGGCTCTGACGCCGACATCGTGTTGCTCGACCCGCGCCGCCGCAAGATCGTGCGCGCCGCCGAACTGCACGAGGCCGACTACACCCCCTGGGAGGGCCGCGACCTCGCCGCCTGGCCTTCGCTCGTCATGCTGCGCGGCAAGATCGTCGTCGAAGGCGGCACTTTTAAGGGCGACCTCAAAGACGGCCAGTTCCTAGCGCGTAAGGTGCCCGAGGAGATCCGAACCCGCCCGGCTGTTTGAATCGAACAGGTTGAATTGGCCGGCCGTTCCCGTTACGGCCGGGCTTCGAGGCAACCAAGGCGGCTTCCGATTCCAGCAATTCTGCGCATTTTCCACCGCCTGCGGGGGCATTCTGTACCCCGAAAGGGGCCCAGAAATGTCCTCCGGGCGCAAGCGACGGAACGGCGTCGCCTTCGGTAATCCTTGGTGCACTGTCCCGCGTCGGGTCGCGTGCCGTCTCACCGCGCCGCATCCGGCGACGGCATTCGACCGCGCCGGGGTTTGCGCGTACACTCGGGCGCCGGGCCGCAGGAGCAGCGCAACATGTCGTGGAGGGGCGTCGAGAGTGACAACCGACGTTGATCACCCGCCGCTCGCCACCCGCGTTGTCGGATGGTTCAGGCGAAGTAGCAGAAACCGGGCTGATGCGCTTCAAGCGCGCCCGCGGCGCGGACTGACTTGGCCCCTGCGCGGCCTTCTCGCTGCGTCTCTGACCGTACCGCTGTTGTTACTGGCGATCGCTGCCTCGCAGAATTTTCGATTGGTTCGGAGCCAGGCCGAAGAGCGGGTGATGATCGAGGCTGGCGAATTGCGGGAGCATGCGCTCAACACTATCAAAACTTATGCCATCGTGCTCGCCTGGATCGATGCCCGAACGCGCGGGCTCGATTGGGACCGGATCGAGCACGATGAGGAGCTGCATCGGTTCCTGTCGGATCTCGACACATTACCGCAGATCGACGAGGTTTGGATGGCCGACGCCGCCGGGCGTCCTCGGGTGAGTGGTCGCTCTACACCCGTCTCGCCGATCAACGTCTCCGATCGCGATTGCTTCGCCGCCGAACAAGAGCAGGATGTCGGCATCTTTGTCGGACACGAGCAGACCGGGGCGCTGACCCGCGACCCCGAATTCGACATTTGCGAGCGTCGCTCTACGGCGGACAAGGTCTTCGACGGAATCATCGTCGTCTCCGCCCGCCCGGCTTATTTCAGCGAATTTTACCGCACCGTATCGGAGGACAAGCGCTTTGCGGCCTCGTTGGTGCGCAGCGATGGCTCTCTCTTGGTGCGGTATCCGCCATTGCCGGACGCGTTTGTTCTGGCGCGAGGCAGCCCGTTTATGCGAGCGGTCGCAAGCAACTCCGATCACGGGTTGTTCTGGGGTAGGGGAGACACTGACGGGATCGAGCGCTTTTACGGCTACCAGCGGATCGGGGGCTACCCGCTCTACGTCGCGTACGGCATACCGAGGAATGACGTGCTCGCTTCGTGGCTCGCCAATCTTGTCAACTACTCCCTGTTTGCGGTACCCGCCTCGCTCGCATTGTTCGGCATGACCTTGCTCGCCGTCCGACAAATCCAGCGGCACAAGATCGCCAGCTGGCGCTGGCGCACCACGGCACGCCGCCTGCGGCGCGAAATGAATCGCCGAAACCGAGCCGAGGCCGAGCTCCGTCAAGCGCAGAAGATGGAAGCGCTTGGTCAGCTGACGGGCGGCGTCGCGCATGATTTCAACAATCTGCTGACGGTATTGCAGGGTTCTCTGGAAATGCTGAGTGGGAGGCAGCAGAGCGCTCAACTGCAGGCCAGGGTGGAAACGGCGCTGCGAACTGTCGAGCGCGGCGAGAGGTTGACCGGGCAACTTCTCGCCTTTGCGCGGCGCCAGCCGCCAACCAAGGCGACCATCGACTTGAATGCCCAGCTGCGCCGAATGGCCGAGCTGCTCGTCCGAACCGTCGGCAGCGGCATCGCGATCCACACCGATCTCGCCCCCGATCTGTGGCCGGTTGATGCCGACGCGACCCAGCTCGAGCTCGCCGTCATCAACCTTGCGCTCAATGCCCGCGATGCCTTGCCGGGCGGCGGCGAGCTGAGTATCCGCACCTTCAATCGGGCAGTCCTGCCCGAGGGAGCGTCGGAGCAACCGGAGAAAGTCGGCGATTTTGTCGGTCTGGAGATCTCCGATACCGGGCACGGGATGCCTCCCGACGTGGCGGAGCGCGCGTTCGAGCCGTTCTTCACGACCAAGGAGCCGGGCAAGGGCACGGGCCTTGGGCTTAGCATGGTATACGGCTTTGCCCGCCAATCCGGCGGCTCGGCGTCGATCCGCAGCGAGATTGGGCGGGGAACCGCCGTGACGCTGCTATTCCCGAGGGGAAGGCCCGTGCGCCAAGCCGACGGAGTTGGCGCGGCGGACTTGCCCCAGAGCGCTGCAATATGAAACTGTGGCGGTGTGGAGGCGGTGCTCGCGAACGGCGCAACACTAATCGAGGGACATTCTCGGAGGGCAGGAAATGCGCATCGTTATCGTCGGTCAGCAGGCCTTTGGCAAAGCCGTGCTCGAGGCCTTCGTCGCGCGCGGCGACGAGGTCGCCGGCGTTTTTGCCGCACCGGAACGACCGGGGGCCAGACCCGACCCGCTGGTCGCAGCGGCTCAGGAGCGCGGCCTGGCCGTCCATCGCTTTGCCAAATATTCGAGCGAGGAGGCCCAACGCGCACTCTCCGACCTCAAGGCGGATCTCGGCGTAATGGCCTATGTTCTGCTCTTCGCCCCGCCCGAATTCTGCGCGATCCCAAAGCACGGCATGATCCAATTCCACCCGTCGCTGCTGCCGCTTCATCGCGGAGCCTCCTCGATCCCGTGGGCGATCATCCGCGGACGGACCGAGACGGGGCTGTCGATCTTCCGACCGACGCCTGGGCTCGACGAAGGGCCCGTCATCCTGCAAAAGCGCGTGACGATCGGTCCCGACGACACCGCCGGATCGCTTTACTTCGACAGGATTTTTCCTCTCGGGGTCTCGGCGCTGATCGAAGCCGCTGATCTGGTTGTCTCGGGCCGGGCGACCGAAAGTACTCAAGACGAAAGCCGCGCGACCTATGAGGGCTGGGTGCGCGAGGTCGAATCACATATCAATTGGGCGAACCATGTCGATTTCGTCTATGACCTGATCCGCGGGTGCAATCCGGCACCGGGTGCATGGACGAATTACGGCGAGCGGAAACTCTACCTGTTCGATGCGCGCAAGATCATCGCCGGGACCTTCGGGATGGTGCGCGGGCGCAAAATCGGCGAGGTCATCTCGATCGGCGACCAGGGGATGCGCATCCTGGCGCAAGGTGGCTTTGTCGAAGTCTCGCGGATACGCCTCGACGACGGCCCCAAGATCGCGGCCACTGAGGCCGGCATCCCGGCGGGAACGATCCTCGGCGCCTAGAGGCCCGCTCTAACGCACAAGGTCCGGCTGCAGTGTTCGATATACGTCTATGTACTGACGGGCCGCGGCCGCCCAGCTGAAGTCGCACGTCATCGCCCGCCGCATCATGCGCTGCCAGATCTCTCGCTCGCGGAACAGTGAGGTGGAGCGCCAGATCGCCGACACCAAGGCGGAGGGGCTGTCGTCGTCAAAGGCAAAGCCAGTGGCGAGGCCTTCGGCCAAGCTCCTAGCGGTCGCGTCGACAACCGTGTCCGCAAGGCCGCCGACCCGACGGACCAGTGGCAACGCGCCGTAACGCAACGCGTAAAGCTGGGTCAAGCCGCACGGCTCGAAGCGCGAGGGGACGAGAATCACGTCCGAGCCGCCGATAATCAGATGCGCCAAGCCTTCATCGTAGCCGATCATGACCCCGACCCGCCCGCGGTATCTGTCGGCGGCGGCGGCGAAGGCCTGCTCGAGATCGCCGTCTCCCGAGCCGAGCAGGGCGAGCTGCCCGCCGGAAGCGATGAGGTCGGGTAAACCCGCGAGTACAAGGTCTAGGCCCTTTTGCGGGGTGAGGCGGCTCACCGCACCATGCAGTGGCCCACCCTCGATCGGTTCGAGCCCGAGGCGTTGCTGCAGGACAGCCTTCGCCGCCTGCTTGCCGGCCGCTGCATCCTCGGTGCCGTAGACCTGCGGCAAATTCGTGTCGTGCCGGGGATCCCAAAAGCGCGGATCGACGCCGTTCAAGATCCCGGTCAACACATTGGCGCGGGCGCGCAACAGCCCGTCAAGGGCCCAGCCAAAGGCCGGGGTCTGGATTTCACGGGCGTAAGTGGGGCTCACCGTAGTCAGGCGGTCCGAGTAGAAGAGCCCAGCCTTGATGAACGAGACCATGCCGAAAAACTCGACCCCGTCGATCGAGAAAAACCCGGACGGCAATGCCAGCTCCGGGAAAATTGCGCCCGGGAAAGGCCCCCGGTAGGCAAGGTTGTGGACCGTGAACACGGTAGGGACGCGGTCGCCCGGCGGTGGCCAGGCGGCGAGGTAGGCTGGGGCGAGCCCGGTGTGCCAGTCGTGACCATGCAGGATGTCCGGATGCCAGCCGGGGTCGGCGCCGCGCGCAAGCTCCGCGGCGATCCAGCCAAACAGTCCGAAGCGGCGATGGTTGTCGGGCCAATCGCTACCGTCCGGGCTCTGATAGGGGCCGCCCGCGCGGTCGTAAAAGGCCGGATGATCGACGAGATAAGCGAGGCTATCGGCGCCGGGCAGACGAGCCAGACCTACTCGCACCCGCTCGCCGGCAAACGGAGTGGTCAGCCGGACAATATCGGTGATGGCGGGGAACGCATCGAGAAAGCCGCGGAAGCCAGGCAACAGCAGACGAACATCGATACCCTCAGCGATGAGAGCCGGCGGCAGCGCCGCCGCGACATCGCCGAGCCCGCCCGACTTGACCCAGGGGTAGAGCTCGGCGGTGATGTAGAGAACGCGCATCTAGGAGAAATGTGGATGGATCTGCTTGCCCGCATCCGACAAGAGATGCTGCCCTTTGCCGAGCTGCTCGGCATCGAGTTTGTCAGCGCCTCGCCGGACAAGATCGTCGCCGAGATGACCGTGCGCGAGGATCTTTGTACCCGCCCTGCGGTGCTTCACGGTGGTGCCGTCATGGCGTTCGCGGACACCCTCGGCGCCACCGGCACGATCGTCAATCTGCCGGAGGGTGCCGGGACTACGACGATCGAAAGCAAGACCAACTTCGTGGCACCAGCGCCAGTCGGGACGCGGGTGATTGGCGAGGCGACCCCGATCCACCGCGGCCGGCGAACCATGATCTGGCAGACCCGCGTCTCGACCCCGGAAGGCCGGCTGGTTGCACTCGTCACCCAGACCCAGCTCGTTCTGTGACCGACGTTTTAAAGGAAGTCGCGCACCCGCTCGAGCTCGTCGAGCGCGCCGCCGAGCGAGACGACGAGCACCTCGTCAAAGCCCAGCTGATCGATCCGTTTTAGTCGAACTCGCGCCTCATCCGGCGAGCAGACCAGCGAGATTGTCGCCCGCTCGGCGAGACTTCCAGGTTCCGGCTTGTTGCTGAGATCGACCAGGACGTTGGCGAGGACGGCATTCCGGCCGCCGGCATCGCGATAGAGGCGCATCCCGGCCTCGAGGTCTTCCCAGCTGCTGTAGAGGCCCGATGCGATCCAGCCGGCGCATTGCTTTGCGGCGTAGCCGATCCAGCGCGGGTTGCGCCAGGCGCCGAGCAAGACCGGCGGTCCGCCCTCGCATCCGGGCCACGGCGACAATGTCCCGCCATTAACCCGCTCGCCATTCCAGGCGCGGCGCATGATCTCTAGCGAGCGCATCAGGGTGCGAAAGCGCTGGTCGTAGTCGGCACCGAGGAGATCGAAATCGGCGCGCGTCGAGCCGCTGCCGACGCCGAGGCGCAGCCGCCCGCCGGATAACGCCTGGACCGACTGCACGCGATGGGCGAGCTCGATCGGATGGCGCAGCGACACTTGCAATACCGCGGTGCCGAGCTCAACCCGATGGGTGGCGACACTGAGCGCGCCGAGCACGACGAGCGGATCCAGAGTCGGCCGGCCGCGACCGATCGAGTCGGTCACCCAGATCCCGGGGAAGCCGCGCCTTTCGATTTGCCGGGCGTAGTCGACGATGCGAGCGAGCGGCCGACCGCGGGGCTCGGGGCCGGGACGCATGAAGGTCACCACACTCAATCTCATGATCGCCTGCCGAGCGAAAGTATCGCTGTCACCCCTAGCCTCCTCCCGTCGCTGGCGGGTTGCCCGGGCGACAATGCAACACATGGGCCGCAACGGCCAACAGCCGATTGCTCCAACACCGCGGGAACTTATTTGCCGGCTGCTCGATGTTGCTGCTCGCCGAGAGCGACGGTACCCGACCGGCGAGGAGAATGCAGGCCCCGCACAAAATTAAAGATGCGGAGGACGCTCAACACCGCGGCGAGCGCAGAAAAGCAGGCGGCCAGGAGGATCGCCACGGTCGGGCCGGTACCCCCCGATGGTCCGGCGAAGCCGAAGATCAGGGCGACGAGGGCGGCGCCGATGGTTTGGCCCAGCAATCGCGCGGTCGATTGGATGGCGCCGGCGCCGCCGCTGCGCTCGCGCGGCGCGCTGGTGATGATCGCGCGGTTGTTCGGTGACCCGAAAAACCCGAAGCCGAACCCGCAGATCATCATGCGCCAAACGATGTCGGCCGGGTGAGGCTGCGCCGGCAGCGCCGCCAGCAAAACAAAGCCTGAAGTCAGCACGGCGAGGCCTATGCCGCACAGGATCCCGGCCGGATAGCGATCGGCGAGCCGGCCAGCAAACGGCGCTACGAGCGCAACCGTGGCCGGCCACGGCGTCATCAAAAGCCCGGTTTCGACCTGGGAGCGGCCGAGCACGTATTGAAAATAGAACGGCAGGGTAACAAAGACGACCCCTAGCGCGACGAAGGTGCACACCGAGGTGGTGACGGAGAGCGCAAACACCGGGCGCCGGAACAGATCGACGGGGAGCAGCGGCAAGCTCAACGCAGCTTGCCGGCGCGCCAGCACATACCCGGCGAAAATCGCGCCTGAAAGCTCGATCACGATAACCGGGACGCCTTGACCATGGCCGATGCCGGTGATCCCGCCGACCAGCAGCGCCGAGGCGACAGCACTCAGGAGCGCGCTCATCAGGTCGAAGCGATGCGGGGAGGGCGGGGTGTACGGCAAAAACCGCAGCGACAAGCCGAGGGTAACGAGGCCGATCGGCACATCGATCGCGAACAACCATGGCCAAGGCGCGAATGCGAGGATCGCCGAAGCGACGGTCGGGCCGGCGGCCGACGATATCGACACCGCCACCGCTGTCATCGCGATGCCTCTGCCTAACTGCCGGCGCGGATAGGTGAAGCGCACCAGCGCGATGTTGACGCTCGTCATGCCGGCGGCGCCTAGCCCTTGCAGGGCGCGGCCCAACGCCAGCATCGCCAGCGAATGCGACAGCGCGCTGACGAGGGCTGCGAAGCTGAACACCGCGAGACCGATCACATAGATGCGGCGATAGCCGAAGATGTCGCCGAGTGAGGCGAGCGGCAGCAAGGAGACGACAATCGCGAGCTGATAGGCGTTGATCACCCAGATCGATTGGGCGGGGCTCGCCCCGATTTCGCGGGCGATCGTAGGAAGCGCGATGTTGGCGATCGCGCTGTCGAGAACCGACACGACGAGGCCGGTGACGAGCGTCAGGATCGCCCAATAGCGCTGCGGGAGCGGAAGCCCGTCTTCGGCGGGGTTCATCGGAGCGGCAGACTTACCCCGCCCAGTGGGGCCGACGCCAGCAGCGCCGCTCCCTCCGGCTTCTTTGCAATTGCACATTTCCCCTGACGGCAGCGGAAAAGCTCTTTTTTAGCCTGATACCCGCCCCGTTGTCACCGAAAGGCAAGTTGAATCAATGGACTGGATAGTTCCGGAGAACGGTCCGGCAGCAGAATTCGGCGCGGTTTTTCGCGCGTCGGCAGCGGAATTTGTCACCCTGTTGATCGCTCGCTGATATTGCTCAATATACACATTTATCCCACCTGTTTTGATTGATAGAATAGCACTGATAGGTTATAAGAATGTGGGTTTCGTCCGCGCATTTAGTCCGCGCATTTAGGAGGTAAAGTGCGGATGTTGAACTAATGGCGGTAGCGCCGTCGATCACATCGAATGGAATGTCATATACTTATTTTGCTGAAATGGAAATAAACACGTAAGTTCGAGAGGTATGGACGCGGTCGGTTGATCTCGCCGCGGCAGCCAGTTTCACGAATTCCGGACGAATCCAGAACGAACCGGAAACCTGCAATATGTTCATCCTGGCCCACTGCCGCAAGTTCGCGGAGCAGCCCGGGAGGAAGAAAGCGGCGGCAGGGTGGCGCAATGTCGCAGCCGGCAATTCCCGGCGAAAACCTCAGGAGCATCCGAAATTGCGCCGAGCACCCCGGCGGGACAGTTATGGCTAAGCGATTCGAAGGGGAGGCTTCGCCATGACCCGCAAGCGAGAAAACCCAGTCCTCACCGCACCACCGTCATCCGGCGAATACGAAGCGGCGGTGGCCGAGTTCATCCGCAACAGGGGTGTTACGCGTTGCCCGACCGCCTGCCTGGTTCGAACACAGGCTTCGGTACCCGCGGCCGATCGGGCGGCGCTCGAGCACTACGAGGCCGGACGCGAGCAGTCGCGCCGATCGCACACCGTGGCTACGGCACGCCTGCTCGGGGTGCTCGTCCCGCCGTCCAGCGTTTGTTAAAAGCCGGGTTGCACGCGGCCGACGATCTCGGGGACCAATAGGAATAGGTCGGTATCGCCGGTCTTTTGACCCGCGGCGGTCAGCATCGCGTGGACCTGCCCTCGATGATGGGTCTGGTGGTTGAAGAAATGCGTCACCAGCAGCCCCTTTTTGGCGGTTACCTCGCGATTGGCCGCACCGCTGAACCAGGTCAGATCCTCGGCGAGCCAGGCGTCGTCGACCTTGTTGGCCCAGCGCGAGATGGCGGCATCGGCCTTATCGCGCTCGGTTCTGAGCACAGAGAAATCCTCGATCATGCCGGCGCTTTGCTTGATCGGGGTGATCGGCTTCGGCCAGGAGTCGAAGCGTGACATCCATTGTTGGTCGCCCCACAGGATGTGGGTCAAGGTGCCGTGGATCGATCCCCAAAATGCGCCGTGCGGCTCGCGTCGTTCGGCATCAGATAGCCGGGCCGCCGCCGCATAGAGCCGGCGGTTCATCTCGGCGTTGTATTCGGCCATCGTGCGGATATAGGCGGGGGTTATCATCGCTGCTCCTTTTGCATGGCAGATTGACCCTGCTGCCCTGGTTCGATGACGCATTCGGTCAACCTTCGCGAAACCGACCGACACGACCTCATTGGTAGCCGATGGACGGGTTAAATCCTGCTCCCTCCGCGAGGACCCCGGCGCCAGGGACAAAGTTCACCTCCAACCTGATCCCATCCGGGTCCTCGAACAGCACGTAATAGTATCCTGGGGCCCAGCTGCCCTCCATTGGTCCGCGAACGATGGTCGCGTTCATCTCCTTCAGTAGCGCCGCGACCCGATCCACATCCTCACGCGACCGGGCGCGCAGGCAGAGGTGATGCAGACCCACCCGCTGTTGCACGAAGCGCTCCTTGGCAAGTGCCGGATCGCAGGGCTCGATGCCGATCGCGGTGCGAGCACCAACGCAATAGAACAGCTTGTCGCCGTCGTGGACGACCTTCATGCCGAACTCGGGCAGCAGGCGCGCGTAGAAGGCGCGGGCGGCGTCGAACTGGCTCACCGTCAGGATCACGTGAGCCATCCCGTTGATTTCGATTGTCATCGGACTCACCCCCCTACCGAGCGATTTGCGAATGCAGCCCAGACGCCCTCCGGATGCCGGATCGCCTCCATCTCGGCCCGTGCCTTCGCCTCGTCCATGCCGAGCACATCCCGGCGATACCGGTAGAAGAACGCGGAGACCCGATAGTTCGCGATGCAGTGCACGTGCACCCGAACATCCTTCAACTGCTCCATGACCGCGCAGAACTCCTCGAAGTCCTGGTCGGTCGGATTCTGAAAATCGACCGGGATGTGGATGTAGGTCATGCCAAGACGGGCGACGCTTGCCGCTTCGTCCGGGAGGGCCTTGTCGTGGGTGTGAAGCCCGAGATTGACGACATGGCGGACGCCGAGCGCCTGGATGTCGGCGAGTTGCGGTTCGTTCGACGGTCCGGAGGTGGTGATGCGGTCGTCGAGCCGCCGCCAATGATAGATCGCTTCCGGGTCGGCCATCGGACCGCTGACTCCGCGTAAACAGGAGGACAAATAGGCTAGTGAGGAGCCTCTTGTGGTGGCAAGCATCAATCGTCCGGTCGGACCGGTCTCCATCTACGACGCGCTGACAGAACGCGAACGCCGGTCCGATCCCACCGCGTCTCGATTATTCCTTGGCCGGCCGCGGGCAAACTCGACCCGGGTTGTCCAGGTCTAGCGCGATCAATCGGCCCCACGCGGAATCGAACCGCAAGAACCGGATATAGGCGCACCCGGTTTGCGGCTTAGAGGTGCAGCCGTTGAGGGCGACCACGCCGCAACCGCCGGGAGTTCGATCGATGCTGACTCTTCTTACCCCTCTCCACGCGCTTGCCGTGCGTCGGGGCGACGGGCTGCGTTCCGAACTGGCCGGCTTGTTGACGCGTGGCGCGAACGCCTTCTGCACCGCATCAGGAGAGTCGAAGATGTCACGCGAACAGGACAACAAGGCCGTCGTCGGACGCTGGTTCGACGGCTTCTGGGGTAACCCCTGGAACCCACAGATCATCGACGAACTCGCCGCCCCCGACATGCTGCTCCAGTATTCGCTGCATGCGCCGCGTCGGGGTCGCGAGGACGTGCGGAATTTCATGATGGATTTCCGTGCCGCGTTCCCGGACCTCGAGTTCTGGGGCGCTGCCGATCTCATCGCCGAGGGCGATTACGTCGTCGGTCGATGGGAAGGTGGCGGCACCCATACCGGACCGGCATTCGGCGATTTTCTCGCTGGCTCGCTGCCGCCGGCATCGGGTCGGAAGATGCACTTCACGGGTACGACCGTACTGCGTGTCGAGAACGGCAAGATCGCGGAAGAAATCGGACTCGACGACGGGGTCACCGCGCTCATGCAGCTCGGTATCTTGAAGGCCGCCTGAGCGGAGGCGGAAACGTTCGGCATTCATGCGCATGATACCGGCGCTCCTTGGATGGCCGGATTAAGGCTCGTCCTCGGGCTGCGCGGGGCGCCGACCCGTGGGCCGGGCATGACGAGTAGAGAGAATCGCCATTGGCTGAACGCTAGGGCTCGCGAATTTCGAGGATGTGGAGGCGGCCGTCGGCCGAGCCGGCAACGACCAGATCGTCCCGAGCGAAGGCTAAGCAGTCGATCTTAGCATCGGCGTAATATTCGGCGAGGCATTCGCCGCTCGCCAGATCCCACAGCCGCAGCGTGTTGTCAGAAGAGCCGGAGAGGGCGCGGCTGCCGTCCGGAAGAAACCCAACCGCTTCGACAGAACCCGTATGTCCAACCAGGATCTGGCGAAGCGGCCCGCCGGGCGGCGTCAGCGAAGAAAATCGAGGACGCAGCCACACCCGCCCGGGTTCTTTCTCCGCCCCCGCCACCAAAGTTTTGCCCGCCGGCCCATCGGCTCGGCGCAGTCGCCCGATCAATTGACTGGGCAACTGCGAGCGATCATGAAGGAGCGCCGGGATCGACAACCGCAGAGCTTGTTGAATTAGGGCGAGGTCGGGATCCCGCCCGACGAGATCGTAATCAGCGAGAACCGCAGCGACGTTGGTGGCGCGCAGTTTTGCGGCGAGCCAGGCGTAATCACACAGCAGTGCCCCCAGTTCTGCAGACCGATCAGCAGCGACCAGATGCTGCGGCAAATACTGGAAGAAATAACCGTCATCCGGCCCCCTTGCCCAGCCCGCCGACGCCAGCGCGCTGTAGGCCTCGACTAAAGCGAAATTCGCCTCGACCAATGACGCGATGTTCAACCGCAGAAAATCATGCTGCAGATCGTGGAACGAGGTATAGGCGCTGTCGTCGCTGCGGTTCAGCAACGCGCGGCGATGCAGCCGTTGCAGCAGATCACGCGAGGCCCCCGGCTCCATCCCTCCGGCATGCCGCCACAAGGTGCAGATTGCCGCGACTGGGACGACGGCGTCTTCGGGGAACACCGCAAGTTCGAAATACTGGTCGAGGTCGAACTCGGGCAGCGCATCGGTGTCGAGCCGCAGCGGTTTAAAGACGCTACCATAGGGATGATCGAGGAATTCGAGCCGTCCACTATAGAGCGCCGACAGCACCTCATCCCAGAGCGCGCCGTTTTGCACTCGCGCCCCGGCGATCGCCGATGCTAATGGCAGATAGCCGCAGTTCTCCGCGACTTTTCCGGCCGCCGGAGTCAACGTGTCCGGAGCCTGCCGCTGCATGCCGCGAGCAATTCAAGCGAGAGCTCTTCGCTCAGTACGTCAAGCGGCATTTCGCGGGGCGCCGAGCGCAACCAGCAGATCGGCGTCGCGGGTCGTGACGAGCAGACGCGAGCGCGGGCCCAGAACATCGAAGGGCTCGGCATCTTGTGGGCGCCATAAATCGTCAAGAACCAGCAGGCACGCCTTACCGTCCTTACCGGAACGGGGAAGAGAGTGATTGATCCCTCGTCGGCGCCCTGAAGCAGCGGCGGCAGTTCTTCGTCGTAGATGAAATCGGAGGCGAGAAAGTCTGGGGTTACCAACAGAACGGCAACGGGGGTTTGCGACAACGCCGTCGAAATGTCGCGGCGCCACTTGTTACCGACTTTGATGTACGGATCCGCCCAAATCTTGAGGTTTTGTCTTGTCTAGGGTTTGAAGAAAATCAGCAGCCGATCAAGCCAGTCCCGGTCGAGATGGCTGTAGCTTACAAAAATGAGGTCGCGTGCCGGCCGCGATGGATTTGCGAGTGGCGTCCCAGTCGTTGCCATCTAAGAGCCCGCCTCAATACGGAGCCTGATGATCGTCCCCCCGCGAAACCGGGGGTCCAGGGCCCCCAGCACTTCCGCCCCTAGATTCCCGCTTACGCGGGAATGATCTTGAGTGAGCGGGAGTATTCCGCGTTCAACTTGATCAGCGCCCTCTTGCGCCGTCAACGCCCCTTGAAGGGGCCGGGCTTGCGTTTTTCGGCGAAGGCGCGGGCGGCTTCGTGGAAGTCTTCGCTGAGATAGAGCTTTAAGGGCGCGGTCTGCATGATGACCTCGCGCTCGAGTTGCTCCATATACCAGCGGCGGGTGCGAACGGTCGCGCGCACTGAGAGCGGCGGGTTCTTGGCGACCTCGGCGGCGAGCTCGCGGGCGACTTCGATATGCCGGCCTTCGGGCGCCACACGGTTGATCAGCCCGGCGGCAGACGCCTCCTCCGCGGTGAAGAAGCGGCCGGTCAATGCCACCTCATTGGCGAAAGCCGCACCCCCGCGGAAGTTTAGCAAAGCCCAGTATTTGGAGCCGCCGAGACCGCGCGAGGTCTCGGTCACTTGGAACTTGGTGCCGGCCGCGGCGACGATCAGGTCGCATTCGAACACGATGCCGAGCGCCAGCCCCATAGCGTAGCCATGGGGTGCGGCGATGACCGGCTTCCAGTTCACCGCTCGCGTCAATAAATCTGCGGAGTTGGCACCCCAGCCCTGCGGCCCACCATGCTCTTCGAATTCCTGTCGCCTACGCAATTGGCGCTGATGCACGTCCGCACCGCTCGAAAACGCGCGGCCCTTGCCGCAGATGATCGCAACCTGCGCTTCGGGGTCGAGGTCGAAGCGGCGGAGCGCATCCATCAAATGCCGCACCAGATCGTCGTTAAAGGCGTTGAGCCGGTCGGGCCGGTTCAACGTCAAGGTCGCGATCTGATCGCGGCAATCATATTCGACGAGAACCTCGGTCATCTTTTTTTCTCCTCCCCGTCATCGATCGAGCCAGATGTCTTCGAAGCGCCAGCCATTGTACTGGCTATTGGTCATCATGGTCAGGCCTTTGACCTCGGGCTGCCAGCAGGTCGCGGCGCGCAGGTGGTAGATGACCGGACGGGCCAGGTCTTCCTGCAGCTTATGGTCGATCTCCCACACCAGCCTCTTGCGCTTGGCCGGATCGGGCTCCATCGATTGCTGGTCGACCATTCGGTCAAAATCTTTGTCACAATAGCCCATGTAATTGCGCGCCGAATTGCAGACGAAATTCTGGGTAAAATAGACGTCGGGGTCATCGACTGCGGTGCCCAGTACGTTGAGCCCGACCTTGTAGTCTTTCTTGATCAGCTTGGGCACCCATTGCGCGGTCTCGACAGTCTCGAGCTCGCCGTCGATGCCGATCTCCTTGAACTGGTCGATCAGGATCGCCGCCGGGTCGCGATAAACGGCAAGGTTGCGCGTGGAGATCGTAACCGGCAATCGCTTGTCCGGCCCATAGCCGGCTTTTTGCATCAATGCGCGCGCTTCTTCGCGGTTCTTCTGAACATCGCCCGAATAACCCGGCAGATTCTGGAGCATCTCCTCCGGCATTCCCCACACTCCGTCGTGCGGCGGCATCAATGCTCCGCCGATCTTGCCCTCTCCCTGGCCCAGAATGTCGATAAAGGATTTGCGGTCGAGGGTCAGCGCCATCGCCCGCCGCACATCCGCATTGTCAAACGGCACCACCGCACGGTTGACGAGCACGCCGATCGTTTCGCTGGCCATGCCGACTTCGCAGATCGCATTCGGCAGCTGCGTCTTGATGTCCTTCAACAGCGGGATCGTGACTTCATAGGGGAACGTCATGTCGAACTTGCCGGCGATAAAGCCAAGGATGGCCGTCGAGCGGTTTGGGATGATCGTGTATTCGACGCCGTCGAGATAAGGCCGTCCTGGCTTCCAATAATCCGGGTTGCGGGTGAGCTTGATGTCTTGGTTCTGCTTGTACTCGACGAATTTGAACGGACCGGTGCCTATCGGATGCTGACGCATGTCGCGCGGCGAGACGTGGCACGGATAGATCGGGGTGTCGCCCGAGGCGACCAATGCCAATAGGGCCGGTTGCGGCCGCTTCAGATGGAGGGTGGCTTCGCGGTCGCCATTGGTCGTCGTGCTCGCCACATTGACCCACCAGGTCTCACGATAGTTGAGCCGGAACTTCTCTTTTCCCTGGTTGGTCAACAGGTCAAAGGTGCATTTGACGTCCGCCGCGGTGAACGGCTTGCCGTCGTGCCATTTGACTCCGTCGCGCAATTTGAAGGTCAGCTCTTTGCCGTCCTCGCTCCATGACCAGCTGGTCGCCAATTCGCGGACGATCGACTGCAGGCTGTTTTGCGGGACGTGCTGATCGAACAGGACCAGATTGTTGAACACGCCCATCATCGGCATCATGACGCCGACGGTGCCTTCCTCGTGGATCGACATGCTGGCCGGGCTATCGCGGTGGTAGACGCGAAGGATGCCGCCCTGTTTCTGCGCCGATGCCGAATTGACGGCGAGCGCTAGCGCCAGCCCGCCTAACGTCGCGGATATTCGGAACGCTCGCTTCATTTACACAACTTCCTCCGGGTCGTTGCGGATTGGCCCGCAAGGCGGACGGGATGGTGCCTGACGCCACCGCACGGGTAAAGCAGCCAAAGGGCTATTCGAGACAGGGCTGATATACGCGGTGTGACTGCGCGACACTGCGCCGGGGCGCTTTTCTCCGCCATGATCCACACCCCGCCTTATGCTTCGTCAGGCGCGTGGCCCTGATAGTAGCGGCAGCGGCCAAAGAAGATACGGACCAGCGATCCCGGGGGGCCAGCTCGAGCGCGTCGGCAAAATAACCGAGGCCGCCCTGCCAGTCGCGCCTTGATATTAATCGGCCCCGGCCCCGCAGGCCTTGATCGCGATAGCGAGCTCGGGAATGGATGCCGAGGTGACCGACATGGCGCCCGCCTTCACCGAGCTGGAGGCAAACCCGCAAAGCCCCGAGCTTTCGACTTTATCGGCTCACCCGAAACGATGGAGCTCAAAGCCGTCACGGCAGGCGAGCTCCATCATCGAGCTCCACCATAAAGCCCACGATGACGAGTTTGCCGCCCTAGCGTAGGCGGTATGAAGGCCTGCGCCGATGCGCCTGCGACGCCCGGGGGCTCTTCGGGTTAACGTGGTGATAGGGCTTGGTTGTCGAGCCCTTTGCCAGGATCAACCCCGTCGCCGAAGACCGCGGCCTCAAATGGCGGCGTCTCGGGTGGCGGCTGGCGTCAGGTCTCTGACGTTGTCAACATTGGACTAGCCAACTTGGCCGGGCATGGCCGATGTTCGCCAGCAGGTGACATACCACTTCTGTGCAGTAATCTGATGAAGCCGAGTATGATCTTCAGGTGGCCGAGGTGGGCCCCGATCCTGGTAGTGCTCGCCTTGGCCGCGTTTGCAATCTTTGCTATTCGCTCGCTTCGGGAGCCGGTTCTGCGAGCCGCAGGATGGGCGCTTGTCGTAAACGAACCGGTCGCGTCCGCCGACATCATCGTCTTATCGCTCGATTCTGGTGGCGCCGGGGCGCTCGAAGCGGCGGACCTCGTGCAGAGCGGCGTCTCAAAGCGAGTTGCGGTGTTTATGGACCCTCCGAGTGGAGTAGACCATGAGTTCATCCGCCGGGGGCTCCCTCATGAGGATGCGGGGGCGAGGCAGCTTCGCCAACTAAGGTCGCTTGGCGTGACGGATGTCGTGGAAATCTCCCAAATCGATGGAACCGAAGGTGAAGGTCAGGTGCTTCCACCATGGTGCGAGGAGCATCAGCTCCGATCGATTGTGGTGGTGGCCACCAAGGATCACTCGCGACGATTGCGGCGAGTGCTCGACCGAGTCATGAAAGGTCATCCGACACGTGTCACGGTTCAACCCGCGCGCTACTCAAGTTTTGACCCGGACCGATGGTGGGAAACTCGCGGCGGCGTCCGGACAGAAATCGTCGAGCTCGAGAAACTCGTGCTCAACGTCATGCTGCACCCAATGTCATTTTGACATCGACCCTTTTCTGGGGATCACACGTGTTGCGTCTCTGCTGGCGCCTTCGCCTCACTAGTGCGGGCGGAAGAGGAGCCAGAAAACGCTTGGCGCCAATACGACGGTCATGCCGGCTAGTCACCCCCTCACACCACCAGGTGTGCCACGGCGGTTGTCCCCCCTCGATCAATGTCGCGAAAAGTTGCCTCGGTCATGGTCCGAAGAGAACGATCGGATTTCCCCTGCTCCACGGGAAAAAACCAGGACACCGCCCTGGGCGTGTGCCCCTGGACCGCGCGTTTCGCTCCACGACCCGAGCATCCTGCTGGAGTAAGTAAGCGCCGTTTTACTGGATCCGATCCGCATTGGCGTGGTGCTCGATCTACAGCTATGAAGCGCGCAATCCCGACAGGGCCCCCTCTTCTACCGCGGCGAGCAGGTCTCTATTTGACAGGCGGTGCATCCCTCGCCCGCCGAACATTTCGCTGCGGGTCGTGGCAAAAATGGGGCATTGACGATTCAGCGGTCGAATCGCTCCGCACGGTAATCATCCCGTAAACCTATCAGGGAAGATTAACGTAAATCTTCATCCCAGAACTGCTTCAGGGCTCCTATACTTGGCCAAGACGACCTACCAGACAACCTCTTCGAGTTCATGGTATGTTCCTGAAATTAAATTAACGGTGGATAACGACCTAGAGTAAATATGATGGATATCTGAATTCTGCACAAGTAAAGCGAAAATTCCTGTCGGCCCTCGTCCGAGAGGACGCTAGTTCAGCGCGCCGTTCTCGCCTAAAAGCCGGGTTGACAGCCGGATATCACTTCGATTAGTGAATGGCTTCCGGCCTTTCCACTCCGGTTCGTTGGGGGCGATCCGGTAAGATATTGATCTCTAATTCTCTATGCCACCCAATACTTTGAGTGGTTAATGGCATACCACGCGGAAGGGAATACCCGACGTGCATCCATCACACGACGGGTGCTCCACTTGTGAAAGCCCACGAACACCACCAACGGTGGATATGTGCGAAGACAATTTGACGTTTTAAGGACGAGATGTTTACGCGTTGTTGACGTCTTGCAGGCGGCCGGGATCTAGTCGTCCCGATCATCGAGGTCGTTGTCGGGATCATCGAGGCCACCCTCGCTGACGACGGCCTCGATCGCCGCGCTATGCGCCGGGCAATAGAAGCCGTCGGGCAGACCCGGCGCCAAATCTTGAAACCACGTCCATCCGTCGGTGAACGGCCGCTCGGTCGCCGAGGCGCAGCCGGGATAGGTGCATTGCTTGAGATCAGCCATGCGGCGGCCAGTAATGCAGCGCCGCGAAGAGCACAGTGGCGACCGCTACGATCAGCGTACCTAGACGGACGACGACACGGTCGATCCGAGCCTCAAGGCGCAGCTCGAGCTCGCGCAAATCGGTTTTGGTGGCGACGTTGTCGTGGATCGCGTCGAAGATTTCGGTAGCGATGCGCTCGGCCGCGTTGCGGTCGATGTTGGCATCCGCCAGCGCGTTGGCCAGGGATAGCCGGTCGGTCGTCATTTAGCGCGCCTCCGCGTAGCGCTCCGCATTCGAAGGGCGGCGGAAGGCCGATGCGGGACCGGCCGTGTCGGGGTGCACTCCCTATCCGTCGCAGCCGGGATTCTAGCATAGAACGGCGGTGGTTTGCTCCGACCTGGTGACCGCGGCCGCCTAGGGTTCGTATCAAAGTGAGACGCCGTTAAACCGGTTTCGCGGCGCGCTGCGGGCGCCGTAGGGCGCCTCTCGAGCTCGGGATAGCCCGACGTACTCCGACAGCGGATGTCGAGGCCTGCGCGCCGGCGCCGGCGCCGGGGCGGCCGTTGCGTGGCGCACCCTCCCTGCGCATTTAGGGGGTCAGACGGCCCGATTTCCCCCCGAGGGTCGTCGATAAGCGCCCCGGTCCCCGAATCCTCTAGGTCGGGTCGATCGGGGGCCGCGGCGGCCGGGCCCCATCGGTGCGGCTCGGTCGCCGCCGCACCGACGTTACCCGCCGAAACCAAAGCAAATCTGTCGGACTCAATTCGGACTCAGGGTTGGTTTTGCCCTGGCGTCTCCTCGTAAGTTTTTGATTTATTGGTGAGCCCGTCGGGATTCGAACCCGAGACCTACTGATTAAAAGTCAGTTGCTCTACCGGCTGAGCTACGGGCTCGCTGCACCGCTCGGGAACATAAGCGGTGCCGGAGAGCTGCTGTCAAGCAGCGGCAAAATCGACCTTGCCGGACCCATGGCGCCGTTCGGCGTCGTTTCCGAGGACCATCTTCGTCTTTTGACATGCTGATCTTCGGCCGCGGCATAGGTATCGTCGGGGTGATTGTGAGCTATATCGTGGCTCGCCGCGAGGCGCCGGCGAGCGTGAAAGCGCCCGAGATGGGCGATACGCCGCTGGTGGGACACGTTGAGGAGAGGCCCGATGGCTGGTGGGGAGAACGTCGTGCGGTGTGCCGCCCGCGCAGTCGTCGCGGCTCTGCTGCTGTTCACCGGGCCAGGTGCGGTCGCAGCCGAACCGGAAGGCGCGCTGGCGCATCTACTCGAGGCGATTGTCCGGGTTCACGCCCAGATCCCGAACGATGCGCGGACCGCCGCCTACCTCGGCACAGAGCGCGACGGCGCAGGCGTGGTGATCGACAATGCCGGTCTCGTGGTGACAATCGGCTATCTGATCACCGAGGCCATGGGAGCAGAGGTGACGACCGGGTCGGGTCGGGTTAGCCGAGCGGATGTCGTCGGCTTCGACATCGCCTCGGGACTCGGCCTGTTGCGCACAGCCGAGCCATTGGCGGTCAAGCCGATGCTGATCGGCACGGCGAAAGGGCTCACCGAGGGGACGCCTGTGGTGATCGCGGGTTTCGGAGGGCCGGAGGCGGTGCTGCCGGCGGTCGTCGTGTCGCGCCGCGACTTCGTCGGGTATTGGGAATACCTTCTCGCGGATGCCGTCTTCACCGTACCGCCACATCCCGCCTGGAGTGGTGCGGCTTTGCTGGGGCCCGACGGCAAGCTCGCCGGGATCGGTTCGCTGGTGGTCGGCGACGCCAAGGCAAACCTGCCCGGCAATATGTTCGTGCCGATCGACCGCCTGCAGCCGGTCATGGGCGACCTGTTGGCGCTCGGCCGGCCATCGGCGCCACCGCGTCCCTGGCTCGGCGTCAATCTGCGGGAGTTGGGCGGCAAGCTCGTCGTCGGCCGCGTCGCGTCGGACGGTCCGAGCGACAAGGCGGGTGTCCGGCACGGCGATCAGGTCACCGCGATCGACGGGGCGCCGGTCCACGACCTTGCGGATTTCTATCGCATGCTATGGCGGCTCGGCGACGCCGGGGTTACGGTCAGGCTCGGCGTCATTCGGCAAGGCGAGGAGCACGAGATCGAGGTCGAGACGATCGACCGGTATCGCTACCTAAAGCTCGACACCACGTATTGAGCGTCGGCTACCCTTAGCTGCGCCATTCGAGGATGCGCGGCTCGACCGGGTTCGCGAATGGCCGGTCTTCGGCGCGGGCACGGCGATATTCTCGCTTCAGCCGATAATACCACTTCGCCTGGGTGTCGGCGTCGTCGATCAGCGTTAGCGGCGGGTCATAGTGCAGACCTTGCTGCTGGCGCTCCATGATCGCGCGGTCTTGGCGCAGAAACGCGCGCACATAATGCCGAAGAAACGGCTTTAGTGCGGTGAGCCAGGGTGTCGTCCAATAGACGCAGTGATTGATCTCGGTCACCCTTGCGTCGACCGGGGTGATGGCGGTCAGACTGCCCACGCGATGATGGCCGGCGCGGATCTGTTCGATCCTGACACTAGGCAGCCGGAAGGCGATTTCGGTTTCCGGTTTGCCGCCCAGCAGTCGGTAGGCACGCGAATTCGCCGAGGGTGCGTGGCGGCTCATCGTGAAACCGAACGGCGAGGGGACGAACGCCTTGCTTTTGTGCTGGATCGAATGGCGCGAGCGCCACCACCAGGCACGGTGGACGAACGGCCCGTGCGCCGGGTCCATCAACCCCACAACGGCGTGGTCGATCGCTGCGGCGAAATCGACCCGTTCGATGAGGTCGGGTGCCTTGCCGTCGAAGCCGTCGAGCAGCGGGATCTCGGGCGCTGCGGTGGGGTCGTCGCCAAAAAACACCCAGACGTTCCCTTGCAGCTCGCGCACCGGGTAGCTTCGGGTACGGATGCGGTCGGGCGTGAAGGCTTGGCCCGGCACCAGCGACGGGATTACGGTGCACTGCCCGCCGGTGTCGAAGCGCCAGCCGTGATAGCAGCACTCGACCTCATGCCCGTCAAAATGGCCGGCGCTGAGCGGCATCCCGCGATGCGGACAGGGGTCGCGCAACGCGAACGCCACACCGGCAGTGTCGCGGCCGATTAGGATCGGCTCGCCGAGCATGACCTTCGCCAGCATTGCCCGGCGCCGCAAGCGCCGGCTCGGCACTGCGTAATACCAGGCCTCACGCAACGGCGCGGCAGCGTCCTGCGGAGAGGATGTCTTCGCGATACCGGTTAGAGGCGGGTCGAGAGCCAAATCGCGATCCGCGAGCCAGCCTTCACTGCGGTGCTGATAAGCCCGTATCCGAAGGCATCCTCGGCGCCGTGGGCGATCGCGATTTCACGATGGGCCAACTCGTCGTCGCGAAAGGCCAGGACCGTCTCTCGCAGCGCGGGATCCGCTTCGGCGAGATACTCGGCTTGCCCCTGGTAATGCTCATCGATGGCGTCCTCGACCGCGACCGTGCAGGCCATTGCCGCACGCTCACCGAGGAGTGCCGTTGCGGCGCCGAGGGCGTAGCCGGCAACCGTCCACAACGGGGAGAGAAGGGTCGGTCGCACCCGCCGCTCATGCAACAACTCCTCAAACCGCGCGAGATGGCCTTTCTCGGTTTCGGCCATCCGGCGGATTTCCCCGGCGGCGCGACTGCGTCCGAGCACATCGAGCTGACCCTGGTAGATCCGCGTCGCCCCGTACTCGCCGGCATGGTCGACGCGCAGCATACGCGCGATCTCCTCGGACGGGAGGCGATCGCCAGGCAAGCGGCGCGGGCGCCGGTCGCTCATGCGATCCCTCGGCGCATCCCGGTCCGCCGTCGCGGCCGGCGCAACCGCCAAAAGACCGCGAGACAAGTGCTGCCCATCACCACGGAGGCCAGCAAGTTCCAGCCGGCGAGCGAAATGCCCCACAGCGACCATGCCGGCTCGTCGCAGCGCACCGGCATTTGCCGGAGAATCTGCGCTTTTAATGCCTCGACCGTATCGGCCGCGGTGGCCGCTCCGGTGCAGGCGCTGGGACCGGCGAACCAGTGCTTCTCGACCCCGACATGATAGAAGGCGAGTGCGCTGCCGATCGCGAAGACCGCGCTGAGCAGCAGCGCCACCCATGGCAACGTCGACCGGCTGCCGACCGTGATTGCGATCAACGAGATTATGATTGCGGCGCCCCAAGGCCAGCGTTGCAGCAAGCAGAGCTCGCACGGGGCAAGCCCGCCCCAGTATTGTGAAATAAAGGCGCCGCCGAGCACCGCAGCGCTCGCCGCCAGGACAAAGGCCGGGAAACGGCCAGGGTCGGCTCTCATGACCTCATAGATAGCGCAGTACCACGAACCCGCCAACGAGTGCGGCCGCTATCATACTGGTGACCAGCATCAGCCGGCGCTCGATAAAATCGCGGATCGGCTCGCCAAACCGCCACAAGAGCGCGGCCAGCAGGAAAAAGCGCAAACCGCGCGAGACGATCGATGCCACGGTAAAGGTGACGAGATCGAATTGTGCGGCACCGCTGGCGATCGTGACGAGCTTGTAGGGGATCGGCGTCAGCCCTTTGATGACAATGATCCACGCGCCCCATTCGGCGAAGGCCGCTTTGAACGCCTCGTATTTGTCCATCATGTGATAGAACTCGAGCACGTGCAGGCCGATAGTGTCGAACAGGAAATAGCCGATCGCGTAGCCGACATAGCCGCCGGTGACCGAGGCGATCGTGCAGACCGTGGCGATCAGCCAGGCCCGGCGCGGCTGCGCCAAGGTCATCGGCACCAAGAGGATATCGGGCGGCAGCGGAAGAAACGAGCTCTCGGCGAACGAGATCAGCGCCAGCGCCGCCATCGCGTGACGGTGCGCGGCTACGGCGAGCGTCCGGGAGTAGAGACGATAGATCACGTCGCCGGATGGGTACGTGATGGCGGCGATCGCAACGTCTCAGGCCGCGTTCTCGGCATCGATGTCGATTCCTTCATAGAGCTCCGCCATCGCGATCTGCAGGTCGACCGAAGAGAGCCGCAGGATCGCGTCGCGACCCCGAACCAGCTCGGTAATCCAGTGGTCGCGCTCACGCCGAAGTATTTCGGCGTAAATGCTTTCCGAGTCGATAAGCAGGATTTCCTTGACGCTCTCGATATCGCGGTAAACGGGAAGCTTGGTCCGGCGATCGTGCCTTTCGGTTCCGGGAGATAATATCTCGACGATTAGGAGGGGATCCCGCACCAGCTGCTCCCCTCTTTGGTAGGGGCTGCAGGTTACCGCCAGATCTGCCACGTAATAGGTATCGTCCCGATCAGGCCATGCGATCCCCGCCTCGGTTTGTGCGCTGCAAGGGCGACGGGTGCGCAGGGCTGCGTCGACCACACCGCCGAGCCGTGCGCACAGCATCCCATGAGCCCTTGCGGGCGGAGTCATCGCCACCGGCACGCCCCACAGGAGTTCGTAGCGCGCATCGGTTCCGTCCTCCCAGCGCAGGAACTCTGCGAGGGTCATGCGTCTGATCGCCGGTTCGGCCATCTCGTCCCTTTGGCCACGGATAATGGCGATTTTCCGTCCGATGTTCCGCTTTGGGCTCGATCCGTTATTCGGCCGCGACTGCGTCAACCGAAATCGCGGCGTCGACGTCGGCAAACCCGCCGGATTGCCGCTGCCATAGTCGCGCGTAAGTGCCGCCGCGGGCGAGCAGTTGGGCATGAGTGCCTTCTTCGGCAATCCGCCCCTGGTCGAGCACGACGAGACGATCCATGCGCGCGATCGTCGACAAGCGATGCGCGATGGCGATAACCGTGCGCCCTCGCATCAGGCTGTCGAGCTGTTCCTGGATCGCCGCCTCGACTTCCGAATCGAGCGATGAGGTAGCCTCGTCCAGCACCAGGATCGGGGCGTCTTTGAGGATGACCCGGGCGAGCGCGATGCGTTGACGCTGGCCGCCCGACAGCTTGACGCCGCGCTCGCCGACATGCGCGTCGAAGCCACGCCGCCCATACCAATCCTCGAGCCCCTCGATAAATTCGAGCGCATGCGCCTGTGCCGCGGCACGCCGCACCTCCCACTCGCTCGCTTGCAGCCTGCCATAGCGGATGTTGTCCCGGATCGATCGGTGGAGCAGCGAAGTGTCCTGCGTGATCATCGCTATGTGTGCGCGCAGGCTTTCCTGCGTAACCTGGGCGATGTCCTGTCCGTCGATCAAGATGCGGCCGGCCTCGATCTCGTAAAAGCGCAGCAACAGGTTGACCAGAGTTGACTTCCCGGCGCCCGACCGCCCGACCAGTCCGACCCGCTCGCCGGGTGCCACCGAAAGGTCGATCCCGTGCAGCACACCCGTGGCGGTGCCGTAGCCGAAGCGCACCCCTTCGAAGCGGACCGCCCCCCGTGTAATTTGCAGGGCGACGGCGTCGGGCCGGTCCGGCATCTGGCGAGGGACCGCGATGGTCCTCATGCCCTCTTGCACAACGCCGATATTCTCAAAGATTGTCGCGATGTTCTGCGCCACCCATCCGGCGATCGCAGCGATGTGCCAGGTCAGCGGCAGAGCCATCGCCACGGTACCGACCGCGAGGCGCCCGTCATTCCACAGCCAGATCGTTAGTGCTGCAGTGCCCACCACCATGCTCGCATTCAGCACGGCGAGGCACAGGTTGAGCAGGGTCGTCAGCCGCACCTGCCCGCGATGCGCATCGGTAAGATCGTCTACCGCTGCGCGGACAAACTCGTCCTCGTCCCGCGGGCGCGCGAACAGCTTGACCGTCGCGATATTGGTGTAGCTGTCGACGACGCGGCCGGTGAGGGCCGAACGCGTATCGGACATGCGCCGCGAACGGGTACGGAGTCGCGGCACGAAATAGCGGAGCAGCACCGCGTAGCCGCCGAACCAAAGCAGCACGGGGATCGACAACCGAGAGTCGTTGGAAGCAAGCAGGATGATTGCGCCGCCGCCATAGACCAGGATGTACCAGACCGCCGTGGTCGCCGAGACGACGCTTTCGCGCAGTGACGGGCCGGTTTGCATGACCCGTTGCGCGATTCGCCCGGCATAATCGTTCTGAAAGAAGCTCCAGCTCTGCCGCACCACGTGCCAGTGGCTCTGCCAACGGATCAGGTTGGAAAACCCGGGGATGATCGCCTGATTGGTCAGCATGTTCTGCAGCAGCATTGCCAGAGGCCGCACCACCACCAGGACGAATGCCATGCCGAGCAAGGGCGGCCACGAGTCGCTCAACAGCGAGCCTGGCTCGTGTTTGGAGACGAGCGTGATCACCCGGCCGACGAATACCGGGATCGTCGTATCGATCAGCGCGACGATAAAGCCGACAACAAAGAGGGCTACGACCAGGCCACGCGCCTGGCGCGCATAATGCCAATAAAACGCGGCCAGACCCGCGGGTGGGGCCTCCTGCGTCGGCAGAGCGGTCGGTTCGAGGAGGCCTTCAAAAAAACGGAACAAGCGCATGGAAGAAGTTCGCTTTGAGATCCCTGCTTTGAAAGAGAAACGACGGCGAGATCGTTCAGGCTCAGATAGCGCCGCCAGCTGGTGGTGCAACCCTAGCACATCCCAGCTTGAGATGTTCGAAGAAGATCCGTGATCGTGATATGGCGCCGCTGAAGGTTGGGGGTTTCGCGGCCGCTCGTCTCGATGATCCAGCGATCGCGCCGTGGGTGAAAATGCAGACCGAATCAAAGGCGAGCTCAAGGTTCGTTGTTCCGCAAAACCCATACGACAAGATTTTCGTTATAGACGAGCCGCTTATGGTGCGCCTGAAGCAATGCGCGGCGGAATCAGCGGATTGACGAAGCAGTCGAGTTTATTCGTTATCTTATTAAGACGCTTTTCTTTCTCGGAGGCTATGCGTAAACGACGACCGTTCCCGGCGTTGTAGGGTGCAGCGTGCGAGTTCTTGATTCTCACGGGTTCTTTTTTGCCGTCTCTCGGACTGTCGACGGGAACCGCATCTTCGATCGCGGCCTCCTGTGGAGCGATCCCGCGCTCAGCGTTGGCCGGCCCGTGCCGAACAACGAAGCGCTGGTCTCCGACAAAAATCGGACAAATCCGGTCTTCTCTCGATTGTCACGCTATTTTCACTATGAACCGCCGATCAATCCGCAAGGCTGGGGGCAATGAAAGGAATAATTCTCGCCGGCGGCTCAGGCACCCGGCTCTATCCTGTCACCTTGGCGGTCAGCAAACAGCTCCTGCCGGTCTACGACAAGCCGATGATCTACTACCCGCTGACAACGCTGATGCTGGCCGGCATTCGCGACGTCCTCGTCATCACGACGCCGGTAGATCGCCCCCGGTTCGAGGCCCTGCTCAAGGATGGGCGCCAATGGGGTCTGTCGCTCACGTATGCTGAGCAGCCGCGCCCCGACGGGCTCGCCCAGGCTTTTCTGATCGGCCGGGATTTCATCGCCGGTGACCATGTCGCGCTTGTGCTCGGCGACAACATCTTTTATGGCGACAGCCTGCGCGCGATCCTGCAGCGGGCGACGCAGCCGCGTCCCGGCGCCACGGTCTTCGGTTACCAGGTCCGCAACCCCGAAGCCTACGGCGTGGTCGAGTTCGACGCCTTTGGCAAGGCGATCTCGATCGAGGAGAAGCCGCGCCAGGCGCGCTCGCCTTGGGCAGTGACGGGACTCTATTTTTATGATGGGGGGGTTGCCGACATCGCCGCCACGCTCGAGCCCTCCGCGCGCGGCGAGCTCGAGATCACCGATCTCAACAATATTTATCTCGAGCGCGGCCTGCTGACGGTCGAGAGGCTAGGGCGCGGCTGCGCCTGGTTCGACACCGGAACTCACGAATCCCTGCTCGAGGCAGCCGAGTTCGTGCGCACGATCGAGATGCGCCAGGGTCTCAAGATCGCCTGCGTCGAGGAGGTCGCCTATCACATGGGCTATATCGACCGCGAATGTCTCCTCGCTCTCGCCCGGCATTTGGGCAAAGGCGAGTATGCCCGATACCTCGAAAGGCTGCCGGGGTATGAATAGCGATCGTCGCCAATTTCACTCCGGCACACCCTCGACACGGAAGATTTCTTCGAGCTGAGAGCTCATCGGCAGGTCGAGAGTCTCGCCGGTCGGCAGGCGCTGCTGAAACCATTTATTGTAAAGCTGTACGAGTTCGCGGCTTTGCGCGAGACGGCTGAAGGTGCGGTCGACGACAGCGGCGAAATCGGGGTCGTCTTTGCGATACATGAGCCCGTAGGGGTCGTAGGACAAATACTCGCCGACGACATGGTATTGGTCTGCCGTCTTTGTCGTTGCCAAGAGGCCGTACAGCAGCACGTCGTCGGTGGCAAAGGCATCGGCCTTGCCTGCCTTGAGCATCGCGAAGGATTCGTCATGGTCCTTGCCGAGTAGGATCTTGATGCCGAGATGTTGTTTGTCCGAAATTGCCCGCACCGCCGCCTCGTTGGTGGTCCCTGCGGTCACGACGACCGTCTTGTCTCGTAGATCGCGGTAAGAGCTGATAGTGGAAGAGCGCGGCACCAGAAGCTTGGTCCCCGCGATGAAGAAGATCGGCGAAAAGGCGACCTCCTTCTTGCGTTCGAAATTGGCCGTCGTCGAACCGCATTCGAGGTCGATCTCGCCCGAGCGCACGGCGGCGATCCGGGTCTCTGCTCGGACCAACTTATAGCCGACCCCGATTTCCACCCCTTCCAGCTCATTTGCGATCTCCTTGACGACCTCGTTGCAGAGATCGATCGAATAGCCGATCGGCTCATGCAACTTGTTGAGGTAGGAGAACGGGATCGAACTCGCGCGATAGCCGAGCCTCGCCGTCCTGCTGTCCTTGATCCTTTTCAAGGTCCCGGTCAGCTCCTGGCCGTGTGCGCTGGAAAGGACCAACATCGGCGCGATCAGCGCGGCGGCGAGCAGGGACCGCGGCATCACGCCGCCTGCGCCTCCGCCGGCATGCCGATCGTCTCCGCCGTCTCTCCCTCCCAGCGGCCAATGACCGCCGTCGCCAGGCTGTTGCCGATCACATTGGTCGCCGTACGGCCCATGTCGAGGAATTGGTCGATGCCGATGATCAACAGCAGGCCCGCTTCGGGCAGATTGAAGGTCACCAGGGTTGCGGCGATGACGACCAGCGAGGCGCGCGGCACGCCGGCCATGCCCTTGCTGGTCAGCATCAGCACGAGCAGCATCGTGACTTGCTGCGGGATCGACAGCGGGATGTTGTAGGCCTGCGAGATGAAAATTACCGCAAAGGTGCAGTACATCATCGAGCCGTCGAGATTGAACGAATAGCCCATCGGCAAGACGAAACTGATGATCTTTTTGCTAACCGGCAGCTTTTCGAGCTGCGCCATCGTCACCGGATAGGCAGCCTCGCTGCTCGCCGTGCTGAACCCCAACAAAAACGGCTCGCGGATCAGCGAAATCAGCCGGAACACCGTACGCCCGAGAAAGAGGAAGCCGGCGGCGATCAGCACCAGCCACAAGACGCCGAGGCTAAAATAAAATTGGACCAGATACTTGCCGTAGGTCACCAGGATGCCGATCCCCTGCGTCGTCACCGTCGCTGCCATCGCCGCGAAGACCGCGATCGGCGCGAGGGCCATGATGTAGCCGGTGATCGTCAGGATGATGTGTGAGGTTTCGTCGATGATCTTGATGACCCCGGCGGCCCTTTCGCCGAGCGCCGCCGCCGCGACGCCGAAGAACAGTGCAAATACCACGATCTGCAGAATCTCGTTGTTGGCCATCGCCTCGACCGCGCTCTTCGGCACGAGGTGAGTGACGAAATCCTTCAGCGACAGCGAGGCCGCATTGAGGTTGGTCGCGGCGGTGACATCGGGCAGCGGGAGGTTGAGATTGTAGCCCGGCCGCAGGATGTTGACCATGATGAGGCCGAGCAGCAGCGAGACCAGCGAGGCGCTGACGAACCACAGCATCGCCTTGCCGCCGATCCGGCCGACCGATTTGGTATCGCCCATATGCGCGACGCCGACCACCAATGTCGTGAAGACGAGCGGCGCGATGATCATCTTGATCAGCCGCAAGAAGATGTCGGTGAACAGAGAGATGTAACCGGCAATCGTTTTCGCCGTCTGCGGATCGGGCCAGAGCTCGTGGCAGGCATAGCCGACGGCAATGCCGAGCAGCATCCCGATAAAGATGATCAAGGTCAGTCGTTGCGAGCGCATGGTTCTTCCCCCTGCGATGGCCGCCCTCAGCATGCGTCATTGCGCCGCGTAAGAAAACCGTAATGTCCGACGCGGCGCTCCTCAGCGCAGAGGCTAACGCCTTGGCTGCAAACGGAAGAGCGGAGGGTGGTCGGGCTGGGTGGTGACAATCGCGACCGGCATCACCGGTTCGGCACTGGCGCGCTCGATCTGAAAGGCCTTAATCATCGTGGCCAGGACCAAGGTCGCTTCGGTCAGCGCGAACTGTGCGCCGATGCACACTCGCGGACCGACACCGAAGGGTAGGTAGGCGAAGCGGTCGGGCACAGGTGCACCCGGTAGAAACCGCGCCGGGTCGAAGACCTCCGGTTGGGACCACAGCCGGCGGTGCCGGTGCAGCACCCATGGCGACATGAATACGATGCCGCCGGCGGGTACCGGAGTGCCGGCAGCATTGTCAGCGTCCCGCGCCTGCCGCACGAGGGTGAATGCCGGCGGATAGAGGCGCAGCGCCTCTTGCACAACGGCACGGGTATAGACGAGCTTCGGTAAAGCTTCGGCCGCATTCTCCGGGCCGAGATCGAGTGTCTCAGCTTCAGCAGCAAGCCGCTCCTGAACAGCCGGCGCTGCGGCGACAAGCCAGTGAGACCAGAACAGCGCGACACCCGTCGTCTCGTGGCCGGCGGCGATCAATGTCGCAACCTGGTCGATGAGATTTTCGGGCGAAAACGGGGCGCCGGTCTCCGGGTCCCGCGCCGTCGACAACAGGTCGAAGAGGTCGCTTGGCGCTTCCGCCGACGCCCTTCCGCGGCGCTCGGCGATGATGCGGCCGACCAGCGCTACGCAACGCCGCCGCACCCGCCGGCGCGCGAAGTCGCGCGGGCTCGGGATCGCCAACGGCAGCAAGAAGTCGAGCAGGCTCGGCCGGCCGATACCCGCGGTGTATCGGCTAATCAAATCGCGCAGTTCCGGACGGTAACGCGCCATGGCCAGTGAAAACATCGACGTGCCGGCGATCTCCAAGGCGAGAGACTGCATGGTCGCGAGAAGGTCAATGCGGCGTTCGGCAGAGGCCGCCAGACTGGCGACGGCAGCCTCGGCTGCGCGAGCGACATGGCGCGCCAATAGCGGCATCGTGCGCGGGGCAAAGGCAGGAGCCACGGTGCGGCGCTGATGCTTCCAATCTTCGCCCTGACTGAGCAACAAACCGTTGCCGAGCAGCGGACGCAGCATCCGCATCGTGGCGGGGGTACGGCGGTAATTGTCTGGATTCTCGACGAGAATATGGTGGATCCCCGCCGGCCGGTTGAGAATGATCTGCCGACGGCCAAAAAAGCTGCGGTACACCACGTCCTCTTCGAAGGCCTCCGGCGGAAAGGCCAAGAGGGCGTTGTCGCGTAGCGCCTTGGCGATAGCTCGCCCCGAGAGCGCACCGGCCGGCGCTTTGGGCGTCTCTAGGACGAATGGCTGCCCCTCGGTCATGCGGGCTATCCCTTAGCGACTATGCGACACGAGAGAGGTCGGGATCTTCGCCTCGCGTTCCAGCCGTCTGTCGTGGCGCCCGGAAGAGTGGCAGAGCGAGCATCGACAGGGCAACCAGGCCGCCGATCATCAGCCAAGCGTCGTTGAAGGCGGCGACGAGCCCGGCGCGCTCGACCAGCGGAGCAACCAGAGCGCGCGTCGCCTCGTCTACCGCGCCGATCGGTACGCCGATGAAGCGCTCGGTCGGCAATCCGACTAGGCGCGCCGCCGCCGCATCGCCGGCCTGAAGGCGTGCGACAATCGCATCGATATGTGCGGGGGTACGCTGTTCGAGCACGGTGTCGATCAACGCCAGGCCGATCGCCCCGCCGAGATTGCGCATCAGATTGAACAGACCGCTGGCGTTCGGAACCAGAAAAGGGTCGAAGCCACCAAGCGCCAGCGAGGTGGTCGGCAACAGGCAAAGCATCACCGCGGCGCCGCGCATGATTTGCTGCCAAAACAATCCCCAGAAGTCGGTCTCGAAGGTCATGAAGCCGTTGCCGATAAACCCGATCGCAAGCAGACCGTATCCGGCGGTGGTCAACAACCGGGTGTCGGCACGCCGTTCGAGTGCGGTAGCGATCGGCGCCATGATGAGTTGCGCGGCGCCCGTCACCATCATGATCCCGCCGATTGTCAGCGCGTCGTAATTCCGGATCAGACCCAGGAACACCGGCAAGAGGTAGGTGGCTCCGTAAAGCCCCATGCCGAGAACAAAGCTGAACCAGCATCCGGCAACAAAATTGCGGTCGCCGAACGCCGACAAATTGATGAGTGGCGTCGGCCGGCACAACGAGCGGTGGATCACGCCACCCCCGCAAGCCACGCAAAGAGCTGCGAGCAGCAGCATTTCGGCACTCGCCCAGCCGCGCTGCGGCGCTTCTTTGAGAAGCAACTGCAGGCTCGCGAGAAAGACCGCGAGCAGCGGCAATCCCAGCAGATCGACCGAACCGAGAGCACGCCGGTCGGGACGATCGACGTCGACTGCCCAGGCGACGAGGAGTGCCACCGCGATCCCCGGCGGCACATTGATCAGGAACAACCAGTGCCAGGAGTAGCGGTCGGTGATAAAGCCGCCGACGCTCGGTCCGAGGGTCGGCGCCAGCATCGCCAAGAGCCCGGCGTAAAGTATCGCCCGCTCCCGTGCAGGCCATTGGAACATCAGGAAGACCGCCGAGAAGACGAGCGGGATCAGCGCACCGCCGCAAAAACCTTGCACCACTCGCGCCGACACCAGCGACCAGAAGCTGGTCGAGCCGGCGCAAGCGAGGCTGGCGGCGGTGAAACCGCAGATGCAGGCGAAAAAGGCGCCGCGCGTCGACATCAGCCGGGTCAACCAGCCGGTCAGCGGGATCGCGACGATCTCGGCCATCAGATAGGCCGTCTGGACCCAACTCAATTGGTCGAGCGCGATGCCGAGGCCGGCCTGAATCTCCGGCAGGGAGCTGGCGACGATCTGCGTGTCGAGGATCGCCATGAACATTCCGACGGCCATGGCGACGAACCCGATCCAGTTCTTGATGCCGACGACGCCGGCCACTGTCGGGATCTCCGTCATACTCTCGATCTCACAGCCTTCGCCGCGGCGCCAGAACGCTCTCCTCGATCCGGATCCGCCGGAGGATCAGCACCACGTTCAGGGCCGAAAATGACACCGCGATCGGGACGGCCCCGAAGGCGAGCGGCAGGACGGCGATCTCTGCGATCACCAGCAGGTAGTTCGGGTGCCGAAACCAGCGGAACGGACCGGTTTCTACCAGCGGTGCCCCGGGCAGGGTTACGATCCGCGTCGTCCAATAGTGGCCGAGGCTCGAAATTACGCAGAGCCGACCCAGCTGGAGCAGCACGAAAAGGCCGAGCAGCGGCCAAATTGGCGGAGTAGCGGCGGGGACGAAGAGGGCGAGGCTCACCAGCCAACCGGCGTGCAACAAGACGAAATACGGGTACCCTTCGGCGTCGGCCTCCACGCCGCCCAGACGCCGCAACCGGATGGTATTGCGGCGTGCCCAAACGAGCTCGACAACGCGCTGCAGCAGCACCAGGCCGAGTGTCCAGTGGAGTACCGTCACCGGTTGTCGAGCACCAGAAACCCCGCCGTGAACCCCGGCCCGAGCGCATTCATCAGCGCCCGCTCCCAGCGCTCCCCGGTAGCGCGCGCCTCGGCCAGCATGCGCTCGAGCACAAACATCACCGTCGTCGCCGACATGTTGCCGTAATCGCGCAGCACGCCCCATGCCTCGACCAGCGCGCCTTGCGCCAGGCCGAAGGCGCGCTCGAGTGCCGTGACCACCTTCGCGCCGCCCGGGTGGCACACGAAATGGTCGATATCGCCGAGTGCCAGCCCATTGCGGGCGAGAAAGTCCGACGCGACGTCACGCAGCTGTGTCGTGACGAGCTGAGGAATGTCTCGAGAAAAAACCGCGCTGAAGCCGTTGTCGGTGACCTCCCAGCCCATCACGTCGAGACTGTCGGGCCAGGTATGCTCGCCGGAAGCGACGATGGCAGGGCCCTCGCCGTCGGTCGAAAGCAGCGCACCCGACGCACCGTCCCCGAAAAGCGCCGTCGCGACGATATTGCTCTTCGACCAATCGTCCCGCCGGAAGGCGAGTGCACAAAGTTCGACGGTGAGGAACAGGACCGTCTCACCGGGGGCTACCGCGGCTTGGCTCGCGGCGCGTGCCAGGCCGATGACGCCGCCGGCGCAGCCGAGCCCGAAGATCGGCAACCGTCGCACGGTGCACTGCAGCCCCATCCGTTCGATCAGCAGCGCATCGAGGCTAGGTGTGGCGATCCCGGTGGTCGAGACCACGACGACGCTGTCGATCTCGCTTTTGTCGCGGCCGGTACGGTCGAGGAGCTGCCGGGTCGCCGCTTCGAGCAGATCGAGTGCGGTCGCGAGATAGATGCGGTTGCGCTCTGCCCACCCGTGCGCCTGATCGTACCATTCGATCGGCACGCAGGAGTAGCGCGTACGAATTCCGGTGTTGGTAAATACCGGCAGCAGGCGGTCGAGGTTCTCCGAGCGTCCGAACAATAACTTGACGCGTTCCACCACGTCGTCTTGGTCGAGCCGATAGGGCGGGACCGCGGTGGCTACGGCGAGAAGACGCGGGACAGCCTGCATCGCGGACGGGGAAACCAGCGAAGTCAAGGAAATTTCATAGGATTATACCATAGACGACGAGTCGCGCCGCGTTGTTCCGGCAAGAGTCCCGTCCCCGGATCACGATTACGCGAGCTCGGGACAGCCTTATGCATCGAGGGTGTGCTCGCGCTCCCATTCGGTCAGATGTCGCGCGTAGTCGTGCCACTGGGCCATACGCAGTTTGACGTAGGACTCGACAAAGGGGGCGCCCAGCGCGTCGCGCAATACCGCCGAGCTGGCGAACGCGCGCAGCGCGTCGAGCAGGTTGAGAGGCAGCCGTGGGATGCCGGCCGGAGCGGCAGCCGTCTCGTACATATTGACTTCGAGCCGCTTGCCGGGATCGCGCTCGTGTGCGATCCCATCGAGTCCGCCGGCGAGCATCCCAGCCTGCAGCAGATACGGGTTCGCCGCACCGTCCATCAACCGTATCTCGAATCGGCCGGGCTCCGGAATGCGCACCATATGGGTGCGATTGTTGCCGCCATAGCTGATCGCATTGGGTGACCAGGTGGCGCCCGATACGGTCGGCGCCGCATTGATCCGTTTGAAGCTGTTGACCGTCGGCGTGAAGAGCGCCGCGAGCGGCTCGGCGTGCGCGAGGACGCCGCCGAGGAAGTGGTAGGCGAGCGCCGAGAGGCCGAGCTCGCCCTCGGGATCGTGGAACAGGTTGATGTCACCCTCGCGGTCCCATAGCGAGACATGGGCGTGGCAGCCATTGCCGGTCAAATGCATGAACGGCTTCGGCATGAAGGTGGCGCGCAGCCCGTGCTGCCCTGCCAGCTCTTTGACCATGAATTTGAAGAAGACGTGGCGATCGGCAGTGACCAACGCGTCGTCGTAGGCCCAGTTCATCTCGAACTGGCCGTTGGCGTCCTCGTGATCGCTCTGATAGGGCGTCCAGCCGAGCTCCAGCATCGCGTCGCTGATCGCCCGGATCAGTTCGTATCGGCGCAACAGCGCGGCCTGGTCGTAACAAGGTTTCGCCCGACGATCGGCCTCGTCGGCGACGGCCCGTCCGTCCGCTCGCAATACGAAGAACTCGGCCTCAACCCCGGTCTTCAACCGGTACCCGTGCTCCGCGGCGGCGGCGATCTGGCGCTTCAGGACATGACGCGGGGCATGTTCGAGCGGCTCGCCGCGCATATGGAGGTCTCCCGCCAGCCAGCCGATTTCGGGTTTCCAAGGCATCTGGATCAGGCTCGCCGGATCGGGGATCGCGAACATGTCGGGATCCCCGGGGGTCAAATCGAGGTGGGTCGCAAACCCGGCAAACGCCGCACCGTCGCGCTGCATCTGGCCGATGGCCGAGGCCGGCACGAGCTTGGCCCGCAGAACGCCGAACAGGTCGACAAAGCTGATCAGAAAATAGCGGATCTCTCGACACAGTCGGCACCAAGGCTGGCGACCTTGCCGGCGACATAGATGTCAGCTTCGTAGATCGAGTCGCCGAGGTCATGCCCGGCGTCGCCGCACACGACGAGGGTTCCGGCCTGGCCCATAAAGGCGCTCATATGGCCGACCGAGCCCGCCACGACGATGGCGACGCCCTTCATCGAGATCCCGCAGCGCGCGCTGGCGTCGCCTTCGACGACGACGAACCCCCCGCGCCCGGACGCGGCCGCCGACTGCGCGGCGTTGCCGCGCACCCGCACCGACCCGCTCATGATGTTCTCGGCGAGACCGGTCCCGGCATGCCCGTCGACGACAATCTCGGCCGCCGCATTCATCCCGGCGCAGTAATAACCGACATGCCCCTTGATCTCGACATGAACGGGTGCCGTCAGCCCGACCGCTATGGCGTGGGCTCCGTTCGGGTTCACTACCCGCCAATGACCTTCATTGTCCCCGGGACCGATCCGGTGCAGCCGCTGGTTCAGCTCCCGCACCGAGATCTTCGCGAGATCGACCTCGATCACGCCAACTCCCCTATTGGCGATGCCAGGAGTAGACCGTCGCCGGGCGCGGTTCCCAGATCTCGGCCGTGGCAGCACTGGGCAACGTCGCAATCGCGCGATACTCGGTCGCCATGGCGACCCAGTCTTCGGTTTCCGCGAGAACGTCCGGCTTGCAGGCGATCGGGTCGCGCAGGATGGCAAAGCCGTCCCTGGTACCGACGGCAAAGGTGTAGAACCCGTCGAGATCGGCAAGTGCCGCTTCGAGCGCGTCGCTCAGGCTCATCCCCTGGCGCAAGCGCCAGGTCAGATAGCCCGCGGCGACCTCGGTGTCATTGTCGGTACGGAACCGGATGCCCTCGTGCCGCAAAGACAGACGCAGCCGGTTGTGGTTCGACAGCGAGCCGTTATGGACAAGGCACAGATCCGGCCCGGTCGAGAACGGATGAGAGTGCTCGGTCGTCACCGCGCTTTCGGTCGCCATCCGCGTATGGCCGAGCCCGTGCGTGCCGGCCCGTCGCTCGAGAGCGAAGCGCTGAGAGACCGCGTCCGGCAACCCGACATCCTTGAACACTTCGATGCGCTCGCCAAAGCCGAAGATGTCGAGCTCGGGATGATGCCGGGCGAGCCAGGCAAAGACCGGCTCCAGATCAGCGCCGATCGTGAAGACGGCGTGGCTGCCGTACTGGCGGACCGCGCAGGCAAGCGGAAAGGCGCTGGCGAGCTCGCCTTGGAGCGCCGCCCAATCATACTCGCCGACCGGCGCGCGCAACGTCGCCTTGAACGCGCCCGGCGGCGCCTCCTCGCCATAGAGGGCAAAGCCGGTGCTATCGGGACCGCGCTCGCGCATCTGCGACAGCATCCCGGCCAATAATGGCCCCAGGAAAGCGTTCGCCGCTCCGTGTTTGAAGAACAACCCGACGATCCCGCACATCCGAGGCTCCCGCGGCTCAGCCCAGAAAGCTTAAGTCGCCGTAGAGCTCATCGGCAAGCGCACCGAGGCGGCGGCAGCCGCGCGGCTCGTTGTGCCGGCGAAGCCAAAGTAGCCGGAAACTCAAGTGCAGAGAGCGACCACCATATCGAACAGAGTGCTGGCGCCATTGACGCCCCACAACACGAAGGCGAGGATGCAGAGTACCAGGGCGATGATCCCGGTCGACCACAGCAGCAAATGCGGCGTGTTGGTGGGCGACTTGGACTTAGCGGCGGGATCCACTTGCACGGGACGCAAATTCCGAACGAGCCGGGCGGCGTGGCCCTCTCGGATCGGTGCGCCGATAATGCTCATGCCGGGGCTGCCGCCATAGCCAGCCGTGGCACCGGCCGTTCGCGAATCCGCCAGTGAATCACGGCGGCGAACACACCGAGCCCGACCGCGATCCACCACATCAGATCGTAGTTGCCCTTGATGTCGTAGAGGCGGCCGGCGCCCCAGCCGCCCAAGAAGCTCCCGAGCTGATGGCTGAAGAACACGATACCCCACAGCATCGACATGTGCGTCGGACCGAACATGTAACCGACGAGACCGCTGGTCAGCGGAACGGTGCCGAGCCAGAGGAAGCCGAGCGAAGCTGAGAACAGCAACACCGAGACCCATGACAGCGGCAAAGCAAGAAACATCACGAATGCGGCCGCGCGCAGGGCGTAAAGCAGCGCCAGCATGTCCTTCTTCGGATGTCGGCTCCCGAGCCAGCCCCAGATCAACGAGCCGGCGAGGTTGAACAGGCCGACAAGACCGATGGCCCAGCCTCCGAGCTCAATGGCCGAGACCCGTGTGCCGAAGAACGACATGCCGACCGCCTTGTCGGAAATGTACGAGGGAAGATGGAGCCCGATAAAGGTCACGTGAAACCCGCAGACGAAAAAGCCGATAGTCAGCAGCCAGAAGCCTTGTGTCTGGAACGCTTCCTGTAGCGCGTCCTTGGTACCTTGCGGGATGGCCGCGCCGAGCTTTGGGACCTTGGCGCGCTGCTCGCGCAATCCGAAGGCAAGCGGCACCATCAGCATCGACATCACGCCGAGGATCAACATCGTCGTATGCCAATTGTCGAGCCGATATTGCAGCAGCGAGGCGAACGGCACGATGGCGAATTGCCCGAACGACCCGCCGGCCGTCGTAACGCCGAGCGCGACCGAGCGCTTCCCGGGCGGCGTCTGCCGGCTGATCGAGCCGAGGATCGGCCCGAACCCCGCAGCTGCCATGCCGATACCGCACAACACATTGCCGAGCGTCAGCATGACACCTTCGGTCGCGAATGCGATCATCAACATGCCGATCACGTAAAGGACGCCACCCGCGGCGACAGTCCGCGCCGTGCCGAAACGATCCGCGAGGTTGCCGACGAACGGTGAGAACATACCCATCAGCAGCATCGCCAGCGCGTTGGCGAACGACCACAGCTCACGCCCGACCTTGAGGTCGGCTGCGATCGGCTTCTGAAAGATGCCAAAGCTTTGGCGCGCGCCGATCCCGATGGTAAGGATTACGGCGCCGCAGATCACGGCGACCCAAAAGCTCCGCTGTTGCGGCATGGAAACAGCTTGCGATAGGGGCACGGCCATCGGAAATCCCAACTGCTGCGAAGGTCGGCCCGCCAGGTTGGGCTCGACGGCATCCGGCATGATTAGCATGCAGATGCGCCTATTTAGGCGCGGTTGCGCTCATTACAATCATATGGACGGATGTGAGTTCCTGCCGGCCCGAGGGCTGATCCATGCCTGTGGATGAAGATTTAGCTGAGCGCATGCGCGCCGCTCTCGCCGGCACCGGTGCGGTGCGGGAAGTAAGGATGTTCGGCGGGCTGTGCTTTATGCTGAACGGCAACATGGTAGCCGGAACGTCGAAGCGCGGCCTCCTCGTTCGCGTCGGCAAAGAACAGCAGTCCGATGCACTTTCTCGCCCCGGCGCAAAGCGCATGGAGATGACGGGGCGGCCGATGGAAGGCTACGTCTTTGTCGATCCGCCCCCTGCCGACGATCGCTCGTTGCAGGATTGGCTGGCACTCGCCGTCGCTTTCGTGAAGACGCTCCCACCCAAATTCCCGAAATCGAAGCCCCGACGCACCAAGACCAAATAAGAGAACTCCTGAAGTGCGCCATCGCGCATCAGGCAGTTATCATGCAAGGCGTTGCTTCCCTTATAGACATGATACACCATATGTCTTAAGATTTGGCGTCAAGGAAAGTCAGGCCATGAATGCTGTGCAGGGGCACGTTTCCGAATCCGGTCGCCTCAGCATTCCGGCGGAGTTTCGCAGGGCGGTCGGGCTTGAGCACGGCGGTGATGTCGTCATCGAGCTTGTCGGGCGTGAGATTCGCATCAGAACAGTCGATGAAGTCGTTGCTCAGGCTCAGGCGATCGCGCGTCGCCTGACCGCGGGCAACCCGGACGCTTCGGTGGACGCGTTTCTCGCGGAACGACGGCGCGAGGCTAAGCGCGAATGACGGCAGCGGTTCTCGACGCGTCTGCTCTATTGGCCCTCATTCTCGGTGAGCCGGGTGGCAAAAGGGTACAGGATGTCCTGACCGACTGCGCGATGACAGCGGTTAATCTGGGCGAAGTTGTCGGCCATTTCGCTCGCATTGGCTCGCCCGAGGCCGACATCCGGCTGATGCTCGACCCGTTGCCTTTCGTTCGTGTGGCCCTGGACGAGGAGCTGGCGTTTATCGCCGGCCTGATGTTGCCCGCGACAAGACAGGCCGGCCTTTCATTCGGCGATCGCGCGTGTCTGGCGCTCGCCAATAAGTTGGGGGTCCAGGCCCTAACAGCGGATCGCGCATGGCAGCGCATAGGAAGAGCTGTCGGGGTCGAGATCGAGTTGATCCGTGGCGATCCGCACTGAGATCACCGATCGAAAGGAGTCTCGCCGATGACGCCCCAGTACCACATCAATCTGTTTTGGTCGGAGACGGATGGTGCATGGGTTGCCATGTTCCCGATTTGCGATCATGTGCGGCGTTCGATGATACTCCCGGGCAGGCCCTCGCTGAAGTCGAGGGGCGATGGAGGCCTGGCTCGCAGTCACCTATGAGGAGGGGCTGCCAATCCCGGAGCCGCGCTATCATGCGACAAAACTCGTCGCCACCGAATAGCACATCCAACATCGGAGAATTGTCATGAATGGCGCGGAAAGCCTGGTGCGCACCTTGGTCGGCGGCGGCGTCAATGTGTGCTTCGCCAATCCCGGCACCTCGGAGATGCATTTTGTCGCGGCCCTCGACCGAGTCGACGGCATGCGCTGCGTGCTCGGCCTCTTCGAAGGGGTCGTCACCGGCGCCGCCGACGGCTATGCCCGGATGACCGACAACCCGGCGGCGACATTGCTGCATCTCGGCCCCGGCATGGCCAATGGGCTCGCCAACATCCACAACGCCAACAAGGCTTCGACACCGATGGTCAATATCGTCGGCGACCATGCCACCTATCACCGCCGCTACGACGCGCCGTTGACCACCGACATCGAGACCGCGGCTAGGCCGTTTTCGCGCTGGGTCAAGACCTCACCCGATGCGAAGTCGGTGGCCGCCGACGGTGCCGCGGCAATCGTCGCGGCACGCATGCCGCCGGGGCAGATCGCGACCTTGATCCTGCCGGCCGATACCGCATGGAACGAAGGCTCCGGCCCGGCCAACGTGCCGCCGGCGGCACAGCCGGCGGCGGTATCGTCGGAGGCGGTCGCCGAGGCGGCGCGGGCCTTGCGTTCGGGCGAGCCATGCCTGCTGCTGGTCACCGGCTACGCGTTGCGCCAGGAAGGGCTCGATCTCGCCGGCCGGATCGCCGCCAAGACCGGAGCCCGGCTGATCGCCCAGGGCTCTAATGCCCGCACCCAGCGCGGTCGCGGTCGGGTATTTGTCGAGCGGGTGCCCTATGTCGTCGATCAGGCGGTTAAGGTCCTGGCCGGGCTCAAGCACATCATCCTCGTCGGCGCGAAGATGCCGGTGGCGTTCTTTGCCTACCCCGACAAGCCGAGCCTGCTGGCGCCGCCCGATGCTGTCGGCCATGTGCTGGCCCGCCCCGAGGAAGATTTGATCGGCGCGCTGGAGGCTCTGGCCGATGAGGTCGGTGCGCGTTCGACCCCAGCGCCGGTGAGCGACGGTCCGCCGCCAAAGCCGGCCACCGGCGCGATTACCTCCGAAGCACTTGGCGTCTCGCTCGCGGCACTATTGCCGGAGAATGCGATCGTCGTCGATGAGGCTGTGACGACCGGGCGCGGCTTTTTTGCACCGACCCGCTCGGCCGCGCCACATGATTGGCTCTCGAACATGGGCGGCTCGATCGGCATGGGCATGCCGGTCGCGACCGGTGCCGCGGTCGCGTGCCCCGATCGCAAGGTCGTCTGCCTCGAAGGCGACGGCAGCGGCATGTACACCTTGCAGGCCTTGTGGACGCAGGCGCGCGAGGGGCTCGACGTCACCACCCTCTTATTCTCGAATAGGAGCTACGCGATCCTGAAGGGCGAGCTCGCCAATGTCGGGGCCGGCAATCCCGGCCGCAAGGCGCTCGACATGCTCGATCTCGGCCACCCCGATCTCGACTGGGTGGGTCTCGCTCGCGCAATGGGCGTGCCCGGCGCGCGGGTTACGACGATGGAGGCGTTCAACGACCGCCTCGCCGAGGGCATCGCCACCCCCGGCCCGTTTCTCGTTGAAGTGGTGGTGTAGATCGCATCCCGGCCCCTGATCACACGCTAACGTCATTAGGTTTCTGTCAGCCAGGCGAGAAATTGAGACGCCCTTTCGATCGTCAGGCTAATTTGCCGGCTCGCAGCTTCCGAAATTAGGCAAGCAGGACAGCGCGGCGCCGGAAGCGCTATCGGGGCAGCGGCGTCCGTCGCCGTTTGTCGGCCGAGACGGACGCCGCCACCGCCTCCCGCAGGAGGCCCTTCATCATGACCGGTCCTGGACACACCCTTGCACACCCGGCGTCTCCATGAAGACGCCGGCTCCGGCGGCGGGGTGTCTTGGCAACCCGGAAGCCGATATTGTTGTTTCGGCTGTCCGGTGTGTTGTCGTTGCGGTTGGCCGCGCGCAGGTTCCGTGGGTTGTTGTTCCAGGAGCCGCCGCGGACGACGCGGCAAGGGACCGCTCAGGCCGCCGCGACGGGAGAAAGACCGCGTCGCGGAAGACCGCCTCGCGCAGCCGCCACGTATCCGCGTGCGCGGCGTGTGCAATCCAGGAACGGATATGCCGCAAGGCTTGGTCGAGATCAACCGACCCCGCGTGATACCGGTCGCGCAGACTACGCAGGCGGTTGCGAAACCGCCGTACATTCTCCTCGGGCAGGCGGCGCCTCCCGCCGGGCAATAGTACAAAGCCGAGGACGATCGCCGTCGTCTCGGTAGTCGCGATGTACGTTTTGCGCGGATGTAGCGACAGACGCCGCCGCGCGAGATGCGCGTCGAGGCGTTCACGCCACTCGGCGAGGACCGCTGCGTTGTCGGCAAACAGTGCGAAGTCGTCGACATAGCGCAGGTAAGGCGCGCGCAGCACCTCTTTCACGAAATGGTCGAGGCCGTCGAGATAGACGTTGGCGAAGAACTGGCTCGTCAAATTGCCGATCGGCAGCCCGCGGCGGCGGGTGAGCGGCGTCAAAAGATCGTCGCCCGGATAATGGATATGTACCGGCTCCTGCGGATTGGAGCCGTCGATCACCGCGTCGACCAGCCACAAGGCGCGCGGGCAGGCGATGCGGCGGCGTAGATCCTCTTTCAGGATCTCGTGATCGATCGCCGGGAAGAACCGAAAGATGTCGCAGCGCAACACGTTATGATAACGGTCGCGATAGCGCTCATAGCGGTCGATTGCCTTGTGAGTGCCCTTGCCCGTGCGGTTGGCATAGGAATCGAAGATGAAGCCGCGCTCGAAGATCGGCTCGACAACAGCGCAGAGGGCGTGGTGGACGACGCGGTCACGGAACGGCGCCGCTGAAACAATACGATGTTTCGGCTCGAACAGCTCGATCTCGACATAATGGCCGGGCCGCCACGTCCCCTTCTGCAGCTCGCGTTCGAGCCGCAGCACCTCGGTTTCGAGCCCGGACATGAAGGCGGCGGCGCCGGGCTTCCCCCGCTTGCCGCGAACAGCACGGCGCGTGGCACGCATCAGCGCGCCAAAATTTGCGATACCATCGAACAGGTCAGGATGGCGCTTGGCCACGGTGTGCTCTGATCCACCCGCCGACCAGCCGGCCGATCTCGTCAATCCCGCGCGAGGCGTGTTCGTATCGGCGCTGATCGAGCAATCGCAGTTCGGCGGACAGGCGGAACAGAAAGCGCAGCTTGTCGAGCTTGAGGTTGACTGCCTCCAGAATCCGGCCGCGGTTGCGTGTGTAGGTCGCCTCGACCAATCCTTCCAGCACATCGAGCGCGGTCGTCTCGATGCGGTCACCGAGCAGGAATCTCTGCCGCCGGGGAAACTTGTCGACGGTCGGGACCAACCAGGCGAGGAATTGGTAGGCCCGCTCCAGGACGGGGCTGACCTGACGGCTGGCGCTTTCCGACATTTGTCCTTTCCCCCTAAAAATTCGCGACAAGGGGCCTAGCCCCTTGACCCCATTTTCAAGAAGGAAAGAGGCAAAGATTCAAGGGGTAACAGTCCTGGCAACTCGGAAGCCGATAAGGCTGTCCCGGCCGCCCGGCGTGCTGTCGATGCGGTCGGCCGCGCGCAGGATCCGAGGGTTGCTGCCCCAGGAGCCGCCGCGGACGACGCGGGAATTACAATCTTAATTGTAACCGCATTGCCGTCTTTTGGTGCAACGTCGTAATTGTTCACGTAACAATCCTCAACCCATTGCAAGACGTTGCCGAGCATGTCGTAGAGCCCCCACGGATTGGGCTTGTATGATCCCACCACAGCCGTGGAACCCGCGCTAGCATGACAACCCGACGCGTTCTCGTAGTCGCACCCTTCCTCCGCGCGCTCCCCCCAATAAAACGGGGTTTTCGTGCCGGCCCGTGCTGCGTATTCCCATTCGGCCTCACTCGGTAGTGTGTAATCACGATACCGGCCGAAAAAATTCATCCACCAGATGAAGGTGTTCGCATCGCCCCAGCTGACACTCTCAACCGGGAGCTTGTCGTTACTGAATTCATAGCGTCCGAAAAGAGACAGAAGACGCGCCAACCACCCGGCGTCCTTCCAGCTCACACCCTTGCCGCCGCCGGTTTTGAAATAGGACGGGGCCGGATTGAGGAGGGGAAGCATGACCAGGCGCCAATCTCGCTGGGTCACCTCGAATTTGCCGAGTTCGAAGGGTTTCAGGCAGACCTCGTGCACCGGCCCCTCGTTCGGGCTACTCTCCTGGTCAGTAGCGCGGTCGCTGCCCATCTGAAAGCACGGGTCGGCGGCCGGGGGTGGAATGCGCACAAACGCCATCTCGGCCTCGACTGTCCGCACACCCCAGAAAACGAGGCCTGCCCAGACCAGACCGGCGATGACCGGCAGCGCCACGACGGCCCCGGCAATGCCTGCGATACGGCGCAGGCGATTGCGGCGGGCGGCACGGCGCGAGGCAGCGACGAACGCGGTGACCGCGTCCGGCAGCGCGGCACCCCAACCCGCGCAGAGCACCAGCCCCTCGTCGAGGCGCCGCCGGCCGGCAGCACGAGGCCACGCTGGTCACGGCGCGACGCGTCGCCAAAGCGCTTGGCCTCCTGTTCGAGTCGGTCGCGCAATTCGAGATCGCGGGCGTCAGCAGCAACCCGGTCGCGCGCCCGCGGCCAATGGGTCAGCAACGCCTCGTGCGCGAGCCGCAGCTGCGCCGTGCCCGCCCCTCTCCGCCCTTGCGGGGGGAGAGGGAGGGGCCCATCGCACAGCGATGGGCGGGTGAGGTGGGCAGCGCCGCCGGCGGACGCTCTGGCACCCTCCGGCTCACCCCGACCCTCTCCGTCCCGGGGGCGGAGAGGGAGCCTTCTGGCAACGGTCCTTCAACGGCGTCGACGACGAGCAGTCGCGCCTGCGGGTCGGCAAACACATCGACCAATACCCGGGCTCGGCGAGCCCTCAGGGAATTGCGCAAGTGGTGCCGGGCGTGATGTCGCGGTGCCGCCGGTCACCGTTACCAGAGCCCGCAGCAATCCCGTCAATTCGTTGCGCACCGCGTCCGGCTGCTCGCGAAAGACTTCCTCGGCGCGGCAGGAGGTCGGCGAGGAGGCCGGCCTTGGCCAGCGACGACTTGCCCGAGCCGCTCGCGCCGAACACCAGCACAAAGGCTTGCCCCTGTTCGACACGTCGCGCCAGGACCTCGCGCAATTCGTTGCGGGCGCGGCTGCGGCCGAAGAAGAACGCGGCGTCTCCGAGCTCGAACGAGCGGAGGCCGCGATAGGGGTTGCTGTCGGTCCGCTCGCCGTCGCGGCTCGTCCCACCGTCGACCCGTCGCGCAGCCAGCGCGCGCAGATGGTCCTCGAGCATTTCCTCGAACTGGGCCGCGTCGGCGAATTCCCAGGTCGCCCGGCTCGGGTTGCCGCCATCGGGCTCGGCAAACCACTTCTTAACGAACGCGTCGAGCCGCTTCTCTTCTGTTCGAGACGTTCGCTGGCCGCGTTTGTTTCGTCGAGGCCGACGGTCGACATAGCGGTCTTGCGGTACATCAGGATCGCCGGCGAGTTGTGCTCGCGGTAGGATTTGAGCGCGTCCTCGAACTCCCATTCGGTGACGCTGACCTCGCCACCCGATAGCGGCCCGGTGAACCGGTCGCCGGGGAGGGTGGTGCCGAGGCGCGACCACAGAATGACGACGACGATGTCGGTGCCGTGCGGCGGGGTGATCAGGTCCTGGAAATGATGCGAGGCGAGGAGCGGCTCGCGCTCCCACATGACTGCCCGCAAATCGAGGTGCAGGGCAAATTCCTGGTCGAGCCGCCGAACCACCCGCTCGGCGAGCAGCCGCTCGGGCCGCACATCTCCGGGCGAGGAAAGAAAGACCCGCAAAGTTCTGCGCTCGCCTGCGGACACTGATTTGGTCCTTTGCGCCGTCTGACCGATATTTACCGTTTCCGATGGTCGAGAGCTATCGTCGGCGATCGCCGCGACCGTGGCGCATGTTACATGCTCTGGAAGCAGATAGGAGCTTGCAATGATCGCGTGACCCGGCCATATGGCCGAAGCATGACGCCGCAGGAATTCATCGCCTTTCGCAAGCAGCTCGGCTGGTCCCTGGCGACCTTGAGCCGCCATATTGGCATCACCGCCTCGCGGCTTGCCGACTATGAGACCGGGCACACCCGCGGCAGGAACAAGAAGCCGGCACCGATCCCCCGTGTCGTCGAGCTCGCCTGCAAGTGGCTCGAACACGAGCACCGGCCGCTAACCCCGGCAGAGCGCGCCGCGCGGTGGGCCGACAATTCCCGCTGGCCGCTCGTCGACCACGTTATCGACGATCGCCGCGAGGCGATCTACGAGCCCGACCGCGGAATCTGAGCACGCTGGTCGACACAAACGTGCTGTTGCGCCGGCTGGAATTCACCCACGACCACCATCGCGCCGCCATCGCAGCGACAATGCGGCTGATCGAGAGCGGCGAGAGCCTGCATGTCGCCACGCAGTCGATCGCCGAATTCTGGGCGGTGGCGACCCGGCCGCCGGTGCATAACGGGCTCGGGCTCGATGTCGCCGCAGCAGCGTCGGCCGTTGCCGAGATCGAGCGGACCTTTGAGGTGCTGCTATCCGACGAGTCGAAGGTCTATCAGCATTGGAAGCGCCTGATCGTCGAGCACAGGGTCACCGGACGGCGGGTCTTTGATGCGCGCCTGGTCGCGGCGATGGCGGCGCACGGCATCGCGCGGCTGCTGACGTTCAACGGCGCCGATTTTGCGGGCCTCGGGATCGTGGTCGTGGAGCCCCAGGCGACGGCCAGCCTTTGATCTGGCGGGCTTGCCCACGCCGCCTTGCCAAGGCCGATTTTCGGCCCATATATCGGCGCCAAGATTTTGTCCATATCGTAATAAGGTTTTTCGCAATGATCCCTTCGAAGCCACGAAATGGATGTCCGGGCACCTCCCCTGTTGCCACCCTGATAGATCGATTCCGCCCCCTGCTGGGTGCTTGTTCAACCCCTGTTCGTTCGAACTGCTGCGCCTCAGTAACTATTTGATCGAGCGGGATTTATCTAGGATGACCAGGATCAATCTGGGTTTCGAATCGATTATTCAGCCTGTTTTCCGGCTTTTACAGGGGTCGCAGAATTTGCGACAGGCTGCCTGCGGCCACCTGGGATCCGAGGAGTGCATCACTCTCTGCCGATTTCGATCCGGCCGTGCAGCCAGTCCTCAATCAGCCGGCGGGCGATCGAATCGAGCCGCGGCATTCGAAATGTATCATCGTCTGCGTGGGAGAGGAGCCAGTCGCGCTCGAGCCAGCGCGCATCCTCCAGCTCGCCGTAGTCGATCGTGATCTCGGTGGTCAGCGCCGCGGCGTGGAACCCGAGCATGATGTTGGCCGGGAAAGGCCAGGGCTGCGAGGAATGATAATGGACGGCGCCGACCTCGATCCCGGTTTCCTCGTGCACCTCGCGGGCGACCGCCATTTCGAGGCTCTCGCCCGGTTCGACAAAGCCCGCGAGCGTCGAATACATGCCGGGAGGAAAATGCTTCGAGCGCCCCATCAGCGCGCGCTCGCCGTCGCTGACCAGCATGATCACGGCGGGATCGGTGCGCGGGAAATGCATCGTGTTGCAGGCGGGGTCGGTACAGCGGCGCATGTGCCCGGCCTCTTCGCTGCGGGTCGGGTTGCCGCATAACCCGCAGAAGCGATGGCGCGATTGCCAGAACGTCATCGCCCGGGCGAGCGCCAACAGCGCCCCCTCGCGCCGCTCGATCCGTCCCCCCAGCTGGCGCAAATCGGTAAATCGCACCCGCGCCTCGTCGATCCCGCTCGCCGCCAAGGCCGGGGACCGCAACATCTCGAGTGGCGCGTCAATCGGCGACAGGTCGAGCGCGAAATGCGCCCGCTCCTCGATCAGGCCGAGAAATACGACCTCGCCGCGGGCGAGGCGCTCCTCGGCGGGAGCAAGGACCGGAGCAACGGTGGTCGATGTGAGCACCACGGCGCGCGGCTCGTCGCCGTCGAGCTCGACGACCAGGTTCTGATTGCGCCACACCGGGACGAAGCGGCTCGCCGGGTCGGCGATACGTTCGAGGATCCAGCCGGTGTCGCGGCGGCGCAAACCGGCGCGTTCGAAGCCGGGATGGGCATAGAAATTGGGCGCTCGCATCGGGGCAGAGTGGCATATCGCCCCGGCCAACCGCAACGCAACCGGCGAGCGGCGCGTCACAGGGCGGCAAGGCGGCGCTCTAGGAAGGTCCGTTCGATTCCGTTGGCGGTCAGGGCGAGCGCCTGCCGATAGGCATCGGCAGCGGCGCTTGGCGCTCCGAGCCGGCGCAGCATGTCGGCGCGCGCGGCGTGAAACAGGTGATACCGAGCGAGTGCTCCGGAGGCTCCGAGGCTATCGATCAGGGCGAGCCCGCGGCGCGGCCCGTCGCTCATGCCGACCGCGACCGCACCGTTCAACGGCACCACCGGCGTCGGATTGATTTCGGCGAGTTTGTCGTAGAGAGCGGCGATTTGCGCCCAATCCGTCTCCGCGGCGGTGCCGGCTTCGGCATGTACAGCGGCTATCGCCGCCTGCAGCTGATAGGGCATGACCGGAACGAGGGTGTACGGAACACCTTTCTCGGCGCAGGCGATGCGGACGACCCGCACGTAGTTGCTTTGTGGTCCGCCGATGATCTGTAGCTCTGGCATGCATCTGCTCCTTGACGAGTGGTTCGCTCTCCGACGACGCGCGGGCAGAACGAAATCGACAGCGCGGTCGATTTTTTCGCGAATGACCGAGTATAGTGCCCGCGGGAGCCCGGCGGCGGACAGACCCCTCGCCAACCCGGTCAGGTCCGGAAGGAAGCAGCCGTAACGAGTTCCGGTCCGGGTCGCTCGTCCGGTCTCCCGCCTCGACAGGTTTCCACATGAACAATTCGGCGACCGCATATCGCGTCCTCGCCCGCAAATACCGGCCTTCGACCTTCGCCGAGTTGATCGGGCAGGAGGCGATGGTGCGCACCCTGTCGAACGCGTTTGCGACCGGCCGGATAGCGCACGCTTTCATCCTGACCGGCGTGCGCGGCGTCGGCAAGACCACGACCGCGCGGATTTTGGCGCGCGGGCTCAATTGCGTGGGCCCGGACGGATCGGGCGGACCGACGATCGCCCCGTGTGGGGTGTGCGCTAATTGTCGTCAGATTGCCGAGGATCGCTACAGCGACGTCGTCGAGATGGACGCTGCCTCGCGCACCGGCGTCGACGACATCCGCGAGCTGACCGAGGGCTTGCTGTACCGCAAGCCGGATTTGGGACGATACCGGGTCTACATCATCGACGAAGTCCATATGCTCTCCCGGAACGCCTTCAACGCCTTGCTGAAAACGCTCGAGGAACCGCCGCCGCACGCCAAATTTGTGTTCGCAACGACGGAGGTTCAGAAAGTCCCGTTGACCGTTCTGTCGCGCTGCCAGCGGTTTTCGCTGCGCCGCGTCCCGGTCGAGCTGCTCGCCGAACACTACCGCCGGATTGCCGAGGCTGAAGCGGTCGAGGTCGAGCCCGGCGCCTTGGCGCTGATCGCCCGCGCCGCCGACGGGTCGGTGCGCGACGGGCTTTCGCTGCTCGATCAGGCGATCGCATTGACCGATGCACGGATCACCGAACAGGCGGTACGCGACATGCTCGGCATCGCCGATCGTGGCTGCGTCCTAGAGCTGCTGGAGAGCGTGTTGCGCGGCGATGCGGGCGACGCGCTCGACCGGATGGACCGCCTCTATCAGGATGGCGCCGATCCGCTGATGGTACTGCAGGATCTGCTCGACCTTAGCCACTTCCTGACACGGCTGAAACTCGCGCCGGAGGCCGGTGTCGGCGATCCAATCGTTGAAGGCGATCGCGCGCGCGCCTGCCCGCTCGCCGAAAAGCTGACATTGCCGGTGCTCGCCCGGGTTTGGCAGATGCTCCTGAAGGGGCTGGAGGAGGTCCAGGCGGCGCCCTCACCGATTCAGGCGGCGGAGATGGTGTTGGTACGCCTTGCTTATGTCGCTGACCTGCCCGTTCCGGCCGAGGTGGTGCGGTCGCTCACCACTTCACTCACTCCCGGCGGCCGCCCGGTTGCGGAGGAGCCGCCCGCCAAACGTGCAAGTGGCGCGGAACCTCCGCCACCCTCGGAACCCCGCATAGCCGTCACGCCCGGCTCGAACACCGTCAGCTCGTTGGCTGCCGCCCCTCGGCTCGAACCTGAGGAGCGCATCGATCCGGTGCCGACGAACTCGGTCGAGCGGGATCCGATGCCGCAAAGCTTTGCCGAAGTCGTGGCACTGTTTGACAAGCGGCGGGAACCGGTCATCCGCTCGCATTTGCGAGAACACGTTCACCTAATCTCGTTCGAGCCCGGCCGCATCGAATTTCGTCCTGCCGACGGGACGCCGAACAATCTCGCCAACCGCATCAGCCAGCTGCTCGGCGAGTGGACCGGCGAGCGTTGGCTCGTAGCCCGTTCGGAAGCCGCTCCGGGCGAGCCCACTCTGCGCGAGCAGGAGGAACGCCGCGAACGCGATCTGCGGAACGAGGTGGTGCGACACCCGTTGGTCCAGGCAGTGCTCGAGACTTTCCCCGGAGCAACAATCGCTGCGATCCGGGAGCGCTTCGCATCGATAGAGCCTGAACCAGGCGAGCCCCGCTCGGGTTCCGAGGCGGGCGGCGAGACAATCATCGAAGAGGACGAGATATGAAAAATATCGGTCAGCTGATGAAGCAGGCGCAGGCCATGCAAGAAAAGATGGCCGAGATGCAGGCGCAGCTCGAGGCGGTCGAGATGACCGGCGTCGCCGGCGGCGGCACTGTCCAGCTGACGCTGACCGGCAAGGGTGATCTCAAGAAGGTGAAGATCGATAGGACGCTGATCGACCCCGAAGAGGTCGAGGTGCTGGAAGATCTGATCGTCGCGGCGTTCAATGACGCCAAGCGAAAAGTATCCGCTCACGCCGAGCAAGAGATGCATAAGCTCACCGGCGGCCTTGCCTTGCCCGGCGGTATCAAGCTCCCGTTCTGATCGCTGCGGCGTGCCGCCGCGCCGATCGCTGGCCCGATGTCCGAATTAGATACCTTGATCCAACTCCTTGCCAAGCTGCCCGGCCTCGGCCCGCGCTCGGCGCGGCGCGCTGCGTTGCATCTGATCAGACGTCGAGAGAACCTGCTAGAGCCGCTTGCTGTTGCACTTGCGAACGCGGCGGAGACAGTCCGGCCCTGTCCGATTTGTAGCAATTTCGATACGATCCAGCCCTGCGGGATATGTCGCGATCCGCAGCGGGATGAGACCGCAATCTGCGTCGTCGAAGATGTTGCCGACTTGTGGGCGCTGGAACGCACTGGAGCCTTCCGCGGCCGCTACCACGTACTCGGCGGGACCTTGTCCGCGCTCGACGGCATTGGCCCTGACGACCTCAATATTAAGCGTCTTGTCGGTCGGCTGACGCCCGGCCAGGAGCTGATCCTGGCGCTCAATGCAACGGTCGAAGGGCAAACTACCGCTCACTACATTGCCGAACGTCTCGCCGGGAGCGGGGTCAAGGTGTCGCGGCTCGCCCAGGGGGTTCCGATCGGCGGCGAACTCGACTATCTCGACGACGGCACTTTGACGGCGGCGCTCAAAGCACGACGGTTGTTGTAGAGAGCCTCAGCGCAGATCTGTTGACGCTGCTTTGACGCAGCCGCTGCGAGAATTGACCGGGCGGTTTACAGACCGCCGCGAAATCTCCGATCCGCCGACACAAAGCGGTCATGCTTTGTGACGATGCTGCCTACAATCTGAAAGGTAAGGAGGGGAATCATGGACGGGCGCTCTGAATGCTGCCGCTATGAACCAAGCCTCGAAGATCTGCTCGCGGACGAGGTGATGGAGCCTGTGCTGCGCAGCGCCGGGCTCGAGCCGCAAGAGTTCCGGCGGATGATGATGGACACCGCCCGCCGCATCGAAGATCGAGAACGACGGAGCGACGCAGAGGACGAAGCGGAGGCAGGATAATCACGTTGCCAATTCCGGGAACTCGAGCCGGACCCGCAGCCCGGGCCGATTGTCCTCGAGTTCGACGATTCCCCGGTGCCGTCGCACAACCGCCCGGACCAGGCTGAGCCCAAGGCCGTTTCCCGGGGTGTTGCGGCTTGGCTCGAGTCGGACAAACCGATTGAAGACCGTCTCTCGATCCGCCTCTGGAATACCTTGGCCGCGATCGCTCACCTCGAGAGCAGCCCGTCCTTCGCTGCGCAGAACGCGGATCTGAATTTCGCCGCTGCCGGCATATTTGAGCGCATTGTCGAGCAGGTTAGCGAGCGCCTGAGACAACAAGTGTCGTGAACCGCGAATTCTGACCCCTGGCTCGCTGGCGAGCGATAGGACAAAGCCCTTCTCCTCGGCGACCGGCTCATACAGGTCGGCTGCCGACCGGGCTACTTCGGAGAGGTCGAAGGCTTCGTTCTCGTCGCGGCGCGTCCCCGACTCCAATTCAGCAATGCTGAGCAAGGCGTTGAATGTGGCGAGCAAGCGATCTGCTTCGTCGATCGCCGAGCGAATTGCCTCGGCTTGGCCGGAGCTGTCGGCGGGGTCGAGCAACGCCAATTCGAGCCGGACGCGCATGCGCGACAGTGGCGTCTTCAAATCGTGGGCAACGTCGTCGGTCACCTCGCGCATGGCGGTCATCAGGCGCTCGATCTGATCGAGCATGCGATTGAGATTGGCGGCGAGTTGGTCGAACTCGTCGCTCGTCCCGTTGAGCGGAACACGATCCGAGAGATCTCCGGCCATGACGCGCTCGCTCGTACGGTTTACTTGCTCGACGCGACGCAGCAGGTTGCGACTCATCGCCGTACCGCCCAAGAGACCGACGCCGAGAGCGACCAATCCGGCCCATAGCAGTGTCGTCTTGACCCGATTGCGGAACGCGGTTGCGTCGGCGATGTCCCGGCCAACCAACAAACGATAACCGCCTGGGATGATGAACGACGCGCCCTGGGCGGGGTGCGTCTCGATCCGATCCTTGACACGCGCCTCGGTCGTGAAGGACAGCCGACCCGTAAAGGCCGGTATCCCCGTCGGCCAGGCAGCGATATTGCCGGCGAGCGGCTTGCCGCTGGGATCGGTCACGAGATACAGCATTCCATCACCCCGATCGCCGGCGCTGCGCGCTGCCACGATCTGAACGAGGCCGCTCAGACCTCGCAAGTCGTATTGCTCGGCGAGACCGGTAATCTCGGCATCGAGGGTGGCCTCGGTCTGACGTTCGACGAAATCCGCGCTCGTCCAGTACACAAACAATAGAACACCCGATACCGAGGCGGCGAAGACTAGGAAGTAAAGGGCGGCAAGGCGGAAAGCGTGCGTCCGGAGCAGACGGCGCGTATTGCCGAACACCCGTCGGGGAACATTCCGCGATCCCCAGGCGGGCAATGCAAGGTTCTCGTCGGTCATCAGGGCGCCGGCGACTCGGGCGCGCGCAGACAGTAGCCGGCACCACGCACCGTGTGCAGCAAGGGGCTGTCAAAACTCTTGTCGATTTTCTGCCGTAGCCGGCTTACGTGAACGTCGATGACATTGGTCTGCGGGTCGAAGTGATAGTCCCACACATGTTCGAGCAGCATCGTGCGGGTAACGACGTGGCCGGCATTCCGCATCAGATATTCGAGTAGTCGGAACTCGCGCGGCAGCACTTCGATCGGTTTGTCGCGGCGCCTGACCGTTCGCGTCAGCAGGTCGAGTTCGAGATCTGCGACCCGCAGCTTTGTCGTCGCCGCGGTAACGGCGCCGCGGCGCAGCAACGCCTCGAGCCGCGCGAGCAACTCGCTGAAGGCAAAGGGCTTGACCAGATAGTCGTCGCCGCCGGCGCGCAAGCCCTTGACACGGTCATCGACGCTGCCGAGCGCGCTGAGAATCAATGCCGGCGTGGAGATCCCGGCCGCGCGCAACGCTCCGAGCATCGCGAGACCGTCCATGCTCGGCAGCATGCGGTCGAGGACGATCGCGTCGTAACTGCCCGAAGTGGCTAGGAATAATCCCTCGCGTCCATCTCCCGCTCGGTCCACCGTGTAGCCACTCTCAGTCAAACCCTTGACCAGATAGAGGGCGGTCTCACGGTCGTCTTCGACGACTAGTAGCTTCATCGCACCCTTATGTCGGCGCAACCTCCGGGGATGACAACGAAGTGGTGTCAAGGAGCGCGATGAGCAAGCAGAGGGCGCGAAGACATACCACCCTTACTTTCGTCGGAAGCAGGTCAGGCGACTCGTTAAGATTTTGGGCTTGACCCCGCTGGATTGGGAACGATCTATAACGTACCAAATCAGTCCGAATTTGGCATCTGACCCAAATCGGGCATCGAGGAAGCGATGATCATCCTCAGCAAGCTCGCCGATTACGGCGTCATTGTCGCTACCCACCTCGCGGCATTTCCCGACCGTCAGGTAACCGCCGGTGCGGTCGCCGCTGGAACACGTCTGCCCCAGGCAACCGTTGCGAAACTGTTGAAGAGCTTGGCCCATGCCGGCTTGGTGACGGCAACCCGGGGTGCATCCGGCGGCTATCGTCTGGCCCGCGCGGCAAAAGCAATCTCGGTGGCCGAGGTCGTCGCCGCGATCGATGGCGATATTGGCCTCACCCAGTGCTCTGTGCATGTCGTCGAATGCGCACGCACGACTTACTGCCCGACCCGCCCCCATTGGGCGGCGATCAACCGTGCAGTGGGGCAAGCCCTCGCAGCTGTTTCACTCGACGCGATGGTTACCCCGGCTGCCTTCGTTCCCCAGACACCCATACGCGCCCCTTCGGCAAAAACCGGCGAGCCTAGATATTCTGCATGACTGCCTCCACAGACACCCTCCAGACCGTGCGATCGCTCTCTCAAGAGGGCTACAAATACGGCTTTGTGACCGATATCGAAGCCGAGGAGGCTCCGCGCGGCCTCAGCGAAGACACCATCCGCTTTATCTCGGCTAAAAAAGAAGAGCCGGAGTGGCTGCTCGAATGGCGGCTCACCGCGTTTCACGCATGGCTGAAGATGACGCAGCCGAATTGGGCGAAGCTCCATCTCGCGCCGATCGACTATCAGGCCGCCACCTATTACTCCGCGCCAAAGAAGAGTTCCGGACCGAAATCGCTCGACGAGGTCGATCCGGAGCTTCTGCGCACCTATGAAAGGCTCGGGATCCCATTGCGCGAGCGGGAAGCGCTCGCCGGCGTGGCCGTTGATGCGGTCTTTGACAGCATCTCGGTAGCAACGACCTTCAAGGAAGAACTCGGCAAGCTCGGTATCATCTTCTGCTCGATGGGCGAGGCGGTGCGCGAGCATCCGGATCTCGTTCGCCGCTACCTCGGGACGGTGGTTCCACAGAACGACAATTTCTTCGCGGCATTGAATTCGGCGGTCTTCAGCGACGGCTCCTTTGCCTATGTGCCGCCCGGCGTTCGCTGCCCGATGGAGCTCAGCACCTATTTCCGGATCAACGCGGCCAAGAGCGGACAGTTCGAGCGCACTCTCTTGATCGCGGACGCCGGCAGCTATGTCAGCTACCTCGAAGGCTGTACCGCGCCGCAGCGCGACGAGAACCAGCTTCACGCAGCGGTTGTCGAGCTGATCGCGCACGCGGACGCTCAGATCAAATATTCGACGGTGCAGAACTGGTATCCGGGCGACGCCGAAGGTCGCGGCGGCATCTACAACTTTGTGACCAAGCGCGGCGCCTGCCGTGGGGCGCGGGCTAAGATCTCATGGACTCAGGTCGAAACCGGCTCGGCGATTACCTGGAAATACCCAAGCTGCTTGCTCGAAGGCGACCATTCGGTCGGCGAGTTCTATTCCGTCGCGATTACCAACAATCGCCAGCAGGCCGATACCGGAACCAAGATGATCCATATCGGCAAGGACACCCGATCAACCGTCGTCGCGAAGGGGATTTCGGCAGGCCGCGGGCAGAACACTTACCGCGGTCTCGTGCGGATGCAACCGCGCGCACAGCGGGCCCGCAATCACACGCAGTGCGATTCGTTGCTGATCGGCGACCGCTGCGGTGCGCACACCGTGCCCTATATCGAGGTACGCAATCCCTCGGCCCGGGTCGAGCACGAGGCAACGACCTCGAAGATCAGCGAGGATCAGCTGTTCTATTGTCGGCAGCGCGGATTGAGCCCCGAGGATGCCGTGTCATTGATCGTCAACGGATTTTGCAAGGAGGTGCTCAAGGAGCTGCCGATGGAATTTGCGGTCGAGGCGCAAAAGCTGCTTGCGGTGAGCCTCGAAGGCAGTGTCGGCTGAGGCGACGCCATGACCCAAGCGGTACCCCTGCTCGAGATCAAGAACCTGCACGCACGGCTCGCCGACGGGCGCGAGATCCTGCAAGGCATCGACCTGACCGTGGGGGCAGGCGAGGTGCACGCGATCATGGGGCCGAACGGCTCCGGCAAGAGCACGCTCGCCGCCGTACTCGCCGGTCGCGATGGCTATGAGGTCAGTGCGGGCACGGTCAGCTATCTCGGCCGCGATCTGCTGGCACTGCCGGCGGAGGAGCGGGCGCGCGAGGGGTTGTTTCTCGCCTTTCAATACCCGGTCGAGATCCCGGGCGTGAACAACATGTATTTCCTGCGCGCGGCGATCAACGCGCAGCGTCGCCATCGCGGCGAGCCCGAACTCGATGCCGGCCAATTTCTCAGGGCCGTACGCGCGAAACTCAAGCTGTTGGATATCGGCGAAGATCTGTTGCAACGCGCCGTCAATGTCGGTTTCTCCGGAGGTGAGAAGAAGCGCAACGAGATCTTTCAAATGGCGATGTTGGAGCCGCGGCTGGCGATCCTCGACGAGACCGACAGCGGCCTCGACATCGACGCGCTGAAGGTGGTTGCGCGCGGCGTCAACCAGGAGCGCGCGCCCGAGCGCGCGATCGTCATGATCACGCACTATCAGCGGCTCCTCGGCTATGTCGAGCCGGACCGCGTGCACGTGCTGCAAGGCGGCCGCATCGCTGAATCCGGCGGTAAGGAGCTGGCGGTGGAGCTGGAGCGGCGCGGTTACGGCCTCGTCGGCGACGCCGCATGACCGCCGCGGTGCAACCCCGATGAGCGCCGTTGTCGATTTCCCGGTCAAGCCCGAGGCGCGACCCTACCTCGACGTGTTTACCTGCCGTGTGAGTGGCGAGCCGGAATGGCTCGGTGCGCGCCGCCGGCGCGGTCTTAGCCGTTTTGCCGAACAAGGTTTCCCGAAACGTCGCAGCGAAGCGTGGCGCTATATCGATCTGCGCGCGCTCGAAGAAAAGCCTATGCTTCCCGCGAGTCCGCTACTCCCCTTCCCCGATGCGGCGGTACGCAATCAACTCGCGGAAATCCTGTTTCCTGAAGCGGCATATCGGCTGGTCCTCGTCGACGGCCGATACGTGCCGGAGCTTTCTACTATCGAGGGACTGCCTTCGGGCACCTGGTTCGGCCCCATGGCGACGGCGATCGCCGAGCGACCGGATCTGGTTCGTTCCGCCATTGAGGCGCCGCTGTTTGACGCTGCACGCCCGTTTGCCGGTCTCAATGACGCGTTCTTCGGGGATGGCTTTGTTCTCGATATCGCGCCGGGGGTCGCCATCGATCGACCGATTGAGATCGTCCACCTCGCATCGGGTGGGACCGGCGAATCGTTGCACACGCGAAGTCTCGTTACCGCCGGGGAGGACAGCTGCGCGTCGATACTCGAGACCTTTGCGGGCGGTGGCAGGTACTGGCGCAATGACGTGGTCGAATTGCGGCTGGCGAAGAGGGCCAAATTCTCCCGGGTCGCGCTGGTCGAGGAGGCCTCCGATGCGCTGCATCTCGGCGAGTTGCTGGCCGTACTCGGGTCCGCCTCGACGCTCGCGAGCTGTGTCCTGCTGCTGGGCGGCCGGACAGTGCGTCACGAGGCGACGGTACGGAGCGACGGGGAGGCGACGCGTTGCGCGCTCCATGGGGCTTTTGTGCTGTCGGAGCGCCAGGAGGCGAATATCGTCACCACGGTCGACCACGCCGCGCCGGGTGGTGAAACCCGCGAGGTGTTCAAAGGAGTCGCCGCGGGACGCGCGCACGGCGCCTTTCAGGGCCGGATCACCGTTCGGCCGGGAGCGCAGAAGGTCGATGCGCACCAGCTCAGCCACAACCTGGTGCTCAGCCCGCGCGCGGCGATCGATACCAAGCCCGAACTCGAGATCTATGCCGACGACGTGAAGTGCAGCCACGGCGCCGCGATCGGCGATCTCGATGAAGCGGCGCTTTTCTATATGAGCACACGCGGCATCGGGCACGAAGAGGCACGGCGCATGCTGATCGAGGGCTTTGTCCGCGAGGCGCTCGATCCGGTTGGACCCCCGGAGCTGCGCGAGCATTTGTTGGCGCGGCTCGCCCGTCGCTTGTCGATGTTGGAGGCATAAGGATGACGACGGCGAGCTTGCGCAGTGTTTATCCGGGGCCTGGCGGGTTCGATCCGCGCGTGCTACGGCGGGAATTTCCAATTTTCGGCACCAATCCGGACCTGGTGTTTCTCGATTCCGCCGCCAGCGCGCAAAAACCGCGCGCGGTGATTGACCGAATCGCTGATTACTACCGTACCGACTATGCCAACGTGCACCGCGGCGTCTATCGACTGAGCGCGCGCTCGACCGAGCTGTTCGAGGAAGCCCGCGAGAAGGTAAGGCGATTTCTGAATGCCGCCGAACCGCGCGAGATCGTGTTCGTACGTAACACGACGGAGGCGATCAACCTCGTCGCCCAGAGTTGGGGAGCAGCGTTCCTCGATGCCGGCGATGAGGTATTGATCAGCGTCCTCGAGCACCATTCGAACATCGTGCCTTGGCAACTGTTGCGCGATCGGATTGGCATCCGACTTGTCGTCGCCCCGATCGATGCGACCGGCGGGCTGGACCTGGCGGAATTTGCCGCACGTCTGTCGCCGCGGACCCGGCTAGTGGCCATCACCCAGGTCGCCAATGCTACCGGCGTGGTGGTTCCGGTCGAGACCATTGTCCAGCTGGCGCACGACAAGGGCGCTAAGGTGCTGATCGATGGAAGCCAAGCGGCGCCGCGAATGCCGGTAGACGTGAGGGCGCTCGGCTGCGACTTCTACGCCCTGACTGGTCATAAGGTCTATGGACCGACCGGGATCGGTGTGCTCTACGGCCGCTCGGAGCTGCTGTCGGCAATGCCGCCCTGGCAAGGCGGCGGCGAGATGATCCTCCACGTAACATTCGAGCAGACCGAATATCAGGAACCGCCGCATCGCTTCGAGGCCGGCACACCGGACATCGCCGGGGCGATAGGGCTCGGCACGGCCCTCGACTTTATCGAGGAGCTCGGGCGCGACAATATTCTCGAGCACGAGGAGGCGCTGACCGGTTACGGTATTGATCGTCTGTCGCGCATTCCGGGTCTTCAGCTGCTCGGTGCCGGTCAGCGCCGGCTCGGCATTCTCTCTTTCGATCTCGAAGGCGTGCACCCTCACGACCTCGCCCAGGTCCTCGACCAGCACAATGTCGCGGTGCGCGCCGGACACCATTGTGCCCAGCCGCTAATGGAATGGCTCGGTTTGACGGGAACCACCCGCGCTTCGCTCGGGGTCTACAATGACGAGCGCGACGTCGACCAGCTGGCGGAAGCGATCGAGGCCGCTCGGGAGATGTTTCGGCAATGATGGATCTGCGTGAACTCTACCAGGATATCATCCTCGATCACGGGCGCCATCCGCGCAACTTCCGCACGATCGAGCATCCGACGCATTTTGCGCAGGGCCACAACCCGCTGTGCGGCGACCGAGTGACGGTTTACCTATCGCTCGACGGGGACCAAATCGCCGATGTCGCGTTCCAGGGCCGCGGCTGCGCGATCTCGACAGCGGCGGCCTCGCTGATGACCGAGGTCTTGAAAGGCAAGACGATCGAAGAGGCCCGTGCCCTCTTTGCACAATTTCATGCCCGGGTCACCGGGGGCGAGACCGTGGATCTGCCCGAGCCGTTGGCTGAGGAGGCCGAGCGGCTCGAACCGCTGACCGGGGTCAAGGCATATCCCGCCCGGGTCAAGTGCGCGACATTGTCCTGGCATGCGCTCGAGGCGGCGCTGAAGGGCGGTGGCGCGGGTGCAACAGTTAAAACGGAGTAGAGCGATGGATCGCGACCCGTTCGACTTCGCGCCGGAAACCGCCGCTACCGAGGCCGAGGTCGAGCGTCCGAAAGAGGGTGAGGACGATCTGGCGTTAATGGCGCCGGTGCTCGCGGCACTGAAGACCGTCCGGGATCCGGAAATCCCGATGGACCTGGTCGAGCTCGGTCTAATCTACGAGTTGATCGTCAAGAAAGGCGGTACGGTGTACGTCGAGATGACTCTGACAACACCCGCGTGTCCGGTCGCCGCGAGCATGCCGGGCGAGGTCGAAGCAGCCATCCGGGCCGTCCCTGGCGTCAGCGATGTCCGAGTCAAGCTCGTCTGGACGCCACCCTGGGGTCCGGAGCGGATGAGCGAGGAGGCGCGGCTCGAGCTCGGCATGATATAAGCTCGCGCGACAGCGTCAATTCTGCTGCACCGTGATACCCAGCTCTACCAGGCGATCCTGAAGAAATTACGCGCGTTCGCGGAGAGATCGCCGACCCGGAAAATGAGCGCGAAGATCGCGACCAGCACGCAGACAAACACCGTCTTTCGCAGCAATCTCCAAATCCTTCCTTGGGTATCCCGCGCGAATGCGGAAGGAATATTAACTGGTCCTTAAGAATATCACCTTGGCGACTAGAAACGAGAGAATTGTTCGTTAATTTTCGGATAAACTGAGTTAAATATATTTGCGACCCAGCGTAGATCGGATGCCCGACTCGCGGCCATCCTCGCGAAGAGATCTCGGCCGGCGCGCCAAATCGGCGGGTTTTGCGCGGGATCGCGGTCGGCGAGGAGGTCGCTAGGAAGGTGGACCGCTGCCGCATATCCACCCGAGGGTCGCCGCTGTGGCACCTCGCGTCCGCGCCGTGGCGTCGCGGTGCGGACTCATTTGCCGGCCATCGCCAAGTCTTTCGATGTATGCTCCTGTGCTCGACGCCCTCGATTGAGAAACTTTGAAATCGCCGCATGATGACGCGCCGGACCCTCTTGCTGTTATTCGCGGTGACTGTAGCGAACCTATCGGCATTTTCGGGAGCGGCCGAGCTACAACGCTTTGCGACCTCCGAGCTGACCATCCTCAGCGCGACGGGGTCTCACCGCTTCACCGTCGAAGTCGCCGAAACGCCCGCGCAGATGGAGCAAGGCCTGATGTTCCGGCGAACCATGGCGCCGGATGCCGGGATGCTGTTCGACTACAAACAGCCGACGATGGCGACGATGTGGATGCGCAATACGCTGATTCCGCTCGACATGCTGTTCGTCGATGCGCAGGGTCGCATCGTCAATATCCATGAGCGCGCTGTACCGCAATCACTCGACGTAATCGCCGCGGCAGCGCCGGTTCGCGCGGTAATCGAGCTGAATGGCGGCACTGCGGCGCGCCTCGGCATCGCGCCAGGCGATCGGGTGCAGCACCCGATATTTGGCAACACGTCGTGACTGGCGGTCCTCGGCTTCGGTCCGGAGAGCGGCTCAAAGGAAGTCTTTGACGAGATTGAGAAAGCCGGCGAGCTGATCGTGGTGAACCCAATGGCCGGCATCGTCGACCACGACTACCCTGCCGTGCCGAAAGTGCTGGTCACGGCCGTCGATCAGCGGATTGGACGCCCGACTCTCCCTGCCATAGACGAGAAGCGTCGGACAGGTGATCCGCCGCCACAGTTCTTCGATCTCGGCAATTGCCATCTCGTATGGCGGATCGGCGCGAACATAGTTGTCGAACTTCCAGCTATACGTGCCGTCCTCGTTTTGATTGACGCCCTGCTGAGTCAGGTGCTGCGCTTGTTCGGGCGTCAAGTGCCGGTTGACCTCCTGCATACGCTTGAAGGCCTCTTCGATCGACGGATAGCGCCGCGGCATGCGTCCGGCAAGGCTGCGCAGCTCGTCAATCCAGTTTTGCATGCGCTCGGCGATGCCGTTTTTCGAGCGCTCGGCAAGCCTTCTCGGCGATGGTCCCAGGCCTTCGATCGCGACGAGCTTTCTGACGCAGTCTGGGTAGATACCGGCATAACGCAGCGCGATCATGCCACCGAGCGAGTGTGCGATGATCGTGACGGGCGCCAACTGCTGCTGGTGGATCAGCTGCGCGAGATCGTAGACATAACCGGCGATCGCGTAGTTGCCATCGGGCGACCATTGGCTGTCGCCATGGCCGCGCAGATCGGGTGCCAGGACGTGCCAGTCATCCCGCAACGCCGCGGCGACCCAGTCCCAATTGCGGCAGTGATCCCGCCCGCCATGGACGAGCAGCAACGGGGGCGCGCCAGGATTTCCCCAATCGACGTAATGCAGCCGGAGGCGCTGCGAAAAATAGATGCGGGAGGTTGGGCCGGAGCTGTCGAGAGCCATCTATCCTCTCGTTGTTTCGGACAGAGCGGCAAACCGAGCACCGCCCTAAACATACGAAGACCCCCGCGCGCTCGCAGGCGTCAGGCGGGGGTCCTTGTCGCGAAGTTGTCCTTCGCGCTCGGGTTCGAAACCGAGCTAAATCTTGGACTTGGAACTCGGTTGCCGATGCCAAGCGGTCGGCAACTGGGACTCTCCGGGTGGCGTCATGTCTGTGGCACACCCTCCCTCTAAGTTGACGACAAAATTCATCTAGGACAGTTGCTGCCGAGCGTCAAGAGGGCAATTGGAGAAGCTGAGGGCCACGCCGGTTTGACCGGGCATCGAGGACTTCAAACAGCCGGCTTGCAGATGCTTGAAACCGACAAGGCAGCGGTCTATCTTGCTGGCACTCTCGGACCGTGAGTGCCAATCCACGTTCGAGAACGTTTTGATTCTTATGGAGGGATCCCCATGAAATTTCGACCGCTGCAGGATCGCGTGCTGGTCCGTCGCATCGAGGAAGAAGAGAAAACGAAGGGCGGTATCATCATTCCCGACACCGCCAAGGAAAAGCCGATGGAAGGCGAAGTCCTCGCTGCCGGGCCCGGCACCCGTGGCGAAGACGGCAAGCTGCATCCGCTCGATGTCAAGGTCGGCGACCGGGTGCTGTTCGGGAAATGGTCGGGCACCGAGATCAAGATCGATGGCGAGGACCTCGTCGTCATGAAGGAAAGCGACATTATGGGCGTGGTCTGAGTGACTGCGTTCCGCAAGGCTGCATAAAAGGAGAGAGTGATGGCAGCGAAGGAAATCCGTTTTCATACTGACGCCCGCGACCGGATGCTGCGCGGCGTCGACATACTCGCTAATGCGGTTAGGGTGACGCTCGGTCCGAAGGGGCGCAACGTCGTCTTGGACAAATCCTTTGGCGCACCGCGTATTAGCAAGGACGGCGTCACCGTCGCCAAGGAGATCGAACTCGCCGACAAGTTCGAGAATATGGGCGCCCAAATGGTGCGGGAGGTCGCCTCGAAGACCAGTGACGCGGCTGGCGACGGCACGACGACGGCGACCGTCCTCGCCCAGACGATCGTGCGCGAGGGTGCCAAGGCGGTGGCAGCCGGCATGAACCCGATGGACCTGAAGCGCGGCATCGACCGAGCGGTCGACGCGGTGGTCAAGGAGATCGAAAAGCGCTCGAAGAAGGTGTCCACCAACGATGAGATCGCACAAGTCGGGACGGTGTCCGCCAACAACGACCGCGAGATCGGCCGGATGATCGCTGAGGCGATGCAGAAGGTAGGCAATGAGGGTGTGATCACGGTCGAAGAGGCCAAATCGCTCGAAACCGAGCTCGACGTGGTCGAGGGGATGCAGTTCGACCGCGGTTATGTCAGCCCGTATTTCGTGACCAATGCCGAGAAGATGGTGGCCGAGCTGGATGAGCCCTACATCCTGCTCAATGAGAAGAAGCTGTCGAGCCTCCAGTCGCTCTTGCCATTGCTGGAATCGGTCGTCCAGTCGGGCAAGCCGTTGCTGATCGTCGCCGAGGATGTCGAAGGAGAGGCACTGGCGACATTGGTCGTCAACAAGCTGCGCGGCGGTCTCAAGGTGGCGGCGGTCAAGGCCCCGGGCTTTGGCGACCGGCGCAAGGCGATGCTCGAGGACATGGCGATCCTGACCGGCGGTCAGGTCATCAGCGAGGATCTCGGCATCAAGCTCGAGAACGTAACGCTCGACATGTTGGGCAAGTCCAAGCGGATTCGGGTCGAGAAAGAGAACACGACGATCATCGACGGCGCCGGCAAGAAGGATGACATCCAGGGCCGCTGCACTCAGATCCGCCAGCAGATCGAGGAGACAACTTCCGACTATGACCGTGAGAAGCTGCAGGAGCGGCTGGCCAAGCTCGCCGGTGGTGTTGCCGTGATCCGCGTCGGCGGATCTACCGAAGTCGAGGTCAAGGAGAGAAAGGACCGGGTCGACGATGCCACGCATGCGACGCGGGCCGCGGTCGAGGAAGGCATTGTTCCGGGCGGCGGTGTCGCGCTGCTCTATGCCGCCAAGGCGCTCGACGGGTTGACGCCCGAGAACAACGATCAGAAGGTCGGGATCGACATCGTCAAACGCGCGCTGCAATCGCCGGTCCGGCAAGTCGCCGAAAACGCGGGCACCGAAGGCTCGGTCGTCGTCGGCAAGTTGCTCGACGCGAACGACCTCAACCGCGGCTACGACGCGCAGACCGGCGAATATGTCGATATGGTCAAGGCAGGCATCATCGATCCGACCAAAGTCGTGCGGCTAGCGCTGCAGAACGCCGCCTCGGTCGCGGGCCTGCTCGTCACTACCGAAGCGATGGTCGCCGAAAAGCCGAAAAAGGAAACCCCGCCTGCAATGCCGCATGGCGGCGGAATGGACGGGATGGACGACTTCTAATCCATCGCAGCCAGCAAGCAAGGCCGGCACCCCTCATCGGGTGCCGGCCTCTTTTTTCAGCCCCGGCTGCTGCTATCATCACCGCGAGAGGGAGGATCCCGGTATGAGCGCCGCTCGGAAATACACCGTCATCGACCCTGGCAGCGGCAAGCTCGACCGCCGCATCTTCAGCGAGCCGGCGATCTACGACGACGAGATGGAGAAGATATTCGGGCGCGCCTGGCTGATGATCGGGCACGAGAGCCTGGTGCCGGCGGTCGACGATTTCTTCCACACCTATATGGGCGAAGACCCAGTCATCCTGACCCGCGACGGAGAGGGCCGGCTCCACGCGCTCCTAAACATGTGCCGCCACCGCGGCAACCGCGTGTGCCGCGTTGACGATGGCAACGCCAAGCGCTTCATGTGCACCTATCACGGCTGGACCTACCGCAACGATGGCACCCTCGATTACGTCCCCGGGGAGTCCGAGGCCTATTATGGCGCGCTCGACAGGCCGTCCCTCGGTCTGATCGAGGCGCGCGTGGAAACCTATGCCGGGATCGTCTTCGCGACTTGGGCCAAGGACGCGCCGAGCCTCGAGGCTTATCTCGGCGACGCACGCTGGTATCTCGATACGGTGTTCAATCGGCGGGACGGCGGCACGCAAGCTCTGGGCCCGATGAAATGGCTCGAGCCCGTCAACTGGAAGACGATGGTGGACAACTGTTCGGACAACTACCACGTCCCGACCAGCCATCTCTCCAGCGCCCGGGTCCAGACCCGCTACCTCGGCCGCCCGCGGTTGTCCCACGAGGACCAGTTCACGAGCCCCAACAAGCACGCCTTTGTCAACGGGCACTCGATCACCTTTCGCGACGCGGATGACAACGCCCCCCGCTATGTGCACGGCGTGTCGAGCGAGACGTTCCGTCTCTTCCAGGAGTACCACGCGGCAACGATGCCCGAGGTCGAACGACGGCTCGGCTCCTTGCGCGCGCGCCGGGTGCAGCTCGGCAACCACTCGATCTTCCCGAACGGGATCCTTGGGCTCCGGCTCGCCCTGCCCCGCGGACCGCTCAAGACCGAGTTCTGGCACTTCGTGCTGCTGGACCGGGATGCCCCCGAGGCATTGAAACGCGCGATCCGCATCGGCAGCCAAGCCAACAATGGGGCTGCGGGCATGTTCGAACAGGACGACGTCGACAATTGGCGTCAGGTGACCGGCGCGAGCACGAGCCGCCTCGGGCGCCGGCACCCCCAAGATCTGTCGATGGGTATCGGGCACGCGGGGCCGCATCTGGATTATCCGGGGCTGGTCTCCGAGCGGTACATCTCTGAGAACAACCAGCGCCTCTTCTATCTGCGCTGGGAGAAGTTCATGAACGCGGAGAGTTGGGCCGACATCCCGCTCGACCCGATCAACGCCCGCTTCGACGGCACCGCGACGATGCGGGGCTAGCGGGCTTTTCAGAAATGGATCACAGCCGAACCCACCTTACCCTCCGATCGTGTCGCGATGGGCCCGTCCCTCTCCCCCCACAAGTGGCCCCTGAGGGGCGGAGAGGGGATTCGCCGGACGGCATCGGCAAGTCTGCTCAGCGGGCGGCGATCCGGTGAAAGCCAAACCCGCGCCGGAAGCGGCCAAGCCCGTGGCGGTGACGCCGCAGCAGGCGCTGTGGCTCGAGCTGATGCAATTCTACATCCGGGAGGCTTGGCTGCTCGACGAGCGCAGGCTCAGGGAGTGGCTCGATCTCTTCACCGAGGATGTCCTCTACCTCATGCCGCGCCGCAAGAATGTTCCGCGCCGGGAAGCGCACCGCGAGCTGACGCCGCTCGGCGATCTGGCGATCCTCGAGGAAGACAAGCGCTATCTCGAGATGCGGGTGGCCCGGCTCGACAGCGGGATGGCCTGGGCCGAGGACCCCCCATCGCGCACCCGTCACCTGATCGGCAATCTCGAGGCTGCACCTCTGGAGAACGGCGAGGTCGGGGCAAAGACCGCGTTTCTGGTCTACCGCTCGCACCTGGAGACCGACCATCAGCTCCTTTCCGGTTGCCGCGAGGATTTGCTGCGCAAGGTGGAGGGCGTGTGGAAGGTGGCTAGGCGCACGATCGTGCTCGACGCTAACGTACTCCTCGACAAGAACCTCAGCGTCTTCATGTAGCCGAAGACGCCAAAGTGCCAAACTGCCATCGAGTCGCGGTAAGCTCCCCCGGCCACCGTAGAGCAGCCTCACGGCCATGACTGCACCCGACCCCGGATTCAACCTCGAACTCAGTCGTCGCAGGCTGATTGCCGCCGCCGGCATCGCAGCAGGGGCCATGGTAACGGCGCCCCTGTTCGGAACCGGAGATGCTGAAGCCACACCCCTCTCACCCCCATCGCCCGATCCGGTGGCGACGCCGCCGGTCGCCGGGGTACATCTGCAGTTCGGCGCGGATGCATCCTCGGAGATGGTGGTGTCCTGGCACACGCTGCAACCAGTTCGCAATCCCCGTGTCGTGCTCGGACGTCTCGACGGCAAGCTCGAGCAAACGGTCGAGGCCAAGGCGACCAGTTACACCGATGCTAAATCCGGCCAGGTCGTCCATGCCTATCATGCGAAGCTTAGCGGGTTGCAGGCCGACTCCCCTTATCTGTACGGGGCCGTGCACGAGGGCGCCGAGCCGGAGTTCGCGACGTTCCGCACCGCCCCGCGCGCTCGCGCGCCGTTCATATTCACCAGCTTCGGCGATCAAGGCACGCCGACCCTGGGCAAGAAGTACGTGCCGCCCGCCGGGGTGACGATAGCAAACCCTCCGTATGTAAATGACAATCTCGGCTCGCCGGCGGCCGGCGATACCACGCTCGGCGTGGAGCAACTGCAGCCCTTGTTCCATCTGTTCAACGGCGACCTCTGTTACGCAAATCTGGCCGAGGACCGGGTGCGGACCTGGTGGGATTTTTGGGAGAATAACAGCCGCAGCGCCCGCAAGCGTCCCTGGATGCCCTCGGCCGGCAACCACGAAAACGAGCTGGGCAACGGACCGATCGGGTATCAGGCCTATCAGACGTACTTCTCGGTGCCGGCGGCAGATGGCCAGACAGATGTGACGCGTGGGCTTTGGTATGCCTTCACCGTCGGCTCGGTGCGGGTGATCAGCATCGCCAATGACGACGTCGTGTACCAGGACGGCGGCGACATCTACATCAGGGGCTATTCCGAGGGGGCTCAGAAGGCCTGGTTGGAAAAGGAATTGGCCGCCGCCCGCGGCGATCATGATATCGACTGGATGGTGGTGTGCATGCACCAGGTCGCCATCTCGACAGTCGACAAGTTCAACGGCGCGGATCTTGGGATCCGCGAGGAATGGGTGCCGCTGTTCGACCGATACGGCGTCGACCTCGTGGTATGCGGGCACGAGCACCACTATGAGCGCTCGCACCCGATCCGCGGCCAGGAAGCGAACCCCACCCTGACGCCAGTTCCTGCGGCAACCGCCACCGACGTGGTCGACACCAGCAAGGGAACGGTGCACATGGTCATCGGCGGCGGCGGAACGTCGTTCCCGTCGAACCAGCTGTTCTTCAACCCGCCACAGTGCCGGGTGATTACCGCGGTCGGCCAACCCGACCCGAAGACCGGCAAGCGCCCGCCGGTATATGTGCACGAGCAGGCGCCCTGGTCGGCTGTACGAAACGCTGCGCATTCCTATGGTTTTGCGGCATTCACCGTTGATCCGGGATCGGATCGCGGCGGCTTCACCACGATCAAGGTCACCTATTACGACGTGGTTGGGCGAGACGGTCAGCTGGCCCCGTTCGAAACCTTCACCTTGCGCCGCCCCCGCCGCGATTAGACCAGTAGCGTTAGCGGCGAGCCGCCAAATCTCCGCCGGCACCGGCGGATTGCGCTGAGCCTATCCACCCTACAGGTCGAACTTGCTCGAATAGCGCTCTGAAGCTGTCTCTCAGTTGCCTTGCAGGAACCCGAGGACGTGCGCGGCCCACTCGGCCGGCTTCTCGAAGGGTGGCCAGTGGCCGCAGTTGTTGAGCAGCACCAGCTGGGAGTCGGCAATGTGGTTGAGGATCGCAATCGAGACCTCGAACGGCACCATCCGGTCGTAGCGCCCGTGGATCAGCAGGACCGGCGCCTGGATGCCGGAGAGATCCGGCGTGTAGTCGTGTGGCAGGCTCACCGATTGCCGGCGCGCTTTGATGAACTCTTGTGACCAGGTGTGCGCCCGGTGGATGTAGTCCACCAGCTCCTCGGTCACCAGGCTCGCGTCGTCGATGTGCACGGCGAGGTAATGACGGATGTTGTCGCGGCTCGGGTCGTCGAGCGCCTGGCGGGTGGCTCGACTACCCTCCGAGGGGCGATTGGCCATCAGGTAGCGATCACCGCCGGTGCCGATGTGCGAGCCGCCCATCACGAATTTGCGGACCCGCTCGGGATAGGTGATGGCCGCGACCATCGCCGACTGCCCGCCCTGCGAGTTGCCAACCCAATATGCCCGCTGGATGCCAAGGGCGTCCAGCAACGCTACCGCGGTCCGCGCCTGGACGGCGTGCACACCCTCACGGTAGACGATCGGGCCCGTCTTCGAAAAGTTAGGCAGGTCCATCAGGATACAGCGGAAGTGTTGCGAAAGCCCGCCGACCGTCTTGTGGAACGTAATCCACGCGGTGGTGCCGGGACCGTAGGAGTGGAGGAACAGCACCGGCTCGCCCTCGCCCACATCGTGGTAGTGTACCGTCATGCCGCCGGCCGTGATGGTCTTGCTGGTGCCCCCCTCGGTGAGGCCATCCGACGCAATAAACGGCATGTCTTCCTCCTTCCCGGCCCGCAGAGATCTAGGGCGCCCGCGAGCCTTGCGCCTCGGTCTGCAGCTCTTGGCGGCGCAGCACGCGGCCCGGGCGTTCGCCGGTGGGCTTGCCGTCGGTCCACACGGGGCGGCCGTTGACGAAGACGTGCTCGATGCCGACGGCGGGAGTCGCTGGCTTCTCGAAGGTCGCGCGGTCGGCGACGGTCTCCGGATCGAAGACGGTCACGTCGGCATAGGCGCCCGGTGCGAGGATCCCGCGGCCGGCGAGACCAAACCGATAGGCGGATAAGCCGGTCATCCGCCGGACCGCCTCTTCGAGGCTGAAGAGACCAAGCTCGCGGCTGTAATAGCCAAGGACTCGCGGGAAGGCACCCCAGAGCCGCGGATGCGGATGGGTGTCGTGCGGCAACCCGTCCGAGCCAATCATCGTATACGGAAACTGCAACACCCGCTGGACATCCGCCTCGTCCATCATCCAATAGACGGCACCTGCCGGCTGCAGCCGATCGGCCGCCTCCTGCTCGCTGACGCCCCAGTCCGCGGCGATCGCACAGAGCTCACGGCCGGCCTGTTCGGGGGCGATCTTCGACCAGGTCACCAGGACCTTCAACGCCCGCGCGGCTTGTGCAGCGCTCAGCACGGTCGAGGAGGCGATGTAGGGATAAGCGTCGAGCCCGACCTCCTGTCGCTCGATCGCCGCGGCGAGCAACGGCAGCGTCTCGGCGGTACGGCCGAAATTCTGCCGGCCGACCGTCTTGTGGTGCGAGATCACGACCGGCACCCCGGCCGCGCGGCCGGCGGAGAAGCTTTCTTCGAGGCTGGCGATTACGGCGTCGGCCTCGTTGCGCATATGCGTCGTGTAGACTGCCCGAGCTGGCCGCAGCAAGGCCGCCAATGCTTCGATCTCGACGGCCGGTGCGTGCGATGCCGGGGCGTAGGCCAGCCCGCTCGACAGCCCGATCGCACCTGCGTCGAGCGCCTCCTGCAGCCGTTCGCCCATCTGCGCTATTTCAGCGTCCTCGGCCGGCCGGTCGAGCGCACTCATCGCCCCGACCCGCAAGGTGGAATGGCCGACCAGGCAGGCCGCGTTGACTGCCGGCGGTGCCCGGTCGAGCGCAACGAGATAATCGGTGAAGCGCGCATAATGGTAATCGTCGGTGTCGCCGATCAGATCGAGCGGCGGCGGCGGTGCCGCGTCGAGCACCAGCGGCGCCAGGCTCACCCCGCAATTCCCGGTCACGACGGTGGTGACCCCCTGGCTCGCCTTGGCCGCCATAGCCGGGGTCGCGAACAGCGCGCGGTCGTCATGGGTGTGCACGTCGATAAAACCCGGCGCGACGATCTTGCCCGAGACATCGATCTCCCGTGCGCCCGTCGGCCGGGCGACGTCGCCCACAGCGGTAACGCGCGCGCCGGTAATGGCAACGTCCCCGCGCCGGCGCGGCCCGCCGCGGCCATCGACTACCTCGCCGCCCCGCAGAACCCAATCGGTCATCTCCCGTCCTTTCAGTGAGTATGCTATTCTGCCTGATCCGCCGCCGAACGCTAGGAGGATCGGGATGCTGTCGCGCGAGGAAAACGAGCTGATCACCCGGGTGGGGCAGGCCACTCCGATGGGCAACGCGATGCGAAGATACTGGATCCCGGCGTTGCTCGCGCGCGAGATCGCTGAGCCGGATGGACCACCAGTGCGCGTGCGGCTGTTAGGTGAGGATCTCGTCGCGTTTCGCGATACAGAGGGCCGCATCGGGCTCTTGGACGAGTATTGTCCGCATCGCCGGGCCTCGCTGTTCTTCGGCCGCAACGAGGAATGCGGGCTGCGTTGCGTTTACCACGGCTGGAAGTTCGATGTCGCCGGCACCTGCATCGACCAGCTCAACGAGCCGGTGGAGAACCAGTTTCAGCACAAGATCCACATCGCCGCCTATCCGACGGTCGAGCTGGGCGGGATCGTGTGGGCCTATTTGGGGCCGCCCGAGCGCATGCCGGCCGCCCCGAAATTCGCCTGGACCCAGGTGCCGCAGACTCATCGGCACGTCACCAAGGTCATCCAGGAATGCAACTGGCTGCAAGCTCTCGAAGGCGGTCTCGATACCTCGCACGCGCCGATCATGCACCGGCTGCTGACCAACAACGCCAGGCGTGGCGGCATCAAACCGTCGAACCCCTACGTTCAGGCCAAGGCGCCCAATATCGTCGTCGACATTACCGATTACGGCTACCAATATGTCGGTATCCGAGCGCTCGGCGCGGCCGAGATGCACGCCCGCACCTACCATTTCATCTTGCCGTTCCATCAGATCCGCGCCTCGTCGACCGAGCGGGGGTTTTCGGCCGATGCGGGGCACATCTGGGTGCCGATCGACGACGAGACGACGATGGTCTACAACTGGACCTACAGCCGGACCGGCGAACCGCTCAATGAAGAGGACCGCCTCGAGCGCGGGCTCGGCAACGGGCCCACCCATGTCGATCAGACGACGTTCCGTTCCAAGGCCAACAGACAAAACGATTACCTGATCGATCGCGAGGTCCAGCGCACAGAGAGCTTCACGGGAATTGACGGGGTTAACGTGCAGGATCGCGCGATCCAGGAGAGCATGGGCCGGATCGTCGACCGCAGCAAAGAGCACCTCGGCCCGGCCGACAAAGCGATCATCCAGATGCGCCGCTTGTTGCGCCAAGCGGTGAAGAACGTCGAGGAGGGCGGCACCCCGGCCGGCCTGGGTCCGAGCTATTACACGTTGCGTGCTGCCCTGGAGGTGCTGCCGCGCGACGCCGATTGGCGCAAAATTTTGGCACCCGACATCACGCGGGAAAAGATCCTACAGACAGTCTAATTCTCGCTCCGCGGGGATCTAGATCAGGCTCGAAACCTACAACATTGGCTGGGCCTTTGGGGGTGGCGCCTGATTCGGTTGATGGCGTTGCCCTCCTACGATCCGGGCTCTAGGTTGCGAACCCAGACAGACCAGAGTGGTTCTGGCCGTTTCAGTTGTTGGCTGGAAAGGTGCCGATGCTTCAGAGAGCCGTCTCGCGGGTCGCCGACACGATGGTAGACGCGCTCGCAATTCTGCGCGATCCCCTCAGCGCAGACGAGCTGATCGCTCGCGCGCGGCGCCAGACCGGTTTGGTCGACTTCGGCGGCGCGCCTTTCGAGAAGCCCCTACAGAATTTGCTCCGTGCTTGCGGTGAGGAGGCGGAACTGAGCCTCTTCGGGCGCTTCGCGACGCGCTGGGATGCGGTACGATTTCTCTCCAACCTGCTGCGTTTACACGAAGAAGAGAGACGCGCGCCCGAGATACTCGGCCAGTCGATCGAGCATCCGATCTTCATCGCGGGGCTGCCGCGCTCGGGCACCACCTTCTTGCACAGTCTCCTAGCGCAGGATCACACAAACCTCGTCCCGCGCGTCTGGCAGCTGATCCATCCCTACCCGCTCGACGGATCCGGCATTGGCCCCGACCTACGGCCGCGACGGGTCGCCCGGCAGCTACGCCTGTTCGGCATGCTGGCGCCAGAGTTTGCGCGCATGCATCCGATCGATGCCTCTTCGCCGCAGGAATGTTCCGAAATCACTGCACATGTCTTCGCCAGCCTGCGCTTCGATACGACATATCATATTCCTAGTTATCGCCGCTGGCTCGACCAGACCGGACACCTCGACGCGTATCGGTTTCACAAGCGCTTCCTGCAGCACTTGCAGCACCAGGCCGTGGCTGCCGGTCACTGGGTGCTTAAATGTCCCGACCACATCTTTGCCCTCGGCGCGCTTCGCGCGGTCTATCCGGATGCTCGTGTCGTATTCGTCCACCGTGACCCGCTCGCCGTTTTGCCGTCGGTCGCGCGGCTAACCGAGGTGCTCCGGCGGCCATTCACGCGCCACGTCGACAAGCTCGAAATCGGCCGCCAGGATAGCGACCGCTGGCTCGCGGCCACCGAGCTTATGATCGAGGCTGCGGACGAAGAGCGGTTTGCAGAGCCGATACTCCACATCCATTACCTGAAATTGGTCAGTGACCCGCTGGAGACTGTGGCGACTCTCTACCGGCATTTTGGGCGTCCGTTCGATCCGCACGCCGCCGCCCGCATCAGTCGGCTGGTGGAGGCAAAGCCCAACGGCGGTTACGGAACCCGTCGCTCCCACCTCGAGGAGTATGGGCTCGATCCGGTCGTGGAGCATGAGCGCTACGCGCGATACGTTGAGCGCTTCGCGATTCGGCCGGAACGGAGAACGGGCTCGGCAAGATCGGTCAAAGGTGCGGCTACGCCCGCGTGCGGTCGATCGGCTGAAGCCGCCGGAAAAGTTTGAACTACTCGCTGCGCGACTCGAGCGCACCTGCAGGTGACGGCTGCTTCACCGCCTGACGGGGGCGAGGCACCGCGGCTAGTAGAGCCGGTATAAAGACAAGACTGGCAACCAAAGTGCAGGCCAGGCTGATCAGCAGCAGCGTACCCATGCTTGCCGTTCCGGGATGCCGTGAAAGCGCGAGCGAGCCGAACGCAGTCCCCGTCGTCAATGCAGAGAACAAGATCGCTCGAGCGGTCGCCGAGCCCAACACTATGGTTTGGCCGGCTCGCCAGTTCATCACAAAGTAAATGTTGAATGAGACGCCGACACCCAGCAACAGCGGTAGCGCAATGATGTTCGCGTAATTGAGCAGCAGCTTCAGCAGCACTATGACGACGACGGTCATCAGCGAGGACAGCAGAAGCGGCGCCAGCACCAGTGAGACGTCGAGCGGACGCCGCAAAGCGACGAACAGGATTACCGCGATGGCGATCAGCGCCGAGATCGCCGCGGAGCGGAACGAGCCGACGATCGTGGCGCTGGTCGCCTCGATGGTCACTGCGGCGCCGCCTGCGTCGGGCGCCACGGCACTGACCTCGTCGACGAATTTAGCGAGCCCGGTTGTGCTTCGCGCTTTCGAGTTCGGGACGACCTGGAGCCGCGCCTGTCCATCAGGCAGCACCCAATCACGAGCTAGCGTGGACGGAATACTCTGCAATGAGACCGGTTGCGCCTGCAGTGCCGTGCGCAGCTGGTCGAGTTCGGATGGCAAGAAGCGGGTCAGCGACTGATCGACTGCGAGGAGGACCGGATCGGCTGCTGCCACCAGCTTGCGCAGGTCGCCCGCGATCGCACCCAGCACGTGACCGGGCGGCAACTTCTCCAGCGCCGGCACGATTTTTTCGAGCGCGGTCCGCGCGGCTACCCGGATCTCTTCCGGGCTCGCCGACGCAGGCCGATCCCGCGACATCAAGGTTGGGCCCAGCAGGGTGGCGGCATCCTCGATCAGGGGCAACTTCGACTCTTGGTCCTTCGGCACAAAGCTGTTGATCGAAAGCACTTCCGAGACGAGCGGCAACCCCTTAAGCCGATCCCCCAACTGCGCTGCAGCGGCGGCGTCTGGGGTAAGGATGTCGATCGTGAAAGGATTGGTCACCTGCGAATCCCCGAGGTCGTACAGGGTCTGCATGGCCTCGGTGTTCGGGTCCTTGGTGTGGAGCGGGTCGGCGTCGAAGCCGAGCTGTGGCAACAGGGCGACGCCCAGGGTGGCGAGCAACCCGAACAGCGCCAATAGCGGCCAGCGGCGCCGGTGCACGGTTTTGTCCAGCGGCGCCGCCCAGCGAAACCCGATTTCGACGCCTTCGCCGTGCGGCCGAAACAGGCCGATCGCGGCCGGCAGAAACGTCATGGTGCAGAAAAAAGCGATCAGCATTCCGACCCCGGCAATGAGCCCCAACTCGGCGACGCCGCGGAAGTCGGTTGGCACGAAAGCGAGAAATCCTGCCGAGGTGGCCGCCGCCGCCACCAGGATCTGACCGCCAACGCGTCGGCCGGTCTCTGCCATCGCCGCGGCTGGATCGGGAAAGCGATAGCGGTTTTCGCGATAGCGCACGCAGAACTGTATCGCGAAGTCGACCGCGATGCCGACAAAGAGGATGCCGAAGCCGACCGAGACCAAGTTCAGGGTCCCCACCGCGGCGGCCGCGAACAACAGGGTCAGCATTAACCCCAATCCGAGCGTCAGCAGGATCGGGAGAATCAACCGCCACGAATGAACCGCCAGGAACAACCACAGCGAGATCAGCAGGAAGCTGCCGAGCAGACCGATAACCGCTCCCTGCGCGACCGAGGCGAACTCCTCGTCGGCCAGCGCCACGCTGCCGGTGATGCGCATGCGTGCGTCGCCGGATTTGATGAATTCGAGCCCAGCCGCGGCCTCGCGCATCGCTCGGGTAGCGGCCCCGCCAGGCTCGATGCTAGAAAGATCGAGCTTCGGTTGGACGAGCACGAATTTGTAGGGGCCGGCGAGATCGGCGACATCGCCACCCAACAATCGGGTCCAGGACAACGGATGCGGCTGACCGGCGATCACATCGACCATCGCCTGATGGAACGCCGTCAAGGCCTTCAGGTAAGGTGCCAGATCGGCCTTCCCCTCAACCACTCCGGTGCCGAGCAGTGATAGTGATTTGAATACGCCGCGAGCGCTCGGATCCAGCGCAAGCTCGCCGAGGAACGGTTGGGCGTCGATCGTGCGATCGAGCAGCGACTCCAGCTGAGGAGTGTCGAGGAACAACATCCCCTCCTGCTTCAAGAAGGGCGAGGCGTCGGGCCGCCTGACGGAAAGAAAATGCTCGCTGTCCTGCTCCAACTTTTCGGCCAGGGCCGCGGCGGTGTCTTCAGCCTCCTCGGGCTCCTTCGCATCGATGACCGCGACCAGCAGATCGCGAAACTGCGGGAAATAGCTTTTGAACAACTCAGCGCGCTGGCGCCAAGGCAGGCTTGCCGCGAACATTTGGTCGGTGTCGGTGTTGATGCCGAGATGGGCGTCGGCATACCAACCGGCGAAAATGGCCAGCAAACTGCCCGCCAGAACGACCCGCAGAGCGTTGCGTCGGCAGAAATCAACCAGGCCGACGAGCAGGCGCTGAAACGTCATCGCGGGTCGAGGCGGTAGTGCATTGCGGTCGATAGGTGGCAGCGCAGCCCGAGCCGCCGGTTTGGGACCGCAGGTAATACGGCATCCCCACCGAGGATCGGCAGCGCGCAGGTGATAGTCGGTTTAGGCCGGCGCTGCTACTGCAAAATACCGCCCGACAGCTCCGCGGTCTTCCGATGCAGGCTGACGAGTAGTCCGGTACCGCCACCATCAGAGAGCACAGACCGTATTTCGGACCGTTGGGCCGCGACACGGCTGATCGATCCTTCCGCCAGCACGTCGACGACGCGCCATCCGGCACCGGTCTGTCGCATCACATAGGCGAGCACATGCGCTTGGCCGGAGGCTGTCACGATCCGGGTCTTTACCACCCGATCATTGCCGACCGCCGCGACGCCGGGCAGGACTTCGAAGCGCTCGCCCGAGTAGTCCTCGAAGTTGGAGACGTAGGACGCGATGGTATAGCGCCGAAAGGCGTCCTCCAGGGCCGCCTGTTGATCCTGCGGAAGCGCGGTCCAGCGCGGCCCAACGACCTGGCGGACAATCACGTCGAGGTCGAAAGTCCGGCCGATCACCGGCGCAATTTTGTCGTATCGCTGGCGGAATGGCGCGTTTTTGCCGGCTTTCATGATTTCGATCAACCCGGCATGGAGCTGTTCTACCGGAGCCGTCATCTCGGTGGCGGCGGCGACCGGAACCGGTCCGAGAAGAGCGATCATCCAGCAGAGTGCGAGCCGCAAGAGGGTGCGGCGATCGGGTGCGGTGAGCGGCATCGAAGATTCCTTGAGTTGGCAACTTAGTGGTCGGCGCGCAGTGTAAGCTGCGAAAAGCAAAAAAGCGGTGACCGCTCCGTATTTCGCGGTTGCGTCTCGTCACGACCCGCGCGGGCCGGCCGATAGCGAAGCCGTCCCGGGGGCCTCGACCAGCGGGCGACATGGCCACCCGAACCGAGCCGAGGCGACGGCGCGATGCAAGCGCGAATCGATTAGACGGCTCACCTTGATCTGAAAGCCGGCCACGGCGAGCTGGACCAAAAAGGAAGACGGCGGCGGAATAAATTCGAGCGCGCTGGAGTCGTAGCTTTGCTGAGGTGACGCCTACCCTTCGCCATCGGTCCTCGCATATCGCAGATGCCTCCGAACAAACCCGTCGCCGCGGATTGGGACAAAAGCCACGTGATAGCTGGCTTGCCGCCGGCCGAGACGCAGCGATGGTCGTCCCGACGCAAGGCTGCAATCGTCATCGCGATCCGCGCCGGGGTGCTGAGCTGGCAGGAAGCTTGCGCGCGATACAAGCTTTCTCCCGAAGAGCTCGGCGCTTGGGGGGCCGCGCTCGACCGGAACGGCATCCCGGGCCTGCGCGTCACGCGCCTACAGATTTACCGCGACAATTCTCTCAGAAAAAAGTCTTAAGAATTCAATGCGGTACGCGGAAACTCAGGGGAAAAATCGCATCGGAGCCGCTTTCCGAGACGAAAAACAGCTTTCATTCAGATACTTAAGACCGAGATCTGACGCCTGCAGGACGCTCCGGCAGGGGAAGTTTGACGATATCTTGACACGAGCTGAGCCCGGCATCTCTAGGATAGCCCTGTATCTCCATCGTGCCGCGTATCATACGCTTCGATCTTGACCCGAATAAGGTGACCTTCATCGCTCGGCGAAGGTGGGCATGACCTCGCGCGCGAAACGGCGCAGGCTCTCGCGGCCGCGCATGCCGCCGCCCGAGCCGCCGCCGTTGATCAGCACATAGCCTACCCCGGCGTCCTGTAGCTCTTCGAGCTTGCGCACGATCTCGTCGGGATTGCCATACATCGCGCTGATTTCGTTGACCTCCCGAGGGTCGCCGGTGGCGCGGTCCGGCCCGCCATGGACCGTGCCGTCGGGGCGGGTCGCGAGCTTCAGCTGGCGGACTCGGTTATGCAGGCGGCGCTCCAACGCCGCATCTCTGTCGGCCTTGTTGTCGGCGACAAAAAACGCTCGGGTGACCCCGACCTGCATCGGATCGAAACGGCGGCCATGGGCCTCGACCTCCGACCTGTACACCGCGATGTTCCAGGCGACGTCCTTTGGCGAGGCGTATTGTCCGAGCAGCAGGTTGAAGCCCTGTGCGGCAACCCAGCGGATCGAATTCTCGCTGCCCGCACCCATCCAGATCGGCGGGCGCGGCTTCTGCGCGGTCGGCGGCTCGACGACGATGTCGTCGAACTGCCAATACTTGCCGCGGTGCGAGAAGGGCTCGTCGGCGGTCCACGCTCTGAGGATGACGTCGAGCGCTTCGTCGAACCGCGTGTCGGCCTCCTCCATCGGCACGCAGAAACCGGCAAACTCGTTGTAGCGATAGCCCTTGCCGATGCCGAAATCGAGCCGGCCCCCCGATAAAAGATCGAGCGTCGCAGCCTGCTCGGCCAGCAGCACCGGATTGTGCCAGGGCAGCACGATCACCGCCGTACCGAGGCGCAGCCAGCGCGTGCGGGCGCCGAGCCAGGTCAACAGATTGAGGGTCGCCGAGACCTGGCCATAGCCGGTGAAGTGGTGCTCGACGACAAAGGTGCTGTGAAAGCCGAGCGCCTCGGCCTCGATGTTGTAATCGATGAAGTCGCGGAACCCTTCGCTGCTGTCGAACTCGGGGCCGCCGCGCCGTGCGGCGGCGCTGCCGAAGAGACCGAACTGCATATCCGTTACCTCCGTCGCTGGCAGCCCCGAGCTTCGGGCGGGTTAAGCCGGGCGCTTCCAGCCGAGCCAGTCGATGATCGCCTGGCCCATCACCAGATCCTTGTCGCGACCCTGGAGCCACGGCAATTCTTCGGTGAACATCGTCACGCATTGCCGGTAGGAGCACGGCATGCGGGTGATGTCGGTACCCCAGAAACAGCGCTGCGCGCCGAACGCGTCAAAGATCTGGCGGATGTATTTGTGGATGTTGCGGTAGGGGTAGGGCTCGCTCGAATAGCTCGGGGCTCCCGAGAGCTTGACAGCGACATTCGGATACTTCGCCAGCGCCAGCATCTCGCCCAGATTGGCAAAAGCGGCATCATCCTTCCCGGAACCGCCGCTGCCACCGCGGCCATGATGGTCGATGTGTAATTTCAGCCCGGGATGGCGCTCGGCGATCCTGCCGAGCTCCGCCATGTGCCCGCCGGCCAACAGACCAACCGCCAGCTTTTCCCGCTCGCAGGCGGCCCAGAACCAGTCGAGCGAGCCGTCGCTCCACCAGCTCTGCTGGTGCGGCTGATTGAACGTGAAGCGGAAGCCGAGCATGCCCGGCCGTTGCCGCCAGTTTCTGACGATCTCCTCGCGGTTCGGGGCTTGCAGGTCAAAATTGCCGAGGATGCAGAATTTGTCCGGATGCGCTTTGACCGCCTCGACCGCCTGCACATTCGGCCCCTCGCCGAGCGTGCTGGGCGGATGGATCACCGCCGCGTCAACTCCGGCTTCGGCCATCTCCTTCAAGGCGTCGTCGACATTATAGGTCGGGATCTGCCGGTGCTGCGGCGACATCTTGGCGTTTTCCCAGAGATGGATCTGTGAATCGACGATAAGCATTGCGTTCCTCCTCTACAGTTAAGCTCTAGCCCTCGTGGGGCGCACGGCTCCCGGGTCATCGAGATCCAGGCATAGCCTACCCTCGGCCTCGATGTCGGACAGGACTTGCGTGACGATTTCGGTCACGGCCTCGCGCGCCGAGGACGCGCCGCGATTGGCGGCGACACCGAGCGCCAGGGTCCTGAAGACCCCGTCCTGCGTAATCCGATGCGCTTCGGCCAACCCCCGCGCGCATTCCCGGTGCACCGAGGAATGCGGGAGGATCGAGGCGCCCACCCCCTGCTGCACCATCAGCCGGATCGTTTCGTGATCGTTGAGCTCGGTCTCGACCTGGAGTTCGACGCCGCGACCGGCGAGCAACATCTCCATGGCGGCGCGCAACCCGTCTCCGAGGATCAGCGATGTGCGGCGAAGCTCGTCGAGCGAGACGATTTCCGGCGGCCGCGCCCCGGGTCTAGTGACCAGCACCATCTCCTCCTCGGCCAGCCGGGTCGACAGGATCAGACGGCTCTTCGACATCTCCGACAAGAGCGCCAGATCGACGCGGCCGTCGACCAGGAATTCCTCCAGCCGGACCATCCCGGCGTGAACGACCTTGAGCTCGATCATCGGATAGTGCCGCCGCATCCGTGCGAATAGCTCCGGCACGACGACCGGGCACAGGGTCGGCGTGACGGCCAGCACGATCTTGCCGCTGGGATGCGCCTTGTGAGCCCGGATCTCGTCACCAGCGCGCTCGACGTCGCGCAGGATGCGCTGCGCGCTCTCGAGCAGCCTTTGCCCGCCCTCGGTCAGCCGCACGCCGCGGTTGGCGCGCGTGAACAAGGTGACGTCGAGCTCGTCCTCGAGCCGTTGGATATGCCGGGTCAGCGCGGGTTGAGCGACGTGAAGATGCGCCGAGGCGCGGGTGATGCTGCCGAGCTCGGCTATGCGGACGAAATAGTGAAGGCTGCGCAATTCCATCGTGTCGCGATTTGACCCGCCCACCGAGGCGAACGTCAATCGGAATTCCCCGATCTGATCGCCTGCGGCCTCTCTCGGTCCGTTGCCCGCAGAATTCCCTACGACCCCGAATTACAGGTTAAACAAAAAATCTCCGGTATGGAGCGCCCGATCGCATCTGGCGCACTCGCCAAATCAATGCATTGCGAGCAAATTTCCCTAGCTTAGCGAGCACGGAATTTTCTCGAGCGAACAGGGAACCTGTTCCGCCGATCAAGGATCGGCTGCCGCCCTTTTTGGGCAAACAGGGTACCCCAGGGAAATTCCTGCCGAAATTGAATAGCCAGCACGCGGTCATCCTCCGCAAACTGATTCGATGTTTCGCAGCTCAGTCTCCGACCCGGCTTTCAGAGCCGCAATTTGGCCAAAGTCAGAAGGCTCGCATGTCAGGCGAGCGGCGCGAAGTTGCCTCTCGCGCTTTCAGCGAACTCACGGATGGTCGGCCACCAAAGGCCCCTTGGTTGCGCCTCGATATTTTTTTGCCTCCGAGCTGCGGTGGGCGAGCGAACGAAATCGGATGTTGACGTTCAGAATCGCGATAACGGCCGCCGTGATGGCCTTTGTCACGGCTCTCACCGCGTGTCTGATATTTATCCAGATCGCGACCTTCCACGCGGCAGCAAGAGCGGCGGCGTCTGCCGCCATGGATGCCGCCAGCGCCAACACCCTCAGCCGCCTCGAGGCCGAGGTTTCGGAGCTGAGCACCCTCGTTCGCGTGCTGTCGACAAATCCCGCTCTTGCCGACTCGGATGACAGGAGCGAGGTCGATGGCGCAATCGGCCTCTTCAAAGCGGCACTGCACGAACTGCCGCTGACGGACAGCCTCTATGTCGGCTACGATAATGGTTGCTGGTTGCAGGTTCGCCGCCTCGACGTCCTCGACCCGACGGAGCGCCAGAAGCTGGGGGCGCCTCCGGGGGCCGTCTACAATGTCAATCTGGTCCGCCCGACTCCGGGCGGAGCCCTGCCGATGCGGCGGATCTTCGAAGACGAGCAGGGCAACAAGATCGATCAGCTCGATCTGTGGGACTACGGCTATGACGCACGAACGCGGGTCTGGTATCGCGACACGATGCAGGCGGACCGGGCTCTTGTTTCGTCACCCTATGCCTCGTTCAGCATCGGCACACCGATGATCACCCTGAGCGCACCTCTGCAAGGGCATGTGCGCGGTATCATCGCCACCGACCTCAAGCTCGATAAGTTCAGCGATTTGGTCTACGCGCAACGCCCCGGAGAGCATGGGACGGCTATAATCTTCGACTCGTTTGGTGTGCTCATCGCGCATCCCGACTTCGCGCGGCTCATGGACTACGCGATGACGCATCCCTCCCACCCTCAGCTCCCCGAGATCAGTGAGATCCGCGGCGGGCGGCTCGGCGCAGTAATGCAGAGATGGGACGGCAGTGACCATTATGATGGAACCATTCACGACGAAAATGGACGAGACTACCTTTTTCGTTTTCGAAGGTTTTCACTCGCCGATAAATTGAACGGCTACTCTCTATTAATCGCGGCCGAAAACGATTTCGTTAAGAATGTGCGGACGTTACAAATTAGAGGAATAATTATTGCACTAATCGCCGGCGGCTGCTTCGTACCCGCAGTCTGGATCTTCGGCAGCCGGATGTCGACTTCGCTGAAGCGGATAACCGCTCAGGCAAGCAGGCTCCGGACGTTAGCGGCGCCGGACGATATGCCGGTCACCTCCCGTGTCGCGGAGATTGACGAACTCGGCAGGACAATGGCGGTCGCCCAGCGCAGCATCTGGTCCTTCGCTCGCTTTGTCCCGAAAGACATCGTCAAAGGAATAATTGACGGCTCCATCTCCACCGAGCTTGGCGGAGTGAGGCAAGAGGTCACCATCCTGTTCACCGATGTCACGAATTTTACGGGCATTGCCGAAGCGGCCGACCCCGACAGTTTGATGCGCCAGACGTCGCGACATCTCGCCGCGCTGACGGAAGCGTTTCATGCCGAGGGCGGCACTGTGGACAAGTTCATCGGGGATTCGGTGATGGCGTTTTGGAACGCTCCCCATCTGCAGCTCGACCATGTCGAGCGGGCCTGTCGTGCCGCCCTTTCGGCCAAGAAGGCGAGCGACGCACTCAACACTCAATTTGAAGCCGAGGGATTGCCGCCGTTTGCTGTTCGCCTTGGCATTCATTCCGGGGATGCCGTGGTGGGAAATGTGGGTTCGGCGGAACGCATGAATTATACCGCACTGGGCAATAGCGTGAATCTGGCAGCGCGCCTGGAAGGACTGAACAAGGAGTACGGGACCACGATCCTTGTCAGCGAAGCGGTCCGCAAGCGGGTCGAGCATTGCTTTCGATTCAAGGCGATCGCCTCGGTTATCGCCAAGGGGATGACGACCGAAACGCAAGTCTACGAGTTGGTCGAAGCAGTTGCGTGAGGACGCCCTCCGCTGCCCCTCACCCTCCCGCTTCGCGGGTCCCTCCCTCTCCCCGCTCGCGGAGAGAGGGTTGGGGTGAGGGGCCTTTCGCGCTCTGTCGGCACTCCTCGAAACCCTCCCGCTACTGCACCTGGCACGCGCCGGTACTGGGAGGATCAGGCTGCCAGCACGGCGCGCCGGTCTCGGTCATCAGGCGGTTCAACGTCTCTGCTTCGCGGTCGAGCACCGCGCGCGGCTTCTCGCCGCGCAGCACGACGAGCTGGAACGTGTTCATGAACACCCTGTCGAACTCGCCGTCGCGCCGGCCGAGGCCGATCGGCAGCAGCGCGGGCAGCGCATCCTTCGCCGACTGCATCTTTTCGATCGCAGCGGCGCTCATCTTCAGGCCGGGCTCGAGGTCGGGCGGCAACTCTGCTTTCACCACCGGGAAAAAGCCGACACTCCGGGCGGTGACGATCTGCGTTTGGGGCTGGGTCAGGTAGTCGATCAGCGCCATCGCCCCACTCATGTCGGGTGCACCCTTCAGCACGGCGAGGCCGGCCACTACCGGCATGTAGCCCCGCCCCTTGGGCCCGGCAGGGGCGGGGAAGGCGACGAATTGGTCCGGCTTCTGGCGCAGCGCGTCGAGCACGCGGGCAATGTGGTCGAAGCCCATCCAGACCTCGCCGGAGAGCAGCGGCTGCTGCATGAAATTGTAGCTGGTCGAAGCCGGATTGACGCTCTTCCACAACGACGCGAACTGCCTCCACATGGCTTCGGCCGCCTCCGAGCGGAACGGAACCACGACGCCGCCGGTGTAGGATGGGTAAAGAAAGCCCTCGAAGAAGCGGTGCATCAGCCCTTGCGGCCCCGCTGGAAAGCCGAGCAAGCGCTTGCCAGTCTTCTCCTGCAACGTGTTGGCCCAGGCAGCGAGCTCGTCATAGCTGAGTGCGTTGATGTCCGCCCCAGCAGGCAGATAGGGCAGCGCCGCTTTGTTGGCTACCATGATGTAGCTCGCCTGCATCCATGGGACATAGAGTTGGTGCGCAGTGCCGAATTTGCCGAGCGCCAGCAACGGCTCCGGGATGCCGCGGCCTGCCAGCTTGCCGACGAGGTCATCGAGCGGGACCAATGCGTCCAGCGATACGAGCGGCTGCAGCTCGCCGTGTAGCGCGCCGACGACATCAATCGCGTGCGTGCCTCCCTCCTGCTCTGCCTCGATGCGCGCCGGGAACTGCTGCGGCTGCTCGGTGATGTAGTCGACCTCCCGCGGAAAATCCTTGAGGATCAAGTTGCGCATTTTCTGCGCCTCCGCGATCGGGCGCAGCTGCGTCGAGAGGAAAATCAGGCGCTCGGTTTGCGCAGCGCCCACGATCACGGTCAGCAGCCCGACGGCGCAAAGCGACAAGCCAAGCCACGCCGATATTCTTTGCATACTCCGTCCCTCCTGGAGCCGTCTTCCCAGATAGCGCCTTATTTCGATCATCGCTACCAGCCGCTCTCGGCCGTCCAGTTTCGTTCGACGGTGGCAGGTCCGCCTCTTCTCGGCTTCCACGTTCATGCCCTCCCCTAAGGAAGGATTGAATGAAGGCTTTCATCTCCGTCTCCGAATTACGCTGCTCGCGCCTCCTCGCCTGGGCTGCGGTCGCGATCATGCTGTTCCCGGCGGCGGCGGTCGCGCAACAGCAACTGCGGCGCGCGGGGACGATTGCTTTGATCGCGCTGGCCTCGGCGTGGATCTCGAGCAACGCGCATGCCGATGAGCCGGCGGCTTATCTCGGCGGTCAAGTCTGTGCAGGGTGCCATGCGGCCGTAGCCGAGCGCTGGAGGGGTTCGCACCACGCGCTCGCGATGCAAAAAGCGACTGAGGCGACGGTCCTCGGTGACTTCGCCGATGTCCAGCTGGAGCATTTCGGCGTCGTCACCACCTTCTCGCGTTTGGGCGACAAGTTCCTGGTGCACACGGAGGGTCCCGACGGAGCGCTGCACGAATACCCGGTCGCCTATACCTTCGGGGTCTATCCGCTGCAGCAATATCTGATCGCCTTTCCCGGGGGGCGTTATCAGGCGCTCGGCATCGCCTGGGACAGCCGGCCAAAAGACCAGGGGGGCCAGCGCTGGTTCCACCTCTATCCCGGCCAGCAGCTCAAACCCGGCGAGCCGCTGCACTGGACCGGGCGCGACCAGACCTGGAACTACCAGTGCGCCTTTTGCCACTCGACCAATCTGAAGACGAATTACGACCTCGCCGCCAACACCTATGCGACGAGCTGGACCGACCTCGACGTGGCCTGCGAGGCGTGCCACGGTCCTGGCTCGCGGCACGTCGCCTGGGACAAGACGCGGGCACAAGGCGGGTCCGATGATCCGAAACTGGGGTTGACCAGTTGGCTGAAACCGACCGATACCGGCCATTGGGAAATGAACCCGGAGACTGGCATCGCCGAGCGCACCGAGAAGCTGGCGTCGACCGAGCTCGAGACTTGTGCCGCCTGTCACTCGCGCCGCAGGGTGATCGCCAAGAACCCGGTGCCGGGCACGCCCTTCCTCGACGCTTATCTGCCGGCATTGCTCGATCCTGGGCTCTATCACGCCGACGGGCAGATCGACGGCGAGGTCTATGAATACGGCTCGTTTCTGCAGAGCCGCATGCACGCCGCCGGGGTCACCTGCTCGAACTGTCACGACCCGCACAGCGCCAAGCCGCGCGCCGAAGGTAATGCGCTCTGCGCGCAATGCCATCTGCCCGAAAAATTCGACGCAGCAGCGCACTATCATCACCAGCCGGGAAGCACCGGTGCGCAGTGCGTCAACTGCCACATGCCGACAAAGAATTACATGGTCGTTGATACGCGGCGCGATCATAGCATCCGAGTCCCGCGCCCCGATCTGTCGGTTGCGCTCGGCACCCCGAACGCGTGCAGCCAATGCCACGCCGGGAGTTCCGCCGAATGGGCCGCTGAGACCGTTTCCGGGTGGTACCCCAACGGGCGGCAGACCACCTCGCATTACGGCACAGCACTCCATGCCGGAAGGGTCGGGACCGCCGACGCCGAACAGCAGCTCGATCGGCTGATCCTCGATCAGAGCCAGCCGGCAATCGCCCGGGCGAGCGCCTTGCCAATGCTGGCACCCTATGCGTCGCCGGCCTCGGAGCCGGCAATCAAAGCCGCGCTCGCCGATCCCGACCCGCTCGTCAGGATGGCGGCGCCACGCGCCCTGCCGGGCACGCCGCCGCGGGCCGTCGTTCAGGTGGCGGCTCCGCTGCTCAGCGACCCGGTCCGCGCCGTGCGCATCGAGGCGGCACGAGCCTTGGCCGGAACCGACCTCTTGACCTTGACGCCGGAGCAGCAGACCGCCTTGCTCAAGGCTACCGCCGAGCTCGTCGTCGCCGAGATGGTCGACGCCGACCGGCCGGAGGCGCATCTCAATCTCGGGCTGTTGGATCTGCGGCGCCGGCAACTAGCCGAGGCGGAGGGGGAATATCGCACGGCCCTGCGTCTCGACCCGAACTTCGTCCCGGCTCTCGTCAACCTCGCCGATCTCGACCGGGCGCGCGGCATGGAGGAGGAGGGTGCCGAGCTGCTGAAGAAGGCGATGTCGATCGAGCCCGACAACGCCGATGTCCGCTATGCCCTCGGCCTCTACCTGGTGCGCAAGCACGACTATGCTGAGGCATTGGACCTGCTGCGCCGCGCGCACGAGCTGATGCCCGACAATGCCCGCTACGCCTACGTCTATGCCGTGGCACTGAATTCGAGCGGTGCGGCGGGGAAGGCGATGGCGCTTCTCGAAGAGGTGCATCGGCAGCATCCAGCGGACCGCAGCGTCTTGACGGCGCTCGTCTCGATCGCGCGCGATCAGGGGGATTTTGCCGCAGCACTCCGGCACGCCCGCGCGCTGCTCGCGCTCGATCCCGCAAACGCCCAGCTGCACGCCCTGGTCTCGGATCTTGAAAAGAGGGCGAAGCCGCCACCCTGAGCCTCCCCGTATGCGCGGGGCGACGGTGACGACGGCGAGCATTTCAGCGACCCGCCGATGCGTTTCTGCCAAAATTGAATAGCCAGCGCGGATCGCCACCAGCACTGTTCGTGTGACAACGGAAGGACATTCCCGGTCTGCATCTTGGCGCAGCGGGCTCCCGGCCGTCGCGGCGAGGAGAGATGCCGGGCAGCGTCACGTCGGTGTTCAGCGAAGCGGGCGATTTCGAGGTCGCCTTGCGCGAGGAGGGCGGCCTCGGCCTGCTGATCACCGGTCGCGGCCAGTTCCGGGCACGGCTGACCCAGGTCAAGCTGCACCGGTTGCGCCTGTCGGCTGCCGAGGAGGAGCTGTCGCGCATAGCCTTCGTTGAGGTGCCAGCCGACCAGATCCTGATTTCGTTGCCGACCCGGGGTCGACCTGCGCCGATCTGGGGCGGGGTCAGAATGCGAGCGGGCGAGATCATGACCCTCGGCGCGAGCCAGCGCGTACATGTGCGAACCGACGGACCCTCCCGTTCGAGCTCTATCTGGTTGCCGGCCCAGGATCTGGCCCGATACGGTCGCGCGTTGACCGGAGCCACGTTCGCCGTCCCAGTCGCCGCAAGGTCGTGGCGATTTCCGACGAAGGCTGGCAGGCAGCTGCGCCATCTTCATGGAGCCGGCACGCGGATGGCCGGAGTTCGGCCGGAAATACTCGTCAGCGCCGAGGCAGCGCACGGGCTGGAGCAGCAATTGATCCATGCCCTGGTCGAGTGCCTGTCGGCAGGGTCTGCGTACCAGGGTACGCCGGCCGTGCGGCGGCATCAGGAAATTGTGATCCGTTTCGAAGGTCTGCTGCGGGCGGAGCCGGAGCGGAATCTGCGCATGGCGGAAATTTGCGCGGTGCTCGGCATCTCTGAAAGGCTGTTGCGCGGTGTGTGCGCGGAGCACTTGGGGATGAGCCCGACTAGCTATCTGCGCCTCCGCCGGATGTCGCTGGTGCATCGCACCTTGTGGCGCGGAGACCCCGACGCGGCCAGCGTTTCGAAGGTTGCGCGGCGCTATGGCTTCCGCCAGCTCGGCCGTTTCGCGGCCGATTATCGCGCCCTGTTTGGCGAGTTGCCTTCCGCGACCTTGCGCCGCGGTTTGCATCCGGGAATGGCCCATCCCGTGCTGCACCGGTCGGGTAGCCGCGTGAAGCTTTTGTGAAATTTTGCTGCCGTCGTTGATCAACGAAAGAGCAAAGCGATAGGTTATCGAAACTGGGGGAGGCGGAGCATGCCATCGAGCGTAGTCCGCACATTCACTGATTCCGACGACTACGCGTCAGCGATCCGCGCAACGAGAGCTGAGATAACGGTCACCGCGCGCGGACATTTCGCCGCAAAGATTGCCCGAATCAATCTGCATCGGCTGTGGATGCAGCGGTTCTCCGACAACCTGCCACGCGTTGGGCACTCGGCCGCCACGACTGGGCGAGCCACCATTTCCTTCCGTATCCAGCCTGGGCCCAGCCTGCTTTGGGGCGGTGCCGAGATGCACCCGACCAACATCGTGCGGCACGGCGAAGGCGAAAGCACTTTTCAGCGTTCTTCCGGATCCGCCAGCTGGGGCGCCATGTCGCTGCCGGTAGCGGATGCGGCGGCTGTCGGGGAAACATTCGCTGGATGCGATCTGATGCCGCCGCGCAGTGCATTGCTGATCACCCCTCTCCCCTCTGCTATGGCAAGACTTCAACGGCTGCACGCCGCTGTCGGGCGCCTGCGGAAGACACCCCCGAAATCATCGCGCATCCGGAAGCGGCGCGCAGTCTCGAGCAGGCGCTGATCGAGGCTTTGGTCGGTTGCCTCGGCAAGGGCGAGGTCGGCGAGGACAGCGTAGCGAAGCGCCAGCGTGAGCTGATCATGCGGCGGTTTCGCAGGACAGTGGAGGAAAATCCCGATCAACCGCTTTATATCCCGGAACTCTGCAAGTCGATCGGGGTGGCGGACCGGACATTGCGGGTATGCTGCCAGGAGCAGTTGGGGATGAGCCCCAAGCGATATCTGCTGTTGCGCCGGATGCATCTTGCAAGGCGCGCCTTGCGCGACAACGCCCCCACCGCGACAACCGTGACGGAAATCGCCACGCTATACGGCTTCTGGCAATTCGGGCGGTTCGCCGGCGAATACAAGTCGCTTTTCGGGGAATTGCCCTCCGCCACACTCGGCCACCGGAGCGCGTAGCGGCGGAACACCGCAGTCTGGGTTTTCCGCATTTCTGCCGAAAGTGAATAGCGTGCTGATTTAGCGGACGAGCAAAATCAGCTCCGGCATCCAGCGACTGCTGGGGCCGCAAACGCTACGAGGAGATCAACCGTGACCACGAGACTTAAGGCCGCAACGGTCGCCATTCCGTTTGTCGTGCTGCTCTTGTCGGCTTGTGTATCGGAAAAGACATACGAAGCGCAGACCCAGCAGCTGCAGCAGGCCCGGGCGCAATCGGCGGCGGAGCAGGCGCAGATCGCGAAGATGCAGCAAGAGGATAAGTTCGTCGTCGCGGGCGACGTGCTGTTCCCGGAGGGCGGCTATCAGCTCACCCCCAACGGCCAAGCGGCGCTCGCCCAATATGTCCCGCGACTGAAAGCTCTGCAAAATGCCAAGATCGTCATCTACGGGTACACCGACAATCTGCCGGTCGGACCTCAGCTGCAGCAGGCCGGTATCGCCAATAACATCGATCTGTCCTCAAGACGCGCGGATAACGTGGTGGCGTATTTCCGCTCGCAGGGCGTCAACCCCAACATCCTTTCGGCCAAGGGCTTCGGCGACACCCACTCGGTCGCCTCGAACGGCACGCCGCAAGGCCGGTCGCAGAACCGCCGCATCGAAATCGCCTTGGAGGGCTCCGGCGCCTGAACCCGCGAGGGAGAATCAATGATGGCGGCTGGAAACCCGCCGAACTGTTCGACAACTGGAGGCTAACGATGAAACCACGCCAACTCAAATGGCCAGGGCTGGGCGCGCTTGCCGCCGGGTCGTTGCTGGCCGCAGCCGCGGTCATAAGTCCGGCACAAGCTCAGGCGCCCACACAAAAGCCGAACATTGTGTTCATCATGGGCGACAACGTCGGCTGGTTCAACATAGGCGCCTATCACCGCGGCATCATGGCCGGCAGGACGCCAAACCTGGATCAGCTCGCCGCCGAAGGCATGCTGTTCACCGACTACTACGCCGAGGCGAGCTGTACCGCCGGACGCGCGGCCTTCATCACCGGCGAGCTGCCGATCCGCACAGGCATGACCACGGTCGGGCAGGCGGGGGCCACGGTCGGTATTCCGGACCAGGCGGTGACCATCGCCCAGGTGCTGAAGTCGATGGGCTACACGACAGGCCAGTTCGGTAAGAACCACCTAGGTGATCTCAACCAGTTTCTACCGACGGTGCACGGCTTCGACGAATTCTTCGGCTATCTCTACCATCTCGACGCGATGGAGGACCCGTTCTGGCATACCTATCCACCCCAATTGAAGGACCGGGTCGGGCCGCGCAACATGGTTCATAGCTGGGCCACCACAGTCGACGATCCCGCCGAGCAGCCGCGCTGGGGCAAAATCGGCAAGCAACGGATCGAGGACGTCGGACCCCTGCCGCCACACCCGATGCCGGGCATAAAATACAATATGGAAACCGTTGATGATGACATCCTGAACTTCGCCACCGATTTCATGGACAGAGCAAAGCAGGCCAATAAACCGTTCTTCGTGTGGCTGAACCCGACACGGATGCACGTCTACACTCATCTGTCTCCGAAATATCAGGCGATGGAAACACCGGAGAACGGCTGGTACACCGAGGAAGCTGGGATGGCGCAGCTCGACGATATCGTCGGCTCGGTGATGAAGCACTTAAAGGACATGGGGGTCGACAACAATACCATCCTGGTCTTCTCCACCGACAACGGTGCCGAGGTATTCACCTGGCCCGATGGCGGCATGACCCCATTCGCTGGCAGCAAGGGGATGGGGCTGGAAGGCGGCTTCCGGGCGCCGGCAATGATCCGTTGGCCCGGCCACGTTCCGGCCGCTAAGGTGGAGAACGGGATCTTCGGCAGCAACGACTGGTTCCCTACCCTTGTCGCTGCCGCCGGCAACCCGGATATCACGACCGAGCTGCTGAAGGGCAAGCAGATCGACGGCCAGACTTTTAAGGTCCACCTCGACGGCTTCGATCAGACGAGCGTGATCACCGGCAAGGGCGCTTCGGCACGCCACCAGTTCTTCTACTTTGCCGGGCCGAAGCTTGCGGCGGTGCGGATCAATGATTGGAAATACCAGTTCCTCGCTCAGCCAGCAGGCTGGTTCGGCCCCAAGGTCGCGCTCGACTGGCCGTCCGTCTACAATCTGCGGCTCGATCCGTTCGAGCGCTGTGCCTTTACCGAATGCCCGCCGCAGATGTTCGACTTTTACGGGCACGAGTTCTGGCGCTTCGTGTTCGCGCAACAGCAGGTGGCTGAACTCGGGCAGACGGCCGTCGAGTTCCCGCCGATGCAGGAATCCGCGAGCTTCAATCTGTCGCGAGTGAAGGAAGAGATCGACGAAGCGATCAAGAAGGCGCAGGGCGGCGTGACCGGCAACTAGGGACGTCAGACGCCCACGAGCACCACGGCCGCGCTGTGAGCGCTACCCGGCAGCGCGGCCCATCCATGTCATGCGGCACCACCCGAGATCGACAATATGCTGGCGCAACTGCTGCCGAAATTGAATTTCATCCCACCGCTTGCCGACTTTCTCTATCGCGATCCGTACAAGACCGTGCGCGGAAATATCCAATACGGCTTTGATCTCGGCGACAACGACGTGAACGGCAGAACCTGTCGGACCCTTGCCTTTGTCGAAAAGGACATCGACTGGCAGATCTGGATCGAGAACGGGCCACAGCTGACCCCGTGCAAGCTGGTGATCACCTACAAGACCCAGCCGTCACAGCCGCAATTCACGGCGGTATTCAGTGATTGGGACTTCGCGCCACGCATTGCCGAGCGGGTGTTCGCGCCCGATCTGCCGCCCGGCATGGAGAAAATCCCATTCGCGACAGTCACGGCCGCCAAATAGCACTGGGAGAATGTCGATGATTAGGCAATTCGTGAGCGAAAAGAGGCTGGCCGGCGCGCTGCTGGCAGGTGCTGCACTCGCCACCTGCCTTGCGATCGGGAGCGAACGCGCCGTTGCGTTCCGGGGCGGTGGCTTCGGCGGCTTTCATGGCGGCGGGGGCTTCCACGGCGGCGGTTTCCACGGTGGCGGGGGCTTCCACGGCGGCAGCTTTGCGGGAGGCGGCTCGCGCTTTGGTGACGGCGGTTTTGCCGACCGAAGCCACGATGCCGGCTTTGGCCGAGGCGGGTTCGGCAACGTCCACAGCGCCGGCAACTTCTCGGATCACGCCGATAGCTACCGGCAGAGCCACCCCGAGTATCAACACAATGCCGGCCAGTTCCAGGAAGCCCATCCCGACGCGCGGCAGAATGTGTCGCAGGTCCAGCAGAACCGCACCACCGAAGCCAATCAACTTCAGTCGAACCGGACGAACGAGGCCAACCAGCTTCAGTCAAACCGTACCACCGAAACGAATTATCTGCAGGGCCAACGCCAAGCTACCTGGAACAATTACAATGGACACTGGGGCGGCTACTACTCGGGCCTTGGTCTCGGCGCAGGCTTTGCGCTCGGGGCGACGGTCGCTGCTCTGCCTGCCGCCGCAGCTGCGATCTCGGTCGCCGGCAACCCGTATTATTACGCAAACGGGGTCTATTACGCAGCGCAAGGCGGGCAGTATGTCGTGACGGCGCCGCCGCAAGGAGCGGTCGTCGCCACTCCGCCGCCCTCGTGCTCCAGCGTCAATCTCGGTGGCGGCGGCACCGGGCTCGATTGCGGCGGAGCATTCTACGCCCCGGTCGCGGGCGGCTATCAAGTGATCCCGCCGCCGATAAAGCTGCCGCGCATTACGAGGTACGAATAGGGGCAAGGGCGACCGCCGTTATCCGACTGAGGCTGGGCAATACCGCACCCGGTGTTGAGGAACTGTTCGGCAGGCGGTTTGATCAAATTATCGAGGCGCGTCGGCGCGAGGCCGACGAGTTCTATCGAGCGATTACGCCTGCCGGTGTCGGCGGAGATGCGGCCAATGTGATGCGGCAGGCGTTGGCCGGGATGCTATGGAGCAAGCAGTATTTCTTCTTCGATGTTAATAAATGGCTCCAGGAACATGGCGTCGATCCGATAGGGCCGCCAACCCACCAGATGCGGAACCGCGAGTGGTTCCACATGATCAGCGGCCATGTCAATCTCGATGCCCGACAAATGGGAATATCCGTGGTTCGCCGCCTGGGATCTCGCCTTTCACACGATCGCCCTCGCCACCGTCAACGTCGATTTCGCCAAGCAGCAGCTCGACCTGCTGGTGGCCGGGCTTTACCTGCACCCGACCGGTCAGATCCCGGCCTATGAATGGAACTTCAGCAACGTCAACCCGCCGGTCCATGGCTGGGCCTCGATCTTTCTCTACCGGACCGAGCAGGCGCTGCGCGGCAGGACCGATCTCGAATTCCTGACGCGGATGTTCGGCAAGCTGACTGCGAATTTCGGCTGGTGGGTGAACCGCAAGGACCGCTTCGGCCACAACCTGTTCGAAGGCGGGTTTCTCGGGCTCGACAATATCGGGGTCTTCGACCGCAGCGCGCCATTGCCGACCGGCGGCCATCTGGAGCAGGCCGACGGCACCGCGTGGGTCGCCCTCTTTTCGCAGAACATGCTCGAGATGGCTGTCGAACTGGCGGCGCACCAGCCGGCCTATGAAGATCTGGCGACGAATTTCGCGGCCCAGTTCCTGCTGATCGCCCGCGCCATGAACGGCATCGGTCCGGATGGCATGTGGGACGAGGAGGACGGCTTCTATTACGACGTCCTGCGCCTCCCCGACGGCAGCGCCACTCGGCTCAAGGTTCGCTCGATGGTCGGTCTCCTGCCGCTCTGCGCGACCACGGTTGTCGAAAAGTGGCAGCGCGAGCGGGTTCCGACCCTGACCGCGCGCACATACGAGCGCTTCCGCCGGATGCCGGAGTTGCTCGAATCGATCCATGCGACCGGGCCGGGGCAATTTGGCGTCGCCGAACGCGGCATTCTTGCTCTGGTCAACGAGAGCCGGCTGCGCCGGATCCTTTCGCGAATGCTCGATGAGAACGAGTTCCTCAGCCCCTACGGGATCCGGGCATTGTCCCGTTATCACGCCGAGCATCCCTATGTATTCTCGGTGGAGGGTCAGGAATACCGGGTGAATTACCTCCCGGCGGAGTCGGACACCGGAATGTTCGGCGGCAACTCGAATTGGCGCGGGCCGATCTGGATGCCCGTCAACGTGCTGCTGATCCGCGCTCTAATGCAGTACTATTTGTATTACGGCGACAACTTCAAGATCGAGTGCCCGACCGGTTCGGGCAACGCGATGAATCTGTTCGAGGTCGCCCGCGAAATCGCTAACCGGCTGACCCGCATCTTCCTGCGCGACGAAGCCGGCCGGCGGCCGGTGTTCGGCGGCGCCGAGAAGTTCCAGAACGATCCCTATTGGCGGGATAATTTGCTGTTCTATGAGTATTTCCATGGCGACAACGGCGCCGGCATCGGCGCCAGTCACCAAACCGGATGGACCGGGCTGGTGGCGCCGCTGATCGAAATCTTTGGGCACCTGGACGCCCGGACCTTTCTCGAAGGCGGCAGGGCGACCGCCTTCCAGCGCGAATAAATTCCTGCCCTGGAACGCGTCGGCATCCCAAATGAACAAATGCGCAGCGGCGGGCCTCGCCGTGGCCGCGCTGTGGAGCGGGCAGTCCCTGGCCCAGTCGGCGGCGTCGGTCAGCGAGACTGACACCGAACTGTCCAAGGAAATAGAGAACCCGGTGACCCGGCGAATCACCTTGCCGCTGCGCTATGAGGCGGATTTCTTGGACGGTGCCTATAAGGCCACCAAGGATACCTTCTCGATCGACCAGGCCGTGGTGCCGTTCCAGTTGAACGAAGACTGGGCGCTGATCACTCGCACCAAGCTGCCGGCGGAAGCGTTGCCCCCAAAGAACCTCGGGGACCACTGGGCGTTCGGGCTTTCCAACGGCTACACGACGTTTTTTCTGTCACCGGAGCATGGTGAGGGTTTCTACTGGGGTGTCGGGCCGGTTCTCTACTATCCCACCGCGACGAACCTGACGGTCGGCGTCAACAAATGGGGCTCCGGTCCGTCGGCGGCCTTCATAAAGGAGGATGAAAGCCCGTGGGTGTTGGGCGCGGTCGTCAACAACATCTGGTCCCTTGGCGGCCCACCCGGCAGCAGCGACCGGACCAACCAGCTTCTGCTCAACCCCATTGTAAGCTATCATTTTGCCGAGGGATGGTCCGTCGGCTCGTCGCCGAACATCACCACAAACTGGATCGCGAGCGGCGGCAAATGGACCGTCCCGGTCGGCGGCGGCTTCGCTAAGGCGTTTCAGCTAAACGGGCAGCCGATAAAATTGGATTTGGATGCCTATTACAATGCCATCCGGCCCAAGGCCAGCAACGAGACGTGGCTGCTGCAGGTCACGTTGACCTTTCAGTTTCCGGACTGAGCGGCAGTCGCAAAATCACCGGCGCGAGCGTATAGTCGGCTTGAGCGCGGACGCCGTGCAGGGGAGACGATCCGATGTACGAGGGCAAAAGGATCATTGGGGTCGCCGGGTTAGCCTCTGCGATCTTGCTTGGTGCAATAATCTTGGCAACGATGGTGTCGTGCGGCGCTGTCGCGGCGCAGCAGGCGGCGGCAGCGACATCGCCAAACGCCCGCGACTTGCTGACGTTGCTCGCCCAGGAGTGGCTGGAAGAGCAGGGCAAGGCAAAGTCCGCTCCCGCCCCCTCGGCGCAGCAGACCGGCAATTCATTCGAGGACTACGTAAATTCCGCCGCCGGCGCGATCCACGATCAAATCGTTGCGCTCGCCAGTGCTATCCCGGATCTGCCCAACGAATTCGAGCGAGCCGCCGCCCGCGTCACCGCGATCGACCCTGACTCCGGGAGGGGCCAGGTTCTCCTCGACCTCGGCTTCTTCGGGGACCGGTATAAGGTCGCGACGCGACGCCTCGCGGCCGAGGCCCAGGCTTTCCTCAACCTCGCCATTTTCGCCGCGTTTGGTTTCGGCGCCGAATGGCTGTTCAGGAAGATGACGGGGAGGGTTCGCCGCCGCCTCGACGGGCTCCTGATGGAGACGGTCAAGGATCGTTTGCGCGTCATCGCTGCGCGTTTCGCCCTTGCCTTCGGCGCGATTGCAGCCTTCGTCTTCGGCTGCCTAGGCCCCTTCCTCGCCCTCGATTGGGATCCGATCCGTCGCCAAACGGTCTTGGGCCTTCTGATCGTCTTTGTCGCCGTTCGGGTCGCAGCCGTCACCGGTGAATTGCTGCTGGCCCCCGGTGATGAGCGTTTCCGGATCATTCCGACAGATACGGTGGCTGCGCGGTTCTGGTGCCGGCGATTGACCGCGTTCGCAGGCTCGTTTGCGCTCCTGTGGGTGATTATCCAGGAGTGCGGCGCTCTCGGCTGCTCGGCCGAAGGGGTCGAACTCGTCGGCTACACGCTCGGCCTGGGTGTCCTTGCCATAGCACTGGAAGCGGTTTGGCGCAGACCCATCGCGCCCCGCGAGGTCGCCGAAGCACGTCAGGCCGAAACGCACCGTTTCGGGCGTGGCGCGGCCAACATCGCAGCCTCGATCGGCATCGTGTTGTTGTGGATGTTCTGGGTTGCAGCACCCGGTGTCATGAGTGTGCTGCCGGGCTTCTGGCTCGTTCTCGTACTCATCATCCTGCCGCCCGCTATCTCCGCGAGCCGGCGCGCGGTCGAGCATCTGCTCAGACCCCCCGGGTCGTCCCAGACTGGCGGTCCGCCCGGCGTCATCGAAGTAACTCTCGAACACGGTATCCAGGCCCTCTTGATTATTGGTGCGGTGGCGGTGCTCGGTTGGGGTTGGGATGTCGATCTCGTGCACCTCGCCGGCCAGGACACAGCGTTCTCCAGCATCGTCCACGGCGTGCTGACCACCGTGGTCATCCTGCTGATCGCCGACGTACTCTGGCACGCCGCGAAGGCGGCGATCGACAGCAAGCTCGCCCAAACCGCCGATCTCGGCGAGCCGAACAGCGAGGAGGCGCGGCGGCGAGCGCGGCTGCACACCTTGCTGCCGATTTTCCGCAACGTTTTGTTTGTCCTCGTCATTGCCGTCGCGGCGATGATGGCGCTGGCGGAATTAGGGGTCGAGATCGGGCCGCTGATCGCCGGTGCCAGCGTCGTCGGCGTCGCGATCGGCTTTGGCGCGCAGACCTTTGTCCGCGACGTCATCGCCGGCATGTTCTACCTGCTCGACGACGCCTTCCGGGTCGGCGAGTACATCCAGAGCGGCAACTACAAGGGCACCGTTGAGGGCTTCAGCATTCGCTCGGTCAGGCTGCGCCACCACCGCGGCCCGGTCTACACCGTGCCGTTCAGCCTGTTGGGCGCCATACAGAACCAGAGCCGCGACTGGGTCATCGACAAGATCGCGGTCGGCGTCACCTATGACAGCGACCTCGAAAGGGCACGAAAGCTGATCAAGCAGATCGGGCTGGACCTGCAAAAGGACCCCGAATTCGCGCCGCTGATTCTTGAGCCGCTGAAAATGCAGGGCGTCGAGCAGCTCGGCGATTTCGCTGTGCAGATCCGGGCGAAGATGATGACCCTGCCTGGCGAGCAGTTCGTGATCCGCCGCAAGGCCTATGCGATGATCAAGAAGGCGTTCGACGAGAACGGCATCAAATTCGCCTTCCCGACCGTGTCGGTCACCGGCGAGGGCGAGACCTCCGCTGCGAGCGCCGCGATCGCGCAACGCACCCTCGAGCTGACCCACCCCGCCGCAGCAGCGGAATAGCTGCGAGAACGAGCGCCGCCGAGGCGCGATTCCTCCTCCCGGGCTTGGATTCTCTCTCGGTGCTTAGCCGCGCGGGGTGTCGTGGTGGGGGTCGCTGTTGACCGTTATAGTCGCAAGGACGCGACAGGAGATCATCGTGATAACTGAGACCACCGCGAAAGCCCCGCTGCACCAGCGCGCCATGCACGAGCTCAAGGAGCTCGCATTCATTACTCTTTATCTCTACGTCACCCTCGGGGCGGTGATCCTGATGAAGACCGCGGTGCTGCATACCCAGGGCGTCGAATTCACCCCTTGGGGCATCGCCATCGTCAAGGCCGTGGTGCTGGCGAAATTCATGTTGCTCGGCGAGGCCATGAAGATCGGCGGGCGCACCACCACTGGCCCGCTAATCTGGCCGACGCTACGTAAGGCGTTCGGCTTGCTGGTTTTGCTGATAATCATGACCATCATCGAGGAAGCCGTCGTCGGCCTGTTTCACGGCAAGTCCATCGCCGCCTCGCTCGGCGAACTCTTTGGTGCTCGCCTCGCCGAAACACTCGCCGGCTACCTGATCATGCTGCTGGTGCTCCTCCCGTATTGCGCCTTTCGCGTCCTCGAGGAGGCTCTCGGCGAAGGCAGGGTGACGCAGATGTTCCTTGTCGGGGGAGAACGGATGAAGCGCGGGTAATGGAAGCCAGGGGTGCGGCCCCTCGCCCTGCGGCATCATCCTCCTTTACCAGACGCTACAGATTATTATGCAGCCGCCAGCGGCTGTGCCGGGGTCGGCCGACCGGGAGAGAACCAATCGCGTGCTCTCGGGGTTTTACACTGGCCCGGTTCCTAGTACCTCATTGGCGAAGTCAGCTGATGGGATTCTACCGTTCTCGTCTTGCCCGCGAAAGCGGGCATCCAGGGCGCAAGCCTCCGAATACGGCCCTGGGCTCCCGCTTGCGCGGGAGTGACGATACCGCACAACATGCGCCAATTCGCGCAACCAAGTACTATGCCGAAAGCGCGGCAGGGGGGCGATGAGTTGCGGTCATTCAGCACACCCGAATTCTGCAGCGGCTGGAGCGCCGGATTACGCTTACAATGCCATGCGACCGATTGCGGTGACGGTTGCGATCACACTGCTGATGATCGGCGCATTCGGCCTCGTGGGGATTCTACTATGACCGGTGTCGCGACAGATATTCCACGAAATCCAGACGTTGATCGCGCGAGCTCATCCCATGCCGATATGGTGTGGATTCCGGGCGGCACCTTCCGCATGGGGTCGGATAAGCATTATGCGGAAGAGGCGCCAGTCCATCGCGTGGCGGTCGACGGCTTCTGGATTGATCGCACTCCGGTAACAAATCGCCAGTTCCGCGAGTTCGTCCGGGCGACCGGGCATGCTACCTTTGCCGAGATCGCGCCGGATGCAAAGGATTATCCGGGCGCTCTGCCGCACATGCTCAAACCCGGTTCCTTGGTTTTCAATCCGCCGAAGCATCCAGTCGATCTGGGCGACTGGAGCCAGTGGTGGACGTTCAAGTTCGGCGCCAACTGGCGGCGGCCCTACGGACCGCGCAGCTCGCTCACTGGGCTCAATGATCATCCGGTGGTTCACGTCGCCTACAGCGACGCCTTGGCTTACGCGAAATGGGCGGGCAAGGACCTGCCGACCGAAGCGGAGTGGGAGTTTGCCGCTCGCGGCGGGCTCGACGGCGCAGAGTTCGCCTGGGGCGATGAATTCACGCCCGGCGGCAAGCAGATGGCAAACACCTGGCAGGGAGCTTTTCCGCGCGAGAATCTCAAGCTCGACGGATACGAGCGCACCTCGCCGGTGACTGCCTTCCCGCCGAACGGCTACGGCGTCTACGACATGATCGGCAATGTGTGGGAATGGACCAGCGACTGGTATTCGGCCGGACACGAAGCCGAGGCTGACAAGGCCTGCTGCATCCCGATCAATCCGCGGGGCGGTGGTGAGGATTCGAGCTACGACCCCTGCCAGCCCGCAATCAAGATTCCCCGTAAGGTACTGAAGGGCGGCTCGCATTTGTGTGCGCCGAATTACTGCCGTCGCTACCGCCCGGCTGCGCGTCATCCGGAGCCGGTGGACACTTCGACGAGCCATGTGGGTTTCCGTTGCGTTGTCCGTCAGGCGAGATGTCGCGATGACCGATTAACTTTAAAAGGACGATCAGACCATGAGCAGCGATGACAACAAGCATCGTTCACATCTCCCGATGCCGACGCCCGAGCGAACCGGCCTGATCACCTATGACGCGAAGGATCCGGACACCAAATTCCCGCCGATCGAGCAGTTGCGCCCGCCCAAGGGCGCGCCCAACGTGCTACTGATACTGATCGACGACGCCGGGTTCGGTTCCAACAGCGCCTTTGGCGGCCCCTGCCAAACGCCGAACTTGGAAAAACTTGCGGCGGCCGGACTGAAGTACAACCGTTTTCACACTACGGCCCTCTGCTCCCCGACGCGGCAGGCGCTGCTGACCGGCCGCAATCACCACTCCGCAGGTATGGGCGGCATCACCGAGATCGCCACCGGCGCGCCGGGCTACAGCTCCGTACTGCCCAATACGATTTCGCCGCTCGCCCGGACCCTCAAGCTCAACGGCTACTCGACCGCGCAGTTCGGCAAATGCCATGAAGTGCCGGTGTGGGAGACGAGCCCAGTCGGACCGTTTGACGCATGGCCGACCGGCGGTGGCGGGTTCGAGTACTTCTACGGCTTCATCGGCGGCGAGGCGAACCAGTGGTACCCCACGCTGTACGAGGGCACCACACCGGTCGAGCCGAAGAAGACGCCTGAAGAGGGCTACCACCTCATGGCCGACATGACCAACAAGGCGATGGCCTGGATCTCGCAACAGAAGGCGCTGGCACCTGACAAACCCTTCTTCGTCTACTTCGCGCCCGGCGCAACCCACGCGCCTCACCATGTGCCCAAGGAGTGGGCCGACAAGTACAAGGGCAAATTCGACCAGGGCTGGGACAAATTGCGCGAAGAAACCATCGCCCGGCAAAAGGCACTGGGCGTCGTCCCGGCGGACTGCCAGCTTACTGCGCGCCACGCGGAGATTCCGGCATGGGACGACATGCCGGAGGCATTAAAGCCCATCCTGCGCCGCCAGATGGAGGTCTATGCGGGGTTCCTGGAGTACACCGACCACCATATCGGCCGCCTGATCGACGGGTTGAAGAAGCTCAACATCCTCGACGACACTCTCATATACTACATCACCGGCGACAATGGTGCCTCGGCCGAGGGCACGTTGAGTGGCGCCTACAACGAGATGGCCAATTTCAACGGCCTGGCGGCATTGGAGACTCCGGAATTCTTGATGGAGCGGTACGAGAAGCTCGGCGGGCCGGAGTTGTATAACCATTATGCCGTGGGCTGGGCGCATGCAATGAACGCCCCTTACCAGTGGACCAAGCAGGTCGCCTCCCATTGGGGCGGGACCCGCAATGGCACGATCGTGCACTGGCCCAGCGGCATCAAGGCCAAAGGCGAAATCCGCTCGCAGTTCCACCACGTCATCGACGTCGCACCGACAATCCTCGAGGCGGCGGGGTTGCCCGAGCCGGTCTCGGTCAACGGCGTACAGCAGCGGCCGATCGAGGGTGTGAGCATGCTGTACTCGTTCGACGACGCCAAGGCCGCGGAGCGGCACGAGACGCAGTACTTCGAAATGTTCGGCAACCGCGGGATCTACCACAAGGGCTGGACTGCGGTGACCAAGCACGGCACACCCTGGGTGCTCGTGGGTCGGAAGACCGTGGCCCTCGACGAGGACGTCTGGGAGCTCTACGACACCAGCAAGGACTGGAGCCAGGCGAACGATCTCGCTAAACAAATGCCGGAGAAGCTGCACGAGCTGCAGCGACTGTGGCTGATCGAGGCGACGCGCTACAACGTGTTGCCGATCGACGACCGGGTTGTCGAGAAGATGAACCCGGACACGGCCGGCCGGCCGGTGCTGATCAAAGGGAAGACCCAGCTGCTGTTCGGCGGCATGGGGCGCCTGTCGGAGAACTGCGTCCTGAGCATCAAAAACAAGTCCCACTCCGTCACCGCCGAGATCGAGGTCCCGGAGACTGGGGCCGAGGGCGTGATCATCGCCCAGGGTGCCAACATCGGCGGTTGGAGCCTTTACGCGAAGAACGGCAAGCTCAAATACTGCTACAACTTGGCGGGGGTGAATCACTACTACGTTGAGGCCGCGCGGGCATTGCCGGCAGGCGAGCACCAGGTACGCATGGAGTTTGCCTATGCCGGCGGCGGCCTCGGCAAGGGCGGCCAGGTGACGCTCTATGTCGACGGCGAGAAGGTCGGCGAAGGGGCCATCCCAATGACGCAGGCGATGGTCTTCTCCGCCGACGACGGCTGCGACGTCGGCGAGGACGGCGGCGCCCCCGTGTCCCCGGACTACGGCTCGCGCGGCAACGCTTTCACCGGAACGGTTAAGGGGGTGCAGCTCGCCATCGGCGATGCGGCCGAGAGCTCGGATCATCTGGTCTCGCCGGAGGACGCCATCCGCATTGCTATGGCACGGCAGTAATCGAAAAGCGCCGGATGGCAGATTTACATGCCGCGTCGAGCGCGGCCAGGTTCGAAGTGAGGGCAACCGCGGCCGATCATTTCGCCTGGGTCCGCACCCGCCTTGCCCTCGAACGCACGATAATGGCATGGCAGCGCACCGCCGTGGCGCTGATCGGCTTCGGTTTTGCGATCGTCCAGTACCTCGAGCATTTGGAGCAGACGCCCGGAGCCCGCTCCGCCTATCTTCCGGAGGCGCCCCGGTACCTCGGGCTCGCGCTGATCTCGTGCGGCATCCTGGCGCTCCTCGTTTCGATTTGGCAGTACTGGTGGGGCATTCGTTATCTGTGGGGCGACCCGTTCACGCCGATCGCCGGGGTCACCAAGGAGGGAATACAAACGCCGGTTATTGCGGTTGCCATCGTCCTGCTGCTTATAGGCCTGTTCGCGTTCTTTGCCGTGCTGCTCCGCCTCACCTAGGGAGACTGGCCGAGCAACTACCACCCAAAGGCACTTTCGAAACCACCCGACCAACGAAAGGAGATCGAGATGGCTAGATCCAGAGCAAGCGCCAAACCGAACATCGTCGTGATCTGGGGCGATGATGTCGGCTTGACCAACATCAGTTGCTACAGCGACGGCTTGATGGGCTACCGGACGCCCAATATCGATCGCATCGCGCAGGAAGGCATGCGTTTCACCGATATTTATGCCGAGCAGAGCTGCACGGCCGGACGATCGTCATTCATCACCGGCCAGCACGGGTTGCGCACCGGGTTGACCAAGGTCGGTCTGCCAGCCGCCCCGGTCGGTCTGCACAAGGAAGACCCGACCATCGCCGAATTGCTGAAGCCGCTCGGCTACGCGACCGCGCAGATCGGCAAGAACCACCTCGGCGACCGCAACGAATATCTGCCGACCGTGCACGGCTTCGACGAGTTCTACGGCAATTTGTACCACCTGAACGCGGAAGAAGAGCCGGAACTGCCCGATTACCCGAGCGGGTCGGATTTTCCGCACTTTCGCGAGAGGTTTGGTCCGCGCGGCGTCATGGACTGCAAGGCCACCCGCACCGACGACCCGACGGTTGACCCGCGCTTCGGCAGGGTTGGCAGGCAGGCGATCAACGACACCGGCCCGCTGACCAAGAAGCGCATGGAAACGATCGACGACGACATCGCCGCCCGCGCCGTCGACTACATCAAGCGGCAGACCCAGGCCGGCCAACCCTTCTTTTTGTGGGTGAACTTTACGCACATGCATTTCCGCACGCATGTGAAGCCGGAGAGCCGGGGCCAGTCGGGCCGCTGGCAGAGTGAATACCACGACGTGATGATGGATCACGACAAGAACGTCGGTACCGTGCTCCAGGCGCTCGACGATGCCGGCATCACCGACAACACCTTTGTCATGTACAGCACCGACAACGGTCCGAATATGTTTTCATGGCCCGATGCAGCCATGACGCCGTTCCGGAGCGAGAAGAACACCAACTGGGAGGGCGCCTACCGGGTGCCGTGCGTGATCCGCTGGCCGGGCAAGATCAAGCCGGGCACTGTGTCCAACGAAATCATCGCCCATCACGACTGGCTGCCAACATTCCTGGCCATGGCTGGCGACCCGGACGTCAAAGACAAGCTGCTGAAGGGCTACAAGATCGGCGACATGACCTACAAGGTTCATCTCGACGGCTATAATTTGGTCCCGTATTTGACCGGTCAGGTGGAGAAGAGCCCGCGGGTGTCGTTCATCTATTGCAACGACGACCAGCAGGTCGTGGCACTGCGCTACGACAATTGGAAGATTGTGTTCGAGGAACAGCGGGCGCCTGGCGGTTTACAGGTCTGGGCCGAGCCGTTCGTCAACCTCCGCGTCCCGAAGATCTTTAATCTTCGCACCGATCCCTTCGAGCGCGCCGACATCACCTCGATCACTTACGCCGATTGGCTGATCGATCATGTCTATCTGCTGGTGCCGGCGCAGGCCTATGTCGGGGAGTTCCTGCAGACCTTCAGGGAGTACCCGCAACGCCAGAAGGCCGCGAGCTTCAACCTCGACGACGTGCTCCGCAAGCTGCAGGAGAGCAAACACTCGTAACAGGCCGAAATGGCATGGAGGGCGCCGGCCGGGTTCTCCGGTCCGCGCCCGGTGGGACAGGGTGTAAACTCCCTCGCTCCGCTTGCGGGGAGAGGGCCGGGGTGAGGGGCAAGAACGAAAAACGCGCTGAGCGTGCGCGATTGTTGCGGCGCGCACTGACGCCTGCAGAATTCGCATTGTGGACGCGCATTCGCGATCGCCAACTCGGCGGCTTCAAATTCGTCCGCCAGGAGCCCATCGGTCGGTACTATGTCGACTTTGTTTGTCGCGAGCGGCGCTTGATCATCGAGCTCGATGGCGGCCAACACTTGGAACGCTCCGAGGACTCGCAGCGCGACAGCGAGCTATCCGCCCTCGGTTATCGCGTGATCCGGATCTGGAACAACGATGTCATTGAGAATCTGGACGGAGTTCTCCAAACGCTCCTGTCCGAACTCGAAAAATGGCCCCTCACCCCGCCCCTCTCCCCGCAAGCGGGGCGAGGGAGTACCGACGCGGTGCGCGTGTTCTATGAGAATCACCCCTATCCGGCACCGCTCCGCAACCTCGACCGGCACCGCGAGCTTTATCGCAACCTCGAGCGGCGTCGGGCTTTGTCCCTTCTGCTGTGGGCAACGGAGAAGCCGCGGGCCAATCGCGAGATCCTGGTCGCCGGCTGTGGAACATCCCAGGCCGCCATCCATGCGCTGCGCGAGCCTGATGCTCGTGTGACGGCAATCGACATCAGCGAAACCAGCCTGCGTTGCACGCGCGATCTTCAGCGAAAATATCGCTTGCGAAATCTCGATCTGCATCAGCTCGCGATCGAAGAGGTCGGGGAGCTCGGCCGGATGTTCGACCAGATCGTGTGCACCGGCGTGCTCCACCACCTGGCCGACCCGGATACCGGCCTTCGGGCATTGCGCAATGTCCTTGCCCAGAACGGTGCAATGCATCTGATGGTCTACGCGACATATGGGCGTGCCGGAATCTACATGATGCAGGAGTACTGCCGCCTATTCGGGGTTAGCGCCACCGAGGAGGAATTGCGGGACCTCGGCACCACGATCGGTGCATTGTCTTCCGACCATCCGATCGCCGGCGTGGCGAGGCGGGCGAAGGACTTCAGAAATCCGGACGCGCTGGCCGATGCGCTGCTCCACCCTCAGGATCGCGCCTACACCGTGCCACAACTTTATGCCTGGCTAGAGCGCTGCGGCTTGTCGTTCGGGCGCTGGTTCGAGCAGGCTCCCTACCTCCCGCAATGCGGGGCAATTGCGAGCTTGCCGCACGCCGCCCGTCTCCTCTCGCTGTCGCCGCCATTGCAGCACGCCGCAGTCGAGCTGTTGCGCGGCACCATGACCAAGCACAACTTCATCGCCTATCGCGACGATCGCCTCGGCGAGAGTCAGCCGATCACGTTCGACAGCGATGCCTGGCGGGGCTACGTTCCTCTGCCTCTGCCGTGGACCCTGTGCATTCGGGACCGGGTGCCTTCCGGCTTCGTGGCCGTCCTAATCAATCGGGCCCACACCTACCCCGACCTCGCCCTCCCGATCGATGCGGCACAGGAGCGGGTCTTTGCTGCGATCGACGGTTGTCGCTCTATCGACGAGGTCTTGCGGGGCGTTGCGGGAGGAAGTGATGACCAGCAGGCCCGCAGGTTTATCCAGCAGCTCTGGGAGTACGATCAGATCGTGTTCGACGCAGCAAGCTCGCGCTGACCTCCCCATTCGGGGACCAGACGGTGGCCTGCAAATGAGCCCACAAAGTCGTTATTGCTGTTGACACAATAATATGAATTGCTTATAATGCACTTACGAGCCAGCCGGGGACCGGGTTCTCGCAACAGGGGGACACTTGCCGCCCCGGCACTGCTCGCGGGCGAGTCCTAGGCGTTGATCGGATATGAAGAAACGGGCAAATATGAAGAAGTCGATGCTCATATTTCGTACCAAGCAGAGACGGCGGATCGCGGGCTTCGACACGGTCCACACCGGCCCCGCGCCCCGATGGTGCTTCAACCAATACGAGAGCTCTTGCTGCAGATTTGCTGTAGGTGCAGCTATCTGCAACAATCTACTCAATTAATGATTGCAAGCTCAGAACCCCGAATGACCTCCGGACCTCACCATTTGGCCTGGACCCCCGCATCACGCCTTGCGTCGAGATTGCGTCGTCGCTCCGCTCCTCGCAATGACAGCCATCTGAGGTGTCATTGCGAGCGCAGGCGAAGCAATCTCGGTGGCTGCAGACCCGGTACCAAGTGTCAGGTTCCCGCCACGTAGGCGGGAGGAACTTCGCCGATCGCGGCCATGCCGGCACGGCATTACGGTGATCGGAAATCGGCATTTGCTCTATGAAGAGATCGAAATTACCGTCCTTCGGGGCCCAGGATAGAACGAGGAGCGGGTGATGGAGGTCGGCGTCTACCATGAATTCCATTGCCGGCCGGATCAGACTCCGGCGGCGGCGTTCGCGGAGGCGCTGGCTCAGATCGAAGCGGCGGATCGATGGGGGCTCGATGCCATCTGGCTCGCCGAAATCCACCAGCAGGCGCGCCGCTCGGTGCTGACGGCACCGCTGACCGTCGCCAGCGCGATTGCCGCGCGCACGCGCCGCATCAAGATCGGCACCGGCGTTCAGGTCCTGCCTCTCTGCCATCCTCTGCGACTTGCCGAGGAGACCGCCACCATCGATCAGATCAGCGAGGGAAGGCTGCTCTTCGGTGTCGGGCGCAGCGGCAACCCCCGGTCCTACGTCGCCTATGGCGTGCCCTATTCCGAAAGCCGCGAGCGTTTTCTGGAGACGCTGGAGATTGTCAAGCGCGCCTGGACACAGCCGAGTTTCTCCTACGAAGGCAAGTATTACAGCTTCAACAATGCCTCAGCCGTTCCGCAGCCCTATCAGAAGCCATGCCCGCCGATCCGTGTTGCGGCCGCCAGCGAGGAGACTTTCCCGTCGCTCGGCGAGGCTGGTTATCCGATCTTTGTCGCGGTGCGCAGCGGCTCGCTATCGGGCCTGGCTCCCGATCTCAAAGCCTATCGCAGGGCCTACAAAGCGGCTGGGCATCCGGGCGAGGGCGAGGTCTATCTGCGGCTGACTTTGCACATCGCGGATACCGATCGGCAGGCCCTGGAAGAAGCCGAGACGAGCGTCATGTCCGGCTATCGCACCTTGAGCACCCGCCTCGAAAATTCGCCCAATCGGCGTCGCGCGGCGGAGGCGCAAACGGTCAAGACCATCTCCTATGAAGAGGTGCGGCGCGACAAGGTGATCATCGGCGGGCCGGAATATGTCGCCGACCGCCTGCAGCAGCTGCACGATGAGCTCGGTTTGAACGGGATCCTAGCAGAGCTGAATTTCGGCGCGCTGATCCCATCCGAGCCGATGACGCGATCGCTGCAGCTATTGTGCGAGAAGGTCATGCCCCGCCTCCATTGAGGCGGCCCGGCCATGAAACGCAGCACCGAGCGCTTTCTGACGACGCATACCGGCAGCCTGCCACGTCCGGAGGATCTCGTGCGCGCGATGTTCGCCAAGGAAGAGGGCGTGCCGGTCGATGCGGCGGCGCTCAAGGCGCGCATCCGCTCGGCGGTGGCGACGGTTGTCGAAAAGCAGGTCGAGGCCGGCATCGACATCGTCAATGACGGCGAGATGAGCAAGCCGAGCTACGCCACCTACATCAAGGACCGGCTGCACGGGTTCGGCGGCGAGAGCCACCCGCTCGTCTACCAGGACCTGGTCGGGTTTCCGGAATTCGCCAGACGGGTCTTTGGCGACCCCGGCCGCTCGCGGCGCAGGACACCCGGCTGCAACGGTCCGGTCAGCGTGCGCGACGCCACGGCGGCCGAAATAGACGTCGCCAATTTGAGCGCCGCACTTGCCCGAGTGAACGCGGAGGAAGCCTTCCTCAGCGCTGCGTCGCCGGGGGTCATTTCGCTGTTCTTCCACAACGGGCATTACCCGAGCGAGGAGGCCTATCTCTACGCGGTCGCCGAGGCCATGCGGCAGGAATACGAGACCGTTGCCGAGGCCGGCCTGATCCTGCAGATCGACTGCCCGGACCTCGCCATGGGGCGGCACATCCAATACGCCCAATTGAGCCTGGGCGAATTCCGCAAGAAGGCGCGGCTCCATGTCGAGGCGCTCAATCACGCGCTGCAAAATATTCCGGAAGACCGGCTCCGGCTGCATCTTTGCTGGGGCAATTACGAAGGTCCGCACCATTGCGACGTGCCGCTCAAAGACATCATCGAGCTCGTCTTTCTGGCTAAGCCATGCGGCCTCTCCTTCGAAGCGGCCAATCCGCGCCATGCGCATGAATGGACGGTTTTCGAGGATGTAAAATTGCCCGATGGTAAGGTCTTGATCCCCGGCGTGGTCGAGTCGAAAACCAATTTTATCGAGCACCCCGAGCTGATCGCGCAGCGCATCGACCGCTATGTCCGGCTCGTCGGTCGCGAGAACGTCATCGCAGGAAGCGATTGCGGCTACGGCACCTGGGTGGGCCAGGCCGCGGTCGATCCACGCATCGTATGGGCGAAGCTCGCGAGCCTGGCGGAAGGCGCGCGCCTCGCCTCGCGCCAGTTCTGGCGGTAGCGCCCTTCACCTTGGCCTTCTCCCCGCCTTGCGCGGGGAGAGGGAGGGACCCGCGCAGCGGGAGGGTGAGGGGCAAACACTGGGAGATTGAAATGCGATTTGGACTCTTTGGTAGTGCGCAAGCCAGGCGCAGCGGCCCCGACACCGACAGCAGCCAGGGCTTCCGTGATTTCATCGAGAACAATGTCGAAGCCGAGGCGCTCGGCTATTACAGCACCTTCCTGGTCGAGCATCATTTCACCGGCTTCGGCCAAGTCTCGGCGAGCCTCAGCTTGTTGACCTGGCTCGGCGCCCGTACACGGCATCTGCGCCTCGGCACGGCGGTGCTGGTCTTGCCCTGGCATAATCCGGTGCTACTCGCCGAGCAGGCGGCGACCCTCGATCTCTTGTCCGGCGGTCGGCTCGATTTCGGAATCGGCAAGGGCTACCGCCACAATGAATTCGCCGGGTTCTGCATACCCTTGGAGGAAGCCGACGTGCGCTTCGAGGAGGCGATCGAGGTCATCACCAGGGCCTTCACCTCGGAAACCCCATTCTCGCATCGCGGCAAGTACTGGCAGTTCGACAACATCGTCGTTGAGCCACCGACCGCGCAGAAGCCGCATCCACCGTTCTGGATGGGGGCGGGAAGTCCGAACTCGGTCAGCGAGGTCGTCCGACGCGGCTACAACATGCTGCTGGGGCAGCACGCGCTCGCCGAAGAAACCCTCACGCAAGTGGCTCAGTTCCGCCGCGAGGTCGAGGCCTTGGGGCGCCTCTTTGATCCGATGCAGGTCGGGGTCGCCCGCGCCGTCTACATTGCCGAGAACGATGCGGAGAAGGCCGCAGCGATCGAGCGGCGCTATCAGGGCCACATGCGGATAAATGCGCTGGCGCGCCGTCCAGACGGCGAGACGCGGACCCGCTATATTCTCGACGACGAAAAGGAGGCGCGCCACGAAAGCGCCGAAAGCGCTCTTTTCGGCTCGCCCGACGAGATCATGAACAAGCTCGAAAAACTGCGGAAGGGCGGCGTAGAATACGTCATCATCAATTTCGGCGGGTCGCGCGAGCAGATCCGCCGGTTTGCCCGCGATATCATGCCGGCCTTCGCCGGTGAGCCGCAGATGCAAGTCTTCGCGGCAAAGTAGCAGGAGGACCTTCGATGGGTTTCGAATTCGGCGTGTTCCACGAGTTTCAGCGGCGCCCGGGCCAGAGCGAGGCCGAGGCGTTCACCACCGCCTTCGATCAGGTAGATGCCGCCGAGCGTTGGGGTCTCGACGCGATCTGGCTGGCGGAAATCCACATGGCCCCCGAACGGTCGGTCTGCTCGGTGCCTATGACGATCGCGAGTGCGATTGCCGCCCGCACCAAAAACATCAAGATTGGCACCGGCGTCCAGGTTCTGCCGCTGTGCCAGCCGTTGCGCCTGGCGGAAGACAGCGCTACCGTCGATCATATCAGCCATGGCCGGCTGATCTTCGGCGTCGGCCGCAGCGGCTTCCCGCGCGCCTATGAGGCCTACGGCATCCCCTACGGCGAAAGCCCCGAGCGCTTTGCCGAAGTGCTCGAAATCGTAAGGCGAGCCTGGACCGAGGAAAGGTTCTCGTTCGCCGGAAAATACTACAATTACGAAAACGTCTGCATCGTGCCAAAGCCCTACCGCAAGCCGCACCCGCCGATCCGGATCGCAGCCAATCGCGAAGAATCGTTCGTTTCTGCCGCCCAGCAGGGCTACGCCGTCTTTGTCGGGGCGCGGCGCGGCACCTTCGACGAAGTCCTGCCGAATCTGCACACCTACCGCGAGGCCTGGAAAGCTGCGGGACATCCAGGCGAGGGCGAAGTCTATCTGCGCGCCCCGGTCTATGTCGGAGACACCCTCGAACAGGCACTTTCCGACCCTCAGGAGAGCCTGATGAATTTCTACCGCTATCTGGGTGCGCGGCTCGAAGAATCGGCCAACAGCGCCGGCGTCTTTGACACCGCGCGGCGGATCGAGGGCGCCCAACGGCTGCAGAACCTCACCTGGGAGGAGGCCCGTCGCGGCCGCGCGATCATCGGCACCCCGGAAATTGTCGCCGACAATCTCGCGAGCCTTAGAGATCAGCTCGGCCTTGCCGGCATTCTCGCCGAGCTCAACACCGGAGGCCTGATCCCGCACGAGCGCGTCATGCGCTCGATGCAATTGCTGTGCGAGAAGGTGCAGCCGCGACTGCATTGAGCCGTAAATTCGCCGTCGGTCCTGCAAACCCGCAGGGTGGTGACTGATCGCGCCTTGCGCTATTCTACTACCTCGCTCCGACCGTCGGGGGACGCCATGGAGCCGGGTTTTTTCGGCACAGAACAGGTCACCGAAGAAGACCGCGCTTATAGGGGATCGCGCTTTTCTGAAGTGCGTGATGCCATCTTCGCCAACCCCTACCAAAAGGTTTGGGGAGGTGCTGGCGAGCCGCCGCTGCCCATTTACGACGTCACGTTGCCGAGTGCAGTGCGAGGTATCCTGCCGCCGGGTTTGCCGTACTTTTTTCGGCAAGCCGTCGCAAGAGCCGTCGATTCGCACGCCGATTTGCGCTGGGGCTCCGATCGCAAGGGCTTCCGCCGAATAATCCATCCGAACGGCATATGCCTGACGGGTCTTTGGGAGATTTCCGCGCAAACCCCGTATTCCGGTTATTTCCGGAAGGACTGTCGAGCGCTAGTAGTCGGACGTTACTCCACCTGCTGCACAGAGACGCGCCGCGGCTACGAGCGCTCGCTGTCGCTGGCGGGCAAGCTCTTTCCGACGACGGACCCGAACCACAGAGAGCTGCTGAGCACAGCTAATTTTTTCACTCAGCAAGACATCGGCGGCGACCACACGGACTACATCAATGACGCTGAGCTTCGTAACGCTCCCAATACAACGAGCTGGCGTCGCGGCTTTGGAGTTCCGGTTCTGCTGATTGAGGCAACCCTATTTATGAAGATCGATAGGCGGCCGACGCAACGACAGCTCTATCAAATTGCCGAACTCGGCAAGCCCGTCGGCGAACCGACGCAAGCGCCCACATTCATGCGCCTGCTCGTCGATCCCGACCAGCCCAGGATCGCCGGCGAAGCATTGGATTTTCGCGACGAAATTATGAGCCAGATATTTGACCGAGGGGATCCCAACCCCAGGCGGACACTGACCTTTCACATCGAAGTGACAGACGAAGGATCAACTTGGGGCCCAAATTTTTTACAGCGGCGCACTTTTGCAAATTGGCAGCGCATTGGACGACTGATTTTTGATAACGCCGTCGCATCCTACAACGGTGACTTTGTCATCCATTTCACTCATCCGACCTGGCGCGACGATCGGAACGATCCGTCGACGGCGACACGCGTCAACGAGCGCAAGGTCCGCTGGTGATTTTTTCAAGGTTCAGGCGCCGCTGTTCCGGGCGATGAAGTCGAGCGTCGCCGCGGCGCAGCGTTCGGCGTCGCTCGCAGCGACGTGGTAAGAGTTGCCGGGTAGGACTAGCAGGCTCGAATTCGGAATTTGCTGCTGCCAGGCTCGGGTCTCGTCAACCGAGGCGAGCCCACTGCCGTCGGTCGTGATGACAAAAGTCGGGCGCGCGATCTTCGGCAGATCGGCCCTGATGTCGGCGCAGGCGATCGTCTTCATAAAACCGATTTGCGTCGAGACCGCCGTGCGGGCCATGAACTTGATCCACCACTCGACCCCTTCGGCAGGGAAGGCGCTGCCGAGCCGACCCGCCATCGTCCGGCGCGCCCAGTGCTCGACCCCGTGCCGTTCGAATTCCTCGGCCAATTCGGGTGCGCGTTCGGCCGCACCCTCGCGCATGGGCGGGGGTGTGCCGACTACGGTCAAGGTAATCACCCGCTCGGGGCGGCGCGCCGCAAAGGCGCGCGCGATCGTTCCGCCGATTTTGGCACCGACGAGGTGAAAACGCCCGATGCCAAGCAAATCCATCAACCGCACGAAATCGTCGATCACGATGTCGAGCGTCCACGGAAAGTCGCGCGGCATCGGCGTCGAGGCGCCGAAACCGCGCATGTCCGGGCGCACGACGCGAAAGCGCCGCGCGAGAGGAGGTACCCAGCCATACCACGCCATTCCGCTTTCGGCGTTGCCGTGCAGCAGCAGGATCGTCTCCGACTTGCGCCACGGGTCGGTAAAGTCGTCGACGAGATAGTGCAGCTGCGTGTCCGGTGGGCATAGGAGAGTCGGCATAAAGCTGCTCCAGGGAGACGACGATCGCGTGCGCTATTCTCTATCCGGGCTGGTAGGTCAGGGTCAGCGCTGCAACGCCGGCCGCGACATTGAGGCCGGTGTTGCCTTCGATACTCAGCGGCTGCAGCGAAATCGCGTTCCCGGTGCCGCCAACCAGCAAATTGGCACCGGCTCCGACGACGGCCGTAGCGCTCGCAGTGACACCTCCGTAGGATCCCGCCAAGGCGCCGGGCGCCGGCGAAGTGGTCGGTGCCAACACCGCCCACACGAGGATCCCGCCTCTCGTAAAACCAATATCGACGCCAAACTTGTCGATCGATCCGACATAGTTTTGCGGCACGCCTGACACTGGCGCGAAGGTGCAATTGACCGCTTTCGAGGAGCCGAAGATGAAGCCGAAGCCGCCGGCCACGTTGCAAGATAGCGTGCCGGCCTTTACACCGCTGCCCTGCGCCTGCGCTGGGCTTTCCAACGCCAAAGCGCCAGCCGCGAGGCCGAGCGCACCAATCGCTACCGCGAGTTTCTTGAGCATTCCGTTAGTCTCCTGCTTGCCATATCCGATTGTCGAGGCGCCAAACCTCAACGTCGGGTCATATAGCTTGGTTGCGTGCTGCGGCGCCACGGTTTCCTTCACCTCCCGTTTTGCGCGTTTGGCGCATCTCTATTCAACGTTCACGGCTCGGCCCCCCTGCCGCCTGTTGCCACCCCGGAGTTCCGCACCAAATAGTCAGAGTGCGTATTTGATAATTAATCAATTTTATATCGGCAATGGCGCTCCGGTGCGCACGGCATCGAAGGATTTTTGAGCTTCCGTGCCAAGTGTTCGATTTTTGCCGTATGTCGTTACCAAGCAGATGATCGAATGAGGTTTCTCGGCATGGAGGGAGAGACGAACGAACAAAAAGTTTTACCGTGATTTTCCCGCGCGGTAGGGAACCGGAGAGGCGGCGCCGCAGGGTTCGACATCACGATTCTTCGAGGGAAGACGACCACGTGCGCTATTTTCTTACCCAGGCTGATGAGTCAGGGTCAGCGCTGCGACGCCGGCCGCGACGTTGAGGCCGGTATTGCCTTCGATGCTGAGCGGCTGCAGCGTTATCGTCCTTCCGGAGCCACCGACCAGCACATTGGCGCCGCCACCCGCGCCGACCGTAGCGCTCGCAGTAGCGCCGCCATAGGATCCGGCCAGAGAGCCCGGCGCCGGCGAAGTGGTTGGCGCCAACACCGTCCAAACGAGCACACCGCCTTTTGTATAGCCGATATCGACGCCGAACTTGTCGATGGTTCCGACATAGTTTTGCGGAGGGCCTCCCACCGGCGAGAACGTGCAATTGACCGCCTTCGACGACCCGAAGATGAAGCCATACCCGCTGGACACGTTGCAGGTGAGCGTGCCGGCTTTTACGGCTTGCGCCTGCGCCGGGCTTCCCAGCACCAAAGCGCCGGCTGTGAGGCTGAGTGCACCGATCGCTACCGCGAGTTTGTTGGCCATTCCTTCATTCTCCTGCTCGCCAAATTACGCCGGTCGAGGCTCCAGAGCTCAACGTCCGGTCATATAACTTGGTTCCGCGCGCCGGCGCCGATCTGCTGCGACATGCGACATCCATCAGGCAAAAGTGAACTTCCGGATGCGATCGGCGTTGATACCGCCAATCAGCTACATTTGCACCACGCGGGTAGAGCCATCCGAGAGGCGGCTGCACATGCTGAGCCACAGCGCGATCAAGCGGAAACCATCGTCGATGGCGGCCGACGCGGAGCGATCTTGTCACCGCAAATTTATCCGCTCGCGCCCGGCGCGATTTTTTGGAACAATCGGTCTCCGCGGCCTCCACTGGGCCGTGAACCAACTCAACAGGAAGCCGACTTGATCAGAGATAGGAATTTTCGTCAGAGCCGACGCCGCGACTTCGACGATGACGGTTACGATCCGCATTTGCGCGAATTCGGAGCCACGCCGCGCTTTCCCGCAACAAGATTCGAAGCGCCCTCGGGACCCCCAGTACGCGCTGTCGTGAAATGGTTCAAACCCGAACGGGGGTTTGGATTTGTCGAGATGTCGGACGGCTCGGGGGATGCTTTCCTCCACGCCACCGTCCTGGAACGCAACGGCATTGCGGCGGTGCAGCCAGGCGAAACGCTGGAGGTCCGCGTAGCGCCCGGACAGAAGGGACCGCAGGTCACTGAAGTCCTCAGCGTCGACAGCAGCACGGCCGCGCCGGCGGCGGCACGCCGGTCGACTTATCCGGCGGCAAACCGGACGTCGACCGAAACCGCCGTTGAAGAGGTGGGTACGGTCAAGTGGTTCAACGCTCAGAAGGGCTTCGGCTTCATTGTCCGGGAGGGCGGAGGCAAGGACGCCTTTGTGCATGCCTCGGTGCTCGAGCGATCGGGGATCGGCAGCCTCACCGAGGGGCAGCGTGTCGTGATCGATATCGCCGAGGGGCGCAAGGGGCCTGAAGCCGTCAAGGTCCGCCTGGCATAGCCTAGCGTCCGCGTCGTCCTCACTCGCCTCGCTGCGCCTCGGCACCCTCTCCCCTTGGGCGGGCCCTTGGGCGGGAGAGGGTGGACCCATCGCGGCAGCGATGGGTGGGTGAGGTCAGGCGGCGTCCCGGTCCAGCAGCTCGATATGGACATTTTGCGGCCCGCGCAGAAAGGCGATCCGCACACCGGGTCTGATCGTCTTCGGCTCCACCGTAAATTCGGCGCCCTTGCTCTTTAGCTCGGTCACGACATCGTCGATCCCACTGACGCGCAGCCCGATATGCTCGAGCCCGAGATAAGGGGGTTGCGGCGGTGCAGCGACGGCTTGCTCCGGCGGAACCTGGGCGATGAACACGGCCACCCCACCGAGATTAAGGTCGAGGCGCGGTCTGCCATCCGACTGTACCGAGCGGATGATCTCGGCACCGAACATCTTCTCGTACCAGCGTGCGGTCGCTTCCGCATCGGGGCTGCGTAGGTGGATGTGGTCGTAGGTGAAGGCGGTCATGCATTTCTTCCTTTAAATCATGCGGTAACACTCTAGGCCGCGGCCTGGAGCAGCGCCAGCACAGTTGGGGTTTAGGTGCCGCGGACGGTTGGGCGACGCCTCTCGCGCCAGGCCGCATGGCTTTCCTTGGCGTCTTCGGTTATCGACAGGGCCATGAATCGATAAAGATCGATATAGGCGGCGTCGGCGACATTGGGCATGTCCAGCCCCCGGTTCAACGATTCCTTGGCCAGACGGGAGGCGAGCGGCGGCAACTCGGCCAGCCGTTCGGCGATTGCCGTCGTCTGCGCGACGAGCTCGGCATGGGGGACGAGCCACTGGGCGAGACCAAAGCGGAACGCCTCCTCGGCCTTCATTGGGTAGCCCATGGCGACCTTCATCGCCTGACCCTTGCCGACCCAGCGCGCTAAGCGGACGATCCCGCCATGGTTCGGCAGGATCCCAAGAGCAACCTGCGGCAGGCGCCATTCGGCACGATCGGAAGCGATGATCAAATCGCAGCAATAGGTCACGATGCAGTCGATGCCGACAGCATAGCCGTTGACCGCAGCGATAACCGGCTTGGGAAACTCGCTCAGCACTTGACCGGCCGAGCGGTGCCGGTGCGGCAGGCCCTCGATGAATTCCGCCATCGAGCCCTGCGCGTGGGTGCGCGGGTTCTTGAGATTGGCCCCGGCCGAAAACGCGCCGCCTGCCTCGTCGCCGGTCAACACGGCGAGCCTGATTTCGCGGTCAGACGCCATCGCGTCACAATGTCGAGCTATCTCCTCGTTGAAATCCTCGGCCCCAGGCGTTGCGCGCCTCGGGGCGACTTAAGGTGAGCCAGCCGACATGGCCACGTCTTTCATAAAGAACCGGCATCGGAAATTCCTTTGCACGAAGCTGCCAAGCACGGCCGATATTGCCCTCGGGCCGCGCATGATTGCATCCACAATCCGTCGGGTGTCGCAGTCAACCGATGTTGCTAGGGTGCCGCGATGAGCGCGAGCCGCTTTCCCGATAGCATCGAAAGCCGATCGTCCTGGGTGGCGGCGGCGATCACGACCGCCATCCTGGCGATTTCCTACGGCGCGCCTCTGTTGGTGGTCGTTGGGCTCAAGCCGATCACTGCTTCTCTCGGTACCGACCGGTCGGTCGTGGCGCTGGCCGCCGCGCTGGTCTGGGTCGGGACCGGGATGGGTGGCATCGTCATGGGCTGGGTGGCCGACCGGATCGGCGTGAGGTCGATCGTCGTCTTTGGCGCCCTGATGGCGGCTCTGGGCCTGGCGGTCTCGACGACCGGTCAGATCTGGGCGCTCTTTCTTGGGCACGCCATTCTGATCGGCCTTTTGGGCAACAGCACCCACTTCCCCCCGCTGGTCGTCTACATCAGCCGCTGGTTTGACCGCCGGCGCGGCACCGCGGTCGCCCTGATCTCGTCCGGCCAATATGTCGCCGGAATGGTATGGCCGACCGTTTTCGAACGAGCGATGGCGCAATTCGGCTGGCAGGCGACGATGCTGGGTTATGGCGTAGTGGTCGCCGCGGCGATTTTGCCGTTGGCCCTCTTTCTGCAACCGCCGCCCCAGCCGAGCCGAGGCGCCGCCGCTGTGGGTAGGGAGATGCACCGCCGGGGACGGGCATTGGGCCTGCCGGCGAACCTCGTGCAAACGCTGCTGTGCGCGGCAGGATTTCTGTGCTGCGTCCCGATGGCGATGCCGGCCGGGCATCTCGTCGCATTCTGCACTGATCTCGGAATTCCGGCCGCGCATGGAGCGGCCATGCTGTCAGTGCTGCTCGGCAGCGCCTTTGTCGCCCGTTTGTTCTGGGGATGGCTGGCAGACCGGATCGGCGGGCTCGGCACTGTACTCGCCGGTTCGGCGTGCCAAGCCGTGGCGATCGCTGCATTCACGGCGACCCAGGACGAAGTCGGGTTGTTCGTCGTATCGGCTGCTTACGGGCTCGGCTTCAGCGGGATCGTGCCGGCTTATGTGCTGGCGGTCCGTGAGCTTTTCCCCTCCGCCGAGGCGTCGTGGCGGGTGCCGACCCTGCTGTTCATCAGCATGTCCGGGATGGCCTTCGGCGGCTGGTTTGCCGGAGCACTGTACGATCACTTTGGCTTCTATGCCCCGGCCTTCGCTGCAGGGGCTTTGTTTAACGTAGCGAACCTGGGGGTCATCGGGTTTCTGGTCGCGCGGCAGGCGCGCGAGCCGCGCCTGCCGGCGGTACTCCCGGCCTAGTAGCCGAGGGTGTTGTCAGGCGGCAGCTTTGACCAGCTTGTGGATGACCCGCAGGCGCTTCGGTGCCGGATCTTTCGAGAACCGCCCCCAGCTGCGGCCGGAAAGCTCGCCGACATAGATGTTGCCGTGCCCGTCGACGGCCATGCCGTGCGGCGAGGTGAACTGCCCGGGGGCGAGACCGGCGTGCATTTTCCCGAGCCGAGCGAGCACTTTACCCTTTGAGGTATGGATGCTGACGCGCGGTCCGATATTGGGCCAATCCCGGTTGATCTCGCCCGAAGGACCGCCCTCGCCGATATAGACGAGCGGGTCGCGGCCAACCGCCATGCACATGCCATTCGGCCGATGCAGATTATTCCATTGGGTTTCGAACTTGCCGTTCCTGTCGAACACCTGGACCCGATGGTTCTCGCGGTCGGCGACATAGACCCAGCCGTCGGGATCGCAACAGATGTTGTGCGGAACGTTGAACTGGCCGGGGTCGGTGCCCGGCTCGCCCCACGACATCAGCAACTTGCCGTCCGCGGTGTACTTATGAACCCTCGCATTGCCGTAGCCGTCTGAGACGTAGAGATCCCCTCGCGGGGACAAGGCGGTGTGCGTGCAGCGGTGGAACGGCTCGCCGCTCATATAAGGCTTGGGCTCGCCGGGGACCCCGAGCGTCATCAGCACCTTGCCGTCGAGCGTGCATTTGCGCACCGTGTGGTCGCCATCATCGGTCAGATAGATCGTATCGTCCGGACCCATTTGCACGCCGTGCGGACGGCTGAACACTCCCTCGCCCCAGGTGCGCAGCAAATTGCCTTCTGCATCGAACACGGCGACAGGGTGCTCGCCGCGGTTGAAGGCATAAACTCGATTCTGCCGGTCGACACCGACTGCCGCACAGTCACCCAATGTGATGTCCGCCGGCAGTTTCGCCCAGTTCTCGTTGACCTCGAACGTGTACACGCCACTACCTAGTTGCACCGCCATGCGTCCTCTCCCTCAGACCATTCTACAGGCCGAGCCCTATCTTAGGTACCAAACGCAAATCAGGCGAGCGCTCCACGCGCCTCATTATCTATAGCGCTGATAGTCAGTCGATCGTACGATGCCCGATCAACATCCTTGCCGAGGAAGCAAGAGGAGCCCGCAATGCCAGAGAAGCTGATTTCCGGCGACAACCACATCGATCTCACCTATTTGCCACCCGACCTGTGGTCGTCCGAGGTGCCCACGAAATGGAAGCTCCTGGCGCCTCGCGTCGAGGAGATGGAGGACGGCCTCCACTGGTTCGTCGAGGCCCAGGACAAGGGAATGTGGAACGGTATCGGCCCGGGATTCATGCCCTATCAAAGAGGGATGTTCGGCCATATCGACGAGATGAAGGATCTCGGCTTCGAATGGAACTACAGCCGCGGCGCCAAACCTCGGCCGACAACGCCGGAGCTGCGCCTGGCCGATCTCGACCGTGACGGGGTCGACGGTGAGATCGTCTATGGCTGTTTGATGATCAATGATCTGATCGCCGACGCCCCGCTGCGTGCCTGGTCCGATAAGATCTACAATGACTGGGTCGCCGACTTCGCCAAACGGTCCGACCCGAACCGGGTCTTTCCGCTCGCCATCATTCCCAACACCGACCCCATCGAGGCCGCTGCGGAAGTACGACGCTGCGCCAAGATGGGGCTGCGCGGCGGCGACCTCGCCTTCAAGCGCATGACTCCACCGCTCTATACCGACGGCTGGTATCCGCTGTGGGAGGCGGCCGCGGAATGCCGTTTCCCGATCTCGTTCCACTCGACCGGCTTTAAGGCGTTGCGCGCGCCGGACACGCCAGAGCAGGAGAAGAAATATTTCACTCAATGGCGGCTGGTGCGCTCGGCCTTGTTCCAGCTCGACACGATGGAAGTGTTGGTCTCGCTGTTGGCTTCGGGCGCTTGCGAAAAATATCCCGACTTCAACTTCGTGCTCGGCGAATCAGGGGTAACGTGGCTGCCCTATGTGTTCGACCGCCTCGATACCGAGTATGCCGACCGCGGCCGGGCCCTCGGCTTCAAGCTGAAGCCCAGCGACTACTTCCGCCGCCAGGGATACGTCACCTACCAGCAGGACCAGTATCTCGAGCCGATCATCCCGCTGATCGGCGAGGACAACATCATCTGGGGAGCCGACTATCCGCACCCCGATTGTATCTGGCCGAACTCGCTGCAGACGCTCGACAAGAACCTCGCGGCGATCGTGCCGAGCGTCCGCCGCAAAATCACCAGCGAGAACGTGACCCGGCTCTACCACCTCTCCTGAGTAGTCCCCTCTCCGCCTCCGGAGAGGGTAGGGGTGGGGGAGCCGGCGTTCTGAAGAACAGCGCGACCCACCGCCCCCTCCCTCGCTAGCGCGACGGGCCCCTCCCTCTCCCCCCGCAAGCGGGCGGAGAGGGGAAAGGCCCACGATAATAGGGACACCGGCTGAAGATGTGTGCATGCCCTAGCGAGAAAGCGGGGGTCGAGGGCCAGACGCCCGGTGTCGGCCACGCTGGATGCGCGCCCTCGCGTCGCCCTCGCGGGCATGACGGTATTCGCCGGGGAAGCTAGGTCGTTCCAAACACCTGCGGCTCGGCGGTGTGAAACTCAAGGGTGAAAGCGGTTGCCGCTCAGGCGGCGCTGGCATCGCTCGCTCTGATTACAAGCCTAAATTGCCAATTTATTGAGAATGTCGCGGACGTGGTTCAACTCGCGGTACGGATGTCAGGCTAGTATCGTTTTGCCCGTCTCTGTCCAACTTTGCCGCGTTGGCGCGACGGCGATCTTGGACTTCGCGCACCATCGACGCCATGCGTCGCGATACGCTGTCTCGACGGCGCGCGTCACGGCCTCGACGTCGCAGACGGGCGAGGTCCGCAATCGCTCGCGCATGCCGGCGCGCCACGCCGCTAGTCGAACGGCATCGTTTGCCAGAGACGCCGCGATCTCTACATAGGCCTCGGCGCTATCGGCAATGAGCTCCGGCAAGCCGATGGCCGTAAGCAGGCTTCTCCCGACTCGGGCAACGCGCCGGTCTCCCGACATCGTGACGACAGGGACGCCCATCCACAGCGCCTCGCAACTCGTGGTGTGACCGTTATAGGGGAACGGGTCGAGCGCAATATCGACCTCATGATAAAGCGCCAGGTGATCGGGCGTCGGGACAAATGGCGCCAGCCTGAGTTTATCGCGATCGATCCCGCCATCGGCGAAGCAGGCGGTGACCCGGTCGGCAACCGAAGGGTTGGTGAACGCCGATGCCACGAGGAAGAGACGCCAACTCGGTTCGGTGCGGAGCAGGCGAGCCCACACTTCGATGACCTCCGGCGTCATCTTGTGCAGCTGGTTGAACGAGCCGAAAGTGATATAGCCGGCCCGCTCGACCGGTGGCGGCTGCACCAGAGGGGCTTCGAAGTGACTTCGCCAGCAAGAACTTTGCGGCAACCGGATCAGCTTCTCGCTGGAGAAACGCTCCGAGCCTTCCGGATCGCGGGTGGCATCCGTGATCCGATAATCGATCGCCGCCAGTCCTCGTGTCTCGGGATAGCCCACCCAAGCGACCTGGACCGGGGCCGGCTTTTCGGCAAAGACCCCGAGCCGGTTGTTGGCGGTATGGCCGCCGAGGTCGACGAGGATGTCGATACCATCGCTGCGGATGCGCTGGGCCACATCAGCGTCGTCCTTACCGTGGATCGTCACCCATCGTTCGACCTTGCTGATCAAACGCTTGGTGTAGCGGTCCGGCCGCGCGACATCGGAGTAGCACACGACTTCGACCTCACGTCGATCGTGGGCTTCGAGCACCGGCGCGACGAAGTCGTATTCTGCATGGTTGCGGAAATCCGCCGACACATAGCCAACTCGCAATCGCCGGTCTGGGTCGGCGGCGCAGGCGAACTGCAGGTCGAGGCTCGCGGTCGCGGGTGCATAGAATTTTGCCCACTCCCGATGAGCGGCGAACAATGTTTCCGGTGTCTCCTGCGAGCGGTAGCTCAACAGGTACACCAGGTCGCTGTGGAGGCGATGGTCGGGCGCGATGGCCAGCGCCTTCCGGAGCTGGGTAATCGCGTCTTCGAGGCGCCACAGGGATATCAGGGCGCCGGCGAGTCCGATCGATGCCCGGCCAAGGTCCGGTTTGAGCGTAAGCGCCTTGTCATAGGAGGCAACGGCGTCCTCAACTCGATCGAGCCTCTTAAGCACGTTCCCTAGATTGTAGTGGGCGGTGGCGTAGCCAGGATCTATGGCGAGTGCCCTCTCGTACCACGTCATTGCCTCGGTGTATTGGGCGAGGGCTTGCAGAGCAAGACCGAGGCTGTTGCACGTAATGGCCGAATTCGGATGCTGGCGGAGCGCACGACGGAACAGGTCGGCCGCATCTTTGGGCTTGCCCAAACGAAGCTCGATGAGCCCCAGGTTATGCAAGGAGTCAAAACTATGGGGGTTTGTTTGCAAAATGCTCCGATACAATCGTCTCGCGGCATCCAATCGGCCTTGCCGGTGAAGCAAGCTCGCCTCCTGGAGTGACTTTCCCCCGACAGGGAAATGAACACGACGGGTCATGGGCCGGTGATTCTATATGTCTGATTTATTGCTCGAGTATCTGCCGCTTAGGGCCGCTGTGATCGAGAGCCGATCGACACAGCGCCTAACTTCGTACGGTCCGACGGCGTCCCGGTGCACCCCGGTGTCTCTCACCTCGCCCGCCTATAGCGCGACGTACCGCCTTCATATCCGCAGTTGCTTGCGGTGCGCGAGAGCTCGGACCACCAATTGCCCGATCCGGGCCATGTCGGATTCGCTGAGGTCGAGATGGAACGGGACCCCCAGCACGCGCGCGGCCAGGGATTCGGTGACCGGCATGGGACCATGGGCCCAGTCGGCGAAGGACGGCTGGCGGTGACATCCCTCACCCCACCAGCGCCTGGTCTCGACGCCCTCCCCCAGCAATTCGTCGGCAACCGCAGCGGCGTATGGGCCACCAAGATCGACCATTGCGACGGCGCAGGCTGAGCCGGCGGGAATCAGAAGGTCGAGATCATAGGTGGCGAGCACGCGGCGGTAAGCGCCGGCTTGGTCGCGCCAACGCGACCGGATGTGTGGCCAGGCATCTAGGGCGGCGAGACCGACCGCCGCGGCGTATTCGCTCATCTTGCCATTGATTCCGGGCAGGTCGGTCACCCGGCCGCGGGCGAAGCCGAAATTGCTGAGCCGCCGCACCGTCTCCACCCCATCCGCCTCGGATGACAATACGAAGCCGCCCTCACCAATCCCGAAGGCCTTTGTAGCATGCAGACTGACTACTTGCAGCGCCGGCTCCGGACGCACGCAATCGAAGCAATCGGCCGCGTCGACGACGAGTGCCAGGTCGTGGTCGACAGCGATTTGCCGCCACGGATCCGGATCGATTCCTGCCCCGGCCGGGTGCACTAGCAGCAGGGCCGCATATTCTGTCGGAGCGAGAGTCAGTAATTCGACCAGCTGCCGGCGATCGATCAACCAGCTGTCCGGTTCGATATCGACGAAGCGGCCGGCCAGCCCGGCGGCAGATACCGCGCAGGCGGTGGCAGCAAAGGTCCAACTCGGTAGCAGGCAGACGCCGCGCCGCTCGCCGACCGCCGCCTTCAAGGCCAGGATAAGTCCGGTTGTGCAGGAGGCAACCGTCGCCACATGCGCAGCGCGGGCGCTCGCAATCTGAAAATGTTCCGTGAGGCGCGCCTCAAACATTTGTACCAGCGGTCCGTGGTTCGTGTACCAGCGTGATTCGTCGATACGGTGCAGATAAGGCAGCAGCGTCTCCGCGCGGGGCAGGCACGGACGACCGACCTGCAGCAAGGGCATCGATCCCTCCATCGTCATGTATCTTGCTCGTCCACTCGGTGTTTGGCGGTGGCGGGTACTCCCGCGACCAATATTCCGGCGTCGATGTCGTCGATGACCACCGCGCCTGCGGCTATCACGGCGCCGGAACCGATCACCAGCTCCTCTATGATTGTGGCGCCGATGCCGATGGTCGTGCCGCGGCCGACGACGACATGGCCAGCCAGATGGCAGCCGGGGCCAAGGCGGACGAAAGGCTCCACCACGCGTCGTGGCCGATAGTGACGCCACGGTTGACGAACACGTGGTCATGGAGCACCGCGCCGGGCGCGACGACCGATTGCGCTCCGATGTACACGCCTACGCCGAGCCGGGCCAGCGGAGAGACATAGGCTGTCGGGTGAACCAACGACGCCAAAACGATGCCGAACCGAGCTTTAAGATCTTCAACTAGGACCGCTCGGTTCGGGTGGGTGGTCCCCAGCACATAAATCTCGTCCTGCTGCGGTACGAAGCTGTCGATGCCGCCGAGCCGCGGCGGAGACGCGAGCAGCCGGATCCGCTCATGTACGCCCTTCGTGCGCGGACGCAATACCTCGGCTTGGTTGAGCACGACGCAAGAGATTCGGTGGCCCAGGGCGAGTGCGCAGTCAAAAACGTCGCCCAGCAGGTTGCTGACGCCAAAGATCACGAGATTGCCCATGCCACGCCAGCTGAATGCGTTTTCCTTTGGGGCAAAGCGATTTCGCGCGCCATCGCGTCAGAAAGGCTGCGAGCCCAGCGATGCCACAGCGCCGGCTCCTGGCCTGTGGTGCGCATAGTTGGTCACCGTCGTGTCGCCCGTACTGAACGTCAGATTTCAGCCTACATTAACCATATTTACGAGTTGTAGGCATAGCGCCTCGATCCCTGCCGAGGCCACAGGTCTTTCGAGCCGGACGGTGCCTTGGGCGCGCGAAACGGCCGCCGGGTTGCGCACCGACAACCACAGGGCACCCAGTTCGTCCGCTACCGCTATCGAGGAAGCGCCGGCTCCATCATATCTTGCGAGGGTTGAGGAACCGCGGTTTGGGGGAGATCGGGGCGGTCGCCGGCCAGTTCGTTGACCGCTTTCGCCAGCAAGCGATATTTGACCTGAGTGACGGTCAGATCGCGAAAGTAGTTGACGAGATCGCCCCACGGGTCGTTCAACCGGCTGATCCCAGAGATAAACGCAACGACGCCGCCGAGCTCGAGCCGGTCTGTGTGGACCCACCATCCGCCGATCAGCAGGGCGGAGACGATCTGCAGATGACTGCAGAGGTTCATCAAGAAGTTCATCGTAAATTTGAAGCGAAAGATTCCCATGTCGAGGGAAAAGACCCGGTCGATCCGCTGATCGTCGGCGCGGAAGTGTCCATTCGTTTGGTCGATCACGCCGATACCCAGCTGGCGCAATATCCGAATGCGGGCTCCGGCGCGCCGGTTGACCGCCGCCTGCATCAGCGGAACAAAGAAGAACTGGGGGATGAAGAGGACGAAGGCGCCGAGCGCCATCCACGGGTCGATATGAATGAGATAGGCGAGCACCGAGGCGAGGATGCCGCCTTGAAGCAGAGGCTCCGAGACACTCCCGCCGACGAATCCGCCGATCGGATCGACCTCGGCGACGATCATCGAGACCGCGATCCCTTGCGCCTCGGCGGCGGGCGAAGAGGTGAGGGGCGCCTCGATGACGCTGTGGATCCTGTGGCGCAGTTCGCGCGTCGCCCGCTCCCCGACCCAGCCGCGATAGACGTTGAGGCCAAGCTTGGTGCCGCCTTGGACGAGCACGACACCGGCATAGACCGCGCACAGCAGGATCACCCGATCATAGGGACGGTCCTTTACCAGGTTGTCGACGATCCGGCGCTGCAATTCGAGCGGGACCACTTCGATGAGGAAGACGCTGACGGTCAGCGCCAGGAGCAGGAGCTGGTGTCCCCCGCTCGTCGCCAGCACATAGCGGAAGACGCTGCCCGGCAATTCGTCGACCGCAATGGTCCCAAGCCGGCGGGCCCAGGTTGTGAGGCTCATCGATAAGTAGATTAGACGATCCCACCGCACCGGTGAATGATCCAGGCCAGCACCGCGGCGGCTGCGCCCTCACCCACCCAGCCTTGCGGGCTGGGTGGGTGAGGACAGGGTGGATTAGCTGCCCTTCACCAGCATCGCCAGGATCGACGCCAGGTGGTCGTCGGCGAGCTTCTTGAGTTCGTCGTCGGTGCGGTCCTGGACCGGGTGGGGAATGAACACCAGCGCCGGGTCGATTCCGAGCGATTTTGCTTGGGCGGCGGCACCTTCGATGAACTCGGTGGTGGCGACGCCTACTGTTGGAATGCCGCGTGCTTCGAGATCTGCCATGTCATGCGTACAGCACGAAATGCAGGACCCTCAGTCGGACAATCCTTCGATGACTAGATCGACTTCGGCGGCGATCTGCTGCCGCAGCGGCAGCGGCGCCACTCGCGTGTTGGTCGGCTTGGCATAGTGCTTGACGGCAATTCCCCGGTCACCGATCCGCTCGCCGAGCCGGTGCAGAAACACATCGCCACGCGATTTGGCGATATCGAGAATGCCGATCGTGAGCCCGTCGAGCCGCTCCGGCCGGGGCAGGCGCGGCCGGATGGTCGGACTTCGTTCCGAGGTCGGGTCGAGCAATACGGTCATGGTCGGACCTCCTTGGTTACGGGAAGGCTGCTGCGGGGACTGCCCACGCCCCAGCCGCCGATGATGCCGGAGAACATGCCGGCGTCGCCGCCGGCGCGGACGATCATCAATCCGCCCGGACGGAACTTGTTGACGGTGCCGCCGACGCGCGAGGACGGGCGGCCCCCGTCAAGCTCGGAGGCCGGAATCTCACACAGCCGATAGAGTTCTTCGTAAAGCCGCGCCTTCGACCAACCGGCATTCTTGAACGTGCGATGATGCTCGGGACAGACCACCAGGAGCGCATCGCACGAGGGCGCGTGCTTGACGTTGCTCAGCGCCCTCAGCGACCCAGCAAAGCTGCGCGCCAGGCTCTCGGGGTCGCGAGACTTCTGGTCGACGATGCCTTGCAGGCCGTAGCCGGCGAACACCGTAACCGCCGATTGGCCAGGCTTGAGGCCGCGCTCGACCGACAGCGGCTCCCAGCTCGACCCCTCTTCGTCCTCGGCAAAGCAATAGGTCAGCTTGCCGGGGTTGCCGAGAGTAGCACGATCGACCTCCTGCGGACGTCCCTCGCCGATATTGCGGATCACAAGCTGCAAGGCGCGGCCGATCGCAGCATTGGCGCGGTTGCCTTGCCCCAGCGCATTGCCCTTCGCGTTCATCCCGATCCGCCGGCGGACCGGGCCGTTCACAACCAGCACCGGGCCGACAAACATCGTCGTCGCCAATACGCCGTGCATCGCGAAGCTCTCGTCGAGCACCGCCTCGACCGCGGCCAATAGGACCGGCAGATATTCCGGCTTGCAGCCGGACATCACCGCGTTGATCGCGATCTTCTCGACGGTCGCAGCGGCGAGTGCGGGCGGCACCCGCCTCAGGACTTCCTGCGGGTCGCGCGCCGTGCCGTCGAGCATGCGCAGCACGCGCTCCTCGGTCGGCGCCACCAATGGCAAGCCGTCCGACCAGCTGCGCGCATACATCGCCTCCTGCTCGTCCTCGTGCGTACCCAGTTCGATGCGGCGCGATCTGAGCCCGGTCTCGTTGAAGCGGATTTTCAGGCGCTCGATCACCCCCGGCTCGACATTCTTGGCGCCGCAGCCGGGCCGTGCCTCCGGCAGATCGCGGCCGAGCCCGGCGACCCCGGTCAGCCGCTGCCATTCGCCGCGGTCCCAGCCATAGGTACGGTCGACCTCGCGACCCGCTTCGAAGCGGATCAGGGTCGGCACGATCTCGATCTTGAGACGATGCGAAACGTCGAGGCCGGTGTCGTCGATGCGTCCGGGCACGGTCTCGGGGAAGGCCGGGTCGTCTTGTGTGTAGACGTTTAACCCGACATCGCGCGCCAAATCGCCGAGCACCGGCGCTGCGAGCACGCAGGTCGGACAATCGCGCTTGACGACTGCGACCAGACCGTCATGCGGAAAGCTGTCCGTCATCGCTGCCGCTCCTCACGATTTGCCGCTGCAACAGAATGAACCGCCCTGACCCGGGCGGCAAGCACCGTCGCCATTCCCCTGATAGCAGCGGAATTTTGCGGTTTTCCCCAGAAAAACAGCTCGACTGTGTGCCATAAAAGATAAATATTTCAAATGCTTAAGAGCGAATTCTGCTGCTCACGGAGCAGCGGAATTTTGCGCCTTTAGCAGAGGAATTTTTCGGTCGAGCAGGGGAATTTCTCGGCGGCGCAGAGGAATTCAAGAAGGCGGGATTCCGCGCTGAAAAATCCGTAAGGCGGCTGGCTCGGGCGCGTGACCGCTTGCCTCAGGCCGGCTCCAAATCTTGACCAAAAGCGCTCCCTGATCGATATCTTCCGATCATGGGGATCAGCCCGGACTTCTCCAGAACCGATCTCCAGAGGGCGGTCTGATGTTGACGCAGCGGTGACCGCCGCGTTTCGGAGAACGATCCACACGCATCCGGATTCACCTGAGCGGGCATGAGGGCCCTGCGGCGCTTTGCGGAGCGGGTCGGACCTAGGCAGCTGGGGAAGGCCGCGCGACCATCGGAGGAGATAGCGAAGCGAGGCCGGTCATTCAGGTAGGATCGGCGCGCCGGCCGACGAGGGAATGCCGCCTTGGCTCGTCGGAGGGAATTGATCTTAAAGGGCTTAGCGCTGAGAGAAGGGCTTGCGCCTCGGTGAGTTCGGGGAATTGTTGGGTCGGCGGGAAATCCTCGACCGCTGCCGCCAGCACGGCGTGCGCATCAGCGTCGCGGTTCGCCGCGCGATAAAGCTTCGCCAGCGAGAGCGCGTCGCGCAGTGCGAAGCTGCGCGCTCTCTGCGACTGCGCGATGGCGATCGCCGCCCGCAGAGACTGCTCGGCCGCCGCAGTATCGGCCGGATCGGCCTTCAGCAAGATCTCGGCGCGAATGCGGTGTATCTCCGCCTCGTAAAACCGCTCCTCGGTGCGCTCCAGCACGACGAACGCTTCGTGCAAGCGCCGGAGCCCGGCATCAGTCTCGCCTGCACTCGCTTCGGCTTCGGCCAGAGCCGCTTCGAGACTGGGCACGAGGTAAACCATACCTTGCTCCCGAAAGATCGCGAGGCCGCGTCGCATCTCGGCGAGTCTCGACTTTTCGGCGGTGTTGGCCCTCTTTGCCCAACTCTGAAAAAATGTCGCGAAACCGGCCCAATGAGGCGAGAGATCGTAGCGAGACACGTGCTCGGCGTACGCCTGGCTGTGGGTCGCGACTGCTTCGGAGTTGCCCCGTACGAGACCCAGCAGTGTCCCGAAATAGTGAACAAAGCCCATTGTTGGAGCATGCGCTGCCGACTCGGCGTCGGCGAGGGCGCGGTCGGCAAGCGGCAAAGCCTCGTCGGTTCGACCGAGCACCCACAATGTGAGGGCATCGTAAATCTCCGCTGCGGCGAGGGGATCCTGGCCGAACCGGTTGGCGAAATCGGTATGGCGCCCCGGGTCGTAAAGCTCAATGCTCTTCTGATAATGGTCATGAGCACCGGCAAAATCACCGAAATAGAGGCAGGTGGTGCCGAAATTGCGGTGCGCGATCAAGGCCTCGGGGCAGTTCGGCTGGGTCGTGGCTTCGCGGAGGAAAAGCTCGGCCATTTCGCGCAGAGGTGCGGGTTCGCAGCGGGTCAAATGCCCGACAAAAAGACCGTAATAGGCGGAGAACCGTTCCGAGGCGTCTTCTTCCCGGTTCGCCAATTCGCGGGCGCGCGCAAAGGCCGCGCGGGTTTCCGACGCCGAAGATCCCTTGACCCACCTCAGCGCATTGCCGAGGCTGGCCTGTAAACGCAGCCGGTTGCTGCCCGACGCGGCGCTCGGCGCCGTCGCCTATCGTTGCAACACCGATCCGACGACGGGTCTGACCGGTGCGCAGAGCGGCACCGCCTCGTTCTATCGGCGGCCGCTTCCCTCAGCCAATCTGGGATTTCTCAGCACGATCATGTGGGATGGCCGGGAACCTAGCCTGTTAAGCCAGGCGGTGGACGCGACGCTCATTCATGCGCAAGCCAACACGGCGCCCACTGCAGCCCAACAGCAGCAGATCGTCAGTTTCGAGGGTTGCACGACTGCCTTCACACCCGTTCCTTGCATCAATACCCCGTCAGGAATAGGCTTGTTCGCCGCACAGATCGTCGACGGGCCGCCGGCTATCTGGCCGCCGACGGCGCGAGCGGCGGCCCGATATCCTTGGCGCAGGAGCTCGGCAGCTTCTTCATCTGCGTCAACGACCCGTTCGGCTGTGACCGGCAGACCTTCAACCCGGTAATTTTCACGGCTTACCAGGCCTGGGCGAAGCTGACCGGCGGCGATCCCATCACGGAGGCGCGCCTCGCGATCGCGCGGGGCGAACAGGTGTTCAACTCGGTGCCGATCACGATCACCGGGGTGGCCGGGATCAATGACGTGCTGGGCGAGCCGAGCGTCCAAGGCTTCTGCGGCACCTGTCATGATACCCCGAATGCCGGCAACCATTCCGTTAAAGCACCCCTCAATATCGGGGTCACCGACGCCGGCGCGCTTGCACCGCCCGTCCTGGACATCTCCGGGCTGCCGGTATCCACGGTGCTGTGCACGGCCGGTTCGCTCGCGGGACAGACCTTCGAGGTCACCGATATCGGGCGAGCGATGATCAGCGGCAACTGCGCCGATATCGGCAAGACTAAGGGGCCAATCCTGCGCGGGTTGGCGACACGGGCGCCGTATTTCCATAACGGATCGGCGGCCACCTTGCTGGATGTGGTGAACTTTTACGATCAGCGCTTCGGCATCGGCTTCACCGAACAGCAGAAGAGCGATCTGGTGGCCTTTTGAATTCGCTTTGAGGCGCATGTGGGCATCGGCGAGCAGGCACAGCATCCTGGCTCCGTTGGGCGAAACTGGTGGACGCAGCGCCGCTCTGGTAATTTTCCGGCGAGTGTGAGCTGCGTCACACATGCGGGCCTTCCGGGCATTTACCGTCGGACGGGCTTGAGGACTGTCTCGGGGAGAAGATCGCCATGACGGATCGTCGCATTGGAGTGCTCTTTGCCGCTGCTGCGTTGCTTGCGTTGCCGTTCCAACCCGCGGCGCGGGCGGACACTGGGGCGAAGATCGTCGAGGAGGTCGACTTTGCGACCTCGTGCAGTCCCGCCGTGCAGCACGCCTTCAAGCACGCGGTATGGACCCTGCACTCTTTCTGGTATCCCGAGGCGTTGAAAGACTTCACCGCGGTCACCGAAGCCGAGCCCGACTGCGCGATCGGCTATTGGGGCATCGCGATGAGCCACTGGTACCCGCTGTGGTATCCACCCAGCCCAGCGGCCTTGAAGGCGGGCTCGGAGGCGGTCGAGAAGGCGATGGCGGCACCGACGAAGACCGAACGCGAGAAGGACTACATCGCGGCAATCGCCGCCTTCTATCGCGACAATGACAAGCTCGACCATCGCAGCCGCGCCGTCGCCTACGAAAAGGCAATGGAGCAGGTCTATCTGCGCTACCCCGAGGACCGTGAAGCCGCGGTGTTCTATGCGCTGGCTCTCGACACCACCGCGCTGCCGACCGACAAGACCTATGCCAATCAGAAGAAGGCGGCGGAGATCCTGAACAAGGTCTGGAAGGAACAGCCAAATCATCCTGGTGTCGTGCACTACCTGATCCACAGTGATGATTCGGCACAATTTGCCCAGGCGGGGCTGGACGCGGCGATCTGCTACGCCAAGATTGCGCCCGACGTGCCGCATGCCTTGCACATGCCCTCGCACATCTTCACGCGGCTCGGGATGTGGCAGGAGTTGATCGACTCCAACCGCGCCGCTAATGCCGCAGCGCTCGCCTATGTGCGGAAGAGCCTCGGGCCGGAAGGCTTCGACAGCGAAACCGTCCACACCATGGATTATCTCGAATACGCGTATTTGCAGACCGCGCAGGACGGCCCGGCGAAGGGGGTCGTCGACGAGCTGGTAGGGTTTCAGCAGAGTGCTGGCGCCAATCTACCTACAGCTTATGCCGTCGCCGCTATCCCGGTGCGCTACGCGCTCGAGCGCCGCGACTGGGCGGCCGCCGCCTCATTGTCGGCGCCGGCGATCGGGTTCCCGCTCGAGCGGTTTCCGTGGGCCGAGGCGATGATCTCCTACGCCCGCGCGCTCGGCGATGCGCGGACCGGGAACATGGCGGGCGCACAGACGGAAATCGCCGCGCTGCAATCGCTCGAAGACAAACTGAAGGGCAAGGACACGTACTGGGCCAATCAGATCGAGGTGCAACGTCTTGGGGCCTCCGGCATTCTCGCCCACGTCCAGGGTGACGACACGAAGGCGGTCGAACAGGTGCGCGCAGCGGCCGATCTCGAAGCGACGATGGACAAGCATCCGGCCACCCCCTCCGCAGTGCTCCCGGCGCGCGAATTGCTCGCCGATTTGTTGCTCGAACTCAACCAGCCCACCGCGGCATTGACGGAGTACAAGGAGATGCTGCGCACCGACCCTAACCGTTTCCGCAGCGTCCTCGGCGAGGCCCGCGCCGCCAAGCAATCGGGTGACACGGCTGCCGCTCACGACGCTTACCAAAAGCTGGTGGCGCTGAGCAAACAGGCCACGCCCGAGCGCCCCGAGCTGGCCGAGGCCAAAGCCTTTCTGACAAATTGATGTCCGCCGCGACCCGGCGGGCGACATGTGCCGCGGGACTAAGTGTCCGACCGAAAATGGCACGCGCATTTGCAATGGGTTACCGCCACCCCGCGAAAGCGCTACGGTATTCACACATTTTCTGCGGCGTCGCGAGTGGATTAGCGGCACCTGCAGCCGTCGTTGCTGACGCCCTCCCCCTGGATGGGGGAGGGTTTGGGAGGGGGTGAGCACTGACGCTATCGCGACGCAGCCGGAAGCGGGCAACGGCGGCCGATCTCGCCGCCAATCGCCTGCCGCTCGTGGCATCACCCCCACCCCGACCCGCCCCCATCAAGGGGGCGGGAGTACGTTGCGGGACTCTTCGCCGTCCCCGGATGTGTGAATGCCGTAGCGCGAAAGCGGGGGTCCAGAGCAACCGCTTCAGTCTTTGGGTTCCTGGCTTCCCGCTTTCCGCGGGAATGACGAATTACTCCTGATATTCCGAGATCATTTTCGGTCGGCCTCTAAGCAATGTTGGCCGCCGTTACGATCGCCGCCCAGCTCAACAAGGCGAAGCCGAGCGGATGGCTCAGCTGACGCCCCCAAGGAGCGTTCTTTTCCAACGCCATGATCGCGCGCCCAGCACGAGCATGTACCCGACATTGCCGGTGCCGACGACAAACATCAGCAGCATGATTGCCCAGCAGCACCCGACGCAAAATGCGCCGTGGTGCCAGCCGAGCACGAACGCGTTCCACTTTGGCCGGCGGCCCCGCCAGTATTGGGTGATGAAGCTAAACGGCGTGCGGCAGCGATCGAGACAGCGGTACTTCAAGCGGGTGAATTGAAACGCTCCCGCCGTAGCCAATACGATCGCGCCCAGCACCCAGCCGTTGACTTCCAGCCAGGTCGACTGGCGAATGATTAGATGCAGCGCCGTATCCAACAGATGAGCGGCAAACCCGAACGCCGCCCACACCAGCAAATAACCGGCGATCAGCAAGGCAACGAGGACGCGCCGATCGGCCCGCGCGGCAGTGAGCCGCTCGAACCGATCCAATAGCGGCAACACGGTCGGCAGCATCATTGCCGCCGTCATCAACAACCACCCGCCGATGTACAACAGACCGGGCAGCAGCACGTCGCCCCTTGGCAGCGCGCGGCAGATATCGGCCGCGACGCCGATCTCGGTCCAGCGTCCGTGGTCCAGATAGCGCCCGTACGGACCCTGCGCCCACAACCACAACGCGGCCCAGGCGGTGGCGATCAGCAGCCCGAGGGTCGGCACCAACCCGCGCCATGCCCGTATTGCCTGCATCCGGCCTCCGCCGACGCTCGCGGGTGGATCGCTGATCAGCCGTCGAAGACGAACACGCTTTGCAATGCGTTGTGCCCGGTCAGGTTCAGATCGTGGCCGAGCCCGGGGTGCCGCGAGCGGTATTGCGCCGCCTTGGCGACAAAGACCGGGGCCCCCGGCACGGTCGAAAAAATCGTGTTGCTGAGGGTCGTGGTCGAGCCGTCGGCACCCTTGTAGGGCTCGAGTTCGGCATAGCTGACCTCGCCGACCTTGAGCGTGCCTCGGCCTTGGTGAAGATCGAAGGTGATCGCTGCGCGCTCGACCGAAACGACCTCGCCGATCAGCTTGGCGAAATCCGCGATCGGCCCGCCGAGCTTGCCGGAATACACGTTGAGGATCGCCTCCTGCTGCGATTGCGAGGCGCCCTCGTCGACGTACAGGGCGACGCGGAAATTGCCTTGCAGCACGTTCCCGGGGATATGCGCGACCATCGCGATGGTCCGCCCGGCCACATCGACGCCGTCGATGGTGCCTTTGTCGAAATGATACGCCAGCACCGAATTGCAGGTCCCATTGTCGGGATCCTCTCCGATCCAGCATGGGCACAACACTCGACAATCGCAGACCTCGAGCAGCTGCCCTTCCAGGTGGTAAGCCATTTCCGTCACTCCCTGCGGTGGTTGAACCTAGCGCTCTCCACGGTTGGCGGCCGTTGGGTGATCGGCCAACCGAACTCTCCGACTGCAGCAATTCTATCGCAGTCCTTCTCCTTGCGGTAGAAGCAAAAATGTCGGCGGCACGGGCGGTTGCACGCGCCGTGACACGTCGAGCGCCGTATCATCGACCCTCACGGCTCAGTGGACGTTTTTCGAGACGCGATCGATCAGATCGTCCACCCTCGACAAAAACAGCTTGAGAAGCGGCGAATTGTTCTCCTTGTGGTAGCCCAAAGCCAGGTTGATCGTTGGCGCTCTACCCTTTAGCGGCCGGCTTGTGGCCGAGGGCGGCAGGAAGTTTTGGGTGTAGAGCGGCAATAAGGCTATGCCTCGGGTCGACACTACCAATGATATCGCCATGTAGGTACTGGTTGCTTCGTGGTCGGGCGTGATGTCGAACCCTGAGCGTGTCAAGTAATCGTCGATGGCGGCACGCACTGCGGGCGCGTTATTCGCTACGCTGATGAATGTTTCGCCGACGAGATTCTCCGGTTTGACCGCGTTAAGCGCAGCGAGCCGATGATCGGTGCGCAGGATGGCGATGAGCGGTTCCTTGATTAATGGCTTGAACATAAGGTCCGGCATGTCTTGCACGGGACGTAAAAAAGCCACGTCGATTTTTCGCCGCAACAGAGCGCCTGCGAGTTCCGGCGAGGTCTGGCTGGAGATGACGATTTCGATGTTGGGCAATTCGCCGCCCAAGATTCCTACGGCCTCGGGCAACCATTCCAACTCGGTTCCGGTGAGGAACCCCATGACGAAGAACGCCTTCGCCGGATATGCGGCCCGACGCGCCGCTTCGCCGGCCGCCTCGACCTGAGATAGCGCCAGCCGCGCGTGATCGAGAAATGCCCGACCGGCGGCCGTTAGCTCGATCCCACGCGGGCTGCGTATCAGAAGTTGGACGCCGACTTCCGCTTCCAGATCGCGGATCTGCCGGCTCAATGAGGGCTGTGCGGTATGCAGCCGTCGATCGGCTGCGAGTGTCAGACTGCCTTCCTCGGCGACGGCCACGAAATAACGCAGATGCCGGAGCTCCATACTCTCATGCCATGCCTGCCAAGTATGACCTCGATCTTACAAAGTCTTTCTCGGAGCCGCGAGGAGAACCCAAGTCTCCGGGATCGGCGTCGATCCCTGGAATGCAGGCGCCGACCGATGACGTGGGTCTCCGCCCTTGCGGGGACGCCCGGCACATCAGCTCCATAGGAGGGACCAGCGCTATGAGCACCCCTGTTGTATTGATCACTGGCGCGCTGACTGGGATTGGGCGTGCGGCGGCCTTTGCTTTTGCGCGGGAAGGCAACCGTGTCGTCGTTTCCGGCCGTCATGAAGATGTCGGACAGGCGTTGGCTGCTGAGCTGCGCGAGTTCGGCGGCAAAGCGGAGTTCATCCGCGCCGACGTGCGCCGCGAGGACGATGTGCGCAGCCTGATCGATCAGACCATCGCGCGCTTCGGTCGCCTGGATGCGGCGGGCACCGAAGGCAAGCCCGGCCCGGTGACGCAGCAGACCGCCGACAGCTATGCCGCGACGTTCGATACCAATGTCCTCGGCACGCTCCTTAGCATGAAGCACGAGCTGCGGCTGATGCTGGCTCAGCGCGGCGGCAGCATCGTCAATGTTTCGTCGACCTACGGTCACGCCGGCACCCCCAACGCCTCCGTCTATGCCGCCAGCAAGCACGCGGTCGAGGGGCTCACCACATCCGCGGCGCTCGAGGTCGCGGGCTCGGGTGTTCGCGTCAATGCAGTAGCACCGGGGCCAACCGAAACCGGGATGCTCAACCGCTTTACCGGCAATGCCGAAAGAAAGGCCGGCCTCGTCTCGACCGTGCCGCTCGGCCGCGTCGGCGAGCCCGACGAGATCGCCAACGCTATCGTGTTTCTTTGCTCCGACAAGGCGGCCTTTATTACCGGCCACGTCCTTTCCGTCGATGGCGGGAAGTCGGCGGGACACAGCGAGGTAAAGCCGTGGAACCGAATGTCGCAACCGCAGCAAAGCCGGTCAAAATCCCCGGGCCCGATCATCCGATCACGATCGAACGCAATCCTGCCCGCATCGTGGTTACGTTGGGCGGCCGAATCGTCGCCGACACGCGGGAGGCGCTGACTCTGCGTGAAGCCGCCTATCCGGCGGTCCAATACATCCCGCGCAAAGATGTCGACATGGCGCTTCTGGACCGCACCGATCACTCCACCTACTGCCCTTACAAAGGGGATTGCAGCTATTTCAGCATTCCGCTCGGCGGCGAGCGTTCGGTCAACGCGGTGTGGAGTTATGAGGCGCCCTACGCCGCCGTCACGCCGATCAAGGATTATCTCGCCTTCTACCCCAATCGCGTCGACGCGATCGAAGAACGGCCAGAGGCCTGAACGCTTTTCCTTGAGCTTTCCGGGGCGTCGCTCTGGCGACCCCCGGAAATACTCAACGACGCGACGTGTAGGTGCCGGCGCGAAGGATACGCTGCGCGAGGTTGGCCTGGGACTGGGGTCGGGCGGCCTTGCGATGACCTTTTCCGGGAGCAATGCTGACGTCGCCGCCGAGGCCGCAGCGCGCTTGCGCCGGGCTCTTCGCCGCCGCACGTTAGGGTGAGAGGAAAGAGCGGGGGGATTGGATCATGCGGGTCGGCATTCATCTGCCGCATATCGGGCGCAAGGCCGGGCCGGAGGCGATCCGGCGCGCGGCGATCCAGGCCGAGGAGCTCGGCTTTGCCGATGCCTGGTCGAGCGAGCACATCATCATCCCGAAGGGCGCACCCTATCCGCCCTCGGCGTTGTTCTACGACCCGGTCCTGACCCTGACCTGGGCCGCCGCCTTCACCAGGAGGATCGGGCTCGGCACTAGCGTCCTGGTCTTGCCGATGCGCCACCCGCTGCCGCTTGCCAAGGAATTGGCGACATTGCAGAACCTGTCGGAGGGGCGGTTGATCCTAGGCGCGGGGGTCGGTTGGCTCGAAGCCGAGTTCGCCGCACTTGGCGTGCCGTTCCGCGAGCGCGGCCGGCGCATGGACGAAGGCATCGCGATGATGCTGGCGGTGTGGGGCGAGGATGCGGTCAGCTTTCAGGCGCGCCACATTCCGGCGGTGATCGACAACATGCGCATGCTGCCGCAGCCGGTGAAGCCGATCCCGATCTGGATCGGCGGTAGCTCCGAGGCTGCACTCGCCCGTGCCATGCGCCTCGACGGCTGGCACGGCTCGCGCCTGTCGCCCGAGGCGGCTGCTCCGATCGTGCGGCGGCTGCGCGAAAAGCGGCCGGAACCCGAGTTCGCGATCTCGCTCCGTCATGGCTGGGACGGCAAAGATGACGGCGCGCTCGCTGCCCGGCTCGCCGCGTATTGCGAGGCCGGGGTCGGGCATATCCTGGTCGAGCCCGCCGAACGCGCGCTCGACGACTGGCTGCGCGTCGTCGAGCGCGTCGCCCGAGCGGCGGAGGGAGTTCAAACATGAAATTGGCCATGACCCTGAAATTCTCGTCCACCTCCGGGGTCGATATGGACCTCGTGGGGGAGGCGGAACGGCTCGGCTACGAGGCGGTGTGGTGCGGCGAGGCCTACGGCACCGACGCGGTGACACCGGTTGCCTGGGTGCTGGCGCAGACCAAGAAAATCAAAGCCGGCACCAGCATCATGCAGATGCCGGCGCGCACGCCGGCCTGTGCCGCGATGACCGCAATGACCCTGCAGGTCATGTCCGGCAATCGATTTCTCTGCGGCATCGGCCCGTCCGGCCCGCAGGTCGTCGAGGGCTGGCATGGCGTGCCGTTCGGCAAACCGCTGTTACGCACTCGGGAGTACATCGCGATCATCCGCCAGATCCTCGAGCGCAAGGCGCCGCTCGAATTTCAAGGCGAACATTATCAGATCCCCTATATCGGGCCGGGCGCCACCGGACTCGGCAAGCCGCTCAGGAGCATCACCCACGGCGATCCCAATTTGAAGATGTACACCGCGGCGATCGCGCCGGCCGGGCTGAGGACCGCGGGCGAGGTAGCGGACGGCACATTGCCGATCTTCATGTCGCCCGAGAAGCCGCAGACGATTACGGCGCCGATCTTGGAGGGGATGACAAAGGCGGGCGGTGCTAAGACCCTCGCCGATTTCGATTTGGCACCCTATGTCCGCATCAGCATGGGCGAGGATCTCGCGGCTTGCCGCAATGCGGTCCGGCCGCAGCTCGCCCTTTACATTGGCGGGATGGGCGCGCGGTCGAAGAACTATTACAACGACTTGGCCAAGCGTCTGGGCTATGAGGCGGCTGCCGGCGCAATCCAGGATCACTTCCTAGCCGGACGGCGCAAGGAGGCCGAAGCAGCGGTACCCGACGCGCTGATCGATGAGATTTCGTTGGTCGGAACCAAGGAGCGGATCCGCGATCGTCTGCAGGCCTGGAAAGAGCTCGCGAAAGACCATCGGATCGGCTCGCTGGTGTTGACCGGCGCCACCTTGGATGGGTTGCGCGCGGTCGCCGAGGCGGTGCTGTGAGATCCCCAGGAGTCGTCACGGGAAGGTCAGAATACCGGTCTGGGATCCGGGTGCGGGCGCGTGGGCTGCTCCATAGCTCGGGTTCATCATCATGTTGCTGTTGCCGGCGGTGGCGAAGATCGGCGTCGGGCAATTGAAGTAGGGCGACACAAAGGTGTTGCCGTTCGCGTAAGGCGAGGTGATCGAAAGACAGGTTTGCGCCACCTCCAGGTCGAGCGCCTGAAACGTATTGGCGAAGGTATATCCCTCCGAGATGCTCATGGCCGTGCCGCCCGTGGCCGACGCCGCCCCCTGAATGGTCGAAAATTGCGTTTGGTTGAGAAGCATCCCGGCGCCGCCGGCGCTGTCTGCCACGACGAAGATGCTGGCGTTCAGGACGTAATTAAGCCGGACTGCCGCGACGGCGGATTGGTTGCCGTTGTTGACCACCAAGTGGTCGATCTTAATGCTGTTCTGGGCGTCGGAAAAATCGTTGAGCCCGACCCGGACGGCGCTGCCCGTCGTGTTGGCATTGACGAACAGCGTACCTTGAATGTGGAAATAGAAGCATCCCTTGGGGTTGGTTGGTGTGCCGCCACTGCACTGCACCGCGACGGCCGGCCCGGTCGGGATCGCTGCCGCATCAATAATCGCGCCATCCGAGATGATCTGGAAGCCGGTGGCTGCCAGTGGCGCATAGTCGATCACGAGCTCCTGGTTCAGCGCGTAGGTGCCGGCCGGCAGCCATAGCGGCTGATTGGCTGCAAGTGCCGCTGCGGTTGCCGTCTGCAGATCAGGATAACACTGCGCATCGATGCGGTCGGCGGGGTTGCAACCGGCGCGGGTCTCAGCCGCGGTTATCCCCAACATGATCGCTGAAAGGAAACCGGCTAAGATCCAGCTTGCGGCCGTCGCGTTGATGGCTTTGAGGTGAGAAAGGCTCGCCAGTCTTGGTTTCATTCTATCTCCTCATTGTTAGAAATTAACTAATAACACAACTAAACATAGTTAATAGACTACGAAATTGAATTCCGCAAGAGGAATATGCTCGTGGAAACACCACCGATATGCGTTGTATTTATCTGAAATTATAGCATTGCGCGTGTGAGCGACCTCACACTCCGGCGCAGGCGTCGAGACCCGCTCCATTCCGGGGTGGAATTGCACACGAAATGAGCACATAAGGCTGGCTTGGACCGGGGAAGTGCGGATGAGCGATTTCTTTGCCGCCATTGCTGACACGATCGGCCGCGACGGCTTCGCCTTTGTGAGGGCGCCGGAAATGCATGCCGCGTTGGAGGCGGCCGGGCTGCGGGATTGGGGGTCGTTTGCCGCCAGCTGGGACGATCTGGGCATCGACACCTACATGGCCGATGGTGGTCGCTACCGTCGCCGCAGCTTTGCCGCCTTCCGAGCCTCACCGGCCGGGATCGTGCGCAAGCCGCATCAGCCGCATTATCAGAGCCGCGACTACAACCAGCTCAACGGTGGGATCGAGCGCTGGTTCGAGCCGGTCACCGAGGCGAGCGCCCGCCACCCGGCGCTGAATGCGATCCTGCAGGTGAGCCAAGCGTTGTTCGACCGGATGACCCCTGCGGCGGTTCGGCCGACGGCTTGGCATGTCGAATTGCACCAGTTTCGTATCGAGGCGCTGCCGGGTAAGGCGGGACGCCCGACGCCGGAAGGCATGCACCGCGACGGCGTCGATTGGGTGCTGGTGCTGATGGTCCGCCGCGAGAACATCGCGAGCGGCGAAACCACGATCTACGATCTGGTCAAACGCCCGCTCGGCAGTTTTACATTGACGGCACCGCTCGATTCAGCGCTGGTCGACGACAGCCGGGTTTATCACGGCGTGACGGCGGTGACGCCGCTCGATCCGCGGCTTCCAGCTTATCGCGACGTGCTGGTGGTGACCTTCCGGCGAGAGTAGTCGACCCGGTCGCACCGGCGAGCGCGTCGATCTCCCGATAGCTATAGAAACGCGGCGATGGGCCGCCGCCGAGATCGATCACCGCCATTGCGTCGGGATCGGATCGGTCGATCGCGTCGCCGAGGTTGCTAAATCCGGTCGGCACGCAGTCGTCACCGACGTCGATGAAACCGCTCACTCGGACAACACGATTGTCGTGTTGAAGGCGGCGACGGCCGGCACCACCAGCCGCCGCGGCTCGGTGCGCACACCGGGAACAGCACGCAGCCGTTGCACCGCGTCCCGCAGCGATCGGACCCTCACTCCGAGAGCCGCCATATACTCCGCGCGGCCGGCGGGCTCCGCCGCCGCCTCGGCGAATTCGGCCGCCACTAAATCCGGCGGGGTGAGTTCGACCTGCGCCGTCCCGGCGGCTACCACTTGCCGCCCGTCGCGTTGGGACACGGAACCGCTACCAAACAGGTCGCGGAACAGCGCGGCGGTCCGCTGCGGCTCGGCGGTCGCCACCACCACGCGGGCGATCGCGTAGGCACCATTCGGATGGGCCTGCCATTCGGGCCGCCACACCAGCTCGGGGGTCAGATGCTCGCAGAAATAGACGCGGCCGATCGTGATCTTGGCCGGGTCGAGACGTGTGGTGCGAAAACGCGCATCGTGCGTGGTCCCGTGGAGCGCGACAGGGCGCGAGAAGGATTGCACCGGCAGGACCGGGAGGGCCGCCGTTTGTGCTTGCCGATGGACCAGATCGGCATCGGTGGTTTTGAACACGAGACCATTCAGGCCCGTCGGGAAGCGCGCGATCTCCGTACGGGTTGTGCCGTCCTCGCCAAAGCCGAGCAATTCGAGATAGTCGGTCGCGAACATCGCAAGATGATTGACCGAGCCCAGAGTGTGACGACCCCGTGGCGTCAGCAGGAAGCCGAGGGAAGTAAAACAGCGCATCGCCTCATCGATATGGTCGCGTACGTCGATGACGACGTGATCGAGGGTGGGCGAGGATAGGGTCATAGTCGATTTCGCTCCCGGTGCGAACCGCGCCGCGACAGCCGGCGGCGATTCCTTGCGTACTATAATGGACGGGGCGCTCGCGCTTGGATATCGTTCTCGCGGCCGGCGTCGAACAAGCAGCCCTTCGCGGGCACCATCCGCTTTCGCGGAACTACGTCGCCGGCCCCTCGCGCCACGACCGGCGCGCACCGAAGCCAGGGAGGCTTCCGATAATGAGGTCAAAAGCGAGCTGAAGGCGTGAGGAGGTGAAGGAAGCAACCCCATGGTCCAGCGCCGCGATCTTCTCAGCACGAGCCTGACCATATGCGGCTGGCGGCTTTCACTCGACCCGGCACCGTGGGATCTTCACGCCGGGCGACAGCAATATCCACATCCATTTCCAGACCCCGGACAACAGTAATTCCGGGCATATCCAGAAGCTCGAAATCAGTGCCGGAGCGGTACTCAGCCTGCCTACGGCCTGAGGGCCGCCAGTGCCCTCAATCGCGCTCCGAATTCAGTGTCGAATAAGGAAAAATACGATGACAATAATGCAGACCCGACGCCAGTTTCTGACCAGCCTTTCACTGGCTGGCGCCGCCGGGTTGCTCCCAGCGCCGGCAATTGCCGCGAACGAGCGTCTGGAAACCACCTCGGTGCGCTTTATGCAGACCCCTTCGCTCTGCCACGCCCCGCAGTTTATCGCCGAGGAGTTGTTGCGGGCGGAGGGCTTTACCGAGATCCAGTATATCCGGGGAGCATCGAGCGCGGAGATCAACGAGGCCGTCGCGAGCGGCAGGGTGGATTTCAACACGCACTTCGCGCCGCAGTGGGCATCGGTGATCGATAGCGGCGCACCGGTGACGGTGCTGTCCGGCGTGCATGTCGGCTGCTTCGAGCTGTTTGGAAAAGACGACATCCGCAGCATTGCCGATCTCAAGGGCAAGAGCGTCGGGGTGGCGGCATTGGGGTCGAGTGACCATCTGTTTGTCTCGGTCATGGCCGCCCATATCGGGCTTGACCCTGCCAGGGACATTCATTGGGTCACCAGCCAGTCTCCGACCCCGGCCGAGCTGTTCGCGGACGGCAAGATCGACGCCTGCCTCGGCCTGCCGCCCGTGCCGCAAGAACTGCGCGCCCGCAACATCGGTCACGTTGTCGTCAACAGCGCCATGGACCGGCCGTGGTCGGAATATTTCTGCTGCATGCTGGCGGGCCACCGCGACTATGTGCAAAAAAATCCGGTCGCCACCAAACTCGTACTGCGTGCCGTCCTGAAGGGAGCCGACCTTTGCGCCGGCGAGCCTGAACTCGCCGCACGGCATCTGGTCGACGGCGGTTTCACCGCGCGCTACGACTATGCGCTGCAGACGATGCGCGACGTTCCCTATGACAAATGGCGGGAATACGACCCCGAGGATACGGTCCGCTATTATGCACTGCGGTTGCATGACCTGGGATTCGTTAAATCGACCCCGCAGAAGATCATCACCGACGGCACCGACTGGCGTTTTCTCGACCAGATCAAACGCGAGCTGAAGGCGTGAGCGGGTAAGAAGAAGGAGATTTCCGGTGCCGATCGCGCAGACACGCCGCCGTTTTCTCAACACCCTCTCATTGGCGGGCGTCGTGGGGCTCCTTGGTGCGCGGCCGGCGCTGGCCGGGGAGGGAGCGCTTGAGACAACGACGGTCCGCCTGCAAAAGAGTGCCGCCATCTGCATTGCCCCGCAATATGTCGCTGAAGCGTTGCTTCGCGCCGAAGGGTTCACCGACATCCGTTATGTCGACGGGCCGGCCGGCGACCCGGAGCCGCTCGCGCGCGGCAAGGTCGATTTCGACACGAACTATGCGTCGAACTTCGTCAGGGCGATCGATGCCGGCGCGCCGATCACGCTGCTGGCCGGTGTGATGGTCGGCTGCTTCGAATTGTTTGGCAACGAAGGCATTCGCAACATCGCCGACCTGAAGGGAAAGAGCGTCGGGGTACAAGCTTTAGGCTCGAATCCGCACGCGCTATTGACCCTCCTGGCCGCCCAAGTCGGGCTCGATCCTGTCAAGGATCTCCACTGGGTCACCGATCCGTCGGTCAAGCCGATCGAGCTTTTTGTCGAGGGCAAGATCGATGCCTTCCTCGGCTTTCCGCCCGAGCCGCAGGATCTGCGCGCCCGCCATATCGGCCACGTGCTTGTCAACACCGCGGTAGACCACCCGTGGTCCCAATATTTCTGCTGTCTGCTCGGGGGCAATGCGGATTTTGTGCGGATGTACCCGGTCGCAACCAAGCGGGTGCTGCGTGCGATCCTCAAAGCCACGGATCTCTGCGCCACCGACCCGGCACGCGCTGCGCGACGCCTCGTCGACGGCGGTTTCACGCCGCGCTACGACTATGCGCTCCAGACGCTGAACGACAACCCTTACGACAAATGGCGCGAATACAACGCGGAAGACACGGTCCGTTTCTATGCTTTGCGCCTGCGCGACGTAGGCTTCATCAAGTCGACCCCGCACAAAATCATCGCCGACGGCACCGACTGGCGCTTCCTCGACGAGCTCAAACGCGAGCTGAAAGCTTGAGCCGAGTCTAATGCCGACGATCCGAAGGAAAGTCAGAGCTCAGGGACAGGAGCTGCTTTCATCTCCTTGATGAGCCATCGGCCATTGACCCGCACGAGGGTATCGTCCGAGTTGGTATGTGCGGCGATCTTGTTCGCTGCTTTGTCGACATAGAGGCATTCGAAATAGAGGTGCGCCTGATCACCCTGCACATCGTAGCGGATGCGGAAGGCCGGGGTATAGGCCACCCATTGGTTTTGCGGCTGGAAGGTTCCGGCCGCCTGCCAAAAGCCCTTGATCTGATCCTTCCCGGTGTAGGTCTTGCCGCCGGCGATCAGAACCGCGTCATCGGCGAACAATGACAGCATCTGGTCCAGGTTCTTTGTCGTACCCGCCTCGTGGAAGGCGATTTCGATCTTGTGCAGGGCCATGAAATCTTCGGAGTTTTCTTCCGTGCCGGCGCTGGCCGCCAGCGCGATCGACAAGCCGGCGCCTGTCGCCAGCGCCATAAACGTACGACGCATGGTTTCCTCCCTAATGTCGCGTCTGATCGGCGCCCGGGATTTCCCGGACATCGCCGACATCCTAAAAGGGCTGCGAGGCGGATCGCAACCCTTCGAATGGACTTCGCACTTCCCCGATGGTAATCATTCTTAACCACAAGAATTTGCGGGCCGCGATTGGGTGTTGCTAGCCATCTCACCGGGCCCCCGGTCGGCGGGAGCGCGTTCGAGGGAGGTAAACCGATGCCTGTCACACAATCCCGACGGCAATTTCTGACCACGCTGTCATTGGCTACGGCCGCGCGCCTCGCCCTCGCGCCGGCTGCGCGCGCCGCGGAGGGGCCGCTTGAAACCACAACGGTGCGCTTTGTAAAGATCCCCGGGATCTGCAATGCGCCCCAATACGTCGCCGAGGAGCTGCTGCAGGCCGAGGGGTTCACCGATATCCGCTACGTGGGTCCGGTCGCAGCGGGCGCTCCCGCGATCGCCGCAGTCGCGCGCGGTGACGCCGATTTCACCGTGACGTATGCGGCGCCGCTTGCCATTGGAATCGACGGCGGTGCGCCAATAACGGTGGTCTCCGGGGTTCACATCGGCTGCTTCGAATTGTTTGGCAACGAAAGCATCCGCAGCATCGCAGACTTGAGGGGAAGGAGCGTCGGCGTGCAGGCCCTGGGGTCGAGCCAGCACGTGTTCACGTCCACAATGGCCGCTTATGTGGGGCTCGATCCGGCGAAGGATATCCACTGGGTGATCAACCCGCAGGTCAAGCCGACCGAGCTTTACGAGAAGGGAGAGATCGACGCGTTTTTAGGCTTTCCGCCGGAGCCGCAGGATCTCCGTGCCCGGCATATTGGGCGGGTCATCGTCAACAGTGCGGCTGACCGGCCGTGGTCGCAGTATTTTTGCTGCATGCTCGCCGGCAGCCGGGATTATGTCGGCAGATATCCGGTCGCCACCAAGAGGGTGTTACGCGCCGTCCTCAAGGCCGACGAACTCTGCGGGAGCGAGCCGAGCCGGGCCGCGCAACACATGGTCGATAACAGACTTACCCCCCGCTATGACTACGCCCTGCAGGCGCTGAGCGAGATCCCATACGCCAAATGGCGGGAATACGACGCGGAAGATACTCTGCGGTTCTATGCGCTGCGGTTGCACGAGGCCGGCATGGTCAAATCGACTCCGCAAAAGATCATCGCCGACGGCACCGATTGGCGCTTCCTCGACGAGCTCAAACGCGAGCTGAAGGCGTGAGTTTGCTGAAAGAAGCAACCGAACCCATGGCCCAGCGCCGCGATATTCTGAAAACGAGCCTGACACTGTGCGGCTGCGCGGCATGCGCAGCGCTCGGCATCGGCGGGCTCGGTCCCGATGCGCGAGCCGACGCCCCGACCACCGTCAGCGGCAAGGGTTACCAGCTGTGGTTCATCGGTGCGCAGCGCGAGACGATCATGAACGGCAAACTCGCAGCCGCACTCGACCTCGGCACCCTCGCCGGCCGTGCTCATCTCTACGGTCTCGGCCCGCTCGAACAACTGCGCGGCGAAATGACGATCGCCGACAGCCGGCCGGCGCTCGCGCGCGTGGCGCCCGACGGGACGGTGAACGTGGCACAGAGCTTCGCCGCCGGTGCACCATTTTTCGTCTGGGCCGAAGTGCCGCGGTGGACCGAAACGCCGATCCCGGCGGACATCAGATCTTTTGAAGATTTGGAGAGGTTTGTTCCGAGAGCGGCCGAGGCCGCCGGTCTCAACGCCGAAAAGCCGTTGCCGTTTCTGGTTCTTGGCCGCGAAGACCTGATCGAATTTCACATCCTCAACCGCATCGGGGACCCGCCGCACAACATGGAGGAGCACAAGAAAATCCAGATCGTATTCGAGCTGGCACAGACGGAGGCCACGATTGTCGGCTTTCACTCGACCCGGCATCGCGGCATCTTCACACCGGGCGACAGCAATATACACATCCATTTCCAGACGCCGGACAACGCCAAGTCCGGCCATATTCAGCACCTGGAGCTCGGCGAGAAGACCACGCTCAGCCTGCCCGCGGTCTGAACTGGAAGGGAGGAACCGATGCCAATCTTGCACACCCGACGCGGGTTTCTGACCGGCCTTTCCTTGGCGGCTGCCGCCGGCTTGTTCCGAGCACCGGCGATCGCCGCAGAGGATCGCCTGGAAACAGCCTCGGTGCGCTTGATGCGCACCCCGTCGCTCTGCCACGCTCCGCAATTCGTCATCGAGGAGCTGCTGCGCGCGGAAGGCTTCACCGATATCCGCTATATCGAGGGGGCGACGAGCGCGGAGATCAATCCGGCGGTTGCCAGCGGCACGGTCGATTTCAATACTCATTTTGCGCCGCAATGGGTCTCTGTGATCGACGGCGGTGGCCCGGTCACGGTTCTGAGTGGTGTGCATGTCGGCTGCTTCGAGCTGTTCGGCAATGCCAGTATACGGAGCATTGCCGATCTCAAGGGCAAGACCGTCGGGGTGGCGGCATTGGGATCGAGCGACCACCTGTTCGTGTCGGTCATGGCCTCTCACATCGGTCTCGACCCCGCCAACGACATCCGCTGGGTCACCAGCCAATCGCCGACGCCGGCCGAGCTGTTTGCAGACGGCAAAATCGACGCCTGCCTCGGCCTGCCACCTGTGCCCCAGGAACTGCGCACCCGCAATATCGGTCATGTCGTCGTCAACAGCGCCATGGACCGCCCTTGGTCGGAATATTTCTGCTGCATGCTGGCGGGCCACCGGGACTATGTGCAAAAAAAGCCGGTCGCCACCAAACGCATCCTGCGCGCTGTCCTGAAAGGGGCGGACCTGTGTGCCGGCGAGCCTGAACGTGCTGCGCGGCAGCTGGTCGACGGCGGTTTCACTGCGCGCTACGACTATGCGCTGCAAACGATGCGCGACGTTCCCTATGACAAATGGCGGGAATACGACCCTGAGGACACGGTCCGCTATTATGCGCTGCGGCTGCATGACTTGGGTTTCGTCAAATCGACCCCACAAAAAATCATCGCCGACGGCACCGATTGGCGCTTTTTGAACGAGGTCAAACGCGAGCTGAAGGCATGAGGGGACCTTCAATGACCATGATGCAGACACGGCGATGGTTGCTAGGCACGATGGCGGCTGGCGCAGCCGCCTTCGGCACGCCGCGAGTGCTGGCGGCCGAGGGGGCGCTCGAAACGACCACCGTACGTATAGGAAGGAACCCGGGCATCTGCGTTGCTCCTCAATACATCGCGGAGGAGCTATTGCGGGCCGAGGGGTTCACCGACGTCCGCTATGTGGAGGAGCCGGCTACTGCAACCGAGCCGCTCGCAGGTGGCAAAGTCGACTTCGACACCAACTATGCGTCGAACTTCGTCAGGGCGATCGATGCCGCCGAGCCGATCACGCTCTTGGCGGGTGTGATGGTCGGCTGCTTCGAGCTGTTTGGCAACGAAAGCATCCGCAGCATCATCGATCTGAAGGGAAAGACCGTAGGGATACAAGGCCTGGGGTCCAACCCGCACGCGCTGCTGACCTTGATGGCCGCCGAGGTCGGGCTCGACCCGGTCAAGGATCTCCACTGGGTCACCGACCCCAAGGTAAAGCCGATCGAGCTGTTCGAGCAGGGCAAAATAGATGCGTTCCTCGGCTTTCCGCCCGAGCCGCAGGATCTGCGCGCCCGCCACATTGGCCACGTGCTGGTCAACACCGCGGTAGACCACCCGTGGTCCCAGTATTTCTGCTGTCTGCTCGGGGGCAATGCGGATTATGTGCGGATGCACCCGGTCGCAACCAAGCGGGTGCTGCGTGCGATCCTCAAAGCTACGGATCTCTGCGCCACCGACCCCGCACGCGCTGCGCGACGCCTCGTCGACGGCGGTTTCACGCCGCGCTACGACTATGCGCTGCAAACGCTGAACGACAATCCTTACGACAAATGGCGCGAGTACGACGCCGAGGACACGATCCGCTTCTATGCGCTGCGCCTGCGCGACGCGGGCTTCATCAAGTCGACCCCGCAGAAGATCATCGCTGACGGCACCGACTGGCGTTTCTTGAACGAGCTCAAACGCGAGCTGAAGGCATGAACACTGCAGCTGACCGAGAGGAGTTCACAATGCCCCTGATCCAGACCCGCCGCCGTTTCTTGACAGCGCTGTCTATGGTTGGCGCTGCAGGCTTTCTCCAGAACCCGATTCAGTGCGCGACCGCGGCCGAGCGCGAGCCGGAGACCACCAGTGTGCGGCTGGCGAAGATCCCGGTCATCTGCTTTGCCCCGCAATACGTGTGCGAGGCGTTGCTGCGTGCCGAGGGATTTACCGACATCCGCTACGTGGATACTGCCGGCGCGAAGCTATCGGAAGATCTGGCGCGCGGCAGCTTCGATTTCGGCTCGAACCTGTCACTCGATCACATCGCGGCGATCGATGCCGGCCTGCCGATCACCATTCTCACTGGCGTACATGCTGGCTGCTACGAGCTGTTTGCGCATGGCGAGATCCGCAGCGTTGCGGACCTGAAGGGAAAGAGTGTGGGTATGGAGGCCAGCACTACGCTCGTCGCTACATTGGCGGCCTATGTCGGGCTGGATCCGAAAGCGGATCTGAAGATGGTCAATGATCCCGCGGCCAAGCCTTTTGAGCGGTTTGCCGAGGGCAAGCTCGACGCCTACCTGGCCTTTCCACCTCGGCCGCAGGAGCTGCACGCGCGCAAAATCGGCCATGTGATCCTCAGGACGGCCGTGGACCGACCCTGGTCGCAATATTTCTGCTGCACGTTGGCCGGCAACAAGGAATTCGTTGCCCGCTATCCGATCGCGACCAAGCGCGTGGTTCGCGCTTTTCTGAAAGCCGCCGATCTCTGCGTGAGCGCGCCCGAACAGGCCGCCCGGCTGATCGTCGACGGCGGCTTTACTGACAGCTATGACTACGCGCTGCAGACCCTGACCGAAAACCCCTACAACGCCTGGCGCGAGTTCGAAGCGGAAGACAGTATCCGGTTCTACGCTCTGCGCATGCGCGAGCTCGGCCTGATCAAGAACAGTCCCCAGCGCATTATCGCGAACGGCACCGACTGGCGCTACCTCGATGAGGTTAAACGCGAGCTGAAGGCGTAAGGGAGATACCCAATGCTAATGACGCAGACCCGAAGGCGGTTTCTGACGATGATGTCATTGGCGGGAGCGGCTGGCCTTCTCCGGGCGCCACCGGGGCTGGCGGCGGAGGGACCCCTGGAAACCACGACCGTTCGCTTTCAGAAGCCCGGTCTCTGCGTCATCCCCTCTCTATACATCGCGGAGGAGCGGCTGCGCGCGGAGGGGTTTACCGATATCCACTACGTGGAGGCACCTCCTGCCGCCACTGAACCGCTGGCCCGCGGCGAGGTCGATTTTTCGCCGGCCTATGCCAATCAGGCGGTCAGGGCGCTCGATGCCCGCGAGCCGATCACCTTCTTGTCGGGGGTGATGGTCGGCTGCTTTGAGCTGTTCGCCAGCAACAGCGTCCGCACCGTCGCTGATTTGAAAGGGAAGACCGTCGGCATCCAAGCCTTGGGTTCGACCCCGCATGTCCTCGTGACCCTGCTAGTCGCCGAGGTCGGGCTCGACCCCGCCAAGGACATCCACTGGATCACCGACCCCACAGTAAAGCCCATCGAGCTGTTCGAGCAGGGCAAGATCGACGCGTTCCTGGCGTTCCCGCCCGAACCACAGGATCTGCGCACCCGGCATATCGGCCATGTCATCGTCAATACCGCTGTCGATCGCCCGTGGTCGCAATATTTCTGCTGCATGCTGGCGGGCAATCGGGATTTCGTTGCCACGCACCCGGTCGCGACCAAACGCGTCATGCGTGCCATCCTTACGGCAACGGATCTCTGCGCTGCGGACCCCGCCGGCATCGCGCGACGCCTCGCCGACGGCGGCCGCATTGCGCGAGCAGACTATGCCGCTCAGACACTGGCGGACAACAATTACAAGCGGAGGGAGTTCGATCCGGAGGACACGATCCGGTGGTACGCGCTGCGCTTGCGCGAAACCGGACTGATCAAGTCGACCCCGCAGCAGATCATCGCCGACGGCACCGACTGGCATTTCCTCGACGAGCTCAAACGTGAGCTGAAGGCGTGAGCCCAGAGGGAGGCATACAATGGCGCTGATCCAGACTCGACGCCGTTTTTTGGCCATGTTGTCAATAACCGGGGCCGCGAGCGTCGTGCGCACGCCGCGAGCACTCGGTGACGAGGGACCGCTCGAAACTACCTCGGTGCGGATCACAAAGAATCAAGGCATTTGCTATGCCCCGCAATATGTCGCCGGAGAGTTTCTGCGCGATGAAGGCTTTACGGATATCCGATTTGTCGACATCCCTCCGACCGAAATCCCGACAGCGATCGCGCTGGGCAAAGTCGATTTCGGCCTGGGCTATGCGCCGCAATTCGCGCGGGACATCGACGCCGGCACCGCGGTCACGGTCATCGCCGGCGTGATGGTGGGCTGCGTCGAATTGTTCGCCCGTGAAGGCATTCGCGGCATCACCGACCTGAAGGGCAAGAGGGTTGGCGTCCAGGCGATCGGTTCGCTCCCCAACATCCTGCTGGTGCTGATGGCGGCTCAGGTTGGGCTTCACCCCGAAAAGGATATCGACTGGGTCGCGGACCCGAAGGTCAAGCCGAAGGAGCTGTTCGAGCAAGGCAAGATTGATGCGTTTCTCGGTTTTCCGCCGGAGCCACAGGAACTGCGCGCCCGCGGCATCGGGCATGTCGTCAATACCGCTGTCGATCTACCCTGGTCGCAATACTACTGCTGCATGCTGGGCGCCAACCCGGCATTCGTCCGCAACTATCCCGTCGCCACCAAGCGCGCGCTGCGCGCCGTCCTCAAGGCGGCGGACCTGTGCGCCGCCGACCCGGCGAGCGCAGCACGCCAGATCGTTGATCGCGGGTTCACCCCCAGCTACGACTACGCGTTGCAGACCCTGAGCGAGAATTCCTACGACAAGTGGCGGGAATACGATCCCGAGGATACGATGCGCTTTTACGCGCTTCGCCTGTATGATACCGGGTTGATCAAATCAAACCCGAACAAGATCATCGGGGAGAACACGGATTGGCGGTTTCTGGACGCGCTCAAACGCGAGCTGAAGGCGTGAACGCCATAAGGGAGGACTTCCAATGTCACAGACGCAGACCCGACGTCGCTTTCTGACGACGCTTTCGCTGGCGGCCGGCGTCCGCCTTGTGCGCCCTCTCCCGGCGCTCGCTGAGGAAGGCGCGCCCGAAATAACCTCCGTACGCATCCAAAGGTCACCTAGTATATGCAACGCTCCGAGATACGTCGCTGAAGAATTTTTACGTGCCGAGGGTTTTACTGACGTTCGCTACGTGTCGACTTCGTTTGCGTTTGATACTGTATATCAGTCATTTGTGCACGGAGAGTTTGACTTCATTACAGACTTTGCCCCGGTGCTCGTCTACGCGATTGATCAGGGCATGGCGGTTAGGGTACTGACCGGGGTGCATGCCGGCTGCTTCGAACTATTTGCCAATAAGGATATCCACAGCGTCGCCGACTTGAGGGGCAAGACTATTGGCGTCGGCGCGTTGAAGTCGCCCCAGCATATGTTCCTGGCGCCAATCGCTGCGCAAGTCGGGATTGATCCGAGCAAAGACATCAATTGGGTTGTCAGCCCGTCGGTAACGCCGATGCAGCTCTTCGTCGACGGAAAGCTCGATGGCTTCCTGGGCTTGCCGCCCGAGCCGCAAGAGCTGCACGCCCGTGGGGTCGGTCATGTGATCGTCGACAGCACCGCCGACCGCCCCTGGTCGCAGTACTTTTGTTGCATGCTGGCGGGCCGTAGTGAATTCGTACGGAAGTATCCGATCGCCACCAAACGGGTGACGCGAGCCATTCTCAAGGCGGCCGATTTGTGCGCGACCGAGCCGGCGCGTGCTGCACGACTGCTCGTCGATGGCGGCTTTACACAGCGATACGATTATGCGCTGCAGACCCTCAGCGAGCTACCCTACGACAAATGGCGAGACTACGACGCCGAGGACACGATCCGCTTCTATGCCTTGCGTCTTCACGAGACGGGATTCGTCAAATCGAGCCCGCAGAAGATCATCGCCGACGGCACCGATTGGCGCTTCTTGAACGAACTCAAACGCGAGCTGAAAGCGTGAACACTACAGGAGGAGACGATGAGGACGCAGACGCGACGCCAATTTCTGACCACCCTTTCACTCGCCGGCGCCGCCGGTTTCGTCTCTCCGATGGGAGCGATGGCCGCCGACGAACCCCTCGAAACAACAACCATCCGCCTACCGAAGACGCCGGCGATCTGCATAGCTCCCGGTTATGCTGCAGAGGAATTGCTGCGTGCTGAGGGTTTCACCGATATCCGCTATGTCGATTTGCCTACGGCTACCGCAGCACCCATCGAAGCGGTCGCGCGCGGGGAGACCGACTTCAATTTGAACTATGCTATAAATTACGTTGCGGCGATCGACGCCGGGCATCGCGTCACGTTGCTGGCTGGCGTCCATGTCGGCTGCTACGAATTGTTCGGCAGGGACGGCATTCACACCATCGCCGACCTGAAGGGCAAGAGCGTGGGCGTGGGGGCTGTGGGATCGATCGGAAGCTTGCTCGTCAACATGATGGCTGCCCATGTCGGGCTCGACCCCGCCAAGGACATCAATTGGGTTGTCAACTCCTCGGTCAAGCCAATCGAGCTGTTCGTGCAGGGCAAGGTTGACGCGTTTCTGGGGTTCCGCCCGAGCCTCAGGAACTTCGCGCTCGGCAGATCGGCAACGTCGTTGTCAGCAGTGCCGTAGACCGCCCATGGTCCCAGTATTTCTGCTGCATGGTGGGTGGCAACCCGGACTATGTCCGCAGCCACCCAGTCGCCACCAAGCGCGCGCTGCGCGCCATCCTCAAGGCGGCAGATCTCTGCGCAAGCGACCCGGCGCGCGTCGCCCGGCGGCTGGTCGACGGGGGTTTCACTCCGCGCTACGAATATGCTTTGCAAGCGCTCCGTGACATCCCTTACGACAAATGGCGGGAATACGATCCCGAGGACACGATCCGCTTCTTCGCGCTGCGCCTGCGCGACGTGGGCTTCATCAAACCGACCCCGCAGCAGATCATCGCCGAAAACACCGATTGGCGTTTCTTGAACGAGCTCAAACGTGAGCTGAAGGCGTGATACAGAGGGGTGGGAGGTTTTCGATGCAGATGAAGCAATCCCGGCGGCGGTTTCTCACCGGCGTGTCCCTGGCGGGTGCCGCCGGGCTCCTCGGTGCGCGGCCGACACGAGCTGCGCAGCCCGGCCTCGAAACGACCAGCGTGCGGATTGCCAGCGTTGACGGCATTTGCATTGCACCGCAATACGTCGCCGAAGAATTGCTGCGGGCCGAGGGCTTTACCGATGTTCGTTACGTGCGTTTGGCTCCCGGCCACAACACGCCCGAGGGGATTGCGAGCGGCGAGGTTGATTTCGGCTCGAACTTTTCGTCCGTGCTTGTCGCCGGCCTCGACCGCGGGATTGAGTTGACGGTGCTCGGCGGCGTGCACGTTGGCTGCTTCGAGCTTTTTGTCAACGACGCCACTCGCAGCCTCACCGAACTGAAAGGCAAGCGAGTGGGGATCACCTATTTGGGATCGCCCGGCCATTTGTTTCTTGCCGCCATGGCCGCCCATGTCGGCATCGACCCGGGTAAGGATCTGCATTGGGTCACGAGTGGGAAGCCTGTCGCGATGGACCTTTTCACGAGCGGGAAGGTCGATGCCTTCCTCGGCTTTCCCCCGGACACGCAAGAGCTGCGGGCGCAGAATATCGGGCGGGTCATCGTCAACAGCGCCCTCGACCGGCCGTGGTCGCAATATTTTTGCTGCATGCTGGCGGGCAACCGCGCGTTCGTCCGGGATTATCCGATCGCGACAAAAGCGGTAGTACGGGCCATGCTCAAAGCCGATGACCTCTGCGTTAGCGACCCCGCGGGCGCCGCGCAACGCCTCGTCAATGGCGGTTCACGCCCCGGTACGATTATGCGTTCCAGGCTTTGACCGAGGTGCCCTACGACAAATGGCGTGAGTATGACCCCGAGGATACGATCCGATTCTATGCCCTGCGCCTGCACGAAGTCGGCATGGTCAAATCGAGCCCGCAGAAGATCATCGCCGACGGCACTGACTGGCGCTTCTTCAACGAGGTCAAACGCGAGCTGAAGGCGTGAGCGCTGAAGGAGGAATTCCAATGCCAATGATGCAGACCCGACGCCGCTTTCTTACCATGACTGCCCTGGCCGGGGGCGCCGGCTTTCTTCCGGCTCCCATTCGGCGCGCGCGGGCGGCCGAGCGGGCGCTGGAGACCACCAGCGTCCGGCTGGCGAAGATCCCGGTCATCTGTTTTGCCCCCCAATATGTTTGCGAGGCGTTGTTGCGCGCCGAGGGATTTACCGATGTCCGCTACGTGGATACTACTGCGGCAACGTTGTGCGAGGATCTTGGGCGCGGCAGGTTCGATTTCGGTTCGCATTTGTCGATCGATCACATCGGCGCGATCGATGCCGGCGTGCCGATTACCATTCTTACCGGCGTGCATGCCGGCTGCTACGAGCTGTTCGCCCATGGCGAGATCCGCGGCATCGCGGACCTGAAGGGGAAGAGCGTCGGTATGCTCGGGACACCCTTGCTGATGGACACATTGGCCGCCTATGTCGGGCTGGACCCGAAAGCCGATCTAACCGTGGTCGCCGATCCCGCTGCCAAGCCTTTGGAACTCTTTGCCGAGGGCAGGCTCGACGCGTATCTGGCGTTTCCGCCTCAGCCGCAGGAGTTGCACGCGCGTAAGGTTGGCCATGTAATCCTCAGGACCGCCGTGGACCGCCCGTGGTCGCAATATTTCTGCTGCACCTTGGCCGGCAATAGGGAATTCGTCGCCCGCTACCCGGTCGCGACGAAGCGGGTGGTTCGCGCTTTTCTAAAAGCCGCCGATCTGTGCGTGAGCGCGCCTGAACAGGCGGCACGACTGATCGTCGATGGCGGCTTTACGGAGCGCTATGACTACGCGCTGCAGACCCTGACCGAAAACCCCTACAGCGCCTGGCGGGAGTTCGACGCGGAAGACAGTATCCGGTTTTACGCGCTGCGCCTGCACGAGCTCGGCATGATCAAGAGCAGTCCCAAGCGCATACTCGCTGACGGCACGAACTGGCGCTTCCTCGACGAGGTCAAACGCGAGCTGAAGGCATGAGACCAAGCGTTACGCGGATTTCAGGCGAGAAGGGCGAACACGTGAAGATCGACGAAATCTTGGAAATGGCCTACCCAAAACGGTATGTCGAGCAGATCATTACCGGTTTGTCAGACCCGATCAACGAACATCTCATTAAGCTCGTCGGCTTCGAGTTTTCGCCTGAATTGCGGCAGCATTTCCGTCAGGAACTCGATACTTGGCTCGACAAAATCCAACGGCTGCGCATGAAGCCGCACAATCGGACCGGCACGGCTAAGTTTTATTACGACTTGCTGTTCGACTATCCGTTCGGCGGCGTCGAGGTGCGGAATACACGGAGCATCATGGACCTGATTTCCAGGCATTATCAGGGAATTCGGCCAGCGAAGACGCCGGAGGAAGTGGCGGAGTCGTTGCGGAATTTCCATACCACTTTGGCGCGGCGTCTGAGTGCGGGGGAAGTGGTGATCGACATGATCCCTGTGTAGAGTCGGCCTAATTGAGGCCTAATTGGCGTTTCCTTGACGAGCTCAAACGCGAGCTGAAGGCGTGAGGACCCCGCGCGTGGTCCGGGTTGCGTAGGTCGGATTCTGCGCTATTTTGTACACAACCGAATACCGAGTTCGCGAGGCCATGAGCTCGACGACATTCACGGTGCGACTCGACGCGGATGCCAAGGAGCGGCTGGAGAGATTGGCCAAGAGCACCGGCCGCAGCCGCTCCTTCCTCGCGGCCGAGGCGATCAATCAATACCTCGAGGTCAACGAGTGGCAGGTAGCGGGCATCAAGCAAGCGATCGCGTCCCTCGATCGCGGTGAAGGGGTTGCCCATGAGCAAGTCAAAGATTGGGTCACGTCCTGGGGCAGCAGGAGGGAGCGGCCGATCCCCAGGCGCTGATGACCCGGGTTTGGTCGCCCGAGGCAATCGATGATCTGGCGGCGCTGCGCGCGTACATCGAGCGCGCGTACATCGAGCAGGACAATCCGGCGGCCGCGCAACGCGTGGTCCTTCGCATCATCGAGAATGTTGAAACACTACTTCCCAATAACCCCGAAATGGGTCGACCCGGCCGGGTCCCGGGATCACGCGAACTCGTGATTCCGAGGACGCCGTTCATCGTTCCGTACCGTCTGGTTGGCAACACGCTCCAGATCCTGCGCATCTATCACGGTGCTCGTCGATGGCCGAACGCTTTTTGAAAAACCATCTAGATGGCGCACCCCTGATGCCAACATTCCAGCCAGAGCCTGACTGCTTTTTCGGCCGGTTGCAGCGGGAGCTGAAGGCGTGAGCGCGAAACTGAGACATCCCACGGCCTCGAGCGGCGAAGCGATGCGACAGGTCGGTGCCTTTGAGGCCAAGAACAAGCTCGGTCAGCTGCTCGATCTGGTGGAGCGCGGTGAGGAGAGCGCCATGACGCGACGCGCCAAGGAGGTGGCGCGCCTGGTGCCACTGCAAAAAGCCGTCAACCGCGAGCAGGCACGGGCGGCCGTCAAGGGCATCTGCAAGCGCGCAGAGAAGCTCAATCTCGGGCCTTTTGAGTGGGCCGAATGGAAATCTTACTGCGATGAAGGCCGCCCGTGAACCTGGTGCGCCGGCGCCCCCGCCAAACCGCCACAAATAGGGAGTATAAGCATTTAGTGGAAGCAGCGGAGGGCGGCGATGCGGGATCGGAGCGAGGCGGCTCAGGGTTGGATCAGGGGGCGATTCAAGACCGATTTCGTACCGCCCGGGATCCCCCCTGTTACCACCCTGTTAGGTGCGTTCGGGCCGGTTTTCAGGACTTTTCGCCCCCTGTTTCGTTCTCACGACCGAAAAATGTAACCCTCTGAGATGATGTACTTTAATCGCCAGAGACCGGCCGTTTTGGGGGTCAAAAATAAAAATATCCCCTGTTATCCCGCAATAACAGGGCGGGAGAGAGTCTCGCGCGCTCGCTGGCGGGCGGCGCGGTGGCTGCTGGCACTGGCGGTGCTGTTGCTGCCGGCGGTGCTGGCGGCGCACGAGGCCGGTGGCGACAAGCCTCTGCCGGTGATCGGGCCGGCGCCGCTCTTCACTCTGACCTCGCAGGAGGGCAGGCCGGTGGCGCTCGCCGACTTGCGCGGCAAGGTCGTGGCGGTGACCTTTATCTATACCGAATGCCCGGACATCTGCCCGATGCTGACGCAGAAGATGGTGCAGGTGCAGGACGAGCTGGGGCCAGATTTCGGCAAGAAAATCCAATTTGTTTCGATCAGTCTCGACCCCGCGCATGACACGCCGGAGGTGCTGAAAGACTATGCCCAATTCTGGGGCGCCAAGCCCGACGGCTGGAGCTTTCTGACCGGCTCGCTAGATGCCGTTCGTGACGTCACGCGCCGCTATGGGGTATTCTTTACAAAGAAGGAGGACGGCTCGGTCGAGCATTCGCAGCTCACCACTCTCGTCGACGCCGACGGGCAAATGCGCGTGCAATATCTCGGCGCGCGCTTTGATCCGGAGGAGTTCCGGCGGGATCTGATGAGCCTCGTGGACAGGGAATGATATTGCTCAACAGCCTCCTTGTCGGCCCGGTCGCGCGCCTGCCGTGGCGCGTCCAGACAAAACTGCTGGCGGCGTTTCTCGCCATTGTCACGCTGCTGATCGCGCTCGGAGCGATCGGGCTCTACGAGTTGAGCGCCGTCAACCGGCGCACCGAGGAGCTGATCGGCAGCGAGCGGAAGATCGCCGCCTATCGCCAGGTCCAGCACGACACCACGAGCCAGCTCTATAGCGTCACTTCGGCGCTGTTGGTGTCCGACGAGCGCACCCTGGACAGCGCGCTGCGCCAGCTGAACCAGTTCGGCTACGACCTCGAACGGCTGCAATTCGTCGCCAAGGACGAAATCAAATTGCTCGGCAAGGTCCGGGAGGAATACGACCGCTTTATCGCCGTCGTAACCCGGGTCGTCGATTTGATCCGCGGCGGGCAAGTCGAGGAAGCGCGTGAGGCGCAGCTGAAGGAAGCGCGGCCGCTGGCGAACCGCCTCGAGCGGCTGACCAACGAGCTGGTCAACAAGGCCGAGGCCGATGTCGTCGCGGACATCGAGGCGAGCGGCGAGGCTTACAGGACTTCTCAGGCGATCGTCATCGGCTTTGCGCTGGCGGCCATCGCCCTGGCGCTGATCCTCGGCCGCACGATCTCGCTGTCGTTGATCGGGCCGATCCGTGAGATCCACACCCGGCTCGACGAGATCGCTTCCGGCGAGTTCACCCAGCAGGTGAAGGTCGGAAATCGCGACGAGTTGGGCGCGTTGGCCGCCAACGTCAACCGAACTTCGGAGCAGCTTGGCGATCTCTACCGGCAGCTCGAACTGGCGAGCGAGCACAAATCCGCATTCCTCGCCAGCATGAGCCATGAATTGCGCACACCGCTCAACGCGATCATCGGCTACAGCGAGATGCTCTACGAGACGGCGCAGGATGAGCGGCAGGAGGAATTTCTCCCGGATCTCGCCAAAATCCGCGACGCCGGCCGGCATCTTCTTGGCCTGATCAACGATATTCTCGATCTGTCAAAGATCGAAGCAGGGAAGATGGACCTCTATCTCGAGGACGTCGGTCTCGCGAGCCTTGTCGAAGAAGTGCGCTCGATCGTCGAGCCGTTGGCCATTGCCAATGAAAACCGCCTCGAAGTCATCTGTCCGCCGGCGTCGGGCGTGCTCCATACCGACCGGACCAAGCTCAAGCAGAGCCTGCTGAATTTGCTGGGCAATGCCGGCAAGTTCACCCACCAGGGCCGCATCACGCTCGAGGTCAGGCGCACCGGCGAGGAGATTTCGTTCGTCGTCAGCGATACCGGCATCGGGATGACCGCAGAGCAACAGGGCCGGTTATTTCAAGCGTTTAGCCAGGCCGACGCGTCGACGACGCGGCGCTATGGCGGCACGGGGCTCGGGCTCGCGATCACCAAACATTTCTGCGAGATGCTCGGCGGCAACATCTCGGTCGAGAGCACACCAGGGCAGGGCTCGACCTTTACAATCACATTGCCGGATCGCGAGCGCGTTGTATCTGATGCGGTGGCGCGCCCAGAGGGCGCCGAATATGCGCCGCTGGTCATGATCGTCGACGACGATCCGAACGCTCGCGACCTCCTCGCGGCGACGGTGCGCCGGGAAGGCTATCGTGTCATCGAGGCCACGGACGGAGAAACCGCACTGGCGCTGGCGCGGGAATGGCGTCCCGCTGCCGTCACACTGGACGTGCTGATGCCGCGCATGGACGGGTGGGCGGTGCTGACCGCATTCAAATCCGATCCGGAGCTTGCCGAAATCCCGGTCATCATCGTTTCGGTGTTGGCGGATCGCGGCATTGCGGTCTCGCTCGGCGCCACCGAGTTTCTGACCAAGCCTATCGACCGCGCACGGCTCGCGGCGACGATCCGCCAGCACGTCTATGGCAGTGGCGTCGTGCTCGTCGTCGATGACGAGACCGACAGCCGCGGCGTCGCCCGGCGGCACCTCGACCGGCTCGGCTGGGAGGTCGCGGAGGCCGAGGACGGCGCCGGGGCCCTTTTATGGCTGTCGCAGCACCCGCCGCCGGCGATGATCCTGCTCGATCTCCTGATGCCGGGAATGAACGGGTTCGCCTTTCTAGAGGAGATTGCTCGGCATGCCGAGTGGCGGGGGATCCCGATCGTGATCCTGACGGCGATGCCACTGGGCGCGGCCGAGCGGGAGCTATTGGCGGGACGCACGCGCGAGGTCATCGCCAAGGGTGCGGATGATCTCGCCGCAGTGCTGCGGCGGATATTGGTGCGGCTGCCGAAGGCGGCGGAAGTCGCCGCCGCGGCGGGGTAGTTCGTCATTCCCGCGAAAGCGGGAATCTAGGGGCCCTGGGGCCCCGCTTCCGCGGGGGCAGCGCTACTGGAACGGGATGCGGAGATGGCGAAGATTCTGATTGTCGAAGACAACGAGATGAACCGGGACATGCTGTCGCGCCGGCTCATCCGTCGCGGCTATCAGATCGTCATGGCGGTCGACGGCGCCGAGGGCATCGCGGCGGCAAAATCCGAGAACCCCGACCTCGTGCTGATGGATATGAGCCTGCCGGTCGTCGACGGGTGGGAGGCGACGCGCCGGCTCAAGGCCGAGCCTCTAACCCGGGCGATCCCGGTCATCGGGCTGACCGCGCACGCAATGGCGGGCGACCGCGAAAAGGTCATCGCGGCCGGCTGCGACGACTACGACACAAAACCGGTCGAATTGCCCCGGCTGTTGCAGAAGATCGAAGCTCTCCTCGGGCGCGCCGGCGAGCGGTCGTGAGCGGCGGGAGGCTAGAGCACGCCGTCGCCGCCTTTTTGCGGCAGGAATTCGGCGCCTCGGTCGCCGCGATCATTGGCTTCGTCGACATTCTGATCGAGGATGCACGTGGGAACGATCGGGCAGACATGGTCCCCGACCTCCAGCGGATGCGGGAGGCCGGAGTACAGTTGTCGGCGCTGATCGCGCAGACCGTAGACTCGACGCAAGGAGGCGAAGGTGATACCGCCCGCCTTCGCCACGATCTGCGCACACCTTTGAATGCGATCAAGGGCTATGGCGAACTCCTCGTCGAGGAGGCGCCGGAAGGCGGGCGGGACACCTTGCTGGCCGATCTCGGTAAGGTGCTCGACCTCGCTGATCGCCTGCTCGGCGAGATCGATCGCATCGGAGAAACCGCCGTGGCGCCGCCAATCGACATCGTCGGCACCGTCTTGCAGACGATAAGACCACTCGGCGAAACCGATATCGCCGCCGATCCGAGCACCGTCGCGAGCCATATCCTAGTTGTCGACGACAATGCGGCGAACCGCGATCTGCTGGCGCGCCGACTGGTACGCGAGGGGCACACGGTGACGGCGGCCGAGAGCGGCGCCTCGGCCCTCGCGTTGACCGCTGCCGAGGACTTCGACCTCGTGCTCCTCGATCTGATGATGCCGGAAATGAGCGGCTTCGGGGCACTCTGCCGGCTCAAAGCCGATGCGGCCACGCGGCATATTCCGGTCATCATGATCTCGGCGCTCGACGAGCTCGACAGCACGGTGCGCTGCATCGAGGCCGGGGCGGAGGACTACCTGCCCAAGCCGTTCAATCCCGTCCTGTTGCGCGCGCGTATCGGCGCTTGCCTCGAGAAGAAGCGGCTGGTCGACGAGCTGCGCGCCGAAAAGGAGCGCTCCGAGATGCTGCTCCTCAACATTCTGCCGCGCACGATCGTCGAGCGGCTGCGGCGGGGCGAGACAGTGATCGCCGACCGCCTCGGTGAAGCGACCGTTCTCTTTGCCGATCTCGCCGATTTCACGGCGCTTTCAGCCAGGCTCGCGCCGGAAGAGACGGTAAAGCTACTCGGAAGGCTATTCTTGCAATTCGATGATCTCGCTATCCGGCATCGGGTCCAGGCCATCAAGACCATCGGCGACGGCTATATGGCGACGGCAGGCATCCTGGAGGCGCCCGCGAACGCCGCCGGAATGGCCGAGATGGCTCTCTCGATGCTCGACATCACCGATGCGATCAGCAAAGACCTTGACTTTAGACTACAGCTGCGCGTTGGGATCCACACCGGGGGGCCGATTGTGGCGGGCGTCCTCGGTACCCACAAAATCGCTTACGATGTGTGGGGTGACGCGGTGAACACGGCAAAGCGAATGGAGAGCTACGGTGTGCCCGGCCGAGTTCACGTCTCCGCCGCGACCCGGCAGGCATTGGGCGACGCGTTCCTCTTCGAGCCCCGCGGCCCGCTCGAGGTCAAAGGCAAAGGGTCGATGGAGACCTATTTCCTCTATCGGCACGAGTGATGCAATTTGTTGTTCTTCGTCCTTCAGGCGGGATCACAATTCGTTGATCGTCAGGTGCAGATTCGTTGTTCCGAGAGCTTCGACCGTTGAGTTTAAGCCATTGATTCAGCGGGTTGCTTGCGGTGGTTCAACGGCCGGATCGAGCGTCTGATCGCGATTTTCGTTGTTTTTGCGGCGCAGGAGAACGAGCCGTGCGGCGCCGTAGATGCGCTCGTCGAGGAGCGCGAACCCGTCTGGTAGCGCGAGTTGCTCGCGCGCGCCGAGCTCGACAATCGCCAGCGCATCCGGCATGAGCCAGCCGGCGCGAGCGAGGGCTTCGAGCGCTGGGGCGGCAAGACCGCTGCGGTACGGGGGATCGACAAACGCTACCGCGCACTGCAACCCCGCGCGGATGGGACGGGTGGCGTCGCCAGGCACGATCTCGGCGTGAGCGCTCTCGCCCAGTGCAGCGATGTTCCTGCGCAGGACGGCTACGGCCTCGGGATCGCGTTCGATAAAGACGGCCTCAGCAGCCCCGCGCGACAGCGCCTCGAGCCCGAGCGCGCCGGTCCCGGCGAACGCGTCGAGCACCGCCACCCCGGCAAAGGGAATGCCGCTGGCCGCGAGGCGCCCGTGCGAGAGGATGTTGAACAGCGCCTCGCGAGCGCGATCGCTGGTCGGCCGCACCGTATCCCCCGGCGGAGCCAGCAGGCGACGGCCGCGATGCCTACCGCCGACGATCCGCATATGCCGGAACTGGGGTTCCGAGCTGCTCGGCCAGCACTTTCTTGGGGACCTCGGCGACCTCGCCGCGCGCCAAATTGCCGAGCTGAAATGGTCCGAAGGAAAGTCGGATCAATCGCGTCACCGGGAGACCCAGATGCTCGAGCACGCGGCGCACCTCACGGTTCTTGCCCTCCCGCAAGGCCAGCGCGATCCAGGCATTGCTGCCCTGCCGGCGCTCGAGGCTGGCGATGATCGGACCATAGGCCACGCCGTCGATCGTGATCCCCTTTTCGAGAGCGGCGAGGCGATCAGAATCGACCCCGCCATGGACGCGCACCTTGTAGCGCCGCAGCCACCCTGTCGCCGGAAGTTCGAGCCGGCGAGCGAGCGCGCCGTCATTGGTCAGCAGCAACAGCCCCTCGGAAGTGAGATCGAGGCGGCCGACCGAAATCACCCGCGGCAGCTCCCTCGGCAGCGCGTCGAAGACGGTCGGCCGGCCCTTCTCGTCGCGATGCGTGGTAACGATCCCAGCAGGCTTGTGATACCGCCACAGGCGCGGCCGCTCAGGGGTCGGTAGCGGCACGCCATCGACGCGGACGTCGTTCGCCGCGGTGACCGACGTCGCCGGGGTGGTCAGCACTTGGCCATCGACCGAGACCCGCCCGGCGGCGATCCACCGCTCGGCGTCGCGGCGCGAGCACAGCCCGACGCGCGCCAGCAATTTGGCGATGCGCTCCGGAGTTGCCGCTGCCTCGCTCACCCGCCGGCGGCTTCGACAAAGGCCCGGAAGATCCGCCGATCGGCCTCGTTGATCTCGAACTCCGGGTGCCACTGGACGCCGAGGCAGAAGCGGTGGCGCGGGTCTTCGATCCCTTCGACGATCCCGTCCTCGGCGACTGCGTTGATGACGAGACCGGGCCCTGCCTGCTTGACCGCTTGATGATGGGCGCTGTTAACGGCGAGGTCGGCGGCGCCGGTAATGCGGTGCAGCAAGGTGCCGGCGATTACTCGGACGGTGTGCCCCGGCTCGTCGCGCGGGTTCGGCTGGCGGTGCGCCACGCATCCTGGAACCTCGTCGGGGATATGCTGGATCAAAGTGCCGCCGAGCACGACATTCAAGAGCTGTTGACCTCCGCAGATCCCGAGCACCGGCATCGTCCTGGCGAGCGCCCCCTTGGTAGCCGCGAGCTCGAAGGCAGTACGCCGGTCCTTGGTGGTCACACTCGGGTGGCGCGTCGCCGCGCCAAATAGCGCGGGATCGACGTCGAACCCGCCGCCGGTGACGACGAGCCCGTCGATGCGATCGAGATAGGCGGCAGCAGCGTCAGAGTCGTGCGGCAGCAGGATCGGCAGCCCGCCGGCCCGGCGGACTGCGTTGCAGTAGTTTTCGCGGATCGCATACCAGGGAAATTTCGAATAGCCGCCCGGCGGCTCGTGATCAAGGGTGAGACCGATAACCGGCTGTGCCATGTTGAAGAGGTCCGTCAGAACCGGGGAGACAATGAGCGAATTCTACGAGCAGCCGCTTCCGATACGAACCTACGACATAGACTTTGCCGGCATCGTCAGCAACATCGTGTTCATCCGCTGGCTCGAGGATCTGCGCCTTGCGCTGTTGGACCAGGCCTACCCGCTGATCCGGGCACTTTCCGAGGATGTCGCGCCGATGCTGCTCGCAACGCGCATCAGCTATCGTCGGCCGGTGACGATCGCTGATTCTTTGGTCGGCCGCATCAGGGTCGCGGGGCTCAGCCGCGTGCGCTGGCGGCTCGCCGCCGAATTCATTGTCGGCGGTTTGCTGCATGCCGAGGCCGAGCAGCAGGGACTGTTCATACGCTTGTCGACGCGCCGGCCAATCGCCATCCCCGAGCCGATCCGGCGCTGGCACGGCGGATGACGCCGCGGCCCACCCCGATGGCGCTCGCCCTCGCCGAAGCCGAGGCGGCGGGGGCGCGCGGCGAGGTGCCGGTCGGCGCGGTTCTGGTCGATCGCGAGAGCCGGGTTCTCGCCACCGCCGGCAACCGAGTTGAGACCGATCGCGACCCGACGGCGCATGCCGAGATGCTGGTACTGCGCGCCGGTGCCGCGCTGCTCGGCGCCAAGCATCTCGCCGAATGCGATATCTATGTTACCCTCGAGCCGTGCGCGATGTGCGCCGCGGCGATCGCGTTGGCCCGCCTGCGCCGGCTCTATTTTGGCGCCTACGATTCCAAAGGGGGCGCAGTCGAGCACGGCCCGCGCCTGTTCGACCGGCCGACCATCCACCATCGCCCGGAAATCTATGGCGGGATCGAGGAGCGACGCGCCGCCGATCTACTGCGCGCCTTTTTTCGCGATCGACGTCACCCCGCTCGTACGAAATAGGCGGCTCGGACCGCGCTGGCCTGGCCGGTCCGATCCTCGCGTCTAATCAGCCACCGAGGAAAGAGCCCGTTAAGGGCTTTCGGCTATCGTATCGCGCAAAAAAGGGTTTACGCGATGCCGTGGTATCAATCGGTCCTGCTTCTTGGCGCCGTCGCCCTGTCGCTGATCATCCTCATCCGACCAACTTCGGACGGGCGGCGCATGGCCTTCACCTTGTTGATCGGCGCACTGGTGCTGATGACCATCGGCTTGGCGCTAAAGGAGGTGGCGGACGGGATGTCCCTTGCGTACTGGCTCGGCCACTAAGGCCGATCAAATATGCCGAGCCGGTTGATGCCGTCGAACGCGGCCACCTTGTAGCACTCCGCCAGGGTCGGGTAATTGAACACGGTGTCGATGAAGTAATCGATTTTCCCGTCAAACGACAGCACCGCTTGACCGATGTGGATTAGCTCGCTCGCCCCTTCGCCGATGATGTGGACGCCGAGCAGCCGACGGGTCTCGCTGTTAAATATCAGCTTTAACAAACCAGTAACGTCGCCGAGGATCTGACCGCGCGCGATCTCCTTGTAGCGGGCCTTGCCGATTTCGTAGGGGATGGCGGCCTCGGTCAGTTCCTCCTCGTTCTTGCCGACCATCGAGATTTCCGGGACCGCATAGATGCCGTATGGAAAGCGCTCAGGGACGCTGCGCGCCTTGACCCCGAAAGCGTGGCATGTGGCGAGCCGGCCCTGTTCCATCGAGGTCGAGGCGAGCGCAGGAAACCCGATCATGTCGCCGACGGCGTAGATGCCCGGGACCGCGGTGCGATAATGCTCGTCGACCGCCAGCCGACCCCGGTTGTCGGGTTCGAGGCCGGCCTCGGCCAGATTGAGCTTGCTGGCGGCACCCGTGCGGCCAACCGAATAGAGTGCCTTCTCGGCAATGATCGTCTTGCCGCTGTCGAGGTGAATCCTGACACGTGGGCCGTGCTCGTCCTCGACAATCTCCAATTTGTCGACGCTCTCGTTGAGCCGCAGGGTGGCCCGGTTTTCTCGGAGATGGTGACAGAACTCGTCGGCGATTTCCTGGTCCACGAACGGCAATAGCCGGTGACGCTTATCAATCAGGGTTACTCGCACGCCGAGCGCGGCAAAGATGCTGGCATATTCGCAGCCGATCACCCCGGCTCCGACAACCGCCAATGTCCTCGGCAACCGATCCAGCTCCAGGACGTCGTCGCTGGTGAAGATTCGCTCGCCGTCGAACGGGATATGCGGGTCCCGGGTGTTCTCCGCACCGGCGGCGATGACGATCTTACTTGCTTTGACGGTACGCGAGCTGGCGCCGTCGACGTACTCGAGGCGGACGGTGTCTGGTGCAACAAACGAGGCTGTTGCCGCGATCAGTTCCACGTCGTTGCGCATCAGCTGATGGCGGGTCACGTCGAGCTCGTGCTGGATCACCCGATTGGTGCGGAACAGCAGATCCTGCATCGTGATGTGCTGTTTGACGGTGTATGAAGCGCCGTAGAATTCTCGCGAGCGATACCCGCAAAGATCGAGCGCCGCCTCTCGCAAGGTTTTCGACGGGATCGTGCCGAGATTAACGCTGCATCCGCCGAGCACGGTCTTCCGTTCGACAATCGCGACCTTCTTATCGAGCTTCGCACCCTGGATCGCAGCGCGCTGCCCGGCCGGTCCGGAGCCGATCACCAGAAGATCATAATCGAACGAATTTCCAGACATACCCCCGCCCCCGGCGCCGATCGCCGTCCCGATGGAGAATGCCATAAGCCTGCGACACGCAGGTGACATTTCCATGAACGCGGGTGTCGTGCGCCATCTTCCCTTCATCTCGGGTCCGACCCACCCAATATCTCGCTAGGCCTCTACCCTGATGACCGATCTCCTCCTCCAGCACGGGCTTTCGTTCGCCGGTCTTTACGATCGCGAGGGCCTCGTGCGCCTCGACCAGGCCTTTGTCTCTCATCTCGCCGAGACAGACGTCGCGCTGCACAACCGGCTGATGGCGGCGCGAAGCAACCCTGACATAATCGAGCGCCAGACCGAGTCGGACCTCCTCGTTGATCTGGCACCCTATCTCGAGGATTTCATCGGAGACCTATTCGGCATTACGGAAGAAGTGCGGGCGTTGCAGGAGCGTCACCACGAACTTGCCCCGCTCTACTCGGTCAAGCGCCTCTTTGTTCAGCGCCGCGCGGTAAAGGGAGTGAAGGAAGCCGACGCCGAGGAGCTCGACGGGCCCGGCCTCGCCCGAGAACTGGACCGCCGGATGGGTTCCGATGACGCCATCACTATCCCCGTGTGGGAGCGGCGGTACGCAGAGCATGTCACGAATTGGCTCGCGGACGAGGCCGGTAACGCCGCGGCGCTCGACACCGCGCAGCGCTACGCCGCCTGGGCCACTCTGTCCGAAGAGGGCCGCCGCAAGCATCGCCGCGGCGTGCTGTTCAGGGTGCCGCACCGGCTCGATATGCAACATCTCGTTCCGGTCGAGACGGTGATGCGGGACGGTGTGACGATGCTGCGGCGCCCGGAGGAGGAATGGCGTCGCCGCGAGGGCTTTGCGCTGACCGATCGCGGGACCGATCTGACGGGCGCGCTCGACCAGGCAAATTACTGCATCTGGTGCCACAACCAGGGCAAGGACAGCTGCGCCAAGGGGCTGCGCGAAAAGGACGGCACCTTCAAAAAGACCGTCTTTGGGGTCACCCTCGCGGGCTGCCCGCTCGAGGAGAAGATCTCCGAGATGAACCTGGTGAAGGCGCGCGGTAACGCGATTGGCGCGCTGGCCATCATCACCGTCGACAACCCGCTCTGTGCGGCGACCGGACACCGTATCTGCAACGACTGCATGAAGGCCTGCATCTATCAGCGGCAGGATCCGGTCGACATCCCGCAGGTCGAGACCCGTACCTTGAAGGACGTCCTCGAACTACCCTGGGGTTTCGAGATCTATTCCCTGTTGACCCGGTGGAATCCGCTCAACATTAGGCGACCCTTGGCGAAGCCGGCGACTGGCCACAAGGTGCTCGTCGTGGGGCTCGGCCCGGCCGGCTTCACCTTGGCGCACCACCTTCTGAACGATGGACATTTCGTCGCCGCGATCGACGGGCTGAAGATCGAGCCGTTGCCCTCTGAGCTCTGCGGGGTCACGCAAGACGGCGGCCGCCGGCCGTTCCAGCCGATCCGCGATGTCATGAGCCTTGTCGAGGGGCTCGACGACCGGGTCATGGCGGGGTTCGGCGGGGTCGCCGAATACGGTATCACCGTCCGCTGGGACAAAAATTTCCTGAAAATCGTCCGTCTCCTGCTCGAGCGCCAGACGAGCTTCGCGATGTATGGCGGCGTTCGCTTCGGCGGCACGATCACGATCGACCGCGCCTTCGAAATAGGCTTCGATCACGTCGCTTTGTGCGCGGGGGCCGGGCGCCCGACCGTGATCCCGATGCCGAACGGTCTCGCCCCGGGCGTGCGGATGGCCTCGGATTTTCTGATGGCATTGCAGCTGACCGGCGCCGCCAAGACCAGGAGCATCGCCAACCTGACCGTGCGGCTCCCGGCCGTCGTGATCGGCGGTGGGCTGACCGCGATCGACACCGCGACCGAGTTGCTCGCCTATTACCCGATCCAGGTCGAGAAGTTTCTGTCGCGCTACGAAACCCTCGTTGCCGAGCGCGGCCAGGAGGCGGTGTGCGCGGAATGGAATGATGCCGAGCACGAGATCGCCGCCGAGTTCATCCTCCATGGCCGCGCGATCCGCGCCGAGCGTGAGGCTGCTGGCTGCGAAGGCCGGCTGCCGCGCCTGACGCAGCTGCTCGACAATTGGGGCGGGGTGACGATCGCCTACCGCCGGCGCCTGGTCGATTCGCCGAGCTACACCCTCAACCACGAGGAGGTGGGCAAAGCGATGGAGGAGGGGATCCGCTTCGCCGAGCTCTTGACCCCGGTCGCGGTCGAGACCGATCGCTTCGGCCAAGCGGCGGGGTTGTGGCTGACCCGCCCCGGATCGGAGCCCGATCAGGGGCCGGAAGAGGTCGTGCTGCCAGCGCGCACGATTCTGGTTGCGGCGGGGACGCAGCCAAACACCGTGCTCGGCCGCGAGGACCCGGCCAACATCACCATCGACGGACGTCATTTCCGGGCGCTCGACGAGGACGGCAATCCGGTGACGCCGGAGCGGGTGGCCAAACCCAGCGCGGTGCGGGTGCTGACGAGCATGCGCCCCGACGGCCGCGCGGTCAGCTTTTTCGGCGACCTCCACCCGAGCTTTTCCGGGAACGTCGTCAAGGCGATGGGCGGAGCGACCCTGGGCTATCCGGTGGTCAGCCGCATGCTGGCGCGGCTCCAGCCGTCGGCGCCGTCCCCGGCCGAGCTCGCCGCCCGCCTCGACGACGAATTGCGTGCGCGGGTGCACGACGTCGTCCGGCTGACGCCCAAGATCGTCGAGGTCGTGGTCAAGGCGCCGATGGCCGCGCGCGCCTTCAAGCCCGGCCAGTTTTACCGTCTGCAAAATTACGAGAGCTTTGCGCCGCGGGTCGATGGCACGACCCTGGCGATGGAGGGGCTGGCGTTGACCGGTGCCGCGGTCGACAAGGAAGCCGGTCTGTTGTCGACGATCGTGCTCGAGATGGGCGGCTCCTCCGATCTCTGCGCGCTGCTAAAGCCTGGCGAGCCGGTAATCCTGATGGGGCCGACCGGGACACCGACCGAGACGCCGGCGGGCGAGACAGTGCTGCTGGTCGGCGGCGGGCTCGGCAACGCCGTCTTGTTCTCGATCGGTGCGCAGTTGCGCGCGCGCGGCTCGCGGGTGCTCTATTTCGCCGGCTACAAGACTATCGCCGACCGCTACCGGGTCGAAGACATCGAGCGCGCCGCCGACCAGGTCGTCTGGTGCTGCGACGAGCCGCCCGGCTTCGCCCCTGGGCGTCCGCGGGATCTGGCGTTTGTCGGCAATGTCGTGCAGGCGATCGAGGCCTACGGGTCGGGCGCGCTCGGGCCTGCCGATACTCCCTTGGAGGTGGTCGACCGCATCATCGCGATCGGCTCCGACGGCATGATGAATGCGGTCGCCGAGGCACGCCGGGCTCGCCTGAAGCATTATTTCCGGCCGGATCACCGGGCGATCGCTTCGATCAATTCGCCGATGCAGTGCATGATGAAGGAGATCTGCGCGCAGTGCCTGCAATTGCAGCGCGACCCGCAAACGGGCTCCGAGACCGTCGTCTTCTCCTGCTACAACCAGGACCAGGAGATGGACCGCGTCGATTTCGAGGCGCTGCATCGCCGTCTGTCGCAGAACGGCGTCCAGGAAAAGCTCAACAAGCTGTGGATCGACCGCTGCCTGCACCACTTGGGCCAGCGCCAGGTGCTGGCCGCGGAATAGGCGACCACCGGCTGAGACGGCGCGATGCCTGCCGAGCGGGTCGCCGGCGCCTCCCTCCGAGCTTCCCCTGCCGGCAGCGGAAATACGCCAAACGAAGCACGAGCGGCGCTCGAAATTGATCGCGCCCATTGCCAATAAGTCTCTTCTCATCAGAGAGTTGCGATATTTACTGCTTCGATTCGTATATCGTTCGACAGCGGAATTTTGCGCGCGCTCACAGCGGAAATAAGGCGGCCTGTCCGCGGATCGGCAGAGGAACTTTAGGCTCGCCATTTTTGGGCGCACTGATGCGGCCGCAGTCGCCGCCAAGCCGGCCCTCGCCCTCATCGGCGCAACGTCGGCAGGCCGCTCGGCGATATAATCGCGCCCCCGGTAGGCGCCGGGGCTGAGGCCATTCGCGGTGACGCGGCGACATGGCCTCGATCCGACGTCCAAGCACCATCGCCGCGCGAGATCGCCCGGAGCCGCCAAGGTGCAGCCGCCCGAGATGATCGGGTTCCACTTGCTCATCCGACTATACCTGACCCTTACCCATCTGGGTTTGGCTGGGTGGGCCGCTTCGTATTGCCTACATAGCACATGAAGTCTCGCAAATGGAATTACGTAAACTGCGAAAAATTTGGACCTCCGACTTGCAAACTCCAAAAACTCTAAAGCCCAGAGCTCAGAATATTACAATAATTGAGAGATATGATACTAGAATGACCGGCAAAATAGGCAGCTGATCCACCGTTTCATAACGTTGCGTTAAGCAGTTAGCCGCTACGACCTCTCAGCATCGGCTCTCGCTCGGTTTGCGCCGGAGCACAGGCCGGTGCGTTAGCCAGAACAGTCACGATCCTAGGGTAGCCCGATGCCGATGCTGAGCAGCCAAAATCCCGCTCTCGCACTGCCGTCGCCGCCGCGGCTGTTCGACCTGCGGCGCCTGCGCGCATCCGCATGGCTCCAAAAGCTGCGCATGCACCATGTGCTTTTTGTTGCTTTCACTCTTATTGCCGCCGTCCCCGTGTTCACTCTGGCTTGGTGGGTCGAACATCACGCTCTGCAACAGGAGATAGACGCCGCCACGGACAAGCACTCACTGGTTGCACGAAACCTGACGGCGGCGTTTTCCCGGTATGTGTTCGACGTCAAGGCCGGGTTCGATATGGCGATCAGCACCTTCTACTCCGGCGAGCAGGCGGAGGGGCTCAAGAGCCTGCTGACCTCCCTCGAATTTCGCCACGTCTGCATTGTCAATGGCACTACTGGCGAGGTCGAGCGTTACCTGCCAGGCTTCGCCGACAGCTCTTCCACCCACATCGTATTGAAGCCGGAAACGCTAGCCTACCTCCGCAGCCAACTGAAGGACGACGAAACGGTCATCACCGATTTGCAAAGGGACGCCGCGGGGCACCCGGCCTTTTTCGTCGTGCGGGCGCTCCCCGAGGGGCGGATCGCTTATGGCGTCATTGCCACCGACTATCTGGTCCGCCTGCAGCGGGCGATTGCCTTCGGCGCCCGCGGCCATGCCGTCGTGGTCGATCCAAAAGGCAAAGTGGTCGGTCATCCTTTTCAGAAATGGATCGACGCCGAATTCGATCTGTCGCAGATCCCGCCGGTACAGGCGATCATGGCGGGCCAGACGGGGGTCATCCAGTTCTACTCCCCGGCGTATCACGCCGACATGATCACCGCCTACACCTCGGTCCCGGAGACCAAATGGGGAGTCATGGTGCCGCAACCGATGGACGAACTCTATGCGCAGGCTGAAGAGGTACGCTTGGCAGCGGTGGCCATCTCCTTTCTCGGGCTCCTGGCGGCGGCGATCATCAGCTGGTCCATCGCAAGGTATATCGCGCGCCCGCTCCAGGCTGTCGAGACCGCAGCCGGAGCGATCACCGAGGGTGATTTCAGCGTTCGCGCACCGAATTTTCCGCAATACGTACCGCAAGAGCTGCATCGTCTGGCCCGCTCGTTCAACCAGATGCTGGACGAACTCGTTCGCAAAAACAGCGAGCTGAGCGAGACGGCATTCCGTGCAGAGGCGGCAAATCGCGCAAAATCCGAGTTTCTCGCCAATATGAGCCATGAGCTGCGGACGCCGCTCACAGCGGTTCTCGGGTTTTCGGAAATCATGAAGGATGAGGTCTTCGGGCCGCTGGTGAACCCGCAATACCGGAATTATGCTGTCGACATTCACAATTCAGCCGGCCATCTGATCAGAGTGATCACTGATATTCTCGATCTCTCCAAGGCCGAAAACGGAGTAATCATCCCGGAGATAGGGCCTGTACATTTGCCGGAAGTTGTCGCGCAGGCGGTGCGATCGGTAGAAGACCGCGCCGCGCGAGACGGCATCGCGGTCATCGCCGAGATCGACCCGCAGTTCGCCCTTCAGTCGATCGAGACCGACGCGCCAAAGCTGTTGCAGATGCTGCTCAACCTGCTGTCGAACGCAGTGAAATTCACGGCAACCGGCGGCACCATCACCCTCAGCGCCAAACGGGCTGCGGAATGGCTCGAGATTGCGGTTCGCGATACCGGGATCGGTATCGCCGAGGAAGATCTCGAAAAGGTGATGACCCCCTTCGGTCAAGTCGCCTCCGCATACAATGCTAAGGAGGGCTTTGGCCTTGGCCTTCCGCTGACCAATAAGCTGGCGCAAGCGCTTGGCGGCAAGCTGAGGATCGAGAGCGCTCTCGGCCAAGGGACGACGGTCACAATCCATCTGCCGCAAACGAGCCATTTTGCCATCGCTGCCTGAACTCGGGGCGCACCCGTTTGATAGCGTCAGGATTTCATGCGCCCCATCGAAATCTTGTTCGTTTCGCTCAGCGTTTTGGTCATTGGCCTGGTAGGCTTCGCGCCACTGTTCTCCTCGGAACCACCGGAGCGGCGGATCAAACATGAATGTCGTCTGTTCTACGGTCCGAGCGGCGATGCTGCGGTCGAGGCATGCCTCAATCGAATGGGCCATTATACAATCACGCCAAACCAATCACCCTAATGCTCATGCTCAGTTTCGGGCATGACGACCTCTTAGCTTCAATAGTTTGCGTCACGGCGGGGCTTGCCTCGGCCATCTATGCGATGATTCTCACGCGAACGCTCGATACTTGATGCATATCCGCGCAAATCATGATGAAGACTGGTTAAATCGACGTTAAAGCCGTTTTGGCCCGCGCAAGAAAATCGAGCTCGGCCGGACGTTGAGGCGTCCGCTCCGGCACGGCAGTTCAAGCCGGTAGTTAACGGCTTCGCTGGGTAGAGCGGGTCGTAAAGGAACCCTGAACGCCAGCCGGCCGCGATCATGCTACTGAACTATCCGGTGATCAGGTAAAATTTAGTCTAATATAATATAAAAATTTAAACTGATCTTAAATTAAAAATTCCTTGTAAGTTAATAAAAGTATGTTATAGACATGTGTTCCTTGCAGGCAAACCTATCGGATTTGCGCTCGAGCAAGCCCCGAAATAGCCGGACGACGCCTTTTGGATAGTGAAGATGCAGCCGTCCGCGCGCAAAACCGCGATGGGGGGACACCCGCCGCTCCTAACAAATACCTGACGAATTAGGGCACGCGAATGGCGCGCCAATCGGCTCCGTGCTGCGGTTGGCGCGGGTTGCAACGTTCGGGAATTCTGCTGTTCGGGACGGTTTGGCTGGCGGCGTTCGTGTCCCCCGACTCCGTGCACGCGAACGCCGTCACCGATGTCAATAACGCGCTGCTGAACATCATCCAGAATACTTCGGCCGCGCTGGTCGACGGGCCTCCGGAAGTGGCGCGTGAAATCGCGCTGATCGACGGGGCAATGTTCGACGCGGTGAACGCTGCCTCGGGAAGCCCTTATCCGCCGATCGCTTATAAAGGCGGCCCGGTGTCCGGCGCTGACCCCAATGCAGCGGCGTTGCAGGCTGCGTTGATCGTGATGAACAGCCTCTATGGCCCGTCCTCGCTGTATCAACAGTACGAGGGCGTGACGGGAGCCACCTTCTATCCGTCGATTCCGACCTACAAGAATGCCTTGGTCGGGCCGACGGTCGCGCAGATGAGCCAAGTGACCGCGCAGATCGGCATCATCCAGGCCGAACTCAGTGCATTGGGTACCGGCCTCCCGGTCAAGGCCGGCATCTCGCTTAGTAGCGCCGCCGGCAACGCGATTCTTGCGGTCGCCGCCAATGACGGCGGCTATGCTGCAAGCTTGCAGACGCTGACCCCATACGTCCCGCAGAACGAGGGCAATGCCGGGGTTTACGTGCCGCCGAGCAACCGCCCGGCGATGACCCCGACCTGGGGCACCGTGCAACCGATCGGCATCAGTAGCGTGACCCTAGCGGGCCTCGAGGCGACGGTCCCCGTCGCCTACGCGGCGACCAGCCTAGGGCTTATGTCGCAAGCCTACGCCATGCAGGTCCTGCAGACGGAATGCGAGGGCTCCAGCACCGGCTTGCCGAGCAATGTCGCGAGCGCGTGCGGCGCGGCTGGTTTCGCCCCGGAGAGCGCCGCCGAAGCGCAGGCCGCATTGTTCTGGAACGACCCGGGCGGCACGCTGCAGCCGCCGGGCCATTGGCTGCAGATAGCCGACACTATTGCCATCGAGGATGAACTCGACCTTCTGGACACCGCGCGCGCGACAGCCACGGCCGGTCTCGCGCTGCACGCCGCGGGCGCCGGCGCCTGGGCGATCAAATATCAGGACGTGGCATGGCGGCCCGTGACTGCCATCCAGTTTAGCCCTAACTGGAATAGCTATTTTACCACCTTCGACTCCACCTGGTCGTCGCTGATCGCGCTTCCGCCCCATCCCGATTACGTCGCCGGCCACCCCGCCTTCAGCGGCGCCGCCGCAACCGCGCTCGCCGCAGTCCTCGGCAGCGACAGCGTCACGTTCACCTCGACCTCCACCGCTTATTGCAACGCGGGCTCGACGACGCGCGACAGCCTCGGCAACGTGGTCAGCTGCACGCTCAATGGCACGACCTATTCGATCATGGCGGCGGGGTGCGCCGATGGCGGGACGCTTGTCTATGACAGCGCTGGCACGCTGACCGGATGCACGCTGAACGGCATACCGCAGACGGTGATCGGCGGCGGTTGCAACAATGCAGGCTTGGTCTCCGTGCTCAACTCCGATTACACCGCCAATCCGGCCTATAACGGCAGCCCGCTGATCTGTCCGATCGCCGAGACCTATACGAGCCTGTCGCAGGCTTCGGGCGGGTTTCTGGGCGCTGAATTTAGCCGGGTAGTGGGCGGCATTCACACCCCTGCCGCGGTCGTGCAGGCGCTGGCGCTCGGAAATGTCATCGGCAGCTTTATCGTCCCCGTCGCTCTCACCTCCGGGAAAAGCTGCAACGGCAATTACAACGGCGTCTTCAACGGCAATGTAGCGGTCTCTGCCGGGCAGAATTGCGTATTCACAAGCCCTTGCGAGATCAAAGGGAACGTCAGCGTAATCGGTGGCAGCTTTGCTCTCGCCTGCACCGCGGACGGCAATGTTACAATCTCGGGCAGCAGTGCCTTTATCCTTCACGGAGCCTCGATCGGCAACAATTTGCAAATTCAGTCACTCTCGGCTGGCCAGCCGCAGGGTGCTGTTTGTGGGAGCACGATCAAGGGAAATTTAGTCGTCCAGAATAATGCGAGCCCGGTCGAAATCGGCGCTAACAATGCAAATGCCTGTGCCGGCAACACGATCCGCAATAATCTCCAGGTCGAGAGCAATTCCGCCGCAACGTCGATCGATTACAATAACGTCAGCGGTAACCTGCAGATTAACAACGACACGGCCACGACTGACGTTTCCGGCAACAGCGTCGGCAACAACCTGCAATGCGAAAACAACACCCCGGCGGTAACGCATATAGCGCTGAATATCGTGAAGGGGCAGGCGCAAGGTCAATGCGCCGCCGCTCCGTAGAGAGAGGCGCGCCTAACTCACCCGCTGTTCATCTGGGAAATCGGGTATAATGAACATGCCCTGAAGCTCCTGACGGAAGATCATCGGCCTGCGGCAGGCCGGAGCCACCGCGTTTGCGCGCATCGATTACACGCAATGCGCGGGCAGTGTATGATGAAAGAGATCTGCGCGCAGTGCCTGCAATTGCAGCGCGACCCCGTCACCGGCACTGAGACTATTGTCGTTTCCCGCTTGAACCGGGATCAGGAGATTGATCGCGTCGATTTCCCGGCGTTCCACCGGCGCCTGTCGCAAAACGGCGTCCAGGAAAAATTGAACAAGCTGCGGATCGACCGCTGGCTGCACCACCTGTGCCAGCGCCAGCCGATGCCAGCGGAATAGCCGATAGCCATTCGGGTTGGGTGCCTACGAGAAGAGAGGTTTCTCCGGCCAGGCCGCCGATGCATGCTGTCCCGCACCGGTTCTAGCGTGTCTTGTGGTGCTCGACTTGCTTGCACCGATCTGCGTCCCACCCCGGCCGGTGCCTCTTGCGGCACTATGGGTTGCCGTGACATGCAGCGCCTCGGTTCTCGTCGAGGGGGCATAGCCCCTCGATCTGCCCAGCGAGTGCTTCGCGGAGCTATGTGCCGAGGCGTGCCTTGCGTGCCGCCCACTCTCCGTCCCGCCCGAAACCGCCGGCTCATCCTCCGGGGCGGCCGCCACGTCCTCGGCCGTAAAGGGGGTCGTGTGGTCGACCCGGGCGGACTCGGGAACCGTCTCGTTGGCAAAGTAAGAAGGAGCTTCGTTCGGCGTGCTGAAATTCTTCGTGCCATCGGCCGGCATCTCGCCAGCGAGCGCCGGCAAGCTCGCCAACGCAAAGCCAGCCGCGACGAGCACATTCGTCAACTTGATCTGCATGATTTCTCCCCCCACCCGCTCCCTCTTTAACGGAGTTCGGCATAAAAAGGGAGTGTCAATTTTCCGTCAGTTCGCCGGAATCGGCGCCGGATCAGCGCTTGCTTGCACCGATATGAGCGACCGCGTTGATCTCCACCTTGAGCGAAGGATCGGCCAGTGCCGCCACCTGCACCAGGGTCGAGGTCGGAAAGTTGCCGGTGAAGAACTCCCGCCGGGCCTGCCACACCTTCTCACGCTGGGTGATGTCGGTGACGAAAATCGTCACCTTGACGACATCGGCCATACTCCCGCCGGCCGCCTCGACCAGATGACGGATCTTACCGAAGATCTCCTTCGCTTGAGCATATTCGTCGCCGGCACTGCCGCTCTGACCACTACCACCTGCGGTCATGCCGGCGACGTAGGCGACGCCGTCCACGACCAGGCAATTTGACCAAGTGCCGGCAGGTGGGTCGGCCACCTCGGGGCTAGTCGCCCGCACAATGCTGCTCATCGGTTAGGCTCCTCTAGTGGAGAAACGAGCTTAAACTCGCGCGCGACCCTTTTCCATGGCGCGGGTCTGAACCCGCCATAGCGGACCTGATCTGCCGCCGCTGGGCGACCGGTATCGATAGAGTCTAGCTGCGGGTGAGCTTGCGCTCGGCCAGTCGGGCGAAGAGGCTCGCGCCCAGCGGCAGGATGGCGTCGTTGAAATCATATCCCGGGTTGTGGACCTGGCAGGCACCGGGCTCATCGCCATTGCCTATGCCGATGTAAGCACCGGGCAGCCGATTGAGCATGTGCGAGAAATCTTCCGAGGCCATCACCAGATGGCCGTTGCGGTCCACATTTTCCGGGCCGACGAGCTCGGCCGCGGCATCGGCGATGAAGGCGGCCTCGGCTGCGTCGTTGACCAGAGGCGGGAATAGGCTGCGGAAATCGAGCTCCGCGGTCGCGCCGAACCCGGCCGCCACACCACTGGCGATTCGCCGCATGTTCTGCTCGATCAGTGTCAGGGTCGAGCCCTCAAAGGCCCGGACCGTGCCGCCGACCACCGCGCGCTCGGGAATGACATTATAGGCATCGCCGGCATGAAACCGGGTCACGCTGACGACCGCCGTATCGACGGGCCTGACGTTCCGCGACACGATCGTTTGCAGCGCCGCGGCGATATGGCTCGCCGCGACAACCGGGTCGATACCCGATTCGGGGCGCGCACCGTGCGCGCCGCGGCCGACCACTGTGATATCGAAAAAGCCGCCGCCCGCCATCATTGGGCCCGTCCGAATGGCAAACTTGCCGACGGCGAGCCCCGGCCGATTATGCATGCCAAAGATTGCATCACACGGGAAGCGATCGAACACTCCCTCCTTGACCATAGCCTCGGCGCCCCCGAGCCCCTCTTCGGCGGGCTGGAAGATGAAGTGGACAGTGCCGTCGAAAGCGCGCGTCTCGGCGAGATAGCGGGCCGCGCCGAGCAGCATTGTTGTGTGGCCGTCGTGGCCACACGCATGCATGCGTCCATCGTGCTGCGAGTGGTAGCCGAAGGTATTGGCCTCCTCGATCGGCAAGGCATCCATATCGGCCCGTAGACCCACCGAGCGTGGTGAATTGCCGACCCGCAGCCGACCGACGACACCCGTCTTGGCGATCCCGCGATGGACCTCGCAGCCGAACTCGGCAAGCTTCGCGGCGACTAGATCGGAGGTGCGCCGTTCCTCGAACCCGAGTTCGGGATGAGCATGAATGTCATGTCGCCAGCTCGTCAGATCGTCGTGAATCTGCGCGATACGGTCTATGATTTGCATTGCGGGCCCTCTGGCGGGTTCAACCTGTCGGAGTGTCAGCCGAAGCACGAGTAAGCGCAACCCGGTCGCCGATGTCGAGCAATTCCCACCAGACTGCTGTCGTTACCGGGGCGAGTTCCGGCATCGGGCTCTATACTGCGCTCGGCCTCGCTCGGACAGGGATGAGAGTTATTGTGGTCGGCCGCCACCGGGATCGGACCGAGGCGGCGCGGCGGTTTGTGGTCGAACGCTCCGGCTCTGACCACGTCGTTATCGCTCTGGCAGATTTTTCCTACCTTGCCGAGGTGCGTCGCCTTGCGGACGAGATCCTCTCCACCACTGATCGGCTCGATCTCTTGGTCAACAATGCCGGGCTGATGTCGCCGAAATACCGGTTCTCGTTCGAGGGGTTCGAGCTGACCTTCGCGGTTAACCATCTTGCTCCATTCCTGCTGACGAATTTGCTGCTCGATCGCCTCAAGGCTTCGCCGCCGGCGCGGATCGTCACCGTCGCCTCGGAAGCGCATCGCGGCCATCGGCTCAACCTTACCCTACTTGCTCAACCGCATGATTGGGGCGCCATGAGGGCATACGGCCGCTCCAAGCTCTGCAACATCCTCTTCACCCGAGAGCTTGCGGCACGGCTCGAAGGATCGAGCGTCGTTGCCACGTGTCTCCACCCCGGCATCGTCGCCACCGCGATCGGCCAGCGAGGAGGGCTGATCGAGTTGGTCTGGCGGCTGATGAAACCGTTCATGACCAACCCCGAGAAGGGTGCCGAGACATCGCTTTTTCTTTCGACGGTCCCCGACCCCTCACCGTTCCACGGGGGCTACGTCATCGGCAAATCGCTCGCCCGCCCAGATCCCAGGGCGCTCGACCGTTACCTTGCGCGCGACCTGTGGGGCGAAAGTGCGCGCCTCGTCGGACTCTGAGGTTAGCTGTCAGTGACGCAGGAAATAAACCCGGTATAGCTGGTCGCGAAAGCTTCGGCTTGCTTCGATCGCGACGCGGAAATCCGTCTTGCCGAGCACATAGGTCTCGAGATTGTCTTTGGCGACCACAGTCGCGTTGCGCGGCTCGCCGGTGATCAACGCTCCCTCGCCGAAGAAATCGCCGGCGCCCAAGTCTGCGACGTCGTGGCCCTCGCGCATCACCTCGACCGTGCCGTCGGAGATCAGGAAGAACTCTTCGCCGGCCTCGCCCTGACGGATAACGACGTCGCCGGAAATGAATTGGCGCTTCGTCATCTTCTCGGCGACATTGGTCAGCTCGAGCGGCGTTAAATAGCCAAACGCATCCACGGTCTTCAAGAACTCGCAGATCCTCAATGCGTCATGCAGCACCACGTCGGAGGCGATCCGCCCGTCGACCATGTGGACCAGGCGATCGGCCTTTTCGATGATCCGGTGATCGTGTGTGACCATGACTACCGTCGAACCTTGGTCGGTCGTCGTTTCCTTCAGGAGATCGACGACTTTGTTCGCAGATTCCCGGTCGAGCGCAGCGGTCGGCTCGTCGGCGAGAACCAATTTGGGGCGATTGACGAGCGCCCGAGCAATAGCGACCCGCTGGCGCTGGCCCCCCGATAACGATCGCGGCATGTAGTCGACCCGGTTTCCAAGCCCGAGACGATCAAGGATCGCGGTCCCACGCTCGCGCATCTCTGCTACGGGACAATCGCCGAGCTGCATCGCCATCTTGACGTTTTCGTAAGCCGACAGCGCGTCGAACAAATTGTGCATTTGAAAGATGAAGCCGACATTGCGCCGCATCGCGACCAGCTCGCGCCGGCCCAGCTCCGACAAGCTTTGCCCGAGCACATCGATCCGACCCTCCTGCACGGAACGGAGCGTTCCGACAAGAGTGAGCAAGGTTGTCTTGCCGGCTCCTGATGGCCCCGTCATCACGACAAGCTGCCCTGCCTCGATCGCTATCCGGTTGTCGAATAGGACTTGGGCGCGCGACTCGCCCTCTCCGAAAAAGTAGTTGAGGTTCTCGACCCGAACCGTCGGCGGCAGGCGATCGAGAGATGTCGGTTCCACAATCGTCGGCGCATTCATCAGAACACCTCGGCCGGATCTGCCGTAACGACGCGGCGGACCGCCAGCACTGCTGAAATCAAGCACATAGAGAGAGTTAGCAGCAGGCTGACAAGGGCTAATTCCGCGGTCAATTGCAATGGTATCAGCGCCAGCTTACCGACAACTCGAAAGAGCACAATCGATACCAGGCAAGCCGGCACCCAGCCGGCCAGAGCGCTCAATGCCGCCTGCTCGAGCACCACTTGAACCAGATAACGTGTGCGATAGCCGATTGCCTTCATCGTCGCATATTGAGGCTGTTGGTCGGCGAGGTCGGTGTAGATGACCTGGTAGGAAATCAGCATCCCGACGACGAAGCCAACCAGCGTGCCCATGGCGAAGATCGGCCCCGCGGAAGATACTTCGGCCTGAAACTTACGCTCCAGTTCGAGCAGCTGCCCCTTGGTCAGAACGGCGATTTCCGTGGGCTCCGCGGCGGTGATCTCCCGCTGCACGGCGGCTGGGTCGCCCCCTGGAGCCAGCTTGATGACCCCGAGTTCGACCTCGGGAGGACCACCACCCGGACCGGGTAGCAACTTACCGAAGGTACGATCGCCGATCACCACGGTGCCATCGTTCTCGAAATCAGGACCAAGCGCAAAGCTCCCGAAAATTTTAATCTTGTTGCCATTAAGTTCGGCCGCGGGTGGCGGCGGGTCCATTCCCAGAAATCGCCGGGCGCCACGATCGACCATAGCCGTATCCGGGTCACTCAAATCCTTTAGGTTCGCGTCGAGCCGGGGCAACGACAAGACCGGGTGATCGGGATCGAAGGCGAAGACACGGACCAGAAAGTCCTTATCATCGACCGGGTTGCGCCAAAATATCTCATGCCACGACGCATACAACGGCCACGCGCTGGCGACCCCCGGTACGGCGCGAGCCGCTTCCAGGTCTCGGCCGGTAAACGGGTCTCTTGTCGCGAACCGGTACTTGCTGGCGCGCTGAAGAAAGATATCCCCATCGAGCAACCGGATGACTTCGAGCGAAGCGTTGAAGAAGGCCTTTTCGAAGCCGAGCTGCATCAGCATCAGCAACACGGCAAAGCCAATGCCGCCGCTCGATCGCAGCAGACGTGGCTTATTCGCCACTAGGTTCCGCCACGCGAGCGGAACAAAACCGACAGATCGTCGCCAGAATCCGAGGTTCGGCGTTGCGATCATGAAAATAGATCAGCCGGATCGGCCCGCCGCAGACTGCTCATCGAGAGCAAAGCCGAGGCCGCCGCCATCGCGAGGGTGGCCGCAAACACGATGGCGATGCGCGGCCCCGACATCTCCACGGGAAGCAAGGTTTCCTCTCGGATCACCACATAAACGCCCAGCGCCGCAACCAGCGCCGGGAAAAAACCGGCCAGAACGATCAGCAGCGCCATTGTGACTACCGTCCCGTTGAGAAAGCGGTCGCCATAGCCGACTGCCTTCAACGTTGCAAATTGAGGCAGCTGGCGGCTGACCTGGGTGGCAAGGATCTGATAGACCACCATGACCCCGACAATGAAAGAGACGATCAGCCCGGAACCGAAAAGCAGACCCACGGAGGTTCGCGTGGTCCAGTAAGCGGTCTCGTGAGCTTCGAGCTCGGGACGCGTAAAGATCTGGATATCGCCGCCAAGGAGCTTGCGCAACGAAGTCGCGGCGCGGTCGGGATCGACCCCCTGCTTCAGCTGGATCAGCCCCAGATTGACTTGCCCAAGCTTGCGAAAGGGGAAGATACGGACAAAATTCTCAGTGCTGACGAGGATCACACCGAGGCCCATGAAGCCGGTTCCGAGAACGTAATTTCCGCCGATTTTCACCTTATCGCCGGCGATGTCGACCACCCGTCCGGTTGTCAACGGGCCGAACATCGCCCGCGTCGCGCTATCCACGAGGGCGGTGTCGGCCGGATCGAGGATAGGAAGTTGGCGGTTGAGATCCTCGCTGGTGAAAATTCGATCCTGTGGATCGAGGCCAATGACAAAGACGTCGGGCGCCTTGCCGTCCTCACCGCTGCGCCACTTCGCCGAGCCAAAATAGAGCGGTGCGGCCAGCGCGACCTCGGGTGCGGTCCGTGCCCTATCCAGCTGCAGAAGCGGGAATTCCCCAGGCTGGACCTGATATTCGTAACCGGTCGACGCGATCAGCAAATCGAACCGGGTCCGATCGTAAAGCAACATGCCGCCTTGCGGTACCGCGATGAAGAAGCCGAGCTGCACAAAAACGAGCAGGATCGCCATGAACACGCCGACCACCGCCAGAGCGGTGCGGCCTTTGTCGTAAGTCAGGATCCGCCAGGCAAGCGCGGACCTCACCGGGCGTCCTGCCTCACGGGAGCAGCGGGGCGCTCCGCCATAAGCGCGACAATCGCTCGCCCCGGCAAGCGGTGATGGTTGATCTGCACAACCCCCCTTTCGAGCCCGTCAGCAACGACGTGACACCGGCACTATGATTCAAGCAGCCCGGCAACAACAACGGCAGCGATGATGACCCTGTTGCGCCTCACGGCGTCGCACTCATTCGCGTCTCGTCAACGAAGCGCTCGGTCGCTGCATCTGTCGCCCTTCCTCTTCGGCCTCGGGGGGCGAGGACGTAGAGGGAGGATCCGCGCTGGGTCGGTTCGCCGCCGGGCAGGGGGATCTGGTAATCGATCGGCTTTTGGTGGTCGGCAAGCAGGTATTCCGGTCGGAACACGCGCTCGAGGTTGAACAGACTGCCGAGAAAATTGGTTTGACCGCGCGCCAGCTGGCCGGCAACGACCCCCGCCGTCTTCATCAGCCGCTGCCAGCCCATGTGCTTGCGGTAGAAGGCTTGCTGGGTGGTCACCAGTTCTTCGTAGAATTCGGCGAGCGGCAGCTTGGTAGGCAGAACCGCATGCTGAATGTCGTAGAGCCGATAGTCGCGGCTTACCACGCGCCCGCCCTCGCTAATCCAGCTCTCGGTCCCGGGATAGGGCGTGTTGACGCTGATGTTCACGACTTCCGGCAGCTCGACACCCCATTCGCGGACAATGCGGAAGCGCTCGCGGTCCCATTCGGGATCGGCGATCAAATTGATCAAAACGTAGATCCCGAGCGAGCGGGCGAATTCCAACGCCTCGAAATTGCGGCCGACGGTGACCCGCTTGCGGAATTTCTGCAGCCCCTCCTCATCGATCGCTTCGATGCCGAGAAACATGTATTCGAGGCCGAGCTTCTTCCAAAAACGAAAGACTTCCTTGTGCCGCAGCAGCACGTCGCCGCGGGTTTCGAGGTAGTACTGCTTCTTGATGCCGGCGCGGGCGATCGCATCGCCGATCGCCATTGCGTGCCGCTCCTGCAGGAAGGCGACGTCGTCGACGATGAAGACCCCGGGCTCGCGGATCGACCGCAAATCCTCTACCGCCCGCTCGGGGCTGATCAACCGATAGCTTCGGCCGTAAAAGGTCCAGGCGCTGCAGAAAGAACAATCCCACGGACAGCCGCGCGAAAACTCGATCGTGGCGCACGGATCGAGCGTGCCGAGGAAGTATTTCCGGCGATGGCGCAGCAAATCGCGCGCGGGTGTCAAATCATCGAGCGAGTGAACGAAGCCGGGCGGCGGCCCCTCGCCGTCCGCGGTGACCGCGCCGGGCACGGTTATCGGATCACGGCGACCCTCGATCGTGGCCAAAAGCATCGGCATGCCGGCCTCGCCTTCGCCTTTCAGCACGCAGTCGATGGCGCCCGCCCCGTGCTCGATGATCGCGCCTGCGGTGAAAGAGGCGCTATGCCCGCCGACGCAGATAAACATCTGGGGGAAGCGGGTCTTTGTCTCCTTGGCGAGATCGACGATCTCGGGGACGTGCGGCAGATAGTTGCAGGAGAAGGCGATCACATCCGGCCGCCAGCTCTCGAGCATTCGGAAATAGGCGCGCTGGTCCTCGACCTGTAGATCGATCAGCCGGACCTCGTGTCCCGCCAGGCGCGCCGCCTGGGCGACGAGCTCGAGGCCGATCGGCTCGAGCCGCAGAAAGATCTTTGAATAATGGAGCACCCCGGGGAAAACGCCGAGAAGCCGCATGGCAACCCTCCTCTCGTCAACGTGAGCCGATCGCGACAACAAGCCTTCCGCGCTTACCGATCGTCGGAGGGAGCTCCGGCAACCGCTGCCTCCGCGCCGGCAAACACCCTAATCTGGACAGCGATCCACCGGCTATGGGATTATTCTGAGCTATGATCTTTGCTCGGTTTGCGCTCCTGGCAGCGGTCGCGGCCACGGCCTTCGTCACTCTCGGCGCATTGGCGGCGCCGGCGCAGGAATCGGACCCGGTCGCCCTGCGCATCGAGGTGTACGGCTTTGCCGGTTTCCACGTATTGACCAATCGTACGCGCCTTGCTACGTCGGATGACCGATATACGATAGCGATGGATCTGGATACCCGCGGCATCGCCAGCGTATTCGTCGACCTGACGAGCCACTCCGAGGTGCGCGGACGGCTAAGCCGCGATGCCGTGCATCCCGACGCATACCATGGCGACGTGCGCCGAAACGGCGACGATCGCCACTACCGAATCGATTACCGTGCCGACGGCACGGTGGCGAGCGACCAGACGCCGCCCTCGGGCGTCCTCCGCAGCTCTGCGGCCACGGATCAGATGCATGGCACCGTCGATCAGCTGACAGCGTTTTTTATTCTCGAACGACAGCTCGCGCAGCGCGCTAGCTGCTCGCTCGTCGTTCCGGTGTTTGATGGCCTGAGCCGCTACAACCTTCGGTTCAGCAATGCTCAGCCGGAAACCCTGACCCCGGCGGGGCGTCAGCACTTCGCGGGGCCAACCATAGCTTGTGACGTCCGCCGTGAGGACGTTCCCGGTTTTGCGGGCGGTCAGGACGCAAACGGGGGGACCTATAAGCGGGGCAAGATCTGGTATGCCCGCCTAGCAGGCGGCAATCAAATGGTACCGGTGCGCATGGAGTTCGATACCGAGTTCGGCACAGTCGAGGGCTATCTCGCCGAATTGCACGGGCAAGGTGTCGATCTTCGCTTCATGGATTGAGCTTCGATCGATCCCTCAGGGCGTGATTCCCATCCGGGTTTCTTTGACAAAGCGCTGGGTTGCGTTATCGATCGCGCGCCCTTTGCAACCCTGCGGCGGGTGGACATAGAGCGCAGCGCACTCCCTCTCGTCAACCAAGCACGGCGAGACTAACGTGCTGGCCGAAAACCCGTCGAGAGATGCCGCTATGAACACCGACTGGTCCAAGCTCGTTGCCGATCTGGAGCGCCTCTTAAAGCTGCGGTCGATCCCGTTTGGCATGAAGCTCTTCGAGCGCCGCGAGGAGATGGAAGCGATCCCGCGCATCCGCCGGCCGAAAGCGGTGCACACGCTCGATCAGATCGTCGCGCAGGCCGCGCGTCTCGGCTGGACCGTCGGGCTGACGAGCGAGGATCTGGTTGGCGCGCAGTGCCGGGCGGTGGTCGGGCTCGGTCTCGCGAAAGACGACAAATGGCGCTCGGGAGAGCACATGGTGGGGGTGTGGTACAGCACGCGCGAGGACTTGCGCGCCCATCAGGCGGCGATGGAGTGCGTGCCCGACGGCCATTACGAGGCGCTCGCCGTGGCTCCGCTCGCCGGCTGCCGGCTCGATCCGCCGGACATCGCGCTGTTCTACGCGACGCCGGGTGCGATGATCTATTTCATCAACGGCCTGCAATGGTCGAGCTACAAGCGCTTCGACTGGAGCATCGTCGGCGAGTCGGCGTGTGCCGATTCCTGGGGGCGTGCGCTGAAGACCCGCGAGCCGAGCCTGTCGATCCCATGCTTCGCCGAGCGCCGCTATGGCGGGGTGCTCGACGACGAGATGCTGATGGCATTACCGCCCGATTATCTCACGAAGGCCATTATTGGTATGGAGGCGCTTGCCAAGAACGGGCTGCGCTACCCGTTCCCGCAATACGGCATCCAGCAGGACGTACGCGCCGGCATGGCGGTCAGCTACCCGGCGCGGGGAACTTGACACGCCGCGATCCTCCCTCGCCCCGCTTGCGGAGAGAGGGTCGGAGTGAGGGGTAAACCCCGGCGCCTATTGTCGTTCGCCCCCCGACCCATCAGGCCGCGCCGCAACTCGCTCACGAACCGGCGGCGGATCTCGGCGCTATTCACGACTCGGACGGGCCAGTCTCGTCTAATGCGGCACCGAGCAGCGGATTGTAGAGCTCGCCGAGCGCATGTACCGGGACGAGGGGTGGCGCTCTTTGCCAGCGCTCGCACTAGTGCGATGGCCGACCGTTGTCGCCCCTCCCCTTTACGCCCTCGACAGGCGAGCAAATGGTATCGAACGCCACCCTCATCACTCGTACAGCTCGTCGCGCGTCCATCGTCCGATATCGGTAACGGGCTGCTTTCCCACGCGCTCGAGCAGAGCGCGCAATGCCGCCTGTCGCGCCGCTCTGCTGCACCGCCGACATACCCGCCCCCGGACGCCGAATGGCTTAACCGCGCTGGAAGAGCGGTTCAAGCGGCCGCTATGGGGTCGGTTAACGGCTTCCCCGGAGCCAGCGGCAACGAGAAGGATGCGCCGAGAGCGGCCGTCCGAACTATCGTGATCGGACAACCGGATCCTCGGCGTGACAACATCATAACTCCCGAAGCTGGAACCCTCCGTAATCACCTCTCACTTCATCGGAATCGTTGTCAAACGAGAATGGCAACGCCTCGCCTTGTTTAATATTCCAGTCGTTATAATCGAGCGAGCCATCCCACGACGTGGCGTTGGTCAACCAGCTATACCTCGCCAACCCAGCTCGCTTTATCGCATCGCAAACAGCGCCGGAGCCGTAAACGCCGACTGTGTATTCTGCTCTTCCGCCGCTTGCTGCTGTTAAACCCGCTGCTATACCGCGAAAGTATTCCTTCGCAGGGTCTAACTCATGCGCATTGAAGTCAATGGCAAAGTAAATCGCGCTGCCGGCCGGCTGGCCGATCGCTTTAGCCTGCTCGTATGCGGAAAACGCGTCGCTATAACCAGAAGAGTAAGAAAGATTTTCCGGGTCTGGCGAATTCTGCTCCCAGACTGCGACAATCTTCAAACCAAGAGAGACCAGCGTTCGGGCCTCTTGCGACGAAAGCGCTGGCAGGGAGGATGTCGGGTCGCGATAGTAACGAGCAACGAAGTCGATCCGGCTGCCCCGAAGTTCCTCGACCACATCGCTGGTATCCACTGCCGAGTCGATCCCGAGCGGGCCCTTATAGGCCGACCGATCGAAGTTGGAGACTTGCTGGAAGCCCCGGACCTGCTGCGGGACCCGATCGAACTGTGCGAGGTCCTGAAAATTTCCAACCTCCTCCCGCACCACGGGTCCCGGCAGCCTCGGCTCAACTCCACAGGCTGTCAAGATTAGCACCGAGAACATCCATAGTGGTTTGAGATGCTTCAACAGGCTCTCCGTTGCAGCAAGTTCAAGGAACTTGTCGTCGGTCGGATCGCGGCACGCCGCAATACGCTCGGTGATCGTGACCAACTCGGCCGGGGCTATCAGCTTCTTCATGCATTCGCGAGTGTCGGGATCGATCAGCGAGGCAAATACGGGCGCGCAACCACCTCAAGAAGCTGCTGCTCGGTTGCGAGTGATTTGGGCAAGCCTTCGCGCCGCTCGACTGGGAGCGTGGTCATTCCTGGCACGGATTTTTGTTTTAGCGCGGCGCTGACGAGAACGTTGGTATCGAGAACGATCCTCATCGAGCTCGCGGCTCGAGTTCCTTCTGTGCTCGTTTGATCAACCGGTCGATATTGTCGTCGCTGAGGCCGGCCGCGATGATGCGCGCCCGTGACATGCGCCGGCCGGGGATCAGCTCGTTAGGCTCGATCGTGATCGTGACCCGATCATCCGGGTCGAGGCCACGGCGTGCCAGCTCGGCGCCGACCTGGCTCACATTGATTTCGGTCACTTCGGCTCGCGACGACATTGGCCTAACTCCTCATGCTGGAATCTAGGACGGCCAGGCCCTTGGGTCAAATTCACGGGCGCAACCCTCCGGCCCCTCGGCGCTGTGCTGGGCAATCTTGACCGGTTCGAGTGCGGCGCAGCGCCGCGATAATCGCGCAGGGACAAAGGTTGCAGATCGGTTTCACGGCTCCTAAATTCGTGTCCCTATGGATATGAATTATGTCGGCGACGACCTATAGCCCGCAGGAGGCCGCTGTAGTATCGGGTGCGCCGCTGGCGGCGATCCAGAAAGCCATCACGACGCGAAAGATCCCGGCCCGCGTGACCGGAACGGCGAAGCGGCGCCAGCTCGATAAGACGGCGCTGCTGGCCTTTGCACTCGTCGCAGCGCTGCCGGCGGCATTGCGCCTGTCGCTCGGTGTGGCCTATCAGCTGCTGCGTCGGATGCCGAGCGGAAGCGACGCCGGTGAACTGGTGATCGGCGAGGTCGTGCGAATCGATGCCGGCAAGGCTCTGGCGGCCGCGCGGCGGCGGCTCGCGCTCTATAACCATGCCCGGCAAATCATTGTCAGCAATCCGGCGATCATGGGCGGTATGCCGACGATCCGGGGCAGCCGGATTACGGCACAATCGATCCTCGGCCGCCTCGAAAGCGGCGACAGCGTTGAGAGCGTGCTCGAGGATTATCCCTATCTCGATCGCGATGCGGTGGAAGCGGCCGCCCTCTATGCCAAGGCAAACCCGCCGCGGGGACGCCCGGGCGGCAAGTTGTGGCGCCGCGTTTCTTGATCGACGAGAACCTGTCGCCGCTGCTCGCCCGTCATCTCCGCACGGCGCATGGTTTCGACGCGGTGCACGTCCAGAAGCTCGGGCTGCGCGGCGCCTCGGACGCGGATATCCTCGCCCGCGCGATCGCCGAGGATCGGATCATGTCCAGATGAACCTCATACCGCTCATCCCGTCTTTCCCGCGCAAGCGGGAATCCAGGATTTCAGTCACTTGCCCTGGACCCCGCTTTCGCGGGGGCGACGACTGACCGGTCCGGAAGCAGCTTCTTCCCAGGATTGCCTCGCGATGAAGGTCGCCATGACCTCCTCGTCCGCCGCGTCGAACGGGACGGGCTCGGGCGGTTGTGCCACACCGGCCTTTTCTCGGCGTGCTTCAAGGTGTCGATCAGCATCTTGGTTGCGCGCAAATCGGCACCGGTCGATTTGTTGACCAGCTGAGTGGCGACCGGCTCGCGCTTGGTAATCTCTCGGCGCTCGCCATCGATGGTCACGGTGACCTTCTCGTTGAGCGCCTCGAAGCAACGCCGGCAGGTTTTTCGGGCGCGGTCCGCGCGGGTTGCCGGACTGGCCTTCTTGAATTGGCCGTGCACCGGCGGCTTGCCGCGGCCGACCTCATAATCGCGCTTGTTCTCGGACATCCGCCCTTGCCGCCCTCTTGCCTCAACGGAGATCGGCGCTACGCCGGTTCCCTGCCAAGCCTTCAATTTTTGCCGTCTGCCGCGGCCAAGCCTATGATCGAACGTGATTTTTCGGTGTGGGGCGGGCTGCGAAAATTTTACCCGGGTTTTCCCTGTGCGGCAGGGAACGGAAGAGGCTGGTTTACCCCGCTCAGCGCAACGCCGCGGCGATGTTGCCGCCGTCGACCGTGGTGACGTCCGCGGTGGTCTTGAGCGCCACCGCATGGTGCAGAAAGGCCTGAGCAACGTCCTCCGCCGTCACCTCGCGGCCGAGAAGATTGCCCGCCATATAGTCCTGCTCGGTAACGCCGCGGGCTCTGGCGCGGGCGGCGATCAGTTCTTGTGTCAACAGGCCGCTTCTGATGCGGTCCGCGTTGACCGCGTTGGCGCGAATGCCGGCGGCCCCATAGTCGAGAGCGTACTGACGGACCAGTGCCAAGGTGGCCGCCTTCGGCAACCCGTAGGGACCGAAATTCGGGCCCGGGTTCACCGCCTGCTTCGAAACGTTGAACAACAAGCAGCCGCCAGTCCCTTGCGCCAGCATGATGCGCACGGCGTTCTGTGCGACCGTCTGATGCGCAAAGAAGTTGAGCTCGAAGCTCTGGCGCAGCGTCCTGTCCTCGACCTCGCCGATCCGGCCCTGCCAAGCCGCACCCGAATTTGAGACGACGATGTCGACCCCGCCGAAATATTCGGCGATGCGATCGAACGCGCGGCGCACCGACGCGGGATCGGTTACGTCGCATTCGATCCCGAGCGCCGCCCCGCCGAGCCTTTGGGCTGCTGCCTGCGCCCCTTGGATATCGAGCAATGCCAATTCGGCGCCGGCACTGCTCATCGCGCGGGATGTGGCAAAACCAATCGTTCCGGAACCGCCGGTGACGACTGCGATCTGGCCGGCGAGCGGCTTCTCGCTGGTCTGACCGAGCTTCGCCTGTTCCAATGACCAATATTCGATGTCGAATAGGTCGGCTTCGCTGATCGATTGGAACCGGCCGATCGCCTCGGCATCGGTCACGGTCTCGATCGTCGACTCGGCAATGTCCGCCGCGATCCGCGCGTCCCGGGCATTACGCCCGAGCCCGAACAAACCGAGCCCCGGCACCAGGACGACCCGCGGCGTCGGGTCGAGCTCGCGTTTTGGTACTTCCTGGCGCGCATTGTGGCGCACGAAGTACGCGTGGTATTCGGCAACAAAGCCAGCGACGGCTTCGCACACCGCCGTTTTGAACAGGTCCAGCGTTCCTGGCTCTGGTGCCGGGACGATCAGCGGGTAGTTCTTGGTGCGGATCGTGTGATCCGGGGTGGCAACCCCGGCCTGACTGTAGCGGGGCAGCTCGGCACCATTGACGTAATCGAGCACCGAGGGGTTCGAGCGGAACTCGAGAATGAAGCGCTTAAAGGCGCCCGACCCGCTCGGGTCGGCGATGGCGCAAGCGCCGCGCAGGATCGGCGCGACCTCGGCCGCGCCGGCCACCGCGGCCGGGAGGATGGCGGGGGCGAACACGGTCTTGCGCCGGCACGTCAGCCGCTCCTCGGCCAGCGAGACCGCCGCGATCATCCGCTCATAAGCCTCGCGCGCCGTCTCGCCAAAGCTGAAGATTCCGTGCTTCAGCAGCACGAGTCCCTCGACACTGGGATCGTTCTCGAAGACCTCGGCCGCCTTCTTGGCGAGCAGGAAGCCCGGCATGATGTAAGGCACGAGCCCCATTCGCCCCCCGTAGAGGTCGGCGCATCGCTCGGCCGCGTCGGGCTGATCGGTAAGGCTCAGCACTGCCGTCGAGTGCGTGTGATCGACGTATTTGCGCGGTAAGAACGCGTGCAATAATGTCTCGACCGACGGGGTAGGAGCACCGGGATCGATCAGGTTCGCGCGCTGCACGCGCACCATTTCCTCGTCCGCGAGCGCCGCGCGCTGCCGCAATTTGCGCAGCGGGGCGAGCCGCACGGCGGGAAGTCCCGCGGGCTCGATCGCCGCCATATCCCAACCGCTGCCCTTGACGCAGAGCACTTCGACCTCCTCGTCGAGGAGATCCTTCACGACGGTCTTGACCGATGTGTTGCCGCCGCCGTGAAGCACCAGCTTGGGTTCGCCGCCCAGCAAGCGCGAGGTATAGACGCGCAAGGCGAGGTCGCGTCCGATCCCCTGTTGGGCGTAGCGCTCGACCATCCGCTCGGCATCCGCATCGGACCATAGGCTCTGCATCTAGGATCTCCCGTTACACCTCGGCGGGTGCGTAATGTTCCTTTTTGAAGAGGCCGCGCTGAAAAGCCAGATAGACCTCCTTGGTCATCGCCGGCTCGAACTTTGCGAGGATTTCCTTCGCCGGCGCGGCGTCGCCGTGGAGCAGGTCGATCGCGGTCATCGCCAATAGCTTGGCTGGAGTGAGATAGCCGTGCTGCGGTTCGTTGATCCGCCAATCCGCCCCGTGCACCTTGCCTTCGGCGGCGACGACGTAAGGGTAGATCACCGGCATCATATGCGCCAGGTTGCCCATGTCGGTCGAGCCGGTGCGGTGCCCGCCGATGTGGAACTCGCCCGGTCCGAACAGCGCCTCGATGTTCTCGCCGAAGATCCGGCCCAGGCGCTTGTCGTTGCGCTGCGGCAGATAGCCGGGGATCGTATGGATCTCGACCTCGGCGCCCATCGCCATCGCGCCGGCGCGCAGACAGCGATCGACCTTGCGGTTGGCGTCGATGATCGCCTCCAGCGAGCCGCCGCGCACAAAGGTCTCCATCGTCACTTCGGCCGGCACCACGCTGACAGCGTCGCCGCCCTTCGTGATGATCGGGTGAATGCGGATCGTGTCCTTTTCCCAAAAGGTCTCGCGGTTGGCTGCGATAGCGTTCATCGCGATCATCGCCGCATTCAACGCATTGATCCCGAGCTGGGGCAGGCTGCCGGCATGCGCCGCCTTGCCCAGGAAACGGATCTGCTTGACGAGCGCCCCGTTCGAGGATTCGGCGAGGATGGACCGCGTCTTCGAACCATCGCGAGAGCCGGTATGGATCATCATCGCCATGTCGACATCGTCGAAGTGGCCCTTGGCGACGAGCTCCGGCTTGCCGAGCATAAACTCGATCTCGCCTTTGGCGACACGCGCCATCCGCTCCTCAACGTCGATGAACTCCTCGGCCGGCACGGCGAAAAAGACGATCTCGCCGGCGAACTGGTCGGCGGCCTTGGCATCACACAGCCCGATCGCCGCTCCCAGCATCCCGGCGATCTGCGCGTTGTGCCCGCAGCTGTGTGCTGCCCCGGTGGTCGGATCGGCGAGCGGGTGCTCCGAGGTGCGCAGACTGTCGAGCTCACCGATAAAGGCAAGCCGAGGTCCCGGACTGCGCCCGGCGAGCCGCCCCTTGACCCCGGTCAGGGCGAGGCCGGTGCGCGGCGCCAGCCCCAAGGCGGTCATATGCCGGTCGACCAGAGCTGCCGTCTTCACCTCGTTGAAGCCGGTCTCGGGGCTGCGCAGGATTGTTTCGCCGAGGTCGATGATCGTGTCTGCGCGGCGGTCGATCGCCTCGCAAACCGCTCGTTTCAGTTCATCCTTGCTGCTCATTTAATGGGATCGCCCCTTCGCTCGATGGCCTTCGTCGGAGAGTATCCGGTCAATTCAATTGTCGCGCAATGATCGGCCGCAGAGGCGGTTGACGTTCGGCGATTCGCGCCTTCTCGACCGCTAACAAGTACAGTCCCTGACCGGTGACGAGTGCGATTTTAAATTTGGAGCGTCGGTCGACATACGACTCTCCGCCCTCAGGTCAAAGCGACAAATTTATACAATAACAAATAAAATTTTATTAATTGGCACTTTATTTTGCTTCCATGATTAACGTTTACCTTGTTTTCGATTGACATTTCCCTGACGATCGTAAAGAATTTATCAACATCTTAATAACCATCAAAGATTTATCGGAGCTGGGCAAACTCTGTGTCTCGACGCAGTTCCATGACGCGAGGTCTCCCGCATTTCGTTCGCTCGGGCGAACGACCGGCGGCCAACGTGCCTGCTAACCAGGCCGGTGCGACGAAGAGACGCTCAACCCGGTCATCGCAGAGTGACCGACTGATCCTGGGAGTATTCCAATGACGCTGATCTATCCGAACATCGTTCCCGAGAACAACCTCCGCCTCCCGGACGCGCTAACGATCAAACACGGCCCGGCTCGCCTGCTTGCCACCTTTGTACTCGAAGGTGACAAAGCGGCGCGCGAAATAGGCGTGCGGCTACGGGTCCGCCATGATTTTGGCGACCTCGTTTATGTAAACAAGCACGCAGCCGTCAGGCGGAGCTGGTACCCGTTATTGGACATCTTCAATCCTGAGTATTCCGACCTACTACCAGAGAATTCCTATTGGATCTCGGGAGAGGACGAGCATGGCGAAATCGTCCTGACACAAGCCGGTAGGGTTTATCATTGGCCGGATACCACCCTAGAGCAGGAAGCTCGTCTGATGTTTTGCGGCGGACGCGAGAGAGGACAACGGTGCGTGGTGACCGCCGCAGATGCCAAGTTGATAACAGGCGTTGTCTTCTACGGCGGCTCGGGATGGGTGCGCCCCGACTTTCGTGGAAGGCGGCTGATGCGCCTGGTTCCCCGACTCGGCCGAGCCTATGCGTTGGCTCGCTGGCCAGTGGATTGGGGAATTTCGTTCGTCGCGCCGATTCTGGTCGAGAAGGGAATCGCCGCCGCTTATGGTTACAAGCACGCGAGCTACAGCATGTCGTTCCCGGAATCACTCTGGGGGGATCTTGAGGTCGTGCTCGTCACTGTATCCGCTGAGGAGGCTTACGCAGACTTCGCCGAAGTCCTCGACAAACTAGGCCGCTCGGAATCTTCGATTTCTGCATCGTCCATGTCGATCAGCTTCCTGGACGATAGGGTTACAAAAATCTCGTCCGACCGGGTCTTCCAAGGCAGCAATAGCCGCTCGTAACGAGTTAAATACGGTTTTCGCTTTTCGGCATCCGCCTGAATTGCTGCAGTGACGATGTCGTATCGCGGCTGGCCGCTTGTCGCCACTGATTTATAAAATTCGGAAAGCCAGCCGCCGTACTCCTTGTCAGGTAGATTTTCAATCCGCTCCCCAATGCCGTTGAACTGATATTCGTTCTGCAACCAATTGAAGCCGTCGCCAATAAACCGGAACACGGGGTCGCCGCCGCGCGCTTTTATGCCGGCGATCACCATCAGGGAGAACAGCTCGTGCTTAATGGCAAAGGGGATCACGCTTGGGTCGAAATATCCTAGCGACATTCGCCACTTCTGGGCCATGAACCGCAAAGGGCTCATCGTGTCGGTGTAGAGGCCCGAATAGTCTCTCGGCTCGACCAGAAATCGATCGGTTTTTGACGGCTCAAACGCCGGCGCGCATAATTCAGAAAGGCGTGAGATTGCCGGCTCAGAGGCGGTCATGATCTCCGAACGCCAAGCCGAATCGAAGTATTTTAGGCGGAACAACTTGACTTGCGACGATAGCAGCTGCTGCTGCACGGCAAGCAATGCCGGCAGCTCTACGTTGCGAGGGTGCAGCTCGATTTCAACGATCGAGCCGTCGAGGATCTGGAATTTGATAAACCCGAGATTCTTGACCGCGAACAACGCCGCGTCGTAGTCGGGATTGGGGTTGCCCAGCGCCGCCAGAAACTCGGCGCTGTCCTCAAGCACCCACTGCCCCTCGGACGTGACCAACATAGAAAGGCGTTTCACAAGGCCCTCGCAGCGTTTAATCTAAAACCCTTGCACCCTCGGCATTCATGATCGTATCTAACGGATATTAATAGGATGTGAACCAGTGGGTGTCCTATAACAAAGGAACGTGCTCGACTTATTTTAGATCGGAGTAGATCTAAGACATTTTAAACTCTTTTTAAATTTTTTCTCTTAAGGAAACATTGATACCTTGACGTTTTTCTGACGAGCATTGGACGACCTCATGACATCAACGGCCTAGCTTGCTCAGATGATCAAGTGAAGAGCCTGGTGACAGTGCACCACGCGCCCGACGGTCGGGCTTTGGTTGGGTGACCGGAGCGAGCTCTCCTTCCGGCCGACCTCGTCTCGGGCGAGAGCGCTTCGTCAGGAGGGATGGATGACCATCGACGCTGCCATCGTCCCGAGTTCGGGCCGCCGGCACGCGGCCGTCGCCTTGATGATCGCCACCGCGATGCAGGCTTTCGACAGCACAATCGCGAATGTCGCCTTGCCTCAGCTAGAGCAGAGCCTGGGTGGCGGGATCGATCTCGGCTCATGGGTTATGACGAGCTATCTTTGCGCCTCTGCGGTAATGGCGACCCTTACCGGCTGGTTCCGCCGGCGCTACGGTGCACGGCAGCCCCTGGCCGGCGCCATCGCTGTCTTCGTTCTCGCCTCCCTACTCTGCTCGATCGCGCCATCACCGGCCGCGCTGATCCAGTTCCGCTTGATCCAGGGTGCCGCCGCCGGGATCATCCAGCCGTTGGCGCAGGCGATTCTCCTCGACATTTACCCCAAACATTACCACGGTCGCGTGCTGGCGATATGGGGGGCGACGGTGATGGCGGGTCCGATCATGGGGCCGGTGCTGGGCGGCGTCATCACCGACCTTGCCTCGTGGCGGTGGATCTTCGTCTTGAACGTCCCTCTCGGGATGGTCGCGATTCTGGGTTTGGGTCAGGTTCCGGCGAGCGCCGAGTTGAGTGGCAAAGCGCGCGTCGACAGCCTCGGGATTCTGCTTTTGATCGTCGGTGTAGGCTCGCTTCAACTGTCTCTCGAGCGCAGCATCGGCCAGACTTGGCCTCCCTCGGCGGAAGTAATCGTGGAAGCAATAATTGCGGCGGCCGCCTTGTTAGCGATTACCATTCGAAGCGTTCGCGCGCAGTTTCGTTTATTCCGATTTGAAGTATTTAAAGATATTAATTTTGCTACCTCAGTATTTTACAATTTCATAGTGGGAGCACTGCTGTTTACTACTATCGTTTTTTTGCCGGCACTAAGCGAAGGCCCTCTCGGTTACGACGCGACGCGCGCCGGTTTGACCATTTCTCCTCGCGGCATCGGGACCATGACAACGATGCTCGCAGTCGGTTACCTAATCGACAAAATTGATCATCGTGCCCTTCTGGTGACGGGAATGGTGATCACCGCGGCCGCATTCGAGTTGATATCGCGAATGCCGCCTAATGGGGGCGAAATCTGGTTGGCCGGAGCAAGCGCGATCCAAGGGGTCGGGGTCGGACTTTTGTTCACGCCCCTCAGCACGCTCGCCTTCTCCAGCCTTGCTGCCGATCTGCGAACGGATGCCGCTGGGGTATACAGCCTTTTGCGCCAGCTTGGTTGCGCGACCGGGGTCGCCGCGATGACAGCGCTTCTGCAGGCAAGAATTCAAGCCAGCATTATCCCAATTGCCGACCAGGGCGCGGCCGGCGTCAGGTCGCCCTCCCACCTGCTCGACTTGGCGACATTCGGCGCTTACACCAGCTGTTTTCGAACCATGGCGGTCATCACCGCCGTCGTCATTCCTGGGATCTTTCTGTTCCGGGTATTGCGGCCGGCCCCAGCGATACCCCCAGTCGTCTGATTTCCCGATCCCATGGCTTCCGGGCAAACTATAGGGATATGGATTTCAGACCTGTTGGTTCCCTCGGCAGAACGATTCGAACGATCGTGCCGTAACCGGTGCGGCTGTCGATCGTCAGCGTCCCCCCGTGAGCCTCGACGAGGCCCTTTGTGATAGGCAAACCGAGCCCGGTGCCGCCGTAGTTGCGTGTGATCACCGGTTTTGCCTGCCCGAATGGTTGCAACGCACGCTGCTGCTCTTCTTCGCTCATGCCGATGCCGTGATCTTCGATCTCGAGTACAGCAACATCGGGCCAATCCGCCCTGTTACGAACATAAATCTGACCTCCCTCTCGCGAAAACTTTATCGCATTGGACAGCAGGTTGAGGAATATCTGCTTCATTGACCGCTCGTCGGCCCAAATTTCGATTTGCTCGTCCGACAACTGAGCCGTCAGCTCGATACCGCGTGCGCGTGCCCTCTCATGCACCATGCGCATGACCTCGCCGATGACATTTTGGATTTGCACTATCTCTTTAGAAAGTTCGACTTTACCAGCCTCGATTTTCGACATATCAAGAACATCATTGATAATCGACAGCAAATGAAGGCTGCTGGTATTGATGTCTTTTATATACTCGAGATACTTCTCATTGGCAATAGGGCCGAACAGCTCGTTGGAAATCACTTCGGAGAATCCGATTATGGCGTTGAGGGGGGTCCGCAGCTCATGGCTCATGTTGGCGAGGAAATCGCCCTTGGCTCGGTTCGCCGCCTCGGCCTGGCTGCGCGCTTCGATCAATCTCCGCTCCGACGCTTTGATTTCCGTTACGTCCGAATAGATTGAAATAACAGCGCCGTCCGGCATTGCACGCCGGCGGATCTGCAACGTCCGGCCGGGGCGCATCACACGCTCCTTGGTCGTCGGCACATCGCGATAAAATAGATCGAGACGCCTGGCGACCTCTGTTTCCGGGTCGTCCCCACCAAAATCTCCGCGGATCGCCTGGTGCGTTAAGATTTCGTGAAGGGTCGCGCCAACAGCCAGGTCTGCCGGCAGATCCAGCAGCTCGAAGAACCGGAAGTTGCAAGCGATTAGCCGTCCCTGCCTGTCGAACACGCTCAGACCCTCGCCGATGTTCTCGAGCGTGCTTTGAAGCAGCCAGTTCTGGCGTTTCAGCCGCAGCTCGCCGCGCTGCAGGTGCGCGGCGGCGAGTTGCTGACGCTCCAACGCGCGAACCCCCCGCCAAGCAAGGGTCGCCGCAGCCACGGAGAACAGCACGAATGCGACGGTCAGAGGCGTAGGTTCAGCGTACCATATGAAGGTGCTCGCCCCATAGGCGAGGAGAAGCACTGAGCCGAGCCCAACTATCGGCCAGCGAGGTCGAACGGTCCTTCGGCGGGTAACGGCTGAGCGAGGGCGCGGTACCGGTGTCGCTGCGCGGTCCGATGCGACCGTCAATCGGGGAAACCGCCCGAAGCTCCCATTCGTCAGGCTCACGCGCCCTCCCCGCAACACCTCAACCCGCCTGCGAGCGGTTTACTCGGTAAAACTCGGCCGCGCCGATCCCGGTGGCGCAGGCCGGAAAGAATGTAAGCCGGCACATCTGCCGAGGAAAACATTTCCTCTTCGCGATGGCGCGGGTGACGTCTACAATTCGTCGCCAACCCAAAGGGGGCCGACGACTATTCATTGCTGGCACAACGATCGAACCCGCCCGGCATCGCTATTAATCACCGGTGCACCTCTCCCAATCTACCAGTTCGAGTGATCCGAGTTAGCCGGGGTTCGGTAAATATTCTCTTATGATGCATCGGATTGACGCCTTGCTTTGACAAGCGATCGAGCGCGAGGCAATTCTTTGCTGTGTTTCCGTGGTCCAAACTTCGCCGACTCGTGAACTCACCGGCGAGCGCCACACACAAATTGGGGAAGGGCGGTAATGCAACTGACATCAACGGCCGCTGGGGCGGGCATGAATTTCGAAGCCGGGAATAGCGCCATCGGGACTGGCCTGCCGATCGACCGGTCAGAGCTCGAAAAGCTGGCGCGGTGGATACCAGCGAAGGAAATGGCCCTGCTGTTCGAACTCTTCGACCGCGCCCGAAGCGATCCCGATTTGGCGAGGCCGGCTCTGCTCCTCTGCTCGGCCTACGCCGAGAGAGTCGCCCGCATGCTAGACCAGAACCCGCTCCCCACGGTCACCAGGAGGATAAAGGACCGATTAGAGGAGCTCCGCGAAAGACACGGGCTCTGAGACCGACGAGGATTTTCAAAGCATCGCCTCTTCGGCTTGTCGCAGGTCGTCCCGTTGGCGCAGATACGTCGAGCTCTCCGGAATTATGTAGCAGACACACCTAACAGCGGTAGCGGCGGCGAGCGGGAGAAAACCGAACACTCGACGCCGCATCCCGCCATTGAGGGTTCAGCCCTCAGATGCGGGCCTCGTCGAGCGCCTTGAAAAGCTCTTGTTCAGCGGTCCGGCAAGCCGCCTCGCACTGTTCATCCGCAGCCTTCACTCTCCCGGCGCACCGAGCCTCTAACGCTGACTTGATGCGCTCGCTTGGTTTCGTTCTCCCATAGGAGATCGAGTTCATGATCTGATCCCGTTCCTTGATCGCCTTCTGCACGGCAAGGTCGCGGGAGGCTGCGGCCCGCTCGCAAGCCTCCTCGAATTTCTCACACTCTTCCACGTCGCCTGGAAATCCCACGATATATCCTCCGAATCAGGTTGGATGGCGCCCTTGAGCATCGGCAGAAACCGTTGCGATACGGTTTCGATTGGAGAACGTGACGTCAGTTGGCTGGGGCAACCGCACTGATTTGAGAACGCGTCCCGACGGGTTGGCGTACGGTTAATCTGATTCCTCCATTGACAAAATTACGATATCGCAATATAAGTTTGCGATATACGCACAGAAAGGGGTTGGGCATGAGCCGCATGAATAGGCTCGCGATTGACCACGTTCAAATCAAATGCGCCAGCAAAATTCGCATCCAACCGTGGTGCCCGTTTTGCGAGGGGCGCCTTTTATTTGGCAACCTTCCAATTCCGTATTGGCGCAGAGCCCTTTTCCTGTGGAGGCGGCTGCATCTTAGCTCTTACGGCGATTAAAGCCGTAATTAGATCGTCAATTTCATGCGTATATAGCTCGACAGTCGTTGTTCGGCGAACGCCGGCGCCTATCGTGAATGACAACTTGAGCACGTGGCCGTCATTCTGAGCAACGAGATCGACTACGGTTCCGGCCATAAAGTCGCTCCTGGTAGATTGGCACCACCAGGATAGGCGAAAGGCGGGCGGGGCGCTAAGCCCCGTTCCGCCGCTTTCTTTGAATGGGCTTATCTAAATATGCCGCCAATAATCGCGGCTAAGAAGATAAACACGGCGACTAAGAGCAATCCTGTAACAATCTTTTTGTTCAGAGTAACGCTGGGGAATCTCCGGCGCGGATCGAATTTGGAGGATCGCATTTCATCCGGCCCGGAGTTCGGGCGCAAATGTGCCCAAACTCATTCGAGTCCTAGTCGCCGAGACTCGTTCTCGATCCGCAAAAGGTTGTCGCGCATCAATCTGAGAGATGTTTCAAACGTGGTGAGTAGCTCTCTGGCCTTGACCGCAAGCTCGGCATGCCCGTCGCGGTCCAACTCTGCGATAAGGATTTCCTGCCGCGCGATGCGATCTTTTCCCTCTGCGACGTGTGGCCGTGCCATCGATAGCGGGTCTTCTGTCCGTCGGCGTATCATCATCGCAACCGATTGCTGATCAGAGCTTAGCCAAAATTTTCCACAGAGAATGGACGGAGATGAGATACGATCTGAAAGGACGTTGGCGGCCATACGCTTAACGGAAAATTAACCCTTGTTTTGAAAATGCAAGGGAAATCAGGCATTTATTTTTGCCTACATTTTAATCAAATACCAGAAAGAGCTAACAACCCTCAGCACTTCTGCTTCTCGTGCCACGGTTTATCAACAGAGTTATGCGCCGGTTCAGTGGATTGATTCGGAAACTACCTATCCGACCTAGAGGCAGACGCGACGGAAAAGCTCGATCCACAGGATGACGAACGCCGCGCTTTCCGAAGATATCGCCATCAAGTTAGAGGGGGCTGCACTCCCAAACCCACCGCAACCACATGTGCACGCCGACCATGGCGAGCACGCAGAGCCCCAGCGCGACCCAAACGCCGAAGTGGATCAGCTCGCGTCGCGTCGGCAGCGCAGCGATCCGCTGCATGATGAATTCAAGGTCGTCCTCGGTCCGAGGCGGGGCTCATATCGGCGATCGGGAATCTGTGGCACGTCATCTGGCATGCTCCTTTATGGCAGAGGGTGGTTTATCAACCATCAAGACTGCCGCGATCTTGTTAATCGCGTTGAGTATAAGCCCCCATACCTCTGATTGGATAAAAGGAACCATCTGGCTCGACGCGATACGCGAAACCACACCAATGATTACCGCCGAAGATATCATCATAGGTAATGATACCGTAAAACAAGGTCTTTTCCCGCAACGGTTTCGGCACGACACATACGGCGAGCAATTGTTCCTGAGCTCCTTGTGGGCTAAGAAGCCAATTTACAAACCTTTTGTTTCGGTATTCTTCTATTGCGTTAGAAATGTCTGTCGGATCTTCTACAAAGGGGACAATATCGAAACCTATGTCGTTAACGACCCCTGGGGTTCGCCCATAATTGATCGCGCTCACACTGAATATGACCACAGGATTTCCATCGGAATCAGCGCCTACACCGCTTCCTTTTACACCAGCGAAGACATGGGCGCGTTCAAGCGTCGGGAGAGCGTCGGCGCTTGCTTTGGCTGCGTCAGCGGCCTGACGCCCTGCGTCGGCGACAATTCTGGTGAGCCTCGCTTGCCTCCCGGTTACGAACGCAAGGACGATTGTGAAGATCGCGATGAACGCGGTGGAAATTGCGGTAAGATCGTCGCGTCGCTGATGAATGACAACCGCGATGTCGGAGACCACCAACCTGATGCCATTGACGGCGCAATCATCGTAATCGGCATAGTGCTTGGTCTCTGTTTGGGATGGTGGATTGTGGCAACCACCCCAAAATGCTCCGATATCGAGAATGATCAGATACGCAAGAATAGCCACCGCCGCAAAGATTAGGAATCGATCGTCCCGAGTTATCTGATTTGGCATTTTGGCGAAAGGCCGGTGTTATATCAAACACACCTATGCGTGGGTCCTGGCTGGCGAGAATCACTATCTATTCGTGTGAATGGCCACGAGGTTGCCAAGCCAGAACTCGAGCCAATTACCTCCTGGGTAAAACCAGCGCTCGCGCTTGTCGCCGTCTATCGTCTCGGTAAACTCGATGCGCTCCGGCTTATGCCAGGCTTGGATCACCTCGCTATCCCACATGCCGAGCAAGATCTTGCCTTCGGCGATGGCCCTAGCGTGCTCCTTGTAGGTTTGGCACGTCTCAAAAGATCCGCGCCACGTGGGATGAGCGGCTGACGTGGCGCAGGCCTCTTTGGTCTTCGATTCGAGATCGAACGCGGAGGCGCTTCCGGCGGAGCAAATCGCGACGGCGGCGCAGGCCGCCAAAAGTGCTTGCTTCACGTTCTCTATCCTCCCGGCAACTGGCCAAGTAGAGGTCATAGCCGGGCGGTGGTCGTTAAGGCAAAGTGATGACGAGTTAATGACGCGCTCGCCGATATCGTCTCGTGATTCCGTATGGAATACGGGAAGGCATGCCAGAAAGATTAACAATCGCGTGCATATGGGTTGCTGGCCTATTCGAGGCTGCGGAAGAGGGCATAAAGCACGCGCCTACGCTGGCGGCCAAAATGCCTGATTTCCCTTTCGCCGAAATATGGGGTTTTGTGCCGCTGTTTTTCTTGACGGTTGGGCTTGTCGCGTGGGGAATTTCCCGCATAAGCGGCACGACACAGAAGTCAGGACGAGATCAGGAACTGATCGACATTTTAGAACAACGATTGCGTCTTACGCATGAGCGGGAACAGGCAGCCATTAACGCCGGCAAACAGACTGAGGAGAAGTTAGCATCTTTCCAGAAGCTCCTTTCGATTGGCGCACCCTCTCATGAAATCACCAACGGGATGGCTTCTGTTAAAACTAGCTTGACAGAAACAAGGCGCTTACAGGAACGGGTTATGGGAACGATCCAGGTTGGCGAGGGCTTTGGCATAGTGATTAAGGGTCCAGACGTGAAGATATAGGTTGTTTTAGGTCAGCTTCCATTTGCTCGCGCGTCCCGCGCCAATGCTTTCGACCGTTCCTGCTTTGCACAACCGCCTAATAACGGGTCCGACCTGATCGGCGATGTTGCCGCGCAATCTTGCGTCTGTGGTGTCAAATCCCTTGGCGGCTGCGTTTGATACATAATACCGGAGCTCTCAGCGGTGCGCATCCGCCTCCGCTGTAGCCAGAGCGCCAGCATAGGCTCGCCGAATCCAAACTGTCGTCACTCGGTGGGGGGAATACGGTCAGTTCCTCCAAACCGCGCATTGGATGGTTCACAACTCGCAGCGGCGTGCCGGTAACCCCGTATTCGCGTGCAAGGCCGGCTTGAGCTGCCATCCCTCGTGTGGCGGCACTTTCAAAGCCGCCGGTCAAAAAGATGATGCTCTCGGGTCAACGGGAGACTTGCCGGAGAGGAAGTTCTTGGCTCGATACAGTTCGGGGACGAGGACGAGAACACACTGATCGACGAGGTTTTCCCAAGCTGCTGCGCCCCGGCGCAAGCGGCATGGGTTTCAGCTATGCAAGACTATCTCGGCTATTTTAGACCTGTCGGAAACGGCCGGCCCGCGGGGAGGCGGACGCCCAGCGACAGAGACCGGCGAGTGTGGTATTCTCGGGTAATGGCGGGTCGCGGCTCTCTCGTGACCAGAGGCCGGATCGGGTGTGCTGCCACGGGTGGCCCGCGGCCCTCGAACCAGCGGTTCGGGAGGAACGGATATGACCATCCGAAACCCCATCGAATGGGCGACCGATCAACTCAAGCTCGCCGGGCAGGTCGTCGGCTCGGCAAGTCGCGCCGGGATTACGACCGAGGATCTCGACACTCGGCTCCCGGAGGTCCGCTCAATCCGGATCGCCGATCTCGGAGAGGTTCTTGCCAGAGGCCTCGATGACTTTGCCGCCTATCGCACCGATGTCGTCTTCCTCTGCATTGTCTATCCGGTGGTCGGCCTCGTGCTCGCACGGCTGGTGTTCGGTTATGGAATGCTGCCGCTGCTGTTCCCGCTCGCCTCCGGCTTCGCCCTCATCGGCCCGTTCGCGGCGATCGGTCTCTACGAGATGAGCCGCCGGCGGGAACTGGGCGGCAACGTCGCCTGGCCGGACGCATTCGGTGTTATCGGCTCGCGCTCATTCGGCGCGATCGTCGTGCTGGGCCTGTTGCTGGTGACAATCTTCCTCTTCTGGCTGGTCGCCGCCGAGTTCGATCTATGAGCTCACGCTTGGTCCGGAGCCTCCGGAGTCGATCGGCTCCTTCGCTCGCGACGTGCTCACCACCGGCGCGGGTTGGACAATGATTGTCGTCGGTGTCGGCGTTGGCTTCCTCTTCGCCCTGCTGGTGCTGGTGACAAGCGTCGTGTCTTTTCCGTTGTTGCTCGACCGCGACGTAGGGCTCGGCGCCGCGGTATGGACATCGGCGCGCGCGGTGATCGTCAACCCGGGTCCGATGGCTATTTGGGGACTGATCGTCGCTGGCGGCCTCGTTATCGGGTCGATACCGCTGTTTCTCGGTCTGATCATTGTCATGCCCGTGCTGGGGCACGCCACCTGGCACTTGTACCGCAAGGTCGTGTCGCGCTGACTGAGTTCGATACGCCAATTTCCCGGTTAATTCCCGGTTTCGAGCCCAAATGGCGCGGTTTTCCCGGTTGCAGCAGGCAAAATTTCCCGGTTTCGGACAGGAAATTCCCGGTTTGCTTCGCTCGGGATTTGCTTCGTGAGTGTTTGATTTCGCTACGACTTTGGCGGCCAATTCGACGCCCCGAACCGTGCCTTTCAAATTCCCGGATCCGACATGGGGTCCAGGCTCCGGGGTTTAGAGGTGAAATCAGGGAGTTTCCAGATCGGCGAGGGCGCCGACGGTGATCGGCTTGAACGGGGCGCGCGGGCGGTAGGGGCCGATTTCAGAGATCGGCTTACCAAGTGCGTCGGCGGCGATCGCCGCTACCACCGGGCCGCAGATCCTTCCCTGGCACGGCCCCATCCCACACCGGGTGAAGGCCTTGAGCTGGTTGGGGCCCTGAGCGCCGAGCCGCATTGCGCGGCGGACCGTCCCGACCGACACTTCCTCGCAACGGCAGGCTATGACTTCGTCTTCGGCCGGGACCAGAACCCAGCGTGACGGGCGGTAAAGACGGTCGAGAAACGGCCGGAATGCCCGTTCGCGGTCGAGGGGCGCGCGGATCGGCGCGGCGCGGCGGTCGCGCTCGGCTGCTCCGATATGACCGAGCCACATTGCGGCATCGAGAGCGGCGAGCCGTCCGGTCAGTACCGCAGCCTCGGCGCCCAAGATCCCTCCGCCATCTCCGGCGACGGCAATATTGGGGAGACTCGTCTGCCCCCAGGCATCGAGACCGGCGCGCCAGCACAGCTGCGCCTCGTCCCACTCGTGCCGGAGCTGCAACGCAAGGCTGACTTGGACATTCGGGATGATGCCTTCGTGCAGCAAGAGATAATCGGCAGCAAGCTCGCCATCTTCCCACGCGACGCGTTCGAGGCGCCGGCGCCCGACCGCCCGGAGCCCTCGCACCCCGCGCCGGATCCGCACCCCGGCGCGCTTGACCGCCGAGGCCAATTGCAGCCCCTTGATCAGTAGCCGGCGGCCTGCCCACAGGCCCGCCAGAGGCCGGATGGCTTTGAGATAATTCTCGAGCGGCGCGGTCTCGAAGAGTGCGATCGGCGCGGCTCCGGCGCGTGCGAGTTGAGTGGCGACCAGGTAGAGAAGCGGTCCCTGTCCGGCCAACACGACGCGGCCTTCCGGAACGAGGCCCGAAGACTTCAAGAGGATCTGCGCCGCGCCGGCCGTCATGACCCCGGGCAATGTCCAGCCGGGGATCGGCACCGGCCGTTCGAGGGCGCCCGTAGCGAGCAGGATCCGGCGTGCGGTCACGGTCTCGGCGCGGCTGGCGGTTTCGAGGAACAGTGCGCCCTCGGGGTCGACATGCCACAATGTCGTACCAGGCCGATAGTCGACGCGACTCTCCCTGAGCGCCGCCACAAGCGGCCGGCCGGCAAGATAATCCGATCCGAGCGGGGTGTCGGGTTCAGCGCGCTCGAGCGCTCGATATACCTGGCCGCCCGGCGAGCCCTGCTCGTCTATCAGCACGGTTTCAAGACCGAGCTCATCGGCGAGCGTAGCGGCGGCCATGCCCGCGGGGCCCGCGCCGATGATCGCGAGCTCTACCGCCATTGTGCCTTGGGATCGATCATCCGCACGCGCATCTGGCGGCCGATCCGCATACCCGGCCACACCTCGATCATGCAGCTTTGCCGGTTCGCCACACCGTCGATTTCGGCGAGGCAATCGAAACAGACGCCCATCATGCAGTAGGGCGCCCGCTCGCACCCCTCGACCGGCGTCTCCCGGATGCTGTCGAACCCGGCGGCGAGCACGGCTGCGGCTGCGGACGCGCCGGCGGGTACCATCACCCTGCGTCCTTCGACCGTGACCTCGACGGTCGGCTGAGGTCCGTCAGGCCGCGGCCGAAACATCGAACCGCTTGGCCGAAAAGCGCTGGAGCGTTGGCTCGATCTTCCCGGCGGCGACCATCGGCGCGAAGAGATTGACATGGGCCCCGGCGAGGGTGACGCCACTGTGGCAATTGGCGGTGAAGGCACCTGGGAAGCGTTCCGACTGCTCGTAGATCGGCAGCCCATCGGGCGACATAACCCGCAAGGCCGCCCAGGCGCGCACGATCTGCAGATCGCGCAACCACGGAAACGACAGCACAGCGCGTCGCGCAATGGTCTGCATCACGGCAGGCCTTTGGCTGATGTCGAAGCCGGCATCCTCCTGGCTGTCGCCCAGCATGATGCTGCCCTCGAGCGTCTGGCGGATTGTCGTGATCGGCATCGGCAGGACCTGCCGGGCGCGCTCGGTGACCAGAATCTGCCCCTTCAGCGGTTTGACCGGAGCCGAGAGCCCGAAGTGCCGCGCCAAGTCGGCGTTGCCGAGCCCGGCCGCGAGAACGACTTTCGGCGCGCTGATCTCGCCGCCGGCGAGCGGGATACGAAAGTCGCCGGGCGCCGCCCTGGCCTCGGTCACCGTGCTGTTAGGAAGGTAGCGTCCGCCCGCTTCGGCAAAGCCCTTGTGCAGCGCATGGAGCAAGTTGAGCGGGTTGGCATGCCCGTCATACGGCGTCCACGATGCACCGCTCACCCCCGGCCCGAGCCCAGGAAGCATATCTGTCAGCTCGCTGCGATCCACCATCCGGTAGTCGAAGCCGAAATTGCCGGATTCCGCTCGCATCCGCTCCATCGTAGCCTGGCGCGCCGCGAGCTCGGCGTCGCCGAGACAGAGATGCACGCCGCCCGGCCGCTGGTGGCCAACGGCGATCCCGGTCTTGGCCTCGAGCTCGGCGGCGAGTACCGGCCACTGATCCGCGGACCGCCGGGTCCAGCGTTGGTAATGCGGCGCGCCGACACCCTTGCTCTGCACCCAAACGAGCCCGAAATTACCGCGCGAGGCGCGGAATGCGACATCGCCTTCGTCGAGGAGCGCCACCCTTAGCCGGGCGCGCACCAGCCCATAGGCGATCGCCGAGCCGACCAGCCCACCGCCGATTACGATCGCGTCGTAGCGGTCCATACCGTCCCGGACACCGCTGCGGTTACGATGTGCTTCCTCCCACGACGCTGGGCGCTCACGTTGGCCTTCGGATGCCTGCATATTGCTGCCCCGCCATCTGCCGCGCCCGCAGCGGCCGAAGCACGAAAAGAGCCAGCGCCACCACCACGACATTCATGATGGCCGTGACGAGGAACACGACGTGCCAGCTGCCGGTCGAGGCTTCAATCACGTTGGCGAGTGGGACGAGGAAGGCCGACGCGCCTTTCGCCGTGTACAGCAGGCTCAAATTCGCCGTCGCGTATTGCGGCCCAAAGCTGTCAGTGCAGGTGGACGGAAACAGGCTGAATATCTCGCCCCACGTCAGGAAGATCAAGCCGGCGAAGATCACGAACGCCCAGGGCGCAGTCCCGGCCGATCCGAGCAGCCAATAGCTGACCGCGCCCAGGCTGAACGCGAGAGCCATCGTATACTCGCGGCCGATCTGATCGGAAATCCAGCCGAACAGCGGGCGCGCCAGGCCGTTGGCGACGTTGTCCACTAGCAACGCGACGGTCAAAGTGCTGGCGCCCCAGAACAGGACCGTGTTCGCCACGTTGAAATCCCGGGCGATCAGCGCGATCTGAGCCGTCGCCATCAGACCACTGGCGGAAACCAAAACGAACATCGCGTAAAGGGTCCAGAAGACGGGAGAGCGCAGCACAGCCTGCGGCGAATAGCTTTGGGCCGTCTGGATCACTTTGGCGGGCGCGACGCCGAGGGTTTCCCCTCGCATCGGCGCGCGCAACCACCATGCCAGAATGAGAACGATGCCTCCTTGGATCAGCCCGAACCAGAAGAACGCCGCCGCATAGCCGCTCGTGTCGATCACCGCGCGGATCGGAATCACGGTCAAGGCGGCGCCTGCTCCAAAGCCTGCGGCGGTCAGGCCCACCGCCAGACCGCGTCGATCGGGAAACCATTTGACCGCGTTGCCGATGCAGGTCGCGTAGATCGCCCCGGCACCGATACCGGAAATACCGGCTCCGAGATAGAGCACCGGCAAGCTTGCCGCACGCGCATTGATGATCCAGGCCACCGCGATTAGGACCCCGCCACCGGCGACCATGAGCTTCGGTCCGCGCCGCGGCCCGACATGATCGACGATCCATCCTTGGACCGGAGTCAGCCAGGTCTCAAGGGCGACGAAGATGCTGAACGCCACCTGGATATCGGCAACCGCCCAGCCGTGCGCTTTATTCATCGGGGTGACGAACAAGGTCCAACCATATTGCAGGTTGGCGATCATCACCATGCAGATGATGCCCACCACCAGCTGGACCGGGCGTACAGATGCTGTCGGCGCGGTGGCCTTAGCACTCTCGGTTGACATCTCTCAAATCCTCCCTCGGATCGATTTTGTGATTTTGAGCGCCAGATATTAGCATCCCCCCAACTCGCGAGAGATTACAACCAGCAAAGAAGTTCGGGAGCGGTGGGACGGACAGACCCTGCACCTCGCTTGAGGACCCGATGAGCTTTATCGGCCGCATCATTGCCGGTGCCCGCGACCTCTCGTTTGGCGGGCCGCTCGGTGCCTTGCTCGACCGGGCGGCGCGCCACATTCCGACATGGCACGCGCACGGCGGCGACGGAAGCCAGGACGGCGACGCGCGCCGCCGCATCGCCTTCACGATTGCGGTGATTGCGCTCGGTGCAAAGATGGCGAGGGCCGACGGTGCGGTTACCCGCGACGAGGTCGCGGCCTTTCGAGAAGTCTTTCAAGTCCCCAGGGGCGAGGAAGATCACGTCCGGCTGGTGTTCGATCTCGCTCGCAAAAGCACAGCCGGGTTCGAAAGCTACGCGCGCCAGATCGGCCGGCTGTTCGCTGGCGATCATGCGGTGCTCGAAAATCTGCTTGGCGGGCTGTTCCATATTGCCCTCGCCGACGGTCGGCTCTGCCCGGATGAGGATGCCTATTTGCGCGAAGTGGCCAAGCATTTCGGCTTTAGTGCCGGCGACTACACGCGTATTCGGGCGCACCACGTCGGAGTGGAGGAGGGCGCCGAGGATCCGCACGTAATTCTCGGAGTCGGGCGGAACGCTTCGCTGAGCGCGATCCGGGAGGTCTATCACCGCCTGGTGCGCGCGAGCCATCCCGACCTGGTCATCGCTCAGGGTCTGCCGCCTGAGTGCGTTGCGCTGGCGACCGCCCGAGTGGCACGCATCAACGCCGCCTATGACCGGCTGGCAAAGCGCGGGGCGCGGGTGGCATGACGCTTTCACGCGTCCGCGACCGGCTCTCGCCAAACCACGCCCAGCGCGCTGAGCCGGCGGTCATCGACATGCTCGTGCTGCATTATACCGGCATGAAGACGCCGACAGAGGCGATCGAGAGACTGTGCGATCCGGAGGCACGGGTCAGCGCCCATTATGTTGTCGAGGAAAACGGGGCGATCTGGCGGCTCGTTCCCGAGGCCCTGCAGGCGTTTCACGCAGGCCGTTCCTGTTGGACGGGCAGGAGCAACCTCAACGAGGTCTCGATCGGGATCGAGATCGTCAACCCCGGTCACGAGTGGGGTTACCGTCCATATCCCGAGGAACAAATGGGCGCGCTAGAGCGTCTATCCGGCGCACTTCTCGCGCGCTTCCGGATCCCGCCGGACCGCGTCGTCGGTCACTCAGATATTGCGCCAGACCGCAAGTCTGACCCCGGTGAACTTTTCGACTGGCGCCGGTTTGCCTGCGCGGGTATCGGGATCTGGCCGGAGCCTGCGACCGACCTCGGCCACCTTCGCGGCCGTGGCATTGGGGTTGTCGAGCACGCCGGTGCGCTCGCCGATCTCGCGGCCATCGGCTACTGCGTCACCGCGGGCGCTGAGATCGCGGTCATCACCGCCTTCCAGCGACGCTTTCGTCCCGAGCGCTGGGACGGCCGCCTCGACGCAGAGACCGCGCTGCGCCTCGCCGAAGTGCGCGCCGCCTACGACCGCGCAGGGCGGCTCTAAGGCGACATCGAACCGGCCTGTGAACATCCGACCCTCAATTGAGCCGCGGCGGGCGCCGCCTCTCCACGTGCCGGCGGACGATCTGTCCGGCGTGATGATGGGCAATCCGCCACTCACTGTCTTCGCGGACGAACAGGTTGCTCGCCGCCAGCGTCCCGCTGTCGAGCTCTTCCTCGCACAGCACCAAGGCGACATCGCCGTAAAGGAACACTTGTTCATCGAAACAGGCGATGCGGGGCGCGTCAGAGTTCGACAGGATCCCTGCCCAGCTCTCCATGATCTCGCTCCGATCCTTGAGCGCGGTCCATCCCGGGTGGAGACACGCAACCGGCACCCGGTGGGCCCATAACATTTCCATAGCGGCGAGATCCCGAGCAGCAAAAGCGCGGTAGAATTCGAGATTGGCCGCGAGCACGGCATCGCTATCGGTCATTGCTCTCCCCGGGGTACGATCCGGTGAAGGATAGGACGACGCCCGATCCGACGCTACGGGCGCATAACCTGACCCAAGTCTGCGAGCAGAGTTGCAATCACCGACCATGCCGCTCGGAGCGGTGAGAAAAGCGCCAACAAAGCAAAACGCGCGGGCTCGGTCCGTTATAAGCGGGGTCGGCATCAGAGGCGGCCTCACTGAAGCAGAAGGAATAGGCTTGCAAATATCCGGCATCGCCTAGCCATTCTTGCCCGATCACAAACGAAAAAGGCGCCATCCCCGACAGCAGCCGGCCTGCCTTCGATCCGAGCGGTTGGCGACGCCAACGCCAATTCTCTGCCTATGATTTGGGCAGATTCTGATCTCCCTTTTGTACGGCAAACCGGGCCGATGCTTTCCCGGGCTTGGCCTTGATCTTGCTGCGGTGTCGCTGCTGGCCGACTAGGCCGCGACAGATATTAAAAGAGGGAGACATCAGAGTGCTGAACAGGATGTGGCAGGCTGTGGTCGCCTCGGCCGCGCTCGCGGTGGCGTCGAGTGCAGCTACCGCCCAGACCCAGGGGACGATCAAGATCGGCGTCCTGCATTCGCTATCCGGAACGATGGCGATCAGCGAGACGACCCTCAAGGACACCATCCTGATGATGGTGGACGACATCAACAAGAAGGGGGGGTTGCTGGGTAAGAAGGTCGAAGCCGTGGTCGTCGATCCGGCCTCCAACTGGCCGCTCTTTGCCGAGAAGGCGCGGGATTTGTTATCGAAGGAGAAGGTCGCCGCCGTTTTCGGTTGCTGGACCTCGGTGTCGCGGAAATCAGTGCTGCCGGTCTTCGAGGAGTTGAATGGCCTCCTGTTCTACCCGGTCCAGTACGAGGGCGAGGAGAGCTCAAACAACGTCTTCTACACCGGTGCTGGGCCGAACCAGCAGGCGATACCCGCCGTCGAGTATCTGATGAGCAGCGAAGGGGGCGGAGCGAAGCGTTGGGTGCTCGAAGGAACCGATTACGTCTATCCTCGCACCACAAATAAGATCCTCGAGGCCTTCCTCAAGTCGAAGGGGGTGGCGGCCGACGACATCAAGATAAACTACACGCCGTTCGGGTATTCCGACTGGCAGACCGAAGTCGCAGCGATCAAGAGCTTTGCCTCTGCCGGCAAGAAGACCGCGGTGGTGTCCACCATCAATGGCGATGCCAACGTTCCCTTCTATAAAGAGCTAGCCAATGCTGGCATCAAGGCGGAAAATATCCCGGTGGTTGCGTTTTCGGTCGGCGAAGAAGAATTGGCAGGTATCGACACGAAGAACCTGGTCGGCCACCTCGCCGCCTGGAACTACTTCGAAACGGTCAAGAACCCGACGAACGATGCTTTCATCAAGGAATGGCACGACTTCATCAAGAACCCGAAGCGCGTGACCAACGACCCGATGGAGGCGCATTACATCGGCTTCAAGATGTGGACGCAGGCGGTCAGACAGGCCGGCACGACCGATGTCGATGCGGTCCGGCAGGCGATGTATGGCCAAAAGGTCAAAGCGCCGAGCGGCTTTGTCGAGGTCATGAACACCAATCATCACCTGTCCAAGCCGGTCATGATCGGCGAGATTCGGCCGGACGCCCAGTTCGATGTCGTCTGGCAGACCAAAGACGCGATCAAAGCCGACGCCTGGAGCCCTTATCTTGCCGAGGACAAGGGTAAAGTCGCCGACTGGACCTATCCCTGGGTCTGCGGCAATTGCACGGAGCCCAAATACAAGGATTGAGCGGGCAGGTGCTGCCCTCACCCACCCACCGCGTCGCGCTGGGTCCACCCTCTCCCGAACTGCGGGAGAGGGTGCCGAGCGCAGCGGGGCGGGTGAGGGCCAGAAAGAGTAGGTTCCGGGGACGGTCCCTGGCCGCTTATCTCCCTCGGCTCGCCGGGCTCATCCTACTGCTGCTCGCAATACCGGTGTCGGCGAAGGCCGATGATTTCGCAGCGTTCGTCGGAGATCTCGCCGGCGGTAGCTTCGCCGCCAAGGAAAAGGCGGTCGTCGCGCTCGGCGCGCTGGGCGACCCCCGTGCGATTCCGATCCTCCAGGCACTGAGCGATGGACGGCTCTTCAAGAGCGCCGATGGCCGCGTCGTCATTTCGGTGACGGATGGGGGGACGACGAGAATACGCGACGCGGTGACCGGCGACGAGATTGCCGGCGCCGATCCCGACAGTTTCGAGCGCATCATCGTCAACAACCGCCTGCGCGGGGCGATCGAAGGTGCGCTCGGCGCGTTGACCCTGTTCAGCACCGATCCCGCCGCGCGGCTCGCCGCTGCCCGGGACGCTCTACGGCACCCCTCCGCCGCTGAGGCGGCGTTGCTCGAAAAAGCGATTGCGGCTGAAAAGGATCCGCAGATCCGCGCAGCGATGCAGCAGAGCCTGGCGGCCGCTCGACTAATCTCGGGTAGTAAGGAAGAAAGGCTCGCCGCGATCCACGCGCTCGGCACGACGACCGACCCGCAAATCAGAAACCTGCTCGACGAGTTTCGCGCCACGCCGGATACCGATCCCGAGCTGCAAAAGGCCGCCGACGCAGCGCTCAGCTCGATCGGTGACCGGCTCCGGCTGGTCGGCATCGCCGCCAATCTGTTCCAGGGAGTGAGCCTCGGCAGTGTGCTGCTGCTCGCCGCGATCGGTCTCGCCATCACCTTTGGGGTCATGGGCGTCATCAACATGGCCCATGGCGAGATGATCATGCTTGGCGCGTACACCGCTTATGTCTGCCAGCAACTGTTCCGCGCCCTGCTGCCGGCAGACTGGATCGACGCCTATCTGTTGGTCTCGGTGCCGGTGGCGTTTCTGTTCGCGGGAGCGGTGGGCGTGCTGCTGGAGCGCAGCGTGATCCGTTTCCTCTATGGCCGGCCGCTCGAGACTCTGCTCGCGACCTGGGGCGTTAGCTTGATCCTACAGCAGGCGGTGCGCTCGATATTTGGTTCGCCCAACAAAGAGGTCTCCAACCCGAGCTGGATGACCGGCGGGTTCGATCCGATCGGTGGGTTCACTGTTACCTGGAACCGACTCTATATCATTGTCTTCTGCTTCATCGTCCTTGGCATCCTCGCGCTGATCCTCAATCGGACCAACTTCGGGCTCCACATGCGCGCCGTCACCCAGAACCGCGCCATGGCCTCAGTGATGGGTATTCGCACGGCGCGGGTCGATGCGCTGACCTTCGGCCTCGGCTCGGGAATCGCCGGCATGGCCGGGGTGGCGCTCAGCCAAGTCGGTAATGTCAGTCCCAATCTCGGCACGATTTATATCGTCGACAGCTTTCTCGTCGTCGTGTTCGGAGGGGTCGGGAATTTGCTGGGGACCCTGGTTGGCGCCCTTTCCCTCGGCGTAGTCAACAAATTCCTCGAGCCGGTCGCTGGGGCGATCCTCGGAAAGATTGTCGTGTTGGTGGCGATTATCCTCTTCATCCAACGCCGTCCGCGCGGTCTCTTTGCGCTCAAGGGCCGCACGGCCGAGGCTGAGGCGTAAACCGTGCCGGTGCTCCCCGGCGGCCAACACAAGAACGCGTGGAGCCCGAGCTTTTGGGCGGGCTTTGCGGCCTGCGGGACAATACTCGTTCTGGCCGTGCCGCTCCTCAATTTGTGGGTGACGCCGAACTCGCCGATCGCGTTGCCCGATTACCTGGTGCCGTTGCTGGGCAAGTACGTGTGCTACGCGCTGCTAGCGCTCAGCCTCGATTTGATCTGGGGGTATGCGGGGATTTTGAGCCTCGGACACGGCGCCTTCTTCGCGCTCGGCGGCTACTGTATGGGCATGTACCTGATGCGGCAGATCGGTACTCGGGGTGTTTACGGCAATCCACTGCTGCCCGACTTCATGGTCTTCCTCAATTGGAAGGAGCTGCCTTGGTTCTGGTGGGGGTTCGATCATTTTGCCTATGCAGCGGCCATGATGGTGCTGGTGCCCGGTCTTCTCGCGCTGGTGTTCGGCTGGCTCGCCTTTCGCTCGCGCGTTACCGGGGTCTATCTCTCGATAATTACGCAGGCCATGACCTATGCGCTGATGCTCGCCTTCTTTCGCAACGATATGGGGTTCGGTGGCAATAACGGGATGACCGACTACAAGGATATCCTTGGCTGGGACATCCATCAGCCATCGACCCGGCTCGGCCTTTATATCGCCTCCGTATTCGCGCTCGGGCTCAGCTTTCTGTTATGCCGGCATATTACGGCCTCCAAACTCGGCCGTGTGCTATTGGCATTGCGTGATGCCGAGAGCCGGGTGCGTTTTTTGGGCTATTCGGTCACCAATGCGAAGCTGTTCGTCTTTACTGTCTCGGCGGTACTCGCCGGCCTCGCCGGAGCGCTCTATGTGCCGCAGGTCGGTATCATCAATCCGAGCGAATTCTCGCCCGCTAATTCGATCGAAATCGCGATCTGGGTCTCGGTCGGGGGGCGGGGTACATTAATTGGCGCGATCGTCGGCAGCGTTTTGGTCAACATGGCCAAGACTTGGTTGACCGGAGCTGCCCCCGAGACTTGGCTATTCGTGCTCGGCGCACTGTTTGTGCTGACCACGCTTGCGTTCCCGCGTGGGATTGTTGGGCTGCTGCGGCATCCGAGCCGGAATTGGTCGCGAGCACCGGCGCCAGTTCCCGCCGGAGAATAGGCATGAAGACGCCGAGGCCGATGACCGACGCGCTGCTCTACCTCAACGGCGTGACCGTCAGTTTCGACGGCTTTAAGGCGCTCAATGATCTTTCACTGATCGTCGAGGAGGGCGAGCTGCGTACCATCATCGGGCCGAACGGCGCCGGGAAAACAACGATGATGGACGTCGTGACCGGGAAAACCCGACCCGATGCGGGCGAGGTGTTCTTTCGCGGCGCGGCTGATCTGAGCCGCCTCGACGAGGCCGAGATCGCCAATCTCGGGATCGGACGCAAGTTCCAGCGGCCGACAGTCTTCGAAAACTTGACCGTCTTTGAAAATCTGGAGCTCTCGCTCGCCGACTCCCGCGGCACCTGGAGGACGCTCTTCGCTCATCTGAACCCAGCCCGCCGCGATCGTATTGCCGCGACTTTGGCCCGCATCGGCCTCGCCGAGCGAAGCGGACAGCCGGCCGGCTTACTCAGTCACGGCCAGAAGCAATGGCTCGAGATCGGCATGCTGCTGATCCACGACCGCACCCTGCTGCTGCTCGACGAGCCGGTAGCGGGGATGACCGACCGCGAAACCGAGGCAACCGCTGAGTTGATCCTCGATCTCGCAAAGGACCGCACGATCGTCGTCGTCGAGCACGACATGGCTTTCGTTCGCAGCCTCGGGGCGCGAGTGACCGTACTGCACGAGGGCTCGGTTTTGGCCGAAGGCTCCGTTGACCACGTGCAGAACCATCCCCGCGTCATCGAAGTATATCTCGGCCGCTGAAACCGATGCTGTCCGTCGAGGCGATCGATCTTTATTACGGAGCCAGCCACACGCTGCGCCGTGTCAGCTTGACCGCAAAAAAGGGCGAGGTGACATGCATACTCGGCCGCAACGGCGTCGGTAAGACGAGCTTGTTGCGGGCAATCGTCGGGCTGCAGCCGATCCGTGCCGGCCGCATCGCCTGGGAAGGTCAGGTCCTGAACGACGCTCCGCCACACCAGCGCGCCCGCGCCGGGCTGGCCATGGTACCGCAGGGCCGCGAGATCTTCGCCCGGCTGACCGTGCTCGAGAACCTCGAAACGGGTTTTGCGCCGCTGGCGCGCGAACTGCGCCGTATCCCGGATGAGATTTTCACTCTCTTTCCGATACTCAAGGACATGCTGCACCGCCGCGGCGGAGACCTATCCGGTGGTCAGCAGCAGCAGCTGGCGATCGCCCGCGCTCTTGTCACTCGCCCGCGCCTCTTGATCCTCGACGAGCCGACAGAGGGCATCCAGCCCTCGATCATCAAGGATATCGAGCGCGTCATCCGCGCTCTCGCCGAGCGCGGCAGCATGGCGATCCTGTTGGTCGAACAATACTTCGACTTTGCCCGCGACCTCGCTGCCTCGTATCTCGTCATGCAGCGCGGCGAGGTCGTCGCTTCCGGCCGCCGCGAGGAGATGGACGAGGCAGCGGTCCGTAGCTACTTGACTGTCTGATCGGGGGTGAGGAAATCCGGTTCAGAGGGGGACCGGACACCAAATCCCGCGCGCTCAGGCCACTTCGACCGTCGGAGTGAAGATATAGCCGCTGCCCCGCACCGTTTTGATCATCGTCGGTCTTTGCGGATCGTCTTCAAGCTTCCGCCGAAGCCGACCCACCTGGACGTCGATCGTCCGATCAAACGGGCCAGCCTCGCGATTGCGGGCGAGATCGAGCAGCCGATCGCGAGTCAGCACCTGATTGGCGTTGTTGACGAACGCTGCGAGCAAATCGAATTCACCGGTGGTGAGCCGGACCTCCTGGCCTGAGGGAGAAAGAAGCTCGCGAGTAGAAAGGTCGAGGTTCCAGCCGGCGAACCGTGCCCTCGGTCGTGATGCCGCTTGCCGATCGGCGGAGCGATTGGACGCCCGGCGCAGCACGCTTTTGACACGAGCCAACAGCTCACGCAGGTGGAACGGCTTTGGCAGATAATCATCCGCACCCATTTCAAGGCCGATGATGCGGTCGACCGTCTCGCCACGTCCGGTCAGAATGATGATTCCCACACTCAATTCCTCGCGCAGCGAGCGGGCCAGCGTCAGTCCGTCCTCGCCAGGGAGCATAAGGTCGAGGATAACGAGATCGACCGGGTCCTGGGCAATCACCCGGCGCATTCCCGTCCCATCATGTGCGGTCGAAACTCGGTAGCCTTCGCTGGCCAGATATTCCTGGACCAGATCGCAGATCTCGCGCTGATCGTCGACGATCAGGATGTGACCGTTGTCATGCTTGCCGGCCAACTTTGCCTACCCTTTGTCGCGGTCCGACCCCCACAACCATCGACGGCGAGGGTTTCGGACGGGCCTCTTCGGCTCACCCATACATATGGTTACAAATTCTTACACAAAACCGCTCGCCCTGACATCATCGGATAACACCGCATCGATAAGCTCTAAATCCTTAGGATCGGCCTCTCGGCCGATTGTGGTCATCGGGAGTAGCCCTTTGTGGCCGGCCGTCATCGGGATATCGAAGCCGAAATTCCCCGTCTTCGGCGCTACGCACGCGCGCTGACGCGAGACTTGGTCGCCGCGGATGATCTCGTCCAAGAGTGCCTGACCCGTGCCCTCGGCAAATTGGAACTATGGCAACAGGGAACGGACTTGGGAGCGTGGTTGTTAACCATACTTCACAACCAATACATCAACCATGTCCGGCGAGCCGCACGGGAAGGAACAGCGGTCGGATTGAGTGAGCGCGAGCTGCTGCTGGCCCGTGCACCGCAACAGGGAAGCCGGCTGGAGCTGCGCGATCTCGAGCGCGCTATTGCCAAACTTCCCCACACGCAGCGGTCGGTGATCCTGCTCATCGGTTTGGAGGGAATGAGCTACGGTGAAGTCGCAGCCGTTCTCAAGGTCCCGGTCGGGACTATTCGTTCGCGGCTCTCCCGCGGCCGTGAAGCCTTGCGCCGATTGACCGGCGTTGTTCAGGCTGAGGAAGCTGATATTGCAATGCCGAGACCGACCGCTGGCAACTGCCCGACCCGGCCGTTCGACGCGCTTGGCAGAAGTTCCGAGATATCAGTTGATCAGGGCGGCCTATTATCGCGCCGTTTGGCTGGCCGGTCCCGCAAACGCTCGTCGTTCTCGTATTCCGTTGAGCGAAAGCCGAATGGGCATCGAGCAGCATAACCGAGGCGGCCGCTTGCACGGGACTGGAACAATCGGTTTGCTCGCTTGTTTACACCGTAGGCGAGATGCCGGACGCTCGCCTTCATTTTCCTAGTCCGGCTTGGCAAAGTCTCCCTGTCGCGGGTTTGCCACCCGCAACCTAACCGGAGCCGGCTTGCCGACTCCGGTCTTTTTTTCCGATCGGCGTCTCCGCCTGACGACTGGCGATATTGCTCACCAAAGGTCCGATGCGATCGTCAACACCGCAAATGCCTCGCTGCTCGGGGTGACGGCGTTATCTGCCAGGGCGCCGGCCCCGCTGGTCCATCGGCATCACCCGTTCGCAAGGATTCCGCAATATCGCAATATCGCATCTTCTGCTACCATTAGGGGTGTTTGCGGTTTTCCGTCAGCGTTAATCGAGACGTTTGCCGTCCATCTCCTGTTTGATACGCTCGCTCTCGCTCAAGTCCCTGCTACGTTCCTCCTTTCTGCGCCCGAAACGGACCCGATTGTCCGCCGCATGCCGCTCCGCTTCGGCACGCCGGCGCTTCTTGCGATATTGATTGAGATTGACTATCACCACCGTCTGCCGCCTCCATTCCCGGGACCGTCATCCGCATCTGGCACCGCTGAATGTAATAGACCTTTTCCCCAAACAAAACGATCCCGGGCTAGCTTGTCTGGTGCCGATGCTAGCCGCTCCGCCATCTGACAAGTGATTGACGGAATGGGCGCAATCTGAGCTGTCGAGTCGCCACCCGATAGGCGGCTTGCAAAGGCCGGGGCGATCCGTAAGGATCGGGTCGGCTCGGGAGATAGGCTAGATGTGAGGCGCTCGGGCCGGCCGATGGGGGACACCGTTGCATGGACAGGGCACGGAATTGTCGGTCGGGGAGCATAACTCGCGAGGGCATCCCGGTGCCGAGTCCTACCCCGGGATCACCCGCGCCTTTGGGTTCGCGGTGAGATGATTGGAAGAATGTTGGGTTTGCTGTCTGCCGATATGGCGATCGATCTCGGCACCGCAAACACTCTGGTCTATGTAAAAGGCCGCGGGATTGTGCTGAACGAGCCATCGGTGGTGGCGATCGCCAGCGTTCGTGGCAGAAAACAGGTCCTTGCCGTCGGCGAAGAAGCGAAACTGATGCTCGGCCGCACTCCGGGCAACATTCAGGCGATCCGACCGTTGCGCGACGGCGTCATTGCCGACTTTGAGGTGACGGAGGAAATGATCAAGCATTTCATCCGTAAGGTGCACAATCGACGCAGCTTCGCCACGCCCCAGATCATCGTCTGCGTGCCGTCGGGGTCGACCGCGGTGGAGCGGCGGGCGATCCAGGAATCAGCCGAAAGCGCGGGGGCCAGGCGGGTCTTTCTTATTGAAGAACCGATGGCGGCCGCGATTGGCGCCGGTCTTCCGGTGACCGAACCGACGGGTTCGATGGTGGTCGATGTCGGGGGCGGAACGACCGAGGTTGCAGTGTTGTCCCTCGGTGGCATTGTCTATTGCCGATCGGTCCGGGTCGGAGGCGATAAGATGGACGAGGCGATCATCGCCTATATTCGGCGCAACCATAATCTCCTGGTTGGCGAAAGCAGCGCCGAGCGTATCAAGAAGGAGATCGGGTCTGCCTGCATGCCGGAGGACGGCGAGGGGCGCGTGATGGAGATCAAGGGACGCGACCTGATGAACGGGGTGCCGAAGGAAATCGTGATCAGCGAGCGTCAGATCTCCGAAAGTCTCGCCGAACCGGTGGGTTCAATCGTCGAAGCTGTCAAGGTCGCGCTCGAACATACCGCCCCCGAGCTAGCCGCCGACATCGTCGACAAGGGGATCGTGCTGACTGGCGGCGGCGCGCTGCTCGGTAATCTCGATTTGGTGCTGAGGCATGCTACCGGGCTGCCGGTTTCGATCGCGGATGACCCGCTGACCTGCGTGGCGCTCGGCACTGGCCGTGCGCTCGAAGAAATGAAAACCCTGAAAAACGTGTTGGTCAACATGTGGTAGGAATCTTAGGCTTGGGGGGTTAGGGGACGTCATGAACGTAATCGCGTGCGAATGGCGCGGCGCGCTTTCGTATGGTGGGGTTTTAAAACTCCGCTACGAGCGAGTTCGGCAAGGGCGACGCGAGCCGGCGAGATGATTGGGCTATCGCCGCCACGTCGTGCGGCTCTTCAGCGGGTAGCCTTCCCGTTTCTCGTTTTGCTGTCCGCGACGATGGTCATCCTCGGCAAAGCCGATCAGGTCTTGTTCGAATCCCTCCGCGTCGCGGTGACAGACACTGCCTCACCGGCGTTGGACGTATTGTCGCGTCCGCTAGCCGCCCTCGGACGTCTCATGGACTGCGCTCGAGACTTCGTCGCCGTTTATCAGAACAATGCCCGGCTCACCGAGGAAAACGAGAGATTGCTGAGGTGGCAGCAAGCCGCCTTCAGGCTTGCTTCCGAGAATGCCCGGCTCCGCGAACTTCTGAAGGTGACTCCCGAGCCCGCGACAACCTTTCTCACGGCTCGTGTGATCGCGAACTCCGGCGGCGCCTATTTACGTAGCCTGATGATTCACGCCGGCAGCGAGAACGGGATAGCGCGCGGCCAAGCCGCTATGACCGGCGAGGGCCTGGTGGGACGTGTCTCCGAGGTTGGACGCCAGGCCGCACGGGTGCTACTCGTCACCGATCTGAACTCTCGGGTGCCGGTGATCGTCGAAGGGCCGCAGCAACGAGCGCTATTGACCGGCGACAATTCTGAGCGTCCATGCCTTCGGTATCTGGATCCGGGCGCTGAGATCAAGGTCGGCGACCGGGTCGTCACCTCGGGACAAGGCGGTGTCTTCCCGCCTGGGCTGCCCGTCGGGGTCGTCGCATCCCTCGATGACGAAGCGCCTCGTGTTGAGCCGTATGTCGAGATGTCGCGAATTGAATATCTGCGGATTGTCGATTACGGGCTAGCCAACGGGCTGCCCAACCCCGTGCCGATCGCCTCGCGTAGCGGCCGGCGCGCCGAGTCGTCCATCATTGACCAGCCTGGCAGGCGCTGAGCTCAAGATGCCTCTCGAACCCGTCGGTGCAATCGTGCCCCAGCGCCACGACCACCCGGCCGCCCGTCTACTGCCGATTGCGACCACGCTGTTGGCTATTGCGATCGCGATACAGCCGGCGCATATTCCGGGCTACGCGGCACTGACCCCGGCCTTCACGTTGATGGCGGTCTATCACTGGACGATCTACCGGCCGGACCTGCTACCGCCTCTTTCACTCTTCCTCATCGGTATTACCCAGGATCTGCTCGCCGGGGCACCGCCCGGGGGTACCGCCCTCATTCTGCTGCTCGCCTACGCAACCCTGATTCGTTATCGGCGCCGTTTCGTCAACCGCCCGTTTCCGTACGTTTGGGCTGGTTTTACGGTGCTGACTGCCTGCGCGATGCTGTTTCTCTGGACATTGCATTGCTTGCTCGACGGAGTGCTGGTCGATTTCCGTGGCACGGTTTTTCGGGCGGTACTCACCATTTCTATGTTCCCGATAGCAAGCTATCTGCTAGGCCGGATTCAGCGGATAGCGATGGGCCCGGGCTGACCGGCGCCACTCGAGTGCGTTAGTTATCCGCACCGACGATGCAGCGCGAAGCTCAACTACACAAGCTGTTGACCCGGCGGGCCGCGATGCTCGGCGCTGGCCAGGCAATCCTCTTCACCGCTCTCGCCGAGCGGATGTACCAGCTGCAGATCCTGGAGTCGGACCGCTACGTGGTGCTCGCGGACGAGAACCGCATGAATCTGCAAGTTCTGGCACCGCGGCGCGGGCGCATACTCGACCGCTTCGGAGCAGCACTTGCGGATAATCGTCAGAACTATCGCCTCGTTGTGGTTGCCGAGCAGGCTGGGGATATTACAGCCACGCTCGACGCGCTTGCTGGGCTGATTGAGATCGGCGAAGCGGAACGTCACCGGGTATTGCGCGACATTCGGCGCAAGCATCCCTTTGTGCCGGTCGTCGTCCGCGGCAACTTGAGCTGGGACGAGATGGCGCGCATCGAGGTCGCCATCCCCGAACTGCCAGGCGTTGCGATCGAACAAGGCCTCACCCGATCCTACCCGTTCGGCGAGACCGCGGCGCACGCCATTGGCTATGTCGCCGCGGTTTCCGAGGCGGAGTTGAGCGGGGATCCGCTGCTTGAGCTACCGGATTTTCGTATTGGCAAAAGTGGTATTGAGAAGTCGCAGGACGCTGAGCTTCGCGGAAGTGCTGGAACGAGCCAGGTGGAGGTCAATGCCTTTGGCCGTGTCGTCCGCGAGCTCACTCGGCTACCCGGCAGACCCGGCAAGGACGTCGTGAGCTGCCTAGACGCTGCGATGCAGGACTTTCTCACGCGTCGCTGCAGCGTCGAGGAGAGCGTGGCCAGCGTTTTGCTCGACGCGGTTACCGGCGAGGTTCTTGCCCTCGTGTCGAGTCCGAGCTTCGATCCGGCGTCGTTCGCCATCGGGCTCACCCCGGCGGTCTGGCAGCAGCTCTCGGCGGACCCGCGCAACCCGCTGACCAACAAGGCGATCGCTGGCGTTTATCCGCCGGGCTCGACATTCAAGCCGGTGGTAGCGACGGCGGCACTCGCGGCCGGGGTGTTAACGCCGGAGACACCGATCAACTGCCCCGGATATCTCGAGCTCGGCAACGCCACGTTTCACTGCTGGCGGGAGCACGGACACGGCACCCTTCGCCTACGCGAGGCAATCAAGAGATCTTGCGACGTCTTTTTCTATGAGACCGCGCGGCGGCTTGGAATTGATCGCCTCGCGGCGATGGCGCGCCGCTTCGGCTATGGGAGCGTGCTCGGTCTCGACATTCCGGGCGAGCGTCCCGGGCTGATCCCCAGCCGCGAGTGGAAGCTCGCGACCTCGGGCAGCGCTTGGTCGCAGGGCGAGACGGTGATCGCTGGGATCGGCCAGGGATCGGTGCTAGCGACGCCGCTGCAGATCGCGACGATGGTCGCGCGTCTCGTGACCGGCCAGGCAGTCGTGCCGCGCCTGGTTCGCAGCAACGGCGTGCTGCCGCCGGGCGGCGACCGGATACCACCCGACTTTCCCGCGCTCGGCGTCAGCCCGGGGGTGCTTGCCTTCGTTCTCGACGGGATGAACGCGGTTGTCAACGAGCAGGGCGGCACTGCTTATACCGAGCGCATCACCGATCCCGGCCTTGCCATGGGTGGCAAGTCGGGCACCTCGCAAGTCCGCGTGATCACCGAGTACGAGCATGAGCACGGGCTGCGCAAGATCAGTCAGATCCCGTGGAAGGAGCGCGATCACGCGCTGTTCGTCGGCTTCGCGCCGGTCAGTGCGCCACGCTATGTATGTGCAATCGTGGTCGAGCACGGTGGCGTGACGGGCGGCCACGGCTCCGAAGTGGCCGGGCCGATCTGCCGCGACGTGCTGCGCGAGGTGCAGCGCCGCGACCCCGCCCGGCGGGTGCCCGGTGGGGATACGGTGGCGCAGCTCCACCCCACCGACTGGTCTCCGCCTCGCGCGGACGCCCCAGGCGGCTGAGCCGTGGCGAGCTTTTCCACCGACCTCGGCCACAGCGAACCGAGGCTTTGGCAGAGCATCCGCGGCATCAGCTGGGGGCTGATTGTGCTGATCTGCGCGGCGGCGGGCTTTGGCATCGCGGTGCTGTACTCGGCGGCCGACGGCAGCATGGAGCCCTGGGCTGCCAAGCAGACGGTCCGTTTTGCGATCGCGCTGATCCTGATGGTCGGCGCCGCACTCGTCGACATCCGCCACTGGTTCCGCGCAGCCTATTGGGTTTACGCCATCGTGCTGGCGCTGGTGGTTGCCGTCGATCTGCGCGGCTTTGTTGGGATGGGCGCCCAACGTTGGATCGATCTCGGAGTGATTCAGCTGCAGCCTTCCGAGCTGATGAACATCGCTGTGGTGCTTGCCCTCGCGCGCTGTTTCCATAGCCTCTCAAGCGAAGAGATCGGGCGCATCCGCTATTTGATCCTGCCCGCGCTGATGATCGGTTTGCCGGCGGCGCTGGTCCTCAAACAGCCCGATCTTGGTACCGCGCTCATGTTGCTGATGGGCGGGGGTGTGCTGTACTTCGTCGCCGGAGTTCGGCTGCGCTACTTCGGATTGACGGCGGCAGCGGCCGCTGCTGCGTTGCCGGGGGTTTGGCATTTTCTTCGCGATTACCAGAAGAACCGGATCTATACCTTCCTCGATCCGGACAGCGACCCGCTCGGCGCCGGCTATCACATCCTGCAATCAAAGATCGCGCTCGGCTCGGGCGGGCTATTCGGTAAAGGCTTTATGCAGGGCAGCCAAAGCCATCTGAGTTTTTTACCGGAGAAACAGACTGATTTTATCTTCACAACTTTGGCCGAGGAGTTCGGCCTCGTCGGCGGCTTCGGTCTCCTGGTGCTCTACTCGATGATCATCGTGTACGGTTTTGCGATGGCGCTCCGGAGCCGTAGCCACTTTGGTCGCCTGTTGGGCCTCGGGATCGTCACCAACTTCTTTCTTTCCGTCTTCATCAACATCGCGATGGTGATGGGGCTGATCCCGGTCGTCGGCGTTCCCTTGCCGCTGATCTCTTATGGCGGCACGGCGATGCTCGCGGTGATGCTCGGCTTCGGGCTCCTGCTCAGTGTCGGCGTCCATCGCGATACCCGCCTCAACCGTAGCGGCGAGCGGAGTCGCCGCTGACGAGTGCAATTCCCGGTTCGACTGGAAACAAGAGAATAGGACTTCCATCGGCCGGTCACCGCCTACAACGTTCTCGCCCTGATTTCGCGAAGACCCGTGGCGTTTGGCGGGCATCTGGCCCGAGCCCGTCAATCCTGGTAAGCAGGCGCAGGTAGCGCAAAAGCCGGTTGAGCGCTTGATGCGGAGGAAATTCCATGGCGGAGAAGGATCCGGCGGAGAGCGGCCGCCGCCTGCACGTGACCACACTGCTCGTTGCGTCGCGCCGCGCGCTCGACAACGCGCTGGCCGAGCTCGGCTTTGCCGAGGATGACGACCGGGTCGTCGAACATGACGGACGTCTCGCCTTTTTGACCTGCTCTCATGAGGAAGATTGCGACGACATGTTCGCGCTGATCACCGAGCTGTCGGCGCGCGGCGAAAGCTGGGAATTGCAGTCGCGCATCGACGCCGAGGCGGGCCGGGCGATCTACCAGTCGTTCGCACGTTATCGACCCGTCGAAGCGGTCGATGCTGCAGTTGAAGAAGAACAGGAGCCGGAGACCTCGGAGACGCCGGTCTACGACATCGAAACCGTCGAAGGGCTGCAAGCGCTGAAACGCATCTTGAAACGGATCGAACCGGCCGACGCGTTCGCGACGATTCGTCCGGGCCGCGACGGCCGCGCCACCGCGCGCGTGCTGCGGCGTGGATCGCGCCGTGTGATCGCGTCAGCAACCGGTGCAGACGAGTCGACGCTGCGCGGCGTGATCCGCGAGATCCTGCCCAACGTCATGTTCGATGTCGCAATGAAGCCGCCGGGATAGTTGCCGGCCACAGAGTTGCCGCTGCTGCGGTCCGACCGCCTAGTGCCGCTGATCGGGCTGCTCCGTGACCGGACCGTGCGGCTCGCCGTCACCGGGCTCAGCGGGTCGGGTAAGACCGCATTCATTACTAGTCTCGTCCACAACCTGTTGAGCGCCGTCGGTCATCCGGCCCGCCTGCCGTTCCTGCGCGCCGCGGCAGAGCGGCGCCTGCGCGCCACTCGGCCGCGCGCGCCCGACGCTGAGTCCATCGCGTCATTTCCGGTTCGCGAAGCGATCGCCGCGCTTGCCGCCGACCCACCACATTGGCCGCCGAGTACGACCGATGTGCGCCGGGCCAATCTGTCGCTGCGCTTCACCCCAGCGGGCTTCCTCGGTCGAGCTGCCGGCGGGACCGCCGAACTCAGCCTTGAGATCCTCGACTATCCCGGCGAATGGCTGCTCGACCTGCCGCTGCTCGGACAGAGCTACCCCGATTGGTCGCGAACGACCTTTGAGCGGGCGCGGGGCGGCGCACGCGCTGCGCTCGCCCGGGACTGGCTCGACTTTCTCGCGCGCCACCCGGCGGACAGCCCTGCCGATCCGGAAGTGGCGCACCGGGCGCACGGTCTCTACCGGGCCTTTCTTGCGGCATGTCGAACACAGCAACAACTGAGCCTGCTACAGCCCGGGCGGTTCTTGAACCCGGGGCAGATTGCCGATCAATCACAGTTGTCGTTTTGCCCGATGCCGCTGGCAATCGGCGCGGCTACGCGAGCAGGCAGCATGGCGGCACTGATGGAAGACCGCTTTGCATCCTACAAGCGGAATGTCGTCCAGCCGTTTTTCACGCAGCTGGCTCGCGGCGTCGATCGCCAGATTGTTCTCGTCGACGTGCTACGCGCGCTTAACGACGGGGAGGAGGCCTTCGCCGATCAGCGCCTGACGCTCGAGACGATCCTCGCCGCGTTCCGCTTCGGCAGGCGCAGCCTCTTGCGGTTGTTGTTCGGTGCGCGCATCGACCGCGTCCTCTTTGCCGCGACCAAAGCCGACCACGTGCCGGCGCTGCAGCGCGACCATCTCGAAGCACTGATGGCTAACCTCGTCGCCGTGCCGACGCTGCGTGCCCGAGCGGCGCATGCGCGGGTCGCGGCGACGGCGTTAGCGTCGATCCGCTGTACCGAGGACGGCACCGACGTGATCGACGGGCACAAGGTCGATGTCGTAATCGGTTTGCCCGAAGGCGGCGAACGGCGCATCCGCTTTTTCCCCGGGATCGTGCCGGTGACGCCACCGCCCGGGGGGTTCTGGGGGGAACGCTTCACCGAGTTCCCGGTGTTCCAGCCGCCGCGCATCGCGCCTGCGGCCGGGGATGGAGTTCCCCATATCAATCTCGACAAGGCGCTCGATTTTCTGCTGGGAGACGCCCTCGCATGACAACCGAAACCGAGGCGATCCGCGAGCGGCTGCGCCCGCGCATCGTCGAGACCGGGCAGACCGGCCGGCTCGATCTTCGCATGCCGGCTATTGCGGAACCGAGCCTTCCGCTGCCGAGGGCGCGAGGTTTTCCGTCGCCTTTCGCGGTTGCGACGACGGGGTTCGGCGTTCTTGTGGTCGGCGTGGTTGGGATCGATCTCGTGCAATTCGTCGTTGGCGCCTTTGGCCACGGCACGGGCGTCGGCATCCTGGCAGTCACGGCAGTCGCGGCCGGCGCCGGCGGAGCTCTCTATTGGTTGACGGCGGAGCTGCGCGGGCTGCTTCGCCTGCGCTCGGCCGAGCGCCTCAGGCGCCTGATTCCCTCCGCCCTGGCGAGCGAACTCAAGGCGGAGATCGACGCCGCGGCGGCGATCCTTGCCCGCGACCCGTTGCTCGGCGAGGCGGTCAATAGCTATCGCGGCGTCCTCGAACCGCATCATACGGGGCATGATGCGCTCGAGCTTTTCTCACGCTTTGTGCTGGTACCAGCCGATCAGCTGGCGCAGGCGGCGATCCGGCGCGCCGCGGCGCAGGCTTTCGCGATCAATGCGATCAGCCCGACCGCGCTGCTCGACACGCTGTTGTTTGCCGCACGAGCGACGCGCCTAATTCGCGAGATCGCCGAGATCTACGGCCAGCACCCCGGCCTCACCGGCACCGTCCATCTGTTGCGCCAACTCGTCAGCGGCGCCGGGCTGGTCGGCGCCGTCGATGTTGTCGGCGGAGTGATCGCCCAGCAGCTCGGCGGGGCCGTCTTGGAGCATTTGAGCGCCAGTGCCGCCGAGAGCGCTTACGCGGCGCAAAAGATGGCGCGTCTTGGCCTCGTGGCGATGGCGTTGTGCCGGCCGATCGAGTTCCGCCCCGGTGAGACGCCCTCGCTCCCCGGACTCGTTTCGAGCCTTCTCCGGCAAGGCCAGAAGCGCGACTAGTAATCCGGACGACGCCTTAGCGAGCGGGGTGGTGCGCCCTGCTCGCATTTCTCACGCGCCTGAACTCGATCGTCCGGTGATCCGCATTCGTCGAGCGGGTGCCGTCAAAATTTAATCAACCTCGTTAAGTAAATATTAACTATATTCGGCTAGAACAGCCGCATGTTCCTCACCGCCCTATCGCTGACCCTCGCCGCGCTCTCTCCCGCTGTGCCGGTCTCGTCGCTATCATCCGGTGTGGCGGTCGCGGTTTGCTTCTCGCCAGAGGAAAACTGCGCCGATTTCGCCGACCGCGCGATCGGCAATGCCGAGCGTGAGATCCTGGTCGGCGCCTACGGCTTGACCAATGGGTCGAGCATCGTCGAGGCGCTAATCCGCGCCAAGCAGCGCGGCATCGACGTTCGGTTGATCGCCGACAAGACAACTCCCTGCGAGCGCGACAGTGCCGTGGGACCGCTCATCGCGGCGGGCGTACCGATCTGGATCGATGATCGAGCTCGGATTGCGCACGCAAAGACCATGGTCATCGACGGAGCCGTCACCCTAACGGGCTCGTACAACTGGACCCGGGGCGCCGCAGCGAACTCGGAAAACCTGAACGTGATCTCCTCGCCTGCCGTCGCGGCGGCCTATACCGCGCACTGGCGGCAGCGTCTTGCAGTTTCGATCCGGTTCGAGCGGAAAGAGGATTGGTGCCGGGTCGCGACGACGGACGCACGCTGATAGGAAGAGCGTCGAGCGCCGCCCCCCTTCGTGCGGCGCCACTAGACTTTTCTTTACCGCAACGACGGCTTCGTCACCTGGAAGCTCTGGCGCGTTTCCATGTGGCGCATCCAGCTCTGCAATTTCGGGTGTTCCGCAACCGGCGCCCTACCGTCTAGGACGTTGCTGAAAAAATAGAGCAGCGGGATCACCATCAGATCGGCGAGGCTGACGAAATCGGCTGCGAGAAACCGGTTATCCTCCATCAACCGGTCGATCTCGGCGAGACAGAGCCGGGCCCGCGGCAATGCCGCGGCGATCGCCGCTTCATCCGGGGTTCCGCCGAGAAGGCGCGGCACCAGCACGCGGTTGAATAGAATTGTGCCGGCAATGCTGGGCCAAGCATAGGCGTCGACAATGCCAATGATCTGGTTCATCCGCGACCATTGGTGCACGTCCTCGGGTTGCAATGGCGTCCCCGCAAAACGTTCGTCCACATAGCGCATGATCGCTTGGGTTTCATACAGCACAAACCCGTCATGTTCGAAGGCGGGAACCTTGGCAAAAGGCTGGCGCGACAAGTGCGGCTCCTCACGTTGAGCGCCGAACGGCACGTCGACCAGTTCGTGCGTCACCCCTTTTTCCGCCAGCGCGAGCCGCGCGCTCCACACATAGGTGCTGAGGGCCGGGCCAAAGACGATCGGATGCGCCATTGTTTCTCCGGCGACTCAAGCAGCAAGGTCGGTTGAAAACTGCGCCCGTGAAAGCAGCCTTTGGACCATCCGATGCGCGTGGTAGTGCATCGCGCATTTGACGGCATAAGTCTGGATGATCTGCGGCTCACGGCGATGCCGGACGAGCCGCATCAGGCGACGGCGATACTCCCGACGCAATTCCGCATCGGGTATGCCGTGCATCAGCAGGACGAAAATCCCGGCCGCTTCGGCGAGGAGCTGTGCATTGCATTTTAACCAGCGCAGCGGGTGACGGCGCAGATAGCGCGTGCGCGCCTGTGTGAGCCGGAAGCGCGGATCGAGGAACAATTCGTCGAGCCGGCCAAAATACGCTTCGGCTGTGTACAGCTCGCGCATCAGCTCGGTGTAGCCGGCGTAGAGCGCTTCCCGACTGATCCGAAGGGGCACGACGTTGGTGCCGAAGCCCCCGGTGTGTTCCTCGTCTTCCAACAAGGTCAGTCTACCCTCGCTCGCGAGCCTCTTGTGAAGCGGAGTTCTGGGTATCGCCACCAGCATGTTGACCATCGCGCTGACGATCCGCGCCTTGCGCACAAAGCGGCTTTGGGCAGCAAAAATGCTCGGGTCATCATTATCGAACCCAACAATGACGCCGCACCAGACTTCCATCCCGGCTTCTTGGATGCGATGCACCTTGTCGAGCATGGTTCCGCCGCGGGTGCGCAGGTTCTGCACCTTCTTGGTCTCGCGCAAGGCCGCCTCGTTCGGGGTCTCGATGCCGACGAAGACACTGCTGATGTTGGCCTCCATCATCAGCTCCATCAATTCCCCGTCCTCGGCGAGATCGATCGAGGCTTCGGTCGAGAACATCAGCGGATACCCGTGTTCTTCCTGCCAGGCGACCACGTCGCGCAATAGCGGCTTGATCGCCCTTTTGTTGCCGATCAGGTTATCGTCGACGATGAAGGCGAAACGCTGTCCTGCCGCGAGGAGAGCATCGAGCTCGGCCAGCACCTGAACAGAGGTCTTTATCCTCGGACGCCGGCCGAAGGTGACGATGATGTCGCAAAACTCGCACTCGAAGGGACAGCCGCGCGAGAACTGCACACTGGCGAACGCGTAGTCCTTCATCCGCAACAAGTCGAGGCGCGGGACCGGAACTGTCGCCATATCGGTGCGCTCGGCCTGCTCGTAGCGGGTCCCGTGACGGCCCGCGCTCCACTCGTCGAGAAACCGCGGCCAGGTCTCTTCGGCCTCGCCGATAAAGATCACATCGGCGAGACCGGCAATGTCGTCCTCCTGCACTGTGACCCAGGGGCCGCCGACCACGGTGAAGACGCCGCGGCTCTTCAGTTCATGGAGGATTTCCTTCATCCGCTGGCGCTGGACGTTCATGCCGGTCAGGCCGACGATGTCGGCGCGCCCGCAGCGGGCAAAATCGATCGGCTCGACGTTTTCGTCGACGAGGGTGACCTCGTGCCCGGACGGGGTCAGCGCTGCGAGCAGGGGCAGATTGGCAACCGGCATGGCCGCCTTTGCGCCGAGAAACGGCACCGCGTGTTCGAGGCCCCAATACGAGATCTCGAAGCGAGGATTGATCAGGACAATATCGGCCATGTGACCCCCGCCCTCGCACAAATCACTTTTTCGACGACGGGCCCGAGAGCGTCGGTGTGGCACCGCCGCCATTATTCAACAGCGCTCCCAAAACTGCCGCGGCGCTGTCGAGGCCAGTCCCTTGGCCACCCGTCGACACCACCGTCTGTGGCACGAGCCGCCCGATCAATGCAACAACCTCGGGTTTCTCCTCGATGGTTTTGAGGAGCTGCTGGACCAGAGTGATCGTCAGCACCCGGTCTTGGCCCAGCACATCGGCTTGCGCCCGCTGACCTTGCGCGATTTCCTCGAGTTCGAGCTTCTGGCCCTCGCCGCGTAGCTTTGCCGCGTTTTTGTTCTGCTCGGAAACCTGAACGCCGATCACCGCTTCGACGAGCTGGTGCTGCTGTTCCGCGGTGGCTCGCGCTTTTTCGGTTTCGATCCGTTGTGTCTGCGCCTTCTGCTCCTGCTGATAGGTGACCTGCAGCTGATCGGCCAGTTGCTGGCGGAGCCGCGAAACCAGAAGCTCCGGCGGCAACGCTGGATCGCCGAACTTCACCTCCTTGATGACGATCCCCGCGCGCAATCCTTCGGGTCGGATCGCATCCTCGACCGCGTGCTCCAATGCGGCTCGATTGTCCGCGAGGTCCAAAACGTGACGGCCTTGGGCGCCGACGACGTTTCGGACGATTGATCGGATCGTCGGAACCATGATGTTGTTCTCGATCTCCGGCAATCCGCCGACCGAGGCGACAACAAACGGCGCATTGTCGGGCGTAACCTGGGCCAGAACTCGAAGCTCGAGCGGCACCAGCCAACCCTCGACAAATGGCGAGATGGCAGGGTCGGCCGAGCCCGGCGGCACTGGGACATCTTGCGAGCGTTGCGACTGGGTCAGATTACCTGCCTGATCGAGGCTCAGATCAATGTAACGTCTCTTGTAGCCGCCCTTGAATTCCCAAGTCTGCACGCGGGTGCTCATCATCGTGATCTTGTAGGCCGCTTCATTGGCGTAATAGCGGCCCGGTTGTAGCGCCTTTTCCCAGATACCGATGCAGCCGACCGGGACGAGGATGGCGGTGAGCTTGCCTTCATCGGATTTTACCTGATCGGCAGCGACGGCTGCGCCGCCGGAATTCGGCGAGACCGTCTTTTGCTGACAAGAGGTGGGCTTATCCGCGACCAAATTGCCGAAATGCACCGAGTCGACGACGTTGGATTTGACGACTCCGACAAAGCCTTCGGCGACATCAACGGCGTTATAGACGCTGAGGTCCCAGAGATATGTATTGAGCCGGTAATTTCCCGGCGTCAGGACGGTCGTCTGCGGCCCCCGCTGGCCGCCATGGGTCAAGAAGTACCCGGCGTCGAGCATGTCCAGCTCATGCTCGGGCGGAAACGCATCGGCCAAGAACTGATCGGCGCGAAGCGGCGCCCCGTCCTTCGCATTCAAGAACCCGTATTTGCCTGATGGAATCGAAACGACTTTTTTGTTCTCGACCTGATAGATGACGTTGACGAGAAACCAGGGATGCCAGCCGGGGGTCAGAATCTCGGCCTGCGGACCCTTTTCTCCGTTGGTCGCGATGATGTGCTCACCGGGCAGCGAGGTGGTCCCGTAAATCTTGTTGAGCACGGCAATTTCATCCGAGTCGACATGGACATATGAGGTCGCTGCCAGACAGATCAGCGCTATTACCGCAAACACAATCCGCAGGGACAAAGTGAGCGCGCGGAAGTCCGGTCGCGCGCGATTGACAAAGAGGCCGAGGATCGCGGGAGCGACCGCCGCAAGAATGAAATACAATATTGCTACGACTACCCAAAACATCAGAACCTCCAGACGGCTCCCGAACCCGGCCATAGGCCGTAATTTATTTCTGTTGTGAGCACCGCACTTCGTCGGTACAAGGGCACAAATTGCGGTTTCTGGTCAAACGTCATCGCTGAGGGCGCGCAGCTCGCGGCGCATGATCTTCCCGGTGGCGGTCAGCGGCAGTGCGGAGACAAACACAACCTCCCGCGGCGCCTGATAATGCGCCAGGCGCGCACCGACAAAGTCGCAGATCTCCTCGGAGAGGCCTGGGCCCGTCGCGACCTCAGGCTTGGGTACGACAAAGGCCTTCACGATCTCGCCGCGCACCGGATCGGGGCTGCCGACGACTGCCGCGATCAGCACGGCCGGATGCTTCATCAGGCAATCTTCGATATCGGTCGGACCGATGCGATAACCGCCGCTCGAAATCAGGTCGTCCTCGCGCCCCTTGTACCAGAAGTACCCGTCCCCGTCCTTGACCGCGATATCGCCGGTGAGGCACCACTCGCCGGCGAATTTTGCTCGCGCCGCCTCCGGATTGTTCCAATAGCCGAGAAACATCACCGGATCGGGGCGGCGCACTGCGATGATCCCGTTTTCGCCGGTCGGGAGGGGTCGGCCGTCCGGCGCCACGACCTCGACGCAGTGGCCAGGGGTCGCCCGGCCCATCGATCCAGGGCGCACCCGAAACAACGAGGCGCAGTTGCCGACAAGGAGATTGGCCTCGGTCTGCCCGTAGAACTCGTTGACCTCGACCCCGAAGGCCTCGCGGCACCAGCCGAGGATATCCTCACCGAGCGCTTCGCCGCCGCTCGCCACCGAGCGGAGGCGGTGGCCGAAGCGCTCGTACGGCGCCGGCACGTGACGCATCATTTTGAGCGCGGTCGGCGGCAGAAAGGCGTTTTTGACATTGTGGCGCGCCATCAGCGCAAAGGCCTCCTCGGGGTCGAATTTGCGCGCGCGATGGGCGAGCACAGGGACGCCGAAATAGAGGCTCGGCAGCAGGACGTCGAGGAGCCCGCCGATCCATGCCCAATCCGCCGGAGTCCAGTAAAGATCGCCCGGCGCCGGAAAGAAGTCGTGCGCCAGCTGCACCCCCGGCAAATGGCCGACCAGCACGCGGTGCGCGTGCAGCGCCCCCTTGGGCCTGCCAGTCGTCCCTGAGGTGTAGATCACGAGGGCCGGATCGTCGATCCCGGTATTCACCGGCGAAAACTCGTCGGCGGCGCGGTCGAGGCTCGGCCAGAACAGGGGATTGCCGCGGTTGTCGCCGTCGACGACGAGGATCGTCGCCAGATCAGAGAGACCGCCCGGTACCTTGGCCAGATTGTCACCATCGGTGATCAGCGCTCGTGCGGCGCTATCGCCGAGCCGGTGCTCGAGCGCGTCCGGACCGAATTGAGTGAAGAGCGGCAGCGCTACGGCGCCGAGCTTGTAGATAGCGATATGCGCGATCGCCGTCTCCGGGCGTTGCGGCAATAGCACGCCGACCCGATCACCCGGCCCTATCCCCAGTGTCGCCAGCGTGTTCGCACAGCGGTTCGACAGATGTTTCAGGTCATCGTATGAGAAGCGCTGTGTGCTGCCGTCAGGTGCCTCGTAAACCAGTGCCAAGCGGCCGCTGCCGTCGGCATGCCGGTCGCATACCGCAACGCCAATGTTGAAGGGCTTCGGCAGCTCCCAGCGGAAGCCGCCATAGATCTCGTCATAGCTTTCGCCGCGCTGGATCACCGCGCGCCTCCACCTGCGCACCGGAGCTACTCCTCAAACGCGCCCCATGCAAGCAGCCGGTCGGCGCATCAGGTTCCGATGGCGAGCGGCGCCGACAGCTTCTTGAGCGCGGCGATGACCGAGAGCGCCGTCAGCCGGCCGGTGCGCGGGTTCTCGGCGGATGGCACATTTTCGATCTGTAGCGTGAATCGGGCGGCGTCCGCTTCGACCTCGATCCGATGAACATTACGTGTAACCATCGGGTCTGCCCAGATCTCGATCGTCGTGCGGTCGGGCCCGATCCCGGCGAGCGCCAATGCCCCCGCCACATTGACATTGGCGGGAAAACCGCGGGCAGCCTCACGCGCGGTGCCGGAGAAGACGCGTTTAGGCTCGGACAATCCGGCAATGTCGATGGCGTTCTCCTCGAGATAGGGTGCGCCCAAGAGGCCCCGCGGCGGCTTGCGCGTGACCATATGCACCTTCGAGATGCCGCCCTCCGCGGCGGCGACGACCGCATCGAGACCCAGCAGCGCCCCGGAGGGAACCAGGATGCGGCCGCCGTGCCGGCGCGCCAGGTCGACGAGGTCGAGATTGTCGAGGAGTGCCCCGCAGCTCAGCACCATGATCTGTCGGCGATGAGCGAGCGCCGGCTCGGCCAGCTCGCGCAACAACGCGGCGGGCGCGCATTCGACGATCAGGTCGGCGTGTTCCCATAGACTTGCCAACGGCACCACCGGCACTGGCCGGGCGAAGCTCGCCATCGCCTTTTCGGCACGGGTTCGATCGCGGCCCGATACCGCGGCAAGCGCCAGCCCGTCGATCCCCCGGTCGAGATGCTGCGCAACAACTCTCCCGATCGCACCCAACCCGCCGATCGCCACTCGCAAAGGTTCATTGGACGACATCCAACTCTCCGGGCTCAGATAGGCGCGATCTGGGCCTCACGGCAATAGCTCCCTCATGATACCATCGAATAGTATCACAAGTGATGATCGGCAGACATCATAGAACCCTTGAGGCCATCTTCGCTGATCCGGTGCGAGCGAACATTGCGTGGTTCGATGTCGAGGCTCTATTCGGCGCAGCGGGCGCAACCGTGTCCCAGGGCCGAGGCTAGCGGATCCGAGTAAGCCTGAACGGAGTGGATGCCGTTTTCCGCCGCCCCCACCCACGGCGGGAGACCGACAGGGGAGCGGTACGCTCGGTGCGTCGGTTTTTGCGCGAGGCAGGAGTGACGCCATGACGACGATGACCCACGACGGCTACGTGGCGAGGATTGAGCTAGACGAGGAGGCAGGTTTATTCCACGGCGAAGTCATCAACACGCGAGACGTACTGACCTTCCAGGGACGGACGCTAGACGAGCTCAAGGCGGCCTTCGCCGACACCATCGCCGATTATATCGAATGGTGTGGAGAAAGAGGGAAACAGCCGGAACGGCCTTACTCGGGAAACTTCACGGTGCGGCTCTCCCCCGAGCTCCACCGGCGCATCGCCACAGCCGCAGCGCGCGAGGGCAAGAGCGTCAACGCATTTGTTGCAGAGACGCTGGAACGCGTGGCGTGAGTCAACCGGTCGATACGATTTCGGCAGGCCGAGCACGCGTTCGGCGATGTGCGACAGGATCAATTGGGGACTGACCGGAGCGATGCGGGCGATCTGGATCTCGCGAAAATAGCGCTCGACATGGTATTCGCGTGCATAGCCCATACCGCCATGTGTCATGACCGCGGTCTCGCAGGCGCGGAAGCCGGCCTCGGCGGCGCAGTATTTGGCAGCGTTGGCATAGGCGCCGGCCTCCTCGCCGCGGTCATAGGCGGCAGCCGCGCGCAACACCATCAGCTCGGCCGCCTCGAGCTCGATCCAGCGCTCGGCAAGCGGATGCTGGATCGCCTGGTTCTGGCCGATCGGGCGGCCGAAGACGACCCGCTCGCTCGCGTAGCGGGCGGCGCGGTGCAATGCCGCACGGCCGAGACCGACTGCCTCAGCGCCGACCAGGATCCGCTCCGGGTTCATGCCGTGCAGGATGTAGCGAAAACCCTCACCCTCCTCGCCGATGCGATCCGCGACCGGCACCTCTAGCCCATCGATGAAGAGGAGGTTCGAGTCGACGGCCTTGCGCCCCATCTTCGGGATTTCGCGCACCTCGACGGCTGTACGGTCGAGGTCGGTGTAGAACAAGGTCATCCCCAATGACGGCCGCGTGACTTCCTCGATCGGTGTGGTACGCGCGAGGATCAGCATTTTTTCGGCGACCTGAGCGGTCGAGATCCAGATCTTGCGGCCCGAGAGGACATAGCGGTCGCCCCGGCGCACTGCCCGCGTCTTGAGCCGCGTCGTGTCGAGCCCCGCATCGGGCTCGGTGACCGCAAAGCATGCCTTTTCCTTGCCCGCGATCAGCGGCGGCAGAAAACGCTGCTTCTGCTCGTCACTGCCAAAGACGACGACCGGGTGCAGCCCGAAGATGTTCATGTGCACCGCCGACGAGCCGCTGAATCCGGAACCGGATTGGGCGACCGCCTGCATCATGATGGCCGCTTCGGTGATCCCGAGCCCGCTGCCGCCATAGGCTTCGGGCATCGCGATGCCGAGCCATCCCGCCTCGGCCAGCGCCCGGTGGAACTCGAACGGGAACCCGCCCTCGGTGTCCTTCTTCAGCCAGTATTCATCGTCGAAGGGCTCGCAGAGCCGCGCGACAGCCGCACGGATCTCCTGCTGCTCCGCCGTCAATGCAAAGGTCATCTGGCTACCTCGCTGTCAGGCGGCCCGCCGGATCTCGCACAGATAGGAGCGATGCGATGCCGTTCCACTCACCGGATCGAGCGCTGCCGGCCCGATCAGCAGGTTGAGATTGGCGCCGTCCGGTCCGAATGGGTCATAGCCCGGCGCGCCGATCTCGGCGCAGGCCTGCCACCAGCCATGCTCGCCGACCACCACATGAGGATCGAGGCTGTCGTTGTACCGCGCGCGAGCTCGCACCCGCCCATGCGGCGTCTCGATCGACACCCAGTCGCCATTGGCCACACCACGTGCCTGTGCCGCCGCCGGATGCAGCTCCACTTCGGGATGCAGGGCGCGCTTGCGCAGGCTGGGCAACGCCCGATGCTGGCTCTGGCAGAACAATGTCGCCTTGGCACTGGTCAGGATCAGCGGAAAACGCAACGCCAGATCTGGGCGCGCGACCGGACCGATCTGCGGCTCCTCGAAATCGGGCAAGGGCGGGTAGCCGTGATCGAGAAAGGTCTGCGAATAGAGCTCGACCTTGCGCGAGGGTGTGGCGAAGCCGCGCGGCGCACCGCTGGCGTCCGGTTGGGCATGTTTGGCGTGGCGGGTCTGCAATGGCACCCGCACACCACCGGGGGTGGCCCGCAACTCTTCTAAAGTGACGCCGCTCGGCGCGAGCTGGTGGCGATAAGCGGCATCGATGTCGCCATCCCAGAACTGCTCGGCAAGACCGAGGCGAGCGGCGAGGTCGAAGATGATGTCGGTATCGGGGCGCGCCTCGCCGGGCGGCGGCACGACCGGCGGGCGGAGCTGGATCAGCGACTGCGCCTCCTCGCTGATCTCAAAGCCGATCTTCAGCGCCTCGCGTTCGAAGGCCGAGGCGACCGGCAACACCACATCTGCGAGCTCGGCGGTCGGGTTCATGAACAAGTCGGCATGAGCGTAGAAATCCAAAGCCGCCAGCGCCTCCCGTCCATGTGCGCCATCGGCATGCGCCAGCAGGATATTCGCGCCGAAGCCGATCAGGGCGCTGACGGGTTGTGGCTTCCCTTCCAGGATCGCCCGATAGAGATCGCGGGTCGTCACGTGGTTCCAGCGCGCCGGGCCGAGCGGGCGCTCGGCCAGCCCCAAGGTCGGGGCCATATGTTGCGCCGCCGGCAGTTCTTCGCCGGTGATCGGCGCGGCCGGTGGCACCGGGAGCAGCACGTTGCCGCCTGGCAGGTCGAAAGAGCCGGTCAGCGCATAGAGCAACGACATCGCGCGGGCGGTCTGGGTGACGTTGGCGTGCTGCTCGTGACCGCTCCAGGCGTAGTACGATACTGGGCGAGAGTCCCAGATGAGCCGGGCGGCTTCCTCGACCTGGGCGCGAGGGACCCAGCAGATTGCCTCGACGGCCTCGGGCGGGTAATGCCGGCAGAGCCGCGCGTAAAGCTCGAAGACCGGGTGGCAGATCACCTCGCCCTCGACTGTGGCGACGGAATACTCCCCTTCCAGCGCAAGGCTCGCATCGTCGCCATCGTAAAGCCCGGTGGAAGCGTCGTAGACCATCGTGCGCGCGGCTGCCGTGTCCCAGGCGAGCACGCGACGCGCATCGCCGCCTGACGCGAGGTCACGCTCGGTCAGGAGACGGCCGGTATCGGCTCGCACCAGATGCGGCCCATTGCTCCACTTGCGGATGAAGTCGCGGTCGTACCAGCCGCGCTCGATCATCACATTGGCAAGGCCGAGCGCCAGCGCGCCGTCGGTGCCGGGCCGCACCCTGAGCCACAGATCGGCTTTGTTGGCGAGGCCCGCGTGGCGCGGATCAACGACGATCAGCCGCATGCCGCGCTTCAGCGCTTCGAGAACCGCGGTCGCATGCGTGAGGCGGGTGTTGCTGGGGTTGTATCCCCACAGGATCAGAACGCCGCTGTTGGCGATGTCCGGCATCGCTCCACCGCCGCTCCCCGTGGCGACGCTGCCGACGCCGTAGGTGTAGCGGGTGGCGAAAGCGCGCCCCCATCCGCAGATGTCGAGGGTGAAGCTCGAATTGGGGGTGCCAAAGGCGTTCATCAGCCGTCGGACGAAGCCGTTGGAATCGCCGATCGCGGTCGTGGAGGGGGAAGACAAGGTGAAGGCGACCGCCTCCGGCCCGTGCATTTCAGCGACCCGGCGCATCGCGGCGGCGGTCAGGTTCAATGCCTCATCCCAGCCGATCGGTTGCCAGCCGGGGTCGGGGTCGCCCTTTGGGCGCGTCCGGCGCAGCGGCCGGGTCAGCCTCTCCGGGTGATAGACGAGCTCCGGCGCGGCCCGGCCCTTGGCGCAAAGCGCTTGCCCGGTCGGGTGCGCGGGATCGGGTTCGAGCCGCGTAAAGCGGCCGTCCTCAACCACAGCGACGCAGCCGCATCGGGCGATGCAGAGCCCACAATAGCCATGGACGTGCTGCGTGCCGTTGGAATCAGCCATGCCGTCTTGCTCCCTGTCGTCAAGCACGTGCCCGACCCGACCATCATGGGCCCCGTCGGTACCCGAGATCCAGGCCACAGGTTACACTAGTACTCGTTGCCGAAATCAGCGTATTGATCGCCGCTGCTTCGAGCCAGTGAAAGAATTGACACGCAGCCGATCACCTCGCCCCGCTCGCGGGGAGAAGTCGGGAGCCGCGCGCGGCGCGGCTACCGGGTGAGGGGCAGCTTTCTGCCCAACCTGTGGATGCTGCGCGGTCGCCAAGACGCCCCTCACCCCAACCCTCTCCCCGCAAGCGGAGCGAGGGAATATCGGTCTGTGGAGGGATAGCCTTCAAAACAAGGCCGGCGATCGCGGTCGGCTCACGCCCGCTGCCGATCTCGGTCAAGAATGCTAAAGTCTCCAGCCGCCGCCCTGGCGAAATGCTTCATAGAACTCAGGGCTGTACGCCTCCTCGGGCGCCGCGCGGACCCGATCGTCGAGAAACTCGGCATCCTTGCCGACCAGAATGCGCCATTTCTCCGCCTTGACGCCATCGAGGATGATAGTTGCCGCCTCAGCCGCACTCGTCGGCGCACCTTCACGGAAACGTTTTTCCAGCTCCTCCACCCGCGCCCGGATCTGATCGTCGGAAGCGCCGGCGACGTCGATACCCTGCGCGGCGAGCCGTTTGCGCGCGGCAGAAATGTCGATCGTCGTGTCGCCGCCTCTCAGAATCTTTCGGGAATTCGTCGGAATGTCGGTGCCAATGTGTCCTGGCATCACGACTGAACACTTGATGTGTGGTGCATTGAGCGAGAGGTCGGTGATCAGCGCTTCGGTAAAACCCTTCACTGCAAATTTTGCCGCGCAGTAGGCGGTGTGCGGACGCCCCGACCCGAGCGAGGCCCAAAAGCCGTTGACGCTGCTGGTGTTGACGATGTGGCCCTCGTTCGCCTTCTGCAGCAGCGGTAGAAAGGCCCTTGTGCAGTAATAGACACCGTTCCAGCAGACGTTGAATGTCTTTTCCCATTCCGCCCGGTCGCCATCGACAAAGCCGCCTCCGCCGCCAATACCGGCATTGTTGAACAGAAAATGGATATGATCGGTGTCGAGATCGCGCTGCACAGCCTGGGCGAATGCCGGAACCTGGCTCTCGATCGACACATCGGCCGGGGATGTCGTCACGCGCGTCCCTTGCCGCGCCTGCGACAGGCAAAGGCGCTTGGTTTCGGCCATCCCCTCAGGAAACGCATCGCACATCGCGACGTCGCATCCCATGGCCACGAGTTGCAGCGCCAGCTCACGCCCCATGCCAGAGCCGCCGCCGGTGACGACGGCAATCTTTCCCTCAAAACTCTTCATGCCGATCTCCTTTCTGGTCATCCCCTGTCCAGGCCTCGCGGCCTTCTTTGATCAACAATCCCACGATCACCAGCGAGGTCACCGTGTCGACCCGCCATCCGCCGAGTGCGAGTTGCGCCAGAACCCCGATCAGCACGACAAAGGACAGCCAGCCACAGGTGATGCTCTCGACGGCGTCGGCGCGCAAGGCCCGACTGCCGAGTGCCTCGGCGACCCGCAACTTGCGCCGTGACAGAAGCCACATGATCGGGATCGCCGCGAGACTGACCAACAGGCCCGGCCAGGAAAATTCCGCCCCCTGGCGTGTCCACAAGCGCCATCCCGCCGCCGCCACGATGTAGGCTGCGAGCCCAAACAGCAGCGCCCCCCCGATCCGGCTTGCTGTACGCTCGGCCTCTTCCGCGACGGACTGACCGCGCCGCAGCTCGACATTGAGCCGCCAGATCAGCACACCCGCCGAGGCCAATTCGATCAGGCTATCGAGGCCGAACGCGATCAGGCTGATGCTGCCCGCCGTCACCCCCGAGGCAAGGGCGACCACAGCCTCGACGATCATCCATCCAATGGTGAACCATTCCAGCCGGAATGCTGCCCGGATCAGCAGCGCGCGAGGAGCTGCACCGGAATCTGGTCGGTCCGCTGCGCTCGGCGGGAATACAGATCACCGGCACTTTATCACAAAATCGCCTCGATACCCTTGCGGCGTATGACGTTGAGGAGGACGAGTGCCGGACCGCTCTGCCGCTTGGCGCCCCGCTCCGGCTGCGATCCGTAACCGACGGTGAGGCTGAGATAGCGGGCAAAGACCGCTTGGCTGAGATGCGCCTGCTCGCGCAGCTTGCGCATCTGATCGCGGTCACGGTGGAGAGGGGGCAAACTCGCGAAAAGCCTCGGGTCACGGCGGTATCATATGGACCCCCGCTTGCGCGCAGGGCTGTCCGGGGAAAATCTTGCGGCCGGATAGCCGAGCAAATCGACTCGGATTTCGTCTTGGCCGGGCTTGTCCCGGCCATCCACGCCTTCGAGCGCCCGAAACAAAGACGTGGATGCGCGGATCAAGTCCGCGCAAGACGAACTGAGATTGATTTCTGTAAGCCAGAAGCCAGTTATCGTTGCAGATATAATTTCCCCGGACAGCCCTGCGCTTGCGCGGGAGTGACGATGCAGGAGTGTGATCTGCTTGCGACGAGCGCTTGAGGGCGAGTTCATCCTGCATCTATCGCCGCTGCTCCTCGATGAACCCGCTTTGCTCTTCTTTCTACCCGCCTGCGGGACATCTACGCCCCCGAAACCGCGGGAATCTGGCGAATGTCGGTTCTGAACTTTCGCTGGCCGATTGACCTCGCGCTGACCGTCGCCAGCCACGGCTGGGTGCAGCTCGCGCCGTGGCGCTGGGACCTGGAGACCGGCCGTCTCGCCCGGATCGAAAGAATTGGGGATCGCTGCGGCACCGTAGAGGTCGTGCAGCCTACTTCCAGCGCAGTCGTCATAACCTGGGAGGGATTGGACGGTGCCGACGAGACCGAGATCCTGGCTCGGGTCAGCCGCTGGCTTTCCGCCGATTGGGAGCCGGCGCCGGCAATTGCCGCGCTACCGGATGCTGCGGCGCTGATCGAGCGCGGCGGCGGGCGGATGCTGCGCGGTTCGTGTTTCTACGAGGATTTTGTTAAGACCGTGCTGACGATCAATGCCAACTGGTCGGCAACCTGCCGGATGGTGGCGGCGTTGGTCGCCGAGCCTGGCGAGGGCGCCTTTCCCAACCCCAACGCGGTGCTCGATTATGGTGAGGAGCGGATGCGCGAGCGAGGCAAGCTCGGTTTCCGCGCCCGCTCGGTGATCGCCGCGACGCGTCGCATGCTCGACGACGGCGCAATAACCGTTGATGGCAGCGGCATCCCCGACCGGCTTCCGCACGATTACCTTCTCGGGTTGACCGGCATCGGCCCCTATGCCGCGGCGCATTGCCGGGTGCTGTTACACGATTTCAGCCGCATCCCGATCGATACTTCGGTGGTCGCTTATCTGCGCGCGAAGTATGGCGGTGATCCTGCCGAGTTTGCCGTCACCCGGTCCCAATGGGGCCCCTATCTCGCACTGGGCTACCGAATGGCCCGGCTTAGCGACAAGTTGGCACAAGAAGCTCGATCGTCGTCAGAATGATCTCCGGATCAGACAAGACGTTGTCGCCTGGTGCGGCGCAGCTGGCGCAATGACAGCGCGTGGAGCAGTATCGAGCTCGGCACCGCAAAGGCCGGGATCAGGACGGTCGGATAGAGCCCCACCCCGGTGTTGGGGATGCTCGGCACGATCAACTGAAATGGGCCCGGGGCAGTGGCCAACCCGATCCCGACCGCGATCGTGAAATCAACGAGGCCGAAGATATTCCAGGCGATTCCCGAGCGCACCGCGTCCCCGTTCCGCGAAGCCAGGAAATAGGCGACCGGCAAGGCGAGCAGCCCGGTGGTCACATCGCCGACACCTGCCGGCAGGGCGAACAGGCCGGGTATGACGCCGCGCGCCCAGCCGACCAGAAAGATGCCGCCGAACACCCGGTAGACCTGGAGCCCGATCAGCCAGCTCGCCGGCATCGCGTCGAGCACCTCGCCGATCCGCTTCGACTGCAACAGGATCGGCGCGCCGACGATCACCGGCAGAAAGATTGCCAACGGCACCAGCGGCGGGGTGTTATTGCCCGGGCGGAACACGCCGTTGATCGCGACGCTCCAGATTACCGCCAGCCACAGCGTATACGGCACGACAATGGCCAGCCATACGCCGAGCCGCCGGCGCGGCGGGAGCTCGGTGCGTTCGAGGGCGAGCCACAGCCCGAGAACGATCGCGATATGGATCGCCAGGCGGGTCGCCGCGCTCGGCACCCCGCTCGCTTGCAGCGCGGGCACCCAGTAGTTCAACGCTATCCAGAGCGCGGTCAGCGGCGCAAGCCAGAGCAAAACCCGCCAAGGCTGCCCGCGATCGGAGGAGGGAATTGCGGTGTCGGTTGCGACGGTCATGGGCGTGTCCTCAAAGCCGTTACTCCTCCCATGATACTGACTTCATATTTAGGAGTCACTATCTTTTTTGTTCACGTCTATGTTACCGTCGTGCGGATCGAACCTGCCGTGAGCCGATGGCTGACCCGCGCCCCAATCCCGCGCCCTACGACATGCACTGCCCGATTGCGCGCACCTTGGACATCGTCGGCGAGCGTTGGACGATCCTCATCCTGCGCGATCTCGTCACCGGCGGGCCGCGCAAGTTTCAGGATTTCGAGCGCTCGCTTTCCGGGATCAGCCCCAACACCCTGTCGGCCCGATTAAAGCGGCTGGAGGAAGCCGGGATCGTCGAGCGGCGCTTCTACGAGCAGCACCCGCCGCGCGCCGAATACCTGCTAACCGAGAAGGGTAAAGAGCTGCGCCCGGTACTGAGGACCCTGTTCGACTGGGGCCAGCGCCACACGCGATACCGCAGCTCCGATCGATAGTCCTTGGCCCCCTTTGCTTCCTGCGTACCTCGTAATGCGATGTCCGAGGACGAGCGCAAAGTGGTGTACAAATTTCGGACTTTACGAAATTCTGATCAACACAATATGAGTCCTTTGATTCCAAGAAAATGGGAGAATTTACCCATGACGCTCGTCAAGGTTCGCCGCTCCGCGCAAATCACCCTGCCGCGTGACATCCGCGACGCGGCGCGGCTGGAGGAAGGCGACTACCTCGATGCGGAAGTGACGGATAGTGGGGCGATTGTGTTGAGACCGGTCAGCATCACCGGACGCGAACCTACCCCAGAACAGGAGGCCGAAATTCTGGCTTCGGTGGACGAGGCCAGAAGCTTCTATGCCAAAAAGCGTCGTCGTTGACGCCTCTGTTCTCGTCAGCGCCTTTCTGTTTCCGGCAAGCGTTCCCGGGCGAATCGTGCAGGCGGCTCGTCAGGGCAGGTTTGTACTGTATCTATCGCCCTTGTTGCTCGACGAAACTCGCTATGCGCTTTTGTCTACCCGTTTGCGGGGGATCTATGCTTACGCCGATGAGGCGGCGCTCGCTTGGTGCATGGAATTGGAGCAGATCGCAAGGCTGTTCGCTGCCCCCCTGCCCGAGATCGGTCCGGTCTGCCGCGATCCCAATGACGACCATGTCATCGCGACCGCGGTCGCCGTCAACGCTGAAATTATCGTCACCGGCGACAAGGATTTGCTGGCCCTGAATCAGTACCAGTCCATTCGTATCCTGACAGCCCGCGACTTCTTGACCGAACTCGGCGGTTAAGGCAGAGGGATCAGTTCAAGTATCTCGTCGGCCGAGTTAAGGCGGCTAGAGGAAGCCGGGGTCGTCGAGGAGCGTTTCTATGAGCAGCACCCGCCACGCGCCGAATACCTGCTGACCGAGAAAGGCGCAGAACTGCGCCCGGTGCTGAGGACCCTGTTCGACTGGGGCCAGCGCCACACGCGATACCGCGACTCCGGTTAATAACCCTTAGCTGCGTCCCTGCGTCCCTCGGGGTGCGATTCTGCTCACCGCTCGTCCCAGCCGTCACCCGGACCCCCCCTGAAACCCCCGGAAAGTGTCGTCTTTATATTGCGCGTACATCTGTCATGTCGTGTAGCGCGTCTTACGGCAAATCGCGCGGTTCACTAAAGCGGGGCGCGTTTGCCCTGGGCGAATATGTCTCTAAGGCTATTTCGGTTGCTGAATGCGTTCGTGCGCCTATCAAGATTCCCAAATCCTCAAATATTCCCAGCAATTTATACCACTCCTGTGCGTCACGCCTCAGCGACGGCGACAAAGCCTCATCATTTTCAACTCGATCTAAGTAGTTTGTGAAATCGTCGTGGTCATAGTACCGTTTTGGAAAGTTTTTGGTGCGCAAGAAGCACAAAAAATTTTCTACCATAATTCTCCTGCCATGAAGCCTCCACGCGAGCATGCTCCCGACCATTTCGATGAGCGCGAAGAACAGCCGCGCTCCAAGCAACACAGCTAGCCCGATCCAAAACACTATTGCACCACCGCCCACAAGCGCTGTGTATCCCCAAGCGACGAGAAGATACGGCACCGCCGCGAAGGCTGATACGATTATGGCGGACTTCATTGGCATGCACTCAGAGGCCTTGATAGTCGAGAGAGATTAAACTATCTCCGGGTCGATTGAGGTATAGCATCGCCTTTTGGCTTTGAGCGCCTCACCACTCTGAGGAGTTGAGGCAACCAATGGAACAAATAGCTACAGATACGGATTCTGGCTTGCATGTCATTTTCAGTGGTAGCGGCGGATACTGCTTGGCTCCATCGCGGTCGTCTGCACCGCCAATATTATGGTCAACGACCTGTCTGAACTTCTGGTTAAGAAGGGGCACAGTGGCTCTGCTAGAGTGCAAGGGCAGCTCGTCGATGAGGGCGGAAACATATATCGAAGCCGATGGTGCAGATACCGGATGCGAAAATGGGAACTCGGGGGCGATGTTACGGCCATCTAAATATAGTGGGTTGCATTCATGCCGCCAATCCGCAGAAAGCCGCATAACACGCATTTTGGAAAGCGGCTCAAAAGCTTCGGTAAATATTTACCGAAGGTTTGAAGTATAAGTAGCGCGGTGGGCGGGTTCGATTTGCCTCACCAGGGTTGGCAGAGCTCCCGGAGTACTTGACCTCGTATGCCTTTACTCCGCGCGCTCGGCCACCAAGATGTGGGTCGGCGCGACGTCGTCAGAAAGGTCGATGTCGGCCGCGCTCGTCTCGCTACCTTTGGGCGGCTTCCGACTCGGCCGCCATCCTGTCGGTTTAGCCGATGTTCCGGCAAAGTCCGATCTTGCTATTGAAATAATCCGCGAAATTATCTAAATAGCATCACCGACCAACGGGTGCTTAAAATGCGTCCGCGAGGTCGGATCAAGGAGACGATGATGAGCGATGCGCTTCTACCAAAACCGCCGGGGCCGGTGCGCGGGCGACCGTTCGAAAAGGGCCGCTCGGGCAACCCCGGCGGCCGTCAACGAGGTTCCCGCAACAAGGCGACGCTTGCCGCCGCGGCATTACTCGCAGGTGAATCCGAAGCATTGACGCGCAAGGCCGTCGAGATGGCGCTCGCCGGCGATCCGACCGCAATGCGGCTCTGCATGGAGCGCGTGCTGCCGCCGTGCCGGGAACGCACCGTCAGGTTCAGTCTGCCGCCGATCGAGGCTGCTCGTCCGGGTGAGACCTGCGGGCCATCGGCCCGCGACGTCTCTCTGGCGATGAACGCGGTCACCGCGGCCCTCGCCCGGGGCGAGATTACGCCGGGCGAAGCGGAGAGGATCGCGGGGGTGGTCGACACCTTTGTCCGGGCAATCGAAACAACGAAGAAAGAAGGCTCTGGTCTCAATCTGCTGCAGATCCTGACGGCAGGCAATTATGATGATGATAATACCGAGGATGTTTCCGACGGCGGCGATTATGACGAGGCTGGTGAAGATGAGTATGATGAAACCGGCGATTATGAAGAAACCGACGATCGCGCTTCGTAGCAAGCGGGGGCACGGAGCCGGCGGTCTCGGCGCGGCCGACATCGGCCACCGCGCATAGTGGTTCTTCAACCTATACGGGAGATCTCGCTGCAGATTTGCTGCAGGTGCAGCCATCAGTAACAATCGATACAATTTATGATTGCAGATTCAGGATCCGGGCGGCGTAATCATGCCGGGCGAGGCGGTGACGATAACGGCGATGGTCCATATCTTTACAGCGGGCGAACGATACAGCCAAAGGGACAGAGGTTGTTGTAGATCCGCTGCAGATTTTGGGATTGAGCAATTTTGACAAAACCGATGATTGTGATTCCGAAGAAACTGATGATTGTGATGGCGAGTAGGCGGGCGCCGTCCCACTGCTTCTCGACCCGGCTAGCTCATCCCTATATTCTGTAGGGTCAAGACGGGAGCTGGTCCTTGCCGCTCGATATCGTCGCCACTGTGTGCCCGCACGATTGCCCGAGCGCTTGCGCGCTCGAGGTCGAGCGTGTCGGCAGGGGCCGCCTGGGCCGGGTTCGCGGGACCGCGGCACAGGACTACACGGAGGGTGTGGTCTGCGCCAAGGTCGCGCGCTATGCCGAGCGCCAGCACCACCCCGCACGCCTCGCGCAGCCGCTGCGCCGGGTCGGCGAGAAGGGCATCGGTCTCGATGCATTCAGGCCGATCTCCTGGGACTCGGCACTCGACGTGGTCGCCGACGCGCTGACCCATGCTACCCAGCGCCACGGCTCCGAAAGCGTGTGGCCGTATTACTATGCCGGCACGATGGGGCTGGTGCAGCGCGATGGGATCAATCGGCTGCGCCACGCGATGCGATATTCGCGCGAGGATTTGACGATCTGCAATGCGCTCTCCGATGCGGGCTGGTGCGCCGGGGTCGGCGCCAAGCGCGGGGTCGACGGGCGCGAGATCGCCAAATCCGACCTGATCGTCGTTTGGGGCGGTAACCCGGTCTCGACCCAGGTCAATCTGATGACCCACATCGCGACGGCGCGACGGGAACGCGCCGCCAAGCTCGTCGTCGTCGATCCCTACCGCACGGCCACCGCCGCGCGGGCCGACCTCCACCTGGCACCGCTCCCCGGCACCGACGGGGCGTTGGCCTGTGCCGTCATGCACGTGCTGTTCAAGGAAGGCTATGTCGACCGCGCCTATATGGCGCATTACACCGATGATCCCGTGGGGCTCGAGGTGCATCTTGCCACCCGCAACCCGGCCTGGGCAGCCGGGATCACCGGGCTCTCGGAGGCCGACATCGTCGACTTCGCCCGGCTCTATGGCCGCACCAAGCGCAGCTACATCAGGGTCGGCTACGGCTTTTCGCGGTCGCGCAACGGCTCGGCGCAGCTCTTCGCGGTCAGCTGCCTGCCGGCGGTCACCGGCGCTTGGGCCTATGAGGGCGGCGGTGCGCTCTATTCGAACCTCGGCCTTGTCGCGATCGACCATACCCTGATCGAGGGGCTCGATCGCCTCGATCCCTCCATTCGGATCCTCGATCAGTCGCGGATTGGTCCGGTATTGACCGGTGATCTGCGCGACCTCGGCAACGGACCACCCGTTTCGGCGTTATTCGTGCAGAACACCAACCCGATGGTCGTCGCACCGGAGTCGCGGCTCGTTCATCGCGGCTTCGCGCGTTCTGACCTCTTCGTCTGCGTCCACGAGCAGTTCATGACCGAGACCGCGGCGATGGCCGACATCGTATTGCCGGCGACGACTTTTCTCGAGCACGACGATATCTACCTCGGCGGCGCCCATACCTATTTGCAGCTCGGTCGCGCGGTATTGCCGCCTCATGCCGAGTGCCGCTCGAACCACGACGTGATCTGCAGTCTCGCCGAGCGGCTCGGCGCCTGCCATCCGGGCTTCGCGCTGAGTGCCGTCGAGCTGATCGACCAGACCTTGCAGCTGAGCGGGCTGCCGCGTGCTGAGGATTTCCCGGAAGACGGTCGGCTCGATTGCTGCCCCCCCTTCGCCAGCGGGCATTTTCTCGACGGTTTTCCGCAGGCCGACAAGAAGTTCCATTTCCGCGCCGATTGGCAGGCGATCGGGCCAGAATACGCGAGGCTGCCGGCGTTTCCTGACCATGTCGCGGCGATCGACGACGGCGATCCCGAGCGGCCGTTCCGCCTGGTCGCCGCACCCTCGCGCTCGTTCCTCAACACGAGCTTCAACAACACGCCGTCGAGCATCGCCCGCGAGGGTCGGCCGACCGCACTCGTTCATCCCGAGGTGCTGAAGCAGTTGCGGCTCGGCGATGGCGACCGGGTACGCATTGGTAATCGGCGTGGCAATCTCGTCGTCCACGCACGCGGTTTTGCAGGCATGCAGAAACGAGTGGTCATAGTCGAAGGGCTGTGGCCCAATCATGCATTCGAGGAGGGTATCGGGATCAATCTGCTGACGAGCGCCGATCCCGGTCTACCGCGCGGCGGCGCCGTCTTCCATGATACCTCGGTCTGGCTCCGGCCCGTGTGAGGGCGAGAATGAGTGAGGACAAGAACCGGCTTCCCACCGAGCGGCATTCGGCCGAAGTCGCCGACTTTCTGGAAAAGCTGAAGCAGGCGCCGGCGGCGCATACGGGGGGCGGTCGCGGGCGGCTGATCTTTGCGTTGGACGCCACCGCCAGCCGCGAGCCGACCTGGGACCGCGCTTGCCGGATCCAGGGCGAGATGTTCGAGGCGACCGCAGCACTCGGCGGGCTCGAGATCCAGCTCGTCTATTACCGCGGCTTCTCGGAATGCAAGGCGAGCCGTTGGATGACGACCGCTGCCGATCTGCACCGGGTCATGCGCAGCGTGTTTTGCGTCGGCGGCGAGACCCAGATCGAGCGGGTGCTGACCCATGCGATCCGCGAGACCCGCACCCGCAAGGTCAATGCCATCGTCTTTGTCGGCGATGCGATGGAGGAAAAGGTCGACCGGCTCTGCCGCCACGCCGGTGAGCTCGGCCTCTTGGGCGTGCCGATCTTTCTGTTTCACGAAGGCCGCGATCGGGTGGCCGCGGCGGCGTTCAAGCAGATCGCGAGCCTGTCGCGCGGCGCCTATTTGAGCTTCGATTCAGCCAGCGCCGATCGCTTGAAGGAACTGCTCGGCGCGGTCGCGGTCTATGCCGCGGGCGGATATCGGGCGCTTACCGCATATAGCGAGAAGAAGGGCGGCGAGGTCTTGCGCCTGACCTCCCAGCTGCGGAGCTGAGCTCCTGTCGAAAATGAATCTCGAAATATTACCAAGTCATCCGTCATTCCCGCGCAAGCGGGAATCCAGAGCTCCAAAGCCTGAGCGGCTGCCCTGGACTCCCGCTTCCGCGAGGGTGACGAGTGACACACTGGTATTACTCACGCCATTTTCAGTCGGACACTGAGAGGCGGCGATGATCTACCTGCTCGGCGGGTTCGCGGTCCTCAGCGGCTTCCTGATGCTCGTTTATCTGTTCGTCAACGCCGACCCGGTGCGGCTCGCCCGCGGCCTCAAGGTGACCGGCATCGTCATCGCGGTGTTGGCGGTCGCGACTTTGGCAATCTCCGGGCGGCTCGCCGCACTGCTGATGCCGATCGCCATGTTGATGCCGGCCTTGATCCGGGTTCGCAGTCTTCTCGACCGGTACCGTCCACCTTCCGGCGGCCAGACCTCGACGGTCGCGACACCCTTTCTGCGCATGACGCTCGATCACGACACCGGCAGCATGACCGGCACCATCCTGCGCGGCCGCTTCAGCGGTATGCGCGTCGAGGAGCTCGGCTCGGTCGATCTCCTGGCGCTGTTGCGCGAGTGCCGGGCCGAGGACGAGGAAGGAGCGCGATTGCTCGAGGCTTATCTCGACCGCGTCCACCCCGAATGGCGCGACGAACTCGCCGGTGAGCGCGCCGCCGGAGGCTCCGGGGGCGCTGCCCGGCCGGCGAGCGGCGACATGACGGTCGAGGAGGCTTATGCGATCCTCGGTCTCTCGCCCGGGGCTGACGCCGAGGCGATCAAGGAGGCGCATCGCCGGCTGATGGTCAAATTGCACCCCGATCACGGCGGCTCGGACTATCTGGCGACCAAGATCAACCGCGCCCGCGACGTGCTGCTTCGTCATTAGGGCAATCCGCTCGCAGAGATGCAGTCGAAGTGGCCAAAATGCTGGCCGATGCCCTCGTCGTTGATCTTCCTCAAGCGTGCGATCTTGTCGTGCGAAGCGCAGACCTTCTGCGCCACCTGCGTCGCGTCGTCGATCTTGTTCCTAATGCCGTCGTAGCGGACGGTGACAGCCGTCGGTGAGTTTTCGACGACCGTCGGCGTCGCGGCGCATGCGCTCAGCGCGAGAAAGCCCAATAATAGAACGATCCTGGGCATTACGTCCGCTCCCGAAAAAGGGGATACATAACGCTGAGAAGGTTGCCATTGTCATCGCTACGCTGGAACAGCCGCGCTGCGGCCTCTGACGCCGCACCTCGCCCGATCCTGGTGCCGCTGGTCGTCGCCTGCGCGATGTTCATGCAGAACCTCGATTCGACTGTTATCGCGACAGCACTGCCGACGATCGCCCGATCGCTCGACGAAAGCCCGCTGACGCTCAACGTCGCGATCACCTGTTATTTGCTGAGCCTGGCCGTGTTCATCCCGATCAGCGGGTGGACCGCCGACCGGTTCGGGGCGCGACGCGTCTTCAGCGCGGCGATCGTCGTCTTCACCTTGGGCTCGATCGGGTGCGGCATGGCCAATTCGCTAGCCGCCCTGGTCGCCGCCCGCATCCTCCAGGGCATGGGCGGCGCGCTGATGGTGCCGGTCGGGCGGCTGGTGCTGCTGCGGACGGTGGAAAGATCCGACCTGGTGCGCGCGATGTCTTTTGTCAGCGTCCCGGCGCTGATCGGCCCGGTGATGGGGCCGCCGGTCGGCGGCTTTATCGTCACCTATTGGTCATGGCGTTGGATCTTCTTCATCAACATCCCGATCGGCATCCTCGGCATCGTCCTCGTCAATTTGCTCGTCGGCGACCTCAAAGAAACGGGCCGCCGGCCGTTCGACTTTAGCGGTTTCACGCTGACCGGGGTCGGGCTGGCGACCTTGGCGTTCGGCTTCGAGAATGTCGGGCGCGGTGCCCTGCCGAGCCTTCTCGTAGCGGCCTTGCTGGCCATTGGGGCCTGCTGCGTGGTGCTCTACGTGCGCCACGCCCGCCGTGTTGCTTATCCGATCATCGACCTCGCACTGTTCCAGATTCCGACCTACGCCGCCGCGTCGATCGGCGGGTTTCTGTTCCGGATGGGGTTGGGGGCGCTACCTTTCCTGCTGCCGCTGATGCTGCAGGTCGGCTTCGGGCTCAGCGCCCTCTCTTCGGGTCTGTTGACGTTTGCCAGCGCCGCCGGTGCGATGACGATGAAGATGACTGCGGTTCGCATCCTCCGCGCCTTGGGTTTCCGAATCGTGCTCGTCGGCGATGCCGTGATTAGCGCGCTCTTCCTGTTCGGCTATAGCTTCTTTCGACCGGGGACGCCGCATCTGGTGATCTTTCTCGCACTTCTGGCGGGCGGGTTTTTCCGGTCGTTGCAGATGACCAGCATCAACACCTTGGGCTATGCCGACGTGCCGCCGGCGATGCTGAGCCGCGCAACGAGCCTAACCAGCATGGCGCAGCAGCTCTCGCAGACCGTCGGCGTCGCTTCCGGCGCGCTGCTGCTGCAGCTGGTGCTGGCGCTGCGCGGCGGGACTGCGCTAACGGCTCCTGATTTCTACCCGGCCTTTATCGGGGTCGCGATGATCTCGCTATTGTCGGTGCCGTTCTTTCTGAAAATTTCGCCGGATGCCGGTGCCGAGGTCAGCGGCCGCCCGGTCGCGCGGTGATCAGCGCGCCCAAACGCCACGCCCGGCCGAGCGCGCTTTTTCTTCCGCACTTTTCAATTCGGCCGAGGCATCCGGCGTGGCGCGGCCACCGCCGTTGAACAGGACCGCTTCGGCGAGGTCGTACTCGCCGACCCGACACTGGTATTGCGACGCGGAGACATCGGATTGACGGCAGGTGACCTCGCGCCCGCCGATATAGCTGGCCATATCGCTCGCCGGCTGACCGCGCTCGCCGGAAACGCCGAAGAGATGCACGAGCCTGTCTTGGAACGACAATGTCGCCGTGTCGACGACGACAGGGACGCCCTCTATCACCGTTGCGGTGGGGGTTGCCGATCCGGTCGCGACCGATCCGTTTCCGGTCGCCGGCGGGGTGCGGTTCGACTTGACCAGCTCGGCGGTGGCCACGAAGTCGTGCCAGATCTTGGCCGGCAGGTCACCGCCAACCATCTCTTTCATCGGTGTGTTGTCGTCGTTGCCGACCCAAACGCCGACGACGAAATCGCTGGTAAAGCCGACGAACCAAGCGTCCCGATAATCCTGGGACGTCCCGGTCTTGCCGGCGACCGGACGATCGAGCCGCGCCGGCTTCCCGGTGCCTTCGCTCACCACCGCCTGCAACAAGTCCAATATCTCGGCCCGGTTCCATCCGGGCGCCTCTGTCGTCACCTCGGGATGCGTATAGAGCGGTGTCGTGCCATTGGTTCGGATCGCCTGTACCGCGTAGGGTTCGATCGATTTGGTATTGACCGCGATCGCGTTCATCGCTGCCGTCATCTCGAGAGGCGTGACCTCGGCGGTTCCGAGCGCCAGGCTCGGCACCGCCGGTAGCTCGGATTTGACGCCGAGGCTTCGCGCCATGTCGATGACGCGCTCGACGCCGACTTGCTGCACGAGCTGCACCGAAATCGAGTTGAGCGACTGGGCGAACGCCGTCCGCAGCGACACCGGGCCGCGGAAGCGGCGCTCATAATCATTCGGCTTCCAATCGCCGATCTCGACCGGCTGGTCGACGAGGGTGCTGTCGGGCGTAAAACCGGCATTGAATGCTGCGAGATAGACAAAGATCTTGAACAACGAGCCTGGCTGCCGATGCGCCTGGGTGACCCGATTGAATTGGCTCTGGTTGTAGTCGCGGCCGCCATACATCGCCAATATCGCACCGTCCGGGGCGAGCGCCACCAGCGCTGCTTGGCTCGCATTCCGCGCCTGCCCCTCGGTGTCGAGCCAATGCCCCACGACCCGCTCAGCGGCACTCTGCAGGGCGGGATCAAAGGTCGAGCGCACCGTGAGGTCGGCCGGCGGCGACCCGAGCAGCCGCTGAACTTCCGCCTCGGTTGTGTCGACAAAATAGTTGCTGCCGAGCTCGGTCTCCGGCGGCACGGCGAGACGCGCCGGGTGGGCGCGCGCACTGGCGGCCTGCGAGCGGCTTATGAAACCGGCCTCTACCATCGCCTCGAGCACGGTATCCGCCCGCTGCCGCGCGGCGTCGGGATCGCGGATCGGCGACAGCGCCGATGGGGCCCGGACGAGACCGGCCAGCATTGCCGATTCGGCAAGATTGAGCGACTGCGCGGACTTCCCGAAATAGCGCTTTGCGGCGGCGTCGACGCCGTACGCGCCGGCGCCGAAATAAGCAGCGTTGAGATAACGGGTAAGGATCTCCTGCTTGCTCAGCCGGGTCTCGAGCCAGACCGCCAGCATTACTTCCTGCACCTTGCGCCGGATCGTCCGCTCGGGGGACAGATAGGTCAGCCGGACCAGCTGCTGGGTGATCGTGCTGCCGCCCTCGCGCACGGTCCCGCTCTGCAGGTCGCGCAGCGCCGCCCGCAAGATCCCCGAGAAATCGATGCCGGGATGCTCAAAGAAACGCCGATCCTCGATCGCGAGCACCGCATGGACGAGATTAGCCGGCAGCTGGACCACCGCAACCGGTTCGCCTCTGAACACGCCGCGGGTCGCGAAGGCCTTTCCGTTGTTGTCTTCGACGACAATGGCCGGCGGCATAGGCTGAGCGGCCAGGCCGCCGGAAAGCGGCAGCGTGTAGGCGCAATAAACGAGGTACCCACCGCCGCCGATCAGCACCAATGTGATGGTCCCGACCATGCCGATCATAAACCCGCGGAGGCGGTGGCGTTTGGGCTCGGTGGGGAGCGGCAGCCGGGGCATCGAGCGTCGGACCCGAGCCGCCGCAGCGACGGACCAGAAGAGGATGTTGGCGCCAACTGCTCCCCGGCGAAGCGCTCGCCACGCATTGACGACGGCTTGTGGGGCACGGCGTAGAGTAGCCGCGGCCAGCGTTCGACTGCGCCCCAGCCCGCCCCGCAAAGTGGCCGCAATGGCCAGCACCAGCAGACGCACCGCCAGCCCCACCTCGGGCGCGGTTTCGCTCGGTCGAGCCGTCGCCGCGGTTTCGGGCGTCGTGTCCCGGCCCGATAATGACGGGCGGTCCATCGCCAAGTTCAGCGCGTGAGCCCGTTCGGGTCAGCCCAGAGAGCCGATGAACCCGTCTCAATCGCACTTGCAACCGCTGACGCTTTCGCGGCCGCTCTGCGCGAGGGGCTGCGGGTGGTCATCCGATGTTGATCGTGAAGCGACAGGGCTGCGCATCTTGCCCGCAGGACAGTGGCTGCCCGTTCGGGTAGGTCAGCGACACCACCCAGGTCCCTGGACTGAGCTTGTCCTTTCTTGCCCAGCTGTGCCATTCGAAGGACCCCGTCCGGCGCACCTCACCTTCGAGCGCGCCCGCCAAGTCCTGCCGGCCGATCGTCAGATCGGTCACCAAGTCTGGCGCGCCGGGTGTGCTCTCGGTATCCTCCCGCACCCAATGCACCTGGATCATCAGAGGGCTGGTGTGCATCCGGTCGATCGCCGTCTGCGCGCCACCGAACGTCATCGACAAATAAACCGGCCGGCCGGGGGTTGCAGGACTGAACTCCCACCGGGTCACCTTGATCCCGAAATCCGCTACCGCATCGTCCCTGGGTGCTGGAGGAACCTGGCTGCCGATTTGCGGAATAAGCGCGCGCTGTGACGGTTCGGCCGTGGCAGCGGCGGGATGGGTTGCGGATTGATCCAGGTCGCGCCACTCGTGGAAATCAGAATGGCAGAACAGACGGCAAACCGCCCGAGGTAAGCTCCAATTGGCATTTTCCGACTTGCCTATCCAAAGAGGTGTGGTCTCAGCACCCGGTCAATGAACGTCCGAGCGGGCGGGATCGTTCTCGTCTCTTCCCACCCGATGCGGTGAGCAGGTCAGCGGCCGCCCGCAACGCGGTCACGGCGCACGCAAAGGCCGATTGGGGGCACGCTGCACTAGTCCGGGATCATGTCGAGGACAGGCTGCCCGTTATGGAGCTGCTCGGCTAACCTTGTGTGGAAGCGCTCGAGCCACTCCGCGAGATCCTCGGGCGCTCTTGTCGGGAGCACCTCGTATTCTCCCGAGATTAGCTCCATGAGCCCCCGCGTGTTTTGCACTTCGATACCGCCGAATGGATAATCGAACAATGCATCGAAATAGAATCTGAAAGAGCCGGTCCTCATACTCGGTTTCAGGCGTATTGACTGAATTTCGTTGAACCAGTTGCGCAGCTCCCTTTTGAAATGCTGGCGCAACGGAGCGGGAAAATCGAAGCCGACCAGCTTGATGAGGTGGTTATTTATTGGGCGCGCCAACCCGATGATTATGTCCCGAGCGAGCTTTTGAGGATACGCTATCTCGATCGGTTGTTCTGTTTCCATGACGATCTACCGGCGCTTGGTTAATTTCCGGCCAGGCGGAGCGGTTGCTGCGCGCCGGCGATCTGACGACGGATCAACCGCGCATAGAGCCCGTTACGGGCGAGCAGCTCGACATGGGTGCCGGTTTCGACGAGATGGCCGCGATCGAGCACGGCCAGTCGATCGGCGTCGCGCACGGTCGAAAGGCGATGGGCGATGACGATCGTCGTGCGGTTGCGCATCAGCGCGTCGAGCGCGCCGCGCACCTGAGCCTCGCTGACCGCGTCGAGGTGCGAGGTCGCTTCGTCGAGGATCAGAGTCGGCGCGTTTTTTAGGAAAGCCCGGGCGATTGCGACGCGCTGGCGCTGTCCGCCTGACAGCTGCACGCCGCGCTCGCCGACGATCGTGTCGAGCCCCTCGGGTAGGCTTTCGACAAAATCGGCAAGCGCCGCCTGTTCGAGTGCCTGATGGATTGCCGCCTCCTCGGCCTCGGGCCGGGCGAGCAGCACATTGGCGCGCAACGTGTCGTTGAAGAGATACGTGTCCTGCGAGACGAGCGACATCCTGGCACGCAGATGGTCGAGCTCGAACCCGCGCAGATCGACGCCGTCGATCAAGATCCGTCCGCCGTCCGGATCCCAGAAACGCAACAATAAATTCGCGATCGTCGTCTTGCCGGCACCCGAGGGGCCGACCAAGGCCACCGTGCTTCCCGCCGGAACCTCGAGTTCGATGTCGCTCAGCGCCGGCCGCCGGGCGCCGGGATAGGAAATGCTCACCCCCTCGAAACGGATCGCCGAGCCGCCTGCCGGCGCCGGCGGGCGAAGGGGGCCGTCGGTGACCGCGGGCTGCTCGCGCTCCACGGCATAGTAGCGGCGCGTCGAGGCGATCGTATCAGCGAGCTGCCGGCTGACATTGGCGATCTCCGAGATCGGCAGAAACGAGGCCAGCGCCAGTAGGATCAACAATGGCAAGGTGGTCGCGGCAAGCTGGTGCTCGGCGGCGAGCCGAGCGCCGACGACCGCGACGGCGAGCCCGCCGAGACCGGTCACGATCTCGAGCTGGGCCGTTTGCGAGGACAGATCGCGCAATAGTTCAAGGCGGATGCGCTGATAACCGCGGACCAGGTCCATGAAGCCCCGGCGCCGTCCGTCCACCGCTTGAAACGCGACGAGATCGGCAAGGCCTTGGATCGTCTCGGTGACATAGGCGCCGAGGAGCCCGAGAGTGTCGCGGGCGTCGGCGCCAAGGCGGTCGATCCGTCCCCGCATCAGCACCGGCGCAAGCCCGGCAAAAAGGACGAAGGGCAGCAATGCCAAGGCGATCGGCCAGGCGACGACGGCAAGGGCGACCAGTACCGTCGAGGGCACCAGGACCGCCACCAGAGCCGGGGCGACGGTATGGGCAAAGAAATATTCGATCGTCTCGATATCCTGGTTGGCGAGCGCCACCAAGTCGCCCGAGCGGCGCCGCACAAGATATGCCGGCGCCAGGGTGTCGAGCTTGCGGAACAGGCCGATCCGCAGCTCCGCCAACAATCGATAGGCGATGTCGTGCGCGAGCCAAGATTCGAGCCAGTGCAGCAGCCCGGCGAGCGGTGCCGCCAGCCCGAGCAGAATGAGCAAGTAGCCGAACGGCGATCCGGTCTTGACGGCGGCAACGGCGAGGGCGCTGAGGACGCCGACCCCAATGAACGCCGCGACCCGCGCGATGCCGGAGGTCACAACGATGCTGAAACGCCGGCGCCACGGCTTGATGATCTGCACGAGTGTGCCGAGGGTCGCCCCCCAGCCAACCGCGGCCGCAGCATTCGCCATCGCTTCGGTAGCCGTCTCTCCGGACGTTTCGATTTCCGCACGATTTCCGTAGTCCCGCGCCGCGGGGTCATCGGCCGCAAAGGCCAGTTCGTCCCCGCGCTCTTCGGCTTGGCTCCCCATCAGCCTGCGATAGGGACCGTCGCGCCGGATCAGCTCGGCGTGCCGGCCCGTCTCGACGATGCGGCCTTGATCGAGGACCAGGATGCGGTCGGCGGTGATCACGCTCGACAGCCGATGCGCGAGGATCAAGGTCGTGCGTCCGGCCGACAGGCGGTCAATCGCCTGTTGGATCACCGCCTCGTTTTCAGCATCGACCGAGGAGAGAGCCTCGTCGAGGATCAGGATCGGCGCGTTGCGCAGCAAGGCGCGGGCAATCGCCAGGCGCTGGCGCTGCCCCCCCGACAGCATGATCCCCCGCTCGCCGATCATCGTGGCGTAGCCCTGCGGCAAGGCCATGATGAACTCGTGGGCGTTGGCATCGCGCGCCGCCGCCTCGATTTCTTCCCTCTCGGCATCGGGCTTGCCGAGCCGCAGATTATCCTCGACGGTGCCGTAGAACAGATAGGTGTCCTGGTGGACGACGGCGATCATCCGCCGGAGTGCCTCGAGGTCGAGCGTCTTCAGATCGTGGCCGCCGATCCGTACCGTCCCGCGTTGCGGGTCGAAGAGGCGCAACAGCAGGCGCGCGGTCGAGGATTTGCCGGAGCCGCTGGGACCGACAATGCCGATTTTTTCGCCGGCGGCGACAGTAAAAGAGAGACCGTTATGGGCAGCACCCCGCCCGCCGGGATAGGCAAAATAGACGTCCTCAAACGCGATCGTTGGAAGAAGCCCCCTCCCTAACCCTCCCCCGCTTGCGGGGGAGGGAGGGGTGGGGGTGTGCACCGGAATCAACGGTTCGGCGGCGAAGAGCGCATTGATGCCGACGGCGGCGGATTGTCCGAGGATCCCCTGATGCAGCACCATGCGCAGATCGCGCAACGGCCGGAACACCTCGGTGCCGGCCATCAGCACGATCAGCAGCGCCTGGATGCTCATCAGCCCATGCGACACCCGCCATACGGCGAGCGACAGCGCCGCGGCGGCGCCGACCGCCACCCCGCAATCGGTGATACCGCGGGTCATCACCCCGATCGAGATTACCTTGAGCGAGCGGTTGCACAGCTCTCGCGCCCGGTCGGCGAGCCGCCGACCATAAGCCCTGCTCTGTCCGAACGCCTTCAGGGTCGGCAGGCCTTGAACGCCGTCGAGGAACTCCGAACCGAACGACTTCAAGGATTGCTGGCGCCCGTGACTCGAGCGGCGCTCGATGTGGACGAACACGGTCGGCGCGATTAACGTCACGAGGGCGAAAACCAACATCACGGTCGCCACTGGCACATCCCAGAAGGCGATGAAGACAAAGATCGCGACAGGTGTCAGCGCCGCGATCGTGACTTGCGGCACGTACTGGCCGAAAAATGTCTGCAACTGCTCGACGCCGTCGACGATCGACAGCATGACGCCGCCGGTGCGTTCGCCGGCAAACCAGGCCGGGCCTAGCGCCGCGATCTTGTCGTAGAGACGGCCGCGCAGATCTTCCTGCACTCGCGTAGCAGTGCGGTGGGAGATCATCGTGCGATGGTGATCGACGATCCCGCGCAGGACCACCGCAGCGGCCACCGCGAGTGCCGGGATTGCTATTGCGACAAAGCCGGCGCCGTTGAATACGCGCGACAGCAACACTCCGAGGATCGCAAAACGCGCGATCCCGACGACCGAGGCGACGAGCCCCAGCAGGACCGCCAGCGCGATCCACCCGCGCAGCCCGCGCGTCAATTGCCAAAGGCGTCGGTCGAAATACATCAGCGCACTTTCTCTTCCGAATTGGACGCGCGTTCGGCGTCGCTCAACGTACGCGGGTCTTCGACATCGATTGTCAGGTGCTCGGTCGGGCGCGGGGTCGCGGTGACGATGCTGACCCCGATCGGCGCGTGAAAGCGGTGCCAGGTGTTCTGCGGCACGACGATGGTCGTGCCGGCGCTAACGTCGTGCGACTCGAGGCCGTTCTCGGTCATCAGGTGAACGGTGCAGGAGCCATCGACAATCTGCACCAACTCATCACCGTTCGGGTGGCGTTCCCAGGCGGCATCGCCGGAAAACTTGGCGCTGTAGATGTTGCCGTCGCGGTAGGGAGCCAATGTCACGAAAGCGCCGGTCGCCTTGCGCTCCGCCTCTGTCGATTCCGGGCGGCGCCCTTCCATCATCGGCATCTTTGCGAGCGTGCCCTTGAGATCGAGGATCGTGATCAAGGCTGTTCTCCCCTCCTAATTGCGTTGCGGTTCCGCCGCCCGCGGGTCGTCAATGTCGAGCCTCACATATTCGCTTTTTCCAGGCGTCACAGTCAGGAGGGTAATTCCGTCGGGGTAATGGAAGCGATGCCACGCGCCTCGCGGCACGATGGCGATCATTCCGGCATGTACCGGAATTGACTGGACCGGGTTGTCATCTGTCACGATGTCCAAAGTCGCAGAGCCCTCGATGACCTGTACCAGTTCGTCGCCGTCCGGGTGGCGTTCCCATGCACCTGCGCCGGCGGACTTGCTGGCGAAGATCGCACCGTCGCGATATGGCGCCAGCTGCGATGAAGAGCCTTCCCGTTCCGCTCTGGCCGTCGTCGGCGTGCGGTCGCGGAGCATCGTCAATTTTGCCAACTCAGCCTTGAGATCCAGAATTGTGATCACCGCTCCACCTCCGTTTGCCCCGCTCGCGTGACACATAACATACCGATACATTCTGATTTCAGGTATCGACAATATCGGTATGCAGCGATACAGTCTCGTATCATGACGGACGGCAACAGCTCTCCGCTGATGGATTGGGACGATGTTCGCGTATTCCTCGCGGCTGCCCGCCACGGGTCGCTGCGCGCTGCCGGCCGCGCGCTCGGCCTCAGCCAACCGACGGTAGGGCGTCGCCTGGCATCCTTCGAGGCGACCTTCGGTGGACCGACTTTGTTTGATCGCCTTCCCGAGGGGCTGCGCCTCAATGCCGCCGGCGAAGCGCTGATCGCGGTAGCGGAGGAACTCGAGAGTGCCGCATTGGCGCTCGAGCGACGAAGAGCGGCGGCTTCTCCGGCGCTCTGCGGCACGGTGCGCATTTCGGTGGGCGAGTGGGCGGCGAGCTTTCTCGCCAGATATCTCGCCGGCACATCGAGTGCCGGGTTGCCCTCAGGGATTACCCTCGAACTCGTCGAAACCCAGCAAACCGCCAACCTGGCGCGGCGCGAGGCGGATCTCGCGCTGCGCCATCATCCGCCGGAAAGCGGCGACCTCTACGTTACCAAGGCCGGGGTGTTCGCCTGCGCTGTCTATCGCAGAAATGAAACAGAGGCCAAGGCCTGGGTGACCTATACTGAGGAGCAGGCCCACTACCCAACGGCGCGTTGGGTGCAGGAGCGGTTGCGGGAAAGCGGCGGCGCGGTGGCGCTGCGTGCCTCGACCATGCCGATGCAATCGGCAGCGATCCGCGCCGGCGCGGGCCGCGGCGTGCTTCCCTGTTTCATTGGCGATGCCGACCCGCTGCTCGAAAGGCTGACCCCGCCGGTGCCGGAGATCGCTGCCGAATATTGGATTATCGTGCATCGCGACCTTCGCCGCGCGGCATGCGTTCGGGCGGTGATCGACTGGATCTGGCAACTCTTCGACCAACACCGTGAGAGGCTCGCCGGTACGGTCGTGGCGCCGGCGCAACCTCTCGCCGCCGAATAATCCCGGAGCAGACAACCTGCCGCGACTCCAACTTGCACCGTTGCAGGACCGAAGCACGACGAGCCAAGCAGCGCCGTAGGGTCTGTGTGCGCCAATGATGGCTGCTCCGTCAGGCCGAATGACGACGAAAGCCGATTCGGGATCTAAGGCAGCAGACGCAACTTGCCGGATCCGTCAAGACCCGAACCCCAGCGACTATTCTCCGCCAGCGCTTTCGTCCTCCATGCCGGCGCGATTACCATTCGGCAGCTTGAGGAAATGGGCGAGCTCTTGCAGCGGATCGGAGCAACTAACTCGCATTGGGAGCCGGAGATCGGCGCTCAGGTCGCGATCCGGGTCAGCCCGCGGGCCGGGCGCGTCGGGCTGCGGATCGATGCGGCCGAACGCAGGGTCGAACTGGTTCTCCCACGCGGCGTTTCGGTGAGAACGGGGCTGCGCTTTGTCGCGACGAAGCGCGGATGGATCGAGGCGCGCCTCGAAGCCCTGCCGCAGCCCGTGCCTTTTGTCGAAGGCGCCATCCTGCCTGTGCTCGGTGTCGCCCACCGAATCCGCCGCGAATTCTCCCTCGCGGCGCCGCTCGTCAGGATCATCGACGGTGAAATCCGCGTGCGCAGCGATCCGCTGCATTTGGCGCGCCGGGTCCGTGATCATCTCGTTGCAATGGCGCAGGCCGAGATCTCTCTTCGCGCGCATAGACTGGCGACGCGCATCGGGCGCGAAGTGGCGCGGGTCAGTGTCCGCGATACGAGGAGCCGGTGGGGCAGCTGCTCGGGACAGGGAAACCTCTCCTTCAGCTGGCGCTTGATTTTCGCCCCCGAGCCGGTGCTCGAGTATGTTGTCGCGCACGAGGTGTCGCATCTCGCCGAGATGAATCATGGACCGTGCTTTTGGCGTCTGGTGGAGAGCCTGACCCCGAACACTAGGGAGCCGCGAGCGTGGCTCAAGCGTCACCGCAACCAGTTGCTCTCCTATGGTTGAGGGATGCAAGTGATGGCGCAAAGCCAAGGGTACACCGTCAAAGCGATCGAGCCGGTAGCGATCGGCAGCGACGTGCAGGCGCGCGTTTTTACCCTGGCGCCGGGCGAGGAGATCCCCTGGCACTTTCACAGCGTCGTGACCGATTGGTATTTCGTGCTCGAAGGCACACTGTCGATCGAAACCCGAGCCCCTGCCGACCGCCGCGAGCTCGCCGTCGGCGAGACCTATCACATAGCCCCGAAAAACGCCCATTTGATTTCCAACCGTTCCAAGGCCGATACCCGTTTCCTGTTGGTCCAGGGTGTCGGTCCATACGATTTTCGCAACGTCGGCGGCTGATTTGTCCCTCGATTATCAACCTGTCAAAAACCCTCGGCGAGATTGCGATCAACATAAATTCGTAACGTCCGCGCGGCTTCGTCAAAAATGACGCATATCAGCTGGAAAATTCTCGCCATTGCAGGATCTCGGTCGCCCTCGCCGGCCCCCCTGGGTCACGTTGTGGATGATCCGGAAGGTGTCGAAAAAGGCATAGACGATGTTGACCACCAGCAGGAAAAAGCTGGTGGGCGCCAGCAGCGGGAACACGATCCTCCAAAACCGCCGAGTGGCGCCGGCGCCGTCGATCGCGGCGGCTTCGGCCAATGTCTTCGGAATTGCCTGCAGCCCCGCGAGAAAGAACAGGAAATTGTAGCTGATATGTTTCCAGTCGGCGGCCAAGATCACCAGCACCAATGCCTTGCGGCCGTTTAGCAGGCAATTCCAGTCGACACCGGCGCGTCGCAATGCCGCGGCGACGATGCCGACGCTCGGGTTGAACAGAAACAGCCACAGCACCCCGGCGATCGCTGGCGCGATCCCCACAACTCCACAGGCCCCACAACCGCAACATTCTTGATGCTAAATCGATCAAGATGTCACCCATCCAGCCGGTTCAAAGTGTCACCCCTCAATCAGTTTGCACAGCACGGCTCCGGTCAGCGACGGACACTGCGTTGCTAATATGCTCGCCATTTTTTTTGCCGGACCATCAGCGGGCGTCGCACCCGCCGCTATTGTTGCGTGTTCCGCTCGAATTGCCGCAGCAGGCCGTTGCCGCGCTTGACCGCGTCATCCAATGCACTCTGCGCATCCTGCTTGCCGGCGAAGGCCGCCTCGAGATCCTCGGCGAGGATGTCGCGGATCTGCACCAGATTTCCGAGACGCAGCCCGCGCGAATTCTCGGTCGGCGGCTTTGCCGTCATCTGGATGACCGGGATCTCGCGGCCGGGGTTCTTCTCGTAGAGCCCGGACGCTTTGGTTGCCGCATAGGCCGCCTTGGTGATCGGCAGGTAATCGGTCACCTCGTGCAATTGCTGTTGCAGACCGGTCTGCGACAGAAGGTGAAGAACTTGGCGACACCCCTGTATTCGTCGAGTTTCTTGCCGCCCATGACCCATAGGCTGGCGCCGCCGATGATCGAGTTCTGCGGCGCCCCGGCGACATCTGGGTAATACGGCAGCTCGGCCATGCCGAAGTCGAATTTGGCGCCGGCCTTGAAAATCCCAAAGGCGGCCGACGAGGTCTGAATCATCCCGCATTCGCCATTGAGAAACTTGCCCTCGGGCTCACGGGTCCGCCCGCCATAGTCGAAGCTCTTGTCCTTCTGCGCCTCGGCCAGGTTGCCGATATGCTTCGCAACGACCGGGTTGTTGAATTCGAGCACGGCGTCAGCACCGTCGAGCCCGTTCGCTTTGGTCGCGAGCGGAATGTTGTGCCAGGCGCTGAACTACTCGATCTGAGTCCAGCTGAGCCATGCTACGGTCAAGCCGCAGGAAATGCCGCCAGCGCGCAGCTTTTGCGCGACGGCGAGAGTGTCGGGCCAGGTGGCGGGAGCTTTATCCGGGTCGAGCCCCGCTTTCTTGAAGGCGTCCATGGTCCAGTAGGTGATTGCCGTCGAGCTGTTGAACGGCAATGACAGCATTTTGCCGTCTGCGGTGCTGTAATAGGCCGTCACAGCCGGCAGATAAGCGTTTGGATCGAAGGGCTCGCCGGCCTCGGCCATCACCTGGTAGACCGGTTTCACCGCCCTTCGGCGGCCATCATCGTTGCCGTGCCGACCTCGAAGATCTGGATGATGTGCGGCGCGGTGCGGCGCAATAGGCGGCGATCCCGGCGTTCATCGTCTCGGCGTAGGAGCCCTTGAACACCGGGACGACCTTGTAGTTACCTTGCGAGGCGTTGAAGTCGGCAGCGATCTTGTTGACGCGGTCGGCGTTGACTGAAGTCGTCGCATACCACCATTGCAACTCGATCGGCTCGGCCATGGCCGTCGCGAGCGGCAAGCTCAGGCACGCCGCCAGCGATCATTGTGATTCTCATCTGCATTCCCCCGCGACCGCTTCGGCGCCCGAGGATCTGCTCCTGGGTGCCGCAGATGGCCAAATTGCCACAATCCGGAGAAGCTTTTGTGATGTTCCCCCGGCCCGCCTCCTAGCGCGCTCGTGCACCTTCCAATCGCATGACCCAGACCAGCAGGGCGAGGCCCGGCAGGCAGGCTGCCGTGGCGATTACAAAGAACGGGCTCCAGCCGACCGCATCGGCGAGCGCCCCGCCCGAGGCCGACAGTGTCGTGCGGCCGATCGCGGCGAGAGAGGTCAAGAGAGCGTATTGTGTGGCGGTGAAGTCGAGGTTGCAGAGCCCCGAGAGATAGGCGACGAACGCTGTCGACCCCATCGCGCCGGTCAAATTCTCGACCCCGATGGTCAGCGCCAGGGTCAGCAGGTCGTGCCCAGCCCAAGCCTGCAGGATATACATCAGGTTCGCCAGCATCTGCAGTACCCCGCAGACCAAAAGCGCGCGAAACACGCCGATCCTCAGAACGACGATGCCCCCCAGGGCCAACCCGGCGAGCCCGGCAAGGAAGCCGTAGACTTTGCCGATATTGGCAACCTCGACCTTGCTGAAGCCGAGCCAGACATAGAGCGGGTTCGACATCGTCCCGGCAAGCGCGTCGCCGAATTTGTAAAGGATGACAAAGCCCAGGATCACGAGTGCCCCGCGCCGCGAGAGGATATCGGCAAACGGGGCCAAGACGGCGCGCTTGAGCCAGGCTGCGACCCGGGCGAAGGGTGAAACGCCTGGCAGCGGGTCGGGCGGGCCGATGCTGCCAGGCTCGGGTGTGAACCACACCGTGGCCATCCCGACCGCCATCAGCGCGGCCATCAATCCATAGGCGAAGCTCCATCCGCCAAAGCTCGCGGCATAGAGCGCTCCGGCCGAGGCGACGAGCATGCCGCCGCGGTAGCCCCATTGCGTGGCGGCGGCTCCCGCACCCTGCTCTTCCGGCCGCAACAGCTCGATGCGGTAGGCGTCGATGACAATGTCCTGGCTCGCCGACAGAAACGCGACGATGACCGCGGCGAGTGCCGTCGTCCCCGGATCTGATCGCGGGTCGGTCAGACCGAGAGCCAGGATCGCCAGCGCCAGCGGCGGCTGGATCGCCAACGCCCAGCCGCGGCGCCGCCCGAGGCGGGCGGTCAGGAGCGGGATTGGCATTCGATCGATGACCGGCGACCACAGGAACTTCATGCTGTAGGAAATGCCGACGAGGGCAAAGAGCCCGATCGAGGTGCGGGAGACGCCGACCTCGGACAGCCAAAACGACAGCGTGCTAAAGGTCAAGGCGAGCGGCAGCCCGCTCGAAAACCCCATCAGCAGGATCGCGATCAGCCGCGGTTCGCGATAAACCGCGAGCGCGTCGAACCATCCCGACCGCCGGCCCGGTCGGTAACGGGAGAGCCCATCACCCCGGCCCTCTCCCCGCAGGCGGGGAGAGGGAGAGGAAAGCCCCTCGCCCCGCACAAGCGGAGAGAGGGAGGAGCTCGCGTCAGTGGGAGGGTGAGGGGCTACCACCGGCAAGAAAGCGGCGGAGAGGCCTCCTAGCTTTTCGCCTTCTCAGCGTCGGCGGCGATCTGCATCTTGATGATCTTGTCGGGGTTGGTAACAGCACCGTTGCGGTTTGGGTCGCCTTTCTCGATCTTGTCGATGTTGTCCATGCCGGACACCACAGTGCCCCAGATCGTATACTTGCCGTCGAGGAAGGGTGCGGGTGCGAATACGATAAAAAACTGGCTGTCGGCACTGTTTGGGTCGGACGCGCGCGCCATCGATACGGTGCCGCGCACGTGCTTCTCGTTCGAGAACTCGGCCTTCAATGGGTGGCCGGAACCGCCCGTACCGTTGCCCTTCGGATCGCCGGTCTGTGCCATGAAACCGTCGATCACGCGATGAAAGGTGAGCCCGTCATAAAATCCCTGACGGACGAGCGTCTTGATCTGCGCGACGGTGGCCGGCGCCAGATCGGGCCGCATCTCGATGACGACGCGCCCCGCCGGCACGTCCATGTAAAGCGTATTCTCCAAATCTGCCGCCATCGCCTGTTCTCCGAAAGTGAGCGCGGCGATGAGCAACAGGAGCCGACTCAACGCTGCCATGTTTGGTTCCTGTCGATCATGTCGGGCCGGACCTTAACCGAACCGGCGACGCGGCGAAAGCAGGCTCGCCAGCGGGTTAGGAAACCGACGCGGACGCTTGCGCCGCTTATTATGATAATCATCGTCACAAAATTGTCCTATTCGTATTGCAGATGCTCCGATGATGGTTCTGTGCCGCAGCCCCCTAACCGTACAATGGTGATGTAGCATCATATTTTATTGTCAATTAAGAAATGGTTCTTCGTGCTTTTGAAGCACGACGCAAGCCCTCCGTCAAATTCCGCTGCCAATCCGCTGCCCCCCCGGTTTAATTCCGCTGTTGGACGGTTCGGTCGAATTGTCATAAGGTATTGACTTGCATAATATTTTCGCCAGCGCAGACGGCCTTCTCGATCCTGCCAACGGGTGTTTTCCCCTGCCGTCAGAGGAAAGACAACGGGCCCTCACTGGGGCGGTTGCCGCTCGTAGCCGCCGCGCCGGAAGCGGTCGAGATAGGACGGCAGAATCATCTCGGTGGGAGTGGGGGTGAGGCCGAGGCTCGCCAGGGTCAGCGCCCCGGAGGAGACGATGTTGTCGCCTTTCAACAGCTCGACCTGGTCAGGCGTCAGCGGTGGGCTCGGGAGGATCGACATAAATTTCGCTTGAACGGCGGCAAGGCCGAACGGGACGTCGATGAATTGACGCTTGCGGCGGATTTTATGGAGCACCAGCTCGAGCACTTCGCGGAAGGTATAGATTTTTGGCCCACCGAGCTCGTAAGTGCGGCCGGCCGTCGCCGGATCCGCGAGGCAGGTGACCACCGCGTCGGCGACGTCGCCGACATAAACCGGCTGAAACCGGGTTTCGCCCCCGCCGATCAGCGGCAGCACCGGTGAGAACATCGCCATCGTCGCAAACCGGTTGAAGAATTGATCCTCCGGACCGAACACGACCGAGGGGCGCAGGATCGTGACGGTCGGAAAGGCGTCGCGTACTGCCTGCTCGCCGGCGGCCTTGGTTCGGGCATAGGCCGAGGAAGACCGCGGATCGGCGCCGATCGCCGAAATATGGACGAAGCGATCCACCCCGGCCTCGCGAGCGAACCGGGCAAGCCGCGCCGGGGCGGTGTGGTGCACCAGCTCAAAGGTCTGGCCACCCGCTTCACGCAGGATGCCGACGCAGTTGACCAGCGAATCGTTGCCTGCGAGGAAGGCCGGCAGCAAGGTCTCGTCGCCGATTCCGACGTTCAGTGGCGCTATCTGCCCGACATCGCCGAGCGGCTTGAGGTGTTTGGCTGCCTCGGCATTGCGGCAGCCGACCGCGATAACTTCGCCGCGCGCAGCCAATCGCTTGACGACATATCGGCCGATGAAACCCGACCCGCCGAGCACTGCAGTGCGGCGATTTCGCATGGTCTCCCCCGGCTAGGTGCGGCCGCTGGCGCGCTGAATGCCAGCATTCTATAACGCAGCGCCGGTCGACGACCCAAGGAACGCGAGCGATGACGGATCAGCCTCTTCTCACCAACGAATTTCAGGTACCGGACCGGATGAGGGCCTGGGTGCTGGGCGGACCCGACGAAATCTTCCTGGTCGACAAGCCGGTTCCGCAACCGGCTGCTGCCGAGGTGCTGGTGCGGATCGATGCGGTCGCGATCTGCGCGACCGACCTCGAAATCCTCCGCCACGGTGTCCCTGCCATGGTAGAGGGCGGTCTGCCGTTCAACAAGAACTTCACGATCGGCCACGAATATATGGGGACGGTCGTGCGGCTCGGGCCGGCGATCGATGAGTATCGGATCGGCGACCGCGTCACCGTCGAGGTGCACGCCGGCTGCGGCCGCTGCGAGCGCTGCCGTCAGGGCATGTACACATCTTGCCTCAACTATGGCGATGTAGCGAAGGGACATCGCGCCAACGGGTTCACGACGGATGGCGGCTTTGCCGAATACGCCGTCAACCACGTCAACACGCTGGTCCATGTGCCGGACGACATGACCGACGAGGAAGCGACCCTGGTCGTCACCGCTGGAACTTCGATGTACGGCCTCGACGTGCTCGGCGGTTTGATCGCCGGCGAGGGGGTCATCGTCACCGGACCCGGGCCGATCGGACTGCTCGGGGTCGCGGTCGCCAAGGCGCTCGGCGCCGATCCGGTGATTCTCACCGGCACCCGCGACGGGCGGCTCGATCTCGGCAAGAAGCTCGGCGCCGATCACGTGATCAATGCACGCCGGGAGGATCCGGTCGCCGCAGTCAAGCGCATCACCGGAGGCAAAGGCGTGCACTTCGTGGTCGAATGTTCCGGGGCACCTGAAGCGCTCAACGAAGCGGCGCAAATGGTCAACCGCGGCGGCCGGATCTGTCTGGCCGCCTTCCCGAAAGACCCGGTTCCGGTCGACCTCTCCTATTTGGTGCGCAACAACATCTATGTTTTCGGGATTCGCGGGGAGGGCCAGAGCGCTACGCATCGGGCCATGGCGCTGATGAAGCAGAAGCGGTTCGATGCGCGGCTCATCCATACCCACACCTTCCCGCTCGACGAGCTGCCGACTGCCCTCAAATACGCTCGCGAGCGAATCGACGACGCGATCAAGGTCGTGGTCAAAGCTGCGCTGTGACTTGCGTTGACACCGACGTGCGCCGGGCTTATTTCCGGCCGCTCCGGATGCCCTAGAGTGCGCCCGTGGCGGAATTGGCAGACGCGCACGGTTCAGGTCCGTGTTCCGAAAGGAGTGGTGGTTCGACTCCACTCGGGCGCACCAGGCTTGGGGGGTGGATGGCGCCAATGCGCGTGCAGCGCCCCATCGTCGGAGTAAAATGACCCACAAACTTTATCACGGCGACCTGCCAGAAGGCATCGGTTACGGGTCGGCTGTCGCCATCGACACCGAAGCGATGGGGCTCAACCCGCACCGCGACCGGCTGTGCCTCGTCCAGGTCTCGGCGGGGGATGGGGACGCTCATCTCGTTCAATTCGCGCCGGGCGGCTACTGCGCGCCCCGGCTAAAGCGTCTTCTCGCCGACCCCGGCGTGACCAAGCTCTTCCATTTTGCGCGCTTCGATCTCGCCATGCTCTACCACTACCTGGGGGTAATGGCGGCGCCGGTCTACTGCACCAAGATCGTCTCGCGGCTGGTGCGCACCTTCACCGACCGCCACGGATTGCGCGATTTGTGCAAGGACCTTTTAAATATCGATCTCTCGAAGCAGCAGCAGAGCTCGGATTGGGGGACGCCCAACCTCACCGAAGAGCAGCTTCGCTATGCCGCCTCAGACGTGCTCCATCTCCATGCCCTGCGCGCCCGACTCGACCTGATGTTGGCCCGCGAGGGCCGCGAGCCGCTCGCTCGCGCCTGCTTCGAATTCCTGCCTCATCGTGTTCTGCTTGATCTTGGGGGCTGGCCGGAGCAAGACATCTTCGCGCATTAACTGTGCCGTCGGGGGAAGCGGGGGATATTTTCGATGCCGGTTGACCGGAGTTTGGTTGCCGCGGTAGGGCAGGTCGAAGCTTTGGGCCGCCGATCGAGCGGGAAAACCGATCTCGACGTTGGCCGCCGAGTTATACGGGCCGAAATCGATGGACTCGAAGGTCTGTCGGAAGCGCTGGACGCCCGCTTCCAGGACGCCGTGAGTGCCTGCGCTACGGTACAAGGACGGATCATCGTCACCGGGATCGGCAAGAGTGGTCATGTCGGCCGCAAGATCGCGGCCACGCTTGCTTCGACGGGCACCCCCGCGCAGTTCGTTCACCCCGTGGAAGCAAGCCATGGCGATCTCGGCATGATCGGATCCGACGATGTGATTCTGGTTTTGTCGAATTCCGGCGAGACAGCAGAGCTTGCCGACATCGTCGCCTATTCCCGGCGCTTTGAGATCCTGCTAATCGCGATTACCGGAGGGCCGCGATCGACGCTTGCCGAGGCAGCCGACGTCGTGCTCTTGCTGCCGTCATCCGCTGAGGCTTGCCCGATGGGGCTCGCTCCGACGACCTCTACCACGATGATGATGGCTTTGGGGGATGCGCTCGCGATTGCCCTGCTGGAGCGCAAAGGTTTCTCCTCGGCTGACTTCCGGCTCCTTCATCCGGGCGGAAAGCTTGGTCGGCGTTTACTACGGGTACGCGACATCATGCATGCAGGGGACAAGATCCCGCTCGTGCCGCCCGACGCGCGCATGTCCGACGCAATTCTCGTGATGACCGCGAAGAGCTTCGGCTGCGTCGGCGTGTGCGATTCGGGAGGCCGCCTGATCGGGGTCATCACCGACGGCGACCTGCGCCGGCACATGGGCGCGGAGCTGCTGGAGCGCGCTGTGGCGGAAGTCATGCACCGCAAACCAAAGACAATCTCCTCTCCGGCTCTGGCGGTGGACGCATTGGGACTGATGAACCGCTTTGCGATCACCGCTCTCTTCGTCTGCGACGAACACAGACGACCGATCGGTTTTCTCCACATGCACGACTGCCTGCGGGCGGGCGTTGCCTAAGGCGGGAGGATGCGCGCGCTCTTGCCGGTGAAAGTGCTGGAGGAACAGGCAGGGTCGCCACGCGGTACGGCGGCGAGGCCGCGCTCGCCCGCGGGGCACTGGCGGGCGTCGGCCACGGACGACCGCTATAGCCGGCGCGTTGCGTTCCTGAAGCGTGCGCTGCCAGCGATCGGGGTGACACTTCTGCTGCTGGTAGCCGGCTGGCCCCGGTTGGCTCCGCTCTTGGAAAGCGTGCGGATCGGCTTTCCCGCGATTGACCTGCGCGAGGCGCGCGAACTGCGGATGGTCAATCCCCGCTATGGCGGACTCGATCGGTACAACAGACCTTATGTCGTGACGGCTGCAATCGGCCGACAAGTGCCCGATCGGAATGATGTAATGGCGCTGGAACGGCCCAAGGCGGTGATGACCGTTCACGGCGGCGCGTCCGTCGTGCTGACCGCCGCGACCGGGATATACCAATCACAGGCCCAGTTGCTGGATCTTTTCGCGGACGTCAATCTGGTCCACGAAAACGGTACGCGGTTCGTGACGCAGCGCGCGCATGCTAACCTGTCCGACAATTCCGCGGAAGGTCACGACCCTGTCGAAGGCCACGGACCTTCCGGCGACATCACTGGGCAAGGATTTCGGGTCTTGCCGAAAGGTGAGACGATCATCTTTACGGGTGAATCCCATTTGCTCTTCAAGGGAACCAAATCGAGCAGCGCTCCGGCCGAGCCTGCTGCGCTGCCCGCCGCGGTTGAGGCTATGGCCGCGCAGATCGAAGCTGCGGCCGTCTCCCCTGTTGCCCCGCCGGTGCCGCTTCCTCCCGCTGGCGCCGTGGCGAAACCAACCCACCTCAGGCCGACGGCCACTCCTCATGTTGCCTCGAAACCCCAACCGAGCGCCAAACATGCCGGCAGAATCCCCGTGCGCGCCAAGCGGGCCATGACCGATGTGAGGCATCATGACGGATAACCATCCCGTCGATGGCCGGCTCCTGGTCCGGCGGATCTTCGGTTGCCTCCTCGGGCCGCCATTGCTCACGCGCTGGAACGGGATTTGGCTCCCTTCACTGCTTCTCTACCTATGGTGCACTTGGCCGCCTGCGGCCGCTCAGGGGTTGAACCTCGGCGGCGCTTCGGACGATCGGCCGATCGCGATCTCGGCCACTTCAGGGATCGAGTGGCAACAGGACGCGCAAGTCTACATTGCCCGCGGCAACGCGACGGCAAAGCGCGGAACGACTGAGGTCGATGCCGATACGCTGACCGCGCATTACCGCCCCAGCAAGACCGCGGGAAGCGACACCGAGATCTACCGCCTCAACGCCGATGGTCGCGTTACAATCAAGGGCGAAACGCAGACTGTCGTCGGCGACCAAGCCGTCTGGGATGTCGACCAGCAGATGGGCATAGTCACCGGCAAGGCGTTGAAACTTACAACCCCGACGGATGTGGTGACGGCGCGCGACAGTCTTGAATGGTACGATCAGAAGCAAGTAGCGGTTGCTCGGGGCGACGCGGTTGCGGTAAGAGAAAATGTCAAGCGGATCCGTGCCGACGTGCTCACCGCGCATATGACCAAGGACAAGGCGAGGCCTGCCGAGACGAAGCCCGGGGCGCGAGTGGCTAGATCGGCGTCCTCCAACCCTACGGCGAAACCCGGAGCTGCAGCGGGCGCGCCCGGCACCAGCGACGAGAGTTCGCGGATTAGCCGGATCGATGCGCAAGGCAATGTCATTGTCTCGACCGCGACCGATATCGGGCGCGGCGATTACGGCGTCTATAACGCCGATACGGGGCTCGTCACCCTGCTCGGCAACGTTACCATTACACGCGGAGATAATGCGATCCGAGGCCAGTACGCCGTCGTCGATCTGAACAACAATGTCAGCCGCATGTTGCCCACGGCCGGCCAGCCGGGCTCTCCCGCATCACGCGTCGAAGGCCTTTTCGTGCGTCAGGAGTCATCGGGCATTCCGGGCGGGCAAGGTCCGAACACGAACCAAGGGAGCGGGCAAAAGCCGTAACAGCAGGCATGGCGCAATCTCGCCCTCAGGGAGCACCCACCCAAGCGCGGCCGCGGCTCGTGGCCGACAATCGTGGCCTCTTGGGGCACGGGCTCGGAAAGGCCTTCAAGCGACGACCGGTGCTGCGCAACGTTAACGTGTCGGTGCAGCGCGGCGAGGCGGTAGGGCTGCTAGGACCCAACGGTGCGGGTAAGACCACCTGCTTTTATATCATAACCGGGCTGATCGCGGCCGATACCGGGATTGTCAGCCTCGATGGACGCGATATCACGGATCTCCCGATGTATCGCCGTGCTCGGCTCGGCATCGGTTACCTGCCGCAGGAGGCATCGATATTCCGCGGTCTGACGGTCGAGCAGAACATCCGAGCAATACTTGAGATCGCCGAGCCAGCGTTGGAAAGGCGCGAAGCGATGCTGGAGGCGCTGATGGCAGAATTCTCGATTACTCATCTGCGGCGGGCACCGGCGATGGCGCTTTCGGGCGGCGAGCGGCGACGATGCGAGATCGCGCGGGCGCTTGCGACTCAGCCTCATTTTATCTTGCTCGACGAGCCGCTGGCGGGCATCGATCCGATCGCTGTTAGCGAAATTCGCGATCTTGTAGCCCACCTTAAAGATCGTGGAATTGGGGTGTTGATTACCGACCACAACGTGCGCGAGACCCTCGAGATCGTGGATCGGGCCTATATTCTGCACGAGGGACAGGTGCTGATGGAGGGCACCCCCGCCGAGATCGTCGCCGACGCTGACGTAAGGCGCGTTTACCTGGGAGATAGGTTTAGCCTATAAGCCGCTCCGAACGGAGCGGGATGTGAACAGGACGAGTTTTACGCAGCGACTTGAACTGCGCCAATCGCAGGCGTTGATCATGACGCCTCAGCTGCAGCAGGCGATCAAAATGCTGCAGCTCTCGAATCTTGAGTTGACTAATTTCATCGATGGCGAGATCCAGCAGAATCCGCTGCTAGAGCGCGGCGAGCGAGAGTTCGGAGAAAATACACGAGACGATGCTATCAGCGGCGGAGAGGATGCGTCCCCGACAGCAGTACCGGAAATGCTCACGGGCGAATTCGTACCCGACGCGGCCGAGCAATGGCAACCGGAATGGGGAGAGGATGGAGACCGGCCGGTAGATTTTGGCGGAGAGCCGCAGCCATGGCACAGTCGCAACGGAGGCTTCGATGGGGAGGGACGTCCCAGCCTCGACCAGACCGCAACCCGGTCGCGCACCCTGCGGGAGCATCTGCTCGAGCAGATTGGGGCCGACCTTAGCGACCCGGGGGACCGAGTCATCGCGCTGCATCTTCTCGATCTACTTGATGAGGACGGCTATCTTCGCGCCGATCTCGACGGGGTGACGCGATTCCTTGGTTGCCAGAAAGAGCGGGTCGAGGGGGTTTTGGAGCGCCTCCAGCAATTTGATCCCGCCGGCGTCTTTGCTCGCGACCTCAGGGAGTGCCTGACTCTCCAGTTGCGCGATCGGAACCGGTTTGATCCTGCGATGCGGGCGCTGCTCGATCACCTGCCGTTGCTGGCGACCCGCAATGTAGCCGCACTAGTCCGGGTGTGCCGCGTAGACGCCGCGGATGTGGCCGAGATGATCAGCGAGATCAAATCGCTCGATCCGCGGCCTGGGCTCGCCTTTGATCCACCGCTCGCGCAGCCGGTGGTGCCCGATATCCTGATGCGCGCGCTGCCCGAGGGCGGCTGGATCGTCGAGCTCAATGCGGAAACTCTCCCTCGCGTTTTGGTGAACAACAGTTACTACGCCCGAGTTCGGCAGGCCACGCGCAATAAGGCCGAGAAAGATTACCTGACCGAGCGCCTGCATGCCGCCAACTGGCTGGTCAAGTCACTGCACCAGCGTGCCACCACCATCCTAAAGGTCGCGGCCGAGATAGTCCGTCAGCAAGACGCCTTCTTTCGTCACGGGGTACCATCGCTGCGACCCCTGATCTTGCGCGACATTGCCGATGCAATCGGGATGCACGAGAGCACGATCAGCAGGGTGACCAGCAACAAATACATGGCCACACCGCGTGGTCTTTATGAGCTCAAATATTTCTTTACTTCGGCGATCGCGGCTTCAGGCGGAAGCGGCGCGCATTCGGCGGAAGCGGTCCGCCATCGTATCCGCGCCCTAATCGACGGCGAACTCCCGGATGGCACACTCTCGGACGAGCGTATCGTCGAATTGCTACATCGCGAGGGCGTAGACATTGCCCGCCGCACGGTCGCTAAGTACCGCGAGGCGATGCGCATCCCTTCTTCGGTTCAGCGGCGCCGAGACAAGCTGCTCGCGCTTTGAGCGCGAGACCACACGGGAACGGCGCCGCTTGACGCGAAAGCGAGGGATGCCTACCGTATGCCGCTTGACCGCTTGCCGGCGGGTTCCCATTTTCGATCCCCGGGGCCCGATCTCATCCTAGCTTCGGCGGGAAGAGGTAACGCATCTATGCAACTGACCGTCACGGGCAAGCAGATCGACACCGGCGCCGTGTTGCGCCAGCATGTTGAAGCGAGTCTCGGCGCGATCCTCGAGAAATACTTCAAGACCGCCATCGAGGCGCATGTTGTGTTTTCGAGGGAGGCGCATCTGAGTCGGGCCGAGGTTGCCGTCCATATCGGCCGCGGAATTGTTGTTAATGCCAGCGCTTCGGCCGCCGAGACCCACGCAGCGTTCGATGCGGCCGCCGAACGTATCGCCAAGCAGATGCGCCGATACAAACGTCGATTACGCGACCACCATGCGCAGGCGCGCAAAGCCTTCGAGGTAAGCGAGCGTGCCAGGGAGTACGTCTTGGCGCCGCTTGCCGACGAGGGGGAGGAAGGACAGGAAGGGAACGAAGGACCGGCGGTGGTTGCCGAAATGAGTGCCGACCTGCCGAACCTGACCGTCAGCGAGGCGGTGATGCGGATGGATCTTGCCAACGCCCCGGTGCTGCTGTTCCGTAACCGCGCGCATGGCGAGCTTAACCTCGTCTATCGCCGCCTGGACGGCAACATTGGGTGGGTCGATCCGGAACTCGACCCCACCCGACGAATACCTCGCAGCGAGGCTTGACCGCGCGATTGGCGATGGAGATTGCCGATCTGATAACGCCGAGCAGAGTGGTTGCTCAGCTACGCGCGACCAATAAAAAGCAGGCCTTGCAGGAGCTTGCAAAGCGAGCTGCGGTGATGACCGGGATACAAGACCGCGCGATCTATGATGTCCTGATCGAGCGCGAGCGGCTCGGCTCGACGGGGATCGGAATGGGTATCGGGATCCCGCATGGCCGACTTTCCGGTCTTGATAAGCTCTGCGGAATCTTCGCTCGGTTGGATCGGCCCGTTCCGTTCGACGCGATCGACGATCAGCCAGTCGACTTGATTTTCCTGCTGCTGGCGCCGGAAGGCGCAGGAGCAGACCATCTCAAAGCGCTGGCGCGGGTGTCCCGGCTGTTGCGCGATCGCACCGTCTGCGAAAAGCTCCGCGGCACGGACAACGCGGACGCGCTCTACGCCCTCTTGATCGATCGCACTCCTACCCCTGCCACCTGACGATAACCGGGCCTGCGGGGTCGGGTCTCAATGTACGCTCAACGGCTCAAGGCCATGCTGACGCACCATAGCGAAGGCGACGTCGCGATTGACGAATGCGGCAATCTGCGTTCCGTCCGCGGCATGTACGGTGTAGCCAGGCGCGTCGTTAACGGCATCGCTCTTCACATACGCGATGTCCTGCATACCCCACAGCGCTAGCTCACGCATCGAAATTTGCCGAATTCTTTCGAATTTGTTCATCTTATCTTCTTACCCGCATCTGGAACCACCGTATCATCGCGGCGAGCGCGAGTTGATTGGAGCGCTATCGGAGCTGGTCTTGATCTCGACAGTCCGCACTCGGCTCTCTACCTCGGGACGGACCAGATCGATATGCAGAAGCCCATTATCAAGCCGCGCGCCATTCACCTCGATGCCCTCGGCTAGCACAAAGGATCGCTGGAACTGTCGGGCGGCGATTCCGCGGTGCAGATACACGCGCCCCGTATCGTCCGCCTGCTTGCCGCGCACGACGAGCTGGTTGTCCTCAATCGTAATGCCGAGGTCACCCATCGTGAAGCCGGCTACCGCGAGGGTGATCCGCAAGGCATTCTCGCCAAGCTGTTCAATGTTGTAAGGAGGATATCCATCGCTCGAGATCTTGCTGACCCGGTCGAGCGCCCGTTCGAAATGGTCGAACCCCAGGAGTAGGGGCGAATTGAACATCGACAGTCGTGCCATAGCTTCTCCTCATCGGTGAGCGAGAGCTGCAGACCGGACCCAGATGCGGCGCCCGATCGCGTAAGCTGTTAGTAGACATCATTTGGGCGCGGGGGGTCGCCCAATCAAGCAAGCGGGTTGCCGAGAAGCTGGCTCGACGCCACTCAGCGAAGCTATCGTTCAGGGCATGCTGACGACCGCAATATTCGGTTCGGTGGTGCTTCCGCCGGGTCTGAAGCGCCCCATATCCACCGGCATGAACGTCCTCCTCGGGTTTTGGGCGAACAGAGCAATGGCGAGATCACTGGCGAACTGGCGCATCATCCTGGCGCTGTTTTTTTGCGCGAGCGTCGCCTTGGCACCCGCCATCGCCGAAGCGCGGGCCGGCGCCTCTGCGGGCGGCCGCGCGTCGAGCATGGGCAGCCGCGGGTTGCGCACGTACGAGAACAACAATGCGCAGCCGCTGACCCGTAGCATGACGCCGCTGCCACAGACGCCGGCGCAACCCGGGCTTGCCCCGGCCGGGCCTGCTTACGGGGGCGGCAGCTTTTTCCAGCAACATCCCTTTTTGACCGGACTGGCGGGGGGCTTTCTCGGTTCCTGGCTGTTCGGCCATAGCGGCTACGCCGCGGACGGCGCATCAGCGGGCTCAGCGATCGGCACGCTGCTAGAGTTTTTGATCATCGGCGTGTTGATATATTTTGCGCTGCGGCTGTTCCGCGGGCGCGCGTTCTCCAACGGATGGCCCGGCGGGACGCCATTCTCGATGCCGCGTTCGGTCGGAGCGTCCGCTGCCCCGGTCAGGCCCGATCGCGGGCGCGACATAAATCTGTCCGATGCCGACCTCAGCGCCTTTCAGACGCTCCACGCGGCCGTCCAGGAAGCCTGGAGTGCAGGCGATCTCGGACGCCTGCGCCAGCTCATGACCCCGGAAATGCTGAGCTACTTCTCAGAGGAACTGACCCACAGCGCCAGCCAACGCCTACGAAACATCGTCTCAGATGTGCAGCTCGTCAAAGGCGAGTTGACCGAAAGCTGGGAGCAGGGCGACCTGCAATACGCCACCGCCTTTTTGCGGTGGCGCGCGCACGACTACGTCATCCGCCTCGGGCATTCGCCCGACGACGCGGAATCCATCGTCAGCGGCAACCCACGCGTGGCTGTCGAGGCAGAAGAGATGTGGACCTTCGTTCGCCGACGAGGCGGCAATTGGTTGCTTTCGGCGATCCAGCAGGTCTGAGCGAAGCGCGCTACGGCCACGCCGCCTCGGGAGGGAGCGACATTAGGATCGCCTCGACGTTGCCGCCGGTCTTCAAGCCGAATATCGTCCCGCGGTCGTAAAGCAAATTGAACTCGACATAGCGGCCGCGGCGAACCAGCTGATAACGCCGCTGCTCGGTCGTCCAAGAAAGCGGCATTCGGGAGCGAACTATTTCCGGGTAGATGGCGAGGAAGGCCTCGCCAACCGAGCGAAGAAAAGCGAAGTCGCGCTCCCAGTCACCGCTGTCGAGATAATCAAAGAAGATCCCACCGGCGCCGCGCGGCTCTCCCCGATGCTTGAGAAAGAAGTATTCGTCGCACCACGCCTTGAAGCGGCTGTAACTCTCGCTGTCGTAAGTCGCGCAGGCGGCGGCGAGGGCAGCTTGGAATTTATCGACCGCCGCCGCGTCCGGGTAAATCGGGGTCAGGTCGGCGCCGCCGCCAAACCAGCTTTTTGTTGTGACAATATGACGCGTATTCATGTGAACCGCCGGAATCAGTGGCGAGCACATATGAGCGACTAGCGAGATCCCGCTCGCCCAGAAGCGCGGATCCTCCGACGCCCCCGGGATCTCGCTGCGGAACTCGGGCGAGAATTCGCCTGACACCGTCGATATGTTGACCCCGACCTTTTCGAAGACGCGCCCGCGCATGATCGAGATCGTCCCGCCACCGCCGTCCTGACGATCCCACTGGGTACGCTGGAAGCGGCCGGCCGGTTCCTCCGCCGGCCGCCCTTGAGCGTATTCGTCCTCGATCCGCTCAAATGCCCCGCAGATCCGGTCGCGCAGCGCAGCGAACCAAGTTTCGGCCCTGGCGCAGCGGGTGCGATCGGGTGAAATGGCAGCAGATACGTCAGTCATAGGTCAGGGAACAGTGCGGTTTGACGTAGCGCCTCGCCCAGCGCAATCGCGCCGGCGAGGGCGACGTTGAGCGATCGCGCTGGTCGACGCAAGGGGATCACCACGTGGGCGGAGGCGGCGCGGCGTACGGCCTCGGGTACGCCAGCGCTCTCCCGCCCGAGAAGTATTGTATCGTCGGCGACAAAGGAGAAACGATGGAGCGCGACCGATCCCGATGTCGTCATCAGGACGAGTCGCGATCGGGAATCACGATCGGCCAGGAAAGTTTCCCACGAAGCATGTCGGCGAACCGAAAGGTCCGCCAAGTAATCGAGGGCGACACGTTTGACACGCCGGTCGTCAAGAAGGAAGCCGCATGGCTCGATCAGATCGACCTCGACCCCGAGGCACGCGGAAAGCCGCAACAGGGCGCCGGTGTTCTGTGGTATATCCGGCTCGAACAAGGCGAGGCGCAAACGACCTCCAAGCCCGCGAGGCAAGACTGGCCAACCGCATCATATCGGTATCGTCAATATTCGCTTGGCCGCCTAATTCTGCGGCAGTCTGTCACATCGTTCGCTCTTAGCAACAGTATAGCTTCCGGCAGCGGTCCGCGCCGGATGGGCTGGCGCTGGTGTGAGGTTTTGAATGGCCGATGTCGCACAGCAGAACGTTACTCAGGCGCATCCCGGTGAAACGCGGCGCGACTTCCTGCTTCTGACCGCCGGAGCGATTGGTGGCGTCGGTCTCGTCGCGGCGATCTGGCCGTTTGTTGATACTCTGAACCCGGCGCGCGACACATTGGCGCTGTCGACCACCGAAGTCGATCTCTCTCCGATCCAGGTCGGTCAGCGTCTGACCGTCGCCTGGCGCGGCGCACCGGTCTTCATCGCCCATCGGACGCCCGAGGAGATCAAGGCGGCACAAGACGTCGACATCTCTGAGCTGCGTGACCCCCAGAAGGATTCGGATCGCGTTCAGAAGCCCGAATGGCTGATCGTCGTCGGCGTCTGCACGCATCTCGGCTGCATCCCTCTTGGTCAGAAGGCCGGTGACGACCGAGGTCCGTACGGCGGCTGGTTTTGTCCGTGCCATGGCTCCGTCTACGACACCTCCGCGCGAATTCGTCAGGGTCCGGCCCCATTGAATCTGTGGCTGCCGGGGCAAGTCGATGTGGCGAGTCAAGCCCTTTACAAATTCACCAGCGACACTGTCATAACCATCGGATAGGAGGGCGCCATGGCTGATAACCGCCCAGGTGCCACGAGCAGGATGATTCGCTGGATCGATTATCGGCTACCCTTTGTCCAATTCCTGAATCATGAGCTGAATGAATATCCAACCCCGCGGAACCTTAGTTATTGGTGGAACTACGGCTCGCTCTCCGGGATCATGCTGGTGATCATGATCGTTTCCGGTATCGTTCTTGCCACGCAGTATACGCCGAGTTCCGCTCTCGCTTTCGATTCGGTCGAGCGAATAATGCGCGACGTCAACTGGGGCTGGCTCGTCAGGTACGCCCATATGAATGGCGCGTCGATGTTTTTCGCGATCGTCTACATCCATCTGTTTCGCGGGCTATATTACGGATCGTACAAAGCACCGCGCGAACTGCTTTGGATTCTCGGAGTGATCATCTTGCTGCTGTTGATCGCCACAGCCTTCATGGGCTATGTCCTGCCCTGGGGGCAGATGAGCTATTGGGCGGCTACGGTCATTACCAATCTGTTCTCGGCAATTCCGGTCATTGGCCCGGGGATCGTGACGTTTTTGTGGGGCGGCTTTGCGGTCGGCGATCCGACGCTGCACCGCTTCTATGCGCTGCACTACCTCCTGCCCTTTATCATCGTCGCAGTGGTCCTTTTGCACTTGGTCGCGTTGCACCGCCACGGCTCCAACAACCCGCTCGGAATCGACCACAAGGGACCGCAGGATACGATCCCCTTTCACCCCTATTATACAATCAAAGATTTGTTTGGGCTCACCGTGTTTCTATTGATCTATGCTTTCCTTGTATTTTACGCCCCGAATTATCTGGGAGAACCCGACAATTACATCCCGGCGAACCCGATGCAGACGCCAAACCACATCGTGCCGGAATGGTATCTGCTACCCTATTACGCCATCCTCCGCTCGATTACGTTCCCGATCCTGTTTATCTCGAGCAAGCTGGCCGGAGTGATTTTGGCATTCTCTTCGATTTTTATATTGTTCTTCCTGCCTTGGCTCGACACTTCGCCTGTGCGCAGCGCCCGCTTTCGGCCGATCTATAAGTGGGTGTTTTGGCTCCTGGTGATCGATGTGATCGCCCTCGGCTGGGTCGGCGCCAACCCGCCCGCCGGGATCGTCGTGACCGTCGGTCAGATCGCCACATTTTATTATTTTATCCACATGTTGATCCTGTTCCCGCTGATCGGAAAGCTCGAGCGGCCGCTGCCGTTGCCGAGCAGCATCGGCGCCGCCCTGCAGGGTGGTGGGGCGCGGCTCGGCGGCGCCGGGGCGCCGATGGCAAAGCCCTGAAATGCTCAAGCATGCTTTCGCCGCCGCGGCGTTGAGTGCGGCCGTGCTGGCTCCGGTTCTCGCCCGGGCGGCCGACGAGACCCCATTGCTGCGTCAAGAGTGGTCCTTCGATGGCGTCTTCGGCACCTACGACCGGGCTTCGTTGCAGCGTGGCTTCCAGGTTTACAAGGAGGTTTGCTCGGTCTGTCATCCGGTCAAGCATCTCTCTTTCCGCAACCTCAGCGAGATCGGCTACAGCGAGGACGAAGTCAAGGCGATCGCTGCCGGCTATCAGGTCACCGACGGACCAAACGACGAAGGACAGATGTTCCAGCGGCCCGGACGGCCCTCGGACCCGATCCCTGGGCCTTTCCCGAACGACCAGGCGGCGCGTACGGCGAATAATGGCGCCCTTCCGCCGGATCAGTCGTTGATCGTCAAGGCCCGACCGGGCGGCCCAGATTATGTATACGCGATCTTGACCGGCTATAAGGAAGCGCCGGCAGGCTTCAAGATGCTCGAAGGCATGAACTACAACGAATTTTTCCCAGGCCACCAGATCGCAATGCCGCCGCCGCTCAGCGATAACGCTGTCACCTTTGCCGACGGTACGCCGGCCACCGTGCCGCAGATGGCGCACGACGTCACCAGCTTCCTGACCTGGGCAGCCGAGCCCAACCTTGATGATCGGCACCGCACCGGGTTCAAAGTGATCCTGTTCCTGGTCGTCGCCGCCGGCGTGTTCTACGCGGCCAAGCGCAAGATCTGGGCGCCGATCCACTGAAGTGCCGATGGCCGGACCCGTGATCGGCATCATTGGAGGCAGCGGGCTCTACCAGATCGACGGGCTCGTAGACGTCGAGTGGCGGCAGGTCGAAAGCCCGTTCGGCCGGACTTCCGACGAATTCTGCTTTGGAACGCTCGATGGGCAGCCGGTCGTATTCGTGCCTCGCCACGGGCGCGGTCACGTGCTGCCGCCCTCGGAGATCGATTTTCGCGCCAATATCGATGCGCTCAAACGCTGCGGGGTGACCGACATCGTGTCGCTCTCTGCCGTTGGTAGCCTACGCGAAGACCTCGTGCCCGGGGATTTTGTCGTCGTCGACCAGTTTATCGACCGCACCTTTGCGCGGCCGAAGAGCTTTTTTGGAAAAGGGTGTGTCGCGCATGTGTCGATGGCGCACCCGGTCTGCGGGAGGATCGGGGACGCACTGATCGCGGCCGGAACACATGCCGGTATGGCGCTCAAGCGCGGCGGCACCTATCTCGTCATGGAGGGGCCCCAATTCTCGAGCCTCGCCGAAAGCGAGCTCTACCGCTCGTGGAAGTGCGACGTGATCGGAATGACGAACATGCCCGAGGCCAAGCTCGCCCGCGAGGCCGAGATCTGCTACGCGACCGTCGCGATGGTCACCGATTACGATTGCTGGCATCCCGGTCACGACGCCGTCACCGTGGACATGGTCGTGGGCTTTCTCCTGGCCAATGCCGAAAAGGCGAAGGCGCTGGTCAGAGGCGTCGTCCCTTTGCTGTCGGCGCATGTCGGGCCATGCCGGCAGGGGTGCCAACGGGCCCTCGATCAGGCGCTGATCACCGCCCCCGAGCAGCGCGACCCAAGGGTCTTGGCGCGCCTCGATGCGGTTGCCGGGCGGGTCCTCCGGCGGTCGGATCCCGAGGTCGGAACGTGAAGGTCCGCGGCCGGCCGATGCGCACTATCTGGGTGACCGCGGACCGGCGCACGGTCGAGATTATCGATCAGACGAAACTGCCCCATGAGCTCGTAATCGTCGGGCTAAAGACCCTCGAAGACGCGGCGCGGGCGGTCCGGACAATGCAGGTTCGTGGTGCGCCTCTGATCGGCGCGACGGCCGCCTATGGTGTCGCGCTTGCGATCGCCGAGGACCCATCCGATGCCGGCCTCGCAACGGCGATAGCAGAACTCGGTGCGACCCGCCCCACAGCGGTCAACCTGCGTTGGGCGCTTGTGGAGATGAAAGGCGCGCTCCGGGGTATCCCAGAGGACCATCGGTCCGCCGCGGCTTGGGCGCGGGCGGGCGAGATTGCCGAAGCGGATGTCGTAATCAACCACGCCATCGGCAAGCATGGCGAGCGGCTGATCACCGAGGCCCGCCGGCGCAAAGGCATAGCCGGGCCGGTCAATGTTCTGACCCACTGCAACGCCGGCTGGCTCGCTGCCGTTGACTGGGGGACTGCGCTCGCCCCGATTTATCGCGCCCATGACAATGGTATCCCGCTGCATGTCTGGGTTGGCGAAACGCGGCCGCGCAATCAAGGTGCTGGTCTCACCGCGTGGGAGCTCGCGGCGCACGGCGTGGCGCACACGGTCATCGTGGACAACGCGGCCGGACATGTGATGCGCGAGGGCCTCGTCGATCTCTGCATCGTCGGCACCGATCGCACCACTGCGGGTGGCGATGTGGCCAACAAGATCGGCACCTACACAAAGGCGCTGGCAGCCCGCGACAACGGCATCCCATTTTACGTTGCGCTTCCTTCGTCAAGTATCGACTGGGAGATCGAAAGCGGGGAGGCGATTCCGATCGAGCGTCGCGACGTCCGCGAGGTGACTCATGTGGAAGGTTGGACCGACGACGGCAGACGTGTCGCCGTTCAGCTCACCCCGGCAAACAGCCCCGCCGCAAACTATGCCTTTGATGTGACGCCGGCGCGGCTCGTGACAGGCTTAATTACCGAGCGCGGCGTCTGCTCGGCTTCGCGCTCGGGCTTGCTTGAACTGTTTCCGGAACATTGTGAGTAAGCCGCGGGACCGAAGCGGCGCCTAAACGTTGAACCGGAAGCGCATGACGTCGCCGTCCTGAACGACGTAATCAGCTCCTTCGAGGCGCATGCGGCCGGCATCTCTGGCACCCTGCTCGCCACCATAGGCGGCAAAATCGGCATAGGCGATCGTCTCGGCGCGGATGAACCCCTTCTCGAAATCGGTGTGGATCTTGCCGGCCGCCTGGGGTGCCTTTGTTCCTCGCTCGACCGTCCAGGCATGCGCCTCTTTCGGACCGGCTGTGAAAAAGGTGACCAGGCGCAGCAGCGCATAACCGGCGCGAATGATGCGGGCGAGGCCGGTTTCCGCGAGCCCGAGGGAGGACAAGAATTCATCCGTTTCGACATCGGTGAGTTGCGCCAATTCGGCTTCGATGGCAGCTGAGATCATCACCGAGCGCGCGCCGCGCGCAGCGGCATACTCGGCGACCCGCCGGCTCTCGGCGTTGCCCGAGGCAGCATTCCCCTCGTCGACGTTGACGATGTAGAGAACCGGCTTGGCGCTCAATAGTTGAAGCGCTTTCAGGGTCTTTTGCTGGTCCGCGCCGATGGCTACATCGCGTGCCGGCTTGCCATCGCGCAACGCGGCCAGCACGGGATCGACGACGGCGAGTTGTATCTTTGCCTCTTTTTCGCCGCCGCGTGCGCGCTTGACCAAGTGCAAGGCGCGCCGTTCGATGCTTTCCAGGTCGGCGAGCATCAGCTCCGTCTCGACCGTCTCGGCGTCGCGAATCGGGTCGACCGAACCCTCGATATGGGTGACATTGGCGTCGGCGAAGCAGCGTAGAACATGAGCGATCGCGTCGACTTCGCGAATATGAGAAAGAAACTGGTTGCCGAGCCCTTCGCCGCGGGCAGCACCGCGGACCAACCCGGCGATGTCGACGAATTCGAGCTGGGTTGGGATGATCTCAGCCGATTTTGCGAGCCGGGCACAAATCGCGAGCCGGTCGTCGGGCACGGCGACGCGCCCGACATTGGGTTCGATCGTGCAGAATGGATAATTCGCTGCGTCCGCCGCAGCGGTCGCGGTTAGCGCGTTGAACAGGGTCGATTTGCCGACGTTCGGCAATCCGACGATGCCGCAAGTGAATCCCATAGAGGTGTGCGATCAGTTTAGTTTGGGCTGGCGGTATCGCCCGCCCCTTGAACATCCAGCGGGGCGAAGCGGCGCGCCACCTCGCTCATGAACGCGTCCGGCGCCCCGGATAGCAGGAGCCCGATCGTCTCTGCCACGGCGTCCAGCAGCGGCCCGACCCAAAGCGTCACCTCTTCATTCGGAAAATTCTGCAAGACATAGGGCTGAACGAGCTCCTTGATCCCGGGATGGCCGACCCCGATCCGCATCCGCCAGAAATCCGGCCCGAGCAATGCGTCGATCGACCGCAACCCGTTATGGCCGGCAGTGCCGCCGCCGCATTTCACCCGAAGCTTGCCGGGCCGCAAATCGATCTCGTCGTGGATCACGACGATTTCCGCCGGCGAAATCTTGAAGAACCGTGCTGTCTCGGCGACCGACTCGCCGGAATCGTTCATATAGGTTTGTGGCTTCAGCAACAGCCGGCGCTCGCCGCCGATGACACCCTCCGCAACCTCGCCCTTGAACCGGCTGCGAAAGCCCGAAACGCCGTGACGCCGGGCGATCGCGTCGAGCGCCAGGAAGCCGACATTGTGGCGGTTACGCGCGTAACGCGCGCCCGGATTGCCGAGGCCGACGACGAGACGCATCGATCAGGATGCCGCAAAGGCAACTCAGCTTGCCGCGGGTTGCTCAGGGGGAGGAGGTGCCGTGGCAGCGGCAGCCGCCTCCTCGCGCACGGCCGAGGAGGCCGCGATGCTGGCGATCGTGAAATCGCGATCGGTGATCGTCAACCGTGAGCCCGGTGGCAAAGTCACCGCGCTGATATGGACGCTGTCGCCGATATCGAGGCCGTTGAGGTCGACGATCAGTTGCTCGGGGATGTTGTCCACCTGACAGATCAGCGCGATACCGTGACGGACGATGTTAAGGATGCCGCCGCGGCGCAGGCCGATCGACATCTCAGGGTTGGTGAAGGCGACCGGTACGGTGACGGTAACCCGGGTATCGACGCCGACCCGCATGAAATCGACATGCAAGGGCTCGTCGGTTGCCGGATGATATTGCACGTCGCGCGGCAGAGTCCGATGGACGTCATCATCCATTCTGACCTCAGCGACAGTTGCGAGAAAACCGCGTTTGGCGAGAGCGCGGGACAACTCGCGGGGTTCCAGGCTGATCAGCATCGGGTCCCGGTCGCCGCCATAGATGATCCCGGGGACGCGCCCCATCCGCCGCGTCGCCCGGGCGGCCCCCTTTCCGGCCCGCGCGCGCCGCTCGGCGCTCAAGGTGGTGATCTCGGGCATTGCTTGTCACTCCTCTGCACGCAACGTGATTGATCCGGGCGCCGGTTCGAAGCTTGCAACAGCGCGCATCAGGCCGACGGCGGGCCGTTCATATCTTCCCGATCCCGGAAACCGGCAGATTCAATTAAAAAGGCTGGAGACCGAGCGCTCCTCGCTGATCCGGCGGATCGCCTCGCCCATCAGCGGCGCGATCGTCAGCTGGCGGATATTTTGCGCGCCGCGAATAGCTTCGGTCGCGACGATGCTGTCGGTGATGACCAATGTTTCGATCGGCGAGGCGGCGACGCGCGATACTGCATCCCCCGACAGCACCCCATGGGTGATATAGGCGTAGACACCGGAAGCTCCGCTTTCGATCAACGCCACCGCGGCATTGCACAGCGTCCCCGCCGTGTCGACGATGTCGTCGATGATGACGCAGCGGCGCCCGGCGACGTCGCCGATGATATTGACGACCTCGGAGACGCCGGCCCGCTCGCGGCGCTTGTCGATGATGGCGAGGTCGGCGTCGAGCCGGCCGACGATGTCCCGGGCGCGAGCGACCCCGCCGACATCTGGTGAGACGATGACGAGGTCCTGGTGCGAGTGGCAGTCCCGGATGTCTTTAACCAAAACCGGCGCAGCGGCCAAATTATCGGTGGGAATGTCAAAAAAGCCCTGGATCTGTGCGGCGTGGAGATCGAGGGTAAGCACGCGGTCGGCGCCGGCCGCGGTGATCATGTTGGCGACGAGCTTGGCCGAGATCGGGGTGCGCGGGCTGGATTTCCGGTCTTGCCGGGCATAGCCGAAATAGGGGATGACCGCGGTCACCCGCCGCGCCGAACTGCGCTTCAACGCGTCGAGGCTGACGAGCAGCTCCATCAGGTTGTCATTCGCCGGGTACGACGTCGACTGGATCACAAAAACGTCCTCGCCACGCACGTTCTCGTGGATCTCGACGAACACCTCCATGTCCGAAAAGCGGCGCACGCTCGCCTTGGTGAGCGGCGAGTCGAGATAGTTCGACATCGCCTCGGCAAGTGGCCGATTGCTGTTGCAGGCGAGGATTTTCATTTGCCGCCGACAAGCGTTCGCGCCGCCGGGCGCACCCCGACAGCTACACACACCAGCCAATGTAACCACGCGTCATTGCGTTGGCAACGTCTCGGCTCAGGACTTCCCGGTCGACGTCAACGCGCCGCGCGCGACGAGCTGCATGATACCGTCTTGCGCCGAGACGGCGACCATGTAAGCAACGTCTCCCCACGCGCCGTCGAGCAGGCCGGCCGGGACGTCGTTTTCCTGTCCGACCGTGCCGATCTCGGCGCCATCCTTGCGGCGCACACGCCAGACGATCTTGACATTCTGCTTGCCCGCCTCTGGGTTTGCGACAACGACATCGGCGTCGAGAACGAGGTCGGCCTTTGCCTCTGGGTCGGTGACGATCGCGAGATCCTGCCGTTTCAAAATCTCGGTGATGGCCCGGGGCAAAGATTCTCGGCCGTCTCCGGGGGCTCCCTCAACGCCGCTGATCAGGAGCCGCGTGTGCCCACCGGAATCGGCCTCGGTCGGAGCGTCGTCCTGCAATAGAGCTACAAGCCGATCGGCGCTCGCCGCGGCGAGAAGCGCAACCGCATCCTCTGCCCCCTGCTCCCAATCGTGCGCCGGGGCCTCGAGACGTTCGGTGCGCTCGCCCAGCGACCGGCCAGAAGGATCGCGCAGTTCCCAAACCGCAACGAGTGCGGCCTTGTCGCCGGACGGCGGCATCTCCTCAATTCGCCCGACGAGCTCGTAGCTGCCGATGCTCGCGGTCTTGTCGCTAGCGGCGATCTCACGTTGCTGCAGCGCGCTCGCCATCGCCGGACCGAGCTTTTCGGCGGTTGCCTGGGGCGTGCCGTCGATCGGCGCGATCGTCACGCTGGCGCTGTCGAGCAAGGTCAGCATCGGCGACCCCGGTCGCGGCACATCGTCCGCGAAGGGGTGCGGTAGCGGCTGACACGCCGCCAGTAGCACAACCGCGGTCGCGACCATCCGCCACCAATCCAGGCGCAAAAGGCCGGCTATCACAACAACAGCGCGCAGGTTACGAGCAGACCGAGGACGCAGAGGGCTATAAACAGGTTGACATAAGGCACGAGTCAGCCGTGCCTTATGCGACCTGCGCGCGGCACGGCAATCCGAGCGCCATTGCCATTATTGCTCGAGCACAATTGCCGAGAGCCCCCGCCCGTAGAATCGTTCACCGCGCAGACGGGCGCGCCGATAGCTGAAGAACCGTTCCTCGTCAGCGACAGTGTCGTGTGGGGCAACCTCGACCGTCGCGATCCCGGTTCGCGCGAGGCGGTGCGCGATATAGCCCGGGAGATCGAACAGAAACCGGCCGACGGATGGCGCAGGAGCAAAAAAGCGTATGTTGCCGGGATCTTCCGTGACGAAGGGCTGCGGAAACTCCGGCCCGACCTCGTAGGAGCGCCGGGCGATGCATGGGCCGATCGCTGCGCGGATACGGGGCCGCGCGGCGCCGAGCGTGGCCATCCGTGAAAGGGTGGCCTCCACGACGCCGCCGAGGGAGCCGCGCCAGCCGCAATGCGCCGCACCGATCACCTCGGCAATCGGATCGCGAAACAGTATTGGCGCGCAATCGGCCGCCAATACACCGAGTGCGATGCCAGGAACCGCGGTGACGAGCCCGTCCGCGGAGGGCGCTTCTTCGCGGCGCCAAGGCTGCTCCACGATGACGACCGTGGCGCTGTGCACTTGGCGGACGGTCACCAACCGATCGGCGGGCAGGCCGATGAAATCCATCGCGATCTCTCGGTTGCGGGCGACTCGCTCCGGCGAATCGCCGGAACCGAAGCCACAATTCAACGAGCCAAATAGACCCTCGCTGACGCCGCCTCGCCGGGTGAAGAATGCGTGACGGATACCGGGATCCGCGCCAAGCGCGCCCGATTTGATCACTGGTTCAACCTCATCCATCAACGGCCGTCGTCGAAGCCCGCGGGCGGCGGCAGCCCCGGCGAGACCACCGCTATGGCCTTGAACAGGGTGCCCATTTTGTCGGGGTCTAGCAAGCGCTCGACCCCGCTGTCGATCGCGTGCTGCTGGCTTGGCGTCGCCCGCGCGCGTAGCGCGGCGGCGCGCTCCGCGGCCCCGAGTGCTGCGAGCAGCCGCGCCTGGGACACCGGCCCGTGAATATCGGCGCCGCCGGCGCGAGCGGCGTCGGCGAACGCCGCAAAATCGACATGTGCGCTAAGATCGGCAGTCCCCGGCGCCGCCAGGACGGACACTGCGCAATGCCGATAGAGCGCGCGAAGTGTGGGGCCTGGCGCGTTCGAAAAATATCCGTAATCGATGAACAGCGCGGCACCCGCTTGGCGCGAAAAGCGGGCGCCGAGCGCCGCCGCCAGGCCGAGGGCGGCCGGGCAAATCTCGACGACGGCGCGTTCTCCGACGCTGTCGCGCAAGCCTTCCGGAACCAGCAATCGCACGACCGGGCTTGGCGGTCCCTCGACGAAAACGAAGCGATTTTCGTCGTCCAGTGTCACCATTCGCTCCGACCAGTGGGGGCCGCGGCGCACGAACTGCCGAATTGGTAATGCGTCGAGGAACTCGTTGGCGACGAGCAGCATCGGGCCGTCCGGCAGATCCTCGAAACGCGGTACCCATCTCGGCTCAAATTGCGCGAGGCGCTGTTGCTGCGCGGCGCGGAGAGGGGCACTTGCTTCGACCAAATGGAGGCGCAACGCGCGGTAAAAATCCGGCACGGTTGCCGCGGCGCGCAACAGATCGCCGATCAGCACGCCGCGGCCCGGTCCCAGCTCCGCGAGGATGACCGGATCGGGTCGGCCCAGTTGGCGCCAAACCACGGCACACCACAAGCCGATCAGCTCGCCAAACACTTGGCTGATCTCGGGCGCAGTGATGAAGTCGCCCTGCGCCCCGATCGGGTCGCGCCCCGCATAATAGCCGCCCTTGGGGTCGTGCAGCGCCATCGCCATATAGGCGGCGACCGAAAGCGGACCCTCGGCGCGGATGCGGCGGGCGATCTTTTGGCCGAGCGTGTCGGCGATCAAGGTCGAGCAGGAACGGGCGCCCGCTGCGCCCAGAGGATGATGGCGATGCCGGCGATCAACAGCGGCACCGACAACAGCTGACCCATCGTCGTCCCGAACACCAGGTAGCCGAGCTGGGCGTCGGGCTCGCGAAAGAGTTCGCCCGACATACGGGCGACGGCGTAGCCCGCTAGAAACAATCCGGTGACGATCCCGGGGCGCTGCCGCGCGCCGAGGCGCTCGGCGGCAAAGAGCAGCAGAAAAAGCAAAATGCCCTCGCAAAAGGCTTCGTAGAGCTGGCTTGGGTGACGCGGCATCGAGCCGCCGTTCGGGAACACCATCGCCCAGGGAACTTGGGTCGGCCGGCCGAACAGCTCGCCATTGATGAAATTGGCGATCCGGCCAAAGAACAGACCAATCGGGATCGCCTCGGTGATGATGTCGGAGAACGCGAAGAGCGGGATGTTACGCGCCCGGGTGAACCACACGATGGCGATCGTCACGCCAAGCGCACCGCCGTGGAACGACATCCCGCCGTGCCAGACGTAGAGCGCCTCGAGCGGGTGAAAAACATAATAGCCGGGCTTGTAGAACAGAACGTAGCCGATGCGCCCGCCCAGGACGACGCCGAGCGTCGCCCACACCAGGAAGTCGTCGACGTCTTGGCGTCCGACCATACATGGCGGCCGCGCGGCAAGCACGAGACAGTAACGCCAGCCGATCAGCAGCCCGACGATATAGGCGAGCGCGTACCAGCGGATCGCCACCGGGCCGAGCGAGATCGCGACCGGATCGATCGCCGGGAACGGGATCGCAAGGAGCGGCATCAGCCTGTGAGCATACCAGGGCAGTCCTACACAGCGCGCTAACGGCCCGATCCCGGGCCACTTTGTGTAAATGATTAACTATGATAAATATTTGTCAAGATGACGCTGAAGGCTAGAGAGAGTTCCTTGACACGGCCACTGGCGCCGCGCTAAATCTTGGACCTCAACGGCGGGACGCTGGCGACAGTCGTTTGTCTCGATCTCACCAGGTGGCAGTCATGCATGGCGGGACGGCAACCAGAAATCTTCGCGGGAGCAGCGCGCGATCGATCTGATGCGACGTCGACGCGGGGTGACGAAGGGCGCAAAATTGCCACAATAGCATGATAGCGCTTCGCATGCAGAGGCGAGTTGCGGCGCGGCCTTGTGCCGGGCGCTGGGCCGGATGGGTGATTTCAACCTCTAGGCAAATATTTGCTGTAGACTCGCTGCAGATGCTGCGAGGAGCCCTGGCCGATGCAATCCCTGATTGCGGCCGGGGGTAACGCTGGCCGAGGCGGGTCTTGCCTTCGCCTAGGCACAAGCCAGGAACCTCGCCTGAGTGATTTATGCCATTTTATTAATATTAAACGTGCTCTTCCGCAACGAGCATACGGTGCGGCAATGACGACGCAAACCCTCTCTGCTGCCTCCCTCAGACCCGTCGAAGGCCTCGCCGCTAGCCGACCCCTGACTTGCCGAGCTGACTATTAGATCTAAACGAGTTTTTTGTTGAATTGGGCGAGCATTATCCGGTGCCGAATCCAATTTCTCCCTGCTCTCAGGGAGGTGTCGGGAACCGACGTCCGGATAACTTCTTGGTGGCGTGACCCGAGACTTATTTCTTTCTAGGATGAGTGATGTCGTCCGATGTCATTGATCTGAGGGACTTCTACCGGACCGGGCTGGGCCAGGTCGTGCGACGAATGATCCGCCGCGCGATCAAGCGCGTCTGGCCCGATTTACGGGGAATGCGGCTTCTCGGGGTAGGTTATGCCACACCATTCCTGACGGCTATTTCACCCGAGACGGAACGCACCGTGGCTCTGACGCCGGCGTCGCTCGGTGTGCTCGGCTGGCCTTCGGAGGGACCCAATCTGGTCACCCTCGCCGATGAGGGGGAGCTCCCCTTCGCCGACTATTCGATCGACCGGGTCCTGGTCGTCCATGCCGTTGAAACGAGCGAGCAAGTCGCGCCGATGCTGAAGGAGATCTGGCGGGTCCTCGCTGGTGGTGGACGGCTGTTGATCGTCGCGCCGAACCGCCGCGGCATTTGGGCCCGCCTCGACCGAACGCCATTGGGATCCGGCCGACCTTACACGATGTCTCAGTTGTCGCAGCTCCTACGCGACGAACTGTTCACCCCGATTGGATCCGACACGGCGTTGTTTATCCCGCCGCTCCGCAAGCGGATAATTTTGCGCTCGGCACCGGCCTGGGAGCGGATCGGCAAGCGCTGGTTCCCTACTTTTGCCGGCGTCGTGCTGATCGAGGCGACAAAACAGATCTACGCCAAGCCGGCCGTGATGCGCATGCCCCGCCGGCGCCTCGTCTATACCCCGGCGCCGCACGGACTATCCCGGTGATGCGGTGCGGGAGGCGCTTCAAGCGCGCCGGCCGGCCGCCTCGGCTGTTGTGTTTGGCTCACTTCGGTTCTCCGACAGCAGGAACACACCCTGTTCGGCGAGCAAATTCGCCAGGCTTCCTCGGGGATCAAGGGAGTAGGGCTGACCGTGCCGGTCGAGGGTGGCGCTGCGCTCCACGCGGACGCCAATCTCGTCGCACATCGCGATGAAATCGCGGATTGTGCAGAGGTGGATATTGGGCGTTTCGTACCACGGATATGTCAGGAGATGCGACATCGGCATCCGGCCGCAAAACAGAAGGTGCAGCCGAATTCGCCAGTAGCCGAAGTTCGGGAACGAGACGATGGCACGCCGACCGATGCGGACGAGAGCCTCGAGGAGCTTCCGCGGCTGTCGCGTCGCCTGCAGGGTCTGGCTCAGCACCACGACGTCGAAGGCACCGGTGGGGTAGGCTTCGAGATCCCGATCGGCGTCGCCTTGAATGACCGAAAGACCGTGGCCAACGCACGAGTTGACCCCCGATTGGCTCAGCTCCATGCCCCGGCCGTCAACATTCTTGTGCCGCACGAGATGGGCGAGCAGCGCCCCATCGCCGCAGCCGATATCCAGCACGCGGGCGCCGGGGTCGATCATTTCCGCGATGAGCCTCAGGTCACGACGGAGCTCCCCCTCAGCACTATCCGGCGCTCGGGGGCTCGCCTCAGCGGAGACAAAGTTCACCGCGCTGCTCCTGCTCGACACAGCGATCACCAGGAGCGGGTCAGGCCCCGATGCTCGGCACAACCGCTCAAAAAGCCGCGCAGCGTTTCAAACAGCTCGGGCTCGTGCAGCAGAAAGGCGTCGTGCCCGCTGTCGGTTTCGATCTCGACAAAGCTGACATTGGCGGCCGCGGCGTTCAACGCGTGCACCAGTTCTCGGCTCTCGGATGTCGGGAACAACCAGTCGCTGGTGAAGGAGATGACGCAGAAACGCGAGCGCGTGCCCTTGAAGGCGCTCGATAACGACCCATCGTGCTCGGCGGCGAGATCGAAATAATCCATCGCGCGGGTGATATAGAGATACGAATTCGCGTCGAAGCGATCGACAAAAGTGCTGCCCTGATGGCGGAGATAGCTTTCGACCTGGAAATCGGCCTCGAAGCCGTAAGTGACGGCGTGGCGATCTTGCAGGTTGCGCCCGAACTTCCGGTGCAGCGCGGCCTCCGAGAGATAGGTGATGTGGGCGGCCATTCGCGCAACCGCGAGGCCGCGGACGGGGTTGCGGCCGAAGCTCAGGTAACGTCCGCCGGCCCAATCCGGGTCAGCCATGATGGCTTGTCGCCCGACCTCGTGAAAGGCGATGTTCTGAGCGGAGTGGCGCGCTGCCGCGGCGATCGGCACCGCGGCGAAAACGCGTTCAGGGTAGCTCGCAGCCCATTGCAGAACCTGCATGCCACCCATCGACCCGCCGGTCACGCAGAATAAGCTGTCAATCCCGAGATGGTCGAGAAGCCGCTGCTGAGCGCGGACCATGTCACGCACGGTGATCACCGGGAACGACAACGCCCAGGGCTCACCCGTCTCTGGGTTGATGCTTTGTGGACCGGTCGTTCCCATACAGCCGCCGAGCACGTTGGCGCATATGATGAAGAACCGGTCGGTGTCGAGCACCAATCCGGGACCAACCATTGTTTCCCACCAACCGGGTTTGCCGGTAATCGGATGGGGATCGGCAGCGTACTGGTCTCCGGTTAACGCATGGCAGACCAAGACGGCGTTGGACCGATCCGGGTTGAGCTCGCCATAGGTCTGATACGCGATCGTGAACGGGCCAAAATCGACCCCACAATCCAACCGCAGGGGCTCGTGCACGAGCAAATGGTGCCCCGGCCAATCCTGGTCGGAACGCGCGCGGAGGAAGGATGAGATCACAGCCGACATCTAAACCGACGCGATTGCAAGGCGGTCGACCGCACTCTCAATCGAGCGGCCGCCGGTTCCCGATTCGGGGGCGCTAGGTAGGGACCGGAAGCGTGGCATGTCAACGTTTTCTTTGATTTCGCTGGATCACGACACTAGTACTATGCGCCCCTGAGGCAAAAGACAGCATGCTCCCCACTCCGTCCGATCTCGCAGAATTGCGTCGCCGCCTCGACGAGATCGACAACCAGATGCACGACCTTTTGATCAAACGGGCGGAAGTCGTCTCGGTGGTGGCGGCGAGCAAGAGAGAGGACAATCTGGCCGCCTTCCAGCCGGGACGCGAGGCGCAGATCATCCGCCGGCTGGTCGATCGGCACTACGGAGATTTCCCGGCGGCGACGCTCGTTCGCATGTGGCGCGAGATGCTCGCGGCAACCGTGCGGCTGCAATCCATGTTTGCGGTCGCGGTCTTTGCGCCAATCGAATCACAAGGGTTTTGGGATCTGGCACGCGATCATTACGGCAGCCACACGCCGATGTCGGCCTATCACTCGATTGGCCAAGTGATCCGCGCGGTCACCGAGAGTCGCGCCTCGGTCGGTGTCTTGCCGATGCCGCAGGAGGGAGAGACCGACCCCTGGTGGCGTCACCTCTTGTCGACAGATGAGGACGCGCCTCGGGTTGTTGCTCGTCTACCGTTCGGTGCCCGGGGCAACGCCCGCTCTGACGGCGCGGACGCCCTCGCGATCGGCCGCGGAGTGCAGCAGGAAACGGGCGGAGATCGCGTCTTGCTGGCGGCCGAATCTTCGACCGACATAAGTCGCGGCAGGATTCTCCGGACCATTTCATCGCTCGGGCTGGTTTGCACCTTCTTTGCGTCTTACGAGCATGCCGACAGCGCAGTTAATCTGATCGAAATCGAGGGATTCGTCCCGATTACCGACCCCCGTCTCGACAGCTTCCGCAAGCAGCTCGGCGGCGCGCTGCATCGCCTGCTGCCCTTTGGCGGCTATGCGGTCCCGCTATCCGCAGCAGCATTGGCGAAATCCGGTGGCGGGCTCGCGGGATGCGCCACCGGCGCGGCGAAAGGCTGAGCGGATGATGACCGCAGCGGGTCCGGCGCCGCGCCCGGGTATCCTCGGAATCACTCCCTATGTCGGCGGCGAGGCAAAAATTGCCGGTGTAGAGCGGCCGATCCGTCTCGCCTCGAACGAAAGCGCCCTCGGGCCGAGCGCCAAAGCCGTCGCTGCCTACCGCGCTCTTGCCGGCGAGATCCACCGCTACCCCGACGGCGGCGCCGATGAGCTGCGCACGGCACTGGGGCGAGCCCATGGGCTCGATCCGGCGCGCATCGTCTGCGGCGCCGGCTCGGACGAGCTAATCACGCTGCTGCTGCGCTCCTATGCGGGTCCGGGGGACGAGGTTCTCTACAGCCGCCACGGCTTCCTGATGTATCCGATCAATGCGCAGGCGGCCGGCGCGACGCCAATCGCTGCTCCCGAGCGGGCGCTCACGACCGATGTCGACGCACTTTTGGAGAGGGTGACCGAACGGACCCGCATCGTCTTCATCGCCAACCCGAATAACCCCACCGGCACCTATCTGGGCGCCGCGGAAATGACACGGCTGCACGCCGGCCTGCCGCCCTCGGTGGTGCTCGCGATCGACGCCGCCTATGCCGAATTCGTCAATCGCAACGACTACGAGGCCGGGGTGGCGCTGGTCGATCGGGCCGACAATGTCGTGATGTTGCGCACTTTCTCGAAGATCTACGCGCTTGCGGGGCTCCGGCTCGGCTGGGCCTATTGCCCGCCGGCGATCGCCGACGTCCTCAATCGAATGCGCAGTCCGTTCAACGTGAACGCACCCGCACTCGCCGCCGGTGTCGCCGCCGTCGAGGATGTCGAAGCGTTCGTCCGCGCGCAGACTCATAACCAGCGCTGGCTGCCATGGTTTTCCGAGCGGTTGGCGGCGCTCGGCATCCCTCTCACCCCGGGTGTGGCCAATTTCGTGCTCGCCCGCTTCCCCGACGATCCGCGCAAGAATGCCGATGCGGTTTTCGCCCATCTGCAGTCGCGCGGCATCTTGACGCGCAAGATGGGGGCTTACGGGCTACCCCAATATCTGAGGATTACGATCGGGACCGGCGAGGAGATGCAGTGGGTCGCGGCCACCCTCGGCGACTTCATGGCTAGGCGGTGAAAATTCCCCTGCCAGCAGGGGCAAAAGCGTTCGGCTCTCTAAAAACTACTCTCATGGCACCGAAAACATAGGTAAATCAAATAGATGAGTTTGACTCGGCCAAGCCGACCGGCAGCGGAATTGCAGCGGAATTTTTGGCACCTTGCAGCGGAATTTTCGGCACGTGCAGGGAAATCCAATCGCTGTCACCGAGGGTAGTGTTTGATGATTGAACGCCAATTGGACCGGGTGGCGCTGATCGGCATCGGGCTGATCGGGTCGTCGCTGGCCCGCGCCTTGCGGCGCGACAGTCCGCAGACGAGGATCGTCGCCTGCGCCCGCCGCGCGGAAACCCTGGCGACGGTGCGCCGGCTCGAACTGGCCGACGAGACGACCGACGACCCTGCCGAGGCGGCCTCGGGCGCCGATCTCGTCGTGATCGCCACGCCGCTTTCGGCCTATGCCGAGATCGGACGTCGTATCGCCCCGGCGCTGAAGCCGGGTGCAATCCTGACCGATGTCGGCTCGGTCAAGCAGGCGGTGATCCGCGACCTCGGCCCCCATGTGCCGCCCGGAGTTCACTTTGTCCCGGGCCATCCGGTCGCCGGGACCGAGCATTCGGGACCCGAGGCGGGATTTGCGGAGTTGTTCCGCGGCCGCTGGTGCATCCTGATCCCGCTGCCCGAGACTCCCTCCGAAGCGGTGGCCGAGGTCGCGCGCATATGGGAGCGGGTCGGCATGCACGTCGTCACGATGAGCGCCGACCATCACGACAAGGTGCTGGCGGTGACCTCCCACCTGCCACATCTGATCGCCTATACGATCGTCGGCACCGCGACCGATCTCGAAGACAGCCTCAAATCCGAAGTCATTGAGTTCTCGGCCAGCGGCTTTCGCGACTTCACCCGGATCGCCGCCTCGGATCCGGTGATGTGGCGCGACATCTTCCTCAACAACCGTGAAGCGGTGCTCGAGATCCTGCAGCGCTTCAACGAAGATCTGACCGCGCTGCAGCGCGCGATCCGCTGGGGAGAGGGCGACAAGCTAGAGGATCTCTTCACCCGGACGAGGGCGATCCGGCGCTCGATCATCGAGGCAAAACAAGCCTGACGGGCACGATTGTAAGGCAGCTAGCTTCCGAGGGTCGCGAGGGAGAAGGCGATGTTTGCAGTGATCTTCGAAGTCGAGCCGGAGCCGAATCGGTTGCAGGACTACCTCGACATCGCCGGCCGCCTGCGACCGGAGCTCGAGAAGATCGACGGGTTTATCTCGATCGAGCGGTTCAAGAGCTTGAGTCAAAAGGACAAGATCCTGTCGCTGTCGTTTTGGCGCGACGAGGAGGCGATCGCCCGCTGGCGCCAACAGGAGCAGCATCACGCGGCGCAACGCACGGGGCGCGACCGGATCTTTCGCGATTACCGGATCCGTGTGTCCGCCGTGATGCGCGATTACGGCATGTACGAACGGGCCCAGGCGCCGCAGCAGATGCCGCCGAAATCGAAGCCATTCTAGGTCCGGTCATTTCCAAGCAAGGCGGGGCGCCTTGCCGAGCTTTGCCGGGCCGAGAAACATCTGCCCGTTCTGTATCGTGAACGCGGTTTTGATCTCGGGCCTGCCGTCCGGTCCAGCTTTTGCCAGCATCGCCAGCGCCAACCGCGCGAGACCGGCATAATCGGCGCGCATCCGTCCGCTCTGGACCAATCCGGTCACGATCTGGTCATAGCCCTCGATCGCCCCGGAGAAGCCGCCGATCGGCTGCAGCTCCTGATCGAGCGCGATCGTGCCGCTCGCGGTGGCTCCCACCCCACCCCAGTTCAGGTGCAGATTGTCGAGCTCGACCGTGCCGCCGGCGTCGCGCCATTCGGAAACTGCTTGAGCCAGCTTGCCGCTCGGAACCGCACCTTTGACCGTGATGCCGAATGCCAGCTCCTCGATCGTATCGTTGAGCACCGAGTGCATGACTGGAAGCTGCACCTGGCGCAGATCGAGCGCCACCCCGAGGGTTGACTCGCCGAGCGACCGCGGCGGCTTTGCCGGTAGGATCACCCAGGCGTCGGCCGAAGCGATCGCAACCAACTCGCCGGCCTCGGCGGTGATGTCCTCCAAGTTCAGCCACAGGCTGGTGCCCGCTTCGGGATCGGCCATGAGCGTTCCATCGGCAGCGTGAGCGGTTAGCTTCAGCGGCGGCCGTTCGCTGCCTCCGGCAAGTAACGCAGATAAGCCCGCGGGCGCCATCAATCGCCAACTGGCAAAGTCCCAGGGCCGAGCGCTGGCGGAAAGCGCCGAGATGCGCAGTTCCGGCGATGGTGTCAGACGGCCGTCGCGCAGCACGGCGTTCTCGAGTTCCACTCGGCAGGCGAACGGGAAGCCCGCAACGCCGATCTTCTCCCACGAGGCATCGATCTTCTCGGCCCGCTCGGTTTGCGCCCAAGCGGCGACACCATCCGTGATCCGTCTCGCGACGACCAGCCAATAAGCGGTATAGGCGCCGAGCAAAACCAGCAGCAGGGCAACGACGACGAGGCCGAAACGCGGCGGACGGCGCATGGCAGAGTTATAATGACCTCATTCGACCACCGCCAGCGGCCGGCGACACCCGCAAAACCAATGCTCGACGGAACACCCGAATTCGCCCTTGCCGATCCGATGCCGCCGGATATCGCGGCGCTGCGCGACAGCGTCGAGCCGGTGTGGATCTTTGCGTATGGCTCCTTAATGTGGGACCCGGATTGCCCCCGTGCCGAGGCTGAGCCAGCGCTGTTGCGCGGTTACCATCGCAGCTTTTGCCTCTACTCCTATGATTACCGGGGAACCCGGGAACGACCGGGCCTGACCCTCGGTCTCGACCGCGGCGGGGCTTGCCGGGGGATCGTGCTCCGCCTGCCGTCCGAGTCGCTCGCCGCCGCGATTGATCGCCTGTGGGCGCGCGAGATGACCGCACCCAGGGTGTATGACATGCGGCTGCTGCCGGTGCGGACTCGATGCGGCGCTCGGAAAGCCTTTGGCTTCACGGTGCGCCGCGACCACCCGGACTATGCCGGACGGCTGTCGCCCGACGAGACGGCGCGGATCATCGCGGGTGCGGTCGGCCGGCGCGGGGCCTGCCGCGACTATCTCGCCGGCACCGTCCGCCATCTTGCCGCTCTCGGCCTCGCGGACGCACCTCTGCAGCGGCTCGCCGCGCGGGTCCAGGCACTCGCTGCGCGGAGCGGCTGACGCCCCTTTTCCCTGGTTTACGGGAAAATACTGGCAAAAACCCGGTATTATGTATCAAACGCACCTGACGGCCATTCGTTAAAAATCGGCCCGAAAAGAGGCGCGAAAATAGTCGCGAAAATCCGCAAGAAAAACCGAAGTAAAATTCGCCATCGCCGCTCCCGGCACGTAACAAAAACCATCGGTCCGCACAATCGGCTATTGACGAACCCAGGAACTGCGATTTAGAATGAAAGATGGTCGGGTGTCGTTACCCACCCGACCATCTCGACCGCTCCCTTCGCCGGAAGCGGAAACGTCTGGTCAACTTTCGGACGACCCAGACGACACTTGGAGTTTATCCGAAAGCTGACCTCACTTCAACTCGTTTGAAGGCGAGGCGCTATGGTTGATCGTGATCCCCACCGGTTCCCCATCTTCGCGAAAGAGCAGTCGAAGACCAGCCCCCTCGATTACCCGCGTCATCGCCGCAAGGTTGTTCGCAATCGGCTTCCGTTCGCCTTTCTCGAAGTCGCGCACGGTCGAAAGACCGACGCCGGCTTTGCGGGCGAGTTCCTGCTGGGTCCACCCGAGCCACCCGCGAGCGGCTAGGCATTGCTCCGGGCTCATGTCGCGGTTAATACGACATTTTTTGCTCCGTGTCAACGAATTTAGTTGACCTGTGTGATAGACGAATATATTCTAGGTCATCGTTATTCGTTGACCGATCGATGCAACATTTCCTCCTCACCTCAGCCGCACGGAGCCTGTCCCTCGGACAGGTTCTCCGGCTCTCCGATGAGGAAGCGCACGCCCGGTTCGTCGCGATCCGCTGGTCTGACAACGAGGGCAAGCCTTACTGCCCCCATTGCGGTTGCCGCGAAGTGTACGGCTTTCGATGCCGGCCGATCTGGCGCTGCCGTGGTTGCGAGCGGCAATTCAGCGTGACGAGCGGCACGATCTTTCATTTCCGCAAGCTGCCGATTCGCGACTACCTCGCGGCCGTCGCGATCTTCTGCGACCACGTCAAGGGCATCAGCGCCCTCGCACTCGGTCGGGATCTCAACGTTCAATACAAGACGGCTTTCGTTCTCGCCCACAAGCTGCGCGAGGCGATGGGCTCGCAGGTTCACAACCCCGACGAACCCGAGCTCGCCGGCACAGTTGAAGTCGATGGCGCCTATTTCGGCGGCCACTCCAAGCCGGAGAACCGGATCGAGGATCGCAAGGATCGCCGGCTCGCCGAAGAGCAGACCGGCAAGCGCCAGGTCGTGGTTGTTGCCCGCGAGATCCTCGGTCGCACCCTGCCGTTCATCGTACCGCGTGAGAGCGCGGCGGTGCCGCTGATCCGCCAGCATGTCGCGGCCGGCACGATCGTTCATGCCGACGAATCGAGCGCCTGGGAGCGGCTGCACGCGTCCTATGACACCCGCCGGGTCAATCACTCGAAAGAGTACGTCACCGACGATGGCGTGAACGTCAACCAAGCCGAATTGTATTTCTCCCGCCTGCGTCGCGCCGAGATCGGCCAGCATCATCGGCTGAGCGGTCGGTATCTTTACCAGTACGCCAACGAAATGGCATGGCGCGAGGATAACCGGCGCGTCCCGAACGGCTATCACTTGAAGCTGGTCGCCAATGCCGCGCTGACGAATCCCAAGAGCGCCATTTGGTGCGGGTACTGGCAAAGGGCCGCAGCATGACGGATCACGTCGTCTCGCGCCTGATCGCCAAACGAGCGGAACTCGCCGGCATCGTCAACAAGCTGCAAGGCCAAATCGATCAGTACCGGGGTAAGCGTCCGGTCTGAACCGGCCTATTGGGCGTAGTCAAGGCGGGGTCACTGGGGGAAGCTTGCTCCTTCTGGAGGTACAGAAGGAGCTTTGGAGTGGACGGCGAGATTGTAGCGCGGGTGGAGCGTCGTCGGCAGTGGACGCCGGGCGAGAAGGCGGCGCTGCTGGCCGAGGTGGAAGCGACCGGCGGTCGGGTTTTGGTGGTTGCCCGGCGGCACGGGATTTCGCAGAGCCTGCTCTATAATTGGCGATCGGCGTGGAGGGCGGCGCGGCTGATCGCGCGAGGCTCAGCCCCGCCGCCGCCGGGGTCGACAGAATTTATCCAGCTCGGCACCGTCGCGGAGCCCTACGCCTCGGCAATGCGTATGGCGGCCGTCGCCGCCGGCACGCGGGGCGCGGGTGCGGCGTTAGCGGAGCGCGCCGGGGTGATGGAGATCGATCTGCCGCAGGGGGTTCGGGTGCGGGTCGATGGCGGCGTCGACGAGGCAGCGCTGCGGCGGGTGCTGTCGGCGGTGCGCGGATTGCGATGATCGGCCTGGCACCGGGAACCAAGGTTTTTCTCGCCTGTCAGCCGATTGATCTGCGCGCCGGGTTTGATGGTCTGGCGGCCAAGGTGCAACAGATCATCGGCGCCGATCCGTTCAGCGGCCATGTCTTCCTGTTTCGCGGCAAACGCGGTCATTATTTGAAGGGCCTGTATTGGGACGGCAGCGGCCTGTGCCTGTTTGCCAAGCGTCTGGAGCGCGGCAAATTCGTCTGGCCGCCGCTGGCGGATGGGACGATGACGCTGACGCCGGCGCAATTGGCGCTGCTGATCGAGGCGATGGACTGGCGTCGCACGATAGCACCGCCGGCGCCGCCGCGACCCATGCTGTTGTAACATATCAGCGATTCTCGATTTGTTCTGGTCTACCCGAGGTTGCCTTCGCTAAGGGTGGCGCATGTCGCTGGCTTCCGCCGATCTGCCCTCCGACCCCGATGCCCTGCGGGCCTTTGCCTTGGCCTGCCAGAGCGAGCTGGCGGCGGCGACCGCGGAACTGCAGGCGGCAAGGCTCGCCGTTCAGCTGCGCAGCCTGGAGATCGAGAAGCTGAAGTTTCAGATCGCCAAGCTGCGGCGGATGCAGTTTGGCCGCTCTTCGGAGCGCGTCACCCGGCAGATCGAACAGCTCGAGCTGCGGCTCGAAGAGTTGGAAACCGGCGAAGTAGAAGAACTCAGTAAGGCCGTCGCCGAAGACCGGCCATTGCCGATCCGCGAACGTACCCAGCCAAAGCGCAAGAAGCTGCCGGACCACCTGCCCCGGCAGGAGGTCGTGCACGAACCGGAGGATGATGGGGCCTGCATCTGCCCCGTCTGCCGCGGCGGCATGGCCAAGCTTGGCGAAGACGTTACCGAGGTGCTCGACTACATCCCCGGGCGGTTCCGGGTGATCCGGCATGTCCGGCCGAAATATGCCTGCCGGTATTGCGATGCGATCACCCAGGCGCCGGCGCCGGCGCTGCCGACACCGCGCGGACGGGCCGCCCCCGGCATGCTGGCGCATCTTTTGGTCTCGAAATATACCGATCACCTGCCGCTCTACCGGCAGAGCGAGATCTATGCCCGCGATGGGCTCGATCTCGACCGCTCGACATTGAGCGATTGGGTCGGCCAGGCGGTCTGGCTGCTGCAGCCGATCGTCGAGGGGATCCAGCAACACGTGTTTGCCGCCGAGAAGATCCACGGCGACGACACGCCGGTTCCGGTACTCGAACCCGGCCTCGGCCGCACCCGGACCGGACGATTATGGGTCTATGTCCGTGATGACCGGCCGTTCTGCGGCCCGGCACCGCCGGCGGCGGCCTACTTCTATAGCCCCGACCGCGGCGGCGAACATCCGGCCGCCCATCTCGCCTGCTTCCGGGGCTTCCTGCAGGCCGATGGCTACAGCGGGTTCGCCGCGCTCTACGAGCCGCGGCAGACCGGGCCGGAGGCTCGGGCGACAGCAGCGATCACCGAGGTCGCCTGTTGGAGCCACTGCCGCAGAAAAATATTCGATGTGTGGGAAACCACGAAGTCGTCCGTCGCCAAGGCGGCGCTCGATCAGATCGCCGAACTCTACGTTATCGAGGACAAGGCCCGCTTCGCACCGCCCGCCGAGCGGCTGGCGCATCGCGCCGCCGCCACTCCACTGCTCGATGCATTCTTCACCTGGGCGCAGGCTGCAGAGAAGAAACTTTCGGCCCGATCGGCATTGGCGGAGGCATTGCGCTACACAATCAAGCGGCGCACCGCGCTCACCCGCTATGCCACCGACGCCAGGCTCGAACCCGACAACAACATCGCCGAAAACGCAATGCGCGGCATTGCCCTCGGCAGACGCAACTGGCTCTTCGCCGGCAGCGATGCCGGCGGCGAGCGTGCCGCCGCGATGTACTCAATCCTGCAGACCACGAAATTAAACAACGTAAATCCGGAAGCCTACCTCACAGACACCCTCGCCAGGATCGCCGACGGCCACCCGATCAACCGCATCTCCGAACTGATGCCCTGGGCCTACCAGCCCCCAATCACCCAAATCGCCCCCTGATCCCGTGGGCCTGTCAGCCCGCAATTGCCCAAATCGCGCCTGATCCCCCTAATCACGGCCAAAACCGGACGCTTACGTACCGGGCCGATCTGGCGCATATCGACGGCGTCCTGCACATCCTCGCGACGGATCTCGATCCCGAGTCGATCCGGCCGAAACGAGTCTACCGACGCACCCGTTATTTTGCCCGCAACGAACTCTCGCGGATCTGCTTAGGCATCTTCCGGGTCGCCGAGGGTATGCCCTTGAGCACAGACGAGATCACCACACGCGCCATGATGGCGAAAGGTTTTGATCCCTCCGATGCAATCCTGCGAGCATCAATCCGCGATCAGGTCGGCTCAATCGTCAAACGGTTACGCCGTGAAGGCATAATTGAATCTGTTGGTTTTGGTCGCGGCTCAAAATGGATACTACGCGACAACGTCTAAATCGTCGTTCTCATTGAGAAATACAGAGATCCGATACATAAAGTCCCGTACATGCGTTAAGATATCGTAAGCCTCCTTCTCGTTGTAATTATCGTAACCGTGAGCAACGTGATTTCTCCAAGCAACTCGAAAGTATGTAAATTCTTTAGCAGCCGCTGCGATCCTAGATCGCTTTTCCTTATCAAGTTTTGGCAATGATTCTGAAATCTTCTTCTCAATATTCTTAATAATTGTTCCCCACGTATCACGATGATACTCAACACCAACATCTTTCGCAAGCGCGCCCAATCCTTTTTCTAAAACCATCATCGCATGGAACACACAGGCATTATTTAATTCGAAGGCATAAGCCTCCGTTGCGTCTCGCGCGTCTCTGCCAATACTTCCAAAACTGTCAAAGATTTTTTGCCAATCATCTTCAAAATTTAAGATGATTTCGGTTTTGCGTCTTGTAACGTATACAAACTTTCGGCTACTCAGTCTCTGATATATCAAATCTCTTATATTCTGACCTTTCTCCATAACTACCGAACAAGACACCCCCTTGTTAATACCGTGCTCATCCGGTTAACACCCAAGGACGCCATATCTTGATCACGTCTCGGCTCGGGGGAGGCTCGGCGACCTTTGGTTCCGTACGCGGCCAATCATCCTGCGGCGGAGCACAGGGCGGGAAACCACAAATAGGCCCTCCATGCCCTCGATCACCGCGGCTGGGGGCGCTGCCCCGGTCGTCAACATCTCGATCCGGCGGGATGGTGGCAGGAGCCAGCGACCACCGACAGCACGATATCGATGAAACGCTCCATCGAGGCCCTCAAGATTTAGTAGCTTTGGGTGTCAACCGGACAAGCATGGTTAATACGATGCTTTGTGTTATCGATTAGATCGGCGACATCAGAAATATCTATCTCTCTGCAGTTTTTGGCAACTCTTTCAAATCTCCGAATTGCGTAAGATGCCCCCTCATCTTCCAGAATAGCGTTCCCATTCGCTCGATGATCCGCGATGAGGCCATCGAGTATCTCGATCATCTCGCAGAATTCGTGTGCCGCAAATTCAAGCATTTCATCAAGGCCACAAACCACGAGAGCCGTTCCAGCCCACGGAGCCGCGCTGGTCGTTTCCGCCTGAATAGTACCATTTATGATCACGAAATCATCCTATAACGGTTAAGCAACTATCCTCTGGCATTACCGTTCGCATGCCTGACGTGAGATTGATCCTCCTCGCCGCCGTCGTGATTTGCCCCGCCGGGCCAGCGCTCGCCGTTGACCAGTGTATTGGCGGCCACCTCAATCCCGCTTTTGTTGCGCATTCAGCCCAAACCGCCGAGGGGCTTCGTGTCTCCGAGCGGATGTGCCAAACAGGCAAGGTGATCGAGCATTGCATCGGCGACCCATTCCATCGCCAACTCAATCCCGCTTATGTGGCCGCAAATCCCGAGTTGTTCGCCGGTGGCGTGCGAGAATACGACAGGCGGTTCTGCCGGAGATTGGCAGATCATGAGAACTGCCAGCAGGGAGTGCCGGTTCATATCAGCATGACGATCGCCGCCGTTCGGGCCATTTGCGCGCCTGACGAGGTGAACCAGATCGGCAACGTCGAGGGGCATCGTTACGAGAAGTGGACCTATGACCGGCGTAGCTATGGCGGTGCCTTCCGATACCTCACGTTCCAAGACGGCATCCTGACCGTGATCCGAGGAGAACCGTGGTGACGACGAGCAAATTGAGATAGGTGGGTCTGATACATAATACCGCAAAAACCCTGTTTCGGCGCCGCACGACCGCCGGCCGACATCGCCAAGCCTTTGGAATCCTGCAGATCGGCCGGCAAATTCCCTACGCAGCCGAACAGGGAATTAATTCAACCGAACAGGGAACCGAATTTGCGCAACAGGGAAGCACTACGGAACCGTCATGCGAACTGCGTCTAATCCGACGGGATCGGCCGCCACGGCCTCCTCGATCTGTGCTCGGGCCGGGGTCAGTGCCGCGCGTTGAGCGCACGCTTCTTGAGGTGGTGGCGCAGCTGATCGTAGGTGAGGCCGAGTGCCGCGGCGGTGCGGCGCTGGTTGAAGTGGTTCGCCGCCAGCGTCTCGGAGAGGAGCTTGCGCTCATAGGCTGCGACGCGGCCGAGGAAATCGGCTGGCGCCACGGGCTCGGCGGCGGGTGGCGGCGGCGATGCGGCCGCTGGCATGGCCGGGCGGTGCGGCGAACCAAAGGGATCGAAGACGATGTCGTCGATCGGTGCGTCCGAGCGCGGCCAGCGATATAGGCTGCGCTCGACGACGTTCTTGAGCTCGCGGACGTTGCCGGGCCAGCGATAGCTCACGAGCCGCGCGATTGCCGCCGCCGTGAACCCCCGAAACACGGCGCGGCCCAATTCGCGCGTCATGCCGCGCCCGAAATGCTCGGCAAGCAATGGGATGTCCTCGACGCGCTCTCGCAATGGCGGGACGGTGACGACGTCGAAGGCCAGCCGGTCGAGGAGATCGCTGAGGAAGCGGCCGCCTTCGGCAAGCGCCGGCAGGTCGACGTTGGTGGCGGCTATGACGCGGACATCGACGTGGTGCACCTCGTTGCCGCCGACGCGCTCGAAGCTGCCGTATTCGATCACGCGCAGGATCTTCTCCTGCACGGCAAGCGAGGCAGTGGCGATTTCGTCGAGGAACAAGGTCCCGCCATCGGCGATCTCGAAGCGCGAGAGGCGGCGGCGCGTGGCGCCCGTGAAGGCGCCGGCCTCATGGCCGAAGAGCTCGCTATCGAGCAGGCTCTCGGCGAGTGTGGCGCAATTGAGCTTGACGAAGGGTTTGTCCCACCGCGGCGAGAGATAGATGAGCCGCGCCGCTACCAGCTCCTTGCCGGTGCCGCGTTCTCCGACCACCAGCACCGGCCGATCGAGGGCCGCAAGCTGTGAGACATGTGCCAACGCGGCACGGAAGGCGGGCGCCTCACCAACCAGCGGCGGCAAATCACGATCCGTCTTGATAGAAAACACTAACTTTTGGTTAAAAACTCTATAATTCAGTGAATATCACCTAGACGAAACTCGCTGCCTCGGCAAGCAGCGAACCATCACCTCAGCGTTTTCAACGGCTTGTATTGGACCGAGCGGAGTGGCATGGAGCCTGCTTAGATAAGTGAGAACGGAGCGGCTGTCGCTCCCACAGAAGGGATGACCAGCATGGGGATCTTTTCTCGCCTCGCCGATATTGTGAACTCCAACATCAACGCCATCCTCGACCGCGCCGAGGATCCGGAGAAGATTATCCGGCTCATTATCCAGGAGATGGAGGATACGCTGGTCGAGGTGCGCTCCTCGGCCGTGCGCACGATCGCCGAAAAGAAGGAGGTCGAGCGCCGCAGCGCCACCCTCGAGCGCGAGCAGGAGGAGTGGCAGCGCCGTGCCGAGCTCGCCGTCACCAAGGGCCGCGAAGACCTCGCCAAGGGCGCGCTCCTGGCCAAGGCGCGCGTCACCGAGGCGCTCGCAGCGCTGCACCATCAGCACCAGCAGATCGAGGATGCGCTCGCCAAGCAGAACGAGGACATTGCCAAGCTGCAGACCAAGCTCGCCGACGCCAAGATGCGCGAGAAGGCAATCGTCACGCGGCAGAAGACCTCGGTCAACCGCATCAAGCTGCGCACGCACCTCTATGACGAGCGCATCACCGACGCCTTTGCCCGCTTCGAGCAGGTCGAACGCGCGCTTGACGAGATGGAGGGCAAGGTCGAGGTCTTTGATCTCGGTCGCAGGAAGACGGTCGCCGACGAGCTCGCCGGGCTCGAGGCGGAAAGCAGCGTCGAGGAAGAGCTGAAAGCATTAAAGGAACGGCTCGGCAACAGCATTGGCCCGCAAGCCGTGCGCTAGCGAGGGCAGGGTGCCATGTTCTTTCACGGCGGATTTTTCGTCCTGGGCATTCTCTTCCTGGTCGTCGTCGCGCCGATCTGGATCATCCTCCATTACATCACGCAGTGGCGGAACGCGCGCCGGCTGTCGGGCGACGATGAGAACGCGCTGGGTGAGCTGTGGCAAAGCGCGCGGCGGATGGAAGGGCGCATCGAGGCGCTCGAGAAGGTGCTCGACAGCGAAGCGCCGGGCTGGCGCATGCGCACAGGAGGATGAGAGATGGTGTGGACCAACAGCAGCAGCGCGCGCTATCGCCTGTGGCGGGACAGAGACCGCGCGATCATCGCCGGCGTCTGCGCCGGCATCGCCGACTACATCGGCGTCGAGCCGATCGTCGTGCGGCTCGTTGTCGTGCTCGGTCTGATTTTTTTCTTCCCGCCGACGATCGTTGCGTATGTCATTCTGGCGATCGTGCTCAGGCCGAAGCCGTCGGCGCTCTATGCGAGCGCCGACGAGGAGGCTTTCTGGCGCGGCGTCGGCACCGCGCCGGCCGACACGCTGCATTCCCTCAAACGCAAATTTGCGGACCTCGAGGCGCGGCTCGGCCAAATGGAAAGCCAAGTCACCTCGGGCGATTTCGATCTGCATCGCAAATTCCGCGATCTCGGCCGTTGACGGAGAAGACGAGATGCCCGTGATGAGCCTCTTTCTCAACCTGCTCTGGATCGTGTTCGGCGGCTTGTGGATGGCGGTCGGCTGGGTTTTCGCGGCGGTGATCATGGCGATGACGATCATCGGCCTGCCGTGGGCGCGAGCCGCCTTCAACATTGCTGTCTACACGCTGCTGCCCTTCGGCCAGACCGCCATATCGCGCGCCGCCCATAGCGGCCACGAAGATCTCGGCACCGGTCCGCTGGGCACTCTGGGCAACATCATCTGGTTCATCTTCGCCGGCTGGTGGCTGGCGCTGGGCCATCTCCTCTTCGCGCTGGGGCTCGCCGTCACGATCATCGGCCTGCCCTTCGCCTGGGCGCACCTGAAGCTCGCCGGCCTCGCACTCTGGCCAATCGGCAAGATAATCGTGCCGATCGAGGAAGCGCGGCGCGGGCGCTACAGCCGCTACGCGCTGTAGGTTGGCACAGCCGCGACCTTCCTGGGCGATCGCTATTCCGCGGCAGCGAGCAGCGGTGGCGCCGCAATGTAGCCTTGGGCCAGCCGCCGGCCGGTCTCGCGCATCAGCTTCTTGTCGAGCTCGGGTGTCTGAGCCGGGGGCACGCGCACCACCGTGTCGTTGCAGTAGGTTGGAATCACGGCGCTGCCGTCGCGGAAAACGCCGGCCGGGTCCTTGTCTGCCTTGACCGCCCGGATGCCCCGTCGGATCTGGTTGCGGAACAGCGTGATGCCTCGGTCGGTCGTGGCGAGATGTTCGAGGCCATGGACGGCGACTGGCCGCTGTGAGACCTGCGCCTCGAAGTCCCCGGGGCGCCGCTGGCCGTCCTCATAGGTGTCGGCGGCGAGCTGGCCGGGCAGCATGATGCTGCGATCGGCCCACCAATCGGGGGTGACGACACCTTCGGTCTCGCTGATATGGCGAAGCTCGATCAGCATTGTATTGGTGTTGTCGAGCGGCACGATCCAGCGGCTCATCATCGGGCCGCTGAACGGGTGCTCCTGGTGGCCGGTTTCCCAGATCGGCGCGACCTGCTGCAGGTTGGGCAGCACATTTTCGACCATCCGCGCCCAGATGTTGTCGCCGACGCGCCGCGTCGCAATGTAGATGATTCCGACCGGGGTCTCGGCAAATTCCAGCTCCGGCAATACACCGAACTCGTCGGTGAACACCGCTCCGCTGACGATTGTGTGCAGGAACGCGGTGTGCACCGCGTCCATCGTGTTTTCGAGGATCTGCAGCCAATTGCACGGATAGCAATACTTCAGTCCGGGGATCATCCGATAACCCGGCCGATTGTAGCTGTCATAAATCGGAAAGGCCGGGATCTCCTCCGGCGGACCCAGATAGGCGAAGACTATCCCGGCATATTCGTGCACCGGATAGGCGCCGTGGCACAGCCGGTCCTTCAAGGTGCTGGTCGCCGGCTCGCCCGGGGTTTCGAGGATCGCGCCGTCGACGTCGAAGAGCCAGCCGTGGTAGCAGCAGCGGATCCCCTTGGCGCCCACCAGCCCGAACTCGAGCGAGGTGCCGCGGTGCGGGCAGTGCAGCTCCAAGAGCCCGACCGCACCGCTGCCGTCGCGGAAGGCGACGAGATCCTCGCCGAGGATCCGCAGCTTCAGCGGCAGATCCTTGAGCTCATCCGAATAGCAAACCGGCTGCCAAAAACGGCGCATATATTCACCGCACGGCGTGTCCGGGCCAACGTGGGTCAACCCGGCATCTTCCTGCGGCACCTGGCGGTGGTGGTAGCCACCGTAGCGAGTCTTAAGGAACGGGGCCCTCGTCACCATCGCGCACCTCCTGCCGATCACGATTCTACAAAGCGTTTTGCATCAGCCGCACGCAATTTCCTACCAGAATCGTCGACCTGTGCGGCCCTCTTCGGTGCGGAGACGTAGCCCGCTCAAGAGATAGATGCCCGGGAGGAGCCAGGACGAGCCCGGGCAAGAGGCGTCTCAATGGACGCTGAGGCCAGGCGTCCTTGCATGAATCGCATTACAGCAGCCTCGGCTACGTTTGCTTGAAGAAGCGGGTGGCGTTGTCCCAGAGGAGCTTCATGCGCGTGTCCGGCTTGAGGCTCGTCCAGGCAAGGATGTTATCGACCGACACTCCGAGTGCGGGTAGTCGGAGGCATACATCAGCACCCCGTCGCCGAGAGAGCCGGTGACGGTATTGAACATGTCCTCGCCCTCCTGGCGCTCGATGCTGCAGAAGAAGCGGCCGCCCGTCAGATATTCGCTCGGCTTGCGCTTGAGCGGTGCCGTGCCGCCGACATAGACGGCCTGCTCGTCCATCCGCCGGGCCCAGAACGGCAGCCAGCCAAAGCCGCATTCGAGCACCCCCATCCGCAGGTTTGGATAGCGGTCGAAGATCCCGCTGCCGACAAAGGACGCGACAAAGCGCATCGCCCCCCAGGGATGCGAGGCCATGCGGCCGAGGAAGATGTTGTCCCAGACGTTGCGGTAGGCCGGGTAGTAGGGCGGGTTCCAGGTCGAGCTATGGTGGGCGATCGGCAGGTCGCGCTCCTCGGCAGCCCGCCAGATCGGTTCGAGGTCGGGGTGGTCGGGTGGAATGTCGAAGGGCAGCAACGGCTTGACCGCCACCGCCCAACTCGAATTCCCCCACTCGCGGATCTCATGCACGGCCGTCTCGACATCGCGCGCCGAAGCAACAATCAGGCTCTTCAACCGGGTCGGGAACCGACCGCAGAAATCAGCCATGTGGCGGTGGTAGGCGCGGATCAGTCCAACTTCGTAGGCCGGGTCGTCGAGCCCGACCAGGCTCATGAACGAGCCCGGGATCAGGAAATGGACATCGGTGCCTTCGTCGTCCATGTCCTTGACACGGTTCTCGGCCTGGTCGTCCTGGATGCCGGGCCGCGGCAGCTTGCCGCCGCGCCAGCGCGACTCGCGCCCGGTGAAGGTTTCGCGCGGCTCGGCCTCGCCGAGAATGCGCCGGTAGAATTTTCTGCCGAAGCTGTAGTGGTGACGACCCTCGCCGCTGGCTTGACGATAAGGCGCGAGCTCAGCCAGGCGCGGCCGAAACCCAGGGTCGACGTATCGCTCAAGAGTTTCGGCGGCCGGACTGACGTGGGTGTCGGCATCGTAGACCTGAAAGCCGTTCTTCATCGTGTGTCTCCTCCAGCAGCCGGTTGCCCCTCACCCTCCCGCTTCGCGGGTCCCTCCCTCTCCCGCAAGCCGGGAGAGGGTTGGGGTGAGGGGCCCTCGGTCAGGGTCACGGTCACAATCATCATAATGCGAAACGCGGTCCGCGGTAGTATTGCGGTCACATCTAAATCACAGGACCCGCATTGATGATCAGCCAGTTCGACCGGGATCTCGCGGAATTGCAGGAGGCGGCCGGAGCTTACGCCGCCCGGCATCGGCGCATTCCCGATTTCGGCTACCCGCCGGGTATCCGGATCGCCGTCAATTTCACGCTCGACTTCGACTCGATGCTGCTGCGCCGGCTCCTAAACGAGCCGCCGATGCAGCTGGCAAAGGGCGAGTTTGGCGGCCGCGTCGGCATTTGGCGATTGATCGAATTGTTCGACGCACACCGTGTCAAGGCGACGATCTTCACGCCGGGGCGCGCCTGCGAGCTCTATCCGCAAGCATTGCGCGCTGCAGTCAAGAGCGGCCACGAGATCGCCGACCACATGTGGGAGCACCGTGTGCCCAAGGAGGCGGACCTCGAAGAGGATCACCTTGCTAAGACGGTCGCCGCGATCCAAGAGATCAGCGGCCGCCGGCCGGCCGGCACGCGTAGCGGGCACAGCGCTGCCATGCTGCGAAAGTACGGCTACGTCTACCGATCCGAGGGCTCGGCCGATCAGCGCCCGCACTACGTCGTCGACGAAAAGGGCGAGAATTGCCTCGTCCATCTGCCGTTCCACTACGTGATCGACGACGCGATGTTTTTCAGCTTCGCTTGGCTCGGCAGCGAGAACGCAGCACAGCGCATAACCGACCCGGAGCGTGTCTTCGACCTCTGGTGGGCGGCATTCCGGCAGCAATACCGTGACGGCGGCTATCTCAACATCTGCATGCACCCGTTCGTCTCTGGCCGGGCGTTGCGGGTTGCGATGCTGGACCGGCTGATCACCCGGATGAAGAGCCTGCCCGGGGTGTGGTTCCCGAGCTGCGAGGAAATAGCGCGCTGGTGTCTCGAAAAATTCCCGCCGCGGGCGCAGGCCGCGTGAGCCCAAGGAGCCGCAGAGCATGCCGCGGAAAGAACGCTACACGATCTCGGACGAGAAGAGCCTCGCCGACGACGAAATCCGCTGGCCCCAGGGTGCCCGCTGCTGTGTCGGCGTCACAGTCGATTTGAGTGTCGCTGCCGGGCCGGACGGTATTCGAGCCGCCGATCTAACGACGCCGGAGGCCGAGTTCGGCGCCAATCAGGGGCTGGCGGCGTTGCTCGCGGTGTTGCAGCGCCACGACCTCAGAGCGACCTTCGCGGTTCCCGCGGTACTCGCACACATCTATGCGGAGAAGGTCCGCTCGTTGATTGATGACGGGCATGAAATCGCCGCCAACGGCTTTAAGCACGAAGACGTCAGTGGTCTCGAGCGCGACGACGAGCGCGCGCGGATCGCGCGCGCGACCGAGATCATCGCCGAGGTTACCGGCCGGCGGCCGAGCGGCTGGTTTTCACTGCCGCGGCAAGGCGATCAGTTTGCCGGCGGGACCATCAGCCCGAATACGATAGATCTGCTGCTCGAGGCCGGTTACGCCTATATGGGCAACGGGTTGGCGGACGACATACCGCATTACTGGGTGACCGACTTTGCCAGCCGCCGCGCCATTCTGGCCCTGCCCTACTACTACCATTTCGACGACCAGTTCTTTCTGATGTTCCCGCGCAAGGGCACCGGCCTCGAACACCCCGACACCCTGTTCAGAAACTGGAAGGCGGAGTTCGACGCGCAATACAAGCGCGGCCGTTACTTCCACCTGACCCTGCACCCGAGGCATATCGGCTGGTGCAACCGTCTGCAGTTGCTCGACGAATTCCTTGCCTATCTGCGCGACTTTCCCGGGCTGTGGAACCCGACCGGCGCCGAATGCGCGCGCTATTGGCTGGAGACCTATCCGGCCAGCTCGTATCTGCGCCTCGAACCGAGCATCTGGCGGGATTATCCCGGGAGCTTGAGCTGATGCCAACCGATCGCTTTGGCAATTCGCATGCGCCGAACCTGCCCTATGCGCGCGGCAAGATACTCGCCACGACCGAGGACGATTTTCGCAAGTTGCAGCGGGCCTGGTCCCTAATTCGCGAGCGCGGACCCGACGGAGTGTTCATCTTCACCGGGCTGGAACATTCGCTGCCGATGAGCAGCGACGAGCTGCGCTTCGCCGATGACGAGATCGCGCCCGCGCTCTATTTCGAGCAGCTGAAGTCGCTGGCATTAGCGCATCTCGGCGGGTCTGCCGACCGAGACGATGTCGCCGTGTTCAACCGCATGACGGGTGCCACTTTGGCGACGCATCTCACCCTTGTGAGGCCGGGCGATGTGGTGATCGGCGTGTCGGCGAGCTACAGCCATCCCTCGGTGATGCGAGCGGCGAAGCATGTAGGGGTTCGTTTTATCGACACCACCGGGCTGGCGATGTTCAAAGCGGCAGTCACCGACGAACCGAAAGTTGCGCTCGTCGACCTGACTCGGCTCGCCGTCACCTACGATCTGATGCCGGTCGAGGAGATCCGGGCCATCGTCCGGCTCGCCCATGACCAGGGTGCTCTCGTCTATATGGACGACGCCGGCGGCGCCCGGGTCGGGCCGGCGGGTTTCGGCCAGCCGCGCATGCTCGAGCTCGGCGTCGATCTCGGTGCGACGGGCCTCGACAAATACGGCACGGTCGGCCCGCGTCTCGGCCTCTTGGCCGGGCGGGCGGATCTCGTCGCCAGAATTCGTGCGACCGGCTTCGAATTCGGGCTCGAGGCGCGCCAGATGCTCTACCCGGCGGTGGTGCGCACCCTCGAGCAATACGATCCGGCGCGGGTGCAGGCCCTGATCGAAACGACGCGGCAAATCGCCCGCGAATTGCGCCCGTTCGTCGGCAACCGGCTGCGCGAGACCCCGACTACGGTGCAGATCGGCGCCGACGACATCCTCGAAATCGCAATGCAGCGCGTCGGCGTCGAAGAGCCGCCGATCGTCCCCTACGAGGCGGCAGCAGCGCTCGCCATGCTGCTGTTGCGGAACCACGGCATGCTGATGGCGCATTTCGTCGGCGTGCCGCCGGGTACGGCCGATCTGCTAATCAAATTCGTGCCGCCCGAGACATTGCAGCTTTTCGGCGGCGCCAGCCAGTATGCCCATGCAATCGACAACTCCTTGACCCGCCTCGGAGCATTGTTACGGAAGCCGGCGTCGATCGCCGAACTGCTGCTCGGGACGGTCGGCGTCCAATGACACCCGGCGTCAGCGCGTGCGCAGGCAGCCGAGAAGGCTGACGCACCGGTCGCCCGGACCGGCCTTGCGACGAGCTGCTAGTGTCCCGAAACGCATAAATTCGCCATATTCCCGCCGCACACTTTCTTCGGAAGCACAGATGGGATTGTTCTCAAAGCGCCTGGCGCCGTTCCAGGTGACAATTTGTGGGATCGATGAACTCGGGTTCCATTGGGAGGCGGGCGTCACCCATGTCCTGTCGATCCTCGATCCAGGCTGGCCCGAACCCGAGGCCCTAGGCGCCTTTGACGCGCAACGGCGGCTCGAGCTGCGTTTTCATGACGTTATCGAAGCGGGCTCCGGCTATATCGCGCCGGAACGTCGCGACGTCGAACAGCTCCTGGCCTTCGGACGCAATCTGACGGAGGCGCGCGGCACCCATCTCCTCGTCCACTGCCATGCGGGGGTATCGCGCTCGACCGCGGCGGCGACGCTGATCCTGGCGCAGATGCACCCGGATCGGCCGGCCGAGGAGGCGCTGCTGACGGTCGTCCGCCAGCGCCCGCGGGCTTGGCCCAATCTACGCATCCTTGAGTTCGGCGATGCGCTCCTCGGCCGTCGCGGCCAAATCGTCAGCGCCGCGCGCGCGTATTACCGGCGCGTCCTTGAGCGCGACCCTTGGCTAATCGAGCAGTATATCGAGGCCGGGCGGGGCCGCGAGGTGGCCGAAGCGGGCAAGGCCTGACGGCGTTACTGCGCGTATTCGACCCGCAGCACGACGAAATAGTTGTGGTCGGGGTCGAGCACGATGCCGTCCGGCCCGGCGAGATGGCCATCGGCAGTGGCTGGGATGTGCTTCATCGCGACGGCATTGTCGACATTGCCCCCGATGACGTCGAGTTCGCCGGGCTTTATCTCGACGACAATGTCGCAATGGCCTCCGAACCGGCTTGTCGTCGGCAGATCGTCATAGGTGACCGGCCGTCGGCCCCGCCAATAGCAGATCAGGTCGCCACGCTGCGGCGCGTAGGTCTCCATCCGCTCGGCCGTCAGCGCCGTGCCGGGCTCGAGACCCATTCCGTGACGGCGTGCGGCGTTGATGTAGTCGGAGTGCGTCTCGGTGTAAGGGAACTGGTCGCGGGCGCCGGCCATCCGCATCACATAAGAAATGAAGGCCGCCGACCAGGCGTAGTTGCCGTCCTGGCTTTCCGGAAAGACCTCGCCGTTCTCGTTGTGGATGCCGGTCCAGGCCTGCTCCTTCCAGCGCGGGTCGAGGCCGAGCCACCAATATTCGCCGACCCGCTGCCACATCCCCTCCTGCCGCTCCTCGTCCACCGGCAGCTCGGTGTTCGGGAAGACCACTTGTTGGCCGAAAGCGCGCCATTCGCGCAGCGCGATCTGCACGGCGGCTTCGCGCGAAAACGGCTGGTAGGGCCAACGTGCGAAAGGCGGGACATGGGCATTCAGCGATGTCGTGATGCCCGCCGCGGGGCCCGGCAACAACCCTTCTTCTGGCGGAGATGGAACGCAGCCGGCAAGCGCAGCTGCCGCCAACAGCGCAAGTCGTCGCAGCGCCGGACTCCCGGACGACATTCCGCGGCGGCTCGGGCGAGTGCTAAGTCGAGGTCGCGGAGGTCTGATCCGGCTCGCCAGGTGATGGCTCGATCGTCGCAGCGGCCTCAGGCTCCTCGCGCCAGAGCCTGATGCCGCCGGTCAGACCGTCTGTATTCGGCACGATCGTGACATCGGGCGGCAGCGCAAAATCGATGTGCTTGGCGTTGCCGCCGCCGAGATAGAGGTGATCGAAGCGGACGACGACGCGGAGGATTTCAATCACCTTGGCGACCCGTTTGTTCCAGGCTTTCTTGCCCTTTTTCTGGCGGGCGGCGTTGCCGATGTATTCGTCGTAGGTCTTGTTCCCGCTGACCGGGTGATGGGCGAGCTCGAGATGCGGCATGATCTCGCCATCGCGGAAGATCGCCGTGCCGGCACCTGTGCCGAGCGTCAACACCATTTCCACTCCGTGGCCCTTGATCGCACCAAACCCCTGAACGTCGGCATCGTTGAGCACGCGCACCGGCTTACCCCAATGTCGGGCGAGCGCAGATTGCAGGTCGAAGCCGGCCAATACCTCGCTGCCGAGATTGGGAGCGGTCAGCACTCGCCCATCGCGTACATAGCCCGGAAAGCCGACCGACACCCGTTCGAAGTCGCCGAGCGGCGATGCGGCCTCCTCGATCGCGTGGACCAGGGCGTCAGGTGCGATCGGCTTGGCTGGGGTCGGTACTCGTTGCCGGTCGCCGATCATGCTTCCGTCACTGTCGAGCAGGGCCGCCTTGATCCCGCTGCCGCCGATATCGATCGCGAGCGTGCGAGGTTGGTTCATGTTCTTCATTCCGGGCCGGAGTTGATAGTTTAACGATAACGCACGTACCGGCGTATTGTCATCGGCGATCGAGGTGCGGAGGCTGGAAGCGCCCTCTGATCGCCCCATTTTGTCGTGGTATAGTGCGCCGGCAAGGCGCGTCGCAGCGGAGCGGAAATGGGGATCTCCTCGGCCCTTGGGTTCGCACCGGCGATCGCCGTGATGGCGGTGTTCGCCGCGGGATTACCGGCACGAGCGGGCGGCCCGCCCGACCCAAAGGACCTCGTCACGGCCGAACTTGTCGCCGAGACGACGTCGCTTGCTCCAGCGTCGACGCTATGGGTCGACCTTCACCTCGCGATCAAGCCCGGCTGGCATGTCTATTGGCGCAATCCGGGCGATTCCGGCCTGCCGACGACGATCGACTGGCGGCCGCCCTCGGGATTCTCGGCCGGCAGTATTCATTGGCCCGTGCCCGAGCGCTTTGTGCAAAGCGGCATCGGCAATTACGGCTATGCCGGCTCGGCCGACCTTCTCGTGCCGATCGCAGTCCCAAGAGAAGTTGCAACGGGTGATCCCGCCGTCCTTGCGGCAGATGCGTCCTGGCTCGCCTGCTCCGAGATCTGCATACCCGGCGGCGCCGCGCTGTCGCTGAAACTACCTGTCGCCGCGGGGCCGGCCGTCCCCGACGCCGCCGCCGCGACCCTCTTCGCTGCCGTCCGCCGGACGCTACCACTCCCGGCGACGTTCGAGACCCGCTTTGTCTCCGGCGCCCATAATTACCGTCTGCTGGTTCCGGAAGGGGCCCTTGAGGGGCTGCGCGATCCGACCGGGATGTTTTTTCCGAATGACGGTTCGTTGATCGACCACGGGGCCGAACCCCGGACGAACCGTCGGCCCGACGGTCTCGAAATCGTGCTGGAAAAGGCCACCGCCGCGACTGCCACGCCGGCGACCCTCGACGGCGTTCTGGCGCTGCGCAGCCAGGACGGCACCGAGCGCGCCTTCGAGATAAGCGCCAACCCCGCCGCTGGGCTGGCGGCGGAGGGTGGCCTCGCCGGGTGGCAGGCGTTGCTGCTGGCCTTTCTCGGTGGCGTCGTTCTCAACGCCATGCCCTGTGTCTTCCCGATCCTGTCGTTGAAGCTTCTGAGCCTTGCCAGGCAGGCGCATGCTCACCCCTCGATGAAACTCGGCCATGGGCTCGCCTACACAGGTGGTGTGCTGGCGAGCTTTGCCGCCCTCGGCGGCGCGCTATTGGCGCTGCGCGCCGGCGGCCAGGCGATCGGCTGGGGGTTTCAGTTGCAGACCCCGATATTTGTCGCGGTCGTCGCCTATCTACTGTTTGCGATGGGCTTGAGCCTCTCCGGCGTCGTCGCCTTTGGCGAGGGGTTGGCCGGAACCGGCGGCCGGCTCGCGGACCGGACGGGGCTGATCGGCACATTTTTCACGGGGGTCTTAGCGACGATTGTTGCGACCCCTTGCACCGCCCCGTTCATGGGTGCCGCTCTCGGCTTCGCGCTAATCGCACCCGACCCGGTCGCAATCGGCATCTTTCTGGCGCTCGGTCTCGGGCTCGCCGCACCCTATCTGGTTGCAACCGTCATCCCGGGATGGCAGCGGGTTTTGCCGAGGCCGGGGGCTTGGATGGATCTGGTCAAACAACTCCTTGCCTTCCCGCTCTACGGTACGGTCGCCTGGCTGATTTGGGTGCTGATCCAGGAAGCCGGGCCGGGGCAGTCGCTGGCCGCACTGTTTGGGCTCGTGCTGGTCGGCTTTGCCGTCTGGATCTATGGGCGGACACGGCTCGCCGCCCCTCTCGGTCGTCGGCTCGGCATCGCGCTCGCCGCCGCCGGGACGGCCGCATCAATCTTTCTGGCCGCATCCCTGACAAAAACCGAGGCTGGAATGGCGAGCGCCGCGCCGCAGGACGAGCTCGTTTACCAGCCGTTCACTGCCGAGCGGCTTTCGACGCTCGAGGCTAAGGGAAAGCCCGTCTTCGTCAATCTGACGGCTTCTTGGTGCGTCACCTGCTTGATCAACGAACGGGTCACCCTCGACAGCGAGGCGGTGCGCCGGGCCTTTGCCGCGCGCGGCATTATCGCCTTGAAGGGCGACTGGACGACACAAAACCCGGAAATCACCGCTCTTCTGCAGCAATTCGGCCGCAGCGGCGTCCCGCTCTATCTGCTTTATGGAGGCAAGGGCGAACCCGTTATCCTGCCGCAGATCCTTACCGCGGCGAGCGTGCTCGACGCGCTCGGCAAAGTCTGACCCGAACGGAGTGGATTATGGCCAAGCTTGTTCCGACGATCGCCGTGACAGCCGCTCTCGTCGCGGGCGCGGCGCTATCGAACGATCGCGCGACGGCGATCGACGCGTCTGCAACCGCCAAACGGGTGCGCCGGCGCCGGCGTTCAGCGCGCTGGATATCGGCGGCCGGGCGATCAGCCTCGGCGACTATGCCGGCAAGATCGTGATCCTGTAATGGACCAACGACGGCTGCCCGTTTGTCGGCAAGCACTACAACAGCGGCAACATGCTGGCGCTGCAGCGCAGATACACCGGGGAGGGCGATGTCTGGCTGACCATCGCATCTTCGGCGCCGGGCGAGCGAGGCTATGTGACACAGGCCGAAGCACAGGCCGATCCCGCTCGCTGGCAGGCGGCACCGAGTGATTTCCTGCTTGATCCGGACGGCGTGGTCGGCCGTCTCTATGACGCGCGGGCGACGCCGCACATTGTCGTGATCGATCGCGGCGGCCGGGTCGCTTATATGGGGGCGATCGACGACACCCCTTCGACACGCTTGGCGGATGTCAAGACCGCCAAGAACTATCTGGTCGCGGCGCTCGACGAGGTAGCCGCGGGCAAGCCCGTCGCAATTGCCGCCACCCAGGCCTACGGGTGCTCGATCAAATACAAGGGGACCTGATCGTGGCCGCGGCGGGGTCGGGAGATGGCCGAACCCCCGCCGTTAGTTCCCCTGACGACAGCGGAAAACTCCCGTTTTAGCCCCGAAAAACCTCCGTCTGACGCCGAATATCTTCTAGAGATCAGTAACTTGAGCCGATTTCCGGGAAACCGGACGACAGCGGAATTTCGGCGCCCAAATGCAGTTTGGCAGCGGCCCGGCAGCGGAATTAGGCGGCGGCGTCTTTCCGCGTATCATTCTCATGAAAATCGTCCTTTTCTGGTGCCATTACGCCGCAATATCATTATGACAATTGACTCCATGACACGAGTACCGCATATGGGTGTGGGTCTCGCCTCCCCAAGGGGTCCGCGCTTATCCGCAACGCGGCTTAGCTTAGCTTCCCATCGCCTGGGTCACCGCGCCGCCGGTCGCCGTCCGTGCGCCGTCGACGACGTATTGCGCACCGGTAATTGCCGAGGCTAGGTCGGAGCACAGGAACAAGACGGTGTTGGCGATCTCGTCGGGCGTGACGTAGCGGCCGATCGGGATGGCCGATTGGTAGCGCCGGCCTACACTCGCCGGGTCGGACGGGTTGAGCTGGGCCTCGAGCGAATGGATCATCCGCGTGTCGACCGGGCCAGGGCATACCGCGTTGACCCGGATGCCCTGGCGGGCAACCTCGCCGGCCGCGGTCTTGGTCAGGCCGATGACCGCGTGCTTCGAGGCGACATAGGCCGGCATCCCTGGGGTTGCGACGAGCCCGGCAACCGATGCGGTGTTAACTATCGCACCCCGCTTTTGCCGCAACATGACCGGCAAGACATGGCGCAGCCCGAGGAAGACGCCCTTGACGTTGACCGCGATGACCTGGTCGAACGCGTCCTCGTCATGCTCGGCGGTATGGGCCCATTTGCCTTCAATGCCGGCATTGTTGAAAAAGCAGTCGATCGCGCCGTAGGCGTCGAGGGCCGCCTTCACATAGGCCCTCACATCGGCCGATTTGGTGACGTCGGCGGCGACGAAATGCGCTTGCCCGCCCTGCTGACGGACGATCCCGGCGGTCGCCTCACCGCTCGCTGTGTCACGGTCGACAACGACGACCTTGGCGCCGCTTTTGGCGAAGGCAAGTGTCGTGGCGCGGCCGATGCCGTTTCCAGCGCCGGTGATTAGCGCGACCTTACCTGTGAAATCCAGATCCATGGCGTTCCTCTCAGGATTCAGTTCTTGCGGCCGATCTGCCGGGTCCACGCTTCGAGTGCCACAAGCAGATCGCGAATGAGCCCGCGCCCGACCTCGTCGGTAAAGCGGCCTTCGGCGTCGAATTTGGTATGCGCCTGGCCGATCAATACCTCGGGCTTGTTTAAGGGGTGCATGTCGAGAAAGACGCAGCATTTACGCAGATCGTATTGCGCCCGTGCGGTGCCGGCCATTCCGGCGCCGGCTCCCATCATCGCTACGGGTTTCCCGGCGAAAGGCTGATCGGGCGGACGCGAGGCCCAGTCGATCGCGTTCTTAAGCACTCCCGAGATCGTATAGTTGTACTCGGGGGTAACGAAGAGCAGCGCGTCGGCTGCCGCGATTTGGCGGCGGAAGGTCTCGACCGGTGGCGGGAAGCCTTGCGCACGAACATCCTCGTTGTAGAGCGGAAACGAGCCAATATCCGCGGTCTCGATGGTCATCCCCGGCGGCTTGAGCTCGATCGCCGTACGCAACGCCGCCTTGTTGTATGAGCCCGTCCGTAGACTGCCGCATATCGCGAGGACGTTGAGGTCGCTCATCCACCTCTCTCCAGTTGCTTTAAGGGTCGTAGGTGGTCAGCTCGGCGCCGGTATCGGCTACGATCACGGCGAGCAGCCGTGCCGGCTCGGTCGGACTGGCGTTGGCGCTGACGACGTGGTGAGCGGCTGGCGGCTCCCACCAGCTTTCTCCGATACGGTATACCTCCACGGGGCCGCCTTCGAGTTGCGAGCGGACCGCGCCCGCGAGCACATAGGCGAAGATGAAGCCGGAAGCCGCGTGATGGTGCGGCGGCGAGGCACCGCCCGGCGGATAGTCGACGATCACGGCGGTCAGGCTCTTCCCTGGAACATTCGGCATCGCCTGCTCGAAGATCTTGCTGGCTTGGCTGCGCGGGGCGGCCGCGCCCGGGGCTTGGCCGGCGGCGTCCCCCGCTAGAACCGCGAGTGCGCCGATCGCAAGGCCGGCGAGCGTCAGCATGGGTGCGCTTGTTAGTTTCATTGGAAAGCTCCTTAATCCGACAGTGTCACGCGTTCAGGCGCGGGATCAAGCGGATCGCGTTTTCGCGTTGGATCGCGGCGAGAGTCTCAGCCGAAAGGCCATTCTTCTCCAATGCGTCGATTTGCAGTGTGGTCGGCACATAGGGGAAATCGGTGCCGAAGAGGATCTGCGACGGCGGGACCATCTTGAGCACGCCCGCCATCGATACCGGCCAGGCCGCGTTGGCCGTGTCGTAATAGAGGCGCTGCAGCTCGGCGAGCACCCCATTAGGCGCTATCTCGGCGGCGTCCTTGCGGGCCGCGGTGAAAAACGCGACGCGGCCGGCCAGCATCGGCATGACCCCGCCGCCATGCGAAAACAGCCAGCGGATGTCGCGGAGCCGGGCCAAGCTGCCGCTCAGCAAGAGGCTGGTGATGGCGCGGCCGGTATCGTAGGGAAATTCGAGGAATCCCGGCGGCACCCCCGAATTGAGACTGCCGCAGCAATTGGGCGCGTAAGGGTGGAAGAAGACGACCGCCTTGCGCCGGTTCAGCTCCTCGAACACGGGCTTGTAGGCGGGGTCACCGGGCCATTTGTCGCCGAAGCTGGTCGACAGGTTGATGCCGTCCGCCTTCAGCGTATCAAACGCGTAGGCGATCTCGGCGAGGGAGCCGTCGACATCCGGCATCGGTAGGCAGGCGAAGAGTCCGTAGCGGCCCGGATAATCCTGCACCATCTTGGCCGCGAATTCGTTGCACAGCCGCGACATCTGGCGCATGCCCGATGCATCGAGGCCGAACCACACGCCGGGGATCGAGGCGAGCGAGAGGATCGAGGTCGCGACGCCGCTCGTGTCCATCTCCTCGAGCGAGCTTGCGGGCTGCCAATCGGCGACACTGGGTTGCAGCCGGCCTTCGCCGTTCCGGCTCATGTAGCCCTGCCAGGCCTCGATGATCTCCCGCGGATAATAGTGGTGGTGGGTGTCGACGAGGCGCCGCGTCGGCTGCGCCAACAACCCGCTCCGCGACAGGACCATACCCGCTCCCGCCGCGGCAAGCGCCGTCAGCAGACCCCGCCGCGTAGTGTCGCCAAAAAGATGACTTTGCCCCATTTTCGGAGACCCTCCCTCACCGTCCCGCCGACCTTGTGCTGAGATGCGGTTGCATTTAAACATTTGGTGGTACGCGGCGGAATGATCCGGGACGAAAGGGAGGAGCGAATATGGCGCGCATCGACCGGCGGAGGCTTCTGCAACTTTCCGGTGCCGGCGCGTTTGCGGCAAGCGCCGGCGGCGGGCTGGCCACGATCTTGACCTCGGGACGGGCCCCAGCCTATGGCCAGGCCAGCACCGTTCACTGGGTGCGCTGGTCGGATTTTGTACCCGCCTCCGATCAAGTGCTGCGAACCCAGATCATACCGCAATGCCAGAAGGACCTCGGCACCAAGCTTGAGCTCGAAATGATCAACGCCAACGACATCCAGGCGCGGATCACCTCGTCGATCCAGTCCGGCACCGGGGCCGATGTCATCATGGTGGTCGGCAACTGGCCGCGTCTCTATGAAACCAGTGTTGCAGATGTCAGCGATGTTGCCGAGGAGATCGGCAACGCTCAGGGCGGCTATTACGACCTCGCTCGGATCGTCGACAACGTCAACGGGAAATGGATCGGGGTTCCATGGGCGATCGGCGGCGGGCTGTTGACCAATCGCAAATCATGGTTCGACGAGATCGGCTACAGCGAAGGCAAATTCCCCGAGACCTGGGAAGAGTACCGAGCGGCCGGCAAGAAGCTCAAGGCCGCGGGCCACCCCTTTGGCCAGACCCTCGGCCACACTTTCGGCGACGCGCCCGGTTTCTGGTATCCCTACCTCTGGTCATGGGGTGGCAAGGAAGTTGAGGCCGACGGCAAGACCGTCGCACTCAACACTAAAGAGACCATCGAGTTGGTCAAGTTCGCAGTCGGCTTTTGGAAGGATTGTTGCGACGAGGGCGGCCTCGCCTGGGATGATTCGAGCAATAACCGGGCCTTTCTCTCTGGTACGATCAGCTCGACCAACAATGGCGCATCGATTTACTTGGAGGCAAAAAAGAAGCCGGACTCGTATCTGACCGAGAAGGGTGAGCCGCTATGGAAGGATATCTTCCACACCAAGATCCCGAAGGGGCCCGGCGGCCAGTTCGCTCTGCCTGGACCCTTCACCGACTTGGTCATGGGCTACTCAAAGAACCAAAAAGCTGCCAAGGACTTTTTGCGATGGGTGCACTCGAAGCCGGTGTTCGAGAAGTGGTTCACCTCGCAGCAGGGCTATACGGACGGCGCGACAAAAGACTGGGAGAAGGACCCGGTATGGAACGTCGACCCGGTCATGCTGCCTTTCCGTGACCTGCCCAATGTCTCGCGGATGGTCGGCTATGCCGGGCCGCCGGGCCGCGCGGCTGCAGAGGTCGTGACGAAATACATCATCGTCGACATGTATGCGAAGGCAGTGCAGGGCATGCCGGCCGAAGACGCGGTAAAGTGGGCGCATGACGAGCTTGTGAAGGTCTACGCTTGACTTAACCCGTGCCAGAGAAGATCACGAAATGACCTTTACCACCCTCGCCACCCCGACCGCCTACGCCGGCTCTCCGAGGCGTGGACCGGTCACCAGGTTGCTCGAAGACGAGCGTTGGCTGGCCATGCTTTTGTTGCTGCCGACCCTCGCTTTACTCGGGCTCTTTATCGCCTATCCGTTTGTCGAAGGCGTGCGGCTGTCGGTGACCGACGCCAAGGTTGGCGTGCCGGGCCAATTCGTCGGACTGCAGAACTTCGAGCGGATCTGGAACGACGACATTTTTCATGTCGCAGTGTGGAACACCTGCGTTTACACCGCGGTCGCGACAGTGTTCAAGCTCGCGCTAGGCCTTTGGCTCGCGTTGCTGCTGAACCACCATTTCAAGGGCAAGGCTTTCACTCGAGCCTTTATCCTGCTGCCCTTCATCATTCCGACCGTGCTGTCGACATTGGCCTGGAAATGGATGTTCGACCCGACATTCAGCGTAATCAACTGGATGCTGTTCAGGCTCGGTGTGATCCATAGCCGGATCAATTGGCTCGGCGACCCGCACCTCGCGCTGATCTCGGTGATCATCGTCAACGTCTGGCGTGGCGTGCCGTTCTACGCGATCGCGCTGCTCGCCGGGTTGCAGACCATTAGCCCCGAATTGCACGAGGCCGCGGCGATCGACGGGGCGCGGGCCTGGCAGCGCTTTCGGCACGTGACATGGCCGCTGCTGTTGCCAGTAACCTTGGTCATCGTGCTGTTCTCGGTCATTCAGACCTTCGCAGACTTCCAGCTCGTCTACGTATTGACGGGCGGGGGCCCGGCCAACGCCACCCAGCTCTTCGCCACCTATGCCTACCAGCTCGGCATCGGCACCGGCCTCCTCAGCCAAGGCGCCACGATCTCACTCGCCGTCTTTCCGGTGCTGCTACTGGTGGTGATTGTCCAGCTACTTTACATCCGCCGAGTGGAGACCCACTGAGCTATGACCCGCCCCCTCGTCATGCCCCGGCTTGACCCGGGCATCCATGCGGTGCTTCCAAGGTTGGGGCATTTCGTGGATTGCGGAATCAAGCCCGGCAATGACGGGCATCGAGCCGGAAGCTGAGCCATGGTTGAAGGCGCACTCTGGCGGCGCTGGGTCTTTTTTTACGTCCCGCTGACCGCCTTCGTCGTCGCACTGCTGTTCCCGTTCTACTGGATGATCATCACCACCATCCGGCCGGACAGCGAGCTTTATCGTCCGTGGAACGCCCCGAACTACACTCCGTTCTGGACGTGGAATCCAACCCTGGAGCACATCAGAGATCTGCTGAGCGAGACATTGTTCAGCACGTGGATGCTGAACACGATGATCATCTCGATCGCCGCCACGGCGATCTCGCTATTCTGCGGCCTCTTGGCCGGTTATGCGCTGTCGCGGCTGAAGTTCCCGTTTGCCGGCAGCCTCGGAACCATAATCTTCATCACCTACTTGGTCCCTCAGACACTGCTGTTCATCCCGCTCGCCGACATCATCCGCAACTTTCGCCTCGGCGATACACCTTGGGCATTGATCCTGACCTACCCGACCTTTCTGATCCCATTCGTCACCTGGCTGATGATGGGCTATTTCAAATCCGTCCCCAAAGAGCTCGAGGAGTGCGCCCGCATCGACGGTGCGACCCGCTGGAAGGCGATGGTCTACATCATCTTTCCAATCGCCGTGCCGGGCATCCTGTCGGCCGGGATTTTCGCCTTTACCTTGTCCTGGAACGAATTCCTCTACGCTCTCGTCTTCCTCTCCTCGCCCGAGCAGAAGACGGTTCCGGTGGGGGTGACGTCCGAGCTGATCCGCGGCGACGTGTTTTATTGGGGTGAGCTGATGGCCGGGGCATTGCTGGGCTCGATCCCGGTCGCCTTCGTCTACTCCTTCTTTGTCGAGCACTACGTCGCCAGCCTGACCGGGTCGGTCAAGGGGTAACATATGCGCATGAGAGAACGATGGCAGAAGTCCACATCCAGAGCCTGAACAAGAAGTTCGACGAGGTCCACGCCGTCAAGGACGTGAACCTCGGGATCCGCGACAAGGAATTCGTGGTTCTGGTTGGCCCGTCGGGCTGCGGCAAGACAACGACACTGCGAATGGTGGCCGGGCTCGAGTTTATCACGTCGGGCCGCATTCTGATTGATGACAAGATCATCAACGATTTGCCACCGATGGATCGCGACATTGCGATGGTGTTTCAGAACTACGCGCTCTACCCGCATATGAGCGTATACGACAACATGGCTTTTGGTTTGAAGATGCGGAAGTTCGACCGCGCCGACATCGTCAAGCGCGTGCAAGACGCGGCCGAGATCCTCGGCATTCAGGAACTTCTGAAGCGCAAGCCCCGGCAGCTGTCGGGCGGTCAGCGCCAACGCGTGGCACTCGGGCGCGCGATCGTGCGCCACCCTCAGGTATTCCTGTTCGACGAGCCCTTGTCCAACCTCGACGCCAAACTGCGGGTGCAGATGCGTGTCGAGCTCAAAAAACTGCACGACCGGCTCGGCACTACGGCGATTTATGTGACCCACGACCAGGTCGAGGCAATGACCCTGGGCGACCGCGTCGTTGTCATGAAGGATGGTCTGGTGCAGCAGGTCGGCGAACCGCTCGAACTCTACAACGAGCCTGCCAATCTCTTCGTCGCCGGGTTCCTCGGCTCTCCGGCGATGAACTTTGCGCCAGTCAAATTCAGCGAGACTAACGGCGGGTTGTGGGCCGAGAACGAGGGCTTGCGCATTAGGGTGCCAGCCGAGATTGCCGACCGGCTCGGCCGCCATGTTCGCAACGAGGTGACGATGGGGATCCGTCCTGAGGACCTGCACGTCGCCTCTGCCGCCGACCCGCCCGAACTCGGCTTCGACGCCACGATCGAGGTGGTCGAGAAGCTCGGCTCTGAAATCCTCCTCGACATGGCCGTCGGTCCTCACACGATGGTGGCTTCGGTCGACCCCGGCATCCGCGTCAATGTTCACGACCGGCTGCGATTGGCGCTGAACCCGGAACGCCTACACTTTTTCGACGCCCGGTCCGAAGCGGTGATCTGACCCAAGGGAAGCGGAGATGAAACGCATCAGCCGGCGCGGACTGCTGAGGTTGTCGGGCGCCGGCGCGCTCGCCGCCGGAACGGGCGGCCTCGGCGCGATTCTCGCCGCACGGCAGGCCCCCGCTTATGCGCAGGGCACGACCCTGCAATGGCTGAAATTTGTCGATTTCGTGCCGGTTTCCGACCAATTGCTCAAGGGCAAGATCGCCGACGAGTGCCAGAAAGCGCTCGGAATCAAGCTCAGTATCGAGACGATCAACGGCGATGGCGTGCAGGCTCGCATCACCGCGGCGATCCAAGCCGGCACCGGCCCCGACATTCTGATGGCGGTCAACAACTGGCCGCAGCTCTACGCCGGCAGCGTCGTCGATGTCAGCGACGTCGCCGAGGACATCGGCAAGGCGCAAGGCGGCTATTACCCGACCGCGCACGATGTCGCTCACGACGGCAAAAAGTGGATCGCCGTTCCTTACACGATCCTCGGGGTGTTGTTCGTCAACCGCACTTCCTGGTTCAAAGACGTTGGCGTCGGTCTCGAGAATTTTCCGCAGACCTGGGATGACTATCGAACCGTTGGCAAAACGCTCAAGGCCAAGCAGCGCCCGTACGGCCAGACCCTCGCGCACGCCTTTGGTGACGGTCCCGCGTTCTGGTACCCCTATCTATGGTCGTGGGGCGGCAAGGAGGTCGAATCCGACGGCAAGACCGTCGCGCTGAACAGCAAGGAGACGGTCGAGTCAGTCAAGTTCGCAGTAGGTTTCTGGAAGGACTGCTATGACGAGGGCGCCCTGTCGTGGGACGACGCCGGCAACAACCGCGCCTTTCTATCCAATACGATCAGCTCGACCAGCAACGGCGCCTCGATATATTTGTTAGCCAAGGCCAAGGCCGACAACTATATGAGCGAGACCGGCAAGCCCCTCAAGGACGACATGTTCCACGCACCGTTGCCGAAGGGACCGGCTGGGCAGTTCAGCTATCACGTGCCGTTCTCGAACCTCGTGCCGACCTACACCAAGAACCAGAAGGCCGCGATGGATTTCCTGCGTTGGTTCCAATCGAAGGACGTCTACGGGCAGTGGTTCACCTCCCAACAGGGGTTCTCCGTCGGCGCCACCAAGGTGTGGCAGGACGACGCGCTGTGGAAGATCGACCCGGTAATGGCGCCCTTCCGCACCGCCGCGTTGAGCGGCCGCTTCGCCGGCTATGCCGGTCCAGCCGGTCGCGCCGCCGCCGAAGTCATCTCCAAATTCATCATCGTCGACATGTACACTAAGGCCGTCCAGGGCATGGCGCCGGAAGACGCCGTAAAATGGGCGCATGCCGAGCTGGTAAAAATCTACACCTGACGCTCCAGATTGAGGTTCGTGCCAATCATTTTCATATAGCATGGATCTGATCGTACGGAATGTCCGTCTGACGGATTGGCCATCGGCAGAGCCAGTTGACGTCGGTGTTGCCGACAGCAAGATAGTGGCGATCGAACATGGACTGACAGGCGCAGCGGAAGTCTACGATGCAGGCGGGCGCCTCGCTTGCGGTGGTCTAATCGAGACGCACATCCATCTCGACAAGTCACGGATCATCGACCGCTGTCCGCCCGAAGCCGGACGCGAAATCCACCCGATGCGACAAGTCGCGGCGATAAAGCGCGACTTTACCGTCGAGGACGTGCGCCTCAGAGCCGAGCGCACGCTCGTCGATTGCCTCCTAAACGGCGCGACGCGCATGCGCACCCAGCTGGAAGTCGATCCCGCGATCGGCATGCGCGGGTTCGACGCGGTGCAGTCGCTGATCGCCGATTACAAGTGGGCGATCGACATCGAGATCTGCGTCTTCCCCCAGGACGGGTTGACCAATTATCCGGGAACTGACGAGCTATTGGTCGAGGGTCTCGAACGCGGCGCGCGAGCGATCGGCGGCGCGCCACGCTACGACACCGACCCTGACGGCCAGATCCGGCGGATCTTCGATCTCGCCCGCGAATACGATGTCGACATCGACATCCATCTCGATGTCGGCAACACGCCAGAGGCGATGAATATCCATCTCGTTTGCGAGCTGACCGAACAATACCGGCGCGGCGGACGCGTCGTGGTCGGTCACATGGCCAAACTGTCGACTATGCCGCCGCACCGGGCCGCCGTCCTGGCGCGCCGTCTTTCCGATCTTGGCATGGGCGTCACCGTCTTGCCGGCGACCGATCTGTACCTTATGGGACGCGACCAGGATCACAATGTCCGCCGCGGCGTTGCCGACGCCAATTTTCTCGTCGAGCGAGGCGTCAACTGCTCGCTGTCGACCAACAACGTGCTCAATCCGGCGACACCCTATGGCGACTGCTCGCTGATCCGGATGGCGAACCTCCATGCCAATGTGCTTCAGATTGCCGGTCTGATGCAGCTGCGCGAATGTTTCGCGATGCTGACCGAGCGCTCGGCGCGCCTGCTCAATCTGACGGATTATGGGCTCGCCGTCGGCCACCCAGCCGATATCGTCGTTATCGACGCCACGACGCCAGAGCAGGCGATCGCCGAAATCCGGCAACCGCTCGCGGTCTTCAAGCGCGGGCGGCGGACTGTCGTTCGGCATCCCCCCGAGCTCGTTCGGCCGCAATGAGCTGCCCGTTTAGAATGCATTATCGCGGCTTGAATTTGGTCGCCCGGTACGCTGGTTCGCCGGCTTTTTCGGACCAACGGGCGCAAGTGTGAATATATGGGCGTTGACGCGGTGCGCGATCTTGGTCGCCGGTGCGCCATCGTTCGCTGTCGGCCAGGCCCTGACCCAATGCACCGTCGGCCAAATGGTGACCGATCAAGAAGACAAGACCGGGGTCGTCGTCTCGGCAGGCAACCACTTGTGCCAAGTGAAATATCCTGACGGCCAGGTTTATGGATGGATCTATTGGAACCTACGGCCCGCCGCCGCGTCCGGGAAACCGGAAGCGCCGCCGCTCGACGCAAAATTGCCCGCACCCGTTGCCGGCACCCCTGCGGCAAATCCGCCGGGGAGCAGCGTTCCGCCGCCGACCGTCCTCAGGGCAGCGCCCGCGACGCATTCGCTCGTTTATCGCGCCGACCCGCGCGGCCATGTCGCTCTCACAGCCCTGGTCAACGGTGTGCCGGTTCGGTTTCTCGTCGATACCGGGGCGAGCCGGGTTACGCTGACCCTCGACGACGCGCGCGCCATCGGTATCGCCGGCAGCGAACTCGTGTACAGTCAGCGCTCGCAGACCGCCAACGGCCTGGCTCGCGAGGCGCCCATAACGCTGCGCGAGATCCGCATCGAGCAGCTCTCGATCGACAATGTTGCCGCCGCAGTGACCGAAAATCTCAACGTCTCGCTGCTCGGAATGAGCTTCTTGAAGCGACTAAAGAGCTTCGAGATGCACGAGGGGGCGTTGACCATCAGCTGGTGAGGGTCAGGGCTCGACGATGATATCGACGCGGCGGTTATAGACAGACGGATCGCTCGACCCGGTCTGTCCGATCGGCTCCTGCTGTATCATCGGACGCGAGATACCATCCGCCTCCAGCTGATCTGTGACGATCGAACTGCGCGTTTGGGCGAGGTATTTGTTCGTTTCAGCCGTCCCAGTGGCACTTGCACGCGCCTGAATGACGATCCGGTGAGCCCCTGTTTCGCGGGCGCGCTTTGCTGCATCGGCAATGATGGTCTTTGCTTCGTCTGAGAGAAATGCACTGAATTCGTCGAAGTAGACAAGAAAGCGAGGGCCGTTTTGATTGGCCGCGCTCGGTGCCGTCTGAGCACTCGGAGCGGTGGGGATCACAAGCGCCGTCAAGATCGTCACCAGACCCCAATACCGCCAAAATGCACGAGCCATTGCGGTGCTCCGTTGTGATTGCACGATAGCTGCCAAAAGTCGATCGACCGACAGCAGCCCGAACTGTAGAATCGGTCGCGCTGCTCAGCGGCGACGTCGCGTCGCGACCTGGCTGTGCGGGATCATCTCCTCGGCCATCCACGATTGTAGCAACGTGTACCCTACCGCCAGCACCACCGGACCGAGGAAAATGCCGACCAGTCCAAAGGCGATGAGGCCGCCGATGACCCCGGCCAGCAGCAGCACCAACGGCAGGTGAGCCCCTTTCCTGATCAGGATCGGCCGCAATATGCTGTCCAGACTGGCGACCACAATGGTCCACACCAGAACAAACGTCCCCCATCCCGACGCGCCACTCCAGTACAACCAGATCACGACCGGCACAAGCACCGGCAAGGGTCCGAGCTGGGCGATGCACAGCATGAACATGATTGCCGTCAGCACTGCGGCGAACGGCACCCCGGCGAGCGCGATGCCGATGCCGCCGAGGACCGACTGTAGGACCGCCGTCACCACCACGCCGAGGGCGACGCTGCGGATCGCCTGGCCGGCTAGCAATACCGACTGCTCGCCGCGCTCCCCGGCGAGTCGGTATCCGAAACGCTGCGCGGCCGCGGCGGCGCGCTCGCCGCCGACATACATGATGGCCGCAATGACCACCGTGAGAAGAAACTGCACAAAGACGATACCCAAGCCGCCCAGCGCGGCGACGAACCAGCTCGCCGCACCGCCGGCATAGGGCGCCGCCTTCGCGACCAGCGGCTCGACGCCGCTGGCGGCAACGCTCTCCCAGAACAGTGCGGCCCGGTCGCCAAATAGCGGAATCGTGCCGAGCCATTCCGGGGGCGGCGGCAGCTTGAACGATTTGAGGGACGTCCCCCACTCTACGATCCGGTCGAAATTGTCGATAATCGTCGTAATAGCAAGCCAAAAAGGCACGACGAAGACGAGCAGCAGGGCGACGGTCATGACCGCGACAGCGAGCGCGCGGCGGTTCCACAGTCGATGCTGAACCCGCAGCATCGCGGGCCAAGTGGCCACGACAAGCGTCGTCGCCCAGATAACCGCCGGCAGAAACGGGCGTAAAATCCAGAAGCAAGCGGCGATCAGTCCTGCGACAAATAAAACCGCAAGAGTTGTACGGGTGAGATCGGACCGTCCTTCCATTATACGTCTATAAGGGGGTGCAGTCTCGGCTCGGCTATCTCACTGGTGCACCACCAACTGCAGGCGGTGACCGTCGGGGTCGCGGAAATAGATGCAGCGGTCCTCGCCCGGGCGGCCCGTAACCGTAACGCCATGTTTCTCCAGTTCAGCCTTGAGCGTAATATACGTTCCCGCGGCGACGTTGAGAGCCAGATGGTTGAGATCGCTGCCGGCCGTCAGCGGGGTATCACCGACCTTTTTGAACAGCGCCACGCCCTGACGGCCGGCACGCAGAAACACCTGCCCCTCGTCCTCCCGGTACGGGATCATTCCGAGGATCTCGGTATAAAACTTCTTCGAGCGCTGTACGTCATTGACATGCAGGACGACATGGTCGACCCCGGTCGCCTGGATCATCGCTTCCTCCTTTATTGGCCTGAACGTCATACTGACGGATTGCCGCAGCCCGTCCTATGGATGAGGCGACGATGGCCGGACTACAAGCAACCAAGGTGTCGCGAGATCGCCGGCGCCTACGCCCCGTCGAAGACGAAGACCAATAGCGACATCGATGCCCAACGCGGAGCAGCATGGTGTGGGCGTCCTGACGATCCTCGAGGCTCGCAATGTGGCGCGCTCCTGGCTTCGACCGGACGGCCCGCAAGGTTGGCCCCAAGGCCGCGGAGATAGCACATAAGGCGGAGGAAAAGCCAGCAGCCGAAGGGGCGGCAGCGGTGGCCGAGCGCGAAAGAGCGATCCGCTTTCGGCGAGTAGTGCCCTGGGATCGGCCACGCCATCGTAAGGGGTACTCGCTTACCGCGCCAAAAGGGATCGCTCGTCATGATCCTTTAAAAGCATCGAGCCACGCGAAGTCGGGGTTCAGCTTCACTCCCTGATCCGTGTTTTTTTCTTAGCTATTGAAAAGCCCCAGCTATTGAAAAGGATATGCCCCGAGTCGGATTCGAACCAACGGCCTACCGCTTACGAAGCGGTTGCTCTACCACTGAGCTACCGGGGCGCGCCGGACCCGGTGGTTTTAGCCTCTTCGAGCGTCGGCGCCAAGCCCGCTGACGCCGCGATGGAGAGTTCCGGCAGGCGCGACACGAGTTCGGGCGCCGCTCGCGGTTCGTCTGCAACCGGCAGATTGCTGCCGGGAACTGCCCAGCCGGGCGTGCGCCAGGAGAGCGCATCGAAGGCGCCACAATGGGGGCACAGCGAACGCCAATCGAGGCTCTCTCTGCCGCAGCTCGCACAGACATAGCGGGGATCGGGTGTTGCGCCGACGGCGCGGTCAAGCCACTCCCGAACAGGTCCGAGTTCGCCGTGCTCAGCCTCTTCGAGCCGCGCCATCAGGCGGCACAGTCGCGGGGTCGCCCCGGTGGCCAATGCGTCCTTCAGATGGCGCCGCGCTTCGCCCCAGAGCTGGGCATCGAGTGCGACCTCGGCGAGAGCTAGATAGCTTTCGCGCGCCGTCGGGTTTTGTGCCGCGAGACGCTCAAAGGACTTGACCCGGGTGAGCGGCGGCTCCCTATCGTGGATCGCGCCATAGACCGTGGCCAGTTCCGGATGGGGTACTCTGCGCCAAGCCCGTTCGATGGCCTTTGCCGCGCGCCCAACGCGTCCCTCCCGAAGCAATAACTGCGCATGATGAGCGGCCGGGGTGGCGAGATCGTCGCTAAGCGTCCGGGCCTCCGCCGCCAAGGTTATTGCGCGACGCTGGTCTCCGCCGGCGAGGGCGGCACAACTCAGCTCGTGAAGGATCACGCCGCGGTGATGGCGCGCCTGCTCGGGAGGGACGAGTCGGTGCTTGGCTGCCTTCGCGAGGGTTTCTCGCGCGGCCTCCCAACGCCCCTCCCGCGCCTCTAGATCGAAGCAGCCGAGGACCGCCCAGCGTGTTCCCGGACGCAACGCCACGGCGCGCGCAGCGAGGCGCAGCGCGTTGCTGCGATCACCCTCGCGCAGCGCCTGGTTCAACAGGCCGCGCAACCCGAGGAACTCGGTTTCCGGTCGCTCGAGCATTGCTGTGAAGAACTTCTTTGCCGCCCCCTCGTCGCCGTCGAGCTGCGCCGCCTGAGCGGAAAGGAGCAAGGTCAACGGTGGATCGGCGAGTCGCCGATCGGCTCTCTTGGCGTAGCGCAGAGCCTCTTGTGGATCGCCGGCTGCGACCGCGACCATGCCTTGAGCGAGCGCCCGATAGCCGGTGCGGCGACGCCATTCGCGCCGCGCGCGCAGCAACCTGCGCGGGCTGTCGAAGACCAGTGACAGCACCGAAAACAGCAGCCCTGCCACCAGGGCAGCGAGGATCGCGGCGACGGCGAGCACGGCAACGGAGGTCTGGACCTGCCAGCCTTGCCAGAGGATCTCGACCCGACCGGGGTGATCGGCGAAAAAAACTGCCGCGGCAACCAGCGCCGTGACGGCGAAAATCCCGATAATGGCACGGATCACGACGGTTGGGCCGATTTCGCCGGCACTTCGGTCGGTGCACCTTGCGGCGCCTCTGGGGGAGTACTAAGGCGGCCCACAAGGAGTTCCTGCAAATGCGCTACCGTGGCCTCCGCCGCGACCCGCTGCTGCGCTGTCTGCAACCAAGATTGAAGCGCCCCGGATATGGGGCTGGGGAGCGTTTGCAGCGCCGAGACGGCACCCCGCAGATCGCCGCGAACGAGGGCGTCTTCGGCGACGTTCATCGCCGGCTCCTGCCCGGTTTCCGAGACGGCAGCAACGCGGCGAACGGTCACCAAAGAACTTAGCCAGGCCCAAGCCTGCGTCTGCAAATCCGAGTCCGCGGAGGGAGCTACGGCTGGAACGATCCGGCCGGAAAGTTGCCCCAGGCGTTCGCTCAGGACAGCGTTGCTGGCTACGCCCACCTGTGCAAGCCCCGCAAGCGGTTGGGCTGCCGCAATGAGATCAGGTTGGTCATGCGCGAGCGCGATGAAAGCGTCGTATTCGGTGGCGAAAGGCTGCGCCGCCTCGACCGCTTCGCGCATCTGCAGCAGCGACGCGAGGAGGGCGGCATCGGTCCGCACGACGCCAGTCGCTCCGACGCGACGCTCAATCGCCGGCAACCGGCCAGCGAGATCGCGAGAAAAGCTGTCGATTTGTGACAATTGCTGCCGCAATTTCTCGAACTCGGCAGTCTCGCTGTTAGCGCGCGCAGTCGAGCGCGCCTCGACCGCGCTGAGCCGCTCTTCGAGCTGTTGCAGCCCCGCCTTGATGTCTGCGACCGCGGGGTCAGCCTGCCGATCCGCGCCGCGCGCCGTCTCCAGCTGATCGACCCGGCGAGCTAGCGCGCTCGTCGCCGAATTGATAGCGGTAATATCGGGGGGCGGCGGGACGGGACGGTTCTCGATGGCCTCCACCCGCGCGGCGAGCGCCGCATAGTCCTCAGCCGCTGCCGCCGCCGGCTGACTTCCCCACGGAAGAATTGGCACTACGTCGCGCGCCCAGAATGGCGACAAGCCGACCCCGACGATCACCAACAGCAGGAGCGCGGCCAGCCACCACACCGTTTGCCGAGAACCACCCGCCGGCTGCGGGGACTGCCCGCGTTCGCCGAGCGTCTGGTCGGTCACCGGCGGGAGTGGGTTGGCTCCACCCGGATGTTCTTGCTCGTGCCCTTCCGTCATGGTCAGTCCTGTCGCCGTTCGGCGAGAACAGAATCGAGTGCATCCAATAACGCTGCCTGATCGGGTCTCTCGGCAACGCGCCTTTCCCGCCACGGCAGCCCGGTGAGAACCGCATCGGCGGCCGCGCTGATCGCCAACGAGGTGATCGTCTGGCAGTACCCCGCGACACCTGCGATCCCCGCGAGCCTGACAAAAATCGCCGCGGTGCGAGGCGAGAAGAACAAGGCAAAGTCGATAGTCCTTCCGCGCAGCGCGCTGACGGCGACCGCGCTCAGCCTTTCAACCGGCCGCGCCTCGTAAAGGACGCGGCGCTCGATCACAAAGCCTTGCTCCCGCAACGCGCCGACGAGGTCTCCGGCAGCAACATCGCCGGCCACATGCAACAACCGCCCGCTCTGCGGCCGCAGCCGGGACGCCGTGAGGCGGACGAGGTCGGTGACAACACCGCCGGCGCTTGATACCGCCGTGAAACCTTCGACGCGGGCTCGCGATGCAGTAGCCTCGCCAACCGCGAGGAGAGGCAACCCTCGCTCGCCGGTGACCCGCGCCAACGCCCGCACCCCATTGGCGCTGGTGCACAGGATAGCCTGCACCGCAGCGAGGTCGAGCGCTGCGTCGACGCAATAATGGACCTCCATCATTGGCTCTATGACCGCGCCGACATCGCGCAGCGCCAACGCCGCTGCCAGGCTTTGCGATTCTTCGCGAGGCCGCGTGAGGAGCGCCTGCATTCCTTGGCGTGATGCAACCTCCGTGAGGTTCCGCGCCTCGCGGCCGTCCACATCACGCTCCGACCCGCTCTGATCGGACATCGGGGGTCTCTCGCTCGCGCCAAAAGGGTACGGCTCGGTTCAACCGATTGAGCCGCTTGCGGAGCTTTCGCTCGGCCTTTGTAACTGCTCGCTCATGCCACTCGAGCAGCCGGGCGCCGGCGCGCGCCATAGGACTCCGGCGGGCTCCGGCACAAAGCTCGGACAGAATGTCACGTGCGACGCGCAGGTCATTGGCGTAGCCGAGATCGTCCTGCAGGTGCTTCAATCGCTTCATGAATTCCTGCAGATCATCCTGGTCGAACAAGCTCTCGAGAAGCTCCATCGTATAGCGGAGCTTCTTGGCGGCGATACGCAATTTGTGGCGTTGCGGCGCCGTCAATCGGCGGAAGCCTCTGCTGCGTTTGCGCACCGCGCGCCAGCGTCGATCGAGCAGGCCCGGAGCCAGCTCGCCGATCGGCGAGGTGAGCAGAGCGGACCGCTCGGCCGGCCCATCGCGCCAGCCGCGTGTCTCGAACCAGTGCGAGAGGCGCAGCATCCCGGCGGCATGTCGCTCCGAAAGGATGGCCCGCTCGACCCGCTCGTAAGCGGCTTTGCGCTCTCTATCGAGCGCGGCTGCCAGATCGTCGATACCGGCTTCGTGTGACAGCGCGGCTCGGGCAGGCTGTAGCAACTCGGTCCTGAAGACATCGAGATTGCGCGCCCTTCCAAGAATATCGACGATCCACGCTAGTTCGCCGGAGACCCGGCGGCGATCCGCGGCCGGAAGCAGTTTTTTGAAGGAAGAGATCGCCGAGCGGATACGGCGCACGGCGACACGCATCTGATGAACGCCCTCCGGCTCCATGGCGAGCGCGGCAGCTTCGTTGTGCAGCAGCTGGGCGAGGCAGGCTCGACCGATTTCTTGCAACGCCATCTCGACGGACATCATCGGATCGAGAGCGACCGGCTCCGCGTGGACGGCCGGCGGTGCGGCCTCTCCCGCCTCACCGAGCTGGTAGCCCCGCTCTGATTTGCTGCGCGGCTCGATGCGGATCGATGCCACATCGAGCAGCTGTAAGGCGACATCGTAAAGAGCGGAAGCGTCGCCGCTCTTTAGCTCCAGCTCGATCTCGCTGATGGGCTCGGTCCCACCGCCGCCGGCGGCGCGGATTTCGCCTTGGTCGATCGCAGCCTCGATGCGGGTTGCCGGGGCAGGCTCGATCGCTACAGTCGTGCGCGTGACGTCGGTCGCGAAAAGCGGCTGCAGAGCGCCTGCAATGCCGTCGGGCAAATGCTCGCCGCTCTGCGATGCGCCCGTGTCGGGACGGCTCTCGGCGAGCTCGTCCTCCCACTCTCCGCGGGTCAGTACACCGCCGCTGCTAGGATCTCCGGTCTTGACGGTTTGAATAAACCGGCCGCCCTGTTCCCGGACGCGAAGGCTCACGCCTCGGCGCTTCAGGATCCGGTCGGGGGTGTCGTAATAGGTGCTGATCAGCCGGGAATCCGAGCCGGCGGATGAGGGGGACATTTCGACAAGTGCTCGTTTCAGCTCGGGCAGGTCGGCTGCTGAAGCTGTAAGCTTGAGTTCAACTTCCGTCGAGATGCACCGCCTCCCTCGTTCCAATCGATCGGATCGCGCACGGCGAACGGCCCAAAGCGCCGGCTAATCCGCCTCTGCCGACGACTTATCTTGCCGCAAGTCGGGTTAACCTACGATGCTTCAATTTCGCACAGTGGCCAACGGCTTTCCAGCCGGCCTGCGATAGCCTGGCGGCGGCGCGCATGGCAGGGTTGCGGTCGAAGCTCGGCGCCGGGGGCGCAGTTGCTGCGTTAGGCTCCGGCTTTCCCCTCTCCAAATTCGGCGGGAAGTTTACCGTGACGTTGACGGTCTCCGGGGCAGCATCCCGACGATGGCTCTTCGGTGAGCTCGATTTTCGCCGGCTCTGGGTCGTCGGGTTGGTGGTCTTCTCGGTGCGCTGGCTCGAAATGCTGGCGGTGGCGGTTTTTGCCTATCAGCGTACGGGCTCGCCGTTCGTCGTCGCTCTGTTGACCATGTTGCGGATGCTGCCGATGGCGCTGTTCGGCGCTTTGATCGGCGCCGCTGCGGAACGGGTGGAACGGCGTAGGGCGCTCGTATTTGTCGTGGCCTTGATGCTGCTGTGCTCGATGGCTCTGGCGTTCCTCGCCTGGTCCGATGCCCTCGAAGTCTGGCACCTCGCGCTTGCCAGCTTCATCAGCGGCCTCACCTGGACCACCGACAACCCGGTGCGCCGTACGATGATAGGCGAGGTCGTCGGGCCCGCGCGGATGGGCGCCGCCATGTCGATCGATGTCGGGGCCAACAACGCAAGTCGCATGCTCGGTCCGACGGTCGGCGGCATCTTGCTCGCGACCTTCGGCATCGGGGGCGCGTTTACGGTCAGTGTGGCCGGCTATCTCCTCGCGCTCGCGGTCGCGCTGCGGGTACGCCATCGCAACGCTGCCGCGCCATCCACCACCGCCGGCGTCCTCGAACGCATGATCGAGGGATTGATGCTGGTCCGCCGCGACCCGCGATTGAGCGGAACGATGGTCATCACCGTGATCTACAATACCTTCGGCTGGCCATTCACCAGCCTGATCCCGGTGATCGGTCAGGATAATCTGGGTCTCGGACCCGCCGGCATCGGCCTGCTCGCAAGTATGGACGGGGTCGGCGCCTTCTGCGGCGCCATCCTCATCGCTCTCTGCGCCAAGCCGCCCCATTTTGCGCGGCTCTATATTGGTGGAGTCGCGATATATCTTTTGATGCTGCCGGTTTTCGCACTGGCGGGTTCTCCGCCGCTCGCTGCCTCGGTGCTGCTGCTGACGGGCCTGGCCAATGCCGGCTTCAGCATCATGCAAGCAACACTCGTCTATCTTGCGGCGCCACCCGAGATGCGCAGCCGCGTCTTTGGCGTGCTCTCCGTCTGTATCGGGGTCGGCATGGTCGGTTTCCTCCATCTTGGCTGGCTCGCCGGGATAATTGGTGCCACCTGGGCGATCATGACGATAGGGGCCGAGGGCCTCGTGGTATTGCTGCTGACCCGGCGTTGGTGGCGCGCGGTCGGACCGTGAATGTGGAAATCGTCGCCGCGACCGCGACACTCGATGTATCTTGAACCCGTATTGCGGGAGAAGAAAATGTCGTCGACCTCACTCGATCTGCGCCGCTCCGACGCGTCCCTCGATTATCTGGAGAGGGCGCGAGAGATCGCGCCGATGCTTGTCGCTGCTGCGGACGAGATCGAGGAGCGGCGCGAGCTCCCGGAGCGGGTGGTCAAGGCCCTTATCGAGCGCGGCTTTTTCCGCATGCTGCTGCCGCGTTCGCTGGGCGGCGCCGAGCTCCACCCATTGACCTACGTCCAAGTGCTCGAAGAGATCGCCAAGGCCGATCCCAGCACCGCCTGGTGCCTCGGGCAGAATTCTGGTTGCTCGATGACCGCCCCCTATCTCGACCCAGCGGTGGCGCGCGAGATTTTCGGGCCGCCCCGCGGCATCCTGGCCTGGGGGCCTGAGCTGCCGGGTGCCGGACGCGGTATCGCGGTCGAAGGCGGCATCCGCGTGACTGGGCGGTGGGGTTTTGCGACCGGCAGTCGGCACGCCACCTGGCTTGGTGCACACGTCCCGATCTTCGAGCCCGACGGCACGCCTCGCCTCAACCCGAACGGCCGCCCTTTCGTCCGCACCGTGCTGTTTCCCAAGTCGAGCGCCGAGATCATCGACAACTGGCAGGTTATCGGGCTGCGCGGCACCGGCAGCGACAGCTATCGGGTCCAAGACCTCTTCATCCCGCAGAGATACACCGCCTCGCGCGACAACGAGGCCGAGCGGCGGGAGCCCGGCCTGCTGTATCGGTTCACCAGCGGCATGATCTACGCCGCGAGCTTCTCTAACGTTTCGCTCGGCATCGCCCGCGGCGCGCTCGATGCGTTCATCGTCCTGGCGCGCGACAAGATCCCTCGCGGCGCCCGCGGCACCTTGCGCGAGAACAATGTCATCCAGTCGCAGGTCGCACAATGCGAGGCGAAGCTGCGCTCTTCGCGCGCCTTCATTCATGAGACCCTGGCCGAGATGTGGGAGGAGGCCGAACGAAAGGGCGAGTTCCTTTACGACCAGCACGTTCGGCTGCGGCTCTCGACGACCTGGGCGATCCACCAGGCACGCGACGTCGTCGCGACGGTCTATGGTGCGGCTGGCTCGACCGCGGTCTTCAACGAGAACCCGTTCGAGCGCCGTCTGCGCGACATCCACGCCGGCACCCAGCAAGGCCAAGGCCGGCCGATCCATTTCGAGACAGTCGGCCAAGTCCTCCTCGGCCTCCCTCCCCAGGGGCGGATGTTCCGCTGACCCGTCGCCCCCAGGCGGCGAAACAACGCAAATCGCGATGGTACCCCCGACACATCCAGCCTGTCGCGTAGAATTGCCCGTTGGATCAATCAGTCAGGTCTGAGTTTGGGACGCTGAGAAACAACGAGATCGGCATCACCGATCGACGAGTTCAGCGGAGCCCTGAGGGAGCCGGAACAACGAATTATGAATTTTCGGTTCGCGCCTTCGCAGCGAGCCGCGATACGCACCCAGCAGATGCTCGCCTGCGGCATGCCCCGATGAGCCATGGTTGATGTATCATTCGCTTCCATGAAGTCACTCATGGGGCGCCTCACCCTGGGCATCCAGGCACGGCTCGTGATCCTGATCATGGTGACAGTGCTGCCTTTGGTCGGCCTGGCGAGCCTCGCCATGCTCCGCACCGTCGATGACGAACGCGCGCAGATCGAGCGCGATGTCAGCGAAAGGGTCGACGGCCTGCTTGCCGATGTCGACCGCTGGATAAGCAGCATTCAAGCGGAGCTTCAGGTCCTTGCGGTGTCGCCGAGCCTTCAGGATGGCGACTTTGTCGCCTTCGATCGTCAGATGCGCGAAGCGCTCAAGATCCAGGGAACATCGATCGTCTTGCACGACACCCAGGCACAGCAGCTGCTCAGCACCAATCGGCCGTTTGGCGAACCTCTTCCCCGCGCGACCAACAGCGAAATGCACGATCGCGTTGTCAAGACGGGCAAACCGCAGATCTCGGACCTGATCATCGGCGCCGTGTTGCGACGGCCGATCCTAACGGTCGGGGTCCCAGTCTTCCGCGACGGCAAAGTCGCCTACGTCTTGGCGATGGGGCTTGGGCCGGAGCTGCTGTTGCCGTTGTTGCAAGAGCAAAGCCTCGGAGCCGACTGGACAGCCGCCATCTTCGATCGCCAAGGGCTTACGTTGGCGCGCAATCGAGATCAAGATCGCTTCCTCGGTCAGCCAGCCGCGCCGGTCCTCAAAAAGAGAATGGTGGGAGCTGTCGAGAGTTGGTTTCCCAATGTCACAAAGGATGCGATCGAGGTGTACTCCATGTTCCGGCGCTCGCCGATCAGCGGCTGGACCGTGGCGATCGGCGTGCCGAGAGAGTTTGTCGACGCGCCTCTCCGGCACGTGCAATGGCTCGCCTTCGGCGGCGGCGGAGCAGTGCTCGCCTTGAGCCTCATTCTCGCCGGGTGGATGGCCCGGGCCATCCGGCGGCCGGTCGAATCCCTGACGGCTGCCGCGCAGGCCCTGGGCAGCGGCGAGCCCGTCGGTCCGCCGATCGGCGGGGTCCGTGAGCTCGATCAGGTCGGCGATGCGTTGTGCGCCAGCGCTGTCGCGCTTGAACAACGCGTCCGTGCCCGAGAGCAGGCTGAGGCGGCACTGCGGGCCAGCGAAGAGCAGTTCCGCATGCTCGCCGAATTGCTGCCGCAGCTGGTGTGGACTTGCCTACCGGACGGGCGCGTCGATTATTTGAGCCGACAGTGGCTCGACTACACCGGGATGTCCGAGTCTCAGCCGTTGGATGCGCAACGGCTGAGAGAGGTGATTCACCCCGACGATCTGGCGGCTACGACAGCTTCTTGGGCCGCGGCGGCGGAGGGGCTGGCACCCTATGACCTCGAGCACCGCATCCGCGCCGCGGACGGCAGCTACCGATGGTTCAAGACCCGCGGCACGCCGGTCGAGAACGAGGCTGGAAGCACGGCCAAATGGTTCGGCACCTGCACCGACATTCAAGACATCGTCGAGGCTCGCGAGACGCTGGCGCACAGCCGCGAACAGCTCGAAATCATGGTGGAGGAGCGTACGCGGGAATTGGCCGCAGCCAATGCGCGGCTGCGCACCGAGATCGACGCGCGCGAACTGGCACAAACGGCGCTGGTGCAGGCGCAGAAGATGGAGGCGGTAGGGCAGCTCACGGGCGGCATCGCCCATGATTTCAACAACCTTCTGACTGCCGTGTCGGGGTCGCTGGAGCTGATCGAGGCCCGAATCTCGGACGAGAAGAGCTTGCGTCTCCTGCATACCGCGCAGCGTGGTGCATCACGCGGGGCCAAGCTGACTCAATCGCTGCTCGCTTTCGCACGCAAGCAGCATCTCGAGCTGGTCCCGGCGGACGTGAACTCGCTCATCGGCGAGATGAGCGAGATGTTGCGCAGCTCCGTTGGTGCCCCGGTCGACATCCGGCTGGCCCTCGCGAGCGAGCTCTGGCAGGTGCTGATCGATGCCAATCAGATCGAGACGGCGCTTCTGAACATTGCAATCAACGCACGCGACGCGATGCCGCAAGGCGGCACTCTGCTCATCGAAACGGCCAATATTGGCGCCGGCAGCGACGAGTTGCCGGACGAGATGGCCGGCCGTGACTGCGTCCTTATCTCGCTGCGCGACACCGGAACCGGGATGGGTCCCAAGGTCATTGAACACGCGTTCGAGCCATTTTTTACGACGAAGGAGATCGGCCGAGGAACGGGCTTAGGCCTCTCTATGGTGTTCGGGGTGGTTCGTCAATCCGGCGGGGCGGTCCGGATCCACAGCCGCATCCGTGAAGGGACGACCGTTCAAATTTACCTGCCACGGGCGATTGAGGCCGCACCACCCCGACTGGGGAGGCCGACGCACACCCAACCGGCCGGAGGCGCCCGCATTCTCGTGGTCGATGACGACGCTGATGTCCGCTGGGTCACCGCGGAATGTCTGCGCGGGATTGGTCATTACGTGACGGAAGCCCGCAATGGGGGTAGCGCACTGACGATCCTCGAACGAGGCGATCCCTTCGACCTCCTGGTGATGGATCTGGCGATGCCGGGGCTGTCAGGAGCGGAGACGGTGCGGTTGGCGCGGCGCGAACGCCCGGACCTCAAAGCGTTATTTTGCACCGGCTATACAGACGTCTCCAGGTTCGAAGATGAAAACAAGGGCGACGCGCTGCTTAGAAAGCCTTTTGGGCCGGATGCTCTGATTGAGGCGGTCCAGCAGGCTTTGCAGCGAAACCCAGGCCGAGGGTCGGGAAACGTCGTGCGATTGCGACGAGGTGAGCCGCCCCAATCTCGCTTATAAAAGCCGCGCCTTGGCCCCGCTCACTGCTGCAGCCGCTCGAAAAGCGCGAGCACAGCAAACAACGCGACAAACCACAATACCGCCAGGACCACCCCAACGACGATCTTCCACGGTCCATCGTCCTGCCGTGCGTGGCGGCGTATCTCCGCTTCGATTTCTCGGTTCCATTCCCGCACGATGCGTTTTGGGTCGGACTCCATCCATCGTTCCCGGTTCCTAGCTTGCTCCGCGGCATTAGTTGAGGGTTGATCGAGCCTCCGAGGCCGACAGAGTGTATCATTATTGATCCCGTCCCATCGGATGATTCACCCCACGTGTGGGCTCGATAAGGCGCGGATCTTCGGAAGTGATTGAATATTTTCTGATGATTTTCAACTTAACGGCCAGCGATTTTGGATTGGCTTTTAAGCCAACGTCAGGTTTTATAAAAATCGTTAACGAACCTTAACCGGCGTACGCCGGAATTTAAGACAGCGGCGGACCTTCTGTCGTCGCCAGCACGGGGGACATCACATGCGAACGATGGTGGCGCAGAGCCTCGTTTGGGGCGCTTGTTTTATTGCCGGTCTGATCACACCCATTAAATCATCGCGAGCCGCCAATTGCGCGCTTTATGCTCGCGCGGAGACTGGCATCGCGCTCTACGGCGCGGCCGGCGGGTGGTGGGATGAAGCCGATGGGCGCTACGAGCGCGGCCATGTACCGGCCCCGGGAGCCATTCTCGTGTTCAAGCGGACCCGGCAAATTCCGTCCGGTCATGTCGCGGTTGTCGCGCAGATAATCAGCGCCCACGAAATCCTCGTCGACCACGCGAATTGGTACCGGGGCACAGTCAGTCGGGGCATGTCGGTGATCGATACTTCGCTCAACCACGATTGGACCAGCGTCGCGGTTATCAACCCGCCCTCCGGAACACACGGGCGCGACTACCCGACCTATGGCTTCGTATACCCGAGACCAGGTTTGCGGGAGATCGCCGAGATACACGACAAGGGCGGGCTCGGCTCCGATGTCGGAAACGAGCCTTCGCGCACCAGCCTGGTGCATCTTGCTGTAGCCACCGAGACTTGGCATGGAGCGATCACGACACATCGACATAATCGGCCCAAGGGGCCCGCAGCGCATTCGGTCCACGATCCAGCCGGGCGCGCCAAACTTCTATCACCCGCTCACGCATCCCATGCTGGTACGGCTCGACCGCGGACCTACCCCGTAAAGACGGCGGAAGCCAAACACCATCGGGCTTAGCCGCCACCGGTAAAGCCCGGCCGATTGACAGGGTGGGGCGCGGGCGGGCTTATGGTGGCACGACGGCTACCTAGAGGAACCATGCGCTCATCTGCCGGCGACCGGGCCTTCCTGCCTGCCCATATTTTGTCGACCGAGATCGGCGCCCGTCGCCTCGCGTCGATCGATCTGGTCGATGGCTTGCTCGAAAGGATCCGCGCGGCGGACCCCAAGCTGCACGCCTTTGTCGAGGTCTATGCCGAGGACGCGCGGTTCGCGGCAGAGGCGGCCGACAAGGCGATCCGCTCGGGGCATTCGATCGGACCGTTGCATGGGATCCCGATCGCGCTCAAGGATCTGATAGAGATTGAAGGAAAAGTGACGACGGGCGGGTCGCTGGTGTGGCGTGACCGGCAGTCGCGCTGCACTGCCACGCTCGCACGGCGCCTGATCGCCGCGGGGCTGATCGTGATCGGCAAGACGCACACGGTCGAGTTCGCAATGGGCGGCTGGGGCACCAACCAGCATCGTGGCACGCCGTGGAATCCTTGGGACCCCACAACGGCGCGCACACCCGGGGGGTCGAGCAGCGGCTCGGGTGTTGCGGTTGCAGCCGGTTTAGCACCCTGGGCGGTCGGCACAGATACCGGGGGCTCGGTGCGGTTGCCGGCGTCCTGGTGCGGGCTCAGCGGCCTCAAGACGACGATCGGGCGGGTGAGTACCTACGGAATTTTGCCGCTCAGCCCGACCCTTGATACGCCCGGTCCGATGGCGCGCTCGGTCGAGGACGCGGCACTACTCTACCAGGCTATGCAAGGGCCCGATGCTCTTGATCCGCGCACTCGCGGAATCACACCGAGCGATCCTCTGCCGACGCTGCGGCGAGGTGTCCGGGGCTTGCGACTGGCCCGCCTGCCTGAAGCCGAACGTGAGGGTGTCGATGGGGAGGTGCTCGCCGCCTATGACGCAGCGTTAGAGAGCTTGGCGCGGGTCGGCGCCGAGATCGTCACCCCCAACTTGCCGTGCCGGTTTGTCGACTATGCCACTCTGACTGGCCGGATCATCGGCGCGGAGGGGTATTTTCTGCTCGACGATCTGATCGACGATATGAGCCTGCCGATCGACGAGGCGGTGCGGCCGCGTATCGCCGCTGGCCGCGGCATTTCTGCGCGAGACTACCTCGCCGCATTGCGTGATCGCGAGGAGGCGAAGCGGCAATTCGCGGCAGCGACCGCCGATATCGACGCGTTGCTGACGCCGACCACCCAGACGGCGGCCATCCCGCTCGATATGATCGATCAGACGACAACCCCGGCGCATTTCACCCGCTTCGTCAACTTTCTCGATCTCTGCGCGCTGGCACTGCCAAACGGTTTTACTGCGACGGGGCTGCCGATCTCGCTGCAGATCGTATGCCGCGGCTATGACGAAGCGACGGCCCTGCGTATCGGCTGGGCGTATCAGCAGACGAGCAACTGGCACGAGCGCCATCCACCCGGTATCGAATGATCTATCGCCTTTGACCCTGACCCGAAATGAATGAATAATTTTCAACAGGTTATCCGTCATTCCCGCGAAAGCGATCTCGCGACAGCGGGAATTTAGCTAGGGACCCAGCGCCACGGGCGTTACCCTGGACCCCCGCTTTCGCGCGCTTTCGCGGGGGTGACGATACCCTATTGATAGTACTGGCGTCATTTTTGGTCAGCCTATTAGGACCAACCAAAATGAGCGTCGTCGGCCGCACCATACGCCTCGGATCCAAAGTCGCGGTGTTGGTCGTCGCGCACGACCCGCGTTGCCAGATGATCGCCCTCGATCCGGACACCCCGGCGCCAGACCCGGAAGTCCTACGCAACGTCGCGCGCGCTCACGATCGGATGGCGGGTGTTTATGGCGCCGTAGTGGCGGAAGGGATGATCTCCGGTCGGGCGACGCAGTTGAAATACTCGACTGAGGTCCTCCTACACGCCCACACTGAAACGGCGGCCGAGGAAAGCGAGCACGTCGCCGGCACAACGGTCGGGGAAGGCGTCGCAGATGTTGTGCGGTGCCCCCTCGTAGACCCGCATCTCGACATCCTTCATTTGATGGCGGAATGGCTCGTAATTCGCGGTCGAGCCGATCGGCTCGGCGCCGGGAACGACCACTAATGTTGGGCAGGTGATGCGGCCGAGCTGATCGCTCCAGTCATAGCGCGACATTAGCAGCACGAATTTGCCGATGTAGGCCGGGTCATTCTTGGCCGCTTCGTCGAGAAACCACTCGACAAGGCCGGGATCGACCTTGTCGAGCGGCAGCCGGTCGGCAATCGTTTCGGCGAGAAAGGTGCGCAGGCCCTTTGTCTCGATTTGCGGTATCCAGCTCGGTGCCTGGCTGTTTTTGAGGCCCGGCGTCGAACCGAACAGCATCAGGCTGCGCACGCGCTCGCCGTGGGTCATTGCCAGCTGCTGGCCGAGGTAACCCCCTGCGGAGTTGCCGACGACATGCGCGCTGGCGCAGCCGAGATGATTCATCAGCTCGGCGACGTCCCCGACCAGTCGATCGAGGGTGAGCTCGCGGTCGGCAGGCGGCACCTGAGAATTGCCATGGCCCCGCAGGTCCATCCGCACCACCCGATAATGCCGGCTGAGCGGCGGAACCCAGGCATAATAGCGGCGCGCGCTTCCCATGGCTGCGTGCAGCAGCACGAGGATCGGCGCACTCTTCCAGGGTTCGGTGAAGTCGTCGACGTAATAGGCGAGCTGCACACCGTCGCCTGCCTTGAAGATCTCCACTGGAATCTCCCCGACTCCAGCGCCGTTGTTGCCGACGCCTTGGCGATCATCTACGACATCGGAAAATCGAGCAACCGATACGCCACGGAGACGTTATGAAGGTAGGGATCTTTCTCACCTGCCAGCACCCGCCGGGAAGCGACATGATTGCTGCCCTCGAGGGTCAGTACGCCATGGCGCGCTTAGCCCGCGACCGTGGGTGGGACGCGGTGGCGACTGGCCAGCATTACCTCAGCGAAGGGGTGCGCCAAGTCCAGCTGGTTCCGTTTTTAGCGCGCCTCGCCGCCGAGGCGGGAGAGATGACCGGCGTCGCCGGGGTACTGCTGACAACCCTGCACAACCCGGTTGAAGTCGCCGAGTGCATTGCCTCGCTCGACGCGATCTGGCGCGGCAATTTCGTCTTTGGGGTTGGATTGGGCTATCGCGATGTCGAGTTCGACGCCTTCGGCGTGCCGCGCGGACAACGCGTGCGCCGTTTCGAACAATGTCTCGAAGTCGTCAAGCGGCTGTGGACCGAGGACAATGTCTGCTTCGAGAACGACATCTGCAAATTGACCAACGTCACTATGACGTGCCGGCCGATCCAGCAGCCCCACCCGCCGATCTGGTTTGCGGCCAATAACGACCGTGCGGTTCGCCGCGCGGCCCGCCTGGGCGACAGTTGGTTTGTAAACCCGCATGCTACGATCCCCGAAATCACGCGCCAGCTGGCGCTTTACCGCGCCGAGCTCGCAGGTTTGGGAAAGCCGTTTCCAGCAGTATTGCCTTACGCGCGGGAAATTTATTGCGCCAAGGATACATCGACGGCTTTGGCGATGGCTGGCCCCTACCTCGCCGAGAAATACCGGACCTATGCCGCGTGGGGGCAAGACGAGGTGCTGCCCGGAAACGACTCGTTCCGTCAGCCTTTCGAGGCCCTGCTCCGCAATCGGTTCGTCCTCGGTAGTCCCGAGGAATGTTATGAGCAGCTGCGTCCGTGCTGGGAAGAGGCCGAGGCCAATTTCCTGATACTCCGCACCCACTGGAGCGGCATGCCGGTCGGCCATGCGCTGGCGAGCATGCGGCTGATCAGCGACGAGCTGTTGCCGGCGCTGCGGCGTATCACCCCGCAGCCGAGTACCGGCTGAAGGCGGCCCTCACGCCCCCGGTGGGAAGAAGACGAGGGTGCGCACCTCGATGCTTTCGCGCGGCGGCGCGTCCGCCGGCGTCTCCGGATCTTCAAACCCGGTGTGCGCGGAGAACCGGTGCGGCCCGTCGAGCGACGAGTTGAAGCAGCGGATCAGCACGGCTTCGTCAGCCTGCATCTTCGGGAAATAATAATAGCGTTGTTTGGGGTTGTAGGTAATCGAATAGGTCTCGCCGGTGCGGTCCGGATATCGGAGGTCGCTGGCGACCAGGTTTTCTTCTTCGAGGCTCTGCGCGTCGCATAGTGCCAGCGGCAACTCCAGCACAGGACCACGGATCGGACGCCACAGATTAATGATCGCATAGCGGTTCTTCAGCAGAGCCTCCGCCTCGTCGCCCATAAGATCGCGCACCCGTTGGGGTGACGACCAGGCGGTGTAGTCGTTGTGGACCCCCTTCGCCGGCATCTTGATGCCGCTGCCTTTGATCGCAGCCATCGTCGCATTGCGCACGATGTGATCGAACGCGACAACGCGCACGGCACCGGTCGCCCGCTGCATCACGCGCTCGCATTCGGGGTAGTAGACGGCTTTGATCTGTTCTTCGTCATAGAAGTCGGTGACCGCCGACTCGTGGTGCAGCAGGACAAAGCCCTCTTTGTCCAGGGATAGCCGGTCGATCATCGGCCGCGCGTCGCGTATGCGGACGTGGTGCGTAATCCTCTGGCCGGTCCTGACGGGGATCCCCGGAGGCGGCTCGTAATTGTAGGCGACCGGCTTCGCCGCCATCGGAACGAGGAAGTTCAGCGGCGCTACTACGCTCTTCACATCCGCAACTGCCGAGCCGTCCATCACATCCTCCGCATACAAAAGCCCTGCGTAACCCTAGAAGAGGGCCCCCTCGACCGTCAATCTATGACGCTCCTTCATTCCTCGTGCTCGCGCTGCCGCAGCTCCTGTAACAGGAGGCGCACCCGGCGCGCGGTGCGCAGCTTGCGCGCGATGTCGGGTGCCAGGCGCAAATCGCCTTGCGCGTCGAGCCAGCCGGCCTCGACATCGGGCGGCAGCTCGCGCATCGCCTCGGCAAAAGCAGCGAAAATCTCCTCGACCTCGCGCGCTCCGAGCCGCCTTTCCCTGGCCACGCCCACCTTCTCCCCGGGTTGCTCGACGGAGAGACTAGTACAGCGCTACAGAAATACCGAGCATATGATGCGAACGGTGCGGGCGTACTTGCTGGCCGCAGCCGTGCCTAAAATAAAGCCAGCTGATCGCCCTTTTGCGGCGGCGGCAGGAAGCGGCCAGTATCGAGTTTTTGCGTGTTTTGCTCGTTGAAGCCCAGCCTGCGGCAGGCACGCTCGAAGCGCAGCCGCAAGACATCCGCATAGGGACCGGCGCCGGTCATTCGCTTCGACCAGGTTGAATCGTAAAGCCGGCCGCCATGGGTCTGGGCGACGAGCGAGAGCACATGGCCCGCCTTGCCGGGGAAATGCGTCTCCAGCCACTCCTTGAACAGTTCCTTCAGTTCGAGCGGTAGGCGGAGTAGCGTATAGGCTGCAGAGGTCGCACCTGCCGCGCGCGCCCGTTCGAGGATCTGCTCCATCTCGCTATCGTTGAGTGCAGGGATCATCGGCGCGCTCATGACACCGACCGGCACCCCGGCGGCGGCGAGCGTCGCGATCGTTTCGAGACGGCGCTCGGGGGTGGCCGCGCGCGGCTCCATGACGCGCGCGAGCGGGCGGTCGAGCGTTGTCACGGATATCGCCACCATCGCCAGCCGGTCGCGCGCCATCTCACCCAAAATCTCGACATCGCGCTGGATTAGCGACGACTTGGTGACGATCGTGACCGGATGGCGAAAATCACGCAGCACTTCGAGGATCGCCCGTGTGATGCTGAGCTTTCGTTCGACCGGTTGGTAGGGGTCGGTGTTGCTGCCGAGCGCGATCGGGCGGCAGATGTAGCCCTTCTTGCGCAACTCTGCGGCGAGCAGCTTTGCCGCCTGGGGTTTGTAAAAGAGACGGCTTTCGAAATCGAGCCCCGGCGACAGACCGAGATAGGCGTGGCTCGGCCGCGCATAACAATAGATGCAGCCGTGCTCACAGCCGCGATACGGGTTGATCGAGCGGTCGAAGCCGATGTCCGGCGAATTGTTGCGGGCGATGATCGTGCGGGTGGAGTCGACACTGAGGGTCGTGGTCAACGGCGCCGGTTCCTCGTCGGCCGCGCCCCAGCCATCGTCGAACGCCACGCGCTTTTCGGCTTCGAAGCGGCCGCTGTCGTTGCTCGCAGCACCCCGTCCCTTGCGTTGCCTGTGGGCGACCGGCATATCCATGCTCGGCATGATGCCGCGACTATGGGAACATTACAAGAACGATTTTACCCAACTCCGTTGATAACGCGACCTGCCCCTCACCCTCCCGCTGACGCGGGTCCCTCCCTCTCCCCGCCGGCGCGGGGCGAGGGGATTCAAATAACCCCCTCACCCCGCTTGCGGGGAGAGGGCAGGGGTGAGGGGCTCATTTCGGTCGTCGTGCCGACATTGAATGCCGCGGGAACGTTGCCCGAGACATTTGCCACGCTGTGTGGGTCGGCGATCGTCAACGAGGTGGTCGTCGCCGATGGCGGGTCGTCCGACAAAACCGTCCCCTTTGCTCGCTCTGCAGGCGCGCGGGTCGTTGCCGCAGTGCGCGGGCGCGGCAGCCAGCTTGCCGCCGGTGCGGCCGCGGCTGCGAGTGGCTGGCTCCTATTCCTGCATGCCGATTGCCGCCCCGAGCCCGGTTGGGAAAGTGCGGTGGGCGCGTTTCTCACGGCACCGGAAGCAGAGAGCTGCGCCGGCTACTTTGATTTAGCGCTCGACGATCCGGCGCCCGCAGCCCGCCGGCTGGAACGTATTGTGGCCTGGCGCTGCCGGGTCCTGGCGCTTCCCTATGGCGATCAGGGGCTTTTGATCGCACGCACGCTGTACGACTATGTCGGAGGCTTTGCGCCACTACCGTTGATGGAGGATGTCGATTTCGTGCGCCGGCTCGGCCGGCGCCGCCTCTCCCGTATCGGAGCGCGCTGCCTCGCCTCGGCGCGACGCTATCGGCGCGACGGCTATGTGCGCCGGCCGTTGCGCAACCTCTTGTGCCTCTCGCTCTATTTTGCGGGCATGCCGCCTGCGCGCATCGTCCGGCTGTACGGCTGATGCGCCGTCACCTCGTGCTGTTTGTGCGCGCACCCCAGCTGGGCCGTGGCAAGCGCCGGCTCGCGCGGGTGATCGGCGATGTCGCGACGGTGCGCTTCGAGCGCCTGATGATTGCACTTTTGCTGCGCCGGCTTGCCGCGGACCGGCGCTGGCGCCTGCGCATCGCGGTGACACCCGATACGGCACGCCGTCATGCCTGGCACTGGCGCCGGGGTATCGCGGTCAGCGGCCAAGGCCGTGGCGATTTGGGCATTCGCATGCGCCGCGCGCTCGCAACCAACCCGCCGGGTCCGGCGGTGCTCGTCGGCGGCGACATCCCCGCGCTCGGCGCCCGGCACGTCGCCGCCGCCTTCCGCTTGCTCGGCGGCCACGATCTGGTCTTCGGCCCCGCGGAGGATGGCGGGTTCTGGCTCGTCGGCGCCCGCCGCTCGCCGCGTCTGCCGCTGCTTTTCGAACGGGTGCGATGGTCGGGTCCTTATGCGCTGACCGACACGCTCGCCGGGCTGCCCCACACGACTTCGGTCGGCTTTGTCGACCGGCTCGAAGACGTCGACGACGGCGACGCCTACCGCCGGCTCATGCTGCGTCGCGGCTTCTGAAATCAAACCTTCACCGCGGAGGTCGCCGCGGGAGCGCGGAGTACGCCGAGATTCTGAAGCGGCTGCGTCCCCTGCGTCTCCTCTGCCACCTCTGCGTTAAAGCGTTCTGTTTTATTTGGTCTTCAGGTGCTCCTGCAACCGAGGCATCAGCTCAACGAAATTGCACGGGCGGAAGCGGTTGTCGAGCTGGTGCACGAGGATGCCCTCCCAGGCGTCGCGGCAGGCGCTCGGCGACCCCGGCAGCGCGAAGAGGTAGGTGCCGCCGGCGACCCCGGCCGTCGCCCGGCTCTGGATAGTCGAGGTCCCGACCTTGTCATAGCTGAGCCAGCGGAAGAGCTCGCCAAACCCGGCGATTTCCTTCTCGTACACACTGTGGAAGGCCTCCGGTGTCACATCGCGCCCAGTGACCCCTGTGCCGCCGGTCGAGATTACGACGTCGACCGTGGGATCGGCGATCCACGCCCTCAGCTGAACGACGATCTCGTCTTGCTCGTCGCGGACGATGCGGCGCGCGGCGATGTGGTGGCCGGCGGTCGTGGCGAGATCGGCAAGCGTATTGCCAGAACGGTCCTGCGCCGCGTTGCGGCTGTCGGAAACCGTCAGCAGCGCGATGTTGACGGGCAGGAAAAGACGGGTTTCATCGAGCCGCGGCATAAGGGTCGTCTCCCATGGGGGTCGCCTACTCGGTGCGAGCGCGTCAGAATAGTACTGCCGAGCCCAAGCGGCCAGACGGGATGAGGCCGTCGGGATTGAAGACGGAGAGGATCGAACCATGGACATCGCCGGCGGCGAAAAGTTCGACGTGATCGTGGTCGGGGCCGGCAACGCCGCGACCTGTGCGGCACTCTCGGCGCGCGAAGCGGGTGCGGAGGTGCTGATGCTCGAGATCGCCCCCGAAGAGGCGCGCGGCGGCAACTCCTGCTTCACCGGCGGCGCCTTCCGCGTCGTCTATCACGGTGCGGCGGACCTCGCGCGCCTGATCCCCGACATGAACGAGACCGAGCTCAGGGACGTCGATTTCGGGACCTATACCGAGGAAGAATATTTCGACGATATGGGCCGGCTGACCCAATATCGCTGCGACCCCGACCTGACCGAGATCCTGATCCGGCGGAGCTTCGAGACCGCAGTGTGGATGCGCGAGAAGGGAGTGCGGTTTCAGCTCGGGCTCGGTCGCCAAGCCTTTCGGGTCGACGGCAAGTTCAAGTTCTGGGGTGGGCTCGCCTGCCACATCTGGGGCGGCGGCAAGGAGCTGATGAAGTCCTTGCATGGGCGCGCTGCGCGCGACGGCATTACGGTCCTCTACGAGACGCCGGCGATTGGCTTGCTGCAGGGCGACAGCGGCGTCGAGGGAGTGCGGGTGCGTCACCGGGGCCGTATCCGTGACCTGCGCGCCAAGGCGGTAATCCTCGCCTGCGGCGGTTTCGAGGCCAATGCCGAGATGCGAGCGCGTTATCTCGGGCCGAACTGGGACCTCGCCAAGGTGCGCGGCTCCCGCTTCAACACCGGGCAAGGGCTGAAGATGGCGCTCGATCTCGGTGCGGCGGTCGCCGGACACTGGTCGGGCGCCCACGCCGTCGCCTGGGATTTGAACGCCCCGCCCTTTGGCGACCTCGATGTCGGCGACCGCTTTCAAAAGCACAATTATCCGTTCGGCATTGTCGTCAATGCCCGTGGCGAGCGGTTTCTCGACGAGGGCTCGATTTCCACAGTTACACTTACGCCAAATACGGCGGCGAGATCCTGAACCAGCCCAGCATGTTCGCCTGGCAGATCTTCGACCAGAAAGTCGTCCATCTGTTACGCGAGGAATACCGCATCCCGCGCATCACCAAAGAGAAGGCCGATAGCTTCGAGGACTTGACCGGCAAGCTCGAAGGTGTCGATGCGCGCCGGTTTCTCGAGACGGTCCGGGCCTTCAATGCGGCGCCGCGGCCCGCCGTGTCGTTCAACCCCAACGTCCGCGACGGGCTCGCGACCAGCGGCCTGGTGATCGACAAGACCAATTGGGCCCAGCGCCTCGATCAGCCGCCCTTCGAGGCCTATGCGGTGACGACCGGCATCACCTTCACCTTTGGCGGGCTCAAGATTACCAACGACACAGAGGTCGAGGATACGACCGGCCGCTCGATCCCAGGCCTCTGGGCCGCCGGCGAGATCGTCGGCGGGCTTTACTACCACAATTACGCGAGCGGCACCGGGTTGATGGCAGGTGCTGTTTTCGGTCGCCTCGCCGGAAGAAACGCGGCTGGGCGAGCGAAGGGGCAATGAGGCATCAAATGCATTTGATGTCCTCCCGCCGCCGCATACTGACGCTCGGGGTGGGGCTCGCCGCATCGGCCTGGTTGCCCGCTCGGGGCGAAGCGCAAACCGGTAGATCGGGTTTGATCACGCGTCCGATCCCGCATTCGGGCGAGAGCCTGCCGGTGGTCGGCCTCGGCACCTCGCAGGTCTTCGAGGTCGGCGACGATCCCGCGCGCCGGCAGGCATGCGCCGAAGTGGTGAAAAAGCTGGTGGCAGGCGGCGGCAAATTGATCGATACCGCGCCCTCCTACGGAAACGCAGAAAGCGTTGTCGGCGACGTCCTCATCGCTACCGAACTGAGAAGTCGGGTGTTTCTCGCGACCAAGCTCGAAGACTATGACCGCAACACCGGCGCGGCTCAGCTGCACGCCTCCTTGCGGCGGCTTCGCACCGACCGGGTCGATTTGATGCAGCTCCACAATGTCGCCGATCCAAACCAAGATTTGGCGATATTGCGTGAATGGAAGTCGCAAGGTTTCTGCCGGTATATCGGCATCACCACCTCCTTCGGCGGTGACTTCGACGCCGTCGAAGCGGTGGTTCGGCGCCAGAAACCGGACTTTCTGCAGGTCAATTACTCGCTCGCCGATCGGGCGGCCGAGCAGCGGGTGATCCCGGCCGCGGCCGAAGTCGGTGCTGCGGTGCTGACCGACCTGCCGTTCGCCCGCAATCGGCTCTTCGGCGCGGTGCGCGGGCAAAAGCTGCCCGAATGGGCGAGCGACTTCGACGCGACGAGCTGGGCACAGTTCTTCCTCAAATATCTCCTCGGCAACGAGGCGGTGACCGTAGTGATCCCCGGAACCAGCAATGCCGAGCATATGGCGGACAACCTCGGGGCCGGCAAAGGGCGTCTGCCCGAAGCAGCGCAGCGACAAAGGATGGTCGCGTTCTTCGAGGCCCTGCACTGAGCCGCCACAACTGGGCCTGCGACCGGACCGACGAGCAATTCCCCGCCGGGGTCGTTGGCAGGGAAACAATTCCCCTGCCGGCGAGCCGGTTCGGGCACGCGGGATACTCGTACTGCCTCGCGGCAGAACGACTTCTCGGCAACGAGCCCGGCAAGGTCGGATATTTTCGCTGCGTTTTCCCATCCGACAGGGAAAACTAACCCATGGCCTGCCGCAACCGGCGGCTGGCAACGACCAGCATCGCCAGATCAGGAGTAGCAGCGGCCCGCAGCTCCCGCAGCATAGCGTCGGCCTGAGCCAGCGCCGCTGCGCGGCTGGCAACCCAGGCGGCGAGGGGATCCGCACTCATCACATGCTCGCTCGCCAATATGCGTGCGGCAATATCGGCCTGGATGGCGAACAGGTCGTCGACGGTCTCCTCGATCGCCAGCTTCTGCCAGGAGGATTCGGATGGTAGTCGGCGGGCGATAGCGCGCATCTCGCTGAGCTCGAAGCGAGCGCCCGCTCCATAATACACCCGTGCGGTGCGATCGAGGGGTTGCGCGGTGCGTTCCGCGAGTTCGGTAATTTCGAGGGCCGAAGCCAAAAAACCCAATCCGGCGATCCGCTCGGCCAGACCCTCGGGCACACCAGCTTCACGTTGGCGCCGGTTGCGCTCAGTAAAAACGCCGCGATCGGGTGCCGGCAACAGCTCGACCAGGGATGCAGCGATGCCACGAGCGCCAGGCGTTAGTCTGGCGATCTCGCGGCCGAGTTCGAGTTGTCTGCGACGCAATAGCCAAGCCGCAGCGTGTTCGACCAACCCGCAGATTTCGAGCAGCATCTCGATCTGCACCTGGGCGGCGAGCTTGTTGTCGAGCGCCTTGATCTCGGTCCAAAGCGTCCTCAGATCGAAAACCTCGCGCAAGATGGTGTAGGCGCGCGTCACCTCAGGCGTGCTGCGCCCGGTCCTCGACCGCATCTCGCTGATGAAGGTGATACCGGCGCGGTTGACGAGATCGTTCGTGACAACGGTGGCAGTGATTTCGCGACGCAGCGGATGGGCCAGGATCTGGGCACTGAGACGGTCACGCACCGCGCCCGGGAAATAGTGACGCAGCTCGTCGGCGAGCTCTGGCGCGTCCGGCAGATCGGACGCCAACAGCTCGCCGTAGACCGACATCTTGGCATAGGCGAGCAATACGGATAGTTCTGGACGAAAGAGTCCGCGACGCTGCGTCACCCGCTCGGCTAGGGTCTCGTCGTCCGGCAGGAACTCGAGCGCGCGGTTGAGCCTTCCGGACCGCTCGAGATCGCGAATTAGCCGAACCTGGCGGTCGAGTGCGGCAACGCCGCGCGCCTCGGCTACCGACAAGGCTTCGCCTTGCAGGTAGTTGTCGCGCAGCACCATCGCGGCGACGTCCCTCGCCATGGCGGCGAGCAGCGGCTCGCGTTCGGTTGCCGGAAGCGCACCAGAAGCGATTGCGCGATCGATCAGAATTTTGATGTTCACTTCGTGGTCGGACATGTCGACCCCGGCCGAATTATCGATCGCGTCGGTATTGATACGACCGCCGGCGAGCGCGAAGGTAACCCGCCCCCGCTCGGTGACCGCGAGGTTCGCGCCCTCGCCGACCACCTTCGCCCGGATTTCGTTGCCGTTGACGCGCAGCGCATCATTGGCGCGATCGCCGACTTCCGAATGGCTCTCGTCCGGCGCTTTGATAAAGGTCCCGATCCCGCCGAACCACAACAGGTCGACCGATGCGGTCAGCAGTTTGCGGATCAGCTCGGCAGGTGTCAGGCGATCCGCTTCGATGTCGAAGGCACCTTTCATCTCTGGGCTGATGTCGATCGACTTGGCTCTGCGATCGAAGACGCCACCGCCCGCCGAGATCAGCGCGCGGTCGTAATCGCTCCAGCTCGAACGGGGCAGGCGAAACAGGCGCTGCCGCTCGGCAAAGCTCTTCTCGGGGTCGGGGGTGGGATCGACAAAGATGTGAAGATGATTAAAGGCGCCGAGCAGCTTCAGATGGTGCGACATCAGCATGCCGTTGCCGAAGACGTCGCCGGACATGTCGCCGACGCCGATGACGGTCAAGTCGCTTTTCTCGATGTCGCGCCCAAGCTCGCGGAAGTGGCGCTTGACCAGCTCCCAGGCGCCGCGAGCGGTGATGCCCATCGCTTTGTGATCGTATCCCGCCGAACCGCCGGACGCGAATGCGTCGCCGAGCCAGAACCCGTACTCCTCTGAAATCGCGTTGGCGAAGTCGGAGAACGTCGCGGTCCCCTTGTCGGCAGCGACCACGAGATATGGGTCGTCGCCGTCATGGCGGACGACATCCGGCGGCGACACGATCCGGTGCTCGGTCGGAGGCTCCGGTACGATGTTGTCGGTCAGGTCCAAGAGGCCGCGGATCATCGTCTTGTAACACTCGACCGCTTCGGCCCCGAGCTTGTCGGTTGACCCTGGCGGCTGCTTTATGACGAACCCGCCCTTTGATCCGACCGGGACGATCACGGCATTCTTGACCGTCTGCGCTTTCATCAACCCGAGGATCTCGGTATAGAAATCCTCTTTCCGGTCGGACCAGCGGATCCCGCCCCGGGCGACCTTGCCGGCCCGCATATGCACTGCCTCGACGCGCGGGCTGTAGATGAAGATCTCGTAAAGCGGTCGGGGCAGCGGCATCAGGTCGATTTCGCTGCTCGCGAGCTTGACGGCGAGATAGGGTTTGGCCTCGCCCGACGGCAGTTTCTGATAGTAATTCGTGCGTACCGTCTTGAGCACGAGCGCTAGATAGTTGCGTAGGATACGATCCTCGTCGAGGCTCTCCACAGCGTCGAGGGCATGATCTATCGCCTGGATCTCTGCTATGGCAGCAAGCGAGGCGCCTGCCGCGCGGGCCGGATCAAAGCGGATCTCGAACAGCTGGACGAGGCGGCGGGCAATCTCCGGGTGTCCGCTTAGCGCGTCTTCCATATAGGCTTGGCTAAAGGCGACTCCGGCTTGCCGCAGTACTTTGGCGTAGAGACGCAGAACCGTGATTTGGCGGGCCGACAAGCCGGCAGCCAATACAAGGCGATTGAACCCGTCGTTCTCGACCCGGCTCGCCCATACCGCCACGAGCGCCTCCTCAAAGCGCGCCCTGACTGCGGGAGATACAGTGCTCAGCAACGACACCCCGCCGAGCTGGAATTCGTCTACCCACGCCGCAGCCCCGTCGATATCGTCGATGCGAAACGGCTCCTCCGCGACGACGCGCAGGCCGAGGTTCTCCAAAATCGGTAGCACGTCCGAAAGGACAACCGGTTCTTTGGCGCGATAAATCCGCAATCCGGGTAACCCGCCATCGGCAGCGGGGTGGAGCGATACTTCGAGCGGCGAACCAGCCAAAACCGTCTCGACACGAGGCAGATCAAGGATCGCCTGTTCTGTCGCAGTTCGAGATTGATAAGTGATCGGGAAGGGCCGTAGGTGGCGGAGCCGAGCTCGCGCCTCCTCTTCGCCAAAGGCTGCCGTCGCCGCCTCCTCAAGCCGGTCCGACCAGCTCCGCCCGGCCTCCGCAAGTCGCTTCTCAAGCTCTGTCGCGTCGACTGGCGGTACATGACCCCGGGTTGTGCGAATGATGAATTGGATGCGCGCCAGCGGGGATTCGTCGAAGTGAGTGTAGAAATTCGAGAGCTGTCCGGCGAACGCCTCCTCTAGGATCGCCGAGAAGCGTTCTCGCAGCGCCGTGTCGTAGCGTTCTCGCGGCAAATAGACGAGGCAGGAGGCGAAGCGCTCGAGCGGGTCGCGGCGAATGAACAACGCGATGCGCTGCCGTTCCTGAAGGTTGAGGACGCCGATGACCGTATCGAATAGCCAATCTTCATCGGTCTGGAACAGCTCATCACGCGGGAACGTGTCCAGGATGTGTTGTAACGCCTTGCCGTCATGGCTGGCCGGTGGCAGCCCAGCGCGTTGGATGATGCGTTGAACCTTGAGTCGCAGCAGCGGGATCGAGCGTGGGTTGCGGCTGTATGCAAGCGATGTGAAGAGTCCAAGGAACAGGTGGATCCCGACGACTTCACCACTCGGGGCGAAGCGGCGGAGCCCGATCGCATCCATGTGGGCCGTGCGGTGAACCGTAGCGCGGCGGTTCGATTTGGTGATGACGAGCAGCTCGCCTCGGCGGACGAAGTCTTGCACATCGGCCGGCAGCGACGACAGATCGCGCAGCCCTCCAAAGACCGGGTGCGCCTCGTCACGCAAAATGCCGAGCGGTCCGCGGCGCGGCGCGGCCGTTCCATCAAACACATATTCGCGGTAGCCGAGAAACGTGAAATTGTCATCGCCTAGCCAACGCAGAAAATCCTCGACTTCGGCGAGTTCCGTCGGCGATACCCGGGATGCGGGTGGGCTAGACAGCTCGTCGAGAACCTCGCGCAAGCGCTTTTGCATCGGCTGCCAATCTTCGACCGCGGCGCGAACGTCGGCAAGGACGCCGGACAATGCCTGCGCCAGGCGCGCAAGGTCGTCGCAATCCGATTGGCGCGTAATCTCGATTTGCATCCAGGATTCGCGTAGCCCCGCCGCAGCTGCGCCACACAGCTCGATGAGCCGACCCGTCGCATCTCGCGCAACCGTCATTATCGGGTGAATGACCAGATGGACGATGCGGCCGCTGGCGTTGATCGCCAAGCTGACCGAATCTACAAGAAACGGCATGTCGTCGTTGACGATCTCGACGATTGTATGCGGTGACGACCAGCCGTCCGCCACTGGGTCGGGGTTGTAGACCCTGATCTTCGCTTGATCGCGACGCCGGCGCTCAGCGAAGCGCCAGAGTGACAACGCGGCGCCCCACAAGTCCCTCGGGCTTCGTTCGGCGATGTCGGCCGGCGGCACGTGCTCGTAAAATTCGGCGACAACGCGCTCGGCTGTTGCCCGCTGCGTTGCGTCGAGCGTCATTTGCGCCAACGCCACGGCCTTTTTTACGAGCGCGATCTTTCTGGTTTCGAGCGCACCCGCCATCCGACCTAGCCCTCCAGAACGGCGGCTGCCTGGCGCGCTGGCTGCCGGTGTTGCCTGTTGTGCTTCCATCCCGCCTCCCTTTAAACAGGCAAACACTCGGCTCTTCGTCGCGTTGCAGCAAGCGAGTCTGGCCGCATCTGCGCGTTCCCGGCGGAGGGCATTGTCGGACCAGTCTATCGACCAGCACTCCGAGCTGTAGAGAGCCTACCGCAGGATTGGGTCACTGCAACGAGGTGCTCGACGATGGGCCGCTCGTCGCGGCTCGCTTCCTTGCCCCTGTTTACGATCTCCACTCTCGGCGGCACATCGCAAAGGTTCCAGATCGAAGCCCAGCCGGCCAATTCGGACGGCTCGTTCCACCGCCGAGGATAGTTGAATTCTCTTTCGACCGCGAAGATCTCGCGCTTGGTCGGTTCACCCAAGCGCGGCGAGCATATCCGCGCTGACGAGCGTGACTCCATGCTCGCTACGGTAGAATCGCCTGGCGTCGAGTTCGGGATCTTCGCCTATTACTAGATCCTCTGGGATGCGGCAGCCGCGATCGACGACGACGTTGCTGAGCCGAGCGCGACGTCCAACCTCGACATCGGGCAGCAGCACCGCGCCGGCGGTCCGGGCATGAGAATTGATTCGGCAGCCGGAAAACAATAGTGAGCGTCTGACCGTAGCGCCGGAAATAATGCAGCCGCCCGAGACCATCGAATCGACAGCCATGCCGCGTCGGTCGTCGTCGTCGAACACGAACTTCGCCGGCGGCAATTGCTGTTGATAGGTCCAAATCGGCCAATTGCGGTCGTAGATGTCGAGCGACGGAACGGGCGTGACCAGATCGATATTGGCCGACCAATAAGAATTGATCGTACCCACATCACGCCAATAGGCCTCGGCTTCCGGCGTGGTCTTGACGCAGCTCTGCTCAAAGGAATGGGCGACTGCAAGACCGCGGCTCACGAGGTTGGGGATCACGTCCTTCCCGAAATCGTGGCTCGAGGTCGGGTCTCGGTGGTCGCGTTCAAGTTCGGCATAAAGTGATTCGGCAGTAAAAACGTATACCCCCATACTCGCCAGCGCCCGAGCGGGGTTGCCAATAATCGCCGGGGGCTCTTTTGGTTTTTCCAGAAAATCTACGATCCTCATTGACTCGTCGACCGCCATGACGCCAAAGCCTGAGGCTTCTTCGAGCGGTACCTCGACGCAGGCAACCGTGCAGTCCGCTCCTTTGTCGGCGTGGCCTTCCAGCATGTTCGCGTAGTCCATTTTGTAAATATGGTCTCCCGCCAATACAATGAAGTATTCCGCGTCAGCTGCGCGGAAAATATCGAAGTTCTGATATACTGCATCGGCAGTGCCGCGATACCAAGTCGCCTCGTCGAGCCGTTGCTGCGCGGGCAACAGGTCGAGGAACTCGTTCATCTCCGGGCGGAGGAAAGACCAACCCATCTGCAGATGACGCAGCAGGCTGTGCGCCTTGTATTGGGTCAGCACACAGATCCGCCGGACACCGGAATTGAGACAGTTGGACAGCGCAAAGTCGATGATGCGGAACTTACCGCCGAAGAACACGGCCGGCTTGGCGCGCCGGTCGGTCAATTGCTTCAACCGGCTGCCGCGACCGCCGGCGAGCACCAGAGCGAGTGCGCGCCGGGTGAGCCTCTGCTGCGTGGGACCCCTCGACAGCATCTGCGCCTCCCTTTAACGGGCCGCGAAGCCGCCAGCGCAGGGTGCGCCACACGACGGCGCTCGTCAATCGCGAGCGCAGACGTTCGGAGCGCCCCGTCAGCGCGTCGTTTCGCCGAGCGCCTGCAGCTGCGCCTGAAGGACCGTTTGCTCGCGTTCTAGGCGATGGAGCTCGATCAGGAGGCGCTCGCGATCGGTATCGGCGGCGCGCGCGACCTGCTCGCGCAGGCTCGGCAGATTACCCTCCAGGATCCGCAGTTCGGTCTCGATCGAGCCCCGATCGAGCGTATCTGGGGAAATCGCCTCGTCGGCGAGCACCGTGCAACGCTCGGGTGTTACCTCGGCGAGGCCACTGACGACGAATATCCGCCGCCTGACGGTCTGGCCCTCGTAAATCTCGATCATCCCCGGCCGGATCGTCGAAATCAGCGGCGCATGACCCGGCAGCACACCGAAATTGCCTTCGGTCCCGGGGACCACGACCATCTCGACCGTCTCAGACAGCATCAGGCGCTCGGGGGTGACCAGCTCGAACTGCACGCGTCCGGCCATTGATCTCTACCGGGTCTCAAGCGGCCTCTGCCGCCATCTTCTGTGCTTTGGCGACCGCTTCTTCGATCGTGCCGACCATATAGAAGGCGCTCTCCGGCAAGTCGTCGTGGTCGCCGGCGACGATGCCTTTGAAGCCCTTGATCGTGTCTTCGAGGTTGACAAGGACCCCGGGGGTACCGGTGAACACCTCGGCGACGAAGAACGGCTGCGATAGGAAACGCTGGATCTTGCGCGCCCGCGCCACGGTGAGCTTGTCCTCCTCGGAAAGCTCGTCCATCCCCAGGATCGCAATGATGTCTTGGAGCGATTTGTAGGTTTGCAGCACCCGCTGGACGTCGCGCGCCACTTGATAGTGATCTTCGCCGATGATCCGCGGGTCAAGCATCCGCGAGGTCGAGTCGAGCGGGTCGACCGCCGGATAGATGCCGAGCTCGGCGATCTGCCGCGACAGCACCGTGGTCGCGTCGAGATGGGAGAAGGTGGTGGCCGGCGCGGGGTCGGTCAGATCGTCGGCCGGCACGAAAATCGCCTGCACCGAGGTGATGGATCCCTTCTTGGTGCTCGTTATGCGCTCTTCGAGGGTTCCCAGATCGGTTGCCAAGGTCGGCTGATAGCCGACCGCCGAAGGAATCCGGCCCAACAGCGCCGACACCTCGGAGCCCGCTTGCGTAAAACGGAAGATGTTGTCGACAAAGAACAGCACGTCCTGGCCTTCCTCGTCGCGGAAATATTCGGCGAGTGTGAGGCCGGACAGGCCGACGCGGGCGCGTGCTCCCGGCGGCTCGTTCATCTGGCCGTAGACGAGCGCCGCCTTGGAACCTGGTCCGTTGATGTTGATGACCCCCGATTCCATCATCTCGTGATAGAGGTCATTGCCCTCACGGGTGCGCTCGCCGACACCTGCAAAGACCGAGTAACCGCCATGCGCTTTGGCGATGTTGTTGATCAGCTCCATGATGATCACGGTCTTGCCGACCCCGGCGCCGCCGAACAGCCCGATTTTGCCTCCCTTGGCGTAGGGCGTCAGAAGATCGACGACTTTGATTCCTGTGACCAGGATCTCCGCCTCGGTCGACTGGTCGATGAATTCGGGCGCCTGCCTGTGGATCGGCAAGCGGCGGTTCGTCTGCACCGGGCCGCGTTCGTCGACCGGCTCGCCGATGACGTTGAGGATGCGGCCCAAGGTCTCCGGACCGACCGGCATCGTGATCGGCCCGCCGGTGTCGATCACCTGGGTGCCGCGCACCAGCCCGTCCGTCGTATCCATCGCTACTGTCCGCACGGTGTTCTCGCCAAGCTGCTGCGCCACTTCGAGGACCAACGTCCGATCGCTCTGATCGACGTGCAGCGCGGTCAGAATCTCCGGTAGTTCGCCGTCAAACTGGACATCGACGACCGCGCCGATGATCTGGGTGATCTTGCCGATGCTGTTCCTGGGCATGTCTCCGAACCCCCTGTATGGGCTTAAAGAGCCTCGGCGCCGGAGATGATTTCTATCAGCTCCCTGGTGATGGCGGCCTGGCGTGTGCGGTTGTAGGTGAGAGTGAGACGGTCGATCATCTCGCCGGCATTGCGGGTCGCGTTGTCCATTGCCGTCATTCGCGCCCCTTGTTCGCTCGCCGCGTTTTCGAGCAGTGCCGTGTAGATCTGCACCGCGAGGTTCTTCGGCAGCAATTCCGCGAGAATCTCTTCCTCGGACGGCTCGAATTCGTAAACCGCACCCCCAATTTCCGGAGCCGCCTCTTCGCCGGCCGCCGACTGGAACGGGATCAATTGGTGCGCGGTCACGATCTGGGTCATCGCCGAGCGAAAGCGGTTGTAAATGATCGTCGCGACGTCGAAGCCGCCGGCCTGATAAAGAACGAGGATCCGCTCGCCGATGTCGCGCGCCTCGTCGAACGACACCTGCCGGCGGCCGATTTCGGTCAGGCTGTCATGGATCAGCCGGCCGTAGTCGCGACGCAATCCATCACGGCCCTTGCGCCCTATGGTCAGAACCAGCACGGTCTTGCCGGCCGGTAACAGCTCGCGGATGCGGCGTCGCGTTTCGCGCAGGATCGAGGCATTGAAACCACCTGCGAGACCCCGATCCGAAGTTGCGACGACGAGCAGGTGCACCTCATCCTTGCCGGTCCCGACGAGCAGTGGGGGCGCTCCGGGTAGACCCGCCATGCGGGTAGCGAGCGAGGCCAACACGCGCTCCATGCGCTCCCCGTAGGGCCGGGCGGCCTCTACCCGCTCCACCGCGCGGCGCAGGCGCGAGGCGGCAACCACCTTCATCGCGGACGTGATCTTCTGGGTCGATCTGACGCTGCGGATGCGGTTGCGCAGGGCCTTTAGGCTGGGCACTGGACGGGCTCCCCTCGCGTCACGCGAAGGTCCTGATGAAGTCGTCGAGAAACTCCTCCAGCCCTTTTTCGACCCCGGGAGAAATCTCCCCAGCAGCGCGTATCGCCTCCATGAGCTCCGGTCGCGCGGACTTGATCGCGCTCAGCATCGATGATTCGAACCGACCGACATCCGACACGGCAACAGTATCGAGGTAGCCGCGGGTGCCGGCAAAGATAGCTGCGACCTGGTCCTCGACCGGAACCGGCGCGAATTGCGGTTGCTTCAAGAGTTCGGTCAGCCGACTGCCGCGGGCGAGCAGGCGCTGTGTCGACGCGTCGAGATCGGAAGAAAATTGCGAAAAGGCGGCCATTTCGCGGTATTGCGCGAGATCGAGCTTGATGCGCCCGGCAACTTGTTTCATCGCCTTGATCTGCGCCGCCGAACCGACTCGGCTGACCGACAAGCCGACATTGATGGCCGGACGAATACCCTGAAAGAACAATTCGGTCTCGAGAAAGATCTGACCGTCGGTGATCGAGATGACGTTGGTCGGAATATAGGCCGACACGTCTCCAGCTTGCGTCTCGATTACGGGCAATGCCGTCAGCGAGCCGCCGCCGTGATCGTTGTTCATCTTCGCTGCCCGTTCGAGCAGCCGCGAATGCAAATAAAACACGTCGCCCGGATAGGCTTCGCGGCCGGGCGGACGGCGCAATAGCAGTGACATCTGGCGATATGCCACGGCATGCTTGGACAGATCGTCGTAGATCATCAGCGCATGCATGCTGTTGTCGCGGAAATATTCGCCCATCGCGCAGCCGGCATACGGCGCAATGAATTGCAGTGGCGCCGGTTCTGAGGCGGTCGCGGCCACTACGATGGAGTAATCGAGGGCACCGTAGTCCTGCAAAGTCTTGACGATCTGGGCGACGGTTGAGCGCTTCTGGCCGATAGCGACATAGATGCAATAAAGCTTGCGCAACTCGTCGGTGCCGGCATTGATCTGCTTTTGATTGAGAATGGTATCGATGATCAGCGCCGTCTTGCCAGTCTGACGATCGCCGATAATTAGCTCGCGCTGGCCGCGCCCGATCGGCACCAGCGCGTCGATCGCTTTCAGCCCGGTCTGCACCGGTTCGTGCACCGAACGGCGCGGTACGATCCCCGGCGCTTTGACCTCGACCCGCGCGCGCTCGACATTGGTCAGCGGACCCTTGCCGTCGATTGGCTCGCCGAGCGCGTCGACGACTCGGCCCAACAGGCCCCGGCCGACCGGGACATCGACGATGGCGCCAGTGCGCTTAACGATGTCGCCTTCGTGGATGCCGCTGTCCTCGCCGAACACGACGACCCCGACGTTGTCGCTTTCGAGGTTGAGCGCCATGCCGCGCATGCCATTTGGGAATGCGACCATCTCGCCGGCCTGGACCGCATCGAGGCCGTAGACGCGGGCGACGCCGTCGCCGATCGACAGCACCTGGCCGACTTCCGCGACATCCGCCTCGGTGCCGAAATTGGCGATCTCCTGCTTGAGGATCGCCGAAATCTCCGCCGCGCGAATTTCCATCAAAACCTCTTCACCGCCCGGCCCGGAATCGATCTCAAATACCGGCAGTTAGTCGTCATTCCCGCGAAAAGCGGGAATCCAGGGCGTAGGGCCTCTGTGGTCGCCCTAGACCTCCGCTTTCGCGGAGGTGACGAGTAAGACCGTAATATTAGCACGCCATTTTGAGTCGGAAACTCAGCCCATGCCCTTCATTGCCAGCTGCAACCGCTGCAGTTTGCTCCTCAAGGACCCATCCACCATCCGCGAACCCAGCTTGACGATCATCCCGCCGATCAGCCCCGGGTCGACCCTGGCGTCCACCGAAACCCTGCGTCCGACGCTGCGCCGCAGCTGGTCGCTCAGCCGCGCGAGCTGCGCTTCGCTCAGCGGCCGCGCCGCGACGACCTCGGCGGTGATCTCGCCGCGCCGCTCGGCGAGCTTTTCGAGATAGGCCTCGATCATCGCCGGGACGGCGAACAGGCGCCGGTTTTTCGCCACTACCGCGAGGAAGTCACGGACCAGCGGTGAGAAGCCGGCGCGCCCGGCCAGTGTCGCGATGGCCTTGCCTTGCTCGCCGCGCGTCAGGATCGGGCTGCGCACGAGACGCGAGAGATCGACGCTCGCCGCCAGCATCGTCCGCAGCTGACGCAGGTCTGACGCAACCTCGTCGAGCATCCGTCGCTCGTCGGCGATGTCGAACAATGCAGCAGCGTAACGCTCAGCCAAACCGGAGACGCGTGTCGTTTCGGAGGCCAATTGGACGCAGTCCTCGATTGCCGAACCGGCGAAAGGCCGCAGCAGCTTGTTGACATCGGATCGCGGCGAGACACCGCCGGAGCTTAAGCCCACAACGGCGCGCGGTTTGTAACACAGATCCCCCATCTGGCGCAACCATCGGGATTTGGCGACAGAAAATTTGATTACAATAACTTAGCGGTGAGGGCGGATCCTAGTGGCGCGCCCGCTGCTCCGGGCCTCGGCGCCGTTGGACGGCGGCGTTACCAACCGCAGCGCCAAGGGAACAGGCGGCTAGGCGTGCTCTTGTGAGATATCGCGGTTGGTATAATCGGGCATCAGCACCGTTGCGATGATGCTGACGACCGCGCAAAATGCGATGTATGCGGCAATAGCATAGCCCGATCCGGTCGCGGCAAGCAGCGCCGTCGCGATCAGCGGTGCAGGCCCTCCGGCAATCACCGAGGCGAGTTGATAGCCGATCGAAGAGCCGCTGTAGCGCAGCCGGGCAGTAAAGCATTCGGCGATCAACGCCGCCTGCGGACCATACATCAGGTCGTGTGGGACAAAGGACAGCACGATCGCCAGAAACATCCACCCGGGCACGACGGTGTTCAGCATCGCGAAGTAGATAAAGCCGAATATTCCGGTCGCGACAGAGCCGATCAGATAAATGCGCTTGCGGCCGAACCGATCCGACAAATGCCCGGCGAGCGGGATCGTGACAAACGAAACCAGCCCCGCTGCAACCAGCGCCGTCAGCAGAAAATCGCGCGAGGTGTGCAGAACCTGAGTCCCGTAGGCAAAGACAAAGGCGAGATAAATGTAAGCCGGTGCCTGCTCGGCCATGCGTACGAGCGCCGCCAGGATGACCTGTTTGGGTTGGCGCTTGATCACTTCGAGGGCGGGCGCCCGTTCGATCCGATCCTCCACGACGAGGCGCCGGAAAATCGGTGTCTCCAGGATTCCGAGCCGGATGTAAAGGCCGACACCAACCATGACGATGCTGAGAAGGAACGGGATGCGCCAGCCCCAGACCAGGAATTGGTCGCCGGAAATTGCGCTGAACACCAGCACCGCTAGATTGGCCAGCAGCAAGCCCGCCGGCCCCCCGAATTGCGGCCAGGACGTGATGAACCCGCGATGTTTGTTCGTGCGCGCCCATTCCATCGCCAGCAGCACCGAGCCGCCCCATTCGCCGCCCACCCCGATCCCCTGTATAAAGCGGATGATCGTCAGGATCACTGCACCCCAGATGCCGATCGTTTCATAACCTGGGACAAGGCCCACGACAAAAGTCGCAATGCCGGTGATCAGCAATGTCGCGATCAGCGCCGCCTTGCGGCCGATGCGGTCGCCGTAATGGCCGAAGATCGCCGCTCCGATCGGGCGGGCGATAAAGCCTACCGTATAAACGGCAAAGGCTTGCAGCACGCCGACCAATGGGTCGGACTCGGGAAAGAAGAGCTTACCGAAGACCAGACCGGTGACGACGCTGTAGAGCAGGAAGTCGTACCACTCGATCGTCGTGCCGACAGTGCTGGCGATAATGGCGCGCCGCAGCTGTCGGCTGTGTTCGGACTCTGAAATCGCTCCTGCAGCAATGATTTCGGTTGTTGTCATGCAATACCCCCAGCCCGGACGACCACAGCATATGGCGCCGCACGGGAAGTCCTTTTTCGATTATGGTGCATGTCTAATTGGCTGCTGCCCGAGCAGGCTGGATTCTGTCGTATTCCTCCGAGATGTCCTTGTTGGTGTAGTCGGTGAGCAGCGCCGTCGCGGCGATCCCGACTACAGCGCAGCCGAGAATATAGAGGGCGATCGGAAAGCTCGACGCGTAGGCGGCAAACAGCGCTGTCGCGATAAACGGCGACGGGCCCCCGGCGATGATCGAGGCGAGTTGGTAGCCGAGCGAAGAGCCGCTGTAGCGCAGCCGCGCGGTGAACAATTCGGCGATCAGGGCAGCCTCAGGGCCGTACATCGTCATGACCGGCAGCCCCGACAACGCCACGGCGATAAAGATCAATGCCGGCACTTTCGTATCCAGCATGGCAAAGTAGACGAAGCCGAATACGGCGACGAAGACGCAGCCTATCATATACATGCGCTTGCGGCCGATCCGGTCCGACAGATGCCCGGCGACCGTGACCCAGAGGAAGCCGAGGACGGCTGAGGCGAGCACGCCGATCAACAGGAAATCCCGCGAAGCGCCCAAGACCGTCGTGCCATAGGTGAAGACGAAAGCGCCAAAGATATAGCCCGGCGCCTGTTCCGGCAGCCGCAAGAGCGCAGTCAGCGCGACCTGCTTTGGCTGGCGCTTGAGCACTTCGAGCACCGGCACGCGTTCGACGCGCTCTTCTTCAATTACTTTCTGGAAAACCGGGGTTTCGAGGATGCCAAGCCGGATCCATAGACCGACCCCGACCATGACGATGCTGATCAGGAACGGGATGCGCCAACCCCACACGAGGAACTGGTCTCCCGAAAGCCAACTGAAGATCAGGACTGCCAGATTGGCTAGGAAGAACCCCGCGGGCGCCCCGAATTGCGGCCATGAGGCGATAAAGCCGCGATGCTTGTTGGTTCGTGCCCATTCCATCGCCAACAGTACCGAGCCGCCCCATTCGCCGCCGACCCCTATGCCTTGGATCAGGCGAATGGCGGTCAGCAGAACGGCGCCCCAGATACCGATGCTCGCATAGGTCGGAACGAGACCCACGGCAACGGTGGCGATGCCGGACACCAGCAAGGTCGCGATCAAGGTCGCCTTGCGTCCGATCCGATCACCCCAATGGCCGAATATCGCAGCACCAATCGGCCGACCGACAAACCCGATGAAGAAAACGGCGAACGCTTCGAGCACACCGACCAATGGATCAGATTTGGGAAAGAAGAGTTTGCCGAAGACCAATGCAGTAACCTGGCCGTAGAGCAGAAAATCGTACCACTCGATCGTCGTTCCGACCGTGCTGGCGATCATGGCGCGGCGCAAATGCGCGCTGTGCTCGGTTTCGGAAAGCCCACCGGCTGTGATTTCGGTCGTCGTCATCGAATTTCCTCCCAACTGTCGGGCTATGAGGGAGACGCCCGTTTGTCATGGTTCCCCGCCACGCCGCGGTGGGGAGCCTTAACCTAGGCGACCGTGCCGAACGGCGCAACCTCACCTTTCTCGCCAAAGCCTTCGCGGCGATCGAACGCGGTGGCGGGATCGGCGTCGCGGCGCCTGCGCAGCCGATGAGGAGGCTGTCGTGACCGGATCGGCTCGGTTGATCTCGGTCCAGCATCGAATGCAACAGGGGCTGCGCCACAACCTCGGGCGTGTTGGCGAAGACCGTATCTGCCTCCGACTCGGGAGGATCTTCGCCGCAACCGATCACCATGTTCGAGGCCTTTGCGGCACCCCCACTATTCTGGGTCGAAGGCTGAACCACCCGATCGTCGGCTGATGGATCGTCGGCTCAGCTCACCGGAAGAGGCCGAGGGTGGCAGACCACCTCCTATTGAAACGCCTTGATGGCGTTGACCAGGGTCTGGACTATGCCCCAGACGAGCGGAACACCGACAAAGCCCCAGGCGAGGACGAGCTTGATGCCGTTGCCCATGTGGCCCGGCTGGAGAATGCTTTCCATTACTGGCTCCCGAATACCGGCGCTGCTTCGACTTCGTCCTCCGCCTCGACGGCACGCATATGAAACCTCTCGTGCACCGATTTTACAAAGACGTTGCAGATGAAGCCGATGACGAGAAGCCCGGCCATCACATACATCGTCACGTTATAAGCTTGGGCCGCCGCGACGCCGTGGGTCACGTTGTATTCGCGAATGTAGTTGACAAGCACCGGCCCGAAAATTCCGGCCATCGACCACGCCGTCAGCAACAATCCGTGGATTGCCCCGACGTATCGCGTGCCGAACATGTCGCGCAGATAGGCCGGCACGGTCGCGAAGCCACCGCCATACATGCTGAAAATCACGGCGTAGCAGAGCACGAAGAGGCCGATGCTGCCGATTGCGCCGGAGTAGGGCACTAGAGCGTAGAGTACCGTGCCGAGGGCAAAGAAGACGAAATAGGTGTTCTTACGCCCAATATAGTCGGAGGTCGACGACCAGAAAAAGCGACCCGCCATGTTGAACAGGCTGAACAGGCCGACAAAACCGGAAGCGGCAACCGCGGTGATCCGCCCGCGGAACATCTCCTGGCTCATCGCCGACGCCTGTCCCAAGACGCCGATCCCCGCCGTGACATTGAGGCACAGGATCCACCAGATCAGCCAGAATTGCGGCGTCTTCAGAGCGTCGTATACGAATACGTTTTGCGTCGTGACTAACGGCTTGGGCTGCGCCGGGGCCGTATAGTTGGCGGGCACCCAGCCAGACGGCGGCACACGCACGATCGACGCGCCGACCATCATAAAGCAAAGATAGATGAGCCCCATGACGATAAAGGTTTCGGCGACCCCGACATGAGCCGGCGTCGAGAATTGGCTCATCAACCACACCGAGAGCGGCGCGGCGATAAAGGCACCGCCGCCAAACCCCATGATCGCCATGCCGGTCGCCATGCCCGGCCGATCAGGGAACCAGCGGATCAGGGTCGACACCGGAGAGATATAGCCGATGCCGAGACCGACGCCGCCGAGCACGCCGTAACCCAGGTAGATGATCCATAGCTCATGCAGATAGACGCCGACGGCCGACACGAGAAAGCCGCCCGCCCAACAGAGTGCCGCCGTAAACATCGCGCGGCGTGGCCCACCCTCTTCGACCCAGCGGCCGAGGACTGCGGCCGATACGCCGAGAAAAAAGATCGCCAGACTGAAGATCCAGCCGAGCTCAGTCAGCTTCCAGTCCTCGGGCGCCGATTGCGTGATGCCGATGAGCTTGGTCATTGGCAGATTGAATACGCTGAAGGCATAGGCTTCCCCGATACAGAGATGGACGCAGAGCGCGGCCGGCGGAATGAGCCAGCGGCTATAGCCCGGCGTTGCAATCGTGCGCGCTCTGTTGAGGAACGAGACGGTCATACTTCCTCCCCACACTTTTGTGGCGGCAAGCTAAACGGATGTTCGCCGGCTGTCTATGGTCGCTACAACCGACGTTTGTTGTTGCACTCACGCTTACTGCTTGCGGTGCGGCGGTTGCTCAATCCAGGGTATTAACCTAGATCAAAGGGATAGCCGCCTACGAGGTCTGAGGGGTTGATCGGGTCCGACCCGGCGTCCGCTCAAGTCTTGTCGAGAAGCTCGTTCAACTGGAACCGGCTGAGATAGGTTCTTGCAAAATCGCCCAATGTGCTCAGGGCCTCGATATCCTTGATGGTCACTCTTTGCCCCTCGACAGCGCCCAGATCGTCTTCACGCAGCTGCTTCAGCGTGCGGCGGACGTGCGGGAGCTCAATCCTAACGCGCCGCCGATCAGTTCAATCCAATCCTGAGCAGCGTCATGGGGCGCTGGGCAATTCTGGGATCACGGCGGTCCCTGTGAGACCGGTTGGCGCAGTTTTGCTGACCGGCCAAGCCCGTCGAATGGATCTGCGTCCGCCGCATGGATCTGCGGAGGGTTCCGAGGCGTTCTGTTTTGGCGAGGCCGTCCCCGAATCCGGTGTCGGCGAAGCTTAGTGGAGAAGGCGAATGTGGACCCAAGCTGTCGTTCTGTTGCGCTTGCTTTTGCCAGCCTTAGCTGGAATCACCGTGTTCGCGACGGCCGGGTATGGCCAATGGGCGCCACAGCGCCCGGTGCCGCCGATCCCAGCGGGCGAAGCCCGTGTCTGGTTCTACCGTGACGCCGGCACTTATGACAGCCAGCAACTACCATCCATCGAGATGAACGGTACGATTGTCGGAGTGTCGCAACCGGTTGGTTCGTTCTATTTCGACGTCAAGCCCGGCTTCTACCACGTCACCGTCCAGCAATATCTCAACGCACCCGAGGAGGCCGCAAATATTGACCTGACCCCCGGGCAACAAGCGTACTTGGAGATCGTGTCTTTATATGACTGCATCAGCGGTAGCAGCAACATAAGGGGTTCATATTACTCGCGACCGTGCTTCTACGTCTGGAACATGCCGGTGCAGGTCGCCCAAGCCACAATGGCGCGCGTCCCATTCTACGGCGGCAACTGATCACGCACCCGATGCGTCGATAGGGCCCCAGCCGCGAGAAATAGACGCCCTGCTGACGCCCGAAGACGCGATTTTCGTTGTACTTGCGGCTTAGGCGGTTTGACGCAGTTGCGCGGCGCGGGCGAGATCGACCGAGACGAGCTGCGAGACACCCTGTTCGGCCATCGTGACGCCGAACAGGCGGTCGACCCGCGCCATTGTGATGCGGTGATGCGTGACCACCAAAAATCGGGTGCCGGTGGTGTCGGCGATCTCACCGACGAGAACACAGAAGCGATCGACATTGGCGTCGTCGAGCGCCGCGTCGACCTCGTCGAGCACGCAAACCGGTGCAGGGTTCGTCAGAAACACAGCAAAGATCAGCGCGAGTGCGGTCAGCGCCTGTTCACCGCCCGATAACAACGAAAGCGTCTGCAGCCTCTTGCCGGGGGGGCTCGCCATGATCTCGAGACCGGCGACCAACGGGTCGGTATCGTCGACGAGAGACAGATATGCCCGGCCGCCGGCGAAGAGGCGCGCGAACAGGCGGGAAAAATGCCCGTTGACGCGCTCGAACGCTGCGGTTAGGCGCTGCCGTCCCTCCTGGTCGAGTGCCGCGATGCCCCGGCGCAGCCGCGCGATCGCCTCGGTCAGTTCAGCGCGCTCGCGCCGCAAGCCTGATACGCGCGCTTCGGTCTCGGCAGCCTCGCTCTCGGCCACCAGATTGACCGGGCCGATGCCGTCACGCTCGCGGATCAGCCGATCGAGCCGGGCCGACGTCTCGGTCGGATCCGGCGGCACTTCGTCGTCGGCGAGACCGGCTAGCGCCACAAGCGCCTCGGGCGTCTCGTCAACCCGCTCTCGGATCTCACGGGTCAGCCACACCAATGCTTCGTTGGCGCCGTCGCGCAACACTTCAAATCGGGCGCGTTGCTCGCGCGCCTCGGCCAGGGCCTGATCAGCCAGTCGAGAATTCTCCGTTGCCTCGCGCAGCCGCGTCTCGGCTAATGCCAGCGCATCGCCCGAGCGACGGCAATTGGCAGCGGCGTCGGCGAGGAGAACCGCCAACGCCTCGCTCTCGGCGGCGATCGCCGCCGGGCGTGCGGCAAGCCTCGCAATCTCCTGCTCGAGGGCTCCCCGCCGTTCGAGAAGCGCTGCGCGCTGCCCGGAAGCCCTCTCGTCGCGTTGGTGCCAAGAACGCTCTTCGAGCTCGATCGCCGCCAGCCGCGCGCGGCGCGTCTCGAAGTCGCGGCTCAGCTTGTCGAGCGCGGCGCGGGCGTCGCTTTCCCGGCGCCGCGCCTCTACAGTGGCGAGGCGCGCCGCATCCAGCGCCGCGCGGGCCAGCGCCGGATCGGGAAGTGCCGCCTGCTCGCGTTCGGTTTCCTCATCTTGCGCTCGCGTCTCGGCAAGGTCGGCGGCAACGGCCTCGATTGCAGCGACAGCGCCAGCGACACGCGTCTCCATCAACAGCGCTCGGCGAGCGATCTCGGCCTCCGCCGAGTGGGCAGCGGCAGCAGCTGCCTCCGCCGTGCGCAGCTCCGATCGCTTCAGGCGATCGGCCTCGGCTGCGCGCTGGCGAGCCGAACTCGCCTCAGCCGCGCTTTGCTCGGCCGTCTGACCGGCTTCCTCGTTCCTGGCGACTTCGTCGGCGAGCACGGCAAGCCGGTTCTTGTGGCGCAGCAGCTCGGCGGCCGGCGAAGGGCCGGGTGCGATGCGCGTGAACCCATCCCAGCGCCACAGCCGACCCTGACGGTCGACTAGGCGCTGACCGGGCAGGAGGTTTCGCTGCAGCCTGCGCCCGGCTTCTTCGCTCTCAACCCAGCCGGCGTAAGCGAGGCTGCGAGCGAGGACCTGTGGGGCGGTTATGACGTCAGCCAGAGGCCGCGCGCCTTCCGGCAAAGCCGCCGCGTTCTCGATTTGCGGGAGGTTGCCCCAAAAACTCGCCGCCGCGGGCTCGTCATCGGCCACCGGCGCTGCGAGCTCGTCCTCGAACACGGCGCCGACCGCCGTCTCAAAACCTGACACGACGTTCAACGCCGAAAGGATCGGTGGATCGGCGCCTGGTTCCGGTGCGGTCGCGAGCAACGCGGCGAGCGCCTCGGCTTCGGCCTTGAGCCGGGTCAGCCGAGCTTCGATCTGGCGTTGCGCTTCGAGCGCGGTATGCTCGTCGGCAAGGCGGCTGGTCATCTCATGCTCGGCGGCGACAACCGCGGCCTGGCATGCCTCGGCCCGCCGTTTTGCCTCGCAGAGAGCGGTCGCTGCGGCAGTTACCGCTTCGGCCGGTATCATGGTGGCGGCCAAGGCTGCGCGCTCCCGTTCGGCCGCGGCGCGCCGTATTTCCAGGCGAGAGCGCCGGTCGGCGAGCTCGCGTCGGCGTCGTTCGAGGGCGGTGCGGCGCGCCTCGGCGGAAGCGGCAGTTTCGGTCCCACGCTGCAATCCCATCTCGGCCTCGGCGAGCCGGGTCGTCGCTTTACGCAAGCAATCGTCGGCCGCCTCCCGTACCGGATCTTCTTCTGCGTCGGTTCGCGTGATAAGCAGGCCCTCCTCGGCCAGTCGGGCGATGGCTGCTTCCGCCTCGGCGAGATGCTCGTCCTCGCGCTGCAGGTCACCCAAGAGCTGGGTGAGTCGCCCTTCGGATTCGCTGCGTGCGACGAGAACCCGCTGCAATTCTTGTTCGAGCTCGCTGCGAGTATGGGTGAGGCGATGCAGTTCGGCTGCAGCAGCCGCCTCGGCGACCCGCAGCGGCGGTAGTAGCGTCTCGGCCGCCTCGCGGGCGCGCTGCTCAGCGAGCGCGCGCTCCATTGTCTCGCCGACGGCACGCTCCGCACCACGCAGCGCGGCCGCCGTGTGTTCGGCCTCGGCTGCGGCCGTACACCACCGAGCGTGGAACAGCAACGCCTCGGTGCGCCGGATGTGCTCGCCGAGGCGGCGGTAGCGCTGCGCCTGACGCGCTTGCTTATTCAACGTCTGGAGTTGGGCCTCGATCGTCGCGACGACGTCGTCGAGCCGCAATAGGTTGTCTTCGGCGGCATTGAGTTGCAATTCAGTCTCATGACGTCGCGCATGAAGCCCAGTCGTGCCGGCGGCTTCTTCGAGCAGAAGCCGCCGCTCGGCCGGCTTGGCCTCGATCAGCGCGCTCACCCGACCTTGGCTGACCATCGCGCCGGAATGGGCGCCGGTTGAGGCATCGGCGAATAGCAGCTGCACATCTCGCGCCCGTATCTCGCGCCCGTTGACCCGATAGGCCGAGCCCGCACCGCGTTCGATGCGGCGAACGACTTCGATCGCCTCGCGGTCATTGAGGGCGAACGGGGCATCGCGCGCGGTGTTGTCGATTGCCAGCGCGACTTCCGCGACGTTGCGCGCGGGCCGTCCCGCGCACCCGGCGAAAATCACATCATCCATCTCGCCGCCGCGCAGCCGCTTGGCGGAGGTCTCGCCCATCACCCATCGCAGCGCTTCGACCAGATTCGACTTGCCGCAGCCGTTCGGCCCGACAATGCCGGTCAAGCCAGGCGCGATCACCAGCTCCGTCATGTCGACGAACGACTTAAATCCGACGAGGCGCAGCCGGTCGAACTGCATCAACTTTCCGAACGATGCCCCATCGTCATCTCGGCGGCTAGGACTTCGCCGCGAGGCCGGACAATAGCTTTTCGAATTCCTCCTTCGTCGGGGCGCCGGCGAACTTGCTGCCGTTTATAAAGAATGTCGGAGTCGAATTAACATCGAGCTCCTGTGTCGCCTTTAAACGTCCTTCGACGATTTTGTTCTCAAGCTCTGTGTTTTTGAGGCAGGTGTCGAATTCCTCCTTGCTCATGCCGCCGAGCTTGGCCAGCCGCGCAAGCGGTTCACGATAATCGGGGCTCCGTACCCATTTTTCCTGAGCCGCGAAGAACGTGTCCGCAAAGGCATAGTAACGATCCGGGGGCGCGCAGCGCGCGATCATCGCAGCGCGCAATGCGGGCTCGTCGAGCGGAAAGTCTCGCAGCACCAATTTTGCTTTCCCGGTGTCGATCCATTCCTTCTTGATATCGGGAAGGACGTCGTTCGCAAAATGAGCGCAGTGCGGACAAGTCAGCGACGCATATTCGACGATCGTGATCGGGGCCTCGGGGTTGCCGAGGATGCGATCGTCCTGGGTGATCTGCAGCACGGTCTGCGCGTCCGCAAGCATCGGATGCGAAGCGGCCGCCTCTGAAAGTCCCGGTGACACGAGGAGGAAACTCAAGATACCGAGCAGGGCGAACCAGATTTTCTGCATCTGACGGGTCCTTACTACAATATGTGGATGCTAGTGGGTTCGTAGCCCTCACGCAATGCCTCAAGACCGGCCGATGATCGCATGGCCCAGCCTACCGAGAGCTGCGCGGAGCTCCGGATCGGCGATCCCGGAGAGCCGCTCGTCGAGCACCTTGACCTCACCGGCAGCGAGAGTGGGCACAACCGGCTCCCTCGGCGGCGAATCGAACGGCAGAGGTCCTTGCACCAACGCCAGGCGCGTGACCACGGAACGCCCGAAAAAGAGGTTGATGCGCTCGATCAACAGCGGCGCACGATGTTGCAGCTCGAGCGCGGCTGTCGACGTCGTACGCAACTTCAAGACGCCGTCGCGACCAAGTGCGGACGGCCAAGTCACTGAAGCCCAATCGGCGCCGAGGATCGCCGCCCACTCGGCCTTGAGACGAACGAGAATCGCGCCGCCGCGCTTGGCGACCACCGGCGCGGCGAGCTTCGACACGGCGACGCCCACCGCTCGAAAGCCCAGGTGACGCTCGCTCTCGCGGTCCGGAGCGGTTAGGCTGAGCGAATCGCTCGAGATCTCGCGCTCTGGCTTCATCGTGCCCACGTCTTCCATCCAAGCCGCAGCTTCGTCACCCCAGGGAACGCCAGATTCTGCCACCTTGCTCGCCTGGTACGATCGCCATCGCCGCAACCTCCCGTGGCGGGCGCCGCCTGGCATCCGCCCCGACCCTTATCGCGTGTGGCTCAGCGAGATCATGCTGCAGCAGACGACGGTGGCAACGGTCGGACCGTATTTTGACCGATTCGTGGCGCGCTGGCCTGATATTTCGGCACTCGCCGCGGCCTCGCTCGACGAAGTCCTGCAGCTCTGGCAAGGGCTCGGCTATTACGCGCGCGCCCGCAATCTCCATGCCTGCGCCCGCACCGTAGTCGAGCGGCTCGACGGCGCTTTCCCCGAAGAAGCCGAAGCATTGCGCACATTGCCCGGGATCGGTGACTACACCGCGGCAGCGATCGCGGCGATCGCGTTCGACCGATGCCGCGCCGCGATCGACGGCAATGTCGAGCGCGTCCTCGCCCGCCTCTACGGCGTGGGCGAACCGTTGCCGGCAGCAAAGGCGCGCCTTAGAGCGCTCGCCGCTGCGATGGTTCCGGAACGGCGGGCTGGCGACTTCGCCCAGGCATTGATGGATCTTGGTGCTACGATCTGCACGCCGCGCCGGCCGCGCTGCGTCCTTTGTCCGTGGCAATCCTGCTGCGCCGCCGCGGGGTCCGGCCGGGCGGAAGATCTGCCGGCGCGGGGCGAGAAGCCGGAGCGGCCGTGGCGCCATGGCGTCGCGTTCTGGCTCACTCGAGAGGATGGCGCGGTGCTGCTGCGCCGCCGCCCAGAGAAAGGTCTGCTCGGCGGCATGACCGAGATTCCCTCTACCCCCTGGCGCGCCACCCCATGGTCGTTCGCGGAAGCACTCCGGGCCGCCCCTGTCGCAGTCGCGTGGTCGCCGCTGCCCGGCACCGTCCGGCACGGCTTCACCCATTTCTTGCTCGAGCTCGCTGTCGTGGCCGGCGCCGGCGTCGCCGAGGGAATCTGGAGCCCATTGGAACGGCTCGGTGACCATGCGCTGCCGACCTTGATGAAGAAGGTTTCCCGACACGCGATCGCGGCGCTCGCGGCCGGTCCCTATGGAGGTCCCACCGCGAGCGCTGCGAACAGCGGCATGTCACCCTCGGCCGCGAGCCGCACCGGCGCGAACGAAAGCCGGTGATGGCGGGTGATGCCAAGCCGACGGATCGCCTCGCCGTGCTCTTGCGTCGCGTATCCAACATTCGTCTCCCAGCCATAACCGGGGTAGCGGGGTGCCAGACCTCGCATGATCCGATCGCGCGTGACCTTGGCGACGACTGAGGCGGCGGCGATCGAGAAGCTAAGCGCGTCGCCTTTGATGAGGGTTTGCACTGTGCAGGCGATCGGCGGAGCAATGGAGCCGTCGACAAGCGCGATATCGGGGCGTACCCCAAGCACCGCCACGGCGCGCGCCATCGCCAACAACGCCGCACGAAGGATGTTGAGGCGGTCTATTTCAGCCGTGCTCGACGCGCCGACCCCGATGCGGGCGGCCCCCCGATCAGCGCAACGCCGGAGCGCGCGGTAGCAGCCCTCGCGTTCTTGTCTCGTCAGCAGCTTCGAATCATCGAGCCCGTCGCGCAGCGCTTTAGGGAACCGACGCGGCTCGAGGATCACGGCAGCGGCAACCACCGGCCCGGCGAGGGGCCCGCGCCCTGCCTCATCGATACCGCACACCAGCCCGCTGTATTGCCGTTCGATCGCGAAATCCGGCATCGTCCGCCCACCCCGCGCGGCTTTTGCCACAACTCCGCAAACCGGGCAAGCACGCGGCCGGTCAGCGCAGTAGCGTGCTGCTAAAAGATCGCTATGTTGATCGCGTGTCGATGATCGAGTCTCCGACGGTTCGCTGTCGCCCGGTTCGATTCCCACGCCGAGCCGGTGCCTTATTGCTGGGCGCCGTCGTAGCCCTCTGTCTTTTCGTCGCATCGCCGGCCGGTGCAATCGATCTCTTCGCTACGCACGAGGTTACGGCTCAATTCGCGACCCCGGACGGCAAGCCGATGGCGAACGCCGAGGTGCGTGCGTTCGCCCCCGGGGATTCGAACAACCCCGCGGCGGCCGGCCGCACGGATGCCGAGGGCAAATTCATGTTCGCCGCCGACCGCGACGGCTTCTGGAGCGTGGAGGCTCGCAACCCCGATTACGTCGCCCGGGTCATGATCCGGGTCGGTGGTGAGCCGCAATCACAGAGCTGGCTATCGCCCATTCTCGTCGTCGGTTTCCTCGTCGTCCTGCTGGCGCTCGCGATCTGGTACCGTCTGCTGCGCGCGCGAACGCTTGGGCGGCGCTCGTAGTTCGCACTTGTCGCGAATCGCCAGTCTAAGTCGTCCCGTGGCGGATCGGAGACCGGCCCTCTACCGCCGCGGCCGGTTCGCCGGCTGGGCGATCGCCTACGCTCTCGCGATCGCTTATGTGAGCCTTGCCGTCGGCCCGGCGGGCTTCAATTTCGTTCCGCTCGACCCCGAGGTTGCCTGGCGACAGCTGCTGGCGACGCCCTACCTGATAACCGATTCGGGTCAGCGTCCGGACTGGGTGGCCAACCTCTTGATGCTGATCCCGCTCGGCGTCGTCGTAACCGGGGCGATCTGGCCGCGGCGACGGGGCCTGCGCTGGCTGGCTGCCGGAGTGGCGCTCTGTTGCTGTCTCTTCCTCGTGATCGCCGTCAAGTACCTGCAGCTGTTCTTTCCGCCGCGCACCGTTTCGCTCAACTACATTGAGGCGCAAAGCCTCGGGTCGCTGCTCGGGGTTGTGTTGTTTTGGGGCTCGTCCGACCGCTTATCTTCTGTACTGCGGAGCAGTCCTGGGCGACGTCGTCGCCCCCTTCTAATCGCCTGCGGGATCTACGCGGTAGCGCTGCTTCTCTTCTTTCTGTTTCCGTTCGACTTTGCGCTCAGCGCCGAGGATTTCCACCAGCGCGCCGCGGCCTTGCCGCACATGCTGCTGTCGTGGACAGGAGAGGGCCGGTCGACGACGCAACGTGCTGTCGTCGTGCTGGCCGACACCGCAAGTACCGTCCCTCTGGGCGTGATGTTGGCACTCTCGAGCCGCCGCAGATCACTCTTCAGGATCGCGTTGGCCGGTTTCGTAATGATGTCCGTGGTGACGGTCATGACGATGCTTGTGCTTACCGCCACCCCTTCGCTGATCGCGGCTCTTTATCGCACTGTCGGCATCGTCATCGGCGCAGCCATGCTGATGTGGTTCGAAGGGCAGGATCCCGTGCGGTGGCGCAACCTGCTGACGCGGCTCGTGCCGCTGATGATCCTGCCTTATGTGCTTGCCATCGCTTTCGTCAACGATCTGCTGTCACCGCATTGGCGATCCGTGCCGGAGGCTCTCGAGGCCTTGGATAGATCCGGCCTCTTGCCTTTCTATCATCACTACATCGTTTCGAAGGCGCACGCGGCGGAGAGCGTCATAGTGCATCTGTTAACCTTCGCGCCGATCGGGGTGATGGTCGCGCTGCGGCGCGGCAGTGGGCGCGCCGAGGTCTGGACCGCCGCTATTTTGGCCGCTCTCTTGTCATTCGCAGTTGAACTCGGCCGCTGGTTTAAACCGGGCCTGCAACCCGATTTCAGCGACGCCATCATTGCCGGCGCCGCGGCCGGGATCGCCGCCAAGCTCACACCTGCGTTCTGGAGCATTCTCGAAGACAAGCCTCTCGCAAAACCGACGGTGCTGTCGCGGAATCCCGTCCGGTCGCCCCCCATCGCCGCACGGCAGTCCGCGGACCCCCGGCCTTGGGAAAATGATCTGAGACGTCCGGCCGCGATAGTCACCGGATTAGTCACGTCCGCGGTCTGTCTCGCTTTGGCAGCGGTGATCGCCTCGAGTTATCCGCTGGCACCATGGGTCTTGGGCATTGCCCTCCTGCTCTACGCACTGGCGCTGTGGCGTTGGCCAGCCCTCTGGCTGGCAGTCATTCCCGCGGCGCTGCCGGCGGTCGACCTTACGCCTTGGACAGGCTGGACTGAGGTCGGTGAGCCGGATCTGTTCGTCCTCGTCACGATCGGAATCTTGGCATTGCGGGCGCCGCCGCGCTACACCGATTTCCGGCTCGGGGGCCTACCGGCTGCCGCGCTTGTGCTCTGCCTGATCAGCTATTTGGTGAGCGTAGCTCTCGGGTTCGCCTTGCCCGGGCCGGAGGGGGGATCGGATAATGAATATTTGCGCCCGGACAATGCGCTGCGCCTCGCTAAAGGCTTTTTCATCGCGCTTGCGCTGCTGCCTTTCCTACGCGCGAGAGTGCGCACGCACGGCGATACACTGGTTTGGCTGGGCACCGGGATGACAGCCGGACTGGCTCTCGTCGCCGTGGCCGTATTAACCGAGCGCGTCGTCTTCACCGGTCTCTTTGACTTCGCGACCAATTATCGTGTCGTCGGCACATTCTCCAGTATGCATGTTGGTGGTGGTCACATCGGTGCCTACATCGCAATGGCATTTCCGTTTCTGCTCGTCTGTCTGCTCCAGCCACGTCCGCTAACACTTCTCGCGATGTTCGGTATCGCCATCGGCGCAGGATATGCTTTGGTCGTGACCTTTGCGCGCGCCGCCTATGCTGCGGCGCTGATCTCGATTCTGACCGCCGGTCTAAGCTGGGCGTGGGGAGCGCGCCATCGCCATACGGGGACGGCCTCCGGTCCGGCGCTCTCAGCGATGCTTGTGCTGACAATCGGCGGGATCGTGGTCGCCGCTGTTGGCAGCGGCTTCATGGGGGAGCGACTTCGAACGGTAGTTCCCGACCTGGCCGATCGAGAGGGGAACTGGAGCGGCGGTCTGGCTTTGCTGGACGGCAGCCCGGCCACCGCTCTTTTCGGCATGGGGCTTGGCACCTATCCGCGCATCGTTCTCGCTCGCAAGCCTGGCGAGCGCTTTCCGACCAATTTCGTCATCGGGCAAGACGGGGGTTACCGCTTTCTATCGCTCCATAGCGGTTTGCCAACCTACTTCGGGCAAAAGGTTTCGGTGCGGTCCGACCAGCAATATCGAGTCTTCGTCGCGTTGCGATCGCCCGACGGCAAGAGCGTGTTGTCGGTCATCCTCTGCGAGAAGATGCTGCTCTATTCGGTGAACTGCCGCACAACGACATTCCGCCCTCACCTGCCCGGTACCTGGGAGGATTTCGGCGCGCCCATCTCAAGCGCAGGCCTGGGCGAGAACGCCGCGTTCGGGTGGTTTAAGCGCCCAGTCGAATTGGCCTTGTTCGATCCCGTCCCCGACAGCAGGATCGACATCGGTCACATCCGGATGCTCGATCCGCAAGGTCATGACATCCTCGCCAACGGCGATTTCTCCCAGGGAACCGAGCGCTGGTATTTCACGGACGACCAGCACCTGATCTGGCGCATCAAGAACCAGTATTTGATGAGTCTCTTCGAAGGCGGCGCGTTGGGTCTGGCCTCCTTGGTGTTACTGGCCGGCACGGCGCTCGTCGGCGCGCTGCGCGCGATCGGGCGTGGCGAGCAAATGGCGGCTCCGGTTGCGGCGTCTTTGGTGGCGTTCTTGTGCTCCGGCGTGTTCGACTATCTTCTCGAAGTGCCGCGTCTCGCGGCGCTCTTCTACATCATCGCGTTCTGTGGGTTGACGATGCTGCAACCCCCGCCGCGCAAGCCGGCAGTGTCCGCGATCAGCCCCGATCGATCAGCGTCCCGATCAGATCGGCCGGCCAGACCAAGCTGACCGGGGCGCTTGTCAGCGCTTCAAAAGACGGGTTCGAGCCGTCGGGCAGGTCGACCATGTGATGGCTGAAGTGAGCCAGCACACCGGCGAGGTAGAAGCCCGTGATCCATTTCCAGGTGTTCTGTTGCTGGCGCGAGCGGGCCGGTTTTGCCGCAGCAAACGAAAAGACGCGGCGTCCGAACTTGGGCAATCCCGGAGGACCGATCATGATTTCATCCACGCGCTCGTAGTGTTGCACGTAAAATACGCGCACCCCGACCGCGTCATCCTTCCAAATTGGCAAATACAATGCTGCAAGGCGACACGGCGCTTTACAAATACACGGTTCTACCGGGGTCTGTCACTGTTCCGTGTCGCGATGTCACACCGAGATGCGATGTAACCGTTAATGAACAGTCAGACCGACCGCGGCGGCGAGAGTGTAGAGAAGCGCTGCGCCCGCCGTCGTCGACGCCAACCCGGCCCAATCGAGCGGGTCCTCTGCCGAGTCGCACCGGCTCGTTAGGGGGTCCTTGATCCGAGCGTCGATGCGGGCCCAGCGCGAGGCGGAGCGGCGGTATCCGGTGCGCGTGCGGATTGCATTGCCCCCGGAAGGGTTGGGTCGTCAGCTCGAGATCATGCATGCCTGGCTCGACGAGACTTGCGGCGCCGAAGGGTGGGCGACCGCGCCCGCCGGGACGACCGGTATCGTCAACGATGCCCTCGCCTTCTATTTCGAGGATGCTGCCTTCGCTCATGCCTTCGTCGCCCGGTTCTGCTGCGGCTACCGGGTCGAAACGATCGCGGGTGCCTTTGCCTTCCGCAGCGACACACGGCCAGCGCGGCGCAGCGCCTCCGTTCATGGTGGATCTTCTTGTTCATGGTTCGTTCTAACGATTACGCCTTTTGCAGAGGAGCTGTCGAGAGGTACGGTACGCCCACGGCTTGGCGGTGCGGCTTTTGCGCTGCCAACATTAAAGAGAGAGGGTTGGCCGCGGACGGTGAGCGCCGCAGCGGGGAGTCAGCGCCGAAAGCTCGCGGGATGGAGCGCCCCGCGCCCCTGCCGCGGTGGGTAACCGCCGGGAGTAACACCCTGGCGCCGGCCGGGCGGGGCAAGGCCGCGATCGCCCCGCCACTTCAGGGCGGTTGTGCGGCGAAGAGTCATCCCGCTGCCACCAAGGCGTTGCGCAAAGCCGCCGCGCAATCGCCGACGGCGCGGCGCGCGGTCGCGATTAAGCGACCGTAGCGGATAAAGCCATGGTTGATGCCGTCATAAACCGTGAGCGGGCAGGGAACGCCCGCCTCTTTGAGGCGTGCGGCGAGATGATGGCTGTCGTCGAGCAATGGGTCGAGGCTGCCGACGATCAGATGCGCCGGCGGCAGGCCCGCCAGGTCGGCGAGGATCGGCGCGGCCCGCCAGTCGCTCTGCTGCTCCGGCCGTTCGAGATAGGTCTCCCAGATCCAGCGCATTTGCGTTTGCGACAGGCCGGCCCCGCGGCCGAAGCGCTGCCACGATGCGCTTTCGGTGTCGGTCGAATAGCAGCCGTAGATCAGCAGCATGAAGCCGAGGGCACGCTCGCCGGCATTGCGCAACGCTACCGCCGCCGCGAGCGCTAGATTGGCGCCGGCCGAATCGCCGCCGACCGCGAGCCGCCTCGGATCGATGCCGAGGCCGGCGCCCTCACGCGCGGCCAGGCGGATCATCGCGACCATTTCCTCGAACGCGACCGGAAACCGATGCTCGGGTGCGAGCTTGTAGTCGACCGACAGCGCAGCGACCCCGGATTGGCGGACAAGCTCGCGCAGCACCGCATCCCAACTCGGCAGGCTGCCCTGCATAAATCCCCCGCCATGCGCATAGATGAGCAGCGGTGGCCGCTCCACGGCGTCCGGCAGATAGAGCCGGCACGGCACCTGACCGTGCGGTCCCGGCAGAGCCAGATCGCGTTCGTGGCCCAGCGGTACCGAGCCCTCACCGAGGAACGCGCCTATGCGATCGACCGCGGCGCGGACTTCGGATAGCGGGGCCTGCGTGCGGTCGGGTGCGACGAGGCCGCGGCTCTGCAGCAGCTTGCCGGCAGCGATCAGCTCGGGATCGATCCAAGGTGTCGCCTCATTCATCGTCACTTCTCCTTTTGGCTATTCGGCGGCGCGTGCGGGCTCAGCGGCAGGTGTGGATGTCGCCGCTGGTAGGCGCGGCAATACCTCCTTGGCCATCAGGCGAATGCCTTTCTCGGCCTCGCGGTGGTCGAGGAAGCCCGAGCGCCCGATAAAGATGAAATGGCCAAACCCGCCGACTTTCTCATAAATGTCCATGATCTGCTTGTACACGGTATCCGGGTTGCCGGCGCACAGGATGCCGCGGGCGATCGCCTGCTCGGCGGTGATACCGATCAGGCTCTGGCCCGGGCGCATATTGGCCGAGCTCCCGGGCCGCGGCACGGTCCGATAATTTTGCGCGGCGACTTCCGGCGGCATCCGTCCCGGCAAGAATTTCGACATCTGCGGCGACTGCTTGAGGCTGGTGTTCAGAAACCACAGCGTCTTGGCCCCTACCCGCAATCCCTCTTCGTCGGTATCACCGACATAGCACAGCGCCGCATAGGCGAAACGGTCGGTGCCTGGCGCCGGCAAACCGGCCGCGCGGCGGGCATCTCGGTAGGCGTCGAAGGCCCGCTTGCTCGCTTCGGGACCGCGCAATACGAGCGCGTTGACCATACCGCGGCGGCCGAGCTCCGCCGAAGTCTCGGGATCGCCGGTCGCCGCCCACATCGGCGGGTGCGGCCGCTGATAGACCGGCGGCCAGATGTTGACGTGGCGGTGGGTGTAGTGCTTGCCCTCCCAGCTGAACGGCCCGTCATGCGAGGTTAGGGTCTTTCGGATCAGGTCGATCGCCTCCCAGAAGCGGTCGACATAGCCGACCGGGTTGGCGTTGCCCGACACCATCTCGCTGTCGCCCGATTTGACAAAGCCGATCTCAAGTCGCCCGCGCGAGATTACATCCGCCGTCGCATATTCCTCGGCCACCCGCACCGGATCGGGGCGGATCGTGATCAACGTCCCCAGAGAGAGGATGCGGACCTTCTGTGTCTGGCGGGCGAGGATGCCGAGGATCATCGGGCTCGCGCCATAGAGGCTGTTGATCCCGGAGTGGTGCTCGATCGAAACGACATTGACCCCGAGCTCGTCGCACAGCAGGTGCTCGTCGAGGCACTCCGCGAACAAATCTGCTGCGATCTTTGGGTCGCAATATTTATTGGGCAGGCTGGCGCGCACCAACTCGGCGCGGTCGAGGATTTCCTGCGGAACGAAGGGGTAGACGTTCTCGCAATGATACCAAACCTGCATCGCTCCTCTCCCGCCTATTCTTCGAGAAACGCGGCGACCCGCTCGACAAACGCTGCGGGCTGCTCGATCTCTGGATGGTGCCCGGCGCGCTCGATCACTGCAAACTTCGAACCCGGGATCAGCCGGCTGTAGGTGCGGCCGTAATCCGGTGTGACCACCTGATCGCTCGCCCCCCATACCAGCAGGGTCGGCACCGCGATCCGGCTGAGCCAAGGCGGCAATTGCGGGTTGTACATGTAAGGGTTCCAGGAATAGAGGCACAATGCCTCGCGATTGCGGGCGCGGAGGACGAGCGCCTCGTCCGACATCGCATTGTAGTCGGGCGCGAAGCGGTCCGGGTCGTGCCAGCTCTTCCGCCGCACCTCGTCGGGCGATTTGTTGAAGATGTCGAGGATGTCCGGCGTCTCGCGGTCGCTGATCTTGATACCGAGCGGGTCGACCAGCACCAGCTTCTCCAACCGATGGCTGCACGCCGCCGCGACCTCAGCGGCGAGCCAGCCGCCAAACGAAAACCCGAGCAGGGTGACCTTGTCGCCCGACAATAGGTCGAGCGCCGCCAAGTAGAGATGCACCAGGTCGTAGACCGTGTCGAAATCCTTGGGCCGCGGCGAGTTGCCGAATCCCGGAGACGATGGCGCGATGATCTCGCCGCATCGGCCGAGCAGATCGAGAAAGGGGGCGGCGGGGTCGATCGTATTGAAGCCGTGCAATACCAGGATCGGGCGCCCAGCGCCGCGGCGCAGCACCTCGAGCTCGATCTCGTAGATCCTCAGCCGCTCGCCCTCCGCTGACCCGCTGGTCATAGCATCCTTCTTCCGGTGAAGCCGTTGCGGCGGATGTATAGCCTCGAATTGGCGGTTCCGACGGGAAAATTCCCGCTAAAAATCGATTTTGATTTTCGAACGGGATTGGCCTAATGACCAACAATTCCTTCTGCATCAGGTGGTTGCGCTACTCGGTCAAGCCGTTTTCGAGCGGCCTAAGCGGGAATTTCTCGCGGCGGAGATCCGGGAAAAATCGGCGTAACCGGGAAATCCAACTCGCGCGTATCGTGATCGTCCATTTCATAGGATACGCTGTGATCTTGATGCCAATATGGCGAAGATGAGTAACCAACTGGGGGAGCAGCGTGCGGAACCTGCAGGTCGATGGCGAGCGGCTGTGGGCGAGCTTGATGGAATTGGCGCAGATCGGCGTGACACCTAAGGCTGGGGTGTGCCGGCTCGCGGCGAGCGACCTCGATGGCGAGGCCCGCCGCCTCTTCATCGGCTGGTGCGAGAACGCGGGCTGCACCGTTCGGGTCGACAAGATCGGCAATATCTTTGCGCGCCGGCCCGGCCGGGACGCGAGCCTGCCGCCGGTCATGACCGGCAGCCACCTCGACACCCAGCCGACCGGCGGCAAGTTCGACGGCGCCTATGGGGTGATGGCCGGGCTCGAAGTGGTCCGCACCTTGAATGACCTCGGCTACGAGACCGAGGCACCGATCGAGATCGTCGCCTGGACCAACGAGGAGGGCTCGCGCTTCTCGCCGGCGATGGTCGGCTCCGGCGTGTTCGCCGGGGTCTTCGATCTCGCCGAGGGTCTGGCACGGCCGGACAATTTGACCGGCGTCACCCTCGGCGCCGAGCTCGCGCGGATCGGCTTTGCCGGTCCCGAGCCGGTCGGCGGAATTCCGGTCGCCGCCTATTTCGAGGCGCATATCGAGCAGGGCCCGATCCTCGAAGCGGCGGGCCTGCCGATCGGCGTCGTCACCGGCGCGCAGGGCCAGCGCTGGTACGAGATCACGGTCACCGGTCAGGAGGCGCATGCCGGGCCGACGCCGATGCCGCGGCGCCGCGATGCGCTGGTCGGTGCAGCACGCATGATCGACGCGGTCAACCGGATCGGCCATGCGCATGCGCCCTATGCGTGTGCCACGGTCGGCTTTGTCCAGGTCAGCCCAAACTCGCGCAACACGATCCCCGGCCATGTGTTCTTCGCGGTCGACTTCCGCCACCCCGACGACGCGGTGCTGACCGAGATGGACCGCGACCTGCGGCTGGCTTGCCAGGAGATGGCCTCGGCGATCGGCCTCGAGGTCGAGGTCAAGGAGTTCTGGTATTTCCCACCGACCCCGTTCCACCCTGATCTGGTCGCCACGGTGCGCGCCGCCGCCACGGCGCAGGCCTACCCGCACCAGGACATCATCAGCGGCGCCGGCCACGACGCCGTCTACATGGCGCGCGTGGCGCCGTCCGCAATGATCTTCGTGCCCTGCGTCGGCGGCATCAGCCACAATGAAATCGAGGACGCCAAACCGGAAGACCTGACCGCCGGCTGTAACGTGCTGCTCAACGCGGTGCTCGAAAGCGCCGACGCGGCTCCCGCACAGTCAGTTAAATGAGCGGTAGGTCCAAGCCCTTAAATAAGTAGTCAGCCCCAAGCGCCGCCTTCGATCACGGCTGCCAAGTCACGGCGCAGGCGGCACTCGAAATTCCCGAAAAATCTATGGCGGGCGCGGTAGGCGGCTGGGTTGTCGCGGTGGGCATCTCGCAGGGCGCGCAGTCGCGAATCGAACTCGATCCGGCCCGCTTCGGTGACCCGCTTTGAGGCGTCCAGGATCTCTGGCGAGACCAGGTTGCCCTTTTCGTCGTAGTCGAGAATGACACCGGGCTTGTCCTCGTCGCTCTCGGCGACCGCAGCATCCGCTTTCAGGATGATGCTCAGCGTATCGGTTTTCGCGTCGTAAGTCGCTTTCATGTCTTCGCGCATCCTCGCGTGGCCTCGCTACCCCCATGCCAGGGCCTCCGCGTCAACACGGGCGCCTTCCCTTCTGCAGATCTCATGTGAGGGTCCACGTGCCCTGCTCCTTGATCGCCCGGTGCATTGCGTCGGGCGCCCGGTCCAGATCGCCCGGCCAGGTGACCGCGCCCAGGACAATCCTCGCTTGCCGGAACAGCTTTTCGTCGCGCAGCGGGGCAAAGACGCCGGCCTCGGCCGAGTTGATGAAGCGTGCCATCTCCACGGTGCCCTCGACGCCGTCGTTGAAGCACACGCGCAGCCGAAAGCCCGGCAGTGCCTCGACATTGGCGACGCGCCACCGCGCCCGCGGACTGACCGGCGGGATCAGTTCAGCGGCGCGATTTTCTTGGGCGTCTGCATGCGCGTGCTAGGTCCCAATCCTCCATCAGTTCCACCCTGTGCTCCGAAGCCCATTTTGCACCAAGCCGAGCGCCCGCCTCGGCAAGCTGCCTTCGATGATTTCGAGCGTACGGATGTCGATCAGCGGCTCATGTTCGGCATAGAGCGCGTGGAGATGAGGCGGCCCGTGCTCGCGCCAGAAAATCTGGATCAGAATGCCGTAAAGAGCGCTGATCGTCGGCATTCACCGCAGCCCCTTATGCTTCCGCCTTTTACAGGTGAGGGACGGAGGAGAGCGCGGCCGGATCTGGCCGCGCCCCACGATAAAAATGTCAGCACCAGGGGGCTTCGGCCTCGTTACTCCGCGGCGGCAAGGTGCGGGCGTTCACGGCGCAATTCGGCGACCCGCTCCCTAGTGTAAAGGTCGGTCCAATTGACGAGCGCAAAATCGGTGACCTGACGCGGGTCATAGGGACGATCCGGAACGTCGATCTTCTTGCCGTCGATATGAACCGCGCGGATCCGGCTCTTGTCTTGCAATAGCCGGATGTCGGTCAATGGCGAGAAGTCGAGCGCAATGAAATCGGCGGCCCGGCCGGGCTCCAACGCGCCAATATGGTCGCCCTCGGTCATGAACCGAGCATTGACCTCGGTCGCCGCGCGCAATGCCGCAGCCGGGGTGAAGCCCAGATCGTCGACAAAGAGCTCGAGCTCGCGGGCGTTCCATTCGCCATACGGGGTGACCGCAAAACCGGTATCGGTCCCGGTCAGCATCGGCACGCCGGCGGCCCGCGCTTTCTTCCAATTGGCGCAACCGATCTCGTACTCGCGCCGTGTATTCTCGGGGCGGCCCTTCTGGTGGGCCGGATCGTGCGGCTGCGTAAAGTCGATCGTGTTGCGCGGATGGGTCAAGGTCGGGCAGACGACACTGCCGGTCCGCAGCATCGCCGCGATGCATTCGTCATCGAGGTGGTTGGCGTGGAAGATCAAATCGACCCCACTGCGCGCCGCGTAAAGGGTGGCCTCGCGGCCGCGCGCATGGGCGATCGCCTTTTTGCCGAGGCGGTGGGTCTCGCGGACCATGATCTCGGTTTCGTCCTGGGTGAAAGCGGCGACGAGCTCGCCGTTCTCGCGTCGTTGAATGCCGTCGAGCGCGATCTTGATGCAGTCAACCCCGTCTTTGACCTGGCGGCGGATCTCCTCGACTGCTTCGGCGCTTGTCGTGACGAGCTTGCCGATCGAACGTCTCGGGCGCGCCGATCCAAGTCGGGTACCAGTCGGTCAGACCCTGATGCGTCGTCACATAGCGCCCGGCCGCCATGACCCGCGGACCGTCGAACAGACCGGCACGGATCGCATTGCGGATCGACAGGCTGATCTGGCCGGCATCGCCCGGCGAGCAGATCGCCGTAAAGCCGGCGGCGACAACCTTCTGAGCGAAGAACATCCCGCGCAAGGTGCGGAACTCCAGAGGACTATAGAGGTCGATGTCTTCTTCGCTCTTAGCGTTGCCATAGGCGAGGTGGGTATGGACGTCGACGAGCCCCGGCATTACGAAATAGGCGGAGTAGTCGAGCAGGCGGTCATTGCGCGCCCGCCGCGGCGCACCCTTCTCGGGGCCGACATAGTCGAGTGTGCCGCGCTCGTCGAACACCAGGGTCTCGCCGGCGCGGGCGTCGTCCTCGCGCCCGGTGAAGAGATGGCCGCAGCGGACAAAAGTTTTCATTGCGTTAGCTCCCGGTCGTGAAATTCCAAGCGTCATTCTAACATGCCGGCTGTCATGCCTCGACTCCCGACGAGCAGCGGTTCAAAATTCCTTTCTCGGCCCGCTCCTTGCCTCCCCGTCGCCCCCACGAAAGTGGGGGTCCAGGAGCCCAGGGCAACGTGCCGGCCGCTCTAGATCCCCGCATTCGCGAGGATGACGAGAACACTGAAGCTCGTCGAGGACCGCTCGGCTGCATCACGGAGACACAAATGAAGATCGCACGGATCGAAACTTTCATTCTCGGCACCGGCAGCGCGAAGGACCTCCTGTTCTGCCGCGTCGAAACCGAGGACGGCCTGCACGGTTGGGGCGAAGCCTATGTGACGCAGGGCAAAGAGAAGGTCGTCGCCGAATGTATCCAGGCGATGGGGCCGCATGTCATCGGCCGCAGCGCGTTTAATATTCGCCATACCGGTCAAGTCATGTACGAAGATTTTGCGATCAAGCGCGGCTCGCCAGAGCTATTGGCGGCGTGGAGCGCCGTTGAGATCGCGTCGTGGGATATTCTCGGCAAACGCGCGGGACTGCCGGTCTACAATCTAATAGGCGGCGCGTCGCGCGAGCGCGTGCGAGTATATGCGAATGGCTGGTCGAGAGGAACAACGATCGAAGAGGGTGTCGAGCGCGGGCTGAAGGTCAAGGCGATGGGCTTTACTGCCGCGAAATTCGATCCGTTCCCCGGCCCGTGGCGTAGTTTCGTCGATCGCCGCGACGAGGATTTCGCGATCGCCTATGTCCGGGCAATGCGCGATGCGCTGGGGCCTGAATTTGAGCTGCTCATCGAGGCGCACCGGCGTTTTGCACCTGCTCATGCGATTCGTATCGGGCACCGCTTGGCCGAATTCGGTATCGACTGGTACGAGGAACCGTGCCTCTCGGAGAATATCGAGCTGGTGGCCGAGGTGCGCCGTGCGGTGCCGATTCCGATCGTGACTGGCGAGGCGATCTATACAAGAGAAGCATTCTTCGACTGCTTGGCTAGACGCGCGGCTGATATCCTCAACCCGGATATTTGCGTCATTGGCGGGATCACTGCAATGCTCGACATCGCTGCAATGGCGCAGCCGCAGGCAGTGGTAATGGCGCCGCACAACTACAACAGCACGCTCGTCGGTCTGGCCGCGACCGTCCATGTCTCGGCGGTCATTCCGAATTTCAGGATCGCCGAGTATTTCGTGAATTTCGCGGATCTGTGCCGGGATATTGCGACCGCGAGGCTAACGATGGAGGACGGCTGGATTGAGTTGCCGACGGGCCCCGGATTGGGTGTCGACCTCGATGTCGAGAAGCTGAGGGCGCACCCGCACCAGGAGGCGACGCACCGGGGCTTCCGCCAATATTGGGAAGAATACCCCCGCAAGGGCTACACGCCGAGCTTGCGCTGAGAACTTGAAATCGTTAAAGGAAAGTGCAATCTTATCAGGAAGGCAGCTTCGGTTCTGGCGCGACACCGCCCGCGGCATGTTAAACGGGAATGGCAGTCAGCGAGCGCATGGGCTTGCCAAGGAGAAGAGATGTCAAAAATCCCGCAGGGCGAATGGAGTGCCATTGCGGCGCGCCATGCGCAAGGTGAGTCGCTGAGCGCAATCGCTCGCAGCTATGGCTGCACGCCTCCGGCCATCCACTACGTTCTCAAGCGCAATGGGCGACAGCCGGCCGAGAAAGTCGAGCAGCTCGCCGAAGCGGCAGCCTCCCGTCCGAACGAGCCTGATCGCGAGGCGCCTCCGCAGACGCTCCGGTCGAATGGCGAAATCACGCTGTCCTTAAACCGGGCAAATGAACCCGCAGGGGGGAGCAGTCGCGAGCCGGCTACGCTGCCGATCGGGCTGACGCGTACCGAGCAGCGACCGGCGCCGATTGAACCGCGACCGACGCCGATTGAACAGCGCTCGGCGCCGATTGAGCAGCCCCGGGTGACCGAGCTTCAGCAGCATCGTGCTCCCCCTCCTACGGCGGGTCGGACATTGGCGGTTACTGACGGGTTGGATAGCGAGCTGCACGATCGCGCCGAAGCTGCCATCGAGACGTTCCGGTCGTGTTTCGACTCGGCCCTCGCAGAGGGCTCGCCGCACGATCGCGCGCGTCTTCGCCAAGCAGCGTCGGACCTGATGAGAGTGGCGGCACGGACGACGATCGTGCTGGATCGACTGAACGCGCTGAGCGAACGAGCGACCGTCTGGTCTGACCCCCGGTCGATCAGCAATAGACGGGCCTGACCGACTGAACCGGTGCTGGCTCAGCGTCGGCGCACGCTGGCTTCTGTAACGATCAGGTCCATCGGAATGTCGAAGTCCTGCGGGTAGATCGTCTCCAGCTGCGACAGCTCGAAACCGACGCCGATCGCCCATGGTCGCGGCGTGAGCGCCGCCAGGGTGCGATCAAAATAGCCACCGCCGTAGCCCAGCCGATAGCATTCCCGGTCGAAGCCGACGAGCGGCGCCAATACGGCTTCTGGAACGACGATCCGGCGTCTCTCGGGGATCGGGATGTCCCAAACGCCATCGACGAGCTTCTCGCCGGGCCGCCATGCCCGGTATTCGAGCGGACCCCTCTTGTCGACGACGGCCGGCAAGGCCACCGCCGACCCTGTGGCGATCAGCCAATCGATCAATGGACGCGGGTCGAACTCGGCCTGGAAGGGCCAATAGACGCCGAGGATGATTCCCGGCCGCTCCTGCAACAGCACTCGTAGCCGCGCCTCGATTTGTTGCCCCCACTTCCGGCGTTCAGCCGGTGGGGTCCCGATGCGTAGCGCTAATAACCGCTGTCGCTCCGACCGGCGCCAGGCCTTGACCTTGGAGGGATGCAAGTCAGAAGAGACCGGTGATCCGGCCCTCGGTATCGACCTCTATATTATTGGCTGCCGGCACCCGCGGCAGGCCGGGCATGGTCATGATGTCGCCGCAGATCGCGACGACGAACTCGGCGCCAGCCGATAGCCGCACCTCGCGGATAGCTACGGTGTGGCCGCTCGGCGCCCCTTTGACATTGGGATCGGTGGTAAAGCTCAGCTGGGTCTTCGCGATGCAGACCGGGTAGTGGCCAAAGCCCTGGTCCTGCAGCTGCGCTAACTGGTCTTGTACCGGTTTGGCTGCCTCGATGTCTTCAGCGCCGTAGATGCGCTGAGCGATCGTGCGAACTTTTTCGAGAAGAGGCATTTCGTCAGGATAAAGAAATTTAATGTTCGCGGCTCCGCTCTCGGCGAGGTCGACGACCTCACGGGCAAGCTCCACAGCGCCAGCGCCGCCCTGAGCCCAATGGTCGGCGATGACCGCTTTGACGCCTTCGGCCGCGCACAGCTCCTGTAGCCGGTCATGCTCGCGCGCGGTGTCGGCGCTGAAGCGGTTGACCGACACGACTGCCGGCAGCCCGAACTGGCGGATATTGGCGAGGTGCCGGCGCAGGTTGGCAAAGCCCTTTTCGAGTGCCGCGACATTTTCCTCTCGCAGTGCGCTGAGCGCCACGCCGCCGTGCATCTTCAACGCCCTGACTGTCGTCACCACCACCGCTGCGGCCGGACGCAGTCCTGTCTTGCGGCATTTGATGTCGATGAACTTCTCGGCCCCGAGATCGGCGCCGAAGCCGGCTTCGGTGACAACGTAGTCGGCGAGCTTTAACGCCGATGTGGTCGCGATCACCGAATTACAGCCATGCGCAATGTTGGCGAACGGACCGCCATGAATGAAGACCGGGTTGTGCTCGATCGTCTGCACCAGATTGGGCGCCAGCGCATCTTTCAGCAGCGCGGTCATCGACCCGGCCGCTTTGACGTTGCCGGCGGTCACCGATTTGCGCTCGCGCGTCTGGCCTACGACGATGTTGCCGAGCCGCCGTTGCAGATCCTGAAGGCTGGTCGCCAGGCAGAAGGTTGCCATGACCTGCGAGGCGGCGGTGATGTCGAACCCGTCCTCACGCGGATAGCCGTTCGCCACCCCGCCCAACGAGGAAATCGTCGTGCGCAGAGCGCGGTCGTTCATGTCCATCGCCCGGCGCCAAGTGACCCGGCGCGGGTCGATGCGCGGTTCGAGCCCGTAATAGACATGATTGTCGACCATCGCGGCGAGGAGGTTGTTCGCGGCGCCGATGGCATGAATGTCGCCAGTGAAATGGAGGTTGATGTCCTCCATCGGCACAACTTGGGCATAACCGCCGCCGGCGGCTCCGCCCTTTACGCCAAAGCACGGTCCCATGCTGGCTTCGCGCAGGCACAGCATCGCCTTTTTGCCGATCAGGTTGAGCGCGTCGCCGAGACCGACGGTCGTCGTCGTCTTGCCTTCGCCCGCGGGTGTCGGGGTGATGGCGGTCACGAGGATAAGCTTGGCACTCGGTCGCTCGGGCAGCGAGCTGACATGGTCGAGGGCGATTTTCGCCTTATACTTGCCGTAAGGCTCCACGGCATCGGTCGGAATGCCGAGTTTCTCGCCGGCGATCTTGCCGATCGGCCGCATCTCCGCTTCCTGCGCGATCTCGATATTGGATTTTGGGTTTCTGTGCTGCTCTTCTCCGCGCGCCACGGCGTTTCTCCTCAGCAAGTGTATCCCGGCTCTTAGCGCTTTCGGGCTGCCTGGCGCAACCGTCCTCAGCTCTCTCCTCCGCTCATTCAACCGGGCCTGCGAGAGAGCCATCTTGGGATAACGGCCGTCCATCTGATAACGTAAGCAGCGTAATCGAGGAGGGTGCCAATGAAGATCGTCAAAGTCGAAGACTTGCATTGCGATGCGGGCTGGCGGGTCAATTCGTTTCTCAAAATCACCACCGATGAGGGGATCGTCGGCTGGTCGGAGTACATGGAGGGCTACGGCGCCCAAGGTCTGACCGGAGTTATATTGAAGCTCGCCGAGCGCTTCCTGATGGGACAAGACCCGCGGCCTGTGGAGCGCCACAGCGCCCATCTCTACGCCGCGACTCGGCAGGCCGCGGGCGGCGTCAACCAAATGGCGATCGCCGCGATCGAGAATGCGCTTGTCGACATCAAGGCCAAGGCATTGGGGGTGCCGGTCTACGAGATGCTGGGCGGGCCGGTTCGCGACCGCCTGCAGCTTTACTGGTCGCATTGCGGCACCTACCGCGCCTGCTATGCCGAACGCATAAGGGAATGGGCCGGGGTTGACCCCGTGCGCTCGCTCGACGACATCGTGGCACTGGGCGAGGAGGTCAGGCGCAAGGGCTTCAAGGGGCTCAAGACCAACCTCATCCGCTTCGACCGCGACAAGCCCTACATGTACGGCCCCGGCACCGGCAACCCGCCGGGCTTTCCCGAGCTCAACGTCGACCACCGCATCGTTGACGCCGCAGTCGCGCAATTGGAGGCGTTCCGCCGCGGCGCTGGCCGCGATGTCGGGCTCCATCTTGACACCAACTTCAATTACAAGATCGACGGCTACATCAAGCTGGCGCGGGCATTGGAGCCGCTCGATCTGGTATGGCTCGAGATCGACCTCTACGACCCGGCCGGTCTGGCACTAATCCGCCGGTCTGCGCGCACGCCGATTTCGTCCTGCGAATCATTGTACGGCAGGCGCCAGTTCCGGCCGTATTTCGAGAACCAGTCGGTCGATTTCGCGATCATCGACGTAGCCTGGAACGGCATCCTCGAATCGCTGAAGATTGCGGCGATGGCCGATGCCTACGAGGTCAATGTCGCGCCGCATAATTTCAACGGCCATCTCGGCTCGTTGATCAGCGCGCATATGTGCGCCGTGGTGCCGAACTTCAAAGTCATGGAGATCGACATCGACGACGTGAAATGGAAGGATGACATCGTTACCGTTCCTCCCGTCATCGAGAATGGCGACCTGCTATTGCCGAAGGGCCCGGGCTGGGGCGCCGACGTAAACGAAGAATTCGTCCGCGCCCACGCGCCGAAGCGGTAGCGGCCATAGGGCGGAAGGGGGGAGCGCACTCCGCCTCGATCATCGCCGGCGGCGCTTTCGTCTTCCAATTATTCGGCTCCCCCGTGTATCGGCCGTTTCGATTTCAGAACGGCTCACCCATCCCTATCGGTTCATCGCCCGAGGCGGTGACAGGCGGAATGCCCTCCGCCCAGCCACCCCGTGGCGGCATTCCCAATGCCTCGGTGGTTTCCCTTTACTCTGCCATCCCTTTCGCGAACCCCTCCTGACGGCAACAATGTAGCACCCGGCTATATTGGTGCCAGAAATGTCCTGATGGCGACACGGCACCGGGAGCTCGCACAGACCCTGGCCCACTGAATTTGCAAACGATGTCCTTATGCGAATTTCCTGCACAAATCATCTTGCCGGCGACAGTCCGGACGAGATGCGAAGATATTGGTTAACCTCGGGATGGCCGGCGCGTCGGGAAGGCGTTGCGGTTGGGCGCGGGAAGGCGCAGGCTGTGCGTCGGGATCTGTGCGCAAACCGGAGGAAACAAGGATGAGCGACAACACCCAGGACTTTAACTTTCTGCAAGGCGTCAAGGTGGTGGATTTCACCCAGTTCGAGGCGGGCACGACCTCGACCGAGGTGCTGGCGTGGTTCGGCGCGGAGGTGGTCAAGATCGAGAACCCGGGGCGGGGCGATCCCGGGCGCCGGCTGCGCCCCGGCAAGCCAGATGACGATCCGTGGTACTTCCACCAGTTCAACGTCAACAAGAAGTCTCTGACGGTCAATCTGAAATCGCCCAAGGGGCTCGACATCGTCAAGGAAATGCTGAAGAAGGCCGATGTCACGGTCGAGAACATGGCGCCCGGCACCATCGAGCGCTTGGGGCTCGATTACGAATTGGTCAAGAAGCTCAATCCTGGCATCATCTATTGTCAGGTCAAGGGCTTTGGCACCGGCAGCCCGCATGAGAAGGGGCTGGCCTTCGACATGATCGCGCAGGCCGCGGGCGGCCCGATCAGCGTCACCGGCGAGCCCGATCGGCCGCCGGTCAAGCCGGGTTTGAGCTTTGGCGACACTGGCACCGGCATGCTGATGGCGGCCACCATTCTGGGCGCGTTGCACGAGCGCAACCGCACCGGCCAAGGAAGGCGGCTGCAATTGGCGATGCAGGACGCGATGATCCATTACATGCGGACCTGCTTTGCCAACATGGCGCGCACCGGCCAGCCGGCGCGGCGCAATGGCGCCAAGTCGGGCGGCGGCAACAACGCGCCGTCGGGGCTCTACCCCGCCAAGGGCGGCGGTCCCAACGACTATGTGTACCTGACCACCAGCCGTGCCAACCCCGAGCACTGGTCGCGCCTGATGAAACTGATCGGCCGCGAGGAGTTGATCGAGGATCCGCGTTTTGCGACCGGCGACGCCCGCGTCAAGAACGAAAAGGAGCTGGACGCGATTATCGGCGAATGGACTCGCCAACACGATAAGCGCGAGGCGATGGAGAAGCTGATCGCCGTCGGGGTGCCGTCGGGCGCGGTGTTCGACACGATGGAATTGCAGAACGAGCCGACTTTCGAGACGCGCGGCATCATGCAGACCGTCCATCATCACAATGGCGACTACAAGATGGCGACCTGGCCGGTGCGGATCGACGGCAAGACGGTGCGGCTGAAAGGGTCGCCGGCGCTTGGAGCTGACAGCGCCGAGGTTCTGCACAACTGGCTCGGCATCGACGCCGCCGAGGTCGCTGCACTGCACCAGGAAGGCGTCCTCTAAGACAAGCTTCGGTATAAAGGCCCCCACCCGCGGGTGGGGGCCTTCTTTTTTCAGCGAGCGGATAAATGCGCCTGTGGCTCTGCAGGAGTCACCGCTCCCGACGCGGCGATCGTCTGCTTGCAGAAGTCCTGTGTCGTGATCGGTTTGATCGTCTGCGGAGATGCTCCCTCTCACGGAGTTAATCCGTCGGCCGACGACATACGCAGTCTGCGTCGACAATCGCCTCGCGGTGCAAGTCCTGACCGCATAGGATTTGCGTACGATCCCGAGCCGACTGCTGATAGTCAACTTTGCGTCAAAGGCGATTCGGGATTTATCTGCCGTGCGGCGTCTGCTCTGCGGGTCAGCCAAGCTAGAGCGCGCCCGACGGCATTGCTCGTCTGACCGCGTTTGGTCATTTCTGCGGTCGACGGCTCGATTGTTGGCAGAACTCAAGCAAACTGCGGATCGTGCGGGCCTCCGAACTCGAGCACGCTGCGCGTCGCCGCACTGCGCAGGTTCGCGCCCCAGCCATAAAACGGCAACAATTTCTCACGCGCCATCTTTTTTCGGTGCAGCGGTCCTCCATTTATTTCAAAGTATCGGTGCAGTATGACAATGTTAGGGATTGGGGGAAGAGGGAGAGAGCAGATGGCTACATTGGACGAGATTGGACAGGAAAAGCAGAAGGTCTCCGAGCGCCTCGCGCGGCTCGACGCCGAACGGGAAAAGCTCGGTGCCCAACTCAATGAACTGGAAGTCGCCGAGCGCGTGCTCACTCGGTTCGGAAGAGTCGAGACCACGGAGAGACGCAGACGAGGGCGACCCGCGCGAACCGCGCCAACGCCGGCCCCTGCCGCCGCGCGTGGCAGAGCCCGCGCTGCGCAACCGGCACAGGCCATATCGCTGAGCGATGCCACCCTGCGGGCGGTCCAGGCGCATGGCGAAGGCGCCGCAGCCAGCGAGGTTCTCTCTTACCTCGCTCGCGAGTTCGGCATGACGGTCAGGCCGAACCATCTCGGCATAGCGCTGCAGCGCCATCGGCGCGCTGGGCGGCTCGAGACTCGTGATTCGCGCTGGTTTCTGCCGCACCAATCAGCGATGACCGGCTGACGGCAAATAGAGGAATGTGAGGCGGCTGCATCCTCGGCCCTGCGTCGGAGCTGCCGCGAAACGCTTCGACGCTGCCGCAACTGCCGTCGCCAGTAGCGTCGGAGCGGAGGACGATGCGCGAGCCGCGTGACGAGCATTCGACCGATGAGTGGATCCGCGTCGGGACGCTGGAGGATCTGAAGGCGCGGGGGACGATCGTCGTCCGTGGGGGTGTGTGTCCATTGCTCGTCGTCCACCACGGGGGCAGTGTCTTCGCACTCGACAACCGTTGCCCTCATCTTGGTTTTCCGCTTCACCGGGGCTCGGTCGAGGACGGGATTCTGACCTGCCATTGGCATCACGCCCGCTTTGACCTCGCCAGCGGTGGGACCTTTGATCTTTGGGCGGACGATGTCCCGACTGCGCCTGTCGAGCTCCGGGACGACGGGGTTCTATGGGTTTGCCGGCGCACGCGCTACGCGGACGGCGATGCCCACTGGCGCAATCGCCTGCGCGAGGGCTTGCAGCACGATATCGATCTCGTTCTCGCCAAGGCGGTGCTGGGCCTCGGTGCGGCTCGCACGGATCATCGCGCGGTGGTTCGCGAGGCCGTGCTGTTCGGGGTCCACAATCGCGACGGATGGGGTGTCGGCTTGACCATCGCTACCGCGCTCGGCAACCTCGTTCCGACATTGCCGGAGGAGGAACGATACCTCGCCCTCTTCCATGGCTTGCGTCGAATAGCGAGCGACTGCGACGGGGTGCCGCCGCGACGCGACCGCGAGCCGTTGGCGGTCGGCAACGCGCGCCCGGTGGCGTTGCTCGGCCGTTGGCTGCGGCATTGGACCCAGGTGCGCCACCGCGATGGAGCCGAGCGCACTCTGCTGACAGCGATAGACGGCGGCGCGTCGCCGAGCGAGCTTGCAGCGCTGCTGCTGACCGCCGTCACCGACCGCGTCTTTGCCGATGGCGGTCACGCTCTCGATTTCATCAACAAAGCATTCGAATACCTCGACATTGTCGGCTGGCAGGAAGCAGCCGCGATACTGCCGACGGTCGTTCCTCAGCTGGTCGCCGCGCGCGGCGGCGAAGAGCTGAATGCGTGGCGCCACCCGCTCGACCTAGTGCGGCTGTGCGAGACGGCTTCGGCCGCATTGCCTAGTCTTCTGGCAACCGGTCGCCCCGAACGGGGAACTTGGCGGTCGCACACCCGGCTGGCACGGCAGCTGCTGGCCGATGACCCGGAGGCAATCATCGGGGCCCTTGCGGAGGCGATGCGTGCCGGCGCGACCGCGGCCGATCTCGGTCGCGCGCTCGCCTATGCGGCAGCGCTGCGTGTCGCCTGGTTCGGCACCGCAAACGAGCATTCCGACTGGGAGACGGCGCACCACGCTTTCACCTATTGCAACGCGCTCTACCAGCTCCTGAAGCGCGTCACCGCCGAACAGCCGGTCGAGCTGGAGAGTCCCGAACTGTTGCGCGGTGTGATTCACGGGGCGATGCGGCTCTACCTGATCCGGTTCTTGAACGTGCCTCCCGCGCGACTGCCCGGTGATACCAGCGACCGGCTCGACGACCTGCCATGCGATGGCGAAGCGCTGCGCGCGGCATTTCTCGCCGCACTCGATCGTCAGGGGTCAGTACGCGATGCCGGCCGTCTCGTCGCCCGCTACCTGACGCTCGGCCATTCAGCCGATAGCCTGATCACCACGCTGGCCCACGCGGTCTTACGCGAGGATGCCGATTTCCACACATACCAGATGCTTGAAGCCGGCGCCCGGCAATATCGGGAATGGGGCGAGGGCGACGAAGGGCGTCACATCCTGATCGCGGTCGCCCGCTATCTGGCCGCCCACTCTCCGACCGAACGCGCGCAGCTGCAGACTGCCACCGTGGCGCGCCGTCTCAGCCTGGGCGAGGCGCTGCACGAGACCGAGGCCGAGTGCTAATCGGCATCCAGGTCTCTCAAATTTTTAGCAGCCGCTTGGCGTTGCCGTTTAGCAGCTTCTCCTTGTCCTCCGCGCATAACGGCAGCGTCTCCGTCCATTTGGCGCCTGGCGGATTGTCGACGAACGGGTAATCGACCGAGAACAGGATTCGGTCGATCCCCATCTCCATCATGCAGCACACCAAAGCCGGGTCGGAAAAGAATCCGCTCGTAGTGATGTAGAAGTGCTCGCAGAAAATATCGCGGAAGCTCTTGCCGCCCCTGCCGTCACGCGCCAGCCCCATACTGATGCGCCAGAGATAAAAGGGGAGGCCCTCACCCATGTGGCCGAGGATGATCTTGAGGCCCGGATAGGCGTCGAAGACGCCGCTCAGCACCAGACGCAGGCCTTGCGTCGCGGTTTCGACGGTGAAGCCCCAGGCGGCCCGTAGCAGCGAGGGATACTGCTCGACATAGTCCTTGTAATAAGCCTCGACGACGGCGGGATGGGGCAGTGCGGGATGCATGTAGAGCGGCACGTCGAGCGCCTGCGCCCGCTCGAAGATCGGCCAGAATTGCTTGTCGTCGAGAAACAGCCCGTTGGTCAGACCGTTCACCAGCGCGCCCTTGAAGCCCAGTTTGGTGACCGTGCGCTCGAGCTCGTCGGCCGCAGCCTTCGGATCGGGAGTGGGGATCGCAGCAAAGCCTGCGAACCGGTCGGGATGAGCGCGGACCTTCTCGTGGAGCCGGTCGTTAGCGCCGCGCGCGAGCCGGACGGCAGTCTCCGCGTCGAGCTTCTGCAGCCCGGGGTTGGCATGCGATAGGACTTGCATGTCGATGCCGGCCTCATCCATTTCTTTGAGGCGCAATTCGCCGACATCGTCGAGCCGCTGGACGATACGAGGCGCATTGGTCGGTTCCTGACCGACCGTGTGACGCTTCACCTCGGGATCGAAATAATGCTCCTCCAGAGCAATGATGTAGGTCTTGGTGGCCATTGCGCTCCTCCACGGATGCAGGGTCGGGTCGCGGATTTCTAACAGCCAGGGGTCAATCTGTCATGCGCGGCAGGCCTGGCGCCCTAAAGCTTAGGGAGCCGTTTGGCGTTGCCGCTCAACAATTTCTTCTTGGCCTCGGCGCACAATGGCGCCGGGCGCTGCCGACGAGGACGGAGGTGCCGCAGGTCGAAAGGCAATCGACTGACTGGCGAAATACCGGCGGCGATGTCGACGGCAATGATTGGATCGAAGCCCGCGAGCCTTGCTGCCATCAGTCCGGCGAGCCCGTCACCGCCGCAGCAACGCGCATGTCTGCTCCTTCTGTGATCCTGGTTTCTGCTGACCGCTCAACCTCCTGCTCCGCGGGTCTCTTCCCTGAGTTTCCGTGCCTCGCGTGTGGTCTTGATGAGCTGCCAAATCCGCGGCGGGGTGAGCGGCAGATCGTGCGGCTGGACATTGAGCGATGACAGCGCCGAGGCGACCGCGTTGGCGATCACTCCGCCGACCGGAACAACACCGCCTTCGCCGGCTCCCTTGGCGCCGAGCGGGTTGATCGGCGAAGGGTGCGTCTCGGTGACGACAGCCCGGATGCGTGGGAAATCGCCGGCGGTCGGCAGTAGATAGTCGGCGAGCGAGCCGGTCAGCAGCTGACCCTCGTCGTTGTAGACGAGATGTTCGAGCAGCGCGCCGCCCAGCCCCTGCACGACTGCACCGACGATCTGGCCCTTTAATAGCATCGGATTGATGATGCGCCCGACATCCTCGACTGCGACATAGTCGACGACTTCGATATGGCCGGTCCGCGGATCGACCGCGACATGGGCGGCATGCGCGCCATAGCTATAGGCATGTCTGCTGTTGAAGAAGCTCTCCTCGGCAGAAATTCCCTCGCCCGCGAGCTCGGCAAAGCTGATGGATCTACCGTCGGGAGCGGCCGCAATGCGGGCTTCAACGAACTCGACCACGCCCGGATCGCATCCAAGGTGCCGTGCGGCGGCGGCGCGAACCGCCTGTTTGAGGCTCTCGGCAGCCAACAGGATCGCCGATCCACCCATCACAACGGCGCGTGAATGAAACGATCCAAACCCTTCGCGAACAAAGGCGGTCGAGCCGTGGAACACGCCGCGGATGCGATCCATCGGCATCTCCAGGGCGTCGGCGGCGATCTGCGCAAAGGTGGTTTCGAGCCCTTGCCCGACCGCCGAGGAGCCGACGAAGACCGAGACCGTACCATCGGGCTCGAGCACCAGCCGCGCATTCTCTTTCGGACCGGCAGCACTGCCCTCGATGAAACACCCGATCCCCAATCCGTGATAGCGGCCGTCGACCAGCTTTCCCTGGAGGCCCGCCTTTTCCGCCCAGCCGATCTCCTGCAGGCAGCGATCCAGGGTCAGCCGGTAGTCGCCGCTGTCGAACGCGTCCTTGTGCTCGTAGGGGGTGATCGTCGCGATCGAATAGGGCATTTCTGCCGCTGTCAGCAGATTGCGCCGGCGGAATTCGACGCGGTCGATGCCGAGATCACAAGCGACAATGTCCAATAGCCGCTCCCGAAAGAAATCCCCCTCGAACCGCCCGGGTCCGCGATAGGTGCCGACCGGCGTCTTGTTGGTCAGCAACAGCGAAGCTTCGATACGGATGTCGGGAATACGATACGGGCCGGAAAGGAACTGGGCGATATTGCGGGCGCCGACCATCCCGTTGGTCCGGTTGTAGGCTCCGACATCGACGTAGACGTCGCCCGCTAGCGCGACGATCGTGCCGTCGTAGCGGCAGGCGATTTGCAATTCGCATTCGGCCTCACGCGCATGATTCGCCGCGATCAGATGCTCGCGCCGATCCTCGATCCACTTGACCGGCCGGCCGGTTAAGCGTGCCGCAAACGGGATCAAAAAATCCTCGGGGTAGAATTCGCCACGAACGCCAAACCCGCCACCGACATCGTTTTCAACCATGTCGATCGCATCCTCGGCCAGACCCATCAGCGCGCCCAGGATTCGCCGGTTGAAAAAAGGCACTTTGCTCGCCCCCGAGACGGTGAGCCTGCCGTGCGCGGCATCCCACTCGGCCAGCACCCCGCGGGGCTCCATCATCGCCGCCGTATGACGCTGCACCGAGAAACGTTCGCGCCGGACGTAGTCGGCACGGGCCCAGGCGCGGTCTAGATCACCCTTCGCGGCCGTGTATTTGATGGCGAGGTTGGTGCCGGTCTCCTCAAAGAGCAGAGCCTCGCCCGTCGCGGCGGCGTGCCGATCCACAACTGGCGGCAATTGCTCGATATCGACGCCGATCGCGTCCAATGCATCTTCGGCTAGCGCGGCGCTGTCGGCGAGCACCACAGCGATCGGCTCGCCGACATAGCGAACCTTATTCTCGGCAATGACTGGCTGGTGATAGGGTACGAGAACCGGCAAAGGCTGCAGCCGTATCGGGATGCGTGGCACCGGGCTGCCGATGTGCATCGCAGTGATGACGGCGTGCACGCCTGGGAGCGCCAGGGCGGCGGCGGGCTCGATCGAGCGAATGCGCCCGTGCGCCTGAGGGCTGCGCAGAATGGCGGCGTAGAGCAGTCCCGGGCGTGACAGATCGCCGACATATGTCCCCGTTCCCCGGATGAAGCGCCGATCCTCGAGGCGCTCGACAGAACTTCCGATATAACGGTTGACCCTCATCTCGGCCTCCGATGAGCCGAGCTAGGACCGACGGACCCGGCAGCGCAAGCAGGATCCGGAAGACTTGGCATGGATCGATCCGTGATTTTTCTGGCAGACGCGAAAAGGCCCGCCGTGGGGCGGGCCTTTTTGATCAAGCACCGATCTGAATCAGTGCTGCCAAGCCGCTTCACGTACCAGGCCGCCATAGGGCGGTGTCCCATGGGTCTCCAGAATGTCGGGCGAGTGCGTCGGCGCGGGCAATGTGGGCGTCCTGATCACGCCCGTGGACCCCGGGGTCGAACCGCAATTGCCGGAGCTGTGCGACACGATGCGCGGCCTGCCGCCGTTGGCCGGCGAGGTGATTTCGACACTCTGGGTGCAAACGCCGTTGCCGGACCACGTCGATACCATCGAGTAGCTCTCGGTTCCCGGAGGCAGATTACCCAGAGCCGTCTCGATCGGCTGATTTGGCGCGAAGGCGGGCGCATTTGCCAGCATTTCCGCCTGTCGGATCAGGCTCGCCGCTTCTCGATCCATCGCGGCCGAGATCCGGTCGAGTGTTGCAAATGGAGAAGCGGGGCCGAAGACGGCGCCGAACGGCATGAACGCGCCCAGCGCCGTCGGTGCGGGGCTGAGCACCACCTGCGGGCGGACGTCACCGGTGTAGCGAATCTCTGCGACGCTTCCGCCCGGAAGCTGGACGGTCATCACATGGGTGTTGAGATCCCGCGCCGCGGCTACCCCCGAGAGACCGGAAACCGCGATCGCCGCAGCGCTCGCGAGCAGTGCAGTTCGAAAAACTCGCATGACCATCTCCGCTGTTCAAAGACAGAATGCAGCCTTGATATAGGCTGCCGGCTCCGACAGCGCAACGTGTTTCCAAGTCGCACCGCAATGGTTACTTAGGGCCAATCTACCGAAACCAGCGCACTCCAGAACAGCCCGAAGGGCTAGCCGTCGAGATACTTGATTTGACGAAGGGAGAAAACGAGGGGCACCGCCCATGCCAACAAGCGGCATCGTGGGCCGGACCTTATCGCGGCCGATCGTGAAAATAGGGTTGAACGACGATGAGGATTTGCGTCACCCTTTGAAGTAGAGCGTCCGGGTGCAACCGTCCGCGCATCTAAAGATCAATCCTTGGGGGAAACCGAGATGACGGCAGTCGAAATTGGGATCAGTTCGCTTTCCGACACCGAGCACCGCGCGCAATTGCGCCGCGCGTTGATCGCCAGCACAGTCGGCACGACGATCGAATGGTACGATTTCCTGCTTTACGGGCAGGTGACAGGGCTGGTCTTTGGCAAACTTTTCTTTCCCCAATCGGATCCGATCGTGGGCGTGCTGCAAGCGTTTGCCGTCTTCTTCATCGGCTTTGTCGGCCGGCCGATCGGGGCGGCGATCTTCGGCCATTGGGGCGACCGCATCGGACGCAAGGCGACTTTGATCGCGACCTTGCTGGTGACCGGCGTTGCGACTATGGCGGTCGGTCTCGTGCCGACCTATGAGAGCATCGGCATCTGGGGGGCTGTCCTGTTGACGTTCATCCGCCTGATCCAGGGGATCGGTGTCGGCGGAGAATGGGGCGGCTCGGTGTTGCTGGCGATGGAATGGGCGCGCGGCAACAAAAATCGCGGGTTCCTCGCCGCCTGGCCGCAATTTGGCGGGCCAGCAGGCCTGTTCCTGGCGAACCTGGCGGTGCTGTTCTTCAGCTGGTTGTCCGGCGACCAGTTCCTGGTTTGGGGATGGCGGATTCCATTCCTTCTCAGCATCGTCATGGTCGGCATCGGGCTGTGGATCCGGCTCGGCATCTCCGAGACCCCGGTCTTCCAGAAGGTACTCGACGAAGATCGCGTCGAACGCGTGCCGGTCGTGGAAGTGTTCAAGCGTCAGCCAAAGCAGGTCGCACTGACCGCGCTGCTGCGGATGCCGGAGCAGGCGCCGGGCTATGTCGTCGGCACCTTCATCTTCACCTATGCCACGACGGTGCTCGGCGCTCCGCGCAATTTTGTATTGATGGCCGTCCTCGTTCAGGCCTTCCTCGGATTTCTTTGGGTCCCAGTCGCCGGGCATCTCTCCGACCGCATCGGCCGCAAGCGCATGTATATGATCGGGTCAGTCTTTGTCGGCATCTTCGGCTTCTTCTACTTCGGTTTGCTCGATACGAAAGCGCCGGTCTTGATCTTTATCGCCATCGCGCTGTCCTTGCTTCCGGCCACGACGTGTTACGGCCCCCAGGCAGCGCTGATCGCAGAAAGCTTCACCCCGCGGCTGCGCTATAGCGGCACCTCGCTCGGCTATCAGCTTGCCTCGATCATCGCTGGCGGCCCCTCGCCGTTTATCGCGACGGCGCTGTTTGCGACCTTTGGTTCGAGCTTCCCGATCGCCCTTTATTTCCTCGCTTGCGGGGTGATCGGTCTCGTCTCGGTGTCGCTGTTGACCGACTATACGAACAAGGACGTCTCTCAAGAATACGAGGGCGTGTAGGCCGGCACGAAGGCGCCGCCACAACAAAACCCAGCATCATCAGTCCGCGGAGGAAATCGAATGACGTCAGCCGGAGTTGCAATAGGCCAGCTTTCCGAGGTCGAGCACAGCAGGCAACTGCGCCGCGCAGTGATTGCGAGCACGGTCGGGACAATCATCGAAGCGTACGATTTTCTGCTATACGTTCTCGTAGCCCCGCTCGTCTTTGCGAAATTGTATTTCCCGGAATCCGACCCGCTGGTCGGGATATTGCAGGCCTTTGGCATCTACGCCGTCGGCTTTGTCGCGCGCCCCGTCGGAGCAGCTCTGTTCGGCCACTACGGGGACCGCATCGGACGTAAGCAGACGTTGATCGCGACGTTACTGTTGACGGGCCTCTCGACCTTCGCCGTCGGCTTCGTCCCGGGCTACGCCTCGATCGGCATTTGGGGCGCCGTCATACTGACCACGGTCCGCTTTATTCAAGGTCTCGGTATCGGCGGAGAATGGGGCGGCGCGACCTTGATGGCGATGGAATGGGCGCGAACGAACGCTCATCGCGGTTTCATTACTTCTTTGCCGCAATGGGGCGGCCCGGCCGGACTATTCTTCGCCAACCTCGCGGTGCTCGCTTTCAGCGCCATCTCGGGCGATCAGTTTCTCGCATGGGGCTGGCGTGTCCCGTTCTGGCTCTCGATCGTCATGGTCGGGATCGGGCTCTACATCCGCCTCGGCATATTCGAGACGCCGGTTTTCAGGCGAATTCTCGAAGAGCGCCGGGTCGAACGCACGCCGGTGATCGAAGTCATCAAACGGCAACCGCAGCAGATCATCCTGACCGCGTTGGCGCGGATGGCGGAGCAAGGTCCGTTCTATGTGTATGCCGCCTTTGTCTTCGTCTATGGAACGAAGGTCTCCGGTGCTTCGCGCGACTTCCTGCTTACTGCCCTTTTGGTCGCGACCGCCCTGTCGGTGGTATCGATCCCGTTATCCGGCCACATCTCCGACCGCATCGGCCGCAAGCGGATGTACCTGATCGGCTCGGTTTCGGTCGGGGTGTTCGCCTTCGTCTACTTCGCGATGATGAACAGCATGGTTCCCGGCCTGATTTTCCTCGCGATCGTACTGTCGTTCATTCCGCACGACATGATGTACGGCCCGCAGGCGGCATTGATCGCCGAATGCTTCACTCCGCGGCTGCGCTACAGCGGGTCCTCGCTCGGCTTTCACTTGGCCTCGATCGTCGCCGGAGGACCCGCGCCGCTGATCGCGACGGCGCTGTTCGCCGCGACCGGATCGGGCTATGCGGTCGCGCTCTACATCCTGTTCTGCGCGATCGTCAGCGTCACCGCCACCGCATTTCTGCCCGACTACACCAACCGCGACATCTCGCAGGAGCACGACACGTCTGATCTGCTCGGTCGTGCGGCGGAAGGATAGGGTCGGCCGGAGGATCGTATGCGCATCGCGGTGATCGGCACGGGGGGCATCGGGGGACCCTACGGCGCCTCGCTCGCCAAGGCTGGTGCGGACGTGACCTTTGTGGCTCGAGGTGCGCATCTCGAAGCGGTGCGGCAGAACGGATTACGGGTCGAGGGAGACCGCGGCGAGACCCATATCCGGCCGGCCCAGGCGACCGATCACATCGCCGGCATCGGCACCGTCGACTTCGTGCTGTTCTGCGTCAAATTGTGGGACGTCGAGGGTGTCGGTCGACAGCTCAGCGTGATCGTCGGGCCCGAGACCGCGGTGGTTCCGCTGCAGAACGGCGTCGACGCCGCCGAGCGGCTGATCCCGATCCTCGGGCATGAGGCGGTGATGGGCGGCGTGGCCTTTGTCACCGGCAGCATCGCTTCCCCGGGTGTGATCCGCCAGACCGGGACCTATCAGAGCATGACCTTCGGAGAGTTCGACGGCCGGCTCAGCGAGCGCGGCCAACGCCTGCGCGACCTGTGCGAAATGGCCGGCTTCGAGGGCGTGCTGAGCCCGGACATCAAAGTTCCACTTTGGGAGAAGTTCATCCTCATAGTGCCGGCTTCCGGCCTCAATGCGCTAACCCGCTTGCCACTCGGCAGGTGGCGCGAGGAGCCCGATCTCGTCGCCCTCTATGAGGCGGCCTTGCGCGAAACTGTCGCCGTCGGCCTCGCTGAGGGCGTGCAACTGCCGCCCGACAGCATCGACAACGGGATGGCACTGATGCGGTCGATGCCGGCCCACCATATGACTTCGATGGGGAACGACTTGCTTCGCGGCAACCGGCTCGAACTACCCTGGTTCGCCGGCAAAGTCGTCGAGCTCGGCCGCCGCCACGGCATTCCGACGCCGGTCAACGGCTTTATCTTTGCGGCGCTGAAGCCGTACATCAACGGGCTGCTGGTCTAGCGCTGATATTAGCCGGCGTTGGGCAGCCGAGTGATCTCGTATCGGGGCTTCGTTGACAGGGTCCGGGGGCGTCACTAAGGTGCGCCGCGCTCCGGCCATAATACCGCCGGCGCCGGTGTCAATGGTTGCGCTTCCCTGAATGAGCGAAAACAGGCCGCCGGATCCGCTGGCGCGGCTTGGCGAAGAGATCGACAAGGCCCGGGCGGAGCGTGTCCGCAGGCAACCTGTGGTTGTCGATCGCTCGGTCCTGCAGCAAGGAATGGGTCTCGGCGTCCGCATCGGCATCGAGCTTGTCGTTGCGATCGTCGTCTCGACCGGATTGGGTTGGGGGATCGATCGCTGGTTCGGCACGCGGCCATGGGGGATGATCGTGTTGTTCTTTCTGGGTGTCGCCGCCGGCATGCTGAACGTTTATCGCGCGGTCACCGGGATCAGCGGCCCCGTGGGTTACGGCAGGAGCGATCAGGGCGCCGCCGGCTCGAAGAGCCGGTGGGACGACGAGGAGTGTTGAATTGGCGATCGAAATCCAACCCCTCGAGCAATTCAAGATCGAGCGGCTGATTCCGATTCATATCGGCGGCGTCGACGCCTCCTATACCAACGCGGCTTTTCTGATGACGATCGCGGTGGTGTTGGTCACCGCGCTGATCGTGCTCGGTACGCGCAAGCGCGCGCTCGTTCCGGGGCGATGGCAGTCGCTTGCCGAGATGAGCTACGAGTTCGTTGCCGACATGATCGAGACCAATGTCGGCCATGACGGGCGCGAATTCTTTCCGTTCGTGTTCACTCTCTTCATGTTCATTCTGTTTGCCAATTTCCTGGGGATGGTCCCATACAGTTATGCCGTCACCAGCCAGCTTGTCGTCACCTTCGCGCTCGCCGCGGTCGTGTTTATCGGAGTAACTATCGTCGGCATCGTTCGGCACGGCTTTCATTTTCTCCGGCTCTTCGTCCCGCAGGGCGTGCCGTTGGTGCTGCTGGTGCTGCTCGTGCCGATCGAGCTATTGTCCTATTGCATCCGGCCGTTCACCTTGTCGATCCGGTTGTTCGCCAACATACTGGCCGGTCACACGATGCTGGCGATTTTTGCCGGCTTCGCCGCGAGCCTCGGCCTCTTCGGCATCTTCCCGCTGGCGATCAACATCCTGCTTGTCGCCCTCGAGGTGCTCGTCGCAGCGCTGCAGGCCTATGTTTTCGCGATCCTGACCTGTCTCTATTTGAGCGATGCGATCAACCTGCACTGAGCCGTTTTTCTCATCCACCCCTGAACCCACGGAAAATCAGATGGATCTCGCTGCCGCCAAAATGATCGGAGCCGGCCTCGCCTGCATTGCCCTTGTCGGAGCCGGCATCGGCATCGGCAACGTGTTTTCAGCGCTGATCAACTCTGTCGCCCGCAATCCCGCGGCACAGGGTCAGGTCCAGCCCTTTGCATTTCTCGGCTTCGCATTGGCCGAAGCGACCGGCCTTTTCGGCCTCGCGATCGCCTTCCTGATCCTCTTCGTTTTCTGAAAACCCGACAGGGCGGTCGGAGATGCCGCAGCTCGACGTATCGACCTTTGCGCCGCAGCTTGTTTGGCTCGCGATCACCTTTGTCGTGCTCTATCTGCTGATGGCGAAGCTCGGCCTGCCGCGGGTCAGTGCGATTCTGGATGCCCGACGCAAGCGGCAGGACGACGACCTCGCCCGTGCAAGCGAGCTCAAAGCGGAGGCGGAAGCGGCCCTCGCTGCCTACCAGAAAACAATGGCCGACGCCCGCGCCGAGGCGCAGGCGTCGATTAGGGCGCGCACTGAGCAGTTCGCCGCCGAAGCGGCAGAACGGCAGCGGCAGCTCGCCCAGGCTCTCGGCGAGCAGACAAGGGCGGCTGAGCGGGAGATCGGGGCGGCAAAAGAGCGCGCGTTCTCCGAAATCCGCAATGTCGCTATCGACGTGGCCCGCTCGGTTACCGAGAAATTGACCGGCTCACCCGCCGATGAGACAAAACTGAGCCCGGCGGTCGACCGGGCGATGGTAGAGCGGGCAGGGGGTTGACGATGCACCTCTTTGCCGAACCGGAAGTCTGGATCCTCCTCGCCGTCGTGGTGTTCGCGATCGGCGTCTGGAAGCCGGCGCGCAGAGCAATCCTTGGCGGGCTCGACGCCCGTGCCGTGCGTATCCGAGACGAGCTTGAAGCGGCGCGGAGACTTCGCGAGGAAGCCCAAGAGGCGCTCGCCGGCTACCAGAAGCAGCAGCGCGAGGCGGCGGCCGAGGCTGAGGCGATCATTGCCCATGCCAAAGCGGAAGCGGAGCGCATCGCCGGGCAAGCGGCCCACAATCTAGAGGAGACATTAGAGCGGCGCCGTCGACTGGCGGAGGAGCGGATCGCGCAGGAAGAGGCGAAGGCGCTTGCCGAGATCCGTGCGGTTACCGTCGACGTCGCGATTGCGGCCGCGCGGCAAGTCATCATTGCCGAACTCGATGAACAGCGCGATGCCGCCTTGATCGACGCCGCGATCACCAGTCTGCCGCAGCAGTTGCACTAAACTTCGCGCAGGGGCCGGAAGAATTCGCGGACCTCATTGGCGAGCGCTTCCGGCTGCTCCAATGCCGCGAAATGACCGCCGCGCGGCATGACGCTCCAGCGGCGGATGTCGGTGTAGGTTCGCGCCGCCAGTGAGCGGGGGGACCGCAGGATCTCACGCGGGAACTCGGCATATCCGGTCGGGACGTCGACGGTCCGGCCTTTGGGAATCGGCCACGGCCGATGCAAGCGTGCGTAGTATGGCCAGAACGACGAGTTGATCGCGCCGGTGAACCAGTAGAAGCTGATGTTGGCGAGCAGCCGATCGCGAGTGAACGCGGTTTCGACATCGCCGCCGCAATCGGACCAAGCGCGGAACTTCTCGATAATCCAAGCGGCGAGGCCGGTCGGCGAGTCGGTGAGCCCGAAGGCGAGCGTCTGCGGCCGCGTCCCCTGGATCCACTGGTAGCCCGTCTCTTCGCGCAGCCACTGCGCGAGCTGCTCGGCGTAAGCCTTTTCTTCCGGCGAAGCATCGGCTGCCGTCTGTTGATCGCGCCGCACTGCCAGCAGGTTGACGTGGATGCCGATCAGCTTGTCGGGGTAGGCATAGCCGAGGCGCGCGGCGGTGATGGCACCCCAATCGCCGCCCTGCACCGCAAAGCGGGGATAACCCAAGGTGTCCTGCATCAGCTCCACCACACAGCCGGCGATCTCCTCGATGCCAAAGCGCGGCTGTCCGGGCTTGAAGGACAGACCATAGCCGGGGAGCGACGGCGCCACTATGGTGAACGCGTCTGCGGGGTCGCCACCAAAGCGCGCCGGGTCGGTCAGGCGCGGGATCAGCTCGAGGAACTCGAAGACCGAACCCGGCCATCCATGCAATAGCAGCAGTGGGCACGGTGCCGGTCCCTTACCGGCTACGTGCAAAAAATGGAGATCAATACCGCATAGCGGAACCTTGTATTGTGCAAAGGCATTGAGACGCGACTCCTCGGCCCGCCAATCGAACGCCGTGCGCCAATATTCGACAAGTTGCTGCAGATATCCGACATCCGTACCGTAAGGCCAGGGTGCCCCCGGAGCCTGGTCGGGATAGCGGGTGCGGCCGAGCCGTTCGCGCAGATCGGCAATGGCTTGGTCGGGAACGGTGAGGGTGAATGCCTCGGGTTGGGCAGCCATGCCGACCTCGTCTTTGGATGCTGGGTCCTCGAGTCTTATCGTAAAGAGCGGCCGGCTCAAAACGGGTCGCTTGCACCGACTCCGTCGATGGCCATGATCGAGCTAAGCCGCTACCACTTGCTGCCGCCCCTTGACGAGCCGCGCGACGCTTACGAGATCGGGTTTGCCGGAGCCGAGCAGCGGCAGCCTGTCAACGATGATGATATCGGCTGGCACCATCAGGTCGGAAGCGCCTTTCGTTCGGGCGTAGGACTGGAAGGCGGCGCGTGCGGCGCCCTTCTGCTCGGTGACCAGCACCAGCCGCTCACCCCGGCGCGGATCGGGCTCGGTGACAACGGCTGACTGGACGTCCGGCCACAGCTCGGCCGCCAGGGTCTCGATCGCAGCCAGCGAGATCATTTCGCCGCCGATCTTGGCAAAGCGCTTGGCGCGGCCTTTGATCGCCACAAAGCCTTCGCGGTCGATCGCGACGATGTCGCCGGTGTCGTGCCAGCCCTCTTCCGGCGGCATCAGAACGCCGGGCTGATCGGTTTTGAGATAGCCGAGCATGACATTGGGGCCACGCACGTAGAGCCGTCCGCCTTCCTCAACGCCCTGTACCGGCTCGAGCCTCGCTTCGATGCCGGGCAGCAATCGCCCGACCGTGCCAAAGCGGTTGAACATCGGGGTATTGAGCGCCAGCGCCGGTGCCGTTTCGGTCACGCCATAGCCTTCGAGAATGCGCAGGCCGAATTTTTCCGACCACAACCGCCGGGTCGCTTCCTTGACCGGCTCGGCACCCGCCAGCACGTAGCGCACGGAGCGAAAATCGTAGGGGTGCGCGGCGCGGGCATAGCCCGACAGAAATGTGTCGGTGGCGAACAGGATCGTTGCATTGGCGCTGTAAACAAGCTCGGGGACAATGCGGTAGTGCAGCGGCGACGGGTACAGAAGCACCGGAACTCCGGAGACGACCGGAAGCACCAGCCCGACAGTGAGCCCAAAGGCGTGGAATATAGGCAATGCGTTGAACACCTTGTCGGCGCGGCCGAAGTCGATTCGCGCGGCGGCCTGGGCGGCGTTGGTCAGCATGTTGCGATGCGACAATACGACCCCCTTTGGCGTACCCTCGGAGCCGGAAGTGAACAGGATCGCCGCCGGCTCGTTCGGTTTACGCGGCACGACCGGACGGCGATAGCGGACCAGCGCCCGGAGCTTGTCGGCGAGCGAAACCGTTTGACGCAGATCCTCGAGATAGACGATGCGCAGGGTCTGGCTCAGCGCATCGACGAGCTTGTCGAGGCGCGCCCGCTCGACAAAGGCGCGCGAAGTGACGATCGTTCCGATCGCGGCGGCAGTGCAGGCGGTCTCGATATTGGCTGTCCCCGCGCTGAAATTGATCATCGCCGGGACGCGTCCTGCCGACATCATGCCGAGCAATGTCGCGGCCGCGCCATTAGCGTTGGGCAGCATCACGCCAACCGCCTCGCCGCAGCGGGCCAGTGGCGTCAGCTTGCGCGCGAGCACGCGAGCAGCAATCAGCAGCTTGCGGTAGCTGAGCTTGCCGGTGACGGGGTCTTCGACTGCAACGCGGCCCCAGCCATGCACGCTCGCTGCGTCGACGACCGCCTCGACGATCGTGCGGTCGGTCGGCGTTGTGCGGAAGATCAGGTCGGACATGATCTGGTAGAGCACCGCACCTGCCGCTTGGCGGCGCGCTTTGCCCTTCAATGCGTCGTCGACCGTGAGGCGCACCGGCTCGAGCACGGTAACCCTAACCTTGGGGAACCAGCGGCGACGGACTTGCGCGCGGCTGAGGCGCGAGAAGATCGTCGCTTCGAGACCCTCGATGCGCACCGGCACGACCATCGCGCCGGATTTCTCGGCGATCAGCGCGGCTCCGTCATAGACCTTCATCAGCTGGCCGGTGACGGTGATGCGCCCCTCGGGGAAGATCACCAATGTCTCGCCGTTCTTGACCGCCTGGATCAGCGTCCGCGTCGCGAGCGGCCGCGCCGGATCGAGCGCCATGGCGCGCGTCAACCCAATCAGCGGCCGCACCCACCAGCGCTGGGAAAACTCGCGATCGACGGCAAAGACCGGCTCCTTGGTCAGGATCGCCAGCGCTACAGCGCCGTCGAGAAAGCTCACGTGATTGAGCGCGATGATTGCGTTGCCGCTTGCCTTGTCGAGGTTTTCGAGACCCCTGACTTCGAGCCGGTAGAACGCGCGAAGCACGATCGACAGGAAGTCCTGGAAGGCGCTGGTCGGCATAGTCCGGACGATCCATAGGGCGGCCGCGACGCCGACGGCGGCGATGCCGAGGAACAGCGCCGGAACGCCGACTCCGGCCTTCTGCAGGAGTGCCACGACCAGGGCACCGCCAACCATGAAGGCGGCGTTGAGGACATTGACCGCGGCGACGATTCGGGCGCGCCGCTCGGGTGCGGCCCAAGCCTGGATCGCCGCGAAGGACGGCACGACCATCAAGCCGCCGGCGACCGCGAGAATGCCAAGGTCGACCGCGGCATGCCAAGCCACCGGCCGGGCGAAAAATGCCGACGGCGCCAAAGCCGTCGTCATGTCCACCGCCGGGAGCCGCAACAGCGCGAGCCCGAGATCGAGCGAGAAAAGACCGATCAGCAGCGCTCCGAACGCGGTCGGCAATAGCACGATGCGCCCCGCCGACAGCCAGGAGGCGAGACCCGAGCCGACGCCGATGGCAACCGCAAAGACCGCGAGATAGATCGTCACGAGGGTCTCGGCGCCGCCCAGCGTGTGCATGACGAGCGGCGGCAGCAGCGACAAGACGACAGCGCCGACCAGCCAAAAGAGGCTAGTGACGACGGCACAGCGCCATAGCCGGGTGTTCGACCACAATTCGCCAAGCAGCCTAGTGGTCGAGCCGAGAATGTTGGGGTCGATCTGCAGATCGGGTGCGGCGCGCGCGGTCTTCGGGATGAACAGGCTTGCACCCCAGCACAGTAGGGCAAAGACCATCATCATCAGGGCCAGGAGCCTGGGCTCGCCGCCCCCCTTCATGGCGATACCGCCGGCGATTGTGCCGCCGAGGATCGCGAGAAACGTTGCGCCCTCGACGAGCGCGTTGCCCGCTGGCAACTCCTCCCGCTTCAGATGGTCGGGAAGGATGCCGTATTTGATCGGTCCGAACAGCGCGCCGATCACGCCGAATAGAAAGAGCGCCCCGAACAGGAGCGGCAGCGAACTCAGCTGGAAACCGGCGACAGCGATTGCTGCGGCGCCGATCTCGGCGAGCTTCAGCCGGCGGGCCACCCGCGCCTTGTCGAAGCGATCGGCGAGCTCACCGCCGAAGGCCGACAACAGAAAGAACGGCGCGATAAAAATGCCGGCCGCCAAGGTCACCAGCGCTTCGCCAGACTGGCCGCCGATCCTGAACAGGATCAATAAGGCGAGCGCGTTCTTCAGGAAATTGTCGTTGAAGGCAGAGAAGAACTGGCACCAAAACAGCGGCGCAAAGCGCCGAGAGGTAAGAAGTGATTGCGACATCGGATCCCTCCGGAACCGTTTGTACCCACCCCTCACCCTCCCGCTTCGCGGGTCCCTCCCTCTCCCCGCACGCGGGGAGAGGGTTGGGGTGAGGGGCCGAGACGTTGCAAGAGAAACACGGTCAAGATTGTCCTTTGGCGACGTCCATCAGTAGGCGCTCGGTCTTGGCGTCCTCAATCCGATTGACCAGTTTGCCGGCCTCGTCATTGTCGCGGATCGTCTTAGTCAGCGTGATGCAGGATTGGATCAGCATGGCGACACCCATGGCGAGATAGCCTTTCATCCCAAGTTCGATCGGCATCAGCATGATGCCGACGATGACCATCGCGAGTGCCGCGGCGAAGGAAACATAGGTAAAGACTACCCAGGCCGGACTGTGGTGAAGGTTTGCGTTGTTCATCTTAGTACTCCTGTGGTTAAGCGTGTCGAAACGAGATCAGGCGCCGGAATCCGGCTGGCCGCCGGCGGCGCGCTCTCTCAGCCGGACGAGAACATCGGCGGCATTGGGTTTGAACCGCGGGCCGAAACCCTCGGCCGAGAGCTTCTCGGCGACGGCGATCGGGCCGGTCGCGGCATCGAGCGCGTCGAAAGCCGCTTCGGCGGCATCGGCCTCGACCTGGTGCTCGCGCAGGCGGGCGAGCGTCGCCTCGGCTTCCGCGAGCGTGCCGGCGAAAATCGGGGCACCCTCGATGCGGCCTCGGCGTGCGACCCGGACCGCCTCCGCCGCTCGGGCGATCCGCCGCCCGCGTTCGAGCTGCGAGAACCGCATCTGCTGCTGCATGACATGGCCCTTGAGTTTGGCGATTTCGGCAGCGAATAGGGCGCGCGCCGTCAGGGAAGCGTCGCGCTCGGCTTCGAGGGTCGCGATGGCCTCTGCCGCTTCCGTGGCGAGGTCGTCGCGTCCGGCCTCGATCGCGGCAACGGCTCGCGTTTCGAGGTCCTGGATCCGGGATCGGGTCGCATCCAGCCGTTGGCCCTCCTGACTCTCCTGCGCGATGGCGACCGCCAGCGCCTTTTTGGCTCGGTCGAGCGCCCCGGTGGCATCGCGCATCTGCTGGTCGAGGATCAGCAGCGCGTGCTGATCGGCGACCTCCTCGGCGATCGTGAAACTGCGTCCTCTCACGAGTGTGATCAGCGTTTTGAGCATCCTTGTCTCCGCTATGAACATCGTTCACAATCGAATATACCAGGGTTATGAACGTTGTTCAAGTCTCTTTTTGAACGACGTTCAGAAAACGAGGATACATGGTTCGAGGAGACCAGCATGCAGCGTTGCGAGCGAGGCTGATCGACGCCGCCGAGCGCACCATCGCCGAGAATGGGCTCGCGGCCTTGAAAGCCCGCGATCTCGCCCAAGAGGCCGGTTGCGCGGTCGGAACGATCTATAACGTCTTCGAGCACCTCGACGAGCTGATCCTGTGCGTCGGGTCGCGAACCTTAGCGATGCTCGAAACGGCACTCGGGGCCGTCCTATCGCCGGGCCGGCGTGCCTCGGTCGAAGAGGCCATGGCCGATCTGGTACAGCTCGCCCTTGCCTATCTCGAATTCGCCGCCACGCACACGGTCCGCTGGCGGGCACTTTTCGAGCACCGTATGAATGAGGCTCGCCCACTGCCGGAGTGGTTCGTCGAACAACAGCATGTGCTGTTCGCGCAGGCCGAGCGGCCCTTGGGAACGCTGCTGCCCGAGTTCGATCCAGACGCACGCCAGATCCTCGCGCGCACGTTGTTCTCGGCGGTGCACGGCATCGTCGCGCTCGGGCTCGAGGAGAAGCTCGTATCGCTGCCCTTGCCGGATCTCCGCAACCAGCTCGCCGCAACCGTGCGCGCGATCACGTCCGGCCGAGACGAGCTCCGATCGCTTGACTCGCCCGAAAGGCCGGCGGAGCTTCGTCAGAGTTGATGAAGCGGCTTAGCAGCCCCCTCCCTAACCTTCCCCCGCTTGCGGGGGGTTATGTTGCGGGCCCGATCAGGGCGCCATAGACCAGCGGGCGCAGCAAGTGGCGGTAATAGAGCCGCCGCTCGGGCGCCAGCATCATCGCCACGACGACCAGCTGTTCGGCCGGGTCGATCCAGAAAGAGGTGCCCAAAACGCCGCCCCAGAAATATTCGCCGACCGAACCCGGCAATGGGCAGCGGCCGGCGTCCGTGCGCACCGCAAAACCCAGGCCGAAGCCGTAGCCCATTTCCGGGACGGGTGCGAGTGCCCCGAACCGTGGGCGGGCGGTCTCGCCGTAATTGCAGCCGGGCGGCAAATGATCGGATGCCATCAATGCGACGGTTTTCGGCGCTAATAGCCGGGTCCCGTCGAGCTCGCCGGCATTCAACAGCATTTGGCAGAAGCGGAGATAGTCGGCGGCGGTGGAGACCGCCCCGCCGCCCCCCGAGGCCCACCGGCCCGGATTGGTGACATTGCGCATCGGCGGCCGCGCACCGGTCGCCGGATCGGTCTGCGGCCCGGCGACCCGCGCTGCACGATCGCCGGTCGCAGCAAAGCCGGTGTCGCGGAGAGCAAGCGGCCGGCAGATCCGTGCGTCGATGAATTCCGCCAGATCCTGACCTGACACGATCTCGACCATCCGCCCGAGGACGTCGGTCGACATGCTGTATTCCCAAGTGGTCCCGGGCTCGAACATCAGCGGGAGCGAGGCGAGCTTGGCCACCATTTCGGCGCTGGTCTGGTCCTCGGTCATCGGCTGCGCGTCGCGCCAGATCATCTGCACGGGCGAGTCGCCGAACGCCGCGTAGGTCAGCCCGGAGGTGTGGCGCAGCAGATCCTGCACCGTCATCACCCGCTTGGCCGGCACGCGCTCAGGGCCGACCGTGCGATCGACGAACTCCGGCAGATACTCCGCGACCGGGGCAGCGACCTGCAGCTTGCCTTCCTCTGCCAGGATCATCGCAGCAACCGAGGTCAAGGGCTTGGTCATCGAGGCAATGCGGAAGATCGCGTCGAGCTCCATCGGCGCCTTGGCCTCGCGGTCACGCCAGCCGAAGGCCTCGGCATAGGCGATGTGGCCGCCGCGGGCGATCAGCACGACCGCCCCGGGTATGATGTTGCGCTCGACGTCCTGCCGGAATGTCGCAGAGAGGCGTCCGAGACGCTTGCCCGACAGCCCGACTTCCTTCGGACGATCGGCCTTCGGTAATCCCAGCCCGGTCATGCATTTCCCCGCTGATCATGTATCTGCCGCTAGCTTGTCCCTCCCGTTCGCTCCCCGAAAGCGGGGGAGGTTGGGGAGGGGGCATATCAGTTCGCGAAGGCCGGTTCGGCGACCTTTGCCTTCTGGAACTCGGGCAGGACCTCTTTTCCGAACCACTCCAACTGCTCGAGACAGACCGATTTGGGAACACCGACCGACAGGCTGACCGATACATGGTCGAGGCCCGGGTAGCGCCGTTCGAGGCTCTTCAGGTGTTCGATGACCTGCTCGGGCGACCCGCACAACACACCGCCATTGGCGATCGCATCTTCGATCCGCGGCAATTTCGCGTGGGGCGCCCGCTTGGGGTCGCGCATGATCTCGATCTGTTCGTCGCTCAGCGCCCGCACTAGCCGCAGTTCGCCGAACATCTTCATGTTCTCTTCGTAGTATTTCCCGGCCTCGCGGATGCCTTGCTCGCGGTTCTTGGCGAGGTAGAAGTGAAAGCCGAAGCAGAGCCGCTCGCCCGTCTCCAATTGCTTGCCGAGCCGCGCATGCGCTTCCTGCCAGCCGAGCACGACCCGGTGCATCGCCCCGCCTTCGGCCGAACCGCCGCCGATCAGCCCCTTGATCCCGTGCTTGGCCATGAAATCCATCGCCCGCGCGGTGCCCCCTTGAATCGGCTGCCAGCACTCAACCGGCAGCCGCATCGGCCGCGGAACGACGGTCAGCTCTTTCAGGTCATAGCCCCGGTACGGGACCCGGGCAGGGATCGTGTAGTGCTTGCCTTCGTGCGAGAACGACTTGTTGTTGAACGCCTTGAAGATCAGGTCGACGCTCTCTTCGAAGAGCTCACGGTTGGCCGGCTGGTCGAGCAATGGCGAGCCAAAGGTCTCGACTTCGCGGGTGTGATAGCCGCGGCCGACGCCAAAAATGACCCGGCCGCCCGTCATGATGTCCGCCGTGGCGTAATCCTCGGCCAGCCGCAGCGGGTGCCACATCGGGGTGATGTTGAAGCCGCAGCCGATCTTGATGTTGCGGGTCAGATGCGCCAGGTGCACCGCTGCCATCAGGACGTTCGGGATGCACTCGTAACCTTCGTGCTGAAAATGGTGCTCGGCCATCCAGAAGGCGTGATAACCGAGGCGGTCCATCAGCTTCGCCATCGCCTCGGCCTTGTCGAAGACCGTTGCGAGATGCTCGTTGGGATACCGCCGATCGTTCACCGCGACACCGCCATACCCGACATTCTCGATGTCGACGTGCCCGGCAAACAGACTGTCGAACTTGGTGATCATGGCATGTCCTCCGGTGAGTATCGGCGATCGGTCTTAATCCGATTGTAGACCAGGTTTTGCCGTGGGCAAACCGCGTCCCCGGCCTAGCGTTGGGCCAGGGTCAATTCCCTCACAACAGCACGAGTGTGGTCCAGTCGGCATTGATTATGACATCAAACGATGATATTTATGATGATCGGATAAGGCGGCGAGAAATGCGGACGACGGTTGTTTTGGACGACGAGCTTTTGGCTAAGGCGCAGGCTTACACCGGCATCCGCGAGAAATCGGCGCTGATCCGCGAGGCGCTCAAGACGTTGGTCGAGCGCGAGGCGGCGCGCCGGCTGGCGCGTCTCGGCGGCAGCCAGCCGGATCTTAAGCCGATCCCGCGGCGGCGGGCGAAACCGAAGTGATTCTGGTCGATACATCGGTCTGGGTCGAGCATCTGCACACTGCCAATGAGGACCTTGCGGCGCTGCTCAGTGGAGGCGAGGTTCTCGCACATCCGTTTGTGATCGGCGAACTCGCGCTCGGCAATTTGCGACCCCGGGATCCCTTTCTGAGCGACTTGCGAGAGCTGCCTCAGGCCATCGTCGCCGAGGACGAGGAAGTAATCCGACTGATCGATCGCCAGGCGCTCTTCGGGCGCGGCATCGGGTATGTCAATGTTCACCTGCTGGCGGCTGTGCGGCTGACCGCGGGCAGCAAGTTGTGGACGCTTGACCGGCGCTTGCAAGCAGTGGCGGCCCAACTCGGTCTGGCCGCGGCGCTGCCGCACTGACGGGCATCAGAAAACCGGCATTGGCGCTGACTTCGCGGACCCGCGCCGCCGGGGATACGTGTGCCGAGCTGGCGCCAGCCTCTCAGCCCCGCTCGGCGATCAGCGCTTCGATCGGAATACTCAAAGCCCTTGCCAGACGGTCGAGTGTCGTGACGCTGCCCTGTTTCTTGTGCGTCTCGATCTGCGCAATCAAGTCGCGAGCAACAGCCGAACGCGACGCCAGCTCTGCCTGAGTGATGCCGCGATATTCGCGCCAAGCCTTCAACGAATGAGCGCCGTCGAGCTTGGCCTTGACCACTTGCAGCGGAACGGTTGTCTCGACCGGGCTGCCCCGCTCCGCGGCCACTCTCGCGGCGAACTCGCTATCGGCCGCACGCGCCGCGGCGACAGCGGCTATGTCGTCGGCGTCCTCGCCGGCATCGCCGCCGCCGGCTTCGCTGAATCGGGCGACGATCCTGCGCCAGTCGGCGTAGGACAAGATCACCTCGTCGGGCTCGCCGTCGCGCGTGACAATCTTGGGCTGGGGCAGGACGAAGCTCATACTCACCTCTTGTAGACGTCGCCGCGGCCGCGGCTCAGCTCGATCGCCACCCTGTCGGCAGCTTCGTCTACCGAAAAGAGCACGCGATAATCGCCGACGCGCAGCCGAAAGAGGTCGGAGCTGCCTTCCAGAGGCCTGATGTCGAGGCTTCGATTTGCCGAACCGGAGGCAAGCCGCTCGATCCGGCCGACAATCTGCCGGCGGCGGGCGGCAGGCAGCCGGTTTAACGCTCTTTCCGCGGCCCGGCGAGAGACGATCTGCACCGCGCTTTGATGTGCCTCTTGGTCACATCGTTGTCAAGTCACGATGATGCTAAGCCAAGCGCAAGCGCGCCGAGATCCTCAAAGGCAAAGGGCAGCCGGTCGCGGACGTGGTCATGGACCGTATTGGAGACGAACACCGCGCCGGGATCGGCCAGGGCTTCGACCCGTGCGGCGATGTTGACGCCGTCGCCATAGAGGTCGTCGCCCTCGACGATCACGTCGCCGAGATTGATGTCGATGCGCAATTCGATGCGGCTGTCGGCCGCGACGCCGGTGTTGCGCTCGGGCATCGCCTGCTGCACCTCGACCGCGCAGCGCACCGCATCGACGACGCTGGCAAATTCCACCAGCAGTCCGTCGCCGGTAGTCTTGACGATGCGGCCGTGATGTTCGGCGATCTTCGGATCGACGAGGTCGCGACGCAGCGCCTTGAGGCGGTCGAGCGTGCCTTCCTCATCCACCCCCATCAGCCGCGAATATCCCGCCACATCGGCGGCAAGGATGGCGGCAAGCCGGCGGGTCTGGCTCACGTCGCCTCGCCAGCCGCCAACCGCAGGCCCGAGAGGAAAAGCTCGCGGTGCTCGGCGTTCCGCAATTGCCGCGCGCCAGGCACAACAACGGGGGTGATGGTCCGCAGCCGCTCGACGATCTCCCTCGCCTCATCGAGCCGACCCATATGCGCGTAGCAGGCGGCGAGAACGCGATATGGCCCTGGGTAGCTTGGATCCTCTTGGATCGCGAGGAGTAGTTTCGGCACTGCCTCATCGAAGCGCCGGCTGAAGAAATGCGCGTAGCCTATTGCAACGAGCGACGTGCCGATGCGGGCGCGGGGACTGAGGCGCACCGCGGCCTGAAGATGCTCGATCGCGATGTCGGGCTGGCCCGCCAAGTTCCTGAGTATGCCGCTGATGTGCCAGCCGCGCGCGTAGTTCGGATTGAGCGCCAGAGCACGGTCGACCAACGCCATCATGGCGCCGATGTCCTCGCCGAAATAGGCCAGAGCTTCGGCGGCATTGGCTAGGACGCCCGGGTCGTCGCCGGCGACTTCCAGGGCTCGGCGTGCAAAATCGGCGCCCTTTAGACGGTCCGCCTCCGGAGCTTCACTCCGACCCTCAAGAAGCAGCCGATAACGACAGACGGCTGCCCAGGCGAGCGCGGGCCCGTATTGCGGATCGCGCGCGATCGCCTGCTCCATAAGACGGAGCGCCTCGGGGATTTGCCTTACCGACGACCAGACCATCGCGTAGGCGCGCAGATAGAGGTCGTAGGCGGTCAGATCCTTGGTCGGGCGGTCAGCCGAACGGGCGGTCTCGGCGGCCTGCAAAGCCGGCTCGATGATTCCGGCGACGCTGGAGGCCACCTTGTCCTGAAGCTCGAAAACGTCTTCGATCAAGCCGTCGAAGCGGTCGGCCCAGAGATGCGTCCCGGTGCCCGTGTCGATCAACTGCGCGGTTATGCGCACCCGCGGACCGCCCTTGCGCACCGACCCTTCGAGTACATAGCGCACACCGAGCTCGCGCCCGACTTGCTTCACATCGACGGCCTGCCCTTTGTAGGTGAAGCTCGAATTGCGGGCGATAACGAAGAGCCATTTGATCCGCGAGAGTGCGGTGATGATCTCCTCGACCATGCCGTCGACGAAATACTCCTGTTCCGGGTCGCCGCTCATATTCGTGAAGGGCAACACAGCGATCGATGGCTTGTTGGGGAGTGGCAGCGCCGGGAGCGCCGATGGGCTCCTCGTCGTACCAGTATCGCGAACTCGGTAGACGCGCACTGGCCGGGCAATGTTTTTGACCCGCTGCTCGCCGAGATCCTCAAAGACAAAATGCAGCCGGTCGCGCACCTGGTCATGAACCGTATTGGAGACGAACACCCCGCCGGGAGCGGCCAGGGCTTCGACCCGTGCCGCAATGTTGACGCCGTCGCCATAGAGGTCGTCGTCCTCGACGATCACATCGCCGAGATTGATGCCGATGCGCAATTCGATGCGGCTGTCCGCCGCGACACCGGTGTTCCGCTCGGGCATCGCCTGCTGCACCTCGACCGCGCAGCGCACCGCATCGACGACGCTGGCAAACTCCACGAGCAGACCGTCGCCGGTGGTCTTGACGGTGCGGCCATGGTGCTCGGCGATTTTCGGATCGAGAAGCTCGCGGCGCAGCGCTTTCAAACGTTCGAGCGTGCCCTCCTCGTCCGCGCCCATCAGCCGCGAATAGCCGGCGACATCGGCGGCGAGGATCGCGGCGAGGCGGCGGGTCTGGCTCATGTCGCCTCGCCCGACGAGAGAATATTTTTCAGCCGCTCCACCAACGGAGGAGCCGCTTCGGTAACGGTGGTCCACAGGATGTCGTGATTGATGTCGAAATAGGCATGCACCAGCCGGTTTCGCATACCGACCATTGAATTCCACGGCAGATCGGGCAGTTGCGCACGGGTTTCGTCGGTGATCTGGCTCGCCGCCTCTCCTGCTATCTCCACGGCGCGCACCAGCGCGAAGAGCAGCATCTCATCCCGGTCGAGATCGCCGCGTTCGCGCCCCTGAACAAAGCGGATCGCCGAATTCAGCGCATCGACGAGGTGCTGCAGTCGGACCCGGTCACGCGGATTCATACTGGACCTCCGCCTCGCTGAGCACCTCTTCGCGGAAATAGCGGCTCAGATCATCGGCGGTTCGCAGATCCACCCGCCGTCCCGAAAGCAACCCTGCTAATTCTTGCTCGATCTCCGCCAAGTCCAAAAAACTCGGTCGCGCTTCGCGCGAGAATTCGACCAGCAGGTCGACATCGCTGTCTGGCCCCGCATCCCCCCGCAGCACCGAGCCGAAGAGCGACAGGCGGCGGATATGGCGCCGGCGGCACAGAGACGCGAGGGCGGCGCGGTCGGTAAAGAGACGATCCGGCTTGTTCCTCATGCTGCCTCGACCGCCGCTAGGCGCAGGCCCGACAGGAACCGCTCGCGATGCTCAGCATTCCTCAGGAAACTGTCAACCGGCGGCGTTACCGCAGCAGTCATAACCCGGAGCCGGTCGACCGTCTCTCGCGCCTCGTCGAGCCGACCCATATGCGCGTAGCAGGCGGCGAGGAAGCGATATCGCCCCGCCGGGCTAGGGTCGTCGTGTACCGCTAGGAGCAGCATTGGCAATGCCTGATCGAAACGTCGACTAAAGAAATGCGCGATGCCGATGTTCTCAGACAGACCTCCAACGCGCGCTCGGGGATTGAGGCGCCGCGAGGTTTCGAGGTGCCCGATCGACGACCCGCCCAGACCCTGAGCGTGCCGCTGATCTGCCAAGCGCGTAGGAAACCCGGATTCAACGCGAGTGCACGATCAACGAGCGCCGTCATGGCACGATGTCTTTCGCCGAAATAAGACGACGACACGGCAATATTCCTGCTCCGGATCGCCGCTCATGTTGGCGAAGGGCAGCACCGCGATCGACGGCTTGTCGGGGAGCGGCAGCGCCGGGGCCGGCTGGACTGCGGCCGTCCCGGCCGCCTGCGGGCCCCCTGTTCCCTGCCAGGGGTAGGCTCCGGCCCGCGGTCCGACGCGATAGACGCGGACTGGCCGGGCAATGTTCTTGACCTGCTGCTCGCCCAGATCCTCGAAGACAAAGGGCAGTCGGTCGCGCACGTGGTCATGGACCGTATTGGAGACGAACACCGCGCCGGGATCGGCCAGGGCTTCGACCCGCGCCGCGATGTTGACGCCGTCGCCATAGAGGTCATCGTCCTCGACGATCACGTCGCCGAGATTGATGCCGATGCGAAGCTCGATGCGGTTGTCCGCCCCGAGGCCGGTGTTCCGCTCGGCCATCGCCCGCTGCACCTCGACCGCACAGCGCACCGCATCGACGACGCTGGCAAATTCCACCAGCAGGCCGTCGCCGGTGGTCTTGACGATGCGGCCCTTGTGCTCGGCGATCTTGGGGTCGAGAAGCTCGCGGCGCAGCGCTTTCAAACGTTCGAGCGTGCCTTCCTCGTCCGCCCCCATCAGCCGCGAATACCCGGCGACATCGGCGGCAAGGATCGCGGCGAGACGGCGGGTGGCGGTCATCTTGACCTGCGACACGGTTGACGCGTCGAGAGTAACCCAAATTCCCCCCCACCGCCCTTCTTCTACTGCCGACTGCGCGAGCTTTTTGATTAACTTCCGAGAACAGTGAGGCCCAACGCGGTGGCTGCGGCTTGCAAATCCCGGTCGAGCGTGGCGAGGGGCAGGCGGTGACGCTGCGCGAGCTCGAGGTAGGCGGCGTCATAAGCAGACAGAGCAAAGCGTTCCGCGAGGCCCACGGTCGTGGTCCACGCCTGGCTCGCGGTTTCACCATCGAGGCTGATCGGCAGAGCGTGCAGAAATCCGGCCAGACGCTGCCGCCGCGAAGCGTGGAGCCGCCCGCGCCGTTCGGCAACCAGAAGCCCGTTCAGCGCTTCGAGCGGCCAAAGTCCGGGCGCCACGGCGCCGGCCTCTCCCACACGTTCGAGCAACGCTGTGGTCGCCGGCGTCTGCTCGTCTTCGAAGCACCAGGTCAACGCCACCGAGTTGTCCAGGACAAAGCTCACGAACGTCCCTCGCTGATCAAATCCTTGATCTTCAGACCACCGAGAGTGACGCCGCGGCTCGCTTCGAGCAGACCGGCGACGGCACGCCGAGCTTTTGCCCGATCGAAGTCCGGCCCGGCCGGCACGAGCTTCGCTACGGGCTTGCCGCGCCGGGTGATGACGATCTGCTCGCCGCGCTCCACCTGATCCAGCAGGGAACCGAGCCTGTTCTTGGCCTCGAACGCTCCAACCTCGCGCATGAGCACCTCATAAGCTAGACAACGATCTAGCTTATTGGCCACGGGCAATCAAGCCGGTAGCTTTCGAGCGTGCCCACCTCGTCGGCGCGCATCAGCCGCGAATACCCCGCCACATCGGCGGCTAGGATCGCCGCTAGCCGACGTTCGACGCGAGCTGGCCCGGCAGGCTCCATGACGCTTCCCCCGGTGGCGGACGATCCTACACCAACGAGCGCCCGGGGTGTGTTAAGCATGAGAATCCCGCTCCGGGACGAGGCGGCGGCCCTTAGTTGCATCATACGCTCGCGAGCGGCGGAATTGATCCCCCGGGCCGAACCAAACGAACGTCGTATCGAGGCTTACCGCATACAGGGCCGCACCCGCTGTCGTGCAGCTTTATCGTAAACCGGCTCGGGGCGAAGTAGGATGCCAACAACTCATGCCAACCATCGCGGAAGTCGACGGAACGCGCATCATGATGTTCCCGTTTGACCACGATCCACCGCACATCCACGCGTTTGGCGCGGATTTCCGAGCCAAACTGGCGATCAGCGATGCGCGGGTTCTCGAAGCCCGCGGAACCATCGCACCGGCAGTCATGCGGCGCGTCCGCCAATGGGTACTGAGACATCGCGGTCGGCTCACTCAACTCTGGACGGATGCGCGGCGCGGCAACCCGATCAGCAGAATCGAGGAGTAGATCGATGCACCGCATTACCCACGCCCAAGCGAACCCCGACTTCTCCGTCGAACTTCGGTTTGATGATGGTCGGCAAGCCCGCGTGAGTCTCTCGGAGGTGGTCCAGTCAGCGGAGGTCGCCGCGCCTTTCCGCGATCCGGCTAGATTTGTACGCGCATTGACGATCGTCGAAGACGGGAACGTGCTGCGCTGGAGTGATCAGTTCGAATTGCATGCCGACAGCTTGCGATATCGTGCCTTCCCCAACGAGCTGGTGGGGGATTACGGGCCGCAGCGAGGCGGCCGTGGCCGACCCGCCGCGTGAGACCCAAGGGGCAGTCTCGTCCAGGACGCTCGCTGGCGCTTCGCTTCGGGCCGCGCCATTGGGCCGGACGGGACTAAGGGAGACATCGTCGGCATCATTTGCTCGACATCAATTCAAGGCCGTATCGAGCAATGGACGACCAACTACGTAGTCCTCCGAGTAACGCGGGACAGCGTCGTCGGCCGACATGCCGTCATCCCAAGAAGAACAGTTCCAAGAGCGATGGGACGGCGATCCAGGGTGCCGAACTCGGCCGGGCGGACTTCGTCGGTGGAGCGCAGGGTCGACTTCACCAGACCGGCACCGCGGGACCCGTCAGATGGGGACGGCCGCATCTCCTGCCATCGGTCGCGCTCCTTGGCGGTGGGCGATCATTCGCAGTCGACCCTGATTACGCCGCGGGTTAGACGTTCTGGTTGCCGGCGAAGAAGTTGGTCGGGTCGTATTGCTTCTTCAGCGAGGCGAGGCGTTCGAAGTTCGGGCCATACGCGTCGCGTCGCGGCTGCTCGCTGTCCCCGGCGGGATCACCGCTCGGGGTCTTGAACAAGAGCCCCATTGTGCTGATCTCGTCGGGACAATTGCTGGAAAACTCCTCGTAGAGTTGCAGCGCTGGCCTGCCCTGGTTCAGCGGATAGACCACCATCCCCCCGAGCACTAGGCCCACCTGATGGAGCCGGTATTCGAACGACGTGACGATCCCAAATTCGCGCCCGCGCCGCGCAGGCCCCACAGCAGATCGGCGTTTTCGGTGGCCGCCGCGACGACGAGGCGGCCATCGGCCGTCACGACGTCCGCTGAAAGCAAATTGTCACAGGCGAGGCCGAATTTGCCGCCGGCGCGTCTAGCTCATGTCTCTTCGCCTGCCGCCAGGCGCAGGCCCGACAGGAGCAGCTCGCGGTGCTCGGGGTTGCTTGCTCGAGAATCTTTTTTAGCCTATGCGAAGGCATATGCCAATCGAGAACACTATGCTGCCCGAACGCCACGTCAAGCTTTTCAGGAACGGTCGCAACCAGGCGGTGCGCATTCCCCGCGAGTTCGAACTTCCCGGCGAAGACGCTGTGATGCGCAAGGACGGCGACCGGCTGATCATAGAGCCTGCGGCCCCGAAATCGCTGCTCGCGCTGCTGGCCACCCTGGCGCCGCTCGACGAGGAGTTTCCGCCAATTCCTGACGCGGCTCCCGATCCCGTCGCGCTTTGATGCGCTACCTGCTCGACACCAACATCGTCTCCGATCTCGTCCGCAATCCTCAGGGCCGAGCGGCCGAGCATATCCGACGGGTGGGCGAGGCACAGGTCTGCATCAGCATCATCGTCGCGGCGGAATTACGTTACGGAGCAACGAAGAGAGGCTCGCCGAGGCTCGCCAGACAGCTCGAGGCGGTGATCGGCGTACTCGAGGTGCTCCCATTCACCGCACCCGCAGATACGGTTTACGGCGAGATCTGCACCCGACTGGAAGCGATTGGGAGACCAATCGGCGGCAACGATCTGCTCATCGCCGCCCAGACTCTCGCGCTCGGCTATACGATCGTAACCGACAACGATGCAGAATTCGCCCGGATCGACGGACTTCGTCGCGAGAACTGGCTGCAGCAGGCATAACGAACCCTTCGGCGGCGAGGATCGCGGCGAGACGGCGGGTCTGGCTCATGTCGCCTCGCCGGCCGCGAGGCCCAGGCCCGACAGGAACAGCTCGCGGTGCTCCGGGTTCCGCAGGTAGCCGGCGTCTCCGATCATGACAGGGGTAATAGATTGAGCCCGAGGGCGCGGTCGACCAACGCCATCATGGCGCCGATGTTCTCGCCAAAATAGGCCAGCCCCAGGGGGGCATTTGCGAGGATGGTGGGATCCTCGCCGGCCAGTTCCAGAGCTCGCCTGGCGAAATCGGCCCCCTTCGGACAATGCGCCTCCCGGTCTTCGCTTCAACCGTCATGGCCGCGTCGATAGCCGTCCGGTGATCCGCACCCAATTGCCGGCGTTGCGCACTGAGCCTTCGAGCACATAGCTCGCCGCGAGCCGACGTTCGACGCGAGCTTGCCCTGCTGGCTTCATGGCGCCTCCACGGTGCACATCATCCTCCACGTGGTCCGCCGATCACCACCGCCATTTTCGCGTCAAGATCGAAGCGTACCATCGCGGCAGGATTGGATGGTTTTGGTCGGACGATCCGACGAGTTTCCCGGTTATTTCCCGGTTACGACGATTTTTCCCGGATATCGATGGCCGAAATTCCCGGTTGCGATGCCGGCGGTACGCGACGTCAATTACCCTAACTATTTGATAGCACGGCGTTTTTACCGCGATCCCGACCCGGTTTTGCGCGTGGATGCGATTTTTTGCGGGAATTTTCCCGTCGAACCGGGAAATTTCGCGCACACCGGATCTTATGATATCGGAGCCCGATGCGAGAACTGGCGCTCGACGACATCGAGTCGCTGGCGGTCGGTGCCTGGATCCTTGGCACCGGCGGCGGCGGCAGCCCCTATCTCGGGCTTCTGAACATGCGTCGGCTTTATGCCGACGGGCATCGTGTCGAGCTGATGTCGCCCTTTGACCTCGCCGACGAGGATTGGGTCGCGGTGGTCTCAAACATGGGGGCGCCGCTGATCGGCCAGGAGCGCCTCGCCGACAGTCGCAACATCGCCCGCGCCGTCGAGATCCAAGAGGCCCTACTGGGCGAGAAATTCAGCGCCGTGATGTCGCTCGAAATCGGCGGCGGGAACGGCATTCAGCCGTTGATGGCGGCAGCTCATCTCGGCCTCCCGGTGGTCGATGCCGACACGATGGGCCGCGCCTACCCCGAGGCGCAAATGACGAGCGTCGCGGTCGGCGATCTGCGCCCTTATCCCTGCGTGCTCTATGATCCGCGAGGCATCGAGGCGGTCGTGACCCAAGTGCCGAGCTGGAAGTGGATGGAGCGGGTCAGCCGCAAGATCTGTGTCGAGATGGGCTCGATCGCCTCGACCTGCAAAGCGCCGCGCACCGGGCACGAGGTCAAGGAGTGGGGCATTCACTTCACGGTGACGAAGGCGATCGGAATCGGGCATCGGGTACGCGCCGCGCAGCGCGATCACCTCGACCCGGTCGCCGCGATCCTGGATGAAGGAAAGGGCAAGCTGCTCTTCCGCGGCAAGGTCATCGACGTCGCCCGCCGCACGACAGAGGGCTATTTGCGCGGCCGTGCCGTGATCGACGGGCTCGACGAGGATCGCGGCTCGCGGGTGGAGATCGCGTTTCAGAACGAGTGGGTGGTGGCGTGGCGCGATGAAGTGCCAATCGCGATGTCGCCCGATCTGATCTGCGTTCTCGACACCGTCTCGGGCGAGGCCTTCGGCACCGAGACGATCGGCTATGGCCGGCGCGTGTCGGTCGTGGCGCTCCCGGCCCCGCCGGTCTTTCTGACACAGAAGGGGCTCGAGCATGTCGGGCCGCGCGCCTTCGGCTACGATCTCGACTTCCACTCGGTCTTCGACCCCCTCCCATTCCCTCCCCTGCATGCGGGGGAGGGTTAGGGTGGGGGCGATGCGGCGGATCGGCATCGATGTCGGCGGCACCAACACCGATGCGGTATTGCTCGAAGACGGGTGGGTCGTGCACGCGGTCAAGACCCCGACCACGGCGGATGTCACCGCCGGCATCGTGACGGCGCTCGCCGAACTCGCCGGCCATCCCGAAGTCGCGCGGGGCGCAATCGACGGCGTCGTGATCGGCACGACCCATTTCGTCAACGCCGTCGTTCAGCGGCGCGACCTCGCACGGGTCGCGGCGGTGCGCATCGGGCTGCCCGCCGGCGCCTCGCTGCCGCCGTTTTGCGACTGGCCGGAGGATCTCGCCCGCTGGGTCCGAGGCGAGGTATTCATGCTGGAAGGCGGACACGATTACGACGGCCGGCCGATCGTGCCGTTCGATGAGATCGGCATGTGGCGGGCCGCGCGACAGATCCGCGCGAGCGGCATCCGGTCGGTGGCGGTCGCCGCGATCTTCTCGCCGCTCGACCCCGTCTGCGAGGAGCACGCGCGAACGATCCTCGCCGAGGAGTGTCCCGAAGCTGCGGTGACCCTATCGCGCGATCTCGGCCGCATCGGCCTCCTCGAACGCGAGAATGCGGCACTTCTCAACGCCGCACTGGTCGATCTGGCGCGGACCACGGTTGCTGGCTTTACCCGGGCGATTGCGGCGAGCGGCATCGTCGCCCCGCTTTATCTGACCCAGAACGACGGGACCGTGATGGCAGCCGAGGTTGCGACCGCGCTGCCGGTCATGAGCTTCGCCTCGGGTGCGACCAACTCGATGCGCGGCGCGGCGTTTCTGTCGGGGCTTGCGGATGCGATGGTCATCGATGTCGGCGGCACCTCGACCGATATCGGCCAGCTGCGCCATGGATTTCCGCGCGAGGCCAACTCGGTCGTCGAGGTCGGCGGCGTGCGCACACTCTTCCGCATGCCGGATCTGTTGTCGATCGCTCTCGGCGGCGGCAGCGTCGTCGAGCGCGATCCGCTGGCGGTCGGACCGAGAAGCGTCGGCTATCGGCTGACCCGCGAGGCCCTGGTCTTCGGCGGCTCAACTTTGACCGCGACCGATGCAGCCGTCGCCGCGGGCATCGCCGAGATCGGCGATATCGGGGCCGTCGCCGGTCTGCCCCGCGATCTTGTCGTCGCGGTCCTGGAAGAGGCGCGGGCGAAGATCGAGGACACGGTCGACCGGATGAAGACCGAGGCCGGCGATTTGCCGTTGATCGCGGTCGGCGGCGGCGCCTTTCTCGTGCCGGACCGGGTCGCCGGGATCTCAGAGGTGATCCGTGTGCAGCACGGCGACTGCGCCAATGCGGTCGGTGCGGCAATCGCGCAGGTCAGCGGCGAGACCGACCAAGTCTACCGCGATCTTTCTCGCAGCGAAGCGATCGCGCTCGCCGAAGCGCAGGCCAAGGAGCGCGCGGTCGCCGCCGGCGCCGATCGCGCGAGCCTCGCGACCGTCGATGTCGAAGACATGCCGCTCGCCTATCTGCCGGGTAACGCATTGCGCGTCCGGGTGCGGGTTGCGGGCGAGATGGCCACGCCGAGGCGAGATCAGCCCGAGACCTCGCCGGCGACGTTATAGACCGCGACGGCCTGGCTCAGGCCTTTCAAGGCGAGGCTGCCGATTTCCTCTAGCCCGATGTTGCCTTCCACCGCTGCGGCGACACGCTTACTGAGCAAGATCTGGCCGTCCCGTGCTTCGCCGCAGAGCCGTGCTGCAAGGTTGGTAACGGTACCGATCGCGGTGTAGTCGACCCGCTCCTCGAAGCCGATCCGCCCGAGGGTCGCGTAGCCCTGCGCCACCCCGATTCCAAAGCCGAGATCGAAACCGCGTCGCCGCCATCCCGCCATCAGCTCACCCACCGCCGAGCGCATTTCGACGGCCATCCGCACCGCGCGCTCGGCCGGGTCGGTGCAGGGCAGAGGGTCGTTGAAGTAGACCATCAACCCGTCACCCGAGAAGTGATCGAGTGTCCCCTCGAACCGCGTGACGAGCGGTCCGACAGCGGCATGAAACTCGCGCAAAACGGACCAGACCTCCTCGGGCTCGCCGGTTTCGGCGAAGGCGGTGTAACCGCGTAAATCGCAAAAAACGACGACAATGTCGCGGCGATGGCTTTCGAGAATGCCCTCGTCGCCGGACGAGACGATCATCTCGGCGAGTTGCGGGGGGAGAAAGCGCTTCAGGCGCCCGACCTTTTCGAGCTCGCCGAGCTGGGCGGCGACGCGCTCCTCCAACCCGTGGTTCCATGCGGCGAGTTCGGCCGCCTGGCCCTCGAGACGTTTAGCCTGGTCCTGCACGGTGTCGTGCAACGCCTTGATCCGCAGCATCGCGCGCACCCGCGCCGAGAGTGCCGCATGATCGACGGGCTTGGTCAGGTAATCGTCGCCGCCGCTCTCGAGCCCAGCGATGACATCGCTCGCGTCGGCCTTGGCGGTGACCAGGATCACCGGGATAAAAGGCAGCGAAGCGTCGGCTTTGAGCCGTTTGACGGTCTCGATGCCGTCGAGTTTCGACATCATGACATCGAGCAATACGAGATCGGGCAATAGCGCGCGGATCTTGTCCAGCGCCTCGACCCCGTCCCCCGCCGTCACCACCTCATAACCCTGAGCCTCGAGGCGCATCTGCAGGATGTCGACATTGTCCGGGACATCGTCGACGACGAGGATCAACGGCGGATCACGCATGTCTCACCCCAATAAAACACTTCACCGCAGTGGTCGCCGAGAACACGCAGAGGACGCGGAGAATCAGAGTCCATTAGCCATCCTGACGATACCGTCGCGCATCCGCGGAACGTGAAAATTGCGCAAATAACCCAGTTTGAACCCGCCGAGGCGGAGATAGCTTAAGAGCTGTCCGCGATGAACCGGAAGGAGCCCCTCGACCGACTTGAGCTCGACGACGACTCGATCTCCAACGAGAAGATCGACCCGGTAACCGTTATCGATGGTCAAATTTTCGTAGCGAATGGGTATCAAGACCTGCCGGCGCACCGGGAGGCCCTGCTTTTCCAATTCGTATTGCAGGCACATCTCGTACGCGCTTTCGAGGAGCCCCGGTCCGAGAGCGGTATGGACTTTCATCGCTGACGCGATGATCGCGTCGCCGATCTCATTCTCGGTCACCTTCGCGTCCTTTGCGAATCCTCTGCGTCCTCTGCGGTGAAGTGTTGTTTTAGCTACTCCGGGAGGAATTCGCGCACCTTGGCGAGCAGCTGGCGCGGGCTGAAGGGCTTGGCGACATAGCCATCGCACCCCGCCTCGCGCGTCTTGGCCTCATCGCCGGAGAGCGCATAGGAGGTGACCGCGATGATCGGCACCCCAACAAGTTCGGGGATGGCACGGATTCGGCGGGTCGCCTCGTAGCCATCTATCTGCGGTAACTGGATGTCCATCAGGATCAGGTCGGGGTGGTGGCACTGCGCCATCGCCACCCCTTCGGCACCATCTACTGCCTCGATCAGCTCATAACCGACGCTCGACAACAGGTCGCGGATGATCTGGCGGTTATCCTCGGTGTCCTCGACGACCAGGATGCGCTTGCTCATTCGGCCGCCTCCATCAGTTCATCGACATGGACCGGCAATAAGACCCGGAAGGTCGAGCCCTGACCGAGCACCGACTCGACCGAGATCGTGCCACCCTGCAATTCGACCATACGCTTTGAGATCGCGAGACCCAGCCCAGTGCCGCCCTTCTGGCGCGTGTTCGAATTGTCGATCTGTTGGAACTCGCCAAAGATGCGCTCCTGATCGGCATCGGCAATGCCCGGGCCGGTGTCGCGCACGCACAGCGTGAATTGCCCGTTGGCGGCCGAGGCGCGGATCTCGACCTCGCCCGCGTCGGTGAATTTGATCGCATTGCCGACGAGGTTTAAGAGCACCTGCGAAACCCGGCGCGCGTCGCCATGCGCCATCGGCATGTCGTCTTGCAGCGCCGCGGTAAATCTCAACCCCTTCGACGTCGCCAGCGGCTCGGTCGCAGTGACAACCGAACGCACGACTTCGCGCAGCGCGTAGTCCTCGAGCGTCAAGGTCAGCTGGCCAGCCTCGATCTTCGCCAGGTCGAGCACGTCGTTGATCAATGCCAATAGGTGTCTGCCGTTGTTCTGGATGCGCTCTAGTACCCCTTTCGGCCGATCAGGCAATACCCCGTAGATGCCGTCGACCAGCAATTCGGCATAGCCGAGGATCGCGTTCAACGGGGTTCTGAGCTCGTGGCTCATATTGGCAAGGAACTGCGATTTGTGCTGACTGGCGAGCGCCAATTGCTCGCTTTTGTCGGCTATCTCCCGGAAGAGCCGCGCGTTCTGGATCGCCAATACCGACTGGCTCGCCAGGGTCTGCATCAACCGCACCGTCTCCGGCGGGAATTCGCCTGCCTCTTGCCGCATCAGAATGATGGCCCCGAGGATGCGCTCGGCACCGACCAATGGCACGATCAGCGCGGAGTGATAACCGGCGGCGAGGGTCAGGTCGCGCAACGGGCTCGGCCGCTGCGCGATATCGGGAAGCTGAATCGGCATGCGGCGCGCCACAGCCTCGCCCATGGCGCTCTCGGTTTCGCCAACCCGCAGCTCCCGCACAGTGTGTGCGAGCGCCTCGTTCCACCCCACCGCCTCGACCAGCCGGAAAGAGCGGTCCGCTCGGGCGTAGCGAAAGACTGCCCCGGCATTCGCCCAGGTCACCCCGAGTGAGGCGGTGAGAATCGCGGACAGCACGGATCTCAGGTCGAGCGTCGAGCTGACCGCCCGCCCGACCTCACTCAACATCTTCAGCTCTTCGACCAAGCGCCCGAGCTCAGTGGTGCGCTCCCGCAGTTCATTGAACAGCCGGGCATTCTCGATCGCGATCACCGCCTGGTCGGCAAACGTTGTGACCAGCGCAATCTGCTTCTCAGTAAAGGGCTCGACATAAGAGCGGGCCAGCGTGATGACACCAATCAGCGCATCTTCGCGCACCAGCGGGACTCCGAGCATCGTGCGTTGACGGCCAAGCTGTACTGCTTCGGCTCTATGGTATTCGGGGTCCGCTGCGGCATCCTCGATATGGACCGCGCGCCGCTCGAGCACCGTCCGGCCAGCCAATGTGCCGCGGTCTGGCGCAATTGGATTATGTTCCTGGAACTCCTTGTACCCTGCCGGAATGCCGAACGCGGCGACCATTCGACAGAGGCCGTCTTGTAGCCGGAAGACGAACCCCGAATTGGCCCGACAAATGCGCGCCGCCGTCTCGACCAAAGTGTCGAGCACCGGTGCGAGTTCTCGGCCCGACTGGCTGATGACCTTGAGCACGTCGCCGCTCGCGGTCTGATATTCGAGCAACTCCTGCAGATCGTGGGTGCGGTCACGCAATTCGGTGATCAGCCGCGCGTTCTCCATCGCGATGACCGCCTGCGCCGCGAAGTTCTGCAACAACGCAATCTGCTTGTCGGTGAACGGCCGCACCTCGAGGCGGGCCGCGGTGATCAGGCCCAGGAAAGCGTCGTCTCTGCACAGCGGCACAAACAGCACGGTGTGGATGCCCGAAAGCTCGGCCGCGCTGCGAAAAACCGGGTGGTCGATTTCCGCGGAATTGTCGATGTGAACGAAGGGTTTACCTTCAATTAGCGCTCGGCTCGCCGGTGAATCGGCGGCACGATACCCATGCCGCAGGATATCCGCGAATTTGTCCGACACGGCGTGCGTGGCGACGGCATTCAAGTTCTCGCCGTCGTAGAGCTGTAGGCTCCCGTGAGCAGCGCCACAGAGGGTGTGCGCCTTCTCCAGAATTGCGTCGAATACCGGGGTGAGGTCCCCGGGCGAACTGTTGATGACCCCCAATACTTCGGCGGTTGCGGTCTGCTGCTCCAAGGACTCGCGGGTCTCGGTCAACAGCCGCGCATTCTCCATCGCGATGACCGCCTGCGCCGCGAAGTTTTCCAGTAGTGCAATCTCTTTCTCGGAGAACGGCCGCACCTCGCGGCGAGCCGAGGCAATCATTCCGAGGAGCGCATCGTCTCGACGCAGCGGCACGCACAGCAGAGTGCGCGAACCCTGAGATTCCACCGAGCTTCGCGTAATCGAGTAGTCGGTCTCCGCCAGATCGCGGATATAGCTGAAACGGTCGCCTTCAATCAGTGGCCGCGTTGCCGGGTTATCGGAAGCCGGGTATCCCAGCCGCAGCATATCGGCAAAGGCGTCCGACAATCCGCGGACGGCGACCGCGCGGAAACGCTCGCCGTCGTAAAGCTCCAGGCTGCCCTGCGCGGTACCGCAGAGGCTGTGTGCCTTCTCCAAAATCGCGTCGAACACCGGCTGAAGGTCGCCGGGCGAGCTGTTAATGACCCCGAGAACTTCGGCGGTCGCGGTCTGCTGGTCGAGAGCCTCCCGCGTCTCGGTGATGAGCCGCGCGTTCTCCATCGCGATCACCGCCTGCGCCGCGAAATTTTCGAGTAACGTGATCTCTTTCTCGGAGAACGGCCGCGCCTCTTGGCGAAACGCCACTATCTGGCCCAACAGATCGGCGTCCTTTCGCAGCGGTACGAAAAGCGCGGTGGACAATCCGTATTCGGCACCGGCTTGTGCTCTGGGGTCCTCTGGCCGCAGCCGAGCCAGCTCGGACATATCGGTGATTTGGACGACTTGTTCGCCGGCGAGCAGGCGCGCGAGTGGAGATCCCGGCGGGGGCTCAAACGGCTGGCGCAGCAGATCCGCCAGCGGTCCCGAGACGCCTCGTACCGCAACGGCACGAAACTTGCCGTTCTCGTGGAGCTCCAGCGCGCCGAGAGCGATCCGGCATAGGCTGTGCGCCTTCTCCAGGATCGCATCGAACACCGGCGCAAGGTCGCCGGGCGAGCTGTTGATGACCTGCAGCACCTCGGCGGTGGCCGTCTGCTGCTCCAATGCCTCACGCGTCTCGGTGATCAGCCGCGCGTTCTCGATCGCGATCACCGCCTGCGCCGCGAAGTTCTGCAACAGCGCGATCTGCTTGTCGGTGAACGGCCGCACCTCCTGGCGATTGCACGAGATTGCGCCGAGCAGCTTGCCGTCTTTGCGCAGCGGCAACATGAGATTGGTGCGGACGCCGCCGCGGCCGGAGACGGCACGTGCGGTCGGAGTGTCGACGAGCGTCAGATCGGGATTGTGAACCCAGGGGAAGCTGTCATCCAGCAGCTGGCTCGTGGCGGAGAGGACGACCCCTTGGCTTAGCCGCTGAGCCAAGTCTTCCGGATACCCGTGGGTCGCAGCCGCGCGAAAAAGCTCGCCGTCGAACAGAAACAAGCTCCCCAGCGTCGCGCCGCACAGCGTGTGCGCTTTCTCAAGCATCGTCTCGAAAACTGGGGCGAGGTCGCCGGGTGAGCTGTTGATCACCTGCAACACCTCGGCGGTTGCGGTCTGCTGCTCTAGCGCCTCCTTGAGCTCGGCGGTGCGGTCTTCGACCTTCTTTTCGAGGTCGGTGTAGGAGCTCTGCAGGGCGGCGGCCATCGTGTTGAACCGTTTGGCCAATTCTTCGAGCTCGTCGCCGGTATTGACCGTGATGCGGTGGTCGAGGGCGCCAGCGCCGATCCGGGCTGCACCGGCGTCGAGTGCGCGGATCGGCCCGGTCATGCGGCGGGCGAGGAGGAGGCCGGCGAGGACCGCGACGACGAGTCCCAGTAAGAGGAGGAGACCGGTGTTCAGGACCGAGGTGTAGAGCGGCGCCAGCGCCTCGCCCAACGGCTGCTCGACAAAGACGAGCCAGCCGAGCCGCGGGATCGCCGCCGACGCGCTCAATACTCGGTGGCCGTCGAGATTGCGCACGATCGCGCCCGGCTCGGCACCTGCGGCCGGGGTGCCGCGCGCCGCGGCGACCTGCGGCAGTCCCGAGAGGTCGGTGTTGCGCAACACCCGGCTGATGTCGGGATGCGCGATCAGCCGGCCGTTGTCGTCGACGACGTAGGCGTAGCCGGTCTTGCCGATCTTGATCGCAGTAATCACATCCCAGATCAGTTTGAGATTGACCTCGGCGACCGTGACGCCGGCGTTGCGGCCGCTCTGCGCTACCGCCATCGTCATGTAGGGCTCGGATTCCTTGCGGAAATAGACCGGCCCGAACCACACCTTCTTGGCGAGCGCCTCGGTAAACCGGGGATCGGTCGAGTAATCGGCGCCGCTGCTCTGCACATCCATCGACAGACGGGAGACTTTGAGCTGCTCGTGGCCTTGGCCGTCGAGCTGGATCAGCTCGGTGATCGCTGGCACCTGCCGCTGCAACCTGCCGAAGTCGAAGCGGCGCTGCTCGATCGGCGAGGAGGCCCATTGCGTCGCCGTCGTCCAGCCGATCTGCTTTTCGATCTCGGCGATGAACTCTTCGATGCGCTGCGCCGCGGCATCTGCCTTTTCGCGCTGCAGACGGATCGCCGCGTCCCTGGCCTCGCCGTAGGAGAACCAGACATCGAGCGACCCGTTGATCAGCAATACCAGGCTGACGAGCCCGACCAGAGCCGCGGCGTATTTCGCAAAGAGGCGCCGGCGCAGACCGGTTCCCTGCGAGCGCCGATCCCCTGCTGTGGTGTCGTCGGCCGGGATCCGCGCGTCAACCGCTGTGGTCATCCGTTCACCTCGTCGGGAGCGGACGGCGTCGGCGCGAGTTCAAGTGCAAACCCGACATTTCCACACGTAAAACTCTATCACCGTCCCGGATGGGTCGAAAGGCAGTTCCCGCCGTTTCGGTGACGACGCGTCGGCTTGCAGGTGCGGACGCCCATGGCTGGCGCCTGCAATAAACGGTAGTATCAGTTTTTATAGCCGTTGCACCTGCAGCAAAGCTGCACGCCTCATGGGCGGAGGCGCGGGGCGCGGCGAGGAGGGCATGCTCCCCGGTAATTTGCCCAGAGCCCGTTACGGGGCGGGCGCCGCCATCACGTCTACGAGATCGAGCCGACGCTCGATACGGTCGAGCCGTCGATCGACATTGTCGAGCCGCTGCTGAAGGGCGGCGAAATCCAATTCCATTCCGGCGACTTTGCGCTTGAGCGCGCCGAGGCGGGTCACGATCTCGTCGAGTTTGCGATCGATGCGGTCGAAGCGCTCGTCGAGCCACGTGAAACGAGCGCGCAGAAAGTCGAGGATGCCGCTAGCCTCACTCACGTCTGATCTTGGATCATCCCGGCGACCGCGGTGTCAATGATGGATTGCGAAAGCTCACCGTCTATACGCTGCGGCGCCATCAGTCATTTTTCGATCCGACCGGCTCCGCGAATTTTAGGTGAACTTCCCGATTGCCGTTCCTTTATTCGATGACCTCGTCTGCGGCGGCGAGCATCGTGGGTGGAATAGTCAAGTCGAGCGCCTTTGCGGTCTTGAGGTTCACTGTTAGTTGGAATTTGCGGGGCGGTTCGACCGGCATGGCGGCGGGCTTGGCACCCTTGAGGATCTTGTCGACGAAACCCGCGGCGCGGCGAGACAGATCGTTGTAATCGGCGGCGAACGACATCAATCCCCCTTCGACGGCAAAGATACGGAAGGAGTAGATCGCAGGCAGTCGAGATTCTGCGGCGAGCGCGATGACCCGGGCGCGCTTGACGGGGCCTAGCGGGCCAGAAGCCACATAGACAGCCTCGCAGCGATCTGAGCGCAGTCGCGCAAAGGCGAGTTCGAGGGCCTTTGCCGTCGTCGCCTCGAGCATCAATGCCTCGATCCCCTTCCGCTGCGCATCGCTGCGGATATCCTGCAGCTTTTGATCGAGGCCGGGATCATCTCTGACGATGACCGCGAGGCGACGCAAACCGGGGACCAGCTCCCGCAGGAGTTCCAACCGTTCGGTGATCACTTCGGAGGAGGTCAGAGACAGTCCCGTGGCATTGCCGCCCGGCTGCCCCAGGCTGTCGACGACGCCGAGGGAGGCGGGATCGTCGACGCCGACGAAGACGATCGGAAGCGTCGCACTCGCGCGCTTGGCGGCGAGCGTGGCAGGTGTTCCGGCGGTGACCAGAACGGTGACTTTGGAGCCGATCAATTCCGTGACGATAGCAGGCAGCTGCTCGGTGTCCTCCTCGGTCCAGCGCTCGAGAACTGCAATGTTGCTGCCGTCGGTCCAGCCGAGCGCGGAGAGCTTCGCACGGAACGCATCCAGAAGGCTCTGGTTCTCCTGCCGCGACCCCGCCTGGATAAAGCCGATGCGCGGGCTCTTGACCTCGGCCGCGGCCGGGTTCCAGGCCGACGCCGTGGCGCCGGCAAGCACCAGGAACCCGCGGCGCGTTATTCGATGACCTCGTTGGCGTGAGCCCCCGAGGACCGGAGGTCGCCGGGCTTTGCCGCGTTTCACGACACCAGCTCAAAGCCCGCAAGTCGCGGGGCCTTTTGATCGAAGGTCAGGGTGTGCGCACACCCCGCTCTGGCGCCGAGCCCGCCGATTAGGGCGTCAGCGAACGAGCCGTGCCCCTCCTTGAGCGCGATCATGGCGGTAAAGACTTCCTGTTCGTTTTCCACGACGAGCACGTCAGCCTGCAGCGTCCGCTCGATGGTGGCGGCGATTTCACCGGCCGTCAGGCCGTAGGCGCGGTCGAAGACCCATGTGGTCTCGACCATTGCCACGACGCTGAGGACCCCGGATTCTCCTCGGTCAGCTGCCGTTCGATCAGCTCCGTCGCTTTCGGCGATTGAACTGGATCGTCTTGCGCCAGGTAGCGAACGAGGACGTTGGTGTCGAGCCCGATCACCGAGACTTGCAGCCCGATGTGACCTCGGCCGCTCCGGCGGCGCTCATTTCGCTCCATTAAATTGTGTCAAATGTAATACATCGGCGAAGCCCGCTCGTCAAACTTGGCGCAGGAGCTCGCCGACCGCATCTATCTCGCTCGAAAAGGGCGTGATCCAATATTCCGGTACCGTGGCCGAGCTGCGCCAAGGCAGGCTCTGCTGACCGGCTGTTGTCGCTTTAGCGCGCCTCTGCCGTGGTGACGCTGTGAATCTTTTCTTGATCTTCGGCCAGATGGCATCCCAGCGCCACGGCTGGCTCAAAGCTGGCGCCCCGAGCTGGCGGCAGCTGTGGGGGCGGAACGGGATGACGGCCGCGGGGTTCCTTGCCGGGCTCAGCAGGGGTCTTTGTCTTGTCGCCGCTCGGGCTTAATGTCTCGAGTTGGGATGACCTCGACAGAAAGTCAGGAAACAGAACATGCACTCGTTCGGCTTACGGCGTGCGACGGTCCTCAGTCTCGGCGTGCTGACGCTAATGGCCACGGGCGGGGCAAAGGCGCAGATCCCGAACGAGCCCGCTGAAATCAACGCCTGCGTATGCCTGCAGCTGGCCTCTGCGGCGTTGGCGGCGGATAAGGACGCCAAGTCCCAGGCGCTGGCCGCGGACAATCAGCAGCTCACCGATTTCGATGCCCAGCTTGCGTCCGCGCGGTCGCGGATCGACCCCAACAACGCCCAGGCGGTCGCCGGCTACAAAGCGTTGCTCGAACGGCGCGACGCGGCATACCGGCAGATCAGTCCGGCTCAGTCGGCGGCGGCCGCAGCCACCGGCCGCTACAACGCGAGCGTCGGTGAATATAACCAGCGCTGCGCCGGTCGGCCGTTCAATTCGGCGCTGGTGGCGCAAATCCAAGCGCATCCGAGCTGCCCGCCGCTGCAATAGCGGGCCCTTTCGGCCCTCGTTATTCTCTTCCCGGGTAAAGCATCTGCGTGGAAATCTGCGGTTCGGTGATGACCGCCCACTCGCCGCTCCGCCAGGCTCGGAAGAAGCAGCTGCGCCGCCCGGTATGGCAGGCGACGCCCGTCTGATCGACCAGCAGCAGCACGGCATCCCCGTCACAATCAAGGCGCAGTTCACGCAACAGCTGAACCTGCCCGGAGGTCTCCCCCTTGCGCCACAGCTTGCCGCGGGAACGTGACCAATAGCAGGCGCGGCCTCCGGTCAGGCTGGCTCGGACCGCATCGCGGTTCATCCATGCCATCATCAGGACTTCGCCGGTATCGTGCTGCTGCGCGATCGCCGGTACGAGGCCGTCAGGGCCGAATTTGATCTCCGCCAGCGCCCGCTCGATCGGATCCGTCACTCCAGTTCCCTCCGCTGTTCACCTGTCACGTCGTAAGAAGGCGGACGCTGCCGGCGCGCGCCGGGGTGCTCGCGGCGGAGGCGAAGCGACGATCCGCCGTCACCACGTTCGTTTGATGGTGCAGCGCGAGCGCCAGGTAGATGCAATCGTAGACCGGGTGACCGATCTCTAAAGCGAGCTTTAGCGCCGGCTCAAGATGCGGCTCGATCGGTAGCGATGCGACCGGCGCCTTCAGCAGCTCGGAGAGACGTGCGCTTGCCTGCTCGGCCGTGATTTCACCGATGCGCGCTTTGCGCCAAAGTACATTTGCAGTCTCGGCGAGCCAAAGGACCGGCGCCATCAAATCCTGATCAAGCAGTGCATCCGCTGCCTCGCTGCCGGTTTCGCTAAGAACCCATTTCACGGCAACGGAGGCGTCGACGACGATACTCACCGCTCGTCTCGATCCTGGCGGATGAGCTCCTCCGACGGGATCGAGATACGACCCCGCGTTTCCTCTCGCAAGGCAGCCGCGCGTTCACGAAATCCGGCGCGCCCAGCGCGCAGAGCTTCCTCGAGTATAATCCGATGCTCGGCTTCGGCGCTCCGCCCGTGCTCGGCGGCCCGACGCTTCAACGCTTCAACGACATCCTGAGGAACATCTCGGACCAAGAGCTGAGGCATGATCAACTCCGCCGCCGCAAGTATGATATCACATGATATCACACGAGAAGGCGGGACTCCAATACGCAACCGCGGTGTAGTGTCTGAATTTCTGCATCGGGTGGTCCTGCCCTTCGTAGGAACTCGCTCGGGCGACAAGGGGGCGCCGAAAACGGTCACCCAGGTAACTACGATCTAACCGCTGAATTCGACGCGAAGTGACCATTTACTCTATGACCTCGTCGGCGCGGGCGAGGATGGCGGGCGGCACCGTCAGCCCGAGTGCCTTTGCAGTGTTGAGATTGATGACCAGCTCGAAATTTGTCGATTGCTGGACCGGCAGATCAGCGGGCTTGGCGCCGTTCAGGATCCTTCCGGCGTAGCTGCCGACCTGGTAATAGGCCGTCGTGAAGATCGCCCCATAGCTGATCAAGCCGCCGTCCGCGACGTATTTTCGCGAAATATAGATCGCTGGAACGCCATGGCGCGACGCCAGAGCAACAACTTGCTGGCTTAGGCTGTCAAAGAGCGGATCGCTGACGACAACTCCTCCGATGTGCCGTTGCACGGCGGTCGCGAAGGCCGTGTCGATCTCGGCTTCGGTACCGGCCTTCAGCATCTCCAGTTGCAAGCCTTTCGCGTTTGCTGCCTGTTGCGTAGAATCAACGACGCGTCCCACCTCTGCTCTGTTCGGGTTCACGAGCAAGCCGATTACCCTCGTCTGCGGAACCAGCTCGGCAATCAGCTCAACCCGCTTTTGCCAGAGCAGCTGGGTGAGGTTGGTGACACCGGTACGATTGCCGCCGGGCCGCGCGAGGCTAGCCACGAGCCCGGTCTCGACCGGGTCGGCGCCGGTCATGAAGACGGTCGGGATGGACGAGGTCGCTTCTCTCGCGGCGAATGCTTCATCGGAGCCGCCGCAGGCTGCGAGAACATCGACCTTACGGCCGACGAGATCAGCGGCCAATGCCGGGAGCCGATCATAATGGAACTCCGCCCAGCGGTACTCGATCGCAACGTTTTGTCCTTCGACCCAGCCGGTCTCGCTGAGCCCCTGGAGAAACGCGGCCAACCGCGGAGCATTCGCTTCGGGTGTCGTCCCGTTGAGGTAAACCGATCACCAGCATCGCCTTCTGCTGCGCGTGCAGCGCCCGCGCCGCGGTCGCCGCGCCCCCTAACAAGAGGAATAAATCGCGACGCCTCATGCCCAGCCCCTTTATCTAACCCGAGTAGGAACTATGGCTCAATTGAGGCTATACCGGAAACGGTGGGTGAGCGGCGGCTTGCCACTCGACCCCAGATTTCCCGCAGCACTGAACGGCGGCTCTGGGGCATGGGCCGGCGTCGCTGCGAGCCGAACCGAGCGACCGCTTAGGGTCGTATGCGGAAATTCAAACGAAGGGAGTACCCCCAGGTGGCACAGCCTGTGCCGGTATACTAAATTCCTCACCGAGAGAGCGGGCCCGCGCCGATGCAGGGCTCCCACGGCTTGTCGCCCTCTCCCGTCGGGAGAGGGATTTTGTTGCGATCGGATGCTGATTGGATGCGCATTTCTCGATGACCACCCTCCCCGCCACCGTTACGGACACGCTCGCCTTGCTCGGCAGCGCCGATTACATCGCCGACCGCAGTCTGGCGACAGCGGTGCATTTGGCGTTGCATTTGAAGCGGCCGCTCTTTCTCGAAGGCGAGGCCGGGGTGGGCAAGACCGAAATCGCCAAGGTGCTGGCGACCGCACTCCAGCGCCGGCTCATTCGGCTGCAGTGCTACGAGGGTCTCGACGTCGCCTCGGCAGTCTACGAATGGGATTATGCGCGCCAGATGATCGAGATCCGCCTGGCCGAGGCGGCCGACGAGGATCGCGGGGAAATCGAGAGCACGATCTTCTCCGATCGGTTTCTGATCAAACGGCCGCTGTTGCAGGCGCTGGAGCCGGGGATCGAGGGTCCGCCGGTATTGCTGATCGACGAGCTCGACCGTACCGACGAGCCGTTCGAGGCCTATCTGTTGGAGCTTCTTTCCGAGTTCCAAGTGACGATCCCGGAAATCGGGACGATTCATGCCGATCAGCCGCCAATCGTGGTCATCACCTCTAACCGTACCCGTGAGATCCACGACGCGCTGAAGCGGCGCTGCTTTTATTACTGGGTCGACTATCCGACCGCCGCCCGCGAACTCGAGATCCTCAACCGAAAGGCGCCCGGCGCCAGCGAAAGCTTGTCGCGCGAGGTCGTCGGCTTTGTCCAGAAATTGCGCGAGATGGATCTCTTCAAGCTGCCCGGCATCGCCGAGACGATCGACTGGACCGAAGCGCTGATGCAGCTCGACGTGCTCGAGCTGACGCCGCACGCGATCAACGACACACTGGGCGTGCTGCTCAAATACCAGGACGACATTGCCCGGCTGCACGGCAGCGAAGCCGCCAGGCTGTTGGAGCAGGTCAAGGCCGAGGCCGCCGTGGCGGCAAGGGCTTGAGTTTATGGCAGAAGAGCCTCTCACCCCCTCCCTCTCCCCGCGCGCGGGGAGAGGGAGGGACCCGCGTCAGCGGGAGGGTGAGGGGCATTCTCCCACAGAGCCCGGCGGTCGGCTGCTCGCCAATTTGATGCATTTCGCGCGCGCTTTGCGCGCGGCGGGGCTGCCTGTCGGGCCGGGAAAGGTCATCGACGCCGTCGCGGCCGTGCGAGTGATCGGCATCGCCGATCGTCGTGATTTCTATTGGACATTGCATGCGGTGTTCGTCAATCGGCCGGACCAGCGCTTGATCTTTGACCAGGCCTTTCATGTCTTCTGGCGCAACCCCGATCTCCTGAAGAAGATGATGGGGTTGGTACTGCCGCAATTGCAGGTCGAGGGCGAAGAGGATCGGGGTGCCGCCATGGCCCGGCGGCTGGCGGAAGCGCTTCACCCCAACAAAGGGGAAGATGCCGAAAGTGAAGAGACCGAAACCGAACTCGATGCGGCGATGAGCTTTTCCGACCGCGAGCAGCTGCGCGGCATGGATTTCGAAAAGATGTCGCTTGAAGAGCTGGCGCGCGCCAAAGCCGCGATCGCTCGGTTGCGTCTTCCGGTCCAGGACGTCCCAACTCGGCGCTTTGCGCCCGACCGGCATGGCGCCCGCGCCGACCTTCGGGCGACGTTGCGTGCGGCGCTGCGCTCGGGCGGGTTGATCGAGTTGAAGCGGCGCAGCCCGCGTCGGCGCCCGCCGCCGCTCGTCGTCTTATGCGACATTTCCGGCTCGATGAGCCGCTACAGCCGCATCTTTCTGCATTTCATGCACTCGGTAACCAACGACCGGGACCGAGTCCACACCTTCGTCTTCGGAACCCGGCTCACCAACATCACCCGCTATCTGCGCCATCGTGACGTCGATCTTGCGCTCGAACGCGTCGCCGAGGCGGTCGTCGACTGGTCGGGAGGCACCCGGATCGGTCATTGCCTCGGCGAGTTCAACCAGCTGTGGTCGCGCCGCTTACTGGGTCAGGGCGCCATCGTTCTGTTGATCACCGACGGTCTCGACCGCGACGCCGGGGCAGGTCTCGCACATGAGATGGACCGGCTGCACCGCTCCTGCCGGCGGTTGATTTGGCTGAACCCGCTGTTGCGTTACGAGGGCTTCGAGCCAAGATCACTCGGGATGAAGGCGATGATGCCATTCGTCGACGAGTTCCGGCCGGTGCACAACCTGGAGAGCCTCGAAACCCTGATCGAGGTACTAAGCGGGCCGCTGGTACGGCGGAGGCCACCTGCAGCGGCATGGCAAGAAAGTAGAGAGAGGGCAGCATGAGTGATACTGCGGAAATCCTCGAGCAAGCGGCGCGCTGGCGCGAGGCGGGCTCGGGTGTGGCATTGGCGACGGTTGTTACTACCTGGGGCTCCTCGCCACGACCGGTCGGCGCCAAGCTCGCGGTCGACGACAAGGGCGCCATGGTCGGCTCGGTCTCGGGCGGCTGCGTCGAGGGTGCTGTCGTCAACGAGGCGCTCGAAGTGATCCACGACGGCAAGCCGCGGCTATTGGATTTCGGCGTCAGCAACGATCAGGCCTGGGAGGTTGGGCTCGCCTGCGGCGGCAAGATCCAGATCTTTGTCGAGCGCGTCGAATGAAAGGGCGCATTCTCGACCATGTCGTGGCGGCAGCGCGCGACCACCGCTCTGTCGCCTTGGCGACCGATCTCACGGCGGGTCGGCAGTTGCTATTCGACGGCGATCAGGTCGAGGGCGATCTGGCGCTCGACGGCGGAGCGCTCGACAAGGTGCGCGATGCTTGGCAGAGCGGCCGCAACCGAACCATCGAGACGGAGGCCGGCCCCGTATTCGTCGAGGTGCTGACCCCACCGCATCGCTGCTTCATCGTCGGCGCGGTGCATATCGCGCAGCCGCTGGCAAAGATGTTGGTCATGACCGATTACGCGGTAACGGTCATCGACCCACGCGAATCCTTCGCCACCGAGGCGCGCTTTCCGGGGATCGAGATGACCTCGGAGTGGCCGGACGAAGCGCTCGAACGGTTGAAGCCGGACCGCGGCTCGGCGGTCGTCGCGTTGACCCATGACCCAAAGCTCGACGACCCGGCATTGGCCGCCGCGTTGCGCTCGGACTGCTTCTACATCGGCGCGCTCGGCTCGCGCCGCAATCACGCCGGGCGCTGTGCACGCCTCAAGGAGCAGGGCTTTACCGAAAGTGATCTCGCCCGCATCCACGGACCCATCGGGTTGGCGATCGGTGCGATATCGCCGGCGGAAGTGGCGGTCTCGATCGTGGCGCAGATGACCCAGATTCTCCGCCGGGGCGAGCGCGCCGAATGATGTCTGGATCCGCCGCAAAATTCCTCTGCTATTCCGCTGCGGCGGCGCAAAATTCCGCTGCTGGCCGGCTCACCCAATTCGCATCCAAGCCATTGATTTACAAAAGATTTCTATTTGGAGAGGAAGCTTTTGGGGCGGTGGAGCGCGTTTTTCCCCGTCAGCAGGGGAAATGCCGGTGATGGAGGCGACATGAGGTTTGGCGAGGTTCCCGTCGCCGAGGCAGAGGGTGCTATCCTCGCGCATAGTCTGAGGCTCGGGACCGTCGCGCTGAAGAAAGCGCGCGTACTGTCGCGCGCCGATCTCGATGTCATCGCCGGCGCCGGCCTGGCGCGGATCGTCGTCGCTCGGCTCGAACCGGACGATGTCGGCGAGGACGAGGCGGCGCGGCGGGTGGCCGCGGCAGCGGCCGGAGCGGAGGTCGAGGTGGCTCCGCCGTTCACCGGCCGGGCCAACCTCTTTTCCCGAACGCGCGGGCTCCTCGTTTTCGATCGCGAGCGGCTCGACCGGCTGAACCTGGTCGACGAAGCGATCACCCTCGGCACGTTGGCGCCCTTTGCCGTGGTCGAGCCGCGGACGATGGTCGCCACGGTCAAGGTCATCCCGTTCGCAGCACCCGCGGAGGCCGTCGAGCGCTGTGTCGCGGCAGCAGCCTTGGAGAGCCCGCTGCTGCACGTGGCACCGTTCCTGCCTCGTTCCGTGGGGCTCATCCAGACCCGGCTCCCCGGATTGAAAGAAAGCATCCTCGACAAAACGCGGGAAGTCACCGTGGGGAGGCTGAAGACACTCGGTTGCCGGCTGGTTCTCGAGGAACGCTGCGGGCACATAGCGGCAGAGCTCGTGCCGTTGATCCGCGACGCGATGGGTCACGGGATCGACATCCTGCTGATCCATGGTGCCTCGGCGATCCTCGATCGGCGCGATGTGATCCCGGCGGCGATCGTCGCTGCGGGCGGCCGGATCGACCATTTCGGGATGCCGGTCGATCCCGGCAATCTGTTGCTCCTTGGCCATGTCGGGGAGCGCGCGGTGCTCGGACTTCCCGGCTGCGCGCGCTCGCCCAAGGTCAACGGCTTCGACTGGGTGCTTGAGCGGCTGGTCGCCGGACTGACGGTCGGGCCGAGCGAGATCATGCGCATGGGTAGCGGCGGTCTGCTCGCCGAAATCCCGTCGCGGCCGCTGCCGCGCGCCGAGGCACAGCCTGCGCCGACGGCCAAGTCTGAGGCCAAACCGCAAGGCCCGCGGATCGGTGCCCTGCTGCTGGCGGCCGGGCAATCGCGGCGGATGGGCGGCCCGAACAAATTGCTCGCCGAACTCGATGGCGCTCCGATGGTTGCGCACGTCGCCAGAAGGCTGCTCGCCTCGCGAGCGCGGCCGATCATTGCGGTGCTCGGCAACCAAGCGGCCGCGGTCGACGCGGCGCTCGGGAAGTTGCCGGTCGAACGCGTGCATAATCCCGAATTTGCGGCCGGGCTCTCGACCTCGCTGAAGCGCGGCATTGCCGCGCTGCCGCCCGATCTCGACGGCGTGATCGTCTGCCTCGGCGACATGCCGCTGATTTCCGGCCGGCATCTCGACCGCCTGATCGCGGCATTCAACCCGCTCGAAGGTCGGGCGATCATCGTCCCGACCCGAAGAGGCAAGCGCGGCAACCCGGTCTTGTGGTCGAAGCGGTTTTTCCCCGAGATGGCCGAGATCGCCGGCGATGTCGGAGCCAAGCACCTGATCGGCGAGCACGCCGAGCTCGTCGCCGAGGCCGAAATGGACGACGATGCTGTCCTTGTCGATATCGACACGCCGGAAGCCCTCGACGCCTTCAGAGAAAAGCGAAGCCCGGCTCGAGAGCACGCTCGCTAAAAGGATAATCGAGGAGATGGAGACCACCCCGTTTCGCGCCTATCAGGCGGGCACCCAGCCGCCCTATGATGCGCCGACCTATGGCAGCACCCACAAGCGGCATCCGCAGGAGGGACTGGTGCGGCTGCCGCACACCATCACCGAAATTTCCGGCCCGCGTTTTACCGCCGCTCAACTGCCGCCGCTCGCCGACCTCTCGGTGGTGAACGGCAAAGCCGCACTCGGTGAGCGCATCATCGTGCATGGCCGCATCACCGACGAGGACGGTCGGCCGGTGCCGGACACGATTGTCGAGATCTGGCAAGCCAACGCGTCGGGTCGCTACCACCATCCGGCAGACCAGCACGATGCGCCGACGGATCCGAATTTCCACGGCGAGGGTCGCGTTTATACCGATGGCAAGGGCTGGTATCGGTTCACTTCAATCAAACCCGGCGCCTATCCCTGGCGCAATCACCACAATGCCTGGCGGCCGAACCACATCCACTTTTCGTTTTTCGGCTCGGGTTTCGCCCAGCGGCTCGTGACACAAATGTATTTTCCGGGCGATCCGTTGCTCGAGCTCGACCCGGTATTTCTGTCGATCCCCGATCAAACGGCGCGCAACCGACTTGTCTGCCAGCTCGACATGAGCATCACCGAGCCCGAATGGGCGCTGGGCTATCGCTGGGACGTCGTGCTGCGCGGCCGTGCGGCAACGCCGATCGAGAGCGAGTCCGGCGGCGTCATTTCTTCTCGACGTTCCACAGGAACACCACCGGAGCGATGATGATCCCGTCGAGGTTCTTGCGGTAAGCGGTCGGCACGACGAACTGGCCGGTCGGGACATACGGCACGTCGTTCGTATAGGCCTCGACCTGGATGTCGGCGGCGAGCTGCTTTTGTGCCGCGAGGTCCGGTGCCCTGAACCAGGCATCGATCAGCGCCTCGATCTTCGGGTCGGTCGGCCAGCCGAACCACGCTTTATCGCCGCTGCCCCGGACGAGGATATTTACCGCCGGTGAAAAGAAGTCAGGGGCCGAGGTCCAGGTGTGGAAGATGCTCCAGCCGCTCTTTTCGACCGGCTCCTTTGAGGTGCGGCGGGTGATCAAAGTGCCCCAGTCGCTGGCCTGCAATTCGACATTGAGCCCTGCCTTTCGTAGTGCGTCCAACGTCACCAGAGCCTGCCCGTGCACGATTGGCTGGTCGGTCGCCGATAGCAGCACGATCTTCTCGCCCTTGTAACCGGACTCCTGGATCAGCGCTTTCGCCTTCGCGGGGTTCGGCCCGTTGAGCAGGGCATCGGCGCCGGCATTGGTCTCGAATGGAGTGCCGCAGCCAAACAACGCCGCGCAGGTCCTCCAGTATTTCGGGTCGCCGGCTGCCGCACCCATGTAGTCCTTCTGGTCGACGAGGTTCAGCACCGCCTCGCGCAATTTCACATTGTTGAACGGCGGCTGGATGTGGTTGAAGCGCAGGATCCCGTGGTCACCGAGCGGGTCGACCGTCGCGACGACAATATCTCTGTTGCCGGCGAAAACCGGAACGAGGTCCGCCGGGGGCTGCTCGTACCAATCGGCCTCGCCGGCATTGAGCGCCGCCGCGGCGGTCGTCGTGTCGGGGATATAGAGCCACTCGACGCGATCGACCTTGGCCACTTTGCCGCCGGCGGCAAAGCTCGGCGCCTCCTCGCGCGGCACGTAATCGGTGTTCTTGATAAAGACGGCTTTGTTGCCGGGGACCCACTCTTCTTTGACGAATTTGAATGGCCCAGAGCCGATCGCCTCGGGGATCTGCTGGTAGGCGTCGGTCTTGGCGAGCCGCTCGGGCATCATGAACGGCACGTTGCTGGAGAGTTTGCCGAGCGCGTCGAGGATCAGCGGGAACGGAGATTTCAGGCTAATCGTGAAGGTCTTGTCATCGACTGCTTGGATTTGCCCGACAGCGTCCATCAGCTTTTGGCCGAGCGTGTCGCGCTTGCCCCAACGCTTTAGCGAAGCGACGCAGTCGGCAGCGCGAACCGGTTGTCCGTCATGCCATTTGAGCCCATCGCGTAGCGTGAAACGATAAGTCAGCTTGTCATCGCTGACCGTCCAGCGATCGACCATTTGCGGCTGCGGCTTGAAATCCTTGTCGAGCGAAAACAGCGTGTCGAAGACGAGATAGCCGAAATTGCGGGTCACATAGGCGGTCGTCCAGATCGGGTCGATGCTCCGTAGATCCGCTTGCGGGATAAACCGCAATGTCGTCGGCCCGGCATCGGCCCATCCGGTTGCCGGGACGAAAGTGAAGGCGAGCGCGATAGCGGCAGCCGCCGTTCGTAACATGCGGGCGGAAGAGGTCATCGCATTCCTTGCTGGAGCCTTTGTTGCGACGCCGACCTTACGCGATCCGGGTTCACACCGCAAAATCCGCACCATAAAATTGTCCTGAAGGCTGGAGAGGGATGGGGCAATGAGCGCCGATCAGGATGTCGTATACGGCTCGGCGATTTCGCTGCTCGACCGTTATCGGAAGCGGGAGCTGTCGCCGGTCGAGGTGACCCGGCTCCTGCTCGATCGCCTCGACGCGCTGCAGCCCAAAATAAATGCCTTCTGCATCGTCGACCACGACGGCGCGTTGGCGGCTGCGCGCGAGTCCGAGCAGCGTTGGCTGGGCGGGAAGGCGGTCGGCAAACTCGACGGCGTTCCTGTGACGATCAAGGATCTGGTGCTGATGCGTGGCTTCCCGACACTGCGCGGGTCGCGGCTGGTCGATCCGCACCAGGACTGGTCGGAAGACGCGCCGGCAACGGCGCGCCTGCGCGAGGCGGGTGCCGTCATCCTCGGCAAGACGACGACCCCCGAATTCGGCTGGAAGGCGGTGGGCGACAGCCCACTGACCGGGATCACGCGCAACCCGTGGAACCTCGCGCGCACGCCCGGCGGCAGCAGCGCGGGCGCTGCTGCGGCCTGTGCCGCCGGGATCGGACCGCTGCATCTCGGCACCGACGGTGCCGGCTCGATCCGCATCCCTGCCGCGTTTACCGGCATCTTCGGGTTGAAGCCGAGCTTCGGCCGGGTGCCGGCTTACCCGCTCTCGGCGATGGGCCTGCTCGCGCATATCGGCCCGATGGCGCGAACCGTGACGGACGCGGCGCTGATGCTGACTGTCCTATCGGCGCCCGACCATCGTGATTCATACGCTCTGCCGCCCGAAGACACGGATTGGCGCGAGGGGCTCGAGGGCGGCGTGCGCGGCTGGCGGATCGCTTACAGCCCGAGGCTGGGTTACGCCAAGGTCGATCCTGAGATCGCCGCTGCGGTCGGTGAGGCGGTGCAGCAATTCGAGGCCTTGGGTGCCGTCGTCGAAGAGGTCGGCGCGATCTTTTCGTCGCCGCGCGAGGCTCTGTTCACCTTATGGGCGGCGGGTGCAGCCAAGCTCCTCGAGGCTTACCCAGCAGACAAGCGGGCGCTGCTCGACCCCGGTCTGGTCGCGACGGCGGCCGAGGGCGATCGGATCAGCGCCGTTGATTATCTCGGCGCCGACCTGATCCGCACCGCGCTCGGCCAGCAAATGGCCTCATTTCATCAGAAATACGATCTGCTGCTGACGCCGATGATGCCGATCCCGGCCTTGCCGGTGGGTCAGGATCTCAATGACCCGGCGACCGAGCGGCATTGGATCGACTGGTCCCCATTCAGCTACCCGTTCAACATGACCCGCCAGCCGGCCGCGAGCATCCCATGCGGGCTGACTGGCACCGGGTTGCCGATCGGCCTGCAGATAGTCGGCCCGCTCTACGCCGACGCCCGCGTGCTGCGCGCGGCCCGCGCGTTCGAGACGACGCAACCGGAACGGAGACCGCCGCTCGCCCCTTGACAGGATACTCCGAGAGACCGTCCGGGCGCGTATCGTGCCAGCTTGCGTATCACTTGCCGGGTCCCACTTACGGGAGTACCAGTTACCGCACGGATCCTTGGAGGCTGAAATGGCAGAGACGAATACCAATCCCCCGACCGAGGCGGTGAGCCCGTCGGGGATCAACCACCTCGTGCTGAATGTCCGCGACATCGACGAGTCGCACAAATTCTGGACCGAGATCGTTGGCTTCAAGCAGGTCGGCGAATTACACTCGCGCGCCGACCGCCCCCTCCCGCCAAAAATGCGTTTTTACAGTGCGGTCAATGACGGCAAGCTGACCCACCACACCGTCGCCTTGGTCGAGAGCGCGAACCTGCCGCCTCCGGCCGAGTGGGTACTCGCAAACAGCCAAGTGGCGATCAACCACGTAGCACTGACAATGCCGAGCCGCGAGGCGTGGCTAAAGCAGCTCGCCTTTTTGCAAAGCCGGGGCGTCAAGTTCAATTGGCGCGTCAACCACGGGGTGACGCATAGCGTCTACATCAACGACCCGAACGGGTATGGGGTCGAGTTCCTCTATGAGATGCCGCGCGAGATGTGGGAAAACGACATCGACGCCGGTATCAATTGGCTCGAAAACCTGCCAACCGAAGGCCCGGAAGCTCTAGTGGACCGAACCGATACACCGAGCTTTGGCGTCAAAGAACCGGCGGCGATCCCGGCGGGATAGGACCGGAGCTCTTCGAGCAGCGCCCTCGCCTCATCAAGGTCCGCCGTCTCGAAACCCTCGGTGAAACGGTTGTAGATCGGTGCGACAAGGTCGCGCGCTTCGGCGTCGCGCCACACACCTCGTCGTCCGGAGCTCGAGCTGGGGCTGCCTATTGCATCATCGACAGCGCTTGGCTGGCAGAGGTCTCCTGCAAATTTCCCGACCCCTGTAAAACCCGGCAAACAGGCTGAATTCTCAATTCCGCGCTGCAATTTGCCTGGGTCATCCTCGATAAAGCCGTCTAGGTCAGACACTTACGAGCCGGTTTCCGCCTCCAACCAACAGGGGGCCTATTTCGCCCATCCAGGGGGCCCAATCGCTCTATCAGGGGGACAGCAGGGGGGAGGGAACCAGGCGTCGATCCACGGACCCGGATGGGGTTGTTGCGAATAACTGTATTCCTGTATTGACAATCATATCGAACGCGGATATATAGCGCGAAATTCCGCCTCGGCAAGAGCAGCCCGACGCGCGCCAGCGGCGGGTCGTTGAATGCAATAGGGCACCAGCCGTCAATCTCAAATTGCGGTCATGCCGCCATCGACCGGGAGGTCCACGCCTGCGATGAAGCTTGCTTCGTCAGACGCAAGGAACAAGGCGGTTGACGCGATCTCCTCAGGGCGGCCGAGCCGCCCGAACGGGACGGCGGCGGCGAACTGGGAGCGGGCCCGGTCGGCGCCTTCCTTGGTCGACGCCTGCTGGTCGAAAATCGGCGTGTCGATCGGACCTGGGCTGATCGCATTGACGCGGATACGGCGGTCCTTCAACTCGGCCGTCCAGGTGCGGACGAAGGAGCGGACTGCCGCCTTGGTGGCGCTGTAGGCGGTGAAGCCAGGGATGCCCTTGTTCTCGGCGATCGATGTAATCACGATGATCGCCCCGCCGTCATTCAGAAGTGGCAGGGCCTTCTTGACTGTGAAGGCGAGGCCGCGCGTGTTGATCGCAAAGACCTTGTCGAAGCTTTCCTCGGTCGTCTCGGCGAGCAGCTGAGGATCGACGACGCCCGCCCCGGCGAAGAGGATGTCGATCTTGCCCTTCTCGCTGGCGACCTTGGCATAGAGCCGGTCGAGATCGGCGAGGTTGGACACACGCTGCACTGCCGCGACACTGCGGCCGATAAGCGATACCGCCTTGTCCAGTTCTATCTGGCGGCGCCCGGCGATGTAGACGAACGCGCCTTCTTCGACGAAGCGCTTGGCGGTGGCGAGACCCATACCGCTGGTGCCGCCGGTAATCACGGCGACCTTGTTCTTTAGTCTCGACATCATTGCTCCCTCAATCGATGGAGTCAGGCGGGGCGCGAGCCGTTCGTGGCGGCGCCAATGGCCTGCACGGAGAGAGATGATTTATTCACCATGTACCCAGTAGACGGATCGTCTGTAGATCACTTATACACAATATTTATGAGTGATCAGTTTCAGGAACTGTCCGTGTTCGTCCGGGCGGCCGAAACCGGCAGCTTCTCGAAGACCGCTCGGGAGTTCAGCCTGTCGCAGCCCTCGGTGTCGCGTATGGTTGCGAGCCTGGAGGCCCGGCTCGGCATCAAGCTGCTACTGCGGACCACCCGACGGGTCACGCCGACCGATGCGGGCGCCGTGTTTCTCGAGCGCACGCGTCGCGTTCTCGGCGACCTCGACGAAGCGGCGCACGCCGCACGCGGGGTCGACAGCCTCCACGGCGTGCTGCGCGTCGTCATGTCCGGCGCGTTCGGCACCCGCGAAGTGATCCCGCGTCTGCCGGGTTTCCTGGCGTGTCATCCGCGGTTGAAAGTCGAGCTCGTCATCTCCGATCGGACCGACGACCTGGTGGCCGAGGGGGCCGACATGGCGCTGCGCCTCGGCCGTCTCGTCGATTCCGGTTTCGGGGCGCGCCTGCTGGCGTCGGCACCGCGGTTGGTGATCGCAGCGCCGGCCTATCTGGCGCAGCGGGGTGCACCGGAGACGCTCGCCGACCTGTCGCAGCACGATTGCATCGTCGGACCGGGGCTGTCAGGTCGCTCCGGCTGGAGCTTCAGGCGAGCGGGCGCCGTGACCTCGGTTGTCGTCGAAGGCCGCGTCCAGGTGGCGTCGGCCGAAGGCGTGATGGCTTGCGTGAGGGCCGCCCTCGGCATTGCCGCCGTATCGCGATGGATGTGCCGGGCCGAACTCGAACGCGGCAACGTCCGTCAGATCCTGCCGGACTACGAGCTCGATTCGGTCGACGTGCACGCCTTGTATCCGGCGGGTCCGCGGCCGTCGCCCAAGGTTCGCGCCTTCTCCGACTATCTCGCCGCCGAACTCGGCGCCACGACGCCGGATCCTGACCGGCGTTAGCCGGATCGTGTTTGCGGTCGTGTCACCCAGCAAATCTGCGACACGCGATCGTACCGCTGCGCGGGCAGGCTGCTGCCGCCATTGTCAGGCTGAAGGCGATCTGCCGCCCGCTGAACCTCAATTTCCGCATCGAAACCTCACGGCCCCGCACCAAAGCGTGACGGCCGCGTGAATTCCGCGGCATGGAGCTTCACGAAGTCTGCCATACTCGTCGGCCTCTTGCCGGTGAGCTTGAGGTAGTCCTCGCTCATCCGGTCATAGCGCCCCTGCTTGTGGAGTTCGGTCATCACCGTGAGGTGGCGGACGACATGCTCCGACAGGCCCGACACTCGAAGTTTTTCGCTCCACTCGGAAGTTGGCGCGTCGCGATAGCGGATCGTCCGGCCGAGCGCCTCGGAGAAGACGCGCGCGTAGTGGTCCAGGTCGGCCAATTCAGGCCCGGTCAGATCGTAGATATGACCGATGTGCGGCGCCGGGTCGTCGAGGATCGCTGCGACGGCGCGCGCGACGTCGACCGATGAGACGGGCGAGGTCTTGCCGGCGCCCATCGGCAGCGCCAGCTCGTCGGCGTCGCGCACGCTCGCAGCGGCGAGAAGCAGGAAGAAGCCTTCCAGGAAGACCGTCGGCCGCACCGTGACGACCGGCAGACCCGACCATGAGAGTGCCTGCTCCGCCAGCCAGTGCAGCTTGTGCTGCGGGCTTTCGGTGGTCTCGGTGATGCTCATCTGCGTCACCGTCATCTGCGACATGTTCACGAAGGCCTCGACGCCGTGATGGCGCGCCACCGCAGCGGTGTTGACCGTGGCCTCCAGATAGACTGCCGAGACCGACATGCCGAAATAGATGCGTGCGCAGCCTTCGATGGCGCGGTGCATCGAGGCGAGATCCGTCAGGTCGCCCTGCACGACCTCAGCGCCGAGCCGGCGCAGGGCGTCGGCGCGCTCGTCCTCCCGCCGGACCAGGGCGCGCACCTTGTGGCCCTCGGCGAGCAGCATTGCGGTGAGGTTGCGGCCGATGGCGCCGATGGCGCCGGCCGCTCCGGTCACGAGGATCGGGCTGTCGTGTGTGGATTTCATCATCATTTCGCTGGCTTGAAGTTGCGTTCGGAAAGTTTTAGCGGCGTTCGGAGTTTCATCGGAGAGATCACAGGGCCTCTGCGGTCCGCTCTTCGGCGGCAGCCGCCCGCGCGAGTTTGTCACTTTGCGCGGCGGCAGATGCCAACGACAAACCCTAACCCGCGAACCGTAGTCCTCCAATCGACTAGATGATCAAAAGTAACCGCGTCAACTCACTCCCGCGTCATGAGCAGCTTTCCGGTCGATACCGACTATGTCCGTTAAGGACATGAAGAGCGGTTCCCGGCTGCAAGACCGAACGGCCGTTGTCGGATTCGAAAGCGGTCCGTGGCTGCTGATGATTGGCGACGTAGGCTTTTGAGCCAGGTTCTGCCGTCCCTGTCGGGTGAGGCCGGTGGATTTTTCTACCGATGACCTACAAAATTTTGACGTAAAAGATTCTGGAAAAATCACGCCGTTTCGGAGTGAAGCGGCAAGCGGCGTTCACCCGGCAAAAGTCGGATAAAGGGCGCTTCCTTTCGGCTGAATATTATATCCGAAAGTAATTTACCCATACCCACTGCACGAGCGGGGGTTTATGGGCAGTCAGCTAAAACACGAACCTCATGGGTAAGCTGAGCTAGCGTCAGCGGCGGACTCTCCTGTTCCATGTGCTTTGGATATCTATCCGGTTGCCCGCGAAGCCGATGCGCAAAATTTTCGAGAGCACATCCAAGAGCGAAAAAGCGCTGCTTGAGTGCCGAAATATCTCTCACACAAAGCGATCCGGGTGGAAGTTTTTGACGCGATTCCGGTTTCATCCTGCCGATGCGGGGAATGAGACACCAACGTCGGCCCGGCTTGTCGTTCGGGTAGACTAATACCCAGTGGTGAGCCAAAGCGTTCCGGCCTTTCTCTGCAGTTTCGATTCGATCATGGAGTGAGAGCCAGTCGGCGATGTGGGGCGTGTTCGTGAAATTGGCTAATACGAGGTCATTCACCTCTTTCAGCCGGAAGCGGAAGTTCCTGTGAGTAAATAGCGCGATGTAGGTATCAGCGGTACGCTGGTCGCCGGTACATGCCTGTTTGATATTGTACAGTTGCATTTCGATATTATTCTGCCACTGCGAGAGAGCGACGCCGATCTGGTGGTGGAAGGCCAACTGCTCTTCGTTATCGTTCATCGCCGGTGCCGAACGTCCTTATGGCAGTCAAAGGCGTGAAATCGTGCTCTTTCCCACGTGGTAGCTGCGCGCCAATTCCGCGAGGGTGGCACCTTCGGCCCGCCGCTTGCGGGCCTCGACCTGCTGCGCCTCCGTCAATTTAGTTTCCGGCCCATGCGCTGCCCGCGCTTCGTTGCCCGGCTGCGGCCCTCAGCGGTGCGGGTACGGATCAGGTCGCGCTCCACGTCCGCCAAGCCGCCGAGAACGGCAATCATCAAGCGCCCGGTGCTGGTTTCGGTGTCGGCCCACGGTTCGGCCAGTGACCGGAATTGCGCCTTGGCGTCCACGATCTGCTTAACGATGGCGAACAGGTCGAAGGTGCTGCGCGCGAGGCGGTCAATCCGCGTCACGGTCACCACGTCGCCGGGGGCGAGGTGCTTGAGCATTTTGAGAAGCTCGCGCCGGTCGTTGTGCGCGCCGGTGACTTTCTCGCGGAAAATCTTGGTGCATCCGACGCCGCGCAACTGCTCAAGTTGGCTGTCGAGCGTCTGGCCGACGGTGCTGACGCGGGCATCGCCGAGAAGGCGGTCGGCGGGGACGTGCACGCCGCCGTCGCCGGCCGCTCGGAGCCGATCCTTCGTCGAGCGCGCACGCGAGCGCGCCGCGCACTCGGCTCGGCTGACGATCCCGACCAGCGAATCGAGGCGCGTATCCGCGGTCGCCCAAACGAGATCGCGGGACATGATCTCGTCGACCTTGCACCCATGGGTCCTGACATACTCGGCCGGCATCCGCCCGCGTCCCATCAGGACTTCGAGCGATTTCGCCTGCTGGTTCCGCGGGATCACCATCGCTTCGCGATAGCCTTCTTCGGCATCGCGCTAATCGGCGACAGACCGCACCTCAGAAGAGCGCCCTCGACACTCAGAATTCTGGCGCGCCAGAAGGTCTCAGCGCCCTCCGCGGAAATCCTCATGGCGTCTTTCAGGCGGCGACTGCGCGCTCGAACATGGCATTGAAGAATCCGAGCATGCTCTTCGGCATCCGATATCGTTGGCGCGGAATACCGACTCCTATTGTTCGAGCCCGATCCGTCCGCAACTAGCCCTCGATGCGCACGCGCCGCAATGTAATCCTCCCTGTGCGGGGATCGAGCACCTCGACAGTGGCTCTCGCACCACCCGGTCAGCTCCCCTCGACCATGCGGCCCGGGTTGAGGATATGCAGCGGGTCGAAGGCATCTTTAACACGGCGCGATAATGCGGCAAGCGGCGCTGGCTGCGGCTCGAATACCGCAATCGACCGGCGCAAGGCCTGCGTGCCCTCGACGAGCGTGGCATGACCGGTATGGCGGCCTTCCGGCCCGCGAATCGCGGTGCGGATTGCCTCGGCGCCGGCGTCGGTTGCTTCGGGCACGGCCAACCATAATAAACCGCCGCCCCAATCGAGAAACCAGACCGCGTCGAGCACCCGCGATAACGCTTGGCCCAGTTCAGCGCCACGCGCGGGCGCCACCGAGATGCGCCACACAGCGCGGCCGGTAAGCCCCGAGAGCGGTGTTGCCTCGCCGATGGCGCGCCAAAACGCGATCGCCTCGGAGCCCGTCACGATCTCCGCAGCACCCCTCGCCCCGTGCTCGCGTGTCAAGCTGTCGCAACGAAATTCAACCGACGGCGCGGGGCCCTCCAGCCGCAACCCCACGGTGCCGCCACCGCCCGGCCAGGCAAACGGCATCGCCGACCCCACCGGAAGATAGGCCGCACCCGAGACCTCGTGCGGCGAGCCGAGTGCGGCACCCATCAACTGTCCCGCGGCGCCGGGCTCGACCTTCGCGAACAGCAAGGTCGCGACGGTTTCGGGCCGCGGCAGGATCTTGACAGTGACCTCTTCGAGCGCCGCCAACGTGCCGTAAGAGCCCGCCATCAATTTGGGCAGATCGTAGCCCGTTACGTTCTTGATGACCTTGCCGCCGGCCTTGAAGATCTCACCGCGGCCGCTGACCGCCCGAAAGCCCAGAAAATGGTCGCGCGCCGCACCTGCCTTGATGCGGCGCGGACCAGAGAGATTGCATGCGAGAACGCCTCCTAGGGTCGGCCCCGCGCCGTCTTGCTCGCCGCACCCGAGCAGATCGCGCCAGTCCGGCGGCTCGAAGGCGAGCATCTGGTGGGCCTCTTCCAGCGCGCGCTCGATCTCGCCGAGGGAGGTGCCGGCGCCGGCGGTCAGCACCAGCTCGCTCGGCTGGTAGTCGCGAATGCCGGAGAGACGGGTCAGGTCGAGTTGGTGGGCCGCCTGGACCGGGCGGCCGAGCCCACGCTTCGAGCCGCCGCCGACGAGCTCGAGCGGTTCCTCGGTGGCGAGCGCGTCGGCGATCTGGTCGCGCAATTCGGCCAGATCGACGGGAGCAAACCGCGTCATGTCGCGGCGAGCACGCCGCGTCGGATTTGGTCGCGCTCGATCGACTCGAAGAGGGCGCGGAAATTGCCTTCGCCGAAGCCGTCATTTCCCTTGCGCTGGATGATCTCGAAAAAGATCGGGCCGATCACGGTCTCGGTGAAAATCTGCAGCAGCAGCCCCTGGCCGGCAACCGGCGCGCCGTCGATCAGAATCCGGTCGCGTTTCAGTCGGTTGAGATCCTCGCCATGCTCCGGCACCCTTCTATCGACCGCTTCGTAATAGGCGTCGGGAACCGACATGAAAGAGATGGTGCACGCTTGCAGCGCCTCGACACTTGCGTAGATGTCAGTAGTGGCGAGCGCGATGTGCTGGATGCCCTCGCCGTGGTAGGCCTCGAGATATTCGGCGATCTGCGACTTGTCGTCCGCGCTCTCGTTGATCGGGATGCGGATACGCCCGTCCGGGCTGGTCATCGCCTTTGAGCGCAGCCCGGTCAACCTGCCTTCGATGTCGAAATAGCGCACCTCGCGGAAATTGAACAAGCGCTCGTAGAATTCGGCCCACAGCTGCATGCGTCCGCGATGCACATTGTGGGTCAGATGATCGATGCCGGCCAGCCCGACGCCCGGCACCGCCATATCTGGTACCAGCGCCGTAAAGTCGACATCGTAGATCGTCCGCTCGCCGTAGCGGTCGACGAGGTAGATCAGGCTACCGCCAATCCCTTCAATGGCCGGGATGTTGAGCTCCATCGGTCCGACCTTGCCGTGCACCGGCTTGGCGCCCAATGAGATCGCGCGCTCGTAGGCCTTGGCCGCGTCAGCGACGCGGAAGGCGATCGCGCAGACCGACGGACCGTGCAGCCGGGCAAAGGCTTGGGCAAAGCTCTCCGGCTCGGCATTGAGGATAAAGTTGACGTCGCCCTGCTTGTAAAGGGTAACGTTCTTGGAGCGGTGGCGCGCTGCCGCGACGAACCCCATGCGCTCGAACAGCGCGCCGAGCGCCTGCGGGTCGGGGCCGGTGTATTCGACGAACTCGAACCCGTCGGTCCCCATCGGGTTGTCCCACAAATCGCGCCGCGCCGATTGCGCCGTACTCATCGGAATCTCCGAGTGGGTTTGCCTCGCAGATGATGTGGTCGTGCCCGCGCCAATCACCAAGGAGAGCCTACATCCGAGGCTTGTGCGGTGTTGTCGAACATGCGAGAGAGCGAAGCGGAGGAGGGCAGGAACAACAGATGGCGGAATCGGCATTTTCGGCCACGGAGACGGCGCTCGAAAACCAGCGGGTCGGGACCTTGCAGATCGGCGTGGTTGCGATCTGTACTTTGATTCAGATGTGCGACGGTTACGACGTCGGCTCGATCGGCTGGGCGGTGCCGTCCCTGACGCACGCCTGGGACCTGCCTCCGTCGGCCTTCTCCCTCGCGTTCCTCTGGTCCAATCTCGGCGTCATGGCGGGTGCCCTCGCCTCGGGGCCGATCGGTGACCGCTTCGGCCGTAAACCTCTGCTGCTTGCCAGTGTCGCCATTTTCGGCCTGGCCTCGCTGGCGAGCGCATTCGCCGGCTCGCTTGGTGTTCTCAGCTTATTGCGTTTCTTCACCGGGCTCGGCATTGCCGGGGCATTTTCCGGAACCACGGCGCTGACCGGCGACTACACACCGCAGCGCCTGCGGGCGACGATGATCATGGTGACCTTCACCGGCGCGCCGCTCGGCGGCTTTGTCGGCAGCCTGATCGTGGCCGAGCTGTTGCGCCATTACACCTGGCCGGTCATCTTTGTTCTGGGAGGCGCGTTCCCATTGGTGCTGCTACTGGTCATCGTGGTGTGGTTGCCGGAGTCGCCGCGCTTCCTTGCCCGCAAACCCAATCTGTCATCGCCTCAGCTGGCGCTGCTCGCGCGTCTCGAAATCGCCCAGGCGGAGGCGGATACGCATGCTGTCGACATCGCGACGGGGAACCCGGTCAGGATGTTGTTTGGCCAGGGCTATGCGCTGCAGACCGTGCTGCTTTGGATCATTTTCTTTTGCAGTCTGCTCAATCTCTACCTCTTCGTCTTTTGGCTTCCCGAGGTTCTGCACTTGACAGGGATGACGCCGCCGCAGGCGGTGTTCGCCTCCAGTCTGATACCGTTAGGCGGAATTTTCGCGGTCCTATATCTTGGCCTGCTGATCGACCGCTTCGGCCCCGAGCGTGCATTGGCGCTACATTACGCCTTGGGCATCGTGTTCGTGGCCCTGATCGCATTGCTCGCCATGCCTTATCTGGCGCTTCTGACGATCCTGTTCCTCGCCGGCACGACGATCATCGGCAGCCAGACCGGGGCTAACGCCGCGTGCGGCGCGCTCTACCCGGCGCGCATGCGCACCAGTGGGATCGGCTGGGCGCTCGGCATTGGCCGGCTGGGTGGCATCGCCGCGGCGCCATTGGGCGGCTTTCTGCTGGCGCGCGGGTTGCCGGCCCCACAAATCTTTTTGAGTGCTTGTTTCTTTGCACTGGTGGCGGCGACGGCGACAGCGCTGCTGGTACTACGCGGGAGGCCCTCTACGCCGCCCGCGGACCCGTGTTTCCCGGACCTGGCCTAGATCTTCGCGATCGCCGCGTAGCCAACCAAGAGAGAGAGAAGGAGGAAGACGACCATGGCGGAGGCGGTGTTGTCGGCAACGGAAAGGGCGCTGGAGAACCAGCGGATCGGGGGCTTGCAAATCCGCGTTGCGGCGCTCTGCACCCTGATCCAGATCTGCGACGGATATGACGTCAGTTCGATCGGCTATGCGGTGCCGTCGCTGACCCATGTCTGGAACCTGCCGGGTCCGGCCTTCACCACAGCTTTCCTGTGGTCGAGCATCGGCATCATGGTCGGCGCGCTCTCCGCGGGGCCGATCGGCGACCGCGTCGGGCGCAAGCCGCTGTTGCTCACCAGCGTTACGATTTTCGGCCTCGCCTCGGTGCTCAGCGCCTTCGCCCCCTCGCTCGGCGTGCTGGCCGTATTGCGGTTCTTCACAGGTTTGGGCATCGGGGGTGCATTTCCCGGCGCGGCCACGTTGGCCGGCGACTATGCGCCGCACCGGCTGCGCGCGACGATGATCATGGCGACCTTCACCGGGGCGCCAGTGGGTGGATTTGTCGGCGGCCAAATCGTCGCCGTGCTGCTACCCCATTTCGGCTGGCCGGTCATCTTTGTCCTGGGCGGCGTGTTCCCGCTGGTATTGGTGGCGGTGCTGGCACTGTGGCTGCCGGAATCACCGCGGTTTCTGGCCCGAAAGGCCAATCTGTCGCCGCGTCAGGCGGCACTGCTCGAACGTCTCGACATCGCTCCCGGACAGGCGGAGCTGCAGCCGGTCGATGTCGCCCACGGCAATCCGATCAAGATGCTGTTCGGCGAGGGCTACGCGCTGCAGACCGTGCTGCTTTGGGTCATTTTCTTCTGCAGTCTGATGAACCTGTTTCTGTTCGGCTATTGGCTGCCCGAGGTGCTGCATCTGATCGGAATGACGCCGGCCGGCGCGGTGTTCGCTTCGAGCCTCCGAGACCTGGGTGCAATCTTCGCGGTTCTCTACCTCGGCTTGTTGATCGACCGCGTCGGTCCCGAACGGTCGCTGGCCTTTCACTACGCGCTCGGTGCGGCGTTCATCGCAGTGATTTCGCTGATCGTACTGCCGTACGGGATTCTGCTCGCCATCATCTTCCTTTGCGGCATGACGATCATCGGCAGCCAGACCGGCGCCAACGCGACCTGCGGCAAGCTCTACCCGGCGCGCATGCGGACTAGCGGGCTCGGTTGGGCGCTCGGCATCGGCCGCCTGGGCGGCATCGCCGCACCGGTGCTGGGCGGATACCTGCTGTCCCTAGGAATGGCGCCGACGCACATCTTTCTGAGCGCCTGCCTGTTTGCGGGGATTGCCGCCGTGGCAACGGGATTGCTGGCATTGCGAGGCGTGCATGCCGAGCCGTTGGCCGGCCAGTTTACCGCCTGATACATCGCTGCCCGCTTTCTTTAGTACAGCCCAGGAATCAGCCGCCACGTACGATTGCAGTAGCCATCGTACTCGCCGCCGAACTGCGTGCGCAGCAACCTTTCTTCCGCATGTATGCGGGCAAGGAGCGGCGGGATCAGAAGCGCTGTCAGCACCACGCCGACTCCCGAGCGAAAAGCAAGGGCCCACCCGAGCGAATTGACGAGCAACCCCAGATAGCTGGGATTGCGGATCATGCGATAGACGCCGCTCGTGACCAGTTCGTGGCCGGGCTGGATGGCGACCAGCCCGCTGAACCGGCGTCCGAGCACAAACACCGGCCAGAGCCGCAGCGCCCCGCCGGCGGCGAAAAGCGCGACGCCGAGCCAGCGGACAGTCTCCCCGTCGAGGGTCCAGGACCCCTTCCGGTCTGTGTAAGCCGGCAGATAGGCGGCCAGCACCCCGATCAAACCGAAGGCGACGATGACCCACCGGTTGGCCCGATCCTCGCGCACTCCAGAGCTCAAATTTCCTTCACTGAAGAGCGCCACGGCGGACATCACGAAAAGCACGACCGTGAGGGCTATCAGGGCAGGGCGGGAGAAAGAAGCGGCAAGCCCGCCCGAGCCGAGGATGGCGGGCCCGAGATAGGCTAGGGTCGCCACGATGGTAAAGAGCGCTAATCTAAGCGAGGGCGTCACGGCCGATGATGGAAATCTGCAAGGAATTCCGAGTCTTATGATTGAGGTTACGGTGACCCATCAGTCGGTATTGCGCAACGGAAACCCAACGATGAGTTCGTGTCAGCTTGATGATAGGCGATAGTTCTGTTACTCGAAGGGCTAACTGTGTTGATGGGATGGCGAGGATTGTCGTGTGTCGCAACATAAAGACGCTCCATAACTTCAGACCGCCTGCCACGGAGGAAGAGATCCGGGCATCTTCCTTGCAATTCGTCCGCAAGTTGAGCGGCTTCACGCGGCCCTCCAAGGCAAACCAGCTGGCGTTCACCCGGGCCGTCGACGAGGTGGCCAAAGCGGCACATGAGCTGCTCGCCTCGCTCGTGACCAACGCTCCGCCGCGTGATCGCGCGGTGGAGGCCTCAAAGGCACAGGCCAGGGCAGCAAACCGCTTCGGCTAGCCCGCCGCGAGACCTGCGAATTAGCTCCACTGGGTGCCCTTGACAATTCATAACCCATGGGTTATGAATTGGACCGTGCGTGCCACGACAGACGAGCTTTTCAGCACTCTGGCCGATCCGACCCGCCGGGCGATCTTCGAGCGACTGTGCCGCGACGGCGAACAAACCGTGCGGGCCCTGACCGACCGAGCCGGAGTCTCGCAACCGGCAGTCTCCAAGCACCTGGGTGTCCTGAAGCATGCCGGACTGGTGCGCGACCGACGCGAGGGTCGTCAGACCCACTACAGCGCCCGGCAGCAGGGTCTGGCGCCGCTGATCGATTGGATGAGCCTCTACGGCGCCTTCTGGCGCGAGCGGTTCGATCGCCTCGAAGCCCTGTTGAATAGGATGGACCAATGACCAAACCCGCCGCCGCTATGCGATCCATCGTCATCGAACGCGAGATGCCGCACCCGCCGGAAAGAGTCTGGCGTGCCCTTACTCAAGGCGCGCTGATCGAGGAGTGGCTAATGGAGAATGACTTCCAACCGGTCGTCGGCCACAGGTTCAATTTTCGCGCTAGGCCCATGCCGCATTGGAATGGCGTCGTCGACTGCCAAGTCCTGGTCGTCGAACCCAATCAGCGGCTCTCCTATAGCTGGAACGCGTCGGGTGAAGAGGCGGCGGGCGGACTAAAGACCGTCGTCACGTGGACATTGACCCCGACCAAAGGCGGCGTTCTCGTGCGCATGGAGCAGTCGGGCTTCCGACCCGAAGACGAAGCCAACTATCAAGGCGCAAACTATGGCTGGCAGCGGTACATCGGTGGCCTGGAACGGGTGGCTGCCGGGCTCGACTGAGAATGGAGCAGATCACCCTATCTTCCGCTGCTCGTGACGTTGCACCGCCGCCGCGAACTCGAAGGCGCCGGCGTCGACCCGGGTGATGGTCCGCTGGGCGGCCCTTGCAGACCCCAGCCAATCAGCTCGAAAGGCCGATAAGTAAGAGGACGTCAAATCTCCAGGCCCGAAGGTACCGCTACGTTTTCGCTCTGCTCGCCGATCACCGTCGAGAAATGTAGCGGATGTTGTGCTGATCGAAGGTGAGAATGGCGCCGCGCCCGGATTTGGCAAGCGCCTGGCGCCTGCGTCCCAGCCGATATTTGTGCAGCCGCCGGAAATCGACGCGTTCCTCGAAATCGACCGCCATCTGGCCGAGCGCCATCAGCGGCCGATTCCGGTTATGCCGCGGATCGATGTCTTCTGGCCTTACGATTTTCGGCTCCGAGACGCTGGTTGCTCATCGATAACCGTTCCCGGCTAGTGCGATTTTGGCGGGATTTTGGTGGAGCGCGCGATGTAATGCGGCTTATGGGCTCGTATTGCTAAGAGCCGCCGTGCGTGGCGTATCGGTCTTTGCCATACAGGTCACGCCATCGATCAAGGAGCGCGCACGGGCCCACATTCGAGACTGCGGCCGCGCAGCCGGCAGCGAGCGAGGACGGCGTCGTCGGTGCCATAGAGGGTGCCATCCCACCCGCCGGCGGTCGCCTCCATAACGAAATATCCGAAGTGCTTCAACGCGAAGCCGCTGGCCACCCGCATCCCGTCGATCTCCGCATCAACGAGAGGCGCTTTGCTGAGCTCGAGCATTGTGTCGCCGCCAACGCCGACGACCAGCTGCGCCGGCCGGTCGGGTCCAAACGAATAGCTGAGGAAATCGTGGAGATGGCCGGACAACACCAGATCAAGACTGGGCGGTACGCTCCCGCGGATCGCATCCTGCTCGGTGGCGTTGACGGTCAATCCGATGAGGTTGCCTTGTGCCATAGCCCAGACCGGCCGATGGGTGAGTAGCCACGCGTGTCCCGGCGGCATAGCCAAGAGGTTCGCGAACTGAGCGGTGTAAGCTGCGACCTTTTCCGGGAGCGTTTTGAAGTCGTCCGCATCGGCGCTATCGAACAGCAGCAGCTCGACCCCGCCAACATGGAGCCGGTACGGCTCGGTTTTGTCGATGCAGTCGGAGAAACCGGGGTGCGGGTCAAGCAAGGCAACCCAGCCTTGTCCGCCGCGGCTGCACAGCTCGTGGTTGCCGCGAACCATGACCCAGGGTGCAGCCGCCAAGAGCGGTGCCGCTGGCTGGAAGAAGTCCGCCTGCCAAGTCTCCCAGTTGTCGCCGTGAGAGCTGCCGGCGCAACCCTTTCGGTCGACCGGACATGCGGTCTCGCGGTAATAGTAATCGCCGACATGGATGACCAGATCGGGCTTGCGGCTGGCCGCACGGCGGGCAATCGTGGCAAACGGCCAAGCCGCCGGGTCGTTGCAGTCCTGGACCGCGCGTCCTTCAAGCCGACAGCCAGTATCGCCAATGACGACGATCCGCCGCACTTCTGGTGGCAGGATCGGAGCCGGCGAGCCTCCGACGATGAGTTGGCGAGTCACGGCCGGGGCTCGCGCCTCGCACACCGCGACCGGGAAGCCGTCGTCCGCACCGGCGCGCTGCGCCATCGTGAGGTCGATCCCGTCCGCCGTCACCTTTGGGCAAGCTTCGCCGGCGGCTACCGCGATCCGTACCGAAAGAGTACCGTCGGACGCCAACTCCGTCCACGGCCCGGGCCAGTCCCCCGCACTCGCCCCGACCGACAGGATGATCGCGACGAACGCCCCCAAGGCAACGCGCCTCGCGTTCGGCACGGGGACTCCTTGTTGATTATGCCGATCGGAATAAAAGCAGACTGCAAGCTGCTCAGTTTTCGAGCTTTATGGCGTTTTCTACGCCGGTACGCTGACCGTCACGGCCCGCCGGCCAAGGAACATCCTCCGGCTTGGGGCGAACCATCGTCAAGTCTTTGTCGCTTGCGGTTTGGTGGCGGCTCGCTTCTCGGCCCCTTTCTTTTTCTGCTTCGGCTTCTTGGCCTCGCGGCTCGACCGCTTCTGCTCCTTGTTTGCCACGACGCTCTCCCTTCACGTTAGTCGTAGGCGAATATGCTGCCTATGCGCAGCGATTCAACCATCGAATATTCCGTCGGCCGCCTTGACACCGCTTCAGCCAATGCTTGAAGCGACATCCTCAACCACGAGGTCCTCTCAGGTCGTGGTAACCAGGTTGATGACCGGCGCACCGCGCACGAAGCGGTTGATATTCTCTGCGATCTCGTTCCAGCGGCGCTCAACCATACCGCTAGTCCACCCGGAATTGTGCGGCGTCGCGATAACATTCGGCAATTCGTGAAACGGATGCCGCGAGCCTCGCCGCCGGGGCTCGGTCGCGTCGGGGTATTGCCACCAGACGTCGAGCGCTGCGCCGCCGATCGTCCCGTCGCGCAACGCCGAATAGATCGCATCCTCCTCGACTATTTGGCCGCGGGCGATGTTGATCAGGAACGCGTTTGACTTCATCAGCGACAATCGACGAGCATCAATCAATCCAATGGTCTCGGGGCCGAGCGCCGTGCACAACGCCACAGTGTCGCATTCGGGCAGCATGCGGTCGATCTCGGCGAGCGGAAGGACGCTCTCGACTCCCGGCTCCGGGTTTCTTGGTGTGCGATTGGCGGCAAGGATGCGGCAGCCGAACGGCGCCGCGCGCCGCGCCACCTCGCGCCCGACCCGGCCATAGCCGACGATACCGAGCGTGCTGCCGCGCACCTCGCCGTGCGGTGTGCCACCCTGCACCCAGCTCGTGCGCCACGAAGCATGCTCGCCAAATTCGGCCGAAATCTCGAAAAGCCGGTGCCGCCACGCGAGCATCACCATGACAACGTATTCGGCGATCGCGCTCTCGTGGCCGAACGCGTTGCATACCGCGACTCCGGCCGGCAATGCTGCGAGCTCGATTAGCTCGACCCCGGTCGCGACCGACTGCACCAGCCGCACTCTTGGCGCGGCCGGGTAATCGGCGCTCCAGTGATTGCCGACCAGGATTTCGGCGTCGGCTGCAGCTTGCCGTAGCCGCGTGCGATCGATCGGATCGTCGAGGATCGCGACGTCGAGACCAGCCGGCAGCCGGGCCCTGATGCCCGCGGCGGTGCCGGCCGCCACTCCACCGAGGAACAAAGCCTTCACGATCCTTGCCTGGCGCCATGGGAATCCTCGCTCACGGTAACGCCAATTCGTCCTCGGAGGCAAAGCAGACTTGATTGCGGTTATAACGATCCTAAATTGCCTAGTTCACATGACGGGATCTCCAGTCGATTGAGGCTCCGGGATGAAACAGGGGCTGGCCGAGCGACTTTCAACCGTAAGGAGAAAACTCGCTGCAGATTTGCTGCAGGTGCAGCTACGGTCGCTCGCCAATGCAACTTTTTGTTGCTACGGCGGCACCGCGAGGGGCGTGCAAAATCCAGCCTAAGAACCTTATCTCGACGGGTGAGGTTTCGCGTATATAAATTGCCTGTAAAGATTGCCCGCGCTTTTGAGGTTGCCCGATGATCTCCCGATCGCGTTCCGGTCCGCTCGTGCTGTGCATCCTCGACGGCTGGGGAGAGCGGCCGAAGGCCGACGACAATGCGATCACGATGGCGCATACGCCGGTCTGGGATCGGCTGCTGGCGCGCTGGCCGCATGCGCATCTGCAGGCGAGTGAGCATTATGTCGGGCTCCCCGACGGCCAGATGGGCAATTCTGAGGTCGGCCACACCAATCTTGGTGCCGGACGGCTTGTCCTCCAGGACCTGCCGCGCATCGACGCCGCAATCGCTGCCGACCAGCTCGCCGCGATGCCGGCATTGCGCGACTTCATCGGCAAACTCAAAGAAAGCCGCGGGACGGCTCACCTGATGGGGTTGCTGTCGCCCGGCGGGGTACACGCGCACCAGCACCAGATCGCCGCGCTCGCGCGGATTCTCTCCGAGGCGGGGCTGCCGGTCGCCGTTCACGCCTTTCTCGACGGGCGCGACACACCGCCCAAAGCCGCGATGTCCTATTTGAACAAATTCCAACGGGACGTCGCCGGCCTCGATCGTCTTCGGATTACGACCCTGTGCGGTCGCTACTTTGCGATGGATCGCGATAAGCGCTGGGACCGTCTCGAAAAGGCTTATCGAGTTATCGTCGAGGGCGGCGAAGACCGCGCCGAGGACCCAGTGCAGGCGGTAGCGGCCGCCTACGACCGCGGTGAAACCGACGAGTTCGTGCGGCCGACCGCGATGACCGACTACCGGGGAATGGAGAACGGCGACGGCCTGCTAATCGCAAATTTTCGCGCTGACCGCGTACGCGAGCTCGCGACGGCCCTGTTCGATCCAGATTTCGCCGGGTTCGTGCGGGCAAAGCGCGTGGCGTTTGCCGCAGCACTCGGGCTTGTCGAGTACTCGACCGAACTGAACCGCTTTTTCGGTACCCTATTCCCACCGCAGGACCTCACGGACACATTCGGCGAGGTGGTCTCCAGGGCCGGGCTGACCCAACTGCGCATTGCCGAGACCGAAAAATACGCGCATGTCACATTTTTCTTTAATGGCGGCCGCGAAACGGTCTTTCCCGGCGAGGAGCGGATTCTGGTGCCCTCACCAAAGGTCGCGACTTACGACCAGCAGCCCGAAATGTCGGCACTCGAGGTAACCGACAAAGTGGTCGAGGCAATCGCGGCCCACCGTTTCGACGTCATCGTGCTCAATTATGCCAATACCGACATGGTCGGGCATACCGGCCGTCTCGACGCCGCCGTCAAGGCGGTCGAGACCGTCGACACCTGCCTCGGCCGTTTGTCGGAGGCAGTCGAGCGCGCCGGAGGGACGCTCGTGATCACCGCCGATCACGGCAACGTCGAAATGTTGCGTGACACCCAAACCGGCGAACCGCACACTGCGCATACGCTAAACCCCGTGCCGTTAATCGTGGTCAACCCGCCGGCTGCAGTCCGGCATCTCGACGATGGGCGCCTGTCTGACGTTGCCCCGACCTTGCTCGACATCCTCGATCTGCCAAAGCCCTCCGCGATGACCGGCCATTCGCTGATTGCAACCGCTGTGGAGCAGGTTGCGGCGGGCTGAACGCGGCCGCTGCGGGCGTTCACCGATCGCGGCTCGGCTTGATCATTGGGCACGGTGGCGGATATCATCGGGGCGAGAGATGGTCGGTGGTGAGCCGATCTGGTTCCGGACTGTCAGGGTGAATGAATGAAGCGTACGGGTCTTCTCGCGGCGTCGTTCGCAACGCTCGTGCTGTTCTCGCTGCGCCAGGATGTCGGCGCGGCGGCGTCGAACTCGACGGATACGTACAAGCAGCTCAACCTGTTCGGGGAAGTGTTCGAACGTGTGCGTGCTGAATATGTCGACGATGTCAGCGACAATTCTCTGGTCGAATCGGCGATCAACGGCATGCTGACCTCGCTCGACCCGCACTCGAATTATCTAAATACCAAGAACTTCAACGATATGAAGGTCCAGACCAGGGGCGAATTCGGCGGGCTCGGGATCGAAGTGTCGATGGAAAATGGCCTCGTCAAAGTGGTCTCGCCGATCGACGACACGCCCGCCGCCCGCGCCGGGTTGAAGCCCGGCGATCTGATAACCCATCTCGACGGTGATCCCGTGCAGGGGATGACCCTGCCCGAGGCGGTCGAGAAGATGCGTGGCCCGATCAGCAGCGAGATAAAGCTGACCATCCGGCGCGAAGGCAAGGAACCGTTCGACGTCAAGCTGATCCGGGCGACGATCAAGATTCAGTCGGTCCGCTCTCATCTCGAAGGTGACAATATCGCCTATATCCGGATTACGACGTTCAACGAACAGACCGATGTCGGCCTCAACAACGCGATGAAAAGCCTCAAGCAGCAGGCCGGGGGAAAACTTCTCGGGGTTGTCCTTGATCTGCGCAACGATCCGGGGGGCCTGCTCGATCAGGCGGTCGCAGTTGCGGACGCGTTTCTTGAGAAAGGTGAGATCGTGTCGACTCGCGGCCGGCGCAGCGAGGATGCCCAGCGCTACAACGCCCGCCCGGGCGACATCGCCGCTGGGCTGCCGGTCGCAGTGCTGATTAACGGCGGCTCCGCCTCGGCCAGTGAGATCGTCGCCGGCGCCCTGCAGGATCACCACAGGGCGATCCTGCTCGGTACGCGGTCGTTCGGCAAGGGATCGGTCCAGACGATTATCCCGCTACCCAGCCACGGGGCGATGCGGCTCACTACCGCCCGTTACTACACGCCCTCCGGACGGTCGATCCAGGCCAAGGGGATCGACCCGGACATCGTCGTCGAAGCAGCCAAGATCGAAAAGCCACCCGAGAAGGGCGAGGCCAAGGTGGCCACAGCCTCGGAGTTGAAAAGGGATGATTCTGGTGATGGCGGCGCCGAGCAAGGCTCGGTCGATCCGTCGATCATGGGCACGCCGGCGGATTACCAGCTGACCCGGGCGGTAGACATGTTGCGCGGCATGGCGCTGTTCAACGGGCGGGTGGTGAACTGAAGTCCCTTGCGGCGCGGGGCGATTCCGCATCTGGCAGCAAATGATGCCGGGGAAATTGGGATACCGGTCGGCGGTCGGTGTGATGCTGTTGAGCCGCGCGGGCGAGGTCCTTGTTGCCCGACGAATAGATATGCCCATGATGCGGGCCTGGCAGATGCCGCAGGGTGGGATCGATCCGGGCGAGACCCCGGTGCAGGCGGCGCTGCGCGAACTCAAAGAGGAGATCGGCACTGATAAGGCCGAGATCCTGGGCGAAAGCCGGGTGTGGCTAAAATACGATCTTCCGGTCGAACTCGCTAGCGGGATTTGGGGAGGACGCTACCGCGGTCAGCGGCAGAAATGGTTCGCCATGCGCTTCACCGGGAACGACACGGATATCGATCTTGGGACCGACCATCCGGAATTCGATGCCTGGAAGTGGATACAACCCGAGCAACTGCCGGAAGTGATCGTCCCATTCAAGCGTCAGCTCTATATCGATATCTTGGCCGAGTTCCGGGCGCATTGCGCCGTTGCGAAAGACCCCTGACCCCGACCTCAGAGGTGTAGTCGACCGACGGCCGCTGCAATCGCGGCGGCGTCGGGCATGGCTGTCTGAGCGCCGCGGGCGAGGCAGGCTAGTCCGGCCGCGGTACTCGCCCGGTGCATCGCTGCTTCCATCGGCCAGCCTAGATCGAGCGTCGCCGCGAGAACGCCGACAAAGGTATCGCCGGCGCCGGTGGTGTCGATCGGCTCGACCGCCAGCGCCGGCACCTCTATCCTGATCCCATCGCGGAGAATCGCCAGCGCGCCCGCTGCGCCACGCGTCACCACAAGTCCTTGGCGTAGGCAACGTGCGAGCAATTCCGGATCAGACCCCATCGTCGCCGCCTCGCCTTGGTTTGCAACGACAATATCAATTTCTCTCAGTAGAGCGACGTCGATCGGGAGGGCGGGCGCGAGGTTGAGCAGGCTCCATCCGCCACGCATCCGCAGGCGTCTGATCAACATCGCGGTTTCGCCTGGGGGCACCTCCATCTGGGCGATCAGCGTGGTACCTGCGTTGAGGAGTTCGTCGGGAACCTGATCCGATCGTGCGCTCGCGTTGGCGCCGGGCGCCACTGCGATCGTATTCTCTCCGTCACTCGAAACCATTATCGCAGCGCAGCCCGTGGGCTCCTCGACGACCCGCACCCATCGCGTATCGACGCCGGCACCGCGCAGTAAGTGGAGCGCTATGCCAGCAAAGGCATCCGCCCCGACGGCCCCGGCCAGCACTACCTCGGCACCGGCACGCCGGGCGGCCAACGCCTGATTAGCGCCCTTCCCACCGGGAAGAAGGGCATAGTCGCCGCCGAGCACGGTCTCTCCCGCTCGTGGAAGGCGCCGGACCGGGACTATCAGATCGACGTTTATCGAACCAAAAACCACGATCATTTCACAGTGCCTTCTTCCGAAGGTTCTTAGAGAAGAGGCTTCTTCGATGAGATCATAATCCGATCGCTCGCATCCGACGTTAGCGGATAGAGCAATCAGAGAGGGGCATATGACTGGTTTCGAAAAGCGGCATCTCGGTCGCACAACTCTCGAAGTGACCGCTCTCGGTCTAGGCTGCGCGACCCTCGGCGGCAGCCGAGTGCCGGTCAGTCGGGAGGAGGCGGAAGCGATCGTGCGCGCGGCCTGGGTGGCCGGGGTACGCTATGTGGACACCGCGCCTTTTTACGGGTTTGGACAGGCGGAGCGCTGCGTCGGCGACACACTGCGCGATGTACCGCGTGATGAATGGGTGTTGTCGACAAAAGTCGGCCGCTTGCTGCGCTCGAACCCGTCCGCGGCCGAGCATCGGGAAAATCGGATGCCGTTCGATGCGGTGTTCGACTACTCCTACGATGCGATCATGCGCTCGTTCGAAGACAGCTTGCAGCGGCTTGGCCTAGGGCGGATCGACATCCTCTACGTGCACGACATCGGGCCGATGCAGCATGGTCGGGAAGGGCATCCCGCGATCATGCGCACGCTCCGCGGCGGCGGCTACCGCGCTCTTGAGGAGCTGCGTCGGTGTGGCGCCGTGCGGGCGATCGGGATCGGTGTCAATGAGCGGGAGGTGCTGCTGGAGGCGATGGAGTGGGGCACTTGGGACGCCTTTCTTCTCGCCGGGCGCTATACCCTCCTCGAGCAAGCGCCGCTCGATGATCTACTCCCGAAGTGCCATTCTTCGGGCATATCGATCGTTGTTGGTGGTCCGCTGAACTCTGGGATTCTTGCGGGCCGCGACACATGGAATTACCAGATCGCCCCGCCGGAGATCGTCGGACGGGTACACGCGATCAGGTCGGTTTGCGACCGTTACCAAGTGCCTTTGGCCGCGGCGGCATTGCAATTTCCGCTCGCCCATCCTGCAGTCGCGGCGATCATCCCGGGCCCGCGCAGCGTCACGGAATTCGCGGCCAACTTGAACCTCTTGCGCTATCCGATTCCCGCCGCGTTGTGGAGCGACCTGCGGGACGCCAAATTGCTCCACCCGCTCGCGCCGACGCCCGCGTGATCCCCTCGATGATCTGATGCCGAAATGCGTGCGCGCGGGCGTTTCGATCGTAATCGGGGCGGTGCATAACACCGGTATTCTGGCGGGGCGCGACAGTTGGAATTACCGGCCTGCTCCTCCCGAGATTGTCGCTCGGGTGAACGCGATTCGGGCTGATTGCGACAGCCACGGAGTGCCTCTGATCGCGGCGGCGCTGCAGTTTCCGCTCGCCCGTCCGGCTGTTTCCGCGGCCCGCGCGATGTTCAGGAGATGGAGGAAAACTCAGAACTTCTGCGCTATCCCATCCCGCCGGGGCTGTGGACGGATCTGCGCAATGCCAAGCTGCTTCGCCCCGATGCCCCGACGCCAAACTGATCGATTGGGGGAATTTTGATGAAACTGAACGGCGCAACCATCCCTGAAGCGATCGTGCAAGGGGTAATCGAACGGCGCGGCACCGAGCACTCATTCGCCGATCTCGACCCGGCGCGCACGGCACTGGTCGTCATCGATCTGCAGCACGCTTTCATGAATGACGCGGTCGGATTTGCGCCGGTGCCGGCGGCGCGCGACATTGTCCCCGCGGTCAACCGGCTGGCCGCCGCGGTGCGCGCGACTGGTGGCGGCGTCTTCTGGATCAAGATGACCCATGACGAGCGCTGCTTCAGGGAGTGGTCGGTGGCCTACGAGTTGCCCACACCGGAGTACCGCGCCAAGCGTATCGGTGCACTTTCCGAGTGTACGCTCGGGCACGAGCTGTGGCCGGAGCTCAACGTCCGAGCGGAAGACGAGATCGTCAAGAAATACCGTTACAGCGCCTTCATGCCCGGCACATCGGACCTCCCCGACCGGTTGCGGTCGCGAGGCTTCGATACGGTGCTGATCACCGGGACGGTGACCAATGTGTGCTGCGAAAGCTCGGCGCGCGACGCCAATATGATGAACTTCCGCACGATCATGGTCAGCGACGGTAATGCCGCGCTGAGCCAGGACCTGCACGATGCGTCGCTGACCGCCTTTTACTATACTTTCGGCGATGTCTTGGACACCGACATGATCATTGCCAGCCTGCGCCGCGCGCAGTCTGCTCGAGCGGCCTAGCGCCAGCGGCAGAGAGGGCAGGAGAGGGAACATGAAAGAGAATCGGGTCAAGCGCATCCTGCGCGAGGGCGGCCTCGCCTTGGGAACCCATGTCGGCGGCATCGCCGACCCGCAGATCGTCGAGCTGATCGGGTTAGCCGGTTTCGATGCGGCCTTCATCGACATGGAGCACACAAGCTTCGATCTGCACGATGTGCAGCTTGCGGTGATGGCAGCCGAGCGGGTCGGCATCACGCCGATCGTGCGCACGCCGGGGTTTGATCCGGCCTTCATCCTCCGGCTGCTAGATATGGGTGTACAGGGCATCCAGGTGCCGCACGTCGGTGATGCCGCAGCCGCGCGCGCCGCGGTTAAGGTCGTACGCTACCCGCCGCTCGGCGATCGCGGCATGGCAGCGGGCAGTCGCGCCGCCGAATTCGGCAGGATCCCGCTGGTCGAACACATGGCGCAATCCAACCGCGAGATCCTGCTGGCCTGTATGATCGAGGACATGGCAGCGGTCGAGCGCATCGACGAAATCGCTGCGGCTGAGGGGGTCGACCTGTTGGCGGTCGGTCCGTCGGACCTGTCGCGCTCACTCGGCGTCAGCGGCCAGCCCGACCACCCCAGACTAGTCGCGGCGATCGACCGGGTCCGAGAGGCCGTCAAGGGAGGCGTTGCCGGGGTGCGGCTCGCCCTGCCATTGAACCACGCCGCCTTCCCGCGCGACGCGGCTCAGCTAAAGGCGCTCGGCGCCGGCTATACCAACTGTGCCCCGAGCCCCGAGGCGCGTCTGCTGCGATCTTTCCAGGATCAGGCGGCCGAACAGCGCAGGCTCCTGGGCTAGCGCCTAAGCCGCAACCCGCGCCAGGCGGGTCGTCCTGTATCGCATCGCCCGCCAAGCCAGGCGGCTCGCTGCGCCCGCGAGCCGGCTACGCGGGGCCAGGCCGACAGCCTTGAACACTAGCGCGATCATGTGTCGGACGTGGTGCTCTTGGTATAGCGCTAATGCCCGCCGCGCATAGGCACGGCTGTAGCGGCGCCGATCGTACGGGCCCGTCTCGTTCGCCGCGTAATATGCGTAGGCGAGCTCATCATCTTCGGCTTCGGCAATCCGCCCGAAGGCGACGCGGATACGCTGTAAGAACCCGATCGGCTCGCGCTCGAGGCAGCGCGTCAGATTCTTGTAGAAGAGCTTGTAGTGTCGGATCTCGTCGGCCGCGATGTGGCGGCAGATATCCTTCAGAACGGGTTCCCGCACTCCATCGCGCAGCGCCGAATAATATGAACTGGTTCCAACCTCGACCATGCAACGCGCTATCATCTCGGCCGAACGCGAGCCGCGACGCGAGGCGTCGCTATCGAAATCTACCCGATAACCAGCTTGAAAGCGGCCGAAGGCAAGTTCGAAATCATAGCTCGGGTCGGCGAGCGCAGCCCAACGCGCCAATGCCCGCCCGTGCCGGATCTCCTCATCGCCCCAACGCCGCGCGGCCCGCTGGAAGTCGGGATCATCGTGGAAAATGCGGCACAAATGATGCGCGTAGGCCCCGCCATTGTATTCCACTAGGCTCGCCGCCTTAACGATCCGCACCACATCCGGATCGAACTTGCCGCAGTCGAAGCGGTCCCAGGGAATATCGTCAAGCGTCCAGGAGCCCATGGCCGCGCTATCCAGCGAGCTTCTTTTTCAGCAGCTGGTTGACGAGGGTAGGGTTGGCCTTGCCTTGAGTCGCGCGCATGATTTGGCCGACGAAGAAGCCGTAGAGCTTGTCGCGGCCTGCGCGGTATTCGGCAAGCTTGTCGGCTTGGGCCGTAAGGACCGCGTCGATCGCGGCCTCGATCGCGCTCGAATCGGTCACTTGGCGCAACCCCTTCGCCTCTACAATCGCGGCCGGATCGGCACCTGATGACAGCATCTCGGCGAAAACGTCCTTGGCGAGCCGACCGGAGATCGTGCCGTCGGCGATCAGGTCGATCAGGCCCCCGAGCTGCTCGACCGAGACCGGCGATTGCTCGACCCCGACCCCGAGCCGGTTTAAGGCCCCGAACAGATCGCCCATTACCCAGTTGGCTACTGACTTTGGTTCGCGCCCTTGGGCCACTCGCTCGAAATAAAGCGCGGTCTGCTTTTCGGCGACCAACACGTCGGCATCGTCGGCCGAAAGTCCATATTCGGACACGAACCGCGCCTTCTTTGCGTCGGGCAGCTCCGGCAACTCGGCCTGCAACCGCCTAACCCAATCGGGGTCGAGCACCAGCGGCAGCAAATCGGGATCGGGAAAATACCGGTAGTCGTGCGCTTCCTCTTTCGAGCGCATTGGCCGGGTGATGCCGCGCGCGGCATCGAACAAGCGCGTTTGCTGCTCGACTCTGCCGCCCTCCTCGATGAGCTCGATCTGGCGTCGCGCCTCGTATTCGATCGCCTGCATCACATAGCGGATCGAGTTGACGTTCTTGATCTCGCAGCGTGTGCCCAGAGGCTCGCCCGGACGCCGCACCGAGACGTTGCAGTCGCAGCGCAGCGAGCCCTCCTCCATGTTGCCGTCGCAAGTGCCGAGATGGCGTAGGATAGAGCGCAATTTGCGCAGATAGATCCCTGCCTCCTCAGCGCTTCTCAGATCGGGCTCCGAGACGATCTCCATCAGCGCGACGCCGGCGCGGTTCAGATCGACGAAAGTCAAGGCCGGATGCTGATCGTGCAGGCTCTTGCCGGCGTCTTGCTCGAGATGCAATCGGGTAATGCCGATCTCGCGCACCGTCCCGTCGGGCATGTCCAGACTGATGCGGCCATGCCCGACAACGGGTAGCTGATATTGCGAGATCTGATAGCCGGCCGGCAGGTCGGGATAAAAGTAGTTCTTGCGCTCGAAGACGCTGTCCAGATTGATCTCGGCGGCAAGGCCAAGCCCGGTCTTGACCGCCTGCTCGACGCAAAACCGGTTGACGACCGGCAGCATCCCGGGAAACGCGGCGTCGACCGGCGAAACCTGGGTATTCGGGTCAGCGCCGAAATCGGTCGCCGCCCCCGAAAACAGCTTGGCCTTCGAGATCACTTGGGCGTGGACCTCGAGCCCGATGACCGCCTCCCACTGCCCCGTGCGGCCCCCAATGGTCCCTTTGGCGATCATCCGCGACCTCCCGCAACAAAGCTCGGCAGATGTCGGAAGCACGCGGCATTTTCCAAGACCTGGGCGACGCGCAGCACCGTCTCCTCGTCAAAGGCGCGGCCGGTGATCTGCAAGCCGAGCGGCAACCCATCGGCGTTGAGCCCGGCCGGGACCGAGATCGCCGGCACGCCGGCGAGATTCGCCGGAACAGTGAAGACGTCGTTCAAATACATTGCGATCGGGTCGTCGGTATTCTCGCCGATGATAAAGGCGGCCGATGGCGCGGTCGGGGTCAGGATGCAATCGACGCGCTCGAACGCCTCGGCGAAGTCGCGCGCTATCATGGTCCGCACACGCTGCGCCTTCAGGTAGTAGGCGTCATAGTATCCGGCCGACAGCACGTAGGTGCCGATCAGCACGCGGCGGCGGACTTCGGCGCCGAACCCGGCGGCACGCGTCAATTCGTACATCTCGTCGAGGCTGTCGCCGTCGACCCTCAAGCCAAATCGCACGCCGTCATAGCGCGCGAGGTTCGACGAGGCCTCGGCCGGGGCGATTATGTAATAGGTCGCGAGCGCATATTTGGTCATCGGCAGGCTGATCTCGACCGGCTCGGCGCCTGCCGCTCGAAGCCACTCGATCCCCTGCTGCCACAGCGCTTCGATCTCGTCCGGCATCCCGTCGACCCGATATTCCTTGGGGATGCCGATGCGCAGGCGGCGAATGTCGCCCGAAAGCGCGGCTGCGAAATCCGGGGCCGGCACCGGTGCGGAGGTCGAATCCTTGACGTCGTGACCGGCTATCACGCCGAGCATGATCGCCACGTCGAGAACCGTTCGGCCCATCGGCCCGGGGTGGTCGAGCGAGGAGGCGAAGGCAACGACCCCCCAGCGTGAGCACCGGCCGTAGGTCGGCTTTAGTCCGACGATCCCGCAAAAGCTCGCCGGCTGGCGGATCGAGCCGCCGGTGTCGGTGCCGATCGCGGCCAGTGCGGCGCGCGCGGCAACCGCGGCCGCCGAGCCGCCCGACGAACCGCCGGGTACCAGCGGCCGGTTGTCCCCGATCTGGTGCTCAGAATGCCGCCGCCACGGGTTTTCGACCGGGCCATACCAACTTGTCGCGCTCGACGAGCCCATCGCGAACTCGTCGAGGTTGGTCTTGCCGAGCATCACCGCGCCGGCCCGCCACAGCTTGTCGGTCACCGTCGATTCATAGGGCGGATGAAACCCGTCGAGGATATGCGATCCCGCCGTCGTCAAGATGTCCTTGGTGCAGAAGAGGTCCTTCACCGCGACAGGAATGCCGTCCAGCGGCAACGCTTCGCCACGCGCCAAGCGTTGGTCCGCGGTGTCGGCCATCGCCAGCGCGCGCTCGGGTGTGGGTGTAATATAGGCGTTGAGCGGCTTAGCTGCGGCGACCGCGTCGTTATAGGCGGCCGCGAGCTCACGCGCGGAAAACACCTTGCGAGCGAGCCCGTCGCGCGCCTCGGCGAGGTTGAGCGCGAGCAGCGAAGGGTCACTCACTCGACAACTTTCGGCACGGTGAAGAAGCCGTGCGCGGCGCGCGGCGCATTGACGAGGATCGCCTCGCGACAGCCGCCATCGGTGACCGTGTCATCGCGCATCGGCAGGCTCGCCGCCGCTGCACTCGCCATCGGCGCTACCCCTGACGTGTCGACCTCGTTCAGCTGCTCGACCCAGGTCAGGATGTGCGACAGCTCGCCCGCTAGAGCCTCGAGCTCGGCCTCGGAAAGCCTGATGCGCGCGAGGGTAGCGATGTGCGCCACAGTGGCCTTATCGAGCGCCATGATTTCAGCGTTTCCGGGTTATCATCCGCCATGATCCTAGACAATCCTGCGGCGCTGCGCGAGGCTGTGTCGGCGGGTGTGCGGCTGATGGGTCTCGATGTCGGGACGAAGACCATCGGGCTCGCTCTGTCCGATACGCGCCGGGTCATCGCGACACCGCTCGAAACGATCCGCCGTCGCCGCTTCACCGAAGATATGGCGCAGCTCTTCGCCTTGGTCGACGCCCACAACGTAGGCGGGCTGGTGATCGGTCTGCCGTTGACCCTTGGCGGCGGCGACGGGCCGCGCACCCAGTCGGTGCGCCAGTTCTCGAGAAATCTGCTACCATTCCGCGACTTGCCCATTGTCTTTTGGGACGAGCGGCTGTCGACCGCCGCCGTCACCCGCGAGATGATCGCCCACGACATGACCAGAAAGCGCCGCGCCGCGATCGTCGACCGCGTCGCCGCCGCTTACATCCTGCAGGGCTGTCTTGACTTTCTCGGCCGAAACTCCGTTTGAACCTTCCGGTGGTCACCGGTCGGGCCATAAGGCTATAGTTGGCGCCTTAAGGAGTGTTTCTGGACCCCGGACATGAGCATTCAACCCGATATCGACGGCATCCGGCGCCAGATGGCGGCGACAATCCACGCGCATTGGAAGCTCGTCCTCGTGCAAGGCATCGTGATGATGGTGCTGGGGTTTCTGGCGGTGGCCGAGCCCAACGTCGCGACGATTGCGGTGGGCATCTTTGTCGGCTGGCTGTTCTTCATAGGCGGCATTTTCCGGGCTTTGTCGGTGTGGCAGTCCCGCGGGATGCCGGGCTTTGCGTGGTCGTTGCTAACGGCGCTGCTGGCTATCGTGCTCGGCCTGATACTGATCTTTCGGCCGTTGGCGGGTGTGCTGACCCTGACGATGGTGTTGATCGCGTTCTTTATCCTTGAAGGCATCACCGCGATCGTGCTCGCGGTCCAGCACCGAGAGCACCTCAGGAGCTGGGGCTGGGTGCTATTCAGCGGGATTGTCGACCTGTTGCTCGCTTTCCTGATCTGGGATGGCTGGCCGAGCTCGGCTGATTGGGCAATCGGCCTACTGGTCGGTATCAACATGCTGTTCTTCGGGCTGTCTCTGGTGATGACGGCCCTCGCCGCACGGCTGATGGGCAATCAGGCGCGCTGACCGGCGCCTGGCGAGGTCAACGCCCGGTAAACTTTGGCTTCCGCTTTTCTCTGAACGCCGCGACCCCTTCGGCGTTATCGGCGGTCATGTGCAGTTGCGGCTGCACCAGGCTCTCGATCTCGAGGTAGCTCTCGAGGCTGGGGCCGACGGCGGCGTGAAACAATTTCTTCGCCAGCCCCAACGCAAAAGTCGGTGCCTCGGCGAGATCGGTGGCGAGCTCTTCGGTCTTGGCCATCAGCTCGTCGTCCTCGACGACATGGTTGACGAGGCCGAGCGCCAGTGCTTCTTCGGCTTCGACAAAGCGCGCCGAAAACACCAGCTCCTTGGCCTTGGCCATGCCGAGCCGGCGGGTCAGAAACCAGATCGCACCGCCGTCGGGCGCCAGGCCGATGCGCCGGAAGATCTGCGAAAAGCGAGCGGTCTTCGAGGCCACCACCAGGTCGCAGGCGAGCGCGATGCTGCAACCGATACCGACGGCCGGGCCGCGCACCGCGGCGATCACCGGCTTCTCGATCGCATGGAAAGCGCGGATAAAAGTGTGTCCGCCGCGCTGCATGCGCTCACGGTCGGCGCGCAAATCATGCGGCTGCCCGGCCATGCGGTCGACATCCGCACCCGAGCAGAACCCCCGACCGGCGCCGGTGACGATCACGACGCGGACCGCATTGTCGAAGCGCAGCCGGGCAAAGTAGTCGCACAGGCTCTCGCGCATCTCGACACTCAGCGCATTCAGTTTTTCCGGGCGATTCAGCACGACCTTCGCGATCGCCCCTTCGACGGTCAAATCAACCGACATTCTGTCTCTCCCGATGCCCAAGGAGACTATAATCGGCGCACTTGGCAGCGACCAGGAGGAAGGACATGAGCGAGACCAGCAAGCCGCGGCTCGTCGGCATCAATCACATCGCGATCGAGGTCGGTGACATCGATCAAGCCCTCGATTTTTATGGCAAGATCTTCGACTTCAAGCTGCGGGCCAAACGGGGAGGCAATGCCTTTATCGAGCTCGGCGACCAGTTCATCAATATGATGCAGACCGCGGACCCGCACGAAGACCGGCGCCGGCATTTCGGGCTCGTCGTCGACGATCGTTCGAGCGTGCGCGAGCGGGTCGAGGCCGCCGGCGGCAAGCTGTTGCCGGGTCGTTTCTCGACCCCTGGGGTAATCGGGTCGAGGTGGTCGAATACTCCAATATCCAGTTTACCAAGGCGCCGCATGTCCTGCGCGCGATGGGCTTTGATCTCGACAAGAACGAGAACGCTCGGCGTGAGCTGGCCGAGACGGGCATGGCGCCCTAACCGCGTGCACCGCGGGCTTTCTTGGCGTAGCATTTCGGTCCCGTACGATCGGAGGAAACGGCCATGGCGAAAGGTATTTTGATCGCGGCGATGGACTTCACGAATGTCGCCGAGGACGAGTTCAACGACTGGTACGACACCGAGCACATCCCCGAGCGGCAGCGGGTGCCAGGCTTTCTGACCTGCCAGCGCTGGATCGGCGCGGAGAACCCCAAGCAATCGGTCGCGACTTACGATCTCGAAAGCCTGTCGGTATTGCAGGGGCCGGCCTATCGGGCGATCGGCGGCGAGAACTTGTCGCCCTGGTCGAAGCGGGTGACTGGCCGCGTTCAGCGTCTGGTGCGCTTCGAAGGCGATCAGATCCTGCCCGGCGACCAAGCGGCGCCCGGGAATGCCGGCGGATTGCTGGTGGTCGGGATGACCCCCGCGCTTGGGGTCGAGACCGCGTTCAACGCTTGGTACGACAACGAACATGTCCCCGCGCTCGCCGGCGTGCCGGGGGTGCTGAGCGCCCGCCGTTTCCGCACCGCCGGCAGCAACCCGAAATATGTGGCGCTCTACCACCTTGCGTCACCCGGTGTGGTCGACAGCGCGGAATGGAAGCAGGCGAGCGGCGCGACCCCGATGCCCGAGCACATCCGACCGCAGATCAGCGATCGCCTGCGCTTTGTCTGTCGGACCTACCGCCGCGCGAGCTGAGTGCGCCAACGAGGGCGCCGACGTGCGGTACGAGCTCTATTATTGGGACGGCATTCAGGGGCGTGGCGAGTTTGTTCGCCTGGCATTAGAGGAGGCCGGGGCCGACTATGTCGATGTCACCCGGGAAGCGGGCGGAGAGGGCGCGATGATGCAACTGCTCGATGGCGAGGAGGTCGAGCATCCGCCCTTCGCCCCGCCCTATCTAAGAGCCGGGAGGCTGCTGATCGGCCAGACGGCCAATATCCTCCTGCATCTCGGGCCGCGCCATGACTTGGCCCCGGCCAGCGAAGGCGGGCGGCTATGGGCGCATCAACTACAATTGACGATCGCCGATCTCGTCGACGAGGCACACGACACCCACCATCCGATCGCCAGCAGCCTTTATTACGAGGACCAGCGCCCGGAGGCCAAGCGTCGAACGGCCGATTTTTTGAAGTCGCGGGTGCCCAAGTATCTCGGCTATTTCGAAAAGGTGCTGGCGCGCAACAAGGCGCGCGGCGGACATCTGATCGGGGCGAAGCTCAGCTACCCGGATTTGTCATTGTTTCAGGTCGTGGCGGGTCTGCGCTATGCCTTTCCGCAGGGGATGACGCGGCTCGAGCTGAAGTATCCGCGGGTCACAGCATTGCATGGTGCGGTCGCTGCCCGCCCGCGGATCGCGGCCTATCTGACGTCCAATCGCCGGATCCCATTCAACGAGCACGGCATCTTTCGGCATTACCCCGAACTCGACAGTGAGGGCTGAGCGGGCTCGTTCTCGTTAACCGGCCACCTCCGGGGCGTAATACAACGAAAATCGCGCTTTTTGCCATCAAATGGCCAAGACGGGTCATATAATCGCTCTTTATTTCAACGGTTTGCACGACAAATTCGCTACTTAGCGGATCAACGGAAAATCAATGGAATTTTTTCGCTGATCAACGAATTTTGCACGCGCTAACAATCGAATAACAATGGAATCGAAAATGGGGGCGATTAACGCAGGAAAAGGAGGCGAGGGATGGGAGTTCGCACCGGCAAGCAGCTGCTGGAATCGCTGCGGGACGACCGGGCGCTGTTCATCGACGGGGAGCGGGTCAGCGATGTGACGACCGATCCTCGCTTCGCCGGGGCGGCACAGAGCTTGGCCGAGCTCTACGACATGCAGCGCGACCTTGCCCTCGTCGAGCGGATGACCTTCCGCTCGCCGACGAGCGGGGAGCGCGTCGGCCTCTCTTTCATTGAGCCGCGCTCGGTCGACGAGCTGATCCGCCGGCGCGACATGGTCAAGATCTGGATGGACGCGAGCTGCGGCATGTTCGGCCGCAGCCCCGATTTCATGAACATCTTCGTGACCGCCTTTGCCTCGGCGGCCGAAGAGTTCGGTCGAAAGGACAGACGCTTCGCCGAGAACCTGCGCACCTATCACGCGTATATCCGCGAAAACGACATCTGCATGACCCACACCTTGGTCAACCCTCAGGTCGACCGCTCGAAGCCGGTCGAGAAGCAGGACAAGGATCTCGCCGCGAAGATCGTCAAGGAGACCGACGCCGGGATCGTGATCCGCGGCGCGCGCATGGTCTCAACCTTGTGCGCGTATGCGAACGACCTCCTGGTCCTGCCGTCGACCTATCTCGCCACCAGCAAGGAGGCCGAGCCCTACGCCTTCGGCTTCAGCGTGGCCGTGAACGCGCCGGGTTTGCGCTTCATCTGCCGCCCCTCGGTGATCCATCAGAATGCCGCATCGCCGATAGATCACCCGCTGTCGGCGCGTTTCGACGAGACCGATGCGATGGTGATCTTTGACGACGTGCTGGTGCCGTGGGAGCGCGTTTTCATCCATCGCGACGCCGAGCTCTGCAACGGGCTCTATAACCGCACCGGCATCATGCCGCAGATCATGCACCAGTTCTCGACCAAGAACCTGGCGAAGTCCGAGTTCATGATGGGGCTCGCTTTTGCCATCGCCAAAACAACGAATATCGATCAGCACCTTCACGTCCAGGGCATGCTGGCCGAGCTGATCCAGTACACCGAATTCTGCCGCTCGTGCCTCAGAGCGAGCGAGGCCGATGCGGCGCCGAGTTCCTCGGGTGTGATGACCCCGGCGGCGATGCCGTTATGGACCGTGCGGATGATGTATCCGAAGATGTTCATTCGGATGTGCGAGATCATCCAGATCTTGGGTGCCGGCGGTCTCGTCGCGGTGCCTTCTTACGCCGAGCTCGACGGGCCGGCCGCGACCGACGTGATGACCTATTTTCAGGCGGCCAATGCCGACGCCAAGACGCGCATCAAATTGTTCCGGCTGGCTTTCGACGCGGCTGTGTCATCCTTTTCCGGCCGCCAGCAGCTCTACGAGCGCTACTATTCGGGTGATCCGGTGCGGCTCGCCGGCACGCTCTATGGGCTCTACGATAAGGACAGCCACCTCGAGCGGATCAGCTCGCTGCTCGACGATCTTGAAGCACGGCAGAATACGGGCAGGTCGGCACTCCGCTCACGCCCACTCGGGTGAGATTGGGCCCCTTCGAATCGAGCTCGTCGGAAGGGGCCGCTTGATCGCTGCCTGCGGGGCATCCTTACGGCGAACCAGCACGTGGTCGCCACAACGCGAACCTACGAGATGGCGGGTCGCCTGCTGCTCGGCCTCGAACCGCTGCGGTTCCTCTTCTGACGCGCATCACGCCTTTCCGCCTCGCGCGGGACACCACGATCTCGAAACGCGCGAGCGCTAATGCCGGGCACAAGTGGCGCCGCCGAGGACGCAGAACTTGGCGCAATGCGGATGGTTGAGCTGCACGGTGTCGCAAGCCGCCGTAAGGGTTCGGCCGAGATCGAATTCCGGGTCGTAGGGCAACAACGTGCAGGCGACGACCGTCGGGTGGGGGGCACCTTTGTGCTTCACCACCATGCGCGCGGTCGAGCACATGACGTCCGCCGGCGATTTGCCGAGAATATCCCAGCACGCCTCGGTGATCTCCGGGACGTCGACCTTGGCGTCCATCTCCGGGAAGATCATTAGCGCGACCGGGTCATCGGCATCGAGCGCCACGCCGAGCTCGGCGAACAGCCGGGCGAAACCGCGACGCAACTCGACTTCCGGCTCGCCCGATAGATAGCGGCTAGCGACGTTTAGCGAAAAGCCATTTTCGGCGAGCCATTTGAAGCCGTCGATCGTCGGCGGCCAGCTCCTTCTGCCGCGCTCTCGCTCGTGCACCTCGCGCGCGTAATGGTCGATCGAGACGCGAACCGTCAACCGGTCGCCATAGCGCTCGCGCAATGACAGCAGCGCGCTCTTCTGCTTGTGCATCGGTTTCATCGCATTGGTCAGCACCAACACGCGATAACCACGCGACAGCGCCTGATCGATCATGGTCGGCAGGGCAGGGTTCATGAACGGCTCGCCTCCGGTAAAACCAATCAGCTCCGTCCCGAGCCTCTCGCGCTCGATCTCGTCAAGATATTCGACGACCTCCAGCGTGGTGAGATAGACGAGCCTGTCGTTGCGAGGCGACAACTCGATGTAGCAGTTTTCGCAACTCAGGTTACACAACGTTCCCGTGTTAAACCATAAAGTTTTCAGCGCTTCGAGTGTGACATGAGCCCGCCGCTCGCCTTTAGCAGTGATCAACGGATCCTGGAATTTTCGCGGATCAAGCGCGGGAACAACCGAGACGTTCATCAGTCATCAGCCCCGTGGCGATAAATCCAACAAAGCTTAATCCAACCCCGATGCGCCGATCAGCCGGCCTAAACGTGCTGCTCTTTCATCGAGAGCGCAACCGTAGGCCTGTTGACGAGCCCGACGGATGTCGCGAGATGGTTCAGGGCGACCAAGCTGACGAAAGCCGCGGCGTTGATGGCGAAAATTCGGCCTTGGATCGCCGCGGTATAAATTTCCGTCCCGCCGAGCAATGTCGCCGAGACCGCGAATAATGCCCCCTCGTAGACAGTGAAAGCGATCAGAAACGTCGCCGTAACCGTGAGCGCCCCACGTGCATCCACGAGGCGGCCGGCGATCCACTGGCCGGCCAAGGTCGCGAGGACTGCCACCGCGCCGAGCACCACACCCCAGGCAAAGGTGCTCAGGGTCCAGGGATAGTGGAGCACAGTGAAACCGACGAGCTGGTTCGCCAGCCACACGAGCGTGATCAAAAGCAAAGCATCGCGGCGCGACAAGCTCAGCGCCGCGGCCGCGGCGAATGCCGCCAATGGCACAGCACAGGCGAGACCCAGGCTGAAGACAACGCTGGCCGCCACCAGCAAGCCCAACCAGAGCTGATGCCGCCAATCTCCTGGCACCGATGGAGTGCCGGTCGCCTGGCTACCCGGGCGATCGAGAATGGGCTGTTTCATGGTCGTTCTCCTTGTTCTATCCATGACTGAACCCGCGACCGGAGCGGTCGATCGGGTCGGGGTCGGTCAGGCCGAGCCAGCGCGCCCGAAGCCGATCCCAGAGATCCAGGCGTGACCAATCTGGGGTCTTCAAAATCTTGTCGGTGTCGGGAGCCAGGAACGGGTTTGGGAGTAGAATCGTCGTTTGCTGCTCGTCGTGGCCGTTGAAAAGGCGCAACCCCCACGAGACCGGCGCGCCGGATTTGTCGAGCCGCCGATAAAGCTCCGCTCGCGCCGTCCGGCGATGGCGGGCGAGCCTCTCGGGCGCCGGATTGTTCGGCGACCCCTTGTGCGGACCGATGCAGAGGTGGAAATGCGAAATGCCGAAGGCCACCGTGAGATAGCCGTCCAGCATGCCGACATGGGTCGGTGCGTGCGGCGCCCGGATCTCCCAGGCGGCCCCCTCGATCAGCGGGCCAAACGTGATCTTGTCCCAATGCTGTTCGAAGAGATCCCGCAGCAATGCCTCCAGAGTGGCCTCGTCCGTCGGTAACGGAAAGGTCTCGACGGTTGCACCATCGGGATCTGTCACGGTCGTCGCGCCTTTCACCGCGGTCACTTGATCTACCTTTTATGGCTTGCCGCTCTGGCTCGCCGTGTCAAACGCATACTGGATCCCGGCGTATACGCCAATCGCCGCTGGAGGAAGCCGATCGGGTTTTCGTAGTGCCGATCGAATAGATTGTTGATTTACGCATAGGCGGCCAAGCCAACACCCAGATCGAACTATAGTGCGAGCGACATGGGAAACATTGGCGAGCGATGTGGCGCAAGTGGGGTTCGCGCTCCGCGGCGCTTTTCATGCGGTTCCGGAAGACGGAGCGCCCGCGCTCTCGGACGGAGCATCTGCACTAACAATCGTGCTGCTGGGCTGGACAGGCGGCGACCAGTGGCCGGTGTTCTCGGCCTCCCAAGAGGCCAATGACGGTGTTCCCGATCCCCGCAACCGATGGTCGAAGCGGCTGATAGATCAAATCGCGGCTGGTCTGGGCGGCTCGGCTTTCTATCCATTCGGTGGGCCTCCCTGGCTCGATTTCCAGCACTGGGCGTTGAAAGCCGAGCCGGTCCATCGCTCGCCCCTGGGTCTGCTCATTCATCCGAAATGGGGCCTGTGGCATTCCTACCGCGGAGCACTCGGGCTTCGAGAACGGTTTGAGCTCGGCCCGCGCGAAGCTGGCCCAAATCCCTGCGACCAGTGCTCGGAGCGGCCGTGCCTTTCTGCTTGCCCGGTCTCCGCCTTCGCGCCGGGCGGCCCCTACAACTACGCTGCCTGCCGGAAACACCTCCAAGGCGCTGGCGAGGACTGCCGGACGACGGCCTGCACCGCCCGCCGGGCTTGCCCGATAGGTGCCGATCATCGCTATTCCGAGCAGGAGGCCACCTTCCACATGCGCGCGCTTCTCATGAACCGGCTCGGCTGAGTGGACCTGCACATCAGCTATTAGGCGGGCGGTTTCTGCGCATCAGGTAGGTGTCCATGATCCAACCGTGTGCCTGGCGCGCTTCAGCGCGAACGCGCTCGATATCGTCGACGACTTCTTTTAGCTTGCCGGCGATCAAGATCTCATCCGGCGTACCAATATAAGCGCCCCAGAATATGTCGATATCCTGGTCGGCATAGCGCTTAAATCCATTTTTAGCATCGAGCATCACGATGACGCTGTCGACATTGTTTGGAAAGCCCTCGGCGATCCGCCGCCCCGTCGTGATCTCGATGGCTTCGCCGATGCGGTTGAGCGTTGTCTTGTGCTTGGCTGCCAGAGCCTGCGCCGCGCTTATTCCCGGGATGACTTCATAGTCGATCGCGTGCACGCCACTTCCAGCTATCGCTTCGATGATTCGGATCGTGCTGTCGTAAAGCGTCGGATCGCCCCAGACGAGGAAAGCGCCGCATTCTCCGTCTTCCATGCCTTCGCTGATCAGGCGCTCGAACAGCGTCTGCTTGTCACGGTTGAGTTCTGCAATCGTTTCCCGGTAGTCAGCGCTGCGGCGCTCCCACTCGGGGCTCTCTGCGTCGACAAAGCGGTAGTTTCGCCCCGTGACGTAGCGCCGGCAGAGTTCGCGGCGAAAATCAACCAGTTCCTCCTTGTCCGCGCCTTTGTCGAGGATGAAGAAAACATCGACTTGATTGAGCGCGTTGACGGCCTGGATCGTGACGTATTCGGGATTGCCTGCGCCGATGCCGATGATCAGGATCTTTTTCATCGCGCCCCGCCGTTATGGAACCCGCTCCAGGTAGCTCTCGAAAACGCCGACATGAACGGTCGCGGGATCGCAGCATTCGGCCACAAATCCTCCGCCCTGAAGCTCACGTCATAGGTACGCTCGTCCTGGGATTGCAGATTATGGGCGGAAGCGTCCGGAAATGGATAGGGCGGCGATGTGCCGACGACGACCCCCGTCTTGCCGCGTATATAGCCCGGCATGCGGACATGACCGGAGACAAACTCGTTCGTGACCCGCACGTTGTCACCGACGGCAAACAACTCGCGCGGTATCGCATTGAGCCGGCCCTCGGCGCTTGGCACGGAGAGCGGAAATGACCCCCCTGCCAAGCGTTCGAGCTCCTCTTGCGAGACGATACCCTTTTCGACGCACAGGGTTGCGAACCCGGTCAGCGACCGTTCGTAGTAGCTTGCTGCCAGATAATGTCGGGGCTCCATTAGTTCGATCGCGTGGCGGTATTCGTCCATATTGACCAGGCCGAGCCTCACCCCCAACGAATAGAGCGCGTTGGCGCGCGGCTCCCGGCTCGACGCATAACGCACAGGACCGAAACCCTGCTTGCCGCCCAGATCGTGCACGCCGTCCATGAGACCCCGCTCAGCGATACCTCGGTTCGAGGCGGGCAACGCCGATCATCGCCTCCTTGGTCACGATTTCGGCGAGCTTGTCCTCGGGCCACCCGACCGTTTCGGGGAATCGCACCGGCAATACCATATAGCGGGTGTCGGTAGTGGTGTCCCACACCTTGATCTCGACCGCGTCCGGCAGGTCGAGCCCCATTTCTCGCAATACCGTGCGCGACTGGCGCACGACCCGCGAACGGTACTCGAAATCCTTGTACCAACCCGGCGGCAGTCCAATGATCGTGAACGCCGCGCATGAGCACAGCGTGCAGCAGATCACATTCTGCAGGCTCAGCGTGCTTTCCAGCACGACCAGATGCTTGTGATGTTCGGGCATGGTGAAGCCGAGCTCCGTAACGGCAGCCTTGCCGTTCTCCAGCAAACGCCGCCTGAAATCCGGATCGGTCCAGGCGCGGGCGACGACCTTCGCGCCGTTAGCTGGGACCCAATCCTCTTGGGCAATATGGGCGAAGTCGTCAATGAAGCCGGCGGGGATCAGATTGCGTTCCTCGAACGCCCGCTGGCCGAGGGGGAACCGGCGCAGCGGGTCGCAACGTGCGTCGGCGTCAGCCGACCGACAGATCCGCGGCCGTCGGCAGCCGAGAGATCTGCTGCAGGAGGAATTCGAGGTCTCGCTCGACCGTGAGCAGGCGCGGCGGTATGGAGCCGATGTGTCTGTTCTCGATTGGAGAGACACGCTCGTCTGCTCCCGGCCCGGCGGCCGGGAAGTCGACATGGTCGTGACCGGAACGGAGCGCCGGTAGGCGCCTAATAACCGCACATCGGGAAGTACCGCCGCGCCGCCAGCATCGCTACCCGCCACAGGTCCGATGCTGTCGGCAGGCGCGAGATCCGCTGCAGCAAGAATTCGAGGTCGCTCTCGATCGGGGCGAAGTCGCTGCGGGCCTGCTCGGCCGTCACTTCTTTGTTATGACCGTGAGATACGGATCGCCCTCGGTGAGATGATGCCGCCGCATGACGACGGTATAGACCGGCGTCGGGGGGCGTAGATGGGCGAAAAGCCTAATCTGGGCTGCGATCCAGCTCACCCCGTCGATCGTGACGGCGAACGGGTAAATCTGATGCAGCGGTGAGTCCGCACGAGGTGTGGGAACGATCGCAGCGAGCGGGCCTTCAGGCGGCGTACCGCCAACAAGATAAGGAACTCTATCGTCCTTACGAAGGATATATTGGTTTAACGTGTCGTCCGAGTTGGTAACTCCAACGTTAGCAACGTCATATCCGTGCGCGATCTTGCCAGCGTTCGAAGGAAGGGGGCGAGTTGAAATTCTAGATAAGTGAGAGCCCCCGTAAAGCCGTCCGAGATCAATTTCTTTTGTCTCTGCTCCGCGTCGGCAGTCGTTGTCCAACAGGCAAAAGTCACGTGGCCTAGCTGATCGCTCGGCGGGAGCCCGAACAAAATCCTGGGTGGTTGTAAGATTGGGAGCACCAAGACACCCGGAGCGTCCGAGACAGGGACCTCCCGCATCGGCGCGCCCTCGGGTTCCTTGCCCTCGAGTATCGGTAAGGTCTTCGGGCGCTTCTTGGGTCGGCGCGTCGGGAACTGGTGATGGACGCGTAACGCGCGAAGCAGACCCGAGCAGCAGTGCCCCTCGTCGGCCGAGGTCATGGCGGCGCACTCTAGGCAGCTCGCCTCCGGCAAGACCCAGCGCCCCCCAAACGAGAAGGGGACTATATGTTCCGGATGGAGAGGAGCGCCGGTGTTGCCGCAATAGACGCACCTGCCGACGGGCGGGAATACGGCTTCGGGCGAAACTTTCAGGTGAGAAACGGCGATCGTTTACGGCGGCAGGAGGAGCTGCCGAGCTGTCGAACCTCCGGTCGACGGATCCCCGCTCAAGATGGGGCGCCGCCCCCATCAATTCAACATCTAGTAAGTTGTGTCACCGACCCGAGGGAAGAGGACTACCCGTAGTGGGCCCGAGTTCTCAAAGACCTCTCTCGTGCGGGAGCGGGTTCGCGACGAAAGGGAGGCCACCCGGCCAAAAAAACCGGAGTGGGGGGGAGGGCCGCAGCGCCATCCTCGCCAAACTCGCCCGCGTTCGTGTACTCTCTGAATGCGTCTGAGCACTAGCGAGTTGACAGCGGCAACCGGCTTCGGCTTATGTCTGGCCGTCGTGGTTCTGTCGATCCGCGTCCGGATCGACAGCTAAGAGGGAATCCGGTGCGCCGCCGCAAGGCGGTTATACCGGGGCTGCCCCCGCAACTGTGAGCGGAGAGCGTCTGTCAGATCGTGCCACTGGTGCCAAAAAGCACTGGGAAGGCCAGACAGCCGCAGCGACCCGCGAGCCAGGAAACCTGCCGCAACTCACGAACGTCCTCGGGCGGGGTGTCCCGGTGGGTCGCTTGCGAAGGACGGCATTCGCCATCCGGATCCCAGCATGCGTCCGCTCGGCCCATGCCCCCAGCAAATGGGGTATGCCGATGAATGTGCCTTTCCGATCCTGCGACAGCTCCAGCGCCGCCTCGAGCCGGCGAGCCTGCAAGGAGAGGTCATGACCTCGAAGATTCCAGCTACGGTCGTCACCGGCTTTCTCGGTGCCGGCAAAACCAGCCTGATCCGGCACCTGCTGGAGCACAGCCGAGGTCGTCGGCTGGCGCTTTTGATCAACGAGTTCGGCAGTCTCGGCATCGACAGGGCGATTATCGGTGGCTGCGGGATTCCGACCTGCCGGGAAGAAGACGTGATCGAACTCGCGAACGGGTGCATCTGTTGCACCGTGGCCGACGACTTCCTGCCGGCAATGAACACGATCCTGGCCCGCACCCCGGCTCCGGAGCATATCATCATCGAGACATCGGGCCTGGCCTTGCCAAAGCCGTTGGTGCAGGCCTTCGCCTGGCCCGAAGTAAAGTCGCAGGTCACGGTCGACGGGGTGCTGGTGGTGGTCGACGCGCCGGCGGTTCTGGCCGGCCGGTTCGCGACGGATCCGGCCGCGCTGGCGCGGCAGCGAGCGGCCGATCCCGCTCTCAGCCACGACGAAAGCCCGCTGGAGGAATTATTCGAGGAGCAGCTGCTCTGCGCCGATCTCGTGCTGGTCAACAAGGCCGACCAGGTTGGCGCCGACGAATTGTACCGGATCGAGGCGGCGATCCGGCCGCATCTGCGGCCCACGGTGCGGCTTTTGTGGACGACGTACGGAAGAGTCGATCCCGTCGTCGCCCTCGGCATGGAGATCGGCGCGGAAGACGACCTGCTAAACCGCCCGTCCCATCACGATGACGGCGAGGAACACGGACACGACGACTTCGAGAGCTTTGTGATCGGCGTGCCGCCGGTCGCCGACCCGGCCCAGATCGAGACGCGCCTGCGCGAAGCTGCGCTCCGTTTCGATATTCTTCGCATCAAGGGTTTCCTCGCCGTTGCGGGCAAGCCGATGCGGCAGGTCGTGCAGGCCGTCGGCAGCCGGGTCGAGCGCTATTATGACCGCCCCTGGCGCGCTGGCGAGCAGCAGGACGGCAGTCTCGTCGTCATCGGCCAACGTGGCCTCGACCCCGCGGCAGTCCGTGAGGTGATTCTCGGCGAAGCCGCCGCATGACCCCATGCCCCGCCGGTGCCGCCCCCACTGGTCACGTTATAGACGAATGGCGTTCTGGAGCGCGCGCAATCCATCGGTGAGTGCGGCGGGTCCCGGTTGCAGTATCAGCGACGACTTGATTTCGTGCAGAGCGCCATTCCGAACGGCGGGCAGCTGGGCAAACCCGGGCCGTGCCGTCACCTTCTCTGCACGAAATTTCTTGCCGCACCATGAGCCGATAATGACGTCGGGGGCGCGCGCAATGATTTCGTCCGCGGTAACAATTCGTTCCTTCGCGGACTTGCCGCCGGCGCGATCGGCAAAGATGTCGATCCCGCCAGCCGCGTCGACCAGCTCCGAGACCCAGCCGATGCCGGAGATCATCGGCTCGTCCCATTCCTCGAAGTAGACTCTCGGCTGCCGCGGCAAGTGCGCGGCTTGCTGGCGCGCCGCGAGAAGCCCGTCAGTCAGTTCTTCGACGAGGCGATCGGCGCGATCCGCCGCATCGATCATGGCACCGAGCACGCGGATCATCTCGAAAATCTCGGCGACCGTGCGCTGATTGAAGGCGTGAACATTGACGCCCTGGCGAACGAGCGCCGCGACAATGTCGGCTTGCAGATCGGAGAAGCTGAGGACCAAATCTGGTCTCAGCGCGAGGATCTTCGGGATGTCGGCCGAGGTGAAGGCCGAGACCCGCGGCTTGTCCCGCCGCGCCTCGGGTGGCCGCACACAATAGCCGGAGATGCCGACGATGCGATGCTGCTCGCCGAGAAGGTAGAGTGTTTCGACGGTTTCCTCGGTCAGGCAGACAATGCGCTCTGGTGGAAACACTCCCGTCTCCTGTGGTGTCAGAGGAAAAGCCGTTTTTAAACCGGGAGAGGTGCGGAGAAGCCATGGCGGCGTTGTGCGGTGACCGCCCCACTGTAACGCAAAGTCTCATAGGTTCCGACAAGACCCACAGTCCATCCGAGGTTTAGCAGCGCGACATGACCGATGATTACAGGTGTGAACGCATCCCCTCCACCCAGCGCAAAGGTCACCAGGAACAACCCGCCTTCGTAGGCACCAAATGCCAGCACAAAAGCCGCTCCGATGGCGGCGATGTTGTTGCGAAGGCCTAAAAGCATCATTGCACTGGCAAGCGCTGCCGCCAGCAAAGCCGCCGCGCCGATCGCAAAACCCCACAGGATCGTGTCGACGGTCCAAGGGTAGCCGAGGATACCGAAGCCAATCGCCTGGTTCATAAGCCAAATGGCCATCACGGTGAGCACAGCGGCCCGCGCTGACAGCGCGTAACCTGCAGCTATCGCGAAGGCGACGAACGGCGTGATGCAGGCGAATTCCCAGCTGCTGACCCGAGAGATCACGACCAGCATGACCGGCAAAAACCATGTTTGCCGGGCAACAAAGCCAACAGAACGAACCATTTTGATACTCCCTTTCCAGAAGTCAGTGGGTGAACCGCACCCCGGATCGGTCGAGCGGATCGGGTCCGCTCGAACCGGTCAATCGCGTCCGCAATTGGGTTGGCGCGTGCCGCGCCGTGATCTCCCAGGCGGCGCCTTGGGCCAGGGCTCAAAACTAATTTTGAGCCAGTGGTGCTTGAAGAGACCCCGAAGCAATTGCTCAAGACTGACCGCGTCTGTCGGCAACGGAAAGATTTCGTCGCTCGCACCATCGGGATCTGTCACGGTCGTCGCCCCGTTCGCCGCGGTTACTTGACCCCCCCCCTTCATGGCTTGACGCTCTGGCTCGCCGTGTCGAACGCATACCGGATCCCGGCGAATACACCAATCCCCGGCTGGAGGAAGCCGATTGGATTTTGATAGTGCCGATCGAGCAGATTGTTGATACGCGCATAGGCACTCACACCATTACCGAGATCGTAAGAACCCGCGAGGTTCACCAGGGTGTACTGGTTTCCCGTCAGCCCGGTCACGGTGCCCGCTCGGTTTACGTCTACCCAAGGCCCGACATAGAGAAGGGTTGCCGACAACACCGCCTTTTCGCTGATGTGCCATGCAGCATCGAGGTTGGCCTTGTTCTTTGGCCGGCGCAGCAATTCCTGATCGAGAATGTCATCATTGGCTATCGTAAACGTATAGTCGGCGTGCAGCGTAAGCGGCTCCCAGGGAGTATAAGTAACAAAACTCTCGACGCCATAGGTGGTCGCTCTTCCGATGTTCTCAAAGGAGGTTGCGGTACTGTTGACATTGATCAAATTGTCGATGTTGTTATGGAAGTAGGTCACGCCGAACTGAAGGCGTTTTTCCAGCAACGCCTGCTCGAACCCCAAATCGAAGCCAATGCTGGTCTCGGGTTTCAAATTGGGGTTGCCGAAGAAATTGAAGGATGGAAAGTTCTAGAACAGCTCCGCCAGGGTCGGGGCCTTGAAGCCGGTCCCGACGCTACCCTTGAGCTTTGTATCGGTCTCCGGACAGAGCAGGGCGGGTGCGATGCGGAAGGTCGTTTTTCCGCCAAACGTGTCGTATTGGTCGTATCGCACACTGACTGCGTTAAAGAGCCGCTCGCCAAAGCCGGATTGCAGCTGAGCCATCACGGAGTTGTCGGTGATCTCCGCGACCGGGATTGTGATCTCGTCACGCTGATGCTCGGCACGCAAGGTCAGCACCTGACCCGGAGCCAGATTGAGATTGCCTTGCCAATCGGCCTTAAACCGGTCGCTGTCGAAAAAGCTCGCCAAGGCTCCCGGGGTGTTCGGATCAAAATCGCGCTGATTGAATTTTGTATAGGAGAGCCCGACGGTCTGATCGAAGACGCCGTCGAACGACACCAGATGCGCCGTCCCGCGGGTGAAGAGCTGCTGGTCGGCTTCGGTGCTTCTCAGGGCCTCCGGCCCGAGGAAGTCATCGCCGGTGAGGAGCAGCGACGTGTCGATGTAGCGGGTCACCAGGCCGATATCGAAATTGTCCGCTAGATTGATGCCGAACCGGGACGACAACGTCTTGTTGTCATAAGCGTTGTCATTTGCCTGGCGTCCCAGCGGCAGCAGATCGCTTGGGGTAACGGGCGTGTCGCTCGAATTCCAATGGGCGAAATCGACATAATAATTAAACCAATCGAGCGACCCCCTCACTCCGACATTCTGGTTGAAGGTTCCGAAGGAACCGCCTTCGATGCTGCCCCCGAATTGCGCCGGGCCTGACCCCTGCTTCGTGATGATGTTGACGACCCCGCCGATCGCATCGGCGCCGTAGAGCCCGCTTTGCGGCCCGCGCACGATTTCGACGCGGTCGATGTCCCAGGTCAGGATATGCTCGAAATTGAATGTGCCGGTTGCCGGATCGGTCGCGTCGATGCCGTCGATGAAGACCTTGGTCTGGTTCGAGTTGGCGCCGCGGATGAAGACCGAGGTCGTTCCGCCCGGCCCACCGGTTTGCACGACATTGAGACCCGGCACGTCCTGCAGCGCATCAGGCAACATTCGCTCCTGCTTGCGCTCGATCTCCTCGCTGGGGATGACGGTGATGCTGCTGCCGACCTCGCTTTCCGGCGTCGGCAGCCGGGTCGGTGTAGTAACGAGCACGGGAGGCAATGCAACCGGCTCGGCTGAGGTCTCGTCGTCGGCCGATACCGGAGCCGGACAGGCGAGCAAAGCGCAAAGCAGGGCCAGCGTGTGGCGGCTCGACGAAAGCGCGGATCGAAGTGGCACGATTTGGCCTCGCGGTAACGTGACACGTCACCACGAACCAAAGCCCAGAAGCCCGACTCAACCTACCCGCCGGCCCCCGGCCTCCATCGGTGCACCCCGCCCGATGCGCTCGTGCGTGACCACGGCCGATGGCAGGTCTCCTGGCTCGCGGGTCCCTGCCTTGCGCCGCCTTCCCGGTTGCCCAGTGGCATGATTGGCGCGCGGCTCGCCGCTTACAGTTGCGGGGGCAGCCACGGCATCGGCCCTATGCCTCCTCGGAGGAGGGCCTCACCGTGTTCCCTTTTGATCCCCGAAGGGAACCATCTCGCAGATCATGCCGGGGTTAGCCCGTTCCCGCAATAGCCGAGAGAAAAACCGGGCGTGGTAACGGCAACCGCAGGTCATGCTCATCGAGAGCCGCGCCGAGCGCGCGAGCAGCAATTCCGAGCGCGTGGCGAAGCGTCGAATGCGCCAGAACATGAAGGCATGTTTCAAAACCCTTCGCATCGTCGCTCTGCGCAGCCGCGATTAGATTGAGCATCCGCCGCTCGTAGATGGTGAGCCAGGTGTAGCCAGGATATCCGATCTCCCAGCGTCTTCGTCCAGCGTAAGCCAGCGTCTGCGGAAAAGTGTACAGGGTCGCGAGCACCTCTGTCCGCAGCCGGCACAGGACCTCTGTGACGGCACGGGGCAGTCTTTCGCATTGAGCGCCGCGGCGACGAATTTCATGGGAAATGGATATCCGCGGTCGGCGGTTACCCGTGTGAGGGCGGGCGAGATGACGCGTCGGAAACTGCACTTGATGAGGGTGCGACGGCGGGGCTGGGAAAAGGTTACTTATCTTCGTCGGAAGCGATGACATTCCACATGAGCAATGCTGGCTGCGCGCTTCTGGCTGGGCACTGACTTACGCTTGAGCGACTGCCCTTTTTGCTACGTTCCAGATCTCGTACACTCAGAGCACTTTCGTGTAGTCGCGCCCTTATCGGGGAGTCTGCCTTTCCGCCAGCGATGCTTTTAAAGGTCAGCCCCGAGGTTGTCCCGGCGGCTCGCGTTCCACCACCGGCTGCCGCACAGGGTACAGGTGCGGCCAGATCTCGGCGTCGCGGTTGTATACATCGGGCCGAAATTGCAACGTGCCGTCGCCATCTACAAACGCGGTCTGGTAGACCACGAATACCGGGACGGGCGCTGGCAGATTGCTTCGAGCGGTGCCGCCCACCGCGATCGCTTGATTGATGGTGTCGATCGCTTGCTGCATCAGCAGGGCGGCCAATTCGCGGGGATTCTGCACCCGTATGCATCCATGGCTGATGCGGCGGTTATCGCGGCTGAACAGATTTTTCGACGGGGTATCGTGCAGGTAAACGCCGAACCGGTTCTCCATCTCGAACTTCATTTGCCCGAGCCCTGCGTTGGGTCCCGGCAGCTCCTGCAGCCCGCCATTGGGCAGCATAACCATGTTATGCCGCGCCAGATAATTCGGGTCGGAACTTGTCTTCGGCAGGATTTCCTCGGTGGCGATGTCCTCCGGGATGTTCCATGGCGGGTTGAACAAAATTCCATCCATCGTGGCGCGGAACTCCGGGCTCTGATTGCGCCTCTCATCCTGGCCGACAATTACCCGTGTCGAGAAAACCGGCCGATCGGCGCGATAAAATACCAGCTGGGCGTCAGCAGCGTTGACCCAAACGCGTTCCGCCGGCAGCTGCCGCGGCAGCCAGCGTTGGCGTTCAAGGTTCACCTCAATCTCGCGCAAGCGGTTCGTCGTGGCCTTGTCACCGGCCGGGGCGCCGGAGCGATAACTCTGCAAAACCTGGCGCAGCGCCCGATAGGTCGGAGTCGTCGGAGCCAGCGCCTCAATCGCCGCCGCCGGATCGGGGCTGCCGATAGCGGCGTCGAGTGCAGCAGCCACATCGATCGGCTCGGGCGTCAGCGCCTCGTCGTATGTTCGGCGTTCAACCGGCACGACGCCGCGGGCCAGCGCGTCGGCATACGATAGAAAGGCGTCCGACACCAACAGTTCGCGGTCAAGCTGCGGCAATGTCGTTGTCTGCCGAAGCAGGTTCGCGTGAAACAGCTCAGGGGCGAGACCGTGATCGCCGGCGCGCAACACGGCATTCGCCAGTGAATTCGCCTGTGCCTGCCGAGTCGTCCATATTGGCTCGAAGCCATGGGCCGCGTAGAAGCGTCGTAGCAACCCGACATTCAGCCGTTCACCAGCGATGACTAACTCGGGTGCGCTGTCGATGAGCTTGCCGAGTTCAGTGCTGGCATGCGGCGCCAGCGCGTAGCCTGCCTCGGGCGCCGACCCCGCTGCAAGGACTACCGGCGGGGCAGGCGCACATGCGGCGAGAGCGATCGTCCCGCCTGCAATCAGTCCGACGGATGCCAAACGGCCTCTCATCGAGAGGCTGCACAATGAGAACAAGGTAGCCTTACCTAAAGCGCGCTCCCCGCGCGACTTGCGCTTCGGCCGGTGGAAAACGGGGCGCGAATTCGCGGCTCGGAGCCGAGGTTGGGGGAAACCTATACGCGATAGTGTCCAGAAATGTTGATACAGCGCGATTGTGCCCACGAGGACGAATTTTCTTCAAGCAGCAAGATGCTCACTGATCGGCCCCGGTGGCGCCTCGCGCGTCGGGACGCTTAAGCTCGAGGGTGTAGGTCGTCGGTTTTGGCGACCACAGCCGACCTTGGGTCCACGACGAGCGATCTAGCGCCACTCCTCAACCTTTGCCGATCAATTCAACACATTTATCGTGTTGACATTTTGCTCGCCATCGCTGTTTGATTTAGCTGCTTACGAGCGTCTCAACCGTGGAGGAACGGATGTTCGACGTTGCCAAAAAAGGAGCCCGCCACCAGCTGTTGCGTAGTGCGGCAATAGTTGCCGTCGTGATTCCCGCGGCGCTCTTGGCGGGGTGTCAGCAGCCCGCGCCGCCGCCGCCACCGGTCGCCTATCAGCCCCCGCCGCCTCCGGCCCCGCCACCGCCTCCGCCTCCGGCTCCGGTTGTCGGCGAACGAGGCTAGTTCTGGGCGCGGAAGGCGCAAGAACCCGAACCTCGAATCGTCGCCTAATAGGGCGAGCGGCCGAGCAGCCCATAGGTCATATCGGCAATCATCTGATGGGCTCGCATGCGGCGCCGCAGATCCTCCTTGGGTGCACGCCTGAAGATAATACATGCTGAAGGCGCCGCCCGCCTCGGTGAAGGACATGATCGCGCGATTGGCGGGATCGGCCTTCACGTCATAGATCGCGGCGACTGTGCGGGCGGCATTCCGAAAGGCGGGGTGCGTCGTCACATCGCCTACCAGTGCGCTGCCGATGTAGACGATGCGCGTCCCTGAGACGCTCGATACGCTCCTTGCCGGTCCTGAGCATGGATGAGGCCTCCTCGTCGGACGGCCGGGTGCCCTAGCGAGGCGGCGGGATCGAAGCGGACGCAGGTATAGAAATCAGGCGGCCGCACCCCACGCGATCGTGTTGCGTAGCAACGCTATGAACGCGGCGCTTTCCCATGAGCCTCGAAAGGTGAGCGGTGTGTTGTCCGCCGGCTCGGCGGGCCTCCCCGCTCGGATGGCGGGATTGTGGCAGTGGCCGAGTGCAAAGTAGGCGACACCGCCCTCGCCGACTGCGCGGGTATAGCCGATCACACGGGTCCTGCCGTCCGGTTGCAGCGAGGTGTCGGAGCCGTATAGGGGTCCGACGGACGGCGATACGCCGCTCACGCCGTAATCCGCAGTCAGCAGGATCCTCGTCGAGCCGGGATCTTGCAATTCGATGAAGTAGGGCTCGTCCTCGACCTCGAACGACGTGCCGAGCCCTCGGGTGAGGGGCGAGTCGGTGTCCTTCACCTCGACATGAATCTTGCAAATCGGGGGATGGGTTAGAAAGCGGCTCCCCAGCAAGGCGTGGTGCTCGGTCTTGACGGTGCGGCGCGAGCGCAAGCCCTCCACCCGCTCGGCGCGGCCGCCGCTGGTGCCGTGCAAAGCCAACCAATGGCCGCCCGCCTTTAGCCAGTTCTCGATGGTCCGGCTCTGCGCCGCGTCGGGGTAGGGGCCAGCCACATAGGTGATCAGCAACCGGCTGACGGGCAGCCACTTCTCGACGTCCGCGAAGTCGTTGGCGACCGAGGCCGGAATCTCACGTTCGGTCAAGAGTCCCAGCAGCCGCAGGCGGGCATAGTCGTGGTCGTGCCCGGCCAGCGAACCCGGCGGAAAACCACCGGTAATCAGATGCGCGCGGTCGGGCTTCGTCGTTGACATCGGATCACCTCGTTCTGCCGTTAGGCGCTCGAAAAAGCGCTACACCAGTCTCTCACCTTCCTCTGGTGTTCGCCTACCACGAAGTGTCAGGCCTGGTGCCGGGCGGTCGGGCTCAAGATCGCCTCGACATCCTTGTCGGGCCACCTCGTGAAGCCTAAGCTCGGTTGCGATGGATGATTTCGAGGGCAGTTGCCTGTGCGGTGTGGTGGCGGCACAGCTCCGGCCAACAAAGCACATTTCCCGGTCAAGCGCTTGTCTTGGCTGTATCTGGGCGACGCCTGAGGTCGGCAGGCCTCGGACGGTGCAAGCACTGGTGTAAGCTCACCCATCTCTGGCCGAAGGCAATGAAGAAGAAGCACCGGCTGCACTACGCTTGGATCATCGTCGCCCTCACCTTTGTCGTGGTGGTCGTGACCGCAGGTGTGCGGGCCACACCGAGCGTGCTGATCGTGCCGCTCGAACAGGAATTCCACTGGTCGCGGGCCACGATCTCCCTCGCGGTCGCCATTAACCTTCTGCTCTACGGGGCGGTCGGTCCGTTCGCGGCGGCGGCGATGGACCGTTTCGGGGCACGCCGCACGATGACGCTTGCACTCGCGGGTACCGCCGCGGGGGTGGCGCTAACCCCAGGGATGGGCGAGGCCTGGCAGCTCGTGGCACTCTGGGGTGTCGTGGTCGGCCTCTCCACCGGGTTTGTCGGCGCCTACCTAGCCGCGTTCATCGCTGCACGCTGGTTCCGCGCGCGCGAGGGGCTCGTCGTCGGCATCCTGACCGCGGCCAACGCGGCCGGTCAGCTCGTTTTCCTGCCGACGATGGCAACACTTGCCACCAGTGCCGGCTGGCGGATCGGGTGCCTACTCTTGGCCGGGACCGTTTTTGCTTTGCTGCCGGTAATCGCGGTGTTGATGCGGGACCGGCCCGAGGATCTCGGCCTAGCCCGCTACGGCGACCCGAGCCGGTCGAGGCCGGCCGTTCCGCCCGTCGGAAACCCGGTCGCGGTAGCGTTCCGCGCACTCGAGAGTAGTGTGCGCTCACGCGACTTCTGGCTGATCGCCGGCAGCTATTTTGCGTGCGGGGCGACGACCAACGGGCTGATCGGCACCCATCTGATACCGGCGTGCATGGATCATGGGCTAGGCGAAATCGCTGGTGCCGGCTTGCTCGCCTTGACGGGAGTTTTCGCCCTGATCGGCGGGACGATCTCGGGCTGGCTCAGTGACCGCTGCGACAACCGTGTCCTGCTATGCTGCTATTACGGATTCCGAGGGCTTTCGCTGCTCTATTTGCCCTTCGCGTTTGATATGTCGTTTTACGGCCTGTCTTTGTTCAGCATGGTCTACGGGCTCGATTGGATCGCTGGCGCGCCGCCGACGGTGCGCCTTTTGAGCGGCGTCGTCGGCACCGAAAAGATCGGGATCATGGTCGCCTGGATCACCGTGATTCACCAGATCGGCGGTGCCTCGGCTGCTTATCTCGCCGGCGTCCTGCGCATCGCCTTCGGCACTTATTTCGAGGCGTTCATTTTTTCCGGAATGCTGTTGATCGCTGTGGCGGTCATGGTGCTGTTCATCGGCGTCGGCAACGGCCGCGAGGCGGAGGTCGAGCCCGCCATCGCGGTTTGATGGGCTCGGCGAAGACTTCGGGATGGCGGGCTTACGATCCGGTTATCGACGGCGCCGATGATCGTCATCTTGGCGACAAAGTCGCCGAAAACTTCCCTGTTGGCGGAGCAAGAGATCTCGTCTCAAGTAATTGATCCAGCAATGCTTATCGGCATAACGCGGGGTGCACAATCGACTTCTCCCTGCATTCGACCATCTCACAGGGTGGCGGGAGTCCGTTAAAGGGATCTCGGAACAAGCCGCGTCCTGACCCGAGGGTCAGGACGCGCCGCAGAGTTGCCGTCTAGCCGCCGAGCAGGGCGTCGATTTCGGCGTCTTCCGGAAACCGGCCGAGCTGTTTCTTGGAGAAAGCGAGCCGGCCATCGACGGTGATCTCGAAAACGCCGGCAACCCCTTTGATGAGCTCGACCTCTTCAGCGCCTCGTTCCATGAGCCGTGCCCTCGCACGGAGGGCTCTTGGTTCATAGTTTCAGGGTACGCAATATTCGATTTTGACCTTCATTGTCGTCACCTCTCAGGCGAAACCAACCGACAGAGCCTATCACGCCAGACCAACCGACGCCATAATTCCGATCCGGCGGGCCTGTCCCTGCGCCGGCTTCCAAGTTATAAATTTTCTTGATGGTAAAGGCCGGTTTCACTTGCGACGTCGGCGACGGGGCTCCGGTGAGCCTGCGCGTCGGAGTTTCGGGCAATGCTCGGCAGCTTCCCGAATGAGCGCGATGCTCGAAGTCGATATCGAGCACCGGCTCGGCGCTTTCGAACTCGACATTCATTTCTGCAGCGGGCGCGGTCTTACCGCGCTGTTCGGCCGCTCGGGAGCGGGCAAGACCTCGCTCGTCAATGCGATCGCCGGCCTGGTCCGTCCGGATAGGGGACGCATCGTCGTTGACGGGGTGGTGCTTCTCGACACCGAGCGCGGCATCAGAGCACCCGCCCATCGTCGTCGGGTCGGTTACGTCTTTCAGGAAAGCCGCCTGTTTCCGCATCTCACGGTCCGCCAAAACCTGCTCTTCGGACGCTGGTTTGCTCGCGGTTTTGCGCCGACAGCATCGCTTGATGATGTCGTCGATCTGCTCGGGATCGGGACCTTGCTCGACCGCCGACCCGGTCGGCTGTCGGGGGGCGAAAAGCAGAGGGTCGCGATCGGCCGTGCGTTGTTGGCCGGACCGCGGCTGTTGCTGATGGACGAGCCGCTGGCTTCGCTCGACGCCCGGCGCAAGGACGAGATCCTCCCCTATATCGAGCGGCTCCGTGACCAAGCGAGCGTGCCGATCGTCTATGTCAGCCATGCGGTCGCCGAGGTGACCCGCCTAGCCAGCACGATCGTGCTGATCTCGGACGGCCGGGTGCGGACGGTCGGACCGTTGCAGGAGGTGATGGGGCGCGCCGAACTCTATCCGATGATCGGCCGCTTCGAGGCGGGTGCCGTTCTAGCTGTGCGTGTCGCGGCGCACGATGCCCGCTGGGGACTTACCGAGCTCGCCGGCGCCTTTGGCAAGCTGACGGTGCCTCGGCTGCCCGCACCGGTGGGTGCCGCCCTCCGTGTGAGAATACGTGCCCGCGACGTAATCCTTGCGGCAACTCCTCCGATCGGAATCAGCGCTCTGAACGTTCTGGCAGGCCGGGTGGAGGCTGTCGTCCCGATCGAGGAGGCCGCGCTCGAGGTCCAGCTCCGGCTCGGGGACGAGCGGTTGCTGGCGCGGGTGACGCGACGCTCAGGGGCGACACTCGGTCTCGTACCGGGACGCGAGGTCTTCGCTCTGATCAAGACCGTCGCGATCGACCGCCGCAGCCTCGGTCATCAGAGCGAGGTGGTCGACCTGGACGACCAGGTCGTGGTCTACGACGGTTGAGTGCTACGGTTTATGTCGATCCTGGGAGGAGCGAGGGGCTAAAATCCGGCATCCCGCTCCATCATCTCCAGCACTTGGGCTGCCGCGAGCGTCACTTGGTCCCCTTCGCCGCGCACGTGGCGTAGCGTCTCGACCACATGCTGCTGCAGCGCATATGCCTCGCCTTGATCTCCATGCTGCCAAAGGATCCCGGCCAGGTTACCCATCGCCGTGAGGCTGTCGGCATGCTGCTCGCCGAACGCGCGACAACTGGCTACGACGACCGTTTCGAGGAGTTCGCGCGCGGCCTCGACGTCGCCTTGAGCCGAAACGGTCCCGGCCAGGTTGTTGATTGCGCGCAGCGTCTCGAGGCCGGTGTCGCCATAGAGCTCACGCATCCCTCTAAGGACACACTCCTGAAGTCGGCGTGCTTCCGCCAGATCGCCTTGCGCGGCCATCGTGACGGCCAGCTTGCCGATTGCCTTCAATGTGTCGAAGTGCTTCTCACCTAGGAGGTGGCGGCGCGCGGCGACCACTTGTTCCTCGAGTTTGCGGGCCGCGATGAGTCGACCCTCCGCCCATAGGCAATCGGCGAGGTCGAGCATCGCTGCAAGCGTCTCCGGATGCCCTGCACCCAACGCGAGAAGCCTCTCCGCCACCAAACGCTCGTGCTTCTCGCCTTTCCCTGCGAGTTCGGTCATGGCCTAATGTGAAAAGAAACCCGTTCTTCCTGCCGCCGATCGGGAGACAGGAAGGAACGGGCGGGTCTTACGACGGGCGCTCTGCGTTGTCCGCGCCCGAGTCCGGCAGCCTATAAGTTCGCTTGGAAATCGCTGTAGTCGCGAACCTTTTTGTAGATCTGCAAGCGATTCCGCTGGCTGTCAGCGACGATGACGCTGTCCGTTGCCGGATCAAACTCCACTGCTGTCGGGAAGCAGAAACGCCATTGCGGTTCGAGGCTCTTCACCCGGCGCCGCGCCTTTTCCATATCGGGATTGGCGGAGACGGTCTGCTGGCCCCATTTCGACAGCACATGGGCATCGCCGATCAGCTGGGCAATCGGCTTGCCTTCGTTGTCAAAGACGCAAACCCGATGGTTGCCCCAATCTGTGACGTAAATATCGCCATCGGGGTCTACAGCGACATCGGTCGGATGATTGAGTTTGCCTGGGCTGGGATACCCCTCCCTCTCCGAGGCCGCTGTAACGTACGGGCCGAGGTAGGTTACCTCATAGGCATCCTCAGGCTGCTCAATCTTTCCGTATTCGCCGAACTTCATCAGGAACCTACCCTCCGGAGAGAGCTTTTGGATCCGGTGGTTGTTCCAGTCGGCGACGTAGATATTGCCGTCCTTGTCGAGAGTGATCCCCCAGGGCTGGTCGAACTGGCCGTCGCCATTCCCGGGCCCGCCGCATTTACCGACAAACTTGCCGTCCGGAGTGAAGACCTGCAGGCGGTTGTTGCCGCTGTCGACGACGATGATGTTACCGTTTTTCTCTACCGCCAAGCCGGCCGGGCGAAACAGCTGACCATCGCCGCTGCCGGTCTCGCCCCACTTCCGTAGGAATTTGCCGTTGCTGTCAAACACCGAGATCGTGTTCCTCCAGTCGTCCGACAGGTAAACATTCTCGTTGGCGTCGACCGCAACTCCGAACGGCCAAGTGCAATGACTGTCGCCGTCGCCGTGTTCGCAAAAGTCAGCGAGCCATTCTTCTTCACCGGGAGCACCCAGCTTGGTTTTGTTGACGTGCATCCCGAAATTGTTCTCGTTGCCCCGATTGGTGGCATAGAGAACGCCGCCTTTCCCAAGGCACATCGTTTGAACATAATTGAAGCCCGGGCCACGGGCTGCGTTGCGCCCGACGGCATGGCTCCAATCAAAGACGCGTCCTTCCGAGACCGTTGTGAGCGGCATAGCGCTCCTCCTCTCTGATCGACGTGTTGCGTTTACTCACCCGGTACCGTCAGCTACCTGTTCTGCCCGGAGTCATGCCCCGGGCAGAAGGTAGCCGACAGCCTTGCGTCTAATTCAGGAAGGCCGGCTGCTCGAAGGTGCCGTTGACGATCGGCGCCGGATTGAGCTTCAGCCACTTGTCGAGGATCGTCGAGTAGACGCTGCGGAAGTCCATGTTCGGGTCGAGGTCGCCCTGGACCAGTTTGGAGGCTTCCAGCGACGGCATTTCGCCGTAATGGCCGCCTTTGACCTTTTCGCCAAGCACGAAGGCAACTCCGCCGGCGCCGTGATCGGTGCCGGAGCCGTTGTCGCGGACACGGCGGCCGAACTCGGAGAACATCAGCAGGATCACATTGTCGGCGTGATCGTGCTCGCGAAGGTCCTGCATGAAGGCGTCGATCCCCTCGGTCACCGCTTTCCACAAAACGGGGTGACTCCCTGGACTGCCAGCTGCGTTCTGGCCGGCATGAGTGTCAAAGGTACTGTGATCGCAGTAGAAGATCCGGCTGCCCAAATCAGCCAGATGCACCTGGGCGATACCCTTGAGCTTACGGGCGATCGACGTGTTGGGATACTGAACCGTCGAAGAGTACTTCTGCGGCGCTACCTTCAGGATGTCTTCTCCCTTCAACGAATCGATACCGGTGTCAGCCATGTAGTCCATGACCGCACCGGTGCCGATCGCCGGTTTGTACATCGCCGCAAACCGCTCGAGAACCTGCTTGCGCTGGTTGCCCTGAATGGTCGGCAGGAAGCCGTAGTTCTCCAGCGGCCCGCCGACGCATGCTACCGGCACGCCCGGCACAGCCAGAGCCCGCGGCAGACTTGGCCCAAAGCTGACGGTGGTGACGACATTCTCTTTCTTCGGATCAAATTCGCGCGCGACGCGTCCGAGCCAGCCCTCGGTTCCGACCTTGACCGGCTCGCAAGTGTGCCAGATATCCATCGCCCGGAAATGCGACCGCGGCAACTCCTTCCAGCCGACGCCGTGCAGGATGGCGAGCTTCTCATCATCCCAGAATTGCTTCAACGGCGCCATGTATTGCGGGATGCCATACTGGTCGTCGAGGTGCATGATATGGTTGTCGGGGAGCCCGACGGCCTTCCGGTTATCCCGGTAAAGCGGATTGTTGTACGGGATCACCGTGTTCACGTAGTCATTTCCGCCCGTCAATTGCAGAACAACAATGACGGGATCCTTCTTTACTTCCTGCGTTGCTGGCATTGTGCCTTACTCCTCGCCTGATAAGTTCAGTCTGTTAGCCGAATTGATACTCTCTGGTAGCCGCGATCAGCTGCAGCATTTCGGCGGTGCGCTGGTCCGCGATTTCCGCGTGCGCCTCGCTGTCCCAAGCGACCTGGCCCCATTCCTTAGCTTGAGCAACCAGCTCTTGCTTGGTCTCGGCGCCGACTTCGACCGGGCCGATCTGGTCGAGGCAACCGTCGACCAGCTGATCCGGACTCAATGTGCCGCGGGCCTTCAGCCGGTTGATGATGGCGCGAACACCCGGCAGCGACGTGTTGCCGACCTTTTCAGCGACGAAGTTGACCCGGGCCATCAAGGAGCCGCTGTTGATCCACTCCTTGCCGGTGTGCCACCCCTCGACCGAGGGCGGGTTGAGCATGTCCTGACCCATATAGGTCGGCTGCATCGACAGCTCGCCAATTCCGGGGGCCGGAAGCTCGTGCCCGCCGACCAGCCGCAACGTGCTGACCACGACCTCGGCCGGCGACTTCATGTGCTGGAAGCGGGCGTTTTTGAAGAAGTCCGAATTGAACAACACCCGCAGAATGGAGCGCATGTCGAACTTCGAGTCGCGAAACGCTCCCACCAGGGTATCGATCGCCTTCTGGTCGCGCGGCGGCTCGATCGGCCAAGCTGGCACCTGCGGCTCGTCGGCGACGAAGAAGTTGTACAGATGCCGGCAGATGAATTTGCCGCATGCTGGCTGCTGCACTACGATGTCGATGATATCCTCGCCGTTGAACCGGCCCTTGTGACCGAGGAATACTTTCTCGCCGTCGTCGTGATCTTCCGCCCGGTACTCGAACTGCCAGGGGAACCGACCATAGGGCGCGCGCGGGATCTTGGTCGCGAAAGTCCAACCAGTGAAGGCCCGCGAGCATTCACGCACATCCGTCTCGGTATAATTGCCGGCACCGAGGCTGAACAATTCGAGCAGCTCACGGCCCCAGTTCTCGTTGACCGCCGTCCCGTGATTCTGCTGGTTGTCCAACCAGAAAATCATTGTCGGGTTTTTTGCCACTTTGAGCAACAGATCACGGTAATTGCCCATGCCCTCGTCACGGAAGAGCTTGATCTGCGTCAGCAGCTGATCGTAATTGTCCACCTTTGAGTTGCCGGTGGCGAATACATGATGCCAGAACAGGGCCATCTTCTCTTCGAGAGGCCGTTTGGTGTTCACCAGATGATACATCCAATTGACGTTGCCCATCGGGGGCTGCCCGCCGGGCAGCAGCGCGGCAGGCTGGTAGCGCATCAACTGGTATTCATCGACCGCCGGCTGCGTCTCGGGATGCAGCAGTTCCTCGACCGTGGCCTCGTAGCCCTTGGCCACGCGGGCTTCGAGTTCGTCGCGGGTTGCTCCGAATCCTGCCCGCCGCATCAGGTGTGCCATCAAAGCGATATCGTCTTGATATGCCATACTCGGGTCTCCTCCTCGATTGAGTCAGTCTCGAATCGCCACCGTCGTGCGTCTCGTCCCTTGGGTTTACGGGTTCGAACGTACGCGCCGTCACGCCGCCACAGCATCAACCCACCATCAAGCGAGGCAGATGCAGGCGACACCTGCTTCTTAGAACGATTGTATCCTAGGCCGGCGGGCTGTCAAGCGGACGCGAAGGCGTTAAGCACCGGGGCTCGGTGCGATCAGCGATTTTCCGGGCGCACTCGGATGATGACGTCGACCCGGCAAATCTCTGTCCCGAGGGGCGGCAGAGGAAACCCGCTGACCACCACGTCTTGACCCGGAATGTCCTCGAGCTTGCTCGTCGCTTCGCAAAAAAAGTGATGGTGATCGGTCGTGTTGGTGTCGAAGTAGGAGCGGCCCGGCTCGACCACGACCTCGCGCAACAGCCCCGCGTCGGTGAACTGATGCAGGGTATTGTAAACGGTCGCGAGCGATACCCGGATGTTCGCACCCACTGCCTCGCCGTGCAGCTGCTCGGCGGTGAAGTGACGGTCCCCGTTTTCGAGGAGGAGCTGTGCCAAGGCAAGGCGCTGCCGCGTGGGCCGCAGGCCCACCGCCCGCAGCCGCGCCAGGGTGATCGTTGAGGGTGACGTTGTCATGCAACAAATATAATCAGGTCGTCCGCGAAAATAAACAACCCTTTCGCGATTCGCCGCTACTCAGTCCCCGGTCTGCAAGCGCCCGACGAGCTCGCGCACCGTCGGCACGTAGCCATTCGCATAGAACGGGTCGGAAGCAAAGCGATAGGCGTTGTGCCCGGCGAACATCAGCTGGAACTCGACGTCATCAGAGTGACGGATCGCCTGAAGGGTCTTTTGGATGCAATAGCTGCGCGGATCGGCCTTCCTCCCCGTCGTACGCGCTTCGTTCTGCGCCCAGTTCGAGAATTGGCAGGCACTGAGGCAGCCCATGCAACCGATCTGGTCCGTGCGGATCTCGAGCGCCTTTCGCGCGGTGACGAAAATCAAGGTCGAATCCGGCGTGCGCAGAGCTTCGGTAAAACCCGCCGCGACCCAACGCTCGGCCGACTTCTTGTCATGAGCCGTCAAATAGACGATGCGGCCGCGCGCGCCGACGCTAAAGGGCGCAACATGCTCGCCGACCGGATCGACGGTGTAAGCGACTTGATGCTCGGAACGCTCTTGTAGCTCATTCATAAAGTTGTTGCGCACCGCCGAAGAATAGAAGCCGGTCGGGCTGAAGCGATTGAGGTAGACATCTCCTTCGCTCAGGGTCAGAAGCTTGCGCTTCCATATTTCGGAAATAGGGCTCTCGTGAGTCACGAGCGGGCGAGTGCCAAATTGGAAAGCGACCGGGCCGAGTTCAGGGTTATCGATCCAATCGATCCATTCGCGCAGATACCAGAGGCCGCCGGCCATGAAGATCGGTGTGGTCGCAAGCCCGAAATCGATCATCAGGTTGCGCAACTCGCGGACGCGGGGGTAGGGCGGTTCAGGGTACTGTGGGTCCTCGCTGTTGGAGAGCCCGTTATGGCCGCCCGCCAGCCAGGGATCTTCATAGACGACGCCGCCAAGCCAATCGCAGAACTTATGATAGGCACGCTTCCACAACGCGCGAAAGGCGCGGGCTGATGACACGATCGGGTAGTAGTACACGTCATAGCGGGCGCAGATCTCAGCGATCTTGTACGGCATCCCGGCGCCGCAGGTGACACCGTTGATCAGCCCTTTGGCCCCTTCCAACACGCCGTGAAGGACGCGCTCGGCCGCGGCCATTTCCCACAGCACGTTCATATGGATGCGGCCTTCGCCATTGGAGCGCTCATGGGCGACGCGCGCCTGCTGAATCCCGCCTGCGATCGCATACGCGACGAGCTCTTCGTGGCGTTCTCGTCGGGTCCGTCCGTGGTAGATCTGCGGGATCGGCTGACCGGATTCCGTGAAGCTGTCGGCGTTGACCCCGGAGAATGTGCCAACGCTGCCGGTCGCGGCCCAGGCCCCGGAGCTTTCGCCATTTGACACCGAAATGCCCTTTCCGCCTTCGACGAGCGGCAGCACCTCGCGCCCGGAGATCACGAGTGGATTGAGCGATTTCACCGGACTGCTCCTTAACGCGAGGCTCCTGCCAGGTTCACGTCGGTTGCGGTGGCGAGAGAGCGCCGCTTTCCGCCGCGGCGCAAAGAATATGGGGAACATCCGAGAACACGGAGGTCACCCCCCAACTGAACAGCGTCTGCGCCCGTGTGGGATCGTTCACCGTGTACGCGAGGAGGGGATATCCCAACTCGCGGATCTCGGCGACGACGGCCGAATGCAGGTAGCGGTGATCAGCATGGATCGCCGCACAGCCGAGCTTCTCGGCCAGGACACTCCAATTCCTCGGCACCGCGTGGAATAATATTCCTCGGGCGATCAGGAAGGCGCGCGCCTGCACTGCCGCAAGGGCGTCTTGAAGGAAGCTCGAAACCAGCGGCGGTGGTAGCTGGGGGGGCCACAGCCGGCGCAGCAGCGTCGCGGCCACGGTCCCGGTTTCGGCCTCACGGCCCCGAGCGGCTTTCAGCTCGATATTCGCGCCCATGCCGAGTTCGCCGAGGACCGTCACAGCTTCCGTCAGCGTGGGCACCCGCTCGCCTTTGAAAGCAGCATCGAATCGGCGTCCGGCATCGTAGCGGCGAACCGCCGCGAGAGGCAGCAGGGCTGCCTTGCCCCAACCGTTGGTGGTCCGCTCCAGCCGCTCGTCATGGAGCAGGATCAGCTGGTCATCCGCGGTGAGCCGGACATCGAACTCAACCCAGCGGCAATGGAGCTCCTTTGCCTTGCGTAATCCCGCAAGCGTGTTTTCGGGCGCGCATGCCGCGGCGCCGCGATGGCCGATCACCGCCGGAAGGGTCTTTTCAAAGTAGGCTCTCGGTGACGGCCGTTCGGCAGCGCCGGCTATGCTCGCCCCCGTAAGGTGGTGCATATCCGAAGCGTCGTTGGCGGGAAGTGCAGGGCCGTCCCGCCCGGCACTGCCTATCGTCAGGGTGCCGCTGCCTTCACCTGCTCCTGGCGCCTCGCGCCGAGATCCTCGCCGGTTTGCTGATCAACCTGGCGCATGCTGAGCTTGACTTTGCCACGGTCATCGAAACCAAGCACCTTGACCTTGACCGTGTCGCCCATCTTGACCACGTCAGCGACCTTGCCAACCCGGTGCGGCGCCAGCTCGCTGATATGCACCAGCCCGTCGCGTGATCCGAGAAAGTTCACGAACGCGCCGAAATCCACAACCTTGACGACCTTCCCGGAGTAGATCAAGCCAACTTCGGGTTCGGCTACGATCCCGCGGATCCAATCGATCGCGGCTCTGGCCGCATCGCCATCTACGGCGGCGACCTTCACGGTGCCATCATCGTCGATGTCAATCTTGGCCCCAGTCGTCTCGGTAATCTCGCGGATGACTTTGCCGCCCGAGCCGATCACCTCGCGGATCTTCTCCTTGGGAATGCTAAATGTCGTGATGCGAGGCGCATTCTGGCTGACCGTGTCGCGCGCGCCGGTCAGCGCCTTGGCCATTTCACGGAGGATATGAAGTCGGCCTTCGCGCGCCTGGTTCAGAGCAATCTGCATGATCTCCTCGGTAATCGAGGTGATCTTGATGTCCATCTGCAACGCGGTGACGCCCCTCTCGGTACCGGCGACTTTAAAGTCCATGTCACCGAGATGATCCTCGTCGCCGAGAATATCCGACAATACGGCAAAGCCCTCCGGCTCTTTGATCAGCCCCATGGCGATCCCGGCCACCGAACGGGGAAGCGGAACGCCGGCATCCATCAGAGCAAGCGAGGCGCCGCAAACCGAGGCCATCGACGAGGACCCGTTCGACTCGGTGACCTCGGAGACGACGCGTATCGTGTAAGGGAAGTTGTCCTTGGTTGGCAGCAACGGGCGAATCGCCCGCCAGGCGAGCTTGCCGTGCCCGACATCGCGCCGGCTCGGCGAGCCTAACCGTCCTGCTTCGCCCGTCGAGTACGGTGGGAAGTTATAGTGCAGCATGAAATTCTCGCGATACTCCCCTTCGAGCGCGTCGATGATCTGCTCGTCCTGACCGGTCCCGAGCGTCGCCACCGCGAGCGCCTGTGTCTCGCCTCGGGTGAACAATGCCGAGCCATGCGCGCGCTGCAGGAGTCCTGCCTCGCATAAAATCGGTCGAACTGTGCGGGTGTCACGGCCATCGATCCGTAGTCCGCTCCGCAAAACGGCGCCGCGGACGATCTCCTTTTCGATCTCCTTGAACAGCTTCAGCGCGGTCGCACGTTCAAGCTCGTCGGAGAATAGCCCGGCCGTTTGCGCCTTCGCCGCGTCGAGCCGGTTGCTGCGATCCTGCTTGCCCTGCTCGCGATAAGCGGCCTCGATCAGCGGGCCGATCGTTTCGCGCAGCCGTGCCTCGATCGCAGGGAGCTCGGGTAGCGCAGGCGGCACGCTCCACGGCTCGCGGGCGGAGGTTTCAGCGAGCTCGATGATCGCCTCGATCACCGGCTGAAACTCGCTGTGGCCGAAGACGACCGCCCCGAGCATGATTTCCTCGGAAAGCTCTTTCGCTTCGGATTCGACCATCAGCACACCGTTGGCCGTGCCGGCGACGACGAGGTCGAGCTGCGAGCGGCGCATCTCGCCCAATGTCGGGTTCAAGACGTAGTTTCCGTCGATGTACCCGACGCGCGCGCCACCGATGGGTCCCAAGAACGGTATCCCCGAGATGGTCAGGGCCGCCGAGGCACCGACTAGCGATACGATGTCGGGATCGTTTTCGAGATCGTGGCTCAGAACCGTACAGATGATTTGGGTTTCATTGACAAACCCGGGAACAAAGAGCGGTCGCAACGGCCGGTCGATCAGCCGCGAGACCAGCGTCTCCTTCTCCGAGGGGCGGCCCTCGCGCTTGAAGAAGCCGCCCGGGATCTTGCCGGCGGCAAAGGTTTTCTCCTGATAGTTGACGGTCAGAGGGAAGAAGTCTTGACCGGGCTTCGCGGTCTTCATCGCGACCGCGGTACACAGCACGGTGGTCTCGCCATAGGTCGCGAGCACCGCACCATCAGCCTGGCGCGCGAGCTTCCCCGTCTCGAGGACGAGAGGGCGTCCGCCCCATATCAGCTCCTTACGATAAACCTGGAACATTCGATATCATTCCTTTTCGGAAAAAAATGTGCAGCAGCACGGTTTCTCCCGCCAAGAGTCGCTCAAAGCCGGCGGCAATGAGACCGACACCGGGCGCACCCGAGAAGGCGCTGTCGATGAGCGCGCGCGGCAATCCCTCCCCCGCCGAGTCCATCCGGCGGAGCGGGATGTCGATCGCACGCGAGGTTCCAACGAAGTGTCAGCGGCGCAGTCCGAGACGTCCGATCAACGTCTCGTAACGGCCGACGCCCGACCGCTTGAGATAGTCCAGCAAGCGCCGCCGCTGGCCGACCATGACGAGCAACCCGCGCCGCGAATGAAAGTCCTTCTTATGACTCCCCAAGTGGTCGGTGAGATTGCGGATGCGCTCGCTCAGGATCGCCACCTGGACCTCCGGCGATCCGGTGTCACCCTCCTTGGTCGCGTACTCGATGATGAGCGCCTGTTTGCGCTCGGCAGTGATCGACACCAATTTAACCCCTTCAGCGATTAATGACCCGCGCCGGTTGGAGACCGCCGTTTTCGATCTTGGCCAGCGCGATCACCGCTTGGTCGTGCCAAACGCTGACAACCGTGCCGTCGTCGAGCCGGTTCAATTGCGTCCGTACGCCAATATCGTGCGGCGTCACCCTCTGCCCGCAACGCAATCGAGCAGCTTCGGCTGCGGTCAAGGCCAGAGCCGGGATGTCGTCCAGCGCGGTCTCGATTGGAAGCAGATGCTCCGACGCAGCCAGACTATGCCGACGCTCGACTACGGAATCCAGTGAAATTGCCTGCGCTTCGGTGAAACGTCCGACCGAAAGACGCCGCAACTCTGCAACATGGCTGAAGGTTCCGAGCGCGATGCCGAGATCGCGGGAGAGGGCGCGGATATAGGTCCCCTTGCCGACCAGCGCCTCGCAATCGGCATGATCGCAATCCGGCACAGCGATCAGCCGCAGCGTGGCGATCTGTACCGGCCGCGCGGTCAGAGCGGGGGGGCTGTGCGCTCGCGCGAGCGCATAGGCCCGGTGCCCGTCGACCTTGATCGCCGAATAAGTCGGCGGCGACTGCAGGATCGTACCAGTAAAGCGGGGCAGGACCGCCTCGATTGCCTCGCGGCTCGGCCGCAACGAGCATTCGCCCACGATTTCGCCCTCGCGATCGTCGGTGGCGCGAGCGATACCCCAGCGGATGCGGAAGCGGTACCGTTTGCGGCAGGCCATCGCGTAGGCGACGGTCTTGGTCGCCTCGCCGAGCGCGATAGGCAGCACACCGGTTGCAAGCGGGTCGAGAGTGCCCGCATGTCCTACCTTGGTTGCGGTGAGGCGACGGATCATCTCGACGGCCCGGCTCGAGCTGAGCCCCTGCGGCTTGTCGATGACCAGCCAGCCGTGCGGACCGCGATCACCCGACATCATCCCGAGTCTCGGTTCGAGCGCCTCCCCTGCAGAGGTCGCGTTCGACGTCCGGTCGCGCGAGCAGGGCGGCGATCCGGTCTGCCTGATCAAACGAGATGTCCAGTTCAAATATCAGCTCGGGTGTATAGCGCAACGCTACCTCGCGGGCCACGAGCCGCTTCAGAAATGGCGTACTGCGTTTTAGCCCGGCGACGATTTCGGTTGCATTCGCACCGTTGAGCGGCATCACAAACACAGTCGCGTTGCGCAAATCGGGGCTTAACCTCACTTCGGTAACAGCAATACTGGCATCCCGTAGAGTGGGATCACGGCATTCGCCTCGACGGAGAATCCCGGAGAGCGCGTGCCTCAGCTCTTCCCCGATCCGAAGTCGCCGCGGGCTGATGCCGGGGTCCGGCCCGACTCCACTTAACAATTTCCGGCGTTTCCTGACCATGAGCCGAAACGCTAGAGCGACCGCGCGACTTCTTCCACCTCAAAGCACTCGATGACGTCGCCGGTCTGGATGTCCTGGTAATTCTCGAAGGCCATGCCGCACTCGTAACCCTGATTGACCTCGCGAACCTCGTCCTTAAAACGCTTCAAAGTTTTGAGCGTGCCTTCGTGGACGACCACGTTGTCACGCAACAGACGCACCTTGGCGCCACGGCGCACTGCGCCTTCGGTTACCATACAGCCTGCGACCTTGCCGACTTTGGTGATGTTAAAGACGTCGCGGATCGAGGCGTTGCCCAAGAGACGCTCGCGCAGCGTCGGCGCGAGCAGGCCTGATAACGCACCCCGCATGTCCTCGATTAAGTCGTAAATAATCGAATAATAACGGATCTCAACACTGTCGCGTCTTGCCAGATCGCGCGCTTGTGGATTCGCGCGGACATTGAAGCCAATGATCACGGCAGCCGATGCCTTTGCCAAGATCACGTCGCTCTCATTAATCCCGCCGACCGCCGAGTGTAGCACGCGAACTGACACTTCGTCCGTCGACAGCTTTTCTAGCGAGCCAACGATCGCTTCAAGGGACCCTTGCACGTCCGACTTGACGACGACGGGTAGTTCCTTGGTGACGCCGGCGGCGATTTGCGAAAACATCTGCTCCAGCGTACCGCGCGTTCCCGACGCTGCGACCGCGTTGCGCCGCCGCCGCTGACGAAAATCAGCGATGTCGCGGGCACGGCTCTCATTCTCGGCGACCACGAAATCGTCGCCCGCAAGCGGCGTTCCATTGAGGCCTAATACCTCGATTGGCGTCGACGGCCCCGCCTCTAGCTGGTTCTGACCGCGATCATCGATGAGAGCACGCACGCGGCCCCATTCGCTTCCCGCGACAAAGATGTCACCGACCTGCAATGTTCCACGCTGGATCAGCACCGTTGCGACGGCGCCGCGCCCGCGCTCGAGCTTCGCCTCGAGGACGACACCTTCGGCTGGGCGGTTCGGATTCGCCGTAAGATCGAGCAGCTCGGCTTGCAGCAGGATGGCCTCTTCGAGCTTGTCGAGATTGGTTTTTTCCAGCGCCGAGACTTCTACATCGAGCACCTCTCCGCCTAGCTGTTCGACTACGATTTCGTGTTGCAACAACTCCTGCCGGACCCGCTCCGGCCTCGCGTCGGCCTTGTCGATCTTATTGATGGCGACGATGATCGGCGCCTGCGCCGCTTTGGCGTGGCGGATCGCCTCGACCGTTTGCTCCATGATGCCGTCATCGGCCGCCACGACCAGCACCACGATGTCGGTTACATTGGCACCACGCGCGCGCATCGCAGTGAAGGCTTGATGACCCGGCGTATCGATAAAGGTGATTTGCTTGCCGCTTTTCAGGCTGACCCGATAGGCCCCGATGTGTTGTGTGATGCCGCCGGCTTCGCTTGCCGCGACATCGGTCTCGCGCAGCGCGTCGAGAAGCGAGGTCTTCCCATGATCGACATGGCCCATAACCGTGACTACCGGCGCGCGCGGCTCGAGCGTTTCGGGATGATCTTCTTCGCCGCGTAGACCCATCTCAACATCGGCCTCGGAGACCCGCCGCAAGCGGTGCCCGAACTCGCCCACGACGAGTTCGGCAGTATCGGCGTCGATGGTCTGATTAATCGTCGCCATCACACCCATGCGCATCAGCGCCTTCATCACATCTGCGCCGCGCTCGGCCATCCGGTTTGCTAGCTCTTGAACAGTGATCGTCTCGGGGACGACGACCTCGCGGACGACCTTGACCTGCTCCTGCTCGCCCTGGTGCAGACGCTGGCGCTCGCGCTCCCGAGCCCGGCGCACCGAAGCCAGGCTGCGCATCCGCTCTCCTTCGTCGTCGGAGAGTGCACGGGTGACCGTGATCTTTCCGGTGCGGCGACGCGTCTCTTCGCGACGAGCGGGCACCACCGGTTTTTTGGCCTCCGGCCGAGCCCCCCGTCGCGGCGCCGTCGCCGGCCCTTCTTCCTCTTCTTCAAGCGAAACGCTGACCTTGCCCGCGGCGGCAAGCGCCGCGACTTTTGCCGCGGCCGCCTTCCCGGCCCGTTCGGCAACTTCACGCCGCAATTCTTCGTCTTTGCGTCGCTGGGCCTCTTGCTCGGATCGCTGGCGAGCCTCCTCTTCGGCGCGCCGTCGTCTCTCTTCCTCTTCCGCTTTTCTGTGCGCTTCCTCCTCGGCCCGGCGCCGCGCCTCCTCTGCGGCCTGCTCTTCTGCTTGCCGGCGCCGGTCGGCTTCGGCAAGAGCAGTACGTCGGCGTGCTTCTTCGTCGGCTTTGCGCGCATCGTGCACCGCGCGCACGCGACCCGCCTTTTCTTCCGCGGTTAGTGCGCGCGGGAACGTGACGGGCGGACGCGCCGGCTCCTGTGTTGCTGGCCGCGCCGACGCCTGGTCCAGCGCCACGACAGGCGGGGCGTCGGCTCGACCGGGTTCGAGTGCCGACCCTATGGTGCGCTTCTTGCGGACCTCGACCGCGACCGTCTTTGAGCGCCCGTGCGAGAAGCTCTGACGAACCTGTCCCATTTCCACACTTTTGCGGAGCTCCAGCCTGCCGCCGGTGCGGGCGAGGGTTAGGGGCCGCTTCTGTTCTTGCTCATTCGCGTCGCTCATCTGGATCCAATACCATCATCTTGCCGTGCCGGCCGGCCCAGCGCGGGGTCCGCTCGTTCAATCACCGCACCGGGGCGAAATCCGGCAATCTTCTGCGCAACGGTGATCAGCCGGTCGCTCAACCGGCCATCCCCGATAGCTATGTTTACCACATGATCGCGACCAAAGATGGCGCCCATCTCTGCTGCCGTCAGCACGATCGCAACCGGCAGACCGCGCCCCAAGGTCCGGATCTTCCGGCGAGCGCCTCCCGTCCCGTCGAGTGCAAGGAGGAGCAGCGTAGCCTTGCCCATTCGTACGGCTTCGCGGACCTTCTCGAAGCCGGCAACCGCATGACCAGCTCGGCGCCCGAGACCGATCGCGTCCAAGCAACGCTGCACCAGCAACGCCTCGACGCGATCCGCGAACCCTGACGGCGTCATTATCGCCTGGTGCGCCGAACGCGCGAACAGCCGTCGCGCTATCGCGCGCTCGAGGATATCGCGGCGTGGGGTTAGCCACAAACCCCTTCCGGGCAGACGGGCAGCCATGTCGGGGACAAGCTCACCGTTCGGTCCCACGACAAAGCGCAGCAGGCTTGACCGATCGTAGATCTCGCCCGTAGCAATGCACCGGCGCTGCGACTTGACGGTGCCCACATCCAGCTGCCCTAAACTCTCCTGGTTCTATCTTGAGCACTCGCGCCTGCTACTCGTGCTCGAATTTTGCAGACTCTGGGACGTCATCTGCGTACCAATGTGCTCGCGCTCGCATAATCAGCGCATTCGCCTCCTCTAACTCGAGATTGACACCAACCTTGTCGGAGCCTCCGAGAAGCTCGACGAGCTCATCACCGGCGAGGCCAGCGAAATCGTCGAGGGTGGTTATCCCGTTCTCGCCAAGCGCTACCAGCATGCCGGCGGTCAAACGTTCGAGCGAAGCGAGCTCGTCGCTAACGCCAAGTTCTCGACGCCGCTCCTCATACTGGCGATCCCGCCGTTCGAGCGAGCTGCGTGCCCGCTCTTGCAGCTCCGCCGCCACCTCGGCGTCGAAACCTTCGATGTCTGCGAGGTCTTCTAGCGGCACGTAGGCCACCTCTTCGAGAGAGGTGAAGCCCTCCGTAACCAGCAAATGGGCGATAACATCGTCAATATCGAGGGCATCAATAAACATCTGGCTGCGGTTCCGGAATTCCTCAGTTCGCCGCTCTGACTCCTCGGCCTCGGTCAAGATGTCGATATCCCAGCCTGTAAGTTGTGATGCGAGACGAACATTCTGGCCTCGCCGCCCGATCGCCAAGCTCAGCTGATCGTCCGGCACGACGACTTCAATGCGCCGCTGTTCCTCGTCCATTACGACCTTGGCGACTTCGGCCGGTGCGAGTGCGTTGACGACGAAGGTCGCCGGATCCGGAGACCACGGAATGATGTCGATTTTCTCTCCTTGTAATTCACCCACGACGGCCTGAACACGGCTTCCGCGCATGCCGACGCAAGCACCAACAGGGTCAATCCCGCTGTCGCGCGAGATCACCGCGATTTTGGCGCGACTGCCCGGATCCCGAGCAACCGCTTTGATCTCGATGATGCCATCATAAATCTCGGGCACCTCCTGCGCGAACAATTTGGCCATAAACTGCGGATGGGTACGTGACAAAAAGATCTGCGGACCCCGCAATTCCTGCCGTACATCATAGATGTAGGCGCGAACGCGCTCACCCTGACGGAAGCTTTCGCGCGGCAACAGCTCGTCCCGGCGTAGCATCGCTTCGGCGCGGCCCAGGTCGACAACGACGTTGCCGAACTCGACGCGCTTGACGAGTCCATTAACAACCTCACCAACTCGGTCCCTGAATTCGAGGAATTGCCGCTGGCGTTCGGCATCGCGGACCTTCTGAACGATGACCTGCTTTGCGGTCTGCGCTGCAATACGCCCAAAATCGATCGGCGGCAGCGGATCGGTGATGAAATCACCGATCTCCGCTTCTGGGTTTAACCGCTGCGCCTCGGCGTGGGAGATCTGGGTCGCCTCGTTCTCGATTGCCTCTGCCACCTCGCGGAAGCGGAGCAGGCGAATCTCGCCGTTGCGGCGATCGATTTCGGCGCGAATGTCATATTCCTGACCGTATTTGGAGCGGCCTGCCTTCTGGATCGCCTGCTCCATTGCTTCCAGGACCTCGTCGCGATCGATGCCCTTGTCGCGAGCGACGCTGTCAGCGACTTGAAGCAGTTCCGGGCGCGCGTATGTGACGATTGTTTCCATGATGTTCTCGGATTTCTTGTGTCGCTGAGCTCGGTCGCGGAGTTACCGCCCGTGGGCATCGGGTTCCGAAAATGCGTGTTGTCGTGCACCCATCAGATCGCTCGTTAGAATGAGCTTTGCTCGCACCACGGTGTCGAGCGGCAATTGCGTTTCGCCCGCCTCGGTGAGGAGGCGAATCACGCCCCCCGCGGTTCCGATTAGACGCCCGCGGAACCGTCTTCGTCCGTCGAGCGGCATGGCGAGCTCTATCTTCACCTCGAACCCGGTAAAGCGATCATAGTCCTCCGCACGAACCAAAGGGCGGTCGATTCCCGGGGAGCTAATCTCCAGCGTGTAGGCACCGGCGATCGGGTCGGCGACGTCGAGAAGGGCGGAGACGCAGCGGCTGATCGTCGCACAATCATCGTGTGAGATAGGCAAATCGTCGAGCCGTTCGACCATGACCTGGAGTGTCGCCCGGCGACCGCCGGTCATGAGCACTCGCACAACACGATAGCCCATCGCACCGAGCGACGGCTCGATCAGCTGCGCGATGCCGTTGGTGTCAACCAAGAACCCCGAACCTCCTCAGGAGATTACGCAACGAGTGGCGGTGTCTTCGCGGAACGGGTGGACGCTTGCCGGGGCGGTCGCACCCTCTCGAAACACCCTAAAGATAAAAAAAGGGCCGTTGGCCCAACCCCCGCGACGGTCCGCCAACGGGACCTATAAAGCTATCGATAAATATGACGGGAATACCCGCGCCGCAAGGGCATTTCCCTCATTTCCGAAACCGTCGCCTTAACCGCAGGAAGTTGGGGGCACGCCCGGCGGCGCGCGCTTTCTCCTCATAGCGTGTCGGTGGCCAATCTCCCGGGCGGTTGCGCCAATCACAAGGACCTCGAACCAGCCATTCGAAAAGTGGGTGCTCGGTGAGTTGCTCAAGCATCCAGACGAGGTAATTGCTATCATCCGTCGCGAGACGGAGTTCGGCTCCGTCCGTCATGACCGCCGCCAAGGCATCGAGCGTCTCGCAGGACACCAGGCGGCGGTTCTCGTGGCGTCGCTTTGGCCAGGGGTCAGGAAACATGATAAAGACGCGATCGATCGACGACGGCGGCAGCGCCGCGATCATCAGCCGCGCGTCCTCGGTAAAAATACGGATGTTGTCCAGATTGCGGAGTTCGATATGCGCGAGCAGCTTGGCGATGCCTGGCTGGAACACCTCACAGCCGATGAGGCTGATCTCGGGATGGCATTCGGCCTGAGCGGCTAGATGCTCGCCTCCCCCAAAACCGATCTCGAGCCAGACCGGTCGTTTCGGAGCAATAAAAGCGGCACCGGGTTCCAACAAACCCGACCGCGGAATGGTCAAAACAAACCGCGGCAGCAATTCGCCGATCCGCACCTTTTGCATCGAGCGAAGCCGGCGGCCGCGGCGGCGCCCGAAGATGAGCTGACGCTGTGCCAGCTGCATGATCAGAAAAGGTCAGAAGGCGCGCCGCAACTCGTCCGCGAGATCAAGCCTCTCCCAGGAAAAACTGCCATCGGGTCCGGTTGGTCGCCCGAAATGGCCGTAGGCCGCCGTGCACGTGTAAATCGGCTTATTCAAACCGAGGTGCGTGCGGATGCCGCGCGGCGACAGATCCATCAACTCTTGCAGCACCCCAGCCAGCTTTGGCTCGTCAACCACCCCGCCGGTGTCGACATAGAACGATAATGGCTTGGCAACACCAATCGCGTACGCGACCTGTATCGTGCAGCGCTCGGCAAGTCCCGCACCGACTACATTTTTCGCAAGATAGCGCGCGGCATAAGCTGCCGATCGGTCGACCTTAGTCGGGTCCTTGCCCGAAAACGCGCCCCCGCCATGGGGCGCGGCACCGCCATACGTATCGACGATAATTTTACGTCCGGTGACGCCCGCGTCACCGTGGGGACCGCCGATCACAAAGCGGCCGGTCGGGTTAACGAGAAAATGCTCCTCGCTGCACATCCAGCCTGGAGGCAGAACATCGAGGACATACGGTCGCACGATCTCACGCACCTCCTCCCGCTCAATCCGGTCGGAGTGTTGAATAGAGACGACGACCTTTGTTGCTCGTACCGGCCTCCCTTCGACGTATTGCAGTGTCACCTGGCTCTTCGAATCCGGGCCGAGTAAGGGGGTCTCCCCCGCGTGGCGAGCTTCAGAAAGGGAACGTAGGATCGCATGCGCATAAAAGATAGGCGCCGGCATCAGTTCTGGTGTCTCGGTGCAGGCATACCCGAACATCATGCCTTGGTCGCCGGCACCCTCATCCTTGTTGCCGGCGGCATCGACACCCTGGGCGATGTCGGTCGATTGGTCGTGGATCAAGCACTTGATCGCGGCGTGCTCCCAGTGGAAATTCTCTTGCTCATAACCGATCTCGCGGATGGCATTCCGCGCCACCTCAATCAGCTTCTCGCTGGTGATCGTAGCCGGACCCCGAACCTCTCCCGCCAGCACCACCCGGTTAGTCGTGACAAGTGTCTCGACACCGCAACGCGCCTGCGGTTCTGCCGCTAGGAAGGTGTCGACGATGGCATCGGAGATGCGATCGCAGATCTTGTCGGGATGGCCCTCCGACACGGATTCACTGGTGAACACAAAATCGCGGCTGGCCAAGAGTTCGCCCTTCCTGAGGAAATCAAGGTTTAGAGGAGCGCGCCGGTGTTACTGTAATCTTTCCGAGTGCCCGTTCCGAGAGCGCGTTGCCGAAGAGAAGTCGCAAATTTCACCCCCGCTCGACACCGCCGGCTAGTGCTCTGGCGAGTTCGAAGAGGCGGCGGCGCAAGGCCGGATCGTCGATCTTGTAATAGGCGCTGACTAGTTCGACCGTCTCGCGCCGACGCAACGGATCGGAATCGAAAGCATCGGCAGCAGGTTCAGCGAAACCTGCAGGGATCGCAGGCGCGCGCACCGGATCCATATCGTCGAAGAAGAAAGACACGGGGACGTCCAGGACACGGCTCAGGTCATGCAGGCGACTCGCACCGATTCGATTGGCGCCCCGCTCGTATTTCTGAACCTGCTGAAAGGTCAACCCAATGGCCTCGCCGAGCTTTTCTTGGCTCAATCCGAGCATGTTGCGGCGCAGCCGCACGCGAGAGCCGACATGAATGTCGATTAGGTTCGGCGTGTCGCCTTTTCGACGACCCGGCCGCCGGGTCTGTTGCTGCATCGCCATCTTTCGTTCGATCGCCTTCACAAAAGCAGCGGAATGAGGCTATAGAGTACACCATCGTACGCGATGAACAACCGAATCGACTAAAAGAAATCGTTCTGACTCTAGATTAGTAGCCGCCCCGCGGGCATGCTGAACGGCCCTCAGGGAAGCCGCAATACGATCGGGAGTGCGCCGAGCAAAAGGAGCGCGACAAGGGCCCAGTCGCCAGCACGAGAATAGAGTGTGGGCTCGCCTGGGGTCGGGAGCGCGACATCGGCATAGCCAATCGCATCGAGATTGACCCGCTCCAGGACTCGCCCCGTCGCATCGATTACCGCGCTTATCCCGCTGTTCGCGACGCGCACCATCGGCAATCCTTCCTCGACGGTGCGTGTGCGAGCGCTGGCGAGATGCTGAAACGGACCCGAACTGCGGCCGTACCATGCATCGTTCGTCAGGTTCAGAATCCAATCCGGGCGTTGTTGTTCATTGACGATCGCACCCGGGAAAATGGCCTCGTAGCAAATCGTTGCGGCAAAGGGTGGGAGCCCCGCAAGGACCATCGTACGGGGGCCCTTCCCGGCGCTGAGATCAACCGTGCCGGCGGTTATTTTCTTAAACGGGAGAGCATCACGAACCGGGAGGTATTCGCCAAACGGAACAAGGTGTGCCTTGTCGTAGCGAGCCACGACATCACCATCGGCGTTCATCGCTTCGATACTGTTCCAGATCTGCACCACCGGGCCCGGCGGTGGGCTCCCCCGCAGTGCGCCGGTGATAAGGTAGCCCTGCTTGGGCACGATGGCGGCCATCTCTCGACGCACTGTCGCGTCGCGTTCGAGGAGAAAAGGCGTTGCTGCCTCGGGCCAAATTATGGCAGCGATTGGTGGGGTTGAGGCTGCGGCGCTGAGATTGAGCAATTTCCGAAGATTACTCTCGGCAGCGCCGGGCTCCCATTTCATCGTCTGGGGAATCGAGGGCTGGACGATACGTAACCAAGTCTTGCCAATAGAAATTGGCGACATTTCCAGCCGAACCGCTCCCGCCGCGCCAGGTACAAGCACCAAAATCGCCGCGCCGATCGCCGGCATCCAGCGCCGGAACTCCGAAATTGAGACGCGAGACGACGCCCCAAGGAGCGCGGGTAATGAGGCGGCGAGCACCGTCAAGAAGCTCAATCCATAAATGCCGATCCAGGCTACGCTCTGTAAGACCGCGATCGCACCAGGAAAACCGCCGGACCATGTCGACCCGATCAGGTTCCAGGGGAGCCCGGTAAATGCATGGCCCCGGACCCATTCGGCAGCCGTCCAAGCGATCGCAAATCCAAAGACGCGCGCCGTCCCCGACAATCGCAAATGTTTGCTCGCGAGATTGGTGGCGAGTAAGGCGACGCCTGCGTAAAGCGCGAACAGCGCCGGCAGCCCGGCAGCCGCAATCGGCACCAACCACCAGAAGGTGGCGATATCGACGAAAAGCGCGCCCGAAATCCAATAAAGCCCCGCGACGAAAAACCCGAAGCCGAAGGCATAGCCGAGACCGAAGGAAGCGCTCGGACCGGAGCTGCCTTCATCGAGCCACAGAAGCCCGGGGAAGGCCACGAGGAGCAACGGGCTCAGATCCACGGGCGGCAGTGCCGCAACGGCGCTGACACCCAATAAAAAGGCAACCCCATAGCGTCGCCAGCCGGACAAGCCCACGAGTTGATAGGCCAAACGGCAGAGCGTCGCGTGGATTTGGGACCCAGGTCCGACGCGTGCGACGGAAACCCTAGACACCAGCCGCGCCTCGACCGCTGGCCGCCAGCGGTGGGTTGTGCACACGCAGCCGCTTAATCCGACGAGGATCGGCATCGAGCACTTCGAACTCGATGCCGGACGGGTGGACGATAACCTCTCCCCGTTTTGGGACACGACCGGCGAGGCTCGAAACGAGCCCACCGAGTGTATCGACCTCTTCCTGCTCCGCACTCGGGCGTAATCTGGTACCTTGACGCTCTTCCAGCACTTCGATCGGGGTGCGCGCGTCGACGATCAGCGTACCATCCGCGCGCTCGGTGAGGCTGGGTCTGTCCGCCACGTCATGTTCGTCCTCGATCTCGCCGACGATCTCCTCGATCAAATCTTCGATCGTAACCAACCCGTCGATACCGCCAAACTCATCGACCACCATGGCGATGTGGGTCCGGGCCTGGCGCATCTGCACGAGGAGGTCGAGAGTCGGCAGCGAGGGTGCAATGAACAGCACTTTGCGCAGAAGCGGTGACAGTTTTGCCTGTTGTCGATCTGCGACTGGCCCAAGCAAGTCTTTGACGTGGATGAACCCGATCACATTGTCGAGAGTTTCGCGATAGACGGGAACTCGGGAATGGCCCTGCTCCACCATACATTTCACTACCTCAGGGAAGGGCGTTTCAACGGGGAGCGCGACAATGTCGATGCGTGGCACCATTACGTCCGCGGCCGTTCGGTTGTGGACTTTGAGGATGTTGCCGATCAGGACGCGCTCATGCGCGCTGAGAGGGTGGGGACCTTCGGTGGAGGGCTCCTCGATCATTTCGTCGATAGTATCGCGCAGGCTCTCACCGTCACGCGGACGCCGGATCAGCCGCAAGAGGTTGCGTAGACGTGCAAACGACCAATCGGGCTCAGCCTGCCCGCCGCCCTCAGGCGGCTCGGGATCGCTCATGTAAAAACAGGCTCAGGTTCGTCGGACAAATGAAAGTCGCGATAGGGATCCGGAACACCTAGCTTGGCCAATATTAAAGTCTCCAAGCGCTCCATTTTTACCGCGTCAGCTTCTCTTCGATGATCATACCCAAGCAGATGAAGGACGCCGTGCACGATCAGATGGCGGACGTGGTCACCCAACGGCTTGCTCTGCTCGTTCGCTTCGCGAGCCACCGTTTCGAAGGCGAGCACTACGTCGCCGAGCAGAAGCGGCGCGCCGGGTGTGATGTACATCCCTGGTTCCCAGGCGCGAAACGCCAGCACATTGGTCGAAACATCCTGCCCACGGTATCTGCGATTGAGCTGCAGCTGCTGGGCGTCGTCAGTCAGCGTGATTGTCACTTCAATTCGCTTTAGCGATGTGAACCCCGTCGCTGCAACGCCGTCGATCAGCGCTGCCCGAGCAGCATCTCGAGCGAGCCGTCGGGCGTCCGGACAAACCCGTTTCCAACCGATGCATGGCGCGGGGATATCGATCGCCGCGATAGGTTTCATGACTGTTCGTCAGCGCGGACTGCGTGCTCACGCGCCTCGTACGCGCGCACGATACGAGCCACAAGCTCATGTCGGACCACATCCTCATCAGTGAACCGCACGGTGGCGATCCCGTCGACTCCGCGTAAGGTTTCCAGTGCCTCGGCCAGACCTGAACGGGTTCCTGCGGGCAGATCTACCTGGGTCGGATCGCCTGTCACGACCATGCGCGACGCCTCACCCAGCCTGGTCAGGAACATTTTCATCTGTACAGGGGTTGTGTTCTGCGCCTCGTCGAGGATCACAAAGGCGTGCGAGAGGGTGCGTCCGCGCATGAAAGCGATCGGCGCCACCTCAATTTCTCCGGTGCCTAGCCTTTTGGCTAGTTGATCGGCCGGCAACATGTCATTCAGCGCGTCGAAGATCGGTCTCAGATACGGGTCGACCTTGTCGCGCAGGTCGCCGGGAAGAAAACCCAGCCGTTCGCCGGCCTCGACGGCCGGACGAGAAAGGATAATCCGCTCGACGCGTCCTGTCATCAGGAGGTCTACCGCTGCAGCGACCGCGAGGTAGGTCTTGCCGGTGCCGGCCGGTCCCAGCCCGAAAACGAGCTCATTATCGCGCAGCGCCTTGATGTACGTTGTCTGTCCGGGGGAACGCGCAGCGATGCGCCGCTTGCGGGTGCGAAACGCTGTGTCCGCTTGCCACAGCCCGGGGCTCTTGTCAGCGACCTCGGCCGCGGCGAGCCGAAGCGCAGCCTCGACCGCGGGCAGATTAACCTCCTGACCTCGTTTCAGACGGTCGTAGAGCTGAGATAACGCGAGTTGGGCCGTACCCGTCGCCGAGGCAGGGCCCGAAATCGCGAGCCGGTTCCCGCGCGTAACAACTGAGACGCCGAGTTGCCGCTCGATCCGATCGAGGTGCTGATCTCGCTCTCCGTAAAGCAGAGGGAGCAGCAGGTTATCGTCAAATTCCAACTGGGTACGGCCTTCGGCCTGTTCGAGAGCACGTATTTCGGAGGTGGTCATGGTGCGACGGCCGAAACGGGAGAGCCCGCGAGGCTATTGCTGCTTGCCCCCGAGATCAGCACACGAACGATCTCGCCGATCCGCGCCGGCGACGCAACGTGGACGCTTTGGAGATAGGGACTGCGTCCGACCAATTGTCCGTCATGTCGACCGGGCTTTTCCAAGAGAACGGGCAGGACTTGGCCGACGCAGGCCTCGTTGAAGTGGTGCTGTTGTCTTTTTAACAGCCGCTGGAGCAAGTGGAGCCGGTAGGACTTCACCGATTCCGGAACTTGGCCTCGAGCTGATGCCGCCGGTGTACCGGGCCGACGGGAATATTTGAAAGAGAACGCCTGGGCGAAGCCGATTTCTTCGACGAGATTCAGTGTGGCCAAAAAGTCGTCGTCACTCTCACCTGGGAAACCAACGATAAAATCAGATGAAAGCGCAAGGTCGGATCGGGCCGAGCGCAAGCGATCGACGATCCGCCGGTAATCGTCCGCCGTATGTCGACGGTTCATCGCGGCGAGGACTCGGTCTGCCCCGCTCTGAACGGGGAGGTGTAAGAAAGGCATCAGCTGTGGCACATCGCGATGCGCCGCGATAAGTCCATCATCGACATCACCTGGATGCGAGGTCGTATAGCGAATCCGGTCAAGGCCGGGTAAATCGGCCAGCGCCCGTATGAGTTCGCCAAGACCCCAATTTTTACCATCGGGACTCTCCCCGTGGTAGGCATTCACGTTCTGGCCGAGTAGAGTGATCTCGCGCACCCCTCCTCCGACGGCGTGACGTGCCTCGGTCAAGATCTGGGCCACGGGACGCGAGTATTCGGCGCCGCGCGTGTACGGTACGACGCAAAAGCTGCAAAACTTGTCGCACCCTTCCTGAACCGTGAGGAAGGCGGCCGTCCCTGCGACCGCTGAAGCCTCGGGCAGGTAGTCAAATTTAGATTCGGCGGGAAAATTCGTGTCAAGGACCCTGACGCCATGTTTACCTGACGCTCGAGCGACCAGTTCCGGCAGTCGATGAAAGCTCTGTGGGCCGAATACTAGGTCGACGAACGGCGCCCGGTGGAGGATCTCGGCGCCCTCGGCCTGCGCGACGCAACCGCCGACCGCCACAATCATGGTGCCCCCATGGTGCGCTTTTGCGATTTTCAGTCGGTGGATCCTGCCGAGTTCGGAATACACTTTCTCAGCAGCCTTTTCGCGAATGTGGCATGTGTTGAAAATAACTAAATCCGCGTCGTGCGGTGCCATTACCGGAATAAAGCCGAGCGGTTCCAGCAGCTTGACCATCCGTGCGGAGTCATAGACGTTCATCTGGCAACCGTATGTTTTGATAAAGACTCCCTTCACCACGTCCTGCACATCTCCTGTTAATTGGGTCCTGTTAATTGGGCTTCCTGCATGGTTAGGCTGCTGCCTTTGGCAGCGAGGTTATGGATCCCCCCCGTACGGTGGGGCGCGGCGGTTTAGGCATTGGCTGCGGCCGGCCGAAGAGAGCGCTGGCCATTCCGCCTGCGATCCGCTCGTGGCAGTAACCGGCCAGCGCCTTGCGCGACCCGCAATCGGCGAGGAATGTTGGCGGATGGAATTGGACCACCACTTCGACCGTGCCGAGCCCGATCATGCTCCATAAATGAGGTACCAGGCCCACCGCCCCGTACCACGCAAAAAACGGTCGGAGGAACCGACCGATCGGTATGCCGTCGAGCCGCGTATAGGCGAGCGAAACGGGTTGAACGACCACAGCGCCGATGTTTCCTTTTTTCTCCGCAGCTCCGAACAGCGCGCTCTTGAACGAAAGCGGCCGATTACCGTCCCCACTCGTCCCCTCTGGAAACAGGATCAGCGCATCGCCGCCGAGCAGTCTTTCGGATATCGCGTCCCGCTGGATCGTGGCGTTGCGGATTTGCCGATCCACAAAGACTGTGCGCTGCAATTTGGCGAGCCAGCCGAAGAGTGGCCAGTTGGCGACTTCCACTTTGGCGATGAACGAACCGGGAATAAGCGAGCCGAGGACCGTAACGTCAGTGTAGGAAACGTGATTTGCCGCAAATAGCGCGGGCCGTTTAGTGGTTGGCGTTCCGATCAGGCAGACGCGAAACCCAAGTATCCTGCAACACTGTCGGTGATAAAAGGCCGGTAGCGTTTCAACCCATCGGCAACCCAGAGCCAACCCGGCCCACTGTATCGGCATCAGACTAAGCGTCCAGATCAAGTACGCCGCAAGGCGCGCCGTTCTCCGCGCAGAAGAGCTCATGTGTTTAACTCGGTCAACTATCTTTGCATTTCCGTTCATAATGACGCGAGTATTTAGCAGTGACGAGATCAGTCTTAACCAAAATGCAGATGTCGGTGGTGTTGAACTGCTCGTCAATCACGGCACCGTCGCCGACAAACCCACCAAGGCGCAAATATCCTTTGATCAGGGGGGGCAGTGCCGCCAACGCACGCCCGCGGTCGATCGCACCTATTAAGAGCCGGCGCATGTCGACATAACGTTCGTTCAGCGCACGCGGCCTTAGAGCCGAGGGTGCCAGATGGTAGTAGTGTAGGTAAGAGAGTGGCGTCGCAAGCGCTTCAGGATCGGTGCCGGGCAGGCTCGCGCAACCGAACATCAGCGTAATGTCGTGATGAAACACATAGGCCGCGATCCCGTTCCAGAGCAGCTGCATGGCCGGTCGTTGGCGATAGGCGGCATCGACACAGGAACGGCCGAGCTCAAGGATTTCCCCCTCGTGGGCGACGAGCGGCGCGATGTCGTATTCGTCGGCAGAATAGAAGCCGCCAAGGCGACGCGCTCCATCCCGCCGCAGCAGCCGGTAGGTTCCTACGACTGGGTTGCTGCCCCTGCCATTTCCGCGGTCAAGGACGAGCAGGTGATCGCAGTCATTATCAAAGCGATCGAAATCACGCTGCCGACGCAACATCTCCGGGAGTGGCCGCGCCCCCAGGTCTTCATAGAATACCCGGTAACGCAGCGCCTGTACTGCGTCGATGTCCGCGGCCGTCTCGGCCAGCCGCACCTGTAGCGGGCCTAATCGGATGTCGACTACACGGTCTCGAGTGATAAGGGGCGCAGCTTCGATCGGTGGGATGGGCTTCTCGATTAAAGTACCGTTGATCATGCCGGGCGTCCACGGTAGCTTCCGGGGCGGACCCTGATATGTGTCGCCAAAAACATTGACATCGGTTGCGCCGGCGGAGCCTGCCTCCGACAACGCTCGTAAATCATTCCGTGCCGGCTCGCGGTTTGCCGCTGCGCGGCACCGCGTAGAGTTCAAGCCGATGGCCAACGAGTTCGTAGCCGAGCTCATCGGCAACGATTTCCTGCAGTCGTTCGATCTCCTCGTTGCGGAACTCGATAACCCGACCGGATTGCAAGTCGATTAAATGGTCGTGGTGAGCACTCGGCATTTCCTCGTAGCGGGAGCGCCCGTCCCCGAAATCATGTCGAGCCAGTATACTCGCCTCTTCAAACAACCGCACAGTCCGATACACCGTGGCGATACTGATACGCGGATCGATCGCGGTGGCTCGCCGGTAGACCTGTTCGACGTCGGGGTGATCGACGGACTTCTGACAGCACGCGAGCGATCACCCGACGCTGTTCCGTCATCTTCAGACCCTTGTCAAGGCAGAGCTGCTCCAGCCGCGAGATCATCGCATCCCCATCGTGGCACGGGTACAATATATCGTACCTGAGGTGGACGAGCCTATGCCCTAAACGATAGTGTCACGGCCGAGCACGGCACCGCCCCGACCGCGTGACGGCCCTCGCACGGGGGCGGTGGGAATCAGGCTCGGGGCCGCCGCGCCCGAGTTCCGAGACCGATTTCCTTCGCAAGACGGCTGCGTTGGCGCGCATAGTTGGGGGCAACCATCGGATAGTCGGTTGTCAAGCCCCACCGCTCCCGATAAGCCTCGGGCGTCATGTTGTAGGCGGTCTTCAGATGCCGCTTCAACATTTTCAGCTTCTTCCCGTCCTCCAAGCAAACGATGTAGTCCGGGAAGACAGACTTTTTGACCGGCACCGCCGGCTGCGGGCGCTCTGCGGGGGGCAACGGCGCACTCCCGATATTCGCCAGCGAATTATATACTTGGTTGATCAGCTGTGGCAGATCTCCCACCGATACCGTATTGTTGGAGACGTGTGCGGCAACGATTTCCGTTGTCAGCGCCAGCAATTCGTTGCTCTGGTCGGGGTTGTTCATTTTCAGGATCCCACCGTGAGGACGATTTCTAAATATAATTAACAATCCGTGGCGGGGCAATCCGGTCAATGTCCGATTTCTTCAAATCCTTTGCGTGACGGCAAGAACAGTCGGTCGCGGTTGCCAACAAGGTAAGAGGAAAGCGCACACCTTCCCAAGCTTATGGCTAGATCATTATGTTGGCGAGCGCGAGCTGCAGGATAAGGGCGTCGACGCGACGGCTCGCCTGCTGGTAGTAATTTCGACGATGGCCGACCGGCATAAAGCCTCGGCCGGTATAGAGAGCAAGCGCCGCACTATTGTCTACGGCTACTTCAAGAACGATGCATTCAGCGCCGCGCATACGTCCCTCGGAGCATACGGAATCCAAAAGTGTCGAACCGATTCCTTCTCGCCGCCGTTCGGGCAATACACCTAGCGATAGGATCTCGCACTCCTTGCGGAGGTCGAGAGCCAATATAAATCCCGCGAGCATATCATCTAACCAAGCGATTTGGCCAAAAAATCCCGTCAAGTTCATTATCTCGTCGATCGCCGATGAGTTCCACGGATCTTCTGGGAAGCAAGCGCAGTGCAACATCGACAGCGGGCCGGCTAAGACTTTGGATAGCGGCTGAAGACGGAGATTCACCGGTCAGTCCCTTGGCGCGCCGTCGGAACACTGACGTCGGGGGGACGTAGGTACAGCGGCAATGGCTTCGGGAGATTTTCGCTCTCTCGCGTGCGTCGGAGGACGGTTCGCAAGACGCCCGTTGCATCAGGCCTTGATTCCTCAACCACGATCATATCGGAGCGCGGCAGCATACTTGCGGCGCGTTGCGCTGCATCGCCGGCGACGAGGAGTGGTGCCTCGCCGATGAGGCCGCTTAGCGCTTTGGCAAGCGCTGCCGGCATCGTTGCCGTCGGCTCACCGAGCGGACGGTGAGCATAATCAAAGAGCTGTACATAAAGATCCTCGCGACGGCTTTCGAGAGCCACGAGGATGAAACCGCTCTGCTGCACGTCAGCCCGTGAAGCCAGACCGGCGGCTACGGCTTCGAAGCCGGTCACACCAACCGACCGCGCACCCGTAGCGAACGCGATCCCGCGCGCGGCCGCAAGTCCAACGCGGATGCCGGTGAAACTACCGGGTCCGATCGTCGTCCCTATGATGTCTAGCTCCAACGGGGACAACCGAGACTTGCGCATCGCGGCATCTACCATCACGAGCAGTCTCTCGGCTTGGCCGTGCGCAGTCGCGCACACCTCAGCGGCCAGCACGTTTCCACCTGCGGCAACCACAACGGAGCAACCTGATCCGGCCGAATCGAGCGCCAGTACAGTCGGCTCCCCTGATGCCGCCGTTATACTGTGGTCCTTGAGCATCACCGTGCGGTCTGGGGTACGCACCTCATCGCTCCTCGCAGGAACGGTGATCCTCTCCTAGACTTGCCGGATACTCTCAGCGAGGCCTGATTCGGCGGCGCCCTCGAGGCGTGATGCCGATGTAGCCGGGTGCCGAAGGGGTGTTCAGACCGCCCGCACCTCCACGATCTCGGGGATGTAGTGCCGAAGCATATTTTCGATTCCAGCCTTCAGCGTCGCGGTCGAACTTGGGCACCCTGAGCATGAACCCTGCATGTGGAGGTAAACCACGCCGTCCTCGTAGTCGTGAAAGATGATATCTCCGCCATCTTGCGCGACCGCTGGGCGCACGCGTGTCTCGAGGAGCTCCTTTATCTGGGAAACGACTTCGTCCTCGTCTTCTTGCTGCGCTTCCACGAACGCACTATCAGCGGCTCCTGCGAACATCACCGGTCGCCCCGCCGTGAAGTGTTCCATAATGACCGCCAAAATTGCTGGCTTTAGCTGGTACCAATCGCCTTCGGCGTCCTTCGTTACCGTAATAAAATCCGCGCCGAGGAAGACGCCCGTGACCTGCGGCAGGGCAAACAGCCGTTCCGCCAGCGGCGACATCTGCGATGCCACCTCCGGCTCGGTAAAGTTTGCCGTGCCCGAAGCCATGACCATGCGACCAGGCAGGAACTTTAGGGTCGCCGGATTCGGGGTCTGCTCGGTCTGAATGAACATCGATGGCTCCGAAAGAGAAAATGAAACTACGCATGTTTAGCATGGGGATTTAGCGCGACGAATCAATGCTCGGCAGGCCGTCATGACGGCGTCGGTTGAAATCAAGGCGCCAGGCCGCCTCAGCTCACGGCGTCGAGTTGCTCCAAAGTGAGGCCGCCGGGGACGATCGTGATCGGAATACGAAGACGGGCGGCGGGCTTGCCGGTCAGATAAGTGATCAGCGGCCCTGGTCCTTCCGGTCCGGTTCCAGCTGCGAGCACGAGTATCGAAATGCTCGGCTCCTCGGCAATCAATGCGAGCAACTGGTCGTGACGGCGACCTTCGCGGATATAGACGATCGGTATCGTTCCAGCGATCGGGGCGATTTCCTCGCAGAGACGTTGCATTAGCTGTTCGGCTTCCTCGCGGCGTTCTTCGCGGGCGATATTCTCGATCGAAATCCAATGCTGTAGTTCCGACGGCTCGATTACATGAAGAAGCGCAATCCGCCCGCCCGTATGTGCTGCCCGGCGCGCAGCGTAGTGTAGAGCAACCTGAAGCTCTTTGGACTCGTCAACCACCACAAGAAACACACGCGGGTTTGCGGTTCCTTCCATCGGGCCATCCCTCCGCCTATCCGTTTCGGGATCAGGCGCCTCTAAACGGTAGGCTCGCCAGCCATCCTGCTAACATCGCGATCCCCACCGCGATTGCTCCATAAACCGCAGGCTGCCGACCGGCAAAGCCGAAAACATCGGCGTCGATGCCCACCTTCGAGACCACGAGCGGGGTCGTCTGACCACCGACGACGTCCTTATCGCGGACAAGGAAGACCTGGACGAGATAAGTCCCGGTCGGCACGTTCGAAGGGAACTCGATTGTCGTGCGAAACAGCCGTTCGCCGATGAAGTTAACCTTGCTCACAGAATTTGGGAACAGTCTCGCGCGCTGCTGCGTCCGGACGAGCGCCGTAACGAACTCTTCGGCGACCAGCGGCGACGTGATCCCCTCAGGCTTCATTTCCAGGTTAGTAACACCGAGCCGATAGAACGCCGCAGTAGCTGGCGATACGATCTCTTCGAGCGGCCGGCTCGCGGCGGCGAAATAAAAGCTCGGGACATTGTCGAAGATCACCTCTTGAGAATTCACCCATATGCCCGCGATACGGCTCTTACGCCGAACCGCCATCTCGCGGTCTGGGCCCCGGACAACGACTGCGACGTCGCCCGGGCCATCAATTGCCCCGAACAGCACGACTGAGGCGCCAGTAAAGCCGGTCGTGATGGCGATCAGGTGGCTGGTGAGGTCGGCCACCAGCGCTTCGGCGCGCGCCGGTGCAGCCCAAAATAATATTAGGGCCATCAATTGAAAGTGCCAGCCACCGGTCCGCTCCGTCAGCCTGCTTAGGCGAGTGCTGGCCGGATCGGATCCTGGATACTTCGTCGCCGGGGCGCGGCTCATGTCTTCTCCCAAGTGATGGAGTAGGGATCGGACGGGCGCACCGTCAGGTCGAAGGCAAGCTTCGCGGCGACCGCAAGCACGAGCAGAGCGAGCAGGAGGCGAAGCTGCTCGCCGCGCAGCCGCGTACCGAAACGGCTGCCAATCCGGGCGCCTATCACACCGCCGACAAGCAGCACGAGGGCGAGCACGGCGTCGACCGTGCGGTTGGTATAGGCTTGAAGCAGCGTCACATTTGCCGCAACGAAGATGATCTGCAGCAGCGAGGTCCCCGGTACTACGGCGGTTGGCATGCCTAGCATGTAAATCATCGCAGGCACCATGATGAAGCCGCCGCCGATGCCGAGAATTGCGCTGAACACGCCGACCACAAAACCGAGGCCGATGGGCAATAGCGCGCTGATGTAGAGCTTTGAGCGGCGGAAGCGCGCTTTGAGCGGCAGCCCGTGCATCCAGTTGTGCTGATGTAGCTTGCGTCGCCGCACTCCCGGCCGATGCAGGCGCAACTGGGAATAGATGCTCTCGACCATCATCATAGAGCCCAGCGTGCCGAGCAGGACCACGTAGCACAGAGAGATGGCAAGCTCGATCTGTCCAAGTTGTTTTAGCAGCGTGAAGATCCATACCCCCAAGACCGACCCGGCGAGACCGCCGACCAGCAACACGTATCCCATCTTGAAGTCGACGTTGCCGCGTCGCCAATGCACCAGCACACCCGAGACCGAAGCCCCTACGAGCTGGTTAGCCGACGAGGCGACGGCGACGGTCGGCGGGACGCCGATGAAGATCAGGAGTGGGGTGAGAAGGAAGCCGCCGCCCACCCCGAAGACGCCTGTGAGAAAACCGACCGCTCCGCCAAGTCCCAAAAGGACAAAGACGTCGATCGACACCTCGGCGATCGGCAGGTAGATGTCCATGATGGAGGAGGCGCGGCTTTTAGCTGTTGTGTCACGGCTGCTCTGCGGCGCAGCGCGCGGGGGGCCAGCGTACAACCGGCGCCGCGGCGGGAAAAGCGCGAACCCAGCCGGGCCGACCTCTGCCTGGTCGGGGGTCCTGGTTAGGCTTCGCTCAATCCCTCCTGTGGGTCACCGCCGAGAGTGCGGATCAGTGCGTTGAGCTCTTCGACCGCGGCGGCGAGCCGCACCTTCTCGGTACCACGCAACACCAAGGTCACGCCGAAATCGCCGCGCCGGAAATACGGGTAGGAGCCGATCTCGAGATCGGGGTACCGCAACTGTAACGCGCCCAGGTCCTTAGCCAGCGTACCCTCGGCGAGGTGGCAACTGATGCTGCGGCTGAGCATCTTGGTTCCGCCGACGAGGCGGTGCCTCAGCTGCTCGAAGATCCCCTGCATGATGCTCGGTACCCCGGGCAGCACGAAGACGTTGCCGATCTGGAAACCGGGTGCGCGCGAGATCGGGTTGGGGAGCAGCACGGCGCCTTCGGGAACCATCGCCATGCGCAGCCGCGCCTCGTTCAGATGGCCTAGCGGATAGTGGGTTTCGAGCAGCCGCCTCGCCTCGGGATGGACGATCAACGTCACGCCGAACGCGTCGGCGACGCATTGCGCGGTGATGTCGTCATGCGTCGGGCCGATCCCACCGGTCGTGAAGACATAATCGAAACCGCGCCGCACCTCGTTGACCGTCGCCACGATCACGGCGCTGTCGTCGGGGATCACCCGGGCTTCGCGCAGCCTGATGCCGATCTCGGTCAGCCCCCGGGCGAGGAAGGCGAGATTGGCGTCCTGCGTGCGCCCGGACAGGATCTCGTTGCCGATGATCAAGACGCAGGCGGTGACGATTTTGGGCTCGGGATTGCTGGTCGTGATTCTCTCCTCCGGGTCGTGCACGAGCCGTGCGCGTCCATTTCATAGGCAAAAGCCCGAGCCCGCACAATCGTCGGCGGTGCCGCTTGGAGGATTGCCGCGCCGCGGCCAAATGCCTACCTTGAAGTCGCAGCAAAGAGCCTCTTCGAGTTCGAACGACGATGCGAAATACGCTTGCTATGCCACCGGATGTGATGATGGGTCTCGCGCCCTCAGAGGCTCGCGACAGCCGAATCAAAATCCACGGGCCCGAAGCATTCGAGGGCATGCGGCAGGCCGGGATCCTCGCAGCCCAGACGCTCGATTTCATCACCCCTCATGTCCATCCCGGGATCACCACCGACGAGCTCGACCGCCTGTGCCACGACTTTATTGTCGACCACAACGCGATCCCCGCGCCCCTCAACTATCGCGGCTTCCCAAAATCGATCTGCACCTCGATCAATCATGTGGTCTGCCACGGCATCCCGGGCGAGCGGCGGCTGATGGAAGGCGACATCCTCAATATCGACGTGACGGTGATTCTCGATGGCTGGCACGGCGACACGAGCCGCATGTTCTTTATCGGTGAACGCGTCGCAGTCAAGGCGAGGCGACTGGTCGACGTCACCTACGAGGCGATGATGCGCGGCATCGCCGTCGTGCAGCCTGGCATTCGCGTCGGCGCGATCGGCGACGCGATCCAGCGTTACGCCGAAAGCCACCGCTTTTCGGTGGTGCGCGACTTCTGCGGTCACGGCGTCGGACGCGTCTTTCACGACGCCCCCTCGATCCTCCATTACGGCCGCCCCGAAGAGGGCCCCGTGCTGCGCGAAGGCATGTTCTTTACGGTCGAGCCGATGATCAATGCCGGCCGCTGGGAGGTAAAGATCCTCAGCGACGGCTGGACGGCGGTTACCAAGGACCGCTCGCTCTCGGCGCAGTTCGAGCACACGATCGGGGTGACCACGGCGGGCCACGAAATCTTTACGATCTCGCCCGCAGGTCTGCACCGGCCGCCCTATCACTAAGGGGAGAGCCGCACCGTGCTGCGGGCGCTGCGGCCCGCGGCGTCGATCACCGAGAACTGTACGAAGCCGATACCTTCGGGCTGCCAGTAGGTCCCGCGGTGCGGCGGACCCGGCGCTAGCGGTCTGCCATCGACCTCCCATCGTAGCGGCTGCGTGCCGCCGATCGCCTCGAGCGGTACTTCCTCCCCGCGCCATTCGATCAATGCCCCGTCCGGCGGATAAATGATCTTGGGGCCGCCGGGTTGTGATGGGCCTAGCGTGCGGGATTCGAGCCGACGTAGTCGCGATGGCAGATCGTTCCGGCCGACCAAAAGGGCGCCGGGGGGCGCTGGGCTGGTGTCGCGTGACTGCGACGGACCGAGAAGGTCTGCGATCTTGAAGAGGATCGGTGCCGCGGTTAGCCGGCCGCTGTGGCCCGGCATCGGCGTGCCGTCGGGCCGCCCGGCCCACACGCCGGTCGTCACCTCCGGGTCGTAGCCGATCGCCCAGAAGTCCCGGTAGCCGTAAGATGTACCAGTCTTGAAGGCGAGCTTGCGGCCGCGCCGGGTTTCGGGTGGCAGAACGCCGGCCGGGGGCGGTGCCTCGGCTAAGATGTCATTGACGTACCAGGCGGCGAGCGGCCCAAAGATCGCCGTGCCTGCGGGGACCGGATCATCCTCGCGATAGCGTAACGGCGCGACTACCCCGCCACTCGATAGCGCTGCATAGAGCCGCACCAGGTCGGCCAGGGTGATCCCGGTGCCGCCGAGCGCCACCGCGAGACCCGGCTCGGCGGTTGGTTTCGGTAGGCGCAGCCAAATCCCTGCAGCGCCGAGTGCGGCCGTGAACCGACCGGGTCCGAGCCGGTCGAGCAGCCCGACCGCTGGCAGGTTGAGCGAAAATTGCAGAGCTTCCCGTGCGGTCACCTCGCCCTGGAAACGACCGTCGAAGTCAGAGGGCGCGTAATCCCCGAAATCCCGCGTGCGGTCCTCCAGCACGGTCTCCGGGTGAATGATCAGCCGGTCGAACCCCATTGCATAGATGAACGGCTTCAGCGCCGATCCCGGCGAGCGCAGGGCGCGCGCCATGTCGAGGGTTCCCCGGCGTGCCGCAGAAGCAAAATCGGCGTTGCCGACATAGGCGAGCACTCGGCGATCGCGGTTGTCGACAACGACCGCGGCGAGGCTAGCCTCCCGGTCGAGCCCTGAGACTTCGCGCCTGAGAAGGGCCTCGACCCGCTGTTGCAGCAGCGGGTCGATCGTCGAGTGGTGGACCTGTGCCGCCGGCTGCTCGTCTCGCAAGTCCCGCGCGAGGTGAGGGGCGCGGAACGGCATCGCCAGCCGTGCCCGGGGAACCGCTTCCTCGCGGGCCTCGGCTAGGGCCGTCGGGGAAATCACGCCGGCTTCTGCCATGTGCAGCAGCACACGATTACGGGCATCCCGGGCTGCGTCGGGATACCGGTCCGGGCGCAGCCGCTCCGGCGAACGCGGGATGGCGACCAGCAATGCCGCCTCGGCGGCTGAAAGCCGGGCCGGCTCCTTGCCGAAATAGGCGAGGCTCGCCGCCCGCACGCCTTCGAGATTGCCGCCGAACGGTGCCAAAGTCAGGTAGAGGCCCAGCACTTCCTGCTTTGAGGATAGCCGTTCGAGAGCCAGTGCCCTGGCCATCTCGGCGAGTTTGGCAAGGAGCGAGCGCGGGTGAGGATCGAGCAGGCGCACGGCTTGCATCGTCAAGGTAGAGGCGCCCGATACGATGTGGCCGCTGCGGCCAAGCTGGAAGAGGGCACGCGCAGCGGCGATCGGATCCACACCAGGATGCCGGGCAAAACGGCGGTCCTCGGCCGCGATCAGCATGCGGCGGTAGAGCAGGTCGACGGCCTCGGGTTCGACCGGCAGCCGCCATTTGCCGTCCGCTGTCAAGAACCCACGGAGGATCGACCCGTCGGCCGCGAGAACAAGTACCGAAGCGCTATGGCTGCGGTCGAGCGAGGGTGGCGATACGAAATACAAACCGGTGGCGACGAGGCACGCGATCACCGCGACAGGAATGGCGAGCCAGCGACCTCGCCTTACCCGGTTTTGTGGGAAAAACTGGGTAAGAAACCGGTTGCTTACCGAGCCGGACCGCAAAAACCTCATTCTTTCATCGATTTACGAAGTAATTCCCAGCCGTCGGAAGCGCGAAATCTGCTGCCGTGAACCGGGAAACAAATCGGCTAACCGGGAAATAACCGGGAATTTACCGAGGAGCCACGATTAGCTTGCCGATCGCGGTGCGCCCGCTGGTTTCGGGCTCGTACATATCCTCGACCGCGAGAGCCGGATAGGCAAACTCCCCGGCGGTCACGGCGCGCACGAGATAGGCGAGGGTGAAGTCCTTGACGCCGCCTTTGAGGTCGAGTGCCGCGACGAACCGGTCGTCGCGCTCTTCGGTGTAGGTCGCCTCGGTCAGCTCGGGCAGCCAGGAATAATCCACGGTGGAACGCCCCTTCGAGACCGTCGCCGTCTCGATCTCGAAACCGGCCGGCAGTAGGTCGACGACGAGGGTCTGCGCCGGCTGCGCCGCGTTGCTGCGCGTTCCCTTGATCACGACGACGAAGAGATCGGTCTGCCGCGCCTTGGTAAGATCGGCGTCCGTGCCGTCCGGCCCGTAGACCTTGCGAGTCACCGTATAGCCCTTGCTTTCGGCCGGCAGATCCGCCACCGGCACCCCGGTAATCGATACCGCCCGCCACACCGGCGTGCTCCCTCGATTGGTGACCGTCTGATCGGGACCGCCCGAGCCGAGCGGCCGGCGCAAATAAAGCGGTTGATCGCGGGTCTCGGGTGCCCCACTGCCGACCGCCACGGTCATCTCGCCTCCGCCAGCTTGGGCCGCGGCCTCGGCCGCCATCAAGAGCCAAGCTTGTTCTTGTGTACTGGTTCGCGCGGCTCGCGTGAAGCGCTCGGCTATCCGGTCCATCACCGCGGTCAGTCTTGACCGGTCGCCGGGATTGGCCGCGGCAAAGGCGAGAACGGCTGCGCCATCGCGCAGTTCGCTGCCATAATCCACGTAACGGATCCCGGCGGGCCGCGGCGGCGGCCCCGCTACGAGTGCTGCGTCGTAAGCCGCCGCGGCGCGCGCGGCGTCGCCGTATTGCGCCAATGCCGCGGCGATCTGCGCCTTGGCAAGCTGGGTCGGTAGCCGCGCCAATTGTGTGTCGTTGAAATAGCGCAGCCCGTCTAGATCGTCGGATTTGGCGCGCGCCAATACGTAGTGGGCATAGGCCATCGCCGGCAACTCGGCGATTTCCGAGTGGTCCTGGCGGACATAATCGTGCAGCCAGGCGACCGCGGATTTGATCGCGTAATCCGGCACGTTCTTGCCGTGCTCTTTGGCGCGGATCAGAAAGTCGGCGGCATAGGCGTCGAGCCATGGCACGGTGTCGCCGCTGTCGCTCCACACCCCGAAGCTGCCGTCCGAACGCTGCAGCTCGACGATATGGCCGATCGCGCCGTCGAGTGTTCCCGCCGTCGATGCACCCGGATCGGTATGCCATAAGCGCGCGACGTCTTCGACGTAGAGCAGCGGCAACGCCCGGCTCGTCGTCTGCTCGAGACAGCCATAGGCATAGCGGTCGAGCGCCCGCAATAAGCCGGGAACGTCCCAATCGGGCCGCGGGCTGACGCTCAGCAAGGCTTCCGCCGTGGCCGGCAGGAACTCGCCTGCCGCCCCGTCGTCGAGGGTGACGCTTTCTCCCGGCTGCAGCCGCCCAACGAAGCGCCGCAGCTGATAAGCTTGCGCCGGACGGACACCGATCGTGAAATCGCGCGCGACTTTCAGATCCCCCGGCCCGGAAAGCTCCATTTTCAAAGCTGCGTTGCCCGGTGTTGTCGCCACCAGCGGAAAACCATCGGCGACAGTGCCGCCCTCGGCGAGCTGGACCGTGCGGTTCACCGGCGTCGAAAAGTGGGCAGCGCCGCCCGCCGACAGGGTCAGGTGATAGTCGCCCGCTGCGCCTTCGAGATTGTTGACCGTGACCCCGACGCGGCCGCTATCGCCCGGTGCCAGAAAGCGTGGCAATGAGACGGTCGTCACCACCGGGTCGCGCACCGTCATCGAACCGACCCCGGAACCGACCTTGTGTGCCGAGAACGCGACCGCCATCAGCCGCAGCTGGCCTTGGAAATCGGGAAGGTCGAAGCGGACCCGCGCTGCTCCGTCGCCGTCGAGCCGGACGAGGCCGGAGAACAGGGCGACCACCTTGCTGCTCTTATCCGGCAACCCGGCGACCGAGCGCTTGGCGAAGCTGTCGCCGCCGCTGCGCAGCACGCCGATCGTGTTCGCTCGCGCGTCGATCAGCCGGCCGTAGAGGTCGCGCAATTCGACCCCGAGCTGGCGTTTGCCGAAATAGTATTTCTCGGGCGCCGGGCTCGCGAACTCGGTCAATTTTAAGACCGCCTCGTCGACCGCCGCGACGGTGATAAAAGCCTCCTCGCCGGCGGCGAGTCCGGCCACCTTGACCGGGACCTCGACCGGGCTACGCGGACGCGCCACGGCGGGTGCGGTCAGCGCCGCTACGAGGGTGCGGGGGCTGCTGTCGATCCCGAGCCAGGCGACGCCCACCGCCCGCCCGGGGCCGCGCTGTTGCGGCCCCGGGATATCGGACGGCCGATAGGCGCTGACCAACGCATAGACCCCGCTGCCCCATGCCTGGTCGATGGGGATGTCGATCGTGGCACCGCCGGCCGGCAGGCTCAACGCACGCAGCGACAGAATTCGGTCCGAGGCGATTGCGAGTTCGGCCTCGCCGGCGAACGGCGCCTTGACGAACAGCCTGGCGGTCTCGCCGGGTTGGTAATTCGGTTGGTCGAGCACCACCTCGAGCTTGTCGGGCACGTCCGGTTGCTCGGCTTCGACCCACCAGCCGACGTGAAAGCGCAGGCTCGACTGCGCTCCGCTCACAGCATCGGTCACCTCCCAACGATAGCGTCCGGCCGGCAGTTGACGGCTGATCTTGGCCGGACCGTCGGTTCCGACCTCGACGGCGCCGGTGTCGATCGGCTGGCTGCGGATATGCGATTTGTGGCGCCACATGCCGTTGACCGAATACCAGCTGTACTCCCAGGTCTCGCGCAGCAGCTCGAACCGTAGGCCTTTGGTTGGGACCGGGGTGCCCTTGGGGTCGAGCGCGATCACCTCGAGCACCGCCTCCGCACCCTCCGGGACCGCATCGGCGCCGGCCGGCGAGCGCAATCCGATCGCCAGCGGTCGTTGCCGGATCGATCGGGTCAAGGTCGCAGACACAGCCCGGCCGCTCGGCTCGAAGACGCCGACCCGGATCGTCGCCGCCAACGGCCGGGTCAGATCAGGCAGATCGCTCAGCGCGACCGACAGCTGGGCCTTGCCGTCCTCGTCGGTCACCGGCGCCTCGATGTCGCGCCGGTCGGGGGTGAACTTTTCGTCGGCCAGACCGAACTGAAAGTCCGGGTAGTTCGGGTACGGGTTGTCATCGAGGGCGATCACCGCCTCGGCCTCGGTCCCGAGACCCGCCCCGGGCGCACCATAGTAGTAATGTGCGGCGATCTTGACCGGGAATGCCTCGGCGGGGCGGATCGGCTCCTCTGCGGCGGTGAGCTCGACCTTGAGCTGCGGCGGAACGAAATCCTCGACCCGAAACTCGGCCCTGCCGATCGGCGGCGCCTTCGGATCGAGACGCAGCTCGACTTCCCAGGCGCCGATGCGCGCATCGCGCGGCAGCGCAAAGCTCTGATGATACGCTCCCAACCGATCGGCCGGGGAGGTTAGCGAGAGCTGGCGATGCTCGACCTCGATCCCGTCGGGGCGCAACAGCCGAACGCCGATCGGCAAGCCAGATAATGCCTCGGCCTTGTCATCGCGCACCAATGCCACGAGCTCGACCGTTTCGCCGGGCCGGTAGATGCCACGATCGGTGTAGAGGAAGGCATCGACCGGGCCGGGTTGAGACCGGCCGCTAACGCCACGATCGCTGAGGTCAAAGGCAGCGCGCCCGATCTCGAGGAAGTTGAAGTCGCTGTCCGGGCCCTTCGCAGTCACGACGAAAGGCTCGTCGCCGCCACGCCCGCGCAGCAATCCGCCGGGGACGCGCGCAATGCCGCCAGCGTCGCTGGTCGCCTCCGCCAGCTTGCCGTTGTTGCGCGCGTAGAGCTGGACCGCGATGCCGGACAGAGGCTTGCCGTCGGCGAGCGAACGGACGTTTACCGCCAGCCCGTCGGTGCCCTTGTAGGCGGCGAGCCCGAGGTTCGAAACCAGGACCCAGTTCGTCGCCGGCTCGGCGTATTCGTCCTGCCGCAGATCGGCGCGTTCGGCGACCGCGAGATAGACGCCCGGATCCTTCTCGCGGAGCAAGTCCTTCAGTGGGATCGCCGTTGTCACCGCGCGGTTGCGCTCGCCGGTGATCGCCATCTCGCCCTGCCAGACGAGGCTGCCCGTGCGGTTGATGACCTCGTCGACCTCGTAGGACGAAAAGCTCATCGTCAGCCGCTCGGCGTCGATGCTCGGAACCAGGTTGCGCTCATTGACCCGCACTAGCCGCAATTTGACTTTGTCGACGTTGATCGTGGTGAGCGGCAGCCCCGAACTGTCCTGCTTGGGCAAGACATAGCCGGCTCCGGAGAAGCGAATTTGCGGCTTGCGGTCGGGAACGGCGATCCGGGTCGTGAATTTCTCACGCATCTGCTCGCCGGTCGCGGCCGGGAGCCCACTGAGGATGTCGACGTTGTAGATCGCGCCGTGCTTCAAGCCGTCGAGGCACAAGGAATCGCCGTGGGCGGTGACGATGCCATCGAGCTTTGGCTCGCTGCGTACATAGGCGCCGTACGAGATGTCGGCCTTTGCCGCGATCTCCTCATTGAAGCGCACGCACGCGCGTGCCTCATCCGCCTCGGCCTGCACCTCGACCTTGGTGACGCGGAAGGCGACGAGCCGGCGCAGCTCCTCGGCGCGTTCGGCGATCGCCGAAAGATGGGTAAAGCCAAGTCCAGCGTCGAAGGCGGCTAGGGCTTCTTTCTGCTTATCGTGGCGATCGTAGTCGCGACCGATGACAAAGAGGGCGGTGCCGCGCTCGACCGGGTCGGTCGATTTCAAATAGGCGTTGTAAGCGCTCGCCATCGCATGGTCGTCATTGGCGGCGAGCTCGCTCTGGGCGAGCCGCAGCCAGAGGAGGCCGTCATCGACGCCGTTGGCGATGGCGCTCGTCAGCTTGCCGATGGCGGCGGAGTAGTCCTTCGCCTGGTATTCAGTCTCGGCCGTTCGTCGCAATCCGGCGATGAGATTAGCCTGCTTCTTGTTCGCTGGGACGCTATCGATCAGCTCCTGGCGCCATTTGCGCGCAGCATCGGCCAGCTCCTTTAATTGATACTCTTGCGCCGGCGCCGACGCGGTGAAGCAGACGAGGCATAACACCGACAATAGGCGCAGCATGGATTACCCCCGAGAAACCGGAACCTCACGCTATCACCTCGACGTCAGCGAGTCGCCCGATCCGGGGTTTTCTCATTCCTCCTCGCTCTGCCCAGGGGTGGGCGCCGTCTGCCGTGGTCAGTCTGCCACTTTCGGTAGTGTCGGCTAGCGAGGGTTGCTGAATCTGCAGCAAATCTGCAGCAAACGCTCACCGTAGGTTGTAACGCCGATCGGGCCGCGTGGCGGGCTCAAGACCCTTCCCCGAGCTCGACCCATCGGTGTTGATGAAGCCCATCAGCCATCCGCTCCCTTTGCTCCCGCGCGAAGCGCTTACGAGCGTTCGCCGAACAATGCAATACTAATATGGCAATTCCAAGACGTAATTATCGCAACACAGCCGCTCAGCGAAGCTTGCAGACTGGGACGCACGCGCCTTCGTTGTGCCGTGACCCCGACAAGCCGGTTCTCAAGTTCATGCCGAGCGCTGCTTTCGATAAGACGCGATGCTGCTCCACCGCTTGTGGCGGTTGAGAACGCTGCGGCGCTTGTGCTGGAGAAGGCGAGCCGCCGCCCGATTCGGCGTGTGCGCTCCTAGTGTAGTGTCTCGCGCAAAGCTTTACATATGATTCGGGACCTGCTATGCTGTGTGGCATGTGGGCAAGCAGCACGGCACTGGCGATAACGGCTGAGGACAAAGCTGAGCTGGAAAGGATAGTTCGTTCGGGGAGAACGGAGCAGCGCCATGCGCTGCGGGCGCGAATTATCCTTGGAGCGGCGGAGGGACGGTCCAACAACGCTTTGGCCAAGGAGCTAAGAACATCGCGACCGACGATTGTGGATTGGCGAGCGCGGTATGTGGAAGGAGGCGTGAAGGCGCTTTATGAAGACCGGCCGCGGGGCAAAAGCTTTGAAGCGGTGGCCCGCAGCAAGGAGGCGGAGATTGTCGCCAAAACGCAATCACCGCCGGCCAACGCCACGCATTGGAGCTGCCGCCGCATGGCGGAGACCTGCGGTGTCAGCAAAGCATCCGTGCAGCGGATCTGGCAAGCCAATGGATTAAAACCGCACCTGGTCAAAACATTCAAACTATCGAACGATGCTCATTTCATTGAGAAGCTGGAGGATGTCGTCGGTCTTTACCTCAACCCTCCGGAACACGCGCTGGTGTTTTGTATTGACGAGAAAAGCCAAATCCAAGCCCCCTGTTCAAGCCAGGGGCAGGCTCTTGATCGCACACAGCCCGGCTTGCCGATGAAGAAGGGCCGTGCGGGAACGATGACGCATGATTACCAGCGCAATGGCACGACAACGTTATTTGCCGCGCTCGATATCCTCAAAGGCGAGGTTATCGGCCAATGTATGGCGCGGCACCGTCATCAAGAGTTCCTCAAATTCTTGAAATCTATTGACCGGGCAACGCCTCAGAAGCTGGATATTCACTGCATCGCCGACAATTATGCGACGCACAAGCATCCAAGGATCAAGGGTTGGCTTGTCAGGCATCCTCGCTTTCACCTCCATTTTATTCCGACTTCGTCTTCGTGGCTCAATCTTGTTGAACGTTGGTTCGGAAAAATAACCGCCGAGCGAATTCGTCGCGGTGTCTTCAAAAGTGTCGCCGAGCTCACCGCCGCCATCGACGACTACATTGCGCACAACAACACCCATCTCAAGCCCTTTATCTGGACAAAGTCCGCCCATGACATCATCCTCAAGGTCAATCGCGGACGCGCAGCCTTGGGCAGGCCTCCAGTGCTACCTAACGGCTAATTGTAAACCTGTGCGTGAGTCACCACACTAGCTGCTCAGAACCTGACCCAAACGCCCACATGACCTATTCATCGGCAGCAGAGCGACCGCTTTCCACACCGAGAACGGCCGCTCGGTTTTGACCGCGGGAACAGGTCTTCATGCCCCAGACCTGCCGTTCGCAATGCCCCTCGGGACCGGCTTCTCCCGCCATTGGGTGGCCGAGGTGTCCGACTAACGGAACTTGAAGCCAGCCAGAGGGGTCCCAATCCAGACTGCCGACTCAGCTCGGCTCCTCAGCAAGGCGCAGCGCATCGCGAAAATAGCCGGCGCCCGATTTTTGATCGGGTCTAACGCTAGGGAAAAACTGAATGTCGAACTTCATGCGGCGTGACCTTGCATCGTGGTGAAAATCACAGCATCCCGGCTTTCATGGAGAATCCTGAATATGCCGCATCTCTCGAACACATCGCGATGCCACGGGACGACGTAAACAACGAGGATGTGGCAGCCATGATCGCGGTGCTGTGCCACCAGCCGCTCGGCAACTCGGCAGATAATCGGCGGTCGAAACGGATTGTTGAAATAGCAAATCAAATTGCCTTTTGGCAGCGCGACCTCGGCCGCATTGCCGTTGACACTGCGAACCCGGGCGCCGGCGGCGAGCTGTCGTGGCAAGCGGCCGATATTTCGCAATGCGATCTCGTGCAGCTCGCGGGAGAATTCGATGCCGATTACCTCTCTGAAAGGACGCTCGGCGGCAATCAGCAGGACCCTGCCCTTGCCGGATCCCAAATCTACAAAAGTGAACTGTGCTGGATCGATATCGAGTTTGTCGAGCTGATCCCGCACGAGTTGAGCGTCGCTCGGTTCGTATTGGACGGCATAGATGGCGACGGGCGAGTTGACCACGTCGAGGCTGGCAGTCGTACGCGTTCCGCCGGTGTCGGTACCATGTTCCTGATCAAACCGGTCCACCAAAGATTGGCGATGAACCGGGAAGACAAGAGCCCGGGCATGATACGCGGCGTTATAGGCCACCAGCCAGAGCAGGCCGGTGGGCCCGTGCCGGCGCCACGCGTAGCTCAGCTTGCCCAACCAGCTGGGCATCAAGAAGCCGTCTCAAGGGACAGTGCAGCAGAGCGCGGGAGAGCGGACATCAGGACGAAGCGACCGGTTGGCGATTGCACCGGCAGGGTCAAGCGCCGAAAGTTACGTACGTAAGAATAGGGCAAAATGCGTCGATTGAAACTTTATCGACTGTTGCCGCATTTATGAGGGCAAAAATTCCCCGGTGCCTCTCAATAATCGTCGTAGTGGCGACTTGAGTTTCACCTGGTTTAAAAGGTTTCCTGCTGAAGCAGACGTTGTGTTGACGGCGTGGTGAAACATGACGAAGGATATTGGCATAATCCGCCGACGGATGACGTAAATGTCGCCACAGAAACAGTGTCCCGTCGAGAAGCGTTCTTTGTGCGGTCCCTCGCCTTCCGTGAAATCGAATGTCCTAAACCGCTGCTCTGCAAACAGGGCTTCCAACGCAAGGACTTGGAGGACCGTGCCAGGAGAGAGCTTAGCGTAAGTCGGATCATAACCATGGTAGTCATACGATACCATCTCATCTTTTACTCTGCAGTACAAATAACTAACGGGATTGCCATCTAGAAACAAGATGTAGGCACGAACACAATCATTTTCTGAAAGAGTTAATGCAGATGCAAGGAACTCTGGATTATCAGGAAATCCGCTCTTGAGAAGTCTCTCCTGGTAAGTCTTGGTAGATACTTTCCTGGCCGACCGCACAAATAACGACATCTGAGCCGGTGTTCGGTATGCCCGCCAATCGATGCGGCCGCCCGAGGCCTCCGCAAACTTGCGAAGTTTTCGCCTGATGCCGGAGCGTGTCTTGCCAGAGAACCTCGCCATATATTGCTCAAAATTCCCGGAAAGTTGGATCGAGAAACGTCGATATTGTCGAGGCGCATAAACGACCGCACCAGGACGCAGGCTAAAAACCGGTAACCTTCTAGTCAGTGGTTGAGACCAGACGACGTAGCCGTCAGCACCGTCGAGTGCGGCCGGCGGCTCAGGCGTGTCGCCGATGTCCAGCGGCGGTTCATCTAATTCTGCGGCGCGCCGCAGGAGCGGCAGCACCACCTTGCCGAGGTGTACGTCGCCGAGCTGAAATTTCAGCGGTACGGAGCCACGCGTCCAGCAGTTGTAGTGCAAATTCCCCGAAGCCCCTGTTCTGGCATGGCCGAGTTCGGCTCGCCTGCTGGAAACAAGCATAATGGATTACATGCCGCAGAGACATGCAAGTGACAAGCGATGGTTAACAACCGCTCATAGGTGAAGTAGTGCCTCCAGCCAACGTCGGCGGATGACCCCTAACGGGCGTCTCCCGTTGGTTCCGCTCGTCCGACGAACGGCAGGTTTCGGCGCAACCTCGTCGTCACCGCACGCTCCCGCGAACGTCCCTTCACCGAACCCACAGCGGCCGCTCGCCCTTGGCAGCGGGAGCCGTTCAGGTTGCGGACCTCCGACATCTCAACCGGTGTTTGCTGAGTTCACGACCTACGCCCTGGCATGTCGCCTGAGGGCAAGCTGGATGGAGGCGAGGATAACAAAGGTGGCCAGTGTTTCGGCGAGGTTCTCGAAGTCCTTGGCGAGACGCCGGTTTCGTCCGAACCAGGCGAAAGTACGCTCAACCACCCAGCGGCGCGGCAGGACGACGAAGCCCTTAATGTCGTCGCGCCGCTTGACGATCTCCAGGCGCAGCGGCGGCACCTTTGCCACCGCAGCGTCAACTTGCCGGGCGCTGTAGCCGCCATCGGCCCAGATCAATTCGAGCCAGGGGAACCGCCAGCGTCTTGTCGAGCACTAGCCCGGCCCCGTCACGGTCCTGGATCGCGGCTGAGTGGACAACGACCCGCATTGGCAGTCCTTCGGTATCGACCAGGGCGTGGATCTTACGGCCCTTCACCTTCTTGCCGGCGTCGTAACCCACTGCGTCGTCTTTACCGCCCCGCTTTTCCGCCGATTTCACCGATTGGCTGTCGAGAACGGCGGCTGAAGGGCTGGACCCGCGGCCCGTCTGCTCACGCAACGCCATGCGCGGCTCGGCCCAGATCCCCTCCCATGTCCCATCGCGCTGGAACTTGCGAAAGATGTTGTAGACCGTCGAACGCGGCGGAAACCCCTCGCGCGGCAGGTACCGTCACGGGCAGCCGGTGCGCAGCAGATATAAAATGGCGTTCAGCGCCGCTCGCATGTCGGTCTTGCGCGGTCGCCCGCCGGGTGTCGCCCCGGGAATCAGCGGCTCCGGCCGCGTCCACTCCGCAGCTCTCAGATCACTCGGATATCCGCCGCCTTCCCGGCGATATATCCGACGATGCTCCTCCATCCACACCGCTGTTCGCCATCACCGTGAGCCCTGTAGCCGCGAATCATGCATTCGGCGCAACGCCACAAACTTTTGGGTCAAGCTCTCAGCATCCGGGAAGAAACGCGCGACAGCATGTGCGCCCGAACAAGGGCCTGACGCGTTCGACTATGTCCCCTCTGGTCGACCCAATAGGCGGAATCGCGGTCGCGATAGCGAATAGACGGGAAGATGGCAGCATTGCCAGGGCCTGACGGAGGTCACTGCAGAGAGCCCCAATGGCACGCGCGATCGCGGCGGCCGAGAGCCGCGATCGCACTGTGCATCGAGCGCGTGAAAGTACTCGGCTCGATCCCACCAGCCACACGCACCGGCAAGATGCGGGCCGTCTTGCTTAACGCGCCCGATCGCCCCAGCAACCGATCAAGAGCCATTGTCGGCTTCGATTCTGTCGAGCTTTGTTTCAGCCTTTCGCCGCTCGACGCTCTTCAAAAGCGCTCCATCGCCCCAGCCATTTTAACTCCGGCCCATCGGTCATTCGGCAGATCACACTCGACCGACCGCTCCACGCCGCGGCTGCACCGGAGCTTGGTCAATGTGCCGTTCCACAGCTCGATCCGGGCTTTGATGCTGCTGCACGCGGCATGCAGCGCTCGCTCGCCCTTATGCGGCGAATCCGCGAGCAGATCTTCGAGCAACTCGCGCCCCATGGGACCATGACTGTCGCCATCGAGTTCGATGTGGCGATCAACGTAGTAGATGAAATGACGCAGGCGATCGTTGTTGTGCTTGGCACCATAGAGCGTGTCGAGAAGCCTGCGAAACATCTCCGGGATGATGTCTTCGCGTCCGTAGAAGAATGCCGCCAAGACCTCTTCGGTCGAGCCCGAATTGGCCAGCGTCATCGTATGCGCGACAAAGGTTTGCACATGGGCCGGTGCACCGATCCGTGCCAGGGCTATTTCGACCGGAACGCCGACCAACACAAGCGAACGGAACTTCTCGAACTGGCGCGTGCTGGCGCCGATGTCCGCCATGGCGCGGAGGTAGAGAGCGAGGTGGCTGACATAGGAGCCGTCGGGATCGACATCGGTCTCCTCGCCGATCACGATGTCATTGATCAGGCGCGCGGCCTTTGCATCGTCGGCCGGGAACCACGGGACCCTAATGCACGTCATATCCTGCTGGAGCCGCTTTAGCAGCGACATGAAATCCCACACCGCAAAGACGTGATCTTCCATGAAGCGCCTGAGATCGGCGACGGAAGCGACCTGCGCATAAAGGGGATGATCCAGCAGCGCCGCACGAAGGCTGCAAAGATCGTCGTTGTCGTATTCCGACATGTTTGAATGCTCCGGATTCAGGGATGATCTCCGGGTTGCCCGCCGACGGCTTTGACCCGGTCTTCGAGTTAGCGAGCCGGAGATGCGGGCGGAGCGGGCGTTTCACAATCGCTACAAATTTGATTTGGAAATGAGAGACATTCATGAATGGCCCGCGCGCCGGGAGCGTTCGCCACCCGGGGGAGACCCGCCGCTGGGGCGGCCCCGAGCGCGTTCACTCGGCCGCGAAGGGTATCTCGATCAGGCCTTTGACCGGCGCCGATCCGCGGACGGCGTGGAGCATGTCTATGAGCGCGCGGAGCGCGACCGGCACCTGCCGGTGGCCGGGATAATAGAGAAAGAGCCCGTCAGAGAAGGGCGACCAATCTTCCAGCACGCGTACCAGCTGCCCCGAGCGCAGGAACGGGTCGGCGAGAGCTTCGATCGTGTACGCAATTCCCAACCCGTCGACTGCTGCGCGAACCGCCATATCGGTATCATTGACCATGACCCGGCCATCCAGCGCAATTCGTCGCGATTTGCCGTCGCGCTCGAATGGCCACTCGAACACGGACCCCGCCGCCCGGCGATATTGAACGCAGCTGTGATGGACGAGATCATCGGGTGTGCGCGGCGGGCGCCGTCGTGCGAAGTAGGTTGGCGCGCCGACCACGGCCACTTTCATCGGCCCCGTCACTCGAACGGCGATCATGTCCGCAGCGGCCCAGTCTCTTGGACCGATTCCGGCATCGAAGCCCTTGGCGACGATGTCGACCGGCGCCTCGGCGGTGTGGACCTCGAGCTGGACGTCGGGAAAGGTCGATAAAAAGCGCGCCCAGACGGGCGCGATGACCGCAGCACCCGCGAGATGGGTCACATAGAGGCGCAAGCACCCGAAGGGGTGCCCCTGCTCGCCCTTGAGGTCCTCCAGTCCCCGAGAGATCTGCTCGACCGCCGGCCCAAGCCGGTCGAGCAGGCGCAGGCCCGCATCGGTGAGCGAGACGCTCCGAGTTGTGCGGTTCAGCAAGCGGAACCCGAGACGCTCCTCGAAGTGCCGCATCGTGTGGCTCAGCGCCGACGGCGTGACGCCGAGGCGCGACGCCGCCGCCCGGAAGCTGAGGTTGTCGGCGACGGCCATGAACGCCGTTAAATCAGCAAGGTCGGCGCGGCGCATTGCTGAATTCCTCTCACCACCGAATGCAACAAATATCGCGTCAGATTTAGGCCGTTGATCAACACTTAGAAGGGTTCAAAAACCGCGTTCGCCTGTCACAGACGCGTGATAGGCGGCCGGTGCAAATGGAGTCGTCGATGAAACGGTTAAACGAATATAGAGCCCGGCCCAGGATAGGAAGGGCTCTGGCAATCGCAGCGGCGCTGCTGTGCGCAACCGCGCTCAGCCAGCCAAATCTTGCCTACGCCGGTCCGCACGGCGGCGGTGGGGCTTTCCATGGCGGAGGTGGTGGATTTCACGGCGGCGGCGTTCGCGCGATGGGTGGGGTCCACGGTGGATTCTCCGGATTCCACGGCGGTGGGTTTCACGGTGGCCGGTTTCACGACGGTCGATTTCACAATAATGGGTTTTTCTTCGGTGGATTGTTTGGATATCCCGAATGGGGCTATTATCCCGACTACGGATATTATGACTACAGCCAACCGTACTCCTCGCAGACTTGGTACTACTGTTCCGATCCTACCGGATATTATCCTTATGTAACGCAGTGCAATGCCGGATGGCAGGCGGTTCCAGCGAGTTGACATTTGCGCAACCGGACCTGTCCGATTATCTTTTCACGGGCGCCGGCGAGTCGGGCGAGAATAGTTTTGACGATCGCGACGTGCGCGCTGGCGACGCGGGCCGCCGCGCAGTTCCCGGCGCCGAGGACGGGATTCGACGGCAACTACGCTGGAGTGTCGTGGACCCCGGGGGGTGTGCTTGACAGGATACACCACCCGAAACTGCCTGCCGAACCGCCAGCCTCCGCCATTGACAATTGTCAATGGCGTCGCGCAGACAACGGGACAGCCGGCGTTACTTCCGAAGGGTCCTAACGCGCAAGGCGGGCTAGTCAAGCATAGCTCATTCGGGGTCCGTATCGACGCCCGGATCGATGAGCACGGCACCGTCAGGAGCCACATGAACAGCCACTGCAGCTACCAAATAGTCTGGTAAAAGAAAGGGAAATAAAGTAGAAGCGTCCCGTCCCGTCATCGCCCGGCCTGCCTCGGGATCCACGCGGATGACCGGGATTTTTGCCCGGTTATCGACGATCGGATCCTTGGAAAAGCGATATGCGCGGCGGGTGCTCGATCGGCATCGATTTCGGCACGACCAATACTGTCATCGCGCTGGCCAGACCGGGCGAGACGGTGCGGGCGGTCGCGTTCCGCGACGACCGCGAGCTGTCCGACCTTTACCGCTCGGTGCTGTGCTTTGAGCGTCTGTCGGCGAGCCGGCATGACATCGAGGCCCAGGCCGGCAGCAAGGCGATCCGCGCCTATTTGGCGTCCATTTACGAGACACGCTTTATCCAATCGTTAAAAAGCCATGTCGCGAGCCCGCTTTTTGACGAGACCCGCATCTTTGGCCGCGGCTACAAATTCGAGGATCTGCTGTCGGTGTTTTTTCGACATGCGATCGCCGATGCCGACAGCCTGTTCGTCGAACCCGGCGATCGCGTGGTTTCGGGGCGGCCAGTCACGTTTGTCGGCGCGGTGCCGGATGAGGCGCTAGCGATCCGGCGCTACGGCGAGGCTTATCGCCGGATCGGCATCCTTGATCCAGCCTATGTCTACGAGCCCGTCGGCGCCGCCTATTACTACGCCCAGCGCCTGACCGCCGATGCGCTAGTTCTGGTCTGCGATTTCGGCGGTGGCACCAGCGATTTCTCGCTGATCCGCTTCGAGCGGCGCGGCAACCAGTATGCGGCGACCCCGATCGGCCATGCCGGGCTTGCGGTTGCCGGCGATAATTTCGACTCTCGGATCATCGACGAGGTCGTGTCGCCGCGGCTCGGCAAGGGAACATTGTTCAAGTCGATCGACAAGATCCTGCCAATCCCGCAGCACTATCATGCGAGCTTTGCCCGCTGGCATCAGCTGGCGATGCTCAAGACACCAGAGCACATCCGCGAACTCGAGCGCCTGCAGCGCGCCTCGCTATCGCCCGACAAGATCGCCAAATTCCTCGATGTCATTCGCAACGACTGGGGGTTCAACATCTATCGTGCGGTGTCGGATACCAAGGTGAAGCTGTCAGCGGCGCGGCGCGCCGATTTTGTGCTCGGGCTTGGTGACATCGGTATCGAGCAGGAGATTTCGCGCGCTGATTTCGAGAGTTGGATCGCCGACGACATCGGCCGCATCGGACAGACCGTCGACCGGCTGCTCGACACCGAGGGCGTGCCGGTCGACGAGATCGACAGCGTGTTTCTGACCGGCGGCAGCTCGTTCATCCCCGCGGTCCGCCGCGTCTTCGAGGAGCGGTTCGGCGCACAGCGGCTCGCCGACGGCGAAAACTTCCAGTCGGTCGCGTTTGGCTTTGCGCTGATCGGGCTTGAGGACGATCTCGATCCCTGGCTCGCCCGCGCACCTGGCGTTTAAGGCTGCGGTCTTCGCCGATTTTGATGCAACCGACCGGTACGTCGATATCGTCGGCGAGAATTACGACGCCGCGATCAGAGCCCATTCGGGGCCGCTCCCCGATTTGACACTGGCGCAGCGGGCGCTCACGCCAGCGCCATGGCTCCTGTTCGCGGGCTCGGCACATCTCGACGCGAATGCAGCGGTCGGAGTTGGAAGCGCGTCGTAACTTCTCAAACTTCGGTAATCCCGCGGCAGTCGCGGAGCAGACCGCCGCCCGGCTTGAGGCTTCGGCCGAAACTGTTGCAATGTGCGGCGATCGCGTCTCACCAAGGCGGGCAGGAGGGGTCATGAAGATCGGTTTTGTCGGGCTCGGGATCATGGGTCATCCGATGGCCCTCAACCTGATCAAGGGCGGACACGAGCTCTTCGTCTATGGCAAGCGTCGGCTTCCGGCGGATGTTCGCGAGGCTGGTGCCACGGTCTGTGACACGTTAAAGGCGATCGCCGAGCGTTCCGAGATCGTCATCCTAATGGTGCCGGACACGCCTGATGTCAGGAATGTGCTGTTCGATCCGGAAGGCGTCGCCGATGGGCTGTTGCCCGGCAAGATTGTCGTCGATATGAGCTCGATCTCGCCGATCGAGACCAAGCTCTTCGCTGCCGAAATCAACAAGAAGGGGTGCGACTACCTCGACGCGCCGGTTTCGGGCGGTGAGGTCGGCGCCAGGACGGCGTCCTTGACAATCATGATCGGCGGGCCCGAGCGTGCGTTTACCAAAGTGAAGCCGCTCTTCGAACTGATGGGCAAGAATATCACATTGGTCGGCGGCAACGGTGACGGCCAGACGACCAAGGTGGCAAACCAGATTATCGTCGCGCTGACCATCGAGGCGGTCGGCGAGGCGCTGGTGTTCGCCTCGCGCGCCGGGGCTGACCCCGCCAAGGTCAGGCAGGCGCTGATGGGCGGGTTTGCCGCATCGCGCATCCTTGAAGTCCATGGTGAGCGGATGATCAAGCGCACCTTCGACCCGGGCTTTCGCATCGAGTTGCACCAGAAAGATCTGAACCTCGCTCTGCAAGGGGCACGCGCGCTCAGCCTTCCATTGCCCAATACGGCGACAACCCAGGAATTGTTTAACGCCGCCGCCGCGCTCGGCGGCAAAGGCTGGGACCATTCGGGGCTTGTACGGGTCCTTGAGCATCTCGCGGGCCACCAAGTCGCTCAAGGTTGATGACTCCCTCGCCCCGGCGAAGGAGTTGTCCGGTTGCTCCTTGATTTCGCTAGGCGGAGGGGTCCTACCTAGGAGAAGCTCAGCTCAGATCGTCGTCGGGCTCCTCGTCGCCTTCGGATTCGACGGGTTCCGGCTCATAGTCGGCATCGAGGATCATATCGGGAAAAGCACAAATATTACAATTTTCGCACCACCACCCGGGTCCAAACACCGGGTCGAGGCAATGGGGGCATTCGCTGGATGGAGGCTCGCCTTCGAGAGCGGCCTCGAATCGCGTTCTCATGCAAGCCAAAGAAGATGAAGTCATATAAGCCTGTTAATGTTTGCCATTATCTGTAACGGTTTGTAACACACGGAGCGTCGAAAAGAGGTCAGCCCAAGCGTCAGATTGCTCGAAACTTTCGTCAGTTACATGTCAAATGCGAGGAAATTGCGAAAATAGTAAAAACACGATCGCCGCCTGTTAACGACTTAGTTGCATGTCCAGCAATCAGCTCAGACGCCGCCGGATCGTTGGCCGGGCGCCTGACCCTCGCTTCGCGAACGGCCGGGAAGCTCAAATCTCAGCCGCGCCCGAGGACGCGATCGAGGGTCCGAATGGCGTTGTCGCGGCCGGGTTGCCCCTCGGCGTGCGCCGCCGCGAGATAGTCGTAGAGCCGGGCGATCGCGGCATACATATCCCGTGACGGCGGATTTTTTTCGAGAAAATCCGAGATCTCCTCCATCTCGGCGACCCAGCGATAGGCCTTGTCGTACATCCCCGGGATGCCGTTTCGCATCCGCGCGAGCATCTGCGGCTGGCTGTCCGACAGCTCGGCGATCAACGCTTCGCCGCAGCCGAAGCGTGCTGCGCCGAGCAGCATCGCGGCAGCGATCGCGGTGGTGCCCTTGGTGATCCCGGCATAGGACATCTTGACAGCCGAAGCGGCGCCGATCGGACCGTCGATCGCACGCAAATTAATCCCCCAATCGCGCAATGGCAGAGCCTCGGCGACATGCTCGCCAGAGGCGTAGATCGACGGCCCTTTATACCCCGGACGCGGCGGCCCGCCGATGATCCCGGCATCGACGAAATGAGCACCGGTCGGCGCAATGATCTCACCAATGCGGATCGCGGTTTGTGGGCTCACTGCGTTGCAGTCGAGATAGACCGGCTTCCTGTCGAGCGCTTCGAGAGTCGGCGCTAGGCGGCGGGCCAGGGGCTCGGCCTCGCCAGGCGGCAGGATCGACAAGAAAAAGTCGGCGCCATCAAGCAGTGCGCGCTGATCGGCCGCGGCGACCATGCCGGCTGCTCGCGCGCGCTCGGCGCTGGCCGGGCTTCGTCCCGAGAGCAGGGTTCGGACTTCGGCCCCGCTCTCGCGCAACCGCCGGCCGACGCCGGACCCCATCGTGCCCTGAGCGATTACTGCAATAACTGCCATTACCTACCTCCAGGGAGAACCAATAGGCGCGCAAGGTATCGGTCGAAGGGGCCGCTGGGAAGGGGCTACCCCGTCGCCTCAGACCAGGTCCAACGCCCGTTCAATATCGTCGAGCAGGTCGGCCTCCGCTTCGAGCCCAGCCGAAAAGCGCACCAGCGAGTCGCTGATTCCCAACTCGACCCGCGCCTCGGGTTTGAGCCGGGAATGGGTGGTTGTCGCCGGGTGGGTGACGAGGCTCTTCGAGTCACCGAGATTGTTTGAGATGTCGATGAGCCGCAACGCGTCGAGAAAGCGGAAGCAGCCCTCCTTGTCGCCGGCGACATCAAAGCACACGAGAGAGCCGCCTTGCTTCATTTGGTGCCGCGCCAATTCGTATTGCGGGTGGCTCGGCAGGCCCGGGTAGATCACTCGCGTGATCTTCGGATGGGTTTGGAGATACCGGGCGACTGCCATGGCGGTGCGGCACTGCCGATCGACCCGGAGCTCGAGCGTCTCGAGCCCTTTGAGCAATAGCCAGGCGTTGAACGGGCTGAGCGAGGGTCCGGTGTGACGGTAGAATAGGCCAAGATCATCCTTGATGAATTTCTCCGACGCCAGGATGGCACCACCGAGGCAGCGCCCCTGGCCATCGATATGCTTGGTCGCCGAATAGACGACGACATCGGCGCCGATCGCCAGCGGCTTCTGCAGCAACGGGGTCGCGAAGACGTTGTCGACCATGAAGAGGCCGCCGGCGCGGTGCGTCAGGCGGGCGACCTCAGCCAAATCGATGATCTCCATCGCCGGGTTCGACGGGCTTTCGCAAAAAGCGAGTGCGGCCCCGCCGGCGAGTGCTGCCTCCCAGGCGCCGGGGTCGCGCCCATCGACGAGCACGGTCTCGATGCCCCAGCGCGGCAGCAGATCGGCGACGATGTAATGGCACGAGCCGAACAACGCCCGGCTCGACACCACCCGTTGGCCGGCGCGCAATCGGCAGAGTAGGGCGGCGAATACCGCCGCCATGCCGCTCGCGGTGGCGCGGCACGCTTCGGCCCCTTCGAGCAGCCGCAGCCGCTCCTCGAACATCGCTACCGTTGGGTTGCGATAGCGAGAATAGACGTAACGCGAGCCGTCCTGGGCAAACGCCGCCTCGGCCGCCGCGGCATCGTCGTAGACAAAGCCCGAAGTCAGGAACAGCGCCTCGCAGGTCTCGTCATGGGGGCTGCGCACGGCACCGCCGCGGACGAGGATCGTCGCCGGTGCGGCATGGTCGGCGAGATCGGGGGGCAGGACAGGCTTGTTGGTCATCGGCGGGTCTCTCCAGTTTGTGGCCGCGCCGATCGGGTATAGAAAAGCCCCGGTCCCGCGCGGGCCAGGGCTCCTTTCAGAACTCACGACCTTTTAGCGGTTTGTTTAACGTGGCCGCAAGCCGGTCGGCTCAAATCACCACGGTTGACGAGTCGTAGCGTCCCGGATCCCGCCTGTCAAGCACCCGCTGCTTGTTCGACGGGCGATTCGCTTGCAGTCTAGCGCGCGCAGCCGAGGAGCCAACCATGCCATCGATGTTCAACGCGCGCGATGCCGGCAATTACGAAAGATTGATGGGCCGCTGGAGCCGGCGCTTGGCGCCGCTCTTTATCGAGCATGCCGGCATCGCCGACGGCGAGGAGGTGATCGAAGTCGGCTGCGGTACCGGCAGCCTGACCTTTACCTTGCCGCAGAAGGCGATGCTCGCCCGGCTGACCGCGATCGACCATTCCGAGATCTACCTCGCCGCAGCGAAGGCCAAGAATAAAGACGCGCGCATCAGCCTGGAACAGGGCGACGGCTGCGCGCTGCGCTTTCCCGATGCGAGCTTCGACCGCGCGTTGTCGATGCTGGTGCTGCCCTCGGTCCTCCCGCGGCCCGAGCTGATGGTGGCTGAGATGCGACGGGTCACTCGCCCGGGTGGGGTGGTCGTTGCCGCTTTCTGGGATTCGCCGGGCGGGAGCCCCGGCCAGCGCATGTTGTGGGACACGGCCGCTGCCCTCGACGAAGCCGCCGCGCAAGCGCGGGACCGTACGATGGGGCGCCCGATTTACGCGCCCGGTGCCATGGCGCGAATGTGGGCCGAGGCCGGGCTTGTTGACATCGACCAGCGGTCGCTGATGATCCGCATGGATTTCGCCGACTTCGATGATTACTGGCAACCCTTCGCGAGCGGCGAGGGCGCGCTCGGAGCCTATGTCGCGACCCTCGACGACGGCGCGCGCGGCCGCCTGGAGAGACATCTGCGCTCGGCCTATCTGACCGGGCGACCCGATGGAGAACGCTCGTTTGTCGCGGTAGCTCTATCCTGCCGCGGCGTCGTCCCAAGCGCCTGACCTCGGTTCCCGGGAACGACAGGGGGAGCGATCGTGGACAAGCAGAGCTTGCGCGGCTTTCTGGCGATGGTCGAGCGCCACTTCCCGGATCAGCTGGTGCGCATCAGCGAACCAGTCAGGCGCGAGCTCGATATCACCGCGACCGTCTTCGAACTCGAGCGTGCCGGCCGCAGCCCGGTCCTCTTCTTCGAACGGGTCGAGGGCTTCGATATGCCGGTCGTCACCAACATCGCCGGCAACCGCCAGCTGCTCGCCGCTGCGTTGGGGGTCGAGCCAGGCATGCTTGCGACGACTTTTCGCGAGCGCTGCCAGAATTACCGGCCGGTCGAGCGCGTCGACCGTGCACCGTGGCAAGAATTGGTGATGGAAGGCGACGCTGTCGACCTCACCAAATTGCCGATCCCGGTCCACTTCTCGGTCGACGCGGCACCCTATATCACCGCCGGCCAAATCTGTGCCCGCGATCCCGAAACCGGCATCGACACCACCGGCTTTCATCGTCTGATGCTGAACGGGCGCAATCGGCTCGGCGTGTCGTTGCATTCACGCCGGCGGATGTACGAATTCCATCGCCGCGCCGAAGCTCGCGGCGAGCCCCTGCCCGCTGTCGTGACCCTCGGCGTGCATCCGATCCACTACATGGGCTCGATGGCCTTTCACTATCCGCCGGCCGTGCGGAAATACGAAATCATCGGCGCGCTCTTTGGCGAGCCCTACCGCGTCGCGGCTTGTGGTCCGGCGGAGCTCGATGTCCCGGAGGGTGCCGAAATCGTCATCGAAGGCAAGATCCTAAACGATGTGCGTGAGACGGAAGGACCGTTCAGCGAGTTCACCGGCTATGCCTCGTACCGCAGCACCGAGAATGTGTTTGTCGCCGAGCGCGTTCACATGCGGGGTAATGCGATGTTCCATTCGATCGCCTCGGGCACGGCGTCGGATCACATCCTGATCAGCTGCATTGCGCGCGAGGCGGAGATCCTAAACTCGCTGCGTCGCAATCTGCCCAACGTCATTGCCGTGCACGTGCCCACCGTTACTTGCGGCGCATTGATGGCGATCGTGCAGATGAAAAAGACCGCCGAAGGCCAGCCGCAACAGGCGATCATGGCGGCCTTCGGCACCGAGACCTACTGCAAGATCGTCGTGGTTGTCGACGACGATGTCGACATCTTCAACCTTGCCGATGTGATGTGGGCGGTGGCGACGCGCACCCGCGCCGACCGCGACCTAGTCTTTGTCCCTCGCGCGATGGGCGCGATCCTCGACCCGACCTCGGACCCGGTCGACAATACCGTGACCAAAATCGGCGTCGACGCGACCAAGCCGGGCGGCGCCGACTTTGCCGAGCGCCTGACGATCGCCGACGACCAGCGCGCCCGAGTCCGCAACATCCTATCGGCAGCCGGCATCCGGATTTGACAGCGCACAAATACAACGAAAATCGCGATGTCAAACGCGAAATAGCCGGCACTTTAGCTACAATAGCCCATTAGATCAATAACTTAGGTCGAAATTTGCGATGCCGCGAAACAACGAATTGGGCACCGCACATCAATGAAAACGGCACGGCGCTCAGGGATGAAAACAACAAGACAAAACCTCGGCAAGACACCGCGGGGTGCCAGCTTCTAGTGATGCAAATCAAACGCTTGGTACCCGGCTTGGAGGCCCCCTCTCGACCCAAACCGGCCCTTCGCACCAGAGTTCTGGATCAGGTAACCGCTGACCGGCCTGGAGGCGATCTTGACGCCAAAATCTTGATATCTGCACTTAAGCGCGCTAGTTCATCCGCCACGTCTCACTTTGCCGGCAAACAGGCTTGAGCCGCGACAGTCGAGCGGACAGTGTGCTTTTGCAGCAATCGCCGACGGTCGGAGACGGAGAAGATTATCCTTGAGGAAGCTCTGCCGCAGGAGGGAACGACGACATGGGCCGGCACGCGCCGGCCGTGCCCTACTGATCTGTGCTTCCAGAATGGGCGGACCGAGAGCGTCGTCGACCGTACCCCATTGCCGCTGCCGCAAAGAGCGGGCATGTACGGCTGCTCGACACAGAGTGGGGCCGGGAGACGGGCCGGACCAGATTGCGGGTTGCGAACACTGCGGGCGATTTCTGCCCGAGTGTGATCTGGTTCACACACCCGGCGTTCCGGATGCTATAGATTAATAAATTCCTAGCGTCAGAAGCTTGGGTGGCGGCCTGTTAGACCCGGCTGACTGACAGCGACCGATATCAACACCCGCACACAGATAAGGAACGAGTGTCATGTCCAGCGAAGATAATTCGAATAGTGAGACGCTTCGCTCTGCGTTTGAGATGTTGTCAGCATCAATTGTGGCGTTGAACAAAAACATCAAGATGGCTATTAACGTTAGAGGCCCAACTTTACGAAACCCTGGTCTACTACGCTTTTTGGGTTGGCAGGGTCCCTATCTTGACTTCGATCAAGATCCACACGGAAACCCGATCGCTGATAACACGCAACTGGACATCGCCAACAACGTCTATGCACAATTCGGGGTTACGTTCGTGGCGCAGCCAGGTCCGCAGGCTACCGCGCCCCTCGACGTTTGGGTGCGCAGTTCTCCTAACGCAACGTCGCCGCCGAACATTATCTCATTGCAGCAAGGCCCTGCTTTAGCGGGCGACAATGATGCGTACGGTACTATTCGTGTTAATTTCTCTGCCCCCGTAAGCTTTGTCGGGATTGATGTTAGATCCTCCGCACCAATCGAAGAACTTGGACCTATCGGCGGTGGCCCGATTCTTACGGCTTACGATGAAGCTAACAGTATGGTTTCACAGGCCTTCTTTCCAAAAATACAATATCCAGGACTGGGCGCTGTCAGTGCCAGTGTACAACTAGTCGTCACCGCGCCGGCCACGATCATTACCTACATAGTGCTGTCTTGCCCGTATATCCGGGCCGGTAATAACCAAACAGCCTACTGGGACGATCTTTTCTTTAACTAAAACCATGGGCCGGTCCCGCAGATCGGTAGTGGTCCAAATCTGACGCTTGGTGACCGATTCGGAGGACGCCTCTCGGTAACACAAATATGGTGAGTGCTCTACGCTCGATTTAGAGATGCCAGGCGGTTCAGGCTAGGCCCCTACGTGATCTTAACAGTTCCAGCATCTCCATAACCCGAACTCGAATCCTCAGCCAAATCCAGTTGACCACACAATCACTCGCACCAGAAATAAACATCGTCATAGACAGCCCACTCAGATGTTCCAAGAAACTTATAAACGGAACCGGCATATTCACTTGTGTCAATAAAAACGAAGACACGCAAAATATACATTCCAGAGCCTTGGGATTCTGCCGAGCCACCTCCACCATCATGGATACCGAAATTGTTAGCCTGATTTTCATGTACCCACGTATAATCTCCGCCGCCCCCTGCAAACCAGTGATCTACAAAAATGGGGTATCTCCCCTGGCTTAGCCAAGTGTTACTCTGAATATGGCCGGTAGTAACCTCAACAATTTGGTAATTGACGTTGAAATCTATAGCCGTTACCGATGAGACTTTGATCAATCCGTGCTCATCCGGTTAACACCCAAGGACGCCATATCTTGATCACGTCTCGGCTCGGGGGAGGCTCGGCGACCTTTGGTTCCGTACGCGGCCAATCATCCTGCGGCGGAGCACAGGGCGGGAAACCACAAATAGGCCCTCCATGCCCTCGATCACCGCGGCTGGGGGCGCTGCCCCGGTCGTCAACATCTCGATCCGGCGGGATGGTGGCAGGAGCCAGCGACCACCGACAGCACGATATCGATGAAACGCTCCATCGAGGCCCTCAAGATTTAGTAGCTTTGGGTGTCAACCGGACAAGCATGGATCAATCGTCATACTCATACAGAGTTCAATTTGTATTCCCGAGTTAACAACCTGCACTAAATTATTATTACTCTGTATCCACGCGTTGGTGATCTGAACCAACCCAGTGCTCTGTGGCATAATTGGCCGCTCCTAAGGTAATCAAGGGTTCTTCATGGGATCTATAGTCTGCGGAGAGGAAGGTTGCGGCCCTTCTTCGGTACGTGGTTCTGAGCGGCGGAGCGGTTTGTGTCTATGGAACTCGCCAGGCTTCACCTTTCCTTTGTAGAGAGTAAAAGTGGAGCGATTTACAGTTCGGCCAGCTTCGCTTTTCGGTGCTGCCATCTGGTTATCTCCTCAAGATTGTCTGTGAGGTCGGTTTCGACGGACTTTTGCGACAGGCTAATCCTCTCTAGGCCTTCTTAACAAGGACGATCGAGGGTGTTGCTGCGGGCGCGGTGAGACACCGGAATGCGTAACTCACGCTTCAGTGCTTTGGGGAGCCATTCCACGCCCGCGCGCCGTGTCCTCTCCGATCGCCAACTGATCGCCGGCAAATTGCCTCCGGCCACAAGATCGGCCCACCTATATTGGCGCATTGCACTTCGCACAGGGCAGAACACGTCAGCACGGCAATACCGCTTCGAGTCACATCGAGGCGTGGCACCGGACAAAAATCGCCAAAGAGCAAATCGTCCGATCTGCACCGCCATGCCGGCGTTGGCGGCCCAATCATTTAGCTCGCGCAGAAATCCGGTGCGAAGGTCCGCTCTCGTAGTCTTAGATTGGCGGCAGAAACGTTCGCGCACCAGCCCGTGATTGGAACCCAACGTCGCGCCAGCACATGTGGGGAATGCCGATGATAAAGAGGCTGCTCAGCCTTGCCGTTATAACCGGCGCGGTCTTCGGCGGAACGTCTGCGAACGCGGCACAGCTGATCGAAACGTGTACCCCACCGTCGATCGTAGCGTTACCAGCAGGTGGGGAGAGGGACTTTTCTACCAATATCATGCAGTTCGATTCGACGACGGGAACGTTGAACTCGATTGAGTTTCAGCTCAACGTTACGGGTACCATCAGTGGTAACGAGTCAGACATTCACGCCACGGCAGACAACGATTTTTTCTTTGGTCCCGCCAGCAACCCGATTGTTCTTTCCGGATTAACGGTAACCGTGCTTGGAGACGGGGCGGTAACCCGTACTGTCGATTTCACGGAGACGGACTCCACTGTTTTGATGGACTTCACTGGCACTGGCAACGTTCCGGTTGAAGTTGAGGTCTTCAATATAGAAGAGGGGACCCTCTACTCCGCCACTTTCGACCCCGAGAACGTCATCTACAACTACACCGCCGCAGTACCAGCACCCCTGATCGGCCGCGGTCTCCCGGTCCTTCTGGCCGTCGGCGGCCTGTTGTTTGGTGCGAAGTTGTTGGAGCGTGGCAGGAGACGCCGCCTCCAATTCGGCTGACGCATCGCGGCCATTCGTCACCGCATCAATAGGAAGCCCACAGCGGATCGGTTCCAACCGATTTCGCGAAATGTGCCACTTTGCTCGAACGGAAGCGGCCTCAAGAACTGTAGTGGTCACTGCGCCGTACGAAGGACCGCTTTCCACCCCGAGCCGACATCCGGGGCGGGTACCAAGCGTCAGATTTGATCCACTCGCGGGCCCAGTTCGGCAACCCGCTCGGGTCACGCAGGGGGCGGACCTTCTTTCCAGCGGACCCCAAAGATGGCCAAGGTCGCGCCACCACCCTCCGAATCCGGAGAGTGTGCAGGACGAAATTGTCTCCGAGTGTGAACTACCTCACACTTGCCGACAGCTCCCGGCCTATCCTAGCGAGTTTATTCAGTCCGCACGCAGTTTCGGAGACTGACACCATGGAAACGCGCGAAATCAGCAAGAGCTCGACGAACGGTCTGCTTGAAGCGAAGCGACGCGGGTTCTCCCGCCGCTCGGTCCTTTCCCTTGCCGGCGCTTTCGGCGCAGCAGCGCCGTTTGGGGTGTTCGGAGTGGCCCGCGCGCTGACAGCACCCCCGTATATTCCTGGCGAGCCTCTTATTTGCCGCGCCGCGGCGAGCGGCGAAGAGCTGCAGGGCACGCCGCGTCAAATCAAGCTCGCCTGGAATGCGAACGCGGCCTGCACGGTCGCCGCCCCGGTCGCGAAAGAACGCGGTATTTTCGCCAAGCATAACCTCGATGTCGAATTCTTTAATTTCGGCGGTTCGACCGATCAGTTGCTGGAGGCGATTGCGACCGGCAAGGCGGATGCCGGTTTGGGGTTGGCCCTGCGCTGGCTCAAACCGCTCGAGCAAGGCTTCGATGTTCGGGTCACCGCCGGAGTGCACGGCGGCTGCATCCGGCTCCTCGGCTCAAAGGTTGCGAATATCGACAATCTTAAATCTCTGCGCGGCAAGGCTATCGGGATTAGCGATCAGGCGAGCCCGGCGAAGAACTTCTTTTCCATCTTTCTTGCCAAAAAGGGCATCGATCCGGACCAGGAGATAGAGTGGCGCCAATACCCCGCCAATCTGCTCGCGCTTGCCGTCGACAAGGGCGAAGTGCAGGCGCTCGCCGAAATCGATCCGCTGCCCTACCTATGGCTCAAGGACGGCAAGCTCAACGAAATCGCGACCAATTTGAGCGGTGAATTCATCGACCGCACCTGCTGCGTTCTCGCGATACGTGGCAGTCTCATCCGGAGCGAATTACCGGTGGCGGCCGCTCTGACGCGATCGATACTGGAGGCGGCAGACCGAGTCGCTAGCGATCCGGCCGATGCCGCTGCGATATATTCGGGCTACGGCGGCAGGGGATCCGTGGAGGATCTCGCCACTATGTATGGTAGCCATACGCACCACAATCATCCCGTTGGAGCCACGCTCAAGAAGCAGCTTGTGCTCTACACCGACGAACTCAAGGCGGTGAACGTGATGAAGAAGAGCACCGATTCGACCAAGTTCGCCGAGCGGATCTATACCGACGTTCTGAGCTGAGTCCATGCGGCAGATCTGCGGTGAGCTCTGTCGTTGATGAGGTATCGAGCGGGCCGAAACCGGCTCGCGGCTTTCTTGCGAGCCCAGCCGCTCGATCGTTAATCGGCGGATTGGCAGCGGCAGCGGCGTGGCTCGCGGTCGCCGTGCTCATAACGTACTGGCCAGATACGCCCGACAGCGACTGGGCTTACACCGACGACCTCGCCGCTCTATGCGGGGCATTGGCTATTTCCCTCGCACTGACGGTCTTTGCCGGGGTTTGGTTTGCTGGTTTGCAGCGCGCGCGACGGCTTGCGCCGTGGCTGGTGGCACTTGCGCTGTTTTTAGCCACTTGGGAGACCGTCACGGCGAAACTCGGCTTGCTCCCGCTGCCGTTTTTCCCGCCGCCACAGGCCATTATGGAAGTCGTGATCGACGATCGGGCGCGCCTGGGCGCCTGCATCTTCGCCTCATTTCGTCTGCTGGCTACCGGTTATCTACTCGGTGCCGTGGTCGGTTTCGTGACCGGTGTGGCTATCGGTTGGTCGCGGCTCGCCAACTATTGGATCCATCCGGTGCTGCGGTTCATCGGACCGCTGCCGGCGACAGCTTGGTTGCCGCTCGCTTTCTTCATTTTCCCTTCCAGCTTTAGCGCCAGCATATTCCTGATCGCGCTCGCCACCGGGTTCCCGGTCACGGTTCTCACCTGGTCGGGTGTCGCCGGCGTCAACGGCGCCTATTACGATATTGCGCGGACATTGGGTGCGAGCCAGCGCTTCCTCGTGCTCAAAGTGGCCATTCCGGCGGCAATGCCGCATGTCTTCGTCGGGCTGTTCATGGGCCTCGGCACTTCATTTGCGGTTCTGGTTGTCGCCGAAATGCTGGGCGTGAAGGCGGGTCTCGGCTGGTACCTGCAATGGGCGCAGGGTTGGGCCGCCTACGCCAACATGTATGCCGCGCTGTTGATCATGGCCCTTTTGTGCTCCGGACTGATCACGCTGCTGTTCCGCCTGCGCGACCGGCTGCTGTCCTGGCAGAAGGGTCTGGTGCGGTGGTAGTCGCTCCCGCTCCGTCGGAAAGGGCATATCCGGCAAATAACGATCCGGTCCGCGGAACAACGCTCACGATCCGTGAAGTGAGCCACAGTTTCGACCTGGAGGGACAACCGCTGCCGGTACTCGACCGGATCAGCTTGCGCATCGGCCGCGGCGAGTTCGTCGCCTTGCTGGGGCCGAGCGGGTGCGGCAAGTCGACTTTGCTGCGGTTGGTCGCGGGGCTCGACTCTCCAAGCGCTGGCGGTCTGTTCGTAGAGGGCAAGGCGATCGAAGGGCCCGATCCCTCGCGCATCGTCGTCTTTCAGGACCCCACGCTTTATCCGTGGCGGACGGTTTGGGGCAATGTTGCGCTCGGGCTGGAGGCACGCGGGCTGCTGCGCACCCATCGCGAACGCATCGAAGATGCTTTGCGCCTGGTCGGGCTCAGCGGGTTCGCCAACGCTTATCCGCACCAGCTTTCGGGCGGCATGTCGCAACGCACGGCTTTGGCGCGCGCGCTGGTCAACGACCCGAAGCTGCTGATCCTCGACGAGCCTTTGGGCCAGCTCAACTCGCTGACGCGGATCGCCATGCAGGGCGAGCTCGTGTCGCTGTGGCAGCGGGCGGGCTTCACCGCGCTCTTGGTGACCCACGATATCGAAGAGGCGCTGTTCCTCGCCGGCCGGGTCATCGTGTTGAGCGAGCGCCCCGCGCACATCAAGGCTGAGATCGTCAACACAAGGCCGTACCCCCGCCATCGTGGCGATCCGCATTTGGCCGAGCTTCGGCATCAAGTATTCGCGCATCTCGGTCTCGATGCCACTTGGTGAGCATCGGTCGAGGGCGGAGGGCCGCTCTGTCCGCACTCGGCCCCGAAATCTCTGAACAATGCGCGCGCCGCAGCGAAATTGGGTGAGCAGCGGGACTGGAGGGCGGGGCAATTCGTTCGTGCACCTGTCGGACGGATCGTCGTTCCATCCGCTGCAGGTGGTGGCGCCGAACACTTTGCCCATCCGATCCACGCTGGCTCGCCTCAGCGCTCGCGTCTCCGCGGAATGCCAGGCAAGCACCTGGCTCAGCGGGGCAATCGAGAAGGCCACGGCGGCGTCTCCCATCGTGGTGGTGCGATTTGTCCCTTAGCCTTCGGAGGCTCTGACAAAACAGCGCACGACCGGCTGCCCGTCGTAATGGCGCAAGCAAGCCACGCCGCGTCCCGTCGGGTTGTCGGCGCGCTGCAGGATCTTGTCGGGCGGTACCTGGATGCGCTCGCCCTCGGCGGTGATCCAATAGCGACCGTCGACACCCGTCTCGTAGTCAGTCATTTGGCAATCGCTCGCCGGTAAGCAGCACGAGACGACACCGCCCGGTGTTCCTTCCGTGCCGGGCTCCTTGAGGCTGCGGAACCAATCGGCAAACTCGGCATCGGGCGGATGGGCCGAAGTGCCGGTAACGAGGAACAGCAGCGCGGCGATGATGACGAATGGGCGCGGCATGCGATGCGTGCCAGGCTCACGACAGCGGCCGCTCGGACATCTGCCGGGGATTGGTCCGCCGCAGCCCTGGCAAAACCTATGCGTATGGGCCGTCATCGACCGATGGCGGGCAGGGCAAGGAGTTGCCGTCAGGGCCCGCCTTGTAGCACCAGCAATCCATACTCGACTTGCCCTCGCGGATCGCGCATTTGCCGTCGCGCTGGAGACGCAGCGCGGTCATGCGTTGGCGGATCGTTTCGAAATCGTCGGCGGCGCGGGCTGTGTGTGGCGTCATCTTGCCCGATGATCACTTTCCCGAGTCAGATTGTCGTCCGAGCGGCTCGGCTGATGATGCTGAGCCCAGTGCGCGCTAGGTCCTTTCACCTTCGGCTGCGATGCGATCCGGCTTGTGATGAAGTCGAGATCATCCTCGATCGCAAAATCCCACCGTGCTTCGTTGGTCTGTTGCCGAATCAATTGCTGCTCGTGCATGCACCCGTCATGCCAGAAGACGGTTGCTCAATCGTTAAATCCGGGGTGGTTCCGATCGCTGGCCGGGCGCAGCTAGAGGATGTTCACGTGTTGCTGATAGCGCTCCGGTCGACTTCGACGGGTTCGCGGGGTCTCTGCCGAGCCCTTGCTTCGATCTCGCCGACGCGTGGGGCCTGACACCGTGCTATGCTCTGGCGATATTCACGCGCGCCACGCCAACCAATGGAGCGCTCTAATGCCGACTATTAGCCACGATGAGGGTCTCTCCCTTCACTGCGTCGTCGACGATTACTTGTGGCCGTGGGAGTTGTCGACACCGGTGCTGATGATGCATGGTTTTGCGCGCAACGCGACGTTCTGGAACCGCTGGGTTCCGACGATCGCCGAGAGCCGGCGCATTTATCGTCCCGATCTTCTCGGCTGCGGCGCCTCCGATGTCCCGCTTCCGGGCTACCGCTATACCCAAGAGAAGATCGAAGCCCAAATCCTCGCGGTGTTCGAGACGATGTCGCTGTCGCGGGTGCATTGGGTCGGGGAATCTTCGGGTGGGATCATCGGGCTGCTCCTCGCCGCGGCACACCCCGAGCGCATCGCGAGCCTCGTCCTGTGCAATACGCCGACGCGAATTTCCGACGAGATTAGAGGGATCTACTCCCTCGGAGAGGAGAGCACCGCGGCAGCGATCCGGGCACATGGCACCGGCGAGTGGTGTCGGCAAACTCTCGGCTATCGGCTCGACGTCGAGCATGCGATCGAACCGCTGCGCGAATGGTGCATCGCCGAAATGGATAAGACGCGGCCGGACATCGCCGCGGCATTGCACGAGTGCTTTGAAGGGATCGATGTTAAGCCCCTGCTGCCGGGGATCGGCATCCCGGTGCTATTGCTCAGCGGCGACAAGAGCCGGATCGCCTCCGAGCAACAGAAAATTCTCGCCGCGACCTTGCCGCATGGCCGGCTCGAACTGTTCGCCGGCTATGGCCACGGCGTAAATCTGCTGCAACCCGAACGCTGTGCCCGAGCGGCTCTCGATTTCTGGCGCACGGTTGAAGCGGGCGACAAATGAAGCTCGGGGTTCTGCAGTTCTTCAGCTGGCCCGAGCGGCGCGTCGATCTGGCGACGGTCTATGCGCGCGCGCTGGAGCGGATCGAAATCATGGACCGCACCGGCTATGACGCGGTCTGGCTTGCCGAGCACCATTTCAGCGGTTTCAGCGTTTGTCCCTCGGTACACATGGTCGGGACATTGGCGGCGGCGCGCACTCAGCGGCTGCGCATCGGCACGGCGGTGTCGCTCGCTCCGTTCTACCATCCCCTGCGGCTCGCGGAGGAGGTCGCACTGCTCGACGTATTGTCCGGCGGGCGGGTCAATTGGGGCGCCGGCCGCGGCTTTGCGCGCGTCGAATTCACCGCCTTTGGCGTGCCTCCAGATGAGAGCACATCGCGCTTTCGCGAAACCGTCGAGATCGTATTGCGGGCCTGGACCGACGAGAAGCTCAGCTTCGCCGGCCAGCACTTCCATTTCGAGGATGTCGAGGTGTTGCCAAAACCGGCGCAGCTGCCGCATCCGCCGATATGGATGGCGGCGAGTTCGGAGGGGGCGATCGACTGGGCGGCCGGCCGCGGTTTCTCGATCCTGATGGACCCGCACTCCTCAGGTCCCGAGATCGGCGTCAAACGCCGTCACTACGCGGCGAAACTGGCGGCTGCCGGTTTCTCGGAGACCGGCCGCGATATCCCGATCGCCCGTCTGGTGGCGATTGCCGACAACATCGGCAAGGCAGCGGAGGTAGCGCGCAGTGGCGCCGAATGGATCGTCAATTCCTATCTCGGTGCGCAACACCGGCCGGTTATGCAGGGAAGCTTCACGCCCGTTGGCGTCGACCCGATCCAGCGCTACCTCGATGAGGTGATCCTGCACGGCACACCCGATAAGGTCGGCGACGAGATCCTGCGGCTGCGCGAGGAGATCGGCCTCGACTATCTGCTGTGCGCGCCGCTCAGCCACCAATCCTTCATGCTGCTGACCGAGCAGGTGCTGCCCCGGCTGCCGTGATTGAAGCCGCGTCCTCGCGGATCATTGCCGCACCCTTCTCGCCGATCATGATCGACGGCGCGTTGGTGTTGCCGGTGGTGACGGTCGGCATCACCGAAGCGTCAATGACCCGCAAACCCTGGAGGCCGTGCACCCGCAGCCGCGAGTCGACGACGGCCATTGGGTCCTCGCCCATCCGGCAGGTGCCGACCGGGTGGTGCAGGTTGGTGCCGGCATCGCGAAGAAACGCGCTCAACGCTTCGTCCGACTGAACGTCGGCGCCCGGCATTGTTTCCGCCGCGCTATGTCGAGCCAGCGGCGGGGCGGCGAAGATACGGCGCGCCAAACCAATCCCGGCGAGCAGGGCGCGCACGTCGCTCGCCGCCGACAGGTAGTTCGGGCGGATTGCCGGGCGGGCAAGGGGATCGGCCGAGAGCGCCATGATCGTCCCACGGCTGTCCGGCCGGGCGATGCACACGAGGAGGGTCATGCCCGGCTCGCGTTCGAGGCGGCCAATGCCGTTGGGATCATAACTCCCCGGTGTGAACAGCAATTGCAGGTCCGGGCTTTCGAGCCCTTCGCGGCTGCGGCAGAACACCATCGCGGTGGTGACGCCGAAGGTCAGGGCGCCCCGCCCAGTCGCGGCATAGCGGCCGATCTCGCCTACCAGCTTGAGGCCGCGGGCCATTTGGTTGATCGAGATCTCGTCCTTGACCCGATGCGTTATGCGGGCGGCGAAATGGTCGGAGAGGTTGGCGCCGACACCCGGCAAATCGTGTCTGACCGCGACGCCGATCGACTGCAGATTGGCAGCAGGCCCGATGCCCGAGACCTGCAGCAAGTGCGGCGAGTTGACAGTGCCGCCCGACACTACGACCTCGCGTGCGACCAGCACCCGATTGGCCTGCCCGTTTTGCCAGAAGGTGACCCCAAGGCAACGGCTGCCCTCCATTACGAGCCCTGCCGCGACCGCCTTGGTTATGACCCGCAAATTTGGCCGCCGCCTTGCCTCGGCCAGGAAGGTGCGTGCCGTCGACCCGCGAAATCGACCGTTGCGGGTCATCTGCGAATAGCCGACCCCTTCCTGCACCGCGCCGTTGTAGTCGCGGGTCAGCGGGAAGCCCGCCTGCTGTGCGGCTTCGACAAAGCGATGGGTCAACGGCAGGATGGTTCGATAATCCTCGACCAGCAGCGGGCCGCTCTTGCCGCGGTATTGCGTGTCGCCGGGTGCGTAGCGTTCGGATTTCTTGAAATAGGCCAGGACGTCGGAATAGCTCCAGCCGCGGCAGCCCATCTGCGCCCAGCCGTCGTAGTCGGCCGGGTTGCCGCGGACATAAAGCATGCCGTTGATCGAGCTGGTACCGCCCAATACCCGGCCACGCGGCCAATGCAATGCCCGGTTGCCAACGTTGGCTTCGGGCTCCGCATAATAATTCCAGTTGACGAGCGGATTGGCCCGCAGATGCAGAGCGCCGGCCGGGACATGGATCATCGGATGCCAGTCCGTCGGCCCAGCTTCGAGCAAGACCACTCGGGCCCCATCCTCACTCAGGCGATCGGCAAGGACGCAGCCCGCCGATCCCGCACCGACGATCACATAGTCTGCATGGAGGTCAGCCATTGGATCCTCCTATCGCGATCGAGGCCAAGGTGATTGGCGAGCGCGAGGTGATCGGATGCGTAGATATGCCTGTCGTCGCTGGCAAAGATCGGGGCGCGCGAACGGCCGGCATTGCGCTGGTCCATTGCGACGACCCGGTATTTCTTGCCCAGTACGGCCATCGGATCCATCCACACGGCAGGGTCCGACGGGTCCGACGGGTCCGACGGGCTATCCCGCCAGAAGGCGAGCTCCGAGCGCAGCCCGCCCGGCGCGAAGATCATCAGCGGAAAGCCGTTGCCGTGCAGCTCGTAATAGATCTCGCTGTCACGGATAGTGAGTATCGGCATCCGCCCTCCCTCGGCGTCGTCCTACAATTCTCGGACCGCCGAATGGGGGAGTGATAGACGCGAGGGGGCCCCTGCACAAGCAGGAGCGGTTGTTTTACCGGCCCCGACAAGGCAAGCTTCGCCATCATGTGCCGAGGGAGGATGCGAGGATGGCCATCAAACAAATGCTGACCGAAGAAATGCCGGCGAGCGCGCTCGTCGCCCGGGTTCTCGAAGAGGCCGGGATCGAGATGGTCTTCGGCATTTCCGGTGGGCATACCGGGCGGATCGTCTCCGGGCTCAGCAAATATCAGAATTCGATCCGCACGGTGCTGGTGCGCGAGGAGTCGCTGGGCGGGGTCATGGCCGAAATCTACGGCCGGCTGACGCGGCGACCGGGCGTATTGCTCGGACAGGGTCCCTGGGTGCTCGGCAACGGGCTGCTCGGCACGATCGAAGCCTATCTGTCGAGCTCGCCGATGCTATTGTTGACCGATTTTAGCGATGCGCCCCGCTTCACGTTGCACGCGCCTTACCAACAGGCGACCGGGGATTGGGGGAGCTGGGATGCGCGGCGGGCCTTTAGCGGCGTCACCAAGCACGTGATGCAGGCGCACGACCCAATCGGCGCGGTGCAGGCCACCCAACTCGCGATCAAACACGCGCTGGCCGGGCAGCCCGGCCCGGTCGCCGTGCTCTACGCCCACGACTCGCTGGCCGGCTCGGTCGCCCCCGATTCGCAGCCGGTGCTCTACCCGACGCGTCACTATCTGCCGCCGGCGCCGCCGCCCGCCGAACCGGCCTGGGTCGAAGCCGCCGCCAAGGCAATCCTTTCCGCGCAAAAGCCGGTGCTGATCGCCGGCAACGGCGTGCGCATCGCGCAGGCCTATGATCAGCTTCGCCGCCTCGTCGAAGCCGTCGGGATGCCGGTGGCGACCACCGCGGCGGGAAAGGGCTGTTTTGCCGAGACGCACCCGCTGGCGCTCGGGGTCTTCGGCACCTTTGGCACGGAGGCGGGCAATGCGTGCGTGGCCGAAGCCGATCTCGTGCTGGTCATCGGCTCGAAGTTGTCCCCGAGCGACACGGCCTGGGAGAACCGCGCATTGCTCGATCCCGTGCGCCAGACTTTTGTCCAGATCGAGATCGAGCCGCGCAACGCGTCGTGGAATTATCCCGCCGAGCACGTGCTGGTCGGCGATGCCGCGGTGGTCCTCGGCCAACTGATCGAGGCAGTCGGGTCGTCCGCGACCGGGCGCCGGCAGCAGGCCGAGCGCCGCGTCGCCGCTCACCGCGAACGACACGGCTATTTCAACGACCGCGCCTACTTTGCCGACGACGTGCCGATCCTGCCGCAGCGGGTCATCGGCGAGTTGCAGCGCGGGTTGCCGGAGGACGCGATCGTCACCTGCGACGCCGGCGAAAACCGCATCATGATGACGCATTTCTACCAGACCAAGAGTGCGGAGGGTTTTCTGCAGGCCGCCGGTTCGGGCCCGATGGGCTTCGCCATTCCTGCAGCACTCGGGGCGAAGCTGGTCCATCCCGACCGTCCGGTCGTCGCAGTGTGCGGCGACGGGGGCTTTGCGATGACGATGAACGGCTTGATGACCGCGGTCGAGCAGGACATCCCGATCATCACCGTCGTCTTCAACAACAAGGCGCTCGGCTGGGTGTTGCACGGCTCCGGGCCCTTTGCCGCCGAGTTCAACGATTGGGACCATGCCGCGATCGCCCGGGCGTTGGGTTGCCGGGGTGTCCGGGTCGAAGACCCGGCCGGGCTGAAGCCGGCATTGCAGGACGCTCTCGCCGCGCGCCAGCCGACCGTCATCGACGTCAGGACCTCGCTCAAAGTCACCTTTGCCGACATTACCTCGCAACTGGCGAAGGACGCTTCTCCGCGCCGGAGATAACAAAGAAGGAGGAAACGCCATGACGATCAGACGACAGACCCGCCGCGAAATTCTCAAGGCGACGGCGGCGCTGACCGCGACCGCTTCCGTCGGCGCTGTCGTGCGGCGCGCGGCGGCACAAGGCGGTGCTGCACAATCGCGCCAGATCGATGCAGTGTTGCGCCGCGCGACAGACACTAAGGAGGTCCCGGGGGTCGTTGCGGTCGCGGCCAACGACAGGGGAGTCATCTACGAGGGCGCGTTTGGCGCGCGGAACCTTGCCCAGGGCCCGGCCGTGACGCTCGACACGGTCTTCCGGATCGCCTCGATGACCAAGGCGGTGACCTCGATCGCGGCTATGCAGCTCGTCGAGCAGGGCAGGCTGCAGCTCGACCAGCCGGTCGGCGACATTCTGCCGGAACTCTCCGCACCGCAGGTCCTCGAAGGGTTCGACGATGCTGGAGCGCCGCGGTTGCGCCCGGCCAAGCGGCCAATCACGTTGCGGCACCTTCTAACCCATACTGCAGGATTTGCTTATCCAGTCTGGGACGAGGCGCTCGGTCGCTATATCAAGGCATCGGGCACACCGCCTGGGAATACCGGCAAGCTCGCCTCGTTGCGTCTACCATTGGTCTTCGACCCGGGTGAGCGCTGGGAGTACGGGATCAACCTCGATTGGGCCGGGCGAGTGGTCGAGGCGGTCAGCGGGCTGCCGCTCGAGGTTTATTTCCGCCAACACATCTTTGCGCCGCTCGGCATGTCGGACACCGATTACATGACCTCCGCCGCGCAGCGGTCGCGCCTGGTCAGCGTGCATCAGCGCAAAGAAGACGGGTCGCTCGAGCCGACCGAGCCAAAGGACCCGCCATGGCGCGAGTTCTGGAGCGGCGGCGGCGGTCTCAATTCGACCGGACGGGATTACCTGGTGTTCCTGCAGATGCTGCTGCATCAGGGCCGCTTCAACGGCGCCCAGCTACTGCGGCCGCAGACCGTGGCATTGATGGGCCAGAACCAGATCGGCGACATCAGAGCCGGCATTTTAAAGACGGCGGTGCCGGAGACGCTCGAACGACGTCGACTTCTTCCCCGGGATGATATGCAAGTGGGGGCTCGGCTACATGATCACACCGCAGCCGGGGCCCAACGGCCGCAGTGCCGGCAGCGTCACCTGGGCTGGGGTTTACAACACCTATTACTGGCTCGATCCGCAAAAGCACATTGCCGGCGTTTTCATGACCCAAATCCTGCCCTTCGCCGACCATAAAGCGGTTGCCCTCTACGGCGAATTCGAGAGCGGCATCTATGGCGGCTTGAAGGCGGCATAGCCAGGGGCAAGGGGGTCGGCGCACACCGCCCCCAGCCGCTTCCGGGGAGACCGCCGACCCCTGTAAAAGCCGGCAAACAGGCTGAATTATCTTTTTTGCGCCGTAATTTGCTCGGGTTTTCATCAATAAAGTTATCTACATCAAGTACTTAGCGGGCGGCTTCCGGTTCGCACAAACAGGGGTCCCGAAGTCGCCACGCAGGGGGCGGAATCCGTCTATCAGGGTGCGAACAGGGTGGGATTCTCTTGTGACGCGCATATTGCCGTATAGACAAATTGTGAAAACAACGCTATATAGGCGGAAACTCCCCGAGAACAAGAGATCAGAGACGGAGCGCCATTACGCGGCGATCGACACAAGCCGTCGCCGGCGGAGCGGCGAGGCGCCGGAGCGGTTCGCTGACCGGGGGTCGGACCCGGCAAGATTCCCTACCGGCGGTCAAACCCGCCGCTTTGCACGAGGCCGTCACCAAAGCCATTGGTGAGGGGGTGATCAAAGCGAGGCGCGAACTGGCGGCCAGTCCCATGGGCGAAGCCGTTCCCGAATCCCTGAAGGGCCGCCCGGTCCGGAATGACGACCGAACTCTCCCGCAGCCTGCCAGAGCAGTCGGCGACGGAGTCTCTCCCGCGATGCTGGCTTGCAAGCCGAGCTCAAGGCGGCCCACGGTGCCCGGCCGCGTGCGGTGCGTTCGAGGATGCGGCGGCGTTCGAGCTTGGCGGCAACGCCGAGGATGGCGAAGATGATCTCGGCGAAGTCGGATGTGGTATCGAGGAACGGTTCGGCCAGTGACCGGATACCGGCCCCGGCGCGCTGCATGTCACGGGCGATAATCAGAAGGTCGGTTGTGTCGCGCGACAGGCGGTCAACGGCCGGGGTGATGACAACATCGCCGGGGGTGAGCTTCTTCATCAATGCGCGCAGCTGCGGCCGGTCGGCCGTGGTGCCGGTGATTTTCTCGCGGAACACCTTTCGCAACCGGCCGCGTTGAGTTGGCGCACCTGTGCGGTTTCGTCTTGGGCGGCCGTCGAGACGCGGGCATAGCGGTAAATCATGTCCGGATTCTGCATCAGAAATCTGCATCAAAAAGCCCAATTTTATCAAGGGCGCGGCGATGATGCAGATATCTTGAGACCAATGTCGGTTATCTGATCCGAGGCAGACGATCGGACTTTTCGTCGGCCGTTGCGCCATTGCAGCCCCAAGGAGGGCGAGCGCTAATCTAAGAAGGGGTGGCGAACCGTGAGCATGACGAACTAAGTCGAGATAGGATATTTATCTGCCCAACATGATCGCCCGACGCCGCCTCGAAACTACGGTTGCGGGCTACCGTCCTCGCGTCGGCAAACAGTAAGCTTCATCACCGTATTAGTGGGGGCTAATGATGCACGACGATGCCGCCAACGGTGCGGCGCTTCTTGCAACTGCCCGCGAATTCCAGCCGCGCATTATGGCACAGCGCGATGCTATCGAAACATCGCGACGGGTGCCGGAAGATCTCGCCCGTGACCTCGCACGCGCCGGGTTTTTCCGCATTTTCCTGCCGGCGGCCTATGGCGGGCTCGACCTGACGCCGATGGACGGCGCCGCGGTCTTCGAGGAACTGGCGAAAGCCGATGCGTCGGTGGCGTGGTGTGTGTGGAACGGCAATACGCACTGGACCGCAGCTCAGCTCTTTGCTGAGGCGGCACACACCATCCATGACGATCGGGATGTCATCACGGCCAACAGTACGCGTCCCTCGGGTCAGGCGCATGTTGTCGACGGCGGCTTCCGCTTGACCGGGCGGTGGTCGCTGGTCAGCGGCTGCGAGCTCGCGACTTGGATGGTTCTGTGGGCGGTCATCCATGAAGAGGGCAGGCCGCGCACAACCTCGTCGGGCGGCCCGGAAATCCGCTTCATGCTGCTGCCCGCCAGCCAATGCGAGATCATCGACACGTGGACGGTCGGCGGGCTCCGGGGCACCGGCAGCCACGATGTCGCGGTGCATAACGTGTTTGTGCCGAGCGCTTTTTCCTCGGGCTTCTTCGACCCCCACGTGTTGCCCGAGTGGCGCTACCGCATCCCCGCGTTCTGTCGCGTCGTTCCGGGCCTCGCTGCGATGGCGCTCGGCATTGCCCGCACTGCCATCGAGACGCTCAAAGAGATTGCGGGCGCCAAGACGCCGATACGCACGACCCAGATGTTGCGCGATACGCCGGACGCACAGGCCCGCGTGTCGCAGGCCGAGGCGCTGGTGCGCTCGGCTCGGCTCTTTCTGTTCGACAGCGTCAGTCAGCTTTGGACGAAGCTTCTGGCGTCCGGCGAGGTGACGATGGAGGCGCGGGCGCTCACACGACTGGCCGCCTCTCATGCGGTTAGCAGCGCAGTGCAGACTGTTGATCTGATGTACGTGGCTGGCGGCGCCAGTTCGATATATGTGAGCAGCCCGCTGGAGCGGGCGTTTCGCGATGTGCATATCATGACGCAGCACATCGCCGTACAGCCGCGGGTCACGTACTCGACCGGCCGGGTGCTGTTCGGCCTCGATTCGGACACTCCGCTGCTCTAAGAATGGGTGAGGAAAGGTATTGAAGGCTGGCTTAGTCCGGGCGACCGGGAGCGGCTAGTCTGCGGATCGCCGATCAGCTCGACGCCCAGGCCGCGCCGAATGCCCGCCAGCCGCAATAGGGCGCCGCAGTCGGTGCACGTCGCCGGGCTGGTCGCCCGCCTCGGTTAGAAGCGTCCGAACACGGCGCGCCGCCGCCTCCCGTCTCCAGGCTGAAACCTTTTTAGAACGCCCGGTCTTTGGGGGGTAGAACGGCCGTTGTCAAACGCCCGCGTGTTCGCGGTGCGCGCGGCGCGGATGTACCGGTAGAGCGTTGCCGGCGAGACACCGAGACGGTGTGCGATTTGGGTGACGCCGATGTCCGGGGTTGCAGTCGTCGTGTCGAGCGCTTCGGTCAAGCTGCGAAACCCGATGCCCCCGAACCGCAGGGTCTCGACGGTCTCGATCAACTGCTTCATCGACCGCGCCAGCCGATCGAGCTTCCACACGATGAGCGTGTCGCCCCGGCGCGCGAATTCGAGTGCGTCATGTAAAGCTGGGCGGTCTGTGACCGCACCCGACATCTGCTCGGTGAAAATCTTCGTGCACCCTGCTTCGGTCAGCGCGTCACGCTGCAGCGCAAGGTTCTGGTCTACAGTCGACACGCGGGTATAGCCGAGCAGCGTCGGCTTCGACGTGACTTCGCCGGCGTCGGATGATCGCGCTCGCGCAACCTTCGGCGCAGCCGGCCGAAGTCGCCGCTTCCCCCGCGCGGTTGGGCGAGCTGTCTTTCTCCGTTTGATCGTCATGAACCCTCTCGAAACTCAACCGTACTCTCACCTTTTTGCGAGGCTGAAATCAAGCATGCGTTTTGAGAGAGGTTTAAGGCATTTTTGGTGCTCACTTTTCGGTTTTGGCACCTTCTCTCAAAAATCCTCGTCTTTGCGACTCCGAGGTCGCCGCTTTAAAGGGCGGCGGGGGTCGTATGAGATGGACCCCAAAAATGAGACAGTTGGCTAAGGTGGAGCCCTGCCCCTAGAAAGCGCGATGGCGCAGGAGCAGGACATGAAGCGGACACGGAAGAAGCACAATGCGGCGTTCAAGGCGAAGGTGGCGCTGGCGGCGGTCAGGGGTGACCGGACGATCGTCGAACTGGCGAGTGAGTTCGGGGTCCATCCGAACCAGATCTATAACTGGAAGAAGCAGCTGCTGGACGGGGCGGCGAGTGTTTTCGAAGGCGGCGGTGCAACGGTCGAGAGTGTGGCCAGCGAGGCGCAGGTCGATCTTCTGTACCGGCAGATTGGCCAACTGAAGGTCGAAAACGATTTTTTGGCACGAAAGCTCGGCAAATGAGCCGAGCGGAACGGCGCGCGCTGGTCGAGCGCACGGATCCGGCGCTGCCGATATCACAGCAGTGCCGTTTGCTGGCGATATCGCGCTCTTCGGTCTACCGGCGGCCGGACGAGGTCGGCGAGGAGGACCGTACCATCATGGCGTTGATCGACCGGCACTATCTGGCGCGGCCCTATTACGGCTCGCGCCGAATGGCGGCATGGCTGGCCACCCGGGTCACCTAGTCAACCGCAAGCGGGTCCAGCGACTGATGCGTCTGATGGGACTGGTGGCGATCTACCAGCGCCCGCACACCAGCAAGGCGGCAGCTGAGCACAAGATCTACCCGTACTTGCTCGGCGGGATGGCGATCGAGCGGGTCAATCAGGTGTGGTGCTCGGACGTTACGTATATCCCGATGGCCAAGGGCTTTCTCTATCTGGTGGTCGTCATGGACTGGGTCAGCCGCGCGGTGCTGGCGTGGCGACTGTCGAACACGCTTGGCGCCGATTTTTGTGTCGAGGCGCTCGAGGAGGCGCTCTGCCGATACGGCCGGCCCGAGATCTTCAATACCGACCAGGGCAGTCAGTTCACCAGCGACGATTTCACCGGCACGCTGAAGGATCATCAGATCACCATCAGCATGGACGGCAAGGGCCGGTGCATGGACAACATCTTCGTCGAGCGGCTGTGGCGAAGCCTCAAATACGAGGAGGTCTACCTCAACGCCTATGCGAGCGTGTCGGAGGCCAAAGCAGGTATTGGAGCTTGGCTCGATTTCTACAATGAGGAGCGCCAGCACCAGAGCCTCGGCTATCACACGCCGCGGCAAATTTACCAGGAAGGCCTGTGGATATGTGGACGATCGGCGTTGCCGACCGGCTCCGCTTCCCCCGCTTCCCGAGCCAGCTCGGACAGCGGGGAAATGCTCGCCTTCGCCCACATACCCACAGGCGCCACAGCCAACAAAGGATTTGATATTGATGAGGTGAAAAGTAGAATCGTCAAACTAGCCATCGCGGTCACCGCGATCGGAGCCGACATCGAAATCGGCCGGGCTACACCTTAAGCAGCGGCTCCGGCTGTCTCACCATCGGGGTCCACCTCAGATTTCCGGTTGCGGCTCGCCCTTCGGAGCGCGTTGATTGGCCACGACAGACCCTCTCGCCTCTGCTAAATTACACAAGCTGAGGTAAGGGCCCCCGGGCTGGAGCAGGCGGGCCGGATCGCCAAACCGCCGCCCGTCGCCTCGCATCATATCACTTTAGGCCAATCAGTCTCCGTTCAGATGAATGCTCGGAACGCCGATCGCCTCCAAGCACCGCGCTCCGGCGCAAATAGTCGCTGTCCAGCTCGATCTAGCGCTCCTGCGCCGCCATAGCCTCGGTAGGCCCAAGGGGTCTACCTGACCGTAATCGTGTAAATTCTGGTGATTGTTGTTCCTGTCGGGGAAGCTACTTCGATGAGTGTGGAGTCTGTCCCGAGATATCCTGAATTTGATTTGTAGTAAACGTCAGTGACGGGAGATTTTCTTAAGTTGCATTGATACCGCTGATTTTCTTTTGGATAATTCGTATAATCATCTCCGCGGTCGCTGGTCAACTCACCATGAGCGGGCGGCGTAACGATGCGGACGGTCATATAGCCGCCAGAAGTGCAATCAGGATTCAGGTAATAGAAGAAACCAATTTTTTGCCGCTCACCGCTCGTAACCGTCCTTACCGCGACGCTTGGCGCGCTTGACGCTGAAAGCGCCGCGGGTGCGGCTGCGGGAGGAGTTGCGGGCGCTGCCGGTGCCGGTACGGAGGGCGCCACGGCCGGGGAAGCAGCGACCGCCAGAGCCTCCGGTGCCACGGCGGGCTGCTCAGCGGTGCGCCATCCAGTCGCCAACATACAATCGTTGAAGTCCTGCTGGGTCCGATTAGAACTACCGATGGTGGCACCAAGAGCGGCCGCGCCAACAAAGGCCGGAGAGCCTACAGCTGCGAAGCCGCCGCCGCTGTGGCGTGCTTCCAGAGAGCATCGTGCTTTGGCCTGTTCGAAGTCCGCAGCGGCCATTCCAGGTCCGGGTGCCCACTCATGAGAGGCCACGCATCCGGTTAGGATGGAGGCAGCGGCGAGGGCCGCAGATGGAAAGCAAGCGAGCGCAGTCAACGAGCGCCACACACGGTGGGCGGCTGCCATTTTCGTGCCTCGTGAAGAAGGGAGGTTGGGTTCTACTTCGAGGTGGGGACGATGTTGCCAGTGTGCAACAGCTTATGGCAATTTTGTCTGTTCGGACCACCGTCGTCTCCGGTACTTGCGACCGGCCTCACGATCGGCGCGCTGTCCTGCCGGTGAGCGCCGGGGCAAAGGTCAAAGTTCCATAAAACCGGGGCGGCATTTCCACAGCATAAATGGGTACCACCCGCCCAGAGGGGCACCTTAAAGCTCTGTCGAATTGGCCGCAAGTGCTTCGAGGACCGCACGCTGAAGGCCCGACGGCTGCGCCGGCTTAGCCGATCTTGTATGCGCCCCCGAAAGCGGACGGCCCCCGGCCGGAGTCAGAGACGGAAATCAACTCCCGACGAGGTTCTCCTAGCTCAAAAGACCCGGGTAATGCCGGCGTATGTGATCGATCTCCAACGCCAGTAAGCGCTCGTGCGCCGCCATCGCCTTGGCAGACAGCCGATAGTAGGTCCATCGGTGCATCCCGCGAGGCTTCTTAGGAAACGGCTTAAGGAGATTGGCGCTCCCACCAAGGCGCATCCTCAGCTTCTGAACTCGGCTGATGGCGCGATACCGCGGGTTTTCGGATTGGCTCGCATAGGCTAATCCACAGCACTGGCGGCACGCGAAGACGTGGCCCCGCAGGTACAGCTTCGCAACGCGCCGTCCGCAGGGGCGGCCGCCGACGGATGCGCTGCAGCGGAACCATGGACGTGTGCCGCCAAGGTGGCACCGCGTCCGGACGAGCGACACCCGCTGCTCTCTGCCCTTGAACGTCAGGACCACACCATCCGCGTCAATCCGCACGTCGATGCCGCTGCCCGACGGCCACGAACAGGCGAAGCACAGGCCGCGTAGCAGCAATCCTTGTCTACGCCATTCGCGCACGTCGATGCTCAGGCAACTCTCGCAGGTCGCGCGCCGGCCGTGAGCATGCCGACCTATGCATTCGAGCTGCGCTACAGCCTCGGGACGGACTCCCCCACCGGCAAGCGGCGGACGGTGACGACGACGGTGCGCGGCAGCCGCAAGGACGCCGAGCGGGAGTTGCGCCGGCTGCTGCGCGCGCTCGACACCGGCGAGAACGTCGATCCGACCCGGATCACCGTGCGGCAATGGCTTGTCACCTGGCTCGACGCGATCCGGGCCGAAGTGGCGCCCAAGTCGGCCGAGCGCTACGGCGAGATCGTCAACAATTTCCTCGTCCCCGCGCTCGGTAACGTACCGCTGGCCAAGCTCGCTCCGGTGCATATCCAAGACGCCTACAACTCTTGGGCGACGGGCGGTCGGCACGACGGCAAGCCGGGCGGCCTCTCGCCCCGGACCCGCCGGCACATCCATCGTATTCTGAGCATCTCCCTCAGCCGAGCGGTCGAGCAGCAGCTCGTCGCGCGTAACCCTTCGACGTATTCAAGAAGCGCTTGCCCAAGGTCGAGCGCCGCGAGATGGCGACGTTGACGGCTGAGCAGTCCCTACGTCTGCTCGCCGCGCTCCGGCATACTCGCGTTTATTGGCCGGTGCTGATCGCGCTCGCCACCGGTATGCGTCGCGGCGAGATCCTGGCGCTGCGGTGGAGAAACATCGATCTCGATCAGGCCAGCGTCCGCGTCGTCGAGGGCCTCGAACAGACAAAGGCGGGGCTTCGCGCCAAGCCGCCGAAGAACGAGAGGGCGCGCGCAATCACGCTTCCTGCCTTCGCGATCGAAGAGCTTCGGCGCTTGAAGCGCGAGCAAGCAGAAGGACTTCTCGCGCTCGGGGTCCGGCAGGGTGCCGAGACGCTCCTCTGCGCCCGCGCTGATGGCGAACCGATGCAGCCCCGTAGTCTTACGCACGAGTTCACCCGCTTGGTCGGCCGCATCAAGGGCATCCCGCGGGTGCGGTTCCACGATCTTCGGCACACTCACGCGACGCAGCTCTTGCTCGCCGGGGTGCATCCGAAGGTGGCACAGGAACGGCTCGGGCATTCGACGATCAGCGTGACCCTCGACCTTTACAGCCACGTGAGCGGGACGATGCAGGAGGACGCCGCGGCCAAGATCGACGCCGCGTTCCGGGGTGCTAAAATGGGGATCGAGGGGGTGCAGGCTGAGGCCGTTCGGTAGCAATTTCGGTAGCAAGCGCCATCTGCTACCGAAGTTGGCGGGAGGGGAAACAAAATAAATCAAAGATTTGGATGGGTGGCCGAGCGGTTTAAGGCACCGGTCTTGAAAACCGGCGTGGGTGCAAGCTCACCGTGGGTTCGAATCCCACCCCATCCGCCATATATGCGCCATCGCGCGAGATGTTATCCGGTGAGTGTCCCGGACCCTCCGCCACCGGCTCACGCGCTGATAAGCCCGAGATGTTCTTCCATCGGCGCGAAATTGCGGTCATCGTGCAGCAACGAGTGATGATGCTCAATGCAAAAGGTGCCGATGATGATGTCGGTCGTCTTGCGGATCGTAATGCCCAACCGCCGCAGCGTGCGATAATTCCGGGCCGTGCGAGGAGCGAGATCGGGATGTAGGAGCGGCACCAGAATATACCGACGCAATCCGCGTTCGATGCGCGCAGCGTGGGACTCATCCCGGGCGCCCTGGAGAACCTCGAGCAGGATGAGATCGCCGATCAGGAGCGGCTGCCGGTTGGCGGCGGCTTCCAGTTTCGCGGTTGCGCGCGTTCGCTCACCGCGCAGATGCGCGATCCAGACGGAACTATCGACGAGAATCACTGTCGGCGTGGCGGGCGGCCTTGACGCATTTCGTCGAGATCGCCTTCCCATCCCGATCCCTTGAGTTCCGCAAGCGCCTTGGCCTGCTCGCGCACCCGAACCAGCAGCCGCAAGCCCTCCTCCACCGTGGCTCGCTTGGTCGACAGACCAGCTGTCGCCATCGCTTGGGACAACAACTCGTCGTCGATTTCGATATTGGTCCGCATTCCAACGCCCGGTCATTATGTGTATAGATTCTCTATTCTATACACATTACTGCGCCGGTCCAACGTGTTCCTTCGCGGGCGAGCATCTCCAACAACCAGCGGATCGGGGAGGGCTATGGCGTAGACATAGGGCTCATCATCGTCGGTTGCAGTTCGCCATCGTGTCACCACCCGCCGCGCGGTTTTGAACTCACATCGGAAACGGTCCGAGCAGCCATATCAGCCAGGTCGCGAGTGCCAGGAATGGTCCAAAGGGCAAAGCCGAGCTAGCGCCGAGCCGAACCCCGGCGAGCCGCAGGGAAGCGGCTGTGAAGAGCGCCGAGAGCGCGGCGCCAAGTACTACCTGCGGCAACGCCGTTGCGCCGAGCCAGGCGCCCGATGCTGCGAGCAGCTTGGCGTCGCCTTGGCCCAGCCCCTCGCGGCCGCGCAGCCCTCGATACAGCAGTGCAACCGCCCGCAGGCTGAGATAGCCCAGGGCAGCACCGAGCGCGCGGTCAGTCAGCTGTTCGGGATCGAACGCAAGTGCGGCGGCCAGCCCAACAATGATAAGTGGCAAGGTCAGCGCGTCCGGCAGCAGCCAGCGGCGAAGGTCGATCCAGCCGAGAGCGAGAAGCCACCAACCGAAGAGACAATCGAGCCAGACCTTCTCCCCGCCTTCGGCCGCGAGAGCCGTGAGCGCGACCACGAACGCGGAGAATTCGATCGCGGGATAGAACCAGCCCAGAGGATGGCCGCAATAACGGCAGCGGCCACCGCCGACGAGCCAGCTGCAGAGCGGCACCAGGTCCGACGCTCTCAGCACCGCCCCACAATACTCGCAGCGCGATCGCACCCAGGCGATCGGCCGTCCCTCGGGCAGCCGCCGGACGACGACACCCAGAAAGCTGCCGACAAACGGGGCGGAGAGCAGCGCGCCCCATCCTGCGACGCCGGCGCCTGCCACCCGGTCGAGCAGTTCCTCACCGATCACGCGCTCTCCCTCCCGCCCAGTGATGTGCTGGTCTGCGTCGCCGGCTTGCCATTCTGTAGCGCGGTCATGACGCTCCGACCTATGCTTGGTTCAGGCCCTTAAGACGCTGCCGACGCGTAGCAGCTAGCTATAGTTAAGGCTCCTATAACACTCGTCAGCGCGTCGACCTGAACCATTCAATACCTCATGGCGTGCGAGCTCGCCTGCCGCGATCCTCGACAACTGCGCGAAAAGCGAGTATTTTGGTTTTGCTAGAGCTTAGCGGCTGTTGTCCCATAGTCGAATCCCTACATATGATACCGGACGCTTTGGCTTCTGCGATTTGGTGGTCCGGGCCGTCTCGGGAATAGCTGTGACCGGCAACCCCACGACGGAAGCCGCGCCGGAGCCAATTGCCTCTTGCGACGCCGCGTTTTCCTGTCTCCTTCAACTGCGCCGGCAGAGCGGTGGCAACGAGATCGGAGCGGTCCAATGCCGCAATGTCGTAAACGGCGAAACCCTATCCATCTCGCGCCTGATCGAACTCGCCGGCGACCTCGGCCTTAAGGCGGAGCATGCCCGACTGGACTGGCAGCGTCTGCAAGCACTTGGGTTCAGTCACCCGCTACTTGCTGTCCTCAAAAACACCAATGTCATCGTGCTGACGGGGAGCGGGCGCGGAGGAGTCTCGGAGGTGGCCGTCTGGGACCCACTCAATCCTTTCGAGGAACTCCTCTTTGTGCCGCGCGAGGATTTTGAGCGCGCGTGGACCGGCCATGCACTGATTATCACCACGCCGCCCTCAAATGGAATTGGGACGTCGCCGTCCTTGGACTTTTGCTGGTTCACGTCGGCCGGGCTCGAGCTGCTCGGAAAAACGTCTGCGGGGGGTCAAAAGCCGAAGCCACTGGTTGATAAGCGGGAAAAACCTGGCTTTCGCCTCAAACCAATAGCGCGCAGGACGCCGCGGCAGACTGATCTGGCCATTGCCCCTGCGGCGCGCGGCGAACTTAAGGTTGCCCGGATGGAGCTCGCGCATGCGCAGCGGCCGCCAGACACTGCCGAGGGTGCGCAACCGTCGGTTCCGGCATTGCCACGCCGCGCGGCGGAACTGTGGCTTTCGCCGCTGGTCCGTTTATGGATTGCTGCTGCAGGCGCGATCCTCGCAGCCGCCGGCATCGGGGCCTTCCTGGTCAGAAATTCAGCCGCCGACCCGGTCATGGCCGCCGTCACACTCGCCAAGGAGGTTTGGGCAGTTGCCCCCAACGGCGCGTGGTCGACTGACCGCCGCATTGCGAGTATTCCGCGGACCGGTTCCGCTCCCATCCCCGCGGCGCTGTCCGCCACGCCTGCCACCGTCCCCGACCTTGCGGCGCCTTCCGCCACACCCGCCGACGGGCACGGGCTCGCGGCATCGCCCGCCGTACCCGCCGACGGACACAGCCTCGCGGCATCGCCCGCCGTACCCGCCGACGGACACAGCCTCGCAGCATCGCCCGCGATGCCGGCCGACGGACACAGCCTCGCGGCATCGCCCGCGATGCCGGCCGACGGAGACAGCCTCGCAGCATCGCCCGCCGTACCCGCCGACGGACACAGCCTCGCGGCATCGCCCGCCGTACCCGCCGACGGACACAGCCTCGCGGCATCGCCCGCCGTACCCGCCGACGGACACAGCCTCGCAGCATCGCCCGCGATGCCGGCCGACGGACACAGCCTCACAGCATCGCCGGCGATGCCGGCCGACGGACACAGCCTCGCAGCATCGCCCGCCATACCCGCCGGCGGACACAGCCTCGCAGCACTGCCCGCCACACATGCCGATAGAGGCAGCCGCGCAGCGCCGCCTGCAGAGCCCCCCGTACCCCCCACACACCTTGTCGAACACGCCGCACCAAGCCTCGCGTCGGCGCCGACCGCACCCCCGCACGAACCTGATGTTGCGGTGCCGACCGCCGAGCTCGGCCTTGCAGCCAAGGTGAAAGCACCGCAAGTCAATACCGCCGCTGCTCCGCCGATAACAACTGGCTCAAGGTTGTCTGCCGAGGACATGGCGGCGCTTCTGGCGCGCGGCGACACTCTGCTGAGCGTCGGCGACGTCGTGTCGGCACGTCTGTTTTACGAACGCGCCGCCGACGCGGGAGGCGGAGTTGCCGCGATCAGGTTGGGCGAGACATTCGATCCGCTGTTTCTCAATCGCGCGCATCTACGCGGTGTCCGTGGCGAGCCGGGTGCGGCTTTGTTCTGGTATCGTCGCGCCCGCGACCTCGGCGTCGCCGAAGCCGAGGTGTTGTTAAAGGCTCTCGAGGCCGAATAGGACAGGGATTGCCGCGTAGCTGACATAGATAACCAGCCCGGCCGCGGTGGCCGCCGAGACAGCTCGATCGATATGGAGCGCGAACCAGCGTGCTGGCCCTGGCCGCCACTAAGGATTATCATAATTGCCTCCGGCAACCGGCCGGCGATAAGACGCCATAATGAGCTTCGAACCCATCATTTCCTCGATCGCTGAGGAGCCCGCCGAGGTGCTCGCCCGCCTTGGTGCGGTGCTGGTCGAGGGCGGGACGATCGACCGGCGCACCTTGGACCGAGCGGGTCGCGTCGCGGTGGAAACCGGCGGCCGACTCGACCACGTGCTTACCCAGCTTGGGCTGGTGAGCGAACGCGCGCTAGCTGAAGCGCTGGCGCAGCTGATCGGGGCGCCGCTCGCGGAGGCCCGGGACTACCCCGATACTCCGCTCTTTCTCGACCGGTTAAAGGTCAAATTCCTACGCAAGGTGCGCGCGTTGCCGATCGCGGCAACGAACGGTCGTGCGACCCTTGCCATGGCCGATCCCCTTGACATCTTTACTCGTAATGCGGTGGCGGCGGCACTCGGCCACGCCGTCGGGGTCGCGGTCGCCGTTCCGATCGAGCTGGAAGCCGCCTTCGACCGGCTTTATGCCGGATTGGAAGAGGGTGGCGACGGCGCGGCACTGCTCGACGAGGTAGTGTCCGACGCCGAGCCGGCCGAAGAAGACGCCGAACGCCTCAAGGATCTGGCGAGCGAAGCCCCGGTGATCCGGCTGGTCAATCAGCTGATCGCGCGGGCGGTAGAAACGCATGCTTCGGACGTCCACGTCGAGCCATTTCCGGACCGGCTGCGGATACGCTACCGGTATGACGGGGTGCTGCACGAGATCGAGCCGCCGCCGGCACGGCTGCAAGCTGCCGTTATCTCGCGCATCAAAATCATGGCGCGGCTCGACATCGCCGAGCGCCGACTACCCCAGGACGGGCGCATCAAGCTGACGGTGCGCGGCCACGAGATCGACTTTCGGGTCTCGACGATCCCCTCCCTGCACGGCGAAAAAGTCGTGCTGCGGGTGCTCGACCGTACCGCCGTCGAGTTCGACTATGAGAAACTCGGTTTGCCGGTAGATATCCGCCAGGGGATCGAACGCGCGCTCGAACTGCCCAACGGCATGGTGCTGGTGACCGGGCCGACGGGCAGCGGTAAGACAACAACGCTCTACACCGGTCTCCTCAAACTGAACACAGTCGCCCGCAATGTCGTGACGGTCGAGGATCCGATCGAATACCAGCTAGCGGGCATTAATCAGATCCAGGTCAAGCCGCAGATCGGGCTCAATTTTGCCAGTTTATTGCGCTCGATCCTGCGGCAAGACCCGGACGTCATCATGATCGGCGAGATCCGCGACCTCGAAACCGCTCAGATTGCTGTGCAGGCGGCGCTGACCGGCCATCTCGTGCTGTCGACGGTGCATACGAATTCGGCGGCCGCGACAATGACGCGGCTGCGCGACATGGGGCTTGAGGACTACCTGATGACGGCTACGTTGAAGGCCGTGCTGGCCCAGCGTCTGGTGCGACGGCTGTGTCCCGCATGCAAGGCCGCGGAGCCCGCTCCAGAGGCGCTGATCGAGCGCTTCGACATAACGCGATTGGCGCCGGGAAAAGCGATCGCGCTCTATCACTCGGTGGGGTGCCCCGCGTGCCGCGGCACCGGATTTCGCGGGCGCCGTGCGATCGCCGAGCTGTTGGTGCCCACGCGGGCGATCGATCGTCTGATCTTCGACGGCGCCGATGATGCCGCGATCGAGCGGGCGGCGGTCGGCGAGGGTATGCGTCCGATCTTCGACAGCGGTTTGCTGGCGGTGCTCGAGGGCGACACCACGATCGAGGAGGTCGTGCGCTGCATCCGCAGCGAAGCTTAATCCGAGTGTTCTACTTGGATTTACTTTGTCGCGATCCAGAGCAGAAGAGTTTTCCGCCCGACAGTCGGATCACACGCCACTAGCGATCGCAATCCTGTAAGGAACCGAGGCTGGATGCTGGACCGGTGCTTCAGACGACGATCTTCTCATGTGTCCTCGACGGTGACCCGCTCCACACGTTGCAATGCTATTTGTGGGTAAACTGGCTGATTGCGCCTCGCGCAATTACGCCGGAGAGCATCGTTGTTCACCACACCAGGGTCGAGAATACCGATTTTTTGCGCTGGCTGCGATCGCTGCGCGTTAATCTGATCGATATTGCAGCCGATTACGGGCGTGGTCCGCGGCGCGATAGACTGCGGCAACTCGAGACGTTTTCCGGAAGGCAGTTCGAGCGCGTCGTTCTAATGGATTGCGGGACCGCCTGGGTCGGTGGCGCGCCCCTTCCGGACAACGGACCGATCGCCGCTAAGCGGGCGGATTTTTCCCGCCCGCCTGAGGCGGTCCTGTCGGCGATCTTTCGGGAAGCGGGCCTCGGAAGCCCGGATTGGGTCGACGTCTCCTTCCCGCGAGGGCCCGGCGTCGAGCGGACTGACCGCAACTGCTGCGACTTGGGACTATTCATTGTCGCGGGCGAGGTGATTCCGCCTCTCTTGGCCGCTTAGCGCCAATGGGCCGAATGGTGCCTCGATCGGCCTGATTTGTCCGGCGCCTGCGCGGCAGAGGCGGAGGCGGTGGCCTTAGCGCTCGCATTGCGAGAGCTCGGCCTCTCGGTGGCGCATCTGCCGGTCGAATGGAGCTATCCGATCCATGCTCCGTTAGCGTCCCTGCCCGACATTGAGCCGCAGATCCTGCGCTATGAGCCGCGCTTCGGACCGAACCACAGGCTCGCCCCGATCGGCGTCGGCAGACCCGACGCGGCCATCGATGCCTTAAACCGGCGGATGACAGAGTTCTTTGCCAATCACTTCGTCCCCAGCGTGGTGTGGGACGTGCGCTACCGAGTGGCGCCGCAACTCGGCAGCGGGGTCGGATCGCGAGGCGATAATCTAGAAAAGAAGCGCAAATGGCTCGGCTACGCTCTCGCGGAGTTTGCGCAAAAGAGCGTCGTCGATCTCGGCTGCGGCGACATAGAGGTTACGCGGACCTTGCCGCTCGACAATTATCTCGGACTCGATGTGTCGGCTGTAGCGGTCGATCTGGCGCGGACCAAACGGCCAGAGTGGCGGTTCCGGCGCATCACTGACGACGCGGAGGCGCTCCCGGAAGCGGACGTAGTTCTCTGCCTCGACGTCCTGATCCATCAAAAGCGGATGCGTGACTTTGACGGGCTGCTGGCGCAAGTGATCGAGGCTGCGCGCGAGAGGCTGATTGTCAGCGGCTACAACGAACCGCCGCAAATCACGGCAAACCCTGCAACGTTTCATCGGCCGCTGATTGCGGCGCTGCAAGAGAGCGGCGCCTTCGCGGAAATCAGTGTCATCGGGCGCTATCAGGAGACTTCGCTGATCGTCGCGGACAAGCGCCCCGTCCGCCGGGTGATTCACCCAAACGACATGGCCGCCGACGACTTCAACTATGCCTCGCTGCTGACCGAGCGACCGGATCTGCTGCGCCGCCTGGCTGATCTGTCGCGCCGCAGCTTCGGGTTCTACAGCAAGCATTTTGCACGGGCACTTGAATACCCATGGCTTGCCGAGAAGCTCGAAGATCTGGCGCTGGGGCGCCGGGTTCTCGACATCGGCGCGGGCCTCAATCCGCTGCCGCTTTTCCTTGCCGAGCGTGGCGCCACCGTCGAGTGCGTCGACTCGCACAGTCTCGCACGCGTACCGCCGGTGGGTCCGAGCTGGAACGAATGGGGCTTTTACGATTACGGACGCGACCATCCGAATCTGCGAGCGCACAACGTAGAGGCGCTCTCGTTTGCGCCCGACGCGCCATTCGACGTCATTTACTCGGTCAGCGTGATCGAGCACATGCCCCGCGAGACTTGGGAGGCAACGCTTGGTCGTTGCCGCGAATGGCTCGGCGTCGACGGTCGCCTTCTGTTGACGGCAGACCTAATCCCGGGGACGGAATTACTGTGGAACTACGCGGAAGGCCGGGAGGTCGAGCCTCCACACGTCCATGGCGATACCGAGGCACTTATTAGCTGGCTCGAACGCCTCGGCTTCACTCTATCTGAGCGGTTCTTTCGTCGCGAGGTTCCGAAGAGGCACCCCGATTTGCTGTTTGTGGACTGCACGCTCGCCTGACACCGATACCACTTCGCTGACGCGATCAGGCACGCTGCGTCCGCCCCTGCCCCTAAGCCGGGTGGGGCTGCCCCTCGGAGTTGATCTAACGCCGGCTCAGCGGCCGGTCTACGATCGCTTCTGCGAGTTTTTCACAGTGTGCCTGATTTCGATGCCTCCCTTCCTGACTGAGGGTAGTACCGGGCGATGCCGGGGAGCTGTCCGGCCGCCATTAGCTGCCCTATCCGCTCGGTCAGCGCCGCTCGTCCGTGATTGCCGTGGCGGCTCGCAGGCATTCGTTGTACGACCGCGGCGATTTGTGAAGACACGGGCGCTCGCACCGCCGCGGCCGTCAGCAATCGCGCCGGATCGGTGACGAATATCCCGTACGGGATCACCGCGATCCGGTCGGACCACTGGGCGAAGCGGCTGAACAGGAGATCCGCGATACGGGCTTGCTTGTCGATCAGGTCGAGTTCGGCTTTCCCCAACGCCGCCAGCTCGGGCCAAAACCGCTCCCCCGCCGGCAGCCGTCCTCGGCTGATCGGCAGGTCGAGCGATTGCCAGGACATCAGCAAGGCAACCGGGTCTCGGACCATTGCTACGACGCGAAACCGCTCGGACCGGATGATTTCCGGCAGGACCGCGGCGTAAAGAGCATTGTGCTTTACGCCCAGGACGAAATCGGCTGACAGCCCCGGACGGGCGATGCCGCGGATCGTAAATGCGGTTTCTCGCCGACCGTCTGCCGCGGGATCGGCGAAATAGTTGGTGACGGGCGCGCCATCGGCGTGCCGCCGGTCGAGAACCGAGCCCCCGGCCAGGATGGTTCGGCGAACCGTGTCGAACTCCTGCCCCAGACGGGCCACGAAATCCTCGGCGTCGGCGGCCCTTGTCATCAGCTCCACGTGGCTTTCCGGTTCCGACAGGCACAAGGCATCCGGCGCTCGGTCGATGATCGCGGCGGCCAATGTGGTGCCGGACCGGGGGAGACCGGTGAGGATCAGGTCGGGCACGGCACCTCGTCAGCTGCCAGGAAACGCTGAAACTCGTCATGCCAAGCGGCTTGAAACCGCCGACGACCAAACTGTGACGCGGTCACACGCCCTGCCTCAGCCAGCCGCTCGGCAAATGCTGGCGCTCCCAGAGCCGCGACCAGGCGCTCCGCGACACCCTCGATGTCGGGATAGGAGGTCACGAGACAGTTTTGGCCCGGAATCATATATTCGCGTCCTCCGAAACCATCGAAGCCGATGACCGTGGTACCCATCGCCATGGCTTCAAGTGGCACCAGCCCGAACCCCTCCGCCGCTGACAGGCTCACCAAATGGCGGCGCCCTCCAAGCTGGGCAAGAAAATCGGTGTGCGGAAGCCGCTCGTCGCCAACAACATTGTCCAGATCGACGCCGGCAATCTGACGGGCAACGGCGTCGCGCAATCTTTTCAGGACCACCTCTTTGTAGGTCGGATCCCCTTTCAGATGAATCAGGACGGATCCGGGCGAACGAGCGCGCCATGCCTCGACATTCGGTAACCGGTCCAGTTCGACAAAGGCGGGAATTACCGGTGCCTTAACCCGATACATCGTCCTGACAAACTGCGCGACAAATCTGCTGACACAGACATAGTGATCAAACCAACGGTCGAGCAACGCGAACGTATTGAAGCCTTGAATATACATTATCTTCCGGCCCGGCAGTCGCAGGCCAAAGAAGTGATTTGAGAAGCTGGGATTGACGATAAGAAGGTCGTGGGAGCCGATCCGCCGCTCCATTTCGGCCAATCCTATCGCGGGAAAATGCATTTCGTAATGGAAAACGCTGTCGCCGGCCCGTTCGTCTGCGACGGTAACCGCTGCTACATCGAAGCCGAAGTCAAGGTGGAGAATGCGGCCAAGATGATAGGCCATATACGTCCCGCCATCGGGCACATAAGCTCCGACGATGTACGCGCACCTTGTTGGCGCGTTGATGTGGCTGGCACAGGTCAGCGTGCAGTCTCGTCTGCAACTAGGCGACGCAGCACTCCCTTCGGGCGCGTGCTAGGCCGTAATTCTTCGGCTCATTTAGTCTCAGCGGCCGCAACCGTCTCCTAGCATTGATCAAGACGATGAGTTTTGACCGATAACACAGCAATTTCCTACCATGAGATGTCCGGGACGGCAATGCCCCGCGGGCCACGGAAAGAGTACGGCCAGCTTTCAGCTGCTCACAGCCGGGCGTTGATGTTCGGCAGATGATGACTTAGCAGGCTGCGGAAAAACGCGCTGTCTGGAAAGCATCCTCTAGAAACTTCATAGAGGACACTCGTTAAAGTCGCTGATAATCGCTCTCGGGACAGGCCTTTGCATCGATTTTGCCGATTTCAGCCATGTCCGGGCAGATTCCAGGCCTGGCTACGCCACTGCCCCCACCAGTTTGGGCAGCCGGACCAGGTTGTAGGCGGTGGTCGTCAGCGTGAACATCCAGCCGACACGGGCGAGGCCATGGTGATGGGTCTTGCGAAAGCCGGCGGCCGCCTTGGTCCAGCCGAATACCTCCTCAATGCGCTTGCGCAGGCGGCCACTGACTGCATAGCCAGAATGGCGGGTCGTCCGTCCGTCGATTGCCGAGCGCCGGTTCGTGGTGTTCTGCGCCACGTGCGGCGTCACGTTGTACTCCCGCAGGTCGGCGACAAACGCGGCCACATCATAGGCCTTGTCGGCGCCGAGCGTGATCCGGTGATTGCCGGGACGAGCCGCGATCATCTCCAGCCCCGCCTCACGCTCGGCCGTGCCGGTTGCCAAGGTCAGACGCGCATCGACCACCAAAGCATGCCGGTTCTCCATCAGAACGTGCCCCAGATAGGCCAGCTTGGCGGGCTGGCCCGGTCCTTTGCGATACAACCGGGCATCGGGATCGGTGGTCGAGGCGTGCGTCTGGTTGCTGCGCTTCTCGCCGTGGAAGTCCCGTTCCCCGTTGTGGCCGGGAGCCGGCGGCGCGCCGCTGCCATCCTTCGGGCGAAAGCTCTTCATGCTGGCCCAAGCCTCGATCAAGGTGCCGTCTACCGAGAAGTGATCGTCCGACAGCAGCGCCTTGACCCGCTCTTGGTTCAATACTGCCGCCATGAACTTGCTGGCGATGTCCCCGGCGATCAGCCGCTCACGGTTCTTGGTAAACACTGTGACGTCCCACACCGCGGCGTCCAGCGACAGCCCGACAAACCAGCGGAACAGCAGATTGTAGCCGAGTTGCTCCATCAATTGCCGCTCCGAACGCACCGAATAGAAGGCCTGCAGCAGCAGCGCACGAAGCAATTTCTCCGGCGCAATCGACGGCCGGCCGAACTTGGCATACAGCTTCTCAAATTCCCCCGACAAGGCCCCGAGCGCCTCGTCCACAATCTTGCCGATCGGCCGCAACGGATGATCCAACGGCACCCGCGCCTCGCAGCTCACGTAGCTGAACAGCCCCTCACTCCTCGCATCCCAACCGCGCATCGGACGTCCCCCACATCTCGTCACGCGACGCGGATTATACGCCATATCTGGCCCTAGGATGCCACTTTTTCCGCAACCTGTTAAACGTAAATCGAACCTCACGTTGAGGTGAATGGTCGCGCGCAAGCACCGCAAGGTCACGCGCGAAATGAACGGGACGGAAGCGAGGGAAGAAGTGCGACTTTATCAAGGTAAAACCCCCGAGCTCCAGAGCCGCTGGACCTAAATCGGCTCCGTCGGCTGTCCACGACATCCATAGAGCTCGAAACTCGTTGCCACGGCTGCCCAAAGCGGCAAACAATACGGGAATCGGAGGAATCTCGACCGCTTCGCCCTGGCCAGTGCGAAGCGGTCGAGAGTTTCTCGAGGGGCCTTGAGCCCGGTCGAAGGCCCGGATGGCAACCCGTCCGCGAATCTAGTCGGTAGGGGAGATGTTGAAAGGCCAGACAGATCCAGTCATCTTCGCCTATTGGAATAGCCGCGATCACACGCTTCTGGGTGAGATGATCGCGGCTTGGCGCGCACATTTCCCGGAATTCTTTGTTCTGGGCGATCGCGATATCTTGCCGCTCGTCGAGCGATATTTTCCGATGTATACCGATCTTTACAAGAAGATACGGTTACCCGCCGCTAAATCAGATGTAGCGCGGCTGCTCGTATTGTACGAGTTTGGTGGAGTATACACCGACTGTCATATGGGCATCCGTGATGTTGATGAACTCAGACGACTTATCACCTGCCTGAACAACTATGAAGCAATCTTTCTCGACCGAATAGGTAGTTTCCTCCCCCGCCCGCCCGGTGAACATTTTCTGGTCAATGGCCTTATTTTCGGCCAACGGCGTTCGGAACTGTTCATGATCTTCGCCCGACAGGCATTTGCCAACCTAGCTTGGCAACAACGCTTAGAGCAGCAGTATGGATTCGTTGCCTATACCATCAGCAGACTGACCGGACCAATATTTACAACGGAGATGGTATTACAACCCGGATCTTGTACCCGTGATATCCGCTCGGACTTTGCCGGGCGGATCATGATCATTCCGGAGGAAACCTCCCCGATAGTGCGGAATATGTACATCGGTTACAAGACGTCGAGCAACCATTGGACCGTACGCGAGCGGGAGGAACCGCTTTTCGATCCGGTCTGCAAGCCGATGTCGATTTCGGCCGACGTGCACTTTCACAACTTATTTCAAGCCGCGGCGCGTGCCGCGAGGGGTCGGATCAGGACGGAAATCGCAGATTTGAGAAAATCATCAGGAGAGCAAGTGGTCGCCGACACTCCGGTTGAGAGAAACCGGTGAGCGACGCGTGCCAAAATGCCAAGTTTGGGCTTCGCGACGAGCTACAGGCATCATCCCGCGCGCCGGGCGGATAGGAGCTGCGATGATCCTATCAAAGATGCATCGCTGCATCTTCATCAAAGGCGTGAAAGTTGCCGGAACCAGCATAGAGATCGCTCTATCCACCCTCTGTGGGCCCGATGATATCATTACTCCGATCACGCCGATTGATGAGCTCGCGCGGCTCGCGACCAACGGAGGCGCGCGAAATTACTCGGAAAACCCTGCAGAGGAAGCCGAGTATCTGGAAAAATTGCAGCGGAGCGCCGTCTCCGATCTTCCGCAGATCGCGCATCCGCCAGGTGTGTATTTTAATCACATGCCATTGCGTGATGTCTTGCGCTTGCAGGGTCCGGCCGCCCTCGATTACCGGGTGGTGTGCGTCGAGCGGAACCCATATGCGAAGATTTTTTCGTGGGCAAACTATAAGCTCAGATTCAGTTCTTACGACACCGGCGGTGAAATGTGCTCCAGCTGGGATGAGCTCAAAGATTACTTGGATAAGGCCATTGAAGACCGGAGCGTCGTCGCCGTTAAAAACATTGAGCGCTACCGAAGTCTGAATGGTCGGATCTCAGCGGCCGTGATGCGATTTGAACACCTAACTACAGATTTCCGCCAATTCGCTTTGGAACTGGGAATCGACTACCCTCCGCCTCTTCCTCATGCCAAAAAAGGCATACTAGCAAATAGCATAGATCCACGGGATCTGCTTGATCGGCATCAAATAACATTGATAAATGAGCTTTTTAGCGAGGAATTTGAGACCTTTCACTACGAACGCATATAGCGCAAATCGGACAAGCTGCGGCGATCCGGGCCGCCGCCTCTCGCCCGAAGGCGAAATCGCGAGCGGTCGGCAGTTCCGCGGAATCATGACGAGCAAGGTCTCGTTGAACGGTTCGAGCAAGATCACGACGTTGCGAGCAAAACAGATCCGGCTCTTGGCATCGCAATTCCGCAATTCCTGCGGCCGTGACAGCCGCGAGGGTGGCAGGCCGTCCGTCGACAGCACCGAGTGCGGTCCCAGCGCGAAAGAGCCCCGCTTCTCTACCACACGACGCTTCATGATAATTCGGGCCCGAGTTCGCGACGATCTTCCGTACGCCATATACCGGCGGAGCCCCAGGATCGATCGGGCCGGCGCAGGAGGGCGTCGGTGTCCTTGGCAGAACGCCGGGTGATGGGGCGACAAGGCTTACTTTTGCTGACCGCGCCCGTCGCCGGAAGCCGGAGCGGCGCGGTTCGGTTCGTCACCCTGGCCGCTTTGCCTCGACGGTCCGCTGGCAAAACCGAAGACGACCCATCGCGCTTGTCTCATCTCGTTCTCGTACTGTTCCTTAATCCCATCGATCGTCGATTTGGCGCTTGCGTATTGACTTTGGTATCTCCGGTAATTGGCTTTGTCCGATTCGTTTGCCAGCGTGTCTTCGCCGGGGACCGGCAGTTGCGGATGTTGATCGTAAACCGGGTGACGCGAGAGGTCGATCGATTGGTCGAGATCGGTCTTGGCCATATTCGTGATCGTATTTTGATATAATTTGAGCTCTTTATCTTTTACCGGGTTATTTTGTTTAAGATCAGAGAATATCCGTTCAAAAACGCTATCGTACTGTGCTGCCGCTCGCTCGAATTTGGCGTACTCTGACTCCAACCATAAAAGTCTGGCGATAGCCTTGACAACGTCGGCATTTCCCCGGTCGGGTTGCGCCGGCGGGGGGGCCGCAAGCCGGGTTTCGAGGGCTTGGATGAACGCATCGACGCGGGCGTCGGGGCCAGCCGGAGCCGGCGGAACGTTGCTGGGTGCGACCGGCTTGGTGAGGAGCATTTCTCCGATCGAGAAGATGGCCAACGCAAAAGCGAAGAGAAACCAGATTTGCAGATTGTCTTGGCTCGAACGGCTTGCATCCGGCACGATATCGGCACGATCGTTCTGTCGCGGCGTCAGGCGCGTCGCGTGATAGGTCAGCATCACCGCGCTGGCGGCCACAAAAGGCACAATCCAATTCATCAGAATTTCGAAGAGCGGCGACGACACTGATGGCGATTGCCCGTTGAACCAGACGGACGCGGCTTCGCCTGCGGCGCGGCCCGGAAAATGCAGCAGCAAAGTCAGCGAGAGTACGGTCGCAGCAACGGCAAGCGGACGCCGTCTCAACGCTCCCCAAATAATGCTAAAAGATGTCACGCAGAGCTGTCGGTATGGTTACGCCACTCTCGATTTGTGTGGTGTTCGCTCGGCAACGAATAGCCGCGTCCCACGACGACCCAAGGTCGAGCACATCCTACAACGATTTGCGAGAAGGGCATAGAGACCCGCGGGATCACGCGACGCCAGCCAGCGACGGCCCTCCTCGCGGCATCCAGCGGCTGATTGCCCGCCCGTGGGCACCGCCGGCGCCAGCGTGTGAGGGACCGTGACCGCAAATGGGGCCGACGGGAAGAGGGCGCCTTCAACGGAAATCCGCGGGTCCCGGGTTGCAAGGGGGTGATTAGACGCTGCAACCGTCATTCAGGTGGTTGGGTTGAAATTTTGTTCACCAGGGAAGGGCACAGTAGGCCGACCATCGCCCTATACACACCGAGCATCTGGGAATGTTTGGTTAACAACGGGAGGATACCAGGATCAAAGTGACCACCTCCAACCACAAATTGGCCGTCTCGGGCGAAAGCCGCAGGCGGCGACGTCGATCCCGTCGACAAAAGACGGGGGTTCACAGGTTTGCTCGTGGGAATACCTGTTTTTACGTATTTGTTGATCGCCCCCGATGATTCCCACGCGCCCACGGCCCGCACGCGCGACCTCGTCCGGGTTATCCCGGGTGGAGACGACGCTCCAGGAAGCAGCCTTGCTGTTCCAGCAAAATCGCTTGGATGCCGCGAGGCGACTTTATCGAACGATCTTGCAGACGAGCCCCGACAACTTCGATGCCTTGCACTATTTGGCGCTGATCGAGCTTCGGCTGGGCAAGTTCAAAGAGGCGGCCGACCTGTTGCGCCGCGCGTTGCGCCGGCGGCCGAATTCGGCCATGGCCTGCAACAGCCTCGGTCTCGCTCTGCAGCGGCTCGCCCAATCCGCCGAGGCGACGACATGGTACCAGAAGGCGCTCACGATCGAGCCCAGGTATGCCAACGCCCACTACAATCTCGGGAACCTGCTCAAGGAGCTTCGTCGCTACGAGGATGCCGTCGTCTCGTATGAGAGGGCTGTCGCTCTCAAACCCGACCTTGTCCAGGCATATCCCCTCCTCGCTTATCTTCTTGTGGAACTCTGGCGCGACGAGGAAGGGATCGCACAATACCGCAAGGCATTGGCTATCCGTCCCGATGCCGCGGTAGGGAGCAGCCTATTATGCGTGTTGAATTACCGCGCGCAGGAGACCCCGGCAACGCTGTTCGCGGCCCATCGAGCCTGGGCCGAGCTGCATGCGCCGGCGATTGTTTCACTCGATCAGCGGTTCGCCGTCAGCGCCGACCCGGACCGGCGGTTACGGATTGGCTATGTGTCGGCCGATTTTAAGAATCGCCCGGCGGCCGACTTTGTCGCGCCGGTGCTCGAAGCCCACGACCGAAGTCAATTCGAGATCGTGTGCTACTCCGATGTCGTGCGGCCGGACGAATTCACCAAACACCTGATGACCAAGGTCGAGCGGTGGGTCACCATCGCCGGCAAGGATGATGCGGATGTGGTCGAGTGCATCCGCAAAGACGGCATCGACATCCTCGTCGAGGCCGCGGGTCATTTCGCCGAGAACCGGCTTCCGGTGTACGCCGCCAAGCCGGCCCCGGTGCAGGTGGGCCGGTGGCTGGGGTATCCCAACACCACGGGGCTGACCGCGATCGATTACCGGATTACCGATGCCGTTCTCGATCCGGAAGGAGCCGATCGCTTCTACAGCGAGAAGCTGATACGCTTGCCCTACTGTTTTTGCTGGCGTACCCGGTATGAAGCGGGACCGGTGCAGCCGCCCCCGGTCAACCGGACAGGCTATATCACCTTCGGGTCGCTCAACAAGCTGAGCAAGATGACGCCGCAGGTCGTCACGGTGTGGGCTCGCCTGCTCCGGAAAGTAGCGGGTTCGCGCCTGTTCCTGGTGGCGTCGGCGCTCGCCAACCCTTCGGTCGGCGAGCGGGTCGCCCACCTCTTCGCCGATGCCGGGGTCGACCCCGCTCGGCTCGTGCTGTCGCCTACCGTCCCGAACCCCGATCACTTGGCGCTCTACAACCAGATCGATATTGCGCTCGACCCCTTCCCGTACAACGGCAATACCACGAGTTGCGAGGCGCTGTGGATGGGCGTCCCTCTCGTCACGCTGTCCGGAGACCGGCACGCCGCACGGGTCGGCGTACGCCTGCTCACGCTGATCGGCCTCCCCGAATTGATCGCCGAAACCGAGGACGCCTATGTGGCGATTGCGGCATCTCTGGCGGATCGGGTCGAACAGCTCGAGGCGTTGCGCGCCGGCATGCGGGAGCAGTTGCGGACCTCCCCTGTTGGGGACATTGAGACCATGACCCGCGCCATCGAGTTGGCGTATCGCTACGCATGGCGTCGGTGGTGCGAGAAATTCGACGGCGCTGCCGCGGCACGCCCGTGAGGTCGACGGAAGCAAGTTGACACAGGCAAAATGAGGCGGGAGCCGATAAATAGCTTAACACAGGCAAAATGGGGCGGGGGCCCGATAAATAGCCATGATCGGTCGCACGCTCGGCCTTGGCGCCGTGTTTCAGCACCGTGACACGAGAAGGACGGCGCGCAACTTCTGGGTGTTGGTCGCGGTGCAAAGCTTATGCAACCTCACGCCTCCGCGAGCGAGGATCTCGTAACGCGCGCGAGCCAGATCGAACGGTCGAGGCTGGGGGCGCTCGCACCGCGGTTGATGAGGTTGCCAGGGGGTGTCTCGATGGTATCGAGGGCGCTTCATACGGTCGGTGATTGTCATTACGCCATGAAACCCCCTTCCCGCCTCGTTCTCGCCATGCCCCCGTCCCAAGCCTGCCAACATGCGCCCGGATTGTGGGCACAAACTCGAGGTGCCTATTCACTTCGTGTGGTAATGTGGTCTTAGATATCTTTAAGTCGTTAATCTTCGTTAAGATCGTTAACCATGTTATACCTTTCCTAAAATAATCGTGATTAATATGTTGTATCCAAGGCAAAACTATGGTCTCCTCGTGTTCGGTCCCCCGCGGGACCGCTATTTGCCCCGAGGGGGCTACAGGAGAAGGAAGTCGAACATGTATGTTAATGAATGGTGGAGGGGATGCTTGCGCGCCATGCTGCCTCTCGTACCGCTTGCTGCGATGGCGATCCCGGCGCATGCTCAGTCATTTGACCCGCTCAATCCGCCGCTGGGATGCCCGAGCGGCAGTTCACCGGCTTGCGTCAATCAAGATCCGCCGGGTCTGGCCGACACGGCCGAGCCGGGAGCGGTGCTGATCTTCCCGAAATTTGCTCAAGGGTCGCTGACCCTCGACAGCGGGGCGATCGTACCAAGAACCCAGATCGAGATCGGCGCGGTGTGCCCGAACTCGCTCTCCACACCTATTGCAGACTCGACGTCGCCCGTGACTTGCAATAACAGAAATTACTTTGTGGAGGTCCACTGGGTGTGCCCCGGAGCGCCCGCAGGCCAAGAGAATAGTGTATGCTCGGAGAACGATTTTCAGATTGAAGTGTCGACCTACGGGAAGGTCGCGTTCAATCCGAGCGGGCTAACCCCGAGCGCGGCCGCGGGCGCGGGTGGTCCGGTGGTCACCGGATACAGCCGGGCGAAAGGCGGCGCCTCCCTTGGCGGCACCGACCCCGTCCCGTCGTCCACTTGCCAGCGCGGATATGCGATCGCCTATCTCATCGATAACCAGTTTGATCTGGCGCCAGTCGCCGGTAATGTGCTGATCGGCGACGCGGTCATGCGGAACTTTGCCAGTGGGCTCGATTTGCAGTCCTACTCGGCACTGGCCATCCAGTCGCTCGACAACGTTCCCTCGGGAACTGCGGCGTTGATTCCGATCAATGTCGTACCTGATCCTAGCAACACAACTGGCCACGGTTCCGCTCTGCCGTTCGATGGCCAACCGCACCACTATCAGATGGTCACCGGCCAGTTCTGGGGCGATGTCAGGTTTAATTCGGACACCGCTGCTCCGTTCTCCGACACAACCTTGATCTTGTTGACCTTGGATGTGAGATCGAACCTGCAAAATCACGACACCAATGTACAGCTTGACTTCTGGAATGCAAACGAGGCCAACTTTTCCACGCCAGGAGTGACTTTCGCTTGTTGGACGCAGGTAGATCTGGTGGCCAACATCGACCCGAACCTGACCGCCGCGACCGTGGGAACACCTAACGGGCTGGTTGTCAGCGGCCAGGCGACCGACGCTGTCACCGGCGCTTGGCGCACGCTTTTGGCGCTGATTCAGACCACGGAAGGCAACCCGGGAGGAGTCGCAAAGGCGACACGCTCCTACACCGCGCGGCCGTCCAACAACTCGGTCCCGGTAGCGACGTACTTCGTATACAACTGACGGCCCGTCGTCAGCCTCGACCCGACCCGAGTGAGGGGTGGCACACCACCCCTCACTCTTTTTTTTTGCACAAATTCGAGCCCCATCAAAAGCTAGCGCCATGCACCGGTCGACAGCTCAAATTCCTTGTGCAGCGTAACATTTTATGGTTAACCATTCCTTCGATCGAGAGTTTCGATCCAGTTGCGTCTGGCTATTTGCCTGCACCAACTCGGAAGCGCAACTGACCAATTATCACTAAACTTTTTTTGGAGACGACGATGCATCCAGCGAATCACTGGTGGAGGGGATGTCTGCGCGTTATGCTGGGGTTTACGCCGCTTCTTGCGGTCGCGATCCCGGTGCATGCGCAGAGTGTTCCGGGTGGATTGGGTTGTCCGACGGGCTCCGGCACGAGTTTGTGCGTCGACACGGATCCGCCGGGTTTGGCCGATACCGCAGAGCCGGGAAGCGTGCTCGTCTTTCCGAAATTTGGTCAGGGGACCGTGACCGTCGACAACGGCGCGGTCGAACCCAGGACCCAGATCGAGATCGGTGCGGTGTGCCCGGCGCCGGCCTCACCGTCCTTCCCCGGCGCGAGCCAATCACCGCTGACTTGCACGTCGGCGAATTACGAGGTGGAGGTGCACTGGGTATGCCCTGGGATAACCGTCGGCCAAGAGACCAGCGTCTGCGAGGAGAACGGTTTCCAGGTTTTTGTCTCGACTTACGGCAAGATCGTGTTCAACCCGAATGGAGCACCCTCGGCAATCACGCAAAACCGTCGAATCACCGGGTTCCCGGTGCTCAACGGAACCTTACCCGTCCCGCAGGCCCCGTGTCAGAGGGGGTACGCGATCGCCTATGTGGTCGACGATGCATTGAACCCGCTCGCGGCCAATGTGCTGATCGGCGACGCGGTGCAGCGGAATTTTCCTCAAGGCCTACAATCCTACTCGGCAATCGCGATCCAGGCGGCTCCGAATACCAATAGCGACAACCATATCGACCTCGGTAATGATCTCGACGGACCGCCCAACTCACAGGCCCCGAGCCTGCCGTTCACTGGCCAGCCCAACCAATACCAGATGGTCACCGGGCAGCTCTGGGGCGATGTCAGGTATAATCAGAATGGTACGGCTCCATTCGCCGACACATCTCTCATCCTGCTGACCCTGGATGTGCGATCGAACCTGCCGAACGACACGACATTCGTCAATCTGGACTTCTACAATCAAAATGAGGCCGGAATATCCACCTTCACGAGCTTCGATTGTTGGGAGCAGGTGCAGCTGACCGACATAGACCCAAACCTGAGAACAGTGCTTATGACCACTCCGTACGGGATGGTCGTGACTGGCCAGGCGCAGAACGTCCGCACAGGAGGTTTCCGCACCCTACTGGGGCTCATTCAGACGACCGAAGGCCCCGCGGGCGGACCAGCAAACGCGGTGCGGTCGTACGCCGTGCGGCCGTCCAACAACTCCGTCCCGGTGACGACGTATTTCGTGTTCGACTGAGGCCTGCCGGCCCTCTCCGCGTGGATCGCTTGAAGACCCGGACGGGCCCGAATGGTCGAGCATGGGCCATTGTCAGACGTCACCGTGCGGATCGTCATTGGGCGGGCGATGCCAACGTACGTTCCGAGGTCCAATATTGCCCGGAAACGCCCTTCGGGAGGACCCTGGTCAATCTTGCCACTCGAGAATATCCGGTGACCGTGACGTCCTGATCACGTCGAAGTACCGTGCACTCCCCGCTCTGGACCGCGGCCTCGAGCGCGCTGTCGAAGGCCGACTTATCTTTTTCCGATGTGAGCTTCAGGAGTGCATTCGGGTCCTTACAGGCTGGAGCCTCGTCAACACCGACGACGAGATGGTTTGTCTGGGTCGATGCCGGGCGCGTGCAAAACAACATGGCGGCGGCAAGGGCCACGATGCCGATTCGCTTCTCGATCATGTCGCGTCTCCTTGACGGGTCCGTTCGGGAAGTCCACCAAAATCGACCGGGCGGGAAAGGTCAATAGCGTGCGGCAATCTCGACCTCGCCCACCCGTAGCGGGAAATCGTGGGTGACCCGAACACGGCGTCGGCCTCGCCTCCTGAGCCGTAGCCGCACAGCCGCCTCGAGGTCTCCACGGCCGGCCGATATCGATATCAAACGGTGTACGCCGATCCGTGCCCATCGTTGACAAGGGAGATCGCGGCAGACCAGCCGCAATTGCAGCGGGTACTGCACAGTTTGAAATTGCCACTATCGGCCGGAGCGGCTTTCTAGGGCGCGGTGGCGGCGCCGAGAATGGATAGAGCCCCGACGCCGCCAGGAGTGCCGAGAGGGAGCCGACCAAACATTCGCAAAGTTGCCGCATTCGCATTGCATACTTCCGATCGATGTCTGCTTTGAGAGCGGACCGCTGATTTGACCAAGAAGTGCCGATGGATAATTTTTCCAAGGCCGCCGGTGCGGGCGCGCGGGCGCGGCCGTTCGAATGTGCCGGACAGATATTTCAACCCTTAGGCGAGATTTAGCTGCAGACTTGCTGCAGATGTGACGATGAGCAATCGGCTATGCAATTTGGAGTTGGAACTGGGCGTGATCACGGGTTCCGTCCCCATCCTTGCCCGAGCGGCCGGAGTGCTCGAAGTCGAGCAAATCGACGGGTGTTATCGACGCGTGTTTCCGAACAGATGCACACAACCATGCCGGTCGCGGTTGACCCCCGAATGACAACGGCTTACCCTGGGAGTGCACTGTTGCAAAAAGTGGCGGCTGAGATGTCGGGAAGTTTGGCTCGACCGGGAGGTCGTCCGGCACTCGATAAAGTCGCGGCGGCACTCGCTCTTCGGCTTTGGCCGATTTTTATGAGCCGACTGTCGAGAAGCTGACATGCCTTCGTTTCACTGGTCGGCGATCAACGGCGGGGGCGATACCGTAAGCGGCGTGATGGAGGCGCCCGATCGGGGCGTCGTGGTCGAGCGGCTGCAACGCCAAGGCCATCTCGTGTTGCGCGCCGACCCGGCCGATCGCCGCCGGGGGCTGCGCGACCTGCTGCAGATCGAGCTCGGCGGTGCCCGCGGTCTCGACAAGGCAGCCCTCGCCGAGGTCACCCGCGAACTCGCCATCATGCTGGCGGCAGGGCAGGATCTCGATCGCGCGCTGCGGTTCGTCGTCGACAATACCCGCAGTGTCCGCGCCCGCGCTATCCTTGGTAATGTGCGCGACAAGGTGCGCGGCGGCAGCTCGCTCGCGGCGGCGCTCGCCGGCGAGCCGAGAAGCTTCTCCAAGCTATACGTCGGCCTGGTCCGCGCCGGCGAAGCGGGCGGCACCCTGCCTGCGACGCTCGACCGCCTCGCCAACCTGCTCGAGCGCGAGCGCAGCCTCAACGCCAACCTGCGGTCGGCGCTGATCTATCCGGCCTTGCTGGTGGTCGCGGCGGTAGGCTCAATCGTGCTGCTGCTCGATTACGTGCTGCCGCAGTTTACGCCGATCTTCGAGCAGGCGGGTGCCGAACTGCCGGCCTCGACTCGCGTCTTGATGGCCCTCGGCGCCGTGGTCGGCGCGGGAGCGCCGTGGGTGCTGGTCGGCGCCCTGGCGGCAGGATTGGTTGCGCGCCAGCTGCTCGCGCGGCCCGCCAATCGGCTCAAGCTCGACCGCCTGCTGCTGCGACTGCCGATCGCCGGTAGCCTCTTGCGCGAGACCCTCGCGGCGCGGCTGACGCGCACGCTTGGTAGCCTGCTGCAGAACGGCGTGCCGCTGATCCCTGCGCTCGGCATCGCCCAGGATGCTCTGGGAAATCTCGCGGCCGCCGCGGCGGTCGAGGCGGCGGCGGTTGGCGCGAAGGGCGGCGCGGGCCTTGCCATGCCATTGGCTGCCGCTGGGCTGTTTCCGGCGCGAACGATCCATCTCCTGCAGCTCGGCGAGGAGGCGGCACAGCTCTCGGCCATGGCACTCAAAGCCGCCGATATCCACGACGAGCAGGCGCGGCTGATGATGCAGCGGCTCGTCGCGCTCGCCGTTCCGCTGATTACCATTACGATGGGCCTTGCCGTCGCCGGCATCGTCAGTGCGCTGCTGACGGCAATGCTGAGTCTCAATGACCTTGCCGTGTAAGCCGGAGCTGAGGCCGCCGCCGAGCGGGACCAATCCGCGCGCCGGTCGAGTTGACGGCTTCACCCTGATCGAGCTGCTCGTGTCGCTTGCCATACTCGGCTTGGCCTTGACACTGATCGCCGGCTACAAACCGCCTTGGAGCCGGGGGCTCGGCCTCCAAGCGACCGCTGCCGAGCTTGCCGCTGGGCTGCGTCTGGCACGATCGGAGGCGATCCTGAGCAATCGCCCGGTCTTGTTCGACCTCGATCTGATGGGCCATCGCTATCGCATCGGCACTGGGACGCCGCGTCCCTTGTCAGCCGATCTTTCGCTCGAGTTGCTGACGATCTCCGGCGAAGCAGTGAACGGCCGCGAGGGGGACATTCGCTTCAACCCCGACGGCAGCTCGACCGGCGGCCGAATCTCGCTGGCCGACGGGCGACGTCGAATTGGCGTCGGCGTCGACTGGTTGACCGGCAGAGTGATTGTCGCCGATGAACACTGAGCGCGCGTCTAAGTCTGGCGGGTTCACGCTGCTCGAAGTCGTCGTGGCGCTCGCGATCGCCGCCGTGGCCTTGGTCGGGCTGTTCCAGGCCGGCAGCGGGGGATTGTTTGCTGTCGACACCGCGGCGCGCGTCCAAGAAGCGGTCCAGCGGGCGCAGTCTCATCTCGCCGCGGTCGGGCGTGATGCGGCACTAACCCAGGGCGATTTCACCGACGATGACGGTGACGGTTATCGCTGGCGGCTTACCGTGCGCCCGGTGATGAGCCGACAGGTGCTTGCGGTTGGCGGGAGCACCACCGCGACTGAGACCTTGTTCGATGTCGAGGTCGCGATCTCATGGCCGGGTCGCAGCGGTGATCGATCAGTGGTTTTGAAGACGCTGCGGCCCGGCGCCGCGACGAGCGGCGATTGACGACGTGACGCCGAGCCGCTGCAATCCCGGCCACCAGAGCGGCTTCACTCTGCTGGAGTTGCTCGTCGCCCTGGTTGTGCTCGGGTTCCTCGTGGTCGGGCTCACTCAGGGCGTGCGAGCCGGTCTCACGATGTGGGGCGCCCAGACGCGCCGCGTCGGCGAAACCGGGGAGCTCGATGCCGGGGCGCGCGTTCTGCGCATGCTGCTGAGCGGGATTTCGCCCCTACAGTCAGGCGGGATCGTTCCCGGTGCCGGCCAGCCGACGAAACTCGAAGGTCTCCCGGACAGTGTAGCATTTGTCGGTGATCTGCCGACCGGGCTCGGCACGACCCGTCGCGCCAATATTAGGCTCGAGCTCGTCCAGGATCGGCTTGTGCTCCGCTGGACCCCCCACCGTCACGAGGCGTCTACAGGGCCGGCGCCCGAGCCGGTTGAAACCGAACTGATTCGCGGGGTCAAGCGCCTCGACTTCGCCTATTGGGGTTCGTCTTCGCCAAACCAGCCGGCGGGCTGGCAGGCGCAATGGGACAGTTATAACGTCCCCGAACTTGTCCGCGTTCGTCTCGGCTTCGCCAAAGGTGATCGGCGCCGCTGGCCCGATCTGATTGCCGCGACCCAGCACTGAAATGTCAACGGCGATTCGCACGTTTCGATTGAATAGAATTCGCGTGATGAGCGCCTCACGAGACACCGGACAACAATTCATGCCCATCATTAGAAGCGGCGTGGCGGCAATCGCCTTGATCGGACGAAATTCAGTGAATTTCCCACCCCCCGGCCGGCGGATGATCCAACTACCTTCCAAGCTTGCCAGGCTCTCTGTAACATAGTGAGCTGGTAGGAGCGGATTTTAGTTATGGTGCGCGAGTTCTTTGCTTGGTGGTTTGGGCAGCTCACAGAACTGCTGCCTCAGGGGTTGCGCCGAACTGCCCTGACCGCTGTAGACGCGATGGTGATCAAGCCGATCGGGCCGCTTGGCCGCGGTATCGAAGCCGTCGCCGTCGGCCTGCGCCGAAACGGAAGGGAGACGCCGCTTGGCCGCTTCGGCCTGGGTGCGACAGATTTGGCGGAATTACCCCGGGCGACCGGTCGGGCGACTGTCCTACGGCTCAACGAGCAGGACGTCCTCGGGAAGACGGTAAGCTTGCCCCTGGCTGCGGAGCGCGAACTCGACCAGGTCCTAGGGTTCGAAATGGACCGCGAGACGCCGTTCAAAGCCGAGGAAATTTACTGGAATCACCGGATTGCAGCGGCCGACCGCCAAAGCGGGCGATTGACCGTGCGCCTGGTACTCCTGCCGAAGGCAAGCCTCGCCCCACTCCTAACAGCTCTCGGCCAGTTTGGGATTCGGCCGAGGCAGGTTGAGATCGCCGACGGCCCCGACGCCGGGACCTACCTGCCTCTCGAGGGCGCTGGCGGTCGCGCGCATCACGCCTCTAACCGGCTCATGTGGTCCGCAGCCGTATGCTGCGCGCTTCTCGGGCTTGCGGCTGTTGTAACGCCTTTTGTGCGCCAGGAGGTTGCGCTTGCTTCTCTTGAGCAACAGATGGCGGTGGGGCGCACCGCCGCAGCCGAGGCCGATAGCCTGCGCCAGGAAATCGACCGGCTAGCAGGGAGCGCCGACTTTATCGAGAGCGAGCGTGACAAGGCCGGGCGTCCGCTCGTGGTCTTGGCCGCGGCGACCCGCGTTCTGCCGGACGACACCTATCTGACCGAGATGGAGCTGCAGAAGCGGAAAGTGACGCTGACCGGGCGGTCCGCCGCGGCTGCCCGATTAATTGGACCGCTCGCTGCAGATGGGACGTTCCGGAATCCGGGGTTCACAGCCCCGGTAACGCGGGTCGAAGCGCTTCATACGGAACTCTTCACGATCAACGCGGAGGTCGCACCATAGTCGCGCTTGCAGCTATGCCAACTGGCCGGCTTTGGGCACTGATCTTGATGCCGACCGCATTGGCTACCGTGTATCTCCTGGCGGCTGCCCCGTTTGTGAAACTTTACGGGGAGCGCCGATCGGTCCTGGAAAAACGGCGCATGCTGGTGCCGCGGCTGAAGGTTGCCGCAGAGGCCACGTAGCCATGACTGATCGCCTTTTAATTTACTTACTGCTCGCCGGATGCTTGATCTTCGGCGCGGTAGTTTTGTTGGAACTTGAACCCGCTGCGACCGACGCAGCGGCACCAAACCAGGTTTCAAGGCCTACCAACACCACTTCCGCGGTGCGCCGGCAGCCGAGCACACGGCTCGAGGAGCTGCTCGCTGTGGCCCTTGCCCGACCGCTCTTCAGCAGCACTCGGCGACCCCCGCAGAGCGCGGCCGCCGACAGCGTAACCAACTCCGACCTTGCTGACATGCGGCTGACCGGGATCGTCACCGAGCCCGACCATCATGTCGCGATCTTCGCCGTGAACGGTGCCAAGCCGCTGAGGCTGAGCGAGGGCGAAGACGTGAGCGGCTGGCGAATCGACAGCATCACACCGCACGAGGTGTCGCTGAGCGGTCCCGGCGGAACCAAGACCCTGGAGCCCAAGCTCGATCCAAACCTCGTCCAATCGGTTGCGCCGACAGCTGCCCCGAATCCCGGCGCTCGCCCGCCTGCTCAGCCAGCTCCCGTGGCCAACGTACCGCCGAGACCGGGAGTCCCACCTGCCATTCGCCCGCCACCGGTACGGCCGGCGCGTGTGCGGCCTCAGCAATGAGCCGCCTACCAGCGCTCGCGATGGCGCCGGTGCTCCTCGCCGCATGCCAGAACGTCCCCTCCCCACCCGATTTGGAGCCGCTGGAAGAGCCGCGAGCCCTGGAGGCAGCGCCGCCGCGGGTCAGCGGTGCGATTCCGATTGACCGCAACCGAGCGCGCGCGTTTACGGCTCAGGGTGCTCCGGAGACGCCGACGGTCCCACCGTTGCCAACCTCCGCTGCCGGGGGGCAGGCCGGGGATATCACGCTCAATTTCGTCGACACCGACATTCGCGAGATCGCCCGCACCATTCTCGGCACCACATTAAAGCTCAACTACACGATCGACCCCAATGTGCACGGTACTGGCTCGATCGACACCGGCACGCCGCTGCCGCGCTCGGCGTTGCTGCCGACGCTGGAGACCCTGCTCAACGCAAATGGTGCAACGCTGGTCGAAAGGAACGGGGTCTACGCTGTCGTGCCGATCGCCACCGGCAACACGACCAACCCGGTCTCCGGAGCGAACGCGATCGGCGCGGGTATTCAAGTGGTGCCGCTGCGTTATGCCGCCGCCCCGTCGCTCGCCAAGGTTCTGGAACCCTTTGTTGCCGAGGGCGGCAAAATCACGGCCGATCCGGGACGCAACGCGTTGCTCATCAGCGGTGATGCCGCAGTGCGCGAGACCTTGGTGAGCCTGGTCCGCGCGTTCGACATCGACATTCTGGCCGGGCAATCCTACGCCCTCTTCCCGGTGGGCGACAGCAACCCCGCAACGCTCGCGGGCGAGCTCGAGAAGGTGTTTCAGTCGCAAGGCGAAGGCCCGCTGGGGGGTGTTGTCCGCGTGCTGCCGATGGAACGGGTCAACGCGGTTCTCGTGGTTTCGTCGCAGCCGCGCTACATCGATGCGGCGAAACGCTTTGCCGGCCTGATGAACCGGGTCGAGGACGCCACCGCGCGGGCCTGGCACGTCTACTACGTGCAGAATGGTCAAAGCGCCGATCTCGAGCTCCTGCTCCAACGGGCGTTCACGCCACGCAACGTCAGCCCTAGTGGCGCGCCGCCCGGCACCACCGCACCCGGCGCCGGGCAGTTGACAATCGGCGGGGGGCAGCCCCCGGGGGGGGCGACAGGTTTCGGAGGTCAAGGCGCTGCGGGAGGCCTCGGGGGAGCTGGTGCGGGGGCTGGCGCCACGCCGGGTGCGCCCGGCGGCGCGGGGGCCGCCGGCGGGGGCGGGCTGGGTGGGGGCATTCCGCCGCCAGCGGCCGCTGCCGCGGGAGCACCGCCCGCAACCGAGCCGTTATCGACCGAAACCGGCGCTGGCGGGGGGGCCGCGCCCGAGAACCGCATGCGCATCATCGCCAACCGGACCAACAATGCGCTGTTGATCTATGCGACGCCGAGCGAATACACGGTGATCGAGGGGATGCTGCGCAAGATCGACATCATCCCGCTCCAGGTGCTGATCGAGGCGACGATCGCCGAGATCGACCTCAATGACACGTTGCAATACGGCACCCAATTCTTTTTCAAGGCCGACCATGTCGCCTTCACCCTGGGCCCGCAAGCGGGCCTTCCCTCTCTCGCCGGCCCCCTGAACTTTCCGTCGACTTCCCCCTTTTTTACACTGAGCAAATCTCCGAATTTCGCGCTCTCATTGCTCGCCTCGGTGACCAAGGTCAAGGTGCTGTCGGCGCCTCAGGTCATGGTCCTCGACAACCAGCCGGCACGTATTCAGGTCGGCCAGCAAGTGCCGGTGCTGACCGGGACCGCGACGAGCACCCTCGCGGCCGGGGCGCCGGTCGTAAACAGCGTCGACTATCACTCGACCGGTGTGATCATGCAGGTGACGCCGCGCGTCAACTCGGGCGGGCTGGTTGCCCTCGACATCGCCCAGGAGGTCAGCGATGTGGCAGCCCAGGCGACGAACTCGGTCACGGGCTCCCCGACCTTCGACGATCAGACATTCGTCACGCGGCTGGCTGTGCAGGATGGCCAGACGGTCGGGATGGCCGGGCTGATCCGCGACAATGTCTCGAATGGTAACGGCGGCATACCCTTCCTCAAGGACATCCCGATCCTCGGCACGCTGGTTTCGACCCAGAGCAACACGCGAGCCCGCACCGAGCTGCTCGTGATGATCACGCCGCACGTCGTGCACGATCAGCGTGACGCCCGCGCCCTGACCGAGGATATGCGCAGCCAGCTGATCGATGCAGGCCTCGTGCCGCAGCAGCTGCAGCGCAAGGGGAGCCCGGGAGTGAACAACCCGAACGGGTTGTAGGCGGTGCTGCAGCGAGGGCCCGTGCGACCCGTAGTCTGGCGCCGCAGCGGCGGTTTTGCGCTTCTCGTCGTGCTGTGGACGCTGGTGCTGATCGCCTTTATCGTTGCCCATTTGACGGCGAGCGGGAGAACCGAAATCCGGATCGCCGGCAATCTCGTCGCCGATGCGGCGGCCGAAGCCGCCGATGATGGGGCAATCTTTGTTGCCGTCTTCAACCAGCTGGACCCAAACCCGGACCAGCGCTGGCCGCTGAATGGACAGGCGCGCGAGGTCGCGATCGGCAACAGGCGGGTTATGGTGCAGCTCGAAGACGAAGCCGGGCGGATCAATCCGAGTACGGCTTCAGCGGCCCTCCTCGAAGCGCTGTTGCGCACCACCGGGAGCGACGCCGAGAGCGCGCGCCGCCTAGCTGCGGCAATTGGCGAATGGGTCGGCAGTGCGGCGGTCGCCTCCCGGCGGCATGACGCGGTGCTCGCGGATTATCAGGCGGCGGGGCTCGATTACGGACCGCCAGGTGAGCCGCTCGAAACCCTCGACGAGCTCGGCCGTGTGATCGGCATGACCCCGGCCGTGCTTGCTGAGATCCGGCCTCATCTGACGCTCTTCGGTCCCCCCGTACCGAACCCGGCCAACGCCGACCCGATCGTGGCCGAGGCCCTTGCCGAGAGCGCTAAGACTGCTCAGGCCCCGCTTCCGGCGAACCCAACGCCGCCCGATCTGCTCACGGTGCGGATTACGGCAACCGCGGTCGGGCCAGGCAGCGCCCGCGTCACGAGGAGAGCTGTTGTTCGTGTCGGGGCAATGCTGGCGGGCGGTTACACGGTGCTCGCCTGGGGCGGCAGCGGCTTCGATTGAGACCCGCTCGGATGGCAGCCTGATCCTCCCGCCAGGAGGGCAGGGAGAAAGTCGAGTGGGGTGCCGGAACTCTCCGGTTTGATCGCCAACGAGATCAGGCACGCACGGTCCGGATCGGGCGGTAGCTGTGCGCCGGCTCGGCGGCACGGTCCAGATTACGCGGGATGCGCCGAACCATCGCCTCAAAGGCGGGCCAGGCCGCGATGAACTGCTGCATCAGCTCTTCCGGCAAGTCGAGACCGGCGCGGCGCGTCATGGCGCGGATCTCCTCGGGGCTCGCAGGCGGTAGATGGCTGAGGTCGGTGCGCATGATTTCTTCCCAATTCAGTGAAGATCGGGGTGGCGGCGATGCCAATCGGTCGCCTGCTGGTAGGCGTGGGCGATGCGCAAGACGGTCGGCTCGGCCATTGGTGCCGCGGCGATCTGCAACGACAACGGCAAGCCTTCGGTCCGACTGAACCCGCACGGGATGTTGAGAGCCGGCAGCCCGCCGACGCTGAACGGCATCGTGATGCTGGGCGAGCTGACGAGGCGGTCCGGCTGGTTCGGGTCGGCGGGGTCTGCGACACCCAGCGCACCGGCGGTCAGCAGCGCGTCGAACCGCTTCAACGCCGTCGCCTGCTCGCGGGCGAGCACGGCGCGCCAGCGCAGCGCCTGCACATAGTCCTCGGCGCGGATCAAGGCACCCGGCAGCACGCGGTTGCGCAGGATCCGACCGAAATCCTGCGGCCGCGTCTTGAGGTCTTTCTCGTGGATCGCATAAAGCTCGGCGATCGAGATCGTGGTCTTGCAGTCGGTGTAGTCGCGCAGGCTCGACAGCTGCACCGGTTCGACGATCGCGCCGAGCCCGCGCAGCACTTCGACCGCCGCCGCCATTGCCGGCGGCAGGTCGGGATGTGCACCGTGGGCATACCAGTGCTCGATCAGCCCGAGGCGCAGCCCTTTGATCGACCCCGTCGAAGCCGTCAAGTAGTTGGGGAGCGGCACGTCTTCGCTGCCCGGGTCTTCCGGGTCGAAGCCGGCGATGACCTGCAGGAACAGCGCGATGTCCTCGGCGCTGCGGGTCAGCGGGCCGCAATGGTCCATCGTGAAGGTGTTCGGGAAGACGCCGCGCCGGCTGACCCTGCCATAGGTCGGTTTCAGCCCGGCGATGCCGCAGACCGCGGCCGGCCCGCGGATCGAACCGCCGGTGTCGGTGCCAACGGCACCCGGGACAAAGCCCGCCCCGACCGCCGCCCCGGCGCCGCTCGACGAGCCGCCGGGCAGATAATCGAGGTTCCACGGGTTGCGCGCCGGCGGCCAGGGCAGGTCCCAGCTCGGCCCGCCGAGCGCAAATTCCCAAGTGGCGAGCTTGCCCATCAGCACCGCGCCGCCGGACTTCAACAGGGTCACGAGATGGGCGTCGGCGGCCGGCACATAGTCCTGGCAAAGCTTCGAATGACCGGTCGTCGGGATGCCGGCGGTTTCGACGATGTCCTTCAGCGCATAAGGTATGCCGTGCAATGGCCCGCGCCGCCTGCCGGCCATCAGCTCCCGCTCGGCGGCTCGCGCTTCGGCCAGGGCCAGCTCCGGCGTCACCCGGATAAAGCTATGCAATTTGCCGTCATGGGCGGCGATGCGGTCGAGCAACGCCCGCGTCACCTCGACTGGCGACAGCTCCCGCTGGCCGTAGAGGCGATTGAGTTCGGCGATAGTAAGAAAAGCGGGACCCATTCTGAGAGCTCGATGCAGTGAGCAGGGTCACACGTTAGCGCTCGTGGAGCACCGATTCCAGAGCGCCGATGACCGATAGTGGGGCCCCTAGACGACAGCAGCGCGGCTTATTCGAGGCCAGTGACGACACCGCCGATGAGATTGTCGCTGTACAGCGACAGCAGGTCGATCCGCCGCCGCGTGGGTACCGATTCGAGCGCCGCGACGAGTTCGGCGAGCCGGCGTTCCTCGTCGCGGCAGAGCTGCTCGGCCATATCGACCGCGACGGCGGTAAAGCGCAGCGCGTCGCCGGGCCGCCGCCGTCCGACAACCGGCAGGTCGGCCGAGACGACCGTGGCGATTTTGGGGTATCCGCCGGTCGTCTGATGGTCGGCCAGCAGCAAGATCGGCTGTCCCGAGCCCGGCACCTGGATTGCGCCGGTCGCGATCGCATCCGAGACGATATCCCAGCCGTGGCGATGTTGGAGGCAAGGACCGTCGAGGCGCATGCCCATCCGGTCGGCGCTCGGTGAAATGCGGAACTCGGCGTCGAGGAACGCTGCGACCGCTTCCACGGTAAAATATTCCTGCTGCGGGCCGAGGACGACGCGGATCGGCTGATCGCCAGTCGCCACGACCGGGGACGAAAGGCGGAGCTCGGCCCGCTCGGACGCCCGCGGCATCGCCAGAGGCACGAAATCGTCCTTTCGCAATGCGCGTCCGTCGAGCCCGCCGAGCGCCGCGCCTACGTAAGTCGAGGCGCTGCCGAGAACCGGCGGCACGGAGATACCGCCTTCGACGGCGAGATAGCAACAAGCGGATTGGCTGCCGGTGACGACCTCGATGACCTCGCCGCGCGACAATGTCACACTTTGCCCTGAGCCGACGCGCGCCTTCTCGGCACTAGCAGCGAGGCTCGCGCCGGGACCGGCGAGCGCCACGCGCACGGTATCGGCAGCGACCTCGAAGGTCGGCCCGCTCATGAGCACCTCGAGCGCCGGCGTTCCCGGGGGATTGCCGACGAGCGCATTGGCGAGTCGCAGGCTCGACCCATCGAGCGCACCCGATACGGGAACGCCGATCGCCTGATAGCCGGGCCTCCCGAGATCCTGCACCGTCGTGTGGAGACCCGGCGCCAGCACCTTCAATCCGGCGCTCATCGCCTTTAACCGTCATGCCCGGCCTTGTGCCGGGCATCCACGGAATTCCCCAGGGCCGGTGCTATGGATTGCCGGGTCAAGCCCGGCAATGACGAAGCTAGATCGGTGATCGGCTCGTGCGCGACTTCGTATTTGCCGTTGTCTACCGCCTTTTTTATTGACGAGAAGGCTGCCATGTCGACCGGCTCGAACCGGACCCTGTCGCCGGGCGCGAGGAGCGCCGGGCGCGAACGCGCCGGGTCGAAGAGACGGATCGGCGTCACCCCGATCAGGTGCCATCCGCCGGGGCTCTCGTACGGGTAGATCGCGGTCAGGGTGGTGGCGATCGAGACCGATCCGGCAGGGACACGGAGCCGCGGATCGGCACGACGCGACAGCGCGAGCTCGTGCGGCAGATCGCCCATATAGGGAAAACCCGGCAGAAACCCGAGCATGTAGACGTGATAGGGGATCCTGCTGTGCAGCGCGACCACCTCGCTCGGCGCAAGCCCGGTGCGGTTGGCGACCTCGCCCAAATCGGGAGCGAACGAGCCCTCGTAGCAGACCGGCACCCGCCACAAGGTCGCCGTGGCGCGCGGGTCCGGTAGGCGATCGAGCAGGCTCGTGATTGCATGCTCGAGATCGGCGCGGGTGGTCGCAACCGGATCATAGTGCACCATCAGCGAGCGAAATGTCGGGACCGTCTCGACCACACCCGGGAGCCCGCTCGAGCGCAGGCTCGCATCGAGGCGCAAGACATCATCGCTGAGCGCCCGCTCGATGCGATTGCCAAACTCCACCACGAGGGCACGGTCCCCGGCGGACAGGAAACGGACCATCATCGCTTTCCCTGGTAGACTGCGGCACGGCTCAACGGAGGGCATATGGCAAACGTGATCAACCTGAACGCCGATATGGGCGAGGGGTTTGGCGCATACGACATCGGCGACGATGCGGGGCTGCTCAAAATCATTCGCTCGGCGAGTATCGCCTGCGGGTTCCACGCCGGTGACCCGGTGACGATGCACCGGTTGGTCACCCAGGCTGTCGCCGAAGGGGTCAGCATCGGCGCCCACCCGGGCTTTAACGACCTTTGGGGGTTCGGAAGGCGGCGCATCGACATGGACCCGCGCGAGCTCGAATACATGATCGCCTACCAGATCGGGGCGCTCCAGGGGATGGCTTGCTATGCCGGCGCCAAGGTGACGCATTTGAAGCCGCACGGCTCGCTCAACAATATGGCGGCCGAGAACCTCGATCTGGCATTGGCGATCGGACGAGCCATTAAGACGGTCGACCGCGACATCATCTACGTGGCGCTCGCCGGCTCCGAAATGGAGAGAGCCGGGCGGGAGCTGGGGCTGCCCGTCGCCCGCGAAGGTTTTTGCGACCGGCTCTACGACGATGACGGCAACCTGACCTCGCGCAAGGTGCCGGGCTCGGTCCTCAAAGACCCCGATGTGGTCAAGGAGCGCGTGGTCAACATGGCGGGGAACGACGAGATCCTTTCGCGCAACGGCAAGCGGCTGAAGGTGCACCTCGATACATTATGCGTGCACGGTGACGAGCCGACCGGGGTCATCGTCGCCCGCGCCGCGCGGCAGGGTCTCGAAGCGGCCGGCGTACGTGTCGTCACTCTGCCCGAGATGGTGCTCGGCTAAGTCGCCAGATAGCCGCCGTCGACCCAGAGCTCGGCGCCGGTGATGTAAGACGCCTCGTCCGACGCGAGGAACAGCACAGCGTTGGCGACCTCCTCGACACGGCCGGCGCGGCCCATCGGCACCTGCCGCAGCATCCGGGAGCGGACTTCCGGGTCGGCCGTGCGCCCCGACGAGCGCATCGGCGGCATGAGCCCGGGATGCACCGAATTGACCCGGATGTTGTCGGCACCGTGCTGCACCGCCGCCGCCTTGGTCAAGGTGCGCACCGCCCCCTTCGAGGCGTTGTAGCCGACATGGACATGATGCTGGCCGGTGATGCCGGAAATCGACGAGATGTTGACGATCGACCCGCCGCCCGCGGCCTTCATGATCGGGATCGCGAATTTCATACCCAGGAACACACCGCGGGCATTGATCGACATCAGCCGGTCCCAGGCCGCGGTGTCGAACAGATCCTCGACCGCGCTCCCGGAGAGCCCGGCATCATTGACGAGGATGTCGAGCTTCTTGAACTCGGCGAGGGTCGCGTCGACGGTCGCCTGCCATTCCGCCTCGCTCGACACGTCGAGACGATGGAAGATCGCCGCACCGTTCGCCTGGGTGATGTCGGCGACCACCCGGCGGCCCTCTTCCTCCAGCACATCGGCGACGACGACCTTGGCGCCCTCGCGGGCAAAGATGCGCGCCATGCTGGCGCCCATCCCGGACGCCGCACCGGTGATCAGCGCGAGCTTGTTTTCTAGCCTCATTCGTTCCTCCCGTTACCATCCTTCCCCGTCAGTTTACGCCGTCGCGTCTTGCTGACGGCAGCGGAAAAACGCGTTTCTAGCTCCAAAAAGTGCCCCCTTAAAGCTAAGAATCTGTTGTGTGTCAGTAGCTTGGCTACGATTTGGCGGAGCCCGCCGGCAGCGGAATTTCGCGGCGTAAAGCGCGATCGGCAGCGGACTGGCAGCGGATTCTGGCGGCACTAAACGACGGCGATCTGCTGCCGCAGTTCGCCGGTAAAGAGGCTCTTTGGGATCATCGCATGGACCCCGCGCACGATGTCGACGACTTGCGTCACCCGGAAGCTCGCCGCGATGCTGCACAGCGCATAGGCGTCGTGGGGCGTCAGCTTGGTGCGCGTCGACAGAAAGTCGATCGCGTTGCGCGCGGCGAGGGTCATCGCGGTGTTGAGATCCTTGTCGAGACCGACGGTGATCCAATGGGTCGCCGTCTCGGCGACCGGCCATTGAAAATTCTTCTGCTTGTGAAGGACGACCTGGATCAGCACCTCTTGCATGGCGGTCTCGAGCGCGGTCAGGCTGATCTCGCCGTCGCCCTGCACGGCATGCAAGTCGCCGGTGTAGATCAAGGCACCCGGCTTCCATACCGGCAGGTAGAGGACCGAGCCTTCGGCCAGCTCGCGCAGGTCGAGATTGCCGCCATGCGGGCCGGGCGGCACCGAGCTGGTCACCCCCGGGCTCAGCGGCGGGAAGAAGCCGTCGGGTGGTGCCACACCCAGTGTTCCTTGAAAGGGCGTTAGCGGAATGGTTATGTCGGGGGCGAACTTTCCCTCCATCCTCGTCAGGTCGAGATCGACGTATTTGATCTGTCCTTGCGAGAAATCTTGCGGCAGCAGGCCGGTGCCGAGTGCCGCCGGGTTGTTGAACACGGCACCCCAGATCACGGGGTGCAGCCGCCGATACCGGATCTCAACCACGTCGCCCGGTTGGGCATCTTTGACAGCGATCGGCCCGATGATCGAATGCGGCCCGCGCCCGGGGTTGCTCGTGCGTAGCTCCGCCAAGCGGCTGATCGGCACCCCGGGCTGCAATTCGTTCATGAAATGCGACCAGGTATTCGGAAAACTGATCGAATCTCCGGACTCGATCGTCACGATCGGCGGCAAGTTCGCGTCGAAGACCCCGAGCCGCACCGTCTCCTTGTTTGATTCGACGACATGGGTGCGGCCATTGCCGCCCGTCGAGGCGGCAGTGGTCGTATTCCCGCCCTCCGCTGCGTGTGCCAGTTTGCCGAACCACGGCCCGACGGCGGCGAGCGCGCCCATGAAGCTGCTCGCCCGCAGCAATTGCCGCCGCAAATGCCCTCGTGCGGTCAGAAAGCCGTCCAGCCGCTCCTGCTCCATCTCGTCCATGTGCCTGAGGCGGTCCGCCGTCCGCCTGTCGAACGCACCGTCCTTGATGTCCTCGCGGACGACCCCGGTGCCCTTTTCGTCGCCGCAGCCGAAAAGCCCGCCGCAGTCGTGAGTGTGCGACGGGGTCTGGCCCTCGGTTTGATCATCATGCCGGTGCATCGCGGCAACCCCTTATAGCCCGAACCTGCAATCGTCCCCGTGGGCGGGCATCCGTTTTTAGCCGAGCATTATGCGATGCCCAAGCTCCCATTCGATCGGGTTCGGGTGTGCGCTGGCCGCTCTGAGTCGCACTCATAAATTGCATCGCGAGTCTGTCAAGGAAGAAGCTGCAGCAAATCCGGAGCGAGATTTCCCGTATCGGCTGAAAATGCCACTCCGGTGCGGTGGCCGCCACTCCGCCCAGAGCTGCCTCTCGGACACGATATTCTGTTGCTCGCCAATACGGTCGTTTGCCAACACATGCGACCGCGAAGGAGTTCGGCGCAAAGAAGCCCTTGCGGCCTGAAGTTGCCTGTTGGTTGCGGTACAGACTAAAGTGGGCATGTGGTCGAAGGTCGACGTAAGGGCGACCAGCCCACCGGCACGGCGGCAGCGCCAACATTGGGAGATGGGATATGCAAGCCATTCTGGCAGGGTTGGTGCTTGGCGCGGCTCTATCCGCACCCCTGGCAATTCACGCGCAGGCTGATGATGCGCCGCCAGCTTGGGCCTATGCGGTAAACCCGCCTGATTTTAAAGTACAGCCTGACGATGGCGCAGCGAGGCATGTTCCCGACAGCACCGTCACGTTCACCGTCACTCAGGCACGGGATCTGTTTTTCGCGCTCGATTGGCATCCTTCGGACCACCCGCCGCTGCCGGATATCGTCGCTCATGGCCGCAAGCCGGACGTGATGGCCTGTGGCGTCTGCCACCGCGCGGATGGACCCGGCGGGCCGGAAAATGCCGGTATTGCCGGTCTTCCCGTACAGTACATCGTGCAGCAGATGGCCGACTTCAAAAGCGGCGCGCGAACGACGTCGGTCCCGCAGCGGGTCCCGCCGCAGTTGATGATCAAGACGGCGAAGGGGATAACCGATGCCGAAATCGAACAGGCGGCGGCTTATTTTTCTGGGTTGAAGCCGCGTGCAGCGATCAAGGTCGTGGAAACACCCACTGTGCCGAAGACCGGTGTTGCCGGGTGGTTCCTGGCGGCTTTGCCGGGCGGCGACACTGAGCCCACCGGTGGTCGCATCATCGAGGTTCCTGAGGATCTGGAGCGCTTTGAGATGCGCGACGCGCGATCGCACTTCATTGCCTACGTGCCGCCCGGTAGTGTCGAACAGGGCCGACAACTGGCCACCACTGGAGGCAATGGAAAGAGTGCGCCGTGCACGATCTGCCATGGGCCCGAACTGAACGGACTGGGACCGATCCCTGCCCTCGCCGGACGCTCGCCGAGCTACCTCGTGCGGCAACTGTACGATTTTCAGCACGGCGTGCGGGTCGGTCCATGGAGCCCGCTGATGGCGCCCAATGTCGTCAACCTAACGCTCGACGACATGGTGGCGTTGGCCGCCTACGCGACGTCCCTTCCGCCCTAAACAGCCGCCAGAAGATAGAAACTGCAATCGGTCTAATTTCGGTGAGGGCGTCGATCCGGATAAGGCGGCAGGTTACCCGTGCGACATAATTTTAGGGCGGAAGCCAGATTGACTGTGATCCGGCTTAATTATAGCTCACCACCTATTCGAGAAGGTTTGTCCGCTCGGTCGGAGTGGCTGCTTCGGGTCGACAGCGGTCCGTTTGGGGAAATAGCGGGCGAGCGAGGCGGGTGGCCTCGAAACTCGGAACCCCGTGCAAGCCGCGTGCAATTTCAGAAATTCAGGTAATAGTTGAGCAACCGTCCTTCCGGCATACCTGGCCATATGCCAGACGACATTCGGCCCCTCGGTGAGCGCCGCTCTGAGCCCAACCTGATCGTGACCGGGTGCCCGGGGCAGACAACACCCTTTGGGCAGACGACGCGAGTTCGGTTATCGGGCTGTCCCGCCCTCAGGCAGCGCTGTGGCTCCCTGGATGAACTTGGGAAGACGATCACGCTGCCCGGCTCTTGGGAGTCGCTCTACGTCGTGGGCCGAACCTGCGCAAACGCGGGCGCAGCCAATGCGAGCGCCGGCACATGCTGCATCGCCAGCTGCCCACGCTTCATGTTAAACTTCATAGTGCATTTCCTTCTGTATATATCGGTTTAATGGGCGGATCCGACGAGAGGGGGCGTCTGGGTATGTCGATTCGCTCGCCTCTTTTTAGGAGTATCAATCGAATGCCGCACAGCGCGTCGCTTGTGGCCCTGGCACTGGTCTGTGGCGTTATCACCGTTCGGCCCCTATTGATCGGAGCTGCTGAGATACCGGCGGAACAGCGGCATGCGATCTTGTCGCCAAATCCGAGCCCGTCGTTCAAAGCGCTGCGGGACGCGAAAGACGAGCTGTACCGCGAGGCCGATGCTCGCGAAATGTTGAACGATCACCAAAGCGAGATTTTTGATGACCCCGCAACACCGGTGGGTGGTGACCCGCATGGCGATGTCACCATAGTTGAGTTCTTCGATTATCGCTGCCCCTATTGCAAGCAATTACAACCCGCGCTGCAGACATTGCTCGACCAAGATCGCAAGCTACGGTTTGTCTACAAGGAAATGCCTGTCCTCGGGTCCGCATCGGTCCTAGCCGCGCGCGCTGCCCTCGCCGCGTGGCGACAGGGCAAATACGAGGCCTTTCACGCTGCCATGATAGGGACGAAGGGCCCGATCACTGAAGATGCTATTGATAAGATAGCGGAGTCGGTCGGGCTCGACGTCGAGTGGCTCAAGCAGGACATGGCCGCCCCCGAGATTGTGCGAGCTCTGCAATCCAATTTAGTACTTGCTAACGCCCTGAATATCCACGGAACACCAGCCTTTATCATCGGCGGTCGCATTGTCATGGGCGCCATCGACCTCGACACCTTGAAGAAAATGATCGCCGCGGCCCGGGAATCTTAGCGCGGCGGGGCCGGGGTCTTCGGATTGCACGGACTGTGTTATTGCATCTGGCGTCTGGATGCGTACGGAAAAAACCGGGCCGCATGGGGAGGGTAGCAAAAAATCGAGGCACGCCTCGGAAACCGCGCGCGATTTGTGAAAAACACTGGGGAGACACGAAGGAGCGCGGTCGAAGGCAGGATTTCGCCTAGAGCCGTCATTTCGGCGCGCCGCATCGCCGCGACCAGCCTCGCCTGGCCGAGGGAGATCGTCGCGGTCTTGACCCAGCCGCCGCAGGCGCCGCAAACCGGTGCCGTTCCGTTGCGCTCGAAAGCGCTACGCAATTCGGCGATCTCGTACCGCCTCGCGCAATCGAGGCAGTGCGCATAGTTCAAGTTGCCGCGCAGCTCGATCACTTGCTCGGCGGGAACGCCTGAGGCCTGATGGAGGCCGTCGATATTCTGGGCGATGACGGCGGCGACGGTACCGCGGCGGACGAGCTCGGCGACGGCACGGTGGCCGCGGTTCGGTTGCGCATTCCGCCTCCGCTGGCTATCCCGACGGCCACTGCTTTCCCGTGTTTATGCAGGTTACCAAATTCGTGCGGGACGCGGCTGAATTTTTTAGGCAGGTGTGAACTATGTCACATCTCTCTGTCGATTTGCCAAACTATATTTGCCGAAGAGAGAGGAGGTGGTGGCCTTGGCTGGATACATCCGGATCAATAAAATTAACAGCTGTGCCGGTAGGACAATCCAAATGAGTAACCAACCAGACGGAAGGATTGAGTTATGGCGTTCCCAATCCCAATCGACCCAGCTACTTTTCGGAGATATTATCCGACCGTTGACCAGACAACCGTAAAGACCGCAGGAAAGATATCATACGTCGTTACATTAAAAGATCCGGCTATGTCCGTTGGTCGCGACTTAAATCGCTGGGCGACTGATCTTAAAAACGATAATCCAAATCATGCTTGTCCGGTTGACACCCAAAGCTACTAAATCTTGAGGGCCTCGATGGAGCGTTTCATCGATATCGTGCTGTCGGTGGTCGCTGGCTCCTGCCACCATCCCGCCGGATCGAGATGTTGACGACCGGGGCAGCGCCCCCAGCCGCGGTGATCGAGGGCATGGAGGGCCTATTTGTGGTTTCCCGCCCTGTGCTCCGCCGCAGGATGATTGGCCGCGTACGGAACCAAAGGTCGCCGAGCCTCCCCCGAGCCGAGACGTGATCAAGATATGGCGTCCTTGGGTGTTAACCGGATGAGCACGATCCAAATTATACGACATGCTGTATACAGATGTCGCACGCAATCAATATGGCGTTTTGTACGGTCGACGTTAGCAAACTGATCGGCCCGGCGAGTGTACGGCGCAAGAACCGTTCATTTAAGATCGCAGCAGCGGGCAATCGGAACTTGTACTACATCGCTGCTGTCGATGAGATGAAGGTATTTCTCGACGATACTTTTGGTCAAGGCGAGGAGATTTCACGCCGTGACGATGGCAAGCGGGCTTCGCAAGATGACGCAAAAGCGTCTATCCAAGGGCGGCCGGGGATCGTCGTTTTCATGAACAATCAAGCGTACGGGCTACACACCGAAATCTGGATCGGCGATGACTTTCATCAGGGTTGGATGAAAAGACGAAAAGATCCGTTTGGTTGGGCGCCAGTATGGTTCTGGGGCATGGGGACTCCGTGAGGGTATTGACCTTGAGAAGAGTCGAGTAGGGACGACTACAGGCGAGGGAGGACGCTCAATGGCTGCGCCCAGAGAAGTGAATTGTGGTCAAATTCATCTATCGATTGCAGATGCCATTGTCCACGCCGAGAAGAACTTAGGGTCATTTCGACGACCAGCCGAAAAATATATGGGAACACTCAAAAACAATTCGCACCTTGTGGTTGGGTTTCAACTCAGTCCGCGGAAGCGTTGGCGGCTTGATTTTGATCCAGATCCTAATAAAAACAAATGGGTACACGTTAATGAAGAAAACTTTGATGCTATTCCAAGTCGACAGAAAGTAGTGCATCTCGTCGCGACTCTGAAGTCTGACGCACAGGTGCGCCTTTACTACAATAAATGGACAAGCCAATATTGATGTCGGCTGCGGTGGATTGAGGGAGTTTGTGTCTCGAATCGCGCTTGATTCTTTGTCGCCGCCAGAGCCTCCGCTTGATCGAGGGCAGCTCAGTCCACACCGACGGCCGCGCCGAGGGTTTCGCCGATCGATCGGTTGAGCACTAGGTCGGCGATCGGGTCGAGGCCGGTCGGCTCGCGGTTGACGATCACCAGGGTGGCGCCGTTGCGCTTGGCCAGTTCCGGGAACCCGGCCGCCGGATAGACAACCAGCGACGACCCGGCGACGATGAACAGATCGGCGGCGCGGGTCTCCATTTCGGCGCGCCGCATCGCCGCAACCGGCATCGACTGGCCGAAGGAGATCGTCGCCGTCTTGACCCAGCCGCCGCAGGCGTCGCAAACCGGGGCCGTTGCGTCGCGCTCGAAAGCGCTCCGAACTTCGGCGATCTCGTACCGCCTCGCGCAATCGAGGCAGTGCGCATAGGTCGAGTTGCCGTGCAGCTCGATCACTTGCTCGGCGGGAACGCCGGAGGCCTGATGGAGGCCGTCGATATTCTGGGTGATGACCGCCGCGACGGTACGGCGGCGGACGAGCTCGGCGACGGCACGGTGGCCGCGGTTCGGTTGCGCATTTCGCCAGGTGTCGTCGGCCTCGAAGCGGCGCCGCCAGGTTTCGCGCCGAGCTTCCTCGGAGGCAAGGAAATCCGAGAAATCGATCGGCGACATCTTTGTCCAGATCCCTCCAGGGCTGCGGAAATCGGGGATCCCCAACTCGGTGCTGATGCCGGCACCGGTGAACACGACGGCTTGGCGCGTCCGGTCGATGACGCGAGCGAGCTCGGCGATTTGATGATCAGCAGGCATGCCGGGAGTTTGGCAAATCAGCCGCGACGCGCCAAGTTCGGCGTGCGATCCTTGCACTATGGGCGATCGCACTGCCTATCTCGCGGCCGAAGGGTATGTCGACGAGCTCGACCATGAGCTCGGCGCCGTCGACCATAAGCACGGCCGGCTATTGATCGCGTCGGGTCCGCCGCGTCCCGCGGCGTGGGTGGCGAATGTTTGGCTCGATCCGCGGGAGATCAGGGTCGGCTCGATATCCGACGCCGCGGCAAAATTGCGGGCGATTCAGCGCAGCTGGGCATTATACGCGCCCAAACTCTACCGGCGGGCTACCTTGATCCAAGAACAGTTGCCCAAGGTCTCGTCGCGGGCGCTCGTCTTTGGAATGCCGCCGCCTACGGCTCCGCTCGGCTCATGGACCCTCCTCGATGCGGAGACGATGCTTGTAGCGACGCATTGCACCAGCGCGTTTCCGAACGGCGAGGTCCATTTTGTCGAAGATCGCAGCGGGCCGCCGAGCCGGGCCTATCTGAAGCTTTGGGAGGCGCTGACGGTCATCGGCCGCCGCCCCGGGCCGGGGGAAAGGTGTCTCGATCTCGGCAGCAGCCCAGGCGGCTGGAGCTGGGCGTTGCAGCGAATGGGCGCGCATGTCGTCAGCGTCGACAAGGCGCCGCTGGCGCCCGATATCGCGCGCCTGCCGGGGATCGAGCACCGGCTCGCGAGCGCCTTTGCGCTCGACCCGCGCACCTTCGCCCCGGTCGACTGGCTATTTTCGGATGTCGTGTGCTATCCGGCGCGGCTCTTGGCGCTCGTCGAGCGCTGGCTTGCAATCGGAACCTGCCATCGGTTTGTATGCACTATCAAGTTCCAGGGCGCCACGGACCATGACACCGCCCGAGGCTTTGCCGCCATCCCGGGCTCGCAGCTGCGCCACCTATTTCACAACAAGCACGAGCTGACCTGGATAAAGATCGGGTAACGTTCCTCAAACTTTTGTCGGATCCCGGATTCCCGCTTTTCGAGGTTGTCAGGAAATCCTGCGGACGAACAAATCCGTCGTCCCCGCGCAAGCGGGGACCCAGAAGCAAGGGACTGAAATCCCTGGGTTCCCGCTTTCGCGGGAACGACGAGCAGAGGATGCTCGGGGTGGGTCTGCGGGATTGGATTACAGCCTCTTTCGCGGGAATGACGATTAACCTCCTGATATTCTACATTCATTTGTAGTCGGGCTCTCACCACTGTCTTCTGGGGATGCCGTCTTTTCAGGATGTCTTGCTCTGCGGCCTGGCAGCACTCGCAATCTGCGTCTGCGTCGGTTTGCCGTTGGCGCGTTGCCTCGTCGATGAGCCTCCGCTCGCTTGGGCACTGGCACCGGCGCTCGGATGGGCCGCATTCAGCGCCTTGGCATTGCCGATCCTCTGGGCAATAGGGTTTTCACGGGCCCATGTGATAGCGTTGTGCGGGCTCGCCGTCCTCGTCGCCTCCCTCCGTGGACCACCGCGGACGGAAAACAGCTCTGCCGTGCCGATTTGGGCCTTTGCCGCCGCAGCAGCGCTGGCGATTTTGCCGGCGCTGGGTGTCTGGCCCAAGCTCGGCGAGGGCGGCTTGGTGCTTGCTGAGCCGCTGTTCGACCATTCGAAGATTGCGATCGTCGACGACATCGCCCGGCTCGGCCTGCCGCCGGGAAACCCGTTCTTCGGCGAAGCCGGTGCGTTGGCTTATTACTATCTCTGGCATTTCAGCGCCGCGGCTGTCGCCACTTTGGTCGGAGCGAACGGCTGGGAGGCCGATATCGGGCTCACCTGGTTCACCGGCTTTGCTTCGCTCGCCTTGATGATGGGGCTGGCGATGCAGCTCGGCGGGCAACGTCCAGCGGCTCCTCTTGTCGTTTTGCTGAGCCTCGCGGGATCGCTGTGGCCGCTCCTTCGGCTCTTGTCCCCTTCCGATTTTGTCGACGGAGCCTTGTCCCAATCGCCATGGCCGCGCAGCTGGATCTTTCAGGCGAGCTGGGTGCCGCAGCATCTGGCGTCGGCGAGCTGTGTCGTGCTTGCGGTACTGATCCTCTCACGCCTCGGCGGGCGGCGCAGCTGGCTGCTCGTCCCGTTGCTGGCGGTCGTGGTCGCGGCCGGTTTTGAAAGTTCCGCCTGGGTCGGCGGCATTGTTTTCGCCGCGGCGGCACTGCCGATCGGGATCGCACTGCTGCGAACCGCCGACGATGCCCGACAACCCGCCGTTCTGCTGGTGCAGGCGGCAGTGGCGGGGGCTGTCGCGCTGGCGCTCTCGTTTCCGTTTCTGCGCGACGAGTACGCCGCGGCGGCAGCGAGGCACCTGGGTACGGGGATCGCTCTGCGCCCGCTCGCGGTGCTGGGCCCCCTCGTGCCGGACGCCGTTCGTCGTATTGCCGATCTGCCGGCCTATTGGGCCGTCGCGCTCGTCATCGAGTTTCCGGCAATTTATTTCGCTGGGACGTGGGCGATGGCCGGCGCGCTCGCCGACCGATTGGCTGCTGCGGCGCAGCGGCGGCTGGTTGTCGGATTTGTCCTATTGGCCAGTGCCAGCTTTGGCATCCCGTGGCTCTTCGCCAGCACGATCGCCAACAACGACCTCGCCTGGCGAGGCGTGCTACCGGGTATCCTCGTACTGACGATATTCGCTGCTGCCGGGGTCGCCCGATGGTGTATCACGGCAAGGGGCCGGGCGACGGCGGCGTTTGTGTGCATCGCCCTGGGCATTCCGGGCGGCATCGAGATCGCCTGGGAGAACGCCGTCGGGTTGCCCTCGACGTCGGCCGCGGCCTTGGCCGAGACCCCCGCGATGTGGGCAGCGGTCCGGCGTCATGCCGCGCCGGATGAGCGGGTCGGCAACAACCCGCTATTTCTCGACGACAGTGTGCGTTGGCCGATCAATATTTCCTGGGCACTCTTTGCCGATCGCCGCTCCTGCTATGCCGGGTGGAACTTCGCGCGCGCCTTCGTGCCGTTGCCCAAGCCGGAGATCGATCGGCTTGAAACACTATTCGACCGCGTCTTCGCAGGGCACGGGACCGCCGAGGAGGTAGGCGACCTCGCGACCAAGTACCGCTGCCGGGTCGTCGTCGTGACCAACCGCGACGGCGCCTGGAACTCAGACCCGTTTGCCGCCAGCGGCTATTTCCATCTGGTCGAGCAGAAAGAGAGGCAATGGCGAATTTATCGCGTCGACGATGCACTACAGTAACTACGACGAGCGCGGCTCCGCCCCGTGTCACTCCGCGGCCAGCACATCGCGCAGCATCAGCCGCTCGATGCAAGCCGCCGTCGCCGGAGCCGGATAGGGCGCGAGCCCCCCGCCGTCCCAGCCCGATTCCAGCTCGCGAATAAGCCGGCGCAATGCCGGCCCGTCGTCGACATCATACCAGGGATCGAGTTCGGTGATCGGAAGATTAAGGGCGTGGGCGCGCTGCCTTGTCTGCGCCGCGACCATGGCGGTGCTCCATGTGATATCCTCGAAAAGGTGCACGTGGGGCGCCTTCATGCCGACGATATAATAGCCGCCGTCGTCGGCCGGTCCGAGCACGACCCGGTCATCCGTCGCGGTGAGCGCTGACGCGGCGAGCGCGATCAGCCTCGTCGGCAAGGTGGGGCTGTCGGAATTGAGTAGGCACACAGCATCGTGGCCGCGGGCGAACAGCGCCTCGGCTGCGTGCAACAGACATTGCCCGAAGCCGTGGACGCGCGGTGCCGAAATCCCCGCGCCATCGGCCAGCACGAGGCGCGTGCGCGCCGCCAGCATGCCGTCGAATAGCCTCTCGCTCCCGGACGGGGCATAGGCGACGTAGCCGTAGATCGCCGCGTCGCGCGCGGCGAGTGCCACGTTTTCGGTCACATCGCGCAGGAAACTCTCACCGAGCGCCGCAGCCTCGTCGGATTGGAGCGGGGGGACGAGCCGGGTCTTGACCGCGCCGGGAAGGGGCGCCTTGGCCATCACCGCTATCGCGCAACCCCCCTCCCGCTGCGCTGCCACCGTCGTCAAGAGCCGCTGAACCAATTGTAGCCGCGATCCTCCCAGAACCCGCCGGGGAAGCGGTTGGTGACGAAGATCGTGGTGACCCATTTCGGGTTCTTGAAGCCGAGCTTTGTCGGGATCCGCACCTTGAACGGATAGCCGTATTTGGTCGGGATGATTTCGTCGGCGAATTTCACGGCCATGATGGTTTGCGGGTGCAAGGCGCTCGGCATGTCGATGCTGCCGTAATAGCCGTCGGCGCATTGGAAACCGACATATTTCGCCGTCAAATCGGCGCCGACCCTCTGTAGGAAGTCGCCGAGACGCGGCCCGCCCCATTTGCCGATAACGCTCCAGCCCTCGACACACACATGCCGGGTGATCTGGCTCTCCTGCGGCAGCGCATGGAGCTGCTCGACCGACCAGGGGCGTTTGTCTGCGATCAGGCCCGACAATTCCAGGCGATAATCGCCAGCGGAGATTTTCGGCGCGTCAGCGACGGGAAAGAACGCGTTGTAGCGAAAGTCGTGCACGACCTCGCTTTCCGCAAAGGTGGGGGCCAGCCTTTGATCGCTGAACAGAAACGCCTGGGCGCGGTCGTTCCATCGCGACATCAGTTTGAGGACGCTTTGCACCTGACCGTTGTTGGTAATGTCGCAACCGGTTAGCAAAGTCAGCGCCCCGAGGCTCAATGTCTGGCGCAAAAACAGGCGGCGCTCGATGCCGGCGATCACCGGCTTCGGCATCATGTTCGAATCAATCATTCGCCGCCTCCCGCGGCCGATGCGGCGCCGACGAGGCGCGGCCGAAGACCATCGCCACCAACGTCTTCGGCACCAAAATGGTCAGCGCGATGTGGACGACGAGGAAGGCGACAATCGCCGCCATGCCGAAGAAGTGCACGACCCGGGCGAACTCGTAGCCGCCGAACACCCAGGTCAGCCATTGCAGCTGCACCGGCTTCCAGATGCTGAGCCCCGATAGGATCGTGACGAGGATCGCGGCCAGCACGCCCCAGTAGAAAACCTTCTGCACCGCGTTGTAGTGGCCCAACCGATGATCGAGCCGAAAGCGCAACGCGGCGAACAAATCGCGCATGACGGCGCGGGGGCTGACCGGCAGGAAGTCGCGGCGGAAATGGCCGGAAACGATGCCGACGATCAGATAAAGAAGGATGTTGATCACCAGCACCCACATCGCGCCGAAATGCCACAACAGCGCATTGGCGAGGCCATCCTCGTCGTTCATCGCCTCGTCCACGGTCAGGTCACCGCCCAGGGTCAGGTAATATGGAAAGGCGTAATTGAGCGACAGCGCGGGATAGTAATCGTAGATGCGCCAGCCGCTCCCGATCATGACAAGAATCGCAAGGGCGTTGATCCAATGCATCAGGCGCCGGCTCAGCGGATGCAGCTGAACGTCTCGATCCGCCAAACCTGCCGCCGGCATGGGGGTTCGGATGGTCATGGCAACACCTCCAACCCATCGGCGTGCAATCGCTCCTGCGCATCGGTTTGGCGCAGGAAAGCGATGAACTTGCCGGCGTTCGGGCTGAGCGAATGCTGGGGCTCTGCCACCCAATAGACGATCGGGCTATAGCTCGCATCGGGCAGGCGGTCGGCGACACCGAAAGACGGGTCGGCTGCGGCGTCGGTGGCGTAAACGAGCGCCAGACGGACCTTGCCTTGTTCGAGTAGAAAGGCCGCGTCCGCGGTATCGACGACGCCCACTGCGTTGGCCTGCACCGCGTCCCACAGACCAAGCGATTGCAAGGCTTTTTCCCCCTCGGCGCCGGCCACGGCGACCGGGGGATCGACGATCGCGATTGGCTCCTTGCCCGCAAGCGCTGCGAGATTGGCTGGGCCGGCCTTTGCCAACGCGGCGACGATCAGCCGATTGCGCCACAAGCGCTGCAATGTTTCGGCCTTGATCAGATGTTGCTCTGTCGCCTCGGCGGCCCTCGTGTCGCCCTCGCCGATCACGACATCGTCGCGGGCATGATGCGCGATTTGTTGCAACAGCGCCCATGTCGGCGAAGTGAAGATGCGCACCGGAACCCCGGTCTCCTTGCGCCACAATGCGGCGACATCGGCGACGGCATGCTGCAGTGTCGGTTCGCAGAACACCACGACATCAGGTGCCACGGGATAGTCGGCTCGCGCCGGTATCGTCGCCGCCCCTACACAAAACGCTATGGCGAGGAGCCAGACATTGCGCGCGCGAGCGAGACATATGGTCATCGCGCTGAGGCTTTCACGGCACTCGGTGGACATCTTCAGGTTCATGTCCCGCACCCCTTTTTAGATGAGGAGAGAGTAAACGGTCAAGCCTGATCACTGGAAGTACCGGATGATGATCGTTTCGATGCCCCACGGTAATCATCGAGAGTCGGATTGCCGCGCTTGACCTTCCGACGGGCGGCCGGGCAGTGGAGCGGGGCCCATGAGGGCGTTGGCCTTGCACAATTGGATGCGAGCCGCGCCGGGGGAAAATGCCGTTCCGCTATCATCTCGATGCCTTCGCGGTATCAATCGGGGCGGCCATAACCGGCGATCATGAGAACGGTAGCTAATCGGTATTTCCGCTGGGCTGGCCGTCGGCCGATCTTAACTCGTGAAGTTGCGGCGGTGCGCCGGAGCAAAGGAGAACGCGCTTATGATTCTCGGAAGCATGCGAGAGCGCGGCATTAGGAAACCGTTTGAGTTGCCTAAGCTTGCCGCTTGGTATCGGGAATTTGCCGAGCGTGCCGGCGGCCCTGCTATATGGGAGGCCCGATTGAAAACGGTACGAGAGCTGGAGCAAAAAGCCAACAAATTGCAAGAAGGCACAGCGCGAGACCAGTACAGATAACGCACCAACGCCGGCGAACCAAGCCTGGGGTGCGGGCGCAGCGCAGGCGGTACCTTGATGATGCACGGCGGGGGCGGGTCATGGCTGAGCCGGTCGCGTTTCCCTGTCGGCAGTCTGAGACGGAGGGCAATTACGCGGTCGGTTATGGCAACCCGCGGGCGCGAATTTGCCGTCGGGAGGCGCAGACTTCTGGGCACAGATCAGGGCCGGATCAGGCCGATCACCGGGTCAGGGCGGCGCCTCCTCTACCTCCGGCCACTCGTACCCCCGGAATGCGCGAGCGAAAGCGGCGACAGCGGGCGAGAAACGCCGGCCCGCGATCGATACCAGGGAGACCTGGCGGACAACTTCCGGGTCGGCAACCACCCGAGTGAGAACGCCGGGGATAGTCGGCGAGAACTCCGGTATAAAGCAGATTCCAAACCCGGCGGCGACCATCGTCTGGATCCAATCCTCGCGTTCACTGCGGAAGCCGACCTGGAGCGCAAACCCGTGCTCGCGACAGCGCTCGTTCAGGTGGTCCTGGTATTCGCAATTGATTCGCGAAAGGTAAGTCTCTCCGGCGACATCGGCGATGCTGACCCGGTTCTTCTCCCGGAAGCGATGACCCATCGGGAACGCGACGCAGAACCGCTCGCGGTACAGCGGGCGGATCTCGAGCCGGTCGGTGAAGGGTTCCGGCTGGGCCATCACCGCGAGATCGAGCTTGCCGTCGAGGAGGAGCTCCGCAAGGTGCCCGGGCACGCCTTCGATTAGCGTCACTTCGCAACCCGGATGCGAGCCCCGGAACTCGGCGAGGAAGCTCATAAAGCGGATCGGTCCGACCGTGCACATCACGCCGAGATTGATCGGTGCGTTATCCATCTGGAGGAAGTGCATCGCTGTCGATTTGGCCGCCTCTGCCTCGGCCATCATCTGCTCCAGATGCGGCCGGACCAGACGGCCAAAATCGGTGAGATGAGTCAGAAGGTGCTCACGCCGAAGCAGCAGCCCGCCGAGCTCCTCTTCGAGCTTACGCACGGCACGCGTCAAAGCCGGCTGGGAGACATTGCAGATTTCTGCCGCGCGGGTGAAGTTCAAAGTCTCGCACAGAGCGAGGAAATAGCGGACCTGGTGCATCTCCATAGTGAGTGGTCCTTGATGGTTAGCGGCAAGCGCGATAACCGGCGCACATCCGTATAATACCTGGTCGGCATTTCCGCTGGTCAATCCTGCTCCGTACATTTCTGCGTGAACGACGAGCGCGGCTTTTCGTGTCGGCCGACGCCTCGTCAAGGAGCGGAGACGATGGACGGCAGCGTGGTGATAGGGCCGCTGACGAGGCCCCATAAGACGCCGGCCCCAAGGGTCGCAATCAAGTCTATCAACCTCGCCCTGCAAGGCGGCGGGGCGCACGGCGCCTTCACTTGGGGTGTCCTCGACCGCCTGCTCGAGGATGACCGCATCCGGATTGAAGGCATCAGCGCGACCAGCGCCGGCGCGATGAATGCAGCTGTGCTCGCCTCCGGCATGGCTGAGGGTGGCCATCCCGGCGCGAAGAAGGCGCTTGCCAGCTTTTGGCACCGGATCAGCCAAGCGGCATTGTCGAGTCCGCTCCAGCCGACCCTGCTCGACCACCTGTTCGGTAGTCACTCGATGGCGCAATCGGCGGGCTTCGTCTTCTTCGATTTGATGACGCGACTGTTCTCGCCGTACCAGTTCAACCCGCTCAACCAGAATCCTTTGAGGCAAGTGCTGCTGGACAGCGTCGATTTCGCAGCACTGAACCCGACGAATTGCCCGATCAAATTGTACCTGGCTGCAACGAACGTCCGCACCGGAAAGATCAAGGTGTTCGAAAATTCCGAGATCGGTGTCGACGCCGTGCTCGCTTCGTCTTGCCTGCCGTTCCTCTTCCAGGCCGTCGAGATCGACCATGAGGCCTACTGGGACGGCGGCTATGCGGGGAACCCGCCGATCTTCCCGCTGATCTACAATTGCTCGAGCAGCGACGTGCTGATCGTGCAACTCAGCCCAATGCGGAGGGAGGAACTGCCGCGCAGCTCGATGGAGATCCTCAACCGTGTCAACGAGATCAGCTTCAACTCCTCGCTGCTGCGCGAGATGCGGGCGATCCGATTCGTGACGCGGCTGATCGATGACGGCACCGTCGTCGACGGGTCGCTCCGGCGCATGCTGATCCACGCTATCGCAGCCGACGAGGTAATGACGACGCTCAGCGTCGCCAGCAAGCTCGACGCCGATTGGGAGTTCCTGACCAGCCTGCGGGACACTGGCCGCGAGCAGGCACAGCAATGGCTGAACGCCCATTTCGACCAACTAGGCGTCGAATCCACGGTGGATCTCCAAGCTGTCTACATGTGACCGCCACCAGAGCGGCGGTTCACCGATCTTTCCGTCGCCATCCGGGTGTCGCGGAGGAGCAACGACCAGAACCTTCCCGGCCAATCTCTACCCAACCACAGGAGTGCATCATGTAGTTCGGCGGTAAATCCCTCTCACTCGAAGATCGTGACCAGCATCGACTCGATGTCGAAACTAATTGCGGTGCGATCGCTATCACTCAGCCAAGGATATAGGATATGTCTCTTCGTTGTTTAAAGCACTCCCCGGCGGCCCTGGGGGCACTTTGCCTTCTCGCGGCGACGGGTTTGCCTGCGTTTGCTGCTGTTATCGATGGTCCGGGACCAGGACCGCGCGACAGCAACGGGCCCGGTTGTAACGTGTTCCCGGCCTCAGCCAACATCGGAACACGCGTTCCCCTCAGCTACTTTGGGCCGCCGCCGTCGGAAACCAATCCAAGTTTGGTCGGACCCGAACAAGAGCTGAAGTCGGGGACACTCGACGCTATCAACGGTCGTATAACCTTGCCGCTCTATCTCGGCTACATCACCGGAACCAAGACCCCGGTATGGTACATCCTGACCGATGTCAGCGATGAAGGGCAGGCCGCCCAACTCGGGTTAAACTTCTCGGCCAAGCTCCAATTCGCTGCAATCGGAGCACGGACTGCCCATTTTGGCCCCGAGAACGTGGTGTATTTCGATAAGGGAAGCGTCAACTTCGCCCCGCACCGAATTCTCACCCCAGGTACGCCGAATGCCTATCCGCCGGCACAAGCGCAGCCCGGATCGGTCGGGGGCCCGAACTACAGCCCGTTGGTGGACCTTGAAGGGATCATCTACAACGCCCCGATCGTCGCGTTCAACGTCCCAGCGGCTGCCATTAATTTCCCGAACGGGAACGTCGACTACACGAAGGTGCACGATGAGGTCGTCGCCATCGACCCTATTGGGATGACCGTTACCATCCAGGCCATCAACGGCTTCAGCTTTGGCCGACCGGTCTGGTATATCTCAATGGACTCGAGCGATCCCACCGTTGCCGCGATCGAGGGCGCGACCTATGCTCCTCTCTTGGGTAAACTACCGACCGGCGGCGACGACAGCTTCAACAGCCCAATCGAGCGCATCTTCATTGCCGACAACGGCGAAATGGACTGCGCGAACCCACAGCGCCAGGGTCTCGACGCCGCCATCACCGATGGGTTCAGGCCCAACAACACACTTGGCGGGATCCCGACGCTTGCTCTCGACTACAGCCCGGCTTGGGACGTCAACCTGTACGAATGGACGCCGGCCGCGGTCGCGGCAGGCTACCGCCAGCAGTTGCGCGAGGAGTTCCAAATTCTGACCTACGTCGCCGATGGCTTGTTGACCGGACCGAATGGCGCGGCTTTCGGTAGTATCGGTGTGGTCAATAACTGCCCGATCGTCGAACGTCTTGACTGAGCACCATTCGGCTCAATGAGATCAGCTTCAGCTCCTTGCTGAGACGCGGGAAGCGGCCGATCGACGTAATGACGACGCTCAGCGTCGGCAGCAAGCTCGACGCCGAGTGACCGCCACCAGAGCACCAAATCACCGATCTTCCACTGGCACCCGGGCGTCGCGGAAGGGAGCAACACCAGAACCTTTTCCCGGCCACCCTTTACCCAACCGAAGGAGTTCGACATGGAGTTCGACGGCAAATCTCTCTCATTGGCTGCCTCCGCTTTCGCCGCGGTCGTCGCGTTGCCGCTCCTCGCCAGCGCAGGGCCGGCGCCGACACCGCAGTTCACGGCCGAGAAGTGCTATGGCATCGCAGCGGCGTCGCAAAACGACTGCCAGACCGCAACGCATTCTTGCGCGGGCGAATCAAAGCAGGCTCGGGACGCGAATTCCTGGGTCTACGTCCCAGTCGGCACCTGCGCGAAAATCGCCGGCGGTAGCCTCAAGAGGGCCTGACCGAAGGACCGAGCGGGGCCGCGATCATGACCAAAGGTCGGCCGATGCCGAACTGCAGCGTCGGTATAGGCCTGCGCTTGCCGCACGTGACGGAGATCGCGGCCACCCGGCCCGCAATCGGCTTCCTGGAGGTGCATGCGGAGAACTACATGGCCGAGACGCCGGCGTTGGACAGGCTCCTCGAGCTGCGGCGCGACTACCCGGTCAGCCTTCACGGCGTCGCCCTCTCGTTGGGAAGCGCCGAGGAGCTGGACCGCTGTCATCTCGACCGCTTCAAGGCGCTGATCGAACGGGTCGAGCCGATGTTCGTCTCCGAGCACTTGGCGTGGAGCGCAATCGGCGGAGCCTATCTCAACGACCTGCTTCCGCTGCCCTATACCGAGGAGAGCCTCGATATCTTCTGCGATCACGTCGAGGAGGCGCAGGAGGCGCTCGCCCGGCGGCTGCTGATCGAGAACCCACCGGCTTACCTCCGCTACCGCCATTCCACGATTCCGGAGGCAGAGTTCATAACCGAAATCGCCCGTCAAACCGGCTGCAGCATCCTCTGCGACGTCAACAATATTCACGTCAGCGCGTGGAATTTCGGGTTCGACCCGATCGCCTATCTCGAAGCGCTGCCGATAGAGGCGATCGGCGAGATCCACCTCGCCGGCCATCACGCCGCGGAGGACGTGGACATTCTGATCGACGACCACGGCTCCCGGGTCGCAGAGCCCGTCTGGGAGCTCTATACCGCGGCGCTTCGGCGCTTCGGCCCGGTCCCCACGCTGATCGAGTGGGACACGAACCTTCCCACGCTCGAGGTCCTGCTGGACGACGCGCACCAAGCCGAGGAGCTGGCCGATGCCCGCAGATATGTCGATGCTGCATGAGCTGCAGATGCGGCTTCGAAAAGCCGTGCTTGGCGGCGACATTGCCGAAATCGTCGCCGCCATCCAGGGCGACGGGCTGGATCCGGCGGCGCGAGTGGGGATCTACCGCCATCACGCCTTCGGCACTCTCGGCACTACCCTGCAGAACACCTTCCCGGTCGTCTGCCGCCTGGTCGACAAGCGCTTCTTCGCGTACGCCGCGCATGAATACCTGCGCGAGCACCCGCCTCATTCGCGTTGCCTCGTCGAGTACGGCGCCGACTTCGCCGATTTCCTCGCCCGCTTCACCCCGTGTGAGGGGTTGCCGTACCTGGCTGACGTGGCGCGCTTCGAATGGGCCCTCAACATCGCCGCCACCGTGCGGGAGGCGACCCCGCTGCAAGCCGAAGCACTCGCCGCGGTCCCAGCGGAGCAGGCCGCGTACGTCGCGCTGCGCCTGCAGCCGTCGCTCAGCTACTTCGCCTCACCCTGGCCGATCGACACAATCTGGCAGGCGAACAAAGAGGACGAGGTATCGCGAATCGATCTCGGCAGCGGCGGCACCAGCCTGGAGATCCGCCGCTCCGGCGAGGCGGTTGCGTGGCGGCGGCTCGACCCGGGGATCTTTGCGTTCCGAACCGCACTCGCTGACGGCCTGGTGCTTGCTGCGGCGATGGCGGCGGCGACGTTGAGGGACCCAGGCTTTGATTTGACGTCAGCCCTTCAGCAAGTTTTCGCCGAGGGGCTCGCCGTCGCCTTCTGCATTTCACGGAAACGGGAGATCCCACGATGATCGCGCGCAGTGCCACGTTCCGCGAACGCACAAGCCTGGCCGTCCGGCTCCACCAGGCCATCGCCCTGTTGGACCGCTTTCCGCCATCGATCCTCCAACTGATGTTCCGCGTCGCGATTGCGGCGGTGTTCTGGAGTTCGGGGCTGACCAAAATCGCCAGCTGGGACACCACGGTCGCCTTGTTCCGCGACGAGTACATGGTTCCGCTGCTCCCGCCCGAACTCGGCGCAGTGATGAGCGCTACCTTCGAACTTTCTTGCTCAGCACTGATCGTCGTCGGCTTGGCGACGCGGCTCGCGACCCTACCGCTCCTCAGCATGACCTTTGTGATCGAGGTCTTTGTCTACCCCGAATATTGGACGCAGCACCTGATGTGGGCCTCGGTACTGCTGTTCCTGCTCACCAAGGGTCCGGGTGCCTTCTCGCTCGACCACTACGCCGAGCGCCTCCTGCGCGCCAAGGGGTATCTCGCCTGACCGAGCGCCGGGTGGGGAAATACAGTGGCTTTAGCCGGACCTGTCGCCCATTTCGCGCCGCGACCGCTGGAGCAGGCTGCCCCTGCGCTTCCGATCGCAGCGCTTGCCGGATCCAGTCGGCAACGCCCGCTGCGGCCGCTCGCGTGATCGGCTGATTGTCATTTGCTTGCGGACACCGGTCGACAACCGGCCCAAGAACCTGACGACGGGCGTGGCAGTTAAGCTGCCAGCCGGTGAACCAGTTAGAAATACTCTTCGAGCGCGTCGCGACGTCTTGTGTCCAACGTGGCACCGCCAAGCGGCCATCGACGATGCAATAGAAACATCGCGATGATAACCGAAAGACATTTCCGCCGGCCTCTTGCGGCCTCAATACTGCACCAGCTTGCCTTTGTAGATCGGGTTCTTCAATTAAGGAGGAAGTAATGAGAAAAACCACTCGCAGCCTTTGGATGATAGCTGCGGGAATCGGCGCCATGTTGCCGGTTGTCGCTGCCGCTCAAAGTGCGAACCGAACCGGGGCCGTGTTCGTGATGACGAACGCCGCCGACAAGAATGAAATCATCGCCTACGCTCGGGACGCTTCTGGTAACTTGGCTGGTGGCGAGCGGTACGAAACCTTCGGCCGGGGCAGCGGCGGCTTGATTGCCCCGCTGGGCTCTCAAGGGTCGCTTGCGCTCAGCCAGGATCACACCATCCTCTTTGCGGTGAATGCCGGCAGCGGAACCGTCTCGGTGTTCAGAGTCCAGAATTCGACGTTGTTTCTCATCGATGAGATTACGGCCGCCGGGAGCGAGCCGGTTGCCGTGGCCCAGCAGGGGAACCTGGTTTATGTGCTCGATGCGGGCGGCCAGGGAAGCGCCACCGGATACCGGCTGCAGTTCGACGGAACCTTGACGCAGATCGAGAATTCCACCGCATTTTTGACGCCGTTCGGCGGGGGATCGGGCGCCGGCTCGCTTTCGATCAGCCCGAATGGGCGCTTCCTGCTGGTGACGGAGCGGGTCGCGAACAACGTCGACGCGTTCCCGATCAACGCAGATGGAACTCTGGGCACCGAAGTGACGACCCCTAGTCTCGCCCCCGAGGCCTTTGCCGGCCAGTTTACTCCGAGTGGCTTCGCGGTGGTCGCGCAGTCGAGCGGGAGCGTCACTTCCTACTCGCTGGGAGCGAACGGCGCGTATACCGCCATCACCCCCAGTATTCCGACACAGGGCGCCGCAACGTGCTGGATCAGAGTGACTCCGAATGGGAAATACCTGTACACTTCGAACACGGCGTCCGCGAATATCTCGGGGTTCTCGATAAGTGCGACCGGCGCATTAACCCCGATCGGCAGCACCGTGGTCGGCGCTTTCCCGGCCGGCGCCTTCAATCTGGATCTTGCTACCAGCAGTGACGGAAGATTCCTCTACACCATCGAGTCCACTGCAGGCGCTATCGGCGCGTTCTCGATCGGAACCGGCGGCCAGCTGACCAGTGTTGGCGGGGTCGAAGGCCTGCCGCAGTCCGCGGGTTTCCAGGGCATCGCCGCCTATTAGTGTAACCTTTCGTGGCCCGTCGATGGCAGTACGACCCTGTCCAGGGACTGCCGGTTGGCTCGGGGCAGACGGAACCGCCTCGAGCCGCTCGGCACTCGGTCATTTTCAAATCGGTCGCGGAGGTTGCTGCACTCAGCGCTGACCACCGCTTTGTTCCCGCTCACTCGAGCGGCCGTTGCCAGCGAGATCCCAACAAGTATCCTCGGAGTTGGCCACCGTGCGGCAGCGATGATCGCGTCAGGGCTGAAGCTGCGGCGCTGCGAGCCGATGAGTTTCGCGTCTGCGCGCTCCGCCGGTTAGCCCATTAGCTGTTGGTTGGTCGACGCAGCAACGAACAGATCACGACCATTCTCGCGATCACGTCGCCGGTAAACCTGTCGATTGCTCGCGTAACGCGACGCGCCGTCACAGGCCGGATCGCCGGCAGCGGTGTCGGCAATTGTCCAGCAAGGCACCGGGCCCGGGCACGCGCCTTGGCAATGGCGGCTTCGATCGCGCGGTCCAGCCGCTGATCGATCTCGAGCGGCGCCAGCATCGTCCACGCTAGGGCGAGATAGGCTGGCCAGTGCGCCAGATGACGGTACATGCTGGCGAAGAGAGGCTCGCGATGTATTGCTCCCAATTCGTTTACAGCGACCACCAGTTCGGCGGTCATCGGCGACATGTCCGCCAGAGCAAGCAATGGCGGCAGAGGCAAATCCGGTTCTGGTTCCGCTAGAACTGAAGCAGGGCGGCGGGCGACGACCTCCACCGGTCGTGGCACCCGTTCTAGCCGCAGCTGTACTGCCAAAAAAGCGATCAACGCCATTGCATTGGTTCGATCATAGGCAGCGAGTACCGTCCGGATTGCGGCAATATCCCCGTCGTCGAGACCGGCCGACCTAAAAACCGCCGTTGGCCATGCGGGCAATTGCGGAAGAGACAAACCCGCGCGCAATGCCGCGGCTTCCCGGCCCACGGTCCCATCCGCATAGAGCAGCCGGACCGTCGCCCAGACCCAGGGCAACCCACCGGGGATGGTCGCAAGGTGGCGCCAGACCAGGTTGACGACGCCGACCTTATACACGCGACGTATGTCGGCAAAGATCTCCGCAGTTACCCCTGTCGCCTCACTCTCCGTAATCGCCGGAAGGGGGTCGCGCATGAACTCTGAACCGTCCCAATCGTCAGCCGTCGACGGCGCTACGGTCGAGGCCTCGCCGACAAACTAGGTCATGCGATCATGCGATGGACCCGGCACGTTGCAAATTTCACCGATACAATTATTGTATCAATCCATGGACCTCGTTGCCGCCATGCAGGTGTTCGTTCGCGTTGCCGAAGCCGGAGGTTTTACCTCTGTCGCACGTGAGACGCATACCACGCAGCCGACTGTGAGCCGCCTTGTCGCCGCGCTCGAGGACCATCTGGGGGCACGGCTGCTTTACCGCTCGACACGGGCGGTGAGCTTGACCGATGACGGCAAGCAATTCTACGAATTGGCGCGGCGCGCGCTCGAAGCCATCACCGAAGCCGAGAACGCTGTCGGGAAGCGGCGAGCACGAGCCTTCGGGCGCCTCCGGCTCGGCACCCCTGTAGCCTTTGGTCGACTCCACGTCGTACCGCGCATGCCGAGTTTCTTCAAGTTGAACTCCGAAGTTCAGGTCGAGTTGGTGATGAGCGATAGCTTTGTCGATCTCGTCGGGGCGGGCATCGATCTGGCGATACGCATCGGCGAAATTGGCGATCCTACCTTGATCGCCCGGCGCATCGGCAATACTCGCCGGGTCATCGTCGCCTCGCGAGGCTATCTCGAGCAGTGCGGAGATCCCGTCCATCCTACCGATCTCGCCAAGCATGAATGCATCATCTACACCCGGCTTTCGACCGGCAACGAGTGGCATTTCGACGGTCCCGATGGGGAGATCGTGGTTCCTGTGCAAGGCCGCTATCACGCCGACAATTCCGAAGGAGTGCGGGAAGGGGTGCTCGGCGGGCTCGGCGTCGCCGTCATCCCGATCTGGTTGTTCAACGATGACGAACTCAGCCGCGGCGCGGTCAAAGTCATCCTACGGGATTTCGAGCCGAAAACTCTACCGATCCACGCCGTCTATCCGTCGCGGCGGCTGGTGCCGACAAAGGTCCGCGCCATGATCGAATTTCTTGCCTTTGAGTTCGGCCGCGATCCGCTGTTGTCTGACCGGGGCTTCGCTCATGCCGCCTCGAGCAACTCCCGCACCTTGGCCCACGGATCGGGCTGAAGAGTTCCAAAAGGCGCTACCTCCGCCTCGGTCATGCGATCGAAGACCACCTCTTTTGTCGACGGACACGCTCCCATCAGGCTTTTCATTTTGAAGTTCACCCTCTACCGCTACTCGCGGGGGTGTATGGGACCGGCGCGGGGTTTTTGGACGAAACGGCAAAAATCCGAGACCATGCGAACGCAATCGCAAGACCCCAGATGCCGTTGACGATCAGCGCATTGACGGCGCCGACCGATGCCGTAGCGTTGCTCGGCGAGAGCCCCTTCAGCGGAAAGATGACGAACCACGTCGTCAATGTCGGTGGCAGTGCGCCAAGACCTAGTGCCCCGATCCAATAGACCCACCCGCGCGGCAGACGGTCCAATACCCAAGTGATCGGGATCGCCCAGATCCCACCCCAAAAGCTCAACGACAGGAACACCGGAATACCCCAAGGCTGTGTTGCTCGAAGGCTGTAGGGCGTAATTGGCGTAGAACCGAGCGCATGCAGCAGACCGATAACGGGCTGGTGAACGACGAGAACGGCGAGACCGCCGACCACAAATGCCGTGGCTGCGCGAGCAATCGGGTTTGCCCAAATGATCGAACGCATTGGCCCTCCTCAACCGCTATCGGGGAAGCGCAGAGGCTCCCCGCATCGCCGCCTCTCAATCGCGAATCATGCATCGCCTCATGCAAGAGCCTCGATGTCGTCGACGGTCTTCTGCGGTTCAGGGCGGTGCTCGTAGTTGGGATCGACATCCGCGGCGCGAACGATGCCGCCGGAGTCGATCACGAACCGTCCCGGCATCGGCAAGGTCCAACTGTCCTCGCCGTTGCGTACCGCGAGGTCATTGCCAAAGCTCAGATAGACGGCCTTGAGGTCATCGGGCAGCCTGAACCTTAGACCCAGTCTAGCAGCGTAGTTGTTACCGGGATCGGACAGCAGGTCGAAGCTGATCCCTTGCTTTTCAATAAGAGACCGGCTGGCTTCCGCCAGTTGCGGGGTGATTGCGACGATTGTCGCGCCATGTTCTTTGAGGGTACCCACCACTTGCTGCAAAGCATACAGCTCTGCGACGCAATAGGGTCACCAGCTGCCGCGGAACACGGTCAGGACCACCGGTCCCTTCGCCAGAAGCTCGGATGAGCGCACCTCCTGCCCAAACGCGTTCTTCAAAGCGAACCCCGGCAGCGGGTCGCCTACTTTGATGACGCGATCCATGATACCCGATGCGCGCAGATCATCAGTCGCGCGATGCATGATCGCGCGTTTGTCCGGCGGGATGCGTTTGTCGGCGCCTTGTCGGATGGCGTCGAGTTTTTCGCCAAGTGTCATCAGATCCTCCCCGAGGATATCGCGGCGGAATGATAGCCGGTCCCCGGCGTTTGAGAAATTCGCGCGATACGGATATCACTCATTCCAATCCGGAATGAGTGATATCCGTATCGCGCGATCCCGACTGGCTCGCTAAAAGTCCGGAAATATTTCACTCTCCATTATCGGTGCCACGCACGCCGAACGTTGTCATTGTGACATCGGGTAGCCCGTTCGCTTGCGAGCGACATGTAAAAATTCGGCCGGCGGTGGAGTGGCGGCGGCGACGGACTATTGATCGTTCCTGCGCGGAACGAGGGGACGGCTCCGGGAGAGTGCAAGCGGCCGTCGGCGATGCAATGCAGACATCGCGATGATAGCCAATGGGCATTTCCGCTCGCTCGCCGCAGTTTCCACATTTCCGCCAAGGGAAGCCATCCGGCTTCCCGGCCCAGGAAGGCAGATCTCGATGCCGAGAACCGGGGCGTATCGACTGTTACTACGCGGACCGCCCGTCTGCCGACCGGGTCAGGCGAGCAGCGATCTCACGATCGCTCCTACTAAATGCACCGGAAACTCGACAACGGAGGACTATCGATATGAGAACTCTCTTGAGCGGCGTCGCTATAGCTATTCTCGCCGCATTCGCGATCACCGCACCGGCTTCAGCCCAGCGTTCGGGCCCCGGATCGACCGCACAGACCGGTACCGGCGCAGGCGTCATTCCGCCCGGCGGGTTTGGCCCCTCCTCTACGCTCTTCAATGTGCCGTACGGATCTCCAGGTCTGCCCTATTCGGCATTCCTAGGAACAACATCGGCGACCACGCCCCCGCCGCAAGGTGCAACGGCCCCTGCGGTCATGCCGCTGTCACAGTAGTTCGGCGAGCAAAATAGAGCACTGCGCCGATGGGCGAGGCCCGCCTTGGCGGCAGGCCCGCCCATCACGCGCGACACGCGTCGGGCTAGCGAGCGCACCTCTGGTCAGTTCAATCCGTAGACGATGTTCAGGAGATGGCGACGCTGTTCCACGTCACCGGCGGCTACACCTACATCGACCCTTATGGGGTCGCGCTGGGTTACGAGGGCTGTTCACAAAGCCGGGCAGGCAAGCTGACACTACGAGTTGGTCGGCCTCGGAAAAGACTGTGTCAGGAGGCTGGTCCGGTGGCGACGAGCGCGGCGACATCTGCAGAACCGGACGCGCTGGTGACCCCGGCGATGTCCGCTTTGAGGATTGCAATCGTCATTGCTCCGCCCTCGCATCACGGAGCCGCAATACTGAAAAGATCGCTTTTATTGGAGCGTGGCTGCGCCGAGCATTCGGCCATCGGGCGCCTGAACCAGCACCGCGATGCCTTCGCCGGCGGCAGGCGGCTCTATGGCGAAATTGAGCGGCGACCCGTTCCAACTGCCGAGCAATGCCAGCGCTTCCACGCCATTGGCGTCCTGCAAGGTGCGGCGGGCGTTCTCCCCGCCGGTCACCTTTGTCGTGCGGCGTTGGGCGAAGCGCACCAGGAGCACGCTGCCCTGTCCGCCGCCGGCGCCGGCGGCGATCGCGACCGAGCGACGATCGGCGGCGAAGGCCACCGGTGCGATCGCCTCGGGCCGCGCGTCTCGCACGGCAGTGAGCACCTGCCGCCGGTCTGACCCGACCATCTCTCGGGCGCCATCAACGACCATCTGCGGCGTATAGACCTGACCAAGAGCGAATAGCCGAGCGTAGGCTCGCTGCCGGTCCGTGGAGCTTTGGCTTGAGAACGGGTCCCTCCAGCCCGGCCCGTTCCAATAGCTGATGTGGAAGCCGAGAGCGATCACATCGTCGCGTCGTGCGAGCTCAGCGAGCAAGGCATCCGCGGGCGGACAGGAAGAGCAGCTTTGCGAGGTGAAGAGCTCGACAACAACGGGCCGCGTGTCGGGGCTTGCCGGTGCTGACATAAGCATCAGGTTGCCGAGTAGTGCGCAGGTGACCGGGACGTAGTGAAACCTTTTCACGAAATCCTCCTTTCACACCGGAGGTAATAGGACCGCGATACCAAGCAATCAGTCGAGACGGCGACGATAAAGGGTGAGGGCGAGGGCCGCAGCGGATCAGTTCCTCGTCCGCGACGCGCACCAGCCCGCGACGAGCGGCGTCCTCGACAGGCGAACTTCCAAGATGTGCAAAGGCGTGCGCCGCTGATTCCTCGCCGCAAGCGAAGACCTGAAGGAGTTCGGAAAGCGTCTCCGCCGCTGCATCTCCGAGCCGGAATTGTCCGGGCGGTGACGCGGCGGGAACCGCGTCGGCAAGCCGAAAGCCGATCTGGCGATCGACCAATTCGACCATGGCGGCCTCGCCGCAGCAGGCGTCTGCTCATGGGTTCCCCAGCTTCGGGACCAGCGGCCAGTTTTGGTCGCCTCGCGCTATGTTTCCGCTCTTGTCGAGGGACCACAGCGTTTGTGCAAGGAAGCCATTGTTCAAATAGAGCTTATCCTTGATGATCGCCCACTCCTCCGGGTCGATATCCGCGATTTTGTTCAACGAGATCGCGTAAGCGCAGTAGCCGCCGTACTGCGGCACGAATTTCTCCGGCGTCGCGATGAACCGGTCACGGTTCTCCGCCGACGTGAACCGATAGGTTGCGCCCTTGTAGGTGGTGGAAAACTGGGCCAAGCCGGGAGTCGGCTTGCCGGTGGTGAAATAGGCGACCGGATCATAGCCCTTGACTGCCAGACCATGTTCGGTATTCACCGCCGCGATCGGCGAATCGGCCAATGCGGCGCCGGCGACGAACATCGACAGCAGGCCGATGGCCAAGATCTGCCGGAACGGTATGACTGAGGACATCACCATCACAGCACCTTTCGTAAGAAGCTGGACAAGAGCTCGGCCGAATCTGCTGTCGCTAGATTTGCCTGCTCCGCACATTTCGCCCTCGGGACCTGTTCGACCTCGTTCATACGGGGAGCGGGCCAGTCAGGCCCCAACTCAAGACCAAGCGACGAGCGAAAGCATCCAGATCAGCGCGACGGCGGGCGCGATGACCGGCAGCGCGGCTTCCAAGAAGCAACCGACTTTCGAGCAGTTTTCGCTTGCGGACATGATCACTCTCCATCAGCGGGACGATCCCGCCAGCGCCCCTCAGCCGCCGTAACGACGCCAGGGTGCGAATTCGAGGTGAGCGCTTGTGAACGACAGCGGCTAGTCCGGATTGTCGGGGTTTATCCCAACGAACGGCCAAACCGGTTCGCCATAGCGGGCGAGAGGTTCGCACCAGTCACCACCGCCACAGCAGTGGCAGGCCAGCGATAAGGTTTTCATTTCACACCTCATGGGTGGATGCGAGGATTGAGTCCCAGCCGGTCAATTCCACTGCCACCATCAGGCGATGGGCCCGGATTCTCGGCATCGCGCTCTCTCTCGCTTGAATGGGAAGCCACCTGACTTTCCCGGGGTGCAATGTCGGAATTGCACGAGGCTCGCGGAAATGCCTGTTGGCTATCATCGTGATGTTGCCGCTGCATCGCCGCGGGCGTCGCTGGGAAGACCAGGTCTCCTGGGCCGCCCGCCGCTCTTTGGAAACGCTATCCCGGATTTTCCACAAAATATTTGTGCATAAGGATGTTGATTTCGCTGTACTCCCGGTCACCGCTAGTTCAGCGCCGCGGCCGGAAGGGGTTTTTACGGGCCGGACGCGGAATTGCCGGACTAGCCCTTCTTCAAGCAGGTGTGCAGTGGCGGCTTGCGGTAGTTCGCCGTGCAATCGCGCTCTGTCTCGGTTATGTGCCCTCCTGGGTTTCCTCGGGCTCCGATGCTGCCTATGCCGATTGCCGCAATGCATCGGCAGGCATCGTTGCACTATTAAGATAGAAGATCTTGCCAGGCTCGGCGCGTGACGGACGATCCCGGTCGGCTGCTCCAGTCGCCTCTCCAGCTCTGCGAGGGGCGGAGGGCGTCGATCGCCGGCTTGCCGTGGCGGAGTTTCGGACCGTATATCAGCGTCGGATGTGATTGTCGATATAGGAATAAAGTGATTCGCAATGACTCCCGTTCAAATCGGCGAAAATCGATGCTCGGTTGCCCCCCTGCTCTCCCCCTGATAGGCCGATTCGTCCCCCTGAACGGCGAAATCTGCCCCCTGCTCGATCGAATTATAAACCGGCTATTAAGTATTTGATTCAGATGGACTTATTGAGGACAATCGAGGCAAATTCCTGCGCAGAATCGATGCTTCAGCCTGTTTTCCCGCTTTTACAGGGGTCCGGGTCACAACGCGACGGCGCCTTTCGGTTCGAAGTTCGGGCCATCTTTGTCAGCACGGACGGCGGCTGAGTCGGGTGCCATCTGTTTCGCGCGATGGCCTCAAGGTCGTCTGAGAACCAGACGGCCTCCCGCATTCGGCAGCAGGAAGCTTGGCATGACCTCATCGCCCTCGAGGGCGCGACCGGCTGCGTCGGCGCAGCCGAGTTGATCGAGCAGGGCTCCGGTGGCTCCCCTCAAGTCGTCGTGGCGAGCAAGACGCGGCCGAGGATGCCCTGGAGGCTGTGATCGCGCGACGGTGATCGCGTCGAGGCTGAAGCCACGGCCGTCGCGATGTTAGATCGCCTCGGGCAGGCGATCGGCTACGGGAAAGACGGATCGGCCGCCACGTCAGTGGCATAGACGAGCGCCAAGGGGGGGACCTTGCCCGGTTCGAGCAGAAAGGGTGCCATCATGGCCCGAGCCGATCCGCGAGCTCGGCGAATCCGGACACCACGAGATCGGTTGCCGGGTTCGGGGTCGGGTCGGGGGGACCGGATGGTCCCCATTCGGCCGGGCGGTGGACGAAAGCTGTCCGATAGCCCTCGCCACGGGCGGCATCGAGATCGAAATTGTGGCATGCGACCATCAGGATGTCGCCCGGTGCGGTCTGGAGGAATTGCGCGGCACGCCAGTAGGCCTCCGGCCGCGGCTTGTAGACGCCGAGCATTTCGCAGGTGATGACCGCGTCCCAATCGATTGCGTTGCGGCGCGATACGTCGACTACCAACGCCAAGCTGAGGATCGTGAACGACACGCAGGTATAGCGCTGTCGCAGGCGCATCAGCGCAGGCGCAAAATCCGGCCAAGCGTCGAGCGCGTGCCAGCGGGCCGAAATCGCCTGACGGTCGGCGTCCAAGACGCTTGCGATGCCGGCCTCGCCGAGCAGCTCGTCCAGCACCTCGCGGTGGACATCGTCGATGTTGAACCGCGGATCGACCGCGCCCAACATCCGCCGCAGCGCGCGGCGGCGATATTCGTTGGCAAGCTCGTCCCAGTCCCGCCCGACATCGTGCCGGCGGCCGTACTCGGCAAGCGCAGCCGTGATACCGCCGTGCCAGTCGAGAATCGTGCCGCCGGTATCAAAAGCCAACACCTTGAGCCCGTCCATCGCGGCCTCCTTCAGCCCGCACTCCGGACGCGCATTGCCGGCACCATGAAATTGGCAACGATCAGCCTGAGGCGATCGTCGTCGCTGGCCTGAAGCACCTCGCGCAGGACATGCAACGCAGCGCCCGTTGCGCTCTCATTCCAGAACCAGTCGCCGAGCTGCCGGCTCGACGGTTTGGCCGGACCGGCGGCCGCCGCTTCCAGGCAATAGGCCTTCACATCGTCGACCGCAAATCGCAGGATCAGCGGAGCCGAGAACCCCTCTCGGGGGCTGAGCGGGGCCTTGCCGCGGAGCCAATCGGCGACGTACCGAGCGCAGTCGCCGATCGGCAACCCGGAGAGGCCGACCGTCGTGCGGCGATAGTGCGCCTCCCAACGCTCATGAGCACCCCGCGACTGCCCGACCTCTGCTTCCAGCCGCGCGGCTAGCGCGTCGGCCGGACCGGCGGCGACCGTCATGGGAGTGAGCGGCGGGCGCCAGGCCGGATCTTGTGTTGCGCGGGGATCGTCGTCCGCGAAGTCCTCGATAGCGACCGGCCCGTTGCCGCGTTCAAGCATGCGCAACGCGGCGAGAACGACGCGCCTTTGGAACGTGGCGTCGCTCGGCGGGCCGAACGGCCGGCCGAGCTCGAACGGAACCCAGAGCGCGCGCGGCGGCTTGGTGTTTTCGGTCTGCGGCCGGATCAGGCTGATGGCGACCGTCGCCAACCCTTCTTCCTCGAGATAATGCCCCAGCGCGCTCACGGCGCGCGTGCAGAGCGGTCAAACGGGGGGAAGTACAACGGCGTCGACCTGGTCGCCTTTTAGCAGGCCGGCGACCTCGCGGGCATGTGGCTCCATCTGCACCGGATCGGTGGCTCCCATAAACGAATAATGGGTCTGTGCCACCGAGCCGATCGCGCCTTTGACTGCCAGCTCCTGCAACCGGTCGAGTGGAAAGACGACGTTCCAGTCCTCCTGAAACCCGGTGCGATCGAAATTGATCGAGATATGGCTGATCAGCAGCTCTTCCGGCCGCGTCGTCGAAGGGATGACCCGGTAATCGGCGTCGCGCCCACGAAACGGGTCTTCGCCGCGAACGACAAGCCCGGCTGAGAAGACGATCGCCACCCGACGCTGCGACAACGCGGATCCAGTTAGCCAAGGTCTCGTCGTGAAATCGGGGCATTCCAGTTCCGCCAGGCGCTTGGCTTGCGCCGGCGGCAGATCTGTCAGTCGCGTCACTGTGTTATTCCTTGGTTATCGGGTTAGGCAGATCAGGATAGTCGAGCAGGGCGAGAGCAGGTCGCACCACCCCCTCAAGTAGCTCGCGTTGCGGGTTTGACCGAGCCAGCACGCGCAACCCCAGCGTAACCCCAAGCAGCAATCGGGCGAGATCGGCCGGGTCACGACCGGACGGCACAGAGCCGTCGGCCTGCTCCGCCGAGATAGTGCGGCGGAAGAAGGCTTCGATTTCCCCGAGCCGTGATGCCACAGTCGCCCTGAGTTCCGGATCGTGAGGTGCAACTTCCAGCGCGGTATTCACCAAAAGGCAGCCACGCTGATCGCCGTCGACCGAGCGCTCGACGATCTCGCCGAGAAAGGCGCGCACCGCCTGCTTCGGGGGCAGGGACGACTCCAGACGGGCGATGCGTTCGCGCGTCGATCGTTCGGCGTAGCGCTGCAACACCTCGCGGAACAGCGAACGCTTGTCGCCGAACGCGTTGTAAAGGCTGGCGCCGGTGATGCCCATACGAGCGGCGAGATCGCGTACCGAGGTCCCTTCGTAGCCGTCACGCCAGAAGCAATCCATTGCCGCGTCGAGCGCTTCGCCCTCGTCAAACTCCCTTGGTCTCGCCATTGCCCTGCACCGGCCGTCCTTACGGCGGCCGGGTGTTTAGCACCATTTTAGATCATATGATATAAAAAATGTTCGGCGCTTAGCTACGCTCCGGCAGCGATTGATTCGCTCTTAGCGCCGCCCACCAAGCGACGCTAGGCGATCGGCGAGCTGGTTCAGTTCCCACTCGCGGGCCAGCGCCGCCGCGGTATCCCAGGTCGGCGTCTGGTCGTCGAGTGATGGAAGCGGCGCTGAGGCATCCATTGTCGCAATCGATCGGTAGAGCCGCAGTTGCTCCGCCTGGGCCGCGAAGCTGCCCTGTGCGAGTGCCGCTTCGAGCGAGCCGTAGCGGCGCAGGAGGCTAGCCGCTCCTTTCGGACCGACACCCGTCAGACCCGGTATCTTGTCCGACGGATCACCGCGGATGGCGATGAAGTCGGGCACCTGTTTCGGCTCGACACCGTAGCGCTCGCGCACTTCGGCAGGCCCGATGCGCGCCATCTCGCCGGCGCGCACCGGCTGCAGGATCGTCGTTTTGTCGGAGGCGAGCTGAAACGCGTCGCGGTCGCCGCTCGCCACGATCGCCCCACAGCCGCGCCGCTCTTCGTGTGCCACGGCGGCGGCGAGGAAGTCGTCTGCCTCGTACCCTGGTGCCTTGGCATAGGCGAACCCGCACGCCGCAACAAATGACGGCAATACATCGAGCTGGTCCAATAGCTCGGCGTCGAAGAGGCGGCCGCTCTGATAGGTGGCAAGCGCCCGGTGGCGATAGGTCGGAGCGTCGAGCGTGTCCCAGCCGACCAGCACCGCGCGCGGTTCTTCCTGCGCATAGAGCCGTAGCAGGAAATTGGCAAAACCGAGAATGGCACCACCACCCTTGTTGCCGCGTCGCCGGATTGATTTCGGCACGCCGTGATAGGCGCGATGAGCAAACGAATCGCCATCGATCACGAGCAATGGCCGGTTCACATCGCTTTCCTTGCCGGGAACGGGATCGAGGATCATCCTCCAATCGAACAAAATGCCGAGCAGTGTCAATGAGTGTGCTCATTTGTGGCGGCGGCGTGATCGGCGCCTCGATCGCCTATTTCTCGAGTCGCCGCGGGGTCGAGACGACCGTCATCGAGGGCAACGGTCTCGCCTGTGGGGCGTCCGGCAAATCGGGCGGTTTTCTGGCACTCGACTGGTGTGACGGGACCCCGTTAGAACCGCTCGCGCGGCGCAGCTTTGCCCTGCACGGCCGGCTGGTCGAAGAAATCGGCAACAACTGGAACTATCGCCCGATCACCACCTATGGCGGGTCCATGGGCCTCCGCCGGCAAGCCAGTGCTCACGGGATCGATTGGCTGTCCGACCGGGTCAGCGTAAACCAGCGTCTCGGCTCGACCGAAACCACCGCCCAGGTCCATCCTGGAAAGTTTACTGCATCGATGATGCAGGCGGCGCAAGCGCACGGCGCCGAATTGCGGCTCGGACGGGTGACCGGGGTGATGCGCCGTGGATCGGTGGTGACAGGTGTCGAGGTCGACGGCGAGGCGCTCGAGGGCGAGGCCGTCGTCATCGCCATGGGTCCGTGGTCGATCCTCGCAACAGAATGGCTGCCATTGCCCGGGGTGTTTGGCCTCAAAGGGCACAGCCTCGTCTTCGATACGGGGACGAGGGTGCCGCCCGAGGCCCTCTTTCTGGAAGTCCGAGAGGCGACCGGAGCCGTGCTAACACCCGAACTCTTTCCGCGCTCCGACGGCACCACCTATGTCTGCGCTATATCGAGCGAGAGCCCGCTGCCGGTCGACCCGGCAAAGGTAGGTCCGGATGCGGGTGCGATCGAAAGGTTAGAGCGGATGTGCAGCGCGATGTCGCCGGTGCTCGCCTCGGCAAAGATCCTCGCGCGACAGGCCTGCTACCGGCCGGTCACTCGCGACGGCGTGCCGCTGATCGGGCGGATACCGGGTCTCGAGGGGGCTTATGTCGCCACCGGTCACAGCGTCTGGGGGATTCTCAACGCGCCGGCGGCCGGCGAGGCGATGGCCGAGCTGATCGCCGACGGGGCCGCGCATTCGGTCGATTTGTCGCCTTTCGATCCCGGTCGGGCAGCTCCGTTCGATCCGGGGCGGTTACGCAGGAGCTAGGAAGGTTTCTCGCAGTTGACCATCCACGGCGTGCCGAATTGATCGACGAGCATTCCGAATCGAAGAGCCCAGAAGGTCTCCTAAATCGGCATCTGCACCGTCCCTTTTTCTGAGAGCGCATGGAATATGCGTTCGGCCTCGGCCGGCTCGTCGATGCCGAGCGTCACCATGATGCCCTTCATCGCTTCGTATCGGTCGGGAGGAGCGTCGGAAGCCATCATCACCTTGTCGCCGACGGTCATACGGGCGCGCATGATCTTGTTGCGCCATTCCGGTTTCGTTTGCTCGGCCATCGGCGAGCTGCCGTAATTCATCATTGCCTCGATCTTACCGCCGAGCACCTTCTCATAGAATTTGAACGCCGCTTCGCACTGGCCGTTGAACGTCAGATACGGATTCAATTGCATTGCTCACTCCTTTGGCTACTGATGGATCGGGGGTTTCAGTCGTCGATCGCCTGGTAGGCTAAGGTCCAGAAATCGCGGCACACATCGGGAGGATTTGGCGAGGTCCAGGCGCGCTGGGTCAACAGGATACCGACCAAGTCCTCCTGCGGGTCCGAAGACCAAGAGGTGCCGAGACCACCGTCCCAGCCGAACCGGCCGACGGAATCCGCTAAATCCTCGCGCCGGGTAACCACCGACACGCCAAACCCCCAACCGTGACTGTCGAAATAGCCCGGTACCAGTCCGGACACCGCTTTCTGGTCGCGAGTCAGCTGGTCGGTGGTCATGGTCTCGACCGACGGCCTGGACAGGATGCGCTCGCTGCCGTGCCTGCCCTGCTCCAGCATCATCTGGCCGAATGCTAGGTAGTCGTCGACGGTGGAGACAAGCCCGCCGCCGCCGGACGGGAATGCCGGCGGGCGGCTCCATTGGCCTCCTTCGGCCGAGTCATAGAGTTCGAGCGACCCGGTTGCAGGGTTGGTCCAGTAGCTGGTCGCTAGCCGGTCGAGCTTGGCCGCAGGCACGCTGAAAGCGGTGTCTTTCATGCCGAGCGGCTCGAAAATGCGCTCCCGCAGAAATGCCTCAAACGGCTGGCCCGAGGCGCGCGCGATCAGCACACCCAGCACGTCTGATCCCGTATTGTACATCCATTTCTCGCCTGGCTGATGCATCAGCGGCAGCGTTCCCAAGCGACGGATCCACTCGTCTGGCGCAGGCGGCGCCTGCGGCCGCGGCGGCCCCTGGAAGATTAGCAGCTCGCTGACGGCGTTCTGGATCGGGTATGTGCCGGGCGGCGCCATCACGATGCCGAAACCCATGCGAAAGGTTAAGAGGTCGCGCACTGTGATCGGCCGGTTTGCCGGCACGACTTCGTCGAGCGGGCCATCGAGCCGTTTCAACACCCGGCGATCTGCGAGCTCGGGCAGCAGTCGATCTACCGGCTCGTCGAGGCGCAGCTTGCATTCCTCGACCAGGATCATGGCCGCCGTCGCCGTGATCGGTTTGGTCATCGAGGCGATGCGGAAGATGGTGTCGCGTCGGATCGGATCGCTGCCGCCGACCGCTTTCATGCCGATCGCATCGACATGCACCTCGCCGCGCCGGCTTACCAAGGTAACGATGCCAGGCACATCGCCGCGTTCGACATAGCCCGCCATCACGCCGTGCATATGGCCGAGACGCACCTTGGACAACCCGCCATTGGTCATGATATATTCAACCGTCAGGTTAATTAACCGTACGGACAAATATCGACCACAATCATGTTTGTCAAGGGGCAGCGCAAGCGAGGTTCGCCGGCTTGCCGGTGGCGAACGTCATGGCGACCCTCTATGGTTCCCTCTGTGTCCTGCGAATGGCGTCCGAGCAAGCTGTCTATGCGAACAATCAACGTTCTGAACATTCAGCGCCTCAGCGTGACGGATCGGGCCAAGATCGAAGCCGTCGGTCAGGCAATCCAATTGACCGATGCCGGGGGCTGGTTCGACGGCGAATATCGCGAAACCTGGCCGGCCTATACCGCGACGCGCTACCTGCGGCCGGGCGCCGTCGGCTCGGGAACCCGCGAGGAACGTGATCGCCTTCTCGCCGAGGCGGAGGTCATCCTCGGCGGCTGGCCGTTTCCGCTCGACCTGCGCGCGCGTGCGCCGCGGCTGAAATGGTTTCATCAGCGCCCCGCGGGGGCCAGCAATTTGCTCCGGGGCGATCTCTGGGGCAGCGATGTGACGGTCACGACCTCGCGTGGGGTGGGAAGCACACTGGCGATGGCGGAATACGCCGTGGCAGGAATTCTCTACTTCGCCAAAAGCCTGCACCAATCGGTTGCCGATCGCGCCTCGAGCACCTTCGATCATCGCGCCTACCGGCCGCTTCTGGTCGAGGGCAAGACCGCCTGCGTCGTCGGCGCCGGCGGCATCGGACTCGATGTCGGCAGGCTCTGCTCGGCACTCGGTATGCGGGTCGTCGGCACGCGTCGCCACCCGAAACCCGGTGAGCCTTTGCCGCCAGGGTTCAGCGAGCTCGGCGGGCCCGATGATCTCGACCGCTACCTCCCGGCCAGCGATTTCGTGGTGATCTGCTGCCAATGGACGCCGGAGACGAACCGTCTCTTCGACAACAGCCGCTTTGGCCTGATGAAGCCGGGCAGCGTGCTCGTCAACGTCGCCCGCGGCGAAATCGTCGACGAGGACGCCCTCGGCGACGCGCTCGAACGAGGTCATCTACGGGGCGCAGCACTCGATGTCTATGTCGGAGAATTCGAGCACTTGCCGCCAATGCGGCTCTGGTCTAACCCCAAGGTGCTGATCACGCCGCATGTCTCGGGCGCCAGTGACGAAGACCGGCACGGCGCCATCGACCTCTTCTGTGACAATCTGCGCGCCTATCTCGCCGGCAGACCTTTGCGCAATGTGATCGACTGGCAGCGCGGCTATTAGTGGGAGATTGCCATGGTCTTCGAAGAACGGCTGAGCGTTTGCACCTTCGACTGCCCGGACACCTGCAGCTTGAGTGTCGGCGTCGATGACGGCCATATCCTCAAGGTCCGCGGGTCCGATGCCGTGCCCTACACCGCTGGCGTAATCTGCAACAAAGTCGCCCGCTATACCGGCGACTTCGTGCACGGACCGCAGCGCCTGCTCTATCCGCTGCGCCGTACCGGGCCGAAGGGTTCCGGAGAGTTCGCGCGCATCTCGTGGGACGCCGCCCTGGACGAGATCTTCGAGCGGGTCGGCGCGGTTATCGACCAGTGGGGGCCACAGGCGGTGATGCCGTTGAACTATGCCGGCCCGCACGGCTTCCTCGCCGGGGACAGCATGTCGTTGCGCTTCTTCCACCGGCTCGGCGCCACACAGCTCTACCGGCGCGCGTTGTGCGGCGGGGTGCGCAGCGAGGCCTGGGCAGGGACCTACGGCGCCGCCCCCGGATGCCCGCCCGAATTCGCCGAGCATGCAAAGCTCAACGTCGTCTGGGGCAACAACGCGACCGCCACCAATCTACACCTCGTGCGGGGCATTCGCCGGGCAAAGCGGGCGGGCGGGAGGCTGGTCGTCGTCGACCCGTTGCGCACGAAAATCGCCGAGCAGGCGGACCTGCATCTCCAACTGCTTCCCGGCACCGATGTCTTGCTTGCCTGGTCCGTCGCCGCCGAGCTGGAGCGGTCGGGCTCGCTGGATGACGCCTTCATCGCTGCGCACATCCTGGGCGCCGAGGAGTTCATGGCGCGAGCGCGGGAATGGCCCGCGGCGCGGGCGGCGGAAGTCTGCGGGTTGGAGGAGGGCCAGATTCTGACCTTCGCAGGTTGGCTCGCCGAAGCCGAACCGCTCGTCCTGGCGCCGGGCAATGGGCTCGAACGCGGCCGCAACGGCGGGAGCGGGATTCGCGCCGCGATCGCCTTGCCGGCACTACTCGGCAAGCTCGGTAAAGGCAATGGTATCGTGCTGGCCGCCGGCAATGCCTTTCCGAAGACCCCGGCCCGGCTGCAGCGGCCGGATCTGCTCCCCGCCGGCACCCGCACCCTCAACATCAACGATATCGGTCGGCATCTCGCCGACGACGACATCGACCCGCCATTGCGCGCGTTGTTCATCTACAACCACAATCCGATCGTCGTGCACCCCGACCAGAACCGCATGCGCCGCGGGCTTGCTCGCGACGATTTGTTTACCGTCGGTATAGAGCTGACGATGACCGAGAGCATGGCCCACTGCGACGTGGTGTTGCCGGCGGCGACCCATTTCGAATACGCCGAGCTTTATGCTTCCTACGGTCATCACTGGCTGCAGCGTGCCGAGCCGGTGATCCCGCCGCTCGGCCAATCACTGCCGAACACCGAGATCTTCCGCCGCCTCGCCGCGCGCTTCGGCTTCACGGAGCCGTGCTTCGCGGCCACCGATGCGGAATTGATGGACGATGCAATCGATGGGACCGATCTGCGCTTGGCCGGCACCCGGCCGAGCGAGATCTCGACCCACCGGGCCTTGCAAATGGCGGGGCCGGACGGAAAGCCACTTTCCCTGTTCGACAATGTCTTTCCCGCGACACCGTCAGGCAAGATCGAGCTCAGATCAGAGGCATTGGCCGAGCGATGGGGCCCCGCGGCCGCGCTGCCGGCTTGGCGCGAGCGGCGAGCCGCCCATCCACTCATGCTAATCTCGCCGGCCTCCGACAAGCGGATCTCCTCGACCCTTGGCGACCTCGCCGCCTCCCGCAAAGCGCCGCCGCTGCTGATGAATCCCAAGGACGCAGCGCTGCGCGGCCTCGGGCAGGGTAATCAGGTGCGCGTGTGGAACGAGCGCGGCGAGGTCATGCTGCGCCTCATCGTGACGGACGCCGTGCGCCCGGGTGTCGTCGCCAGCGAGAAGGGTGCTTGGCTGATGACGAGCCTCACCGGCCAGACCATTTCGGCGCTCGTCTCCGCCGATCTGAGGGCCGACCTCGCTGACGGCGCTTGCTTCAACGATACCCCGGTCGAAGTAAGCCGCGTTACGCCCTGAGCAGCGCCGCCATCACCCGCTCGCGCGTCAGCGGCAGGTCGCGCAAGCGCGCGCCCAGCGCGTGGGCCACGGCGTTGCCGATCGCCGCGACCGTCGGTCCGCCGGACGCTTCGCCGACCCCGAGGCAGGGCCGATCCATCGCGGGGTCGACCAGCTCGACAGTCACTTCCGGCACTTCGCTAAAGCGCAAAACCGGGTAGCTTTCCCAGTCGCGCGAGCTGATTCCGCCGGTGTCGAGACGCACCCCTTCCTTGAGCGCCCAGCTCGCCCCGTGGATGATGCCTCCTTCGAGCTGGTTGATGGCACCATCCGGGTTGATGACGAGACCGGCATCCGCCGCGCACCACACGCGAACGAGGCGGACGCTCTCCTCGACCTCGACTTCGGCCACGACAGCAGCGTAGGCGGCCATATTCTTGTAGCGGGCGAAGGCGACGCCACGGCCCCGCCCGGTGCCGGCCGGCAAACCCGCCCGCCAACCGCTGATCCGCGCGACATGCTCGACAACCGCCCGCGCCCGCGCGTCGGCCAATACCGAGAGCCGGTAGGCGACCGGGTCCTGCCTCGCCCGCTCGGCCAACTCATCCATCGACAACTCGATCGCGAAGACGTTGAGTGTGGCGCCCAGCCCGCGCAAGGACGAGGTGCGTACCGGGGTGTCGGCGATCAGATGATGGACGATCCGCTTTGTCGGGAAGTCGTAGATCGGCTCGCCGTTGCGGGTGCCGGCCCCTGGCGGATATCCCGATTCGACGACGGGCGGAGGCGGCGGCGGGTCCGGCAGCGCTTCGGCAGCGAGCAGGTTGCCGCCGCCGCCCGGGCAACTCGAATGCCGGCCGCTCCAGATTTCGGTGGTCCAGTCGGCGGGCCGTCCCGAGGCATCCAGCAAGGCGTGCGCCGTCGTCACCATTGCCGGACTGACCGGCTCGAAGCCGAATTCCTCCTCGCGACGCCAGCGCACCCGGATCGGTTTCCCCGGTTGGTGAAAGGCAATGACGGCGGCGTCGGTTGCCGCGTCGTCGGCACCGTTGTGGCCGTAGCAGCCCGGGCCCTGCAGGTGCTTGACCGAAATCGCCGCGGGGTCGAGCTTCAAGGTCCGCGCCAGTGCATCGCGCAGCGGGTAGACACCCTGCGAATGGGTCCACACCGTGAGCCGTCCGTCACCGAATTGGGCGAGCCCGCAGGACGGCGCCACCGAGGCGTGGGCGATGTGCATCCTCGTATAGGTCGCCTCGTGCCTGGTCGTCGCGGGTGTCGGCTCGGCAGGCGGAGGCGGGCCGATAGTCCGGTCGATCGAGGGTTGCTGCAGCAGCCATCGGGCTTCTTCCTGGTACGGGTTGATCGGGTCGAGGCCGTCCCAGGCGACATGATCGGGTGCGACGGCCGCGACAGCCTCGACCACCGTCTCGTCGGCACCGAGGATCGCGAGGAAATTGCCGTGGCGGACGATTTCGATCGGCCCCTTCGCGGCCCGGCGCAACGCAGCCTCGTCGACCTTGGCAATCGTTGCACCGCGGCGCGGCTGGCGCACGACGCGTGCGTGCACCATGCCGTCGAGAACCATGTCGTGGATAAAAGCCGGTCCGCCGAACACCTTCGCGGCGAGATCGACGCGCGGCGCGTTCCGCCCGACGATGCTATAGTCACTGACGGTCTTGGTTGGGGACCGGCCGGTGGCATCTCGCCGCAGATCGACGGCCGCCGCGAGCGACCAGTAATCGTGAGGGGTATTCTCGCCACGGTGGGTGATCGCGCCATCGCGCACCGCCAGCTCCGCGCGGGAATAGCCATGCAGGGCCGCGGCCTGGTCGAGAAACAGCGCACGCACCTCGGCGCAAGCCATGCGCAAGGCGACACCACCGAATTGGATCGACTGGCTGCCGGCCGTATAGCCCTCGTTGGGGGTGAGGTCGGTGTCGCCGGTCTGCAGCAGAATGCGCTCGGGGGCGACATCCAGCTCTTCGGCGGCGATCTGCACCATCGCGGTCAGCACTCCTTGGCCGATCTCGACCCGGCCAGTCGCAACCGTGACACGGCCGGGGGAAGGAAATCCGACCCACCGATCGAGGCACGGATTTGCAGCCAGCAATGCCGGCAACGTCGGGGTATTCATCGGGTGCCTCCCTCGCGTATTCGGGCGGCGGCGCGTTCGACAGCGCGCAGGATGCGGATGTGACTGCCGCAGCGGCAGATGTTGTCGTCGAGTGCATGGGCGATCTCGGCGCGCGACGGCGACGGGTTATGGTCCAGCAATGCCTTGGCCGAAATCAGGATACCGGAAAGGCAATAGCCGCACTGGCCCGCCTGCTCGTCGAGAAAGGCCTGCTGCAACGGGTGTGGCCGGTCTGGTGAGCCGAGCCCCTCGATCGTGGTGATCGCCTGGCCGGCCACCGTCGACAGCGCGTTGCCGCAGGATTTCTCCGGACGGCCGTCGACCAATACCATGCAGCAGCCGCATTGCTCCTGGCCGCAGCCGAATTTGGTGCCAAAGAGTCCCAGATGATTGCGGAGTACGTCGAGCAGCGGCGTGTCGCCGTCCACGATGACGCTAACGGCGCTGCCGTTCACGATCAGAGAGGTTGGTTCCATCGGTATCTTCGATAAAGGTTCGACCATATACTGCTCGCACAAGATCACCGGGGGAGGCAATGTCGCTCGATGTCGCCGACTGGCTGAGAGGGCTCGGTCTCGGGCAGTATGCCGAGGCCTTTGCGGCCAACGACCTCGATAGCGAGGTGCTGTCCGAGCTGACGGCGGATGATCTGACCGGGCTCGGCATTGCGTCGATCGGGCATCGCCGCAAATTGCTGGCGGCGATCGCTGCTCTTCGCAACGGAGCACCTGAGCCCATCACCGAAACCGCACCCGCGGCGGCAGCGATTTCCAGCGAGGCCGAGCGGCGGCAGCTGACCGTCATGTTCTGCGATCTGGTCGGCTCGACGCCACTGTCGACGCGTTTCGACCCCGAGGATTTGCGCGAGATCGTCGGCGCCTATCACCGCTGCGTCGCCGACACGGTCGCCCGCTTCGCCGGTTTTGTCGCCAAGTACATGGGCGATGGCGTGCTGGTTTATTTCGGCTATCCGGAGGCACACGAGGACGACGCCGAACGGGCGGTCCGCGCCGGCCTTGCCGTCATCGAAGCGGTCGGTAAACTCGCGGGCCCGGAAAAGCTGAATGTAAGGCTCGGTCTCGCGAGCGGCCTCGTCGTGGTCGGCGACCTGATCGGGGCTGGCGCCGCTCAGGAGCGCGGCGTCGTTGGCGAGACCCCGAACCTCGCCGCCCGGTTACAGGCGCTGGCCGCACCGGGCACTCTGGTCATCGCTGACGGTACGCGCCGGCATATCGGCGGTCTGTTCGAGCTTGAGGATCTCGGCTCACAGGCGCTCGCAGGTTTTGCCGAGGCGAAGCGCGTCTGGCGTGTGGTCGGGGAGAGCAACGTCTTGAGCCGCTTCGAGGCATTGCGCTCGGAGGCCGCGTCGCTCGTCGGACGCGACGAAGAGCTCGACTTGCTGCTGCGACGCTGGGAACACGCGAAAGGCGGCGAGGGGCGCGTCGTGCTGACAGAGCAAATCTAGGAACTGCGCGCGGCTGAGGCGTGCTTGGCGCAGTATGGCCCGGAGGGTGCCGGTCGGGAGGTCGTTGCGATGAACGGGCACGACCGTCTGGCGGCTTGGATCGTCCTGATGCCGCAAGAAATAGTGGGATCCCTTGCTCCGAATTACTTCGAAGCCGGCCCGCTCTAGCGCCGCAATGACACGCGGCCGGGCAGAGCCGGCAGCGCTCTCACGCGTCCGCGGCAGCGACTGGCACCAGCTGTTCGATCGGCGAGGCGAGATCCCTGTCGGGAGGCGGAATCGGCTCGCCGTCCTCCCGCATCACTTCGAGGCACAGCTCGATCGCCTCGCGCGCGTTCGCCTGCGCCTCTTCCAGAGTCTCGCCATAGGAAACGACCGGCGGCAGTTTGGGACAGGTGACCGTGAAGCCGCCTTCAGGTTCCGGCCGGAAGAGGCAGAGGTACGCAACAAGTGCCTGCCGACCTGAGTTCTTTCGCTTCATCCGGCCTCATTCCATGGCGCGCGGTGCTACCGAACCGCGGTAGTATCGCACCGAAATCCGGTCGTCGAAAGGCGGGGGAAGCCCTTGGATATCGGCACCTGGCTGCGTGGCCTGGCTCTGGAGCAATATGAGCCAGTCTTTTGCAACAACGCGATCGACCTCGAAAATTTTGCCCGATCTGACCGAGACGGATCTCGAGCATTTCGAAACGGCCGCGTCGTTGTATCGGCCCGACGAGCATCGCGATGACTCCTTGCATTACGGTGTGGACATCGGGGTCAGCGCCTTTGTCTTTTTGTCCTGGGCGCTCTGGCATCGCGGCTATCCTGATCAGTCCGCCCGCGCTGCCGATCGCGCGCTCGCATTGAGCCGGCAATTGGGCCTTGCCCACACCCTTGCCCACGCCCTTTGGCAGGCCGGCATGGCCGCGGTCTTCGCCCGAGACGTTGCTACAGTCTACGCCCACAGCAACGATTGCCTGGCGCTCGCGAGTGAACACGGTTTCGCCCATTGGGCGGCCTTTGGCCGGGTTCCCCAGGGCTGGGCCGATGCCCGAGAGGGTGAAGCGACGACGGGAATTGCCCGCATCCGCGACGGCTTGGCCGCAGCCGAGGCCACCGGCACCCGCGTCTGCACACCGTTCTACCTCACCCTGCTGGCCGAGGCGTTGGCGCTTGCCGGAAAAATCGAGGAAGGCCTTGCCGCCCTCGATGACGCATTGGCAAAAGCGGCCGTCTCCGGCGCGAGGGGCTGGGACGCAGAAATTCATCGCTTGTGCGGCGAGCTTACCGCTCGGTTGCCATACCCCGATCCGACCAAGGCCGAGGAGTCGTTCCGCACCGCCCTGGCGATCGCCCGCGAGCAGGGCACACGCGGCTACGAATTGCGCGCCGCCGCGAGCCTCGCCCGGCTGTGAAATGGATTCATACCATTGATTTACATATATTATTGACTATCGGGAGCGAGCATTTTAGGGGCTCGAACGGATGTTTCCGCTGCCGTCAGGGAGCGGGCGGCAGGGTCGTCCGTCCTCGAGCGCCGGCGCGGGTCGGCGCGGCGGTCGTCAGCGGCTCGTAGTAATCCCTTGGGAAGCCCGCGGCAGCCCGCGCCTCATGATTGAAGGGCGGCTTCAGCTCGCCCTTGAAGAAATGCCGGACGCGCTCATGAAAGACCGCCTCCGGGTCAAGCCCGCGTGCCAGGCAGAGGCAGTCGAACCAGCGCACCCCCGTTGCGACATGGCCGATTTCGTCGCGATAGATACGGCACAGGATCTCTGCACTTTCGGCATCACCGACCCGCTCGAGCCGGGCGGCCATCTCGGGCGTCACGTCGAGCCCGCGCGCTTCCAATACCAGCGGGACGACAGCGAGACGCGCGAGCAGGTCATTTGCGGTCGCTGCGGCGGCTTCCCACAGCCCGTCATGAGCCGGCAGATCGCCATAGCAGGCCCCGAGCTCAGCCAATCTGCCGGCCAGCAATTCGAAATGGCAGGCCTCCTCGGCGGCGACGCCGACCCAGTCGTCGAAGAAGTCGCATGGCAGTCCCTCGCCCGCGAACCGGGCAACGAGATCCCAGGCGAGGTCGATCGCGTTGAGCTCGATATGGGCGAGGGCGTGAAGCAAGGCGATCTGGCCCGCTCGCGAACCAAACGACCGACGTTTCGCCATCTCCTTGGGCGGGCGCAGCAGGGGGCGTTCCGGCCGGGCAGGACGCGGTGGCGGCACCGCTTGGCCAGGCACCAACGCGCCTGCGCTCCAGGCCGTGGCTAGCTCCTGGCTAGCCGCCGCTTTGGCGGTCGGATCGGCGATGGCGAGAATCGCCACCGCCTCGCCGGTGAGAGTTCTGCAGACTGTCGCGGTCAGAGGGCGCGCGCCGCCTTCAGCACTTCGGCGACGTGGCCCGGGACCCTGACTTTACGCCACACACCGCGCACGGTCCCGGCGCCGTCGATCAGAAAGGTGGCGCGCTCGATGCCCATGTATTTGCGGCCATACATGCTCTTCTCGACCCACACACCGTATTTCTCGCACACATCAGTGCCGGCGTCGGAGGCTAGGGTGAAGGGCAGCCCGTGCTTTTTCTTGAACTTGTCGTGCGATGCGACCGAATCCTTCGATATGCCGATCACCACGGCATCGGTCCCGCCGTAATCCGGAAAGGAATCACGAAATCCGCAGGCTTCTGCAGTGCAGCCCGAGGTGTCGTCCTTGGGATAGAAATAGAGCACCACCTTCTTGCCATTGAGCTTTGACAAGGTGACATTGCCGGCGCCATCGGTGGGCAATGTGAAATCGGGGGCTTTGTCGCCGAGTTCGACGCTCATCCTGCGCTCTCTCCTGTATCTTCTGCCATCTTTTGCGCCGCGCGTCGGGCCGGTTCCTCGATCAGCCGCCGATACCAGCCACGAACGCGCCTGGCCGCGGCGGTGATATCCGCGTCCAGCCGGGCGAAGTCAACCACACCGGCGCAGCGCGCCAACATGGCGGCATCAGCTTCGGAGAATGCTTCCTTTTCGGGAAATCTGTCGCGCAGCAGCGTCACCAGCGCCTGCACATGGCGCAACAACGCGAGGGCATCGAGCAGCTCGCGCTCCGCTTGCGGCGGAAGCGCCTCGGCCGCGCCGAGTGCGCGCAGCGCCTGCTCGGTGCCACAGCATAGGAGTTGTGGAGATGAAGCGCCCTCGCGCAATACCAGATATTGCACGATGAATTCGAGGTCGATCAGCCCGCCGCGCCGGTTCTTCAAGTCCCAGGGCGAGGGCTGCGGGTTCTCGTTCGCGATACGCCGCCGCATGTCGGCGACATCGACCAAAAGGCATATGGCATCGCCTCTCGATGCGAGTACAGAGCCGATCACATCGGCGATCCGCATGCGCAGCGCCGGATCGCCGGCAACCGGCCGGGCGCGTGTCAACGCCATATGCTCCCAAGTCCATGCGGATTCTCGTTGGTAGCGAGCGAAGCTGGCCAGGCTCGATGCGATCGGTCCCGACGCACCCGAGGGCCTCAACCGCATGTCGACCTCGTAAAGCCGCCCTTCTGCCGTTGGCGCCGTAATCGCGCCGATCAACCTCTGGCTCAATCGGGCATAATAGCCGGCCATCGGAAGCGGGTGCGGTCCGTCCGATATCTCGCTGCCGGACGGGACGTCGTAGATCAGGATCAAATCGAGATCCGAGGCGAGGGTCATCTCGCGGCTGCCGAGCCGACCCATCCCGATCACCGCAAACGCGCCCCCCGGCATCCGGCCGTGACGGCGGGCAAATTCCGCCTCTACCGCCGGGAGCAGCGCTGCGAGTGCCGTTTCGGCGATGTCGGCGAGGACCTCACCGGCCCGCCTGCCATCGAGCGCAGCGCGCAACAGCTGAGTTCCGACCTGAAACCTTCGCTCGCCCGCCCAGCGCCGCAGCGCGTCAAGGGTGTCCTCGTAATCTCGCGCACCGGCGAGCACTTGGTCGAGATCGGCGGCGAGCGCATTGCGCTCGGGCGGCGGTGCGAAGAACCCTTCCGTCAGCACCGCATCCAGAAATGCCGGATGCTGCGCGAGTTGCTCGGCCAGGCGCGGGGCTCCGGCCATGATCTCAGCAACCAGCTGCAACAGCCCCGGATTGGCATGGAAGAGCGAGAAGAATTGCACGCCTGCCGGGAGACGCGACAGAAACTGGTCGAACCGCACGAGTGCGGTATCGGGATGAGGTGTCGCACCAAAGATGCGCAGCAGTTCCGGGACGAGCTCGGTCAGGATCTCGCGCGCCCGTTGGCTGCGGATTGCCCGCAATCTGCCGTGATGCCAGCCGCGCACCAATCCGGCAACCGCAGCCGGCTTGTTAAACCCGAGCCGAGAAAGGGTATGAAGGGTTTCACGATCGTCCTCGACCCCGGTGAAGACGAGGTTGCCGGGGCCGGAAAGGCTCGGAGCCTGCTCGAAAAGCTCGGCATAGTGCCTCTCGACCGAGGTGAGATGGCGGAGCAAGTCGGCGACAAAGGCCTCAGTCTGCGGATAGCCGAGAAAGACCCCAATCCGTGCGATCCCGGCGCGGTCAGGCGAAAGCACATGAGTCTGCGCGTCCTCGACCATCTGCAGGCGGTGCTCGAGACGGCGCAGGAACCGATAATCGTCGATCAACTCGGTAGCCGTCGCAGGATCGATGCGGCCGGCAGCAGCGAGGCGGCACAACGCCTCGCAGGTCGAACCGGTCCGCAGGTCGCGCATCCGGCCGCCCCAGATAAGCTGCTGGGTCTGCGCGAAGAATTCGATTTCGCGGATGCCGCCGCGACCAGTCTTGATGTCATGCCCCTCGACGGCGATTCGTCCGCCGCCGCGATGGGCGTTGATTTGACGCTTGATCGAGTGGATGTCTTGGATTGCCGCAAAATCGAGGTTTTTACGCCAGATGAACGGCTCCAGCTCGCGCAGAAAGCGTTGCCCGGCAACCCTGTCGCCGGCCACCGTACGGGCCTTGATCAGCGCTGCCCGTTCCCAATTTTGGCCAACGCTCTCATAATAGGCGAGGGCTGCGGCCACGGATAAGGCGGGCGCAGTAGATGCCGGGTCCGGGCGCAGCCGTAGATCTGTACGAAAGACGTAGCCGTCCCCTGTTCTCTCCTCAAGAATGCGCCCTAGATCGCGGGCGATGCGAACAAAGAAGGATTGGATGCCGTCACGCGTACTAACTCGCGCTCGTGTCGGGTCATAAAGAAGGATCAGATCGATATCGCTCGAATAATTGAGTTCGTAACCACCAAGCTTGCCCATGCCGAGGACGATGAGCCCGCTGTCACGCTCCGGCTCGTCCATCGACGGAAGGTCGATAGAGCCCGCATTCGCCGCCTGACGCAGCAGGTGGCGCAGAGCGGCCCCGAGCGCCCCCTCGGCAAATCGGCTGAGAGCGCCTGTTTGTTGCTCAAGCGACCAGGCGCCGACCAATTCAGCCACGGCGGCGACAAGCGCAACCTGCCGTTTGGCGCTCCGCAGGCGCCGCATCAATGCCGCAATATCCTCGCCAAGATCCGCGGGCTGTTCGATGGCCGCGGCAATCTCGGCGAAGAGCGGGTTGGCGCCCTCCTCGACGAGGCGCGTAAAGAACGCCGGCTCCTTGATCGCAATTCCGCTCAGAAACGGACTGTTGCCGAAGATCGACGCGAGCAGGCGTTGGCCGTCACGGGCGGCGCTCCATCGGCGCGCCGCGGCAATTGCCGGGTCACATCGGGTGGTGGCCAGCGCCTCCTGCCAAGCCGCGAACCCGAGGGCGAGCCGGCGTTCGTCAGCCGGTTCGGGCAGCCCCGCGCCATCGGGGGAGAGGTGAGATAAGAGCTTCATCTCACATACCCATTCCGAGCGGGGAAACTGGTCAGTTAGAGGTCTTGGGTCAAGACGAGTTCGCGACCCGCTCAGATGCCGGAAGACAGGACGCAGCGCCCGATCACCCGGCCGCGCGGCGCAAGCGTCGCGGTTCGGCTGCGGGGCTGCAGCGCAGGGCGCACCGTTGTCTGGTATGGCTCGGCTCGTTCGCGGCGGTGCTGATCCTGATTATCGCCTTTGGCTTGGCACGCCTGATACAGGGCCCGATCGAGCTCGATCGTCTGACCCCCTATCTCGAGGAAGCGCTGAGCCGGTCGACTGACGGGCTCCAGATTGCCATTTCGAGAGCGCGCCTTGCCATCGACCGCGACAACCGTCAACTCGATCTGCGGCTCGAGGGCGTTCGCCTGTCGCGCGCGGATGGCGAGCCGCTCGCGGCCTTTTCCGAGATGTCGGCAAGTTTCAGCCTCATCTCGCTGCTGCACGGTAATCTGGCGCCTACTCGGCTTATCATTGAGCATCCGGTATTACGTTTAATTCGCGATCGGCACGGCACGATCGGAATTCGTTTTGCCGACCATAATACCGACGAACAGGGCCTCGGACCGGAGATCCTCGAACAAGCAGTCGGCACTGTAAAGTCGCAGGTATCGTTCGGGTTGACGCGACGAGTTGTGGTCCGCGACGCAACGCTTATTCTCGATGACGAGAGAACCGGGCGTCATTGGCAGGTGGACCGCGTCGACGCCACGGTGGAGCGTGATGCCGAGGGCCTTGCGGGAGATCTGTCGATGGCGCTCGCCGTCGGCACTCCGGCGCCGGAACTCCACGCGAGATATCGTTATTCCTCCTCCGGCGGAACGCTCGATCTGGCGCTGGAAGTTGGCGCGTTCGAACCCGCCGCGCTTGCCGCCCTTACCCCCGAACTGGCGTGCCTGGCGGCCCTCAACTTCCCGGTATCCGGCACGCTCGAGACACGATTAAACCTCGCCCTGCTGACGGCCGAAGGGGCGCGCCTTGACCTCGGCTTCGGCGCCGGATCCTTCAAAAACGAATTGCTGTCGGGGGGTGAGCTTGCGCTACGCCAAGGCGAGCTGCACGCCGTCTATGCTCCCGAAATCGGTCAGTTGCGACTGGCCAAGCTCGATCTCGATCTCGGCGGCGGCTCCGTTATCAACGTCAAAGGGAGCCTCGAATTTGTCACTCCGGGACTGATCGCGGGAAGCGATCCAGCGCCTTCCCACATCCCCGGCAAGCTCGGCGTCGTGCTCGCCAATGTACCAGTCGAGAAGTTCGCAACCCTGTGGCCGCCCACCCTCAGTCGCGGCGGACGTCGTTGGGTGCTGGCCAATGTCCACGACGGCGTTCTCGATCAGGCCGACGTCCAGCTCGATCTCGCCGTCGATCCGGCCGCGCAATCGGCCGAAGTTGTCTCGGCTCGCGGCTCGATGCGGTACCACGATCTGACGATCAACTACTTCGGCGGGCTTGCCCCGGTTCGCAAAGTCAGCGGCACCGCCACGCTGGCAGACAAACGGCTTGAGTTCGCGCCGACCGGCGGAACGATCAAATCCGTCCAAGTCACCGGCGGATCGCTTGACATCACCGACCTTGGCGCACCGGTGGAATGGCAAACCATCGACCTCAACCTGGCCGGGCCGATCCGCGATGTCCTCGAGGTCATCGACGCCAAGCCTCTGCGCTACGCACATGATATCGGAGTCGATCCGACGCGCGTCGCGGGACGAAGCGAAATCAACCTCCGTTTTAGGTTTCCACTGCTGCGAAATCTGAAGTTCGACGATGTCGAGTATGGAGTTCAGGCGACCCTGACTGGTGCGGCAATCACCAGGGCCGCGATGGACCGAGACTTGAGCGACGGCGATTTTGCACTCGACATCAGTCGGCCGGGTATGCATCTCCAAGGAAACGCGCGCTTCGACGGCGTTCCGATGACCATCGATGGCGGCGTAGCCTTTAAGCCGAAGAACGGGCCGCGTGCCCTATACCGCGTCGCGCTGACGCTAGATGACCAGCAGCGGCGCCGGCTCGCATTCGACTTTTTACCCGACCGGATCAGCGGACCGATCGGCGTCGATGTTGCGTATTCGGCCTTCGCTGCCGGGCGCGCCGAGGTCGACGCCCGGCTAGACCTCCGCGCGGCGAGCCTATCTGTTGCAGAGGCAGGTTGGGGTAAGCCGAGCGACGCTCCGGGCACAGGCAAACTCGTACTGGATCTCGCGAACGAGCAGGTTACGCGGCTACGCGAGATCGAAGTGAACGCGGCTGGGCTCTACGGGAAATTCGCGCTCGCACTCGCGCCGGACCGAGAACATATCCAGCACGTTGACATCGAGCGCCTCGTCATCGGCGACGACGATGTCGCGGGCATCGTCGCGCGCCGGCCGGAGGGCGGCTGGCGCGTCGAACTTCACGGCCCGAGATTCGATCTGACCCATTGGTTGAAAGACTCGGGCAATGACAGTCTGTCAAAGCATTCCGCCGCGGACTCGCCGCTGCTGATCGATGCACACCTGGGTCGTTTGATCATCGGGCCGCGGCGTCAGGTTCGCAACCTATCGGCTCACCTTTTGCGCGAGGGCGACAATTGGCAGAGCGCGCGGATCGACGCGCGCTTTGTCAATGGCCATGAGCTATCCTTGCGGTTCGGCAGCGAATCCGAGAAACCAGACCTCAGTTTCTTTTCGGACGACCTCGGCGCGACCTTGAGCCTTTTCGACGTCACCGAAAACATTGTCGGCGGGCAGGTAACCGTCACGGGTCACGTTTCGGACGCAGCCGGCAAACGCGTCCTGCGCGGGCATGTCGATGGCGACAACTACAACCTGATCCGGGCACCGGGCCTCGCCAAGGTTCTTTCGCTTACCTCGCTGAACGCGATCGGCAGCCTGCTCGCCGGATCGGGTATCCCCTTCAGCACATTGCGCGGCGATTTCGCCTACAGCGAGGACCGTCTCGTCCTCGAAAATCTCCTCGCCTATGGTGGAGCGCTTGGCGTGACCGCCAGCGGCCTGCTCGAACTGGGCCCGCACCGGCTCGATATCCAGGGCACGATCGTCCCTGCCTATACGCTGAATTCGATAATCGGCAATGTTCCGGTGCTCGGCTCGTTGCTGCTCGGCGGCGAGGGACAAGGTCTGTTCGCCGCCAACTACCGGGCCACCGGATCAGCCGCCGATCCTCAGGTCTCGGTCAATCCATTGAGCGCGCTCACTCCCGGCTTCTTACGCCGGCTGCTCCAGCCTAACTTCGGTATCCGGCCGTCAGTCCAGGAGTCTCTGGGGACGCAGTGATCTAGACTGCACGTACGAGCACGTGCCGCTTGCGGCCGGCGCTGAGCTTGATATACCCCTTCTGGTCGAAATCAACGAGACAGACGAGTTCGGTCTCGCTTTTGACGGGGCGATCGTTGATCCGGGCGCCGCCGCCCCGAATGAGCCGCCGCGCTTCGCCTTTAGATGCAGCGAGGTTGGCGCCCGTCAACAAATCGAGGGCCGCAATCCCGCGCTCTAAAGTGTCGCGCGGTAACGCTAACATTGGCAATTCGCTTGCGAGACCCCCGACCTCGAAGACAGCGCGCGCCGTTTCCGCAGCGGCCAGCGCAGCGTGCTGACCATGGGCGAGCGTCGTCGCTTCGGTGGCAAGGATCTTTTTTGCCTCGTTGATCTCGCTGCCCTCGAGCCGCTCGAGCCGGGCGATCTCATCGATCGACAGCTCAGTGAAGAGTCGAAGAAACCGACCGACATCGGCATCCTCGGTATTGCGCCAGAACTGCCAGTATTCGTACGCCGACAGCTTCTCGGCGTTGAGCCATACGGCACCGCCGACGCTCTTTCCCATCTTGACGCCAGATGCGGTCGCGATAAGTGGTGTCGTCAAGCCGAAAAGGGTCCGCCCCTCGATTCGTCGTCCAAGCTCGACGCCGCCGACGATGTTGCCCCACTGGTCGGAGCCGCCGATCTGTAGTTCGCAGCGGAAACGCCGCGCCAACTCAAGAAAGTCGTAGGCCTGGAGGATCGGATAATTGAATTCGAGAAAGCTGAGCGGCTGGTCGCGCTCGAGCCGTAGCCGCACACTATCTTGGGTCAGCATCCGGTTGACCGAGAAATGACGACCAACCTCGCGCAGCAGCGGAATATAGCGGAGCTCGTCGAGCCAATCGGCGTTGTTGACCATAATGGCGTCGCCCGGCCCGTCGCCGAATTCGATGAACTTGGCGAAGACCGTGCGGATTCCCGACATATTGCGGGCGATCTGGGCGTCGTCGAGCAGCTGCCGCGCTTCATCCTTGCCGGAGGGATCGCCGATGCGTGTGGTGCCGCCCCCCATCAGCACGATTGGCTTGTGTCCGCATTTCTGAAATAGCCGCAACAGCATGATGCCAAGCAGGCTGCCGACGTGCAGACTGTCCGCCGTGCAGTCATAGCCAACATAGGCGGTGACCCGCTCAGTGCGGAGGCGCTCATCGAGCGACTCGAAGTCGGTGCACTGATGGATAAAGCCGCGTTCTATTGCGGTCGAAAGAAATGTGGAGCGACGTGTCGACATGGCCGTGTCACCTAACATAGGCGCCGAAAGGGGGCCACAACAGTCTCCACAAATGTGGCGCGCGCTCGGGCTGATGAGCGGTACGTCGCTCGATGGGATCGATGCCGCGATGATCGAAACCGATGGTCAAGAGCGGGTGATTCGCGGACCCTCGCTGACGATCCCGTATCAGGAACCGTTTCGCGAACGACTGCGATCGGTCCTTGGCGGTGTCGGTCCGGTTGTGGAGGTCGAAAATGAATTGACCCGGCTTCACGCCGACGTAGTCGAGCAATTCCTCGCACGCCACCCGGCGACCGCAATTAATATCGTCGGGTTTCACGGCCACACGATTTTGCATCAGCCGGCCGAGCGCCGCACCTGGCAGTTGGGCGACGGGGCGTTACTGGCGCGTCTTCTCGGGCTCAACGTCGTCGCCGATTTCCGGTCGGCCGACGTCGCCGCGGGCGGCGAGGGGGCGCCGCTCGCTCCGCTGTTCCACACCGCTCTAACCGGTGCCCTGCCAAAGCCGCTCGCGATCCTCAACATCGGCGGGGTCGCCAATGTCACCTGGATCGGCGAAGGAGAGCTAATCCTTGCCTTCGATACTGGACCCGGTAATGCACTGATCGACGATTGGGTGCGCCGTCACACCGGTGCCGCCGCCGATTTCGACGGCGCATTCGCTCGCGCCGGGCGCGCCTCGGCGGCGCACATCGCGCGATTTCTGACACTCCCGTTCTTCGGGCTCCCGCCGCCAAAATCGCTCGATCGGGACGACTTCCAAACAATCGTGCCCGAGGGTCTTTCGCTGGAGGATGGCGCTGCCACGCTGACAGAGATGACGGCCGCTGCTGTCGCGGCCGCGGTTCGGCGTTTCCCGGTGCCGCCGCTCGAATGGCTGGTATGCGGCGGCGGGCGACGCAATCCGGTGATAATGGAAGCGCTGCGCCGGCGGCTCGGCGGCTCTGTGCGCCCGGTAGAGCAAGTCGGCTGGGACGGCGACGCGCTTGAGGCGCAAGCCTTCGCCTATCTGGCAGTCCGCTCGGTCCGAGGTCTGCCGCTCTCGTTGCCTTCGACGACCGGTGTGTCCCGGCCGATGTCTGGCGGCCGATCGTTTTCCTGCCCCCAAAGCCGGTCTAAGGACAGCCGGCGCAACCCGGGGTCTGTTTTGTCCTAGGCCGAGTGGGCGGAAGCACCCGGCAGCAGCTCGGTGCGATAGGTCGGCCGCAGAATTTCGAGCCGCATCGGCACCGGCGTGCCGAGCCAGAGCGCATTCTTGCTGTGGTCGTCGTAGGAGCTCTCGGTCAGCGGATGGATCAGAACGTCGAGGCCCTCGCGGTTCAGCATCAGCCAAGGCACGACATTCTGGAACTCCTGCGTCTCAAAGATGACGCTGAACTGCGATATCGGGTGCGGGCCGATCGGCTCGTCGCTAAAGGCTCCGGGTCTGACGGCGAAACGGCTGATGATCGAGTCGCGCAGCCGTTCGGCTGTCGGTCGGGTGGTCTGATCGTAATAGACGTGGGCGTGATAGCCTTTGAGTTCGGTCACTGGTGTGCTCCGGTTGGTTAGTTGCGAACGATACCTACGTAATAGCGGCCCATCATCGATCAAATCGATTGATCGTATACCACGCATTCGCTCTATGGATATTCGCGCCGTCGACCTCAATTTGCTGAAAGCGTTCGATGCGCTGATCAGAGAACGCGCCGTGACCCGCGCGGCCGGCCGCATTGGTCTGTCGCAGCCGGCGATGAGTCATGCGCTCTCTCGCCTGAGAAGCCTCTTTGCCGACGATCTGTTCGTCCGCACCCCCAACCACATGGAGCCGACAGCCCGAGCGCGCGAGATCGCCCCCCTGGTTTCGGCTGCGATCGAGCATATCGAGGCGGCGCTCAACCTGGGTATCGGCTTCGATCCGACGAAAAGCACGGGCATCTTTACCGCCGGAATGGCCGAATATGCCGAGGTGGCGCTCGTCGGGCGTCTTGCCGAAGCCTTTGCCCGACAAGCCCCCAAGGCGACGTTGCGCCTGACGCCGCTGACCGGCGCCGAAGCCGCCGACCGGCTTGATAACAGCGCGATCGACGTCGCGGTCGCACACCTTCGCGCGTTGCCGGGGCATCTCAATTCGATGATGCTGCTGCGCGACCCGTTCGCGCTGGTCGCGCGCCGGGGCCATCCGCTTGCGGCGCAATCGCTGTCGTTAGAAGCCTATGCGGCGCTTGACCACGTCCTCGTCTCGCCGCGCGGTGACACCAGTGGTGCCGTCGATCGTGCCCTTGCCGATTTTGGGTTGAAGCGCCGGATCGCGCTGTTGGTCGCCACCTATCTGGCGCTCCCGGCCGTTCTCGCGTCGTCTGATCTCGTCGCCACGGTACCCCGACGAACCGCTCAGCAAATCGCCGCCATGGGCGAGATCGAGATCATGCCGCTGGCGATCGATCTCTCTGTGCACGTTTCGATGGCTTGGCACCGCCGTGCGACAAGCGAACCAGCACAATCCTGGTTCCGCTCGCTGCTGATCGAAGCGGCGAGCGATTGATTGCGCACGTTTGCATTGCTGGTACGCGTGAGCTGGCGCTTGCTTCCTGATTTCGGTTGGGTCAAAGATGAGAAGAGTTCGCATTCGCATCTTCACCGGAGTGTCACAATGCGTCCTGCCGCCGGGTTCGTGGCGTTCTTCGTTCTTGCCTTTGCGGCGCGCGCCCTGGCGGATGATCCCAGCTTTTCGATTTTATTGAAAAACAATCAGTTCGTTCCGAGCGAGGTTCAGATACCTGCGGGTGTTAAGGTCAAGCTGATCGTTCGCAACGAGAACACGACCACCTCGGAATTCGAGAGCACCCAATTTCATCGCGAAAAGGTTGTCGCCCCCGGCCAGGAAATCACCGTGTTTGTCGGGCCTCTCGATCCGGGCAGTTATGAGTTTTTCGACGATTTTCATCCGGAGACCCGTGGCCATTTGGTCGTCAAGTAGCGAGGACTGAGATGCTGGCGACCGCAATCATCGTTTTCCGCGAGGTCCTCGAGGCATCGCTGGTGGTCGGCATCGTGCTGGCGGCCAGTCAGGGCGTGCCGCGCCGGGCGGTCTGGGTGAGCGGCGGGATCGCCGCAGGGGTCTTCGGCGCCGCCATCGTCGCTGCTTGCGCCGGAGCAATCGCCGCGGCCGTCAACGGCGTCGGGCAAGAGCTGTTCAACGCTGCGATCCTGTTTACCGCGGTGGCGATGCTAGGCTGGCACAATATCTGGATGAACCGGCACGGGCGTGAGCTGGCCGCGGCCGCGGCCACGCTCGGCAAGGCAGTGCTTGGCGGAAGTCGGCCGCTCTATGCGTTGGCTCTGGTCGCCGGGATTGCCGTGCTGCGCGAAGGCTCCGAGATCGTCCTCTTTCTCTACGGGATCGCGATCGCCTCGGGAGTGGGCGGGTTCAGCATGCTGATGGGCGGGATTCTCGGGCTCGCCGGTGGGGCTGCGATCGGCGCGGTAATTTATCTGGGGCTCCTCGCGATCCCATTGCGCCGGCTGTATACGGTGACGAGCTGGCTCATTCTGCTGCTCGCCGCCGGCATGGCCTCGCAGGGCGCGTCTTTTCTGATGCAGGCCAACCTTTTGCCGTCGCTCGGAAACAATTTGTGGGACACGTCGTCGATTCTGACCGAGAACAGCATGCTCGGTCTGCTGCTTCATGTACTGATCGGTTATTCGGCACAACCGGCCGGCATCCAGGTCGTGTTCTACCTCGGCACGCTTCTCGTCATCGGCACCTTGATGCGAGTGATGGGGCGCGTGCCACCAAATGCGCCAAGCCGGCCGATCGCGGTCGCATCCGTTTAGTCTGAGTCTTTCCCCCTCTGTTATAGGATAATTAGCTTCTGACGCGAATGCGTTGCATTAGCACCTTCTTCACCGGTGCAGCTCTAGCGCTGGCAACTATATTTCCGGCTGCGGCGGACTTCAAAGTCCAGATGCCTGATGCCGAAACCGGCGAGTTTTCGGTCGAACCGATCGGCGATATCGGCCAGGACCCGAACCCCGCTCACAATGGCGAATTGAGTTCGGTGACCGAATTCGAATACGGCGTCAACAAAATCTGGCGCACCGAGCTCGAATTGGAACAGGAGCGCGATGCCAGCCCCGGCCAATCGATCCACTTCAGCCAGCTCACCTGGGAGAACATTCTGGCGTTCACCGAACGCGGCGAATCTTGGATCAACTCTGGGTTCTTCTTTGAATTCGGCAAAAACACATTGGCCGACACGCCCAATGAGGTGATGTTCGGACCGATTTTCCGTAAGGAAGTCTGGCGTACGATCAATACGGTTAATTTGTTCTTGCAACACGATGTTGGCACCCCCTATGCCTCGGGGCGACCGCAGTTCCTTTATGCCTGGGAGACGCGCATTTCGCTTGGCACGCCGGTCGAGCCGGGCTTCCAGGCCTACGGCATGCCCTCGAGCTTTCCCGAACACAGCAATACCGGCTGGCCGAACGACAACCGGATCGGCCCTCAGCTGTTCGGTGCAATCCACAATATCGGGCCCGGCACACTGAACTGGAATGGCGGCATTTTATTCGGGATAAGACCCGGGGCGCCGCGTAACACCTGGCGCTGGCAGGCTGAATACGAAATCCATTTTTGAACACAGCGTTTCATCCTTTCCGAAGGTCGAGACGGTCAAGTTTCCTTGAGCAAATATTCACCGACGCTCCTGCGATAAGGGTGAACCGAACCAAGGCTTTGATCGAATGCCGGCATAATGGCGATCGAACCCGCGGGTGCCTGACCGGTCGGGGCGCACCTATTTGGCGGATGACAACGCGACCCGGCTGAGCTAATCTGATTCGCGGTTAACGAGGCGACAAGAAGCCCGGAACTTGAAAACAGGAGCAACACGTCGATCCGGCGGCATCTCGTGCGGCTGCCAGAATCTGCGAGGCGTAGATCCAGCGACAACCAAGCAACTTGAACTGATTCCTCGATAAAGCGACGCGCCGGCCTCGCCCGTTTTGCGCTCCCCGCATGGTCCCCCGGGATTGACGATCTGGGAGGTCACCATGGTAGCAGAGATCCGCCCGATCGGCCGATCGGCCAGCGTCGCCGGCTTTGTGCTCGGCCGCAAACTCGACAGCATCCCGTTCAGCGGCTACCACGTATTAATCCTCACCGTCCTCGCCGTCGTCGGCTTTGTCGAGGGCTACGATCTGTCGCTTACCAGCTCGCTGCTGGTGCTGGCCAAAGCGCCGCTGCATCTGACCGAGTCCGACATCCGCTGGCTCGTCGCCGGCCCGCCCTTCATGGCGTGCGTCGGCGGCTTCGCGTTCTCGGTTGTAGCTGACCATTGGAGCCGCAAGACCGTCATGCAGGTCGGGGTGATCGCCACCACGTTTTTGACGCTGTTGATCCCGCTGGTGCAAAACGCCGAGCAGCTGATCATCCTGCGTCTGCTGACCGGCCTTGGCGCCGGCGGCGTCGTGTCTGCGGCGTTCCCGATCGCCGCCGAATTGATGCCGGCGCAGCACAGGCGCACCTACGGTGCGACCTATGAGATGGCACTGGCCGCCTCTTTTACATTGGTTCCGTTTATCTCCTTTCTGCTTGCCGGCAGCCCAAACGCCTTTCGCTTTCTGGCACTGCCGGGCGGGCTGGTGATAACCGTCGTACCGGTGCTGATCCATTTTGCGCTTCCCGAAAGCCCGCGCTGGTACTTGCGCAGGGGCGACGCGCAGGCGGCGGCCGACATTGTCAACCAGATCATTCGGCGGGGCGGTGATCGTGTCCCGCTGCTGACGGTGGAAGCGCTCGGCGACGGCCCGCAGACCATCCGCGAGCAGCTGCCGCCCTATTGGGCATTGTTCGGCCGGGGCCAGCGGCGCTGGACCGCGGTCGGCATTCTGAGCGGGGTCTGCGCCGGCACCGCCGCTCTTCTGATCCACACACTGCTACCCAAGGCGATGGTCGATCAGGGCCTGGCCGTCGCCTCCAGTTTCGGTTTGAGTACGCTGGTGTACTTGGCGAGCATCCCGGGCAAGGCCTTCACCGGCTTCCTGATGGAGATCATCGGGCGGCGCTGGACGATCGCCTATGCACTCGCCGGATCGCTTCCCGGCCTCGTTCTGATGCTGATGGCGCATCGGGCAGGGGAATTTGCGGGGGTCGTAATGGTCGCGGGCGGGCTGATCACCGGCTTTACTGTGTTGTCGGCCTTCAGCGCCACCCGAGTCTACTTGTCGGAGCAATTTCCGACGTCATTGCGCGGCCGTGGCCAAATTTTCGGTGAGTCGTTTGGCCGGCTGTTTGCCGGAGTGCTAGCGCCGTTTTTGATGGTGCCGCACACCGGCTCGCCGACAATCTTCTTCGGCACGATCGTGGTGGTGGTGTCGGTCGGCGCCTTCATTCCGCTTATCTTTGGCAAGGAGACCGTCGGCCAGCTCGAAACCGTGACTGAGGGCATGCCGACGTTGGCTTGACCCGAAGCAGTCGCGGTTGAGGCAAGAGGGCTTTCCGTAAAGAGGGACGCGCGGCCGATTGACGCGGTGCGCGAGCCGGTGCAAAAGGGCACAGAATACTATGAGCGACATTCACTGTCTCAGAAATGGCGGAGATGTCGCTTCATCTCAGGGAGGATCGCCAAGCAATGCTGGATACCGATGACCTGACGCTGTGGTACGCGCTCAATAGGTTGCTGATCAATTACTGGGCCGACGTAGATCACAACGGCGGTACCCAGGCGCACGAGTTTTATTTGCCGGCGGCGCTTTACGCCGTCGGGCATAACCGATTCGAGGGGACCGAGAAGATCAGTGCTTTCTATGCCCGACGCCGGCAGCGGGGCAGTACCACCACGCGTCACCTGGTCGACAATGTTCAGGTATTCCGGGAGGACGCGCGGCATGCCCAGGCGGTCGGGGTGATGAGCCTCTACCGCGCCGACGGTCGGCCGCCGTTTCAGTTGGCAAGGCCGCCCGCGATGATCGCCGATTTCGAGGCGCAATGCGTGCTCGACGACGACCGACTCTGGCGTTTTCAGTCGCACATCCTGCGGCCGATTTTCGTCGGCAGCGACCTTCCAGCTTCGATCTCGATCGACCCGCAACGCCTGTAGGGCGCCGAGTATCCGCGCCTGACCGGGTGACTGGAGCTGTCGGCTTGCCGCAGCGACGGCCGGTCTCGAAGGACGCCTATCGCGGCCTTCAGGCCGGCTCAGCCAAGCCGCTGGGAATGAGCTCGCTGCGATAGGCCGGTCGCAGAATTTCGAGGCGCATCGCCACCGGCGTGCCGAGCCGCCGGCCAGGCCCCGGTCGCGGACATGGATGGGATTATCGAGGTCTGTCACGAACCACGCCGCAGGATTTTCGTCGAAGAGCAATGCCCGCTATTCAGCTAGCCGGGATGCTCACCACCAGATGTTCGCGCTGGACGGCAAACGCCAGACAGGCGGCGGATGTCGTCGCTCGTCAACCGCGGAAAATCGGCCAGGATCTCCCTGCTCACCCGTTTTCCGACGCGATCTACAACGAGAATTCGCCCACCAATTGGTAGCGGACAACACTGAACAAAGCCACCTACCCGATGCGCGTGGGACATTTTGCCAGCGCGTGGACAAAGGTTGCTCACCCCGCGCCGTGGGCGAGCAGCATGCGCCCGTAGGGCGCCATTGCCGCTTGGCGGCTCGCGGCATGGTGGGTCAGGATCGTCATCACATCACGCCGGATCACGCCCAGCTCGTCGCGGTCGTAGACCCACCGGGCGCCATCGAGCTCGCACAGACGATCCAACGCCCAGCCCACCTGATGTTGCGCGTAGACCATGTCGCGGCGTGCGCGCAACGCCTCGGCCTCGGTGATCTTGCGGCCCGAGCTGGCCGCGGCGGTGCTCGCTTCGCGCCCGCTATGTAACAGCATCGTCGCGCATCGATCGCCGCGGCGGCCTCGCCGAGCGCCATCTGCACCACTTCGGACTCGGCCACCTTGGTTACCCCGCGCGACACCCGGCGGGCCAACGCGGCACAGGCGATGTCGAGGGCGCGGCGACCGAGCGCGATCGCGACCGGCGGCAGCGAATAGGACACCAGAAAGCCGCGCGGCGCGCGCAATACCGGGTAGTCCGGATGCACCAGCGCGCCCGGCGGGGTACCGGCGAAGAGATCGCTGACCATGACCGAGCGATGCTCGGGAACGAATACGTCGCGTAAGACCAGTGATTTGCTGCCGGTGCCCAAGAGGCCGAGCACCTGCCAGTCGTCGACGATCTCGGCCTCGGCGAGCCTCACCAGCAGGTAGGCGACCCCGCGCGGGTCGCCCTTCTCGGCGAGGAAGGCGCCGATGATCGCCCATTGCGCAAAGTCGCAGCCGCTCGAAAACGGGTAATGCGCGCTGAGCCGCCAGCCGCCCGGCACGCGCCGCGCCGCCTCGCGCGGCGCCAAGGGCGACGCGGCGACCGCCTCGGGATCGGTGCCAGGCTCGATCTTCAGCGCCTGGAGGCGCCGCGTCAGCTTGCTCGCTCAAGGGTTCGGATACGCGGTGATGAACCTCGGATTGAGGTCGGGAGGCTCGATGATCCATACCGAAATGATGCAAGGGTTTCTGCCGTCCGGCGCTACGAGTGAGCAACTGACCTCGAACTTTTGACCAAACGGATTGCTTGACTGGCCGGTCACCGGATTCTTCTGCGGATGTTGCAGCAACGCGCTTTTGAGCTCAGCCCAATTTGCCGGCGAGAAACCGAAGGACATGAAGAATTGCGCCTTGGCAGCCCCAGTCGGATGAACGGTATTCAGCAGGATATTGGGTGATCTTCCGATCCTCCAGGATCGCGCTAGCGACCCTCGGCAGTTGGCTCATCCGGGATGGATGTCGCCGCGCCGAAGCGTGACCGTGCAGGGGAAGGGCTCTGCAAACTCGACCTCGTAATGCTCGCCGTCATGATAGACGTGAACGACTGTCCCTTTACCGCCTTCCGGCAACACGGCACCCTTGCACTCGACGGAATGCCTGAGAGCCACGACACTGAGTTCTGGAATGCTGCGGGTTTTTGCGAACAGCTCGCCCTCCGATAAGACGAGCAAATCCTCGAATTGCGTCGGTTGCAGCTGTTTGTATGCTGTTTGCAAAACCTTCAAATAGGCCCACGGCTTGCTAGTCAGTCGCGTCGCGTTTTCACACCAAAGCCGTGCCGCGCGATCCTTGTTAGCGACATTTGTATCTTCCAAACCCTTAGTCTCGGCAATGTAATGCGTGTCCTCACTGGTCAATGCGACAAAATCCGGTTCGTAATACCGTAGATTGCCGGCATTGTCCGTGTACTCGATCGCAAATCCAAACTGCTCGGGCAGCTTGGAAAAACGCTCCACATCCGGCGCCTTCTGAAGGAATTGCGCGAATTCCCGTTCGAACTCGTTATGGCACGGAACGAGGTTGAAGATGCACTTGTCTGCCGCGAGCGTCGCTCGCGACCAAGGGAATGGCGCCGTCTCGGAAAGCGGCCGGCCGGCATGCAGAAGCTGTGGCTCCAAATCGGAAATGACAAGCTTCCGCAACGCTTCGGAGAACGTTTTTACCGTCACATATTGAGCCACGTTGCTGCTGATAGCCCTGATCATCGTCGGCTCGTTCAACGTGACCGCCCCGCCGAACGCTTTAGTTTCGAGAAACTCTCTCACCTTCGGTGCCAACGCCGAAAATTGCGACGGCAGCTTAACGTCTTGCGCAATACGTCGCGCGTAATAGCCAATGACCTCCTCGGCAGTCTGCGGCTCCGGGATCGTGTAATCTCGCTCGATCAGCTTTTGCAATGTGATGAGATCGTAGCCCTCATAGCGGAATGTCTTGGCTGCGGCGTCATCCTGCTTGCGTGGCAGCACGGGACAGGTAAAGGCGCTCACGTCGAGCTCCGCGATTTCCTCAGCGAGCGACTTCTTGCGGGTGAGGATCGGGCTGAGCATTGGGATCGCAATATCTTTGTCCGTTTTGTTCGAGTCGGGCGCGATGGTGATGATGGTCACCTTCTCGCCGATGTTGAACGTTTCGAGCTGAATGTCTTCTTCGCGTTCCAGCTGCTCGACAAACTCGATAAAGGTCTTGTTGCCGATTACATCCACCTGCTCGATGTAGTCGGGGTTGCCACGGAACATGAGGCGCAGACCGCGTCCGACGGTCTGCTCGGGTAGGATGTTCGCTTTCGATGTGTAGGGTCTGAGGCCGACAATTACAGTGACGCTTTGCACGTCCCAGCCCTCGCGCAGCATCATCACGCTGACGACGCAATTTATCAAACTTCTCTCGTCGTCGATCTCACGTGCGGCCTTCCGCGCTTTATCTAAATCCTTTCTTGATACCTCTCCCGACCTGTCCGTATGGATGATCAACAGCCGCTCTGCGCCAAACTCGGAAGGGTATTTCGTCCGCAACCAATCACCCACGTCATCGGCTTCGTGCGTATCGTTCATCATCACGAACAGCACCGGCTTTTTCCCGAACGGCATCAACTGTCCGTAATATTCCTTCCAACGTTCGACGCCTGCGGCCAAGTAGGCCTGATAGCGCGTGCTCGCTATGTCCGATCGTTGTTCAGTGATGCCCTGCGCGATCCCTTTAAGCGGGCGCTTCACGACATTATCGATGATCGCCTGCTTTAGCGGGTAGTCGTATACCGTCCACGAAAAGAGTTGCCCCTTACTGTGGCGCGGCGTTGCCGTGAAATCCAACTGCGCGGCCAGCCCGCCGGAGACTTCGGCATGCAAAACGCGGATGACCTTGTTCCACTCGCTTTCTTCATCATGCGTATGGTGCGCCTCGTCGTTCAGAACGGCGACCGGCCCGCCGCGGTCGATGATGCGCTTGCCAAAGTCCTCGATCGCTGATGTTTGCGCGGGCGGTTTTGGTCCGAGAACCGCCGCCAGCTCCTGGGGCTCGTCCTGGTCATCGTTCTGCCGCTCGTAGAACTGCTGCACATTTGTCAGGTAGAGCGCACCCAGCGAGCTTGCCCGCTCGCCCTCCCCACGCATGTAGTATTGGAAATCCCGCCAGAAGATCTCCAGTTCCGGAGGGATCACCGGATCGACACGAAAGATGCGGCCTCCCTCAAAATCCGTCCGCAGACGCTCGAACACGATCACGTTCGGCGCGATCAGGAGAAACGTTGTCGCGAAGTCGTCGCGCGCCTCAGCGACTGCGTTGAAAAATTGCCACGCGATGGAAAGCGACATCACTTTCGTCTTGCCGCTGCCCGTCGCCATTTTGATGCAATAGCGCGCAAAATCATCGTATCTCAGGAGACGCAGATCGGTCCGAGTGGCGAAAGTTTCCACGAGGCTTTTGTGCCGCCGCAGTTTGGCGACCTCGTAAAGGTAGATCAGGGTCTCGATCGCCTCCTGTTGGAACAAATGGTACTTGAACTTCCGGCCGTTCGGCGCCCGGTGATCGGTGAAGAACCAGTAGTTCAGCAGGACGCGCGTGGTATCGCTGATCCCCTTGTATCCGCCGTCCCGCCAGGCTTCGATCTTTTCGCGGATGCCGGGGACCAAAGGCGCTGTGCTGACGCGCGCTTCGAGGAGCGAAAGCTGACCAACGTTTTGTCTGCGCGAACGGGCCACCGCTAGATCACTCCCACCTTCACGGTCTTGGTCGTGTCATTGCCCAGGATGTCGATGACCTTCACGACGATCGCGTATTCGCCCGGATCGGGGTAGGTGTGCGTGATCTCCAGCGCGAGCGACTTGTCCTTGCGCGTCCGGTAAGTCTGCCATTCGTTATGGAAGGTGTCGCCCTGGTTGTCCCAGTCGACCGCCCAGTAATCGATCCACTGCGACCAGTGCTTCACGGCTCTGCGTGCCTCGTCCGGCACATCGTCGGGCGGGATGACAAAATCCTTGAGCTTCAAGGAAACGTCCCGCCGGTTTACTTTGACCTCTACGGAGAGTGCCGCCAGTTCGAAGAAATGAATGTCGCCCTGCTCGACCGCGCGCTTGTCCATCACATCGCGGGGGATGCGCAGGAATTGCATCTGGATGTTGGCCGCTGCAGCCTGTTGCTTCGCGACCTCGTTAAGTTCAAAGGCGAAATCCCAGCCCAAAACATCGACGCCGTTTGTGGTTGGCGCGTCCTTACCAGTACCGATGGCGCGCCGGAACTCGGCCGCGATCTGCGTCACGTCGCCGACGCTGACCGGCGCGTCGACTGCGCCCACATGCACCATGCGGCCGGCCTTGACCCCGTGCAGCCACGTATAGCCGTGGATCGGCGTGGCGTTGGCCAGTTTCAAGATGAATTCGATATACGTGCGCTGCCGCTCGGCGGCTTTGTTGTCGCCGAACTCGGCACCCGCCCAAAGCTGTCGCTCGTATTTGCCAAGGTTCTGAACCGTAAACGGGCGGACACCGGGAATCGACAGCAGCCGCTTGCGTGTAATGTGGATGGCGAACCGGCCAAGGTCGCACGCGATCCAGCGACGCTTTAGTTTCTCGGCCACTGCTGCCGTCGTGCCGCTGCCGCAGAAGCAATCCAGAACCAAGTCATTCTCCGCCGACGACGCGCTGATGATCCGCTCCAATAGAGCTTCCGGCTTTTGCGTCGGGAAACCGAGCCGCTCTTGCGCCACGGCATTAACGGGAGCGATGTCGGTCCAAACCGACGAAACCGGCACCCCTTCCTGTTCGTCGAGAAATCGCTTCTCCCTCGGAACGCCACCATTCGGCGGGAAGTAAATACGGCCTTCGGCTTCCGCTCGTAGCATCCTCTCTCTCGTCCAGCGCCAGACCTTCGTGTGCCCGTGAAATTCATAAGTGAGGTTAGGACGATCCCTGTTTGGGTTAAGGAGGGAAGTGGCCTGAAAACAGCGACCAGTACGCGCGTCTACCAAGTTATAGCGCTCAAGGTATTCCGATGAGTGGGGAACATATTGCGGATTCCAAGTGTATTTTTCCGATTTTTGGTAATAGAAGATCACGTCGTGGTTTGATGCGAACCGAGTGAAAGCAAGTCCCTTCGGCGTGGTGCGCAGCCATGCAATTTCATTTGCAAAATTCTCAGAGCCCAAAATTTCATCTAGAACGCATTTCGCGTAGTGAGCAACGTGCCAGTCAAGGTGAACATAAAGACTACCGTTTTCGTTCAAAAGTTCATGCATGACCGAAATGGTTTCGTAAAACCAATGAAGGTAGGAATCCAAACCGCGACCCCAAGTGTCGCGATAGGCCTTTTGCTCAATAATGCTCGGCTCTTTCGTGAACCTGAAAGAATCGTCGCCTGGTGTTTCGGGGTCGTCCGGCATTGTTGCCGTGAATGAGAAATCGGCGCCAGTGTCGAATGGCGGATCGATGTAAATCAGGTCCACCCTGCCGGCGAATTCGGCCAGCAGGGAAGGCAGGACGTATTTCTTGTCACCCCAGATCAGCCGGTTGCGCCACTCCTCCTCTCCGAATCCCGGGCCATATTGCAAATTACGTTGACGGTCCTGTGCCAACTCATTCACGGTCTCAACCGTCTGAAACGGGAGCACCACCCGAAGGGGCGCGACGCGCCGGCCGGCGGCGTCGTATTTCCCATCCCAGATCAGTTCCGCCCGTGCAGGTCGACGCTGAGCGTTTGGCGCTGCACTTCGCCGCGTCGCAATCTCCGCCGTCTTGGTTCTCCTTTCCATCGTTCGGCGAACCTTCTGCTTGCTAACTTAACATATGATTGCGCCCCGAACACAGCCCGGCGAGCCGCCTCCACGCCGCCTCATCGCCTGCAGCGGCGACGGTCACATGCTCATCTGCGGCTTGCTCAACCTCGCCGGTGCGGTGCTCTCCAAAAACGGCTGGTCGCGACCGCAGGGCTCGCGTCGGCAATTCACCCAACTTCACGCGCGAGGAGCATTTTGCCGTAGGGGGCCATCGCGGCCTGGCGGCTCGCGGCGTGGTGGGTCAGGATCGTCATCACGTCGCGGCGGATGGCGCCGAGCTGATCGCTGTCGTAGACCCAGCGGGCGCCGTCCAATTCGCACAGGCGGTCGAGCGCCCAGCCGACCTGGTGCTGGGCGTAGACCATGTCGCGGCGGGCGCGCAATGCCTCGGCCTCGGTGATCTTGCGGCCCGAGCTGACCGCCGCGGTGCTCGAACTCGCGTCCGGTGTGTAATAACAACGTCGCCACGTCGATTGCCGCGGCGGCCTCGCCGAGCGCCATCTGCACGACCTCCGATTCGGCCACCCGGGTTACCCCGCGCGACACTCGCTTTGCCAATGTGGCGCAGGCGATGTCGAGGGCGCGGCGGCCGAGCGCGATGGCGACCGGCGGCAGTGAATAGGACACCAGAAAGCCGCGCGGCGCCCGCAACACCGGATAGTCGGGATGCACCAGCGCGCCGGGTGGCGTGCCGGCGAAGAGGTCGCTGACCATGACCGAGCGGTGCTCGGGGACGAATACGTCGCGTAAGACCAATGATTTGCTGCCGGTGCCGAGGAGGCCCAGCACCTGCCAATCGTCGACGATCTCGACCTCCGCGAGCGGCACCAGCAGGTAGGCGATGTGCCGGGGGTCGCCCTTTTCGCCGAGAAAGGTTCCGATGATCGCCCATTGCGCATAGTCGCAGCCGCTGGAGAACGGGTAATGCCCGCTGAGCCGCCAGCCGCCTGCCACACGTCTTGCTGCCTCGCGCGGCGCCAGAGAGGACGAGGCGACGGCTTCGGGATCCTCGCCCCAGACGTCGATCTGGGCCTGCTCGGGATATTGGGCGATGATCCATTGATGCTCGGCGAGTACCGCATAGACCCAAGCCGAGGAGGCACAGCCATAGCTCAGCTCCTCGACGATCCGTGAGAACAGGCTGAACCGGCCCTGCAAGCCGCCGAAGCGCTTGGGCTGAAGGATGCGCAGGATGCCGGCATACCGATATTCGGCGATCGTCCGCGCCGGCAGTTGCCGGGCCGCGGTCGCCGCCGGTGCACGCTCGGCGAGGAGCGGGATCAGCGCCCGCGCGCGTTCGAGTATCACGCGCTCCTGATCCGGCAAGGAGCTGTCATCCATCAAGGGGGGAATTCGGCCGCAGCCTGTCATGCGCTGCCTCATGTCGACGAACCCGGGATGCTACCCCAACCGCCGTTCCGGCACGCGTCGTTTTCGGTCGCAGCCGAAACCCGCGGCTCGGCGCCGATGTTTTCCACACGGGCGGATCGGCGGAGAGGCGGCGTGGCAATCTGCTGATCGCCTCCCGAATCTCGACTTCTTCCCACGCCGCTGCGGCCGGTAATCCGGCCGCAGCGGCGGCCGGCTAGGCGTCGAAGCCGTAGAGCCTGGCCGCGTTAGCGCGGGTGATCTTGAAGCGGTCCTCGGGGCTGGCGTCCTTGAAGTCGCGCGCGACCACTTCCTGCGAGTGCGGCCAGGTCGAGGCCTGGTGCGGGTAGTCCGACGACCACATTATCTTGTCGACGCCGATGAACTGGCGGCTGGCGACGCCGACGAAGTCGTCGATGTAGGTCGCCCACATCTGACGCTGGAAATACTCGCTCGGCTTCAGCTTGTTCGTAAAACCGGCCGAGATGCGCTGGCGCTCGAAAGCGCGGTCCATCCGCTGCAGGTAGTAGGGCAGCCAGCCGATGTTGTTCTCGGCCGAGACGATCTGCAGTTGCGGGAAGCGGTCAAGCACGCCCGAGAAGATCAGCACGCTGAACGACTTCTCGACCTCGTGCGACAGCACGGTCGAACGCATATAGCGCTCGCCCCAATTGTACTGGCTCTCCATGCCCATGCCGGTGATCGCGTGCAGGCTGACCGGCATCTTGAGTTGTTGTGCCGCCGCCCAGAACGGATCGTAAATGTCCGAGCTGTAGGGCTGATCCTCGGGCGGCGAGCACCAGATCATCGCCCCCTTGAGCCCCATCTTGGCGCAGCGCTCGAGCTCGCGAGCACCCGCCTTGGGGTCGTAGAGCGAGATCATCGGCAGGCCCGCCATGTGCTTCCGATCATAGCTGACAAATTCGGCGAGCCAATCGTTGTAGACGCGGAAGCAGTCCGCCTGCAGCCCGGGGTCCTTCAACCAGAAGATGCGGAAGCCCAGGGTCGTGTAGAGCACGTCGGCCTCGACCCCGTCGAGCGCATTGTCCTTCACCCGCTCGGCCGGATTCCAGCCGCCCGGCCGGGCATCGGCGTAGGTAGCCTTGGTTAGGAATTCCTTCAGCTCCTCGGGGCTCTTGCCGGCGCCGAGGCCGATCCCGATCGGATGGGGCGCATAGCCCTCGTAATAGAAATAGGCGCCCTCCTTACCGGGCGGGTTGACCATCAGCCGTGGCGCCCTCTCGCGATATTTATGGTCGACGCGCGTCGACCATAGGTCAGGCGGCTCGCTTACGTGGGAATCCGCAGAGATCAACTTGTATTCTGGCATGTCCGACCTCCTCCCTAAAACCCGGGCCGCTGCCACGTCACTGCGCCCGCGCCGCGGGTTAGGATGCCGATTGATACCCGAGCTTCCACCGCCACGTCCAGCCCGCGGGCGCAATTCGGATTGTTCCGGTTTTCGAGCCGGGCGTACCGCTATAAAGAACGGGGATCATCCTCTCGGCGGAAACTGTGATGTCCTGGCTCTCCTATTCGTCATTGGTCCCGCCAAATGTGTTTATTGTGTTGACGGTCATCGGGCTCGTCCTTGCCTGGCGCTGGACCCGGCCTGGTCTGATCGTCGCAACGTTCGGTGGCGCTCTTCTTTACCTGGCCTCGACACCGGTCGTGGCGGATTACTTGATCGGGTCAGTCAAGGACCTCGCCGGAGCGATACCCGTTCTGTCCTCCGACGCACCACCCGGGGCGATCATCGTGTTGTCGGCCGACTATCGGAAAAGCGACACTCCCGGTCAGTCGTTTACAGTCGGACCGATGACGCTCGAGCGCCTCGCCGAGGCCGCAAGAGAAGAGCGGCGTCTAGGGCTGCCGGTGCTGGTCAGTGGCGGACGGCCAGACGCGGTTAACAATTCTCTCGCCCAAATGATGAGCACGGTGCTGCAAGACGATTTCCGGGTCCCTGTGCGTTGGCGTGAGGATCGTTCGCTGAACACCTTTGAGAACGCTGCTTTTTCGGCGGCCATCCTACGCCAGGCGGGCGTGCCGTCAGCGCTGCTGATCACGCACTGCCGGGACATGGCGCGAGCCCTCTGGTCGTTTGACGCCGTCGGCTACCCGGTCGTCCCGGCCATTTGTTCCCGTCGAGAAACCATTGGCCAGCGACAAAGCGACGACGAGGCACCCTCACTCTCGGTGAGCTCCTTCTTGCCGTACGTTCCGTCTTTGCTCGTCAGCTACCGCGCGCTCCACGAGTTGATCGGCTTGTGGTGGTATCGATACCACTATCGCCACGGAGAAGTCGCACCCGGCGCCGGCCTCGCGGAAGACGTATCACGCTTGCCTTCGCAATATTAGCGCGCCGGGTCAGCCCCTTAAATGCGGCATCACCTCGGCGGCAAAGATGTCCATGTTGCGCCGGGTCAGATCGTCCGAAAGGATGCCGAATTGGAGGAGTGCCACGAGGATACCGAAACCGGTGCGCTCGCGCATCCGCTCGATGCCGGCCAGCACCGTCCGAGGGCTGCCGATCAGCGCGGTTCCGCTCTCGATCAGGCCTTCGGCGGTGGCCTTGCCGCCGCCCAACCCTCTACGCATGCTGATGAAATTCTTCATCGAGCCGATCGAGGTATAGCCGGGCGGCATCAGCATCTCGAAGCTCTGGCGCAGGAAATCGTTGAACAAGGTCTCGACCGCCCGACCCGCTTCGTTGCGTGCGCGCTCATCGGTGTCAGCGACATAGATCGGGCAGGCCCAGCCGAGCTGGTCCGGTACGGCCTCATAGCCGTATTCGTGCGCCCGGTCGCGATAGGTGTTGTGGTAGCGCGCCACGAGATCGGCCGACGAGAAGGTCACCAGAAATGGGTATTTGCGCACGGGATCGGATGCCCAGGCGACCGTCTCGCTCGATCCCTGTGACGGGATCCACACCGGCGGATGCGGGCTCTGATAGGGCCGCGGCCACAAATTGACATAACGCAGGCTGAAGTGGTCGCCGTCAAAGGCGAAAGGACCAGGCTCGGTCCACGCCCGGATGATCAGGTCGTGCGCTTCATGGAAGCGCGCGTGCGAGAAGTAGGGATTGACCCCCGAGGAATGGTATTCCGAGCCGATGCCGCGCACAAAGCCGGCGATGATCCGGCCTTTCGACATGACATCGAGCATGGCGAACTCTTCGGCGATGTAGATAGGGTTGTTCACCAGCGGCAGCGCGCGGCCGAGAATCGCGATCTTGACCCTTTTCGTGCGCTGGATCAGCGCGCTGGCGATCAGGTTGGGCGCCGGCATCAGCCCGTAGGCGGTCTGGTGATGCTCGTTGACGCCGATCGCATCAAAGCCGAGCTCCTCGGCATAGACGAGCGCGTCGATGTGGCGCGCGTACTCCTCGGCACCCTTAACCGGGTCATAGAGACGGTTGGGCAAGACCACCCAGGGCGAACGGTGCTTTGCCGCCTCCGCCAGATCGAGCGGCCGATACGGCATCAGATGGAAGGAGACGAGCTGCATCACGCTGCTCCCTCCAGGAAATCGATGACATGGCGGGCGACGAGCGAGGCCCGCTCGACATGCGGGAGATGCCCGCAGCTCTCGACCATCATGAGCCGTGCCTCCGGCAGCCGCTCCTGCCACAGCGCGGCATAGGCAGGCGGCGCGACCTTGTCGTCGTCGCCCCAGACGACGAGCGCCGGGAGCTTGATCCGGTGCAGCCATTTTTCGAGGTCGGGGTCGAACAACCGCGGCTGCCAGCCGAACTTCGCCACCGTGAAACGGTTCTTCAACATCAAATCCATCTGCGCCTCGGTTGGCGTCAAGGCCAGGATGCGGTCGGCAAAGGACTGGTCGTGGTAGAGGTTGCGCACCGCCTCCTCCGGCCCCCAGATGAAGCCGTCGCCGTACGCGACGCCCTTGATCCGGATGCCGGCCGGCGCCAGTTGCACTAGGCTTTGGAAGCGCGAGCGGTCGCGGATCAGGATTTCGGCCGCGAGCCAGCCGCCGAGCGAATTGCCGATTAAATGGATGCGGTCTAGGCCCGCCTCTTCGACGAAGTCGAGATAGAACATCGCCAGGTCCGACATGGAATGGATCCAGGGCGGGTTATCGGAGCCGCCGAAGCCCGGGTGCTCGGGCACCAAGAGTTCGTAACGCTCTGCCAACGCGTCAAAGAACGGCAGCCATTGCGGCACGCCACCCGCGCCATGCAGGAACAGCACCTTCTGACCACGCCCGGCGCGCTGCAGCTTTACTGTGACGTCTCGCACTCTAAGCACGGTGAGTTCAGCCGTCATGTCGTCAGTTCCTCTCCAAGACACAGCCTCTGAGGGCCCGCCGCAAAGCGCGCTGTTTGCCGTTTGTCCCTTCTAATCGTTCTGGTCACCCCCGTCTTGGCCAATATCGGAGGGCGACGCCGGTTCGCAGAACCGCTACTTATCCTTCGAGGCCGCCATCTCCCCCCAAATGAAGTGCGATTCGGGGAAAATCGCGAGAGCTCACGTCCGCAGATCGGCTTCCATCCCGGCTCGGCCGCAGGCATCTGCCCGATCATTGGTCAAAAACGTCAATACATGGTACTCTCGTGCGCGCAAACCGCGAGGAGCTCCATATGACGAAAGACACGCTTTCCCGTGAACGAGATATGGTCGTTCAGGTCGCGCGCGCCGCCCTGACGCGGACGATAGAGCAATATTCACCGCCGGGTACCGACGTGATGGCGATCGCTGCTGTCGCCGTCGCCGGCATGTTCGCCCATCTGATCAGCGGTCTCTCGGACCATCCAGAACTCGCCGACGTCGTCAACCGCCAGATCGAGCACCGCGGTTATCGGCTCATCGCCACCCGGCGACATTGACAAAAAACGGAGCGACGTATGCGATCCCGGTTATCATGCTGCCTTTCGGTCGCGCTCGCGGCGTTGTTTGTCCTGCCCGCGGTGGCGCACGCCCAAATCAACCCGTTCCGCGGAGGTCCTGGCCTCTCGCCGGAGGACAACCGACTGCTGTTCGACAGCATAGCACGGCTGAATGCGGCCGAGCCCGCCAATGCCGGTCAGTCGGAGGCGTGGAGCAACCCGCAGACGAATACCTCCGGTACCTCCACTATACTTCGGGTATTCCGATCGCATGGCATGGCCTGCCATCTGGTGCGCAATCACATCGTCGTCGCCGGACAGTCACGGGGTCACGATTACCGGCTCACTTGGTGTCGCACGCCAAGCGGCGAGTGGAAGATCAAGGCCTAACCGGCAAACCGGCTTCGACCACTAGCCTCATAACGCATCTTTGACTACGCTCGTCGCGCGACCTGCGTCTTGACCAGTTCCGAGGTTGGCGGCGGCAGTATCGCATCAGCATCGGGTTTTGCGCCGCCGGCGATCTTGACCAGCGCCTGCAATAGCTTGGCGACGCCCGGCCAGCCGTGTCTTCTCTTCGTCCCAGTTGCGCAGATAGACGATCTTCTGGTCGGGGCGGAGCCTCCTAGTCCCGGCGTGGCGCTGGATCAGTTCGACGAGCCCCGCGCGGTTCGCGAAACGGTCGCCGCGCAATGCAATCACAGCCCCCTTGGGCCCGGCCTCGACCCGTTCGACTCCGGCCTCCCGGCAGGCACGCCTGATCGCGATGGTTTCGAGCAGGTTCTCGACCTCCAATGGGCGACGGACCAAACCGGTCGATCAGCTCGGCGGCAAAGCCGTCGATTTCGCGCTGATCGGCGAGTGCGGCGATACGCCGGTAGAGCCCGAGCCGCACGCCGAGATCGGCGACATAGCCCTCGGGGATCAGCACCGGCGTGCCGATCGTGATCTGCGGGGTAAATGATTTAGATGATCGATCACCCGGCCGCGAACTTTGCGCTTCAATGAGGCCCGGCGCAATGACCGGGGCAATTGGGCGAGCACGCAGAACCCCAGCGCGACCCAAACGCCGCTTCAATGGGGCCCCGGCGCAATGACCGGGAAAATCGCCATCCACGACTTCTTGCGTCGCCCGCACATCCCGCTTCAATGAGGCCCCGGCGCAATGACCGGGGAAATCCGTAACAGGCGTACCGATCTCGTGGGGGACGGCGGAGCTTCAATGAGGCCCCGGCGCAATGACCGGGGAAATAGTTGACCCGCGTTGAGAGACTGTTCGGCTACGAACCCGGCTTCAATGAGGCCCCGGCGCAATGACCGGGGAAATGCCCAACAGTTGTGCCGCGACCGGATGGGCGAACAATGCTTCAATGAGGCCCCGGCGCAATGACCGGGGAAATTGGGTTGCGGATCGCCCAAGGTACGAGGTTGGACGCTTCAATGAGGCCCCGGCGCAATGACCGGGGAAATCGTCCAGCGGCGCACATAGGCGCGCCCGCGCCAGCTGGCTTCAATGAGGCCCGGCGCAATGACCGGGGAAATCCCGCACTCGGACACCGCCTATGCAATGGCGATTGGTGCTTCAATGAGGCCCCGGCGCAATGACCGGGGAAATGAATGGAGCACGTGAACTTTCGACGTCTCTGCCACGGTGCTTCAATGAGGCCCCGGCGCAATGACCGGGGAAATCCCCGCGCTCTTGCGGTCCTGACTTGCCATCTTCAGGCTTCAATGAGGCCCCGGCGCAATGACCGGGGAAATGCGACGAGCGTATGGCCGTCGCCCGCGGCGATCGTCCCGCTTCAATGAGGCCCCGGCGCAATGACCGGGGAAATCGAGCTCGGCAGCGAGCACGGCGGCAAGGTCGCCCAGCTTCAATGAGGCCCCGGCGCAATGACCGGGGAAATACGACCCTGGACTTGACTTGGACGCCCGACCCCATATGCTTCAATGAGGCCCCGGCGCAATGACCGGGGAAATGCGGCGTTTCCGGCACGCAGTCGTCGCCGATCAGCCCGCTTCAATGAGGCCCCGGCGCAATGACCGGGGAAATCGCCGGCACCGGCGAGGAGACCCGCGCGTTCTTCGAGCTTCAATGAGGTCCCGGCGCAATGACCGGGGAAATCCCCGAGCTATGTCGCGCTCACCCGGCACCGGGAAGGCTTCAATGAGGCCCCGGCGCAATGACCGGGGAAATGACCCTCGGCGCGTACACCCCCCACACTGCACCGAACGGCTTCAATGAGGCCCCGGCGCAATGACCGGGGAAATCAGCCGCACCCGGCGCACCCCGTCGCGGTCGGGCAAGGCGCTTCAATGAGGCCCCGGCGCAATGACCGGGGAAATGATAAGCCCGCGTCAATCGAGTTGAGCGTCACTGTCGCTTCAATGAGGCCCCGGCGCAATGACCGGGGAAATCTTGCCGGTTGTTTCGCTTCTGCTAGGCCGCCTCTTCGTGCTTCAATGAGGCCCCGGCGCAATGACCGGGGAGATCGCGTTTGATGATTGTGGGTTCCGGTCCCTACGAGAGTGCTTCAATGAGGCCCCGGCGCAATGACCGGGGAAATCATATCATTTCCGTTACCGCCGTCCCCGCCACTACCAGCTTCAATGAGGCCCCGGCGCAATAACCGGGGAAATCGGCGGTGAGCACCGCGGAAGAGGCCAGGGCGGTTGTACTGCTGCTTCAATGAGGCCCCGGCGCAATGACCGGGGAAATGGCGTCATCCCCCTCTTCCCCATAATAGTTGTAGTCGATGCTTCAATGAGGCCCCGGCGCAATGACCGGGGAAATCCGGCCAGGCCTCCGCGGCGACCGCGTCCTACGCCGGCGCTTCAATGAGGCCCCGGCGCAATGACCGGGGAAATCAGCCGGCTGACGCGACGGTGACCGCGGTGCTTCAATGAGGCCGCTTCAATCGAGGCCCCGGCGCAATGACCGGGGAAATGCCCTGCGAGTCGGTTGCACCATCGGAGAACCTGCTTCAATGAGGCCCCGGCGCAATGACCGGGGAAATCGGCCGTGCCCGTTCGTACAGCCGGATCCGCGTTGCGATGCTTCAATGAGGCCCCGGCGCAATGACCGGGGAAATCGAAATACCGGCACGTCGATTATCTGTGTGTCGACGCTTCAATGAGGCCCCGGCGCAATGACCGGGGAAATGAGGCACCGTATCCGCTGATCGACACCCTGATGGCGGCTTCAATGAGGCCCCGGCGCAATGACCGGGGAAATCATTCAAGCTCGGCACCATCACGGGCGTAACGGGCGCGCTTCAATGAGGCCCCGGCGCAATGACCGGGGAAATCACCCAAGCCGATCCTGGCGCGCGCTGCCAACCGCATGCTTCAATGAGGCCCCGGCGCAATGACCGGGGAAATCATGCCCTCTTGAAGAACGCCAGGAAGCTGTCTTCGTGCTTCAATGAGGCCCCGGCGCAATGACCGGGGAAATCTCCGAACGGGTACGACGCCGACCCGAGCAAGATCATCGCTTCAATGAGGCCCCGGCGCAATGACCGGGGAAATGCGCCCATTGCGGCTACCCGAAGACGGTGCCGCAAGGCAAGCTTCAATGAGGCCCCGGCGCAATGACCGGGGAAATCTGCGTTTTTGGAGAAGGCCCTTAAAGCCTCGGCGCGGGCGCTTCAATGAGGCCCCGGCGCAATGACCGGGGAAATTGGGCGGGGCCGAAGCTGGGCAGTTGACGGTATGGCGCGCTTCAATGAGGCCCCGGCGCAATGACCGGGGAAATCCATCAGCGACAGCTTCGGCTCGGTGTACACCCTGCACGCTTCAATGAGGCCCCGGCGCAATGACCGGGGAAATGTAGAGGCAAGTTGCCTGATTAGTTGTCGCAGTTCGCGCTTCAATGAGGCCCCGGCGCAATGACCGGGGAAATAGGCGCGCCGCGTCAGAGCCGTCGAGCTGCTGCTGACGCTTCAATGAGGCCCCGGCGCAATGACCGGGGAAATAGGGCCGGCTCGGCGGTGCTCGAAGATCGCTCCAAATGCTTCAATGAGGCCCCGGCGCAATGACCGGGGAAATCTTCGCGGGCGATCATTTCGGACCCGCTGGTGCTGACGCTTCAATGAGGCCCCGGCGCAATGACCGGGGAAATCATGGCAGGGACCAAGCTGAGGGCGCCGACCACGAGGCTTCAATGAGGCCCCGGCGCAATGACCGGGGAAATAGGCGCGCCGCGTCAGAGCCGTCGAGCTGCTGCTGACGCTTCAATGAGGCCCCGGCGCAATGACCGGGGAAATGGCAGAGCCGAGCCGCCGAGGGATAACAAGCGGTTGCGGTCCGAATTGCGAGCGGTGGCGGGGCCGAGATCCGGCGTTCCTGATCCGTGCGCTTACGGGGCTGCGTGGGAGGCCCGGCAACACACTCTCCGACAATGTCAAATACCGGTGCGAGCGCTGCCCGGGCTCCGGGCGGCGCAAGACCGCTCGCGGGGCGGCGGCGAGTCATCTTACACGATCACCGGGCCTCGCTCGACCACGGTGAATGGCTTGCCGAGACTTTCGACGCGCGGCCGGATGCCCGCGGCGGGGCCGAGGTCGAGGATCACCACGTGATCCTGCGCATGGTCGATGATCGCGCCGAGCGCGAATTTGAGCTCGATGCGGCGGCGCCGACTCAGGCGGCATTGGAACACCGAGAGTTGCACCCATTCGCCGTAACCGTTCATCAGCCGGAAGACGTGGCGCCACCGGCGTGGGTCGCCGATGTCGTAGGCGACGATATAAAGGTTCTCGTCGGCGCCGCGGGCGCGCATTGCGCGCTGGCCGTCGGAACGATCACCGCGCATCAGCGCGGCTCGATCGCCGGCAGCTCGGCGATCTCGCCCATCAGGTGCCGCCCCAAGAGGCGCGCCTGGACCTCGAGCAGCCGGCGATAGCTGAGGCGATAGCCGAAGAGCGGATGGGTGATCTCCTGGCCCAGCCGGCGCTCGAAGGCGCCGATGACCTTCTTGCGCCCCGAAGGGGCGAGCGCGCAGGCGCGCCCGGCATAGACAAAGTCGCCGGGCTTGACCTCGCCGTTGTTGATCGCGGTCAGCGCCACCGAATCGGCGATCAGCGGGCGGAACGGCTCCATCATGTCGAGCGCCAGCGCGGGCCGGCCATAGCGCGGCTGATGGTAGAAGCCGCGATAGGAATCGAAACCGACCGCCGACAAGATGACGTTGAGCTCGCGCACGAGCAGCGCATAGAGGAAGGACAAGATCGCGTTGACCGGGTCGGTCGGCGGCCGGCGGTTGCGGTTGCGGAAGTCGAAGCCGCCGACCGCATCCGGCTCGCTCCGCAGTGTCGCGCCGAACCCGCCGAAATAAATCGCACCCCCATTGCCTTCGACGCCGAGCAGCTCGGGCAGGTCTTTGGCCTCCGCCGCGGCGCGGGCCGAGCGCTGAAGGCCGCCGAGAACCGAATCGGGCGCCCTCGGGCTTTCTCCCGACGGTCCATCAGCGGTGTAACCCAAGGGCTCACCGCGCCAGTTGCGGCGCAACAGAGTGCGGCTGTTGCGCAATTTCGAGGCGACGAGCCCGCGCGCAAAGCGCAGGCAAAACACCGGATCAAAGCTCGCGCGGTACTGCGCGATGCGCAATTCGACATTGCGGTGGCCGGTGCCGGTGGTGTGGCCGAGAAACCAGCCCCCGCCCGTATACCAGCTGACCGGGATCTCGCGCCGCATCAGCTCGTGCAGGGTGGGGGCCGTCACATCGACCGCACCCATCAGCACCAGATGCGAGGTGTCGATCAGCCGCGCCGTCGTCTCCTGGTCGTTCTCGGTCTGGATCACCAGCGTCTCGCCGCGCTTGCGAACCCGCCCCGGTGTCGCCTGGACATAGACCGGCAAGGCCAGCTCGCGGTCGACGGCGAGCGGGCGCGGTGCGCCGCCATGACGAAAGAAGTTGACCTCGTCCGGCAGGCAGATCCCGACCAGCGAGCAGCGCGGGCATTTCGGACTGTCCTCGAGCGGCGGCGGGATATGGCCGCCGGCGGCGACGAGGCGCAGCCCGTGAACCGCGGCCAATGCCTTCGAGCGCAGCGCCTCGTCAAAGCGCACCCGCACCCGCTCGCGGCTCTCGCGGAAATAGAGCGCACCCTCGGTGCAGCGATAGCCGTTGTCTTCGAGCACGAGCCCCTGGACACAGAGCTGGACGAGCTCAGGCTCCCAGGCGCCGGCCGGGACATGGGGGCGCCGGCCGCGCTTGTAGTCGACGGGCTGGACGGCACCGTCCTCGCCCTCGATCAGGTCGAGCCTGGCGATCAGGCCGAGCCGCTCGGAGGACAACGTCACCGAGCGCGCATGGATGCGCTCGTCGTCGCCCAACTCCTCGGGCTCGGGGAAGGCCCCGGGCCCGCGGTCGATGCGGCGATGGACGCCGCGCCCCTCGACGGTGTCGGCCGACTCCGCCCACTCGCCCTGCACCCATTCGAGATAGGCGAGCCGCGGGCAGTACTGGAACTCGTTGACCATCCGCGCCGGCAGGTAAGGCTGATCCGGCCGCAGCGGCGGAGGCGGGAGGGGGAGCTCGGGCTGGTCGTCCATCGCGGGCGGCCGGCCGGGCGCGGGTTAAAGCCCGAGCTGGACGCAGATGGCCCGCTCGACAGCGGCGACATCGCCGCCGGCGAGGCTTGCCACGCGTCCGCGCAACCGGAGCTTGCTGATCGTCGTGAGCTGGTTTGCCATGGCCTTGTGCTGGCTGCCGTTGACCCGGACGTAGGCGTCGGACGGATAGAGGCGGGCAACGTTTGTCGTCAACGGCACCACTTGCACCCGGTTGAGTACCTGGTTGGAGGCGTCGTTGCTGACGACGACCGCCGGCCGCGTCTTGCGGTCCCCGGGCCTGACCCGGGGATCACCTCCGATTGAAGGGTCGAACGCGACCCACCAGACCTCCCCGCGGCGGGGCGGCCTATCCGCACTAATCGGCGACGTCGCCGGCAAGGTTCTCGACCCACCCCTGGGCCTCACGCTCATACTCTTCGTCGGCGGCCATCGCGCGGTAGCCCTCGACCAAGTCGCGCGCCATCACGTGCGGGCGCGCCAGATCGTTCAGAAACCGGCTGATGCGTCGCCTACCGATCACTTGGCGCAACCCTTCGTACACGTCGTCGTCGACCGTGATGGTCAGCTTTTTGGACACGCCGAGCCTCCTTGCACGTATAATATACGTGTTGCCGGGGATCGTCCATGGAGGTGACCAACGGCCGGCAACGCCTGGCGATCTCGGCTTCGCGGATGCCGAGAAACTCACCGCCAACTCCGCGGCAGCGTCGCTCAGAACGAGTTTGCCACCTCGCTTTCCAACTGCCGGGCAATATCGGCGATCAATCCTGCGGAATTGATGTCGACGTCGGCGCTGTCGATGTGCACGCCCACCGCGGAAACGGAGATCGTTCGCAGGTCTTCGGGCGAAAGCCCGCGCAGCTCTTCGATCCGCTGGCGGTCGACGAGCAGCGTGCACCGGCCGGCGGCGAGTTCGACCCGGTCGGAGTCGGGGTGATATTTGGCCGCGAGGATGGCGGGTCTGAACTGGGTGCTCGCCTGGACCGCCCGCCGGATCTTCTTTTCCGAGATCATAATGCACTCCTAAACGGCGTGCACCCCGCGGCCTTCGCCCCTGTCGGCCGACTCCGCCTCCTCGCCTGCAACCCATTCGAGACAGGCGAGCCGCGGGCAATATTGGAACTCGTCGACCATGCGCGCCGGCAGGTAGGGCTGATCCGGCCGCAGCGGCGGAGGCGGGAGGGGGAGCTCGGAGTGGTCGTCCATCACGGGCAGCGATCGGATGACCGGCTACTCCGCGGCGCTCGACAGGGGGCGGGCCTGGTCACCGAACCCGGCGAGCAGACCGCTGATGGAGATGTCTTCGTCGAGCGCCTCCCAATGCAGCCCGCGGCTGCTGATGCGGCAGGCTTCGCGCTGTTCGCGACTGGCGCGCAGCAGGCGCGGGAACCACGCGAGCGGCACCCCGATCACGCGTCCATCGGACAACGCGACCCAGAAATTGTCGTCGTCGAAGCGGACGCTGGTCGCCGTAACCGAAGAAATCCCTCCACGCCCTCTCGATGCGCTCACGGTTCACCTCGACCATTCGCAGCAGCTCGCGCAATGTTTTGCCGTCAAAGCCGTCATTGTAGGCCACCCTAACCTCCGGGCGAAGCCAGAACTTCGCTTCCCGGCCTCCCGTCTCGACATGGACATGCGGCGGCTCGCGTGGGCTGCCTTCGTTGGAGTAGAAGAAGAAACGGTACCCACGGATGTGGAGGACAACGGGCATCGGCCGAACACTGCGTCATTAGGATAGTGCTCCTCCGGAGCGCAATAGCTTCAAGCGTTGCCCCAGCTCGATTGTATCGATCCCGCCTTCCCAATAGGCGACCAACGGAACAGTGTTCTGCGCAACCCATTCAAAGACCGCCCGTCGGTCATCAGGCGTAAGGAGACCCGCGATGACGTGCGGCGCAGGCCGAACGCCGACGACAGCCGTGTTCGCCGGGCTCATCTGATCGCCATGGCTCATATTGACTTTGACCCGCACATCATGACGCGCATTGCCGCGCGGGCTGACCCATATCGTCATCGGCAGCCCCGTCGTGCGCGGGAACAGATTGGCCGTCTCGAACGGATCGTCGGTCTCTGCCCGCCGCGCATCGACCGAAGCAGTCTCGTTCGTCTTCATCACTGTGTCCTTAATGGCGCTATATTATCGGTTGTCGGTCTCGGGTCAGCCTGATAGATCCAAATACGGCGATCGAGCCCCGGAGCAGGAGAGGATCGACGTCTAGAAGCGCGAGAGATCACGGTACCGCTTTAGAATCTGCTGCGCGCACTGATGCCTTTGGGACGGCATGCCGATATCGTCGTCAGCCCCTTGACCAAACCGGCGCCGCCGCGGATTGGCGTCGTCGCATAGGCGGCGATATGCGGCGGTTCGCGCGGGCTGCCCTCGTTGGAGTAGAGGAAGGCATTGACATTAGAACATAAATCGAACATTCTAAGTTGTCATTCTGCCAAGGCTCGGACGATCGCCACGGTGTGGGCGCCAAGTCAGGAAGGTTTGAGCTTCGAGGACGCTCGTGCGTATCGAATCCGCTGAGCAAGATTTCTCGGCATTTTTCGCTCGTGCGACCGGGTTTGCGCGGCCCTATGATTGGCAGATACGGGTGGCCGTTGATGGCTTACCGCAAATATTGCCGGTCCCTACGGGCCTGGGTAAAACCGAAGGTGTAGTGCTAGCTTGGGCTTGGCGGCGGCTACGCGCCCAATACGACGAGCCGGTTCACCTGGTTTATTGTTTGCCGATGCGTAGCCTGGTGAGGCAGACTGTCGAGCGCATCGGTAGATGTTTCGAGGCACTCGCAATAGACGGCGGTGTTCCGCCGGTCTCGGTGCATCGGCTGATGGGTGGGGCGATCGACGAGGAGTGGGCCCAATACCCTGATCGTCCTTGGGTTCTCGTAGGAACGCAGGACCAGTTGTTGTCACGCGCATTGAATTGCGGTTACGCCATGGACCGCTTCATGTGGCCTGTCCATTTCGGATTGCTGAACCAAGACTGCCAGTGGGTTATAGACGAAGTTCAGCTGATGGGCCCGGGGCTGTGGACGACCGCCCAATTGGATTGGATGAGACAAAAAAGATTTCGTGGATTGAAACCTTGCCGCACGACGTGGATGAGCGCCACGATCGGCACTGGCTTCCTGGCGACCACTGACCGAACGAAGGATGGCCTCGACACCTTTCAGCGGTTCGATCCTTTTGTTGAGAATGATCAGAACTGTGGACTGAGAAGCCGGCATGCTGCCTGGCGGCCGCTGGACTGGTTCGTCCCTTTAAAGGGTAAGGACGCGCCCGCCTTACCCGAGCAGATTGCTTCTCGGGCCCAGGATGAACACTGTCGCGGAACGTTGACGCTGATTGTTTGCAACACAGTCAAAATGGCGCAGTCGGTCTTCCGGTCTCTCAGGGAAGAGGGGCCACCGAGGATTCTAATCACGTCCCGCTTTCGGCCCATCGACAGACAAGGAACGGAACAGCAGCTGATCGCGTTCGAAGCGCGTCGGCGACAGAGCACAAACGGCAGGATAGAAAACGACCCCGGGCTCATTTGCGTCAGCACGCAGGTGGTCGAGGCGGGAGTAGATATCTCGGCCCACCGGCTATGGTCGGAGATCGCGCCTTGGCCATCGGTCATTCAGCGCCTCGGCCGCTTGAACCGGGACGGGCGCGACCACGACGCGAAGGCATATTTCTGGAGAGAACAACCAATCGAGCAGCGAAAGCGCGATGGCGACGTGTGGATTGGACCCTATCGCGAGAAGGAGATCGGGGATGCGATGACGCTGATCAAAGCCGCGAAAGGTCCGTCCGCCAGCGGGCCGTTCGAGAAAGCCCTCGAAATAGTCAAGAAGCAGCACGGCACGCTGCTCGAACAAGCCCTGCAGCCCCGCCTCGAACCGTATCCTCGGGCACTCGATGTTCACGGGCTCTTCTCGACTGAACGCGACCTACATGGCGGCTTCACGGATGTTAGCCGGTTCGTGCGCGGCTTAGACCCGGATGCGGATATCACGCTGTTCTGGCGGGATTGGCCAGGGGCAACGCCACCTGAAGGCAGCGAGCTGGTTGGGCCTCCGTTCGATCCTGCCACAGAGGGATGTCCTGTAGCGGTGTACCGGCTGCAAGAGGCGCTTAAGGCTACAAGGGCTACAGCCTGGATTTGGAACGATGAGGCAGCCCGCTGGGACGCATGTCCGCGAGGCGATTTGCGACCGGGCATGGTGGTGATGCTCCGGGGCGATGCGGGCGGATATCACCGAACGCTCGGTTGGACTGGCCAGCGAGGAGACCGGTTGCAGGGATTACAGCCTCCCGGCCCGGGGCGCGCGCTGAGAGACGACGAGCGAGTTGAGATCGGGTATTGGTCGTCGCTCGATGTGCATTTGAAAGACGCGCGATCCCAGGCAGTCGCGATCTGCGAGGTGGTCCTGTCAAAAAAGGACGAAGAGGAGGATGAGAAGCTTGAGACGATCCGGACGGCCGTTATCGGCGCGGCGGGCTTACATGACCTCGGCAAAACGCACCCGGATTGGCAGAAAAGGCTGCCGGCCCAGGCCAGCAAAATAATTGGGCCGCTGGCCAAAAGTCCGCCTGTGCTTCGCATCCACACGCATGCGGACGGCGCCGAAATCGAGACTGCCGTCCGCAAGTTGCGCCCTAATGCGGAGCGGCTGACCAGCGCGGCAGACACCAAGTCGGGCGACGTCATCCTGCGCTGGGCGATATGCCGCAGACTGAATCGGGAAGAGCGCGATCAACTTCGTGGGTTTCGAGGAGTCCGGCGTGTCGAGAACGAGCCGTTCCGCCCGGGAATGCGGCACGAGGCGGCCACGGCATTGGCGATGTGGCACCGCTACCGCCGGGGCCGCGCAACATATCCCGCCCTGGCCGTCTATCTTGCGGCGGCGCATCACGGGAAGGTCCGTACCGTTCTGCGAACGCTTTCGACCGATGGTAGCGATGTGTTCGGCGTGTCTCGCGAACCTGCCGAGCTGGAATTTGCCGGGCGCCGTTGGCCACTTGATTTCTCGATCGCGGCCGATGGCGCAGACGGCGAATGGTCCGGAAGCGGTTTCGTTTTGAAAGACCACGGTTGGACCGGACTTGTTGCAGATCTTCTCGGTCCATGGCGAGACGCGGAAGGGGCCGACATTGGCACGGTGTCGCAGGACGAACCGCGGCGGCTCGGTCCGTTTGCACTGGCATGGCTGGAGGCGCTCGTGCGCGTTTCAGATTGGCGCGCCTCGGACAATCCGTCGCAGAGTGTCGAACCGCGGGCGAAATAACCGATGCCGGATGACGCCAGACCGCTCTCCGTCGTTGCGGCTCCAGGACTATCGCCCCATAGCCTCGGTAATTACCTGGCATCGCTCGGACTGCTACGCGTACTTGCGCGTTGCCGTGGCCGCGAACGTACCGCCAAGGACGGAGACACCGGCACGGGCAATCCTGAGAATCAGAATGGTGCGCCGCTTTGGCCCCAAGTGCGAGCTGCATGGCGCAATGGCGTGTTTTGTATCGTCGGTGGTCCATCGTGCATCGACGGCATTGTACAAGCCTTGGGCCGGGTCGCCGCCGAATGCGGATGGACGCCCTATGAGCGCGGCTGGGTCTGCGCTCAAAGGCTGGGCACGAGATCAAAATCAGGAGCACCGCTTGCCCGTTGGCAAAGTTCTGCGGACGAGAGTGATCTCGAAATGTTCGCCGCCCATGTTGCGCCGGCTGCGACCGTCAGCTTCAACCCGCTACTAGGCAGCGGCGGCAATGCCGGGCGGCGCGAGTTCTCGAAGGGGTGGAACACTGCTGTCGGTGCGCTGGCGCCCGCCAATCGAAAACGAGGGGGCGTTCCAGACGCTATCGGGCGGCTCGCCGAATTGAGGGCTCTGCTTACCGGCGAACCAACGTCATGGACTCTAGATCTGAACGCCGCCTCATGGTTCAGCGAAGCTAATAAGCTCTATAATAGTGGGCAACGTCCATTTCGCGACGGTGCGATTTCGCCTTGGGCGATGGCGCTGGCGTGCGAAGGTCTGGTGTGTTTCGCGGGCGGAGCCTCGCGGCGCTTGGGAGCGAGGGCGCGAGCAGCCGGGGCATTCCCGTTCGTTGTGCAAGCCGCCGCCCCGACCACGACCGGGGAGGCTGGACGGGACTTGGGGGAGGTCTGGGCGCCGATCTGGAATCGCCCGATGACAGTTCCCGAAGTCACCGCGCTGTTTTCGCGCGGACGGGCAGAGATCGGCGGCCGCGGTGCGCTGACGCCGAGTGCCTTCGCGGTCGCAATTATGCGCCGTGGCGTAGACGCCGGGATTACGGAGTTTCGGCGGTTCGCACTCGGCAGGACAACTAGCGCCAACACGTTCGAACCCCGTTTTGAGGGCGCGATCCGGGTACCCGCGCGCCCTGCGGCATCAAGCCCGGCAATAGCCCCTTCCGCGACGGCGCTCGAACGTTTGCTGGGACTGATCGACCGTCTACCGCGGGACCGAAAGGAGGGGACGCGCTGGCGGTTTCTCGGGCTCCGCGGGCCTGTAGAGGCCGCGATGCTGCGAGCGACCGGCTCGCCCTATGATCCAGAGGCTGCTTGCGCCCTGCTCGATGCCGCCGTATGCGCTCTCGATCGCGTCGACGCGAGCAAGCAGTTCCGAAGGCAAAACGTCACTTGGAACGCCTTGCCCGTCGAGTGGGTACGTGCACTTGCAGGGGATGAGTTTCCCACCGAAGGGCGCCTGGCCCTGGCCTTGGTTTCGGCCTTTCCGGCAAAAACGCCCTTTGCGTTGTACCGTTTCGGCGTGGAGTTGCGATTTGGGGGGAGCGCAATCCGGTTTCATCACCCGGAGACGCCGCCCGCGCGCTGGGTATGGCGTCCAGGGCCGCTGCCGCGAGGGCTGGCCGGCGTGATCCACCGGCGCACGCTGGATTGGGAGCAGGAAAACCGTGAGGACGACGGAAAGAAGCCGGTTTTTGTGCAAATCGCGGCGTCGACATCTGATCTCGAACTGTGGCTCTCTGGGCTGCTCGACGAAGAGCTACTGGCGCGCTGGCTGTCGCGCTTTGCGCTGTTCGACTGGCGCTACGTACCCCGAGAAATCCGGCTGCTGTCGAGATCCTCGCAAGAGGCGGTTCCGCCAAGCGCCGCGCTTTCTCTCTACGGCATTCTCCATCCCTTGTTCGATCTCAGGCCGCTTTATCGGAAAGGCGACCGGACACGCAAGAATTTGATGCCGCCCGAGGGTGGGGCGCGAACCCCGGCGGCCGCGCGACGGATTGCCGGCTTGCTGCGTGGAGGCGATATAGCGGGAGCGTTCGAGATTGCGCAGACCCGCTATGCAATGGCGCGCGCCCCGTTCGGCACCACCGACGTACCATGGGCCGCCGCAGATCCGGAAAGGCTCCTCGCGTCGCTGCTGTTTCCGGTTTCGAATCCCGAACGCACTAAACTGATCGAACGCTGGCTACGCCCGCACAGACATACAAGCGAGGATGACAATGTCTGAAGTATTGACTCCGTCCGGAGCCTTGGAAGCCGGATCGCCGCTCATTTTGACGGCGACCCTCGTTCCTGTAGCCGGTCAGGACCGTTTCCAGCCCGCCGGTTTCCCTGAAATCGGACACGTCGTCTACAAGGCCCCGCGGGGAACTGACGGAATCGAGAATGTGTGCATTGTCGATAGCCCAGCCAGCATGGCCAACCACCTCGAGTCGGTGTGCATGCGCAGTGCACACGATTTCGATCTAGTTGATGACCTGGCCGGTATGCCCTATTTGCGCTGCATCACGGGGCAGATAGAAGCGAGCAAACTCAAGTCAAAGCAAGTTGTCGTAACCAGCTTGACCGAAGGTCACCGGATCGCCTCCACGTATTTCCTGGGTATCAAGGCCAGGGAGAAGAACAAGGAAGTCGTGAAAGCTGGCCAGATCGTCGGTGAGGACCGCTCGCTCAGCGCACAAACCTTTGGTGACGAGCTTGTGAAGCAATTTGGCATCGTGCTTCCTGACAGCAACCGAGCGCATCCGCCAGCAGAAAGGTGGTGGGATGTGTTCAAGACGATTTTCAAATACGATCCCAACGCACTCGTCCATGGGGTCTTGTTCCCGCAATGGCAGATTAAGATTCCGCGCTTCCTCACTGCCCACCTCGAAGCGTTCGGCGCCTCCCGTGTGGACCGCTCCGGTGTGAAGTTTGATCGGTTGGGAAAGACGACATCGGGACAGCCGATATTTGCCGTCGACGATGCAACCGCACGCGAAATACGTGCGACTTTTGTTCTGGATCTTGCATTTCTGAGGTCCTTCGGCCGTAAAGGCGCGAACGACAGTACGCTTGGCCTGAGCGATAAGCAGAAGGAATTCCTTGTCGCGCTAGCCTTATGGAAAATCAACCGGCTTTTGGGGCAGCCATTCAGATTCCGATCCGGTTGTTATCTCGAATGCCAGACCATCGTGATGGGAGTTTTAAAATCGGAGCGTGCCGACCACAAAAACGGCACAGAAGAAAAGATCAAGATTGATCCGAAAATCGCCGACGCGATTGAACAAGCTAAGTTCCGAGATAGCCCTGATGAGCGGATCATAACAGAAATCTATTGGCCTGAGCAGGAACTCTACCGCGAGCCTGATGCTAATAGACGGTCAAGTCGCTCCGGTTTGGCCGAAACAGAAGATGAGGGAGAGGGTACCGAGGACGGCGATGAGGACATATGAGCCATGTCACTCGTACTGCGGCAATCGTTCCTGCTTGGACGGTTTCATGCAACACCATGGCGGGTCAATCCATTCGACGATCCGTTCGGCGAATGGCCGCCAAGTCCGTGGCGGTTTGTACGCGCCGTTATTGCCCGATGGTACCAGTGGCGCAGAGAGTTAACCGGGTTAAGCGATGAGGCTCAACTGAATGCGCTGATCAGCGCATTGTGCGACAGCGATTACCGCTTCCATTTGCCGGCGAACACATGGCCCGGCGCCGCGTTGCGGCAATATCATCCCGTTGAGTTCGGCTGGAATCCGAAGAATGCCGATAAAGCGGCTAGCCGAAACTACAATACGAGCCTTATTCAAGACAATTGTTGGTGCGTGCCGCTCGGCGAGGCCGGTGCGATCCTATGGTTCATTAATGGGGAGCGTTGGACACCTGACCTCGTAAATGTCTTGGAACGTTGCATAGAGAGAATCAGTTATTTCGGGCGCGCTGAGTCTCTGACGCAATTTTATCGGATCGAGAAAACCTCGGCCGGCCCGAATTGCGAGCTGTTCGCAAACGCCCCGGCATCTGGCGCTGTACCGGTCTTGGTACCCCGGCGTGACGCGGCGCGAGCCGATATCGAACGCGTCACCGAAGACCCGCTCGCCGCCCGCAGCATTCCGCAGGGCGCTCGCGTGATGTACGCTCGCCGGCCGCAGCGACCGCCGGTCAGCGAAAGGCCGCATAGGCGGCCCGCTCAGCCCGAATGCAATTTGATCCAAGTTGCTCTCGGATGGGCTGTGCCCCCCGAGCCGCGCGCCGTCGTCCGGTTGACTGCACGCCTCCGCTCCGCGGTGCTCCGTGCCCTGATTTTGATCAAAACGGGTGCCAAGATCGCGAGCTGGAGTGCGGCTCCTTCGAGCGTGCGAAACGAGATCGCCGAGATGATCGGCAAGGATGCCCAGGGAATACCGCTTCGCGGCCCGCGCCGGCATACCGAATTCTTTGCCTGGGGAGAGGGGTCGGCTCCTACTCGCCTTCTTATATGGCGCCAACCTCGCCCATTCGACGATGACGAGCAGTCTGCAATTCTTCAAGCTGCGTCGGGCGAAATATCGTGGGCAGCCGCTGGACGTGATGCTGACGCCTGGAAAATCAAGCTGATTCCATTGGATGCTGCCGTTCCGCCTCCGCCTGGTTTTGATGGTCGGCCCTATACAACCTGGGCCTCACTGACGCCCTATGTGCCACCGCGCCATCATCTGCGTGGGGGGAAACCTCGGCCGCCTGAAACTATAGACAACCAAGTCCGCCGTGAACTTGGCTTGCGGGGTGTGCCCGGCGCCGAGAACGTCCGGATCGAGGAGGTTCGACCACCGGAATGGGTCGCCGTGCATGTTCCACGACGCGAGGCGGCCGACCGAAGCTTCATCGGCGATCGGCGGGGATATTGGCTCGAATTGACATTCGACCAGCCCGTCGCCGGACCACTGCGGCTTGGGCACTCGGCGAGCTTCGGGTTAGGCCTATTCGCGCCCTCAGCACGCGGGAAGCACGGTGACGGGTTCAGCGTCGCCTAACCGATCTGGAGAACACCCGCGTCTTTGACGGCATTCACGTTAGGCTGCATCGTCCCGAGGCCGAGTCGGCTGATCGTTATTCTCGCGGTCCTCTGTCTCGCCGGCGAGCATGCTGAACCTCGTGACACGCACCGGCGGGCGGTTCGGGAGCTCGGCGACGATGGCCAGCCGGCCGCCCATCGCCTCGCCGGTAACTCTGTAATGTCGATAGCAGCATCTCGGCCCTCTGCTCGGCGCGCGAGATCGTGCCCTGGCGCACACCGAGCCGCTCAGCGGTAGACGGTATCATCGATGGCGACCGCTATTTCCTATCGCAAAGCACCAAAACCGTGAAAGCGATCCGCGCCAATATCAGGCCGGATCGGGCGCGTCAGCCTTTGCCGCCGCGGCAGAGGTGTTAGGCGCGGCCACGAGCGAGCGCGGCGAGCAGACGGGGTGCAAGGCGCTGAGCGGTAGGCCGGTCAATCACCCCCGCGTGAGAATGACCATGATGGCGCACAGCGAGGCGATCGGCGTCAGGCTCCAAAAGATCTGAGACATTTGCGTGTTCATCTTCGCCAAGCGGATATCGTGATCGTCTGCTCACCCAGCTGTTCAGCGTCCGGCTGAAGCACCTTTGGGCGCGGCGGGAGCGCCCCGCACAAGAGGCTACCGATGATGCCGGTCGAAAGCGCCAGAAGGCCCGGAGCAAGCGCAACGGCGACCGCAGCGATCGATACGCCCCAAGATGGCAGATTGCCCATGGCCAAGCCGTGTCCTGTCAATGTGCGAAGAACATCAAACCCAAGGTTGGTGAGTGCCGATCCGCCGCGCATGCCGAGCCGCCCAGCTTGCCAGAGATCCAGCCGCGTCGGCATCGGTGCGAGCTGCGCGTGGATCGCCTCGAGCTCGATTTCGATGATGGCGAAGTCGGTGCGGGCCTGAGGTCGATCCCGGCTTGCCGAGGCGGAGTTTCGCCCCTATATCAGGGTTGTCCTTTATTGTCAATATGACAATACGTGTATTTGCAACACCGAGGGCTTGAGTCCGATGAATCGATGCCCGGTTCCCTACCCTGCTCGCCCCCTGATAGCCCGATTCGCCCCCCTGAGCGGCGAAAACAACACCCTGTTCGTCCGCATCGTGATGCGGCTGGTAAGTATCTGATCTACATGGTGTTATCGAGGGTTAAAGCGTCAAAATCTCAGCGCCGAATCGATGATTTGCCCTGTTTTGCCCGGTTTACAGGGGTCGGGGGAAATTGCCGGAGAGCCCTCCCATGTCAGCGCTGACAACGGTCGACGAGCCACCACCGGCCGATCACGGTCACCGCGTTCGAACTCGTTACCCGACAATACCGTGGCGGCTAAGACGAGTCGTATTACGCTCGCCGTGCTACCTTCGGCTTAACCAACTCAGGCGTCGGCGGCGGGAGCGCCGCGTCGGCGTCGGGTTTCTCGGAGCGGGCAATCTTGACCAGCGCCCGCAATAATTGGGCGACGCCGGCCAGCCGCGTCTTCTCGTCGTCCCAGTTGCGCAGATAGACGATCTTCTGGTCGGGGCGGAGCTTCAGGGTCCCGGCGTGGCGCTGGATCAGCTCGACGAGCCCTGCCGGGTTGGCGAAACGGTTGCCGCGCAGCGTGATCACCGCACCCTTGGGCCCGGCTTCGACCCGTTCGACCCCGGCCTCGCGGCAGGCGCGCTTGATCGCGATGATTTCGAGCAAATTCTCGACCTCGCGCGGCAACGGCCCAAACCGGTCGATCAGCTCGGCGGCAAAGCCGTCGATCTCGCGCCGATCGGCGAGTGCGGCGATGCGCCGGTAGAGCCCGAGGCGCACGCCAAGATCGGCGACATAGCCCTCGGGGATCAGCACCGGCGTGCCGATCGTGATTTGCGGGCTCCACTCCTCGGGTGCGGCCTCGTCGCCGCCCTCGGTCCGCGCGGCGGCGACCGCCTCTTCGAGCATGTGCTGGTAGAGCTCGATGCCGACCTCGCGGATGTGGCCCGATTGCTCGTCGCCCAACAAATTGCCGGCGCCGCGGATGTCGAGGTCATGGCTCGCCAGCTGAAACCCGGCACCGAGATTATCCAATGTCTGCATCACTTCGAGCCGGCGCTGCGCCGTCGCGGTTAGCTTCTTCTTCTCCGGCAGGGTCAGATAGGCATAGGCGCGGACCTTGGCGCGCCCGATGCGGCCGCGCAGCTGGTAGAGCTGAGCCAAACCAAACATGTCGGAGCGGTGCACGATCAAGGTGTTGGCCGACGGGATGTCGAGGCCGCTCTCGATGATGTTGGTCGACAGCAATAGGTCATAGGCGCGCTCATCGAACGCGGTCATGGCCGCCTCGAGCTCGCTGGGCGCCATGCGGCCGTGCGCCACCGCGTATTTGATCTCGGGCACGATCTCGCGCAGCTGCTGGCGCACCTCATCGAGATCGGCGATCCGTGGCACGACATAGAAGATCTGACCGCCGCGGTCGCGCTCGCGCATGATCGCCTCGCGCATCGTCACCGGATCGTACGGCATCACAAAGGTGCGAACTGCCAGGCGATCGATTGGCGGCGAGGCGATGATGCTCATCTCGCGCACCCCGGAGAGCGCCAATTGCAGGGTGCGCGGGATCGGCGTCGCAGTCATCGTCAGGACGTGCACGTCGGCCTTGAGCTGCTTCAGTTTTTCCTTCTGGGCGACGCCGAAATGCTGCTCCTCGTCGACGACCAAGAGCCCGAGATGGGCGAACCGGACATCCTTGGCGAGCAGCGCATGCGTGCCGATGACGATGTCGAGCCGGCCATCGGCGAGTTCCTTTTTGACCGCGCGTGCATCCTTGGCGCCGACCAGCCGCGACAGCTGCGCGACGCGCAACGGCAGCCCGGCAAAGCGCTCGGTGAAGTTGCGGTAATGCTGACGCGCCAACAAGGTCGTCGGCACGATCACGGCAACCTGGCTCCCAGCCATCGCCGCGATAAAGGCGGCGCGCAATGCCACCTCGGTCTTGCCAAAGCCGACATCACCACAGATCAGGCGGTCCATCGGCTTGCCCGAAGCCATGTCAGAGAGCGTGTCGGCGATCGCGGTCAGCTGGTCCTCGGTCTCGGGATAGGGAAAACGGGCGGCGAACTCCTCGTAGATCCCCTCCGGCGGCGTCACCACATCGCCGGGCCGCAGCTGGCGCTCGGCCGCGACGCGGATCAGCTCGCCGGCGATATCGCGGATGCGCTTTTTGACCCGTGCCTTGCGCGACTGCCAGGCAACGCCGCCGAGCCGGTCGAGCTGCACCCCCGCATCCTCGGAGCCGAAGCGTGACAGCACCTCGATGTTCTCGACCGGGACGAACAATTTGTCGTCGCCGGCATAGAGCACGCGCAGGCAGTCATGCGGCGCGCCCGCAACATCGATCGTCTCTAGAGCCTCGTAGCGCCCGATGCCGTGATCGGCATGGACGACGAGATCGCCGGGCGACAGGTTGTTTATCTCGGTGATGAACTGGTCGAGGCTGCGCCGGCGCCGCGTGGTCCGCGCCAGTCGGTCGCCGAGGATGTCCTGCTCGCCGAGCAGCACGAATTCCGCTGTCGCGAAGCCCTGCTCGAGCGGCAATACCGCGAGCCCGACCGCCGTCAGCGGCAGCTTTGCGAGGCCATCGCCGTCGGCGATTCGCCTCAGGTCGGAGACGCCGCGCTCGCGCAGCACGCTGAGAATTCGCTCGGCGGAACCCTCGCTGAAGGCGGCAATGGCCGTCCGCCGACCGGCTTTGCGCTCTTCCTCGAGGTAATCGCGCACCGCCTCGAACAGCACGACGTTTGGATCGGCGCGCTCGGCGGCGAAGTTTCGTGCTGGGCGGGCGCCGGCGTCGAACTGGGCGCCGTCGCCCTGGGGTGAGGCGAAAGGCGACAACCGGACGACCGGGCGCCCGCGCAATGCCGCTTCCCATTCGAGGTTGTCGAGGTAGAGCTGCGCGGGTCGGACCGGGCGATAGACCGGGGCGCCGGCGCGTGCGGCCCCGGTGACGTTATGTCGCGCGGCGTAGAAATCGGCGATCGCCTCGAGACGATGGTCGCGGACCTCGTCCGCCTGGTGGTCGAACGAAACCCCGGCGCCCGGCAGATAGTCGAACAGGGTCTCGAGCTGTTCGTAATAGAGCGGCAGCCAATGCTCCATGCCGACATAGCGCCGACCGGCGCTGACCGACTCATAAAGCGGGTCGTCGGTGCCGGTGGCGCCGAATTGCTCGCGGTAGCGCGATCGGAATCGCCGGATAGCCGCGTCGTCGAGCAATACCTCGCTGACCGGACGCAAGGCCGCGTGATCGAGCTTGCCGGTCGAACGCTGGGTCAGCGGATCGAAGCTGCGGATGCTCTCGAGCACCTCGCCGAAGAAGTCGAGGCGCAGCGGTTCGGCCGCCCCCGCCGGATAGAGGTCGACAATGCCGCCCCGGACGGCGAATTCACCGGGCTCGCGCACCGTGTCGGTGCGGATGTACCCATTGTTCTGAAAGAAGCTCTGTAGCCGGTCGAGCCCGATTCGCCCGCCCGGGCGGAGCCTCAGCACACGGCCGTCGAAGAGGCTGCGCGGCGGCACCCGCTGGATCAGAGCGTTGACGGTCGTCAGCACGACCAGCGGCGTGTCGCCGCCGCCGGTTGCCAGCCGGGTCAGGGTGTCGATCCGCTGGCTGACGATCTCGCTGTTCGGCGATACCCGGTCGTAAGGCAGGCAGTCCCAGGCCGGGAAGGTCAGCGCGTCGAGCTCAGGGTGGAAGAAGGCAAGTGCCGCGGCAAAGCGAGCCATGCTGCCGTCGTCGCGGCAGACATGCAGCCAGGGGAGGACATGGCCTTCTGCGACGACGTCGCCGATTGCCGCGACGTCGTATCCTTCCGGTGCTCCGTACAAGGAGACCGGGCGCGGCCGTTCGGCTAGCGAGCGCGCGAGATCGCCGAATGCCGTCACGCCGGGTTGCTGAACGAAAGGAGAAGGCGGGTCACGTCGTGGTCATGCTCGGGGGGTGGAGGGGCGCGGCCGGTAATCCAGTCGAAGAGATCAGCGTCTGCGCATTCGAGCAATGCCTCGTAGCGGTCGAGTTGGCCGTCGTCGAAGCTGGCGAGATGGGCATCGGCAAAGCGGCCGAGGATCAGATCGCTCTCCCGCGTTCCACGATGCCAGGACCGGAACGAAAGCCGCTTGCGGCGGATGTCGGATGATAAGGTCAACGGGTGCCCTTGGCGATGCGCCTGCGGGGATATAGAGATCCTTTGTGCGTCCCGCCATCCTCGACATGCTCTTCGCGCCGGTGACCGCGCTCCCGGGGATCGGCGCGCAGCTCGCGAAGCTGTTCGAGCGCCTCGCCGGTCCGCTCGTCGTCGACCTCTTATGGCACCTGCCGAGCGGCATCGTCGATCGCCGCGCCTCGCCGCCAATCAACGCGTTACAGCCCGACCAGATCGTGACGGTCGCGGTGCGTGTCGAGGCGCACCAGCCCGGCCGCGGCCCACGGCCATATCGGGTAATTTGCGCTGACCCGACCGGGCGGTTAACCCTGGCCTATTTCAACGTCAAGGGCGACTACCTGACGCGCCTGTTGCCGGTCGGCGCCGAGCGCGTGGTCAGTGGGCGGGTCGAGTTCTACAACGGCGCACCTCAGATCGCGCATCCCGACCTCGTGTTGCGGCCCGACGAGCTCGACCGGCTGAAGCCGATCGAGCCGGTCTACCCGCTGACCGCGGGGCTCGCATCGCGGGTCGTGCAGCGGGCAGCGGCGGCCGCTCTCGACCAAGCCCCCGACCTGCCCGAGTGGATCGACCCGGCGCTTGGCGAGCGTCGCCTCTGGCCGCCCTGGGCCGAAGCGGTCCGCCGCGTACATTCCCCAGCTGCCGAGTCCGATCTCTCGCCGACGGACCCGGCGCGCGAGCGACTGGCCTATGACGAGCTGTTCGCCAGCCAGCTCGCGGTGGCATTGGTCCGCGCCCGTCGCCATCGCCAGAAGGGCCGGGCGATCGTCGGGTCGGGCGTGCTGACAGACCGGGTCGAAGCGGAGCTCGGCTTCGCCCTGACCGGCGCGCAGCGTCTGGCGATCGCCGAGATCGCCGCCGAGATGGCGCAGCCACGGCGCATGATGCGCCTCTTGCAGGGAGATGTCGGCAGCGGCAAGACCGTGGTGGCGTTGCTGGCGATGCTGAGCGCGGTCGAAAATGGCGGTCAGGCAGCACTGATGGCGCCTACCGAGATCCTCGCGCGCCAGCACCACGCGACCCTGCAGCGCCACGCCGCAGCGGCGCATGTCGAGATCGGCCTTTTGACCGGCCGCGAAAAGGGCCGGGCGCGCGCCTCGATGCTGGCGAGCCTCGCCTCCGGGCTGACCCCGGTCGTCGTCGGGACCCACGCTCTGCTGCAGCCGGATGTCGAATTTCGCGACCTCGCCCTCGTCGTGATCGATGAGCAGCACCGCTTTGGCGTCGAGCAGCGCCTGGCGCTCTCCGCCAAGGGCCACGACGCGGACACCCTGTTGATGAGCGCCACTCCGATCCCGCGCACCCTGATGATGACCGCTTATGGCGATCTCGACGTGTCGCGGCTGACCGAGAAGCCGCCCGGAAGGCGGCCGGTCGACACCCGGACCGTGGCGTTGGAGCGCCTCGACGACGTTGTCGCGGCGGTCGGCCGGGCGCTTGAGCAAAGGGCCAAGGTCTACTGGATCTGCCCGATGGTCGAGGAATTGGAAACCGCCGACCTTGCGGCCGTCGAGGAACGCCACCGGGCGCTGGCACCGCTGTCGCCGGGCCGCGTCGGCCTGGTGCACGGTCGGATGAAGGCGCACGACAAGGACCACGCGATGGCCGCTTTTGCCGGCGGCGAGATGGACCTGCTGGTCGCGACGACGGTGATCGAGGTCGGTGTCGACGTGCCCGACGCGACCGTGATGGTGATCGAGCATGCCGAGCGTTTTGGGCTCGCCCAACTGCACCAGCTTCGCGGTCGGATCGGCCGCGGCGACAAGCCCTCGACGTGCCTGTTGCTCTACCAGTCGCCGCTGGGTGCGGTCGCCAAGCGGCGCCTCGAGATCCTGCGTGAGACCGAGGACGGGTTTCGCATCGCCGAAGAGGATTTGCGCCTACGGGGTGCCGGCGAGGTACTGGGGACGCGGCAAAGCGGGTTGCCGAGCCTGCGGCTGGCCGATCTCGCGGCCCATGAAGAGCTGATCGGCATCGCCCATGACGATGCTCGGCTGGTGCTCGAGCGCGACCCGCACCTCGAAAGCGAGCGCGGCCAAGCGTTGCGCGTGCTCCTCTACCTCTTCCGCCGCGACGAGGCGGTCCAGTACCTGCGGGCGGGCTGACTCAGCGGCGAGGGTGAACGAGGCCGGGGCATTGACGCCGCCTCTCCCGTTCCCTGCCGCGCGGGAAAACTCAGGGAAAGATTTTTTTTCGAGGCTCCCCCGCGTGGAACATCGTGTGCTATCAATAACTTGAGCACGACGACCAGGGGCGTGGCAGGGAAATGGCAGGGAAACCCGAAACCCGTCCGATCGCCGCTCGGCATCGCCCGTTATTGCCGAACATACTAATTAATTAATTGATGGATCCGCATGGTCCTGCTATATGGGGCGCAACCTCGCCGTAGCAATAGGCCTCGCGCGCGCCGCGCGCGGTGAGAAGGATGGGGGCGCCTCCCCATGTCGGAGAACAAGATGTCGGAGAACGCGCGCGATTACGAGGTCGGCCGCGGCAAGCCGCGGATGCACAGCCGATCTACCGCGTCGGCTCGGCACTTGCGGCGGCTGAGGAATTAAGGTTGGCGACTGCTTCGATCTCGACGAGGAAATCGGGGCCCGCCGCCAGCGACACGTGGTTTACGGTGCTGGCCGATGATTGCGGGCCGAGATAGCGCGCGAGCATGTCGGCGTTCCTGGTGAACGCGTCTGCGTCGCTGACATAGGCCCGCGTCAGGGTGATGTCGGAGGCGTTTGCCCCCGCGGCTTTGAGGCAGGCGTCGATGTTCTTCCCGACCTGCTCGATCTGCGCCCGCATGTCGCCCCTTCCGACGACGTTCCCATCCTTGTCGACCGAGACCTGCCCGCCGACAAGAAGATTCCGCCCGCCATCCTTGAACGAGATCACGACCGAGGGCGGGCGATCGCGGCACGGCGGCCCGACGACCGCCGGTTCAGCCTGATGTTCGACGGTCGGCCAGTTCTGGTCGGCCCGTTTGATGTTTTCGGCGGCCTTCTCCTGCCACGCGGCCAACCCACGCGTGGTGTGCGTCAGATACAGCTTGCCGTCGACAATCGCCCAGGCATTGGGATCGACCGTGTCCTTATGGGGCTGTTGCCAAGCCACACCCAGCGCGCAATAGCCGTCATATTGCGGGGCGTAATGCTCCGGATCTTTGACGAAGAGATCGCGATGCGCAGCGCTGGCAAAACGCCAGCGTGCGTCGTGCCACACATATTCGAATTCGCTCGAGCCCGGGAGAGGCTTCCCATCCGTGAAATAGGCGACCGGATCATAGCCGCCGATCGAAAGCCGCGTTTCATCGCCCCTAGCCGTCGGCGCGAGCAGACACACCAGCAGGCCGACAAGTGTGGCCGAACACAATCGCGGCGCAAGACGGGCGATCTGCATCATGTCCTCCTCGGCGAACGATGGTCGTGGTGGTCGCCGGGTAGCGTATAGTATGTTTCCTGCACCGCGAGGTCAAACACAACGGCGATGCCCGCCCTTGTCGATAACCCACCCGAGCTTCCGGGAGAATCATTCTCCCGGAAACGGAAGCTCGCGGCCATTTTGCACGCGGATGTCGTCGGCTTCAGCCGGCTGATGGGCGAGGACGAGGCCGGCACGCACCGGGCGCTGGGAGAATTGCGCCGGGCCGTCGACCCCCTGATCGCCACGCATGGCGGGCGGATCGTCGGCACCGCCGGTGACAGCCTGCTGGCGGATTTTTCGAGCGTCGTCGATGCGCTCGATTGCGCTGTCGAGATGCAGCGTGCCGCGCGCGCGATCAACGACCCGATCCCGCCCGAGCGGCGGCTGGAGCTGCGGATTGGCGTCAATCTCGGCGATGTAATCGTCGACGGCGACGATATCTTCGGCGACGGCGTCAACATCGCCGCCCGGCTCGAAGCATTGGCCGAACCCGGCACCGTCTGCATCTCGCAGACGGTATACGACCAGGTCAGGAACAAGCTCGATCTCGACTACCGCCCGCTCGGCAGCCATCGGGTCAAGAACATCGCCGAGCCTATCCGCGCCTACGCGGTCGGGGGACCCGTTGCCGGAGCTCGGCCCGGGAAACACCGCCGATCTCTGTTGGCTGGCGTGGGGCTTGCCGCCCTCGTCGCGGCCGGGTTGGTGACCTGGGCGTTTCACCCGGAAATCGGCCGCGAACTGCCGAGGCTCGCCGCCGCCCCAAAGCCGGTCGAGGTAGCAAGCCTCGCCGCACCGGCTCGCCTCGCCGGCCGACCCTCGCTGGCAGTGCTGCCATTCGAGAACTTGTCGAGTGACGCCGGCCAGGATTTCTTCAGCGACGGCATTGCCGAGGATGTCATTACCGCGCTCGGCCGCTTTTCGAACCTGCTGGTCGTCGCCAAATCGGCGAGCTTCCCGTTCAAAGGAGAGAAGCTGCCGCCGGCCGAGATCGGTCGCCGGCTCGACGTGCGCTACCTGCTCGACGGCAGCGTCCGCCGTGCCGGCGATCGGGTCCGGGTCACCGCCGAGCTGACCGAGGCTGCGACCGGGCGGAACATCTGGTCCCAAGCTTACGACGCCGAGGTCAAGGACATCTTCGGTGTGCAGGAAGATATCGCCCGACGCGTTGTCGGCGCCGCGGCGATAAAGCTCACCCGCTTCGAGCGGGAGCTCGCCCTCGCGAAGCCGACCAGCAATCTCGCTGCCTACGAATATGTCCTGCGTGGCCGCGAGGCTTATTCGCATGCCACGCGCGAGGGTAATTACGAGGCAAGGGACATGTTCCAGCATGCTATCGACCTCGACCCGGGCTACGCGGCCGCCTGTGCGGAGCTCGGCTTGTCGCTTGTCGAAGCAGTAGCGTCGGGTTGGACGGAATTTGTCGCGGACGATCTCGGGCGGGCCGAAGCATTGGCGCAAAAGGCCCTGTCCCTGGATCCGGCGACAACAACGGCCTACCGCTTGCTGGCTGAAGTGGATTTGATGAAAGGGCAGTTCGATCTCGCGCTGGGGCAAGCCGACCGTGCGCTCGAAATCAATCCGAGCGACGCCGAGAGCTATGCGACGCGCGGCACCGCACTCGTGTGGGCGGGCCGAGCCGCGGAAGCTCTGCCGTGGCTCGAAGGTGCGCTTCGCTTTGACCGCGCCGCCTTCAGAGCGCCGTTGATGCTCGGCTTAGTCTATTATTTTCTCGACCGGTACGGCGAGGCGGTCGAAACCCTGGATCGCGCCCTCGCCCTAGACTTTGGACGCAACACTCAGCTGATGGGGCGGCCAGTGCTGGCAGCAACCTATGGACAGCTGAACAAGCTGCAGGATGCTGAACGAGAGCGCACTGCGGCGATGCGGGTGTCACCCTTCTTCGACGCTGACCGGTTCGCCGGTCAATTCGGCACGCAGGAGGCCCGCGACCACATGCTCGACGGGCTGAAGAAGGCTGGATTTCGGTAGGCTCGGCGTTCTTCGGTCATTCGGTTTTGGCGAAGGCCTCGACCTGCACGAGCAGATCAGAGTTGGTCGATTGCGGCATCGGGACGATCGTGCTGTCCGGTGAGGGCGGGCCGAAGTAACGCAGCCGCAAATTCGCGTATTTGTCGAACTCGGCGGGGTCTTTGACGAAGCTGACCGTAAAGACGATGTCCTTGACGGTTGCGCCGCCCGCTTCGAGGCATGCGCCGGGTTACGGTGACAGTTTACTTGATAGTGGCGCGACGCTGCCATGCGAGGCCCGCGCGGATCTCGCGGGCGAGGATGATGAGCTGGCAATGGTGGCGCCGCTGCGTGCGCTGATCCCGGACTTTGCCGCCCTTCTCGACATGGGGGCTGAGGCAGCCATGACCAACCGGATCGCGCGCGCACACATCATCGGACGACAGCTGGGCGCGCCGGAATGGATCGCGACGCGTGAGCGCCGGCTCGGCCGCCCTCTCGCACCCGGCAAACCCGGGCCACAGCCGCGCATGCAGCCGGACCCCGCGCGGCAACTGCAGCTGCTGTAAAGAGCGCGTAAACTGTCACCGTAATTCCAGTGGCCCTCCTGGGCCGATGCGGTCCGCCGCGTTCATTCCCCGAATGCCGAGCCCGATCTGCTGCCGACCGACCGGGCGCGCGCGCGCCTCGCCTATGACGAGGTGTTTGCGAGCCAGCTCGCCGTCGCATTGGTTCGCGCGCGCCGCCATCGCCAAAAGGGCCGGGCCCTCGTCGGGTCGGGGGAGCTGACGAGCCGCGTCGAAGCGGGGCTCGGCTTTGCGCTGACATCGGCGCAACGTCTCGCGGTCGCGGAGATCGCCGCCGATATGGCGCAGCCCCGACGCATGATGCGGCTTCTGCAAGGGGATGTCGGCAGCGGCAAGACCGTGGTGGCATTGCTGGCGATGCTGAGCGCGGTCGAGAGCGGCGGGCAGGCGGCGCTGATGGCGCCGACCGAGATCCTCGCCCGCCAGCACCACGCGACCCTGCAGCGCCACGCCGCCGCGGCGCATGTCGAGATCGGCTTCCTGACCGGCCGCGAGAACGGACGGGCGCGCGCCTCGATGTTGGCGAGCCTTGCCTCCGGGCTGACCCCGGTCGTCGTCGGCACCCACGCGCTCCTGCAGCCCGACGTCGAATTCCGCGATCTCGCCCTCGTCGTCATCGACGAGCAGCACCGCTTTGGCGTCGAGCAGCGCCTCGCCTTCTCTGCCAAGGGCCGCGACGCCGACACCCTATTGATGAGTGCCACTCCGATCCCGCGCACCCTGATGATGACCGCTTACGGCGATCTCGACGTCTCGCGGCTGACCGAGAAGCCGCCGGGCAGGCGCCCGGTCGACACCCGGACAGTGGCTTTGGAGCGCCTCGACGACGTCGTCGCGGCGGTCGGCCGGGCGCTTGGGCAAAAGGCCAAGGTCTATTGGATCTGCCCGATGGTCGAGGAATCGGAGACTGCCGACCTGGCGGCCGTCGAGGAACGCCAGCGGGCGCTCGCACCCGTGTCGCCGGGCCGCGTCGGCCTGGTGCACGGGCGGATGAAGGCGAACGAGAAAGACCACGCGATGGCCGCCTTCGCCGGCGGCGACATGGATCTGCTGGTCGCAACCACGGTGATCGAGGTCGGCGTCGACGTGCCCGACGCGACGGTCATGGTCATCGAGCATGCCGAGCGTTTCGGCCTTGCCCAGCTGCACCAGCTGCGTGGCCGCATCGGCCGCAGCGACAAGCCGTCGACCTGCCTTTTGCTCTACCAGTCGCCGCTGGGTGTCGTCGCCAAGCGGCGCCTCGAGATCCTGCGCGAGACCGAAGACGGCTTTCGCATCGCCGAGGAGGATCTGCGACTGCGCGGCGCCGGCGAGGTGCTGGGGACGCGGCAGAGCGGTTTGCCGAGCCTGCGGCTGACCGACCTCGCGGCCCATGAGGAGCTGATCGCGCTCGCCCATGACGACGCCCGGCTAGTGCTCGAGCGCGACCCGCAGCTCGAAGGCGAGCGCGGCCAAGCGTTGCGCGTGCTCCTCTACCTCTTCCGCCGCGACGAGGCGGTCCAGTACTTACGCGCCGGCTGACCCGCGTTTCCCTGGCCGGTTTCATGCAACGTATATCTGCGCCTCGCTTCGTTGCGCCAGTGTCGCGCAACAAGGATGCATGTCTCGATTTCTGGTACCATGGCGACACCTGGGCGCATCCTGAAGTGAGCGATTTTATTCAAAAACTTCAGCGGGTCTGACCGCCTCGTTCCTCGCTGCTGAGCGTGTCGATCCGGCGCTCAACCAGTGCTTCTGGCACCAAGCGCGCCGACCCAATCGAGCGCTGCGTGGAACCGCACGACCTCGCCGATGACGACGATCGAGGGGGCCTCGATCCCGGCTGCGGCAGCCGCGACCTCGCCCAACGTCGACACGACGACGCGTTGCGCTGCGGTCGTCGCCTTGCTGATGACGGCGACGGGCTCCTCGGACCGGCGGCCGCCCGACATCAGCCGCTCGGCGATGCTCAGTAGATGCCGCGAGGCCATGTACAGCACGAGCACTGGGGCGCCTTGGGCGATCGCCGGCCAATCGAGCCCGCCCGGCACCGCCCCGTCGCTGTCGTGACCCGTCAGGAAGGTGACTGCGGAGTTGGTATCGCGATGGGTGAGGGGGATCCCGGCATAGGCGAGGCCACCGATGCCCGCCGTGATTCCCGGCACGATGCGGAACGAGACGCCGGCGGCGGCCAACGCCAATGCCTCCTCGCCGCCGCGGCCGAAGACGCAGGGGTCGCCGCCTTTGAGCCGCAGCACCCGCTTGCCCTCGCGGGCGAACCGAATCAGCCGCGCCGAGATGTCCGGCTGGTTCGGCGACGGTCGGCCGCCGCGCTTGCCGGCGAAATCGAGCCCCGCGCCGGGCCGGGCCAGACGGAGGATGCGCCGGTCTACGAGCGCGTCGTAGACGACGACATCGGCGCTGGCGAGGGCATGCAGCGCCAGGACGGAGAGCAGACCGGGATCTCCGGGGCCGGCCCCAACAAGCCAGACCTGCCCGCCTGCAAAATCCGGGAGACCGAGCAATGCACTATCGATCATCAGACGACCCTACAAAGCACTCGGAGCCAAACGCCCCTCACCCCAGCCCTCTCCCCGCCAGGCGGGGAGAGGGAGGGACCCGCGCAGCGGGAGGGTGAGGGGCGGCACGCCGAATCCGTCCTCCACGCTCCCACGTAGTCATCCCTGCCGGTTTTGCTAAGATCGGCGGATGGCACGGCAGCAGAGAGGGCCGCTGCGGCGCGGCTGGACGACCGGCGCCTGTGCCGCGGCTGCGGCGCGCGCGGCCTTTACCGCGTTGCTGTCCGGTCGGTTCCCCGACCCCGTCTCGATCCGCTTGCCGCGCGGCGCTACCGCGAGCTTCCCGCTGGCGGTCGCCGAATTGGGCGGAGGCCGTGCCCGCGCTGGTATAATCAACGATGCCGGCGACGACCCCGACGCCACCCATGGCGCCCTGATCATCGCTGACGTTGCGTGGGCCATTCCAGGCTCAGGTATCGGCTTTGCCGCGGGCGAGGGGGTCGGCATCGTAACCCGCGCCGGCCTGCGATTGACCGTTGGCGAGCCGGCGATCAACCCCTCGCCGCGCGCGATGATATCGGCTGCGCTCATCGAAGTGGCCGAGGGAAACGGCGCGCCGCCGCCCGACCTCACCGTCACGATCTCGATACCCGGCGGAGAGCGGCTCGCCGAAAAAACCATGAACGCACAACTCGGTATCATCGGCGGCCTGTCGATCCTGGGGACGACCGGGATTGTCGTCTCGTATTCATGTTCGTCATGGATTCACCCGATCCGGCGCGGGATCGATGTTCCCCGCGCCACCGGTCTCGACCATATCGCCGCGTCGACGGGTGCCACCTCGGAGTGGGCCGTGAAGCGCCTCTACGATCTTCCTGACCACGCCCTGATTGACATGGGCGACTTCGTCGGTGGCACGTTGAAATATCTCCGTGGTCACCCGGTCGCGCAGCTGACCATCGCCGGCGGCTTCGCCAAGCTCGCCAAGCTCGCCGCCGGGCATCTCGATCTGCATTCGGCGCGCAGCCGGGTCGACACCGCGGCAGTCGGTGTAGTGCTGGGCACGCTTGGCGCCGATGATACGGCCGTCGATATGGCACACGCCGCCGCAGAGGCCGCCGAGATCCTCGCCCTTGCCGGCAGCCGGGAGGGAGCGCTGGCTCGCCTGGTCGCGTTCCGCGCACGGGAGGTGGCACTCGCGACGTTGTCGGGCAAGACTGCGGTCGAGGTGGCGATCGTCGGTCGCAAGGGCGAGTTTCTCGCGCGGGTCGGCGGATGACGGCGAAGGAGCTCCTAATCCTGGGCGGCACCGGAGAGGCGTCTGCTCTAGCCCATGCCGTGCTCGCTCGCTTTGGTAACGCGCTCAACCTCACCACCGCTCTCGCCGGGCGAACCGAGCGGCCGGGCCTACTCCCGACGAGGATCCGCATCGGTGGCTTTGGTGGTCCCGGCGGCGTCGCCGCCTATCTCGTCCAGCGCCGTATCGATCGGCTGATCGACGCGACCCATCCCTTCGCAGCACGGATCTCGACCGCGGCGCGGCTCGCCTGCGAGGAGGCTCGGGTGCCGCGGTTACTGCTGCTGCGACCGCCTTGGCGGCGCCATCCACTGGACCGCTGGATCGAGGTCGATGATATGGCGGCCGCAGGCGCGCTCGTGGGTCGAATTGGACGGCGCGCCTTCCTTACCATCGGCGCCGGCGAGATCGCTTGCTTTGCGGCAGCGACCGGGGTGCGCTTTCTTGTTCGGCTCGTCGATCCGCCACGCGGTAGGCTGCCGTTATGCAGTTACGAGGCTATCATCGGACGCGGACCCTTCACCCTGGCCGAGGAGCGTCATCGGCTCGAACGGCACGGGGTCGACGTGCTCGTCTGCAAGGCGAGCGGCGGTGCGGCGACCGAGGCGAAGATTATCGCCGCCCGCGAGCTCTGCATTCCGGTCATCATGGTGCGGCGTCCCCCTCCGGAGCCAGGAGACGCGGTCGAGACCGTTGAAGCGGCAGTTGATTGGCTCGCCAGCGAACACCTCTTCCAGAAAACCAAGGGGGTGTCATGAACACTCGCTTCGCCGCGCTCTTCGCAACAGTGGCACTGGCCGCCATTATCGTCGGCAGCCCAGCGTCGCGCGCGCAGGGGCTTCAGATCAACCCCTTTGCCCAGTTCTACGAGAATGTGGCACGCGCGGCGAAACAGAACGACGCCGGTCAGGTCAGGTTGCTCATCGCCAATGGCGGCTATCCGGACCAAGCCGACCAAGAGGGGCGAACCGCGATGCACTATGCGGCGATAAATGGCAATCTGCAGATCATCGCGATTCTGATCAAGGGGGGCGCCAAGCTCGATCCTAAGGAGAAGCTCGGCAATACGCCGTTGCACCTGGCGGCCGACGTTAATCATGTTGAAGCGGCGCAGCTCCTGCTTGATGTCGGCGCTGCGGTTGACCCTGAAAACAAGAACGGCATGACGCCACTGATGATCGCGGCGAGCCGCGGCAATGTCGAAATCGTGCAGGCGCTGCTCGCCAAGGGCGCCAGCGTCACCAAGACCGATTACACCGGGCGCGATGCCGCTGGCTGGGCGGCCGAAAGCCGCCGCCCGGCGGTCGTCCAGGCGATCAAGCGCGCCCAGAACGCGAAAAAATCGTAAGGCGGCGCGGCCTCGTTTGGCTGCTCTGTCGCTGAGGAGCGGCATTGCGGCCACGCCGCCAAGCGCCTCGGGATTGTTCAACCGCCTTTGTGCTGACAGATCCACTTCACGCCGATGGTGGCGAACCACCTTCTTCAGAGCGCCCGCCTGGCGAGAGAGGCTGGGCTGGACGAGAAGGTCGTCATCGCGTGTTTACTGCGCGACATTGCAATGGCAGGGCTGATCACCGCTGATCATGGATATTGGGGAGCCCAACTGATCGAGCCTTATGTGGATGAGGAAGTCAGTTGGGCGGTTCGTCACCATCAGGCCCTGCGCTACTTCCCAGACGAATCCGTCGGGTACGGATATCCCGAGGCTTATACCGCTACTTCGGGGTGGACTATCAGCCGCCAGACTTCTTCGCCAAGCCGACGAGCAGGCACGTCGGCACAAATCGTATATAACGAGCAGGCTGATCACCGTGAACGATCTATTCAGCTTTGACCCCCGCAGTGGTCGGCATCGACGATCCCTTTTACCACATACAGTGTCGATGCTCTCCCGCATCCTGCGGCGCGAGCGGGTTACCGCACCCCCCAACACTTTGTTGCAAGGTGCCTACGACGCAATGATTGCTTCGCTCAAGGCCGACAGAGCCGCGACATTCGACCGCGACTATGTGGAGGGCCAGGTCGACTATCAGAAAGGCAACGCTGCACTTTTCCGATACGAGATCCAGAACGGCACCGACGCAGACCTCAAGGAATTTGCACAACGCACCCTCCCCAAGATCGAGGACCACCTGCAGCGCGCCTTGAAATTGGCCAAGAGCGTCGAGATCGCCAGGGCTTCCTCGCGGTAGGCGCTGGCGTCACCCGAGATCGAGGGATTGGGATGAGAGCATCGGGATTTTTGGTCTCGCCCGCCGATCCGAAATTGTCGACCCGAGCAAGCCGCTTGCGGTTGGTGTACGCACGGTTATTCCTTGTTTCGAAGACGTGATTGGCAGACACTTCAGCCAGCCGAAGCAAGGTCTCGGGTTTGACAATTCCCCGGTTGCTCATATGTGGCGCACGATGATTTGGCCGCGCAACTCCCTGTAAAGGACAGAGCGCAGCATTGGTGCCGCGCTAGCCGCGGCGCCGACGCATTAGGTGATGATGGTCGACGGAGTAAAGGCGGCTCTCGGGCGCACTCCCGGCGGCGAGTGCGCGGCCGACTAGTACCAGCGCGGTCCGAGTAACGCGGGCTTCCTTTACCTTGTCGCGGATGTCTCCAAGGGTGCTGCGGATCAGCAGCTCATCGGGCCAGCTGACCCGATACGCAACAATTGCCGGACAATCCGCGCCGTAAGCGGGAATTAGCGAGCGAACGACGCGCGCGAGGTTCGCGATCGAGAGATGGATCGCCAGGGTAGCGCCGCTCGCGCCGAGGCGCTCGAGCGCCTCACCCTCGGGCATCGGCGAGGAGCGCGTCGCGGTGCGGGTCAGGATTACCGTCTGGGCTACCTCAGGCAGGGTCAGCTCGCAGCGGAGTGCGGCTGCTGCGGCCGCGAAGGACGGCACCCCCGGGGTTACATCATAGGGGATGCCGAGCGCGGCGAGCCGCCGCATCTGCTCGGCGATCGCGCCATAGAGCGACGAGTCGCCAGAATGGAGCCGAGCGATCTCGAGCCCGCCTCGATGCGCCTCGCTCATGTGCGCGGTAATCTCGTCCAAGGTCAGGGGTGCGGTGTCGATCACCCGGGCATCGGTCGGTGCGGCAGCGAGGATCGCGCGCGGCACCAGCGAGCCAGCATAGAGGCAGACCGGGCAGCGCTCGATCAGCCGCAGCCCGCGCACCGTGATCAGGTCGGGAGCGCCGGGGCCGGCGCCGATGAAATGCACCGCCATCAGCCGCCGCCGAAATAACCTCGCGGGGTGTAGAGCCAGGACCGATCACCGTCCACCCGGCGGGTCGTGCTATTGCCGACGAGGACCAGGCTCAGCATGTCGATCTGTGCGCTCGCCAGCTCTGAGAGAGCCAGGATATGCCATTCTTCGCCGGCGCGCCCGAGGTTGCGACCGATAAACACCGGTGTCTGCGGCGAGCGATGGCACAACAGGATCTCGACCGCTTGGGCAAGCCGCCCCGGCCGTCGCGCCGAGCGTGGGTTGTAGAGCGCCACGACGAAATCGGCCGTCGCCGCGGCTTCGAGGCGGATGCGGATCGTCTCCCACGGGGTCATCAGGTCGGAGAGCGAGATCGCGCAGAAATCGTGACCGAGCGGCGCTCCGGCCCGAGCAGAAGCGGCCTGCAGCGCCGAGACGCCGGGACAAACGAGGAGCTCGACGGTTCGCCATTCCGGTTTCGCCGCGCGGTCGAGCAGCTCGAAGACTAGCGAAGCGAGGCCATAAATCCCGGCATCGCCCGAGGAGACGAGTGCTACCGAGCGGCCTTTGGCGGCGAGATCGAGCGCGTGGCGCACCCGTGCCTCCTCTTCGCCGAGCGCGCTCGTATGGCGGTTCTTGTCCGCTATCGCGCGTCCGAGCAGGTCGAGATAAAGGCCGTAACCGACGACATCGGTCGCGCGTGCCAATGCCGCGCTCGCCTCGGGGGTGCGCCAGGAGGGGTCGCCCGGGCCGATGCCGATCACCGCGAGCGTCCCTCTCCGGCGCCCGATCGCATCGACGTCAATCGGCTGCGGCGCGCGCGCCACCGCGCAGGTCGCGCGCCGCGATTTGCGCTTTGGCACGACGAGCACACCGTCTGGTCCGACGGCGGCAAGCGCTGCTCCTTCCGCAACCCCCCAGCAGCCGGTCGCGCGAAACACCGCCGCCGAGCGCTCGGAGAGACGTTCCGTCTCAGCAAGCAAGCGCGAGGCCGGAAAGAACCGTGCCGCGACGCCGAGAGCCGTGGCGAGCGCCTGAATCCCCGGTTCGGCGAGCTTCAACTCGACCGACACCACCGCGGCGACCGCCATCGCGGTGAGCCCTGCTTCCGCCAAAGTCAAATGCGCGAGATCGGAAACCTCCTCGGCCGAGCAGCCCCGCTCGCAGCCGACACCCAATGCAAGGACCGGCGGGTAAAAGACCAGGGCATCGGTTGCGGGATCGACGTAGCGGTCGGTCACGAGGACATGCCGTTCGGCCCGGTCTACCCAGCCGATCGCTGCTGCACGCAGCCAATCCGCGCCCGTCTCCGCGACCAGTGCCACGGGCTCGCCTCCTAAGAGCGCCGCTGCGATCGGCTTCACCCTCTCGGGATTGGCAATCCGCCAGCCCAGCGGGGGCTCGTCGAGGGCCAAGCCAAGCCTCAGGTCTCCTGCGGTGGTGATCGCCGCAATCCCGCCGGTTAGCGACGCGACAGCACGGGCAAGCGCGTTTGCCCCGTGGTGCCCGCCGACGAGCGGTACCGCGACCGAGCCGTCCTCGGCAACCGCGACCACCGGCGGCTCGGCCTGCTTGGCAGCGAGTAACGGGGCCACCGCGCGGATCAGGATACCGCTGGCGCAGAGGCCGAGGATCGGCCGGCCCGCCTCGAACAGCCTTGCGATGTGCAGCGATGCGCGATCATAGCTTTCGTCCCAATCGGCTGGGTGTGCGGCCGGCCCGTGCAGCCGGGAACCCGGTAATGCCGCCTGCAGGCGACGGCCGAGCGGCGCGCCGGTGGGGCTGAGCACAATAATCGCGATGTCGGCCGGTGGTCTTGCGGGCATAATCCAGCGCTTTCAGCAAACGCGATTGTAACTACGGGGCTGGGGAAATCCGATCACTAAATTTAAACGCGATGTACGAGTGTTAGCGCCTCATCTATTGCGCGGAAAAACAGATTTCGTTTCAGTTTCTTGGTTGCCGGCAAGCATGATCTGCTAGAGTTGCTTCGAAGGCCACCGGGGGGGGGTGAAGCCGTGCAGCTTTTTTTAATCAGCGTTTTTGCCACGATTCTTGCTGTCCTGACGCTCGCGACAGAGGCGGCTCCGCCGGCAGCGCTAATTCCAAATGTCGATGCTGGCGTCACCGCGCCCATAGACGAAGCGCCGCCCGACCGGGTCGGCCGGATGAGCCTCGTCTCCGGAAATGTCAGTGTCCGCGCTTCGGAGGAATGGCTCGACGCGGTGCTGAACTTTCCGGTCGTGGCCGGCGCGTCCGTGCGCACCGGCGCGCAAGCCCGCGCAGAGATCGAGATTGGCGCCGACACGATCGACCTCGCCCCCGAGAGTGAGATCGAAATTACCAAATTGGACGATCGCGCCATCCAGATCGCCGTTGTCGGGGGACGGATCGGCTTTGCCTTGCGCCGGCTCGACGACGGCGAAAGCGTCGAGGTCCAGGTTTCAGGCGAAGGCGTCCCGCTGGTGCAGCCCGGCCGTTACGATATCGACGCCGGCACCCGACGTATCGCGGTTTCGGCGGCAGGAGTGCTATCCGGAGGTTCGGGCTCGACCGATGCGACGATCCCGCCGGAGGCAAGCGATGACTTCATCGAGTGGTGCCGGTCGCGCGATTACGACGAGACGCGTCTTGCGGCACCCTATTACATTTCCCCTTCTATGACCGGCTTTGCCGAGCTCGATGCGGCGGGAAGCTGGAAGAGCACCGCCGAATACGGCGTCATCTGGGCGCCGAAAGCGTTGCCGGCAGATTGGGCGCCCTATCGCGACGGCCATTGGCGCTGGATCGCGCCTTGGGGCTGGACTTGGGTCGACGATCAGCCTTGGGGATTTGCTCCGTCTCACTACGGCCGCTGGGCCCTTGTCGGCGAGCACTGGGTTTGGGTCCCGGGCAAGTTTGTGGAGCACCCCGGATACATGTCCGCCGTGGTCGCCTTCCTCGGCACCCGGGGCGTCGGGCTGAGTGTGGCCGACAGCACCGAGCCGGGCATCGGCTGGTTCCCGCTCGCGCCCGGCGAGGCCTATTGGCCGAGCTACAGCCGCGATCCGGCTTACGTTCGCAGCCTGAACCGGGGCGATGTCGCGGATCTCGACACGATCCAGTTGGACGCCAACGGCGAACCGCCGCTCGAGGTCTTTGACGAACATTTTGCCAACCGCGGATTTGCCAGCGTTGTGCCGCGATCAGTTTTCGTCAATGGGGGTGCAGTGACGCCAGCGTTGATCACTCTGCCCGAGCAGCGATTACAGGATGCCCCGGTGCTGATGGGTTCGCCGCAAGTGCGTCCGGCCGTGCACCGGGTGGCGCTCGCTGCGTCGGCGATGGCCCGGTCCGGCCGCGCACAGTGGGTCAACCATATCGCTGCGCTGGTGGCCCGAAGCGTCAACCGGGCTAAAGCGCTTCAGACCGCCTTCATGCATCGCCGGGATGCCGACCGGGCTCCTCGGCTGCACGGCGCTCATCTGCGGGCGCCGGCCTACGCCCAGGCTGGCCCGCCGCGCCACACGATCCTGCTCCGCCTGGCTCACCTCGCCGTTGCTCCGGCGCATGGCGGAGCCGGAAAGGGCTCACGGCATTGAGCGCGCAGTGGAGATGAAATGATGATCGACTTCCGCAGCGACAACACCGGCCGCGCCGCACCGGAGATTATCGAGGCTCTGATCCGGGCGAACCATGACACTGCCTTGGGCTACGGCGGGGACGATTGGACCGCGGCATTGCAACGGCGCTTCTCCGAGCTTTTCGAGACCGCGGTGCGTGTTTTTCCGGTCGCCACCGGAACAGCCGCGAACGCCTTGGCATTGGCCTCGCTCGGCCCGTCATGGGGGATTGTCTATTGTAGCGAGGTCGCGCACATCAATACCGCCGAGGCCAATGCCGCGGGGTTCTTCGGCGGCGGCCTAAAGCTTGTCGCCGTCGGGGGGCATCACGGCAGGATCAATGACGATTGCCTTGCCGATGCACTTGCAGGGATTGCGCCGGGGCAGATCCACCGGGGTCAGCCCAGCGCGGTCAGTCTGACGCAGGCGACCGATCTTGGTGCAGTCTATACACTTGACCAGATCCGCGCCGTCGCCGAGGTGGCCAAAGGGCGCGGCCTCAGGCTTCATATGGACGGAGCGCGCTTTGCCAATGCGCTGGCACGGCTTGAGTGCAGCCCGGCAGAACCGACGTGGCGTTCGGGTGTCGACATCATGTCGTTCGGGGCGACAAAGAATGGCGGCGCGCTGTGCGATGCGATCGTCGTCTTTGCGCCGGACCTTGCCGAAATCGTTGCGGTGCAGATGCGCCGCGCCGGCCAAGTCTGGTCCAAGATGCGTTTCGCTTCGGCCCAGCTGCTCGCCTATGTCGAGAACGGTCTCTGGCTAGACATGGCGCGCGCTTCGAATGCGATTGCAGCCCGCATTGCAGCGGGGCTGGGCGACACCCCCGCCGCCCGTCTATTGGCGCCGGTCGAGGCCAACGAGATCTTTCTCGAACTGCCGAGCACGACAATGGACTGCCTCGCAGCCGACGGCTTTCAGTTCTATCGGCGTAGCCAGAGTCTAGCGCGCTTCGTCTGCCGGTTCGACACAACCACGGCCGAGGCCGACGGCCTCGTCGCCGCGTTAACCCGCCACCTCCCCCCAATGACCGCCCCGCACGCCGCCGAATAACGCGGCGTTTTCCTACGTTCAGTTCTCGCGATCGACGTATTCCGGGACTCGGTAATAGACCCACACCAGGTTCGCCAGCAGCACTGCGGCGGTGACCAGAAACACCCAGCGCAGTCCGAAGGCTGCGGCTACCGCGCCACCGGTCAGCGGACCCATTGAATTGCCGAGAAACATCGCCGATGCGGTGATGCCGTAAACCGTCCCGCGCTCAGCCCGCGGGACGAGCCGCCCGATCAGCGCATTAGCGGTCGGCAGGATGCCCCCAATGAACAACCCGACCGCGAACCGCTGGGCGGTGAAGGCCCAGTAGCTATTGGTGAAGGCCTGCGGCAGGGTCGTCAGGCTCGCCCCCAACAGACAGATCAGCAAGACCCGGCGATAGCCGATCACGTCGCTGCGGTTGCCGAGAAACGGTGCCGCGATGACGTTGGAAAGCCCGGTCACCGAGAAGGCGATGCCGCTCAAAGTCGCAAGATCGGGCCGCGCCCCGACCAGCTCCTGCACGAACAACGTCACGACCGGCTGCACAGTCCGCACACCGAACTGCGCCATCAGCAGCACAAAGAACAGCGCCAGAAGGCCCGGTGAGCGCGCCACCGCGATCAGGCTGCCGAGGATCGACCTCCCGCCGCGGGTGTGCGACGGTGCCACGAAGCGCTCCCGCACGGTGATCCAGACGAGCCCGCTCGACATCAGAATGGTCGCCGAAGTGCAGTAGAACGGGATCCGGTAGCTGCCGGTCAGATCGGCCAATGCCCCGCCGATCAGCGGACCTACCAGCGAGCCGACGAGCTGGCCGGTGCTGAGCCAGCCGAGAGCGAAGCCGAGCCGTCTTTCGGGGACCTGGCTCGCCACCAGCGCGATGGATGCGCTGGAAAAGCCGGCAAACGCCCCCATCAGCGCGCGAAACGCGAAGAACTGCCAAATATTCGCCGCCACGCCCATCAGCGCGGTGAACGCGCCGATCGCGAGGGTCGAGCGCAGCAGCATCAGCTTGCGGCCGCGGCGGTCGGCGACGCGTCCCCAGAGCGGCGAAGCAAAGGCCGCGATAAAGGAGGTGACGCCGTTGAGGATGCCGGACCACAGAGCAACCGCGCTCGGCGTTTCGACACCGAGCACCGGCAGGAATAGCGGCATGATCGGGCTCAGCACCGAAAACGCCATCGTATTGATGAACTGGATCCCGACCATCGCCCAAAGCGTGCGCTGCCAGGTTGCAGTCGCCGCCGCCTGATCTCGCTCCTCGATCGCACCGCTGCGCTCTTCGGTCATCCGTATGCCGCTCCGGTCAGCCCGGCACTGAAGCGTCCGACCGGGTCAGGGTGTTGTAAAGCAAGCCGCGATCAGCGGCATCCGTCGCGACCAGCTCGGTCAGCATCGGCGCGCGGACAAAAATCGTTAAAAAAGCTCAAGACATTCGCGCATCGCTGCCATACAGTCTCTGCAAGGCTCCGATTCGGGAGCCGGTTCGAAACAGGAGAGGGAACCATGGCGGCGGTCGAGACCATAGGGCCCATCCCGTGGTGGAAGGAGCCGACCAAGGACCAATGGTTGGCCTGGTCCGCCGCCTGGCTCGGTTGGACTTTGGACGCCTTCGATTTCACGATTTTCCTGCTGATCATGCTGCCGATCTCGCAGGAGTTCAACGTCCCGCTGACAGCGGTGACCGCGGTTTTCACCCTGACCCTGTGGATGCGGCTGGTGGGCGCCACCGCCTCGGGCTGGCTCGCCGATCGGATCGGGCGCAAGAAACCACTAATGATCTCGATCGCCTGGTATTCGGCGTGCAACTTCATTGCAGGCTTCTCTCCGGCTTTTTGGTTCCTGTTCTTGTTTCGCGCCTTGCTTGGCATCGGCATGGGTGCGGAATGGCCCTGCGGCGCGGCGCTGGCGATGGAAACCTGGCCGATCCGCTCGCGCGGCTTTATGGCCGGCGTCCTGCAAGCCTCGTGGGGCATCGGCGCCCTGCTGTCGAGCGCAGCCTATGGCCTGCTCTATACGTCGATCGGCTGGCGCGGTCTCCTGATGATCGGCGTCCTGCCGGCATTGTCGATCCTCTATGTGCGCCGCTTTGTCAGAGAGCCGCCGGTCTGGGTCGAGAACCGCCGGTTGCAGCGCGTCCAGCAGCGCGAGGTGCGTGTGCCGCTGCTCAAAGTCTTTCAGCGGGGCTTGCTCCACAACACCCTGACGGCATGCTGGTGGATGGCCAGCGCCTTTGTTGTCGGCTACTCGGTCGGCGGGTTGTTCCCGACATATCTCCAAAAGGATTTGCAGCTCAGCCCGGCGCTCGTCGCCTTGCCGGTCATGTTGCAAAGCATAGTGTTCTTTTTGTCGGGGTCGTTCTGGGGCTGGCTGGCGGATCGGGTCGGCCGGCGCATGGCCATCATCGTCCCCGCCCTACTGACGATCCCGATCACGCCGTTCTATCTGATGACCGGCGACTACACGATGATCGTTGTGTTTTTCACGATACAGGGAGCATTCGGCGGCGGAGGCATGCATGTCCTCTACCCGGCTTATCTCGCCGAGCGATTCCCGACCGAGGTGCGCGCGACAGCAAGCGGTTTTGTGTATCACCAAGGCGCGATCTTCGGCGGTCTGACCGCTCCGGTCATCACCTATTTCGCCATCAACTGGCATTTGGGGTTCGCAGTCCCGATGGCGGTCGGCACTATTCTCGGCTGCATCAGCGTCGCCTTGGCGGTATTGGCCGGCCCGGAAACCCGCGGCAAGGTTCTGAGCTCTGAACTGTCAGTCGCTTGAGCCTCGCTCGCGAGCTTCCGTATGGACTAATTTTTTATTTCGGTTGAGCTCCGCAACAGGAGCCGTTTTGTAACGGGAGGTACAACGATGGCAGCGATCGAGACAATCAAGTCCATCCCGTGGTGGAAGGAGCCGACCAAGGATCAATGGCTTGCCTGGGTGGCTGCTTGGCTCGGTTGGACCTTGGACTCGTTCGATTTCACGATCTTCCTGCTGATCATGTTGCCGATCTCGCAGGAATTCGGGGTGCCGCTGACCGACGTGGCGGTCGTGTTCACGGTCACCCTGTGGATGCGCCTCGTAGGCGCGGTCTGCTCGGGCTGGCTCGGCGATCGCGTCGGCCGTCGGATCCCGCTGATGATCTCGATCCTGTGGTATTCGATCTGCAACTTTATCGCCGGCTTCTCTCCGACCTTCTGGTTCCTGTTTGTATTCCGCGCGCTGCTCGGCTTCGGCATGGGCGCGGAGTGGCCGGCCGGCGCAGCCCTCGCAATGGAAAGCTGGCCCATCCGCTCGCGCGGCTTCATGAGCGGGGTATTGCAGGGGTCGTGGGGCATCGGCTTCCTGCTGTCGAGTGCCGCCTACGGGCTGTTGTACAACTCGATCGGCTGGCGCGGCCTGCTCTGGCTCGGCATTTTGCCGGCGCTGACGGTGGTTTATGTGCGCTATTTCGTCAAAGAGCCGCCGGTGTGGGTCGAAAACCGCCGGCGGCAACGCGCAGAAAATCGCGAAGTGCGGTTCCCGCTCTTCAGCATCTTCAAACGCGGCATGATCGGTAACACAGCGCTGGCGTGCTGGTGGATGGCAGGCGGCCTGGTTACCTATTACTCGATCAACGGCATGTTCGCTACGCATCTGCAAAAGGATCTCGGCCTGAGCCCCGCATTGATCGCCACGCCGATCATCTTTGCGAACCTGATGGTGTTCTTGGCGAGTGTCGGCTGGGGCTGGGCTGGCGACCGCATCGGCCGCCGCTGGGCGATGATCATCCCGGGGCTGTTGGGGATCCCGGTGGCGTTCTGGTATATGCTTAGCGACAACTTCACGGTCATCGTGATCGGCTTTGTGTTGCAGGGAGCGCTCCTCGGCGGCGGCGCCGGCGCCCAGGTGCCGTCTTACATGACCGAGCGGTTTCCGACCGAAGCCCGGGCAACGGCGAGCGCCTTCTGCTATCATCTCGGAACAATATTCGGTGGTCTCGTGCCACCAGTGATCACCTATTTTGCCGTCAACTACAATATGGGGTTCTCGATCCCAATGCTGGTCGGCTGTATGATCGGGGCGGCGAGCTGGTGCTTGGCGCTCTTCTTCGGCCCCGAGACGAAGGGCAAGGAGATGGTGCCGGATCTAGTGCTCGCTTGAGTCGGTGGGGCCGTCTGCTCAAAAATTCACCATAAAAAACAACAGACAATTGCACATCGCTGCTCTACGATAACCGCAAGGCTTCGAGGCGCGGCGCCAAGCGAGCGGAGGTCGAGTATGTCGGCGGTCGAGACCATGAGAGATGTCCCCTGGTGGAAGGAGCCGACCGGCGATCAGTGGTACGCGTTCGGAGCGGCGTGGCTCGGCTGGACCCTGGACGCCTTCGACTTCACGATCTTCCTGCTGATCATGCTGCCGATATCGCAGGAGTTCAACGTCCCGCTGACCGACGTCACGATCGTGTTCACCTTGACCCTGTGGATGCGGCTTATCGGCGCCACGGCGTCAGGCTGGATGGCCGACCGGATGGGCCGCAAAGTGCCGTTGATGATCTCGATCTTCGGCTACTCGATGTGCAATTTCATCGCCGGGTTCTCGCCGACCTTCTTGTTCCTGCTGTTTTTCCGTGCGCTGCTCGGCTTCTTCATGGGTGCCGAATGGCCGGCCGGCGCGTCCCTGGCAATGGAGACCTGGCCCATTCGTTCGCGCGGCTTTATGAGCGGCGTCCTGCAGGGCTCCTGGGGTCTAGGTTTCCTGCTATCGAGCGCGATCTACGGCCTCTTCTTCAAATACTTCGGGTGGCGCGGCATGTTGTGGGTCGGCATTGCGCCGGCATTGGCCCTCGTCTACATCCGCTACTTTGTCAAGGAGCCGGCAGTATGGCTCGAGAACCGCCGTCTGCAGCGCGCCCAAAAGCGTGAGGTACGGGTGCCGTTGCTCAAGATCTTCAAGCCCGGCATGCTCGGCAACACCGTGACCACGTGCTGGTTTCAGGCGGCAGGCTTTGTCACCTACTATTCGATCAACGCGCTGTTCGCGACCCATTTGCAAAAGGATTTAGGCCTGAGCCCGGCGCTGATTGCGACCCCGCTGATCTTGGCCAACCTGTTCGTGTTTCTCGCCAGTTCGGGCTGGGGGTGGGTGTCGGACAAGTTCGGCCGCCGTCCTGCGATGATCATTCCGGCGCTGTGCGCGATCCCGCTGGTCCCGATCTACCTGTTCTCTGGCAATTTCACCTGGGTGGTCATCGCCTTCATGTTGCAGGGGCTGTTTGCCGGCGGCGGCATGTACGGGCAGGTGCCGAGCTATCTGACCGAGCGATTTCCGACCGAGATCCGCGGCACCGCTACCGGCTTCTGCTATCACGTCGGTGCCATACCCGGCGCCATGGTGCCGCCGATCCTGACCTATTTCGCGACAGCGCCGGGCTGGGAGCTAGGGTTTGCGATCCCGATGCTGATCGGCACTCTGTTCGGATTGGCCAATTTCATCTTGTCGGTTGTGTACGGCCCGGAGACCAAGGGGACGGTCATGGTTGCCGAACTATCGGTAGCCTGACCCGAAATCGCAGGCTAAGGCCTGGCCAGAGAGCACATTGAAGAGGAGGCGTGAGTTATGGCGGCAGTCGAGCGAGAGATCGTAAACAGCATCGCATGGTGGAAGGAACCCACCAAAGACCAATGGTACGCCTGGTGGGCGGCTTGGCTGGGCTGGACCCTCGACGCCTTCGACTTCACTGTGTTCTTGCTGATCATCAAGCCGATCGCAGACGAATTCCACGTACCGACCAGCGAAGTGGCGATCGTCTTCACGCTGACTTTATGGATGCGGCTCATCGGAGCTGTCGGGTCCGGCTGGCTTGCCGACCGGATCGGGCGCAAGACGCCGCTGATGATCTCGATCTTCTGGTACTCGATCTGCAACTTTATCGCCGGGTTTTCGCCGACCTTCTTGTTCCTGTTGATATTCCGCACGTTGCTCGGCATCGGCATGGGTGCGGAATGGCCGGCCGGCGCGGCGCTCGCGATGGAGACCTGGCCGCAGCGCTCGCGTGGCTTCATGAGCGGGGTTCTGCAGGGCTCGTGGAGCATCGGTTTCCTGCTGTCTAGCGTGATTTATGGCCTGTTCTTTGACACCATCGGCTGGCGCGGCATGTTATGGGTCGGCGTCCTGCCCGCCCTGTCGATCATTTATGTCCGCTATTTCGTCAAGGAGCCCGAGGTCTGGCTCGAAAACCGCAGGCTGCAGCGCATGCAGAAGCGCGAGGTGCGTGCCCCGCTGATCAAGATTTTCCAGCGGGGAATGCTGGGAAATACGCTGTTGGCCTGCTGGTGGATGGCGAGCAATTTTGTCCTCTACTATTCGATCTGGTCGCTGTTCGCGACACACCTGCAGCAAGACCTGAAGCTGACCGCGATGGGGACCGCGGTGCCTTTCATGCTCGCCAACATCCTGAGCTTCCTCGGCATGTGCTTCTGGGGCTGGACGTCCGACATTATCGGACGGCGCTGGGCGATGATCATCCCGGCCGCGATCGCGATCCCGATCGCGCCACTTTATCTGTTCACCGGCAGCGAATTCTGGATCACGGTCGGCTTTGGCCTGCAAGGCGCGTTCGGCGGCGCTCTCTACAGCCAGCTCCCCGCCTACCTCGCGGAACGCTTCCCTACCGAGGTACGGGCAACGGCGAGCGCCTTCTGCTACCACCAGGGCGCAATATTCGGTGGGCTCGTAGCGCCGATCCTGGCGTTCGCCGCGGTCAATTTCGGCTTGGGCTACGCCACCCCGATGCTGGTCGGTACCGTCGTCGCTGCCGCCAGCGTCGTCGTGTCGCTGCTGCTCAGCCCGGAGACGAAGGGCACGGTGCTGATGGCCGAGCTTCAGGTCGCCTGAGCTTGCACCGGGCCGGAGCCCCGGCACCGTCACCCCCGCCGGATGGCCGATCAGGCCACCCGGCGACTCTTTACCCGGGTTTGCGAGCTGCGCTCCTCGTAGAACAGGTCGGCGAGCTTTTCGAGCATGATGCCGCCCAGCTTTTCGGCGTCGACGATCGTGGCGGCGCGGCGATAATAGCGCGTCACGTCGTGGCCGATGCCGATCGCGGTCAATTCGACCTCGCCCAGCCGCTCGACCTCGGCGATCACCTCGCGCAGGTGCTTTTCGAGATAATTTCCGGGATTGACCGACAGCGTTGAATCGTCGACCGGAGCTCCATCCGAAATCACCATCAGGATGCGTCGCTGCTCGGTGCGCTCGAGCAGGCGGTTGTGCGCCCAGCGCAGCGCCTCGCCGTCGATGTTCTCCTTGAGAAATGCCCTCGCGCAGCATCAGCCCGAGATTGCGCCGGGCGCGCCGCCACGGCGAGTCGGCCGCCTTGTAGACGATGTGGCGAAGATCGTTGAGCCGCCCGGGGTTGGGCGGTTTGCCCGCGGCGATCCAGCGCTCGCGAGACTGCCCGCCCTTCCAGGCGCGCGTCGTGAAGCCGAGGATCTCGACCTTGACGCCGCACCGCTCCAAGGTGCGGGCAAGGATGTCGCCGCTTATCGCCGCCACGGTGATCGGCCGGCGGCGCATCGAGCCGGAATTATCGATCAGCAGGGTGACGACAGTATCGCGGAACTCGGTCTCTCGTGCTTATAGGCCCGGGGGCAGGATCGGCCAGCGCGACGAAAGCCATTCCCGACTGTAAAGATCGGCCTGTGCGAAATAGGGAGCACAGCACTGGCCTGGGGCTATTTAATCGGGGCAATCTGTTGCAAGAGTTCTGTCGCCATCACTGAAATGATAGTAGATGCGTATTGAACCGACCTCCTCAACTCGATGCGTTGCATTCTCCAAGCACCCAAAGCCAAGCACAACGTCAAGCGCATCGTCGTTTCTCCAATTGAGCTTCTCCCGAACACCAAAGCTTTCCGCTTCCACCAGCGTTGTCCAGAACCAATTATGAGCCCGCCGAAGCCGAATAACTGTTTCGTCGGGATCTCCCCAATTGCCAGAGGCTTCGGTCGAAGCCGTCGCCTCGTCACCGCGTCCATTTTTGACGGAATCTTCGCTGACATTGTGATTGCCGACAATGGAGCTGAAGAGAACCAACACCATTATGTATCGGGCGAGATAGTAAATAACGACAGCCAGACCGATCAGCGCAGTTACCAATGCGCCCTGTCTGAATAACCTGACGCTCAACGACGACGCTCGTACTGTCGAGAGCACTAGCGCCATCGGCCCCGGACAGCGTCCGTCCAGCCGCGCTCGATCCAGCCCAATTGGTCCTGGGCGTCATAATTGCTCGAGTGGCGCAGCGCATACAGTTTGGCGAATGCAAGTGTGGTCTCTAGTGAATAGCCGGCACCCGCCATATACACGCCAACCGCATAGTTGGCGGCGTGTACGTAAGGGTCATAGAATTTCTGTCCTTGTACCTCACGTTGAAAGTCGTAGGTGCCCTCTTGGGCAATGGCAGCGCGGGCGCGGGCGTATTGCTCAGAGAATGGCAGATGCGCAATCGCCCGCCCAGCGGCATATACCTCGCGGAAGTCGGCGCGGGCTGGCGCCATCAGGAATTTTGTCGGCGAGTCCGGATCCAGCACGGGAACTCCGTCCCGCGGTATGACCATCTTGGCGTAATGTGGCATTTCGCGAACGTGAGTGTACTCGGCAGGCAGCAACAGAGACCGGGTTGACTCGTCTCGGCGGCGCGCTCCCGATCCGTTGCTGCTCCATTGGCCGCCACCCGGATTGCCCTTAGGAACGCGCGGTTGGTTGGGGTTGAAGCGGGCTTTGAGGAGATCGAGAGGTACGGTGTCGAGCCCGCAGGCCGTGAGCAGATCACGAAGAGCAACCCCGTCGGCGAGCGCCCGCGCCGCCATGAAGAGGCGGAATGAGCATTCCTGCTCGTCGGTTAACTCTGAGAGACCGGTATAGGCGAGGTGGATCAGGGCGAGGTGCAGCTCTCCACGGCTCCACTGTTCCGAAGCTCGGCGAATATGGTCAAGAATGGCCGGATCGACGCCTTTGCCGTAGGCAATTGAGAGCAACGCAAGGATGCGCTCCTCGGCGCCATCAACGGCGAGCGCAGGCCTTCCCCAGGGATCAACGATCGCTTTGGCGAGCACAGTGCCGGCACCGAGCACGAGACCCTCTTCTGTGAAGGTCATCGCCAAGTGAACGCGTCGGGAGCGACGCCTCCTGCCGATCCCCGCGCGTTGTGCGCAGCAAGGGCATCATCGCTGATTACCGATCTTATGATGAACGCCGGCAACCATATGTCCTTGGCGCCCGTTTGTCAAGAACGAACCAGGAACCTCGTGCCACCACTGTTGTGCGGTGCGACGGCGCGGCTCTTCACGCGGCTGTTGGTGCCCTTTTCCTGCCGAAGGTTCGGCCGATTTTTTTCGAGCATGACGCGGCCGCGATTGTTCGGCACCGACGATCGTCACTGCGCGGCGATAACAGAGGGTGGACTCGATCCCGCTCAGCGGCGACTACTGCGCGCAGATGCTTTTCGAGGTAGTTGCCGGGGTTGACCGAGAGGGTGGAGTTGTCGGCCGGCGCGCCGTCGGAAATAACCATCAGGGATGCGCCGCGGCTCGGTGCGGGCGCGCAGGCGGTCATGCGCCCGGACCAGCGCCTCGCCGTCGATGTTCTCCTTCAGGATGCCCTCGCGCAGCATCAGCCCGAGGCTGCGCCGGGATGTCCGGCGTTGCACAAGAGTTTGCGCAATAACTTCGCCAGGATGCGCGCCAGTTCGACCAGTTCGGTGTCGATCGGCTTGATGCGTCCGACGATGTCGGCGAGCGGGGTTTGCGTGACTTCGTTTTTCTGATAGCCGATCAAGACGCCGGCCTCGCCATTGCTCAGAGACTTGACGGCATTGACCCCCAGCCGGGTCGCCAACAGGCGATCGAAGGCGCTGGGCGGAGCGCCGCGCACGACGTGCCCGAGCGTAGTGGCACGCAGCTCAAAACCCACCCTCTGCTTATCGGCGTCGAAATAAGCAAGGATCTTGGCGGCATTTTCTTTCACACCCTCGGCGATCACCACGATGGCATGCGTCTTGCCGCGCTCGAATGCGGCGCGCAGCCGCTGCGCAATCTCGCCTGCCGATACCTCAAACTCGGGAATTGAGATGACTTCGGCACCGCCTGCGAGACCCGCCATTATCGCCAGATAGCCGCAGTCCCGTCCCATGGTTTCGACCAGAAACGCGCGATTGTGCGAGGAACCGGTCGTGCGCAGGCGGTCGATCGCCTCGAGCGTGACATTGATCGCGGTGTCGCAGATGGTGATGTCGGTCCCGAAGAGGTCGTTGTCGATCGTCGATGCGATGCCGACCACGTGGACCCCGAGTTGGCTCAGCATGTAGGCACCGGCCTGAGATCCGTTGCCGCCAATCACCACCACCCCATCGATGCCCCGTTGGGCGAGGTTGCGCAGCGCCTTGGACCGACCGCTTTCCTCTGGAAATTCCGCGGACCGAGCACTGCCGAGAAACGTCCCGCCGACCTGGATGATGCCGCCGACGTCGCGTGCGCTGAGCTGGCGGAACTGACCGTCGACCAGGCCCTGCCAACCCTGGAGCACGCCGGAAACCGCCATGCCCTGATCGAGCGCACTGCGCGTGACGGCGCGTATCGCCGCATTCATCCCGGGTGCGTCACCACCGCTCGTCAGGACCGCGATGTGCTTCATAAGGCGAGATTATGACCCTGCGCGCGCGCCGTCTACGGCACGGCAGCGGCAATGTCGTTCCCCCCGACTTGACCAGGGTGTCGTTTTTCGCGCGATAACGAACGCTCGATCTTACACTCATGCCTCGCCTGCCCGTGCGTCGAGTCGTCGACCGGCGCGCCGTCGGAGATCACCATCAGGATGGCGGCGCTGCTCGGCGCGCCCTCGCAGCCGCTCGTGCGCCCAGATCAAGGCCTTGCCGTCGATGTTCTCTTTGAGGATGCCCTCGCGCAGCATCAGTGCGAGATTGCGCCGCGCGCCCCGCCACGGGGCGTCGGCGGCTTTGTAGACGATGTGGCGCAGATCGTTGAGGCGGCCCGGGTTGGTCGGCTTGCCGGCGCCGATCCAGCGCCTCGCGCGACTGCCCGCCCTTCCAGGCGCGGGTGGTGAAGCCGAGGCTCTCGACCTTGAGGCCGCAACGTTCGAGGGTGCGGGCGAGAATGTCGCCGCTGATCGCCGCCACCTTGATCGGCCGGCCGCGCATCGAGCCGGAATTGTCGATCAGCAGGGTGACGACGGTGTCGTGCCGTCGGCAGCCCGTCTTTGTTGTTTTCCCTCCCTGAGGGCTGTGCCGTTTTCGTTGATCGGCGATGCTGATTACGTTGTTTCTCGGCGTCGCAAATGTTGATCTAACCGGTTGATCTAGATAACATTCCGGATAGTTGATTGCACGTTTCCGGGTGCGGCGTCGCGATTTACGTTGTTTTCGCGCCGGCGCCCTCGCCACGGGGAGCGCCCCGGCTTGCCCCGGCGCGGGCGTGGTCAGGCAGCTCGGCGTCGGCTGCGCACGCGGGTTTGCGAGCTACGCTCTTCGTCGAACAGCTCGGCGAGCTTTTCGAGCATAACGCCGCCCAGCTGCTCGGCGTCGACGATCGTGACCGCACGGCGGTAATAGCGCGTCACGTCGTGGCCGATGCCGATCGCGGTCAATTCGACCTCGCCCAGCCGCTCGACCTCGGCGATCACTTCGCGCAGGTGCTTTTCGAGATAATTTCCGGGATTGACCGACAGCGTTGAATCGTCGACCGGAGCTCCATCCGAAATCACCATCAGGATGCGCCGCTGCTCGGTGCGCTCGAGCAGGCGGTTGTGCGCCCAACGCAGGGCCTCGCCGTCGATGTTCTCCTTGAGAATGCCCTCGCGCAGCATCAGCCCGAGATTGCGCCGGGCGCGCCGCCACGGCGAGTCGGCCGCCTTGTAGACGATGTGGCGAAGATCGTTGAGCCGCCCGGGGTTGGCCGGTTTGCCCGCGGCGATCCAGCGCTCGCGGGACTGTCCGCCCTTCCAGGCGCGCGTCGTGAAGCCGAGGATCTCGACCTTGACGCCGCAGCGCTCCAGGGTGCGGGCGAGGATGTCGCCGCTCATCGCCGCAACTGTGATCGGCCGGCCACGCATCGAGCCGGAATTATCGATCAGCAACGTGACGACAGTATCGCGGAACTCAGTCTCGCGCTCGCGCTTGTAGGCCAGGGGCAGGATCGGGTTGGCGACGACGCGTGAAAGACGGGCAACGTCGAGCAGGCCCTCTTCGAGATCGAATTCCCAAGCGCGGGTCTGCTTGGCCATCAATCGGCGCTGCAGTCGGTTGGCCAGCCGCGCGATCACGCTCTGCAAATGGGAGAGCTGCTGGTCGAGCAGATGGCGCAGCCGCGACAGCTCGTCCGTGTCGCACAGCTTGTCGGCGTCGATGACCTCGTCGAATATCGTGCTAAAGCGGCGGTAAACCGCGGTCTCGTGGGGGCGGCCGCGCGGCATCTGCCCGGGGCGGCCGGGGCGCCCCGGGTCGTCATCGCTGGAGCCCGGCATCATTTCGCCATCGCCGGCTTCAGCGGCGTCCTGCGCATCCTCGGCCTCGCCGTCCATCGGCGAGCCGTCGGCCGAGTCCTGGGCACCGGAAGCAGCGCCTTCGCCTTCGCTCTGGTTCTCGCCGTCGGTTTCCTCGCCGCCCTCCTGCTCCTCGCTCTCTGCCTCGTCGTCGCTCTCACCTAGATCGAGCTCGAGATCCTGCAGCAGCCTGCGGGTCGCCCGCGCGTAAGCGTCTTGATCGAGGATCGTGCGATCGAGCTCGCCGAAATCCTTGCCGATGCGACCCTCCAGCCAAGGACGCCAAAGATCGACAACGCGCCGCGCCGCGGGCGGCGGCCGCTCCCTGGTCAACGCCTCGCGGGTCAGCAAGCGCACCGCCTCCGCCATCGTGCTGTCGGTTCGCTCGGTAATCCGTTCGAACCCTTGCCGCCGATACTGCTCGTCGAGCATCGCCTCGAGATTGGTGGCAACCCCAGCCATGCGCCGGGCACCTAAAGCCTCGACCCGCGCCTGCTCGACCGCGTCGAATACCGCCCGCGCCAGCGGCGAGCCTGGCACGCGTTTGCTGTGCACCGCATCGTCGTGATAGCGCAGTCGCAGCGCCACACTGTCCGCTGCACCGCGCAGTTGCGCGGCCTCCTCCGCCGGAAGATCGCGCGGCGGGTTGGGCAGCCGTACCCGCGTACCGCTCAGCCCAGCCGCTTCCGGCCCGAAGCCGACAGTCACATCATCGCGCTCGGCAATAGCGCGCAAGGTCGCCGCGGTCGCACGCTTGAAGACTTCGGTCGGCGAGAACTCCTGAGCCATAGGCTAGCCGCTAGGGCGAAATGAGAATTTTGGTCGTTTATCACCGAGCTTGACCCGGTGATTCACGGCCCCCGCGATGCCGGTCTCGGTGTTGACGGGGTCCGTGGATGGCCGGAACAAGTCCGGCCATCCACGAAGAATGCAAGCAAGACGCATCGCGACCTACATCAAGGTCGCGTTGACGCCGGTCTCCGCCAGCTCCGTGCCAAAGCAGCGCTGGTAGTATTCGGCCACGGTCGGGCGCTCCATCTCGTCGCATTTGTTGAGGAAAGTCAGTCTGAACCCGAACGCCAAGTCACCGAAAATGCGCGCATTCTCAGCCCAGGTCATCACAGTGCGCGGCGACATTACCGTCGAGATGTCGCCGTTGATGAAGCCAGCGCGGGTCAGATCTGCAAGAGCCACCATCGCGCTGATGGTGCGGCGACCTTCATCGTCGTCGTAGCTCGGCACCTTCGCCAGAACGATGTCCACCTCGGCGTCATGCGGCAGGTAGTTCAAAGTCGCGACGATGTTCCAGCGGTCCATCTGCCCCTGGTTGATCTGCTGCGTACCGTGGTATAGGCCAGTGGTGTCGCCAAGGCCCACGGTGTTCGCCGTCGAGAACAGCCGGAACCCGGAATGCGGCCGGATTACGCGGTTTTGATCGAGCAGCGTGAGCTTGCCTTCGACCTCGAGCACCCGCTGTATGACGAACATGACGTCCGGCCGGCCAGCGTCGTATTCATCGAAGCACAGCCCGACCGGATGCTGCAGAGCCCAGGGCAAAAGACCTTCGCGGAACTCGGTAACTTGCTTGTTGTCGCGCAGCACGATCGCGTCCTTGCCGACAAGATCGATGCGACTGATGTGGCTGTCGAGATTGACGCGGATCAGCGGCCAGTTAAGTCGGGCCGCGACCTGCTCGATGTGGGTGGATTTGCCGGTGCCGTGATAGCCACAGATCATGACTCGCCGGTTGAAGGCAAAGCCGGCAAGGATCGCGAGCGTCGTGTCGTGATCAAAGCGGTAGGCGTCGTCGAAATCGGGGACGTGCTCGCTCGCCTGGCTGAACGCAGGAACCTGGAGATCACTGTCGATTCCGAAGGTCTGACGGACGGAAATCGTGATATCGGGCTGATCCAAGGGGAACGCGGCAGTCGGCGCCGCTGGTTGAGCGGTTGGCATTATTCTCTTCTACCCTGATAGTTCGCTGGAGGAATTTGGACGCCGCAACACGATTGTTCAACTGAAATAGCTGGCTTTCAGAGTGGCATAGGCCTGATTGACTATCTTCAGCTTTTCCTCGGCCACTTTATCTCCGCCATGCGCATCGGGATGATGTAGCTTGACCAGTGCTATGTAGCGCGCTTTGAGACGAACCGGAGTGAACGGCGGCTCGATCTCGAACACGGCGAGAGCCTGCTCGCGGGCCGACAGCGCCCGCTGGGCAGCCTCGCGCGCGCGGTTGTCATTGCGCCGAGCGCGGGCGCGCGAATGCCCTCCGCTCGCTGAGAACATGTCGAAATAATCGCGGATCCGAGCGGCGTAGCCGGGGCCATAGCGATCTCCGAGGCGCCAGCTCGGACGTTGCCAGACCGTGTCATGGCGGATCTCGGCTTCGATCTCACTGTCGCTCAACCCGGCATAATAGTTCCAGGCGGAATTGTAGGCGCGAACGTGCTCGAGACAGAACCAATAATAATCGTGGAGCTCGAGCCGGGATTTCGGCGCGCGGAATTCCCCGCCGGCAACGCAGCCGGGATGATCGCAGGCTCGCGCTGGTTGGTCGGCCTCCGACGCGAAAACAGGATCGAGGAACAGGCGTCGCATGAAGGCCAGTATGGGAGGAGGGCAGACAGCTGGCAAGGCGACCTATTTTGCCAGCATCGGCAGAGCAGGGTTGCGGCAGGCGCACGCGCCACTATTTCAAGCGAAAGGCCGCCTGCCCGCGGGTTCTCGCGGACAGGCGGCCCCGAAAGTGGAGCGTGTGCGGTTCAGAAGTCCATGCCGCCCATCCCACCGCCCGGCGGCATCGCCGGCGGGGTCTTCGGTTCGGGCTTCTCTGCCACCATCGCCTCGGTGGTGATCAGCAGACCCGCCACCGACGCCGCGTCCTGCAAGGCATGCCGTACAACCTTCGTCGGATCGATGATGCCCGCCCGTACCATGTCGGTGAACTCGCCCTTCTGGGCATCATAGCCGTAGTTCACGTCTTTGCTGTCGAGCAGCTTGCCGACGACGATCGAGCCGTCCGTCCCGGAATTCTCGGCGATTTGTCGAGCCGGGTACAGCAGTGCCTTCTTGACGATGTCGATACCGACCTGTTGGTCGTTGTTGGCCGGCTTCAGATTTTCGAGGGCACGGGAGGCATAGAGCAGAGCTGACCCGCCGCCGGCGACGACCCCTTCCTCGACCGCTGCGCGTGTGGCATGCATCGCGTCATCCACCCGGTCCTTCTTCTCCTTGACCTCGGTCTCGGTCGAGCCACCGACCCGGATTACCGCGACCCCGCCGGCGAGCTTGGCCAGCCGCTCTTGCAGTTTTTCACGGTCATAGTCCGAAGTTGTCTCCTCGATCTGCTGGCGGATTTGCGTGCAGCGGCCCTGGATGTCGTCCTTTGCGCCGCCCCCGTCGATAATTGTCGTGTTCTCTTTCTCGACACGGACTCTCTTGGCCTGGCCGAGCATGTCGAGTGTGACGTTCTCGAGCTTGATCCCGAGATCCTCGCTGATCACCTGGCCGCTGGTCAGGATCGCGATGTCCTCGAGCATGGCCTTGCGGCGGTCGCCGAAACCCGGCGCCTTGACTGCCGCTACCTTGAGACCACCACGCAGCTTGTTGACGACGAGGGTGGCGAGCGCTTCGCCCTCGACATCCTCGGCAACGATCAGCAGCGGTTTGCCGCTCTGAACCACTGCCTCGAGGACCGGCAGCATCGCCTGCAAGCCCGACAGCTTCTTCTCGAAAATGAGAATGTAGGGGCTTTCAAGCTCGGCGATCATCTTCTCTGCGTTGGTAACAAAATACGGCGACAAATAACCGCGGTCGAACTGCATACCCTCGACCACGTCGAGCTCGGTTTCGAGGCTCTTTGCCTCCTCGACCGTAATTACGCCTTCATTGCCGACCTTCTGCATCGCCTGAGCGATCATCTCGCCGATCTCGCGTTCGCCATTGGCCGAGATCGTGCCGACCTGCGCGATTTCTTCATTGGTCGAGATCTTCTTCGAGCGCTTCTTGATATCATCGACGACCGCGTCGACCGCGAGATCGACGCCGCGCTTCAGATCCATCGGGTTCATCCCTGCCGCGACCGCCTTGGCGCCCTCGCGTACGATCGCCTGGGCAAGCAGGGTCGCGGTCGTCGTGCCGTCTCCGGCTTGGTCGCTGGTCTTCGAGGCCACCTCGCGCACCATCTGCGCACCCATGTTCTCGAACTTGTCCGCCAGCTCGATCTCCTTGGCGACGGTAACGCCGTCCTTGGTAATGCGCGGCGCCCCGAAAGATTTGTCGAGAACGACGTTGCGGCCTCTAGGACCCAGGGTCACCTTGACCGTGTTGGCGAGAGTATCGACGCCACGCAGCATCCGCTCGCGGGCATCCGCATGAAATCTGACTTCCTTGGCTGCCATATTTTGTGCTCCTCAAGCGACCTTTCTAGCGGGGGTGTCGTGCTCGATCACGCCCATGACGTCGGACTCTTTCATGATGATCAACTCTTCACCATCGAGCTTGACCTCGGTGCCCGACCATTTGCCGAACAGCACGCGGTCGCCCGACCTGAGATCCATCGGTTGAAGCTTGCCATCCTCGCCGCGCGCGCCCGGCCCAGCCGCGACCACCTCGCCTTCCATCGGCTTCTCCTTGGCCGTGTGGGGAATAATGATGCCGCCTGCAGTCTTTTCTTCCGACTCGATGCGCCTGATCAGCACGCGGTCGTGCAATGGACGGAATGCCATGGATACCTCCTCGGACTCGAAAGGATTCTAGGATTAGCACTCTTTGTCCGAGAGTGCTGCTCAGCTGCTCAGATAGCCGGGACGCCTAGGCTTGTCAAGCAGCGAGAGGCAGGAGTGTGGAGCGCCGAGTAAGATGGGCCGAGACGGGTTTTGACAAGAGAGCAGCCACGGCGCACTCTTTAGGCGTTATGCTATGAACAGCTGCCACTGACGAGTTGCCAAAAATGTCGCGAACCGTAGATTGGGAGATACCGGGGGAGATCCAACCAAAACCCGGAGACTGCGCCTTCGATTTGGATCGCGCGCTGAGCGCGGTTCTAGGCCTTCGGTCGACGATCCCTGAGGACGCTTTCTCCGCCGCGTCGCTCGGCGTCGAGCGCGCCGGGAGCGGTGTTTTGATCCGCAAGGACGGGCTCGTCCTGACTATCGGCTATCTTGTCACCGAAGCCGAGACAATCTGGCTCACCTCGGCAGGTGGCGGTGCCGTACCCGGTCACGTCGTCGCATATGACCAAGAAACCGGCTTTGGTCTTGTCCAGGCGCTGGGCCGGTTGAACGTCCCGCCAATCGATCTCGGGATCGGACTGCGTGTCGGTGCGGGCGATCGCGCGATCATGGCCGCCGAGGGTGGGCGGCGTCACGCCATCGCCGCGAGAGTCGTCGCTCGGCAGGAATTCGCGGGTTATTGGGAATACGTGCTGGACCACGCGATCTTTACCGCACCTGCACACCCCTTTTGGGGCGGTGCCGGCCTAATCGGCACCGACGGCCGGCTGATCGGTATTGGCTCGCTTCATGTGCAGAACGCGAATGGCCGCGAACTTCGCCGCGATGTCAACATGGTGGTGCCGATCGACCTGTTGCCGCCGATCCTCGACGACATGCTGACTTACGGTCGTCCGAACCGGCCCGCGCGTCCATGGCTTGGCTTGTTGGCCCAGGAGGTGGAAGACGCGATTGTCGTCGCCGGTCTCAACGAGCGTGGCCCAGCGACCAAAGCGGGACTGCGGCCCGGTGACCGTATCCTTGCCGTGCGCGAGGATCCGGTGGCGAGCCTCGCCGGCTTGTGGCGGAAGGTTTGGGCGGCTGGTCCAGCCGGCAGCGAAGTCGTGCTGCAAGTCGGCCGCGATAACCAAACATTGACGGTCCGTGTTTTATCGGTCGACCGGACGCAGTTTCACAAGGCGCCCAAGCTGCACTAGAATCGTCAAACCGGAGCCGCGAGCTCCCGACGGAAAGCCGAAGCCTGGAGAACGCCCGGAAATGCACGGCGTGCGGTTCCGCAGGCTGGGATATTTTCTGCTGACGGGAGCGATCGAGTCGGCGCGGTAACGCCAGCCGAAATCGTCGCCGAACTGCGACGCCCGCCGCTCGGAGCGACAAGGCCAGCCGGTCGGCGCGATGAGGGAGGCCGCGATGGAACTCAAGAGACGCGAGGGCTATTTTTGGTGACGGTTTCCGAGCAGCGCGACAAGGACCTGCTGCGGTTTCTGACCTGCGGCTCAGTAGACGACGGCAAGTCGACGCTGATCGGCCGGCTACTCTACGAGTGCGCGCTGATCTCCGACGACCAGCTGGCGACACTGGAGCGGGAATCTCGACGGCTTGGCACGGCCGGGGAAGACGTCGATTTTTCGCTGCTGCTGGACGGACTTGAGGACGAGCGGCAGCAGCGCATAACGATCGATGTCGCCTACCGGTTTTTTACTTCGCCGGAACGTGCCTTTATCGTCGCTGATACGCCCGGCCACGAACAGTACACGCGTAACACGGCGACCGGTGCGTCGACCTCCGAACTCGCCGTGATCCTGGTAGACGCGCGTAAGGGGGTGCTGCCACAGACCAAGCGGCACGCCTACATCTGTTGGCTCTTTGGGATTCGGCAAATAGTGCTGGCCGTCAACAAAATGGACCTCGTGGGTTTCGAGGAGCGCTCTTTCGAGGAGATCGCCGCCCAGTTTTCGGCCTTTGCCGCGGGCCTGGGCAGCGCCTCGCTCCGGGCCATCCCGCTTGCAGCGAGATTTGGCGACAACGTCACCGCCCGGTCGGCTCGGATGCCGTGGTATCGTGGGCCGACCCTCGTCGAACATCTTCATTCCGTGGAGGTTTCCGGCGGCGGCAGGGCAGGTCCGTTCCGGTTTCCGGTGCAATGGATAAACCGCCCAAATGGTGAATTCCGTGGCTATTGCGGGACTATCGCTTCGGGCACGATCGCACCGGGCGAGGAAGTGCTGATCACGGGCTCGGGCCGTTGCGCCCGAGTGAAAGAGATTGTCACCTTTGACGGAGCGCGCGGTCGCGCATTTGCCGGCGATGCGATCACTTTGACCTTAGAGAGCGCAACGGATATCGCGCGCGGCGATCTTCTCGCTGCCCCTGACGCGCCGCCTGAATGTGTCGACCAGTTTGCCGCCCATGTGATCTGGCTGAGCGAACACCCGCTCGTCCCTGGCCGCTCATACCTGTTGAAGATCGGCACTCGCACGGTGCCGATCACGGTGACCGCACTCAAGCACCGCATCGACGTCGACACGCTGGCGCATCTGGCTGACCGGACGTTGGAACTGAACGAGATCGGGTTCTGCAACCTCTCTACGGCCGCCCCGGTGGCCTTTGATCCTTTTGAGGTCAATCGTAACACCGGCGCCTTTATCCTGATCGACCGCCTCACCAACCAGACCGCCGGGGCCGGAATGATAGCCTTTGGGCTGCGGCGGGCCAGCAACCTCCACTGGCAGAATCTGACTGTCGGACGTGAACAGCGAGCAGCCTTAAAAGAGCAGCGCGCTGCCGTGCTGTGGTTCACCGGGCTTTCCGGAGCCGGCAAATCGACGATCGCCGATCTCGCCGAGAAGAAGCTGCTGGCTTGCGGGCGGCATACGATCCTGCTCGACGGTGACAATGTGCGGCATGGGCTCAACCGTGATCTCGGATTCACTGATGTCGACCGGGTCGAAAATATCCGACGTGTCGGCGAAGTCGCCAAACTGATGACTGAGGCTGGGCTGATCGTGCTCTGCTCTTTTATCTCGCCGTTTCGTGCCGAACGGCGCATGGTGCGGGAACTTACCCATCCGACCGCCTTTATCGAGATTTTTGTCGACACCCCGCTCGACGAATGCATTAGGCGGGATCCCAAGGGCCTTTATGCCAAGGCCAAGGCTGGGCAGCTCCCGCACTTCACCGGTCTCGAATCACCCTACGAGACGCCCGAGTCGCCGGAACTGCACATTACGACGATGGGAACCCCGCCCGAGAGTGTCGTCGACCATGTGCTCGACGAACTGCGGCGCCGCCAAATTATCTAAAAGGCGAGCCCTCTCCGCCCTGGCAGCAGCTTGCGGTGGGGCCTTCTAAAGACAAGGGCGGATTGCCCCCTGCGACCGCTCTCGCTAGGCTAAGTCCCATCGATCGACGCGGGGGATAGCGGGCCGGCGATCTAGACTGGCTCGTTAAAGCGAAACCACCCCCAACCCGAAAGGAACAACGATGCTCGATGTCCACTTCTGGCCGACGCCAAACGGCAAGAAAGTCACGATTCTGCTCGAAGAGCTCGGTCTCGACTATAAGATTGTCCCCTGCAATATAGGACGCGGCGATCAATTCAAGCCGGACTTTCTAAAGATCAATCCGAATCATCGCATGCCGGTGCTAGTCGACCATGGGCCGAAGGGCGGCGGTGCACCGATTAGCGTGTTCGAGTCGGGTGCGATCATGATGTACCTCGCGGAAAAAGAAAGTCGTTTCTTCCCGCGGGACACGCGCGGGAAATACGAGGTCACCCAATGGGTCATCTGGCAGATGGCCAATCAGGGCCCGAAGCTCGGCGAGTGCGGCCATTTCCGCCGCGCCGGCCCTGAGGCAGGCGATCTGACCTACGCGATCCGCCGCTTTACCGACGAAGCGAACCGCCTCTACGGTGTCATGAACAACCGGCTCTACGACCGGCGCTATTTGGCCGGTGACGAGTTCACGATCGCCGACATGATCTCCTATCCCTGGACCGTCAACGCCGAGGCGCAGGGGCAGGACATCAACGAGTTCAAATACTTCAAGCGCTGGTTCGAAGACGTCGGCAATCGCCCTGCGGTCAAGCGCGGGATGGACGCCGGCGACGACCTACGGGTCGATCCCAGCGCCTTGACGGCGGAGGAGCGGGCGCAGATGCGCAAGATCATGTATAATCAACGCGCGATTCCCGCTCCGGGGTAATCAGATCGCCTTCACCCTCCGCTTGCGGAGGGTGAAGACGAGCCGCCCCTTTAACAGTTCTCCAAGCTCGGATTAGCCGGCGGCATCGTCCTTTGCGCGCGGCCCATTTGACTTTGAAGCGTGCCAAAGGGATATGTTTTTCCGATGGAAGAGATCTATTGCTTTGCCGGCAACCCGCTCGACCGCGTCAGCGAGCGCCGGCGTGACGCCGGCTGGATCGCGTCTTTGCTCGAAGAGCCGGCGACGCGCGTGATCCCGCTCACGGATCTTAAGCCGTCAATCCGTAATGACGGCGAAATGGCGCTCGACTGGCAGCCGGTCGGCCCGTGGCGGGAGGTGATCGCGGCGGGGGCTACCCTCGCTCTCCTCGGCATAGCCGAGGGCCGCGCTTATTTTGCGCTCGATGCGACGGGTGCCGACCTGGGGCCCGATCCTGCGACCGAGAACATCGATGTCCGCACCCTCGCCCCGCTGATCGCAGGGGCCGAGGCCGCCATCCTGGCCGAGGCGCGCTCGGTCGTCGATTGGCACGCACGGCACCGGTTTTGCGCGCAGTGCGGGACGCCGAGCGAGGCCGGGGCGGGCGGCTGGACGAGGCATTGTCCAAGCTGCAAGGCGCATCATTTCCCGCGCGTCGATCCGGTCGTCATCATGCTCGCCGTCAGCGGCGAGCGCGCGCTGCTGGGCCGCGGGCGGCGCCGACCCGGTGCTCGATTCTCCTGCCTTGCAGGGTTCATGGAGCCCGGTGAGACGTTGGAGGACGCGGTGCGCCGCGAAGTTCGCGAGGAGTCCGGCATCCGTTGCGGGCGCGTGCGCTACCTTGCCTCACAGCCCTGGCCATTCCCGTCGACTCTGATGATGGGTTTCCTCGCCGAGGCGCTGTCCGAGGAGATCACGGTCGATCCCGAGGAACTCGTCGAGGCCCGCTGGTTCGCCCGTGACGAGATCCGCGACATGGTCGCACGCGCCGCTGCCGGCGATCCGGACCCGGCGACGACGGTGCCATCGCTGCCCGGGCCGGTCGCGATCGCACATCAGATCTGTCGCCGCTGGGCCACTGGCGTCGATAGCGTCTAACTGCGGGCGAGCTTGCGCTCAACCAACAATCGTATCACGCCCCGCGCACGCAGGCCTGCTGTTCGAGCGCATCGTCGAGGGCTAAACAAAGGCGGCGGATCGTGACAGATGAAAAGCAGTTTCGTCTCGAAGAAGCGACGATCGACGCGCTTCACGAGGCGATCAAGAGTGGGCAGGTGACCTGCGTCGCCGTGGTTCAGCACTATATCGAGCGCGCGCGGGCCTATAATGGGGCCGCAAGCGTGCTGGTCACCGAAGACGGGCTCCTGTTCCGGCAGCGATTGGGACGATGCGGGCGACGACCCCGCTGCGCTTCCCGACCGGGACGGTCACGGCCTCGGCGATGCTGCCCGATCTCGACAAATACCAGGGGCCGCCGCTCGAGTTCGGCCGTATGGAGGCGACGGCTTCCGACCCCACAGTGCAGCAGCAATATGGGATGATCACCGGCAAGCCCGAGGGCGGGCAGCTCAATGCGCTCGCCACGCTCAACATCAGAGGCGAGCGTTCGGTGACCTGCCGCGGCGATTTCGACCGGCACCCGTCGGAAGGGCCTCTCCCGCCCGGCGCCCCACCCGTCTGCGAGCACTTTCGCAGGCTCCCGGACGCACTCGAACGCGCCGCCGAGCTCGACGCGGCCTATGGACGCAATCCGCCGCTCGACGAGATGCCGATGTATGGCATCGTCTTCTCGTTCAAGGATCCATTCGACACCAAGGACATGCGCACGACCGCCGGGGGTGACGCGGCCTACGACATCGATTTCCCGGCGCGCGACCACGTCCTCATCGAGCAATTGCGCAACAAGGGTGCGATCATCTTCGCCAAGGCGGTCTGCACCGAATATAACGGGCGGGCCGGCGATCCGGGCGGCCGGCACCAGCCCGAAAAGCTATTGCCGTCGGTGCTCGGCTACCAGCGATCGAGCTGGGCCGGCAACCCAGCCAATCCCTATGACACGACCCGCGCCGCCTCATTGGGCTCGAGCTCAGGCTCGGGCGTCTCGGTCAGCGCCAATCTGGTCATGTGCAGCCTCGGCGAGGAGACCCGCGCCTCGACCCGCGGCCCCGCCAATCACAATGCGGTCGCATTAATCCTGCCGCACAAATCGCTGCTCGGCTTCAATGGCGGGGCGATCGGCGCCGACATCTATTGCGACCGCGCCGGCATTCTCGCCCGCACGATCGGCGACGCGGCGAAGGTTCTCGACGCGCTGAGGAACCCCGACACCGACTATTACGACCCGCGTGACCCCTATACGACGGTGCCGCGCTCGTCGGTGCTGAGCACACCCTATGCGAGTCACACGAAGCCCTCGCGGTCGCTCGACGGGATCCGCATCGGCGTCATCCGCGAGTCGATGCTCGTCCGCCCCGGCGAAAAAGCGACCGCGCCGATCTGCACCGCCGCCGCGGCCGAGATCAAGGCGACCCTCAGTGGCAAGCTCGGCGCGAGTTTGGTCGAGTCCTCCGATCCGCTCTGGGAACGCGACCGCGATCTCGAGCCGATGAACCCCGATTTCCGGCGGGCATTGGCCCGCCTCGTGCCCGTCTTCATGCCCGACCTGTTGTTCCGTCTCGGACCGGACGGTCTGCCGCTCTTCAAGGAATTCGCCGCGGCGATCCGGCCGACCGAGTTCGCTCCCGGCAAGGTCTTCGGCGCCGGCACGATGGCGCCGATCGACTATTGCGTCGAACTGGCCGAAGGCCGGCTGGCAGCGCCCGCCAATCTCGATATCGCCACGATCCAGGAACAAAAGTTGGCGATGATGTTCCGCTTCCATGTCAACCAATATCTGTCGCGGCGGGCCGCAGATTGGCGGGAGCGCGGCTTCACCGAGAGATTGGCCGATTTCGCCGCGCTCAATGCGCGCTCCAAATTTTGGGGCGACGACGGCCGCGCCGCGTTCCGCAATTGGGAAGAGGTCGCCGATCCGCGCAATGCGCTCGACGGGCGCCATGGCATCGACGAGCGCATCATGCTGCGCGAGCTGCTGCGCCGGGTCGACATGATGGTGATGCTGGAGAACCGACTCGACGCATTGGTGCGCCTGCACACACCGCTGCCGCCGGCCAAGATCGGCGGTGCTCACGACCCGCTCGGCGGCCGTAATAATTTGCGGCTCGAATCGTTTTACGGCCCGAACGCTGGTCTGACCGAAGTGCTGATCCCGGCGGGCTTTGTGACAACCGTTTACGACCCGGTCTTCGCGCTGAGCTCCGACCGCACGCGCTACGTTTCGGTCGCCAGCGACACCCCCACGACCCTGCCCCCGCCCGGCCTGCCGTTCTCGCTCGTCTTTCGCGCCGAGCCCGGCAGAGAAGACGTCCTGCTGCGGGTCGCCTCCGCCTACGAAGCCGCATCAAAGCACCGCATCCCACCACCCGCCTTCGGCGCTCTGCTGGCGGAATTGCGTGGAGGGGCACGCTGATCGAATATACAAGGGCGCAGGGCGCTGATCCAGGCTGCCTCTGCGCCCCCCGTGAATTCCACGGTAGACATACACCGGACGACTGTGTCCACAGCCACTTTTGGATCACGGTCAGTGCCTGACACCGCCATCCCGGTCTTTGAGCATTGCGATGACCGTGGATCATCGGGTCGAGCCCGGTGATGACGAATAGCAATCGTACCAGGCGGATGTAGTGGGATTAACGTTGGGCATGTCACTGCTGGCAGGGTTCCGCGTAGTCGAGATGGGCAAGGGTTTGGCCGCTGCCGTGTGCGGACGTCTCTTTGCCGATGTCGGCGCCGATGTCGCCTGCATCGACCCGGACAATTCCACCCCGCTTGCCGATTACCTGATCCACGGCAAGAGGATCGTTGCCGGCGACCCGGCGGCGGCGCTCTCGACCGCCGATCTGATCGTCTGCGAAGGTCGACCGCAGGATCTCCGCGCTCGAGGATATGATGCCGCCAGCCTGCGCCGGCTCAACGCGAAGGCGGCGCTCGTCTTCGTCTCTCCGTTCGGACAAAGCGGACTGCAGGCGAACGACCCGGCGACCGATCTGACCTTGTTCTTCGCCAGCGGCATGGCTCGTCTGCTGACCGGCCAGGTCGATGATCTCGCGGAACCGCCGATGCGCCCGGTCGGCGAGCAGTCCGCCTTCATCGGCGGGCTTGCCGCCGCCTGCGCCGGTATGCACGCTGCACTGGCGGCGGAGCCCGGCGCCGTCATCGACGTCTCGATCCAGGAAGCGTTGGCAACCATGGCGATCGGCGAACTGGCGCGCGCAGGGCTCGGCAGGAAAATTTGGTCGCGCCGGCGGCTGACGGACGGCAACGGCGCCACCGTGACCATCCTGCCAGCCCGCGACGGCTATGTAGCGATCTCGCCGCGCGAAGACCGCCAATGGGCAGCGTGGCTCGAGGTGATGGGCTCGCCCGATTGGGCGGCCGACCCGCGCTTCGCGGCCAAGCCCGATCGGGTCGCCAACTGGGATGCGCTCCACACGTTGATGTCGGACTGGAGTCGCCGATACGGCAAGCAATCGATCGCCGACAAGGCGCAGGCGGCGCATGTGCCGAGCTTTCCGTTGTACGAGCCGGCGGAGCAGCTCCATTCCGCGCAACTCGCGCATCGCAATTTCTGGCGGCCACTGGACAGCGCCGGCCGAAGGATCCAAGCGCCGGGGCCGCCGTTCGGGGTGTGGACCATCCCCGCGGGCCATAAGAAACGGCGCGCCTCCGGGCCGATGCCGCTCGCCGGCATTCGCGTCCTCGACTTCAGCTGGGTCATCGCCGGCCCGACGGCCACACGCTATCTCGCTACGATGGGCGCCGAGGTCATCAAGATCGAGGCGCCCGGCCGCGGCGACCCGGGCCGTGCCTCCGAACTGCACACGGTGCTCGGCCAAACAAAACGCAGCGTCGTCCTTGACCTCAAGAAAGAAGAAGCCGTTGCCGTCGCGCGGGCATTGGCGGCCAGATCCGATGTGCTGATCGAGAACTTCGCGACCGGCGTCATGGAGCGGCTGGGTCTCGGCGCCGAAGCGCTGCAGGCCCTCAACCCCGATCTGCTTTATGTCTCCGCCTCCGGCCTCGGACGCACCGGACCCGAGGCGAACGCCGTCGCCTACGGCACCCTGCTGCAATGCTATGCCGGTTTCGCCGGGCTCAATCGCCACCCCGATGTTGCGCCGCGAATCGGCTTTGCCTGGCTCGACCCGATGTGCGGCCTGATGCTGGCCTTCATCGTCGCCGCCGGGCTGTGGCATCGGCAGTGGACCGGTGGCGTGGCGCGGGTCGATTTCTCGATGATCGAGGCAATGCTGTGGACCATGGCCGAACCATTGCTCGAGACGCAGCTCGGCCTGCCTCCGCAGCCGCAAGGGAACCATTCCGACCGCTATGTCCCACACGGCGTCTACCGCTGTGCCGACGAGGACGACTGGATCAGCGTCGTCGTCCGGACCGACGAGGAATGGCGAAGGCTGTGCGCGATCGTGCCGGCCTTGTCCCCAATGGCGAGCGTGGGGTTTCCCGGGCGCGCCGAACAGCGAGCCGCGATCGACGACGCGCTTACCGCCTGGGCGCGTCCCCGAGCCGCCAAGGCTGCTGCGGTTGAATTGCTGAGTGCTGACGTCCCCGCGGCGGCGCTCGCCACCTCCCTCGACCTCGTCGGCAACCCTCACCTCCGTGCTAGGGAGTTTTGGAAACCGCACGGCGCGGGTGTCCTCCCGGCCTTGCCGTGGCATGCCAGCTTTGGCCGGACCTCCGGCGCGGCACCGGAGCTCGGCGCCGACACCGAAACTGTTCTGCGAGACGTGCTCGACCTGTCACTCGACCGGATCGCCTTGCTGCGCCGAGCGGGTGCATTCGGATAGGCTTCACTCGCTCACCTCGCCCCGCGCTTCTACTTCCAGCCCCCGAAGGTTCCGCGGACTTCGTGCTTAGCCTCGCCTGGAACCGAAAGGGCGCAGGAACTTCTCAAAAAATAGAAATTAACTATAAAAGATCCTTGACTAAGTCGATTGATTTGGAAGACGCTGTTATAGTTGCGAGGGGCCGTTAGCGTTAAGTATACGGAGAAACGGAGCTTGGCTATGAAGCGACTGGCATTAACGATTTGGTTGTCTCTCAGCGCCGTCCCCGCGTTCGCGCAAACCACACCCACGGCCGTACCGGCGCCGAGCACCTGCGCGACGGCGGTGCACTGTAGCGCTCCGGCTCCCCTGATAGGCCTCGGGCTTCCAGCCGCATTCGCGGTCGGCGGTGTTTTGCTAGGCGTCAAGTTGTTGAGGCGCCGCCGGCGCTCATAGAGGTAAATCGGGCGGGCTTGTTGCCCTCCAAATTTGGCTCTATTGAATTTGGAGTGGGTCAGCGGCGTAAGGGTTGATGCGGGTGAAGTCGAGCTTGCCGGCAATGAGGAACAGTACGGTACGCATGGTGGCAAAGCGGGTGTAGCCGCGGGCTTTGCGTTTGGCGGCCTGGAAGAGGCCGTTGAGGGCCTCGATGAAGCCGTTGGTCTGACGGGTTTGGGTCCAGGCAACAATGCCATCGAAGTGTCTACGGACCATGCGGGCGACATCCTTCATTGGCGTAACCTTGGAACGCAGGACATTGGTGCACCACTGCTTGAGCATGGCGGCGACGACATTGATCTGCTTGCGATCGAGGATGGCGCGCAGTCCTTCGCGGTAGAGCCAGGCGCGGGCGGTGCGTTTGGTGGCGGCCTGGCTGATCAGGGCATCGAGGTCGGCGCGCGCTTCGGCCGATAGCCGCTGGCGGTCCTTGAGCAAGGTCCAGCGCAGTCCTTTGAGCCCGGGATCGCGCCGCTGTTCAAGCCGCCGGGTCTGGTCGAGGGCGGCCGAGGCGTGGGCGACGACATGGAATTTGTCAAAGGTGATGCGCGCCCGGGACAGGTGGTCGGTGACACCGCGGATGAAGGCCGGCGACATATCGATGCTTACCGTGGTGATTTGCTCGGGCCGCGCTTTGTGCGTGGCAAGGTGTTCGGCAAAGCGGGCGATGGTGATAGCGTCGCGCCCTTCGGTCACGAACACCACCTTGCGTTCGTCGGCATCGGCAGCAATGGTCAAATAATCGTGGCCGCGCCGGCAGGCGGTCTCGTCGATCGCCACCGCGGTCACCGGCGAGAGGTCGGCTTCGGCCATGGCGAGATCGACATAGCGTGAACAGATGGCATGCACACGGTGCCAGGACTCGTTGACCAGCCTGGCGACCGCGGCAAAGGTCATCTGCTGGGCCATGGCCAGAACCAACGCCTCGAACAGCAGCGTGAAGCCGGAGAGCTTGCCAAACCAGTCGGGCTCGATCAGGACGACCCGCCCATCCGGTAGCTTGACCCGCGGGGTTCTGACCTCGAGGTAGCATTCATGCTGGAAGAAGTTGAGATGCCGCAGTCGTTTGGTCTGGGTGTCATGGACCCGATGGACACCTTCGACCCCAGGCGCGGCAAACCGGGCGCCGGCGACAAAGTCGATGCCGATGGTGAGGATCTTGCGGGCGGCGTCGAAATCAACACCCCGCACGTACCACGGTTTGGCGATGCCGAGGGCGGCCTCAAACAGTTGGTTCTGCATCCACGGGCTCTTGCTTCCATTGCTGAATGCCGCACCATGCCGGCATTCAGCAAAGCTCGATTGTCGGGTCCTGTGGTCGCGGTCAAGGGTTCGCTGCGCCGGGCTTCGCCCGCCCTTGACCGCGACCACAGGACACTCTTATCAGACCCCCCACCCACTCAGATTTCAAAAGAGGCCCAAATTTCTTGCCACTCAACATCGTCGGCGATTGGGCATTGGGGCGGGGTCTCGACCAAAAGCACGTGGCGAAATGGCGTGTACCGCGTAAGGTGTAACATCGCGAGCACGACATATTTTACCCGCTCGATGTATACGGTTAGCCGAGATGGCCCCTCCCAAGAGCGCTCGATATATACATAGCGCAAAGCATAACCCGGCTCGCGGCTTGATCGGATCGTCGGGTCTTCTTCGAGAGTCAGCGAGAGTAGCGCAACGAGCACCGGTAGCGAGCAGTCAGCTGCGCCAAAAGTCAGGACAGGGATGTCGGTGCCGGCAAAGGTGGTCTTCTGGCGAAAGGCTAGGCCCCCTGCTTGCGCGACACGGATCACGGTCGGTTCGAGATCGGGAGTGTCGGGGAGCACGTCGATGCTTCCATCCTTTGCTGCAAGCGAGCCGACAAGCAGGCCGGCGAACAAAATGCGGGCCGGCCAAACCCTCATGCCGGTTGCTTGGCCGGACGTGAGCCATGGAGGGCGATCAAAAGGACTATGAGCGACGCGGCGACGGCAAAGATATTAGCACCCGCTCCGACGTGCCAATACTCATAAAGATCCCTGGTCCAGGCCATCAGGCATAGTCTAACAAGATTTAAGAGGATCATGGTTCCGGCGATCGCGCCCAACATCACCAGGTCGCGCCTCCACTGGTTCAAGTGGCGCCACCTACTTACTGTCAACCAGCACAACGCTGCCAAGGACACGTTATGAAATGACGAGCAAGGGTCATAAACGACGATCCCGAAGCCATCTGGTCCGGTGATCATGTTGCCCTGCCATACCGTTCCGGGTCGAACCGCAGCCAATATGGTTCCGACCGCCGCCGTCTCGGCACGAAGCAGAGGGAAGCCGACAAGATCAAAGAAAATACGGCCCCAATATTGTTGGACCGCTAGTCCCGCAAGAACGGTTGCGGCGGCACGCAGTCGGGGATCGCTATCGCTCAAGATAAACAGATAAATAGCGATGCCGAGTGCTGCAACCCAGATAGTCCGGCTCATCGGTAAGAGAAGCAGTAGGCATAGGGCCGGAGTGACGAGATCCGGCCATCGTGCTACGGGTACGGGATCGCTGTCGCGAAGCAGACCGAAAACAACGTACCACGCCATGAGCTGGAAGATGCCAATGGCACCGAGATCGTAGACCAGTCGCTCGAGCGATGCCGACCAATCCCCCCGAATCTGGTAGAGTAATTGATTCGATAGGAGGATCACCACGACCCAAATGAATAGCTCACGGCGTTGAAGATTGTGGTTACCCCGTGTCTCTCTATTCTTTGTTTGAAGAGCTGCAGCGTCAACTACGGTCAATCAATTCACCAAGAAACCCTGACAACACCGTAGAGATAAAATCGGACGGCGCTCAGCGAGTAGGCCGACAGCTTTTCTTATACTACAAAATCTCTCGGCGCACGAGTACCCCGGACCGCTTTAAAACTCGCCGCTCCGGAAAGCTTCGTCGAGGCGTCTGGCGTCCTCCTCGGACGGTTCCTTCCAGGCCTCGCCCCGTCGCCGCAATGCGCCGGTGAAATTCGGCGGCCGCTTTTCGTTGAACGCGCGGCGGCCCTCCTCGCCGTCGGTCGTCGTTTGGATCAACAAGGAGTTGATCAGATTCTGCACGTGCCAGGCTTGGTCGGTCGGCAGGTCGCCGAAGCGCACAGCGAACTCCTTCATCATGCGCACGGCGACGGGCGGTAATGTAACGACATGGCGGGCGATCTTTTCCGCCCGCTCCATCAATTGCGCATGCGGGACGACCTCGTTGACAAGACCAATCCGCAGCGCCTCCTGTGCGTCGACCGGATCGTCGGTCAGCAGCATCTTCATCGCATCGATATAGCGGAGTTGCTTGACCAATAGGCTGGCACCTGGCCCATGGCCGAGCCAGCCCTGCGACAGCAATGCGAACTTGAACCGCGCGTGCTCACGGCTGGCGATGCGGATGTCGGTGGACGCGAGCAGGATGTAGAGGCCCGCGCCGGCGGCCCAGCCGTTGACCGCCGCGATAACAGGCTTCCACACCCGCGGGTAATGGTCGCCCATCCGCCCGTCAACGCCGGTCTTCTGGCCGTGCACGGTGCCGGCGAGCGGCCAGTAAATGCGCTGGGTGCGCAGATATTCTCGGTCATCGGCCGTGAGCTCGGGGCGCGGCGCCAGATTGTGGCCGCCGCAGAAATGCCGGTCGCCGGCACCGGTCAGGACCGCGCAGCGGATGTCGCGATCCTCCCACAGGTCGACCCACGCCTGCGAAATCGCGTCCGAGGTCGCCTTGTCCAGGATGTTCGCCTTTGCAGGATTGTTCAGCGTGATATAGGCAACCCCATCACGCTTCTCGTAATCGATGGCCAAATCAGTCTCCTTTGTTATTTCGGGAGCCGGGTGAAACCGTCGTCGCTCCACTCCTCGCTGCCGACGCCATGGTGAACAAAGAACAGCCCGTCGGGATCGTATTTCGCTTTGACCGCCTGCAATCGCGGATAATTCGCGCCCCAAAACGAGTGCTGCCAGTCGCTCTCGAAGAAATTGGTCTCCGACACGTACGAGCCCCCGTCCGACACGAGTTTGCGAAGCTCGCCCATCGCTATGTCGATGGCGCCGGCATCCCGGCGGGCGACGGTCAGATCGGGTTCGCGGCCGGGAATACCGGGATATGCCGGTGCGCTCCCGGCGGCGATGATCGCGAGCGCAAAGGCCGTCAGGACCGCGGGATTCATTGCGGTGTCTTTGGCGGCCGCTATGGCATCGGCAGGGGCACCGGCGAGGCCCTTGTTGAAATGCAAGGCCACGGCCCAGTGCCTGCTCGCCGCGAACAGCGCATCGGCAAACGGCTCCAGTCGGTCGTTTTCCAATAAAGCGGCGGGCAGCCAGAGGGACTGGTAGCCATGCAGGAACCAGCCCACCTGGCCCGCGTCGCCTGCCCACCACACATTGCCGGCGGGCGCGCCCGGTCGCTGATCGGTCATGATCAAGCCGGCAGCGTGCTCTCTGATATAATCGGCGTCCCACAAGTGCCGGGCAGGTATGCTGGCAATGTTCGGCGTCGTCTCTAGTGTGAAATCCCGCGGCGAGCCGGCGATCCAATCGAGGAAGGGCCGCCAGACCTCCTCCGCCCGCTGCTTGTCTAGTCCTTGGGACGCCATCGTGACGGCGAGGGTGTTGGCCGGCCTAAACGTGACGCTCTCGCCCCAATGCGGGTTGAACAGGCTGTCGCTGTAGAAGCCGATGAACCTGCCGACCAGACGCCGGAACGCCGCATCGGAGCTCGCCTTGATCGTCAGGAAAGCGATGCCGAACCAGGCCGGGAGTTCGTGGGTCCTCAAAGTGAGCCTGGTGACGACACCGAGGCTGCCGCCACCGCCGCCTTTGAGCCCCCAGAACAATTCGGGATTGGTGCAGGCATTGGCGATCCTGACGGTCCCGTCGGCGGTAACGATTTCAGCTTCCAGCAACCCGGAAGCGGCCGTACCATAGTTCTTTGAAAAGCTGCCGAACCCGCCGCTCTGGATCAGTCCCGCCACACCTACGGTAGTGCAACCGCCGCCCTGCACGTAGCGGCCGTATTTTGTCGTCACGGCGTCGTAAGCGTGCACCCACATCGCGCCGGCTTCGACCGTCACGGCCGGCTGTGGCAGCTCAACTCCGGCGCAACCCTCCCCGACAAATGCGTCGTAAACGATGATGTTGTTCATCGCCCGCATCCATATCAACAGCGAGTCCGGCGCGTTGGAGGTGCCCTGATAGCTGTGGCCGCCGCCCTTGACGACAAGCCGCAGATTATTGGCACGCGCGAAGTTGACCGCCGCGACCACGTGGGCGGTACCTCGGGCTACGACCGCGTAGGCACTGAGTGCCGACATCCAGGCGTCGGCCCAGCCGGAGGTCTGCGTCAGGCCCGGCTGATCACCGATGAAGTACGGGTTTTTCAAATTCTTCAGAATTACCTGACAAGCGGTGTTGTCGGCCGCGTCGGCGCAGGCGGCGAGCGGGGTTTGCACCCTGATCAGTTCTCCGCCGACTTGACGGTTCAGCTGCTCCCAGCTCCCCGCGCTCGGCCAAGCCGGGTCGGAGGGACGGGTACGGTGAGCCGGACGCGGGTCGACGGCTCGCGTCGCTGTCGTTAGATTGAACGAGACGGCAGACAGCAGGGGGATTGCTGCGGCCCGCCTCAGCATGCTTCTTCTGTTCATACCGGACGCTTTCGATGGGCGGCGAGCCCAACCTTAGCCTTCGACCTGCGGAGTCGGCAAAGCGAGTTAGAGCGCCATGGGCCGGGAGATCGAAAAGCTAGCGGAGTTTGTCGCAAAAACCCAATGGGAGGACGCTCCCGAGCCGGTGCAAAGGCACACGAAACTGGTAATGCTCGACACGCTGGGGGTGGTCCTGGCCGGCGCCGAACGGCCCGAGGTGGGACAATTGCGCGAGCGGCTGGCAGGAACCGCCGGCGGCAGAGCCACGGTTTATGCGCGCGGCTGGCCGACCCATGATCCGCGCACTGCGGCATTGCTGAACGGCATTGCCGGGCGGTCGATCGAACTGTGCGAGGGCCTGCGCTTGGTCTCGGGCCAGGCGGCGATGCAGGTTCTGCCCGGTGTCCTGGCGGTCGGCGAGCATGCCCGGAGCCCTGGTCGCGAGCTGCTGGCGGCACTCTTGCTCGGTTACGATGTCGCCGGGCGGCTGGCTGGCGGGTTCACTCCGCGGCCGCTGGCGCATCAGAACGGCCAGGTGTCGCTATTGGCGGCCGCTGCCGCGGGAGCCCGCCTGCGCGGTCTCGACGCCAGCGGCGTCAGCCTTGCGATGCGCATCGCGACAACCTTGCTGCTGACGCCGAGCTACACGAACGCGGTGGCCGGTGCCACGACGCTCAATGTTGCCGGCGGGATGAGCGGCTTTGTCGGAGCACTCGCGCCGGAATTGGCGCTCGCCGGGTTCGAGGCGCAGGAGGATGCCATCGAAGAGGCGCTCGGCCAGCTGGTCGGGAGCGCCTTCAAGGCCGACGGCCTCCTCGACGAGCTGGGTACGCGATGGGAGATCACCCGCAACTACTTCCGCCTCTACGCGTGCTGCAATCCGATCCACCCGGCGCTCGATTGCCTGTGGGAGGCCCTGGGCGAGTTGCGCCCCTCGCCTGATCAGGTCGGGCGCATCGACATCGCGACCTATCGCTTCGCATCGGTCATGCGCAACCCGGACCCGCCGAATTATTTCGCCTCGAAATACTCGCTGCCTCATGCCGCCGCGGTCATGGTTGTCAAGGGCAATGCCGGTTTCGCCGAGCTCGATGATGCCGCGGTAAAAGATCCCGTCATCGCTGCGCTGCGTCGGCTTGTGCACATAGCGGAAGACCCGGCGATGAGCGCGGTGGCGCCGCGGCTACGACCGGCGCACGTGACCCTAACCCTTACCGACGGTCGTCAGGTCACAAAGGCCTGCGACAGCCATCGCGGCGATTTCTTGCGACCTTTCTCCGAGGCGGAGATCCGCGCAAAATTCCGCGAGCTCGCTAGCGTCGTGCTGACCCCGGAAGGTGTGGCACGCGTCGAGGACGCGGTCGACCGCTGCGAGGATTGGCCGAGCGTCGACGTGCTGACCGAGCTGCTGCGCCGCCACGAGCGCCGGTAGCCCATCGTAATCCCTCTCGACGGTCTCGCCGGCGAGGGCTATGTGATGCACCGATCCGCGCGATTGGGAGAGTAAGCGTGTGGCGCTACCGACAATTTCGATTGCACAAGCTCGCCGGCTGCCGGCTCGTTCTGGTGGGCTGGCTGGTCTTCCTTTCCCCGATCTCGGCACAGGCAGCGCAGGGCCCGACGGAGGTGGTACGACATTTCTGCGGCCAACTGCTCGATGTGATGCAGCATGCCACCGCGTTGGGACCCAGGGGCCGCTACCAGAGGCTCGAGCCGATCGTGCTCGGCACGTTTGATGTGCCATTTATGGCGCGGCTGTCGATCGGGCCGACCTGGGGCAAGCTGTCGACTGACCAGAAGCGGCGCGTCGCGCAAGCCTACGGCCGTTACATTACCGCCGTCTACGCTGCCCGGTTCGACGGGTATTCCGGTGAACGGTTCGAATTTTTTGGCGAGCAGCAGATCAAGCACGGCACGATGGTCAAGACGCGAATCGTCAAAGCGAACGGCGAACCCGTATCGATCAATTTCGTGCTGCACGACAACGACATCGCCTGGCAGGTCCGGGACGTCTACCTCGACAGTGCGATCAGCGAGGTGGCGACGCGCCGATCCGAGTTCTCCGCGACCTTGCGCAGCAGCGGCATCGACGCCCTGATTGCCTCGCTGAACAAGAAGGCCGACGACCTCCAGATTTGACGACGGCCGACCGACTGGACGGGTGGTATCAACCCTGCCAACCGGCCTTGCGCAGACCTTCGAGCAGGTGAGTACCGTCCTCTGGCCGAAACCAAGGTAGGCGCCCACGGACGTAGAAATCGCGACCGCCCGGGGCGATCGCGATGGCCGGTTCCAGCGCATCCCTCGCTTCTTCGCTAAGAACGAGCCGATCGATCGTCGCGACCGGCCAGCGGTGATTACCTGAACGACCGGGAAACGATCGGATGACGGGTCTTGCGGCGTGGTCGGCCTGCAATCTAGGTCGCGCCGGCGGTCCGCTCCGTCATTGCCGCCTGCATCTCCGTCGCGCAGCGCTGCGCGACGACGATGCCGGCGAAACTCGACCAGCATGCCGTCTCCAGTCGTCTTGACGATGCGGCCCCGATGTTCGGCCATTTTTGGGATCGATTACGTCGCGGCGAATTGGCCTTCAGATGCGTGAGGGTCCCTTCCTCTTCGGCATCATGCATCGCATCTGGGTCACCGGCGATGAGTTAGATTTCGGAGGTCCGGCAGTTGCCGCAAAGGCGGCGTGGCCGATTGAGCGGGGGGCCGTAGACCGGCCTGACGCGCGAAGCTCGCCGACCTGGGGCGGTTGTTGGACGAGATGCCCGCGATGTGAGGCCGCGCGTCACCGCTCGGAGATCCGAAGCGAACCCGATCAAGAGGGCGCCGTCGCCGGTGGTCTTGACAACTGCGCCCGCTATGAGTGGGTCGGGAGCGGCGCGATGCTCGCACAACAAGCGCCGTGGCGGCTTCGTCCGCGGCCATACACCGCCCCATGTCCGGCGACCCTTGCGCCAAGTTCCCTCAGAGAGAACAATGAGCCCCCCACCCTACCCTCCCCCGCTTGCGGGGGCGGTCAAGCCGCCAAAGGGAGAGAATACCATGGACCTCGGATTGCAAGGCAAGCATGCGATCGTGACCGGCGGTAGTCGCGGCATCGGCAAAGCCATTGCGCGCGAATTGGCTCGCGAAGGGGTCGATGTGGCGATCGTGGCGCGGACCAAGGGGGATCTGGAGGCGACGGCGCGGGAGCTGGCTGCCGCGACGAACCGGCGCATCCTGCCCCTCGCCGCCGACGTCACCAACAAAGAGCAGGTGGACCGCGTAGTCGCCGAGGCGGCGCAGCAGCTGGGTGGCCTGCACATCCTGGTCAACAGTGGGTCCCACCCAGGCGGGTCGACCACCGCGACCGGCCCGATCGAAACCGTCGTCGACGAGGATTTGATCGAGGATTTCAACGTCAAGTATGTGGGCGCGCTGCGCTGTTCCCGCGCCGTCATCCCGTTCATGAAGACCGCGGGCTGGGGCCGCATCATCAACATCAGCGGCGGCAATGCCCGCAACGCCGGCAATCTCAGCGGCGGCGCCCGCAACGCCGCCCTGGTGCACATGACAAAAACGCTGTCGGTCCAATTGGGCCGTCACGGGATCACGGTCAATTGCATCCATCCCGGCACGACCCGCACCGAGCGCACGCCGAGCCTGCTCGCTGCCCGCGCCGCTCAGCTGGGCGTATCCCCGGGGGAGGCGGAGCGGCGGGACTTTGCTCCGGACTCGCCGCGCGGCAATGCCATCTGCCGCATGGTGGAGGCTTCGGAGGTCGCGTTCGTCGCGGTCTTCCTGGCCTCGGAAAAGGCCTGGGCGGTCTCTGGCGAGCTGCTGTCGGCAAGCGGCGGGGCCGGGCGGTCGGTATATTACTAAGCAGCGATTTGCATCCCTTGATCTTTCAACGCGGAAAGCGGTCATGCGCCCGGCGTGATTTGTAACCGGTTCTAATCGCTCGCGGACGGTCTATGGGTTGAGCTGCCCTGAAGAGATATCACCGAAAATCGGCATCTCAGCCGTACGGCGGGCCGCACCGGTTTATCGCGTGGAGCAGTCGCGAAGGCGGCTGCCGATGCGCGAATGCAGCCGGTCAAAACAAGAGATCCTGGAGATCTCAGAGGGCGGATTGTGTCCTTCGCCGATTCGACCGAAATCCATCGACGCGGGGGCGCCGGTAGTCCCGCTTCTATTGGTGATCAAGCTTGATTCCTCTGCGACTTCTACCACAATTCCGTGGCGCAAATGAAAAAGCGCCCGAAGGTGCGATAGACGCGATAGGGAGGGGACAAGTACAAGGTGGGAACTCTGTTGGTCGCGGCCGCGCTCGGATCAGCGAGCGTGGTTAGGTCGCCCTCTGCTGAGCCGGTCACCGCCAGCACACCTTTTCTGTTTTTGAACAACAAGGGTTTTAACGACATCGGCATGTGTACCGCTTTGCTCATCGCGATTGGTGACGGCTCAGTCGTCCCAAATGGAAGCGCCGGCACCACTGGTACCGCAGAAACAACCAACCTTTCCACAGGGACCCCCGTTACGATAGCAGTCCCATTCGAGGGTCTCACGACCGCGCCGAACGCGTTTGGCATGGATATTGGTTATAATGTCAATCTGCTCGGTCCTTGGACACTGACTTTCACCAATTCTGCGGGAGGTTCCACAAATACGGCCTCGGTAACGACCAGCTCCCTCGTCGGTGCAACCGTAGCACCTCCTCCATTAAATGTTACGCTCTCGAGTACTAACCCTACTAACCCAACGTTCTCTTGGGCATTTCCCAGCAATAGCGTAAACGACGTGATCATTAACATTTATGATAATTCGCGGCTATCGGCGGGCGGCGGGACTGATATAGTGTATACCACCTCGTTTCCCGGGGCGGCGGGCTCGTTCACGGTGCCAACCGCCTTGGCCGGCGGGCTGACACTACCGAAGAGGTCGCTGTCCCCGAGCCAGGTTCGCTCGCGCTACTGGTGAGTAGTCTGGTGGGATGGGTGTTGCTCCGCCGGCGGCAGGGATCCGTTGGAGACGGTCGCCTGACCCGAGCCTCCGCTCGTGGCGGTTCAAGAGCTGTCGCATAGCCCGAGGTTGCGCGATAGCTCTCTCGTGGCACGCCGTCGACTGAGCCCACACAGCAGCTGGCGAGTAATTGAGCAGGAACCGCAGCTCCGGCTTCAAAGCAGCGTCCTTGGTACGGACTGCTCTGCCTCGCGAAGGTCTCGAAGCGGCACCGGGCTGCCGTTGCTCGAGGCGCTGTGAAGCGGTGGGTGTTGCCCTGGGAGCCGTCATTGCATACCGGCGACCACCTGACGCGCCGCGGGTCGCAGCGATCCTGGGCGGCTTCAAGTTGCGGCGGCGGTTCGAGGATGCGCCTCAGACGCTCAGCGCAGGTGCTTGTTCAACCAGTCCAGTGTGTTCCGCCAAGCCTCCTTTGCCGCGGCTTCGTCGTATCGGGGGGGTGTGTCGTTGTGGAAACCGTGGTTTGCGCCTTGATAGATGTGCCCCTCGTGCGGCACTGGGCTTTCGTTAGCGCAGCGTCGAAAGCTGGCCACCCGTCGGTCATCCACTTGTCGAGTTCGCCATATTGCACATTGATCGGCGCCTTGATCTTTGCGGTATCGGCGGCGCTTGGTTGAGCTCCGTAGAACGGCACTCCGGCCGCCAGATCCGAGCCCATCCGCACCGCCAGCTGATTGACAACGCCACCGCCGAAACAGAAACCGACAGCGCCGAATTTGCCCGTGCTGTCCGGACACGCTCTCAGCCAATTTGCCGCCGCGAGGATATCTTCCGTCATCTTGGCGCGATCGAGTTTGCTGAAAAGCGCCAGCCCCTTCTCGTCATCTCCGGGGTAGCCGGCGAGAGAAGTCAGTGCGTCAGGTGCCAATGCGATGAAATCGGCGACGGCCAGCCGGCGCGCCACATCTTCAATGTACGGGTTGAGGCCGCGATTCTCGTGGACAACGAGGACTGACGGGAGCTTGGCCGCATTCGCCGGCCGGACCAGATAGCCTTTGATGCTTCCGTTGCCGTGCGGCGATGGCACGGTAGCCCATTCGGCTTTGATCCGCTTGTCGTCCGGTTGAATTTGTATATCCCATGCATAGTTCGGCTTTAGCATCTGGAACAGCGCCGCGGCAGTCACACCGCCGACCGCAAATCTTTGTGCTCCGTCCAGGAACTGGCGGTGGCTGAGCCCGCCATGCACATAGCCGTCGAACAGATCCAGAAGCTCCTGCGGGAAATCCGACGCCTTCTGAGGTGCATAAGTCCTCTCCCCGTTGACGCCGAGCGCCATGCAAAACAAACGATGCGGAGTGGGCTCGACCTGATGGACCTGGCGTCGATCGTCAAGCTGGGGGCGATGCCGCACGACATGGTCGAGCGCTCGATGACCGTCTTGGGCGCAGAGGTGGTGTCGCGGCTCCGCCACCTTCTCGACCGCAACGCCGCTGGCAACCGCGTGGCGGCCAAGCCGGCGCGTCCCATCGCATAAAACACGCGGCGCCGATCGGCCGCGGGCGTCCGATTGTGCGCTTTCAGCGCGCCGCACCTCGACAGTGCCCTACGCGGCTAGCCGGCCTCCCACGGATTGATGACAAGAACGCCTGCGGCCTCAAAGGGGCCGGTATCGCGGGTCGCCACGGCGAAACCGTTCGCGGCGGCTGTGGCTGCGATATAGCCGTCAGAGGCCCCGATGGTTTTGCCGGCGGTCCTCGCGCGCGCTCGAATGACCGCGTAGGCGTCAGCCGCCGCCGTGTCGAAGGCCAGAATGCGCGATCCGAACAGGGAGAAAATGCGCTCCTCCAGCGCCGCTCTCAGGCCGTCTTTGCGTCTCCCCTCCGGCAGGGCCGCCACACCATAGCGCAGCTCGGCAAGGCTGATCGTCGAGAGGAAAAGCGTCTCGATGTTCTGCCGATCGAGCCAGGCGATCACCGCCGGCGATGCAACCGCCCTCAGCGGCTCCGAGACGACGTTCGTGTCGAGCATGATCATTCAAAACTCACGGTCTCGGCCGGCGTCTTGTCCCGCTCGATGTCGAGATCGAGGCCGCCGAATTCCCGCGCGATCGCGGCCAGCTCGGAACCGAGCTTTATGCGTTCGGGCGGGTGAGCGACGCTCTTGAGAATTTCTCGAATTTCGGCCTCGGTGCTTCGCCCGTGCTGCGCGGCGCGCACCTTGAGCGCGCGATACGTTTCTTCCGGCAGATTTCGGATCGTGACGGCGCGCATGTTGATATCACCATTCACGTTAAGCATCAATGCTATCACATAATCATATGAGATATCATTTTCTATACGCCTCGCCGGAATTGGCGAACATAAAAACGGATGGGGTGACAGCTGCGATTTCTGCGGTCGCCAGGTGCCGATGCTGCACCCGATGGGTCTTCGAGCGAGCCGTCGAAGCGGTCCGCCCAGAGATGCGCGCCGCTCTGCGCGTCGATCAGCTGCGCGGTAATACGGACCCGGCTCCCGCCCTTGCGCACCGATCCCCTCGAGCACGCAGCGCACGCCGAGTTCGCGCCCGACGTGCTTTACATCGACGGCTTGGCCCTTGTAGGTGAAGGTCGAATTGTGGGCGATGACGAACAGCCATCGTATCCGACTCAACGCTGTGATGATCTCTTCGACCATGCCGTCGGCGAAATACTCCTGCTCCGGGTCACCGCTCATATTGGGCTAAAGGCACGCATCGGTAAGCCAGTCGAGGTCACCTATGGGTGTTGTTTCTCGCCTCTGACGAAGCCTCGTTCGTTGCCGGCGCTGAGCTCGTCATCGATGGGGGCTTTCTCGCTCAATAGCCAGTGGCGGGCCGGTCCTGGCCGTTCGAGGATGCATCGTCGCCATCTTGCTGCCAAAACCGAAGCGTATGCTTCAGTAGGATCGACATCGGCCGGATGGCATCCGGTCGGGTTCGCGAAGCCGGGCGCGTTGTTCCCTGCCGCTTCCCTGCCGAGCTGCAGTTCGAAATGCATAAGATTTTGAAATAAAAGATTTATCGAAGGATTTTCGGGTCAAATTCGATTTTCTTCCCTGAGGTGAGGGAACGGCAGGGAAGAATTCTCGGTCATCCCCTCCCTGCAATTGACAGCGAGAGGGGTCAGGAATAGCTTCCTCCGACCGGGTCGGGTTCCCGGAGACGCCAGTCCGCGAGTGTCGCGCACTGGCGATTTTGCCGTCCCCCGCTCGTTTGAGGACCGGAATGTTCGACAGTCTCAGCGACCGCCTCGGCGAGGTCTTCGACCGGCTGCGCCGGCACGGTGCGCTGACCGAGGACGATATCGCGGCCGCCATGCGCGAGATCCGCATCGCGCTGCTCGAGGCCGATGTGGCGCTGCCGGTGGTCCGAGACTTTATCGCCGCGGTCCGCGAGAGGGCGCTGGGGCAGGAGGTGCTGCGCTCGGTGACGCCGGCGCAGATGGTCGTCAAGATCGTCCACGACCACCTCGTCGAGGTGCTGGGCGGCGGTGTCGAGGGTGCGCGCGCCGACGGGATCGATCTGAATGCCCCGCCCCCGGTCGTGGTCATGCTCGTCGGGCTGCAAGGTTCGGGCAAGACGACGACCGCCGCGAAGATCGCGCGGCGGCTCAAGCAACGCGAGCGCAAAAAGGTGCTTCTCGTCTCGCTCGACGTGCAGCGCCCGGCCGCCCAGGAGCAGCTTGCCGTACTCGGTCGCCAGATCGGCGTGGCCAGCCTGCCGGTCGTGCCGGGCGAAAGACCGGTCGCGATCACCCGGCGCGCACTCCGCACCGGCCGCACCGAAGGCTACGACGTGGTCATCCTCGATACCGCCGGGCGGCTCCATGTCAACGAAGAGCTGATGCTCGAAGTCGCAGCGGTGCGCGAGGTCGCCACCCCGCACCAGACCCTACTCGTCGCCGACGCGATGACCGGGCAGGATGCGGTCAACGTCGCCAAAGCCTTTGGCGAGCGCGCCGGCATCACCGCGATCGTACTGACCCGGGTCGACGGCGATGCGCGGGGCGGTGCGGCGTTGTCTATGCGCGCCATCACCGGCAAGACGATCGTGCTGATCGGGGTCGGCGAGCGGGTCGAGGCGCTCGAACCGTTTCATGCCGAGCGGATCGCCGGGCGTATCCTCGGCATGGGCGATGTCGTCAGCCTGGTCGAGAAGGCGGCCGAGACGGTCGACCAGGAGGAGGCCGAAAAGCTCGCCGCCAAACTGGAGAAGGGCAGATTCGACCTCGACGACCTCGCTGGCCAGTTGCGCCAGATCCGGCGGATGGGCGGCATGGGCGGCATGCTGGGATTGCTGCCGGGGATCGGGAAGCTGAAGAAACAGCTCGGCGAAGCCAACATCGACGAAGGCATCATCAAGCGCCAGGAGGCGATTATCGGCTCCATGACCAAGGGCGAACGGCGCAACCCCAAGCTGCTCAACGCCTCGCGCCGGCGGCGCATCGCGTCGGGCTCCGGCACCTCGGTGCCGGAGATCAACCGGCTGCTCAAACAATATCAGGACATGGCCGACATCACCAAAAAAATGAAGAAGCTCGGCAACAAGGGTCTGGCACGCCACGGTCTCGCCGGGCTCATCCCCGGCGGGTTTCGGTAGCAGAAGGAAACAGTATGGCCTTGAAGATCCGCCTCGCGCGCGGCGGCGCCAAGAAGCGCCCTTATTACAGCATCGTTGTCGCCGACTCGCGCAGCCCCCGCGACGGCCGCTTTATCGAGAAGCTCGGGACCTACAACCCTATGCTTGAGCGCTCGCACGCCGATCGGGTGACCTTGAAAGCCGAGCGGATCCAGCATTGGCTCGGGGTCGGTGCCCTGCCGACCGACCGCGTCGCGCGTTTCTTGGGCGACGCCGGTCTGATCGAAAAACCGGCAATCCCCGACAACCCGGTCAAGTCGACGCCGAAGGCGCGAGCCCAAGAGCGGGCGAAAGCCGCCGAAGAAGCCGCGGGTGCCGCAAGCGGCCGGAGCTGAGGCGACCGCCACATCGCATGCGAAAGCCGTGACTGACGCACCAAAGCGAATCTGCCTCGGCGTCGTCACCGCGCCGCACGGTGTGCAGGGCGCGGTGCGGATCAAGAGCTTTACCGAGGAGCCTGGGGACGTCGCACATTACGGACCTCTGACGGATGAGAGCGGTCGCTGCCGCTTCGAGCTGCAACTGACCGGCGCGGGGAAGGGCGTCGTCATCGCGCGCCTGTCGGGGGTCGCGGACCGTAACCAAGCCGAGGCGCTGCGCGGGCTGCGGCTTTATCTGCCGAGGTCCTCTCTGCCGCAGACCGAAGCGGAGGAGTATTATCACGCCGATCTGATCGGGCTCGAGGCGGTGCTGGGCGACGGAACACCGGTCGGGCGGGTACGCGCCATCCACGATTTCGGTGCCGGCGACACGCTCGAGCTGGCACGCCCCGGCGCGCCAGCACTCATGGTGCCGTTTACCAGAGCGGTCGTCCCGACGGTCGAGCTAGCTGCAGGACGCCTGGTGCTCGATCCGCCGCCCGGACTGCTCGACGAGAACGAGTCATGACTTGGCGGGCGACGGTGCTGACGATCTTTCCGGAGATGCTGCCGGGTCCGCTTGCCTTTTCGCTCGCCGGGAAGGCGCTGCAGGCGGGGCTGTGGCGGCTCGAAACGGTGGACATACGGGATTTCGCGCGCGATAAGCACCGTTCCGTCGACGATGCGCCGTTTGGCGGCGGGCCAGGCATGGTGATGCGTCCGGAAGTGCTCGACGCGGCACTCGCCGGCTCGGACAGCGTCGGACCGGTGCTCCTGTTGTCGCCGCGCGGGCGCCGGCTCGATCAAGAGCGGGTGCGCTCACTCGCCGGTGGGCCGGGGGTGAGGCTAATTTGCGGCCGCTTTGAAGGGGTCGACGAGCGCGTTCTGGTGGCGCGCGCAATCGAGGAGCTGAGCCTCGGCGACTTCGTGCTGTCGGGCGGGGAGCCGGCGGCGATCGCGCTGATCGACGCTTGCGTGCGGTTGCTCCCCGGGGTTGTCGGCCGCGCCGAGGCGCTTGCCGAGGAGAGTTTTGCCGAGAGCCTGCTCGAGTATCCCCACTATACACGGCCGCAGCTCTGGCAGGGCCGTGCAGTGCCGGAGGTGCTGGTGTCGGGCGACCATCGGCGGATCCGAGACTGGCGCCGGGCGGAGGCTGAGCGCCTGACCCGGGAGCGCCGTCCCGATTTGTGGAAGCGATATCGCGCGGCGCAGGATTGCGACCGGGCAGGAGATCGAGAGGTGGACCAATGAACCTTCTTCAACAGATCGAGCGCGAGCAAGTCGAAAGGCTGGCCGCCAACCGACCGGTGCCGAATTTCCAACCGGGCGACACGGTGCGGGTCAGCCTCAGAGTGGTCGAGGGCGAGCGCGAGCGCATCCAGGCCTTCGAAGGGGTCTGCATCGCGCGCAAGAATGCCGGCATCAACTCGAACTTCACCTTGCGCAAGATCTCCTATGGCGAGGGGGTGGAGCGCATCTTTCCGCTCTATTCGCCGCGCATCACCGCGATCGAAGTCATTCGCCGCGGCGTGGTAAGGCGCGCCAAGCTCTATTATCTGCGCGGCCTCACCGGCAAACGGGCGCGTATTACCGAGCGCGCCCGCACGAGTACCCGGCCCGCAACTGCGCAGGTCCCGGCAGCGGCCGACGACGGCGAGGAGTAACTGCCATGGCCCCGCCGCGCACCCTCTTCGATAAGATCTGGCAAAGCCACGTCGTCAACCGCCAGGACGACGGCACTTGCCTCATTTACATTGACATGCACCTTGTGCACGAAGTCACGAGTCCACAGGCCTTCGAGGGGCTGAAGCTCGCGGGCCGGCGAGTGCACCGACCCGACGCGACGATGGCCGTGGCCGACCACAACATCCCGACAACCAACCGGGGGGCCGGCGCCGCGGGCATCGACAATCCTGAATCCAAACTTCAGGTCGATGTGCTTGAGCGCAACGTCAAGGAATTCCGGGTCCCGTACTTCCCGATCACCAGCCTCGACCAGGGTATCGTCCACATCATCGGGCCGGAACAAGGCCTCAGTCAGCCGGGCATGACGATTGTCTGTGGCGACAGCCACACTGCGACGCATGGCGCGATGGGGGCGCTCGCCTTTGGTATCGGCACCTCGGAAGTCGAGCACGTGCTTGCCACGCAGACGCTGATCCAGGCCCCCGCCAAGAACATGCTGATCGAAGTCAATGGCGGACTCGGCACCGGGGTCAGTCCGAAGGATGTCATCCTCGCCATCATCGCAAAGATCGGGACCGCCGGTGGCACCGGGCATGTCTTTGAGTACGCCGGCAGCACCTTCCGCGACATGTCGATGGAGGGCCGGATGACGGTGTGCAACATGTCAATCGAGGCGGGCGCTCGCGCCGGGCTTGTCGCCCCCGACGAAAAGACTATCGCCTATGTGATGGGGCGCCCCTATGCGCCGAAGGGTGCAGCGTGGGAGCAGGCAGTCGCCTATTGGCGCACCCTTCCCTCGGATCGCGGCGCCAATTACGACAAGGAGGCACATCTCGACGCCGCCGACATCGCCCCGCATGTCACCTGGGGCACCAACCCGGAACAGGCGGCACCGGTCACAAGCCGGGTGCCCGACCCGGCTCAGATCGATGACCCACTCAGGCGGGCGGCGGTGGAGCGGGCGCTGCAGTATATGCAGTTGAAGCCGAACACTTTGCTGACCGATGTGCCGGTGCAGCGCGTGTTCATCGGCTCGTGCACCAACAGCCGCATCGAGGATCTTCGCGCCGCTGCGGCAATCGCCGTGGGCCGCAAGGTTGCCGAAGGGGTCACTGCCCTGGTCGTGCCAGGTTCGGGCCTTGTCAAGCACCAGGCCGAGGAGGAAGGGCTCGACCGCATCTTCCTCGAAGCCGGGTTCCAATGGCGCGATGCCGGCTGTTCGATGTGCATGTCGATGAACGACGACAAAGCGATGAACGGCGAACGAATTGCTTCGACCTCGAACCGCAATTTCGAGGGGCGCCAGGGTAAGAACGCCAAGACGCATCTGATGGGCCCGGCAATGGCTGCCGCCGCCGCTGTCACCGGCCGCCTGACTGACGTCCGCCAGCTTGCGTAAGAGGATCAGATGGAGAAGTTCACCACTTTGACCGGCGTTGCGGCGCCGCTGCCGATAGTCAATCTCGACACCGACAAGATTTTTCCGGCGATCTATCTGAAGACGATCAAGCGGACCGGCCTTTCCCAATGGCTGTTCCAGGAGATTCGCTTTCGCCCGGATGGCTCGGAGAACCCCGATTTCGTGCTGAACCAGCCCCCTTACCGCAACGCCGAGATCCTTATCGGTGCAGACAATTTCGGTTGCGGATCGAGCCGCGAGCACGCGCCCTGGGCCCTTCTCGATTTTGGCATCCGATGTGTGGTCGCGCCGAGCTTTGCCGATATCTTTTACAATAATTGCTTTAAGAACGGCATTCTGCCGATCGCGTTGCCCAAGGAGGTCGTCGAAGAGCTGATGGAGGATGCCAAGAAGGGAGCCAACGCGGTCATGACGATCGACCTGCGGACCCAGACAATCTCGCGCCCGGACGGCGAGAAGGTGCATTTCGAGCTCGACCCGTTCCGGAAACATTGCCTGCTGAACGGGCTCGACGACATCGGCTTGACCGAGCAGAAGGCCGCAGACATCGCCGCTTACGAAGAAAAGGCGCGGCTCGCGCGCCCGTGGCAGTTCGGCATGACGCAGCGCGAGGCTTGAGAGGTGGTTCAGACCCGCGCGTCGAACCGCAAGGTGCTGGTGCTGGCGGGCGATGGCATCGGTCCGGAGATCATGCGGCAGGCGCTGCGGGTTATCGAGTTCTTCGACCGCCGCCATATCGCCAGCTTCGACATCGCCGAGGGTTTGGTCGGCGGTGCTGCCTACGAGGCCTCCGGCGTGCCGTTGACCGACGCGACCTTGGCTCAGGCACTCGCCAGCGACGCCGTGCTGTTCGGTGCGGTCGGCGGCGAGAAATGGGATGCGCTGCCTTTCGAATTGCGTCCTGAGCGCGGCATCCTGCGGCTGCGCAAGGACATGGATCTGTTCGCCAATCTGCGCCCGGCGGTGGTCTTTGACGCGCTCGCGGATGCTTCGAGCCTCAAGCCCGAGCTCGTCGCCGGCCTCGATCTGATGATCGTGCGCGAGCTGACCGGCGGGATCTATTTCGGCATGCCGCGCGGAGTCGAGACATTGCCCGACGGCACCCGCCGCGGGGTCAACACCGAAGTCTATAGCGAGGCCGAGATCAAGCGCGTCACCCGTGTTGCTTTCGATCTGGCCAGGAGGCGCCATGGCCGCGTCTGCGAGGTCGACAAGGCGAACGTCATGGAATCGGGCGGGCTCTGGCGCGAGGTCGCTCAGCGGGTGCGCGACACGGATTACCAGGACATCGAGCTGTCCTTCATGTACGCCGACAACTGCGCGATGCAGCTCGTGCGCAACCCCAAGCAGTTCGATGTGATCGTCACCAGCAATCTGTTTGGCGACATCCTATCGGATTGTGCGGCGATGCTGACCGGTTCGCTCGGCATGCTGCCCTCGGCCTCGCTTGGCGCGCCGGACGCGACGGGGCGCCGTAAGGCGCTCTACGAGCCGGTCCATGGCAGCGCTCCCGATATCGCCGGCAAGGATGTGGCCAACCCGCTCGCCTGCATCCTCTCGTTTGCAATGATGCTTCGCTATTCGTTTGACATGGCCGAGGAGGCCGAGCTCGTCGAAAAAGCCGTGCGCCGTGCTCTCGCAGCCGGGGTGCGGACCGGCGACATCGCCCAGCCGAGTACCGCGCGCGTCTCGACCCGGGTCATGGGCGACACCGTGCTGCGCGAGCTTGAGAAGGCGGCATAGCGCCCGATCCAAATACAACGAAAATCGCATTTTTCGCGTCTATTTGGTACAAGCGGTCAAAAAAAGAGAATGCTATTTCAATAGGTTGCATATAAAATTTCGTTACTTGACGGAACAATGGAATTTTTCACGCGAACAACGAATTTAAGCTGCCCTAACAATCGAATAACAATGGAAATTTGGCGGCGCGGAAAAGCCGCAATTTGCGGCGCGCTTATCCGCTGATCGCCTGTTCGAAGAGGTCTGAACGGCCTGGCTCTAGCCGGGTGGTGGCCAATGAACAGCGTTGACTCGGCGGAACGGGCGGTCCCAACTTGGGTTTACGCAGGTAAATTTAGAATTTGCTCGGCGGATAGGTCGGGGCACGCACGGAAGGAAGACGGACATGGGGAACCTGAGCCGGCGGTCGGTGCTTCGTAGCTCCCTGGTCGTGGCGGCGGCCGGAACGCTGGCCCGACCCTTTATCGCAAACGCCGCCGCGACGACCGCGACCGTGTGGTGGGCCCAGGGCTTCATCGAGGAAGAAGATGAAGCGTTCAAGAAGCTCGTCGCCGACTACGAGAAAGCGAGCGGCAACGCAATCGACTATAGCATCGTCCCCTTCGCGCCGGAGCGCGAGAAGATCATTTCGGCGGTGACGAGCGGCGTGGTCCCGGATCTGTTCCAGAACAATCCCGGCGAAATCATTGCGCTGTTTGCCTGGAACGACAAGCTGATCGACGTGACCGACGTCGTCGATACGCAAAAGGAGGAGTTCAACGACACCGCGCTGCTGTCAGCCTATTGCTACAACAATTTCGAAAAGAAACGCAGCTTCTACGGCGTGCCCTATCTATCGGCCGTGTTGCCGAACCATGTCTGGAAGTCGCTGGTCGAGAAGGCTGGCTACAAGGTCGAGGACATACCGAAGACGTGGGACGCTTACTACGATTTTTTCAAGGGAGTGCAGAAGAAGCTTCGCGCACAGGGCGTGCGGAACGTCTATGGCCTGGGTTTCCAGGTGACGACCAATGGCGTCGACCCCAACGCCACGTTCAATTATTTCCTGATTGCCTATGGCGGCCAAGATATCGTTACCAAAGACGGCAAGCTGCACCTCGACGACCCAAAGGTGAAGGAGGCGGCCATAAAAGCGCTGACCTATCCGACGACCGCCTACAAGGATGGGTTTGTGCCGCCGAGTGCCATCAACTGGAACGACGCCGACGACAACAACGCCTTCCACGCCAAGGCGATCGTGATGGATCTCGACGGCACGATCTCTACCGAGGTCGCGCTCTATCACAAGAAAGACGAATACGACGCCATCGAGACGATGGGCCTGCCGCTCAGCAACGACGGCAAGCCGGTGCCGAGCCAGGCCGGTAATGGCTGCGGCCTGATCCCGAAGGGGGCGAAGAACGTCGCCGTGGCCAAGGAATTTCTCAAATATTTGATCCAGCCCAAGGTCAACAACGAGTATCTGAAAGTCGGACTCGGCCGGAATATTCCGTGCATGCCGTCGATCGTGAAGGATGACCCGTGGTGGTTTGCCGACCCGCACCGCAAGGCGTACACCACGCAGGGCTTGCTCAGCCCGACGATCCCGACATTCTGGGCCTTCAACCCGGCTTACGCCGACGTCCAGAACGAGCACGTCTGGAGCACGGGCTGGGCCGACATCATGCAGGGCGGGATGACACCGCAAGCGGCTGCGGAGAAGGCGTTCAAGCGGATCGAGGAGATCTTCGCAAAATACCCGATCGCGTAATCCTAGCGGAGGCGCGTCAGATGACCATCCTGAGCAGGCGTTCCGTACTTCGTAGCTCCCTCGCCGCGGCCGCGGCCGGAACCTTGGCGCGGCCTTACATCGCCAATGCCGCGGCGACCACCGCCGAAGTCTGGTTTACGCAGGGCTTCGTCCCGGAAGAGGATGTTGCGGTCAAAAAACTCGTCGCGGATTACGAAAAAGCGAGCGGCAATTCGATCGAGCTCAGCATCATACCCTTTGCGCCGCTGCGCCAGAAGATCATCTCGGCGGTGACGAGCGGCGTCGTCCCCGACATGTTCAGCCAGAGCCCGAACGAACTCATCGCGCTGCTGGCGTGGGACGACAAGTTGGTCGATGTGACCGACGTCGTCGAGACGCAAAAGGAGGAATACACAGAGACCGCGCTGCTCAACGCCTACTGCTACAACAATGTCGAAAAAAAGCGCAGCTTTTACGGCGCGCCCGACTTATCAGCGGCGTTGCCTAACCATGTCTGGAGGCCGCTGATCGAGAAGGCCGGGTATACGGTCGAGGACATCCCAAAAACCTGGGATGCCTATTACGATTTCTTCAAGGACGTGCAAAAAAAATTGCGCACTCAGGGGGTGCGTAACGTCTACGGCCTGGGATTCCAGGTGACCACTAATGGCAACGATCCCAATGAGCTGTTCAATTATTTTCTGATCGCCTACGGCGGTCAGGACATCGTCACAAAGGACGGCAAGCTGCATCTCGACGACCCCAAAGTGCGGGATGCGGCGATCAAGGCGCTGACCTACCCTGCGACCGCCTACAAGGAGGGATTTGTGCCGCCGGGCGCGGTGAACTGGAACGACGCCGATGACAACAACGCCTTTCACGCCAAGCAGATCGTCATGGACATCGACGGCACGATTTCGACCGAGGTGGCGGTGCTGTCACAAGGGAAAAAGAGCGATTACGACGATATCCTGACAATGGGCTTGCCGCTCAGCAACGACGGCAAACCGGTGCCGAGCAAAGTTACCAACCCGAGCCGGCTGATCCCCAAGGGAGCCAAGAATGTCGCTGCGGCCAAGGAATTTCTGAAATATTCGATCCAGCCGAAAGTCGCGAATGAACGGCTGAAGACGGGGCTCGGCCGGAGTATTCCGTGCATGCCCTCGATCGTGAAGGACGACCACTGGTGGTCCGCCGACCCGCACCGGGCGGCTTACGTCCAGCAAGGACTGCTCGGCCCGACCTTGCCGGAGTTTTGGGCCTTCAACCCAGCCTACGCCCAGGTCCAGAACGAACATGCCTGGAGCGCGGGTTGGATCGACATTATGCAGGCCGGGATGACACCGGAGGCGGCCGCCGAAAAGGCGTTTAAACGGGTCGAGGAGATCTTCGCGAAATACCCGATCGAGCAGGGCTAAGTACGAGGAGGAAAAGATGACCAAGCTGAGCCGGCGGTCGGTGCTGCGCAGCTCTCTGGCCGCGGCCGCGGTTGGGTCTTTAGCGCGGCCCTATATCGCCAACGCGGCGGACGCGACCGCGGAAGTGTGGTGGACGCAAGGCTTTATTCCGGAAGAGGACGAGTTGATCAAAAAGATCGTCGCCGAGTACGAGAAGGCGAGCGGTAACACGATCGAGCTCAGCATCATGCCGTTCGCGCCGCAGCGTCAGAAGATCGTCTCGGCGGTAACCAGCGGTGTCGTCCCGGATCTGTTCTGGAACAACCCGGGCGAAATCATCGCGCTCCATGCCTGGGACGACAAGCTGGTCGACGTCAGCGATGTCATCGAGACCCAGCGAGAGGAGTTCACCGAGACCGCGCTGCTTAATGTCAATTGCTACAACAGCGTCGAGAAGAAGCGCAGTTTCTATGGCGTGCCCCTGACGATGGACGTGCTGCCCAACCATATTTGGCAGCCGCTGGTCGAGAAGGCTGGCTACAAGATCGAGGACATCCCGAAGACCTGGGACGCCTTCTACGATTTCTTCAAGGAGGTGCAGAAGAAATTGCGCGCTCAGGGCGTGCGCAACGTCTACGGCATGGGTTTGAACGTGACGACAAACGGGGGCGATCCCAACAACGTGTTCAACTATTTCCTGATCGCCTATGGCGGCCACGACATCGTCACCAAGGATGGCAAATTGCACCTCGATGATCCGAAGGTGAAGGAGGCGGTGATCAAGGCGCTGACCTATCCGGCTACCGCCTACAAGGAGGGCTTTGTGCCGCCGGGCGCGATCAATTGGAACGACGCTGACGACAACAACGCCCTACACGCCAAGCAGATCGTGATGGATCTCGACGGCACGATCTCGAGCGAGGTCGCCATCATTCACAAGGAGCAGGATTACAGGGACCTCGTCACGATGGGCCTGGCGCTCAGCAACGACGGCAAGCCGGTGCCGAGCCAGGCGGGCTGCGTCTCGTGCCTGATCCCGAAGGGGGCAAAGAACGTCGCGGTGGCTAAGGAATTCCTCAAGTATCTGATCCAGCCCAAGGTCAACGACGAGTATCTGAAAACCGGACTCGCCCGGAGAGTGCCGGCCATGCCGTCGATCGTGAAGGGCGACCCGTGGTGGCTCGACCCTGCGGATCCGCACCGCGTGGCCTACGTCAACCAGGCCCTGCTCGGGCCGACGACGCCGCAATTCTGGGTCTATAACCCGGCCTTTGCCCAGGTGCAAAACGAACATGTCTTCCCCACCGGCTGGGCCGAGATCGCGAAGGACGGGGTAGCGCCGCAGGCCGCGGCCGAGAAGGCTTTCAAGCGGGTGGAGGAGATCTTCGCGAAATACCCGATCGCATAGGGCTGAGAGGAATCATCGAACCGCGGCTACGTTCGGCGCCGACCTGAACAAGACCAAGATGCACCCGCAGCGATACGCGGGTGAGCGGGGAAGGAGACGGTGATGGGCAAGCTGAACCGCCGTTCGGTGCTTTGCAGCTCTCTGGTACTGGCTGCGACTGGGGTATGCGGGCGCCCTTATATCGCCAACGCGGCGGCGACGACCGCGACCGTGTGGTGGACCCAGGGCTCCGCCGAAGAGGAGGACATCTCGTTCAAAAAGATCGTCGCCGATTACGAGAAGGCGAGCGGCAACACGATCGACTACAGCATCATGCCCTACGCGCCGCTGCGCCAGAAGATCGTCTCGGCGGTGACCAGCGGCCTCGTCCCGGATTTGTTCCAGAACAACCCAGCCGAGATCATTGCGCTATACGCCTGGGATGACAAACTCGTTGATGTCAGCGACGTCGTCGAGACGCAAAAGGAGGAATACACAGATACCGCGCTGCTCACGGTCCGCTGCTACAACAATGTCGAGAAGAAGCGCAGCTATTACGGTGTGCCTTATACCGTTGGTGCTTCGATGAACCATATCTGGCAGCCGCTGGTCGAAAAGGCCGGCTACCAGATGTCAGACATTCCGAAGACCTGGGACGCCTTCTACGATTTCTTCAAGGAGGTGCAAAAGAAATTGCGTGCCCAGGGCATGCGCAACGTCTATGGCCTCGGTTTTCAGTTAGCCGCCATCGGCGGCGATTCCAACGCACGGGCCAATGATTTCCTGATTGCGTATGGCGGCCAGGACATCGTCACGAAGGACGGCAAACTGCACCTCGACGACCCGCAGGTGCGCGAGGCGGCGATCAAGATGCTGACCTATCCGACCGCCGCCTACAAGGAAGGCTTTGTGCCGCCGGGGGCGATCAACTGGAACGATTTTGACGACAACAACGCCTTTCACGCTAAGACGATCGTGATGGACATCGAGGGCTCGCTCTCGACCGAGGTCGCCATCATCAAGAACCAGCAGGATTACAACGACATCGTCGTGATGCGCCTGCCGCTCAGCAACGACGGCAAGCCGGTGCCGGCCCAGCAAGGAAGCCTCTGCGGCCTGATCCCGAAGGGGGCAAAAAACGTCGCGGTGGCCAAGGACTTCCTCAAATATCTGATCCAGCCCAATATCCTGAACGAATTGCTGAAGACCGGGCTGGGCCGCAATCTGCCGGCGATGCCGGCGATCGTGAAGCACGACCCGTGGTGGTTCGACCCCAAAGAGCCGCACCGGGTGGCTTACGTCCGGCAGGGACTGTTCAGCCCAACCGTACCGACCTTCTGGACCTCCAACCCGGCGTATGCCCACGTCCAGAACGAGCACCTCTGGCAGACCGCCTGGTCCGAAATCATGATCGGCGGGGCGACGCCGCAGGCGGCGGCGACGAAGGCATTCAAGCGGGTCGAGGAACTCTTTGCCAAATACCCGATTGCGCAGAGCTAATCTGTGCGCCCGCAGCGGTTCGGAAGCGCCAACAACGGAGGAAAACGGGCATGGCTACTCTGACGCGGCGTTCTGTGCTCCGCGCATCCTTGGGACTGGCGGCCGCGGGAAGCTTGGCGCGGCCCTATATCGCCAACGCCGCGGCGACGAACGCGACGGTGTGGTGGGTCCAGGGCTTCGCCGAGGAAGAGGACGTGGCGTTCAAGAAACTCGTCGCCGACTACGAGAAGGCGAGCGGCAACACGATCGATTTCACTATCATTCCTTATGCGCCGATGCGCCAAAAAATCGTCTCCGCGGTGACCAGTGGCACAGTGCCCGATCTCTTCCAGAACACCCCGGCCGAGATCATCGCGTTGTGGGCTTGGGAGGACAAGCTGGTCGATGTTGGCGATGTCGTCGAAACGCAACGCGAAGAATATGCCGAGACGGCGCTGCAGATGGTCAGCTGCTACAACAACGTCGTGAAAAAACGCGGCATCTACGGCGTGCCCTACACGATCGACGTGTTTACCAACCATATCTGGCGACCGCTGGTCGAGAAGGCCGGCTACAGGATCGACGACATCCCGAAGACCTGGAACGCGTTCTACGATTTCTTCAAGGGCGTACAGAAGAAGCTGCGCGAACAAGGCGTGCGCAACGTCTACGGCCTTGGTTTCCAGTTAACGACCAACGGCGGCGACCCAAACGCTTTTTTCGACCAATGGCTGATCGGCTATGGTGGTCAGAACATAGTCAGCACGGACGGCAAATTGCACCTCGACGATCCGCAAGTGAAGGAGGCAGCGATCAACGCGCTGACCTATCCGACCACCGCCTATATGGAAGGCTTCGTGCCGCCCGGGGCCATCAACTGGAACGACGCCGACGACAACAACGCTTTTCATGCCAAAACGATCGTGATGGATCTCGACGGCTCGCTGTCGACCGAGGTTGCAATCATCAAGGACAAGCAGAATTACGACGACATCGTGACCTGGGGCCTGGCGCTCGGCAATGACGGCAAGCTGGTGCCGAGCGAAGCTTTCAGCGTCTGCGGCCTAATCCCGAAGGGCGCAAAGAACGTCGATGTCGCGAAGGATTTCCTGAAGTATTTGATCCAGCCGAAAATCTGCAACGAGTATCTGAAAACCGGGCTCGGCCGCCGCGTCCCGGCCATGCCGTCGATCGTCAAGGATGATCCGTGGTGGCTCGATCCGGCGGATCCGCATCGCGTGGCGTATACGACGCAGGCTCTGCTTCGTCCGACCTTGCCGGTATTCTGGGTCTTCAACCCGGCCTATGCCCATGTCCAGAACGAGCATGTCTGGCAGACCGCGTGGGCCGACATCATGCAGCATGGGACAAAGCCCCAGGAGGCCGCCGACAAGGCGTTCCAACGGGTTGAGGAGATGTTCGCGAAATACCCGATTGGGTAGGCCGAGAGGAGGGGCGTCGAGCCGCCGAGGTTTGGCCTCACGAGAGCGACAAAATCCGCGCGCGGTGATACGCGGGCGACCAGGGAAGGAGACGGTGATGGGCAATCTTAGCCGGCGTTCGGTGCTTCGCAGCGCTCTGGCGCTGTCTGCGGCCGGGGTATTCGGGCGCCCGTACATCGGCAATGCGGCCGCCACCACAGCGACAGTTTGGTGGGTCCAGGGCTTCGCCCAGGAAGAAGACGTCGCCTTCAAGAAAGTCGTGGCCGATTACGAAAAGGCCAGCGGCAACTCGATCGACTACAGCATCACCCCCTACGCGCCGATGCGCCAGAAGATCGTCTCGGCGGTGACCAGCGGCGAAGTCCCCGACTTGCTCCAGAACACCCCGGGCGAAATCATCGCGCTGTGGGCCTGGGAAGACAAGTTCGTCGACGTGACCGACGTCATTGCTACACAAAAGGAAGAGTTCACCGAAACCGCGCTGCTCACCGCTTATTGCTACAACAACGCCAAAAAAGCGCGCAGCTATTATGGCGTACCTTATACGCAGGGAGGATTAGTCAACCACATCTGGCGGCCGCTCGTCGAGAAGGCGGGCTACCAGATGACCGATCTTCCGAAAACCTGGGATGCCTATTACGATTTCTTCAAGGAGGTGCAGAAGAAATTACGCACCCAGGGTGCCCGCAACGTTTACGCGATCGGTTTTCAGCTAAACAGCACCGGGAACGACTCTAACGCATTGTTCAATTATTTCGTGACCGCCTATGGCGGCCGGAACCTGGTCAGCAAGGACGGCAAATTGCATCTCGACGATCCGCAGGTGCGCGAGGCCGTGATCAAGGCGCTGACCTATCCGACCACCGCCTACAAGGAAGGTTTCGTGCCCCCGGGGGCAATCAACTGGAACGACGCCGACGATAATAACGCCTTCCATGCCAAGACAATCGTGATGGATCTCGACGGCTCGATCTCGACCGAGGTCGCGATCATCAGCAAGAAGCAGGATTACGACGACATCGTCACGATGGGCCTGCCGCTCAGCAACGATGGCAAGCCGGTGGCGAGCCCGGTGGGCAGCCTGTGCGGGCTGATCCCGAGAGGCGCCAAGAACGTCGAGGTGGCGAAAGACTTCCTCAAGTACTTGATTCAGCCGCAGGTCGATAACGAGCTGCTGAAAACGGGACTGGGCCGCAATCTGCCGGCGATGCGGTCGATCGTCGAGGGCGACCCTTGGTGGTTCGCCGATCCGCACCGCAAAGCCTATGTCGACCAGATTATGTTCGGCCCGACCTTGCCGAGTTTCGTGACCTTCAACCCGGCCTACGCCCAAGTCCAGAACGAGCACGTTTGGGCCGTGGCGTGGGCCGACATCATGACGGGCGGAATGGCGCCGCAGGCGGCCGCGGAAAAGGCGTTTAAGCGGGTCGAGGAGATCTTTGCGAAATATCCGATCGCGCAGAGTTGAGGGAGGAGGAGACAAAGATGGCCATTCTGACGCGGCGTTCGTTGCTTTGCCGTTCGGTCGCGCTCGCCGCCGCCGGTGCCCTGACGCGGCCGCATCTCGCCAACGCGGCGGTCACGACCGCCGAGGTGTGGTGGACCCAGGGCTTTGTTCAGGAGGAGGATGTCGCCTTCAGAAAGCTGATCGCCGACTACGAGAAGGCGAGCGGCAACAAGATCGAGGAAAACATCATCCCGTTCGCGCCGCTCCGTCAGAAGATGGTCTCGGCGATTACCGCGGGTATCGTTCCGGACATCATGGAGTATGCCGATTTCTCGTTTCTTCCACTGAACGCGTGGGACGACAAGCTCATTGATGTTAGCGACATCGTCGAGCCTATGAAATCGCTGTATATCGATACCGCGCTGCCCGCGACCTACAGCTACAACAATGTCTTGAAAAAGCGCGCGTATTATGCGGTGCCGATGAAGTGTAGCGCGGTTCCGTTCAATATCTGGCGGTCGCTGATCGAGAAGGCCGGCTACAAGGTTGAGGACATTCCGAATACCTGGGATTCCTTCCTCGACTTTTTCATGCCGGTGCAGGACAAGTTGCGGGCTAAGGGCATGCGCAACATCTACGCCTACGGCTACCAACTGACCGCCAACGGGGTCGACCCCGGCGGCCTCTTTCAAGCGTTCCTGATGGCCTATGGCGGCAAAAGCCTGGTCACGCCCGACGGCAAATTGCACACCGAGGACCCACCTATTCGCGAGGCGGCGATCAAGGCGATCGAGAAACTGACCACCCCCTATAAAAAAGGCTATGTGCCGCCGGGGGTCGTCAATTGGAACGACGCCGACGACAACAACGCATTCCACTCCAAGCTCGTCGTCATGGATTTCGACGGGTTTTCGACCGAGGTGGCCGTCTACAACAACAAAGCCGAATACGATGACATCTTGACGCGCGGCATGCCCCTCGGCAACGACGGCAAGGAATTGGCGAGCCCAATGGCGGTCTTTGGTGCCCTCATTCCCAAAGGGGCGAAAAACGTCACGGTGGCGGGGGATTTTTTGAAATACGCGGTCCAGCCGAACGTGCTGAACGAATATTTGAAGGGCGGCCTCGGACGCTGGGTAATTCCACTGCCTGAAATCGCCAAAGCTGACCCGTTCTGGTTCCATGAGGACCCGCACCGCACCGCTTTTGCCGAAGAGACGCTGACCCATCCGACAGTGCCGCTCTATCAGGCATTCAACCCGGCGATGGCGCAGATCGACTCCGAGCACGTCTTCAGCATCGCCATGCTCGATGTCATGAACAACGGCATGACCGCGGAGCAGGCAGTCGACAAGGCCTTCAAGCGGGCCGAGGATATTTTCGCGAAATACCCGATCACGCAGGCGTGAGCGCGAGCAACGACGGTGTGCAGCGATTAACATTTGAGCCCGGTGAACCGCTGTTCTATATTAGGGACGGGAGACGACAACCAGGGCGTGTCCACACGAGCTGGCGCGAACGGGAAGGAAGGCTGCATGACGAACCTGACGCGGCGTTCGGTGCTTCACAGCTCGTTGGGGCTTGCAGCCGCCGGCGCCTTAGCGCGACCCTATATCGCGAACGCCGCAGCCACGACCGCGGAAGTATGGTTCGCTCAGGGCTTTGTTCCTGAGGAAGACTCCGCCTTCCTCGCGATGGTCGCCGACTACGAGAAGGCGAGTGGCAACAAGATCGACCAGAGCACTATCCCTTACGCAGCGTTGCGCCAGAAGGCGGTCTCGGCGATCACCAGCGGCGTCGTGCCGGATATGATCGAGGTGGCCGATTTCTATCTCGGTCCGTTGCAAGCCTGGGACGACAAGCTGATCGATCTTTCCGAGGTGGTCGAACCGGCAAAGGAGCAATTCATCTCCAGCGCGCTGCCCTGCTGCTATTTTTACAACAACGTCGCGAAAAAGCGTGGCTATTACGTCTTGCCGATGAAGATCGCGGCGGTTCCGTTCCACATCTGGACCTCGCTGGTCGAGAAGGGCGGTTCCAAGATCGCCGATCTGCCGAAAACGTGGGACGCCTTCCTCGATTTCTTCATGCCGGTGCAAGACGGGCTGCGCGCCAAAGGTATGCGCAACGTCTACGCCTACGGCTACCAGCTGACCGCCAACGGCGTCGACCCGGAAAACACCTTCGACGCCTTCATGATCGCCTATGGGGGCAAGGACTTCATCACGCCGGACGGCAAGTTGCATACCGATGACCCGCAGATCAAGGACGCCTGCGTCAAGGCGCTGGTCAAGCTGACCACCCCGTTTAAGAAAGGCTATGTGCCGCCGGGGGTCGTCAACTGGAACGACTCCGACGACAACAACGCCTTCCATTCGAAATTGATGGTGATGGATTTCGACGGGACGATCTCGACGGAGGTCGCGCTCTATCACAAGAAAGATGAATACGACGACATCCTGACCCACGGGATGCCGCTCAGCAACGACGGCAAGGAGTTGCCGAGCCAGATTTCGCTGTTTGGCCCGGTCATCCCGAAGGGCGCGAAGAACGTCGCAGTGGCCAAGGAATTGGCCAAATACATGATCCAGCCCAAGGTGCTGAACCAGTATCTGAAGGCCGGGCTTGGCCGCTGGGCGTTGCCGATCCCCGAAATCGTCAAGACCGACCCGTTCTGGCTCAAAGAGGACCCGCATCGCATCGCCTACACGACGCAGTCGGTGCTCAGCCCGACGGTTCCGATCTACGAGGCCTACAACCCGGCGATCGCCGAGGTCGGTGCCGAGCATGTCTTCATGGTCGCCGCCTTCGATGTCATGAACAACGGCATGGCGCCGGAAGCGGCCATCGACAAGGCGTTCAAGCGGACCGAGGAGATCTTCGCGAAATACCCAATCCAGCAGGCTTGAGAGGCGATCATGACCACCGCATCGGCTATCGATTTCGGCCGCCCGGCAGTCCGGCGGCAATCGCTGTGGCGTTACTGGCGGGGCGGCCTGCGAGGCTCCGAATTCGCTTGGGCGTTCGCCTTTCTCGTACCCTATATCGGGGTGTTCTTGGCTTTCGTAGTCTATCCGGTCTTCTACGGGCTGCGGATGGGCAGCGAGCCGAGCCTTTATAGCGAGGTGTTCTCCGACCCGATCTATCAGCAGACCGTGGTCAACACGTTGATCTTCGTAACTTTTGGGGTGAACCTCAAGCTGCTCCTTGCGCTTCTGCTGTCGGGCTTTTTCATGCGCCCCGGCTGGTGGGTCAAAGGGCTGCTGATGATCTTCGTCCTGCCCTGGGCCGTGCCGGCATTGCCCAGCTTCATCTCGATCCATTGGATGCTGAACGGCGAGTGGGGTCTGCTCAACAACGCGCTCTATATCCTCTTTGGCGTCGACGGTCCGTCCTGGCTCAATTCGCGTTGGCTCGCCCTCGGCTCGGCCGTTTGCTCCCACGTCTGGAAGTGGTTGCCGTTCTGGACCGTGATCCTGCTCGCCGGCAGAATGTCGATCCCGCAGGAGATCTATGACGCCGCCAAAGTGGATGGTGCGACCGGACTGCGCAGATTCGCCCACGTAACTTTTCCGCTCCTCTCTGGCCTCTATCTGGTGCTGACCCTGTTGGCGACGATCTTTTTGCTCGGCGACTTCAACACGGTGACCTTCATCACCGGCGGCGGGCCGGCGAACTCGACGCATCTCTTGGCGACGCTCGGCATTCGCGACGCGTTCGACCTGGCCAACCCGCGGCTTGGTGTGGCCGTCGTCATGTCCGCGTTGCCGATACTGATCCCACTGGTGATCATCCTAATGCGCAAGCTGAAAACCTCGGAGGCACAGCTGTGAGCACGATAACGGTCGATAGAAGGCCGGCATCGGCCGCGACCCGGCCTTCAGAACGGATGCGACGCACCGCCCGGCGCTGGCGCTACCTGACCAACGCCGGGGCCGCGATACTTAGCGCCCTGCTGTTGGTGTGGACGCTGACGCCGATCTACAACATCATCATGGTGTCCTTCGAGGCCGAAGGCGACGTGTTCAGCGATCATCTCTGGCCGCCGCAAGCGTCCGCCAACAGCTTCTGGATCGTCGTGACTCAGGGCTATTGGTATCTCGAATATTTCTGGCATCAGTTCGGCAACAGCGTCTATCTCGGCGCGATGGTGACGTTGTTGGTGTTGCTGATCGGCTCGCTGACCACCTTCTCTATCGGCCGGATGCGCATCCGCAACGGCTGGCTGATCACCAACGCAGCATTGCTGACCTATGTAATCCCGGCGTCGTTCCTAGCGATCCCATTCTACCTGATCATGCAGCATTACGGGCTGAACAACAACCTCTGGTCGGTCATCGCTGCGATCGTAACCTTCGCCACACCCTACGCGATCTTCATCTTTCAGGAATACGGCAGGAGCATTCCGCTCGAACTCGATGAATCGGCGCGGATCGACGGCGCATCGCCGATCCAGATCTATTTCCGCATCTATCTGCCGCTGATGGCGCCGGCATTGGTCGCGGTTGGGACTTACGCGCTGCTGCTGTCGTGGAACGAATATCTCTACCAGTTCTTGTTGCTGTCGAACAAGCAAAGCATGACCGTGCCGGTGGCGCTGGCGCAGTTCCTCAACAGCGACGTGGCACCGTGGAACTACATGATGGCGACTGCGATCATCTATGCCCTGCCGCCGATCGCGACCTATTACTGCTTCCGCAACCGCATGTCCTCCGGGCTGACAATGGGCGGGGTCAAGGGCTGAGCCGCTCGGAAGGGATGCGGCCCGGCCGGATCGCGAGGTGCGGCACCCGTCCTGCCGACTGAATTGATTCCTTAGCAAGGCCGACCGCATAACGGGCGTAACCGGACACGCTCACGCCCCGAGAGCCTCGATGACCAGAAACCTCGCCCAACCTGGCGCCCGGGACCAGAATTGGTTCGACTGGGCCGACCCCTTGCTCCTCGATGAGGCGCTGACCGAGGAAGAGCGGATGGTGCGCGACAGCGCGCGCGCCTATTGCCAGGAGAAGCTGTCGCCGCGCGTGCTCGAGGCCAACCGACACGAGCGTTTCGACCGTGAGATCATGAGCGAAATGGGGGCGCTCGGATTTCTCGGCGCGACCATCGACGGTTACGGCTGCGCCGGCGTTAATTACGTCTGTTACGGTCTGATAGCGCGTGAGGTCGAGCGGGTCGACAGTGGATATCGCTCCGCGATGAGCGTGCAGTCGAGCTTGGTCATTCATCCGATCCACGAGTTCGGCAGCGAGGAGCAGCGGCAGAAATACTTACCCAAACTGGCCTCCGGGGAATGGGTTGGCTGCTTTGGCCTGACAGAACCCGATCATGGTTCGGACCCCGCCGGCATGACGACGCGGGCGATTGCGGTGTCCGGCGGCTGGCGGTTGAGCGGCACCAAGACATGGATCACCAATGCGCCGATCGCCGATGTGCTCGTTGTGTGGGCCAAGGCCGATGGCGACGTGATCCGCGGCTTCATCCTCGAAAAGGGCATGAAGGGACTCAGCGCGCCGAAGATCGAAGGCAAGTTCAGTCTGCGCGCATCGGTCACCGGCCAGATCGCCATGGACGAAGTGCTCGTGCCCGAGGAGAACGTGCTGCCGGGGATCAAGGGGCTGCGCGGCCCGTTCTCCTGCCTTACCAGCGCGCGTTACGGAATTGCCTGGGGGACGCTTGGCGCCGCCGAGTTCTGCTGGCACGCGGCACGCAACTATACCCTCGAGCGCCGGCAGTTCGGCCGGCCGCTCGCCGCGAACCAGCTGATCCAGAAGAAGCTCGTCGACATGCAGACGGAGATCACCCTCGGGCTGCACGCTTGTCTCCGCCTCGGCCGACTGAAGGATGAGGGGCGCGACAGCCCCGAGATGGTTTCGATCCTAAAGCGCAATAATTGCGGCAAGGCGCTCGACATTGCGCGCGCCGCGCGCGACATGCACGGCGGCAACGGGATCGCCGACGAGTACCATGTGATCCGCCACGTGATGAACCTCGAGGCGGTCAACACCTACGAAGGCACCCACGATATCCATGCCCTGATCCTCGGCCGCGCGCAGACCGGGATCGCCGCCTTCGCCGGATAGCGTCACACCGCCTTTACCGAGCCGACAAAGACCACGGGTCCGGTTGGCTGCTGCGTGGGCGAGCCGCCGATCGGCTCGATGCTGATGGCGAGCGTCACGCCGTCGCGCAGGTCGGGCGGCAACGGGGAGAGCTTGAGCTCCCCGTCCGGGGGAATGACCCCCAACGATCGCGGTCGCGTCGCACCGGGGGCAATGGCCCACAGCTCGAAAGCGCGGTCGCTGGGCGGCGTCGCGGCGGTAACCGCACGCACCACCAAGCCGGAGCGGCCGGCGGTTGCGACCCAGCCCGCCTGGTCCTGCTGGGGCGGGCGGAGAAACGCGACAAAGCTCGGACCTGGTGCCGGCGTCATCACGATCCACAGGGTAAAGCTCGCGGCAGCGGCGGCGCCCAACACGGCGGTCGACCAGCGCCACAGCGCGATGTTGTCCCATAACCGCGGCGCAGGCGGCCTTGGCACGGGTTTGGTTATCAGCGCTTCGATCGCTTCCCAGGTGCCGGGCGGCGGCTCGGCGGGCGCAGCGAGCTCCGAGAGCGGATGGAGTTGTTCCTGCCAGAAGGTGACCGCCCGACGCAGCTCGATATTGGTCGCGAGCGCACCCGCGACCTCGCCCGCGTCGGTTTCATCGAGGACGCCGAGCACATACTCGCCGGCCAGAACATGGAGATCGTCGGGGTTTTCGGGGATCATCGTTGGAGACACCTCCGCAGCGAGAGCAGTCCCCTCCGGATCCAGCTTTTAACGCTGCCGAGCGGCGCCCTGACGCGCTCGGCCACTTCCGAATGCGACAAGCCGCCGACAAAGGCCAGCACGATGCAGCGCCGCTGCTCTTCCTCGAGCAGATCGAGGCAGCGTCTCAGGGCTCCCGCTTCTGCCGCGGCATCGATCTTGTCGATCACGTCCGGCTCGAGCGCCGCGTCGCCAAGCCCAGGATCGTCGGTCAGAATCTCACGGCCGAGTTTGCGGACCGCATCGAGGGCGCGAAAGCGGACGATGCCGGTGAGCCACGCCGCGCCAGCGCCGCGCTCGCCAGAGAAGGCGGCAGCATTCTGCCAGATTTGGACGAAAGCCTCCTGCAATACATCGGCAGCGATCTCCGGCCGCCGCACTATCCGCAGCGCTATGCCGTATAGCCGGCGCGCTTCGAGCTCGTAGAGCCGCTTCAACGCAACCTGGCTGCCGCGTCCCACCGCTTCGATCAGGACGCCGACAGAGGATAGGGCAGCGATCTGGCTATCCATATTGCGCAACCACAGTGTGCTGGGAGGCTGCTTTCAAGTCCATTCAAGGGAATTACCCGCTCGGAGCTCGAATGGATGCATCGCGCTGCATCCAATCGGGAAGCCGGGCACCGGCAAGAACCTGATCGTGACGGATGAGAAGGGCGGCACTGCGCATATCACGATCGCCGACGTTTACCAAAGCAATGGCGTCATCCAGGTCGTTGACCGAGTGTTGATCCCGAACTGACGCGCCAGCACCGGGAAGGACGGCCCATTTCGGCCGTCCGTCCGGCGCCAACCGCCGAGAGATCCATGACGGAGAGTCGCCTGATTTATCGCCACCGCCTTTAGGTCCGGATCACGCATTGGATCAATGTCGTCTGCATGACCGTTCTGCTGATGAGCGGGCTGCAGATCTTCAACGCCCATTCGGCGCTCTATTGGGGCAACGCCTCGAATTTCGACGATCCGCTCGTGGTGATTGGTGTCTTCCGGGACTGGGCGACCTTGCCCAGCAGCCAATGGCTGGCTATGCGACGCCGTTAGCATTTCTTTTTTGATCTGGCAGCCCATGGGGAGCGATGAATTTGCCGAGTGGCGGCTTGCCGTTGGCGGACTTGTCGAGCAGCCCGGAGTTTTTCGCTGGCCGAGCTTAAAGAGCTGCCGTCGCGAACGCAGATCACGCGGCATGATTGCGTCGAGGGCTGGAGTTGTATCGGCAAGTGGAAGGGCGTCCGTCTCGCGGCACTGCTCGACCTGGTCGGTCCGCATCCCGAGGCACGTTACGTGATGGTCTATCGTGCCGACGCGATGAACCTCTCCGGCGATAAATATTATGAGAGCATCGATCTCGATAGCGCCTACCATCAGCAGACTATCCTCGCCTACGAGATGAACGACCTGGCGCTTCCGATAGTGCACGGTGCCCCGCTGCGCCTGCGCGACGAGCGGCAACTCGGCTACAAAATGGCGAAATACATCATGCGCATTGAGCTGGTTGCGGATTTTACGCAGATCGGCAACGGCAACGGCGGCTATTGGGAAGACCACGGGTATGAATGGTGGGCCGGAATTTGAGCACCCGCGCTCGACCTTCGCCGCGAACTAGGCGAAGGCGCGGCGGATACGTCCCCAATCTTCGATGACGTGCTCCCGGCCGGGCACGATCTGCACCGCGATCTCACTGTAGCCAGCCTCGGCGAGCGTGGCGAAGCGTTCTTTAAGCTCCCTCTCGGTCGCCGTGTAGGTCGTCCTGCGGATCAGCTCGGCGGTGACGAACCGGCGCTCCTCGGGCTTGACGAACATCAGATGCCCCCGATGGTTTTCGAGGTAATGCGCGCCTTGCGGCGTGAATTTGCGGGCCAGTTCGACATAGCCCGCCACGGTCTCGGCGACCGAGGGCGGCAGCGGCGCGATCATCGGCAGCCCCGACAATGCAGCGTCGGCCGCCCGGTGCAGCAGCATTGCAGCGCGCGGCCCGGCCTGGGCCATCGCGCGTGGAGAATCGGCGGGCTCGCCTTCTTCCAGGATGGCACCGCCGGTCAGCGCCACGGCTTCGAGCGGCTCGGTTTCACGACCGGCGGCGCGACGGCGCTCCTGCATGTCGGTCATCGCGGCGACCGCACCCTCGACGTTGCCGGCCGTCGCGATCCAGCCGGCACCGAGCTTCGCGGTCAACGCGCGTGCGCGAGGTCCTGACGCTGCGATCCAGAGTGGGATCGGGTCGCGCGTGTTGATCAGGCCGAGTTCGGGATTGAGCAGCCGGATCAGCCGCTTCTTCCGCTCGATTTCGATTTCGACCGTTTCCCCCCGCAACAGTGCCATAACGATGCGGACGTATTCCTCCATATCGGCGAGCTTGAGCGCACCCAGCCCCATCGCCCGCCTACCGGTAAACCCGGTGCCGACCCCGAAGTCGATCCGCCCCGGTGCCAGCTTATTCAATGAGGCGAAGGCATTCGCCGTCACCGGCGCAATCCGGTTCGACGGGATCAGCACACCGGTGCCGAGCCGGATCTTGGTTGTCTTGATGGCCGCGGCGGCCATAGCGACAAAAGGGTCGGCGCTCAGCATCTGCGTGTCGTAAAACCAGGCGCGGGCAAAACCCAGCTCCTCGGCACGTCTGACGACCCGCCACGAGTTGGCATCGGTCGGAATGGCGATGGCGAATTGCATAGCTGTCCTCCGCTGTCCGTGGCGTGCTTTACCTGTTCATCGTCGCAGCTTAGCATCGATCGATACGGGCCGCCCTGTGAAGAGATGTGACGGATCTCGTCAGTCCCGAGCGCCTGCAAACAGATTTGGGAGGAGTGGCGATGAAGACACGAGCGGGTCGGGCCGGTATTGCGTTGGCGGCCGGCATCGCCGCGATCGTGATCCTGTTTGTAGTGCAGGTGGCCGCCGAGAACGCTGCGCTGCCGTCGATCGATTTACCCAACCCCTACGCGGCCGGGGTCAGGTTCGGCCAATTGCCCGAAGGCCGCCAATGGGGCGGGGTGATCGCCGTCACGCCCGACCGGGACGGCCGCAGCATTTGGGCCTTTGAGCGATGCGGCGGGAGCTGCCTCAACTCCGCCCTGCCGGCGGTGCTCGAATTCGACCCGAGCGGCAAGCTGATTAAGAGCTTTGGCGCCGGAATGTTCGTCTTTCCGCACGGCATCGCCGTCGACAAAGACGGCAACGTCTATGTCGCCGACGCCGACGGCAAGAACGGCAAGGGCCACGTGGTCGTGAAATTCAGTCCCGATGGCAAGGTGCTGATGACATTAGGCAAGCCCGGCATGCCCGGTGATGCGCCGGGATATTTCTACCGGCCCTCCGCAGTCGCCGTCGCCGCGGACGGAACGATCTTTGTCGCTGACGGGCACGGCGGTGATTCCAATGCGCGGATCGTCAAGCTCGCCCCCGACGGCACGGTGATCAAGAGCTGGGGCAAGAAAGGGTCGGCGCCCGGCGAGTTCAACGAGCCGCACGGGATAGCGCTCGATTCCACGGGCCGGGTATTCGTTGCCGATAGGGTCAACAGCCGCATTCAGATCTTTGACCCGGATGGCAAATTCCTCGCCGAGTGGAAGCAGTTCGGCCGGCCGAGTGCGGTCTTCATCGACAAGAACGACGTGCTCTATGTCGCCGATGCGCAAACCGAGGATAAGGAGGGCTGCACCACAGACCCCGGCTGCCGTCGCGGCATCCGGATTGGCAGCGCCAAGGACGGGACGGTCAATTATTTCATCCCGCGTCCCAACCCGACCGACGACAAGTCGGGCGGGGAAGGTGTGGCAGCCGATACGGCCGGCAATGTTTTTGGCGCCGAGAATGTCGGCAAGGGACTGCGCAAATACGCCAAGCAGTAGGAGACCGCTCAGGCCACGGGTGCGACCGGGACGTTGTCGATCAGCCGAGTTTGGCCGAGATGGACCGCAGCGAAGACGCGCGCGGGCCCGGTGACCGCCGCAGCGACCGACGCCAAAGTGTCGGCAGCGCGAACCTCGAGATATTCGACCACGAAGCCGGCCTGTTCGAGATCGGCGCGACCTCGCGTGGTCTCGCGAAAGACCGCTGCCGGCTCCGCTGCCAGCACGGCGGCGATCCGCCGCAACACGCGGGCGAGAGCAGGAGCGATCCGGCGCTCCTGCGGCGAGAGGTAAGCGTTGCGCGACGACAATGCCAGCCCGTCCGCTTCGCGCACCGTCGTAACCCCAGCGATCCGCACCGGGATGTCGAGGTCGCATGCCAGCCGGCGAACCACCATGAGCTGCTGATAATCCTTCTCACCGAAATAGGCCGTATCGGGTAGGGATTCCAGCAGCAGTTTGGTTACGACCGTGGCGACGCCATCGAAACGACCCGCGCGATGGGCGCCACAGAGGCAATCGGTCAGACCCGCCACGCGGACCGTGGTCGCAAACCCCGGCGGGTACATCTCGGTATTCGCGGGCATGAAGACTAGGGCGACGCGCGCCGCTCGCAGCATCGCAAGATCGGCCGCCTCGCCCCGCGGATAAGCGTTGAGATCCTCGTTCGGGGCGAACTGCTTCGGGTTGACGAAAATCGTCGCTACCACATGGTCGCATTCGGCTCGGGCCGCACGGACCAGCGCTAGTGCTTTGCACCATTCAGAGGATTCACGAGAGCGTTAGGATCTGCGATACTGGGCCATTGCTTGGGGGATCGGGCGATGGCTCAAGGGGTATGCGTGGTTCTCAACACTGCGGAGCGCGAGCAGTTGGCGGCGATCGTGGCCGACCGCAACCGGCCGCGCAAGCACATCGAACGGGCGCGCATCGTGCTCGCCTCGGCGGATCGACACTCGGCGCAGTGGGTGGCGCACAGCATCGGCGTCAGTCGGCCGACAGTGTGGCGGTGGCAACAACGGTTTGCCGAGACCGGGGTTGAGGGTCTGCTGCGCGACAAGACCCGCAAGCCCGGCAAGGCGCCGATCGCGGCGGAAACGACGGCCCAGGTAGTGGCGCTGACGTGTACGGAACCGCCGCACCAGGCGACCCACTGGACCGGCCGAGCGATGGCCAAGACAACCGGCCTCTCGCCGAGTTCGGTGCAGCGCATCTGGCGGGCGCACAAACTGCAGCCGCACCGCCTGCGCACCTTCAAGCGCTCGCGCGATCCCAGCTTTGCCGCCAAGCTGACCGACATCGTCGGCCTCTATGTCGATCCCCCGGCGCATGCCGTAGTCCTCTCGCTCGACGAAAAGAGCCAGATCCAAGCACTCGATCGCACCCAACCCGGACTGCCGATCAAGCCTGGGCGCTGCCAGACCATGACGCACGACTACAAGCGGCATGGCACGACCACCCTGTTTGCTGCCCTCAGCGTGCTCGACGGGACGGTGATCGGCCGCTGTATGCAGCGCCACCGCCACAGCGAGTTCATCCGCTTCCTCAATGCCGTCGAGCGCGAGGTCCCGGCCGGCAAACTGATCCACACGGTGCTCGACAACTACGCCACCCACAAGCATCCCAAAGTGCTGGCCTGGCTGTCGCGCCATCCGCGCTGGACCTTCCACTTCACCCCGACCTCGGCCTCCTGGCTCAACGCGGTCGAGAACTTCTTTTCCAAAATGACCCGTCAACGCATCCGCCGCGGCGTCTTTCGTTCGATCGCCGACCTGCAGACCGCCATCAACGCTTATCTCGCCGAGCACAATACCAATGCCAAACCGTTCGTCTGGACCAAATCCGCCGACGCTATCCTGGCCAAACTCGAGCGCCTCCCTGTACCATCTGTTTGAGCCAGTGCACTAGATGACCGTTGTGCAACGCGCCCATGGTCGGCACCAAGCCGATCAGCTCGCCGGATTTCCTCCAGACGGCGATCTGGCTCCTCAGACCGGCAATTGTCCGTACGATGTCCAACTTCCCACCGGCCCCACTGTTACCCTTTGACCGATCCCGAGGTCAGGCCGGCAACGTAGTGCTCGACAAAGAACGAGTAGATCAACGCTACTGGAATCGAACCCAATAACGCTCCCGCCATTAGCTGGCCCCAATAGAAGACGTCGCCGCGGATCAGCTCGGCGATGACCCCGACCGGCACGGTGCGGACGGCACTCTTGGTCAGAAAGATCAGCGCATAAAGGAACTCGTTCTGCGATGGAGTGAAGGCGAAGATCCCGGCGGAAATAAAGCCTGGCGTGCATAATGGCAAAAAGATCCGTCGCATCGTCTGCAGCCGGCTGGCACCGTCGATCCGCGCGGCCTCTTCGAGCTCCATCGGCACGGTCTTGAAATAGCCCAAAAGTAGCCATGCGCAGAACGGCACCAGCATGGTCGGATAGGTCAGGATCACTGCGGTCAGTGTGTTGCCGAGATCGAGCCGGTTGACCAGATCGGCGAGCGGGATGAACAGCAATGGCTGTGGTACGAGATAAATTGCCGCCACCGTCATGGCGATCAGGCTGGCACCGGCAAACCGCATGCGTGCCAGCGGATAGGCCAGCATGACACCGAGAACGAGCGAAATCGCGGTCGAGACAACCGCGACCACCATGGTGTTCCAGGTCCAAGTCAAAAAGCTCGTCTGGGTCAGTAGGTCGATATAGTGCTTAAGCGTCGGATGGTGCAGAACGAGCGGCATGGCGTGCCGGTTGTAGAGCTCGGCATTGGGCTTCAGCGATGTGATCGCCATCCAATAGAACGGGAACAACGCCAGCACCAGGAAGAAGCCGACCGGCAGCCACAGCCGCACCAGCCGCTCGATCGGACCATAACCGGTGACCATCACGCTCTCCGCAGGTAGATCGTCAGCGCGACGATCAGCAGGGCCAATGCCGGCAACATGGCCAGCGCCACCGAGGCGCCGAGGCCGAGTTGGCCGGCACCCATCGCGATGTCGAAAGCATATGTCGCGAAGAGCTGGGTCGCATTCTGGGGTCCGCCATGCGTCAGCACGTAGACGAGCTGAAAGTCGGCGAAGGTAAAAATCACCGAAAACAACGTCACGATCAGGATTATCGGTTGCAACAACGGCAAGGTGACATAGCGAAACCGCTGCCAGCCGCTGGCACCGTCGATGGTAGCCGTCTCGTAAAGCTCAGGCGGCACGGTCTGCAGCCCGGCGAGCAAGGTAATGCCGTAGAATGGCAGGCCGCGCCAGGTGTTGATCATGATGATCGAAAGCATTGCCAAGATCGGATTGCCGAGCCAGGAGGGACCGGGCTTGGGCATGCCGAGGAGGACAAGCAGCCAATTCAAAACGCTAAATGCCGGGTCGAGGATCCACATCCAGGCGACTGTGCTCAACACTGTAGGCACAATGAACGGCAATAGCAGCAATGCGCGCATCAGGTTCTTCAGCGGAAACTGCTGGTTCATCGCCAGCGCCAACGCGAGGCCGCCCACCATCTTCAGTAACCTGGCTACAGCGGTATAGAAGAAGGTGTTGAACGCCACCTTCCAAAAGATCGGGTCGTTGACGTTCGTCGCGAAGTTCTTGAGGCCGACAAAGACACCGGGGTGCGCGACCGGCCGGTCCTGCATACTGAGTAGGATGCCGTAGCAGAACGGATAGCCGACCAGCGCCGCCAGAAACATCAGCGGCGGCGCCATCATCAGCCAGCTGAACACACTCTGGCGGTCGAGCCAGAGGCCGACCGAAGCGGCTCGGCCGGGAACTGGCTCGACAGCGGCAACAGCCTCCGAACGGATCGACACGCTCAGCCTTCTGGATCAGACAGCGCGGTAGATCTCTTTGAGCTGCACCTCAGCGTTCTTGATTACGTCTTTGGTCGAGCTGCCGGTGCAGGCCTTGGCGAACATATCGACCACCACCTATTTGGCAACGCTTTCGGCCGAGTGCCGGCTCGGGGGCGCCGGCCAGCCGACCAGATGCGCATTGGCGAGGGAGTCCCGATAGGGAATGTTGCGCGGTTCGACTTGCCACATTGGCGCCTTGTCGTACACGTGTAGGAGCGGCTGATAATACGTATCGGCCGAGGCGTACCAGCCGCCGAGCTGCTTCTGATCCATCAGCCAGAGCAGAAAGGCGCGCGCTTGCTCCTTCTGCGGTGAGAAGTCGAAGATCGCGTGGCTCACCGCACTCATGATGTGGAAGCGCCCCTTCGGCCCCGCCGGATTCATCGCCTGATCGGTGACCTTGGCGATCTCGGGGAAGTCCCGCTTGGCCAGCCACAGGATGCTCTCGGCGTTGTTGGTGCACGAGATCTGCTCGGCGTACCAGGCCTTGTTGTTGCTGGGATCGGTCCAGCCCAGCACGTCCTCGAACATCGTGTCGCGGAAGAATTTGCGGGCGAAATCGACGGCGCGCGCAGTCTCGTCGGAATCGATGACGACAGTCTTGCCGTCGGGCTCGACCTCGGCACCGCCATAAGACCACAAGAGCGGGTATAGCCAGCCGTGGTTGTCGCCAAAACCGTGCCCCAGCTCGAACCCGAAGGGATGGTCATTAGACTTCAATTTCTTGCCGGCCTCGTAAAGTTCGTCCCAGGTCTCCGGGAATGTCTTGAAACCGACTTCGGCAAACCAGTCGGTGCGCCAGTTCATCAATTGCCCGAAATTGCTGAACGGGATCGTCTTCCACTTGCCATTGACGACCGCCGCTTCCTTGGCCGCGTCGTACCAGCCGCCCTGCTTCTTACTGATCTCGTCGGCAATGTCGCTGACGTCGAGCAATTTCTCGTCGAACAGAAACGGCAGTAGCAAGAACAGCATCGTAACGTCCGCCCCCGACCCGGTTTCGCTAATCGTGCTGACCCGGGTCGGGAGGCTGCCGACGCTGGTCAGCTCGTAATTGACCTTGACGCCGGTTTCTTTCTCGTAAGCAGGGGCGAGTGTCTTCTGAAAGTATTCGTCAAAAGTTTTGATAAACGAACTCTCGTGTAGAAAGGTCAGAGACTTGTTTTGCGCAGCCGCCGGCCGCGGGGCGATCGCCGTGGCGGCGGACCCGAGCCCGACGAGCTCGAGAAACCTGCGGCGTGAGGTGGCGTGCATGCTGTCGCTTTCGGTTTTGCCGAATACCAGACACCCGGCCTTGCCCGCGTTGTAAGGGCCCGGCGTCCGGCCCGCAAGCCTCAGCGCCCGGCGAGCACGCGGTCCACCATCGCCGGAGCAGCGCCGAGATAATTCGCGGGATCGGTCAGCGTCTGCAGCTTATGGGCACCGAGCGGGCCGGCAACCGCAGGGGTCTCCTGAAGCACGTCGAGCAATGGCCGGTCGGTCTCGATCGCGACGCGGCAGGCGTCGTAGACGAGATCGTGCGCCTCGTTTCGGCCAGTATGTGGCGCCAATCCCATCATCACCGCCTCGGCGACGATCAGCCCGTGAGTTATCGCCAGGTTCGTCGCCATTCGGCCGGCATCGACGATCAGGCCGCCGAGCATGAAGCGCGCCTGGTGGAGCGCGCCGGCGGCATAACCGAAGGCTTCCGGCAGTGCCACCCACTCAACGTGCCACGGGCCGGTCGCGCGCTCGAAATCCGTCACCAGCGCGTCGAGTACCAAGCCCGCTTGCTGGCGCAGCACTTTCGCCGCCGCGAGGATCAGTTCACACGAAATCGGGTTGCGCTTCTGCGGCATCGTAGAGCTCGACCCCCGGCCGCCGACGAAGGGCTCGGCCACCTCGCCGAACTCTGTCGCCGACATCAGCATGACATCGAGAGCGATCTTGCCCAGACTGCCGAGCAGCAACGCTAGCGTCTGCACAGTCTCGGCAATCCCGTCGCGGGTAACGTGCCAGGTGATCGGCGGGTCGCGAAGCGCCAGCTCGGCGGCGAGAGCAGCGCGGGTTTCGTGGCCTTCTGTTCCGTTGCCGAGCGAGGCCAATGTGCCGGCGGCGCCGCCGAACTGGACAAACAGCACTCGCGGGCGCAGCTCGCGCAGCCGATCGGCATGGCGGTCGAGGGCGGAGAGCCAGACTGCGGCTTTGTAGCCGAAAGTCACCGGCAGAGCGTGCTGCAGATGGGTGCGTCCTGCCATCGGCGTGTCGCGATAGCGCCGAGCGAGCTCGGCGAGATGGCCGCGAACCGCGGTCAAGTCTTCTTCGATCAGCCCGAGCCCTGCGCGGACCTGCAGCACGACCGCCGTATCCATGATGTCCTGGGTTGTGGCTCCCCAATGGATGTAACGGCCGTAGTCTCCTGCCCATTCGGCGAGCTGGCGAACGAGCGGCAGGATCGGGTATCCGACAGTCTCGGTTTCCTTCTTCAGTCGCGCGAGATCGAGTGCCTGGCGTCCGTTCGCTAGCGCGCTCGTCGCCCGCGTAATCGCTTCGCCCGCTTCGACCGGGATGATCCCGAGCCGTCCCTGGGCGCGGGCGAGAGCTCCCTCCACTTCGACGCAGCGGGCGAGGAACGGTTCATCGCCGAAGAGCCCGCGCATCGCTGGAGTGCCGAACATATCGGCGAAGATCACGGAGTCGAGGATGCCGATTGCCATTATCGAGCGGACACAGTCCAACCGCCCCTGTCCAGGCGCTCCAGCGCTGGAAAGCGGCCCTTGTAAGCCATTTTCGGACTCTCCGCGATCCAGTAACCGAGATAGACAAAAGGCTGCTTGCGGCGACGACACTCCTCGACAAGCCAAAGAACGCTCCAGATTCCAAGGCTGCGCTTTGGCTGAAGTGGATCGTAATAGCTGTAGACCGCTGAGACCCCGTCATCGAGGAGATCGATCAGCGAGGCCGCGACCAGATCTCCGCAACCGTCGCGAAATTCGGCCAGGGCGGTCTGTACCGGCGTGTCCTCGACCATCCCCCGGTAGTCGCCGTAGCGCATCGACGCCATGTCGCTGTCGCCGTGGCGCGTGCGCTGATATGCCGAGAACAGTCTGAATTGCTCCGGCGTGGCGCGCGCGGCGACGAGACTGCCGCAAATGTCCCGGTTGGCATTACGTACGCGCCGGGTCGAGCGGGTATGGCGAAAACGCTCGACGGCGATCCGTACCGGCACGCAGGAGGCGCAACCGCGGCACGCCGGCCGGTAGGCGAAGCGGTGACTGCGCCGAAACCCGGCACGCGAGAGCTCGTCGTAAAAGGCTGCACCGCCGACCGCGCTGAGTTCGACGATCAGCTTGCGCTCGGCGCGGCCGGAGACATAGGGGCAGGCGACCGGTGAGGTGGCAAAGAATTGCCGGAATGACCCGACCAATGGACCATCCGTCGCGATCGCGCGCGAACTCCGCTGGGCTTGCTCGCGGTTCCGGTTGTTTTCTGCCCCCGGCCCAAAGTCCATCACATTCCTCGCTGCATTACCGGTCGGCTGACGCTGCCAAATATGGATGAAAGCCAGGGGCCGCGCCAGGCTTGGACGGTCCCGCGCCCGCTTGCAGATCAGTGTAGCGGGCCCGCCGTCCAATGGAAGCCCGTAAGGATGTTGTTATCAAACTGGCATTCTACAGCCAAATCTCGCCTTAGAGATCCTTCCGGAGGGATATCGCTCCTGATCCCCTCGACGCGGGCAATAATTGTGGTCAGGCTGGTCGCCGAGGCTTCGCTCTTGCCGATCTCGATCGTCGCGCTCGGGAAAGCGCGCTGCATGGTGTCCGCGCATCTCTCCGCGAGGCCGACGTCGTGTGGGATACTGCCGCAGCCGGCGCCGAGGCAACAAATGAGGCCGAGAACGCACACGGCCGAGCCTAACCGGATGGATTGCATCTCTAATATGATGCTCGGCGCTCCCGCGAATATCAAACGCCGGGCAACGCCGGCTTGCTTGACCCGATGACGCCGGCAATAACGAGCGGGTATCTTGGAGCTCATCGGGTCAACGTAGGGACGGGTCGAATTGAAGGATGCGTCACGACGCCTAAACAGGCTTCGCCGCAAGGTCTACCGCGAAACACCGGCCGCGACCGGATTACCTGGTGGGAGCACGGCCCTAGCGCTGTGGCGCGCGGTAACCAAGAAGGGCTTTCGCGCCTGGTGCTATGAATTCGGCTTGGCGAGGAGCCTCACGCACACGGTGACGATCGTCGAGGCGGACGGCATCCTGCGGATCCATGACGCTTTGTTCAATCTGACATACCCTCTCGGTTTTCACGATGTGCTCGACGCACTTCGGGACGGAAGACCCGTCGCTGCAAAAACCGAGATCCGCGATAGGAAAATTTATCTCGCGGACCCGGCCTTTGCGTCCGAGGCTGCGATTAAGTGGCTCGAGGCGAACGCAGAACGCGAGCTCGACCCGATTGATGGTCTCCGCCGGTTCGAAGTTCTTTGGAACCTCGAGGCGTTTATTGCAACTTTCCCCGGCGTCGAGGCGGCATACCAAGACCTCGAGGAGCGGGGTTATCCTCGGGATCTGCGCTTCCTGATGCTGCATCCGATTGGGATGTTCGACGGGAAGAAATCCCACACGGATCCCAGCGCAATGCCTTTGCTCGCTTGTCGGGATCTGGCATCGCCACTCGCAACGGCCCGCGCCGCGGTCAGGCGAGTGAGCCGAGAACTGGCGTCTGAAGGCGAGCGCAGCACAGAGAAGGACGCGATAATTTCCCGGCTCGAGGGCGAACGCGGTGCGGCGCAATCCGACTTGGCTGCGGCGTCGACTGAAGCGCGGCGCCTCGGCGACCAGCTCGTGCAGTTGCGCGCGGCTCTCGATGACGAGACGCGGCGATTTGCCGCCGAACGACAGACGCTGTCGCAGGCGCTGACAGAGGCGGCGGCGCAAGCCATTGCCTCCCGCGTGGAGACCGCGACGCTGAGGGCAGAGTTGATGCAGGCGCGTGCGGAGTGGAAGGCAGAGCGCGACGCATGGGAACGCGACATGGCTTCACTGCAAACCGCCGCGGGATTGTGGATCGAGCAGAGTGCCCAAGCGGTTCAAACAGCCCGGTCCGAATTGAGCGCGGCCGCGGGCGAACGGCTACAGGTCATAGCGGATCGGGATCGCATCCGGGCCGAACTCGCCGCCCGTCTCCATGCGTGGGAGAGCTCTCCCCGACGTAAATTCCTTGCTTTCTTCATGCGCGCTATAGGCAAATCAGCCTGATCAGGAGGATCCCATGCCCGCCTACGTAATCGCCGATATTCAAGTGACTGACGCCGCCGCATATGAGCCGTACCGGCCGCTGGCCGCTGCCAGCATCGCGCGGTTCGGCGGCCGTTTCTTGGTCCGCGGTGGGCCGGTCGAGCTGCTCGAGGGCGAGCCGCAGCCGGAACGGATCGTCGTCATCGAATTCGCGGACGCGGAGACGGCGCACCGCTGGTACCGTTCCGAAGAATATCAGCGTGCCCTGAAGATCAGGCAGGCCGCCTCACGCGGACGGTTGTTCGTGGTCGAAGGGGCAGGCTAGCCGTTATTCGCGGCGTGCTGATCGTCGGCCGAGCTCAACAGTAATTGCGTCGGGAAGCCGGCCGCGACCAGTGCTGCGATCAGCACTTCGACATGGCGTCGGTTTTGCGTCTCGACCACGACATCGAGTTCGGCGCGTTTGACCGAGGTGTCGTGGAACAGCCGCTGGTGGTGCACCTCGACGATGTTGCCGGCGTGCTCGCCGACCACTCCCGACAGACGCGACAGCGCGCCGGGAATGTCGGGTAGTTCGCAGCGCAGGCGGACGAGCCGGCCCTCGCGCACCAGGCCGCGCATCAGGATCGAGGCGAGCAGACGTGAGTCCATATTCCCGCCGGTGATCACGATACCGACCCGTCGATCGCGAAACCGCTCGGGTGCGGCAAGCACGGCAGCGACACCAGCGGCCCCGGCGCCCTCGACCACGAGCTTTTGCCGCTCCAACAGGGTCTCGACGGCGTCCTCGAGCATGATCTCGTCGACGAGCCGGATCTCGGACACGAGCGCCTTGACGATTTGGCGCGTCAGGCCGCCCGGTTCCTTGACCGCGATCCCTTCGGCGAGCGTCACCGCTGCGGCGGGCGGCCCCGGGTCAACACCTCGCAGTAGGCGGTACATCGAGGGGTAAAGCGTCGACTGGACGCCGAGGATTTCGATATCCGGCTTAAGTGCTTTGGCGGCGATGGCAATTCCGGATACCAGCCCACCGCCGCCAATCGGCACGACGAGCATGTCGAGATCTGGCCGGTCGGCGAGGAACTCGAGACCGATCGTCCCCTGGCCGGCGATGACATCGGCATCATCATAGGGGTGGATGAGCACGAGCCCGTGCTCGCGGGCGATTGTGTCGGCTGCCTCACGGGCGGCAGCAAGGCTATCGCCCTTTAGCACCACGGCGGCGCCGAGTGCCTCGGTGCGGTCGATCTTGATGAAGGGCGTGCCTTCGGGCATTACGATCGTCGCTGGAATACCGAGCCGGCGAGCATGGTAGGCAACACCCTGAGCATGGTTGCCCGCGGACATTGCAACAACTCCGGCGCACCTCTGAGAAGCGCCGAGCGTCAGCAGCTTGGCGAGCGCGCCGCGTTCCTTGAACGAGCCCGTGCGATGTAGCGTTTCGAGCTTGAGGTGGATTTCGGTGCCCGCGAGCTCCGAGAGTGCAGGTGAAGCGACCACCGGTGAACGCGCAATCGCGCCCGCGATCGCCGTCGCGGCATCGCGAACCGCCGCGAGCGTTACCGGCAGATCGTTCATTGCCCGGACTCCAAAGGTTCTGGCGCCAAAACAAGAGTGGAAACCGGAGCCGATCGGCCCGGCACGAGCCAGGTGAAATTGCGCCAACGGCCAAGGAGATCGGCAAAGTGACCCGAGAGCGGGTTTCCGGATTGGCCCGGCGTGATCATCATGACTGAATCCGTCGGCGTCGCGAGATCCGTGATAATCCGCAAGCCGGCGCCGAAGCGCTGCGCGAAAGGGTGGGCATCGTCACGGATCGTGCTCGGGCCGCGATTGAGCGTGTCATATCCGCCCGAGGTCGGGATCGACACGCCGAGCCAGTCGCGCAGCACCGGGATGCGACTGAAGACCGGGTTCGCGAACATCGCGAGGTGAGCTCGCCCCCATCGCCATTGCTTCATATCAGCCCCGTATGATTGGCGCAGTTGCGCCAGTGCTATTCCGAGGGACCCCGCGAGCCGCGCGGCGCAGCCTTGTTGCCAGGGCTGCTTTGGGTCGTCGCACCAATCGGGCCGCTCGGTCAACACCGCCTCCATCACCCGAGGCCGCAAATCCCAGTAACCCATCGCAGCCTCGCCGAGGCGGTCGAACAGAATCTCGCGGCTGAATTCCCGCAGCCAAGCAGTGAACAGCAGCGGCTCGAGCTTGTCCCGATCCATGTGGAAGTCCCAACCTCGCAGGCGGTCGATCGCCTCCCCCGACGCCTCGCTGCGTGGGGCTTGGATCATCAACGGAACCAGGCGCTGGGCCATCAGCGAGAAGGTATCCGCCTCCATGGCGGCGCTCGATGCCGGTGTCTGGAGGGGTGTCGCAGCGAGCAGCGCTTCGATGCGTTGCGCGCGGTTCGGCAGATCCCAGTCGCGGCTCAGAAAAAAAGGGTAGCCGGCCGGGACAATCTTGTTGTTGGCGCTCACAAAATGACCCGAAGGCGGATTGACCGCGCTCGGCAGCGACACGAACGGGACGAACCCGACCCAATCGTATTCGCCCGTCCACCCCGGCGCCGGCAGCCAGCCTTCACCGCTGCGCCGGATCGGCACCAGCCCCGGCGCGATAAAGCCGATCGTCCCATCGACATCGGCATACACGACGTTCTGCATCGGTCCGACGAAATTCCGCAACGCCTCGCGGAAGCTAGGCCAGTTGGTCGCCCGATTGATCTCCCACAATGCCTGGGCGCTGCGGTCTTCCGGGATCGTAAAGGTCGCGGCGAGCGCCAGAACAAATCCGGGGTCGGCGGCCCCCGAGGGGAGCACATCGGACAGCACGGGACCGTGCCGGGTTGTGCGGATCGTAATGTCGACAGGTGTTTCGCCGCCGACGAAGATCGTCTCATGTCGCAACGCGAAGGCCGCGCTGCCTTCCGGAGTCAGATAGCGGCCTGGGTCGGTCGGCTCGACCTTTTCGATGAAGAGATCCTCGACATCGGCTGTGGTCGTCGTAAAGCCCCAGGCGATCCGCTCATTGTGGCCGACCAGGATGAACGGGCTGCCCGGGGCTGTCCCGCCGACGATCTCGTGCTCCGGCGTTCTCAGTCGGGCGAGGTACCAAAAGCCCGGAGCGCCGAATTCGAGGTGCGGATCGTTGGCAAGGAGCGGCTTGCCGGTGGCGCTGTGCCGGCCATCGACGACCCAGTTGTTCGAGGCGTAGATCGGCCCCACAGCCGGCGGCAGTGCCTCGTAGAGCTCGTCGAGGGCTAGCCGGCGATAGATCGGCAGCATGTCGGACAGGGTCGTCGGGGCATCCTTCGGATATTCCGGATAGAGAAAAGCGAGGTCCGCTGCCGGAACGGTGCGAGCCATCCGGGCACGCAGCAGTTCACCGCGGTAATTACCGCCGAGTTGCACGGCCATCAGCTTGCCCCAGACGAGGCTGTCAGCCGGCTGCCAGGGCTCGGGGGCAAAGTGCAGCAGCAGGAACTCGGGCGGTAGCGCGCCGCGGCGCGTCGCGAGAAAGGCGTTGACCCCGGCCGCATAGGCCTCAAGCCCGCGCCTAACCGCCGGCGACAGGAACGGGATCTCGACCTCGGCGGCACGGTAGAGACCGAGGACGCGCATCTGCCGGTCGACCGCAAGCGCATCCCGTCCGAATATCTCGGCAAGCCGTCCGGCGCCGTAGCGGCGCTGCAGCTCCATCTGGAACAGGCGGTCTTGGGCATGAACAAAACCGAGGCCGAAGGCAGCGTCCTCATCATCCCCGGCGGTGATCAGCGGTACGCCGTCGGCGTCGCGCTCGATGCGAATGTCGGCTTTTGGCCCGGGGACGACGAGCCTGCCGTCGGTCTGCGGCAGGGACGACAGCAGATAAAGATAGAGCCCACCGCCGAGGGTCAGAAGCAGCGCAAACAGGCCGGCAAAAATGCGCCGGATCACCGCGCCTCGCTATCCGATGCTCCCCGCCAAGACGCTACGAAATTTCCCTGCCGACAGGGGAAAATGCGGGAAAAAATCGCATGGAAGTCGGTCTCATCATAAGAAAATCCCTTTCTATCAGATACTTACGATCAAATTGGGACGCTTTCAGGGCGCTCCGGCAGGGTATTTTGACAAATTTCTGACAGCCGAAGCGGATGCACCGTCCGGGGTCAGGGGAGCCAGGACGCGGCCATTCGCGCAAGCTGGATACGTTGCCATTTTGGCATCAGCAAGGCGAGGGGAGAGGATGGCCCGGAGGAAACCGGTCTCAGAGCCCGAGTTCGCGCAGGATATGGTCGCGGTCGGCGTCGAGATCGGGGGCGGCCGGGCGTGTCGGCGGATCGGCGAAACCCGACAGCTTCATTGGATTGCCGGCAAGTTCGAGCGGACCAGTAACCGGATCGTCGACATTAATCAGCATATTGCGGGCTGCGGTCTGAGGATGGGCGAGCGCCTGCGCGATATTGTTGACGGGACCGCACGGTACCCCAGCCTCCTCGAGCACTGCGATCCAGTGGTTGGTCTCCTCGCCGCGCAGCACGCTTTCGATCTCGGCCCGCAGCGCTTCCTGGTGCTCGTTGCGCAACGCGTTCGTCTTGAACAGCTGGTTCTCCGCCAAATCTGAGCGGTCGAGGGCGTGGGCAAGCTTGATGAACAGTCCGTCATTGCCGGCTGCGATGATCAGATGACCGTTGCCGGTCGCGAAAGCCTCGAACGGAGTGATCGAGGGGTGGCGCGCGCCCATCGGTCCCGGGATCTTGCCGGTCGTCGTATAGCGCATGATCGCGTTTTCGAGCAGCGCCAGCTGGCAATCGAACAAGGATACGTCGACCTTTGTCGCCTCGCCGGTGCGCTCGCGATGGAGCAGCGCCGCGTTGAGGGCGACTGCGGTGTAGAGGCCGCCGGCGAGATCGCCGACCGATGTCCCAACCCGCGTCAGCGGCATTCCCGGGTGGCCGGTGATGCTCATGATCCCGCCGAGACCCTGCACGACCATGTCGTAGGCCGGATAGTGGGAGTAAGGTCCGCTGTGCCCAAAGCCGGAAGCGGCGGCATAGACGAGGCGCGGGTAGCTTTGGTGCAGGCTCTCCCAACCGTAGCCGAGCTTCTCCATCGTGCCGGGGCGAAAGTTCTCGACCAGCGCATCGGCTTTGTCGAGCAGCCGTTCGAAGATCTCGCGGCCGACCGGCGCTTTGAGGTCGAGTGCGATCGACTCCTTGCCCCGGTTGACCGAGGCGAAATAGGCGGATTTGCCATTTTTGAACGGGCCGTATTGGCGCGCGTCATCGCCCTGCTGCGGCGGCTCGACCTTGATCACGCGCGCGCCGAGCTCGGCGAGCAGCAGAGTGCAGTATGGGCCCGCGAGGATGCGAGAGAGATCGATGATTGTTATGCCCGAAAGCGGCCCCCGCTGAGCCATGGCGATGCTCCCTTTGCGATGTCGAAATCGGTCAATAGCGTAGAGCACGGCTCACCCGCAACCGCGCTTCCGGATTTGCAGCACCGTATCGGGTAGCATTAGGGCGAAGCTCGTCTTCCAGGTTGCATCTAATCACCGCGGAAGCGGTCGCAGGGTATCGATCGAGCAGCCCCTTATCCCCTACGCAGGGTCCAGTTGGCGGCGGTCGTTGACGTTGTTTCGCCAGGACAGAGACGTCATGATCCCTTGCCACGCGCCTTGCGGCGCCCGAGAGTCGAACGAATACATGCGAGCAAGTCATCCTCGCTGAACGGTTTGGTGAGATAGCAAATCACGCCGGCTTGCAGCGCGTGCTCCCGCGCCCTTTCGTCTGGAAATGCAGTGATGAGAATCGTGGGAATGGGCTCACCGGACGCGACCAGTCGATTATGAAGCTCAAGTCCGGTCATCCCCGGCATTTGCACGTCCGCGATCACGCAGGACATACTGCGGCGGCGCTCGGATTTCAGAAGATCCTCGGCGCATCCGAAGGCCATTGCAACATAGCCCAGCGATCTGACGAGGCTTGTCAGAGCCTCTCGTACCGAGTGATCGTCGTCGACGATGGCTATGACGGTTGTCCTCGGCAATTTTGGTTCCTTGGTTCGAACCAGAAGTAATGCCTCACGCGCGCTTCCGCCGTTGCATTTGCGTCGGCTCTGGCCGCTTAAGGCAAACATCCGCCGCCGGAACAGCTCATGGCGATTATACTTGAGTATAAGCGGACTAGACGTTCGGAAGGTCTTTCCGATACACCGTGTCCGCGACACGGCCGGTGCCGCTAGGGCCGCGATAGTTCCCGGATCCCGGGGAGCGTCTCTTCGACCGGCAGGGTCAATCGAAAGACGGCGCCGCGAGGGTCATTCGGCGCTGCCGACAGGCCCCCGCCATGGGCCTCGGCGATCGAGCGGCTGATCGCGAGGCCCATGCCGATCCCATCGGGCTTGGTCGTGTAAAAGGACTGGAACAGGTGGTCGAGGTCCGCCGGATCGATCCCGGGGCCGGTATCTCGCACTTCGACGAACACGGCGTTCGCATCCTCCTTGCCGGAGGCAATCGTAAGCTCGCGCGATCTGTCGCCGACGCTGCTCATCGCTTCGACAGCATTGACGATCAGATTCATGATCACCTGCTGCAGCTGGACCCGATCCGCCCGAACGAGAGGCAGGTCGCGCCCAAGCTGCGTCTGCAACCTGACGCCATTGCGCTGCATGTCGGTCTGGGTCAGGGCAATGACCTCGCGAATTGCCTCGTTAATGTCCGAGTGGTCTCGGCGCGGCGGCACTTTCCTCACGAGCGCACGGATGCGGTCGATGACCTCGCCGGCGCGACTGCCGTCCCTGACGATACGACCGAGCGCCTGCCTGACTTCTTCGAAATCCGGCGGCTTGGCACCCAGCCAGCGCAAACCGGCATGCGCGTTTGTCAGTGTCGCGGCAATCGGCTGGTTGACTTCGTGCGCGATCGAGGCCGTCATCTCGCCCAGCAGCATGACCCGATTGAGACGCGCGAGATCGGCCTGGGCTTGTTGCAAAGCCTCCTCCGCGCGTATGCGATCGGTGATGTCGACGATCACCGCACCACGGAAAGCTGGCGTGCTGTCCGTAGCGGGAATGACAAACGAAGTGACGTCCGCCCATACGACCTCGCGGTCCTTGCGTCGGTAACGCTTACGTTGCAGAACCCCGACAATACCGCCATCGATACGCTCTCGCATCGCCGCCCGATCGTCCTCGTGAGTAATCTCCAAGGTCGTGAGGTTGCGCAGCTCCGCCTCGGTATAGCCGACCATCCGCTGAAAACTCTGGTTCGCCGTCAGATACGTTCTCCGCTCAAAATCGATTGTTGCAATGCCGACCGGAGCTGTCTCGAACATGGCCCGCCAACGCTCCTCGCTCGCGCGCAAAGCCGCCTCCGCACGTTTGCGATCGGTGATGTGTCTGCCGACGCCGCGGTAACCAGCGAAAAGCCCCGCCTTGTCAAATACCGGCAACCCCGAGACCGAGACGTAGCGCTTTCCGCCGTCGGGCGTAGGTCGCGCGTGCTCGAAATCGCGGAACGGCAGGTGAGCATCGAGCGTCTCGCGGTGCTTGCGCCAACCCTCGGCATCAGGCTCCAGATAAGGTACTTCCCAGCGCGTCTTACCGATCTCGGAGCCTGGCGCCGGCGCGTCGGCAAGGCCTTCGGCGAACTCCTGGCGAATGAAGCGATGCTGCGCATCGCTCTCCCAGTAGACATCGAATGAGAATTGCACCAGGGTGCGAAAACGCTCCTCGGCTTCCCGCAGCGCCGCTTCGGCCTGCTTGCGTTCGGTGATGTCCACCGCCATCACGGCAAGAAATGCCGGCGCGTTTTCTGTCGCGGGTACAATTGACGCGCTGACATCCGCCCACACGATCGCACCGTCCTTGCGTCGATAGCGCTTTTCAAGGCGATAGCTGGGTTGCTGACCCGTGACGACGCGGGAGAAAAGCCGCCGCGTCGCTGTCCGATCGTCCTCGTATGTAAATTCGAATGCGCGAAGGTTTCGAAGCTCTTCCTCGGTGTATCCGAGCATTCTTTGGAATGTCGGATTGACGTTGAAAAGGCCCCCACCCAGATCCCCCGCGGCGATGCCGACGGCCGCTAAGTCAAAGATCGCCCGCCAGCGCTCTTCGCTCGCGCGCAACGCTGCTTCGGCCAGCACGCGCTCGGTGATGTCCATATAAACCACCTGCAAAAACGGAGCGGCGGTCTCGGTTGCCGGCACTAGTGTGGTTGTAATGTTGAGCCATACTAGGCTGCTGTCCTTCTTCAGGTACTTCTTTTCGACCTGACGCTCTGTCAGTGAGCCGCTCCGAAATTTCGCCAACGCTTCCGCGGTTGCTGCGCGTTCGTCCTCGTGATTGAGCTCAAGGACGTTGTGCCCGACGATCTCTTCCTCGGTTCGGCCGAGCATTCGCTGCAACGCCGGGTTCGCCGCGGTAAACACGCCGTCCAGCCCTTCAAAAGCCATTCCCGCCGCCGACGTCTCGAACAGCCTGCGCCAGCGCTCCTCGCTGGCGCGCAACGCCGCTTCGGCGCGCCGGCGCTTGATGAACTGGCCGATCTGGCTGCCGATCGCCGACAGCGTGGCAAGCTGCTCGGCATCGCGTTCCCGACACGCGCGGCTGAAGAACTCGACGACCCCGAGGGCTTCGGTGTCGAGCAGGATCGGAAAAATAACGCCTCCATGCAGCCCCACTCTCGCCGCCGCAGCAGCGCGCAAGAATTCAGGTTCGGTCGTCGCATCGACCATCCAGATCGGTTTTGCGCTTCGCCAAACCTGCCCGAGCCGCCCTTCGCCGACCGCGAAAATCCGCCCGCGGCAGACCGTGTCGAAATCCGCGGTCGCGATGTCCGGCGCATGCCAAAGACAATCGCACCGGAGCGGAGTACCCTCTCTGTGGATACTCCACAGCGCGCCCCATTCCCATTCCAGGTTCGCGCCAATCGCCCCAAGCAAATGCGGAGCCGCCGCGGTAAGGCTATCGGCCTCGGCCAGCACGCGGGTGACGGCATATAGAGCGTCGCGCCGCTGCTCGGCCCGCCTGCGCTCGGTGATGTCTTCGCACGCAATCAAGACAATCGCATCATTACCCGACCGCCGCACCGCCTTGGCATTCTCGCGTACCCAAATCGTCGTGCCGTCCTTGCGGATTTTGCGGATCTCCCAGCTATGCGGACGGCCGAGTTCTCGCAGACAGGTTGCCACGCGGCTTTTAACGAGCTCTCGGTCCTCCTCGAAAAATACGTTCAGCACCGATCGCCCAATTAGCTCGGCGGCTGTATAGCCAAGTTGAGCGGTGCCAAAAGTGTTTACCGACAGCACTGTCCCGGTTGGGCCGACTATAAAATACATGACCGGGTTGTGCTCGAATACTTCCCGCCACTGTTCTTCGCTCTCTCGCAGTGCTTCCGTGGCACGCTTCTGCTCGGTAACGAGAAAGGTCGCCAGCCCGATTACCGCGGCACTGATCGATGCTTTGATGCCGGTGCCGCCACCCTCCGTCTCGCTGAAACCCGGCAAGAAAAAGGCCAACAGTGTGAGACCCACGCACCCGGCACCGACCAGCACGATGCCTCGCGCGCTGCTGAAACGGGCCGCCAGCAGCACCACGACCACGTAACATACGGCTACCACGAGTTTCATCGACGTGATCGCTTCGGCAGCGAACACCCCAGCCGCGAGCGCGGCGGTCGCGACCGGGAGGAGCGCGGAGCTGGCACTCCGCCATGAGCGCGCTTGAAGCCTCATCTTGGTTCCGGCTCGATTTCTTTATGCTGTCTTCAGCTTAACACGGCAGCTCCCAACTCTTATGCCAGGCAAGGAGGTGCCGGCGTCCTTGGGAGTGTCGCGACGCGATCAGCTCACAAATGTGCCTTGTCGCTCGGGCGAGCGCCTATACTAGGAATTTGCAGCTGCTCGCGAGGCAACCTCTAAGGATCGTTCGGTGCCGTGCTATCGCTATTCTCTGGGCCGCACGTTGCCGCGCTTCGCCCTGTTCGGCGTAGGAGGGACTCGTCAGCAACATCGCGACCGTCCCGGCGAGCGCTGACGATGGCCGAGCCGATACCGACCGTCATCGTCATCGACGACGATCCCGCGATCCGGGAGTTGATCGGCGGCCTGCTCCGATCCGTCGGATTGCAAGCCAAGTTGTTCGCTTCGGTAGATGAGTTCCTCAAGGCAGGCCGGCCGGACGGGCCGGCGTGCCTGGTGCTCGATGTCCGGCTGCCCGGACGAAGCGGGCTTGATTTTCAACGAGAGCTCGCCGCCGCGAACATCCAACTCCCTATCATCTTCATCACCGGGTACGGCGACATACCGATGTCCGTCACGGCGATGAAGGGCGGCGCGATCGAGTTCCTGACCAAGCCCTTCCGCGACCAGGATTTGCTCGACGCGATCCAACTAGGCCTTGCGCGCGACCGCGCCTGGCTGGAGAACGAAAAAGCTACGGCCGCGCTGCGGGCGCGCTTTGAGACCCTCACTCCGCGCGAGCGCGAGATAATGGCCTTTGTGGTGGCTGGCCGTCTCAACAAGCAGATCGCCTACGAGATCGGCGTCAGCGAGATTACCGTAAAAGTCCATCGTGGCCAGGTCATGCGAAAGATGCAGGCGGCTTCTCTGCCTGACTTGGCGCGGATGGCCGACCGGCTCAATACCACCCTGGACAATGCCGATCCAACCGGCCGGTCGCCGCTCGCATAAGTTTACCCACGGCCGGTGCGCCTCCGCCGATACCGCCTATTTCGGCCAATTCCCGCTTTTCCAACACGGTCCTAAACCAAAGTCTAATAAGAATGATCCTCAAGCGGCATTCATTCATCCGCAGATGCAATAGTACGCTCCAAAACGCTCCCTTAGCTTTTGATCGCGGTATTTCGATCCCTTCTGCGGGGGCCTCTCATGGAGCGACGCAACCTACGTACGAACGCACGCCAAATCGCAAGGCGCCACAACCCGAGGCGATGGGCTGCAATGAAGACGAATACTCATCCAGAACCCGCGCTCATCTGCGAATACCCGCTGCCGCTCGACGCAAACCTGTCGAGCTCGGCGGAGGCTGACTCGGTTCTCGAATTCGGGCGTTTCCGCGTGCTGTTGCGCCAGCGGCAGCTGCTCGCCGACGGTATTCCGGTCGAGCTCGGTACGCGCGCCTTCGATCTGCTTCTGGCCCTGCTAGAGGCCGACGGCTCGCTCCTGACCAAAAAGGAGCTCCTCAGCCGGGTGTGGCCGGGCATCGTGGTGTCGGAAGAGAACCTCAAGGTTCAGGTCTCCGCGTTGCGCAAAGCGCTCGGCGCAGACCGCGAGGTCATCCGCACGGAATTCGGCCGCGGCTACCGCTTCACCGGCGTGCTCTGCTCGGATGCCGCGCCGGACGGGTATCAACGCCCGACACCAGCAAAGCTGTGGTCTACTCCCACCCTTCCCTCCCGGGTAAGCGGGCGAGGGTTAGGTAAGGGGCCGCAGACCTGGCGGCAGTCGCTACGCTGCGGTTTCAGTTCGAGCTAACCGCCGTGGGCGCCGCCGAGACGCCTGGAGTGGCGATGTCGTCACCGGCAAAGCGCTGAGGACCCGTCCGCGAACGATCGAATGAACCTCAGGTATAAAGGAATCATGAACGGGCTCGTCCGTGCTTGTCCCGCGGGCCTTAGCTCACGGACCAGTTCCTTGGGCATCCATACAGTGCGGTTCAACCATATTTTTCAACCCTTGGTGACGGCCGCGACACGTAGACGCCCGGAACAGGTCTGAACAAGTCCGGGCATGACGGTGTAATTTCGGAGCGATTATTCACTGCCGGGCGCTAATGTGGTCCGTTGCTCGCGGCAACGTGCTGAAGCTATCTTCGTGCGACCGCTGTTTAGGCAGGCCGATGAACCACCGATCCGAGGATGGCGATGATGAAGCCGACCAGCGGCGGTCGGCTGCGCTGATCGGTTTGATCATCATCCTGGCGCTCGCCATCGCCGGGGTTTGGCTGGTCCGCGAGCTCAGGGAAAAATCTCAGCTGGAGGATTGTCTGATGTCGGGGCGCACCAATTGCGCGCCGATCGAGACGCCTTCCCGTCGTTAGCGCCGGCTTGGCATCGGCCTTGCACCTCTGAAATTCCAGGGTAACTCATAGAGATTGTCTATGATAGACATCGCTCGTTTGATCGGCCGCGGGAGGCGCTGAGAATGGTCAGGCGTTTAATCGGTGGAGCCGCAATCTTCACGCTGGCCGCGATGGCGGTGATGTGGCGGCTGAGCATAGATACTGGCGTGCCGCGGGCGGCAGCACAGACCCCGGGCGCAGCGATCCCGGTGACGGCGGGAACCGTCGCGGTCGAGGATGTCGCGGTTTTCCTGCACGGCATCGGCACCGTCCAGGCTTACAACACGGTCGCGATCAAGAGCCGGGTCGACGGGCAGATCGTCAAGGTCGATTTCAAAGAGGGCCAAGACATTAAAGAGGGGGACCTGCTTTTTCAAATCGATCCGCGCTCCTATCAGTCCGCGCTAGAGCAGGCGCAAGCGGCAAAACAGAAGGATGAGGCAAACCTGGTCGGCGCCCAGGCTGATCTTGACCGCTACGAAAAACTGCTAACCCCTGGGTGGCAGACACGACAGAGTTACGACCAGCAAAAGGCCCAGGTTGCCCAGCTGCAGGCGTCGATCAAGGGTGATGCGGCGCAGATCGATGCTGCCAAAATCAACCTCGGCTACACCGAGATCCGTTCGCCGATCGATGGTCGCCTTGGGGCGCGGCTTGTTGACAAGGGCAATATCGTGCACGCGAACGACAACACCGCGCTCGTCATGATCACGGAGCTGAAACCGATCTTTGTCAGCTTCACCTTGCCGCAGGAAACCCTCGACGACATCCACGAAAACAACAAGGAGGCCCCGCTCGTTGTTCGCGCGTACAGCGGCGACGGCAAGAAGCAGTTGGCTGAAGGGAAGCTGACCCTAATCGACAATATGATCGACCAGGCGACCGGCACGATCCATCTGAAGGCGCGCTTCGACAACGACGACGAGCGCCTGTGGCCGGGCGAGTTCGTCAATCTGCGGATGATCTTGTCGACCCGCAAAGGCGTGCCGACGGTGCCTCAGCAGACCGTGCTGCAGGGGCCGAACGGCCATTACGCTTATGTCATCAAGCCCGACAACACGGTCGAGCGGCGCGATGTCGAGGTCGCCTCGATCCAGGACGGAATCGCGGTGATCACCAAGGGCCTCACCGCGGGCGAAAAGGTTGTGGTCGACGGTCAGTTCAGGCTGACGGAGGGCGCCCGGGTCAACCCGACGACCGCGCCCTCGCCGGGCGCTGCCGGATAAAAGCTGGTTGGTCACCTAACCCGCCCGAGAAGCGGTCAACGTTAATAAGCTTGAAGGCGAGCGCCGATGAGCATTTCGGAACCGTTCATTCGCCGGCCGATAGCCACCTCGCTGATGATGCTGGGGGTGCTCGTATTCGGCATCGGCGCCTATGCTTTGCTGCCGGTCGCGGCACTGCCAAAGGTGGATTTCCCAACCATTGTGGTCTCGGTCAACTATCCGGGTGCCAGCCCGGAGACGATGGCATCGGCCGTCGCCACACCGCTCGAGCAGCAATTCGCGGCAATACCCGGGCTCGATCAGATGACCTCGACGAGCGGTATCGGGTCGCTATCGATCACCCTGCAGTTTGATTTGGAGCGCAATATCGACGCCGCCGCGCAGGACGTCCTGACCGCGATCAACGCCGCCAGCGGCGTCCTTCCGAAGGATCTACCGACGCCGCCGACCTATCGAAAGACTAACCCGGCGGACCGTCCGGTCCTGATCTACGCCGTCCATTCGAATGCACTGCCGATCTACCGGGTCGACGATTACGCCTACACGATCGTGGCGCAGAAGCTCTCGACGGTGAACGGCGTCTCGGAGTCGCGAATTTTCGGCCAGAAACCCTATGCGGTGCATGTCCGGGTCAACCCCGGCGCGCTCGCCGCGCGCGGCATCGGCCTCGAAGACGTGCACAACGCGCTGACGACGGCCACCGTCGACCGGCCGAAGGGCAACCTCGAAGGCGCGCACCAGGTCTTCACGATCGACACCAACGACCAGCTGTTCAACGCGGAATCGTTTAAAAAGGTTATCGTCGCCTACCGCAATGGCGCGCCGGTCCGCCTGAAAGACGTCGCCGAAGTCATCGATGCGACGCAAAACGAGCGCATCGGCGCATGGTACGGCGACACGCCGGCCGAAGGCCTGGCGATCCAGCGCCAGGCAGGCGCCAACACGATCCAGCTGGTCGACACGATCAAGCGCTGGATCCCGCGCCTCGAGGAGTCTATCCCGCCCTCGGTCGAGATCGATCTCGTCTCCGACCGTTCGCTGGTGGTCCGCGCCGCGGTGCACGACGTGCAGTTTACGATGATGTTGACCGTGTGCCTGGTCGTCCTCGTCATCTTCCTGTTCCTGCGGACATTATGGGCGACGGTGATCCCGAGCCTGGCGGTGCCGTTGTCGCTGCTCGCTACCCTCGGGGTCATGTACGCAGTCGGCTACAGCCTCGACAACATTTCGCTGATGGCCTTGACGATATCGGTCGGTTTTGTCGTCGACGACGCCATCGTCATGATCGAGAACATCGTGCGCTACATCGAGCTAGGCGAGCGGCCGTTCGAAGCCGCGCTCAAAGGTGCGGGCCAGATCGGCTTCACGATCATCTCGATCACCTTCTCGCTGATTGCGGTCTTTATTCCATTGCTGTTCATGGGTGGCATCATTGGACGCCTGTTCCGCGAATTCGCCGTCACCGTGTCGGTGGCGGTGGTCGCCTCGGCGTTTGTGTCGCTGACCCTGACACCGGTCTTGTGCTCGCTGTTTCTGAAGGAGCAGACGCTGCACGGAAGAGGTCGTTTCAACCGGATTGCCGAGCGTGGCTTCGATTGGATGCTGCGGCATTATGATCGGGGCCTTGGCTTTGTCTTTCGCCATCAACTCCCGGCTCTGCTGTCGACCTTGGTTCTGATGGTCGCGACGGGCTACCTCTACGTTACGATCCCGAAGGGCTTTTTCCCGGAGCAAGACACCGGCTTCATTTTCGGCCAGTTAGATGCGCGCGAGGACATATCGTTCGCCGCCATGGCGGGGCTCACTCACCAGATCGCCGATATCGTAAAGCAGGATCCCGCCGTTTCCGGCGTCTTTTCCTTTACCGGTGCCAGCGCCTACAATCCCACCGAGAACACTGCTCGCGTATTTATTCAGCTGGTCCCTCATGATCAGCGGGACCGGACCTCCAGCCAGATCATTCAACGCCTGCGCCCCAAAGTGGCGGCGGTCAAGGGCGTCAAATTCTATATGCAGTCCGGACAGGACATCAGCATCGGCGGGCGGCTGAGCCGTACCCTCTATCAATACACGCTGACCGACACCGACTCCGAGGAGCTCAATCACTGGGCACCGATCATCGAGGCGGCGATGAAGAAAATGCCCGAGCTGCAGGACGTCGCCTCCGACCAGCAGGTCGCCGCGCCGCATCTCGCAATCGAGATCGACCGCGATGCCGCTTCGAGGATGGGTATCTCGCCTTCGCTGATCGACGAGACGCTCTATGACGCGTTCGGTCAGCGTCAGGTCGCAAATCTGTACACGTCGACCAGTCAGTACAAGCTCATTCTCGAGGTCCAGCCCGAGTTCCAGGACGATCCGACGGCATTGTCAAAGATTTTCGTGATCGGACCCGGTGGTGCGCAAATACCGCTGAGCGCGTTCACGCACTTCGTCCCGAAGGTCGAAGCGCTGTCGATCAACCATCAGGGACAATTTCCGGCGGTGACCTTGTCGTTCAACCTGGCGCCGGGGTGGGCTCTCGGTCAGGCGGTCGACAAGATCCAGGCGATGATGGCGCAGCTGCGAGTGCCCGGGACCCTCGATGGGTCGTTCCAGGGCACCGCACAGGCTTTCCAAGCCTCGCTGTCCTCGACCCCGCTGCTCGTCGCCGCGGCGATCCTCGTCGTCTACATCGTCCTTGGTATGCTCTATGAGAGCTACATCCACCCGATCACGATCCTCTCGGCATTGCCATCGGCCGGTGTCGGCGCTCTATTGGCCTTGATGCTGCTGCATTACGACCTGAGCGTGATCGCGATGATCGGCGTCATTCTGCTGATCGGCATCGTCAAGAAGAACGCGATCATGATGATCGACTTCGCATTGCAGGCAGAGCGGGTCGAAGGCAAGAGCCCGCAGGAGGCGATCCATCAGGCCTGCCTGTTGCGTTTCCGGCCGATCATGATGACGACCTTCGCGGCGCTGTTCGGCGCGATGCCGATCGCGCTCGGACAGGGTGCGGGCTCGGAGCTGCGTCGCCCGCTCGGCATTTCGATTGTCGGCGGCTTGCTCGTCTCGCAGTGGCTGACGCTCTACACAACGCCGATCATCTACCTCTACCTTGAACGCTTCGCCCGTTGGGTCGGCCGGCCATACCGGCCGTCGCGTGTGCAGGAAGCCCTTACGGATCCCAGACCAGCTCTTGCAGAGGGCCGTCATGGCGCCGAGTGAGGTCAGGCCTGTGGTCAAGCTGCCAGATCGTGCCACAGAAGCTGCGCAACCCCAGGCGCAGTTGGGGTTTGGGCGGAATTTCGGGTTCCTCGTGCATGATGTGTCCCGCCTGATCAAGCGGCGCTTCGATCGTAAGGCACGGCAAACCGGGCTGCCGATCACAAGACGACAGGCGGCGGTCATGCTCTACATTGCCCGCAACGAAGGTGTCAGCCAGACCGAAGTGGCAACCTGGCTCGACCTGGAGCCGATTGCCCTCGTGCGCATGCTGGACAAGCTCAACGACGAAGGGCTGGTCGAGCGCCGCGCGCATCCGACCGATCGTCGCGTGCGCACCTTATGGTTGACGCCAGCTGCGCGGCTCGTGGTCACGCAGATCCTGGCCATCAATAAAACAATTCGTGATGAGGCCTTTGGGGGCATGCCGGCGCACGCCCGCGACACCGTGATCGACATCCTCGACGCGATCAAAGGAAACCTCGCCCTCCGGGAGGAAGCAGACGACAGCCCGACCGTTCCTCCTGCAGAAACTGATCGTGCAGATCAGCATAGCGGGAGGATTGCGGCCGCCGATGGCTGAGCTTCAATCCTTGAACCAGAGAGCGAGCAAACGCCGATGAGCATTTCGGAACCTTTCATCCGGCGGCCGATCGGCACCTCGCTGCTGATGCTGGGCGTCCTCGTATTCGGCATCGGCGCGTATAACCTGCTGCCGGTGGCGGCGGTGCCCAATGTCGATTTCCCGACAATCAGCGTGACCGCGCAGTACCCCGGCGCGAATCCGAGCACGATGGCGTCGGCGGTCGCGACGCCGCTAGAACAGCAGTTCACCTCGATCCCGTCGCTCAGCCAGATGACGTCATGGAGCGGCGTCGGCGTCACCTCGATCACGCTGCAGTTCGACCTGTCGCGCAATATCGATGCGGCAGCGCAGGACGTGCAGCAGGCGATCAATGCGGCAAGCGGGTTGTTGCCCAAGGACATGCCCACCCCGCCGACCTATCGCAAGGTGAACCCGGCAGACTTCGCCATCCTGATCTATGCCATCCACTCCGACGCGCTGCCGCCCTACGAAGTCGACCAGTATGCCAACAATGTCATCGCGGAGCGGCTGTCGACAGAGCCCGGAGTCGGGCAGGTCTTCGTGTTCGGTTCGATGCCTTACGCTGCCCGCGTCCAGATCAACCCCGCGGCGCTCGCGGCAAAGGGCTTGGGCATGGAAGATGTCCGCAATGCGCTTGTCGCCGCCACCGTAAACAACCCGAAGGGCGAGATCCAAACCGAGCATCAGGCGATCGCGCTCGATACTAACGACCAGCTGTTCGACGCCAAAAGCTACGGCAATATCATCATCGCCTACAAAAACGGCGCGCCGGTGCGCATCAAGGATGTCGGGGACGCTATCGATTCGGTGCAGAACGAGCGCGTGCGTTCGTGGTTTGGCGACCAGCGAGCGGAAGGCATCGCGATCCAGAAGGCGCCGGGTGCCAATACGATCGCCGTGGTAGACGATGTCCAGGCGTTGATGCCGAAACTCGAGCAGTCACTGCCGCCGGCGGTTCATGTCGATCTGATGTCTGACCGCTCGCAGACGACGCGCGCCTCCATCCGCGATGTGCAGTTCACGATGATGCTGACGATCGGCCTCGTCGTCATCGTAATCTTCCTGTTTTTGCGAACCTTGTGGGCGACGGTGATCCCGAGCCTGGCCGTGCCGCTATCGCTGGTCGCGACGTTCGGCGTCATGTATGCCGGTGGCTTCAGCATCGATAACATCTCCCTAATGGGGTTGACGATTTCCGTCGGCTTTATCGTCGACGACGCGATCGTGATGATCGAAAACATCGTACGCTATATCGAACAGGGCGAGCGGCCGTTTGAAGCCGCGCTGAAGGGCGCAGGGCAGATCGGCTTTACGATCATCTCGATCACCTTCTCGCTGATCGCCGTCTTTATTCCGCTCTTCTTTATGGGCGGCATCATCGGCCGGCTGTTCCGGGAATTTGCTGTAACGGTTGCGGTCGCGGTGGTCGCCTCGGCGATCGTGTCACTGACCCTGACGCCGGTCATGTGCTCGTTGTTTTTGAAGGAAGAAGGACTGCACCCGAAGGGGCGCTTCAATCGCGGCGCCGAGAGGGTCTTCCAGGCGGCATTACATGGCTACGACCGGGGCCTCAACTTCGTCTTTCGCCACCAGTTGTCGGCCTTGATCGCGACGCTCCTGCTGATGGTCGCGACCGGCTATCTTTATGTGAAGATGCCGAAGGGATTTTTCCCGCAACAGGATACCGGGTTCATCTTTGGCGAACTCGACATTCGCGAAGACGCTTCGATGCTCCTGACCGACAAGATCCGGCGGCAAGTCGTCGATATCGTCAGGCAGGATCCTGCCGTAGAGGGGGTTTTCTCCTATGATGGCGCAACGACCTACAACCCCGCCGAGAATACCTCGCGAATCTTTTGGGGGTTGAAGCCCTATGACGAACGCGACGCCACCGCCGAGCAGGTCATCCAGCGCTTGCGCAAGGCAGTCACCGGCATCCAGGGGGCAAAGTTCTTCATGCAGGTGCCGCAGAACATCACGGTCGGCGGCCGGCTCTCCCGCACTCAATACCAATACACGCTGACCGACACCAACTTGGACGAGCTGAACCATTGGGCGCCGATCCTCGAACAGGAGATGCGCAAGCTCCCCGAGCTGCAGGATGTCGCGTCCGATCAGCAGATCGCCGCCGCGCATCTGGCAATCGACATCGATCGCGACACCGCCTACCGCCTCGGCCTCTCAGCCGCCCAAATCGATCAGACGCTTTATGACGCCTTCGGCCAGCGGCAGGTCGCAACGATCTACACTGCGACCAATCAATACAAAGTCGTCCTAGAAGTGCAGCCGCAATTTCAGCACGACCCGAATCTGCTGTCGGCGATTTACGTGCCCGGTCCCGGCGGCGCTCAGGTGCCGCTCAGTAGTTTTGCGCATTTCGCTCGGAAGACCGAGCCGCTGACCATCAGTCATCAGGGCATTTTCCCGGCGGTGACGCTGTCGTTCAATCTCGCCCCCGGCGTCGCGCTCGGCCAGGCGGTCGACAAGATACAGGCGATCGCCGAACGGCTGCACGTGCCGGGGACGCTGAACATGTCGTTCCAGGGCACCGCGCAGGCCTTCCAGGCGTCGCTGTCGTCGATGCCGCTATTGGTGGCCGCCGCGATCCTTGTCGTCTACATCGTGCTCGGCGTCCTCTACGAGAGCTACATCCACCCGATCACGATCCTGTCGGCGCTACCGTCGGCCGGCGTCGGCGCCCTGTTGTTGTTGATGCTCTTGCATTACGAGCTGTCGGTGATCGCGATCGTCGGCATCATCCTACTGATCGGCATCGTCAAAAAGAACGCGATCATGATGATCGACTTCGCGCTGCAGGCCCAGCGTCTCGAAGGCAAGAGCCCGGGAGAAGCGATCCATCAAGCGTGCCTGCTGCGCTTCCGGCCAATCATGATGACGACGTTTGCGGCGTTGTTCGGCGCGATGCCCATTGCTTTTGGTAGTGGCGGTGGCGCGGAACTGCGCCAGCCGTTGGGTGTCGCGATTGTCGGCGGCCTGCTGATTTCGCAATGGCTGACGCTCTACACGACGCCGGTCATTTATCTCTATCTCGAGCGCTTCGCCAGCTGGCTCGGCCGTCCCTATCGCCCGTCACGGCTGCAGGAAGCGCTCGCGAATAGCCCGAGCCCAGCGCTTACCGAGGCTGGTCGCGGCGTCTCCAGTGATTAGCGCCGGCGCGCCGTCACCAGAAACACCGTTGATGGAAGCAGCATCGCCCCGTTGCGAGCGTAGGCCGCGAAGGCTTCTCCGATCTCCCGCCTGATCGTCGCGCGCACGGCGTCGTCTGGTTTCTTCTCGTCGATCAGTCGGGCGGGGGGTCCCATAATGCAGGCGTGTTCGGCCTCCTCTTCGGGGGTTGCGCCGATGATGTCCGGTGTTTCGCGGTCGATCACAACATCGGCGAACCCGGCGCTGTCGAGGATGGAACGCACATAACCCGGATCGCTGAACGCCAGCGGTCCCGGCATATGCGGAGGCGTCGGCGCCGGAGGGCCCAAATGCCGCAGAGCGACCTCGTAGGGGATCAGCCAGTGCCTGTTCTCCTCCAGCGGCGCCCAGCAGACAAAACACAGCCGTCCGTCGGGCCGCGCCGCCGGCAGAAGGTTGCTGAAGGCGGCAACCGGATCGGCAAAGAACATGACGCCAAAGCGTGATGTGATCAGATCAAAGTGTCCGGCCTCAAAGCGGTGCACTTGCGCATCCGCCTGCAGCAGCGTGACATTGTCGAGCCCGCTTTCTGCGATGCGCTGGCGGGCGGCGGCCAGCATCGGCTCGGAGATGTCGATGCCGACGACCCGACCCCTTTCACCGACAGCCTCGGCGAAGGGCACCGTGGCGGCGCCGGTGCCGCAGCCGATCTCGAGCACCCTTTCGCCCGCTCTCGCCCCCGCTCTTGCCAGCAAGAGATCGTTGACGCGCTGGACGCGCCGCTCGACGGCACCGCCGAGCCCGACCCAGCGCGGGCCGGCAACGGTGTTCCAATATTCCTGCTGCGCAGTGTTCGCGATGCTGTTCTCGGTCATTTGAGAATCTCCTCGAGTTGGCTCGATCGGGACGGCGGGAATGCTCTTGTCGCTGCTCAACGCGGTTATACCGCAGGTTACCCATAGAACAGGGCGAAGTAGACGACGTAGATCCAACTAAAGATTCCATGGATAATCGCCCAGAATATCGAGTGGTTGGTGTTGTAGGAGATCGCCATCGCGAGCGCCGAGCCAAAGCTCGCCCCGTATTTCGCACCCTCCAGGCGGACGCTGTAACCCCGCCATCCGTTCATCGGCTTCTCCTTTACGGCCTTCGGGTTTACCCTATCGGTCGACACCCCCCAAAGGATAAGGGAGAGGGCATCGTGAAAACGCAAGGCATGACCCGCCGAGAGGTCGAGGCGGCATTAGCCCGCGCTGGGCTCGACATTCCTGAGCGCGAGAAGACGGAGATTGCGGCGGCCGCCCATTTTATCGAGGAGATGGCCGCGCGCCTTCGTCGGAGGCGCGAGATGGGGGCCGAGCCCGCTCATATCTTTCCGCCGCCCGGAGAGTGACAATGGTCCCGGATTTCCTGACGATCGCCGAAGCTGGCGCGCTTATCGCCAAGCGCGAGCTTTCCCCTCTGGAGCTCGTGCAGAGCCGCTTGAAGCGCATTGAGCGGCTCGACGGCAAGCTCAACTCGTTCATCCGTGTCCTCGGCGACGAGGCGCTCGCGGCGGCTCGCTCGGCCGAGGCCGAGATTATCGCCGGGCGATCGAGCGGACCGCTGCACGGCATTCCGATCGGCTTGAAGGACATCTATGAGACCAAGGGCGTTCCGACCACAGGGCACTCGAAGGTGATGATCGACCATGTGCCGGCGCAGGATGCAACCTCGGTCCGGCGTCTGACCGAGGCGGGTGCGATCGTGCTCGGCAAGCTCGCGACCCATGAGTTCGCCTTTGGCGGCCCGTCCTTCGATCTTCCTTGGCCGCCCCCCCGCAACCCTTGGGATACGAGCCGTTTCACCGGGGGATCGAGCAGCGGCACTGGTGCGGCGGTTGCGGCGGGCCTTGTCCTTGGCGGCACCGGCAGCGATACCGGCGGCTCGATCCGCGGCCCCGCGGCATTCTGCGGGCTTGCCGGCCTCAAGCCGAGCTACGGCCGGATCAGCCGGGCCGGCATCCTGCCGCTCGCCTTCTCGCTCGACCATGCCGGCCCGATGGCCTGGACCGCCGAGGATTGCGCAATCATGCTGCAGGCGATGGCCGGGCACGACGCGGCCGACCCCGCGAGCGTCGACCGTCCGGTGCCGGATTATCGGGCTGTGCTGTCGCGCGAGGTCAAAGGGCTGCGCATCGGCCTCGTCCGCCATTTCTACGAGACCGATAATCCGGCTGACGAGGCCACTCGGCAAGGCATCGCGGCCGCGGTAAAGGTCTTTGAGGATCTCGGCTGTTCGGTGCGCGAGCTGCGGCTCTCGCCGCTCGCCGACTGGACGGCCTGCGGCATGATAATCTTGCTGGCGGAAGGCTATGCCGTCCATGAGGCCATGCTGCGCGAACGCTTTACCGATTATGGTGAGGCCTTCCGCGACCGCATGGCGCTCGCCACATTGGTCACCGGCGGCGATTACGTCCAGGCGGTGCGGCGGCGCCGCGAACTGGTGGCCGAGTTCGCGACGGCGATGGCCGACCTCGATCTGGTGATCACCGCCGCCGCGGCGAGCGAGGCGCCGGCCATTGATTCGGTCGGCAAATTCACTAACTTCGAGCGCCCGTCGCTGACGATGCCGTTCAACGTGACCGGCAGCCCGGCGATGTCGGTCTGTTGCGGTTATACCTCGGCTGGTCTGCCGCTCGCCTTTCAGCTCGCCGGCAAGCCGTTTGACGAGGTGACGCTCCTGAGAGCGGCGCATGCTTACGAACGGGCGACCCCGTGGCGATCGATTCGGCCGACCCTGCCTGCATCGTAATCCCGGGAGCGCTCTCGTTTGGTACTGGAATCGTAAGTTAATATTGGCTGGTGGCGAATCTGCAGGCGAATCGATAAAGAGGCGGCGATGAGGTCGACGTTCCTCGATGCAACCGATACCGATCTGCTCCGGCGTGCGCGGGAACTGGGTCGCGAGCTCGATGCGGCGGCCGAAGAGATCGAGGGGAGGCGCGAGCTGCCCGAGGCGATTGTCGAGGCGCTGGTGGAGCGCGGATTATTCCGCCTGCTGCTACCCCGCACGCTCGGCGGTGCCGAACTGCGCCCCGCAGCGTATGTCTTGGTCATCGAGGAAGTCGCCAAGCACGATGCCAGCGCCGCCTGGTGTCTGGGCCAGGCCTGTGGTTGTACGATGACGTCGGCTCATCTCGATCCGGCGGTGGCGCGCGAGATCTTCGGTGGAAAACGCGGCATCGTCGCCTGGGGGCCCCCCGGTCCCGCCGAAGCGCGGGCGGCGCCTGGCGGCTACCGGCTGACAGGAACCTGGAGCTTTGCCAGCGGCAGTCACCACGCAACCTGGCTCGGCGCTCATGTCGCAATCCTCGACTCGAACGGGGCGCCACAGCTGCGGCCGGACGGTGGCCCGGTCGTGCGCACCCTGCTGTTCCCGAAGGCAAGCGCTAGCTTTAGCGATATTTGGCATGTCATAGGCTTGCGCGGCACCGGCAGCGACAGCTACACGGTCACCGATCTCTTTGTCCCCGAGAAATACACGGTGTTGCGCGACAACGCGGCCAAGCCACACCAACCGGGCCTGCTCTACGCCTTCAGCAGCAGCAACATCTATGCATCGGGCTTCGCCGGAGTAGCTCTCGGCATCGCGCGGAGCACGCTCGACGCCTTTGTCGAACTCGCCCGCGACAAAGTCCCGCGCGGCGCCAAGCGCACGTTGCGCGACAACAACGTGATCCAGGCTCAGGTTTCCCAGTCCGAAGCACGGTTGCGTGCAGCGCGCGCCTTCTTGCTGAGCTCGCTCGACCAAATCTGGCGAGATATCGGTGAGTTGGGGCGGCTGACGATGGATCACAATACAACGATCCGGCTCGCCTCGACCTGGGCCATCCAACAGGCACGCGACGTCGTTGATACTGCCTATCATGCGGCGGGGGCGACTGCGATCTTTGAGAGCAACCCCTTCGAACGACGGTTTCGGGACATTCATACGGTGGTGCAACAGTATCAGGGCCGCCAAGCCCATTTCGAAGCGGTGGGCCAAGCATTGCTCGGTCTTGAGACAGAAGGTGCGATGTTTACGTTTTGACCGAACTGATGAACTCCAGCGATCCTGCTTCGAGCGACACTCGCCTCTCCGCGGACCGGCGCCACTGGTCGCTCGACGACATCCCTTGGCATGAGATCCGCCGTGATGCAGTGACAAAAAGCCAGGGTTTCTATTATCTCATAGCCGCTGCGTCGCTGATGGAGAGCGCCACCGATCTCTATACCGAGAACCTGATCGATTACTTCGCCGATGACGAAGAAGTCAGGTCATGGCTCAATAAATATTGGTTGCCCGAGGAGTTGCAGCATGGCGAGGCATTGCGGCGTTATGTTCAAATCGCCTGGCCGGAATTCGATTGGGAACCCGCCCGGGAGCGGTTTGTGGAGGAGTTCAGGCCATTCTGCGATACGGCGCTGGAGCCGACACGCAGCCAGGAGATGGCATCGCGCTGTGTCGTCGAAATGGGTACTGCGAGCTATTACCGGACCTTGTCGCGCGCCAGCCCCGATCCGGTGCTCGCCACGCTGACCCGACATATCGCCGAAGACGAGGTGCGTCACTACAAACATTTCTACCGCTATTTCCGGAGATACCGGGACGCTGAGACCCCGAGTCGGGCTGCGGTCCTTGCGGCATTATGGCGGCGGCTGCGGATGACCGGCGGCGAAGATAGCTTTATCGTTCTCAAGCATGTGTACAGTCCCCATCACCCGGACGAACCCTTCGACACAGGGGTTTATCGCCGCGTGCGCCGGGAGTGCCGCAGCCTCGTGCGCGACCACATCCCGCACGAGATGGGCGTGCGTATGCTGCTGAAGCCTCTCGACCTCGGTCCGCGGACCCAGCGCATGACGCTGCCCGTGATTGCGGCGCTGGCACGGCACGTCCCGTTGTGAGGCGCCGCCTAGGCGCCGAAGTCGATCAGCTGGCGCACCGGCGCGCCGGATTTGAGAGCGGCAAAACCTTCGTTGATCTCGCCGAGCTTGATCCTGCCGGAGATCAGGTGATCGAGCTTCAAGCGGCCCTGGCGCCATAATGACAACAACCGCGGCATGTCGACCCGGAAGCGGTTGCCGCCCATCGAGGTGCCCTGCAATTTGCGGTCGCGCAGGAAATCGTAGCCGTGCAACTCGATCTTCACGCCGAGCGGGACCATGCCGATGATCGTTGCCGTGCCCCCCGGCCGCAGCATGCCAAAGGCCTGCTCGGCAGTGGTCTTTGTGCCGAGCGCCTCGAACGAGTAATGCACGCCGCCGCCGGTCATCTCTCTGACTGCCTTGACCGGATCGGCATTGCTGGCGTTCAGGGTGTCGGTGGCGCCGAGTTCCCGCGCGACTTCAAGCTTCGAGGGGACGGTATCGATCGCGATGATGCGCTCAGCACCGGCGAGTGCTGCACCGTTGACCGCCGACAGCCCGACCCCGCCGCAGCCGATCACCGCGACCGTAGCACCGGGCTCGACCTTGGCCGCGTTGAACACGGCGCCGACCCCGGTCATCACGCCACAGCCGACCAGCGCTGCGCGGTCGAGCGGGATGTCGGGGTCGATCTTCACCATCGAATTCTCGTGCACCAGCATCTGCTCGCCAAACGAGGAGAGGTTGAGAAACTGGTTCATCAGCTCCCCGCCCTTCCATGACAGGCGGCGGGAGACGCCGGGCGGCATTTTGACCTCGGTGTTCTCGCACAGATTGGGGTGGCCGGTGACGCATTGCGGGCAGGTGCCGCAGAACACCGAGAGGCAGGTGATCACATGGTCGCCCGGCTTGACATAAGTCACACCCTCGCCGACTGCCTCGACGACACCAGCCGATTCATGGCCAAGTACGCAGGGTGTCGGATGCGGGTACAAGCCCTCGATGAAATGCAAATCGCTGTGGCACAGACCGGCAAAGGCGGTGCGCAGCAGCACCTCGCGCGCCTGCGGCCGAGTGAGCTCGACCTCCTCGATCGTCAACGGCTGATTGGGTGCATGCAGGACCGCGGCTTTCATTGAAGGATCACTCCTGGAAATTGAGGCGAAGGCCGGGCTCGGGCCAGTCCATCGCGGCGAGTTGACCATTAGCGGAAAGGGTTATGTAGGCCGTCTTCATGTCCTTGCCGCCAAAGCAGATGTTAGTCGGGTAGACATCCGGCATCTTGACCTGCCGTAAGACCCTGCCGTCGGGCGCGATCACGGTGATCTGGCCGGTGATCAATGTCGCGACCGCAATATTGCCGGAGGCCTCGACGGCGAGGCTGTCGAAGCGCTGAAAGCCGGGCAACCCGCATACCAGCCGGCCGGTATAGGGCGCTGGAAACGGCTCCTGACGCAAAACGCCGGGAGAGACGATGTCGAAGGCGAAGAGCCGCGAGCTCTCGGTGTCGGCGACATAGACGGTCCTTTCGTCCGGCGACAGGCCGACCCCGTTTGGGCTCAGCATTGGATGGACCAGCTCGACGATCTTCGAACCGTCGGGCAAGGCGTAGTACAGCCCACCATGATCGCGGTCGCGCCCGCGCCTTTTTCCGAGATCGGTGAAATAAAACCCACCCTGGCGGTCGAACACGATGTCGTTCGGGGCCGACAGTTTGTGGCCGCCGCATTGGCTGTAGAGGACACGCATTTCACCGGTGCGCGGATCGATGCGCTGAACGTAGCCGCACTGGTAGTTTCTGGCCGGCCCGGTCGCGAGGAAGCTGCCCGCGGCATATTCGGCCCCCCCGTTGTTGCACAGATAGAGCGCACCGTCGGGTCCCGACGCTAAGCCGTTCGGCCCGCCGCCGGTAGCCGAGACCGTCGATTTGGTGCCATCGGGTGTGACGCGGGTGACCGCACCGCCGGCAATCTCGCCCAGGATGACTGAGCCGTCGGCCCTCGCCACGGGGCCTTCGGGAAATCGCAACCCCGTCGCTATCACCTGAACATCGGCCATCGCGTCCTCCTCTCGTCGTACGCGACAATTCTGTCGCCCCGATCGCCCGAGCGTCAAGCGGGCCCGGAACATGCCCGACAGGCGTCGACGGTCCAAATAGACTAGGTCATCAGGAGACCGCCGTGCTGTGACCTCAGCACCCGGGCGTACAGTCCCCGCTCGTAGCTGCGGGGGTGAGGTGGGGGCGGATTGAGGGGTGAGATGATGGCTAAAGAATATGAAGTTGCAATCAAACCGGATATCACGTTCGCCGAGCATGATGGGGTAAAATTGCTCGGCGACCTCTATCTGCCGCAAGGGCTACGCAAAGCACCCGTGCTGGTCGGCGTCCATGGCGGCGGGTGGCAGGTCGGCGACCGCAAATTCTATCGGCACTGGGGTAGCTTTCTCGCCAAGTACGGCTATGCGGTCTTCGCCATCGAATACCGGCTAACGAAACCGGGTGTGAAGACCTGGCCCGGGGTGGTCGGCGATTGCAGGGCCGCCGTACAGTTCGTGCGCGCTAATGCCGCCGATCTCGGCCTCCACCCGGACCGCATCGGAATGATCGGTGACTCGGCAGGCGCGCATTTGTCAGCGCTCGTGGCACTCGCGGGAGACGAACCGCTGTTCTCCGGTCAATTTCCGAATGATCCCGGCAGCGCGACCTCGGCCAATGTCAAAGCGGTCGTCGGCTTCTACGGCGTCTACGACATGCAGTCGCAATGGGAGCACGACCAGATCACGCGGCCGCGCGATTCGGTCACCGAGAAGCTCCTTGGTGGTCCGCCGATGGTCAGCCGCAAAACCTTCTTCGAGGCCTCCCCACTGAGTTACGCCACGGTGGACAACAACAGCGTGCGCTTCCTGCTCATTTATGGAAGGGAAGACGACATCGTCGACCCGGTGACGCAGTCGGAGAAGTTCCTGACTGCGCTCAAGCAGGCCGGCTTTTTCGCGCGCACGATCGTCGTACCCGGCGCCGGCCACTTCTGGAGCGTCGATCCTGTCGAGGAGCCCGGCAGCTTCGGGGCTTACGCAGGCCCGAGGGTATTGCGGTTTCTCGCCGGCGCACTCTGAGAGGCGTCCATTAATCCAGCGTCTCCCGGTAAGACCAGATCGCGATCGCTCCCACCACCAACGTAAAGACGGCGATCGGCCAAAGTTCGGGAAGAATTTCCGCCGCACCATTACCCTTGAGCAGGATGCCGCGCACGATCCGTAGGGCATGGGTCGTCGGGAAGATTTCGCCCGCCCACTGCGCCCATCTCGGCATCCCGCTGAACGGAAACATAAAACCGGACAATAAAATCGAGGGCAACAAGGTGAATTGTGCCATCTGCATGGCCTGCATTTGGCTCGTGGCAATCGTCGAAAAAGTGAAGCCGAGCGCGAGATTGCTAGCGATGAACAGCCCCAGTGCCACGATCAGGAGAAACAGCGAGCCGCGGATCGGCAGATCGAAGACCGCGGACGAAAGCGCCATGATCAGCACGACTTGAACATAGCCGATTGCAATATAGGGAACGATTTTGGCGACCATGACCTCGATCGGCGTGACCGGCATGGCGAGCAGGTTCTCCATCGTACCGCGTTCCCGCTCGCGGGTGATCGACAAAGTCGTAATTAGCAAGGTCGAGAAGATGAGAACGACGCAGACGAGACCTGGGACAATATTGAGGACAGTCAGTTGCTCTGGGTTGTACCGAGCATGCACCACGAACTGAAATGGTGGCTTCGCATGTTCGGCTAGGAGTTTTGGCGGCAAGTCGCGGTTGAGCGTCGAGGTCAGCGAGGAGAGCGCCGCGGTTGCGTTGCCGATTGCCGAAGGATCGGTTGCATCCGCATCCACTAGGATCGCGGGTGTCTCGCCCCGGTCGACCGACCGCTCGAAATTGGTGGGGATATTGATGACGAACAGGACCTCGCCGTCGGCCAGCGCCCGCTCGGCCGCTGCCTCCGAGGCAAGCGGACGGATGTCGTAGTAACCGGAATTGCGCAGGGCGGCGACGATCGTGCGCACGTACTGCGAATGTTCGGGTGACAAGAGCCCGGTCGGCAGATGCTTCGGGTCGGTATTAATCGCATATCCGAACAGGAAGAGCTGCATGATCGGAAGGGCGATGATCAGGCGCAATGTCATTGGATCGCGCCGCACCTGAATCCATTCCTTGTGCAGCACGGCGAGGAATCGCGCAAAGGAAAACCGGTTCATCATTAGTGGGACCTCTGATCAGATCCGTCGTTTGCCTGCCCCTCACCCTCCCGCTGCGCGGGTCCCTCCCTCTCCCCGCTCGCGGGGAGAGGGTTGGGGTGAGGGGCTAGACTGGGGCTCGGAGGATCCCTTCCTGCATGTCAACAGATGGATGAAAACGTCCTCGAGCCGGGGCTCGACCTCATGCCACCTCAACGAGTCATCGGCGAAATCGGCGATCGCTCGCTCCAGGGCGGCACGATCGCTGCCGGCGATATGGACAGCTCGCCCGAAAACTGCCGCCGCTTCGACACCGGACACCTGGCGCAATCGGCGCGCGGCCTCGTCAACCGCCTCTCCGGTAGCCTCATAGGTGACGAGCCCGGAATTGCGTGCCACCTGATCGGGCGCGCCTTGCGCGACGATGTGTCCGTCCGAAAGATAAACGATGCGTTTGCAGCGCTCAGCCTCGTCCATGTAGTGGGTCGAGACGAGTGTGGTCAGACCTTCGCCGGCCATGTCGTGAATGAGATCCCAAAATTCGCGCCTGGCTTCGGCGTCGACACCGGCGGTGGGCTCATCGAGCAGCAGCAGCTTTGGCTCATGCAATACACAGGCTGCGAGCGCCAGCCGTTGCTTCCAGCCGCCCGAAAGGTGCCCGGCAAGCTGGTCCGCCCGCCCAGTCAGACCCATCCGCTCGACCACGTCCCGCACCGCTCGCCGGCGGCCACCCAACTGATAGACCCGAGCGACGAAATCGAGGTTCTCGAACACCGTGAGGTCCTCGTAGAGGCTGAAGTGCTGGGTCATGTAGCCGACCTGACGCCGAATGCGGGGCGCATCGCGGATGATGTCCAACCCGAGACAGGTTCCGCTGCCGCCGTCCGGCGTCAGCAGACCGCAAAGCATGCGGATCGTCGTCGTCTTGCCGCTGCCATTGGCGCCGAGGAAGCCGCAGACCTCGCCCAAGGCAACCTGCAAATCCAGGCCATGCACGACCTTGTGCGCGCCAAAGCTTTTCTGCAGGTCGCGCACATCGATGACGAGGTCAGTCATTGCCCGGCTCCGGCCCCAATGGGTCGAACGTCGATCGGCTGGCCTGGATTGAAGAAGCTCGCCTGTTCCGGCCGCGGGCGTGCCTCGATGCGATAGACAAGCTTCGCCCGGGTGGATTCGCTGTAAATGACCGGAGGAGTGTATTCGGCGGTCGGGGAAATGAAGGAGATGCTTCCGGCAAGGCCCGGTTGACACCCGTCGCAGCCAAACGAGACAGGATCACCGCGATGCAGCCCCGACAAGGCCGTTTCCGGAACAAAAAAGCGGACGAAGATATTTTCCGGCGGCAAGATCGACACGACGGGCGCTCCCGCCGCCATGGTTTCGCCGGGTTGCGCCAGTACATCGGCGACCCGGCCGCCGACGGGTGCGGCGACTGTGCGCTGTGCCAGCCGCCATTCGGCCATTTCCAGTGCCGCCTGCGCCGCCGCAACTGTCGCGCGCTGCGCCTCGATCTCCTGGTCCCGGCCCATCGGCGCTTTCGCCTGCGCGAGCGCCGCTTCAGCATGCTGCGCCTTGGCTTCCGCCGACCGGTAGTCTGCTCGACGTTGATCGACGGTTTGCGCAGTAGAGTATCCGGTGCGCAATAATGCTTCGTCGCGCTGGAGATCCGCCCGCGCCCGTTCAAGGGTCGAGCGCGCATCCGTCAGGTTGGCCTCGGCCTGCGTGACCTCAGTCGGCTTCATTGCAGCTTCGAGATTGGCCAGCTGCTCTTTGGCTTGCCCGAGCTGGCGCGCCGCTTGATCGCGAGCAGCTCGTTCGTGTGTGTTGTCTTGCGTGAAAAGAGGCGCTCCCTTGGCGATCTGATCGCCGCGGGCCACGGAAATCGTGGTCAGCATCCCTTGATCGACGGGCGCCACCTTGACGTAGTCGGCTTCGGCATAACCCTGCCACGCGGGCAAGGCCGTGCCGCGCTGCTGCGACCACCACAGCCAGCCGATTCCAGCCCCAAGGATGACCATGACGACAATCAATAACCGCATGGCTTACCTTTAAGATACGATACAGTATCGTATCTATCCCTCAGATGGGCACCTCTCCGAGATCCGCAACAGGACGACCACGAAACCCGGTGGTCGATCAGACGGTCCTACGAGCCGCGCTGGAACTCTTCATCGAGCACGGCATTGCCGGGGCGAGCATCGAGAAGATCGCCAAACGCGCCGGTGTAGCCAAAACCAGCATCTACCGGCGTTGGTCGAGCCGCGAGGCCCTGCTCGCTCAAGCGATCGAAGTCTTTCGGAACGCCACCGGATATACGATTGATCTGCTGGACTGCACCCCGCCGCAAGACTTCGTCAAGCTGCTGGTCGAAGCCTGCGAGGTCGTCGGCAGGCCGGAAATCCGCAAGCTGATGACCAGATTGATCGGCTCGATACCGGATTACCCGAAGCTGATCGAGGTCTACCGCGAAACCTACTTCCTCCCGCGGCGGGAGGCATTCGGCCGCGCACTGGAACGCGTCCGAGCGGCCGGTTTGCTCCCAACGGACATTGATCTCGAGGCGCTGGCCGACATGATCATCGGGGCGGTGATGTACCGCCTGATCATGCCGTCCCCTGGAGACAACCCGGCAGGCGAGCTGCGCGATCATATGATCGGCCTACTGCGCCAAGCCGGCTTCGATGTCTCCGCGGTCACGTAGTGAGGCGCTATTCGGCGATCCCATGTGCGGTTAAGCTCGGGAGCGCGAGGGGGGCGGAAGGAGAGACCAGATGGATTTCGGGATCGGTATCGCCACCTCGAGCAATTCCTGGAAGCTGGCGCAGCGGGCCGAGGAGCTCGGCTTCACCCATGCCTGGTTCTTCGATACGCAAATGATCACCGGCGACTGCTTTGTCGCGATGGCGGCAGCGGCGCTCAAGACCTCGCGCATCCGCCTCGGCACCGGCGTGCTAGTGCCGTCGAACCGGATTGCGGCGGTGACCGCGAACGCGTTTGCGACCTTGAACGGCATGGCCCCGGGACGGATCGATTTCGGCGTCGGCACCGGCTTTTCGGCGCGCCGGGCGATGGGGCTGGGTGCCGTCAAGCTCGCCGAAATGGAGGAATACATCCGCGTCGTCTATGGCTTATTGAACGACGAGACCGTCGAGACCCCGATCGAAGGCAGGCGGCGAAAGATCCGCTTTCTGAACCCCGAGATCGGGCTGATCAACACGAAGGCCCCGATCCCGCTGCACATCTCCGCCTACGGCCCGCGATCGCAGGCGCTGACGGCCAAGCTGGGCGCCGGTTGGAAGAGCTTCGTCTCCGACGTGCCGGGCGCGATGGCCGCGATCGAGGGCATGCAGCAGAGCTGGCAAAGGGCCGGACGCACGCCGAGCGATCTCTATGCTACCGCCTGGACCTGCGGCTGTGTGTTGGCCGAAGGGGAGTCGGCCGACAGCCCGCGCGCTATGGCGCAAGCCGGGCCGCGGGCCGCGGTCCTGTTGCACCGGGCGGCAGACTTCGACATGGAGGGTTGGCAGAACACCTCGCCGGTACCGCAGGAGGTCGCCGACGAAATTGCCGGCTATGTCGAGATGGCGCGCCATTACGAGCCACCCGACGCGCGTTACCTGACCAACCACCGCGGCCATTTCGTCTTCGTCAAACCCGAGGAGCGCAAATTCGTCACGGCCGAACTGATCCGGCGTACCACTTTCACCGCCACCGAGCAGGCGCTCAAGCAGCGCGGCGCGTCGAGGCCCTGCGCGAGGCCGGCTGGAACCAGCTCGTGATCGCGATTACACCCGGCGAGGAACGAGCGCTTGAAGACTGGGCGCGTATCAAGCGCGCCTTCGACTAACGGGCGGTGAAAGAGCATGGCCCGCCCCCTATCACCTCGCCCCGCTTGCGGGGAGAGGTCGGCATTCGAGCGTATGCGCGGATGCCGGGTGAGGGGTCGCGACGCCAACTGGCGGGCTCGCTACGGCTCGACCGAACAGGAGCCCCTCACCCCAGCCCTCTCCCCGCAAGCGGGGCGAGGGAGGACGTTGTGACCGCATGAAATCGATAGAGGAAAGCATGCGCATCGAGATCATCTGCACCGGCGACGAAGTCCTGACCGGCAAGATCGTCAACACGAACTTCAACTATATGAGCCAGAAGCTCGAGGATTTCGGGCTGAGTGTCAGCTGGGGGACGATCGTCGGCGACGACCGCGAGGAACTGCTCGCGGCGTTTCGGCTGTCCGCCGAACGCGCCCACGCGGTGATCGTCAATGGCGGGCTCGGGCCAACGGTCGACGATCTGTCACAGGAGATCGCGGCGCGCGCCGCCGGGGTCGAGCTCGTCCTCAACCAGGACTGGCTCTCACGGATGGAGGATTTCTTCCGCCGTCGCAACCGGGTGATGTCGTCGAACAATCGGAAGCAGGCGATGCTGCCGACCACCGCCGAGATCCTCGACAACCCGATCGGTACCGCCTGCGGCTTTGCTCTCGACATCGGCAAGGCGCGGTTTTTCTTCACCCCCGGCGTCCCGCGCGAGCTCTACCGCATGCTCGAAGAGCAGATCATCCCGCGCCTGCTGGCACGCGGCGGCGCGCCGAGTGTCATCCACCTGAAGCGCTTTCATACCTATGGGCTCGGCGAGTCGCATGTCGATCAGCTATTGACCGGGGTCGAAAATCTCGTCCCCGACGGCAGTGTCAAGCTCGGCTTTCGCACCCATTACCCGCAGATCGAGACCAAGCTGACCGTGCGCGGCGCCGATATGGACGAGATCCAGCGCAAGCTGTCACCGATAGAGGCAGAGGTGCGCAAGCGCCTCGGCAACTTCATCCTCGGCGAGGACAACCAGACATTGGAGGGTGTTGTGCTCGCCGCACTCGCCGCCCGCGATGGCTCACTGGCGGTGGTCGAGACTTTCACCGCCGGCCAGATCGCCGCCCGCATCGCCCATCTGCCCGGCGCCGAGAAGGTGTTCCGCCGCGGCCTCGTCGCCCGCGACCCGGCCGAGCTCGCCGCCACCCTCGGCCTCGACGGCGAGCTGATCTCAGGTGAGTTGAGCCGCGAGACGGCCGAACGGGTGGCGCAGGCCATACGCCAGGAGACCGTTGCCTCCCATGCGCTGGCGGTGCTGATCGAGGTCGATGACGGCCCCGACCGCATCGATTTCGGCGGCAGCATCCATCTCGCGATCGCCTCCAACGAGGGGACCGAATCTCGCCGCTCGCGCATTTACGGCGGCCGCGACTGGGTCCGTCTCGGCGCCGTCGAGCTCGGCCTCGACTGCCTGCGCCGCTACCTCCAGGGCCTCCCGGTCACCGAACGCACCGATTTCGAGCGGGCGTAGGCGCGCCTGGTTAGAGCTTGCATTCCGGCAGAGGACCAATGGCCTCCGCCGGGTAGCGGGTCACCGCATCTGGCGCGAACCAGCCGAGCCAGCGCCACGCATCGCCGGAAACCTGGGCGATCTTGTTGGCCGGCAGGTCTAGCGACGCCCAGGCCCCGTCCGCCCAAAAATACCAGCAACAACCCACCTGCTGCCCCGAAACCGGGTCCCACAACCGCAGCGTCCCGTCCAAAGAGGCGGAGGCCAGGCGCGTTCCATCCGATGTGAAGGCGCAGCCCGCAACCCAGTTTTCGTGTCCGCGCAAGACCGCCAGGCATTCGCCCGAAACCGGATCCCACAGCCGCAGCGTGTTGTCCCAGGAGGTCGAGGCCAGGCGCGTTCCATCCGGCGCAAAGGCGCAGCTCACGACCCCTTCTTCGTGACCGCGCAGCACCGCCAGGCATTCACCGGAAACCGGGTCCCACAGCCGCAGCGTGTTGTCCGCGGAGGCCGAAGCCAGGCGCGATCCATCTGGCGCGAAGGTGCAACCCGCGACCCCTTCTTCGTGACCGCGCAGCACCGCCAGGCATTCACCCGAAACCGGGTCCCACAGCCGCAGCGTGTTGTCATCGGAGGCGGAAGCCAGGCGCGTTCCATCCGGCGCAAAGGCGCAGCCTAAGACCCCTTCTTCGTGGCCGCGCAAGATCGCCAGGCATTCACCCGAAACCGGGTCCCACAGCCGCAGCGTGTTGTCGCACGAGGCGGAGACAAGGCGGGTTCCATCCGGCGCAAAGGCGCAGCCTGCGACCGCGTTTTCGTGTCCGCGCAAGACCGCCAGGCATTCGCCCGAAAGCGGGTCCCACAGCCGCAGCGTGTTGTCGTACGAGGCGGAGACAAGGCGGGTTCCATCCGCCGCGAAGGCGCAGCCTGCGACCCCGTTTTCGTGTCCGCGCAAGACCGCCAGGCTTTCGCCCGAAAGCGGGTCCCACAGCCCGAGCGTCCCATCCGCGGAAGCTGATCCAAGGCGCGTTCCATCCGGTGCAAAGGCGCAGCCTAGAACCCAGGTTTGGTGTCCGCGCAAGACCGACAGAGTTTCGCCGGAAACCGGGTCCCACAGCCCGAGCATCCCATCCACGGAAGCCGAGGCAAGGCGAGTTCCATCTGGCGCAAAGGCGCAGCCCGAGACCCCGTTTTCGTGTCCGCCCAAGACCGCCAGGCATTCGCCCGAAACCGGGTCCCACAGCCGCAGCGTGTTGTCCCAGGAGGCCGAGGCCAGGCGGGTTCCATCCGGGGCAAAGGCGCAGCTCACGACCCCTTCTTCGTGACCGCGCAGCACCGCCAGGCATTCACCCGAAACCGGGTCCCACAGCCGCAGCGTGTTGTCGTCGGAGGCGGAAGCCAGGCGCGTTCCATCCGGCGCAAAGGCGCAGCCTAAGACCCCTTCTTCGTGGCCGCGCAAGATCGCCAGGCATTCACCCGAAACCGGGTCCCACAGCCGCAGCGTGTGATCCTGGGAGGCGGAGGCAAGGCGGGTTCCATCCGGCGCGAAGGCGCAACCCGCGACCCCGTTTTCGTGTCCGCGCAAGACCGCCAGGCATTCGCCCGAACCCGGGTCCCACAGCCGCAGCGTGTTGTCCCCGGAGGCCGAAGCCAGGCGCGTTCCATCCGGCGCAAAGGCGCAGCCCCCAACCCCACCTTCGTGTCCGCGCAAGACCGCCAGGCATTCGCCCGAACCCGGGTCCCACAGCCGCAGCGTGTTGTCCCCGGAGGCCGAAGCCAGGCGCGTTCCATCCGGCGCAAAGGCGCAGCCCCCAACCCCACCTTCGTGTCCGCGCAAGACCGCCAGGCATTCGCCCGAAACCAGGTCCCACAATCTCAACGTCGCGTCCAGGGAGGCCGAGGCAAGGCGGGTTCCATCAGGAGAGAATGCGTTCGCGAAAATGCCCCAGGCGTGCCCGTCGAACACGCCAAGGCGGAGAGTGTGATTAGGAACAGAAGTGTCCCATGTTTCCGGCTCGCAAAGAGCGAAGAGCGCATCGGGGCAGGTGCCATCCAGGCTGCGCGCGCCTGCAAGCTGGGACCGCAGAAAACGGGTGCGATGTAGCGACGCGCCGCTGAAATCGGCCCCCTCCAGAACGACGTTCCGGAATAGCGTTCCCCGCAAATCGGCGCGGGCTAGGAGCGCCGACTTTGCGCGGGCGTCAATCAGCTCCGCGCGGGCGAGGTCGGAGCCAGTGAAATCTGCTCTCTCCAAATCAACATTCTGGAGGACTGAATCTGACATACGGGCTCCGCGGAACGAAGTCGCGCGAAGATTGAGGGTTGATCCGTCAACTCCGCCAGTCATGCGCCATTGCCGCAGGTCAGCGCCATCCAATCGGAACCCGGCAGGAGATGGCGCAGGAAAATTCTTCTCCAGTGCGAGCAATACGTAAGCGAAAGCCAGCTCGCTTATGCGCGGACGATAAGCGTCTCGGATAGTTCGCAACGTGCCGGTCGCCCGGCCATTTTCGGCCTCACCCAGCAGAAGCTGGCCCAGAAATTCCAGGGTCTCGGGGCTGGGAGGCGGAAGAGCCCAATCTTCCAGGCGGCCCTCGATTAGAGCCCGGCGTAGGTAACCCGCTAGAAAAAATTCCTGGAGTGACGTATGGGCAAAACGGAAATCCGCTTCTCCTTCCCTGACGAGAAAAGTGGCTGTCCGTATATCCTCCTTCAGCAGCTCCCGATCCTTGCCGTCGTAGTGCGCCGCTAGTGAGGGGTGAGCCAGCAGAAAGTCGATCAGCCACTGTTCGACATCCCCGACCGACCACGCTCGTTTCCCGGAACGCCACAATTCAGCCGCGAAATATTCCATAAATTGCTGCTTGTGATCAGGCGTGATTTGATGCTTCCCGGCATCACGCTCCAACCAAGACAACACCATGGCTCGATAAAGGTCGACGCCTGTCACGCGGCGCCCCTCCATCTTCCAACGCTCAATGTCAGGGAAGTGCCGGGCGATCAGGCTAAGGGTGTAGGGCCGTTCCGCTAGTTCGGGAAGATTGTGGATAGCCCGGATGGTCTCCAAGACGCGCTCTATATCCTCATCCGGCAGCATCTGATCGAGGTAATCTCGGATCTGCCGATCCGTAAAAGGCAGCAGGACGAAAACGCGATAATCGTCTGTCCTGACGTCACCGCGATCTTCCGCCGTCAAATGAGCCTTCTGGTCACGCAGCGTACGAAAGTAATGCGTGCGGCATGTGACCAACACCCGTCCAGGTCGACCGGGCGTATTGCCCTTGCGCCGACGTGGGAACAGAATAGGTGGAAGTATGCGAAATAACTCTCGACTGAACCGTTGACCTGCAGCCGGCGAAAGGTGCACAAGCACTTCATCCAGCCCATCAAAGATTGCAACCGCTCCATCCTGCTGCACCAGTCGAACTACTTCCGGCCCTGAGAGCGGGATCTCGACAAACCCGCCACGCCAGCTTTTACGCAAAACCGTATCAATAATCTGGAGCAGGTCTGGTTCCGTTTTCGCTCCTTCTCCCAGATTTCGCAAATCCATGTAGATTGGTAGGGGGACCGAGGATGAACCTTCGCGCGCCTTTAGAAGTTCTTGGGCAAAAGCCATGCTGGTCGTAGTCTTCCCCATTCCATATTCGCCAAGTAAAGCACAGTAGGGTTCGCCAGCCTGGTCGCAAGCCCACTCTCGCAAGAATTCCAGGGCATCGCGACGCTCGCCCGCCAACCCGCTGTCGTCGAGCTTGTTTTGGGTTGTTACCTCTCCTTCGGTTCGGACGAAATGGATTTCCCCAAGGCTAAGCTCAATCTGTTCCTGGAAATATTGGCGTAACCTAACTCTTGGGACCCTCCCTGCTAAGCGATCGAGAGTGGAAGTCTCAGCCCGCTCCAAAGGTTCCCGCGGATGCCGGTCGAGCATCTCGATAATTTTCGCGAACAACTCCTCTACGAACTTATCTTTCCTCTCGTTTCCTCTGCATGCCTGATACGCTCGGCCGTCCGGATAGTGGAAGATTTGTCTCTGCTCTAGCCCTCTCAAATCCATCTTGCCGTCGAAGCGAATTGGCTTGAGAGCAACAGGAGCGACACGCTTCTGCGCCACGGGATGGAACGGAGCGTCTACTACAAAACTGGGAAGCTCATGATTGGTGATGTATTCACTGCGTAGGAACGCAGGACTTAGCAGCAGCAGCCCAAAATCACATTTGTTGATAGCAGCTTGGATTTGCCTGTGCCAAACGCTCCCCAACTCAATTTCTTTGTCCTGCCAACCTTCGATGCGGTAATTTGTGGCAGTGGCGAGTACATCCGCAAGCCGGCCTAGCAGGTCATCTTTGAGCTTCTTGTCCTTATGGGCAAACGACACGAAGTAACGGACCCTGCGCTTACCACCGACTTCAACCGCGATCTGCTCAGACCGCTCGACGCCCGAGGTTTCGGCATCTGTGAGCTGCGCCGCCGCGGCCGCTGCGTCATCCCTGTTTACGACAACCGCATTTCTAGCCATAAGTCTGCCCATTTTGTTTAATATTATTATACAAGTGAATTTCCAAGTGTCGATGCTGCTTGCAGTTCTGAGTTCGCATCAACTAGGGGCGATGCTGCCGACGACCGCCGAGATCCTCGACAACCCGATCGGCACCGCCTGCGGCTTTGCTCTCGACATCGGCAAGGCCCGGTTTTTCTTCACCTCCGGCGTGCCGCGCGAGCTCTACCGCATGCTCGAAGAGCAGATCATCCCGCGCCTCCTGGCGCGCGGCGGCGCGCCGACTGTCATCCACCTGAAGCGCTTTCATACCTATGGGCTCGGCGAGTCGCATGTCGATCAGCTGTTGACCGGGGTCGAAAATCTCGTCCCCGACGGCAGCGTCAAGCTCGGCTTTCGCACCCATTACCCGCAGATCGAGACCAAGCTGACCGTGCGCGGCGCCGATATGGGCGAGATCCATCGGAAGCTCGCTCCGGTGGAGGCCGAGGTGCGCAAGCGGCTCGGCAACTTCATCCTCGGCGAAGACGACAAGACGCTCGAAGGCGTCGTGCTGGCGGCACTCGCGGCCCGTGAGGGTTCGCTGGCGGTCGTCGAGACCTTCACCGCCGGTCAGATCGCCGCCCGCATCGCCCACCTGCCGGGCGCCGAAAAGGTGTTCCGCCGCGGCCTCGTCGCCCGCGACCCGGCCGAGCTCGCCGCCGCCCTCGGCCTCGACGGCGCGCTGATATCGGGCGAAATGAGCCGCGAGACGGCCGAACGGGTGGCGCAGGCCGCGCGCGAGGAGACTGGCGCCAGCCACGCGCTCGCGGTGCTGATCGAGGTCGATGACGGCCCCGACCGCATCGATTTCGGCGGCAGCATCCACCTCGCGATCGCCGCCGCGGAGGGGGTCATGTCCCGCCGTTCGCGCATCTATGGCGGCCGCGACTGGGTCCGCCTCGGCGCCGTCGAACTCGGCCTCGACTGCCTGCGCCGCTACCTGCAAGGCCTGCCGGTCACCGAGCGCACCGATTTCGAGCGGGTGTAGGATCGGCCCGCGGCGTGCCCGATTTGCCCACAATATTGCTATATTGCTTCCTTCCGGGCCCTCCGCCTAGGAACATCGCTCCGCAGATAGCTTTATCGATCACCCGCTGAGGCACGGTCGCCACGGCTGATGGTTCGACGCCGAGAGTTGCCGCAATATCCCGCGTCTTGCGGGCGCAGCCCGGATTGCGGGCCGACTGAAGAGGGCGCTATAGATCGATCATGAGCATATCGGCTGCGCACCGGGCTTGCGAAGTAGTGCTCGTCCACAGCTCGGACCTGCATGTCGACGAGAATCGCGTCGTCGGCCCACGCAACGGCGATGGGACCGGGGTGTTGCGTTCGGTGCTCGCCACCGCGCGGGCGGTCCGGGCCGATGTCCTTCTGTTGGCCGGCGACACCTTCGAGAACAATCAGTTGAGCCTGGCCATTCTCGGACGCGCACGCGGGCTGTTCGCCGATGCCGATTTGCCGGTGGTGATTCTCCCCGGCAATCACGACCCGGCCCTCGCGGACTCGGTCTTTGTCCGCGGCGGGTTTGCCGAGCTTCCGAATGTCCGCGTTCTCGGGGTGACCCACGAAGAAGCGGTGCCGTTTCCGGCCTTCGATCTCGAGATCTGGGGGCACGCGCATCGCGACTACTTCAGCATGGCTCCGTTGCGCGGGCCGCGGCCGCGCTCGACCCGCTGGCAGGTGGCGATGGCGCACGGGCATTACGAGCCGCCGGAAACCCGGGCCAACCCGCTGCGGCCGTCCTGGGTCTTTAGCGACGAGGAGATAGCAGCCACCGGCGCCGACTATCTCGCACTCGGCCATTGGGACCGGCCGATGCGGGTCGGGAACGGCGTCGTTCCGGCGTATTACTCGGGCTCGCCGGAACTTGCCGGAACAGTCAATCTTGTGCGGCTGACGCCTGCCGGAGAAGTCGTCGTTACCCGCGAGCCTCTGTCTTCGCGGTCTTGAGCAGCGCGGCGATCTCCGCTGGGGTGTAGCCGATCTCGCCCAGCAGCTTTTCGGTGTGCTCGCCGAGTGCGGCGACGAACGGCCGGGCCGCGGCCGTCGCTGCGGACATGTGGAACGGCGGATTGAGCGCAAGGAAGGTTCCGCCCGTGTCGCGCACCTCGGCGAATGAGTGGCGGTGTGCGATTTGCGGATCGGCCATCGCCTCCCGGACCGTGCGGTAGGGGGAGGACGGCACGCGGTGTCGATCGAAGATCGCCTGGACCTCGGATGTCGACAGCTCCTTCGACCAGCGTTCGAGCTCGTCGATCAATTCGCCCCAATTGGCGCGCCGGTTGACGTATTCGGCAAAGCGCGGGTCGGTCAACCAGTGGGGATGACCGGAGGCGGCCGCCAGGTTCTGAAACGTCCTCTCGCTGGCGATCGACAGGTTGACGTAACCGTCCCTGGTGGCGACCGGACCAAAGACCGGTCGACCCGGCGGCGTCACCGCAAACTGCGCGGCCTGAATTTCGCTCAGGGTCAGGCTCAGCATGCTTTCGAGCATGGACACGTCGATCATCTGTCCCTCCCCGGTCATCTGGCGCTGATAGAGTGCGGTCATGATCGCGCCGAACGCATAGGTGCCGGTCAGCACATCGGCGATGTAGATGCCGCAATAATCCGGCCGCCGCGTTTCGCCCTGGTAGGCCATGTGCGCCAGATCATAGCCCGAAGAGGCGTGGATCACCGGTGCATAGGCCGGCAATTCGGCCGAGGGGCCGGTCTGGCCGTAGCCCGAAATCGCGCAGTAGACGAGATCGGGCTTGATCGGGCGGAGTGCATCGTAATCGAGCCCGAAACGCCGCATGACCCCGGGCCGGAAATTCTCGACCACGACATCGGCGGTGGCGACGAGGCGCCGAACCGCCTCGACACCGCGCGGTGATTTGAGATCGAGGGCGAGGCTCTTCTTGCCGGCGTTGAGCTGGCCGAAGCTTGTGCTGGCGCCGCTCCGCATCGGCGGCCGCGTACGCATCATGTCGCCGTCCGGCGCCTCGATCTTGATGACCTCGGCGCCGAGATCGGCCAAGAGGCGCGTGCAGTGCGGGCCGGCGATTGTGGTCGTGAAATCGAGCACACGGACGCGATCCAAGGCGCTTGTCATCATCTATCTCCACCGGCTGAGCCAAACGAGCAGGGTCGGGACCGAGTGAGGAATGTCAAGCCGCGATCCAGCAGACTGAGTACCCACTTTGGAGCCTGTCTGGCAGGCCCCGGCGACCGCCGTCGATCGAGCAACGAGCCATTTTTTCACGTCGCCGAAATTCCGTTGTTATTCGATTGTTCGGGTGTCCCGAATTCGTTGATCACCCTAAAAAATTCCATTGATCCGCCGAGTAACGAATTTGGTGTGTAACCGTTTGAATTACCGATCTTTTCGTTGACGATACCGGGCCGATATCAGGCCGAAAACGCGATTTTCGCTGTATTTCGCGAGCCGGCGGATGCCAGATCGCGGGCAAGGGAGACGTGGCTTGCAATTTTGCGGCTTCGGTGCGAAGAGAGCCGCCTGCATCTCGAGGGAGGGTCCGACATGGCGTTTCGTAACATACAGGCGGGGATGGCGACCTATCGTGGGCATGGCGGCGACCGCGGTGACGCGTATTACGCGCACCCGACCAATGCCGGGCCACATCCTGGCGTCGTCGTGATCCATCACATGCCGGGTTGGGACGAATGGACCTGCGAGGTCGCCCGGAAGTTCGCTCATCACGGCTATGCCGCGATAGCACCCAGCCTCTATTTCCGGGTCGGTGACGGTGCGGACGAGGCGGTGGTAGCCAAGGTCCGCGAGGGCGGCGGCATTGCCGACGACCAGATGCTCGGCGACGTAACCGGAGCGGTCGACTTCCTGCGCTCGCAGCCCCATGCCAGCCAGAAGGTCGGGGTGATCGGCTTCTGCTCCGGCGGAAGGCAGACTTATCTCGTCGCCTGTAAGCTCTCCCATCTGATTCAGGGTGCGGTGGATTGCTGGGGCGGCAATGTCGTCGTCGACGACAAGTCGCGGTTGACCAAGGCGCAACCGGTGGCACCAGTGGATCTGACCGAAGGGATCAATTGCCCACTCCTGGGTCTCTTCGGCAATGAGGACCCCAATCCCACAGCCGACCAGGTCAACCGCACCGAGGCTGAACTCAAGCGGCTGGGCAAGAACTACGAGTTCCACCGCTATGACGGGGCCGGTCACGCATTCTTCGCGCATTACCGCCCGAACTACCGCCCCGAACAGGCGGTCGACGGCTGGCACAAAGTCTTTGCCTTCTTCCACAAGCATCTCGGTGCTCCCCACTCTTAGCGGCCGGTTTCACGCCAACTTGGCCGGCCGATGATCGACGCCGCGATCATCGGCCTCGGCCGCTGGGGCAGAACCCTCGTCGAGGCGGTTCAGGGCCGAAGCGATAGGCTCCACTTCACTCGCGCGGTCAGCCGCAATCCCGAACCGCACCGCGACTTTGCGGCCAAGCACGGACTTGAGCTCGTCACCGAGCCCGCCGCGGTGGTCGCCGACCGCAGCATCGACGCGGTCGCGATCGCGACGCCGCATACGCTGCACCGTGACCAGATCATTGCCGTCGCAAAGGCAGGAAAGGCGGTCTTCTGCGAGAAGCCGCTGACCTTGAACAAGGCCGACGCGGTGCGCGCGATCGATGCCTGCCGAGAGGCTGGGGTGGTGCTGGGAATCGGCACCGACAAACGGTTCTTTTCGTCGCTGCGCGAGCTTCTGCGGCTGGTCAAGGACGGCGAGCTCGGCAAAATCCTCCACCTCGAGGCGCATTTCAGCAACGAGGTCGCCGGGGCGTTTTCGGAATGGCGGTACTCGCCCGAGGAATCACCAGCCGGCGGGATGACCGGGACCGGCATCCATATGCTCGACGCGCTCGTCGCTCTCGCGGGACCGGTCAGGCGGGTGCAGGCGCTGCTACTCTCCCACAAGCCGGCCCCCGATCCGCGCGACAGCCTCTCGGCGTTGCTCGAATTCGCTAGCGGAGTTAGCGGAACCTTGGCGATGGTGCGCTCGACCCCGGCCTATTTCCGGCTTCACGCCTTTGGCCGCGATGCCTCGGCAGAAGCGCTCGGACGAACCGATCTGGTGCTGCGGCACGGCGGCGCTGAGCCGCAGCGGCTCAGCTTTCCGCCGGTCGACTCGATCCGGGCCAACCTCGAAGCCTTCGCCGACGCAGTGGCCGGCCGCGCACCCTATCCGATTTCGACAAGCGAGATGCTCGACACCGTCGCCGCCTTTGAAGCCGTTGCCGAAGCGGCAAAATCCGACGGCCGGGTCCGGGAAGTCTGAACCCCCGTTCGGGCTTGGCGTGCGCGCCAGGATTGGCCACATTAGACCGGTGAGTTTATCCGGGAGCAGCGATGGCGAGCGAAACGGCCAAACCGGAAGGGGGTCGCGACTTCATCCGCGACATCATCGACGCCGACATCGCTGCAGGACGCAACAGCGAGGTGGTGACGCGCTTCCCGCCCGAGCCCAACGGCTACCTTCACATCGGGCACGCCAAGGCGATCTGGCTCAATTTCGGCGTGGCGCAGGAGTATGGCGGCCGCTGCCATCTGCGCTTCGACGACACCAACCCGACCAAGGAAGAACAGGAGTATATCGACGCGATCAAGCGCGATGTGAATTGGCTCGGCTTCGACTGGGGTCGGCACCTCTATTTCGCTTCGGATTATTTCGACCAGCTCTACGACTGGGCCGAGCACTTGATCCGCACCGGGAAAGCCTATGTCGACGATCTTCCCGCCGAGGAGATGCGGGCGATGCGCGGCAGCTTGACCGAGTCCGGGCGCAACAGCCCCTGCCGCGACCGAAGCGTCGCCGAGAACCTCGATCTCTTCCGCCGCATGCGAAGCGGCGAATACCCGAACGGTGCGCGCGTGCTGCGCGCCAGGATCGACATGGCGTCCGGCAACATGAATCTGCGCGACCCGGTGCTCTACCGCATCCTGCACGCCGCACATCCACGCACCGGTAAGACATGGTGCATCTATCCGACTTATGACTTCGCCCATGGCCAGTCGGACGCGATCGAAGGGGTTACTCACTCCCTGTGCTCGCTCGAGTTCGAAGATCACCGGCCGCTTTACGACTGGTTAATCGATAATTTGCCGGTGCCGTCGCGGCCCAGGCAGTACGAGTTCGCGCGCCTCAATCTCGGCTATACGGTGCTGTCCAAGCGGGTGCTGACCCAGCTTGTGCGCCTGGGTTATGTCACGGGTTGGGACGATCCCCGGATGCCGACATTGGCAGGTCTGCGCCGCCGTGGGGTCCCACCTGGGGCGATTGGCGACTTTGTCCGTCGGGTGGGTGTCGCGCGGGCCAACAGCATCGTTGACATCGCGATGCTCGATCATTCGATCCGTGAGGTGTTGAACAAGACCGCATCGCGGCGGATGGCCGTGCTGCGTCCGTTGAAGCTCGTGATCGAGAATTATCCCGCCCGCGCCACCGAGGCGATCGACGCGGTCAACAATCCAGAGGATATGGGGGCCGGCACGCGCCGCATCCTTTTCGGGCGCGAGCTCTATGTTGAGCGCGACGATTTTATGGAGCATCCGACCAAAGGGTTCTATCGCCTCTCACCCGGGCGCGAGGTTCGCTTGCGCTACGCCTACTTCGTCACCTGCCGTGAAGCGGTGAAAAACGCCGCCGGCGAGGTTGTCGAATTGATCTGCACTTACGACCGCGAGACGCGTGGCGGGAACGCGCCAGATGGGCGCAAGGTCCGGTCGACCCTGCATTGGGTCGCCGCGGCGCATGCGGAACCGGCCGAGATCCGGCTCTACAACCCCCTCTTTAGTCGGGCCGAGCCGAATACCGCCGGCGATTTCGTTGCCGAGCTCAACCCCTCCTCGCTCGAGGTGCTGACCGAAAGCCTAATCGAACCCGCACTCACCTTTGCGAAGCCCGGTGAGCCGGTTCAGTTCGAAAGGCAAGGCTATTTCTGCCGCGACCCTGAGAGCGAAACCGGGCGGCCTGCGTTTAACCGCACCGTCGGTCTACGCGACAGTTGGACCAAGGGACGCCCGATCGGCAATTAGGACGTTAAGAAATATAAGAGAAATTCAATCATGGGCGGTATCGCGATCGAACGATGTGCAGACGCGAAGCTGCGGTCGACGGGATGTGGAGTATTCTGATGCGACCATGGATGATTGTCCTGTCGAGTGCCATCGGTGCCATTGCCGTCGCAGGCGTCATGGTCGGACCCGAGCTGTTGGAGACTCCGCGATCCGATTTCGGGTCGACCTTGCTGCCGCATTTTTCCATGACCGCGGTTGCCGCCCTCGCCGTATACGCCCTTTGCGCGATGATGTTGGCTAGCGGGACCCTGATCGGTGGCGCCTTATCGGTCCGTCGCCGTCTCGCGCGCATAGGCAGGGACCCGAGACCGACCCGGAGCGACTGGACGACGGCCTTCGGCTCGACAGAGCTGCACCGCCTAGTACAGTCGCCGGTCACCGAGCCCGCTCGGCGGCCTGGAGCGAATGAGACAATACTGTTGCAGCACCCTTTCTCCACCGTCGCGGCGAGGGGTGAGATTGCGCGACTTCATTATCTATGGCTGGCGCGCACGCATTTTTTCAGCGCGTTGATCGTGCTAACCGCGCTCGTCGGATTAGGGCTAGCGCAAAATCACGGGTCCGCTCCGTTCTTTCCGGGCGAAATTCCCGCCATCTCCGCCATTCTGATGCTCGTCGGATTGATACTTCTCGCGATCCTTAGTCGAATCGCCGTCGACGTTTCGACCGAGCCTCTGATCGAAACGATCTCCCAGCTAGCGGCGGAGCACTTCGAGATTGCGCTCCCTCGCCGATTTGTAGAGGTGATCGAGGCGGTTTGCACCGCTACGGCGGCGAATGTCGGTGCGTCTGCATCGACGGTCCAATTACCTGAACGTCTCGAAGCAGTGATCGAGCAAGGACAACGTGGTCTGCTCGATGCTGCCAAACATTTGTCGCGGGCCACCGAGGCCCTCGGGGCGAGGATAGGATCGTCAGTCGACGCTCTCAATGCTGCTATCAACACGGCGGCGGTCCAACTCGCGCCGAGCGCGGGTCCGGGCAATGAGGCCTTTGGGTTTTCGGAGCTGCAGGGCGCAGTAGAAACGCTAACGTCTGTTCTCGAGCGGTTGACGACAGTGCCAGACACCCTGACGGATACCTCTCTTGATGCCGATCTAGCCCCTCGCCACAAGGTTCAAGACCCGCACCTAGCCCATGAGCTGCGCCAGCTTCTTCAGGAAATCGAAACTGCCCGCTAGCCCATGGTCAACCGTGCTTCAACTCTAGGAGCAGCTTTTGCGCTTCGTCCTTGTCAGTGAACGAGACGCCGGAGCCAAGCAGGGTCTCGAGCATCGTCTGAGCGTCTCCCGGACGACCGATGCGCTGAAGCGCCACCGCAAGGTGATATTGGATGTCCGGGTTGCGCGGTGCGGCGGAATTGGCGGCGGTTAGGTAGGTCATGGCTCTATCGGCCTCACCCTGGGCCAGCAAGATCCATCCTAGGGTGTCGCCGATCTGGGCAGCCGCTGGAGCAGCAGCGAACGCGCGCTCGGCCAATTCCCGAGCCTTCGACAGATCTCCCTGTCGCTGGTAGAGCCAGGCGAGGTTATTCAGCGCGGCCGGATCGGCCGGGCGCTCGGCGACGAGGCGAGTGTATTCGGCGATGGCCGGGTCGTATTTCTTTTGCTCCAGATAGAACCCTGCCAGGATCGAGCGGACGGCAAAGTCCTTCGAATCGACCTTCAATCGGGCAGTAAGTACCCCCTCGGCCTTTGCGAGATCATCAGCACGAGTGTACAGGCGGAAGAGCGCAATCGTGAGGTTATCGTCTGTAGGTTGGGTCGCAGCGACTTGATCAGCGAGGGTGACGGCTTCGCGCTTGCGCCCGGCATTCTCGTAGAGCTCCGCCGATACCACATCGTAGAGGCTGTTGCCTGGGTCGTCGTCGGCGAAGCTGCGCGCCTTTGCTAGGCCAGCTTCCAAACCGCCGAGTTCGGCTTCCACTCGGATGAGATCGGCTTTCAGAGAAACATTTTGACGATCGCGGTCAAGCGCGGCCTGTAACACAGCCCGCTCCCCCGGGAAGTCCTTCGCCGCGTTGAGCAAAGCGAGGTAGCGAGACAAGATCGGTCCGGAATTGGGCGCGAGCTCGTGCGCGCGCTTATAGGTCAACCGTGCGCCGTCGTTATCGCCGGCTGCGATCTGTACCCGGCCTTGTGCGTCGAGGACTTCGATATTTGCCGGGAACTGGGCGACAAGCTCGGCTGCCGCTGATGTCGCGTCCTTCCAATCCTGCTGCAACCCGTACATGTTAACGAGCAAAAGCCGGGCAGCTGGGTCATTCGGCGCGGCGGTACGGGCGCGGGTGATATAGTCGGCTGCCTCCGGCCACTTCTTTTGCGCCACGGCGATTTCCGCGAGGCCGAGGAGGGCGGCGACGTCGGTTGGACTCTGCGATAGGAGCTCCTCGTAGTCCTTCCTGGCGTCATCGGTCCGGCCGGTCGTCAGGTATAGCCGTGCCAGGGCCGCCCGCACGTTGAGACTCTTCGGATCGGCTGCCAATCGGCGGCTCAAAAGGGCCTCCGCTTTGGCCAGGTCGCCGGTGTTGGTATAGAGACGAGAAAGTGTGATCGTTAAGCCGTCGTCAGCCGGCCGTGCCGCGACCGCCGCTTCGAGCAGAGCAACGGCGTCACGGGGCCGTCCCGCCTTTTCATAAAGTTCGGCGGCTACCAGATTATAAACGTTATTCTCTGGATCGTCCTTTGCCAAAGCGTGGGCTTTGGCGACCGCCACATCCAAACCGTCAATCTCGGCTTCGACCCGGAGCAGGTCACCTTTTAAAGCTGCGTTCCGCGGATCGTGGGCGATAGCTTCTTGCAACACGGTGCGTGCCTCGCGAAACTCCTTTGCCGAGGTCAGCAAAGCTATATAGCGAGACAGAATCGGGATCGAATCGGGTGCGATCTCATAGGCACGTCGGTAGCTGGAGATTGCGCCTTTGGTATCATTGCTGCCCAAGAAGGCGGCGGCTTGCGCAAGTTCGACATTAACGTCGCGCGGAAATTGGGCGACTAGCTCGCCTGCGACTGTCCTGGCATTGTTCCAATCCTGCCGCATCTCATAGAGGTTGACGAGCTTGATCCCGGCTGCCGGATCGTTTGGGGCGGCAGTCCGCGCGCGGTTGATGTAATCGATCGCCTCGGACCATTTCTTTTCCGTTGCCGCGATGTCCGCCAACCCGAAAAGGGCGGCACCGTCGTCGGGCTTCTTCGAAAGAAGATCGACATACAGTGTTTTGGCCTCATCGGGGCGCCCAGTTGCCAGGTAGAGCTTCGCCAAGTCGCGTGACGCCGCCGCGAAGTCCGGGTTGAGCGTCAGCGCAGCGCGGAATGCTGTTTCCGCTCCGGCATTATCCCGCTGCGCGACGTGGACCAATCCGAGCAAGGTCTGATAGAGCGGGTTATTTGCATCGACCTTGATCAGGGAAGCCGCAACCTCGGCAGCTTTTTCGACACGTCCAGCGCGCAATTCGGTGAGCACAAGAGACGGCCCCGCGATAGTTGCGCCGGATTCGCTGGCGAATACCTGTTCGAGATCGGCAAGACCCTCCTGGTTGTGACCCGAGTTGATCTCCGAGATCGCTACACGTGCTTTGATCGCCTGGTTTCCCGGATCGCGAGTCGCGGCTTTTTCGAACTGCTCCAATGCCAGCTCGGGCTTGCCGTCAGCCATGTAGGCATTCCCAAGCATGCTTAGCGTCGCCGGGTCTGCCGTCGAGTCGTCAGCCCGCGGCTTGAGGTATTCGATCGCGCGGGATGGGGCACGCTGTTGCAGCGCGGCGCTCGCGATGAGGCGCGACGCCCGCTGGTCGGCGGGACCGTGGGCTAAGTATTTGCTCAGGATGCTCTCGGCTTGTGCAAATTGTCCGAGCGCCAATTTCGTCGCTCCCTGGAGATAATACCCGGTCCAGAATCTCGAGAAGGCGGGGCTGATGCGATCGAATATTCGATCTGCCGCGGAGTACTGCTGCTGCTTGGAGAGCTCGAGTGCGCGCAGGAAGTTTGCCATGAAATTATTTGGAGTCGCCTTGAGGATCGGGTCGAGATCCTCGTCTGCGGCATTGAATTGGCCCCGCGCAATATTAGTGTTGGCGCGGCCCAGATGAGCCTGCAGGTTTTTTGGATCGATCTTGAGCGTCTCATCAAAAAGACGCATGGCTCCGTCCGGATCGCCTCGGGTCTGCAGCATTTCAGCCTTGACTCGGAGGATTTCAGCCGAGCGTGGGTTGGCGGCGATCGCCGCGTCTATCAGCTTGTCCGCCTCCTCGGGGTTCTGTCTGGCCAGAAGCTGGGCGAGCTGGACCTTTGGCTGTGCCGCCCCCGGATCTAACTTCATTGCATCGCGAAACATTGCTTCGGCCTTTTTCCGATCGTTCAGACCGGCCGCCGCGGCACCGAGTGCACTCCGGACCTTGCTTTCGAGAGGGGGAGCGCGATCACCCGGCTGGACCAAATCCAGGAGGTCCGCAAATTTTGCCTGCCGAAGCAAGGCGTCGGAGAGAATTGGCAAATAACCCGCCTCGTCGCCATTACGCTCACGTGCGGCGCGCGCCTCGCGCTCGGCCGAGGTAGCATCGCCAAGATCGAGATATACTTGAGCCAACCGGGCGCGAATGACGGGATCTTCCGGCGACTGGCGAGCGGCGTTACGCAGCTCAATCTCGGCGGCCTTGAGATCTCCCTGCGCCACATATTGCTCCGCATCTTTCACCGAAGTGGAAGAGTCCTTGGCGTTGGCATCAAAGCAGGCAATCACGACGAGGGCGGAAGCGAAAGTTAGGGCACGCCACATGCAACGGCGTTGAGCCTCGGGCATTGCCCTTCCTTTCAGTCGCAAGCGGCGTTCATAAATCGAGGCCGATCCGGTGCTGCTGCATCAGATCATAAAGCGTCGGCCGGCTGATCCCGAGCAGCTTTGCCGCCTTCGACAGATTGGAGCCGGCTTGGGCGAGAGCTAACTGAAGCACTTCGCGCTCAGCGCGAGCACGCGCATCGCGAATGGTGAGCGATTGGGTGTCCTCTCCGGGTGGAGTAAGACCGAGATCGACGGCCGAGAGCAACGGGCCGTCGGTCATGACGACGGCGCGTTTTATGCGATTTTCAAGCTCGCGTACGTTGCCGGGCCACGGATGATCCCTGAGCGCGGCGAGCGCAGAGGCACTGAAACCACGAACCAGGCGGCCGTATTCGGCGGCAAACCGGCTGAGAAAAAAGCTCGCCATCACTACCACGTCAGCGGCTCGTTCACGCAACGGCGGAACCTGTACTGTGACCTCGTTAAGTCGATAGTACAAATCCTCCCGAAAGCGCCCTTCGGCGATCATCAAATTGAGGTCCTGGTTCGTGGCACACACGATCCGCACATCGACCTGTACCGGATTGCGTCCGCCGATCCGCTCGACGACTTGGTCTTGCAGAAAGCGCAGCAGCTTGACCTGCATCGGCAACGGCACGTCGCCAATCTCGTCCAGGAACAAGGTCCCGCGATCGGCGCTTTCGATTCTGCCGATCGTCTGCTTGAGCGCCCCAGTGAATGCGCCCTTTTCGTGACCAAAAAGCTCGCTTTCGAGCAGCGTCTCGGGAATCGCCGCACAATTGATTGGCACGAAGGGCTCGCGCGCACGGGCACTCAATTTGTGGACTGCCCGGGCGAGCAACTCCTTGCCGGTGCCGCTCTCGCCGCGCAGCAACACTGCAACGTCGGTGGGCGCCATCCTCTCAATGTTGCGCAGCACCCTCAACATCTCCGGGCTGCTCGCGATGATTCCATCGATCGGCGACGCCGCTGTGGCCTCCAGGAGCCTGCGGTTTTCGGCCTCCAGGTCGAATATGCGTTCGGCGCGCGCGACGATTAGTTGTAGCACATCGATATCGATGGGCTTCTGGTAGAAGTCGTAAGCGCCGAGCGCGATAGCCCGCAAAGCGTGCTCGCGGGTTTCGTTACCGGTGGCGATGATGACTTTGGTCGCGGGTGCAATCGCGAGGATGTCAGCTAAAATCGCCAATCCCTCGGAGGCTCCGTCGGGATCGGGGGGAAGCCCAAGATCGACGATGGCTACGGGAACGGGTTCCTTTCTGACGAGCTCGGTGGCTTCCTGGCGCGTGCTCGCAGGATACACTTTATGGTCCGAAAAGGCCCAGCGAAGTTGGCGCAGAAGGCCCGGGTCGTCATCGACGATCAGCAACGGTCTTTCGATAGTCGACATCTCGTCACGTCACCACGGTAGGTGCCGCCGGCTCTCTCTCGGGGACAAGGGGTAGAAGGATCCGCATGGTGGTGCCAACACCTCGCTCGGAGATTACCTCGAGGTCACCGCCCGACATGCGGATCAGCTCTCTAGTCTGAAAAGCGCCAATGCCATGACCGTCCGATTTCGTCGAGAGGAACGGTAAGAACAATTCGTCGCGAATGAACGTGTCGTCCATCCCCTGGCCCCGATCGACAATATCGATGACGAGGTGGGCTCGGTTCCGGCGTGTCGAGATGACAACGCAATCGCCTGGGCGCGAGGCCTCGATCGCGTTCTGAGTGAGGTGGGTCAGAGCGGACCTGAGGCGTTCAGGATCAATCGCCACGACGCAATCCTCGTGGTCAGTGCGGGTCTCGATGGAGACGGGGCCATGGGCCAACGCCGCTGCGACCGCGGCTACGATCGCATCCGCGTCCGCCATTCGCTGAGTGCGCGATGCAGCCCCATCCCGAAGCTGACTCAGGAGATGGTTCATTCGGGCGACTGCATCCTCGATTGTTTGAAGCATATCTTGCTGAAAGCTGGGGTCATGGATGTGCCGTTTTGCATTTGAGACAACCAAGCCGAGTTGGCTCGCCACATTTTTGATGTCGTGGACGACGAAGGCGAAGCGCTTGCTGTACTCGTTCAACAGTTCGCTGTCGCGGAGCACCTTGGTCGATCGCTCCTCCGCGAGATAGCTGGCCGCTTGACGTCCGGCCGCGCGCAACAGATCGAAGGCCTCCCAGTCGAGCGGGACCGAATGGTTTATCCAGTCGAGAAGGACGAAACCCACCACTTCCCGGCGATATGATAACGGCACAGCCAGCCACGCATTTTGCGAGGCGAAAGGCCATGCCAGGTCTGTCGCTTCGGGCACGCGTTCCTGGATCCAACTACCATCCCGAAAGCCCGCAATGAAGGGATCTCCGGGCGCCATCGTCGCTTCCCGCGGAGCGGGAAGTTGCCACACCGCCGTCGGACGATAGCCGATCCCGTGACTCAAGGACCACAGTACCCCCGCTGGGTTATCGAGAAATCCGGCCAAAGCGCGGATGATCCTGACCTGAAGCTCTTCCGCCTGGCTTGGCTCAGAGATCAGCTCGATAAATTTGAGCCACTCAATTCGATAGTCGTACCGATGGGTGAAAAAGTTTCGTGAGATCAAAAATTTGAGCCGGCGGCGCAGGCTCCCTGAGGAGAGCACGGTCGCGAGCACGACGATGCTGCCGAACAGCATCGCCAGCTGCAGGACAAGCCCCCAATCCCCTCCGAATTTGCGTAACACCATACCGACGACGGCCACGGCGAGAAGAAAGCAGCCGCTCGCAAGCAAGGTCGCTGTGTGAAACACCACTTGGCGGGATACATGAATGTCGACCCGCCATTCTCGATTTCGCGCCATCGCCAGCGCCAGCAGTGGCGCCATGAACGCCGCCGCGATCGGGCGGCCCAGGCCGAGTCCGGGATCGACCCGGCCGCGGGTAATAAACGCGTCTGCGAACAGAAAGAGCTCATAGGCGAAGAGACCACCAAGAGCGAGACAGAGTGGCCAAACGTGCCACCGTCGCTGCGGTTCGGTATTGCGCCACAGATTTTCGATCGCCAACAGCCCCAGAACAGCGAATCCGATCCGAACCAGCTCCTGCGACGTGTAGAAACTCGAGACCGTCGGGTTGAAGAAAATCAGTTGGCCATCATAGGCGACAGCCGCGACACAAAATGCCAGTGCTCCGTATCGATACAGCCGCCCCGGACCCAAGCCGTCACCGGCTCGGGTCGTAACGAGTGCAACGGCGAACAACAACCATGCAGAGAGCCTGACGCTGTCAAAAAGCGCCAGTCCGGCAATCGGTAGACGTACTGACGCCGCGGTTGCCGCTGCCCACGCAACCGAGGTTAGGCAACACGCGAGAATTGCCAGACCGGTCTTGCTGGTCCGACCCCGTAAAATCATCAATGCGATTACTAGGATGTACGCGAGCGCGCACCCTGCATAAACCGTGTGTGTTACGACGGTATCCAGGTTCGGCGCCCTATCTCGCCCCGTAGTTCCAAAAGATCACTCGGGCGGTCTGCAGCAGTATCATAAAGTCTAGAAAAATACTACGATTTTTTACGTAATAAAGATCATAAGTCAACTTGATCCAAGCGTCCTCCGTCGAGGCACCATAGGGAAAATTTACCTGCGCCCAACCAGTGATGCCCGGCCTTACCCAATGGCGTTCTGAATAGTATGGGATATTTTGGACCAACTCGGCAACAAAAAAGGGGCGCTCCGGGCGAGGCCCGACAAAACTCATGTCACCGCGCAACACGTTAAAAATCTGTGCGAGCTCGTCGACCCGGAGTTTGCGAATGATTGCTCCGATGCGGGTAACGCGCGGATCCCGTTCGGAGGCCCAACGGGGACGGCCATCTGTCTCGGCATCCACTCGCATGCTTCGGAACTTTAGTATCGTGAAAACCTGCCCGTGAAGTCCCACTCTCGTCTGGCGGTAGAAGATCGGCCCGGGGCTCTCAAGCTTGATTAAGCAAGCCGTCACGATCAGGAGCGGCAGCGTTAAGAGGAGCAAGCCGAGGCTGACCGCGAGGTCGAATGCGCGCTTCAGGAACTCGTCGAGCGGACCGCAACGAAAGCCATCGGAATAGAAGAGCCAACTGGGCTTAAGCGCCTCGATGTCGACCGTCCTGGTCTCGCGCTCCCAAAAATCCAAGAAATCGATTACCTTGATGCCAGCGAGCTTGCAATGCAGCAGCTGGTGAACCGGTAGGCCGCGCCGATCATCGGTTGCCACCACGATCTCGCTTGCCCCCAGTCGATACACCATATCCGCCAAAGCATCATCTGGCGGAGCAAGGGGGTCGGCAACCGATGGGTCACCGATCTCGGAACGCAAACTGGAACGTTCGACGGGCGTCGCGATAAACGATATTGGAACAAAATGTTCGTTTCCCCCGGTTTCGACTAGTTTGGCGATCCGGGCCGCCTGCGCGCCGTTACCTAATACGAGGACCCGCCGTTTTAGCAGCCCTCGGCCCAACGTCACCGAGAAGGTACCCCGCGTTACCGTTACGCAAATCAGCCAAATAAGCGTCGCCTTCAGCGGAAAACTTTCGGCATCCGGCAGGTAAACCAGCCCCTCGCGCCAATATCTGGCTGAGAGATAGACGAGCGTCAGCACGAGTATCGAGGCGACGGCGATCTTGCTTAACAGAAGGCGAAAATCCACGAAGCTCTGATGCCCATACAGCCCTACCGAAACCATCGCGGTCACAGCAGCGACCGCCAAGCCGGCGGAGAACTGAACGGTAAAGCTTGAAACACGCAGCACGATCGGGACACCGATCTCCGACGCCGACAACAGCTGATAAAAGGCACCGGTGATCAGCAAGGCGTCCGACGACGCGAGAAGCACCACTGAAAGCGGGATAAAATGTCGGAATAGTCTGAGTTGCATCGCGAACGGAAAGGTTGACGCCTCGCACAGCCGACAACCCTTGCCCCTGATCGGCGGGTAGGATCGCGCTAAAATAATAGCAGGAAGTCGACAAGTCGTCCAGCGGACTAGCGCTAGTTCCTGCAACCAACAGCTTGTGCTCTCCAACGCCGTCGTGCAGCGTGGCGGATGGTACCGGGAACGCCTGGCTCGGAGGTCGACAGTGCTCGCAAGGCGTGTTTTCCTTGAATTCAATCCACCTACGCCCTTTTAATGTCTCCAGTCTGTCCTCCGGAAGTCTTCAAAGGTGGCCCTCGCGGATAGTCATACTGGTTAGGTCGAAATACTCCAGGATCTGTATCGCGAGCTTGCGTCCGGCCAGGCGCCCGATATTCGGGATAAAAAAGCCGTGCCGGCGCCTTGACGAAATCGAGCAGCGCTGCGCCCTTCGGACAGAGCGTACCGCGGTTGATCGGATCCTGACTGCAGCCTAGGGTTGCGCCGTGTCGGCGCAAGCGACGACACGCGCGACACAGCTGCCGTATCCGCACCGTTGATCTCGGAGCGCAATCGCGGTTTCGACAAACGAACATCTTTGCTGCCGGGAAAACCCGATGCCCTTCCCGCATGCTAGGTGCCGCGACCATTTGCCCAAGGTACCGGATCCGAGGCTGGCGTTGATCTTAGAGACGAAGCGCAGCGTAGCCAAAGTGACCATAGAGGGACTCATGCGACTAGTGGAGCAATTCTGACAGATGATACCCAGATCCGTCACACCGGCGAAGGCCGGTGCCTATGGCTGACATGGGTCCCGGCCTGCGCCGGGATGACGAGAACCGGGGTGCTTCCGGTTTCAAATGGTAGATTTGTACCACTAGCCCGTATCTTTGACGCCTCTCCGACCGCATTGGCGAGACGATCGCCGCCCTGCGCGAAATTCGCGCCAACAATGGAGCTCTCTACCAGCTCGCCGACATCGCCAACCGTCTGGAGGAGATTTACGACATCCGGTTCGAGATTTATAACCGTAAGCTTTTTGTGAAGTTTCTGAATAACTTTATCGGAAGTCTGACGCCGTTCTTTTTTATGCGATCGGTGGATACCTTGTCATCAAAGGCCCGCTCACTATCGGCGCCTTGACCGCCGTGATTGCAGCTTTTAAGGAACTGTCGTCGCCGTGGAAAGAACTGATCGATTTCTACCAGAACCAGCAGGACGTCGCGATCAATACGAGCAGGTCGTCGAACAGTTCAACGTCCCGGACATGCTCGATAAACAACTGCTGCTCGAGGGGTCCGAGCAGGTCGAGGGTTTCTACGGTGAAGTCACCGCTACCAATGTCGAGCTGGTGGATGCCGACGGCATCCATCTTCTTGACTCGATCAATTTCAAGTTTCCTCTCGGCGCCGATGTCGCGGTCGTCGGCCATGGCGATAGCGGCAGAAACTTTCTCCCCCAACTTCTCGCCCGGTTGGTCGTCCCGACGAGTGGTCGGCTGATCATCGGCGACGCTGACCTCAACACGCTCCCGCTTGCGGTATCCGGCCGTCGCATCGGCTTTGTCGGGGCAACGAGCTGTCTCTTGTCGGCGAGCGTGCGTGACAATCTTCTCCTCGGACTTCGTCATCGCCCGGGACAGACGCGCGATTATGACGCGAGCGCGGCGGCGTCCCGGGCCCGGGAGATCGAGGAGGCGCGCCAGTCCGGGAACAGCGAGCAGGACATCGCGGCTGACTGGGTCGACTACCAGCAAGCCGGCGTGTCCGACCGGGCGGCGCTCGATACGCGCATCGTCGAGGTCCTGGGGCTTGTCGATCTCGAGGACGACATCTACTTCTTGGGATTGCGTAGCCGTCTCGATCCCGAGCTTCAGCCGGAAGTGGCAAAGCGCATCGTAAAGGCGCGTCACGTCCTTGCCGACGGGCTCGCCCTCGAGGGCCTCGCGCTCCTCGTGGAGCGCTTCGCCAGCGATCGGTACAAAGCCAGCTCGCCGATATCCGCACACTTGTTATTTGGTACGCCGATCGGCCGGGTCTTCGAAGGCGAGGGGCTCGCGCACAATTCTTATGCGCAAAGCGTGCTCGACCGCTTTGGCCTGTGCAGCGAACTCGTCGAAGTGGGCACGAAGGTGGCGCGGATCATGGTCGAGTTGCTCGCCGGGTTGCGTCCTGAGCATGAGTTCTTTGAGGAAGTCGGGCTGATCGGCGCCGAGGATCTGCCGGTTTTCGAGAGGATCCTGACGCGTATGGAGAAGGTGGGAGTCCGGGGCTTAGCCCGTGAGGAAAAGGCGCGCTTCGTCTCGTTGGCGTTCAACCTGGTCGCCGCGCGCGACCCGCTCGGCCTCGTCGACGAGGGCCTGCAGCACCCGACTGGGGGCGCGCCGAGCCTTCGCCGAGGGTCTACCGCAGGAACTACGGGGTTCGGTCGAATTCTTCGATCCCGAGCATTATAACGCCGCCGCATCGCTGCAGGAAAACGTCCTGTTCGGTACCATCGTACGTGGCAAGGCAGGCAATCGCGAGCGGATCCACGAGGCCATCACCGAGGTTCTCGACGAGCTCGGCTTGCGCCGGACCATCGTTGAGCTCGGGCTTCAATATCCGGTCGGCACTGGAGGCTTGCGCCTCTCAGAGGCACAACGGCAGAAGATCGCAATCGCCATTGCGGGCCCGACCTCGTTGTCGTTAAGCGACGCGACGGCGGTGCTCGACAGTGAAACGGAGGCTGCCATTCTAAAACGGCTGCAACAGGAGCTCGCAGGCTGCAGTCTGGTTTACAGCCTGCCCCGCCCCCGCCTCGCCTCCGCCTTCGATCGAATCCTGATCATGGAGCAGGGCCGCGTCGTTGATCAGGGACGCTTTACCGAGCTGGAAAAACCGGGAGGCGCTGGCGCCGCTGATAGCCGCGCAGTGATCAGGACCGGAGCAACCGATCGAGATCAGTCCTCCGCCGCGACCCTAGTTTCGGGCATGAGGGTCCACACGAGAGCCGTCGCGCACAATCCGACCGCCGCCAAGCTCAAGAAAGCAGTGCTGACACCGAAGTGGTCTGCTACGAGCCCGGCTACCGTCGTGCTCAATGTCGCGCCACCCCCGATGGCTAGACCGCCCAGCCCCAGGGAGGTCGTGTAGTGGCCGGTCTCCCGCGTGACATCAGCGACGATCAGCGGGAACAGCACGCCGAAGGCAGCCGCGCTGAACCCGTCGAACAGCTGGATAGCAACGATTAGATAGGGATCGGCGACACAGGCGAGCAACACGCCGCGGATGGGCACTGCACTAAAGCCGAGAAGGAGGACCGACCGGCGGCCCCATGCTTGCGCCGCTCGCCCGGCCCACGGAGACAGGAGAGCGGTGATAAGCTGCGGGCCTACGATGCAGGCGGCTATGACCAAGCCGGCTTCGCTTCCGGCGCGCTTTGTCACAGCCGCCGCAGCAATCGGCAGCATTGCCGCGTTCGCGAGGTGGAACAAGGCTGCGCAAACCGCAAAGACGATAAGTCTCCGGTCCGTCAGGAACCGCCACGATCGGTTTTGTGGTCGCGGCTGCACCGATGGTAAGGCGGCGCGGCAAGGTCGGAGCGTAGCTAGATCGGCTTTGCGCAATGTTTCAAGCGCCGCCAATGCCGGGATGGCGAGCGCAGCGGCGAACATAAAAACGGCGCGATCTCCCAGGGTATAGGCGCAGATCCCCATCAATCCTGCTGCCACAGCGTTTCCGATCGCGGCATAGCGTGCATTGCGGCCGATCCGTTCGCCAAACGCACTAGGATCGACCAGAACGAGCGTGATTGCGGCGATCGCCGGGCCGAGGACAGCGCTGGCGAAGGAATGTAGCGCTTCCGCAGCCGTGATCGCCAAAATATTGGGCCACAAGGCTATCGCGAGAGCGCTCACGCCGATAGCCGCGATTGCGGCCGCCGCAGCCATCCGCTTGCTGCGCATCGCATCGACCAGCGCGCCGGCCGGAACCTGGCTGGCCATGCTGGCAATTGTGCCGGTGCTGAGCGCAGCTCCGATTGCGCCTTGGGTCCACCCCGCGCCGGTCAAATAGACGGAAATAAACGGCCCAAAGCCCGTTTGGAAATTCGCGACAAAGAAGTTGAGCCAATCGAGCCCCGGCAACCCGCGCGGTGCTGTTGCGTCCGATCGGCGCTCGTTGCCGGTGCGCAGCCGCTTCACGTCAAGGCAATTACCAGCCCAGATCGTGAGCGGTATCGCGCTGCTTGAAACTCGGCGCAGTTACGACCGCGACGACCTCGCGCGAATCCTTGTATTCTGGCGCCGCCTTTATCTGGTCGCGGTCGAGGTCGGCGACGATGGCCTCCTTTGTTTGCTCCGCATCAAACCGCAAGGCATGCCAGTCGATGGCGATTTTGCGGGTGCCGACGCCAAGGAACCCGCCAAAATCGATAATCGCTGCGCGCGGTTGGCCCGTCTCGTCGACGAGCAGGTCCACGATCCGCCCCATAGCTTGGCCGGAAGGGCTGTGTACCTCCTTGCCGAGGATACGGAACAAATCCGTGTGCGCGAACTGTTGCAGGCGTGCGGCTTTGGCGGGCGGCGCCTCGGTCGAACCATAAGCCCCCTCGTCAGGGGCAGCAGGCGCCTGCCCGGCAGACGGGTCGGCAGCCGTAGCGATCGCAATGATCAGTGCACCGCCAACAACCTGAAGTCCAGCCAACAAATTTTTCCGCCAGCCGGCCGCGCCCCGAATTTCTCGTAAGGTATCAGACGGCCACAGCATTGGGGTGTCTCCTCCTCGTCAAATCGCCGCGCGCCGCCTCTCGGCCGGCGATCAGGCGCCGGTACAACGAGACATAGTCTGCCGCCATTCGCTGCGCGGTGAACCGCTCTTCAAACACTCGCCGGATGCGTGCGCGGTCAAGCAGGTGCAGTCGCCGCGCGGCGGCTGCAGCTTCAATCTCGCTCGAGACGACAAAGCCGGTGACTCCCTCGTCAACGACCTCCGGCACCGAACCATTCCGCATAGCCACAATCGGGGTTCCACAGGCCATCGCTTCGATCATCGCCAGCCCGAACGGTTCGCGCCAAGCGATCGGGAATAGCAGGCCAACGGCATTGCCGAGGAATTCCGTTTTCTGAACCTCGGCAATCTCGCCGACGAACTCGACATCCGGCCGCGTGAGGAGCGGCTTGATCTCCTCTTTGAAATAGCCCTGATCGACGCGGTCGACCTTGGCCGCGATCTTCAACTTAATGCCGGCCAGGGCCGCGATCCTAATCGCCCGGTCCGGCGCTTTTTCCGGCGAGATGCGGCCGAGGAACGCGAGATAGCCGCCGGCGCCGCTGCCGGGCAGCAGCAGCTGTTCGGGCAGGCCATGCGGCACGGTGCCGATGTAGTACGCCTGCGGCAGCGGGACGCGCTGAGCGTCCGAGATTGAGACCACCGGCACATCCGAGAATACGCTGTAGAGCGGCTGCAGCTCTGGCAGATCCAAGCGCCCGTGGAGAGTGGCGAGGAACGGCGCGCTAGCCCGCCGCAGAGCGGAATATCCAAGATAGTCACAGTGCAGATGGAGAACGTCGAATTCGCGTGCACGTTGTGCAACCGTCTCCAGCATCACGATGAGCGGAGCGACATGATCACGGATTGTCGGGTCGAGGCGAAGCGCGTGCGGGTGTGCTGCTGCGAGGGTCGCGGTCGTCACGCTGTCGCCACTTGCGAACAGCGTTACATCGTGGCCCATAGCAACCAGGGCATCTGTCAGATAGGCAACGATGCGCTCGGTACCGCCGTAGAATTTCGGAGGAACGGCCTCCATCAGCGGCGAGATTTGGGCGATCCGCATCGTCCCTCCGGTTCTATCAGCCGGTTAACACCATTCCGCGGAAGCCGTTTCACGGCTGCGGCATTTCGACGCCAACTTACCTGCCGACGCGCCTGAAAGCGCTGGCGGTCCCATGACCCGCTACAGAGGCAAAGTTAGGTCTCGGGAATAAGACCACGGCGATTGCCGTTCGCGGCGCAAGTGAGGCAAATCCCGCTGACGATGTCGGCCGATTGGAACGGAACTATGACGTTTCTGCGTGGTGGATTTACTTCGCGCAACAGGGGATGGAGGGGAAGCTCCCAGCGGCGGAGAGGGTTATCAACCATAAATATTAGGACGGCGCCCGATGTTACTCGTCAGAGCGAAGCGAGCGGCTCCATCAAATCTGGTCGAACTCGATAGAATTTTGACGACTCCGTTAAGGCTTGCGGATCCCGAGCCCGCCGAAAGCGCACGAACACGCGGTGTCGCCGCGTTTCCTCGCCGACCAATTGCGTTTCTCTGGCACTACATCCGGCGGCGGCCGCTCTTGCACTTCGCTGCCCTCGCCTCGGTCCTGGGGGCGGCCTTCTGTGCCTGCAGTGCGCAATACGGCCTGAAGTTGATTGTCGATGCGATGGCTCAAGGCGTCGATCATATCGCCGCGGCGTGGCGGGCGCTTGCGGTGTTCGCAGGTTTGCTAGCGGGAGAGAGCATGCTCTGGCGGCTCGGCAGCTGGCTTGGCTATCGTGCCATGCTTGTCGACAAGGCGGAGGCCAAGCTCGATCTGTTCGACCATTTGGGCGGCCATTCCAGCCGATATTTCACCGACCTGTTGAGCGGCTCGCTCGCCAGTCGGGTTTCCTCGACCGGGGATTCGGTACAGCAGGCGTTGTCAATTGTTCTGTTCAACATTGCCCCGGTGTGCGCCGATTTCTGTGCGGCACTGGTTATCCTGGCGACTGTCGGTTGGCGTGTGGTCATTGCTCTCGGTTTCTTTGTGCTGGTGGCGGTAGGCACCCTCGCGCTTTTCGGACAGCGCGGCATGCCGCGCCATCGCGCCTATGCCGACCGTGCCGCCGAAGTCGGCGGCGCGCTGGTCGATGTCGTCTCCAACATCTGGGCAGTCAAGGCTTTCTCGGCGCACGCGCGCGAGCGTCGGCGGTTCGCGCAGCTGCTGAATACTGAGGCAACCACTCATCGCAATAGCTTGATGTATATCGAGCGGATGAGGGTGCTGCACGATTTTGGCTTGTGGTTGATGGCCGGTGGGATGCTGATCTGGTCCCTGCATCTATGGAGCAAAGGAAGGATCAGCCCCGGCGACGTGATTTTGACCGTGGCGGTAGCCTTTCGCATTCTCCAGGGCTCGCGCGATCTCGCATTTGCGGCGGTCAACGCGACTCAGTTCATCTCGCGGATTGCCGACGCGATCCAGGTGATTGGCGAAAACCACAAAGTGGTTGATGGGCCTGGCACGCGACAGCTGGTCCACCAAGGCGGCAGCATCGCGTTCGAGAATGTGGATTTCGCGTATCCCGATGGGTGCAAGGTGCTCAGCGGCTTCACTCTGCGGATCGAGCCCGGACAACGCGTCGGTCTGGTGGGCCCTTCCGGCGCTGGGAAATCGACTGTGATCGGCCTGGTGCAGCGCCTATCCGACATCGATGGCGGCCGACTCCTGATCGACGGTCAGGACGTTCGCACAATGACGCAGGACAGCCTGCGTGCCGCGATCGCAGTGGTGCCGCAGGAGGTCTCGCTGTTTCATCGCTCGGTCCTCGAGAACATCCGGTATGCCGAGCCCGAGGCAAGCGATGACGCGGTCATGGATGCGGCCAGGGCGGCGCGATGCGATGCCTTTATCCAAGCGCTGCCGCATGGCTATGCAACAATCGTTGGCGAGCGCGGCGCGAAGCTCTCCGGAGGGCAGCGGCAAAGGTTGGGCATCGCTCGGGCGCTGCTGAAGGACGCCCCGATCATCGTGCTCGACGAAGCCACCTCGGCGCTCGATACCGAGGCCGAACTGGAGATCCAGGGAGCGCTCGGAGCAGTGATGCAGGGGCGCACCGTATTGGCCATCGCCCACCGACTATCGACCGTCGCGAAGTTCGACCGGCTCGTCGTTCTTCGCGAAGGCAGGATCGTCGAGCAGGGCACGCCGGCCGAGTTGCGTCGGCGGCGCGGCTTGTTCGACCGGATGTGCCGCGCGCAAGAGGCACGCCCCATGCAGCTGGCTAGCTGATGACCCCTATCACTCCGCATAATAATGGGTTTCGTACAGGAGGCAGCCGCCGTTCGACTTGAACGGGCCGTGCACCGCGCCGGGAGGCCGGCAGGCGTAGGTGCCGGGCGGGAAATTCTGGCCGCCTCTGCCCTCGGCATCGTTGCCGACGGTGAGGTCACCCGACATTAGATAAACCTCTTCCCAATATTCGTGAACGAACGGTGCCGTCGTGAAAACGCCCGGCGCAAAGCGCAAGAGACGCGTGCGGCTGCCGCTCCTGTGTTCCTCGTCGAGCACGCCCGCCAGAATCTTCTGCTCAATGCCGGTCGGATAGCCGGGAGGCGTCGACCACCCGGAATTCATATCGACGCGGTGGAATTCGAGATGGGGCTTGTTGACAGACATCGGCTCATCCCTCCTTTGCGGCTTTCGGCCAGAGCAACGACTTGATAATTTCTGCCACGGCATTGGCCAAAGAAGAAGAGGAGGCTTTGATGTTGTCACGTCGTTTGTTCGCCGCCGGGGCGAGCGCCGCGGCAGGCGCACCGGCGATCCTGGCTCGCGCGGCCCCTGCGCAGAGCCAGCCTGAGTGGACGATCGACCGGATCGCACACGCCAAGGTGCTGCGTATCGCTGCGCTGCCCGGCGAGGCACCCTATTTTAACAAGGACATCGCGACCGGAGAATGGTCGGGGATGTGCATCGAAATGGCGAAGGACATCGCCGGAGTTTTCGACGCCAAGGTCGAGCACCTCGAGTCGACGTATGGCAACTCGGTCCTCGATCTGCAGGCCAATAAGATCGACTTGGCATTTTCGTTGAACCCGACGCCGAAGCGGGCGCTCGTCATCGATTTCACGCATGCCTTTTATTTGCATGGCTTTGGCATGGTCGGGGCGAAGGGCTTTCACGCGTCCAACTGGGGCGAACTCAACAAGCCCGAAATCAGAATCGCCGTCGATATCGGCTCGGTGCACGAAATCGCCGCCCGCCGGTTCGCACCCAATGCGACGATCATCGGCTTGAAAGCGCGCGACGATTGCATCCTGGCTGTCCAGTCGGGCCGGGCGGACTGCGTAATCCTCGCGGTCAATCTCGGGCTGACCGCGGTCAAGAAAAACCCAGCGCTCGGCGAGTTCCAAATGCTCCATCAGCCGCGCGTGCAATTACCGACTTGTATGGGAGTACGCATGGAAGCGGACAAGCGCTGGCGCGACTTTCTCGACGCCTGGGTCGATTACAACCGGGGCATTCAGCAGATTCGGGAATGGCTGTACGCCGGACTGGCAATCAACGGTGTCAAACCGGAAGACGTCCCTGCCGATGTCGAATTCTAGGCCTCGGCGGCGTCTCAGTGTGATGACCGGCACGCGCTACGCCTGGGATTTCTCCTTTCTGTGGAGCTATCGCGGCCTGATCCTGGCCGGCCTTGGAGTAACGATCGCCTATACGATCGGGACGATCCTCCTTGGTCTGGTGGTCGGCCTCGTCGCCGGGTTGCTGCGGCTGTCGAAGAACGTGCTGATCACGGCGCCGCTTGTCGCCTATATCGAGGTGTTCCGCTGCACGCCGCTCCTGGTGCAGATCGTCTGGTTCTACTACGCGCTGCCGGTCATCCTCGGTATCGACATCCCGGCTAACGTCGCGGCGACCTTGGTGTTGTCGCTCTATACCGGCGCCTTTTATGCGGAGATCATTCGCGGCGGGGTCAACTCGATCGAGCGGGGGCAGTGGGACGCGGCGCGCGCAATTGGCATGCGGCGAATCCAGGTCATGCGCTACGTCATTCTACCGCAAGCGATCAAGCGGATGCTCCCTCCCTTCATGAACCAGTCGATCATTCAGCTCAAAAATACCTCACTGGTGTCGACCATCGCTGTTGCCGATCTGCTTTATCAGGGGACGATTATCACGGCAGCGACCTACCGACCGCTCGAGGTGTATACGATGGTCGCGGTGATCTATTTTCTCGTGCTGTTCCCGCTGACCTTGGCGGCCCAGCAGGTCGAGGGCCGGCTCGCGCGCTCGGATTAGGCCGGTTCGTCACCGGCAGCAGCCCGGGGTCAGGGTAGTACCGCGCAAGCGAGAAAGGGCGTAGGCTACTTTCATATTATTCGAGAAAATCGGAGGGCCCCATGCGCGGCGTTGTCTTCACCGGTGAGCGGGAGATCGAGCTAATGGAGTTTCCCGACCCCACGCCGGGTCCCGACGAGGTGGTCGTCGAGATGAAGGCCTCGGGCATGTGCGGCAGCGATCTGCATCAGTACCGCCGGTCGAAATCTGGCGGCGCCGCCATCGGCGGCCTGCCAGTCAGCCCCGACCCTGTCATCGCAGGGCACGAGCCGTGCGGCATTGTCGCCGCGATCGGCACCAGCGTCAGCGACAAGATGGCGCGCGTCGGGCAGCGCGTGATGGTCCACCATTACAAGGGCTGCACCGTTTGCGAGCACTGCCGTTCGGGTTGGTCGCAGCTCTGCCAGGAAGAGCCGGTCCTAGTCTACGGCAATAACGCCCATGGCGGGCATGCGCGCTATCTGAAGGTGCCGGCCTTCACCCTGGTGCCGCTCGCCGATGAGCTGTCCTTTACGACCGGGGCGGCGATCTCCTGCGGCACCGGGACCGCCTATGGCGCATTACGCCGGCTCAAGATTTCCGGCGACGATACGATTGCATTATTCGGCCAGGGGCCGGTCGGCTTGTCGGCGACTCAGCTCGCCGCGGCGATGGGTGCTCGCGTCATCGCGCTCGATGTGAGCCCCGAGCGGCTGGCACGGGCGAAGGAATTCGGGGCCTGGGAAACGGTGAACCCGAGATCGAACGATCCGGTTGGCGCAATCAAGGACCTGACCCACGGCGGTGCTGATTTCACCCTCGATACATCGAGCCAGCCCGAGGGCCGGATCGCCGCCGTGCGCAGCGCCAAGGTCTGGGGAACGGTTGCCTTTGTCGGCGAGCGCAACAACGTGACGATCGATGTCAGCCCCGACATGCTCCGCAAGCAACTTACGATCATCGGCTCCTGGACCTTTTCGTGGCACGGCCAGGCCGACTGCGCGCGCTTCTGCGTCGAGCGCAAGGTCGATGTCGAGCGCCTCTTCACTCATCGCTGGAAGCTCGACCAGGCGGAGGAGGCCTACCGCCTGTTCGACACCCAAACCACTGGCAAGGGCGTGTTCCTGATGTAGGTGGTGCTCTCATCTGAGTGCAGCGCTCAAGCCTGGCTTTCCTTCGATATTTCCTCAGAGAACCACGTCCCATGGTCCATTTGTTTCAACCCGTGCAGCCACCATTGTTTGCGAATATCGCATTTAGTAATTGACAAATCGTATCGATACGGCTATCGAGGGGGATGGGTTCGTCGCATACCGCCCCCTGCCTCTCGAGCCGCACATGATTTCAACCTGAGGGAGAGCTTTTGCTGCTGATTTGCTGCAAATGCAACGATCGTTAAGCGTCCGCGCAACCGTTTGTTGCGCTCCGCCAAAGGAAGGCTGAGGGACCTGGTCTTGGTTCGGGCCGTAACCATATCGATGTTGTTACATCCACCCTTGCCCCTGTGAACTCGACATCCTTGTTCCACCCCGCGGTCGCCGCTTGGTTTGATCGCAGCTTCGCTGCACCGACGGCCGCCCAGGTCGAGGCGTGGCCGGCAATCCAGGCGGGCCGGCATGTGCTGATCGCCGCCCCGACCGGCTCGGGCAAGACGTTGGCCGCGTTTTTAGCAGCGATCGATGCGCTGGTGCGCCAAGGGCTGGAGGGCCGGCTCAAGGACGAGACGCAAATCGTCTACGTCTCGCCGCTGAAGGCTTTGTCCAACGACATCCAGCGCAATCTCGAGGCGCCACTCGCCGGGGTTCGCGAGGCCCTGCGAGCCCAGGGATCGCCCGATGTCGACATCCGCAGCTGGGTGCGCACCGGCGACACGCCGCCAGGCGAGCGCCAGCGTATGGGCCGCACCCCGCCGCATATCGTCGTCACTACTCCGGAGTCGCTCTACATCCTGCTCGGCTCCGACTCCGGCCGCAAAATGCTGGCGACGACGCGGACCGTCATCATCGACGAGATCCATGCGCTGGCGCCGAACAAGCGCGGTTCCCATTTGGTGCTCTCGCTAGAGCGTCTGACGGCCCTCTGTACCGGCCCTCTGTTGCGTGTCGGCCTGTCGGCCACACAGAAGCCGATCGAGGCGATTGCCCGTTTTCTGGTCGGGCCGGACGCCGAGTGTCGGATCATCGATACCGGTCACCGTCGGGCGCGAGACCTTGCCCTTGAAGTCCCCTCCTCGCCGCTTGAAGCGGTCATGTCGGGCGAGGTCTGGCAGCAGGTCTATGACCGATTGAAGGAGCTGATCGAGGCGCATCGCACGACTCTGGTGTTTGTCAATACGCGTCGGCTGGTCGAGCGGGTGACCCGTCAGCTCTCGGAGCGCCTCGGTGGCGATCAGGTGACTGCGCATCACGGCAGCCTTGCCAAGGAGCAGCGGCTCGACGCCGAGCAGCGTCTGAAGCACGGTCAGCTGAAGGCATTGGTGGCGACTGCCTCGCTCGAGCTCGGTATCGACATCGGCGATGTCGATCTGGTCTGCCAGCTCGGTTCGCCGCGCTCGATCGCGACCTTCATCCAGCGGGTAGGCCGCGCGGGTCACGCCGTCGACGGTACTCCCAAAGGCCGACTTTTCCCTTTGTCGCGCGATGAGCTCGTCGAGTCCGCGGCGTTGCTTGATAGTGTCGATCGCGGCGAGCTGGACCGCCTCTCGATTCCCCGACAACCGCTCGACGTCCTGGCACAGCAGATCGTCGCGGAAGTGGCGGCGCGGGAGTGGAGGGAGGACGAACTCTTCTCACTGGTACGCCGCGCGTGGCCCTACCGGGCGCTCGAGCGCGAAGATTTTGCCGCCGTCGTCGGTATGCTGGCCCAAGGCTTCAGCACCCGTCGCGGCCGCCGCGGCGCGCTGATCCATCACGATGCTGTCAACCACGTGTTGCGCGGGCGGCGCGGGGCCCGGCTGACGGCGCTGACCTCGGGCGGAGCGATCCCCGACACCGCCGACTACCAGGTGCTGCTGGAGCCCGAAAACCAGGTAATCGGCAGCGTCAACGAGGATTGGGCCGTCGAGAGCATGGCCGGCGACGTCTTCCAGCTCGGCAACACGGCCTACCGCATCCTGCGCGTCGAGCGCGGCACCGTCCGGGTCGAAGATGCGCAGGGCATGATGCCCAATATCCCGTTTTGGCTGGGCGAAGCGCCCGGCCGCACCGACGAACTGTCGCAGTCGGTGTCGCGGCTGCGGGCAGAGATCGCGGCGCGCTTGCCGACCGACCCCGAAGGGGAGCGCACCGCGCGCTGGCTGGCCGAGGAGGTCGGCATGGCTGAGCCCGCCGCCGAGCAATTGGTCGAATACTTGGCCTCGGCGTACGCGGCATTGGGCATGTTGCCGACCCAGGACACGCTCGTCCTCGAACGCTTCTTCGATGAAGTCGGCGGCATGCAGCTGGTCATCCACTCGCCTTACGGCAGCCGAATCAACCGCGCCTGGGGCTTGGCACTGCGCAAACGCATTTGCCGCAAGTTCAACTTCGAGCTGCAGGCCGCTGCAACCGAGGACAACATCGTGCTGTCGCTAACCCGGGCGCACAGCTTCGATCTCAATGAAGTGCGGCACTATCTGCATTCGACCAGCATCCGCGCGGTGCTGATCCAAGCTCTGCTCGACGCCCCGATGTTCGTCACACGGTGGCGTTGGGTCGCCGGCATCTCGCTGGCACTGCCGCGTTTCCGTGGCGGCAAGAAAGTGGCGCCGCAGCTCACGCGGATGGACGCCGAAGATCTTATCGCGGCGATTTTTCCTGACCAACTCGCTTGCGCCGAGAACCTCGTTGGCGAGCGAGAGATCCCCGACCATCCGCTAGTCCGGCAGACAATAACGGACTGCCTCGTCGATGCCATGGACATCGATGGGTTCACACAGATCCTCACCCGGCTCGAAGCGGACGAAGTCCGCGTCGTCACTCGCGATCTGACCGAACCCTCACCGCTCGCTCTCGAAGTGCTATCGGCCCGGCCCTATGCCTATCTCGACGATGCGCCGCTCGAGGAACGGCGGACCCAGGCGGTGATCAGCAGACGTTGGTTGGCGCCGGAGGCCGCCGCCGATATTGGCCGGCTCGATCCCGAGGCGATTGCGCGGGTGCGCAGCGAAGCTTGGCCCGACCCCGCCAACGCCGACGAATTGCACGATGCGCTCGCATGGCTCGGGTTTTTGAGCGCTGAAGAAGCCGAGGCCCAGCCCGGCTGGACCGAATGGTTTGCGCAGTTGGTACACGACAGGCGTGTCACGCTGCTGACTGCGCCACATGCCAGCCTATGGATCGCCGCCGAACGTTTGCCACAACTTACGGCGCTGTGGCCCGATGCACGATCCGATCCGGCGATTACTGCCCCGGTCGAGTATTCGGAGCGTGAGTGGTCTCCGGAGGAGGCACTGATCGAAATCCTGCGCGGGCGGCTGGAGGGACTCGGACCGGTCACCCTGAATGTACTGGCCGCGCCGCTTGGACTTGGGCCCAACGAAATCGAAGCCGGGCTCGCAGCGCTCGAGACTGAAGGCTTCGCATTGCGTGGTCGCTTCACCGGAACTGCGGCGGGGGAAGAATGGTGCGAGCGCCGTCTACTCGCCCGGATCCATCGCTATACGGTGGGTCGCTTGCGCGCCGAGATCCAGCCGGTCGCAGCGATCGAATTCCTGCGCTTCCTGTTTGGCTGGCAGCGAGTTGCGCCGGACACGCGTATGGAGGGGCCGGATGCGGTCGAGATCTTGATCCGGCAACTCGAAGGGTTTGAGGCGCCGGCCGGCGCGTGGGAAACCGAGATCCTGCCGGCGCGGCTCAGTGGATACAAGCCCGCTTGGCTCGATGATCAGTGCCTCTCTGGCCGGATCGCCTGGGCCCGCCTGAGACCGCCCAACGCGCGACCCAACGGCAGCGAGCGTAGCGCGGCACCGGTGAGGTCGACGCCGATTACCCTTCTGGCGCGGCGCTATGCTACGCTCTGGTCATCGTTTTCCGCAAGCGTTGACCCGGTTGCTTTGAGTTCCCGGGCGCAAGCCGTAATCGATTATATTCGGCAATATGGGGCATCGTTCTTCGACGAGCTGGTCGAAGGCACCGGGCTGTTGCGCCCACAGGTCGAAGAGGCCCTGGCTGAGCTGGTTGCCTCGGGGCTTGTCAATTCCGACAGTTTTGCCGGGCTGCGCGCGCTGCTCGTGCCGACCGACCGGCGCGGCAATGGGCGGCGCCGGCGCTCTTCGCTGTTTCGCATGGAGGACGCGGGCCGCTGGGCGCTGGCCCGTCGTGCGCAGTCCTCGCCGGGGCTTAAGCCAGAGGCTGTCGAACACTTGGCCCGCGCGCTGTTGCTCCGGTACGGGGTCGTATTCTGGCGCCTCATCGAACGCGAGGCGCCCTGGCTACCGCCGTGGCGTGACCTGTTGCGCGTCTACCGCCGGCTCGAGGCTCGTGGTGAAATCCGCGGCGGCCGTTTTGTCGCCGGCTTCTCCGGTGAGCAGTTTGCGCTCCCCGACGCGGTCGGTATGCTGCGCGAGGTACGGCGCAAACCCCCTTCGGATGAGTGGATCTCGCTATCCGGTGCCGACCCACTCAACCTCGCCGGGATCCTGACCCCCGGGCCAAAACTTGCCGCATTGACCGGCAATCGCCTGCTCTACCGCGACGGCCTGCCGGTGGCACTCCTTGCCGGCGGCGAGGTGCAGTTTCTCACAAGTCTCGATTCGGCCATCCAATGGGAGGCGCGCAAAACCTTGCTGCGCGGCGCGGTCCCGGCCTCGCTCATCGCTCTCTCCTGACGGTAACCAATTCGTGCAGCCATGCCGCGATATGGTCCTGGATTGCACGGTGTACGTCTTCTTGGCCGACGCCGGCTCCCTTCCGAACCTTGAACGAGTGGTCACCTTCTTCGACGACATAGAGACCCGCCGGGGGCTTGAGCGAGGCGACGATCGGGCGCAGCTCGTCGGGTGTTCCGAAGGCGTCACGCGAACCTTGAACGAACAGCATCGGAGCCTTGATGCCAGACAGGTGCTTCGCGCGAAGGCGATCGGGTCTGCCCGGGGGATGCAACGGATAGCCTAGAAAAACCATGCCCGCGAGCTTGCCGATGCCGCCGGCAGCCACTTGTGAGGCAATTCGCCCGCCCATCGACTTGCCGCCGATCGCCAACTCATCGCGATCTGAGTTCATTTGCTCGCGAACCACCTCGATCACTGCGCGGTAGCAAGCCTCCAGTTTGTCGTTTGGATCAGGGATACGGCGACCCCGCTCGCGGTACAAAAAGTTGAAGGTGATCGTGTCAATGCCGCGCGCCGCCAATCCGCTGGCATAGCTCACGATAAAGTCGCTGGTCTGACCAGCACCGGCTCCATGTCCGAGGATTAGCGTTACGCCGGCACAGTGTTTCGCCGCGGCGGGGTAAACCATCGCGGTGATGCTCTGGTGCGGGGGAATTTCTATGTGAAGCGGTTCGGGCATCGGTTAAGCCAGCTCACACGATCGACAACCGGTGTATTTTGCGGCCGCCGACAATATATCTCGCGTCGGCGCCGCCTGTTAAAGCCTGGTGCGCCCGGGCGGAACCCGAACTCGGCAGGGAGGAACGCTATACCCAGCATCGTCAGGCAACGCGACATCATCGACCGGCGAGAGCTTGCGGAGCAATTGTCGGCCGCCGTTCCCGGAGTCCGCTCTCCGGCACTCGATCGCGGCGCCTTTGTCGCGCCGTTGAAGGCGGCGCTGACCACCGGCCACGCCGAGATCCGCCGTCGCTTCGAGGCAACTGGCGATGGCTCTGCGGTGATGCGCGAGCAATGCTTTCTGATGGACCAGCTAATCCGCGCGCTGTTCGACCTGGTTACCGGCGACATCTACCCGCTCCCGAACCCGACCTCGGGCGAAAGGCTGGCGATCATCGCCGTCGGCGGCTACGGGCGGGGCGAGTTGGCACCTTATTCGGACATCGACCTGCTGTTTCTGTTGCCCTATAAGCGGACGCCTCATACGGAACAGGTGATAGAGTATCTACTCTACCTGTTGTGGGACCTTGGCCTGAAGATCGGGCAGGCGACCCGCTCGGTCGAGGAATGTCTGCGTCAGGCCAAATCCGATTTGACCATCCGCACCGGGTTGCTGGAGGCGCGCTATTTGTGTGGCGAGCAGGCGCTCTTCGGAGATCTCAAGAAGCGTTTTGATTCGGACGTCGTGCGCGGCACTGCGGCGCAATTCGTCGAAGGCAAGCTCGCCGAGCGCGACGCACGGCATCAACGCGTCGGCGACAGCCGTTACCAGCTCGAGCCAAACGTCAAAGAGGGCAAAGGCGGGCTCAGAGACCTGCACACGCTGTTCTGGATCGCCAAGTACATCTACCGCACCGACAATATCGGCAAACTCGTCGAGCTGGGCGTGCTGTCGGCCGAGGAGTCGCGCCGTTTCGACCACGCCCAGAGCTTCCTGTGGACTGTTCGCTGCCATCTCCACTACCTCGCCGGCCGCGCCGAAGAGCGCCTCACTTTCGACCTGCAGGCTGAAATCGGCCGGCGCATGGGCTACGCCGATAAGGAAAGGAACCGTGGGGTCGAGCGGTTCATGAAGGATTATTTTCTGGTCGCCAAAGATGTGGGGGACCTGACCCGGATCTTCTGTGCGATTCTCGAAGCCGACCAAAAGCGCAGACGCCGGCTTTCCTGGGTGCGCTGGGGCGCCGGACGTCGATCGCTCGGCGGGTTCGTCCTAGACGGTGAGTGGTTGACGATCCCGGCCGAGGGTTTTTTCAACAAGGACCCGGTGGCGCTCCTGCGCCTCTTTCATGTCGCGCAAGAGCACGGCCTCGACATCCACCCACGCGCGTTGCGAGCGGCAAGCCAATCGCTGACGCTGATCGACGACCGATTGCGCGAAGATGCCGAAGCAAACCGCCTGTTTATCGAGATCCTGACCTCGCGCAAGGATCCCGAAACGGCGCTCCGCCGGATGAACGAGGCCGGGGTCTTCGGCCGCTTCATCCCGGACTTTGGGCGTGTCGTCGCGCAAATGCAGTACGACATGTACCACCATTACACGGTCGACGAGCACACGCTCTTTGCCATCGGAATCTTGCACAAGATCGAGCACGGGCTTTTCAAGGAAGAGCATCCGCTGGCAACCGAGATCGTTGCAGAGATCGTCTCGCGCCGCGCACTCTATCTGGCCGTTCTGCTACACGACATCGCCAAGGGCCGGGGCGGTGATCACTCTGAGATCGGCGAACAAATCGCTGTGAAGCTCGGCCCGCGGCTGGGGCTTTCGGACGAGGAGACCGAAACCGTCGCGTGGCTGGTGCGTTGGCATCTCCTGATGAGCGGCACCGCATTCAAGCTCGACATCGGTGACCCCAAGACGATTGGCGACTTTGTAAAGCGGGTACAGTCGCCCGAACGGCTTAAGCTGCTGCTGGCGCTAACCGTCGCGGATATCCGCGCCGTCGGTCCCAATATCATGAACGGGTGGAAGGCGGCGCTGTTGCGCGAGCTTTACCATCGCGCGCTCGAGGTGATGTCGGGCGGGCTCACGGTCGAGGGACAGGATTCACGGATCGCCACCGCTCACGCGGCTGCGCGACGGTTGCTCCCCGATTTTGGTGAGGAAGAGTTCACGACTTTCGCGAGCCGCGGCTACCCCTTCTATTGGCTATCCTTCGACCCCGAGACCCATGCCCGACATGCCCGACTGATGCGCGAGGCGGAAACGAGCGGTGCCCCCCTCACCGTCGAAAAGCGCGTCGATTGGGATCGCTCGGTAACCGAGATCACGCTCTACACTGCCGACCACCCCGGCCTGTTTTCGCGGATCGCGGGTGCGCTGGCGGTCAGCGGCGCCAATATCGTCGATGCCAAGATCATGACGATGTCGAACGGAATGGCGCTCGACACCTTCTGGGTTCAGGACCTGGCGGGTCGACCGTTCGATCGGCCGGACAAGCTCGCCAGGCTCGCCGTCATCTTCGAGAACGTGCTGACGGGCGACCTGAAGCCTCATCGCGAACTCGCGCGTTTACCCGCCTTTCCAAGCCGAATGCAGGTCTTCACGGTGATGCCTCGCGTGCTCATCGACAACAAAGCGAGCGCCTCGCACACCGTTATCGAGGTCAACGGCCGCGACCGGCCGGGCTTGCTATATGAGCTAACCCGCGAGCTCACACGGCTCAATCTGCAAATCTCGAGCGCCAAGATCTCGACCTACGGCGAGAAGGTCGTCGACGTATTCTACGTCAAGAACCTGTTCGGCCATAAGGCTGAGCAGCCCGCCAAGCTCTCCGAGATCCAGAGAACGCTCGAAGCGGTGCTCGGCAAAGGGAACGAGGCGGCGCCCGAGGTCCGCCACCGCGAGCTCGTTGCCGCAAAATAGCAGTGTCGAGGCGCTGTCGAGATTTCCCTGCCGTGCCGATGTTCTGACGCCCGAACGCGGCCATACCGGTCTGCTATAAACGATGCTGCGGGGAGGGCGCCGACCCCCGGGCTGAAGGTCCACGGGACAAGCCGGAACATGGGGCGGCGGAATGCCGAGAATTACTCCCGCAGGTCCTCGAAGAATTCCTTGACCCGGGCGAAAAAGCCTTCGCTTTCGGGGTGTGTGTGGCGGTTCTCGCCTTCCTTTTCGAATTCGCGGAGCAGCTCCTGCTGCCGCTTGGTCAGGTTGCGTGGGGTCTCGACGACCGCCTCGATAAACATGTCGCCGCGCGCGGTCGAGCGCAACACCGTCATCCCCTTCGACCGGAGCCGGAACTGATGCCCTGATTGAGTCCCGGCTGGCACCGTGACGCGCGTTCGGCTGCCGTCGACGGTCGGCACCTCGATCGTGCCGCCGAGGGCAGCCGTGGTGATCGGCAGCGGCACTCGACAGTGGATATTAGCGCCGTCGCGCTGGAAGATCCGATGCGGTGTCACGCTGATGAAGACGAAGAGATCACCCGCCGAGGCGCCGCGGATCCCCACCTCGCCTTCCCCGGCGAGCCGCATGCGAATGCCGTCCTCGACCCCGGCCGGGATGTTGACCGACAGGGTCTTTTCGCGTCGCGTCCGACCCTGGCCACCGCACGCCTTGCAGGGATTGTCGATGACCCGCCCGGCACCCTGACAGCCGGCGCAGGCTTGCTCGATCGTGAAGAAGCCCTGTTGCACGCGTAAGCGTCCTCGGCCATGGCACCTCGGGCAAGTTATCGGCTTGGAGCCGGCCTCGGCGCCGCTGCCCTTGCACTGCTCGCAAGCGACTAGAGTTGGGACGCGGATCGTCGTCTGCTTGCCGCGGAAGGCCTCTTCGAGCGTGATCTCAAGGTTGTATCGCAGATCGCTGCCGCGGCTCGGCCCGCCCTGGCCGCGCCGGCCACCGCCCATGAACTCGCCGAACATCTCGTCGAAAATGTCGGCAAAGCCGCCTGCGGCGAAGCCAAAATCGCCCGGGCCGCGCCCACCGCCCTGTTCAAAGGCGGCATGCCCGAACCGATCATAGGCGGCGCGCTTTTGGTCATCCTTTAGAATGTCGTAGGCTTCGTTGAGGTCCTTGAATTTTTGTTCAGCACCCTTGTCGCCGGAATTGCGATCCGGGTGATACTGCATTGCAAGCTTGCGATAGGCCCGCTTGAGTTCATCGGAGCTCGCCGATTTGGAGACGCCGAGGGTCTCGTAAAAGTCCTGTTTCGCCATGACCGATAGGAGTTCGATTAAAGGGCTTGCTATTGGGTCTCACCCCGGCGGAGGACCCGCCGGGGTGATGGCATCCGCTCCTGTCTCGGCAATAAGGCCGATCAAGCCGAGCCGCGCTTTTTCTGGTCGTCGACCTCCTCGAAATCGGCATCGACGACCTTGTCGTTGCCGCCTCCGGTCGTACCGCCAGACGAGGGTCCGCCCGACGAAGGGTCACCCCCCGCGCCGGCCCCGGCTTGCTCGGCCTGCTGTGCCTTGTAGAGCGCCTCGCCGACTTTCATCGAAGCTTGGGCGAGGGCCTCGGTCTTGGCCTTGATCCGCGCAGCATCGTCGCTGCCGAGGGTATCCTTCAGCGCTTGGATCGCCTGCTGCACCGCATCCTTGTCACCCTGGGGAACCTTGTCGCCGGCCTCGTTCAATGTCCGCTCGGTCGTGTGGATCAACGCATCGGCGCTGTTCTTGGCCTCGACCAGTTCGCGGCGCCGCTTGTCTTCCTCGGCGTGGGCTTCGGCATCTTTGACCATGCGGTCGATATCGGCCTCGGAGAGACCGCCCGATGCTTGGATACGGATCTGCTGTTCCTTGCCGGTCGCCTTGTCCTTGGCGGAGACTTGAACGATGCCGTTAGCGTCGATGTCGAAAGTCACCTCGACCTGCGGCATACCGCGCGGCGCCGAGGGAATGCCGACCAAATCGAATTGGCCAAGCAGCTTGTTGTCAGCCGCCATCTCACGCTCACCCTGGAAGACGCGGATCGTGACGGCCGTCTGATTGTCTTCCGCGGTCGAAAAGGTCTGGCTCTTCTTGGTCGGGATCGTCGTGTTGCGGTCGATCAGCCGAGTGAATACGCCGCCCAAGGTCTCGATGCCGAGAGACAGCGGTGTCACGTCGAGGAGCAGAACATCCTTGACCTCGCCTTTCAACACGCCGGCCTGGATCGCTGCGCCGATGGCCACGACTTCGTCCGGGTTGACGCTGCGGTTCGGCTCCTTGCCGAAGAACTGTTTGACCGTCTCGATAACCTTGGGCATCCGGGTCATACCGCCGACCAGGATCACCTCGTTGATCTCGGACGCGCGGAGCCCGGCATCCTTCAGGGCGTTGCCGCACGGGCCGATGGTCCGCTGGATCAGATCGTCGACCAGCGCCTCGAGCTTCGACCTGGTCAGCTTGATGTTGAGATGCTTGGGGCCGTGCTGATCCGCCGTGATGAAGGGCAGGTTGACGTCCGTCTGCACCGATGACGACAGCTCGATCTTGGCCTTCTCGGCCGCTTCCTTCAGTCGCTGCAGGGCGAGGCGGTCGTTGCGCAAATCGATCCCTTGCTCCTTGCGGAACTCGTCGGCGAGATAGTCGATAATCTTCTTGTCAAAGTCTTCACCGCCGAGAAACGTATCGCCGTTTGTCGACTTTACCTCGAAGACGCCATCACCGATTTCGAGCACCGAGATGTCGAAGGTGCCGCCGCCGAGATCGTAAACCGCGATCGTGCCGCTGCCCTTCTTTTCCATGCCATAGGCGAGCGCCGCGGCGGTCGGCTCATTGATGATGCGCAATACTTCGAGCCCGGCAATTCTGCCGGCATCCTTGGTCGCTTGGCGCTGGCTGTCGTTGAAGTAGGCCGGAACCGTGATAACGGCTTCGGTGACCGTCTCGCCGAGATAGGCCTCGGCCGTCTCCTTCATCTTCTGCAGAATGAAGGCACTGATCTGGGACGGAGCATATTTCTTGCCGCGGCTCTCGACCCAGGCGTCGCCATTATCTCCGGTGATGATCTTATACGGGACAAGATCCATATCCTTCTTGACCATCGGATCGGTGAAGCGGCGACCGATCAGGCGCTTGATTGCAAAGAACGTGTTCTCGGGGTTGGTCACGGCCTGGCGCTTTGCCGCCTGACCGACCAGGCGTTCACCGGACTCGGTGAAGGCAACCATCGAAGGCGTTGTCCGCATGCCTTCGCTGTTCTCGATCACCTTGGCGTTTCTGCCCTCCATCACGGCGACGCAGGAGTTCGTCGTGCCGAGATCGATACCGATGACTTTGCTCATGGACACCTCTTTTGAAAAGCAGGACCGGACGGCCCGGGGAAGCACCGTCCCGATCCCCCGGGAAGTGATTGTTCAGCCATCCCCTGACTGTGGCTAGGGTTATATATGTGAGGGGGCGTGCAGCTACAACCGGCCGGAAGACAGTGGTTCCGCCCTGCTCATGCCACTGTGCTCGCGGATTCGGCAGGCTCCCCCGGGCCCCGGTTTTCTTTGGCGACGCCGACCATTGCAGGCCGCAGCAGCCGGTCGTGCAGCACATAGCCGGGCTGCAAGACCTCGATGATCGTGCCGCTGGGCTTGCCCGGCCGCTCGGCCTCAAAGATCGCCTGATGCAAATTGTGATCGAAGCGCTCGCCGTCCGGATCGATGCGCTGGATGCCGTGCCGCTCGAAAACCGAAAGGAGCTCGCGTTCGGTCGCCGCCACGCCGGCGAGAAGGCCGCGCGTGCGTTCGTCCCTGACCTCAAACTCCGGCAGGCTGTCGAGCGCCCGGCGGAGATTGTCGGCTACGGAGAGCAACTCCTTCGCGAACCCAGCAACCGCATATTTAAAAGAATCGTCGCGTTCGCGCTGGGCGCGACGACGGACATTCTCGGTCTCGGCCAGAGCCCGCAACAGCTGACCCTTCTGTTCGGCGAGTACCGCCTCGAGCGCCGCAAGCCGTTCTTCGGCCGAAAGCTCCACTGCCTCTGCTGCAACCAACTCCTCGGTCGCGTCCTCCACATTGTTATTCGCGGTTGCATCTTCGCGGGCAGGTCCCGTCTCGTGTTCCTTTCGCGTATCTTTCATCTATCGTCCTATCCAATCAGGCGCCCGATCACCTTTGCGGTATAGTCGACCATCGGAATGATCCGGGCGTAGTTAAGTCGAGTGGGGCCGATGACTCCGATCGCGCCGACGATCTGTTCGCGGCTGTTATGGTAGGGAGCAATCACCACCGAGCAACCGGTTACCCCGAAGAGGTGGCTCCCGGCGCCAATAAAGATCTGTACGCCCTCACCCTGTTTGCTGGCGTCTAGAAGGCGCAGCATCGTCTCGCGCGTTTCGAGCATCTCAAACAGTGTGCGCAGCCTTTCGAGATCGGTAAGCGCGGTCACGTCCTCCAGCAAGTTTGCCTGGCCGCGCACGATCAGCGCGCTGCCCTCGCCACCCCCCGCCCAGCTCGCAAGGCCCGCTGCGACCAGCTTCGACGTCAGCTCGTCGAGTTGCGCTTTGTTCGAGGCGATTTCCTCCTCGATCTCGGCCCTCGCTTCCTCGATCGTCCGGCCGATCAGTCTTCCGTTGAGATAGTTTCCGGCGGAGACCAATGCGGCGGGCGGGAGACCGAGCGGCACCTCGATGACGCGGTTCTCGACAAGTCCATCCTCGGTAACCAGCACGACCAGGGCACGACCGGGACCAAGATGGACGAATTCCAGATGCTTCAGCGGGCGGTCCTGTTTGGGAACAACGACGACCCCGGCACAATGCGACAGACCCGACAACGCGCTCGTCGCCTCTTCCAAGGCCTGGGACAGGCTCTTGCCCCGTGCAACGCAAAGGCTCTCGATGCTGCGGCGCTCGTCTTCGGCGAGGCGACCGACCTCGAGAAGACCATGGACAAACAACCGCAACCCTGCCTCCGTCGGCAGCCGGCCGGCGGAAGTGTGCGGCGCATAGAGCAAGCCCGCTTCTTCGAGATCCGCCATGACGTTGCGGATCGTTGCCGGCGACAAATTCTGTCCGAGACGGCGCGACAAGGTGCGCGAGCCGACCGGTTCGCCGGTGGCAACGTAGCCATCTACGATGACCCGAAATATTTCGCGGCTGCGTTCGTTAAGCTCGTAGATCGGCGACGGTGCGGAGGGATGGGGCATGCGCAAGTCACGTATGTCGGTCCGCTCTCGGCAGGCGGTGCCAACCGCGGTTAACGGACCACAGCTTCATCGAAGTTTCTGATGTGGTTACCCTGTCCTCGCGAGCCAAGCGGCGCCCGAAGCATCGGCACATCGCTCGCTGGGCGCTCGGCCCCAGCGTGGGCGAGATTTAGGAACGCGCGCCGACAGCGTCAACTCGGTCGAAACCTCTGATTTTGCGCTCTTGGGTGTTAGCCGCCGTGGGAAGATTCGGGCGGGCCAATCACCTGGATCACCTCGCCCCGCTTGCAGGGAGGGGGCGTACAAAGACTAGAATGTCTTCTTGAAAGTCGCTTGGTAAGTCTGGCCATTCGGCGTGGTCATCTGGCCGCCGAGATCGGCGACCGCCGGGCGGAAGGTGAACTGGGTCCCGTCGGAATTCTGGAACCTGAGTTCGTCGTCGTGGATGACCCCGGTGCCGTGCAAAACGCCGCCGGGGATGTGCGTATTCGGCCCTAGCGGCCCATAGACGTAAATGATCGACGCCGTACCATCCGACTTTACATCGTCGACGATCAGTGCGGCACAGGTATTGGCGTCCCAGGCCGCATCGGTCCAGGCGCCGAGAAAGCGATGATAGGACTCCGGAATTGTCGACGGGTCGGCGAGCCGGTAGCTGATGCTCTGCTCACAAAAGACCCGGCCCGCTTGAGGCTCCGTCGCCGGCGGGGGCGTCTGGGCTACCGCCGCGCCAGCAGTCAGCAGCAAGATACACCAAGACGCAACGGGGCAACGAATCATGGCGTCTTAGGAATAGCCTACCTCGCGCAACCGCTTCACACCGGCGCGACCAGCGAGCATACGCTTAGCCTGATTCTCGCCGACGCTGTTCGGCATGGCTGAACCCTCCTTCTGATCTTCGCTGTGACAGCATTATCTCGGCCGCTGCCCCGTGCAACTCGCGTCAGTCGCCCCTTGCAGGTCGATGGCGAACCAGACGGCGGCCGGCTCCGGCCTCGCGGGACGTTCCAGCTCGTGGAAGCCGCAGGCGCGGTAAAATCCGATGGCGCGCCGGTTCGCCGCTCCGACTGCCAAGTGTGCGCCGTGCGAGCCCATATCCCGAACCTCGGCGAGCCATCGCATCATTAGCTGGCTTCCTACGCCTTGGCCGCGTAGCCGGGGCAACAGGTTGATGTGTAGATGCGATGGATAAGGCTCGACGATTTCCTCGGCCGTGCGGTCCGGGTGGTGGATCTTGTAGCTCATAAGCTCGTCTCCGCTCCACCCGGCGCGCGGCCTGTCGGACGGATCGGTGTAAATCTGGCGCAGTGCCGGCCACCATTCGGCTTTCAGCCGAGCCTCGAAATCACGCGTATCAGACGCCCCGACGATATAGCCGCCCACCCCTTCGGTGTCCTCGACGACAAACACGGTCCGCGGGCTCAAATGTGCGTAGGGTGCGGCGTAGAGGTGCCCGACCAGCTTCGGATCGCGATAGAGTGCGGAGGCGTCGTCGCCGCCGGCACCCGTCGCCAGGCAAATGCCGTAGAGGTCATCCAGATCCGCCGGCCGAAAGGCACGGATATCAGCCATTCTCTCATCCTTGCTCGGTGGCATATTACACTCGCAGCGAAGGAGACGGCCATGCAGACGGATTACGTTATCATTGGCGCGGGCTCGGCAGGATGTGTCCTGGCCAACCGGTTGAGCGAGGACCCCGGCACGCGGGTCATGCTGGTCGAGGCGGGTGGGCCCGACCGCAACCCGCTGATCCATATCCCGGCCGGCTATATCAAGCTGATGGATCATCCGACCCTGACCTGGGGCTTTAAGGCCGAGCCCGATCCTGGCGTCAACGGGCGCGCAATCCTCTATCCGCGCGGCCGGGTGCTCGGCGGCTCGAGCTCGATCAACGGAATGATTTATGTCCGCGGCCAACCCGAGGATTTCGATCATTGGGCGCAGCTCGGCAATCGCGGTTGGTCATGGGACGACGTGCTGCCTTATTTCAAGCGTGCCGAGGACTGGGAGGGCGGTGCCGACGAATTTCATGGCGCCGGCGGACCGCTATTAACCTCACGAACCGCCGATAAGCCGCCCCTGTGCCACAAGATCATCGAGGCCGGTACCGAGATCGGTCTCGAATACCACGAGGACGTCAACCATCTGCCGCCCGGCGCTGGCGATAATATCGGCTGGGTGCAGCAGACCCGCCGCGGCCGGCGGCGGCAGAGTGCGGCGCGAACCTATCTGCGCGCGGCACTGAAGCGGCCCAATCTCACAGTCCTGACCAACGCGCTGGTACATCGTGTCGTGCTCGACGACAAGCGCGCGGTCGCGGTCGAATTCTCGCGCGGCGACACGACCGAACGGGTCGATGCGATGCGCGAGATCATCCTCTGCGGCGGTGCCATCGGCTCGCCGCATGTGCTGCAATTGTCGGGGATCGGCGACCCGGAGCATCTCGGGAAGATCGGGGTCACGGTGAACCATGCGCTGCCCGGCGTCGGCAAGAATTTGCAGGACCACTACCTTGCGCGTGTCACCGCCGAGGTCACCGGTATCGGCACCGCCAACGAGAAATCGCGCGGCATGCCGTATCTCGGCGAGCTGATGCGCTATGTCTTTGCCGGCAGCGGATTGCTGACCTATGCCGCCTCACTGGTCTGCGCGTCGGTCAAGGTCCTGGAGGAGTCTGCGACCCCCGACGTGCAGATCCTATTTGCCAATGCGAGCTTTGCGCCGGGCCCGATCCGGCGGCTCGACGACCGTCCCGGGATGACCGGCGGCATGTGGCAGATGCGGCCGCTGTCGCGCGGCTATGTCGAGGCAAAATCGGCCGACCCGCACATGGCCCCTGCGATCAATCCGCGTTACCTCAGCGAGGAAACCGACCGGCGCGCGGCGATCGGCGGTTTGCGGGCGGCGCGCCGGCTGTTTCACGCCCCGGCGCTGAAGCCCTATTTCGTCGCGGAGATCCTGCCGGGCGCCGAGGTGGTCGGCGACGATGAGCTGCTCGATTACGCGCGGCAATACGGCTCGACCGTTTTTCACGCGACCTGCACCTGCAAGATGGGTCCGGACACGATGGCGGTGGTCGACGACCGGCTGCGCGTGCACGGCCTTCAAGGGTTGCGCGTGATCGACGCCTCGGTGATGCCGACCGTCACCTCGACCAACACCAACGCCCCGACGATTATGATCGCCGAGAAGGGTGGGACGATGATCGCCGAGGAGGCGCGCCAGAAGCTGGCGGCGTGACGCGCACCCGGTGCCGCAACACCAGCTATTTCCGCTGCCGACAGCGGAAAATGCGGTTTTGCGGGCCAAGGGAGGCCCTCTTTTGGGCCGAAATATATGTCTATCAGTACGTTGGCGCAAATCTGGGGAGGCTGTCGTCAGCCGAATTTCGGCGCGCTAAAACCGGTTTGGCAGCCGAATGGCAGTGGAATTCACCTACATATTTTTCCTGGTGCTGTTAGGTTATCGCTAATTACTATTGGAGCAATTAGCCCAAATATGGGTGCGCATCCGGACTGTGTCAATAGCTCGGCATCGGGGACCAAAAACGCAGCTAGCGGGGTCTTTCAGCAGAGAGCGGCTTCCGTGCGAGCGTCCAGCGTGGTCTGATAATCCGGTACGGAGAAAGAGCCATGGAAGCGGATTACGTGATTGTCGGCGCCGGGTCGGCTGGCTGCGTGCTGGCCAACCGGCTGACCGAAGACCCCGGCACACGGGTGGTCTTGATCGAGGCCGGCGGGCGCGATTGGAACCCGCTGATCCACATCCCGGCCGGGTTTATGAAACTGCTCGACCATCCAAGCTTGACCTGGGGCTTTAAGGCCGAGGCCGATCCCGGCACCAACGGCCGCGCCATCCCTTACCCGCGCGGCCGGGTATTGGGCGGCTCGTCCTCGATCAATGGGCTGATCTACATCCGCGGCCAACCCGAGGATTTCGACCATTGGGCGCAGCTCGGCAATCGCGGCTGGGGCTGGGACGACGTGCTTCCCTATTTCAAAAAAGCCGAAAACTGGCAGGGAGAGGCGAGCGAACCGCACGGCTCCGGCGGGTTTCTGACCACCTCGCCGATGAGCGAGCGGCCGGCGGCGTGCCGGGCGATCATCGAGGCTGCCCGGGAGCTCGGGCTCGAATATCGCGCCGACGTCAACAATTTGCCGCCGGGTGCGGGCGACAGCATCGGCTGGTGCCAGCAGACCCGCGGCGGACGCCGCCGGGCCAGCGCCGCGCGCACCTACCTAAAGCCCGCAACGAAACGCCCCAATCTACAGGTCATCACTGGGGCGCTGGTACATCGCGTGGTCTTTGACGGGACCCGAGCAACCGGCGTCGAGTTTTCCCGCAATGGCGGGCAGAGGAGCTCGATCGAGCGGGCTGACGCGGCGTGCGAGGTGATCCTCGCCGCCGGCGCGGTCGGATCGCCGCATCTGCTGCAATTGTCGGGGGTCGGGGATCCGGAGGTCTTGACCAAGGCGGGCATCGCGGTGCGCCACGCGCTTCCCGGGGTGGGCAAGAATTTCCAGGACCATTACATCGCCCGCATGTCCTGCGAGGTGACGGGAATCGAGACATTGAACGAGCGCGGCCGTGGCCTATCTTTCGCGGGCGAGGTGCTCCGCTATCTCGCCTCGGGAACCGGCATGCTGACCTACAGCGCCTCCCTGTGCGCCGCCTCGGTCAAGGTGTTGGAGGAATCGGCAACCCCGGATGTGCAATGCGTCTTCGCCCCGGCGAGTTACAAGCCGGGCCTGATCCGCGTCTTCGACGACAAGCCGGGAATTACTGGCGGGCCGTGGCAGATGCGGCCTCTGTCGCGCGGTTATGTGCTGGTGCGTTCGCCCGATCCGCGCGAGCAGCCGGCGATCAATCCGCGCTATCTGGCCGAGGACACCGACCGGCGCGCGATGGTCGGCGGTCTCAAATTCCTGCGTCGGCTGTTCACGGCACCATCCTTGGCGAAATACGTCGTCGCCGAAAAGATGCCGGGACCAGGTGTGCAGAGCGATGACGAGTTGTTGGATTATGCGCGGCAGAACGGCTCGACCGTGTATCACGCGAGCTGCAGCTGCATGATGGGCAATCATGCGATGAGCGTCGTCGACAGCGAGCTCAAGGTGCACGGGCTCGACGCGCTGCGCGTCATCGACGCGTCGATCATGCCGGCGGTCAGCTCGACCAACACCAACGCGCCGACGATCATGATTGCCGAGAAGGGTGCCGCGATGATCGAGGTCGACGCGCGGCAGAGGCTCGCCGCCTAAGAGCCCGAGCCCGCTTCGTCCAATCATCGAGAGCCACGGACCGCTTTTAGCTCAACATTGGCGGTTCGGCCTGGTCCGCGGGAACGGGTCTTCATGCCCCATACCCAACGGTGAGATCGGGAGTCGCGTTGGGTCACCGTGACCCAACCCGGTTCTTCAACAGCCTGATCCTGGACAGGACGCTGCAACCGAAGGATGATCCGTTCGGGGCCCGTGGAGCGCGCACATGGATGTCGGGACTTGGCTCAAAAGTCTCGGCCTCGGCCAGTACGAGGCGCTCTTTCGCGCGAGTGACATCGACGCCGATATCTTGCCGGAGCTGAGGGAGGTCGATCTCGAGAAGCTTGGTGTGTCGCTCGGGCACCGCAAACGTCTCCTCAGAGCCATCTCCGGTCTGACCGTCACCGAGACATTGGCGGTGCCCTTCGCCTCGGCCGAGCGCGCCGCGGAGGCCGAGCGGCGGCAGCTGACGGTGATGTTCTGCGACCTGGTCGGCTCGACGCCGCTGTCGACACGCTTCGATGCCGAGGATCTGCGCGAGATCGTCGGCGCCTACCACCGCTGCGTGACCGACACCGTCGCCCGCTTTGGCGGCTTTGTCGCCAAGTATATGGGCGACGGCGTGCTGATTTATTTCGGCTATCCGGAGGCGCATGAGGACGATGCCGAGCGCGCCGCTCGCGCGGGGCTGGCGGTCATCGAGGCGGTCGGGCGGCTCGCCACACAAGAGCCGCTGAACGTTCGGATCGGCGTCGCCACTGGCCTCGTCGTCGTTGGCGATCTGATCGGCGCGGGCGCGGCGCAGGAGCGCGGCGTGGTCGGCGAGACGCCAAACCTCGCCGCCCGTTTGCAGGCGCTGGCGCGGCCGGGCACCTTGGTCGTTGCCGACGGCACCCGGCGACAGATCGGCACCTTGTTCGAGATCGAGGATCTCGGCCCCCAGCGGCTCGCCGGTTTTGCCGAGCCACAGCGTGCCTGGCGTGTGGTCGGCGAGAGCGGGGTCGTCAGCCGCTTCGAGGCATTGCGTTCGGGAACCACACCGCTGGTCGGCCGCGACGAGGAGCTCGACCTCTTATTGCGACGCTGGCAGCAGGCGAAGCTCGGCGAAGGGCGGGTGGTGCTGGTCTCCGGCGAGCCCGGCATCGGCAAGTCGCGCCTGACCGCCGCACTGTCGCAACGCATCGAGACCGAACCACACACCCGACTGCGCTATTTCTGCTCGCCGCATCACCAGGACAGCGCGCGCCACCCCTTTATCGGCCAGCTGGAGCGCGACGCTGGGTTCGCCCGCGACGACACGACCGCAACAAAGCTCGACAAGCTGGAGGCGCTATTTGGCGACGCGGCGGAGCCGGGCGACCTCTCGTTGATCGCCGAGATGCTGTCGCTTTCCGGCGGCGAGCGCTTCCCGCCGCTCGACCTCAGCCTGCAGCGCAAGAAGGAGCGGACATTGGCGGCGCTGCTGCGGCAGCTTCAGGCGCTGGCGCGGCGACAGCCAATACTGATGATCTTCGAGGACCTGCATTGGATCGATCCGACCTCGCGCGAGCTGCTCGACCTCACGGTCGAGAAGATCACCGAGCTGCCGGTGCTGCTGGTCGTGACATACCGGCCCGAGTTCCAACCGCCCTGGGTCGGCCAGTCGCAGGTGACGGTGATCGCGCTGAACCGGCTCGGCCGCAGCGAGGGGGCGAGGCTCGTGCATCAGCTCGCCGGCAATCTCGGGGCGCTGCCGCCGGATGTTGTCGACGAGATCGTCGAGCGCACGGACGGGGTGCCGCTCTTTGTCGAGGAATTGACCAAGGCGGTGATCGAGGGCGGCGCCGATCGCGGCTCCGTATCGATATCCGCGGTGCCGGCGTCGTCGCTCGCAGTGCCGGCGACCTTGCACACCTCGCTGCTGGGGCGCCTCGACCGGCTCGGCCCGGCGGCCAAAAATGTGGCGCAGCTCGGCGCCGCGATCGGGCGCGACTTTTCCCATGAGCTGCTGGCAGCGGCCGTGCCGCTCGCCGAGCCCGAACTGCGAGAGGCGCTGCGCCGGCTCGTCGAAGCCGGCCTCGTCTTCCAGCGCGGCGTGCCGCCGACGGCCGAATATTTGTTCAAGCACGCGCTGGTCCAGGACACCGCCTACAGCACCCTGCTGCGCGGCCCGCGCCAGGCCTTGCATCGCCGCATCGCCGAGGCATTGGAGCAGCGGTTTCCGGACCTCGTGCAAACGCGGCCCGGGATCGTCGCGCATCACTACGGCGAAGCCGCCATGGCCGATAAGGCGATCACCTATTGGCACCTAGCGGGCAAATCGTCGGTGGCCAAGTCAGCCGTACATGAGGCGACCGCGCAATTGCGCCGAGGCCTTACCCTGTTAGAAGGGTTACCGGAAACTCGCGAGCGCAAGCAGCTGGAGCTTGATATCCACGTCACCTTGACCGCAGCGCTGAGGGCCGGCAAAGGCAACGCGGATCCGGAAGTCGTCGCCGCGCTGGAGCGAGCGAATCGGCTCGTGACCGAGACCGGGGCAGTTGGGACCCCGCTCCATTTCTCCGTGCTCTACGGGCTCTGGATCTCTACCTTGGTCGGCGGGGCTATTGCGGCCGCGCTCGAGCACGCCACCAACTTCCTGTCGTCAGCCCAATCGCAACCATCCTCCGCCCCGCTCCTAGTCGGTCATCGCGCCCTCGCTTATTCTTTGATCTTTAGCGGCGATCACCGTGCAGCCCTGGCGCATGTCGAAACCGCCGCCTCGTTGTATCGGCCCGAGGAGCATCGTGATTCCGCCTTTCACTATGGTCAGGACATCGGGGTTAACGCCTTTGTCCATTTGTCCTGGGCGCTTTGGCATCGCGGCTATCCCGATCAGTCCGCGCGGGCTTCCGATCGTGCCCTCGCATTGAGCCGGCAACTGGGACATGCCCTCACCCTTTCCCACGCCTTTTATCACGCCGGGATGGCCGCGGCCTTCGCCCGGGATGTCGCCACCGTCCACGCCTGCGGCAACGATTGTGTGGCGGTCGCGAATGAACACGGATTGGCCCATTGGGCGGCCCGTGGCCGGATCCTCCAGGGCTGGACCGACGCCCAAAGAGGTGAAGCGGCGACGGGAATTGTCCGTATCCGCGACGGTATGGCCGCAGCCGAGGCGACCGGCGCCCGCTTATCAACACCGGTATTTCTCACCCTGCTGGCCGAGGCGCTGGCGCTTGCCGGAAAGGTCGAGGAAGCCCTTGCCGCCCTGGACGACGCATTGGCACAAGCGGCCGTCTCTGGCGTGAGGGGCTGGGACGCAGAAATTCATCGCTTGCGCGGCGAGCTCACCGCCCGGTTGCCATATCCCGATCCGGGGAAGGCCGAGGATTCGTTCCACACCGCCCTGGCGATCGCCCGCGAGCAGGGCACGCGGGGCTACGAATTGCGCGCCGCCACGAGCCTCGCGCGGCTGTGGCGCGAGCAGGGCCGTCTTGCCGACGCCCGCGACCTGCTCGCACCCGTCTACGACTTGTTCACCGAAGGCTTCGACACCGCCGACCTGAAAGACGCCAAGGCGCTGCTCGATCAGCTGGCGTGAATTAGCGGGTTCACCACCGCGAGCCCGTTGAAGCGGCTGAAGTCGCGATCGGCCGACCACAGCTCGCGCACGCCGTGCTGCCGACACAGCGCCGCGACCCGCGCGTCGTGCACCTGTGCTCCTGTGATGCGTCCATCGCTGAGCAGTCGGCGCAGGGTCGGCCAGTGCGCCACGGATTCGGTCAGAAGCGTCAGCGTTGGCGATTCGAGCCAGGCATCAACCTGGTCGAGAGCCCGGCGCAGCGGCGTCGGCGGTGCGTAGATGCGTCGATGAGTGACGATCGCGAGAAACTCGTGCAGGCATGGCCAAGGAATGGCCCAGACTGCCGGCCCCTCGGCCAGCTCCGCGACACGTCGAAAAGCTGCCTCATGGAACGGCGAATCTTCGCGATGCGCATAGACGAGAATATTCGTATCGAGCGCGATCACGCGCCGCGATCCTTGTAGACCAGATCGCGCAGGCTCTCCCACGGTGCTTCGCCAAATACCGCTTGCCGCCCCTTGCCCTTGAAACTCGCCCGCCGCAGCTTGAACGGCGCCCCGCCATTCGTCTCGGAGAGCACGCGATGGAGCCCGCGTTCCACCAATGTCCGCAGAGTGACCCCTTCTCGCGCCGCGAGCTTGCGGACGTTGCGCAGCAGCGCATCCGAAATCTCCACGGTTGTCTTCATAGACCCTTCTCTATGGGATTGGATATATGGGTACCCATATATCAGCGCCAAGCCTCTACGGCTCATTCACCGAAGGCTTCGATACCCTGACCTAAAAGAAGCAAAGGCGCTGCTCGACGAGTTGACGTGAGCCAGCCGCTGGCCCGCCCACGGTCTGATGCGGATGACCGTTTCATCCCGCTTGTCGCTCCTCGCTCTCCCGCCGGTAAATCAGGCGCTGCCCCTCCATCCAAATCGCTGTTCGCGATCACGGTGAGCTCTGTAGCCGAGAGTCCAGACCATTCGCCGCGATGCCGCAAACTTTTGGGGCGAGCTCTAAGGCGCCTGCTCGCGCAAACTCGGGGTGTCTCTTGACCATCTGCCGGGAGACCGCCTACACAGGCGTTCTGCGCTGTCGACAAGTGCAGGCAATCAAGGAGATAGCGGATGGCTCGCATCAGGCATATCGCACTCGTGACCGACGATCCGGCAAAGACCGCAGAATTCTACAAGGAGCAATTCGGCCTGACCGAGCTCTATCGCCGACCGGGAGATACCGGTGAGAAGGGTGTCTGGCTCAGCGACGGTTATATCTATTTCGCAATCCTTAAATATGGCGAACCCGGCGCTCCGAAGCTCGGCGTCGGGCAGACATCCGACCTGCGCGGCATTCACCACATCGGATTTTATGTCGACGACGAGCAGGAGACCGCCAAGCACCTGAGGGAAGCGAACTACAAGCCCGTCCCGATCCCGAAAACCGAAAGGGCGGAAACGACCCCGATGGGCGACGCCGTCAATCTGAAATACCTCGGCCCGGACGAGGTGCAGATCGATATTCGCAGCCGCGGCTGGAACGAAGCAATCAGCTTCGGCATGCAGCGCTATGAGCTAACCCCGGTTGTAGAAAAAGAAGCCGCCGAATAAGCGGAAAGCCGAGATCCGGCGAGCGGCGTTCCCGCTCGCCGGGCTAGAGCCGTCCGCAGTCCGTGGGACAGCCGGCGTGAGCTAGTGGCGTTCCCAAGGCGGGAATAACTCGTCGGGGTCGTTGACCCAGACGAATGCTATGCCGTGCTGATCAGCGCAGTCGAGAGCGTGCCGAAACTCCATTCCTACCGGACTTTCCGGCTTGCTCTGATCAATGAGCCCTGACTCGCCGTGCGCAAAGCGCCAGCTCCCCAGAATATGACTGGGATCGGTCTCGCTCCGGTGGACCTTGAATTCAATGTACCTGGCGCCGCCGGCCTCTTCCTTCCCCTCGATGACCGCAACCACAGAAGTCTCCTACGTTGAAGGAATGTCATCGCGGCGCTTCGACGCATCGTCGTGATTGGTATTTCCTTTGCGGATCGGATGCAAGGGCAGGGCGGCGTCTAGGCCAGCGGTAATCAAAGGCATTGTCGAGGAGCACAGGTCAGGCCGTGCTCAGGTTCCAGCCCAGATTCTGGATTGGGGCAATCGGTTGACCACAACATGGTGGACAATCGCATCTAGCATTGGTCACTATCCGCACCCTTGGATCGCAACGGCAGGAGAAATTCCCATGATTGACCTGTATTTCTGGCCGACCGGAAACGGCAAGAAAACCGTCATCCTGCTCGAAGAGCTCGGGATGCCTTACACGATCAAGCCGATCAATATCGGCCGCGGTGATCAGCTGACCCCGCATTTTTTGCGGATTTCGCCGAATGGCCGGATGCCGGCGATCGTTGACTCCGAGCCGCTCGGCGGCGGCGCGCCGATCTCGATCTTCGAATCCGGGCCGATCATGATGTATCTCGCCGAAAAGGCCGGACGCTTTTATCCGCAAGACGTGCGCAGCAGATACGATGTCGCGCAGTGGGTCGGCTGGCAATTGGCCAATCAAGGGCCGAAACTCGGCGAGCAAGGTCATTTTCGGCGCGCCGAAGAGGCCGGAGGCCATGGCGATCTCTCCTACGCCCTGCGCCGCTTTGACAACGAGGCCCACCGCATCTACGGGGTCATGAACCTCGGCCTCTTCAACAAGCGCTATCTCGCTGCCGGCCAGTATACGATTGCCGACATGATCTGCTATCCCTGGGCGTCGAGCTGGGCGAGCCGCAAGATCGACATCGACGAGTTCCCCAATGTCAAAAGCTGGCTCGCAGAGATCGGCGAGCGCCCGGCGGTCAAGAAGGCAATGGCGATGGGACCGGAGTTCCGCGAGGACCCGAAGTCGATCAGCCCCGAAGAACAAGCCCGCCGCCGCAAGCTCGTCGGCGATCAGCGCGCCCAGCCTATTCCCAGGGAATGGCTGCAAGCGGCGGAGGGCTAGCCGCTCATCTCCAAGCTGACCGCGTGAGAGGAGCGCGATGCGCGCTGTGGCGCTTGTGTCGCGCCTCCTCATCGCGGCCGCGGGTGGCTTGCTCTCTGCGACAGAACCCATAGATAGCGGAATTGCCGATTGGCCTTATTACGGCGGGGATGCCGGCGGCAGTCGCTACTCACCGCTGACTCAAATTAACAAGAGCAATGTCGCAAAGCTGAAGGTCGCCTGGGAGTACCATACAGGCGATGTTTCCGACGGCAGTGACAATCGTCGGAAGAGCGAATTCGAGGCGACACCGATCGTCGCCGACGGCACGATGTATGTAAGCACGCCGTTCAATCGCGTCGTCGCTCTCGATCCCGAGACCGGCCGGGAGAAGTGGAGCTTCGACTCGAAGATTGATTTGCAGGCGGGATATTCCGAAGGTCTCGTCAATCGCGGCGTCACATTGTGGATCGATCCCAGCCGAGCCGAAGGCGAGGCCTGCCGCCGCCGCATCTTTCTAGCGACCATCGATGCACGCCTGTTTGCGCTCGATGCCGCGTCGGGGCAAGCTTGCGCCGATTTCGGCCCCGGCGGCCACATCGACTTGACCGGCGGCATCGCCAACATCACGCGCCGCGGCGAATACGAGGAAACCTCGGCACCGGCGATTGCGGGTGATCTCGTCATCGTCGGTTCGTCGATCGCCGACAACGACCGGGTCGACAGCCCGAGCGGGGTTGTGCGGGCCTTTGATGCACGCTCCGGGAGCCTTCGCTGGAGCTGGAACCCGATCCCGGAAGGCATTGCGCCGACGGGTGCCGGCAATGCCTGGTCGACGATCTCTGTCGACAATGGACGCAGTCTCGTTTTTGTGCCGACCACAAGCCCAAGCCCCGACTATCACGGCTTCAAGCGGCCGGGTGACGATAAATGGGCGGATTCGATCGTCGCATTGTCGGCTAAGACCGGCGAAATGGTCTGGGGTTTCCAGCTCGTCCATCACGATTTGTGGGATTACGACACCGCTGCACAGCCAGTGCTGGCTGCATTGCGCCGCGACACTGACGAGCTGCCGATCGTGATTGCGGCGAACAAGACCGGAAACCTCTACATATTGAACCGGGACACCGGAGCGCCGGTCTTCGGGGTCGAGGAACGCCCGGTTCCGAAGAGCGATGCGGAAGGAGAGGAAGCCTCCCCGACGCAGCCCTTCCCGCTCGTGCCTCCGCCGCTCGTCCCGCAGCGGCTCTCGGCGGACGATGCTTGGGGACCCACCCCCGAGGATAGAGACGCGTGTCGTACCCAGATGGAAAAGCTGCGATCGGACGGGATTTTCACACCGCCTAGTGTGGGCGGGATCATCGCGTTCCCGAGCAATCTCGGCGGCATGAATTGGAGCAGCGGCGCATTCGACCCTGGACAGCAGGTCTTCGTCGCCAATGTCAATATTTTCCCAATGGAAGTTCATCTGATCCCCCGCGATCAGTATCAGGAGTCCGAAAAGGCTGCCAAAGAAGGTCGATTCCGTGCCGAGGTGTCGCCGCAGCACGGAACACCCTACGGAATGAGCCGCCAGCTGCTGATGTCGCCCAGCGGGGCGCCCTGCAATCCACCGCCCTGGGGCGCGCTGGTCGCCGTCGATTTGGCGCGGGGGACTATCCGCTGGAATATCCCGTTGGGGACGACTGCCGATATAGTCCCGAATTCGCCGCGCATCATTGCGGGCACGCCAAATCTGGGTGGGCCGATCATCACCGCCGGAGGTCTCGTCTTCATTGCCGCGGCAATGGACAATTATTTGCGGGCATTCGACATCGAAACCGGCGCCGAGCTGTGGAAGGGCCGGCTGCCGGCCGGCGGCCAGGCGACACCGATGACCTATCGCTTACGTCCCGACGGCAAGCAGTTCGTCGTGATTGCCGCCGGCGGTCACGGCAAGCTCGGCACCAAGCTTGGCGATTCGCTGGTGGCATTTGCGCTGCCATAGCGGTCAGGAGTTTATTGCGCCGACGGCGTGACCAAGCTCACCACAAACCTCATCGACACAATCAACAGAAATATTCCGAGCCCGATTTCGAGCCGACGCCGCGGCAGAGCATGCGCTAGGCGCGCTCCAAACGGAGCGATATAGCTTGAGATCGGTGCAATCAGGACGACGCCGATCACCGAGACGAAGCCGATCGACAGTGGCGGCAGCGCGGCTTGGTGCGGCAAACCGGCAAGCACATAACCGAGCGTCCCGGCAATCGTAATCGGGACCCCGAGGCCGGCCGAGGTCGCTACCGCGTTGTGTATCGGCTTCCCGTAGAGCATCAACACCATCGTGGCGAGCGAGCCGCCGCTGATCCCCATCAGCGAGGAGGCCAGCCCGACCAGAAAGCCCCAAGCAGACGTTGCGAGCCGGCCCGGCAATTGCTGGGCCAACACCCAATCCTCGCGGCCCACGAGCAGTTTCGCGGCGATGACCCCGGCGATCAGCACGAAGGCGAGTTTGAGGAAGCCGCCGGGGGCGAGCGCTGCTGTGACAGACCCGACCGCCACACCCGCGACGGCCGGCCCCGTCCAGGCCCGCAATACTTGTGGGATCACCAACCCCTTGGCGCGATGCGCCCGATACGATCGCAAAGCGGTCGGGACAATGATGGCCAGCGACGTGCCGACGCAGAGCTGCATGCGCAATGCCTCCGGGACGTCGAGAATCCGGAAGACTTCGAAAAGTACCGGAACGATGACGGCGCCCCCGCCAACACCGAATAGTCCGGCGAGAAGGCCGGTGACGATGCCCGCTAAGATGACGGCCGCTGCAAGCCAAGCCAGCTCAGCGAGTGGCGCCCCCAGGTTTATTCGGCGGCTTCCTTGATCGGCGGCGCGGCGGCGCGGTTGCCGGCCGGCAGGTCGAACAAGCCGCCGGGAAGCCGATCGAAATAAGAGAGCACTTCGGCCGTCGGAACGACGTCGGCGTACTTGGCGTGCATGTCGCACAAACTTATGGCGTGGCTCGCTTCGCTCCGGTCGAAGCAGCCTTCTTCCGCCAGAGCCACACGATAGTTGAGGCTGAACGCGTCGACCACTGTGGCGCGCACGCAGCCCGAAGTGGTCGTACCGACGACGACCATGCTGTCGCAACCGAGCAAGGTCAGATAAGCGGCGAGGCTTGTTCCAAAGAAACCCGAGGGCTTCTGCTTCCGGATCACGAGGTCCTGCGGGCCGGGCGCGATCATCGCGACGATTTCGTTGCCGTCGAGATGGTCGGCGGGCGAGCCGCCCGGCTCGTCGCCGCGCGTGCTCTTCCACCGCCAGCTGCCGGCATCCCAGTTGTCGGGACGCCGCTCGCCGGTGGTGTAGATAACCGGCAGCCCCTTGCCGCGCGCTGCGTCGATTAGCGATTTGATGTAGTCGAGGGCCACCCAGGCGTCCTCGCCGCAGGAGGTCCGCCAGCGCTTGACCGACTGGAGGATGGGCTCCGGCCGCTCGCCGCAGAACGCCCAGTTGACGTTGATGACGAGCAACGCCGGCCGCTTGCCAAACCCGGCGCGGGCGCCGAACCCGCCCGCCGCGAACACTGCCTTATCGCGCTCGGTCAGAAATTTGTTCCAGATCGGTTCGCTCATCGGGATCACTCCTCGTCGCTCCAGGCTCTCTGAGACTAACCAAAAATGTGTCTCGAAACATCAGTAGGTTATTCGTCATTCCCGCGAACCCGCAGGGCTGTCGGCGGGAAGTTGAGGGACAACTCTCGCTTTCGCAGTGTTACAAATTTCGACCTAAACAATTGATCTGACGTGATATTTCCCCGCGCAAGGCCGGTTGTTCCGGATATGTGCCCACGATTTTCGTTGTTTTCCCATCGCGCCGACACCGGCTGCAGCGCGCCTATGGTCCCCTCACGGTTTCTGCGATCAGCCAGTCGACGACGGCGGCGAGCGCCTTGCCGTGCGTCGCACCCTCGGCGCGCTCGCGGTCGAATATCGCGAGCTGGCGATGGGCGCTGGTGCCGCGGGCGAGGATCTCGCGGGTGTGCGAGACCTCGGCGAGGCAGCCGAAATGGCGGGCATCGGGATCGACGAGTGCGAGCATCTCGTCGAGCAGCTCGGCATAGGGAAAGATCGCACCACGGCCGAAATCGACCAGACCCTGGTCGGTGCCGTAACGCTGCGCCCGCCAGCGGTTCTCGTCGATCAGCATGCGCGCGTAGATCCGCCAGCGCTGGTTCTCGCGTTTTAACCGCCACAGCATGCGCAACAGGCAGCGGAAGAGCGCCGCGATCGACAGCGCGTCATCGAGCGTCGTGCAGCTGTCGGTGATGCGCATTTCGAGCGTCGGGAAGCGGGCGCTCGGCCGCAGATCCCACCACAGCTTGGTGGCATCCTCGATCAGGCCCGCGCCGACCAGGATGTCGACGTGGCGCCGGTACTCGCCCCAGCTGGCAAACCGTTCGGGGGTACCCGTGCGCGGCAATTCGTCGAAGACCGCCAGCCGATAGGATTTGAGCCCGGTGTTCTCACCCTGCCAGAAGGGCGAGGAGGTCGACAATGCCAGCAGATGGGGCAGGAAATACGAGGCTTGGTTCAAGAGGTCGATGCGCAGCTCGTCATCGGGAATGCCGATATGGACGTGCAGGCCGCAGATCGCCAGCCGCCGCCCGACACCCTGGAGATCCTGATGTAAACTCGCATAGCGGTCGCGCTCGGTGGTCTTCTGCGCGTCCCATCGGGCAAAGGGATGCGTCGCGGCAGCGACCGGCGCCAGACCGCGCCGCGCCGCCACCTCGGCGACGGTTGCGCGCAGCCGCCGCAGATCGGCATGTGCCTCTTCGAGGCTCGCACAAACCCGGGTTCCGACCTCGATTTGCGAGCGCAGAAATTCCGAGCTTACTTGCGCCCCGAGCAACCGCTCGCATTCCGTCAGCATCTCCGGGGGCGGATCGCCGACGACATCGCGCGTGGCGAGGTCGACGAGAAAATATTCCTCCTCGATACCGAGGGTGAATTCCGGCTCGGCAATCACCGTACGCCGAGGATCGAACCGGTCTGCGAACGCGGATCGCGGCGCGGCCAGCGGCCGCTCTCGACTTGGTGAAAGAACTCGGCGCAGCTGCGATTGAACAGGTCCGGCTCTTCGAGGTTGACCGCGTGCCCGGTATTCGGGAAGACAACGAGTGCTGCGGCCGGGATCGTGCGTTTCATCAGCAGGCCTGGTTCGAGGCACGGGTCGTCCTCGTCGCCGGTCATGATCAGTGTCGGCACCTCGAGGTTGCGCATATGACCGGTCAGATCCCACAGCGAGGGTCGGCGCGCCTGCACGCCGCGCATCGTCTTCGCCGAGCCCGGGGTCGAGTGCTCGGCGAGATGCCCGGCAAACTCGGCCCAGCCACGCGGGTCCTTGTTCTGAAATTGCACTCGTGTCGGGCCGCGCGCATAGGTCTCGGAGGCGACCTTCATGCCGGCGCTTTCGATCAACGCCGCGGTCTTTGCGGTCTCGTCGTGGAATTGCTGCCGTTTGCCCGGCTCGGCGCCATAGCCGCATCCGGCGACGACGAGGGATACCGCTCTGCCGGGATAGGCCAAGCCGAAATGCAATGTCGCAAAACCGCCCATCGAAAGGCCCACGACATGCGCTTTGGCGATCCCGAGCTCGTCGAGGACGGCGCGGATATCGTCGCGGGCGCGTTCCTGTGAATAGCGGGCGGGATCCTCCGGCACGTCGGAAGGCGGGTAGCCGCGGGCATTGTAAGCCACACAGCGATAGCGCCGCGCAAAATAGCGGATTTGCGGCTCGAAGCCGCGGTAATCGTCGGCGAATTCGTGGACAAAGACGATCGGTGCACCCGATCCTGTCTCCTCGTAATAGAGGCGGACGCCGTCATCGGTCGTGATGTGTGGCATCGCAGTGCTTTCGATACGGAGGCCGGTGCATCCTAAGAGCGCCGGCTCGGGCGCCGCAAGCGCCTCTGGCACGATTCTTGTGACAGAAACCTCAGGTCCGGGCCCGCGCAATGTTCGCGAGGGCCGATCCGGGCCGGGATCGCCGGATCAGATCCATCCGGACCTCATTCCCGGACCAGCTGCTTCCCTTGGCCAAGTCTTGGGCAGACGCCCACGATTGGCGCAGCGCCGGGGCCGGATATCCGACCCTTTGACACCTCGTCAAAAGCTTCCGACGTTGCAGAAGCGCCAGGTGGAGCCGTCGAGCGCATAGAGCATTGCCAGACGATCGTTCCCGGTATGGGCGACGACCACGGTAAAGCGTTGACCGGTGCAGGAAGACGCAGGGGTTCCTGGCGCGGGCATCTTTTTGGCAGCGGCGCAATTGGCGACAGCTTCGGGCAGGCTCGCCGGCCCGGCGGCGAGGCGCTTGCCGCCCGCGACCACGAAATAATCAACCGGCTCGCCCTGCTTGACCTCGGCATGTAGGGCGAGCCGCGCGTGGCGCGATTTGTACATACCGGCCTGTTGCTCGCCATCCGTCATGCCGGAAGGCAACGGACGAAACGTGATCGCAGCGCAAGCCGGGGGCGCCTTCTGGGTTGGCGGCTTGTTCGCCGCAATGGCCGCCAGGGCGGGGAGGCTGAGGGCCAAGCAGACACCGACCGCGAGCGTGCTCCTCATTGTCGATTCCTCATATCGGGAACTAACCAGCTTATAGCCCCGGAAACTGCCGGGCAGTAGAGTTAATGCATGGCCGCGATCACGGTCGCTACGCTGATTGTCCTAATGCTCGAGGTGGCTTCTGCACAGGGTGCCGCGCTCGCCCTGGTACTCGCCATCGATGTGTCTGCGAGCGTGACAGCCGACTCCTACGTGCTGCAGCATGACGGGATCGCGCGCGCGTTCACAAGCCCACGCCTCGCCGAGGCGATATCGGCCGCGCCGGGCGGGATTGAGGTACTGGTTCTTGAATGGTCTGACCCGGACAAGATCGCGGTCACCGTCGACTGGACGCGGGTTGCCGACACCGGGAGCGCCAATGCCTTCGCTGCAGCAGTGCGCGCGACTCGACGGAGCTCAGCCGGGATCACTGCTGTTGGTCCGGCACTACTCGCGGCCGCAGCGACTTTCGACCATTTGCCGGAGCCTGCCGGGCACCGGATGATCGACATCTCGGGGGATGGTATAGCGAATTTCGGCTTGCCCCCGGCCGCTGCGCGCGACCGCATCGTGGCCGCCGGAATTGCGATCAACGGGCTCGCCATTGTGACCGACGAGCCTTGGGTAGCGGACTATTATCGCAACAACGTAATCGGCGGCCCGTTGGCCTTCGTCGTCATCGCACGGACATTCGACGACTTCGCCGACGCGATGCTGCGGAAGCTGGTGCAGGAGGTCGCCGGCGCTTCGGTGACCGGCGCCCTATCCTCCGCTCAGATGCAATAAGTCCGCATGGGCGAAAAGCCGTTGAACCCGACCGATGCGTAACTTGCTGTATAAGCGCCGGTCGACAGAATCTCGACCTTGTCGCCGACCTCCAGGCCGAGTGGCAACCGGTACTCGGTTCGCTCGTAGAGGATATCAGCGCTGTCGCAGGTCGGGCCAGCGAGGATGACAGGTCCCGATACCCCGCTGCGGCCTGGAGTGGCGATCCGGTACTTGATGCTCTCGTCCATGGTCTCGGCGAGCCCGTTAAATTTGCCGACATCGAGGTAGACCCACCGGCGGGAGTTGCCGCATCCCTTTTCTGAGATCAGCACGACCTCGGTCTGGATTATGCCGGCATCACCGACCAGCGAGCGTCCGGGCTCGATGAGAATCTCCGGCAGCTGGTTGCCAAAATGCCTAGTGATCGCCGCCATCACGGCCCGGGCATAGCCATCGATCGCCGGCACATCACTGCGATAATGCGCCGGAAACCCGCCGCCGATGTTCACCATACGCAGCTCGATATCCGCCTCGGCGAGCAGTGAAAACATTTGCGCAGCGCTCCCAACCGCGCCGTCCCATTGTCCGAGATCAGTTTGCTGGGAGCCAACATGAAAGGAGACGCCATAGGGGTCGAGGCCGAGATCGCGGGCTCGGCGCAGCAGCTCGACGGCCATTTCGGGGGCGCAACCGAATTTGCGCGACAGCGGCCACTCGGCGCCATCACAGGCGACCAGAATGCGGCAGAATACGCGCGCGCCCGGCGCTGCTCGCGCCAATTTGTCGAGTTCGGGCGCACTGTCGAAAGCAAACAGCCGGAGACCCGCCTGGTGGGCGAAGGCGATGTCTTTTTCCTTCTTTATTGTATTACCATAGGACAACCGGTCGGCGGCGATGCCGTTGTTGAGGCAGAGCTCGATCTCGCCCCGGCTTGCCACGTCGAAATTGGCGCCCTTGCGCTCGAGCATCGCGACGATCTGCGGAGCCGGATTCGCCTTCACGGCGTAATAGACGCGGGCGAGCGGCAGGTACCAGCGCAACAGATCGTACGCCTCCGCGATCACGTCGAGATCGACGACCAGGCAAGGGGTCTCCGGGCGATTTTCGACAAGGAAACGGTTGATTCTCTCGGTCATGAACGGGTTCATCCTTCCCGCGAAGCTGAGCATAATCGCGCTGCCGGGCGAGACTTCGAGGGTACACGGCTGATACGGAAGACCTACAGCCGGCCCCTCGGTTCGACCGAACGCGAAGAGCTGACCCGCCCATTCGAGGCGGTGTCAGCCGTTTTGGTTGGCTTAGCTCAGACTGCTCGGATCGATGACCCGGTTACCCCGCCCGCGCAGACGCGTTCCGCGGAGATTGGCATCAGGGCAGGGCACCACGCCCCTGAGTCGGATAGCAACCATACCGACCTCCCTCTCGGGACCGACCTTGCGGCCGGAAGACCAAAAAGGACGCGTTACGTCGTTGCATAACCACCATGGGCCATAGGCACGTGCGAGTGCGTCGAGACCCCGATAGATACTCTTATCCGGCGGAAACGCAAGGGGAAATTCGAAAAAATTACAGTTTGATGACGCCCTGGCAGGCGCCGCGCGCGTTTGTCATCCGCTCCGCAGGGCGAAACGCTGGTTTCGGCCCTCCGCAAAGGGGATGACGAGGCTCGGGTGCTGCGCGGCGACCCGGTCCTGGGCAGCCTCGATGATCAGCTTCAGAAGATCGCAATAGCGCAGTCCCGCCATTTGGGCCATTAGGTTGAGCTTACCGTCCCAGCACCAGCCCGGGTTCGGATTGGCCTCGAGCAGCTTGATCTCGCCCTCGGCGTCAGCGCGAAAATCGAACCGCGCATAATCGCGACAGCCGAGCCGCTCAAACAGAATATTCGCATAGTCGACGATCTTGCGGCGCGTTTCCTCGTCGAGCCGCGCCTCGCGATAGCCGATCTGCGACCAGTAGGGCGATTCTGGGATCCACTTCGATTCATACGGCAAGAGGCGCGGCAACGCCGGGTCGAGGCGCGAATAGTCGACCTCAAGGGGCGGCAGCACTCGGTAGTCGAGCCCGGGATTACCGATGATTCCGATCGAGTATTCGGGTCCGGTCAGAAATTCCTGGATCAGGATCGGACAGCGGGGCATTTCTTCGCGCAGCCTGCCCAGGCAAGTGATCGCCTCTTCCCAGGTATGGACTACCGCGTCCTTGGTAATGCCGATCGAGGAGTTGCCAAAGTTCGGCTTGATCAGCGCCGGGAAGACCGACGGGATGGTGGCTGCCAAGTCGTCCGAATTGAAATACGTCTCCGCCGGCACCGGCACGTCGATCGCCTGGGCGACGCCGCGGACCAGCGACTTGTTGTAGCAGAGACCGAGGCAGGCGGGTCCGGCGCCACTATAGGGAATGTCGAGCATCTCCAAAACTGCCGGCACGTGCATTTCCATGAACGCGTCGTTATTGAAGCCTTCGTCGCAAAAGTTCAGGACAAAATTCGGGCGGTTCGCCCGCAACTCGGTATAGAGCGAGGCGTGATTGTCGAGAAAGCGAAACCGGTAATCGGGTAACTCTTGCAGCGCAGCTTTGAGCCGCTCTAACGTCTCGATATCCTCTTCATTCCAATGCCCGTTGCGCTTGACCGGGTCGGGGAGGCGCGGATCGCCGAGAACGACGGTAACATCGGAAGACAGTGCAGCACGGCGCGGCAGTCGACGCGCGCGGCGTGGCGCCTCGCAGGTCAGAAACAGCCGATGCGCCACCATCCCGAGATCCTGATTGCGTTGCGAATCCGGGGCCAATAAAGGATGAAAGCGGACATTGGTGAAGCCGGCGCCAGTCAGCAGCATCTCGAGACGCTCTTTTGAATAGAGCCGCTCGGCATAGAATTGATCGGCGATGACGCCGCGCTCGGCATGGACCACGACCTCGCGGCTGATCAGCCGATCGCCATCCTCGGCGAGGTCACGCTCGCGGCAGACAAAATGATTCTGGTCAATCCACTCCCACGAGCGCGGATCGAAATGACGACGCATCCACTCGCCATCCATCAGATCCATAACGAGCGTCCCACCGGAAGCGAGCGCGCGCTTGACCGCTTCGAGCACGGCGAGATCGTCCTCCGGCCGCTCGAAATAGCCAAACGAGTTACCCAGAAGGCAGACGCAATGAAAGTCGCCGTCGCCAAGGCGAAAGCGTCGTGCATCCCCCTCGTGAAACGAGACCTGCAAGCCGCGCTGCTTAGCGCGTTTGCGGGCGAGGCGGATCAGATAGCGCGAGCGATCGAGCCCGGTGACATGAGGAAAGCCGCGCCAGGCGAGCTCCAACGAATGGCGGCCCTGGCCGCAGCACAAATCGAGGATGCGGTCGTTGCGTTCGAGCCCAACCGTACGAATCAGCAGATCGACCTCTTCGCTGGTGTTGCGGTCGTTCTCGATTACGTCGCCATCGGTTTCGAGATAGAGCGAGTTGAACAGGGTGCGCCACCAATCCGAGGGTAGATGGCGCTCGAGATCCGATACGGGACCCAGAGTGCGTGCGCCGATTTGCCTTCCGCGCTCCGCACCTTCGCAATCGTCATTGGTCTGGGCGGGGTGAGGCTTGCCAGCAGTCCTCGCACCGTTCGTCTTCTTGCTCATATCGATTGCACCCGGTCCTCTCGAGCATCAAAAAAGGCAGCCGAAGCCGGCCCACGGCGCCCTCACGACGCGGAAGGCACGATCATTCGGCGTGGTGTGGTTGCAGGAATTGGCCGTTGGAACGCGGGACTGCAAGGGATACATAGAAGGTCGTGATCAGGGTCCACCGAGCCAACGGCGTAAGTCGGCGCAAAGTTCGGAACATTCTGTCTGGCTTTCAAGATTACTTTTTGCGGACCACGCAATTTGGCCGCGTGGTGCCACAACACCGGCAAGCAGTGACCGAAGCACGGCCCAGGATTGGCCCGCAATGCCGAATTGCCGGAGGAACTGCATAAATCAAGGCAGCGTGCGCAGCTCGATCGTGCCTAGGCGGGCACCCGTCGCCAAATCGACGACAATGAGCTGGTGGCCGCCTTGCGGCAGCACCAATTCCACGACCAGGCGGTCCGCCGCGGCGGTCATCGAGCCGATCCGAGCATCGCGCGGGACGTCGATCGCGGTGGCGACGAACGAGCGAGGGACACTGCCGCCGCGTGACAGCCTGCCGGCGATGACCGCTACCAGAAGCGCGAAACCGCCAATCAGCATGACACCCATTACAATGACCAGGATTTTGAGCGCGCGCATCCGTCTAAGTCCGCAGGGAGACGCTTTGGGCATATGCGACAGAAAAATCTGTTCGTGACCCCTGAACCCGACGCGCTCGGTGGCACGCGCGCCATTGTCCTTGCCGGCGCCAGCGAGACCGGGCAGCGCCTGGATCGCACGCTTGCGCTCCATCTCCCGGCACTATCGCGCACCCGGCTCAGCCGGCTGATCCGTGCCGGACATGTCACGTGCGAGGGGGCAGCGCTGAGTGACCCTGGGCTGCGCGTCCGCCGCGGCCAGAATTTCGTCGTATTTCTTCCCGACAATACAGACGCGGTGCCAGTTCCGCAGCCGATCGCGCTGAATATCCGCTTTGAGGATGCACATCTGATCGTCATCGATAAGCCCGCAGGGCTGGTTGTCCACCCCGCGCCGGGAAACCCGGAAGGGACACTCGTCAACGCCCTGATCAGCCATTGCGGTGCCAGCCTGTCGGGGATCGGGGGGGTTCGCCGTCCGGGTATCGTCCATCGCCTCGACAAGGACACGAGCGGGCTGATGGTCGTCGCCAAGACCGATGCCGCGCATCACGCACTCTCGCGCGACTTTATGCTGCGCCAAGTGGATCGTGCCTATGCCGCGATCGTTTGGGGTGTGCCAACACCACCCTCCGGAGAGATCGCCGGCAATATCGGCCGCAGCGCCGTCAACCGCAAAAAGATGGCTGTTGTCCCGGATGGTAGGGGAAAGCCCGCGATCACACACTATCGTGTAGAGCGTTCGTTCCACTCGCAAGCGGCGCTCCTCGAATGCCGTCTCGCCACCGGCCGAACGCATCAGATCAGGGTGCATCTCGCCAATCGCGGACACCCGGTGATCGGCGATCCGGTCTATGGCAGGCGCGCCGGGCGAGACGTCGCTCGCGGCGGCGCGAGTGGGGCCCGGATCGCCGCGTTTCCCCGTCAGGCCTTGCATGCGCGTTTGCTGGGCTTCGCACACCCGGCCGGCGGCGGCCGGCTCATGTTCGACAGCCCGCTGCCAGCTGACATTCACGAACTTGTGGACAATTTAGAGCGACTTTAAACTGGACAAAATCCGACTATTTCAGTAGGGTACTGCACAAGGCCTTTGGGCGACGGATCAAAGCGTCCTTTCGGGCGTTTCCCTATCGCCAACTTGGAGCGATGATTGTCGATGGCCACCCTCTCGGTACCTTCCATCTCCTCGGAAGGAAACCTGACGCGGTACCTTCAGGAAATTCGCAAATTTCCGATGCTGGAGCCGGAGCAGGAGTACATGCTCGCCAAGCGTTGGAAGGAACATGAGGACCCGGAGGCGGCGCATCGGCTGGTCACCAGCCATTTGCGGCTTGTCGCTAAGATCGCCATGGGCTACCGCGGCTATGGGCTGCCGCTCTCTGAGCTGATCTCCGAGGGCAACGTCGGCATGATGCAGGCGGTCAAACGCTTTGACCCGGATCGCGGCTTCCGTCTGGCGACCTATGCCATGTGGTGGATTCGCGCAGCGATACAGGAATACATTCTGCACTCTTGGTCGCTGGTCAAAATGGGCACTACGGCGGCGCAGAAAAAACTCTTCTTCAATTTGCGCAAACTGAAGGGTCAATTGCAGGCGATGGAGGAAGGCGACCTCTCGCCCGAGAATTTGAAGAAGATCGCTACCGAGCTCGATGTCCCCGAGGCCGATGTCATCAGCATGAACCGCCGCTTGGCGAGCCCCGATCATTCGCTCAATGCGCCGCTTCGGAGCGATAGCGAAGGCGAGTGGCAAGATTGGCTGGTCGACGAAAGCGAGAGCCAGGAAACCCGGCTCGGTGAGCGACAGGAGCTCGGGTTGCGCCGCGAGCTGCTCGAAAAGGCGATGACCCATCTGAATGATCGCGAGCGCCACATTTTGACCGAGCGACGTTTGCGCGACAACCCGACTACTCTCGAGGATCTGTCGCAGCAATACGGCATCTCACGCGAACGGGTTCGCCAGATCGAAGTGCGCGCGTTCGAAAAGCTGCAAAAGGCGATCAAGGCTGCCGCCGTCGAGCGGCGTCTCGTCACCCATTGAGGAACTGACTGGGGATAGCGCCCCAACGGTCGCCACGTTTCGTCGGCGAGCGGCGTCCAGCAACACGAGCTGGCGGCGAATCGTTTTTTCATGACGTTGCATCTGCCCAGCTGCACGTGGCGCTGTGCCCACTTCTTCCAGTGGTCGCGCGACCACTGGAAGAAGTTGGTGGGATCCTAGTCTGCCTTGAGCGGGGCCAGCCGCGCGTAAAATACGTGGTCTCTGTTTTGCGCCCTCGTTGTACGCGCCATGTACTCGGCGAAGAGGATGACTGTGTGCCACGACGGCACTTTTGACACGCCCGGGCAGCGTTGTGAGTCCTGTAATGAGGGCGGGGGTGTTGTCAGGGTCTAGGCCGAGACCGTGATCGATACCGAGCACCCCGAATTCGCTCACGCCGCCCGGGGCGAAGTCGAAAAGGTATCTGCGGCGAGCGGTTGTCTCAAAGAGGAAGGCCGAGTTTGGACCCCCGCCTTCGCGGGGTAACCCATTGCAAATACGCGTGCCATTTTCGGTCTGACCCTTAAGCCGACGAACGATCTTTTTCCGCAAAAAAACGCAACGCACCGGGTACGTTTCACCATCTTGCGTCCTAATATCCAAGGGTCGCACGTGACATGCGACCTCGGATCGGGAGTTGGTCATGGTGAAATACAGAGCTGCGATTATCGGTGCCTGCGCCGCGGTTGCGCTTGCCGCGGCACCGGTCACATCGGCCTCGGCACATCCGCGTCACGGCTGGCCGGTATTTGGGCTGGCCGCATTGGGTGCGGCGGCGGTCGTCGGCGCCGCCACGATCGTGACCGCCCCGGTCCGTGTGTTGGCCGCGCCGTTCTATGCGCCCGGGCCGGCCTATTACCCGCCGGCTCCGGCCTATTATGCCCCGCCGCCCGGCTATTACGGGCCGCCTCCTGGATATTACGGACGCTGAGCGGCGGCGGGGCGACGGCGGCCCCGCCCCGCCGCGGCGGCCGCCCGTCGCGCGAGGCGGCGGCACTCCTCGGTGAGCGCATCCTCGACGTCGCCACCGAATTGTTTCTCGCCGACGGCTATGGCGCCACGAGCATCGAGGCGGTGGCGCAGCGCGCGCGGATTTCCAAGCGCACCTTTTACCACCGCTTCCCGGACAAGGCGGCGCTGTTCGCCGCCGTCGTGCATCGGATCATCGAGGGGCTTCGGCCGCCGGCCGACACTCCCCTCTACGAAGGTGGCAGTCTGGAGGAGGTCCTGCAGCGCCTGGCGAGGCTGATGTTGCGCGCCGTCCTGATGCCGGTGGCGCTCGCGCTCAACCGCTTGATGGTGGCTGAGGCGCAGCGCTTCCCCGAACTTGCCGCAATCGTCGCGCGCGAAGGCGGCCGGGCCGAGGTGGTCGGGCAGATCACCGGCATACTCGAGCGCGAGGCGCGCGCCGGCGGCCTGGCGATCGACCGCCCGGAATTCGCTGCCGAGCAGTTCCTCCAGCTCGTGGTCTCATTGCCGCAGCGCCACGCCCTCGGCCTCGGGGAGCCGATGACCGAGGCCGAGATCGACGCCTGGGCGGATGATTGCGTCAATCTATTCCTCAACGGCTGTCGCTCTTGGCAACCGGGCGCGCCGTCATCGCAAGCGGTGTAGACCCGTCGGGCCAGCAGGGTCTTCGCAAGGGAGGTTTTTGTGGCTTCCTGTCGCGGTCGGTCTGCGGCGCCCAGCGGGTTACTCCCGCCTATGGCGCGTTCGCCTGGCGCGCGACGGCAAGTGCTCGCGCCCCACTTGCCCGACGGCGGCCAAGCCAATGGCCGAGGCGGTCCATGTAGATGTAGACCACCGGCGTCGTGAACAATGTCAGCAGCTGCGACACCAACAGGCCGCCGACGATCGCATAGCCGAGCGGCTGACGGATCTCCGAGCCGATGCCGGTGCCGAGCATCAGCGGGATGCCGGCGAGCAGCGCGCACATCGTCGTCATCAGAATGGGGCGAAAGCGCAAGAGGCACGCCTCGTGGATCGCGTCTTCGGGACTGCGTCCGCGCTCGCGCTCGCCGACCAGCGCGAAATCGACCAGCATGATGCCGTTCTTTTTTACGATGCCGATCAACAGGATGATGCCGATGATGCCGATGACGTCGAGCGGCATGCCGAACAGCATCAGGGTCAGCAATGCGCCGAGCCCGGCCGCGGGCAGGGTGGAGATGATCGTGATCGGGTGGATCGTGCTCTCGTAGAGCATGCCGAGGATGATGTAGACCGCGATCAGAGCGGCGAGGATCAGGATCGGCGTGCTGCTCAGCGAAGTCTCAAATGCCTGCGCGCTGCCTTGGAAACTCGTCGCAATCGAGCGCGGCAAGTGGAGCTCCTTCGTGGCCTGTTGGATCGCCGCCACCGCCGCGCCGATCGAGACGCTCGGCGGGAGGTTGAAACTCAGCGTCACCGACGGGAATTGGCCCTGGTGGTTGACCGCAATCGGTGCGACCGTCGAGGTGATCTTGGCGAGCTCGCTGAGCGGCACTTCTCGGCCACTGGACGAGGCCGCGAAAATCCGGCTGAGCGCGTTCGGCCCGAGCTGGAAATCGGGCTCGACTTCGAGGATCACGAAATACTGGTTGAGCCTCGTATAGATGCGCGCGGCGACCCGCTGGCCGAACGCATCATAAAGGATCGAATCGACGACCGACGGGTTGATGCCCAGCTGTTGCGCGAGCTGGCGGTTGACCTCAACTTTCAGGACCCGGCCGGTGCTCTGCTGGTCGCTCGCGACATCGGTCAGCTGCGGCAACGTTTTGAGTGTGTTGAAGAGGATCGGCGCCCAGTGGTCGAGTTCATCACTGTCGACATCGACAAGCGTGTATTGGTATTGGGTCTTTGAGACCCGCGCGCCGACCGTAATGTCTTGCGCAGCCTGCATGTACAACGTGATGCCCCAAACCGGCTGCAACGCCCTTTCGAGCCGCTCGATGACCTGGTCGACACCGATCCTCTGGCTGATCGGCTTTAATGTAATGAACACGCGACCGTCATTCTCGGTCACGGTCGGCCCGCCGGGTCCGATATAGGCGTTGGCCGCGGCGACCGCAGGGTCCTTGATTACCACCGCTAAAACCGCTCGCATGCGGTCCTTCATCGCCTGCGGCGAGATGTTTTGCGCGCCCTCGGCGATGCCCTGGATCAGGCCAGTGTCTTCCTGCGGGAAAAAGCCCTTTGGGATCTCGATAAACAGCACCCCTGTCAAAGCGACGGTCGAGATCATTACGAGCAACGTAATAAAACGATGGCGCAAGCCAACAACCAGCCCCCGATCGTAAACGGCAGCCAGCCAATCAAAAAAGCGCTCGAGCGCGCGCGAGACGAGGCCCGGGCGGGTTTGGCCCTCCGCCGTCAAGAGGCGGGCGCACATCATCGGGGTCAAAGTCAGCGAGACAATGACGGAGACGAGGATCGCCACCACGACGGTGAGTGCGAACTCGCGGAACAACAGACCGACAATGCCGCTCATCAGAAACAGCGGGATGAACACCGCGGTCAGCGAGATCGAGATCGACATGATCGTAAAACCGATCTCGCCGGCCCCGTGCAGAGCGGCCTGCATGGGGGTCTTCCCCTCCTCGATGTGCCGCACGATGTTCTCGATCATGACGATCGCATCGTCGACGACAAAGCCGACAGCAATCGTCAGCGCCATCAGCGAAAGATTGTCGAGGCTGTAGCCCAGCATATACATGACCATGAAGGTGCCGATCAGCGACATCGGCACCGATATCGCAGGGATCACGGTCCCCCAAAGCTTGCGCAGGAAAAGAAGAATGACCCCGACGACCAGCCCTATCGTCAGTAGCAGCGTATGTTGAACATCGGCGACGCTGGCTCGGATCGTCTGCGTGCGATCCGAGACGATATGAATCTTGAGCGACGGCGGTAGTGAGGCCTCCAGCTGCGGCAATGCCTTCTTGATGTGATCGACGGTGGCGATGACATTGGCGCCTGACTGGCGCTGGACCGCGATGATGATGGCCGGCTCGGTGTTCATCCAGCCGGCCAGGTTCACGTCTTGCGGTGCCACGATGGCGCGGCCGACATCGCGCACGCGTACCGGTCCGCTCGTGCTATTGGAGCTCGGGTTGGCGGCGATTTCGTTCGACCCTTGCGCCGTCGTGCCGAAGCTGCCGGGGCGGTTGGCGAGGATGTAGTTGTTGAACCCTTCTGCCGTCATCAACTGATCGTTGGTCTGCAGCGCGAAGGCCTGGTTGGCGCCATACAATGTGCCTTTCGGCTGATCGACCGTCGCAGTGGACAACGCTGTTCGCACCGCTTCCAGGTCGAGGCCGTCGGCTGCCAGTTGCGCTGGGTTGACCTGCACCCGGATCGCCGGGTTCTGCTCGCCCCCGATGCTGACGAGTCCGACACCCGGCATTTGCGAAATCTTCTGCGCAAGGATGCTGTTGGCGTAATCACTGACCGTGGTCAGCGGCAATGTCTCGGAGGTCAGCGCCAGCATCAGCACCGGCGTATCGGCCGGGTTGGTCTTGCGATAGATCGGCGGGCTTGGCATCGTCGGCGGCAGGAAGCCGGCCGCCGCATTGATCGCCGCCTGCACGTCCTGCGCTACCGAATCGACACTGCGGCTGCGATCGAATTGCAGTGTAATCTCGGCAGATTCATTGCCGCTGCTCGAGGTCATTTGCGTCAGGCCAGGGATTTGGCCGAACTGCCGTTCGAGCGGCGTCGTAACGGTGCTGGCAACGGTCTGCGCATCGGCGCCCGGCAATTGCGCGGTGACCAGGATGGTCGGCGAGTCGATGTCCGGCAACGCCGCCACCGGCAACAGCTCGTAGCCGATCAGCCCCAACAGCAGGATCGCCGCCATCAGCATGCCGGTGGCGATCGGCTTGCGGATGAAGGTGGCGGAAATGTTCATCGTATTGACCCCTCAACCGCCTCGCTGCGCTCGGCACCCTCTCCCGCAGTGCGGGAGACGGGCTCTAAAGCGAGCGCCTTGCAGCCCCTCTCCCGCACTGCGGGAGAGGGAGGACCCAGCCTGCAGGGCTGGGTGGGTGAGGGCAATGCGGTCATGGCAAGAGTCCGGCGCTTGCCGGTGTCGGGTTCGCGACTGCGGCCGGGTCGTTCGGATTGGCGAGCGATACCACGGTGCCGGGAGTCAGCCGGTATTGGCCGCGCACGACGACGGTCTCACCGGCGCTCAAGCCTTTGTCTATCAGTGCGGTGCCATTGAGCGTCTCGCGCACCGAGACCGGCTGCATTGCCACTTTGTGATCGGGGTCGACGACGAATACGAATTGTCCTTGCGGCCCCTGCTGGATGGCATCGAGCGGGACCGTCAGACCATTGTCCTGTACTTGCGTTACGACCCGCACGTTGACGAACATGCCGGGCCATAGCTTGCGATCCGGATTGGGGAAGATCGCCTTGAGGGTGATCGTTCCGGAGGTGGTATTCACTTGGTTCTCGATCGCGGCGAGCGTGCCGGTATCGAGCTCGGTTTTGCCGTCCGCGCTCAATGCGATGGCCTTGACCGGGCCCTTTGCGAGAGCCTCCTGCACGTCCGGGACGTTGGATTCAGCCAGCGTAAACATCACGCTGATCGGCTGAACTTGATTGATCACGACCAAAGCGTTGGGCTCGGTCGGGGACCCCCGTGTCGTGCTCGAGTGAATGATGTTGCCGACATCGAGCAGACGAATTCCGGCGACCCCGTCGAACGGCGCCACCAGTTTCGTATAGCTCAGCTCGGTCTTGGCGTATTCGATCGCCGCCTGATCGGCTTTGATAACAGCCTCTTCCTGGGCGATCTTCGCTCCCTGCGTGGTGACCTGCAGCTGGGTTGCAAATCCCTTTTTTTCCAGCGGGATGTAGCGGCCGAGATTGACCCGCCCATTTTCGAGGTGGGCCTCGTCGCGGGCGAGATTGGCCTCCACCTGGTCGAGCTGCGCCTGATAGGTGCTCGGATCGAGCTGAGCCAGGAGCTGGCCTTTTTTTACCAACTGGCCGTCTTTGAAGTCGATGCTGAGGATCTGCTCCGTGACCAAGCTGCGGACTGTCGCCGAGTTTAGCGCCGCAACATTACCGATCCCGGTCAGCACGATCGGGAAGTTTTGCGTCTGGACCGTCGCCGCGATGACCGGAACGGGCGGAGGCGGCTCGGGCGTCGCGGTGGGACTGCGCACGAGATGGTGCCAGCCCAGATAACCTCCCGCGACAACCACGATCGCCACAAGGCCGGCGAACAAATAAGAGCGCGGCGGGTGTGTCAGGGCCGGTGTGTCGGATGTCATCGACGAAGCAGCCTTCGGTGCGGCACTACTGAATATTATCACCGCCTGCGTCGAATAAAGTCGAAAATTCGTTTCATGCTCGTAAAATTTCGTTAATCCGTAGCCGTCTGTCTCGCCGCCACGGCACCAAGGAGCCTTTACCAAAATTTACCAAAATTTGCGGCGATTGACTGGGCGCCTGTCGGCAGCACGGCCATTTTACCGACACCGGTGGAACGAACTGGGCCCGACCCCGTTCCCCAAAGGGCAGATCATCGGATCGCGGGCGTCGGACGCTCATCAATGTAATGCTGGATCACCAGGTCGAGACTGGCCGCGTATGCGGCGCTTCCGAATAGCAACCTCCCAAATCACCATCGAAAGGAGATATCGGTCATGCCAAACGACAATGCAAAGACTAGGCGGACGGCGGCTCTCGACACGCCATCCAACTTGGGATCCAATGCGAGGCACGAGGTTTCTGCAGCGTTGACAACATTGCTCGCTGACATGTTCGCGCTTTACGTGAAAACAAAGAATTTTCACTGGCACGTTTCCGGCCCGCACTTTCGCGATTACCATCTGATGCTGGATGAGCAAGGTTCGCAAATTTTTGCGACCACCGATGACATTGCCGAGCGCGTCCGTAAGCTCGGCGGCACCACCATTCGCTCGATCGGTCATATCGCGCGTTTGCAGCGTGTGTCGGACAACAACGCCGACTTCGTCACTGCGCAAGACATGCTGTCCGAACTGCGCGATGATAATATCCAGCTGACGGCACGGCTGCGCGAAACACACTCGCTTTGCGACGAACACCAAGACGTCGCAACCGCAAGTTTGATCGAGAATTGGATCGACGAGGCGGAAAAACGGACCTGGTTCCTTTTCGAAGCAACTCGTCACGGCTAAATAACGGCACTCATTTCGTTAGCTCGACGTCCGCGAGCCCCGCTCAGTGTCAAAGGCCATGACACGCCGAGCGGGGCTCGTACAGTTACAAACGCGCGGGCTCGTTTAGTTACAAACGAGAGCTTGAATGACCGCGTCCACTACCAAGGATGGCACGCAGATTTATTACGACGATTGGACGCATTGATCGTACCGCCGGCAACACGAGGAACTGGCTGATAAGCGACGCCTGACGGTGGCGAGCATGGCTTGGTTCACTGCCGCACACATGCTGTTCATTGTGACACAGGCCATGTTTTATGCGGCTACGGCAACGACAACCCCGCGCGATAGACCCTCCGGGGACGGCTCCGAACGAACCAGGAGCAGCATAAGATGCAGCGTCGGACATTGATCATGACGGGAGCCGCCGCGCCGCTCATGGGCGCATCGGTGGGCGGCGGGCCTGCCGGAGGGTGCGGTGACACGGTCGTGTGGAAGCCGCTTGTCCCGCCGCCCGCAGGTGTTCCCGCGCTCGACGGTCACACCGACACCATCCCCGACATCGTCGGCCGTCTCGGCGTGCCGATCGACCTCGCCATTTTCACCGAGGGCAATCATTTCCCGGCGTTGCTCGGCGGCGACATCATCGAGCCGTTCCGCAACTGGGCGCGGACGCAGCCGCGCTACGCCGGCCTGGCGTTCGACAACATCGTTGTCGTGACGTTGCCGCAGCCGATGATCGTCGGCATGCTGCTCGGCCACGGCATCGCGTTCGGCAACATGACACTCGCGGTCAGCCGGGCGAGCGGGTTCTATCCGGATATCGTGATGGGCGGCGCGGCACCGCTGGTGCGGTTACGCCAGGCCGAGATCGTCACGGGCGACGCGCGTGTTTTTGCGCGCAACCTTGGACTCTCGCTGCTCGTTGCCGCCGGCAATCCGCTTGCCATTCACCGCCTGGAGGATCTCAAGGGGACCGGCATCCGCGTCGTGTTGGCGAGCGAAAATGAGCCGGGCGCACGCAGCCAATATATCTCGGCGCTCGACGCCCTGCTCGGCAGGGAGGCGACGCGCGCGATCCTGACCAGGGAGACCGTGGCCTTCCCGGGCCAACTCGGCATCCAGCATCGCGACGTGCTGCAGGCGATCGCGACCGGCAAGGCGGATGTCGGGATCATCGTCCACCATCTCGCACGCTATTTTGCCGCAACTTACCCGCAGCACTGCGCCATGGTCACGGTTCCCGGCGCCGAACGGTTCTCATCGACGATTGCGCTGGCCGCTGTGGCCGATCCATTGCGCGCGCAAGCTGCGCAAGCGTTTTCCGAGTTCTTCTTTGGCGTCGCTCGCGAAGTCTACCCGCGTTACGGCTTCGCGTCGATGTCAGCTACGGAGTTCGGCGCGATGATCCGGCTCGAATAACGCGCGGCGCCTTACCCCCAAAGAGGTCATTGGCCGGTTCCAGAGGACCGGGCGCGCGAAACCAATTGACCTCGGAATCGAGTAAGATTCCCGGGGGTACGATTTAGTCTCTGTAGGGTTAACTCTCTGTTCGGCAGATCGTGCTAACCAATCTCGCCGTGACAACCCTTGTGAGGAAATCATGCGTCAAGCTTTGCTAGCCGCAACACTCGCAATCGTCGCGGCCCACCATGCTCAAGCCCTCCCCTTGAATAGCTTTATCGGCTCGGAGAATCTCGGTGCCGGTGCTACTGTCACAGTGGGCGGCGGAACAGCCTCTCTAGACGGCCAAGCGATTATCACCTTCACCACAGGTGACATTCCCCTATCAGGGGAACCGTTGTCACCTTCGGGTTATCCGTACGCAGTGATTGAGATTATCCCGCAGTATTTCTACTCCAGCGCAACAGTCCCTAAACCGATCTGTTTCGCACAGGTAGTAGACCTGGCCAACGGACCATTTTCGACAACTCTTCCTGCCGTGGAAAACATTGCTTTCCCTGCTTATGACGGTAATTGGCACGTGCAATTTTATCTTCAGCCGTTAGCGGCGCAAACTACCTACACACTCAATTTCATGTGTCCCCCGAAAAATTAAAGGATTAAACCTTCCCAATACCTCCCACAGCAAAATGAGGCGTCTCCGGCCGCTTTTTTTCTCTAGGGCGTATAAGGCACCCGAAGACTTTTTACATCGTCGTCCCAACAAAAGGCGGGGCTATCGTTCCGCCACTCCGGACTTATCGGGCAGATGGAAATCGCGCGTCAGACACCATCCGGGCGCGCGAAGCCAGCAGCGATCCTCCGGCACATCAGTGTCGCGGCACAGACCGGTGACTTCTTTCCAGCCGCCCTTCTCGAACGCCTGGGCCAGAGCGGCTTCGGACAACGGATCACGCGCCCCCTCGCACGGGAAGATCGCGACCGGGGAAATCCACCGCGCCAGAAACTCGGATGACCGGCGCTCGATCCGGAACACCGCCCCTCGCCTCGCGATCGGGGCGGGAGGATCGTTGTCCGTAAACCCCTTGCTCGTGGTCAGCGGCAGAATGAGCCGGCCGCCCTCCGACAACCCGTCGAGCCACGTCTCGGCCGGTCGGGTCGCCCCGGCGTTGACGTAGATGACATTGGCGGCATCGACCGGCACTGCCGCTCCGTTCCCGCAGATGACGCTGACATTGGGATATGATGAGAGATTGACCCGGGCACGATCCGCAAGGCCGGGATCGAGCTCGATCGCCGTCACCTTGCCCGAACGCCCCACCAGATGAGCCATGATGGCGGTGTAGTACCCGGTGCCGGCACCGACATGCACGACGTGGTCTCCGTCCTGAGGGCCGGCATGGGCGAGCAACAAGGCGTGCAGCGAAGGCTGGCCGTTGTTGATATGCCGCTCCGGCAGGATCCCGACCACGTGGTCGAGGTAAAGGTAAGCCGGGTCGGCACTCGGTGTCGGGACATAGTCGCCCCGCTCTCCGATGACCAACCACGGCCCGGGATCGAGAAAATCCTCGCGGTGCAGTTCGGCAAAGGCCGTCTCGACGCGCGCGTCGGGGATCCCCGATGTCGCTACGATCTCCTTTGCATAAGCGCGTCGCACCAAGCCGAGTTCCGTTTCCCGATCCATTTGCCACCGCCCGCATCCGGAAGCCTCGCAGCTGGATGCGCGGCGCCGGCAGGTGATCGGACCGAGGCCAGAGAGATTTTTTGCAGATCGCTGTCCCGATCCGCCCCTGCCGCGCGCATATCGCAGTAGTACGCGATGCTGGACCTGATGCGTTCCGATACCGCCGCCGGCTCGGCCGAATCTTCGACCGAGACGGTAGCTCGCGCTCTCGCTGCGTTGACACCGTCCGATCTGGTGCGCCTCAAGAGGTTGGCTCAGCTCCGCGCGCGTCTGCTGCCGGGCCTCGAATGGGATGAGCTGTTGAACGAGGCGCTGTTGCGCGCGCTCGACGGCTCGCGCCGCTGGCCCGAAGGCGTGCCGCTCCTATCCTTCATCGCCGGCATCATGCGCAGCCTGGCCGATGGCCGGGCGCAGCAACGCCGACGTCTGGCCGAGCACGCGCTGTCAGCCGGTGAGACTTCCGAGACCGTGGCCCCGGACGCTCGGCTGCACGCACGCCGGTGTCTAGCCGCCATCGCGCACTTCTTTGCCGGCGATCCGGATGTGCTGGCGCTAATCGCCGCGTTGGCGCGGCAGTATCTGGGCGGGGCCAACCATCCCGCGCCGCAGCTCAGCCGCCAGCGCCGCGAGGCCGCCCGCAAACGTCTCGCCCGCACCATTTTGCGCGGCCAACTCGATGAGTTTCTGCCATGACCGATTTTCGCGACAAGCCGGACACAACCGATCGTTGGCGCGCCATGATCGAAGTCCTGGAGGCGATCGTTCTGGCGGGCCCTGACGAGCCCGAGACCGATCTCACGGAGGCCGAAGAGGTTCGCCGTCTGGTGATGGTCCGGACCGCGCAGCGGAGGCGCAACACCCTGCCCACGGCTTGGGTGCGGCGGTCCGGGATCCCGCCCCACATCGTGCCTGACGCGGAACCCATGCCAAAAACGACAGGGCCGGCCGAGCCGACGCCCCGCTCGCCGAACCGGCCGGTACTCATTCCACCGGCTTGGCACGAGTGAGCCTGAAGTCAGACCGGGTGCCTCTGAGGGAGGCGACAGGCGACGCAAGCGATTCGCCGCCGAGCAGTTCCTCCAGCCCGTCGTCACCTTGCCGCAGGCCGTGCCCTCGGCCTCGGCACACCGCCCCCAGCACTACGGCTCGCCATCGCCTTTAAAATCTCCCAGTGCTCGTTCGACAGACTGCTTCAGACTGCGGAGATCGTCGCGCACGATCCGCCAGATCGCGTTCGGGTCGACACCATCCTAGGCATGTCGAAGGACGTTTCCGAGACTTCGGATCGCCTGCCACGGCTGCTCGGGCGCCAGCTCTTCGGCGTCCCCTTGCAACCTCCGAGCGGCTTCGCTGATGATCAGGAGCGCGTGCAGGACTGCGTAAAACGCCTGCTCGTTTCGGCGGAATGTTTCGAAATCGAGCCCCGCCGTGAACCGCTCGATGCGGACGATATTGTCGAGGATGTCTTGGAATCGGCCGGCGCGCCGTTCAGAAGGCAAGCATAGCCTCTTTCTCGACGGCGCGCCTCAACCGCTCCGTGCGGATCGGTTCGGTTACAGCATCGACATGGCGTCCGAGGATATCGCGGATGCGTCGGGTCAGCGCGTCTAGGCGGCCGAAATACGCAAAACCGCCGTCGGCCGCCTCGGGGCTCAAGCGAATAGCCACATCCACGTCCGAACGCTCGGTCTGATCACCGCGCGCGACCGATCCGAAGAGGGACAACCGCTCGACGCCGGCGGCTCTCAACTCGGCTTCGTGAGCGCGCAACGTCGCGATAACTTCGTCACGGTTCATGAATGTTATTTAACACGGGCGTCCGCACATTTCTACGAACGCCAATTTTACGCAGATTTCGCGCGTTTGGCAGCCACGGTTGGTATCCGCGGCTGACGGGTGGGGGCAGCAACCATAAATCGCGAATTTCTGGCCCATAACGCGGAACGCGATTTTTTTCATAAAAAACGCAACGCAACGAATACGTTTCGTTATTCTGCGTCCTAATATCCCCTGGGTCGCGAGTGGGATCGCGACGCTTTTATGGGGAGTTGGTCATGGTGAAGTACAGAGTGCGATTATCGGTGCCTGCGCCGCGGTTGCGCTTGCCGCCGCACCCCTCACACCCGCATCGGCGCATCCATACCATCACGGCTAGCCCGTCTTCGGCTTGGCGGCGCTGGGTGGCGCGGCGGTCGTCGGCGCCGCCACGATCGTGACCGCCCCGGTCCGCGTCTTGGCCGCTCCGTTTTATGCGCCCGGGCCGGCCTATTACCCGCCCCCCGGTTATTACGGGACGCCTGCGGGTTACTACGGGCGCTGAGCGGCGGAGACGAGGCGACGCCGGCCCCGCAACGCCGCGGCGGGCGGCCATCGCGCGAAGCGGCGGCACTTCTCGGTGAGCGCATCCTCGATGTTGCCACCGAGCTGTTCCTCGCCGACGGCTATGGCGCCACCAGCATCGAGGCGGTGGCGCAGCGCGCGCGGATCTCCAAGCGCACCTTTTACCACCGCTTCCCGGACAAGGCGGCGCTGTTCGCCGCCGTCGTGCATCGGATCATCGAGGGGCTTCGGCCGCCGGCCGACACTCCCCTCTACGAAGGTGGCAGTCTGGAGGAGGTCCTGCAGCGCCTGGCGAGGCTGATGTTGCGCGCCGTCCTGATGCCGGTGGCGCTCGCGCTCAACCGCTTGATGGTGGCTGAGGCGCAGCGCTTCCCCGAGCTTGCCGCAATCGTCGCGCGCGAAGGCGGCCGGGCCGAGGTGGTCGGGCAGATCACCGGCATGCTCGAGCGCGAGGCGCGTGCAGGCACCCTGACGATCGACCGCCCGGCAGTCGCCGCCGAGCAGTTCCTCCAGCTCGTCGTCACCTTGCCGCAGCGCCGCGCCCTCGGCCTCGGGGAGCCGATGACCGAGTCCGAGCTCAAGGCCTGGGCGGCTGATTGCCTCAATCTGCTCCTCAACGGCTGCCGCTTCTGGCAGCCGCGGGCGCCAGGATCGGAAGCGGGGTAACGCTCGCCATATTGGCGGCCAGATTGGGGCGTATGATACGCCCGAATAAAGAGCTGTGCCCGCGCATACTCGTCGACCGTCTTTCCCGGTGCATGCGTCAAGAGATTGTCAAAATTTCCCGGTTTGACGCACGGGTTTGAGCCCTTAGAGTTTGAAAAAGAAGGCGTATTGCGGTCAGGATGCGATTTTTTCCCGGTATTTCCCCGTATAACCGGGAATTTCGCCCCAGCTTTGGGGGGCTAATAGCCTATGTCCTGGAAGCTCTGCGGCGCCGGGCTGATTACGACATCGCCTTGCGGCTCGACCTCGAGCACCGCGAGGCCGCGCTGCACGAGCCCGCTGGGCGCAAAACGGAAAAGCCCATCGACTCCGGTGAACCCGCTCGGGTTGAGGATCGCCTGTTGCGAGAAAGGCTCGCCGCCGGTACCGTGCGCCAGTGCTCCGGCGAGTGCCGCGGCGTCGTAGCCGAGCGACGCCAAGCGTGGCGGATCATGGCCGTAGACTTCCCGAAAGTGCTGCTCGAAAACCCGCCGCGGCTCGGGCGACGCGGCGGCGAACCAGCCGCCGATGAGGGCCGGCTCATTGCCGAGATCGGGCACATCCCAGAGCCCGCTGCCGAGCAGCTGCAGCGGTTTCGTGCCGCTCTCCGCATCTTTGACTTCACGGGCGATCTGTTTGAGCCTGGTGCCGCCTTCGGGCACCAGTAATGCATCGAACGAGAGTGGAGCCGCTGCGACGGCATCCGGGGCGGCGGCGCCACCTGCGGGCATCAGGCGCCGGACCGCCGATTCGGTATCATCGGCGCGCGGGTCGTAGAACTCGACCCGGGTCATCGTCGCACCGCTCGCCGAAGCGACGTCGCGCAGCGCGTCCGCCATCAGATGACCGTAGGGCGAGTTTGGCGCGAGTGCTGCGAAACGAACGAGGCCGCGCTCGCGCGCCAGGCCCACCTCGCGGACGACTTCCTGGCGCGGCAGAAAGCCTATCAGAAAGGTGTTGCCGCCAGCGAGTTCGGTCACGGTCGAGAAGGCGATGACATTGAGGTGGGCATCGCGCGCCGGTGCCTTGACCGCTTCGACCTCGGCGGCAAGCAGCGGCCCGAGGATCAATCGCGCCCCGTCGGCGATCACCGCGCGAGCCGCCCTGGCCGCCCCTTCGGCAGTTCCGCCGGTGTCTCGGGGAACCAATGTCAGCCGATCGTCTGGTGCTTCGAACAGCGCCAGCTGGGCCGCGTCGAGGATTGCCTGACCGAGCTCGGCGTTGGCGCCCGACAGCGGCACGAGCAGTGCGACCTTGGCCGGCCCGGCCTCGGCTACGGGTGGCGCCACCGCCGGCGCCGCGGGCGATACCGGCGGCGGTAAGCGCCCATAGGGTGGTTGCCGGCCAGCGAGCGGTGCCGGTACCATCGGCGGCGCGCAAGCGGCGAGCGCGCCAAGGGCGAGGACGACGCAGAGTGAGGCGAACCGGACAAGACACCGGCGCGGCAAGGGCGATCTCCGGCAGGAACGGCAGCTGCGAGCCTAGCCGCCGTCCGGCTGCGAGTAAACCCGACCCCGATCCGATGCCCGAAGCGACACTCGCACCGGGTCTCTATCTCGTGGCGACACCGATCGGCAATCTCGGCGATGTCACTTTGCGCGGGCTCGCGGTGCTGCGCGGTGTCGATCGGATCCTGTGCGAGGATACCCGGGTGACCGCACGCCTACTCGCTCGCTACAACATCACCGCACCGCTCGACCTCTATCACGACCACAATGCCGACCGCGCACGGCCGGCCATCCTCGCCGCCCTGCGCCGCGGCGAAAGGGTGGCTCTGGTCTCCGACGCCGGGACACCGCTTGTATGCGACCCCGGCTACAAGCTCGTCCGCGCAGCGATTGCCGAAGATCTGCCCGTAACGGCCATACCTGGCCCGTCCGCGGCGCTGACCGCGTTGATTCTCTCCGGCTTGCCGCCCGACGTGTTTCTCGTTGGCGGCTTTCTGCCGCCGCGCCGAGCGGCGCGCCGTCGCGCGCTCGAACGCTGGTCAGCTCTCGAAGCGACCTTGGTGTTCTTCGAAGGCGCCTCACGGCTCGCCGGATGCCTCGGCGACATGGCCGAACTCTTCGACAACCGGCCCGCGGCCGTGGCGCGCGAGCTGACCAAGCTGCATGAAGAGATCCGGCGTGGGCAGCTCGCGGACCTTGCCGCGCATTACCGGGAAACGGGGCCACCGCGCGGCGAGGCAGTGATCGTTGTCGGCCCACCCGAACCGACCGCACCCGATCAGGCGGTGGTCGATAGCCGGTTGCGAGCCGTACTCGCCAACCTCGGCATGCGCGACGCCGCCGCAACGGTCGCCGCGGAAACCGGCCTTCCGCGCCGCGAGCTCTATCGGCGAGCCCTCGCCATCCGGAGCGAGAAGGGATGAGGCAAGTCAGGCGAAAGAGTGCTGCGCTCCGCCGCCGGCGCGCGCAACGCCGCGGCCGCGCGGCGGAGTGGCTCTGCCTGTGGCACCTTCGGCTGCGTGGCTGGCATATTCTGGCGCGCGGCTGGCGCTGTCCGGCCGGCGAGATCGACATTCTGGCCCGCCGCGGCAAGGTGCTCGCGGTCATCGAGGTAAAGTCGCGCGGAGAGTTCGCCGCGGCGGCGGTAGCACTCGCGCCGCGCCAGCGACGGCGGATCGCTCGTGCCGCCGAAGCTTTTTTGCTGCAGCGATCCGACCTCGCCGGTCTCAACCTCCGATTCGACCTGATGCTGGTGGCGCCCCTGCGCCTGCCGCGTCATTGGCGCGGTGCATGGCGCGCCGACGACTAGCGAATCTCCCGGTCTCGGAGGCGGGTAGTACGAGAGCCCGCTCGCCATTGGACGAGACCCGCGTTTATCCGACAATGGCTCGGGGATTGTTTCTCAGCCGGGGGGCCGAGCATGTCGAGTTTCCGTCCGATCATCGGTATCGTGTTAATCCTTGCCTTGCCGGTCGTCCTCGGCGGATGTCCGGCGGCCATCGTCGCGGGCCTCGGCGCGGCCGGCGGGACGGGCTACGCCGCCAACCAAGAACGCGGCACCGGTGGCACCGTTGACGATCTCAAGATCAAGACGAATATTCAAAGCGCATGGTTGGAGACGAACCCGTTGATGCAACGGGATCTGAACGTCACTGTCTATGAGGGACGCACCTTGTTGACCGGGACCGCACCGAACCCGGAGTTCAAGGCGCAAGCCAAGGAGGTCGCGAGCCGGGTTTCGGGTGTGCGGGCGATGTATGACGAGATCGAAGTCGCGCCGGACGAAAGTACGTGGGATAGTGCCAAGGACACGTGGATCAGCTCGCGAGTGCGAACCGAGCTGGCCTTCAATCCGAATGTTCGCTCGGTCAACTACACGGTCGAGACCGTGAACAAATCGGTCTATTTGATCGGCTCGGCGCGCTCCCAAGAAGAGCTCGACATAGCCACGACGGCGGCACGAACGACCCCGGACGTAAAGCGCGTTGTTTCCTATGTCGATATCCGGCCGGGCAGTCCCGTTGCAGCCCAGAATGCTGCGCCGCCGCCTTCGGGAGCATCGAGCTCAGGGGCTCCGGCCGCCGCCCCGACGACACCGGTCGAGGTCCAAAAGCTCTAAGGATGGAATGAACGAGCCGCCAGAAACCTCCGATCCGGAGACATGCGCGCGTTTTCTTCGCGAGCTGGGCGCCTCGGGCGAGCGCGTTCTGCCGATTGCCGAGGCGGCGTTGGCGCTCGCCTCGTTCGAGCGCCCGCGGGTTGCCTTCAGACGCTATCGCGATCATCTGCGGCTGCTCGCCCGCGATGTCGGTCGCCACCAAGGTGCTGCCGGAGACCTCGCCGCTCGCACTCATGCGCTCAACGAGATCATCCTGCTGAAAAACGGCTACTCCGGCGACGAGCTGAGCTATGACGACCTGCAGAACGCCAATCTGATGCGGGTGGTCGACCGCCGCAAGGGTCTGCCGGTGGCGCTCGGCATCCTCTACATCCATGCCGCGCGGGCCCAGGGATGGGATATCGCCGGGCTCGCTTTTCCCGGCCACTTTCTGGTCGGGCTGGCCAATGGCGCGGAGCGGGTCATCGTCGACCCGTTCCATGGCGGCCAAATATGCGGTGCGGCGGAACTGCGCGAATTGCTAAAGGCCGCCGCCGGCCCGGACAGCGAACTTTCGCCCGAGCACTATATGACGGTATCGGATCGCGACGTGCTGTTGCGCCTGCAAAATAATCTCAAGGCACGCCTGCTGCAGGCGCAGCACCACGAGCGGGCGCAGGCGGTGATCGAAACGATGCTGATGTTGGCGCCCGATCTCGCCGAGCTGTGGCGCGAGGCCGGGATGCTGCACCGGCACCTCGGCAATATGCGCGCGGCCGGCGCGGCGCTCGAACAGTATATCGTGCGTGCCCCCGAGGGATCAGCGCGGCATCAAGCGGCGGCAATCCTGCAGCAGCTACGCGCCCAATTGAATTAGTGCGCCGTCTGACGGATCAGCGCCGCCCAGCGATCGAGGATCGGCAGGACCTCGGCAGCCGGCGCCGAGGGCAGCATCGTCACGACCCTTGCGATGCCCTGATCGCGATAGCGCTTGACCCGGTCGAGATTGTCGGGCGATCCGAAAATCGTGACCGGCACGCTGGCCGGGTCGCGCCCCGCCTCCGCTGCCATCTGACGGAATTGCGGTAGAAACTCGGTGACATCGGAATATGTCGGCCGGCTCGCATTCGGCACCCACCCGTCGCCATAGCGCAGTGCGCGCCGCGCGCTGTGCGGGAATGCACCCCCGACGATGACCGGCGGACGCGGCTTCTGCAATGGCTTCGGCCAGGTTCGCATCTTCGGGACGTTGACGATCTCGCCCTCGTATTCGGGCTCGGATTTGGTCCAGATCTCCGTCATCGCCTCGATCTGCTCGCGCATTTTCTGAAAGCGCGTTTTGAAGACGGTGCCGTGACTTTCGATCTCGTCCTGGTTCCAGCCGCCGCCGATGCCGAACAGAAACCGCCCGTCCGAGACCTGGTCGATCGTCGCGACGAGCTTTGCGGTCTGGATCGTGTCGCGCTGGCTCACCAGGCACACGCCAGTCGCGACCTTCAACGTCTTTGTCGCCATCGCGGCCGCCGTCAAGGTGACGAACGGGTCCATCACGTCGTAGTACTGCTTGCCCAGTTGCCCGCCTCCCGCCGGCGGCGTCAGCCGCGAGCTCGGGATATGCGAATGCTCGGGCGCCCACACCGACTCGAAGCCGCGCGCCTCGAGCGCCTGGCCGAGTTCGGCCGGCTTCATCGAGTAGTCGGTGAAGAACATCGCCGCGCCAAAATCCATGTTCCCTCTCTTGGTCGAGTATTGGTGAATCCAGGCGGCGAGCTTAGCCGCGATCAGATGACGGCTCCACCGAAAGATCGCCCCAACTGATCACCCGGTCGATGCGGATGGCGATGACCGGGAGGTTGTCGAGTTCCATCCTGCGATACTGGGGGTAGCGCGCGCGGAGCAATGCCTGCGCCCGGTCGTGCTCGGCGCCGTCGGCGAGGATTTCGGCGGGCCCGCGCAGCATGACCCAACCGAGCCGGGTCCAGTCCTCGTCCCAGCGGTCGGCGACAAAGGCGGCGCGCGGATTTTGGAGGATGTTTTTTAGGCGTTTTAGCGCCCGGACGTCGCCCTTCGGCTTTTGGTCGATCGTTATGTAGAGCGCGCCGTCGCTGACGACAAAGCAAACCGGTACGAGATGAGGCGTCGCCCGCGCATCGGCAGTCGCGAGATGACCGACCCGGCAATTGGCCAGAAAGCGGGCTTCCTGCTCCGAGATCATGGCGGAAATCTTGCCTCACTTCCGCTGCTCTGGCCAGATGCCCCACACCGTGGCAAGCTCAAAAACCCCTCAAACCGACGAGGCCGAATATGAAGATCGAGCGCATAGACCATCTGAACCTGACCGTCGCCGACATCGAGCGCAGCATCGAGTTTTATAATCGCGTGCTCGGCATGAAGACCGAGAGCATGGGCGAAGGCCGAGCTGCACTCTATTTCGGCCAACAGAAGATCCATCTCGACGCCGCCAAAGGCCCGATGGCGATGAGCGGCGAGAAACGGATGCCTGCGCATATCTGTTTTGTCACCGAGACGCCGATGAGCGAGATCACGGCCCATCTCGATCATTGCGGCGTGCCGGTTCGGATGCAGGGCCCGCGTGCCGGGGCGATCGGCACGATCCAGTCGGTCTACATCGACGACCCGGACCATAACTCGATCGAGATTTCCACCTATTGAGCTAGTTCGCCCGATCAGGCAAATCGTCACCCCCGCGGGAAGCGGGGGTCCAGGGGCAACCGCCGCGGCTCTAGACACTCTGGATTCCCGCTGTCGCGGGAATGACGACGAGACCAGACCGGCACTCGAAAGCGAGGGAACGACCATGATCCGGGATGCCCAGGGGCATTACCTCTCCGGGGCGACGGCCGAAGCCGCGACCACATACGACGAGGCAGTGCGGGCGTTCAACCTTGTCCGCGGCGACTCGATCGGCCTGTTCGACGCGGCATGTCAGGCCGCATCGGACTTCGCGATGGCATATCTGGGCAAAGCCTGGGTGTTCGCGCTGGCCAACGATCCTGGGCTACTGACCCAGGCTAAGGCGCTGGTCGAAACCGCCCGGCCCTTAACGTTGAACGAGCGTGAGCAGGCCCATCTCGCCGCCCTTTCCCATCTGGTCCAAGGCGCCCGGGCCGGCGCCGTCGCGGTGCTCGACCGCCACCTGATGCGCTACCCGTTCGACCTTGTCGCGCATCAGGGTGCCGCAGTGACCGACGGGTTCCTGGGACGCTTCCCTTGGGTGCGGGATCGGTCCGCGCGGGCCCTGCCCTTTTGGTCCAAAGACCAACCGGGCTACGGGACCCTGCTGGCCATGCACGGCTTTGGGCTGGAGGAAGCCGGCGATTACGCAAGAGCCGAGGACGAATCACGCGAAGCCGCCGAACTCGAGCCGTTGAGTTTCTGGCCGCACCACACGGTGGCACACGTGATGGAGATGACCGGGCGCCCGGAGGACGGGTTGGGGTGGATGACGGCGCGGGAGGCGCTGTGGTCGACCCCTAGCCACATGAACCAGGTCCATATCTGGTGGCACAAGGCGCTGTTCCACCTCGAACTCGGGCAGTACGACGCGGCATTGGCACTCTATGACGGGCCGATGCGCGCCACTCAACGCCCGGTCGCCCTCAGCCTGACCAACGCCACGGCACTCTTGTGGCGGCTCGACACACTCGGTTGCGACACCGGCGACCGCTGGCCCGAGCAGGCTGGTTTGTGGCAGGACCATGCCGACGGGAAATGCCTCGTGTTCACCGACATTCACGCTGCGATGGCCGAGTTGCGGTCGGGTCGGGAGGCGTTGGTCGAGCGGCGGCTCGAGGCGATGCGCGAGACGGCCGCCAGCGCCGTCGAGGCGGCCTGTCTCTATCGCACCGTCGGCATTCCGGTGGTCGAGGGTCTCGCGGCGTTCCACCGCGGCGCCTACGACCGGGCGGTAGAGTGGTTACTGCCCGTTCGCTTCGATCTATGGCAGATCGGCGGCAGCCACGCGCAACGTGACGTCGTGGACTGGACCCTGACCGAGGCGGCCGTGCGCGCCGGTCAGCGTGACGTTGCCCTGTCGCTGGCGCACGAACGCCTGGGGACCCGCCCGCGCAGCGCCCCAAACCGCCGCTTTCTCCGCCACGCCGAGGCCATCGCGGGCTGATCGCGCGTGGTGAGGCATTCGGCTTGCGGTTGATCCTCAAGCTCAGACGATCGAAGATCGGAATATCCCTCCTGGAACGGGGTCGATCATGGCGCATGAGATTTCCGCAGTTCTCGAATATGGCGCGCCCGAGCCAGGTGAAATCGCGAGGGTGATGGAAGACAAACTGCGCTTCCATACTGATTCGTGGGATTTGTCCGTTGATCTCAGAGCCGGACTTTCCGACATCGTTGTGATCGACGCCCGCTCCCGCGATGCGTACGCTGCTGGCCACATTCCCGGCGCCGTCAGCTTCCCACATCGCGAGATGAGTGCCGAGACTACTGCACGGCTCGACGGCAGCAAGGTCTATGTCGTCTATTGCGACGGGATCGGTTGCAATGCATCGACCAAGGGCGCGTACAAACTCGCTAGGCTCGGATTTCGTGCCAAAGAACTGCTCGGCGGGATCGATTGGTGGCGCCGCGACGGGCACCCGGTGGCCGCTTCGCACGAGCCCGGAAGTTTACTTGCAGCGGAGTAGCCGCTGGCAAGCGTAAGCGGAAAAGCGTGCCGCTGCGCGATCCACTTCGCGTAGCTTCCGCCGAGGGTCGTCAAACCGAAGGAAAAAAATTCGGCCGGCGTCGTTGCATCCGCTAGTATCTCGCCCGAATTCGAGCGGAGGAGGAGCAGCATGGCCGAGTTTCGCACACTTCGCGCAGGGGTATTTCTGCCGCCGTTCCATCCCAACGATGAAGATCCGTTGTTGTGCATGGAGCGCGATTTCGAGCTGATGCAGTGGCTCGACAAGCTCGGCTACGCCGAAGCATGGATCGGCGAGCACCATTCGGGGGGCTACGAGATCTACGGCCAGCCCGAATTGTTCATCGCCACCGCCGCCGAGCGCACCCGGAACATCCGACTCGGCACTGGGGTCATTTCGCTGCCCTATCACCATCCGCTGTTGGTGGCGGACCGGATCGTTCAGCTCGACTACCAGACGCGCGGGCGGGCGATGTTCGGCTTTGGGCCGGGCCTCTTGCCCTCCGACGCGATGATGCTCGGCATCGATCCCGAGACCCAGCGCGACCGCATGGCCGACGCGATCGACATCATCACTCGCCTGCTGGACGGCGAGATCATTACCCAGCAGAGCGACTGGTACACGATGCGCGAGGCGCGGCTGCATCTGCGCCCCTACTCGAAACCGCGGCCGCATCTGGCGATCGCCAGCGCGGTCACCCCTTATGGCGGTAAGCTCGCCGGGCGTTACGACCTCGGCATGCTGTGCGTGATGGCGGGCAGCCCGAACGGCTACGACACGCTCGACTACAACTGGGAGCTCGCCAATACAGAGGCTCGGGCGCAGGGCCGCACGATGGATCGACGGGACTATCGCGTCATGGCGCCGTTTCACATCGCCGAGACGCGCGACAAGGCGATCGAGAACGTCCGCGCCGGCTTCGAGAAGTGGCAGCTCTATTCGTATTCGGTCAACCCCGAGGGCGGTGCGGCGATCGGCATGCCGAGCATCGAGGAGATCAATGCGGGCGGGCGCGGCGCCATCGGCACGCCCGATGATGCATTGCGCGTGTTGGAGAACTACTGGACGAAGACCGGCGGCTTCGGCTGCATCCTGATGCTCGCTCATGACTGGGCAGAATGGGAAGCGACCAAGCGCTCCTACGAATTATTCGCGCGCTACGTATTGCCGCGCTTCGAGGAGCGCAGCGCCTGGCGCTCGCAATCGATGGACTGGATGCGCGCCAATCGTGAAGCATTCAGCGCCAAACGCAAAGCCGCCGCAGCGAGCGCTGTCGAGCGCCACTTCGCCCAGGAGCAGGGACGGCGAGGTGTCGAGGCCGCCAAATAGGCGTCGCATCGACCGCCACCTAGAGCAGCCGAGGCGCCCGCATCTCTGCCCCGGGTCATTTGTTGCAGTCGGCCACCGGCATCCGGCCTCTACGACCGCTACGGCGCAGGCCTCGACTGACCGCCGCCGCTGACCGCGAATATCCCCGAAGTGCTCTGCATCTACCATCAGGGCACTCAATCGAGCCCACCCCGGTTCAATGGCTCAAGTCGACCCTTTGCGGACCTTCGGCCCGGCGTATGAAATCAGGGACTCCTACGGCGCCTCGATCTTACAGAAGCATTCAAACAGCACTTCTTGCGCCGCGTAGGCAAAGTACGGCTCCAGCCGGCGATCAACTGCCGTAGAACGCGCTGCGTGCCACATCGGCTCGGGCGACCTCGGGCGGGATCAGCCAGACGTAGAAGGCGGCGCGCGAGTAGTCGCCGCCGGCACCCTCGCCAGAGCCGCCGTTGCCGCCACCCTGGATCCATGATCGCAACGACACGACCTTGATGAACAGCTCCTGTCCGGCGACGAGTACGACGTCCTTGTCCTGGCCGAAGTCCTTGCCATAGCTGTCGACGGCGATGTGGTATTGCCCGGCCGGAACGTCGCGATACGACGCGCCGTTCGGTAGGGATATCCCAACGATCGCGTCGTTCATGCGGATGTAGGGGGTGTCCAGGCTGTCATATGCGTCCACTGGCCGGTAGAACCAGACGCGGGCCTCGCCTGCCGGGATGAGCGGGAGCGACACTGAGGCCGTTGGTGGCGGCGAGGCGCAGGCCGCGGCGGCGAGCAACATAAGGAAGGCGCCGGTCTGCCGCAGCCGGCGCAAGGGCGTGGTGGAGCTGGTCGACATTGTTTTCTCCATCCGGCCTTTCATTCTACGGCGGCCAACGCCCGCAGATAGCCGGCGGTGGCAATTCGTGATATGCGTCCAAGTAATGCCTGCTAGCGAAATTCCTGAGTCAGGTAGGCAGGTAGGACAGGTAGGGCAGCTTTTCTAGAGAGAATTTCCTCAGCGAGGTGGGGCAGGTGTCCTGCCTGGGGTAGGGCAGGGCAAGCTAGTCCGACCGCTCTCGACCCCGAGCGGACCCTCTGCGCATCCGGGTCGACGCAACCGGCTACCAGACCGCAAGCTGGCGATTCTCGCCCCGCAACAAGAGCGCTACCACCGAGCGGCGGTCATCCCTGACCATGTGACCGACACACCACCACCGATTGTCTCCACGCGCACGAAGCGGAACCTCGCTCACCACCTCGCACTTTCCCAAGGCAGTTTGTCGCATCGGTAGGCCCATAGGCTCGACCATCAGCAGATTATGGTCCCCGGGGTCTGGAACAAATGTCGCTGCAGGCGCCCCCAGTCGTTCGCGGCCAGTGCATCGAGCAGCACCGTGGATGCTCGTAGTGCCCCTGCCGCGGGTTATTTGTTGCAGTCGGTCACTCGAACGGTGCACTCGCCGGCCTTGCCTTTCTCGCAGTCTTTCAGAGCAGCGAGCCGGGCTGCCTCACGGTCTCTGCGCGAGGCGCCGCCCGCGTATTTCCCGCTTTCATTCGTCGCCAGCGCTGCGCACATTGCCCGACGAGTGCGAATTATCACCTTGCAGCCGGAAGCCCCGCAGTCACTCAACGCCGCTTCGGCCGCATCTTGCGCGGTGGCTTTGTTCCAGCTGGCACCGTACTTACCAGTCTCCCTATCCCAGGCGATCGCGCCGTTCTGGGCGAAGGCGGGCTCGCCGGTCAGCAGGACCGAACCCAAGCCCAGCAGGACGGTGGCTATCAGAGTTGCACGGCGCATCGAATCGTTCTCCTTATCGTGATCCTCACTGGTGTTCAGACCCAGACCGATGATGCACTCAATCGTCGTGGCCGGGCTTGGCCCTGGTCTTTACCCATAAGTCTGTATCGGGCAATCATGCCCAGCTGCAGATACCTGCGCAACGGCAACGGAGGCACAAAAGGGTGCATCAATGTCGGCGCGTGCTTCGAGACGCGCTCTGCGAGCGCTCCTCAGAGTTTGCGAACGAATGAAGATCGTGCTCACGGTTCAGCGCAAATTACTTCTGTCTTCCCGGCGAAGGCCGGGACCCATGGTTCCGCCACTCCAAGCTTTTCGAGCAGTTGCAATCGCTTAGACAACAACTAAAGGTCCGTGCCGCGGCACGATGGGCCCCGGCCTGCGCCGGGGTGACGAAGCATGAGTGGTGAGGGATCGTTTCACAGGCTCTCAGCAGGCTTGGCCCGGCCACGACGAGCCGCTCGCACACGCCTTGCCGGGTTCCGTGGGTGCCCGGCACAAGACCGGGCAAGCCGGTCAGACTGAGACTGAATCATTTGACGCATTGGAGCATGAGTCGGTCCCCGCCGGTACATCGATAATGATATTGCCATAGCGGTCGAGGCTCGCGATCGCGCCGGGCGGGACAACACAGGTCGAATCGTATTCCTCGACGATGCAAGGCCCCTTTCGGGGCTCGGCGAGATCGGCGCGGTTGACGACGTCAGTGTCATGCCAGCCACGGACCGGGCCGAAATAGGCTTGCCGCAGCGGCTCGGCAATCACGACACTTTCCGGCAGCTCGGCCTTTGCCGCGAGCGCTGCGCGCGGCACTGCGGGGACGCCGCGCCCGACCACTTTGAGGGTGACCAGCTCGACCGGCTCCTCGGCGCCGGCGCGGTGGCCATAGGTCCGCTCATGTTCGAGGCCAAAGGCTTCGTCGAGTGCCGTGAGGACCGTTCGGTCGATCGTGCCGGCAGGTACTGGAACCTCTAATTCGAAGGATTGGCCTTGGTAATGGAGGCCGGCATGGCGCTCGAGCGCGATCCGATCCTCGGCGAAACCGTCCTCGGCGAGACGCGCCCTGGCCTCCTCTTCGAGCTCACCGAGGATCGCGTCGATCTGCGCGGGGTCGATCGCCGCGAGCAACGCCTTCCTCGTCTTGGTGAAGTGATAGGCGACTTCGGAGTAGAGCAGTCCATAGGACGAGAAGACGCCGGCCGAAGGGGGGATCACGACCCGCCGGATCATCAGTGCCGCAGCCATCACAGCGGCAAATAAAGGCCCGTTGCCGCCAAAGGCGACCAGCGCATAGTCGCGCGGATCGCGGCCACGCTCGCTCGATACGGCCTTGATTGCACGGATCATGTTCGATCCGGCGATCAGATGGGCCCCCCACGCGGCCTCCTCGACGGTCATGCCGAGCGGCCGCGCAACCTTCTCTGCGATGACCGAGCGCGCCTTCGGCGCGGCGAGCTTCAACGCGCCGCCGACCAGATGATCGGGGTTGATGTAGCCGAGAACGACGTTGGCATCGGTCAAGGTGGGCTCGGTGCCACCGAGACCGTAACAGACCGGACCCGGAGAAGCGCCGGCACTCTGCGGCCCGATCTGCAATGCGCCGCCGGCATCGATCCAGATAACCGACCCGCCGCCGGCTCCAACCTCCGCCAGGTCGATCGCCGGAACCTTCAATGTGTAGCCGGCGCCCGACAATAGCCGCGAGCCGATCATGACGCCACCGCCGACCGAATATTCGAGGGCGCGGCTGAGCTCGCCGTTTTCGATCAAGGAGGCCTTGGCCGTGGTTCCGCCCATGTCGAACGAGATCGCCTTGGCGATGCCGATCTGCCGGATCAGCGCCTGGACCCCGACAACACCCGCCGCCGGCCCACTTTCGATGATGTTCATCGGAGTGAGGGCGGCAGCCTTGGCAGTGGTCAGGCCACCGTTCGATTGCATCAGCAAAAGCGGCGCATCGACCCCGAAGCGCGCGAGCTCGGCGGTCAGGCTTGACAGGTATTTTTCGACGATCGGTCTGACATAGGCGTTGATGACGGTGGTCGAGGTTCGCTCGTACTCCTTGATCTCCGGCAATACCTCGGAGCTGATGCAGAGGGTCACTTTGGGTGCCATTTTGCCCGCTACTCTTTTGACCAGCTGCTCGTGCGCCGGGTTGAGGTAGGAATGAATGAGGCAGACGGCGATTGCCTCGACCCCCTCGTTCAGCAGCTTCTCGATCGCCCCCATGACATCGGCCTCGCTGAGAGGCCGCTCGACCTGACCCGTCGCATTGACGCGCTCGTCGACCTCGACACGCAGATGGCGCTCGACGAGCGGCGGTGGCTTGGTCCACGCCAAGTCATAGAGTCGCGGCATTCGTAGAGTGCGGATCTCAAGAACGTCGCGGAAGCCCTTTGTCGTGATCAGGCCGGTACGGGCGCCCTTCAGTTCGAGGATCGCATTCGAGGCGACCGTCGTGCCGTGCAGCAGCTCGACGATATCGGCGGCATCGAGGGAGCGCTCGCGGGCCAACTCGGCGAGCCCATCGACAATCCCCGTCGCGTAATTGTCGACGGTCAAGGAAACCTTCTTGGTCAGCCGCTCGCCGTGCTCGCCGAGGAAGACAATGTCGGTGAAAGTGCCGCCGATATCGACGCCGACCCTGTATTTGGTCATACGGCAATACCCGTCGCCAACCGCCCCTCACCCTCCCGTCGCTGGCGCGGCGGGTCCCTCCCTCTCCCCGCCCACGCGGGGCGAGGGGAATGGCCACCGGGCTCCCTCGCCCCGCTTGCGGGGAGAGGGTCGGGGTGAGGGGCTACTTTCATCCCCTATTCTGCGGCAACCGCGAGGTCGGGTGGGTCCCAGCTGATCGCCGGCGTTCGAAGCCAATTGCGCCTGCGGCGGAGCGCTTCGCGCCGAGCCCGCGTCGCCGCTTCATCGACCGCGAGCGGCTTTCCGGCCAACACCACGCCGTAATCGGCCTGCGCCGAGGCGAGCGAGACGAGCTCGTTTCTGACATCGCGCAATACCATCGCCGGATCGCGGTCGAGCGGATCGCCCCAGCCGCCCGCACCGGCGACCTCATGCCTGAACACGTCGCCGCGGCGGATCGTCATCGTCAATTTCGACGGCAGCGGACGGTTCTCGGTGGCCGGGTTCAGATAATTCATCGACGGCTTGCCGGGCGCGCCGCCATAAAGCCCATAGGGGCGGAAATCGCGCCGGTCGGAGCGCACCTGCAGGATGCCCTCCTCGGCCAGGAAACGGTAGTCGCGGCGGAACGGCGCGCCGCCGCGGAATTTTCCGGGGCCCATCGCATCGGGAATGAATTCGTAGGCGGTGATCGCGATCGGCTGCTCGGTCTCGGTGACCTCGATCGATTGCGAGGCCATGTTGGCATAGATGTTGGAATTGCCGTCGAGGCCGTCGGCGTAGGGGCGTCCGCCCCAGGCGCAGCAGGTGAAATCGACATAGATGAAGGGTCGCCGGTCCGTGTCCCAGCCGCCGATCGAGATCCCGGTGTTGCCGCCGTCGGAGGACGCGAACACCTTGTCGGGCAGCATCTGGGCGAGTGCTCCGAACATGCAGTCGACCATGCGAAAGCCGGTCAGGCCGCGCGCGGCACAGGCGGCCGGCAATACGGCATTGGCGATCGTGCCCGATGGTGCGGTGACGTCGATCGCGCGGAACACTCCTTCGTTGTTCGGTATATTGGCCGGCAAGATCGAGCGGATCGCGCAATAGCTCGCCGATTTCGTGAAGGACAAGGTGTTGTTGATGGCACCCTTGACCTGCGGCGACGAGCCGGTCCAATCGACTGATATCTGATCGCCCGATTTGGTGACGGTCACCTTGAGCGGGATCGGCTTGCCGACATCGATACCATCATCGTCGATGTGGTCGACAAAACCGTAGACCCCGTCCGGCAACTCGCGGATCGCCGCACGCGTCATGCGCTCCGAATAATCGATCAGCTCGATCATGTAGTGCTCGACCTTGTCGGCCCCGTAATGTCCGGCGAGCTCAAGCAATGAGCGCTCGCTGATGTGGCAGGCGGCGAGCTGAGCGCGCAGGTCCCCGAAAACCTTTACCGGCACCCGGACGTTGCGCTCGATCAGTGCATAGAGCGTGTCGTTGCGGCTGCCGCGCTCGAAGAGCTTGAGCGGCGGGATGCGCAGCCCTTCCTGGAAGATCTCGGTCGAATCGGAAGCATTCGATCCCGGCACCCGGCCGCCGACATCGGTGTGATGGCATACAGTGCCGGCATAGGCGAGGAGCTCGCCGTCGCAGAAGATCGGCTTGAAGACAAAGATGTCGGGTAGATGCATGCCGCCCTGAAACGGGTCGTTCAGGATGTAGACGTCACCCGGCTCGATCTTGCCGGCGAAGGCCTCCCGGATCGCGGCCATCGCCGTCGGCATCGAGCCCAGGTGGCCGGGTAGGGTCAGCCCCTGCGCCGCCAGATTTCCCGAGGCGTCGAACATCGCCGTCGAATAATCCATATTGTCCTTCAGCACGCCGGAGTAGGTCGTACGGAAGATCGTCAGCGCCATCTCGTCGGCGATCGAAAAGAGCGAGTTCTTGAACAGCTCGAATTCGATGGGATCGCTGATCATCGCTTGCGTTCCGGGTTTCGGCGGCGAAAGGTGACGCAATACCAGCCTCGTCGCGGCTATGCCAGAGTGCGCTGGGTGACTGCCCGAATTCCGCTGCCAATCCGCTGCCGAAGGGGAAAAATTCCGCTGCCGGCCGAGCTAGCAAAATCAGACCAAGTTGCTGATATATAATAGATTCTGGACCTCACGAGGGCAATTCTCAAGGCTGAAATCGATGTTTTCCCTGCCGTCAGAGAAATGCAACGAGGTCGACAGTGACCCGACCCCGCGGCGGCGGGCCGGGCTCGGCGCTCTCTTTCTCGGGCTGGCGATCTGTGGGAGCGCGCATGGGCAATCGGTGCTGACCTATCACGGCAGCGCCGACCGGAGCGGCGATTTCACCGTGCCCGCGCTGACCTGGGAGCGCGCCCGCAACATCCGCCTCGACCCGAGCTTTCATCCGCGGATCTCTGGCCATCTCTATGCCCAGCCGCTCTATTGGCGACCGCCGGGATCGGCGTCCGGGCAGCTCCTCGTCGCCACCGAGGACAACAATGTCTACGCGATCGATGCGGGCTCGGGCAGTGAGATCTGGGTGCGCTCTTTGGGCCGGCCCGTGCCGCTCTCGACGTTGTCTTGCGGCAACATCGACCCGTTGGGCATCACCGGCACGCCGGTCATCGACGAGGCGACCCAAGCGGTCTATGTCGCCGCGATGGTCGCGGACGCGGCCGGTCCGCATCACCGGGTTTTTGCCCTGTCGCTGAAGGACGGCTCGCCGTTGCCGGGTTGGCCGGTCGATGTCGCCGAAGCAATCGCGGCGCGCAGCCAGCGTTTCAACACGCGCGATCAGAACCAGCGCGGCGCGCTCGCCATCTTCGACGGACGCGTCTACGTCCCCTATGGGGGTCATTACGGCGATTGCGGGGATTACCGCGGCTGGGTCGTCGGCGTCAGCGTGCAGAACCCTCGCGACATCGTCAGCTGGAGCACACGCGGGTGGGGCGGCGGGATCTGGGCGCCGGGTGGGATCGCCAGCGACGGCCGCTCGCTGTTCGTCGCCACCGGGAATACTATAGATGTTTCGACCTGGAGCGACGGCGAGGCGGTCTTTCGCCTCGCCCCGGATCTTCGCCGTCGCGACCAGCCGGAAGATTTCTTCGCCCCGACCGACTGGCATGCGCTCGATGCGCGCGATGCCGATCTCGGCGGCACCAACCCGCTGCCCTTGGATGTGCCCTTTGGCGGAGGCAAGCGGGCGCTCGTCTTGGCGCTCGGCAAGGACGCGCGAGCCTACCTGCTCGATCGCAACCGCCTCGGCGGCTTAGGCGGCGGCCTCGCCTCCGAGATCGTATCGACCGGCCCGATCCGCACGGCACCCGCAGCCTATCCGGCTGGGGAAGGCGTCTACGTAGCGTTCCAGGGAAGGGGTGCGCACTGCCCGACCTCCCTCCGGCCCGGCGCACTGACCGTTTTGCAGATTCGCGCCGGCTCCCCTCCCACGCTCGTGACCGGATGGTGCGGTGCGTTGCGAGGCGAGGGTTCGCCGATCGTCACAACGACCGATGGCCGTGCGAACCCGATCGTCTGGATTCTCGGCGCCGAGGGCGACGATCGGCTGCACGGCTATCGCGGCGATACCGGCGAGCCACTGTTTGACGGGGGCGGTCCGGAAGATCAGATGACCGGACTGCGACATTTCCAAGATTTGCTCGTTGCCGGCGATCGGCTCTATGTCGGCGCCGACGGCCGCCTCTACGCCTTCACCTTTTGATGCCGATGTTGCGCTGTCGCCGACCCGGCGCGAGACTGACCGCCGACCTCGGAGGTAGAACCATGAGGGTCCCGATCCGCCTTTGCGTGCTGCTGATCATGCTCGGCTTTTGCGCGAATGCCGGGGCCGCTTATCCGGATCGGCCGATCCGCATCGTCGTACCGTTTCCGCCGGGCGGGCCGGTCGATGTCGTGGCGCACATCGTCGGACCCAAGCTCGGCGAGCGCCTCGGCCAGAGCGTTACGATCGACAATATCAGCGGCGACGACGGCATCGTCGGCAGCGACGCCGTCGCCAGGGCGCCGCCCGACGGCTACACCTTGCTGCTCGCGTCGAGCACGCACACGATCCACCCCGGGACCTACGGCAAGCTGCCCTTCGACACTGAAAAGGCGTTCGCGCCGGTCTCGCTCTTGGTGGCCTCGCAGCTCATGCTCGTGGTGAGCCCATCGCTGCCCGTCGATTCGGTCGAGGATCTGATTGCTTACGCCAAGAGTCACCCGCGCATGCTTCGTTACGCCGCGGGCGGCGCCGGCGGCCCGACCCAGCTTGCCTTCGTGCTGTTCAAGATCACCACGGGCGCCGAAATAATCCGCGCTTCCTACGACGGTGCCGCAGCAGCGCTCGAGGCCGTCGCCGCTGATAAAGCACAGGTCATGCTGGCCCCGATCCTCACCGCACTGCCGATGGTGCAAGACGGCCGGCTGCGCGCGCTCGCCGTCAGTGGCGCGCATCATGCCCCTGCAGCACCCGAGCTGCCGATCATCGCCGAGACGCTGCCCGGCTTTACCGCTGTTGTGTGGTTCGGGGTGCTGGCGCCGGCCGGAACGCCCGCGGCGGTGATCACTCGTCTCAACGCCGAGTTCGACCGCATCGTCCACGAGCCCGATACGGCAAAGCAGTTCGCCGCGATCGGCGGGGAGCCCGTCGGCGGCTCGCCCGCCAGCTTCGCCTCGTTCATCCATCAAGAAATCTTGAGGTGGATCCGGGTGGCGAAGGAGGCGGGCATCCGTATCGAGTGACACTAATATCCGGCGCTCCCAAGGTCGAATTCGGTGGGGCTGAACATCGCGTTCCGGACGTCCCAAAGCTCCGGATACATCGGGTCGTCGAGCAGCTTGTTGGCGGCTTGGCGCAGGTAGCGCAGCCCGGTCGAGCCCCCGGTTCCGGTACTGTTCCCGATCACCCGGGAGACCGTCGTCAGATGCACAAAGCGCCAACGCCGGAATGCGTCCTCCAGGTCAACCAATTTCTCACCCAATTGGTACAGCTCGGGTTCGTTTTCGCGGTTTTGATAGACGTATCGCCATGCATTGAACACCGGCAGCTTCTTGCGATACGGCTCAGCGTAATCGCCGATCGCAGCATCCTGGATGCCGAACATCGGCAGGTGCTTCGAGATGTAATAGCTCACCGCATCGTAAATACTGGGACGGTTCAGAGCATTATCCAGCGCCTGCCGATCATCCTCGGAGCGCGCATTCGCAAAGACATCGAACTCCACGGTCTGATACCCGTCCTCGACCGGCTTCTCGAAGCGGACGGTACGATATTTGAGCCCCAATTTGAATTCGAGGACACGATATTGAATTGATTGGAAGCCGGAGGCGCCGTTTTGGCCGACCGTCAAGCGAAACACATGAAATTCGTCGGGGGTCAGTGTCGTCAATACGCCCCAGGATGCGATCAAGACGCGCTGGATCTCGCTGACACGCGACAAGCGCTTGAACGCGATGATGCAGTCGCTGTTGCTGGGACGTTCCCGTTGCAGTGCCTCGATGGCACAGCTGAGCTCGTGGATAGCGAGCTTGAACCACAGCTCGTGCGCCTGATGAATGACAATGAACAACAACTCGTCATCGGAGTCGGTCATCGACCGTTGCGCCGACAACAGCTTGTCGATTTCCAAATATGACGAATATGTGTGGGTGGTCATCGGCTTCTCCGCGCGCTACACGCGCCGATAAGCATATCGTACGCACCCGAAGACGTACCAAGCCAAGACAACTCGGCCCCGGAGCGGTTCCTGCTTTTGCGGCGGTGGATCGGGCCGGTCCGAGCGGGGCCGCTTTGCTTTAATCGGCGAGCGGCCGGTTAGATTACAAGTACTTCGCCGGACGGATCATTGCCCGCCACATATGCGCGACCGGGCTGTTGTCGAAGCCGAGGCCCTGTTCCGGCTGGCGGAAGTTGCGCCCGATGATATCCGTGAACTCCTCGAGCTCGACATGCACGTTGGGGTCGAACGAGTAGATGTCGTGCACAGTGATCTGCCGGCCCGACATGTACCATTTGTGGTCCCGCATCCGCTTGTAGTCTTCATCGATGTAGGGGTCGGGGCGGTAATCTTCACCAAACGAGCTGATGTAGGACCGCGGATATTCGTAGCCGACCGACTCGTCGGGGTAGAAGCGCAGCACCTGATGCGCGCGGATCGCCCAGGTCACCTCCTCGTCGACATAGGGCTCGACCAGTTGCGCGCCCCAATAGCCGTGATCGCCACGGATGAAGCCGATGGTCGAGATATCGTGCAGCAGGCAGGCGAGCACCATCTTCTCGGGCAGGTCGGCCTTGACCGCGTGCCGGGCACTCTGCAGCAGGTGCATACACGGGCCGAAGCGGTACTTGAAGAAATCCATCAGCGTCGGCTTCTCCGGCATCGCCGGCAGGCGCGGGTCGTCGCCCATCAAGACGCGCGCGTTCGGATTGGCCTTCATCAACACGCCGGCATTTGGCGCCGGGCTCATGTCGCCCTCGGCCATGCTGTAGAGGCGTGACTTGATGACAATGTAATCGAGCTCTCGCGCCATCTTGGCTTCGAGCGCATCGGCGCGCTGAGACAGGCTCATCGTATCATTCACCTGGTGTCTCCTCGGTCCTCGGTCCTCCGCCAAGCCTAACAGATTGCGCGCCGTCGAGGCATATTCTTTCGCTATTGTCTCCCGTCCCCCGTGCCCGGGGTTCCAGGCGCAAATCCTGCGCGGTTCGAGGCCTGGGGCGAATGCCGACGACCAGATCGGAACCGAGTTGGAGAGGAGGCGCGCGACGACATTGTGGGGGTTGACGAGATCCTCAGATTTGCAGAGCCGGAGCCGGGCAAGCCCGGATAACGGCTAATGATCGAACAGGCTCCCGGCGGGCCCGGGACCGCGCCGACGTGGACGAGCAGCGCCAAGGACATGGTGGGATCTGCGCTGGGGATCTCGCGGCTATGGTTCAACCTCGGTTTCGGCATCGTCAACGAGGTCTATTATCCACGAGTCGATATCCCGCCGATCAGAGATCTCGGCTTCATCATTGCCGACAAGGGCAGTGTTTTCGACGGGTTAGAGCTCCGAATTTCATGGCAAGCATGAACGGGATGCGGGGACGCAACGGCCTTCCGCAGCCGCAACGGCTGCATGCAATGCTCGTGGTCTTGACCGGCCTTTCGATGTCGGTGCTCGATGGTGCGATCGCCAACATCGCGCTGCCGACCATCGCCACCGAGCTTCGCACGGACCCGGCGAATGCGGTCTGGGTGGTCAACGCCTATCAGCTTTCCGTGACCATCTCGCTGTTGCCGTTTGCCTCGCTTGGCGAGTTGCGCGGCTACCGGCGCGTCTTCATCGCGGGGTTGGCCGTGTTCACACTGGGCTCGCTGGCTTGCGCGCTGTCGGGCTCGCTGACGACACTCGTCGCCTCGCGCGTCCTTCAGGGTTTTGGCGGCGCCGGCATCATGAGCGTCAACACGGCGCTGCTCCGTTTCATCTATCCCGCCGACCAGCTCGGCCGGGGTATCGGGATCAATGCCTTGGTCGGATCGATCTCGGCAGCGATCGGGCCGAGTGTCGCGGCCGGAATTCTGTCGATCGCATCGTGGCAATGGCTGTTCGCGATTAATGTGCCCTTGGGCCTCGTCGCCCTGGCGTTCGCGGGGCGTGAACTGCCGCGGACCCCGCTCGCCCGTCATCGGTTCGATTGGCTCAGCGCCGTATTGAGCGCGGCCACCTTTGGCGCGCTGATCATCGGCATCGACAATCTTCGCCGGTTGACCATAGCGGTCGCGTTCGAGCTGGCGGGCGCGGTGGTCGCAGGTGCGCTCTTCGTCTGGCGGCAGCGGGTGCTGGCTTATCCGATGCTGGCACTCGAACTCTTCGCCCGGCCGGTGTTCGCGCTCTCGGTTCTGGGCTCGATCTGTTCGTTCACCGCGCAGAACCTAACCTTCGTCTCGCTGCCGTTCTTCCTCGAGGAGGTGCTGGGCCGATCGGCGGTCGAGACCGGCCTCTTGATGACCCCCTGGCCGGTGGCGGTCGGCTTCACCGCGCCGATCGCGGGATGGCTCGTCGACCGGCGCTATCCGGCTGGCATTCTCGGCGGGATCGGTTTGGCCGTATTGAGCCTCGGACTCGTTCTGGTGGCCACCCAGGAAGCACACGCGGCGGTGTTGCGGATCGCCTGGTGGATGGCGATCTGCGGCATGGGGTTCGGCTTCTTCCAATCCCCCAACAACCGCACCATCCTTGCCAGCGCACCGCGCGAACGCGCCGGCAGCGCCAGCGGCATTCTCGCGACCGCACGGCTCGTCGGGCAGACCCTGGGTGCAGCCGTGGTCGGCCTGATCTTCGCGCTGACCGGCGCAAGCCTGGGTGGCATCGGGCGCGGCGCTACCTTGGCCTTGCTGATCGGCGCCGGCTTCGCCGCGGCCGGTGCGGTGGTCAGCAGCCTGCGGCTCTTCGGGTTTCGTCAGGCCGAACCCGAGCCGCCGCGCTGAGCTTGCCATAGAGCGCCTTGTCCGCCTCCACGCCGGCAGCCCGCACCTGGGGGGATGACACCGTCCAGCTCCCCGTCTGATACGCTTAGCCCATTGCTTTGCGGCCCGCGATCAGGGCGTTGGTGATCTGCGTGACGTGCCTGCCCTGAAACCGCGCGATGGCGAGTTCATTTTCGCTCGGCTGGCGCGAGCCGTCGATCCCGGTCAAAGTCGTGGCGCCATAAGGAGTGCCGCCGGTGATTTCAGCCATGTTCGTCAGCCGCTGCTCGGTGTAAGGGAGGCCGACGACGATCATCCCATGATGCAGCAAGGTGGTGTGGAAACTGACGAGCGTGGTTTCCTGACCGCCGTGCTGCGATGCGGTACTGGTGAAGACGCTCCCCACCTTGCCGACCAGCGCACCATTCGCCCACAACCCGCCGGTTTGATCGAGGAAGTTTCGCATCTGGGCGGCCATGTTGCCGAAGCGCGTCGGAGTGCCGAAGATGATCGCGTCGGCTTCCGCCAATTGCGTTGGTTTGGCCACCGGGACGTGAGCAAAGGCCGCGCGAGCGTCGCCGCACCGCTCTTTTCCAATATCTCGTCGGAGACGAGTTCGGGCACCTGCCACAGGCTCACCTCGGCGGCTTCGCGGGCGCCGTCGGCAACCGCCTGCGCCATCTGATAGACATGCCCATACATGCTGTAAAAGACGACATTGATTTTCGCTGCCATTTGAGACCTCGTGACGGTTGGCGCGGTGCTCCTGAACCAGCGCTCGGCAGTTTATGTGGTCGCCGGGGTGGCGTTGATAGTTTTGACCCTGTCACCATCGGCGACATTGACCGGCGGTTGCAGGATGACCTGATCGCCTGGCTTAACGCCCTCGCTGACCTCGACTTCGGTGCCGTAATCGGTCGTGATCACGATCTTGTGGAGACGGACAATGTCGTTTTCGACGACCGCCACCTGCATGCCGTCCTGATTGAAGATGACCGCCGAGGCCGGTACGACCAGCGCCGGCGAGGTGCGCGGGACCTTCAGTTCGACCGTGCAATAGACCCCCGGCTGCAGCGCGCCGTCCGGGTTGGGAACGTCGACCTCGGTCAGCAGGGTCCGCGTTCCCGGCTGCAGCGCATCGGCGATCCGTGTCACCGTGCCGTGAGCGGTGAGATTAGGCATCGCCGGCACGCGAATGACGGCCTCGACGCCGGGCTTGACGCCAAAGGCGTCGTCCTGCGGCACATAAACCCAAACCCGGATCACGTCGCTCTGTTGCAGCGAAAACATCGAAGTGCCGCCCGCCGCGTCTGCCGTGATCAGGCTGCCGACGTCGATGTTGCGCTGCGTGATCACGCCGTCGAACGGAGCTACGACCTGTTGGTAAATCTTCTGCTGGTTGTAGTACTTTAGCTGCTGCTCTATCGCTGCGGCATTGTACTGAGCCGCCGTTGTCGCGTGCGACTGGGCCTGGTAGCTATACCGGTCGACGTCGCCTTGCTCCAGCGTGTCCCAGCCCTCCTTGGCAAGGACAGTAGAACGCATGCTGGTGACCTGTGTCGACGCTTGCTGGGCTACATTTTGGCGTTGCGTCGCCTGAGCCTGCTGCAGACTGTTCTGATATTGGGCGACCTGATACTCGACTTCGGGCGCGGTGATCTCGGCAAGAAGCTGCCCGGCCTTGACGTGATCGCCGATATCGACGTAGCGCTTCAGCACATAGCCGCTGGCGCGTGCATAGACATTTGCTGCTTCGAAGCCGAGCGTCGTCGCGGGCAATGTTACATCCTGCGTGCCGAGTCGCTGCGCCACATTCGCGACGCGCACGGTCGGGACGAAGTTCGCCTGCTGCTCTGCCGTGTCCGTGACCTGACGATGCTGCTGGTAATGTCGCCACACGCCAAGCCCGAGCGCGACGATAAACAGCAACAGCACGCCGAGGCCAAGCAGCCGGCCTCCGCGACCACCTCGCTGCGAGGGTCCGCCCGGCGGCGATTGTGGCACTTCGTGCTCGGGCGCCGGAAGCAGCGGGCGCGGCGGTGGTGGCTTTAGCTGCGGCAGGTCGAGGTCGTTCATTCGGGCACCTCCGCGAAGACGCCATGAGCCTCCTTGCCGTCATTGCCCTTGCGCAGCATCGCAAACAGGTAGGGCACGGCGAGAAGCGTCGTCGGGGTCGCGAATAAGAGACCGCCGATGACGGCGCGCGCGAGGGCGGCGTTCTGCTCCTCACCCGGCTCAAGTCCGAGCGCCATCGGGACCATACCGACGATCATCGCAGTGGCGGTCATCAAGACCGGTCGGATACGGGTATGCCCGGCCGAGATCGCAGCATCGAAGGCCGTGCTGCCGGCGAGCTGTTGCTCGCGCGCGAAGGTGACGAGCAGGATCGAGTTCGCCGAGGCGACGCCGACCGCCATGATGGCACCCATCAGCGACGGAACGCTGAGGGTCGTGCCGGTGATGTAGAGCATCGTGACGATGCCGCAGAACGTCGCCGGCAGCGCCAAGATGACGACGAACGGGTCGCCCCACGTCTGGTAATTGACGACCATCAGCAAGTAAACGAAGACGGCGGCAAACACGAGGCCGATCCCCATGTCGCCGAACGCCCCATTCATGCTGTCAATCTGGCCGGTCACCTGGATCGTGTTGCCGGGCTTGAGTTGTGGCTTAAGGCCGCCCGTAATCTTGTCGATGTCGCCGGCGATGCTGCCGAGGTCGCGGCCTTGCGTGCTGGCATAAACTTCGTAGACCGGCTGGATGTTGGCCTGGTTGGCGCTGCCCGGCACCGAGTCGCGCGTGAAGGTCGCGACATTGCTGAGTTCTCCCGGAACCGGCAGCGTTGCCCCGGGCGCGGTGGTTGTGCTGACCGGCGCGAAGGTCGCGACATTGCCGAGCTCTCCCGGAACCGGCTGCTTTGCCGGTGGCGAAGTTAGGTCGCTGACCGGCGTGTTGCCGAGGTCGTTCAGCGAGCTGACCAGGTACTGCGGCGTCTGAACCGCAATATAATAGGGTATGCCGTTCGTCGGGTCGGTCCAGAAATTGGGCGTGACCGTCTCGGAGGAAGTAAGGCTCGTGCTGACATTATTGCCGATATCGCTCGTGGTGATGCCGAACTGCAGGGCCCGCGCGCGATCGATCTGGACGTAGAAGTCAGGGGCGTAGACCTCTTGTTGTATATGAGCATCGACGACCCCTGGAATGGCGGCAATGCGACGCCGCAGCTCTTCGGCAATGCGCAGGTTGTTGGCCCGGTCATAACCGACGGTCCGCACGTTGATCTGCGCGGTGAGGCCAAAATTCAAGATCTGCGTCGCCATATCGGCGGGCTGGAAATAGAATAGATCCTCCGGGAATGCGTCGGGCAAGACTTGTCGCAACTTGCGGACATAGTCCGCGGTCGGCGCGTGGCCCTCGTTGAGGGACACCATGATCACGCCATCATTGACCGCGATCGACGTGCCGTCAGCGAAAGCCCAGTTATAGGAGCGCGCCGGCACTCCGATATTGTCGACAATCAGATCGAGGTCTTTCTTCGGGATGACCTGACGGATCTTGTCCTCGACCTTCTGGAAAATCTGGTCGGTCGCCTCGATGCGGGTGCCGGGCGGCGCGCGAAGATGGAGCTGGATCATGCCGCCGTCGATTGCCGGATAGAAATCGCGACCGACAAACATGAACATAACCGCGCCGAGCGAGAGGACGAGGGCGGCGACGATCGGAACGATGGCGCGGCGTGTCAGCAGAGTTCTGAGCAGTTCGACATACCCTTGCCGCAGCCGCTCGAAGCCGCGCTCGAACGATGCGTGAAAACGGGAAAAGAAGCCCCCCACCCTTCCCTCCCCCGCAAGCCTACGGCATTCACACATCTCACTAGATTTTGTGGGTCGGTGCAGTGCATGCTGCTACATGGTGGTTTGGGGGAGAACCAAGGATGATGCCTTTGGAGCGGATTGGCGAGTTTGGGGATATCCGCCGAGCGGAGCGGGGTGCTTGGCTGTTTGACCGGATTGTTTCGACTGGATCTTTGGTGTTTCGCCGGGTTGGTGGTGACCGCGCCGGGGAGATGGCGGCGCATCGCTTTTTGGCCTCGCCGGCGGTCACCGCGGTTGAGATCATCCAGACGCTGGGCGGGCGAACGGGCGAGCAATGTCAGGGACGGCGGATCGTCGCGGTTCAGGACACCACCGAGATCAATTTTAGCGGACGCGCTCGGGCGCGTCGGGGTCTGGGTCCCGCTGGCGACGGGAAGACACCGGGTTTTTTTGTGCATGGGGTTGTCGCCGTCGATCGCGAGGATGAAGCCGTGGTCGGCTTGTTGGATGCCGCGATCTGGACCCGAACCGCCGGCAAGCGGGCTGCCACGCGGCGCCAGCGTCGGCTTGACGAGAAGGAATCGCAGCGCTGGCTGAGCGCAACCGAGGTGGTTGCCAAGCGCGCCGCCGGGGCCAACCAGCTGATCGTGGTTGGGGATCGCGAAAGCGACATCTTTGCGCTGTTCGCGCGCCGCCCGGCGCGCGTCGAACTGGTGGTCCGTGCGGCGCAAGACCGCACGCTCGCGGATGGCACGCGGTTGTTTGCGCAGCCCGCGGCATGGCCGGCACTGGGCATGGCTGAAGTGCGGGTGGGGCCGCGCGGCCCGGGCGACAAGGGGCGTGTGGCCACGGTCACCCTGCGGGCCGGGCCGATCCGCGTGCGGCGACCGCATAATGGGGGCGATCCCAATGATCCCGAATACCGCGATCTGAGCTTGGTCGAGGCGCGCGAGGAACAGCCACCGCGCGGCACCGCGGCCATCCATTGGCGGCTGATCACCACCCTGCCGGTCGCCGATTTGGCGGCAGCCGAAGAGATTATTCAAATCTATCGGCTGCGCTGGCGCATCGAACAGGTCTTCCGCGCCAGCAAAAGTGACGGTCTGGAATTGCCGGAACGTCCAGGTGCATGACGCCGACCGCCTGTTCAAGTTGGGGGCGCTGGCCATCGGCGCCGCGGTGCGCACGATCCAACTGGTCGATGCCCGCGCGGGCGGCCCCAGACCGGCCGCCGATGTTGCCGGCCCGGACACCCTGGAGGCCGCCGATGCGATTGCGCCAACTCTCGAAGGCAGGACGCCGCGTCAGAAGAATCCCCACCCGCCCCGCTCCTTGGCGTGGCTGTCGTGGATTGTCGCCCGGCTGGGCGGCTGGAATTGCTACTACAAGCCGCCCGGGCCCAAGACGATGCGCGCCGGTTGGGATCGGCTCGCGGCGATGGTCGCCGGATTCCACATTGCCTTGATCGTAAGTCATTGATAAATACGTATTATTTGTGTGAATCCCGTAGCCCGCAAGCGGGGGAGGCGTTGCGAGAGGGCCAGACCCGCCGCGATGCTGGCCCTTCAGCATCTGGCCGATCGTGATCGGCGTCAGTGTGCGCGACAGGCCGTAGGAGGCGAGCATCGCAAAGACGACGGAGAGGCCGAGCGGCGTGAACAAATATTTCGCCGGTCCTTCGAGGAAGACCACCGAGGTAAACACGCAGCTGATCGCCAATGTCGAGACCAAGGTCGGCACCGCGATTTCGGCGGCGCCGTGCAATGTCGCCCTCGGCAGCGGCATCTTCTCATCGTCGAGCAGCCGGTATGTGTTCTCGATGGTCACCGTCGAATCGTCGACGAGAATGCCGACCGCTAGCGCGAGACCGCCCAATGTCATCGTGTTGATCGTCTCGCCGAGGAAATAGAGGACGACGAGCGAGGTCAGCATCGCGAGCGGGATCGAGATCATCACGACGACCGTCGGGCGCCACGAGCCGAGAAATAGCAGGATCATCAGCGCCGTGAGCCCGGCGGCGGTCGCGCCTTCGCGCAGCACCGCAATCAGCGACGACGTGACGAACACCGATTGGTCGAACAGTGATTTTATAACCATCCCGGGTGGTGCCGCCTCCCGGGCGATGTTGAGCATATGCTTGACGGCATTGACGACAGTTAATGTCGAGGCGTTGCCGTTTTTTATGATGCTGAGCAAGACAGAGGCTTTGCCGTCTGCGCGGACGATGTTCTGCTGTACCAGATTGCCGTCCCGTACATGCCCGATGTCTCTAAGAAAGACGGTGGCGCCGTTCTGGTACGTAACCGGGATATCGTTGAGTGCCTCGATCGTCGGCGGCATCGAATTGGTGCGGACGGTGTAATCGGTTTTGCCGATCTTCTCGTCGCCGCCGGGCAAGGTCAGGTTTTGCGCGTTGACCGCATTGACGACCTGCAGCGGCGTCAGGCCCTTCGAGAGCAGCTTTATCGGGTCGATATCGACCATGATCTGGCGGTACTTGCCGCCGGCCGGCGTCGGCAGCGTGACGCCGTGAATCGGTGCGAGCATCTGCCGCAACCGATAGATACCGTAATCATAGAGCTGCGCCTCGCTGAGCGTGTTGGAGCTGAGAGCGATTTGCAAAACCGGCACGGCCGATGCGCTGTATTGCACAACGATCGGCGGCTGGGTCCCGGTCGGCAGCAACGCGCGGATTGCGTTCGTGGCGGCAACGGTCTGCGAGATCGCCAGGCTGAGGTTTACATCCGGCTGGAAATAGAGCTTCTGCACCGAGATGCCGTTGACGGTTTCGGCCTCGATGTCCTTGATGCCGTTGACGTTGGAGCTGATCGCATACTGGCTATAGGTGGTAAAGCGCTGCTCCATCTCGGTCGTGTTGAGGCCGGTGTACTGCCAAATCACCGAGACCACCGGAATGTCGATCTCGGGAAAAATGTCGGTCGGCATCTCGACGGCAGCGGTCACGCCAAGAAACAGGATCAGCGCCGCGACCACATAAAAGGTGTGCGGGTATTTCAGCGCAAAGCGAACGATCCCCATTTCCAGTGCTTCCGCTTATTCAGACATGCAACGCGCAATGGTGCGTGAGGTTCCCTACTTAGCTCCTGCGTTTACGCTGCGCTGCGCTGCACATATTTGCGTTGCGCCGCAGAAAAGCCAATGGCAATGCGGCAAATGTGACCATGCAGAGGGTCGTGGGTAGTGGAACGGTGGAAGGATTTACAAGAATTCATTCCGCGGCCGACGTGGCGCCCACGACCTGCTCCCGCCGCGGACAGAACTAAACCGTGGTGGTGTATCAAGGTCCATCCGAGACAACGGCTTGGGCAAGCGCGTTCATTGAAGATTGGGATTTAAGGTGACGAAACCCAAGTAAAATCCGGTAAAATTCCGTAAGGCGTGGCGACCCTTTTCGCTTCGCAAGTTGAGAGCCGAGCGGCCGAGGCCCGTCGCACCATCTTTGCGATCCTCTATTTACTAAAATTTACCGCAAATGATTGGCGCTCGTCTGGTAGGCGCAACACATATCCTTCGTGAAAAGCCGCCTGGGTCGTCAGAATTCCTGCGCGGCTTGGTGCAAAGGAGCCTTCGATGCGCGAATTAGGCAACAGCTGTGCCCAGCCTAGAAAAAGGCGGGGTGTGGTGGGCATTGCAGCTGCGTTGCTGGGCGCGGCTGTTCTGTGGCAGCCAGGTCTCGCCCTCGCAGCGGCGCACGGCCGGGGTGGGGGCGGGGGTTTTCACGGCGGCGGGTTACACGGGGGCGGATTTCACGCCGGCGGGTTCCATGTCGGCGGGTTTCGCGGCGGCGGATTTCACGCCGGCGGGTTCCATGATGGGTTCGCAGGGGTGCACCGCGGATACGGGGGCCATTGGTACCACGGCTGGCGCAACCGACAGTACGGCTGGTGGTGGGGTGACGGGCTAGGATCGACTTACTATCCGTATGATTATGGATGGGACGCCTATCCGGATTACGGCTATTACGGATACACCCAGCCATACACCGCTCAGACCTGGTACTATTGCTCGGATCCGGTGGGCTATTACCCGTACGTAACGCAGTGCAACACCGGCTGGCAAACGGTCCCAGCCAGCTGACCCCGTCGAATGATCTCACTCGGTTGCCTTCCGCTTCACCCGGGTGAGATCGTTTCGCGGCAAGCATCGCGAGAACTGCTGAGGCATTCTGCCCGACGTCCGACTATCCTTCCGGAAGGTGACCGAAGGTGCGGAGCGGTCGCAGTCGATCGCAAAGCGCAGACGAGCTGAAGCGGACCCACGCTAAAGCAAGGCTACGGGCGCGTCACGCTCGGCTTCGAGAACAGCGCGGTCTAACCGGACGTGGGCGACGCGCTCGAAGCGGCCCAGCGCTCGCTCGTAGCCCCCGGCGCGGTTGATGATCGTCAACACCGTCTGCGCCTGGAACGGCAATGGCATCTCCAGGCGCTCTTCCGGAAATTGCCTGCCAGCGAGCCTCATCGAGGGCGTGTCATCGCGCCCGAAACCGGAAGCCCGCTCGAGTTGCCCGATGAACGGGAAGAAAGCGCTATCCTGATGATGTGGTGAGCAGAAATAACGCAATCGGGTGTACGGCTCATCTTCGAGGCTCTCCCGAAACGCCTCGACCAATCGCGATTTGCCGATCCCCGGCTCTCCGGAAACTAGCACCTCGCGCCTTGCGCCTGATTCGCCTGTGCCCACCGGCGTCCCAGTAACTCTATCTCCTCCTCGCGCCCGACCAGCGGCGTCTCGCCCGTACGCAGCGCCTCGAACCGACTGCCAGCTGGGCTTTCGCGGAGAACCCGAAAGGCCACGATCGGCGCTGCCAACCCTTTGACCTCCACCTCGTCGAGGCTCTGATAGTCGAACAGGTTGCCGACCAGCCGCCGCGTGTTCTCGGGGATCACAACCTCGTCATTGCCGGCGAGGGCTTGTAGCCGGGCGGCGAGGTCTGGTATCTCGCCGATCACCGCCTGCAGCTCAGGCAGCGCAATTGGTACACCTAGATGCGGGCCGATGCGGTTCAAGCATAACTAGTGCACTGGCTCAAACAGATGGTACAGGGAGGCGCTCGAGTTTGGCCAGGATAGCGTCGGCGGATTTGGTCCAGACGAACGGTTTGGCATTGGTATTGTGCTCGGCGAGATAAGCGTTGATGGCGGTCTGCAGGTCGGCGATCGAACGAAAGACGCCGCGGCGGATGCGTTGACGGGTCATTTTGGAAAAGAAGTTCTCGACCGCGTTGAGCCAGGAGGCCGAGGTCGGGGTGAAGTGGAAGGTCCAGCGCGGATGGCGCGACAGCCAGGCCAGCACTTTGGGATGCTTGTGGGTGGCGTAGTTGTCGAGCACCGTGTGGATCAGTTTGCCGGCCGGGACCTCGCGCTCGACGGCATTGAGGAAGCGGATGAACTCGCTGTGGCGGTGGCGCTGCATACAGCGGCCGATCACCGTCCCGTCGAGCACGCTGAGGGCAGCAAACAGGGTGGTCGTGCCATGCCGCTTGTAGTCGTGCGTCATGGTCTGGCAGCGCCCAGGCTTGATCGGCAGTCCGGGTTGGGTGCGATCGAGTGCTTGGATCTGGCTCTTTTCGTCGAGCGAGAGGACTACGGCATGCGCCGGGGGATCGACATAGAGGCCGACGATGTCGGTCAGCTTGGCGGCAAAGCTGGGATCGCGCGAGCGCTTGAAGGTGCGCAGGCGGTGCGGCTGCAGTTTGTGCGCCCGCCAGATGCGCTGCACCGAACTCGGCGAGAGGCCGGTTGTCTTGGCCATCGCTCGGCCGGTCCAGTGGGTCGCCTGGTGCGGCGGTTCCGTACACGTCAGCGCCACTACCTGGGCCGTCGTTTCCGCCGCGATCGGCGCCTTGCCGGGCTTGCGGGTCTTGTCGCGCAGCAGACCCTCAACCCCGGTCTCGGCAAACCGTTGTTGCCACCGCCACACTGTCGGCCGACTGACGCCGATGCTGTGCGCCACCCACTGCGCCGAGTGTCGATCCGCCGAGGCGAGCACGATGCGCGCCCGTTCGATGTGCTTGCGCGGCCGGTTGCGGTCGGCCACGATCGCCGCCAACTGCTCGCGCTCCGCAGTGTTGAGAACCACGCATACCCCTTGAGCCATCGCCCGATCCCCCAAGCAATGGCCCAGTATCGCAGATCCTAACGCTCTCGTGAATCCTCTGAATGGTGCAAAGCACTAGAAGATGATAACCCCTGAAGTTCAACGAGGTGCTCGAATTACGCACTTTTGATTTCCCAAAGTGGAATTTCCTTATCAGTAGTCAAAAACCGTTTCGTGCATCGCACGCTCCTCCTTTCGTTTCGGATATGCTACGATCATGCGGCGCTGGTCCTCTCGGGGTGAATACGTGCTGCCACGTATGGGAGGAGTCTCTCAACGCGGGCAAATTGGAGGGCGGAAGCGTCGAGACGATCAAAAATTGCCTTGAGACGGGCTCACGATCCCGGGTTAGGGCGAGATCGAGGTTCGCTCAGAGATATTCGGATCTATGTCTTGGTGCAGGTGGGCGCTATTCGATTGACGACGGCTCGGCCACCAAACGGCGAAGACATTACCGCGACCTGATAATCTGAGATAGGCAACCATGATAGCCGGAGAGGCCGCTGAGAATGTTAGGCGTGTGCCAACGTGGGCAGCTCCGATAAGTTCTCGGATCGGTCGCGTTTGGGCGGTCCTAACCCTGTCGATTGGATACATCGCTCTTTACCTGACGTTAGATCGGTTCAGCTTTATCGAGGCCCAGCACGGCATCGGCATCACGCCATGGAGCCCCAGTGCCGGCCTCGCGCTGGCGCTGCTTATCATCAGAGGGCTGCGCTGGTCCCCGGCCGTATTCGCAGCAGAGCTGTTATCGGCGGCGACACTGCCCGAGATGGCTCTCCCTTCGACTCCGATATTCATTGCCGCGCTCGTAGTCACTGGCGGTTATGCAGCTGCCGCCGCCGTTTTGCGCCGTCTAGGGTTCGAGGCAGGCCTTCACAGGACTTCCGATGTTGCCCTGCTGATCGGAGTGACCATCGCTAGTTCAGGGCTGGCGGCATGCGGTTATGTGACGACCTATGCCGCCGCCGAAGTCGTGCCGTGGAGCGGTTTTTCGGACGCAGTGGTTCATTATTGGATCGGCGATGCGATTGGCATCACGGTGCTCGCGCCTCCGATTCTGACCTTAATCCGGCGCAAGGAATATTCCGGACCCGCCGATCACAACGGGCTCTGGCCTCAGCTCTGCGAGATTGCTGCGCAGGCGGCGAGCATCGTCGCGGCACTTGCTTTGGTGTTCTCTCAAGTCGTCAGCCATCATTCTTTTCGGCACTTCTACGTTTTGTTTTTGCCGCTCATCTGGATTGCGATGCGGCGCGGCCTGGTCGCAACCAGCTGGGCGGTGCTCGGGATCCAGCTCGGTTTGATCGCGGGCCTCCAGCTTCAGGATCAATCGGAGGCCACGCTTCGCGACTTTCAGCTTTAATGTTCACGTTGGCAACGACTGGTCTGATGCTCGGCGCGGTGGTCAGCGAAAGGCATCGTTTGTCGCGTGCGCTTGCCGAAAGCGAAAGCCGCCGTACAACGATCCTGAACACGGCGCGAGATGGCGTCCTGACGATCGATGCTGAGGGTCAAATCCAGTCGACAAACCCGGCGGTTGAACAATTATTTGCACAACCCGATCATCGCTTGATCGGGCTCGATATTGACGAACTCATTGTCGACGCGCCCGATCAGCTTCCTCTGATGAGCCGGATCCTGTCTTCACGATGCGCCGACGGGACTACCTGGGAGCTCGATGCGCGGCGGGCCGATGGGCAGGTGTTCCCGATTGAGCTTAGCGTTGGGCGTAGCGGCTCGGCCGGCGCGGAGCAGTATACCTTGGTTATTCGTGACATCACCTTGCGGCGAAAGGTTGAAGCTCGAGCCCGTCAGCACCAGGCTGAGCTGGCGCATGTCTCGCGGGTTTCGCTCGCCGGCGAGATGGCCGGGGCCTTGGCGCACGAGCTCAGCCAGCCTCTTACCGCGATTGCCGCCTATGCGCGTGGCTGCCTGCGCCTTCTGGCCAGGCGAGCGCCCGAACCCGCGATGTTGTACGAGGGCGTTTCCGAGGTCGTGCAACAGGCCGAGCGGGCAGGGGATGTCCTCGGCCGATTGCGTGAGTTTGTGCGCGGCGGAGCGTGGCGACAAGCGTTGGTCGAGGTGGGGCCGCTGATTGACGCCGCGGTCAGTCTTGCTCGCACCGAGGCAATGCAGAACGAGGTCGAAATCGAAACACGGATCGATCACGGCTTGCCGCTCGTTCTGGCGGATCACATTCAAATCGAACAGGTCCTGCTCAATCTTCTGAGAAACGCAATAGATGCGATTGCGACCGCTGACAGCCGGGAGAGATTGATCGTCGTGGAAGCCCATTGCAAAGGCGCTCATACGGTCCAAATTTCCGTTGCCGATACCGGGCCGGGCGTGATCGCTGAGGTGGCGAACAGGCTGTTCGAGCCTTTCATGACTACAAAGCCGGAAGGCATGGGGATGGGTCTCTCGATCAGCCGCTCGATCGTCGAGTCGCATGGCGGGAGATTGCGGATGTTTCAAAGTGTCGACTCCGGTGCGACCTTCGTTTTTGACCTGCCGACAGACGGGCACGAACTCAGCCGCCATGCCGAATAAGACAGTATTCGTCGTCGACGATGACGCGGCCGTGCGCAAAGGGCTCTCTTTCTTGCTGCGCGCGGCCGGGTATACGGTCGAAGCCTTTCCCTCGGCACTGTCCTTTCTGGAAGATTACGATCCGCGACGGGGCGGGTGCTTGTTGCTCGATGTGCAAATGCCTCGGATGACCGGGGTCGAACTTCAGCAGCAGCTCAACGTTCGCGGCTGGCGGCTTCCGGTGATTTTTATTACCGGCCACGGCACGGTTTCGCTGGCGATTGCAGCGATCAAGGCTGGCGCCTTCGATTTTGTCGAGAAGCCGCTGCGTGAGGATGCATTGATCGAATGCATAGAGAGGGCACTGAATTGGCGTGACACGGCGCACGTGGAGCGGCTGGAACGCGCCCAACTGGAGGCACGTGCCGCGCTTCTGACCGAACGCGAGCGAGAGGTCCTCGACCTCGTGGCTGCAGGCGAGCCGAACAAGATCATCGCGCGTCATCTCGGCATCAGCTTTCGGACGGTCGAATTGCATCGTGCGCACATTATCGAGAAGCTGCAGGCTCGCAGCCTGTCCGATCTGATACGAATGGCGATTATCCTTAAGGCGCACCCAAACACCTGACGGACCGTTGAGGGCGACGCCGAAGGTGCTGGCGCCGGACGATCTGTCCCGGAGGGACCAGATGTCGGAAGGCCGGTCGTAACGCGCGAGATTTAGCAGCCGCACCCGACGGAGGCTGATCGCGAGCATCGCATCATACGCGGTCATGACAGAGCTATCGGGTGAGTTCCGAGTGCCCGCTAGTGCCAATCACTTGGATTGGGGCGACCAGACGCGGCACAGCGTTCCACAATAGTGGTTGGTCGCTGAGACAATACGTGCGGCCACGGATTGAACACCCAGCTGAAAACGGTTTGAAGTTCGGCCGAGCCCTTTAGGCTCGAGCGGCCGCTGAGCGATCAAAACTGGCTTTCGACTATTCGCTCAGGGACCATGCTCCGAGAAACGTCGTCGCTGGTGCCGCCGCGTAACCCGCGCCATGCACAAACCGCCCGGTCGTTCGATCAGAGGATCCAGGGAGCGTACGAGGCGCAAAGCGTGGCGTTGTAGGCAATCCCGGCCGAATTATATCACCAGGGACCACCATTAAAGGAGTGTGGGCATGGCAGGAGAATCGGCGCACTTCGGGTTGCGCGAGCGGCCCCCAACGCCAGCGGTGCGAGCCTTTGAGCTACCGCCGCGCATGCAGCCAATGCTCGATCGCGCCAAAACCGGTCTTGCCGAGCCCTTCCTCGGGATCATTACCGACAACGGCATCGTTCCGGGGCTCTTTGCGATCGAGAAGAGCGGGGTCTCGCTCGTGCCGCTGGTGGAGGTCGCGCGGTCCTTGCTCGCTTCGCTGAGCGCGGAACAGCGCAAGGCGGCCTGCTTCGCGATCGACGACGAGGCCTGGCGGCGATGGTCGAACATTCATCCCTGGCTGATGCGCCATGGCATTTGCCTCGCCGACCTCGACGGCAATCAGCGCGAGGTTGCGCTGGCTCTAATGCGGGAAGCGATGAGCGCCCCCGGGTACCAAGCCGCCCGCGACGTCATGCGCCTCAACGAACATGCGCTTGAAATCACCGGCAAGCCCGAGGAATACGGCGAATGGTTCTATTGGGTCAGCATCTTCGGTACGCCATCGCCGGAGCAGCCGTGGGGCTGGCAGATCGACGGCCATCACCTCAACCTCAATTGCTTCGTGCTCGGCGATCAGCTCGCATTGACGCCTATCTTTATGGGCTCCGAGCCGGTGCTCGCGCGCTTTGGCAAACACCAGGGGACCCGCGTCTTCGCCGCAGAGGAGGAGCGGGGCTATGCACTGATGCGGGCGCTTTCATCCGAAGAGCGGCAACGCGCCACGATCGGACAGGACCTCCCCTCGGAACTTTTTACGGCCGCATTCAACGACAATCGGCGGATCGAGCCCGTGGGGATCCGCTATGACGAGCTGCCGGCGGAGGGCCGCGAGCGTCTCGAGGCACTCCTTGCGGCGTATGTCGGTCGCATACGGCCAGGGCACTCCGAAATCCGCTACTCGGAGGTGAAGCGCCATCTGGGCGAGACGCGTTTCGCGTGGATCGGCCCGTTCGACGATGCGAGCCCGTTTTATTACCGCATTTTGAGCCCGGTGATTTTGGTCGAGTTCGATCACCAGTCCGGCATCATCTACGACAATGACAAGCCGTCACGCGACCACATCCACACCGTGGTTCGGACCCCGAACGGCAATGATTACGGCAAGGATTTGTTGCGCCAGCACTATGCCCGGCACGACCACTCGCATCCGCGGACGGCCCACCGCCACGGAGCGGCCTGACACCCCTGATCAGGGACCCGATCCGGGGTCGATGCCTATCTCGCTCTAGGCCTCGATGCCGAGGAGTTTTGCCGCGGTGCCGCCGAGGATCGCCACTCGATCGTCGTCGCTGAGGCCGGGGATTGACATGATGTGGTCGACCGGAACTCGGTTCCAGGGAAAAGGGTAATCGGTACCGATCATGATCTGACCGACACCGCTCTCGGCGATCAGGTGGCGCATTCCCTCGGGAGTGAACATGATCGAGTCGAAATATAGCTGACCGTCCTTCAGGTATTGGGTCGGCTTCTTATTCGGCAACGGCCCGACCCGGTTGGGGAAGGTCGTAATCACCGCATCCGAGCGGTTCGCGTAAGACGGCAAAAAGCCGCCGCCATGAGCGGCACAAATCTTGAGCCCCGGAAAACGGTCCAGCGTACCCTCGAAGATCAGATGCGACAACGCAATCGTAGTTTCGAGCGGGTTGCCGATCGTGTTGGTCAACAGACCGCTGCCCTTTAGCCGGCCGCTCGGCTCCAACTCCCGGGTGCCGAGCGGGTGCATGAAGATCAGGATGCCAAGCTCCTCGGCCTTGGCCCAGACCGGGTGGAATTTGGGGTCGGCCAATTCCTGCCCGGCGACACTGCCGCCGACCGACAGGCCGCGCAGCCCCAAGGTCTTGATCGCGTAGTCGAGCTGCTCGACGGCGAGCTGCGGGTGCTGCAAGGCCACAGTAGCGAACGCCACGAAACGGTCCGGTGTCGCGGCGCAGAACCCGGCAAGCTTTTCATTCTGGATCTTGATCAACTCGGCTGCCGCGTCGCGTTCGGCGCGATACCAGTAGGGATTGATGCTGAGCGCCTCGACATCGATCCCCTCGACATCCATCTCCGCGATCCGGTCCGCTAGGTTGCTCCACAACAGACCTGGCGCCTCGAGCGGGTGGTTGATGACAGCCGCCGCCTCGGGCACGATGCAATGGGCGTGGATGTCGACGGTTTTGACCCGCTTGCCGTTGACCACGACCTCGCGCCGACGCCCCGGGCCCGGCGCCGGGCCGGCATTTCCCAGGCTGCATCCGACAAAGGCGAGCCCGGCCAAGGCCCCGGCGATCAGTTCTCCCGAAATCGGCATTTCCGTTCTCCTAAAACGAACACGATCCCCAGCGGCGCGAGCTCGCTTCGCGATGATCGCGGAATCCCGCCTCGTCGTTAACGGCGGATGCTATACTCCCCGCATGTGCGGACGCTTTTATCTTACCGCCTCGCCGGCGGAAATCAGAAAGCAGTTCAAGCTCGAGAAGACGCCTGAGCTGGTCCCGCGTTACAACATCGCGCCGATGCAAACTTCGCCGATCGTGATCGCCGACGATAACGTCAGAGAGCTCCATGTAGCTCGCTGGGGTTTGGTGCCCTCCTGGTCCCGAGACCTCTCGCCCGGGGCCGGGATGATCAATGCCCCCGCCGAGACGCTCGAGGAGAAGCCGCCATACCGAAAGGCCTTTGGCTCACAGCGTTGTCTCGTACCCGCGAACGGCTTCTACGAGTGGCAAACGAGGGGCACGAAAAAGCAGCCCTACAAGATCGCGGTCCGCAACGGAGCGTTAATCGCCTTCGCGGGGCTTTGGGAGCGATGGACCCCCGAGGGCGGCGATCCGGTCGAGACCTTCACTATCGTCACGACCCGAGCAAGCAAATTGGTAAGCGAGGTGCATGATCGCATGCCGGTAATTATTGCACCTGCCGACTATCAACGCTGGCTGACGGCACCGGGTGCCACCGCAAAGAGGTTGCTCGCGCCGTTTGCAGCCGGTTTGACGATTGTTGCGGTCGGAGAGCGCGTGAACAACATCAAGAACGACGACGTTTCGCTGCTGCAGCAGGCGATAAGTTTATGAGGTTCGTATGGTTCGGCGTCAGGCGCCGGGCCGGCGCGGCGGTCCGCACGCTGTATTCGCGCGCCAACGGCTGACTGCCGCGGCCTTATGGCGGCATTTGATCGTGTCCGGGATGTTGCTGGTGCGGTTATAGACGACTAGCATCTGCCCTCTGAGCAACGCCGCTCGATGGGATCATTCGTCATGGCCACGAACAGCCTCGACGCGGTCATCCAGGATCTGGTGATCGCCAACCGCATTCTTGGGAAGGAGGAGGTGGTCGACGCCTACGGTCATGTCAGCATGCGACACCCGGACAATCCGAACCATTTTCTGATCGCTCGTTCGGTCGCCCCGGAACTGGTCACCGCCGATGACATCGTCGAGCTCGATCTCGGCGGGCAGCCGGTGCGCGACGAAAAGCGCACGCTCTATCTCGAGCGCTTTATTCACGCGGCGATCTTCGAGGCGCGGCCCGAGATCATGGCGGTGGTGCACGCGCACGCCGAAGACACCCTGCCCTTCGGCATCGCGGACGCGACGAGGCTGCGGCCGGTGATCCACTCGGGAAGCTTTATCGGAGCCGAGGTGCCGGTGTGGGACATCGCCGACAATTTCGGCGACACCAACCTGCTCGTCACCAATATGGCTCAGGGGCGCGATCTCGCGAAATGCTTGGGCGGCAGCAATGTGGCGCTGATGCGCGGCCACGGGTTCGCATCGGCCGGCCGGTCGCTGATCGAAGTCGTGCGGATGTCGGTCTATCTGCCGCGCAACGCCCGCGCGCTGCTGCGGGCAAGGCAGCTCGGTGGCAGCATCAAGTACCTGTCGCAGGGCGAGATCAGTGCCCGCAACCGCGGCTACAGCCCGTATGCGGCCGAGACTTGGCGCGCCTGGGAATATTGGGCGAACAAAGCCGGCTGCGGCCATATGCTGACCCGTCCCGACGACTGATGGCCGTCAGTCTGAAGGCAGAGCCTGACTTAGAATGGCCTATGCCCAATATCAACGTGAGACTCGTCATCCGCGAAAGCGCGGGTCCAGGGCCAATCGCTGAGGTCTTGGCGTCCCTGGATTCTGGGGTTCACGACAGCCCTGTCCGGAGAATGGATTTGGTTGCGGTGCCGCCTCGTCGCTCAATCGATAGTGCCGCCCTCGTTCGGCTTGTCGTCGAGAAAAGAGCCCCTCTCCGCCCTTTAGGGGGGAGAGGGTTGCGTAGGGTCGGCGAGGTGGAACCGAGCCTTACCCGGAGCTGGGTGAGGGGGCTGCCCGCTTTGTCGGCATCAGTGGACTCGATCTTGTTTCTTGCGAGGAGCGCGGCGATAAACCAATCTTGGTGCGGCTACCCACCTTGCGAGACGACCAGATGACCCTTCCACCCGGCCGCTTCGACTATGCCCCGATCAACGACCGTCCGATCATTAGATGGCCGAACAACGCCCGCGTCGCGTTCTGGGTGGCGCCGAATATGGAGTTCTTCGAATACCTGCCCGAGAACCGACCGACCCAACCGGACATCCCGCACTATTCGCGCATGGATTACGGCAACCGAGTTGGCTTCTGGCGCATGCTCGACGTGCTGAACAAGCACAAGCTGCGCGCCTGTTGTTGCCTGAACCTCGAGCTTCTGGACCACTTCCCCGAGATCAAGGACGCCATGATCGCCGCCGATTGGGACTACATGGCGCATGGTCTCTACAACAGCCGGCCGATTTACGACCTGACCGAGGAAGAGGAGCGCGCCTATTGGCAGGACTTCATCACCCACCTCCAGGAGAAGACCGGCAAGCGGCTGAAGGGGCGGCTCGGCGGCGGCGCGGGCTACACGGTGCGGACGGACGATTTGATGGCCGAGGCCGGCTGCCTCTACCACACGTCATGGATCATCGACGACCAGCCCTGGCCCATCAATGTCCGCGGCGGCCAGAAATTCATCTTCGTCCCCTATACCGGCCAGACCAACGACGCGGGTATGCTCGCCTGGAATCGCGAGGCGGATTACTTCCAGCAGATGATCAAGGACCAGTTCGACACGCTCTATCGCGAGGGCGCCGAGAACGCACGCGTAATGTGCCTGTCGCTGCACCCGCACAATATCGGTCGGCCAAACGCCGCCAAGCATCTCGATGAGGCGTTGCGCTACATTCTCGGGCATGACGGCGTCTGGGCCACCACCGCCGACGACATCGCCGAGTACTATCTCGCCAACTACTATGACCAGGTGAAGTCCTGGATCGCTGAACGCAAAGCCCGATCGGTGGATTGATTGGAGGCGTTCAGGGGCGGTCCTCGACCTGCTTGGCTAAAAGTGTGTCTGCTACAGAATTCCGGTTTTTGCCAGTTTTCTCCGTCGACCAGGGAAGCGCGGCGCAAGCTCGGGTGCCGGTGCTGGACCGCATCGCCGCGACATACGATATGATCCGCCGACAGCCTTCTAGTGACCGACGATGGAGAGCAGCATGCGGCCTTCAGGGCGCGCCCCCGATGCGATGCGGCCGGTGACCCTCGATCCCGGGGTCGCGAAATATGCCGAGGGCTCGTGCCTGGCGAAGTTCGGCGACACGCAGGTGCTGTGCACCGCCTCGGTCGAGGAGCGCGTGCCGCCATTTCTGCGCAACACCGGGAAGGGCTGGGTAACGGCCGAGTACGGCATGCTGCCGCGCTCGACGGCAACCCGCACCGACCGCGAGGCGACCCGCGGCCGGCAGAGCGGACGCACCCAGGAGATCCAGCGGCTGATCGGGCGCAGCTTGAGGGCCGTCATCGATCTGACCAGGCTCGGCGAGCGCCAGATCCGCATCGACTGCGACGTATTGCAGGCCGACGGCGGCACCCGCACCGCTGCGGTCACCGGCAGCTACGTGGCATTGCACCAGGCGTGTCAGCGCTTGGTATCGGCTGGGGTTTTGACTGGCCTGCCATTGCGCGACTTTGTTGCCGCGATCTCCTGCGGGGTCATTGCAGGGTCAGCGGTGCTCGACCTAGACTATCCCGAGGATTTGCAGGCCGAAACCGACGCGAATTTCGTGCTCACCGGTGCAGGCGGGATCGTCGAGATCCAGGCGACGGCCGAAGGGGCCCCATTCGACGATAGCCTCTTTGCCCAGATGATGCAGCTCGCCCGCGCGGGTATCGCCGAGCTGACCCGGCATCAGCGGGCAACCCTCGGCCTTGGCTGACCCGATGCCTCGCCCGTTCACCGGCGACCGGCTGGTCATCGCCAGCCACAACCAGGGCAAGGTCGAGGAGATATCCGCGCTGCTGGCGCCCTTCGCCATCGACGCGGTTTCCGCGGGCGCGCTCAGCATTCCGGAGCCCGAGGAGACCGGCGACAGCTTCGAGGCCAACGCGGCGTTAAAGGCGAGGGCCGCGGCCGAGGCGAGCGGGCTGCCGGCGCTCGCCGATGATTCCGGTCTGGTTGTCCCCGCACTCGGCGGCGCGCCGGGCATCTACTCCGCGCGCTGGGCGGGTCCCGCCAAGGACTTTGGGGCGGCCATGGCACGCGTGGACCGCGAGCTCGTAAACCGGGACCGAAGCGCCATCTTTGTTGCGGTGTTGGCGCTCGCTTGGCCAGATGGCGGGATCGAGCTGTTCCGCGGCGAGGTCGCGGGACGGCTCGTCTGGCCGCCGCGCGGCGAGCACGGCTTTGGCTACGATCCGATGTTCATCCCGGAGAGCGGCGCCGCGAGCTTTGGTGAGATGGAGCCGAGTCAACGCATCAGGGCGAACCACCGCGCCCGCGCCTTTGCCAAGTTTGTCGACGCCTGCCTGCGGGACCGCTGAGGTGAGCGCGGCCGAGCCGCTCGCGGTCTATATCCACTGGCCGTTCTGCCGGTCGAAGTGCCCCTATTGCGACTTCAATAGCCATGTTCGCGACCGGATCGATGTTGCGCGATGGATCCGGGCGTTGCTTGCCGATCTCGACCACCACGCTGAGCTCGTTCCGGGGCGTGAGGTCGGCTCGGTGTTCTTTGGCGGCGGCACACCGTCCTTGATGCCGCCCGAAGCGGTCGCGGCCATGCTCGATCGAGTGCGTTCCCGGTGGGTTGTGGCACCCGATCTCGAAGTGACCCTGGAGGCCAACCCCAATTCCGCCGAAGCCACTCGCTTCCGCGCCCTTGCCGCGGCCGGGGTCAACCGGTTGTCCCTCGGCGTCCAGGCACTCGACGCGGCGGCATTGCGCATGCTCGGCCGGGCTCACGACCGCAGTGAGGCGATCGCGGCGATCGAACACGCCCGCGCCAGCTTTGCCCGGTTCTCGTTCGATCTGATCTACGCCCGCCCGGGCCAGAGCCTTGTCGCCTGGCAGCGAGAGCTCGACGAGGCGCTGATGCTCGCCGGCGATCACCTCTCCGTCTACCAGCTGACGATCGAACCCGGCACCGCTTTTGCGACGATGCAACGGCGCGGCGAGCTCGTCGTACCCGCGGAGGACGAGGCGGCCGCACTGTTCGAGACAACGCAAGACCGGCTCGCCGCGCGGGGCTTGCCGAGCTACGAGATCTCCAACCACGCCCGGCCGGGAGCCGAATGCCGGCACAATCTCGCATATTGGCGCTATCAGGACTATGTCGGAATCGGGCCGGGAGCGCACGGGCGGGTGACGAGTGGCGACGTAAAATACGCGACAAGACAGACGCGCTTGCCCGAGCGCTGGCTCACTGCGGTCGAGAAAGGGGGCACTGGAATTGAAGAAATGGTGCCGATCGACCGCGACAGCGCGGTCGAAGAGATGCTGATGATGGGGCTGCGCCTCGTTGAGGGTGTTGGGCGAGCACGGCTCGAGTGCGCGGCGGGCCGGAGCCTCGAGACCCTCTTCGGTGACAATGTCGCGCCGCTTGTCGAAGGCGGTTTCTTAGCGCTGGGTAGCGATCGCCTCGCGGCGACCGCCGAAGGTCGGCAGCGCCTCAATGCGCTGCTCGCCGCTCTGCTCTGCTGACCCGATGCCGAAATAAGGCTCAGGAGCGATCGATGAAGCTGGTGGTCACCAAAAGCGGTGCTGCTTGCGGTGCCGAAATTGCCTGCGATCTCGCGCAGGACCTCGATGAGGCGACGTTCCGGGAAATCGAGCGCGCCTTTCACGACAACATCGTAGTCGTCTTTCGCCGACAGGACCTGTCAAATGAGCGGCATATAGAATTCAGCCGCCGATTTGGCGAGCTCGAGATCCACATCGTCAGGAAATACGTGCTTCCGGGTTTTCCGGAGATCCTGTTGATCTCGAACATCCGCGACGACCATGGCGAGCATATCGGATTGGCGGATGCCGGCTTCACTTGGCATTCCGACACCTCCTACCGGCGCCGCCCGAGCCGCTGCTCGCTGCTTTATGCGAAGGAGGTGCCGCAGCGCGACGGCCGGCCTCTCGGGGATACCGTCTTTGCGAACGCGATCGCCGCCTACGAAGCACTGCCCGAAAGAATGAAAGAGCGCCTCGCCAACCGCAGGGCGATCCATCGCTATTCTGCGCGCCGGCGGGTGGCTGATAGTCCGCGTCCAAAACTCACCCAAGCCCAACTCGACGAAACGCCCGACATCGCGCATCCGATCGTGCGCACTCATCCATACACCGGCCGCAAATCGCTCTACGTGACCGCGGGCGAATGTATTGGCATCGAGGGAATGCCGGACGACGAGGCGGTGGACTTGATCGGCGAACTCGACGCTCACTGCGTGCGCCCCGAGTTTCTCTATCGACACAAATGGCAGGTCGGTGATCTGCTGATGTGGGACAACACCAGCTCAATGCACCTGGCGATTTGCGATTACGCGCTCCCCGAGCGGCGCCTGATGCACCGTACGACGGTTATCGGAACAGTCCCCTTCTAGCCGGGCTTACCGGGGATACCATCGCGCACCAGCGCGGCGCCGGCGGTGAGTGCTGCGAGCTTGCCGATCGCGAGCGCGCGACTCATCGGCGCCATGCCGCAATTGGTGCACGGGAAGAGCCGCTCTGCCGGGACGAAGGCGAGCGCCCGCTCGATGGTCGCGGCTACCTCTTCCGGTTTCTCGACCCGCTCGCTCGCGACATCGATCGCGCCGATTAGGACGTCCTTTCCGGCGAGCAAGCCAAGCAGCTCGGTCGGTACCTTAGCGCCGGCGCATTCGACTGAAACTTGATCGATTCGGCTCGCCGCCAGCGCCGGAAAGATCGCCTCGTATTGCCGCCACTCCGGGCCGAGGCTTGTCTTCCAATCGATATTCGCCTTGATCCCGTAGCCGTAGCAAATGTGGACCGCGGTCTTGCAGCTAACACCCTCGGCGGCGCGGTGTAATGCCGCGATCCCCCATTCCGTCACTGCATCGGTGTAGACATTGAAGGCGGGCTCGTCGAACTGGATCACATCGACCCCAATCGCTTCCAGCTCGCGCGCCTCTTCGTTGAGGAGCGCGGCGAATGCCATCGCCAGCTTAACCTTGTCGCCGTAATGGGCGTCGGCGATCGTGTCGACGATCGTCATCGGCCCAGGTAAGGTGAATTTCAGCCGCCGCTTTGTATGCGCGCGAGCAATGCCGGCTTCGACGGCGTGAACGCTCCCGGTCCGCCGTAGCGGTCCGATGACGGTTGGCACTTCGGCCTGGTAGCGGTTGTTGCGAATGCCCATCGCGACCCGCCGGGCGAAATCGACACCCTCGATATGTTCGAGGAAACCGTGCACGAAGTGTTGCCGCGACTGCTCGCCATCCGTCACGATCTCGATCCCGGCGTCTTCCTGCTCCTTCAGCGCCAGCAAGGTGGCGTCGCGCTTGGCCTCGACCAGCTCCTCTCCCGTGAGTTGCCACGGTGCCCACAGCATCCGGGGCTCGGCGAGCCAAGCCGGCTTCGGCAGAGAGCCGGCGATCGTGGTCTCGAGCATCGCAACCCCCTAGAAATACGCCGCCAGGTTGGCGCGGATGCGTGCGAGAGGCGGAATGTCGGGTTCCGGGACAAGAAAGCTCTGACCGGTGATGGTCTCAAACACGCTGATATAGATGCGCGCGGCTTCCAGAATGATGTCGCGCGGGATTTCCGGGATCGGTTCGCTGTAGGGATCGCAGCGCTCGGTCACCCAATGCCGCACGAAATCCTTGTCAAAACTTTCGGGAGGCTGGCCGGCGGCGAAGCGACGCTCGTAGCTCTCGCCGATCCAGTAACGGCTGCTGTCCGGGGTATGGATCTCGTCGGCGAGGATAATCCGGCCCGCCGAATTGAAGCCGAACTCGTATTTGGTATCGACCAGGATCAGACCGCGCTGCTCGGCGATCGCCTGCCCGCGCGCGAACAGCGCGAGCGCCAGCGCCTCGGTCGTTCGCCATTGCTGATGCGTCAGCAGGCCCCGGCCGGTGATCTCCGCCGGCGTCAGCGGCTCGTCGTGGCCGCTGTCGGACGCCTTGGTCGTCGGAGTGACGATCGTAGAAGGGAGCTTCTGGTTTTCGCGCAACCCGTCGGAAAAGCGGATGCCGTAGATCTCTCGCCGGCCCGCCTTGTACATCGGCCAGATCGATGTCGCGGTCGTCCCGGTTAGATAGTCGCGGACAACGATTTCGACCGGCATGATCGCGAGCCGGCGGCAGATGAGAACATTGGGGTCGGGATATGCGATGACGTGGTTCGGGCAGATGTCGCGCGTCGCATCGAACCAGAACCGGGCGATTTGGGTCAGCACCTGCCCTTTGAACGGGATCGCGGTGATGATCCGATCGAAGGCGCTCAGCCGGTCGGTTGCGATGATGATCCGGCGCCCATCCGGAAGGTCGTAATTGTCACGAACCTTGCCGCGGTAATGGTTCGGCAGTTCCGGGATCGTCGCGTCGAACAAGACATTGTCGAGATGCGCTCCGAGCGATGCCGGCTCGAGCATCCGTCCGACGACGCGTCAGCTAACGATGGCCGCCACCGCCACCGCCATGGAAGCCGCCACCGCCGAACCCTCCGCCATGGAAACCGGCATGAGCAAATCCGCCTCGAAAGCCCCCGCGGAACCCGCAGTTCCAACATCCTCGGCCGCCCCACCAGCCGCCCCAGCCCCAGCCGAAGCCGACCGTGATCCCGGGCCAACCCCAGCCCCAACCCCACGGATAGCCCCAGCCAGCCCAACCCCAGTAGGGGTATGGATAATAGGGGTAGCCTCCGTAATAACCATAGCCGGGGTAGCCTCCGGAATAGCCATAGCCGGGGTAGGCTCCGGAATAACCATAGCCGGGATAGCTCTGCGTCGGGCCTGCCGCCGCCGGAGAAGAGTATCCAGGAGAAGAATATCCCGGATAGGTCTGCGACGGTGCCGAGGTGTAGCCAGGATTATAGGCCTGCGCCGCTGCCGACTGCGCGAGCGGCCCGATGCACAGGGCGACAGTAGCAAGAGCGGTCGCGGCAACGGCAACTCGCCGGAACCAGCCCCGTTTGCCGCAAATGAACATGATTCTCTCCACCCGGGAAGCCCGGAAACAAACGGACAACGTGCTATATGTATATGCCATTCCGATTGTCATCCTCCCCGTCATTGCCGCCGCTCGGAAGCTATCAAATGTCACAGGTTGCCACGTCGCGAGCCGCTGCTGCGAGGGGGTCGGAGGTGGAATTCCCGCGAACGCTGCCGCTCGTGCGCGTCATCGCCATGCCGGCCGACGCGAACCCGAACGGCGACATCTTCGGCGGATGGCTGCTCTCACAGATGGATCTCGCCGGAGGCAGCCTGGCGGCGCAACGCGCGCGGGGGCGGTGCGCTACGGTAGCGGTTGACGGCATGGTATTTCACGAGCCGGTCTTTGTCGGGGACGAGGTCAGCTGTTACGGCGAGATGGTGAAGACCGGGCGGACCTCGATGACAGTTCGCATCGAGGCATGGCGGCGGCACCTACCGTCCGACGAAGTGCGCAAGGTCACCCAGGCCGTATTCACCTATGTCGCGATCGGCGAAGACCGCCGGCCGCGCCCGCTCCCGCCGGCAATCTGAGGGGCGCGAGTGTCATCAGGTGGCGGCGGCCGGCTCGATCAGCGACGGATCCTTGTTTTTTACATTGCCGACCCGCCTGTCGACCGGCCAAATGACCATGTCGTCGGCCGGATAAGGTTTGAGCAACGCCTTCAGCTGCTCGGGGTCGGCCGACCTCTCACCGAGCCATAGGGGCCACGTTTCCGGGGCCAGAATGACCGGCATGCGGTCATGCAGCTCGGCAATGAGAGCGTTCGGTGCGGCCGTGACGATCGCAAAGCTGCGCACGCGCTCTCCCGCGGGAGAACGCCAGTTTTCCCATAGGCCGGCGAGCGCCATCAGGCCCCGATCGGCCAGCGCCACCGCATAGGGCTGCCGTTCTTTGCCGAGCTTTTTCCATTCGTAAAAGCAGTCGAACGGCACGAGGCAACGCCGCCGGGTGAAGGCTTCGCGGAAGGCCGGTTTCGTGTCGAGGGTCTCGGCCTTGGCGTTGATGTTGGAGAAGCCGACCTTGATGTCCTTCGCCCAAAACGGCACGAGACCCCAACGCATCACGTCGAGGCTGCGCTGCCCAGCCCTGGCATCATAGCGGACGACCGGCAGGTCTTCGGTGGGTGCCGCGTTCCAGTTGGCTGGGATATTCGGGGTCGGCCGCTCCGGCGGGATCGAAAAGGCGAGCTTGATTTCGCTGACGTCGGAGGAGAGACGGGCGCGGCCGCACATGAGTGGGTAAGTAGCGCGCGCTGACGATGGCGGCAATGCGTCGATATAGGTTAACCCACGCTTCACGATGCGGACCGGCTTCGCTATCGTTCTCCGAGCCTCCCTAGGGGAACGGAACATTGGAATGACGGTTGCGGACGACACCTACGACTTCATCGTTACCGGAGCGGGATCGGCGGGCTGCGCGGTGGCCGGACGGCTCAGCGAATCTGGTCGCTATCGCGTGCTGCTGCTCGAAGCGGGCGGGCGCGACAGCAACCCGTGGATCCACATACCGCTCGGCTACACGAAGACCTTCGCCAACCCGCGTTACAACTGGATGTTCGAGAGCGAGCCCGAGAAGGAGCTCAACAGCCGTACCCTCTACCAGCCGCGTGGCAAGGTCTTGGGCGGCACCAGCTCGATCAACGGGATGGTCTATATGCGCGGCACTTCGACTGATTACGACGGTTGGCGCCAACGCGGCTGCGAGGGCTGGGATTGGGATTCGGTATTGCCCTTCTTCAAGAAGGCAGAGGACCAGGAGCGCGGCCGCAACGAGTTTCACGGCGTCGGAGGGCCGCTGCATGTATCGAACCCGGTGCGCTCTCCACTCGGCGACGCGATGGTCGCCGCCTCGATCGAGGCTGGCATCCCGGCCAACGACGACTTCAACGGCGCCCGGCAGGAGGGGGTCGGGTATTACCAGACGACCACCACCCACCGCCGGCGCTGGAGCTCGGCGCGGGCTTATCTGGGCCCGGCGCGCGGTCGCCAGAACCTGACCGTCGCGACCAACGCGCACGCCGCGCGCATCCTGTTCGAGAACGGGCGCGCGGTGGGGGTCGAATATCACACGCCTGCCGGGCGGCAGAGCGCGCGGGTGCGGTGCGAGATCATCGTCTCGGGCGGGGTTTACGGCTCGCCGCAGTTGTTGCAGCTTTCCGGGCTCGGCCCCGCCGATCTGTTGGGCGAGTTCGGTATACCGGTGGTCCGCGATATGCCCGGGGTCGGCGCGCAGCTGCACGACCACTTCAACACCTATCTGGTGTGGCGCTGCCCGCAGAAGATCACGGTCAACGACATGGCGATGAGCCCGGCACTCAAGCTTAAAGCGGCGGTGCAGTATGCGGTCAGCCGCTCGGGTCATCTGTCGAATGCCGGGATCTATGCCGGTGCCCTGGTGCGCACCGACCCGCGCCTCGAGCAGCCCGATCTGCAGATCAACATGTCGGGCTGGAGCGCCATGGAGCGGCTGCGCACCGGCCTCAAGCCGCACCCGTTTTCCGCGTTCACGTTCAGCCCGGTGCATCTGCGTCCCGAGGGCCGTGGTTGGGTGCGCATCAAGAGCCCAGACCCGCTCGCCCCGCCGGCGATCCAGTTCAATTTTTTGGCCAGCGACTACGATTTCCAGGCGCTGATCTATGGCATGAAGCTCAGCCGCAAGATCGCGCAGCAGCCGGCGTTGAAGCCGTTTGTCGGCGAGGAGGTGATCCCTGGCCCGCAGTGCCAGAGCGAGGCAGAGATGATCGAGGAGATCCGCGTGCGGGGCGTCTCGAACCTGCACCCCGTCGGCACCTGCCGAATGGGCCGCGAGGTCGATGCGGTGGTCGATCCGCGGCTCCGCGTCCACGGGGTCGAACGGCTGCGCGTCGCCGACGCATCGATCATGCCGCAGGTTCCGGGCGGCAACACCAACGCGCCCTCGATCATGATCGGCGAAAAATGCGCCGCCATGGTGCTGGAAGACGCCATGGCGGCTTAGCCGCCGTCTCGAGGTTCGCGGTGGCGGCCGAAATCGATATCGTCCGCAATCGCCAGCTCACGCCAGTGCGTTGACGGCTGCAGGATCGGGATCGTCGAGAGAGCCAAGCGCCGCGAAAATGTTCCTCGCCGTAAGCCTCGCTTTGGTCGACCCATCCGACAGCGAATGCCTTGACCGCCTTGTCACGTCCGTCCGATGAGGTATGCAAAAAAGCCAGGAGTAGCGTGCCAAATGGGCTCTAGAGTGCCCAGACTTTCGCGGTGGAGGACACACCATGCAGTACCGCCGGATATCGGCCGATTGTCATCTCGACCTGCCCTGGCTGCCGCCGGAATTGTTCGTCTCGCAGGCGAGGCGCGAGTTGAAGGACCGCATGCCTTATGTCGAGGACGGTCCGGATGGGCCCTACTGGATCACCAAAGCAGGGGTGAATATGGGGCTCGTCGGCGGTATCGGCTCGGTCGGTGGCAAATTCGTTCCCGGCCAGAACTATCGCGTCGACAAGATGGCCGAGACGGGCCTCTATGAGGACGGCAAGAAGGGCGTACGGCGCCCGGGCGACCCGGATCAGCGGATCAAAGACATGGACCGCGACGGGGTCGACGCCGAGATCATATTCGGCATCCTCGGCGTCGCCTCACGGGTCCGCGACCACGAGGCAGCCAATGAAATGCTGCGTATTTACAACGACTGGCTCAAGGAGTTCTGTAGTCACCATCCCGACCGCCAGATCGGCCTGGCTTGCCTGCCCTATGGCGATATCGAGGCTGCGGTCGAGGAGGTCTATCGCGTCGCCAAGCTTGGCCTCAAGGGACTGGAGCTGTCATGTTCCTGGGACATGGAGCCGATGTGGCATCCGATGTGGGAGCCCTTATGGAAGGCGGTCGATGATGTCCAGCTGCCGCTCCATTTCCACACCTTCCCGACGACCTCGCCGAGAGCGCGACAGATGGCATCCGGTCAGACCCGCCGCGCCGCGCAGTTCACCGGGGTTGCCGGCTTTCAGATGAACCTTATCAACATCATCGCAGCGATCATCGGCGCCGGGGTGCTCGAGCGCCATCCGAACCTGCGCATCGGCTTGGGCGAGAGCGGCATCGGCTGGCTCCCTTACGCGCTCGATCGGATGGATTTCGAGTATGAGGACCGTTTCCGCGATCTGATGAAGCTGAAGCCGAGCGAATATTGGCGCCGCCAATGCCGTGCGACGTTCCAGTTCGACCGGATCGGCGCCAAGCTCGTCGAGGATATCGGCGTCGAGACGTTGATGTGGGGCTCAGATTATCCGCACCCCGACGGCGTGTGGCCGGAATCCTCGAAATATATCGAGGAGCAGTTTGCCGGGCTATCCCCGGAAGTCGTGCACAAGATCACCTGCGAGAACGCCGCCAAGTTCTATAATCTGATCAACTGACGCTGCACTTCACCCGAGCCGCTCGCTCAAAGGTAAGGGAGAAGGCGGACGGGTGCCTACTTCGCCACGTGTCGGGCCGCATTCACGACCGTCGGATATCGCCGAGCACCTGACGAAGTAATCTCCGGGAACAGCCGGGTGTCGTAAAACAGCGGGTTCCTGAATGTCTCGGCAAATCCGGCGTCGTGCAGTACGCGATCTTGATAGCGCTCGACCTCGAGCGGGAAGCTGGCGGCTGGGCGCCCGTTGCCGATCCACGCATCCATATTGCCCGGACCCCAGTTGTACGCCGCTATCGCATCCGGCCAATTGCCGTATCGCCTGAACATACGCGCAAGATAGCCGCGACCTAATTGCCGGTTCTCGGCCATGTCGAACCGGTCACCACCGCCGAGATCAATCGCCGCGGCGGCGGAAACCTGCATCGGTCCCTGCGGCCCGCTCAGCTCGGGACGCCACATTCTCAGATCGGTCCCGTGGCTCGATTCGGCGCCATCGATCGCGAAGGCAACGCGATCGAGATCGCTCTCGCTCGCCGGACGGAACAATTCGATGGCGGGCAGCGATTGCGCGATCGAACCCCGGAGCACTGTAACCGGCTGATCTCGAGGGTTGACGAACGTGACCAATTCGCGCTTCGGCCCGCTCGCAGGCAGCGGCTGCCCTGGTATCGCCACCGCTCCGTCCGTGTCGCCGCGCACGACCCTGACGGGTTTGCTCTTCGGATCTCCGAACGTAACGATCTCAGCGGTCTCGGCGTTTTCGCGCGGCTCAACTCCGGCGGTTTCGTCTCTCGCCGTTGTCCCGCCTCGGATGATTTTAACCGCGTGCCACGCCGTATCCGGGAAGGAGACGATCTCGACGCTTACCGGCTTTTTTTCGACGGGACGCTTGTCGATTACGGTGGTCACATGGTGGTGCTTGGATTTCGCCGAAGCTTTCGCCGGGTATCCGTGTGACGGCGTCAGCAACAGCAAGATTATCGCGCCAGGAATCCCCCACGCCCAACTATCGTTCTGCATCGACCCCCCGACCGACGCCAGCGATCGGAGCACAGTCTAACGCCGATCGACCCTAACGACGAGCCTTGTCGTTGAATCGGCTCGTCAACTAGCATCGGCGCGGATTTGATACGACACCATGACGCGCTTTACCGTCGGCCACACCCTCACCCGCCGCTCGGGTGGCGGATATCCGCCCAGGTCAGGGTGAAGGGTTGCTTGAAGAAAATGGTCCACAGGTAATTTACCGCATAGCGTAACCCTGAGCGGATGAGGCCTTCCGCGGCAAACCGCCGTCCGGAGGACAGGGCGGGTAGCCCCAATGAAAACTTAACCGGCCCGACCTTGCTCAGCCGGCGAGCCAAATCGGTGTCCTCGCCGTAAAAGCGGAAATCGGAGTTGAAGCCGCCCGCAGCCTCGAGCGCGTTCTTGGAAACAATGAAGTTGCCCCCTTGTATCATCGATCCGGCTCCCAGCACGAACCTGACCAATAGGTAGGTGGCGAATGCGATGCGATAGAACACAGCGGCGACGAATTGCGCCGATTTTGGCAAATCATAGTAAATGCACGGGCCGCTCAGCGCGACCAGCTCGGGGGAACGAGAGAATTCCACTAGTGCCGTGTGCAGCCAGCCCTCGCTCAGTATGTTATCGGCGTCGATGTTCGCAATGAGCTCGCCGTTGGCGGCAAGGTAGCCAGCCCTGCGGGCCTGAACGAGCCCTCGTTGCGGTTCGTCGACAATGATGACCCCGGGGATCGATGATGCAATGCGCCGCGTGCCGTCGGTGCTGTTGTTGTCGACGACAATGATTTCGGCCCGGCAGTCGGTGCGCGCAATCTCTGCTTGAATAGCAGCAAGGCACGAGGCGATCAGAGCTTCCTCGTTAAAGGCGGGGACGACGAAGCTGACCAGTAAATCCGACATTCTTGATCTCCATTCTCAGATCAGTCAGGCAAGTCGGCCAGAACCGGCATCGGAGTTTCCGCGTTTCCTTCAATCGGAGCCGTGGCAGGGACTGGTAGCGCATCGAGGCGCCACGAGTCGATCCAGTGAAGCACCTCGAGCCGACCGTCGAAATGCTCGACAAGAGCGGTGCAGCTCTCGACCCAGTCGCCGCTGTTACAATAGAGAATGTCACCGATCTCCCGCACCTCGGCGTGGTGGATGTGGCCGCAGACGACGCCCTCCACTCCGCGGCGCCGCGCCTCGGCGGCCACGGCTTCGCCAAACGAGCCGATGTATTCCACGGCGTTCTTGACGCGCCGTTTCAGATAGGCCGAGAGCGACCAGTACGGATAGCCGAGCCGGCGCCGCACCGTGTTGAAGTGGCGGTTCAACCAAAGCGTGGCCGTGTATGCGCCGTCGCCGAGCAACGCAAGCCATCGGGCGTGCATGACGACGGCATCGAACACGTCGCCATGCACCACCAGCAGGCGTCGGCCGTCGGCGGTGACGTGGATCGCATCCTCCATGATCTCGACGCCGCCGAACTGCAGCTGCGCGAACTCGCGCAGCCACTCGTCATGATTCCCGGGGACGTAGATGACTCGCGTCCCCTTGCGGACCTTGCGCAGAACCTTCTGGATTACGTCATTATGCGCCTGCGGCCAGTACCATGATTTCTTCAAGCGCCAGCCGTCGATGATGTCGCCGACCAGGTAGATCGTGTCCGCTTCGGTGTCGCGCAGAAAGTCGAGGAGAAACTCAGCTTTGCAGCCGCGGGTGCCGAGATGCAAATCCGAGATCCAGATCGTGCGATAGGCGTGCATTCTTGTGAGCCGCGTCACTGCACGGCTCCATGGTCAAGAGGCCGGGAGCGTTCCGAGTACGCCCAGACCTGTGCCGGGAGCACGTTGCGCCAGACCCGGCAGACCTCCTGGCCGGCAATTCCAAGGCGGTGGATCGACAAGGGTGAAGAAAACGCGTTTGTCAGCTGGAGGAAGCGGCCGCCCGGTCCCAGTAGATCGAAACAGGGCTTGACGATGGCGTATTGCGCTGCTGCCGGGAACCATTTGATCGGCAAGCTGGAGACGACGCCGGCGAGCCGCTCGACACTGCCGATGAGATACGCCCCGATTCGCGTCGCATCGCCCTCAATGACCGTCATTGCCGGAAATTCGCGCCGCAATACCGCGACGAGGGCCGGCTCGCGCTCGAGCGCGATGATGCGTTCGGGCGAACATCCGGCACGCACGAGACCCTGCGTCAGGCTGCCGGTTCCGGCACCGAGCTCGAGAACGGGACCAGGTCGCGCTAAATCGATGCAACGCGCGACCGCATCGGCGAGACGAGCGCCGCTCGGATTGGCGGCGGCGATTCGCAGCGGTTTCTGCAGCCAAAGGGAAAAGAACACACATGCATCCGCGTTCACCGGTCACCCCTCCTGATCGGTCAGCGGCGCTATTCTATCAGTAGTGTGTTACAGTTTTGCGAGCGCTACATGTTGGAACGTCGTCGTAAAACGGTCATCAGCGCGCGCTATTGACGTCCATTGGGTGAACAGTCTTCGCGGCAGGCAAATCTAGGGATCCAAATATAGATGCGGTTGCCCGGTTTCGAGGTTGTCAGGAAATCCTGCGAACAAATAATCCGTCGTCCCCGTGGCCCAGGGCAAGCGACTGAAATCCTTAGGTTCCCGCTTTCGCGGGAATGACGGACAAAGGGCGTGGGGCCGCACAAAGGAATTGGATTACACCCTCTTTCGCGGCGGTGACGATAGCGCATAGCAAACACGCACACTGATGGCTCGCTAAACCTTACGCAGTGCCGGTGTAACGCCGGCAGCATCGGCCGCCCGACGAGCGGCTAATGCGCCGGGTGATCGATCGCGTAGCCGGCGGAGCGGACTGTGCGTACGATGTCGACATCGCCAAAGGCGTTCAATGCTTTGCGCAGGCGGCGGATGTGGACATCGACAGTGCGCGGCTCGACATAAACGTCGTGGCCCCACACCGCGTCGAGCAGCTGCTCGCGCGAAAACACCCGGCCGGGATATCGCAAGAGGTGACGCAATAGGCGAAACTCCGTCGGGCCGAGATGGATCGCTTTGTCGGAGCGCGAGACGCGATGGCCGGCGAGATCCATCGTGACGTCGGCGAATTGCAGCACCTCTTCCGCGGCGCCCGGCTGGGCGCGCCGGATCACCGCACGGAGCCGCGCGACCAGTTCGCTCGGGCTGAACGGCTTAACCACGTAATCGTCGGCGCCGCTGTCGAGCCCGCGCACTCGGTCATTCTCTTCGCTGCGGGCCGTTAGCATGATCACCGGCAGCGCGCGCGTCTCCGGCGACCGTCGAAGGCGGCGACACACCTCGATGCCGGAGACGAGCGGCAGCATCCAATCGAGCAGCACGATGTCCGGCTTGCGTTCGGCGATTTGGACAAGCGCCTCCTCGCCGTCGCCGGCCTCGCAGACATCGAAGCCCTCTTTCTCGAGGTTGTAGCGCAACATCGTGACGAGCGGCGCTTCGTCCTCGACGATAAGGACGGTAGGCTTGGTCATTCGCGGATCCGGGCTGGCATGACGATCTCGAGATTCGACTGGTCGCCCTTCGGGCGCGCTTCGGCCAGCGGCGTCCCGTGTACGAGGAAATACAGGTCCTCCGCAATATTGGTCGCGTGGTCGCCGATCCGCTCGATGTTCTTGGCCATAAACAATAGATGTGTGCAAGAACCGATGTTGCGCGGATCCTCCATCATGTAGGTCAAAAGCTCGCGGAACAGGCTCGAATACATCTCGTCGAGTTCGGCATCGCGTATCCATACCGAATATGCCTTGTCGGCGTCGCGAGCGACATAGGCGTCGATGACGTCCTTGATCAGCATCTGCGCCAAATGGACCATGCGCGGCAGCGCGTAGACCGGTCGCACGGGCGGCGTCTGGTTCAGTGCGATCGTGCGCTTGGCGACATTGGCCGCGTAATCGCAGATGCGTTCGAGATCGCTACCCATCTTCAAGGCTGCGAAGATCTCGCGCAGGTCGCGCGCCATCGGCTGGCGCAAAGCGAGAAGCCGGATCGCGAGATTGTCGAGATCGCGTTGCAGCTGGTCGACCTTGGCATCCCCTTCGACGACTGTTGCAGCCAGCTCGCTGTCGCGCTTGACGACCGCGTCGATGGCCGCGGCAAGTTGGCTTTCGGCAAGCCCCCCCATCTCGGTGATCGTGTTGCTGAGCCTGCGCAGCTCTTCGTCGTAGCTCTTGACAATGTGCTCGGATGCCATCGGTCGATTTCTCCGCGGCCCTCGGCTCAGCCAAACCGGCCGGTGATGTAGTCTTCGGTATGCTTCTGCTTCGGATGTGTGAAGATGCGTTCGGTCTCGTCGAACTCGATCAGTTCGCCGAGATACATAAAGGCGGTGTAGTCGGAGCTGCGCGCCGCCTGCTGCATGTTGTGAGTGACGATCGCAATGCAGTAGTCGGCTTTCAACTCGGCGATCAATTCCTCGATGCGCTGGGTCGAGAGGGGGTCCAGCGCGGAGGCGGGTTCGTCGAGCAGCAGGATCTCCGGCTGGACCGCGACGGCGCGGGCAATGCACAGGCGCTGCTGCTGCCCGCCCGAGAGCCCTAATCCGCTCTGCCGGAGCTTGTCCTTGACCTCGTCCCAAAGTGCGGCACGGCGCAGGGCGGCTTCGACCCGTTCGTCCAGCTCGGAATGGGGCAGCCGCTGATAGAGCCGGATCCCAAAGGCGATGTTGTCGTATATCGACATCGGAAAGGGCGTCGGCCGTTGAAAGACCATGCCGATTCTCGCGCGCAGCAGATTGAGATCCAGTCCGGGCGAAAGGATGTTTTCGCCGTCGACCAGAACCTCGCCGGTCGCTCGTTGCCCGGGATAAAGCTCGTAGATCCGGTTCAGAACGCGCAGCAGGGTCGACTTGCCGCAGCCGGACGGACCGATAAACGCGGTCACGCGCTTGTCATGGAGCGGCAGGCTGACATTCTTGAGTGCTCTGAAACTGTCGTAGAAGAAGTCGAGGTTGCGGATCATGGCTTTTTGCGGTGCCGCAGGTTCTGGATGCGCAATGCCAGGATCGGACGGGTCGGGCGGCATGGCAAGCCGTGCGGCAGTGTGGGTTGGGCTCATTGTTTAAACGTGCTCCAGGAGGCGAGCGCGCGGGCGCCAATGTTGAGGCAGAGCACGGTGACCGTGATCAACAACGCTCCGCCCCAGGCAAGCACCTGCCAGTCGGCGTAGGGGCTCATCGCGAACTGAAAAATGACGACCGGTAGATTGGCCATCGGCGCGTTCAGGTCGATGCTCCAGAACTGGTTGTTGAGCGCAGTGAAGAGCAGCGGCGCGGTCTCGCCGGCGATTCGCGCGACGGCGAGCATGACGCCGGTCACCATCCCCTGGATCGCCGCGCGGTAGGAGACCATGACGATCACCTTCCACTTCGGCGAGCCGAGTGCGGCGGCTGCCTCGCGCAGCGCATTCGGCACCAGGTTCAACATGTCCTCGGTCGTCCGCACGACGACCGGGATGACGATGATCGCCAATGCCACCGCCCCGGCCCAGGCCGAGAAATGCCCCATATGCACGACCAACAACTCGTAGACGAAGAGCCCGACGATGATCGACGGGGCGCTCAGCAGGATGTCATTGATAAAGCGCACAACTTCACCAAAGCGGCTGCCCCGGCTGTATTCGGCGAGGAAAGTGCCGGCGAGGATGCCGGTCGGGGTGCCGATAAGGGTTGCGATCAGGGTCATCACCACGCTGCCGAAGATCGCGTTCAACAACCCTCCCGCGCTGCCGGGCGGCGGGGTCATTTGGCTGAACAGCGCGGGGGTGATCGCGGCAATCCCGTTCTCGAGCAAGGTCCACAGCACGAGGACAAGCCACAACAGACCGAACGCCGTCGCGGCGACCGACAGACTCATGACCACACCGTTGGCGATGCGGCGTCGAGTGTAGAGGTCCATCGGCTCAGCCTCCTGCCTGCTTTTGCAGTCGCAGCAGCAGCAGCTTTGCGATCGCCAGCACGATGAAGGTGATGATGAACAGAATAAAACCCAACGCGATCAGAGACGACCGATAGAGATCGCCGAATGCCTCGGTGAATTCGTTCGCCAGTGATGCCGATATTGTAGTTCCCGGCTGCAGGATCGAGGTGCTGATGCGATGCGCGTTGCCGATGACGAAGGTGACGGCCATCGTCTCGCCGAGGGCGCGCCCGAGGCCGAGCATAATGCCGCCGACGACGCCGATGCGCGTATAGGGCAGGACAATCTGCCTGACGACCTCGCTCCGCGTGGCCCCGAGACCGTAGGCGCTCTCCTTGAGGATCGCCGGCACCGTCTCGAACACGTCGCGCATGATCGACGAAATAAACGGCAAAACCATGATCGCCAGGATGAAGCCGGCGGTCAGCACGCCGATGCCGAGCGGCGGACCGGCAAACAGCGCGCCTATCCCCGGCACCTGCCCGAGCGTGCCGATGATTGCCGGCTGGATATATTGCTGGACAAAGGGCGCGAACACAAAAAGACCCCAGATGCCGTAGATGATGCTGGGGATCGCGGCTAGCAGCTCGATCATCGTCGCAAGCGAGCGTTTCAGCCAGAGCGGGCATATCTCGGTAATGAACACCGCCACCCCGAACGCAACCGGGATGCCGACCAGCATCGCGATGGCCGAGGTGACGAGGGTTCCGTAAATCGGCGCCAGCGCCCCGAACTTCTCGGTCACCGGGTTCCAGACTTCGGTGACAACAAAAGAGAAGCCGAAAGTCCGCAAGGCCGGGAGCGCGCCGTCGACCAGGGCGACGATGACGCCGCCGAGGATCAGCAGAACGAGCAATGCAAAGAGAAACGTCAGTGCGCGGAATACCACGTCGCCGATCGAGCCGGCGCGCTGGCGTTGCGCAGCCGAGCGTCCGATGAGGGCTATGTCAGCCGCCATGGATCCGGCATTCAAGGGCTACGAGATAAGACCGGGAGGCGTGAAGGCCTCCCGTCGTCCACCAGCATCAGGATGAGTGCCCGTCCCAGACGGGCTTGCCGTCGGGCCCGACGATCTGCTTCCAGCTGTCCTCGAAGATCGTGACCGCATTTGCCGGCATCGGGATGTAGTCGAGCGATTCCGCGAGCTGCCCGCCATTTTTGTAGGCCCAATCGAAGAAATTCAGGACCTCCTTCGCCCTTTCGGGATGGTCCTGCTTCTTGTGCATCAAGATAAAGGTCGCGCCGGTGATCGGCCAGCTCTCCTTGCCCGGCTGATTGGTCAGGATGAGGTAGAACCCCGGCGTGCTCTTCCAGTCCGCATTGGCCGCGGCCGCCTGGAAGACCTTGCTTCCCGGCTCCAACGTCAGGCCGTCATGATTGACCAGCTTGGTGTGGACCAGCTTGTTTTGCAGAGCATAGGCATATTCGACATAGCCGATCGCACCCATCGTGCGTGCCGTCAATGCCGCCACACCCTCGTTACCTTTGCCGCCAATCCCTACGGGCCACTCGACAGAGGTCCCCTCGCCGACCTTTTCCTTCCACTCTGGGCTCACCTTTGAGAGGTAGTCGGTGAAGATGAATGTCGTGCCGGACCCGTCGGAACGATGGACCACGGCGATCGCGGTGTCGGGCAATTTCAGCCCGGGATTGAGCTTGGCGATGGCGGGGTCGTTCCACTTGGTGATCTTCCCAAGATAGATGTCGGCGATCGTCGGGCCGTCGAGGGTCATCTGCCCTGGCTGAATGCCGGGAAGATTCACGACCAATACCTCCCCGCCGATCACCGGCGGAAATTGCATGAGACCGGCCTTGTCAAGCTCCTCCGGTTTAAGCGGCATGTCCGAGGCGCCGAAATCAACGGTTTTCGCATGTATCTGGGCAATGCCACCGCCCGAGCCGATCGACTGATAGTTCATTTTCAATCCGGTTTTCGCCGCATAGGCTTCCGCCCATTTGGCGTAGATCGGATAGGGGAAGGTGGCGCCGGCGCCGGATATCTCAGCCGCTCGGGCAGAAAGGCCGATCGCAGCAGCAGCGACCATCCCCAGAAGTGCAATGCGACAAGCATTCACGGTTTGCTCCATCGACAGGAAGTCCAACCCGGAGGGGTGGCAAGTTTCTTAACGTCGCATTGGACATCTTTTAAGACAGTTTTGTTGCAGTTCCGTGACAGTCCCGCCGGGCTACCGAACAGGGGTTTGTTCCCGCTTCCGCGGGGGAAGCTACGTCTGACCAGACGCTGTCCCGCAAAAAACGCCAGCGTCACCAGAGGACCCAGACTGCCAAAGATGACACAAAGCGTGAGGAATGCCCCGAATGCATCGCCCGCGGTGTAGGTGCGGTCTCGGATTTTCGGATAGTGCGTAAGGAGAATGATCGCCGCGACGCCCATGGCCGCACAGAATCCAATGCCATGCGCGATTAAATGCCACCAGCGAACATGCTCATCGCGCCGGAGATGCTCGTCGCTCAACTCACAACCGTTCGGCTGGCGTGGCGCTTGCCTCGTGTGGGCGGTCCTGAATCTCTTGATCGGCTTGCCGTTGAACCGGCTGCTGATCCCACGCGCGCCGCCGCTAAGGGCAACCGAAGCGGAGGAGACATCTGCCCAGGCTCCTCGAAATAGCCGGGGCGAGCGCGACGGCAGCGATAGCCGCAGCGGCCCCGGTTGGACCTGCGCAAGTCGGGGCTCGCCTTGTCGAGTTCGGTGCGCTGAAGCGGCTGCACCCGGTGATCTCGGCACGACTCGCGGCGGCGCTGCATCCGATCGGAGCTGTCGTGCTGATCGCGATCGGGCCTTCGGCCATCATGGCCTTCGCCGTATTGCATGGGGCGGGGAACGGTTTGTTGACCATCGCCAAGGGTGCCCTGCCGCTCGCGATCTTCGGGCCGGTCGGTTACGGATCGCGCAGTGGGGTGCTCGGAGCACCGGCGCGCGCGGCGCAGGCCGCTTCGCCCCTCATTTTCGGACTTCTGATCGATTGGCTGGGTGTTGGCGCCCTGGCTATTTCCGCGGGCATGAGCATTGCGGCTCTGCTTGCCTTAATGGCGCTTCGGGCGCGGACCTCGTCCGCGGCAATGCCGTTACAGGCGTAGCTTCCTTTCCAAGGGAGCCTCTACGCTCGCGGTCGCCAAATGTCTCGTGACAGGAAGATCGTGGCCGCAGTGCCGGCCAAACAAGCGAACCCACAGGTGCCGAAGCTCATTATCCAGGCGCCGAGCTGCGCTGTTCCGCCGAATTGATCGAGCGTGACGCCGAAGAGAAGTGTTCCGAGGAACCCGCCGCCAAAGCCGACGCAGGAATACACCCCGATCGTGGCTCCCCTGTGCCGCGCGGCGGCGACGGCGAGGACACCCGAGGTGAGATTGGAAAAATTCCCCTGCACGATGAAGCCGACGACTACGGAGAGGCATAAGAGGGCAATGTAAGGCAGCACCGCTGCGAAGCCGAACAGGCCGCCGGTCAGCGCCGACAGCAGGAAGATAACGAAAGCAATGTGGCGCAGGCCGTAGCGGATCGACAGCTCGTTTCCGAGAAGACCGGCGGGGACGCCGAGAAAACTGATCAGCGCACCTACCGCCAGCACGGTCCAGGCTTGCGCGGGAACACCGGTCTGATCTGCGGCACAAAACGCGAGAAAGACAACGATCCACTGCCGCAATCCGACCGAACCCCAGATTGCCGCGGCATACCCAAAGATCAGGAGGAGGGCGTCGCGGTTTGCCAAAACCGGACGGAAGTCGAGCAGCGATTTTGGCTCCTTGCGGAATCCGGGATCCGCTGGCGGCAGCGCAGCCCACGCGATGACGACGGCAGCGGTACTGAGGATGCCGGCGAGAACGAAAGCGCTGCGCCAGCCCAACAGCGTTCCGACCCTGCCCAACAGGAATGACAACGACGCGCCGATGGTGAACGAACTGGTATACCACGCTGCAATTCGCGCACGCCTTGTTCCCTCGGCTCCCTGAGTGAGCGCCTGCAAGCCGGGCATATACATGCCGGCGAGCGCGATGCCGGCGAGGGCCCGGAACCCAAGTGCCGGCAGCAGACTGTCGCTCAACGCAACGCCGAAACAGGACAGCGTGCTGAGCAGGCTCGATGCGAGAAAGATTAGTCGGGCGGGGTGGCGATCGGTCAGGCTCACCAGAGGGACGACGGCCAGCATATAACCCGCAGATACGATCCCGGCGAGCCAGCCGGCCTGGGTGTTGGTCAGAGACCAGGCCTCGATGAATTGCGGGAGGAGTGCCGGCACGGTTGAGTATCCTGCCAGGCTAAGGACTTCGGCGCCGCATACGGCGGCAACAGTTGCCGCCGTAGGCCCAGCGCGGGCGGAACTAGCAGCACTCATCGTCTACAATTACCTCTCTGCGCTGAGCCTGGTCCTCTCTACCCGGACTGGGACCGAATAGCCCCGAGAGGGTTTAAAATCGGGCGGCTAAAAGTCTTAGAGGAGGTCAACCGGCGCGCGACCTCGGGCCCGTTGGCGATCTCCCGAACGTTAGCCCAGGTTTGCTTCTAGTTTCGGGATGATCAGCTCGTTAACGCCTTATATTGGCGCGGCTCCGCACCCGGAGCCGCCCGGCTTCTGCGTGAAAACGGAAATCCGGCTCTCCGATCGGTCGAGGAAAGCAGACAGTTGCTTAAGAATTGGCGCCCTCGGGTTTGCGGCCTTCGATTGTGGCAGAGGCGACGTAGTCTTCAATGCCGCGGCCGGGCGCCCAGGTCTCGACGAGCTCGCGGCTGCCCGGCTTGACGGTGATCCGAACATTGATGAAGCCCGCCGTCGCGAGCCAGTCCTCGATCTTTCGCGTTGTGGCGGCGCCGGACAGACATGCGCAAAGCAGCGTCGTATCAGAGGCGAGTTCGGCTGGGAGCGGCGCCGTGTTGACCACGTCGGCGATGGCGATCCGTCCACCTGGTTTGAGCACGCGGAAGGCTTCGCGGTAAACTTGCTGCTTGTCGGGGACGAGGTTGATGACGCAGTTCGAGATCACGACGTCGGCGGTGTTGTCGGCGATCGGCAGGTGCTCGATCTCGCCGAGACGGAATTCGACATTCGCGACCCCGACCCGCTGGGCGTTGGCGCGCGCCTTGGTCAGCATTTCATGCGTCATGTCGACACCGATCACCCGGCCAGAGGGACCGACTTGCTGCGCCGCCAGGAAGCAGTCGATCCCGGCGCCGCTGCCGAGATCGACGACCACCTCGTCCGGGCGCATCGCTGCGAGCGCCTGCGGATTGCCGCAGCCGAGGCCGAGGTCGGCGCCATCCGGCAGCGAGGCCAGCTCCTCCTCGGAATAGCCCATGCCGCAGGAGGCATCTTGCGACGCGCCGGTGGGGCCGCAGCAAGCTGCTCTGCCGGCAGCGACCCCGCCGTACCAGTTGCGAACCATCTCCTTGATTGTCGTGTTCATGATCGCTCCCTCGGTGATGCGCCGAGCCATAATTTCGACACTTCGCAAAATGTGCTTGACAAGCTTCGGCGGCGTCAATAGATTTGATTGTCGTCGAAACATGAAATTTTTGTGACAACCCGATGGACCAGAAACGCGCGATCGCCGCGCTGGGCGCCCTCGCCCAGGAAACCCGGCTGGAGCTTTTCCGGCTACTTGTGACATGCGGTCCCGAAGGGCTACCCGCCGGCGTCATCGCCGAGAAGCTGGGGGTTATGCCCTCGTCGCTATCCTTTCATCTGCAGCAGCTCGTGCATGCCGGCCTGATCACGCAGCGGCGCTTGAGCCGGCAGCTCATTTATTCGGCCGAATACGCCACGATGAACGAGCTGATGGCCTACCTGACCGAGAATTGCTGCGGCCGCGGCGTCGCATGCCCACCGGTCTGCAACCCCGCCGACACCTTTGCCCGAGGAGAGAATGATGAAGCGCCTGCACGTCCACGTGTCGGTTGACGACCTGAGCCAATCGATCCGGTTCTACTCGACCTTGTTCGCGGCCGAGCCGACCGTCGTCAAAGACGACTACGCCAAGTGGATGCTGGACGACCCGCGGGTCAACTTCGCGATCAGCCGACGCCAGAGCGCCGTCGCTGGCATCTCCCATCTGGGCATTCAGGCCGAAGACGAAACCGAGCTCGCCAAAGTTTACGAGCGGCTGAGCCGCGCCGAGCGGCCCATCGTCGAGGCGAAGGGCACTACATGCTGTTACGCCCGGTCCGACAAGCAGTGGATCGCCGACCCGCAGGGTGTGCCGTGGGAGACTTTCTTCACCTATGGCGAGGCCACGGTGTACGGCGAGGGCTCGCTCGCGAAACTCAGGGAAGCCAACGAGCGAGCGATGTGCTGCGAACCGTCATTCGGGGAGCCCACGGCTGAGCCGGCCGCCGCGGACTCCTGCTGTGCTCCGAGCTGCTGCGCCGCCTGAGAGCGGCTCGTGACCGAGAGGTTATACAACGTCCTCTTTGTCTGCACCGGCAACTCGGCACGAAGCATCATGGCCGAAGCGCTGCTCGAACACTGGGGGAGAGGACGGTTCAAGGCGTACAGTGCCGGCAGCTTTCCGAAGCGCGCGGTGCACCCCTTGGCGCTCGACCTCCTCGAAAAGGCCCATCTCGACACGCGCGGGCTGCGCAGCAAGAGCTGGGACGAATTCGCAAAACCGGGGGTGCCGGCGATGGATTTCGTCTTCACCGTCTGCGACCAGGCCGCCAGCGAGGCCTGCCCGGTGTGGCCCGGCAATCCGGTGACTGCCCACTGGGGCGTGCCCGATCCCGCTGCTGTCGAGGGCACGGAAGCCGATAAAAACCGGGCGTTCCGTTATGCCTTTCAGGCGCTAGAAACGCGCATCAAGCTTTTCACTAGCTTGCGGCTCGAAGCGCTCGATCGCCTAGCGTTAAAACGAAAAGTCGACGAAATCGGCCATCTGCAGCTTGTTGCGCCCGAGGAATTGTCACCGTGACGTCGATCGCGATGGCGATGCGGCGCGCCGCGTTGAGCCGCCCACTTGTTCACGAGGCTTTCACCGAACTCGTCGCGACGGCCTTTCTGCTGATCGCCGTGGTCGGGTCGGGGATCATGGCCGAGAAGCTGTGCGGCGGAAATGTGGGTCTGGCCCTGCTCGCGAACGCGATCGCCACCGGTGGCGCGCTCGTGGCGCTGATCCTCGCCTTCGGGCCGCAATCGGGCGCCCACATGAACCCCGTTGTTACGCTCGCCGCGGCAGCGACCGAGGGCTTACGCTGGCACGCGGTGCCGGCCTACATCGCCGCCCAAATTTTGGGCGCCATCCTCGGCGTATGGCTGGCGCATGTCATGTTCGACCTGCCGATCTGGCAAATCTCGCAGCATGCCCGCACGGGACTGCCTCAGTGGGTCGCGGAGGTCATAGCGACATTCGGCCTGCTGACGGTAATTTGGGGCTGTCGCGCCCATCACCAGCCGGTAACGGCTTTTGCGGTCGGGGCGTACATCACCGGCGCCTACTGGTTCACGGCTTCGACATCGTTCGCAAACCCGGCCGTGACGATCGCCCGTTCGCTGACCGACACGTTTGCCGGCATTCGGCCGGCTGATGCGCCGGGATTTATTATCGCGCAGCTTGCCGGCCTCGCTCTGGCGCTGCCCTTGTTGCATCGGACAGAGGGCCGGCGATCCTGATCGATTAGCCTACGGGTAGGCTGGAACGCGGACGTCGCGGATCACTCGTTGACTTTATCTCGACCACACGCCCTTGCGATGGTTAGGCCTGCACCTAATATGGCGGGCGCGTGTTGAAATACCAATTATCGAAGGGAATTTTCATGCGAAATAAACAAGCCGGAAGTTTGCTGTCGAATTCCACTGCCAATCCGCTGCCAACCTTCTTTTTGGGGACCGAATTCCGCTGCCGGCTGGTTTGGCCAAATTGTGCCCAAGACACTGATACACAAAAGAATTGAGACGATGAGAGGGCGCTTTCCGGGGCTGAAAAGGCACTTTTCCGCTGCCGTCAGGGGACGCGATGGGCTCAGTCATGGCCTTCCCGCGCGGCCGTGGTTACCGTCAGCGCGCTCGGAGGGATCGCTGTGGCGCAGCCGTGGTGAGAAATCGGCGGCCGGAGCCCGGCGCAATCAGGGAGAAGAGTGGGTGATTGCGGCAGCAATATTGGTGTCGGTCAGACCCACCGTTCGTCCGGGAAAGCCGGCGGCGTCGAAGTACCGCGTGTTGCCGACGAGTTGGTAGTTCAGCACCGTCCGGATGCCGTCCGCAGCAGGATCGGAGCGCATGACCTTCGCGACGTATCTCGGCGCTGCTCCTCCCGGCATGGTCTCCGTCAGGACGCGGCCGATCAGCCTGCCTTTGTCCTTGATCTTCAGACCGAGGATGCGCGCTAGCGTCTTGCCGACATCCGCGTTGCTCGCAGGCGCCTGGTCGATGAAACCTGCCTTGAAATCCGGACCGATGGCGGCCATGAAATTCATCGTATCCGCTCGACTAAAGCTGCCATGCATGCCCTGGCCTTGTTGTAGGACCGTGTCGGCGAGCTCCACCGTGCAAGTCAGCGGCTGCTCGCAGCCCGTCGAGAAGGTGCGGAAATTTACCGCAATCGCCGGCATCGGCGTCAACGCCGAACCCTTCAGGTTGATGGCAGTGAGCGGCAAGGTGCCGGCGATTCTGCCCAGTGAATCGTCGACGAAAAGACCGCTCACATAGTCCTGCGCCAATAGCGCCGCTACCACGCGGACCACGAGCGCTCTGTCCCTCTTGGGCAGATATACAAGGTCGGAGCCGCCGTTGGCCGCCACCACAATGTCGGGCTTGTTCGGATCGGGTCCGATCAAACCGTTGCCCCACTTTGAATGGCTGTGCCCGGCTATCAGGGCGTTTTTGGCGTCCGGGTCATAGAGCGGCATGCCCAGAGCGGCCGCGATGTCGATCGCAACGAAGCCCGGCGGGAGAAAGCCCTGCGGGACATCCGAGTAGGAACCGCGCGCTGCCGGGCTCGTCTTGCTCACCTTGGAGATCGTGGAGAAGCCGTGATCGGCGGTCACGAAGATATCGGTTGTGTCGGTGAGCCCGAGATCGGCGAGCGCCTTCTGGATGCGGCCGAGATCGTCGTCGGCGTTTTTGATCGATGCCAACGAGGTCGGCCCGTTGATGCCGGGAGTGAGCTGGTTGAGGCTGTCTCCCTGGTTGTGCTGAGTTCCATCCGGGTCACGCGACCAAAAGACAAGGACGAACGGACGGTTGCGCGCCTTGAAGAGCGGCAGCACGACCTTGGTCGTGACATCGGCGAAGTAATCCTGTTGTGTGATGTTTGCTAGTTTCGTCCCCGGTGTGGCGGCAGTGCCCGCTTTGCCGTTGTCGCCGCGCGAGGGTGCCGCAAGCGGAAGCTCGGCGGCGGTCATGGCATCCTGCACCTCTTGCGACAACGGGATGCCGCTCGGGCTTCCGGTCGAATCATCGACGACGATCGTCGGCGCGCCGGTGCGGTCGGTATGGTCGAAGATCAGCGCGGGCCCCAGCTTTCCGATCGTTGCGGTGCTGATGCCGGCATCGCGCGCCGCCTTGAGCAAGGTCACCTCGTCGAGATAGTCACCGGCGAAATGCTCGTCGACATCCCCGAGCACCGGATCGCTCTCGAGGAACGGAGTCAAGCTGCCTCCCGCCCCCGGCACGGGGAAGCCGGAGTAGATAACGTTACTGAAATCGCCGGTATCACCCAAATAGTGGCCGGTCGCCATGGCAGAGGCGTTCGGCGTGGTGAAGGTCGGGAACAGCGAGTGCGGATTCCTGAAATTAATCCCCTTGTCCCGAATCGCGGCCATCGTCGGCGCCGTCTCTCCCGATACCATCAACGCGCGAAGTCCGTCGGGTATGAAGAGCACGATATTGTGCGGCTGGTTTGCGGCTGGCGCCGGCAGAGCAATGGCCACACTGCCGAGGGCAAACGCCCAGACAAGGGCAATGCGCTTAGGGTTTCGCATCGATCGAATTTCCTGATGAACTGCGCCGGACGACAATCGACCGCGCTACAAGTTACCGGTGGGTTGTGACAGAAATGTTGCAGTTGGTCGTGGCAGGGTCCCCGGCGCCGCGGCGGGGTGCGGGCGCAGGAAGACGGTGAATACCGAACCGGTGCCGAGGGTGCTTTCGATATCGAGAAATCCGCGATGACGATTGAGGATGTGCTTGACGATTGCGAGCCCGAGCCCGGTCCCGCCCATCTCGCGCGAGCGCGCGGTGTCGACGCGGTAGAAGCGCTCGGTCAGCCGCGGCAGGTGCTCGCGCGCTATACCCTCCCCTTGGTCACGCACGGCTATCAAAACAAAGGGGCTCTCTGCGGCATCACTACCCAGGGAAGGCCGGACGCCGGTCGTCGCGGCGACCGTGATCTCGCTGCCGGCGCGGCCGTATTTGATGGCGTTCTCGACCAGATTCTGAAAAACCTGGGCCAGTTCGTCGCGGTCGCCCGGCACTTCGGGCAAATCGGACGGCAAGTCCAGACGTATGCACATGTCGCGCTCGCCGGCGCGCAGCTCGAGCGTGTCGGCGAGGTGACGCAGCAGCGGTCCGAGCGCGACGCGGCCCTGCGGCATCACATGCTCGTTGAGCTCGATCCGCGACAGCGACAACAGATCCTCGACCAGGCGGATCATGCGGGCAGCCTGCTCGTGCATGATCGCGAGAAACCGCTCGCGCGCCTCGGCATCCTCGCGCGCCGGGCCGCGTAGGGTTTCGATAAAGCCGGTCAACGTGGTGAGCGGTGTCCGCAGCTCATGGCTCGCATTGGCAATGAAGTCGGCGCGCATCTGCTCGGCCCGTTTCAGCTGGGTGATATCGTGCAGGCTCAGCACCACGACCGCCCCGTCGAGCGACGGACGGTCGATACGGGCGAAACGGGCGCGCAGCTGCCGCTCGACCGGGACCGTGATCGTAAAATCGACGATCCGTGCCGCTTCGCCACGCAGCACCGCATCTGCCGCCGCCAGCACCGCGGGGTTGCGCAACACGGCGGCAAGGTCGCGCAACTCCGCCATAGCGCCGACAAAAGATGCCGCTTGCGCATTGGCTCGCACGACCTGCCGCCTGTCGTCGAGCAGGATCAAGGGGTTGGGGACGGCGGCGATGACGGCCTCTGCGGCGGCGAGCCGCAAATCGGCGGTGCGGACGCGCTCGCGCCAAATTCGGGTCAGCCTGACGATGGCGAGCCACAGCTCACCCGCGAGCGGAGCCAGCCTGGGCCGCGACACAGCGTCCACCGCCTTGTCCGCCGCGGTGAGGGCATCGACCGCGTCTCGCATTATCGTCAGGTCGATCGCCGAGCGGCCGACAATGAGACTGGCAGGGACGAGCGTCGCGGCACCGGCGATCAGCGCCGGACCTACTCCGAGAATCCCCAAGCCGGCAAGAGCGGCTAGCACGATCAGACCGGGCGCGGACGCGCCCAGAGCGAGTGCCGCGGCGCGGTAGAGCGCGTGGCGCCCGATCACGCTTCAGGCGCCTCGGCTGTCAGGCGGTCGCCGCACCGACCACCTTTACGATCAGCGGATCGCGTCGTGGGCCGAAAGGGCGGCGAGGTTGACGAGGTCCGATACCGTGGCACCCATGTTGACGATCTGAACGGGATGAGAAAGGCCGAGCAGCAGAGGTCCGACGACCGTCCCGCCACCGAGCTGCGGCAACAGCTTGGCCGCGATGTTGGCGCTGTGCAATTCAGGCATGACTAGGATATTCGCTGGGCCGGCGAGCCGGCAGAACGGGTAGAGCCGCCGCATCAACCCCTCGTCGAGTGCCACATCCGCACTCATCTCGCCGTCATACTCGAAGCCCGCGCGTCGCTGATCGAGCAGCGCCACTGCCTCGCGCACGCGTTCGACGTCCTTGCCCACCGGATTGCCGAAATTCGAATACGACAGCAGCGCCACCCGCGGCTCGAGCCCGAGCTGGTGCGCCTTGGCCGCCGCCTGAATCGCGATGTCGGCAAGCTGCGTCGAGCTTGGGACCTCATGGACCAGGGTGTCGGCGAGCAGCACGGTCCGCTCGCGCGCGAGCAATACCGTCAATCCAAACAATACACACTCGGGCTTTACCGCGATCACCCGCGAGACCTCGTCGAGAACATCGAACGAGTTCCGGGTGACCCCCGTCACCATCGCGTCGGCATCGGCGCAGGCGACCATGCAGGCGGCGAAGACATTGCGGTCCTGGTTCACCAGGCGCTGGCAGTCCCGGTGGAGCATCCCTTGGCGCTGTTGGCGCGCGTAAAGGAAATCGGTGTAGCGCTTGTTGTGCTGCGACAGTCGCGCATTATGGATCTCGAGACCTTCGGGCGAAGTGAGGCCCATCGCCGACATCGTCGACTGAATGCGCTCCTCACGGCCAACCAGCACCGGCGTGCCGAAACCGCTCTCCCTGAACAAGAGTGCCGCGCGGATCGTCTTTTCCTCTTCGCCCTCGGCGAAGACGACGCGTTTCGGCTCCGCGCGCACCCGCTCGAAGATGTGTTCGAGCCCGGCGGCGGTCGGGTCGAGCCGGGCGCGCAAACTCCGCTTGTAGGCTCCCATGTCGAGAATGGGCTTGCGGGCGACACCCGAATCCATCGCGGCCTGGGCGACGGCCGATGGCACCGCCCAGATCAGCCGCGGGTCGAAGGGTGCGGGGATGATGTAGTCGGGTCCGTAAGTCAGGCGCTCGCCGGAATAGGCGGCGGCAACCTCGTCCGGTACGTCCTCGCGCGCAAGCCGAGCCAAGGCTTCGGCCGCGGCAATTTTCATCGCCTCGTTGATCGTCGAGGCGCGCACGTCGAGGGCGCCGCGAAAGATGTAGGGGAAACCGAGGACATTGTTGACCTGATTCGGGTAGTCCGACCGCCCGGTGGCGATGATCGCGTCCGAGCGCACGGCGCGCACCTCCTCGGGGGTAACCTCCGGATCGGGGTTGGCCATCGCGAAGATGATCGGCTTCTCCGCCATCGAACGGACCATCTGTTGATCGACTGCCCCCTTGGCCGACAGGCCGAAAAAGACGTCGGCGCCCTCGATCGCTTCGCCAAGGGTGCGCGCCACGGTCTCGACGGCATGGGCCGATTTCCACTGGTTCATGCCATCGGTGCGGCCGCGATAGATGACGCCTTTCGTATCGCACAGCACGACGTTGTGCGGCGGCAAACCCATCGTCTTCAAGAGATCGACGCAGGCGATCGAGGCAGCTCCGGCACCGTTAACGACCATCTTGACCTCCCCGAGGGTGCGGCCGGTCAGATGGAGCGCGTTGATCAGGCCGGCCGCCGCGATAATCGCGGTGCCGTGCTGATCGTCGTGGAACACCGGGATCTCCAGCAATTCGCGCAGCCGCTCCTCGATGATAAAGCACTCGGGCGCCTTGATGTCTTCGAGGTTGATGCCGCCGAAGGCCGGATGCAGGAACCGTACGCAATTGACGAACTCGTCGACGCCGCGGGTGTCGATCTCGAGATCGATCGCATCGATATCGGCAAAGCGCTTGAAGAGCGCGCACTTGCCTTCCATGACCGGCTTTGCCGCGAGTGCGCCGAGATCGCCGAGGCCGAGAACCGCGGTGCCGTTCGAGATGACCGCGACGAAATTGCCCTTCGAGGTGTAGTCGAAGGCCTCATTCGGCTGCCGATGAATGCGCAGGCACGGAAAGGCCACACCCGGCGAATAGGCGAGCGACAAATCGCGCTGGGTCGTCAGCGGCTTGGTCGGCGCGATCGACAGCTTGCCGGGCCGCCCGCTCGAATGAAATTGCAGCGCCTCGTCCTCGGTCGCCCGAATGGTCCCGGTGTCCATGCTCCTCACTCCGCCGGCTCCTTAGACGCATGGTAAAGAGCGGCATCGGCCGCGTCAAAGCCGCGTTCTGGGCCAGGAAGCAGCATCCGCGCGTAAGAAATATGGGGATTACGAATTCGGTGTCCGCCAGTTGGAGGGCCGATCACGACAGCTCGGCTGCCAGGGAGTATCAGGGCCGACGTAGCGGGCCCATTCGTCCTTTGTAAGGTTGCGGCCGGCGCGAAGGCAGAGAGCGGCTATCAATTTCTGTTCGTCGACAAGCCAAAGCTTGATGTTGCCGTCTTCGCCGCCGCTGGCCAGCCGCCCTTCCGCCAGCACCGCCAGGGACTTGACGTCGCTGTCGTGCGGGAGGACCACCGGCTGGCCCGCTCCGTTCCTGGGCCAAAGCTCGATTTTGCCGTCGTCGCCGGCGCTGGCCAGCCGCCCGTCCGAGAACGCCGCCAGCGACAAGACCCGGCCGCCATGCGTGAAGGACCACCGGCTCGCCGGCGATGGCCAGACGCCCTTCCGCCACCGCCTCCAGGGACCTGCGCGGGGGGCTATGCGGGAAGAGAACCACCGGATCGCCTGCGTCGGCCCACCTCCAGAGCCTGATCTTGCCGTCGTCACCGCCGCTGGCCAGCCGCCCGTCCGCCAACACCGCCAGCGACAAGACTTGGCCGCCCTGCGTGACGACCACCGGCTCGTCCGTGCCGCCCTTCGGCCACAGTTTGATTGTGCCGTCATAGCCGCCGCTCGCAAGCCGCCCGTCCGCGAATACCGCCAGCGCCTCGACCGGGCTCGCCCTGCGCGAGGACCACGGGCTCGCCCGTCCCCTCCTTCGGCCAGAGCTTGATCTTGCCGTCGTCGCCGCCGCTGGCCAGCCGCCCGTCCGCCAACACCGCCAGCGACGAGACCCGGCTGCCATGCGTGAGAACCACCGGCTCGCCCGTGCCGTCCTTCGGCCAGAGCCTGATCTTGCCGTACCCGTCGCTGCTGGCCAGCCGCCCGTCTGCCAACACCGCCAGGGAATCGAGGCTCTGATAGGGGCCGCCCTGCGCGAGGACCATCGGCTCACCCGTGCCGTCCTTCGGCCAGAGCTTGATCTTGCCGTCATCGCCGCCGCTCGCCAGCCGCCCGTCCGCCAACACCGCCAGCGACCAGACCGGGCCGCCCTGCGTGAGGACCACCGGCTCGCCCGTCCCCTCCTTCGGCCAGAGCTCGAACTTGCCATCGAGGTGGACGCTAGCCAGCCGTCCGTCCGCGAGCACCGCGAGGGACACGACCGGGCGGCCGTGCGCGAGGACCACCGGCCCGCCCTTACCGTCCTTGGGCCACAGCTTGATCGCGCCGTCCTCGCCGCCGCTGGCTAGCCGACCGTCTGCCATCACCGCCAGGGGCTGAACCGGGCTGCCGTGCGAAGGATCAGCGGTTCGCCGTTACCCTCTTTGGGCCAGATTTTGATGTTGCCGTCTTTGCCGCCGCTAGCCAGCCGACCGTCCGGCAGCACTGCAAGGGAGTGAACCGGGCTGCCGTGCGAGAGGATCAGCGGCGCGCCGGTACTCTCCTAGCGGTCTCGACGGCGTCTATCTCGATGGTTCGGTTGCTTTTGCGTGCGATTTCGATGCTTTCCAAAGCCAGAGCGCCGGCGAGCTCGATGCCGTCTGGTGATGACGCCTCCACGTCCGCCCGTCGAGCTTGCATGGCCAGCAGCTCTCTGCGCGCATTATCTCGCTGGAGTTGAGCTTCGTTTCGCTGGAGTCGCGCCTCTTGCCATTGCCAGCCGAATGCGATCAAAAGCGCGACCAGCACCGCCGCCACCGTCAATGCGAGAGCCCGAAACCGGCGCTGTTGCCGCACTTCTTCGGAGAGCAGATCCTCTTTCGGAATCCCGTGGATCGCCGCAGCGAAATCGGCACCCGACCCATGAACTCGACGCCCTTCGGGATGCTGCCGTCGCGATAAGGATGGAGATCGATCCATCGTGGCTCGTTCGTAAACCGATTTTTTAGGGCGGTCGGTAACGGCGTCGTCTCCGACCACCGAAAATCGCCTATCGCTTCGTCCCAATCGAGGTCGCCGTCGGTCAGCGCGATCAACACCGTGTCGGCGCTGTTGTGGTCGAGCCATTAGGCGATTTCTTGGCCGACCCAGCGCGAGGCCGCCGCCTCCGGCGAGGCGAGCAGGATCAAAAAGCGCGATTGGGCGAGTGCCTGTTCGATCGATGGCCATAGATGCGGCGTCGCCGACAGGCTGGTGTCGTCGCGGAACACCCGCAGGGCTCGCCGCCTGTACCATGGTTTGCCGAGCTTCTGCACGACCGCCTGCAACGCGGTCGCAATCGTTTTGTCCTTAGCGTGGCTGTATGAGATGAAGGCGTCGTACGCGACCGACGCCTCCCGTCCTATCGCGCGGCCGGCGGGGTTCGCGCGTGGACTCTCCGCGACCGCCGCGCCGTCATTTGCCGGCAATTCGGCCATGATCTGCTCGGTCGCCGTTATAGGGTTGCCGGGTCGATCATGCTCGGCCGCCGCCCAATGAGCCTGGACCCGCGTCCGACCGTGCTTTGTGCAACAGAAGCGAGCAACGCGGTCATGCCGATACGATGCCGAACAGCTCGTCGCTGTTCTGCTCCCGTACCTTTGCGCCGTGTGATTTTGCGAGCTTGACCATGTCGGCGGTGCCACCTGGACCCTCGCCAGCCTTCTGGTTCCACAACGCAATCAGCGTCACATCGGCATTGGGCCGCAACAGCGCGTCCTGCATGTTCCAGATGTTGCCACGCTGAAACACGCCGTAATCTTTGATGCCGGCGGCCCATGCCGGCAATTCGTCGCTGTCGCTGAGGATGATCGGCGGGTTGCCGACGACGAGGCGGTTGAACTTCTCGACCCAGTCCGGACCGCCATCGGCGACCGACTCGCGCCGGTAATCCTCGATCGGGATCGGCAGGCACACCTTGGTTGGGATACCGAGCTCCTTGCACACTTCGTGGAACAGGAGATCGACACCGCTCGCGGCCCCGGCGATGCCGCAGAGCGTCCCCGCCGTCTCTTTCCTTTCCGCCTCGAGCGCCTGGCGCAACCAACCCTTGGCCTTGGCAATGCACGCGGCTGTGTTCGGGAAGCGGCCAGGCGGCGGCCGGCTGGGTGCATCGGCGCGGTGGCCGGTTGCAACGACCACGCGGTCGCGCGGCGGCGGCTCTTTCGGTTGGAGATCGGCAGGTGTCGCCCCGAGCCCTGCGAATGCGGCGGCGCATCTGTCGGAGAGCAAACCGAGCCTGTGAAAAATTGCCACCTGCGACAGCTCCGATTGCAGCTGGAAGCGCTCGCCGAGCGCATTCTTGGCTGCGCGGTAGGCGTTCCTGACGAAACCGGGATTGTCCGCCGTCAAGAGCCGATATTGCGCCTCGGAGACCAGCAGCCATTCATCCGGCGTCCCCCGCCGCTCGGACCGGATCTTGGCGTTATCCAAGGATATTCGGACCGCACCGGTCAGCTGCTCGAGCTGGTCGCGATAATCATCGAGAGCGCCGTTTGCCTTCTTCGTGTCGGGAAATCTGCTCGCCCAGCTATCCGGTTGCGCCTCCGCCAATCGCACGAGCGCTACCAGAAGACCGAGGGCATTGAGGCCGGAATAGTAGTCGTTGAGATCTTCGGTGAACCCTGCCTGATACCCTTCGAGAGCATCAAACAGTCGCTGGTCCGAGATCGCCTGCTGTTGCGCGTCTTGTACCTCAAGTGCAGCAAAATCTTTGAACCAGGCTGCCTTCTCATTGCGGGCCAACTGACTGTGCGCATCCGCTCGTTTCGCCGGCGGTGCTGCGATGTTGTCGAGCACGCGCCGGCACGCCTGAGCGGCCATCATGCTGTTGCCGAGACGTTGATAGATCGTCGCCAGCATCAGGTTGGCCTCGATGTCGTCGGGCAGATCCTTACGCACCGCTTCCCATGTCTCTCGCGCCGCGACGAACGCGCTCAACCGGCGTTGCGCCCGCCCCACGAGGCGCAGGCCTTCCCGTCCCCACGGCACTCGTCGGGCTTCATCGCCCAGCAACGCCAGGGTGGTCGGACCATCGGCACCTTGCCCTTCCGCCCGCTCGACCACCTCCCCAAACGATCGCGGCACGACGACGAGGCGTGCCGGATCTGGCGGCGGCAGCTCAGGCAACAGTCCAAACACCGGGCTGTCGGGTCTGCCGCTTTCGCGCATCGAGAGCACAGTTTGCCTGATCGACTGGGTCAGCAGCGCTATCGCAGCGCCGGGATCCTTACGGTCGTATGCGATGTAGCGGTCGGTCTTCAGATCGAACGGCGTATCTTTCCCGGGCGTCGAAAACCGAATCAGGATCGTGCCCTTCGGCCGCAGCCCGTGGCGGATGCCGAGCTCGTAGAAGACATTGGCATTGTCGACCGAGATGTCGGCGATCACGAGATCGTAGGTGATCAGCATCTGGAACATGTCGACCCGGATGTTGCCGGCCTCGGCAATTACTTCTGTCGTCTCGCCGGTTAGGCTGTTCCCCGCTAGAGCGGGCTCGATCAGGGCCTGGTGGATCGCGTCGAAGTCGACCTCCACCGACTGCTTCTCGGTCAGAGCAACGCGTTTTTTCCCGAACGGCCGGACGATGAATACGCTGGTCATGACGCTTACTCCCGCCTTGGTTCGACTTCAAAAGGAGGGGCCGGGCAGCCCTCTCAGCCCGGCATGAAGCCCTTGAAATGCTCCTCCAACACTTTGGTCTCGGCGACCCTCTTCCCCACTCTCCGCAAGTCGGGGATGCCGTCGATCGAATCCATCTGCTGCACGGCCTCGGGTTTGATATCGCGGCAGCCCAACGCATCGAGGCCCTCGCGCGTCAGTTCGGCGTTATAGCGCAAGTAGGTGAAGAGCTTCTGCCCGTGCTGCAACGGGCCGGCGCTGCCGATGAGGTCGCCGACCTCGCCGTCGATCGGATCGCCGGCGCGGCAGTCGCCGAATACCCGGCACAGCAGATCCTGTTCGTTCAGCGCGGCGAACATCAAGGCGGAGGGGATGGTCGTCGCGTTGAAGAGGAGGTTCATTTGGTCGGGCTCGAGCCCGGACCTCGCGTCGGGGCTGGTGCCGGTCCCGACCGAGACGATCAGCATACGGTCGGCGCCCGGCCGCCAGCGCGCTTCGGGCTTTGCAGACCAATATCGATCGAGCGTCGCCATTAAGAACATCTGGAAGGCGGGGTTGTTGTACATCGTCACACCGCCATCGACGAAAACGAATTCCCGCCCTCCGGCGGGCGGCGCGCTCGGCAGAACAATGACCTCGGGCGGAAAATAGGTGGGGGCAGCGGTGCTGGCGCGGACAAGCTGCCAGAGCGGGAATTTCAAGTTGCAGTACGGGTGAGCGCTGTCGTTGTATTTGGCGTAGGGATTGTTGGAGATCGGCCAGGGCGAGTTTGTGGTTGCATTACGCATGACCAGCAGCAGTAGGGTCCGTAGCTTCTCCGAGCCGAGGGTAGTGTCGGGAGCGAACACGTGCCGGAGCTTCGCCGCGAGGGGCTCGTCCTCAAATTTGTAGCGCAACCGCCGCAGCAGGTTCGCCTTGACGAACATCTGCCCGCCGGCCTCCTGGTAGAATGCCAGGATTTCCTCGACCGACATTCCAATGGAGAGGCCGGCGGCGATGATCCCGCCGGTGCTGGTTCCGGCAATGTAGTCGAAATAGTCAGCGAGGCGGAAATTGGGCTGTCCACTCTTCGCCTTGAGCAGATCCTCGATCTTTTGCAGCACTTCGAGCGCGAGGACACCGCGGATGCCCCCGCCATCGATCGCGAGCAGCTTCTTGGGGCGATCCCGCTCGATTCTCGCCATCAAAGTCATGGGCTGTCCTCCTTGGTTAACCATCGATCAGGGATCGATCGAGGCATGTGAACTGGCTCACACTTGGCAGAAAATCGCGGCCCGTTTGTCGCCTCAATCGATCACGATGCTGCTCGGCATGGGCGGCCGCCCTCTTCAGGTCAAATTCGGGGCGTATCTTGCGCTCGGGTATCTGCCCCAAAGAGAGAGGCACCGTGGCCAATCGCAGACGGGGACCAGCCTCGAGTTCCCGGTTAATTCCCGGTTATCTCGAATGTTCCCGGTTTTAGCTGGCAAAAATTCCCGGTTATGCTGCCTCCGTTGTCGGGGTCATAGATGTCCTATGTATTTGAACTAATATACATTTCTACGAGCGGGCAACCGGTTTCAGGATCAATTTCGACATTTTTGCGGGATTTTGGGCACAAAGCCGGGAATTTGGCGTCTTCGTGGTTTGAACGGATTGGCCGCGTTGGAGGGAAGCTTGACACCCGGCGGCGGCTCCCTAATAGTGCCGCTCGCGGACGGGGTGACCCCGTCCGCCCGCGTTTTGGGCGGTTGCGTCCGGCGCGCGGGGACCCATATCGGCGGGTGTCATGTTCGCGGTGATCCGAACCGGCGGCAAGCAGTATCGAGTCGCCAAAGACGATGTGATCTCGGTCGAGAAGCTCGCCGGCGAGCCCGGTGCCGCGATCGAGCTCGCCGAGGTGCTGATGATCGGCGAGGGGGCCGAGGTCACGACCGGGACGCCCCTGCTGGCTGGTGCCTCGGTCGCCGCCACCGTCGTCGAGCAGACTCGCGCGCCTAAGATCATCGTCTTCAAAAAGCAGCGGCGAAAGAATTACCGGCGCAAGAAGGGACATCGCCAGTACCAGACCGTGCTGCGGATTGCCGAGATCAGAGGTGCCGGGGGTCCGCGGCATGAGGAAGGAGTGACCGATGGCGCATAAGAAAGCGGGCGGCTCCTCGCGCAACGGGCGCGACAGCCGCGGAAGGCGGCTCGGCGTCAAGAAGTTCGGCGGCGAGATCGTCGTCCCCGGCAACATCATCGTGCGCCAGCGCGGCACCAAGTTCCACCCGGGGACGCATGTCGGCATCGGCCGCGACCATACGCTGTTCGCGACATCGGGCGGTGCGGTCAAGTTCCACGCCGGTCGCGCCGGGCGTACCTATATCTCGGTCGTGCCGCCGAGCGCGCTGCCGGCGCCGGAGGCGGCCGAGTAGCTGCGTCAGGCGGCAGCCCATTCGGGGCGCCGTCGAAGCCCCATGCAATTCCTCGATCAGTGCAAGATCTACCTGAAGAGCGGTGACGGCGGGCGCGGGGCCGCGAGCTTTCGTCGCGAGAAGTTCATCGAGTTTGGCGGCCCCGACGGCGGTGACGGCGGCAAGGGCGGCGACATCGTCTTGTCCGCGGCGGACAATCTCAACACCTTGATCGACTACCGCTATCGGCAACACTTCCGGGCGTCGGCCGGCCGGCCGGGGGCTGGGCGCGAGCGCACCGGCGCCGATGGCGAGGATTTAGTCTTGCCGATCCCTGTCGGGACCCAGATCATGGATGCCGAGAACCGGCAAGTGCTCGCCGACTTCACTCGCTCCGGCGAGCGGCGGGTATTCTTGAAGGGCGGTGATGGCGGTTTCGGCAACGCGCATTACAAGAGCTCGACCAATCGTGCGCCTCGCCGCGCCGATCCCGGCTGGCCAGGGCGCGAGGCCTGGGTCTGGTTGCGCCTGAAGCTGATCGCCGATGTCGGTCTCGTCGGCCTGCCCAACGCCGGCAAGTCGACCTTCCTCGCCGCGGTCTCGCACGCGCGGCCCAAGATCGCCGACTACCCGTTCACGACCTTGAAGCCGCAGCTCGGCGTCGTGCGGCTCCATGACGAAGAGCTCGTGCTGGCCGACCTCCCCGGATTGATCGAGGGTGCGAGCGAGGGTGCCGGGATCGGCACCCGTTTCCTCGGTCATGTCGAGCGCTGCTCGGTGATCCTCCATCTGGTCGACGGAACCCTCGAAGATGTCGCCGGCGCTTATCGCGCGATCCGCGGGGAGCTCGACATCTACGGTCACGACCTGTCCGAAAAGCCCGAGATCGTCGGGCTCAACAAGACCGACGCGCTCGATCCCCGGGCGGCACGCCTGAAGCTCGGGGCGCTGCGGCGCGCCGCCGGACGCAGCACGCCGGTCCTGCCGGTGTCGGGGGCTACGGGTGCGGGGGTGCCGGGCGCGCTCGAGGCGGTGGTCGCCGCCCTCGCGGCGACGCGCTCCGACAAGGAGGACGCCGGCGCGGAGACCAGGTCTCTCGCCGCGGCGCCATGACTCCGGGCGCCGCGCTCACCGGCGCACGGCGGCTGATCGTCAAAATCGGCTCGGCGCTCTTGGTCGCCGAGGGCGGCGATATCCGCCGCCCATGGCTTGCGGCACTCGCCGCCGACATCGCCCGCTGTCGCGCGCGTGGCCAGGAGCTGATCCTTGTCTCCTCCGGGGCAATCGCGGTTGGCCGCCGCCATCTCGGCCTCGCCGGACGCCGGCTGCGGCTCGAGGAAAAGCAGGCGGCTGCCGCCACCGGGCAGATCCGTCTCGCGCATGCTTATCAGGAGGCGCTTGCCCACCATGGTATCACCGTCGCGCAAATCCTGCTGACCCTCGAGGACACCGAGGAGCGCCGGCGGCATTTGAATGCGCGCGCCACCTTTGCCCAGCTGCTGGCGCTCGGCGCGGTTCCGGTCGTCAACGAGAACGACACGGTCGCCACGGCCGAGATCCGCTTTGGTGACAACGACCGGCTGGCGGCACGCGTCGCGCAGATGACGAGCGCCGACATGCTGGTGCTGCTTTCCGATATCGACGGGCTCTACACCACCGATCCGCGCAAGGACCCGGGTGCCCGTCATGTGCCGGTGGTGCGCGCGATCGGGCCTGAGATCGAAGCGATGGCCGGCGAGGCCGCACCCGGCTACAGCTCGGGTGGGATGGTAACCAAGCTAGCGGCCGCCCGCATCGCGATGAGTGCCGGCTGCCATATGCTGATCGCCCAGGGGAAAGGCACGGGCTCTCCGCTCGCGGCGATCGAGGGCGGTGCCCACGCGACGTTGTTTCTGCCACGCGGAGAACCGCGTTCGGCGCGCAAGGCGTGGATCGTCGCCGCCGTCAACCCGTCGGGCACCCTGACCGTCGACGATGGCGCGGCCGGCGCGCTGCGCCTCGGCAAGAGCCTGTTGCCGGCGGGTGTCGTCGCGGTCGAGGGGGTTTTCGAACGCGGCGACGCCGTGATCATCCGTACCCGCTCCGGCAGTGAGGCGGGGCGCGGGCTCTCGGCATATTCGAGTGCCGACATCCGCCGCATCGCCGGCTACAAGAGTGGTGAAATTGCCGGCATCCTCGGCTACCGTGGGCGCGACGAGATTATTCATCGCGACGACCTGGTGGTGACCGAAAGCCGATGATGCCAAACCTGATGCCTGGCGCGACACTCCTGCACGAGCGGACCCGCACCTCAGAGCCGGATCTGACGACGACGATGGCTGAGATCGGGCGTCGCGCCCGCGCGGCGGCTGGTGCGCTCGCACTCGCTTCCCCTGAGGCCAAGGTCAGCGCGCTGGGCAAGGCCGCCCGAGTAGTCCGTGAGCGGGCCTCCCAGATCCTCGCTGCCAATGCCCGCGACCTCGAAGAGGACGAGCGCGAGGGCCTCACCTCGGCCCTGCTCGACCGGCTCGCGCTCGATCCGAAGCGGCTCGAGGCGATCGCCGCGGGGCTCGAAGCGATTGCCGAGCTGCCCGACCCGGTCGGCCGCGTGCTCGCCCAGTGGACGCGGCCGAACGGGCTCGCGATCGAGCGGGTCGCCGTGCCGCTCGGCGTGATCGGAATCATATATGAGAGCCGGCCCAACGTGACCGCCGATGCCGGCGGGCTGGCAATCAAATCCGGCAATGCCGCGATCCTGCGCGGCGGGTCGGAGAGCTTTTATTCGTCGCGCGCGCTGGTCGCGGCATTGCGCGAAGGGCTGCGCGACGCCGGCCTACCTGAAGATGCGATCCAGCTGGTGCCGACGCGCGACCGCACTGCGGTAGGGTTGATGCTAGCAATGAGCGGTGTGATCGACATCATTGTGCCGCGCGGCGGGTCGTCCTTGATCGAGCGGGTGCAGCGTGAGAGTCGGATACCGGTGATCGCCCATCTCGAGGGGTTGTGCCACACTTATGTCGACGGGGCCGCTGACCCGGAGAAAGCCCGGAAGATCGTGCTCAACGCCAAGATGCGCCGGGTCTCGATCTGCGGAGCCACCGAGACCTTGCTGGTCGACCGCAAGGTCGCGGCGACGATGCTGCCGCCGATGCTCGCCGATCTGCGTGCTGCCGGTTGCGAATTACGCGGTGATCCGGACGTTCTGGCGCTCGACAGCAATGTCACGCCGGCAACCGAGCAGGACTGGCGCACCGAATACCTCGACGCGATCCTCGCGATCCGCGTCGTCGACGGGGTCGGCGAGGCCATCGCCCATATCGAGCGCTTCGGCTCGCACCACACCGATGCGATCGTGACCGAGGATCACGCCGTGGCGGAACGCTTCCTGCGTGAGATCGACAGCGCCATCGTGCTGGTCAACGCCTCGACCCAATTCGCCGATGGCGGCGAGTTCGGCATGGGTGCGGAGATCGGCATCTCGACCCAACGACTGCCGCCACGCGGACCGGTCGGTGCCGCGGAGCTGACGACCTACAAGTACCTCGTGCGCGGCAGCGGGCAGGTGCGCCCCTGAGCGGGATCGGCCGGGGCCGGCATCGCCGCATCGGGCTTCTCGGCGGCTCGTTCAACCCGGCTCACGGCGGTCATTTGCATCTGAGCCTGACTGCCCTCAAACAGCTCGATCTCAACGAGGTATGGTGGCTGGTCTCGCCGCAGAACCCGTTGAAGCCGGTCGCCGGCATGGCGCAGTTCGCCGTTCGGCTGGAGCAGGCAAGGCGGGTCGCCGCCGGACACAAGCGCATTGTCGTCAGCGATCTCGAAAGCCGGCTCGGTGGCTCGACCTACACCGCCGACACGTTGCGGGCCTTGCGCGCCCGGCTCCCGCGGCTGCGCTTCGTGTGGCTGATGGGCGCCGACAACCTAGTCCAGCTGCGCTGTTGGGAGCGCTGGAACGAGATCTTTCGCACCGTCGCAATTGCCGTGTTCGACCGCCCTTGTCATTCTCTGAAGGCGCTTGCCGCCCTCCCCGCGCGGCGCTTTTCTCGGCACCGCATGCCGATCTCGGCGGCGCGCCGGCTGGCGGAGATGAAGCCGCCTGCCTGGGTGTTCTTCCACAGCCGGCTCGATACGAGCTCGGCGACGCGGATCCGTTCCGAGCGCCAGGAGATGTTGTCCCAAACCTTCACGGAGCAAAGGCCCGATTTGTCCACTATAACCACGCTCACTCCCCGCACCCGGCCGATGCATCCTCGATCGGCCGCGTCACCGTCACTGCTCGAGCTGATCCAGCAGACGCTCGAGGATGGCAAAGCCGAGGACATCGTCACGATCGAGCTTGCGGGTAAGACGACGATCGCCGATCAAATGGTGATCGCCAGCGGCCGGTCGGCCCGGCAAGTGCTGGCGTTGGCCGAGCATCTCGAAGATGCGCTGTCGCGGCGGATGCAAATCTCGGTCGAGGGCAAGATGCAGGGTGACTGGGTGCTGATCGATGCGAGCGATGTGATCGTGCATCTGTTTCGGCCCGAGATTCGCGCCTACTACAATCTCGAAAAGCTTTGGGGCGAGGCGCTCGCCGACGGCGAAGCAGTCCGCCAGTCGTAGCCGGGGCACCCGCCGATCCACCTCCGCCTTCTCGCCATCGGCAAGCTGCGCAACGGCCCGTTCGCCGATCTGCAGATGCTTTATGCCGCGCGGATCGTGCCGCCTATCGCGATCGTCGAACTCGATGTGCGGCAGCGCTTACCCTCGGCCGCGCTGAAGGCGCGCGAGGCGGCATTGATCCTCGGAGCATTGTCTGCCCGGGCGCGGCTGATCGCCCTCGACGAGCGCGGCACAGTGTGGTCGAGCCGCGGTCTTGCCGACCAGCTCGCCGCCTGGCGCGATGAGGGTGTAGCAGAACTTGCTTTTGCGATTGGCGGCGCCGACGGCCTCGGCGCCGAAGTCCTCGATCGCGCCGATACGACATTGTCTCTTGGCCGGATGACCTGGCCGCATCTTTTGGCGCGCTGCATGCTGCTGGAGCAGCTCTACCGGGCCCAGCAGATCCTCGCCGGCCATCCCTATCACCGAGAATGACTCTGCGCGGATCAGCGCGTCGTAGAGTCACCTGATGGTGCCGGGTGAGGGATTCGAACCCCCGACCTTCGGTTTACAAAACCGCTGCACTGCCACTGTGCTAACCCGGCTTGCCCTGCGTCCGTACCTGTTCGGCTAGCGAACGATCACGCTCCGAGCGGTGACGGTCTTACCGCATCCCTGAATGCGCTGTCGAGCCGGCCGGAAATGCCCCCGGGCCTGCCGTCGGCGGGCGAGATACCGGCAGTCGGGCGGCCTGCCTAGCGTCGGCGTGGGCCTCAGGGATCGCCGCGATTGCGGACGAGTTCGTAAAGCGCGACTGCCGCGGCGCTCGAAACATTGATCGTCAACTGCCGGGTGCGGGTCGGCAACCGCGCGAGGTAATCGCAGCGCTCGCGCACCAGCCGCCGCATGCCACCGCTCTCGGCGCCGAGCACGAGTGCGACCCGCTCGCCGAGATCTACCGCTGCCAGCGTTTGCGAGGCGGTCTCGTCGAGCCCACAAATCCAAAACGCCGCTTCCTTCAGCTGGTCGAGCGCGCGCGCAAGGTTGACGACCCGGACGAGCGGTACGCTTTCGAGAGCACCCGAGGCGGCCTTCGCGAGCGCTCCTGCCGCGGGCGGCGTGCGGTGCACCGTGAGAACCACGGCGAGCGCGCCAAACGCGCTTGCCGAGCGCAACACCGCGCCGACATTATGCGGGTCGCTGACTTGATCGAGCAGTACGATGATGCTCCGACCCGATAGCGTCGCTGCGCGGCGAAGCACGTCTTCGAGGTCCGGCTCGGCGAGCGGTTCGACGGCAAGCGCCAGGCCTTGATGGACTGCGTCCTCAGGTAGGAGCGCTGTAAAATCGCTGCGGTCGAGCACGCGTATCGGCTCACCGTCGCTGCACCGCCGGGCCAGCGCTGCGGAGACCAGAGCGCGTGCCTCTGCCTCGTGTCTTGCGAGAGCGGCCAGCCGGTGCCAGCGCCTTTGCGGATTGGCGAGCGCCGCGGCGACCGCATGACGACCATAGATCCAGCGTTCGCGGGGGATGCGCCCATTGTCCGCACCGGGGGACGCTGGCGGACGGCGGAGTTGCCGCGGCGATCGGCCGTGCGTAGGTGAGGATGGCCGCAGAGGTTTCATTCCCGTCGGTGTCAAGAGATCCTTGGATGCCCGTCTCGAACCATAAAGTATCGCGGACGACCAAAGGGAGCCGGTAAGCCGCAATTGACAAAGCCAGGTCGAAATTCTATCACCCAATCTGCGCTGCGCCGGGCGGCATACGATCGCGGAGGGGTTGCCGAGCGGTTAAAGGCAGCAGACTGTAAATCTGCCGACGTACGTCTTCGTAGGTTCGAATCCTACCCCCTCCACCAGCGCTTTGGAATCGCGACGGGTATCGAAGGGTCGGCACAAGGTGTGGCGATCGCAAGGTGTGTAGTTGGTAGGCGGAATGCGGGTGTAGCTCAATGGCAGAGCTCCAGCCTTCCAAGCTGGCTATGTGGGTTCGATTCCCATCACCCGCTCCAGCCTTGACCCGTCCCGGCGGGATATGCTCACCAGTGCTCGGCCAGGCCGTGTTCTCCTTTCTCGGATAGAAAGACGAAGTCATGTCGAAGGCGAGGTTTCAGCGGACGAAGCCGCACTGCAACATCGGGACGATCGGTCATATCGACCACGGCAAGACGACGTTGACGGCGGCGATCACCAAGGTATTGGCGGAGAGCGGCGGGGCGACGTTTGTGCCGTTTGACCAGATCGACAAGGCGCCGGAGGAGCGGGCTCGGGGGATCACGATCGCGACGGCGCATGTCGAGTACGAGACGGCCAACCGGCATTATGCGCATGTCGATTGCCCGGGGCATGCCGATTACATCAAGAATATGATCACCGGGGCGGCGCAGATGGACGGGGCGATCCTGGTGGTGTCGGCGGCGGACGGGCCGATGCCGCAGACGCGCGAGCACATCCTGCTGGCGCGCCAGGTCGGGGTGCCGAGTTTGGTGGTGTACATGAACAAGATCGACATGGTGGACGATCCGGAGTTGTTGGATCTGGTCGAGCTGGAGATGCGCGAGCTGTTGACGTTGTATGGCTTTCCGGGGGACGAGCTTCCGGTGGTGCGGGGTTCGGCGCTGGCGGCGCTGGAGGGCCGGGAGGCGGCGCAGGGGCGGGATTCGATCCTGGCGCTGATGGCGGCGGTGGATGAGTACATACCGCAGCCGGAGCGGGCCAAGGACCGGCCATTTTTGATGCCGATCGAGGACGTGTTCACGATCTCGGGGCGCGGCACGGTGGTGACCGGGCGGGTCGAGCGCGGGGTGATCAAGGTGGGCGACGAGGTGGAGATCGTCGGGTTGCGGCCGACCGCCAAGACGGTGGTGACGGGAGTGGAGATGTTCCGCAAATTGCTCGATCAGGGCGAGGCGGGCGACAACATCGGGGCGTTGCTGCGCGGCACCAAGCGCGAGGAGGTCGAGCGCGGGCAGGTGTTGGCGGCACCCGGATCGATCACCCCGCACACCCGGTTTCAGTGCGAGGCCTATATCCTGACCAAGGAGGAGGGCGGGCGGCACACGCCGTTTTTCGGCAACTACCGGCCGCAGTTTTACTTCCGCACGACCGATGTGACCGGGACGGTGCATTTGCCGGAGGGAACCGAGATGGTGATGCCGGGCGACAACATCTCGATGGAGATCGAGCTGATTGCGCCGATTGCGATGGATGAGGGGCTGCGCTTTGCCATCCGCGAGGGCGGCCGTACCGTCGGCGCCGGCGTCGTCGCTAAAATCATCAAATAGGCGGGCAGGCGGGGCACCGCCTTAATTGCGTAGGAGTGTAGCTCAACTGGTAGAGCACCGGTCTCCAAAACCGGGGGTTGGGGGTTCGAGCCCCTCCACTCCTGCCAGCTTTGGCGCCAATTCGCGCCGCTCGCTGGAACGGGCGCAGAGTCGGCGCCATATGGGTTGGGAAGTCACCCGTTCCTCAAGGTCAACAGGTCATGGCGAAAACGAACGCAGCCGAGTTCATTCAGCAAGTTCGCCAAGAGGTCGCGCGGGTAACCTGGCCAAGCCGCAAGGAGACCATGGTCACCACGGCCATGGTGTTTGTGATGGTATTCATTGCGGCAGCCTTCTTCTTCCTGGTCGATCAAATATTTTCGGAAGGCGTGCGGCTCCTCTTCGGACTGGGCCAGTAGGACGTTGTAAGATGGCGAGCCGCTGGTACGTGATTCACGTCTATTCGGGCTTTGAGAAAAAGGTCGCAGCCTCGATCCGCGAGCAGGCCGAGCAAAAGGGCCTCGCTGACAAGTTCGAGGAGATTCTCGTGCCGACCGAAGAGGTCGTCGAGGTCAAGCGCGGCTCCAAGGTGAGCTCCGAACGCAAGTTTTTTCCGGGCTATGTGCTGATCAAGCTGGATCTCACCGACGAGACCTGGCATCTGGTTAAGAACACTGCCAAGGTCACCGGCTTCCTCGGCGGCCGTGGCCGTCCGTCTCCGATAAGCGAAGCCGAGGCGGTCCGCATTATGCGGCAGGTTCAGGAAGGGATCGAGCGACCGAAACCGTCTGTGACTTTTGAGGTCGGCGAGCAGGTTCGGGTCTGCGACGGGCCGTTCACCTCCTTCAACGGCCTCGTCGAGGAGGTCGACGAAGAGAAGGCGCGGATAAAGGTCGCGGTGTCGATCTTTGGGCGCGCCACCCCAGTCGAGCTGGAATATTCGCAGGTCGAGAAGGTCTAACTTCGAATCGAATTAGCTCATGGCAAAGAAAGTCGTCGGCATCATCAAGTTGCACGTCCCGGCCGGCAAAGCGAACCCGTCGCCGCCAATCGGCCCGGCCCTCGGTCAACGTGGGCTGAATATCATGGAATTCTGCAAGGCGTTCAACGCTGCGACCCAGAACCTTGAGCCGGGCATGCCAATTCCGGTGGTGATCACGGCCTTTGGCGATCGCTCGTTCACTTTCGTGACAAAGAGCCCGCCCAACTCGTATTTCCTCAAGAAGGCGGCGGGAATCGAGAAGGGATCGCAGACCACCGGCAAGGGCAGCACGGTAGGTCGGGTGACGATGGCGCAGATCCGCGAGATCGCGGAACAGAAGATGCAGGACCTCAATGCCAAGGATATCGACGGCGCCTGCCGTATGCTGATCGGCTCGGCACGATCGATGGGGCTCGATGTTGTGGAGTGAACAAGATGGCCAAGACGGGAAAACGGCTCACGAAGGCATATGAGGGCGTCGATCCGGCGGTTGCGCACCCGCTTGAGGAGGCGGTCAAACTGATCAAAGGAAGTGCCTCGGCGAAGTTCGACGAGACGGTCGAGATCGCAATGAACCTCAATCTCGATCCGCGCAAGCCGGATCAAAACCTGCGTGGCACCGTTATGTTGCCGCATGGCACCGGCAAGACCGTCCGGGTCGCGGTCTTCGCGCGCGGCGACCGGGCGAAGGAGGCCGAGACGGCGGGCGCAGATATCGTAGGGGCAGAGGATCTCGCCGAGAAAGTCCAGGGCGGGCAGATCGATTTCGATCGAGCGATCGCGACCCCGGATCTGATGTCGCTGGTCGGCCGCCTCGGCAAAATCCTCGGACCGCGCGGTTTGATGCCCAACCCGCGACTCGGCACGGTCACGCCCAATGTTGCCGAAGCGGTCCGCGCTGCGAAAGGCGGACAGGTCGAGTTCCGTGCCGAGAAGGCGGGGATTGTCCATGCCGGCGTGGGTAAAGCGAGCTTTACGGACGCCGCGCTGGCGGATAATGTCCGCGCCTTTGTTGGCGCGATCACCCGCGGCAAGCCGAGCGGCGCTAAAGGCACCTACATCAAGAAGGTGAGCTTGAGCTCGACGATGGGCCCGGCGGTCAAGGTGGAGTTGACGGGCCTATCCGACGATGCGAGGGCATAGGCGGCCGCGCCGCCGCGTGAGTTGGGTTCTGGGTGAGCCGCCGCGGGGTGACGGAGCAACATTCCCCGACGGCCGGCTGCCCGATTGTGATCGCGGCTGAAAGTCCGATGTGCAACAGGTCTGCGCGCTCTGATGACAAAGATGCTCGCGAACCGGGTGCGGAGACGAGAGTGGAGCGAACACAAAAGCAGCAGTTGGTCGAGACGCTGCAACAGGTTCTCGCAGACACGGTTTGCGTGGTCGTGACGCACCAAGTGGGCCTCAATGTCGCCGAGGCTACCCAATTGCGGCGCCAAGCACGCAGCGCCGGTGCAGGCTTTAGGGTGACCAAGAACCGGCTGGTGCGGCGTGCTCTCGCTGGTACCGCGTTCGAGCCCCTGTCGCCGCTGTTCACGGGTCCAACTGCGATCGCGTTTTCGCGCGACCCGGTGGCCGCGGCGAAGGTCGTCGTCGAGTTTGCCAACCGCAACGACAAGCTGACGATAGTCGGGGGCGGGCTTGCCGGCCGGCAGATGGACGCGGCCGAGATTCGAGAACTGGCAAGTTTGCCCTCCCTTGACGAATTGCGTGGTAAGCTTGTCGGCCTGTTTCAGGCACCGGGCACGCGGTTGGCTGTTGTGCTCCAGGCGACAGCGGGGCAAATCGCCTGTGTCCTCGGGGCCTATGCAGAGCGCCAAGGCGAGGCGACCTCTGGCCTGGCCGGTTGAGAATTTTGTAGGATCTTGATCCAGAGACGTCAGGAGTAGGACATGCCGGATTTGGCAAAACTGGTCGATGATCTATCGGCCTTGACTGTGATTGAGGCGGCGCAGCTGTCCAAAATGCTGGAGGAGAAGTGGGGCGTCTCGGCTGCGGCACCTGTCGCAGCTGCAGCGCTAGGCGGAGGAGCAGCTGCCCCGGCGGCCGAGGCGGCCGCTGAGAAGACCGAATTCGATGTCATTCTCGCCGCAATCGGCGAGAAGAAGATCAACGTTATTAAGGAGGTTCGGGCGATTACGAGCCTCGGCCTGAAGGAAGCGAAGGATCTAGTCGAAGCCGCACCCAAGCCGGTCAAGGAGGGGGTCAACAAGGAAGAGGCGGCAAAAATCAAAAAACAGCTTGAAGATGCGGGTGCGACTGTCGAAATAAAGTAGGTCTGTTACGATCATCGTCACGTCGGGGCGGACGGCCGATTGATTTTGGCCGTTGCGCCCGAGGCCTCCGACCCCGGGGCGCGAGTTGCAGCGCACGCCGGGTTTTGGCGCGTCAAGGCAAGCTGCACGGCGAGGCATGAGAGCCGCTCATCGGTGTGACGCGGCGTCGGGAAATTGCCTTCCCCGATCGGGTCGAGCGAGCCACCAGGATCGGGGCTGACTTCAGCGAGGAGTGTGTATGGCTATATCCCTTACGAGCAAAAAGTGCATCCGCAAAAGCTTCGGCCGCGTCCCCGAGGTCGCGCCCATGCCGAACCTGATAGAGGTCCAAAAGAGCTCGTATGACCATTTCCTGCAAATGGGGGTCGTTCCCGAGCAGCGCGCTGGCGTCGGGCTGCAAGAGGTTTTCAAATCAGTCTTCCCGATACGCGATTTTTCCGAGCGCGCCCAGCTCGAGTTCGTCCGCTACGAGCTCGAAACGCCCAAATACGAGGTCGACGAATGCCAACAGCGCGGCATTACTTTCGCCGCGCCGCTAAAGGTCACCCTCCGTCTTGTCGTTTGGGATGTCGACGAGGATACCGGATCGCGCTCGATCCGGGACATCAAGGAGCAGGACGTCTACATGGGCGACATGCCGCTGATGACGAAAAACGGCACTTTCATCATCAACGGCACCGAACGCGTTATCGTCTCGCAGATGCATCGCAGCCCGGGGGTGTTCTTCGACCACGACAAGGGCAAGACGCACTCTTCCGGCAAATACCTGTTTGCGGCTCGCGTGATTCCCTACCGCGGCTCCTGGCTCGATTTTGAGTTCGATGCCAAGGACCACATCTATGTGCGCATCGACCGGCGCCGCAAGCTCCCGGCGACAACCCTGTTGCTTGCTCTCGACAACGCTGCGACCGAGGCCCTGCGGGCGCAACGGAGGGAGGAGAACGGCTCGTTGCAGCCCGGCGAAGCGATCGGGATGTCCAAAGAGGAGATTCTTTCGTTCTTTTACGGCACGATCGCTTTTCGGCACGGCGCGCAAGGTTGGATGACACCGTTCGATCCTGAGCAATTCAAAGGCAAGCTGACAAGCGATCTTCGGGATGCCCGCACTGGTGCGGTCGTGCTCGCGGAGGGCGAACGGATGACGCCGCGGATTGTCCGACGCCTGCGCGACGAAGGGCTCACCGACATTCTGGTCAGCGATGACCAATTGATCGGCCGCTATTTCACCTCCGATATGATCAACGAGGAGACCGGCGAAGTCTATTTTGAGGCCGGCGACGAGATCACAGCTGCGACGCTATCCCAGCTGAACCAGGCCGGCATCGAGGAGATACCGGTCCTGGACATCGATCATGTTACCGTCGGTCCTTATGTCCGCAACACCCTGTCCATCGACAAGAACGCTACGCGGGAAGACGCGCTGATCGACATCTATCGTGTGATGCGCCCGGGCGAGCCGCCGACGCTGGAAACGGCCGAGACGCTGTTCAACGGCCTATTCTTCGACACAGAGCGCTATGATTTATCGGCGGTCGGCCGCGTCAAGATGAACTCGCGGCTGATGCTCGATACCGAGGATTCCGTGCGTATTTTGCGCAAGGCCGACATCCTCGCGATCCTCAAGGTGCTGGTCGAGCTCAAGGACGGGCGCGGCGAGATCGACGACATTGACCACCTCGGCAACCGCCGGGTCCGCTCGGTCGGCGAGCTGATGGAAAATCAGTACCGCATCGGTCTGTTGCGCATGGAACGGGCGATCCGCGAGCGGATGAGCTCGGTCGAGATCGACACGGTCATGCCACACGACTTGATCAACGCGAAGCCCGCGGCGGCGGCGGTGCGCGAGTTCTTTGGCTCCTCGCAACTGTCACAATTTATGGACCAGACCAACCCCTTGTCCGAGATCACCCACAAGCGTCGGCTGTCGGCGCTCGGTCCCGGCGGACTGACGCGCGAGCGGGCGGGCTTCGAGGTGCGAGACGTGCATCCGACCCACTACGGCCGGATCTGCCCGATTGAGACGCCAGAAGGTCCAAATATAGGCTTAATCAATAGCCTGGCGACCTATGCCCGGGTCAATCAATATGGTTTCATCGAAAGTCCCTATCGCAAGGTGGTCGATGGCCAGGTGACCGACGAGGTGGTCTATCTTTCGGCGATGGACGAGGGTAGGTACGCGATCGCCCAGGCCAATGTCGAGACCGATGCTCAAGGCCGGATCACGGCCGACCTAACCAATTGCCGCAAGGGCGGTGACTTCGTGATGCAGCGACCGCAGGACATCGATCTGATCGACGTCTCGCCAAAGCAGCTGGTCTCAGTAGCCGCCGCACTGATTCCGTTCCTCGAAAACGATGACGCGAACCGCGCTCTGATGGGCTCGAACATGCAGCGTCAGGCGGTGCCGCTAATCCGCGCCGAGGCCCCGCTCGTTGGCACGGGTATGGAGGGAACAGTAGCTCGCGATTCCGGGGTGACAATCATTGCTCGCCGGTCGGGCATCGTCGACCAGGTCGACGCTACCCGCATCGTTATCCGCGCAACCGAAGAGACTTCGAGCACTGCCTCGGGCGTCGATATTTACAATCTCCTGAAGTTCCAGCGCTCGAACCAGAACACTTGCATTACCCAGCAGCCGCTCGTCAAAGTCGGTGAGCAAGTGATGGCGGGCGACATCATTGCGGACGGCCCTTCAACACGATTGGGCGAGCTTGCCCTCGGTCGAAATGTGCTGTGCGCATTCATGCCGTGGAACGGGTACAACTTTGAGGACTCGATCCTGATCTCCGAACGGATCGTCTCCGACGACATATTTACCTCGATTCATATCGAAGAGTTCGAGGTCATGGCGCGCGACACCAAGCTCGGTCAGGAGGAGATCACCCGCGATATCCCGAATGTCGGCGAAGAGGCACTGAAGAACCTCGATGAGGCGGGGATCGTTTATATCGGCGCCGAGGTGAAGCCTGGCGATATCCTCGTCGGGAAGGTCACTCCGAAGGGCGAGTCGCCGATGACGCCCGAGGAAAAGCTGTTGCGGGCGATTTTCGGCGAAAAGGCTTCCGACGTGCGTGACACTTCGTTGCGGTTGCCGCCTGGAGTTTCCGGCACAATCGTCGAAGTGCGCGTCTTCTCCCGGCGCGGTGTCGATAAGGACGAACGTGCGCTGGCAATCGAGCGCGCTGAGATCGAACGGCTCGCCAAGGACCGCGACGACGAACGCGGGATTCTTGAGCGCAGCTTTGCCGCTCGGCTGAAGGAGCTGTTGCTCGGCCAGATCGCAGTTGGCGGGCCCAGAGGAATGACGTCGGGGATCGAAATTACCGAGGCCGTCCTTGCCGAGCACCCGGTGGCGCACTGGAAACAGATCTCGATCCGCGACGACGCCAAGATGGCGGATATCGAGGCCTTGAAAAACCAGTTGGAGGATGCCGTCGCGAGCCTGACCGCTCGTTTCGAGAGCAAGGTCGAAAAGCTGCAGCGCGGCGACGAGCTCCCGCCCGGTGTGATGAAGATGGTCAAGGTCTTCGTAGCGGTCAAACGCAAGCTCCAGCCCGGGGATAAGATGGCGGGCCGCCACGGCAACAAGGGCGTAATCTCGCGGATCGTGCCGTGCGAGGACATGCCCTACCTTGAGGACGGCGTCCCGGTCGATATCGTATTGAACCCACTCGGCGTGCCGAGCCGCATGAACGTCGGCCAGATCCTTGAGACCCATCTTGGGTGGGCCGCAGCCGGGCTGGGCCGGCGTATCGGCGCGGTAATCGATCACGTCAAGCGCAACGGCTCCGATGGCGAACTCCGCGGCTTCCTCAGCGAGATCTACCAAGGCGAGGAGAGAGGCGAAATCAACCGGCTTCCGCCAAAAGACCTTTTCGACCTCGCCGTGAATCTCGCGCATGGTGTGCCGGTAGCCAGCCCGGTCTTCGATGGAGCCAGGGAGGAAGATATCGTCGCAATGCTCGAGCGGGCAGGCCTTTCCTCCTCGGGGCAGGTGACGCTGGTGGACGGCCGCACCGGAGAGTCCTTCGATCGGCCGGTGACGGTGGGCTACATCTACATGATGAAACTGCACCATCTTGTGGATGACAAAATACACGCGCGGTCGATAGGCCCCTACAGCCTCGTCACTCAGCAGCCGCTCGGCGGCAAGGCTCAGTTCGGCGGCCAGCGGTTCGGCGAGATGGAAGTGTGGGCGCTGGAGGCCTATGGGGCGGCCTACACACTGCAAGAGATGTTGACGGTCAAGTCGGACGACGTTTCCGGCCGGACCAAGGTCTACGAGGCGATTGTCCGCGGCGACGACAATTTCGAGGCCGGTATCCCCAAGTCATTCAACGTGCTGGTCAAGGAGCTGCGGTCGCTTGGCCTCAACGTTGAGTTGGAGCCGCGCAGCTATTGATCGCCGCTACGGGGAAACCGGGCGGGCATGACGGCATCATCGCGCTTGGCGCTCACGAAGCTTTCCGAAAGGGGTCGTTGATGAACGAGTTAATGAATATCTTTGGGCAGGTCAGCGGGCCGCAGAGCTTCGACCAGATACGCATCTCGATCGCCAGTCCCGAGCGAATTCACTCCTGGTCGTTCGGCGAGATTAAGAAGCCCGAGACGATCAACTATCGCACGTTTAAGCCCGAGCGCGATGGCCTCTTCTGCGCTCGAATCTTCGGCCCGATCAAGGATTACGAGTGCTTGTGCGGCAAGTACAAGCGTATGAAGTATCGCGGCATAATTTGCGAGAAGTGCGGCGTGGAGGTCACCCTCTCCAAAGTCCGACGCGACCGTATGGGGCATATCGAGCTGGCTTCACCGGTGGCGCATATCTGGTTCCTCAAATCGCTGCCGAGCCGCATTGGTCTGTTGCTCGACATGACCCTTAAGGATCTCGAGCGGATCCTCTATTTCGAAAACTACGTTGTCATCGAGCCAGGGCTCACATCGCTCAAGCAACACCAGCTGCTTTCCGAGGAAGACTATCTCAAGGCCCAGGACGAATATGGCGACGACCAGTTCACAGCCTCGATCGGTGCCGAGGCGTTGCGTACCATGTTGTCGGCGATCGATCTCTCGGAGGAGAAGACGAGGTTGCGCAGCGAATTGTGGGACACCAGCTCCGAGGTGCGACGCAAGAAGCTCGTCAAACGATTGAAGCTGGTTGAAGCCTTCATCGATTCGAACAGTCGGCCGGAGTGGATGATCCTTGAGGTGGTTCCGGTCATTCCTCCTGAGCTGCGCCCGCTGGTACCTCTCGACGGCGGCCGCTTTGCGACCTCGGACCTCAATGATCTCTACCGCCGCGTTATCAACCGCAACAATCGGCTGAAACGGCTGATCGAGCTTAAAGCGCCCGACATCATCGTGCGAAACGAGAAGCGCATGCTCCAGGAAGCCGTCGACGCACTGTTTGACAACGGTCGCCGAGGACGAATCATCACCGGGGCCAACAAGCGGCCTCTGAAATCGCTCTCCGACATGCTGAAGGGCAAGCAGGGCCGGTTCCGCCAGAACCTGCTCGGCAAGCGGGTCGACTATTCGGGCCGCTCTGTCATCGTGGTTGGCCCCGAACTCAAGCTGCAGCAGTGCGGTCTGCCAAAGAAGATGGCACTTGAGCTGTTTAAGCCGTTTATCTATTCGAAGTTGGAGCTTTATGGCCTCGCGAGTACGATTAAGGCGGCCAAGCGCATGGTCGAGAAGGAGCGGCCAGAAGTCTGGGACATCCTCGAGGAAGTAATCCGCGAGCATCCTGTCCTGTTGAACCGTGCGCCGACGCTTCATCGGTTAGGAATTCAGGCGTTTGAGCCGGTGCTGATCGAAGGCAAGGCGATCCAACTGCACCCGCTCGTCTGTACCGCCTTCAACGCCGATTTCGATGGCGATCAGATGGCAGTACACGTACCGCTGTCGCTCGAGGCCCAGCTCGAGGCGCGCGTTCTAATGATGTCGACCAACAACATCCTAAGCCCGGCGAACGGCAAGCCAATAATCGTACCCTCGCAGGACATCGTCCTCGGTCTCTATCACATCTCAATGGAGCGCCCTGATGAAAAGGGCGAGGGTATGTTGTTCACCAGTGTTGGTGAGATCGAGCATGCACTCGAGTCTAAGGCGGTATCCTTGCATGCTCGTATCAAAGCCCGCTTTCGCACCTTTGATGACGCGGGCAAGCCAGTGGTGCGGCTCGTCGAGACGACCCCCGGCCGCATGATGCTGTCCGAGATCCTGCCGCGTCATCCGGCGATCCCCTTTGAGCTGATCAACTGCCTCTTGACCAAGAAGGAGGTCAGCAACGTAATCGATCAGGTCTATCGCCATTGCGGTCAGAAGGAGACCGTCATCTTTTGCGACCGGCTGATGTCGCTCGGTTTTCAGCAGGCCTGCAAGGCCGGTATCTCGTTCGGAAAAGACGACCTGATCATTCCCGAGGAGAAACGGCGTCTCGTCGGCGAGGCGCAGGACCAAGTCAAGCAATACGAACAGCAATATCAGGACGGTCTGATCACACAGGGCGAAAAATACAACAAGGTGGTCGACGTATGGTCGCGCTGCACCGACAAGGTCGCCGAGGAAATGCTCAAGATGATCCGCTCGGCGGCGCCGGGTGAGCCCGTCAACTCCGTGTGGATGATGTCGGATTCTGGCGCGCGGGGCTCGGCGGCGCAGATCAAGCAGCTGGCGGGGATGCGCGGTCTGATGGCCAAACCATCGGGTGAGATCATCGAAACGCCGATCATCTCCAACTTCAAAGAGGGGTTGACCGTGCTGGAATACTTCAACTCGACGCACGGTGCGCGCAAGGGTCTTGCCGATACGGCGCTAAAGACTGCGAACTCGGGCTACCTGACCCGGCAACTCGTCGATGTCGCGCAGGACGCTATCATCACCGAGGAAGACTGCGGCACAACCCGCGGCCTGATGACCAGTGCGGTTGTCGACGGCGGCGAGGTGATCGCTCCGCTTGCCGACCGCATTCTCGGTCGCACCGCGGCGGTCGACATTATCGATCCCATCAACGGCGAAGTCGTTATGCGGGCGGGGGCGTTGATCGACGAGGACGCGGTCGACCAGATCGAGCGGGTTGGGATTGACGCGGTATCAATCCGTTCGGTGCTCACCTGCGAGTCGCGCGTTGGCGTGTGCGGTAAATGCTATGGCCGCGATCTCGCGCGCGGTACGGTCGTGAATATGGGCGAAGCGGTCGGCGTCATCGCGGCTCAATCGATCGGCGAGCCCGGCACCCAGCTGACGATGCGCACCTTCCATATTGGCGGCGCGGCGCAGCGAGGCGCCGAGCAATCCTCCGTCGAGGCTGCATTCGACGCCACCGTAGAGGTCCGGAACCGCAATGTCGTCCTAAACTCCGCTGGGGTCCCCGTGGTAATGGGCCGGAACACGGAAATCGTGCTCCTCGACGAGGCGGGTCGGGAAAAGGCGCGGCACCGGGTTCCGTACGGCGCGAGGCTGCTAGGGGACGAAGGGGCTCAAGTCAAACGGGGCGACCGGCTGGTAGAATGGGATCCCTACACGATTCCGATCATCACTGAGAAGGAAGGGATCGCCCATTATGTCGACCTGATCGAAGGCCTCTCTGTCCGGGAGACCGTCGACGAGGCGACCGGGATCTCTTCAAAAGTAGTGGTCGACTGGAAACAGCAGCCACGGGGTAGCGATTTGAGACCGCGTATCACGTTGCGCGACGAAGATGGCGAAGTGTTAACGCTCGCCAACGGGCTCGAGGCGCGCTACTTCATGTCGGTCGATGCTATTCTCTCGGTTGATAACGGGGCGCACGTGAAGGCGGGTGATGTCCTCGCGCGGATCCCGCGTGAATCGTCAAAGACGAGGGACATCACCGGAGGTCTGCCACGCGTCGCCGAGCTGTTCGAGGCGCGTAAGCCGAAGGACTTCGCGATAATCAGCGAAAGCGAGGGTCGTGTTGAATTCGGCAAGGACTATAAGGCCAAGCGACGCATCGTGGTCTCTCCGACCGAAGGAGACAAGGAGCCCGTCGAGTATCTGATCCCCAAAGGCAAGCACATCAGCGTCCAGGAAGGGGATTACGTCCAGAAGGGTGACCTGTTGATGGACGGCAACCGGGTCCCGCACGACATCTTACGGATTCTCGGGGTTGAGGAGCTGGCGAGCTATTTGATCAACGAGATTCAGGAAGTCTATCGGTTGCAGGGTGTGCGGATTAACGACAAGCACATCGAGGTGATCGTGCGGCAGATGTTGCAGAAGGTCGAGATCGAAGAACCCGGCGACACGACCTTCCTTGCCGGCGAGCAGGTCGACCGCTCTGAGTTCGAACTCGAAAACGCCAATGCCGAAAAAGAGGGATTGCGCATCGCGCTCGCCCATCCGGTGTTGCAAGGCATCACCAAGGCGAGCCTCCAGACGAATTCGTTCATCTCGGCGGCGTCTTTCCAAGAAACGACGCGCGTCCTAACCGAGGCTGCAGTATCGGGCAAGATCGATACGCTGACCGGGCTTAAGGAGAATGTGATTGTTGGCCGGCTAATCCCGGCGGGCACCGGCAGTGTTATCGCCCGGTTGCGCGAGATCGCTGCCGAGCGTGACCGCGAGTTGGCCGCGATCGCGGCCAACGAGCAAGAGGCTGCGCAGCTCGTCGAAAACGAACAGCGGACGGCCTGAGGCGGGTCCTCCACCGTGGGATTGGGGCGGGGGCTTGACCCAGCCCGCCTGCGTCACTACTAATACTGATCTTGTGCGGGGCCGACCGTAGAAGCCGCCTGGACGCAGCGCTGGGGCAAGCGCATGGGTCGGCGCTCGTGCGAGAGGGCGCGTAAAACTTGGGTAAAGGCTCACCACCGCTCCGGCGTGGCACAGGCGCCGGGCGGTTGTTTCGTTTGAAGAGGTTGTGACTATGCCAACGATAAACCAGCTCATCCGAATTCCGCGGAGATGGCAGGTGCCGCGCAATAAAGTGCCGGCGATGGAAGCTTGCCCGCAGAAACGCGGGGTGTGTACGCGCGTCTACACGACTACGCCCAAGAAGCCGAATTCCGCGTTGCGCAAGGTCGCCCGCGTGCGTCTAACCAACGGTTACGAGGTGACGAGCTATATCCCGGGCGAGGGTCACAACCTGCAGGAGCATTCGGTTGTTTTGATCCGCGGCGGGCGGGTCAAGGATCTACCTGGTGTGCGTTATCACATCATCCGCGGCACCCTTGACACTCAAGGTGTTAGGGATCGCCGCCAGCGCCGTTCAAAATACGGCGCTAAACGTCCGCAGTAGGGAAATACGGGCATGTCGCGCCGTCGCGCCGCCGTCAAACGCGAGGTCTTACCGGACGCCAAGTTTGGCGATGCCGTCCTGACTAAGTTCATGAACTGCCTGATGTACGAGGGCAAGAAGTCGGTTGCCGAGCGGATTGTCTACGGCGCCCTGGACCGGATCGCTAAACGCAGCGGCCAGGAGCCGTTGCGCGTGTTCCACGATGCGCTCGGCAATGTGCGTCCCGCCGTCGAAGTGCGCTCGCGACGGGTCGGCGGTGCCACCTATCAAGTGCCGGTCGAAGTTCGGGCCGACCGTAGCCAGGCGTTGGCAATCCGTTGGCTGATTTCGAGCTCACGCGGCCGGTCGGAGAATACGATGGAGGAGCGGCTCTCAGGCGAACTCCTCGACGCCGCCAATAACCGCGGTGTCGCTGTCAAACGGAGGGAGGACACGCACCGGATGGCCGATGCGAACAAAGCCTTCTCTCATTATCGTTGGTGACGGCGCCGACGAACGACTAGTTCAGGTCTATCTTCAGGGTATCCCCCACGGGCGATACCGTCGGAGCTACTTTCATGGCACGCGCGACACCCCTCGAGCGGTATCGGAACATCGGTATTATGGCGCATATCGATGCCGGCAAGACAACTACGACCGAGCGGATTCTTTACTACACCGGACGCTCCTACAAGATCGGCGAAGTTCACGAAGGCACTGCCACGATGGACTGGATGGCGCAAGAGCAGGAGCGCGGCATCACAATCACCTCCGCTGCGACGACTTGCTTCTGGCAGGACCATCGGATCAACATTATCGACACGCCAGGGCATGTCGATTTCACGATCGAGGTCGAGCGCAGCCTGCGGGTCCTCGACGGCGCGGTTGCGGTGTTCGATTCGGTGGCCGGCGTTGAGCCGCAGTCGGAAACGGTATGGCGACAAGCCGACAAATACGGGGTGCCACGGATCTGCTTTGTCAACAAGATGGATCGCATCGGTGCGGATTTCCCGCGCTGTGTCGCGATGATTGCCGACCGCCTCGGGGCTAGGCCGCTGGTGCTGCAGTTGCCGATCGGCGTTGAAAGCGATTTTGTAGGCGTGCTCGATCTAGTCGGCTTCCGGGCGATCAAGTGGAACGAGGAAACTTTGGGCGCCCAGTTCGACATCGTGGACGTACCGCTCGATATGGCGGGCGAGGCGAGAGAGTTCCGTGCCAGACTGGTCGAAGCTGCCGTCGAGCAGAACGACGCGGCGTTGGAGGCTTATCTCGGCGGAGAGGAACCGGACGAGGAAACGCTGAAACGCTGTATCCGTAGGGGTACGCTCGACGGCGCCTTCGTCCCGGTGCTGTGTGGCTCCGCATTTAAAAACAAGGGGGTGCAGCCGCTGCTCGACGCCGTCGTCGACTATCTGCCGGCGCCGACCGATGTCGCCGCCATCAAAGGCGTCAAGATGGGCTCGAACGACACGGTGGTGCGCCGTTGCTCGGACGACGAGCCCTTCGCTGGGCTGGCGTTCAAGATCATGACCGATCCCTTTGTCGGCTCCCTGACCTTTGTCCGCATCTATTCCGGTGTCGTGACGAGTGGCAGCCAACTATTAAATACGGTTAAGGGGAGCCGCGAACGGATCGGCCGGATGCTGCAGATGCACGCCAATCACCGCGAAGATCTCAAAGAGGCGCGGGCCGGCGATATTGTCGCATTAGCCGGGCTCAAGAACACAACCACTGGTGACACACTGTCCGACCCGGCCCACGCAGTTGTGCTCGAGCGCATGGACTTCCCTGACCCGGTCATCGAGATCGCCGTCGAGCCCAAAACCAAGGGCGACCAGGAAAAAATGAGCCAGGCACTCGCGCGGCTCGCTACCGAAGATCCGTCATTTCGCGTCACCGTCGATCATGAGAGTGGTCAAACAGTAATCAAGGGGATGGGCGAACTGCACCTCGAGATCATCGTCGATCGGATGAAACGCGAGTTCAAGGTCGATGCCAATGTCGGGATGCCGCAGGTCGCTTATCGCGAGACGATCACCCGCACGGCCGAGATCGACTATACGCACAAGAAGCAAACCGGAGGGGCTGGCCAATTCGCTCGCGTCAAGCTCCGTTTCGAGCCGCTGCCGCCGGGCTCGGGCTTCGTCTTCGAAAACGCGGTGGTCGGTGGGACTGTGCCGAAGGAGTATGTGCCGGGTGTTGAGAAGGGGCTGAAGGCGTCGATCGAGACTGGAGTGCTCGCCGGGTTCCCGGTCATCGATCTGAAGGTCGTGTTGTTCGACGGCGCATATCACGAGGTCGATTCGAGCGTGCTCGCCTTCGAGATCGCAGCGCGCGCCGCCTTTAAGGACGGCGTCATAAGGGCTGCGCCGAAGCTCCTTGAGCCGATTATGCGGGTCGAAGTGGTGACGCCCGAGGAGTACATGGGTGACGTCATCGGCGACCTGAACAGCCGGCGCGGCCAGGTCACGGGAATGGATACCCGTGGCAACGCACGGGTCATTGATGCGATGGTGCCGCTCGCCAACATGTTCGGCTATGTCAATACGTTGCGCTCGATGAGCCAGGGCCGTGCCCAGTATACGATGCATTTCGACCACTACGAGCAGGTACCGCAGGCGGTAGCGGACGAAGTCCGCGCCAAGATGGCCTGACCGTCATGCCAGCGCTGAATTGAGTGGAGAAAGATCATGTCGAAGGCGAGGTTTCAGCGGACGAAGCCGCACTGCAACATCGGGACGATCGGTCATATCGACCACGGCAAGACGACGTTGACGGCGGCGATCACCAAGGTATTGGCGGAGAGCGGCGGGGCGACGTTTGTGCCGTTTGACCAGATCGACAAGGCGCCGGAGGAGCGGGCTCGGGGGATCACGATCGCGACGGCGCATGTCGAGTACGAGACGGCCAACCGGCATTATGCGCATGTCGATTGCCCGGGGCATGCCGATTACATCAAGAATATGATCACCGGGGCGGCGCAGATGGACGGGGCGATCCTGGTGGTGTCGGCGGCGGACGGGCCGATGCCGCAGACGCGCGAGCACATCCTGCTGGCGCGCCAGGTCGGGGTGCCGAGTTTGGTGGTGTACATGAACAAGATCGACATGGTGGACGATCCGGAGTTGTTGGATCTGGTCGAGCTGGAGATGCGCGAGCTGTTGACGTCGTATGGCTTTCCGGGGGACGAGCTTCCGGTGGTGCGGGGTTCGGCGCTGGCGGCGCTGGAGGGCCGGGAGGCGGCGCAGGGGCGGGATTCGATCCTGGCGCTGATGGCGGCGGTGGATGAGTACATACCGCAGCCGGAGCGGGCCAAGGACCGGCCATTTTTGATGCCGATCGAGGACGTGTTCACGATCTCGGGGCGCGGCACGGTGGTGACCGGGCGGGTCGAGCGCGGGGTGATCAAGGTGGGCGACGAGGTGGAGATCGTCGGGTTGCGGCCGACCGCCAAGACGGTGGTGACGGGAGTGGAGATGTTCCGCAAATTGCTCGATCAGGGCGAGGCGGGCGACAACATCGGGGCGTTGCTGCGCGGCACCAAGCGCGAGGAGGTCGAGCGCGGGCAGGTGTTGGCGGCACCCGGATCGATCACCCCGCACACCCGGTTTCAGTGCGAGGCCTATATCCTGACCAAGGAGGAGGGCGGGCGGCACACGCCGTTTTTCGGCAACTACCGGCCGCAGTTTTACTTCCGCACGACCGATGTGACCGGGACGGTGCATTTGCCGGAGGGAACCGAGATGGTGATGCCGGGCGACAACATCTCGATGGAGATCGAGCTGATTGCGCCGATTGCGATGGATGAGGGGCTGCGCTTTGCCATCCGCGAGGGTGGCCGTACCGTCGGCGCCGGCGTCGTCGCTAAAATCATCAAATAGGGAAGCGGGCCGCGCCCGCTTGGAAACCGGAAGACGTTCATGGCCATTGACAATCAGAATATCCGCATTCGCCTGCGTGCCTACGATCACCGGGTGCTTGACCAGTCGACTAGCGAGATCGTCAACACAGCGAAGCGCACCGGTGCGCGAGTACGTGGCCCGATCCCACTGCCGACCAAGATCGAGAAATTCACGGTGCTTCGTTCGCCGCACATCGACAAGAAATCTCGCGAGCAATTCGAGATCCGGACTCATAAGCGCGTGCTCGATATTGTCGACCCGACGCCGCAAACCGTAGATGCGCTGATGAAACTCGATCTCGCAGCCGGGGTCGATGTCGAGATTAAGCTCTGAGGTTGGCGCGATGCGCACTGGCCTCTTGGCGCAGAAAATCGGCATGACGCGGATCTTCGCGGCCGAGGGAGATCATGTGCCCGTGACGGTGCTCAGGATCGACGACTGTCGGGTGGTCGCCGTACGTAGCCGGGAAAAGGACGGGTATACAGCCCTGCAACTTGGCGTCGGTGCGGCCAGGATCAAGAGAGTGACAAAACCGCAGCGGGGCCATTTTGCGAAGGCGAGGGTGGAGCCGAAGGCGCGCCTCGCTGAATTTCGTATCTCCGATGATGCCGTGCTGGCGGTCGGCTCGGAAATCACCGCCGCGCATTTTGTCCCCGGCCAATATGTCGACGTCGTCAGTGTCAGCATCGGCAAAGGGTTTGCCGGCGCGATGAAACGGCATAATTTTGGCGGGTTGGGCGCCAGTCACGGCGTCTCGGTCTCGCATCGCAGCCATGGTTCGACCGGCCAACGTCAATCGCCAGGCAAGACCTTCAAGAACAAGAAGATGGCGGGACAACTCGGGGCCGCGCGGGTGACCACGCAGAGCCTCGAAGTGATGTCGGCCGACGCGGAACGCGGTATCTTGATGATCAAGGGTTCGGTGCCGGGCAGTTCCGGCGGCTATGTGCTCGTCAAGGACGCCGCTAAGCGTAAGGCACCGGACGGGTTGCCGTTCCCTGCCGCCTTGCGGGATACCCCGTTGGCGCCCGAGAGCCCAGCGGGCGAAGCGTCGCCATGAAGCTCACTGTCCGAAATCTCGATAACGAGGAGGTCGGCGACATCGAACTCGCCGACGATGTCTTCGGACTTCCGATCCGCCGTGACATCCTCGCCCGCGTCGTCAATTGGCAGCTGGCAAAACGCCGCGCTGGTACCCACAAAACGAAGGGAATCAGCGAAATCCGGGGAACCACCAAGAAGCCCTATAAGCAGAAGGGCACCGGCCGCGCTCGCCAGGGCAGCTTGCGATCGCCGCAGTTCCGCGGCGGCGCGCGTATTTTTGGGCCGGTGGTTCGCTCTCACGCGTTCGACCTGCAGAAGAAGGTGCGTCGGCTCGGCCTCAAGATTGCGCTGTCCGCCAAGCAACACGAGGGCAAGCTCGTGGTGATCGACACCGCTCATATCGGCGAAGCCAAAACCAAGGCGCTGCGCTCCCGGCTTGCGTCACTCGGTTGGGATTCGGTATTGATCATCGACGGATCGGTCCTTGAGGAGAATTTCGCGCGGGCGACGCGCAATCTGCCGCGCGTCGATGTGCTGCCGCAGCAAGGTGCGAATGTTTATGACATCTTGCGCCGCGATACGCTCGTCCTCACGCGTGAGGCGGTGCAGCAACTCGAGGCTCGCCTGAAATGAGCCGGTTTCGGGTGATCCCGAATGTCGTGACGACGCTGACTCGGCAGCAGATGTTTGACATCGTCCGTTCCCCGGTGATTACCGAAAAGGCGACGAACGTCTCCGAACATAACCAGGTGGTCTTTCGTGTGCCGCTGACTGCCACAAAACGTGAGGTCAAGGCGGCCGTCGAAGGGCTGTTCAAGGTCAAAGTGACCGCGGTCAACACGATCCGGGTCCAGGGCAAGCTGAAGCGTTTTCGCGGTCGCCCCGGGCGGCGTTCGGACTATAAGAAGGCAGTCGTCACGCTGGGCGAAGGTCAACGGGTCGACGTCACGACGGGAATCTGATGCGATGGCATTGAAGACCTTCAATCCGACGACGCCGTCACAACGAGAGCTCGTCATCGTCGATCGCAGTGGACTGTGGAAGGGCAAGCCAGTCAAGGCGTTAACCGAAGGCCTGCGGGGCAAGGGCGGCCGCAACAATACGGGCCGGATAACGATGCGCTGGCGGGGCGGGGGTAACAAAAAGCGCTATCGGATAGTCGACTTCAAGCGCGCTAAGCTCGATATGCCCGCTACCGTTGAGCGCCTCGAATACGATCCCAATCGGACCGCCTTCATCGCTCTAATCCGCTATCAAGATGGTGAACTCGCCTACATTCTGGCGCCGGCGCGGCTCAGGCCGGGGGACACGGTCATTTCGGGCGAGAGGGTCGATGTCAAGCCCGGGAACGTGATGCCCATGCGTAGCATGCCGGTTGGAACGGTCATCCACAATGTCGAGATGAAAGCTGGCAAAGGCGGCCAGATCGCTCGCGCGGCGGGAACCTACGCCCAACTCGTCGGCCGCGACCAAGGTTATGCACTGCTACGACTGTCCTCAGGCGAACTGCGCATGGTACGGGCCGAGTGCCGGGCGACGATCGGCGCCGTCTCGAATCCCGATCAGCAGAACATCGTCATCGCCAAGGCTGGGCGCAACCGATGGCTGGGTCGCCGTCCTTCGGTGCGCGGCGTGGCTATGAATCCCATCGACCATCCGCATGGAGGCGGCGAGGGTCGCACTTCGGGCGGCCGTCATCCGGTCACGCCGTGGGGCAAGCCGACTAAGGGTAAGAAGACGCGGCACAATAAGGCGGCGGATCGACTGATCGTCCGGCGTCGGCACAAGCGCTAGCATTCGAGTAACGGAGAGCACGGTTGGCACGCTCAGTTTGGAAGGGGCCGTTTGTCGACGGCTACCTTCTCAAGAAGGCCGAGGAGACGCGCAGGTCCGGACGCAACCAGGTGATCAGGACCTGGTCGCGCCGGTCGACGATCTTTCCGCAATTCGTGGGGCTCACATTTGGCGTTTATAACGGCCACAAGTTCATTCCCGTGCTGGTCACCGAGAACATGATCGGTCACAAGCTCGGTGAGTTCGCACCAACCCGAACTTTTTACGGCCATGCCGGCGACAGACGGGCGAGGAGGGGCTGAGATGGGCAAGCCAGCAGCGCCACGCCGCCTCGACGACAGTGAGGCGCAGGCTTGTCTTCGCGGGCTGCGCACCAGCCCGCGCAAGCTCAACCTGGTCGCCGAGACGATCCGCGGCAAGGCAGCCGCCTCCGCGCTGGCAGAGCTCACCTTTTCCCATCGCCGCATCGCCCGGGACGTCAAGAAGGTATTACAAGCGGCGATCGCCAACGCCGAAAACAACCACCAGCTCGATGTCGATCGCCTCTACATCAAGGAGGCCACCGTCGGTCGTGCTTTTGTGCTGAAGCGGTTTCACACCCGCGGCCGGGGCCGGTCAGCGCGGGTCGAAAAGCATTTCGCGCACCTCACGGTCGTCGTCCGTGAGCGCGCGGAGGAGCGTGACTAATGGGTCAAAAGGTCAATCCGATCGGGATTCGGCTGGGCATCAATCGCACCTGGGATTCGCGCTGGTTCGCGCGCAAGGAGTACGGCAACCTGCTGCTAGATGATCTGGGTTTGCGCAAGTTTTTGCATCAGCGTTTGGGGCAGGCAGGCGTGTCCCGTGTTGTCATCGAACGCGCTGCCAGAAAGACGCGAATAACGCTCCATTCGGCGCGACCAGGTGTCGTGATCGGCAAAAAGGGTGCCGACATTGAGAAGCTGCGGACAGACATCGCTAAGCTCACCAACAGCGAGGTCAGCCTCAATATCGTCGAAATCCGAAAGCCCGAGATCGAGGCCAAGTTGATCGCCGACAGCATAGCGCAGCAGCTCGAGCGGCGCGTTGCCTTTCGCCGCGCGATGAAACGCGCAGTGCAGTCGGCGATGCGGCTCGGTGCACAGGGGATCCGGATCAATTGCTCCGGTAGATTGGGCGGAGCCGAGATCGCCCGCATGGAATGGTATCGAGAAGGCCGCGTGCCTCTGCATACGCTGCGCGCCGATGTCGATTTCGCTTACGGCACCGCTAAGACGACCTACGGTGTGTGTGGCGTCAAGGTTTGGGTTTTCAAGGGCGAGATTCTCGCTCACGATCCAATGGCTCAGGAAAGGCGGATGATTGAGGGACAGCCGGCGGGCCACGAGCGCGGCCGGCGCGAAGCGGCGGATTAATGCAGCCGTGCTGAGTCCGAAGCGGAGCAAGTATCGCAAGGCCCATAAGGGACGCGTTCATGGGCTTGCTAAAGGTGGGACGACCCTGAATTTCGGCGCTTTTGGACTCAAAGCGGCCGATCCTGGTCGGGTTACGGCGCGCCAGATCGAGGCGGCGCGGCGCGCGATCACGCGTCATATACGTCGCGCCGGTCGGGTTTGGATCCGCATCTTCCCGGATGTGCCAGTGTCGCAGAAGCCCGCCGAAGTTCGCATGGGCAGCGGTAAGGGTTCACCAGAGTTCTGGGTATGCCGGATCAAACCCGGACGCATCATGTTCGAACTCGACGGAGTTTCTCCCACGATCGCCCGCGAGGCGTTTGCCCTCGCCGCCGCCAAGCTGCCGATCGGTACCCGCTTTGTGATACGCCAAGGCGAGGAAATCGTTTGATGAAAACAGCGGATGTGCGGGCGAAGACCGACGATGAGCTGACCGAGCAACTCGACACCCTCGGCAGAGAGAGCTTCAACCTGCGCTTCCAGCGTGCAAATGGCCAGCTTGAGAATACCAGTCGAGTGCGGCAGGTACGCCGCGACATCGCCCGCATAAAGACAGTGCTGGGCGAGCGGCATCGCCGAGGGCTCTAGAGGAAGATCGAATGTCGAAGCGCGTCCTACAGGGGGTCGTGGTCAGCGACGCCTGCGATAAAACGGTGATCGTGCGGGTCGAACGACGGGTAATGCACCCAGTATACAAGAAATTCATCACGCATTCGAAGAAGTATGCTGCGCACGACGAGCACAACAGATTCCACGCCGGCGATGCCGTTCAAATCGAGGAAAGCCGGCCGATTTCAAAACGGAAGCACTGGGTGGTGCTGGGTGGTCCGGGGGATTCCGCCGCCGCGGACCGTGGTGCTGCTGACGCGGCTGCCGGGGCGGCGCAGCTGGTCGAAAGCCCGGCGGACTAAACGGTTGAATTGGTCGAAAACAACGGGGACGCCGCATGATTCAGATGCAGACAAACCTCGACATCGCCGACAATTCTGGCGCACGTCGGGTCCAGTGCATCAAAGTATTGGGCGGATCCAAGCGCAAGACCGCATCGGTCGGAGACGTCATCATCGTTTCGGTTAAGGAGGCGATCCCGCGCGGCCGCGTCAAGAAGGGCGACGTGCATCGCGCGGTCATCGTGCGCACGGCGAAGGAGATCCGCCGGACCGATGGCAGCGCGATCCGCTTCGACCGCAACGCCGCCGTGCTGGTCACCCACCAGGGCGAGCCGATCGGCACGCGCATTTTTGGCCCTGTCACCCGTGAGCTGCGGGCGCGTAGATTTATGAAAATCGTGTCATTGGCCCCGGAGGTCCTGTGAGGGCAGAGGCTGAGCTATGGCGAAGCTGAAGATCAAAAGGGGCGACAATGTCGTCGTCATCACCGGACGCGACAAGGGCAAGACGGGCGAAGTCCTGCGCGTGTTTCGCGCCGATTCGCGGATTATCGTGCAGGGGATCAACGTGGCCAAACGCCATACCCGGCCGCGCATGGGCGATCCCGGGGGGATCGTCGAGAAGGAGCTCACCATCCATATATCCAATGTTGCGCATATCGATCCGCGTTCGAGCAAACCAACTCGGATCGGCTACAAGCATCTCGAGGATGGTCGCAAGGTCCGTTTCGCCCGTCGGTCGGGCGAAGTGATCGATAGGTAAGCCAATGCCCGCTACCCGCTTGCAGGAGCTTTACGAGACAACCGTCCGACCGGCACTGATGCAGGAATTTGGCTACAAGAACCCAATGCAAGTGCCACGCCTCGAAAAGATCGTGGTCAACGTGGGCGTGGGTGAGGCGGTGCAGGATAGCAAGAAGGCCGATGCCGCGGCCAGCGACCTGACCGCGATCACCGGCCAGCATCCGGTCATAACCAAGGCCAAGCAATCGATCGCGACCTTCAAGCTGCGTAAAGACATGCCAATCGGCTGCAAAGTGACGTTGCGCGGACAGCGCATGTACGAGTTTCTCGATCGGCTGATCACAGTGGCGCTGCCTCGAGTGCGAGATTTCCGCGGTATTCCAGGCAAGAGTTTCGATGGCCGTGGCAATTTTGCGCTCGGTCTCAAGGAGCAGATTGTCTTTCCTGAGATCGACTACGACCGTGTTGATGCAGTGCGCGGGATGAATGTCGTCGTTGTCACCACGGCAAGGACTGATGCAGAGGCCAAGGCGTTGCTCAAGGGTTTCGACATGCCGTTTGCCAATTGATCGGTGGGAGTTCGGCCAAAAATGGCAAAGAAGAGCGCTATAGAGAAAAACGCCAGACGCAGCAAGCTCGCCAAACGCATCGCCGGAAAACGCATTCGGCTGAAGGCAATCGCGATTGACCGCGATACGCCACCGGAGGAGCGGTTTGCGGCACAGTTGAAGCTCGCGGAGCTACCACGCAACAGCTCACAAACGCGGGTTCGCAATCGTTGCTCGGTCACCGGTCGCCCGCGCGGGTATTATCGGAAATTCAAGCTATCACGCATCGCGTTGCGCGAACTCGCGTCCTCCGGGCAAATTCCAGGCATGGTTAAATCGAGCTGGTAAGGGGATCCCGATGACGATGAGCGATCCTCTTGGAGATATGCTGACGCGGATTCGCAACGGTCAGAGGGCACGCCAGGCCGTCATCGCCTCGCCCGCTTCGAAGTTCCGAGCCAACGTACTCGAGGTGCTGAAGCGGGAAGGGTATATCCGTGGTTTTACTCACGAGCCCGTCCGTCGCGGGGTCGCCGAGCTCAAGATCGAGCTCAAATACGTCGACGGCGAGCCGGTCATCCGCGAGATCGCACGGGTCTCGAAGCCGGGCCGACGCGTCTATTCGCGGATTGCCGACCTACCGCGGATCTATAACGGGCTCGGGATCGCCATACTCTCGACCCCGAGGGGAGTCATGTCGGACAACGAGGCCCGCGCTGCGAAGATCGGCGGCGAGGTCCTGTGCCGTGTCTTCTGAGGTGTCGCGATGTCGCGCATTGGCAAATATCCGGTTCGCATCCCGAGCGGTGTCGAGGTCTTGCTGTCTGATCAAACCCTAACCGCCAAGGGAAAACTCGGCACGTTGAACCTCGTCGTCAGCAGCGAGGTCGACGCCTCGATTGTCGATGACACGGTAACCATCGCGCCGAAAAGCGAGACCAAGCGGTCCCGCGCGATGTGGGGAACCACGCGCGCACTCGTCAACAACATGGTCACCGGGGTGTCAACAGGGTTTTCCGTCAATCTGGAGATCACGGGGGTTGGCTATCGCGCACAGGTTCAGGGCAACACTCTCAATCTCCAGCTTGGCTATAGTCACGACATCCCGTTCCCGATTCCCGGCGACGTCAGGATCACCTGCGAGAGGCCGACGGTCATCACCGTGAGCGGAGCCGATCGCCAGCGTGTCGGGCAGATCGCGGCCGACATCCGTGCTTATCGACCACCCGAACCCTACAAGGGCAAGGGTATCAGATACGCCACCGAGAACGTCCGTCGGAAGGAAGGCAAAAAGAAGTAAGGTCTTATGTCTGAGAAATCCAAAGCTCTCTTCCTGCGCCGTCGCCAGCGGGTCCGCAACAATTTGCGTCGTGCGGCAAACAATCGACCGCGCCTTTCGGTGTTCCGCTCGTCGAAGCACATTTATGCGCAGGTTATCGATGACGCCGCCGGACGCACGCTCGCGGCGGCTTCGAGCCTCGACAAAGGCCTCAGGGCGAGCCTCAAGAATGGCGCCGACGTAGCGGCGGCGAACGCCGTCGGCAAGCTCATTGCCGAGCGAGCGAAAGGGGCGGGGATCGAGCGGGTCGTCTTCGACCGGGGCGCTTATCTGTTTCATGGCCGGGTCAAAGCCCTGGCCGATGCCGCCCGTGAGGGCGGTCTCGATTTCTGAAAGGTTCAGCATGGCACGCTCGACGGCGCGACAGGGGGAACGACGTGGGCGCGGCGACGGCGATCGACAATCGCGCGACCGCGAAGACAGCGAGTTCACCGAGAAGCTCGTCAACATCAACCGTGTCGCCAAAGTGGTGAAGGGCGGCCGTCGGTTCGGTTTTGCGGCTCTCGTGGTGGTCGGCGACAAAAAGGGCAGGGTTGGCTTTGGCGCCGGCAAAGCGCGTGAGGTGCCCGAGGCCATCCGCAAGGCGACCGAGCAGGCGCGGCGCGGTATGATCCGGGTGCCGCTGCGAGAAGGTCGGACATTGCATCACGACATTGTCAGTAGTTACGGCGCAGGCCGAGTCATCGTGCGTGCCGCCAAACCGGGCACCGGGATCATTGCCGGTGGCCCGATGCGCGCAATCTTCGAAGCGCTGGGGGTACATGACGTCGTTGCCAAATCGATCGGAAGCCCGAACCCCCACAACATGATCAAGGCGACCTTCGTCGCACTCGGCCGGGCGACCAGCCCACGGGCGGTGGCGGCGCGCCGCGGTAGGAAGGTCGGCGAAATCCTCGGCCGGAGTGACGCCGAAACCCGCGAGAATGCGTGATGGACCGCGAGAAGTCGGTTACCGTCATACAAACTGCGAGCCCGATCGGTCGCAAGCCAGACCAGCGGGCGACGCTGAAGGGGCTGGGGCTCAACAAGCTGCGTCGTCGGCGAGTGCTAGAGGATACGCCTGCCGTTCGCGGTATGATTGACAAAGTCAAGCATCTCGTGCGCGTCGTGGACGAGGGGTGAGGGTGGCGTGCATTCCGGAGACTGGTGGTAATTGGCGCAATGAAGCTCAACGAGATCAGGGACAATTCCGGGGCGCATTACCGGGCGAAGCGCGTCGGGCGCGGCATCGGCTCCGGCAAAGGCAAGACCGCGGCGCGCGGCGGCAAAGGTCAAACCGCACGGAGCGGGATCGCGCTCAACGGTTTCGAAGGCGGTCAGACCCCGCTCCATCGCCGCCTGCCGAAGCGCGGCTTCAACAACAGTATTTTTCGCAAGGACTTCAAGGCAGTCAATCTCGGTCGCCTCCAGAGGGCCCTCGATGACGGTAAGTTGAAGCCCGAAGGTACGCTCGACGGAGCGGCGCTGGTGGCTTGTGGGATGCTGCGGCGGCTCGGTGACGGTGTCCGCCTGTTGGCCAAGGGCGAGATCCGCACGGCAATTACAATCGAGGTCACCGGTGCTTCAAAGGCGGCGATCGCTGCAGTCGAGAACGCTGGCGGCAAGGTAATCCTTAGCGCGAATCGCGCGAAAAAGCAGAAAACGGGGGTGGCCGCTCCGGCCTGAGGATCACGCGCCAGGCCGCCAATGCGGCCGGCTTTGGTTAGGGATGGGTCAAATGGCGTCAGCCGCCGAACAGCTCGCAGCCAGCATCAATCTCTCGGCCTTCGCCAAGGCGTCCGAGCTCAAGAGTCGGATCTGGTTTACCCTGGGCGCGCTGGTGATCTATCGGCTCGGGACCTACATCCCGATCCCCGGCATCGACCCGGCGATCCTCCAGGACGTCTTTTCGCGCAATGCTGGCGGCATCCTCGGCATGTTCGACATGTTCTCGGGTGGGGCGCTCGGGCGCATGACGATCTTTGCGCTGAACATCATGCCGTACATCTCGGCTTCGATCATCATCCAGCTGTTGACCGCGGTCTCTCCGACCCTTGAAGCGCTGAAGAAAGAGGGCGAGAGCGGCCGCAAGAAGCTGAACCAATATACTCGTTTCGGCACTGTCTTGTTGGCGGCGGTCCAATCCTACGGGATCGCGGTCGGGCTCGAAGGTATGCGCGGCGGTGCCCAGTCCGCGGTTCTTGATCCCGGGCTGTTCTTCCGATTGGTCACAATGGTGACCTTGACGAGCGGCACGGTGTTCTTGATGTGGCTCGGCGAGCAGATCACTGCCCGCGGGATTGGCAACGGGATCTCACTGATCATCATGTCCGGGATCGTCGCGAATTTGCCGCACGCACTTGCCTCCACCCTCGAACTTGGCCGCACCGGGGCCATTTCGACCGTTTTCATCATCATCTTTCTGGCGATTTCGGTCGGAGTGGTTGGCTTCATCGTGTTCATGGAGCGCGCGCAACGCCGGATACTCGTCCAGTATCCCAAGCGCCAAGTGGGCAACAAGATGTTCGGTGGTGACGCCTCGCATCTGCCACTGAAGATCAATACATCGGGCGTCATCCCGCCGATCTTCGCGTCCTCGCTGTTGCTACTGCCGGCGACGGTCGCGAATTTCGAGGCGAATGGACAGAGCTTCGGCTGGCTCGGTGAGATCACAGCCTATCTCGCGCATGGTCGGCCACTCTATATGGCGCTCTACGTCGCCTTGATCTGCTTTTTTTGCTTCTTCTACACCGCGATTGTCTTTAATCCGACCGAGACTGCCGATAATCTGCGTAAATACGGTGGTTTCATTCCTGGTATAAGACCGGGAAAGAACACAGCCGACTACCTGGATTATGTGCTGACCCGATTGACCGTCGTTGGCGCGGCCTATCTTTCATCAGTCTGCATCCTGCCGGAAATCCTTATCTCGGAATATTCGGTCCCATTCTATTTCGGCGGGACCAGTCTTCTGATCGTCGTCAGCGTCACGATGGACACCGTCGCTCAGATCCACTCGCACCTCTTGGCGCATCAATACGAGGGCCTGATCAAGAAGGCGAAGCTTCGAGGGCGGCGAGGATGAACCTCATCCTGCTCGGGCCGCCGGGCTCGGGAAAAGGGACCCAGGCAAAGCGGATCGAGCAGGCCCACGGCATTCCGCAACTATCGACCGGGGACATGCTGCGCGCGGAAATCGCGGCCGATAACGCCTTGGGTAGGCGTGTCAAGGGCATCATGGATTCAGGAGAGCTGGTCCCAGATGACGTCATGATCACGCTGATCCGGAGCCGGATCCGAATGGCGGATTGCCGCAATGGGTTCATACTTGACGGGTTTCCCCGGACGTTGCCACAGGCTGAGGCGCTGGATGTCATGCTGCGTGGCGAGCATCGCCAACTCGATCAAGTGATCGAGTTTGAGGTCTTCGAGCCCGACCTTATCGATCGCCTTTCCGGCCGGTTTACATGCTGCAATTGCGGCGCCAGCTACCATGAGCGATACAACCGGCCGAAAGTCGAGGGTGTGTGCGATGTGTGCGGCGCTAGCGAATTCGTTTGCCGCGCCGATGATCGACCGGAGGCGGTCGAGACGCGGTTTGAAGCCTATCGACGGCAGACAGCGCCACTCCTCCCCTATTATGAAAAGCGCGGCGTTTTACAAAAAGTCGATGCGATGGCAGACATCGACACCGTAAGTCGTCAGATCGAGGCGATCTTGGCATAAGGTCGAGTTCCGTGACAGCCGCTGGCTTTTGTCGCCAGCAGACCAACTCGGGGAGCGGGGCATGATCGAACCCTACACCGCGATCGGGCTGATCCCGAGCTTCTGGGGCATTCGTCGCCGCGAAGACATCGCCAAGAATCTGGAGCATCTGGAAAGCCTGACCAAGGCGGCATTCTGGTTGTCGAGCCTCGATATTCCGGTCCGCCTCGTTGCCATCCCCGAGGGTGCGTTGCAAGGGTTCAATGACGAGGTCCTCGATGTCGATCACGTCGAGTTCGCCCGGATCTGCGCCATCGACATTCCCGGTCCCGAAACAGATCGGCTCGGGCGCCTCGCCCGCAGCTGGGGCACCTTCATCATGGCCCAGGCGAAGGCGCGTCACGAGGATTGGCCGGATCGCTTCTTCAACGTCGGCTTTGTCATCGATCCGGACGGCGCCGTCATCCTGAAGCATTACAAAATCTCGGCCTTGTTACCCTGCGAACGCTCGGTGTCGCCGCACGATCTGTTCGACTGGTGGGTGGAGAAATACGGTCGCAATTTGCAGGCCTTTTGGCCGGTCGCCGACACCGCTATCGGGCGGTTGGGCATCATGATGGCGATGGAGGGCAGCTATCCCGAGAACGGCCGCGGTCTCGCGCTGAACGGCGCCGAGGTGGTCTATCGCGCCTCTTTGCCTGCTCCGTTTACCGAGAATGATTTCTTCGAGATCTCAAACCGGGCGCGCGCGCTCGAAAACAATATGTATATCGTGGCGCCCAACATCGGCGGCTATCACCTCTACCCGGACAGCGAAACGCCGATCGATGCCGGGGGCGGGCAGTCGATGATCGTCGATTATCGCGGCGCCGTCGTCGGCCAGCAACGCGATACCAACGGCTCCACGTTTGTCGCCGGTGTGGTCAATATCGAGGCGTTGCGTTACCACCGGCAAAGTGCCCAAGTGACGAACTGGCCGAAAGACATCCGCGCCGAACTGGCGCAAATCATCTACGAGCAGCCGATCTATCCCAAGAACCTCTATGTCGACAAGATTCCCGGCCGACATGCCGAGTACAAGCGCGAGGTGATGGATCAGCAGGTTCGGCTGATGCAAGAGCGCGGGATCTGGAAGGCGCCGGCGAGCGGTTGAACGGGGAGAAGTGCCAATGTCCGATGCGGTAAAATATCTGCTCGACGAGACCCGGCTTCCGAAGGATTGGTACAACATCGTGGCCGATCTGCCGCGCGCACCCGAGCCGGTGTTGCACCCCGGGACCTTGCAGCCCGTCGGCCCACAGGACCTCGAGCCGCTGTTTCCGATGGCGCTGATCCAGCAGGAGGTTTCGGCGGAACGCACGATCGAAATCCCCGAACCGGTCAGGGAGGTCTACCGCCAATGGCGTCCCTCCCCGCTCTATCGGGCGCGCCGCCTGGAGCGGGCGCTCGATACGCCGGCCAAGATCTACTACAAATACGAGGGGGTGAGCCCGGCGGGCAGCCACAAACCCAATACGGCCGTAGCTCAGGCCTTCTACAACAAGGAGGCCGGCGTCAAGCGGCTCACTACCGAGACCGGCGCGGGACAATGGGGCTCGGCGCTCGCCTTCGCGGGCGCGGTATTCGGCCTCGATGTGCGCGTGTACATGGTAAAGGTCAGCTTCGATCAGAAGCCTTATCGCAAGGCGCTGATGGAGGCTTGGGGCGCCGATTGCGTGGCGAGCCCCAGCACTGAAACAAGTGCCGGGCGGCACATTCTTGCCGAGCATCCGAACTCACCCGGCAGCTTAGGAATCGCCATCAGCGAAGCGGTTGAAGTGGCCGCGCAACACGCCGATACGAAATATTCGTTAGGCAGCGTCCTCAACCATGTCCTGCTGCACCAGACCGTCATTGGCCAGGAGGCGATGGTGCAGCTCGAGATGGCGGATGATTATCCCGACATCATCGTGGGTTGTACGGGCGGCGGCAGTAACTTCGCCGGCATTGCGTTCCCGTTCATCGGCGCCGGGCTGCGCGGCGCCCCGAAGCCTCGGGTGATCGCCTGCGAGCCAGCGGCCTGCCCCAGCTTGACGCGCGGCAAATATGCCTACGATTTCGGCGACACCGGGCATCTGACACCGCTCGTCAAGATGCATACTTTGGGTTCGACATTCGTGCCGCCCGGCTTCCACGCAGGCGGGTTGCGTTACCATGGGATGGCGCCGCTGGTAAGCCTGTTGCAGGAGCTCGGGCTCATCGAGTCACGCGCACTGGCGCAGAACTCTTGCTTCGAGGCGGGCCTCCAGCTCGCGCGCACCGAGGGCGTCCTGCCGGCTCCCGAAGCCAACCACGCAGTGTACGGCGCGATCGAAGAGGCGTTGCGCTGCAAAGAGGAAGGCATCTCCCGAACGATCCTTTTCAATCTGTGCGGTCACGGTCATTTCGATATGCAGGCCTATATCGACTATCAAGCGGGTAAGCTTGGGGACCAAGCTTACGATGAGGCCGAGCTCCGTATTGCCCTCGCCAGCCTCCCCAAGCTCGCTGCCGAATAGCGCCTCCGCCGCAAGATATGTGGTATTAGAAAGACGCAAGCGGATTGACGCACGAGATTCGGTGGTTATACTGCTCGCCCTTGCGAGAAGCGGGACCCACCCCTATTTGTCATTTTTGAGGAGAGGCGCAGGTGGCGCGCATCGCGGGTGTCAATATCCCTAATCAGAAGCGGGTCCCGATCGGGCTCACTTACATCCATGGGATCGGCCGAACCAAGGCTTTCGAGATCTGCAGCAAAATCGGCATTCCGCCCGAGCGGCGAGTGCATGAGCTGACCGACGATGATGTGTTGCGCGTCCGCGAGCTCATCGATCGGGATTACACGGTAGAGGGCGACCTGCGTCGGCAAGTCGCGATGAATATCAAGAGGTTGATGGACCTTGGTTGCTATCGCGGACTGCGCCATCGTAAGGGGCTGCCGGTACGGGGGCAGCGCACGCATACAAACGCGCGGACGCGCAAGGGGCCGGCTCGCCCGATCGCCGGGAAGAAGAAATAGACTTGGCGGCCTAAAAGGCAATTGCAGAAAGCGATAGATGGCCAGAACTGCGTCAGCAGCGCCGCGCCTTCGCCGGCGCGAACGTAAGAACATCACCTCGGGTACGGCGCATGTGAACGCGACGTTCAACAACACGATGATCACGATCACCGATGCCCAGGGCAATACGATCGCCTGGTCGTCAGCCGGCAGCTTGGGCTTCAAGGGTTCGCGCAAATCCACGCCTTATGCAGCGCAGGTGGCCGCCGAAGATGCTGGGCGTAAGGCCATGGAACACGGCATGCGCACCCTGGAGATCGAGGTCAAAGGACCGGGTTCCGGACGAGAATCGGCTTTGCGCGCCCTGCAGGCGGTGGGGTTCGCCGTGACTTCGATCCGGGATATGACGCCAATCCCGCATAATGGTTGCCGCCCGCCGAAGCGGCGTCGCGTCTGAAGCGCGGGTGCCCTCCGTCGCGGCGGAGGGTTCAGGATAACGCCGGTAGCTCTTTCATGCCGCCTCTTGCGGCGGGTGCGATCCGCTTCCAACGACCGAGGGTCGAGTGGTGATTCAAAAAAACTGGCAAGGGTTGATCAAACCGAAACAGCTGTCGGTGGAATCGGGCGATGATCCGAAACGCGTTGCAACGGTGGTCGCCGAGCCGCTCGAACGCGGGTTCGGGCTGACCCTCGGGAACGCGTTGCGCCGGGTGTTGCTCTCCTCGCTGCAGGGCGCGGCGGTCACCTCAATGCAGATCGAGGGGGTCCTTCACGAGTTTTCGTCGATCCCTGGTGTGCTCGAGGACGTCACCGATATTGTCCTAAACGTCAAGAGCATCGATCTTCGGATGTACGGCGAAGGCCCGAAGCGGATGCGGTTACGCGCTAACGGCCCCGGAGAAATTCGTGCCGGCGCGATCGAAACCGGCCACGATATCGACATCCTGAATCCCGAGTTGGTGATCTGCACCCTCGACAGCGGCGCCAAGCTCGGCATGGAGCTGGCTGTCGAAAGCGGCAAGGGATATGTGCCGGCGACACAGAACCGGCCGGAAGATGCACCTATCGGCCTGATCCCGGTGGATGCCCTGTTCAGTCCGGTGCGCAAGGTGTCCTACAGGGTCGAAAACACACGCGTCGGTCAGGTCACCGACTACGATCGGCTCTCGATCCGGGTCGAAACCAACGGCGCCGTGACGCCCGAGGACGCGGTGGCGCTCGCCGCGCGCATCCTGCAAGACCAGCTACAACTCTTTATCAATTTCGAGGAGCCGCGCCACCCTTCCGAGGAAATTCGTCCGAGCGAGTTGCCGTTCAACAAGAACCTGCTGCGCAAGGTCGACGAGCTCGAGCTGTCTGTGCGCTCGGCGAATTGCCTGAAGAACGACAACATCGTCTATATCGGCGACCTGGTTCAAAAATCCGAAGCCGAGATGCTGCGGACACCGAATTTCGGGCGCAAATCGTTGAACGAGATCAAAGAGGTGTTGGCTCAGATGGGACTTCACCTGGGGATGGAGATCACCAACTGGCCGCCCGAGAACATCGAAGAATTGGCAAAACGCCTCGACGAGCCTTATTGAGGATCCCATGCGCCATCGTCTGCGCGGCCGCAGCTTCAGCCGCAAATCGGCCCACCGCAAGGCGATGTTCGAGAACCTCGCCGCCGCGCTGATCAAACACGAGCAGGTCACGACGACCTTACCCAAGGCCAAAGATTTGCGTCCCATCGTCGAGCGGTTGATCACGATCGGCAAGCATGGCGGATTGGCGGGACGACGGCGGGCGATCGCGAAACTGCAGGATGCTGGCCTGGCCGACAAATTGATGACCACCCTGGCGCAGCGGTATGCAGCCCGTGCCGGGGGTTATACCCGCATCATCAAAGCGGGTTTCCGCTATGGCGACGATGCGGCGATGGCGGTAATCGAATTGGTCGATCGCGATCGCGAAGCCAAAGGCAAGGATTCCGGCCCGACCGGGACCGAGAGCGAGGTCGAAGAAGAGGCCGCTTAGTTATCACCCTGAGCCCGGCGCCGTACCTTCACTCGCTTCGCTGCGCTGGGCACCCCTACCGCAGCGCGGGAGAGGGAAGGGGCCCATCGCGTCAGCTATGGGAAGGGTGAACGCCTCCGTCGACAAAATGTAGCGCGCGAACAAGGAGCGCGTAAATTTGACGGAAACCGAGGGGGGGCGAAATGCTGTTCAGATGCCTGCCGCCAGGAGCCCAGATCCCCGGGCGGTTTCCGGGGTCGGTTCACGCCCGCGGCAAATGGTTCACCGTCGACATACACTGCCATGTGCTGACCCCGAAGGCTGCCGAGATGGTCGCGGGCAACGTGACGGCGACACGGCAGCCCAGGGAGGTTTTCGCCAACGAGCGCACGCGCGAGGTCAACCGGCAACAAGCGGAGCGCAATCGCGTCCAGTCGACCTCGGTCGAAAAGCGGATCGAGGACATGGATCGAATGGGGATCGACATCCAGGCGATCTCTCCCTCGCCCAATCAGACCTATTACGCTGCCGATCCCGATCTCGGTATCGCCACGGCACGAGCCGTCAACGACAATCTCGCCGAGATAGTCGGCCGTCACCCCGACCGCTTCATCGCGCTCGGTACGGTGCCGTTTCAGGCACCGGAACTCGCTGTTGCCGAGCTCGACCGTGTCCACAAATCATTGGGCTTCCGAGGCATCGAGATCGCGACCAATGTGGCCGGAGAGGATCTCTCGGGCGACCGCTTTCGCAAGATCTTCGCGCGAATCGAAGAGCTGGGCATGCTGATCTTCATGCATCCGACAGGCTTCCCGGAGGCGCGCCGCTTTGGTGACCATTATCTGGTCAATGTGATCGGCAACCCGCTCGATTCGACCGTCGCGGTCCATCATCTGATATTTGGCGGCGTGCTGCACGCGCACCCCAACCTCAAGCTCGTCATCGCGCATGGTGGGGGGTATCTGCCGGCGTACTCCGGCCGCATCGACCATGCGGCGGCGGCACGCCCCGATTGCTGCGAGCAGATTCACCGGATGCCGACCGAATACCTGAAGCGGCTCTATTTCGACACGATCGTCTTCACACATCACCAGCTCGAATATCTTGTCGACCAGTACGGCGCCGACCATGTGCTGATGGGCACCGACTACCCCGCCGACATGGGCGAGATCGACCCGATCGGCTTTGTCGAGAGCGCGGGCGGGCTCGACGACGCCGAGCGCCGGGCTATCCTCGGTCGCAACGCCGCGCGCCTGCTGAATATCGAAATCCCAGCGGTGGCGATTTGATTGAGGGGAAAACCGGCATGCTATTCAAGTGCCTGCCGCCGGGAGCGGAAATTCCCGGTCGCTTCCCGGGACCGATGCATGCCCGCGGCAAATGGTTCACGATCGACATCCATTGCCATGTGCGCAGCGACAAGGCCGCGGCAATGGTGGAAGGCAATGCCGCTGTCTCACGTTGGTTTCTCGAAACCGCCGCCAATGAGCGCAGCCGCATGATCAACCGGCAGAACGGTGAACGGACCCGCCTTCAGGGCTCGTCACCTGAAAAACGCATCGAGGACATGGACCGTATGGGGATCGACATTCAGGCGATCTCGCCGGCACCGCGCCAGACCTATTACGGCGCAGATCCCGACCTCGGGCGTGAGGCCTCGCGGGCCATCAATGATTTTATCGCCGACATCTGCGGTCGCCACCCCGACCGTTTCGTTGGCCTCGGCACGGTGCCGTTTCAGGCTCCGGATCTCGCGATCGCGGAACTCGATCGATTGCACAAATCCTTGGGTTTCCGCGGCATTGAGATCATGACCCATGTCGCCGGCGAAGATCTGTCTGCCGAACCCTTCCACAAGATCTTCGCCCGTGCCGAGGAGCTGGGCCTCGTGGTTTTCATGCATCCGGACGGGTTCACCGAGGCGGGCCGCTTCGCCGACCATTATTTCGCCAATATGATCGGCAACCCGCTGGATTCGACCGTGGCGCTCCATCATCTGATCTTTGGCGGCGTGCTGCGCGATCATCCGAACTTGAAGCTCGTCGTCGCGCATGGCGGCGGCTTTCTGCCAGCTTATTCGGGGCGCATCGACCACGCCGCGGCGGCGCGGCGGGATTGCGGCGAGCAACTCCACCGGATGCCCACGACATATCTGAAGCGGGTCTATTTTGATGGGCTGGTATACACCCACCATCAGCTCGACTATCTCGTCGAGCAATATGGCGCCGACCACATCCTGGTGGGCACTGACTATCCGGCCGATATGGGCGAGACCGACCCGGTCGGCTTCATCGAGGGAGCCCCCGGACTCGACGATTTCGAGCGCAAGGCGATCCTCGGCGGTAACGCAGCGCGGCTGCTGAACATCGAGGTGCCTGCGCTCGCACTCTAGCCCCAGGAGGCAAACATGAAATTCCTATCGGATGAGCAACTGCGCGATTTGCAGCCGGCGGAGACGTCGTCGTTCCCGTCGCCGGTGCCGACCCAGATCGTGTCGAGCGACGAGTATATGCCGGTGCCGCAGAGCGCCAAGCAACGCGAGGTCGAAGCCCGGCTGAAAGAGCTGAGCGACCGGCTTGCTCGGCGACAAGGCCTATCGCGACGCCGCTTCTTTCAGACTGCCGCCGGCATGGCGGCTTCGTTCGTCGCAATGAACCAGGTATTCGGCCGGCTCTTCGAAGCCAGCATCGCCGAGGCGGCGACGCCGGACATGGCGGCCGAGCGTGCCGAGGCGCTGTCGAAGCAGTTCATCATCGACGGCCACACCCACTTTCTGCGCGACGACACCAGGCTGATGGGGTTCATCAAGGCGCGCGAGGCGGTCGGCAAGGCCGGCTGGAACAAGGAGATCGGTGACAAGGAGCAAACCATCGACGATCTCAAATACGCCAACTACGTCAAGGAAATTTACATGGACAGCGACACCAAGGTGGCGCTGTTGTCGAACTCACCCTCGGAGGTTCCCGAGGACTGGTTCATCCCGCAGGAGCAGGTCTTCAAGACCCGCGAGCAGGTCAACAAGGAGGCCGGCACGCGGCGGATGATGGCGCACTTCACGATTACCCCGGGCTGGCCTGGCTGGCTCGACCAGGTCGACCAGGCGATCGAGGTCTATAAGCCCGATTCGTGGAAGGGCTACACGGTCGGCGACAACACCCACAAGGAGCTCGCCAACCATCCCTACCACCTCGACGACGAGAAGCTGCTGTACCCCTTCTATGAGAAGGCGGTCAAATCCGGCATCAAAAACGTCTGCATTCACAAGGGATTGTTCGCGCCCGCCGTCGAGGAGAAATTTCCGCGGTTGCGCCCCTATGCCGATGTCAGCGATGTCGGCAAGGCGGCCAAGGATTGGCCTCAGCTCAATTTCCTGATCTACCACTCGGCCTATCGTTGGATCGGCGCCGCACCGGCCGAGGGCATGGACGAGTTCGACAAGACCGGGCGCAGCTCGTGGACGAGCGATCTGGCCGAGATCCCGGAGAAATACGGCGTCACGAACGTCTATGGCGATTTGGGCCAGCTCTTCGCCTGGACGACGGTCGCCGAGCCGCGCCTCGCTGCGGCGTTGATGGGCACGCTCGTCAAGGGGCTCGGCGCCGACCACGTGCTGTGGGGCACCGATGCGGTGTGGACCGGCGCCCCGCAATGGCAAATCGAGGGGTTGCGCCGCCTCGAGATCCCCGAGGATATGCAAAAGAAATACGGTTTTCAGCCGTTGGGGCCGGCCGATGGTCCTACCAAGACCGCGGTCTTCGGCGGCAACACGGCCCGGCTCTACAATTTCGACAAGCGCGCCGATCTAACCTCTTCCGACCGCTTTGCCGAGATCAAGGCCGATTATGTGAAAAACGGACCGGGCCCTAGTAATCTGCGCTACGGTTGGGTCCGCAATTCGGGTTGATCACGCGGCGAAAACAACGAAAAACGCGCCGACACCCGCGCAAAATCCGATCCGCCGCAAAGAATGGCCCATTATATCAATCTGTTAGGCCAAAATGTACGGCGCCAGAAAACAACGAACTCCGCACCGCTGATCAACGAAAACTGCACGACCCTAAGGGGGCGAAAACAACAGAAAGCGGGCGGGTCGTGAGCCCCTATTTCCCGCGTGGAGATCGATCCCGAACGGCGGTCATCCCGGCCGTTCGGGATGACCGCATCCTACTCCGCTGCGGCCGGCTGGGGCTGCGGCACCGGCGGCCCGTCGGCCCGGATCTCGGCATCCCATGGGCCCGGGAAGCGGCCGCGACCGACCTTGTCGCGCGAGAAGATGTGGTAGTCGGCCGGCCATTCGGCCCGCGGCATCTCGTAAAAGACCTCGACGCCGTTGCCATCGGGATCGCGCGTATAGATGCCGAGCGAGATACCGTGATCGGAGATGTGCTCGATCGGCCAACCCTTCGCCCTGATGCGGTGATAGAAGTCCTTCAGGTCGTCGAGCGACTCGAGCCGCCAGGCCATGTGGTTGAGCCCGACCTGGCCCTTTTTCTGCAGCGGCGCATCTTCGCCGACCTGCATCAACGCGACCTCGTGCGACTGTTCGGTGTCGGCCGACATGAAGGCGGCCCAACCCGGGCGGTACTCGTAGGTGTGCAATCCGAGCAGATCCTCGTACCACTCCTTCGACCGCTCGGCGTTGCGGACATAGATGTTGACGTGCTGCAGATACATCGGTCGTTTGCTCATCGTGCCCTCGCTGTGTTGCCCACTCCTCGCGGGAATGTCGGTTCGTAAAACTCTACCACGCCTCGGAGCTTTAGCCCAAAGACTCCGGATCAGGCGTCGAGCTTCGCGGCGATTTTCCGGGAGATTTCCGCCCGCCACTCCTCCATCGGCTTGAAGCCCGGCAGGGTGCGGCAATGCGCTTCGGTCTCTCGGAACAGCTCGTCGGCGGACTTGTCGAGGTCGATCTCGAAGCCGCAGGGCTGAGAGACATACCAGGGCGTGTCGCAGAACATCTCAATGCGGTTGCCTTCGGGATCCTGGAAATAGATCGACCAGGCATTGCCGTGGCTGACGGGCCTGAGACCCTGGCAGCCGGCGTCGCGCACCTTGCGGAAGGCGCGCTGGACATTGGCCAAGGTCCCGACGTTGAACGAAATCTGCTGGACCATCGGCGTATCGAGTTCGGTCTTGCGGCCCGGCACCAGGACCACTTGGTGATGGTCGCTGGGGTTGCGGCTCAAGAAGGTGATACGGCCGTCGGGCGCAGCATCGCTGACCACGAAGCCAAGAGTTTGGGTGTAAAAGTCTCTCATCCTCGGCAGGTCGGTCACGTAAATGCCGACATGGCTGAGGCGCGGTGATATTTCTTGCGACATGATGCGGCACTCCTCGAACTGGTCTATGCTCATCGAGCGAGGCTAGCTTTCTAGCGCAACGGTTGTCAAACGCCACCCCAAGGCTGTTACGCCGCAATCTCTTGCGGGCGGTTTTAGCCGGCGCCTCGGCAGTCCTCTGCGTCCCGAAAACGATAGCACAGCAGAAGATGTCGCAGGCCGAGGCCGAGTATCAAGACCGCCCGAGGGGTGGCCTCGCCTGCGCCGCCTGCACCCTGTTTCGCCCGCCGCGATCCTGCCAAGTCGTGGCGGGCGACATCAGCCCAAACGGTTGGTGCAAGTTTTTCGACTTGCCAGACTGAGAGCTGGGGTCAGCTTTTCAGGTTCTTATCGAAGAACGCGACCGCATCTGACCACAGCTCGGCCGCCGGCGCTTCGCGATAGCTCGGCCGGTAATCGGCGAGGAAGGCGTGCCCGGCATTCTTGTAGACTTTGATCGTGACGTCCTTGCCGGCGCGTTGCGCCCGCGTCCGCAACTCCTCGGATTGCGCGACGGTCGGATTTTGGTCCTCTTCGCCGAAGACGGCGAAAAGCGGGCAGTGAAGCTGCCCGACCAAATCGAGGATCGGCTTTGGCCGCGAAGGTGTGGTTTCGGCGTCGGGGGTCGCGCGATGAATGAACCCGCCCCAGCAGTCAACCGCCGCGTCGACCTTGTCGCTGCTGCAGGCGAACAGCAAAGTCTGACGGCCGCCCGAGCAGAAGCCGATGGCGCCAACCTTTGCCGTTGCGCCGGAAAGCCCCCGCAGATGCGCCGCCGACGCTTCGAGGTCCTGGACCGCCTCGGCGTCCGACTTTGCGAACATGACCGGCATAACGGTGGCGATGTCGTTCGGGTCGGACGGCCCTCCGGCTCGGGCATAGAGATCGGGCGCCAAGGCATTGTAGCCGATATTGGCAAATCTCCGGGCAACGTCGCGGATGTGCTCGACGAGCCCGAAGGCCTCATGGATGACGATGATGCCCGGATTGCGCCCGGGCTGGCTCGGCCGGGCGAGATAGCCCTGGATCGTGTCGCCGCCGCTCTTGAGCTCGATCGCTTCACCGCGGACACGGCTGGGATCGGTCACTGCACCGGGGATATTCGGCATCGGTCCCTCCTGGAATTAACCTCGCGAGGATAGCACCGGTCCCTTCGCGGGGTGAAGCGCTCCGCCCGGTGCCTCGCGGCGATCGGCTTACCGCAGATATATCTGTTCGATCGATTTCATTTCGGCCACCCGCTGCAATTCGAAAATCTCCTCGACCGAGGCGATGCGTCTATCGACGTTGTGGATGCCGCCGTCGGCACGGATCTCGGCGAACACTTGGCGCATCGCGGTGACCGCGGCACGGACGGCATGATTGCCGTAGATCACCATGCCGATGTTGCCGAGCTCGCGAATCCTGGCCTCGGTCAGATCCGGATAGGCCGTGGGGACCACCACCAGCCGGGTTTCGCCCTGCCATCGCCGCGCGAAGGCGATGATTTCTTCCGGTGTTTTTTGCTTGGAGTGGACGAGGATCATATCGGCTCCGGCTTCGGCGTACGCATGAGCTCGCTTCAGCGCCTCTTCGAGCCCGAGATCGGCAATCAAGGCTTCCGTCCGCGCGACCACCAACAGGTCGCGCTCGCTGCCTACAGCGCGGGCTGCCGCGATCTTGCCTTGGAATTCCTCGACCCGGACGAGATCCTGTCTGCCGCCGGCGAGCAGACTGGTATCCTTGGGAAAAGTCTTGTCCTCGATGACCACTGCGGCGACCCCGGCGCGGGCGTAGGCGCCGACGACGTGCATGACATTGACCGCGTTGCCATAGCCGGTGTCGAGATCGGCTATGACCGGCACCGATACGCGCTCGACGATCGCCCGCGTCATGTCGAGGTGCTGGGTGAACGACAGAAGGCTCGCGTCGGGCACCCCGTAAGCGGCGGACAGCTCAAAGCCGCTCGCCCAGACCCCGTCGAACCCGGCCAGCTCGGCGAGCCGCGCCGACAGCGGATTGTGTGCCGACATCACGCTCGCCAGACTGCCGGGTGCAACCAGATCGCGCAGCTTGTTTGTCATTTTGTGACCTCCGATATCGTTGCGCCGATGCTTGCGGCCGGTTCTAAAACCGCGCTTAATAGTGGCTTGGATGTGGATCGGGAGTTACGTGATGACCATCGAGGCGACGACACTCAAGGATAAGGCCGTCGGCGCGCAGCCGCCGATGAAGGTCGCGGTGACCAGCGCCAAGACGCCCGACTATGTCGAGGGCCGGCGGGATTTCTTCAAATACCGCGACCTCGGCGTGACCAAAGCAAGCAACGGCTGGATGCGGGCGCAGCTAACGACGGCGATCACCGGCATGACCAAGCCTACCGGCTGGCATTATCACGTTTGTGAAGGCCAGTTTGTCTATACGCTAAAGGGCTGGGTCGAGCTCGAATTTGAGGACGGCAGCAAATGACGGCTCGAAGCCGGCAACTCGTGCTTTATTCCGGGCGGCATGAAGCACAACGAGATCGGCACGTCGGACGACCTCGAGATACTCGAAGTCTCTCTGCCGGGGGAAATAGGGACGGTCCCGGTCGACCCGCCGGCAGGCCGCCCAAACGGTTCCTGAAGCAGCTGACGCGGTCGCGAGGCGCTTGCGGATAACCGCGGACCGCGTATGATTCAAGAGGGTGCGGGTGTAGCTCAATGGCAGAGCAGGAGCTTCCCAAGCTTCTGACGAGGGTTCGATTCCCTTCACCCGCTCCAATAAAAATCAATAACTTAGATTTTCGTGCACGCCGCTTCGAACGTCCTTACTAGTGAATTTTTGGGACAATTTGGGACACTGACCGGGATAGCAACTGTTCCGCCGGGAAACGTCCGATGGCCACGGTCGAGCAACGTGGACCCCATCAATTCCGCGTCAAAGTCCGCCGCAAAGATCGGAGGTTCAAATCCTCCCGCAACCAACCTTATGAGAAAAAGCCCATCCGCTCGTGACGGGCTTTTGCGCTGAGCGCATCTGCCGCGGAAGCGCTACGGAAGTCGGGAAGCAGGTGGTAGATGAACCCGAGACCGCTCGTCGTGCGAGGCTCCTCCGTACGTGTGCGTCAGCGCATCTTGAGGATAATGACCCGGTCGCTGCTGGGATCGGTGACCGGGCGCAGCGTCTTGACCTGCCCGGCGGTCACCGACGCGGCGCCGTTGCCCCAGGCGGAGCGCACGAAAGTCAACACCTTGGCGATCTCGTCGTCGGTGAGCTGCACGCGGTATGGCGGCATGCGGTAGGCGTCCGGCGTGCCCTTCACGACGAGCGGCTCGGCGCCGTTCAGCACAAGATTGATCAGCGACGACGGATCGCCGTCGAGCACGACCGGATTGCCGGCGAGCGGCGGGATATACGGGGCTCGGCCCTTGCCGTCGGCGCCATGGCAGGAGACGCAGTTGCCGAGAAAGAGCGTCGCGCCCGGCTGCTCTTGCTTGCCGCCGAGCAGGTTCGGCGTCCCGTCCGGCCAGGGTGCAGTTCTACCCGCACCGCGCCGGGATTTCGATCTTCCCGGCGCCTCGACCGGGATGATGCTGCGCCAGGGCGCGAACTTCTACCGGTGCGCGGTGAGGGAGCCGGGGATCCCTTCGCTTCTTCGCCGTCGCCGCGTTTTCTTAAATCAATGGACCCTCTGCCCCGTAAACCGATCTCGTCCGTGCCAAAATTCGCAAACTGGACACCACTCGCCTTCGTAATCGATTCCTTCCTGGTGAGGACACCCAATTATGCCATCCGTCATGGCGACGGATCGCACCTGATGCTGCTCGATAAATTCAAGTATCTCACGGGCAATGGCGGAATCGGCGCGGATGTCGCCACGCTCCACCTTCCAGTCGCGTAACTCTTCCACCTCTGCATTCTCGGACCGCACTATGCCAACGGCGACCTTTGTCGCTTGCCTCAGGTTCGGGCCATAGAAGGCAACGGTTGCAATTGGCCATCCCCGCAATCCCTTCCGGGCCTTCTTGCTCAGGCGCTTGAGAAAACGATTGTCCACCATGTTGCGTTTTTCCAGAACCGCGGGTTCACGATCGATCCTGCCCGTCTGCGGGGACGTAGGGAATTATTCCCTTGGCGAAAGCCACTTCCTGAACCTCGCGAGGCATCGTGCGCAAATCGACCAGCAGGCCGTTCACTTCCGCCATCCATACAAGTGGATTGCTGCCGACCAGGCTGGGAAGCGTCCACTTCGGGTCAAATATCCGTGTCTTGAGGGTCTTCTCGATGACCCGCGCCTTGGCGTGGAGGGTGCTCTCCCCGACGCCGAATGCGGCGCACAGGTCTGCCGTTGTCAGGAACGGTGGAAACGATCGGTCACCGAGAAAATTGATCCGTCCCAGCACGTAGACGATCCCACCCGCCCAGGTTCGCGGTTGCCCAGAAGTGAGTGGGCTCGGGCGCTTCCTACACAGCGCTCCGGTCATTGCGCGCGCCAGATCCCGGTATTCGGAGTTTAGCCGCTTGTCGCAAACATCGTCGGTCAACCTGACAATCCTCTCGTAGACGGGCAGCATTCCTTTTGGAACCGAGTTGGACCGAGTAGGACCCGTGATCAAAACAGCCGCCCGGCGAAACCGACATAGATTACAGGAGGCCGCTGCACCCATAACCTCCCTTTATTGTCATCCGCCGCGATCCGCCCGAGGAACTCGCCAGAATCCTTTGGCCTCGCGGAAATTGCGGTAGGCCAAGGCAATGCGAATATAGGCGACCGGATCGACGGTAGACAACGCCTCCATGACCAGTTCGCCCACCGCCCAGGGCGCCGATTCAGCCATGCTGCGCCTTTCGCCACCGCGGAAACCAAGATCGCGTGATCATGTCGATCGAACACGCCGATCCACCGATCGCCGCCGTCCAGTTTCACCGCGAATTGCCTTGGCGTTCCGAAGGAGCGCATGATTACCGCTATGATCGAGCCGGACAATTGGCTGACCAAGGCACGACAGGGAGTGCCCCGCCTTGTGATCCGGGCCGGCCCGAGCGACGAAATATCGATCGGATCGATCAAGCAGGCTCAAAACGAAGTCGAGCCGCTGCTTGGATGAGGATCGTTCTCGACACCAACGTCTTTGTAAGCGCCGTCCTCAAGCTTAACTCCCTACCTTTTCTCGTCGTTCGCTGGAGTGATCAGCACGGCGGCTTGCTCAAGTCCGCCGTAACCGAGCAAGAGATTTTGAACGTGCTTGCGCGCGGCACATCGCGGCGCTGACCGTTTCCTCCTTTCGCAAGGACTTGGCGAAGCGGCTGGCCAGCGCCGAACTGATCGCAACCACCGAAGGGATCGCGTCGTGTCGTGATCCCACGGAGTTTCCTGCATCTGGCGCGCGGTAGCGGAGAGCCGGCGCGGCGGCGGGTTCCGGTCGCTCGGCTCCGTTACGCACCGGCCTACGGCGCTCAATGGGATTGCGCGGCCCCTGGATAACTTGGTTTGACGCTCGAACCGCCGGTGCTAGCGTCCGGCGCTGCCGACAATCAGCGTTTTCCATGGGATAATCATCCGCATGTATCACCGCGACCACGCGCCGCCGCAATTTCACGTCTTCTAGCAGGGCCGGGAGGCGAAGGTTGACATTGAGAATTTGGAATTGATGAACGGGGCGGTTACCCCGCCGCGCCCTTGGCCTTGTGCTTGACTGGGCCGAACTGCGTCAAAACGAATTGCGGGCCAACTGGACACTTGCACAGCAGTGCAATCCGATTAAGAATATTAGCCCATTGGAGTAAGTTAGATGATGCCGCGCGTCGTAGAGGTCGCCCCGCTTTCACAATATCGGCTGCACATCGAGTTCGACGACGGGATTGCAGGCACAATAGACCTCTCCGGCGAGCTTGGCGGCGAGGTTTTCCAGCCGCTGCGGGACGAAGCGGTATTCCGCCAGGTGACGGTGGACGAATTCGGCGCGGTATGCTGGCCGAACGGCCCCGACCACAGCAGGAGAAGGCCGAACGCCACGCCGCCGCGAAACCGCCAGGAGGCCGTTAAGCCTAGGCAACTGCCGGCGAGAGACGAGGTTCAGGTCCTCGCAGTTCGCCGCGGCAGCAGCTCCAGCTTCGACCGGGCTCGGTGCCAATCGGCAGCCGCGCGCGGGATTGGGGCCAGTGGATCATATCTGACAGATGAGACCCGAGTCTGATGGGCCGGATTGGGTGGATTGCGGACATTCGCCCGTGCCCGGGTTTCAGTAATATGAGTGGAGAAGTGGCGTTACCAATCCCTAAACGGAATAGACGAGGGATAGACGGTAGGGGTTACGTTGTTGTGGATCAGCAGGTATTCAACGGATCGTTGTGACAGTTCCATGCGCGGACATGAACCGACGCATACGTGATCTATTGCGGCGCCCGTGTCAATTGGGATGGATGTATGGGGAATTATCATAGATTTCCCTTTCCGGAATCGTATTGGGGCTGGCTTATCGGGAGAGAAGAAAATTAGCCTCCATTCCTGCTCTTCCGAAAAAGACGCATTTTTAAAGAAAGCGCCATATTTTAGGGCAATGGCGAAACGGTGTACGGTTGGTTCCTGATTTGGGTCATTGAGTATACGGTCGATGGTTTGCCTTATGATTTCTTCTTGTAAGATTGGATCATAAATACATTTTCCTAAAATAAATCCTGAGTCGGATGCCATTTTTTCGAGAGGGCTGGTGTTGAAGCCTAAAGAGTATCCGTAACCTGCGCCAGCGTATCCGCGCCACTGGCTTAGAAGGTCACCGCTCTCGCAAAGGCATGTAACAAAGATGCTAGTACCTATTATCTTGTTGGCGGCGGCCCATACCAAAGAGAGCCGGTCGCTTTCCTCAGTTATCTGGCCTGTTGGTAATGGATGACCCCTGCGTTGGAACTCAGCAAACAAATGGTTTCTGATTAAATTCAAAGAAAGGTCAAACTCAGTGGCATCGTTCATATAGCTGATATTCGTGGCCCAGAGGGAGCGGGATGTGGTGATCCCGAGGAGTCCATCTTGGCTGGTGTAGTGGTAGAGGAACGCGGGCGGGGATTGGTGAAGGTGCTCGGCAAGGGCGCGAGAGAAAACAGGAAAGTGGAACGATTCGATCACGAGTAGGCTCAGGTTACGTGTATCCCCTGTAGCGCATTTCGCGAATGAGGGCTATCAGGCGCTTTCGGGTGGAAAGGCGACCTTCGCCGATGCCACGGTGAACGGAGAGGTTGCGCCGAAAGCGGTTGCTGGTACGCGAGTAGATCTGCGGAATCCCAAATTCGAATGGCGAGCCGATCCGCCGCCGTACCGCGGCTTACGCGAGAGGTGCCGCAACGGAGGCGGCATGGATGCCGGTGTTGTCGCGTATTCGCGCGAGCCAGGACGGGTTGAACTACGCGAGCAATCGCGCCGGCCTCTGGCCGCCATAAACAAAGTGGTCGGCGAGATAGTCGATGAAGACCCTGACCGCTGGAGCCAATCCTCGGCGGGTCGTGAACACAAGATGAAGGGTAACTTCCTCAGAGCACCAACCGGGGAGTATCCGAACCAAGCGTCCTTCGCTGATCGGTCGCACGGCAACTTCAGTCGGTAAGAGAGAAATCCCCGTTCCAGCACAAGCAGCTTCCACGAGAATGCTGAATTCGCTCGTCCATAGGATCGGGTCGAATGCAACAACTGCGGCAGCTTCATCGGGGCCTGTCAGGGTCCAACTTGGCCGGGCCGTATCTTCCTGAAAGCTGAGAAATGGAAGACCTGTAATATCAGATGGATGAACCAAGACCGGGTGGCGATCAACGAAGTCGGGACTCGCGACGAAGACGAGGGTGCTGCTCCCCAGGCGGCGCATCGTCAGGGTCTCGTCATTCAGCCGTGTGCGAGCGCGTATAGCGACATCCACTTTTTCTTCGATGAGATCGACCGCGCGATTGGTAGCGATGATCTGCACCCGGACCAAAGGGTAGTCTGCCAGGAAGCCGGGCACGATCCGCGCAAGCGCGTATTGCGCAAGGCCGGTGGGGCAACTGACCCGGATTGTGCCGATCGGATCAGATCGCAATAACGCGAGGTCCTGTTCGGCTGTCTCAAGTTCCGAGAGGATCGCCTTGCACCGGGCGTAATAGGAACTGCCTATCTCGGTGAGCCGCACGTTGCGGGTGGACCGCTCCAGCAGGCGCACGCCAAGCCGATTTTCCAACCGACCGACATGACGGCTGACGCTTGATTTCGGAAGGTTCAGAGACCGCGCGGCAGCAGAGAATCCGCTGTGCTCAACGACCGCCGCGAAGAACAGAAGATCATTGAGGTCGTGCAAGCGCTCATCCTCGCGCCAGGACGGCATTGTTCCCCAGAGAGCAGATTATCTCATCTCTGGCATCATTGTCGAGTCAGGTCGTTCCCTGCCTGGAACAGTACGTTGTCCGATCCTCAGCTTCAGAGCGCACCCGATGTCCCCCACTTTCCGACAGCAGATGCCCGTTCTCGCCGATAGCGAGCCGAAACCCGCTTCGCACAGAGGAATGACCGAAATGACGACGGTCAGATTTGAGCAGGATCACGGCGTCGGGACCATTGTCCTGGCGAACCCCCCTTCGAACCGAATCAGCAGCCAGTTCGCCGTGGACCTTCGTGCGGCGGTCCATGACGCGAGCCTGAGTGACAGCCGGGTGCTCGTCATTCGGTCGGACGGCCCGAATTTCTGCATGGGGGGCAATGTCCCGGAGTGGCCAGGAAAGAGCGCCGATTGGTTCCGCACATTCATCGCCGAGTGCAACAGTTCGTTCCACGCCATTGAGGCATTGCGCATTCCCACCGTGGCAGTGGTCCGGGGCGGAGCAATCGGCGGCGGGTTTGAGCTTGCTCTTGCTTGCGACTTTCTGGTCGCGGCGGAGGATGCGACATTTTTCGCCGTTGAGATCCGTTCGGGCAATATTCCCTTGGCGGGCGGGCTACAGCGGCTCGCAGAACGGGTTGGGCGCGCCCGCGCCGCTAAACTCGCTCTATTGGGTGAGCCGTTCAGCGGCATCATCGCGGGCGATCTGGGCATTGCTACGCTGGTGGTCCCTGAAGCCGATTTGGATGAAACGAGCCGTAAGCTCGTGGACAAGCTCGCGAATGGCCCAACAAAGGCTTATGCGGCAGCGCGCACGATTCTCAAAGCATGGTCGGCGGGAGGCATCGCCGCAGCGGACGTGATGATGCTCGACGTGGCGATCGACCTCTTTAAGACCGAAGACACGACAAAAGGCATTCTCAATTCGGCGAAAGCTATCCAAGCCGGCGTCCAGCCGTCTCCGCTGACATTTTTGGGAAGGTAGCGCCCGGACTTGGGCGTCCGCACAAACGGTGACCGGGGACGAAGACCATGAAACTCCTTCACATCGACTCAAGCATCACGGGCGCTAACTCGGCTTCGCGCCAACTCTCGGCAGCGTTGGTCGCTGCGCTGAAAGCGGCAATCCCAGGTCTCGAAGTGATCCGGCGTGACCTCGACGCCAACCCGATCCCGCACCTTGATAGCAAGCGCCTCCCGACCGTCCGACCGGCGAATGCACCTGAAGGTGCGGTCGGGATTGCAGATGAGGGTGGCAGCGATGTGCTCGACGAGTTCCTTAGTGCCGACATCCTCGTCATCGGCGCACCGATGTATAACTTTGGCATCCCAAGCCAACTCAAGGCATGGATCGACCGCATCGCGATTGCCGGCAAAACCTTCAGCTACACGGCGGACGGGCCAATCGGGCTGGCCGGCGGTAAGCGTGTGATCGTGGCCTCATCGCGCGGCGGGCTTTACGCACCGGGAATGCCATTCGAGGCTAACGACTTCCAGGAGAAGTATCTGCGCGCGGTCTTCGCCTTCCTCGGCATCGGCGACATCGAAATCATCCGCGCCGAAGGGCTTGCGCTCAGCCCCGCGCATCGGGAAGCGGCGCTGAACACCGCCCATGCGACCATTTCGACCACCGTTGCAACGGCAAGAACCCGTCATGCGGCATAACGGATACGGCGGAGCGTCGCTACGGAGATAACCTATGCCCGACCATATCCGCGAACTGCTTCGCCGCAACCTTCAAGAAGTCTTCGGCGAGGGTAATGCGGCGCGCCGCCGAGCAGCAATTGAGAGCCTCTATACCGAAGACTGCGTCCTGTATGCGCCACCCGGCATATTCGTCGGCCCCGAAGCCCTCGACAAATTTGCTGGCGATCTCCGCGCGACCCATCCGCACTTCGTTTACACCCCCCACGGCGAGGCCCAGACCCTCCACAATGCCGGGCGGCTGGCGTGGGGATCGGGGCCGCGCGGCGAGCCGCCCAACTATACAGGCTTGGATGTGGTCATCGTCCGCGATGGAAAGATCGCGGCGCTTTATGTGTTCCTCGATCCCGTACAGTCGTAGAGGGTGACCCGTTAGCGGGTACTGCCTGCGGAACCATGAAGCCTGGCCCATCGTCACGGCCGCTTTGGTGCACGAAGAGCCGTTCCAGAGCGAAGGGCTGAGTGACCGGCTAGGGTCGAAAGCAGTCGGAATCGGTCCGAGCCGATCCGTGCACGGAATGCGTGTGCAGGTTAGGCGGTGGATTTCTGCCGAGCCAATCGAGGACGAAGGGACAACCTGTTCAGCAACTGCCTTGGCTTCACGCGCTTCCTGTGGCCGGAGGTCGGGAACTGGTGCGCCTTTGGGCTGCGACGGGAGCAGCCGGCCAGCGTGTATCCTCTGCCGGGTAAGGATGAGACCGTCCGCGCGGTTTTTCGTCTGCGCATCCAGCACCGCATTGTTGTGAGCGGCAGCCTTGAGACGTTTTTCAAGCGTCCAGAGCTTCGGATCGCCGGCTAATTAGTACGTCTTCCTCAGCGCATCTTGAGGATAATGACCCGGTCGCTGCTGGGATCGGTGACCGGGCGCAGCGCCTTCACCTGGTCGGCGGTCACCGACGCGGCGCCGTTGCCCCAGGCGGAGCGCACGAAAGTCAACACCTTGGCGATCTCGTCGTCGGTGAGCTGCACGCGGTATGGCGGCATGCGGTAGGCGTCCGGCGTGCCCTTCACGACGAGCGGCTCGGCGCCGTTCAGCACAAGATTGATCAGCGACGACGGATCGCCGTCGAGCACGACCGGATTGCCGGCGAGCGGCGGGATATACGGGGCTCGGCCCTTGCCGTCGGCGCCATGGCAGGAGACGCAGTTGCCGAGAAAGAGCGTCGCGCCCGGCTGCTCTTGCTTGCCGCCGAGCAGGGCCTTCGTGGTCGCGTCGTCATAGTTGAAGGGCGCCTGCTGCGCGGTCGCGGGCAGCGATTTCAGGTACGCGGCCATCGCGTTCACATCGTCGTCGCTCAAATAGGGAGTGCTGTTGTTGACGACGTTGAGCATCGAACCGAAGGCGACGGCTTCGCCGTTGTGGCCGGTCCTGAGGAAGGCCGCGAGATCGCCTTGCGACCAAGCGCCAAGACCCGTGCGTTGATCGCCGCGCAGGTCGGGCGCAAACCAGGCGTCGAGCTCTGCGCCTTGGAGATAGGTGCTGCTGCCATCGTTGAGAGCCTTCTCCTGAAACGCCCATCCGCGCGGCGTGTGGCAGGCGCCGCAATGGCCCAGCCCTTCGACGAGATAGGCACCGCGGTTCCAGGCGGCGTCATGCTCCTTGCTTGGAACGTAGGCGCCGCTCTCCGTGAACACCGCGTCCCAGATGGCGAGCGGCCAGCGGAAGCTCAAATAGCCCGGGATCTCGCTCGGTTTGTTCGCTTGTTTGACCGGCGGCACCTCCTTCATGAAGAAGTCGTAGAGTGCCTGCATATCGTCGTCGGTGATCTTGGCATAGGACGGGTACGGCATGGCGGGATAGAGCCGGTGCCCGTCCTTGGCGACGCCCTTCCGCACGGCGCGGTCGAAATCCTCGAATGTGTAGTTGCCGATCCCGGTGTCGGGATCGGGCGTGATGTTGGTCGAATAGATGGCGCCGAGCGGCGTCCCCATCTTGAGGCCGCCCGCGAACGCCTTGCCGCCGGGCACGGAATGGCAAGCGACGCAATCGCCGGCGCGCGCCACGTATTCGCCGTTGCTCTCGGCCGCTGCGGTCCCCTGTGCATATGCCAGCGGGGTGGCACCCAGCGCGAGCAGGGCTACGGCGAGACGCTTGATCCGCCGCAAATCAGGCCGAGCTCGACGACAGGTCGTGATCCATGATCGGCAGGCTTCGGATGCGCTTGCCGGTGACGGCGAAGATCGCGTTCGCCACCGCGGCCATGATCGGCGGCGTCGAGGCTTCGCCGACGCCGCCCCAGGCGGGGCCGCCGCTCGGCACGATGTAGACGTTGATCTTCGGCGCCTGGGCGAAGCGCACCATGCGGTAGGTGTCGAAATTGCCCTGCTCCGGCACGCCGTTCTTCACGGTGATCTTTCCATAAAGCGCGGCGCTGAGCCCAAAGATCGTGCCGCCTTCCATCTGCTCGGCGATGGTGAGCGGGTTCACGACATAGTGCGGATCGACGGCGACCGTGACGCGATCCACCTTGAGCTCGCCCTTGGCCGAGACGGTGATCTCCGCGACATGGGCGCAGAGGCTTCCCATGTTGTCGCAGATGGCGATGCCGCGCCCCTGGCCTTTTGGCAGCGGCTTGCCCCAGTCGCTCTTCTCAGCGGCGGTGTCGAGCACCTTGAGCCAGTCGGGCTTGCCCTCGAGCAGCTTGCGCCGGAACTGGTAGGGATCCTGGCCGCTTGCCGCCGCGATCTCGTCGACGAAGCTCTCGAGCGCGAAGATGTTCTGGTTTTCTCCGGGCGCGCGCCAAAACATCACCGGCAAGTGCGTATTTTTGAGCACGGCGTCGACGCGCGTGTTCGGGACGTTGTAGGCGTTGTTGGCAAGACCCGCGACCGCCATGGGCTCGGGACCCTTGAGGCCGGGCCTATGCACCCCGAGCGAGGCAAAAATCGACCCGATGACGTTGCGCATCGACCAGGCGACCGGCATGCCGTTCGTGTCGAGACCGGCCTTGAAGCGTGTCACCGCCTGCGGCCGGAAGCGGTCGCGGCGCATGTCCTCCTCGCGCGTCCAGATGAGCTTTACCGGGCGTTGCACTGCCTTCGCAATCGCGAGCGCCTGCACCATCTCATCATTGGCACTCTTGCGGCCGAATCCGCCGCCGATGAAGCAGTTGTGGATATAGACTTGCTCGGCGCTCAAACCGGACACGCGCGCCGCATTCTCAAGTGTTTGGTCGGCCACTTGCGTCCCGATCCAGATATCGAGCCGGTCGGGCTGGAAGTGCACCGTCGCGTTCATCGGCTCCATCGGTGCGTGCGCGAGATAAGGCGTTTCGTAGACTGCCTCGAGCGTCTTCGCCGCCTTGGGCAGGGCCTCGTCGACGTTGCCGTCGTTGCGTGCGACCTCGGCCGGGCCGTCAAGTGCCGCGTGATATTCGCGCGAGAATTGTGCGCTGCCGGTGGTGCCGGCGTCGCCTACGTCCCATTCGGGATGAAGCTTCGCGAGCGCCTGCTTGGCTCGCCAGAAGCTTCCCGTCGCAACCACCGCGACGGCGTCCGGCAGGCGCACCACCTGGAGGACGCCCGGCGCGGCCGCGAGCGGCGCATCATCGACGCTCTTGAGCTTGCCGCCCGGCACCGGGCAGGCGTTGATCGCCGCGAAAACCATGTCCGGGAGCTGCGTGTCGATCGCGAATTTGGCCGACCCGTTGGTTTTGGGCGGCACGTCGATGCGCGGCATCGGCTTGCCGATGAACGTATATTGGCCGGGCGTCTTGATCGCCGGCTCTTTGGCAAGCGTGATCTTCGCCGCGTCGCCGGCAAGCTCGCCGTAGCGGAACGTACGCCCCGTCGCGGTATGCGTCACGATGCTGTTGGCGGCGGTGCAGTCCTGCGGCTGCACGCGCCAGCGCGCCGCGGCGGCGGCAATGAGCCGCTCGCGCGCGCTCGCCCCCACCTGCTGCATCTTCTCGCGCGACAGCTTGACCGAGTGGCTGCCGTACGAGGACATGTCGCCATAGACCTTGTTCTCGCGGACGCTGCGGTTGGCCGAGGCGTATTCGACGCGTACCTTCGACCAGTCGCATTGCAGCTCTTCGGTGACGATCATGGGAAGTGCCGTCATGCTGCCCTGCCCCATCTCCGAGCGCACATAGCGAATGAGCACGGAATCGTCGGGCTCGATCGCGATGAAGGCGTCGAGGTCATGCGGGTTGTGGCCGTCCTCGCTGCTCCAGGGCTGTGCTGCGGCGGTAGCCGCAAATGCGCTCGGGCCGGTGGCGAGGCCGATAGCAAGGCCACCCGCGGCGGTGGCGGCAGTGACGATGAATTGGCGGCGGGTGAGGATTGCGTTTCCGTCCATGGCCGGTTCCCCGCTCAGGCTTTCATCAGGTCGGCGGCACGATGGATGGCGCGGCGCATGCGCTCATAGGTGCCGCAGCGGCAGATGTTGGTGATGTTGGCGTCGATGTCGGCATCGGTCGGCGAGGGATGGTCCTTGAGGAACGCCGCCACCGCCATGATCTGCCCGGACTGGCAATAGCCGCATTGCGGCGCGTCCTCGGCGATCCACGCCTGCTGCACCGGATGCTTGCCATCGGGCGACAGTCCCTCGATGGTAGTGATGCTGGCGCCGCCGACGCTCGCGATCGGCACCGAGCAGGACCGCATCGGCTGCCCGTTGATGTGGACCGTGCAGGCGCCGCATTGCGCGATGCCGCAGCCGTACTTCGTTCCGGTCAGGCCCACGACATCGCGCAAGGCCCAGAGGAGCGGTGTATCGGGTTCGATATCGAGCTGGTGTTGCGTGCCGTTGACCGTGATCGTGACCATCGCCAGGCGCTCCTGACCAGTATGGCTGCCAAGCAAATAGTAGCACCGAAGCCAGGACCCTCACAGCACTACGCAACACGGGCGGGGCGAGCCCCGTCCATCTCTTCCGGGCGGTTTCTCGATGCGTCTCAACACGCGCGCCGGTTCATTTAGCGGGCTGCGGAGGGCGCGGATCGATCTGCACGGTCGCCGTCATCCCGGTGGACAGGACCACGCCGTCGGGCACCTGATCGATGTGGATGCGCACCGGAATGCGTTGCGCCAGGCGCACCCAGGTGAAGATCGGATTCACCTGCGCCAGGCCCGCGGCGTTCGGTTGCGCGTTCGGGACGTTGATGCCGCGCGCGATGCTGTCGACATGGCCGCGAACGATCTGGTGGTAGCCCATCAGCTTGATCTCGGCAGGGTCGCCCACCTGGATCGGCTCGAGATTGGTCTCCTCGAAATAGCCGTCGACCCAGAACGAATCGGCATCGACGAGGGAGATTTGATTCTGCCCGACATTGGCGTAGTCGCCGAGCTGCGCCAAAAGGTTGGTGACATAGCCGTTGACCGGCGAGCGGATTTCTGTACGCTTGAGGTTGACGCGCGCCTGGTCCAAATTGGCTTGGGCCTGCTGTAGTTGGGCCTGGTTAGCCACTGCGCTGGTCTCATAGGTCTGCTGTTCTTCTTTTGTGACCGCCAGGCTGGTCAGCTCCATCCGGCGCTTTGCCTCTCTCTCGGCGTTCTGCGTGTTGACCTGGGCCTGCTGCACCGCCGCCTCGGCGAGGCTGACGGCGATCTTATAGTTGGTCGGGTCGATGACCATCAGCAGGTCGCCCTTGTGCACGAATTGGTTGTCGACGACCGGCAGCTCGACGATATACCCGGAGACCTCCACCGCCATCGTTACGACGTAGGCGCGCACTGTGCCGTCGCGCGTCCAGGGCGCGCCCATATAGGCGTTCCACATCGCCCAGCCCAGAGCGCCGGCGACCGCGATCGTCGCCAAGGTGATCAGCAGCGGAAGGATTCGCAGACGACGCCGGGGCGCTTCGCGAGGTGCCGGCTCGGGCGACCAGACGGCTGCGGGAGCGTCCACCGCCGCTTCGCGCTTCGATTTGGTTTCGACGTCAGACATGGCGAAATGAGCCCGCCGCTACGAACAGCACCATCGATGACAGCACGATCATATAGACGGCAAATACGAACAGCGAGGGGTGCCAAACGTAGCGCAACAGACCGTAGCGGGCGGCGATCCGCCGCAGCCCAATCGTGACCACCCAGGCCGCGACCATCATCACCGAGATCGGCGCGACATAGACGCCGAACAGGTTGATCTCGGTGAATCTCACACGGTCGCTCCATCAAAGTAAGCGGCGTGTCGGGTCAGCGTCTCAGAAATGCCGAGAATGATGCCCCGCGCCCGGAGTGCGGCTGCGTCCGAATCCGAGGTGAGCGCGCGGTCGAGGTCGGCGAGCCGCGCGATCGCCGTGGCGGAATTGCCTCGCGCAAAGGCGTCGAGCGCCGCATCGAGGTCGAAACCCGGATCGAATCGACGACAGAAATGGCGAAGCTGGATGATCTCGGTGCCGACCCAGAGCGCCGCGAGCAGCTGCGAGCGCTGCAGCGGTTGTGCCGCATCCGGCAAAACCGCGAGCCTGCCGTACACGTGATCCTGCCAATCCTTGGCCGTATCGGGGATGGGGCCTGTAGCGAGGCGGCGCAGGTCGCGCAACGTCAGCCCCAACAACCGGCGCGCGCGAAAAGCGGGTGATAATGGCGGCAGCAAGCGAAAAGACAACGCCGCAGCACCTGTTCCTGCGACAATCGCCAACGCGGCATTGTAAAATTGCTGGGTATCGTAGCTCTCCACATTGGCGGGTGCCAGCAACGGCACAAAATTTGCGACCATCGCCGTGAACATCACCGCCTGCAGCGGCCCAGAGGACAAGGCCAACCCGGCGCCGGCAGGCACAAGCACAAGGCCAATCGCCAGACTAAGACCCGCAAAAGTCTCGCGGTTTGGCAACACCGCGAAACCGATGATCGCGGCAAAAGCCGCGGTAATGCTGGTGCCCACCGCAAACCCTATGGCGGCAGCGTAGGCCTGGTCGGCGCGCGGCGCGAGCAGGATGACCCCGATCGCAGCAAAAGTCATCGCACCCGCGCCATTCGGCCATTCGGTAACGATCCAGAAAAGCTGAGCGGCGCCGATGACGACAAAGGCGCGCCCGGCATTGACCAGAGGAGGGAGCCAATCGGGTATCCGAAGGCGGCGGGAGTCGCGCGCAACCGGCCGGAAGGGATCGGTGACGAGCAGAGCCAGCCCGTTGAGCGCGTGCGATATGCCGGCGAGCGTGTCAGCCGTCTGATCGGCAAGCAGCCGCAGCGACGGCGTGCGAGCCGGCAGCGCTACAAGGGTCTGCACCGCGGCGTCACAGACCCGCAGCAGACCCGCGGGATCGGCCATCCAGCGTGTCGCCTCGTCCTGCTCAGGCTGCGCGCCGAGTTCCTCCGGCACTTCCGCCAGCACGACGTCCGCCTCTCCGCGGGCCCTCCCCTCCGGCAATCGCGCGAGCACAAACGCGCAGCGCGCCCAGCCGGCCATGGCAGCCAATAAACCGTCCACCGCCCTCTGGAGCACGGGCGAAAAGTAGCGCAGTTGGGCGGATTCCCCGATCGCCTCGTCGATGACCGGGTCGAGCGCGATGACGCGGCGGATAAATTCGCGCCGGACCGTCTGGGTTTCTTCAAAACCGGATCCGGCGACAGCCAATGTACGGGTGAAGCGGCCGGCGATCTCGGCCGAGAGGCCGGCGAACAATGTCCCCAACCGTCGTCGCGCGCCACCCAAGTCCGTTCCGGCGAGGACGACCCCAGCGCAGACGATGCCGATGCAAATTTCGCTGGCCCGGTAGACGGCGAGCATGAAGGCCTGCCCGTTCGGACCGCCGGTCGCGCCAAGCTGGTCCATCGCGATGATCGCGACGGTATAGCCGGCGAGCGCCGCCGAATAGGCCGCGAAATTGCGCAGCAGCGTGGCGACGAGAGCGCATGCGGCGCCCCACAGCGCCAGCCCTAGGAGAAACGGCGCGCGATCTTGCGGAAAGCACGCCGTCAGCACCACGATCGCGACGGCGCCGATCACGGTGCCGATCATGCGGTACCAGCCCTTGCGCAGCGACGCTCCCAGATGCGGCTGACAGACGAGAGCCGCCGTTGTACCGGCCCAGTACGCGTTGTCGAGCTCGAGCCAGAACGCGACGTAAAGCGCGAGGCACACCGAAGCCCACAGCCGCAGGCCGAACAGCAGCGGCGGACCCGCGGCCTTCAATGCATGCGCTACTCGGGCCGCATTCGATGCAGCAGACGAGCCTTGCGCCGGAAACGCTGCCTCCGTCATGGGCCGAACTTAACCATTACATCGTGGTCCGCGGCCCTGAGTTGCTGTGCGCCACAAGAATAAGTTGATTGACAAATCCGCCGCTGCTGCATCTGCAGCAAATCTGCAGCGAAATCGCACGTTCAAGTTGCAGCAGCAACCCCCACACATTGGCTGGACCGAACAGATCTCCACGCTGCCTCAGCTCAGAAGTCTTGGCCAGCCCCACAACCGCTCTGCTAACTCCTGCTTGATTGCCGACCGGAATTGGACGCCTTATGGCATCCAAATAGGGCAATTAAATGGTGATATTCATTATCGCAACAAGACACGCCGTTACCGGTCTCGCGGAGTTAACTCCGATGCGTCGATCACGTCACGCCGCCGGCGGATCGGCGATCGGCTCGATCCGGCCCAGGATGAAAACGTAGGCGACGATGCCGATGACCAGCACGATTCCAGCAGCCAGAAACGCGCCGACAAAAGATCCGGTGGCGCCGACGATATAGCCGGTTGTCACCGGTGCCACGACTCCCATCATGTTGTTCAGGAAATTCATTATCCCGCCGATGGTTCCGGTTCCACCACGGGGGGCGATCAGCGACGGGATCGACCAACCTACTGGCGATGCCGCGGCGAGCCCGCTGAGCGCCACCGAAATCCAGACGATCGCCCAAACCGGATCAGTCGTAACGGTAGCGCCGAATACCGCAAGACCGAGCAGCATCCCGACCACGAGCACGGTCTTGCGCACAGGCGTCTCGTCGTAGCCGCGGGCGATCAGGTGGTCGATCAGCCAGCCGCCGACGCCAAGACCCGCAACCGTGGCGCAAATCCAGGGGATCGCAGTGAACCCAGCGGATTTCAATATGCTCATATGCATAGATTGCACGAGGTAGTTGGGCAACCAGGTCAGGAACAGGTAGAACGAGTAACCGTAGGCCGCAAAACCAATCGTCAGGCCCCATACCTTCCGGTTGCGCAACAGATACCCAAGCATGGCGACTTCGCCGCTTTCCGCTGGGCCTTCTCGTGTGGCGCCGCCGGCACGGATGTAGTCACGCTCGACCGAGCTCAGCCGCGGATGGCGACTTGGGTCGCGGTAGACGATCAGGAAGGCGAGGAAATAGAGGAAGCTCAGCATTCCAGTAATGCCGAAGCCCCATCGCCAGCCGAACTGGACGATAGCCAGCGCAACCAGCGGCACACCGATGACGTTGGCAAATTTTGCAGCGGCGTCAAAGATTGACGTTGCCATTGCCCGCTCGCCCCGCGGAAACCAGTAGCCGGTGGCCTTGGCACTCGCCGGGAAGCCGGGCCCTTCAGCGATACCCAGCAGCAAGCGCGCCGCGAGTACACCACCAAACCCGCCGGCGAGAGCTGTCATGGCCGAGGTGAGCGACCAGAGAAAGGAGCTGACCCGATAAACCGCAGTGACGCCGAAGCGGTCGAGGATCATCCCGCTTGGGATCTGCAGCACCGCGTAGGACCAAAAAAACCCGCTGAAGAGCCAGCCGAGCTCACCATCGGTCAGACCGAATTCCTGCTGCAGCTGTGGCGCGCCAACGGAGAGGTTGATCCGGTCGAAATAATTGATCAGCACCCCGGCCCCCAGCAGTACGCCGATGCCCCAGCGCACCCTTGGGATGCGGATGGCGGCGGGTATTGCGGTCATCGGTCTCCTCACGCGCTCGTCGGGGCGGCTGGCGCGGGGCGGTTGGCTTGACGGTGGCGGACCTCGAGCTGGCGCACGATGTCATGCGCGATGTCGGCCGGTTTGCCTCCGATACCGACGATAATCGGGTGCTCGTCCGGCGTAGGCTCCTCCAATATCGCAAATTGGCTGTCGAGCAAAGCAACCGGCATGAAGTGCCCATGCCTTGCGATCATACGCTGGTGGATGAGGTCTGGAGAGCCTTTGAGATAAACCAGCACGACGTCCTGGCGACCGCCGATGAGAATGTCCCGGTAGGACCGCTTCAGCGCCGAGCAGGTCAGCACGCCACATTCGCCTCGCGCCCGCCAGCCGTCGATTTCCTCGCCGATCTTGTGGAGCCAGGGCATGCGGTCCGCGTCGGTCAACGGCGTCCCGTCACGCATCTTTTCGACATTCTCGGGCGGATGTAGATCGTCGCCTTCCTGAAACTGACAGCCCAGTGCCGCCGCGAGCAGGGCTGCGACCGTGCTTTTGCCCGATCCGGAGACACCCATCACGACGACGATCACCGGGCTGGTGACGGTGTGCGCGAGTGCCGGAGACCACACGCGCTGCGGTTGATTATCGGTCCCTGCCATGAGATGATCCCGGATCATGCGTCGGCTCGAGCCCGACCGTTTAAGGCTATTGTGGGAGGTCCGGCATTGCAAGGATGTCGCCGCGGGACGCTTCAGCGATGCATCCGGATCATCCAATGTCTCTGCCTTCTCGCAGCTGTATATGCTGCCCGGCCCGGATTTGCCCAAACTGCGGAAAATCCGCCGGCAACAACTCCAAGCGCGCCGACACCGCCAATGACAACGGAGACCCCGGGTCCAGCCGCACCACTTGCTCAGCCGTATTTCCCGCCGACCCTACTCCTACCGGCAATAACGCCTCTGACCAACCCCGCCGTAATCTCACCTCAACTCCAACTGGACTACAACCAGCAAATACCACTGTTCGGCGATTTGCCGCTCCGACAAGAACTGTCCCAGAGGGGCATCGATTTTATTGCACATTACATCAGCCAGACCGCATCCAACACGGCCGGCATCCACGGTACCGGCACCGCCTATGCGCAACAGGTCGACTTTGGCGTCGGCTTTGATCTCGACAAGCTGGGCATTTGGCCCGACGCCGTCGCGCGCTATGCCATGACTGACCGCGCCGGCGTTAACCTTACGAACAGAACCGACGGCTATTTCCCTTATCAGTCGATTTTTGGACAAGGGCAAAATCTGCGCTTCAACGAGATCAGTATCGAGAAGTTTCTTTTCGACAAGGAGCTGGCCCTAAAGGCCGGCTTCTATCCGATGGGCAACGATTTTGCCGTGTTGCCTTATCTCTGCAACTTCACCAACGATGAACTTTGCGGGCATCCGATAACGCTATTTGGCAACAGCGGATGGGCGGACGGACCGGCCGGCAGATGGACCGGTCGGATCAAATGGCACATAACAGACGAACTCCAGTTTCAAACTGCAGCGGTCGATTCGAACCCCCTCTATACGCTGAGGCAGGATGGGTTCAAGCTCAACTTTACCGGCAACACCGGCGTGATCGCGCCAGCCGAGCTCAAATACCAGTTGGGCAAGAACCCTTCAGATTATGGCGGAACCTATAATCTCGGTGGCTATTACGACTCGTCGGCGAGGCCCGATCTGGCCAATCCCAAGATCTTCGACCGGGGCCTGTTTGGTCTCTATTTCGAGGCTGCACAACAAGTTATCAAATGGGGGCCAGAGAATACCGATGGGCTAGCGATTTTCGGCGTGTTTACCGTGAGTGACCAGAACACCGCGAAATTCAAGAATGCTTATGATGGGGGAATTGCCTCCCGCGGCGTGTTTCCGGGCCGTGAGCTGGACATCCTCTCCATCGGCTGGGCGCGGATGGATATCAATCCGCGGTTTCAATTTCAGCTGGAGAAGGCGGGACAGCCGATCCAGACCAGCGAACAGCTTGTCGAGCTCAACTACGCCTTCCAGCTCACCCCTTCGCTGTTTTTTCGGCCCGGCGTGCAATATGACATCCGTCCCGGCGCGACGTCGACGCATCCGAACACCTGGGTCTTCGCGTTTCATATCCAACTCACGTTATGATGAATTAAGATCGCGTTTGGCGGAGCGATGTTCTGTTGGCGGACCGGGGACTTAACAGCGCGAGGCTCCTCGCGACCCCCCCCTTCAAAGGCTGACCCTTGGTCGGCTCGCCTCGTCAAGATCCTCCAATCGAGCAGCCCACGGGTCGAATTCGTCTTGACCAGCATTCACCCACAGGCAGCGTGTCCGCCTTGATGGGCTCCATCGCAGTCCCCCATTCTCGAGAGAGAAACGGCATGAGCGACAAACGGGTCAAGACCAATTCTGAGCGAACCCGCCGGCGGGATGAGCAAGACAGGTCATCACCTGTCACACCGCACGCCGATACCGTTAAGGGGATGGCCGGCACCGCCTTTTCGCGGTTTGTAAGGGCCTTCGCTGTCACCATTGTGATCACGGGATCAGCGGCCCCATCACTTGCTACCACGGCTGACGAAACTCCCGCGGAGTTCATCAGCACCGGCGCGAATAACGTGTTTGCCGAGATGCGCTCGGCTGCGTCCTTGGATCAGAAAGAGGCCTATTTCCGTCAAATACTGCGCCAGGATTTCGATATGGATGGGATCGCCCGTCTTGTTCTCGGCCCGTATTGGGGCACCGCAAGCCCGGAGCAGCAGCAAGAGTTCCGGGGCCTCCTGGAAAAGCACATCGTACTCTCCCATGGCAGGCGCCTTGCACAGGCCAGCGGTGGCGACTTCCGCGTGACCGGCAGCCGAACCGACCCGGACGGTGTTGTTTTCGTAACCGGTGAGATGATTGCGTCACAGGGCGCGCGGAACGAAGTGGATTTTCAGCTCGGCATTGTTGACGGGCTTTACAGGATCCAGGACGTGACTATCGATAATGTCAGCATGGCATTGAGCTACCGTTCTGAGATCCAATCGGTGCTGGCGAGCCACGGCGGGCAACTCGGGGCGCTGCTGACGGCGATGCGCGAAGAGCGCTGAGCACCTCTCTTCGGCGGGTTGTCGCGCAAGCTGCAGTGTATCCGCCAGACGGAGATTTGCTCGTCGTCCAGCGCTTCTCGCCCGTCGAAAATGTGCTGGGAGACGCTCACAATCGCGAATGGCCCCTGGCATTCGGCGCGTTGGCTGGCTAGCGCGTCTGCCGCCCGGTATTATCGCCACGCGAGGATAGCGATCGGAGATGTAGCAAAAATGATCTCGTCAGCGGCGGCAGCCGTGCGTGACCCGCTAGTCGCCACCCTTGTCATTTTACTTTCCGGTTGGTTGCTGCAATTCTCATCCCGCCTGCACCCGCTCGGCCGCGCCGTAGTGCGGGTGATTTTTCTGATCGCTCTTAGTATTGTTCTGCTGTACGCCGGAGTGGTTCCCTACCAGCCGCTGACGCTGACGGGGACGCCGTTCGATGACGCGGTCCACGCCGTCTTGAAGATCATCTGGTGGCTTTGGGCCGCATGGTTCCTCGTCGCAGTCTTGCGTGTATTTGTCGTTATCGAGCATCGACCGCGCCAAAAGTTGATGCAGGACGTGCTTGCCGGCCTCATCTATCTGTCCGCCGTGCTTGCGATCATCGCCTACGTCTTTAACGTTCCGATTCGAGGTTCGCTCGCCACTTCGGGTGTCATCGCCGTTGTCCTCGGGCTTGCGCTGCAGAGCACCCTGGGCGACGTGTTCTCGGGCATTGTGTTGGATTTCAGCCGTCCGTATCGGTCCGAGGATTGGATCAGCATCGACGGCAGTACCGACGGCCGCGTCCTAGAGATCAATTGGCGCGCGACCAATGTACTGACTGCGAACGACGATCTGGCGATCGTCCCGAACAGCACGATCGCCAAAGCGAAGATCGTCAATGCCAGCTCCCCTTCGCGCACTCACGGGATAACGGTGCCAGTTCAGCTGAACGCCAAGACGCCACCTGAGACGGGTGCTGAAGTCCTGCAAAGTGCTATTCTGAACACGCGGCCAATTCTCACAAACCCCGCTCCGCTAGTGGCGGTCAAGTCGATCACCGGAGATGCGACCCCATTCGACATAAGCTTTTTTGTCGAATGAGCGAGCCATACGCCCCCGGTCGACGTCGTTTCTGGCTTATCGGAAAGCGTCACCGGTGGAGTCTACGGCGCCAGCAACAGAACGCCGCTCTCGCGCTCAGCTGGTATCCGAACGACTGGGCGCGTTCATGCTGCAACTCCAATACGTCGGCATGAACAAGCTGAACTCGGCATGGACAGTCCAAATCGGCCAATGCTTTGAGACACTGACGGCCCGGGCCCAGGCGGCTTGGTGAGACGTGCATCAGCGACGGGCTTGGTGCGAGCATTGGCCTAAGACGTGCCAGCTCTGGCGCAGCGACAGACGCTCTCGATAAGCAGGGTCAAACAACCCAACAGCACCACCGTACCGCCGACCAGCGGGTCGAGATCGGTGAAATCGACCAAACACCCCGCCAACGCCACGACCGTCAGAACCGCTATCGTCAGCCGCTTCTCGGCGACGAACATGCCGATCAATTCGGCAACGACTTCCTTGATCACGGTCATTGTACGACCTCCACGCTGATTCTTCGAGCAACGGTCGAGCCGACAAGGCCGGCAGCCAGGAACAGGGCAGCGAACAGCACGAGCGCCAAATCCTGCCCAGGCCAGGCGACGCCGAGCCCTTCGCCGGTCCAGAACACGCCGAACGCCGACAGCATGACGCCGACACCGAATTTGAGGGTATTCTCCGGGACGCGCGACAACGGCCGATGGATAATGGCTCCCGCAGTAAGAACCAGCGCACAGGCGGCTAGCGCACCGAGGCTGGCCGGCATCAGCAGCCCGCGTCCGGCGCCCACGGCGATCACGATAAATACGACCTCGAGGCCTTCGATCAGCACCGCCTTGAGCGCGGTAATCCCAGCCACCCAATCAAGGTTGCTCTGTTGGCGTCGCTTGTGTTGACCGAGTTGGGCGGCCTCAGCCGCGAAGATCGCGTCTTCATCGTGCAACGGGATGATGCCGGCTGCCCGCAACGATGCCTTGCGAAGCCACCCCATACCGAAGAGCAATAGCAGGATCCCGATTGCCAGCTGCAGCGAATGAAGCGGGATGCGATCGAGAAGCGGCCCCATCAACAGGACGATGGCTGCCAGCACAGCGAGGCCGGCGGTCGCGCCCAGCATGGCCGAGCGCCAGCCGCGCAACGTCGCGACAGCCAGCACGATCGTAAAAGCCTCGACCACCTCGACGAGCGAGGCCAGGAACGCAGCCGTTACCGCGGGTGCCGCAATGGACCAGGTCATTATCTTCCCCTTATTCAGCGGTTCTCGTCATGCGCGTCGAAGACACGCCGTGCATAATCGTCAAGCAGGCCTTCGCAGACCTTGAGCTTCGCCGCGGCGTCGGTGGCAAGCCCGCCACCGTAAAAATCCAGTTTCTTTATTTTCTCGAGCCAGCCCTGCAGCTTCTTCAGCTCGACATCGTTCTCTTCAAGCTCATTGTAGGTGAAGTGCTGCGCTGCCGTCTCTTCGGCGATTTCGGTTTCGAAGTCGTCACATTTGTCGATAAATTCTCGGTAGGCGTCGTCGCGATCGGCTTTGAAGCGGGCAACGACCTTTTCCTGCTGCCCGCGATCGAGCGCGACCGCCTCCAGAATGATCGCATCGCCGTCCATCCCGGCGATGTCGTTTTCCAGCATCTTCAGCCGCCGCGCGTGGTCATCGGTTTTCGGCAACAGGCACACGCCATTCTGCAAATAGACAGCGCCCATGCCCTTCAGCCGCCGCCATAACGCGACCCGCTTTGCCGCCGGCTCGGGGGGTACCTTGTAGGTAAGAAGGAGCCAGGGACGGGTAGCCATGGCTCATATGATATGTTACGGTCGTAACATTTCAAGGGGTCGCTTAGGCGCAAATCTTAGCCGACCGTGCGCTCGGGGCTGTGCACCAGCCCCATCAGAATGGCGAGCAAGGCGAGACCGGTAGGCAGAACCAGCGACCACAAGCCCGCAGTAGCTTCGAATGCCGCGCCGAGAGCGCAGCCGATTGTAAACCCGACAATCACCGGGAGGGAATGCATCGCGCGGTTACGCGCCTCGGCGATCTTGGCCGCATCACCGCCGGCCAGCATCTCGCCGAGGTCCAGCGTGAACTGGGTGACATTCGTCGTCATCGCTGCGGTGCTTGGGCTGTTCTTTAGCGAGATCCGCACGAGCGCGTTCTGCGCCGCCATCGCCGCCACGCCGAACATACCCGCGATGACCGCGAGTAATGCGTCGGCATTGCTCCACGGGCCCGCCGTGACGCCGAGCACGAGAAAGACCAGGAGGAAAATCAGCTGCAACAGCAGCAACGGCCGCAAGGTGGATATCCCGGCCCGCTCAAGACCGCCGGCGAGCAGGCGCGTCAGGAGCAACACCAGCATGAAGACCGGCACCGACAACATATACGAGAATATTGCAGGATTCCCGGCAACTATATGGGCAGCGAGTACGACGATGTTGCCGGTGATGTGGGAGGTGAACAGCCCATTCAGGCCGAGAAAGCCGATGATGTCGGTGGATCCGGCAGTTAGGCTCAAAACGAACGGGAGGGCCCGGATTGCCGGATCGCCCTCCTGGGTCGCCGATCTCGTCAAAACGCTTTTCATCAATGTCGTCCGCGAGAGCGCGGCTTTCTTCAATGTCAGGTAGTAGCTTGGTCGGCGCGCTGGATTAAGCAATTGATCGGATTTCGTCCACCGTTCTATGGTGTCCCGGGCTGGAGGTCGACGGCCCGCTCTCCGAGCGCACGAGGAGGCGTCGATTACCGAGATGGAGGATGAGCACGGGCTGCCGAGCGACGCCTTTACCAAGCTCGACGCCGAAGACGACGAGATCTTTTATCAACCGCCGCGGCTTGTCTGTCATATCGACGATGGGGCGATTGCCGCATTGACCGCCTTCTATCGCCGGGTTCTGCCGCCCGACGGCGTGCTGCTCGATCTGATGAGCAGCTGGGTCAGCCACCTGCCGCCCGAGATCGGTTATGCCGAGGTGATCGGCCACGGCATGAACGCGACGGAGCTTGCCGCCAATCCGCGGCTCAGCCGCTCGTTCGTTCAGAATCTGAACCGCCGCACCAAATTGCCGCTCGCCGATGCGAGCCTTGACGCTGCGATGGTCTGCGTGTCGATCCAATACCTGCAGCAGCCGGTGGCGGTATTGCGTGAGGTCTTACGTGTGCTGCGACGCGGGTCGCCGCTCGTCGTCAGCTTCTCGAACCGATGCTTCTGGACAAAGGCTGTGGCGATCTGGCGGGCTCTCGACGATGAGGGGCATGCCCGCCTCGTCGAGTGCTACCTGCACGATGCCGGCTTCCCGCGGATTGAGACCCACCGGCTGACGGAATGGGTCGAGGATGTCAGCGACCCGATGATCGCCGTGGTCGGCTGGGCGTAGTCTCGTTCAAAACCAAGAGGAGGGAGCTGAAACCATGCAACTGGGTACATTACTGCCATTGGGCGATATCGGGGGTACGCCGACGGTCGTCCGGGAGTACGCACAAGCCGCCGAAGCGATCGGCTACGACTTTGTCGAGGCGCCCGATCATGTGCTCGGCGCCAGCGAAGCCAGTGCGCCTGAGCCGGGTCGCACCGGGGCCGGGTTGTTTCACGATCCGTTCGTGCTGTTCGGCTTTCTCGCCGGATGCACGAGCAAGCTCGGGTTTTCGACAGGCGTGTTGATCCTGCCGCAGCGCCAGACCGTTCTCGTCGCCAAACAGGCAGCCTCGCTCGACGTGCTGTGCGGCGGGCGGTTCCGGCTCGGCATCGGGGTCGGCTGGAACGAGGTCGAGTTCACCGGCCTCAACGAGAATTTCCACAACCGCGGTCGGCGCTCGGAGGAGCAGGTGCAGGTCATGCAGAAATTGTGGGCCGAGCCGCATGTGACCTTCAAGGGCAAGTGGCACACGGTCGATGATGCCGGCATCAACCCATTGCCTCCCTCGCGCAAAGTGGAAGTGTGGTTCGGCGGGCATCACGAACGTACTCTGCCGCGCATCGCCAAATGGGGCGACGGTTGGATGCCGAACGCCTATGGGCCGGACCAGACGGCACTCGACGTGTTTGCCCAGCTACGGCACTTGACCGAGGGGGCGGGGCGCGACCCGGCCAAAGTCGGCATCGAGGTCTGGGTGTCGATGGGTACCGGCACCGAAGCCGACTGGGCCAAGGACGCCCGTTTCTGGAAACAGGCCGGAGCCTCGCACCTCTGCTTGACGACGACGTTCAGCCGCCGCCATCACAAGCGCATTCCAGGCCATACGATGAGCGATCATCTGGCCGCGCTACGACGCTACCATTCGGCGGTCGCCGACCTGCTCTAGCGTCTACAGTGTCAAAGGAGGCGCGGCTCGGCGGTATGGATGGCGGCCATCGCGGCGACGGTGTTGCTGCTGCGCTGGCCGCGCCTCCACCCATTGGTACTTTTCGCCGCCGGCGGAGCCATGTTCGGGCTGTCGGCCTGTGGTAAATCGGATCCGTGCGAGCAGCAACTAAGGCGCGTCGGGCGACTAGCGCGAGCACCTTGCGGTCGGCAGCAGCAATCAGAAGGTGGCACCCGACTGCAGCCAGTGCCGTACGATCTCCTCGCCGGTCGCGAACCAGACGCCGGCATGCGAGCGGATATAGCCGAGCGCCGAGTCGAGCCCGGCGATGCGATGCGGCACGCCTATCAGATAGGGATGCAGGCAGATCGCCATGACGCGGCCGGATTGCGCGCCCTCCCTATAGAGCGTGTCGAACTGACGGCGGATCATCTTCTCGAACTCGTCGATCGTGCCGTTCCGGTTGTTGAAGTGCGGCGAATCGTTGATCTCGTAGGAGTACGGGATCGAGATCAGACGCTTACCGCCGATGTCCATCGAATAGGGCTGGTCGTCATTGACCCAGTCGGCGACGTAGAGGCAACCCTCCTCGGTGAGGAAGTCGAGCGTGTGCCAGGTCTCGGCGAGACCGGAGCCGAGCCAGCCGAGCGGCTTTTTTCCGCTCATCTCGGCGATGCGCGAGAGCGTGTGGGCGATCGTCTGGCGTTCTTCCTCCGGGCTCAATTGGTCGAGCCACACGCTGTTCGTCCGGTTATGGCCGAGGATCTCCCAGCCAAGTTCGATCGCAGCCCGGACAATCTGCGGATGGTGGTCGCAGATGTCGCTGTTCAATGTCGGGCTGGCGCGGATCCGGTGCTTGCTCAGTACATCCATCAGCCGCCAGATGCCGACGCGGTTGCCGTAATCGCGCTGCGCCCAGGCGCGCACCGAGGGCGCGTTGCCGGGCGGGGCGCCCGGCTGGCCGGCGATGGCGCGGCTCAGGGGAAAAAATTCGATATTGGGGATGACCCAGACCGCGACGCGAGCGTTGCCGGGCCATTCGAGCTTAGGACGCTCGTTGATCGGGAGATAGGGAAACGGGCCGTAATCGCGGGGCTGCATGGCACTGCCCCACTGGACCTTCAGTCGTGACCAGCATGCCAGAGATCGTGACGGAATGGCAGCGCTTCGACCAACTCTCGGCGGACGAACTTTACGAGCTGTTGCGCTTCCGGCAGGGCATCTTCGTCGTCGAGCAGGGCTCCCCTTATCCCGACCTCGACGGCCTCGATCAAGCCGCTTGGCATCTGCTGATGCGGTTGAAGGGCGAGCTTACAGGCTATTTGCGCCTGGTGCCGGCTGCATTGCAGGTCAGGATCGGTAGAGTCGCGGTCGCTGCTCCTTTGCGTGCTCGCGGGCTCGGCCGAAGGTTGATCGAGGAGGCGCTGCGGTTTTGCCGCGAGCGCTATCCAGGCTTGACGGTGGTGCTGACCGCCCAGTCCCACTTAGTGGCGCTGTACCGAAGCTTCGGATTCGAACCGACAGGCGAGCCCTTTGATGACTTCGGGATTACGCATGTCGACATGGAACTCCGGCCGCGAGCCTAAGCCGGTACTTCCTCAGCCAATGGCACGTGCACAACCTTGTGGGCGTGCAACGCCGGGAGCACATCGCGGGCGAAGCGCCGGATCTGCGCCATGAACATCTCATGGGGCAGGACGCCGCGATTGAGGCTGATCTGCACCGTGTTGGCGCCCGCACTCTGCGCCGCGTCGATGATGCGCTGAGCCACCTCGTCCGCCGTACCCCACGGCATGTGCTCGGCCTGCCGCTCGACATCGGCCATCGTCAGGCCGCGAAAGTCCTCGCGGGCGAATTGCGCGGCGCGCAAATTCTCGGGGCTGACATAATCGGTCGATCCAGTACTCGAATAGCCGGTCTGGCGCAGCCGGTCGGTCTCGGTAAAATTGCCATGGCTGAACAATGTGCGGTTGAAATAGAGATGGTGGGGGCCCATCTCGCGCACCGCTTGGGTCTTGCTGTCGGCGACATAGGCGCTGATCCCAAGCGACAAATGGTCGGGTGTGATCCGGTGGCCCGATCGCGCAAGGCAACGCGCGTAATAGCGGATGATGTCGTCGCGCAAGCCCTGCGAGCGGCCGAGACCGGGAGTAATCGGCAAATCGTGCCGGGCGGCAAACTCGATCGATTCTTTGCTGCCGACGATCTGCATCCAGATCGGCGGCCGCGGCCGCTGCAGTGGCCGCGGCCAGAGTGCCATGTCTTTGTACGACCAGAATACCCCGTAGTGCCGCTGGCGTAGTCGTGCGCCGTGCTCTTTGAACTCGACGCCGTCATAGCCGCCTGTTAGTTATGCATCGTGCATTATCGTCATCGATGCTACGTGGACGTAGCGACGTGCTTTCATATTGCTGCTGTCCGCAGATGCCTACGCTGTGCAACTTGGTAAAAAAGGGCTAGTGCACGATCAAGATCACGTCGCGATTGCGGCTCTTCGGTAGGGCATGGTCGAGCTGGCGGTTGCCGAGGTCGGCCCCGTCGAACGTCCAGGTGCCGCGCTCGTTGACGCGCGCCACCGCGGTATCGGGAAAAACCTCCACGCCGAACAAACGGTCGAACGCACATTTGCTGAATGTCAGCGTGACGTTGTTCCCTGTTTCGCCGACTGAATACGTGCTGTTGATGAGCTGCCCGCGGCTCGCTTTGCCGGCGGCGAAGAACCTGTTGTTCGTGAAGCTCGCTTGGCAGGTGTCGTTGAACCGACACGCGAGCGTAATGCCGCCGACGTTGCCGGCGTTATCCACCGGCAGCCGCCAGGTCACACCGTCAAAATGCATGCCGTCGAGCAAAAAGAACCGCGCGTCCTCGCCTTGCGCGACATTGAGAATGCTGTTGGCAATCGTGCCGCCCGTATAGCTGATGTCGAACATCGATCCGGTAGCCAGATCACTCGCTTGCATCGTCATGACCTTGCCGAACATCGCAAAGTTTATCGTGTCGGCTACGATCCGCTGCAGCGACCAGATCGAGTTGCTGAAGAGGTCGTCGCGGCGCGGAGCGTCCCTCCAGCTGTGATCCTGCTCCGCGTTCAGACTTTGGACCTTTGCGTCCTGAATGGTGATGCGCTGCGCCAGGCCGGAGAAGGACAACGTTGCGCGGTGGCGATCCACGCGGGGGCCCGACGCCACGTTGGAGATAGAGACCTGGTTGATGTGCGGATGAAACGCACCACCCGCGTAGGCCACCCAGAAGTCATCGGCAAAGCCGCCATTGATGAATCCGAGGTCGTCCACCGCGACGCTGTCAAAGCCGGCATACATGAACCGAGGGGTCCCTGTGTGAGGGACCGAATACCGGAACCCTCCGAACCCAGCATCGCCGAATGCTCGGCCGCGTGCGCCGGCAGGCTCTCGGCGCCCTGGTTCTGCATGTTGGAGTCGATCAGCAGGCAGCTGATCTGGATGCTGCCCCGCATGACGACCGCGAACTCGAACATGTTGCCCATAGAATCCGTGAACGGTTTCCAGGTCGCTTGCGCGATTTCGTCGTTCGTCGGGCCCGTCGGAATAAAGAATAGGGCATAGTTGAAGTCGGGCGCCCACGCGGACAGCGCGTAGTCCGGGCGGCGGATCACCGCCGGTGTCACCGTGGACGGGAGGGGCAGCGGTGACGGGGCGGTCGAGCCGATGCGCAGCCCGCTCGCGCCAACCGCAATGTGCTTGTTCACTCCCGGCTGCGTGAAATGCGTGCCCGGCTCCAGCAGCAGCGTGCCGTCTCCAGCGAGTGCCTGCGCAATGCCATCGACGAGCGTGTCCTGGCTATCGGACGGCGGCAGGATGACAGGCATTTCCGTCGACCCCTTTCTGCAGTTGGGAGCGAGAGCGGTTCATGCTCGAGCCTCCCTGGAAGACCGCGATACGGGTCGCATTTGGCGGCCTCTCGTTTTCCCGAAAGCCATGCTCAATCGCATGACTGACCCGGCGCTATGCACGGGTCGCTGCACTGGCCGTTGGGCGCCGGCCCGGCGCAGCATTTTCTGTTGGGCGGACAGAGCGGTTTGCATTGAACCGCATTGGGAACGCAGCCAGCGACGCAGCCGCCGGCGGAGTTGTTGCCGGAGCAGCAGTGCTGGCCGGCGGCGCAGCCGCTCGTCGCGATGTTGAGGATCCGGCAGGTCTGGTTGTCACCCGGCTTCAGCGACACGCGGCCGCTGGCATCGCAGCCGCCGTTGATGAAGCGCGGCGCGAAAAATCCCGGCTCCAACGAATTTTCGCCGACGGTCACCGTGGGGCTGCCGGTGAAGGACAGCCAGGGGCTGCTTGTGTCGTTGAAGAGCGGCCCCGCCGCTTTGACCCCGTCGATCAACAGGTCATACGACAAATTCACGTCGCGGGTGTTGTTTATGAATACCTTCAACTGCGGCGATCCGGATTCAACGAGATCGACGTTGCTCGATGCGCATTTGCCGGAGGCTGGGTTGCACAGCCAATAGGAGAGGTGGTCGCCCGGTTGCATCACCAGATTCTATGACGATCACATTCGAGATTTAGCCAAATTCCCCACTGCGTGTGCTTAGGCTGTATCGGCGGCCACAGCAGAGCAGCGCACCAAGTCATCGAAGCTGTTGACCTATAGCGAGTTGTCCGGCTGCACTAACCGGTGCGGCTGACCGGTTGATAGGCGATGTCGAGCGGCAGGCGGAGCAGGTGCCGCGGGGAGCGCCGGCTCGATCAGCCTCAGACTTCGTCGGCGAGCGGCACGCGCGCGACCTTGTGCGCCTGCAATGCCGGGAGCACCTCGGCGGCGAAGCGGCGGATCTGCTCGATGAACATTTCGTGCGGCAGCACGCCGCGATTGAGGCTGACCTGCACCGTGTTGGCGCCCGCACTCTGCGCCGCGTCGATGATGCGCTGAGCCACCTCGTCCGCCGTACCCCACGGCATGTGCTCGGCCTGCCGCTCGACATCGGCCATCGTCAGACCGCGAAAGTCCTCGCGGGCGAATTGCGCGGCGCGCAAATTCTCGGGGCTGACATAATCGGTCGATCCAGTACTCGAATAGCCGGTCTGGCGCAGCCGGTCGGTCTCGGTGAAATTGCCATGGCTGAACAATGTGCGGTTGAAATAGAGATGGTGGGGGCCCATCTCGCGCACCGCTTGGGCCTTGCTGTCGGCGACATAGGCGCTAATCCCAAGCGACAAATGGTCGGGTGTGATCCGGTGGCCCGATCGCGCCAGGCAACGCGCGTAATAGGGGATGATGTCGTCGCGCAAGCCCTGCGAGCGGCCGAGACCGGGAGTAATCGGCAAATCGTGCCGGGCGGCAAACTCGATCGATTCCTTGCTGCCGACGATCGGCATCCAAATCGAAGGGCGAGGCTGCTGCACCGGACGCGGCCAGAGTGCGACGTCCTTGTACGACCAGAAGACGCCGTCATAAGAGAAAATCTCTTCGGTCCATGCCCGGGTGATGATGTCGAACGCCTCTTCGAAGCGAGCGCGCGACTGCGTCAAGGGCACGTTGTGCACTTGGTACTCGCGCGGGATGCCGCGGGCAAAACCGGAGATCAGGCGCCCATTCGACATACAGTCCAGCATCGCCAGTTCTTCGGCCAATCTGAGCGGCTCGTGTAGGGGCAGGAGATTGCCGTAAATCAGCAATTTGAGATTCTTCGTACGCTGCGCCGCGGCTGCCGCCAGAAGGTTCGGCGAGTTCATCAATCCGTAGGGTGAGCAGTGGTGCTCGTTGAACCCGACACCGTCATAGCCCAGCCGGTCGAGCGCTTCCCAGGCTTCGAGGTGCTCGGCATAGGTCCGCACCGCGACCTCGGATTTGAAGTGTATGTTGGGCAGCGGGTAGGGCAGCTCGTTGCCGACCTTCAAATGCTCGAGCTGTTCGCCATACGCCAGAAGATCGAAGACAAACACTTTCATCGTGTACCCCTCTACCTCCCTGCTTCGCGGGTCCCTACCTCTCCCCGCTCGCGGGACGAGCCCCGGAGGACGCCCGCCGGGGCGAGGGCTCCGGGGGTGGGTGAGGGGCCATTAGCGGGGTCCAGTCACACGTTAGAGGCGCGGAAAACGCGTTTCAACCAGAATCCGGACTATCCTATCGTGACTGCTCGAAATTTCACGTAGGAGTGATGGTCAATGGGTGGAATGGACGTTGCGCCGAACTGTCTCGACGGTGTTCGGGTGCTTGACCTCTCCCAATTCGAGGCGGGCCTTTTCGAATCAAGGTAATTGGCGACCTGCCGAATTTCTTTCGCCAACCCTATGGGATGGGCGGGCATTGGTCGGCGATGCCGGCTATCATAAGGATCCGATCCTGGCATAGGGCATTTCCGCCGCCTTCCGCTCGGCCGAATGGGTGGCGGGTGCGGTGCATGCGGGATTCTCCGGCGCGCGACCGCTCGACGAGCAATGGCCGAATATCAGCAGGTTCGCGACAAACACTTCCCGCAGATGTACGATCTGACCTGTGCATGGCGGGCCTTCGAACCCCCGCCACCTGAAATGCTCGCCCTATATCAAGCGCTTCGGCATAATTCGGTTGAGCGCGATCGTTATTTCGGTACCTTGGGTGGGACCGTGCCGATTCCCGAATTCTACGCCCGGGAGAATGTACAGCGGATTACAGCACTGCCTCCGCTTGATATCGAACGTAAACCAGCTATTGGGAGGAACGCATCGTGCGTATGCGTCACAATCTGATCAAGGGTCTCGCAGCCGCGGCTATCGGAGCCTTCTTTGCCATTGCAGGCCCAGGAGGTGCCGCAAACGCTCAGGCACCCTCTGCCGGCCCGGTTCAGCCCTGGGGGTTGCCGCCATTGCCGCCGGGGGTCGGACCGGTCGAAAAATTCGCCGATGTCAGCGGCACCCCGCAGGGCCAGTTCCTCGAAGGCGGCGCGTTCGACACCCAGGGCAATCTGTGGTTCGTGGCCATCGGCAGCGGCTGGATCTCGTATTTGACGCCGGACGGCAAGCTGGTTCCAGTGGTCAACTGTAACCCACCGGCCGAGTTCGGTCAGACCTGTGAGCCGCAGGGCAGCCGCTGGCAGGACGGCAAGCTCTACCTGACATCGCGCCACCGCGGCATCCTCGTCTATGACCCGCAGACGAAGGAACTGAAGACCTTGGTCTATACCTGGCGCAACCAGCTGTTCAAAGGCCCCAACGACCTCGATTTCGATGCCGAGGGCAACCTGTTCTTCACCGATCCTTGGGGCACCGGTCCGGGGCCGAACATGTCGGACCGCACCGGTGCGATCTACCAATATTCGCGCGACGGAATTCTGCGGAAGGTGATGGACAGCGGGATGTTCCCGAACGGCATCGCAGTGTCCCCGGACGACACGAGACTGGCGATCGGCGACTGCACCGCGGGGCGAATGTGGTATGCCACTTTCACGAACGGCCCGACGATGGGCTGCCCGCAATGCACGAAGGACCCGCTGCATCTGACCTTCGCCGGCGTGAAAGCGGGCACATATTGTCCCGGAAACGGCTGCCCAGACGGCATTCATTATGACGTCAAAGGCAATCTGTGGGCGCAGATGGCGGCCCTCGGCGGCATCGTCGAAATCGACCCGCGTGGGATCATTTTGGGCTTCGTGCCGATCCCCAACGGCGATCTCGCAACCACCAACTTCGCCTTCGGCGGCCCGGACAATCAGTATATTTATTTCGAGGGGGCAACCAGCGGGACCTTCTGGCGCTTTAAGGCGCCCTATCCCGGGCTGATTGGCCCCGGGGGTGTCCGCCTGCCAGCGCAGCAATAAATCCGGCGGTCGCAAACCGGGTTTGGGCCGGACCACGGCGATCGCGTGCGGTTGTCGAGGCAGCCGGTTGCTCACGGCTGGCAATTGATCGAGGTATGCGAGCAACGTATATCCTCCGGCGCGAACTCGGTTCGTGCGGCGCTGGTATTAGCCGTGCTCGGCATGGCTGCCGTATGGGTTACCGTCCTCTCGGGCATCGTCGCCGCCTATTTGGCATAATCTTCGCGCGCCGGCGGACGGGCCGACACGGATCGCAGCCGCGCATGGGTTGCGATCCGTGTCTGATCTTCTCGCGACCCGCGGGCAGCGGCGCGAAGCAGCGACTGCAAGGCCGACTTCGCCATCAATCCAATGATGGCTGTGCCTAAGAAGCTCGCAAGAGTTGTCGAAAGGTCGCGAATAATAATAGTATTGAGGTCGAAATTATTTCACTTCGATCACAAATCCCGCGAGTGTAAACCATAAATTACGCTACCCAGCGAAGTCCAAAACGCGTCAAAAAAGTGTCTAAAGGGTAGGTCACAATTTTGCCCCAAGCGACCCCGCGCCCAGTTATCTAAGAAGAGGGTCTCTTTCCTTGGGGGGACCATGGCGAAGTCATATCGTTACTCATGCCTGCATGCCGTTGGCGGAGCCGTTGCTCTATTCGCACTCATCGGTTTTGCCGATACCGCGTTATCGCAGAACACCCCTAACGGGGGTCCTCCAGGTCAGCCGATGCCGCAAGACCCTGGCGTACGCGGCGGACCCGCCGGCGCCGGTGGCCCACTTGCCGGTCTCGGCAGCAGCGAGTTGGCGCTTTTTAACGCGGCGCTTGCCCGGTTCCAGGAGGTCGAACTCGGTCACTGGTAGTATCAACGATGCGCCTTCCGGCACTCAAAACGGCAGCGGCTTGGGCCAGCGCTTCAACGTGAACAGCTGCTCCGGTTGCCATGCACAGCCCACGGTGGGCGGCACCAGCCCGTCCACCAATCCGGAGGTGGCGGTGGCAATACTGGACGGGGCCCAGAATACCGTGCCTTCGTTCATCACCTTACACGGCCCGGTGCGCGAGGCGCGCTTCATCACAAACCCGGATGGCACACCCGATGGCGGCGTGCATGATCTCTTTGTCATCACTGGCCGCAAAGACGCACCGGGCTGCAGCATCGCCCAGCCGAATTATGAGCAGGCGCTCCAGCAGAACAATATCATCTTCCGCATTCCGACCCCGCTCTTCGGGCTTGGGCAAGTCGAGAATACGCCAGACATCAACCTCGAAAATGATGCCGCGGCACTCGCCAACCAGCGTCAAGCCTTGGGGATTTCCGGCAGCTTCAATCACAGCGCCAATGACGGCACGATCACGCGCTTCGGCTGGAAGGCTCAGAACAAGTCTTTGCTGATGTTCTCCGGAGAGGCCTACAATGTCGAGATCGGTGTCACCAACGAGCTGTTCCCCAACAAGCGCGACGACACTCAGGGCTGTCAGTTCAACACGCTGCCCGAGGACGCGACCAATCTCACCGACAACCCGCCGATCAGCAAAAGCCCGGGTTCCGACTATTCCTCCGACATTGTGAACTTTGCGGCGTTCATGCGCCTCTCGGCGGGACCGGCACCGGCGGTTCCGGCTACGGCTGCCGCCTCGACGACCCGCGGGCAGCAAGCGTTCAACAATATCGGCTGCAATCTCTGCCATATCCCGCAGCACACCACGGCCGTGTCGATCTTCACTGGTCAGAGTCATGTCACCTTCTCGCCATTCAGCGACTTCGAGCTGCACGACATGGGGGTGGGCTTGCAGGACCAGATCAGCCAGGGTGAGGCCGCAGGCAACCAATTCCGCACTGCCCCGCTATGGGGTGTCGGACAGCGGATCTTCTTCCTGCATGACGGTCGCACAACCGACTTGCTACAGGCGATCCAAGCCCACCAGAGCGCGGGTTCGGAGGCAAACAAGGTGATCGGCAACTTCAACGCACTGCCGGCCTCCTTGCAGCAGGACATCCTGAACTTCCTGCGCTCGCTCTGACTTCGCCGCCTCGGAGCCGCTGGTCCGAGGCGGCGGCTCGCTCACCCATCATTTTTACCGGGTCGTGAGGCTCATTATGGTCGGTACTAGAGGTGATTTTCGAGACCGGATCGAATTTTCTCCCTCCTCCCAGAGGCGGGCACGCGGCCGAGCAGGTCAGTCGACCGGGAAATGTCTTGTTACCAGACAGTTTTCGAGGATGCCGCGGCCGCGGTCGGGAAGATGGCGCTCCCGGGCAAAGCGCTCGAGTGCTCCGCCGATCGCTTCGGGTCCGATCTCCTCTGTCGTCGGCACATATTGCGCAAGGTTGTCGCGGAAGCCGCGGCGCGTCACGAAGATCGGCTCGAGACCGCGGCCGCGAGCGACCGCTGCGAATGCTTCGGCCATCGGCCTGACGCTCGGGTTGACCGCGAAATCCGCCCAGTTGCTGGCCAGGCAGCCGCCGGGTGCGAGTGCCTCGAAGCAGCGGATCCAGAACAACTCGTCGCTCTGCGCCGGACCGGCCGGACCGTAGAGGTCGACCAGGATCGCATCGAATTTGACCGTCGTTCCGGCGAGAAACCGCTGAGCGGTATCGTGCACGACGGGGTGGGTCAGATAGAACCAGCGGCGCGCGAGCGCGATTATCGTTTCGTCGGAGTCGACCAGTGTCGGCTCGCAATCGGGCAGGTAGGCGCGGACGAAGCGCCACATCGCGGCGCCGCCGACACCCAGCAGCAATACGCTGACCGGCCGTTCAACCATCGCGAAGGCGAGCGACATCAGCCGCTCATAGTGGAATACCAGGCGCGCCGGGTAGAGCAGATCCATGCTCGACTGCTCGGTCACCTGCGCCCCGGCGCCGAACGAGCCCAGGGTCCGAAAATGACGCGAGCCGCGGTCGAAATCGACGACAAAGACCGGAGCGCCGAAGGTCTCGGCACGACGCAGCAGGCGGATCCGCGCGTCGCGGCTGAAATAATCGAGGATCAGGCTCTTCTGCCGCTCCTCGCTATAGTCGGTGATCATCAGGCGGCGACCCGGCATGATTGGACCGGAACCGGCGCCATCGGCAGAGCAGCGACCGCGACCGCGAAATGCGTCAATGCCCGGCCACCGCCTTCGCTCAGCGTATACGTTGCTCGCTGAAGTCGGGTGAACCAGCCGTAGACGTTGCGCTGGAGGATACGCGCGGCACCCGGCACCCCGGTGGCGGCACGGAGGGCGGCGATGCGCATCGGCCCACAGACTGCGAGCGCGTGGGCGCAGCGCAAGGCGTCCTGACGATAGGCGGTGACGACCGGGAGACCAACCGTGCCCCCGACATTCGGGTCGCCCATGCGGCGGTCGAATTCGTCCTTGAGGCGCAGCGCGCGGGCCTTTGCCGGGCGCGGGCGGTAGGGCACGGGCTCCTCCAGGATCTCGACGCTCCGTGTGCCGACCAGCATTAGCCCGAGCCCCAGTCGCCGGCACAACTTGCGGATGTCGGGCGAGGCCGGAGCAAGACCGCGTGAGCGCCGCCGGTGTGACGGGGGTCGCGGCACCGCCAGATAGACCCGTTCGGTCAGGGCCAGCCGATCGATCCCCTGCAGCACCAGCGCCAGACTAAAACGCAGCTTGAGCTCGACGATGACCGGCGGCTCATCGCCGCGGCAGGCGACGAGATCGCAGCCTCCGACCTCGCCCTTGACGTCGTAGCCTCGCCTTTCGAGAAACCCCTTTACCGGAACATAGAGAGCGGTTTCGCGCGGCCGCGCGCGTGCCGCAATGGCGGACCTGGAACTGCTCTCCTGGATCACGTTCGCACTAGTAAATATGTGGACGATGATTGCAAGGCAGAACTCGGAGGTTGAGATGCGTGCACAGCTATTGACCGCCGCCAGGCGGCCGCTCGTCACGGCGGACTTGCCAGCGCGACGCCCGGGACCTCAGCAGCTGCTGATCGCGGTGCGCGCCTGCGCGGTGTGCCGAACCGATCTGCATGTCGTCGACGGCGAGCTCGCCGATCCGAAATTGCCGCTCGTCCCCGGGCACGAGATCGTCGGCATCGTCGTCGAAAAGGGCGAGGCGGCCGACCGCTTCGCGGTCGGCGATCGGGTCGGCATACCGTGGCTCGGCTGGACCTGCGGGGTTTGCGATTATTGTCGCGGCGGGCAGGAAAATCTGTGCGACCGCGCTCGCTTCACCGGATATCAGATCGACGGCGGCTATGCCGAGCTGACCGTCGCCGACGAGCGTTACTGTTTTGCGATCGATAGGCGCTACGGCGACGTCGAGGCGGCACCGCTGATGTGCGCAGGGCTGATCGGCTACCGCACCTTGCGTATGGCGGGCGACGCGCGGCGCCTCGGGATTTACGGCTTCGGCGCGGCCGCGCACATCGTGGCGCAGGTAGCGCGCCATCAGGGCCGTCGAATCTTCGCCTTCACCCGCCCCGGCGATGTGGCGGCGCAAAATTTTGCGCGCTCTCTCGGTGCGGAATGGGCCGGCGATTCGACAGCGCTGCCGCCTGAACCGGTCGACGCCGCGTTGATCTTCGCGCCGGTCGGGTCGCTCGTGCCGGCCGCACTCGCCGCGACGAGAAAGGGCGGCACCGTCGTCTGCGGCGGCATCCACATGAGCGACATCCCGGCCTTCCCGTACCGCATATTATGGGAGGAGAGAGTGCTGCGTTCGGTCGCCAACCTGACCCGGCACGACGCTGAGGAATTCCTGGCGCTGGCACCCCAGGCCGGGGTCCGGACCGAGACCGTGACCTACCCGCTCGACCGGGCGAACGAGGCGCTTGCCGATCTGCGCAACGGCGCGCTGCAGGGTGCCGCTGTACTCGTGCCTTGACCCCCACCTGCGATTTGACTTGGCGACCCGGCGGATACGAGCCGAGATGAGACGGTTAACGGTAAACTAGCGAATTCGAGGGTAAGAATGACCGTGCTTTCCCGAGGCTGGGTACCGGCCTCGATTGTGCGGACGAATAATTGCCGTCGGTTCAATGAATCACAACCTCGAGCGGCCGATCGGAACCGGAGGGGACGACCGGTTGCTGCGCCTGGATTTCGCTGCTCGGCTGCTCGGTGCGTTGATCGAACCCGAGGGGCGAGCGACCGGCATCGTTCTCGGCCTCACCGGACCAGGCGGTAGCGGCAAGTCCTCGATCCTCAACATGGTCGCCGAGCTGGCCGAGGCATGCCATCCGGCCGCGGTCGTGGTCTCGTTCAACCCGTTGCTGGCCAATTCGCGCAACGGCCTAATCCACGTTTTCTTCGCCGAGGTTACGGCGGCGCTCGAGGCGAGCGCTTACAAGCCCGGTTGCACGCGAACGGAAAAGCTGAAGGGTTTGGCGCAGACAATATTCAAATATGGCAAACGCGTGGCTCCCGCCGACGGGGTCTGGTTCTGCGACGGAGGTGCCGCCGCGGCTGGTCTCGATACCCTGCGGCAGAGCCTCCCCGGCGCCGACACCTTGCTGCGCATGCGTACCGAGCTTGGCCGCGAGTTCGAGGAGAGTGGGACCGACATCATCGTCCTGATCGATGAAATCGATAGGTTGGACGACCGCGATATCAGGGTCTGCGCGCAGCTGGTGCGTGCCGTCGCGGACTTTGAGCGCGTTTCCTATTTGCTCGCCTACGATGCCGACCAGGTCGCGCCGGCGCTCGGCAATGGCGACATCGAGCGAGGCCAGGCCTATCTCGAAAAGGTCGTCCAACTGCAGGTGCCGCTGCCGGCCTTGTTGCCGCGGCAAATCAGGCGGATCGTCGACGCACGTTTCCGTTTCCGCGAGCTGATCGATGAGCTCGACGAGCGCGGGCAGCGCCTGAACCAGCTCCTCGGGATCATGGTGCCTTCCATCCTGGGCACCGTGCGGGACGCCAAGCGCACGCTCGCCTGCTTCGAGGTCCTATACCGGTTGATGCGTTTCGAGGTCGATGAGGTCGATTTGCTCGGCTGGGCAGCGATCCACGCCAAATATCCTGATGTTGAACACGTTTTGCGGCGCCGGCAGGAGCAGATCATCGGACCGGGAAACCGCCTGTTCGGCGAGGCTCTTCTGGATCGGATGCTGACCGGCTACCGGCCTGCTGCGGTCGACGTCGTGGTGAGATCCGAGCCCGCGGCGCCGGAAGAATTGTGGCTCGAAGAGGGCGGGGAGCAGTTGGCTTCGGGTCCGGCGGTGCGTCCTCTGCAGCGGCTTATTGAGTTTCTGTTCAAGAGCCCCGGAGAACATAGTAAAGATTCGCTGATCGCCATCCGCGCGCCCGTGCCGCTGGCTAAGACGCTGGCCTTTGGCACTTTGGTCCGCGCTGGCGATGCCGGCGATGCCGTACCGCACCCGCGTTATACGGACGTCATACGCGAGATCGGCGACCAGGATGCAGCGGCGCTGACCCGCGCCCTGCAGGAGGCCGACCGGAACGGCAACCTCGCCGAATACCTGGTCGCACTACACGGTTGTGGTCACCGGGTCCATCCGCGATCGACCGAGAATATCTGGCCACTCGATGATATCTGGTCGGCGTTCAGCGACTTTGCCGAGCCGGTCCCCGCGTTGACGGATCCGCCGCGCGAGATACCCAACCGAATGCTCGCCAAGTTCATTTCCGGGCCCTATCTGCACCGGCTCGGCCCATTTCGGCGTTTTCTCAAGCCCAATCTCGATATCTTGCGTGAATGGATCGCCAACGGGCGGTTTGCGCTTGCCGGCCATCTGCTCGAGGTGCAGATGAAGCTGGAGCTGGAGCAACATGACGAACCCGCGCCGGTGATGCCGTTTCTGGCCGCCGAAAGATGTGGCCCCCCTCTGCAAAGAGCTGGCGAGGGCCTGCGGCGCTGCCTTGCACGCCGGCACATTGCTCGAGTTGATCGCCGATGTGGCCTGCCTGCGCGCGATCCTGAGCGGCGCGCCGGATGCTTGGGACGACGATTGCCGGCAAAAGATGAGTGAAACTCTCGCGCAGCCCGAGCTTCTCGATCGTTTCACCTGGTATTGTTTTGGCGAGGCTGACCCAGACGTTGCCCATCTGAAGGCGGCAGCTCTGGTCGCCGACCGCGACGCGCTGCGCGACCGCGTGGCGGAGCGATTGAAGGAGGCCGACTCACTACCGGAGCAGATTCGCCGAGCCTATCAAATCGCCGAGACCAAGCTCTAACAAGCTGCTGAGGTATGACCTGACCCGCGCGAGACGTTGCGGGCAAGTTGATTTATCCCCGACCTGCGGCTGATAATTTGCCGGGAACCTCCGGTCTAGCCGCCTCGCGGAGGGCCGCGGTGGAATTCTCCTTCGGCGATCACGTGCTCGATCTCGACCGGCGCGAGCTGCGGCGGGGCGGCGAGTTGGTCGCGCTCGAACCACAGGTCTGCCGGACAGCGACGCGCTCGCCGGTACGGCAGACGCCTAAGCGCGGAACCGCAATTGCGCCCCCGTGTTTTCGCTTTTGTTGTTCTGAGGACGAAGTCGCCAAACTGGAGTGCCGGGTGCACGACATGTGTCGCACCAGAGGACGAGGGCAGGTTCACTAGCCGGGAGGTCCGTGGGATGACCGAAACGCCCTGGCGGTCTTATTCCTGCGCCGCACCAGAGCGGGATTATGTCGCGTTAGTCTCCTATTTGCCGCTCAACAGCGCTTGGTCCCTTCCACGGCTTGTCGTGTACTCCGCCCGCATCCAACGCCAACTGCGCACAAGCTCTGGCTTGATCGGCTATTCCTTGCGGGCCCGCCTCGCCGCCAAGCAGTTCTGGACCCTGTCGGTGTGGGAGAACGAGGCGGCTCTACAGGCGTTTGTTGCCGCGCCGCCGCACGTGGCAGCCATGAAGAAGATGGCCCCATACATGGGCGCGACGCGCTTCGTACGATGGAACGCGAAGGGCGCTGAACTCCCGCTTCGATGGGACGACGCGTTGAGTCGCAGCTGATTCCCACGGCCGCTGGGCGGTTGCCCCCCTCGAGCAACCGCCATGACCATGAGCACGCGTTATCCTGTGTCTACTGGCTTATCGCGAAAAACCGCCGCGCCGCATAAGCGTCATTATGGTGCTGTTCTCAGATACTTAGGAGGTAACCGCAGCTGCAGGTAGAACCGGCATAGTGGTGACCCCTATTTACGAAAGCCTCGGGACTAAAGAGGAGAAACGGGTATGAAGAAGAGCGGGTCGCAGAAAAGCGAGTCTCCTTCTCAGCTGATAGACGCGAGAATCGAGGAGCTTGGCGACTGGCGAGGCGAGACGCTCGGCCGGCTCCGTGGCTTAGTCAAGAAAGCCGATCCCGAAGTCGTCGAGGAATGGAAGTGGAGAGGAGTACCGGTGTGGGAGCACGACGGAATTATCTGCACAGGCGAGACTTACAAGAACGTCGTGAAGATGACCTTCGCAAAGGGGGCGGCTCTGCCAGATCCTTCGGGCCTCTTCAATTCCAGTCTAGAGGGGAACAAAAGGCGCGGCATCGACTTCCGCGAGGGCGAGAAGATAGACGAAGAGGCGTTAAAGACTCTTATTCGCGCCGCGGTGACCCTGAACAAGTCCCGAGCCCGAGGCTAATCCATGCAATCCAACATTTTCCATGGGATCATCCTGCGAGGAGTCACCATCTTGGTGCCCTTATCGAGTCAAGTAACGAAATAACAATTCCGCAACAGTTCACCAGCTTGGCGGTTGAGGCACTCGGGAGTCCACGATCAGGGTCACAAGAGTTGCGTGGGGCGCGTGTGACATCTTAGATTGTTTAATATGAGACAAAAACACGAATTTACATTCTCAGAACAATCCTATGCTTTTGCGGGCATGACCGACTTTCTACTTCGTTGGCAAGCTGCAAACAGCTGATCGTAAGACAAGTCCTAAGGCGGGCGCGGAAAACCGAGCGCGCGGCCGTCTTCATACAATACCCGAGGCCGAGGACCGGGAGAACGTCCCGCCGCTGCGCTTGCCGCCAATCCGACGGCCCCTCCCGTTGGTAGCAGATGGTAGCCGTACAATCAGCCTCCGGAACATTTCCGGTCGGGAACTATATGCAGACTTTGAGGTGCAGGGCGATACCGACAATAAATGAAGATCCCGGATGGCTTTGTTTGGGACGAGGTCATTCGACGGGGCGAAGATCTATTAAGGAATGATTCCCTCAGCCGGGCTTTGCTTAGTCTGTTTGTTGTCAACAACGGGCCCCTCAACTAATAGGGACGGCGTTCGTTATTCATGTGGAGGGGTGTCGTGCAATTGCCATTCCCGCCGCTCATTGCTTCGAGGAAGTGAGGAAGATTCTGCAACTGAGATGGACCCCAAAAATGAGACAGTTGGCTAAGGTGGAGCCCTGCCCCTAGAAAGCGCGATGGCGCAGGAGCAGGACATGAAGCGGACACGGAAGAAGCACAATGCGGCGTTCAAGGCGAAGGTGGCGCTGGCGGCGGTCAGGGGTGACCGGACGATCGCCGAACTGGCGAGTGAGTTCGGGGTCCATCCGAACCAGATCTATAACTGGAAGAAGCAGCTGCTGGACGGGGCGGCGAGTGTTTTCGAAGGCGGCGGTGCAACGGTCGAGAGTGTGGCCAGCGAGGCGCAGGTCGATCTTCTGTACCGGCAGATTGGCCAACTGAAGGTCGAAAACGATTTTTTGGCACGAAAGCTCGGCAAATGAGCCGAGCGGAACGGCGCGCGCTGGTCGAGCGCACGGATCCGGCGCTGCCGATATCACAGCAGTGCCGTTTGCTGGCGATATCGCGCTCTTCGGTCTACCGGCGGCCGGACGAGGTCGGCGAGGAGGACCGTACCATCATGGCGTTGATCGACCGGCACTATCTGGCGCGGCCCTATTACGGCTCGCGCCGAATGGCGGCATGGCTGGCCACCCGGGGTCACCTAGTCAACCGCAAGCGGGTCCAGCGACTGATGCGTCTGATGGGACTGGTGGCGATCTACCAGCGCCCGCACACCAGCAAGGCGGCAGCTGAGCACAAGATCTACCCGTACTTGCTCGGCGGGATGGCGATCGAGCGGGTCAATCAGGTGTGGTGCTCGGACGTTACGTATATCCCGATGGCCAAGGGCTTTCTCTATCTGGTGGTCGTCATGGACTGGGTCAGCCGCGCGGTGCTGGCGTGGCGACTGTCGAACACGCTTGGCGCCGATTTTTGTGTCGAGGCGCTCGAGGAGGCGCTCTGCCGATACGGCCGGCCCGAGATCTTCAATACCGACCAGGGCAGTCAGTTCACCAGCGACGATTTCACCGGCACGCTGAAGGATCATCAGATCACCATCAGCATGGACGGCAAGGGCCGGTGCATGGACAACATCTTCGTCGAGCGGCTGTGGCGAAGCCTCAAATACGAGGAGGTCTACCTCAACGCCTATGCGAGCGTGTCGGAGGCCAAAGCAGGTATTGGAGCTTGGCTCGATTTCTACAATGAGGAGCGCCAGCACCAGAGCCTCGGCTATCGCACGCCGCGGCAAATTTACCAGGAAGGCCTGTGGATATGTGGACGATCGGCGTTGCCGACCGGCTCCGCTTCCCCCGCTTCCCGAGCCAGCTCGGACAGCGGGGAAATGCTCGCCTTCGCCCACATACCCACAGGCGCCACAGCCAACAAAGGATTTGATATTGATGAGGTGAAAAGTAGAATCGTCAAACTAGCCATCGCGGTCACCGCGATCGGAGCCGACATCGAAATCGGCCGGGCTACACCTTAAGCAGCGGCTCCGGCTGTCTCACCATCGGGGTCCACCTCAAACCGATCCCTACGCATCACTCTTCAGCGTTGCCTGATTTTCTTCTCCCCCTAAGGATCTCGATCTTCGACACATGAGAGGGATTTACTTACACGACGGAAAAATTGCGGACTGCAAAATCGAATCGAGCATCTAGTGCACTGGCTCAAACAGATGGTACAGGGAGGCGCTCGAGTTTGGCCAGGATAGCGTCGGCGGATTTGGTCCAGACGAACGGTTTGGCATTGGTATTGTGCTCGGCGAGATAAGCGTTGATGGCGGTCTGCAGGTCGGCGATCGAACGAAAGACGCCGCGGCGGATGCGTTGACGGGTCATTTTGGAAAAGAAGTTCTCGACCGCGTTGAGCCAGGAGGCCGAGGTCGGGGTGAAGTGGAAGGTCCAGCGCGGATGGCGCGACAGCCAGGCCAGCACTTTGGGATGCTTGTGGGTGGCGTAGTTGTCGAGCACCGTGTGGATCAGTTTGCCGGCCGGGACCTCGCGCTCGACGGCATTGAGGAAGCGGATGAACTCGCTGTGGCGGTGGCGCTGCATACAGCGGCCGATCACCGTCCCGTCGAGCACGCTGAGGGCAGCAAACAGGGTGGTCGTGCCATGCCGCTTGTAGTCGTGCGTCATGGTCTGGCAGCGCCCAGGCTTGATCGGCAGTCCGGGTTGGGTGCGATCGAGTGCTTGGATCTGGCTCTTTTCGTCGAGCGAGAGGACTACGGCATGCGCCGGGGGATCGACATAGAGGCCGACGATGTCGGTCAGCTTGGCGGCAAAGCTGGGATCGCGCGAGCGCTTGAAGGTGCGCAGGCGGTGCGGCTGCAGTTTGTGCGCCCGCCAGATGCGCTGCACCGAACTCGGCGAGAGGCCGGTTGTCTTGGCCATCGCTCGGCCGGTCCAGTGGGTCGCCTGGTGCGGCGGTTCCGTACACGTCAGCGCCACTACCTGGGCCGTCGTTTCCGCCGCGATCGGCGCCTTGCCGGGCTTGCGGGTCTTGTCGCGCAGCAGACCCTCAACCCCGGTCTCGGCAAACCGTTGTTGCCACCGCCACACTGTCGGCCGACTGACGCCGATGCTGTGCGCCACCCACTGCGCCGAGTGTCGATCCGCCGAGGCGAGCACGATGCGCGCCCGTTCGATGTGCTTGCGCGGCCGGTTGCGGTCGGCCACGATCGCCGCCAACTGCTCGCGCTCCGCAGTGTTGAGAACCACGCATACCCCTTGAGCCATCGCCCGATCCCCCAAGCAATGGCCCAGTATCGCAGATCCTAACGCTCTCGTGAATCCTCTGAATGGTGCAAAGCACTAGGACAGAGACGCGGATCTAGCAATTCTAACGGTCGTTGCTCCACAAGATCAGCCCGCCTTATTCAACCACCACTTTCGACTGGATGACATCGTGCCTGGGCCAGGTGATGAGCTGAGCATGATTGGCTTTGGTGAAATGAGAACTACGTCGGATACTAACGATCCGATGCGTGGGGTAATGCAGAGGCGATTGGTTATACGGATCGGGCGAGTAGAAGAGATATATCCCCAAGGTCATTATATGCTCAAAGCTCCATGCATTGAGACGAGCATTCGGTATTTCCCGGAATGAGCGGCGGGATTGTTACACGTGGTTGGCCGAGCCCCAATATGTTGGTTCAGCCTTTTGCGGTTATAAGCCATTCAATGACAGTTCATTCACCTCAGGCCACTAATGACCGCTCAACATCAGGACGCTCGTTCGCTGCTCTATTAGGAATGAAGAGGACGTTGTTAGATGAGATGATACATATGCAAGTTCCGATGAATATCACCGGGATCGGCCGCAGCATGGATATGGCACAGTGGCCAGAGCCATACAGGGGGGGCAAGATGGGTGCCCTCGCGAGAGGGTTCGGCAACGGGTCGTGGTGCCGGCGGGTAACAGGAGCCAATCCCGTGCTGGATGTTGTTTCGGACGGCGTTCAAAACCTGCCGAGAAACCGCAGTTTTACTGGGATGTTGAAGAAGATCATTACCCGCACTTTCGCGGGCCCTGGCTGTTCGTCACCGCCCGCAATTCGAGCTGGCTCGGATGTTTTGGTGGACGGTATCGGTATTCATCGCGATCTCTCCCTGATTGGTTTTCTTCACGGCTAATAACGTGCAGGCGTATTCGCGCGGACCTCGAGCGAAGAGGCAGGCCTGCCGAGAAGACCGAGGCTGGATCGACAGTGACGCTAGCTCGCCGTCCTGGTGTTGAGCCGCGCCGCGCAGCACTTGCCGATAGCCAAGAGGCGATCTGCAAGACCGACGGCTTCATCGCGGCGCAAACGATCCACCGGCTCGCGGTCAGCCTTGCCAGCTCGCGAGCCAATCGATGGGCCTCCTCGCTCTTCATGTTCAAACCCTACCATCTGGTAGGGCCATTCTGCCGCAATCCCACCAGGCCAACCCCCTTCTTGGTGGCGCTCCGACGACGGCGGTAATCTCACCATCTTGGTGCCAAGATTGCGGATTACGTTCTCCCCGAGAAACCCGACTTGGTGCCCGATCGGTGGAGCCGACGCTTCGTCTCCGCGCGCGCGACGGGCGGCCACGGCGAAAAATCGCGTTTGCTCGTACGTCCCCTGTTTCCACCCTGTTAGCCCAATCCGGCTCCCTGCAAGGCGCAAAAATGCCCCCTGTTGCGTGCTCGATGGGCAATGTCATAAGCATCTGATATAAATGGACTTATTGACGATAATCTTGGTCGATTTTGGGTCTGAAAGCGATTTTCGCCCTCTTATCCCGGTCATAACAGGGGTGCGCGGTTTTCAAGAATTCGCACCGCACAGCGCGTTGTGTCACAATCGGGGCTGTTGCTGAACGCCGAGGAGAGTTGCCATGAAAGTCGCCAACGCCGTCGCCGAGATCCTGAAGCGCGAGGGGATCGAGTTTCTGATCGGCTATCCGGTCAACCCGATCATCGAAGCCGCGGCCGAGGCCGACATCCGCACGATCATGGTCCGCCAGGAGCGGATCGGGCTGCACATGTGCGACGCGATCGCCAAGGTCACCTCGGGCGACCGGATCGGCGTCTTTGCGATGCAGCACGGCCCCGGCACCGAGAACGCCTTTGGCGGCGTCGCCCAGTCCTGGGGCAATTCCTGCCCGGTCGTCGTGCTTCCGGCCGGCTATGCCCGCAACATCAACCAGGTCCGCCCCAATTTCAACGCCGCGCTCAACTACCGCAACGTCACCAAATGGTGCGAACAGGTCACGGTGGCCGACGCCACCGTCGAGGCGCTGCGTCGGGCCTTCACCCAAGTCAAGAACGGGCGGCCGGCGCCGGTGCTGATCGAGTTTCCGTCCGACCTCTTGCGCGAGGAGATCAGCGGCCCGATCGAGTACCAGAAGACGCCGCGGCTGAAGAGCGGCCCCGACCCGCGCTCGGTTTCTGCCATTGCGGCGGCTCTGGTCGAGGCGCAGCGCCCGGTCATCGTCGCCGGGCAGGGCGTCCATTACGGCAAGGCCTGGAAGCAATTGCAGGATTTGGCCGAATTGCTCGAAGCGCCGGTCATGACCACCTTGCCGGGCAAGAGCGCCTTCCCCGAGGCGCATCCGCTGGCGCTCGGTTCGGGCGGGATCGGCATCTCGAAGCAGCTGCACACCTTCCTGCAGAACGCCGATCTGGTCTTCGGCATCGGCTGCAGCTTTACCCGTTCGAGCTTTGCGACGCCGATGCCCAAGGGTAAACGCATTGCCCACGCCACCCTCGATCCAACGGACATCAACAAGGACGTGCCGGTCGAACTCGCGGCGGTCGGCGACGCCGGGCTGACCCTCGACGCGCTGCTCGTGGAGGTGAAGGACCGGCTGCATGGAAAGCCCCGCGGCCGGCTCGACGGTGTGACCCGTGGCATCGCCTCGCTTAAAGGCGAGTGGATGGAGCAGTGGATGCCGCGGCTGACCCAGAACACCAAGCCGCTGTCGCCCTATCGGGTGATCTGGGAGTTGCTGCACACGGTCGATGTCAAGGAGACGATCATCACCCATGACGCCGGCAGCCCGCGCGACCAGCTCTCGCCGTTCTGGGTAAGCCAGACGCCGCTCGGCTATATCGGGTGGGGCAAGACCACCCAGCTCGGCTACGGGCTCGGGCTGGCGATGGGGGCGAAACTGGCCAAGCCCGAGAAGCTCTGCATCAATGTCTGGGGCGATGCCGCGATCGGCTTCACCGGCATGGATTTCGAGACCGCGGTGCGCGAGCGCATCCCGATCCTGTCGATCCTGATGAACAATTTCTCGATGGCGATCGAATTGAAGGTGATGCCGGTCTCTACCGAGAAGTACCGCTCGACCGACATCAGCGGTCATTACGCCAACTTCGCCGAGGCGCTCGGCGGTTATGGCGAGCGGATCACCGAGCCCGAGGAGATCGTGCCGGCGATCCGCCGCGGCATCGCGAAGACGCGCGAGGGCACCCCGGCTCTGCTCGAATTCATCACCGAGAAAGCAGTCAACGTCTCGCGGTTTGGTTAGGCGAGTGTTACTCACCGCGACCCTCTCCTCGCGCGCTACGGGATTCACACAAATAATACGTATTTATCAATGACTTACGATCAAGGCAATGTGGAATCCGGCGACCATCGCCGCGAGCCGATCCCAACCGGCGCGCATCGTCTTGGGCCCGGGCGGCTTGTAGTAGCAATTCCAGCCGCCCAGCCGGGCGACAATCCACGACAGCCACGCCAAGGAGCGGGGCGGGTGGGGATTCTTCTGACGCGGCGTCCTGCCTTCGAGAGTTGGCGCAATCGCATCGGCGGCCTCCAGGGTGTCCGGGCCGGCAACATCGGCGGCCGGTCTGGGGCCGCCCGCGCGGGCATCGACCAGTTGGATCGTGCGCACCGCGGCGCCGATGGCCAGCGCCCCCAACTTGAACAGGCGGTCGGCGTCATGCACCTGGACGTCCGGCAATTCCAGACCGTCACTTTTGCTGGCGCGGAAGACCTGTTCGATGCGCCAGCGCAGCCGATAGATTTGAATAATCTCTTCGGCTGCCGCCAAATCGGCGACCGGCAGGGTGGTGATCAGCCGCCAATGGATGGCCGCGGTGCCGCGCGGTGGCTGTTCCTCGCGCGCCTCGACCAAGCTCAGATCGCGGTATTCGGGATCATTGGGATCGCCCCCATTATGCGGTCGCCGCACGCGGATCGGCCCGGCCCGCAGGGTGACCGTGGCCACACGCCCCTTGTCGCCCGGGCCGCGCGGCCCCACCCGCACTTCAGCCATGCCCAGTGCCGGCCATGCCGCGGGCTGCGCAAACAACCGCGTGCCATCCGCGAGCGTGCGGTCTTGCGCCGCACGGACCACCAGTTCGACGCGCGCCGGGCGGCGCGCGAACAGCGCAAAGATGTCGCTTTCGCGATCCCCAACCACGATCAGCTGGTTGGCCCCGGCGGCGCGCTTGGCAACCACCTCGGTTGCGCTCAGCCAGCGCTGCGATTCCTTCTCGTCAAGCCGACGCTGGCGCCGCGTGGCAGCCCGCTTGCCGGCGGTTCGGGTCCAGATCGCGGCATCCAACAAGCCGACCACGGCTTCATCCTCGCGATCGACGGCGACAACCCCATGCACAAAAAAACCCGGTGTCTTCCCGTCGCCAGCGGGACCCAGACCCCGACGCGCCCGAGCGCGTCCGCTAAAATTGATCTCGGTGGTGTCCTGAACCGCGACGATCCGCCGTCCCTGACATTGCTCGCCCGTTCGCCCGCCCAGCGTCTGGATGATCTCAACCGCGGTGACCGCCGGCGAGGCCAAAAAGCGATGCGCCGCCATCTCCCCGGCGCGGTCACCACCAACCCGGCGAAACACCAAAGATCCAGTCGAAACAATCCGGTCAAACAGCCAAGCACCCCGCTCCGCTCGGCGGATATCCCCAAACTCGCCAATCCGCTCCAAAGGCATCATCCTTGGTTCTCCCCCAAACCACCATGTAGCAGCATGCACTGCACCGACCCACAAAATCTAGTGAGATGTGTGAATGCCGTAGCCTCGCGCGAGCGGGGGGAGGGAAGATGAGCGCATGAACATCAACGACGTCATCCCGGTCGTCGGACGGTCGGGGTTCTTCAATCGTGACCTTGCGGCGGTCAAGGCCGGCGCCCGGCCCGACGGCTTTGCTTACCCAGGCCGGCCGCTGAGCCCGGGCTTCAAAAAGATCGTCCAGCCGGGAACGGCGATCTCGGTGATGCTGCTGCTCGATGACGGGCAAGTGGCCTTCGGCGACTGCACCGACGTGATTCTGACCGGTGTGGCCGGCCGCGACCCGCTGTTTCAGGCGGATCAGCATCTCGGGTTCCTGCGCACAACGATGCGCGAGGTGCTGCGCGGCCGGCCGATCGACTGCTTCCGCGACCTGGCCGAAGAAGTCGATGGGTTCGTCCAAGACGGCCAGAGGCTGCACACCGCGTTACGATACGGCATCACCCAGGCCCTATTGCACGCCGCGGCGCTCGCCAATCGCTGCACGATGGCGGAGATCGTCGGCCGAGAGTACGGTTGCGCGCTCGCCACGGCACCGATCCCGATCCTGGCGTCCTGCCACAAGGAGGACGTGCAGATGATCGACCGCATGATCCTGAAGCGGGTCGAGCTATTGCCGCACGCCTCGTTCCAACAGGTCGAGCGCGACATCGGGCTGGAGGGCGAGAAGCTGATCGCCTATGCGAACGGGATCGCCGAGCGCATTCGCCAGATCGGCGACCGGGATTACCGGCCTCGCATCCATCTCGATGTCTACGGCACGATCGGGGAATTGTTCGGAGGCGATATCGACGCGATTGCCGTCTATCTCGGCGAGCTCGAAGCCGCGGTGCGGCCGCACGAGCTGTTGCTTGAGAGCTTTATCATCGCTACGAGCCGGGAGGCGCAGATCGACGCCTTTCGCGCGTTGCGCTCTGCGCTCGCGCGGCTAGGTAGCCAAGTCAAGATCATCGTCGACGAATGGTGCAACACCCTCGACGACATCAAAGCCTTTGCCGATGCCGAAGCAGCCGATTACGCCCAGATCAAGACTCCTGATCTCGGCGGCATCAACAATACGATCGAGGCGGTGCTTTATGCCCGCGAGAAAGGGATGGGCTGCTGCCTTGGGGGCAGCGGCAACGAAACCGATCAGTCCGCGCGGATAACCGCGCAAATCGGCCTGGCCTGCCGGCCGGATTTCCTGCTTTCCAAGCCGGGCTTCGGCGGCGACGAAGCCTTGATGATCCAGACCAACGAGATGCTTCGCACACTCGCCCTGATCAAAAGGCCCCCTCCCTAACCCTCCCCCGCTCGCGGGGGAGGGAAGGGTGGGGGCTCAGCGGGCCATCAGCACCGGGATCTTCAACTCCATAATGATGTGGCGGGTGCCGCCACCGAAGATCATCTGGCGGATGCGGCTTTGCGTATAGGCGCCCTTTAGCAAGAGATCGGCACCCGCCTCCATGGCTTCCTTCAGAAACGACTCGCCCTGGGCTTTTTGTCGGCCGTAGGCTGTGCGCAAGCTGACGGTGATGCCGTGCCGCTCGAGCGTACTGGCGAGCTCCTCACCCTCGGGCCCCGGTTCGGGCATGTGTTGCGGGCCGACTGCGACGATCACGACGTGCTGCGCCTGCTCGAGAAAAGGCATGCCCATAGCGACCGTCACGGCTGTCTCGGTGCTGCCGTTCCACGCGATTGCGACCACCTCGCCCATGGTCGGCGGCGTCCGTTTTGGCACCATTAGCACCGGACGACCGCTCTCAAAGAGGGCATCCTCGAGGGTTGCCTCGGCGATCGACGCGAGCTTTTCCGGCTGCTCGACGACGATCAGGTCATAGACCCGCCCGATCATCCCGACGACCGCATTTTGCCGGCCATCCTCTTCGCGCCAGGAGGCGCTCGGAGCGTTATGGCCCGGCGACATCGGCCCGATCGGCACACCCTTCGAATTCATGAATTCGCGAAACAGCCGCCGGGCCTGGTCACGCCGCTCGTGACCCTCCCGCTCGAGGGTGCGGTCAACCTCGGAAGAGATCGAAAACCCCATCTCGCCACCAAACACGACGGCGTATTCGGTGGTCAGACTGTGCAGCCCGACGATGTGGCTGTTGAAGCGTCGTGCCGTCATCAACGCGGCGTCGAGAACCGGACCCGCGTTGCCGTCTCCGACTACGGTCAGTAAATTTTTCATCTTGCGCTCCCTGCGCTCGCCCACCCCTATCCGGAGGGGGAGACATCTCGGAGTATACCATGATCACGCAATTTTCTCAGCGCGTTGGCGGCTCGACGGTCGAGCGACGCTTGACTACACTCGCAATCGCCGCAGGAAGAAGGGGAGAGGTGGGGATGCGCGTTCTGATCGGAGCCGGTCTCTGTGCCGTGGCCGGCTTGATGTTTGCCCGCTATGCCGCGGCGGAGAGCGTCAGCTTTGGCACCGACTGGAAGGCGGAAGCAGAGCACGGCGGATATTATCAGGCGATCGCCACCGGCATCTATAGGGGGCACGGGCTCGAGGTTACGTTGCGGCAGGGTGGACCGCAGGTCAATCATGCCCAGCTGCTTGCCGCCGGCCGCCTCGACTTCAATCTGGCGCCCAACTCCTTTGGTCCGCTGAATTTCACAAGCCAAAACATCCCGATGGTGGCCGTCGCCGCGATCTTCCAGAAAGACCCGTCGGTGCTGATCGCCCACCCCGGTCAAGGGAACGACAATCTCGCCGCGCTCAAAGGCAAGCCGATCATGATCGGCTCCGACACTCGCGTAACCAGCTGGCTGTTTCTGCAGAATAAGTTCGGTTACGCCGACGACCAGATCCGCCCCTACACCTTCAGCGTCGCGCCGTTCCTCGCCGACCCCAAGGCTATCCAGCAGGGATATCTGTCGAGCGAGCCGTTCACAATCGAATCGCAGGGGGTAAAGCCGGTCGTCCTGCTCCTCGCCGATGCCGGCTACTCGAGCTATGGCTCGATAATCCAGACTTCGAAGAAGCTGGCGCAGGAAAAACCGGACCTCGTACAGCGCTTTGTCAATGCCAGCATCGAAGGCTGGTACAGTTATCTATACGGCGACCCCGCTCCGGCGAACCAGTTGATCAAGCGCGACAACCCGGAGATGACCGACGCGCTGCTCGCCTACGGCATCACCAAGATCAAGGAGTACGGCATCGTCGACAGCGGCGACGCCAAGACATACGGCATTGGGACAATGACCGATGCGCGTTGGCGTGATTTCTTCGACACGATGTCAAAGGCGGGCGTCTACCCGAAGGACCTGGATTTCCGTAAGGCCTACACATTGCAATTTATTAATAAGAAGGTCGGAATGCGGCCCTGAGCGTAGGACCGCGTCCGGCCCTTGTCTCAAAGACGTGGCACGAGCTCGATCATCAATTTGCATGGTATCGGCAAGCGTTTCCGCTCGGGACTTACAGCCCTCGATGCGATTGATCTGGATGTCGGTAGGGGCGAGTTCCTAAGCCTCGTCGGCCCTTCCGGCTGCGGCAAGACCACCCTGCTGCGCATCATCGCCGGTCTCGCCGAGCCGAGCGAAGGCGAGCGGCACCTCTCGCTGACCGCCGATGGCGACGGCCGGATATCGTCGGGGCGGGTTGGGTTTGTCTTCCAGGATCCGACCTTGATGCCGTGGAGTACGGTAATCGACAACGTGCTGCTGCCCTTTCGTCTCGCCGGACGGGTCGGGGCCGCCGAGCGTGAGCGCGTCCGCGAGGAACTCCGCGCGGTCGGGCTCGCCGGGTTTGAGCGCGCCTATCCTCGCGAGCTTTCGGGCGGCATGCGTATGCGGGTCTCGATCGCCCGCGCGTTGGTCACCGATCCCGATCTTCTGCTCCTCGACGAACCTTTTGCGGCACTCGACGAGATCACCCGGATGGCGCTCAACGACGATTTGCTAAGGCTCTGGGAAGGCCGAGGTACGACCGTTGTCTTTGTGACGCACAGCGTCTTCGAGTCAGTCTACCTCTCGACCCGGATCGCGGTCATGACGACCCGACCGGGCCGCATCGCCGCTGATCTTTCTGTCGAGCTGCCGCAGCCGCGTGAACGTGCGCTGCGCACGTCGCCCGCCTATGCCACGATTTGCGCGACGGTGTCGGAGGAGCTGGCGCGGGCGATGGCGGATCAAACTCCAAAAAATGGCCCCCCACCCCAACACTCTCCCCGCTCGCGGGGAGAGTGAGGAACCCGCGGAGCGGGAGGGTGAGGGGCAGCATCATGAACCCTGCGCAAACCTTACGCCTGGCGCGCCTCGCCGCTCCGCTGGCCGTCGGCGCCGCATTCCTCGCCCTGTGGCAGGTGGTCGTCCAGGTCGAGAAAATACCTCCCTACATCCTGCCCGGCCCGCTCGCGATCGCCGCGAGCTTGTGGACCGACGGCCCAAGTCTGCTCGGCTCGCTGTTGGTGACCTTGCGTGTGACACTCGCAGCGCTCGCGGCAGCCGCTATCCTCGGCGGCATGATCGCGGTGCTGTTCTCGCTATCGCGCATCCTTGAGCTCAGCCTTTTCCCTTATGCCGTGATCCTGCAGGTAACGCCGATCGTGGCGATCGCCCCGCTGATCATCATCTGGGTGCGCCAACCGTTTCTGGCGCTACTGGTCTGCGCCTGGATCGTCGCATTCTTCCCGATCGTCGCCAACACCACGGTCGGGTTGAACAGCGCCGACCGCAATCTGCTGGCGCTGTTCCGGCTCTACGACGCCTCGCCGGTGCAGGTCCTGCGCTACCTCAAGCTGCCGACGGCGTTGCCCTATTTTCTCGCCGGCCTGCGGATTAGCGGGGGGCTGGCTCTGATCGGGGCGGTTGTCGCCGAATTCGTCGCCGGCACCGGCGGCGCCGAGACCGGGCTCGCTTTCCGTATACTTGAAGCGGGCTATCGCCTGGCCATCCCCCGCCTGTTCGCCGCGCTGTTCCTGCTTTCGCTGACCGGTATCGTGATCTATCTCGTCCTCGATGGCCTATCACGCGGGCTGTTGCGCCATTGGCACGAAAGCGCACTCGAGGAAGAGGAGGAGTGACGGGAGCGTTAGGTTCAGTCCTTAACCGCGGCCGACGAACGGCATCTTGGTGGCCATCACGGTCAGGAATTGCACGTTGGCCTCCGGCGTCACGGTAGCCATGAAGACGACGGCGCGGGCGACGTTCTGCACATCCATCGTCGGCTCCACCATGACCGCACCATTGGCCTGCGGCACGCCGCGCGTCATGCGCTGGGTCATCTCGGTCAAGGCGTTGCCGACATCGACCTGGCCGCAGGCGATGTCGTATTTGCGGCCATCGAGCGAGGTCGATTTGGTAAGCCCGGTGATCGCATGCTTGGCCGAGGTATAGGCGGCCGAGTCGGGCCGAGGCACGTGTGCCGAGATCGAGCCGTTGTTGATGATCCGCCCGCCCATCGGCTTCTGGTCTTTCATGATCTTGAAGGCTTCCTGCGTGCACAGGAACGAGCCGTTCAAAATCGAGTCGATGACCCCCTTCCAGCGCTCGTAGGGCAGCTCTTCGATCGGCCCTGCCGCGCCAAAGCCGGCGTTATTGAACAGCACGTCGAGCCGGCCGTAGGTTTCCTTGGTCCTGGCGAACAGCGCGCGCACCGAGTCCGGTTTACCGACGTCGGTCGGCACGCCGAGCGCGCGACCCTGCTTGCTCTCGATCTCGTGGACTACCGCTTGGAGCGGCTCTGGGCGCCGGCCAGCGACGACGACCGCGAACCCTTCTTCGGCGAGCGCCAATGCTGAGGCCTTGCCGATACCGCTGCCGCCGCCGGTGACAAGGGCGACCTTTCCGTTCGAAGCCATAGTGCCGATCTCCTGCTGTGATGCCTTGTGTCTCGCACCCACGATATCAGCTTCTCGCGCGTGCGCTCCAGCGCGTTTCGGGCGATAATTGGGGATGGAGAGGAGCAGATGTCTGACTTGATCGAGCTGAACGGTCGTCGCTACCGCAAGCCAAAGCGTCCGAGTGTAGTGATTTGCGTCGACGGGTGTGATCCTGAATATCTCGAACGCGGGATTCCGGACGGCGTCTTCCCGACGATCGGCTCTTTCCGCCGCACCGGTTATATCGGTCGGGCCGACGCCGCCATGCCGACATTCACCAACCCGAACAATGTCTCGATCGTGACCGGCGCGCCGCCGTCGATCCACGGCATCGCCGGCAACTACTACCTCGATCGCGAAACCGGCCGCGAGGTCATGATGACCGACGAACGGCTGATGCGCTGCGAGACGATCCTCGCGCTAATGGCCGGCGCCGGCATCAGGTCCGCGGCAATCACGGCGAAGGACAAACTGCGCAAGCTCCTCGGACGAAATCTTTCCGGCATCTGCTTTTCCTCCGAATGCGCCTCCCCTGAGGTCGAGGCGATGGTCGGGCGGCTAAAGCCGGATATGTACTCGGCGGACCTGTCGCTGTTCGTGCTCGATGCCGGTGTCAAGCTGCTCGAGCGCCGGGAGGCCGATCTCCTCTATTTGTCGCTCTCGGACTACATCCAGCATGCCCACGCGCCAGGCGATCGGGAAGCCGACGCTTTCCATCGCGCGATCGACGCGCGAGTGGGTCGCCTTGTCGAGCTCGGTGCTGTTGTCGGGCTCGTCGCCGACCACGGCATGAACGATAAGGCGCTGCCGGATGGCGCGCCCAACGTGGTCTTTCTCGAAGACGCCCTCAACGAGCGTTTCGGCGCCGGCACGGTGCGGGTGATCTGCCCGATTACCGACCCCTTCGTGCGCCATCACGGCGCGCTGGGCTCGTTCGTGCGGGTCTACTCTCGCAGAGCTATGGAGCTCTCCTCGCTGATGGCAGCGAGTGCCGCGCTGCCCGGGGTCGCGCTCGTTCTCGACGGGGCGGATGCCGCGGCGCGGTTCGAACTGCCGTTCGACCGCGAGGCCGACTTCGTCGTGCTCGGTGACGCCAATACAGCGATCGGCGCCTCGCGCGCGGAGCACGATCTTTCGGGCCTCGCCGGCCATCGCCTGCGCTCGCATGGCGGGCTCGGCGAGCAACGAGTGCCGTTCATTCTGTCGCGGCCACTGACCCCGGACTATCGCCAGCTCGCCGAGACCCGGCGGCTACGCAACTTCGACATTTTCGATTTCGCGCTAAACGGCGTCGCGGACTGACCTCGGTTTCACCGAGGCTACATCGGCGGCTTGACACCGTTCTTTTCGGCCGTCACCCGGCTTGTTGTCAGGCTGCCGTCAGGTTTCTTCTGCGCGATCGTGAATATTGCGGCACCGCGTTTGAGCAGGCTGCGGTCGCCGGCAACATAGGCCAGGATCGGCACCTCCGGCCCGACTGTATATTCGGACTCCCCTTCCTTGTATTTGACGTGGATGACGCCGCCCTCCGGCGACTGGCTAACCGTGCCTACCGTGGCGTTGGTCATGACACCGTTCGGCTTGACATCCCACGGTCGTTGGCCCTCGCCGGTGCCGCGCAGCGTTTCTGGGAAAATCCGGACCTCGACAGCATGAATCTTGCCGTCGGTGCCCTTGACCCCGCCCGAGGCGAGAAAGTCGCCGGGTTTGATGTCGGCAAGGGTGCGCTTCTCGACCCCAAAAACCGTGGCATTGTCGGCGAGCACAACGGTGACCGCCGGGCCGCTCCTCGTGTCGACCACCAGCTTATCGCCGTCGAGCTTGTCGACGGTGCCGACGACTCGCGTCGTCGTCCCGGCAGACGGCGCCTGAGCCAAAGCCGGAGCGCAATGCGATGAAGACCGCCGCGATGTATGCCGAGCGCATAACCGGTACCCTCCCTTCGAACTCATTCACGGTTACGAGCGGCAGAATGGGCACCCTCCCGCCTGAAGTGCACGTCACTTTTCGGTTATCGACCAGACGCCACAAAGCTTCGTCACACGCAATCAGCGTGGTTACATTCGAATGCTCCCGGGCGAACAATATTGCGGAGGGCGGGCGAATGAACGATGCGATCGACATTCGGGCTGTGACGGCGATCGGCGCTATCGGCCAACCGGTCCGCCGTAAGGAGGATCAACGGCTGCTGACCGGCAAGGGCAAGTTCACCGACGACTTCAACATGGAGGGGCAAGCCTATGCCGTCATGGTTCGCTCGCCCTTTCCGCATGCGCGAATTTCGAACATAGGCGCTGAGCGGGCGCGGCGAATGCCCGGTGTGCTCGGTGCATTCACCGGCAGCGACTGCCTCGGGGATGGGCTTTCCCCGATCCCGCACAGCCCGGTGCCCTCGACCCGATACGATCTGAAGCTGACCGGGCCGGGCGGCGGCACGACCTTCATCGGCCCGCAGCCCCTATTGCCGGCCGACAAAGTCCGGCATGTAGGCGAAGCGGTCGCGATGGTAGTGGCCGAGACCCTGCCGGTAGCGCTCGACGCGGCGGAGGCGGTCGAGATCGAATATGAGCAGCTGCCCGGCGTCGCCAGTTCGGAGAGCGCCCTCTCGCCTGGCGCTTCAGGGGTGTGGGACGAAGTGCCGGACAATGTCCTCGTCGACACGATGTTCGGCGACAGAGAGGCCACCGACCGAGCCTTTGCGGGTGCCGACCACGTTGTCGCAATGGATTTGCATATCGGCCGGGTGACCGGGGTGCCGATCGAGCCGCGCGCCGCACTCGGCCATTACGACCCGGGTACGGACCGCTACACGCTCTACGCCGGCAGCGGCGGCCCCGTGCGCCAGAAGGCCGAGCTCGCCGCGGTGCTCGGGATCTTCCCCGAACGGGTGCGGGTGCTGTCCTACGATGTCGGCGGTAATTTCGGCGTGCGCAATCGGGTCTATGTAGAATTCGGTCTTGTGCTTTGGGCGGCGCGCAAGCTCGGCCGTCCGGTCAAGTACACCGCGACTCGCTCGGAAGCGTTTCTGAGCGACTTTCAGGGGCGCGATCTGGTGACCAAGGTCGCCTTGGCGTTGCGAAGCGACGGCCGCTTTCTGGCGTTGCGCGCCGACAATGTCAGCAATGTCGGCGGGCGCTGCGTGTCGTTGTCTCCGCTGGGGAAGGGGTCGGCGCTAGTCACCGGTTCTTACGACATCCCGGCGGCGAGCCTGCGCTCGCGCGCCGTGTTTACCAACACGATACCGACCAACGCCTATCGCAGCTCTGGCCGCCCTGAGGTGACCTATGCGATCGAGCGGCTGATCGACAAGGCGGCCAGAGAGCTTGGGTTCGATCGTGTCGAACTGCGCCGCAAGAACCTCGTCGGGCCGCAAATGATGCCTTATCCCAATGCGGTCGGCGCCCGCTATGACAGCGGCACCTATGGAGCGAATATGGATCTCGCGATGCGCAACGCTGATTGGGGTGGTTTTGCGGCGCGTCGCCGTGAAGCCGAGGCACGCGGCAAAGTGCTCGGGTTGGGTTTGGCGAATTATGTCGAATCCTCCATAGGGGCGCCGCGCGAACGCACCGAGATCACCGTGACACCGGCGGGCCGGGTCGAGGTCGTCATCGGTACCCATCCGAACGGCCAGGGTCACGAAACGAGCTTTGCCCAAGTTGTCTCCGCTCTGCTCGGTGTGCCGGTCGCGGCCATTGATCTGGTCACCGGCGACACCGATCGTGTCAGCCTCGGTGGCGGCTCGCATTCCGGCCGGTCGATGCGGCACGCCGCGACCTTATTCGCCTTGGCGGCGCCGGAGCTGATTGGCAAGGGGAAAGCCCTAACCGCGCGCATCCTCGAAACCACAGTAGACGAGGTCGCGTTCGCTGATGGGCGTTTCGCAGCGTCGCGCAGCAATCGCAGCTTCGACTTTCTCGAGCTGGCGCATGAGGCAGCGCGCCTTGGTCTGGATAGCGGACTTGCCGTGGTAACCAACAACGAAATGCACGACCCGGTCTTTCCCAATGGTTGCGCGGTCTGCGAGGCCGAGGTCGATCCGGAAACCGGCTGGGTCGAGATCACCCGCTATGCCGTGGTTGACGATGTCGGGCGCTGCATCAACCCGATGATCGTGCATGGACAAAGCCATGGCGGCATCGCCCAGGGAGTTGGCCAAGCGATGTGGGAAGAGTGCGTAATCGATCCGGCATCGGGACAGCCTCTCTGCGGGTCGTTCCTGGATTACGGGATGCCGCGGTCGGACAATCTCCCGTCTTTCGCCACCGAGATCGTCGAGGTGCTTTCTCCGACCAATCCATTCGGCATCAAAGCCGGCGGCGAAGGCGGATGCACGCCGGCGCTCGCGGTCGTCGTCAGCGCGATCCTCGACGCGCTTGCTCCGCTCGGTGTACGGGACATCACCATGCCGACGACGCCGTTCAAAGTGTGGCAGGCGATCCGCAAGGCGAAGGCATCGCGTGCGAGTCAGGTCCTCCAGAGCTCGGCGAACTGAGTGGCGACGACCTTTTCGTAGGGGATCTCGCGCCGCAGGATGCCGATGTCGCGGGCGAACTGGTTCATGCCGAGGACAAAGCTCGGCGAAATCGACGCATCGTAGTAAGGCAGATCGCGGCGGATCAGATCGGCGATCAGCGCGCCTCTTCCGGCGGAAAGAGCCTACGTCCGACTTCGGTAGCGCGGCTCACATTGTCTTTGAGCGCGGTCTGCGTTTTGACCAGGGCGCGCACCGTGGCGGCGGCAATGTCGGGTGACTGCCCGATCAACCGGTCGGTCGTTGCCAGCACCGACATCGTGTAGTCGAAGCAGGGCTTGGGCCCGTCGCCGCGGCGCACATCAAGGACGACCGTGCCGACGCCGCGGCGCACCGCGACCTCGGTACCCATGCCATTCGCCCAGAACCCGTCGATCAGGCCGTCTTCGAGCGCTTTCGCCGCGGTCAAGCCAAAATTAATCACGCCCGCCCCGGAAGCACCCGGTACCGGGGCGATCCGGACTCCGTCGCGCTCGAGATCGATGCCGGTTTCAGTCAGCAGCCGCCTGAGCCCCATCTCGACCCAGGGTGCGGCTCCGATGCTGCGTCCCTTGACCACGTCGACATCACCGCGCCGGGCGCCGAGATCCGCGCGCATGACAAGGAACCAATACATGCCCTGCGCCTGCGCGCAGAGCAGCTTGGCACCTTGCCATTCGGGAAAGACGGCCAGCGCCGAATGTGCCGAGCCGCCGACGAAATCGATGTTGCCGTCGCGCATCTCGCGATAGGCGCGGTCGACCGGAAAAATCAGCTCCAGCGAGACGTCGAGGCCTTCGTCTTTGAAGAAGCCGAGCTCGACGGCCGCTACCGCCGGGAAATAGGAGTTCGAGATCAGGTCGGGGACAGCGAGCTTCATCGGGAACTCCTTTTTCGCTATCAGGCGACCATATCAAGACGAGGCCGGATCTCGCAGGGTGATCGAGATGAGCGACAGCAAGAGCAACAGGCATGAGCACGTCGATTGGAAGACCCACGGCGTCAAAGTCATTCCGGGCGACCAACTCGACCCGAACACCGCGCAGACTCCGGGCATGGACCGCGCGGCCGCCATCAACCTGGCCCGGGTCGGGGCGCAGAAGATTTGGGCCGGCACGGTCAAGATTCACGCCAATGCCAAGACCGGCGCGCATCACCACGGCCACCTGGAAAGCGTGATCTATGTCCTGAAGGGGCGGGCGCGGATGCGCTGGGGCGACCACCTCGAATATATGGCCGAAGCGGGTCCTGGCGATTTCATCTTTGTCCCGCCTTACGTGCCGCACCAGGAGATCAACGCCTCGACCGAAGAGACGCTCGAATGTGTGCTGGTGCGCAGCGACAACGAGGCGGTTGTCGTCAACCTCGACATCGAGCCGGTCGAGCGCCCAGAGGCGGTGCGCTGGATCGACCCGATCCACAAACACGGCTGACAGCCATGGTCGCGTGGAAGCTTCTTGCCGTCGCCGCTTGTTTCGTCGTCGCCAGCACCGCGCTGGCGCAAACGGGTCAGCTGGAGGTCAGCAACGCCTGGGCCCGCGCAACCCCTGCCAAGGCCGAAAACGGCGTCGCCTACCTGACGATCCGGTCGCCTACTCCCGACCGCCTCGTTGCGGTCTCCTCGCCGGTGGCGAAAAAGGCCGAACTGCACACGATGGAGATGGCGGGCATGGTCATGAAGATGCGGCCGCTCGCCGGCCTCGATATCCCGGCGGGGCAACCTGTCACGTTGAAGCCTGGCGGCGACCACGTCATGCTCACGGGCCTCAACGGCCCGTTGCGCGAGGGGCAGTCCTTTCCCCTGACCCTGACCTTCGAAAAGGCCGGGACGCGAGAGGTGAGCGTCGCGATCGAGAAGCCCGGCGCCGCCGGCCCCCCAACGCAGCGCTGAGCGAGAGTCAAATGATGACTCGCAATCCGCCAGGGCGTTTCGTCCTCGTCGCCGCGCTATTCGCGGGCCTCGTAATCCTCGGAGCCGGTGCCTTTCTGGCGCTGTCGCTGCACGAAACGCCGCGCGGTGCGGCCGGGACCTTGCTCGCCAGCGCGATCGGCGGGCCCTTCCGTCTCGTCGACCAGAACGGCAAGACCGTCACCGATGCGGACCTCAAGGGAAAGTGGTCGCTTATTTATTTCGGCTACACGCATTGTCCCGACGCCTGTCCAACCGCGCTCAACGACATCTCGATCGCGCTCGACGATCTCGGATCGCAACGCAACGAAGTCCGTCCGGTGTTCATCACAGTCGATCCCGAGCGCGATACGCCGGAGGTGCTCAAATCCTATGTCACAGCCTTTGACGCCCCGATCCTGGCGCTCTCCGGGACGTCGGAAGAGATCGCCCAGGCGGCAAAGGACTACCGCGTCTATTATGCGAAACACCCGGAAGCCGGCGGCGACTACTCGATGGACCACAGCTCGGTCATCTATGTGATGGATCCGCAGGGGCGCTTTACCGCGAGCTTCACGCAAGAGAACTCCCCCGAAGAGATCGCCGCGCGGTTGAAGAAGCTGCTCTCCTAGCGCGCAACGTCTCCGCCCATTAGAGGCCGCGCTGGGCATCCAAACAGGCTATGAGCGTACACTCAAATCTTGGTAAGAGGATGGCGGGTAAAGGTGACCCGGAGGGAGACATGTCGAACATCACGGCAGTTGCCAAGCAATTTTTCGAGGCCTGCGAGACCGGGAAGGGCTGGGAGGTGTGCCGATCCTATTGCACGCCTGGTGCGAGCTTCGCGGCACAAGCCGAGCCGTTGGCCGAAGTTCGAACTCTTCAGGAATACGCCGACTGGATGAAGGGGCTGCTCACCTTCATGCCCGACGGGCGTTATGCGGTGAAGTCGTTTGCCACCGACGATGACAGAAACAGTGTGTGCGCCTATGGCGTCTTTTCGGCCACCCATACGGGCCAGGGCGGTCCCTGTCCGCCGACCGGCAAGAGCACGACGACCGACTACGTCTATGTCATGGATTTCGACGGCGACAAGATCCGCCACATGACGAAGATCTGGAACGCCGGATGGGCCATGAAGGAGCTCGGCTGGGGCTGACGCCGCGGTTCCGGTAGCGTCGCTTAGGGTGCTCGACACTTATGCCTTGAAACTCGGCTATAATTCCATCCATATACCATCCAAGTGGATGGTATATGGATGGAGAGACAATGGCCACCAACGTCCGGGAGCTTCGACCCAAAGCCGGCGACAGCGAGAAGATCACCATCAACCTCGGCTACGTAGACCTTGGTCATGTCGATCTCCTCGTCCAGGAGGGGTTCTATTCGAATCGAACCGACTTCATCCGCACAGCCATTCGCAACCAGATCGACCGCCACATCGACACCGTCAAGCGGTCCGTGGTCCGTCACCAACTTGAGCTAGGGCTCAGACATTACAGCCGCGAAGACTTGGAAGCCGTTCAGGCCGCCGGCGAGACACTTCACATTCAGGTTCTCGGGCTCGCCAGCATCGCCGACGACGTTTCGGCGGAACTGGCGCTGCGAACAATTGCCTCGATCCACGTCCTCGGAGCTCTGCACGTCAGTCCGATCCTCGGCACAGCTCTGAGGGACCGCATTCGATAGCGCGCACCGCTGCGCTTCAGCCGACTCGGGTCCGTGGCCTCTCCCAAACCTGGGATGAGCACGCCGGTCCTTTGCGTAAACCCTCTCCGAAACCGGAACAACCATCATGACTTTGGACTTGAACGGACGCATGGCCGAGGCGACTCACCTGACGCGCGCAGGACGGCTCGCAGAGGCGATGGCGCTCCTCCAAGGACTACCGCAGAAACCGAACTCGCTCGAATCCGCGCAGGGGTGTGATCGCGAGCCAAGGAGGCGGGCGTTCCGGAACAGGCAACTCATCGACATGGTGCCGTTGCACTCGGGCTCGGGCACATGGACCGCACCTGGCGTCGACACCCAGCAGGGCACCGTCGCCTCAGCCGAAGCCTTGACCCAGGCGCAGGTGCCTGAGGCGGGGTGTGGATTCCTCGAGCGCTTTGGGAAGCTCGGGTCCGGAACGGGCCTGCGTGGGATGGCCGGCCATCTCGCAAAAGGAGCGAAGATATCCTTGCCGGACGGAGCCCGCTTCGAGGAGCGTGTCTTCGCCAATGAAGCGGGCAGCCGAAGATACAAGCTCTACATCCCAAGCCAATACAGCGGAGAACCGCTGCCGCTGGTCGTAATGCTGCACGGCTGCAAGCAGTCGCCCGACGACTTCGCAGCTGGAACGCGAATGAACGAATTGGCCGAAGAACGATGCTTTCTGGTCGCCTATCCCGAGCAACCCTCCTCGGCAAATCCCTCAAAATGCTGGAACTGGTTCAGCCCCGGCGACCAGTTACGAGACAAGGGCGAGCCGTCTCTGATCGCCGGAATCACCCGACAAATCATGGGTGATTTCACTGTCGACCCGACTCGCGTCTATGTCGCGGGGCTGTCGGCAGGAGGCTCCGCGGCAGCAATAATGGGTTCGGCATATCCGGATCTGTATGCAGCAATCTGCGTCCATTCCGGACTTGCATGCGGGGCCGCGAAAGACATGCCTTCGGCCTTTGCCGCAATGAGGCAGGGCGGACCATTAAGAGAAGGCCGCAAGCATCCTTTGCCGACCATCGTGCTTCACGGCGATTGCGACCACACGGTCAGCCCAGTGAATGGGGACCAAGTCATCGCTCAGTCGAAGGCGGGGGCTGAGTTGCAGCTGACGACCAGCCTTGGCCGGTCTTCAGGAGGGATCAGCTACACGCGTACGGTCCAGGCAGACGCAAATGGGCGCCCGATCCTAGAGCAGTGGGTATTGCACGGGGCGGGTCATGCGTGGTCGGGCGGGAGCCCCGCCGGCTCCTACACCGACCCCGAGGGACCCGATGCAAGTCGCGAGATGCTGCGATTCTTTGTGGAGGCATCCGAAGCATCCGGTTAAACATCACAGAAACCGCACGCTGCGCACTTCGGCGGCGCCCGTAACCCCGCAGGGCCGTCCGGGGAAAATCTTGCGCCTGCATAACGGAGCATGTCGACCCGCGGATTTCGTCTTGGCCGGCCTTGCTGCCTTGTCCCGACCATCCAGTGTCAGGCAAAGCTGGCGGTATCCAGCCGGTGGCGCCGGACCGCTTACCGGCGACAGCCCCACCCCACCACGCCGGGCTACCAGGATTTCAACCCACTGAGATTTTCAATGCGAACACTCCTGCACGCTCAACGCGGTTGATGTTTCTCGACGCGCCCAAAGGCGGTAGCCTATCAAATTTCATTGGCGCCCGAGCGGGGGGTCGAATTGACGCGTCGGTCCTCGTCTCGATGGCGCTGGCGGCAGATTTCTTTTCGACGGAGCTTTCCCCGCTTCTTTCCCAGGCGGTGCTTCGTCCACCAACGTGCCGATCAGTCGCAGTAGCTCTTGATGCTCTGGGCCGTGGCCTTGATTGAGGAACACCCCGATCTCGATTTCGGCCATATGCCCGCCTGAGGGCAGGTTGGCTGGTGTTTAACGAACACATGCCCGGTATCGGGATCACGTGCCAGGTGCCATCGATCCCATTGGGGCTGTGATAGAGCTCTCTGATATTCTGCATGGTCGTCCTTTCGGGTGCGGTGCCGTAGCGGCCTTCCTATTTCATCTCTTTTTGGGAAACACCGACGGGTACGTACTGTCTCCGAGCGATGCAAAATTCTGGAGCTTGGGCGCCTAATCTCAGAAGGCGCCAATTCTTCGGAACCTCCAAACCGCGGATGTCGTTTGGTCTCTAACGATCTCTTTGATGCGGAGGGTATGATGCAGACTTCTACAGCAGCCAGCACTGTCGCTACGGACGAGACGGACCGCCTGATCTCATGCGACAAGGTCGTCGGGACCGCTGTCTATAATCTTCAGGGCGAGCATCTTGGCTCAATATACAGCCTGATGATTGACAAAATTTCTGGTAATGTCGCCTACGCCGTGATGTCCTTTGGGGGTTTTCTCGGCATTGGCGAGAGCTATCATCCGCTGCCCTGGAGGATGCTGAAGTATGACGTTCGGCAGGGCGGGTATGTCGTCGATCTCGACCGGCGGCGCCTCGAGGAAGCGCCGAGCTATACCACGAGCGATCTGCCCAACTGGTCGGACCGCGCCTACGTTCACCGGATCGACGATTACTACGGCGTTCCGCCTTACAGCTTTTGAGCCGAGCCGACATTGTAATCAGGCGGTGACTGCCGATGGAGGCTCCTCCGGTCGAGAGACGCCTCGCGGCCATTCTCTCCGCGGATGTCGAGGGCTATAGCCGCCTGATGCACGGTGATGAAGAAGCGACAATGGCAACATTGTCCGCCCATCGCGCCGTGGTCGACGACCTCATTGGGCGGCATCGAGGTCGGATCGCAAACACAGCGGGCGACAGTGTGCTCGCCGAATTTGCGAGCGTCCTCGATGCCGTTCATTGTGCAATCGAGATCCAAGAGGCGCTCGAGCGCGCCAACGAAGCTCAGCCGGAAGAGCGGCAGATGCGCTTCCGGATCGGCATCAACGTCGGCGATGTCATGGTCAAGGAGGATGACATATTCGGCGACGGAGTGAATGTCGCCGCTCGACTTGAAGGCCTGGTCGAGGGCGGAGAGATTTGTGTCTCGCGCGGCGTCCGCGATCATCTGCGTCATCGCGGTGGTATGGTTTTTGAGGATCTGGGCGAGCAACTGGTCAAGAACATCGCCCATCCCATCCGCGCGTTTCGGCTCCAATTTGGCGATAATACATCCGAGCCCGGCGTTTCGATCCTGGCGGAGATCTCCGACTCGGACGAGGGGCCAACAGGCCCGGCGACTGCCTCGGAACTATCCGCCGAGAGCGAGGTAGCGCTCGAGCTCGCGATGTGGGAAAGCGTCAAGGACGGCAGCCCTGCCGAGCTCGAAACGTATCTTGAGCAATATCCGGATGGCACGTTCGCCTCGCTCGCCAGAACACGACTTGATGCTGCTGTGCACTCACCAGCGGACCCGATTCCTGCGGATGCCGCCGCTGACGCCCTCGATTTAGCTTTCTGGAATTCGGTCAAGGACAGCGATCGGCGCGAGGAGCTGCAGGCCTATCTCGATCAACATCCAAACGGCCATTTCGCCGGCCTTGCCCGCGCGCGTCTTTCTTCAACTGACTGAGCGTGGGTCGCAGCGCGCCGTGCTAGCCCCAACGGGCGGATGTCGCCGGCATCCACGCGCGCCACGCTGACGATCTCTATTTGGGAGCAGGCATCGGCAGTCTTGGTCTTGTCGTAGGTGAACCCGGGGGCCTTCAACGCGTCCTTATTCGTGTTCAGGATCAAATACCATTTTTTTTCTCGCTGGCGCGCACAGAGTTGACTGGGGCAGCAACGTAAGGGAAGCCCTTAACTGCCACTCCATCCGAAAAGCCTCTACCCTTCCATAAAATGACCGAACGCCATCAGCGGGCAGATGCGGTCGCAGATGATCTTGGTGATCGCGAGCATCGGCGTTGACAGGACCGCGCCGGGCACGCCCCACATCCAATACCAAAACACCAGCGAGAGGATGACCAGCACCGGATTGATGGTGAAGCGCCGGGCAAGCAGCATTGGCGTGACCGTCTCGCCTTCGACGAGATGAATGAGGAGATATAACCCCGCCGGCAGAAAGGCTACCCACAGCGAATGGATAGACAAAAGGCCCGCGAGCAGAAAGACCACGACGCCGGTCATCGGTCCAAGGATCGGAATAAAGGCAAGTGTCCCCCACAACGAGGGATCACCTAGTGGAGCAATTCTGACAGATGATACCCAGATCCGTCACACCGGCGAAGGCCGGTGCCTATGGCTGACATGGGTCCCGGCCTGCGCCGGGATGACGAGAACCGGGGGGTGCTTCCGGTTTCAAATGTTAGATTTGTACCACTAGGCCGCAGAGCGCCGTGACAGCGCTGGTCGCCACACCCACTGCCAGGCTCATGATCGTAATCGTAAACAGATAGGCCGACACATCGCGCTCGATCTGCTGCGAGATGTCGACCGCCTTTCGCTTGTTTTTGAAACGCGGCAGAATTTCGACGATACGCCTGAGGAAGGTGTCACCGCTGACGAGCAGGAAAAAGAGCACAAGCACCGTTTTGAGCAGCCCACTGGCGAGAGAGCGAGTGCCGGTCAGCAGCCGGTCTATTGTAAATGTGGATTGAGTTTCAAAATGTAATGGTGCTTTTTAATTTGTTACATCCGGATAAAATAAGCAGATAATCTTACGAGCCGACAGTTTTGTTTACTTTTTGACATATTGGTGTATTCGGTTGCGCTGGAATTCTGCGTCTTCAGCCGGTGACGTGCATCCTACCGCCGATCGGCGCGTCGCACGCTGACCGTCGTTGGACACGCTCCGAGGTCTCAGCGCTGAACCGGCGAACCATAATATGCGTCAATATGCCGGGCCTTGCGCAACCAGAGCAAACTGGCCGCCGTTTAAAGCGTATGAATGCTCAAGCAAACTGGCCGCGCAACCGGCTTTTGCTCGCCCTGCCATCCGCTGATCTCCAGCAGCTTATGCCGGAGCTCGGGCAAATGCGCTGCGAACGCGAGCAGGTCCTGATGGACGCTGACAGTTCGCTCGATCATGTATTCTTCCCCGACAGCGGTGTCGTCTCGGCGGTGGCGGTGTATGCGGACGGCAGTATCATTGAGATGGCAACGATCGGTAGGGAGGGTTGCACTGCTGTGCAAGCCGTTTTGGGCGCCGAGAGTTCCTCTATCCGGCTTCTCGTCCAGCTCCCCGGGGTCGCGGCAAAGATGTCGCGCGCGGCCTTCACACAGGCCATGGAGTTGATGCCGTCCTTTCGAAGTCTCATGTACGCCTACGTCCAAGCCTTTCTCGAGCAAGTCCTGGTGTCCGTAGCGTGCAACGGGGCGCACAGCCTCAAGCAGCGGCTAGCGCGTTGGCTGCTCACGATGCGTGACCGCAGTGACGATGACGCGCTACAGATCACTCAGAACCTGCTCGCCGAAATGCTGGGCGTCCATAGGCCAACCGTCACGAATGCTGCCCGGGAGCTGGAACGTGCCGGTTTGATTGCGCGCGGCCGACAGCAAGTCACGATACTTGATCGGCAGCGCCTCGTGGCGGAATCTTGCGAATGTTATCAGTTGGTCCGGACACGCATCGCTTCTCACCTCCCTAAAACATACGCGTAAAAAGCGAGCCAGCGCCAACTCGGTAATATACATTACCGACGCATTCCCTCAACGAGGTCAGAATGAAGGCTCGTAGAGAGCTGGATCGGGCAACCAGCCACGGGAGGTCGGAAGAATGATGAGCCCACCAAAGCATATTCTCGTCGTCGATGATAACGGCGATGTCCGGGATGTGATCGTCGCTATCCTTGAGAGTTACGACTTTCGTGTTAGTTATGCGGCGAGCGGCGCCTTGATGTGCGATTTTTGCAAACTGCCGACCCGGTCGATTGCGTCGTCCTCGATGTCCTTATGCCCGGAGAAGGAAACATTTCATTGGTCCTCCATCTGAAGGAAGTCGGGCTTCCTGTTGTAGCGATTTCCGGAAGCTACGACGCGATGGACCGCGCCGAAGAATATAACCTGCAACTCCTGCGGAAACCGTTCCACGCACAAGAACTTTTCGATGCCGTTAACACGGCGCTCGCCAGCGGTGAGTTTGGACAACGATCACAGGGTGACGGTGATGCTAGTGATGCACGGTGATGAAGAAGCGACAATGGCAAGATTGTCTGCCCATCGGGCCCGCGCGGCGATCCAGGAGGGGTTCGTCTTCAACCTACGGACGGCCCTCCTGCTGGTTCCAGCTGGGTAACGGTCCTCCGCTGGTCAGATAGACACCGGTTGAGATCAGGACGATGCCTACCCAATCTGGGTCGCTTGGCCCCTCCCTGAGGAGAGGTATTGCAATGAGCGCCGACAGCGCCGGCACCAAAGCCCCAAAAGCAGCGCCACCCGAAGCGCCCAGCGGTGCCGGCGCAAACGGCTGCGATAATCAAGAACGTGTCCGACACGCCAACTGTATTGGCCAATGTCGCAGCTAATGGTGCGCCGATCAGGGCGCCGCCGAGGATCCCAATACTGTAACCGGCGGCGGTCGAACCGGTCGGCAATGACGCCGCCATAAAGGCCGAAAACCACAAGTGGCCCGAATTGAAGCGCGTTTGTGATGCCGAGTGCCAGGCCGGAATGAGCCAACTGCAAGACGAGCCAGTTCTCGGCAGTGATCTGGATCCACGAACCAATATTGGATCCGATCTGTGCTGCGAAATAGATCCGAAAATTGGAATGCCGCAGACTAACAAATGTTGTATGAAGCCCAAGTGTTAGGATTTGAGTATGTTCTGCCAATGGCCAAACTTCTCCTGTGCTCGCCCGATTGGGCACGTGGCACCGGCCCCGAAAACTTGAAGCTCCAGTCGTTGCGGCGGGTTGGCCGCTACTACGGGCGGAGGGCATTATCTCGCAGCTGAAAGATCGGGACTGGCGCTATAGGCGGTTCGGGATTATTTGGTCGGGACGATAACCAGCTCGGCAGCATCCCGGTTGCCCTTGCCATTCAGCAACTGAGCACAACCTTGCATGAGAGGTTGTTAATGTACTCGACGGCGATCAATTTCAAATCCACAACCTCGATAATCGAAAAATGCGAAGCCGACTTAGTGGCGATCGTGGCTGGCGCGCCGGTTAGCGGTGAGGCCCGGGTCCAAATCCTATTTGGAGAGGCCAAGACAGGCATGGAATTCAATACGGATGACGTGCGGAAACTGAGCAAACTAGTGCTTTGCACCATTCAGAGGATTCACGAGAGCGTTAGGATCTGCGATACTGGGCCATTGCTTGGGGGATCGGGCGATGGCTCAAGGGGTATGCGTGGTTCTCAACACTGCGGAGCGCGAGCAGTTGGCGGCGATCGTGGCCGACCGCAACCGGCCGCGCAAGCACATCGAACGGGCGCGCATCGTGCTCGCCTCGGCGGATCGACACTCGGCGCAGTGGGTGGCGCACAGCATCGGCGTCAGTCGGCCGACAGTGTGGCGGTGGCAACAACGGTTTGCCGAGACCGGGGTTGAGGGTCTGCTGCGCGACAAGACCCGCAAGCCCGGCAAGGCGCCGATCGCGGCGGAAACGACGGCCCAGGTAGTGGCGCTGACGTGTACGGAACCGCCGCACCAGGCGACCCACTGGACCGGCCGAGCGATGGCCAAGACAACCGGCCTCTCGCCGAGTTCGGTGCAGCGCATCTGGCGGGCGCACAAACTGCAGCCGCACCGCCTGCGCACCTTCAAGCGCTCGCGCGATCCCAGCTTTGCCGCCAAGCTGACCGACATCGTCGGCCTCTATGTCGATCCCCCGGCGCATGCCGTAGTCCTCTCGCTCGACGAAAAGAGCCAGATCCAAGCACTCGATCGCACCCAACCCGGACTGCCGATCAAGCCTGGGCGCTGCCAGACCATGACGCACGACTACAAGCGGCATGGCACGACCACCCTGTTTGCTGCCCTCAGCGTGCTCGACGGGACGGTGATCGGCCGCTGTATGCAGCGCCACCGCCACAGCGAGTTCATCCGCTTCCTCAATGCCGTCGAGCGCGAGGTCCCGGCCGGCAAACTGATCCACACGGTGCTCGACAACTACGCCACCCACAAGCATCCCAAAGTGCTGGCCTGGCTGTCGCGCCATCCGCGCTGGACCTTCCACTTCACCCCGACCTCGGCCTCCTGGCTCAACGCGGTCGAGAACTTCTTTTCCAAAATGACCCGTCAACGCATCCGCCGCGGCGTCTTTCGTTCGATCGCCGACCTGCAGACCGCCATCAACGCTTATCTCGCCGAGCACAATACCAATGCCAAACCGTTCGTCTGGACCAAATCCGCCGACGCTATCCTGGCCAAACTCGAGCGCCTCCCTGTACCATCTGTTTGAGCCAGTGCACTAGCGAATGCGGTTCCCTCAGATCTGGCCGATACATTCATAATGTTTGCAAAGACTGAGGCCTTTACGTTCAATGAACTGCAACTGGCTCAAACGTTGAATTCTCAATATCGGAAGAGGGTTATTTTGCTGTCGGTAGACGAACTTGAGCCTTACCACGTATACGAACGTTCGGAAAAACGGCTCGGTCATGACGCAATCGCAACGAATCTGACAGATATGGCACAAGCAACTCATAGGCTCTGGTTCAGCCCAGCACCACTGGCTGGCTAATAGTTCTTTGTCTGGTGAAATAGCTGCGCCCAACCCATATGCTGTTCGGCACTGCCTAGCGAACCTGCTTGCCAGCGACGCCCCCGCCCCAACACTTAAGTCCGATTGATGAGCACCCTGACGGACGAGACCTTCCGCCGGTGCACCTTTGCGATTATCTCGCATCCGGACGCCGGCAAGACCACACTGACCTAAAATTGCTGCTGTTTGGCGGCGCGATCCAATTGGCGGGTGAGGTCAAGGCGCGCGGCGAGCGGCGGCGGGTGCGCTCGGATCGAATGGCGGTCGAGCACGAGCGCGGGATCTCGGTCTCCTCGGCGGTGACGAGCTTCGAGCATGAGGGGCTCGCCTTCAACTTGCTCGACGCCGGGGGCTGCCGCGCCGTGACCACACTCGACAGCCGGCGCGGTGATGGTGCTCGACGCCGCCGTGCGGCTCAAACCCAGGGATCGATCAATTCCAACCGGCAACCGATAAAATCCCCGACGTTTCGCGTCGCCAGGGAGGCGCCGCGGGACCGGGCGATGGCGGCGATGCGCGCGTCGGCTTCGGAAATCGGCTGCCCGGCGCGACGCCGACTCGCGGCGATGTCCGCGAACTCACGCGCGGCAGCGCTGTCGAAGAGCAATACGCGACCGGCCAGATCCTCCGCGAAAATCAGGTCGACAACCGACCCCAGGGACTGCCGCCGCCTGCCCTCGGGCAGCAAGGCGATGCCGTAGGGCAACTCGGACTCGGTGATTGCCGTGGTGAATAACGCCGAGGCAGGCTCGGAGCGCATCCATTCCAACACTCTGGCTGACGGCGTTGGACGCAAAGTCTCCGACAAGACGTTTGTGTCCAGAATGATCATGTGAAATCGGGCGGCTCGCGTACGAGTCCGCGCGACGGCAGCGGCAGCTCGACGCCCCCGAGTGGCTCGATCCTTCTGCGGATCGCGTCAGCCAGATTGCCTACTTGCGTCGGCGCCTGCGCCAAGGCCGTTCGCAAGATATCGCGCGCCTCGTCCTCCATCGATCGATTTCGCTGCGCCGCCCGCAGTCGCAACTTTCGCTTCAGGCTCTCATCCAAATTGCGGATCGTAATGCTCGCCACGAGCCCTCGCTGAAATCATTGCAATCAATTTAATCACTGTATCTATGCCCGCAACCGCGGAATGTGCCAGACGCTGGAGAAGATACCGCCGGGGGCGATCGAGCTCGCGGGGCTAAGTCAAGGCGCGATGAACGACGGCGAGCGCGCTCCGACAGGATGGCAAAAAGCTCGATCGGGAGGACTGGCTCGGTTCGGATGTCGTTGCTATGTCGACGATCTTGAAATTACCGCATTCGCACGCCATGTAGCGGGGCCATCCAGGTTGCAAAAAACCGATACACCGCGGGCGGGCGTGGGCCCTCGGAATGGCCGAGGTGGATCCGCCGGACACGGCTAGGTCACCACAACCAAATGGGGAGATCATCGCTGCTGATTTGCTGCAGGTGCAGCCGCATGCAATAATAGCTCAATTTAAGATTGTAGATCATACCTTGTGGAACCATGTACCAGGCCCGCAGTTGGCAAAGCGCCTCTCACCCCTCATATCCACCGCTAATGCCGGCGCGGCGACTGTTTGCCCAGACGCTATTCCGGGCGACAGCTAAAGCGGATTGATGAGTACCCTTACCGACGAGATTTTGCGCCGGCGCACGTTTGCGATCATTTCGCATCCCGACGCCGGCAAGACCACCTTGACCGAGAAATTGCTGTTGTTTGGCGGGGCGATCCAATTGGCGGGCGAGGTCAAGGCGCGGGGCGAGCGGCGGCGGGCGCGCTCGGATTGGATGGCGGTCGAGCGCGAACGCGGCATCTCGGTCTCCTCGGCAGTGATGAGCTTCGAGCACGAGGGGCTTGCCTTCAACCTGCTCGACACGCCGGGTCACCAGGATTTCAGCGAGGACACCTACCGCACCCTGACCGCGGTCGACAGCGCGGTGATGGTGCTCGACGCCGCCAAGGGCATCGAGGAACAGACCCGCAAGCTCTTCGAGGTCTGCCGATTGCGCGACGTGCCGATCTTGACCTTCGTCAACAAGCTCGACCGCGAGGGCCGCGACCCGTTCGACCTGTTGGACGAGATCGAGCAGGGCCTCGCGCTCGACGTGACCCCGGCCTCCTGGCCGATCGGCATGGGCCGTGACTTTCTCGGTACCTACGACCTCTTCGCCGATGCGCTCCTATTGTTCGAGCGCGGCGTCCACGACCGGGTCACCGAGCCGCTCCGCTGCAATGGCCTCAACGATCCCGAGCTTGCTCGACGTTTGCCGAAAGAGGCACTCGCCAAATTGCGCGAGGAGGTCGAGATGGCGCGTGGCCTCTGCCCGCCGTTCGACCCGCGGGCCTATCGTGCGGGCCATCAGACCCCGGTCTATTTCGGCAGTGCGCTCAACAATTTCGGGGTGCGCGAATTATTGCGCGGGATTGGCGAATTGGCCCCGGCGCCGCGCCCGCAACCGGCCCTTGGCGCCGATGGGCCGCGGGCCATCTCGCCCGAGGAGCCTGAGGTCGCCGGCTTCGTGTTCAAGGTGCAGGCCAATATCGACCCGCAGCACCGCGACCGCATCGCCTTTGTGCGCATCGCCTCCGGCCGCTTCGAACGCGGCATGAAATTGAAGAACATCCGCACCGGGCGCCTGATGTCGGTGCAGGCCCCGGTGTTTTTTCTCGCCCGCGAGCGCAACCTTGCCGAGGAGGCGTGGCCCGGCGACATCATCGGCATCCCCAACCACGGGAGCCTGCGGATCGGTGACACTCTGACCGAAGGCGAGTCGCTCCGGGTCACCGGCATCCCGAATTTCGCGCCCGAGATCCTGCACCGGGTCAAGGTCGACGACCCGATGAAGTCGAAGCATCTCAAGCACGCCCTCGAGCAATTGGCCGAGGAGGGGGTGACCCGCGTCTTCAAGCCCATCTCCGGCGGCGACTGGATCGTCGGGGTCGTCGGCGCCTTGCAACTCGACGTGCTGAAGGCGCGGCTCGCCGCCGAATACGATCTCGCGACCCGCCTCGACGGCGCGCCCTTTCAGGCGGCGCGCTGGATGGACGCCGATGACCGGGGCGAGCTCGAACGCTTCCGCATCCGGAACCCCTCGGCCAGCGCCGAGGACCATGACGGTCTCCCGGTTTTCCTCGCCCGCAACGCCTGGGATCTGCGCACGACGATCGAGGAATGGCCGAACATCCGCTTCACGGCGACACGCGAGCAGAGCTGACGAGCGATGCCGCCCGCTCCGCCCAAATCAGGCCGGCGCGGGGGCCCCCTCGGTGACGGTTTCGAGCTGGCCGACGGTCTCCCGGCCGAACAGCAGCGGGATGAAGGCGCCGATCGTCACCACTACCAATATCGTGCCGAAGAATATCGTCGGCGAGCCGACATGCGGTTCCATCAGGAAGGGCGCCAGCACTCCGGAAAAGACCCGCCCGGTCGACTCGCCAAAGGCATGCCCGCGCCCGCGCAGGGCCGTCGGGAATTGCTCGGAGAGGTAGATCCGAAAGGCAGTCGCGGCCGACAGCGTGGTGAAGCCGGTCATCAACGCGCCGGCCACCATCATCGCCGTCGCGTAGGGTCCTCCTCGGTGCGCCATCATCATCAGCAACAGGCCGGGCAGCGAGCCGGCGAGGGCGTAGAATATCGTCCAGCGGCGCCCGATGATCTCCATCAGGAAGCCGGTGAAGCCCTTGCCCGGTATGCTCGCGGTGAAGACCAGCGTACTTACGCCAAAGCTCAAGCTGACGGCGGCGCCCTGATCGACCAGCGCCTTTGGCAGCAGGACCGAGATCAGAAAAAAGGCAGTGCCGCAGAAGACATAGCTGGAGATCCCGATTGCCGTCCAGCGCAGTTGGCCGCGACCAAACAACGCCCGATAGGGTGGCAGTTCCTCGCGTACCGTCTGCGCATTGCTGCCGAGCGTTGCAACCGTCAGCGCCGGAACTCGGTTGCCGGCCTTTCGGATAATCCGGTTGACGGTGTCGACCGCCACCGTGGTGTGGCCACGCCGCAAATACCAGCGTGCGCTCTCCGGGATCAGAAAATAGATTAGCGCCGGCATCACGAAGAAGGCGAGCCCGCCGGGTAGCGCCATTAGCCGGAACGCATTCGGATTGCCCGTGAGCACAAAGCCGACGAACGGGAGCAGCGCAAACGAGCACGCCAGCGCCATCTCATAGACGGCGGCAAAGGTGCGCCGATGCCGCGCCGGCATCAGCTCGGCGGCGATCGGGAATGGCGCAAAGACCGCAAAGCCGCCCGCGAGGCCGGTCAAGAGACGCACGATGATCAGCTGCTCGCCCGTTTGCACCAAGGTGAGCAGCAAGGTGAAAGAGGTTAACCCGGCCACGCCGATCAGCATGATGGTCTTGCGGCTGTAATGGTCGGAGATCGCCGAGGCGATGAAGCCGCCGACGACGATCATCATCGTCGAGGCGATGGCGAGAAAGCGTATCTGGTCGGGCGTAAGCTGCAGCGGCTGCTTCGCCAGCACCAACAGCGAACCGGTCATGACGAGGTCGTAGCCGTCGACAAAGCCGACAAGCGAGAGCACCGCGATCAGCATCACGTGGTAGCGGCTGAACGGAATGCTGTCGAGTTTGCGACCCAGCACATGGCCAGCCGGTGATGTCGCTCGGGCGATCGGCTGCATTTCTGCCATCGTTTCCTCCCGATATGGCAGCGGCTTTTTCCGCTCGCCTCGTTGGCGGATCGGTTGGGGCGTCAGGCCAGCGCCGGAACTCCTTCGGTAACGGTTTCGAGCTGGCCCACGGTCTCGCGGCCAAAGACCAGCGGGATGAGGGCGCCGATGGCAACGACGACCAAAATCGTGCCGAAGAATATCGGCGCCGAGCCGGTGTGCGGTTCCATTAGGAACGGGGCCAGCACCCCAGCGAACAGCCGGCCGGTCGATTCGCCGAAGGGCTGGCCGCGCCCACGCAGTGCCGTCGGGAACTGCTCTGAGAGGTACACACGGCAGGCGGTGAAGGCGGAGAGCACCGTGAAGCCGATGATCAGCCCTCCCGCCACCATGGCTACGCCCGCATAGTCCCCGGCCCGCTGCGACAGCAGCATCAGCGCGAGACCCGGCAGCGACCCGGTGAGCGCATAGAAAATCGTCCAGCGCCGCCCAATGATCTCCATCAGGAAGCCCGTAAAACCCTTCCCGAAGAAGCTCGCCGCATAGACAATCGAGGTCAATCCCAAGCTCGAGCTAAGGGCGAAGCCCTGGTCAACCAGCGCCTTTGGCAGCAGGACCGAGATCAGGAAATACGCGGTCCCGGCGCAGACGCCGCTCAGGATGCCGACCGTGGTCCAGCGCAGCTGGCCTGGGGCGAACAATGCCCAATAGGGTGGGAGCTCCTCGCGTTTGGTCTGCTCGCCGTCGCCGAGCGCCTGTACCGTCAGCGGCGGTACTCGGTTGCCGGATCGGCTGATGATCCGGTTGACGATGTCGACGGCGACCTGGGGCTGACCCTTGCGCAGGTACCAGCGCGGGCTTTCCGGGAGCACGAAATAAATCAGCACGGGCACGACGGTGATCGACAACCCGCCTGGCAATGCCAGAAACCGAAAGGCGTTTTCGTTGCCGGCGAGCAGACCGGCGATAAACGGCACCACGGTGAAGGAGGCTGCTAGCGCCATCTCATAAACGGCCCCATAGGTGCGGCGGTGCTGCGCCGGCATCAATTCAGCGGCGATCGGGAACGCCGCAGAGACCGCGCTGCCTGCACCAAGGCCCGTCAGTAGACGCACGATGATCAACTGGTCAGCGGTTTGTACGAGCGGGATCAACAGGGTGAAAAACGTCGTGGCGATCACGCCGATCATCATGATAGCCTTCCGGCTCCAGTGATCAGATACCGCCGACGCCGCAAAGCCGCCGATGCACAGCATAAATGTCGGGCCGACGGCGAGCCAGCGGATGTCGGACCCCGCTAGCTGCAGTGGCGCCTTGGCCAACACCAGCAGCGAGCCGGTCATGACCAGATCGTAGCCCTCGATAAAGCCGACGAGGGCGAGCACGGCAATTATCAAGATGTGGTAGCCGCTGAACGGGATGCTGTCGAGCTTGCGCCCGAGCACATGGCTGGCCGACGTTGCCGACCTCTCGATAGGGCGAATTTCTGCCATGGCGACCTCCCAACTGGCCGAACCCGGCAGCGGCTTCTTCCGCTCCCTCAGTTGACCAACTCTTTCAGATCGCCGTTAGGCTAGCCCAGCCCGACGCGGTTGTCACCCGGCAAACATGAACTCTAATGGCGCCATTCGGTCGTCGGCGCGTTTGCTTCGCCGAGGGGTAGGATGGCGGGTCTGGGGAGCGGAACGATGTCGGGTTTCTCACCCGGTTCGGCCTTGCGCGCTTCGGCCGCGCGCTTCAGGCGGTAGTACGAGCGGATCGTCAGCGGGATCGAGCCCAGATAAACCACGCCGACGACCATCAGGGTCGGCCAAGGTGCGGTCGTCAGGAACGCGGTTGCGACGCCGAAGGCAAGCAATGTCGGGATCACCATGTGGTGCGGGATCCGAATCCGTTTCAGTGACACGGTCGGGACCTTGCTAACCATCAACAACGCGATCCCGGTTATCGTCACGGCGCTCAAATACGGCGAGCGGAACAGCCAGTCGCCCAATTCGAAGCTGAGGAACATCGGGATCATCACTAAACCCGCACCGGCCGGCGCTGGCGCACCGCTGAAAAAGGGAGCCGCGTATGACGGTACCTCGGCTCCGGTGCCGGCGTTGAAGCGTGCCAGACGCAGCGCGCAGCATACCGCGAAAAACAACACAATTGCCCAGCCCAGGACGTGCCACTCCGACATTGTCCAGAGGTAAAGAACCGCGGCCGGAGCCACCCCGAAGCTGACGAAATCCGATAGGCTGTCGAGCTCCGCGCCAAAGCTCGAGGTGGCTTTGAGCAAGCGCGCCATGCGTCCGTCGAGGCCATCGAAAATGCCGGCCGCGATAATCGCAAACACCGCACCCTCGAAATTGCCGCCCATCGCAAAACGCATCGCCGTCATTCCGGCGCACAACGCGAGCAGGGTCAGGACATTCGGGACCAGACGGTTGACCGACAAGTCGGAAAGCCGGCGTACCCGCATCCGCGACCGCCGTACCCTGGCGCGACGCACTTTCAACCCTCGCCTCCCTTCACCGGCGTCGGGGCTCATTGCGCGAAACCCTCTCGAGCCGGCTCCTGTGCCATGCGATCGGCGAGTACCGTTTCGCCGCCGACCATCCGCTGTCCGGCAATCACCATCGGTACATACGCCTCCGGGCAATAGACGTCGACCCGCGAGCCGAAGCGGATAATGCCGATCCGCTGGCCGGTGACGACCTGCTGTCCCTCGCGCAGATCGCAGACGATGCGTCGGGCGAGGAGACCGGCGATCAACACAAACGCGATTTCGGGGCCTTCCGCCGGAGCTATGCGGATCGCCATGCGCTCGTTGTGCCGGCTCGCCTCGTCGCGGCTGGCATTCAGGAACCGCCCCTTGGTGTAGCGTAGCGCCGCAACCCTGCCGCCGAGCGGCGCGCGGATGACGTGGACGTCAAAGACGTTGAGGAAAATTCCGATCCGCGTAAGGGCGGCCTCACCCATCGGCAGCTCTTGTGGCGTCGGTGCCGTCGCGATCGACATGAGAGTGCCGTCCGCCGGGCTGACCACCAGGCCTGGGCGGGTCGGGGTCACCCGCCAGGGGTCACGAAAGAAATAAGCAAGCCACAGCGTGACCGCGGCGGCGACCCAACTGACTCGGATCCAAAAGAGGAACAAGAGAAGCGTCAGAACCGCTCCGGCCAGCACGAATTTGAACCCGTCCGGGTGGAGCGGCGCAATAAATCTTCTCAGCACCACGGTTCGCCCGGCAATGGAGAGGCGGGCAGGTCAGCTGCCTTCGCGGCGCCAGGCCGCGAGCAACCCGCCGACGATCAGCAGCAGGGCCGCGATGCCCGGCAGCAGCGGCGTTTCGCTGAAGCCGGTCACGGTATAGTCACCGTTGGCGCGCAATCCCATCCAATTCCGCCCGGCCGCCACCCGGTCGGGGGAGACCCTGCGAATTTCCGGCATCGTCCCGTTGCCCACCCAGAAGATTCCTCCGCCGGTCGCGGCAACCACCGGCGCCAGCTTCTCCGGGGTGGTGCGGACATCGGCGAATTCGATCGGATTGAGCGGTCCTGCCGCGGCGAGCGCCGTGCGGCTGCTATCGGTCACCCGGTAGAGCCCCATCTCACCGATCGGCAGACTGCCGGTACTGCGACCGCCCCTGTCGGGCGATAATGTCAGGCTTTGGATGGACCCGTCAGGTGCCGTAACGGTGACCGGGCGGTCGTCGGGCTCGAGCGATTGTCGAGTGACTGCCAGGCGGTCGCCTTCGACGGCAGCGCGCAGATCGTTCTCCTCGAGGTCGGGTTCCTTCATCAGCCAATAAGCAAGCCGGCGCAGCAGCTCCGCCTCCGGACCTCCGCCCTCGAAACCGCGGGCCCAGAACCACATCTGGTCGGAAAGCAGCTGTGCCACGCGTCCTTTGCCGACACGGTCGAGCACGAGTAGCGGATCGCCATGATCGCCGCTCATCAATGTCGTGCCGTGATGGACGTGCGCCTCGACCTGGCGGAACCAGCGCCCCCAGCTCGGCTCACCGCCCGGTGGGCCAGCCCCGGAAAGCCCCTCCGTGACCGGGTGCCGCCGACCCGGATCGGTGAGCTTGGCCTTGAAGCCCTCTTCGAAGACATCCCCGGTGGGCTCGGTGGGCAATATGGTTCCGAGCGGTGTACGGGCCAGGCTCAACGGCGTGCCAAAACTCGGGCCCGCCGCCTCGAGAAAGGCGCCCCCGTTGCGAACATAGCGCGCGACATTCTCGAGATAGGCCTGCGGGATTACACCGCGCCGACTGTAGCGATCGAAGATGATCAGGTCGAATTCGTCGAGCTTGACATCGAACAATTCGCGGATCGGGAAGGCGATCAGCGACAGTTCGCGGATTGGTGTGCCGTCCTGCTTTTCCGGCGGGCGCAGGATCGTGAAATGAACGAGGTCGACCGAAGGGTCGGATTTGAGGATGTTGCGCCAGACCCGCTCGCCGGCATGGGGCTCGCCCGACACCAGCAGCACCCGCAACCGGTCGCGCACACCGCTGACGACGACGACAGCGCGGTTGTTGTTGAGGGTAAGCTCTTGCGGGCCGGGCTCGACCTCAATCTCGATGACGTTGGGTCCGCCATGGTCGATTACGACCGGCAGCGGGACATCGCGGTCGATGGGCACCATGACCGGATGCGGGGTACCGCCGTCCTTGCGCCATGTAACCCTGGCCTGGGCGGTCGGACCTCCTTCCTGCTTTGTCGGTAGAGGCAAATCCTCGACCCGGATCGTCAGCTTCAACTCCTTGCCGACCAGGCCAAAGCTCGGCGCTTGATCGACGACGAGCCGTCGGTCGCCCTCATCGGGCTGTCCGGAGAGCAGGACATGGAGGGGCGCACCAACCGCCTGTTTCAGCGCGTTCGCGTCCCCGCTCGGCACGTCGTGCACCTGGCCATCGGTGATCATAACGACGCCGGCTAGACGTTGGCGCGGTACGTCCGACATCGCCCGATCGAGTGCAGTGAAGAGCCTGGTCCCGTCGTCGCCGGCACCAGGTTGCGGCTTTCCCGCCCGGACCACGCGGAGGTCGAGATCACGCTCCCGGGCAAGCCGATCCTTGAGTGAGGCCAGCGCGGTCTCGGTCGCGTGCTGCCGGTCGCCGATGCGTTGGCTCGGCAACTCGTCGACGACGACGATCGCGATGTCGCGCTGCGGTGAGCGCTGTTCCTCGACCATCGAGGGATTGACCAGTGCGGCGAGCAGGATCGCGAGGGCGATGGCGCGCCATGGCAACCCCCGCGCTCGGCGCAGCACTCCAAAACCAAGGACCAGCGCCGAAACGGCGCCGAGCAGCGCAATCGCCGTCCAAGACAGGAGCGGCGCGGTTGCGATCGTGAAAGCGCCTACGCTCATTGACCGAGGCGCTCCAGGATCGCGGGAACGTGCACTTGGTCCGACTTGTAGTTGCCGGTCAGCACGTACATGACGAGATTGACGCCGAATTGCATCGCCATCTCGCGCTGCGACTCGTCACCGGGGACAACCGCGAAAGCAGGACGCCCTTGCCCGTCGACAGCCCAGGCGGCCGCCCAGTCGTTGGCCCCCACGACGACGCTCGAGACCCCGTCATTGACGCGATCCTCGACGGGTTCGACCCACAGCGACCCGGTGTTCCAGCGGCCGGGAAATTCGTGAAGCAGATAAAAGGATTTGGTCAAAACGTGATCGGGCGGAATCGGCACCAGGGTCGGAATCTTGACGGCGCCTACCAAATGGCGCAGGCGTTGCGCCGACAGAATGGCACCACCGAATGATCCGGGGGTCTGATCGTAGCCGTCGCGCGTATCGAAGAGAATCGTGCCGCCGGTCCCGAGATAGCGATTGATCCGTTCGACCGCTGTCGAGGAAGGTGGCGCTTGATCGGAAACCACAGGCCAGTAAAGCAGTGGAAAAAAGATCAGCTCGTCCCGCTCGATGTCGACGGCGAGCGGATCGGCGGTCTCTACCGCGGTTCGTCGGTTCAGGGTTGCAGTCAGGCCGACCAACCCGGCGCGGCTCACTGCATCGACCTCATCGTTCCCGGTCCGCACATAGGCCAGCCGTAACTCGGAAGTCGCCTGCACGACAAAGGCGTCGTCGGCGTGCGCCGTCGAAATAGCGCCGAGCACCACCAAGAGAAAGGCGGCGACAGGCTGCGCGAGGCGTCTTCGCAACAAGCCGCGCAGCGCATAGGCGATCAGCAAATCGGCGAGCGCCAAAAACAGCGCTGCGGTCAGGAGCGGCGGCCTAAGATCGATCTCGCGGCCGCTCGGGAAGCTCTCCCGTGTGGTGCCGGGCGGCAGGCCTTCGATCGGCTTCAATTCTGCGACCCCGGCCGAGAGGTTGAGCGCACGCTTGCTGTCAGTCGTGCCGTAGAAGCCGGGCGGATGCTGCGGAGATGCGATCGCCGAAGCCACCTCCTTACCGGAGATCGGGCGGGCGGTCGGCGGGGCTCGCTGCAACTGCCCAAATCCGTCGAGAGTCTCGATCGGCGGCAGCGTCTCTTCGCTTGCCGTCACCAGTCCTTGGCTCATGGCCACCGTGCGGCGCAGCATCTCGACGAACAATCCCGAAAGGGCGAGGTTCGACCAATCGGCATTCGCCGTCGTGTGGACAAGCACGATCCAGCCTTGGCCCCGCTTCTCGGCGGTGACGAGCGGGGTACCGTCGGCCAGGCGCGCCCACGTCTTGGCTGCAAGGTCGAGATCAGGCTCGGCCAGAACCTGGCGAGAAACCGCCACGTCGGCCGGGACTGCGAGCCCGGCGAACGGGCTGTCGGGCGGGAACGGAGCGAGCCGGGCGGGCTGCTCCCAGGAAAGTGCACCACCGATTGTGCGGCCGCCGCGGCGCAGCCGCACCGGCAGCAGCTCATCGGCCTGCTCGGCGAGGTGAGGACCGGCAAAGCGCAGCAGCAGCCCGCCGGCCTCGATCCATTTGACGACGGCCGCTTCCTCCGCCGGCGAGTCCGGTCCGACATCAGAGAAGATCAGGACGGCGAGCTCGCGTTTGAGGAGATCGGTCGGGCGACCGCGACGGATCTCGGTGAACGGGCCAAGTGCGCGCTCGAGATAGTAATTCTCGCTGAGCAGCGGCTGCGCCCCGGCATTCGTCGCTGCCGCGATGCCGACCGGGCGGCGTCGCCACCGCTCATCGACCAGCAGCACCGAGCCGGCCGACTGATCGCCCTCGATTTCGATGCGAGCCGCCCGGTTCCTCAGCTCGCTCGGCATCGGTAGCCGAACCTCGGCCCCCTTGGTCCCGGGTTCGATCGTTGCCGCCTGGCGGGCGAGCAGACGGCCATCCTCGCCGCTGGCGCGGACTTGAAGGAGACGTGATGCCGGCGTCGGCAGCGAACTTAACCTGACGCCGAGATCGTTTGCTTGCATGTCGCCAGCTATGAGCAGGAGCGGGGCCTGGCTTGCGTCTGCCGCGAGGTAATGCAAGCTGCCCCGCTCGGCGAGATAAGTGGCGAGCACCTGGCTCGCGCCATCGGCGACGCCGTCGCTGAGCCAGAAAGCGGAAGTCGCGTCGGCCAGCGACGACGCTTGGAGCCGCGCCAGCGCCGCCTGCCGGTCGACCGGCCATGGCTTGGGCTGCAAGGCCTGGATCGCGGCGCGTGCGTCGGCCGCGCGAATCGGCGCCAGCGGCGGCGGTTCGTTTGTAGCGGACGGGGCGGTGGCGACGAGGACCACTTGGCGCTTCTCGCGTTCAGCCTCAGCTAGGAGGTCGTCGAGCGCCGATTGTCGCGCCGGCCAGTCGCGCGCGGCCGTCCAGCCGTCATCGACGATCACAAGAATCGGCCCCGTCGAGGCCAGGTGCGCTCGCGGATTAAGCAACGGATGGGCCGCCGCGACAATCACCAGCGCGGCGAGCACCATGCGCAACAGGATCAGCCATAACGGGGTGCGCGCCGGCGTCTCTTCGCGAGGCACCAGCCCGAGAAGCAGTCGGATCGCGGGAAAGGAGATGCGGCGCGGCGCCGGCGGGGTCACTCGTAGCAGCCACCAGATGATCGGCAGCGTCGCCAGTGCCAAGAGCAGCCACGGCGAAGCAAAGGCGAGGGAGCCGAGCGCCAGCATCGCTTACCGCCGGCGATCAGCCGACAACGCGGCAAAGAGCGCCAGCAAGGCGAGGTGCGGCGGGCGATCCGTGCGGTGAAAGCCGAAGCTCCAGCCAACCGTCCCGGCAATCGCTGCAAGGCCCTGCCGATGGCGCTGGAAGCGCTTGGAGTAGTCGTCTCGGATGCTCTCGACCCGGCTGATGACGACCTCGTCGCGTTCCTCGACGCCGGCAAAGCGGATGCGTCCGTCGAAGGGTAGGTCCTCCTCGGCCGGGTCGCTGACCTGCAGCATGTGGCCCTTGAGCCCTGCCGCGGCAAAGCGGGTGGCAACGGCGTTGACCGCATCGAGCGGCGACAGGAAGTCGCCTATCAGGACGAGCTGGCCGGCCCGCGGCAAGGGCTCGAACGCGGGCAGGCTGTCGGCGATGGGTTTGCGGTCGATCATCTCAACCACACGTGATAGCGCAATCCGCCCATTCATCGGTGCGATGCCACTACCGAGCAGGGTCAAGCGCTCGCCGCCGCGGACGAGAAGGCTCGCCAAGGCGACGAGCAGAAGTTCGGCGCGGTCGCGTTTCGTCGGCCACTCGGCGCGGGTCAAGTATTCCGCCGAGCTATAGTCCATCGAGGCGGAAGCGTCGCGCCACAGCCAGACGCTCTGCGCGGCTTCCCACTCGGTTTCGCGGACATAGAGGCGTTGCGACTTCGCACTCTCGCGCCAATCGATGCGCGCGGCCGCGTCCCCCGGCTGGTATTGACGAAATTGCCAGAAGGTCTCCCCTTGGCCAACGCGGCGGCGACCGTGAACCCCTTGTGCGACGGTCACGGCGACACGCTCGGCGGCAATCAGAAGCGGCGGCAGCACGGAAGCTGCTGCTTCCGCCCGATCGCGCAGAGCGGCGAGCGGCACGTGTCGCCGTGTCAGCAACGCCGCCGCCGGCCTCGATTCGGACGGGCTCACCGGAACGGCGCCGAAATCTGCTCGATAACCCGAGCCACCGTGACACCTTCGGCGCGGCCGGCGAAGCTGACAGCCATGCGGTGGCGCAGCACAGGCGGTGCCAGCGCGACGACATCATCAATCGACGGGCTGAATCGGCCGTCGATCAGCGCGCGGGCGCGGCAAGCGAGCATCAGTGCCTGGCTGGCACGCGGCCCCGGTCCCCACGAGACGAAGCGCGTCATGCTTTCGGTCGCGGAACCGTTCGGCCGCGCCGAGCGGACCAGCGAGAGGATCGCCTCGACGACGCTTTCGCCGACCGGGATGCAACGTACGACACGTTGCGCGGCAATCAGTTCGGCTACGCTCATCGCCGGCCGAGGCCGGTCCTCGGTCAGGCCGGTCGTGGCGATCAACATCTGCCGCTCGGCGTCCCGATCGGGATAGTCTACATCGATCTGCAATAAAAAGCGGTCGAGCTGCGCTTCGGGAAGCGGATAGGTGCCTTCCTGCTCGAGCGGGTTCTGCGTTGCGAGCACGTGAAATGGCCGCGGCAACGGATGGTATTGGCCGGCGATCGAGACGCGGCCTTCCTGCATTGCCTGCAACAGCGCCGATTGCGTGCGCGGGCTCGCTCTGTTGATTTCGTCCGCCATCAGCAGCTGGCTAAAGACCGGACCTGGGATGAACCGAAAAGATCGCCGTCCCGTCTCGCTTTCCTCGAGCACCTCGGAACCGAGAATGTCCGCCGGCATCAGGTCGGGCGTGCATTGAATGCGCTTCTCTTCGAGGCCGAGGATCGTGCCCAGAGTCTCGACGAGCCGAGTCTTGGCGAGCCCGGGGACGCCGATCAACAAGGTGTGTCCCCCGCACAACAAAGTGATCAAGGCTTGCTCGATTACCTCCCGTTGACCAAAGATGATTTCGCCGATCCGCTCGCGGACGAGGCTCAAGCGCCCGCCCAGCGCTTCAACCTCGGCAACGAAATCTGCGGAGGACACGTTGATGGGTGGGGTAGAATTCAAGCAGTCCGATCCCTCTTCAAACACTGGAACAAGTTCGAGCCTGATACAAAAAACCGGCTCCGGCAATTCCTCAGCGGTTCGCCCGGTCGCCGGCAGCAACCGGTCGCCGGTCGATTGCGGCGATCTCGATATGCGGATCGCCCGGGATGGCACATGGTACTATCGCGGGTCTCCGATCGGTCGGCCGGCGCTCGTCAAGCTCTTTGCCTCCGTTCTGCGCCGTGAGCCGGACGGCGGCTATTGGCTCGTCACCCCCGCGGAGCGCGGCCGCATCGAGGTCGAGGACGTCCCCTTCCTTGCGGTGGCGCTGAACGTCCTGTGCGAAGGCCGCGAGCAGCAGCTGATCTTCCGGACCAATCTCGACGATATTGTGACCGCTGGACCGGACAATCCGCTGCGCGTCGAGACGGCTGCGAACGACGAGCCGGCGCCTTATATTCTGGTACGCGACCGCCTTGAGGCGCGACTCGCGCGCTCGGTGTACTACGAGTTGGTTGAGCTCGGCACGGAGGAGCCGATCGGGCAGACCAGCCAGTTCGGGGTATGGAGCGGGGGCAGGTTCTTCCGGCTCGGCGAACCCGACCCGGACTGGGGTTGACGGTCAAAGTGGAAATAGCCAATCCAATGACGCGGGACCGGGTGATTACGCGTTTTGCGCGTCTCGGACGTCCCGGCAGGCGAGGTTTTGGCGGTGCCGCTGACCCGTCCGAAGCCGCCGCCCTGAGGCAAGCGACGCGTGGCGACCATGACCTCAATCCCGGGTGGACGCCGCCCAGCACCGAATTGCGGCCCGCGGCGGTACTGGTTCCACTCGTTGACCGTGCCGGCGGCATGTCGGTGCTGCTGACCCAGCGCACCGCGCATCTGAGTGCCCACGCCGGACAGATCTCGTTTCCCGGCGGGCGTATCGAGGCAAGCGATCAGGATGCGACAGATGCCGCGCTGCGGGAGACCGAGGAGGAGGTCGGGCTGACCCGCGATCATGTGACAGTTATCGGCCGGCTCGATACTTATGTGACCGGGACCGGCTTCGAAATCACCCCGATGGTCGGTATTATCAAAGTACCCTTTCCGCTTGCCCCTGATCCATTCGAAGTGTCCGAGGTGTTCGAGGTGCCGCTTTCTTTTGTTCTCGACCCGAGCAACCATCGACGCATGACCCGCGTCTTTGACCAGCGAACCCGCATTTTTTTCGTCTTGCCGTACGAGAATCGGTACATCTGGGGAGCGACGGCGGGAATGCTGGTGAACTTGGCCGAGGTGCTCGCCGGTTGAGGAGGGAATGCCTCGGGTCCTCCTCACGATTGTCCTGCCACTTCTTTTGCCGACGGCAGTGTACCTGCTCTGGGTCACCACACTGCGACCCTCGGGGCGGAACGGCACGTCATCGTGGAGGGCGTTGCCGTGGGTCTGGCTCGCCGGCATCGGAGTGGCTCTGTTGGCGCTCGTTCTGTTCGCCGTGACGGTTCATTTCGGCAGGCCGCAGGAGGGCGTCTACGTGCCGCCGCGCTGGGAGAACGGTCACATCGTTCCCGGGCATATCGAACCGAAGCCCGGCCAATGACGGAACCTGAGAAGCAACGCCGGATTGCTCCGCAGCCGTGGATGGTTGAGCCCGCGACTCGCGCGGTGCTGGCGGCACTTTCGGCGGGCGGCGTCGAGGCCCGGTTCGTCGGCGGCTCGGTGCGCGACGCGCTACTGGGAAAGCGGATCGGCGATATCGATATCGCCACTCCCGCGTCTCCGGACCGCGTCGTCGAGCTCTTGGAAAAGGCCGGCATCAAGGTCGTGCCGACCGGTCTCGCGCATGGCACGGTAACCGCAATCGTGCTCCCGCGGCATTTCGAAATTACAACATTGCGCCGCGACGTCGAGACTTACGGCCGCCGCGCGCGTGTCGCCTTTGACGCCGATTGGGCGGCCGACGCGGCGCGCCGCGACTTCACAATCAACGCGATCTTTCTCGCTCCCGACGGCACCCTCCATGATCCGGTCGGCGGCCTCGCCGATCTGCGTGTCCACCGGGTCCGCTTTGTCGGTGATCCCCCGACCCGCATCGCCGAGGATGTGCTGAGGCTGCTCCGCTACTACCGCTTTGAGGCGCGTTTCGGAACCGGCACCGGCGATGCAGAGGCGCGCGCCGCCTGCCGGGCCGCGGCACATCTATTGCCGAGCCTGTCGGCAGAGCGCGTCTCGCAGGAACTCGTAAAGCTGCTCGAAACCCCGGACCCGATCGCGGTGCTGCGGATGATGCAGAAAGACGGGGTGCTGGCGGTGGTACTGCCCGAGGCGCGCCGGCTCGATCGACTGCGGCAGCTGATTGCGTTCGAGCCCGAAATTGATCCGCTGCGTCGTGTGGCCTCGCTGATCGAAGTCGACGGCGAGGGTGCGGTAGCGCTCGCCGCGCGCTTGCGCTTTCCGAATGCGTGGCGGGATCGGCTGCATGGTCTTTCCCCACCCCGGCCTCTCGATCCCCAGGCGGATGCACGATCCCAGCGTCGAGCGATTTATCGGCTTGGCGTCGAACGCTATCGCGACTTGGTGACGCTGTCAGCGGCACAAGGGGAAATGTCGCGAAGCCGATTCGCCGAGCTCCTCGATCTCGCTGGCAACTGGACACCGCCGGTGTTTCCGCTCAGCGGACGCGACGTGGCGGCCCTCGGCATCCTGCCCGGCGAGCGGGTCGGCCGGCTGCTCGCCGCGGTCCGCGACTGGTGGGAAGCCGACGACTTTACCGCTGACCGCGCGGCCTGCCTCGTATACCTCAGAGAGATCGCGATCGGCGCGCCGCCCGCTTGACCCAGGCCAAGAACGACCAATCTACCGCGTGGAGCCGGCCCTTTTTCCTGAACCGCTCCCAAATATCGACGGGCTGGAAACGCCACCATATGTTGCCGGTCTCGCGCACCACAGCGCATTGACCGTCGAGCGGGGGCGCGTAGCCGTTGCGTTCTGATATCCCGGATCACGCCGTTCATCGCAATTCTACGCGGCGCAAAACGCATGTCGTCGCCGAACGCCCGCCCTTCGAGCGGATCGCATTGATCCTGCAGGGTGGGGGCGCGCTCGGCGCCTACCAGGCGGGCGTCTACCAGGCTCTGGCCGAAGCGAACCTTCACCCCGATTGGGTCGCCGGCATTTCGATCGGTGCGATCAACTCGGCGCTGATCGCCGGCAATCCTCCGCGAAAGCGAGTCGAGAGGTTGCGCGAGTTCTGGGAAACCGTCAGCGCGCCGCCATTCGCCATGCCTTATGTCGCGGCGTTGGAGGGCGGCGACGAGTTCAGCCACACCCTTATCAATCAGTTTCGCTCATGGGGTGCGCTCGTGGGCGGGGCGCCGGGTTTTTTTCAACCGCGTGTGCCGCCGCCCTTCCTTTACCCGAACGGGGCGCCGGAGGCCCTGAGCTACTACGACGTCTCTCCGCTAAGAGCGACGCTCGAAAATCTCGTGGATTTCGACCTGATCAACGCAGGTCGAATGCGCTTCGGTGTCGGCGCGGTCAATGTTCGCACCGGGAATTTCGTTTATTTCGACAGCGCCACACACCAGATCTCCCCGGAGCACGTGATGGCCAGCGGCTCGCTGCCACCCGGTTTCCCCCCTACCGAGATCGAGGGTGAGTGTTATTGGGATGGTGGCCTCGTCTCCAACACGCCGCTCGATTGGGTGCTCGAGAGCCGTCCGGGAAAGGACACACTCGCATTCCAGATCGATCTGTGGAGCGCCCGCGGCGAGTTTCCGCGCAATCTGATCGAGGCTGACACTCGCCAAAAGGAAATCCGTTACTCCAGCCGCACCCGGTTGGCGACCAATCAGTTCAAAAAAAAGCAGATTCTCCGGCGCGCGGCTGCGCGACTGCTTGCCAAGATCCCCAAGGAGTTATTGCAAACGCCAGAGGCGGAGATGCTGGCGTTGGACGCCGACGAGAAAGTCTACAACCTGATCCAGTTGATCTATCACGCCAAACATTACGAGGGAAACTCAAAAGATTACGAGTTCTCGCGCCGGACGATGGAGGAGCACTGGAGATCCGGACACAACGACACCGTTCGCACATTGCGCCATCCGGAGGTGCTGCAGCGCCCGCAAGGACTGGACGGCGTTTTCACCTTTGATCTCGCGGTCGACGGCCGCGAATAAGGAGATCCGACCAATGAAACTCGCCGAGGTGCGCCGTAAAGCGTTCGCGATGCCGCTCCATGATCCGTCCTATCCGCCTGGTCCTTATAAATTCTACGACCGCGAGTTTGTGGTCATCACTTACCGTACCGATCCCGACAGGCTGCGCGAGTTGGTTCCCGAGCCTTTGGAAGTCGCCGGTGACACGGTCGCCTACGAATTCATTCGCATGCCGGATTCGACCGGCTTTGGCGACTATACCGAGACAGGTCAAGTAATCCCGGTGCGTTTCGGGACCAGGGACGCCGCGGTCCAGGAAGGTGGTTACGTCCACGCCATGTATCTCGACGACGATGCACCGATAGCCGGCGGGCGCGAGATCTGGGGTTTCCCAAAGAAGCTGGCGAGCCCGAAGATTTCACACGAAGGCGACGTAGTGGTCTGCACACTGCACTATGGCTCGGTCCTCTGCGTCTCCGCGACGATGGGTTTCAAGCATCGCGAAATTGATCCGGGGCCACTCATAAAGGCGCTCGCCCGGCCGAACTTCATAATCAAGATCATCCCGCATGTCGACTGTACGCCGCGGATCTGCGAGCTGGTGCGCTATTACATGGAAGACGTCACCCTAAAGGGCGCCTGGGCCGGTCCAGCCGCCATCCAGCTCTTCGAGCATGCGATGTGCGACGTGGCACGGTTGCCGGTGCGCGAGGTGGTCTCTGCCACCCACTATATTACCGATCTGACGCTCGGTCTCGGCGAAGTGGTGTTCGACTACATGAAAGACGCGTGAAAGGAATTATGAGATGTCCCGTTTTTCAGATAAGGTTGCGATTATCACGGGCGCCGCCAGCGGTATCGGCAAAGAGATCGCGCTGCGCTTTGCCGCTGAGGGCGGCGCGCCCGTCATCGCCGATCTCAATTTCGACGCTGCCGACGCGACCGCGCGCGAGATCAAGGCAAAGGGTTCGGATGCCTTCGCGGTGGCGATGAACGTCGTCGACGAGGCAGCTGTCGAAAAAGGTGTTGCCGACACGATGGCAAAATATGGTCGGATCGATGTGCTGGTCAGCAATGCCGGCATTCAGGTCGTCAAACCGATCGTCGATTTTCCGTTGGCCGACTGGAAAAGGCTGCTGGCGATCCATCTCGATGGCGCTTTTCTGACGACCAAGGCGTGCCTGAAGCACATGTACAAAGCCAGATCCGGCAGCGTCGTCTATATGGGCTCGGTACATTCGAAGGAAGCGTCGGTGCTGAAGGCACCCTACGTCACCGCCAAACATGGGTTGTTGGGCCTCTGCCGCGTCGTCGCCAAGGAGGGAGCCCAATACAATGTGCGTGCTAACGTCGTCTGCCCGGGTTTCGTGCGCACGCCTCTGGTCGACAAGCAAATCCCCGAACAAGCCAAGGAACTCGGCATCAGCGAAGAGGACGTGATCAAGCACGTGATGCTGAAAGATACGGTCGACGGCGAGTTCACCACCACCGAGGACGTCGCTGAGGCAGTCTTGTTCTTCGCCGGCTTCAAGTCCAATGCATTGACCGGCCAATCTTTGGTCGTCAGCCACGGCTGGTTTATGGAATAGAAGTCGCGCGTTTCGGAGGCTTGCGAAGACGCAAGCAGCGGGCGCCCGTATACACAGGGAGATTACCGTGGTTCGAGTTGCGGAGCACCGCGGCCGAGCCGGTTATGGGCTGTTGCCCCACTTTACTTAAGAATCCCGTTTTGCTAGGCGTTGGTTGGCACTGCTGCCCTGGACTACGCGGGAGCATAAATGATAGCCATCGCGACGACCTCTTCCGGCACCGGCCGATCGATTGTCCGCCACGCGCCTCTCCTCGCCATGGCTCTCGCCGTGATTGCCGTGGCGCTGCTGGCGGTCGGCCCGATCGGTTGGCGCGCCGGCTGGTGGGATTTCCGTTTCGCCTTTTTGACCTTGATGCCTTCGGCGGCCTATTTCGGTATCGCTGCGTTGGTTGTGTCGGTCTTGACCCTACTTCTCGGTCGCTCACGGATCGAAGGGCGGGGAATCGCGATCGCCTTCCTGGCTTTTGCCGTCGGCGGACTGATCGCCTATGTGCCTTGGCATTACGATCAGGTGCGGCAGACCGTGCCGCCCATCCACGACATCACGACCGATCCGGACAATCCTCCGGCATTTGTCGCCGCGGCGCCGCTGCGCGAGGCCGCAGGCCCCGAGCGGGTCGTTTATGAGGGCGCTCGGGTCGCTGAGCAGCAGCGGCAGGCCTATCCCGATATCCAGCCTTTGACCCTCGCACTGGCGCCCGCGGCGGCGTTCAATCGCGCCCTCAACACGGCGCAACGGATGGGCTGGACGATCCTTGCCGCGGACGACGCGGCGGGTCGGATCGAAGCGAGCGACAAGAGTCGCTGGTTCGGCTTCACCGACGACATCGTGATCCGCATCACCACGTCGGGCTCCGGAAGCCGCATCGACTTGCGCTCCTCCTCACGCCTGGGGCGTAGCGATTTCGGGGTCAACGCCGCCCGCGTCGAGAGCTATCTTTCCGCGCTGCGCGCCACAACCGGCGGCTCGGGCTAGCCTTCTCTCGCGCGTCCGAAAGGGGATGCTTGGGGCTCGCCCAGGGTTGGCAACCTCTTTAAATAGACAGGGGGGCCGTTGTCGGATTTCGAGGAAAATCTAGTCGCCTTGGACATCAAGCTCGATGAGGTCCAAAGGCTCGGAAAGGCCGTCATGGCGACGATTGGGCGAACCCGGGCCGCGGTCAAGGTCGGTCGGGTCGACGATATTGCCCGGGGGCTCGGAGCCATCTCGCAGCGGATCGACGAAACAACCGCCGCGGCCGGCAGGTTGGCAAACACGTGGGTCTTTGACGCGTCGAGTTATCTGACGGACGGGCGCTTCGTCGATGACCTTAAAGAAGCTGCCGCCGAAAAGGGGCTGATGCTGTTTGAGAACAACGGGCGGATCTATTGTTTCCCGTTGCTGTTGCGCATCGATCTCAAAGAAATCGGCATTCGGATCGGTAGAACGCTGGAGCGCCGGATTCGACCAAGCGGACTGGCCGAGCTTCTGGCGCGCGCGCAGAAGCGCCCGCAACGGTTCCGCGAGACACAATTTCTCGAACTCTTGTATCGCGCGTGGCGACGTTTGGCCGGAGCGAATTGGCACGGGACGGGAAGCGGTCCGGTGGTCGGACTGGCCGATATCCATGAGATATTGACCCTGCTGCCAGGGACGGACTACCCGATCGAGGAGTTCGGGCGTGATCTTCTGCTGCTCGATCGGCGGCCCGACCTGCGGACCCGCGACGGCTACCGCTTCGAGTTTCCGGCCTCCACCTTGAGCCGCGGTCGGATGAAGCGCGTCTCGGTGTACGACGAGCGCGGTGGAGAGCGGGTCTATATCGGTATTAGGTTCCTCAAAGAGGGGTGAGATGGCTGTCCCTGCGCACGAATGGCTGGAGCTGATCGAGCGCGAGTACCTCACAGATTATATCGTTGCCGGCGGCGCCGCAGTGAAGTTTGCGATCGGTGATGCGCACCAGCTTGAGATCGTTGCACGCGTGCTGAACCTGCTGTCCGAGCGTCATGGGCTCGTATATGTGGCGATCGATGCGGTGACGACCAGGCTGCATATGATCCAGGATGTGTTCTTCGCGATCGCCGGGGCGCTCGATTGGGATGCAATGGCGCAGTGCTTTGTCGAGTCGTTGTTTGGAAGGATGGGTTACGATTGGCCCTGCCCGGGCGACGCGGTGCCGATTCAAGTTGTGGCGGAACGCAATCGCGTCGACGTGACATTGCTGCGCCGCGATTTTCGCCAATGGCTAACTGCCGAGGTGATGCGGGACACCGAGATGACCCAGGACTTTCGGGTGGCGATGACGCAGCTCTGCCTGCAGCGGTTGGAACCGGAAGATACGCAGCTCGGGGTTACCATCACTACGCCGGTGCTGCAATGGCTGCGCGGGGAATTGCGCCGCATCGGAGCGCTCAAGCAGACATTCATCACCGCCAGGATCACCCGCCACAACGCCCGCGCGATGTTGCGCTCGCTATGCCGATGGCTTAGGCTCTGTGGCCAGCAAGGTCTCTGTGCGACCCTCGACATACGCCGGCTCGGTACGCCCGGTGCTGCTATCGGCGATGGCATCCGGTACAGTCCGGGAGCAGTCTTGGACGCCTTCGAGGTATTGCGCCAAGTCATCGACGACAGCGAACATTTTGGCGGACTGCTGCTGGTTGTACTCGCCGATCAGTCGCTGATCGGCGACGACACGAAGCGATCGCTCAATGCCTATTTGGCCTTGAAAATGCGGATCTGGAGCGACGTGCGGCCCGAGGGTCGGGACAACCCGCTGGCGCCGCTCGTGGTCCTCGCCGAGCAAACCACCGCCGGGGAGATCACCTCGGCGGCAATGCATTGACAGCGCGGCCGGCAGCGGACGTCTCAGCACGCAGCGCGATCGAGGCGCTGCGCGCTGGCGTGCCTAACCGAGCCGCGATCCGCCTCCTGGAACCCGACGAGAGCGCACTGCGCCAGAATTTTTTGGAGCAGCTGCGGCTGTGCGACCCGGCACTGCGTGACGATGAACAGCCTGAAGGGATCGTCATTGCCGGCGCGTTCGGAGCCGGCAAGTCGCACCAACTCGGCTATTTCGCGATATTGGCGCAGCAAGAGAACTTCATCGTAAGCCTGGTTCCGATCAGCAAGGAAACACCACTTTTCGACCCGGCACGGTTGTTCAGCGCAGCGATCCGGGGAGCTGCGGTGCCGGATGCGAACGACGATGTGATGACAGCGGTCATGGCTCGTCTGCACCCGAACTCCGATCGCTTCGAAGCGCTCGAATACTGGACAACGGCAGAGGTGCAGGCGAAGCGTCTGTCGGCGCTCTTTGCGGCGCTCTTGCATCTGATGCCGCGGCGGACGACCGACCCGGACGACCAAATCCGCATGGCTCGGTTCTTTGCCGGCGGCAAGCTCAGCCTCACACTAGCCAAGGGTTGGCTGCGCGAAGCGGGTGCAGCCAGGCTGTTCGATCTGAAGCCCGTTCGCGAGGCAGATCTTGCGCTGCAACGGCTGCGGTTTGCTCCCCGACTGTTCCGCGCGGCCGGCTATTCGGGTTGGTGCCTCCTCATCGATGAGACTGAATTAATTGCGCGCTACAGCCCATTGCAGCGCGGCAGAGCCTATGGCGAACTGGCTCGCTGGCTGGGGTCGGACAGGGAACAGCGCATCCCCGGCGTGGTGACCGTGGCCGCAATCACGGACGATTTTCCCGATCAGATGTTCCACGAGCGCCACGACGACGAGCGAATCCCGCCGTTGCTCGAAACGAGAGGATTGCTGCGACAAGCCGCGATGGCGAGAAGCGGCATGGCCTGGCTCGGGCGCAGGCGATCCCACTTGAGCGCCACCGACGAGGCGGGGCTGTACCGCAGCCTGGAAAAAATCGGTGGCCTTTATCGCGACGCTTACGACTGGACTCCGCCAAAAATCGAGATCGGCGAGCGCCTGGCCGGCAAATCGGTACGGCAATACGTCAAATCCTGGATTACGACTTGGGACATTATGCGCCTGTACGGTGAAACGCCGGTCATCAGCGCCGAAACCATTGCGGTCGACTACACCGAGGGCAGCGAGGTCGAGGATGCTGGCGAACGCGGCGGCGAAGATGACGCCGCATAAGCCGGATAATTGCTGAATCGGGTCAAATCCTTCGAGGGATTTCCATGGGCGAGGTAAAGGACTAGGTTGCGTTCTCCACCGAACGCTTCCGGTACACCAATGCTCGACATTTCGCCCGATATAGCGCCGCCGCAGCCGGTACGCCTCGCCGACTACCAGCCGCCCGCCTATCTGATCGACACCGTCGACCTCGTCTTCGAACTCGGCACGGAGGACACACGGGTCAAATCACGTCTTTGTATTCGCCGCAACCCGGGGGTAGCCGAGCGCGGAGCTGCGCTCAATCTCGATGGCGAAGCGCTGGAGCTCGTGTCGTTGGCGCTCGATGGCGAGCCGCTTGGCGCCAATCGCTATCAGCTTAAGCCGGAAGGCGGCTTGATCCTCGCCGATGTGCCGGATGCCTTCACGCTCGATGTCGAGACCCGCATCGCTCCGCAAAGTAATACTGCGCTATCGGGTCTTTACGTGTCGGGCGGCAATTTCTGTACGCAGTGCGAGCCGGAGGGCTTTCGCCGCATTACCTATTTCATCGATCGGCCCGACGTAATGGCGCGCTACACGACGATGATAACGGCCGAAAAGGCGCGCTACCCGGTGCTGCTGGCCAACGGCAACCCTGTCGAGCGCGGCGACGTCGATGCGCGCCGGCATTGGGCGAAATGGGTCGATCCGCACCCCAAGCCCTCCTACCTCTTTGCCTTGGTCGCGGGGGATCTGGTTGCCGTTGAGGACCGCTTTACGACGCGCTCGGGCAAGGATGTAGCGCTGGCCATTTGGGTCCGCCGCGGCGACGAGGACAAATGCGCTCACGCGATGGCTTCGCTGAAAAAGGCGATGCGCTGGGACGAAGAGGTCTTCGGGCTCGAATACGATCTAGACGTCTTCAACATTGTCGCGGTCAGCGACTTCAACATGGGAGCGATGGAGAACAAGGGCCTCAACATTTTTAATACGCGATACGTATTGGCCAAGCCCGAAACGGCGACAGACGCCGATTACCAGAACATCGAAAGCGTCATTGCTCACGAGTATTTCCACAACTGGACCGGCAACCGGGTGACGTGCCGCGACTGGTTCCAGCTCTCGTTGAAGGAAGGACTGACCGTCTTCCGCGACCAGGAGTTCTCGGCCGATCAGGGTAGCCGCGCGATGCGGCGCATCGGCGACGTGCGCACCTTGCGCGCAATTCAGTTTCCCGAGGATGACGGCCCGCTCGCCCATCCGGTACGGCCGCACAGCTATATCCGTGTCGACAATTTCTATACGCCGACGGTCTACAACAAGGGCGCCGAACTCGTCCGCATGATCCACACACTCCTCGGTCGCGACGGGTTCCGCCGCGGCATGGATCTCTACATCCAGCGGCACGACAACCAAGCGGTGACGATCGAGGATTTCGTTGCAACTATGCAGGACGCCAGTGGCGTCGATCTGAGCCAATTCAAGCGGTGGTACGAGCAGGCCGGCAGACCCGAGATCACGATCGAGGACCGCTGGGACAAGGCGACGAAGAGCTACGAGCTGAGCGTCGCACAAAAGGTTCCCCCGACGCCGGGCCAGGCCGAGAAGTTGCCGATGCTGATCCCGCTCGCGATGGGCCTTCTGGGGCCGGATGGTGCAGAATTGCCGACCCGGCTCGAAGAGGAGGCAGATAGCCTCGAGGGAACGCGGGTCCTCCCGCTCGCCGAGGCGCGCGCGAGCTTTCGGTTTGTCAACGTGCCGTCCCCTCCGGTGCCGTCGCTGCTGCGTGGATTTTCCGCTCCGGTCAAATTGAAGGATGTGCCGCTCGAGCGGCTGAAATTTCTTGCGATTAACGATCCGGAGCCGTTTGCCCGATGGGAGGCGGGCCAACAGGTCGCGACCCGCGCCCTGCTCGACCGGATCGAAGCTTATCGGAGCAGCGCGAAGGCTGCGCCGCTCGACCCGGATCTCGTCACCGCGCTACGGTGCATCCTGGCCGACGCCGACCGAGACCCGGCGTTTGCCGCCGAGGCTCTGGGCTTGCCGAGCGAAACGTTCCTCGCCGACCAGCTCGCGGTGGTCGATGTCGACGCGATCCACGCCGCCCGCGAAAGCGCGCGCGTGGAGCTCGGCCGCGCATTGTCGATGGAACTCGCCTCAGCTTATGTGACCCTCGCCGATGCAGGACCCTACCGGATCGAAGGCGCGGCAATCGGCCGGCGGGCGTTGCGCAACACCTGTCTATCCTATCTCGCAGCGGCCGATGTCGAGAAGGGTGCCGCACTGGCCAAGGCGCAGTTCGACACTAGAGCCAACATGACCGATGTGCTGGCGGCGTTGACGGTGCTCACCGACCTCGATCGACCCGAGCGCCCTGCGGCGCTTGCGCGGTTCTACGCCGCCTGGTCGCGCGATGAGCTGGTAATCGACAAATGGTTCGCGTTACAGGCCCGCTCGTCACTGCCGGGAACGCCGAACCGCGTTCGCGAGCTGACGATGCATCCCGCCTTCGAGCGCAAAAATCCGAACCGAGTGCGCGCGCTGGTCGGTGCCTTTGCGCAAGGCAACCAGATACGCTTTCACGATGCGAGCGGCTCCGGTTACGTCTTTCTCGCTGACGAGGTGATCACCCTCGATCCGATCAATCCGACGACCGCGGCCCGCCTCGTCCAGGCGCTCGGCGCGTGGCGTCGGCACGACCCGGCGCGCCAGGCGCTGATGCAGCGCCAGCTCGAGCGCGTCCTCGCCACGCCCAATCTCAGCAAGAACACCTACGAGATGGTGTCGAAGAGCCTGGCCTAGCCAACCGATGCTTTGTCGGGCACGATCGGATCTCCCTTCCGCGTATATCGAACAAGCCACAAGGAAACGGTTGCGCGCGAACTATCCCTGCGACAGCTTTGGCCGCCAAGGATGAGGGGTCGTGATGGCAAAACGGTCGACCGGACGGGTTGCTCTGGTCATCGGAGGCGCAAGAGGCATCGGCGCGACTACTGCTGAACGCCTTGCCGCGGTCAGCGGCGGATCGCGCGGATGAATGTTCCTTCGGAGTGGCGCTACGATCTTTTGACCCTCGGCGAAACGCTGATGCGCCTGTCGCCGCCTGCCGACGAGCGGCTCGAGCAGGCGCGGCTCCTCGAGGTCGGCGTTGGTGGTAGCGAGCTCAATGTCGGCTGCATGCTCGCCCGCCTCGGGCGGCGCGTGGCCTGGGTATCACGCTTACCGGAAGGACCGCTCGGCCGCATCGTCGACGGCGAAGCGCGGCGTCACGGCGTCGATACGCGCTGGGTGCGCTGGATGGCGAACGCGCGGCTCGGCCTGATGTTCTACGAGCCCGGACCCGAGCCGCGGACGAGCCGGGTCATCTATGATCGCAAGCATTCGGCGGCCTCGGAGCTCGCCTTCGAGGATGCGCCGTGGGATACGCTTGTTCAGGCGAGTGCCTGGCTGCACCTATCCGGCATCACCCCGGCGCTCGGCCCGAGCTGCCGGGCGCTGATCCTGCAACTCGCCGCGCTCGCCGCCTCGGGCGGAAAGCCGGTGTCGTACGATCTGAACTACCGCGCGACCCTAACGACCCCCCTGGAAGCGCGTGCGTTGCTCGAAGCAGCCGCACCGCATTTGCATCTGCTGGTCCTCGCCGAGCGCGACGCACAAAGCGTGCTAGGCTTCAGCGAGGCAGGTGAACAGCTCGCGGCGGCGATCGCGGCACGCTACGGCGCGCCGCTCGTTGCGTTGACGCGCCCTCCCGACGCCGAACCCGGCACGCTTCTGCTGACCCGTGGCGAGTTCCGCTATGCTCCACGCTATGTGGTGGAGGTCGTCGACCGAATCGGCGCCGGGGACTCGTTTGTAGCGGGGTTGATCCACGGTCTGCTCGACGGCGATCTCGATCTCGCGATCCGCCTCGGCGCCTTCGCCGCAGCGGTCGGCCTCGCCACTCCGGGGGATATCAATTACCTCGGTCCCGAGGACATCGCCCGATTTCACGCCGACAAGGTCGGAGGGCTCGAGCGCTAGCAAGTTTTAAGAATTTTCAACAGCTGACGTTACGGCATACCACTAACCCGGTTATGACCGGTCCGATGATATTCTGGAGCGCAGTAAACAGCTTTTGGACCTGGACGGCCGCGGCGTCCGCGACGAAGATGATGTCCTTATCCCGGACGGGGAATTGGTCCGCTATCAGGTAGGAGTTTGCGTCGGCGAAATCGAACCGATAGGCGACGGGCGATGTCCCGTCCTGTGGGTACCTCGCGAGCGGCTGACCGAGGGCCTGGACAACAGAGACCGGCTCGTAACGGAATAAGAATACGCCCCCGGGGTTGGCGAGATCGTCGCGTAACCCCTGGGATTTTGTCAGAGCCTCGCTCAAAGTGAGCTTTTCGGCGTCGAAGGTTATCGAGTCATTTCTGCCCGTCGCCCCAAACACGCTGAAGGTTTGCCGCACTCGAACCAGCGTAAGGACGTCGCCGGGCCGGGCGTAGATGTCCTCCGCCGGATCGGCGACCAGCCGCTCGAAGGGGATCGTCACCGTCACACCGTTGCGCGACAGCCGCACAAAGGTTTCGTGAACCGGTGCCCGGGGGCCGCCGGCGGCGGCGATCACCTGGAGGAGCCTGTCGCCCCCGAGTGAAAGCGGGATTTTGGCGCCCGCGACTACTTCCCCCGCAACGGTGACCGTGTTGGCGTCGCTCTTCTTTACGATCACCAGCGCCTGAGGCTGGAGTGCTTTGCTTGCCAGCAATGCTTCGATCGTTTGCTGTACTTCCGCCGGCGTTCGCCCGGCGACCGGAACCCGGCCGGCAAAAGGGACAACGATCGCACCGTCTGGGGCCACCTGCTGATCAGGGATCCTGGCGCTCCGCTCAGCGCCCGCCCCAGTGCTCGCCTCGATCGGGGGAGGCGCCGCCTGCGGAATATTGCCGCTCGGCGGTAGACCAGCCGTTGGCGGCGATGTTTGAGGCGGAGCACCAAGCGGTTGATTTGGAGCACCCAACGGTTCGTTTGGGGCACCGAGCGGCTGATTTGGAGCACCCAGGAGTTGGTCGATCCCCGGATTCGGTTCGGTCGGGGGCTCCGTCGTCGGCCTTGGCGATTCCGGCGCTAGCGGCTCCGTCGCCGGTCTCGAGCGCGTTGAGGGTTGGGACGCCGGCGCCTCGTTGAAGAGCCCGCCGGCTGCACTTTCCCAGATCGTGACCGAGAGTGTATCACCGACTGCGATCTTGAGTTCCGGCGGTTGTTGATCCTTTTCGAACCGAGCGTGAAAACTCTCCTTCGGTTGGGCAAGCAAGGTGGAGACGACGTGATTATCAACCTCGACGACGTCGAAAAGCACCTCGTTCTCGGCCTGCCCCTCAGCAACCACCTGGGACGCCAGCGGTGCGGCGCTCGGAAGTAAGGAGCATCCGCCAAGCAAGAGGGCCATCAAGCAGGCAATGTAGGCAACTGGCTTCATGGATTCCGACGCAAAACACTAGCGTTCTTGATTATCGAAATCCAAATCTGCCTCTCCCGGGCTCCACGAGCCGCGAGGAACGGCGTGCGCAGCCAACCGCACGCGATCGCTGATAACGCGAATCGGTCGTGTCGGGATGCCAGACGCAGTTGTCCAGGCGCGGTCAATCCCGGTCCGGCCACACCCGAGGCAGGGCTCCGCACAACGGCGCGAATTGAACGGCAATCTTGCGTCTCACGCGACCTCGGGCTGGCATCGCGGGCAATAGTAGGCGGTGCGGCCGGAGAATTTTGAGCTGGCGATTTCAGCGCCGCAGCGCGGGCATCGTGCACCCTTCGCGCGGTGTGGAGTGAGGAACGAAGCGGGCAGACGGTCGACGAGCCGCTCGGCACCGGCGCCGCTGGCGGTGGCGGTCGTCAACACTTCCTTGATCTGGCCGAACAGACGTTGGCGCGTGTCGGCGTCGAGCCGATCGCAGCGCGTCCGCGGGTTTAGGCGCGCCTGAAAGAGGATTTCGTCGGCGTAGATGTTACCGATACCCGCCACGACTTCTTGATCCATCAGCAGCGATTTGACATCGCGTTTTCGACCTTTCGGCGACCGCTCGAATGCCGCCAGATCGAAGCGCGGATCCAGAGCGTCCGGTCCGAGCCCTTGAGCCGCGATAAATGCGTCAGCGTCGGCGGCGAGCCCAACGCGCCCGAGCAATCGCGCATTGATGTAGGCGAGGTGATGGCCGTCAGCGAAGTCGAGACGCACGCGGTCATAGGTCGGATCCTGCTCGCCTTCCGTAAAATGCCTGAGCGCGCCAGTCATCCCGAAATGCAATGTCAGCCAGCCCACTGGCCCGAGATCGACCAGGAGGTGCTTGCCATGGCGGCGAGACGCGGTGATCCTGGCGCCTTCGAGGCGTTGCGCCAATTCGGCCGCCGAGACGTCTGCCAGGATCCGCGTATCGCCGACGACGACCCGGCGGATGGTCCGGCCCAGGCAGGTAATATCCAAATGCCGCTTGTACAATTCGACATCGGGTAATTCTGGCATGGAGCTATCCCGCGGCTTTATCGATCGACCGTAGAGGTTAAGAGGGTGGCATAAGCTCGGCAACGACGTGCAGGACGGTGCTAGGGGCTCGGGCCGCGGAGTCGCTAATCTGGGCGGGCATCCACTTTCGCAGCGACATCGTCGCCGGTCGGCAACTCGGCCTTGCTGTCGCGGACAAGGTGATCGAACGGGCTAAACGGGGATGGAAGCGAGCCGTAAGATTGCGTGCGTCGACCAACTCATCGCCGGCGCGCCACCTCTCCATCGTAACCACCGTCAGCGTGCCGCCGTGGCCGGGCCGAGCGTCTCCATGAAGCTGATCAGATAGGGCTTCCACACCGCGGCGTAATAATGGGTGAAATGCCCGTGCGTCTTGTCGCTATATGGGATCAGTACGTAGCGGCCCTCATGAATTGTCTTCATCGCGCGCTCGACCGTGCCTAGCTCGGGCGGGTTGGCGATATCCTCGACCGTGTTGATCAGCAGCACCTTCGCCTTGATCTTGGGAAGATCGGCCTCTGGGCTGTAGTCCTCGATCAACTCGATCGCCCACAACGAGTCGTTGGCGTCGCCCTTGGCGATCCGCGCCACTCGCTCGTCATAGAGCTGGTCAGCCGCAGCACGGGTCGGCGCCATTTCCTGAATGCGCGCCGCACTCTCGGGCATGAACGATCCCGCCGCCGCGCTGTAGATGTAGTGGGTCGGGTTCTTGTCGTAATTGCCGTTGTTCCAGTCCGGGTCGTGGCGGATCGCCTCGGCCGCGGCACGGCGCATGATCCAGTTGCGGCCGCTGATCTCGACCGGCTGGCAGGACAGCCCGACAATCCCGTCCATCAACTCGGGATACATCTCGGCCCACATAAAACTGTGCATGCAGCCTAGTGAACTGCCGATGACCAGGCGCAGATGGGCGACCTTGAGCCCCTCGGTAACCAGCCGGTGGGTGACGTCGACCATGTCGTGATAACGGTAGTGCGGGAAATTACCCTTGAGCCCATCGGAGGGCTTGCTCGAGCCGCCGCGACCGAGCGCGTCGGGCATGATGATGAAGTATCGTCCGGCATCGAGAGGCTGTCCGTCTTTGAACAGCTCGTCGGCCAAGCTCCCTCGCAGCCAGTTGGCGCCGGTGCCGGTATTGCCCTGCAACAGCAGCACGCCATTGACGATCTCGCCGGCGGCGTTACGCTCTGGAGAGCCGAGGGTGCGGTAATGCAGTTTCAGCTGAGGTAGGGTCTGGCCGCTGGTGAATTTATAGTCCGTGATGATGAAATCGCCCTCGTGGTAGTTGGGCCAGTGGGTGTTTTCGGGCTCGGCGCGCGCGGGTGCGGAAATACTGATGAGGGCAGCAGCAACGACGGCGCGAATCAACATGGCGAAGGCCTCCGACTCGGTTTGCGTACGATCTTCTCATCCCGGAAACATAGCCTATGGCATGCTGGCTCGGCCGGTTTTCTGCTCGCCCGCCCTATTTTCCAGGCTTTTACACGGGTCGGTGTCGCAGCGCGATGGCGTGGCCGGTTTGCAGCGACTGCAATGCGGCATCCGCCAGCGCCAACGCCTTGACCCCGTCGCTGCCGCTGGGCACCGGCGGCGTGCCGCGTGCTAGAGCGTCGACGAAATAGTCGAGCTCCAGCCGGTATGCCTCGGCGTAGCGTTCGAGGAAGAAGGGGAGTGGCTTGTCGCTGACGATGCCGTCGGCGCCGGCAAAGGCGACCGTGCTGAGGGCGACATTGTCGGCTTTCAACGCCCCGTTCGAACCGAGGATCTCGATGCGCTGGTCGTAGCCGTAGACGGCGCGGCGGCTGTTCGAGATCTGGCAGAGCGCTCCCGAACCGGTGCGCAAGGTCACGACGGCGGTATCGACATCGCCCGCCGCACCGATCGCCGGATCGATCAGCACGCTGGCGGCGGCGAAGACCGCGACCGGTTCCTCGCCGAGCAGCCAACGCGCCATGTCGAAATCGTGGATCATCATATCGCGGAACAGGCCCCCCGAGACGCGCACATAGGCGAGCGGCGGCGGGCTCGGGTCGCGGCTCGTGATGCTGAGCAGCTCGACCCGGCCGATCCGTCCGTCGCGCAATTGGCGTTCGAGCCGGGCAAAGTGGGGATCGAAGCGCCGATTGAAGCCTACCATCAGCGGCACGCCGCATTCGGCGACGACCGCAAGGCACGCCTCGGCGCGGCGCCGGTCTAGGTCGAGCGGTTTCTCGCAGAAGACGGCCTTGCCGGCGCGGGCCGCCGCCTCGACGAGATCGGCATGGGTATTCGTCGAGCTCGCGATGACGACGGCCTGAATCGAACGATCAGCAAGGACCGAAGCTTGCGTTCCGACCACGGCACCATGGCGGCTTGCCAGCTGCTCGGCCGGGGCGGCGTCGACATCGACGATCGCGCGGAGACGAGCCCCGGCGTGTCGTGCGATATTCTCCGCGTGGATGACGCCGATACGGCCTGCGCCGAACTGGCAGAAGCTGATCATGGCCGGGCCTTCGGCTATTGTCCCAAACCGACGATAAGGCATTGGGCGAGGATGGAGGAATGATCACGATCGGGCCCACGGGGCGCAGGTTATGAGACTCGCCCTTTCACACGTCTCGATCTCCACCCGCAGAAAGCTCGCTTCGATCCTGCTGGCGGTTGCGATCTTCTCGTTGCTTGCCGGATTGACGAGCTTCGCCACGCGCGGCTCGATTATCTACGCCATAATCGATTCGATCCTGGTCGGCACCGGTGTGGGTCTGTTCGAACAATTCTACGTGCAGAGCCTGCGCGGCCGGTGGCTGCGCAGCATGCACCCGCTGCTGTCGATTTCGATTTATACGGCGTTTGTGGCCGTGCTGTTTGTCGTGGCCGTTCACCTGTCGCATCTGCTGACATGGCGCTTGGACACGCTGCCGTTAGCCTATCGGCGGTTGCCGTTCGCGCTGCCGCTGGTAATCGCGTTCTCGGTGATCGGCATCGTCGTCATGCGCACGGTTCACTTCATCGGCATCGAAAACCTGTTTCACCTGATGATCGGCACCTATCACCGCCCGGTGCTCGAACAGAAAGTGCTGCTGTTTCTCGACATCAACAATTCGACGGGCCTCGCCGAACGGCTCGGTGCCGTTCAGATCAAGTCTCTGGTCGGCAAGTTCCTCTTCGACATCTCCAAACCGATCACCGACTACGGCGGAGAGATCTATCTCTACAAGGGCGATGGTCTGATTGCCTTGTGGAATTGGAGCGAGGCGATCCGAGGAAACAGAATTCTGCGGGCGATAGACGCGGTGTTCGCCTCGGTCAGGCGAGAGCAGGCGGCGTACCAACGGCTATTCGGCGTTGTCCCGCGTTTTCGGGTCGGGGTGCATGGCGGCGAGGTCGTCGTCAGCGAGCAAGGCGACACCAAACGGGCCATCGGCGTCTACGGCAGCACGATCAATATAGCGGCACGAATGGAAGAAGCGGCCAAAGCCCATAATATTGCTTGTGCAGTATCCGGAGACGTCGCAGAGGCGCTTGCGGGCGGCGAATCGCGGCTGCTCCCGCTCGGCGACGAACAAGTCAAAGGCATCTCGGTCGAGATTCCGATCTTCGAATACCGGGTCGATGACGGGAGGGTATTGGAACGGCCGGCAACGGCTGGAGGTCCGCCGCGGGTGGAGATCCCGGTCTAAGCGCAGCAGGGCGCTGGACCTTCATCACGACGACGACCGCCGGCTCGCCGGCAGCGGCCCGCGCACGTGCCTCGCGATGGGCCAGGCCACTGACCCCCTGCACTCAGCCGACGGCGAGCCGGGTGAGACTGCGGATGTCGGTGACGTTGTCGAGGTCGGAAATCATCTCGCGGAGTTCGCGCGCCCGCGCCGCGCCGAGGACCGGTGCCACCAGCGCATCGAATTTGGCGGCGAGGCGCACTCCCTGCTCGGCGATGTCGTCAGCGGGCATGCCCGCATCGTGGCGCGCCGAGAGGCGTCGGCCGTCAACGAGCTCCAGTTCGAGTTCGCACAAAGTCTGCGGCCAGTTGTGCTGCCAGTCGAACCTCACTCGGTTGCGCAACCTTACCAGACCCGGGTCTCGCGCGTTTTCAGCGTTGTAGGCGCCGATGCTCGCCGTATCGATCCCGGCCAGCGCCATTGCCACGGTTTGCCGCAGGCTGAATTTGCTTTGCAGGCCGTCTACCGGGACCGGGATATTGCACACCCGGTCGCAGCTCGCATCGAGCCGCAAGGTGATGCCGGCGATCAACTGGGGGGTCAGTTGGTGCTCCTCGCGCAGCCGGCGGGCGCATTCGATCGGGGCATGGGTAAAATAACAGGCGGCATGATATTTGAAGAGGTTGGCGAGGAGATGGAAGCCAGCTGCGGGCGTTCCCAGGGCGGCGTCCGGCACGAAGTCCGGCCCATGGGTCAGCGCGAAACCCTGGGTGCACTCGACGATGTCCGTGCGGCTCGTAAAACCGCGCTGGGCGAGGCGCGCCGCGAAGAGCCCGTTCTGCGCGGCCTTACCCGCGTGGAACGGCTTGCACATCGTCCCGAATTGCGATTTGAGCCCGGCCGCCTGCGTGCCGGCGATGCCGAGCGCCATCGCAGTCGCCTCGGTATCGAGACCAAGGAGCCGCGTGCAGGCAGCCGCCGCACCAAAGGTCCCGATCGTTCCGGTGGAGTGAAAACCCAGATTGTAATGGCCGGGCTGTAATGCCGCACCGACGCGGCAGGCAGTCTCGTAACCGGCGACGAACGCGGTGACGACCTCACGGCCCGAGGAGCACTTGAACTCCGCCAGAGCTAGCAGGCCCGGCAGGATCGCGACCGAGGGATGACCGGGCATCGCCATATTGACGTCGTCGTAATCGAGCGCATGTGCCGCCGACCCATTGACCATTGCCGCCGAAAGCATCGGCAACCGTATGCTGTGGCCAATGATGCTCGCCTGCGCCGACCCGCCGGCCTCAACCATCTCGTCGAGCAGAATATGGACGAGCGGATCCGGCGCCCCGGCGAGCGTCACGCCGAGGTAGTCGAGCACGCATTGCCCGGCGAGCTTTCGCACCGGCGCGGGCAGCTCATCGTAGCGTAAGCCGGTCGCTCTTTCGGCAAGAGCCCGGGTCAGATCGGCCGGTGCGCGATTCTCGGTCACTTCGTCCATCTTTCTCCTCCGATCTAACCAAGTTCTATTTTCCACAGCTTTGTAAAATAGGGGGCATCCAGGAGATTCTTGCGGAGTACAAATTTCTGCTCACCTTGATCATAGTCGATATCCGGTACCTCCGATTGGGAAAGAGGCGTCACGGACTTTCCGGACAATTTCCCGACGTTTCGCAAGCTGCCATCCATGGCATCGTAATGAGTATCTCGATTGCCGCCAAATTGATGGAATTTCTCGTCGACTAATGCTGAGCCGGGAGCAGCGAGCGGCTCCAGCAGCGCGCTCGTGCGCAAGGCCAGCCCCATAGGCACAGTGACGGTGTCCCAGCTGCCGTTATGCATACGGCGCATGCGCTCGAATGCAATCGGCCCAGCGGCGCCGCCGAACCGCATTTTCATCGGCCATTCCTGAAAATCGCCCGCCCTTCTGACCAATTCTTTTGCGCAACGCACGATCCTCTCGGAGCTGCCGTCGATCAGCAGGATGGAATCACCTCCTGAGACGCGTCAACGAACATCAGATCTTTGCAAATTTCTCGCGCCCACTCGTATAATTTTCTTGTCACGATTTCGTACAGCTCCGAGTTCATCACATGGCTGTAGCCGACCATATCGCCCTTGAGCACGAACGAGTAGGTGATCGGGCCTTCCCATTCCAGCTGGTTGCCGATGATGTTTCGGGTATCATAGCCGCGGGTGAATTTGCCCGCCGACCTCTCGTAAATTGATTGATCGAGTGCTGGGTGGACGAGGTAGTACTCTGAGACCGGCAGTTCCGGATCATTGTTGATCTGGATTTCGGTCGGCTGCAGAAAGCGTTGACGCCACCGGCCCTGATTGCCGAATTCCAGCCGCACGGTGCCGAGCAGACCGAGTTTGTACAGCACCGAGAACGGGTGGCCGATTTCACCGTCCGGGTCACGCGACGCCGCATCTCCGAGCTCGGCGACATAGGCATCCCTGACTTCCTCGAGCTGGTCCAAAGTCAGAACATTTGCTTCTATTCGTTTGAACAGTAATTCTCGGTTCGGGACTGAAAAGAACGGGCGCATTTCTCCGAATATCGAGTCGACGATCGTCTTCGTCGCGGTATCGACCGCAGTTCGGATGGCCTCCGCCGAACGCTGGCTCGGAGTGATTTTGACAATCTCGCCACCGATGAACATCAGGTCACGCGGTCGGTACAATGTGTGTCGCAGAAAGTAATCAAAGATGCGCTCCGGCCTCGAGACAAACAGATGGTCGACCACCTTGTTCGTCTCGCCGACCAACCGTAGCATCGGGTCGGGGTTGTCGGTGTCGACAAGGCGTTCTTTCGGTGTGATGTCGATATTTTTTAAGAAGATTTTCTCTAGATCATCGCGCGTGTATTCAATCTTGGTGCATCGGCCGGAGATCTGAAACGCATCGCTTTCGACCTCCGGCATCTTCAAGAATGCCTCATGCCGGATCGTGCAATAAATCTTGATATGATGGTTGGCCTTTTCCAGCTCGTAGGCGACGCTGGCGAGCGCTATCTGGGCAAGCGACCACACCGAGTTGCTGCGGTTGCGATAGAGGCTGTGACGCCCGCTCATTCCCGCCGACCGATCTTCCAACACCGGGCGAAAATATTCGTCGACGTTGTCTATAAAAAAGACAATTTGAGTATTGATCCGATTGAAATATGGAAATATCACATTCGATCTCGCAATGACATTGATAATATATTTATAATCTTGGCTCAGCAAATCCGCGAAAATCTCCCCAGCTTCGAAATACTTGTGGTCGTCGGCGATGATCCGGCTGTACCAGCCGTGGTCAAGCAACGTCCGGTCGGTGGGGCGCTCCCGGGTGGCGCGGGCGAACGCCTTTATCGCTGACAGCGACAGCGATATTTTCCATAGCGACTTCCAAAACTCGTAGTCGGAGGCCAACAGATCGAGCAGCTCTCGTTTGATGACCGGGAATATTCCGAGCGGCCGATCGATGAACCGATTTTCGGCCATCACGATCTGCCCCGACCTGGCCTCGAGAAACGACTTTTTCTTGGCGATCAGGAGGAGGGTCTTTCCGTAGCCTTTGGGAGCAACCAGAATCGTGCGTTCCTGATGCTTGGGCGCAAGGTACGCTTTTATCGAGCTGGTTTCGTGAATGAGGGTGTGTCGATAATGGTCGTACGCCATTTCCGGCAGCGTATCGGCCTCGACCCGCCACGGTCCCTGAATCGGGTACCTTTCCGACATCGGGTCACTCCTCGCGATTGCGCTCGTCTGCGGCCCTCGTCAACGGCCTTTGAAGCGCGGTTTGCGTTTCTCGTTGAAGGCCAGCACACCTTCGCGCCGGTCCTCGGTCGGGACCATCCGGTTGTAGGCTTCGATCTCGAGCATCATGCCGCTGGCCAAGTCCATTTGCATGCCGAAATGGATCGCGTGCTTGGCCTGCCGCACCGAGATCGGGGCATTCTCGGCGATGCGCCGCCCGGTCTCGAGCGCCTCCTCGACGACAAGCCCCGGCGCGCAGAGGCGATTGACCATGCCCCATTGATAGGCCTCGGCCGCGGTGAACGGGCGACCGGTCAGAATGATCTCCTTGGCGCGGCGCTCACCGACGGCGCGCGGCAGGTTCTGCGTTCCGCCGGCGCCGGGCATGATGCCCAGTGTGACCTCGGTCAAGGCGAAGCGCGCCGTCTCTGCGGCATAGATAAAATCGCAACACAACGACAGCTCGCAGCCGCCGGCATAAGCCGCACCGTTGACCGCACCGATGACCGGCACCGGGCAGCCAATAAAGGAACGAATCATGCGCTCGAACAGCAGGTGCTGGTCCTGCCAAGCCTCGTCGGTCATGCCGTTGCGCTCTTTGAGGTCGCCGCCGGCACAAAACGCCCGCTCGCCCGCACCGGTCAGGACGATGCACCGGGTTTTCGCCGGCGCCGCATTGATTTCGCCGAAAAAAGCCAACAGGTCACGCCCCATCTGGGTGTTCATTGCGTTGGCGACTTCAGGTCGGTTGAGCGTCAGCAGCAGCAACCCCTCCCCGCGATCCTCGACCCGTGCCGTCTCGTATTCGCGATCCATTGGATGGCTCCGCGCAAGTGCCCTAGGGGCGGACTATAGTCTTGCAAGACGGGCTTGCCGAGATCAGCTTCGGATTTGATGAGCGATAAACGACCTATCAGAGCATTGTCCGGTCGCCTGATTGCGCTCCCCGAAACCCGCGAGCTCGATCGGCTCGCCCGGATGCTCGAGGCTGAGGGTGCCGAGACCTTGCGTTGCCCAATGGTTGCGATCAGGGACACTCCGGATTCGTCGCCGGTGCAAGAATGGCTCCGGCGTTTCCCGTTCGACGATTTGATCCTCTACACCGGTGAGGGGCTGCGCCGGCTGCATGGCTTTGCCTGCCGATTTGAAATCGAGGCCGGGTTTTTGGACGGGCTGCGCGCGGCACGCAAGATCACGCGCGGCCCAAAGCCCGAGCGGGCATTGCGCGAGCTCGGGATGAAATCCGACCTGCGAGCCGAGACGCCGACGACCGAGGGTCTGATCGCGACGTTATCCGGCTTGAAACTGCGAGACCGAAGGGTCGGCGTTCAGCTCTATCCGGGCGCTCCCGAGGCCCGGTTCACCGGCTTTCTGCGAGAGGCCGGGGCACACCCCGACCCGGTTCTGCCCTATCTCTATGCCGCGGCGGCCGAGGAGCAGAGGGTCGTCGAGCTGATCGATCGGATGGCCGGCGGCGGAATCGATGTGATCGCCTTCACCAGCTCCCCGCAAGTCGAGCGATTATTCGAGGTGGCAAAGGCAACCGATCGAGAAGGAACATTGCAAACCGCGCTTCAGAAAGCGGCAATTGCCGCCGTCGGCCCGGTCGTCACCGACGAGTTGCAGCGCCGCGGGTTCAACGCCACCATCACGCCGGACCACAGCTATTTCATGAAGCCGTTGGTTTCCGCAATTGTGGCAGCATTATCGCGCTAGGCTCCGATTCGACGGATCAAGGTGTTCACGGCGGGGCAGAGAGCGCGATGGAAGCCCGCAGGCAAGGGGCTACGGACGTTGGTTGACAGCAACGCTAGACGGCCGTCACGTTCATCCGTCCCCACTCGCGAAACGGACGATCTGTTGCACGATTCCTTATTGCCCGGCGCCCGGCTCTTCTCGGCCGGGTGGTTTCCCTTCGACGAAAGCGACATCCGGCGCTGCCTTCACGGTGAGGTCGACAAGGGGCGTCCCTATCAGCGCCGCGGGGCGGTGCGCGATTTGCGGGCTGATAAGGGTGGCCAACGCCTGATTGCCTCGGTTCAGGGGACGCGGCTGCGCCCCTACCGCGTCTTTGTCGACATCGGCAAAGATAATCCCGTGTCCCTGTCGGCGCGGTGCAGCTGTCCGGTCGCGTGGAATTGCAAGCACGCGGCGGCCGTATTGCTGGAGGCCTTGGCTAACCCACCGGCTATCGAGGGAACCGAGGGCGATCCGCTTGTTGGCCCGATCGGCGGCTGGCTGCATCAGCTGCGTCAGGCGGCCGCCCGCCCGGCGGCGGCTCCGGACGAGATCGCCTATCGTCTCGATCACCCGGCGCGGCCGGGTCTTCCCTTCATCCTCGATCTACGCGTGGTCCGCGTCCTCAAATCGGGCGATTGGGGGGCCGACCGGCCGCTGCCTGCCGGGCAGCTGCAGAACCCGACGGCGAAATATTTCCGCCTGACTGACCGCGGTATTTCGCAGCTGCTGCGGGATCCGCTCGGGCGCTCGCCGCCGCCCCTCCCGGAAGACCCCGACCTCGTCGATCTGCTGTTGCGCCGGATCATCGACACGGGCCGGTGCTGCTGGCAGGACCTGGCTTCGCCGGCGCTGCAATTGGGGCCGCCGCGCCGTGGCCGTCTCGCTTGGCGCCTTGGGTTCGACGGCCGTCAGACGATCGACGTCGAGCTCGACGAGGGACACGCGGTGCCTTTGCCCTCCGCGTCGCCGTGGTATGTCGACCCGGAAGAGCACCTCGCGGGTCCGATCGAGCTCGATATCGCCCGCCCATTGGTCGGAATCGCATTGTCGGCGCCGCCGGTGACGATTGCTCAGGCTGACGCGCTCGGTGCGCTAATCGCGCGCGACTTACCCGACCTCGTGTTGCCGTCGCCGCGGGCCGATCTGGTCGAGGAGATCCGGGACGATCCGCCGGTGCCGACATTGGTGCTCGCCAATCGCCCGCGCCGCCGAAATTATTGGGAAGTGTGGGGGAAGGATTGGGAAGAGCGGGTCGATGTCGCCCTGCTCGGCTACGCCTATGGCGAGACTTTGATCGGTGGTGACTACGCCGCACGCGAGCAACGCAAGGTCGAGGACGGCCGCATCGTAGTCCGTCGCCGCGATCTCGCTGCCGAGCGGTCGGCGCAGAACCGGCTAGAGGCGCTCGGGCTGCGCGCGATCGAGACCTTTGACTCGGCTGCCGTGGATGGTGGGCGAATTGCGTTTGCCTTTCTCGAGGGGCGAGGCGACTGGCCGGGCTTTGTTTACGACGCGGTGCCGCAGCTGGAACGCGAAGGCTGGCGGATCGACGTCGAGGACAGCTTTCGCTACCGGGTCGTCGACGGCGGCGGGGAGTGGACGGCCGAGGTCGAGGAAAACGGTGGATGGTGGTTCTCGCTCGATCTCGGGATCGAAGTCGACGGCGAGCGGGTGCCGCTGCTGCCGGTATTGACCGGGCTTTTGGCTCGCCTGCGCCTCACGGGCGCACCGGACGATCTCGACCGGCTGGCGCAGAACGGCACGATCTTTGGCCGGCTCGACGACGGCCGGCACGTGGCATTGCCCCTCGACCGCACCAAAGCGATCCTGTCGACCCTGGTCGAGCTTTATCACCCGGGAAGCCTCTCTGCCGGGGGCAAGCTCGAGATCTCGGCCGGCGAGGGTTTGGGCCTCGCCGCGGTCGAGGCGGCCATACGGTTGCGCTGGCTCGGCGGCGAGCGTCTGCGGGCATTGGGCGAGCGCCTGTCGCACTTCTCGGGGATCGACAAGGTCGAGCCGCCGACCGGGCTCCAGACGGAGCTACGTCCCTACCAGAAGGACGGCTTGGACTGGCTGCAGTTCCTGCGCGCCTACGAGCTCGGCGGCATCCTCGCCGACGATATGGGGCTCGGCAAGACCGTGGAGGCGCTCGCCCACATCCTGGTCGAAAAGCGTGAGGGCCGTCTCGACCGGCCGTGCCTCGTCATCTGCCCGACGAGCGTGGTGCCGAACTGGCTCGCCGAAGCCGCACGCCTGGCGCCCGAGCTGCGGGTGCTGTCATTGCATGGGGCCGATCGTGCCGAGCGCTTCGGCGAGATCGGCAATGCCGATCTGGTGGTGACGACCTATGCGCTGTTACCGCGCGACGCCGATCAGCTGCTGCCGGTAGCCTGGCACATCGCGGTGCTCGACGAGGCGCAGGCGATCAAGAACGCCAATGCGAAGACGACCGGGCTCGTCTGCCGGCTCGACGCGCGCCACCGGCTCTGTCTGACCGGGACGCCGGTCGAGAACCATCTCGGTGAGCTCTGGTCGCAATTCGCCTTTCTGATGCCGGGGCTGCTCGGTGACGCTAGGCGCTTTGCCCGCGTTTTTCGCACCCCGATCGAGAAGAAGCAGGATGGCGAGCGCCGCGCCGTGCTCTCCGGCAGGGTCAAGCCGTTTCTGCTACGGCGGACCAAGGCATTGGTCGCCGCCGACCTGCCGCCGAAGACCGAGATGCTGCGAGCGCTCGAGCTCTCCGGGCAGCAGCGCGATCTCTACGAGACCGTGCGGCTGGCGATGCACGAAAAGGTGCGTCGCGAGGTCGCGCAAAAGGGTCTCGCGCGCAGTCATATCATCGTGCTCGATGCCTTGCTAAAGCTGCGGCAGGTGTGCTGCGACCCGCGCCTCGTCAAGCTCGCCGCCGCACGGCGGGTGACCGCCAGCGCCAAGCTCGATCATCTGATGGAGATGCTGCCGCAGCTGGTCGAGGACGGCCGGAGGATCCTGTTGTTCTCGCAATTCACCAGCATGCTCGACCTGATCAAACCGGCGCTCGCCGAGACCGGGATCGAGTTTGTCGAACTGCGCGGTGACACGAAGGACCGCGCCGGGCCGGTCGCCCGCTTTCAGAAGGGCAAGGTGCCGCTTTTCCTGATCAGCCTCAAAGCCGGCGGCACTGGTCTCAATCTGACCGCCGCGGACACCGTCATCCATTACGATCCCTGGTGGAACCCGGCGGTCGAGGATCAGGCGACCGACCGCGCCCATCGCATCGGCCAGGACAAGCCGGTCTTTGTCTACAAGCTCGTCGCCCAGGGCACGGTCGAAGAGCGCATGCTCGAATTGCAGCAGCGCAAGAAGGCCCTCGCCGCCGGCATCTACGAAGCCGGCGGCAGCGCCGCCTCGGCACTCGACGCGACCGATATCGAGCGCCTCTTCGAGCCCCTCGGCTGAGATCGAGCCCGGTGCGAAATCACACCACCGGCGAACCGAGGAGGTGGCCGGCGCATCTTCACGCCCCTGTTTGGAGGGCAAAATCAGGGCGAAAAATCGATTCTGCATTCGAGATCGTCCGGCCCACCGCCACTAAAGTGTGTTGGATCAGTTACTTACGATCCCCGATCGTGCACCGCCTAGCAGGGCAGTTTTTCACGGGTTGCACGGGGCCGAACGAGGCTAACAGGGGGACAGCAGGGGGCGAGCCGACGCCATCTTCGGGCTGCGATGGCGCCAGTCGCGACGGCAGCCAGATTGCGCGCTGCGCCTGCCACCCGCAGGCCCCCGACGGACCTCGCAGCCGCAATCTCTCGCCCGCGACGCAAGAAGCTTGCGTCCGCGCGGTCGAGAAGTTGAGGCGCTATTTTGGCCGATCCCCGGATCGTCTGAGCCTGGAGGACGGCGGGCGGCGCACGGTGATTTTGATTTGGACGAGCGGGATGCACGAACGAGACGGCTGGGCTTCCGACAGCCGCGCCCTCGCGCGAGTGGCGGCGAAGGGACCTGAGCGGTGACGATCAGGCCGGGTTTTGGCCAACAAATAAACTGTCCGGCGGCTCGGCATCGAGCGGTGTCAATCGAGGATCGAAGCGGAACCGTGTCCCGCAGTAGGGACAGAGGATCGAGTCCGCCTCGCCCATATTGACGTAGACGTGCGGGTGGTCCTGCGGCGGGGACTCCCCGATGCACTCGAATTCCCGCACCCCGATGCAGATCTCGGGAACGCCGCGGTCGTTCCTGAACTTCAGATAGCCGCTGCCGGACATCGACTCAGGTCGTTGTGATCGACGGGGAGTTTGGACAGTCTGCCGCCCCCCGGTTAGGCGTCGGTTTGATTTCGATGGACATCATGTCCTCATTGCTTTCCCCCCTCATCGGTCGTCTCGATCGTGACGAGGAGCGGCCGGTTACGACCCGTGTCGGCGAGCCGGTAAAAGCGGATCGGGGAGCCCCTTTCGGAGTTCGCTTCAGAGAGTACCCGACCCCGGCACGAGCCACGGACGATGCGGCTGTTCCGCTGGAGTCATCATCCCCTGATCGAGATCCGGAGCTGAGATGACGGCAGCCTGCCCGGCTACGGCGCGAATAGCGATCTTCGGATCATGCGTCTCCGACCATTTCCTAAATCCACTCGTACGATCAATCATTGAGATACCCATGATTACGTCCCTTTGTGGGTTTCCGCATTTAATACATGGGGACGATTATCAACTGATGGCGAACAAAATTTCGCGATTAGCAGAGAAATATTTTTGAGACCTCTTTGTGGTAATGGCCTTTCCTCGAAGGAATGGGGTAATTATTCAGTTTAATTAGGTAGATCCATGGGCTTATGTCGCGGGGATAGGGCCAAAGCTGGCAGGTCGAGGGCGATGACGCGGCCGCTCGGGAACATAGTGTCGACCCCAGCCACGTCGTAAACACCGGCCGGATAAGGCGTGACGCAAACCCTGGTCCTGATGCAATGTTCCCAGAGTGCAGTCGTAAGTCCGGGCGCACGCATTCCTCATCCGGGGCGGGAGGCGGCGATGGCCAATCACGCCCGGTGGCGTCTCTCCGTGGCTGCTCGGATACGATCTCCCGCGTTCCGCAGCAGAATCCGAGGAAACTGATGACCGACCCGACCGCCGAGATCCCGCCGGAACTCTTTGCCCGATTAGCTCGCCCGACGGTGCGCCTGTCCGGGTCGATCGACGAAGCGGCCGCGGCGTCGTTCCTCAGCCAGGTCCTGCCAACGTTGGACGTCCCGGGCTCGATCGTCGTGGAGCTATTTAGCTCGGGCGGGGAGGCCGAGGTGGGACGACGACTGGCCCAAGAAGTCCGCCTCCTTCGTCAGGCTCATGGCCGTGACATGTGGTTCCTCGGCAAGACACTCGTGGCGTCGGCGGCGGTGACGTTCATGGCAGCCTTTCCGCGCGATCGGCGTTGGCTCACCCGTGACACCACGCTGCTGATCCACGGGCGGCGCATTATGCGCAACGTGCACCTCGAAGGCCCGCTGGGGAGTTGCCGACGAGTGCTGGAAGAGATCATCGCCGACATCGACAATGGCCTGCGAGTGGAGGACGAGGGCTTCGCCGAACTGATCGTCGGCAGCGCGGTGACACTGGACGACATCCGCCGCAGATCCTATGGCGGCTGGTACCTCACGGCGTCTCAGGCGCTGGAACTGGGCCTTGTCGCAGGCTTGGTTTGAGCCGGGTCGACCTGATTTCGCATGCTGGCGGTTTGGACGACGTCTTTGCGCCCGATTCGCGAGGGAGGTCGCTCGTGCTCGCTCGGAGTATTTGAAACAAGGAAATTGTCTGGGGGTAGAATGCTCCCAGGATACGGGATCTAGAGCCGATGACCGACAAGCAAATTGGAGAGCCGGTGCGCTTGCACACCGGCTTCTTTCATTTATCAAATAACGCTGTTGATCCCTTAAAAATCCCTCAATATCAACCAATATGCTCTTGATATTTTATCAAATCGTTTTATATATTTAATGTTTACCTCGGCAGCGGAGTTGAAGTGAGTGCCTCATTATCTGCCTTCCGATTTCGAGATCGACGCGAACACGCGCACTGTCACGCATAAGGCGTCGGGTAGAAAATATACGTGGCGTCGCTCTTTAGAGATGGGCGACGCCACCCACTACCATCACCGCTCAGAGGGGCATACGGACATTTCGCTCCGCGATAGCCACAATCTTATCCGTTACGCGTTCAAAGCACTGCGAGAGGCAGAGTTCGCAGCGGGACGCCCGTAGCTCTCGGAAGATGGATTGCCATATCTTGTAGCTCGCGGTTGCGTGCCCAGAATCCTGTTCTGTCGGCTATTTCGATTTGTTTCTCACCGATAGAAAAGTCCTAATTTCTCACCGATAGACATGTCACAAACGGCACCGAGAGTGTTCGGAGGTTGAGCTGGGCGACAGCGATCCATTGATCTCTTGGTGGAACGGGCTGCGGCGGGCGAGGCGCCGTCAAGCCCCAGCCGCCGGAGGCGGTGGCCCGTAGGGCCAGGCTTTACGGCGTCTTGTCCGTCGCAGACAATCGGCACCACGAGACGATGTTGCCGAGCCGGTGCGGTACCGGTGTTGCTCTGCCAGACGCATCGGGCCGTGATGCGACGAGTACCTCCCGGCTCATTTTCGTTACGTAACAAAATGCAGTGCCAACGCGGTTGACAACTCGCGATTCTAGCCGACCTTGAACATGTGGGCAACCTGCCCCTGGCGACGCGGCGCGGACTGGCTACGCGTTTCCGCGCGTTCGGTCTGTCGCTCGCGGATATGGGCGAGGACGGCGCCCAGGTGCTTGTTCTCGACGATGGTTGCCTGCGAGACTTGGCGCAGCTTGTCGAAGGTGGTGTAGGGCAGGTCGAGCCCCTGGTAGCGGATCGCCAGCCGGCCGTCAGGGTAATCGACGACGGTGACGCGCTTGCGGCGAAGACCGCGCGCGATGTCATTCGGCTCCAGCAGAAATAGGACCTTGTCGTATTGCAGGGTCAAGCTGTTCGAAACCGTACGCTCCTCGCGCCAGGTAAAAGTATCAGTGAGGTCGTCCTCGGCCGACAACGGTCGATGCAGGTTCTTGGGATTGGCTGGTACCTTCCCGAAGCGGGCGTTGTAGTCGGCCAGAAAGCCCGGCAAGAACTCGTTGGCCGCCGCGATCGTGCTGATACCCTGAAGGCGAAGCTCCTTGACCAAACGATCCTGCAAGGTCTCGTTGGCACGTTCGACGCGACCCTTCGCCTGAGGCGTGTTGGCGCAAAGGATATCGATGTTGAGCGCGTGTAGAGCCCGTCCGAATTTGGTCATTCCGTCACCCCCGACCGCGTCAGTGGTATTGACCCGGAAGACGCCGTGCTTGTCGCTGTAGAACGTGATCGGCTTGCCATGTTCCTCGAGATATTCGCGTGTCGCCTGGAAGTAGTCGAAAGTCGATTCCGTCTCGACGAACTTCAGGTGCATCAGGCGGCTGGTGGCGTCGTCGACATAAACGAGCAGCGTGCATTGCGGCCCGCGATCCTCAAACCACCAATGCTCGGAACCGTCGAGCTGCACCAGCTCACCGAGGCAATCGCGCCGCGCCCGCGGTTGGTGGACACGCTTGAGCCGATCTTTCCGCCGAACCCAAAGGCCGGCACCGATCATCCATTGCCGCAGCGTCTCGACCCCGAGATCCAGGTCGTGAAGCTCGGACAGTTTCTCGGCCGCCAATGTCGGACCAAAATCGGCGTAGCGCTCACGAACGATGGCCGGCACGGTCTCGCGGAACCGCACCCAGAGCACGGTTGCTGGGCCGGCCGCGCTTCCGCGAAATCAGACCCTCTGGGCCGGCCGCTCGCAACGCATCGAGCAGCCGGTAAACCTGTCTTCGTCCGACTCCGATCAACCCCGTAGCGTTCGCGACCGATAAGCGGCCGTCAGCAACATCGATCAGCACCCGCACTCGGGTCAGCTCCTTGCGGCTCATCGTGATCACCGTCATCCCACGCCACCCCGACCAGCCCCACCCAGACCGTCGAGCGTGACATCTCAATCGGTGAGGCCGGTGACGTTTCTATCGGTGACCTACAGATTTTGTGTCCACCAAATAGAGATGTCGCTGTTTCTGCCATTTAGAAATGTCACTGTCGGTTGGGGCCGGGCGGCGGGCGGGCGCGAAGCCCTCGGCGTAGCGCAGCGCCCGACCGACGCCCGCGGCATGACGCTTGAAGCCGCACTCGTTGTTTTTACCGAGCGGGCGTCAGCGCGCTCGGCTCGTAGAAGAGCCTGGGAGACGACAAGCCGACTTTGCATCAGTCGCGACCAAAACCGCGCGGTGGCTCCACGCTCTCGAGATCGGATAGATCAAGATCGCAGATCGCGCGCAGCGCTTCCGCCGTCGCGCTTGCCTCAAGGTTCTGCGGCAGCGCATTCAGCCATGTCCGATAATCGTCCCGTAAGGTGATGAGTTCGGCCACCGCCGCGTGCCATCTCTGTGCCCGGCTGCGGCGGTCGACGGGGCTTCGGTATCTGATCCTGGGCGCCCTGTTGGCGTGCGTTGCGCGAAAGCGGGCCTGCCGCTCAGCTGCCGTCATCGCCTTGTTGCCCGAGGGTTTAGGGCCTCGTTTCATGGGTTCTAAATCCGTTACGTAACGAGTGTATATAGGGCAGTTCCCGCCAGCTTCTGCGTGCGCGAATAATCGGAAACCTCACGTTGTGCGACGAGCAAGCATGATGTTCCTCCGAACCGTCAGCTGGCCCGACTCCCAAAACCAGTCAGCCGACTTTGAACAGGCGCGCGTCGCGCTGATCACGCCGCCGCGGCCCGCTGCGCTGCTTGGTTCCGCGACGCAGCTGTTTGTCGCGAATCATCGCCAAAACTGCCCCCAGCTGCTTGTTGTCAGCGATCGCGCCCTGGTCGACCTGGCGCACCTTGTCGAAGGTGCGGTAGGCGAGTTCGACTCCGTTATGGCGGATCGAAAGTCGGCCGTCGGGGTAGTCCAAGACGGTTACGTATTTGCCGATCGCCGCCTTCGCCGGCTCGCTCGGCTCCACGATGAAAACGACTTTGTCGTATTGCAATGTCAGCGCCTGGGAGAGTTGGCGCTGCTCCTTCCAGGCAAAAGCGTCCTCCAGATCGTCACCGGCGCGCAGTTGCCGGTGCAAGTCCTTCTGATTCGCCGGCGGCTTGGCAAAGCGCGCATTGTAATCGGCCATGAACGCCGGGAGCAGGGCGTTTCCTTCGGCGAGGGTGCAGACCCCGGCAAGCCGCAGCTCCTTGACAAGTCGATCCTGCAACGTCTTGTGCGCCCGCTCGACCCGGCCCTTGGCCTGGCTCGAATTGGCGCAGATGATGTCGATGTTCAATCCGTGCAGCGCCCGCCCAAACTGGGTCATGCCGTCGCCGCCAAGCGCGCCCGGATGATTGACGCGGAACACCCCGTGTTTGTCGCTGTAGAAGGCGATCGGCTTGCCCCAGGCTTCGAGGTAGGCGCGAGCTGCGTGGAAATAGGCAAAGGTCGACTCGCTCTCGACAAACTGCAGGTGCATCAGCCGACCCGTCGCGTCGTCAATGAACACCAGCAGCGTGCATTGCGGACCGCGATCCTCAAACCACCAGTGCTCGCAGCCGTCGACCTGCACCAGCTCGCCAACGCAGTCGCGCCGGGAGCGCGGCTGATGGACGCGCTTTCGCCGCTGCTTGCGATCGACCCACAGCTCGGCCTCGATCATCCACAGCCGCAATGTCTCTCGACCGAGCGTAATCCCATGAACCTCGCGTAGCTTCTCCGCCGCCAAAGTCGGGCCAAAATCCCAATACCGCTCGCGAATAATCGCCAACGCTTTGCTGCGGAGCTCCTCGGGCTTGCGCCGGTTGCTGCGGCGTCCGCGTCGCTTCGAGATCAGGCCCGTGGCGCCCTCGGCACGGTAGGCCTTCAACAGCCGGAACACTTGGCGCCGCTCAAGCCACAGCAACTGCGCCGCTGCCGCCGTCGTCAACCGTTTCTGATCGAGATCGCGCAGCACTTCCAGCCGCGACAGCTCCCCATCGCTCATCAGCCGAACCGTCACCCTTGATACCCCCCGAAAAACTCCCGGGAAGTGTCATCTCTAATTGGCAGGCAGGTGACATTTTGATCGGGCGCCTACAGATTTTTGTCGGATAAGGCGTCTTCTGGAAAATTCGCGCTATTGCAGAGTGAAGCATGGCAGGGCGTACGCGTTCGGGTTGACCAGTGCCTTTGCGACTGTGGCTGGTGGGGGGTAGACCTACTTAATCCAGTTTTCACGGTTCTCGCCTACGATGATCCTTTTGACGGTGGTCTCTAATGACGCTCGAAGTGAAGAGATGTTTAGCGCCGTGCGGAGAGTGCAGCAAAAAAACCTATCATAATATTCTATACTCAGTTTCTCGAACAACGTCTCCAAATATCACTAATCGATACCACTTTCTTCAATGCGGAGGATGTGACTCTGTATCGATGGCCCACACTTACACCTCGCCACACTCGAAAGATGTAACGTATTATCCATCTCCGGTTCCCCGAGTTCTTCCTGACTGGATGGTTGAGTTTGAGATCGGTCTTATCGGCGGGGAAAAGGAGCAGATGATCGGACAGCTATTGCAGGAGGTTTATGCCGCCGGGCGGGGGGGTCAATATAGATTGGCTACGATGGGGATACGATCAGTTCTCGAACACGTGATTATCGCAGAGGTCGGCGACCACCAGACGTTCAGAAAAAATCTCGAACAATTCTACGACGCGGGGTATATCTCATTGGTGCAACGTGATGCCCTCAATGATTCGCTCCAAGCTGGGCATGCAGCAACGCATCGATTGTTTAATCCAACGCAACAGGATTTAGACATTCTGCTCAATATTACGGAAGGAATCCTTGCGGCAATTTACATACACCCTGACCAAGCGGAATTTCTTTCGAAACGAGTACCCCCGCGTGTGACGCCTAAAAAGGTGTCAGCCTAAGACGTGAGCCTCGAAATCGTACTCTTCCCCACACCGTGGCTGCGCGCGAGTTCCGCGAGCGTCGCGCCCCGCGCCCGTCGTCGGCGGGCCTCGGCCTTCTGCGCCGGGGTCAATTTCGGTGGTCGGCCCATGTGCTGCCCGCGCTTCTGCGCCCGGCTGCGGCCCTCGGCGGTGCGGGTGCGGATTAGGTCGCGTTCCACGTTCGCCAATCCGCCCAACACGGCTGTCATCAATCGCCCGGTGCTGGTGGCGGTGTCCGGCCCACGGCTCGGCCAGTGAACGGAATTGCGCCTTGGCGTCCATGATCTGCTTGACGATGGCGAACAGGTCAAAGGTGCTGCGCGCGAGGCGGTCAATGCGCGTGACCGTCACCACGCCGCCGGGCGTGAGGCCCTTGAGCAGTTTGAGAAGTTCGCGCCGGTCGGCCCGCGCGCCCGTCACCTTCTCGCGGTAAATCTTGGTACAGCCCACGCCGCGAAGCTCGTCAAGCTGGGCGTCGAGCGTCTGGCCGTAGGTGCTGACGCGGGCATAGCCGAGACGGCAGTTTTGCGAGTGAGTTCCGGTCATATCTTATGGGACGCGTAACCCCTTGATCGGGCAGAGGCAGGGCATTTTCACGGCGGGGAGCTGTCGGCTGGAAATTGCGGCCTCAAAGGGTTGCGGGCCGATACGCGGCAAAATGGCCGGCATCGCGCCGGCCTTTTTGTGCGCTAACTGTTGAGCAAGGATTCCGCGTCATCATCGCCAGGCCACCTACACCCGGCGGTTTCTCTCAGGACGACCCCGCGATGAGGGTCATATCTATCATCTGGAAGACCCTGGCTGTTGCTGTGGCGCTGCTGGTCGGGATGCTCGGCGCAAGTCAGGTTGGTTGGAGCGGCGCAGAAGTCATCGTAACCGCCACAATCATGGGGCCGGGAGACAAACTCGGAACCGCTATTATTTTTGCCATCAGCGGCGTGATTTCAGCTGGGGCCGTCATTTCAATTTACCGGTTGGCGAAGCATGTACTTTGGGTCGCAGGACCGGTTTTTCTTTATCTTGCTCTTGTTCCTGGCGCATGGAACGGTTACGCGAGTGATTTCGACGCCATACGCGTGGAAGTGATACAGACGAGTTACGCGAATGCGTTTGCTCTTGAGCACATGAAGGCGCGCGGCCGCTACCAGACATGCAACGACGAGCGAATCGAATTGTCCGACGATGCGAGAGCCGTCTGTGCGCGAGCGCTCGCTGTCGGTCCCGGCGATTCTAGCGAGCGTTAACGATTGGCCGTGCACTCCGCAGCCGAACAGCCCTTCGCAAAGCGCGTGCTATCTGTTGTCGGCATGATGGTGGTGGGTGCGGCCCTTGTCTGCCTGTTCGGCGGCGTTCTTTACGCCGCTTGGAGCTACCAAACCTGGCAATACGAGTAGGCTACAGGGTGCCAGCCCGATCACGGCGGCCTGTCAACGGCCGAATGGATTCTGGGCATTCGGCCTTTGGACGACTGTCGGCCCTGGTGGGCGCGGTTAATTTTCCGAGGCTCCTAAGCAGTGGTTCGTTTTGATCTGCAAAACATTTTCTTCCGCTGATCGCATCGGCTCGCACGGCCCCCTTGTGGCTCCATTGATCTGGTTTGGGGTCGAGCGAGCTACCGGCGAGCGCATCGACCGTTTCGTCGGCAGGCTGACTTTTTGTTTTTTCCCCTGGCTCTCGTTTTTTGGCTCATCGGGCATTTCGTGGGGGGTGGTCGAGTGCTGCTCGCGATTTGAGTTTTGCTGCTCGCTCGGTTTGTGCAGATCAGTTGGCGTCTAGAGAGACGCCGCGAGGCCGACTGCTTAAAGCGGGCCGGGCGCGCGGCGCTCGAATGGATTTCGCCGACGACAGGCATTGGAGTGCTGCGAAGGCAAAAGCTAACTTTTGGAGATGGTTTGCCATCGACCTGATTGTCGTGTGCTTAGTCATTTACGTCTTTAACCTTTCGGCTGTCTGGCTGTCTTTTTTGTGGTGGTACCATTATTGCTCCGCAAACAGATAATCGCCTTTGTGATGGCTCCGCAGAAAGCGCCGCCGGGGCAATTTCGCGACTGACTTGTGGCGAATGCTAACCCCCTTGACCGGCTCGGCGCGGTCCCGGTCGCGGAGAACCGGCGCACCTCACCGCAATCGTCGCGCGCAGGATGGTTTTCATGGCTGACGCCGCTGGTTCTGTTCTAACGGGCGTGGCTGTAGCTGTGCTGAGTTGGGTGGCGCTGAATTTTTTTGGCAAGCCGATTTTGACACTGAGGGAAAAACGGCGCGAAGCGTTAGAGGTCGCTGAGCGATACGCATATGTTGGTGCTGGAAGAGATCGTCTGCCTGCCGCAATTCGCGACACCGAGCTTACTTACGTAGTTCGCGACACTGGGCTTGTTGATCTCCATGATCGTACACCCCCGTTGAGTGAGGAATACCAGAGAGCACTCTCGGCACTTCTCGATGCAGGTAACTCGTTGCGGGCACATTTCCGCGAGCGCTCGCTCGCCGCACAGATTTATTGTCGGCTCTTCGGCTACGATTTAGACTGTGCCGCGCGCGCCTTGCTCGGTTTGGCGGAAGCGGTGCGGGGCCAACACCACATTAATAAGAGGGCACGCCGCCGCCTTATCCTACACGCGCTGTTGGTGGCGCTCGGCGCTACTGATCACTTGTCAGCGCGTGAGATCGCCGCAGCGCGGACGGAAATAAAACAGTGGCATGACGGAAACCGTGACATGACTACATCTAGTAGCGCCACGGACAACGGCTAGCTCAGCTCGCCGAAAGCCGCATAATCTCCATTACGGAAAGTCAGGTTACAGTAAATCTGCAAAATTTCATGGAACTTTCTAAGAAGAAACGTGGCAGAGGAATGATTAGGCGTATCTGGCAGCGGAGACAGGGCTGCTCGAATACTCGACGGCCTGCGCTGTTCTTTGGCTGCGCCGGACGGAAAATGTCGAATCTTTAGCCTTGGCAGATAACCGGCTGCGCACTCTGGATGGCGGCGTAAGCCATCCAGCCGTCGTCGGCGGGATAAATTACCGGGTGTCTCTGCAGATAGCGGTGGGGGTTCGACGTCGCGGTGTCATTCAACCAGCCAAGTGGAGGTGGAGCAGACGTGGTGCCGGCTGTTGCAATGACCTGTGTAAAAGGCGGCGGGATGGCCTCAGTTGCGCTCTCTGGATCGTCTGGCGGCAAGGCGACCAGTCGCGGGATTGTGCTGCATGGTGCAACTGCCGGGCAGTCCACTTCGGAGGGCTCTGCCTCCAGTGAGACGGCTTCTGCTGATATGATAATAGCCGCCAGTGCGAGAAGGTAGCGGAAAACAATCTGGTGTTTGTCCTTGCGCCAATAGATTGGCTTCGACACGAAGCGCGTCAAAGTTGAGGGATATGGTTTAAGGCAGGTGTGGCGATATCGTGCTGGCACTCACGTCATAACTGCGCGCGAGTTCCGCGAGCGTCGCGCGTTGACGCTTAACGTGATCGAGGGTCTCCGTAAAATCGCCTGGGATGGGCGGAAAATCATCGCTTGTGCCCTCAACGACCTCGGCCTCATCCCGTGTGGTCGAAGAATGCCATAATCGGCGCACCCTGCATCAACGCCGTTCCCGAGACGGTCGCGACGAAGCCGGCCCCGGCGAGGCATTTCCGGGCTAGATGTTGTGGTCTGTGCATCTCGACCTGTCGCCGTTGTCCAAGGCCCGTGAGGCGGGACTTCTCAACTAACGGGTTTCCCAGCAATCAAATCGAGCACGAATTGTTCGGCAGTCTCGCGAATCAGCTCCTCGGTGATTTCGTCAAATTTATAATGTCTGTCATCGAATACTATTTGAGTTGTTGATGCTGTCTTGGCCGTCGTTGACTTTCCAAATTCACATGTATGTTTATCTGGATCAAACCGTACCTGGAGGCTGCCCTGTCGGTTAAATCCTTCATCCTCCGATAAATTCACGTTGAGGGAGATTGGACCAGAAGCGTCGTTTTGTTCGTCTATCGTTTCCCCGAAGAAACCTTCGGCCACTAAGCGGGCAACGACCTCATCGAAAATCGGCCCGATTACCGCGGACTTGATTTGCGCGAACCGGATCCCGGCTTCGGCGTCCGCCTTTTTTCGTTGGCTTTCGGTCGCCTCCGCACGCTCGCGATCTGTTTTCAGCTGTCGAAGTGCTTGGTCCAGCCTTTCGTATGCCATTTCAGCCTCTTGACCATCGAAAAATTGGGGCGCGCCGTACCATCTAGGTGCCATGGGTTTAGTTCAAAGGTGCTCGCCTTGGTGCGCGTTAAAGCGCCGGCGATCGGTCTCCTTGTCGCCGCGGGGAATCCCTTGCTTAACCATCCGAGTCAGCGATTTGGTGCGGTAATTGCCATGTCTGACTCGACATCATCCCCATCGGGATTTCGGTTCGTACCCAGCTACTCTCCTGCTACCGCCAAGCGGCCGAGGCTGGGAACGGCCTCGATCGGGCGGTTCGGCCGGATCCAATAGGTCATGACGATGGCGAGCAGCAACAGACAGACCGAGACCGCGAACGGCAGCGTCCAGCTGCCGGTGCGGTCGAGGATCCAGGCGAAGGCGACCGGCGAGAGAATGCCGGCGACGGCGCCGGAGGCATTCATCAGCGAGCTCGAAGTGCCGGCGTAGTCGGGTGCGATGTCCATCGTCGCGGTCCATAGCGGCGAGATTGCAAAGCCGAGAAAGAACACCGTGACCATGAAGCCGGACACCCCGATAACCATGTCGTGGAAGAGGATCACCGGCACCAGCCCCGCCACGGCGAAAACCCAGCTGCCGGCGATCATCAGCGAACGCGCAATCTGCAGGCTCCCGGTGCGGCGCAAGAGCGAGTCGGTGGTCAACCCGCCGATCAGCTCGGCGAAAAACCCGGAGAACAACAGTGCCATGTAGAGGAATGCCGATTTCTTGATCTCGACACCATAGTTTTTCTGCAACAAGGACGGCATCCAGGTCACAAACAGCCAGCCGGTCCAGCCCTGGCAGAAATAGACGATCATCAACGGCGCCACGCGGGGAATCAGGCGCCGCCACGGCACCGGGCCGGAACCGGCCAAGGTTGCGTGATCAGTGGCTGGCAACGCGGCAAGCTCGGCGCTGGTGATGCGCGGGTGCTGGCGCGGATCCTCGTAGAAATACCACCACCAGACGACCGCCCAGACAGTTGACAGAATGCCGACCGCGACGAATGAAAAACGCCAGGAGAACCAGGTGATCAGAAAGGCGACGATCGGCGCCGCCGTTCCCGCGCCGAGGCGCCCGGCGGCGTGGGTGGCCCCGATCGCGGTGCCACGCTTCTCGATCGGGGTCCATTTCGAGACCGCACGGGTCGCCGCCGGCAACGTCGCACCCTCGCCCATGCCGAGCACAAGGCGAACCGCAAACAACGAAGCAAGCCCGGTCACCGCCCCGGTCGCGATGGTCGTCAGCGACCACGCCAGGCCGCAGACCGTCAGCGTGCGCCGCGCGCCAAAGCGGTCGGCAAACCAGCCCCCGACTAGCTGAAACGGGGCATAGGAGTAGTTGAAGGCCGAGAAGGCGAGGCCGAGTGCCAAATTGCTGAGGCCGAGGTCCTGCTGCATCACGGGTGCCGCGGCGGCCAGGTTTACGCGGTCGATAAACAGGATGTAGTGCATCGATAGCAGAAGGATCAGGAAATTTCTGGTGGCGCGACCGTTGAAGCCGAACAACAGCATGTTGCCCTCTCCTCCCCAATACGGCACTGCGCAGAGCGACCGGGACCGGTGATCCGGCCGAAATTAATCGCGCAAGAGCAGAAAGTCAGTCGTCATTCCCGTGGGAAGCACGTGTGACAGAAATCGGCATTGGTGGATCAGAGCCGCGCGGCACTCCCTCGCCCCGCTTGCGGGGAGAGGGTCGGGGTGAGGGGTCTGCTCGCGACTGCACAGCGCCTGCAGGTGGGGAGGAAGCTTGCCCCTCACCGGATGCCGCGCCGAGCGCGGTTTCCGACCTCTCCCCGCCAGGCGGGGCGAGGTGATTGACTGCGCGGTCAATTCCCTCACATGCTCTTCTTGGGGAACGCTTCGAAAATCACGCCAGCCGGTAGACGCGCTTGGCCGTGCCGCTGAACAGCTTCGCCTTCTCGGATGCCGAGTATCCGGCGGCCAAGCGTTTGAAAGCGTTCCACAAGATCGGATAGCTCGAGCTGGCTCCGTCCGGCGGGAAGTTGCTCTCAAACATTGAGCGATTCACGCCGAACGCCGCGATACACGTTTCGATGTAGGGCCTGTAGGCAGTCTCGAGGTCGGTCGACGAGGGCGGTTTCTCGCGTGCATAGAAATCAAACATGCCAAACGTCATGCCGAGCCCGCCGAGCTTGACGACGACATTTTGCGACTTGCCGACCTCGTTGATGCCGGCCTTCCATTGCGCAAAGGTCTCGGCCTTCTTGTCCTTGTAGGGTCCGATCCCGACCGGGCCGCCGACATGGTTGAGGATGATCGTGGTTTGCGGGAAGGCGCGGGCAAGGTCGGCAAGATCGGTGAGCTGGTGATGGTAAAGCCAGGCCTCGAAGGTCAGGTTGAGGGGCGCCAGACGCGCAAAGCCGGCGCGCCAGGTGGGATCGAACATTTGTCCCTTCGGCGGATTAGTGCGCGCTTTGGCCAGCTCGTCACTCTGATCCCAGGTGACGGAATGGCGAATGCCGCGAAAGCGGCCGTCCCCTGCAGCGATCTGCGCGTCGAGGACTTTCGCGACCGCGTCGCCGAGCCGCAAATCAGCATGACCGACAATGCCATGGCACAGCCGCGTCGGCCCATACTGGCCGCTCGCACTCATCGCCGCTGTTCCATTGACGAACTCGGTTTCGCCGACGGGCTTCATTTCGACCGGGCCCTCGGCGCGGTACATCGAGCCGCACTCGATAAAAACCGTTTGGGTGATGTTGTGGCCGCTGTTGGTGTCGGCGAGCAATTCGTTGATCAGAAAACGGTTCCCGGGGCGGTCCCACAAATGATGGTGGGGATCGACGATCTCCAGCCCAGGCTCGATGATCTCCTCCTGCCGCAGCGCGAGCCAGGCCGGATCGGGGTAACGCGGGCTGGCGGGAGAATTGACGACCCCGCCGGTGCTCGCGGGTGCTGTGTTCTGGGCGAGTGCCGCGCCGGAAGACAGCGCCGCCCCGCCCAAGAGCCCGGCCGTCCCGCTCAGCAACGTCCGGCGCGATACGGATTGCCGTCGAACAGTCTTTTCGGTCATCTTTCGTTCCTCCCAAGACGTCTAATTCGGGCGCTCGTTAACCCGCTATTCGGCAGGATCATAAAGGTAAGGACGGTTGGGAGTCCGCTGCCGCTTGCACTTCAGCTATGCACGATCTCGTCCACCCCACTCGCCCGCCAGGTCAGGCGGTCTGCAAACCGAGAAGGCTCTCCATCGGCGCGAAGTCTCGGTCGCTGTGCAACAGTCTGTGACCGCGTTCGATGCAAAAGGTGCCGATAATCAAGTCGATCGTCTTTCGAACCGTGACCCCGCGGCGGCGTAGGAAGCGGTAGTTTCCAGCCGCTTCACCGCCAGCTCGGAGTCGATCAGCGAGACCGCCTCGAACCGCCGGAGCGACCGTTCAACAAGCCTCGCCTGCGCTTCTGTCCGAAAACCTTGCAAGACCTCGCACAAGATCAGGTCTCCGATCAGCAGCGGTGTCGTCGGTATCAGCGCTCGAAGCCGGTGGACCGGATCGGTGACGATATTATTGAGAAGATCGATCCACACCGAGCTGTCGACGAGGATCACGTGAAGTCACGGCCTTGACGGCTCTCGTCCAGATTGCCTTCCCAATGCACCTTTCCCACCAGGTTAAGGATGTCCTCCTGCCTCTTGAGACGCAGCAACATCCGGAGTCCGGCCTCCACGACCGCGCGTTTGGTCTTGAGCCCTGAGACCCGAAGGGCTTCCCGGATCAGCTCGTCGTCGATTTCGATATTGGTTCGCATGGCTAGCTCTTGTGTACGATTTGCTGGTATGATACACATAGAGAGAGTGAACGCCTCCCGCAAGGGCCGCGATCTCGCCGGGTGGAGTCTCGCCTTTTGGACGCCCGTCGATTTTGTTGTATTTCGGGTTCCCGGGTGGCCTGAATTCGTTGATCAGCGCGGAAAATTTCGTTGCTATCCGAGCCCTCGACCCGTCAAGTAAGAGGCTGATATACTTATGATTTTAGCTGAATATTAAGACCGTTCGATGAGAACGACGCGATTTTCGTTGTTTTTAACTGCACTCAAAAGGCCAAAAGCGCCTCGCGCAAGGCCGTCCAACGCGCGAGCTTGGCCGCAAAATCCAGCCGGGCATGCGCCGGGCTCGTCGAGGGCAGCGCCAGATAGGCGAGATCCGAGCGCCGCGCGAAATGGCGGTCGTAGAGGCGCCGCGCGGTGGTGCCGTTGAAGGCGACGGCGCGGATCAGTGGATGGGCTTCGAGCAGCCGGTCGATCGCGTTCGGCCGCTCGCTGCGGATCGATGAATCGGCGCTCGCGTCGCGTTCGCCCAACTCGCACACGTCCCAGAGGGCGATCCGATGCGCCATGACAAAGGCCAGCCTCTCCGCGTAATCCACCGCGGGAGTGGTGCCGAACAAGCCGAAGACGATCGGCCAAAACAGGTTGCGCGGGTGGGCGTAGTATTCGCGGCGACGCAGTGACTCCTCGCCCGGGAGGGTGCCCAGCACCAGAATTCGCGCCCGCGCGTCCACGATCGGCGGGAAACTGCGCTTGGCAGCGGCGGCGGGGATAGTGCGGTCGACCGGCGCCTTCACGCGACGTAGCGGCCGAGGCGGACGGCGGTCTGCCCCTTGACCAGCCGCCGCGACGGCATGATCAGCACGCAATCATCGTAGGGCGTGCGCACCTCGCGCCCGTCGTCGCGACCGATCAACGTGCCCTTTTGCGGCAGCACCTCGAGCCCGCGGAAATCCTGGACGAATTCGAAGGTTTCGCCGGTGATCGTGACGGCTTCGGTGACCTGGATGACCCGCTGACGCGGATGGGTGTCGAAATCCGGTCCGCCGAGGGGCCTCGCATCTTCGCGCGATAAAGTACCGACCGCGATCAGGAATCTCAGCATGACATCGGTCGCGACCTCGGCGGCGCGGCGCTCCCAATGCTGGCCGGCCTCGATCAGGAGTGCCGTCTTGGCCGAGGCAGGATCGCCGAACCCGCCATAGTCACGCATCCGCGGCCCCGCCGCGTGACCGGCATCGCACATGATCAGCTCGGGGATGCCGACCCGCCGCGCCAACGCCAGCGATCGATCGAGCGTGCCCGCCAGCATCAAGGGAGCGGTCGCATATTGCATCGAGTGGATGTCGAGCAGGAAATCGGCGGCGTCGACAATGGGACGCAAGGCGCGGGCGCGGGCGAGCTCGGTCGACTGGCGCGCGCCGTCAAGGGTCCCGGGCGCCCACAGCCGGTTGAAATCCTCGTCAACAAAACGCGAGGCGGTAGGCACCCGGCGCTCGAAGCTGCGATAGGCGGCTACGTTGTCGAAGGCCAACGTCAGCTTACCCCGTCGCGGCCGCAGCCCGGCGCGAAACAGCCGATCGAGCGCTATCGCGCCGCAGATCTCGTTGCCGTGGGTCACCGCGGTGACGAGGACGTGCGGTCCGGCTGTACCGCTGTCGAGGGTGGTGACGTAATCGATCCCGGTATTGCCGGCTCGGTAAGGCTCGATGTCCGGAGGGGTCAGCTCGATTGCATAGTTCGGGTCGGGCACGCGGCGCTCCGCTTATTCAAGGGGCAGAGGCCCATTTTGCACGCGTTCGGCCGTCGCGTCACGCTGGAGGCGATAGCGAAACTTGCCCGGCGCCGGGCCCATGCGTAAATTCGCTCGGGGGCACGGTATCGTCAGACCAAGGAACGAGCTTGCCAGGATGAGCTTCGAGATCCCCGGTGTGCTGTGGCGCCGCGATCCGCAAGCTGCGGAAATGCCGCTGGTCTTCGATTCGCCGCACAGTGGGTCGAGCTATCCTGAAGATTTCCAATTCTGCTGCCCGTTCGACGTGCTGCGCAGGGCCGAGGACACCTATGTCGACGAGCTCTACAGCGCGGCACCTGCACTCGGCGCGACATTGATCGGGGCGGTTTTTCCGCGCAGCTATCTCGATCCGAACCGGGCGGTCGACGATCTCGATTCGGCGCTAATCGACGGGAAGTGGCCGTCGCCTCTCGCCCCATCGCACAAGACGCGATCCGGGCTCGGCCTGGTGCGCCGGGTCGCAAAGGCCGGCATCCCGATCTACGACCGAAAGCTCAGTATCGACGAGATCCGCGGCCGCCTCGACCGCTGCCACGCGCCCTACCACCGTGTACTCGACGAGGCCTGCCAGCGTGCCCACGGCAAATTCGGGGCCGTCTGGCATGTAAACTGCCATTCGATGCCGTCCCAGCGCAGCAGCAAGAACGGTAAGAAGGGTGGGCATTGCGCCGATTTCGTGCTGGGCGATCGCGACGGCACGACTTGCGAGCCGGAATTCACCGATTTTGTCGCCCAAGTATTGCGTGCGCGCGGCTACACGGTGCGCATCAACGAGGTCTACAAGGGTGTCGAGATCGTCAAGCGGCAAGGACGCCCGGCGATGCACCGACACAGCCTGCAAATCGAGGTCGATCGTGCGCTCTACATGGACCAGAAGACCTTGGAAAAGAGCCGTGGCTTCGATCAGGTGCGTGCCGACATCACTGAACTGATCGCGGCGCTCCAGCGCTTCGCAAGCGCTCGTCTCGAAGAGCGCCCTGTCGAGAACCCTGTTTGAACGCCGATGGAGGAAAGAGCCGTGGCGACAATTCCCAAGGTCCTGCAACCGCACATCAACACCGCCTTCCCGGCAAATGTGTGCTTGGTCGGGAGCGTGTTGCCCAACGGGTTCGCCCAAGTAAGCCCGCGCGGCAGCACGATGGTGTACGACGACACGCATATCGGGTTGTGGGAGCGCGGCAAAGGCTCAACCAACGAAAACCTCGCCGACGGAACCAAGCTGACAGTTTACTTCCGTAAGCCGCAGTTGCGCGAGGAAGGTGTTCTGCCAAAGGGCGGCATCGCCCGATTTTATGGGCGGGCGAAGATCTACCGGTCGGGGCCGGTCTACGAGGAGGTGTGGCGCCGACTTGTGCAGCCCGAAAAGGATCGGGACCCGGACAAGCAGGGGCACGCGGTCCTGATCGAGATTGAGCGGGCTGAGGAGCTGGACGGAGCGCCGCTCAAGCTCGATTGATCGTGCGCCGCCGCTGAGGGTCAGATCCCGTAGAGGTTCTCCGGCTTGGCCGGGATCTGGCCGTGCTCGACCCGCCTGACGGCTTCGATCAGCTTGACGTGGCTCGGCGTCGGGACGCCGACCTCCCGGCCCTTCTCGGCGATCACGCCATTGATGAAATCGATCTCGGTGCGCCGGCCCTTGTACATGTCCTGACCCATCGACGGGCGTGCCAGATCGCTGCGGGTGTTTGACCTCAACCCGGCGAGAATCTGTGTCTCGATCTCGTCGAGCGCCTTGGGATCGCCCCCTGCCGCGCGCGCCAGGGTTTCCGGCTCATGACTGCGGATATGCTCGAGCACATAGCCGAGCGCTTGGCCGACGCGCACTCCCTCGCCGGCGAGACGGATGCTGAGCCGCCGGATTTTTTCGTCGCGGTTCATCTCATTGCCGGACATGCCGGTCGCCGCGGCCACCCCGTTGGCCATGCCATTGACGCAGAGTTTCGACCAGCGCTCTCCCCACAGGTTCGTCGTCGCCTTTACGGTGTCGACGGTGGCGATCATCTCCGCCAATTCCTCGAGCCGCTTGGTGATGCGGCCATGGACCTCGCCGACGCGGTAGACCTCATAAGGCGAGGCGCCGCGCGCCCCGGTCCGGCGCACCCGGCCCGGCGCATAGAGCTCAGCGCCTAGCAGCGCCGGAATGGCACCCACGGTCTTGTCCCAGCCGACGATCCCGGCGATGCGCTCCTCGTTCATGCAATTTTGCAGCGACACGACATAGCCGTCCGGCGCCAGGTACTGCGAAATGAACCGGGTCGCCCATTCGGTGTCGTAGGATTTGACCGCGACCATCGCGATGTCGATCGGCTTTTCCTTGGCCAGATGTTGTGCCTCGGTCAGATGCATTGTTCGTGGCCGGGCGCAGACGAACTCCTCCTCGGTCATGCCTTCGATCGCCAACCCATCCTTGCGGATCGTCTCGACATGCTCGGGCCAGGGGTCGATCAAGGTGACGTCGAACCCGTTATGGGCGAGATGGCCACCCGTATAGCCGCCGATCGCGCCGGCGCCGACGACTGCAATGCGTTTGTCCATGATCTGCTCCTACTTTGACCTGGCTTCCACCATGATAAGCTGACGCCGCGCGAAACCATTCCGAAAACCTGTAAGGGCGAGGAGATACCATGAATTGGACCGAACGGCGCGAGCGCTTCCGCGCGCTGATGGCCGGTAATCGCTGCGTGCACACAGGCTCCGTCTATGACGCGATCTCGGCGCGGATTGCCGAGGATCTCGGCTTCGAGGTCGGCATCTTCTCCGGCTCGATCGGCTCGATGGCGGTGTTGGGTGCTCCCGATCTGGTGGTCATGACCTTGACCGAGTTCGCTTCTCAGGCCAACCGCGTCTGCCGCGCCGGCAATCTGTGCCTGCTGGTCGACGCCGATCACGGCTACGGCAACGCGCTCAACGTGCGGCGGACGGTCGAGGAGTTGGAGACTGCCGGCATCTGCGCGATGTCGATCGAGGACACGGTACTGCCGCGCCCCTACGGGCCGAGCGGCAAGCCGACCTTGATCCCGATCGAGGAGGGCATCGGCAAGATGAAAGCCGCATTGTCGGCACGCCAAGACAAGAACCTGGTCATCGCCGGCCGCACCAGCGCGCTCGCGGTCACCGACGTCGACGACACGATCCGTCGCGCCAAGGCCTATGAAGCCGCCGGGGTCGATGCGATCTTTCTCGCTGGCGGAGTCACCGTCGCCGGCATCGAAGCGGTATCATCGCAGATCAAGATCCCGCTGATCACCGGCGGTGGCTCGGGACCGCTCGCCGATCTCGATTGGATGGCAGCGCACGGGGTACGGGTCGCCTTGCAGGGCCACGCCCCGTTCAGCGCCGCCGTGCAAGCGGTCTACAACACGCTAAAGGCATTGCGCGACGGCACGAAACCGGCCGATCTCCCAGGGATCGCGCCACCTGAGCTGATGCGGCGCGTCACCCGGGCTGACAACTACCAGCAGTGGACTAGGGACTTTCTCGGCGGGGCCTGAAGCTCACTCGGTCGGCAGGGCGGCGAAACCGCGGCTGCCGTCATCTTCGGCGTCGTTGACCTTCACCGCGGCGACGCGAGCTGCACGCGGGCCGTGTCGGCAAGCCTCGACCATCGCTGCGATAGCATCGGCAGCGCCGGTCGCCAGCACCTCGACGCTGCCGTCAAAGCGGTTGCGCACCCAGCCGCGCAGCCGCAGATTGCCAGCCGTGCGGGTTGCCCAGATCCGGTAGCCGACACCCTGCACCGCGCCGGTGATCCGCAGACGAACGGTCTCTTCCGGCGGCGTCATTCAAATTCGAGGATAACCTGGTCGACCGCTAGGCTGTCGCCCGGGTGGGCGCGGATCCGCGCGATGCGCCCGTCGCGCTCGGCGCGCAAGATGTTCTCCATTTTCATCGCTTCGACGACGGCAAGCGGCTCACCCGTCTTGACCTCCTGGCCCTGGGTGACTGCCACCGAGGAAAGCAGGCCCGGCATTGGCGACAACAGCAGCCGCGAGGTGTCCGCGGCCTGCTTCTCCGGCATTAGCGCCAGCAGCTCGGCGGCGCGCGGCGGCAACACCTGCCCCTGGCGGATAACCCCGCCATGCACCAGCCGGAATGCAGCGCCTGGCAGGCGCTCGACCTGCACCGTGGCCGAACGGTTGTCCACACGGATTTGCAGCAACACTTCTCCGGGTCGCCAATCGGTCGCCACGAGGTGGGTCTCACCCTCGATCTCGACGCGATATGCGGCGCTCTCCGGGCGCACCGAAACCGGATAGGGCCGGCCGTCGAGCAGCACAACCGCCCGCTCGGCGATCTCGCTGCGGATTCCGGCAAGCTGGCCATCGATCGCCGCCTCGCGCTCACGGATGCGGCGGTGCGCGAGTGCCGCGGCAAGGAGGATCATGGGGTCTGGCTCGACAAATTCCGAAGGGGGAGCGAACCCACCGCGGAACTCCTCGGCGATGAAGTTCGTCGAGAGGGCGCCTGCGGTAAAGCGCGGCCTTGCCACCGCTGCCGCCAGAAAGGCGATGTTGTGCTGCACGCCGGCGACATAAAAGCCGTCGAGGGCACCGCGCAACCGCTCGATCGCCGTGTTCCGGTCGGCGCCCGAGCCGACGAGCTTGGCGATCATTGGGTCGTAATAAATGCTGATCTCCGCACCCTCAAAGACGCCGGTGTCGAGCCTCAGACCTTCCCCGGCAGGCGGTTGGTAACGGATCAGGCGGCCAGTCGACGGCAGAAAATTGCGCCGCGGATCTTCGGCATAGACGCGCGCTTCGATCGCCCAGCCTTTGAGCCGAACATCTTCTTGCGTGAATGGGAGCGGTTCGCCCGCGGCAATACGGATCATCAGCTCGACGAGATCGAGCCCGGTTACCAGCTCAGTCACCGGATGCTCGACCTGCAGCCGGGTGTTCATTTCGAGAAAGTAGAAATTGCGCTCGCGGTCGACGATAAACTCCACCGTGCCCGCCGAGCGGTACCCGACCGCACGCGCCAGTGCCGTTGCCTCCTCGCCCATAGCTCTGCGCGTTTCTGGATCGATGAATGGGCTCGGTGCCTCTTCGATGACCTTCTGGTGACGGCGCTGGATCGAGCATTCGCGCTCGCCGAGATAAACGAGATTGCCGAAGGTGTCGCCGAGCACCTGGATCTCGATGTGCCTAGGTTCCTCGATATATTTCTCGATAAAGATCCGGTCGTCGGCAAAGCTCGATTTGGCCTCGCTCGCCGCTGAACCGAACCCCTCGCGTGTCTCCTCGTCGCTGGCGGCGATGCGCATTCCCTTGCCGCCGCCGCCGGCCGACGCCTTGATCATGACCGGGTAACCGATATCGCGGGCGACCTTTACCGCGCTGTCGGCGTCGGGGATGACGGCGAGGTGGCCCGGCACGCTCGACACCCCGGCATCGCGGGCGAGCTTTTTCGATTGGATCTTGTCGCCCATCGCCGCGATCGCTTCGGGCCCGGGTCCGATGAAAGTCACTCCCGCCGTAGCAAGAGCCGTCGCAAAGGCGGCGTTTTCCGACAGGAACCCGTAGCCCGGATGGACCGCTTCGGCCCCGGTCGCTCGGCACGCCTCGACGATCCGCTCGATCTTCAGGTAGCTCTCGGCGGCAGCCGCGGGTCCGATAGGGACCGATTCATCGGCCATCCGCACATGCAATGCCTCGGCATCGACATCGGAATAGACCGCGACCGTGGCGATCCCCATCCGCTTGGCGGTGCGGATGATGCGGCATGCGATCTCGCCGCGGTTAGCGATCAGGATCTTATTAAACACGCAGCCCCTCACCCGCCTCGCTGCGCTCGGCACCCTCTCCCGCATTGCGGGAGAGGGGGGACCCAGCCGGCGGGCTGGGTGGGTGAGGGCCCATGGTTTCGGCCATTTTCACAGCGGGATGTTGTCGTGCTTTTTCCACGGATTGGCGAGCTGCTTGTCGCGCAGCATCGCAAGCGCGCGGCAGAGCCGCCGCCGGGTGTCGCGCGGCAGTATCACGTCATCGATAAATCCGCGGCTCGCCGCAACAAAAGGATTGGCGAATTTCTCGCGGTACTCCTCGGTGCGCGCCTCGATCGCCGCGGTGTCTCCCAGGTCGGCGCGGAAGATGATCTCGACGGCACCCTTGGGGCCCATCACCGCGATCTCGGCCGAGGGCCACGCGAAATTCACATCGCCCCGCAGATGCTTGGAGCTCATCACGTCATAAGCGCCGCCATAGGCCTTTCGGGTGATCAAGGTCACCTTCGGCACGGTCGCCTCGGCAAAGGCGAAGAGCAGCTTGGCGCCGTGCTTGATGATGCCGCCGTGCTCCTGGGCGGTACCCGGCAGGAATCCGGGCACATCGACAAAGGTGACGATCGGGATGTTGAAGCAGTCGCAAAATCTGACGAAGCGCGCCGCCTTGCGCGAGCTGTCGATGTCGAGGCAGCCGGCCAGCACCATCGGCTGATTGGCGACGAGCCCGATCGTCGATCCCTCCATGCGAGCGAACCCGATCAGGATGTTGCGGGCAAAGTCCGGCTGGATCTCGAAGAAGTCGCCGTCGTCGGCCACCTTCTCGATCAGCTCTTTCATGTCGTAGGGCCGGTTCGGGTTATGCGGCACGAGCGTGTCGAGCGAAGGCTCGACCCGGTCGCGCGGATCGACGGCCGGCCGCAATGGCGGTTTCGCTCGGTTCGAGGCCGGCAAAAAATCGATGAACCGGCGCAGCTCGATCAATGCCTCGACATCGTTAGCGAAGGCGAGATCGGCCACACCCGAGCGCGTCGTATGGGTGAGCGCGCCGCCCAATTCCTCCTGCGTCACCGCCTCGTGGGTCACTGTCTTGACGACCTCAGGGCCCGTCACGAACAGGTAGGAGGTGTCCTTAACCATAAAGATGAAATCGGTCATCGCCGGCGAGTAGACTGCACCACCGGCGCATGGCCCCATGATCAGCGAGACTTGCGGGACCACACCCGAGGCCAGCACGTTGCGCTCGAACACCTCGGCATAGCCCGCGAGCGAGGCGACCCCGTCCTGAATGCGCGCCCCGCCCGAATCGTTGAGCCCGATCACCGGCGCGCCGACATTGATTGCCTGGTCCATGATCTTGCAGATCTTCTCGGCGTGCGCTTCGCTGAGCGAGCCGCCAAAGACCGTGAAATCCTGGCTGAAGACAAAAACCAGTCGGCCGTTCACCGTGCCGTAGCCGGTGACGACGCCGTCGCCTGGGATCTTGTGCGCGTCAATGCCGAAATCATGAGTGCGGTGCTCGACGAACATGTCCCATTCCTCGAAGGAATCGGGGTCGAGCAAGATATCGAGCCGCTCGCGCGCGGTCAGCTTGCCCCGGCTATGCTGAGCCTCGATGCGGCGGGCTCCGCCGCCCGCCCGCGCCGCCGCCCGCTTTTCTTCCAAGCGGCCGAGAATGTCGTTCATGGCACCTCGCGACCAAGAAAGGGCGAAATAGCATCGAGCGGAAGGCGGCGCCAGATCCGCCTCCTGCACCCCGCCAAAACACAATTGTAAATTGAGTCGATTGTTTCCAGTCGCTGCATTTGCAGCAAGTCTGCAGCGGGGACTCCTCTTTAAGTTGAAGTGGCCGTCCAATACGGCGGGCTCCGATCGGAGGCCTTTATCGAAGCCGTCACCGATCGATCGCGGCGTGATGCCATGTAATAGGGTTATAGCAATTTTGCAAGTCGCAACAGCAGGGGCAAAAACCTTCGCCATCTCGGCGACACATGATCGGTCTGCGACTTGTGTGCGACCGGCAATACGGGGAGAATTGCCAGACATTCCAAAAGCGAGGGCGAAGCGATGGCCGAGAGTGAGCTGTATCGAAAAGGGGCGGCGGTGCGTCGGCAGCTCCTGGGCGACGCGGCGGTCGAGCGGTCGGCTCGCGAGATCTACAGCGACTCGGTCATGAAGAAGTTCATCGACTTGGCGACCGAGACCGTGTTCGGCGCGCTGTGGACCCGGCCCGGCCTCGATCTGAAAACCCGAGCGCTCGTCTGTGTCGTCTCCGATGCGGCCACCGGGCGCGAACCCGAGTTGGGTCTGCATCTGCGCATGGCGTTGCGCCAGGGATGGACCGAAGAGGAATTGACCGAGGTGTTGCTCCACCTCTCAGGCTATGTCGGGGTGCCGATCATCCGCGAATCGATGATGGTGGCGAGCAAGGTGTTCGCCGAGTTCCGGGCCGAAGGAGGGCAGAGTAGCTGATGCGGGCACCCATCTACCTCGCCCCGCTTGCGGGGAGTGGTCGGAATTTGCGCGTCTGCACGCGGATTCCGGGTGAGGGGCAGCGGCGTATTCAATTGCGAGCCTTGTGCAACCTCCAAAGACCCCTCACTCCGACCCTCTCCCCGCAAGCGGGGCGAGGGAGGGACCCGCGTAGGGGGGAGGGTGAGGGGCGGCAAGCGACGAGCCGATGCCCCAGACCGCAGTTTCCTTTGTCCTGACAGTCTACAACAAGCGCCGATATCTCCCCGACGTGCTTGCCTCGGTCGCGGCCCAGGAGGGCGATTTCGAGCGCGAAGTCATCGTTGTCGATGATGGCTCGACGGACGGATCGCGCGAGCTGCTCGAAAGCCTGGGGCCGCAGCTGCCGGGCTTTCATCTGATCGCGCAGCCCAACCGAGGCCCGAGCATCGCGACCAATCGCGGGCTGGCCGCCGCGTCGATGCCGCTGATCAAGCTGCTCGACGGCGATGACCTGCTCGCTCCCGACGCCTCCCGGCATCTGATCGACTGCATGGATCGCCTCGGGGTCGAGGTGATGATCGGTGGGGGGCAACCGTATCGGCCGGACGAGACGCCATATTGGCCGCGGCCGGCGCGCTCGGCGCCTCGTCTCCTTTCGGATCCGCTGGGCGCACTGATCCGCGGAATCTGGTTCACCCCGAGCAACCTCTTGGTTCGGCGCGAAGCATTGCGGCGGAGCGGCGGCTGTGACGAGCGGGTCTTTGTCCAGGACTATACCATGGCGTTGCGTCTCTCCCGACGATACCGCTTCGGGATCACCGACACTCCGATCGTCGCCGCACCCGATCCCACCGAAATCACCTTGGATCGCCTGTCGGCAAACAAAGCGCAAATCCTGCACGACCTCAATCTGGCGCTCCTTCTCTTTATCGAGGACAACCCGGACCTGCCGGCACATTATCGGCGCCGTGCCTGGCGACGGGTCGCCGCACGGAGCTGGAAATGGGCGCGGCGTGAGGTCGGCCGGCCTCTGTGGTCGCATGAGCTGGCGCTCTGCCTCGGCGGCCAATTCCCCTGGGGGGCACACGAGAAGTGCCGGGAATTCCTCAAGACGTTCACCGAGAGCGATCGAGTGCGGCAGCCGAAGATCATTGCGCAATGCATCCCTTGAGGCGGGGCTAGACGGCCTCCCGATGAGGGGGTCGAGCTGGTGAGCACCGCACCTTTTTGTGGCGATGCGTGAGCTAGGTCACACGTCTTCCGGCGAACGCTCGCTAAAATGCCAAGTCTAAACCTCGGTGAGTATAAAGATCACTGCCGAGCGAAGTATGCGTCTCCCGCTGACAAAACGCGATGGGAGGGGACATGCAAGGCAAAGGAGCCACGACTGAGCCCGTCAGTGCCGAGCCCCGGCCGGGAGCCCGCGAGTTTCTCGATGTCTTAGGCGAGGAATTCGCAGAGCTGCATCCGGACGTCGCCTATACCGGCCGCTCGCTGGCGGATCTCTATGCCGCTATTCACCAGCTGAACCGGCCGCAGAGCGCGCTGTGCCTTTCGGGCGGCGGAATACGCAGCGCGTCCTTCGCACTCGGTGTGTTGCAGGCGCTGGCCCGGCACGGCCTACTTTTCGGTTTCGACTACCTGTCCACGGTTTCTGGCGGAGGATACATTGGCGGCTGGCTGTCGGCGTGGCGCCATCAGGCGGGCGATGACCGCGCGGTATTGCGGTCGCTGACCACCCGTACCGTCGATCCGGCAGATGAGGCGCCAGAATTAGGCGCTTTGCGGGCCAGCAGTAATTATCTAACCCCACAGAAAGGCGCGATGTCGCCGGACACCTGGACGGCTGTGGCGCTCGTCGTCCGAAATTTGGTGTTGAACTGGACCGTATTCCTGCCGCTCTTTCTTGCGGTCGTACTGGTCCCCATCGGCGCCGCCGAATTCATCGGCTGGGCGCCGCTCTGGGACGATACTTGGCCCGTAGTGGTCAACGCATTGGCGGCCGCGCTCCTGATTTGGGGGTTGGTGCATTCGTTGGCGAACCGTTCGGGTGCTGACGGTAGCGGCATCGATCAGGGACAGTTTCTCAGGCGGATCTTGATCCCGCAATACATTGCGGCGACCCTGCTTGCTGCTGTGGCGTTGCACCCGCTCGTCGGATCCGCGACGCTAAGCGCTATTGATTGGCTTGCCTATGGTGCCAGTGCCGGCGCCGTCGTCTATGGCATCTCGTGGTGGATCGCGTTCTTTTGGCGGCCAGCCGCGTTTGGTCGGTTTGCCGTACGGAGCAGCGAGAAAGATCCGGTACCTGCCTTGCAACTGCTGCTTTATTGGGTTGTAACCGGTGCTGTCGCCGGGGCCATCCTTGTGTTCGGATACGAATTTTGGCTCGGCACGCGTGGAACTCAGGACTACCAGGCGTGGATCGGCCAATCGGCGGTAAAGAACCTGCTCGTGGTCGCCGGGGTCGCCTGGGTGATGTTCGCGTTGCTGCTCGGCGACAGTCTTTATGTCGGGCTGGCGAGCTACGCCCAGGACGGAGACAGCGAACGCGAATGGCGAGCCCGGTCCTCGGGGTGGATCGTGGTTGTGACATTGGTATGGCTAGTCTTGTCCGGCATCGTTCTGTTTGGCCCGCCGGTGCTCGATTCAGTCAATTCCGCTTGGGCTTGGAGATTGGCCGCCGCCGGTGGCGGGGTTTCGGGACTTATCAGTATTCTGACTGGCGCCAGCGTCAAATCGGCGGCGACGACGGCTCGACAAGCTATCGAAAGGCTGCCGGTTACGGTGACGGTTTCGATCGCGACATTGATTTTTTTGCCCTTGTTGACGGTCCTGCTGGCGGGCGGGGCGCGGCATGCGCTCGACGCGATCGAGCAGAATTTGTCATCCGATCATCGGTTCTTTTTCCGTCCCGATCTGCGCTTGCTGGTCACTGCGGTTGCTTGCTTGGGCTGCCTCACGGCTGCGTTGGCGATGTCGTGGTTCATAAATGTCAACCGCTTCTCGTTGCACGCGGTATACCGCAACCGGTTGGTCCGCGGCTTTCTCGGTTCGGCCAGGAGAGAGCGACCGGGTGCCGATCGCTTCACTGGGTTCGATCTCGAAGATAACCTTCCAATGACGAAGTTATGGCCGCCGAACTCGAACGCCACATCGCGTTGTCTGTTCCACGTTGTCAACGCGACACTGAATGTGGTTGCGACGACCAATCTCGCCTGGCAGGAACGCAAAGCGGAATCGTTTAGCATCTCTCCGCTCGCGTGTGGCAATCCAAGGGTCAAATTTCGCCCGACCGCGCTTTACGGCGGTCCCAAAGGTGGCATTACACTTGGCACTGCGATGGCGATTTCCGGTGCCTCGGTCAGCCCCAATCAGGGCTACAACTCGTCGCCGCTCGTCAGCGTTTTAATGATGCTCGGCAATGTTCGTCTCGGTTGGTGGCTTGGTAATCCCCGAAACGATGACACGTCGCCACGCGAGGGGCCTCTTTTCAGTTTCGTCCCGATCATCAACGAACTGTTTGGGCTGACGACCGATAAAGGCAAATACGTCTATCTGTCGGATGGCGGTCATTTCGAAAATCTCGGGATCTACGAGATGGTCCGCCGGCGCTGCCGGTACATCGTGGTCAGCGATGCGGATTGCGACCCTGATTGCCAGTTCGAAGATCTGGGCAACGCGGTCCGCAAGGCGTGGATCGACCTCGGCGTCGCGATCCGCTTCCGCGGCATCGACATCGCGGCGCGCAAGCCGGAGCCGGTAGACGGCGTCTATTGCGCGATTGCGGATGTCGGTTATCCCGAACCCGACGCTAAACCCGGGCTCCTCCTCTATATCAAGCCGGGCTACCACGGCACCGAGCCGGCCGATGTACGCGCCTATGCCGCTTTGCACCCGGCCTTTCCGCACGAGTCGACCACGGAGCAATGGTTTAGCGAGTCACAGATGGAGGCGTACCGCGTATTGGGTAGCCACATCGTCGATCTGATTTGCGCCGGTGGAGAGATGCCCGATGCCGGGTTGGGCGCGCAATCGGATCAGCAGCTGAGTTTACAAGGTCTCCTCGACCAGGCCGATGCCTACCTCAAGATCCCGCGCGCATCACAATAACGCTACCGGACACGGACTAAGCAGCCAAGGAAAGTGGACTGATCCGCCCATGCCAAGCTTTCGGTCCGGGCGCGCGACCTCCTCGGCAATTTCAGCGTTTCGCCTCGCTCAGCTGTGCAGTAGCGACACGAACTCGGCCGCCGCGGCGAGCGCGGCGCGGCGCTCGGCCGGCTCCGTATCCTCGCCCCAGGCCCCAATCTGAAAGCTTTCGTCGAGTTGCGAGGCGGCGAAGGCCGCGGCTGCATCGAGATGCCCTTCGAGCAACGCGAGTGCGATGACCAGGGAGCCGCAGGCAACGGTCGCGGCGTTGAGCGCGGTCAATGAGAAATCGTCGTGCGCGGCGACGGCCGCGGCAAAAGCTTCGAGGCGGGCGACCGGTTCGGTCGTCGGGATGACCCCGGTGGTGACCGCGAGCGGCGCATCATAGCGCTCGACGCCCAGTCGATCAACGGTTGCGACACCGCCTGCTTGCGGGCGGCAAGCGCCCGCGGGTGGGTTGCCCTGTAGCAGACGAGGTCGGTCCCGGCATAGTGGGCGACCTGACGCACGACCGTTTCGCGCTGCGTCGGATTTCGGTCGATCGTGGTACCGGCGAGGCGGGTCTGGGCTAGCCGAAGTCTGGACCTGTGGATGGGACCCAGACCAATCCTTCCGTTCTGTCTCCGCTGAGGTAGATTGCGGCGCAGCGACCAGAAACCGAAGACCCTATCATGCTGTTACGAGATGACCTGAACCGCCGCCGGGATGTGCTGCAGGCTATCGCAGCCCGTCACGGTGCGTCGAACATCCGTCTCTTCGGCTCCGTATTGCGTGGCGAAGAAGGAGCCGACAGCGACATCGACCTCCTAGTCGACATGGCAGAAGATCGTGGGTTCAGCGACTATTTGGCCCTGGTCGAGGAGCTGGAAGGCGAACTGGCGCGACGAGTTGACATCGTCATCGACCGAAGTCTCAGTCCTCACTTCCGACCCTACATCGAAGCAGAGGCGCAACCTTTGTGAAGAGTGACGTTCCTTATTTGGGACACATCGCCGACAGCATCTCAGCTATCGAAAGCTATGTGGCGGGTGGGCGCGATGTGTTTATGAAGGAGCGCCTTGTCCAGGACGCGGTGATCCGCAATTTCGAGATAATCGGCGAGGCGGCAAGGCAACTTTCACCAGCGGTACGTAACCGCCCTGGCCTTGTTTTGGGCAAGGTCATTGCGTTCCGCAACCGGCTCATTCACGGCTATTGGAGTGTCGACCTTTTGCTGGTTTGGGACGTCATAGTAACCGACTTGCCCGCCTGAAGACCGAAGTAGGCAATCTATTGACCGAGTTTTCAGGCACCAGCACGCAGCCTCCTTGGTAGCCTCTCGTCCCGCCTGCTTCATAGGCGAGATAGCGACATGAACTGCGCCGCCGCCGCGATCTCCGCGGCGATTGCCGCGCGGCGCTCGGCCTGTTCGGTATCCTCGCCCCAGGCCTCGATCTGAAAGCTTTCGTCGAGTTGCGAGGCGGCAAAGGCCGCGGCTGCATCGAGATGCCCTTCGAGCAACGCGAGCGCGATGACCAGGGAGCCGCAGGCAACGGTCGCGGCGTGGAGTGCCGTCAATGAGAAATCGTCGTGCGCGGCGACGGCCGTGGCAAAAGCTTCGAGGCTGGCGACCGGTTGGGTCGTCGGGATGACCCCGGTGGTGAGCATGAGCGGTGCCGAGTACCGCTCGATCGCCCAGTCGATCAGCGGTTGCCACATCGCCTGCTGGCGGGCGGCAAGCGCCGGCGGGTAGGTTGCCCGGTAGCAGACGAGGTCGGTCCCGGCATAGTGGGCGACCTGATGCACGACCGCTTCGCGCTCCGTCGGGTTTCGGTCGATCGTGGTACCGGCGAGGCGCGTCAGCGGCATCCTCTCGCGGCGAATTTCGCCCTGCTGCGCCTCCCACTCCGCTGCCACTGCTGCAGCAAGTGACAAACTCGGCACGATCAGGTCGTGCTTCCCCGCGGTCTTGACGAGCCGGCCGTCGAGGGCGATTCCATAACCGCTGGCAGCCGGAATTGTCGCAGCCTTCTTATAGAAGCGCTTCATATCGAAAGATCGGAGAACGGGTCCTCGACATCGTCCGGGAAGCCGAAGAATTCCCAGCTCTGACGCATATGGCGCGGGAGTGGTGCCGTGACCCGCAAAGTGCCGGCGAGCGGATGTGGGATCGACAGCGAGCGCGCGTGCAAATGCACCTGCTTTATGCCCGGGACGCCGGCGAGATGCGCGGCGGCGCTGCCGTATTTCGCGTCGCCGAGGATCGGCGTGCCGAGTGCTGCGCAATGGGCGCGCAGCTGGTGTGTCCGGCCGGTAACCGGCAATAAGGCGAGCCAGCTCGCCTCCGAGCCGACGCTCTCGACCACCTGGTAATAGGTGATGGCGCGCTTGCCTTCCTCGGCATCGGCGCGCACCCGTTCACCCTGCCGCCCGGGGAGTTTGGCCAGCGCCAAATCGATGCGCCCCTGCCGCAGCTTCGGCAGGCCGACGACGATGGCCCAATAGAGTTTTCGCGTCGTCTTTTCGCGGAACGACCGGGTCAAGAACGCCGCCGCCGCAGCGGTGCGGGCGATGACAAGAACGCCGCTGGTGTCCTTGTCGAGCCGATGGACGAGGCGCGGCCGGACGTCGGAACCAAAACGCAACGCATCCAGCAGCCCGTCGAGGTGCCGTTCGGTCCCGCTGCCGCCCTGGACGGCGAGACCGGGCGGTTTGTTCAGCACGATCACCGCATCGTCGCGGTGCAGCACCGCGTCACGCAGCATGGTTTCGTCGTCTGGCGAGATTTGGCGCAGCATCTGCGGCGCCGGTGCGGTCATTTCTTCCAGCGGCGGGATGCGAACGACCTGACCCGGTACCAGGCGGTCATTGGAGTGGGCGCGCTTGCCGTCCACCCGAATCCGTCCGGTGCGCAGCAGCTTTTCGAGACGGCCATGGCCGAGCGCCGGGTAGTGCCTTTTAAACCAGCGGTCGAGACGAACCGACCCGTCCTCGCCGGCGACCGTCACCGTGTCGGTCGTCCCCGCCGTCACCAAGTGTCCGACCCAAGGCTTGTCCTCATCCCCGCGGAAGCGAGGGTCCAGAGCCTGCCCCTGGCCTGAACAGGGGGGCCGAGCCGAAAGAGTTTGCCGCTCCTGGGTTCCCGCTTTCGCGGGAATGACGGGTAAGGCCGATAATCCGCTGATTTGGCGCGATTCATATCGAAGCTTGACCTCTTCGCCCTTTCGGGGCTTTGCCCGGTAATCGATCTTCGACCGATAATCGCGTTTTCCTGACCTGGAAATTAGGCAAAATCGCGCGTCCCGGATCACGATATATCTCATCCGCCTGGCGGGATAGAGCGGCCGTCACCGTTACGGAGCAGAACTTCGGATATGGCAGGGTTACACGGGGACCGAATACCGTATGGCTTCTGGATCCTGCCGGTGCTGGGTCTCGTGGCTTGGGCCGGGATCGGCAAGGGAGGAGGATTATTCGCAGGTCTCCTGCTGGCCGCACTACTGATCGGCAGTGTGCTGGCCGCGGTGCATCATGCAGAACTGGTCGCGTTGCGACTGGGGGAGCCGTATGGGACATTGGTACTCACCCTCTCGGTGACGATCATCGAACTGGCGATGATCGTCTCCCTGATGCTGAGCGGAGAACCAAACCCATTTCTGGTGCGCGACACCGTCCAGGCGGTGGTTATTCTGGTGGTGCACGGCATTGCCGGCGCGTGCATCGTGGTCGGGGCATTGCGGCATCGGGAGCAGGAATTCCAAACCTCCGGGGCGAGCGCGTTCCTGGCGGTACTGATGCCGATGGTGGCACTGGTGCTGATACTGCCGAACCACACGCTCACGACACCCGGGCCCTATTATTCCAATCGCCAGCTGGCCTTCGTCGCGGTCGCTTGCTCAACACTCTATCTCGTTTTTCTGTTCGTGCAGACGGTGCGGCACCGCGAATACTTCCTCCCCGCAGTCACCGACGGTCCCGCGGCACACGCATCACCGCCCTCGGCCCGCATCGCCGGGATTGCGGCACTGTTGCTGGTTCTGTCCCTGACAGTCGTAGTGCTGTTGGCGAAATCGCTGGCGCCGTCTATTGAAAGCGGTATCTCGGCGGTCGGTGCGCCGTCCAGGCTCGCCGGCGTGATCGTCGCCGCGATCGTATTACTGCCGGAAACCGGAGCAGCGATCGCGGCGGCCCGGAGCAACCGGCTGCAGACCAGTATCAACCTCGCGTTGGGCAGTGCCGTAGCGTGCATCGGCCTGACCATTCCCGCGGTTGTCGCGATTTCACTTTGGTTCAACCTGCCGCTCGCGCTCGGGGTCGATAGCGGCGGCACCGTACTCTTGGTGCTGTCGTTCCTGATGGCGATGCTGACCTATGGCCAGGGGCGAACGAACCTCTTGGCAGGCTTTGTCCACCTCGTGCTGCTTGCCTGCTACGTCTTCCTTATTTTCGAACCATGACGCGCATCGGGAGCCGAGCCGCCGCAGAGGCCGCCCATCTGGAGAATGTCGGCTGAGCAGGCATGCCGGCGATCGACCTGCCCTTAGTTCCCTCGCTGTTCGCCGCGTGCCTGGTGCTGGCAGTCGGTGGCTTCCTGGCTCAGCGAGCGCCGTTCCTCAGCCGCTACAGCATCCTGGCGCCGATCTTCGGCGGTTTGCTCTTCGCGGTACTGGCGCTTGTCGCGAACCGAATATTCGGGCTCGCGGTCACCTTCGACACATCGGCAAAGACCCCCTTCCTTTTGCTGTTCTTCGCCTCGATCGGTTTGACCGCCGATCTTGTCCTGCTGCGCCAGGGCGGCGTCCGCCTGCTGCGCTTTCTGATCGCCTTGTTCCCGTTCCTATTGGTGCAAAACGGGCTAGGCCTGACAATAGCCCAACTCCTCGGTCTGCACTCGGTGCTCCCGTGGGGGGACAGGCAAGAGTTGGCGACGCTACCCTAACGTCTCGTGATCTGGAAACGATCCGTACACCGTCGTGGCGGTCCCGGCCTCCCGGTTTTCTACGTCTTGTGTCTTTGCCTGCTCCTCGCGCCGCTGTCAAAGTCTCATAACTGCGCACTATGATAAATTTCTGGAAGTCATCGGACTGGAAGCCATCGGAAAGGAAAAACCTTAATCTTCGAGTGACAAAAGCGCGACGGCGGTTTATGCATGGTTTGAAGGGGCCTTCATCGGAACTGCTAATACTGTCCTTCTCCTGCTTATTCTTGGAGCACCCCGGCACGAGATATTGATCGGTGTTATCCCCAAAATCCGAGGATCCCCTAATTGAAAAAGCGGGGGTCGGCCGGCCTGCCGTGGGGCTTCGGCGAGCAACGCCGTATGCGAGCAACGGAGGGCTGTCGAACTCCGCAAAAGCCTTCGGCAGGGCGGCGATCGGCGGGTACACGGGAATTGGTTATTCCGGCGGTGCCCCCGCGCGCTGGCGCAGCTTGTCCCAATAGTCGAGGCGCTTTTTGATCTCGCGCTCGAAGCCGCGCTCGCCGGGTCGGTAAAAGCTCCGGCGGGCGACGCCGTCCGGGAAATAGTTCTGGCCGGAGAACCCCTCCTCGGTGGTGTGGTCGTAGACATAGCCCTTGCTGTAGCCGAGATCGCGCATCAGCGGGGTCGGCGCATTCAAGATGTGCATCGGCGGCATCAAGGAACCGGTCTCGCGCGCCATCCGGCTGGCTTCGCCAAAGGCCTGGTAGGCGGCGTTCGATTTCGGCGCGGTCGCGAGATAGATCACGCATTGGGCGATCGCAAGCTCACCCTCGGGCGAGCCGAGCCGGTCGTAGGTGTCCCACGCTGCAAGCGCCTGGACGACGGCTTGCGGATCGGCGAGACCGATGTCTTCGACGGCCGCCCGGGTCAACCGGCGCAGGATGTAGATCGGGTCCTCGCCGCCCGCCAGCATGCGTGCCAGCCAGTAGAGTGCCGCATCAGTATCCGAGCCGCGCAGCGATTTGTGCAGCGCGCTGATCAAATTGTAATGGCCCTCCTGGGCCTTGTCGTAGAGCGGTGCCTTGTGCTGCACGATCCGCGCGAGCTCCTGCGGCCCGAGCGGCCTTTCGGCTGGCAGGCGTGCGATCTCCTCGACGAGATTGAACAGGAACCGGCCGTCGCCGTCGGCCATCGCGCGTAGCGCGGCGCGGCCGTCTTCGATCAGCGGCAGGTGGTGACCGAGGTGCTGCTCGGCGCGGCGGAGCAGGGTCTCGAGGTCGTCGTCGTCGAGGCGGCGCAGAACAAAGACCTGGGCGCGGGACAATAACGCGCCGATCAGTTCGAAGGACGGGTTTTCGGTCGTGGCACCCACGAGGATTACGGTGCCGTCCTCGACAACGGGCAGAAAGGCGTCCTGCTGGGCGCGGTTGAAGCGGTGGATCTCGTCGACGAAGAGCAGGGTGCCCTGGCCCATCTCGCGGCGCTTCCTGGCCGCCTCGAACACCTTGCGCAGATCGGCCACGCCGGAGAAGACGGCCGAGAGCGGCTCGAAGACGAGGTCGGTGCCGTGCGCCAGCAGGCGCGCAATTGTCGTCTTGCCGCAGCCCGGCGGACCCCACAGGATCATCGAGGCGAGCTGTCGGCTCGCCACCATGCGCCCGATCGGACCCCCGGGACCCAGCAGGTGGTCCTGGCCGACGATGTCGGCGAGCCGGTGCGGGCGCAGTCGGTCGGCTAATGGGTGTGGTGCCTCCTTCTCGAACAGGGTGGTCATCGGCGCAAGGCCGGTCAGGCGGCGAGTTGTCGCGCGGCGAAGTCCCAATTCACCAGCTTGTCGAGCCAGGCGTTGACGTAATCCGGACGGCGGTTCTGGTAATCTAGATAATAGGCGTGCTCCCAGACGTCGCAGGTCAACAGACAGGTGATCCCGCGCGCCATTGGCGTGTCGGCGTTCGAGGTCTTCACGACCTTGAGCTTCTTGTCCGGGTCCTGCACGAGCCAGGCCCAGCCGCTGCCGAACTGGGTCACCGCGGCGGTCGCGAATTCCTGGCGGAACTTCGCGTAGTCGCCGAACGAGTCCTTGATGTGGTCGGCGATCGTGCCGGTCGGCGAGCCGCCGCCATTCGGCCGCATGCTGTTCCAGTAGAAGGTGTGGTTCCAGTCCTGCGCGGCGTTGTTGAAGACGGCGATGCGGGCGGGATCGGCGGCCGTCGCCTTGACGATGTCGTCGAGCGATTTTTGCGCCAAGTCGGTGCCTTCGACCGACTTGTTCAGATTATCGACATAAGCGCGGTGGTGCTTGCCGTAGTGAAAGCCGATCGTCGTGCTCGAAATCACCGGAGCGAGCGCGTCTTCCGGGTAGGGGAGTGGCGGCAACAAGAAGGGGCCACTCACCTGTGACACCGCACGCCGGACGCCGCAGATCGAGACCGCGGCGCCGGCGAGGGCCGTGCGCAGCAGCCGGCGGCGGGTGATCGTAACCCTCGGAGGCGGGTGCATCGCAGCCTCTCTCATCACATGGTGGCGCAATGTAGCACTTTCCCCTGCCGGCCCGTTTCGTTTCCCCTGCCGGCTCCCTCAGGCCGCATGGTCTGAAAGACCCAAGCATCTGATCAATCGTCCTTTTTTCGGAATTCTTGTAGATGGTTTTGTGATTTTTCCCCTGCCGCGGAAAAAACGTCGAGGAATTTCAGGCGCTTAGTCGGCCTCGGGGACGCACAGTGATTCCGCTGCGAAAACCTCGGCGAAAGTGGCGCGCAGCGCGTCGTCGAGTTCCGCCATCGTAGCACGGACCCCCAACCGAGCGAGCGAGGTGACGCCGTGCTCGGCGATGCCGCAGGGGATGATGCCGCGGTAATGATCGAGCTCGGGATCGACGTTGACGGCCAGGCCGTGATAGGTCACCCAATGCCGCACGCGCACGCCGATCGCGGCGATCTTTTCCTCCTCCCCGCCGTGCCGCACCACCCAGATGCCGACGCGGCCCTCGCGGCGCTCGCCGCGGATGTCGAAGCGCGCGAGCGTGCGGATGATCCACTCTTCGAGCCGGTGGACGTGGCAGCGCACGTCGCGATCGCGGCGGGAAAGATCGAGCATGACATAGGCGATGCGCTGCCCGGGTCCGTGATAGGTGTAGCGGCCGCCGCGGCCGGTCCGGTGCACCGGCAGGCGGCTTGGGTCGAGCAGGTCTTCCTCGCGCGCACTGGTCCCGGCGGTGTAGAGCGCGGGGTGCTCGAGCAGCCAGACGAACTCGGGAGCGGTGCCGGCGCGGATCGCCGCGACCCGTGCCTCCATTTCCTCGACCGCGGGCTCGTAATCGACCGGCGTATTGCCGATGCGCCACTCGATCGCCCTCGTTCCCGTTACCATCTCAGAGCCCATGCAGCTTGATATGGTAGCCTGGGTTTGCTAATCACGCTGCCCCTGCCGTGCGGTCGTGGCGGAATTGGTAGACGCGCAGCGTTGAGGTCGCTGTGGGGGAAACTCCGTGGAAGTTCGAGTCTTCTCGACCGCACCAGCTAAAGCCGCCGGCGCCTGACCCATGCAAAACACGCGGCTTCCGACCCTCGACTTCGACCTCGGCCCCGAGATCGACATGCTGCGCGCGACGGTGCGCGGCTTTGCCGAGGACCGCATCGCGCCGCTCGCCGCCGAGATCGATCGGACCGACCGCTTCCCGGTCGAGCTGTGGCCGGAAATGGGAACACTCGGCCTGCACGGGATCACCGTCGAGGAAGAATATGGCGGCGCCGGCATGGGCTACCTCGCGCACTGCGTCGCGATGGAGGAAGTGAGCCGCGCCTCGGCCTCGGTCGGGCTCTCCTATGGCGCCCATTCCAATCTCTGCGTCAACCAGATCCGGCGCAACGGCAGCGAGACGCAGAAGCGCAAATATCTGCCAAAGCTGATCTCCGGCGAGCACGTCGGCGCATTGGCGATGAGCGAACCCGAGGCCGGCTCGGATGTCGTCTCGATGCGGCTGCGCGCCGAGCCCAGGGGCGACCGCTATGTCCTGAACGGCAGCAAATTGTGGATCACCAACGGCCATTACGCGCAGACCCTGGTCGTCTACGCCAAGACCCGGCCCGATGCCGGCCCGCGCGGCATCACCGCTTTTCTTATCGAGAGCGGGTTCGAGGGGTTTCGCCCGGCGCAGAAGCTCGACAAATTGGGGATGCGCGGCTCGCCGACCTCGGAGCTGGTCTTCGAGGATTGCGAGGTGCCGGCGGAAAATGTGCTCGGCCGGGTCGATGAGGGCGTGCAGGTGCTGATGAGCGGGCTCGACTTTGAGCGGGCGATCCTCGCCGCGGGTCCGCTGGGCATCATGCAGGCCTGTCTCGACGTCGTTATTCCTTACATCCACGACCGCAAGCAATTCGGCCAGCCGATCGGCGAGTTCCAGCTGATCCAGGGCAAGGTCGCCGACATGTACACGACGATGAACGCCTGCAGATCCTATGTCTATGCCGTGGCCAAGGCCTGCGACCGCGGGCAGACGACGCGCAAGGATGCGGCGGGCGCCATCCTCTACGCCGCCGAGAAGGCGACGGCGATGGCGCTCGACGCGGTGCAGATCTTGGGCGGCAACGGCTACATCAACGATTTCCCGACCGGGCGGCTATTGCGCGACGCCAAGCTCTACGAAATCGGCGCCGGCACCTCGGAGATCCGCCGCATGCTGATCGGCCGGGAAATCTTTGCCGAGACGGCCTGACATGCGCCGCCTGATCTCGTCGGGCTCACGGTTCGAGGCCGAGGCCGGTTACAGCCGCGCCGTCGTCGACGGCGAGTGGGTCTTTGTCGCCGGCACGACGGGCTTCGACTATGCCGCGATGACGATCGCCGACGACTCGGTCGAGCAGGCGCGCCAGGCTTTCCGCAACATCGAGAGGGCGCTCGCCGAGGCGGGCGCCAGTCTCGCCGACGTTGTGCGGGTCCGCTACTACCTGCCCGACCTCGCCGATTGGCCCGCGGTCGTGCCGGTGTTGGGCGAGGTTTTCGGCAGCATCCGCCCTGCCGCGACGGCACTCTTTTGCGGCCTCGTCGACCCGCGCATGAAGATCGAGATCGAGGTCACGGCGCGCCGCCGGCAGCTCTAATCCGCGTCCTCCTCCGCCAAAATCTCGGCAAACAGGCCACGGTCGATGTTGCCGCCGGACTGGATCACGGCGACCCGTTTGCCGCGCAGCCGATCGCGCTCCTGCAATGCCGCGGCGAGCGTGGCCGCGCCGGCGCCCTCGGCGACGTTGTGCGTGTCGGTAAACAGAACCCGCATGGCCCGGCGGATCTCCGCCTCCGACACCGTGACAATGCGCGCTGCACCGCGGCAGATGATGTCGAGCGCTTCCGGGTCGGGCACCCGCACGGCGAGCCCGCCAGCCATCGTATCGGCGGAATTGGTGCTGACCGGTGCGCAAGCGGCGAAGGACAGCGCATAGGTCGGGGCATTCTCGGCGACGACCCCGACGATCTCGGCGGTAAGGCTCAGAGCCTCGCGCGCCGCGATAACCCCGCAGATGCCGCTGCCGAGCCCGATCGGGACATAGACCGTGTCGAGATCTGGGACCGCCCGAAACAGTTCGAGACCGTAGCTGGCAACGCCACGCACCAGCAGCGCGTGGTAGGAGCGGACGAGGTGCAGGCTTTCGCGCTCGGCCAAGGCAATCGCATATTCGTAGGCAGCTTGGAAATCGTGCCCGGCCTCGATGAGCCGCGCGCCAAATCCTTGCATCGCCCGGTTCTTCTCGATGCTGTTGCCGAACGGAGCGACGATCGTCGCATCGAGCCCGAGCCGCGCTGCCGCGAGCGCGATACTCTGCCCGTGATTACCCGTGGTGGCGGTCACAACACCGCGAATATCCGGGTGCGACCGCCTGGCCTCGTCGAGATAGACCAGGCCACCCCGGATCTTGAAGGCGCCGATCGGCGTGTGGTTCTCGTGTTTGACCCAGAGCTCGGCGCCGATTCGCCGCGACAGCAGCGGCCAGCAATATTGCGGTGTCGGCGGCACCACTCGGCGGACGAAGCCGGCGGCAGTCTCCAGCGTCTCGAGATCGATCATGATGAATTCATTCCGCTGATTTTTACTTGCCGGGTCAAGCCGAGCCTATAAGGTTTGCGATACGCATGACGGTTCTTTCGACCTCGATCGACAGGCGCTCAGAGACGTTCGCTGCGAATGCGGCGGCGATGCGCGCGCTCGTCGAGGATCTGCGCGCCAAAGTCGCCGAGATCGAAACCGGCGGCGCCGAAGAGGCCCGGCGGCGGCATCTCGGCCGGGGCAAATTGCTGCCGCGCGAGCGGGTACGGGCATTGCTCGACCCGGGCTCGCCCTTTCTCGAATTCTCGCAGCTTGCCGCCTATGGAATGTATGACGGCGAGGTCCCGGCGGCCGGAATTATCACCGGGATCGGCCGGATCATGGGGCATGAATGCGTCGTCGTCGCCAACGATGCGACAGTCAAGGGCGGCACCTACTTTCCGATGACGGTCAAGAAGCATCTCCGGGCCCAGGAGATCGCCGGCGAGAACCGGCTGCCCTGTCTCTATCTGGTCGATTCGGGCGGGGCCTTTCTGCCGGCGCAGGACGAGGTCTTTCCCGACCGCGAGCATTTCGGACGCATCTTCTACAACCAGGCGCGTCTTTCGGCGGCAGGCATCCCGCAGATCGCGCTGGTCATGGGCTCGTGCACCGCAGGTGGTGCCTATGTCCCGGCGATGTCGGACGAGTTTGTCATCGTGCGCGGGCAGGGTACGATCTTTCTCGGCGGGCCGCCGCTGGTCCGTGCTGCGACCGGCGAAGTCGTCACCGCCGAGGAGCTCGGCGGGGCCGAGGTGCACAGCCGCGTCTCGGGGGTCACCGATCATTACGCGTCCAACGATCGCCACGCGCTCGGCATCGCCCGCCGCATCGTCGGCAATCTCAACCGCACCAAGAACATACAACTCGAGGTGCGGCCTCCCCGCGAGCCGCTCTACCCGGCCGACGAGATCTACGGGGTCGTCCCGCCCGATACCCGCCGGCCCTATGAAGTGCGCGAGGTCATTGCCCGCCTTGTGGACGGCAGCGAGCTCGACGAGTTCAAGCGGCTCTATGGCCAGACCCTGGTTTGCGGCTTTGCCCGGATCTGGGGTTATCCGGTTGGCATCCTCGCCAACAACGGTATCCTGTTCTCGGAAAGCGCGCTAAAGGCCGCTCATTTCATCGAGCTCTGCGCCCAGCGCGGCATCCCGCTGGTCTTTCTGCAGAACATCGCCGGGTTCATGGTCGGCCGAAAATACGAGGCGGGCGGCATCGCCAAGGACGGTGCGAAGATGGTGACGGCGGTCGCGACGGCCGCAGTGCCCAAGTTCACCATCATCATTGGCGGCAGTTTCGGCGCCGGCAATTACGGGATGTGCGGGCGGGCCTACGGTCCTCGGTTTTTGTGGATGTGGCCGAATGCGCGGATCTCGGTGATGGGGGGCGAGCAGGCCGCCTCGGTTCTCGCACAAGTGCGTCGCGACACTAGGGCTGGGCACGGCGAGGGTTGGAGCACTGCCGAAGAGGAGGAATTAAAGGCGCCGATCCGCGCCCAATACGAAACCCAGGGCCACCCATATTACGCCAGCGCCCGGTTGTGGGACGACGGGGTTATTGATCCAGTCGACACCAGGCTCACCTTGGTATTAGCGATCTCTGCCAGCCTCAACGCGCCGGTTTCGAGGTTCCCTGGCGAGCCGACCCGCTTTGGCATCTTCCGGATGTGAGCTTGTTTCGCAAGATCCTGATCGCCAATCGCGGAGAAATCGCCTGTCGGGTGATCAGGACCGCACGGCGGCTCGGGATCGCCACGGTCGCGGTCTACTCGGAGGCCGACCGTAGCGCGATGCATGTCGACCTCGCCGAGGAGGCGTGGCCGATCGGGCCGCCGCCGGTCCGGGAAAGTTATCTGAACATTGATGCGATCCTCGATGCAGTGCGCAACAGCGGTGCCGAGGCGGTGCATCCCGGATACGGTTTTCTGTCGGAGAATGCCGAATTCGTCGAGGCCTGTGCGGCTGCCGGGGTCGTATTCATCGGTCCGTCTGCATCGGCTATGCGGGCTATGGGTTCCAAGGCGGCGGCAAGGGCGTTGATGCAGCGATCCGGCGTACCGCTGGTGCCCGGTTATCACGGCGAAGACCAAGATCCCGTGCGTCTTGTCGAAGAGGCCGAACAAATTGGCTTTCCGGTCCTGATCAAGGCTGCCGCCGGCGGTGGGGGCAGGGGCATGCGGGTCGTCGCCGGCGTGGCCGAGTTTGCCGCGGCGCTCGCCGGGGCAAAGCGGGAGGCAGCAGGCGCCTTCGGTGATGATCGCATGCTGATCGAAAAGTACTTGCCGCAGCCTCGTCACATCGAAATTCAGATTTTTGCCGACATTCACGGGAATGCGATCCACCTGTTCGAGCGCGATTGCTCGATCCAACGGCGCTATCAGAAGGTGCTGGAGGAGGCACCGGCGCCGGGGCTCGATCCAAAGCGGCGCAGAGCGATGGGGAAGGCAGCCGTGGCCGCGGCGCGCGCCGTCGGCTATGTCGGGGCCGGCACGGTCGAGTTTATCGCCGATGCCGAGGGTTTCTATTTTATCGAGATGAACACGCGGCTGCAGGTCGAGCATCCGGTCACCGAGATGGTGACCGGGCTCGACCTCGTCGAATGGCAGCTCCGCGTCGCCGCCGGCGAGGCATTGCCGGTTGACCAGCGGGATGTCCAATTGCGTGGGCATGCCTTCGAAGCGCGGCTTTACGCAGAAGACCCCGAGCGCGGGTTTCTGCCTCAGACCGGGATCCTAAGTGAGCTGAGGTTTCCCCCGGCCGATATTGCCCGCGTCGACACAGGGGTGCGTCGAGGGGATAGGGTAACGCCCTTCTACGACCCGCTTATCGCCAAGATTATTGTGTGGGGAGCCGATCGTCCGGCAGCACTCGACCGGCTGCGCCGGGCGCTTGCCGAGACGGCGCTTCTCGGTGTCGTGACCAACCTGGGCTTGCTGTTCAGGATCGCGACACACCCGCGATTCGCCGTGGCCGCAGTCGACACCGGGTTTATCGAGCGCCATCGCGATGCCTTGCTTCCCGGCCAGCGACCGGCGTCAAGTGCAGCGCTGGCGGTTGCGGCGGTCGCGCGGCTTCTTGCCCGCGCATCGACGGCCTCGGCGATGGCGGCTCGCTCCGGGGACCCGAATTCGCCGTGGGCTCGCAGTGACGGCTGGCGTCTCAGCGGAGAAAGTCATCAAGAGGTCGTTTTCCGAGATGGGGTGGAAGAACGGACGGTTACCGCCAGATCGCGCGCCGGGGGTTGGCTGCTGGAGCTCGGCAAGGAGACGTTTTTCGGCTCTGCTGAGCGCCGGCCCGAGGGCACCTTGACCGTTGCGCTCGACGGTGTTCGCGGGCATGCCACCGTGCTCGATCACGGCTCCGAAACGGCGGTATTCCTGGCTGGCGAAAACTGGCGGTTGGTCGAGATCGACCCGCTCGCCGCGCACGAAGGTGATGATCCGGGTGCCGGCCGTCTGACCGCCCCGATGCCGGGACGAGTTACCCAGCTGTTGGTCGGGGTGGGCGATATTGTGCGACGCGGTGAGCCGCTGATGATCATCGAGGCAATGAAGATGGAGCACATGGTGGCGTCGCCCGTTGACGGGACCGTCGAAGCGGTTCGGTTCGCCGTCGGCGATCTGGTCGAGGAGGGAGTGGAACTAATCGCCCTCGCTGCGCCGGGGGGTAGCGGCTGAAAGGGCGATGGTGTCGCTGCACCTTCTGAAGCTCGCCGTTGGTATCGACGACATCGATCATTTGCGCCAGCTTCGCGCGGCGCGGGTAGTGGAACGCGGCGGGAACTGGGTCTATACCAGGAATCACCCTCGGCGGGCGCAGGAGGTGCTCGCCGGTGGATCGATCTATTGGGTCATCCGCGGTCAGATACGTGTCCGTCAGCTAGTAACCGGGCTGAGCGGCGAACGAGACGATACCGGCCGGCGCTATTGCCGGATCGAGCTCGATGCGGAGCTGGTGCCTACGCTCCCGCGGGCGTGCCGGCCGTTCCAGGGTTGGCGCTATCTGGCGCCGGCGGATGCGCCGCCCGATCGGTCGGCGCCGGCGACGCTGCCTCCCGACCGGATGCTCGCCGAGCTGCGCGCTCTTGCTCTGATCTGACGTGCAATTTTTTGGCGACGATCCTCTGGACATCGCGAGATGTGACGATTACGTTGCTTGGTTCGTGCGCCGTCAAGGCTCGTTCGTTCAGCGCCAACGCGCGATGTTGACATAACGAGGGCCTATAAGCGCGGCCCCTTTGATGCGAGAGTGTCTTGGGGGGATGTTGATTGAGGTTGTGGAGAAGGTGGAAGGGATGCGCGGGCGGCGGCGTGGGCCGACCTGTCTCGCGCATGGATGCGTGCGTTAAGGAGGCCCTTGAATGGGGTCGACCGGATGGGGCTTTGCCTTATGGGGTCGACCCGGGATGAACTTGAGAGTTTGATCCTGGCTCAGAACGAACGCTGGCGGCATGCCTAACACATGCAAGTCGGACGCTTTCGGGGGTTTCGGCCTCCGAGGGAGTGGCGGACGGGTGAGTAGCGCGTGGGAACCTGCCTTGGAGTGGGGGATAACCGAGGGAAACTTCGGCTAATACCGCATGCGCCCCGGCGCGAGCCGGGGGAAAGATTGATCGCTCCAAGAGGGGCCCGCGTCGGATTAGGTAGTTGGTGGGGTAACGGCCTACCAAG
>CAVPFL010000003.1:0-929273 GCA_963703745.1 uncultured Alphaproteobacteria bacterium | reverse complement strand
GGACCAAGGCCGAACAGGCGAAGGCGGTCCCCGGCGCTGTCGAGTTCGCCAACTACGCCGCTACAAAGGGCGTGAAGGTGTTTTACGTCAGCAACCGCAACGCGGATCAGAAGGAGGCCACCAGGCACAATCTCGAGGCGCTCGGCTTTCCGATGGGCGGCAACGTAGACACTTTGCTTATGCAAAAGGACAGGCCCGAATGGTCCACGGGCGCCAAGGGTTCACGTTTCGCCTATATTGCGAAAGACTACCGCGTGTTGCTGATGTTCGGTGACCAGATCGGTGACTTCAGCGACAAATACAACACCAGCCTGGCCGAGCGTGACAAACTGTTCGAGGAGTTGAAGGCCCATTTCGGCCATGATTGGATGATGCTCGCCAATCCGGCCTATGGCTCCTTCGAGAGCGCCCCTTACGGCCACGATTTCAAGCTATCGGACGATGAGAAGCGGGTCAAAAAGCTCGGCGTGCTGCTGCCCTGGCCGGCTAAGCCATGACATGGCATAGCCGTTGTCGGCCGGCCGCGTGGTCGATCTCCCGAGGTCGGTCAGCCCGCCCGTCCGGCAAGCTCCCACAGGCGGCCGGGGTCGAGCGGTATCTCGAGGATGTCGACGCCGCGCGCGGAGGCCCGAATGGTCCATGGGCGCCAAGAGTTCACGTTTCGCCTATATTGCGAAAGACTACCGCGTGTTGCTGATGTTCGGTGACCAGATCGGTGACTTCAGCGACAAATACAACACCAGCCTGGCCGAGCGTGACAAACTGTTCGAGGAGTTGAAGGCCCATTTCGGCCACGATTGGATGATGCTCGCCAATCCGGCCTATGGCTCCTTTGAGAGCGCCCCTTACGGCCACGATTTCAAGCTATCGGACGATGAGAAGCGGGTCAAAAAGCTCGGCGTGTTGCTGCCCTGGCCGGCTAAGCCATGACATGGCGTCGGTGCTGTCGGCCGGCCAGGTGGTCGATCTCCCGAGGTCGGTCAGCCCGCTCGTCCGGCAAGCCCCCACAGGTGGCCGGGGTCGAGCGGTATCTCGAGGATGTCGATGCCGCGCGCCGGCAGCTCCAGCGCGTCCTCGATCGCCTGGGCGAACAGCGCACCCACGGGAATCGCTCCGGCCTCGCCTACACCCTTGACGCCCAGCTCGTTGTATGGCGAGGGCGTGACGTGGTGGAGGATGTCGATCCTCGGCACTTCGGACGTGGTCGGCAGCAAATAGTCGGCTAGAGTGCCGTTGATGAGCTGGCCCTGCTCGTTGAACGCCAGCCGCTCGTAAAAGGCGTTGCCGATCCCCTGTGCGACGCCCCCCTGGATCTGGCCGGCGACGATCAGCGGATTGATCACCGTGCCGCAATCATGCACCACCACGTATTTGAGGATGCGCAGCTCCATGGTCGCCGGATCGATTTCGACGATCATTGCGTGCGCTCCGGCCGCGGTAGCGCCTTTGGCCGGGCCGAAATAGGCGGTCGCCTCGAGTTCCGGCTCGGTCCCCGGCTGGACCGCGCCACGTAACGGGTTGGCCAGCGCTGCCAATGCACCGAGTGTGATGTTGCGCTCCGGCACCCCTCTGATCGCGACCTGCCCGTCCGCCAGCAACAGGTCCGCCTCGGCGCACTCGAAATGCTCGGAGGCGGTGCGCAGGATCTTGACGCGCACCTGCTTCGCCGCGGCATGCGCAGCGTTGCCGGCCACCACTGCGCCGCGGCTGGCGAAGGTGCCGACACCCCAATGGAACTGCTCGGTGTCGCCGGTCACCACGTCGATGTCGGCGACCGCGACGCCGATCTCGTCGGCGACAATCTGGGCGAAACTGGTGAAATGGCCCTGACCTTGGGTGCCGATGCCGGTTGCGAGCAGTACCCGGCCGCTGCCCTGGACCTGGATTCTAGCGCCCTCGTAGGGGCCGATGCCGGTGCCTTCGACGTAGAACACCACGCCGATGCCCACCCGTCTTCCCGCGGTACGCAGCTGCGGCTGCTCCTCGGCAATAAAAGTGCGATAGCCGATCGCGTCCAGCGCCTTGTCGAGAACCGGGCCGTAATCGCCGCTGTCATAATGCAGCGGCGCGAAATCCTGGTAGATGATGTGGTTGTCGTAGGGGAAGGCATCGGCTGCGATGAAATTACGGCGGCGAATTTCGGCACGGTCCAGTCCGAGTTCGCGCGCGGCGATGTCCAAGAGCCGCTCGATGACGAACACGCCGTGCTGACGGCCGGCGCCGCGATAGGGCGAGACGATCGGAAGCGTGGTGAAGACCGCAGTGAACCGGCTGTCATAGGCGGGCACGACGTAGGGGCCGAGTAGAGTGCACTGGCTGTTGAGCGGCACGGTCAGGCCGTAGGGATCGTAGGCCCCGCTGTCGTGCAGGAACTCGTCCCTGATCCCGAGGATGCGGCCGTCAGCCGCCAATGCGATCTCCGCGTCGTGGACTTGCGAGCGTTCTTGCGTGGTGGCGAGGAAATGCTCAGCGCGATCCTCGATCCATTTGACTGGCCGCTCCAATCGTATCGCCAGCCAGGGCAGCACCACCTCCTCGGGATAGAACATCATGATTTTGGGGCCGAAGCCGCCGCCGATGAAGGGCGCCACTACCCGCACTTGGCGCTCGGACAGCCCCAGCATGGCGGCCAGGCCGTTGCGGACCACGACCGGCGCCTGAGTGGTGTCCCATACGGTCAGCCGTTCGGCCTTGGCGTCCCAATCGGCAACGACGCCGCGCGTCTCGATCGGCGCCGATGAGCCGCGGTCGTAGCGGAATCGGCGCCGAAGCACCAGGGTAGCGGCTTGTCGAGCGGCGTCGTAGTCGCCTTTTCTCTGGTGGACGCAGGCCGCGACATTGTCGGCGACATCGTCATGAACCCGCGCTGAATCCGGCGCCAGCGCGCACTCGATGTCGGTCACCGCCGGCAGCGGCTGGTATTCGACCGCGATGTCGGCCAGCGCGTCCTCGGCAATATAGCGGCTCTCGGCGACCACCACGGCCACCGGCTCACCGACATGGCGAACTTTGCCGCGCGCCAGCGGCACCTGGGTTCGTTGGTTGAAGATCGTGCCTTCGATAGGTGGCGGCGGCACCAGCAGCGGGCCCGGCTTCCAGTAGTCGCCGAGATCGTCGGCGGCGTAGGCGGCGACCACGCCCTGCCGCTCCCGCACCCGCGCCAGATCGACCGCACCCACTCTGGCATGGGCATGGGGGCTGCGCAGGAAGGCGACATGCAGCATCCCTGCCCGTTCGACATCGTTCACAAACAATGCGCGGCCGGTAAGCAGGCGGCGGTCCTCATTGCGCGCGATCGGCGCGCCGAAATAACGGGCGGTCATCGCATTATTCGGACGACAGGTTTTGCAGCGCTTGATCAATGCTGTCGGCGACGTTGTCGACAACTGCGAATGGTAGGTCGAGGCGTCTCGTGGCGGATTCGGTCAACATGAGATTGTAAGGCGCGTCGTCTTCCTCCCCGCTCTCGCAAGCGCCGCGGATTTTGTCGCTGGCGCGAAAGTCGGTCCGAAACAGAATAACCGGCTTTTTGCGATAGGAGTAACCGCACTCCCAGCAAGTCCCCGAGTTGGGATCCGAGCCATCCATATTGGCGACGACGACATCAGCCCAATCGATGCCTTCGACATCTTTAATGAAGATCTGCTTCGGCGTCATTGTCATTTGCTCAAACTCCTGAGGGAGCCAAACCTCGTATCCTTTATCTCGGAGCATGCTTGTCAGATCGTTATTAAAGTTACGCTCGGCGGTGCTGAATAGTGGTCCGGCGAGGTAGATTTTCATATTTCCTCCGATCGATCGAACATGGAACAGCCCGGGCCGAAAGATCGAGCAGTTTGCGCGCGAACTCGGCGTGAGGGATAGTCGAAGCGGCACATCGGCCACTCGGAAAGGAGACCATAATGTTGATCGCGAGGGCCGCCGTCACATTCGCTGCGGTACTGTTGTCGGCAACTCTCATTCAGGCAGCTGATACCAAACCCGCTATCGTCTTCGATACTGGCGGCAAGTTCGACAAATCCTTCAACGAAGGTGTGGCTAATGGCGCCGAACGCTTCAAGAAGGAAACTGGGATCGCCCCGATCGAGTTCGAGGTCACCAACGACACCCAGTTCGAGCAGGCGCATCGCCGCTTCGCTCAGCGCGGCAGCGATCTGATCATCGGTGTCGGGTTCGACCAGGGGGTTCCGGTGGAGACGATGGCAAAAGAATTTCCTGCCGTGCATTTCACGATCATCGACGCGGTGGTGAAGCAGCCAAATGTGCAATCGGTGCTGTTCAAGGAGCAGGAGGGCTCGTTTCTCGTCGGCATCGCCGCAGCGATGGCCTCAAAGACGGGCAAGATCGGCTTCGTCGGCGGCATGGACATCCCGCTGATCCGCCGCTTTGCTTGCGGCTACGTCCAGGGTGCCAAGTACGCCAACCCGAATATCGAGGTGATCCAGAACATGACCGGGACGACACCGGCGGCCTGGAACGACCCCGCGCGCGGCGGCGAATTGGCCAAGGGGCAGTTCGACCGAGGCATCGATGTCGTCTACGCGGCCGCCGGCGGCACCGGGATCGGCGTCTATCAAATGGCCAAGGATGCCGGAAAGTTGGCAATCGGCGTCGATTCCAACCAAAATTACCTGCAGCCTGGGACGATGCTGACCTCGATGGTCAAGCGCGTCGACCTTGCCGCTTACAACAGCCTAATGGCCGAGAAAGCCGGCACCTGGCAGCCCGGCGTCAGCGTGCTGGGGCTCAAGGAAGGCGGCGTCGACTGGGCCGTCGATCAATACAACGAAAATTTGATCACCCGGGAAATGAAGACCAAGGTCGAGCAAGCCAAGCGGGACATCATCGACGGTAAAATAAAGGTGCAAGATTACATGGAGGCCAACACCTGTTCCTCTTAGCTATCTTTTCAGTGCAAAATAGCCAATACGTTGTCGTCATTCACGCGAAAGCGGGAATCCAGGGTAGCGAGGCCGCGGTTGCCCCTGGACCCCCGCTTCCGCGGGGTGACGATAACCGATTGTGACAGTGGATTTCACTTCGAGCCAGCCTCCAAACACCTCGCTGGCCCCGGCCGTCGAACTGCGCCATATCGACAAGCGCTTTGGCACGGTTCACGCCAACCGTGACGTTTCGCTCCGTATCGCAGCGGGGTCGATTACCGGAATCGTCGGAGAGAACGGCGCCGGCAAATCAACCCTGATGAGCATTCTCTACGGGTTTTACGAGGCCGACGGCGGCGAGATCATGATCGACGGCAAACCCGTCGTGATCGCCAGGCCCGCCAATGCGATCGTCCTCGGCATCGGCATGGTGCACCAGCACTTCGTGCTCGTGGACACCTTCACAGTGCTCGAAAACATCATTCTCGGCGCCGAGGGCGGCGCGTTGCTGCGGCATGGGGCTGCGGCTGCGCGCGAGGAAGTCCGGCGGCTCGAGCGCGAATACGGCCTCGCGGTCGATCCTGAAGCGCTGGTCGCCGACCTGCCGGTCGGCGCGCTGCAGCGGGTCGAGATCCTTAAGGCACTGTACCGTCGCGCCCGCATCCTGATCCTCGACGAGCCCACCGGCGTCTTGACCCCGCAGGAGACGGAGCAGCTGTTTCGTATCCTCTCCGCGCTGCGTTCGAGCGGCACGACGATCATTCTGATCACGCACAAATTGCGCGAAATCATGGCGGTCACCGACGAGGTCTATGTGATGCGCGCCGGCGCCATCGTCGCTCATCGCCGCACCGCCGCGACCGACCCGGCCGAACTTGCGGAGCTGATGGTCGGCCGCAAGGTCCGGCTGACCATAGACAAGGGAGGAGGTCGTTTCGGCGCCCCGGCACTCATAGCCGAGGGGCTGACGTTTCGCGACGAGCGCGGCGTCACTCGCGTCGATAACGTTAGCTTTTGCGTCCGCACCGGTGAAATCGTCGCCATCGCCGGGGTCAGCGGCAACGGCCAGAGCGAACTGCTTGAATTGCTCGCCGGCATTCTGCCGCCAACGGCCGGACACTTCACCGCGAATGGCGGGGTGATCACGCCGGAGGCGCCCTCGAGCCCGGCGGAGATGCGGGCGATCGGCGTCGCCCACATACCGGAGGACCGTCACCGGTCGGGACTGGTCACCGCGTTCACCGCAAACAAGTCGGCAATTCTCGGCTACCAGCGCGATCACCGCTATTCCTGCTGGCTGCTGCTGGTCAAGCAGAGGTTGTTGCGCCATTGCGAGCTGCTGATGGAGCGCTTCGATGTGCGCCCGCGAGCGCCAATGCTGCGCTCAGCTAATTTCTCCGGCGGCAACCAGCAGAAACTGATCGTCGCTCGTGAATTGGAACGCGAGTCGAAGGTATTGCTGATCGGCCATCCGACTCGCGGCGTCGATATCGGAGCCATCGAATTCATCCACCGGCAGCTGCTGCAGCGGCGCGACGCTGGGTCCGCGATCCTGCTGGTGTCGGTCGAGCTTGAGGAGGTGATGGCGCTCGCCGACCGTATTCTGGTCATGTGCGGCGGCCGCATCGTTGGCGAGCTGTCCGCCGAGGAGGCTAACGAGCGCAAGCTCGGCCTGTTAATGACTAATGCGCAGGGGGGTGAGGTGCGCCCGGCTGCAGCTGTCGGCGCCGCGTCGTGAGGGGCGCTCGGGCGTCGTTGCCGCGTTGGGTCGATATTGGCCTGATCCCGTTGGCAAACGTCGTTCTTGCCTTTCTGGTCGCCGGTCTGATCGTGCTGGCGATCGGAGAAAATCCGCTGGCCGCGGTCCGCGTGATGCTCGCGGGCGCCCTCGGCGACAGCGAAGGCATCGGCTACACGCTCTACTACGCGACCAGCTTCATCTTCACCGGGCTCGCCGTGGCGGTGGCGTTTCACGCCGGATTGTTCAACATCGGCGGCGAGGGGCAGGCCACCATCGGCGGTCTCGGCGTCGGATTGGTGCTGCTGGCCGGCGACAGGTATCTGCCGTTTGCGGCGCTGCTGCCGTTGGCGCTGCTCGCCGGGATGGGTTTCGGCGCCGCCTGGGCATTGGTACCGGCCTGGCTGCAGGCCTATCGCGGCAGCCACATCGTCATCACCACGATCATGTTCAATTTCCTGGCCGCGGCGCTGATGGTTTACCTGATGGTCAATGTTCTGATCGCGCCGGGGTCGATGTCGCCGGAAAGCCGCGAGTTCGGCGCGGCGACGCATCTACCGCAAGTGCACGAAGTGCTGGCGCCGCTCGGTGTCAAAGTGACGGCAACCCCGCTCAACCTGTCGGTCGTCCTGGCGGCAGCGCTTTGCGTCTTCGTCTGGCTCCTGGTGTGGCACACGCCGTTCGGCTTCGAGCTGCGGACCACCGGACACAGTGCTACGGCTGCCGTCTACGCCGGGGTGCGGCCGCGCCGAATCATCATGATCGCGATGTGCCTGTCGGGCGCCATCGCCGGCTGTGTCGGCCTCAACGAGATTATGGGGGTCCATCATCGCTTGCTGCTCAATTTTACTGCCGGCTACGGTTTCACCGGCATCGCAGTGGCGCTGATGGGGCGCAACCATCCGGTCGGCATCCTGCTCGCCAGCCTGCTGTTCGGTATCCTCAGTCAGGGTGGCACCGAACTCGCCTTCGCCATGCCGGCGATCACGCGCGACATGATCGTCGTGATCCAGGGGCTGGTGATCCTGTTTTCCGGTGCGTTGCCGCAGCTCAGCCGACCCGGGTTCGAGTGGCTCTTCGCCCAGCTTTCACGGCGAGCGCCGGCATTGCGGAGCGCCTGAGGTGGAAGACGCCGTCGCCATTGTCGTGCTGATCCTGAGCGCCACCTTGCGGGTCGCCACTCCGCTGATCCTCGGCGCCCTGGCCGGGCTCTTTTCCGAGCGTTCCGGCATTGTCGACATCGGCCTCGAGGGCAAGATGCTGGCCAGCGCCTTTGGCGCCGCAACAGTGGCTGCCCTTTGCAATTCGCCGTGGATCGCGCTCGCCGCCGGCATTGCCGTCGCCGGCGCCTTTGCGCTGGTGCATGCTTATGTGTGCGTCACCCAACGCGGCAACCAGGTCGTCAGCGGCCTCGCCCTCAACATGCTGGCCGCGGGCCTGACGGTCGTGCTCGGCAATGCCTGGTTTCATCGCGGAGGACAGACGCCGAGCCTGCCGGCAGAGGCGCGCTTCATGCCGATCGATCTGCCTGGTGCGGCAGCAGTGCACGATGTGCCGGTGCTCGGCCCGCTCTATGACGGACTGATCAGCGGCTACAATCTGATCGTCTATGCCGCGCTCGGCGCGGTGCCGTTGACCCATTGGATCGTCGGCCGAACCCGCTTCGGCTTGCGGCTGCGGGCGGTCGGCGAGAACCCGCAAGCCGTCGACACCGCCGGGATTTCGGTCGCCTGGTTGCGTTACCGCGCGGTGTTGTTGTGCGGGCTCTTGACCGGCATTGCCGGCACCTATCTGGCGATCGCCCAGAATGCCGGGTTCAGCCGAGACATGACCGCGGGTCAGGGCTATATCGCTTTGGCGGCGCTGATTTTCGGCAAATGGCGGCCTTATGGCGCGCTGGGCGCCTGTCTGATGTTCGGTCTGCTCGACGCGATCGCGATCCGCCTGCAAGGCGTGCAGCTGGTCGGGCTCGGCGAGGTGCCCGTTCAGCTGATCCAGGCGCTGCCCTATTTGCTGACGGTGATCCTCCTCGCTGGTTTCATCGGCAAGGCGATCGCCCCCAAGGCGGCGGGCATACCCTACATCAAGGAGCGATAAATGGCCGATCCCGCGCCCAGAGCGCCGTCGGTGGACATGCTGGAGATGGCGCGCGCCTACGCGCCGTATTCCCGTTTCCCCGTCGGCGCCGTGATGCGCGGCGAAAGCGGCGCGCTCGATGCGGGATGCAATGTCGAGTTGGCCCGTCGACGTGCTGCGCGATCTGGACGGCGCGAATGACCCCATCGCTCTCGAGCCGGCGGCCAAACCCACCGCCGATGGGGTGATGTGGACCTCGACCGTGTCCAATGGCACGCCTGCGGTTTTTGCCGCGGCCGCCTGGACGCGTGCAATGGCTTGGCTGCCGAGCCAGACTTCACAGCCGTTCTATGCCGCTCCCACCGGGAGTTCGCGAAGGAATCTCGTTCGCTGTGCTGCGCCGGCCGTCATAAAGGCGGCATCCTGGCCCGATAGGATGAAGCGAGCACCCATTTCGATGTAGCGCGGCATGATCGTCTCGTTGTAGACGCCGGCCATCCCAGGAAATTTTCCGTGTTTGCGCGCCGCCGCAATCATCGCCCGATAGGCTTCGGCAACGCGTTGGTTGCCGAAATCGCCGTGAATCCCCATCTCGGCGCATAAATCGTTGGTGCCGATCAACAGAACATCGACCCCCGGAACTGCCGCAATTTCTTCGGCATTGGCGATCGCTGTCGGCGTCTCCAGCATCACGATTGTCAGATTGGCTGCGTTGAGCGCAGAAGCTGCCTCCCCCGAACTGGCGGAGCGCAGCCCGTAATGCGGCCCGATGCCGCCCATCGAGCGGTGACCGACGGGCGGGTACTTGATCCGGTTGACGACCTCGCGCGCCTCGGCTGCGGTATCGACATGCGGCATGACGATGCCGAGTGCGCCATTGTCCAACGCCCGCGTAGCGATCGCGTACTCGCCATTCGGCACGCGCGCGATCGGTGCGATACCGGCGTCGAGCGCCGCTGTCGAGATCTGCGCGCAAGCCTCGAGCGACATCACGCCGTGCTCCATGTCGAGAAACAGCCAATCGAAACCGGCCACCGCCATTGCCTTGGCGATCTCGACGCTGCGCGTAATGCGCACGCCGACGCCGAGCGACAGCTGGCCTTGTTCGAGCTTTTCGCGGGCGACATTGCGGACGGCGGCGGGCATTGGCGGTTCCCCCTTCAGGATAAAATGCAGGGTCGGGACAGCGAGATTACATAGAGTCACAAGGCGTAACAATGGGCTAAGCCGATCCGGCACTCACCGGTCAGGCCGGGATTTCTCGACGCACGAGGTGAAACTCCGCAAAGGCCGGCCTGCCAGACTTTTCGGTTTCGGCGCGCGGCGGGCTCACCCTTGCTCGGAGGAGCGCCGTCCTGGAGATGGGAGAACGTCAGGACTAGATCGGGTTTTCAGCGTGAAGATCTTACGGATCTTCGCCGAAGCGAAGGTCCTCGCGCGTGGGTTTTCACGGCGCGACTGCGGCGGACGCGAGACGTTGGCGTGAGCTGCCCACCCGTTCCCCCGGGGGGCTCAGGGACGGCAAGCGATCAAATCAACCTCCACGATGCCGCCGCGCGCCAGATGCGTAACCCCGACCGTAGTCCGTGCGGGCAGTCGGTCGGGCTCGAAATATTCCGTGTAGACCCGGTTAAACGCGGCGTAGTCGCGCTCGAAATCGGTGAGAAAGATGCGCACGCAGACGACATGCTCGAATCCGACGCCGCAACGTCGAGGGCGATGCGCATAGCTCTGCTCCGCGGACCTCGGAATGCTTTTTGCCTCCGAGATGTTGTTGAAGAAGATCAGGGTATGAACTCGGAGCAAGGCGTGCAGATTCGGATCGGCTACGAATTGATTTATGAGTGCCCTCAGGCGACGCCAATGCTGTTGATGCTAAACGTCCACTCCTCACGAGCATCGGACCTGCTTGTCCCGGATAAAATGGTCACCGATCCGCCGATCCCGATCTCGAGCTATCGCGACGGGTTTGGCAACCGGTGCAGCCGGATCGTAGCGCCGCTCGGCCGACTGCGGCTATCGGCCAATGGCATCGTGAACGATACGGGCAAGCCTGACGCAGTGGTCCGCGAGGCCTATCAGAACGCTGTGCAGGATCTACCCGCTGAAGCGTTGGTATTTCTACTGCCTAGCCGTTATTGTGAAACCGACCGGCTTTCCGACGTTGCATGGTCGCTGTTCGAGAACGCTCCGCCCGGTTGGGGGCGTGTTCAGGCAATCTGTGATTACGTGCATCACCATATCTCCTTCGGCTACGGACACGCCTGCGCAACCCGGACGGCTTGGGAAGCTCACCGCGATCGCACCGGAGTGTGCCGGGATTTTGCTCACCTTGCCGTCGCCTTCTGCCGTTGCATGAACATTCCCGCGCGCTACTGCACCGGCTATCTCGGTGATATCGGAGTACCCGCCACCGACGTGCCAATGGACTTCTCAGCTTGGTTCGAAGCCTATCTTGGTGACGCGTGGTACACTTTCGATGCGCGCCATAACACCCCGCGTATTGGCCGAATCTTGCTTGCACGCGGGCGCGACGCGGCTGACGTGGCGATAACCACCACTTTTGGTCCAAACACGCTCACCGGCTTTACGGTAAAGACCGAGGAAGTTGCAGTGCCGGTCTGGATGCGGGCGATCTCGGCATGCGCGTGTGGACTTCGCAGAATATAGGCGTAGAGCTGGTCTGGCCGATTGATTTCGTCGGTGTAGTTGCCCGCGCCGGTGAGAAAACGAAAGTCTTCTTTGCGCCTCGCCGAAGCGCCGATGATTTGGGCGTTCATAAACTGCTGCCTCCCCGCCATTCGCTCTTAAGCGCGTGGCGATCTTCCATACCATAAGCATAGCTCTGCCAGGTCGCGAGCCCGCGCGACCGGACAGAGTGACGGTTTACGGCACTTTCGCCATTGCCTTGGCGCCGTAACTTCTTAGCACCACGCGGGCGGCCCGCCAATGATAGCAGCCCTAAGAGCTTAAGGCGGCGCCACCCCACCGACAGCCTTTAGCGTCCATGTGCGATCACGATACGCGACATGAACCTCTTCCTGTTCGAGGATCCTCCCGATTTCGGATGCAAGTTCGTTGAGGAGGATCCGAACCGCCTCATCGTCTAAATCGGCGGCGTAGAGCGGCAGCACCTCGCCGGTAAAGATGGCGACGGGCTCGCGATCATGAGCGGCTTCGCCTTCCGAACCTGCATAGACGACTTCACCGCGGGTAAACATGCCCGATAGGAATGGTTTACCGCGAGCATGGCGCTCTCTCATCCAGCGATGGGCGGCACGGACGGCTTCCTCAAGATCATAAATTCGGCCCGACGGTCCATAGCCCGCGCGCAAACCCCAGGTAATCTTGAACTCGCGCCGAGGACCTTCGGAGGTGGGGACCAAAGAGAAGCTGTCCATTGTTATGGTGAAGATAAGGCTTTATCCCAAAGTATGACAAGAGTTACACGAAGATGATCAAAATTTCCATCTTATTCATGCAAGACGGAGTCAGGCTTTGGATGTTACGATCTTCCTTATTCGAGCTGGTCCTTAGCATAGATGCGGCGCGATCCTAGCACCTGACCGTGCCGTGAGCTTTCCGGGATAAGCCAGCCGAATCAGCTTACCGATAGGTGCTTCTCGCGTGGGGCCACCCTTAACTGTTGCCCCGACGCGCCTCCTGGGTGGATACCAAAGACGTTCTGATAGCCGGGATGGTCGAGCATCGCCTCGACGGTCCCCACATAGCCGATGCCGAGCGCCGGAAACGCAACCGCGAGCACGGCGGCGCCGCAATCGCCTAAGACCAGCCAAAAAGTGCCGAAGAACTCGGCTGCTGCGCGACGCGTCATGTCCATCATCTTTCGCCTCTCCGATTCGTGATGAACCAAATGCGGGATCGAGCCGCTCACTGGCCGCTGTCCGCGCTGAATGGCCCGGGCCCGTTCTAAGAGACCGAGCGCGTGCCGCGTGAGCCGGTCGAACTCACGTGGGTCGCTCTGACGAGCAGCGCTCTTTTCTTTAGAGACTCGGCGGCAGGGCTGCGAAGCTCTACCGCCCCCTCCTCTTCAGGCGGCAGGTCTGAATAGGTCACGATTCCGGACCGAATGAGGGCGAAGGAGCGCGCGGCGGGAAAACCGATGTAGTCTCACGCGCGAGCTGCTAGGGAGGCTGATCAGCGCTCCGGCGCCGGCAACGCTGTCGGTGCAAATCCGTAGCGCGCGAAGATTTGCTGCTCGTCGGGGGAGAGCATGAATAGCGCCAAATCACTAGCCCCAGGATCGGCGCCCCTGAGCACCGCGAGACCGTATTCGGGCCCCGTGGCAATCTCGCGTGGCACCTCCGCGACGTGCAGCTCGGCCATCTGCGACATTCGTAGCTTGGCGCTTGTGCAATAGCCGATGACAATGTTGACCCAGCCCGAGGCGAGTGCGGCGACCGCGGGATCCTTGCCGTTGATCGGAGCGCTGTTCAAGGAACCGCCGACGATCTGCTTTGCTTTGCCGCTGAGAATCTCGTAGCTCCCTGGGTGCAGAACATCGGCGCGACGGAACATCGTCCAGGTATAATCACCGGCGGGATCGGCCTTGGGTGTCGAGGTGCCGAGCTTGACCGCCGGATCGAGCAGGCGATCGAGAAAATTGGCCGCCGTGAGGCCGACTCGCGGCACTGCATCCCGCACAATGTATTGCGCGTGAACATCACGACCCGCGTGGCACGACCATCCTGCAGTAATTTGAGCGGATTGCCCATATCGGCCGAGGCGAACAAGTCGACATGCTCGCCCTTCTCAATGCGCTCGCGAAGCAGACCGGAAGGGCCGAACTCGGCGGTGACGGCTGTACCCGGCGCCTCCTTGTAGCGTTCCCCGATCTCGCCCATGACCTCCCTGAGACTGCCCGCGGCGAGGACGCGGAGCCCTTCCGCCCTTGCTGCGCTAATCATCGACATCAGGCAAAACACCGCCAGCAGTGACGAGCGCGGGACCATATTCGCGCTTAGGCGCCAGCTTGGGGGAGAGAGGATCGAATGAAGGCGGTAGGCTTGTTCAAGATGGCGCAAAACGGTGCCAATCCGGCGCCGCGCAGCGGCAGAAATCGTTTGCCGGATTGACGGCAGGTCCGTTTGACCAATGTCATCGCGGCATGGCTGATGCAGTCGACCGGAAACAGCACGGCGTCGGCGCGGCTGATCAGCCCTTGCAACAACCCGCTGCGTTCCTCGATACCACCGTCGTGATGCAAAAAGAGTGCGCCGTAGCGCTCGGCAAAAGCGCGCAGATGGCCGATCTGCGCCTGCCTTCCGCCAACATAAAGAAGCGTTAGGTTCAATAGGCAAGGTGGTGGCCGTCTCGCGTTCTTGATTTCGGCGAGATCTGCGAGACTCGCCTCGACTTCTTCGAGCTCCTGTCGCAACTCGGCGTCTTGCTTCTCGGTCTCGGCATGAGCAATTCGCTCATCTTGAAGGGCGGACCGGCATTCTTTGAGCTCGCGTTCGAGGCGTTTACACCGGCTTTCGGCGCTGGCGAGACGCCGCTTGAGATCAGCTAGGAGGTTCGCCCAGATCGCCGGATCCGGTTCCGGAGACTGCTGAACGGTGCTGTTGCGGTCACGCATGATCCGCTCTTCGAGCGCGCACCGCAGGTCTCGGATTGTGGCATCGCGTGACACGACGACGTCACGCAGCTGTTGCTGCTGGCGTCCGACTTTGGCTTCGAGCTGCGCGTTCTCGGCTTCCAGCTGACGCAGTCGCCGGATGTCCGCGCGATTGGCGGCGCCGACGAGATGTGACAGCATGTGCACATCCGCGAAAATTTCGCGAAGCAGCGCGTCGTTCGTCGCCGGGTGGCTCAGCGCTGCCCAATAGGCTCCGGGAATATCGCCGCGCTCCACTGCCTCCTTCCAAGCCGCGCGCACCGCCTCGGCGGTTTTCGCCTTGTCGAAACGGTTGATCGAGACGCGGTGCCGGCGATCGAGCGCCTTGTGCAACAGCTTTGCACCCTCGTTACGCTGGCTGGCGACCAGCACTCCGCTCGCGTGCAAATCGTGCTCCGAGGCGGTCGCCGCTTCTCGGCGTCCGAGCTTGATCAGGATATGGCGCAACTCGGTCGTCGATAGGCAGGTCCCGATGATCGAACAATGAAGGTGCGTGGCGAAATCCCAGATCTTTCGGCGTCCCGGGGCGCACCAATGCTCTCCTCTGCCTGCGCCCAGATCTTTGACTCGCTGATCTGTCGCAACGTCAAGCCTTCGCCGCGCAAGGCATCGAAATTTTGAGCCAGAGGCTGAGGCCAGCTCAGCAAGGAGCCGTTCGAGAAGCGATCCAGTGAATTGGAATGGGACATGGCGGCGACCCGTCGAACGCGCGTAATTTCCACACGAATATAACGATATGCAGAGATGGCCCCTGTAGGTCAAGCGATCGTCCGAGCTCGCTCGCTCCCGCTATCGAGGGGATATCGATCATCCTTGCCCGTTTGGCTATATCCATGGAAATATAGCGTGCCAAATGAGCGCGAGAGGGGACGAACATGGTTGATAAAGAATACAGGCGCATTGTCGCGCTCGCCGCCGCATTGATGGGGGGAGTGATGTGCGCGCCATATCGGGCGACAGCGGACGCGATCATCACCCTCACGGGGCCGACGAGCAATGCCGGAACGATCGATCTCTCGGCGGCAGATGATCAATTTGGCGGGCTGGTCACCGTGGGAGGCGTGACCGGTTACTCGGTGTGGGGATTGCTCGGCACGGTCACAACCACAACTCCGCCGGGCGACAACGGCAAGAACGCGATTCTGCGCTATTACGTGCTCGCCACCGGCACCAACGGCAATCAATCGCTGATCTCGCTCGGCGAGATCGATCCTACTTTCAGCGGCACCGCGACCCCCGATCTTGTGACATTTTCCGGCAACACCGCCTCTCTGGCTTTTACCCTACCGGGTGCAGCGGGGCGCGACGTCACCAATCTCGCGAGCCTCCAGCTGCTGTCCGTGCCGGCCCTGCCGCAGGTGACAAACCCCCAGCCATCGACGAGCGTCACGCTGGCCGGCAATGTCAGCTTCCCCGGCGCTTACACATTCCAGGGCTCCGACCCGCAGAACGTCCCCGCGATTACCGAGACGGTCAGCGGCGACACCTACACCGGGCCGCCGTTATTTACCCTGATTGACCCGAGTGACCCAAATATCCTGAACCAATACGTCGTGACCGCAGGGACCGACGGTTACGAAGTGCTGTTCTCACTGGCAGAGCTCGACCCGGCTTTTGGCGCGTCGACAACAATCCCCAACGTCGACCTTGTTCCTTATGCCGATACTGCCGGAACTCTTCCGATACCCGACGGGATTGCGCGGATTATTACGCCGGGCGATACCCCCTTCGCGCATGGACGGTGGGTATCGAATCTCGACCTGATCGAGGCCGACGAGGTGCCCGAGCCAGCATCAGCAGCGCTGCTGACCTCGGGATTGATCGGCATGGCAATAGGCGTCCGTCGACGCCTTCGCCGCTGTCGACATTAGCCGGCCGCTAACTGCCGATCACTCCGCCGACTCTCAGGCGGAAGACCGGAACAAGATCCGTCGTACCGTCGGCGGGAGGCCCGGCTTCCGAGGGCGATGTCTCCTTACGCGCAGCGCCCGGTCGCGGTTAAGGAGCGTCAAAGGCGTTCTCGGCCCACAGCGGCCATCTTGCTGATCCATGGCAGCTTTACCGGGCCTCATATTCAAGGGAATATGACGCATAACCGGTCAGCAAGGAGATGATCATGGCTCGCGGCACGCGCTTTCGGACCTGGCGTGTTTTTATTGCGTCCATCATTCTCTTATCGCCGGGGAGCCCATGGACCATCGCTGCGTCAGCACAGCAGGCTAAGCTGGTTATTTTCGCCGCGGCCAGCCTCAAGGACGCACTCGACGAGGTCAACACTGCCTACGAGCACGAAAAGGGGCGGGAATCCACTACCTCCTATGCCGCGAGCTCGACCTTAGCAAAGCAGATCGAGGCCGGAGCACCAGCCGACGTTTTCATCTCGGCCGATCTCGATTGGATGGACTATCTGGCGAAGCGGAATTTGATCAAGCCCGACACACGTGCCAATTTGCTCGGCAATCGTCTTGTCTTGATTGCGCCGGTCGCTGCCGACGGCAAGCTCGACATCGCGCCAAATTTCCCGCTTGCTCGGGCGCTCGGCAACGGCCGGCTTGCGATCGCCGACCCGAGCGGGGTGCCGGCTGGCAGATACGCCAAGGCAGCGCTCGAAGCGCTCGGCGTATGGCCCTCGGTTGCCGACCGGCTGGCGCCGGCGGAAAACGTCCGCGCGACCTTGGCGCTCGTCTCGCGCGGCGAGGCGCCGCTTGGCATCGTTTACCAGACCGATGCAAATTCCGATAAGGGCGTGCAGATCGTCGGTACGTTTCCCGACAGTACCCACCCGCCGATCATTTATCCTATTGCCGTGATTGGGGCTTCGACCAATCCCGGTGCTCCGGGCTATGTTGCCTTTCTCAAATCGCCCACCGCCCGCCCGATCTTTGAGAAGCAGGGCTTCACCGTCCTTCAATAGGTTCACATCCGGGACCGTTAGGCCGAAACTTCTGTACATGGCGGAATTGCTGCATCTCTCGCCGGAAGAGGCGACCGCGGTACGGCTCAGCCTGCGCGTAGCCTTTTGGGCCATGACGACGAGCCTGATACCGGGCATCCTGATTGCTCTCGTATTGGCGCGCGGACGGTTTTGGGGAAAATCACTGCTCGACGGGCTCGTTCATCTGCCGTTGGTGATGCCGCCGGTGGTAACCGGTTATGTCCTGCTGCTCCTGCTCGGTCGCCGCGGTCCGCTCGGCCAGTTTTTGGATTCGCATTTGGGCATCGTCTTCGCCTTTCGCTGGACCGGTGCGGCGCTCGCTTGCGCGATCATGGGTTTCCCTTTGATGGTGCGCGCGATCCGCCTGTCGATCGAGGCGGTCGACCGCCGGCTGGAAGAAGCCGCGGCCACTCTTGGCGCCTCACCGGTCTGGGTCTTTCTGGTGATTACGCTGCCCCTCACTCTCCCGGGCATCATCGCCGGGATGATCCTCTCGTTCGCGCGCAGCATGGGCGAGTTCGGCGCCACGATCACTTTTGTGTCGAACATCCCCGGCGAGACCCAGACCCTCCCTTCGTTGATCTACACCCTGACCCAAGTTCCGGGCGGCGACGCGGGCGCCCTCCGCCTAACCTTGATATCGATCGCGATCTCGATGCTGGCGTTGCTGGCTGCCGAATTCCTCGCGCGGCGGCTCGCCCGCATTCTTCCGGGAACATAATGCTAACGCGCGATCGTGCGGCGACGTAGTGCACCATGTGATTTTGCCGCCGTCTCCTGTGCCCCTTTGCAGGCCGCCTCAAGCTCGCGCAGCCGCGTAGCGGTAGCGGAGTGCGCCTCGGCCTCGATCGCGCGATACTGATCGATCAATCTGGTTCCGAAGGGGGTCAAGGCGGCGCCACCGCCATGGCTTCCGCCCGCTTGAGCGGCGATGACCGGCTCGCGGAAGCAGTTGTTCATGTCGTCGACCAGGAGCCATGCTCGGCGATACGACATGCCCAGCGCGAGGCCGGCTTTGGTGATCGATCCGGTGTCGCGGATCGCCTCCAGCAGCCGGATTTTCCCGGGACCGATCGCCCGGTCCTCGCCGAGATCGACGCGCAAGGTTAGCCGCGTCTGCGCCGCGCTGGTGGCCTTCATCGCCCCGCCTCGTCCTGGGCTGGTTTGTTGGTGATTATACATCAAGTAATGAACTTCTTCCGGAACTCGACAGGCTGACGGCACGAGACACCGACATGAACGATCGGCTGGAGCCTCGGATCCGCATTCTGCTCGGGTCGTCGATCGCCATCGGACCCGGCAAGGTTGCGCTGTTTGAGGCCATCGGCGACACCGGACATGAGAAAATACCATATCGGGCCTGATCTCCGCATGCGATCAATTAGGCGAGTATTCCGGCTGATGAGGCTCGCCCATGCACGATATGGCTAATGCACTCGTGGAAGCTTGGCAGCTTGTTCTGTCCGGCAACTCCACACTCCTGGGGATCGTCTCTCTGTCGCTTAGCATCAGCCTGACGGCGGTTTTTCTCGCCTCGTGCATCGGCCTGCCGCTCGGCGCGGCGCTCGCCATTACGCGCTTTCCCGGACGAAACGCGGCGGTTGTGGCGGTCAACACGTCGATGGGATTGCCGCCGGTGGTCATCGGTTTGGTCGTTTATCTCCTGCTATCGCGTTCGGGACAGCTTGGGAGCCTCGGATTGCTGTTCACCCCGGCTGCGATGGTGATTGCGCAAGTGGTTCTGGTCACCCCGATCGTCGCGGCGGTAGCACGCCAGATCGTCGAGGACCTGTGGCGGGAATATGCGGAACTCTATCTGTTCGACGGCGTGGGGCGTGTCCGCACGATCTGTTCGCTGCTGTGGCTTGGCCGCTTCAGTCTCATAACGGCAGTGTTGGCGGGAGCGGGGCGAGCGGTTGCCGAGGTCGGCGCCATCTTGATCGTCGGCGGCAACATCGCCGGAGTGACGCGCACGATGACGACCGCGATTGCCTTCGAGACCAGCCGTGGTGATCTGCCACTCGCGCTCGGCCTCGGCATCATCCTGTTAGTGCTGATATTCTTGATCAACGGTACGGCACAATTTGCCGGCAAAGCAGTGAGAAGGGCGGCAGCATGACGCGGTTGCTTCGTGCCTTCTTTATTGGCTCGCTATTGGCGTGGACGGCTTTTCCGGCTGTCGCCCAACACCCGTTCATAACGGTGGCGTCAACGACTTCGACAGAGGAATCCGGGCTTTTCGGATTTCTTCTTCCGGCCTTCACCAACGAGACTGGCATCGAAGTGCGGGTGGTTGCCGTCGGCACCGGACAAGCGCTCAAAATCGGCGAGCGCGGCGACTGCGACGTCGTCTTTGTCCACGACAGGCCCGCAGAGCTCGCCTTTGTCGAGCACGGTTTTGGAATCGACCGGCGCGAGGTGATGTACAACGACTTCATCCTGGTCGGCCCGGCAAGCGATCCGGCACATGTCGATGGCGGCACTGACGTCGTGGCCGCGTTGCGCAAGATCGCCGATGCAAAGGCGCCATTCGTGGCACGCGGCGACGACAGCGGCACGAGCAAGGCGGAGCTCCGGTTCTGGAAAGAAGCCGGGCTGGACCCCAAAACCATGGGGACCGGCTGGTATCGAGATACTGGGTCTGGGATGGGACCAACCCTGAATATGACTGCGGCGATGGACGGCTATTCGCTGTCGGATCTCGGCACCTGGCTAAATTTCAAGAACCGGCAAAACCTGAAGATCGTCGTGCAGGGCGATCGCCGGCTGTTCAACCAATATGGCGTGATGCTGGTGAACCCGGCCCGATACCCGTCCGTCAAACAGGACCTGGGCTACAAATTCATTAATTGGCTGACCTCGCCGACCGGTCAGAAGACGATTGCCGCCTACGAGATCAACGGTGAACAACTGTTCTTTCCAGACGCGAAGCCTGCAACGGGCTGAGTGCTCGGCAAGCTCATTCGAGAGAAGCCGAAAACCATGAAGCCGCGAATTCCCGTCCTGCTTCTAGCCGTCTGCGCCCTCGCGACGCCAGTGCTTGCAGAGCCTCCATCGACCCCCTATGCGGGTCAGCAGCACCGGATCATCAAGGCTCTGTCGGAGGAGGAGATCGCCGCGTTGCTCAAGGGTGAAGGTCTGGGTATGGCGAAGGCGGCTGAGTTAAACGGCTATCCAGGTCCGCTTCATGTCCTGACACTCGCTCGGAAACTCGAGCTGAGCCCGACGCAACGGCAGCAAATTCGGGCGGTTTTCGACCGGATGAGCGCGGCTGCCAAACCGCTCGGCACGGAATTGGTCGCACACGAACGAATGCTCGACCAGGCATTTGCAAAGAGCGAAATCACGCCGGACCGTCTCGCGGCAGAGACAGCCGCGATCGGCGAGTTGACAGGCCGCCTACGTTCGGTGCATCTGGCTGCGCATTTCGAAACCCGCGCTCTTCTCAACCCGGCCCAGATCGCGCTCTACCAGTACCTGCGCGGCTATGGCGAGCCGGCCGCTGCCGTGCATCATCATTACGGCTAGCCATCAAAGCTCGGAGCGAGCGTGCCGACGCCGCAGCGGCGCCCAGCCGCTCGGGCTCGGCAGACATCAGCTCTATATCGATTGGCCCGTAAAGGAGCCGGCTCGGTAAGCTCTACAATCGCGGGTCGAATTATCCGTCGTCAAAACTGCGGTTTGAGTTCCTCCGACGGGGAGTGCCTGCCGATGGGTCACAATTGCGTGACAGCCGTCGCTCCCCCTCAAATATCACGTTTCGGCGCGTATCTCATGGTGATGCCTCAAGGTTAAACGTATTTGGATACTCGATCGATGATGACGAGACGTTCGGTACTAGCGACGAGCGCGATCGGGCTGGCGGCATGGTTCGGCTCGTCGCGGCTCTCTACCATCTTGGCAGCGGAGGAGACTTTCCAGGTCACTCACACGGATGCCGAATGGCGCAAGCTGCTGATGCCGGATCAGTACGCGGTATTGCGGCAAAGCGCGACCGAGCGACCCTTTTCGAGCCCGCTGCTCAATGAGCATCGCCCAGGCGTCTTCGCCTGCGCCGGCTGCGATCAAGGCGTGTTTTCGTCGGAGACCAAGTTCGAGAGCGGCACCGGCTGGCCCAGTTTCTGGGCGCCATTGAACGACCAGGTTATAGGTACGACGCGGGACACTGCTCTCGGCATGATCCGCGTAGAGGTCCATTGCAGCCGTTGCGGCGGGCATCTCGGCCACGTGTTCAACGACGGCCCCAAAGTAACAGGCCTGCGCTACTGCATGAACGGGGTTGCCATGACCTTTAAGCCCGCCACCACCTAACACGGTAATTCGCATCCATGATCTTATTCGTGCTCGCCTATCTCGGCGGCGTTCTGACGATTATCAGTCCCTGTATTCTGCCGGTTTTGCCGTTCGTGTTCGCACGATCGGACAAACCATTCGTCAGCAGCGGTCTGCCGATGCTCGCCGGCATGGCCGTAACGTTCGCAGTGGTGGCCACGCTCGCGGCTGTCGGCGGCCGATGGGCTGTGCAGGCGAACGAGTATGGCCGCTTCGCCGCGCTGACCCTGTTGGCGCTATTTGGCATCACCTTACTGTTTCCCGCGCTCTCGGATCGATTGACGCGCCCCTTCGTTGCGCTGGGTTCGCGCCTGTCCGAAACCGCAGACCGGCGCGCCGGGGCAAGTGGTTCGACGGTTTTGCCGTCGCTGCTGCTCGGCGTTGCGACGGGCCTGCTCTGGGCGCCCTGCGCCGGGCCGGTACTTGGCTTGATCCTGACCGGAGCGGCTCTCCAGGGGGCAAATCTTCGGACCTCGGTATTGCTGACGGCCTATGCGGCGGGCGCGGCGACATCACTCGCACTGGCTCTATTGGTCGGGGGCCGGGTCTTCGCCGCGATGAAGCGTTCGCTCGGTGCCGGCGAATGGGTAAGGCGGTGCCTCGGCGCCGCGGTTCTCGCCGGCGTCGCGGCCATCGCGCTGGGCCTCGACACCAGGTTCCTGACCCAGGTTTCGCTCGCAAGCACCGCCCCTATAGAACAGGGCCTAGTCGACAAGCTCCATTCCGCCGATTCTGAACAGCCGTCAACGAAAGGCGGCACAGTCACGATGACCGGCAATCCTTCGGTGATAACCGAGGGTCGGCCGGAGGCGCAGGGTCAGCAATCGGCAGCTGGCGTCCCCGTGGCGATGACCGGGAAGCCGCCCCCGATAATGCAGCAGGCGCCGCCGCAGGTGCAGGTCGAGGATTTCCCGGACGAAGGGGCGATGCCTTCTTTGTCCGGTGCCGTCCAGTGGCTAAACTCGCCGCCGCTAACCCCGGAAGCACTCAAAGGCAAGGTCGTCGTCGTCGATTTCTGGACCTATTCCTGCATCAATTGTTTGCGCTCAATCCCCTATATCCGAGCCTGGGCCGAAAAATATCAAAACCAGGGGCTTGTGGTGATTGGCGTGCATACCCCGGAGTTTGCCTTCGAGAAAAATATCGACAACGTGAAAAAGGCCGTCGCCGACCTGAAGATCAGCTTTCCGATCGCGATCGATAACGACTACGCAATTTGGCGGGCCTTTAAGAACCGCTATTGGCCGGCAGACTACTTCATCGACGCGCAGGGCCGCATCCGCGACCATTCGTTCGGCGAAGGCGACTACGCTGCCTCCGAACACGTGATCCAGCAGCTTCTCACAAAAGCCGGCGAGACCAATGTGTCCGGCGGTCTGGTCGCCGTGAACGCCTCCGGCGCCGAAGCCGCCACGGACACCGACGAGGTTCAATCACCCGAGACCTATATCGGCTATGACCGGGCAGAGAAATTCGTTTCACCGGGCGGCGCCGTCAAAGACGGCCCGCACGTTTATGCCGTCGGGAAACTGCAACTCAACGAATGGGGCCTGTCGGGGGACTGGACGATCACCGAAGAACGCGCGGTCCTTAATCGCAACGAGGGCAGCATAGTCTACCGGTTCCACGCTCGCGATCTCCACCTCGTGCTCGGCGGAGCAAACGGCAGACTCATTCGGTTCCGTGTCACGATCGACGGTAAACCGCCCGGCGATAGCCATGGCGCGGATGTCGATGCCGACGGCCGAGGTGTCGTGAACGGGCAGCGGCTTTATCAGCTTATCCGACAGAACGGCGCGATCATCGATCGCACGTTCGAGATCCGCTTTCTCGATCCGGGCGCCGAAGCGTACGCTTTCACCTTTGGGTGACCGTATCAAGTTCCTCAGACGAAATGCGGCATGACCTCCGCTGCCATTAGCTCGTGCGTTTCGATGTCGTTGCGATAGTCGCTGTTGATCAGAAGCTGCACGCCGGCACCCTGGTATTGTCCGATCAGATCGATTGCCGCGGACACGGTGCCGACAAAGCCTCGCAACGGTCCGCGTGCCGCCAGCCGCTCACGCTTCGCCGCCACACCGGCTTCGTCGCGGGCGAGCAGCCAGCTGTTGTTATGCGTCTTTTCGATCGCGTCGTAATCGCGTTGCGTTGCATCGCAATGGACGCGAAGCACTGCGAGCTTGTGCCTGACTGTTTCCGGGTCGCCGCCGACATTGCAGGCATCGGCCAGGCGAGCGACCGCACGCAGTGTCAGCTGTTCGCCGCCGCCGGCGATCATGACCGGTGGCCGCGGTTTCTGCACCGGTTTCGGCTCGAGGATTGCGTCCTCGATGTGGAAATACCTGCCGTGAAAGGTCGTTCGCTTTTCCGTCCACATCGCGAGGATCAGCCGGACGGCTTCTTGCATCTGCCGGATGCGCACCGCCGGGCGGGCCGGGAACTCCCAGCCATATTGGCGGTATTCGGCCTCGAGATAGCCCGCTCCGATGCCGAGGGTCAGCCGTCCACGGCTAATCAGGTCGACACTGGCGGCGATCTTGGCGAGATGCGCCGGGTTGCGATAGCCGACCGACGTGGCGAGCGTCGCGAGCCGAATGCGGCTGGTCACGGCGGCGAGAGCCGACAACACGGTCCAGCCCTCCATAAAGGGCTCATCGGGCGCGCCGACCCCGCCGATCTGGATCAGGTGGTCCATCACCGAGAACCACACAAAGCCGTGGTTTTCGGCCCATTGCGCCTTCGCCTTCACCGCCTCGAACGCTTCGGCCGGATCGGAACCGAACCACCACGATGGGTTGTGAATGCCAAATTTCATCCGGATTACTCCCGTGGTGGCCGAAAGGTGGAGGACGGCGCCGAAGCGCCGCCCTCGCTTGACGTTATGCCGTCTTATGCGGTTCCGATCCAGTCGTTCGAGTTGCTGCTCGGAGACCAGCGGGCCGATCTAGTGGTGCAAATCAAACGCTTGGCACCCGGCTTGGAGGCCCCCTGTCGTGAAGGGTTTCGGATGCCGGCCTGGCATGAGCCGTCGACCCGGAGTGAAGAGGCCGGCGTCCGAAAGCCTCCGAAGAAGGAACCCGCGGGAAGCCGGTAGGCAGTTGGCCGTCTATGGGGATTTGGCTCGGCAGCGGCGTTGCTGGGGGATGGTTTGGCTAAGAATTGCTGAGGGCTGAAAGCCGCTGATGATTGCGGACTGGCCGCTACTGGCGTACTCGACGGGCCGGTTGAGGGCTGGTGCGTGATGCGTTGCCGGCGTGTGCAGGCGCTGGGATGAAACGGGCGCGGCGCCGGGAACGAGATGTTCTGGCGAACGATGCTGCGAGGAGACGATAAGGACAGACATGGCATCAAATCCCGATCCCGACGCCGGAGGGCGGGCCGCGCGGTGTGCCGCCGCGCGCAAAGACCTCGACAATGATCATCCGGCCGCCACAGCAAGGGCACGGTGGGCGATGATCGGTCGTGGTGTGCGGATCGGCTGTGTCGTGCGCGGTCGGTGGATCAACCTGGGGCATTGGGGCGGCGATCAACTTCTTGGCACGCGCAATGTTGGCCTTGCAGCCGGCGCTGGCGAGCAGCCCGTAGTGGCGGATCCGATGAAACCCCTTTGGTAGAACGTGGAGCAGGAAGCGCCTGATGAACTCGTCGGCGCTGAGTGTCATTGTGCCGTACCGCGCCTTCCCGTCGCGGCGGTAGTCCTTGTAGCGGAAGGTCACGCCGCGTTCGTCGAGAAAAACGAGGCGACTGTTCGAGATGGCGACGCGATGGGTGTAGCGGGCGAGATAGGCGAGCACCGCCTCCGGCCCGGCGAAGGGCGGCTTGGTGTAAACGAACCAGTTCTTCCGCTTGAGCGGTGCGAGATTTGCGTCGAAGGCCTCGCGGCGACGCAAGTCCTCGATCTCGCCAAAGAACGCGAGCCGGCCTGCCGCGTGGGCGTCGGCGAGCGCCGTCAGGAACAGCCGCCGGAACAGGCGGGAAAGCACCTGCACCGGCAGAAGAAAGCCGGGCTTGCAGCGCACCCAGCGCGTCCCGTCGAGCGATATCCCGCCACCCGGCACAATCATATGAACGTGCGGATGGTGGGTCATTGTCGAGCCCCAGCTGTGAAGCACGGCGGTGGCGCCGATGCGAGCGCCGAGGTGCTTGGGATCGGCGGCGATCGTGAGCAGCGTTTCCGCCGCCGTGCGGAACAGCAGGTCGTAGACGACAGCCTTGTTCTGATAGGCGATCGGAGAGATCTCGGCGGGCAGTGTGAAGACCACGTGGAAATAGCCGACCGGCAGCAGATCGGCCTCGCGGGCCGCAAGCCAATCCTGCGCCGCCGCGCCCTGACACTTTGGGCAATGGCGATTGCGACACGAGTTGTAGGCGATGCGGCTGTGGCCACAATCCTCGCAGCGCTCGACATGCCCGCCGAGCGCGGCCGAGCGGCACTGCTCGATCGCCGACATGACCTGGAGCTGACCCAGGCTCACATGCCCGGCATTGGCCTGGCGCCAGGCGGCTCCATGGCGATGAAAGACGTCTGCGACCTCCAGCCTCGGGCGGCGCACGGCCGCCCGGCTACGTGCCGGATCGCGGTCTCCCGTCGATCAATGGTGCCAGCCGGTCGAGAGGGCTGGTTACGGCCCGGATCGTGGTATTGGCGACGCGGGTGTAAAGCGCCGTGGTGTCGAGTTTGGCATGGCCCAGAAGTGTCTGAATCACGCGAATATCGACATCTTGCTCGAGGAGGTGCGTGGCGAAACTGTGCCGCAGTGTGTGTGGCGAGACGCGCTTCTTGATCCCCGCGGCCTGGGCGGCGGCACGGACAGCGCGGCAGAGCTGGCGGGCCGACAGCGGCTCGACCGGGTTGCGGCCGGGAAACAGCCAGCCTCCCGGCAGCAGCAGGCTGCGCCGCCGCCCCTCCCGCCACCAGGCGCGCAGCAGTTCGAGCAGCTGCGGCGACAACATCGCGTGACGATCCTTGCGCCCCTTGCCGCGCTCGACACGCAGCAGCATGCGCTCGGAATCGATATCGCCGACCTTGAGCGTGACCACCTCCGAGACGCGCAGCCCGGCGCCGTAAGCGGTGGCGAACGCCGCCTTGTACTTCGGCGCCGTCGCCGCGCGCAGCAGCAATGTCACCTCCTCGACGCTGAGCACCGCCGGTATCCGCCGCGGCTGCGGCACGACGGTGAGCCGGCGCGACAGGTCCGGCCGGTCGAGCGTCACCGTGAAGAAGAAGCGCAGAGCCGAGACCGCGCTGTTGATGCTCGGCGGCTGCATGCCGATCCGCGTCTGGTGCAGTTGGAACAGACGCAGGTCTTCCGATGATGCCGTGTCGGGCGAGCGCCCGATGAAGGCCGCGAATGACCGCACGTGGCGGACATAATCGCGGCGCGTGTGCTCATTGAAACCGCGCACGGTCATGTCTTCGATCATCCGCGCCCGCAATGGGCTGACGGGCCGAGGTGAAGTATCGGAGGTCATCGGGGCTCCTCTCTCGAGCTGAAGGTTGCTGGACCTTCGATGCTCGCGATCGGATGCCCCGACCGTCACGCGCTACCGCACATCACCTCGTCGAAAATGCGCCGACCGCGACGCGTGCTCCCTCCCGCGCGAGCGGGTTCGTTCGTCGACCCAAAGCGGCCGCTCGTGCCGTCTCACGGTTGGGGCGCTGTTGCCACACCGGCCACTGCCCCCGAACTGGTTGTTGCGCTTCGGAACGGCCATTCACCCTGAATGCGGCTGCTATTCGATGACCTCGTCGGCGCGGGCGAGGATCGATGGCGGTACGGTAAGACCAAGCGCCGCCGCCGTCTTGAGGTTGACGACGAGCTCAAACCTGGTCGGCTGTTCGACCGGCAGGTCGGCCGGCTTGGCACCCTTCAAGATTTTTCCGGCGTAGATGCCGAGTTGACGAAACACGCTCGTGATGTCGGCTCCGTAGCTGATCAGGCCGCCGACGGCGACGGATCCACGCCACTCATGGATCGCTGGGATCCTATGGCGTGCCGCCAGCGTGACGAGCTGCTCGCGTCGACTGTACAAGAACACGTCGGGGCCGACGACGAGCGCGTCAGCCTGAAGTTGCATTAAAGTGCCGAAGGCGGCATCGATCTCCCCGTCGGTGCTGGCTTTCAGAATCTGCAACTCCACGGCCTTCGCGCGCGCCGCTTCCCGCACGCCTTTGATGACTCCGTCCGTCTGCACATTGTTTGGGTTCACCAGCAGGGCGATGATGCTGGCCTGCGGGACCATCTCCGAAAGCAGCTCGAAACGCTTGGGCGCGAGCTCGGCGACCATCATAGCGACGCCGGTCAGGTTGCCGCCCGGCCGGGCGAAGCTAGCGACGAAGCCGCGCTCAACCGGGTCCGATCCACTAATGAATACAATCGGAATCGTCGAGGTCGCGTCCTTCGCCGCTCTTGTCGAAGTGACTGCGTCTGCTGCGATCACCTCGACCTTGCGGCCGACGAGATCGGCTGCCAATGCTGGGAGCTGCTCAAAGCGACCTTCTGCCCAACGGTATTCAATCGCGACGTTCTGTCCTTCGATGTAGCCCATTTCTTCCAGTCCGCGTAGAAACGCGGCCACCTGCATTGTATACGGGGCGCGTGACGTGCTGCCTAGGAAGCCGATGACCGGCATCGTCTTTTGTGCGCAACGGCCAAGAGCGGATATGCCGCCGTGCCGGCGAGAACCGTTATGAAATTCCGGCGCTTCATCCCCAGCCCCTCGATCCGACGCTACGCATGGATTATGGCTCTACAGAGCCGCTCCAGAAAGGCTGGACGAATGTCGCTTTTCCACCCGAAGCTGACCTCCAGCGCGGGTCCTAAGCGTTAGATTTCATCCTTTAGGTGTAGGGGTCGACGCCGTTGCCCACCTTGAGGTTCTTTCCGAAATCGGCGACTCGGCCGACAAACTCGTCAGCGCAGGATCTCGTAGGAGCCCGGCAGGTCGACATTGCGCGCGTCGCGGATCGGCTTGCCGTTGTCGAGCGCTTCCAACTCGGCGATCTCGTCGGCATGGCTTTCGAGTAGGTCAGCGAGCTTCCACATCAACTTGCAGCGGTCGGCCGGTGACGTCCGCGCCCACGGGCCGGTTTCGAAGGCTTTCCGAGCGGCCTTGACGGCTTCATCGACGTCGGCCGCATCGGCCTCGGCCACAGCGGCGATCGCCTGACCTGTTGCCGGGTCAAACACGTCGAACCTTTTGCATGATTTCGCGTCCCTCGATTTCCCGTCGATCAGCAGCTGGTGCTTGCCGGCAAGAAAGCTTTTAGCCGCCTTTCCCAACTGAGCTTGAGCTGTGGCTGCGTTTTCGTTATATATATAATAATATAGCGTTGCCTGCGCGCCGGACTCAAGGTGTCTCTCGAAAGTTCGAGCAGCGTCTGATCAGACTTCCCGTTTTTCGGGACTAAACCCTAGGAGATCCAAGGATGGAGTATGTGAAACTTGGTCGCACGGGTTTGGAGGTATCGCGCATCTGCCTCGGCTGCATGAGCTATGGCGTCCCGGATCGCGGCAATCACGCCTGGAGCATCGACGAGGCCGAGAGCCGTCCTTTCATCCAGCGGGCGCTCGAAGGCGGCATCAATTTCTTCGATACGGCAAACCGGTATTCCCTCGGTAGCAGCGAGGAGATCCTCGGCCGAGCGATCAAAGATTTTACCCGCCGCGACGAGGTCGTCATCGCGACCAAAGTTTATGGGCGGATGCGGCCGGGACCCAACGGCGGCGGCCTGTCGCGCAAGGCAATCATGCGCGAGATCGACGACAGCCTGCGGCGCCTCGGCACCGACTACGTCGACCTCTACCAGATCCATCGCTGGGACTATGGCACACCGATCGAGGAGACGCTCGAGGCGTTGCACGACATCGCAAAGGCCGGAAAGGTCCGTTATATCGGAGCCTCCTCAATGCATGCGTGGCAGTTCGCCCGGACTCTCGGAGCTTCCGAACGTCATGGCTGGACCCGCTTTGTCAGCATGCAGAATCTGGTGAACCTCCTCTATCGCGAGGAGGAGCGGGAAATGCTGCCGCTTTGCGCGGCCGAAGGGATCGGCGTCATTCCGTGGAGCCCGCAGGCGCGTGGACGGCTGACCCGGGACTGGGACTACACAAGCATCCGGACCGAGACCGACGACGCCCATCGGAGGCTATTTGGGAAGTCCGCGGAAGCAGACCGAAATGTCGTTGACTGCGTAGCCAAGGTTGCCGCAGCGCGGGGCATTCCGCGCGCGCAGGTGGCGCTGGCCTGGCTTCTCGCCAAGCCGGTCATCACCGCACCGATCGTCGGAGCCACCAAATTGCCCCATCTCGACGATGCTCTCGCATCCGTAAATGTAAAACTTTCCACCCACGAGATTAGTTTTCTGGAGGAGCCGTACGTGCCGCATGCGGTTGTCGGTTTCGTCTAAGCTTAGACGGACATTGGCGCCAACTGAAACAAGTGCTGAGATGTGGAATTCCTGTTCTCGGTAGGCGTTCACGGCGCATGGGCGGCGATCGAGAGTGCGCCCTCATCGGGCAGCTCTTCGCAGCCTTTGTTGCGACTTTGTTGAGCACTGAGCGCGTGTCCGCCGCCTCCATCGAGACGAAAGCGCAGCTTTGCGCTTCGTGCCACGGCGAGCATGGCCTGCCATCGGATCCTACCGTGCCGATCATTTGGGGGCAGCAGGCTGCATACATCCAAAACGAGCTGAACGCCTACAGGAATGGCGACCGCGAAAGTCAGATCATGTCGTCGATTGCCGAAAGCTTAAGTGACGCTGAAATATCGCAAATCGCGGCATATTTCGGCCACGCCAAATGGCCGGTGCGGTCGGACGCACCGCCATCCGCGCCGGCTCCTGGCGCGATCGCCACATGCCAAGCATGTCACAACGCAAACTTGGCAGGAGGCATGGGCCCGGCGGGCGTCGCACCGCGCCTCGCCGGCCAATTTTCGCCATATCTGCTCGACACGATGAATGCTTATGCAAATGGCGAGCGGGCAAACAGCGCGGCGATGTCGACACTGATGCAGAGCTTGTCGCCGGAGGATCGAAACGCGGTCGCTGATTACCTGGCGTCCCTGCCCTGAACACTGTGTTGCATGGTCCCACGAAGGGAAGACCAACCCGGGAGTAAGTACTCGATGGAATTTCAACCGACTACCAGAAAGGCACGCATGACCAAGTATCTCGCTGTTGAGGCCTGCATTGCGTTAGTGCTTCTCGCAATCTGCCCGCGCGTCTCGGCTCAGAGCGTCCGGACGGGCCCCGATGCGTATGGCGACTGGCGAACTGACGCACCCGGCGTAATGCGCAGGATCACCCCCGCGGACCTACCCGCACCCGGGGCGACGCCCTCAACCGCCAATCGGTCGAAGGTGGTTCTCAAACCCGCAAATGCGACGCTCAAGACGATGCCCGGCTTCTCGGTCGATGCCCTTGTCACTGGAATGCAAGGTGCGCGGGTGCTGCGCGTGGCGCCCAATGGACACATTTTCCTGGCCCTCAGCCGACCCGAAGGGAAAATCGTGACCATCCGGACCGGGACGGATATGAGCAACCCTAAGGTCGAAACCTTCGCCACCGGGCTTCAGGACGCGTACGGGATCGCGTTCTATCCGCCGGACCCCGACCCGAAATGGGTCTATGTCGGCGAATTAGGAAAAGTTGTGCGCTTTCCCTATCGAAACGGCGACCTCACCGCCTCCGGTGCTCCCGAGACGATCGTGTCGGACCTCGCTACCGGCGGCAACCATTGGACCCGAGACGTCGCCTTTTCGCCCGATGGCAAGACTATGTACGTCGCCGTTGGTTCGGCGAGCAACGTCGCTGAGCAAATGGGCCCGCGGCCGGCTGATTTTGCAGCATTCGAGAAAACCCATTCCCCAGGTTCGGCATGGGACCGAGAGGAATGGCGCGCCAATGTCCTGACCTATGATCCAGACGGGAAGAACAAACAAGTCTTTGCGTCTGGTGTCCGAAACTGCTCCGGACTGACGTTGCAGCCCGGCACCGGTGTGGTCTTTTGCGCCACCAACGAGCGCGACTTATTGGGCGACAATCTCCCGCCCGATTATGTCGCCGGCCTCAAGCAGGGCGCGTACTACGGTTGGCCTTGGTACTATATCGGCAATCATGAGGACACCCGTCCCGGTGGCGGGCGGCGGCCGGACCTTGCCGACAAGGTCACCGTGCCCGACGTTCTGATCCAACCGCACTCGGCGCCGCTTGGCATTGCGTTCGACCCCGGCGGACAATTTCCTCCCGATTGGAAGGGCGATGCTTTCGTCGCCTTGCACGGCTCGTGGAATCGTGCGTTGCGGACCGGTTACAAGATCATTCGGCTGCCCTTCAAAAACGGCAAGCCCACAGGGGAATATCAGGATTTTGTCGTTGGTTTCGTCGCCGACGATCAGAATGTCTGGGGCCGCCCCGTGGACGTCACGTTCGCGAAGGATGGATCGCTGCTATTCAGCGACGACGGCAACGACGTCGTCTACCGTGTCACCTATAAGCCCGAGTGACGCGCCGTCGCGGCCGGCCCTCCGTGGCGACCCGCCCCAACGGGAGCTCAATAAACGACGACGCTGCGGATCGAACAGAGCGGCAGCGGACGAGAATTCTCACTGGAAGGCATGCTGGACAGCTTCACGCAGCGCAAGAATGTCACTGTGAAACTCAACACGCCGCGCGATAAATAATGCCATTGCCGAGATAGGAGCGACCATGGCTGAACATCCCGCCCTCTCGGAAGCGCGAGTCGCCGTCGTGACCGGCGCTGCCAGCGGGATCGGGCTCGCGGCGGCAAAGCGGTTCGCTGCCATGGGCTTGCGAGTTTGCCTCGCCGATCTCGAGACCGATGCCCTCGAACAAGCCGGAACGGAGGTCGGATCCGTCGCGCGGCGCGGCGCCTCCGATGTGCTGACCGTGCCGACGGATGTTGGCAAATTGGACGAGGTTCAGCGCCTCAAAGACCGTGCTTACGACACCTTCGGCGAAGTTGCCGTACTGATGAACAATGCCGGGACGTCGCCGGGTGGCGGGCCTTGGGACCATTACGAGCGCTGGCAGCGCGTCCTGAACGTCAATCTCTGGGGTGTGATCAACGGGGTGCAGAGCTTCACCCAGGCGATGATCGACCAAAATTCTCCCTGTGCGATCATCAACACGGGGTCAAAGCAGGGGATAACCTGTCCGCCGGGAGACACCGCCTACAACATATCCAAGGCGGGTGTGAAGGTGCTCACCGAGGGGCTCGCCCATGCGTTGCGGAACGTTGAGGGCTGCCGGATCACGGCACATCTGTTGGTGCCGGGCTCGACATTCACCGGTATGACGCGACGGGGCAGAACCGCCAAACCGCCCGGCTCCTGGGTGCCGGAGCAGGTCGCCGACATGCTCGTCGCCGGCATGGCTGCCGGGGATTTCTATATCATCTGCCCCGACAACGACGTGACCCGTGACGTCGACAACCGGCGCATTCTGTGGGCCGCGGAAGACATCATCCGCAACCGCCCGGCGCTGTCGCGTTGGCATTCCGACTACAAGGACGAGTTCGCGGCTTTCCTCAGTCTGGAATTGCCGTTTCGCCGCTGAACCCGAATATAATGCCTCTCGCGATGGCGGCGAGCGCGCGCCATCTTCTGGTCGAGATCCAGGCGTACTATCTACCGTCGAGATCGGGCGGACGCAGCCGGGTGACGACGGAGCGTCAAATTCCCGGTTATTTCCCGGTTCCGTGCTTTGTTTCCCGGTTTCGACGCAGGAAAATTCCCGGTTCGATCAACGGAAAATAGTTTCTAAGTATTTGGGAAAAAGTAGTTATTGGCGCTCGTGCGAGGTCGAATTCAATTTTTTTCCCGGTTTCTTCCGGAAAAACCGGGAAAGCGCCGGTCATTCGGCTCGTCGAATATCAGTGCCTCGAACCGGGCGCCGACGGTATCCCAGCTCAACCCGCGCTGCCGTTCGAGCGCGGCGAGATGCCATCGTCGCCACAATCCGTCGTCGCTCAGCAGCGCAACCGCCGCCGCGACGAAGGCGTCATCGTCCGCGGCCACCCGGCCCGTGACCCCGTCGATGACGCGCTCGGCTGTCGAGCCCAACGGTTTGACCACGGCCGGGACCCCCATCGCCTGGGCCTCGGCGAGTGCCAGGCAGAAGGTTTCGCCGGGATCTCCGCGATAGAGCATGACCCGGGCGTCCAAGAGTGCGGCTGTCAACGCCTGTCGCCCGACCGGCGCGAAGCGGCGGACTCCCGACGCGACGAGCCTATCGGCACGGGCCAGGACCTCGTCCATTTGCTGCGCGCGCGGCGTACCGGCAAGGCCATAGACGGCACCGCCGGCATAGATATGCAGCTCAGCCGCCGGCATTGCGGGCCTGATGCGCTCAACCCAGAGATCGAGCAGCCAATCGAGCCCGCGCAACGGGTTTGACGTGTAGATCGCCCGCGGCGGCGGGGGCTCGCGAGGTAGTGCGGTCCGGAAGCGATCGAGAACGCCGTAGGGGATGATCTCGCGCCCGCCGCAGGGCAGCCCTCGCGGGATCGTCGCCGCGTGATAGCCACCGGTCACCACTAGGGTCGGCCAGTACCAGGCGAGCCGCGAGAGATTGCGCGGCTTTTTTAGATAGGGGGCGGGATTGTGCAACCACAGCACGCGACGCCTTGCGCGGCGGACGAGCCCGATGAGCCGGGGGCTGCGATTGGCGATGTAGAGGTCGCAAGCATGCGGCAAGTCGCCCGACAGCGGCACCCAACGCACACCCTTGTGAATGACCTCAGTGCGGCAGCGATTGTGCGCCTCGACCCGATGACCGCGCGCCCCCAGCGCCTCGGCGAGCGCTAGGAAGGCCGTCTCGGCGCCGCCGAGCGGTGCGGTTTCCGCCATCACTCCGTCGAAGGCGATGCCGTCATCGGCCATCACCACACTCGCCATCACTCGGTCTCTAGATGGCGAAGCTCCGTCGCCGCTCGTTCCTCAGGCAAAGGGTCGAGCCGCGCCTTCAGATAGGAGAGGATCGGATAGAGCGCCGCACACAGCGCGATCAGAAAGCCCCACTGACCTTCGCGATAGCCCTTGCGGCCGATGTAGCATTTGCAAAAGCGCGAGACGATGCGGCGCAGGTTGTGGCCGTAGCTGCCGATGTCGCCGCTTTCGCGCAGATCCTCGGCGCGCGCGGTGGTATAGCGATCGAGCCGCCGAAGCATCTCCGAGATATCGCGATCAACGTAATGAGTGATCGGCGACGAGAGCGTCGTCCCCTGGAGTCCTGAGAACGCGACCGTCGGGTGGATACGTTGATCGCCCCACCGCTTGGCCCCCTTGCGGAACAGCGCGCCATGGGCCGACCTCCCGAAGGAGGCGCCCCATCCCCAGCGCACCAGCCGGTCGCCGATATAATTGTCGACCGGGATCAGGTGCCACGCGGCCGGCGAGCCGGTGACGACCTTCCGGATCTCGGCCGCAAGTTGCGGTGACACCCGCTCGTCGGCATCGATTTCGAGGATCCAGTCGCTGCGACAGGCGTCGATCCCAGCGTGGCGACGCGCTCCCTCCCGCTCCCAGGCTCCCTCGACGAGCCGCTCTGTGAAATTGCAGGCGATCTCGCGAGACCGGTCGGTACAGCGGTCGAGGACAACGACGATCTCGTCGGCAAAGCCGAGACAGGCGAGGCATTCGGACAGTTGCCGCTCTTCGTCGTGAACAACAACCAGCGCGGAGAGACCGGATCGTCGCGGCCCATTCACGCCGCGGCGCTCGCCACCGAGCGCCACAGTTGACCAGCAGCCGCTTCGGCCGCATCGACCGAGAGACCGTCCATCAAGGTGTCCGTGGTCCGGTGATCGAAGCCCGGACCAAACATTGCCTCGGGCGAATCGGTTGACCGCACCCACGCGGCGTGCCGCCCCCAGGGCGCGTATTTATCGCTCGGGCTCGGACCGAACAGGCCGAGGGTCGGCGTCCCCGACGCCGCCGCCATATGCATCAGACCCGTGTCGTTGCCGATGAATAGCGCGCACCGTCGCAACACGGCCGCGGCGGTGAGCAGGTCAACCTTGCCTACCAAGTCGATTTGCCGATTGCCCGGAATCGCCGCGAGCAAAGGTTCGGCTTGCCTGCGCTCATGCGCGGCCGCCAGCACGGCGACACGCGCCCCCGGCAGCAGGCCGTCCGCGGCAGTCAGGCGTTGTGTCAGCGCGGCAAAGCGCTCGGCTCGCCACTCCTTCCCGCGCCAGTTCGCAGCCGGACCAATCGCCAGGACCGAAGCGCCCGGAGAGATCAGCGCGCTCGCCGCGCGCTCGTGGTGCGGCGCGGTCCACAGTCGCGGGCTCGGCGGCGGGTCGAGCCGGAAAAGCCGACCGAGCTGGCGCACTCGATGCTCGCGCACGTCACCCTTGGCCATCACCTTGCGTTCGCCCGCCAGTAGGAGCCAAGCGAGCGCCGAGCCGCGAAGGTCGACGACGAGGTCCCAACGTCGGGTCGCCACGGCGGCGTAGAACGGCAGCCAATGTGCGGACCAGCGCAGTTTCTCGATGACCTCGATCCGCTCGATTTGCGGTACGGCTTCGAATAACGGAGCCGCCACCGGCCCCGCCGCGATCGTCAGCCGTGCCGTCGGATGGCGATCGATCAAGTAGGAAAGAAGTCCGGTCGACAGCACTGCATCGCCGATGCGCGTCGCGGTGACAAACAGGATGTGCATTTTGCCGAGCCAAAGGCCTTATATCCTGCCCCCTTCGGCTTGCCAAGCAAGCGCGCCTCGTCCACTTTTACCGTATCCGATAGGGTTGACCGAGCCATGCCAGAGGTAAGCTTTGCTTTGCTCGACGACCGGGGCATCCTTGCGGTCTCCGGAGCGGACCATCGGATTTTCCTCCAGGGGCTCGTTTCGAACGACGTCGACAAGGTCGGTTCGGCGCAAGCGTGCTACGCAGCGCTGCTCACGGCGCAGGGCAAGTATCTGCACGACTTTATGATGATCGAGTTGGTTGGAGAGATCTGGCTCGAAACCGAGGCCCGGCGCCTGAGCGACCTCAAGCGCCGTTTGTCAATCTACCGCTTACGGGCAAAGGCCGCCCTCGAGGAGAGACCCGAGCTCGTTGTGGCGGCGGTCTTTGGCGAAGGTGCTCGCGCGTCCATGGGTCTTTCGGAGAAACCGGGTGCTGCCCGACCATTCGCTTCCGGTGTCGCCTTTGTCGATCCGCGGCTCGCCGCACTGGGTGTGCGTTGCCTCCTGCCGCGTACGGATATCCGACGCGCGCTCGAAGGGAGGGGTCTCACGGAGGCCGGCTTCGGGGCGTACGACCGGCTCCGCCTCGAGCTTGGGATCCCTGATGGCGGCCGCGACCTCGTGCCCGAAAAATCGATTTTGCTCGAAGCAGGGTTCGACGAACTGAACGGCGTCGACTGGCAGAAAGGCTGCTACATCGGCCAGGAGCTGACGGCGCGCACCAAATACCGCGGCCTGATTAAGAAGCGGCTGATGCCTGTCGAGATCGACGGGCCTGCTCCGGCGCCTGGAACGATCGTCACTGTGGACGGACGCGAGGTCGGCGAGATGCGGTCGAGTCGCGACGGCATCGGTCTGGCGTTGTTGCGGATCGAGCCGGTCGCCGAAGGCAAGCACTTGAAGGCCGGGGAAACCACCATCGTTGCGTCGAAACCCGGCTGGATGCGTCTCACCGGCGACGCCTGAGACGGAAATAGCAATCCTGTGATGACACGGCTGCGGCCTGCAGCCTCATTCGGTTGTGTCACCGCGATCGCCCGCCAACGCGGCTTGCGCCGCGGCGAGCCGGGCGATTGGTACGCGGTAAGGCGAACACGAAACGTAATCAAGACCGACCGCCTGACAGAAGCCGATCGACTTGGGGTCGCCTCCATGCTCGCCGCAAATGCCCAGCTTCAACCCGGGACGGGCCGCACGTCCGCGCTCGGCGGCGAGGCGGACGAGCTCGCCAACCCCGTCGACATCGAGTGTTATGAATGGGTCGTGTTCGAAGATCCCGAGCCGCTGATAGACCCCGGCAAAGCTCGCAGCGTCATCGCGCGACAGGCCAAAGACGGTCTGGGTCAGATCGTTGGTGCCAAAGCTGAAGAACTCGGCGCTCTGAGCAATCTCGCCGGCGCGCAACGCCGCCCGCGGCAGCTCGATCATCGTGCCGACCAGATAGGGTACGGTAATACCGGCTCTTTCCATCACCTCGCTGCCGACCCGATCGATGATCGCCTTGAGGATGTCGAATTCCTTCTTTGTCGCGATTAGCGGCACCATGATCTCGGGCTCGACCGCCTCCCCGATTTCCTTGGTCACCGCGACAGCCGCCTCAAAAATCGCGGCCGCCTGCATCTCGTAGATCTCCGGATAGGTGATGCCGAGGCGGCAACCACGATGGCCGAGCATCGGGTTAACCTCGTGCAGCACTAGCGCGCGATGGCGGATCGCAGCGACGTCCTTCCCGGTCAGCCGCTCGATTTCGCCGAATTCCTCCTCGGTTTTGGGCAGGAATTCGTGCAGCGGCGGGTCCAACAGACGAACCGTCACCGGAAAGCCCTTCATGATCCGGAAAATCTCGGCGAAATCCTCGCGCTGCATCGGCAGCAGCTCAGCCAGTCCGGCACGCCGACCGGTTTCGTCCTCGGCCATGATCACTCGGCGCATCGCGCCGATACGGTCGGCCTGAAAGAACATGTGCTCGGTACGGCTGAGCCCGATCCCCTCGGCACCGAAGCGACGCGCCATGCGAGCGTCGGCTGCGGTCTCGGCGTTGGCGCGGACCCTCATCCTGCGGATCGCGTCGGCCCAGCCCATCAAGGTCGCGAAATCGCCCGAGAGTTCCGGCTGGATCGTTGGCACCGCGCCCAACATCGCCTCGCCTGACGACCCGTCGATCGTGATGGTCTCGCCCGCCGTCACCACGATGTTTCGTGAGGCGATCGTGCGCGCCGCATAGTCGACCCGCAAGTCCCCCGCACCCACGACGCACGGCCGCCCCATGCCGCGCGCGACCACCGCGGCGTGGCTGGTCATGCCGCCTCGGGTCGTCAGGATGCCTTTGGCGGCGTGCATGCCATGGATGTCCTCCGGGCTCGTCTCGATGCGCACGAGGATCACCGCCTCGCCGCGCGAGGCACGCGATTCGGCCTCCTCCGCGGTGAATACGATCTCGCCCGAGGCGGCGCCCGGCGAGGCTGGGAGGCCGCGGGCGAGGACCGTTGTTTTCGCTTTTGGGTCGCGCGTCGGGTGCAGCAGCTGATCGAGCGCGGCCGGTTCGATACGCCCGACTGCCTCCTCCCGGCTAATTACGCCTTCCTCGACTAGCGATACTGCGATCTTCAGCGCAGCTTGAGCCGTGCGCTTGCCCGACCTTGTTTGCAGCATCCACAGCTTGCCGCGCTGCACCGTGAACTCGATGTCCTGCATGTCGCGGTAATGGTCCTCGAGCGTCCGCCGAACCTCGTAAAGCTCGGTCAGGACTTCGGGCAACACCTCTTCCATTGCCGGCAACGCCGATTTGTTCGCTTCCTTACTGGCGATCGTCAAGTGCTGCGGGGTGCGGATCCCCGCCACGACGTCCTCGCCCTGAGCGTTGACCAGGTACTCGCCGTAGAACTCATTGGTGCCGGTAGAGGGGTTGCGCGTGAAGGCCACGCCGGTCGCGCAATCCGCCCCCATGTTGCCAAAGACCATCGCCTGGACATTCACCGCCGTGCCCCAGTCGGCGGGAATGTCGTGCAACCGTCGGTAGGTGACTGCGCGCGGATTCATCCATGACGCAAAGACGGCGCCAATCGCCCCCCATAGCTGCTCGTGCGGGTCCTCCGGAAACGGGCGTCCGAGTTCCTCGGCGACGAGATCCTTGAACCCGGCGACGAGGGTCCTCCAATCGTCCGCGGAGAGATCGGTATCGAGCAGGACGCCACTGTCGAGCTTGTAGTTTTCTATTAGCTCCTCGAAATGGTTCTCGATGCCGAGCACCACCTGTCCGTACATCTGAATAAAGCGTCGATAGCTGTCATATGCGAAGCGTTCGTCGCCGCTCTTGCGCGCCAGCCCCTCGACCACTTGGTCGTTGAGCCCGAGGTTGAGCACGGTGTCCATCATGCCCGGCATAGAAACGCGCGCGCCCGAGCGCACCGACACGAGAAGCGGGTTGACGGGATCCGCGAACCGGGTGTCTAGCGAACGCTCGATTCCAGCAAGCGCGCATTCGACCTGTTCCCGGAGTTCCGCCGGATAGGATTTGCCGTGCGCATAATAATAGCTGCAAGCCTCGGTGGTGATCGTGAAGCCCGTTGGCACCGGCAGCCCGAGATTGCTCATCTCCGCGAGGCCTGCCCCCTTACCACCGAGCAGGTCTCTCATATTGGCGCGGCCCTCGGCGGTGCCGTCTCCGAACCTGTAGACCCACTTCTTCATGTGCCGCTCACCCTTCGATCTGCGAGAAGTCGGCTACCTGATTCATCGTTGTCCGGATGCCCGCCAGCAGTCGCAGCCGGTTCTCGCGCAGCCTTGGCTCATCGGTATTAACAGTGACTCGCTCGAAAAATTCGTCAACGGGGTGCCGGAGCGCAGCCACTTGCGCCATTGCCGCCTCGAATTCTTCTCGATGCAGTGACCGTTCGACACCACCACGAGCCAGATCCAGGTCACCTGCCAACGCGAACTCTTCGGGTTGCTTGAGGAGCGCTCTATCAATATCGGCGTCGTACCGTCGATTATCTCGCCGCTCCTCGATAGCGACGATGTTTGAGGCTCGCCGATAGGCTGTTAGCAAGCTCGTCCCGTCCTCCGACGTGAGAAACCCCACGAGCGCATCGACGCGGTTTAGAAGACGCACCAAATCGCTTTCCGCCTCTACGACCTGAGCGAAGGCTGCGGCGATCAGATCGTGGCGAACCCCCCGGTCGCGGAGGTGCACCTTTAATCGGTCGATTATGAAAGCCATGAGTTCGGCATAAAGAGGGTGGATACGGTCCTCCCAATTCTGGACTTCGCGGTTTCGGTAAAAGATCTCCGCGGCGTTGGTGAGAGCGTCCTTCAGGCTTAGCCGAATCCTGTTTTCGATAATGATCCGAATGGTGCCGAGAGCGGCGCGACGGAGTGAATACGGATCTCGTGACCCAGTCGGCCGATAATCGTCGTCGTCAAGAGGAGGCAAACTGATTGCAAAAAATGCGACCAGGCTGTCGATCTTGTCGGCGAGCGCGACGACGATGCTCTCGGGAGCGGTCGGACAGGCATCGTTGGGGCCGAGCGGCCGGTAGTGATCGGCGATCGCCTCGGCGACGGCCGGATGTTCGCCGTCGTGCAGCGCGTAATAACGCCCCATCACCCCCTGCAGCTCCGGGAATTCGCCGACCATCCCGGTCGATAGGTCGGCCTTGGCGAGCCGCACCGCACGCCGCGACTGCATTGCATTGGAGCCTGGCACATAAGAGACTAGGAAGCTAGCTAGCGCTTCCATTCGTGCGATCTTGTCGCGCAGGCTGCCGAGTTTGGCGTGGAAGACCCGATGGGCAAGCGTCCCTACCCGGGACTCAAGCGTCACTCGCCGATCTTGCTCCCAGAAAAAGCGTGCGTCAGCCAGGCGGGCCCTAAGCACCCGTTCGTTTCCGGCTACGATCGTCTTGCCTCCGTTGGCGGCGAGATTGTTCGCCACAAGCAGAAAGCGGGGGGCCAGAGTGCCGTCGGGCCTCAAGCAAGAAAAATACTTCTGATGCGCCCGCATTGCTGTTGAAAGCACCTCAGGCGGAAGCATCATGAAATCGGGTTCGATTGCGCCCATAAGGACGACCGGAAATTCGACGAGCCCGGCAACCTCCTCGAGGAGGGCCGGGTCTGGCTTTAGTGAAAGTCCCTCGGCCTCGACGGCCGCTTCGAGGCCCTCTCGGATCGTCTCTTTGCGGGAATCCCGATCGAGGACAACATGCGCCTCGGCTAAGCGCTTTAAGTAATCGGCCGCGTCTTCGACCGAGATCTCACTCGGCGCCAGAAAGCGATGCCCGCGCGTCGTTCTGCCGACCGGCACGCGGTCGAGCGGTAACGGCACGATCTTTCCGTCGAACAGGCATAGAACCGAGGTCAGCGGCCTAACCCAACGCAGATCCGAGGCCGGGTAGCGCATCGACTTTGGCCAGGGCAACTCGGCCATGGCTCCCGTTATCAGCTCGGAAAGCACAGCGGCGCTAGGCCGACCGGGTCGTTTGACGAGGGCAAAATAGAATTCGCCGCGGCCGGTATCGCGGATCTCGCATTCGTCGATTGCAGCAAAACCCAGAGAACGCAGAAATCCGTCGATCGCGGGCTGACGAGCGCCGACGCGGGGTCCGCGCCGTTCTTCGACCCGGTCCGGCTGCGTCGTCGGGATACCCTCGGCGATGATCGCGAGGCGGCGGGGAGTGACATACCCGCGAAGGGACTCCGCCGGAATCTCCGCGGCAGCGAGCCTGCCACGGAGCAACCCAGTCAGATCGTCGACGGCGCGGCGCTGCATCCGCGCCGGGATTTCTTCGGACAAAAGCTCCAGCAGTAATTCGCCCATCTCAGTCGGGCGAATTAGAACCGGCCAGCCAGGCTTGGCAGCACGCATTGGCGAGCGCCCTCACTCGGAGAATGTAGGCGGCACGCTCGGTGACGCTGATCGCGCCTCGCGCATCAAGCAGGTTAAAGAGGTGGCTCGCCTTGAGGCATTGGTCGTAGGCGGGTAAGGCCACCCCGTCGTCGATGAGCCGTCGGCACTCCTGCTCGGCATCGGCAAAATGCCTCACTAGTCGGCCAGTATCGGCCAATTCGAAATTATAGGTGGAGAATTCCTGCTCGGCCCGCTTGAAGACTTGGCCGTAAGTGACCCGACGCGGCCCGCTGGCGCCGTTGTAGTCGAGGTCGAACATGCTCTCGACACCTTGGACATACATCGCCAACCGTTCGAGCCCATAGGTCAGCTCGGTCGAAACCGGATCGCATTCGATGCCGCCGACCTGCTGGAAATAGGTGAACTGGCTGACCTCCATACCGTCAACCCAGACCTCCCACCCGAGCCCCCAGGCGCCCAATGTCGGGCTCTCCCAATCATCTTCGACAAACCGGATGTCGTGCAGACGGGCATCGATCCCGATCGCTGCCAGGCTCGCAAGATATAGATCCTGACTGTCCACGGGCGCGGGTTTGAGGATGACCTGCAGTTGATAGTGCTGTTGCACCCGGTTCGGGTTTTCACCGTAGCGGCCGTCGGTCGGCCGGCGCGAGGGCTGGACATAGGCGGCACGCCAAGGCTCGGGCCCGAGCGCGCGCAACGCGGTGGCAGGGTGGAAGGTACCGGCGCCCACTTCGACATCGTAGGGCTGGAGGATGACACAGCCCTGGTGCGCCCAGAACCTTTGCAAATCGAGAATTAGCGATTGAAAACTCAAGGCGTCGCCGTTGGTGTCGAAATAGTCAGGGCGGCCGCGGGCAATCTGGCCGGCTGCAGGCGGGCGCGGCCGCCGCGATATAGGCGCCGCAGACCTCGCAGGCTGCAAGATCCTCAGCATTGATCGGCGTCCGGAACGAGGCCATGCGACGGCGCGGCGGATCGCGCGTGACCCCGTTCAGCCACCGATAGCCCACCCAGGCGGCGGCGACGACGAGGACGACTATCATCAGCTTCGGAAGCGCGAACATCGACAAGCTCTACTTCTGGCCGCGAAGATCGGTCAAGCGATGGGCTTCATCAAACCAAATCCTCACAGTCCGAAACTCGCCCACAGGAGACGCGACTCGACCCAGTCCGCGAGGTCGGCGATGGCGGAGACGGGCTCGCCTGCGGCGAACGGCAGTCGACGCCAGAACGGCCATCGCCGCCGTTCAGCCGCGAACGGTCGTAATTTGACCTTCTCGCCATACCGCGCTCGCATGACCCCACGCAGCTCCCCGATACCGTCGACCAGCCCGCGGCTCAGCGCCATGCGGCCGGTCAGGACATCGCCGTTGAACAAGGACTCGTCCGTGCTGTCGATCTTCCCGGCGCGCCGGCGCTCGACATGTTCCCTGAAGGCGCGGTGGATGTCCTTCTGCAACACCGTGAGCCGCTCAACGTCAGAAGGGTTCTCGGGAAGAAACGGGTCGAGTAACGATTTGCGTTCCCCGGCCGTATGGAGACGCCGCTCGACGCCGAGCCGCTCGATCAGCTGCGTGAATCCAAAGCTCGCGCTGATGACGCCGATCGAGCCGACGATCGAAGTTTCTTCGCTGAAGATTTCGTCCCCGGCGAGCGCGAGCCAATAGCCCCCCGATGCCGCCACATCCTCGGCAAAGGCGATGACTGGAACGTGTTTCTCCTCGGCGAGTTCACGGATGCGCCGGAAGAGCAGCGCGGACTGCACCGCCGAGCCACCAGGCGAATTGACGACGACGGCGACCGCAACGAGGCCGGAGGCGCGGAATGCCCGCTCGATCGCCGCTGCGTGGCTCGCCAAAGAGACCCCGCCCCGCCGCGGCCGAGACATGATGACGCCTTCGAACCGCAGCACCGCGACGACGGGTGCACGGGACCACAATTGATCGATGTGGAGATGGTCGCGGATCCTCATTCCATCTCAAGATGGGAAGCCATGCGCCCGACTACAGCCCCGACCCCCCGAGGCAGATCAGAGCTCAAGCCCCCTTCCCTCGCGCAACACCGCCTGCGCGGCGGTGGTGAGCCGTCCGTCGGCCTCGTGCAATACGAGGCCGACAGCGAGCCGCGCGGGGGCGGCGATCTGCTTGCGGGCACGCACCAGGATGCGGCTCGCCGCCCTGCCCTGCCCGGGCCACAGCGGGAAGACCACGATCTCGCCGGCCCGCCCGGCGATTTGACCGAGAAGCGCATCGATCCGGTCGGCCCTATGAATAAATGTGACGGTCCCTTTGGAGCGGACCATCGCAAGCGAAAAGCGGACCCAAGCGCCGAGATCGGCATCACCTTCGATCGTCGCATCGGCCTTGTCGGGCGTCGACGGCGGGGTGGTGCGCCCGCGCTCGTTGAAGGGCGGGTTTGCCATGACGTGGTCAAAGGCGCCAGGCGACAACCGCGGTGGTGGCTGCGACAAATTCCCTATCATCACCGACACACGCGTCTCCATCGCATTCAAGATCGCGTTGTCGCCGGCGAGGCGAACGAGCTCGCGCTGCATCTCGAGCCCCACGACGCGGCAGTGCGGCACTCGCGCCGCCAGACAAAACATTGCGGCGCCCTGACCGCAGCCGACATCAAGGATATGCTGATTTGGCTCGGCCGGCACCGAGGCGGCTAGAAACACCGGATCGATTGCGGCACGATAACCGTCCACCGGCTGCCTAAGCTGGATGCGGCCGCCCAGAAGACGGTCTTCGGTGAAGGTCGGCTCGGGCACTCGGACGTTGCTCACTCCGCATCCTCGCCGGCCGCCGCCAACAACGCGCAGGCGCGCCGGTAGTCCCGCTCTGCGACCATCAGACGGCGCGGGATGGCGCCGATGCTTCCTTCGACGAGGCTCGTGTGGTGGTCGAGGATGAGGCTGTCGATCCCCGAATCCCCCAGCAGAGCCTGCAGCCAAGACAGGCGGACCGGATCGTTGGTGCGCAGCAATTCCTTCATCGGGAGCGATGTCGAGGGGGAGCAAGAGACGTGCGGCGGGGCGGCTCTTGACCGGTCCCTGCGTCATTCTATGCTCGTTCGCGTCCGGGCTCGTCAAGCCGATCGGGCGGGCGGGCCGGAGGACGCGGAAAATGGTCAGGAGAAGCCGGGGGCGCTGGTGGCGGGTATCGATCGGGTTCACGCTGGCCGCAAGCCGTCTCTCGACCCGCTGTGCCGGCTGCTTAGCGATGAGTTGGAGCGGGTCAACCAGCTGATCGTCCAACGCATGCAGAGCCCGGTGGCGCTTATCCCGCAACTCGCCGGCCATATCGTAGCAGGGGGAGGCAAGCGGTTGCGCCCGATGCTCACCCTCGGCTGCGCCCGGCTATGCGGCTATCGCGGCGGCCGGCATATCGCGCTCGCCGCTGCAGTCGAATTCATTCACACCGCGACATTGCTGCATGACGATGTCGTCGACGCGAGCGATCTGCGGCGCGGCCGTGACACGGCCAATGCGGTCTGGGGCAACAAGCCGCCGATCCTCGTCGGCGACTTCCTGTTCAGCCGATCTTTCGAGCTGATGGTCGCCGACGGATCGCTGCGCATCCTCGAGATTCTGTCGCACGCCTCTTCGGTGATCGCCGAAGGCGAAGTGCTCCAGTTGATGACCGCGAATGACACGCGGACTTCCGAAGCCGAGTATCTCGAGGTCATCCAGGCAAAAACCGCAGAGCTATTTGCAGCGGCAAGCCGCATTGGAGCAGTAATGGCCGGGCGTCCGCTGGAGGAGGAGGAGGCGCTCGATCGGTTTGGCCGCAATCTCGGCATCGCTTTTCAGCTGGTAGACGACATGCTCGACTTCTCGGCTCGCCCAACCGAGCTCGGCAAGAGCATCGGCAACGACTTTCGCGACGGCAAAGTCACTTTACCCGTGCTTGTGGCGTTCGCCCGTGGCGACAAAGGAGAGCGCGCCTTCTGGCGCCGCACGATCGAGGAGCAGGATCAGCGGGCGGGCGATCTCCAGCAGGCGATCCACTTAGTTGAGCGACGCGGCGCCCTTGCCGAAACTCTGTCGCGCGCCCGCAGCTACGCTGCGACTGCGATTGGTGCGCTATCGATCTTTCGCGACGGGACTGAGCGGCGCGCTCTAATCGACGCTGCCGCCTTTGCCACCGAGCGCGGTTTTTGACGACCCGGGAGCAGTGGTGATCCCGCCACACGAGAGCGGTGGGTCAACGTGATTAATGCGTAATGAAACCTTGAGCGAATGCGAGCTCGCGCTCCCACGGCATCGCGGTGTCGTCTTGAGCGTGCTTCTGGCGGGTTTTCGACGGAGGGCGGCGCGCGTATATTGTTTTGAAGCGCGCTTTTCGCTATAGCTCGCGCTCGGTCGGCGGAGTGTAGCTCAGCCTGGTAGAGCACTGCTTTCGGGAGGCAGGGGCCGGAGGTTCAAATCCTCTCACTCCGACCAGTTTTTCCCCACATTCACTGCGGGACCTCGGTGTCGGCATCCCTTCCGTAACGACGCAACGCGGCCGAAACGCCGACTCCAGGCTCGCACCGAGTTCCTGAGCAGTTCCCCGACACCGGGCGATCAGCGGTTAATCAAAGGCGAGGAATAAAGAGAATAATCTGCCAATCAGCGCCAAGCTCGCTACGACGTTTATATTGAGGCCTAATACTGCGACCTATTTCGTCGGTGTGAAGCCCCGCGGCGCCGTCGCCCGCTGCAGATAAGTCCGGTCATTGACCGATGCTCACTTCGGGATCCGGAAACTGTGTGTTGCCCATTAATGGTGCTTCATGCACAACCATGTGACCAATACCACCGAAAATCGCCTTCGGCGGAGTTCGAACACTACATCCAGACATTCTAGTAATACAAAGTAGCGGGGCTGCTCAATCGCCGGCCCAGGCAGATCGGACTCGATAGCGTCGGGGGCCAAAGAGTGCCAGTTCTTGCCATTAGTCCACCCGCCACGTGGGCATCTGATCATCGCGCTTGATCTTTCCGACAGGAGTTGCGCCACAACTCGGTCACAAGACCGTCGCCGACGCGGCGGCGCGCGGATCCCCGTTTCGCGATAACGATTGCACCGAGGTTAGTGGCTTCCGACCGAGGAAATAAGGGCTACCCCACATGATGTTCGCCATTGAATAGTGATGGACCACAATGTCGAAATACTTAATCCAGAATAGCATCCATTTTCCGCAATAAACGTTCGCCGCATACAGCGCGACGCTATTGAAAGAGAACAGAATGCCCAGAAAGCGGATCAGCAGGTCGCAGAAGGTAGAGGCGGGGCCGCGACGCGAGCCGCTCGCGATTCGTTCGAAGCGAGAGCACAGGAACTCAAGGCCAGGCACACTGAAGCGATTGTAGTCCTCGGGATCGCAGTGATAAAAAAAAATGAAGGGTACATTGACGTAGAAGATGCCGCCGGGCCGGAGCACCCGGAACGCCTCGTCGACGGCCTTGTGTGGCGAAGGAATGTGCTGCAAAACACTGATGAGGAGCACACAATCCGCCGATTCCGACAGTATTTGAGGCATATTCTGCGCGTCGGCCACGATATCGACGCCGATCCCGGGCTGGATATCGGTGCAGATGATCCTGGCACCGAGCGGCGGCCCACCGAAATATTTTGCGCGCGCATCCTTGGCCCCGATGTCGTAGATGATCGGATTGGCTGGCAGCAATTCGTAAGGGGTCGGTCTGAGCGCAAGCTCGAAGTTCGTCGACGGCGGCTCCGGCAAGTTATGATAAATCCGGCGTAAGAAACGGCCGACGTTCATAGTTTACACCTACGGGTCCAAAGAATTCGCTGCCGGCGAGGGCGCATGTGGAAGTATTTTGAGACTGCTGTTCCGACGTGAGTTGTATGGCATGGTAGCCCGACTTATGGCAGTGATAGCGCTCGTCCGACCGGCAACGTCAAGTCGGCAGAAAGCTCCATTTGCGATATCCGACTTCGCCGTAGGACGCGCAAACTGCAGGCATCTTTGAATGGAGCCAGTCGTGCGCCTCCTTGGCGCCGGGGACCCCCGCGAGTGCCGCAAATGCCAGGGCGCCACGCAGGATGAGTGCATATGTGGGACCCGATGGCGCGCCTTTTACGACGGAATAGGGACTGTCGATCCCGTTCTCATAGACTCTGTCGGGATCGGTCCATCGGCTCGGGTCGAGCGCCTGCGGCGTCGCAGGCAAGCCCGTAGAGGGAGCCGCCAGTGATTTCGGGAACAGTTTCCAGGCCTCGGCCCAACTGTCCGGCGTCCGCGCATCCCATGATTCGTCGAGGACCGCGAGGGTAGGCGGCGGAGCTTCGCCCGTTCGCATGCTCAGGAAATTTACCGAGTAAGGTGCCGGCCACCGTCTGTCCCAGCCCGAGTTCCCACTGACGAAGGGCAGCAGCCCGCCGGCGAACCAACGGGTAAATTCGGACCATTCGAGGTAAAAGCCCGACCATACCGCCCAACCGAGCGACGACATTATGAACCCGCCCATCCAAGGCTCGTAGTCGTCGGACCGAGTGAAAAGTCGAAAGACCCGCTGGATCTTGGCCGGCGAATCCACGTATTGCCGAGTGAAAGAGAGGTTGTCGGCGACGATCTTCTTCCAGTAAGAGCGCGGCTTTAGCCACGAGGGTGGACCCTCGGGGGCGAACGCGCCGAGCCGGAACACTTCGCGCATCCCCCACCCCCAGGCCCGCGATTCGCCCGGGTAAACGAGACCCGGCAGCTTTTGGGTGGTGCGGTGAGAACTGCTGAAAAGAACGCCGTAGCTCGCGATGGCCTCGACACCCTCATAGAAATAGGGGTCGTCGGTCAGCAGCCACGGCACGTAAGCTGGGCTCGGTATATGAGCGACGTCCATCCGAAACAAGTAATCATTATAGCTGTGGTCCGGGTTGTATGGATACGGCGGTTCCGGAATTGTCGGTTCGTGAAAGGCGATATCGGGTGTCTTATAAACATCGACAAGCGCGCCGGTAAGTTCATTGCGGGCCCAGACCGGCATGGAGCCGACGGCCTCGGCCTGCGTCATCATCGTCGTAAGCGCCTGGGCGTTTCCGTCAAGTAGATAGGCCGCCTGATATTCGGTAATCGGACCGATGTCCGAGCGTTCGCCGGCCCCACCCATGCCTATCCCGAGCCCTCCGGTATCCATCGGTCCTTGCCACTTGATCACCGTATCCAACGCCTTTGCGCCATAGAGCGCAGCCTTGCCGAGAGGACAGATTGCCTTCATCGCGATCAGATCGTGCAAAGAACGCCTGACGGGCCGCGGCGCCGACTGCCATCGCCAGCGAGAAAGCCACCAATGTCGCGGGACGCTCACCTCCCCGATCCGCTTGCCGTCCCTGAGGATCGTAGCGTTATAGGGTTCGAGAATGTGTGTCGGGTTCTGACCAGGCGCGAGGTGTATCGCCCCGCGCTCGACCACGATCTCGTCCCGCGAACGATCCGCATCCGGCCTAAAGAACACCGTCCACTCGTCCTCGCGTGCCATGAAGCATTTCTGGTGAACGAAGTGGCCGATATAGTCGCCCGCATCCTTTGCTGCGGCTTGACTGAATGTCCGCGAAGTCCCATCGCGGAATCGGAGCACCAGTGTCAACCCCGCAGGTGACGGAGCCAACGAAGGGGCTTGCGCGATTTGCTCGCCTATCAGCGAACCCGCCGCGGCAGCGTTGCTCCCGAGGACGGAGGCGCCGGTAAGCATGCCGAGCGCGTTCAGCACATTCCTGCGTGTAAGATCCATTGCATAGACCCATCATTGCCCGGAGCAGCGGCTGAAATGGTCAACTATCTGCACTGCGACGGCGCAGAATCCAGCCGGCAACCTCCGCGCCCTCGCCTATCACCGGGCTGCCCATTGCCAAAAGGGCAGCGAGATAAGCCGTGGCGCCGCTCGCTGATAAGAGGAGGAGCCCAATCAACGGAGTTTGCGTCCGTCCCACGAAAGCGAACTCGCGCAGCAGCAACACTACCGCGGCCATCGCCGCAGTAGCGGCCAAAATCGGCCAGATCTCGCTCCAAAGCTGGGAAAAACTACCCTTTATTTCGGCCAGCGCTTCCTTGGCCATGATTGCCATCACCACGCAATACGCCGGCGTCAAGAACACGACTGCACCGAGCGCCCCGTCCCACAACGCGCCGATAACAGCGGCCGTCGGTGTCACTATCAACAGTGCAAGGCAGTACCAAAATAGAAATCCTTCCCGGTGACGCGCGAACAGAACTGGCGGCAGCAACACGTCGACCGCGCGCACCGCAGCATAGACACAAAGCAGCCGAAGCAGCGGGACCGCAGGCAACCATTTTGGCCCAAGCAGCACCGCGACTGCCTCGTTGGCGACGAGAGCAATCCCAGCCGACGTCGGGACGGCGATCGCCGCTGTCAGCCGCGCCGCCCGATAAAAATTCGTGCGCATCGCGTCGATATCTGTCTGGAGCTCCGCCATCATCGGCGAGCTCAGCATATTAACGACGGTCGAGATCTTGGTGCCCGGCAACAAGGCAAGCTCTTTTGCCATTGAGTAGAAACCAAGAGTAAGCTGGCCGGTGATCTTGCCGATGACCAGCGCGTCGGAATCCTCCCGCAAAGCCCACATGATCTTGACACCGAGTGTCGCCAAGCTGAAGCGAAGCATCTCTTTGACGCGCTCGCCGCCAATGCGGAGTCCGGGCCACCACGGCGCGAAGGCGAAAGTGGCGACACTGCGGGCCGCCGGGGCCAAGAGCGAGCCGACGACCAGCGTCCACACCCCTAGTCCTAGAAAGGCACAGCCGAGCATGACCGGCAACGCCATCAGCCCGCCGATGACCTCTGCTTGAGACACCCGATCGAAGGCAAGCCGCTTGCGCAACAGGCTGTCGGAAACGACGCGGCAAGCTGTCAAAGGCAGGACCAAAGCCAGGACAGGCAGCACATCGCCGAGACGCGGCACAGCGAACCAGCGGGCGATCATGGGCGCGCTGACCGCGAGGGCAGCGCAACCGACAATAGATAAGGTCATGGTGACCCAGAAGCAGGTGTCGATTTCCTGCTTATCCAAGACGCGAAACTGAATGATCCCGGCCCCGAGACCCATTTCGGCGAGCATGCCGACAGAACCGGTCCAAAAGCCCGCGAGCGCCATAACGCCGTAATCGGCGGGCACCAGGATGCGCGCGACCAACAAAGTGGTGGCGAAGGAAAGAACTTGAAGCACGCCGCGCGACCAAGCGAGCCAGAAAATAGAACGCGCTATGCGCGTGCGGAATGAGACGGCCTCGGATGCAAGTATCATAGGTTCCGGTTTGCGCGCCTCTCGGATAGCTGGAATCTACGGGAGAGTTTTGACGTAACCGGGCCGTTTGTCGAATCTCACGGCGGTACCGATATTTGGGCGTGGCATCAATAAACGCGCCGCGGGCGCGACCGCCAAGGCGCCGGCCGGGGCAGTGATCTCCCTGGCAACCACCCGGCGCGCCGCCTCGAATATGAATACGATGCACCAATATTCGTCGAAGTAAGCCAGCGATTGGAATGCACCCGATGTCCAATAGCCGACGAGCACCGCTTGGCCCATGCGTCCAAGCAGGTTCGCCCAGGCCAAATCCGGTCGGTCTCGCGAAGTTCGGATCAACGAAGTGCAAGAGCGCCACGCATAGACCGCGATCAGCAGAAAGAGCGCAAGACCGATCCAGCCATGCTCGGAGAGAACGTCGAAATAGATGCTGTGTGCGGCGCGCCCCACGCTCAACCTGGGTATAGTCGTGCCCTCCAGCATGCGATTTGTAATGTCTCTATAGTGTGTTACACTGAAACCACCGCCCACCACCGGGTGCAACTCGACAATCCGCAGCGAAGCCCGCCAAACATCGATCCGCCCCATCGCGGAGGAATCATTCTGGTAGGTTTCTATTGTTCCCATACGATTGAACCAGGACTGCGGTGCAAATGCAAAAATTGCCGCACCGAAGACCAGGATCGCAAGACCCATCGACATTTTTGCGGGTGATCTGAGCCACAAGACCACTGCCATCGCGCACACGCCGACCAACGCGCCGCGCGAATAGGTGAAGATCGTGGCGAGGGTGATCAAGAAGCCCATGATCATCAGACCACGGCGAAGGCGACGATCTACCGCGGTGTGCCACATATAGAACAGCAAGGGCAGGAGCATGACGAGGGCAACGCCAAATTCGTTATTGGCTGCTGTGATGCCCCCGTCCGGTCCGTGGATGCCCTCGCCACCCCCGTGGAGAGGGAAGGAAATCGCGCCCTTCACCCCCCAGAAGCCAATCGATAGGACGGTCACCCAGATAAGCTGGTTCACGCGCTCGCGCGTCGTCGTCAACGCAAATCCGATAAGGCACATGAGCAGGATTTTTTGGAACCAGATCCATTTGAACCAGACGTCATCCCCGGGTGCCAGTGCAAAAAACGAGGTGATCGTTATCCATAACGAAAAGAGTATCGTCAATGCGACTTGCGATGTAACAGGCAATTTTTTCTTTTCCACACGAGAGAACAACCATGAGACGCCAGTCAAAATTGCGATGACGTACGCATACGGCAGAGTAGCGAGAGAGCTATCCCAGATTAGCGTATGAAAATTGCCAAAAGAAAAGGCGTACCAAACCAAAACGCCGTTAAATGGAGTTTTAAAAATCAACGTCGAGGACAACACGAACGCCAGAAGGAACGCGTAGCCGCGCATTACTCGCTAGCCCCGTTGAAGTAAGGGCAGAGGGCGTAACGCGAAAACGCCGACCGACCCGCCAGCGGTTCGCCCGGCCGTATCTCTATCAGGATGAACGGTATACGGCCCTCCGGCTGTTGGGTATCTATCGTCGGTCATCCGTTCCGCCGATCTGCTGCCCTTTGGTTCCGTAGAAGAGAAACCAGCCCCCCAGCCGATCAAAAGTCTGAATACCCAAAAAGCCCAGGAACCGGCTGGGATTATCGCGGCTCCATCGCAAATTGCGCAAATAGGTTCTGATCCGTCGATCCGGGATCAGCGGACGTGCAACCTTGATGACGGCTCTGATGTCGATAAGTCGGCCATACCGCACCGCCACTTCGTCAGGCGCGCGAAAGAACCGGACGTGACCAGCATAATCAAAATTCGGGACCGTGCAGACACACCACGATCCATCGCGCCAAAGTCGGATAACGTCGAGGTCGGCGTCGATATGTTCCAATACCTCGGTGCAGACAATCGTATCGTACTCGGAAGCATAAGATCCGGCATCGAGGGCGTCGCCTCGAAAAAACAACTCCGGATGTCCGGTTCGGTCCGATGCGTTTTGGACAGCTATCGGGCTGAAGTCGAACCCGCGATACGCGCATGCATGCTCCAGCAGGATCATTTCCGCCAAAAAGCCGTTGCCGCAACCGACTTCGAGAATTGAGCGCCTGCCGTGACCTTGAAGGTTCCCCACGACTTTTCGTAGGAGCGGATAATAAAGGGCCCGTGTTACAGGAACATTACTCTCCGAATGAACGCGATCGTAAAAGTCGACGCCCTCCTGCCGGTTCATAAGTTCCGCCCCGAGGCGCGCATCCCTCGGTCATGCTTGCTGTTCTGGAAGCTGCTCTCACTGTGGTGACTGTACAGGCGAAACCGGCGTCGTACGATACGAAAGAACCGCCGTTCCCGCAAGGCGCGTACGATCTCCATAAAGCCGCTCATCTCGGCTTCGAACTCGATATCTGAAACAGGATGGCCGTCCATCAGCCGCCGCAGGGCGAACCGGGGTGTATCCGGATAATTCAGCCCGGGCTCGATCGTCGTGGCGCTTTTCACACCCGACGACGCCAACCACTCTCCCTGATTCAGTTCGGAGGCAAACAGCAACCGACCATCAGGCAGCGCGTAAGCGCCGCTCGGATAGCAAAAATGTTCGAGTGGACGTGAAACAAGCCGCTCGAGGACTGCGCGATTTTCGGCGATCTCCCATTCGACCTTTTCTCGGTCATCGAGTGGCCATTCATGGCGGTGCGAGTGGAGCTGGATATCGACGCCGGCGTCGGCCAGTTGTCGGAGCTGTTGTTCGTCCAAAGCTCGAAACAGGCGTTGCGTTTCGATGTCTTCGAAGGAGACGTCAAGCGCCTCTGCCATTTCTATCAGGAACTTCAAGCGATCGGCAGGGGGTAACGAAGCGCCAAGTTCCTGGGCCAGCGCCTCAGCCTGCTCGGCCTCGGAATCGAGCGCAAACCTGCCCAGTCGGCGGGGCAAATGCACCCTTTGCGCCTTTGTTCGCCAGAACAGGTAGGCCAATGTCACGGAGAAAACCGGCATCGGGTGCTCGATGTAATAGGTCGGGACATACAACGTTACGGGGATCCCGAGTTCCTCGATGATCGGCAAGGCGAGGGAGTAGACACCCTCCCAGCCGTCGTCCATCGTGACGACCGTTGCGCAAGGCGGGAGCCGACCCGATGCGAGCGCCTCGACGGCTTCGCCCAACGGCAAAATCGGATAGCGTTTGCGCTGCAAATATTCGATGCGTCGACGGAACAACTCTTTGCGGATGAAGAGACGACTTCTAAATTTGTACTCTTCTGCTACTGCAATACCGTGATAGCATATTATACGTAATCCATCACGCGTCAGATATCGCGCGACCTGGAACAACCCGAAGAACTTTGCGACGATAAGCGCCAATCGTAGGATGGTGGGCGAAACCGAAATTTGGTCGGCAAAAAGACCAAGCGATGGCGTAACTGGGAGCCCAAGCCGCATAAAATTGTTCATCATTCCGGCCTCGGCAACTCCGCGCCTTGTTGTATCACGCTAATCCGACATGTCCGCCCGCCCGTGGGATCCGAGTATGGTAGCGGCTCGGGTGTAGCGAAAGTGTTGCATAAGTATCGTAGCACGAGCCTGGTCCTAACGCTAGAATGATGCCAAGATAGCTAAGAATGGATGAATTGCAGCATGAAGACGCAGCGCTGGGTGGTAACGAGTGCTGTCCATTGCGATAAGATCCCCGCGAGGAAATGTGTCATATTCGTTAGAAAGCAACATGCACCCGATTGCCGAATTGACGCAAAGCATATTCAAGCGAGAGAATTCGCGCATATTGCGCGTGATCGACTATACGCTCTATTCGCAATAATCGCTGTAGAATTATCGCTCCACCGGCAACCACGGCTTCCCGATACGGCAAAGCGAGGTAGCCGGGCCAATCACCCGACCGACGAAAATGTCTCAGCCGATACGTGTAACGCCGCAGCCACGGTGGACGGAGATAGGTCCAGTAATCCGAGAACCGCCGAGAGGGTGGTGGCGACCGGCCAAAATCATGGCCGTAATTCGATCGATACCCAGCCAGCCGGCTGTCGATGCGCCGAATTAGCTCAGCTTCATAGGCTCCGTGGTTTTTCCAATGGAGCGGCAGCGCGCTCGCATGCTCTGTGATCGACCTTTCGAGGTATGGCATCGCCGTGAACCCGTACCACCCAGCGATGCTGTCAACCTTGCCATCCCACGCGCGGCATCGAAAACTGTGATAGAGCCATTCGACGGTCGGTCGCGGCAACCACCGGTCGTCGCTGCCCAACAGGGTCATCACTTTTCTCTCCAGCAGGCGGTAATAACTCTCGCTGTCAAACACAGCGGTGCAGGTAGCCGGATCAAAGCGACTATAGAAACTCCACAAAATTTCGCGGATCGTGTATTTACGGTCGAGGAGATAAAAAAAGTTGCGAAAGATTTCCCCACCACCACCGTTGACCGCAATCGTATCGCCGAGAACGCGCCGCGCAGATTCTTCGGTCTCCGCGCCGTTATGGAAAATGCCGGCATAACCGTATCCGTCGGTCGCGAGAAAGTTGCGGTGCGCAATTTCGGTAAATTCCATAGGCGGAATGATCGGCCGATCGTCCTTATCGATGACATCGAGTGGAAAGCCCTCCCCGCGCGCGATTTCTTGCGCAAACAGCACATCCTGATCGCGCGCGTTGCCGTAGACGTAGACGCTGGGATTCATGCCATGGCGCCGCAGATAGGCTAATATCAGGCGTGAATCGTAGCCGCCGGATAGCGCGCAGCGTACGCGGTCACCAAAGCTGCGGGCGACAGCGCCGAAGTAACGGTCGAGCAGCGCAATGCTTTCCCTGAGCGATGCGTCGTTCCTGGCGGCGCTGAAGGTACGAGTTACCGGTACCGTCTGACGACGGATCTCCAATGCCTGCTGGCCAACGACGATCCTCGCCTGAATCGGAGCGAGCTTCACCTCCGCGAACAGCGTCTCGTTGCCCGAAACCACGCCGTTGAACACGTACTCGCACGCGCTCTGTTGCGAGAGGGTCAGCGAGGGAAGGACCGAGCAAATCGCATAAAAGGACGACGAGACGATACGAGCCTCAAGGTTATAAAAAAGGTGGTAGCCGCCAAACCCGTCAAGCGTGATCTCGGTCCGGCCATCTTTCTTCAAGATGGCTGCATAATGACCCATGACCTGTTCGCTGATCGGCGAGGTCGCGGCCGCCCTTTGGTACAGCAAAGCGGCTGAGGCCAGGCCCATTCCTTCGGATAGGCAACTGCCACAAACAAACGCAAAATCGCCGTTCGGGTAACGCTTGAGACCGGCCGACCGGCTCTGAAACTTCGGATAGGCGGCAAAAATGTATCCCTCTGCGCTGACGACTTCGGGAGGGGAAAAGCCGAGCTCGGCAAAAGCACCCTGCAATCGCGTCACTTCGTCTCGCCGATCCTCGTGCGGACCTACGCACACAAGAAAGAATCCGCCCATCAACGGCAACCCGCTACCGGCTGATTGCGTTCTGCGCGAGCCTTCATTGCAAGGGGGTAGGCGATGATCGACTTTATCCCTGATCCCCGGTCGAAGTCCTGTTTCCATTGGATGTATCACTAGAGCGTAAGGGGGCGGAACCGCTTTTCGACCTTGTCGTCGGATCGACCGCAAGTGATGCGGTACCATGTCCATAGCCCGAGGCTTTCGAAAGGTCACCCTGGCAGGCGCGGCGCTCGAGTTGCATCGAAAAGGAGCATCGCAATGCTTCGCTTCGTCGAGTGCCTCGACTGCAGTTCGGCTCCTTACCGGCCGGGTGGCCCGGATGCCACGGCTGGTTCGCGAGCGCTACGGAAGTCGGTGTGACCGGGAACTCGTCGGATGCGGCCGGGCAAAAGCAGCTCGTGCCATTTTCTCAGGGTCGGCGGCGTCAATGCCGCGTCCCCCTTCGGGTCAGAGAGGCGTCGGGATCGATTGGCGATGCTTGAGACATTGACATCATATATATTATGAATTAAAACACTCAATTGCTAAAACCTGCAGCGACGATAGGACGACCGTTTCCGTGCCCCACGAAGCCATCCCGGACGTTCGTTGCGCAGGCTTATTGCGCCGCCGGAGAGGTTCATGACGATCACGATTAGCAATTTGACCGTAGCCCCGAGTGCACCCACCGGAACTTTAGTCGGCGTACTCACGGCAAGAGACGCAGCTAGTATAATTCCTTGCAATTTCATATCATCAAAAAGATCCAGCGGCTATTTCGCGATTTCCTCAAACAATCTTATCACGGTGTGGAGCGGGTCAATTGCGCCGGGCTATTATCCTGTACGGGTCCGCGCAGTCGGGATAAAGGAACGATTTAGCGATTCCGCAAATTTCATCATTAATGTCACCGCCGCGCCATCTCTCCCGACGCCGACTGGCATAACGTTTGTCACGACAACGGCATCCCTGCCCGACAATTCGCCCGCAGGGACAACAGCCGCCACCTTCTCCGTATCGATGTCCGATGGCTCATCATTCGCGGGCACTCTGGGAGCCAGCCCGCCCGGCACTGTTGCGATTTCCGGCAGCATGCGGCTGGTGCTCGCGCGCGCGCTCACCTCGGCAGATGATGGTTCACAACAGTGGACCGTTATCGCGACGCAAAACGGGGTGACGGTTTCCTCCTCGATCGCGGTTCAAGTCATCTCTCTGAGTCCGCCGGCAGCACCACCACCACCGCCGCAGCCTACGCCAACTGGTGTCACCTTCACCCCGAGTGCTACATCCCTGCCGGATAGTGCCGCCGTCGGCACCGCTGTGGCCGCGGTCTCGGTATCGATGTCTGATGGCTCCGCCTTCACCGGGACGCTCGCAGCCAACCCGTCAGGAACGGTGGCGATCTTGGGCAACGATCTTGTCCTCGCGCGCTCGCTCACCCCGGCGGATGACGGTCCGCATCAGTGGGGCGTTACCACCACACAAAGCGGCGTGACGGTCTCTGGCTCGATCCCGGTCCAGGTCAATCCCGTACCGACCAGCGTCACTTTCACTCCGAGTGCCGCATCCCTGCCGAATAGTGCGCCCGCCGGAACAACAGTGGCCGCGGTCGCCGTATCGATGTCCGACGGTTCGGCGTTCTCCGGCACCCTTGGCGCGAGCCCGGCCGGAACCGTGACGATCTCCGGCAAGAACCTGGTGCTCGCGCGCGCGCTCACCGCGGCAGATGATGGGTCAGAGCAGTGGACGGTTATCGCGACGCAAAATGGGGTGACGGTTTCCTCCTCGATCGCGGTTCAAGTCAGTCCTCTCAGCCCGCCGGCAGCACCACCGCCGCCACCGCCACCGCCGCCGCCACCGCCTACGCCAACGAGCGTCACTTTCACCCCGAGCGCTGCATCCCTGACCGATAATGCCGGCGCCGGAACAACGGTGGCCGCGGTCGCGGTATCGATGTCCGACGGTTCGGCGTTCTCCGGCACCCTTGCCGCGAGCCCGGCTGGAACCGTGACGATCTCCGGCAAGAACCTGGTGCTCGCGCGCGCGCTTACCTCGGCAGATGCCGGTTCAGGCCAATGGAGCGTTGCAGCTACACAAAACGGCGCGACCGTCTCGGGCTCGATTCCCGTCCAGATCAACGTGGCCAGCCCGCCTCCGCCTGCGCCACCGCCACCGCCACCACCGCCGCCGCCCCCACCCCCTGCACCAACGAGCGTCACTTTCACCCCGAGCGCCGTATCCCTGCCCGATAATGCCGCCGCCGGAACAACGGTGGCCGCAGTCGCGGTAATGATGTCCGACGGTTCGGCGTTCTCCGGCACCCTTGCCGCGAGCCCGACTGGAACCGTGACGATCTCCGGCAAGAACCTGCTACTCGCGCGCGCGCTCACCTCTGCGGATGACGGTTCGCATCAGTGGGGGGTCGCTGCTACTCAAAACGGCGTGACGGTCTCGGGCTCGATCCCGGTTCAGGTCAACACGGCCAGCCAGCCACCGCCGCCACCGCCGGCTCCCCCGGCACCACCGCCGCCGCCACCGCCGGCTCCCCCGGCACCACCGCCGCCGCCACCGCCGGCTCCCCCGGCACCACCGCCGCCGCCACCGCCGGCTCCCCCGGCACCACCGCCGCCGCCACCGCCGGCTCCCCCGGCACCCAGTGGACCATCGTTCACGGTGAACGGAAGCGTGACACCGGCGCCTGCCGTAACTGGCAGCAACATCGCCGTCGCGGTGATGAACGATCCCGGCGGCGATTTCGTTCGTATCCTGGACCCCAACGGGGGCGAGATACAAAGAAGCGGCAGAACGCCGGCCGGCGATTCCCAGTTTACATTGCCGCTGACCGAGCAGAATGTATTCCAGCAACAGTCGCCTGTGCCACCCGGCGTATATACGGTTGAATATGATCAGGGCGGCGCTAACGTTCCGATACCAATACAGCAGATCAGTATCACGGTGACCGCCGCGGCACCCCCCGGCCCTCCGCCGTCGGCACCACCGCCGCCACCACCGGTCGACCCGGCACCACCGCAGCCGGCACCATCACTCCCTGCTGTCTCTTCGATCGGCACTGGTTCAAGTCGAGACTTTTCGACCATTGATGCATGGGTGGCGGCGGTCGAGGCGCTTGGTACGATCTCAATCAGCACCTATCCGAATGGGGTGACTGGGGAGTGCTATAACGACAGTGAATTCACGCCCGGTGAATTGATATTCCGCAACGTCAACACCTCGGCATTCAACGGCACCGGCATCTTTGCGATCACCCTGACGACAGGCCCTGGCCAAAGCTTCCGGGACAACGCCAGCGTCCGAACCAATGCACTCGCCTATAATCAAGCTAACGGAGTGGGGCTCAATTTCAATCGGGTCAGCTACCCGGTGACGGGTGGGGGGATAACGGTAGCCAATACCGGGCATAGTGGAACTACGCTAACATCTTCCAATATCCTGATCTCTAATCTGCAAATAAAAGTCAGCACTGGGAATTACGGGCTTTATACCGACAACAATTCGACGGCCGGTCCGATCGTTGTTCAAGACATCATCATCGACGACTTTGCCGGAGCCACACCCGTCTATACTGGGACCGCTACGGTTATGCGCAATTTCCTCGTCATTGCTCGAGGGGAGCAGGATACGGAGTTCGTCCCGCATGGTGCGGTGTTTGATGGCCCGGCGAACGGGGGGGCGCATTTTTATGGCGGCATCGTCGTCGCAAACAGCGACAACACGAACGGGTTGCCGATCGGCATGCCGCCGCAGAACGCCTGGACGAGTTACCTTTGGAGAAGGCGGCCCCACTACTACGTGGCACGATTGCGGGTTCTTTGGATTCCAGCAGGTTTCCGATGTGAGCGGCGCTGGTGCCACCTATGCCAACTGCATGACCAACAACACGATTTCGGCAACCGGGATCACCGGTGGTCAGACTTTCGGGAATCAGTTCGTCGTCACAACAAGCTCGGGCGCAGACTTTCGCACCAAGACCGGGGCCAACCTGATCGGAGCGGGGTTGGCAGATGCGGCCAACCTGCCGGTTGACATCTCGAATTTCAACAGACCGCTGACGGGTGCCATCGATATCGGCTGCTGGGAGATCACCGCGCCGTCCCTGACGATGACCGTCAACGGCAGCACAACGCCGGCTGCGATTATCTCCGGCGACAGTATCCACATGGCGGTGAGCGGCATCCCGAGCGCAACTGGTATTAGAGTAACGCTCGAGGACAGCTCGAACACCGTCTGGAACGCGGTGCCGGGCTCCGGGTATATCTCCTATGCCGGGTCGAGCGCCGATCTGGTGATCGCCCTGTCAGCAGAGAGCATATTTGACACGCGCTACGCTCTCGGCACAGGATCCGGCCTGGGAGCGACGCCTGGCACGTATCACGCACGGCTTTATTTCGACAGTGCGCCAGGGACAATTAAACTAGATGTGCCGTTCACTGTAAATAACTTTGTCCCTTATCCATTTCCGCTTCTGAGCGGCACCATCAACCCCAACGGAATGGGTTTGATGATTATCGGCGTAGGGGCCGCGGCAGGCGGCACGATCCTAGCAGGCGGCACCGGCTTCTGCCCGGCGGTCAGAGGAAATCTGGCGGTCGGCCTTAACATCACCGGACCGGATAACGAAATTACCCAACCCACTAATATCACTATGCAGTTCTACGCCATCGATGGCAGCAACGCCTATCACGCGATGGGCGCACCGGTCTTCGGAAACCCGCCAGGCATTGCCTCGTTCGACACGACGACGTTGACGGACGGCTCTTACCTGATTTTCGGCAAGATCGTCGACATGCACGACACTGGGGCCGGCAACTGGGTCGCGGCGCTCTTCGCGGTGGTGCCGCAGCCGATCGTCATCCAGAACGGCGCGACGCCGATGAACCCGGCTTCGAATTACATGATTCCAGTCTGTTATTACGGCAACAATAAGCGCTATGGCTCGACGACCCCGGACGCCATTCCTTACAACGGCGTCCCGGCCGCGGCTGCGTCGTCGCCGTACCCGAGCGACGCCTCGGCCGGCAATTACCTGCTAGCCGTTACCAATGCGTCCTCGCCGTTCAACAGCAACCCGACATCGGCGCGCAATCCTCCGCTCGGATTCTGGTGGGAGGAGGTCGACGGCAAGCGGACCGGCGAATACAAATCGCCGGTACAGTTTGCCCAGACCAATGCCGGCGGCATCTTCTCCGAGTCGTGGTATGGCAAGACCACCGGCAGCAACAGCATCGAGGACGCTTACCCGCTCGTTGCTCGCGGCTCGTACCGGGACGGTGCCCGAAACTCCAACCAGACGACCAATTTCACGACCGTCATCGCCACGCCTTCGACCGGTCCGTGGTCGGCTTACCATTGGACGTTCATCCAGGAGGACGGGCGGCTTGGGGTTATGGACGTTGCCGGCAACAAACTCACGATCGCCGGCCAAAAACGCGACACCACGGAGCTGCCGATTGACTGGCAGGACACGGCCAATGTCGAGTTTCCCAAGAGCGTTCCGGTCGGCACAATTGACACCAATCCGATGTACACCTTCGGCGATTTCGGGGGAGCGCCGGCCGATTGTTGTTGGGACCCGCGCGACCCGTACATCTGTTACGTCTCGCAAACGACCGACCATTGCATCATCAAGATCAACTTCCATACACAAACGTTGAGCGGCGTAAACTATAGCGCGAGCAATCCGCTATGCCAGCGCTATGCCGGCTATAAGGGCGGCATCAAAGCCGACGGCATCGGCGGCTACGCCGATGGCGTGGCGCTGTCGACTGGCTCGACCGGGGCGCAATTCAACGGCGTCTACTCGATCACGATGCAACACCGGACCGACAACTCGGCCTATCCGCAAGGGACGATGTTCGTCGCAGACAACTACAACGGGTTGATCCGGATCGTCTCGGCCGGAACGCTCGACAGCAATGGCAACCAGGCCACGCCCTCGACGGTCTCCACCCTTGTCGGCACGCATGGCGGCGCGGTCCCGGTGTCGACCGCGTTTTCGAGTCCTTTCGCCTGGAATGTCAATGTACTGGCGGCGCTGACGACGATCTCGGTCACGTCGATGACCGACAACGGAGACGGCACCGCCACCGTCGTGCTGGCGAGCTCGCCCGCCTCCGCGGTCACGAGCGTCGGCTGGAAGATGTACGTCCAGGTCAACGGCTCCCTTTATGAGGGCGCGGGGGGCACCTACGAGAACAGCCTCGGCCTGTACACCGTCTCGGCTTTCACCAACAGCACCCACTTCTCGCTGACCCTGCATCCGGTCCCCACCGGGACAATAACGGTCGTCATCTGCGCCGCCGACACCTATTCCTCACCGCAGCCGGTCTCCTTCACCCACGCCTACACTGCCTATCCGAACACCATCCGAATGACATCAAAGGGCGACCTCGTCTATGGCGAGGCTTGGTACAACATGATGTGCCGGCGTATCTGGCTCAACAACAACCCGAACACGTCGAGTTCGAACTGGAACACGATCACCCGGCTCTTGCCCTTCGGCAACAATGCTTTCGCGGCAGGGCCGACCGGCGTCACCAGTTCCACCAGCTTCGGCTGGTTCGAGATCGACATCGCGGGGGCGTGCGGCCCGGTCGACGACATCGTGATGTTCAAGACCGACAGCAATCCTGGTTCTGCGGCTAACGCCTTCCGATTCTCGCTTGATCTTTCTTACAATTCGGGAGGCTCATCGTTTACAGGGGGCAATTGGTTTGGGGACGGTGGCCCTGATTTCCCGAGTGAAGGCACCGGTGGCGTCGGGCACTATCCATGGGGCTTTTGTTTCTCGCGGACACAATTCCGCATGTTATCGATCGGGCTCGATCCCACCGGGTGGCTCCAGTGGCGTCCCGCAACTCCAAGCGATCCCAATGCATATAACGTTGACGCTATAGGCGGTGGTGGGTCTCCTCCCCCGACTTATTATCCATACCTTTGGCTCGATTCTGGTTGGACTATGTGGCAACAGGGTTCGCGTGGGATCCTGCCCTATGGCTTCCGGCCGGCGATCGCCGCGATGATGGGTTCCTCGGGATTGCACTTTTACGGCGCCAACACCGGGCCGACGATCGACGACCTGCCGGGGCTCTACACGACCAACGCGACGCTCGCGGCATACATCCAAGGCGGGTTCTTCGGCAGCGTGCATCGACCTGAATTCTCGTTCGACGACGACGGCGTGACACCCGGCCGAGCCTTGGCGGCCCTGATGTATTTCATCCGACGGCAAGCCCTGTCGGGCTCGTGGCCTACACAGCAATCTGGTCTGTTCGCTTATCAGAACGGACTGGACGGCTCGGGACAGCTGGTCGCCTCTGGGCAATGGAGCCTTAACCATGTCCGCCCGCAGATCATGGTCCAGGCGGGCGATCCGACGCGGGTCAGCGCCACCTCGATTCGGGTTCGCTGGACGACCGACAAAAACACGCTGGGCATCGTAATCGCCGGCACGCCTAACTCGAACGTGACCAGCGTGTTCGGATATTATCCCTACAATTTCTGGACGACGCTGGAGATGGACAATTCCGCAGCTTGGGGCACGACCCACGACGTAACAATCACGGGCTTGCCGGCAAACAACGTCATCCCTCTTGCCGGCAGCAATGCGCCAAACAACGTCGCCGTGCTGGTGATCGATCGGGCGGGCAACTGGAACGTGTCGAGGAATTTTTCGGTAGCATGATTATTTGAGGGGGGCCTCTCTAATGCTCCTCGGCATTTGCGGAGCCTTCGGAAAGCCATAAATCCAGTCTGACACGCCATCTGAAGAGCGCCTATGGGTTCAGGCGCATCCTTTCGCGAAGCCGATTAAGAAAGCCGCTCGCCAGGGCTTCGGACTGCCGAAGCCGGTCGCTGCCGGCATAGCAAGGGGCATGCCGACGGATCGCCTCGGGGGTGCCACTTCGCGGGCCTTAATGGAGGCGATGAGTTTGGGGGCCGAGGCCGGGGCGCCAAAGGCCATCTTGGACCAAGATAAGCCCAGTAACCGGGCGGAAGTACCGGACGCGGTGGTATAGCGACATAAACATTGAACGGTTGACACTTCAGGTCCGATACCAGCGGCGTTCTCAGCAGACAGTCGACCGCCAAGTAGAAGCAGGGCGGTCGGCTCGCTGCAATATCACTCATCCCCAAGGGCGGCGCTACTCCGCCCGCCTATTGGTGAATGGCGACGGAGGACGTCAGCGAAGACATGTTCAAGCTTGCGGAACTGCTCGTCGCGGCTAAGGCCCTGACTGACCGACGTGTCGAGTGCCTTTAGACAGCCGGCCTCTTTGTCCTCGATCCATGACTTCAATTGGTCTCGAATCAGCTCAGGAGTGTTGGAAACCAACCCTCCCCCTCGCTCCCTGATGAGCCGAGCCGCAACGCCGTGCTCGTAGCCGATGAACAGGATTGGACGACGAGCATATAGATATTCGAAGATTTTGCCTGGGAGATTCCCCTCGTCGCGCTTGTTACTCCACTGAAGCAAAAGCAGAATATCTGCTTCCATCTGTAGCTTCAGAGCGCACCTATAAGGCACAGGTGGCCGGACGGTGACACGATCGTGAACGCCATGCTGCTCTGCCAGAGCGAGCACCTCATTACCCGCGTCGCCGAAAAACTCCACCCTTACACGCTCCCGAAGCGGATCCCCGAGCAGTCCGATCGCTGCGAAGAGCGCCGAGGGGTCGCGAAACCCTGGATATATCGAGCCCGTATAGCGAATCCTCAGCAAGTGTACCTGATCATCCGGTAACGGAGATTGCGGGAAATCCTCCTCGGCATAACCGTTATAGACGACGTATGCGGGTTTACAGTGACGCCGGTGCAACTGTTCCGCCCAAAGCGGCGAAACCGTCACCAGCGCCGCAGCATTTCTTACCATCAGTCTCTCGGTCAAGGCATCAACCGGCCTGCGCCAACCAGGTTCTCTGTACCCGTAATATGGATTGTCGACCCAAAGGTCGCGGAAGTCGGCGACGAATGGGATGCTAAAGGCTCGGCTGAGCCGACCGGCGACGATCAGCCCGGTGAATGGCGGGGCGCTGGCAAAGATTATATCGGGCCGCCAATCCTTGACAAATCGTCTTCCAGCGGGAACCGCTGTCTTGATCCAATCACTCCGCATATCGGGGATGTGAATTAGGGCGTAGTATTGGCGTTGCAGCCAGTCCCAACCCGGCTTGCTCGGTCGGTTGCCCTCGACCAGAGACGCCTCGCCGCTCACACTCAGCGCGGCAGAGCGACCGCGGAAGGACCGACCAAGAAGGGCGAGCCGGTACCTCCGCTGCCGGTAATCCGTATAGATGACTTGTTCTATTGGGATCTCGAGCGGCAAGCTAAGATCCCCGCCGATCTTGGTCGTCAAGACGCGCACCTCATATCCATGCCTATCGAGATAGCGAGCCAGCTTGCCGACGCGGATCGCACCGACGACGTTAGCGGGAGGAAACCAGAACGAGACAATCAAAACTCTCATGTCAAGAAGCCGGGCTGAAAATGAACCCTCTCTCGCGCGGCCAGCTGATCGTAATCTGAATATTCAGAATACCCGGAGAAACCGCAAGCGATCGCGGTATCGTGAGCCTTCAAGCCACCACGCCTGCAACCTCGAGCGCCTGCTTGCCCACAAACGAGACGCATCCTACAGTATCGTCGTTGCCCTAATCGGACCTTCCAGCCGCCAACCGACGTACAGGCCACCTTATCCGTATGCGACCGTTTCCGCGCATTTCCAAGGACCTGTAATGGGAACACGATTCTATTGGAGGTTATTGAACGCTGGCGCCCTTAATCACGCGCTCCGGACCCGGGGCTGACGGGAAGGCACAGCCAGTTGCGATATTCCGGGCTCGGATTAATTTGTTCGCGTCGTTCCGGGCCGTTATCGGTAATCAGGTGCATAGCATATTGGTGCTTGGTCAATATCTTCGTGATACGCGGACAAGGGTCGCCGGGATTTGCTTCGAGGACGATACGAGGGCGAACCGTTGCAAGCAGTCGGCTCGCTCCGCTCAGAACGGCATCTGAAAAGCCTTCGACGTCGATTTTTATAAAATCCGGCAAGATATTCAGTTCGGTCACAATCGAATCCAGGGTTCGACATTGGACTCGGATAAGACTCCCCGCCTGGCCCTGGTATCCACGCACTGACAAGCTCCCCATTCTTGCATCCTCCGCTTCGTGAAAATCGACAATTCCCTCAGAATTGCCGACCGCAGCGTTAAGGATGGTGACCCGATCATGCAATCTGTTTTGTCGCACATTGTTGGCCAGCGCCGCGCAGATTTTAGGCACAGCTTCAATAGCGACAATCTGCACATTCGGGTTGATCGTCCCCGCCAAAACGGTATATATTCCGCAGTTGGCACCAACATCTATGAAGCATCGCGCTTGGCGAATCTGATCCAGCATTATAGGAATAGTTTCTTTCTCATAATCATGCAGTCCTGACCAAAACATTATATGAGAAATATCGTCAAACTCTGCCGGGTACCATCGGCATTTCCAGCCATTTCCGTAAATCGTAAACGGTTCGACCGCCGCCCAACGCCATGGCAATAATCTCCGGACTCGAGAGGGGAGGAGTCCGTGCTGGCATGCCCAGGTAACCGGCCCGCGCAATGGGTGTAGAAAGGCGATGGCCCGGTCTTTAACCCCCGATCGCGCCATCGGAATATCGGATTTGCTCATGGTTTACCCAAGTACTCTTCCAGCGAAGCGAACCGTGCGGCTGTCCTTGTCTTGCTCATCATGCGTCGCGCTTCTCACTGTGTCGCATTTCGTCGAATGACAGGCGCACCGTCAGATCGACGAGCGCGCACACCTCGCATTCAGGGCGACAGTGACATCGCCTGGAAGGGACATTCGGATTGGGCCTCCCGCGCCGGGTGTCAATCGGTGGTGAACGGCTTCAGCACCGCCAGGCTCCCGCCTTCTTCGCGCCGCGAATAACGACGGTGCGGTAGTATGCGCCGGCAGCGGGCACCATCCGCGCGAGCCGGTCGTCGGCGAAATTACAAAACCTGGTAATCGGGTTGATCGGATTCTTGAAGATCGGTCGAGCGACTATCGCTCCGATGACCGTGAACAGTTCGCTGTAATAGTTGTCCACCTCAAAGTTTTGGTCGATCAGGCGCAGTTCGGGCCGGCCCAACGGCAGCTCGTCCCGGGTGCGGGCGTGCGGCGTAAACCATCGCAGGAGACGGGCGAGCGGATTGTGGCGTAGCGGTTCGATGAAGACGATCCGTCCGCCGTCTCGAAGTACCCGGTGGATTTCGCGTAGTGCGCAGCCAAACTCAAGGTGGTGTAAAATTGCCACTCCGAATACCATATCGAGACTGCCGTCGGCGAATTCGAGGTCGTGCGCGTCCATCTTCCGGAAATCGCAAGAAACGCCCAGTTTTGCCGCGTGTGCTCGACCGATCTCAAGCTCCGTCTGCGAGATGTTGATACAGGTAAGTTGTACCGGTCGGTAGCCATACCGGGCGAGACACCATTCCCAGGATTGAGAGCCGATCTCGAGGACCCGCGAGCCCGTCGCCTCACGCATCGCCTCTCGGATCGCCTCGTTACGCCGCAGCCGTCCTACGCCGTCATTGAGATATGTCAGAGCGGACTCGAACCTATCGCGCTGCAGTCGTTGCGTATCGTAGAGTTCGGCTTCCCGATCGGAGCGATTTTTGACATCCGCTCTCATTCATTACACCCAGTCATTGTTGGTTGCCCAGGTTCGCTTTGAGATCGACGGCGGCGGCAAACTTATCGGCTCGATTATAATATGGATCTTATGATCATACTACTAACGAGCGCAAACACACAAACCTGCAACCTAAAGGTGTTGCGGCGACCGGAGGCGAGAACAAGCGCAAGAAGCAGCGTTTGTTAATCGCGTGATCGCGCGCGGCTTGGCACCTCTGCGGGGGCATGGGTCGACTGGGGGGAGTAACAGGCAACATCTTTGGCGGCTCGTTGCTGTTCCCTCGCCCTCGGGTGAGGGCTGTCGGATGATTGAGTAGCGATGCCGCGCATGGACCGCAATTCGACCGAAAGCAGCAGGATTTTGCAATTCAGATGTGCGACCGTTGCGGCAAGGTGTAACAAGGCGGTAATTTGAGAAAGTTCTCAAAGAGGTGGCATGATGGCGACGGGCACGAGGTGGACCGAAACGGCCGTCGAGTTAGCCGGGGTGAAGCTGCATCTCGCGCGCGCCGGAAGCGGGCGGCCTCTTCTGGTGTTGCATCATGACATCGGTAGCCCAGCGCAGCTCGACTTTTATGACGCGTTGGCCAATCGCTTTGATGTGCTCGTTCCACACCATCCGGGTTATGGCAAGTCTGAGCGGCCGCAATGGTTGCGCAGCGTCCGTGACGTCGCTGTTATGTATCAATCGATGCTTTCCGATCTCGCGGTGGACCGGGTCTCGCTCGTCGGGCTCGGCTTTGGCGGCTGGATCGCAGCCGAGATGGCCATGATGGCGCCGCGTGATTTCCACAGGCTGGTCCTGGTCGGCGCGATGGGTCTAAAGCCGCCGGAGGGTGACATCCTCGACCAAGCGATCGTGAGCTATCTCGACTACGCAAGAGCGGGCTTCCACGATCAGGCGGCTTTCGCCAAAATCTATGGCGACGTGTCGACGGATCAGTTGGTCGAGTGGGACCTCTGCCGCGAGATGTGCTTCCGGATCGCCTGGAAGCCCTACATGTACAGTCAGACCTTGCCTCACCTGCTGAGCGGAGTGCGCGCCCCAGCGCTCGTAGTTTGGGGTGACGACGATAACGTGGTCCCGAAGAGCGCGGGCGAGCGCTACGCGGCCCTGTTGCCGAAGGCGCGTTTTGCGACGGTGCGCGCGGCCGGGCATTGCGTCGAGATGGAGCAGCCGATCGAGCTCGCCCGGCTGGTCGTTGGCTTTATCGAGGAGAATTAGCGGATCGACCGGGCCGCGCTCGGCCCAAGGAGGAAGCCATGCATGTAATGTATTTCACCGAGCAGCCGATGTCCGCGTATCCCGCTAAGATCGGGCTCGAATTCGGCGCCACCGCGCTGATGTTCTCGAACAAGTACTTCGACCCGGTCGCCGGCAGCCGGCTCTACAACGAATATCTCGAGCAATACATCTATGCCGAAGAGATGGGTGTCGAAGGCTTCATGCTGAACGAGCACCACAACGCGCCGTTCTGCATGCAGGCGAAGTGCAACATCTTTGCCTCGATCCTCGCCGCTGTTACCAAAAAGGCGAAGATTGTCCTCTTGGGCAACCCGTTGCCGCTGGCCGAGAACCCGGTGCGGCTCGCCGAAGAGCTGGCGATGATCGACATGATCTCGAAAGGGCGCCTCGTCTCCGGCTTTGTGCGTGGCGGCGGCCAGGAGCAACTCGCAAACGGCGTCAGCCCGGCCTACAACCGCGAGCGCTTCGAAGAGGCGCACGATCTGGTGGTCGCAGCGTGGACCCGCGAGGGCCCTTTCCGCTGGGAAGGCACCCACTACCAGCATCGCGTCGTCAACCCGTGGGCAGTACCGTTGCAAAAACCCTATCCGCGGGTTTGGATCCCCGGCGTACTGAGCAAGGAAACGATCATCTGGGCGGCCAAACAGCGCTATCCCTACGTCGCGCTCAACACCTCGATCGAGGCGACGAAGCAGATCTGGAAGCTTTATGATCAGGTGGCACTCGAGACTGGCTACACCGCGGGCCCCGAAAACCGCGGTTATCTACAGCAAGTCCATGTCTCCGACAGCGAGGAGAAGGCTGAGAAAAACGCCCGTCAGTTCCTGTGGATGCAGGGCGAGTTCACCGGGCTTGCTCATCCGGTGTGGTCGAACCCGGCGGGGTATTTCTCGCCCGAGTTCCGGCGGCAGTTCGTCGAGTTCGCCGTCGGGCGGGCAGAGAGCCCTCGCGGACGCCCGACCTTCGAGAAGCAGGTCGCCGATGGGCGAGTTATCTACGGCACGCCCGACACGGTCATTCCGAAACTGCGCCGGGTTCTCGAAGAGACGCGCCCGAGCATTTATGGCCTGTGGGGTAACGATGGCTCGGTCAGCCCCGAAGACGCCAAGACCTGCATCCGCCTGCTGGGTCAGGAGGTGATGCCCGCGATGCGCGAGATCGGCAAGGAATTGGGGCTCAAGGATCCGTTTGAGTTGAATGCCCCGGTGCATCTGCGCTACTCGACCGATTTGAAGCAGATGCCGCAAGCCGCTGAATAAGCAGGTTCTGACCCGTTCTCCTTGCCCCCCGGCCGATGCGGCCGACCCACCCCGGACGCGTGACGCTTCATTCGAGCCGCGCCAACGCGGCGACCACCGCGTCCGGCTGCTCGACGATCACCATATGGCCGGCGGCCGGGATGCGCACGAGTTCGGCGCCGGTGATGCCTCGGCGAAAGGCGTCGCCATAGGCCGGCGGGATAACCCGGTCGCTGTCGCCCCAGACCAGCACGGTCTTGGCGCGGATGCGGTAGGGCCGCTCGTCGAGGCCGCGGTCGGGGACCGGGAATAGCAGCTTGCTGGCCAACGCCAGCTGGCGCGTGTTGCGACTGATGAACGCCTCGAGGAATATCGGGTCATCGAAATCGCCGCCCGCGGTCATCATCCGTTCGCCAAGCGCTGCGTCGTGGAACAATAGCGCCAGCAATTCGTGCGGCAATTTCGAGAACAGATCGGGCACCGGGTGCGCGTCGAGCCACAGACCCGCCCGGGCGATCAATCCGAGCCGCTCGACCTCGCGCGGCATGACCGCCGCCATCTCGGCGGCGATCATGCCGCCCATCGAGTGCTCCACGAGATCGGGGTCGCGGAGGATGCTTCGAGCGTTGTCAATCTGCGAAAATGCTATTATAATACATAGATCGATAGGCTGGCGGCGGTGGCTGCGTGTCTCGTTTCCCTCTCCCTGCTCCTTCCCTCAGAAGCCTTCAGCCTCCCTCAGGAGTCTCCCTGAAGACGACCAGCACCAAATCAACTAGCTATTGATAGACATAGCTATACTGGCGATTGGGCGAGCGATTTCCGGGGCCCTACAAATTTTTCTCCCTGTTCTCAAGGGAAGCGTGTTCAGAACCAGCGGGCCTTGTCGACCAGGTTGCGCAACGGCCGGCCAGCAAGGAAAAGCCGGCAGTTGTCGAGAATGATCTCGTAGCGCCGGTCGTCGAGATAGGGGCCGTATCCCGCGGTGTGCGGCGTCAGCAGCACCCCCGGCATGGTCCACAGCGGATGGCCGGGCGGCAGGGGCTCCTGCTCGAAGACGTCGAGACCGGCGCCGGCGATCTCACCGGCTTCGAGTGCCGCGGCGAGGTCATCGAGCCGCGTCGTCAGCCCGCGGCCAATATTGATGAAAAAGGCGGTTTTCTTCATCTCCTGGAACCGCGCGCGGTTCATAAAGCCTTCGGTTTCCGGAGTGTGCGGCACGGTCAGAATGACAAAATCGGCCCGCGGCAGCAGTGCATCGAGTTCGTCGCCACGATGCAATTCGGCCACTCCCGGCGGCGCGTCGCGCCGACGCTCGTCGACGCCGATAACCTGCATGCCGAACGCCGCGGCAAGCCGGGCGATTTCGCTGCCGATCCCGCCGACACCGACGATAAGCGCGGTCGCCTCGGGCAGATGCACGACCCCTGTATTCTGCGGAAGCTTCTTCCATTCGCGTCCGAGCTGTAGCGGGATGTAGTGCTGCAGCCCGCGGGCGAAGGCCAGCACGAAGGCCATCACATGCGCGCTTATGTGATCGTTGTAGATCTCTCGGAAATTGGTGATCTCGACGCGATGGGCAACGAGCTCGGGGTAGTAATAACCCGCGGGGGGTGCGGCTTGCGGCGCTTGCAGCCAGCGCAACCGCCTGGCCTCACGCAACAGGTCGGGTGGGATCGTGCCGAAAGCCGCATCGGCGTTGGCAATCACCTGGGCCGCATGAGTATGATTCTCGGCGACAATGACTTTCATATCGGGCAGAGCAGCGGCGAGCCGCTCGCCCCACTCGCGCGTCTTTTCGGTCTGCGGCGGCAACATCACGAATTCGGTGGGCACGGCTCGATCCTCCCGCGCAAAGCTGGTTAGGCGGGAGCCTAGAGAGAAACAAATCCCCGGTCACGTCGCCAGACCGAACGCCGCGATCGGCTCCCCATCACCTTAGTAGGGATCGCGCACGAAGATGAACGTCGTGCCTGTTACGATCGGGGCGCTGGCGCCGACGAAGGAGACGTTGGCGTCCTTGACCTGACGCGAGCCGGCGCGGCCGGAGGCCTGGAGCGCACCTTCGATGATGTGCCAGAGGCCGTGGATGCGTCCCGTGCCGAGGCTGCCGCCAAAGGTGTTGAGCGGCAATGCGCCGTCGAGCTCGATTCGTCCGTCCTGGACGAAGTCGAGTGCCGTGCCCTGCTCACAGAAGCCATAGGATTCGAGACCATAGATCACAGAGGCCGAAAAGCCGTCATAGATCTGGGCTACGTCGACGTCCTTGGGACCAAAGCCCGAGCGCTCCCAAGTCAATTTCGCGGAGCTGCGGCCGCCCTCCATGTAATCGGCGAGGCTGCCGATCCGGCCCGCCACCTCGAAATGCAGCCGCTGACCGTAGCCCGCTAGGTAGGCCGGCCTCGGCTTCAAGTCCCGCGCCCGATCGGCCGTTGTCAATACGATCGCGACCGCCCCTTGCACCGGAATATCGCAATCAAACAGACAAAACGGATACGCGACCATCCGCGAGTTCAGGTAGTCCTCGCGGCTAAGCTGCGTACCGTAAAAATAAGCGTGCGGATTGTGCTGGGTGTGACGGCGCTGGGTCACCGCAAGTGTCGCCATCTTCTCGCGGTTCTGGTTGTGCCGCTCGAGCCAGCGGGTATAGGCGACCGCCATGCCTTGCCCGGGTCCGCCGAAGCCGTAGGGTGCCGTAAACTGCGCCGCACCCTGCGCCTGAGCGCCCGGGAGGTTCTGGTACGTGCCGCGTGGGTTGTGCATCGCCCGCCACACCACCGCGTATTTGCACACCCGGGCGAGCAACGCGTTGACCGCCTGCTGCACCGCACCACCGATGTTTGTGGTTCCGACCTGGATGTGCCAGCCGAGATTGGGCAATTTCAGCATCGCCATCATGCTGTTGACGGACACGATCGAGATGCCATCCAACTCCGCATGCCCGGTAGCCGGCAGTTCCGGATAGGTCGCCAGACCGTCGATGTCGGACAGCTGCAGCCCCGAATCGGCGACTGCCTCCTTCACAGCCGTCAGCGCATGGGCCGCGAGCGGAACCTCGGCCGAGCGCGTTACCCTGGAAAAGCCCACGCCGCTGACGGCCACCTTGCATCGATTCTCCCACATATGGCCTCTCCGCTCACTCGGCGACGGTCGTGCGCGCAAGGCGGAACTGCGGCAAGGTGACGTCGTCGTTCAGCTTCTCGAAGACGACTTCGACCCGCTTTCCGACCTTTGCCTCGGTATACTCCGCCTCGAGCAAATTGCCGGCCATCAATGCGCCGGGCGCATCATCGAGCTCGACGATGATGCTGGCGTAGGGCACGGCGGACGCGAAGCGTTTGTCGCCGGTGTGATACATGATGGTGTAAGAGTAGATCGTCCCGACATTGCGCACGGCTTCGAACTTGAGGTCCGTCGCGATGCATTGGGTACAGGTCGGATAGGGTGGGTGCTGGAAGTGTCCGCAGCTCTGGCAGCGTTGCAATTCCAGAACGCCCCGCTTGGCTGCGTCCCAAAAAGGCTTCGTCCACTCGTTCGGCACCGGGATCGGCCGGGTCACCTTGCTCCAGTCGCTCATTGGCAGGATTATCCTCTCACCGCTTCGGGGCAGCCCGATACATTTGAAGGGAGAACATCTTGGCGAAGCAAGAGGGGATCGGGGCTGGCCCGGGCGAAATGATGGGCAATGCCGGCCCGGGCATGCTCGCGAGCCTGAGGGTCATCGAGATCGCCGACGAGCGCGCCGAATATACCGGCCTGTTGCTGGCCGGGCTCGGCGCCGAGGTCATCAAGATCGAGCCGCCGGAGGGCAATACGACGAGAAGGATCGGCCCGTTCCTCGATGATCAACCCGGGCCCGAACGCTCGCTATTCTTCTGGAACTACAACCGCAACAAGAAATCCGTTGTGCTCGACCTCCTGACGCCAGCCGGGCGCGAGCACATGCTGGGCTTGCTGAGCGGTGCCGATATTCTGCTCGACTCGAGCTGCGGCGCGCTCAACGAGGCGCTCGGGCTCGACCACACGGCGCTCAACGCCCGCTTCCCGCAACTGGTGACCGCCCGCATGACGCCGTTCGGCGATGACGGGCCGTGGAAGGACTTCAAGGGCTCGGACCTCATCCACCTTGCGCTCGGCGGGCCGATGATGAATTGCGGTTACGACCCCGACCCCAATTTCGAATACGACACGCCGCCGATCGCGCCGCAGATCTGGCACGCTTATCACATCGCCGGCGAGCAGATGGCGACCGGGATCATCGCCGCGCTGATCCACCGCGAGCGCAGCGGCGAAGGGCAGGACGTGTCGCTGGCGATCCACGAGGCAGTATCGAAGAACCCCGAGCAAGATTTGATGTACTGGGTCTGTCGGCGGGTACCGCTGTGGCGGCTGACCTGCCGGCATGCGTCCGAGGGCCCCAACCACAGCCCCAGCATCTGCCATACCAAGGACGGGCGCTGGTTCATCACGCACGGAATGGGCGCGCGCGACCTCAAGAACCTCGTGCCGCTGCTCGGCAAATACAACGCGCAGGCCGACCTCCAGCCGCCGGCTCCCGAAGTGGACCTGCGCGCGCGGCAGGTGCCGGGAACGGCGGGGGCCGACGAAGCGCGATCGCACATGCTCGACGTCGTGCAGCGTTTTGTTCGCGCCTGGACCTACAAAGATATGCCGTGGCTCGAGGCGCAAAACGCTGGGCTGCTCTGGGCGCCGCTCAGGAAGCCGCACGAGAACGCGCTAGACGAGCATTGGCTGACGCGCAAGACCTTTGCCGAGATCGATCATCCCGAACTCGGACGCAGGTTCCTCTATCCGACCAGCAAATGGCTCAGCAACAAGACCAGCTGGCAGGTCGGCCGTCGCGCGCCGCTGCTCGGCGAGGACACGGCTGCGGTGCTGGGCGAGACTGCGCGACGGCCGAGCGTCCCGGCCGAACCGCGGCCGATTGTGAACCCGCGCCGCTCGGCGCTGCACGACAAACCTTTCCCGCTGCAAGGGATCAAGATCTTCGATTTCGCGTGGTTTCTCGCCTCGGCCGGCGGCACGCGGTTTCTCGCGGCGATGGGGGCGGAAAGCTATAAGGTCGAGTGGAAAGACAACCCCGACACGCGCCTCGCCGGGATGGCGCCGGTCGGCGGCCGCGCCGCACGCGACGCCGCGATCGGGCCGCTTCCCGGGGTCAAGGACCCCGACATGGGCGGCAATTTCCTCAACAAGAACTCTGGCAAGCGCGGCATCTCGCTGAACATCCGCCACCCCAAGGGGCTCGAGATTGCCAAGGACATGATCCGCGTCTGCAACGTCGTAGCCGAGGGATTCTCGCCAGGAGTATTGCACCGCCTGGGGCTCGGCTACGACGTGATGAAGGCGATCCGCCCGGACATCATCTACATCCAGCAATCCGGGATGGGGGCGCACGGCACCTATGGCCGGATGCGCACGGTCGGCCCCGTCGCGGCGGCATTCGGCGGACAGGCCGAGATGTCGGGCCTGCCCGAGCCGGCAATGCCGGTCAGCTGGGGCTATTCCTATCTCGACTGGATGGGTGCCTACGGCTACGCGCTGGCGCTGCTTGGCGCGATCTACCACCGCGAGCGCACCGGCGAGGGCCAGTGGATCGACGCCTCGCAATGCGAGAGCGGCATCTTTCTGACCGGCGCGACGATCCTCGACTGGGCGGCCAACGAGCGTGTGTTCCGCCGTTATGGCAACCGCTCGCCCTACAAGCCGGCGGCGCCTCACGGCGCCTATCGCTGCGCCGGCAAAGACCGCTGGATCGCGATCGCCTGCTTCACCGACGCTGAATGGCGGACGCTGGCGCGCGCCGCCGAGCGCGGCGACTGGCTCGACGACCGCCGCTTTGCGACGCTCGAAATCCGGCTGCAGCACCAGGACGCGCTCGACGCCGCGGTCGAGGCGTGGACCTCTACCCAGGATCGCTATGACTGCATGATGAAGTTGCAGAAAGCCGGCGTTCCCGCCGGGGTGTGTCAGAACGCCGAAGACCGCGTCGATTACGACCCGCAGCTTCGCCACCTCAAATGGCTGACTGAGGTCACTGGCACCAAGATCGGTACGTGGCCGGTCTATGAGATCCCAATGAAGCTTAGCAAGACGCCGGCCTATATCGGTGGCCCGATCAACCGCGGCGCGCCATGCTACGGCGAAGACAACATGTACGTGCTCACTGAGCTGCTCGGTCGAACTCCAAGCGAAGTCGAGCGGCTCGCCGAGGAGGGCGTCATCTGATGGTCAGCTATATCGGTCGTTCGCGTCGGGTCAATTGTGGCGGCGACTGCGGCAACGCCTGAGGAGGAGGACAACGATGAAACCCGAAGCAGTAGGCATGTCGTCGGCCCGGCTGAAGCATTTGGATCAGGTAATGAAGCGCCGTTATGTCGACGGCGGCTATCTGCCCGGTATCCTGTCCTACGTTTACCGCAAGGGTCAGCTCGTCCATACCGGCATTTGCGGCCACATGGACATCGAGCGCGACAAGCCTATGCGCGAGGACGCGATCTTCCGCATCTACTCGATGAGTAAACCGATCACCGCGGTCGCCCTGATGATGCTGGTCGAAGAGGGCCTGATCGGACTTGACGACACTGTCCACAGCCACATTCCGGCCTGGAGGAACCTCGGCGTCTACGCCAGCGGCGTACCGTCATTGCTGCCCGACGCGCCGCCCGGCTTTCTGACGACGCCGGTCCAGCGGGCGATGAAGGTCGTTGACCTCACGACCCACACCTCCGGTCTCACCTACGGCTTCATGATGCGCACCGCAGTGGACGCCGCCTATCGCAACGCCAAAGTGACCGACCGCGAGAGCCCCGGCGGGCTGCAAGGGATGATCAATCAGCTGGCCCAAATCCCGCTCGATTTCTCGCCGGGTACGGCCTGGAACTATTCGGTATCGATCGATGTCTTGGGCTACCTCGTCGAGAAATTGTCGGGAATGAGCTTCGGCGAGTTCCTGCGCACACGGCTCTTCGCTCCGCTCGGCATGAACGACACCGCGTTCTGGGTGCCGTCCGACAAGATCGAGCGGTTCACCTCCTGCTATCAGCCCGAGACCCAGGGCGGAGGTCTGAAGCTGCAGGACGACGCCCGAAAGAGCGCCTATGCCAGGCCGCCAGCGCTGGAATCGGGCGGCGGTGGCCTGGTGTCGACGGCGCAAGATTACCTGCGCTTCTGCCGCATGATGCTGAACGGTGGCATGCTCGACGGCGTTCAGATCCTTAGCCCTAAGACTGTGGCGCTGTTCAGCCTGAATTATCTGCCGGACGGCACGGAGGTGGCGGACATGTCGTTGCCGGGCATGTTCAGCGAGTCCGGCTATGCTGGGGTCGGCTTTTCGCTCGGCTGCGGGGTCAACATCAACGTCGCCAAGACCCGTTTGCCCGGCTCGCTCGGCGAATATTTCTGGGGTGGCGCTGCCGCAACCGCCTTCTGGATCGATCCCAAGGAAGAGCTGACGGTCGTGTTCATGACACAGGTGATCGGCAGCGAGGCGCGCCTGACATTGCGCCGGGACTTGCGCACCTTGGTGTACTCAGCGATGACGGAGTCGTTCGCGTAGTCGCCGCCCTTAGCTCGGCCATCTCGAAATCAGGACGAGGATATGGCGTACGACATATCTCCTCCCAGCAAGCTGCCCGAGCCCGGATATTATTACCACTTCAAACATGACCCGGGCGGCCCGCTGAATAATTACGCATATTATATTTATGGTGTCGGCCACCACACCGAAGACGATTGTCGACCCGAAGACGCTTTCATGCAAGTATACCGGCCATTATACGAGGACGCATATGCTTACCGGAATGGCGGTCTCTTCGACCTGCGTCCCCTGCATATGTTTTTTCAGCCGGCCGAGTGGAACGGAAAGGAGGTGCCGCGGTTTACGCGAATCGTCGACCCGAACGTGATCGCCCAACTCGAGGCGATCAAGTCTCGCATGTATGCCGACCATTAGCCGCTGCTCTACCCGACGGGGATAAATTCAAAATCTTCCGCCGGCACCTCTGCGAAGAACGCCTTGTGCTCGTTCTGCGGCAACGGCCAGAGCACCGGTGTGGGCTGATCGCCGGTATACCAGTTCTTGCAACCGCCGATCCAAACGGTACCAGGAAAGGCGGAACCGAGCCGGGCGAGGAATTTCTCGGTCGCGGCGACGGTCGGTGCGACCGCGGCGCGGCGGGCGCGGACCTCGGCAATCAGCCGCATAATACAGGCGATCTCCTGGTCGAGGCCGAGCGGCACCGGCACGTTGTTGACCGGGGCGAACGGCCCGTAGAGCATGAAGAGGTTGGGAAAGCCCGGCAGCGCGATGCCGCCATAGGAATAGATCTTTTCCCGCCATGCCTCATCGATGGTCGTGCCGTTGAGCCCCGTCACCGTCATCGGGCGCATGTAGGCATGCGCATCGAAGCCGGTGGCAAAGACCAGCACGTCCAGCGCCGCCTGCGTCCCGTCGGCCATGACGACGCCATCCGGCACGATGCGAGCGATCTCGCCCTTGACGATGTGCGCGTTGGGCAGCTGGACCGCTTCATAGTAGTTCCTGTCTGACTTCGGGATGCGTGTACAGCCGAGATTGTAGTCGGGCATCAGCCTCTGTTTCAGCGCGGGGTCCTTGATGCAGTCGAGATAGGAAAGGTATTCGCGCTCCATCGCCTCGCGCTGCGGCCCGGGCTTGAGGCGCCACCGATCGCCGTCGATGATCAATTGCCACAGCCGGCGCTGCTCGCGTCGATAGCCGAAGGGGAGCCGCAGCCTCAGGCGCTCGCGCCAGGTCGAGTGTGGGTTCTCGCGGATATGGACCCATTGCGCGCGGCGGATGAACTGGGTGACGTCGCACCCCGCCCAGGCCAGCGCCTCGGTGATCTGCACGCCACTGGCGCCGCTGCCAATGACGCCCCAGCGCTTGCCCGCATATGACACGCCGTGATCCCAGCGCGCCGAGTGAAAAGACGGGCCGGCGAAACTCTCGCGCCCGGCAATTTCCGGAAAGAGCGGCTTGTGGAGAAATCCGGTGGCGCAGACAAAGACGTCGGCAACATCCGAGTTGCCCTTGGCCGTCTGGAGGTGCCAACGACCGTCGGTAAACCGCGCCGCGACGATCTCCTCATTGAAGCGGATGAATTTGATGAGCCCCCGGTCGCGCGCGACCTTCTTGAGGTAGGCCCAGATCTCGGTGGCCGGCGCATATTTGCGCGACCAATCGTAGTTGGGCTGGAACGGAAACTCGTATTGACGCGACAGGACATCGACAAAAAGACCGGGAAAGGTGTTGTCCCGCCAGGTCCCGCCGACCTCGCCAGCCTTTTCGTAGACGGTAAAATCGATACTGGCGCGTTTCAAGGTCTCGGCCATGAACAGCCCCGACACGCCCGCACCGGCGACGACAACCCGAAATTCTCGATCAGCCATCACACCTCACAAGACCGACCAAATGCACGTCAGTTAAAGTTTACGGCGCACGCCGTAGGCTCGACAATGTGCCGACGACTCGAATAAGGCGAGCTTAGTCTAGCTAGTCCTTCGTCTTAAAGGTGTAATTGCAACTTGGAGATACGATATGCGCCGTGATATTATTTCCTTGGATGCGTCCTGTCATCCGCACAGACCCGTGCTTCAACCGGGCATCGGCTTTGAACATCCCATTCTCGTTAACCGTTCCCCTCAATGTCGTGTCGAATCGCGGGATGTAGACAAACTGAACCTCACCCCTGGATATCCTTAAAGGGTAAAGTGCTCCTAGCGGAGGCTGGGTACAGTTCTCCTTGAGTTCTTTCGTGAGGGTAAGTTCTCCCCTGTACTGGCCATCGAACTTGGCCGAGCCTTGCGCCCAACCGACGCTGGCGAGGGCGGTGCCGAGCAGCAGGCCCACTCCCAGCAATCTCAGCATTCGGTTCTTCCCCTCCAATTCAACTACTCGAGCTGCGGCATGACCTCCTGGCACCAACTGTCGTCGAGCCGGGCGGACCGGATCTCGCGCAGTTTGGGCGACCGCTCGACCATGATCTCGGGCGACCCGGCAGATGCGTCGATGATGTAGAAGCCCCGATTATGCTGCTTTCCGCTCGCTGGCCGGCAGCAGTGCGTCGCGGTAGCCGCGGCGTTGCATGTGGTCGAGGACGAGGGCGACAGGCTTTCCTAGCCAAAGGGCATAGACCGTGTGGTCGTCGACCATGTCGTCGGTCAGCGGATGGACCAAGATGTCGAGACCCTCGCGGTTCAGCATCATCCAGGGCACGACCTCTTGAAACAGCGCCCTGGTGAAGATGATCTGGAACTGCGGCACCGGATGCGGGCCGACCCGCTCGCCGCTGAATTGGCCCATCTCGACCGGATAGGCCGCCGACAGCCGCTGATGGAACCGCTCGGCGATCGGCTTTGTCGCAGTGTCGTAATAGATATGAGCGTGATATCCGTAGATCTTTGGATTCGGATTGGTCGGCGCGGGCATCTTCGGTCTCCCTCGATGTACGATCCCGAATGTTCGGGCCTGAAAGACCTCGATAGGATCCCACCCCGGGCCCCGGCACGGCAACCCATTTCCAATGTGGGCTAGGGGTCGCTTCCATGACCGCTATGAAGGGAGCGCCGACTGCCCAGGCGACACGAGCCAAAGGCAAGGCGGGATCATCGTCCGGCGAGTTGCGCCCGTGCGATCTACGGCAAGGTTGCCGAGCGGGTATAGCGGCGCCAGGCGCTCATCTGGATCGCCGAGGTCTGGCAATGCACGACCACAGGCCTCGTCTGCACGGAAAACGCCCGGGCGATGCCGTCGGCGATCTCCGCCTCGCTCTTGATCGTAATGCCCTCGGCGCCGAACGAGCGGCCCCATTGCGCGAAGTCCGGGTTGGTCAGTCGAGTGCCGGCCATCAATGGTCGCTCGGGGTAGCGGACATAGGAGTGCATGCCGATCGTGCCGTACATGCCATTGTCGGAGATGATCATGATCGGATTGACGCCATATTGGCGGGCGGTGGCGATCTCGTTGCCGGTCATCAAGGCGCCGCCGTCGCCGACAAAGGCGACGACCTGCGTCCCCGGCCGGCGCAACGCCGCGGCCACCGCCATCGGCATGCCCGAACCCATGGCACCCACCACCGAGGCGAGAAAGACCTGCCCCTGCCGGAACCCGATATAGCGGTGGACGAAGCTCGCGAAATTGCCGGCGTCTGTCGTCACCGTGGCGTCGGGTGCGAGGTGCTTGTCGACCTCGCAGACGATCGCTGCGAAATTGATGCCGTCGCCGGTCGGGTCCCATTCTTTGGCCAGAAGCTTCCGGTGGATCGCATTGAGCCTATCGACCCAGCCGCGCCGCTTGGCGGAGTTGGCGGGAGCCCCGCGGCGCAGCAACGCCCGGATCACTTCGTAGGGACTGCACGGCAAGCCAAGATCGGGCCGCCAGACGCGGCCCACCTCATTGGGATCGGGCCAGACGTGGACAAACGGCAACTGCGGCTTGGGCGCGGTCGGGAAGGTGTAGGACTGGCTGACTGAGTTGGTCATACGCTCGCCCAAGGCCACCAGCAGGTCGGCGCGCTTCATCTCGCCAAGCAGATCGGGCGGCACCCTGATCCCCATATAGCCGCCGTAATTCGGATGGGTCGCGTCAAAGAGCTGAGGGCGGCGATGGGTCGGGCTGATCGGCAACACCCACTGCTCGGCCAAGCGATTGAGATCGGCAAAGACGGCCTTGTCATGCACAGCATCGGCCAATAGCCCGCCGCCGACCAATACCAATGGCCGGTCGGCCGCTTCGAGCATCACTGCCAGCCGGTCGAGATCGTTCGGACGCGGCGCCGACACGACGCGCGGGCGGGCCAGGTCGACCGCTGCGTCGGTTTCGGCGTCAAAGACATCCTCGGGGACGACAACCGCAACCGGGCCGGGCGTGCCGCTCTCCGCGACGTGAAAAGCGCGGGCAATTGCTTCCGATGCTTGTTCCGGTTCGTTGACCTCGATCACCACCTTGGTCACGTCCGACAGCAGCCGCGAATAATTTTGCTCCTGCAATGCCAGCCGGCCGAAATCCTGCCGCTCCACCTGGCCAATCAGCATTACGATAGGTGTCGCGTCGTGATAGGCCGAATGCAACGCCACCATCGCGTTCGACAACCCCGGCCCACGCGAGACCAGGGCGACTCCGGCGCGGTCACGCAGCCTGCCGTCGGCCACCGCCATAAACCCGGCGCCGCCTTCGTGGCGGCAGACGATGACCCGGATCGAGTTCTTCTCGATCAGCGCACTGGTCAGCCCGACATAGCTCTCACCCGGCACGCAGTAGACCTGGTCGACATCATGCGCTTCGAGGCTTTCGGCCAGCAGGCGGGCGACGGTTTGGGTCATGTCGGGTATCTCCTCATGCGAATTCGGATCGGATGCCGGGGCGGGGATACAGGAAGCTCCGAGACCTCGTAGGGGGTCTATACGATGCACCGACCTGATGCTATATATCAAAGATATCTTACGGTATATGGGCAATGAAAACGGCAAAGCTTTTCTGGTCAGGGCGATCTCAAGCAGTACGGCTTCCGAAAGAGTTCCGCTTCCGCGGCAAGGAGGCCCGTATTCGGCGTCACGGCACTGCCGTCATCCTCGAGCCGGTGGCCGAGGATTGGAGCTGGCTCGACGCGATCGCCGACAAGCTCGACGACGATTTTGTTCAAGCCGTCAACGAACAGCCGCAGCAGCAGGAGCGCCCCGCGCTCGACGAATTGTTTCGCTGATGCGCTATCTCCTGGATGCGAACGCCGTTATCGGTCTGCTCAATGACACGACCTCGAAAACAGCGCAGCGCGCACGGCGAGAGAGGCCGGGCGACGTGGCGATCTCAGCCATCGTCGCGCACGAGCTCTTCTATGGCGCGTTCAAGAGCCGACGAGCGGCACACAACGCGGCTCTGATCGATGCTCTGCAGTTCGCCGTGCTCGAGTTCGACAAGGAGGACGCCCGACAAGCCGGGCAGGTCCGCGCCTCGCTAGCCGCCAAAGGAACACCGATCGGCCCCTATGATGTTCTGATCGCCGGGCAAGCCGTGGCGCGCGACATGATCCTTGTGACTCACAATGCGCAGGAATTCGAACGCGTGCAGGGACTGCGGTTTGAGGATTGGCAGGAATGATGCCGGCGCCCAGCGATGCCTCGGCTCATTGCGCTGCGCTCAGCGCCTCCGGGGCGCGCACGGAGATGGTGGGATCCGGGATATGCAGAAAGAAAGCCGAAATGAAGGCGGCGATCAGGCCGAACAGCGCCAGCCCGTAAAGCCCGCCCGCGTAGCTCCCGGTCAGGTCCTTCATAAATCCGACATACCATGAACCGAAGAAGCCGCCGAGATTGCCGAGGGAATTGATCCACGCGATCGCACCGGCCGCCGCCATGCCGGTCAGAAACATCGGGGGCATCGCCCAGAAGGGCCCCTTCGAGCCGTAGAACCCGATCGCCGCGATCGACATGCCGACGAGCGCCCACCAGGTGCCCATGGTCATGCCGGCGATCACAAGCCCGTCCGTGGCGACCTCGCACGCCCCCAGCAAATTCCAACGCCGCTCGTTCATGTGGTCGGAGAAATGGCCCCAAATCACCATGCTTATCCCGCCGCAGATGTAGGGGATCATGGTCAGCCACCCGACTTCCATATTGCTGAAATCGCCAAGCGATTTGATGATCTGTGGAATGAAGAACAGCATACCCAGGCTCGCCGTGACGATGCCGAGATAGTTCAACGACAGCAGCAAGACTTTGGGATTGTACATCGCCTCCCATAAGCTGAAGGTTCGCACCGCGTCCTTGGCCCGCCGCTCCGAGCGAAGCTTTGCCGTAAGCCAGGTCTTTTCCTCTTCCGACAGGAACCTTGCCTGCTCCGGCTTGTCGGTCAGCAGGAAAAACGTAACGATGCCGATCAGCACGGTCGGAACCGCCTCGGCGAGGTACATGATCTGCCAGCCGCGCAGGCCGAGCCAGCCGTCGAGGCCGAGAAGCCCCGTGGAGATCGGCGCCCCGAGCGCCACCGCGACCGGCAACCCGATCAGAAAGCCGGAAACGATGCGGGCATGGTGATAGCTCGGGAACCAGTAGGTGAAATAGAGCAATATCCCAGGGAAAAACCCGGCTTCCGCGACACCGAGTAAAAAGCGCACAATCCCGAAGCTGGTAGACCCGGTGACGGTGGCGGTGATGCCGGCGAGGATCCCCCAGGTGATCATGATGCGGGCAATCCACAACCGCGCGCCGACCTTTTCCATGATCAGGTTGCTCGGCACCTCGAAGATGAAATAGCCCCAGTAGAAAGTGCCGAGCGCGAAGCCGAAGGCGGCGGCCGACATGTTCAGATCGTCGCGCATCGTCAGCCCGGCGAAGCTGACGTTGATGCGGTCGATATACGCGAGGAAATAGCTCAGCACCGCGAAGGGCAATAGCCGCACATAGATCTTGCGCATCGCAGATGTTTCGACGGCGCTATCCATCCCTGAATTCTCCTTCGTTCCGCCCGCCTTCAGCGACGGAAGAAATGATAACGTGTGGACGCGTTGTTCAGTCATGCCCTTTGCGCGCGGGCAACCCGTGCCTCAACCGGTTCCTGCCACTTCACGGCGAGAACCAAGACGGACCGACTCGCCGGAAGGGAATACCAGGCCCTCGCCCTTTGGGGGTAGAATGCCCGTGACAGCCGATAATCTATTCGGCGGCATGCCGGTTCAGGGAGCGCCTCTTTAGCCATGGAACGCCTCGAACGCAGGCTGGCCGCCATCCTCGCCGCGGACATCGCGAGGTACAGCAGGCTTATGGGCGCCGACGAGGAAGGTACCCTCGCGCGGCTGAGGGCGCATCGGCGCGAACTGATCGACCCCAAAATTGGCGAGCATCGCGGGCGCATCGTCAAGACAACCGGCGACGGCATTCTGATCGAGTTCCCGAGCGTGATCGAGGCGGTCTGCTGCGCAGTTGCCCCCGACGACGCTGCTTGCGACCTCGTCCTGCAATTCGAAGATGTCGTCGAGCAGGCCGTCGAAGCGGTCGGCCCAGATATGCGCGTTTTCGGCGACAGCCGGCTGGTGGGCCTCGACGAGGCGGGAACTGCCCGAGCATTGCGCGCGAGACTGAAGGCCGCCAAGGCAATCGGTCTTGCCATCCCGCCGGCTGCTCGCGACTGCCGACGAGGTCATTGAATGAGGCGGCGCGATTTCACGGCCGGTGTGTTGCTCGCGTGTGCAGCCCGAACGGCGCGGGCGGAAGAGCGAGCGAAGCAGCACCGGATTGCGATCGTCATCGCTTCAGGTCCCGTCGCCCGCATCAACGACCCGGCTAGTCGCGCTTGGCAGGCGTTTTGGCAGGAGCTGCGCCGATTGGGCGACATCGACGGTGAAAACCTCGCCGTCGAGCGCTATTCCGGCGAGGGGCGGCCGGAGGGCTATGCCGATCTTGCTCGCGAGGTCGTCAGCCGGAACCCGGATGTGATCGTTCCCATTAGCCCTCCCATCATGCAGGCCGTCAGCGCAGCCACCAGTACAATACCGATCGTCGGCTCCGGGGCTTACACCAGGTTGGGACTCGTGCCGAGTCTGGCGCGACCTGGCGGCAACATTACCGGCATCACCGTTGACGTGGGCGAAGAAATCAATGGAAAGCGCCTGCAGATCCTCAAAGAAGCCGTCCCTTCGGCATCCAAGGTCGCGGTCTTGGCGATGCGCACGGCGTGGGAAGGTACCGACGGTCAACAGTTTCGCGACGCAGGCCGACAACTGGCGATCTCTCTTATCCCTTTGCTGCTCCAGGAGTCGACACCGGCCGAGTATCAGCGCGTGTTCGGTGAATTCGCGCAGCCGTCGCCGGACGCGATCATCATCAGCGGCACAGCTGAGCTTTATCCATACCGTCAGCTGATCGTCGAGCTTGTCGAGAAAAGCCGCTGGCCGGCGATGTACCCCTACCGCGAGTACGCCGAGGCGGGTGGGCTGATGGCCTATGGCACCGACCTCGCCGAGCTCTGGCAGCGCATCGCCGACGATTTGCACCAGGTCCTCAACGGGGCCAAACCGGGCGACATCCCAATCTATCAATCGACCAAATTCGAGTTCCTGATCAATCTGAACGCCGCCAAGACGCTCCGCCTTACCGTCCCGCCCGCATTGCTCGCGCTCGCCGACGAGGTGATCGAGTGAGGCGGCGCGATTTCATTGGCGTGATTTACGGTGCTGCGCTGGCGTTGCCGTGCGGTGCCGCTGCTCAGCAAACGGGCAAGGTCTGGCGAATAGGCCATGTGGGAACCGTTCCACCCGAGCAGGGCGAACCCTTTGCGCGAGCGCTGGAACAGAGCCTCGCTGACCTCGGTTATGTGCAGGGCCGGAATATCGTTCTGTTGCATCGATTTGCGGGTGCGCAGGCGGACAAGATAGAAGAGGCTATCATCTCCTTGGTCCCGCAAGTCGACCTATTGGTTGTTTGGGGAAATGCCGGAATGCCGGCCAAGAAATTAGCCGGCGGCCTGCCGACGGTGTTCATATCGATCGGTTTCCCAGTGGAGCTTGGGCTCGTCGAAAGCCTCGCACATCCGGGCGGTAACATGACCGGCATAGCTGCCGAAGCCGCGTTGGAGATAAACGGGAAGCGGCTGCAAATTCTGAAAGAAATCGTACCGGACCTCAACCGAGTGGCTGTCCTTCGCGATTTCGCTGAGCGATCCTTCTCATTTTACGGGAGCGGATTTGAATGGGCCGCGCTGGACCAGGCGGCACGAGACCTCGGGCTGACTCTTGTGCCCATCGACATCAAATCGGCTGACGAACTCGAAACGGCGTTTGCCGGTATCAAGAACGGCGGGGCAGAGGCCCTCTTTGTGACCCGTACAGCTCTGCTCTCTAATGCGGGCGAGCAGATCGCCGATCTCGCGATCGCGGCCCATCTCCCGTCGTGCGACCCCTTCAGGCGGATGGTTATAGCTGGAGGATTGGTGAGCCTCGACGCCGATCGTTTCGCAATGACTCGTCGGGCTGCTGCGCAAATCGACAAGATCATCAAAGGAACGAGCCCAGCCGACATTCCGGTCGAGCAGCCGACGCGTTACGAGCTCTACATCAACTTGAAGACGGCCCGCTTGCTGAACCTGACCATCCCGCCAAGACTGCTCGCCCTCGCCGACCAGGTCATCGAATGAGGCGGCGTGATTTCACGGCCGGGCTCCTGCTCGCGAGCGTCACGAGCTTTCAGGCGCAGGCGCAGGCAAAGCAGCACCGGATTGCAATCGTTCGCCCCGCAGGGCCTATTGCTCTGATCAGCGACACCGGCATTCGAACTTATCGCGCGTTTTTCGAGGAGCTGCGCCGGCTGCGCGATATCGAGGGACAAAACCTCACCGTCGAGCGGTATTCCGGCGAGGGGCGGCCCGAGGGCTTCGCCGGCCTCGCTCGCCAGGTCGTCGATCGAAATCCCGACGTGATCGTCGTCAGCAGCGATTTCATCACCCAGGCGGCCCGCGCAGCCACCAGTACAATACCGATCGTTTGGGTGGGCGGCGATCCGATCCAGGCCGGATTGGTAACGAGCCTCGCTCGCCCAGGCGGCAACATCACTGGCGTCACTGTTTTCGCGGGGAACGGGATCGACGGAAAGCGCCTGCAGGTCTTGAAGGATGCCCTCCCTTCGGTATCCAGGGTCGCCTACTTGGACTTGCGTACGTATTGGGAAGCGGATGCACGATCGCTTAGCGAGCCGAGCCGGCAATTGAAAATCTCGGTGGTTGGGGTGCTGCTCGAGGAGTCGACTCCATCCGAATATCAGCGCGTCTTTGCTGAACTCGCGCAGAACCGGCCGGACGCGATTATGGTGCACGGCAGAGCTGACCTCACTGCCTACCATCAGTTGATTGTCGAGTTGGCCAATAAGAGCCGCTTGCCGGCCATGTGCCCTTGGCGCGACTACGCGGAGGCAGGCGGGCTGATGGCGTATGGAGGGGACCTCGCCGAGGTCGGGCGGCGCATGGCCGATGAGGTGCACGAGATCCTCAACGGGGCCAAGCCGGGCGACATCCCGATCTATCAGCCCATCAAATACGAGCTCGTCATCAATCAGAAAACCGCCAAGGCACTGGGCCTCACCATTCCGCCCGCGCTGCTCGCGCTCGCCGACGAGGTGATCGATTGAGACGGCGCGACTTCACGCTCGGTATGTTGCTCGCGTCCGCCACGCAATCGGTATGGGCGCAGGAGCGGGCGAAGCAGCACCGGATCGCGATAGTCATCGCCGGAGGCACCATCGCTCGCATCAGCGAGACGAGCAGCGAACCAGTAAGTCGCCGCTTCTACCAGGCGTTTTTCGAAGAGCTGCGCCGTCTGGGCGACGTCGAGGGAAAAAACCTTACAATCGAGCGGTATTCCGGAGAGGGACGCCCCGAGGGCTTTCCCGAACTCGCTCGCGAGGTTCTCGGCCGCAACCCGGACGTGATCGTTGCCTCTACCAACCCCGTTGCATTGGCGGTCCGCGCAGCGACCGACACAATACCGATCGTTTGGCTGGGGGCCAACCCGACCCGGCTTGGCCTCGCGACGAGCCTGGCGCATCCGGGCGGCAATATCACCGGGGTCAGCCTCTATGACGCAGAATTCTCCGCGAAGCGCCTGCAAATCCTCAAGGAAGCCGTCCCGTCCGCATCCAAGGTCGCGTTCCTGACGCCGCGCGGGACGTGGGAAGGCGCCTATGGACAGGCCTTTCGACCAGCGTATCAGGAGGCAAGCGGGCGTCTACAAATCTCGCTGATCCCGATGCTGCTGCAGCAGTCGACACCGCCTGAGTTTGGGCGCGTGTTCGGCGAAATCGCGCAGGAGCGGCCGGACGCGATCATGGTCAGCGAACTGGGTGACCTCATCCCATACCGGCAGCTGATCGTTGACCTGGTTGGGAAGAGCCGCTTGCCGGCGATCTACGGCTTCCGTGAGTACGTGGAGGCGAGCGGGCTGATGGCCTATGAGGCCGACCAAGGCGAAGCCGGGCGGCGCATGGCTGATGACGTGCACGAAATCCTCAATGGGGCCAAACCGGGCGACATCCCGATTTACCAATCGACGAAATTCGCGCTCGTCATCAATCTCAAGACCGCCAAATCGCTCGGCCTCACGATCCCGCCATCGCTGCTCGCGCTCGCCGACGAGGTGATCGAATGAGAAGGCGCGATTTCTCGATTGGTCTGTTGCTCGCGGGCGCGGGCCGAACAGTGAGGGCGCAGGAGCAGGCCAAGCAGCACCGGATTGCGATCGTCCTCTCTACGGGTCCCGCCGCCCGGATCAATGATAAGGGAATTCGCCTCTGGCAGGCGTTTTTCGAGGAGCTGCGCAGGTTGGGCGATGTCGAGGGACAAAACCTAACCATCGAGCGATATTCCGGCGAGGGGCGGCCCGAGGGCTTCGCCGATCTCGCTCGCGAGGTGGTCAGCCGGAACCCGGATGTGATCGTTGCCGTTGCCGGTCCCATCACGCTGGCCGTCGACGCGGCCACCAGCACGATACCGATTGTCGCCTCCGGGACCTTTACCAGCTCGGGAGTCTTGCCGAACCTGGCGCGCCCTGGCGGCAATCTCACAGGTGTCAGGGTCGAGGAGTTCGAGATCTATGGAAAGCGGCTGCAGATCCTCAAGGAAGTCATACCTTCGGCATCCAAAGTCGCGTACCTGGATATACGCACGGACTGGGAAGGCGCCTTTGGGCAGCGGGCACGAGATGAGCTTCGAAAGGCGAGCCACATACTCGAGGTCTCGCTGACAGATGTACTAGTCGAGGAATTGACGTCGTCCGAATATCTGCGCGCATTCGCTGAAATCGCACGGGACCCGCCGGACGCGCTCATCGTCAGCAGCACGAGCGAGCTTTTTCCGTACCGGCAGTTGATCGTCGAGCTGGCTGAGAAAAGCCGCTTGCCGGCGATCTATCCGTTCCGAGATTACGCAGAGGCGGGTGGGCTGATGGCCTATGGGACCGACCTCGTCGAGCTCTTTCGGCGCATGGCCAATGATGTGCACCAGATCCTCAACGGGGCCAAGCCGGGCGACATCCCGATTTACCAACCGACTAAATTCGAATTCATTATCAATCTGAAGGCCTCGAAGGAACTCGGTATTACTATTCCTGCCGCATTGCTCGCGCGCGCCGACGAAGTGATTGAATGAGGCGGCGCGATTTCGCGATCGGTCTGTTGCTTGCGGCCGCCCCACAATCGGCTCGGGCGCAGGAGCCGGCGAAGCAGCACCGGATCGCGATCGTCATCGGTGCAGGTCCCGTCGCTATTATCAGCGGAACCAGTTCTGACGTCTTAAGTCGGAGGCTCTACCAGCCGTTTTTTGAGGAGCTGCGCCGGCTGGGCGATGTCGAAGCACAAAACCTCTGGGTCGAGCGCTATTCCGGAGATGGGCATCCCGGGGGCTTTCCCGATCTCGCTCGCGAGCTCGCCAGCCGCAACCCGGAGGTGATCGTTGCCATTAGCAACCCGGTCGCGCTAGCCGCCCGCGCAGCCACCGGCACCATACCGATCGTCTGGATAGGGGTCGACCCGATCGGGGCCGGACTCGTGACGAGCCTGGCGCATCCCGGCGGCAATTTCACCGGGGTCAGCCTCTTCGACGACGAAACCTACGCAAAGCGCCTGCAGATCCTCAAAGACGCCGTCCCTGCGACATCTAAAGTCGCATATCTGACGCCGCGCAATGGGTGGGAAGGCGCCGATGTACAGGCGCTTCAACGCGCGTTTCAGCAAGCGGGCCAACAATTGGAAATGTCGGTGATCCCAGCGCTGCTCCAGGAGTTGACAGCGTCCGAGTATCGACGCGTGTTCGCGGAAATCGCGCAGGAACGTCTGGACGCGATCATGGTGAGCGACAGAGGTGACCACTTTCCCTACCGTCAGTTGATCGTCGAGCTGGTCGAGAACAGCCGCTTGCCGGCGATATATGGCTATCGTGAGTACGTGGAGGCAGGCGGGCTGATGTCCTATGGGGCCGACCTCGGCGAACTCGGGCGGCGCATGGCCGATGACGTGCACCAGATCCTCAACGGAGCCAAACCGGGCGACATCCCGATTTATCAAGCGACCAAATTCGAGTTCGTCATCAATCTTAAAACCGCCAAGGCGCTCGGCCTTAATATTCCGCCCACACTGCTCGCCCGCGCCGACGACGTGATCGAGTGAGACGGATCGAGCCAACCGTGTGCTGTGCGCACTCAGCCTTCTTCAAGCCGCCAAACTTGTTGTTTTTCGATTGCCGAATTCGTTGTTACGGCGGGTCGAATTCGTTGATCCCAGGCGGGATCCGACTGCTTTCTCGGGTCGCGAATTTCACTTTTAATAGATTGAAAAACAATATTTTTCGGCGTTCCCATGGATCTCGCTCGGGCGTGAGGGAGCGAATTCATTGTTTTTGGGAGTGCAAGGCCACCTCGCGATGTGCCCCCTGGCGGTCAGGCGCCGGCCCGATCGGGCCGCGGCACGAGCGCGTCGAGCAATGCCTGGATGTAGCCGTAGCAATAGGCGAAGGCGACACCGGAGGGATCACGGCCGTCGATTTGCGGCACGTGGTCAGGCATCAGCATATAGGGGTAGCCGACATCGCGATAGGCGACGAGCGAACGGGCCATGTCCATATCGCCCTCGTCCGGGAACGCCTCCATAAAATCGAGCTTGCGGCCCTTGATGTTGCGGAAATGGACGTTGAAGATCTTGCCGCGCTCGCCGAACCAGCGGATCACCTCGAAGATCTCGCGCCCCGGATCGTCGAGCATCTCGGCGACGGTGCCCTGGCAGAAATTGAGCCCGTGATAAGGGCTCTCGTACATTGTCACGAACCGCTTCAGCCCCGCGACCGTGCCCAGCACGCGGGTGACACCGCGGTAGCCGGGCGGCGTGTAGGGGTCGTGCGGATGGCAGGCGAGGCGCACCTTGGCGGCGGTCGCGACCGGGACGACGGTGCCGAGAAAATGGTCGATCCGCTCCCAATTCTCGTCCTCGGATAGGATCCCCGCCTTGCCGGGCGGAGCGTTCTGGTCCGCGCGGCCCCAGCGGAAGGCGGCGTTGCGCGAGCCGCCGCGCCCCGGCTCCCGCTCGGTGCGCGGGATGCCGATGATGCAAAGATTGTACTTTGCGGCCGGGATGCCGGCCGCGGCGAGCCGCTCGATCAGGCCGCAGATGCTGTCGATCTCGCGCTGCCGTTCGGGCTCCTTGCCGAGGAGGATGTGCGGGCTCTCCGCCTCCTCGATCGGCCGCGACGACAATGGCAGTTGCACCATGTCGAGCGAGAGGCCGAACGACTCGACATGCTCACGGTGGCGATGCAGATCGTCGAGTGACCAATGATGCGGGTTGCCGGGCGGGTCGATGCAGACATGCCGCACAGCGAGCTGGGCCCACACCCGGTAATCGCTGTCGTCGCGCGGCCGGATTTGTGTCCCGACATACATGACCGTTCCTCCCTCTCGCGGTTATGATACCGCCCGGAGGAAAGAAAGATGCGCGTTTTTACGATGATGCCGATGCGACAGTGGCGCGATGCGGGTCCGTTCGCCGCCGCCGCCGAGGCCGCCGGCTTTGATGCGCTGATGACCGCAGAGCTCAATCACGACGTCTTCGCGCCACTCGCCTTTGCGGCACTCGCCACCGAACGGATCGAGCTGACGCCGTCGATCGCCGTCGCCTTCCCACGCAGCCCGACGATCGTGGCGGGCCAGGCGTGGGATCTGCAGGCGAACTCGAACGGGCGGTTCGTGCTGGGGCTCGGCAGCCAAGTCAGAGGCCACAACGAGCGCCGGTTCGGCATTTCCTGGAGCCCGCCGGCACCGCGACTGCGCGACTATATCCGGGCATTGCGAGCGGTCTGGCGTTGCTGGGAGACGGGCGAAAAGCTCGAGTACCGGGGCGAGCACTACAAGCTGACCCTGATGACCCCCGACTTCTCGCCGGAACCGACCGGGCTGCCGATGGTGCCGGTCACGATCGCCGCCGTCGGCGAAGCGATGCTCCGGGTCGCCGGTGAAGTCTGCGACGGGGTGCGTCTGCATCCGCTTTGCTCGCGCCGCTATGTCGACGAGGTCGCGTTGCCGCGCATTGCGGAAGGGATGCGTCGCAGCGGGCGCAGCCGCGCGAATTTCGATGTGTTCGGCGGCGGTTTTGTGATCACCGGACCCGATGCAAAGACCGTCGCCAAAGCGTTCGAATGGGTGCGCCAACGCGTCGCCTTTTACGGCTCGACGCGCAGCTATCTGCCGATCCTGTCGTTGCACGGGCTCGACGAGCTCGGGCTGAAACTGCACGCGATGTCCCTTAAGGGACGCTGGAACGAGATGGCCGGCGAGGTCTCGGACGAGGTCGTGCGCATTTTCGCGGCATGCGGTACTTACGACGAAATCACCCGGGCGATCGATCAGCGGTTCGGCGGCCTTGCCAACTCGATCGAAATGAATTTTCCCGCCGGTACCCCGGCCGAACTACAGAACGAGTTGCTGGTCGACATCCGCCGCATTCCGCACGCGTTCGAGCGCTTCGACACGCACTGGTGAGCGCCTGAGGCGACGGCTCTTCCGGCGCCTGCTAACCATTTGTAATTCGGGCGCCGTGTAGCTTTCTCGGGATGATGACCGAGATCGAAATCTGGCGCACCGCCTCCCTGATGCTCTGGTGGTACGGCGCGACGGCGCAAACGGAGAGCGCCCGACGGGCCGAGGAGTTTGCAGCGGACGGCGACCGCGCCGGCGAAGCCTGCTGGCGCCGGATCATCGATGTGATCGCGCAGCTCGTGAACACCGAGCCTCCCGGAATGATTCATTGAATCTGCCCGGAACCGGGCAAAATTCTTGCCTTTCGGTTCAAATATTCAGACGTTGCGGCGATGTCGGAGCCAATCGAGTTCGAGGACCTCGTCGTCTATCTGGTGCGCACGACGCGGTTGAGCCGCGCTGAGGCGGCCCGGCTGGTCGACGAGGTGCTGTCGTTTCTCGACGAGCGGCCGGAAGAGTTCGTGTGCCGGCGGCATCGGGCACTGCAGGGCGAAGGGCTGCCGAACAGCGAGATCTTCGCGCGGCTCGCCGCCGAGCTCGAGCGCTGGCGGTTTCGCGCGCCCCAATACAGCGAGCGGCAGATCCGACGCATGATCTACGGCTGAGGAGATCCTCGATGTGCGGCATCGTCGGCTACATCGGCAAACGCGACGCAGCGCCGATCCTGATGGAGGGGCTGCACCGGCTCGAATATCGCGGCTATGATTCTGCCGGGATTGCGGTCGCCCACGCAGGCGAGCTGCGCCTCGCCAAGTGCAAGGGGCGGGTTCGCGACCTCGATAGGCTGCTGCCGGGCCGCTTCAAAGGCTCGCCCGGCATCGCCCATACGCGCTGGGCGACGCATGGCGAGCCGAGCGACAAGAACGCTCACCCGCATTGCGACGGGACGAACCGCATCGCTGTCATCCACAACGGCATCATCGAGAATGCCGCGGCACTGCGCGCGCGACTCGAAAATACTGGTGTCGCCTTTCGCTCCGAGACCGATTCAGAGGTGCTGGCGCACCTGATCGCGGCGATGCCGGAGCACGGACTCGACGAGGCGGTGCGCGCGGCATTGCGGCTGGTCACCGGCACTTACGGGCTCGCCGTGCTCGACGCGGCGCGCCCCGAGGCGATCGTCGTCGCGCGCAACGGCAGTCCGGTCGTGCTGGGTATCGGCGAGCGGGAGATGTTTGTTGCTTCAGACGCCGCGGCTCTGGTGCGGCATACCCGCAGCGTCGTCTATCTCGACGATGGCGAAGTCGCCCTGGTGCGGGCCGACGGGTTCGAAACCGTAACCCTCGACGGCGGTCCGACTGCAAAGACCCCGTCGACGATTACGTGGACGAGCGAGGCCTTCGACAAGGGCGAATACGCACATTTCATGAGGAAAGAGATTGCCGAACAGCCTGAGGCGGTCGCCCGCACCTTGAGCGGGCGGCTCGAGACACGCTTTCAGACGACTCATTTGGGCGGGATCGAGCTTGCTGCGCACGAGCTGCTCGACATCCGCCGGGTCAAGATCCTCGGCTGCGGCTCGGCCTATATCGCCGGCGCGATCGGCGCGCATCTGATTGAGCAATTGGCCCGGCTGCCGGCGCATGCCGAGCCGGCCTCCGAATTCCGCTACCGCAACCCGGTTATCGAGCGCGACACGCTCTATATCGCCGTCAGCCAATCGGGCGAGACCTTCGACACTTTGGCGGCGGTGCAGGAGGTCAAGCGCAAGGGCGGGCGGGTGCTCGGCATCGTCAACGTGGTCGGCAGCACGATCGCGCGCGAATGCGGCCGCGGCATCTACCTGCACGCCGGCCCGGAGATCGCGGTCGTATCGACCAAGACCTTCACCTGCACGGCAGTCGCGATGGTGCTTCTCGCGATTCACCTTGGCCGCATCCGTGATCTCTCGACCGCCGATGGCGCGCGGCTCCTCGCCGCACTCGCGGATCTGCCGGAGCAGATCGCCGGTATCCTTGCTCGCGAGGCCGAGATTGCCGGGCTCGCCGAGCAGCTCGCCGGCTGCGAGCATGCCTATTTCATCGGACGTTCGGCCGGCTATGCGGTGGCGATGGAGGGTGCCCTTAAGCTCAAGGAGGTCAGCTACCTGCACGCCGAGGCCTATTCGGCGGCCGAGCTCAAACACGGGCCGCTGGCGCTGATCTCGCCCGAGACCCCGACCGTGGTCGTGATCCCGCGCGACGACCTCTACCGCAAAAATGTCTCGACGATCGAGGAAATCCGTGCGCGGCACGGGCCGGTACTGGCCGTCACCCATGCCGGCGAAATGCCGGTCGTGGTCGACGCCGCGTTCGACGTGCCGGCTTCTGAGCCCGAGCTCGACCCGCTTTTGCTCAACATCCCATTGCAATTGCTTGCCTACCACGTCGCGCTCAAAAAGGGCTGCGACATCGACAAGCCGCGCAACCTCGCCAAGTCAGTGACGGTCGAATAGCAGCGCCAACTCGGAAGGCAGTGGCTTATCGCCGGGCAACTCGGGCGCGAGCTAGGTGCCCGATGAGAGCAATCGGGATGCGGAAAAAGCTGGGTGCAGTCGCGCACCTCTAGCATTAATTTGGAGAAACTGACGGGGTGTTCAGCTGGATCGTGATCGAAGCGCCCACATCGGCAGCGAGACCGGTATAAGTCGCTGTAAAGTTGGAAAAGTTGCCTTGCACCGGTGTAGCACCGGTCGCAAAATATTGATTACCGTTGACCAGCAAGTCCGCCGTGCCGACGAAGGCGGGAAGATCATTCCGCCAGCCCAGGTCAACCTGTAAAGTATAGATTACACCGGCTTGGACCGTCGCTCCTACGGTTTGAGAAATGGTGCCACTATTTGAGTATGCGACCGTGATTCCATCCGGAACCGTGGTAAAAAAAGAAAAGTTCCCTACTTGTGTTCCCGGTATAAATTGTCCAGAGAACCCCCCGTTTGTCCAGTCTGGAATGGCAGCTTCACTAAAAGAGCAGCCGGTCCCGCAGGCAATTGGGAGGCCGCCGGGCGGGAGTATTTCAAATGAAGGGTTATTGACGGTAATCGGGTCCGCTGAGGCCGCCGTTGTCATAAGGATAAGGAGGCCCAGCAACGACGCGGATTTTCCCACCGCGACCAACATTTTTATGTCCTTTCCTCCCTGGACCGTGGGGTCACCCACGCTTTGTGCGAACATGATGTCGTACATCCCGGACGAGTCAACACCGATTTTGCGCCGTCATTTCTTAACAAGCGTATCAAATACAAAAGATTATGGATAACTATAGAAATCAAGGACCTTTGCGGGACGGGTTCCCGCCGCAACTGCTTGCCGATCACGTCGCACCAAGAAGGTCTGCGAAATCGATCGGTCGCGCAACCTATCGAGATCGGTGGCGCTCGAATGGCAAGCGCCAACCCCGACGGGATGGCTTCAGCCGTGGGTAGTGCGGCGTTATCCCACGTTCGAGTGGTGATGTCAATATGATAAAATGTGATTATGGTACTCACCGCAACCGATGGTCGAGCTCAGCGATATGTCTTGCCCATCTTCTCCCCTCCCTGCTCGCTCCCTCAGAGGCCGATCGGCCTCCCTCAGAACATTCCCTGATCGGGCCAGGTTGCTGCCTCATAAGCGATTGATTTAGCTGTATGAAGCGAACGAATTGGCGCGTCGCAATGATGTTTCTCCCTGCTCTGAGGGAGGCACCGCGAAATCGGTGACGGTCGAATGACTCAGCGTCAGCTCGGAAAGCACCGGCCCCATGCTATTCACCCGACGGGTCCTGCCAATGGCCACGGTGCCGGCCCAGGTTGCAGGCCTGGGTGACCAATTCAATCATCGGAGCCAAGCCGAGCGAGGCCGGCACCGCCTTCTGCGCGGTCGGTGCCGCCTGCAGGGACAGGGCCGCCAAACACACGAATGCTGTCGGGACGAGCCGCATTTCGGCCTCGGTAGGGACGCGCCGGAACTGTGCCGGACGACGGCTAACCGAGGCTTAAACCGCTGATTACTGCGGAAGGGAGGCGCGTGTTGGGGGTGTGCTTAGCGCCGGCCGAACAACCGCTCGATATCGCCGAGATCGAGCGCCACATAGGTCGGGCGCCCGTGATTGCATTGGCCGCTGTTTGGTGTGGCCTCCATCTGGCGCAATAGCGCATCCATCTCGACGGGGGAGAGGCGCCGTCCCGCCCGCACGCTGGTGTGACAGGCGAGCGTGCCGCATACCGTCTCGATGCGCTCCTTCAAAGCCAGGGTATCGCCCCACTCGGCGAGCTCGTCGGCGAGGTCGCACACCAATCCTTTGACATCGACCCCCGGCAGCAATGCCGGAACCTCGCGCACGACGACGGCACCCGGCCCGAAGGGTTCGAGCACCAAGCCGAATTCAGCGAGTTCCTGGGCGCGGGCGGCGAGCCGTGCGGCGGCCGCCTCGTCGAGTTCGACGACCTCGGGCAACAGCAGCGCCTGGCGCGCGACCCCGCGCTCGGCCAGCGCCTCCTTCATTCGTTCGTAGACGAGCCGCTCATGCGCCGCATGCTGATCGACGAGCACGATCCCGCGCGCGGTCTCGGCGAGAATGTAAGTGCCATGGAGCTGCGCCCGGGCCGCACCAAGCGGCGCCTCCTCCGACGGCGCTGGTGCCGCGCCGGGCTCTCTTTCCCCGATCGGTCGCAAAAAGCTATTACCGGTTTCGGCTAGTGCAAGCGACGGCGACGGCGGCGGAAACGCGAAGCGCGGGGGGCTCGCCGGTGAGCTCCCGCCGTGCCGATGTAAATCTGATGGTCGGAACGCCGCGACTGCCGCGGCGGCGACTGTCGACGAGGCGCGATGGCCTGCGACAGCGAGCGCGTTGCGCAAGGCGCCAACGATCAGCCCGCGCACCAGGGCCGATTCGCGAAACCGCACCTCGGCCTTGGCCGGATGAACATTGACGTCGATCTCGGCGGGCGGCCCGTCGAGGAACAATGCCACGATCGGGTGGCGGTCGCGCGCCAGCACGTCCTGATAAGCCCCGCGCACCGCGCCGACGAGCAATTTGTCGCGCACCGGCCGGCCGTTGACGACGAGGTACTGGTCGCGCGGTAGAGCCCGGTTCAAGGTCGGCAAGCCGGCGAGCCCACTCAACCGAAACCCGCCGCGCTCGGCGTCGATCTCGACCGAGTTCTCGGCAAAATCGCGGCCGAGCAGTGCTGCCAACCGCGTCCGCCGGCCGACCGCGTCCGCGACCGCGGCAAGCCGCAGCATGACGCGCCCCTCGTCGCCCGTCACCGTGAAGGCGATGCCGGGATAGGCCATCGCGAGCCGCCGCACCGCGTCGAGCGCGAGGTCACGCTCGGTACGCTGTGTCTTTAGGAATTTGAGGCGCGCCGGTGTCGCGAAGAATAGATCGCGCACCTCGACCCGCGTCCCCGTCGAATAGGCCGCCGGCACCGGGGCATGCTTTATGCCGGCCTCGACCGTGATCTCCCAGGCATTCGCCACATCGGGCGGGCGCGAGACGATCCGCATCCGGCTCACGGCGCCGATCGAGGGCAACGCCTCGCCGCGAAAGCCCAGTGCCGATATCTGCGAGAGATCGTCGTCCGGTAATTTCGAGGTGCAATGGCGCTCGACGGCGAGAGCCAGCTCCTCAGGTGTCATGCCGGCGCCATTGTCGGCGACCGAGATCAGCATCTGACCGCCCTCCTCGAGGACGATGTCGATGCGCGAAGCGCCGGCATCGATGGCATTCTCGACCAGTTCCTTGACCGCCGCCGCCGGGCGCTCGATGACCTCGCCCGCGGCGATGCGGTTGACCAGCACTGGCGGCAGTTGGCGGATCGCCATCTGCAAAGTCTACGTCATCGGAGTGGCCTAGACGAGGGCACAAAGGGCGGCCCATCTAAACCAGGCACGATGCCGGCTTGACGCAGAGAGCCATTGTCTGTGCAGTTCGAATCGGCAGCGACGAGGAGCGGAGCATGCGGCCGACCCGTAACACGCCGAGTATCGACTATGTCCAGCGGGCGCGCGAATTCGCACCCGAACTCGCTGCCGCCGCAGCCGAGATCGAACGCCGGCGCGAGCTGCCCGAGCTCGTCGTCGCGGCACTCGCCGAGCGCGGGTTCTTTCGCCTGCTGTTGCCGGGTTCCTTGGGCGGCGCGGAATTGCTTCCTGCCAGCTTTGTCCCGGTGATCGAGGAGATCGCCAAAGCCGACGCCAGCACCGCCTGGTGCCTCAACCAGGCGTCGGGCTGCTCGATGACTGCGGCCTATCTCGAGCCCGCCGCGGCACGCGAGATCTTCGGCGGACCCCGCAGCATCCTCGCCTGGGGTCCGGGACCCGGCAAGGCGCGGGCCGTCGACGGCGGCTACCGCGTGACAGCGACCTTTAGCTTTGCCAGCGGCAGCCACAACGCAACTTGGCTCGGCTGCCACGTCCCGATCGTTGAAGCGGACGGAACGCCGCGTCTCAACTGCGACGGGAGCCCCGTCATCCGCACGATGCTATTCCCCAAATCGAGCGCCCAGATGACCGACATCTGGCATGTGATCGGCCTCAAGGGAACCGGCAGCGACCGCTTCTCGGTCGAGGACCTCTTTGTGCCGGACCAGCATACCGCGACGCGCGACGACGAAGCCCGGCGCGAGGAGGGTCTGCTCTATCGCTTCAGCAGCCTCCAGCTCTATGCGGCGGGGTTTGCCGGAGTGGCGATGGGGATCGCGCGCGGCACGCTCGACGCCTTTGTCGCGCTGGCGCACGACAAGGTCCCGTTTCGAGGGAGAGGCACTTTGCGCGACAACCACCTGATCCAGTCGCAGGTCGCCCAGGCCGAGGCGCGGCTTTGCGCCGCCCGCGCCCTTCTGCTGGGCTCACTGGAGGAGATCACCGCCGAGATCGAGCGCACCGGCCATATCACCCTCGACCAGCGGATGGATATCCGGCTGGCTTCGACCTTTGCCATCCACCAGTCATTGCAGGTCGTCGACACCGCCTATCACGCCGCCGGATCGACCGCGATCTTTGAAGAGAACCCGTTCGAGCGGCGTTTCCGCGACATCCACACCGTCTCGCAGCAATTGCAGGGGCGTCAGGAGCATTTCGAGACTGTCGGACAATATCTGCTTGGTCTCGAACTCGGCTCGACGATGTGGTTGTGAAGTCCGCCGATCACTGGCTTGTGCGGGTCGGCTCTAAACCGCCTCCTTCTCTTGGTTGGCGCGGCCACGCTCCTCGGCGATCCGGTCGATCTCCGCCCTGGCCTGCGGATAGACCCGCAGAAAGCGGCGGAAATCCGCGGCGTTCAACACTAGCACCCGGCAATAGCCGAGCGCCACGACGTCGGCCTGCCGCCGCATCCTGCTCAGCAGCGCCATCTCGCCAAAGAAGTCGCCGCTCCCCAACCTCACCCTGCCCTTCGGCAGCACCACTTCGACCGCACCCGAGGAGATCAGGAACATTGCGTTTCCCCGGTCGCCCTTGCGGATGACCACCTCGTCGGGGACCAGCAGCCGCGGCCGAAAGAGGCGGGCGAGCGCCTGCAATTCGGGTGCTCCGAGGCCGGCGAACATCTCGAACCGAGCGAGCAAATCCTCGGCGCGCAGCCCGAGGTCTAATGGGGGCAGGTCGTCCATCGCCGAGCGGACCGCCGCGTTCTCCCGCTCCAGATCCTCGAACACCTCCTTCCCGATCAACCCTTCGTCATAGAGATCGTGAAACCGTGACAGCGACAGGCGGAAGCCGGACTGCCGCAGGAAACGCTGATCAAGCGCCTCGGCATATTCCGGATATTGCAGGCGCAACGCGTCGAGCGCGCGTGCGGTTGCCTCGCTGCGGGCAGCGATGACCTCGCCGAGCAACTCGGCGACACGCTGACCGAGCAGCGCCGCGAGCCGGCTGTCGATAAAGCGGAAGAGCTCCTCGAGTGCCAGCCGGCGGATCAGCAACGCCTCGAAACGGACCGAGATCTGGCGCTGCAGCGGGCGGGCGAGCTTCAAGATACGATGTAACAGATTGGCGACCCAGAAACCCCGCTGAAACTCGAGCAAGGCGCGGGCCGCGCGATTGTAACCGACACGTCCCTCGGCCCTAGCGGCGTCGAGGATCAGATTGGTGTTTCGCAGCAGGCGCTCGATCGCGGTGCCCGAGACCGTGCGCTGGGCGTGATGGTCGAGGATGATCCGGCGCTCGCGATTGGCCAGCGCGACGAGCCCGATCCTGATCCGGTCGCGGTCGGAGATCGTCTGCTCCAGATCGGACTGTGTGGACAGCTCGTCGATGCGTTGGTCAACCGGCTCGGTCGCCGAGCGCGCCACGTCCGGCGGGATCGCGTATTGCGATGCCGTCTCGCTCAAGGCGTCACGCACGTCGGCTAAAGACAATGCCAGCACCTTGTTGCGCAAGGCGAGGTTCAGGGGTGACAGGCGATCGAGCTTGAGCAGACGGATGACCGGCCGGAGGGTTAGGCCATTGACCAGCAAGGTGAACAGCACGAAACCGGTGGCCAGGAACGCGATGGCGTTTCTGATGTCTGGGTCGATGCGGGTGTTCTCGGTCACCGCGAGCGCCAGCGCCAAGGTGACTGCCCCGCGCAACCCGCCCCAGGCAATCGCAAGCTTGTAGGCGCCGCTGACTTTTTGGTTGAGATGAAGCGCGCTCAACAGCGGCAGTAATCCGAACAATACCGCCAGGCGCGAGACCAGCGCCGCGATGATCGCGACCAGCAGCAGCCAGGAATCCTCGAGATGCGCTCCGGTCAGCAGCTTGGGCACCAAGGTCGAGGCGCTGACAAAGATCAACGAGCTCGCCCAGAACCCCGTCTGCTCCCAGACCCGTTCGACATATCGCCAATTGTCGGGGGCGAGGCGAACCCGGCCGATGGCGCCCGCGGTGAGCCCGGCACTGACGACCGCGACGACGCCCGAGACGTCGAACAGCTCTTCGGCCAACAGGTAAGCGACATATGGAAGAGCCACCGACAGGGTCACTTCGGCCAAACGCGAGCCGCCCAGGAAGGGCAAGATCGTCCCGAAGACGCGCCCGCCAACCGCACCCAGTACAATCCCGCCGAGGAAGGCCTTGGCGAAATGCACGACGCCGGCGGCAAAATCGGTGCGCGTGCCCTCGATAAGCATGCCCATGAGGACCGAAAAGAGCACGATCGCCGCGGCGTCGTTGAGCAAGCTTTCGCCCTCGAGCAGCCGGGTGAGCCGAGCCGGTGCCCCGAGCTCGCGGAAGATCGCCACCACGGCCGCCGGATCCGTGGTCGCAACGATTGCGCCGACCAGCAGTGCCACGGTAAGCGGGATCCCTGCCGCGAAGGACAGGCTGAAGCCGACCGCCGCAGCAGCGGCAAAGACGGCAACGATCGCCAATGTCAGGATCGGCGCCCAATCCGGTGCGATCTCGCGCAGGTCGAGCGTCAGAGCTGCATGAAACAATAGCAGCGGCAAAAACACGACGAGGAAGATCGAGGCGTTGAACGGAAGGTCGACGACTGGCCTGACGATGTCGTCGAAAATGTCCGTGAGAGGTGTGTAGAGCAGAAATGACGAAACGCTGCCGATCGCGACACCGACAACAGCGAGCAGCACGGTATAGGGCAGATGGAGCCGTTCCGCGGCGGGCTGGACGAGGCTCGCGAGGACCAGAAACCCGGCCATGACAAAGGTGATGCTCGCGACGCTGATCAATTGCTGGTTTCGCCAAGCTTGCTGATGGGTTGCGATGGGCGGCGTTTTCGCCGCACCTGCTCTACGAGCTCCTTTTTAGGCTAAATTATGTCGCTTTGTCGCCGAGGCCGAGAGCGGCACAGCCGGCGTGCCGCCGTCTCAGGAGGCGTTTGTCCCTAATACAGGCGGTTTCGCAAGTGCCACCAAATTTGCTCCTCATGCTGAGGAGGCGTGCGCAGCACGCCGTCTCGAAGCACCCACCGGCGCCGTGCAGTGCGCTGCGACAAGCCGGCAGCGCCGGCTCCTCAGAGCCTGTTAGCCCTCACGCTCCTAGGGTCAATCAGCCCGTTGCTGAGCACGCCCCATCCGTCGGTTCCTTCAGCCCGAACAGTCGCCGGGGGTGCCGGGCGAGCCCGCATGCGCAAGGACGAGAGCACGGAGGGGCAATCACGCCGGATGGACGCGCCGCCAATGCTCGGCGATCTCGCGGCCGGTGCAGATCCAGACACGGTTGCGGGCGGTGATGTGATCGAGGAACTTGATAAGGCCTGTGATCCGGCCCGGGCGGCCAATCAGCCGGTCGTGCAAGGCCAGCGACATCAGCTTCGGGTGGTCGGCGCCCTCCTCGTACATGACCTCGAAACAGTCGATCATGTAGCGCGCGAAATCCTCGCCGGTCGAGAAACCGCGATTTTCGTCGAACCGATTGTCATTGGTCTCGAACGAATAAGGGATTACCAGGTGACGCGTATTGCTGACCGAAACCCAGTAGGGCAGTTCGTCGTTCAGCGAGTCGCGGTCATAGAGAAAGCCGCCTAGCTCGAGGTGAAGGCGTCGCGTATTGGCGCTCGGCCGACCGGTCATCCAGCCGACCGGGCGCACCCGAGCAACGCGCTCGATCGTCTCGATGCCGAGGCGGACGTGCTCGCGCTCGGCCTCTTCCGGCATCGTCTGGTAATCGAGCCAGCGATGGCCGTGGCTGACGATTTCGTGCCCGTCCTCGACAAAGGCGCAGGTGATCTCGGGGTTGCGCTCGGCCGCTTTGGCCACCGCCAATAAGCAGACTTTGACCCCGAACCTGCGGAACAAGCGCAACAGGCGCCAGCCGCCGACGCGCGAGCCGTATTCGAAGACCGACTCGACCATCGGACTGCGCAGGCCGGGCAATGACGGAAAACCGATATCGGTCAGTACGCCTTCGCTGGTGCTGTCGCCCTCCATCACCGAGCGCTCGCCGCCGCCCTCGAAATTAAGGTTGATATTGACAGCAATCCTCGCTCCGCCGGGCCATTGCGGATCGGGGGGATTGGCGCCATAGCCGATATAGTCGCGATCGCCGATCATTGCTGCGTCCCCGTCACCGCGCCAAGCTGAACCGGATATTGACCGAGACCTCGATCTCGGGTGCCGTCATGCCCACCGGAAAAGGCGGCAGTTGCGCCGCGCGCATCATCTGATCGATGCCGGCATCGAGATCGGCGTATCCGGTGCTGTTGCGCAGGGTGTAATCGAGCACCCGGCCAAAGCGATCGACCCGGAAGCTCAGCCCGATGCTGCCCTCTTCGCCGCGCTGACGCGCGGAATCGGGATAGTATTTGTGGGTCTCGAACCAGGCGCTGATCATGGCCCGGTAATCTGCGCTGAGGTCGGGTCCCGGGATACGCATTGGCGTCGCTGCCGCTGCCGATTGCATCATCGAGTATTGCGATGCCGCATTCGCGGCCGGCTGCGCTTCGGCTGGTCGGGTCGGCGCTGAGGTTGGTGCGGATGCAATTGCGCGCGGCTGTGGTCGGCGTTCGACAGTCTTCAACGGCTGCCTAACGACCGGCTTGTGCAGTGCTGGCAGCACCGGCTCGGTTTGAGCGATCGGCAGGGTTTCCCGAACCGGGGTAGGGGGCGGCTCGGCTGGCGTGACCACGGGCTCGGATTCGGCGATCTCCTGTGGCGGCAGCGGCGCGAGCATGGAAGGATCAGCCGGTCGGCTCACCGCTTCGGGGGCGAGGACGCTCTGCGGTTGTGACAAAGACTGGCCCAAGACGACCTTGATACCGCCCTTGACGATGGGCTCCGGTGGACGGGATTCGGCGATCAATAGGACCAGCAAGACCAATACGATGGCGTGGCCGACGGTCGATAGGGTCAGCGGAAGCTGTATTCCGCTCATTGCGCCTACTTCAACAGCGAAACCGCAAGTTTCGAGGAGGTGGTCAGCCGATCGACGCATCCGGCGATGTCGCCGCTCTTGTCACGGCAGTGGATGACGTCGTTGACGAGAATGCTGCCGATGGCGCTGCACGAGGTTTCCGAGATGTCGAACACCTTGACCGTGGTCTTCGCCGGCCGCAGCGGTGCCACGTCGACCGCCAGCCGGCGCATGATCGTCCCGCCGCGGTCGAAGACGACGAGGTCGAGTGCAAAGCCCGTGAATTCATCCGATCCCGGGTTGCTGATGACGAGATAGGCGCGGCAATTGCCGCCCTGATCCTCGAGCCGGTTGAGCTCGACCCCGATCGAGGACGGTGCCTCGGCACCACCCGGCGCCATCCAACAGAAGAGTGCCAACCAGAAGAGAACGGCGACGTCCAGCGCTCGCTTCGCAACCCGGCTCCACCGGCCGAAGATGCGAGATCGATCGATTAGGCTGAAACCCCGCATGACGGATCGCACCTCGCTCGAGCTTTGCGGTCCTCCTATTGTCCCGGCCGCTGCTGGTTGCCGGCGGGACCATAGGTTGTCGGATCATTGGCTTGTCGCAAATTACCCGCCGGGTCGTGAATCCTAGTCTGCAGAGAGCCGAGGACATGGGCGACGTCCTGGGCTTGCACAGCTGCCCCGTCGGTGCGGCAGATGGTGGCATGCATCATGTAGACATAGCCGCCGCGCCACACCGGTCCCGGCTTTCGAATGGCGATGCAGTTGCGTGGTCCATCCGAGAATTCGATGGATCTCAACCGGTCCCCCCCATGCCATTGATCCTGCATATCATTGATCTGCAGATTATGCCAATTGGTTCCCCGCCTCGTCACCTGGTTCATGTCTTGAAAGTCTTCCTGGTCGTAGCCCGTATAACTACGAACGTAGCACTGCCGTGGCAGAGAACCGGTCGCGTTCACCTTGTAGGGGTCGAACGCCAGTATATCCGCTTCGATAGCCAATTTTCCGGCCGTGTCGATGACCACGTCGAGCCCCATGTCGCACGGATTTGAATTTTCGGACATGCTGTTTGTGGCGAGTCCGAGCCGATATCCTTGCAGACATTTGCCACCTGGGCCGAATGCGATGCGAGTTTGCGTGCACGGCACCTGGGAAAATTTATTCTCCTCGACGCGATATCGACCGAAGTAAGGATTTCGCCCATATGATTTCCAGGGATCGCGCATATAGGGCGGCTCCACCGGGACAGCCGGCGCCGTGACGGTGACATTGGGAATCGAAAGCTTGGTGTCTTGGGCATAGGCGCCACTCCCCCACGCCGTGATTGCCGCCGTCACGATGGCAGTCGCATAGATCGAGACCGCTCGCATCGTCGTCCTCCTTGTCTGAAGCGCCTCACCCGAGCAATATACCCTCTTTTGGTGGGGCGCGGGCCGCGCCCCATGGGTTGGCGCCCGCTCGATTTACTTAGCACCGGCGCATCATTTCGTCACGAAACGCGCAAGGCCGCTGTCGGTTCCTCGGCACATCTTGAAATCGCATGCGGTGAGGTTCGACGATTTTATCCTCGATTTCGCGCGCCGGGAGCTGTAGCGCGACTCGGAGCCGATCGTGGTCGAGCCGCAGGTCTTCGACCTGGCCTATCTCGTGCCGCACCCAAGGTACCCCCGCACAAATTCCGCCGCGCGAGCGCGAGTGTCTGCGGCCTCCGTTGCGGATTCCTCAATGCAGGTATTGATAGAGAAAGGCCTGCACCCGAGCATGCGCATCCGCGGTCGCCGCGGCGTCGTAGGCCGGCATGTGGCCAAACTCGTAATGGGAGCGCATGCCCGATACGTCGAAGAAGTGGTGGGCGCCGGGGTAGACCTGGAGGGTCATCAGGCGGTTAGCCGGCACGCTGGCGAGCGCCATGCATCGCGCCGCCGGCGCCCGATCGTGGAGGGCGCCGCTCAACGCAGCAGCGGCACGATGACCGGATTGCCCTCCGAGGCTGTCGCAGCCTGGGTAGAACCCGATGCCGGCCGCGATCCGGCCGCCGTGAGGCGCCAGCCGCGCCCGCAGCGGCCGCAATTCGATGTGGTCGCGCGCAACGTACACCGCAGTGGCGCCGCCATGCGACCAGCCAATGACGGCGATGCGGTCGGGCCTGACCTCCGGCCGCCCCGCCAGCAGCGCCGCGGCCGCTCGCGGCGTTGCGCGCGCACACGTTGTTGTAGCCGCGCCGTAAAGCTGTCGAGCTTGAAGGTCCCATAGCCTTGCCCCTGTAGAAAGGACACACAGCGGCTCGGAGCCGTAATACATTTCGGCCGCATAGCCCCACAGCTGTGCAGGGCGATGACGACCGGAAACGGCCCCGCCCCCGCCGGCTTTTCGAGCCAGCCGGTCAGTTGGATCTGCCGGCCCAGATAATCGACCGGGACCGCAATCTCTTCCCCGAGCTCGGTCGCCTCTTTGACGCAGGCGCTCACCGCGCACAGAGCGGGTGAGAGGAAGACCACACTGGCGAGTTTGCTCATAGCAGTTTCCGAAACCAGCGTCGGCACACGATAATCGACAACCAAACTACAGCTGCCGTGGGCCGAGCATCTTGGATGGTCGTCCGGTAGGTCTGCTGCCGGTTCCCTGGGCACACCATACTGCGGGATCGCCCGCTGGGTTACCGCGAGTTCGTGGTCGGACCGGGTGTGGTTTGATCGTCGGCTTTTCTCAAATTGCCGACCGAATCGTAAGTCCGCGTTTGCAGCGAGCCGAGCACAAAGGGGATGTTATTGGCCTGCACAGCTGCCAGGTCAGTGCGGCAGATGCTGGCGTGCATCATGTAGGTCTGGCCGCCAAGCTACACCGGCCCCGGGCTTTAGAACAGCAATGCAACTGTGCGGGCCATCCGTGAATTCGATGGACCTTTCTGGTTCCCCGGCGCGTGACCTGGTTCATCTCTTGAAAGTCTTCCTGGTCATAGCCGATGTAAACATGAATGTAGCACCACCGCGGTGGCGAACCGGTCGCAAAGACTTCGCACAGGTCAAACGCTAGGATATCTGCTTCTATAGACAATCTCCCGGAGGCGGCGCTGACCACATCCAGCGCCGAGTAAGCTTTCGCGGGGTCGCGCATTTAGGGCGGCTCTGCCTCTGCCACGACGATGACTGAGTGGGATTCGCGCTGAGGGTCAAGCGGATCGATGCCGTAGCCGAGGGTGGCCGCCATCGTCGATCATTGCCGGGTGCTGCGCGGGGCTGACCCGGCGGCTGCGAGACGGCGCTTGGCCTCCTCGTAGAGGTCCGGCGGCAACGGCCCCTGCTGCAACGCTTCGAGGTTAGTTTGCAGATGCGCCAGGTTCACCGTACCGACGATCGTCGTATCGAGATCGGGATTGGTGAACGTAAAGCGGAGAATGAACTCCATCGGGCTCATGTCCGCGAGCAGGTCGTCAAGCTGCGCCTGGCGCCAGCGTTCCCATTGCAGCCCGTGTTGCTTGCCTTCGGATGGCGCGCCTTTGGCCGCGCCGCCGCGGACGACGATCCCCGCTCCAGCTTCGGACGCGGCACCAATCGCCGCCACGTGTTCGCGCTCGACCGCCGAATAAGGAATCTGGAAGATATCGAACACGCCTGTCGCGATATGATCCAAGAGGTGAGGCAATGTGGCGGAGATGCCGATGAACCGCACCTTGCCCGCCTCCTTGAGCTCGAGCAGTGCATCGAGCGCGCCGTGCTCCTCCAGGGTCTCTCGCGACGGCGAGGCATGGAATTGGACAACATCGAGATAGTCGGTCTTCATTCGCGCGAGGCTCTGCTCGACACCTTTGCGAACGTTGTCACCGGTGAAGACATGCTGGCCACGCTGCCCCGGCGGAGCGGGCGATGCGCCCACCAGACAACCGCACTTGCTCGCCAAGTAAAATTCCGAGCGCCGGTGCGAGATGTAACGGCCGATCCGCTCTTCGCTCAGCCCGTAGTCGATCGAGGTGTCGATATAGTTGATGCCGGCGTCGAGCGCGGCGTTGAGGATGGTTTCCGCCTGGGCTTCGGTCACGTCCCGGCCACGCGGCACCCCGCGCAGCTCCATCGCCCCGTAGCCGAGCACCGTGACCGGCAGCCCGGTGCGTCCGAGTTCCCGCGTTGGTATCGCCATGACATCCTCCACGCCTGAGTTTCGCGCCGGATCTTAGTAAGAAGCCACCCGATACGTGCCATTTTTTTGCGGTGTGAACTACCTTACACCTCGCACAGACCCGCGAGCGGTGGAGGGGTAAGCGAGAAATTCGCGCGGCCCGACTGGCAGTCTGCAGTCGCTGTTCCGACGCGCTACGACGGAAAATTCGGACGCGGAAATCCCCAACGTCGTTGCCAGCGCCGACCCGAGGCAAGGAATCCCTATCACCGTCAACGGTAGGATAGTCCGGATCGGCGGAACCTCCGGAGCAATGCCGCTGTGGGTCGGTCTGATAGCGCTCGTCAACCAAGCCCTCGGCTATAACGTCGGCTACCTGAACCCGCGCCTCTACCAGGGGATGGGACCCGCCGGTGTGTTTCGTGCCGTCACTTCGGGCGACAATGGCGTGGCCGGCGTCAAGGCTATGCGGCAGGACCTGGATGGACCCCAGTAGCGGGCCGGAGCAGCCCCGACGGCATGAAGCTGCTGAGTTGGCTTCGCGCGAATCCGGATCCGCACCACGGGAGCGCCGTGATGCGCACGGCTTGCGATTTAAAGGCGCGTTAAGGCTCTATTTTGCTTGCACTCCTACAGGCTGCCTAGGGCGGGGACCTAAGGCAAGATGTTGCTGATAATGCTGTTGCTTATGACGTTATTGCGTAGCGCGGCATTGCTGATGGCGCTTCCTATTTGCTGTGACAAAAACGTGCCTGCCGCGGGGCTGTTAGGCCCAAGACTGTTCGTCGCCGGATCGTTTGGTCCGAAAGTGATCAGCAACTCATGCGTTCGGGTACGACTCGCCGTAGCAAACGGCGCCGTTGGATTAATCGTTGCGAGGGCGAGCTTCCACGTGGGCGTTATATTGCCGCTGGTAATTACCTGAAACGTCACATCGTGGGAAATCGCATTGTTAGCCGATGGGTTCTTTACGTCCGCTGGTAGGGTGACCGGAATTTGCTCGGTTCCAACGCCCAACACTACGGCTGACAACCAGTCCCGCAGCTTAAGATCACTCTGGATAAGCAATGATCCGGGAGGATGATTTTCAATGTCAGAAATAACAGGTGGGGTACACACTTTACCTGTATTGTATAGAGTTTTAACCGTATAGTAAAAATTAAGTATGTCCGTTCTGGTTGCCTCCGATGATACGTTCGCTCCGCCGAGGAGATTAAATATGTTGGGGGAATAAGAGCCGGAAGGGCTAAGTGCGCTTTGCTCATCCGTTTTCAAGGTTATCTGTATTTGTGCTCCCCAATTATTGTATAACCAAGCGGTGTGACGACCCGGCTCGAGTATTTTGGGATTCATGCTGTCGTGAGACACTACATAGATAACAGCTTGAATTATCTCGCAATGAATGCTTTCGACGATCGCCTCAACAAGCCGGTTGGCGTCGGGCGCCCACGGATTTTCCTGAATGTTAGGAACGTAGGTGCCACATCCGCCAAGCACCAGCGCGATCCCGACCACGAAGAGCAAAACATGCTTTGTCTTAGGCATCCTCGATCCAAGCCCCCCTGTGCCTCGGGCGTCTCGTCCGCATCTCTCCGACCGGAGCTCTCTCGACACACGAGGCCGCCTGTTCTGTCACCCGATCGTTTGGCATCCGAAAATCATTGCCTGTAGCCCTCGATCACGCCGCCTACATTAATCAATACGTCTCGCGCGGCAGGTCGAGCAGCGGGAAGGCGCTGTGCACATGCGGCGGCACGACCGGCCTTGCCGAGGCGATATAAGATTTGTCGAGCCCGGAAAACCCGGTCACGCCGAGCAGCGCCAGACAGATGGTGATCTCGTGCTCGAGGATTTCGAGCAGGCGCACGATCCCAGGACCGCCGGCTGCCGCGAGGCCATAAACGTAGAGTCGGCCGACCGCGACCGCGTCGGCGCCGAGGATCATCGCCTTGACGACATCGGTGCCGCGACTGATGCCGCCATCGACGATGATGCGCGCCTTCCCGCCGACCGCCTCGACGATCTCGGGCAGGACATCGATCGAGCCGAGCCCATGATCGAGCTGACGCCCGCCATGGTTCGAGACATAGACACAATCGACGCCGAGTTCGACCGCTTGGCGGGCATCCTCGACGGTGGCGATGCCTTTCAGGATCAGCGGGATCTCGAATTTCGCCCGGCAGCGCTCGACATCGCGCCAGTTGAACCGCGCCTGAAAGACCCGGGCATCGCCGCCTACGACCGGACTCGATCCGCCGGCCCGGCCGCGCCGATGGCGCTTGGCGATGTCGCGCTCGCGCCGGCTGTAGCGGTCGGTGTCAACGGTGATGCAGAACGCGTCATAACCGGCGTCGATCGCGCGGCGGAACTGGTCATCGACCCAATCGGCGTCACCCAGCACATAGAGCTGAAAGATCTTGAAGCCGTCGCCGGACGCCGCGGCAGTCGCCTCGAGACCGGGATGCGAGACGCAGCTCAGGATCATCCCGTTCCCGAATTCGGTGGCCGCCTTGGCGACCGTCGCCCCGCCGTCCGGCTCGAAGTTTTCGAGCGAGCCGACCGGCGCCAGCAATACCGGGATGCGCAGCTTCCGGCCGAACAGGCTGGCGCTGCAGTCGACCTCGCTTACGTCGCACAGCACCCGCGGTCGGAACCCGAGCGCATCGAGCGCCAGGCGGTTGCGCGCCACCGTCGTTTCGGTCTCCGAGGCGCCGATCAGGTAGTCCCAGGCATTCCGGTTGAGATTGGCGCGCGCCACCTTGATGAATTCGTGAAGGTTCTGAAAGCGGTCTTCGGTCGACTCGGGCATGCTGCTTCTTTCCTCGCTGGTTTGACGACGATCACAAGGTATCGCTACGATAGGGGTCTTCGCCTAGACACGCGACAATCCCCAGAAGAGGAGACGCACGATGCCCCGCATACTCAGCCCCAGCACGCATTCCCAAGAAACCCTTGCGATCGCCCACGAGCTGTTGCCGACCGGTTGGGAGCTGGCCACCGCTCCGCACGGCCGGCCTGAGTTCTTCGACCTCTTAAAGGACACCGAATATTACATCGGTGGCGGTCAGTTCAAACACGGGCCGGAATTCTATAAAGCCGCACCCAAGCTCAGGATCGTGCAGACCTTGAGCGCCGGATACAACACTTACGACCTCGAAGCGGCGCGGGCGGCCGGGGTGCCGATCTGCAACAATGGCGGCGCCAATGCTACGGCGGTGGCCGAGCATGCGATGCTGCTGATGCTGGCGGTCTGCCGCAAGCTGATCTGGCAGCATGAGGGTGTCGTCTCCGGCCGCTGGCGGGGCAACGATTTCAATTCGTACAAGCTCTACGAGCTCGAAGACAAGACATTAGGCATCATCGGCCTCGGCAATATCGGCAAGAAGGTCGCGCGCCGCGCCAAGGCCTTCGATATGCATATCAAATATTACGACATCAACCGGCTGACCGGCGATCAGGAGGATGCACTTGGTGTGCGTTTTTCACTGTTTCCCGAGCTGTTGAAGACTTCCGACATCGTCACCTTGCACGTGCCGCTCGACCGCTCGACACACAATCTTATCGGCGAGCGCGAGCTGGCGATGATGAAGCCGACGGCGATCCTGATCAACACCTGCCGCGGTCCGGTGGTCGACGAGAAGGCGCTCTATGCGGCATTGCGCGACGAGAAGATCCTGGGTGCCGGGCTCGACGTCATGGTCGAAGAGCCGCCAAAACCGGACCACGAGCTGTTCACCTTGAAGAATGCGATCTTCAGCCCGCACGGCGCCGGTCCGACCTGGGACAATCACTGGAAGCGCTGGCGCAACGCCTTTGACAATTTTCAGCGCGTCGCGCGCGGCCAGAAGCCGTTCTGGATCGTCCCGGAATTGCGCGACTGAGGCGCCCGCCTGCCCCTCACCCTCCCGCTTCGCGAGTGGGGTGAGGGGCCATTCGCGCTCAGTTGCTGACTGCGGTTTTCGTCCGCGCTGTCTCTCGATAAGGAGAACATTATGCCCGCCCGCATTCTGATGGCCTCCCAGCTCTCCGAGGCGGTGATGGATGTCGCGCGCGCGATACTGCCGCCGGGATACGAACTCGTCGTCGCCGAGTTCGACAGCGCCGAATTTGCGGCCGCGTTGAAAGATGCCGAATATTACATCGGCAGCCCGCGCTTTCAGTTGGGCCCCGAATTCTATCGGGTGGCACCCCGCCTCAAGCTGGTCCAGCTGTTCAGCGCCGGCTACGACCGGCTCGACATCGAAGCCGCACGGCTGGCTCGGGTGCCGATCTGCAACAATGGCGGCTCGAACTCGGTCGCGGTAGCCGAGCATGCGCTGCTGTTGATGCTGGCGGTCTCGCGGCGGCTGGTCTGGCAGCACGAGAATGTCGTCGCCGGGCGGTGGCGCGGCAACGATTTCTCGTCGATCATGCTCTACGAACTCGAGGACAAGATCCTCGGCATCGTCGGGCTCGGCAACATCGGCAAGAAGGTGGCACGCCTCGCCCAGGCGTTCCATATGCGCGTCCAGTATTACGACGTTGCCCGGCTCAGCGGCGACGCCGAAGACGCGCTCGGCGTGCGCTTTGCGCTGTTCCCCGAGCTGTTGCAGAGCTCGGACATCGTCACTTTGCATGTGCCGCTCGACAAATCGACCCGCAAATTGATCGGGGCGCGCGAGTTCGGGCTGATGAAGCCCTCGGCGATCCTGATCAACACCTGCCGCGGCCCGGTGGTCGACGAGGACGCGCTCTATGATGCGCTGATTTCCGAGCGGATCCATGGGGCCGGGCTCGACGTCATGGTCGAGGAGCCGCCGGCACCCGAGCACAAGCTCTTCACTCTGCCAAACATCATCCTGACGCCGCATCTGGCGGGGCCGAGCTGGGAGAACTGGAAGAAGGCGTTCCGCAACTCGTTCGACAACATCGACCGCGTCGCCCGTGGTGAGAAGCCGCTCTGGGTCATCCCTGAACTGCGCGGCTGAGCCCGGCACCTCAGTCTTTTGCTCGCCCCGGCCCCGCCAGGCCGAGTGCCGACATCTCCTTGCGACCCAGGATTTGCGCCACTGCTTTGAAGACTGGGGGTCGAGGGCGGGCGGCCCGCGTGCGACCCCGTTGCCGAGCGCGCACTCGAGCACGGGCAGAGATCCCGGCACACGAAAGCCCCGCACGACAAATGCCCCTGACCGGATCTTGCCGGCGCGAACGAGCAACGGCGAGGTCGGGTGGAGAGCCGTCTTTGGCGCGTTGTGGCATATTTCGCCTTACGGGAGGTTATCGTAACAGCGGTTCAGAGCTATCGGGCCTTCGCAGGATCCGGATGGAGCTGCATAAACGCCGCCGTCGCTTTGGTTGCCCGTCCCTCCGCTTCGTCGGGCTTTGGCGTCTCGGCAACCCCCAGTAGTAAGCTCACCATCAAGCCCTCCCAGACAAGTCCCTGGTATTGCGTCGCCATCTCTATCGGCTCTCCCGAACCGATGAGTCCCGCTGATTGAGCGTTCGCCAAAAGTTCGGCGACCGCGCCGCGCGTGGCATCTCGGCCAGCCGAGTCGAGAGCCTGGGCTATCTCGGGCGAGCGCGTCGCCTCGGCGATCGCCAGGCGGAACGTCGCGATCACCGACGGGTGGGAGACCTCACGCACCCAATTCGTCGCGAAGGCGGTAAGCGTTGACGCGAGCATCTGCCGGCTGCGCGGGGTGGGCAGGTCCGGGGGTAGTCGCATTCGATCGGCGCAACTCTTGATGCAGGCAACGAGCACCGCATGCTTGCTGCCAAAATTTGTATAGAGATCCCGTTTCGAGATTTTGGCACGTCTCGCTATATCGAGGGTACTGGTGTCGGCATAGCCGTCTTCGGCGAATGCCTTGAACGCGGCGCCGAGAATGCGCTCTTGCATAAGAGTTTCGGCAGAGGACCGATCGGGGGTCACGGATTTTTTCATGTACCTAAGGAATTATCTTGCTATGGTACCCATTCGTACCCTCATCTAAGGTACGGATCGGTACCCGTAACTTGCACGGATTTCCCATGAGTGTCCAGGCTTCTCGCTCCACGAGCACCGAAATTCCTGAGACCGCCGTCCGGTCCAGCGGAGTCCCCAAAACCCACCAGACGGGGACGCCGAAAGAGGCCTGGCTAATCGTCGCTCTGCTGTTCCTGTTCATGCTGGTCAACTTTGCCGACAAAGCGGTGATCGGGATCGCCGCAGTCCCGATTATGCAAGAGCTGCAGCTGAGCCCGCGCCAGTTCGGGCTGCTCGGCTCGAGCTTTTACCTGCTGTTCGCGATGTCGGCGATTGTCACCGGCTTCATCGTCAACCGGGTGCAGACGCGCTGGGCCTTGCTGGTCATGGGACTGGTCTGGGCGTTGACCCAGTTCCCGATGATCGGGACCGTCGGGTTCGCCACGATCACAGTGTGCCGGATCGCGCTCGGCGCCAGCGAAGGGCCGGCTTATCCGGTGGCGCTCCATTCGACCTACAAATGGTTTCCCAACGAGCTGCGCACATTGCCGACCGCGATCGTCGCGCAAGGTGGGGGCATGGGGGTTCTGGTGGCGCTGCCGCTGCTCAACTGGGTCATTGTGCATTATTCCTGGCACTGGGCCTTCGGCGTGCTCGGCATCTCCGGTCTTGCCTGGACGGCGGCGTGGCTGGCACTCGGACGCGAGGGCCCGCTGACCGCCGCCACGGCGACGCATGCGGCGCCGACACCGGGAAGGATCGCCTACGCACGGCTGTTGCTTAGCCCGACGATCATCGCGGTCTGGTGCGCAAGCTTCGGCGCCCAGTGGGGGTTGTCGCAAGCGCTGTCCTGGCAGGGAGCATTTCTGATCAAAGGGCTCGGCTTTGCGCAGGGCTCGATCGGCCTCTTGGGCGCGCTTCCGGCAGGCGCCAGCGTGATCCTGGTGATTTTTGCCGGCTGGTTCTCGCAACGCCTTTTGACTCGCGGGGTGCCAAGCCGAGCTGCGCGGGGGATCTTCGGCGGAGCCGGTGTCGCGCTCGGCGGCGCGGCGATGGCGATCATGCCGTATGTGGCGGCCGTTCCCGCCAAGATCGCGCTGACGACACTCGGGGTGGCATTGCCTTCGGTCATCTACGTGATCGGCGCCGCCGTCATCGGCGAAGTCACGCCGGTCGCTCAGCGCGGCGCCCTGCTCGCCATCGGCACAGCGATCAGCACTTCGGCCGGGCTCCTGGCCCCCTATGTCATGGGCAGCGTCGTCGAGACGGCAGCGACGACGCTCGACGGCTTCAACACCGGCTTCATGATCTGTGGTGTCATCATGCTGGTCGGCGGCATCATAGGGATGGCGCTAATGCGCCCGGAGCGCGAGACGGTCCGGTGGGCAAGCGAAATGCCAGAGGCCGCAGTCGGACCTGCCTAAATGTACAGCGGTTTGTCAGTGTTTTCAGACGGCAAACCCCGTGGCGAGTTTTTTCGGCGCCGCCACGTTCTGCAGCTTCACATAGTCGGGTAGGCCATTTTTAAATGGTGGATAGGCTTCGCCAACGATGAGCGGCGCCAAATAGCGGCGGGCCGCGTCGGTGATGCCGAAGCCGTCGTCGCTGATAAAGTCGGGGGGCAACAGCTTCTCTTGATTAGCGACCTGAGCGAGCGGCGCCGCGATGATGTCCCAGCGATAGGGCGAGTTGCTAAGCCGGCGGATCGCCGGCATCACCGCGCTCGTTCCGGCGATTGCGAATTCTACCGCCGCGCGACCGACTGCGTAGGCCTGCTGGACATCGGTCTCGGAGGCAATGTGGCGTGCCGACCGCTGGAGGTAATCGGGAACCGCCCAATGGCACCTGCAGCCGAGCTTCGTACTTATCAGGTTGGTGATGAGTGGCGCGACTCCGCCCAGCCGTGCATGCCCGAAGGAGTCCGCCAAGCCCGACGCCGAGAGGAACTCTCCGTCTGGTCCCTTGATCCCTTCCGACGCAGCGATAACACAGTGGTCGTGCCGCGCCAAAGCCTCCTCGACCTTGGCCAGGAAACGCCCCTCATTGAACGCGACCTCGGGCAGCAGCAAGATGTGTGGAGCATCGCCTTCGTGTTCGGCGGCGAGCGCGCAAGCGGCGGTGATCCAGCCAGCATGCCGGCCCATCACTTCCAGAGTGAACACTTTGGTCGAGGTGCGCCTCATCGCCGCCACATCGAGCGCCGCCTCGCGAAGTGAGGTCGCAACGTATTTCGCCACCGAGCCGAAGCCCGGTGAACAGTCAGTGATCGGCAGGTCATTGTCGATTGTCTTGGGAATGCCGACGCACACAATCGGGTAGGCCAGTCCAGCGCTTATCTGGCTGACTTTGTATGCGGTGTCTTGCGAGTTGCCGCCACCGTTGTAGAAAAAGAAACCGATGTCATGCGCTCGAAACACTTCGATCAAGCGTTCGTACTGCGCGCGCTGCTGGTGAATCGAGCCGAGTTTGTAGCGACAGGAGCCGAACGCGGCACCCGGGGTGTGGTTGAGCGCGGCGACGGCCTCTTCGGATTCAACGCTGGTATCGATTAGATCTTCAGTCAGGGCGCCGATGATGCCGTTGCGGCCGGCGTAAACCTTGCCAATCTCATCCGAATGGTGGCGCGCAGTTTGCAGCACCCCACAGGCCGAGGCGTTGATCACCGCGCTGACTCCGCCCGACTGGCCATAGAACGCATTCTTAAGTGCCATGACAACTCCCTAGAGAACGATAGCCATCAACGTTTCCGCGAGCGAGCACCGAGCCGTACCGACTTTGCTGCGGGTGGCTTTGGTCGAGCGCCAGACCCACAGCGCTATCACGCCGACACGCACCGAATCGAGCGCGTCGCGCGCTTTGATGGTCAGTCTCGCGAAGCACGCACCGGAGTCGAAGCACGGTCAGTAGTAGCAGTTTACATACGCGCGGATACCCATGATGGCCCGGAGTACAACGCTCCATCTCAGAGGCCTAATACATTGATGCAGCTTTCTCGTTCTTCGCGATCAGAACTCCATTTAGTGTCTGAATCTGAATCGGAATGGTTGTATTTTGTCGTAGAAGCATTGCGTAAGGGTCAAGCCAATCTCCTGATGGGGAGCTGTACAGAGGAGATGTAGACCCACGCCTTGGCGCTGGCAATCGACGCTTCGAAATCCTTCGCCAGGCGACGGTTTCGATTGAGCCAAGCCAGGGTTCGTTCGACGACCCAGCGGCGCGGCAGCAATTGAAAGCCAGCAGCATCAGCGGCGCGTTTGACGATCTCGATGGTCCACTTGCTGAATTTGGCGAGAGCTTCACGCAGGTTGGTGGCGTTGTAGGCACTGTCTGCAAACAGATGGCGTAACCAGGGAAACAACTGGTGGATGGCTTCAATGACCAGCACCGCACTATCGCGGTCTTGGACATCTGCAGGATGCACCTCGGCACCGACCAGAAAACCGCAAGTATCGGTCACAATGTGGCGCTTACGCCCCTTAACCTTCTTGGCCGCATCGTAACCACGCGGCCCACCGCTCTCGGTGGTCTTGGCCGATTGACTGTCGATGACCCCTGCCGACGGGCTCGCTTCGCGGCCCGCCGCTTCGCGCGCTTGCAGCAGCAATGCAAAATTGATCTTCTCAAACAAGCCGTCGTCTCGCCAATCGTAGAAATAACCTTGCACGGTGGTAAACGGTGGAAAGTCCTTCGGCAGCATGCGCCACTGACAGCCGGTTCGCGCAATATACAGGATGGCATCCAGCACAGCTCGCAGTTCAGTCTCGCGCGGCAGCAACCCGGTAATAGCAATCACACAATTGCCTCATTCTCATCGCATGATCTCGAAACAAGGGGTCATGGCCTTGGTTTGGGGGAGCCTGGGTGATGATATCGATTTCAACCACAACGAGAGAGTTTGCTGTAGATTTGCTGCAGATGCAGCAACACGCAATTTCTTAGACAATCCTTGGTTGTAGATGGCGGGCCGTCGGCCGGCTTATGCCGAAGCGAGCCCTCATCGGCTTGGGCTGCCGGAGACGGACATGATATCCTCGACGGTGACGATCAGCGCCACTGGGAGGGGAAGACCGTGTCCGAGCCGATTTCACCCGAGCGTTTCGCGGTCCTGGTCGAGCGTGCCGAGCTGAAATTGACCCAGGAGCAGTTCGAGGAGTTGCGGCAGGGCTACGGGTTTGTCGAGCGGATGATCCGCAGCGTGCGGCGGCCGCGCGACCGGGCGGCCGAGCCCGCGCATATTTTCGTTCAGCCGAAACTCTGAGTCTGGCGATGGACCCGACCTTTCTGACCGTCGCAGAAGCGAGCCACGCAATAGCCGAGGGCACCCTTTCGCCGGTCGCATTGACCGAGGCCTACCTCGAACGGATCGACGCGCTCGACGGCGAGCTGCACAGCTATGTGACGGTTCTGCGCGATGCAGCACTCGACGCGGCGCACACGGCCGCCCGCGACATCGCGGCCGGCCGCTCGCGAGGCCCGCTGCAGGGGATCCCGATCGGCCTTAAGGACATCTACAAGACGCGCGGGATCCGCACGACGGCGGGCTCGCGGCGCTACGAGCACCATGTGCCGGAGGAGGACGCCGAGAGCTGGGTCAAGCTGCGCGCTGCCGGCGCTTTATTGCTCGGCAAGCACGAGACCCACGAATTTGCGATCGGCGGCCCCGATTTCAGCCTGCCCTTCCCGCCGGCGCGCAACCCGTGGAACACGGCGCATTATCCCGGAGGGTCATCGAGCGGGTCGGCGGTCGCCGTCGCCGCCGGCCTGTGCGCCGCGGCGATGGGATCGGACACCGGCGGCTCGATCCGTGGACCAGCCGCCTATAACGGCATCGTCGGGCTCAAGCCAACCTACGGCCGGGTCAGCCGGCGCGGAGTCTTCCCGCTCTCCTACGCGCTCGACCATTGCGGGCCGTTGACCCGCACGGTCGAGGATTGCGCGATCCTGATGCAGGTCCTCGCCGCTTACGACCCGCAGGACCCGGCCTCGGCCGATGTTCCGGTGCCGGATTACCGGACAGCCCTGACCGCGCGCCTCGACGGTCTGACAATCGGGGTCATCCGCCACTTCCACGAGCGCGATGCAGTAGCCGATTTTGGCGCCGACAGCGCACCGAGCCCCGCTTATATCGCCGCCTTCGACGCTGCCTGCCGCACATTGGAAAGCTTCGGCGCGCGCCTCGTCGACCTACAGCTGTCGCCGCTGACCGATTATGTGCTCACCAACCAGCTGATCATGTTGGCCGAGGCCTACGCGCTGCACGAGAGCGATTTCCGCGAACGGCCGCATCTGTTCGGTCATCACATGTTCGCCCGCATCGGGCTCGGCGCGTTTTTGAGCGCCGCCGACTATGTCGGAGCGCTGCGTCGGCGGCGCGAGCTCGCTGTCGAGTTCGCCCGTGCACTGGAGAAGGTCGATGTCGCGGTGGCCGCGAATGCGACCAGATCGGCGCCGCGGATCGACGCAACGTCGACCTATTCGGCCTACGAGCGAGCTTCTTATACGGCGCCGTACAATCTAACCGGCAGTCCCGCCCTGTCGATCCCTATCGGTTTCGAGGACGGGTTGCCGCTCGCCTTTCAGATCGCCGGCAAACCGTTCGACGAGGCCGGCGTAATGCGAGCAGGCCACGCTTTCGAACAAGCGACCGAGTTCCACCGCCAACGCCCCCCGATTGCCGCTTCCCTACCCCAGCAATTATCGAAGGCGAGGCCGACATGAGCACGACAGAAGGCTTTGCGCATCCCGAGTTCCTGATCGAGACCGAGGCGCTCGAGCGCAGCCTCGGCGAACCCGGTCTGCGCATCTTTGACTGCACGACCAACCTGATACCCGATCCGAAGACCACTTATCAGGCTGTGCCTGCGCGGGCCGATTTCGAAAAGGGGCACATCCCCGGCGCGCAATTCATCGATCTCCAAGCCGATCTCTCGGATAACAGCCAGCGCCTCCGATTCATGCTGCCCTCGGCCGAGGCGTTCGCCGCGGCGATGAGCCGGTTCGGCGTCGGCGAGGGCACCCGCGTCGTGCTCTACAGCACGGCCAATCCGTGGTGGGCGACGCGAGTGTGGTGGCTCCTGCGCGTCTTCGGTTTCGACGATGCGGCTGTCCTCAATGGCGGCTGGCAGAAATGGAGCCGTGAAGGCCGGCCGGTCGAGACCGGCACGGCAAAGCCCCAGCCGCCCGGCCGCTTCGTCATCCGTCAGCCGAGGCCGCTGATGGTCGGCAAGGCAGAGGTGTCGCAGGCGATCGGCGACGGCGCGGTGTGCACCTTGAACGCCCTCACCTCCGAGCAGCACGCCGGCACGGGTGGCAACAGCTACGGCAGACCCGGACGGATCAAGGGCAGCGTCAACCTGCCGGCCGCGCATTTGATCGATCCGGCGACCAACGCATTCCTGCCGGCGACGGAGCTGCGCCGGCGCTTCACATCGGTCGACGCCTTTGGCAAGGAGGTCATCACCTATTGCGGCGGCGGCATAGCGGCGAGTGCCGACGCGTTTGCGCTGGTCATGCTCGGTCACCCTGACGTCAAACTCTACGACGCCTCGCTGAGCGAGTGGGCGACCGACCCGACCCTGCCGATGGAAACCGGCTGACCCTCACCCCGTTGTCAGGCCGCCGCGGGCTTGTCGATCATGGTGTGCAGGTTGGGCTCGGGGCGCGTGGTCACCGTCCCTCGCTCTACCCGGTGCACCAGCGCGCCGAGATGCGCCGGCTTCTCCTGCCGCAGCCATGGCTCCGCCGCCAGCGCCGCGCGCATATCGCGATAACCCGCCGCTCGCCGCTCGGCGATCGAGTTGCGGGAGAACTCCGCATCGCTGTTGGGAATCTGATCGGCACCAGGGCGGTACACGATGTGCACGATGTCCAGTCGCCGCTCGGTCAGCAGCGGATTGTCGGGCACCGCCGCCGTCTCCGAGACCCCCGTTGCCTTTAGCAGCCGCACCGCGTGGCGCAGGTTCACCTTGGTCGCCACCGCATCGACCTGGTGCGCCGTGCGGCTCGCATACTGGATTTGCTTGGCGCGCCACAGCACGGCGTTGATCGTTTGCGGCGGTGCCCCGGCGGGATCCCAAAGATCGATCAGGAACACGACCATGCGTGGATACCCGGGCTCGTCGATGACCGCGTCGAGCGGCGTATTGGAAACGCAGCCGCCATCCCAGTACAGTTTCCCGTTCACCTCGGTGGCCGGGAAACCGGGCGGCAATGAGCCGCTGGCTAGCACATGCTCTGGTCCGATAGTCTGCCGATGGTTATCAAAGAACTCCACATCGCCGGTGGCGATGTTGGTCGCCCCGAGGCTCAGCCGGACGACGCGGCTGTTGATCAGCGAGAAATCCGCGAACCGCCGCAAGGTAAACAGCATCGGCGTGGTGTCGTAAAAGCTTACCTGCTGCGGGGCGGCTTGCGGCACCAATAGCGGGTTCACCGGCCGCGGGGTAAAGAAGTGCGGCTGGCCGAACAGCAGGGCCTCGGCATTGCTGGCCATGTTGTGCAATGTCTGCCACGGCGTCAGCGGCAGCGTCGTCGGTAGATCCGGCCAGGAGATTGCTTCCCATAGCGCGGCCAGACGCTCCACGCCGTGTTCCGGCCGGTTGCCGACAATTATCGCGGCGTTGATCGCGCCGATCGAGATGCCGGTCACCCAATCCGGATGCAGATCGTGCTCTGCCAGTGCCTGGTAGGCACCGATATGATAGGCGCCGAGTGCCCCACCGCCTTGCAGCGCCAGCACGACGATAGGAGGCTCCCGAGACGACCTCGACACATGTTGCGCGGCCATTGCTACTCCCCATGTTGCGGTGCAGCATAATATGGCTCAGGCAGTCTGCCCGCCGCTAGAACTATCTCGCACGGTTCGACCGCCCTCTACTCTGCTGCTTCCCGTCACAGAGCCGGCGCGGCATTGCATCTCGAGAGCCGATAGAGGCATGCTGCGCGTGGTGCAGGAAAGGGCAGCATGAACAACCCCGTGGATGTGCTGATCATCGGCGCCGGCGCGTCGGGTGCCGCCGTGGCCTGGAGTCTCGCCGACACGAGGATGCACATCCTCTGCCTCGAGCAAGGCGGCTGGATGAATCCCGCCATGTATCCCAGCACGGGCCGCGACTGGGAGGCGCGTGTCTTCGGCGACTATTCGCCCAGCCCAAATATCCGCGCCCGGCCCGAGGATTACCCGATCAACGATGACAACTCGCCGATCAAGGTTGTCAACTTCAACGGCGTGGGCGGCGGCACCGTGATGTACACGGCGCATTTTCCGCGATTGCATCCGTCCGACTTTCGCGTGCGCAGCCTGGATGGCGTGGCCGACGACTGGCCCATCGATTACGACACCTTGGTGCGGTTCTTCGAGGAGAATGACCGAATGATGGGGGTCTCCGGCCTCGCCGGCGATCCCGGCGTACCGCCGAGAAATCCGCCGATGCCGCCGCTCCCGCTCGGCCGCTCCGGCGCGATGCTGGCCAAGGCGATGAATCGGCTCGGCTGGCACTGGTGGCCGTCCGATACCACGGTCGCCACCGTGGATTACGAGGGACGCGCGCGCTGCATTAATCTGGGCCATTGCACACCGGCTTGCGCGCAGGGGGCGAAGGCGAGCACCGACATCACCTATTGGCCCGCGGCGCGGCGGGCCGGCGTCGAGCTGCGCACGCAATGCCGGGTGCGCGAGATCACGACAAATGAGCACGGCATGGCCGCGGGAGTCGTGTATTACGACGCGGACGGCATCGAGCAATTTCAGGCCGCCGAGGTGGTCGTACTTGCCTGCAATGGCGTGGGCACGCCGCGACTGCTGCTGAATTCGGCCTCCAGGCATTTCCCGAACGGGCTTGCCAATTCCAGCGGCCTGGTCGGCAAGAACCTAATGTTCCACCCTTACGCCCAGGTCTACGGGTATGTACCCGAGGAGACGGACAGCAATCGTGCGCCGCCGACCTGCCTGTGGAGCAAAGAGTTTTACGAAACCGACCTGTCGCGTGGGTTTGTGCGCGGTTACACGTTTCAGTTCGGCCGCGGCGTCGGGCCTGTCGCAGAGGCCGTCGCCAGCGAAGCGAAGGGCCTCTTACCCTGGGGTGCCGGCCATCACGCCGCGTTCCGTCGCCTCAATGGTCACCGCCTCGGCCTGTCCGCGATCTGCGAGGACCTTCCGGAAGAACGTAACCGCGTGACCCTCGACCCAGTGCTGAAGGACAGCCACGGCATCCCAGCGCCGCGGATCGACTACCGGATCGGCGAGAACACGGCGCGAATGATGGAACACGGCATCGCCCGTGCGAAGGAGATCCTCGCCGCGGCGAAGGCAACCGACATCTGCGTCAACAGCCCCATTCTGTACGGCGGCTGGCACCTTCTGGGTACCGCACGCATGGGCACCGATCCGGCCCGCTCGGTTGTGAACCCGTGGGGGCGATCGCACGACGTGAAAAACTTGTTCATCGTCGACGGCAGCCTGTTCGTTACTTCCGGCGGCGTGAACCCGACCTCCACTATCCAGGCCTTGGCGCTCTACATCGCCGATCAGATAAAGCAGCGCTTGGCCAATTTGTTCGACTGAGGCGAATTATGTCCACGGACAGTCTCCTTACCCCGGCCCAGCGCGACGATTTGCGCGCCATCGCGGCCGAGATGATCCCAGCCAGCATGGAATTCGATGTGCCCGGTGCGGATGATCCCTCGATCCAGGCCGATATAGTGAAAACCCTCGGCCGCGATGCGGGCCTTGTACGGGAGGCGTTGGACGAGCTCGCGCGTCTTGCCGGGGGGCGGCCACTGGCCAGTCTCGACCCGCCACGGCGCGAGGCGGTGGCGCTGGAACTGCGCGCGACAGGCGGGGCCGCCGTAGCGACGCTGACCCGTGTCGTTCTGCAGTGCTATTATCGCGACGATCGTGTCGTCCGCTCTCTTGGATTGGAGCCGCGCCCGCCCTATCCCAAGGGCCATGAGTTGGAACAGGGCGACTGGTCGCTACTCGATCCCGTCCGAGCGCGGCCGCCGATGTGGCGCCGCGCGTAGCCTCCGATAAAGATTAAGAGGAAAAACGGCATGCGCGTAAGCACAATGATCCGGATCAGCTCCGCTGCAGGACCAGGTGGGGCGAACCCCGACAGCGGGTTGATGGATCGCATCACCGATTTCGCCCGGGAGGTGGAAGCTCGAGGGTTTCCCGGCATCTGGGTCGGGGATTCGGTGGGCCGCGGCCGGCCCACCTTGGACTCGCTCCAGGTACTGACGGCGAGCGCCGCGGTGACGCAGCGGGTCCAGCTAGGGATCGCCGTGCTACAACTCCCATTACGCAACCCGGTCGAGCTCGCCCATCGCATCCAGTCGCTGCAGGCAATGTCGAATAATCGCCTGATCCTCGGCGTCGGCAGCGGCTCGACGCGCGACGATTTCGCGTTGCTCGGCTACGATTACGATCACCGGTTCCGCACCTTCAGAAACGACCTCGACATCATGAGCCGAGCGTGGAATGGCGAGCCGATCAACGGCGGCACCCTCTCGACTTGGCCGGGATGCAAGGGCGGGCCTCCGATCCTAATTGGCGCCTGGCGCAGCCCCCGTTGGATCACCTATGCCGCCAAGCAAGCTCAGGGCTGGACCCCGTCCGGCCGGTTCAGCAGCTGGGACGATCTCGAATATGGCATGAAGATCTATCGCGAGGCCGGCGGCACCAACGCCGTCCTCGCCAATTGCTCGATCGACCTCGCCGAGCGTCCCGAATCCACCCAGCTGGCGAAGGTAGCGTCGGTCAATTTCATCTGCTCGCCGGGGGAGGCGCGCCGGCGCATCAAACGCGTCGAGCAACTGGGCTTCGAGGAGATCCTGATTGGCTCGCAATTCGGCGCGATCGAGGAGATCGAGCGCGTCCGCGATTTCGTCAAGTCGTAACCACACCGGATAAGGAGAACACTGCCATGCCGTTCTACGAAAAGGGCAACGTTCGCATTCATTACCAAGAAGTCGGCTCCGGCTTCCCGCTGCTGGTCATCCCCGGCGGGGGGCTGAACTCCACGGTCGCGGGTCTCGCGAACCACCCGTTCAACCCGATGGAGGAGTTCAAGAGCGAGTACCGCGTCATCTCGGCGGATTTGCGAAACGCCAATGGCGGCCAGTCCACGGGGCCGATCGAGACCGACCGGCCGTGGGACGCCTACACCGACGACCAGCTCGGCCTGATGGATCACCTCGGCATCCGCGAGTTTATGGTGCTGGGCTTCTGCATCGGCGGCCCGTTCATTTGGAACCTCTTAAAGCGGGCGCCCGGCCGCATCATCGCCGCCGTGCTGGCGCAGCCCTCCGGCTTTCGCCCGACGATGCCCGACCTGTTCTACCAGAACAACATCAAGGGCTGGGCCCCGGCATTATGCGAACGCCGGCCCGAAATCACGATGGAGAAGGCCGGCGCCTTCCTCCAAAAGATGTATCGTGCCAACGCCGACTTTGTATTCACCGTGACCCGCGATTTCGTCAGGAGCTGCCACACGCCGATTCTGGTATTGCCTGACGACGTCCCGGCCCACCCTTACGCGGTGGCGCTGGAGAGCGCACATCTCGCGCCCAACGCACAGGTTAGTATCTATCCATGGAAGGCGAACCCGGAGCAGATCCAGCTCGCGCTGCGCCATGTGCGTGCATTCCTCAAGGCGCACCGGCCTGCCGCCGCTGCCCAGCCGTTGGCCGCCGCCGCCCAATAGACCGCGTCTGCGTCGTCATCCCCGGGACTAGCTTTAGCTCTAATACATCTCGGGGGTGATGACGTTCTGCGGGCGGTTGGTCAGCAATGCCGCGCGCATCGTCTCGGCCGACTTGCGGCGCGTGTCGGCTTCCGATTCAGGGGTAAACCAGGCGGCGTGCGACGTGATGACGAGCCGTCCTTCAAGTCCCGGCTCGCGCTCGCGATAGGCCCGCAAAATTTCCGGGACCGGGTCTACCGGCGGTTCGACCGGCAGCACGTCGAGCCCGGCGGCAGCGACACGGCCGCTGCGCAATAACGCCAGCAAGGCATCGACGTCGATGATCGGGCCGCGCGCGGTGTTGACGACGACCGCCCCCTTGGGCAACAGCGAGAGCTGGTCGTAGCCCAGCAAGCCATCGGTTTCGCGGGTCAACGGCGTGTGGATCGACAGGGTGTCGGTGTCCCGCAACAGGTCTTCCAGGCTTAGAGCACGGCCGATGCCGAGCGCCAGCTCGGCGCCGTTCGGCAGATAGGGATCGTAGAAGCTCACTCGGAAGCCAAAAGCGCGGGCGCGCAACGCCACCGCGGTGCCGATCCGGCCGAGCCCGATGATCCCAAAATTCTGCACGCCGAGGCGGCGGATCAGGTCGTTCTTGACGACGCCCCAGGCCGGCGGGTCCGACCTCATCCGTTCGTGATAGAGGACGATGCCGCGGCGCAATGACAACACCAAAGCCATTGCGTGGTCGGCAACTTCGGTCGTGCCGTAATCCGGCACGTTGCAGACGAGGATGTTGTGCGCCGCGGCCGCCACCCGGTCGATCCTGTCGTAACCGACACCCATGCGGACGATCGCGCGCAGTCGCGAGAAACGGGCGATATCCTCGGCCGAGACGGCGTGGCGCATGATCATCAACCCGTCAACCTCGGCACAATCGGCTGGGTCGAGCTGGTTGAGCGCCGTTTTGGTACGGCGGATGATTTCCACTTCCGGGCCGAAAATCTCGCGCTCGACGCTCTCGTCGGGGATCTGTCGGTCCTCCGGGTACAGCACGGTTACGGGCATTTGGCGGTACCTGGCTAGAGCCGGGCGACTTTGACCGGCCGGCCGGTTGCGGCCGATTGCACGATCGCCTCGAAGACGGCGACCCCGTGGACGATCTCCGCAGGGGTGATCGGATAGGGTCGCACGCCGTTGATTGCTGCGGCAAAGCCTTCCAACTCGGCCTTGAGCGCATTGAAGCCCTTGTACTCGATGACCTCCGGCGGGCCAGCGCGGTGAGGGCCGGCGGCCGGTATCGCATCCGGCACCGGCGTGAAGCGAAAATCAGAATCCTGGCCCTGCAGCTCGGCGCACCCCTTGGTGCCGTAGACCGCGAACCGATAGGTCGGGGCAGTGACGAGCGAGCAATAAAGGCTCGCCGACATGCCGTTTTCGAACCGCATCAAGACGCTCGTCGTATCCTCGATCCGGCTCATCACGCGGTGCAGGCTGAGGCAATAGACCTCGTCGATACGGCCAAACAGATAGATCAACGCGTCGAGATTGTGGACGCCGGTCGCGGTCATCGCACCCGCCGGGGCTTCCCGCGGGTCGGCGCGCCAGTAATAGCCCTCGGGCATGAAGTGCCCGGCAGACGAGACCTGCGTTGTCTCGGCGTGGGTCGGAAGCCCGAGCCGGCCGTCGGCGAGCCGCGTCTTCAGCTCGATCATCGCCGGGTGAAAACGCCGCGGGTAAGCGACGCCCAGGACCATGCCGGCGCGCGCGACCGCGGCGAGTGCCGCTTCGGCGCTCTTCACGTTGAGCGTGAACGGCTTTTCCATAAAAACGTGCTTGCCGGCGGCGGCGGCGCGCTCGACCTGGACTCCATGTTGGCTATGCGGGGTTGCAAAGACCACCGCATCGATGTCGGGATCGGCGAGGATCTCATTGAGATCGTCGCGCCAGCAGAGGCTGTGTTCGGCACAAAAGGGTGCCGCGGTCGCGCGCGTGCGGCTATGGCCCGCGGTAAAGCGAAACTCGGTGCTGCTGCCCTGGACCGCGCCGACCAGGGTTCGGCCCCAGCGACCGAGCCCGACGATCGCGGCGCGGATCACTTTTTTGCCGCCAAGAGGTCACGCACGCCGTACAATGCCAGATAATAGCCGCCGAGACCAAAGCCCGCGACGATGCCGTGGCTGGTGCGCGCGGTTTCCGAGGCCGGGCCGCGCCGGATCGGGTTTGAGATATGGACCTCGATCGTCGGAAAGCTGACCTGCGAGATCGCCGCGACGAGCGCCGGATAGCCGGAGCCGAACGCCGCCGGGTTGAACAGCGCCGCGTCAAAGCCCTTGTCGTTGGCGTCGTAGAATTTGTTGATCACGTCGCCTTCGACATTCGAATGGAAGATCTCGATTTCGAGGCCTAATTCAGCGGCGTAGCCGCGGATGCGCTCGTCATATTCGGGCAGGGTCATCGGGCCGAAAATCTCGGTTTGGACCTTGCCGCGCATATTCATGCCGGCACCATGGACGATCAGGATCTTTGGCATGGCACTGCCCTCGATTAGGTTAGTCGGTCAAAGGGTTGAATCGGGAGGATGCTAACCGACCGCTCGAATCACTGACAAGGTTGATCGATCGCTTGACGCCGTAGAACTCGGCCGCCTTGACGGGGCGATGCCGTTTGCGCCCGCCCACGCCGGTTTGCTGCTGCTATCGGTATCCTAATTCGGCACGTACGAAGGAGGGCTCCGTCACGTGCAGAACCGATTCGATTGGCGAGCGTTCACCTGGTGATAGAGGTGCTTCGGCGCTCTTTTGCATCTTTCGCGGAGATAGCGATGCGAACAAGGTTCAAGGTTTTAGCGGTCGTCGCCGGTGTTCTGGCGGCGGGCACGTCGAGCGCGGCGATGGCGAAATATCCGTGTGCGCCGGGCTACAGGTACCATAACCGCGTCTGCCAACCGGTGCGGCATCTGGGGTATGGGAACCCGGTATCCGGTGCGGTGTCCGGGGAGGCGGCCGGGGCCGCAAGGGGGGCGGCCACCGGCGGTCCCGTCGGAGCTGTTGTCGGCGGGGCGCTCGGTACCGCCAGCGGCACCCTTACCGGCACTGCCAATATGCTTTCGGGGCACTAGCCTCCCTACCCTTCCCTCTCCCCCATTCGGGGGCTACGGGATTCACACAAATAATACGTATTTATCAATGACTTACGATCAAGGCAATGTGGAATCCGGCGACCATCGCCGCGAGCCGATCCCAACCGGCGCGCATCGTCTTGGGCCCGGGCGGCTTGTAGTAGCAATTCCAGCCGCCCAGCCGGGCGACAATCCACGACAGCCACGCCAAGGAGCGGGGCGGGTGGGGATTCTTCTGACGCGGCGTCCTGCCTTCGAGAGTTGGCGCAATCGCATCGGCGGCCTCCAGGGTGTCCGGGCCGGCAACATCGGCGGCCGGTCTGGGGCCGCCCGCGCGGGCATCGACCAGTTGGATCGTGCGCACCGCGGCGCCGATGGCCAGCGCCCCCAACTTGAACAGGCGGTCGGCGTCATGCACCTGGACGTCCGGCAATTCCAGACCGTCACTTTTGCTGGCGCGGAAGACCTGTTCGATGCGCCAGCGCAGCCGATAGATTTGAATAATCTCTTCGGCTGCCGCCAAATCGGCGACCGGCAGGGTGGTGATCAGCCGCCAATGGATGGCCGCGGTGCCGCGCGGTGGCTGTTCCTCGCGCGCCTCGACCAAGCTCAGATCGCGGTATTCGGGATCATTGGGATCGCCCCCATTATGCGGTCGCCGCACGCGGATCGGCCCGGCCCGCAGGGTGACCGTGGCCACACGCCCCTTGTCGCCCGGGCCGCGCGGCCCCACCCGCACTTCAGCCATGCCCAGTGCCGGCCATGCCGCGGGCTGCGCAAACAACCGCGTGCCATCCGCGAGCGTGCGGTCTTGCGCCGCACGGACCACCAGTTCGACGCGCGCCGGGCCGGCGCGCGAACAGCGCAAAGATGTCGCTTTCGCGATCCCCAACCACGATCAGCTGGTTGGCCCCGGCGGCGCGCTTGGCAACCACCTCGGTTGCGCTCAGCCAGCGCTGCGATTCCTTCTCGTCAAGCCGACGCTGGCGCCGCGTGGCAGCCCGCTTGCCGGCGGTTCGGGTCCAGATCGCGGCATCCAACAAGCCGACCACGGCTTCATCCTCGCGATCGACGGCGACAACCCCATGCACAAAAAAACCCGGTGTCTTCCCGTCGCCAGCGGGACCCAGACCCCGACGCGCCCGAGCGCGTCCGCTAAAATTGATCTCGGTGGTGTCCTGAACCGCGACGATCCGCCGTCCCTGACATTGCTCGCCCGTTCGCCCGCCCAGCGTCTGGATGATCTCAACCGCGGTGACCGCCGGCGAGGCCAAAAAGCGATGCGCCGCCATCTCCCCGGCGCGGTCACCACCAACCCGGCGAAACACCAAAGATCCAGTCGAAACAATCCGGTCAAACAGCCAAGCACCCCGCTCCGCTCGGCGGATATCCCCAAACTCGCCAATCCGCTCCAAAGGCACCATCCTTGGTTCTCCCCCAAACCACCATGTAGCAGCATGCACTGCACCGACCCACAAAATCTAGTGAGATGTGTGAATGCCGTAGCATTCGGGGGAGAGGGTTGTGTAGGCTTGGCGAGGCGCAGCCGAGCTTAGCCGGAGCTGGGTGAGGGGGGCCATCGTTCAGCCTGTTCGCACGAACTTGTCGACGCTGCGTTCCTGGGTCAGTCCGGCGTAGATGTCGCCACGCGAGTCGACACCAACGCCGTGGACGTGGCGGCTCTCCATGCGGGCCAGCACATTTCCTTGTCCGTCGCGGACGCAGATATAGGCTGGCTTGCCGTCGTCTTCCTGCTCGGCGATGTAGAAATTGCCGTCCTTGCCGCGGGAGACGTCGTTGGGGCCGCCCATGCCGGTCCATTGGCCGATGAATTCGCCGTCGGGCGTGAAGATCTGGATGCGCTTGTTCGATCGATCGGCCACATAAAGCTTGCCGTCGTCGTCGAACGCGATGCTGTGCGGCAGGTGGAACTGGCCCGCGGCCTTGCCCGGCGCACCCCACGATTTAACGAGCTGGCCGTCGCGCGTAAAGCGGTGCACCCGCGCGTTGCGGTAGCCGTCGGTCACATAGATGTCGCCGTTGGGGTGGACCATCATCTCGGTCGGGTGGTTGAACGGACCCGCCGCCCGCTCCGCCAGCCAGTTGGTAACGTTGCCGGTATCCGAGTGTTGGCCGCGCCGGCCTAGCTCCAACAGCGGCTTGCCATCCAAGGTGAACGACTTCGCGACCGAGTCGGAGCGATCGGTCGTGTAGACCACGTCACCCACGATCTTCAGGCCGTGCGGGTCGGTGACCTCGCCGCTGCCCCAGGCGCCGAGATACTTACCCTCGCGGTCGAAGACCACGACCGGAGGATCCCGGCGCTGGAACACGTAGATGCGGTCCTGCGCATCTGTCGCCACCCGGCTAACTAGCCCGAACGGTTCTCCGTCGGGCGATTTGAGAAAATCGCGGACTAGCTCGTAGGTATATTTGCCTGTACCGACTTGCGCCATTGCTGTCTTCCTCCCGAAAAAATGATTACCACAGTCCTTCTGCTGCTTAGGGGACGGGATCCAGCACGACCACGGGGATCTCGCGCTCGGTCTTGCGCTGGTAGTCGGCGTAGGGCGGCCAGAACTCTAGCGCCTTTTCCCACAACCGCGCGCGCTCCTCACCGGTGGCGGTCCTCGCCCGTGCCTTCAGCTTCATGGTCCCGACTTGCAAGTCGACATCCGGGTTGGCGAGCAGGTTGCGGTACCAGCCCGGATGTTGCGGCGCACCGCCCTTCGAGGCGACCACGAGATAACCGTCTCCAGTTTTCCCGTAGAACAATGGGAAGATGAACCGCTCTCCCGATTTTCGGCCGATCGTGGTCAGCAATAAAGCGGGTACCGTCATCTCCGGGTGGCCCGGCGGGGTAATTTTGTATAGGTGCCCGTCGATGCCGCCGCTGGAAAGGTACCGATTTGCATGCTCCGCCATCCAGCCGGGAAGGTTTGGAGCGAGCTTGGCCTCGGTCATCCTTCGATCTCCCTCTGAGTGAAGAGAGCCTAGCACAAACGCGGTAGGTGCTGGCCATCCCGTCGGCGGCGACAACAGCCTTCTGTGCTCGAGCGGTTGGATTCCCTGATCGCCGATTCTGGCTCCCTGTTCGGCGGATTTGCGGAATTATGTAGCAGACGCACCTTCAAGGCTTCAAGGCCGCGGGCGGCCACTTCGTGGCGGCCGAGTTTGCGGCGGCTCAGGAGGCGCGCCCGTCAGGGCGATCGGTCTCAATCGTCTCCGTCAGCAAGTTGAGGAGCGCGAGCATCTCCTCCTCCGTCAGGTCGAGCTGCATCGCCCCGACCTTAGCGTAAAAACAACCCGATCCACCAGGTCACCAAGCGCAAGATGACGCCCAGCGCGGCACGCGCCAGCTCGGCGCGGCTTGGCATGCGCGAAGCTGGGCGCTTCATGAGCGCAACGACAAGTCGCAGGAAGACCTGGCCCGGATGTTCAACAGCCATATCCGCGGCTTGCCGGGCCTGATCGGTCCGGCGCAACGTCAACGAGTGCTCTTCTGGCATGCCCTCGGTATGCCAGAAGATGGTTGATCAATTGTTATGGTGGTGGCTTCCGCTCGAAAATCGGTGCGATCGAGTGGCGAGAATGATCGCCGTTCGCACAAATTAAACCATCATGGGCATTGGTTGGTTCCATGCTTGTCCGGTTGACACCCAAAGCTACTAAATCTTGAGGGCCTCGATGGAGCGTTTCATCGATATCGTGCTGTCGGTGGTCGCTGGCTCCTGCCACCATCCCGCCGGATCGAGATGTTGACGACCGGGGCAGCGCCCCCAGCCGCGGTGATCGAGGGCATGGAGGGCCTATTTGTGGTTTCCCGCCCTGTGCTCCGCCGCAGGATGATTGGCCGCGTACGGAACCAAAGGTCGCCGAGCCTCCCCCGAGCCGAGACGTGATCAAGATATGGCGTCCTTGGGTGTTAACCGGATGAGCACGGTTGGTTCTTCGACGCGAATCACCAATTCATTAAATTTTTCTATTTCATCTCCCACCACGATCACGCGAAAGTTATATTCTCCTATTGCATGGGACTTGACTTCTCGACCGATAATGATACTTGAGTGGCCATCCCATCGCAGATCATGATTCCATCTATATTCTAATCGAGAGTTTACCACATGCCCGCTTGTCACACCCGGTTGACTGTTGGGCTCTATGAGGCCTTGCCCGTAAACGTCAACCAATCGGATAGGGTGCGGTTTACTCTTCCGAGCGATCGCGCTCCCATCATCGTAGCAACCAAATATTAAATGCGTCGTAGTGAACTTGGTTTTCGCGGTATCTTCCCGTCTATCAGGGAATAGCAGCGCGACCACATCGCGGCTCCACTCGTCTTCCGAAGAGCGCTCGGGCATAGTGGCGACGATGCAACAGCGCACGGCGATTACTCAGGATCTCGTCCTCGTGGGTGGCGGCCACGCCCATGTCCGCGTGCTGAAGGGCTTTGGCATGCGGCCGATGCGGGGTGTGCGCGTCACGTTGATCAGCCGCGACGTCGAGACGCCCTATTCGGGCATGCTGCCGGGCTATGTCGCCGGGCATTACTCCTTTGAGGAGTGCCATATCGATCTCGGCCGACTCGCGCGCTTTGCCGCGGCGCGGCTGATCCGCGACGAGGCGATCGGCCTCGACCGGAATGAGCATTTCGTCCGGTGCCGTGCTCACCCGCCGATCCGCTACGACCTGCTGTCTATCGACATCGGTTCGGCGCCGCGGACCGACGATGTCCCCGGCGCTGCCGAGCATACGATCGCGGTCAAGCCGATCGCCCATTTCGCTCGGCGGTGGGAGGCACTACTCGCTCGCGCCCAGGAAATGCCGAGGCTGCGCCTCGCGGTGGTCGGCGGCGGCGCCGGCGGCATCGAGCTCGCACTTTCGGCGCAATATCGGCTCGCCGGAATGTGCTCCGGTGCGGTCGAGGTTACCTTAGTGACCCGGGAAGCGCTCCTTCCTTCACACAACCGACGTGTCCGCCGGCTCTTCGAGCGGATCCTCGCAGAGCGCCGGGTCGCCCTGCTGACCGACAGCGAGATCGTGCGTGTCAAGCCCGGCGTGCTGATCTGCGACGACGACAGGCGGATCGCCTTCGACGAGGCCCTGTGGGTGACCGAGGCGGGGGCCGCACCTTGGCTCGCCGAAACCGGGTTGCCGCTGACCTCAGACGGCTTCATTACGATCGACGAAACCCTTCGGTCGACCGGTGACCCCAGCATCTTCGCCACCGGCGACGTCGCCACGATGATCGCTCATCCGCGCGAGAAGGCCGGGGTCTACGCCGTCCGCCAGGGCCCTCCGCTCGCCGCGAATTTGCGGCGCGTATTGGCCGGGAGGCGGCCGCGACGCGCGGTCCCGCAGCGGCGCGGGCTGGCGCTGATCGGCACCGGGGACGCGCACGCCATCGCCTCGCGCGGGCCGATCGCTGGCTACGGCGCATCGTTGTGGCGGCTCAAGGACTGGATCGATCGACGCTGGATGCGCCGCTACCGCGAATTGCCGGAAATGGCCGCAGACGAGGACGAAGACCCAATGCGCTGCGGCGGGTGTGCGGCCAAGGTGCCGGCCATGGTGCTCGCGCGCGTCATGGAGCGATTACAGCCGGCAGGAGGCGATGCGGTCTTGATCGGGCTCGACAGCCCGGACGATGCCGCGCTGATCTCCTTCCCGGGTGCGCCGCCACTATTGCAGACCGTCGATTTTTTCCGCGCTATGGTCGATGACCCCTATCTCTTCGGACGGATCGCCGCCACCCACGCGCTCGGCGACATCTACGCGATGGGTGGCACCCCGGAGAGCGCGCTGGCGATCGCCACACTGCCGCCGGCGCGGCCACCAATCGTCGAGCACGACCTCTTTCACATGCTGCGCGGTGGGCTCGACGTGCTCGAAGCGGCAGGGGCCGTGCTGGTCGGCGGGCACAGCGCGGAGGGCGCCGAGCTGGCCCTCGGCTTCGCGGTGACCGGGCGGCCGCGTCCCGGAAAGCTGTTGCGCAAGGGCGGATTGCGCCCCGGCGACCGGCTGGTCCTGACCAAGCCGCTCGGCACCGGTGTGATCCTCGCGGCCGACGCGCGCGGGCTGGCGCCGGCGCCGATCGTCGAGGGCGCGATCGCGACGATGGTGCAATCCGCCGGCCCGGCCGCCGAATGCCTGCTGGCATATCGCGCCACCGCCTGCACCGATGTGACCGGGTTCGGCCTGCTCGGTCATCTCCTCGAAATGCTCCATGCGTCGAATATGGATGCTGTCCTCGACCCCGAAGCAGTACCGGCGCTTGACGGCGCCGTGTCCTTCTTCGGCCGCGGCATCACCAGCTCGCTGCATGCCGACAATATTGCGGCGCTAGCGGCTCTCGGCACGGGCCGCAGCAGCTCGACAGATCCGCTCGCGGCATTGCTGATCGATCCGCAGACCGCCGGCGGCCTGCTCGCCGGTGTCTCCGCCGATTGTGCGGCGGCGTGCGTTGCCGAGCTGGGGGGGCTCGGCTACCGGGCGGCCGAGATCGGGTTCGTCACCCACGCAGCCGGCGGCGAGCCGAGGGTCCAACTCGAGCGGGGAGCAGCCGACGTGCTCCCCGAGCCTGCCGTCGCGTCATGACCGAGCGCCGTGTCGGGCTGCCGGCCGTCGATCGCGTCCTGCGATCCGAGGAGGGCGGCGCGTTGATTGCTCAATACGGGCGACCGCTGACCCTCGACGCGGTCAGGACAGCGCTGGCCGAGCGGCGCCGGTGCGGTGCCGACGGCTCGGTGGCGGCAATTATCGAAGCGAGCGCCGCCTCGCTCGCCCGCACTATGGAGCCATCTCAGCGCCGCGTCTTCAACCTGACCGGGACCGTATTGCACACCAATCTCGGCCGCGCGCCGCTGCCCGAGGAGGCGATCACCGCCGCGGCCGCGGCGATGCGCGACCCGACGACCCTCGAATACGACCTCGCGAGCGGCAGGCGCGGCGAGCGGGATGACCACGTTGCGGGTTGGCTGACCCGATTGACCGGGGCCGAGGCGGCTCTCGCCGTCAACAACAATGCCGGCGCACTGGTGCTGGTCCTGAATACACTCGCGGAGGCACGCGAAACGATCGTGTCGCGCGGCGAGCTTATCGAGATCGGCGGTTCGTTTCGGCTGCCCGACATCATGGCCCGCGCCGGCACTCGGCTACGTGAGGTCGGAACAACCAACCGAACGCATCTTGCCGACTTCGCGGCGGCGATCGGACCGCAGACCGGGCTGATCCTCAAGGCGCACACTAGCAATTACGCAATCCAAGGCTTCACAGCCGCGGTTTCGGCGGCGAAGCTCGCAGGCCTCGCCCACGAACATGGCGCACCTTTTATCGAGGATCTTGGCAGCGGCTCGCTGGTCGATCTCGAACGTTGGGGGTTGCCGCACGAGCCGACCGCGGCGGAGGCGCTGGCACAGGGCGCCGATCTCGTCACCTTTAGCGGCGACAAATTGTTGGGCGGTCCGCAGGCGGGGCTCGTTGTTGGCCGCGCCGATCTGATCGCGCGGCTGGCGCGCAACCCGCTGAAGCGCGCATTGCGCCTCGACAAGATTCGCTTGGCGGCGCTCGAAGCAGTCCTGCGCCTTTACGTCGATCCCGACCGCCTGGCCGAGCGTCTGCCGGCGCTGCGCCTGCTCACCCGTCCGCATAGCGAGATCGCCGCAGCGGGCCAACGCTTGTTACCTGCGGTCGCGGAAGCTCTCGACGGCATCGCCGAGGTCGTGCTGGTCGACACCCGCAGCCAAATCGGCAGCGGTGCATTGCCGGTATCGCTGTTGCCGAGCGCCGCGTTAGCTCTGTGTCCGATCAGCCCATCGGGCGCTGCCGTCGAGGCGCTGGTCCGGGCCTTGCGCGCATTGCCGGTCCCGGTCATCGGGCGTATCGAAGCAGGCCGCGTTCTTCTCGACCTGCGCTGCCTCGAGGACGAGGCAGCCTTTCTCGCTCAGCTCCCGGCGCCCGCCCCGGCCAAGCCATGATCCTGGCGACCGCAGGCCATATCGATCACGGCAAGACCGCGCTGGTCCGCGCGCTGACCGGCGTCGACGCCGACCGTTTGCCGGAGGAAAAGCGGCGCGGGCTGACGATCGATCTCGGCTTCGCCTATGCGACATTGCCCGACGGCACCGAGCTCGGCTTTGTCGACGTGCCGGGGCACGAGCGCTTTCTGCCGAACATGCTCGCCGGCATGCTGTCGATCGACCGAGTATTGCTGGTCGTCGCCGCCGATGACGGGCCGCGCCCGCAGACATTGGAGCACCTCGACATCCTCGAACTGATCGGAGTCTCCGAGATCACTGGCGTCGTCACCAAGATCGACCGGGTCGAAGGCGACCGGACCGGGGCTGTCGTCGAGGAGGTCGAGGCGCTGCTCGCCGCGGCGGGGTTTGCCGGCAGTCCGATCTTTCCGGTGTCGAGCCGCAGCAGCGAAGGGGTCGCGGCGTTGACCTGTCATCTTCAGGAGAGCGCGCGCATTGCCGAGCGCAATCGCGCAGCGGCACCCCCGTCGGGCCTATTCCGCATGCCGATCGACCGCGCCTTCACCTTGCCCGGGATCGGGCTCGTCGTGACCGGTACGGTGGCGGCCGGCACCGTAACGGTCGGCGAGCGGCTGTCAATCAGCCCGAGCGGCGTCGCCGTGCGCGTGCGCGGGCTGCATTCGCAAAACCGGGCGGTCGAGACGATCGCTGCCGGCGAGCGTTGCGCCGTCAATGTCGCGGGCTCCTTCCCCGAGGGACGCGAGCCGAGCCGCGGCGATTGGATCGTGGCGCCGGAACGTCACGCGCCGGCGCGGCGGCTCGATCTTTTTGTGCGAGCCTCACGCTTCGCAGAGGCACCATTGCGCGACGGGCTGCCGGTCCATCTCCATCTCGGCACGGCCGATATCGTCGGTCGCATCGCCGTGCTCTCCGCCCGCACGCTCGCCCCCGGCGGGTCCGGCTTTGTCCAAGTCGATTTCGATCAGCCGATCGGCGCCCTCCACGGCGACCGTGCCGTGCTGCGCGACCACGCCGCCCGGCACACTCTGGCCGGAGGACGCGTCGTCGATCCGTTTCCGCCGCGGCGCGGCCGGCGGCTTCCGACACGGCTGGCGGTGCTCGAAGCCACCGCCGAAGCCGATCCGGCGCAGGCCCTCCTCCGCATCCTCGAGGTCGAAGGTCTCGTCGCCCTGCGGGATTTCGCGCTGGCGCGAAACCTGACCCCAGCCCAGCTCGACGGTCTGACTGGTGCCGGCAGGTTCTTGCGGGTCGGGACGGCGGGTGCACTGGTTGCCGTTACGCCAGATCGATTGGCTGCCCTGTGCGACCAAGTCGTTGCTGCGCTGGCCGCATCGCATCAGGCGCAGCCCGACGCGCTGGGTCCTACTCGGCCGGCCCTCCTTGCTCAGCTACGGGCGTTGGCGCCCGAAGCGGCGCTAGAGGCGGCACTCGCCGCGCTGACCGCGGCCGGCCGGGTGATGCGCCAGGGCCCAGTGTGGCGGCTGCCCGAGCACCGGCCGCGGCTGACGCAAGCCGATGAGCGATTGTGGGAGCGGTTTCGACCGCTGCTCGCCGTCGAGGATCTGCGTCCGCCCCGCGTGCGCGAGCTGGCCGCGTCGCTCACCCTCGAGCCCGAGGCGGTCGAGCGTTTCCTCAACCGGGCCGAGCGGCTGGGCCGCGTCGCCAAAGTCGCCGACAACCGATTCTTTCTGCCGGAGACGTTGGCGCGCCTCGCTGAAATCGCCCAAGAACTCGCCGAGGGCTCGCCCGAGGGCACTTTCACCGCCGCAACCTTCAAGGACTGCTCTGGTGTCGGGCGCAATCTGACAATTCAGATTCTCGAGTACCTCGATAAGATGGGGGTGACCCGACGCGAGGGAGATGCTCGCAGCGTGTTGCGTGGCCGCGAGGTCTTCGGCTAAACCGAGCGTGGAAGAGTATCGGGCCCGGTGGCTCGCGCGGACTTCAAATCCGTTGGAGGGCGCTCGGCGTCCTCGGTAGGTTCAACTCCTGCCTCTTCCGCCAGCTCGGTCGCAGGCTTGCTTCGGCTACCCTAGCTGGATCGAGCCGGCTTCCGGTCCTTTGCGGCCCTCGATGACGCCAACGACGACGCGCTGTCCCTCGCTGAGGCTCGCGATACCCGCTCGCTGAAGTGCGGAGGCGTGCACGAAAATATCCTTCCCACCGCCATCCCGAGTGATGAAGCCGAATCCCTTGACAGCGTTGTACCACTTCACGGTACCCGTCTCCTCGACACTCGGCCCCGAGAGCGCTCGGTCGTACGGGGGTGGAGAACTCGTTTGAGGACGCTTCAACGCGACCGCCGTGCTGCTGTCGACCCCGATCACCTCGATAACCACAGGACCTCGTTCCCCCGTCGCCACCCGCATCTCGAGCGTTTCGCCTGGTTGTACGGTGCTGATGCCGAGCGGCGAGAGCACGCTCACATGTAGGAAGACGTCGCCGGACCCGTCGGAGAGCTCAACAAATCCGAACCTCTTAGCGCCGTTGAACCATTTCACTTGGCCACGAACCGGCATCTCGGATGGTTCCTCGGGTCCAGATCCGGCAACTTCCAACGGAAGGTCAGCGTGGCTCGATGGATCCGGAACATCGGAGTTGCTCGATGGATCGCTCGAGCCGGGTTCCGCGACGACCGGCTGCTGTCTCTCACCGCCTCTTCTTCTTTCGAAGACGAATTTTCGTATCGCCTTTAACATGTTGCGCCCTCGCCCGTTCCGCCGGACCTCGAAGTCTCGCGGCTGTGGGTGCGCACGTCAATTGCGGTGGGCCAGGAAAAGAAGCTGCTCGAGGTCCAACATCCGCACGCCGCCAAGGATGGCGGTGAAGATCGGAGCGAGGAGATCGCAGATGACGTAAGAAGCCTCACCTGCGCCCACGAAAAGATGAGAGTCGCCTTAAGGCCTTGGTGGCCGAGTAAGTCGGTTGGGATCGGGTTCCCTGGTCGACGGGAAGATACTGCGAAAAACGCGATTCCGGGCCATCCAGCGACCGAACCTGTGCCAGCAAGTCCTTGATATTATGAGATCCCAGAGTGCAAATTGCCTACGAGGCCGAACAGGGAAATAAATCTGACGAACAGGGAGATAAAAATCGACGATCAGGGAATTAAATCGGCCGAGCACGGAAGGGCCCGCCAGGTCAGATAAAGGGAGGCTCCAGCGGCCAGCGAGGGTTCGCTCGGCTGCGGCCGACGCGAGTCTTCAACCTCCGCCATTACCTCGGGTCCGAGCACCGCGAAGAACCGTCCGATCCCGGCGGTGGACGAGACGCCTGCGCTCAAACCTGCTTATGGGTAAAGTGAGGTGGACCCCGATGGTGAGACAGCCGGAGCCGCTGCTTAAGGTGTAGCCCGGCCGATTTCGATGTCGGCTCCGATCGCGGTGACCGCGATGGCTAGTTTGACAATTCTACTTTTCACCTCATCAATATCAAATCCTTTGTTGGCTGTGGCGCCTGTGGGTATGTGGGCGAAGGCGAGCATTTCCCCGCTGTCCGAGCTGGCTCGGGAAGCGGGGGAAGCGGAGCCGGTCGGCAACGCCGATCGTCCACATATCCACAGGCCTTCCTGGTAAATTGCCGCGGCGTGCGATAGCCGAGGCTCTGGTGCTGGCGCTCCTCATTGTAGAAATCGAGCCAAGCTCCAATACCTGCTTTGGCCTCCGACACGCTCGCATAGGCGTTGAGGTAGACCTCCTCGTATTTGAGGCTTCGCCACAGCCGCTCGACGAAGATGTTGTCCATGCACCGGCCCTTGCCGTCCATGCTGATGGTGATCTGATGATCCTTCAGCGTGCCGGTGAAATCGTCGCTGGTGAACTGACTGCCCTGGTCGGTATTGAAGATCTCGGGCCGGCCGTATCGGCAGAGCGCCTCCTCGAGCGCCTCGACACAAAAATCGGCGCCAAGCGTGTTCGACAGTCGCCACGCCAGCACCGCGCGGCTGACCCAGTCCATGACGACCACCAGATAGAGAAAGCCCTTGGCCATCGGGATATACGTAACGTCCGAGCACCACACCTGATTGACCCGCTCGATCGCCATCCCGCCGAGCAAGTACGGGTAGATCTTGTGCTCAGCTGCCGCCTTGCTGGTGTGCGGGCGCTGGTAGATCGCCACCAGTCCCATCAGACGCATCAGTCGCTGGACCCGCTTGCGGTTGACTAGGTGACCCCGGGTGGCCAGCCATGCCGCCATTCGGCGCGAGCCGTAATAGGGCCGCGCCAGATAGTGCCGGTCGATCAACGCCATGATGGTACGGTCCTCCTCGCCGACCTCGTCCGGCCGCCGGTAGACCGAAGAGCGCGATATCGCCAGCAAACGGCACTGCTGTGATATCGGCAGCGCCGGATCCGTGCGCTCGACCAGCGCGCGCCGTTCCGCTCGGCTCATTTGCCGAGCTTTCGTGCCAAAAAATCGTTTTCGACCTTCAGTTGGCCAATCTGCCGGTACAGAAGATCGACCTGCGCCTCGCTGGCCACACTCTCGACCGTTGCACCGCCGCCTTCGAAAACACTCGCCGCCCCGTCCAGCAGCTGCTTCTTCCAGTTATAGATCTGGTTCGGATGGACCCCGAACTCACTCGCCAGTTCGGCGATCGTCCGGTCACCCCTGACCGCCGCCAGCGCCACCTTCGCCTTGAACGCCGCATTGTGCTTCTTCCGTGTCCGCTTCATGTCCTGCTCCTGCGCCATCGCGCTTTCTAGGGGCAGGGCTCCACCTTAGCCAACTGTCTCATTTTTGGGGTCCATCTCAAAGATCCCGACCGGCCATACGAATTTCCTGAGCCGCACCGGTGTTTCGCGTTAACGAACAGACCGGGAAGACGGAGGGCCGACACTGGCCGATGGGGAATACGTAATCCTGCCGAGATGGATGAATATAGATCGCACGCCGCCGCCCGTGTCGCTCGCCGCAGCACTCGCTCTCCCCCGGACTCCAGGACGCTCGGCAGAGGTGTTCGTTGACGGCGATCTCGAAGCCAGGTTCGCCGCTCGGCCCACCAACGGGCCACAAGTTCCCCACCGGCGAGACGAATTTTACCCCAGAGCCTTTCCGAGCGCAGATAGGAAGAGCGGTCCAGACAGAGGGGGAGGCGAGAGGGATAATCGGTTTCATGCCCAAGTTTTAGCTGGCGTTCGCCGGCCGCCGTGCCGGCGACCGGGTGTCTCGGACGCGAACGGCGAATTCCAGCTCTATTCGGCGGGATCGCTGCGCTTCAGGGCGTCGTCCCACCGGGGCGGCAGCTCGGAGCTCTTTACGATCCAGCGCGTGAAGCGCGTCGCGCCCATGTGCGGGGCCAGCGCCTTCATGACCGCGGCATGCGGCGGCGCAGTGACGAACGCTTGCAGCGCCGCCTCATCCTCCCAAACGGACAGTGTCCAGAACCGCCTGGCGGCGAACTGCGCCCGCAACGAATAGCCGATCAAGCCGGAACTCGCGCGCAGTGCCGCCGGATGCGGGCGCTATGCATGAGGAACCAGGGAATGCGCCAGATGCTGCGCAGCGGCAAATACGAGAGCAGCGCGACACAGTCGCGCCCGGGTGCGGCGTGCGCATGCGACTGCCATGGCGATTCGGACATCTCTCGGACTTCCGAGCTCGTTATAACCGACATTCGCCAGATCCGCGGCCGGTTCGAGGCCAGGATCGCTCTCTTGAGCGGCGAATAGCGCTCGCCGCTGGTGTTCAGACTCATTCAAACGGTGCAGTCCGGCGCCGACGCTAATCGTTCGTGCCCGGCCTTGAGCCGGGCATCCACGGAAACCGGCAAGGCGCGTGCCGCGGCTCGTGGATGGCCGGGACAAGCCCGGCCACGAACGAAAGAGTGAATCGTCTGTCCGAGTCTGAACACTAGCAAGAGGCGGTCAAAGCCGCGGGTTGACCACGGCGAGCCTCTCAACCGGGCCACTTCAGACCGCATCAAGGCGCACCTCCTCTGTCGCAACGAACCCTTGCCTGCCGTTATTCGGGGCTAAGTTGCGACAATGACGGTGCGGGTGTGCCATGCTGCAATTCGCCGCCGATGACCAGAACGCATGGAAGCACCATGATCAGCCCCGAGGACGAATCCGCGATCAGACGCCTCGGCAGCGCGTGGGACAAGGCATGGAACAAGCACGATATGCATGCCCTCGCGCTTTTGGTGACTGAAAATGTGGATTTCATCCACGTTGCGGGGGGATGGCTCGGGGGCCGGGAAGCCTTTGCGCGGTATCATGCAGAGCGCCATGCCACGATCTTCAAAACGAGTGTCACCCGGACCGAGGGCATGGCAATCAGACCGCTCACGCAGGACATCTGCCTCGTCCACAGGAACTGAAGCATGGTGGGCGACACCGGCCATCGACTTGGACCGTCGTATAGAGGCGGAACCGCGCGAGGGTATCATTACATGGATTGTCCGGCGCGACGGCTCACAATGGCTGATCGACGCAGCGCACAACACAAACATCGTGCGAGAATTCGTTGGGCCGGAGCATCGGAAGCCTACGTCCTGAATGGAGGGCGCACCGGAAGCTTACGAGAAGCCCGCGACACGGGCGGAGGTTCAGATCTCAATAATTATGAACCGAGCTTGGGGGATTGAAAAGATTGGGCTTTTTTGGTGCAGAATTTAGGTGCATAACGAAGGCATGAAATTCGGCTATGCACGGGTATCGACCGACGGCCAGAGCGTGGAGGCCCAGGTCCGTGCGCTCACCAAGGCCGGATGCAAGAAGGTGCTCCGCGAGGTAGCGTCAGGGGTCAAGACCGACCGCGCGCAGCTTCGCCGGTTGCTCGACCAGCTTGAGGCGGGCGACGTGGTGATGGTGACGCGGCTCGACCGACTGGCGCGATCTACCCGCGATCTGTTGAACACCCTTGCGACCATCACCGGCAAGAACGCCGGTTTCCGGTCTCTAGGCGACACCTGGGCCGACACCACCACATCACACGGGCGGCTTATGCTGACCGTCCTGGGCGGCCTCGCAGAGTTCGAGCGTGATCTAATCCGCGCGCGCACAGGAGAAGGCAGAGAGCGGGCGAAGGCGCGGGGCGTGAAGATGGGGCGCAAGCCGAAGCTCACCCCGCACCAGAAAGCAGAAGCGATCAAGCGCCGCGATGCGGGCGAGCCGATGCGCGACATCGGCAAAAGCTTCAACGTCTCGCACAGCACGATTTCACGCCTCACCGCATGAGAAGAGGCAACAAGTGAGCAAGACCAAACTCCCAAAATGGACGCATCGGAAGTTCAACGCGAGCAGGCCTGTCGCTTGGGTGCTGGTCGAAGAGTTTCACGGTGTGCTAGGAGACGCCACTGATGAACGTCCTCTTCAGTCGTATTTTGCCGCACAACCTATTCTGCTTGCGCCATTGGCTCCCCTTGGGAGCGGTTATTGGTGTCTTGATCGGCCTCAGTTCGGGGCCGAGCTAGTTCCCGATTTTTTACTAGCGTCGCGGAGTTCGGCAGGGTTTCGGTGGGCCATGATCGAGCTTGAAGGCCCTAACGAACGCGTAGAAAATTCGTTTGCCGCGCCCGCCGGCCGCCCGACCCCGACGACAGTGACATTTCTAAATGGCAGAAGGAGTGACATCTCTATTTGGTGGACACATCAAATCCTTGGCGGAGGGCCGCTGTGAGAAACGTGTGGTTCTTCACATGGCTAATGATTTCGATAACATGGATCGTTGGCTTATTTATTCTACTCCCGCCCGTAAGCAATATCTGGGTAAGTTATTGGGGATTCGCGGCCTATTGTCTTGCCGGACCTGCCGTTACGGCTCTCGCCCTTGGCTTCCTACACCGGATTGACAGGAAATTTTTTCAATAGCGCTGCCAGAGCAGCCCCTTTAGGTGCAGTGTTCGTGGCCATTTTTGCGCTATTTGGGTATCTAATCTCAGCGGAGCGAGAAGCGCGCCGGCCCTTTTTGGAACAGCAACTAGAGACCTGCGGCATGTTGGCCGACACAGCCGGAAAGCTGGCCACGTTACCAGGAGGTGAAAAGCGAAATGCTGCCTGGACGAAATTATGGGAATTGGCATGGGGTCGTCTCGCTATATTTGCAGACACCGGTTTCGAAAACGTATTCAAAGAGTTCGCAGACTTGGTATGGTACCAATCTACATCGATAGATTTGCACAACCCGGCACTTTGCATCGAACGGACGTGCAGAGCCATGGTCCAAGTCTCCTGGTCTGTAATCCCCGGCTTGATACGCGAAAATATCGAGGCCGAGAAATATTGCCAGGAGCAACATAAGTCATTTAGCTCGCTCTGCGATACGGTTCTAAAAAATAATCCTGATTGTACTCCAAATCACTGACCCGGGGCAGAGGAGCTGGCTCATCGGGAACCGGTTGAACGCTGACGCCGGTCTACTCCGCACGGCCTGATTTTTCCAGAATGAAGAGCGTTTTTCGCTTAGCGGCGCGGCGCACGAGCCTCTCCGCGAAGATTCGATAGGTAGGTTCCGCGGCGGTGAGCGAAAAACGTATTGGACTAAACCGCTGCCCCCGGCGCCAGGGCTATGGGCGTTGAATGGCCGCGGATGCGTCGTCGGTGCGCGGTTGGGACGCTGGAAGCGGCGGTTTGAGGCTGTGCGCCGCACCAACCATCTCCAGAAGGGCCAGATCGATCAGGAGCTGGACATTTGCTCTCTTCCAGAGGCGCTTCAGAATAGCCCGGGACGCAAGCATCCCCGGCCTGGTCTGGCAGACGACTTGGTTTGGCGCGCTCGGACCGCAAGAGTTGGATCATGATGTATCCGGAACCGTCTGGCAGAGCGTGGCCGGCGCGATGCTGTTAATCACAACCATAATGCCGGTGTGGCAGTGTGGACACTCCCTCAGGGACCGTCCGCTCAGCGCCTTGAAGCGATCACAATAATCAGTGGGCGGATCGGGCGCGAGTGCGACTGGCGGCATTCCGATTAGCTCCCGGCAGCGTGCGAGTTTCCGCGTGCGGTGACAGTTGCTGAGGAAGCCATAGTACCGGATGCGGTGAAACCCGTCCGGCAGCACATGAACGAGGAAGCGGCGGATGAACTCGCCACCATCCAGAGTCATTGTCTTCTGGCGGTTGTCGTCGCGGTAATCCTTCCAGCGGAACCGGACCTTGCCGTTATCGATGGAGAGCAGGCGGTTGTTGGAGATGGCGACACGGTGAGTGTAGCGTCCGACATAGTCGAGGACCTGGGCTGGACCGGCGAAAGGCTGCTTCGCGTAGACCACCCAGTCGGTGTTCCAAACCGGTACCAGATACCGCCGGAACGCGGCTGGTTCATGAAGGTGGCGATGCGCGGCGAAGAATTGCAGCTCACCGGCGACGAAGGCCTTTTCCAGATAGTGCAGGAACAGGCCTCGAAACATCCGCGAGAGCACTGTGACCGGCAGGAAGAACCCCGGCCGGCAGGTGATCCAGCTTGCACCGTCCAGCGTGATCCCGCCGCCAGGAACAAGAAAGTGAATGTGCGGGTGGTGCAACAAGTTTTGTCCCCAGGTGTGCAGCACACCCAGGAAGCCGATCTCCGCGCCCAGATGGTTTGGATCGGCGGCGATGACGCGCAACGTCTCCGACGCCGCTCGGAACAGGATATCGTAGACGACGGTCTGGTTCTGGAAGGCGATGACCTCGATCTGCTGGGGCACCGTGAACACGACGTGGAAGTAGGGCACGTCGAGCAGTTCGGCCCGACGGTGCTCGAGCCATTGAGCCCGTGCGAGACCCTGGCATTTCGGACAGTTGCGATTTCTGCACGAGTTGTAGGCCACTCGTTGATGGCCGCAATCGCCGCACCGCTCGACGTGACCGCCGAGAGCGGCGGTGCGGCAACTTTCGATCGCGATCATGGCACGCCGCCGCGCAGCGGACAGCGACGCGCCGCTCCGATCGCGGAAAGCGGGGCCAAAGTGGCGGAATACATCCGCCACTTCCAGCCCCTCACGGACCACGGAACCCGCCGGTCAGGCGGGAACGAGGTCCGGCACCGTGGGCATCATGGCGGGCAACGAATCCAGCGGACTGGCGGTGGCGCAGACCTTGCTGGTGGCGATCTGAAGATATTTCGATGTGGTGGTCAGGCTGCGATGGCCAAGCAGCAACTGGATGGTGCGCAGATCGGCGCCGGCCTCCAGCAAGTGGACCGCGAACGCATGGCGCAAAGAATGCGGGGTGACCGTCCGCGTGACCCCGGATCGCTCACGGGCCTGCCGACAGGCGCGCTCGACCGAGAACCTGGTGATCGGCTCTCCGGGCCGCTCGCCCGGAAACAGCCATTCTCTGGGATGGGCCGCCTCCCAATAATCCCGGAGAATGCCCAACAGCCTGGGCGAGAGCATCACGTAGCGGTCTTTCCGGCCTTTGCCCGCCTCCACGCGGATGACCATGCGCCGGCTGTCGATCGCGGCGGGCTTCAGGCGAACCGCTTCGGAAACACGCAGCCCAGCTGCGTAGCAAACGGTCAGGATCACTCGGTATCGCTGGTTTTCCACCGCGTCCGGGAACGCGACGACTTCCTCCGGGCTCAACACGTTGGGAAGTTTCTGGGGGCGCCGGCCGGTGGGGATGTCGTCCTCGACGACCCATGGTTGCTTGAGCGTGACTGTGTACAAGAAGCGCAACGCGGCCACCGTGACCGAGATCGAACTGGCCGCCAGACGCTTGTTCTCGGCCAGATGGAGCCGCCAGCTGCAGATCTCAGCCGGCCCGAGAAGCTCCGGCGATTTGCCAAAATGGCGGGCGAACCGGGCGACCTGTTCGACATAGGTCGTCTGGGTTCGCTGGGAGAGATTGCGGATCCGCATGTCCTCGATCATGCGAAGGCGAAGTGGGGTCATCACCAAACTCCTCTGCGAGATGAGCGGCGCTACGTGGCGCCGGCGCATCGTCTCGCAGCGGGGCTGTCAGACCAGAGGAAGCGGACGAACGTTTAACTCCAACCGAACAACCTCCGATCGGAACAACGTCGTTTAATTCACGGAACTACCGCGGAGCGGTTTAGTACAAGGCATCTTATGCGACTTTCACAGACGCCGGACCCGCAACACGCTTCAGGTGCGGAGGCGCGAGACCTTGAAGTTAATAGACATACCTGAGGGCTTCGCGACGTTCCTAGGTGCTATAGCCACCTTCCTCGCCGGACTCTTCGTCATCATTGCCGCAATCATCGCGTGGCGCAGCGTTCAGCGACAAATCCGGGCGGCTGAGAACATCGAAAAGAGTTGACGGGAGGGTGAGGAACGCATTGAGAGGAGTCGACGCCAAAGTGAACTATCGACAATCGAGGCGGGCCTCAGCGCCGAGCTACTAGTGTATTCGCGCGGTGTCATTGAGGCTGCATCGATTTACAACAGACGAGCGCACGCGTCCCCAAATGAGCCCGTGATAGCGCAATGGCCGGTCCTGCAAGACCCTTTATATTACAGGACAAATATCGGGAAGATCGGGCTACTGCGCGAGCCATGGCTTCCGATGGCGCTCATCGGCTTCTACGCGAATTTGCTGGAACTAAACGAGCAAGCCAAAGAAACTCTCGCCGGCCGGCCGACGGTAAACGTAACTAATCGAAGCGTGGCTGCGCGTCTTCAGATAATGGCATCGAATTTAGCGCAAGCATTGGACGGGCTTAATAACGACAGACAATTCCCGATACAACCCGAAATTCAGCTTGATCGTTTGTTCATGCCCGACGCTCAAGCCCTTAGCCTAGCCAATCCCGTCCCTGCAAGCCTGCAAGACGTATTGTTGAGACTGGCAGGAATAACGCCCCCCGTCCGTCCGCAGTGATTTTCCAGAATCGCAGTCATCGGACTCTTTTGTGCAAGCGCAGTATAGAGATGACACCCCTGTGCAAAGTTGAGGTGACATTCCCCCCGGCTCTGGGGTCCCGGGAGGTGCGCCTTGGTGGCTGTAATGCCGCGTCGCGCTGGTCGTATCTGCCGTCACCGGGTGTCATCTCTACTTTGCGCGCCGGATGACATTTCTACCTTACGCCGACATTTCATTGGACGTTCCGGGTCGCGCTATAAAGGCTTGAGCATACCAGATGTTGAAACGGCTCGATGGTCGGGCGTCTTATGCTCTCCATTTCATCGCGCCATATTCGGCCATTGCCTCACATCGGCGGCTTGATCCCGTCCTTCTCCGCGTAGAGCCGAGCCGACGTCAAGCTGCCATCCGGCTTTTTCAGCGCGATGACGAAGACAGCCGCGCCTGGCTTCAACAGGCTTGTATCGCCGGGCGCGTTGGCGAGCACCGGAACGTCCGGACCGACGCTATACTCCGATTCGCCGCCCTTGAAAGTGACATGCAAGACCGTGCCCTCCGGGGCCTTGGTCACGGTGCCGACGGTGGCGTTGGTCATCACGCTGTCCGGCCCCAGATCCCATGCGAATTGCCTACCGCCGTCGGGCGTCGCTTTGGGAAAGATGCGGACCTCGATCGCGTGAATCTTACCGTCCTTGTCTTTGATCCCGGTCGAGGCCACGAAGTCGCCGGGTTTGATGTCGGCGAGGGTTTTCTTCACGAGGGTTTCGATCGCGACATCCGGCGCGAGCGCAATCGTTATAACCTCCCCCGCGCGCGACTTCACCGCGAGTGTCTGCCCATCGAGCTTATCGACCACCCCGCGCACCCGGGTCGGCGTGCCCTGCGGCGTATTTTGCGCCAGCACCGGGATGGCAAACAACGCGACAAGCACGGTTGGCAATCGCCATTCGTCTCATAGTGTGAGCCCTCCTGTTCGCTGTCTCGGTGACGTTAAGCTCCGCGCGACCATTATACGCGATCGACGCGGGAGTCTCGCCGTATTCGCCGCTCCTCCCGTCACACTGGGCCGCTCGGACCTCGAGCGCCGACGGCGAGCGGAGCGCGTCCCGACCGGTGCGAGCTGCAACGGATGCTGAAACCCGGAGCACGATTTCGAGGCTAATTAAAAGGCTCTGCTCGTCTCTCATACATGAACGTCATCGGGCGCGGGCTTGGTAATGCGCCTTCAAGGGGGGCTACAGAGGATAGCCGGGCAGGTCAAAGCCGCGCGGGCTCAAGCCGGCATGGAACCAGGTGACGAAGCTGTAGATGTCGTAGACCGGCATCTGCAGCCGCTGCCTGCGATCCACATAGACCGTCCTCGCGGTCCCTTCCTCGCCCCAACTCCGCCCCCACGGTCGCGATGATCCTCCGCGTCGTCGATCGTGTCTACGGCAGGATTCTTGCAGCGTTCGTGCCGAAGGATACGATGCTCTTTAGGAAGGCGGGGCTTCGAAAGAAACCCATCAGAGACGGGAGAGGTATATGCGAGCCAAATTGTCGTTGGTGTCGCTCTTCACCGCGATCGCGGCCGCTCTAATGCTGGCGGCGGTGCCCGCCGCCGCAGAAGTCGACCTGGGATCAGATCAAACGCACCGGCCAGCTCCGATACGGGGCGATCGACTACCCGCCCAATTGGTATCGCGACAAGACGACCGGCAAGTGGACGGGGTTCTTGGTCGAGATGGTCGAGGACATCGCCAAGGAGATGGGTGTCGAAGCCGTTCCCGTGGAGACGACTTGGGCGACGTGCGTCCTCGACCTGCAGTCCAACAAAACCGACCTGCAGTTCGGGCTGCAGGCGACGCCGAAACGGGCATTGGTGATCGACTTCGCCGGTCCCGCCTACAATCTCTACTGGTACGCAGTCAACCACACGGGGTTCAAGGCCACCACCTGGGAGGATTACAACAAGCCGGAAGTCAAGGTCGCGGCGATGCTCGGCTCGGCCGATGTCGTCATTCTGCAGAAGGTGGCGCCAAAAGCGACCCGCGTCGAGTTGACCGACGTCGCCTCGATCGCGCTCGCCGTCACCTCGGGACGCGCCGATGCGATGGTCACCGCCGTCTTCGGGGCGCTCGTCGCCAAGAACCGCAACCCGGATCTCGGCGACTTCGTGCTGCCGACGCCGACCGTCTATCTTCCCTCCTACGTCGGCTTGCGGCGCGAAGACAACAACACCCTGCAAAAGTTTCTGCAGGCCTGGGCCGAGTGGAACAATCTGCTCGGTTACACGGAGGCCCGGATCAAGAAGTATCTCGACAGCGCCGGCGCGACGAACATTCCGGAGAACGTCCGGTTTTGAATGTCCGACGAAAAATGGCGCCGGGAGGACGCACCACCACAGGAGAAAATCGGCCGCGCTCTCCGTCATCCCGGCGAAGGCCGGGATCTATTTCCGCGATGGGCACCGGCCTTCGCCGGTGTGACGGGGCGGGTGGTACCGCCACCACCACGGGTGTTAGACGAGATGCGCCTGCGCTCAGAGCGGCGGGTTTCTGCGCTGAAGGACACGCCAAATGCATTATCACTGGGACCTGGCGATGGTCCTCGCTGACACCAACCGCTGGTGGCACGGGATCGGCATAACCCTCCTCTATTCGGTGGCGACGGTCGCGGGCGGCATCGTCATCGGCGTCTTCTGCGGCCTGGCATTGCTCGGCCAAAAGCGCTGGATCACCCTGCCGCTCGAAGGCTATGTCGAAATCTTCCGCTGCACGCCGCTGCTGATACAGATCGTATGGTTTTACTACGCTCTGCCGATCCTGCTGAATTTCTCATTGCCGGCCTGGCTCGCGGCGGGGCTGGGTCTCACGCTCTACATGGGCGCGTTCTGCACCGAAATCTTCCGTGCCGGTGTGATGTCGATCGGCCGCGGCCAGTGGCAGGCCGGCCGCGCGCTCGGCATGACCTATGCCCGGCTGATGCGTCGGATAGTACTGCCGCAGGCCGTGCGCCGGATGGTTCCGCCGCTCGTCAACCAATCGATCACCCAGCTGAAGAACACAGCACTTCTCTACGTCGTGGCGGTGCCCGACCTGATGTATACGAGCTCGATCATCACCGCCGAGACCTATCGCCCCCTCGAGGTCTACACGACCGCGGCGGCCATCTATTTCATCATGCTGTATCCGCTGACCTTGTTCGCGAAAAGGCTGGAGACGCGGGTTGACCAATGACGACGACCGGCACCGCCCGATGATCGAGGTCACCGACCTGGTCAAGAATTACGGCTCGGTTCCGGCTGTGCGCGGCGTTTCCCTCGGCGTCGCCAGGGGCGAGGTGGTGGTGCTGATCGGGCCGAGCGGGTGCGGCAAATCGACCTTACTGCGCTGCGTCCATCTGCTCGAGGAGCCGACCTCGGGGACCATTCGCGTCGGCGCGCAAGAGATCAGCTTCGGCGGCAGCGGAAAGGCGCTGGCCGGCCGCCGGCTCGCCGCGTATCGCTCGCGCATCGGCATGGTGTTCCAGCATTTTGAGCTGTTCCCGCACATGACGGCGCTGCAGAACGTCATGGAGGGCCCGGTCACGGTCAAACGCATGGACCGCCGCGCCGCGGCAGACCTGGCGCGCGGCCTCCTCGCCAAAGTCGGTCTCGCCGGCAAGGAGCAGAGCTACCCGGCCCAGCTCTCGGGCGGGCAGGCGCAACGCGTCGCCATCGCCCGGGCGCTCGCCATGTCGCCCGAGGTGATGCTGTTCGACGAGGTCACCTCCGCACTCGATCCCGAATTGGTCGGCGAGGTACTCGCGGTCATGCGGCAGCTCGGCGAAGACGGCACCACGATGATCGTCGTGACGCACGAGGTCGCTTTCGCCCGCGACATCGCCGACCATGTCCTGTTCATGGACGCCGGAATGATCGCCGAACACGGGCCGGCCGACGAGGTGTTGGTGCGCCCGGCCAATCCGCGGACCCGCGCCTTCCTCAGCCGCTTTCATCACGCGGGGACGCCGCGATCCACCGGCTGATCGATCGGCATTTTCAACGCGCTTCCGATTTTCGCCCAGCGATCCCGCGCATCTCATTCCGGGTATACGAGCTTCTTTCGCTCTTCGGCTACTGCGGCCTCGATCACAGCGGCGATCTTTGAAATCAGCGCCACTTTTGCGGCCGGGCTCAGGTCCAGCGTGGTGCCCATCTCCTCGGCAAACATTATCTCTGCCGCTTCTATCGCCTCGGCGGCGCGATCGGTTGCGGTTTTCATGACGCGCACTTGGTCCATGAGGAACGTGGAGCACTTTGGCGTCGTAACGATCAACACCGCCCAACCCTGGTTGGTGCCGAACCCTTACCTTCCCCGCCTAAAGAGCCTCGGTGAGCAATGTTCCGAGATAGCTGCTAACAAATTCTGAAACGATCGAGCGAACGAGCTCACAGCGCGTCGCCCAAAGCTTTCCGATCTGGCTGACCGACCGCTTTGGTAACCATTAAGCAACCCCTCTCCCGTATCACGAGGGAACTAGCGCGCTCGGTTTCTTGTTGAGACGATATAGGAGATCTGCCTCATGACCGCCGAAGAAAAACCCGCTATGAAGGCCGCCTGCGTGCAGGCCGCAGCCACGCTGATCGCTGCTCGGGACAGCGGCAAGAGTCAGATAGACGTCGAGGAATGCATCACGCTCGCCGCATTAATTTACGTCCGGGTCGTTACGACCGATTGGCGGGACCCCGCGTAGCACCCGACGCGGAGCTTCCATTTTCAGCGGATGATCAGAACGTCGCAGGCCAGCTGCTCGACGAGCACACGCAGCTCGTCCGGCGGCACATCCTGCTCGCTCGCTTCGAGGACCAACAGCCGGCAATCGAGCTCGTTGATTCGTTGCCGCAGGGCGGCCGGTTCGATCGCCGCGAGCTCGGTCTGAAGCCCCAGTGAATGCCCTTCGAGAAGCTCGGAAACCCACGCGGCGAAATCGTCCGATCCGGCCAGACCGGGGGCTGCAGCCACGGTCAGAGAGCCACTGCGGAAGCCGGCGATTTGCGCGGCGATGTCGACTACGCGCGCCGATTTCGGATCGCGACGGCGCAAGAGGGTAAAGACCGATCCCCCAGTCTCCCACTCGCGCTTGGCCAACAGAAAGGGCCGCGCGACAATCGCAATCCACGACCAGCAGCGCGACGCAACCCGAAAATAGCCGCCGACCGGCCGGCTCGCCGCGCCGGCGACGACAAAGTCGTACTCGCCGCCGAGCGCGTCGGCGGCGCACGGGCCGCGTAGGATCTCGAACGACCACTTGACACCATGCCGGTCGGCCGCCGCGGCAAGCTCGCGCCGCGCCCGTTCGGCGAAGGCGCGGAAATAGTCCTCGACATGATCTTTGGTCAATGGCTCGAGCGCGGCGCCCACCGTTACCTGGCGCGCGAACGGCAAACCGGCCAGACCGATCAGTTCCTCGTCCTCGAGGAAAATGCCGTGGAGCAGCACCTGCCAGCACGCCGCCAGACGCGCCGCGGTGTCGATCGCGGTGCCGGTTTCCGACGCCGCGTCGAGCGGGACGACGACGCGCTTGATTTCTTGTGTCATGCGCGGGCCTGGGGGATAGCGGTATTGCGCGCGAGCTCGGCGGCTTTGGCGGCAAACGCGTCGAGCCGTACTGCAATGCGATGGTTGATGGTGCCCTCCGGGTAATCGCCCTGCGCATCGGGCTCGCCCGCCGTAAGGCCGGTAAGCAGCGCCAGACCCTGATCGACGGTCTCGATCGGGATGATGCGGAAGCGCTCCTCGCTCGCCGCGGCGACGACATCCTGGCGCAGCATCAGGTGCTTGACGTTGCTCGCGGGGATGATGACGCCTTGCCGCCCGGTAAAGCCGGTAATCCCGCACGCGTCGAAGAAACCTTCGATCTTCTCGTTGACACCGCCGATCGCCTGGATCCGGCCGAGCTGATCGACCGAGCCGGTGACCGCGAAAGACTGACTGATCGGCACCTCGGCAAGCGCCGACAGCAGGGCAAAAAGCTCGGCGGCGGAGGCGCTGTCGCCATCGATCCCACCATAGGATTGCTCAAAGACGAGGCTGGCGTTGAGCGAAAGCGGGCGGGTGCTGCCAAACCGCCCGCCGAGAAAGCCGCTCAGGATCAGGACGCCCTTGGAATGCAACGGACCGCCGAGCTCGACTTCGCGCTCGATGTCGACGACCTCGCCGCGTCCGAGCCGGATGCGGGCGGTAATGCGGCTCGGATTGCCGAACGAGAGACCGCCGAGGGTCATTACCGAAAGCCCGTTGACCTGGCCGATTTGTTCGCCGTCGGTCTCGATGCGGATCGTCCTGCGACCGATCTCCTCCTGCAAGCGCCGATAGATCCGGTCGCCACGCCGGAACTGCCCATCGATCGCCGCCTGCACCTCGACAGCCGTGACTGTAGTCTTGCCGGCGCCGGCCGCCAGCTGGTCGGCCTCCTGTAGAAGATCGACGATCTCCCGCAACCCGGTGGACAGCCGATCGGCGTCGCCGACCAAGCGTGCGGCCCGCTCAATGACGCGCGCGACCGCGCCGCGGTCGAGCGGCAACAACTTATCGCGGCGCACCACCCCGGCGACGAAGCGCGCATAGAGCAACGTCGTTTCCGGCGTGCGCTCGACCCGGTCGTCGAAATCGGCAGCGATCTTGAACAGCTCTTGGAAGTCCTCGTCGGCTCCGCTGAGCAGGTAATACAGCAATGGCGGGCCGAGCAGCACGATCTTGACGTCGAGCGGGATTGGCTCGGGCTGCAGCGAAATGGTGCTTGCCGTGCTCAGCAGCTGCTCCAGCGTCTCGATGCGGATCTCTCCGGCATTGAGCGCGCGCTTCAGCGACGCCCAGCCAAAATTCCCGGAGAGCAACCGTTGGGCGTCGAGCATCAGATAGCCGCCATTGGCGCGGTGGAGCGCTCCGGGCGTCAAGAGATTGAAATCGGTGACGAGGGTGCCGAGGCGAGCCATGTACTCTACTCGCCCCACCAGTGTCTGATGCGTCGGATTGTCCTCGTAAATCACCGGCGCGCCGTGCTGGCCGCCATTGTCGACGATGACATTGACCTGGTAGCGGCGGAACCGGGTGTCGGTCACGGCCGCCTCGACCGGAGCCGGGGTCGGTGTCCCCTGAGGCGGTTGCGCTGGGGTCAGAAAGTCGTCGGCGTTCTCCTTGATGTCCTGCTCGACCGCGTCGAGATGCTGCACGACATCGGGGAAGTCGCAATAGCCGGCGCGCAGCTCGTCCATCATCAGCGCAATCGCCGCACCGGTCGTGTTACGGTTGAGTTCCCGCACCGCCTCCCGATGTTCGCGCTCCCATTGCGGCACCTTCTGCATGACCGCTTCGAGCTCGCCCTGCACCTCCTCCAGATCCTTCTGAATGCGTTCGCGCTCCGCCTCCGGCAGCGCCTCGAACAATTCGGGCGTCAACACCTTACCGTCGCGCCGCGGCGCCAGCGCCAACCCCATCGGCGTGCGCAGCATGGTAATGCCTTTTGGCTCGCCCCGCCGTTGCAGCTCGGCGAAGGCCCCCTCGTTGCGCCGCTTGAACTGCTGGTCGATCACGTCGCGCCGGGCTCGGTAGTCGTCGCGTTCGAAGGCCGCCGGCAAGGCGGCGCGTAACTCCTCGACGAACCGTTTCATCGCCTCGCGCAATCCGTGGCCGCGCCCCGGCGGGAGCTGCAGACGGTGCGGCTTCTGCGGGTCGGTGAAGTTGTTGACGTAGCACCAGTCGGGCGGTGTCGGCGAGCTCGCGGCGCGGCGCTGCAACAGATCTCGGACGATGGTGTGCTTGCCGGTGCCGCCGGCGCCGAGCGCATAGACGTTGTACCCTTTCCGGCGCATCGCGACCGCGAACTGAACCGCCTCGACCGCACGGTCCTGACCGATCGGCTCCAGAAGATCTTCGAGCTCGCTGACCAGCTCGAACGGCAGCCCGGCCTGATCGCAGGGCCGGTAGAGCAAGGCGGGCGGAAGCGGGCGCCCCGGTTCGGCGGCGGGCGAACCGCCCCTGCCCGGCTCTACCTCACGGTAGCTCGTCAATGGTCCCGTAACGGCCAAATTCGGACCCTCTGATCTCGGCTGCTGCAATTATGCCCGTTCTGTCAGTCTCGCGTCGATCGATACCCCTTGCATCCGTAGTCCGGTTCGACCGGGGCTTGGAGCGGCATACAAAACCGTAAATCATTCTCCAGTACATTTTAATCGGGTGCGCTCGTGAGTTTCTTCTCGTGCGCTTTTTATGGACAGTGTTTTTAGCGGAGATCGTCGAGTGGCGCACCTGACGCACTAGCAGAAAAGCCCCGGCCGGGGACGACCGGGGCTTCTGCCGCCTTGCCGGCGTGCCGGTCCGACAGGCGAATGTGCATCGTTGGGGGACGTAACGATGCAGCCGATATAATGCGACGATTCTGGCTCGATTGCAATTTATATCTGGGAGTTAACCACGAATTGCGGAAATCGGCCGAGGCTGCGGGAGGATACGAGGCTGCGGGAATGCCGCCCGATATCACAACGACTGGTGCGGCAGCCGCAGGGCAATCGCGCGGATATAAGTGACCAGCATCAGCACGATGAACATCAGCGCGTAGAACGGCCATATCACTTTTCGAACAGCCTGACCCGCTATCGCCGTCTCTCCGAAAACGCCGAGAGCTCAGTAGATAATGCGCTTGGAAGCCCGCAATGAAAAAGACAGGGGCAGCGGCGGATGTCCGTCCGGCAGCCTGTAACCCCGGTCCTCGGCCTCCACCATCATCTGGAAATAACGCCAGGGCAATCTCTCGTGCTCGTGCAAGAAATCCAAATGCAGACCTGCCTCCAATAAACTGCCGATGATGTCACTCAACGGATGACACCACTCGTAGCTCCGGGTGTGGGCGAGTTGCGTTGGATCGCCGGTGTATGTCGTCGTCGCGTCGTAAATGAACGGCGCCGATGGCGGTGTCCGCCAGCCCTGCAAGGCCACCAACCGACTGTCGACCTCGTCGAGCGACAATGTCAAAGGATGTCCCTCGGCGAGGTAAAGCCATCCGCCCGGCGCCAGAAGCTCGGCCACGATCTGCGCCCAGAGATGGATGTCAGGAAGCCAAATGATCGATCCCCAGGTGACAAAGGCAATATCGTATTGAGCATTGAGCAAAGCCGGCGCGTCGTAGACATTGCCTTCGACGAAGCGCGCGGGCACACCGAGTTCGGCCGCCAGCGCGCGTGCCGCAGTGATCGCCGTCGTCGAAAAGTCAAGCCCGGTGACGATCGCACCGCGCCGCGCCAGGCGGATCGAGTCGAGCCCAAAATGGCACTGCAAATGGACCAGCCGCTTTCTCGCCACATCGCCCAGTTCGGCGTCCTCGGGCTCGCCGAGGGCATCGTCTCCGGCCCTGACACGGTCGATCGGCCGGTTGGCCTCCATCCAGGCGCGGAGCCGGTCTTCGCTCATAGCGCTGGTCCTGCTATGTGCCAGCGGGGCCTTCCGGCTTTTCGAACAATGCCAGGCTCTCCATGGCGAGCCCATAGCCGAGCAGGTCGTGCATTTGGCGCCGCAGATATTCGGTGAACAACAGCCGAGTATAGCGCAACAGCAATGTCGGCTTCCGGGTCAGATCCTCGGCGAGATCCCAGGCGCGCGCCAAGAGCTTGTCGGCCGGCAGCACTTCGGCAACTATGCCAAGACGCAGTGCTTCGGCGGCGTCCAATGTCTGACCGGTCATTAGAAAATAGCGGCCGCGATTCATACCCAGCAGCAGCGGGTAGACGATGTGCATGCCGTCACCCGGCACGACATCGGAGTTGAAATGTGCCGAATCCTGGAATTGCGCCGTGTCTGCCGCGAGGACGATATCGCACAAGAGCGGAATCTCGGAATGCCGCCAGGCGGGACCGTTGATGGCGCTGATCACCGGCACCTCGATGTTCAAGAGGTTCATCAATAGGTGGCGGCCTTCCCAATGGATTCGGTCGATGCGCTCGATCGACGGGCGCGACGGGAAGGAAGAAGTCCCTGGGGTCGCGCGCGGTCCGGAAAACTCCGGTCCGGTCCCGGTCAGGATCACGACACGGTTCTCGCGGTCGGCGCCGATGTCGTGAAAGGCCTCCGGCAGCTCGCCGTGCGGCAGAAAGCCCCAACGCAACGACTGGCCTTCGGTGTGCAAGGTGACCTGCAGGATGCCGTTGCGGCGCTCCATCCGTGCGGTCTGGTATTTCCCGGCGTACTCCTCCAACGAGCTCATTATGTGCTCCCTTTGCTGGTTCGGTTGTTCTACTGCTCGGCGCGCCTCGAGGCGAGGGCGTCGGGCGGGGCAATCGAGGATTCCCCCGGGCCGAAGAAATGTTCTAAACTAGCTGACACGGTTCTCTCAGGGAGGTTGTACATGCCTGTGATCAAAGCCTTCGATCTCGCCTATGGACGGCTGCGGTCGCCCGATCTCGATAAGCAAGAGGAGTTTTTGACCGATTTCGGCATGGTCCGCGCCGATCGGACCAAGAACGCCCTCTATATGCGCGGCACCGATGCGCCGCACCACATCCACGTTACCGAACTCGGCGAGTCGCGTTATGTCGGCATCGCCGTGCACGCCGCGAGCTACGAGGACCTCGAGCGAATGTCGCGGGTCGAGGGAGCCTCGAAGATCGAGGACATCGACGAGCCCGGCGGCGGCAAGCGGGTGCGGCTCACCGACCCCGACGGCTACCAGGTCGAGGTTGTGCACGGCATGGCGATGCTCGAGCCGATCGAGGTGCCTCGCCCCGCGGTCAATTCCGGCAACGACAAGTACCGCCGCAAGGGCCAACTCTTCCGCGTCGAGCGCGGCCCCTCACACATCAAACGGTTCGGCCATTTCGTCGTGATGTCAAAGAACTTCGAGAAGACGCTCGGCTGGTATCGCGAGATGCTCGGCTTCCGCTGCTCGGATGAATTCTATGCCGGCGAGAAGAGCAACGTCGTTGGCTCCTTCAATCGCCTCGACCGCGGTGACGGGTACGTCGACCATCACGCCTTCTTCTGCATTCGCGGCGACAAGAGCGGGCTCAATCACCTCTCCTACGAGGCCGCCGATATCGACGACGTGATGGTCGGTCACGAGCATCTGGTTGGCAAAGGCTACCAGCACATGTGGGGCATAGGCCGCCATCTGATCGGCAGCCAGCTCTTCGATTATTGGGCCGACCCGTGGGGCCGCGTGCACGAGCATTGGGCCGATACCGATGTGCTCAACGCCCATACCCCACCCAACATCATGGAACGCGGCGAGGGCACTGGCGGACCGTGGGGCCAGCCGATCCCGCAGATCTTTATGGGTCACGCCTCGCCCTGAGGACGACTGGAAGGACCCCGCCCTAACCCTCCCGCGCAATCGGGAGGTTAGGGTGGGGCTTCGGGAGGGAAGAGCCGGTTACTCTGAGGGCGCCGCGCCGCGCGGGTGGCGCGCCTGCTTGCGTAGTTCGGGTGCACCCGCACGCCCGAATTTGCACCATGACCGCGGGACTAACGCAAGATTGGGAGCTGCAGATCATCCACTGCGCCTGTGAGAAGCAGATCAGGCCAGGTTGCGGTCAGACGAGCTGGAAGTCACGTAACGCCAAGGCCGGATAGTGAGGCGGTACTGAAGGCCCAACCTCGCGCGCAACGCGCAACGTCAGAATAGCCCGCCTGCCCTGTTGTCGGCAAAGCGGCCGCAAATCAACGCGGATACGGCGATTGCTGTCGCCGGCAGCCTGAAGGCGATGGTCTAATACGAGACCATCGCTTTCAAAGACCAGTTTGTTGACGAAATGTGTAACGTAAACCTCCGCCTCCAGCGTGTACACAGCCGGCGCCAACTCAATCACCAAGGTCGATCGTTCGTCGCCGTCAGTCCACCATCCCGGCCCGGCGGATGTCATTTCCGGCGGCCGCCAATTTCCGGCAAGATACACAATTCCGTTTGGGCCTGTGTAGCCGGTATAGAACGATGAGGAACGCGGTGTCCGGGCCAAGAATGCCTGCTCCACGCACTCCCGCTCGTATCGGCCCCGCAACGATGCCCCCTTGTCATATATGGCGCGTTCGAGCGAGAGGAGATGCGCCATCCTAACATTGTCCTGGAGTGCCGCGTATTCGGCACGCAGACGCTGGATTGTCTCTGCATCTGTACCGTGCTCTGCAGCAGTATTCAAACACGGGACCCTCAAGCAGGTCGGCAGCCCCAGCATGAGTGACAGGAGCGGGCTAACCTCGTTCAGCTGCTCCAAACAGCCGACAAAGAACATCTGGTCAAGCAAAGCGAAGACGTTGCCCACATGCCGCTCGAGATCTTCCGGAAAGGACGCCGGTCCCGGCGTAATCGAAACATCCAATGCATTGACCTGATAAACCGCGTATTGCCAAAACGTGGTCAGAAAGCGGGAAAAGCCGAGATTTATTGCCGCGCAACTCAGAGGATTATCGAGATCGCGCACAACGTGCAGGTAATTCGACACCGCCTGGGCTGGCGGGTCGCGCAGAAAGGTAATCGCTCGGACATGACCCATCAGATGGGACATGACCCCGTGTTGCGCGTGACCGTGAACGAAGACAGGTGTGTTTAGGCGGTGCTCCTGAGTTTTGATAAAATCGACCGAAATATTACCCGCGTCGGAGATCACCTCCTCGGCACGGTAGAATGCCTTGAGCGCCGCGGTGAGGCTTGTGCCCCCGGTTTTCGCAATGTGTAGAAAATAGACGGGCAGTGCTTCTTCGCTCCGGCGTTCAGCCTCGATCATCGGGACTTCGGGCGACCCGTTGATGCCGGACAACGCGGACCGCGGAATAATACCGGGAGGTCCCCACCCGTTTCTTCTGAACATGATTACGATCCATCAAAGCGCGCCGTGAGGTTCCCGCGCTCCTCGGCCGGCTCGGTTGATTTTAGGCAAGGTTAACGCACGCTATCCCCCGGCAAACTTCTGCGACGTCCGGAGAACGGGAGTTATTCCGGTCACCTTGCTGGCGGCCGGCCTGAAGGACGACGCGAAGGTCTATCTCACGAAAAATTGAAGGGCCGCATCGCGACCGATTAACTGGCCATGGCCGGCTGCGCCAAATGTCGGACCAGTTCGCGCGCGTAGATCGGCAGATCGGCCTGGCGCCGCACGCAGATCGTCAGCTTGCGAACCGCCCATTCGTCGAGCAACTCGATGTGGTGGATCGACATGGTTTGTGCATGGCGCTCCGCGGTCGTCGCCGGTACGACGCCGATCCCGACATTGCATTCGACGAGACGGCAAACCGCGTCGAAGCTGCGCAGCTGCACGCGCAATCTAAGACGCCGACCAATCCTTTCAGCCTTTTCAGACAGAAAGCGCTGCAGTGCGCTTGCCCGGTCGAGACCGACAAAATCGAAATCGAGCACTTCGGCGAAGGAGATCCGTTCTACTGTAGATAAAGCATGGTTCGTCGCGACCACGAGCACAAACCGGTCGACGCGGAACGGCAAGACCTCGAGACCCGCCACCTCGACCGTGCCGGCAACGATCCCGACATCAGCCGTGCCATCGGCGACGGCGGCAACAATCTCGTCGCTGAGCCGCTCCTCCAAATCGATGTTGACCTGCGGATGGGCGGCGAGAAAGGCGCTCAGAGGCTCCGGCAAAAATTCTGTCAGTGCATTGGTGTTGGACAGCAGCCGAATTTGTCCCTTGATGCCCTCCGCATATTGGGCAAGGTCGCCGCGCATGCGTTCGGCCTGCTGCAGCAGCACCCGCGCATGGTGAAGCAAAGTGCGCCCGGCCTCCGTCGTGTGGATACCCTGGCGCTCACGGTTTAAGAGCGGCGTGCCGAGCACATCCTCCATGTTGCGGATGCGCGTGCTCGCAGCGGCAATGGCCAAGTGCATGCGCTCGGCGCCATGGGTGATGCTGCCCGCCTCGACGACATGAACAAACAGCCGAAGATCGGTTAAATCGAAACGCATCGGCCGAGAGCACCTTCGAATTTCGCGAAACAAGCCTACGCCAATTCCTTATTGCGTCAAGGAGGAGAGGGTTCCCAGATTCGGGAAACACGAAGGCGACTGATCATGAGCCAGGCTTATCCGATCGACAACCACACCTACGACGTCGTCGTGGTCGGCGGCGGCGGGGCTGGGTTGCGCGCGAGCCTCGGCGCCACTGCCGCCGGGCTCAAGACCGCCTGCATCAGCAAAGTCTTCCCGACCCGCAGTCACACCGTGTCTGCCCAGGGCGGCATCGGCGCCGCACTCGGCAATATGGGCGAGGACGACTGGCGCTGGCACATGTACGACACGGTCAAGGGCGCCGATTGGCTCGGCGACCAGGACGCGATCGAATACATGTGTAAGAATGCGATGTCGGCCGTCATCGAGCTCGAACATTTGGGCATGCCGTTTTCGCGCACCGAGGACGGCCATATCTATCAGCGCCCGTTCGGCGGGCACACCGTGCAATGGGGCAAGGGGCTGGCAAAGCGCGCTTGCGCCGCCGCCGATCGGACCGGGCACGCCTTGCTGCACACCCTCTATCAGCAATGCCTCAGGCACAATGCCGAGTTCTTTGTCGAATATTTCGCGCTCGACCTCGTCGTCGAGGACGGCGCCTGCCGCGGGGTCGTGGCCTGGAGCCTCCACGACGGCACATTGCATTTGTTCCGTGCACATATCGTGGTGCTGGCAACGGGAGGCAGCGGCCGCACCTATTGGACGACGTCCCAGGCGCATATATGCACCGGCGACGGCTATGCGATGGCGTTGCGCGTCGGCTTGCCGCTGCAGGACATGGAGTTCATCCAGTTTCACCCGACCGGCGTCTACGGCGTGGGCTGCCTGATCAGCGAGGGCGCGCGCGGGGAAGGCGGCTATCTGACGAATTCCGAAGGTGAACGTTTCATGGAGCGTTATGCACCGCGCTCCGGCGATCTCGGCGCGCGCGACGTGGTCAGCCGCGCGATCGAGATCGAGATCCGCGAGGGCCGCGGCTGCGGGCCGCAGAGCGACCACATCCTGTTGCATCTCGAGCATCTCGATCCCGCGCTATTACATGCGCGGCTCCCCGGCATCTCGGAGACGGCGAAGATCTTTGCCCGCGTGGATGTGGCTCGCGAGCCAATCCCGGTGCTGCCCACCGCGCATTACAACATGGGCGGGATTCCGACCAACATTCATGGCGAGGTGCTGAATCCGACCGCCGGCGATCCCGAGCGCATCATGCCGGGGTTGATGGCGGTCGGCGAGGCAGCCTGCGTCTCGGTGCACGGCGCCACCCGGCTCGGCACCAACTCGCTGCTCGACCTTCTCGTCTTCGGCCGCGCCGCGGCCGAGCGCGCTGCTGAGATCGTCGAGCCCGGCGCCCCGCACGGCGCTGTGCCGCCGGCCGCGACGGAGGTGGCGATCGCGCGGCTCGACCGGATGCGCCATGCGAAGGGCGGCAGCAAGACCGGGACCATCCGGCGCGCGATGCAGCGGGCGATGCAGGACCATTGCGCCGTCTTCCGCACCGCAAATGTACTCGAGCAAGGGCTGCACAAGATGGCCGAGGTCGCGCACGCCATGGCCGATCTCGTCGTCGCCGACCGCTCGATGATCTGGAACACCGATCTGGTCGAAGCGCTCGAGCTCGACAATCTGATCGGCCAGGCGGCGGTCGTGCTGCATTCCGCCCGACACCGCACAGAAAGCCGCGGCGCGCACTCGCGCGAGGACTACCCCGAGCGCGACGACGAGAACTGGCTCAAGCACACGCTGGCCTGGCGCGACGAGGCCGGCCGGGTGCGGCTCGGCGACCGCCCGGTGCATCTCCACCCGCTGTCCAACGAGGTCCAGGCCTTCCCCCCGGCCGAACGGGTGTATTGAGGGTTGCGCTTCGCTTCACCCGCCCTACGAAATCTGTGGTCGCTCTGAAAGGGTTTCTTATTCAGTCCCAGGCCGCCAAGCTGATGGAAAGCGACAGAGCGCCCACAAGTATGAGGCTGATGGCCCAAGTCGCATCCAGATTGAACCAGCTGCGCGACACGAACTTAAGACCCAGGTAACGGTAGACCAGCCACGCCAATAATCCGCCGGCGGCGATCATTGCGACAGAGTGGACGACCGAGACCAGGATAGCCATGCCGAGATCGGCATTGATCAGTGCGCCTACTTCCTCATGGGCGCTGTTCGGGTCGGCGGCGCGGCAGAGACCGAGATAGATCGGCACCAGCATCAATCCCGCGCCATGCGCGATCGCCACGGCAAAGGACCAGAGCCCCAGCTGCGTCGGTCGGATCCGCGCCAGCATTCGCGGGTGGCGCCGGTTGACGAACCGGAAGGCACCGAAACTGATGACCAGCAGGCTGGCACCGATCTGGATCTGCCGCTGCCATTGGACGAGACCGACGAGCAGAGAGAAGGGAAGGATCACGACGAACATCGCCAGCAGATGGCCGATCGTCAGCGGCCCAAGTGCTGCCACGAGGGCACGCGAACTCCTTTCCATCAGCCCGGCCGAGACGGCGAGCGGCCAGCCCATCCCCGGGTTCACCCCGTGATAGAGGCCACTCGCGACGACAGCCAGCCAAAGTACGGCAGCTGTCAGTCTGGTCTAGTCCGGGCCGCTCATGTTCAAACCGAGGGGTAGCAGAACGAATTGGTCGAGCAATCGCCGCCCTCGAGCCGGATCTGATGTGCGCGATATCCGTCGGGGAAGCTCACCCAATAGTCTTTTGCCAATTCGAGGCCGCCGCTCGCGTTCGCGTTGGCCATGACCTCGGCGCCCGGCACTCCATCGGGATAGAACTGGTTGTCCCAGGTCGAGTAGAGCGAATTGGTCCAATAGACCCGCTTGCCGTCACGGCTGATCTCGACCATCTGCGGGCCGCCTGCATATGCCTTGCCGTTCGGGTGGGGCGTACGGCGAGCGATGCCGCCGAGGTGGACCGAGCCCGCAAGCATCGGCTTCCTCGGGTCGGTGACGTCGTACTGACGCATCTCGCCGGTCGCCCAGCAGGCGACGTAGAGGAACCGGTCATCCAAAGAGAGGTCGATGTCGGTCACCAGTGGCGGCACTGCGCCAAACCCCTGCAGGAGGGGTGGCAGCTGGTCCTTGGACGCCGGTTCGGGTGGGATCGTCGCCGTCTTCTCGATGTGAAACTTGCCGTCTTCGCGCCACCAAGTCCAGATCGAGCCTTCGAGGTTCGTAGTGTCGACCACCACGCCCAGGAACCCGTATTCGCGTACCGGATCGTGCGCGGGCCGCACCTCGAGCGCCATCTGGTGATTGGCGCCGAGATCGATCGTCTGGACGTTGCGCCGGGCCCGGAGATCCCAGAAATGGATCCGATGGCCATACTTGTTCGAAAGCAGATCCTCCGGCACGACCCCGTTCTCGAATTGCGGCGGCAGCCCCCACTCGCTCGACACCATGTAGTCACGCGGCAGGTTCCACCAGAAGTCATAGTGGAGGTTCTGGGGTCCGCGGTCGATCTCCCAACGTCCGAGAATGTCAAACGTCTCGCAGTCCATGATGAAGACGCCGGGCGGCCCCTCGGTGCCATCCTTACCGCGGCCGCCGAGGGTGCTGACGTAGATGCCTTCCGGGCCGCAATGGACCGTGTGAGGCCGCGAGTAGCCCGTCTTCTTGAACACCTCCTCGGGCTCGATGATTTTGTGAATGCTCGCCTTGGTGGGATCGGGCTTCGTATCTACGACATAAATGCGTGACGAGCGGAGACCGGGGATGATCAGATAGCGCCGCTCGAGGAATGCGTGGCCGGTGAGCGGCGACAGTGCCGACGAACAGGCGTTCCAGCCGAAATGGTGGAACTCATCCCCCTTGGCGGGCATCGTCACCGTGTGCACGACCTGACTGTAGGTCGGCGAGCCGGGCTTCGCGTCGATCACTGCGAGCGCGTCGGGCTGTGAAAAGTCGGGGCTGAGCAGCAAAGTATAGGCGAAGTTCTCCGGTGCCGCTTCCATCGCCAGCTTCGGCGATGCATGGAAGGTCGGATCAGGCCTCATCGCCATCGGAATGTCCCTCTGTTGCTATCGAGGCGCGCAACGGTCCCCTTCAGGCTCACCCTTGCGCCCGTGATCAGCTCTATAGCGCGTGAGCCCGGAAGTTTGAAGGCCGGTCATCTGCCCGGCGAGATCGGCTTGCTCTACTGCGGACCCCGGTCCGCGACGGTCATGGTCCTGACCGATATCCCGGCTTTTTGTGCCCGGGAGTGGATTTCCCCGAAACCGAGGCGGGCCTATCCGGAAATACCCGCTGCGATCGAGGTGGTGGCCCCCTACTCCCGACCCTCCCCCGTTAGCGGGCTCGCGGGGGAGGGAAGAGGGGGGTGCCTTGGATGGCCTATGCCGGGCTCCGCGGGCGACCAATGCCGCCGGTCGCGGTCAATCGGTTCACCGCGACACAAATTTCAGTCGGTAAAGGGCGCGTTTGACCGGAGCATGGACTCGGCGGAGCCATCTTCGTCGATCGGTTCTGTACGCACCCTCCACTGAAAAAACGTAGCCCCCGCCGATCGAACACCCGCTTCGGCCGCGACGTCGGCAGCACGCGCACCACCCACAGCCTCTCGAGGTGCTCTAACCACAAGCGAGCTTCGCGCGCGCGATGGTCGATTTCGGCCCGCGCTGCGCTTCTCGACAAGAAGTCGGGTCTCAACATGATTGTCCTCCACGCCGCAACCGCCTCGGCCGCAAGCCGATGGCGCCCGGAAGATGGGATGCGTCGGGGGAGAGTCGTGTGAGCCGCTTCACACTCGTGAAATTTTCGTGAAATTTTTTTCTGCGAGCCGGATCGCCCATCAGTCGAGATGCGATGTCGCGCCCATGTTACGATGACAACAAAGGATTGTTTGGAAGGAAAACCGCCATGCCCGTTTCGATCCACCCGCTGCATCCGGTGTTTGTCGGAGAGGTCGCCGGAGTTGATTGCAGCCGGTCGCTGAGCCACGAAGAGGTCGCCGCGATCGAGGCGGGCATGGACCAATACGCCGTTCTTGTGTTCCGCGGGCAGAACATTACCGATGACGAGCAGCTCGCCTTCACCCGCCACTTCGGCGAGCTCGAGAGCTACACGACGGCGGGGCATATCCGCCGGCGCGAGGAGCAGCGGCTCGGTCCGGGCATGGCGGATTTCTCGAACCTCGACAAGGACGGCGGGATCATGTCGGCCGAGGACCGCGTGTGGTTCTTCAAGCTCGGTGACCGGTTGTGGCACTCGGACAGCTCGTTCCGGCCGGTGCCGGCGAAGTATTCGCTGCTCTCCGGGCGCGTCATCCCGTCCTGGGGTGCGAACACCGAATTCGCCGACATGCGCGCGGCCTACGACGCGCTCGACGAACGCAGCAAGGCCGAGGTCGAGGACCTCGTCTGCGAGCACTCGCTGATCTATTCCCGCGAGGCGGTCGGCTTTACCGATCTGACCCCGGAGGAGATCGCGGCCTTCCGGCCCGTGCACCAACCGCTCATCCGCACCCACCCGGTCACCGGGCGCAAATCGCTGTTCCTGGCCGCCCATGCCGGTGCCATCGTCGGTTGGACGATCCCGGAAGCGCGCATGTTCCTGCGCGACTTGACCGAGCATGCCACGCAGCGCGAGTTCGTCTATTCCCACGAGTGGCGGCCCTTTGATCTGGTGATGTGGGACAACCGTCAGACGATGCACCGCGCCCGCCGCTTCGACCATAACGAGGTGCGCGACGTGCGCCGCACCACCCTCGCCGGCGACGCGCCGCTGATCGATCAGCCCATGTAAGCCGCACCGAACTCAAGGCTGCGGAAAGAATTCGCTTCACTGACCGGTCATCGTCTCGACCGATAGGCTGCGGTCGCGGAATAGGTTGCGCGCCTCGCACCTCGTCTCGATCCGCAGGAAGCCCCTAGGGTACCGACAGAAACACAATGCAACCCGGTGTAAAAAATTCCGACACATGGCCGAGTTCGAATTGACGGCGGCTCACATGGCGTCGCACCGCGTGACGCCGGCGACCAAGCGATGCGGAAAGCCTCCCGATCGCTTTTGCTCGTCATTCGCGCGGAGCTGGAATCCACGATGCTTCAACGGCTTACGGAGTCCATCTCGGCGCTCTGTCGCGGCCGGAATGATGATTTTGCGTTCAGCGGTGTTTGGCCGCATGCAGCTGCGCCAATGTTCCGGCCGGTTTGCGGGCCACCCTCCTGACGAGATCGACGGATAAGGCTCGGCCTGGGCGTCGAGGCCGGATTTCATCGAGGTTCGACCGCCCATTTAGGTTCGGCGAGCCGGCGCACCGGTTTTAACCACCAATTTTCTGGCCGCCATATTAGGTTGAATGCTATCTAATTTAGCGAGAATTTAAAACCTAAAGAACAGTTTAAAGTCATCATGTTTGCGCCGAAATCGCCGACCGTCTTTGCCTCCGTGCTCGCGCTCGCGCTCGGCATAGGCATGATGCCCGCGCACGCCGACCTAATTGTTTCGGGTACCGGCACCGACAGTGACGGTTCGCCTATTTCGGCGACCGCCGACTTTTCACTGACCGGTAACATTTTTCAGATTGTTCTCACAAATAACAACGTAGCCAATTCGCAGGCGAGTGTGCTGACGAATGTCGGGTTTAACGCTGTCCCTAGTCCCGCCACACCTCTGCCAAGCGCCTCCGGCTCAGCCGCGGTGACCGCGGGAAGTTCGATCGTGGCATTGGGTACTCCCGACAGCCATACCGTTGGTCAGGAATGGGCATATCTTACTGGCGGAGCTGCAAGTTCGGGGTTTGGTGTCGGAAGCGGTAGCGGCAACCTATGCGACACTGCAAGCTGCGGAGATATGCTCGATGGGTCGGCCTTCGGGCTCGTCGGTACGGGAACCAACCTCAACCAGGATGGGCTAACTTCGCGCACCTACATCGAGAACTCGGTCACGATAGATATCACGCTCGCGGCTGCTTCGACTTTTTCTCTTTCCCAAATTACGAGCGTCGATTTCCAGTATGGGACGGGTCCGGGAGAAGGCGATATCTCCTGTACTTCCACCACGCCCGGCTGCAGCTTCAACACGCCACCTACCGCGACCCCCGAGCCGGCTTCTCTCACACTGTTAGTAACTGCGCTCGCCGCGATTGGTTTTATCCGTTGCCGGATAGCGACCCGAGGATTATCGCGGGCCCGCCTTGTAACGAGGTAAGCCCTGAGGATAGCGCTGTATGGCATTTCTTTACAGTTCCATAAAGGGCGATGGTGTGGTGACTGGTTGATGACCCTCGCAACAGGTCCGTCGCAATCACGCCGCCCTCCGGGAGCATACTCAGCCCGCTAATCGCCTCCGAGGAGTCCGGCGGCCCCATCGGGCTGCCGCCGGGACTCTTCCGCCCGGAGGTTCCGGGCCCCGCTCCAAGTGCTGACTGGATCGCGGTGCCGGAACGTTGGCCACACCGGGCCTAATCCGATCTGAGCGACGGCACGTCGAGCGTCATATTCATGACTGTCTCCTACTAAGCAAGAGGCCGGGGAGCGGAGGCCGGGAGTAGTCAGCGAGCCGGCTGGCCAGGCCGGGAGTGCTCTCTTTACCTTAATCCATACCGCAGGCAGGATCGCCGGAAGTACACGCTGCTGCGCGACAAGCGGTGTGGGCATACGGGAGGAGGCGGACATGGAAGCGCGGGTAATTAGCAAGGTCAGCCGGCGGATCGTGCCGTTTGTGGCCCTCTGCTACTTCCTCTGCTACCTGGATCGCGTCAATGTCGGCTTTGCCGCATTGCAGATGAACAAGGATCTGGGCTTCACCGCTACGATGTTCGGTTGGGGCGCAGGGATCTTTTTCTTTGGTTATTTCATCTTTGAAGTGCCGAGCAATTTGGCGCTCGAACGGTTCGGGGCGCGGCTTTGGATCGCGAGGATCATGGTGACCTGGGGCCTGTTGTCCGCCGGCATGGCATTGATCTGGAACGAAGCGAGCTTTCTCGTCATGCGCTTTCTGCTCGGCGCCGCCGAAGCCGGCTTCTTTCCTGGGATCATCCTATTCCTGACCTACTGGTTCCCCTCTTTCTACCGGGCGCGCATGGTCGGCCGCTTTATGGCGGCGATCCCGATATCGACGGTGATCGGTGCCCCATTATCAGGCTGGATTCTCGGGCTGGACGGGGTGTGGGGGCTAGCGGGCTGGCAGTGGCTGTTCATCTGCGAGGGTATTCCGACGGTTCTGCTGGGACTGGTGGTGATGTTCTACCTGACCGACGGCCCCGAGAAGGCCCATTGGCTCGCAGCCGATGAGCGCGAATGGCTGATCGACCGGCTACGGCGTGAGCGGATGGTCCGCGAGGCGCACGGCCGACATTCCCTATGGGAGGCGCTGAGGCACCCCCGGGTTCTCATGCTCGGCCTCGTCTATTTCGGCACCGCGGCGGCCGGCTACGGCCTGGGCTTTTGGCTGCCGACGATCGTCAAGGAATTCGGCGTCACGGATCTCCAGACCGGGTTCATCACGGCGGTACCCTACGTTGTCGGCGTCGCTGCCGTGGTGATCTGGCCGCTTCTTTCCGACCGGATGCATGAACGGAAATGGAATACCGCGCTGGCCTTCCTGGTCGCCGCGAGCGGGCTGGCCCTGTCGACGCTCTTCCCGGACCCGATGCACAAGATGGCCATGCTCTGCGTTGCTGCGGTCGGCATGTTTGCGATCGCGCCGTTGTTCTGGACTTTGCCGACCGCGTTCCTCAGCGGCACCGCCGCCGCCGGCGGCATTGCCCTGATTAATTCGATCGGCAACCTTGCCGGGTTTGCGGCACCCTACGCGATGGGCTATTTGAAGGACGCGACCGGCGGCTTCACCGCCGGCCTCCTGGTCGTCGCGTTCTTTCCGTTCCTGTCGGCCATCCTGGTGTTGATCCTCGGGCATAACCCGGCGCTCGAGCGCGGCCCCATACCCGCGGGCGCCCATTAGCGACCATCGAACGCAGCCTCCAACCAGCACCATCCGGCGGACTGCGCCCGCGCGGCGCTTGTCAAGGGACGACGGATGGATAGTGTTTTGCGGGTGCGGTGAGCGCGTGCCGGCTGGCCGCCCCGGCAGCGAGGCTCGGCTTAGGGTTACGGTGACAGTTTGCATGAATCTGCAGCGGCCACTGCTGCCACTCGGGGTCTCGCTCCAATCGCGGCTTTTGTCCGGGTTTGGCGGGCGCGAGGAGGCGGCCGAGCCGCCGCTCGAGCGCCCCCCGTGATCCATTCGGCGCCCCCAGCGGGCGTCCGATCGTGGTCCCCGCTCGATCCGAGCCGTCGTCCCGGGATCGGCCGGTGCAGTGAGAAGGGCAGCAAAATCGGGGATCAGCGCGAGCAACGGCACCACCGTTGCTAGCTCGTCATCCTCGCCCGCAAGATGCGCGCGGGCGCTCGACCATGGCCAGTCCCCGGCATGGCTCACCAGCCCCGCGACCACTGGATTGAGCGCGATGTAGCGTGCCGCCGCCAGCAGGCGCGGCTCGTCCATCACTACCGCGCCGAAGCGACCCTTGAGGAGATGGCCGGTCTAGTGGAACCGCGCGTTGATGGCCCCAGTGTACGGAGGTGCGCTTCCCCAAGGTCCGCCGCAGCCCATTCCTGTCCGCCGGCGTCGCGATCAGATGGACATTCGGTTAAACGCCCGCCAGGTTCAAGAGATCGACGATCGTAAACGTGCCTGCTAACGCGCTTGGCAAAGTCGGTGTCCATTTGGGATACATATTCCGATAGGTCAGCCCATCGGCGTCAATTATCCCAACGAAGACCTCGGCAACAATACGTGCTCCGACTTCTCCCAAGCGATCGCCATTGGAATCTCGAAAGGCCTCGGCCAGCAAATAATACCAGAGATAGCAGTCATTCAACTGTTCGTCGGAAAGCGGAAGTGGTCTGTTGCTGCCGGCCTGCTCTGCGATCGAGCGCAGGCCCACCGCTGGGAGCACATTGGCTCCGACCGCGCGAGCCACGTCCTGGCCAGATGGCACCATCAGAGCCTCGCTTCGCAACAAATTGCGCGTCGCAAGCGAGCGCAGCGGTACGGTTACATTCGCCGGGACGACCCCGTTTGGAAGATCGAGCAGGAGCGTATTAAGCAGAGGTTCGATGCGCTTAGCCTTCTGTGGAGGATGTGCGGGATCGCGGTTGAAGAACCGTGCCCAATCGATCTGAAACGCTGAGCCAACAGGGCCGCCGCGAAGATCGGTCCGCATTGTAAGTGTCGGCGGCGGTGCCGCAGGGTTAGTCGGGAACAGCGGGACGCCCAAATGCGCGGCGTTGATGTCGTAGAAGGCTCGAACCGTTGGGTGCCCAAACCGATAAGCCGCAACGCTAAACTCGACAGGAATGTAGGGCTGCGGCTTCTCAGAGGGGCGATAGAAACGCGGTCCATTCCGCAGAATATCGTCCACAATCTGCTGGCCGCAGATCAAAGGCAGGAACTCGTGAATGACCATCCACTGATAGTGCCAGCGTAGCAGCTGCTGGGCTGCGAGAAATACCGTGCTCTCTCCGCCAGTAGTATCTTCATTTGTTTTTGCCGGATTGCCGAATACATCATTAAACGTCCCTGCTTCTAGGCCGGCGACGATTGCGTTGTGGCATCTCATGAAGGCGCGTTGGAGCTGCGAGATAATCATATTCTCGTCGTTACGCGGATCCCCGATCAAAGCCTTACCTTGCGCATTGCGCGCGAGGTCCGGGTTCGTGGGATCGAGCAAAAGCTGTTCAGCCGCAGGTTGGTCGTAAATGTACGGCGTCGCGATTGGTCCAGCGCCATACACATTGTCGAGATCGAGTGATGGCGTGCGAAAATTCGTAATTGCGTTCGGATCAGCCTGACGTTCGATGCTCGATGTGGGGTCGAAGTCGAGGTCGTGATCGAGGAACTGCGCAAGAAAGGTAAAGCCAGCCGGCAGCGTTCTGCTGTCATGCGATTCGTCGCCAGCTGTGGCTCCGGCATCCATCGGACCGCCGGGCGCACCCATGGGATCAGCGAGAGCATCGCCAGTTGCGGGACGTGCATCGAGAGCGGAAAACAGCCGACCGAACCGGCCCTCCGGTACCAATATTCCCGCCGGCACGAAGCTGCCCCGTGTATCGAATCCGTGCATCTCGAGGTTCCTTTCGCATCATATGTCCGACTGCCTGTCGGAGAAGCCCTATAGCTCGCCGCGATCAGCCTGAGTGTGAGCCGGTTCACATCGTCCGATTTTTTTCGACAACGTCGAGATGACATATGGCCGGAGGGCACCGGTCACACTCCAGCTGCCCGCCGCCTCCGCATTGGGTTACGGTAACAGTCTACTTGAATCAGCGGCAGCCGCGGCTGCCGCTCGGGTGCACGGTCCACTCGCGGCTTTGGTCCGGGTCGCCGGGTGCGAGGGGGCGGCTGAGCCACCGCTCGAACGCAGCGATCCACCCCGGCGCCCCAGCGGTCGCCCGATCGCCAGCGCCCGCTCGATCCGAGCCGTCGTCGCAGGATCGGCCGACGCAGCGAGAAGGGCTATAAAATCGGGGATAAGCGCGCAACGGCACCGTCGTTGCCAGCTTGTCATCCTCGCCCGCGAGATGGGCGCGGGCGCTCGACCACAGCCAGTCCCAGGCATGGCTCACCAGCCCTGCGGCTACTGGATTGAGCGCGATAGCGTGCCGCCGCCAGTAGGTCCGGCCGGCATCGCCCTGATCAATTCGATCGGCAACCTTGCCGGGTTTGCGGCACCCTACGCGATGGGCTATTTGAAGGACGCGACCGGCGGCTTCACCGCCGGCCTCCTGGTCGTCGCGTTCTTTCCGTTCCTGTCGGCCATCCTGGTGTTGATCCTCGGGCATAACCCGGCGCTCGAGCGCGGCCCCATACCCGAGGGCGCCCATTAGGGACCCACATTAGCCGACCCCGCCATCTTGGCGACAAAATCGGGACGTATGCCGTTTTGCATTGATGGGATGCCGGGGTCCTGTCTGCCCCATTTGCGCCCGGGAAATGCCATATTTCGAGCCGCCCCAATCCTCCCCTGCCAAGCCCTCATTTGCAGGGTTTTTGGCGTCAAAGCGCTGTCAAAATTCCCCTGCGAAGGGGATCCGAGAACCGCCCCAACCTTATCGTAAGCGGATGATAAGAATGATATTTTGTCCCATGACGCGTCTCTGGCAAAAATTTTTCCCCTAAAAGAGCGCTCCGAGCATCGTTCCTCTGCCACAATTGCCGTCGTGAATACGGAACCGGGGTCTCTGGCAGAAACCCGCTCGACAGCATGGCCCGGGATGACGGCGCGGCAATGGTTGCGGCTTGCGCTGATCGGCCTCGGTACGTCGGTCGTCCCGCTCGACAGCGCGGTCAACATCGCCTTTCCCGACATCACCGGGAGCTTTGGGCTGCCGATCGAGATGATCCAGTGGGTCGTCATTTGCTATGTCCTGACCCATGCGAGCCTGATGCTCGCCTGCGGGCGGGTCGGCGATGTTTTCGGCCACGGCCGGGTGTTTCGCGCCGGCCTGTTGTGGAATGCGGTAGCCTTTGTCTGCTGCGCGGCGGCGCCGAGCTTTGGCTGGCTCCTCTTTTGCCGGGTTCTGCAAGGCATCGGAGCCGCTTTGATCCTCAGCTGCGCCCCCGCGTTAGTGACCGGCTTGTTTCCCGAAGACCGGCGCGGCCGAGCGCTCGCCATGTTCACGATGATGTATGCGCTAGGCTCGGCTGGCGGGCCGCTACTCGGCGGGCTGCTGGTCGACCGCTGGGGCTGGCCCGCGGTGTTCTGGTTCCGCGCCCCAATCGCCGTGACGGCGCTCGCGTTCCTCGAAGGGCTCCCGGCGGCGCCGCGTCGAGGGCGCCGTGAACCGGTCGACATCGCCGGGGCCGGACTCCTGGCGCTGGCGATCAGCACGTTGCTGCTCACCTTCAATCAGCTGCAGCACCCGGAGCGACAGCTCTTCCCGCTGATTGCATTCTCCGGAATCGCTGCTGCGAGCTTCTTCGGGTTTGTGCGCTGGGAGCGCCGGGTCGCCCAGCCGATCGTCAACCTCGATTTCTTCCGGATCGGCAACTTCGCAGCCATCAACGGGGCTAGCGTGCTGGTCTACCTGACGAGCTTTGCGGTCATGCTGTTCGCCCCATACTATCTGGTGCGCTTCACCGATTTGTCGTTGCCGCTGGCGGGTGCGGCGCTCGCCACCTCCTCAATCGGGAGCATTATCGCATCCCCCTTGGCAGGTCGGATGATCGAACGCTTTCCGGCTGCTCGCGTCGCCGCCCTGGGTGCGATGCTGAACGGCACGGGCCTGTTCTTGATCGGCGGCTGGAACGTCGGCGCGCCATCGGTCGTCATGGTCGCGCCGCTAGCGCTGCAAGGTTTCGGGGTGGGCCTCTTCCAGGTGGCCTATATGGACCTGGTGATGGGGACTCTACCGCCCCAGCACCGCGGCGTCGCCGGCAGCCTGGCGATGCTGACCCGCACCCTAGGGGTCGTGACCGGAGCGACATTGCTCACCCTCGTCTTCCATGGCCTGGAAGGCTCTTCGCTGGCGAACGGGACTGCCGCCGCGAGCGGCTTTTTACCGGCCTTCTGCGCGACCTTCCGCTTGGCCGGGATCGTTTCGGCGGTCACCGGCGTCGTCTCGGTCTGGCTCGCACGCCAGCGCGGGCGCTAACCAAAATCAACGGTGAGACGCGCCGTCGGAGTGAGGACCGCTACCCGCGGGTGCCGATCTGAACGGTGTTGCCGCGCGGGGCATGGACCATCCGGCGGGCTGCCGGGGCGCCATCTGAGGCATCATCATCGGTCGCCCGGCGAAGTGGCGCTCCGGCAGCATGAGAGCTCCCGGTCCGATTCGCCTAGGAGTGAACGCGCGCGGAGCTGGGTGCGATAAAAGCATGGGCGGACCGCCCGCAACTCTCGGAACGGCAATCCGCGGCGACGCGACGACCGAGACCGGGTGATTTCGCAACACCCCAAACGGTGCGAGCGAGCCGAAATTGAAGGACGCGACCTCTTGGCGGCGCGTTAGGTCATGCTGCCAAATGGGCAATTCCGAGCCCGGACGGGAGTGATCGAACGCTTTCGAGGTTTGCACATTGCGTCGGATTCGACGTTGCCCCCAGTCAAAGGCGCACCTCGGCCAGATCTTGTTCACGACGACAAATCCGGCGCCGAAGCTGATGCCAAAAGGCGATCCGAAGTCGGCGCCATAATCGGACGGGGCGATATCGAGCGGCGGGTATTCCGAGGACGGCCAGGGGCCGTAAACGAGGGCCGGATTATAGAGCGGGGGATAGATGTACCCGGAACTCGTTGGCTCGATAACAATACCTTGCCCCTCTTCCGTCACGCTCTGCTGGGCATTCGACCACAAGGTTCCTGCCGCTGCGGCTTGATGGCGCAGACGTTGGATCGTATCCATGACGTCTGCCTGTTGCGTTACGAGGGCGTCTCCGAGCTCCTCGGTCCAGTCCAGGTTGGCATCCATCATCATCAGAATTTGCGGAACGGTCACCAGAGCCTTGACGCTGGGATCCCAGGTCTCGGCGTCAAGCGCCGCTGCGAGTTGGTCTCCGGACAAGGCCGCGTGGCGCGGATCTCGAAACCAGCGACCGGCCTTGACGATTTCTAGCGGATATGTCGCCGCCATCAGTATCTGGGCGAGCAGAGCGTCCGGATAGAGCGCGATCGGCGCGAGGAGTTGGTCGAGCTGTTCGGCTCGCAGGGTGGGCGCGCTCGCCGGCGGAGGCGTTGTTGGGGGGACTTCAGCCGCCGGAATTTCAGCTCCCGGTGCTGGCGTGGCTGCTGGAGGAGGCGTCGCAACCGGAGCTTCAGCCGTCCGGGGTTCGGCTTCGGACGTTGGTGCCGAGGGGCCAGCCGAGGGCGGCGTCGGCGTTTCGATCGCGGGTGTCAAAGCGGTCTGCGCGCGAGCCGACGGCGAGACGCCAACGGTCGTGGCAGCGAGAACCACGGCGATGACTCGGATCAGACGCGCACCCATGTATGTCCATCTCTACGTAACGGCTCTGCGCGCGCCGCGAGCACGCGCCTAGATTATCCGCAATCATCAACCCTTTTGGTTATGGCGCGCGGCATCAATTTTCGGTGATCGGCGACCTGCTTACGTTAGCGGTCGCCAAAGCCGATCAGGACGGATCTTCGAGGGTGAACCCGACTTTGAGAACGACCTGGTATTGCAGCTTCGATGCTTCGACCTGCCCCCGGGTCTGGAGCACCTCGAACCAGCTGATCCCGCGCAGCGTTCGCGACGCCCTACTGACGGCGTTTTGAATCGCATCCTCGATGCTCTTCTCCGACGAACCTGCGACTTCAATGATCCGGTACACGTGATCGGGCATCGTTGTCCTCCCTTGCGCACTACTGAGACGGTAGCGTTCCGCGTCGCCGCTCACAAGTCAATCGATCGATCCTTTCATCCCAGCCGTGAGGGAATCAAAGGCCGCAGCGAGCCTTGTCGATCGCTCGGTGCTGCCGCGATCACGGGATCACCCACTCCGGCGATTTTGGCCGATGTTGTCGATCGACATCGCCAGGTAGTGGTCGGTGCCATCGCGGTTGATCAGCATGATTACGCTTCCGCGTCCGCTCGCCGCGGCGTCCTGTAGCCTGCGAGTAGCATCCTCGGGCGAAGTGACCGGGCGTTGGTTGATTGACTCGATCACGTCGCCGGGCAAGAGGTCGGCATCGGCGAACGGGCTGTCCTCGTCGATCGCCATCACGACAACGCCGTTTACCTTGAGCGGTACCCCCAGCCGCCGGCGGCGCTGCTGGGTCAACGGCGCGAGTTTTAAGCCGATGACACCCGGCCGGCCCAACGGCTGACCCTCGGGCTCGCCTCGCTTCGTTTCCAAGGTTTCGGCGCCTTCCGGCATTTCCCCAATCACTGGCCGTAAAGTCGTCTCAGCGTTTCCGCGCCATACCTTCACCGCCGCAGTCTCACCGATTGCGGTCTGTGCAACGACCAGGGGCAGCTCGCGCATCCTGGAGATGTCGTGCCCATTGACCGAGAGTATGATGTCGCCTTGCGCCAGCCCGGCTCGGGCAGCGGGACCGTCGGCGTTCACTCCGGCGACGAGCGCCCCCTCCGGCTTCGGCAGCCCGAAACTCTCGGCGATCTCCGGCGTCACCTGCTGGATCTGGACACCGAGCCAGCCGCGCGCGACCCTGCCGTTTGCCTTCAATTGCTCGACCACCGGCCTTGCAAGGTTCGCCGGTATGGCGAAGCCAATCCCCACCGATCCACCGTTGGGCGAGTAGATCGCTGTGTTGATGCCGATCACATTGCCGTTGAGGTCGAAGGTCGGGCCGCCGGAATTGCCCCGATTGATCGCCGCATCGATCTGCAAAAAATCATCGTAAGGGCCGGCATGGATGTCCCGGCCGCGCGCCGAAATAATCCCGCTGCTGACAGTATTGTCGAGGCCAAAGGGATTGCCGATCGCGAGCACCCAATCGCCGACCCGGGTAGTGTCGCTGTTGCCCCACGTCACATGAGGCAGCGGTCGTTCCGTATCGATCTTGACCAGCGCCAAATCGGTCATCGCGTCGCGCCCGACAATTCGAGCCGAATATTGGCCGCCGTCTTGAAGAGTTATGATGATCTTGTCGGCGTTTTCCACGACATGATCGTCGGTGACGACGTATCCACTCGGATCGACGATGAAGCCCGACCCCAGGGCGGTGCTGGAGAAGGGCGCACCTTTGCGGCCCCGCTCCTCGAAGAAGCGGCGCAGGAATTCGTCGAGCGCCGAAGGCGGCAACCCGCCTTGTGCGCTCTGATCCTTGGCGCTACCGGCGGGAAGTTCGGTTTGATCGGCAGCGATTTTGCTCGCTCGTTGAATTGCCGATACGTTGACTACGGCTGGCATCACCCCTTCCACCACGGCGGCAAAGCTCGGCAGTGAGCGGCCCGTCATACCCGGGGCAAGAAATTGCGGATCCGCCGGGGCACAGCCGATTTCGATTATCGCAATACCGAGCCACACGGGCGCGGCAGATAACGCTGCGCGCGAGAGGTGAAGAACCGAGGCGAGCATCGCAAGGCCTCTCACGGAGGGTCGGGTGCACCGGATCTAGTCCCCGTGCAGATCCGTGCATCGCTGATGGTACTCTCGATGACTTGGCAAAAGATACAGCGGTCGAGGGTGGACGGTGCGGCCGGCGCATCATAATTCGCTTACCCGTCCTTCCACCCGACGCCGGGGCGATGCGAAGGGGAAGGCAGGAATTCAGCGGCTACCGGGGTAGAGGCGCCAGCGGAGCAAACTCTCCCGACGCGCTGCCAACTCCCTTATATCCGATATTTCAGATTGCTACGGCTCACCAAACCCGATCGGTTCGGTCGGGCCGGTCTCGTCCGGTATCGGAGTAATGGGCGTTGCGGCGCCCATCAGCTGCTCAAACTGACCCGGCAACGACAGCCATCTCCGGAGGGAGTTGAATTCAAACCCCGGAACGGCGCCTGCCAAAGCACTCAGGAGCCGAGCAGTCATCGGATAATCGCTTGGCCCATAATAAGCGATGTCGCAGGCAAGATCGAGTTCGTGCTCGAGTGCGACGTCGAGCAGGGCGATAAAGTCTTCTGTCGTCGTCGCCGGCGCATCGCGAATTTCGGCAACGATCGAAGTGATTTCGAGTAGAAGCTTTATTTGACGTTGGCGCATCGGCGCCAGGTCGGCCCCCGCGGTTCGGCCCTCGTTGATCGCTATCTCCAGCCGATGGTGCTCATCTTCGAGTTTCGCCCATTGCTTATGAAGCGCGGAGATTGAAACATGCGGTCGTTCACTCACCACTCGAGCTCCCTCTACCGGCCTTCGAGCCATCATCCATTCGGACGCGGCACCGCTCATTAATTTTAGCCCCTCGCGCCCGGAGGCGCCTGTCCAAAAGGCGTCAAAAATCAATGCCGGTGAGCAGCACTTTGGGCGCCATCTGCAAGGTTCTAAAAGCTTAGCCAGTCGACATTCGCTTGGAGGAGGCGAGCGGACAGGTGAGATCGATATAGGCGGCGGGTGAACGCCCGGCGCAGAGTGGATTGCAGAGCGCGGTCCGGCGGAGCAGCTCTGTTAACCGGGCCCGTACGGTCGGAGCAATATTCCGCGACCTTTGTGCCGCGGTGCCGCCGGTAACCAATCGGCACGGTTCATCGTGGTGCGGGCGGGGAGACTTGAACTCCCACGTCCTCTCGGACAACAGATTTTGAGTCTGCCGCGTCTGCCATTCCGCCACGCCCGCCTCGCGGCGTCGCGACTATACGCGCGTCAAACGACCGGTCAACCGGCGCGGCAATGGGGCCTCGACAGCCACCCGCCTCAGGCCCGCCTCAAATGCCTACCCGGCATCGAGCTCGCCCATGGCCGCCCGTCCGCCGTCGCGAAACCCTCGCATGATCGGGTTCTCCTGCGGCAGTGATCGGGCGACAAATACCGCAGCGTAGACGAGGCCGTACGCCAGTACATATGAGCCCGTATAGACCATCTTCGAGATGCTCTCCAGCGCGGTGGCCCCCGCCTCGCTCGCCAATTCTTTGACTTTGGCGGCATGGTCAGAAGCCGTTGCCGCCGCGTCCCGCATCGCCGCGGCGACTGCTTGCATCGCGGCCTCTTCGCCGGTGGTGGTCTCGGCTGCCTTGCCAGCTGCCATCTGTTCTTCCTCACCTGCTTCGAGGCCGCATCTGCCAAGAAAGCTAGCACGGGCCCGCTCGAACCGGCAAGTGAACCGGGCTCCGGATAAGTACGTCGTAGGACCGGTGGCAGAGATCATTGCTTGACGACCGTTGCCGTTCATACACCGCGGTCGTAACATGGTTCAGGCTCGCGAGGAGCTGCACGGAGTTGCAATGGTTCGTTTCATAATCTCCTGTTGCACAGCGGTTTGGATTCTTGCTGCAATTCCAGCCTCAGCAGCTCCTCAATATGCGCAATATTATCCGCCGCCGAATTATTACGGGCGGCCGCCGTGCCAAGCGGTGACGCCTGGGCCGTTGCGCGGGGCCGCCCGAGGTGCGGCCGGAGGTGCGCTGTTCGGAGCGATCGGGGGAAACGCGGGGCGCGGTGCGGCGATTGGTGCGGGCGTAGGGGCGGTCGGCGGCGCTATCCGCCGGGGCACGGCACGCAGCTCCGGGTATTGTTATTGATTCCGGCCCGAGGGCCGATCCGCTGGCCGACGCCAATCTAAGGGGCGAGAGATGAACATGCGGTTCCTGCCCGTTCCATTGGCGCTCTGGCTCGCGTCGTGCGCTCCGCAAGAGCAGCAACCGGTACAGACCGCTGTAGCTCCCGTTCCGGCAGCCGCCCCCGCGCCCGCCCCTTCGGTGCCGGCTTCCTCCGAGGCGCAAATCGCCCCTGGCCTGTGGCAGGTCGAGCGGGTTCGCTGTTCCGACCTGCTCGGTGCCGCCGACGACGACCGAGCCGCAGCGGCAATGTTTTATTACGGCTATTTAGCTGCTAAGGCGGAGATACACGTCATCGATGTCGGCAAGATCGACGAGAATGTCGGCCAGGTAATGAAGCAATGCGAAGCGACGCCGAATATTCCGGTGCCGCAAGCATTCCGCGAGGCGCTTCGGCCCCGCCGTCCGGCCGGTTAATTTGCCGGCCCGCGGGATTTCGCAACCTCTATCATAGTCTCGTCATAGTCTCTTCCATGGCTCGGGCGGGTAGCACGCCATCGTGCGAAGCGAACGCCTGAGATTCGTTCCGATCGTCGGCGCGGCCGTCGGGTTGGCAGCGATTGGGGCGCTCGTCGTCCATTTCGGCGCCGATGCCGTGATCCGGTCGCTGGTTGCGATCGGCTGGGGTGGGTTCGCGGTAGTTTGCTTGATCCACTTGGCGCTGATCGCGGTCATGGGGATCGCTTGGTGGGCGCTCGTTCCCGGCGCGCCCGCGTGGGTTTTCATCTGGGGTCGGTTGACTCGTGACGCGGGCTCGGAAGTCCTGCCATTGTCCCAGATGGGCGGGAGCGTGCTTGGCGCACGCGCGGTGACCATAGCGGGAGTGCCGGGCCTGGTCGCCGCGGCGAGCACGATTGTTGATCTCACCCTCGAATTCTTTGCCAAGCTGGCCTACACCGCCCTTGGCGTCTTTCTGCTGCTCCGTTTACGGCCCGCCTCGCCCGTCGTCCTTCCGATTACAGCGGGAATAGGCGCGGCCGCGCTGATCGCGATTGCACTCGTGGTTGTCCAGCGTCATGGCTTTGCCCTATTCGATCGTTTCGCTCGAGCACTCGGGCGAGGCTGGGCCGACCGAACCGCCGCCGGCGTCGTCTCGGTTCATACCGAGCTCGGCCGCATCTATCGGCGCACAGCCGGTTTGTGGAGCGGTTTCCTAATTCACCTCGCCTGTTGGGTGGCGAGCGCGCTCGAGGTGTGGATTGCGCTGCGCCTTGCCGGCCGAGCGCTCGATTTCGCCGTTGTGCTGGTGATCGAGAGCCTGCTCTACGCGATCCGTACCGTCGCCTTTGCGATCCCCAACGCGGTCGGAGTTCAGGAGGGAGCTTATATACTGCTCGGCGGCGCCTTCGGGCTAACGCCGGAGATGGCGCTCGCGCTTTCGCTTCTCAAGCGGGCCCGTGATTTGACGATAGGATTACCAGCGCTCGGCGCTTGGCAGGCCATCGAGGGAGGGCGGGTATGGCGCCGCTTCGCCCCGAGGCCCCCCAGGCCGCCTGTGGCGAAGTCGGTTCGTACGTGGGGAGAAGATCGTGGCTGACGCGCTTCCTGTCATTTATTTGGCAAGGCACGGCGAAACCGCTTGGAACCTGTCGGGCCAGCATACGGGGCGAACCGATCTGCCGGCGACCGACAGCAGCGAGCGCAACGCCCGCGCCCTCGGCGCGCGATGGAACGACACGGATCACCTGGAAAGGCCGTGAGTGATGGCCAAATTAACGACTAGCCAGCAGCGGCTGCGCCCGCCCAAACGCGAGTTCTTCCGATGATCACGCCGGACCAAACCGTCTTTCTCGTCGATGTGGACAACACGTTGCTCGACAATGACCACATCCAAGCCGATCTGAAGCGCCATCTCGAACGCGAGTTCGGCGCGGCTTCTCGCGACCGCTATTGGGCGATCCTCGAGCAGCTGTTCAACGAGTTGGGTTACCGGGACTACCTTGGAGCCTTGCAGCGCTTCCGAGTCGAGCATCCGAAGGATATCCACCTACTCTCGATGTCGTCGTATCTGGTGGATTACCCGTTCGCCAATCGGCTCTACCCGGGGGCGCTCGACGTCCTCGAGCGGTTCCGTGGCTGGGCGCAGACGGTCATCTTGTCCGACGGCGACGTCGTCTTCCAACCGCGCAAGGTGGAGCGCTCCGGCATCTCCGAGACCGTCGACGGCCATGTGCTGATCTACATCCACAAGGAAGAGGAGCTCGATGACGTCGAGCAGCGCTATCCGGCCGGCCACTATGTCTTGGTCGACGACAAACCCAGAATTCTGGCTGCGGTCAAAAAGGTTTGGGGCGATCGGGTGACCACGGTGTTACCGCAACAAGGCCAGTTCGCCCACGCCTCGGACGCCGCCTCGTATCGTCCCGCGGCCGACCTGACAGTCAAGCGCATCGGCGATCTGCTCGCCTATGACTTCGCCGATTTTACGGCAGCACCAGCAGAATCGTGATCTGAAAGGAGGTCATCCATGCAACTCGGAATGATCGGCCTCGGCCGGATGGGCGCCAACATGGTAAGGCGTCTGTTAAAGGGCGGGCATGATTGTGTCGTCTTTGACATGTCGCCGGATGCGGTCAGTGAGTTGGCGAGCGAAAGGGCGACCGGGTCTTCCTCGCTCGCCGACCTCGTCAAGAAAATGGAGAAACCGCGTGCCGTGTGGCTGATGGTTCCGGCGGCCGTCGTCGACAAGACCATCGCCGACCTTCTGCCGTCGCTGGAGCCCGGAGACATCCTGATCGATGGCGGCAATTCCTACTACATCGACGACATCCGGCGAGCCAAGGAGCTGTCGCCAAAGCAGATCCATTATGTCGATGTCGGGACCAGCGGCGGTGTGTGGGGGCTCGAGCGCGGCTATTGCATGATGATCGGGGGCGAGCCACGGGTGGTCGGTCATCTCGACCCGATCTTCGCTACGCTTGCCCCAGGAAGAGGCGACATCCCGCGCACACCGGGGCGTGAGAAGGTGGGCGGCACCGCGGAGCAGGGCTACCTGCATTGCGGGCCAAACGGTGCCGGGCATTTCGTCAAGATGGTGCACAACGGCATCGAGTATGGCGTCATGGCCGCCTACGCCGAGGGACTTGGCGTGTTGCGCTCGGCCAATGTCGGGAAGCAGACCCACGCGGCCGACGCGGAGACGACGCCGCTGCGCGATCCCGAGCATTACCAATACGACCTCAACCTGCCCGACATCACCGAACTGTGGCGACGCGGCAGCGTGATCGCCTCATGGCTTTTGGACCTGACCGCGAACGCCCTCACTAAAGATCCTGCCCTTGCGGGCTTCGCGGGGCGCGTTTCGGATTCGGGTGAGGGACGCTGGACGATCAAGGCCGCCATCGACGAGGCGGTGCCCGCCCATGTCCTAACGGCGGCGCTCTACGAGCGTTTCAGCTCGCGCGGCGAGGCCGATTTCGCAAACCGGGTACTGTCGGCGATGCGCTACGAGTTCGGTGGGCACGTCGAGAAACCGGCCGGGTAAGTAGTCGCATTCCCCTGACGGCAGCGAAAAAACGTCTCATCAGCCCCCGAAAAGCGCCCTCTAATGTCGAAAAGCTTTTGTAGATCAGCAACATCAGTCTGATTTGAGCGAGCTTGCCGGCAGCGGAATTTCGCTGCCGTTTGGGGCGGTCGGCAGCGGATTGGCAGGGGAATTCGGCACGTGGTCCCTTGCTTGTTCGTTTTTGCATAACGCGACCGTCTCGTCCGGTCGAGTTCTGAGCAATCCGCCCGACGCAATGGTACCGAGCCCCTATATGTTGCTCGCGGAAAAGAGACGAGAAGGTTTTAGCTGTGGACGTTCGGACAACTATTTGGTGATGCCAGATCGAAAGACCACAGGTCCGAATAAAACCGCCATTGCGTCGCAGCTTTGAACTCGGCATTGTCCTCTGCGGCCGCGGAGTGTGCTGTGAGGGGTGATGATGGCGACTGATTCGTTGTCTAAGCTATTGCCATATAAGCTGTTATCTCCGGCGGTGATCGTCTTCGTCGCTATGATCTTTGCTCTGTCGGCTTGCAAAAAGGAGGAACAGGCAGCGGCGCCAAATATCCGGCCCGTGCGCGCTGTGACCGTCGAACCCAGCGAAGCCGGCGAGACGGTTTCGCTGACCGGCGAGATCCAGCCCCGCTACCAGGCCGATATCGGCTTCCGGGTCAACGGCAAGATCCTCGAACGGCCGGTCGATGTCGGGACGCAGGTCAAGAAAGGTGATCTCCTCGCCCGCCTCGACCCGCAGCAATACCGCCAGGATTTCGAAGTCGCCAAAGCCGAGGTCGCGAAGGCGGATGCCGAGGTGGCGCGCAGCCAAGCCCAGGAATACCGGCAGCGTGAACTATTGAAGAACGGCCACACCACTCAGGTCGCGTACGATCAGGCCCTGAAGACATTCAAGACTGCGCAAGCACAGGCCGACGCGGCGCGCGCCAAGCAAGTTCAGGCCAGCGAGAACCTCGGCTACACCGACCTCAGGGCCGACAATGACGGAGTCATCAGCGCCATCGGCGCCGATCCCGGGCAGGTCGTCAGCGCCGGGCAGATGGTCGTGCGCCTAGCGCAGCCGGGTGAACGCGAAGCGGTGTTCAACCTTGCCGAAGCGGCGTTCAAGAACCCGCCGAAGAACCCGACCGTCGACGTCAAGCTGGTCAGCAACCCCGACATCCAGACGCAAGGCAAGGTTCGCTATATCTCGCCGCAGGCCGATCCCACGACTCGCACTTATACGGTCCGGGTTTCGCTGCCCGACGCGCCGCCGCAAATGCGGCTCGGCGCCAATGTCATCGGTAGCGTGACCGTGAACCAGGGTTCGAGCATCACGATACCGGGGAGCGCGCTCCTTCAAAAAGATGGACGGCCCGCGGTCTGGCTCGTCGACAAGGACGGCACCGTACAGCTGAAGCCGATTACAGTGCAGCGCTATCAGGGCGATTCGGTCGTTGTCGGCGACGGGCTCGCCCGAGGCGACGTGGTGGTCACGGCCGGGGTGCAGAAATTGCTTCCCGGTCAGAAGGTTAGCCTCATGGAGGCGAGTGCCGCGCAATGAAGGGCTTCAACCTCTCCGAATGGGCGATCAACCATCGCCCCTTCGTCTGGTTTTTGATGATCCTGTTTGTCGCCGCCGGTGTCCTTTCGTATCGGGAGCTCGGCCGCGAGGAAGACCCGTCTTTTTCGATCAAGACGATGATTGTTCGGACGTATTGGCCCGGCGCCACGATCGACGACACGATGCTGCAGATCACCGACCGGATTGAAAAGAAACTGCAGGAAACGCCGTCGCTTTACTACCTCAAGAGCGAAACCAAACCTGGCGTATCCACAATTTATGTCAACGTTTTGGATAACACGCCGAAAGAAGCTATTCCGGACATCTGGTATCAGGTTCGCAAGAAGGTCGCCGACATAAAGGGGACGATGCCGCAAGGCATCCTCGGACCCACTTTCAATGACGAGTTCGGCGATGTCTTTGGCATTATTTATGCGTTCACGGCCGATGGCTTCACTCACCGCGAGCTGCGCGACTATGTCGAGAGAATTCGCACACAGGTGCTGACCATCAAGAATGCGGTGAAGGCGCAGCTGATCGGCGCCCAGGACCAGAAATTCTATCTCGAATTCGATACTCAGCAGCTCGCCGGGCTTGGCGTCAGCCGCGACCAGGTCATCTCGAGTTTACAGGAGCAAAACGCGGTCACACCCTCCGGTGTCGTCCAAACAGGTCTCGAGAAATTCGCGATCCGCGTTTCCGGAGCGTTCAGCTCGGTCGATGATCTGAAGCGTATCAATCTATTTGCCAACGGCAAATTCTTCCGTCTCGCCGATGTGGCGACAATAAAAAAAGGGTATGCCGATCCGCCACAGCCGATGTTCAGATTTAACGGGGAGCCGGCGATCGGCCTTGCCATCTCAATGGCTCAGGGCGGCAACAACCTCGTCTTCGGCGAAGCCGTAGCGCACAAGATGGAGCAGATCGTTGAGCACCTACCGATCGGTATCGAGGCTCATCTCGTCGCCGACCAGCCGGTCGTCGTCGAGGAAGCCGTCGGCGGTTTCACCAAGGCTCTTTGGGAAGCCGTCGCGATCGTCCTCGCGGTGAGCTTCCTGAGCCTCGGCCTGAGGGCCGGAGTGGTCGTCGCCTGCTCGATCCCGCTCGTGCTCGGCATGGTCTTTGCCTACATGATGTATTCCGGGATCAGCCTGCAGCGCATCTCGCTCGGGGCGCTGATCATTGCGCTCGGCCTCCTCGTCGACGATGCGATGATCACGATCGAAATGATGGTCAGCCAGCTCGAATTGGGCGTCGATCGCGAGCATTCAGCCACGCATGCCTGGGTCACGACGGCATTTCCGATGCTGACCGGAACGCTCGTCACGGTCGCCGGATTTGTGCCCATAGGGTTCGCCAAGAGCGGCGCCGGCGAATATTGCTATTCGCTGTTTGCCGTCATCGCAGTCGCTCTCCTCGCCTCGTGGATCGTCGCAGTCCTCTTCGCTCCGGTGATCGGCGTGACGATTTTACCAAAGACGTTGAAGCCGCACGGCGGCGGCCATGCCGGACCCGGCCGTTTCATGCGGCTGTTTCGCGCCGCTCTCGTCTTTTGCATGCGTGCCCGCTGGCTCGTCATCGCCGTTACCGTCGGCCTCTTCGCCGCTTCCCTCTACGGCTACGGTTTCATCCAGCAACAGTTCTTTCCGGCCTCGGACCGGCCGGAGCTGGTTGTCGATCTGAACCTTCCGCAGGATGCATCGATCTACGCCACCGAACACGAAGTGGAGCGGTTCGAGGCATTGCTGAAGGGCGACCCGAACATCGATCGTTACAGTCTATATGTCGGGCAGGGTGCGGTCCGTTTCTATCTGCCGTTGAACGTACAGCTCGCCAACGACTATTTCGCCCAGGCAGTCATCGTGACCAAGGGCATCGCGGAGCGCGAAATCGTCAGGGCACGTTTGCAAAAGGCACTCGACACGGAGTTCGCCAGTCTCAACACCAGAATCTACCCGCTGGAATTGGGACCACCCGTTGGCTGGCCATTGCAATATCGCGTCAGCGGCCAGACCCCGGAAGGCACCCGCGACGCGGCGTTTCTTGTTGCCCAAACGGTCGGGCAGAACCCGAATACGCGGCTGATCAATTTCGATTGGAACGAGCCGATGAAGAGCCTTCGCGTGCAGGTCGACCAGGACCGGGTCCGCCAGCTCGGCGTCAGTTCCAAATCTCTCGCCGAAGCCCTCAATGCCGTCACCAGCGGAATGGTCGTCACCGAGATCCGCGACTCGATTTATCTGACCGACCTCACGGTTCGGGCAACCGAGGAGCAGCGCGCATCGCTGCAGACCTTGAAAAATCTGCAAGTCGCTCTGGACAACGGACAGACGATCCCGCTTAGCCAGGTCGCGAGCGTCCAATATGAGTTGGAACCACCAGTGATCTGGCGGCGCAATCTCCTGCCCACAGTCACCGTCCAGGCGGATGTTTTACCCGGTATCGAGGCTAAGACGGTCAATAAGCAGCTCGCGCCGGCGCTCGCCCAATTGGCGGAAAAATTGCCGGAGGGTTACACGATCGAAGCCGGCGGTACGATCGAGGAGAGCGCAAAGGGGCTCAACTCGATAGTTGCCGTGTTTCCGGTTATGATCATGTTGATGCTGATCATTTTGATGGTTCAGCTGCAAAGCTTTCAGAAGATGTTCCTGGTGATCAGCGTAGCGCCGTTGGGTCTGATCGGCGTCGTCATGGCGTTGTTGCCGACCGGCACGCCGATGGGCTTTGTCGCGATCCTCGGCATCATCGCACTGAGCGGCATGATCATCCGCAATTCGGTGATCCTAATCGACCAGATCGACATGGATCTCGCCAGGGGACTGCGCCCCTGGGATGCGGTGATCGACGCGACGACCAACCGCTTTCGGCCAATCGTGCTGACCGCGGCCGCCGCCTCTCTCGGCATGATACCGATTGCATCAGAGGTGTTCTGGGGGCCGATGGCCTACGCGATCATCGGCGGTCTGCTCGTCGCGACCCTACTGACCCTTCTCTTTCTGCCGGCCCTCTATGTCGCCTGGTTCCGGATCAAGGAGCCGCGAAAAGAGCACGAACCGGGCCTCAGAATGGAGGTCCCGGCTGTCGCGAAGTAGACTCAGAAAAACGGCGACTGATCAACGAGCAGCGAGAGTCCGGAAGTCTTCAGTGCTGAGGGCAATCGAAGCCGCCGCCAGGTTCTCCTCGAGATGCGATCGAGGAGGTCCCCAGAATCGGCAGCATGATGGGAGAGCGGCGCAGCAGCCATGCCAGCGCGATCTGACTCTATGTCGCATGCAAACGTTCGGCAATCCGGCCGAGCGGCGAACCGGGCCGTCCGGCGAGCCGGCCCTTGGCGAGCGGGTAGAAGGGAATGAAGGCGATCCCGGCACCGGCGCAGGTGGTGTTTACTGCTCGGCCTAGCGGGACCGATTCGGGCACGTCCAGCGGTCCAGAAATACTTATTTTCGCGCGAGCGGCTGCAGGATATCGATCAACTCGTGGTGCGCCCGGCTGGTCGGATCGCGGAATTCGTGGATCGAATGCGCGTCCATTAGCCGGCTTAGGCGCAATAGCTCGCGGATCCGCTGGCGCCGATTGAGCTGCAGCTCAGACGGACGGGAGGTGAAGAACAGCCGCCGCAGCTCGCCGGGACCAAAGAGATGGCTGACTTCCGTTGCCGTCACATAGATCAGGAATAGGACGAAGATCCACAAAGAAACGGCGGAAAACCGGTGCCACGAGAAGGTCGTGATCAAATATGGAAAGAAATCGCTCGGCGGATTGCGCTCGATGAGCGAGAAGTGCACGAAACGCTCGAGCAGGCGTGCCAGAAACACGATGACCCAGTAAAAGGCCGTCTTGTACAGAATCGGTTGGATCAGCGGTGCCCGATCGTAGCGACCGAGAAGCGGCATCGCATTGGCGACCAGCACCGCCTTGCCCACAACGAGAGCTGCAACAGTGGCGAGCATGAAGCTGCTCACGGCGACCGCATAATCGGCGAGCAGGAGGTTCGTCGTAAACACGATGAAGTTGAAGCCGACAAAAAAGAAGATCGTCGGCGGCACCGCTTCGCGTGCCTCGTGCAGAAGCCGAGCGCCGATCCGGCGGGCAACTCCGACAGGTTTATTTGCGGAGACGTTGAATCCGGGACGGTGGTCATCAAACGAGGCTGGCTGGGTCCCCATGCGCTCTCTCCTGCATGACGAAACTCACTGGTTGGCGGGTATAGTGACGACGGGAGCGGCTCCCTTCACTCCCGTATCGGCAATCGAGAACAGCAGCATGATGATGCCGAATGTGTATTTGGACTGGATATCGGAGTCGGCGATCCAGAACCATCTTCTGTCGTATTGCGCGGCGACGTAGGCATCCTGGGGCGGCGTGTCTGTGACCAGGACCCGTAGAGGCGGGCCGTTCAGTGCTACCGGCGCCTGAGTTTCGACCAGCCCAGGTGTGGCCTTCCCGTGCACGACATCCGCTTCAGGCACCTGCACGACGGCCGCGAATTCGAGCATGATCTGCAGCATCGAGCGCGTCATCATGTCGATTTCGTCGTCTTTGCCCGAATAGCCGCCATAGTTTACTCTAAGTTCCCGCAGGTCCGGTTTTATCCCAAGGATGCCCTTTAGTTCCCTACCCCTGGCCGCGAGCTGAGGATCCTTGCTCGGTCCGAAAATCAGTACGGAACTCTCGGCACCTTCCTTGGGGCGCTCGATCCGAATCTGGATGGCGCCGGCGAGCTGACCCTCGCGCATCAGCTCGACGAGGCGGGTAAAATTTGGGTCGGCCGGCCGCCTAAGCCGGTTTGACTCATTATTCAAGCCGTTTATCGAATCCAACATGATCGGCATAATGCGATCCGCGGAATAGCCCGACTGGAGCACGAACAACACGGAACTGGGCGGAATTGGCGTCATTAGCCTCCTCAAGAAATCCACGCCCGTGAGTGGCTGATAAATCACCGTAGGCCGATCGGTGTAAGTGCTTGCTGCATTCGCGCTGCCGGTCGCGGTAAAGGGACCGATGAGGCTCGCATTGAAATTCCCTGCGGTGAAACTGCCGCCAATCGCGCTCTGGAGCTGGTAGCCGGCGATGACTTGCGCGACTTCCAGAAAAATCGGCATATCCGCGTAACGCAGCTTGACGATGTTGAGGAGGGTTTGCTCCTTCCAGGAATTACCGATCGCGCTCGCGTAGTCGATCCGGTCGCGGGGCACTGTTTCCGGCCCGATGCTGGTGCACGCCGCGATCGAGAATGTCAGAAATGCGGCGGCAAATTTTCGGCGCATAGCTATTCTACATTGTTCGCAGCTCGAAGACGTTGAAGTGCCAGGGAGCGTGATCGATGTAGAGTCCGTGATTAACAAGCTCGGTGCCGTCGCGATTGTAGACCTCGGTCCCCATGACATCGGTGAGGCACACCTGCTTGCCGCGCAGCTCCGGGAACGGCAGCGGCAATCGGCATTGCGCCTGGTTGCCGGCGTAATTGACGGCGACGAGATTACAGCTGTCGTCTGGTCCGGCCCAGGTATACGCGACGAAGCCGTCCGAGGTCCAGTTGTCGGACCATGCCGGCTGAGGCTGGATCTGCGACCACGCGCCGTTGCGAAAGGCGCCGTTCTCCTTCATAACCCGCAATAGCCTGGCATAAAAGGCGGCGACTTCGGGGTTCGTCGGCTCGACCGGGCCGCGGCAGAGATGGGTCGGCACCCGTACCCGCGCGCCCTCGAACTGGCCCTGATAGAAGAAGCGCAGGCCGGGCGACAGGAAAGTGATGATTGCCGCTGCCTGGTGCTGCGGCCAAGGAAATTCGGCCGCGGCGCGCGGCTCGTCGTGGTTTTCGAGAAAGCGGGCGAGCTTATCCTGGTAGTCGAGGCCAGCCAGCAGGTGGCCGCGGATCGGCCCGACACGGCCCTCTCTTAAGCGGTCGTAGAGCCGCTTGTCGTAGCAGTAGGCGAAGCCCTGCTGCTGCAAGGTCCATTCGAGGTCCCAATAGACCTCGGCCATGAAGGTGAAAGCGGGATACCGAGCGTGCACTGCTGCCGTCGCCTTCGGCCAGAACGGCTCTGGGGTAATCCCCCAGGTCCGCTCGAAAATCTCAGGCAGCAGCAGCATCGCCATGTCGCAGCGCACGCCATCAGATTTGCCGGCGATCGCGATCAGCTCCTCGATCCGTGCCCTCTGCAGCTCGGGAGAGGCGTAGTTGAGCTGCAAGGTATCGGGCCAGCCGGGAAAATTAGGATCGCGGCCATATGCCAGGATCTTAGGTCCCTTGTCGGTCTCGACCCGCAGGTAATTTTGCGGCGCGCCAGCCACGGCCGCCTCGCTGCCTTCGACATAGTAGTCGGGATGGGTCTTCACCCACGGATGGTCGGGAGCGGTGTGGTTCGGCACGAAATCGAGCATCAGCTTGATGCCGCGCCGCGCCAGCCTTTCACGGAATTGCGCCAACGCCCTCTCCCCGCCCAGCAAGTCGCTGACGGTGTAGGCGGTGATCGCAAAACCTGAGCCGCAGACGTCGTCCTCGGTCAGGTCGGGCAGAATGGCCTCGAATTCGGCGCGCCATTGCGGGTTGCCGCGCGAAACGGCCCGGCCGGCGGTGCCGATTTGCCAAACACTCAACAGCCAGACCCAGTCGAAGCCCTGTTCGGCGAAGCCGTCGAGCGTGGCCTCGTCGATGTCGGCCAGGGTGATCCGCCGACCTGCTTCGCGGGACAAACGCTGAAGCCAAACCCGACTATTGATCTGAAAAAGGGACGGATAGCGGGGCATGGTCGCCATGGCCAAAGCCGCCTACGCCGTCTCTTTCTCTCGACCAAAGGCCGCTTCCCGGCCGCCCTGCAGGAAGGTCTCGGCATCGAGCTTGCCAAAAATGTCGATCAGGCCGGCGATGACCCCGGTCCAGCCCGTCTGATGGCTGGCGCCGATGCCGGCGCCGTTGTCGCCATGAAAGTATTCGTAGAACAGCAAATTTTCTCGCCAATTAGGATCGCGCTGGAATTTTTTGGTGCCGCCGAACACCGGCCGGCGGCCGCTCTCGTCGCGCAGAAAGATCCGGGTCAGGCGATTGGTGATTTCATGGGCGACCTCGAACAGGTTCATCAAGTTGCCGGACCCGGTGGGGCACTCGATCTTGAAGTTGTCGCCGTAATACGCAAAGTAGTGCATCAGGGCGCGGATGATCAGCGCATTGACCGGCATCCAGATCGGCCCCCGCCAATTGGAGTTGCCGCCAAACATGCCGCTGTCCGACTCCGCCGGCAGATAGCTCACTCGATATTCCTGACCGTCCACCGAAAAGACGTAGGGATCCTCGGCGTGATAGCGCGACAGTGAACGGATCCCGTAGGGGCTCAGGAACTCGTTCTCGTCGAGCATCCGGGTCAGAATCCGGCGCAGCCTGGTCTGATTTACCAGTCCCATGATGCCCCGCTCGGCGACGCCCAAATGGCCAACCCCGGTTTCATGGATCGACTCGCGGAGCTCCGGCATGCGTCGCAGCCGCTCGAAGACTCCCGCCGTCAGCCTGGGAACCCGCTCGCGCTGCCACTTCTCCACGGCCGTCGTGGCGCAGAGCGGCAGGAGACCCACCATCGAACGGACCTTGAGTCGGGTCGCGGTGCCGTCAGGCAGGCGAAGCACGTCGTAGTAGAAGCCGTCCTCCTCGTCCCACATGCCGCCCGGACCGATCCCGTTCATCGCGCGCGCGATCAGCACGAACTCCATCGCGTAGTTCGCCGCCAACTCCTCGTAGGTCGGATCGTACGCGGCGAGCTCGAAAGCGATCTCGAGCATGTTCTGGCAGAACAAGGCGACCCAGGCGGTACCGTCGGCCTGTTCCAGATGGCCTCCGGTGGGCAATGGAGCACTGCGGTCGAAGACGCCGATATTGTCGAGCCCGAGAAACCCGCCCTCGAAGAGGCTGCGGCCAAAGCGGTCCTTGCGGTTCACCCACCAGCCGAAATTTGACGACAGCCTGCCGAACATCCGCTTCAGAAAATCGAGATCGGTTTGGCCGCGCACCGCCTGCTCCATGCGGTACATAAAGATCGTCGCCCAGGCCTGTACCGGAGGGTTGACATCGCTGAAGTTCCATTCATAGGCGGGGATCTGTCCGGTCGGATGCAGGTAAGCCTGGCGGAGCAGCAGGTCGAGCTGCTGCTTGGCGAAATCGATGTCGACGGTCGCCAGGGCTAGGGTGTGAAAGGCCAGGTCCCAAGCAGCAAACCAGGGATATTCCCACTTGTCCGGCATCGAGATGATGTGCTCACCGATCATGTGGAACCACTCGCGGTTGCGCACCTGAAGCGGCGTCGGATTCATCGGGTCGAAGCCGTGTTCCTCGAGCCATATGTCGGTGTCATAAAAGAAGTACTGCTTGCTCCACAGCATCCCGGCCAACGCCTGCCGCATCACACGCGCCTCATCTTCGCTGATGCGGGTCGGCGTGATCGCCTGGTAGAACGCATCGGCCTCGCGTCGGCGCTCCTCGATGATTTGGTTGAACCGGTCAAACGGATCCCGGGGGGCAGCATTGCTCAATCTTAGCCGCATGACGGCGGTTTCGCCGGCGCCGACATTGAGCTGATAGTGCGCGGCGGCCTTGGTCCCCGTTTGGTTCGGGTTGACGGCGTCCTGCGGACCCGCCACGACATAGTTATTTATCCCATCCTTGACGTAGGGTGTGGCGTTGGGCGTGCCGAAAATCCGCTCGTTGTTGGTGTCGTTTTCGGTGAACAGCAGCGGTGGATTTCCGTCGCAATGCAGCAGGAAGCCCCCGAGCTCGGCATGCGATGTTTCGATTGTGACGGTGTTTGTTCCCGGCATCTGCCGCAACGAAGGTTTCGGCTGGTCTGGCCACCAGGTCCAGGTGTTGCGGAACCATAGGGTCGGCAGCACGTGAACCTCAGCGGCCTCGGGTCCGCGATTCGCGACGCTGATTTGGATTAGGACGTTGGTCGGTCCGGCTTTCGCGTACTCGACGAAGACGTCGAAATACCGGTCATCGTTAAATATGCCGGTATCGAGTAATTCGTATTCCCAATCGTTGCGGCCGCGCCGCCGGTTTGTCTCGACGAGATTTCCGTACGGGTATGCGTTCTGCGGATATTTATAGAGATACTTCATGTATGAGTGGGTCGGCGTGCTGTCGAGGTAAAAGTAGTATTCCTTGACGTCCTCGCCGTGGTTGCCCTCGCTATTGGTCAGGCCGAACAGGCGCTCCTTGAGGATCGGGTCCTTGCCGTTCCACAGGGCAAGGGCAAAGCAGAGCCGCTCGTGGTCGTCGCTGAACCCGGCGAGGCCATCCTCGCCCCAATGATACGCGCGCGAGCGAGCCTGGTCGTGCGTGAAATAGTTCCACGCATCGCCGTTCTCGCTATAGTCCTCGCGGACCGTGCCCCATTGGCGTTCGCTGACGTAGGGGCCCCATTGCTTCCACGGCACCCCCTTCTCCCGCGCCTCGTCGAGACGCATTTCTTCGGCTGTCTTCGCCGGTTTGGGGCTGGGGGTCTTGGCCATCGTCTCCTCCTATGATTAGCGTTGCTGCTCGAATCCTATACAACTTGCATGCAGTCGGACACAAACGCATCCGCGGCCCTAGGCGAGCCAACAAATTCATTTAAACGTCATATACCGCGTCCGCGACGAACCTGGTCGCCAATTTCGAGCCGCCGCCGTTACTGCGCCGTATTGCTGGCGGGTGCTTGCCAGACCGACATCCCGAGCTGCAGCGCCTCTGAAGCCGGACCGACCGGGTCGGCGCGCAGCACGAATGTATTCATCCTCCCCGTCTCTACTTCTCTGCCGATCGTCGCGCTAACCGATGAGGGGTCCGTTCCAGACTTTCACGGCGGGTATGTCGCGGTAATAGCCGAGGATGCACAGGGTGCCGGTATCGAGCAGGAAGTGTTGGCCAGCGCCGGCGGACAGCCCGATCCACCGCGCCACCAGGGCGCGCAGCACGTGTCCGTGGGCAAACAGCGCGACGTCGCCATTGGCGCCCCGCGCTCGCGCAATCACCCGGTCCACCCGCGCACCCACTTGCTCTGGCACCTCACCGCCCGGGCATCCATCTCGGAAGATCAGCCAGCCAGGCGCCATCTCATGGATTTGCTTCGGCGTCAGTCCCTCATACTCGCCGTAATTCCACTCGGCGAGGTCGGAATCGATGACGGCCACATCGCCGAGCCCCGCCAATGCGCAGGTTTCGCGCGCCCTCTGCATCGGGCTGCAGAGAACGAGGGCGAACGTTTCCTTGGCGAGCACCGCCCGCATCCGCTCCGCGAGCCGACGCCCGTTGCCGGTCAACGGGATGTCTGTCGTCCCCGTATGCTGGCCACTGAGGCTCCACGCCGTCTCGCCGTGCCTGATCGCGAACACGTTCACCTTCGCCTCCGTCAGCTCAGACGTTGTCGGCCTCGGTCGAGCGGACCCCTGCAGACGCCGCTTCCTGCCCCCATCGCCAACCGGTGATCTCCGGCATGTCGTCGCCGTAGCGGGCAATAAATTCCTTGTGGTCGATCAGCTTGTCGCGGATCGCCTGCTTGGCGTAAGCGGCCCGTGCACCGAGCTTGGGCACGCGGTCGATCACATCGCTCACCAGGTGGAAGCGATCGAGGTCGTTCAGCACGCACATGTCGAAAGGCGTGGTAGTGGTGCCCTCTTCCTTGTAGCCGCGCACGTGGATGTTGTGGTGGCCGTTTCGCCGATAAGTCAGCCGGTGAATGAGCGATGGGTAACCGTGAAAGGCAAAAATGATCGGCTTGTCCGTCGTGAATAATGCGTCGAAATCGTGGTCTGAGAGGCCGTGCGGGTGCTCGCTCGGCGGCTGCAAAGCCATCAGATCCACCACATTGATGACGCGAACCTTCAGCTCCGGTGCGTGCCGACGCAAGAGATCGACCGCGGCCAATATCTCCAAGGTCGGCACGTCTCCGCAGCAGGCCATCACCACGTCGGGCTCACCACCGTGGTCGTTGCTAGCCCACTCCCAGATCCCGAGCCCGGCAGTGCAGTGCTTGACCGCCTCGTCCATCGTCAGCCATTGGGGGGCCGGCTGCTTGCCGGCGACGACGACATTGACGTAATTCCGACTGCGCAGGCAATGGTCGGTGACCGACAGCAGGCAGTTGGCGTCGGGCGGCAGATAGACGCGGACGACGTCGGCTTTCTTGTTTACGACATGATCTATGAACCCCGGGTCCTGATGACTGAACCCGTTGTGATCCTGTCGCCAGACATGGCTGGACAGCAGGTAATTCAGTGAGGCAATGGGCCGCCGCCAGGCGATATGATTGCACACCTTCAGCCATTTGGCGTGCTGGTTGAACATCGCGTCGATGATGTGGATGAACGCCTCATAGCACGAGAAGAAGCCGTGCCGGCCGGTTAAGAGGTAGCCTTCGAGCCAGCCCTGGCACTGGTGCTCGCTGAGCATCTCCATGACCCGCCCGTCGGGGGCGAGATGGTCGTCCCACGGCAGCGTTTCGGCGACCCAGGCACGATTGGTGACCTCGAGCGCGTCCTGCCAGCGGTTCGAGTTGCTTTCATCCGGGCTGAAAAGCCGAAAGTTTTTTGTCTCCATGTTCAGCTTCATCACATCCCGGAGAAACCCGCCCATGATCCGGGTCGATTCCGCCGTCACCGCACCGGGCGCGGTGATGTTGACAGCGTAGTCGCGGAAGTCCGGGAGCCGCAGATCGCGCAGCAGCAAGCCGCCATTGGTATGCGGGTTGGCGCTCATGCGGCGCATACCCTGCGGCGGAAGATCGGCGAGCTCCGGCCGTAGCCGGCCGCGGTTGTCGAAGAGCTCGTCCGGCCGGTAGCTCTTCATCCACTCTTCGAGGATGCGCACATGGGCCGGGTTCTCGTGCATTTCCCCCATCGGCACCTGATGCGCCCGCCAGTAGTCCTCTGTGCGCCTCCCGTCGATCTCTTTCGGGCAGGTCCAGCCCTTGGGTGTGCGCATGACGATCAACGGCCAGCGCGGGCGTTCGCTGAACCCATTGCGACGCGCGTCGGACTGGATGCGCTGGATGTCGCCGATCACAGTGTCGAGAGTGGCAGCCATCAGCTCGTGCATCTCCGCGGGCTCGTGTCCCTCGACAAAATACGGCGTATAGCCATAGCCCCGGAACAGATGGTCTAATTCCTCGTGGCTGATCCGGGCGAGGACGGTGGGGTTGGCGATCTTGTAGCCGTTGAGGTGAAGGATCGGCAAAACCGCCCCATCGGTCGCCGGGTTCAGAAACTTGTTCGAGTGCCAGCTCGTCGCCAGCGGTCCGGTCTCGGCTTCCCCGTCGCCGACGACACAGGCCACGATCAGATCGGGGTTGTCAAAGGCGGCGCCGTAGGCGTGCGAGACGGCGTATCCGAGCTCGCCGCCCTCGTGCATCGAACCCGGTGTTTCCGGCGCCACATGGCTCGGGATGCCACCGGGGAACGAGAACTGGGTGAAGAGGCGCTTCATGCCCTCCTCATCGGGCGAGATGTTTGGATAGACCTCGCTGTAGGTACCTTCGAGGTAAGCGTTGGCGACCAGGCCCGGCCCGCCATGTCCTGGGCCGGTGATGTAAATCATGTCCAGGTCGAGCTTCTTGATGAGCCGGTTCAGATGAACATAGATGAAGTTCAAGCCCGGTGTCGTTCCCCAATGCCCGAGGAGCCGCGGCTTGATGTGCTCCTTGGTCAGGGATTTCTTCAGCAGCGGGTTGTCGTAGAGATAGATCTGACCGACCGACAGGTAGTTGGCGGCCCGCCAGTAGGCATCCATCAATCCCCGTTCATTGTCGGACAGCGCGTTCGCCATGATTGCCTCCTCCGGAGCCCTTTCATCGAGCACGAGCATGGGTATAAATCGTCGCACCAGTCACGGCGATGCGCGCATCATCATAGCTTTTTGACGCCACCATCGCCACCGCAACGCTCTCCGTCGTATGCCTACTGATCCTGCGACCCACCGGCCGCGAAGATCAGCTCAAACTCCGAGACCTCGGCCGTTCGTGTGTAATTGCTTCAGAAGCCGGCCATTCGCCCGCCCGAGAAGGGGCCACAAAAATTTGCCCCCCAATGCGCCGACGATCCCAAGAACGATGTCGAGAAAGAAGCCTTGCCCTTGCTTATTTACAATCTTGCTGGCGATAAAACCAGCGATCAGGCCGAGGATAATCCAGCCGATGATCGACATCTTGGCATCCTCTCGTCTCTGTTGGATCCAAAGATGGTGTCGTAGTACCGTACCAGGCGTCTTGGCGTCACGCTGATCGTCTAGGTGAGAGCGGGTTCAGAGCAGCCTGGGCCGACAACCTTAACGTGACTCCATCGTCTGAGCAACGGGACTGAGGCAGCCGCCGTGACGATCGCCGGCCCGCTTGCGGCGCGGCGCTTACCTCGGAGGGTAACCATAGCCCGGCTGAGGGGTTACACCATAGCCCATTCGAACCACCCCCAACGTCGTTGCCACGACTAATCCGATTGATACTTGATGGGCGGGTGCGCGCCGCCGCAGACCGAGGCCGAGCCCGATCCAGCCGGCCCCGGCAAAGACGAGGTCTATGTCGAGAAATAATCCGAGGATGCACAGGCTGGAGACAGGCGAGTGCGCCAAAATAATCAGGCCGACGAGAAGGGTGATTATGCCGGACACGACGACCCAGATCCAAGGCGTCGTTCTCGATTCAACTTCTGAAGATATCTGCATTCTCCCTTTGCCATTTGCTTAAAACGCGGATCCGAACCAGACCCATGCAAACATTGGGAGCGGGTTCCTCAGCCTCCACGGAATTGCGGATGATCGTCCCGCTCCCGGATTTAGGTCATCACGCTGCCAGCACGGCCATAGAGTTATTGAACCGCAACCGTGACGTCTGTGTTCCAGGTGATGTCAACCTTGTCGCCAACCTTAAGGTTATTGAGCACACTCGGATCCACGATATGTCGGCTGTATTTCCATCCGTTCGGACCAGTGAAGGTGATCGACGATGCGTTCTTGTCGATGGTGTCGACGGTCGCGGTAATCGTTCTCTGCACGGATGCCGTGCCCCCAGGTCGTTCCCCCTGCCCCGCAGTGGTGGTCCCGGTCTGCGTATCCACGGGTGCCTCGCCCGGCGGCTTCAGTCTCGCTGAGACGTTGTTGTTATACGTGATCGACACCTTGTCCCCGACCTTGAGCTCATCGAACCGCTGCGCGCCTGCGGGCACGTCGACTGACTCGAAACTGCCATCGGCTTTCCTGATGTTCACGATGCGCTTGTTATGATCGATGGTTGCCACGGTGCCCGAAAGGGTGACGGTCTGTGTCGGGAGCGTTCTGACCTGCGCCCAGCTGGGCAGGGAAAGAGCTAAGACCAACCCGGACGCGCTCAGGATTGCGTTTACTCGGTTCATGTATCTTTCTCCTTTGGGTTCATAATCTGCGGTGTCTAAGGAGCTACTCGTTCGCACTTAAAACGTAAACAGCGGGGTTCGCCGGGGGCTATGCAGAAATAACGGATTTTACGGGTTGATGAACCGCGCCCCTGGAGCACGTTGGAGGGTGGTCCGTGGGGTCTCGCCAAAGGCCGCCAGATAGGCCGTCTCGAAACGCTCTGGCTCTGCGAAACCCAAACCGCGGACAAGCTCTAAGAGGTTTGCCCCGTCGGGAACGGCATCACGCAACGCGATACGTGCCCGGCTCAACCGGCGCAACAGCACATACCGGGTCGGACTCATGCCAAGGAATTCGGCGCAGCACGAGCGCAGGGTCCGCTCAGTCACCCCAATCAGCTCGCACAACTCGGTCATGTGCAGAGGCTCGCCGAGATGCTCCGCCAACACCTCCTCGAACCTGATCATGATGCTGGCGTGACGGCGTTTGATCGCGCCGTCAGCTCGCATGCTGGTGGTGGTCAGGCAGGCGACCAGCGTCTGGATCAAACCTTGCTCGATGGCGCGCGCGACCTCGGTATGCGCCAGTAATCTGGGCTTTGTCTCGGCGAGGCGGCAGACTTGTGCATGCAGGCGCCGCAGACGCGCCACGCCGCGCGCGGAGGGACGCAGGATTTTTCCCTCCAATGGCAAAGTGAAAGGCTTTCCGGAGAGCGCCCGACCATATTGTTCGAGCTGCGCCGGGTCCAGTGCTATCACGTTCCACACCAAGGGGCCAGGCGTTGACTGGTGCAGCCGCTCGCCCCGGCCGTGGAACACGATCTCACCCGGCCCCAATTCCGTCCCGCCCCATACCGGCAGTGGCCCGGAATGTGCCGGAAACGTCACGAAGGAGAGCTGCGGCCCCAGACAAACATAGGCAACCCGCGGAAAATCTTCCTCGCACCGCAGCACCTGCAAATCGTGCAGCTCCGCCCAGGTCAGACGGGCCTTGAACTTGGGGCTCAGTGCAATGACGATTTCGATTTGTGCCTGACGCAGGCTCGCCTCGTAGTGATCGGGTTCGAGGAACGTGCGCGTGCCGCTTCCCGGCATTCATCTCTCTGCAAAACCGAAGAGCCACAATGCAGGCCGAGCATTTTGCCCAAGCTGAGGATAGATCGCCGGATCGCGGTGCCTATGCAGATTTAACGAATCTCCACGCCGGTTCGATGATTTCGCCCGGTTTTGAGTCTTCGGGCGGTCGACGCAATGCGGCCGAGGGCGCTTCTCCGAATAATGACCGGTAGGCGACTGCAAAACGGCCCAATTCCCAGAAGCCATAATCGGTCGCGATCTTGGTCACGGTCGTCTTCTCCGCGTCGGCGCTCCGCAAATCCCGGCGCACCAGATGCATGCGCCGCAGCCACAGATAGCGCTTCGGGCTCATGCCGAGATACTCCTGGCAACAGTCATGTAACGTTGTATAGGAAGCGCCAACCGTCGTGCACAGCTGGGGCATATAAAGAGGCCCATCGGGGGTGGACGTCAGGACCTCCTCCAGGCGCCGCATGATCGTCGCGCGATGCCGATGAACATTGCGCACGTTGTCTGAATGGCCCTGAGTCAGGCACAAAATCATTACTTCGACCAAAGCCTCTTCGACCACTCGCGCTACTTCCGGCTTCGCGAGAATGTCGGGCGCGGTCTTCGCAAGATGGCCCGCCGCTTCGTGCAGCCGCAACAGCCGGGACGCAACCGGTGCAGGGGGTTTGGTCCATCGAGGGAATGAAGGGGGCATCAACGGGCGCCCAATGATGGCCTCGCTAACGGCTGCGAGGTCCTCGGGCGTCAGCGACATCGTACCCCATCCGCAGGTCGCAGAGGATCGAAGGTAGTACGGCCGATCCAACCCGAACATTGCGATTTGATGTTGCGATGTTTCGATCCCGCTGACCTGCATCGTCGGCTGATGGGGATCGGTCGCGAAGAGGATCAGCGCCCGACTCCCGCTCGGCGTGATCCTCATGATCCGGGGCAGGTCCTCGTCGAAGCGATGCATCCACAGGCGGTGCAGGTCGATGCGCGTCGACTCCGCGCGGAATTCGCCGCGCTTCGTGATCACCCCGTCGATCTGCAGGTTTCGGATCCCTGCAAAATACATATCCGGGTCGGTAAATGCGCGAGTGGCGCTGGAAGGCATCCCCACCCCTGGGTGATCAGGGCCCATAGGCGCAGAATACGCGTGCGCCAGACCCGGCATCTCCGGCGGGACCCCGGCGAGAGTGTTCACTGGATGTTTCCCTTCAGATCGTCGGAAAAGCATAGCCCCACGTCGGATGCGGCGGCAAACTCGGAAAATACTTAGAAATTGTAGGTTTCTTTCCTCGCCCCGGACGCGTATCTAAGGTAGTATGGCCAATCCAACCCGAACACTGGGATTTGATCTTGCGATGTTTCGATCCCGCTCACCTGCATCTTCGGCTGGTCGGGATCGGTCGCGAAGAGGATCAGCGACCGCTTCCCGCTCGGCGTTATCCTGATGATCCGAGGCAGCCTCTCGTCGAAGCGATGCATCCACAGGCGGTGCAGGTCGATGCGCGTCGACTCCGCGCGGAATTCGCCGCGCTTTGTAATTACCCATCAATCTGCAAGTTTCGGATCCCTGCAAAATACATATCGGGATCGGTAAATGTCCGAGTGGCGCTGGCAGGCATCGCCACCCCCCTGGGTGATCGGGGTCCAGAGGCGCAAGATACCACGCAGCCTAGCCGGACGGTTGATTTGAATCAATCGTCACTAAAGAGTCTACAGACTACATGCGCACGGGAACGCAGCGCACCACACCAAAAAATACACACCCGGCGCTTCGGCCGGCGGGAGGCGTGATCTCAAGTCGCATATCCGTCTGACCCGTGCCGCCGCATTTTTCGTGAAAAATGCATAGGCAGCGCGGCTCCGAGACGCTCTTCTTTCAGATGCGTCGCCAGCCACTGCTGGCGCGTGCCGAGCAGTTAGCCCGCCGCCGCTACGGATCGGGAGGCACCATGAAAAGCCCAAAGATGTCGGCAATCCTTCTTGCAGTCGCGTTGGCAGGAATGGCGAGCATGTCGGTCGCTCATGCCGATGAAGCGCAAGCCAAAAGCTTGCTCAAGGCCATGTCCGACTATCTCGCCGCTCAGAAGGCAATATCCTTCGAGTACGACGCCAATCTCGAAATCGTCAGCACGCAGCAGCAGAAGATTGGGTTGGCAAGTTCCGGCACCCTGACTCTCGAGCGCCCCGACAAGCTTCACGCGACGCGCACGGGCGGATTTGCGAATGTCGAGATGGTGTTTGACGGGAAAACGCTGAGCCTGCTCGGCAAGAACGCAAACGTGTATGCTCAGATCGAAGCGCCCGGCACGATCGATCATTTGGTCGATGAGTTGCGGGACAAATACCACAGGCCCGTTCCGGCGGCGGATCTGCTGATGTCGGATCCTTATAAGGAGCTGATGCCGCCGGTCACCGACGTGAAGGACCTTGGAAGCGGTGTGATCCGCGACGTCGAATGCGATCACCTTGCCTTCAGGACCAAGGAGGTCGATTGGCAGATCTGGATCGCGCAGGGAGCCCGACCCTATCCCTGCCGCTATGTGATCACGAGCAAGAAGGTCAAAGGGTCGCCACAATACACCCTCGATATCAGGGCATGGAAAGCAGGCGGCGAGGTCGCCTCGGATGCTTTCAAACTGGAGGTTCCGCCAGGCGCTCAAAAATTGACGCCGGAGCAAATCCCCGATTTCGACGACATTCCCAACCTTTTCAAGGCGAAAGGAGCAAAATGACCATGTTCAAGCGCATCGGTGTTGTGTTGCTGGCTGTAACCATCTGGTCCTTTTGCCTGGAACTCGGCGAACAATTCGCGATTCCCGGCTTGCCGAGCTTCGTCTCCACCGCAGAGGCAGTCGTCGGCCGCCCCTTGACGCCGATGAGTGCCGCCGGCGTCGCGCGACGGACCTCGCGTCGCTGTGCCGCTTACTGCTAGGCGAACGCTGCGTTTCAACGGACGAATTTCAGCCACAAACGTCCTAAGAGGGCGGCCTGACCGGGTGATGGCCTTGATCTGGATCATTCTCCTCGTCCGCTGAGGTGCCGCCACCTCTTGGCTTCGACCGGACAGGCTGCCGCCGAGGCCTTCGAAGTTCCAGGGTGATGAGGCGGGCGAGCAGGGTTGCCGGATACAATTGGCCGATGATCGCCTCCACATTGGCCAGCGTGCGGACGATCGGATGGACCGGCGTTAAATCGCCATAGCCGGTCGATGTCAGCGTCACAAAGCTGAAATAGAGTATCGTGCCATAGGCCTGCCACGCTGCACCGCCCGGGATATTAGTCAAAGAATCTGGAATAAAATACCAAATCAATCGGTATACCGTCGCAAACATCAGGCCAATGTTCAAATAGAGCGCGATGGCCCCGAGCACCCGATGGACCGTCACTGCACCGGGGGCAAGCGCGGCGTAGCCAAGGGCATAGCTCGCCGCAATGAAGGCGCCAATACTTCCGGCATAGGCAAGGATCAGAGAGGCGTTCGATGGTTCGACGAGCTGGAGCACGTAACCCGCCAAGCTTGAGATTAACGCCAATACCGCGAGGGCCGTATCAGTCGGGCCAGGGGAAATGACACAGACAAGGAAGGTAAAGGCGAAAAACAACAGCTGCAGCGCTTCGCGTACACCCTCGTAGCCCATCGCGGCGAAAGGCGCAGCAAATATTATCAGGCATTGGACCGCCAGCATGGCGGTGAGGGCCCGATCGCGAGCACGATATCGCCAGAAGTAAGACTGACGCTTGTTCGGGCCCACTGTGCACTCCCTTTCACATCTCTTGCCTGGTGCTTAGACTGCCAGGATCGAAATTCGTAGGCGGCGGTTGTCTGTGGGGAGACAATAGCTTGATCTATCATTGCACCCCGTGGCTCGATAGCCTATGGCATTCTACGCGGCCCAACCCTTATGCACCTTTCGGGCGAGGAGAGATGTCGCGGAATCTTGTGCGCGGCATCGTTTCGCGACGGCTTAGACTACAATCTGCCTATATGGGGCCGGACTTCACGGTCGAGCCGCGCGAAAGTTTGAGCCGGCTTACATGCGAGCGCTGCTCGACTACGGCTATTAGAAAGCCATTCACGTTATCCGTGGCACTTGGTTCCTCCCATTCGGCTCAGCCGAAAGGCCGCCAAGCTAACGCATTGCCGGTCGCCTCCGCCTCGTGAAAACGACCTCGTCTTTCAAAAATGCCGTCGCGCGGGAGCCGCTCAAAGTCCGCAATTCGGGTAATCTGGGTAGGGACAGGACGGGTACGGGTATGCCGGGGCCGGATAGGCCGTACTGGCAACGGCACCGCCGACGATGGCACCCGCCGCGACGCCGGCGGCGACGCCGCCCCAACCTCCCCCGTAGTAAGCGCCTCCGTAGCCACCTCCACTGACGTTGACGTTGCGGTTGACGTTGACGTTGCCGCGGTTCACGTTGGCGCTGTTGAAGTTGCCGCGGTTCACATTGGCGCTGTTGAAGTTGCCGCGATTCACGTTGGCGCTGTTGAAGTTGCCGCGGTTCGCGTTGGCGCCGCTGAAATTGCCGCGGTTCGCGCTGGCGCCACTGAAGTTGCCTCGGCCGGCGCCGGCCCAGGAACCGCCGCCACCGCGTGCACCGCCACCGGCGCGAGCACCGCCACCGGCGCGAGCACCGCCGCCACCGCGTGCACCGCCACCGGCGCGAGCACCGCCGCCACCGCGTGCACCGCCACCGGCGCGAGCACCGCCGCCGCCTCGTCCCCCCCTTTGGCACTCGAGGCCCAGCGGCACACCTGTCCCCTCCGGCGCGGTGGCGGTGATATTGCGACCTATGCTGCCGGCCCGGGCCGCCGGAGCGGCGGGCGCCTCGGTAGCCACCAATCCGATCAACACGATCGGCGCAATGTAAAGCAGACACTTTGTCATCGCTGTGGCCTCACTCGCTGTGTTGGCTCCGAATTTGCTGTCCAGCTCGCGGCTCCCTTGGGCCAGGTGTCGGGCTCCGTCGACACCTGGCCGGAGCCTTACCGAGTATATACCCGCAGACCGGAACAACGGGAGACTATCGAGCGTGACCCGCCTGCGCATATATGTCAATTAGAGCGGCGGGGTTATGGTATTTCTATATCCCAAGGGTTGAAACGACCTCCGATGCCGCAGCCACGGTAATGTCTGCGGAGACAGAATTTCCTTGCCACCGGAGCAACGCGATGAATGGGAAGACCGCCTTTGTACTGCTATCGGGTGTGCTGTCGGGCTCGCTGGGCGCCTGCGTGCAGCCCCCGGAGGCCGCCGCCCCCGCCGCACCGCCGCCGCCCCCGGTAGCGGCAGCGGCACCGGCACCTGCGCCAGCCCCGGTAACCGAGCCGCCGCCCGGCGACCGTTGGGTCAGCATCCGGGGGGCGACGTGCGAAAGGCTGCTGGAGTTGTCACCAGACGATCGGGCCGCGGCATCGCTGTTCTATACCGGCTATCAGGCCGCGCGCTTCGGTAGCAGAACCATCAATGTGGCCGCGATCCCCGACGCCGAGGAGTGGGCGGAAAGCTACTGCGCAGAGCATCCTGGCCGATCGGCCGTCGAGGCATTTAGGCAGGCTTATCGACAAACCTTCAGATGATAGAGCGCTCCCTCGAGCAGCCGATGCGCCCGACGCCCGATATGCCGGCAGCTGCCCCTTTTCAGGCATTGCCGCCGAGGCGGAGCAACAGCGGGGTCGGGTGGCAAGTGGCGGCACCGCGGTGTCGCCGACAAACTTGTCGGTCAACCGCAGCGCGCGGCCGACGCTAGGGAAGCGGAGCTGCCGGCGAGCCCCGTCGCCGAGCAGCAGCGCGCCCAGGAGACCGCAGTGAAAGTTGTGTCGAAACAGATCGTTCGCGCGGCCAGAGTAGTGCCGTCATGCACAGAGTGTACCCGACCGCCAACAGGACGTAGCCGATCCGGGTCGCGAACGACTCTGGCGTCGTCGTGGGCAGCGGCGATATTCCCGATCCGAACAGAATGAGGAATGTCGTGAGCGCTCCGGCATACATCTTGGCAAGGCCGGCCGCGGCCCGCCCGCCCAGGATCAGCCCGACGAGAAAGACGGTCAGGAACAGGAAGGGCAGCGACGGGCGCAGCTCGACGAACGCAAAGGCCAGGGAGGCAAGCACACCGCTCAGCAGATTGACGGCGACCAGGCTAAGGGCGGAGCGGACGCTGGTTGCGAAGTCAAACTGAAGCAGCACGGAAGCGACGGTGATCGGAAGGACGAGCGCCAAGGAGAGCGCGTCGTTGGTCAGGCAGAGCGCCATGGCGCCGAGCAGGATAGCCGCATTGGCGAGAGCCCGCATGGCAGGCCTGTCGGTGGCCGGGGCCGCCTGCGGCGCGTCCTCGGTCGCATCGTGGCCTGGCAGAATCGCATGGGCGAGCCACGACAAGACCACGGCGCTCAGGTAAGCTTGGAGCAATATTGCAATTATGCTTGTGTCTAGCGTGTCGTGCACGCGATCGAGCAGGGTAACCGTGATCGCGATCACCAAGCAGAGGAAGATTACAGGGCCACCCTGTCCCCGCGCCTGTACGAAGAAGCATACGAAAAAAAATAGACCGAGCAGTGCCAGCAGCTGGATCGGCTGGTTGCCAAAGATGCCGTTAAGAACAATGAAGGCCTGTCCGACGACCAGCACGAGCCCGACGAACGCGACTGCTTTCGACAGCGGCAAGGGCCCGGCGCCGAGAATCAGGAATTGCACCGCGAGGACCGGCCCAAAGAAGGGTATGACCTCGCCCGTGGCGAGGTTCAACGTGAATCCGACAGCGACCGCGAGCGCGACCCGCAGCCCGATGCGGCGCTGGCGTGACAGGGCCACCGCGGCGGCGGAAACATCAGCTGGCATAGGTCAGGATGGAGATGAGGCGAATAAATACCGCACCCAGAGCGTCCGTGACTGGGTTGTTGCCGGCGTAGACGACGACATTCACCTGCGAACCGAACCGCACGCTGCCCCGCGGCGGCGTCTCGTCGACGATCAAACGCACCGGGAAACGCTGCGGGTCGCGCACCCAGCCCGTGGCGTTTTTGATCGTTGGCAGGCCGGTATTGGGATCAACGCTATTCTGGGAGACGCCCCAGCCTATGCTCTCGACGTGGGCTTTGAAGATTGCGCCTGGCAACGAGTTGAAGACCAATTCGGCCCGATCGGACGGAGACATGTATTCGAGGCTATTCTCCTTGAAGTCGGCCGAAACCCAGACCGTGCTCAAGTCGATGAAGGTAAGGGCCGCCTGCCCCGCCCCTATGAACTGGCCGGTCGCAAGTTGGAGATTGGAGACCAAGCCGTCGGCAGGGGCCTTGACCGTTGTATAAAGAAGATTGAGCCGCGCACGCTCCAACGTCGCAAGCGCCGCCTTGAGCTGGGGATTGTCAGCACCCTTAGGGCCAAGCTCTTCCCGCGCCTTGGCAAGGTCGGCCTGGCTGGCCGTCAGCACCGCCCGTGCGGCGTCCTGTGCGGCGCGGGCTGTATCGGCCTTGGAAGCGGGGTAGACGCCTCGTTTGACAAGTTCGAAAACCCGCTCCGTCTGGGCCTGAACGTTCTCGAGTTCGGCGGTCTCCTTCACGACCTTCGCCTGTGCCGAGTCCACGGCGGCCGTCGAGGCTCCCAGCGTCTGACCGATCTGCTCGACCTGGGCCTGCGCCTCAGCCACGGCAATTTCGAAGGGGCGCGGATCAATGCGGAACAGGACCTGCCCTGCGTCGACGCGAGTATTGTCGGCGACGTCGACGCCTATAACACGGCCCGCGACTTCGGGAGCCATGCGGACAACATATGCTTGTACGACCGCTTGCGATGACGAAGGCGTGAGCCGCTCCATGACGATCGACAAGGCAAACAGCAGAATGGTCACGGCGACGACAATGAGCGCCGCCCTGCGCAGCGGGTTTGCAGAGGCGGTGTCCGCGGGAGCGGGCTTCGCAGGAGTGCGTTCCTCCACCGCAATTTTGCCGGTGGTTTCAGACTCGGTGCTCATCGAGGCAACACCCGTTTGGCAGCCCTAGCACCGATGCCAGCTTCCTCGAGCCCGGGGCGTGCCGACAGCAAAAGTCGCATTTTACGGCGTCCGATCGGCGATCGGCAGCTCCCTCTGGGCGCGGCGCTGTCGCATCCATTCAATGAGCAGCACATAGCCGACGGCCAGGACCACAGGCCCCACAAACAGGCCGAGAAGGCCGTCGGCAATCATGCCGCCGATGACCCCGATCAGAATTACCGGCATCGGCACTTCCATTCCGCGGCCGAGCATCAATGGCTTTAGGACATTGTCGCTGAGCCCGGCGATGAGGGTCCAGACCAGGAAGATGATAGCCGGCTGCGTTGCTTCCGTCGCAAGGACATAGGCTATGATCGGCAGTGTCACCAGTACCGCCGGCACCTGTACGATACATAGCAAAAGCAACAAGACCGTCCAAAGGCCAGCTGCCGGAAGACCAATGGCGAAGAAGCCGACTGCGAGGAGAAGCGACTGGATCACCGCTACGCCGACAACGCCTACCGCCACGCCACGGATCGTAGCGGCCGTCAGCGTAACCAGATGGGCCCCCCGCTCCTCGCTGCCGGTAAAACGTCCGAGCAGACGCCGAGCGAAATCGGCGGCGCCCCTGCCGTAGGCGACGATGACGGCGGCAATCCCGAAAGAAAGAACGAACGATAGTTGGCCGGCGGCCAGGCCACCGGCGGACGACACGAGCCGTGCCGCCGGTTCGCTCAACGCCCCGCCGTATTTGGCAACCGCCGCCGGCATGTTGGTGGCGACGAGCGCCCAGGCCTCCGTCAGTTTCTGGCCTACCAGCGGGAGCTCGGCCAGCCGTGGCGGCGGCGGTGGGACAGTCAGGCTTTGATCATGCAAGCCCATGATCAGCGAATACATGGAAGACGCAATCGACGTCACCAATGTGACCATCGCCACCAGCATCACGGTGACGCCGACCAGCCCGATCAGCAGCGCCGACCAGCGATTACCGAGCCGGACGGCCAGGCGGAGATGCAGCGGATACAGCATCACCGCTAGAATTGCAGACCAGATCAGGAGGTCGCTAAAAGGCGATATGTACCGGCCGCAGGCGTAGACCAAAAAGCCCACCAGTCCGATTTGAAGCGCAAGATCCAGGACGGTCGAGCGCGAAGGCGCGTGATCAGAGTTCACCACATTCGGGTCGATCATTTCTTGCCCCCTTGCTCCTCCTGAAAGACGGACGCCAGAATGAAGGCAGCTCGGCGCTCTCAACAAGGGTCAATCGCAGGTGAGGCTATGTTGTTGAGCCGAAGCCATAGCGCGGGCTGTTTCATTCTGTAGCATCGCGGGCTGTCGCTCGGAGCGCCTCCACGCTAACCGCCGCGACGAGGCCGGTCAGCACGATACCGGCAAAGCCAATCATCACCGCGAGGAGCCGCGACACAACATGTCGGGGCGTCAGATCGCCGTAACCGATGGTGAGACCGGTCACAAAAGTGAAATAAAGAGCGTCGACGATGCGCCACCCCTCTATGTACCCGATCAGAAGTCCGGGCCCGACCATCGCGAAAAGAACCCCGGACAGGATCGGCCAGAGCACGCGAAGAAGCCGAAAGAGCTCTGCGAAGAAGATGCGCCTGATTTGCCTTGATCGCATTGGTCTCCGACCCGCAGCCGAGCCTCTAGCTTTATTCCGCTGTCCAAAAAAATCCCAAGCCGCCGAAGAAGACCATCGGCTGACCGCGCCGCCTATGCATTTTCCACAAATTTGCAGCGTCAGGAGGCGAATCCGCCTCAAACTGGCCTCTCACGCAGGCGGAAGCGCTGGCATGCATTGTTGACACTTGTTTGCCGTCCCCGGATCGGCTTCACGCAGCGCAACTGCGTGTTTGCCGCAACCCACGCAACAGCACATAAAGGGCTGAGCCCAGCTCAGAGGCGATTAGCCACTCCGTAAAATCCGTTATTTCTGCATAGCCACCGGCGAACCCCGCTGTTTAGGCTTAAGTGCCAGGCATCGTCCCCAAAGGAGGACCAAGACGTGACACCTGAATTCGCCTCTAGATCGTTCATGATCATTAGATCATCCATGATCATTTTCGGCATGGTCGTTGGCATGTCCATCTCGACGAACGCAGAAACTGTCAAGGTGATGGATGAGGCATCAACTGACGGCTCGTTCACCATCGCCCAAACCAACGGCCAGGAGCGCCGGGACACCCGGCAGAACTGCCGTCAGGCGAATGGGGCCGTCGGCGCGGACAAGCGCCACTGCAAACAGACGGGACGCCAGAATTAGTCGCGGCACTGCCGCGCGTGGCGTATCAACGTCATCAGGGTGTGGCGCTTTGCCACCCGCTCGGCGTTCGGGGCAGCTTGTTGCCGGTTCCACTCGGCGATGGAGCGGTCAAGCCTTTGGCCTCACCGTGAGCATCATAAATTAACTAAGCTCAACCCTCTCGTCGAGGGGACACCACTATGGTGGGGCAGACAATCAGGGAAAGGGAACGTCAATGGCGAAGCAGAGAGTAACGAAGAGCCTGGCAGCGGCAGCGATTATGGGTTTTTTTGCAGTTCACGCTGCGACAGCACAACAGACGCCAAGCCTGCAGCTGCCTGCGGGGTCAACCGCCCATTTTGTTTATTTTGCCACTGGCGGCTACGCGTTAACGCCTGAAGACCAAGACCATATACGCGACGTGGCCGGGATGATGCAAAGCACCCCAGCCTTCGTCGCCACGATCATTGGCAAGACAGATTCGGTTGGCTCTGCGGAGTTTAATGAGCACCTAGCCCAACGGCGCGCCGAAGCGGTATTCGAGGCTCTTGTTTACACCCACAAGGTACCGGAGAACCGGGTTCAGTTGCACTGGACCGGCGAGCGCCTCCCGTACATATCCACTGCCGATGAACAGGCCGAGGCACAGAACAGGATGGTTGCGATCATCGTAAGCAATGAGCCGTCGCGCTCTCAGTAGGGTTATGGCGTTTACTCGGCAAACGATCGGCTTGCCCCTCTCGCGGCCGTCAGCTGAGCGGCCCGCCACGCCTTCGCGCCCCAGTACGCGCCAGATGCACGGCATGCCGTTCTTCACAGCAATGCCGGACGAACCGGAGGAGTGTCGGTGTAAATCTCCGTGGCTTGCCCCAAATTTATCGGGCTTTCGTCTAAAAGCGGCATCACCAACGAGGACGGCGTTAGAGGTAGACTGCGCAGGATTAGCTGCTCCGTAAAATTCGTTATTTCTGCATAGCCGGCGCACAATTGGCGGCTTAGCCTCGTGTTATGGGCAAGCTTTGGGGAGTGGGCCGGCTTGATCCGCTGTATCTTGTGCTCTTCCCGCCACACTGCCTGATGCGAATTTTCAGCACGACAATTCTTCCGGAGCCCCTGTTCAGGCGCGCAGGTTAGCCCCAAGCACCGGAACGCCGAGCCGTACGACCGCCTTTGGAGGTTCAAAAATGATACAACGTTTTTTCCTGCTGTCGGCTTTCGTCCTATTTTCCAGCATCGTCGGGGATACCCCGAGAAGCTTGGCCGCCACGAATGATCCGGCGAGCATTGTCGGCGATCTTGGGGGTCGCGCCATCTCAGTCCTGCAAAACGGGGATACGGCGGCGGCCAAGCAGGAGCAGTTCCGCCAGCTGTTCCGTCAGTATTTCGACGTGGAAGCCTGCGCTCGTTTTGCCCTGGGGACATATTGGCGTACCGCGACGACGCTACAGCGGCAGGAGTTCGTCGAACTTTACGAGGATTACGTCGTCGTCAGCTATTCAACCGCCCTTCGCGCCCTCGGCGGCGCAAGCTTCGGGGTGCTGGGGAGCCAGTCCGATAGGGAAGGGGTAATCGTATCGAGCCGCGTCCAGATCAATGGCGGCGCACCGATCAGGATCGAGTGGCGGCTCAACCCGACCAATCATGGCTACAAGGTCACCGACGTTATCGTCAACGGCATCAGCACGGCCAGCACGCAGCATGCCGACTTGGTCTCAGTCATCCAGCGTCACAACGGGCAGTTGCCGTCCTTGCTGGTTGCTTTGCGCGAAAAAAATGTGAGCAACGGTATAGTCAGATAATCGCCAAGGTTTCGTGCGACCATACGTGAGGCTATACCCCGAGTGGTGGAAGAAGGGCCGTCGCCAATAGCCCGTTCGGAGCAAGACCCAGATGAGAACGATTGCTGAATTCATCAAAACCACGCTGATCGGCGGATTGATCATTGTTCTGCCGGTCTATATCGCGGTGCTTTTGATCTTGAAGGCGCTACAAGGTCTTGTGGCCGCGGTGAAGCCGATCACGGCTGCAATCCCCGGTTCCGCGAAGTTTGAGGAGATCCTGGCGATTCTAATACTCGCCGCCATTTGCTTCATCGCCGGTCTGATCATCCGCACCAGGGCGGGTTTACGAGCGAAGAATGTCATTGAACGGAGGGTACTACAAAGGCTCCCCGGCTACACGCTGCTGCGGGGCCTCACCGGACGCGTCATGGGTCAGGCGGACGACCCGGCATTCGCGCCCTGTCTCGCCGAGATTGAGGAGGCACTGGTTCCCGCACTGATTGTCGAGGAATTGAAAAACGGTTCCTTTACGGTGCTGGTGCCTTCGGTGCCGACGCCGATGGCTGGAGCAGTATACATCCTGCCGCCAGAGCGAGTGCATCCAGTGGATGTGCCATTTACCGCAGCACTCCGGGTTTTTACGAAATGGGGTGCCGGGTCCGGTGAGTTCGTCCGAGCCCTGGAAGCGGGTAAGCCATCCCAGGCCACGCCGTCGGCCGCCTGATCCACTATAGTTATTTAGATTTAGAGCCGCGCGGCGGAGTTCCACGAAATTTTGGGGATAATTCCCCGAAAATCTCGGCACGACACCACTGGCAGGAGCCGGCATATTTCTCGCTGATGATCTTAAGCGTCGAATGGCCGAGCGTGAAGCGGCAAACGCTGCTGAAGAATTGCGTCGCGTGCAGAAGTAGGAGAAAAAGCAGAAAGCGGCCGGTGCCGTGCTGTGGATCAGCGCTATATGAGGAGCGACCCAATGTCCGACGAGAAGAACAGCGATGTCGAAGCCGACGGCAAGTTGAAACGGAAAGAATATGAGCGGGAGCTCGCACGCATCCACGTCGAGTTGGTCAACCTCCAGCTGTGGGTGGTGCACAAGGGCCTCAAGGTCTGCATCGTCTTCGAGGGGCGCGACGGGGCCGGCAAGGGCGGCACGATCAAGGCGATGACCGAGCGGGTGAGCCCTCGCATATTCCGGGTCGTGGCACTCCCCGCGCCGACCGAGCGCGAGAAGTCGCAGATGTATGCGCAGCGCTATATTCCGCATCTGCCTGCCGCCGGTGAGATCGTGATCTTCGACCGCAGCTGGTACAACCGGGCCGGGGTCGAGCGCGTGCTGGGCTTCTGCACCGAGGAGCAGTCCAAGCGCTTTCTGCAGATGATCCCAGGGGTCGAGAAAGCCATCGTCGATGACGGGATTCTATTGCTGAAATACTGGCTGGAGGTCAGTTCCCAGGAGCAGACCAGACGTCTCGAGGGGCGCATCGATGACGGACGCAAGATCTGGAAGCTGTCCGACATGGATCTGAAATCCTATTCCCGTTGGTACGACTACTCGCGAGCCCGTGACGAAATGTTTCTCGCCACCGACACCTCATGGGCGCCGTGGTACGTCGTTCATTCCGACGACAAGCGGCGGGCGCGGCTCAACATCCTGACTCACGTCCTGAGCAAAATCCCCTACGAGGAGCTGAAGCACGAGAAGGTCGAACTGCCCAAACGACAGCATCGCGGCGACTACCAGGATCCCAACTACCCGTTCAGGATGATCCCGGAGGTCTTCTGATTCGCTGCCGGCCGGGGTATCGTGGCGAAAGGGCCCATCACGGTGTCAAACCGTCGGGGCGTCCCGGCTGCGCTCGACGACAGGCCAAAGTCGGCCAGCACTTGGCGGGATCGGATCAGAGATCCGATGCTGACCGTCCTGCTGGTCCTCGAGCTTTGCGCGATGTTTATCGCGGCGCCGCTGGCGGCGAAGGGACTGCCGATAGCAAGGGCAGTCGCTGATACGTTGGTTCTTGCGGTCGTAGTGATCGTCGTGGTGCTGTCGCCGAGACCGGGCGCCATTATCCTGATCTTGCTAGGGCTGGCAGCCACCGCTGCGAGCGTTCTACTGAGCGTGGAATGGCCACCGGTTTCAACCAGCGTGCTGCGCCACGGCGGTGAAATTCTTGCCTTCTCCGCGTTGACTTGGGTACTAGCGCATGCGGTCTATGCGCCTGGCCGTATTACATTTCATCGCCTTCAAGGTGCGATCGTAATTTATCTGAGCCTCGCGACTATTTTCGCCTCGGCCTATAGCCTGATCTGGGAGCTGAGCCCCGGCGCCTTTGGCAACCTCGTTGCCCAGATGGGCGGCCCGGAGGAAGTCGCGACGATGCTCTATTTTAGCCTCGCCACACTCACCACCACGGGCTACGGCGATATCGTGGCGCTCGATCCGTTCGCCCGCAGCCTGGCCAATCTGGAGTCCGTTATTGGGCCATTCTATCTCGCCATCACGGTTGCCCGCCTCGTAACCATGGAACTCGCAGACCGACGCGGTGACCCTTGGCGATGATAGAGGCGGTACGTCGTGCAAGCCGGATTTTCCTCAAACCGTCACGCGGCGCGCATCGATGATGATCAGGCGGACTTTGAGTAAATCGGGCGCGAACTGCGAGATCGTTCGCCGCGTTCGGCCAGATGAGAGCATCATGTATCAGGTGCCGCGCAAGGATGAGTGACGGTTGTCCGCTGTTCGCCTTCGCGTTCCGCGGCGGGTCGGGGCAGCCGCTGCGCAGTCTTGCGGAGGCCGACGTCGCGGCGGACAACGCGGATTTCGTCTGGGTGCATCTCGACCTCCGCGATGCCGCGGCGCACGCCTGGCTTGGGCGCCGCCCCTGGCCGCCCGAAATCGTCGAGATGGTCGCCGCTCCGATCCAGCGACGCAGGCTCTTTTCCACACCGGATCTGGTCTACGGCCACCTGCGTGACTTCCGCGACGAGCCCGCAGCCCCCACCCTGCAGGCGGGCTCACTCTGCGTTGTCGCCTCCCGGACGCTGTTTGTCACCGGTCGGCACATCCCGCTGGTCTCAGTCAAGGAGCTGCGCCGTCGGGTGGAAGCGCGGACGGTTCTGCCGGCAAGCCCGTTCGGGCTGATCACGGAATTCTTCAAGGCTCTGAATGACATCGGCGAGGGTCTGTTGCAGGGGGACAGCGAACGCCTCAGCGCAATGGGGTCAAAGGTGTTGAGACGTAACGGCGCCGGGCACCGCGAGGACCTGCTGGAGCTGCGAAGCCGCTCAATCCAGGTCGCCCGCGACATGGCCTACAAGCGCGCGGCCATGCTCGAACTGGCGCGCGAGTGTCCGGCGCCGTTTCCTGCCGCCGAATTCGAGCGCTTCAGCCGCCAGATCCATCGCTATTCGGCACTGGTCGAGGATGCGCAGGATTACGCGGAGCACTGCCAGTTCCTGCTCGAAGAATTGCGGGCGCAGGTCGAGGAGGAGACCAACCGAAACCTTTATACTCACGATGTTCTCGCTGATATTCCTGCCGGCAACGCTGATTGCGAGCATTTGGGGCATGAACGTCGGCGGCATTCCATTCAGCGGCAGCCCGAACGGCTTTTGGCTGGTCGGCGGGCTGATCGCGGCGGTCTTCGCCTTGGTCGCGGCCGTCCTTTTCCGGTTCCGCTTCAGGTTCTTTTGAGAGCTTGTGAAAGAATTGGCATCGCGCCCAGCCACCTCGCCCCGCTTGCGGGGAGAGGTCGGAATCAGCGCGTCTGCGCGCGGATTCCGGGTGAGGGGCAACGACGCCCTCGTGTTGATGGGGTTTTGTACAACCGTCCGTCAAGAGGCCCCTCACCCCGTCCCTCTCCCCGCAAGCGGGGCGAGGGAGAACTCTGCGGCTCGGATCCGGGAAACGCCCGATTTCTTCACACGCTCTGAGGTTGACAGAGGCCACCGTATGGCTCGCACGCGCGTACTGCTGTTCGAACAATTGGGGAGCTCGATCCCGGCTCCGTTCCTGGTGGTGCTGGTGTTCTGGCTCAGCATCATCTTCGCCAGCTTTGGGCTCTTTGCTCCGCGAAATGCAACTGTAGTCGCTGCTTTCTTCGTCTGCGCGCTGTCGGTTTCCGGTGCGATATTTTTGATCCTGGAGCTCGACCAATCATTCGAAGGGCTGCTTCAGGTCTCCAGTGACCCGCTACGCGCGGCGCTGGCCCAGCTCGGCCAGTAGCCAAATGGAGATTAATCGGCGTCACGAGGCGGTTGAGTTTCGCCGCGACCTCTCGCCTCGTCCGGTCTCCATTGCACAGCGCCTGTTACCCGTTCTCAACTGGCTTCCCGCCTACCGGCGCGACTGGTTGTTGCCGGATGTCCTGGCCGGGCTCGCAGTCTGGGCGGTCATGGTGCCGGAGGGCATGGCCTATGCCGGCATCCTCGGGGTGCCGCCGATCATGGGACTCTACACCCTCGTCCCGCCGTTGATTGCCTATGCGCTGCTCGGTACCTCGCGCCTGCTGGTGGTCGGCCCGGACACCGCAACAGGGCTGATCTCGGCGCTGACCGTCGGCGCGGTCGCGGTGCAGGGAACGGCACAGTTCAACGAGCTCACCTCGACTCTGGCGATGTTGATCGGCGCCTTCTTCCTGCTCTTCGGCGCGCTGCGCATGGGTTGGGTGGCTGCCTTCATCCCGACGCCGGTCATGCGCGGCTTTATCGAAGGCCTGGTTGGCGTCACCATCATCGGTCAGCTGCCGCATCTGCTGGGTATCGAGGGCACTTCCGGTAATTTCTTCACCAAACTCTGGTCCGTATTGCAGCATCTACCGGACGCTTCGCTCGCGCCGGTGCTGACCGGCTTACTCAGCTTGATGGCAATGCTATTGCTGCGCCATCTGGCACCGCGCGTACCCGCTGCGCTGGTGGTTGCGGTCGTGGCCACGGTCCTGGTCGGCCTGCTCGGTGGTGAAGCCGCGGGTGTCAGCGTGGTGGGCGAGCTTCCTTCCGGGCTGCCTCACCTCGTGCTGCCCTGCCTCGACCATGCAGTATTGCAGCAGCTCGTGCCCGGCGCGCTCGCCATCGTGTTGGTCGGTTATGCCGAAGCACTCGGCGGGGCAAAGGCCGCGGCGATGCAGAGCGGCGGCGACATCGATCCGAACCAGGAGCTGATAGCGCACGGGCCCGCCAACATCTTGAGCGGTCTGTTCGGTGGCTTCCTCGTCGTCGGCAGTCTGTCCAAGACCTCCGTCGCCATGGCCGCCGGCGCCCGCACTCAGCTGGCTAACCTCGTCGCGGCGGTCTTTTGCTTCCTGACGCTAATTCTGCTGACGCCGTTGTTCCGGGGCATGCCGCATCCGGCGCTTGCCGCCATCGTCGTCGCGGCGATGCTTCACCTCTCCAAGCTCGGCTATTTGCGCGACCTGCTCGCCCGCGATTGGCGCGAGTTCGCCCTCGCCGCGATCGTCGTCGGCGGAGAGCTGACATTGGGGGTCCTGCAGGGCATCGCTCTCGGCGTGGCGCTGTCGCTATTGATGCTGGTCTATCGAACCAGCCACCCGCAAGGTGCGGTGGTCGGCCAATTGCCGGGGACCGAGGCCTATCGTGACGTCCGGCGCCATCCCGAGGCGATCACTTTCCCCGGGTTGCTGATTTGGCGTATCGGCGGAGACCTGTTCTTTGCCAGCATCGGTCACCTCCACGAGGGGCTGAAAACCGGGTTGGCCGCGAGCCGGCCGCCGGCGAAGCATGTTCTTCTAGACGCAGATTCGGTGAACTTTATCGACACCAGCGCCTGCGACGCTCTGCTGAGCTCGATTAAGGAATTTCAAAATCAAGGGATCAGCTTCGCTTTCGCCCGCGTGCGTGACGAAGTGCGAGAGCGGCTTCGGGTCGCAGGCATCGAGGAAGTCGTCGGGTCGAGAAGTTTCTACGAACGCGTGACCGACGGCGTGCGCGCATGGCAAGGGCGAGAAAACCGCGATGCGGTCGCGCGCACAAGTGGAAGCTGATCGAATAATCATTCGAATAGCACGCCTTGCTGTAAACTACCGTCGATAGCCGCTCTCTTATAGGCTATACTCGTATCCATAAGGGGTAGACGCGGCTTTTTGCCATGTAAAATTTCCTCAATAGTTAGCATCTGAATTAGCCATTAGCGGGAACCGATGACCGTGCTTTTCAATCTGCCCGCTGACGCAGCATCGGCCTTCATGCCAGCCGAAGGCGGATGCAATGTTACGAGAACGCCGAAGCCAAGAGACGACGCTTCCTCGCGCTTGGACACGGCCATAAGCGATCTAACATCATCGGCTTTGAGTTTGCCGCTCTTGACCGACACCACCGCAAATTTAGCGGCTTTGCCGGGGCCTTCGGGCCTGAACGGGATACGCCCATCGACACCTTTATCTGCTCCTTTCTTATCGTTCGGAATTCCATCGATGATGGAGACTGCCCACACCTCAAATGCTTTTCTATCGCTATCCTGATGGGCGAGCATGCGTGCACGTTCAACGGTCGTCGGCAATCCGCTGATCGTGTAGTCAATCCCCGATCTAAGATGAGGGAATGCTCCTTCAAGTCGCTGCTTGCGGATGAGCTCGATTGCAAAAGGCGAAACGTCGATCCCAATCCATCGTCGCGCCAAGATCTGCGCGGCGGCAATGGTTGTGCCGCAACCACAAAAAGGGTCTAGAACCGTATCGCCGATACGACCGGATGCGCTGATGATCCGCCGCAGTATTCCGACGGGCTTCTGTGTTGGATAGCCTAGGCGCTCAACGTCCTTTGGACTGAGCCAGCGGGCTTCCTCGTCGATGCCGTCGCTTGTGCCGAAGACCGTTCCTTCAGTGCAAGGCTGAAATGCCCAGATATCCGGCGTGGCTGGCCCATCGTCGGGGGTAACTGCTCGCTCATAAACCGGCCACGCCTCGCCTTCTGTGATCTTAATGAAGCCCCTGTCGTACAGTAGATCGAGCTTTTCGTGTTGCGTTAATCCGCCCAGGGTCAATCATCTACCGCAAGTGTTGACCGTATATCACACTCCGCGCGGGATGGCCGTTCCAAAAGAACGACGGCTCTTGCTCCGCTCCCGGAGCTTGGCACCAAGCAATACAACGCCAATAGCCAGGACGACCGGAAGGCCCTGACCAATCACCGGGGCCGCCGCGACTCCGATGTCGAGCGTGAAGCTGTCCGCGTCCGCCCCGCTCCCCCACGTCCACTCGTAGACGCCAGGCGTCACGCCGAGGCTACTGAACGACGCATTTTCCCAGGTATCGGTACTGGTTCCGAGGGGGGAGCCTGAGACGTAGTCGGCAGGGACGGTGAGGGTGGGTCGGATGGCCGGGTTTGAGAGCCCGACTATCGGTCCGGAACCGGTGGTGGGGTCGGTGCCAGATCCGGGGCCAAAATTGGATGGGCCGGTAAAGCTGGTGGGTACTTGATAGATGATAGCGCTGGTAAGTGCGGGTGGTCCGACAATAATGTAGCCCGTGGATGGGTCGGCGGCAGCCTGTGCGGTAATATTTGTGTCAGAGATTGTAAATGCGGTGGGATTGAGCGAGCCAATGCCGGTCGCGACGACGTTGGTCCCCACTTGCTCAAGCGTCACGATATAGGCGGCCTGCGCCAGCGGGGCGGACAGGCCACCGCCGACCAGCATCGCCACGCCGATCGCCGCCGCGCCACCGATCCGTTTCACGAACGTCTGCACCGTTTCCCCCAATGGCCGATGTAGCGGCTCAAAAACCGGTCGGACATGATCGTCCTGTTGCGGTGGCGCAGCAACAAAAAGGTTTGGTTAAGGACACTTTTTTTGGGCCGGAAATTTTCCATCTTCTTTTTCGCTCTCTTTAAGGAGTGGTTACATCACGATCGGTCGGCACCGTTCACTTCTGATATGTGGTTATCCACAATCCGCCACTGGTTTTCCATTTTGAGCCACGTCGTGCTGTTGCGGAGGTTATGGATGCTGACGTTGCCGCTTTTATCGGTCAACGTGAGGGTGGAGTACGCGTTCGTTACCACAATAGTGTCGTTCGCATAAACCCGCGTGGAGCCCTGCCGAATGACAACGTGGCGGGTCGGATAGGTCTCGAAGAGTGCGCTGAAGTAACCCTTGATCGCCGCCTTGCCCTCGACCCGGAAGGCTTGCACTGAGGGAGTGAAGACGGCGTTATCGGCAAAGGCGACAATGTAGGTATCAATATCGCCCTTTTCAAATGCAGCCACTGTCTGTTGTCCAACGGCTGCAACATCCTCGGCTGCCCCAGCCCATGCAGCCGAGGTAACGCCGAGCAGCGCGACGAGATAGATAATCAGTTTGATCGAATTAGAGGGCATGATCTATTTCCTCCCTTGTCGTGGCGGTTCAGTCAGTGATGCCGCTCGACGGTTATAGAGGCTGGTGCGCGGAGCCTGCGTTGCCCAGACTGCTCCCGGTTGGCCTGTCCGCATAGGGCACTGTGCCTGATCACTTCGCCGGTGCGGCGGGCGCTAATAATCTGGAAGCACTTATAGCCCGAATCTTCCATCTCTCTCCCGCACGCTCAAGCACGAGCAACATATTGCCCCGGCCTGGTGGTATGGAGGGATCGGTGAACGTGCCTGTATAAGGGGCGGTAACAATAGCTCCCTGTCCACCGAATATCGGTTCGACATCATCGACTTTCGCTGTGAGAATAAGGCCCAACTTGTGCACCTTTTCAGTTACCTCGAAATGTGTGTCGGGATCTTTAACTATACCAAAGGGATTGATATCTAATGCATTCGGCGCAAACACGGCCCCAAGCGCCGCTGTGTCGCCATTGTTTACTGCGTCCGTGTATTGCTTCAAAACCGCTTCGGCTTGTTGCCGCGTCTGCGAATCGGCCACGCTCGTCTGCTGGGCGAAAGCTGGCACCGTATAAGCGATCACCAGCATGGATGTGATCATCATTGAGTAACGCATTAGCCCCCCGTTCCGAATACCAGGACGCATGTTAACCTCCTTTTGGCGGCTTGATCCGCGCCACTCTGTACACGATTCCGGTATCACATATTTGTCAACTCAATTCTAAGGTTGAAATTTTTTTCGGTTAAGCCTTAAGGGTGGGAGCGACCCCTAGTCTAGAGTGTCTTCGGCGCGCAGTAAGGGTATGCATCGGTGCGAGCGCCTGGCGCGGCGCGGAGCGCCAGTCTGTCGGCTTCGCCGACAAGCGCAATGAATTGCAAACCGGGGGAAAAGAGGCTAATTAACCTTAATTGGGTCGGTGGCGTTTGATACATAATACCGAAAATTTGGCATGCGCTGGAAGAGGTTGCAGAAACCATTTGACTCGACGATGGCGCAGACTTTTGCTGCATCGCAACAAACCCATCCACCGGTCGGTCGCTATTGATTTAGATCAAGGCGTTAACGCGCGCATCCGCTAGCCTTGATGTAGAGAGGTGGGGGGTTCACAAAACTGTAAAATAAAAGGGAGATTTTATCAACCTGGTTATCGAACTGGGAGGTTGAAATGAACGATAGCTCTGACACAAGACTGTCGCAGATGGGCGCAACTCCATCTTCGGTTTGGCAGTTCCCGGGCGCGAAGGATTTACTCGACTACTGGGTCGACAGCTGGCAGCGCTCTATTCTATTGCTGGATGTGCTGCGCCAGCGCGGCAATAATTGCGTCGAACACAATGCCCGCCCGGCGCCCAATGTGTTGAGCTTTGAAGCCGAGCTGGTGCTCGACGGCCGTTCGCTTCCGCGGCCGGTGAATTACGGGTTGGTGCGGATCATCCCGCTGCAGGGCACCTCGGTCGACCCGAACAAGCGGCCGTTCATCGTTTTCGACCCCAGAGCCGGCCACGGCCCAGGCATCGGCGGCATGAAGCACGACAGCGAGATCGGCGTCGCGCTGGCCGCAGGCCACCCCTGCTATTTTGTCGGCTTTCTGCCGGACCCGGTACCCGGTCAGACGATCGAGGATGTTTGCGAAGCGGAAGCCCGCTTTGTCGAGGAGGTGGTCAAGCGTCACCCGAACGCCGAGGGCAAGCCTTGTTTGATCGGCAATTGCCAGGCTGGCTGGCAGATCATGATGATGGCCGCGCTCCACTCGGAAAAGGTCGGCCCGATCATGCTTGCCGGGTCACCGCTCTCCTATTGGGCCGGCGTGCATGGCAAGAACCCGATGCGCTATCTTGGCGGGCTGTTGGGCGGGACCTGGTTGACCTCACTGGCGGGCGATCTCGGCAACGGCATCTTCGACGGCGCGAATCTGGTTGCGAACTTCGAGTCTCTTCACCCCGACAACACGTACTGGAAAAAGATCTACAACGTATACTCAAAGATCGACACCGAGCCGCCGCGCTTTCTCGAATTCGAGAAATGGTGGGGCAGCCCGGTGCTGCTCAATGCCGAAGAAATGCAGTCGATCGCCGATCAGCTGTTCGTCGGCAACAAGCTCTCCTGTGGCGAGCTGCGCAGTTCCAGTGGTATCCGCATCGACCTGCGCAACATCAAATCGCCGATCATCGTGTTCTGCTCGTGGGGCGACGACATCACGCCGCCGCAGCAGGCATTGGACTGGATCCTCGATCTCTACGACCACGAGGACGAGATCGTCGCAGCCGGACAGACGATCGTCTATTGTCTGCATCAGAGCATCGGGCATCTCGGCATCTTCGTCTCCGGCAAAGTGGCGACTAAGGAGCATGAGGAATTTGCCAATGCCATGGACATGATCGATCTGATGCCGCCCGGGCTTTACGAGGCGGTGATCACCGGCATCGACGAAACCGTCGAGAACCCCAAGCTGGTGCAAGGCGACTACCTCTTCGGTCTCGAGGCCCGCACGCTGGACGACATTCGCAAGGTCGGCGGCAACAGCCCCGAAGACGACCTCGCCTTTGCGGCCGCCGCCCGGGTCTCCGAGATCACTCAGGGCGTCTACAGCACTCTGATGCGGCCGGCCGTGCGCGCTCTAGTAACGGAAAAGGGCGCCGAGCTGATGCGGCACAGTCACCCCAACCGCCTTCGCTTCGAAATGTTTGCCGACGAGAACCCGTTCATGCGGCCGGTTGCGGACTGGGCCGAGACGGTGCGCGGCAATCGCCGCCCGGCGAGCCCAGATAATCCATTCCTCGCTTGCGAGCGTATGGTGTCGGACATGATCGCAAGTGGGCTCGAAATGTGGGGCAAGGCGCGAGACGCTGCGACGGAGGCGTTCTTCTTCACCACCTACGGTTCTCCGTTTTTGCAGGCGATGGTCGGTCTGCGCGCCGACGACACCTCGGTGGGTCGCCGCATCGGGCGCGATGTGGCGCGGGAGGCCGCCGCCCAACAAGCCGCCATCCATCTCGAGCAGCAGATCGATCAGGGCGGCCTTCTAGAGGCGGCGGTGCGCGCCTTGATCTATGTGCGCCTTCCGGAGGGCAAGGTGGACGAGCGCGGCTTTGCCGCTCTGAAGCAGATCAGTGGCGAATTGGCGCCCGCCAAACGCGTCGGCCTTGTCCGGTTCAAGGAAATCGTGAAGGAGCAGTACCTGATCCTGCTCTTGGACGCGGAGCGAGCTATTGCCGCGCTTCCGAAGCTGTTGCCAAGCAATCGCCGCCAATGCGAGGAGGCGCTAACGTTGGTGCGTCGGGTGCTCTCGGCGCGCGGCGCCCTGCCGGAAGAGGGCCGCCGGAGGCTCGAACGGATCGAAGCAATGTTCGCCGGTCCGCCCCCGGAGGTCGGCCGGGAGAAAGCGGCGTAAATCGGCCCAGGAATGAGGTGACCTATGAAAACCAAGGCTAACGGGCCGCGTGAACGGTATGACCGCCTCGTGCGTGCAGCCCAGCAACTGCCGCCGGTAACGACAGCGATTGCGCATCCCTGCGATCAGATCTCGATCGAGGGTGTGGTGGAGGCGGCCAAGCTCGGGCTGATCGCCCCGATCCTCGTCGGGCCGGCCGCGCGCGTTCGCGACGCGGCGCAGCAGGCGGAAGCCGACATATCGAGCTTCCCGCTCGAGGAATTGGCGCACAGCCATGACTCGGCCGCCAAGGCAGTCGAGCTCGTCCGGCAAGGTAAGGTCGAGGCCCTGATGAAGGGCAGCCTGCACACGGACGAGCTGATGGGTGCCGTGGTCGCGCGAGAGACGGGCATTCGCACGGCGCGGCGGATCAGCCATTGCTTTGTGATGGATGTTCCCGGCCACAAGGATCCGCTGATCATCACCGACGCCGCGGTCAACATCGCGCCGAGCCTCGCTGACAAGATCGATATCGTGCAGAACGCCATCGATCTCGGCCACGCGCTGGGATTTCCGGAAGTGCGGGTGGCGATCATGTCGGCGATGGAGACGGTCAACCCCGCCGTCCCGTCGACGATCGAAGCCGCAGCATTATGCAAGATGGCCGACCGCGGCCAGATCACCGGCGGGGTCCTCGACGGTCCCTTGGCCCTCGATAATGCGATCAGCGAGGAGGCGGCGGCGATCAAGCACATTGTCTCGCCGGTCGCCGGGCGGGCGAACGTCCTGGTGGTTCCCGACCTCGAAGCGGGGAACATGCTGGCCAAGAGCCTCTCGTTTTTGGCCGGTGCCGACGCCGCGGGCATCGTGCTCGGCGCGCGGGTGCCGATCATCCTGACCAGCAGGGCCGATAGCGTGATTACCCGTCTCGCATCCTGCGCCGTCGCGAGCTTGGTTGCCGACGCCCGGCGGCGAAGTGCCGGCGCGGCGATTCGGTGAGGGAGACGAGCGGCATGCCGGAACCAGCCTCGGAGGCGGCACGTCTTCCGATCTTGAGCGGGCAAAAGGCGCTGGTCGTCGGCGTCGCAAACGACCGGTCGATCGCCTGGGGGTGTGCCGAGGCGATGCATCGCTCCGGCGCCGAGATCGCGATGACCTATCTCAACGATCGGGCGCGCCCCTATGTCGAGCCGCTGGCGAAAGCCGTCGACGCGCCGCTGCTGCTGCCGTTGGAGGTACGCGACACCGCGCAGGTCGACGCACTGTTCGAGGCGATCGCGGCGAAATGGGGCCGCCTCGACATTCTCGTCCACTCGATCGCCTTCGCTCCGCGGGAGGCGCTGGCCGGGCGTGTGACCGACTGCCCGCGCGACGGCTTTCTGACGGCGATGGATGTATCGTGCTGGTCCTTGCTCGACTTGACCCGTCGGGCCGAGAAGCTGATGACATCAGGCGGCACGGTCTTCGCCATGAGCTATCATGGCGCCAACGAGGTCATCGAGAATTACGGGATCATGGGGCCGGTCAAGGCGGCACTCGAATTGGCCGTGCGCTATCTGGCCGTCGAGCTCGGGCCCAAAGGCATTCGCGTACATGCGATCAGCCCGGGCCCGCTGGCCACGCGTGCCGCCTCGGGGATTCCGGATTTCGACGCGCTGATGGCCCGCGTGGCGGAGCGTGCGCCGGCGCGCCGGCTGGTGACGATCCAGGAGGTCGGCGCCGCCTGCGTGTTCTTGGCGAGCCCCTATGCCGGTGCGATGACCGGGGACACGATCTATATCGACGGCGGCTACCACATTCTCGGGTAAGAACGGGTGATCCAAGTGCATTTCCCGGTTAATTCCCGGTTAGCCGATCTCTTTCCCGGTTCGCCCGCCCAAAAATTCCCGGATTTCGACGCCGGATCGCAACTGTAAGATACTGATGTAAAAAGGTTTATGCCGATGGGACGCACCGGAGCAGGTTTTTTAACCGGCAATTTCCCGGTTTTACCGGGTATTCCGCGTCGGAGTGTGAGGTGACCGAAGGCGTTGGCGAGCCGTTGATCGGCGTGATCAACGCCGGCTCCTCCTCGCTAAAATTCAGTGTCTACGAGGGCGAAAGGCGGCTTCTTTCGGGGCAGGTGGATGGCCTTGGGGCGCGCCCCTCGGCGAGCGCTGCCGGGCCCGACGGCGAAGCGATCGCACCCCCCGATCTCGGGGCAACGCCGCCCTCGACACCGAGCGAGGTTTTGCCCGCGGTGTTGCCCTGGACGCGAGAGAGGATCGGCGGAAGGCAACTTGCGGCCCTCGGCCATCGCGTGGTCCACGGCGGCCTGCATCACTCCCGACCCGCCCGCGTGACCCCGGAATTGCTGGCCGAGCTGGAAGCGCTGGTGCCGCTGGCACCCCTGCACGAGCCGCACAACCTCGCCCCGATCCGGATGGCGCTGACGCTCAATCCCGATTTGCCTCAGGTCGCCTGCTTCGACACCGCCTTTCACCGGACGGCACCGGAGGTCGAGCAGGCCTTTGCGCTGCCCTATGCGTTGTACGAGGAGGGGGTACGGCGCTACGGCTTCCACGGCCTTTCCTATGAATACATCGCCTCGGTGCTGCCGGAGCATGCGCCGGAGATTGCCGAGGGCCGGGTCGTCGTATTGCATCTCGGTAATGGCTGCTCGGCCTGCGCGCTCGAGGCCCGCACCTCGGTCGCAACGACAATGGGTTTCACCGCCCTCGACGGTCTGCCGATGGGTACCCGTTGCGGCGCGCTCGATGCGGGCGTCGTGCTGCACCTGATCCAGCAGAAGGGGATGTCGGCGGAAGCGCTGGTCGATCTGCTCTACCGTCGTTCCGGCATGCTCGGGCTCTCCGGGGTTTCATCGGATTTTCGTGAACTTTTGGGAAGCCAGGAGCCACGAGCGCGATTGGCGCTCGAAGTATTTTACTATCGCGCGGCTTGCGAGATCGGTTCGCTCGCCGCGGCACTAGGAGGCCTCGACGGAATCGTGTTCACGGCGGGTGTCGGCGAAAATGCCGTACCGGTACGAAGCGCCATCTGCCGGGCGTGCAGCTGGCTCGGGCTCGAGCTCGACGAGGCGGCCAACCACGAGCACCGGATTCGCATCAGCCCGCCCAAGAGCCATGTCGCTGCCTATGTGATCAAGACCGATGAAAACCTGATGATTGCCCGCCACGCCCGCGCCCTGGTAGGAAGCTGACGGGGCAAGGATGGAGTAAAGGTCATGTCATCCGATCGCAGCACGCCACCGTCGGCCAACACAGGGACGGGGACATTTTCCGCCGCCGATCTCAAGCGTCGGATGGCCGAACGCGAGGCGGCGAAGGCGGCTGAGGAACTGCGCCGCATGCGCGAGCACGAAGAAAAGCAGAAGGCGGTGATGGAAGAATTTCACAAACCACCGGAGCGCACACCCGAGCAACTGATGCAGACAGTAATGCAGCTGGTCAATCATGCCGCCGAGAGCGGACAGAGCGAAGTCCAGGTTTACCGCTTTCCAAACGCCTTGTGCAGCGATCGCGGCCGAAGGATCAACAACTCGGAGCCCGATTGGGAAACGACCTTGGAGGGCCGGCCCAAGATGGCATACGAGTTCTGGCACGATCACCTGAGGCCGCTCGGCTTCGGATTGAAGGCCGAGGTGCTCGAATACCCCGGTGGAATGCCCGGCGACATCGGCTTTTTCCTCACTTGGAAATAGAAGGGCGCTATCTCCACCAAGGGGGAGCGCCAATGTTCGGTCGATTCCGCCGCAAGCGATGGCCAAGATTCACCGGAGTGCTTGCTGGGGGCCTGCTGGTCCTGTGCGCCATTCTATCGGCCGGCGCACACGCCCAGTCCGCGCCTCCCCCGAAACCTTCGGGCAGCGTCAATATCCACCAAGTGCAGGTCGCGTTTATCGGAAGCGGTGCGGTCGGCGGGGGCACGTTGTACTACCGCGGCCGCAGCCACCCGTTCAAGCTGGGCGGTCTGGGGATCGGCGGGATCGGCGTGTCGACACTCGACGCTACCGGAAGCGTGTACAACCTTCACCGTCTTCAGGATTTCGAGGGGGTTTACGGTCAGGCCCGGATCGGGTGGGCTGTGGGCGAGCAAGGCAAGGGCGACATGTGGCTGCAAAATGCGAATGGGGTGTATCTGCGTCTGAAGGCGCGGCGCCAAGGCTTGGCCTTGAGCCTCGGAGCCGATGGCATGGTCGTCCGTCTAGGCGCCTAGCTCTGCCGAGCGCCCGCCATCCTCTTCACCAGCGGGTTGGCCGCCATGGCGACATCGTGCCGGTCGATCCGTTCGCCTGCAGCCTGGCCAATTTGGAGTCTGTCCTCGGGCAGTTCTACCTTGCCATCACGGCCGCTCGTCTCGTGACATTGGAAATCGAAGACCGGCGTCACCGTTGACGCATGCGAGCCTTTGCTCTTTCGGCATGATCCCGATCGCGCCGGAAATCGGACCGGATCATGGGCCGGCCAGGGTCACTGCGCGGCAAGCGCTTTTGTGATCCGATGCGCAAAACCAAGTAGCCGGCGATCGCGGAAATCACAGAGGCGAGCAGCACGGCGATGCGGACATCCAGGTCGTAGACTTCGGCGGGAAAGGCGAGCGTGCCGATGAACAGGCTCATCGTAAAGCCGATCCCCGTGAGCAGTGCCAAGCCGTAAAGCTGGAGCCAGTCGGTCCCCTCGGGAAGTGTGCCGACCCCGATCCGGGTTGCCGCCCAGATCGATCCGATCACCCCTACCTGCTTGCCGACGAGCAGCCCCAATCCGATCCCGACCTTGACCGGATGCAGCAGCTCTCCGGGGGATATGTCGGCCAGCCCGACGCCGGCGTTGGCAAAGGCGAAGACCGGCAACAGGCCAAAGGCGACCCAGGGATGCAGGTCGTGCTCGAGATCACGGGACGGCGAGGAGCCGTCTGCCGCGCGTAGCGGCATGGCCAAGCCGACAATAACGCCTGCGAGGGTGGCATGAATACCGGACTTCAGAACGCAGACCCAGATGAACACACCGGCCAGCATGTAGGCGGCTCTGTTGGATACGCCCGATAGATTGAGCGCAACCAGCGCAACGACACCGATACCGGCGAGGGTAAGCGCAACCAGCGACAGCTCCGCAGTGTAGAACGCCGCAATGATTATGATCGCGCCGAGGTCGTCGATGATCGCCAGCGCCAACAGAAATACTTTCAGAGAAGCGGGCGCACGCGGTCCCAGCAAGGCCAGGACCCCTAGCGCAAAGGCAATATCTGTTGCGGTCGGGATGGCCCAACCCCGCGACGCCTCTGCATCCCCCCAGTTCCAGGCAAGGTAGACGAGCGCCGGACCGGCCATGCCGCCCAACGCCGCAATCGCCGGCAGCGCGGCGTTCGACACGCGCGACAGCTCTCCCTCGACGACCTCGCGTTTGACCTCGAGGCCGACGAGCATGAAAAAGACCGCATCAGGCCGTCGTTCACCCATAGCAGCAGCGGCTTGGCGATGGCGAGACCGCCGATCTGGATCGCGAGCGGCAGCGCCAGGAGCCGTGCGTAGAGTGGCTCGACCGGCGAGTTCGCTAGCACGAGAGCGATAGCGGCAGCCGCGCAGAGGACGACGCCGCCGGCCGACTCCAGCCTGAGGAACTGCTGAAGGCTGTTCAGAGGTACAGCCACGCTTTTACACCTCATACCCGTTTATCTTTTGGTCTTCGGTGCGCTGCTCAAGCCTGGAAAGCGAGGCCGAAAGATGTCGAGCCGCTCATCAGCGAGCGGCGAGGGTCTGGAGCTCTTCGGCGCTGAGATGAATAGAGCCCGCCCCCAAATTCTCCTCGAAATGGGCGGTCGAGGAGGTTCCCGGAATCGGCAGCAGCGCGGGTGAGCGGTGCAGCAGCCATGCCAGCGCGATCTGCGCCGGCGTCGCATCGTGGCGTTCGGCAATGCCTGCGAGCGGCGAACCGGGCGCAGCAAGCCGGCCCTTGGCGAGCGGGTAGAAGGGGATGAAGGCGATCCCGGCAGCGGCGCAGACATCGACGAGGCCATCGGACGAGCGGTCTCGCAGATTGTAGCTGTTCTGGACCGACACGATCTCCGCTACCGTTCGCGCGCGCGAAAGCTCGTCCGCCGAGACGTTCGATACACCGATGTGGCGGATCTTGCCCTCGCGCTGAAGGTCGACGAGGGCGCCGATCGAATCCTCGATCGGCACGCGATGATCGACGGAATGAAGCTGGTAGAGCTCGACCCGGTCGAGCCTCAACCGCCTCAGGCTGTCCGCGCAGACACGCCGCAGATGTTCGGGCCGGCAGTCGACGGCCCAGCTGCCCGGACCGGGACGCGTGAGCCCGCCTTTGCTAGCGATGACCAGCCCCGCCGGATAAGGGTGCAAGGCCTCGGCGATCAGTGTCTCGCTCACTCCGGGCCCGTAGGAATTGGCGGTGTCGATAAAGGTCACCTCCTTGTCGACCAACCGGCGAAGCAGTGCGAGCACTTCACGCTTGTCGCGGGGCGGTCCCCAGACGCCCGGGCCGGTGATACGCATCGCGCCAAAGCCGAGACGGCCGACCGTCGGACCGCCCCCGAACGTCAGCGTCATCGGCAGATCGATGGGAGTGGACTGGTGCGACATGACGAGGCAGGCCGGCCCCTACCAGGCTGGTGGCTGGTAGTAGGGCGGCGGGTAGCAGTAGTAGGGCGGATAATAGCAGGATGGGTAGGCCGAGGCCGCCGCAGCACCGGCCGCCGCACCGACAGCCACACCCGCCGCGGCACCGACCGCGACACCCGCGCCGACGCCCGGGCGGTACACGGTGCCGCCATAGGGACCGCGAGCGGCAGCGCCCCCGTAGGGCCCACGGACCGCCGCGCCGCCATAAGGACCGCGAACGGCAGCCCCGCCCATCGGACCGCGATAGGCAGCGCCGCCGCGCGGTCCTGTCACCGCTCCCCAGCCGAAAGCGTCCGTGGCCGCCGACAACGTCAACAGAGCACCTATGCAGACGAAGGCCAGGCGTTTCATCGCTTATGTCCTTTCCACTTCGGTGCAATCACTCTCGCTATACCCGAAAGATGCCATATGACGCTCCTTTCTACAGGAAGACTTATTTCCCTGCGAGCGGCTGTAGGATATCAATCAACCGCCCGTGACTCCGTCTGCTGGAGCTGCCGGGTCTGTTGTTCGTATTTCTCCTCCGACACGCAGGCCCACAAAATTATCACGGCGACACCGCCTGCGCTGGCTGCGGCGGCGTGCCGTTTGAGCTGATCAGCCATCATGCTCATTGCGGTCCGGCTCAGGCGGCGGTCAGCCGAATGTTTTGGAGCCTCCAAGCGCCAGACCTTATGGCCTGCCTAACTAACCACAACCTTTCCGACCCGCAAGACCTGCGACAATCGCTGACCGTCTTGCGTTCAGTCTTGATGGAGGGAGCGGCCGCACCTGATCCCGCTCCTTGTCGCCTGGGTCTCAGGCGCCGGGCCCCTGAACCGTGATTTCGATTCGGCGATTCTGCGCCCGGCCCTGGGGTGTGTCGTTCGGGGCGAGCGGACGGGTGTCGCCGACCCCCTTGGCTGAGATGATGTTGGGATTGACACCTTGCGACACGAGAAATGTCACGACAGCGGCAGCCCGGCGCGTCGACAGCACCAAATTGTCCGGAATTCCCTGTCGCTGAAGCTGGGATCCGACGGGCGTATTGTCGGTATAGCCATAATCTACGATCTTGGCGTTCTGGAGATTTCTGAGCTTGGGGGCAATGTTATTAGCAAGCTCCGCCTTACCGGCGGGGCTCAGCTGATAGCCGCCGGACGGGAACAGAAGGTCAGCCGCCTCGACATATTTCTGCTGTGCCTGCAGCGCCGCGAGCTGCGCCTTGAGCTGTTGGTTCTCGGCCACGGCCGCATCGTACTGAGACTGCGAGACGCAGCCCGACAGAATTAGCGCACCAAGGCCGATGGCACCGGCGGCGGTAACTGGTTTGGTGGTCATGGACGATACCTCCTTGTCGTATTGGATGATTGCGCCTTATGGAAGCTTGAATTGAACTCCAGGGCTCTGGCCCTGCGATCCTAGTCGAACGCTTCGCAGTTAGGCGCCGGGCCCCTGGATGGTAATTTCGATACGGCGATTCTGTGCCCTGCCCTGCGGCGTATCGTTTGAGGCGACCGGCCTCGTATCTCCAAAACCCTTGGCGGAAATGCTGGCCGGCGGGACCCCGTGGGTTATCAAAAAATTCACCACCTCGGCGGCCCGCCGCGTCGACAGAACCAAGTTATCCGGAATCCCTTGCTGCTGCAGCGCAGGTCCGACCGGCAAATTATCGGTATAGCCGTAGACAACGATTTTGGTGGTCGGGGGAAGGCCTTTGAGCTTGGGGACGATGTTATTGGCGAGCTCCGCCTGGCCCGCGGGGCTGAGCGTAAAACCGCCCTCCGGGAACAGCAGGTCCCCCGCCTCGACAAATTTCTGCTCTGCCTGTAGCGCCGCGATCTGCTCCTTAAGATTGTCGTTCTCTGTTACGACAGCCTGGTATTGCTGCTCCGGGACACAGGCAGACAACAGCAGCGCGGCAAGCGGCAAGGCCACCGCCGCGGCAGTTCGGTTGCTGGTCATCGACGTCTTCCTTGTCATAGGTTTCACCTCCATTGGCGATATCGCAAGTCGCACCCGGCCGCCGGGTGTGATGGCCTTTTGGATACCGAAGCCCTGCCCCGTCGGTCGCGGGCGAAACTTTATCGGTTCCCCTTCAAGGCTCGATAGACGGTGGATCCGCTAGGCCGCTGGTAATATACCCAGGATTGCTCGGAACCCAAGGGCAAGTTGCGGTAGTAACTCCTTTGGCCCGTCAGGGTTATAGTGCGGTGCCGGCGAAATTTTTTAAGTGGTTGATAGAATTATTGATTTGAACGTCCTGAGGAGACTTATCAAAGGACGCACACTGTCCCGTTGGGGTTGAGCACCCCCCGCGACGGCCCGGATGGTCGACCGCGAGGGGACTTCCGGTGCCGAGGAAAACTCTGTTGATCCGATAAGCGGATGTGGCGGACAGGGTCGCGCCCTTGCTCGGGGGTCCCACCGGGGCGCATCCGGCGTGCGCCAAAATCACGAAGAGCGCCACGAGCAGCGTATAGACTCACTCGAGGAATTCACCCGCACCCAGGAACTCGTCAGCGGCACCAGCGGTTTTACTGGTATCGCCAACAACAGAAGAGGGCACGAATGACCAAGCATCTGCTGGCCGGTGTGGCCGCCGCCGTCTTGATCTCGGGCGTGGCTTCCGCGCAGCTCTACCCGCCCGGACCGCCACTACCGCCTGGTACCGTGGTGGTTCCCGCGCCTCCGCCGCCTCCTTTTCCTGGCACCAGCACGACAACCACGACCGTCTCTCTAAGCCCCGACGGCGATCGCAGCGAAACCACGATCCACCAGGAGGTAGACCCCCGCGCCGTGCCGGGGCGCATGCGCCGCTGCAGTAACACGATCGCGCTTCCAGCATGGCGCAGTCGGTAGCCCGCGGCTCACCCGCGGCGCTCCCCTCCTGCGTCAAACCGCAACTCACGAAACTCGTCGACCAGCCGCTGGACGGGCCGGGGTGGCTGCACGAAATCAAATTCGACGGCTATCGGATGCATGCTCGGCTCGACCGGGGCGCCGTCCGGCTGCTGACCCGCACCGGGCTCGACTGGACGCATAAATATCCGGCGATTGCTTGGGCGGTTTCGCCACTACCCGCCAGGCAGGCTTATCTCGATGGGGAGCTGTGCGGTGTCCGGCCCGATGGCACAACTTCGTTCGGCCTGATCCAGAACGCGTCAGACACAGGCCATAGCGATGCTCTTGTCTTTTTCTTGTTCGACCTTCTTCACCTCGATAACGAAGCTATCGGTTCGAAGCCGGTCAAGGAGCGGAAGGAACATCTTCGTGCATTGCTGGCGCAAGCGAGCGCGCCGCTTCAATACAGCGATCACCAGATCGGTCGCGGCCGGGCGTTTTACGAGCATGTATGCGCCTCAAAGCTCGAAGGGATCATCTCGAAAACGCGCCGATGGTCCTTATACGCCCGGAAATCGCGGCCTGTGGGTCAAGGTCAAATGCCTCAACCGCGAGGAGTTTGTGGTGGTCGGCTGGACCGATCCGGAGGGCACGCGTCCTTGGCTTGGGGCGCTCTTGCTGGCGTATCGCGATCTCGACGGGCGGCTCGTTTATGCAGGTCGCGTCGGGGCCTGTATCAACCACGCGGAGCTCGGCCGGCTCTGGCATCGCCTGCAACCGTTCGCCACTCCCAGATGCCGCTCGATCAGGCTCCACCTCGAACAATCGATTTGGCTCACCGCTCGTGTTGAGCCGTGTGCATTGGGTCCGGCCCGAGCTTGTCGTCAAAGTCGAATATTTGACCTGGACCGACGATAATCTGCTTCGCCAGGTGGTCTATCAAGGCCAGCGGGAGGACAAGGACCCCAGCGAGGTACGGCGTCGGGTCCCGAGTTGAATAGTGGCTCACGAGCGCCCAGGAGGCGTACCTGCCGGGAAGGAGGTCAACCCAAGCGAATTGGCGGCTGAGCTTGCAAAGCAAGAGATATGCAACAACACCGGGGAATCAGTGCGCAGCGGTCAGCGGCGGCAATAACCCCGTAAGCTGACCTGTCGGGCAGCTGCAAGACCTTCAGCAATGTGCCACAGCACTAAATCGCTACGCGATAGTCAGCTGAAGCGGCTTATCTGGGGGCCCGCTGAGAAGGATACAATCGTCGATAGCGGGCGAGGCGTCCTGTCTTGAGGATCGAGGTGTCGTCAACCTCATCCAAGACAGGAGTTTTCCATGAGTTGGGACATCATCACCCCGCTGCCTCATGCATGATCGAAGACATGAACGCGCCGAAGCTCTGTGCGGGCACTCGGGGAGCCACATTCACAGCTGCAAGCGGTTTGCTGCGTTTCTCAATCGCTCCCCGGACGCGGCGACGGCCGACGATATCCGCCGATTTCAGTTGCACCTGGCCGAGGCGGAGGGAGCATCTGCAATCGCAAACCGCATCATGACCGGGCTGCGGTTTTTGTTCCGCGTGACACTGCGGCGACTGGATCTTGCCGCCAAGATCTATCACATCCGCGAACCGCAGAAGATACCGCTGGTGATGAGCCGGACGAGACGCGCCGCCTGCTGGCCGTCGCCTGCAACCTCAAGGTCCGCACGTTGCTCAGTCTCGCCTATGGCTGCGGCCTGCGCGCCGGCGAGGTGGTCAGGCTCAAGGTCAAGCATATCGACAGCGCGCAGAAGATCATTCGGATCGAGCAGTCCAAAGGCCGCAAGAGCCCGCCCTCGCGAAAGCGGGGGACCGCTATGTCATGCTATCGCCGGAGACCCTCGATCTCTTGCGCCAATGGTGGAAGGCGCGCCGATCGCGTTACGACGCCGCAACCCCCGTGCAGGAACGCTGGCTGTTTCCTGGCAACAGGCGCGGCAAGCCGATGACCACCCGCCAGTTGAACCGCCTGTTTCACCAGGCGGCCGACGCGGCCGGGATCAAGAAGGCCGTCACGGTGCACGCGTTGCGCCACAGCTTCGCCACCCACCTGCTCGAACGCGGCACCGATATCAGAATCATCCAGGTGCTGCTGGGTCATGACAAATTGGAGACGACAGCGCGCTACACGCGCGTCGCCACCGGCATGATCGCCAGCATCGAGAGCCCACTCGACCTGCTCTCTCAACCTCGCAAGAAGGCCAGGAAGAGCCGGAAAGATCCGCCGCCAGTGTAGCCGCCGGCTGCAGTGCCCCGTCCGGCGTTGGAGGTCGCGGATATCTTCCGCGACCACGGGGCGGCATGGCGCAGCGCCAATGCCGGCCATGTCAGCCTCGACCAGCTGAAGGTGATGTCGCCATCGAGCGCTGCCGCACAGCAGCGCTTGGCGGCCAGGTCGCGCGCTGCGAGAACTGCGCCGATACTGTGATTGCCTACAACAGCTGCCGCAACCGGCATTGCCCCAAGTGTCAGGCCGCCACCGCCAAGGAATGGCTCGTCGAGCGCGAAGCCGAATTGCTGCCTGCCGGCTATTTCCATCTGGTGTTCACGCTGTCAACGCCGGCTGAATCCTGACCCACTTTGCTCGATTTCGCCGATTGAATCTTGGCCCAGTCTCGTTGCTCGGGGGCTTGTCCCGGTAGTCCGCAGGAGGGACCCGCGCGTAGCGAAGTGACTGCTGCGGCGCGACAATCAGGGTGAGAGGCGAGCGTCAATCAAGATGAGAAGAGGTCGCTCGGTTTGCGACGGAGGGAGGGCGTAGCCCAAGCGCGTCGCGAATTGAGCGACGACGCGATCCCGCCTAAGGGACGCGCCGCCTGGCAGTCGCGGTGGGCGGGATATGGAGCCGGTTCTTCACGCCAATGAGGAACCGCTGCTTGCCCGGCCGCCACATCACCGACTGCCAGATGAGGTTGTACATGAGTTTCCGCAGGTCTGAGGCGCCGATAACCGCGGCGGCCAAAGCGGGGTTTAGCGCTTCCACCGGCTACCGGTTCGAACAGGACATCCGACTTCCCTCACAAAAGAAGGTGGCGCGCGGTCGCCGCCGCCCAGACCCGCTGGCTGCGGTCTGGGACAGCGAGATCGCGCCGATGCTGCAAAACACTGCCGGCTTGCGTGCCATCGCCGTGTTTGACGAGATCCGCCATCGCCATCCCGAGATCAGTGCCGGCGTGCGGCGCACCCTGGAGCGGCGGATCCGAGCCTGGCGAGCGCTCAACGGTCCCGAGCGGGACGTCATCTTCCGGCAGGAGCCGGTGCCGGGCCGTCTCGGTCTGTCCGACTTCACCGATATGGCCGATCTTGGCGTGGTGATTGCCGGTGCGGCCCTCGATCACCGGCTCTATCACTTCCGCCTGGCCTTCTGCGGTTGGGAGTACGCTCACGTGGTACTCGGCGGCGAGAGCTTCGTGGCCCTGGCCGAAGGCCTGCAGAACGCGCTGTGGGCGCTCGGCGCCGCGCCACTGGAGCATCGCAGCGACAGCTTGTCGGCAGCATTCCGCAACCTCGACCGCGACGCCCGAAAGGATCTCACCCGACGCTACGAAGCGCTGTGCGCCCATTACCGCATGACGCCCAGCCGCAACAATCCAGGTCTGGCGCACGAGAACGGCGCGATCGAGAGCTCGCACGGCCATCTGAAGAAAGCGATTGAGGATGCGCTGCTGCTGCGCGGCTCTCGCGGCTTTGACGAGCTCGACGCCTATCGTCGTTTTGTCGACGAGATCGTCGGGCGGCGCAATGCGCGCAACCGCAAGCGGCTCGATCTCGAGCGCTCGACGCTACAGGCGCTGCCCGATCGCCGCACCACTGATTACGAGGAGGCCCTCGTCACGGTCACGGCGAGCAGCGGCTTCACCCTGAAAAAAGTGTTCTACTCAGTCGCCTCGCGCCTGATCGGCCATCGTTTGCGCGTGCATCTCTACGACGACCGGCTCGAATGCTTTCTCGGCTCGACCCAGCTGATGACACTGCGCCGCGGCCGACCGCAGCCAAACGGCAAGCGCGGCCACGTTATCGATTACCGTCACGTCATCCATGCCTTGCGCCGCAAGCCGATGGCGCTGCTCAATCTCGTCTATCGCGATCAGCTGTTCCCGCGCCAAGCCTATCGGCGCGCTTTCGACGCGCTGCTTGCCAACCGGACCGAACAGCAAGCCTGCCGCACCATGGTCGGGCTGCTGGCGCTCGCCCACGAGCGCGCCTGCGAGGCCGGACTCGCTCAGGCCATCGATGCCGAACTCGAGGCCGGCAGGCTGCCCGAGCTCGACCTGATGCGCCAGCGCTTCGCGCCCGACGGCGCTACGATCCCGCAGGTCACGGTCGCGCTCGTGCCGCTCAGTGTCTATGACGAACTGGCGACCGTCCGCCAGGCGGGTGCCGTATGACGACGGATCCCCGCGATGCCGCCCGGGTCGAGCTGATCCTGGCGGAGCTGCGGCTGCCCGCCATCCGCCGCCTGTGGGCCGGTCTCGCCGGCCAAGCCGACAAGGAAGGCTGGCCCGCCGCCCGCTTCCTGGCCGCCTTGGCCGAGCACGAGGTCGCCGAGCGCGGCCGCCGCCGCATCGAGCGCCACCTCGCCGAAGCCCGGCTACCGGTCGGTAAGACCCTCGACAGCTTCGACTTTGACGCCGTGCCGATGATCAGCAAGGCGCAGCTGATGGCGCTCGCCGCCGGCGACAGCTGGCTCGAACAGGGCGCCAATCTGATCCTGTTCGGCCCACCCGGCGCAGGAAAGAGCCATCTGGCGGCGGCACTCGGGTTCGCTCTCGTCGAAGCCGGCTGGCGGGTGCTGTTCACCCGCACCACCGATCTCGTGCAACGCCTGCAACTCGCCCGGCGCGAGCTCGCCCTCGAACCGGCGATTGCCAAGCTCGACAAGTACCACCTGCTGATCCTCGACGACCTCGCCTATGTCAGCAAGGATCAGGCCGAGACCAGCGCCCTGTTCGAACTGATCGGCGCCCGCTACGAGCGCCGCTCGTTGCTGGTTACCGCCAACCAGCCCTTCGGCGATTGGGGCAAGGTCTTTCCCGACCAGGCGATGACGCTGGCGGCGATCGACCGACTTGTCCACCACGCCACGATCCTCGAGATGAATGTCGAGAGCTATCGCCGCCGCGCCGCGCTCGACCGCAAACGCGGGCCCGGCCGGCCGCCGACCCACGCGACCCTCACAGCCACCGGCTGATCGACCCTGCGATCGGTTGATCGAGCCGCCGCCAAATCCGTTACGTGACGAATTAGAAGGAGGCATCATGCCCCAGCACAGCAAGTCCGGACGTAGGCCCACGGGCCAACGAGCGCTCACCGGCGCCGAGCGCCAAGCCCGCTACCGCGCCCGCCATACCGTCGCAGTAGTTATCCGTTACCGGCGACCCATCGATCGCCGTAGCCGAGCGCAACGCTGGCACGACGCTGTCGCCGAACTGATCGCCCAGCAACGCCAATATGCCCAATGGCTTGACGCGCTTCCCGAAGCTACTCGCGATAGCGCGACCGGTGACGCCCTCCAAGCCATCGTGGATCTCGACCTCGATGAGATCGCCGCAGTCGAACCGCCACGCGGCTTCGGACGTGATTAGCTGCTACTGGCGCCGCAACTACAAACCTTGCTTTCGGTTCCGCAACGCGCTTGACCAAACCAGCGAGCAGCGACAATCATTCCGCCGCCGCGACACCAGATTCTCATCCTGATTGTCGCTGCTTTCCCATCCAGATTGTCGCTCTACAGACTGCTGCGAGTCCGACGTAGCGAACCGCGGGAGGTCACTGTGGACCCACCGGGGCAAGCCATGTTCATGCCGGTGCCGGCGTTTTGAGCAAGCCGGCGCGACGCTTGTCCTTGAGCCGATAGCTCTCGCCCTGAATGCTGACCACGGTCGAATGATGCAGCAGCCGGTCGAGCATCGCCGCAGTCAGCACGGGATCGCCGGCGAAGGCCTGATCCCATGAACCGAAGGTCAGGTTTGAGGTCAGGATGGTCGCTCCCTTCTCGTAACGCTTGGCAACGACCTGGAAGAACAGATTGGCCCGTTCGCGCCCCAGCGGCAGGTATCCGATCTCATCGATGATCAAGAGCTTGTAGACGCTGACGGTGCGGTGCAGCGCCTCTTTCCAACGACCCTGGCGCTGCACCGTCTCGAGCGTCATAACTAGATCGGCGGCCGTGGTGAAGCGCACCTTGTGGCCGTGTTGGGCGGCCAGGTAGCCGAGTGCAATCGCCAAGTGCGTCTTGCCGACACCGGTCGGACCGAGGAAGATGACGTTCTCAGCGCGCTCGATAAAGGCTAGCCCGGCGAGTTCACGAATCTGGGGCCGCGGTACGCCGGCGGCAAAGCCTAAGTCGAAGCCGTCGAGCGTCTTGATCGTCGGAAAGCCGGCGACCCCGTGCAAACATCTCGCGGGCTCGGGCGGTGCGTGCGTTACGCTCGGCCCGCAGCGTCTCTTCAAGGAAGTCGGCGAAGGAAGCCGCTTTCGCCGCCGCGCTCTGGCGATGCCGGAATACAGGTTGGGCATCGCACTCAACCGCAGCTCCTGACACAGCTCGAGGATGCGCTGATGCTGCAAATCACTCATCGGAGGCCGCTGGCAAACGCGTCGTAACGAAACGACCGGCGAGCTTTGCGGTCAGCGGTTTGCGCTCGTAAACGGCACCTGCAATGTCGGTTCGGCTACTCCGAGCGCGGTAGACAGCGCCTTGGCGGGAAGCCCGAGGGGCTGAGTAAACTCGGCACAGAGCGCCTCGCCAAGATGGCCACGCATGCGGGTGCAGGGTCTGCTCTGCCGGTGCCGGTTTGCGAATCGGCACGACCTGGCCGGCGGCCGGCGCCGTCGCACAGAACTTCGCCCAGGCATCGGATAGCTGCCGTCGCTTCTGGAACAGGTCGCCGCGGCGGTAGGCCGCTTCCACCTTGTCGCTGACGGTGTGTGCGGCATCTCCGCCACTTCGGCCGGAAAGGTGGTGCGCTCGGCCGCCCAATCCCGGAACGACGACCGGAACCCGTGCGCTGTCAGATCGCCGCGGCCCATCCGACGCAGCAACATCAACATCGCCATATTGCTAATGGGTCGCCCCGCCTTGCTGCCGGGGAAGATATGGTCGCCCTCTCGGATTTTCCGATCCCCTCAAGGATCGCGAGCGCCGCATCCGAAAGCGGGATCCGGTGTTCCTTGCCGGGCTTCATGCGTTCTGCAGGAACCGTCCATAGGCGCTCGCGAAGGTCGATTTCATCCCCTTTGGCGCCGATAACTTCGCCGGTGCGCGCTGCCGTCAGGATCGCAAATTCGAGCGCACGTGCCGCGACCCCCTCTTGCCGCTGCAGCTCAACCACGAAGGCGCCGGTCTCAACATAGGGCAGCGCCGCATGGTGCTCGACTCGGCGCACCTTAGCTTCTTCGGCAACAGGTTTTCGAGATGGCCGCGCCAGCGCGCCGGATTTTCACCCTGGCGATAGCCGCGCGCCGCTGCCCAATCGAGGACGCTTTCGATCCGGCCGCGCACCGGCCCGCTGTCTCGGGCTTCTGCACTCAGATCGGCTCGATCGCCTTCATGACGAGCCCTACGTCGACCGCTTGCACCGGCAGCGATCCGAAGACGGGATAGACGTAGGTGCCGAGCGTTGCCGGCCATTACACCGCGTGCTTCAGATTGCGCCAGCCGGCCTTATGCGAGGCAATGTAGCGTTCGGCGCAAGCCGCGAACGTCATCGTCTTGGCCGCGTCGAGCTTCGTCTGGATACGCTTGCCGCGACGGACCTCGATTGGATCGAGGCCGTCGAGACGCGTCTTGCGGCAGTCGAGCGCTTTCTGCCGCGCCTCGGCGAGGCTCACGGTATGGGTGGGACCAAGCCCCATCTCCCGATGCCTCCCGCTTTCCTTGAAGCGGAATACCCAGCTTTTGGCACCGTTGGCGCTCATCTGCAAAAAGAGTCCGCCACCGTCGCCGTAGTAGCCGCGGCGCTTAGCTTGCGTGATCGCCAGCGCGGTCAGCTTCCCGATCGTCCGTGCCATCCCTCCTACCCATTTGTTTACCCATTCCTTGAGGGTGGATAACGGCGAACGGTGGCGAACGTGTCAAGACGGAAAGGTCAGGGAAACCACCGAATTACGAACGGCAATGAACGGAGGCGAATGGGTTAGTGGCGGAGGGGATGGGATTCGAACCCACGATACGGGTTATCGCCGTATAACGGTTTAGCAAACCGCCGCCTTCAGCCACTCGGCCACCCCTCCACCGATGAGCGAGCTCGACAAGGGCCTCTGCAGAGACAATCACTTAGCACGAGCCAATCCCGCAGCACAAGACATGGCTGGGAGAGAGCAATCCAGAAATTGGCACCCGATTGGCACCCAAACCGCTCGCGATCAAGCCTTTGCACCCATTGCCGCTTTTATTGCGCTTGCCACCGTTTCGCGCTTGTCGAAAGAAAGCACGTAGGCATAGCTCGTAAAGTGATTGCCGGCGAGTCGTGGCCGAGGCGCTTACCAACGATCACGATATCCCCCTGCCGCGCTCAGCGGCGAGGCATGAGAGGGTAGCGTCTGCAAGGTTTAGCAAAAGCCGTTAAGTCGGATGGTCATGGTATGCGCGTGATTGGGCAATCACCGGATCCTTTGGCGAGGATGAACAGCATGACCAAGAGGCAGGGTGCGTCTGGCACGACTGATGTGAAAGCGGTTCGGGCGGGGGTTCAGGAGTTCCTGCGGGCGCTTGTGCAGACGGCGCTGCAGGGAGGTGCTCGAAGCGAGATGACCGAGGCACTTGGCGCCGAGAGGGGGCGAGCGGACGCGGGGTAGCAGGGTTACCGGTCGGGCTATTGGCGAGAGTTGCCTCAGGCTGGCGCGCGCGCTCGCCATCGAGACCCATGTGAACTGGCTCGAGCGGCATCGCTATCTTAACTGCGCGGCATAACGGGCATCGTTCCGACCGGCCCGAACCTGGCGCCGCAACTATCACGCACCGGGTCGGGAAAGACGCACCAGCCGCATTCCTCGCAAACCACCCCGGCGCGAAGATCAGGTCGTGACCCTGAGGCACGGCGCGCAGAGCAACTCGTCGGCAGCTTACAGGATCACGCTGGCGGCGACGCGGGTAGGCCGAGCAGGGGGATCAGACCGTTCAGCCGCTGGCGCAGCCCGGCTTGATCGGCGAGGATCTCCACCCGCATCAGCCGATGCCCGCCGAGCAAATCCTTGCGCCGCGCCCAGATCAATTACAGGATCACCAGTCCATGTGCAGCGGTGAGGCTGAGAACGATTAATTCGGTTTCCCGCGCCTTTGTACGTCGACCACCCTTTCCCGGGCGGCGATCTTAGTTCTGCCAACGCGTCGCGTGCTTGGTGCCACGAATGACAACAGAGCGGTAGTATGGGCCAGCGGCGGGAATTATCCTTACCAGCCGCCTGTCGATGCGATCGCAAATTCTGGTGAGCGGGTTGTCGGGGTTCCGAAACAGCAACCGAGCCATTATTGCTCCCGGAACAGTAAACAGCTCACAGTAATAATTGTCGGTCTCGAAGTTTCGGTCGATTAAGCGCAATTCGGACCGTCCGAGGGGAAGCTCGTCCGAGGTCCGGGCGTGGGGTGTCAACCAGCGCAAAAGGCGGGCGACCGGGTTGTGGCGCAACGGTTCCACAAAGGCGATCTTGCCGCCGATCCTCAGGACACGGTGGATTTCCCGCAATGCGTGTGCAAATTCGAGGTGATGCAAGATCGCAACCCCGTACACGATGTCGAAACTGGCGTCGTCGAATTGGAGATCGTGTGCGTCCATCCTGTAGAAATCAGACCTAATCCCGAACTCAGTAGCGCGTGCCCGTCCGATATCGAGCTCCGCTTGCGAGACGTTGATGCAGGTGAGTTGCGCCGGGCGGTATCCATGGCCGATCAGGTACCATTCCCATGATTTCGAACCGATCTCGAGAACGCGCTTGCCAGGGGCGTCACGCATCACCTCGCACATCGCTTCGTTTCGTCGCTTCCACCCGATGCCGCTATTCAGATACGCCAGCGCGGCCGCGGGCCGCATAATCCGACGAATCACCCTGTATGAAACCCGGAACCCGGCGCGACGCCCGTGCCGGTTGTCATAGAATTCAGCCTCCCGCTGAACCCGGGCTCTGAGTTCTTGTCTCATATCCAGACGTCTTCGGAATTCCCGCCGATATTTCGTCGAAGTCGTTGTCGGTGAATGGCCCGCCGGTGCGCTATCGGCCAACTTCCCGATCGGGAAATTGGACCGCGCGTTGAATCCGCAAACTTAAAAGCATGGTATGCGAACCGGCTGGCCGCGGCAAGCGCAAGGCCTCAGGCTTCCCGTAACCCAAAAAAACCGCTCGCCACCGCAACGCCAATCATCCCAGAAGGCGGAGCACACCAAAAATATGGCTCTATTGAATTTTGTGTAGGCTAGGCGACGTGAGGGTTGAGGCGAGTAAGGTCGAGCTTGCCGGCAATGAGGAAGTGCGCGGTGCGCATGGTGGCAAAGCGGGAGTAACCGCGGGCTTTGCGTTTGGCGGCCGGGAAGAGGCCATCGAGGGCCTCGATGAAGCCATTGGTCTGACGGGTTTGGGTCCAGGCGACGACGGCCGTCGAAGTGCCGGCGGATCATGCGGGCGACCTCCTTCACCGGCGCCACCTTGGAGCGCAGGACATTGGTGCACCACTGCTTGAGCATGGCGGCAGCGACATTGATCTGCTTGCGATCGAGGATGGCGCGCAATCCTTCGCGGTAGAGCCAGGCGCGGGCGGTCCGTTTGGTTGCGGCCTGGCTGACCAAGGCATCGAGGTCGGCGCGAGCGGCGTCGGACAGCCGCTGGCGATCCTTGAGCAAGGTCTAGCGCAGGCCTTTCAGGCTGGGATCGGCCCGCTGTTCAAGGGCGCCGGGTGTGATCTAGGGCGGCCGAGGCATGGGCGACGACATGGAATTTATCGAAGGTGATGCGCGCCTTTGGCAGGTGATCGGCCACCCCGCGGATGAAGGCCGCCGACATGTCGATGCTCACTGTGGCGATCTGCTCGGGCTGCGCTTTGTGCGTGGCCAGGTGCTCGACAAAGCGGGCGATGGTTCTGGCGTCGGTCCCTCGGTCACGAACACCACCTTGCGTTCGGCGGCATCGGCGGCGATGGTCAAATAGTCGTGGCCGCGCCGGCAGGCAGTCTCGTCGATCGCTACGGCCGCCACCTTTGAGAGGTCAGCCTTGGCCACGGCGAGATCGACATAGCGTGAACAGATCGCATGCACGCGGTGCCAGGCTTCGTCGACCAGCCTGGCGACCGCGGCAAAGGTCATCTGCTGGGCCATGGCCAGCACCAGGGCCTCGAACAGCAGGGTGAAGCCGGAGAGCTTGCCAAACCAGTCGGGCTCGATCTGGGCGGCCCGTCCGTCGGGCAGCTTGACCCGCGGTGTTCTAACCTCGAGGTAGCATTCATACTGGAAGAAGTTGAGGTGCCGCAGCCGCTTGGTCTGGGTGTCATGGACCCGATGCAGCCCTTCGATCCCCGGCGCCGCAACCCGGCTGCCGGCGACAAAGTCGATGCCGATCGTCAGGAGCTTGCGCGCAGCGTCGAAATCAACCCCCGCACGTACCACGGTTTGGCAATGCCGAGGGCGGCTTCAAACAGCTCGTTCTGCATCCACGGGCGCTTGCTTCCATTGCTGAATGCCGCACTATGCCGGCATTCAGCAAGGCTCGATTGTCGGGTCCTGTGATCGCCATCAAGGGTTCGCTGCGCCGGGCTTCGCCCGCCCGTGACCGCGACCACAGGACGCTCTCATCAGACCCTCACCCACTCGGATTTCAAAAGAGTCTTCGTCATCGTCTGTGGCGCCGTTTAAGTTTTGCCGCTGTCCTATTCTTAAATATCTGTTCTACTGTACAGGCTGAGGAGTCTGCTTTGCTCGTCAAAGATGCCGAACAATATATAGCAAAAAGAAATCTCAAAGCCGCCAGGATCGAGCTCAAGAGGGCCGTTCAGGGGTCACCGCAAGATCCAACAATTCGCGTACGGCTCGCCCATGTATATCTCGAGCTTGGCGATGCGGCCGCGGCAGAGAGCGAGGCATGCGCTTTACGCGAGCGAGACGGCAAAGAAGGGAATTATTTGTCGATATTCGCGGATGCGCTGCTCCGCCAATACAAATTCGCCGACGTTCTCGACCGAGTGATCGAGGCCCCGCTCTTGAAAGCAAGGTCAGGGCCGCGCCGGACGACGCTACCATCTCGTCCTGCTCCGCTCGATCGCCCGAATACTCACCCTTCAGGCATGTTCTCCTCGTTTTCGAAAATCCCCGTTGGAATTCGGATGGCGTCGCGATCCAATATCCTGTTCACCGTCCGAGGGGCGCGAAGGCGATTCTGTGAGAGTAGCCCGTACACATCCGCACTGTAGGCTGGTCTCCGGAATGGGCGTTATAGTTAATGCCGATGCCGAGGCGGCTCCGATAGCGTGAGGGTAATTCTCGCTTTACTTTTCGGGAGCATATCTTATAAAGAGCGGCCCTAGGGAGCGCACGGATCATGGCTGACGAGAGCTTAGAGGATCGTGACCCCCGGTCCGAGCCGTCGGATCAACGGCGTCACGACGACGAAGATGGGCGGTCAAACCGGTCATCCAGCCGTCGTCGGATGATGGTTGCCAGCCTGCTCACCGCGCCTGCGGTGATGACCCTGGGGGCACGCGCGGCGCGCTCCCAGATTGCTCAGACTCAGACTAAACGGGACTCTCCTAGCTGCGCTGCTTCGATCAATCCCAGCCATCATTGCACTTAGCTGAAGGATCCGGGGCACCGAGTGCAGGGGTGCTTGCGGAATGAGCGGAAGCGCCGGGGAATGCGGAACAGTCTGGACGGTGCCGGTCGGGAATTTGCTCGTCTGGCGGGCGTGGGATGACGAATTCCTCGTCTACAACACAGCCTCCGGGCAGACGCATCATCTGAATCTTCTGGCCGGAGAAGCGTTACGCAGCCTCGAGGCCGAGCCGGGTTCGGCGAGCGATCTGGTCTGCCGTCTGGCGGACCAATTCGAGATTGCGGTGGACAGCCCGCCGTTGCGAACGATCGACCGCTTGATCCGCGAGTTCGACGAGCTGGGGCTGATCGCGCCATCGACCTCGTGAAGATCGGCGACCTGACGGCGGACCAGCTGTACCAGCGGCTCGCTGGCCCTGGGTTGCGTGTCAAGATAGGCCCCTTCGTGCTCCGCGTGCACACTCCGATTTCCCAATTTGTTGCGGATTTCAGCATCGTCTATGCCGGTTTTCCAGTCTGTGACGAGAACGAGATCAGCGACTTCCGCATTCGCGTCACCCCGGCTTTCCGCCGGTGGCCATGGCGTGAGGCGCAGGCCAGATTCATAGCCGACGGAGCAAGCCCGTTCCTCACCTATCCTCGGCGGCTTGCTATGCCGTTTGTGGAATGGGGGCTCAATTGGTGCATCTGCAGTCATGCCCACCAGTTCCTCATATTCCATGCCGCCGTCGTCGAGAAAGCCGGGCGGGCCGCCATCCTGGCGGGCCCGCCGGGCTCCGGTAAGAGCACACTCTGTGCTGCACTACTCGGACGCGGCTGGCGGCTGCTGTCGGACGAGTTGGCCCTGCTCGACCCGGAGCATGGCCAACTACTGCCAATCCCACGACCCGTAGCGCTAAAAGGCACTTCTATAGAACTCGTCGAGAGATTGCTGCCGCAGCTCAGGATTGGTCGGGTCTTCGCCCCTACCCACAAAGGCACGCTCGCCCATCTCCGTCCCCCCACCGAAGCGGTCGAACGTCAAGCCGAACCTGCACTGCCAGGCTGGGTCGTATTTCCGACGCACGCTGAAAGCGCCGCCACCAAGCTCGTGCCGTTAGCCAAGGCCGCTGGGTTCGTGCGTCTCGAGAAAAATTGCTTCAATTACGACGCTCTAGGTCGTCCCGCCTTTGATGCGCTCGGTCAATTGATCGCGACCTCGGAATGCTTCGAGTTGCCTTTCGCGGATGCAGCCGCGGCGGCCGAACTGCTAGACGGCCTGGTGGAGCTTCAACGGGTGGCCGAGCTGCCTCTCGATGCCGCCTGACAACCAGCTGCTGCTCACCTTTGCCGATCCCACGCGGGTTGCAGGACTGGGGACCGAGGGCTGGGAATTGCTGCTGGCGCAGGCCCGGTTCGCCGGCCTTACTGCGCGGTTGTCCTATCGTATCGAGGATGCTGGAGCGTTCGGTGCGTTACCAGCCCGCCTGCGTACGCAGTTCGCTGCTGCCCGCGTCGTCGCCGAGAGCCGCCGGCGGGAGCTCGAGTGGGAGGTCAATCGGCTGCATCGCGTGTTTGCCGGGACCGGCTTCCCGATGCTGCTGCTCAAGGGTGCCGCCTATGCTGTGGCAGGACTGCCGATGGCGCGCGGCCGCACCAGCGCCGACATCGACATTATGGTGCCCGTGGACGCGCTCGACCGCGTCGAGAAGCATCTCCTGGGGCATGGCTGGGAGCTGGACGAGCTCGCACCTTACGACGCACGCTATTATCGCAAATGGGGACATGAGCTCCCGCCGTTGCGCCACCGCGCTCGCGGCAACGTGCTCGATGTGCATCACACGATCCTGCCGCCTCGATCGCGATTGCGTCCGGATCCCTCGGCGTTCTGGCGCGAGGCGGTAACTCTCACCGACGGTTCGAGGGCGTTCTGTCCGACCCACATGGCCCTGCACGTGGCTGTGCATTTGTTTCAGGACGGCGAGATCTCAGGCGCGCTCGGCGAGCTAATTGATTTCGACGAGCTCTGTCGGCATTTCGGCCAAAACCAGGGGTATTGGCAGGAACTCGTTCCGGCGACGATCGGGCTCGGCCTCGCACGCCCTCTCTACTACGCCTTGCGGTATGCTTCGCTGTTGCTCCGGACACCGGTGCCCGCGGCGGTCATGGCAGATGCGGCGAAGGCCGGCCAGCCACCCTCACCTGTGCGCGCGGCGATGGATCCGATGGTGGGCAGTGTGCTCGTCCCGGACCTACCCGAGTTCAGTTCGCTGTGGCGGCGGGTAGCGCGCCTGTGCCTTTACATTCGCTCGCACTGGCTGCGCATGCCACCGCTACCTCTCGCGCTCCATCTGCTCCGCAAAGCGTGGATGCGCCGGTTCGCTGCGACCTCCGTAGCGCAATAGCTGCGTCCGCGCGTCTGTCCCGTTGGACCCGATAGAACGATTTGACGTATCGAGCGTTGTTCCCCATTTTCAGTGACCGCTGCCAACCGAGTGGACGTGGTTCTATCGACCCACGGCACGGGCGGGGTCAGCGACCGCCACATCTGCCTCCCGCACGCAATCGACGGTCTCTGCACCAACCAATGCGCATGCAGGCATGCAGGCGTGACCGCTCGATTACTATGATCAGATATCACGACGCTAACATTGCCTAGGTTCATACGTAGGCTTTTGGTCGTAGTCGAAACAACGACGTAATGGGACCTAATCGAAGGGCCGTAGTTCAGATGTACCAGCCGCATTTGTCGTTTTGGGCTCCGAATACGCCGTTATAGAGGAACCGAATGAACACGCTCTTAGCAGCGGAGTGACACTTCCTTGATCAACACGTTCGCGCGAATTACGCTGCTGGCGAACGCGGTGGTGTATAAGTTCGCTCGGCTTCGATAGGAGTAAATACATGCTTATCCCGTATAGTTGCGTCGTACACACACGAGTTCGCTACCGTCATTGTATGATGTTACCGTAGCACCCAAGTTTGTCAGATAGGTGAGCTTATAGTTCAAGGCAGGACAGGAATAATATCTCGTGTCGGCGCTAGTGGACCCACTGGCTTCGCCTTCCGTCGTGCCTGCACTGAGTATGTCCACACTATATTTAATAATTCCCCCACCGCTATTAGATCTTGGTCCCCAGTATACAGTTACTGTGTACCCACAATTGTTATGGAATCTCATATTGTACCCAAAACTAGCTTGGACCACTATACCAGAGACACACTTAGGAGGAGCAATTGTACTTTGCGCCTTAGTATCTAATGATAAACACAGGATGGTTGCCATTGCGCTAGCGAAGGCCACGTAAAGTGAATAGTTGGCGCAAGACATTTTGTTCTCCTTTAGTTCAGGAATACAACGAGTCTAACAAACGCGCATTGTTGATTCCAGTTTCGTTGGTCACCCCGCCTACACGTACCGAAACGCTCAAAGGGACCCTTCGCGCGGTTCCGGCCCTTGCGGTGATCACGTTGCTGTTGGTGTCTTCGCCCTGCGCTCGGCTCTTACAGCAGTGACCGGCCGCCGAGCAATTTTCATTGCAGTTAATGGCAGGTCGCTGCACTCACTCAAATATGTATTGGGAGTCTGGTCGGCTTTTTCATTAGGTAGGCTTTCCCGGAAATCATCGGAAGCCGATCCTCCTCGTTTCCGACGGTCCCATGCCGGCTGCTCGAGTTTAGCGCATCGACTTGATCTCTAACTGTTCCTCTGCCCGCCTGCTTTACTGTTCGAAGCAACAGTAGTAAATTGGTGTCGTTTCGTGACGGCTGCTTGAGTGAGAAGGAAGGCAATGCCCCGGCCTCTTCGTCATCGTCTGTGGCGCCGTTTAAGTTTTGCCGCTGTCGTATTCTTAAATATCTGTTCTGCGGCACAAGCCGAAGAGGCTGCTGCGCCTGTCAAAGATGTCGAACAATATATAGCGCAAGGAAATCTCAAAGCCGCCAAAATCGAGCTCAAAAAAACCATTCGCCAATCACCACAGGACCCAGTAATGCGCGCATGGCTCGCCCGGGTATATCTCCAGCTTGGCGACGCTGCGGCGGCGGAAAGCGAGGCGCGTGCTGCACGCGAGCGCGGGGGCAACGAGGGGGATTATTTCCCAATTCTCGCGGATGCCCTGCTTCGCCAATACAAATTTGCCGATGTCCTCGAGTTGATCCAACCGGGCGATCGGGACGCTGCTCTCGAAAGCAAGGTCAGGGCCGCGCTCGGCACCGCGGCGGCCGGTCTGGGCCATCAGGACAAGGCCGCAGCGTTACTGCGCGAAGCAGTGCGTCTGGACCCGACCGCGGTGAAGCCAAAGGTTCAGCTCGCCCAGCTCCTGAACGCGACCGATCCCGCAGCGGCCGATAAGCTGATCGACGAAGCGGTTGCCGCCGACCCGCACTCGGCCGAGACCCTGCAGATCAGTGGCGAGATGCTTCGGACCCGAGGCGATCTAGACGGGTCCATGCACCTGTTCGACCGGGCACTGCAAATCGATCCCAAAAATCTACTGGCTCTTTTGGGGCGCGCGGACATCGCGATTACACGCGGCGAATTCACGGCCGCGGACGAGATTCTCGATCCGATCCTCCAGGCCACCCCCGATAATTTTATGGCCAGTTATCTGCGCGCTTCGGAACTCATCGGGCGGCAGCAATATGCCGCAGCAGACGAAACACTTGGCCATGTCAGTACGAAATTCCCGTTGTTTCCGGCAGGCTACTATCTCCAGGGAACGACAAAGCTCGCGTTCGGGCAATTCGCCCAGGCCGAACAAGCCCTACAGAGATATCTGAACAATGTTTCCGACGATCGGCGAGCAATATGGCTTATCGCGATCGCCGCACTGCAGCAACACGGTGCGCGTCGGGCGATCGAATACCTCAAACTCCCACTCGATAAACTGCCAGCGGACGCCACGACGCTGACACTGCTTGGCGATGCCTATATGACCGACCGCAAGCCTGAGATCGCGCTACGGCAGTTCGAAGCCGCCGCCGTACTCGAGCCGGAAAACCCGAAAATCAAAACCAGCATGGCGATCGCGAAGATCGAGAGCGGCCAAACCGAGCAGGGTCTCGCACAGCTCGAGCAGCTGTTCGCCAGCGAAGCCGCCGCAACCGCCGCCGGACCAACTCTCGTCCTAAGAGAACTGCGGGCAAATCGAGCCGAACGAGCAGTCAAAGTCGCCGCGTCCTTGGTCGAGCGGGAGCCCGGCAACCCGCTTTATTTGACGTTGCTGGGCGAGGTCCGCGCTGCGCAGCAAGATTATGTCGGGGCGGAAGCCGCGTTTCGAGCCGCGACGGCTCACGATCCAAGGTTTATGCTGGCCACGCGCGCTTTGGCGCGCCTTTACCTGGCAACGGAGCGCACCGGCCTGGCCAAGCAGGTCCTCACCGATCTTCTGTCGAAAAGGCCAGACGACCCGTCAAACCCCCTTCACGGAAAGCGAGTGACGTTATCGCCTTTATCGGGCTGGCGGATACCGCGATCACCGAAAAGAAGTGGGCCGAAGCCATCGACTACCTCAACCGTGCGCGCACCATCTCAAAATATGATCCGATAGCCGGGCTGAAGTTGGTCGGCCTATTTGAGCTGCGTGCGGATTGGGACAGCGCCAAGGCGGTCGCGGTGGAGCTTGGCCAGCAATTCCCACAAGATGCCGATGTCGCTGTGGTGCAGGGCCGCGCCTACCTCGAAGCCGGCGACAGCCGGGGTGCGATAGCCAGCTATAAGCTCGCCCAGCAACTCGCGCCGAGTTCGGTCCCGATTCTCTCCCGCTACGTCGGGTTGTTGCGTCAAGCGGGGTACTTTCGCGATGCGCGGGACGTATTGCAAGAGGCGATCACGCGAAGTCCTTCGAACGCGTCGATCAAGGCAGATCTGATCCGAGTCGAAGCCGAACTCGATGGTTTGGATACGGCCCTCTACGAGGCGCGCGGCTTCGCGAAGGACGATCCGGACAACACCCTCTATGACGAGGTATCGGGCGAGCTGTATGAAAAAGCGGGCCGCGTCGGAGAGGCGGCTGCCCTGCTGGAAAAGGCGGTCGCGGCACGACCTGCGGACGACGGTCTCAGGGTCGCGCTGTCCCAGCTGTACATAAAGATGGGCAGTCTCGCCAAAGCCGAGGCCGTGCTGAGCGCCCGGTTGCAGGTCGATCCGAAAAACAATGCCGCAGGCGTCGCCTTAGCGGCCTTATATTTGACAACGGGTCGGCCGGGCGACGCCAAGAAGCTCTACGGCGATGTTCTCTCACAGAGCCCGAACCAGATCGTTGCCCTGATGAGCCTCGCGAACATCAGCGTTGCTGAGAAAAAGTGGACGGAGGCAATGGATTACATCAGCCGCGCGCGCACCGCCACACCGGACGAGCCGGCGCCCGGGCTCTTGCTCGTCAACATGTACGGGGTGCAGCAGGACTGGCATAACGCAATCGGACTGGCGACCGAGCTGGTCAAGAAATTTCCGACGAATATAGATGTAATTGATAAGCTCGGCCGAGTTCAGATTGAGGCCGGAGACTCGGAGGGCGCACTTTCTACATACAAGCGTGCGCACATGATAGCGCCAAATTCTCCGTCGATCTTATCGAGCTATCTCGGTTTGCTCCGATCTGCAAAGAAAACTCCCGAAGCACGAACGGTGCTGCGAGCTGCTCTCCGTCGAGATCCGCAGAACTCATCCCTTAAAGGCGACCTGGTCCGCGTTGAAGCCGAGATCGGTGGATTGGAGGCGGGCCTCGCAACGGCACGCAATTTTGCCAGGAAGGAGCCGGACAACAGCCTTTACGACAGGGTGTCAGCCGAACTCTACGAGAAGTCCGGACGCCGCGAGGAGGCGATTGGCCTACTCGAGAAGGCAATCGCGGAACGGCCCTCTAACAGCGATCTGACGGTTGCCCTTTCCCGTCTGTACCAGCGAATGGGCGCCCTCGATGAGGCAGAGGCAGTATTGAAAGCCCGGCTGAAGGCCGATCCGAAGGACTTTTCCGCTGGTTCGGCCCTAGCATTTTTCTATGTTGAGCAAAAACAGTACGCCGCCGCTGTGGCCGAATATTCGCGCCTCGTCGAAGACCGGCCGGCCGACCCGTCGGTGCTGAACAATCTCGCTTGGCTTTATCAGAGACAGGGTGAAATGGCGAGAGCTCGCGAATTGGCTCAGCGGGCGTTTGCACTCTCTCCGCGTGACCCGTACATCGACGACACTCTCGGATGGATTCTATTCGGGCAAGGCGAAGCCGCCGAGGCGATAGCCTATCTCAGCGCAGCCAATCTCTCGGCCCCTCGCGACCCCGACATCCAATACCACCTCGCGGTGGCGCTCGACGGGGTCGGCCGACCGGCCGACGCTCAGGCCATGCTCGAAACGCTGCTCCGCTCCGGCGTCTCGTTTGCGGACCAGGCCAAGGCGGCGAAGCTGCTGCGCGAGTTGAAGCCCGGCTGAGCACGAGGATCGGCCGTGACTTTGTGGAATGGCGAGGATCACCTCGGTAAGAAACTGTGATAGGTATCAGGCTGGTCTTGCGGCAGACGCCGATGCCGATAGCCGCTGTCGGAAACTTTCATAGCTATGCGATCGCCTGATGGAGCTGGGACCCTTGTTTGAGCAGCTATCAAAATATCGGGTTATAGGTCGAAGCCGCACCTTGCGACGCGCGTGGGTTTCGGTTCCTTTTGCGGCGGCGGTGGTCAGCTTCGTCTCCCTGACCGGTCCGGCCGCTTGGGCGACAATGACCGAAAAGATCGATGCTCCCGATGCAGCACTGACCGGTTTCAGCGGGCCGTATGCCACGGTCTCCATCAGCCAGGTCAACGAACAGACCTCCTGGAAAAGCGACAGCGGCGTTGACTCCTTGGCAACGCCAGACGGACTTGGCAATCTCAGCCTCGGCCTCAATGGCGGCTATCCGGATGCAGCGAACTTGGTTGGCTTTCTGATCACCAGCACGACGGGGCTGTGGAGCTCCGACGCCGCGGTGCTCATCAACAATGCCGGCGGTTACAGCGCGGCGATCCGTGCTTTTGCGTGCACCGCACCTTGCGTACGCCCTGTGGAGGCTCAGCCCACCGGATTTTTGGAGAAGTAAGGTCCGTGAACCGAAGGGCTTGATCCGGCTTCGCACCATGTTGGCGTGATCGGGCCGGCCCTCCGGCGATTGCGGGCCGCCATCTTTGGGACAAAATCGAAGCGTACTATGTGGTTCGCTCGGAGGTGCGCCGATGGTGCACCACCCTCACATGCAATCCTCTCTTCGGTGTCTCCCTGTTCTCGGGGAGATCCCCAGCGTTCGTGCGCGCCGAGCCGACAGATCGCTGACTCGGCCTTTAGCCGGCTCATCGCCGAGATCGGTGCCTGCAGGATCTGTGCGGCGCATCTGCCGCTTGGCCCTCGTCCGATCGTGCGCGGCCGGTCCTCGGCGCGGCTCTTGATCATCAGTCAAGCGCCGGGCAGACGAGTGCACGAGACCGGGCTGTCGTTCAACGACCGCAGCGGTGACCGGTTGCGTGCGTGGCTCGCGCTCGATCGCGAGACCTTCTACGACGCGGCGCGGGTGGCGATCCTCGGGATGGCCTTCTGCTATCCTGGCCGCGACACCAAGGGCGCCGACCTTCCGCCGCGGCCCGAGTGCGCGCCGCGCTGGCACGCTCGGCTGCGCGCCTGCCTCCCCGCGATCGAATTGACATTGCTGGTGGGCAGCTACGCGATCGACTATTACCTGCCGGGGACCCGCAAACGGTCCATGACCGGGGTGATCGCGCGCTGGCGCGACTTCCTACCCGAGCGTTTCTTGCTGCCACATCCGAGCTGGCACACGACACGTTGGCTGCGCGACAACCCGTGGTTCGAAAAGGAGGCCTTGCCCGAGCTGCGCGCCCGGGTGGCTGACACAGTCAATCCTCCGCCTCGATAAGCGCCATGTCGTCATCGCTGAACCCGAAATGGTGGCCGATCTCGTGGATCAGCACGTGGCGAACGATGCGGGCGAGGTCCTCGCCGGTCTCGCACCAATAGTCGAGGATCGGCCGGCGATAGAGGAAGACCATGTCGGGATCGGGCCACGGATCGCTGATACTCTTGCGCGGTAGGGCAACCCCGCGGTAAAGCCCGAGGATGTCGAACGGGCTGTCGAGGCCCATCGCCTCCTCGGTCTCTTCGTCGGGAAACTCCTCGACGCGGATCACGACAGGTCCTAGATGCTGCTTGAGCCGGCCCGGGATGGTGTCGAGGGCGCGCTGCGCGAGTTCCTCGAGGTCGGCGAGCGATGGCGGCAGATTCTCGGTCATGGTATCAATCCCGCCAGACATGGAGGTTGCGATGGTCGAGAGGTTGGTGGGGGCGGCGCGGCACGCGGCATTACGCGAGATCCACGGGTGGGTCGAGGTCGAGGACCGCGATGCGATCCGCAAGAGCTATCATTTTGGCAACTTCTCCGAAGCCTGGGGCTTCATGTCGCGAATGGCGCTGCTGGCCGAAAAAATGGACCATCATCCCGAGCTCTTCAACGTCTACAACCGGGTGGAAGTCATCCTTTCGACGCACGACGCGGGGGGGCTCAGCGACCGCGACATCCGTCTTGCGCACGCGATCGACGAAATCGCACCCGAACGGGACCGGCGCTCACCGCCGTAAACGGCGGGCACCGCGACGCGCTTCATCGCTGGGATAGTTACGGGTCCGCGGCTCGCCCGCTTGCGCGGTGCCGCCGGGCCCGCCCGCTCGCGTCAATCACTTAAACGGCATTGTCAAAATGACCGTCACCAATTCGACACCGGGGTTTTTCTGGCCGATGCCGGCGTTCGACATGTGGTACATCCCGACCCCTAGGCGGCTCAGGTTGTCGAAGCGATAGTCGAATTCCGCGCCCTCGCGGAACTCGGTATGCGCGCCGAGATCGATGCCCGTGCCGTGGGTGAAGTACCCGACCGCGGCACTCGGCGTTATTACGATCCTCTCGAAGAAGTTGATGTCGAAGCCGAAGCCGCCATAGCCATAGAAGGCACCTTTGCCGGTGCCAAAGGCGCCGACAAACGGCGCCACAATCCACAGCACGTCGCCAAAGCGGTACTCGCCCAACGCCAAACCCGTCGTCCCGTTGCCCGGTTTCTTGTTGTCGGGCAGCACGTCGAATGCGCCGCTGCCGATCGCGATGCGCGGCGGATCGGCCGGCGAGCCGAAAGTCACTTGCGCGATAGCCGGACCCGCCGTTGCGAGACCCAGCGTTAGGACCAAGCCGACAGCTGCCAGATCTGTGAAGCGCCGCCCACTCACATTGCTTCCCCCTCAGCACGCAACGAGTGCGCGCTCCCCGTCTCATCCTATAAGGCGTGCCACCCCACGCAAGCGAAACCCTTCAGACAAGCCTCACGCCTGCTTCATTCGCTCCGTCGCCAACACCAGCTGCTCGCGAATGCCGGGCTCCATCGCCGAGTGGCCGGCACTGGGAACGATTACATATTCCGCCTCGGGCCAGGCACGCGAGAGCTCGTCGGCGCTGCGGATCGGGCAGACCATGTCATAGCGCCCTTGCACTATGATCCCGGGAATGTGTCGGATTTGCCGGACCCGACCGATCAGATCACGCTCGCCGGTAAGTAGATGGCGGCTGAAGAAATGGGCTTCGATTCGCGCCAGACCCAAGGCGAGCCTATCCTCGCCGAAAGCCGCCACCGTTTCCGGATTCGGCAGCAATGTCGAGCAGGCCCCCTCATAGACACTCCAGGCGCGCGCCGCCGGCATATGGATGCGCGGGTCGGGGTCGAGCAGGCGCCGGTGATAGGCGGCCAATATGTCGCCTCTCTCGGGCGTCGGTAGAAACTCCGAGAAGGCGCGCCAAGCCTCGGGAAAGACCCTGCGCACACCATAGAGAAACCAGTCGATCTCCTCCTCCCGGCATAGAAAAATCCCGCGCAGGATGAGCCCGGCGCAGCGCCGCGGGTGGGTCGCGGCATAATCGAGCGCCAGTGTCGAGCCCCAGGAGCCGCCAAAGACGAGCCATCTTTCGATGCCGAGCAATGTGCGCAAGCGCTCGATATCGGCCACCAGATGTGCCGGGGTGTTGTCCTCGACCTCGCCAAGGGGGGTCGACCGGCCGGCGCCGCGCTGATCGAAAATGACGATTCGCCAATAGTCGGGATCGAAAAAGCGACGGTGAACCGCCGTGGCGCCGGCGCCGGGGCCGCCGTGCAGAAACAGCACCGGCGCGCCGCGTGGGTTCCCCGACTGTTCCCAATACATCGCGTGGCGGGCATCCAGCCTCAGGGCGCCCACCCGATAAGGTTCGATTGGCGGATAGAGGTCCCGGCGGTTCGTCATCGTGAGGCAGCTCGCGGGGTCATCCCCCGATTATGTCCCGTGACCCGCCTCAGGTCGACCGCCGGCGGTCGTGACTCAGGTAGATGGCCCCGCGTGTGCGCAAATAAGCTTAAGTAGATCATCTACCACATAGTGGCTTTCATCGAGGATCAATCCGGCCTCCGGAATATGTTTCTCGGTCTGCCGGTCGAAGCTCGCCCCGTAGGCGAAAGCGATCCACGGTTGCCAGATCTTCGATACGATCCGCCGCAGCCTCGCCTGCGGGCGCACATACTCCAGGAGCCGGATGGGTCCACCCGGCTTCACAACCCTGCCGAGCTCCTGCAATGCCGGCACCTGCAGCTGATCGGGTAGAACGCAGAATAAGAACGTAGCGACAGCCGCATCGAATGTATCGCTGGCGAAATGGAGCTTTGTTACGTCCATCTGCTTTAGCTCTATCGGGACGGGCGAGAGATCGCGTCTTCGCTCGGCGCGCACCAACATACGCGGACTGAGGTCGATGCCGACAACAACGCTGATGCCCTTCGGATAAAACGGGAAATTCCGACCGGTCCCGACACCTGCGTCCAGTAATCGGCCTGAAAGCCCACGAAAGAGCAATGGCCGCAGCGCACGGTAACGCCTCCGCTCGAACGGCAAATCGAGCAGGTCGTAGAACGGGGCAATTCGCTGGTAGCGATCGAGATTGGATATCACGTCCCTCGTGCTCTTCTGCTCCCTCCCCGGGGCTCATAGGCGGGCGGTGCGAAGGCGCAGGGCATTGGTGACAACGAGGACGGAGCTCATGCTCATCGCGGCGCTGGCGATCATCGGATTGAGCAGGGTGCCGGTGAAGGGGTAAAGCACGCCGGCCGCGATCGGCACCGCAAGCCCATTGAAGACGAACGCGAAGAACAGGTTTTGCCGAATGTTGCGCATGGTCGCGCGGCTGAGCCGCCGCGCTCGGACGATCCCCTGCAGGTCGCCTTTGATCAGTGTGACGCCAGCACTTTCCATCGCCACATCGGCTCCGGTGCCCATGGCGATGCCAACCTGCGCCTGTGCCAGCGCCGGCGCGTCGTTGATGCCGTCGCCGGCCATCGCGACAAAGCGGCCCTCGTCCTGGAACTTCTTCACCGCCAAGGCCTTCTGATCAGGCAGCACCTCGGCCACGACATCATCGATGCCGAGCTTGCGTCCGACCGCCTGCGCCGTCGTGCGGCTGTCGCCGGTCAACATCACGACGCGAATGCGCTCGTCGCGAAACGCCTTCAAAGCGCCGATCGCGCTCTCCTTAATTGGATCGACGACGGCGACGAGCCCCGCCGCGCGGCCGTCGACCGCAATCAGCATCACCCCCTGACCTTCCTTACGGAACTCGTCGGCGCGGGCCGGGAGATCACCCAGCTCGATGCCCAGCGAGGCCAAAAGCGCCGCGCTACCGACGGCCACATGCTTGCCTTCGATAGAACCGACCACGCCCTTTCCGGTCTCCGAAGCAAAGTCCGCTGCGGTGCTGAGCCTGAGCCCGCGTTCCTCAGCGCCTTTCACAATGGCGGCGGCCAGGGGATGCTCGCTGCCGCGCTCGAGGCTGGCGACAAGCCGCAATAGCTCGTTTTCGTCGGCGCCGATCGCGATGACGCCGACGAGGCGCGGCTTGCCCTCGGTCAGGGTTCCGGTCTTGTCGACGACAAGTGTATCAATTTTCTCCATCAGCTCGAGCGCCTCGGCGTTCTTGACGAGCACGCCAGCGCGCGCGCCGCGCCCGGTTCCAACCATGATGGCCATTGGCGTAGCAAGCCCAAGAGCGCAGGGGCAGGCGATGATCAGCACCGCAATGGCGTTGACGAGAGCAAAGCCCATGGCCGGCGGCGGGCCGAGGACCGACCACGCCACAAAAGTTGCGAGCGCGATGACGACCACCGCCGGCACGAACCAGGCCGAGATCGTGTCGACCAGTCTCTGGATCGGGGCGCGGGATCGCTGGGCTTCGGCGACCATCGCCACGATCTGCGCAAGGAGTGTATCGCTCCCGACGCGCTCGGCGCGCATGACAAAACTGCCGGTCGCGTTGACGGTGGCGCCGGTCACCTTGTCGCCAGGGTTCTTCTCGGCCGGCAGCGGCTCGCCGGTGACCATCGATTCATCGACCGCGCTGTGCCCCTCGAGCACCACGCCGTCAACCGGGACTTTCTCGCCAGGCCGCACGCGCAGGCGATCGTCGGGGACGACGTCTTCGAGGGGTATGTCCTCGTCGCTGCCATCTTCAGCTAGCCGGCGCGCGCGCTTGGGCGCCAGATCGAGAAGCGCTCGGATGGCGCTGCTGGTTTGGGACCGGGCGCGCAACTCGAGGACCTGACCGAGTAGGACCAGGGTGACAATGACGGCCGCCGCTTCGAAATAGAGCGGTACCTGCCCGTCGGGATCGCGAAACGAGGCGGGAAAGATCCCTGGCGCGAGCGCTGCGGCCAGGCTGTAGCCATAGGCGACACCGGTGCCGAGCGCGATCAAGGTGAACATGTTGAGCCGGCGGGTGAGGACCGAAGCCCAGCCGCGCCGAAAGAACGCCCAGCCGCCCCACAGCACCGCCGGCGTGCCGAGGATTAGCTGAACCCAAACCGCCATGCGTGGGGACAGAAGGGTATCGAGAGCGGCTCTGTCGAAATGCTCTGCCGTGGCCATGGCGACGAGTGGCACCGAACACGCTACACCTGCCCAAAAGCGCCGCGTCATGTCGCTCAGCTCGGGGTTCACGGTATCGCCAGCCGACGGCGTCATCGGCTCGAGAGCCATGCCGCAGATCGGGCAACCGCCGGGCTCGTTGCGCACGATTTGCGGATGCATCGGGCACGTCCACAGGGCCTCGCCAGCGCTGATGCGCCCGCCAGCTTCGGGCGCACCGGGGCGCGGGGAGGGGGCGTAGCGCGCCGGCTCGGCCGCAAACTTTTCACGGCACTTGGCGCCGCAGAAGAAATAGCTGTGGCCGGCGTGCTCGGCGCGATGCTCGGCCTTTGCCGGATCGACGGTCATCCCGCACACGGGATCATGCACCGCAGCCGGCGGCGCCGGAGAATGGTGTTGGTGGCGGGATAACGGGTCGGCCGCAGTCATGACGGTTTTCCGGGAATAACCGGGAAAAAAACTTTTCACGCCACGAAATCGATCACAGGATCATAAGAAAATCAGTCACTTAAGAGCACAATTTCCGATGATCAAACCGGGAATTCAGATGCGGCCAAACCGGGAATCAAAGCGCCTAACCGGGAAATAACCGGGAATTCGCTTAACCCGTTCGGCCGAGGCCGTTCACTCCTCGCCGCCAAAGCGCGCCGACCACTCGGCGACATCGGCGTCCTCGATCCGGCGGAACAACAGCGGCAGCTGCCCCACTGGCTTGCCCCGCGGCAATTCGTCGAGCAGCACGGCAGCGGGCGTCGCCGGCCAGCGGAGCGGACGATCCGCCACCCCGAACGCGTCGAGAATCGTTTGCGCGGTGTGTGGCAGAAATGGTGCGGATATCCGGGCGGCGAGGCAGGCAAGGTTGAGCGCGGTGCGCAGGCTGCAGGCTGCGGCCGGCATATCGGCCGTGATCGCCGACCAGGGTGCCGCACGTTGCAGATACTGGTTCCCGGCCGCCCATATGGCGCGCGTCTCGGCCGCCGCGCGGCGGAACTCCATAGCCTCGTGGTGCTCGGTCAACTCACGCAGGTGGGTGTCAAGCTCTTCGAACAGGGCGCGTTCGAGGGGTCCCGACGTCCCGCCATCGGGCACGACGCCGGCGAACCTCGCCTCGCCGAAGCGCACCACCCGGTTGACGAAATTGCCGAGCACATTGACCAGATCGGCGTTGACCCCGTTCTGGAAGCCGCTCCAGGTGAAGGCGCTGTCGGCATTCTCGGGCGCGTTGGCCATCAATCGCCAGCGCCAATAATCCGCAGGCAAGAGGTCGAGCGCCTGGTCCATGAAAACCCCGCGCCGTTCGGAGGTCGAGAACTTGCCGCCATACCAGGTTACCCAGTTGAGCGCCTTCAGACGGTCGACGAGCTTCCACGGCTCGCCGCTGCCGAACAAAGTCACCGGGAAGCTCACGGTGTGGAAGGCGACGTTGTCCTTTCCCATGAACTGCACATAGGTGACGTCGGCGGCGCCCTCGGGGCGCCACCACCACCGCCGCCATTCCCCGCCGGTCGCGTCCGCCCACTCCGCGGTCGCCGCGATGTACTCGATCGGCGCGTCGAACCAAACGTAGAACACCTTGTTGTCGAAACCGGGGCGCGGGCGCCCATTCTTCGTGACCGGCACGCCCCAGTCGAGATCGCGCGTGATAGCCCGCGGCTGCAGCCCCTCATCGAGCCATTTATAGGCGATCGAGCGGGCCAAAGGCGGCCATTCCTGCGCCGCGTCCACCCAGGCGCGGATGCGTTCGGCCATCCGGTCCTGCAACAGGAAGAGATGGGTCGTGTCGCGGACCTCGATGCGCTCGGACCCGGAGATCTTCGACCGTGGACGGATCAGATCCACCGGGTCGAGCAATGAGCCGCAATTGTCGCACTGGTCGCCGCGCGCACTCTCGAACCCGCAGCGCGGACAGGTTCCTTCGACATAGCGATCGGGCAGAAAGCGCCGGTCGTCGATCGAATAGACCTGCGGGGTGGTGCGTTCCTCGATCAGACCGGCTTCCTCCAGCCGCTCGGCGAAATGCTGGGTCAGCTCGCGGTTCTGTCGGCTGGAGGAGCGACCGAACCAGTCGAACGACAGGCCGAAGCGAGAGCAAACGTCGCGCTGTAAGGCGTGTTGCTGATCGCAATAACTGCTCACGTCGAGCCCCGCTTCGAGGGCGCCGAGCTCGGCCGGGGTGCCGTGCTCGTCGGTGGCACAGATGAACAATACCTCATGTCCCTGCATCCGCCGAAACCGTGCGTGTACGTCCGCCGGCAGCATCGAGCCGGCAAGATTGCCGAGATGCTTGATGCCGTTGATGTAAGGCAGGGCGGATGTGATCAGGTAACGGCCCATAATTGTCTCTGTATCGGGGGCACCGACGCGAGCGCAGGCGACAGCCATCCCTCTCGCTCCGGGGCAAAGAAACTCATATGGGCCCGGAATTCATGCGCACCAGCCTGTCCTCAGCCGCGACGGTTCAGCACCGCCGCCTTTGCGCCGGACCCATCGGGGGCCGGCCCTATAGGGCACCCTTGCCACTCCCATGGAAAGATGTCGTGGTCCCGGATGCCTGCGCCGCCACGGTCGCTCATCCTCGACAGGACGAGCAGAGGCCCACAAACTCCATCGTGCTGCGGTCGAGGGCAAAGCCGAGACGACGTCCGAGACTTTCGGTGGCCTTTGCGACTCCCAAATCCTCGGTCTCGACAACCGTGCCGCAGCGCCGGCAGACGAGCATTTGGCTCGGATGCGAGTGGTCCGGCATCGCACAGGCGATGAAGCTCTTGGCGCTCTCGATACGGTGCACCAAGCCAAGCTCAGTCAGGAAATCGAGGCTGCGATAGACGCCTGCGGGAGTCGCCGAGGGATCATCGGGACGCAGAAGGTCGAGAATTTCATAGGCCGTCAGCGGGCGTTCCGCGGAAAGCACCAGCATGAAGACATCTCGGCGCAAGCGAGTTAGGCGTGCGCCCACACGCCGGCAAACCTCTTCTGCCAACTGCTGCGCTCCCGCATGATCGTGCGGAGTGGGCATTTGCGCACTCTACCCCTCTTCGGCTCACATCGCGACTGATCCGCACCTGCGGGGGCACGATCATGCCAAGCCGTAGTTCGCGCGCGGCGTGATTTTGCGCAAATGTGGCTCCATACCGCGCCTACGACAGCGGCTCCTGGAATTTCAGCAGCCGTCCGGCGTTGCCCATCACGATCAAGGTGCTGATATTGTGCGTTACTGCCGCAATCACCGGAGCGGCGGCGCCGAGAACGCCTCCTACGGCGAGAGCGACGAGAACCACCGTCCATCCCAGTCCGATGCTGACATTCACGTAGATCGTCCGTCGACAGCGGCGGCTGAGGCGGATGCAGGTGCCGAGGCGACGCAAATCGTTGGTCATCAAGACCAGGTCCGCAGAGGCAAGAGCGACATCCGTTCCTTGCGCGCCCATGGCGACGCCGACGGCGCCGACCTTTAGGGCAAGCGAGTCGTTGATGCCGTCACCGACGACCAGCGGTCGATAGCCGGCCGCGATCTCGTCCAAGACGTATTCCATCTTTTGCGCCGGAAGCGCTTCTGCACGAACTTCGCTCAGGCCAAGATGATCGGCGATCCGGCGCGCCACCCCGGCGCGGTCGCCGGTGATCAAAAGCTGATGTTTCAGACCGAGATCCCAGAGATTGTCGATGGCCTCGCGCGCTTCCGGGCGCGGCTCATCGGCGAGCAGCAGCCAGCCGAGGAATCGAGAGCCGGACGAGACGCCGGCGATCGGACTGCTGTGGTCGGGCGGCGGGGAGCTCTGAATTCCGAGCTCATCAAAGAGTTCCATCCTGCCGAGAGCCACGGTCTCGTTACCGAGCCGCCCGAGCACGCCGAAGCCCCTCGCCTCCTTGAGTTCGTCGATGTTGAGCCGCTTCTGCTCCGGCACCAGCGCAGCGAGAGCGCGACTGACCGGATGGCTGCTTGCAGCGCCGAGATTGCCGGCAAGTTCGATCAGGTCGCTTGCCTCAACGCCGGGTTCGGGCTTCGCCTCGACCAGCCGCAGCTGGCCGATCGTCAGAGTTCCGGTCTTGTCGAATATGACGGAATCGACAGTGGAGAGGTTCTCCAGGAAGGCTGAGCCCTTGACCAAAATCCCGTGCCTGCCGGCAACGGCGATCGCCACGATCGCTGTGGCGGGCGCCGCCAGCGCCAGCGCGCAGGGACAGGAGGCAACAAGGACCGCAAGCATCGCCACCGTGCTATTGGTCATGAACCAAGTCGCTGCTGCCAGCAGCAACACCAGCACCATATAGCGCTGCGCGTAGTGTTCCAATAACCTCGTCACCGGCGGCTTTGCTTGCTCGGCCTCCTGCATCAAGGCGATCACTCGCCCGAGGGTCGTTTCTTCGCCGACGCTCGCGATTCTCACCACCAAAACGCCATCGAGATTGATTGAACCGCTGAACACGCCAGCGCCGGGCTCAACCTCGATCGGCACCGATTCGCCGGTGATCGACGCGGTATCGACGCTCGAAGTCCCGGTTAAGACGACTCCGTCGGCGGGAATACGATCGCCGCCGCGCAGCTCGATCCTGTCGTCGACCCGAAGCGCTTTTGCCTCGACCTCCTCGATCTCGCCTGACAGCGTCAGTCGGCGTGCCTTAATCCGCGTCAGCCGGCTTAGGGCGCGGATCGCCTCCTGAGAGCCCAGCAGCGAGCGCTCTTCCAGAACGTGTCCGATGGTCATGATCATCGGCAACAGCGCGGCCGTGATGAGATCACCGGCCGCCCACGCGGCGATCAGCGCAAGAGCGATCAGCTGGTCGGTGATGCCATGCAGATCGGGGCGGCACAGACTGTGCCAAGCGGCGGAAATCGCCGGCACTGCGACGAGCAGCGCGGCCACGCCGGCGACGAGCTCCGCGACGTCATGCTGACTGGGCACCGCGATCTGTATGATGGCTGCCAGAATGAGGCAGCCGCCCGAAATCAGCGCAACGGTGAGCCGTAGGCCGAGCCAATGCTGCTCGGAGGTGGCGAGGAGACCCGAATCCGGCGCAGCTAAGCCCGTGTGGCTTAGCGTTGTGTCGGTCATTTCTCCTCCGGTCCAGGCACAATGACGTGGCTTCCGGCGTCACGGGCGATGGCTTCGACCGACGCGGCCTTTACCAGAATGCGGCCAACACGATCGAAATAGAGGCGGTTGATGAGCGTCTGCCGACTGAGCCCGGGAGCCTCCCGCGCCAGCGCTGCGATCGCGGCTGTGCGGGTTCTCGCCTCATTTACCTGTTCCTCCGCCTTGGCCGCCGCTTGGACGACGATGCTGTCCCGCTCTCGATTGGCTTGCTGCGCGGCCATTTCGGCCGCGGTACGCGCTTGCGCCATGTCCCGCTCAGCCGATTGAGAAACGATCAGCACGCGATCGAACTCGGTCTTTGCGCCGCTTGGGATTGCCGCCACCAGATCTACCCTGCTTACAGCGACCCCGAGCCCGGCGCCTTGCTCGGCGAGGTCCTGCAGGCGGCGATTGACCGCGTTCATCAGGTCCGTGCGGAGCTGCTCACGCTGGGTGCGAAAGCTTTGGTCAGCCGTGGGGCTGGCCTCCGGCCGGGCGACCAGAATGGTATCGAGATCCCGCGCCGCGCACACAGCGACCGCGCTCGCGACGAACAGTCGCTCAAGCGCCGGACCGACGTGGTCGGCCGAGATCAAATAACTGACCGGATCTTTGATCTGGTAGAACAATGTCGCTTGCAGATGCACGACGCTGGAATCGCCGGTCAGCAGGAAGCCGGCGTTCTGCCTCGGATTATCGCTTATGTCGAATCCGCGGATCACGTCGGCAGTGGGACCGGCCGCCGAGCCGGGGAGCGTGGATCTCGTGCTTGCCGGGCCGCCACCCGCCGCGTCAAAGCGGCCGATCCTGAATTGGATCTGCCGATCGGCCGAGGGCAGCACGACGACCTGCTCGATCGGCCGCGGCCAAGCGAACAGCAGACCCGCTTCCTGCTGTCGGACGGCGCTGCCAAATCGCAGGACGACGGCGCGGCTGTCCGGCGGCACCTGAAGAATGTTCGACACGGCCCATCCCGCCGCGATCACCGCAACGGCGACGAACAGAAATCGGAACGCGATCTTGGCCGATTGCGCCCAGACGCCATCGGGCTCGGCACCATCTTTGGCACGCGGTGCCATCACTTCTCATTGGCAGGCTTGGGGGCAGCCGCGGTCCCGACTGTACCGTTCGGGCCGTCAACCAGCACATTGAACGGCGCGGCATCGGTTCTCAGGATCAGCCTGGTATTTTCGTCGATCACCTGATCCAACGTGTCCAGCGACCGCAACAGCGTGTATAGTTCCGGATCGCTGCTATAGGCCTTGCCGTAAATGTCGGCCGCCTCAACGCGCGCCTTGGCCTCGATGCCGGCCGCGTCGGCCTTCGCTTTGGCGACGAGGACGCGCGCATCGCGATAGGCGTTGGAGGTGATCTCGTTGGCTGCGCGCTGGCCTTCGGCAGATCGTTCCGCTGCGACTGTTGCCCGCTCGGCCTTCATCCGTTCCACCGTGGCCTTCAACGTCTCGGCCGGAAGGGTCAAACGCTCGATGCCGACTTGGCGGATGGTGATGCCGTAAACGTTGAGCGCCTGCTCATCGAGCCGGTCGCGCAGTTGGCGCTCGAATTGATCCAAATGGATCTTTTGCGGGTCGGTATTGACCAGAGCTGAAAGATCGAAGCTGCTCGCTGCGATCTCCAGCGACGAGCCGACAAAGCTGCGCAGTTGCTCGCCGGCGATTTCGGGTTGGTTTCGCACCCCACGCAGGAACTGTCTGATGTGGTCCGGATCGTCAGGGACTTGCCACGCCACATAGGCTTGCACAAGGATCCGCAATCCGTCACGGGTTCCCACATCCTGCAATCCGCTTGACGTTGTCCGCAGCCTCAGATCGACGTCGATCTTGCTTTCGACGGGAGCGGGCACCTTCCAGGCGAGCCCCGGCTTGGTGAGGACCCGGATCGGATCGCCGAAACGAGTGATGACGATTGCCTGGCCCGGGCCAACCAGGACGAGACAAGCGGAAAGCACCGCCGCGCAAACCACCAGCGCGGCCACGAGGAAGCGAACATTGCGGACGAACCAGCCCTGCGGCTGCGCTCTTTCATCATCTGGATCATCGTGAGAATGGTCCCGGTGACGATGGTGATGCATCTCGTTCAATCCTATTGATGACGACATCAACGCCCCAATATCAGTCGCCCTTGTCTTTAGAATGCGATCCTTTGGGCAACCGCGTGCTCGGCCCGGCATCGTCGGGCTGGTACGCCGCCCCGGGCAGGTTAAAGCTTCTGAGATCGATCGTGGGCGCGGTCGCGCCCTCCAGACGACTATCGATCACGATGAAGTTGGATTTCGGTAAGCTGGTGCTGAGCCGATCCAGCCGCCGCTCGAATAAAAACACCTGCCCGTCCTGGTGGTAGGCTTGGCGATCGCCGTTGAACAGGACACTCTCGGCCCCGGCCCGATCGTCAAGTTCGACAGCCGTCGCAAGCGCATTGTTGCGATCTTCGGTAGCCGTCTGCTCGGCAGACTTGACTTTAGCGATAGCGTCGGCCCGACGCAGCGAGATCTGCGATTTCGCGAGGATCTCCGCCGCCTGGACATAGTGGTACGCGCTCGCGGCGTCGGGTGAGGGATGGATTGCCTCAACGACCACCGCGATCACGTCGACGCCGGTCGATAACTCTTGCAGTCTTTCCTGCAGTTCGGCACGGAACTCGTTGGTGAAGCGTTCGCGATCTTGTCCCAGCACATTGAGCAGAGTGTTTCGCCCAAAATAGCGCACCAGTAACTGACCCGCGACCGCCCGAATCAGCGCCTCCGGGTCTGCAACCGCGTAGGCAGCGTCTTTCGCCGCTTGCTCCGAGAGGCCAACGCGGTAGACCACCTGCAGATCGATATTGACGATTTGAAAGCTCTGCTTGCCTTGCGACTCGCTGGCGATAAGGTAGCTGGCTTCCGACGGGTGCGGACGGTTCCACAGGCGGTCTGCACTTGCCGGCGCGATTCCTTCGATGTCGGCCTTGGACTCGCCCTGACCAATGGTGGCCCCTCGAGTTCCCTGCTTGCCGGTCGAGGAGAAGACGATGGGAATTTCATGCACGACGCCCAGCTCCAATCGGTGCATGACTCCGAGCGGCCAGGGCAGATGCACATGCAGGCCGGGCCCGAAGACCGCGACGGGCTCACCGAGCCGTTCATAGACTGCCCGCTCGTTGAGACCCAGCGCGGTGAGGCCGGTCATGCACCAGGCGAAGACGGCCATGCCGAAGCCGATCGGCACCGCCGCCCGCCGGACGAACGCCAAGGCCCAACTGCGCGACAAATCAATACCGAACCGACGCCGGACTGCGGTGCCGACGGTGGCAAAGCTCGGCGGTCGCGGACGAAGCAGGCTGGCAATGGTGCTGTCGGCGACTGAACGCCTTGTATCGATCGCCGCCCACGGTACGAAAAGCATCGCGACACCGCGCAGGACAAGCTCCAGCGACACCAGACCAATCAGGATCGCGATCACCCGCTCGATCACCGCCGGCCATTCGAGGCCGACCGAGGCCAGAACGCTGGTCGTGCCCAACCCGACAAAGGTTATGAGCGGGACGCGCAACACCCGCTCGATCTGCGGCGCCTCCGGTAGCGCCTCTCCCGCGCTATTGGCGTAGGTGCGCTCGAGCAGAAGGAGCGGAAAGGCGAACAGGATGACAAGCCCGCCAAATACTTGCTGCATCAGAGGGCTAAGCATTTTCTGGTCGTCGGCCTGCCAGGCCGTGATCACCACTCCCATCGCAATCGCAGCCAGCACTGTGGACGCGAGCACATGCGGCCAACCCGCGAGCCAGCCTGATGTCACTCGGAAGTGTGTCAGGCGCGATACCAGCCTGTTTGCCCATTTCACGGGAGACCCAGCATCGGCCCCGTCCGCACCGCCTTGAGGCGTATTCTCGGCGCGCACCTTATCACCGATGGCGGCCAAGCGGCCGTGAACGACCATGCCCGCGGAAATCAGGCCTGCCGCCGCGACGAACAGGGAAGCGGCAAGATAACCCATTGCACTGGGAACGCCGCTGAACTGGCTCCCTGCCGCGCTCGCCAAGACCGACCCGATCGTTGCTAAAATGATGCCGACAAGCAGAACCGCCGACCGCGACCGGGTGGCTCCGGTGAAATGAGGCGATGCGGAAAATGTCATCCGGGAGTTTCCGTGCTCGTTTGCAGCCACTTCGAAGTGTCGACGCCGGCCTCCTCGGCCGCAAACAAAGCCGCTAATGATGGAGGGCGAACCGACCGCTGCCGTTAATGCGTTCACGCTCTCCGCGGCATCGGAATTGTGGAGTTCGTGCCCGCGACCAGGCCGCGCGCAAAAAGGGCTTACATCCACACACTCCTATCGGTCCACTCCTCCCGCCCGACGATCCTAATGCTTTTGCTTGCGCGGCGCCATGGCGCCAGCAGCGGTCTCGCGGACCGCTTCCACGGAAACCGGCCATCCCAGCAGCAGAGGGGGTCCCCAGCGCGCTCAGACCTTCGACAGCAACGGCCCCAGCGTTCGCATCCGCGCATCCGCGGCACCGCGCATCAGAGATTCGAGCGCTACATCACTCCTGGCGCGAGAAGCGGCGGCGGCCGGTGACCGAATTGCCGCCGAGAATTTCTACAAGCACGCCGAGCACTATTTCCGCATCAACAACGCCAGCCGCGAGAACAATCCGCCGCGGACGCCGCTACGCCCGAACACGCCAGCCGTCACCGAGATGGACTGATCCGATGCCTTGCATCGCGAGGTTCCGGTCGACAGCTCCCAACGCTGGAGCGACGAGGACCAGGCGGCGCGTTGACCAACCTCCACCGCACCGTCATCATCGAAGCCCCCGTGTCGGCAGGGGAGGGAAGCGCCACGGCAACGACGGAGAGAGATCAGGCCGTCAACAGCCCCGTGAAGCGGCGGTCTTGGATCGGGGAACATCGCTGCCGGTCCACAGTCAGTCCTGGCCTAGCCCGCAGCAACTCGTGCTGGCTACAGCACCCGGCCGGGGTGGCTCAGGGCCGCGAGCAGATAGATGCCCGCGCTCAGCGAGGTGATCCAAAAGCTGGCCGGCCAGTCGCTGTAGAAGGCGAGAGCAATACCCGCCCAGGCTTCCAACAGGGCGAGAGCGGCGGCCAATACGAGGCCGGTGCCAACGGCGCTCGCCAAGCGCTGCGCCGTCGCCGCCGGACCCACCATCAGCGCGAAGACCAGCAAGACGCCGACGATCTGCACGCATTCGGCGACCGCGAGCCCGACAATGGCCAGGAACAACACCGAATAAAGCCGGAGCGACACGCCTTTCGCTTCGGCCAATTCCGGTTGGACGCTTGCGAACAATAGCGGACGCGAGATGAATGCCAGCGCGGCGATGCTGACGACACCCAGCCCAAGAAGCGTCCATACGGTGCCTCGGTCGACGGCGAGCACATTGCCGAAAAGCAGGGACGTCGCCTGAGTGGCGTAAGCCGTGAAGAAGTGCAGGAACAGCAAGCCAAGACCGAGCGAGAGCGCCAGAACGATGCCGATCGCGACATCGCGCCCGGCCAGCCGCTCGCCCATTGCGCCCATGCCGACTCCAGCGGTCACGGTCAGTACCACCAGACCCCAGAGCGGCGGGATTCCGATCAGGACCGCTCCGGTGGCTCCGGTGAACCCGACATGCGAGAGCGCATGACCGGCGAAGGCTTGTCCGCGCAGCACCAGGAAATAGCCGACCAGCCCGGAGACAACAGCGACACTGGTCGCCGCCTCGAAGGCGTTCTGCATGAAGTCGTATTCAAACATCGCTAGGCTGAACTCCTAGCACACGGCGAATGTGCGGGTCCCTCGACCCGTTATCGTGGCGGTGGTGGTTGCGCTCCACATCGTGGCCGCCCGACATAACGAAAATCCGACCCTGGACGCGGAACACGTCGATTTCGGCACCGAAAAGGCGGGACAACACCGGTCCGGTGATCACCTCGTCAACCGTACCGAGCGCCGCCTGACCACGTCCCAGGTAGAGCACACGGTCGAGGGCGCCGAGCAGCGGGTTGAGCTCATGGGCACTGAATAGGATGGTGACGCCGAGCTCAGCCTGAAGCGACCTTGCCAGCGCGACGACATCGCCTTGGTAATGCGGGTCAAGATTGACCAGGGGCTCATCTAGAAGCAGCAGCCGCGGGCGACCGACCAGTGCTTGCGCCAGCAACAGGCGCTGCCGTTCCCCGCCCGAGGTCTCAAGGAGCGGTCGCCGCGCCAACTCGCCGGCGCCCACCAGATCGAGAACGCGATCGACCTCGATGCGCACTCTCTTACTGGGCAACGGCAGGCCGAGCCGGTGGCCATCGACAACGCCGGCGACAAAATCCCAACCGCTCAACCGCAAATATCCGGCAGCGCTGCGGATTTGCGGCATATAGCCGATTGCCGGATTGCCGCGAACCGCCGGCCGGCCGAGGACGCGGATGGCACCGTGACTTGCGGGCACGAGGCCCAGGATGGCGCGCATCAGCGTCGTCTTGCCGGCGCCGTTTGGCCCGAGCACACCGATAAACTCGCCCGGCACGATTTCTAGGCTGACCCGAGCCAGCACGTCGCGGCTGCCGAGCCGCAAGGTCACGTCCTGAAATTCAATGGCGTTCACCGGCTTTGCTCGGGGAGCGCCCGATCGATCGCATCAAGCTCGCTCAGCATCCAACCCCGATAGTCCATGCCGGCGGGTTCGGTCTCGGTGGCGCCAACTACGGGAACTCCGGAAGCCTCGGCGATCTTCCGCATTCGTGCGGCAACGGGATCGGTCGCCTGGCTGTTGTAGATTAGCAGCTTGACCCGATGCGCCTTGAGGTCGTTCTCAAACGCGGCGATGTCGGAAGCGCTGGGTTCGGTGTTGTTCATCACAGCAAGCTGAAAAGGCTGATTCCTCACCTGCATGCCGAGCGCGCCAAGCATGTAGCCGAAAACCGGTTCCGTCGCCGTGACCGGCGTGCCGGCCAAGCGCTGGCGAAGCTCACCGATCTTGTGTTGGATCGGCCTCGTCGATTCCTCGAACTGCGCCAGCCGCTGCTCATATCCGGCCGTGTGGGCTGGATCCTCAATGCTCAAGGTGTCAGAAAGTGTCTTGGCCAGGGCCAATATCGTCGCCGGATCGTACCAAATATGCGGATTTTCGCCGGCCTTCTTTCCCACCAGGTCGGCGACGACGATCGTCTTGCGATCGTCCGAACGGGCGGCCCTGAGGAGCTTCTCCATCCACGGGTCATAGTCGATACCGTTATAGATGACGATGCGCGCGCCCGAGACGTCCCGGCCCACCGACGGACTGACCTCGAACAAATGCGGGTCCTGGTCGGGATTGTTGAGGATGCTGGTTACGGCGACGTCCGGGCCGCCGATCTGCTTGGCGATGTCGCCGTAGAAGTTCTCGGCGGCGACGATCTTGATCGGGTCCGCCTGTGCGATGGATATCGTCGCAAGGGTGCAGAAAAGCCCCCCGAGGATCAGTTGGGGCATAAGTTCACTCTCCCGGAGCCGCCGGCGTGGCCAACCCCCCGCCAGAGAGCCACCCACGAGAAGCAGGCGAAGTAAGAATCCAGACTTCGAGAGTTCCGCCTCGACCGGCCCAGGCCAAGTGATATTTTATATCGTATCGTCGAGGGAAAAGCGCAACCGGAAGGCCTCGAGCGCGAGTAGTGGCTTGAGCGATGCCTCGCGAGGCTTTCTTGGCGCGTCGAGCACGCCCTTGCGCCGAGCGAATGCCTCATTACATTGTTCGATGGATTGACGGATTATAAAATGAACCGACCCAGGATGCACGGCGGACATCCACCCCGTCCCCCGGCACCTCTCCCATCGCGGGCTCAGATTGAGGCCGCCGCCGAAATATTCCGGGCGCTCGGTGACCCGGAACGGCTTCGGCTCTTGCTGAGGCTCGCCGAGAGCGAGGCATGCGTGTCGGAACTGGCCGAGAACGAGGGCGAGAAGATCACCACCGTCTCGGCGCGACTGAAGACCTTGTCCGTCGTTCGCCTGGTTAGGCGCCGGCGCGAGGCCAAGCACGTTTTCTACGCTCTTGCGGACGAGCACGTGCTCCCGTTGGTCCGCAACGCCATCGACCACGCGGCCGAGAACCGCACCGCGGTGTCCGCGGTTTTTGAACACGGAAAGGATACGATCCCATGACGACTTGCTCTGCCCCAACCCACGCCGGCCACGCTCACCAGCATGGACCGGGCTGCGGACACCCGGCCGTTCGTCACAGTGGCCACGTAGACTATTTGCACGATGGTCACCTTCATCATCCGCACGAAGACCATGTCGACGAGCACGCGATCGAGGTATCGAGCGAGAACCCCGACAGCTACACTTCCGACCACCGCTGCGGTGGTCATGACGCGGGCCACGTCCACGGCCCCGGCTGTGGCCATGAGGCGGTGCCACATGGCAATCACACAGACTACCGCGTCAGCGGCCATCTTCATCATCCGCATGGCGACCACTGTGACGATCACGGCCCATTGACGGCCGCTTGAGCTCGCTCCGCGGCGAGCCGCCGCGTGAACTCCGCGGACCGGTGCAAGCCTAATGCGATCGAGTCTTTGAGTGGACGCGCCGACGAGTTTCCACGGCTCGCCGCGAGTTCCAGAGCGGCAAACCCGCGCGGCCCGTCATTTTGCCTGCCAACGGGTTGGCTGCGATCGAATTTCGTTGCCGCGGCCCTCGGTGAGACGGAAGATCATGCCCATTGGGACGGGAATCGGGGGAATGTCGCCTTAATGCATTCGCGGAAGAAGCTCTGTACGGCCGAACTCGGCTCTGCCCGAAGCCAAAAGATCTACGCGAGGAAGAGAGGCAATGACCTGTGGAAGATCCGCGTTCATCGGACGGCTGTGGGCCGCCGGTTTCCTGGTGCTCGTTGCTCTAATACCGGACCCACGTCTGTCCTCGATAGCTCAGCAGATCACCCCGATCGCAGCGGAATCGAAACCCCCCACCACGCCGGCCACGGATTTCCACCAATCAATTCCCCCGGAAAAACGGACGGCAAAAGTACCGATCTTGGTATATCACCACATAAGTGAATCGGTTTCCGAAGGTTCACCTGGGCTTCGTCGGCTGACCGTAACTCCCGAAGCCTTTGCTCAGCAAATGCAGTATCTTCAGGACAACGGATATCATGTGATCACATTTTCTGATCTTGCGGACTTTTTTGAACATGGTAAAGAATTGCCAGATTTGCCGATTATAATTTCGTTTGACGATGGTTGGGTCACCCAATTCGAAAATGCGTTACCCAGTCTTGAGAAATATCATTACCCTGCGACGTTCTTTGTCGTAACAAATTATATCGGTCGTCCCAATTTCATTTCGTGGCCCCAATTGCAAACACTCCTGACTGACGGCATGAGGATAGGCAGCCATTCGCGATCACACCCGCGTCTCGATAAAATTACAGATTCAGCGGAGTTATGGGATCAAATATACAACAGCAAAACTATCCTTGAAACTCAACTTGAGGCACCGGTAGAAGAATTCGCGTATCCGTATGGATCTTATAATGCCGAGGCCGCTGCGGTGGTCAAGCTCGCGGGATACAGGGCCGGTCGCGGCTGCTGTTCCGGGATCGCCCACACATCACACGACGTCTTTACACTAAAGGCGATAATGGCTCCCAACGATCTGGAGAAATTCATAGAATATATCGGTGGCGATGGAGCGCGCACTGAGCACAGCTCCATTCTGCCGCAAACGGGCTCTCGGTAGTCCGCCCCTTGATCGACACACGCCAATGGATGCGGGTCGCCTTGCAAGGCTCGTCCTCGTAAATGCCATCGGAGACAACGCCGAGACTCGCGATAGTTGCCGTGCGCAGAACCCGCTACGTTCTTGCCCCATTAGCGAGACGAGAGAGTGGGAGGCGATCATGAAGGTGGTCTCTTTCAGGCGTCGGAAGGGGCGAGCGTGCACGAGCCGGCCTTGGGCGTTCAGCCCAAGGTGGTGTTTCGCCCCCGCCCACCTCTACTCTAACGAGGACACCTGCTCCCCTGCACCACGCCCGGCGACGTCAATCTCCTTGGCGAGCTTGTTCGCCATCGCGTCGGCAAAGGAATTAAAATCCTCGACGACGATCAGAAAGGAGTTGGGCCCGCCGATCACGTTCTGTTTGTAATAAAGCGGCAGCCCCCCGGGCGGTTGGGTGTGGGCCGAATAGCCGAGATTGGGCTTGTTGTTGATGATTGCCAGCCCGTTGATCGTCACCCCGCTGGCGATCGCCTGATCGCGGGCCTCGGTGACGGCGCGGCCTGAGTTGTTGGTGCCGTCGCCGGAGACGTCGATGATGCGCCGATTGGCCTGCCACTTAGCCGCGGCGAAACGCGCCATCGCGAAATCGATTGCGGCGCTGATCGAGGTGCGCCCCATAAAGGAGCGCGGTGCGGCAAGGATCGCGGCAGAAACGCTGCCGGCGTCCTCCTCGTCGCGGATTTCGGTCCAGTCGACCACGACCTGTTGATCCTCCTCGCCCGACCATTCGACGAAGCACACCGCAACCACTCCGTTCGCTCTTGCGTGGATCGCGGTCAGAACCCGGGGATCGGTCAGTGCCGCCGAGTAGCCCTTGCGCTGCAGCTCGAATTCCGCGTCATCGATGCTGCGCGAAACATCTGCCGCGAGGATGACCTCGAGGTCTGCGCCGGCGGCACGTGACGCGCCAGAATACATGAGGAAGACCGGAAGTAAGATGGCGGCGAGAGATCTCATCGGCTTCCTCCTGTTCGCGCGCTCAGCATAGGACGAGAGCCGGTATCGCGAAAGAGCTTCGCGGGATTGTGATATAGTGTATCATGTAATCGAGCGGTTGGGGGGGCTTCAACCAAACGTGCGTCAAAGCTTCGCCTCGGGAGATTGGACCGGCAAGTCGAGGTCGGCACCGTCAAGACGCGGGGTCGCGGCTCTCGGCATTTTAGCGATCCTCCTCCAGGCGGTGCTGTTCGGTTGGCACCACCACACGATCCCGCTTCCTTCGCGCGGCGAGCCCACAACCCTGGTGGCCGCCCCGCCCGCCGGCCCCTCGACGCCGGCTCTGACGGACGACGATTGCCAGATCTGCTTTGCTCTCAGTCATCACAGCGCCACCCCGGTCGATTTCGTCGCAGCGCCGGTGTCCGCGCCTGTGCCGCTGGACCTCGCGGCGGTCGAGACGGTTTGGGTTCCTGTTCGGTCCTACATTCTCTTTCGTTCGCGGGCCCCTCCTCGCGCTTGAGGCCGGTTTCATCCACCTGACTGAGCGCCGCGGCACCGCTGCGGCGCGGCTTCAACGCGAGGCATAAAATGACGAACCCGTTCCGCGCGGGAGGGTGGGGTGTCTCCACGTTCCTTCCGCTTGTCCTTACGACGTTTTTCGCCGTCGGTGCCGCCTTGGCGCAAGAAACGCCGCCCCCGGCGGCAGGGGCCACGCCAACCCCGGCGGCAGGAGCCACGCCGACCCCGGCGGCAGGAACCACGCCGCCCCCGGCGGCAGGAGCCACGCCAGCCCCGACGACAGGAGAAACCTCGACCCCAGAAGGTGGCGTATCTTTCGACATCAACGTCGTCGCCACACAACTCAACATCGCCCGCAGCGAAATCCAGCCGAGTCTCGGTGCGACCGTCTATGATTTCAGCCGACAAGCGATCGAAACACAACCCCAGGGCGACAACCAGCCGTTTAACCGCCTCCTGCTGCAGGCTCCCGGCGTCGCGCAGGACTCGTTCGGCCAGCTGCATGTGCGCAACGATCACGCCAATTTGCAATTCCGTATCAACGGGGTCCAGCTGCCGGAAGGGATCAACGTCTTTGGCCAGGCGTTGCAAACGCGGCTCGCCGATTCCGTGTCGCTGATCACCGGCAGCCTCCCGGCGCAATACGGGCTGCGCACCACCGGGGTCATCGACATCCAGACCAAGACCGGGACGCTCGCTCCGGGCGGCTCGGTGACGATGTATGGCGGCTCGCAATCGACCCTACAGCCGAGCGCGGAATGGGGCGGCACCGTAGGCCAGATCGATTATTACGCGACCGGCGAATATTTGCAAAATGAGGAGGGCATCGAGAACCCCGCGCCCACTCCCAACGCGATCCACGACTTCTCCCAACAGCCAAAGGGATTTGCCTATGTCTCGGGAATTATCGATCCGACCTCGCGATTGACCGCCATTCTTGGTGCATCGCGCAGCCAATATCAAATACCGCAAGTCGCGGGTCAGAGTCCGAGCCTGGGGCTCACCGTCAATGGCGTCACCGACTTTCCCTCGGCCGCCATCAATGAGAACCAGACCCAGATCAACAATTTTCAGATCCTCGCCTGGCAAAAGCATGTCGACGACATCGATTTCCAGATCGCCGGGTTTAGCCGGTACAGCAGCCTCTACTTTTCTCCGGGGAATCCCACGGGCGATCTTCTGTTCAACGGCATCGCCCAGACCGCGTCTCGCCAGAACTGGGCGAGCGGGGTGCAGGGCGACGGCAGCTGGCGCGCCTCTCCCGAGCACACCTTGCGCAGCGGCTTCTTTATCCAGCGCGAGCGCTCGCCATTCAGTACCACCTCAAACGTGCTGCCGGTCGACCAAAACGGCGTGCAAACGACCGACCAGCCAATCTCGATCTTCGATTCGGGAAGCAAGACCGGCTGGATATACAGCTATTACCTGCAGGACGAATGGAAGATTGTTCCGACTGTTACGCTCAATTTCGGCGCGCGTTACGACCAGTTCGCCGAATTCGTGAGCGAGCGGCAGCTGAGCCCTCGGGTCAATGCGGTGTGGCAGCCAAGCGACGTGACGACCTTTCACGCCGGCTATTCGCGCTATTTCCAGCCTCCCCCCTTCGAACTGATTGCAGCCCCGACGATTTCGCTGTTCGCGAACACCACCGCGGCGCCGGCCGTGACGCTCGATTCGACGCCCAAGGCGGAGCGCGCGCATTACTTTGATGTCGGCGCCAGTCAAGTCATCCTGCCCGGGCTCAAAGCCGGGATCGATGCCTATTACAAGATCGCCAGCGATTTGATCGATGAAGGACAGTTCGGCGCGCCGGTCTTCTTTACCCCGTTCAATTACCAGAAAGGATGGGTAAAAGGCGTCGAACTGACCCTCAGCTATGAGATCGACAACTGGTCATTTTACGGCAATTTCTCCGCCGGGCAGGAGCTCGCAAAAAACATCATTTCGGGCCAGTTCAACTTCTCCCCGGACGATTTAGCCGTAATAGCTACTAATGCCATTCACACCGATCACGACCAGACCTACACATCATCGGCCGGCATCAAATATACGCTTCCTCCCTATAACACCCGGTTCGCCGTCGATCTCACAGCGGGCAGCGGTCTCAGAGCCGACAGCACCTTACCGAACGGGGCCGCTCTGCCCGGCTATCAGCAGGTGAATTTCAGCATCGTCCAGCCGATCGCCAGCGGCTTCTTGAAGGGAATGGAATTGCGCTTCGACGTGATCAACCTATTCGACGAGATCTACCAGATTCGCAGCGGCACCGGGCTCGGCGTGTTTGCGCCGCAATTCGGTCCGCGCCGCACCTTCCTCGCCGGGCTAACGCAGCGCTTTTAGTGCCGCCGCACCGCCACATTCTTCGTGCTTCAAGCTCGGGTTAAATCAGTCATGTTTAGAGGCCGAACGTGAACGACGCTGCCGCAACTCTCTCAATCGTCAAGCTGTTCATGAATGCCGACCCGGTCGTCAAAGGGGTCCTGCTGCTGCTGTTGGCGGCGTCGGTGTGGAGCTGGGCGGTCATCATCGACAAGCTCTGGCGGCTCGGAGCGGCGAGCCGATCGGCCCGCGATCACGAGGCGCGGGCCGCGGCCGCGCAGTCGGCTCGAGAGCTGCTGGCGACCGAGGGTCAAGGCCATGACGGCGATCCGGCCGGGCTGATGCTCTCAGCCGGGGTGGCCGAGAGCATCGCCGAGCCGTCGCCGGAAGCGGAAACCGCCGGGGAACGGCGGGATCGCATCGAGCGGGCTATGCGGCTTGCGCTCAATTCCGAGCTGCGGCACCTCGAGGTGCGCCTGCCGTTCCTCGCCACACTCGGTTCGGCGGCGCCGTTCATCGGTCTCTTTGGCACCGTCTGGGGGATCATGCGCAGCTTCGAGGGGATCGCCGCGGCGCACAACACCAGCCTCGCGGTCGTCGCACCCGGGATCGCCGAGGCCTTGTTCGCGACGGCGATGGGCCTCGCGGCGGCGATCCCGGCAGTCGTCGCCTACAACAAGATCACCGTCGATCTTGGTCGTTTTGCCGGACGCATGCAGGGCCTGATCGGGCGCTCCGCAGGGCTGCTGTCGCGATCTCCGTTGGAGGCTTGAGAGATGGCCATTTCGCTGCCGGCCTCCGGTGAAGTCGGTGAGGACCGTTATCAGCCGCTCGCTGAGATCAATGTGACGCCGATGGTCGACGTCATGCTGGTGCTGCTGGTCATCTTCATGGTGACCGCGCCGCTGCTCACCGTCGGGGTGCCGCTCGATCTGCCAAAGACGCAGGCCGCGCCAGTCAGCGATCCGAAACCCCCGGTGATCCTGAGCCTGAACCGGGTTGGCGAGGTGTTCATCGGAGACGAGCGGATCGAACCCGGCGATCTCGCCGAACGCCTGTCGGGGCTCGCCGCCGAAGATCCAACCCGCATCGTCTATGTGCGAGGCGATCAGACGATCAGCTACGCCCAGCTGATGGAGGCGCTCGGCATGGTGAACCGTGCCGGCTTCGTCAAAGTCTCGCTGATCGCAGAGGCCGCCGGTTCGAAGTGAGCGAGATCAAATTTCCTCTCAGTTTATCCGTTGCAGGACACGCGGTTGGCCTGGCGCTGCTGGTCCTGCTGCTGCCTGCCAGGATGCCGCCGGTGCCGGAACCGCTCGCCACGGGGGGCATCGAGGTAGTCTTCGCGCCGTTGCCTAAGCCGGAAGAACCGCAACCGCCGATGCAGGCCGAGATACCGCCACCGCAGGTCGAAACGCCGCCGCCCGAGTCAGAGCCACCGCCGCCGACGCCGGAGGAACCGGTCGTCGCGCCTGAACCCCCGCCGCCGGCGTCAGTGACCCCCGTCCCGGTGGTTCAGCCCCCGCCGCCGCCCAAGCCTACCGTCAGGCCGACACCAAAGCCCGTCTACCACCATTTTGACCAGACCGCACCAAACCCGATTCCCGCGCCGTCTCAACCCACGCAGGCCGCGGTCGCCGCGCCGCAGACCGCCTACGCACCGACGGCGGTACCTGCGCCGGTGCCGTCAACCGAGGTCAGCCCGGGCTATCGCGCTCTGTTGAGTGCTTGGCTCGAAAGTCACAAGCGCTACCCCGATTCCGCCCGGCAACGGGGTGAGGAGGGCCGTGCGGTGCTGCGTTTCGCGGTCGACCGCAGTGGCCGCGTCCTCGACTTTGCCGTCGCCCAGAGCTCGGGCTTTCCTGATATCGACGCGTCGATCGAGGAGATGATGCGCAGCGCAACGCTGCCACCCTTTCCTGCCGGAATGACCCAGCAGAGGATCGACGTCTCGGTGACGATCCGGTTCAGCCTCGCACGATAGGCGGACCGGGCCTACTGGGCTTTCGATCCGGCACTAGAGGTTTGCGCTGATTGTCCTCCCCGGGACGATGAAGGCGCGATCCCATCTCGACCATCTGCCCGGAGACGGTCGGCCGGGGTTTCGATCGCTCCGCCAGCAGACATTCGCGCCGGGCGGCACATCGATGAACTTGGTCGCGTTGTTGGGCATCGTAAATTCAAGGGTCGAGACGTAGCCCTCGTCGCGCGCGTCGCAATCGGGGTTGGCGGTGATCACGGCCTCGACATTGATCAGCGGAAAGTCCGGATTGCTCAACAGCAGCATTCCCGGACCCAGGGCCTGCGGCGCACAGGAGCCGGCGCAGAGCAGCACTAAAGGCAGGATTCTGGATCGCACGGCGTTGCTCGCTAGGTCGAGTGCATCGAAGCCAACAATTTATGCGCGGGTTCGTACCATCGCGCTTGCCGGTTACGCTATATAACGGCGACCGCGGTCTAATCAAATACCGAGCGTGCCCGTCGCCGCGTCAGTCGAACAGCGACAGGTCGATCGCGTCGCCCATCTTGTTGTAGCCGAGGTCACTCGGATGGAGGTGGTCGTCACAATCGTAGATCGGCAGCATCCGAGCCGGGCGTTCCGGGTCGCGTAGCGCCCGGTCGAAATCGACCACAGCATCAAAAGCGCCGCCCTCGCGGATCCACTCGTTGACTGCCTGGCGCGTCTTCTCGCGCTCCGGCGTCCATGCGCCCGGCAGGAAGGTCTCGTTTTCGAACCCGGTCAATGTGGCGCCGAAGATCTTGATGCCGCGCGTATGGGCCCGCACCGCGAGCTGCTTCAAGCCGGCGATCATCTGATCGGCATTGACTTCCTCTTCGGGCTTGGCCCACCGGTTGCGGAGGTCGTTGGTGCCAAGCATCACAATCACATGCGTGACCCCCGGCTGGGCTAGCACATCGCGGTCGAAGCGGCGCAAACCGCTGTCGCCTCGGATGTCGTGCAGGATCCGGTTACCGCCGAGCCCCTGGTTCATTACCCCCATCGGACGGCCGCGCGGCCTAGCCTGGAGCCGCCGGGAGAGCTGGTCGGGCCAACGGCAATGCGCATCGAGGGTCGAAATGTTGGCGTCGGTCAGCGAATTGCCGAGCGCCACGACCGCACCCGTGTCCGGAGACGCCAGAACATCAACGCCGCTGACAAAAAACCAGTCGCCGGTGATCTGCCCGACCGGCATGACGACCGAGGCGGTGAAGTCGCCCGGAGGCGAGACGTAGTTCGTCTGCCGCGCATAGCGCCCGGTGATCCCGAAACTGGGCGACAGTTCCTCGGGCAAATAGACGCTTACGGCGACGTCGGCGAGCGGCGGAAGATCGAGAGCGACCGGGTCGCTGACCAGCAGCGCGCCCGCCGCGATCGTGGCGGCTTCGGCGCCGCCAAAGGTGAGCTTCCGATCCGAGCCGGATACGATGCCGGGGCCCGTGTCGCGCAATGCGATGCGGGCCGCGCCGACGGTCAGCTTGCGGTTGCCGTAGGCGTTCGACAACCGCACCCGCAGGGTGTCGCCGCCGAGGCTCGTGCGTGCGGTCATTCGCAAGGTCTGATTGCTGAAGGCCGCACCCTCGGCGGGTGCCGGAGCCGTGGTCCAGGTGCCGACCCAGTGCTGATTGTCTGGCATAATTTGTCTCCCTCCATGTTGCCGCCCACCTGATGGATCGGCGAGGCGTGTTACCGAAGGAACGCGATTATGCCAAATTAGTTAGCGGCTCGATAGGACGGCGCATGCGCCGGGTCGGCGAGCTGAGAGGCATCAATGCCAGCCGGACACCCTAACAGCACGGCTTCTGATCTCGCGACGGTCAAGGACGGTGTCGACGCCGCCGCCCATCCCCGTCCAAGTTTCTCGACCGCGGCGGCGGAAGACGAGATCCGGCGCATCGGGCTCCCGCTGCTCTCGATGCTGGCATTTGGCGTCGGCGTTGTGGGCGGGCTCGGTGCAGTCGTTTTCCGCGATTTGATCGGTCTCGTGCACAACTTGTTTTTCCTCGGCCAGTTCGCCGTGCGGTACGACGCCAATATTTTTACGCCGCCGAGCCCGTGGGGACCCTTCGTGATCCTGGTACCGGTGATCGGGGGGATCGGCGTCACCTTCCTCGTCACCAAATTCGCGCCTGAGGCAAGAGGGCACGGCGTGCCCGAGGTGATGGACGCAATTTACTACAATGGTGGTGTAATCCGTCCGATCGTCGCCGTGGTGAAGTCGCTCGCCTCGGCGCTCGCCATCGGCAGCGGGGCGGCCGTCGGCCGTGAGGGACCGATCATTCAGATCGGCTCGGCATTCGGTTCGACCTTGGGCCAGATCATCCGGATGCCCCAGGGGCAGCGCATCATTCTCGTGGCGGCCGGCGCCGGAGCCGGTATCGCGGCGACGTTCAATACACCGATCGGCGGCGTCCTGTTCGCGATCGAGCTGATGATGCCGGAGGTCAGCGTCCGCACTTTCCTACCGGTGGCGCTTGCGACGGGAATCGCGACCTTTATCGGCCGATTCTTTTTCGGCGATCAGCCAGCGTTCGTCGTGCCGCTGGCCCCGCTCCAGCATCCCGATGTCGGCGCGGCCTTGCTGCTGTTTCTCTACGCCGCTCTCGGTGTGATTTCCGGCCTCGCCGCGACCGGCTTTGTTCGCGGCCTACCCCTTCTGGAAGATCTGTTTGACAAGATCAAGCAACCCTACGCGAGGCACATGCTGGGAATGCTGCTGGTCGGCATCCTGATCTATCTGTTGCACCAAAATTTCGGCCACTATTACATCGAAGGCGTCGGCTACGCCACGGTGCAGGCCATCGTGTTCGGCCAGTTGAGCGCGGTATGGCTGCTGGCGCTGCTCTTCGTTTGCAAGCTCTTCGCCACGACTACCAGCCTGGGATCAGGTTCGTCGGGCGGGATCTTCTCGCCCTCCCTCTACATGGGCGCCACGATCGGCGGCGCGTTCGCGTCGGCCATGATTGCCTTTCATGTCCCGCTCGACATCAATGTGCCGGCGTTCGCGATGGTCGGCATGGCGGCGATGGTCGGCGGCGCCACCGGCGCCGCCATGACCGCCGTCACGATGATCTTTGAGATGACGCGCGACTACGGCATCGTGCTGCCGATGATCCTCGCCGTCGCGTTCAGCCTCGGCGTGCGCCGCGTGTTGTCACCGGAAAGCATCTACACGTTGAAGCTGAGCCGGCGCGGCCACCTCGTACCCAAAGCGCTGCAAGCCAACATGTTTCTCGTGCGGCGTGCGTCGGAGGTCATGGATACCGACGTGCTGATCCTGCCCGCCGAGACCGATTTCGACGACTTCCTGAGCCGGCCCGAGCACGGCGGGCGGATGCGGCACGTCATCGTCACCCGAAACGGCCGGATCTTCGGCGTCGTTCGCGTCAACACGGGGCTGCGCCGCGGGCTGGGGAGCATAGACACTGGCATAACTTTGGGCGATGTGGCGCGCGCCAACTTCACGATCGTGCGTGCGGAGGACGTCATGTTCGAGGTGATCCAGCGGATCTGGCGCAAACGCGCGGTCATGGCCATCGTCGTATACGGTCGTGGCGTGCCGCGGCCGCAGAACATCGCGGGCGTGATCACAAAGGAACACGTTGCAGACTCGGTGGCGAGCAGCGTGCAGATCTACCCCGGCTAGAACGTGAACCTCATTCGAACGGCAGGTGGACGATCAGGAAATAGCCGTTGATCATCAGCAGCGAGCCCAGGATGGCGAGGCCGCCGCTCAATTTGATCAGCGAACGCGAAGCGGCAACGATGCTGACTGAACCTATCACAATCGCTATCTGGAACAGCGCCGCCGCGAAGTCGAAATTCGGATCGCGCTCGGCGGCGTGATCGCGCTTGGCCTCCCATTCCTTGGCCTTCGCGAGCAGCTCTTTTTTGCCTTCGCCGGTTGACGGGTCGCTTTCATAGCGTTCGGCCCGAGAACGATAGCGTTTGATCGCTTCCTCGAACTTCGCCTTGGCCGCATCCGGCATGTCGGGTTCGGCGAGCAGCTGCGCTTCGAGCTCCTCGGCAGTGGTCTGATACACGGTTTGCCGAATATACTTCGACTGATAGTACCCATAGATGTCGGAGGCCTGGATATTGGCGCTCAGCATCACCTTCGTCGCGTTCGAACCGCCAAGCGAGGTGATCGCGAGCAGCATCGCGACGATGCCGAGATAAATCGCGGCAAACTTCCGAAATGTTGCGTCCCCCTCGGCGCTGTCGGCCTCGTGCCCGCCATGGATCGTCTCGGCAATCTCGTTTGCTTCCACTCGGTCCCTCCGGCCGCTTGCCAGGATCGGAGAAATATACCATTCATTTCTACAACCGATCCCCGGATGTCCACGCTCTGTAACCTGCGGTACGATCTGCGATGTACAGCTATATCGTGCGGCGCCTAGCCTTTGGCGCGCTGACGGTGATTGGCGTCTCGATAATCGTGTTCATCGTTTTGCGGATCCTGCCGGGGGATCCGCTGGTCGCGATTTTTGGTCCCGAAGGGTATACCAAGCTGAGCGAAGCAGAACGCGCTCACTACATGGCGGAGCTCGGGTTGAGCGAGCCGCTCTGGGTGCAATATCTGCACTGGATAAAAGACATCGCCCAGGGCAACTTCGGCCGGTCGTTCTTCCGCGCCGAAAGCGTCGCCGAGATGATTTCGCGGCGCGGCCCGCTGACCGCGGAGATCGGCGTCATGGCAGTGATCCTTTCCTGGATCGTCGGGATCCCGGTGGCCCTTGTCAGCGCGCTGCGTCCGAACAGTCTAGGGGATAACGTTTCGCGGTTTATCAGCATCGTCTTTTTGGCGATCCCGGGCTTCTGGCTTGGGATGCTGATCGTGCTCGCGTCGCTGTTTTGGTTTGGCTATCGCGCCCCGCTTGGCGGGGCCTCGCTGTGGGCCGACCCCTGGGCGAACTTGCAGATCGTCATTGGACCAGCCGTCGTGCTGGGTCTGGGGCAAGGGGCCTACATCGCCCGGATGGCCCGTTCCAGCCTGTTGGAGGTCATCCGCGAGGACTACGTGCGCACCGCTCGTGCCAAAGGATTGAGCCGCCGTCCGGTGATCGCCTTCCATGCCTTGCCCAATGCGCTGCTGCCGGTTATTACCCTATCGGGCATTCTGCTCGGGTTCGTGCTTGCCGGATCGATCCCTGTCGAACGCGCCTTTGGTACGCCCGGGCTTGGTTACGCAATGTTCACGGCCGTCAGCGAGCGCGATGTCTTCGTCATGCAGAACTTGGTCTTATTGTACGCGGTTGTATTCGTGGGGTTGAACATTCTGGTCGACTTGACGATCGCCTGGCTCGACCCGAGGATCCGTTATCAATGACGACGATCGAGCCCGACACCGCCTTTTCGTCACAGGCGACCGAACGGGCCGTCGAGCATTCGCTGCTGCGGCGCGGTGGGCGTGGCCTAAGCAGGTTCATCAAACGGTCTCCACTGTCGGCTTTCTGGGGATGCATCGCCGCCGCCATCCTGGTAATGGCCATCGCAGCGCCAGTGTTCGCGCCCTATGAACCATTGAAATCCGACTTCCGGGCAATGTCGAAACCGCCTGACGCAAAGCACTATTTCGGTACTGACCAGATCGGCAGGGATACATTGAGCAGGGTCATATATGGCAGCCGTATGTCGCTGACCGTAGCCATCGGCGCCGTGCTCTTCGGCACCACATTCGGAGCCCTGTGGGGATTGGCCAGCGGCTATTTCGGTGGCCGCTTTGACATCCTTAGTCAGCGGATAATCGAGTTTCTTCAATCCTTTCCCGATTTGATCCTGGCGATGGCGATCGCCATGGCGCTGGGTGCCGGTATCGGCACCGTTATCGTCGCCATCGCGATCACCCGGATCCCGTTTGGTGGGCGGGTGATCCGGGCGGTAGTGCTGTCATTGAAGGAAATGTCTTATGTCGAGGCCGCCCGCGGCCTCGGCGCCTCACATCTGCGCCTGATGCTGCGGCATATTTTACCGCAATGTGTGGCGCCCTATCTGATCCTCGCCACCACCCATTTGGGGGTCGCGATCGTCATCGAAGCCGCACTCGGATTTCTCGGCGTCGGCATTCCGCCGCCGACCCCGACCTGGGGCAACATGCTGTCGGACGCCTTGAATGCCGGACTGGTTCCGCCGTGGTGGCTCGTGCTGTTTCCGGGTCTCGCCATCACCATTACGGTGCTTGCGTTCAATCTGCTGGGCGACGGCATTCGCGACGTTCTCGACCCGCGCTTGCGCGCCGCCGTGTGACGAGAAGGGTGCGCCTAGCCGGCATTTAAGTCGCAGGGTCGCCGAGCGCGATGCCCTCATAGAGGTCGGAATCGGGAGTTCAATCTCGACCGAACTCAGCCCGAGGATGCCCTCGACGCCGCGCAGACTTTCGGTAATCCACTGCGCCCCTGCCCGGCTAGCCCCACTCTACTATCCCAGAACCCCCTGCACCACTTGGCCGCCGGGCTATGCACGCGCGGGCTTGGCGAGCGGAAACCTCACGCCGCCATCGTGCAGGTGACACGCGGCCCAGTGCCTCGGCTTGACTTCGCGCAATGCCGGGACCTCATGCCGGCAGCGCGCCATTGCGTAAGGGCATCGGGCATGAAAATGGCAGCCCGATGGCGGGTTGATCGGGCTGGGCACGTCGCCCGCGAGGATCACCCGTTTGCGACTCCTGGCGCTTGCTTTGGGGATGGGTACAGCAGAGAGCAGCGCCTCCGTGTAGGGATGAAGCGGCATCTCAAAGAGGCTGGCCTTGTCGGTGGTCTCGACGATGCGCCCGAGGTACATCACTGCCACCCGATCGCTAATGTGCTCGACGACAGCGAGGTCGTGGGCCACGAACAGGTAAGACAGCTTGAATTCGTCCTGCAGGTCCATCAGGAGATTGATGATCTGGGCCTGGATCGACACGTCGAGCGCCGACACCGGCTCGTCGCCGACGATCAACTCGGGGGTTAATGCCAGTGCGCGGGCGATCCCGATGCGCTGACGCTGCCCGCCGGAGAACTCGTGCGGGAACGCATTCACCAGTTCGGGTCGCAAACCGACCCGATCGAACAAATGCGCGACCCGCTCGCGGCGTTCTTTGGGGGCGGCCACGCGATGGATGATCAATGGCTCGCCGACGATCTCGCCGGCCGACATCCGCGGATTGAGCGAGGCGTAGGGATCTTGATAAATCATTTGCATCTGGCGTCGGTACGGCAGCATCTGTGCCGCGTCGAAATCGGTGATGTCCTTGCCGTTGACCAGGATCTTCCCATCGGTTGGCTCAAGCAATTTCAACAGGGTCCGGGCGACTGTCGACTTGCCACAGCCGCTCTCGCCGACGAGGCCAAGTGTCTCTCCGCGATCGATGTGAAGCGATACCCCGTCCACCGCAAAGACGTGGCCGGAGACGCGCGAGAAGACGCCTTTGTGGATCGGGAAATGCTTTTTGAGACTGCGTACCTCGAGTAGCGGGCTCATGCCGCACCGTCGAGCACGCGCTCGGCGTGCCAACAGGCTATCCAATGCCCGGTTCGGTGCTGGAGCAGCGGCGGATAGGCTGCATGGCATTCGGCGGTGGCGACAGCACAGCGCGGCGCAAAGGTGCAGCCCTTCGGCAGGTCGGCGAGCGAGGGGACCATGCCCTTGATCTCGTTCAGCCGCGGGCGCCGAGTGCCGGCGTGCGCCGCGACCTCGAGATTGGGGATTGAGCCCAGCAGTCCTTTGGTGTAGGGATGGCCGGGGCGCTCGAATAATGCCTCGGCGCTCGCCTCCTCGACTTTTCTCCCGGCGTACATCACGACCACCCGGTCGGCATTTTCGGCGACCACGCCCATATCGTGGGTGATCAGGATGATCGCGGTAGAGAGCCTGTCCTGGAGCTCGCGCATCAGGTCGAGGATCTGGGCCTGGATCGTCACATCCAGCGCGGTTGTGGGCTCGTCGGCGATCAAGACTTTCGGATCGCACGATACCGCCATAGCGATCATGACGCGCTGGCGCATGCCGCCGGAGAGCTGATGCGGGTAGGCGTCCACGCGACGCTCCGGTTCGGGGATGTGCACGCGGCGCAGCATCTCCACCGCCTGGTCCCTGGCGTCGTGCCGCGATAAGCCACGGTGCAAGGCGATCGCCTCGCTGATCTGACGCCCCACCGTCAATAACGGATTGAGCGAGGTCATCGGCTCCTGAAAGATCATCGAAATGTCGTTTCCACGAATCCCCTCCATCGCGGATTCGCTCAGATCCAGGAGATTGGCGCCGGCGAAGCGGATCGCCCCGCCGACGATCCGCCCTGGTGGGTTGGCGACCAAGCGCAGAATGGACAGCGCGGTCACGCTCTTGCCGCATCCGGACTCGCCGACGACCCCCAAGGTTTCGCCGCTGTGCACGCCGTAAGACACGCCGTCGACCGCCCGCACGACCCCGGCGGAAGTGAAAAAATGCGTCTGAAGGTTATCGATCTCGAGAATGGCACGACCCGGCTCGGCGTCGAGTGCTGAACGAGCCTGTTCAACGGCTGCTGCTTGACTCAACCAGTGGCTCCCAAGATTTCTGTGTGATATTCGACGCCATCAGAGCACGCCCGGCTCGTTCCTGAAAAGGCCCAAGGGAGGAGAGAGGTTATGACGGACCCGCGCTTCGCACGCCCGTGGTGGACCCGCCGCAGCTTCTTGCAAGGTAGCGCCGCCGCCATAGCGGGCATTAACGGGCTGGCGGCGCGCTTCGGACATGCCGCCGAGATCCCCGACCAATTCGACGGCTCGAAGTTCCAGCTCAAGGCGCCCGAGCCCAATCCCAAATCCGGGGGCGTCCTGCGCTTGGGCATACTGATGCGCCCGCCCCATTTCGATATTCACCAGGCGGGGACGATCGCGACCCTCGGCGCGATGGCCGGCATGTTCGACAATTTGATCCGTCACGATCCGCGCGATGGCGGTCAGACGATCATTCCCGATCTGGCGCACAGCTGGGAGATCTCGAAGGACGGCAAGAGCTACACCTTTTTTCTGCGCAAAGGAGTGCAGTTCCATGACGGCGCCGAGCTTACTGCCGACGACGTGAAGGCAACGTTCGATCGCATTGCCAAACCGCCGTCGGGCATCAGCATTCCGCGCAGCATCCTGTTCAAGGCGGTCAGTGAAATCAACGCAAAGGATCCCTATACGGTCGAATTCAAATTGGCCGAGCCGCGCCCCAAAACCTTTATCATGCTTGCGCTGGCCAGTGGCTGGAACGTGATCGTCCGCAAGAAGACGCTGGAGGACAACAACTACAACCTGCGAAAGGTGACCACTTATCCCGGCACTGGCCCGTTCCGCACGGTGCGTTATGTCGAGAATGAAGTCAGGGTTGTCGAGAAGAACAAAAGTTACTGGAACAATGGTCTTCCCTATCTCGATGGAATCGAGTTCTATAATCTGATCCCGTTTTCGCCTGAGCTGGGCTCGGCCATATTGTCGGGCCGGTGCGACTACATTCGCATCACTGACCCGGTTACAGCCCGCAAGGCGAAGGCGACGCCCGGTCTGTCGACCACCGCCTTTAACCAGAGCGTGATCCAGGGCGTCTGGGTCAACACCAAGCACAAGCCGTACGACGATCCGCGGGTGCGCCGCGCCCTGCATTTGGCCTTCGACCGGCCGGCATTGATCGACGTCGTCAAAGACGTGACCCCGATGCGGGTCGGCGGCTTCATCTATCCGTTCTCGGATTTCGCAACACCCCCTGACGAGCTCAGCAAGCGGGTCGGCTATGAGACGGATACCGAGGCGGCACTGAAAGAAGCGCGCGCGCTATTGGCCGCGGCGGGTTATGCCGACGGCCTCAAGGGATTGGATTTCATGGTGCGCGACGTCGCCAGCTTTAAACTCTGGGCGCAGGCCATTCAAGCGATGCTGCAGGAAGGCCTCAATGTCCAGTGTAATCTGCGCACCGTCGTCGAGTTGGTATGGTTCGACGATACTGCCAGCGGGCATTACGACCTGGCGATCGGCGCTGTCGTGTCGACCCTGCTCGACCCCTCGGATTATTTCAACGCCTGGTACCGCACCGGCGGCCCGCAGAACTATTCTCTCTGGGACAACCCGAAATTCAATGCGCTCGTCGACCAGATCGACCGCGAGGTCGATCCGGCCAAACGCCTGGCGCTGGTTCGGCAGACCGAAGCCATCATGGAAGAGGATCCGCCGGTGCTGCCGGTCGCCTGGGAAAAGATCAACGACGTCTGGTATGATTACGTAAAGGGTCTCAACCCCTACGACTTCTTCGGCGTCTACGACGTTGTCCGGCAGGATACGGTCTGGTTGGACAAGGCGTGAGCTAAGTTTCCTCCGGCTTCAATCAGCGAGCAGAGGCGCGCCGTCACCACTTGTTCCGGAGCTCGCGCAGCCTCAGGAACACCGTTTTCGGATCCGGATTCTCCGGGAGGTCGGGGAAGGCCTCGCGCAAACGCCGGATTACCGATGGACTGGTCAGCCGGAAAAAGGTGTTGATCTCCCGTTCCAACGCCAAGGTGGTGGTGAGCGCCTTGGCCGTGTCCTGTTTCTCCATCGCCGGCAGCATCTCTTTGGCCTTGGCGTTGTCCGGCTCGCGGTCGAGGGTGAAGCCGAGGTTACGCGCGATGTAATCGTGCCCTGGATAGATCAGCGTCTCCTCCGGCAATTTGGCGAGCTGATTGACAAAGGTGTTGTACAGCTCGTTCGGATGGCCGCCGTTGTGGCAATTGCCGGCACCCGCGTTGAACAGCGTATCGCCGCAGAATAGTGCCGGTGTGTCCCCGTGCGACCTGACACAAATGTGGCTCATCGTGTGGCCTGGTGTATCCAGACATTCGAGCTCGACCGTTTTGCCGATCTTGATCACATCGCCAGCGCGCAATCCGCGGCTCATCTCCGGAATCTTGTCCTTCGCGTTGACATGTGCCAGCACCGGGGCGCCGGTCACCGCAATCACCTGCTGGTTGCCGCCCGTGTGGTCGCGATGCTCATGGGTGTTGAGGATCTGCTTGATGGTCCAGCCCTTCGCCCGGGCGGCGGCGAGGCATTTCTGATGATCCAGCGGATCGACCGCCAGCGCCTCGCCGGTTTCCGCGCAGGCGATCAGATAGTTGAAGTTGCGACCGGCGTTCGCGGTCCAGATCTGTTCGACGATCATCGCTCGCCCCTATCGTGTTCGGTTCGTGAGAGTGTAGAGCCTCGGCCATCGGTTTGCCATCCCCGGCCGTCGATCAGCGGTTGGCACCTGGTCTCCAGAGCACGTCTCGAGTGCCGCGATCGTTGACGTGCCGGCCCAGAACGAAAAGGTGGTCCGACAGCCGGTTCAGGTACTTCAACGCCTCTGGGTTGACCTCTTCGGCGCCGGCCAGTTCGCTGACCAGGCGCTCGGCTCGCCGCACCACCGTTCGCGCGAGGTGCAGATGAGCTGCGGCGGGGCTCCCGCCCGGCAGGATGAAGGAATTGAGCGGTGCCAGGGCGGCATTCATCGCATCGATCTCGCTTTCGAGACGCTCGGTCTGCGCCGCGACGATGCGCAACGCTCCGGCCGCGCGCCTGCGATGCGCCGGCGTGCACAGATCGGCGCCGAGATCGAAGAGATCGTTCTGAATGCGGCCGAGCATCGCGTCGGCCGCCGTGTCGACGTGAAGCCGGGCGATCCCGATGGCGGCGTTCGCCTCGTCGACGGTGCCGTAAGCCGCGACCCGCAAAGCGTGCTTGGACACGCGAGCGCCGTCGCCGAGCGAGGTCTCGCCGGAGTCGCCGCCGCGGGTATAGATCCGGGTCAGCCGCACCATGGTCGGCTCCTCGACTAATGCTTGGCCAGCAGCATCAGCACGGCGAGCAGCACGAGCGCCAGGGCTTGCATGATCACGCGCGACTGCATCAGCTTGTTGGAGCGGCGTGGATCGCCGCCGCGCAGCATCGTAGCGACACCAAAGCCGAGGACGGTCAGGGTCCCGAGCATTGCGAGCACGAGCAGAATCGTGATGAAGGTCGTCATCCTTGAACTATGGACCCTCGGCCGCGTCGCGGCCAGGGCTCATCCTCAGAGTTTGTGACGAATGAAGATCGCGCTCACGGTTCAGCGCAAATTACTTCTGTCTTCCCGGCGAAGGCCGGGACCCATGGTTCCGCCACTCCAAGCTTTTCGAGCAGATGCAATCGCTTAGACAACAACTATAGGTCCGTGCCGCGGCACGATGGGCCCCGGCCTGCGCCGGGGTGACGAATCGATGAGTGGGGAGGGATTGTTCCACAGGCTCTCACCGGGATGACGGGAGGTGCTCCGAAGGAGCCGCCTGCGTCACTCCGGGGATAATTGATAATGACGCGGAAGTACGGTGTTGGACATCGGATCGGCGGCGTGCATTACGTCCGATTGCGTCATCGTCAGCGCCGATATGTCGTCGGTGACCGCGTTGAGGTTTTGCGTATCGCTGGCGCGCTCCGGCGCGCCGACCCAGGTGCAACCGACAGCAGCCCCAAGAGCCAGCGCGACGATGAGGACGAGGCGGGGAAGGTTCATCAATCGATCCGATCAAAAAAGATTTTCGCACGCTACCGTCGATAGAGCCACAACGCGAGCCCATTCGTGATGGCCAACAAATTTGTAGTGATACGCCGTCACAGAGCCGCCCATCCTCGATGTAGGTTTGCGCGCGTAGGTCACTAAACGCTCGGGCGCGCGTTTTGATCCGACGGCGGCAGGTGTTTGAAAGCGCGTTGACCGGGCACAGGGACGCGCCTACATCTATTCGCGTGATCCTGATGGTGCGGCATGGCCGGCCTGACCGGCGAATTACAACCCCGGACCCCACGAGGGTTCGGGCTTTGTCAATTCGCCCTCTCGCTGCCGAGGACCACGCTCATGTCGCATGTCACCGCTTCAGTCGCTGACGATTACCCTCCTGCCACTGCCTGCTTTTCCGTTCACGCAAGCGCCGAACCCGGGGTGATGCCGCGGGTCCTCGAGCTTTTTGCGAAACGGGGTCTTGTGCCCTCCTTCTGGCAAAGCTCGACCTCCGGCGGCGACGGGACGCGGCTGAAGATCGACATCCAGATGTGCGGGCTCGGCAGCGAGACCGTCGACTACATGGCTGCCTGCCTGCGACAGATTGCATCTGTCGAGGCCGTTGTGACCTCACAAAGGCACGCCCCCGGTTGACCGGAGTACCATAGCCGATGTCGTTCTGCGACCACATCCGCTCGTGCAACAACTACGATCCGGCGCGCGCCGTGCCGCTGACCGCCGGGAACGCGCGGGTCGGGCTGCTGCGTCGCGACAACGCCGAGGCGCTGCGACGGTTCCCCGACGTCTTTGCCGCCGGAAAGGACAAGGTGGAGTTGCTGGCACGCGGCGATGCCGCTGCGGTAAGCCATGCCGTCGATGCGGTTGTCGACGCGCTCGTCGGCGAGGGCCGGGTCCCGAAATGGCGCAACGAGACCTTCGACGCCGCCCCGCATTGGGGCGCGCCGCCCGTCTTTCGGCTCGACCGCGGGGCCGTCCCGTTTTTCGGGGTCCGCGCTTACGGTGTGCATCTCAACGGGTATCTCCGGCAGGGCGACACACTATGCTTGTGGGTCGGCCGGCGGTCCCCGGACAAGCGGGTGGCACCGAACAAGCTCGATAACCTCGTCGCGGGCGGGATCGGCAACGGGCACGGGATCGGCGAGACCTTGGTGAAGGAGGGCGAGGAGGAAGCCTCGATCCCGAGCAGCCTGCTAAAGCACGCGATCTCGGCCAGCGCCGTTTCCTATCGCATGGAGACCAAGCTCGGTATCCGCGATGATGTGCTGTTCGTCTACGACCTCGAAATGCCGGCCGATTTCGTGCCGAAGAATCGCGACGGCGAGATCGTCCATTTCGAGCTCATGCCGGCGTCGGCGGTGCTCGAGCGGATCCGTACCACTTCGGACTTCAAGTTCAACGTCAATCTGGTGATCCTCGATTTCGCCGTGCGGCATGGGCTTCTGCGGCCGGACGACCCGGAGTACCTGGACGTTGCAACGGGTCTTCACCGCCCGCTCGATTGAGAAGAGGATTACCATACCTCTGACATCGAGCCACGCCAGCGGGGCTGCGGCGCCACCGCGCACCTCCTCGCGCGCGACCGCGGCGGTGGGGAAGTCGCCCGACTTTTAGCCCTGCCCCGTCGACACCCCCGAGGGGGGCATAGGCGTCGATGACCCCTGCAGCAAGCGCCGAACAGCTCGGTGCGCGGTTTCCGGGTTCCTACACCAGCATGTGGCCGACGAGATCGTCCCTCGGGTCATGCCCGAGGGCAGCTGCGGACACCGCCTGCGTCGAGATGAGGCGCGGAGAGGTCAAAGTGCAGCCGGCGAGGGCCGATCAGTTCGTGCCAGCGCTTCTGTGCCCGGAAGGACCCGCCTCGATCGGCGTTTTGCTCGCACTGCGTACGATTTGTCGTTGCATAAGCCGGTCAAAGGATCAATTCTGACCAGAAACCATCGGGAATCTGGCGAATGTCGGTTCCTATAAACAGGATTTACATCAGCTATCGGCGGACGGACACCGCTGCCTACGCCGGTCGCCTATTTGACCACCTGAGCCGTCACTTCGGCCGAGGCGCCGTGTTCATGGACATTCAAGGCGGCATCACGTTTGGGCAAGATTTTGCTCAGGCAATCGATGCGGCGTTGAATACTTGCGATGTCGCTCTGGTACTAATAGGGAAACATTGGGCCATGCTTGTCCGGTTGACACCCAAAGCTACTAAATCTTGAGGGCCTCGATGGAGCGTTTCATCGATATCGTGCTGTCGGTGGTCGCTGGCTCCTGCCACCATCCCGCCGGATCGAGATGTTGACGACCGGGGCAGCGCCCCCAGCCGCGGTGATCGAGGGCATGGAGGGCCTATTTGTGGTTTCCCGCCCTGTGCTCCGCCGCAGGATGATTGGCCGCGTACGGAACCAAAGGTCGCCGAGCCTCCCCCGAGCCGAGACGTGATCAAGATATGGCGTCCTTGGGTGTTAACCGGATGAGCACGCATTGGGCTACCAGCACTGGGCCAAACGATAATCTTCGGCTCGACGACCCGAATGATTGGGTTCGCGTGGAGACAGCGGCCGTTTTGCGCAGAAACATTCTAGTGATCCCAGTTCTGGTCGATGGCGCCCGTTTACCGGATCCAACCAGTTTGCCTGAGGAACTCCGACCTCTTTGTAGGCGTAGCGTCTGTGAGTTGACCGATCCGCGATGGTCCTACGATGTTGGAGAGCTCATCAAAGATATCGAGAAAATTGCCCCTCAACCTGAGCGACCAAAGATCCTTACCTGGATATTGCGAAAATTCTCTTTTTATCTAAACGAACTCAAAGTACTTTATTTGAGGAACAAAGCGTCGCACTGGAAGATTGGGGCCGGGGCCGTCATCGCTCTGGCCGTGTTACTTGGAACTGGGTTCTTTGGTCTCATTCCCGGACAACAAGAGCGTAACACTATCGAGCTGCCGGTCCATCCGACCGGCTTTGCCAAGGAACCCAACAACGGGATTTATGATGCGACAGCAATTCTTTTCGGCTCCTCGATGAAGAGCAAGATAACTAAAGATGATCCCATTGACTGGTATGTTTTCAAGACCCCTGATAATTTAGATGGCGAGTTCCTGGTAATTTATCGTTATATCGAAGGTGCCGCGGGCGTTTCGATCGAGGTATACGACTCGAATGAGCAGAAAATTGTAAGTGTGGGAGGCTATAATGAAAGTCAATCCATTAGGGTGAAAGGTGAGAAAAATAAAACATATTACATTAAGGTCGGAGCTTCCGCTTTCTACGGTGCGGATGTTAATTATGAGTTGGCCATTCATAATAAAACTACAATATAGATCGTGCGAACGACTGCCACCGGTTAATAGGTTCTTAAATCTATCATCGTTATGCAAAGAGAAAAACAACTATCCAATTTGTGCAAATCGCGTTGGAAAGTTGGAATGGGGCTTTCATACTGAAGAGCCTGTCGAGCTCTATGCGGATTTCCGCATCCGCGAAACCCTCGGCCAAATTCAGTTGCCAAACCGCTTTTTGGTTACCAGATTTCCGCTGTCGACGGTTCGCCAAAATGCACTCAAACAGTTGATTTCGCAGGGATCTTCGATGTTCACTGGCCCACTGGCCAGTTTTTGGGCACCGAAAGAGATTCTTCCGCTGTCGACAGCGGAATTGGCCGCTCGCTTCCGCCCTTGGGCGCCGCGGTTTTGCTGCGGCAAAGCCCGAGCGGATACAAGTAGGGCCCGTCCAATGCAGACTTATCGGAAAGGATCAGGCCGATCGAGAGGGGGCGATGCCGAGAGCCAAGTCGATTACTTCCGCCGGGCTGATCTCGCTCTCCCGCATCGAGCGGATCGTCACCGCCCGGTCGCGTTTGGAAAGACGGCGTCCGGTCGCGTCGGTCAACAGCTCGTGATGACGGTAGCGTGGCGTCGGCAGGCCCAGCAGCGCCTGCAAAACGCGGTGGACATGCGTCGCGGACGCCAAATCTTTGCCGCGGGTCACCAGAGTCACCCCCTGAATCGCGTCGTCGACGGTGACCGCGAGGTGATAGCTGGTCGGCACGGCCTTGCGGGCGAGGACGACATCGCCGAGCGGACCCGGATCCGCCAGCTTCCGTTGCGGCCCGTCCTCTTCCTCCTCGACCCACTCGATCGGGCCGGTCAGAGCGAGCGCGCGAGCGAGATCGAGCCGCAACGCATAATCGATCCCGGATCGCTGCTTCTCGGCGCGTTGTCGCGAGCCGAGCCCGCGGCACGTCCCCGGATAGGGCGGTCCCGATTGCGCGTGCGGTGCACCGCCGGCTCGCGCGACCTCGTCCCGGATCTCGCGCCGCGTGCAGAAGCACGGATAGAGGACCGCCATTGCCTCCAGCCGGTCGAGCGTCCGCCGGTAGTCGTCGAAATGTTCTGATTGCCTGCGCACGGGGCCGTCCCAGCTCAGCCCGAGCCAGGCGAGATCCTCGAGGATCGCCGCAGCATACTCGTCACGGCAGCGGGTCGGGTCGATATCCTCCAGACGGAGCAGAAACCTCCCGCCGTTACCCCGCGCCGCCCGCCACCCTTCGAGCGCCGAGCGGACGTGACCGAGATGCAGGAAACCCGTCGGGCTCGGCGCAAACCGCGTCACCGTCAGATCGGACGTCATCCGCCACTCCGCTCGGGGTGACAGCAGGGGCCGATCTGAGATATCGGTACCAGCTTGAGCTTGGCTTGCGAGATTCTGCACCGATGATCCCTGCGCTGTCCGGACCGTCCCGGCCACCCGCCGCTGGCGGCAGGCCCAGCCGTCTCGTGATCTTGCTGCACGGGCTGGGGGCGGACGGCAACGATTTGATCGGGCTTGCGCCGTATTGGGCGCCGCTGCTGCCAACCGCCGAGTTCCTGTCGCCCAACGCGCCCTTTCCCTGCGACATGGCGCCCTACGGTTACCAGTGGTTCAGCGCACAGGACCGCAGCCCGGCTGCCGTCTTGGCCGGAGTGCGTGCGGCCACACCATTCCTCGACGCATTTATTGACGACGCGCTGGCCAAGCGCGGGTTCGACGAGGCGGATCTGGCGCTCGTCGGGTTTTCCCAGGGTACGATGATGTCCCTCTTTGTCGGATTGCGGCGCAGCAAGCCGGTCGCCGGCATCGTAGGCTTTTCGGGTAGGCTGCTTGCTCCCGAATTGTTGGCCAGTGAGCTGCGCTCGCGTCCCCGGACCCTCCTCGTCCACGGCACCGACGATCCCCTCGTTCCCTATGAGTTGCTCGCCGCGGCGGAAACGGCGCTGAAGGGTATGGGCGTCTCGGTCGAGACGTTGACTTGCCCCGGGATAGGGCATTCGATCGACGAGAACGGTCTGCGGCGTGGCGGATCGTTCCTCAAGGACGTTCTTTATGAAGCGCCGCCTTGATGATCTCGTCGTCGCCCAAGAACGATTTGAGGACCTCCAGCAGCCTGGGCGCATCCCATTCCGCTGCCCCTTCGACCCGTCCGAGCACCCTGCCCTCCCGATCAATCAAGAAGCTGGTCGGCAGACCCTGAACCTTGAAGGCCCTTTCGATGGCACTTTTTGGATCGAGATAGACCTTGACCGATTTGAGCCCGATCTTGTCGATAAAAGGCTCGACGGTCTTGCTGCCACCGCGGTCCTCCGATATCGCGACGACCGCGAGCTTGTCTCCGAGGCGCGACTGCACCCGCTCGAGTGACGGCATCTCACGCAAACAAGGCTCGCACCAGGTGGCCCAAAGATTGACGAGGACGATTTTGCCAGTGAATTCGGAGAGGCTGACCGTGTTCCCGGCGAGATCGACAAATGAGACCGCAGGCGCCGGCTGCAGTGGAGAGGCCGGGATGAACTCGCCGAGTCGAACCCGCTCTCGGACATCGGGATTGTCCTCTGCGGCTAAGCCGCCGCCCGCCAAAACGAGCAGGAGCAACGAGATAAAGGCGCGGCTCCATCTCATGGTCTTGCCCCCTCGCTTTTGCTCGGACCGTAAGGCATGACCGGTGCAAAGAAGGCGGCCGATGGCGCTCGAGACCCCCCGCCGAATTCGCTGTGGGGTGGTCGCTTTTCCGGTAGTCCGGCAGAAATCATGCGCCGCATCAACGCCTCAATTGATTTCGATAAGCGCCTGTACGCCGAGGACATCGCGGGGTCGAAGGCGCATTGTGCTATGCTCGTCGCGCAGCGCATCCTATCGCCGGAAGATGGCGCGGCTATCATCGCGGGTCTAGACCAAATCAGATTGGAGATCGAAGGCGGCAGCTTTGCCTACAGCGCCGAGCGCGAGGACATACACATGAACATCGAGGCGCGCCTCGCCGAGCTGATCGGCCCGGCGGCGGGGCGGCTGCACACCGCGCGCTCGCGCAACGATCAGGTCGCAACCGATTTGCGGCTTTGGGTGCGCGGCGCCATCGAGCGGATCGACCGGGCAATGCGCGAGCTGCAGCGGGCGCTGATCGACCGAGCCGAGGCAGGGGCCGCCACGGTGATGCCCGGCTATACCCATTTGCAGATCGCCCAGCCCGTCACCTTCGGTCATCATCTGATGGCCTATGTGGAGATGATCGGCCGTGATCGCAGCCGCCTCTCCGATTGCCGGCACCGGCTCAACCAGTCGCCGCTCGGCGCAGCAGCGCTCGCCGGCACCTCGTTTCCGATCGATCGCCATGCAACCGCTGCGGCGCTCGGCTTCGACGGTCCTGCCGCGAACTCGCTCGACGCCGTCTCGGACCGGGATTTTGCGATCGAGTTTCTCGCCGCGGCGGCACTGGCCGGCATGCATCTCTCGCGCTTCGCCGAGGAGATCGTGCTGTGGTGTAGCGATGGGTTCGGCCTAATCGCATTGAGCGATGCCTACACGACCGGCAGCTCGATCATGCCGCAAAAGCGCAACCCGGACGCGGCCGAGCTGGTCCGCGCCAAGACCGGCCGGCTGAACGGATCGCTGATCGCACTTCTGACCGTGATGAAGGGCCTGCCGCTCGCCTACGGCAAGGATATGCAGGAAGACAAGATCCCTGTGTTCGAAGCCGCCGACGCGCTCGAGCTCTGCCTCGCCGCGACTACCGGCATGGTGCGCGATATGCGGCCCGACCGCGAACGCTTGCGAGCCGCCGCAGAGCGGGGGTTCAGCACGGCGACCGACCTCGCCGACTGGCTCGTCCGGATCGTCGGTCTGCCGTTCCGCCGCGCCCATCACGCGACCGGCATGATCGTCAAACGAGCCGAGACGCTGGGCTGCACGCTCGCCGAGTTGCCGCTCGCTGAAATGCAAATAGTGGAGCCGGCGATCAGCCGAGCCGTCTACGATGTGCTAGACGTCGATCGTTCGGTGGCGAGCCGGTCGAGCTTTGGTGGCACCGCCCCGGATAGCGTCCGCCTCGCTGTATCTGAGGCAAGAAAGCGGTTTTTGGAATGAGCTGTGCCGCAGCGCCCCGACCCTCACCCCTACCCTTGCCCCGCTTACGGGGAGAGGAAGGGGCCCGCGTTAGCGGGAGGATGACGGGCCGGTTGGGGCGTCACTCGCGATATCTTAGCAGCACCCTGCTTGTCCTCCTTGTTGCATCGGCGCTCGCCGCTTGCGGCAAGAGAGGACCGCCGGATCCCCCGCCCGATGTGCCCAATACCTATCCGCGCCCTTATCCGAGTGAGTGATTTCTTTTCCTATCGTGGCGATGAGCTGCACGCTGAAGGGATCCCGGTTTCTCGGATCGCGACTGCCGTGGGCACTCCCTTCTACCTCTATTCTGCAGCGGCCTTCACCGCCCAGTACCAGCGCTTTGCCGAGGCTTTCTCGGGAGAGCGGCCGCTGATCTGCTATGCGGTCAAGGCCAATTCCAACCTTGCCGTCCTGCGCCTCTTCGCCGGTCTCGGGGCCGGCGCCGACGTCGTCTCGGAAGGCGAGTTGCGCCGTGCTCTCGCCGCCGGCGTGCCGCCGCAACGGATCCTCTTCTCGGGGGTCGGCAAGACCCGGGGCGAACTCGAGGCGGCGCTCGACGCCGGGATCCACCAGATCAACGTCGAATTGGTGCCGGAGCTACGCCGGCTGAGCCGGCTCGCGGCGGAGCGCGGTGTCACCGCGCGGGTGGCGATCCGCGTCAACCCCGATGTCGACGCCCACACGCATAGCGACATCTCGACCGGCCGCAAGGAGGACAAGTTCGGCATCGCGCACGACGCAGCGCCCGCCGCCTACAGGCTGGCGGCCGAGCTGCCCGGCATCGAGCCGGTGGGGTTCGCCGTGCATATCGGCTCGCAGATCGTCGATCTCGGCCCCAGCCGAGCGGCCTTCGAGCGGGTCGCGGGGCTGGTGGCGGCGCTGCGCGGCGAGGGGCTCGCGGTGCGGCGGGTCGATCTTGGCGGCGGGCTGACGATCCCCTATGGCGACGAGGTGCCGGCGACGCCGGAGGTTTACGCCGCGCTGGTCGAAGAGGTGTTCGGCGCGCTCGACCTCGACCTCGCGTTCGAACCGGGCCGCTTCCTGGTCGGCGACGGCGGCGTCCTCGTGGCGAGCGTGATCTACGTCAAGGAAGGGGCGCGCCGGATCGTCGTCGTCGATGCGGCGATGAACGATCTCGTCCGCCCGGCGATGTACAAGGCCGAGCACCGGATCGTCCCGGTGCGCGGGCCCGCTTCGAGTGCAAGGCTGTCGCCCGCCGATGTGGTCGGCCCGGTGTGCGAGACCACCGATACCTTCACGCGCGACCGCCCGCTGCCGCCCCTGGCGGAGGACGATTTTGTCGCGTTCACCGCGGCAGGCGCCTACGGTGCCGTGATGAGCTCGACCTACAATAGCCGCCTCCTAGTGCCGGAAGTGCTGGTCGCCGGTGACCGTTTTGACATTATCCGGACCAGGCCGAGCTATGATGAAATGCTGTCCCTGGATACCATTCCCGGGTGGCTCTCGGAGGTGGCGGCAGAGCCGGCGCGAAAACGAGGTGCCGTATGACCGATCGTTCATCCGACCCCGACGCTCCGTTCTTGATGCGGCTGCGCCTCGCCCGAGCGGCGCTGTTATGGGAGCGAATCTGGCCCGCCTGCTGGCCGATGCTCGCCGTGCTCGGCACCTTCCTTGTCGTCAGCCTGTTCGATCTGCTGCCACTTCTGCCTGGCGCGCTCCACGCTGCTTTGTTGCTCGGCTTCGGCGCCGGTTTCGTCATCGCTCTTGCGGCGACAAGCCGCCGGTTCGGCCTCCCTGATCGCTTCGCAGCCCGCCGCCGGATCGAGCAGGCGAGCGGGCTCGAGCATCGGCCGCTGCAGGCGCTCGCCGACCGCCCGGGCACGGCGCTCGATCCGCGGGCAACGCTGCTGTGGCAGGCGCATCGGCGGCGCATGGAGGCAGCGACGCGTCGACTGCGGATCGGCGTGCCAGCCGCCGGGCTCGCCGGAAGCGACCCCTGGGGGTTGCGGGCCGTGCTCGCGATGATGTTGTTGATCGGGGCGGTCGATGCCGGGGCCGACTGGCGCGATCGGCTCGTGCGGGCCCTGTCACCGTCCTTGCCGGCAGGATCGCCCGCGCTGGCCGCAAGCTTGGATATCTGGGTCACCCCTCCCGAATACACGGGACTGGCGCCGCAGTTTCTGAGGCCCGGAATGGCGGGTACGATCCGCATCCCGACCCAGAGCACGCTGTTGGCGCAGGTGCACGGCGGGAGCGCGATTCCGCGTCTGGCGATCGACGGCGAGAGCCGTGGTTTCGACGCTGTCGACAAGCAGAACTTCCGGACCTCGACGACGCTTACAGGCGGTAAGCAGCTCGAGGTGATCCAGGCCGGCACGACGCTCGGCAGCTGGCCAATCGAAATCATTCCCGACAATCCGCCCAAGATCGCCTTTGCCAAGCCCCCTGCGGCAACACCGCGGGCAGCGCTGCGGATCGACTATCAGGCAAGCGACGATTACGGGGTCGAGGGCGTGAAGGTAGTGATCCGGCGCGACGGCGGCAAACCCGACGAGCCGATCGAGATCGAGGTACCTTTGCCGGGACTGCATCTTAAAGAAGCCCAGGCGACCAGTTATCACGATTTGACACCGCATCCCTGGGCCGGCCTGCCGGTCGAGATTTGGCTAGTCGCCACCGACGCGCTGGGGCAGACCGGACAGAGCGACCCAGTTCGTATGAAGCTGCCGGAACGCGTCTTCAACCATCCGGTCGCGCGGGCGATCATCGATCAGCGCAAAGAGCTGGTGATCGACCCCGGCTCGCGCGCAGCGGTGGCCGACACGCTCGGCGATCTCCGCGAACGGCCAGGTCTTTATCGAGACGACACGATCGTATTTCTTGGATTGCGCCTCGCCGAGGAGCGTCTGCGATTGAATGACGACGACAAGTCGATTGCCGAAGTCGAGCAGCTACTGTGGGATACGGCGTTGCGCGTCGAGGACGGGAGCATGTCGTTGGCCGAGCGCGAGTTGCGGCGCCTGCAGCAGGAGCTGCAGGATGCGCTCGCGAAAAACGCGCCCGACGAGGAGATCGACCGTTTGATGCGTGAGTTGCAACAGGCGCTCGACCGTTATCTGCAGGCTCTCGCCGAGAATCTGGCGCGCAATCCGGACCAAGCGCAGCAGCCGGTCGATCCGTCGCGAATTGTTACCAGCCGCGATCTGCAGCGGATGCTCGACCGGGCCCGCGAGCTCGCCCGTGACGGCGCGCGCGATCAGGCGCGCGAGCTCCTGTCGCAGCTGCAGAACATGCTCGAAAACCTGCGCATGGCCAAGCCCGGACAAATGCAGCAGAGCGGGTCGAGCCAGGCCCAACAGATGATGCGCGGCATGCATGATTTGATGAAGCGCCAGCAGCAGCTGCTCGACCGTAGCTTCCGCGCACAGCAGCAAGGCCAGCAAGGCCGGATGGGTCAGCGCGGGCAGCAAGGTGGCGATCAGCAAGATGCTACCCCTGAGATGGGAGACGCCGCTGGTCAGCAGGAGGGTCTGCGGCGCACGCTCGGCGATATGATGCGCCGGCTGGGCGATGGGTTCGGAGAAATTCCCGAGCCCCTCGGGCGCGCGGAAAGGGCGATGCGGGATGCGACCGAGGCGTTGCAACGCCGCCAGCCAGGGGAAGCGATTGGGCCGCAAACCGAAGCCCTCGATCAACTGCAACAGGCGGCGCGTGAATTCGCCCAGCAGATGCAGCAACGCCTAGGTCGCGGCAATCCTGACGATAATGATGTCGGAGCCACCGACAGCGAGCCGAGGGATCAGGTCGAGCGCGACCCTCTGGGCCGCCCGATGTCGAACAACGGCACTTTCGATCAAGGAGATGTCAAGATCCCTGATCAGAACACCTTGCAAAAGGCACGCGAGATCCTCGACGAGCTGCGCCGCCGCGCCGGCGAGCGCACCCGTCCAGAGATCGAGCTCGACTATATCGAACGCCTACTGAAACGGTTTTAAGGTCGACCGGGGACGAGGCCGATGGACCGACGTCATTTTCTCTCCCTCGCTGCGGGGTTGGCGGCATGGCCATCGACGGCACGCGCCATAGCGCGTCCGCCGAGGCTGCGCCGCCTCCGCCTCGCCAACGCCAATACGGGCGAGACCTTCGAGGGGACCTATCGCAACGATGACGGTCCGATCGATCGGGTGATGGAAGAACTCTGCGTCTTTCTGCGGGATCATCACTCGGGCGAACAGACGCAGATGGATGTCGGCGTGATCGATTTTCTCGCCGATGTTCTCGACGCGGTCGGTCAAACCAGCGCGACGATCCTGTCCGCCTATCGCACCGCCGAGACCAATGCGATGCTGGCGCGCACCACCTTCGGGGTGGCCGAGCACAGTCAGCATATCTTGGGCCGCGCGCTCGATGTGCGCCTCGACTCCAAACTCCCCGTGGCGATGAATGCGGCCCGTGCGATGCAGTGCGGCGGTGTCGGGTGGTATCCCCATTCGGGCTTCATCCACATCGACAGCGGGCCGGTGCGAAACTGGACCCTCGACGAAACCGGGCTCGACGGGCTGCTAGTCTTCGATGGCCGCCGCCTGAAGATTGTCGGTCGAGGTCAGGGTCTATGGAAGCCGTTGACGGTGACTGAGCGGCTGGAACTACAGCGTCGGCTCGCCCGGGCAGAGTTTCTCGCCCGCACCCACGTCAACTGGTAGCGATCCGACAGGCGTGCGAATTACCCGCTTATGCGGGAAAATACCGGGAAAAAATCGCAGCGCGACCGTATGCGCCACCGATAAATCCTGCGTAATCAAATACTTGTTCGCCCAAGGGCACTTCTTTGCGCATCGCGAACCGGGAATTTCTGACCAATTTTTGACGCCAAACCGGGAACAGCTGCCTTGACGAGGGTCCTGCCTTTGCGAGGATGATAAGCTTCGATCTTGACCCTAAGATGGCGCGATCCGAAAGGTGTGTCGATTAGGCTCGGCGGAGCCGCCGATAGGGAGCGGCCTCCCGTCGCTGGAGGGCTGACCTCGGTTCAGCTGGTGACGGCGACCCCGATCAGCTTGCCGAGCCCGAACGTCACACCGGCGGCGGCAAAACCAACCAGTAGCTGGCGCACTCCGGAAGACAGAACCCCACGTCCGGTGAACAATGTCGTGCCGGCGCCGATCACAAACAACGCCAGCCCGCTCGCCGCCAGGCTGGCGATCACCGCGGGCACCCCTGACAATGCGAAATACGGCGCCACCGGAAAAATCGCCCCAAGCGAGAACAGCAGGAACGACGTGCCACCGGCTGTCCAGGCCGAACCGCCGAGCTCATCGGGGTTGATCCCCAGCTCCTCGCGGACCAAAGTATCCAGGGCGGTCTTTTTGTTGGTGATCAGTTTCTCCGCCAGCGATTTGGCCAGATCCTCGGGTAACCCCTTCGCCTGGTAAATCAGCGACAGCTCCTCCTTTTCCTCCTCTGGAACCTGTTCGAGCTCGTCGGCCTCGGTAGCGATCTGGCGCTGCGCGGACTCGCGCGCAGTGTTGACCGACAGCCATTCGCCGAGCGCCATCGAGCAGGCGCCGGCCAAGAGCCCGGCGAGACCGGTGACCAGGATCGCATGGGGTGCGAGATCCGCCCCTGCAACCCCCATGACCAGGCTCATATTCGAGACGAGCCCGTCGTTGGCGCCGAGCACGGCGGCGCGCAATGCGTTGCCGCCCATCCCGCGATGCCGGCCCTCAAGGCGTGCGAGCGTAGCGCCACTGAGCGCGCCTGGCGCGCCTGCAGCCAGCGCCTCGATGATGCGGGCATGCGATCGCTCGGCGGCCGGCAGTCCACCGGCGACAGCCTCTGGCTGCGCATCGTAGGTACCGCTGTCCAGGTGCTCGAGCGTATCGATCGTCGGCAGCACGAAAGCGGGGCCGAAGCGTCGCGCCAACCATCCGAGCGCGCGGGTCCGGAAACCTGGGCGCAGCTTCGGCACGCGGTGATCGATCGCCTCGATGTGGCTCTTCCAGTATTCGGCATGGGCCTCCTCGATCGCTGCCAACCGCCGGTAAACCTGCGCCAATTGCGGATTTTTCTCGGTTTGCGCGAGGGTGCGATAGAGTGCGGCACTGTCGACCTCGCCTTGAAGATTGGCCGTGTAGCGCCGTCGTGGATCTACTTCGGGCATCTCCTAGTTCTTGCGCCCGGCTATTTCGTCAGTTGAGGACGGGATTGCGATTTTCGTTGTATTTGCGTTCGCCTCACCTCGCGAAGGTCACCAAGACACCGGTCGCGGCCTCGTCGGGATGGTCGAACGATGTCTTGAAGTGCGCGGTTTCGCCCGGCCCCAACCGAGCGGTGGGCGGATCGATTATTTTGAACTGGGTCTCCTTCTCGGCCGGATCGCGCAGCGCTACCCGAAGCCGCGGCACATCGCGGACCGTGCTTCCGGCGTTGATGATGTCGCCCTCGATGATCAAGCCCTCGGCGGTGCGTGTCGGTGCGATCTTCGCGAGCTCGAGTGCGGGCCCCGGCGAGGCGGCCGCCAGACCGGCCAAAGCATAAAGCCGAGCCGCTGCCGGCCACATCGCCACCACTTCCTTGCGGGCGATGATCGCGGCGAGGATGGCAAAGGCGAGCAACGCGACTATCACGCCCAGCACGATCCAACCCACCGTCTGCCTGCCACGCGGGCGACGTCGCGATGCAGGGACCGGCACGGGCCCCGGGCGGGGCGGAACATCGAGCCCGGGCTCGATGCGCGGGGCGGCGGGGGGCACAGCCGGCTCTCGGTCGCGCAGTTGCAGAGGCAGGGGACGGTGCCAGGTATGGCCACAGATCGCACAGCGCACGGTGCGGCCCGCTGGCCGGTTCAGTTCCTGTTCCTCGACGAGATAACGGGTCCGGCAGGCCGGGCAGGCGAGTATCACCTTAGCTTTTCGACCTTATGCAGCGACAACGGACCCGCCGCGGTGGGCGAGCTCACGCAAATGGTGGTCGGCATCGCCGAACATCGTGTCGATCATCGTGGCGCGCTTGAAGTAGTGACCGACTTTGTATTCCATCGTCATGCCGATCCCGCCGTGCAGCTGGATCGCCTGCTGCCCGACCAGCCTGCCGGAGCGGCCGATCTGCACCTTTGCGGCCGAGATCGCGTTGCGCCGCTCCGCGGCGTCTTCGTGCGAGGCCATCATCGTCGCGAACATCGCCATGCTGCGCGCCTGCTCCAAGGCGATCAGCATCTCGACGGCGCGGTGTTGGAGGATCTGAAAGCTGCCGATCTCGCGGCCGAACTGCCGGCGCGTCTTGAGATAGTCGACGGTTAGCTCGTGCATTGCCGCCATCGTCCCGACCGCCTCGGCGCATAGAGCGGCGATCGCCTCGTCGACAACGCGCTCGACGAGAGGCAGCGCCTCACCGGGTTCGCCGAGCAGGCCCTCCGGCGCGACGCGAACTCCAGCGAGAGCTATCTCCGCGGCGCGCAGGCCGTCTTGGGTCGGATAGCCGCGCCGCGACACGCCCGCGGCATTGCCGTCGACGATAAAGACGCCGACACCGTTGCGGTCACGCCGCGAGCCGCCGATTCGCGCGGTAACGATCAGCTTGTCGGCGGTGTCACCATGCAGCACCACCCCCTTTTCGCCGTTGAGCAGCCAAGCGGCGCCGTCGCGTGCCGCCGTCGTCGAAATGTCGGCGAGATCATAGCGCGAATGCCTCTCGGTCTGGGCAAAGGCAAAGGTCTGACTGCCGTCGGCGATCCTCGGAATGAGAGCGGCGCATTGCTCCGCCGTGCCGCCATGGCGAAGAAACCCGCCGCCGAGAACCACGGTCGCGAGAAACGGTTCGAGCGCCAAGGCGCGCCCAAAGGCCTCCATCGCGATCATCGTCTCGACCGCACCGCCGGCCGAGCCGCCATACTCTTCCGCGAACGGGAGGCCGAGTAGGCCGAGCTCGGCATATTGCGCCCACAGCTCGCGGCTCCAGCCCTCCGAGGTCTGCCCGTAGGTCTTACGCTGCTCGAAGGCGTAACGATCACCGATCAGGCGGTCGAGGCTCTCCTTGAGAAGCCGCTGCTCCTCGGTCAGGTCGAAATCCATCGCTCAAAGCCCAAGGATCGCCTTGGCGATGATGTTCTTCTGGATCTCGTTGGTGCCGCCGTAGATCGAGACCTTGCGGGTGTTGAAATAAGTCGGCGCAATCGGACCGGCCCATTCGGGGCCGATCGGCGGTTCATTCCAACGCTCTTCCTCGTCGTGCTCGGGCTGGTACGGCATCGCGTAAGGACCAACGATTTCTAGCAACAGCTCGGTCGTCGCCTGCTGGATTTCCGAGCCCTTGATCTTGAGTATCGAAGAGGCGGGGTCGGGTTTGTTGCCGACGCGGTTGCGCTCGGCGGCGACGACGCGCAGCTGTGTCATCTCGAGCGCCTTCAGCTCGACCTCGACCGCAGCAAGCTTCTCGCGAAAACGCTCGTCCTCGATCAGCGGCTTGTCGCCGGCGCGCTCGGTCGCGGCGAGCTCCTTGATCCGCCGAATGCGCTCTTTGGAGAAGCCCACTCGGGCGATCCCGGTGCGCTCTCGGCCCAGCAGATATTTCGCGTAGTCCCAGCCCTTGTTCTCCTCGCCGACGAGGTTTTCAGCCGGAACCTGGACGTCGTCGAAGAACACCTCGTTGACCTCGCGTCCCCCGTCGATCGTGACGATCGGGCGAACCGTGATCCCCGGCGTCTTCATGTCGATCAGCAGAAACGAAATCCCCTCCTGCTTCTTGGCCTGCGGATCGGTGCGCACCAAGCAAAAGATCCAATCGGCGTGCTGCGCCAGGGTGGTCCAGGTCTTCTGGCCGTTGACGAGGTAATGGTCGCCGTCGCGCTTGGCCGAGGTGCGCAGCGAGGCGAGGTCCGAACCCGCGCCAGGCTCGGAAAAGCCCTGGCACCACCAATCGTCGAGATTGGCGATGCGCGGCAGGAACCGCTTCTTCTGCTCTTCGGAGCCAAAGGCGATCATCACCGGCCCGACCATCGTGACGCCGAAGCCGAGCGGCTGCGGCGCCGGGGTCAGCTGCAGCTCTTCCTGAAACATGTATTGCTGAACCGGGGTCCAGCCGGTGCCGCCCCATTCGGCCGGCCAATTGGCCACCGCCCAACCCTTGGCGTTGAGGATGCGCTGCCAGGTGACAATGTCGTCCTTGGCGAGCCCCTTGTTCGCGACGAGCTTGTCGCGAATGCTCTCCGGCAGGGCCGAGCTGAAGAATGCCCGCACCTCGTCGCGGAACGCGAGCTCTTCGGCGGTAAAACGGAGATCCATTGGCTGAACTCCTCTAGCAAGTCGGAATAGCCCCTCTCCGCCCTTCAGGGGGGAGAGGGAGGGACCCGGCGCGCAGCGACGGGAGGGTGAGGTGGGCAGCACCGCGAGCCGCCATGTCGGCCCCCTCACCCTGCCCTCTCCCCCGGCCGGCGGGGGAGAGGGAAAGCTCTGAGCGGATTATCACGACGCGAAGCCGCGGCCCTCGGCGGCGAGGCGACTAATCCGCGTGGCGGGCCGCAGGGTCTCGTCCCCCGACCTCTCGGCATAAAGGGTCAACCGGTCGCGCAGGTGAGCGAGCCCCAACCGATCGGCGTAGTACATCGGTCCGCCGCGCCATACCGGCCAACCATAGCCGTACACCCAGATCACGTCGATGTCGCTCGGACGCCCCGCTATACCCTCTTCGAGGATGCGCGCACCTTCGTTGATCATTGGGAAGGTCATGCGCTCGACGATCTCCTCCGGCGTTATCGCCCGGCGGGCGATGCCGGCCCGGGACGAAGCGTCGAGTATGGTCTGCTCGACCTCGGGATCGGGCACCGGAGTGCGCGATCCGGCATCGTAGCGAAAATATCCCTTCCCGGTCTTCTGGCCGAAATGCCCGGCCTCGCACAGGGTGTCCTCGATCTCGTTGCGCTCGCCGCGTCCCTTGCGGATCCGCCAGCCGACATCGAGCCCGGCCATGTCGGCCATCGCGAACGGCCCCATCGGGAACCCGAACCCGGTAACTGCGGCGTCGACCTCCTGCGGCAGTGCGCCTTCGAGCAATAGCCGCTCGGCCTCGACCGAGCGCCGCGCCAGCATGCGGTTGCCGACAAAGCCATAGCAGACGCCGACGGTGACCGGCACCTTGCCGAGCCGCCGGCCGAGCGTCACGGCGGTGGCGAGCGCGTCGGGCGAGGTCCCTGCTCCGCGCACGATCTCCAAAAGGCGCATGACATTCGCGGGGCTGAAGAAGTGCGTTCCGAGCACGTCTTGCGGCCGCATTGTCGCACGGGCGATCTCATCGACATCTAGCGTCGAGGTATTGGTGGCGAGCACCGCCCCAGCCTTTGCCACGCGATCTAGATTGCCGAAGACCTGCTTTTTCAGATCCATCTCCTCGAACACCGCCTCGATCACGAAATCGGCCGAGGCAATCGCATCGAGCTCGGTGACGCCGTTGATCAGACCAACCCGCCGCTCCATCTCGTCGGCGCTAAGACCACCACGCGACACGGTTGTGCGGTAATTCCCGACGACCCGGTCGAGGCCCCTTTCCAGGAGGTCGCGGTTGGTCTCGACGACGGTGACCGGGATGCCGGCGTTGGCAAAGCACATCGCAATGCCACCGCCCATCGTGCCGGCGCCGATGACCGCGCCTGTTGTGACCGGGCGCGGCTTGGTTCCTTCCGGAATGCCCGGCACCCTCGCCGCTTCGCGCTCGGCGAAAAAGATGTGGCGTTGGGCTTTCGACTGGTCGCCGGCCACCAGCTTGCGAAAGAGTTCGCCTTCGCGCTTTATTCCTTCATCGAAAGGCACGACGATCGCGTTGCGCACCGCCTCGACGCAAGCGACCGGCGCATCGCGGCCACGCAGCCGCCGCGTCAGCGCCTCGGCGGCATCGGCAAAGCCTTCTGCGACGAGCCGGTCGTCACGGTCCCGGACGAGCCGCAGCGGCCGGTTCTCGGCCACGACACGCCGGGCGAATGCGATCGCACCGGCCGTCAGTTCCCCTTCGACGATTTCGTCTACGATCCCATCCGCCAGCGCCTCGCGGGCTCCGATCGGGTCGCCGGTGACGATCATCTTCAGCGCCTTCTCGGGTCCGATCAGGCGCGGCAGACGCTGGGTTCCACCGGCGCCGGGCAACAGGCCGAGCTTGACCTCCGGCAGCCCGACGCGCGCTCCGGCCACAGCCACCCGGAAATGGCAGGCGAGCGCCAGCTCGAACCCGCCGCCGAGCGCTGTCCCATGCAGTGCCGCAACCACCGGTTTCGGCATCGCCTCGATTGCGGCGATGACCTCGCCGAGGCCCGGCGCCTGCGGCGGCTTGCCGAATTCGGTGATGTCGGCGCCGGCAAAGAAGGTGCGCCCGGCGCAGGCGATGACCACCGCCTTGATCGCCGGGTCGTCACGGATTTGGCGAAGCCCTTCGGCGAGCCCGGCGCGCACCTCATGCTTGAGCGCATTGACCGGTGGGTTGTCGACGGTGACGATCGCGATCTCGTCGTCCCGGCGGAGATCGACGTTGGCGTTGATTTTGCCCATCTTCACCTCCCGCCTTGCCGATCGTTGAAGAGTAGACCCTTCCGCCCGGTCGATGAAGGGCTAGAATCGCAGGCCCTCGTCTGCCACCTTTGGTTGGCAGGTATGATAGAGACTACACCGCGATCCGCGAGCTTAGTTGCCGCGGGCCACAAGCCACAATTGAATCGGGTTTTGCGCTACTGCATCTGCAGCAAATCTGCAGCAGAATCTCTCCTAAAGGTTGAAACCTCAAGTGGCGCCGTTTTCGGTCGCCGGAGAGTTGGAATCTTAAATACGAATCGGGCAATTTTTGGATGGTGGTCGTCGCAAGAACAATAATCGCATCTCCGATGTTACGCATTACCTTTCCGGCCTGCGGCTTGACTCGAAAAGTGGAGTTCGGCAGGCTCGCTACAAGCAGATGTGGCTATAGCGAGAGCAGATGCGCGGAATACGGGACGTGTCGAACCAAGCAGTCGGCTGAGGCCCCGCAATGGGTTCAATGGGTGCAGACAAGCTGCTCGAAGTCAGCAAGGTCGTTGTCCGTTTTGGCGGGATCGTGGCACTCGACGGCGTCTCCTTCGATCTCGATGAAGGCCAGATCCTCGGCCTGATCGGGCCCAACGGCGCCGGGAAAACGACCCTGTTCAATTGTGTCAGCCGGCTCTACACCCCCGATAGCGGCGACATCCGGTTCGAAGGCCGCTCAATGCTGGACCGATCGCCGCATCGCATCGCCGAGATCGGGATCGGGCGGACCTTTCAGAACCTCGCGCTGTTCGGTCCGCAATCGGTGCTCGACAACGTCCGCCTCGGCGCTCATGCACATAGCCGCAGCGACTTCGTCAGCGATGCGTTGCGGCTGCCCTGGGCGCGCCGGCAGGAGACGGCGGTGAGCGAGATTGCCTGGTCGCTGCTCCATTTGCTCGATCTCGAAGACGTGGCTTTGCGGCCGGCCGCTGGTCTGCCGCTCGGCACCCGCAAGCGCGTCGAGCTGGCCCGGGCATTGGCGGGCCGACCCAAGCTCGTGCTGCTCGACGAACCGGCGGGCGGCCTTAATCACGAGGAGGTCGGCGAGCTCGGCGTCCTCATTCGCCGGGTGCGCGACGAGCGCCAAGTCACCGTGCTGCTCGTCGAGCATCACATGAACCTCGTCATGTCGGTTTCCGACAGGGTCGTGGCCCTCGATTTCGGCCGCAAGATCGCCGAGGGCACGCCCGCCGAGGTGCAGCAGAACGCAGCGGTCATCGAGGCCTATCTCGGCACCGGCCACAAGAACATAGTTGCCGCTTCCGGCGGGAAACCGGCACCATGATGCTCGAAACTGCAGGCCTGGAGGCGTTCTACGGTGAGCAGCAGGCGCTGTTCGGGATTGGGTTCGACCTCGACGCGGGCCACGTACGCACGCTGCTTGGGGCCAATGGCGCCGGCAAGACGACCGTGCTGCGTGCGCTCTGCGGCATGGTGCGAACCGCTGGCGACATCCGTTTCGACGGAAAGTTGATCAACGGTTGGGCGACCGAGGATATCGTCCGGCTTGGCGTCGCCCACGTGCCAGAGGGTCGCGGCACCTTTGTGCGCCTGACGGTCGAGGAAAACCTGCAGCTAGGGGCGATAACGCGCCGCGCCCACGCCGCAATCGCGGCCGACATCGAGCAAATCTACCACCATTTCCCGCGCCTCAAGGAGCGCCGGACGCAGCAGGCCGGCCTGCTCTCCGGCGGCGAGCAGCAGATGCTCGCCGTTGGCCGGGGATTGATGCTGCGGCCGCGCCTGATGCTGCTCGACGAACCCTCGTTCGGGCTGGCGCCGTTGGTCGTCGAAGAGTTGTTCGGGATCCTGCGCGAGGTCAACCGCGAGACCGGCGTCGCGATGCTGATCGTCGAGCAGAACGCGGCGCTGGCCCTCGAACTGGCGGAGCACGCCTATCTGCTCGAAACCGGCCGCATTGTCATGGACGGGCCATCCGAAGCAATCGCCGCCGACGAGGCCGTGCGCCGCGCCTATTTGGGTTATTAGACAATGTGCCCGACCGACGCTCGATTCCGAAACGTAGGCAAGCGTCGAGCGGGCGAGACGCCCGCGGTCCCGATCGGCAACGTAGAGACGGTGGCTCAATCACATGCTCGATATCGGAGCGCGGGCGTCCCGCCCGCATTCGACCCGAACGCGACCGAAGGCAAAGTGATTTTGCGGGCGCGCGGATATCTCCCGCATTTCGACGCGCCGAACCTCGTTCAGCATATCGTCTTTCGATTGGCCGACAGCCTCCCGGCGGAAATAAGCAAAGACATCGCTAAGTCACGACGAGATAATCGCGTTGTTGCCTTTGACGCGGCGCTGGATGCGGGCCATGGCAGACGCGATCTGGCGAGACAAGAGATTGCCGGTTTGGTTCAAACGGCGCTCTTCGCCTTTGACGGCATGCGATATTCGCTAATTGCATGGTGCGTGATGCCCAATCACGTTCATGTGCTGGGGGCGATCGAGCCCGGATACAGGCTCGGCCGAATTGTACACTCGTGGAAATCATACACCGCGAAGGAGGCCAACCGAATTCTGGGTCGCGTCGAGAAATTTTGGGCTCCCGAATACTTCGACCGATTCATGCGCGACGATGCGCATCTCGCCAGGACCGCGGCCTACATTGAAGGTAATCCGGTCAAGGCCGGCCTGTGCGAGAGCGTCGGCGATTGGCAGTTTTCCTCGGCGTGGCGGGGATGGGGCGGGCGGGACGCGCGCGGTCCCCAAATACACCCTTAGGTCGGAGGGCGGCGGATGCAATTGCTGCTGCAACAGGTGATGGCCGGCCTTGCCAACGGCGCAATCTACGCGCTGGTGGCGCTCGCCGTCGTAATGATCTACCAGGCGATCGACCATCTCAACTTCGCACAAGGTGAGATGGCCACCTTCTCGGCTTATGTCGCCTGGCAGCTGATCGCTTGGGGGACGCCCTATTGGCTGGCTTTCGTGGCGGTGGTGATCCTGTCGTTCATCGGCGGCGTAGCCATCGAGCGGATCTTGTTCAAGCCGCTGCACAACGCCTCGATCCTGGCCAATCTGGTCGCCTTCATCGCCTTGTTCAGCATCTTGAACAGCGGCGACGGCTATCTTTGGGATTACACGATCAAGACCTTCCCGAGCCCGTTCGGCACCAAGCCGCTGTTCGGCAGCGTCCTGATCGACGCCCATGAAGCCGGAATGATCGGCGTGACCGCGGTAATGTTGGGTCTGATCTACCTGTTCTTCCGCGGTACGCGACTGGGCCTGGCGATGCGGGCCGCCGCCGCCAATCCGGAATTGGCCCGTCTGGTCGGCATACGGGTCGGCTGGATGACGGCGCTCGGCTGGGGCATTGCGGCGGCGATCGGCGGGGTCGCCGGCATGCTGATCGCACCGGTCGTATTTCTTGATCCGAACATGATGTTCGGCGTCCTGCTTTACGGGTTTGCCGGCGCCGTGCTCGGCGGGCTGACGAGCCCGGCCGGCGCCGTGCTGGGCGGCTTTGCGGTCGGCGTCATTGAGAACCTGGCGGGCACGTTCATCCCTTATTTCGGCCGCGACCTGAAGCTGACGATCGCGCTGTTGGTGATCGTCGCGGTGCTGATGGTGCGGCCTGCCGGAATTTTTGGCCGCAGCGTGGTGAGCCGGGTATGACGACACCACAACAGGATACCGCAGTCTTCGCACCCTCGGGCCCGGCGCGCGGCGCACAGCGGGCGGCATGGCTTACGACCCGTCACTGGGTGTTGGCTTGTGTGTTGGCGATCGCGGTGGTGGCGCCCCTCGTTCTCCAGGGCTTTGTGGTCTTCCAGTTGACCGAGGTGATGATCTACGGGTTGGCGATCCTCGGCCTCAACCTGCTGACCGGCTTCAATGGCCAGTTCTCGGTAGGACACGGCGCATTTTACGGCCTCGGCGCCTATGTCACCGCGATCCTGATGCATCGCTACGGCGTTGCCTATTACTGGACGGTACCGACGGCCGGCGGCGTCTGCTTTGTCGTCGGCACGCTGTTCGGGTTGCCGGCGCTGCGGCTGCAGGGCCTTTATCTCGCGCTCGCTACCTTTGCGCTGGCCGTCGCGCTGCCGCAGCTTTTGAAATTTCACGGTCTCGAGGACTGGACCGGCGGCGTGCAGGGCATCGTAGTCGATCAGCCGGACGTGCCTGGCTTCCTGCCGATCGATACCGATCAGTGGCTCTACTATTTTACCCTGGCGGTCGTGCTAGCCATGTTCGCCGGCGCCGCCAATCTGGTGAAGAGCCGCACCGGCCGCGCCATCATGGCGATCCGCGATCACCCGATCGCGGCCGTCGCAATGGGGATCAACGAGCCGCTCTACAAGACGCTGACCTTTGGCGTCAGTGCGCTTTACACTGGGGTTGCCGGTGCCTTGGGGGCGCTCGCGGTGCAGTTCGTCGCTCCCGACAGCTTCACTCTGTTTCTATCGATCTATTTCCTCGTCGGTCTCATACTCGGCGGTATGGGTTCGCTGCCGGGCTGCCTGTTCGGCGGCTTGTTCGTGCTTTACGTGCCGAACATCGCCGAGGAGGTGTCCCGCGGGTTGGCAGGCGCCATCTATGGCGTCATCATGCTGCTGGTGATTTTCGTGATGCCGACCGGCGCCGCCGGCTTCACGCGGTTGGCATTCGCGTATGTGTCGCGATGGCGCGATCGGTAACGACCGGGCCGTAACTCGTCCGCATATTTTGCAAGGGAGGTCACCGTGAGGAAGCTGACACGCCGCACCATACTTACCGCCGCGCCCGCACTGGCCTTTGGCGGCACGCTCCTGGCGACACGGTCGGCTCGGGCTGCCAAGCAATACGGCCCAGGGGTGACCGACACGGAGATCAAGATCGGCAATACCGGCCCCTACAGCGGCCCGGCTTCGTCCTACAGCAGTGTCCCGAAATCTCAGACCGCCTATTGGCAGATGATCAACGATCAGGGCGGGGTCAACGGACGCAAGATCAACTTTATTTCCTATGACGATAGCTATACGCCACCCAAGACCGTAGAAATGGTGCGTAAGCTGATCGAGCAAGACGACGTCCTGTTGGTCGCCAGCCCGCTCGGCACCCCAACCAACAGTGCCATCTGGCACTACATGAACCAGAAGAAAGTGCCGCAGCTGTTCGTCGCCACCGGCGCCACCAAATGGGACGATCCGAAGGGTCATCCCTGGACTATGGGCTGGCAGCCGAACTACCAGATCGAGGGGCGCATCTACGCTTCTTATATCCTCCAGAACAAGCCCGATGGAAAAATCGGCGTGCTCTATCAGGACGATGATTTCGGCAAGGATTATGTCAAGGGGCTGACCGACGGACTCGGGGACAAGGGGGCCTCGATGATCGTCGTCAAGGCATCCTATGAGACCACCGACCCCACCGTCGACTCGCAGGTGGTCGACATGCAGGCAAAGGGCGTCGATGTCTTCGTCAACACGGCGATCCCGAAATTCGCGGCGCAGGCGATCAGAAAGGCGGCCGAGACCGAGTGGAAGCCGCTCCACATCCTTAGCAGCATCGGCAGTTCGATCGGCGCCACGCTGAAGCCGGCCGGCCTCGAGCATTGCCGGGGTATCATAACCGACCTTTATCTCAAGGATTCGACCGATCCGAAATGGCAGGACGATCCCGGCTTCAAAGCGTGGTCGTCATTCATGGACAAATACCTGCCTGGCGCTGACAAGAGCGACGGCGGCTACATTGCCGGCTCGCAGCTCGCCGCCACCCTGGTGCAGGTGCTGAAGCAATGCGGCGACGAGTTGACCCGCGAAAACGTGATGAAGCAGGCGGCAAACCTCCATGATTTCGCGGTGCCGATGTTGCTTCCCGGGATCACGATCAATACGAGCTCAACCGATTTCGCGCCGATCAAGCAGGTGCAAATGGGGCGCTTCGAGGGTGAGCACTGGGAATTGTTCGGACCGCTGCTGGCCGGCGCGGTCGGCTGACGGCAGCGGCGGTCGCAGCAGCCGAGTTGGTGGCCAGTTCCCTTGGCGCCGCGGCGGATAAATTGCTTGGGAGCAAGCGCGCGACGCTCCCAGGCCCCCTGAATCGCGCGATGAACAATATAAACCAAAAAAGCGAAGAGCAGGTTTCACGATGAGAGGTCTCCCATGAAGCGTCTGACGCGTCGCACGGTTCTCGCTGTTGCCCCCGCGGCATTGGCTTTTGGCGGCCCGATCTTAGCCGCACGGCCAGCCCGCGCCTCGAAGAATTACGGCCCCGGAGTCACCGATACCGAGATCAAGATCGGCAACACCGGTCCCTATAGCGGGCCGCTGTCGAACGCCAGCCCCATTCCGATCTCGATGGCCGCCTATTTCAAGATGATCAACGACCAAGGCGGCGTGAACGGGCGCAAGATTACCTTCATCTCAGACGACGACGGCTATTCGCCGCCGAAGACGGTCGAGATGACGCGCAAGCTGGTCGAGAGCGACCAGGTTCTCTTCCTATCGGGCGGGGTCGGGACCCCGACCAACAGCGCGATCTGGCACTACACGAACGAGCACAAGGTGCCGCAATTGTTCCTCAGCACCGGCGCCACCAAGTGGGATGACCCCAAGGGCCACCCCTGGACCATGGGCTTTTTTGTCAGCTACCAGGCGGAGGGACGCATCTACGCGGCCTACATTCTGAAGAACAAGCCCGACGGCAAGATCGGCGTGCTCTATCAGAACGACGATTTCGGCAAGGACTATCTGAAGGGGCTAGTCGATGGGCTCGGCGACAACGCCGCGTCGATGATCAAGGTCAAGGATTCCTACGAGACCACGGACACAACTGTCGATTCGCAGATCGTCGACCTAAAGGCGGCGGGCTGCGATGTTCTCGTCACCATCGCGATCCCCAAATTCGGCGCCCAGGCGATCAGGAAGGTGGCCGAGATCGAATGGAAACCGCTGCACATTCTGAACGGCATCGCATCGTCCGTCGGCGTGACCTTGGAGCCGGCCGGCCTCGAAAATGCCAAGGGTATCATTAGCGACAATTCCTTCAAGGATCCCACCGATCCCCAATGGCAAAACGATGCGGGCTACAAAGGGTGGGTCTCTTTCATGGACAAGTATTACCCGAGCGGCGATAAGAGCGATAACCAGAACGTCTATGGCCCGTCGATCGCCGCGACGACCGTCCAGATGCTGCAGCAGTGCGGCAATGAACTGACCCGAGAGAACGTAATGAAGCAGGCGGCCAACCTGCACGATCTCGAACTGCCGATGCTGTTGCCCGGCATCGCGATCAATACCAGCCCGACCGATTTCGCTCCGATCAGGCAAGCCCAGATGAGGCGTTTCGACGGCGTGCGCTACGTTCCATTCGGTCCCGTGCTGACCGGAGCGATCGGCTGATCGCGAGTGGCAAGGTTCGGCTTTCCCGGCGCGCGGTCACGTAACGACGGCGCGAGCGCGCAACGGGCAAGACGGCGATGCGGGTTCGCGGCGCCAGATAAATTGGCGGCAAGGGCGTGAGTGCGCCCGAAGCCGACCCGGCCGGCGCGCCTCGAGCGCGCGGACAGGATTGACAACTGGAGGTCACCATGAATCGTCTGACGCGTCGCACCATTCTCGCCGCCGCCCCTGCGCTGGCCTTCGGCGGTCCACTGCTGACGGCGCGGCCGGCCCGTGCGGCGAAGCAATACGGGCCCGGCGTCACCGATACCGAGATCAAGATCGGCAATACCTGCTTTTACAGCGGACCGGCCTCATCCTACGGAACGATCGGCAGAGCGATGGCCGCCTATTACAAGATGGTCAATGACGAGGGCGGAGTAAACGGCCGCAAGATCGACTTCATCTCCTATGACGACGCCTATTCGCCGCCGAAGACGGTCGAAATGACCCGCAAGTTGGTCGAGCAAGACCAGGTCTTCTTGGATGCCGGTCCGCTCGGGACGCCAACCAACAGCGCGATCTGGCATTACATGAACGAGCACAAGGTGCCGCAGCTGTTCGTCAGTACCGGCGCCACCAAATGGGACGATCCGAAAGGCCATCCCTGGACCATCGGTTGGCAGCCGAACTACCAGAGCGAAGGACGCATTTACGCGGCCTACATCCTGCAGAATAAGCCCGACGGCAAGATCGGCGTGCTCTATCAGGACGACGATTTCGGCAAGGACTATTTGAAGGGCGTCACAGACGGTCTCGGCAACAAGGCAAAGTCGATGATCGTCGTCACCGCCTCCTATGAGACGACCGACCCCACCGTGGACTCGCAGATCCTCAGCATTAAGGCCGCGGGGTGCGACGTGTTCGTGAACACCGCGATCCCCAAATTTGCCGCCCAATCGATCAAGAAGGCGGCGGAGATCGAATGGAGGCCGCTGCACATATTGAGCAGCATCGGCAGTTCCGTCGCCGCCACCCTGAAGCCGGCCGGTTTGGAACTCTCAAAGGGCATTGTGTCCGACTTTTATTTGAAAGACCCGACCGACCCCCAATGGGAAAACGACGACGGCTACAAATGGTGGGTCGGTTTCATAAACAAGTATTATCCCGAGGGCGACAAGACCGACATCAACAACGTCTACGGCCCTTCCAACGCGGCGACCATCGTGCAGGTGCTCAAGCAATGCGGCGACGAGTTGACCCGCGAAAACGTGATGAAACAGGCCGCCAACCTGCATGATTTCACGCTGCCGATGCTGCTCCCCGGGATCAAAATCAACACCAGCCCAACCGATTTCGCGCCGGTCAAGCAGGTGCAGATGGGGCGCTTCGACGGCGAACGCTGGCAGCTGTTCGGCTCACTCCTGACCGGCGCCGTCACCTGAGCTCTGGCGACGACACGGATGCCGGGTCGTTGCGGTCGCCGGCTGCGGCAGCGCAACGCCAACCGGAATTGTGGTGAAGCCACTCATCCCGTCAGCCGCGCGACGCAGGCAAATAGCGAGCAGCACCCCGGCGAAAATTATCAGATCGACGCTCAGCGTGAGCCATAGAAACAGACCAGGATGCCAACCCGCGCCAGGGTCCGAATCGCCTGACGACCGTGGGACCGCCGAAGTTCAAGTAAAGCTGAGGTGTGAAACACAGGGGCCGTAGCGCGGATGAGAAGCGAAAACCGCAATTGACGGACTGGCGCCTATTCAGAGGGCCGCTTCCAAGTGTTGTGTGATGTATTCTCGACCTCGAGCCCCGGTGGCCGGATATCGGAGCGGCTGGACCGCCTTGACATGACGTTAGCATGCTGAGCCGGCTTTGAGGATTCCGTGAGCCGAGCGATAAGCTGGCTATGGGGCGCTGTGCGCCCGCTAGCGATCGCCGGCGCCGCACTTTTCGTGCTGTGCGCCGCCGGCTTCATATGGTTTGCGGCCCGACCCGCACCCGAGCAGGAATCAACGCCGACCGATGCGATCGTTGTGCTGACCGGCGGACGTCTGCGCCTCCAAAACGGCATCGAGCTGCTGCGCGAGGGTAAGGGGCGCAAGCTTTTCGTATCGGGAGTCAATCACCAGGTCGATCTCGACGACCTGCTGCGGGTTTCGGGCAATGCGGATTGGGCGTCTTGCTGCACCGTCCTCGGCCACGACGCCGACAATACTATCGGCAACGCACGTGAGACGGCACAATGGATGCGACAGCAAGGCTTTAGCAGCTTGCGCCTGGTCACGGCCTGGTACCACATGCCGCGGAGCCTCCTCGAATTGGACCGCGCCATGCCAGAGGTCGAAATCATTGCGCATCCGGTCTTTCCTGACGAAGTCAACCGGGAACATTGGTGGGCTTCGCGTGGCACCGTGCTGCTGCTGGCGAGCGAGTACGGCAAGTATCTGGGAGCGCTGCTCCGCCCCATCGTCGAGCGATTACGTGCGGTGCCAGCCGATCGGTCTCCTGAAGCCGAGATTGGAAGATGATTTGGGCGAAAGCGCTCGCTTTTAACGTCGCTTTCTTTGCCTGGACGGCGATCGTCGGCACGATCGGGTTGCCGTTTCTGATCGCGCCGCGAGGAGCGACGATGCGGTTCGGCCAGTTTTGGGCCCGGAGCATCCTGTTTCTGCTCCGGGCCATCGTCGGACTCGATCACGAAATCCGCGGGCTCGATCATATTCCGCGCGGCGGCTGCATCATTGCGATGAAGCATCAATCCGCGTGGGACACGCTGATCCTGCCCGCCGTGCTAGCCGACCCCGCAGTCGTGCTGAAGCGCGAGTTGCTCCTACTGCCGCTTTACGGCTGGTACGCGGCGCGCGCCGGCTCGATCGCGATCGACCGTAAGGCCGGCGCCAGCGCGCTGCGCCGCATGGTCGCGGCGTCCCGACCCGTCGCTGCTGAAGGACGGCCGATCGTTATTTTCCCCGAGGGGACACGGGTCGCACCGGGCGCTCGCCGTCCCTATCAGCCTGGTGTCGCCGCCCTCTACCAGGCTCTGGCGGTGCCGCTCGTTCCGGCCGCGGTTAATTCGGGATATTTCTGGGGACGGCGAAGCTTTCTCAAACGCCCAGGTCGGATTGTCCTCGAATTCCTCGATCCGATCCCGCCCGGTTGGCTTCGTCGCCGGGTCATGGCCGAACTCGAACAGCGAATCGAGGCAGCCGCCGCGGGACTGCTGCGCGAGGCTGAAGCTCTGAACGTGGCGACATCTCTTGCTACCACTCGGGCTCCCAGGAATAAGTCCGCTCAGACGTGAGGACCACAATAGCGGTCGGGAGGAAAGGATCGAACGAATCCAGAACTGTGGTATCCTTTCGGCTGAAAAGGAGGAGCTTTCGACCATGGCTGTCGTCGCCTCGATCGCGCAACAGATTTGGGACATGAAGTACCGGCTAAAGGGGCCTTCGGGCGAGCCGGCTGACAAGACCATCGAGGATACCTGGCGGCGTGTGGCGACGGCGCTGGCCGCCCCTGAGCGGGACCCGGCTTTGTGGGCCGAACGATTTTACGCGGCAATCAGCGATTTCAAATTCCTGCCGGCGGGCCGTGTCGTCGCGGGCGCGGGCAGCGGGCGGCTGGTGACCCTGTTCAACTGCTTCGTCATGGGAACGATCCCCGACGATATGGGCGGGATCTTTGCGCATCTGCGCGAGGCGGCGCTGACGATGCAGCAAGGCGGCGGGATCGGGTACGACTTCTCGACTTTGCGGCCGCGCGGCGCGCCGGTCAAAGGCGTCGGTGCCGACGCGTCGGGACCGCTCTCCTTCATGGATGTCTGGGACGCGATGTGCCGGACGATCATGAGCGCCGGCTATCGGCGGGGAGCGATGATGGCGACTTTGCGCTGCGATCACCCCGATATCGAGGACTTTATCGAAGCCAAAAGGGAACCCGGCAGGCTGCGCATGTTCAACCTATCGGTGCTCGTTACCGATGCGTTCATGAAGGCAGTCGAGGACAACGCGCCCTGGGAGCTGTTTTTTAGAGGCCCCGACGGAGCCAAGACCACTTGGAAGGTGCTGTCGGCGCGCGAGCTATGGGACAAGATCATGCGCGCGACCTACGCCTACGCCGAGCCCGGCGTGATCTTTATCGACCGCATCAACCGCCGCAACAATCTTTGGTACTGCGAGAACATCGCCGCCACGAACCCTTGTGGCGAGCAGCCGCTGCCGCCTTACGGGGCGTGCCTGCTGGGCTCGATCAACCTGGCGAGCCTCGTCGAAGACCCGTTCACGCCGGAGGCGCGCCTCGATCTCGATCGGCTGCGCCGGCTGGTGCCGGATTGCGTCCACATGATGGACAACGTCATCGACATCTCGCTCTTTCCGCTCCCGCAGCAAAAGGAAGAGGCGACCCAGAAGCGCCGGATCGGGCTCGGGGTTACGGGTCTGGCCGACGCTCTGATCATGTGCGGGTTGCGCTACGGCTCGGCTGCGGCAGTCGCGGCGACGGAGAGCTGGCTCGCTACGCTACAGCGCGAGGCCTATCTCGCCTCGACCGCGCTCGCGGCCGAGAAGGGGCCTTTCCCGCTGTTCGACCGGGACCGCTATCTCGCGGGCGAAACGGTCGCGGGTTTGGACGAGGCGGTGCGTGCGAAGATCGCACAAAGCGGCATCCGCAACGCCCTCATCACCTCGGTTGCACCGACCGGCACGATTTCGCTATTCGCCGACAACGTCTCGTCGGGTATCGAACCGGTGTTCAGCTTCCGCCACACGCGCAACATGCTGATGCCAGACGGCACGCACCGCGAAGAGGAGGTGGCCGACTATGCCTACCGGTTGTTCCGGCGATTGCGGGGGGAGCTGGCGCCGTTGCCGTCCTATTTCGTCGATGCGCAGGTGCTGACGCCGGAAGACCACGTGGTCATGCAGGCGGCGGTGCAGAAACACGTCGACAGCTCGATTTCGAAGACGATCAATGTTCCCGGCGAAATCCCGTTCGATCGCTTCAAAGACGTTTATCTGCAAGCCTACGCCCTCGGCTGCAAGGGCTGCACGACCTACCGCCCGAACGAGGTGACCGGGGCGGTACTTGCAGCGAGGGAAGACGCCCCGAGCACCCAACTCGCGTCCCGCCAGCCTGAACTGCCGCTGCCGCCCCCCGCACCAGCTCCTTCGCCAAAACCAGCCGACATCTTCGAGGCCGGCGGCGTCGTCTACATGACCCAGCCGCTGAGCCGGCCGGAGGCGCTACCCGGTCAGACCTACAAGATCCGCTGGCCCGACAGCGAGCACGCCCTCTACATCACGTTGAACGACATCGTTCAAGACGGCCGTCGGCGCCCTTTCGAGGTGTTCATCAACTCGAAAAACATGGAGCATTACGCGTGGACGGTCGCGCTGACGCGGATGATCAGCGCGGTGTTTCGCCGCGGCGGCGACGTCTCTTTTGTGGTCGAGGAAATGAAGGCGGTTTTCGACCCACGCGGCGGCGCCTGGATAGAGGGGAGATACGTGCCCTCGCTGCTCGCGGCAATCGGCGACGTCATCGAGCGCCACATGATCGAAATCGGCTTTCTGCCGGCCAAGCACCAGAGAGCCGAGATCGACGCGCAAAAAGCCGCCGCGGGTGGGGTTCTGATCTCCGATCAGCGATCTCTGACCACTCGCATGGCCCAGTGCCCGAAATGCGGCGAAGCCGCGCTGATTCGCATCGAGGGCTGCGATCAGTGCACCAGCTGCGACTACTCGAAATGCTGGTAGAGCGCTGCAACCGCCGCCGAGACGCTCTCGCACTGGCTCGACAACCAAATGGCCGTCGCCCTCAGGTTGCCCACGATTAAGGTTCTTGAGCGTTCCGTTCTCAACCGTTAGCGTATAATTCGTTAACGTGGGAGGAGATCGATGGACAGCGACATGTCGCGGCGGGTTGTCGCCGAGTTCTTCGGAACGTTATGGTTGGTATTGGGCGGTTGCGGCGCCGCAGTGTTGGCTGCAGGCTTTCCCAACCTTGGGATCGGCTTTCTGGGTGTCGCGTTCGCGTTCGGGCTAACCGTGCTGACCATGGCTTATGCCGTCGGTCACATTTCGGGCGGTCATTTCAACCCGGCAGTCACCATTGGCTTGTGGAGTGCGGGGCGCTGTGCAAACAAGCACGTCATCCCCTACATCATCGCCCAGGTCATCGGCGCGATCGTCGCAGCCCTGGTATTGTGGCTGATTGCATCGGGCAAGCCCGGCTGGGTTGCCGGTGGGTTTGCCGCCAACGGGTATGGCGATCTCAGCCCCGGCAAATATAGCCTTGGCAGCTGCTTCATCGACGAAGTGGTGATGACCTTCTTCTTCCTCTTCGTGATCATCGGCACCACCTCGAAGGGAGCCGCTACAGGCTTTGCCGGCATCCCGATCGGCCTCGCCCTGACCCTGATCCATCTGGTCTCGATCCCGGTCACCAACACGTCGGTCAACCCCGCGCGGAGCACCGGACCGGCACTATTTGCAGGCGGCGAATATATCGGCCAGCTTTGGCTGTTCTGGCTGGCGCCGATCATCGGCGCGGTCATAGCCGGGCTGCTGGCGCGCTGGATGTACGAATACGAAGCCATCATCGAAACTGTCGTGGTGGAGGAAAGGCGGGTCACTCCGTGATGACCCGTCGGCTTGCTTAATCCGACCAGCGCCGGTGCACCCAGAACCACTGCTCGGGACGGTCGCGGATCCACGTCTCCAAGGTCCCATTGACTTGGGCCATCAAGGCCGCGATATCGGCGTGGGAATCGCCGCTCCGCGGCAAGGGCAGCGGCGGGAAGACGGTCAGCCGAAAATGCGCGCCGCCGAGCCGCTCGACCCGGGCCGGCAGTACGTCGCAGTCGAAGCGCAGTGCCAGGGAGGCGAGCGCTGATGTGGTCATTGCCGGACGGCCGAAGAACTGCACCGGGATCCCGTCATTCATCTTTTGATCGGCCAGCATCGTAAGATGCCCGCCGCGGCCCAGCGTCGCTATTGCCCGCCTGGCCGCGACTGCGCCCTTCGGGATCAGCTCGCCGGCATCGCCGCGGAACCGGGTGATCATGCGGTCGACGAGCGGATTGTTCGCGGCTCGGTAGATCTGGGCGACCGTGATCCCGTACTGGACCGCGGCGAGCATGCCGATCTCCCAATTGGCGATGTGGCCGGAAAAGATGATCATCCGCCGGCCGGCGGCGACGGCCCGGTCCATGTGCTCGAAGCCGTGCGTCTCAACCCGGCCGCCCGGTTCGGAGACGCGGATTTTGCTGAGATGAGGGTATTCGGCAGCCACGCGACCGAGATTGTCCCACATGCCAGCGACGACACGAGCAATCTCGCTATCGGACAACTCGGGGAAGGCGCGTTTGATATTACGCCGCGCGTCTTTGGAGACCCCGAGAAAGGGGCCGATACGGCGTCCTATCACACCCCCGAGGGCCGAAGCGCAATCGAGCGGCAATAGGCCGACCGCGCCGAACCAAATCGCCGCTCCCCAGGCCTGCAGACGATGAATGAGCCGGTGTGATCTAGCCGAGGTGTTCGGCCAGCTCGCTTCGGTCGCCATGAGTTGAGCTCACGAACGGGCGGAAAAGCCGCGTTAGCGCGCCAGGATCGGACCAGCGCAGTTCAACCTCCAGGACCTCGACCCCGGCGCGCAGGGCCGAGGGTACCCGCACTATGTCCTTTGCCGTGGTGACCAAACGCGCGCCCAAGCGCTCGGCATCGCGGTGCAGCTTTTCGAGCTCTGCGGCGCTGAAGGGGTGGTGATCGGGGAACGCTCGCGCACCGCTGAGAAGCGCGCCCAGCGCCCGCAACGTCGCAAAGAATTTTTCCGGCCGCCCAATGCCGGCGAAAGCGAAGAGGCGCGAGCCGGCTAGCCGTTCTCCGCCGACGGGCGCGAGTGTGGCACTAAGGACCGGAATCCCGCAGTCGAGCGGCAGCGGCGCGTTGCCGCTCGCATCGCCCTCTGCGGCGAGCAATACCGCTGCGTCGGCGCGGGCGAGACCGCGGCGAAGGTTCTCGCGCAGCGGACCTGCCGGCATCACCCGCCCGTTGCCAAACCCGTAGCCGGCGTCGACGACGATTAGCCCGAGTGTTTTGGCAACCGCCGAGTTTTGGAACCCGTCATCGAGCAGGATCGCGCCGGCACCGGCTGTGACTGCGGCGCGAACGCCGGCGGCGCGGTTGCGGGCAACCCAGCACGGTGCGCGCGCTGCATGCAGCAACGCTTCGTCTCCGACCGCAAATGCGTCATGACGGGTGGGATCGACCCGAACCGGCCCATCTAGGCAACCGCCATACCCGCGCGTCACCACGTGCGCCAGGACCCCACGCTCCCCGAGCCAATCGGCAAGTGCTAGCACGACCGGCGTCTTGCCGGCGCCGCCGGCAACGAGATTGCCGACACATATCACCGGGACCGGAGGGCGGTACGAGCGAGACATCGCACGGCGCAATCGTCCAGCGGCATCGCACGCCGCCCCGATTGGCAACAGCAGATCGGCAACGAGCCCGGGAGGCTTTCCCCAGAAAAGAGGGGCGGCGCGCAAAATTCAGGCCCGTAGCCGTGGCGGGTCTGCACGGCTCTCAAGTGGTGCAAGTCGATCGAGCCATGGTGCGAGACGCATCAGCACCGCGTCGAGAATATCCAAACCGGCGGCGGTAACGCGTTTTCCCGCGGCGGCACGTTCAGCCCTGAGGCTTCGATCGCTCAGCAGTGCCGAGACCGCCCGCGCGAGACCGTCAGCATCGAAAACGGTTTCGGCGGCACCGGCAGCCGCCAGTTCAGCCGCCATCCCCGCGCAATTGCTAATATTCGGCCCGTGAAGCACCACGCAGTCGAGCCGGGCCGCCTCGAACGGATTATGACCGCCTTTGGCGACAAGCGATCCACCCACAAGGGCTATCCCGGCCAGACTGTAGAACAGCCCGAGTTCGCCCATCGTGTCGGCGAGGTAGACATCTGTTTGATCGGTGATCGGTTCGCCGCGGAGGCGCCGGGCGACACGCAGTCCCTGCGCCGTTAACATTGCGTGAATCACATCCCCGCGCGCCGGATGGCGCGGGACGATGATCGTCAGAAGCCCGGCATGGTTTACCGCGACTTGGCGATGGACGTGCGCGGCAATCTCCTCCTCACCGGCATGCGTGCTGGCCGCGAGCCAAACTGGACGCGTCTTGATCTGGCGGCTCAACCCGGTGAGTTGCGAACGGTCGACGGGCAAGGCTGCGGCGGCGGCCTTCAGGTCACCGACCGTACCCACTTCTCGAGCGCCGAGTCGGCGAAAGCGATGGGCCTGCTCCTCGTCCTGAGCTAGACACAGCGAGAACGCCCCGACGATCGGGCCGATCAGTCCGGGCCACTTTTGCCAGCGTGCATAAGAGCCCGCAGAGAGGCGGCCATTGACCAGGATCAGCGGTACGCCGCGTGCACGCGTCGCCAGGATCAGGTTTGGCCATAGTTCAGATTCGACCCACAGCGCCAGATCGGGACGCCAATGATCGAGAAAACGCGCAACCCAGTGCGGTAGATCGACCGGGACAAATTGATGCCGCGCCCGAGGCGGCAAGCGGTTTTCGAGCAGGTGGGCCGACGTCACCGTTCCGGTGGTAACGAGGATCTCGAGTGCCGGCCGCGTCTGTAGCAGCCGCTCGATCAACGCCAACATCGTGTTTGCTTCGCCGACGCTCGCGGCATGAATCCAGAGAAGCGGCAGTTCTGGGCGGGCTGCACCAGGAACTCCCCGACGCTCGCGAAATCTCTGCACGTCCTCTTTGCCGCGCTTGCGGCGTCGCTCCAGGTAGACGATCGCCAGAGGCGCAAGCGGCCACGTCGCCGCGCGATAGAGAAGCGGAAGCATCAATCGCCCGCAATCGGCCCAGCCGGCCTACTGCTGTCGGCAGCGATCAACGGCAGCGACATTTCGTGACCGACAAGGCGGTCGGCCTCACGGGCCATTTCGACCATGCGCGTCTGGAGAAGGCGTCGAGCGTTTTCGAGGCCTTCCTCGTCGAGTTCCGCAGCGAGCTCGATCGGCTCACCGAACAAAAACACGCCGCGTCCGAACGGCAAGGCTAGGTGAAAGCGGTCCCAGGTTGCGAGAACGCGCCGGCGGCTCGTGGCGAAGGTCACCGGCACGATAGGCACGCCGGCGAGCCGGGCGATGTTGACGATCCCGATGCTCACAGTCATCGCAGGGCCACGCGGTCCATCCGGCGTAATACCGACACAAGCCCCCTCTCTCAGCCGTTTCAGTATTTCGCGCAGCGCCGACGAGCCGCCGCGACTGGTCGAGCCGGCGATCGTCCCGATCCCGAAATAAGTCATTGCTCCAGCGATGATCCGTCCGTCGCGATGCGCCGAGATCAGCATGTGAAACGACGACAGTCGGTGCCATGCGAGCGGCATCATCAGCAACCGCCCGTGCCAGAAGGCGACAATGAAGGTCCGACCCTCGCGAGTGAGCCAGCGCGTCCAATCGCCACCTTCGAGGCTCCAGCGATTGGTCAGATATACGAATCGGATATAGCAGTGGGTGACCCAACAGGCGATCCGCCGCAGCGCTGCGCTGCGCAGAAAACGTCGCCACACCCTCGACTTGGTCAATTTCACCGTCAGACCGTCACCGCGCCAGGAGCTGCCTCCGCGAGCTCGCATTCTCCGGCGAACTGCATCGCGTGCAGCCTGGCATAGAGGCCGTCGCGGGCGATCAGCTCGGCATGCCGGCCCATCTCGACGACGCGCCCGCGGTCAACGACGCAGATCAAATCGGCGCCCTGAACGGTCGACAGCCGGTGCGCAATCACTAGGGTCGTTCGCCCGCGCATCAGTGCCCGTACGGCCGACTGAACCTGCCGCTCCGATTCGCTATCGAGCGCCGAGGTCGCTTCGTCGAGCAGCAGGATCGGCGCGTCTTTCAGCATCGCACGCGCAATCGCGACGCGCTGGCGCTGTCCGCCGGAAAGCCGCACACCGTGCTCGCCGACCAAAGTGTCATAACCCTCCGACAGCTCCCGAATGAACTCGTCGGCACCGGCTGCTCGTGCCGCTGCTTCGATCTCTGCCGACGAGGCACCGAACCGGCCGTAGGCAATGTTGGCGCGCACCGTGTCGTCGAACAGGCTGACCTCCTGCGCGACGAGCGCGATTGCGCTGCGCAGCGAGGCGAGCGTTACCGAGCGGACATCCTGCCCGTCGATCGCGATGCTTCCCTCGTCAACATCGAAGAATCGCGGGATCAGGTTGAGGATCGTCGATTTTCCCGCACCAGACGGACCGACGAGAGCGACCGTGCGGCCCGCCGGTACCGTCAGCGAGATGCCGTCGAGCGCCACCGCCCCAGCGGCGTAGCCGAAGCGAACCCCCTCGAAGCGGATCTCACCGCCACCGACGCGCAGCGGCCGGGCGCCGGGCATCTCGCGGATCGTCGGCTCGACATCGAGTACCTCGAAGACCCGCTCGGCGGCGGCGAGGCCCTCCTGTAGCGACGCGTTCAAATTGGCGAGGCTCTTCAGCGGCTGGTAGGCGAGCAGCAATGCCGTGATAAACGAAAAAAGCGCGCCGGGGGTACGGGCACCGGTGATTACCTGGTGGCCGCCATAAAGGATCACCACCGCGATCGCCGCGCCGCCGAGCGTCTCCATCATCGGCGAGGCTCGCGAGCGCGTCCGGCCGGCGCGCTCGACTAGCGCAAACAGACGCTCGAACAGACCGGTGGCCCGACCCTCCTCGTAAGCCTCCATGCCGTAGGCTTTGACGTGGCGGGCGCCCTGGAAGGTCTGGTTCAACAAGGTCGTCAGCTGCCCGATCTCGGCCTGGGTGTTGGCTGAGACTCGGCGGATACGGCGGCCTATGCTGACGATCGGATGGATCGCCACCGGAAATACGAAGAACGAGACCAGAGCGAGGAGCCAGTCCTGGTAGAACATCACGCCAACTAAAAAAACGACCGTAATCGCGTCCTTTCCTATACCGCCGAGAACATTCGCCGCAGCGCCGCGCAGCAGGACTGCGTCGCTGGTAAAGCGCGATATCAGAGTGCCGGTCGGATGGGCGTGAAAATAGGCGAGGTCGGCGCGCATCAGTCGCGCGAACAGCGCCTTTTGCACTTCGGCGATGATCCGCTGGCCGACCCGGGTCATCGAAACGGCACAGCTATAATCGCAGAAGCCCTTGACGAGGGCGAGGGCGAGGGCCCCGCCGGCGAGCAGCCATAACAGTGATCCGTCGCGTGCTACAAAAATGCGATCCAGCACCGGCTGCATCAGCCAGGCGCGCAATGCCGTGCTTCCGGCCGCTACTCCCATCAACAGACCGGCAAGAGCGAGATGCCGAGCGTGCGGCCGGATGAACTCGCGCGTCAGACGCAAAACGAGCGCCAAGGAGCGCGCCCCATTCCCCAGGATTGCCGGGTATTTCCGCATGAGTTCCCCGCCGGCAGTGTTAGAGGCGGGTGCCCGGCTTGGCAAGTCCGGCAGCGCTTATCGACGCCTCGAAGCGTCGCTGCCCATTATTCGGAATATCGCCGGTTCAGGCCGGATATGAGACGAAGCACTTGTCCGACATGAAGACGTGGGTTTCGGCGTAATCCTGCACCACTGGGCGGCGGTGGAGCGTCTCCATGGCACCCATCAGCGCCATCCAGTTCAACATCTCGTGCTGGCCTGCTCGTTCCATGTCCTTTAGCGAACGCTTGCGCCAGGTCTCGTAATCGGCATGTGAGAGCGCATCGAAGAGCAGCCGGTCGGCTGCGTGATCGGGCCACAAATAGCCGTTGGTCGGTGACAGAAAACAGTGCGACCAACTCGACGAGGCGATCAACGCCACCCGCCACGGCGATGCCGCGAAGACCTCCGCAACCGCCTTGCCGACCGCCATGCAGCGCCACGGCTGCGGCGACGGCGGGTCGGGCAGAGTTGATTGATCGCGCGGAGGCATGAACAATGCCGCACTGCCGCCTTGCGCATGCAATAGGTTGCTGCCGTAGCAATTGATCGCGAACGGAATGACCGGATAGGGAAAGCCGCGCCGGTCCCAGTCGAGATAGAGGAAGGTGTTGGTGAAGGCGTGAGCGAGCGGATGATGCAACGGCTTGTAAGCATAAGCCATGTCGATGCCGCGCTCGATCAGCCCGGTAGCGAGGTACTTGGCGGCTTCACGGTGGCCGTGCAGTTTGAGCGGCCAATCGGCCGGTTCACCCCACCGGTTAGGCCTACCGCCGTTGCCCCCATGGCCGTTGGCCTGCCATGGCTTTACCGCGAAATCGTCGTCCAGGCCCAAGATGCAAAAGGCCGGGATGATGTCCTCACGAAAATTCTCGTATTGGTCGTCGCCCCAGACGAGCACCAAGTCCGGGTTGAACGCGTCGAGCGTCTTGCGGATCGCGCGGAAGTCGTCGGCCATCCGCGCGCTGTAGCGCTGTGCCGCCGAATAGCCCTGATCGTTACCGAGCTCGGCCACGAGCTCCGCCGGCCAATTCGCCGGATCCTTGTAGGAGGCCGGCACGCCCGGGGCCGTCAGCAGGCGATGGAAGCTCGCCGGCAGCCGCTCGTCGGGCGCCGTCAGACCGGGGTAGTGCGTGCAACCAAGACCGAGAATCTCGCCCATTTGCCTGCTCCTCTCTGCGCCGCGGAGGGCGCGGTCTCTCCCGCGAATATTATCGCGTTTCGCGACGGCTTGGCAGCCCCACCTAGGGTCGGCTTGCGGAGTCATGGCCGTTGCAAGCTCGCGCTGCCGCGCAACGCAGTGGCTCCGCGAGCATGTAAAAACAAGGGAAAGTCGCGACGCGGGGCCCAAAGAACCTTGTTGATCGTCAGAAGAGCAAGCAGAATCAGTCGGTTAGATGGGAAATGCGCGCTCAAAGGAGCAACCTATCTGGCTCCAGGTATCAACCGAATCTGCACGGCCGGCAGGGAAACGAAAACAACGCGGTAGCGCCCTCCGCATGCGCACCCTATTGCATATCCACAGAACATGGGCGCGTTCAGGCTGTCTTAATCATTGATCGCTATCGGAATCGTTGAAATTGTGCCAAGTTCGCTGAGGAAGGGAAAGCCGCGCGGGCGCCGGTCGCGCTTTTCGAATATGCCGGAATTACGAATACCTCACGGACCTGTTCCCGATCCGGGTTGATGTGGCCAACCGCAGCGGTCTGACGTTGCTTGTCCGGCCGACGATCGAGCGCGACGTGATTTATATGCTTTCTAACCGCGCATTCGTGCTCGATTACGTAGGCTCCGAGGTGACGACCAGACGGCGGCCGAGCACGCTTAGCGCGACTTCGAGCTGCTCAAGCCGGACGACGTGGTAGCCGTCGAAGATATTGGTGATCTTCTCTGGGGGCCAGTCCAGCCGCTGAGCCAGCTGCGCCTCATCGAGTCCGGCTTGGCGCATTGCGCGGTAGACTTCAAGCTTCGCAGCTGTCAAGGCAGGCAGCCGCACTACCGGACGTCCTTTCGCGGGCGAAGGAACCGGGACCTCCTCGTTATGGGCAATCATGCCGAGGATCGCCTCATCGAGCATGTCCTCGGCCTGGATCAGCGCCTCTTCGAAGGTGTCGCCTTGCGTTGCCCCATATCCGACATCAGGGAGGGTGACGACGTAACCACCGTCCTCCTCGGGGTCCAGTTGCACGGGGTAGAGGTGGCCGAGGGATTGCTCGGCCGCTGCCGTTGCTCCCGCTTTCTTCTGCGCCACTCTCGCGTCTCCGTTACGGCTCAACGCAGATCCTCCGGCCGAAGCCCGAGGTCCCGCAGGATTTTGTGGAAGGTGCCGATACGAATCTTCTGCTCTCGGTCGGCACAATCGTTGTGCGGTCCCGTAGCTCAACCCGAACGTGGCCCCCCTTGCCTCGGTTCGTAATCACCGCGGCGCCGAGACGGCGAAGTCTACGGAGGAGCTCACTACTCGTCACTCCTGAGATAGTACGGCCCTGAGACTACTTCATCGATAACGCCCGCATCTTGCGGAGAACGACGATTCCTCGGCAAGGTGGCGCGCCTTTCCGGGATGTCGGCACGATTTTTCTGAAGGCGCAAAAACGAGGTCCAGAACCCGGTCAAGCTGCGGCCTCTCGTCGGGTTTATTGACGGCGAGATCGATACCGAGAGGGAGGATTACGACCGCCAGGATCTTTTGCTGCCGACTTCGAACAAGCAGCTCAATTTCCTGCAGCACATCATGACGGTGCCGGCGCTCGACCCTTCCGCAAGGTTGCGCGGAGCTTGCAACCGGGGTGACCCGGCGCGTTAATTTGCGCCGGTCGTGGCACCGTGACGAGCCGAGCGCGGCGAATGAGGGAGCTCACCGGGGGCGAGACGCAAGGGCGGGAGGCGAGCGTTGCTTCCGTTGCGGAATTGCCTGCCGGCACGGTGGAGGTCGTGCCTGTGCGCGCCCTGCTGCTCGGGGAGCGATTGGATACGCGGGCGTTCGAGCGGAACGAGCCACTCGGTGTTGCGCCACTGACCGTCGACATTCCCGGCGGTGGCGTGGCCGTGCTGTTCCGGTACGGCGCGGTCGTCGTGTTCGGCGCGGCGTCCTCAGTGCTGGACAATTTTGTCGCTTCATTGGCGCCACTCGTGACCGCGCCTCTGCCCGTCCCCGAACGGGACGACGCGCGGCTGCTGATCCGCCCGGAGGCAGAGCAGCCAGTTGATCTAACCGGCAACATATTCCTTCGCGAGAAGACGACAACGGGATTGCAGCTCGTCGCCGACATCCTCGCCAAAGGTCTGGTTCTGTCGCATTACGAGACCAGGATCGCCGACATTTTCGACGGCATCGAGCCGCTCGCCGCAACGTTGCGGGAAACGGGCCGCGCCGGGGCGCGCAGCAGAGAGCTCCTGCGCCACATCGGCGACGTGCTGCTGATGCAGCAGAAAATGGTCGGCCGCGTCGAAACCGGCGAGAAACCGGAGCTGCTGTGGGACCACCCTGAGCTCGAACGCCTTTATGTGCGGCTCGCGGAGGATTACGAGCTGCGCGACCGCGACCGTGCGCTCGACCGCAAGCTCGACGTCATCTCGCGCACTGTAGAAACGCTGCTCGGCCTGGTGCAGACCAGAAGCAGTCTGCGCGTCGAATGGTATATCGTGCTGCTGATCGTCGCCGAACTTCTGTTGAGCACCTATCCTCTGCTTCTGGGCCGCTAACCGCTGGGTGGTAGAGGGATCGACGACCAGATCGTCCGGCGAGTTCGAGACTGGTTCGCCTCTGATTTCGGGAAGGTCGGAGATGAGGTTCGCAGATCGTGGCGAGGCCGGCCGCCGGCTGGCCGACAAGCTGCTGCATCTGAAAGACCGGCAGCCGGTCGTCCTGGCACTGCCGCGCGGCGGTGTTGCGGTCGGCTTCGAGATCGCCCGTGCTCTCGACGCGGCGCTCGATATTGTGCTGGTGCGCAAGATCGGGGTCCCCTGGCAGCCCGAGCTGGCGCTCGGTGCGGTCACTGATGGTGACAACCCGGCAACCTTTATCGATTGGGATTTGGCAACGAGCCTGGCTGTTCCGGACGGCTACATCGGGGAAGAGACCACGCGTCAGCTCGAAGAAATCGAGCGGCGCCGGAAATCCTATTGCGAAGGCCGTCCGGCGGTGGAAATCGCCGGGCGTACGGCCATCGTCGTCGATGACGGTATCGCCACCGGTGCAACGATGCGGGTAGCGTTGCAGGCGGTGCGGCGCCGCACCCCCGCGCGGCTGGTCCTTGCTGTGCCGGTAGCGCCGCCAGACACGCTCGCGATTCTGCTACAGGAGGCCGACGAGGCGGTGTGCCTGGAGACGCCGAGCGGGCTCGGGGCGATCGGTTATTATTACCGCGATTTCCACCAGATGAGCGATGCGGAGGTGACCGAGCTCCTCGCGCAGACGCCGCACGCGACCTAGGGCCGTAATCCAGCCTGTTGATCGGTTCGATGTTGCGTCACCGAGGCTCGCCCCCTTTGTTTAGGCGGCGTTCGTAGTTGGCACGGACGGTGTCGATCGTGTTGGCGTCCTCGGGCCTCTTGTCCGGGCGGTAGCGCTTCACCCGGGCAAAGCGCAGGGCAAGCCCGCCGGGATAATGCGGGCTCGCCTGGATGTCGTTAAAGGCGATCTCGACCACCAGCTTTGGCTGGACATAAACCGTGTATGGGTCGTTGGCGACCGCGAGCTTGCGCAACTCGACCGTCTGCCATGCCAGCATCTCGTCCGTCATGCCCTTGAAGGTCTTCCCCAGCATCACAAACGCGCCCGTGCTCGGGTTTCGCGCGCCGAGGTGCAAGTTGCTGAGCCAGCCGGTTCGCCTGCCGTGGCCCCATTCGGCAGCGAGCACCACCAGATCGAGCGTGACAGCCGGCTTGATCTTGAGCCAGGTGCCACCGCGTGCACCCGCCTCATAGGGGGCGTCCAGGGCCTTGGCCATGACCCCTTCATGGCCAGCCGCGAGAGCCGCCTGCAAGAAGGCCTCAGCCTCGTCCTTCTCTCCGGTGACGCGGCGCGGGACCAACAGCCTTTCGGGCACCCTGCTCGCCAGCATTGCAGCGCGCTCCGCAGTCGGCCAATCGAGAATGGAGTTGTCTTCGATAAAGAGGCAGTCGAAGAAGAAGGGATTGAGTGGGATGCTCTCGCGCAGGCGCTCGACATCGAGCTTTCGGCCAAAGCGGCGCATCGTTAGCTGAAACGGCCGGGGCCTCCCGTCAGGATGGCAGGCGAGCGCTTCGCCATCGAGGATCAAGTTACGCACCGCAAGCCCGCGCACCGCCTCGACGATCTCGGGCACCGCGGCGGTCACGTCGTTGAGGTAGCGCGTGAAGATGCGCACATCGCTGCCCTCTTTGTGCGCTTGGATGCGTGCGCCGTCGAGCTTGTATTCGAAAGCGGCCGTTCCCAGCTGCTTCAGCGCTTCGCGGCTGTCCTCGACGGTCTGCGCGAGCATTGGCTTCAAGGGCTGAAACAGCCGGATAGTCATCCGGGTGAGCCCCTGCCGCCCCTCGGTCAGCGCCGCCGTCGCGACGCTCCTGAGATCGCCGGATACCATGAATGCGCGTCGGATCTCGTCAACCGGAAGCTCTGCCGCTTGGGCGATGGCTTCGACCATCAGCCCTTCGACGGCGCCCTGGCGCAACTCGCCCAGCACGGCACGAAGGAGGAATTCCTGCTCGTCCTTTGTGGCACGGGCAAGGAGTTGGCCGAATAGGCGCGCCCGATCTGTCGTTGAGCCGGCACCGCTCATGTGCGCGATGCGGCCAAGCGTAGCATCGACCTCCGTGAGCGTTAGCTCCGGCGCCGGCGCCGCATCCGGCGGCGTGGCGGAATGCAGCGTTGCCGGGCCGAGCCCGATGCGACCCTGCCGCGGCTCGCCCGAGAGCAACGCAACGGCTGTTTCGAGGTCGTCCGGCTCGGCGTCCCGCAGACGGGCGGCAAGGTGTCGGATCTTGTCGGAGCGGGCGTTTGTCTCGCGCACGCTCCGCGACGTCGTGACGATCTCGTAAAGCCGCATGGTTGGATCTTTGGTTCCGTGCCTGTGACAACCGCCGCGCGGCTACAATCGATGCGCGGACATTGGCGGGTTCGTGCGCTGCTCTTTTAACATTGGTCGTGTAGAGCGAACTGATCGATGACGACGCCGGCCGGAGAATCCGCGATCGAATCGCACGCCGAGCTGCTTCCACACGGCGCCGACGTTGGGGACCACGTCAAATGATCCCGGTCACCGGCCGCATCACGATCGAAGAGGACGAGATCGAAGAGGTGTTCGTTCGCGCCGGCGGCCCCGGCGGACAAAACGTCAACAAGGTCGCCACCGCGGTCCAGCTCCGCTTCGATGCCCGCCACTCGTCGAGTCTCGACGACGCGACGCGTGCCCGATTGCGCCGGTTGGCTGGACGGCGGATGACCGCTGATGGCGTTCTCGTCATCATCGCGCGGCGTTTCCGGACGCAGCAGCGCAATCGCCAGGACGCTTATGAAAGGCTGATCGATCTAGTCGGTCGAGCGGCTCAGCCTGCGAAGAGCCGGGTCGCGACACGCCCGACAGCGGCATCCCGCGAACGGCGTCTCGAAGCTAAGCTCGCACGCGGCCGAACCAAACGCTTACGCCAGCCGGTTGAATAACCAGGCGAATTACCTCCCGACGCACGCCCTATCCGTGTCGCGGAGCCGGGCAAACTCGCGCACCTTGCTCCCGGCCGATCACTTCCGCCCGGGCCGATCTTCCACCGGCTGGATCGCCAGCTCGCCTGGCGCACAAGCAATCTCGCCGATCATCGAGCAGGGGTCAGCGCCCTTTGAACACCGGCTTGCGCTTTTCCATGAAGGCGATGCGGCCTTCGGCGTAGTCCTCGCTGGCGAAGCACTCGTCGACGAGGCGCTTGCACAATGCCAGATCGCGCTCGCTCACGTCCTTCATCGCCTCGCGCACGATGACCTTGACCGAGCGCACAGTTAGGGGCGCATTCGCGGCGATCATCCCGCAATAATCTTTGACATAGCTTTCGAGCTGATCGACCGGCACGACCTGGTTGATCAGGCCCATGCGCAACGCCTCCTCGGCGCTGAACTGGCGTCCGGTGTAAAAGATTTCGCGGGCACAGGCCGGCCCGACGAGATCGATCAATTTCTTGATGCCGTCATAGGCATAGCCGAGCCCGAGCTTGGCCGCCGGGATCCCGAAGCGCGAGCCCTCGGCGGCAATCCGCAGGTCGCACGCCAGCGCAGTGCCGACCCCACCGCCGATGCAATACCCGGAGATCATCGCGATCGTCGGCTTCGGGGTATCCTGGATGCGCCGGCGGGCACCTTCGGAGATCTTGCCATAGGCGGCGACCGCTTCCTCCGAGGCGCGTTTCTCTTTGAATTCCGAGATGTCGGCGCCAGAAACAAAAGCCCTGCCGCCGGCACCGCTGACGACGATCACCCGAACCGCGTCGTCCTGCTCGAAATCGTCCATGATCTGGGTCACCGCCTCCCACATCTCGAGCGACACGGCATTGTGGCGCGCCGGGTTGTTGAAGATCAGGCGGCCGAGCGGTCCATCTTTTTCGGCGATCATCTTGCTGGTCGCCAGCGGCTGATCGAGCATGCTTCTCGCTCCTTGCCTTGGTGAAGGTGCCGGTGTCAGACGACGGCGCGGGCGCGCAGATCAGCGATCGCGGCGCCGCTGTAGCCGAGCTCGCCCAACACCTCGTCGGTGTGCTGGCCGAGATCTGGTGTCGGGCGCAATTTTTCCGGCTCCTGCGTGCGGGTCATGTTGATCGCCTGGCCGACCACCTTGATCGCGCCGAGTTTCGGATGGTCGATCGGACGCGCCATTTCCAAATGCTGCACCTGGGGATCGGCGAAGGTCTGGTCGATCGTGTAGACCGGTCCGCACGGCACGCCGACCTCGTTCATCAGCTCGACCCAATAGGCGGCGGGACGCTTCTTGGTGATCTCGGCGATCTTCTCGTTGAGCGCCTTGCGGTTCTTCGAGCGCTGCACCCCGGTCGCGTAATCCGGATCGTCGAGCAATGCCATCGCGTCGGCCGCCTCACAGAAGCGGCGAAACATGTGGTCGCCCGAAGCCGCGATGTTGATCTGCCCGTCCGCGGTCGGGAAGAGCCCGGTCGGGATGCCGGTCGGATGATCATTGCCGGCCTGCTTGGCGACCTCGCCCGCGATCAGCCAGCGCGAGGCTTGGAAATCGAGCATGAAGATCTGCGCTTCGAGCAGCGAGGTGTGGACCCATTGCCCGACACCGCTCGTCTCGCGCTCGATCAGCGCCATCAGCATCGCCTGAGCCAGCAACAGGCCGGCGCACAGATCGTCGATCGGGATACCGACCCGCACCGGCCCCTGCCCCGGCAGACCGGTGATCGACATCAGCCCGCCCATGCCCTGGGCGATCTGGTCGACCCCGGGGCGCTTGGCGTAGGGCCCGGACTGGCCGAAGCCCGAGATGCTGCCATAGACGATGCGCGGGTTGACCTTCTTGACCAACTCGTAATCGACGCCGAGCCGATATTTCACCTCCGAGCGGAAATTCTCGACGATGACGTCCGCTTTCTCCGCCAGCTTGAAGAAAATCGCCTTCCCCTGCTCGCTCTTGAGGTTGAGCGTCAGGCTGCGTTTGTTGCGATGAAGGTTCTGGAAATCGAAGCCGTCTCGCCGCGACCCGGTCACATCGCCTCTCGATTCGCCCGGCGGCTCGATCTTGATAACGTTGGCGCCCCAATCGGCGAGCTGACGGACCGCAGTCGGGCCGGCGCGGGCGTGACACAGATCGAGAACGGTGAAACGGGCGAGCGGCAAGGTTCCGATGCTCACGATGCGGGTTCCTCCTCGGAGATGTCGACTGATCGCACCGTCACCGCAAATGCGGCAGAGCCGACAAAAACCGCGGCAAGGTTGGGGTGCGATCCGCCGGGAATAGTTCAGCTCGCCTGCAACTTTCGTCTTTCCCGTGCACGGTCGTCAAGCCGCGCCGCTCGGCACCCTGCTAGACCAGGTCCGACTTGCTGGAAGCGGTTTGGTGGCCCATCTCGAAACCAGCTAAATCCCGCCCATCGCGCAGGGAGATGAGGCATGCGGATGCGATTGACGGACATTGGCGGCGTGACCCGCCGGCGCGCATCGAGAATGGTGTTGTTTGCGACGCTGGCCTGGCTCGTCGCCTCGGCCGCGCCGGTGCTGGGGGCCGAAACTTCGGCCGGCGCCGACGGCACCGCCCCGGCAGCCGGCGGCGATATGCGGTCGGCGGGCTGGCTCGGCAACATCACGATGCGTCTCGAAGACGAAGCGATGTCGGATGTCAGCATGCTGCCCGACACGCCGGCGGCGCTGGAGCGCGAGTGGCGGTCATTCGATCGGCACGGTTCAGCGATCGGCGCGCTGGTCAATCTCGGTTGGGTGGTACTCGCCGCCTGCCTCGCGTTGCTGGCCGAAAAGCTCGTCCGGCGCGGTGTCAGCGTCCGCATCCGCCGCATCCTTCGGGCGCGCGCGGAAGGGCCGACCCTAGCAATGCTGCTGCGCCTCCTGCTGTGCGATGTCTGTGGGCTCGGCGTATTCGCCGCGGTATTTGTCTACAGCCGGCACTGGCTGATCGACGCTGGGGTGGCCGTCGGGCTGATCATCTTGGCGGTCAACGTTCTGATCCGCTGGCGCATCGCAGCGCTGGTCATCGGCATTGTGCTGCGCCCGGGCGAACCGCCGGCCCGGTTGATCGATCTCCCCGATGGTGAGGCGCGCCGCCTGGCGCGATTTCTTTCGGCGATGATCCTGGCCAGCGTCACGCTGGTCGGCTTCGGCCGCTATTACGCGCTGATGGATGTGGACAGCGGCGCGTCGCATGTCCTCGGATTGCTGGTCAGTGCGATCGTGTGTTGCCTTTATGTACTGATCGTCCTTCGCTCACGCACCGCAACCGAAGCGCTGATCTGCGGCCGCAGGACCGGCACTATCGTCGCCGCGCTGCGCGCCGCAATCGCGCGCGCTTGGCTGGCCATCGCCCTGACCGCGATCGCCGCGCTGTTCCTGTTCTTCGTGTTTGGGTTGTCTCTCGGGTTGCTGTCCTACTATTACGGCGCCACCCAAACCCTCGGCGTGTTGTTCGTCTTGCTCGTGCTCGAACGGCTTACCGAGCGGGGATGGCACGATCCGGATTCGGATGCCGATCGCCGTTCGGTCGGAATGGATAGGCTGGTGGCGCTCAGCATGCGCCGGCTCCTGATCGTGCTCGTCCTGCTCGCTGCGGTGATGGAGCTGGTGTGGATCTGGATCGAAGCCATCGAGCTGCCGGCGGCCCAAGCGGAGCAAGCGCTGCACGCGGCGACCGTGGCGCTGGTCACCTTGCTGGTTGCCTATGTCGCGTGGGTGCTGGGTCGGCTGGCGATCGACCGCAATCTCCAAGAGGTCAGCGTCGGACCAAAGCTGCCCGGAATGGACAGCGACAATGAGGCGGCGCCGGGCTCGCGGTTGCAGACAATTCTGCCATTGTTGCGCGCCGCTTTCGGGATTCTGATCGCGGTGATCGCGGCGCTGATCGTGCTGTCGCGGCTCGGCGTCAATACTGCCCCGTTGATCGCCGGCGCCGGCGTGTTCGGGCTGGCGGTGTCTTTCGGCTCACAGTCGCTGGTGCGCGACATTATTTCGGGCCTGTTCTACATGGGTGACGACGCCTTCCGGGTCGGCGAGTACATCGATACCGGCCGGCTCAAGGGCACGGTCGAAACGCTCGGCATCCGCTCGCTCAAACTGCGCCACCAGAACGGACCGCTGCATACGATCCCCTATGGCCAGCTTGGTGCAGTCACCAATCTCAGCCGCGATTTCGCGACGATCAAATTCAATCTTCGCCTCGAGCCCGGCACCGATATCGAGCTGGTGCGCAAGACCATTAAACAGATTGGCCTCGCGATGCAGGACGATCCCGAGATGGCTGCCGAGGTGATGCTGCCGCTCAAACTGCAGGGCATCGCCGAGGTCGTCGACAATGCAATCGTGCTGCGCTTCAAATTCACCTCGCGCCCGGTCAAGCCGAGCTGGGTGCAGCGCGAATATCTGAAGCGGATCTATCAGGTATTCGCCGAGAAGGGGATCTCGTTCGCTTCGGGCACCTTGACCCTGCAGACGGTGGCGCCGCCTGAGCTGCCCCAGCCGATGCCGAAGCCGGCATTGGCACCACCGGCCGCGGTCAAAGTGCCGGTCGTCGAGGGCACGCTGGTCGAGGCGGCGGGTGCGGCCGCGCCCATACCGCTACCGGCGTCGAGTAGGGTCGCCTGACCGAAAATTCCCACCGTACGGGCTTCGCAGGGCTTGCTGTAGAAGGGATTATTCCGCGCCAATCGCGCGCCGGAACCGGCTCTTCAATAGGGCGCCGTCACGCGGCGGGAGCACCCGCGGGGGCTCGTCGGTGCGGATCGTGATCCGAGCGAACAGAGTGGTTGGCGCATTGTGGACCCGGGCGGCGAAGTCGTGCAGTCCGCGCTCGTCGATAATGTCGAACGTCTCCTTAAAGCCGCAATCGAGGACGTTCGCGTCGACCCGGACTACGCGGTTCCCGAGAGTGCGGCGTCCGTGCGACCTACCAGCTTGAGGTGCCGCTGCTGCGAGGACAACGAGAACAATCTCTACATGCGGCAGCTGTGGTTCGACGTGCTGGGCGGATACGAAATCCTCAGCGCCCGGGATGGCGCCGCCGGGATCGCGATGGCGGCCACCGAGCAGCCCTATCTGATCCTGATGGATCTGAACCTGCCGGAGTTCGACGGCTGGGAGGCGACGCGGCGCCTGAAGGCCGACCCGGCGACATGCGACATTCCGATCATCGCATTGAGCGCGCACGCGATGCCCGGCGACCGCGAGAAGGCGCTCGCCGCCGGCTGCAACGATTTCGACACCAAGCCCATCGAATTCGACCGCCTGCTCGGGAAGATCCAACAGGCCCTGGCCACCCAGCCCCCACCCAATCCCTCCCCCGTACGCCCCCGTACGCGGGGAGGGATTGGGAGGGGGCCGTGATGCTGCGTCAGCTGGGAGGGGTCATGAACCGTCGGGACGCAATGCAAGGCATCGCGACGGCTCTGCTGGCGGCAGACTGGCCCACCGCTCGGGTGTTGGCAGCGGGGCTGGGCTTCGCGTGGGATCGGGTGCCGGCGATCGCCGTGCTCGGCGCGGCAGACGATCCGCGCCAGGCATTGGTACGCGACGCCGTCGCGTTCTGGAATCAAACCTTCAGCGATCTCGGCTCGCGCTTCCGACTGGGCCCGGTTACGCAGCAGGAAGGGAGCCTCCCGGACGGTCTGATTGTGGCACTGCACAACAGCACCCTGAACGGAGCGCACCCGCCGCTTCCCGAGCAGTTGGCTTCCATCCCGGGCGACATCGTCGTTGTCCTGTCGGATGCCGAGTTCATCTCGTTCTCGTGGCACTGGCCGATCGGGAAAGGACTGGTCGCTATCAGAACGTACCCGATGACCCTGCCCAACGTTGCGCGCAATGTGATCGCCCACGAACTGGGGCACGCGATCGGCCTCGCGCACAACAGCGATCCGACGATGCTGATGTGCGGGCGTCCAGCCCCGTGCCGGCCGACGGCGTTTCAATCCGCCACCGAGCACTATTTTCCACTGACCAATGATGAAAAGGCGCTGCTGCTGCATCTTTATCCCGCCGACTGGCACACCCGGTAGATGACGCCGACGAGGCGCTGACGCGATCAGGGCGGAATTACCCGACGTGATCCTGCTCGATCTGATGATGCCTGAGATGGACGGCTTCGAGCTGGTGGCGGCGCTGCAGGCAAAGGCAGCTTGGCGCGCCATCCCGGTCGTCGTCGTCACCGCGCTCGACCGGACGGCCGAGGACCGCCAGCGGCTCAATGGCGGGGTCGAACAGATCCTCTCCAAGAGCGCTTACGCACCCGCCGAGCTGATCACCCGTGTCGGCGCCCTGCTCGCCGAGATCAAAAGAAGCCCCTCACCCCAACCCTTTTTCCGCGAGCGGAGAGAGGGAGGAACCCGCGAAGCGGGAGGGTGAGGGGCAGCTTCCTTGCCGCGTCTCACATAATTCCTATCGCTGGAGCGAAAGTACGACCGTGCGAAGGCTTCTCTATGCTTCTCTATATAGAAGACAATGAGGACAACCTCTATATGCTGACCTTGTTCTTCGACGTGCAAGGCGGCTACGAGATCCTCAGCGCCGCGACGGGCGCTGAAGGGATCGCCACGGCAGACGCCAAACAGCCGAACCTGATCCTGATGGATTTGAACCTTCCCGAGATCGACGGCTGGGAGGCGGCGCGGCGGCTGAAGGCCGACCCGGCGACGCGCGACATTCCGATCATGGCGCTGAGCGCGCACGCAATGGCGGGCGACCGCGAGAAGGCGCTCGCCACCGGCTGCAACGATTTCGACACCAAGCCCATCGAATTCGACCGCCTGCTGGCCAAGATCGAGCAGGCGATCGCCGCAAAACCACGCGGCGAGCCCCGCCGCCTTGCAGCAGCCCGGTTTGCGTCTATATGAACCTCACATGAAAAAAAATCAATTATCAATCGGTTAATGTGATGCCATTTAGGCCTATGACGGCCTCCACCAAATACCGCTGCCGCGCCCGATTTGCGGCCGCAAATTCGGCCGTCGGCGGGCTTTGCAAAACATACCCAAGCCACTGATATATTAAGGGTTTCTACGATGATTGGACGATTTTAGCAGCTTGAATAGGGTTTTTCGCTGCCGGCAGCGGAATTCAGCTCGGGAGGTAACCGATGAAGATATCTCGCATCCGCTCGCAGATCCTGGTCATGCCGCAACAGGATCCGCTCGCCAACACCCCGGAAGATACGACCGCCGCGCGGCCGATCGTGATCGTGCGGCTCGACACAGATGACGGCATCGAAGGGATCGGGGTTACCTTCTACGGGGGGGCCATCACGGCCTCGCTGAAGCGCGCCGTCGACGACCTCGGTGCATTGACGATCGGCGAGGATCCGCTGCGCATAGAGGCGATCATCGCGAAGCTGCGCGCCGCGGCTGGCGGCTCCGGACCGGCGGGGATGTTCACCTTGGCGCTGTCGGCGCTCGACATCGCGCTGTGGGACATTCGCGGCAAGGCCCTAAACCAGCCGTTGTGGAAATTGCTCGGCGGCGCCCGGCAGCGCGTGCCGACCTATGCGAGCGGCGCGTTGCGGCGCAGCCTGTCGCTCGACGAGGTGGTCGCCGCGGCCGGGCGACTGAAGAACAAGGGCTTTCGCGAGATGAAGACGCAGCTCGCGTTACCCGGCGACACCTCACCCGCCAAGGAGGTCGAGCGAATGCGGCGGGTGCGCGAGGCGATCGGCCCCGACATCAAACTGATGTGCGACATCAACCAGCGCTGGCGGGTCGAGCAGGCGATCGACATCGGCAAGCGGGTCGAAGATGCGGGGGTCGGGCTCTTCTGGCTCGAGGACGTGACGGCGCATGATGACTACGCCGGGATTGCTCGGGTCAATGCGGCGTTGGCGACGCCGATCTGCGGCGGCGAACTCGTTTACGGCATCGTCCCGTTCCGCCACATGATCGAGGCGCGCTCGGTCGACTACGTGATGATCGACCTGATCCGCGTCGGCGGCATAACCCAATGGATCAAAGTCGCCAGCATGGCCGAGGCCTTCAATCTGCCGGTGGTCAGCCACGTGATACCCGAGATCCACGCCCACCTCGTGGCGGCGGTACCCAATGGGCTCACCGTCGAATACATGGGCTGGATGCTGCAATTGTTCGAAGGCACCGCCGCCCTCGAAAACAGCGAGCTGGTCCTGTCCGACCGTCCCGGTCTTGGCCTCGCTTTCCGAGAAGACACGATCACCCGGTTCAAGTCGGCAAGATGAAGATCTCGACCATCCGTTCGCAGATCGTGGCACTGCCGAACGACGAACCGCTCGCCGGGTTTTCGGAAAACCCCAACGCGACCAACCCGATCGTAACTTTGAAGATAGCCACCGACGACGGGATCGAGGGGATCGGGGTGACCTATTTCGGCGGCCGGCTGACCGCTACCTTAAAACGCGCCGTCGACGAACTGGGCGCGCTCACGATCGGCGAGGATCCGCTGCGCGTCGAGGCGATCGCGGCAAAGCTGACCGCGGCGGCGGGGGGCGCCGGCCCGGGCGGGATCTTTACGATGGCCATGTCGGCGATCGACGTGGCGCTTTGGGACATCAAGGGCAAGGCGCTGAACCTGCCGCTGTGGAAGTTGCTGGGGGGCGGGCGCGACCGGATCGCCACCTACGCCAGCGGGGCATTGCGCCGCGGGCTCAAGCTCGAGGAGGCCGTCACCGCAGCCGGAAGGCTGCGCGAAAAAGGCTATCGCCAGGCGAAAATGCAGCTCGGCCTGCCAGCCGTCACCTCCCCGGCGCGCGAAGTCGAGCAGGCTCGCCTAATTCGCGAGGCGGTCGGCCCGGAGATGGATTTGATGTGCGACATCAACCAGCGCTGGCGGGTCGAGCAGGCGATCGATATCGGTCGACGGGTCGAAGACGCCGGTGTCGGCCTCTATTGGTTCGAGGATGTAACGGCGCACGACGACTACCCCGGTCTTGCGCGGGTGGCCGCGGCCCTGTCAACGCCGGTTGCAGGCGGCGAATACCTCTGGGGCATCGCGCCGTTCCGCCACATGCTCGAGGCCCGCGCGGTGGACATCGTGATGATCGATCAGGTGCGCTCCGGCGGCATTACCCCATGGCTCAAGATCGCCGGCATGGCAGAAGCCTTCAACCTGCCGGTGGTCAGCCATGGCGTGCCGGAGATCCATGTGCATCTGGTCGGGGCCGTCCCCAACGGTCTGACCGTCGAGTACATGCCCCGGCTATTCCGCCTTTTCGAGGAAGTCCCGGCGCCGCAGAACGGGGACCTCGTCATGCCGACCGCCCCCGGGCTCGGGCTCAAATTCAACGAGGAGACGGTCAGGCGGTTCGCGGTCGCCTGACTCGCGGTTTACGCCGCCATCGCGACATGGAGTTGGTGAAAGCCGCGTTCGAGATCCTCGATCAGATCCTGCGGATCTTCGAGCCCGATGTGGAGGCGCAAGGTCGGGCCCTCCGCCGTCCAGCGCGTCGCGGTGCGGCTACGTTCGGGATTGGTCGGCAGGATCAGGCTTTCAAAGCCGCCCCAGCTGGAGCCGATGCCGAACAAGTCGAGCGCGTCGATCATCGCGTAGACCGCCTCTTTCGGTGCTGGCCTTAGAACCACGCCGAATAACCCGCTGGCGCCGAGAAAGTCGCGTTTCCAGAGCACGTGGCCGGGGTCCTCCGGCAAGGCCGGGTAGAGGACACGCGACACTTCGGGCCGGGTCTGCAGCCAGCGCGCCACCGCGAGCGCGTTCTTTTCGTGCCGCTCGATCCGTACGCTCAATGTCCGCAAGCCGCGCAATGCATAATAGACATCGTCGGGTGCAGCACAGTGACCCAGATCGGCGGCCATTGTGCGCACTTTCAGATACATCTCCTCGGTGGTGATCACGGCGCCGAGGATTACGTCGGAATGACCGACGATGTATTTGGTCGCCGCGTGGATCGAAACATCGACGCCGCGGAGGAAAGACGGGAATAGGTAGGGCGAGGCCCAAGTGTTGTCCATCAGCACTTTGGCGCCCGCCTCGTGCGCCGCGGCGGCGATCGCCGGCACATCCTGCACCTCAAAGGTCAGCGAGCCGGGTGATTCGACATAAACGACCTTGGTGTTCGGGCGCATCAGCCGGGCGATGCCGTCGCCGATCAGCGGGTCGTAATAGGTCGTGGCGACGCCGCAGCGGGTGAGCACCCGTTCGCAAAAGTTGCGCGCTGGCCCGTACGCGGAATCGACCATCAGCAGGTGGTCTCCGCATTTGAGGCAGGCCTGCAGAGGTGCGGTGATTGCGGCCAACCCCGAGGACATCAGCATCGCGCGATGGCCGCCCTCGATCGCTGCCAATGCCTCTTCGAGCGCGAAAGTGGTTGGCGTGCCGAGCAGGCCGTAGCGCACCACATCGAAGCGCGTCTTAGGGTCGCGCTTGACTTCCCATTCGGCCATGTTTGCGGAAAGGATCGTCGACGCGTGATAGACCGGCGGGTTGACGGCACCGTGCTGGCCTTCGGGGTGGCGCCCGAGATGGGCCAGGAGCGTGTCCTTGCGGTAATTCCTTCGCCCACCATCACTCTTCATAAGGTGCACTCCGCCGTTCCGGCGCCGCTTCGGGACCGATAGGCGCTCGCAACCCTAAATATTATAATCATTTTAAGGGCGATCGGACAGCACTACTACTGAGATGGACCCCAAAAATGAGACAGTTGGCTAAGGTGGAGCCCTGCCCCTAGAAAGCGCGATGGCGCAGGAGCAGGACATGAAGCGGACACGGAAGAAGCACAATGCGGCGTTCAAGGCGAAGGTGGCGCTGGCGGCGGTCAGGGGTGACCGGACGATCGCCGAACTGGCGAGTGAGTTCGGGGTCCATCCGAACCAGATCTATAACTGGAAGAAGCAGCTGCTGGACGGGGCGGCGAGTGTTTTCGAAGGCGGCGGTGCAACGGTCGAGAGTGTGGCCAGCGAGGCGCAGGTCGATCTTCTGTACCGGCAGATTGGCCAACTGAAGGTCGAAAACGATTTTTTGGCACGAAAGCTCGGCAAATGAGCCGAGCGGAACGGCGCGCGCTGGTCGAGCGCACGGATCCGGCGCTGCCGATATCACAGCAGTGCCGTTTGCTGGCGATATCGCGCTCTTCGGTCTACCGGCGGCCGGACGAGGTCGGCGAGGAGGACCGTACCATCATGGCGTTGATCGACCGGCACTATCTGGCGCGGCCCTATTACGGCTCGCGCCGAATGGCGGCATGGCTGGCCACCCGGGGTCACCTAGTCAACCGCAAGCGGGTCCAGCGACTGATGCGTCTGATGGGACTGGTGGCGATCTACCAGCGCCCGCACACCAGCAAGGCGGCAGCTGAGCACAAGATCTACCCGTACTTGCTCGGCGGGATGGCGATCGAGCGGGTCAATCAGGTGTGGTGCTCGGACGTTACGTATATCCCGATGGCCAAGGGCTTTCTCTATCTGGTGGTCGTCATGGACTGGGTCAGCCGCGCGGTGCTGGCGTGGCGACTGTCGAACACGCTTGGCGCCGATTTTTGTGTCGAGGCGCTCGAGGAGGCGCTCTGCCGATACGGCCGGCCCGAGATCTTCAATACCGACCAGGGCAGTCAGTTCACCAGCGACGATTTCACCGGCACGCTGAAGGATCATCAGATCACCATCAGCATGGACGGCAAGGGCCGGTGCATGGACAACATCTTCGTCGAGCGGCTGTGGCGAAGCCTCAAATACGAGGAGGTCTACCTCAACGCCTATGCGAGCGTGTCGGAGGCCAAAGCAGGTATTGGAGCTTGGCTCGATTTCTACAATGAGGAGCGCCAGCACCAGAGCCTCGGCTATCGCACGCCGCGGCAATTTACCAGGAAGGCCTGTGGATATGTGGACGATCGGCGTTGCCGACCGGCTCCGCTTCCCCCGCTTCCCGAGCCAGCTCGGACAGCGGGGAAATGCTCGCCTTCGCCCACATACCCACAGGCGCCACAGCCAACAAAGGATTTGATATTGATGAGGTGAAAAGTAGAATCGTCAAACTAGCCATCGCGGTCACCGCGATCGGAGCCGACATCGAAATCGGCCGGGCTACACCTTAAGCAGCGGCTCCGGCTGTCTCACCATCGGGGTCCACCTCATACGGAATGCAGCCGCATCGCCTTGCGTTCACCGCGGGAGAAGCCGAGAATCCTGTGGATCGATGAACGGACGGTTGTCGAGCCCACAAGATAAAGGAGAGGCGCTGGTGAGATCGGGACTTCTGGCGCTGCTGATCGTCGTGGCGGGGTGCTCTTCGGACACGCCAGTTCCACATTCCGATCCGCAGGCGTCTGCCGCAATCCTCAAAAAGGATTGTGAGGATCCGAAGTGGAAGGAGGAGAATCTCGGTCTCTGGTATTCGGTCTGTCGCCAGCCGTTACGCTGGTGATCACTCGCCGCGACTGCCGGTGGTGCAGCAGCCTCAGAACTTCTTGAAGCACTCCTTGCCGGAGCCCTCCAACGCTTTGCAATCCACGGCGGTCGCCTGCAACTTCGGTGTGATTTGAACGGCAAAGCTTCTGCCGTCCTTGCAGCGCACGCTCCAATAAGCATAGCCCTTTGCCTTACCGGTCGTGGTCACCCCCATCGGAAAGGGCGATTCTCCGACGCAGCCCTTGATACCCTTCGTAAGCATCTTCGCCTGCTGGTCCGTTGACATCGCGAGGAGGTTGTCATTAGCAGAATTGCCCGATCCCTCCGCCGCCAGCGCGCCCGGAACCAACCCGCCGACCGTCAGGGCCGCCAACACCACCAGTCCCCGCCACATCGCGCACCCTCGCAACCGCATTTCACGCCGAGACTATAGTCGTCGCCCAATCGCCGCAACTTCGACAGGGTCTCAGGGAATAACGGGAAGGACTAGGTGAGACGGGTGCGCCGCGTCGGCAAAGACCTGATTTCTTGCGATGCGCGGATGCTCCATCGCGCCCTCCGGCTCTCCCGAATTCGGGTTGACGTCGAAATGCGGGAAGTTGCTGCTCGAAATGTCGAGGCGCAGCCGATGGCCAGAGACGAACAGATTGCTCGTCGGAGACAGCTCGATCGTGGTCGCATAGATCTCGCCCGGTACCATCGGCGAGGGTCGCTCCCAGCTGTCGCGATACCGCACGCGTAAAATCCCCTCCGTCAGATTCATCGCGAAACCATCCGGGTAATCCTCGTTCGGCGGATAGACATCGATCAGCTTGGCGGTGAAGTCGGTGTCGGGGCAATCGGAGGAGATCCAGAGCCGTACCGTCATCGGGCCCGTCACCTCCAGGTCACCAGCGAGCGGCGGAGTGGCGAAGACGAGCACGTCGGGGCGTTCGGCGAGCGGCCGGTAGGGCTCGCTCGCACTGAACACGTTGGGTCCCGTACGCTGGTCGTAGGCGCCGGCGCGCATCACCGGCTCGCCCGAACTCAGCGCCCCACCTACTGTGGGCACCGGCTGATGCGGGTCGAAGGCGTATGCGAGAGGTCGACCACCTGGCGGCGGCAAAGTGCGGGCGAGGCCGCGGTCCGGCTGCAAGTAGAATTGCGTCCACCGGGTCTGCGGCAGCGGCCAATCCGTTGCGGTGCGCCAGCGGCCGCCGTGATCGAGCCGTCCCGCCGGATTGCGATGACCCGACCCGCCGCCCATCACAAAGACTTGCACCGCCGGATCGGCTTCGGCACCTGGCGAGCCGTTCTTGAGCCAGCGGTCGTACCAGGCAAGGCGGAGCGCAAAAAAATCCTCGGCAAGGTTGTCGTCGACCGGCGCCGTGGGGCCGAAATCGACGTCGCCTGCATAGCTCAGCGAGCGGTCGCCGTGGGTCCAAGGGCCGAGGATCAGCCGCATCGAAGCACGCTTCTCGCGCTTGAGACCGAGGTAATTCTCCATTGCGGTCCGTGCGTAGGGATCGTACCAGCCGGAGAAATGAACGATCGGCACATCGGCGTAGCGCTCGTAATACCCCTCTGCATAAATCCCGGGGCGCTTCCAGAAATCGTCGAATATTCCGTGCGACCACTGCTCGAAGAGATAGTCCTCGTATTCCGGCGCGGCTGACACCGGCGATTGGCCTTTGCGCCACGGCATCCGGGTGAACCAAACCCCGATGTCCTGAGCCGCGAGTGCAGCCTTGACGGCCGGGTCCTTGGCGTCGGCGAGCGCGTTGTTGTAGGCCCATGTCGCTTGCTTCAGGTCAAATGCACCGCCATGGCGGATGCCGCTGCGGTAAGCGTTCGAAAACCCGCCGCAGTCGAGAAACTGCGCGGCGAGACCGGGCGGGTCGAGGCAGCCGAGCGCTGCCTGGGTATGCGCCGCGTAAGAGAGGCCGAACGTGCCGATCCGGCCGTCGCACCAGGGTTGCCGCATCAGCCAGCAGAGGGTGTCGTATCCGTCCTCCGCCTCGCTCAGATATTTTGTGAAGCGGCCCTCCGACCGGTACCGGCCGCGGCAATCCTGATAGACCACGGCATAGCCGTGCCGCACGAAGTAACGAGCGACCTCGGCGCGCGAGCGCGGCGCAGCCGTGCCAGTGGTGCGCTCCGAGCGGCTCGGCGCCGATTTGTTATACGGCGTGCGCTCGAGCAGGACGGGAAACGGTCCGCCGCGGGTCGGGCGGTAGAGGTCCGTCGCCAGCCCGACGCCGTCGCGCGCCGGTACCCAGAGGTCGCGCTCGATCACGAGCTCCTGGGGAGTGGGCGTTTCCATTCGACCTCCTGATCCAAGTCGGCTTCAGCTGCAATAAGTCGGCTTCAGCTGCAATAAATAGTTGCGTCAATTATGACCAGTCGTTGCATCTGCAGCAAATTAACAAAAATCTCGCCTTTTAGTTGCAACGCCAAAGCGGTTGGGTCCCCATCTCGGCTTCCTTTATCGTGATCGGTCGGGATTATGAAATGTGAATTCGGTAATTTTACGATCATTATCACCGCCATTCCGAGCTTTGGATCTGGTTTGAATCGACCGGCCGTGCCGAGATTAGCAATAGGACCGAAATCATCTCGTGTCGAAGGGCCGCAACCCAGGAGAACTAAGGAATTATCGGCAGGGCCGGTACTTGCCTGTCGCCCAGAATTTCGTTACACCCCCCGCTTCCAACCCGGCCGCTGGTGAGGGCGCGTAGCTCAGCGGGAGAGCACTACGTTGACATCGTAGGGGTCGCTGGTTCAATCCCAGTCGCGCCCACCATTATAAGCGTCTGTAAATATAGGGACTTCTGACCCAATCGTTCGAGGGACGAACTTTCTCAAGAGGGGAAGTAGGAGGGAAGCGAACGCGTGTCGGAGGCCGGCATAGCCGCGGCGCTCTAGGACGAGCCGACCGCTGCCAACGCCGCTGCCTTGAACAAGACGGGGTTAGCTCAGTCGGCAGCGGGAGGTCTGCTGGAAACCTCTTGCATTTTCGTCAAAGCTCCGTCAAAAACGCGTAAAGGTTAAGTTTAGCGTGGGGGCGACAAACAGTGTTCCGCAACAGTGTGATTTTCTCCTTTTAAGTGTATAAACGTGGGTACGGGCTGCGACGAGACCCCTGACCCGGCCGCGACGCGCCCGATGCTTTTGCATCGCATCTCCGCTGATGGGGAGTTCACATCGAAACCCCCAGCCGATGAGGCATACCAACCGGATGTTTCGCGGCAGATCGAAAACGAGATCCCGTTCCTGCGTCGCGCCGTGCGCCGGTGGCATCGTGAACAAGCCGATGCCGACGACCTCGTTCAGGACACCCTGGTGCGGGCTCTCGCGAATTCGCATCTCTACGAGCCGGGCTCCGATTTGCGCGCCTGGCTGTTTACGATCATGCGCAACCAGTTCCTCGCGGGCGCAACGAAAGCCAATCGCTTTATCTCGATGCTGCGGGTCTTCGCCGAGACCGATCACGGCGCGGGAGGCGACCCGAGCGAGACACGGCTCGTGTTGCGCGATGTCGCCGGAGCCCTCCGGCGCCTGCCGAGCAAGCAGCGGCTCGCCGTCATGCTCGCTTGCGTGGAGGGAAAATCCTATGAGGAAGTGGCGGAGGCAATGGGGCTCTCGGTCAGCGCCGTTCGCTGCCATCTGGCGCGCGGCCGCAACCGGCTGAGGACGGCGATAGAAGCAGACCAGCCGAGGTCGCTTTTCGCTCTGCGTCCTGCAAAACCGCCTCCGGACGCGGTCAGCCCCGAGAATTCCGACAGCGTCCCCACCTCGCTCGTCCCGGCAAGCTCGGACTGAAGCGGCCTCTTCGATAGAATTTTTTTGCGACATCCGCGTCGGCGCGCAATTAACTCATCGGCTTGTAAGGGACCGGTAGTCGGCCGCGGTCCCTCCAGTCCGGCGCGGCCCATCGGCACGGATCGACTTTTCCGGATGACCACGAGTTCACTCTATTTTGTCAACTGGTGGACCGACACGCTAATCATCGGTGGCTTGTCGATCGTCACCTGGATCGCTATGCTTGCCTTTTATCATTCGGCGGATACTCAGCCGATCTTTTGGTTTGCGCTAGTTCTCAGCTTGGTCGTTAATTACCCACATTTTTCAGCGACGGTTTACCGGCTCTATCAAAGCCCCGACAATATTCGTCAGTTTCCAGTCACGGCCTGGGGGTTGCCGCTGATCCTGTTCGGCGCGGTCGGCGCCTCGTTCTGGCAACCGGATGGCATCGCCCCTTTTTTCGTGATGTTGTTCCTGTTGTGGTCGCCCTACCACTACAGCGGGCAGACGATCGGCCTGACCATGGTTTATGCGCGACGCGCCGGCTTTCCGATCGGGCGGCGGGAGCGCATGGCGCTGTCGGCCTTTGTCTTTTCAGCCTTCGTCTGCGGGGTGATCCGTTTTCAGCACAGCGGAACGAGCGGCGGGCTCATCGGCTTCTACGGCATGTCTGTTCCGGCCTTCCCGCTGCCCGACTGGATGGACGCGGCGGCGCAGGCCGTGATGTGGACCGGCGCCCTGGTCTTCGCCGGCTTCGTTTTTACCTGGTGCGTCGGACAGAAGCGTCTGATGCCACCGATCGTGTTGCTGCCGGCCCTTACTCATTTCATTTGGTTTGTACCGGGCGCCGGTTTGAAGTCGTTTTGGATTGTGATACCCTTCTTCCATTCGCTTCAATACTTGCTGATCGCCCTTGTCATGCAGTTGAAGGTCAGAATCGATGTCGCGGGCGGAGAGCACTCATGGCGACGCATCGGCGCCGAGACGAGACGCTGGGGATCGCGAAATATCCTGGGCGGCATTCTACTTTTCATTGGGCTTCCGGCGGCGTTTAGCTGGCTGCCTTTGCCGTTGATGACGACCGCCGGCATTCTTGCCGCGGCGGTCAACATCCATCACTTCTTTGTCGACGGCGTCATCTGGAAATTGCGCGACACTGCGACTTCCTCGGCACTGATGATGAACATCGCCGAGTTCGCGGGCCCGAGAGCCGTTGATCTGGTCCGCCCCAATGTCGTCGAGGCCTGAGATGCGCGAAGCCGCTAGCGCAGCAGTACTGGTCGTGATCGCTGGCCCAGCCTGGACCGCGGAGCTCGCCGCGAGCGCATCCGACCCCGTCTCGGCAACACCCCGCGAGATGTTCCTTGCGGCCGGGATCGCGGCGATGATCGCCTGCGGGCTCACGAGCTTTTTTCTCGCCGGGCGGGTGACCCAACGCACGCACGTCGCTCTCGCAATGCTCGTCGTACTAATCGGCGGTTTCTGCCTCTTCACTCTCTTCGGCTTGGTTGGCCACGAAATCCCATTAGTCGGCTGCCTCGTTTTTCTATGCCTGGTGGGTCTGTTTAAGCTGATGAACCAGTTTGAGATTCGCCGAAAGTCGGGCCTCCGCGACAGATAAGACCGCTGATACCCCTAGGCGGGCTTTGAAGACGTGGGCGACCCGGTGACGCCGTGGCGGTCTCTAGAATTCTTCGAAAATTTTTGTGAGACGATTTTTGCTGACGGCGATTGACCCAACAACAGGTAAAATATTCGCGCCGGTGGCAGCGGGAGGCCTGTAGCGATACCCACCCACTCAGGACCCATCGCATGTCCGACTTGCTCAAGTACTTTCTCCGTGACGAACGCGGAGCCACGGCGACCGAATACGCCTTGCTGATCGTGTTTGTAGCCATAGCCATCGCCGGTGGCGCGAACCTCCTTGGCCAAGGCATCAGCAACCTGTTTAGCCAGATCGGCACCTACATATCCAGCCTCAACCCGGTGCTTCCGCCGCTCCCTTGATCACCCCTTTCCGCCGGCGAGCCGCAGCGAGGCCGCAACTCCTGTCGTTCCCCCACTTTTCGAAGGGATACCAGATGCGCTACTTGATCAATCGTTTTCACCGGGACGAACGGGGCGCCACAGCGACCGAATATGCCTTGCTGATTGTGTTTGTCGCTCTCGCGGTGGCAGTCGGCGCGAATACCCTCGGGCTTGGCTTAAGCAATCTGTTCAGCAACATCGCGACCAAACTATCTGGCATCACACTGCCGCCGCTTCCCTAGGATCGCGGGTAGTGGCAGATTACAAGACCACGGTCCATCTCCCGCCGGCCACATCGCCGTGACCTCGGCGATGGAACAGGATGTGCAAACGGTAATTGTGGTTTTGGCGATGGGGGCCTTTCTCGGTGCCGCTTATGTGGATGTGCGGCGGCGCCGCATTCCCAACGCACTTTCCTATATGATCGGTTCGCTCGGCCTGCTGCGGATATTGCTGGCGGACGATCCGATGACCGCCGGCTGGACCCTCGTAGCGGCCGCCGGTGTCCTCGTGGTGGCGTTTATGTTTTTCTGGGGTGGGACTTTTGGCGGCGGCGACGCGAAACTGCTTACCGGCGCGGTGCTGCTCATCGGCTACCGCGACCTGTTCGATTTCATTGTTTTGATGAGCCTGTTCGGCGCGGTGCTAGCGCTCTCCCTCCTGATCGGAGATAGGTTGATCCCGAGGTTTCGCCGCGCTAGGCAACGAGCAGCGGTGCCCGACGCAACGGTTGCGGTCCGTCGAGACGTGTGGCCGACAGTGCCTTATGGTGTTGCCATCTCCGCCGCGGGCATGATCATTTTGGTGCTTCAAGTCTCCGTTTCGAGGTAAGTTCCGATGCGCGCCAAGACGATCCTAGCCATGCTCTTTCTGGTCTCGCTCGGCGTCGCCGCGATGGTGGTGCTGCGCAGCCTGCCGCAGAAATCCGAGGCGGCCCCCGAGGCAGCAAGAAGAGAGGAGATCCTCGTTGCGGCGATGCCGCTTGCTGCCGGCACTTTGTTGCGTGCGCCCGACGTAACTTGGCAGGCGATCAGCCGTCCTGCGGAGCCGGGGGAGATCGTCAGGCCCCCAGCTGCGGTCAGGGAAGCTCAGCCCAAGGCGGACGAGGAGGTGCGATCCGAAATCTACGGTGCAGCGCTCCGCAACGCTGTCTCAGCCGGCGACCCGATCCGCCGCGACCCGATCGCTACCGGCGGGCCGATCAGGCGCGGCGGTATAGTCAAGCCCGGCGATCGGGACTTTTTGCAGTTGGTGCTGTCGCCCGGCGCGCGGGCAATCGCAATCCCCGTTGCCACCGGCGGGGCTAGCACCGGCCTGTTATATCCCGGCGATCGTGTCGACGTGATCCTAACCCAGAAATTCAGCGATAGTACTGCACCCTTGACCCGCCGCTCGGTCAGCGAGACGGTCGTCGAGAACCTCCGCGTGCTGGTGATTGATGCGATGGATGCAAAGACGGCCCCCGGGAACACCTTTGGCCGGACGGTCACGCTCGAGGTGATGCCCGATCAAGCTGAGAAGATCAACGTGGCCACCGAGCTCGGCAAATTGTCGCTGACATTGCGCAGCGTCAGCGGCACGGACGGCATCGCCGCAGCCTCGACCCCCGGGCCCGGCAAGGCGAGCGGCATCAAGCCCACCTGGGCGGGTGACGTTTCGCCGGCACTGGGCGGCGCTATTCCGGAAAAGGTGACCCCTGCGGAGCGGCCTCCGGTAGAAGTCATTCGCGGCAGTAGAGGGGCAGAATCCGTCAAGCAGTGATGATCAATACCGGGGTCGATGTTAGGGCGGTCAAGAATGTTTAGCCTGGTCGACACCGATCGTGGAGGGAGTCAGCCAGTGAGGAGCATCCTCGAGATGCCCGCGCCGATCGAGAAAACCACCAACCGATTGCCCGTCGGCCGAGCCCCGCTGTTGGCCTTCGTCTCCGATGCCGCGACCGAGAAGGCTCTGCGCGAATGCCTTACGCAGCTGTCTCTCGCCAACGGCATGATCGTGCGTGGCGGGATCGCGAAGGCCATCGAAACGCTGGGAGCCGAGCGGTCGCCCAACATCCTGATCGTCGACATTAGCGGCATCGACTTGCCGATATCACAAGTGCATGCCCTCGCTGAGGTCTGCGAGCCCGGTGTCACCGTTATTGCGATCGGGAATCGCAATGAGATCGGCCTATACCGCGATCTATTGCACGCAGGCGTCACCGATTACATCGTCAAGCCATTGACCCCGCAACTTATCGCGAGAGCGTTGAACCAGAGGACCAGTACGCGGGAGATCAGCCCGATCCACAAAAAGCTCGGGACCGTAACCGCTTTGATCGGCGCTCGGGGTGGTGTCGGGGCAACGACGCTCGCGGTGAATTTGGCTTGGCATCTCGCCAACCGGCACAGCCGCCGGGTAGCGCTGGTCGACCTCGACCTGCACAACGGCGATAGCGCGCTGGCGTTCAACATCAAGCCGACCCCGGGGTTGCGCGAGGCGTTAATCAACCCGACGCGTATTGATAGCACGCTGCTCGAACGGGTGATGACGCCCGTCGGGGACCATCTCTTCGTACTCAGCTCCGAGGAGCCGCTACGCGATGATCTGGAAATCACCGCTGAAGCGGTCGACACGCTCGTCGGGGCGCTGCGTGAACAGTTTCACTACATCATCATCGATGTGCCGCGGATCCCCGCGACACCCTATTGGCAAGCGCTCGACACCGCCGATTTCCGTATTATCGTCGGCGACCAGACGCTTCGGTCGGTGCGCGACATCGTGCGGCTACGCGGCGTGCTCGGTGAGGGTAACGGCAAGCAGCGGAATGGTTTCGTCCTGAACCGCTACGGAGAGGGTGGGCGCCATGCGGTGACCTTGAAGGAAATGCATCACGTCCTCGGGCTTCAGCCCAAGACCGTGATCCCGTTTCTGCCGACCGTTTTCGCCGCGGCGGCGAGCGGCACGCGCGTTGCCGCCGCGCGACACGGCAAGTTTAGCGACGCGATTGCCAGTCTCGTGCTCGAGCTTTCGGGGCGGCCACCTGAGCGGCGTCGCTGGTGGAGTACAGCGAAATGATTTCGGCCGGCTTTGGGCGCCGGATCGCCGAGCCGGGCGACCGCAAGCTCCTGCTCGTTCCGGGCACCCCGCGAGGTCCAGCCGAGGATCTTCCGGGTCGCGGCGAGCTCAGAGAGCAGATCCGAACCGTTCTAATGTCGCGGATCGACCCCTCGGTAGCGGGTCGGATCTCGCGGATCACCCTGCAAGCCGAAGTCGCGAAGTTGGTAAGCGAGATCGCGACCGAGCAGCGAGTGCAGCTGAACGAGACCGAGGAGAGCACCATCGCCGCCGAGCTGACCGACGACATGGTCGGGCTGGGGCCGGTCGAACCCTTCCTCGGTGACGACGACGTCACCGATATCTTAGTGAACGGGCCGTTCGACATTTATATCGAGCGGCGCGGCAAGCTCGAAAAGACCAACGCCCGCTTTCGCGATGCCCAGCATCTGGTCAACATCGCGCAACGTATCGCCAGCGCTATCGGGCGGCGCATCGACGAGGCGAGCCCGATGGTCGATGCGCGGCTCGCCGATGGCAGCCGCGTCAATATCGTATTGCCACCGCTCGTGCTCAACGGCGGCACTATATCGATCCGAAAATTCGCGAAGCGCCACCTTACGCTCGACAGGATGGTGCGTCAGGAGAATTTGTCGCGCGACATGGCGCGCCTGCTGCAGGTCGCCGCGCGCTCGCGACTCAATATTCTGATCTCGGGCGGGACCGGCTCTGGCAAGACGACATTGCTGAACGCGGTCTCACAATTTATCGACCGCGACGAACGGGTGATCACGATCGAGGACGCCGTCGAGCTGCGGCTTCAGCAGCCGCATGTCGTTCAGATGGAAACGCGGCCGCCCAACATCGAAGGGATCGGCCACATCCCGCAACGCGAGCTCGTCCGCAATGCGCTGCGTATGCGGCCGGACCGCATTATTGTTGGCGAGGTGCGTGGCCCGGAGACGTTCGACATGCTTCAGGCGATGAACACCGGGCATGACGGCTCGATGTCGACGGTGCACGCCAACTCGCCACGCGACGCGCTCTATCGTCTCGAAAACATGGTGATAATGGCGAATCTCAACCTGCCATTGCGGGCGATTCGAATGCACGTCGCGAGCGCGCTCAACCTCATCGTGCACATCGAGCGCATGCGCGACGGCGTGCGGCGCGTGCAGAACATCTCAGAGATGGCCGGCATGGAAGGCGAAACCATCACGATGCGCGAGCTCTTCACCTTTCAGTTTCGCGGCGAGCGGCGCGACGGGACGATCGATGGGGAATTTGTCTCAAGCCGAACGCGGCCCGATTTTATTGCACGCGCCGCGCAGATCAACCTCGATAGGGAACTGCTCGATGCGATGGAGATCTCCGGAGGCAGGGAGTGAAAGACCTCCACATCCGGCATTTTGGTTGCGGGCCGCATAGACCGATCGTCCCCTGCCGGAGGGCCCGGTGGAAGACCAGTTCCTTGTAGCGGTCCTCACCGCGTCCGCGCTGCTTGGCGCGGGACTGCGGGCCGCGCTCCGCGCTGCGCAACACAGAGAGCGCCGCGAGCAGCGCTTGAAGACCATCACTGTGACTGCGCCGTCCGATGAGATACCCGGTGCATCGCTGCGCAGGCCGCTGCCCCGTGGCGGTCGGATGCGCGCGTTCTTGTCCTTGCCGGCGGGACTTTGGGCGCGCCTCGAAGCTGCTTCCGCCGCAGCGGGCAATCGTGTCAGGTTGCCGCAGCTTGTCTTGACCGGGATGGCCGCGGCCGCGGCCGCCGGCTCCGCCGCCCGTTTCATGGGGTTCAACCCGGTTCTGGTGATCGGGCTCAGCAGCGCGGCTGGCATAGCAGCACCCAGATTCCTGCTGCGATTCGCGCAAACCCGTTACCAGCGGCGGTTTCTCGATGCTTTCCCGGACGCCATCGATCTAATCGTACGCGCCGTCAAAGCCGGTCTTCCGGCACTCGACGCGATCGACTTGGCCGCGCGCGAGGTCGCCGCCCCGGTCGGCACCGAATTCCAAAAAGTGCTCGACGACACGCGCATTGGAGTGGCGATGGCAGACGCGCTCAATCACGCGGCCGACCGTATCCGGGTACCGGATTTCCGGTTTTTCGTCGCAAGCATCGTATTGCAACGGCGGACCGGCGGGGGCCTCGCCGAGACCCTTGTCAATCTGAGCACCCTCATTCGCCAACGCAGGACGCTGCGTCTGAAAGCGCGGGCACTGACGGCAGAGTCGAAAGCATCCGCGGCGGTCATCTCGATCATGCCCTTCGTAGCCGGGGCGGGACTCTATCTGGTTAAGCCCGACATGATGTCCCTGCTCTTCGTTGATCATCGGGGCCGGTTTATGCTGGGCGTTGCCATCGTCAGCCTTCTGCTGGGTATCGCCACGATGAGCGCCATCATCAGGAGGACCTTGCGCTAGGATGTCCGAGACATTCGGCATCGCGGCGCTGGTCGACACCGCACGAACCTACCTCGCTTTCCGTGCCGGCGACGTCCAGCTCGGTGCGCGCGACACCTGTATCCTGATCCTGGCGCTGTCCGGGGCGCTGGTATCGGCGCTCAATCTTTGGCGCATTGCGCGCCGGGAGGACTTCCAGGAGCGCCTCGACGCGCTGCGCGGCACAGCGCTCACCCGTACCGGGCGGGCGCGCCCGCAGCGTCCGTCCTGGTCCCATCGGCTCGGCACTGCGATCGCGGCAACGCCGATCATCGGCACCACCGAGCAGCGTGCTTTGCTGGCCGCGCTTGCCGCCGCCGGCATCAGGGGGCATGGCCGTCTCGCCAGCTTGCTTGCCGCCAAAGGCTGCAGCGCCGTCGCATTCTTCATGGCCGGCTGGCTGCTTCTCGAGTGGCGCGATTTCTTTGACGGCTCGATGACTATCCCGATGGTCATATTGGCCGGTGCAGTTTTCCTCGGGTGGCGCATGCCTGATGTCGTCCTCTCCCGCCTTGCGGCGCGGCGACAAGTCCGCCTCGAGCAGGGGCTGCCGGACGCCCTCGACCTCCTCGTCTTCTGCGCCGAGGCCGGGCTCAGTCTCGACCAGGCGATCGAACAGGTTGCCCGGGATCTCCGCACTTCGAGCCCTGAGGTCGCCGGGGAGTTTGCCGCGGCAGCCGCCGAAATGCGCGTGTTGCCGGACCGAAGCAAAGCGCTCGAAAACCTGGCGCAGAGAGCAGGTCTTGCGAGCCTGCGCAGCATCGTCGCGACGCTCAACCAGTCGATCAGATTTGGGACACCCTTATCCGATTCGCTGCGCGTGCTCGCCGCCGAAATGCGTACCGAACGCCTGGCGCGCTACGAAGAGCGTGCAGCGCGCCTCCCGGTCCTGCTGACCCTCCCTTTGATGGGGTTTATCTTACCGTCGATGATGATCGTGATCGGTACGCCCCTGATACTGCGCATGGTTGATTTTCTCCACAAAGCAGCGGCCGGAGGCTCCGGGCTCGGGGCTAAGCTGATCGGGGGCCCATGATGTGAGTGTGAGTAAAGCGGCGATTTCGGCTCACGATGTAGCGACCCGATTTTGGCGCGACCGGCGTGGCGCCGTCGCCGTAGCCGTCGCCGTGCTGCTCCCTGTCCTGATCGGATTTGCCGGGATCGGCATCGAAGTCGGGCTGTGGTTTGCCGTCCAGCGACAGAACCAATCAGCAGCCGACGCCGCCGCAATTTCCGCCGCGCTCGAATACACCGCCCAGATTGAAAGCGGCGTGACGACGGACCCAGCGGCCGCGGCGGCCACCACCGCGAACTACAATCTGTTCAGCACCACCTCGCCGAACACGCTCACGCTCTACCCGTGCTACGGCTTCACGATCACGGTCGGCGGCTCGTGCAATACGTCGAGTTCGAGCGGGGCGCTCCCCAACGCAGTTCAGGTCGTCCTGACGCAGCCGTTGAATACGACTTTTGCGAACCTTGTTACGGCGATCTGGGGACCGAGCGTCAATACCGTCAACGTCACGACAACCGCCATCGCCGCATTCCCGACGAGCAGCGCCTGCATCCTCGCCCTCGACCCGATCGCGGCCGGTGCTCTTCTCGTCAATAATGGAACGCTATCGAACCCGAATTGTTGGGCCGCTGCCAATTCGAGTTTGGGAACTGCGCTAAACTGCAATGGCTGCACTATAGCCGGCCCAACGACTGTCGTTGGCGGCGATACGGTGTCCAACGGTGGCCAGCTGAACGGTTCGCCAAATCGGACCTACGCGAGCGCCATAGCCGACCCCTATGCTGCCACCCTCACCCACGCTTTTCTCACCGGCAGCATATCTACGACGCCCGCTTGCAACCCGGCCACGATTGGCACGCAGACTTCCCTCAACGGCAACTGTGTAATCGCCGGCGATCTTGCGCTAACCGGGATAATCAATCTATCGCCCGGCACGTATTGGGTAACAGACGGCAGTCTGAAGGTGTCGGGCAAGTTGGAATGTACGGGCTGCTCTCCAGGCAGTTTCGGCGTCACGATTATCTTCACCACCACGCACGGCAGTGCCGGGACGATCGGCACGTTGTGGCCGACCGGGCCCTTGACCATTACCCTGAATGCGCAGAGCACCGGGGCTTATGCCGGTTATCTCATAGTTCAAGACGCGGTGGCAGGCGCGATACCCACCACTTTCGGCAATCCCAGCGCTACGCTCAGCGGTCTTCTCTACTTTCCGAGCACAAGCCTTAGCTTGTTAGGGAATGTTCAGACCGACACCTCGAACTGTCTCGTGGTAGTAGCCGATAGTCTTAGTTTGACCGGAAACATCGGCCTTAACGATTCAGGATGCCAGACCGTCGGCCTCACCGTGCCAACGATATTCTCCGTCTTTCTCGCCCTGTGAGGTTCCGTGTGATCAACATTCTTGGGGGATCAGTGCGAAAGCGACATGGTGCCCGAGACAGCGGCGCCGTGGCGACCGAGTTCGCATTGCTGATGGCGTTCGTACCGCTCACGGTCATCGCCTTTGGCATCGTCGACTACGGCGAGATCACGGCTCAGGCCACGAACCTGACGTCCATCATCCGCGCCGCCGCCGATTACGCACGCGGTCAAGTCGTCCAGGGCAACGCGCTGCCGACAGCAGCCAATCTCAACACCTTGCTGGGTGTGCCCGCTGCCGTGTTCTCCCCTTCAAGCTTCTGCACTTGTGCTGATAATACATCGGTGACCTGTCCGGGGGCTGGCGCGGTCAACCCTTGCGCCGCGAACGCCGACAAGCGAGTGCTTACTTATGTTGCGGTCAGCGGGTCGCAGACCTACACGCCATTGGTCTCCGGGACCTGGAGCTCGTCCTTTCCGGGATCCGTTCAGTCGCGGACGGTCCTTCGCACCCAATGACGACCGCGGCTGCCATGAGCCGAAGACGCGGGCTTCACGGCTCGGAGGACGGGGCGACCGCCGTCGAAGCAGCGCTCGTCCTCTCGGTTTTTGTCGGCCTGGTCCTCGCCATTGTCAACTTTGGCCAGGCTTTTTTTGTCTGGAACACGTTGCAGCTCGTCGTCGGACAAGCCAGCCGCTATGTCATGGTCCAGACTAGTATTCCCAACCCCCCGGGCTCGGCATACTGTCCCCCGGCCGGTTCCGCCACCAGCTGCGCCATAAGCGCGCTGACGACCTTGTTACCCGGTGCGTCGTCGAGCTGCATCGGCGCACCGTCATCGGGTCAATATTGCGTCGACGCCAACTGCACAGCTTCCAGCTGCAGCCTCTCCGCCCTGTATGGTTTGAATTTCGTCGGTCTTTACACCCTGACCGGCCAAATCACTGTTCCGATCGACCTTCCACCCGATTGACGGCCGGACATCGTGGGAGGTATGCGGCTGGAATCTTGGCGCTTTGCCGAGTGGGATTTTGCCAGATTGCAGCATTCGCGTCTCTATGACGTTTTGATGCGGCTGCCGATGCTGATGTGGTCGATTTTCCTCGGACTCGTGACGGTGGTGGGGCTCCAAGAATATATTCGGCAGGCCGACCCCACGCTTCCCGGTGCGGTCTACATCTTGAACATCGCGATGCGGGCCTCGGTAATCGCGTATCTCGTCGTGATCGCAGCGACCGTTGTGGCGCGGATGCGCCCGGCGCGTAAGGCTCGCGGAGCAGAGCCCCGGATATCCGCGCTGATCGGCACGTTCCTCTTACCTGTCGTCGTGCTCTTCCCGCGCCGCGAGCTGTCTTTGATCACTGGGATCGTATCGACCCTGCTGACCCTTTCCGGCAACGCATTCGCCATTGTTGTTCTGGTGCAGCTGCGCGAGTCCTTCAGCATCATGGCCGAGGCGCGCCAGCTGGTCACCGCGGGGGTGTATCGGCGCGTCCGCCATCCGCTCTATCTCGCGGAGGAGATTGCGGCAATCGGCGTCGTGATGCAGTTTTTCTCTCCGTGGACAGCACTAATCCTTGCCGTTCAATTCGGCTTTCAGCTGCGTCGCATGGGCAACGAAGAAGTCATCCTGTCCGAAATCTTCCCTGAATACCTAGCTTACCGCGATAGGACTGCGCGCCTCGTACCTGGTATATATTGAACTGCCGCTTCGTATAGAGCGGCTCAGCGGTTGTGCTGACGGTGAAGCTCGCCTCTGATTGGGCCGCTGTAACACTAACCCATCTCAGATCTCGTTTTGCGCCGCGTCATTAGCTCCGACGCCGGTAGAGATTTGGCTTCCCACGGATGTCTGCGGCCTCTGTAGCACGATCTGAAATTCTTAAATTTTTTTGAGACGATCCTTTCCGCCAGCGATTGATTCAATGACAGGCGGAAAGTGCTGGCGGGAAATCAGCACGCGCCGTGTCATTACCTCGACGCGGTGAACACTTCCGTTGGTGTCGCAAGGTGTCTCTAAGAACTTTGAGTAATCATCCCGGCATGCTCTGGACCAATGTCGTTAATTGACCCGGTGGAACATGCTTAGCCCCTACTTGCCGCCCTCAGACACAAAACGCTGGGTAGCGCGCCGCAAGGCCGCGGTTGTCGCTGCGGTACGTAGCGGAGTCATCAGTATCGAGGAAGCTTGCCACCGCTATCACTTATCGAAGGAGGAATTCCTTGATTGGGAGCGACGGATTGAGGTTCATGGGCTCGCCGGATTGCGGACCACCCGACTGCAAATCTACCGTGATGTTCCTGCGCTCAAACAGCCGAAGCCGCGCTACTGAGCAAGCCGCTCTGGAAACTTAGACAAACGAAATCGCGTTCCGTCACTCGCGATGAAATTTGGAGGATGTTATGCGCGTGCTTTTGATTGGGCAAGATGTGGCGGCTGCGGCCAGCGCGAAGACGATGTTGATGAGGGAGAACTTCGTCTGTGACACGACTGATCTGGATGACGACGGCTTGGAGATCAGCAGGCTCCACCGTTACGACGTCATTCTCTGCGATCTGAGCAAGCCGAACGTCAATGCTTATGGGGTGCTGCAGCGGCTGCGCAGGGCATGCGTAGGCGCCCCCGTCCTGATCCTCTCGGGTCTCGCTGAGCTCGATCACAGGATCAAGGGTCTCGGATTTCGCGATAATGACCTATTGACCGATCTTTGCGATCACCGCGAGCTAATCGCGCGCGTTAAGGCAATCGCCCGCCCTTCCAAGGGCCACTGCGAAGCGACGGTCCGGACCGGCAAGTTGGTTGTCAATCTCGATACGCGGATTGTCACGGTCGACGATAGGCCGGTTCACCTAACCGGCAAAGAGTACGGCATTCTCGAGCTGCTCAGTCTGCACAAAGGCACCACGATGACGAAGGAAATGTTTCTCAACCATCTCTACGGCGGAATAGACGAGCCCGAACTGAAGATCATCGACGTCTTCATCTGCAAGCTGCGCAAGAAGCTGGCGCAGGCGACAGGTGGAGATCATTACATCGAGACGGTGTGGGGCCGCGGCCACATGCTTCGTGACCCTGAACCGTGATGGCTTTTCCGCTCTATCGACAGCGACGCGACTGAGCGTCCTGCGGATAATCGCAAATTCGAATAATCGGCTCTGTTGAACACGTTGGCATGGGAGGCTCGCATGCGCGTCCTTATTGCAGCAGGTGATGTTTTCGCGGCCGTCAGAATCCGGGCGATGCTAGAGAAGGAGAACTTGATATGCGATGCAACCGAAGTTGGCCCGGACACTCTCCTGCTCGATAAGCTTTACGATTACGACATTATTCTCCTCGACCTGGCCGTGTCGGACATCGAAGGCTATAAGTTATTGCAGCAGCTCCGGGCATCGCGTGTGCGCACGCCGATATTGATCCTCTCGGGTCGCGGCGAACTCGACGAGAAAGTCAAATTTCTTCGTTACGGCGCCGACGACTTCCTGACCACACCCTTTGATCGTCGCGAATTGGTGGCGCGCATCCTGGCGATCGTACGGCGCTCCAAAGGCCACTCGGAATCGACTATCCGGACCGGCAAGCTAGCGGTCAATCTCGATACCCGCGTTGTCTCAGTCGACGACAGACCGGTTCCCCTCACCCCGAAGGAATACGGCATCCTCCAGCTACTCAGCTTGCGGAAAGGAACGATCCTGACAAAGGGTGTGATCCTCAACCAACTTTACGGGGGAAGAGACGAGCCCCAACCCAAAATCATTGATATTTTGGTTTGCACGCTCCGCAAAAAGCTTGCCCGAGCAACCGGCGGTAACCACTACATCGAGACGGTTCGAAGCTGCGGCTATGTGCTGCGTGAGTCGGCGATAACGCCGGCCGAAATAGCAGTTGCGGACCCTGCGAATCTCAGTACGAGCCGCAACGAAGTGGGCAAAGTGGCCGCGCCGGAATGTACCGAAGGACAAGCTTACCGGCCAAGACCCCAAGCTTCGCGGCAGCCCGATAAGGTCGAGCATCACCCAAGCGTCTGCGGTCGCCCGATCGGTCGGCAGCGCGTGTCGGGAATTAGGCATGGCGCTAAATCGACACGTGCTTCTTTTCCGGGCGACGTGCGGTTCGAGGATGCAATCACTACCGACGGTGGTCCGCTGCGTATCCCGCGGCCTGATCCGGCAGGTTCGCTCTTTGGGTGCGCGGCGGCCCGGTGCCACGAATAGTGACTTCAACGGGCGACGCACGGGCTCCTGATAGATGAGCGTCTGCGCCCAGTCGAACGCGGTCGCTGTGATTATCGACCCGTTCACAACTGCTCACGGGGACTGCGAACTCGTCTCGACCGCCGGCGATATCACGGAGCTGGTCATCGGTGTAATCACGCCGCGCAGCCGGAGTGTCATCGGTCTCCTCGATCGCCGTGCGCGCCCTGCCCGCTCGGCTCTCCAAGATGCCTCTCGGTCCCATTGCCCGGCCAGATCGACATGAGCGCAGATCGGATACGCCAATAAAGCCCGAGGTCGAGACCTGTCGGCGGCGGCGTTGGCGGCCACCACGCCGGACCCAACTCGCCCTTCAGCGAAAAGGCCCAAACCGCGTCGCCGGTGGCACTCCGCTGAATAGAGTTGCCTCCGGTGGCGATGGCGACGTATTGCTCGCCATCGACCTCATAAATAATGGGCGGCGCATCGGCCCCAAACCCGGTCTGGAATTTCCACAACACTTCGCCGGTTTTGGCGTCGACGGCCACGAAGTTTCCGTCCGGTTCTCCGCGAAACATTAGCCCGCCGGCAGTTACTGACGAGCCGCTGCCGCCGCCCATGCGATAAGGCATTTTGTGCTGCCATGCGATCTTGTTGGTCTTGCCGTCGATGGCGGTGAAGGTGCCGGCCAGGGGCGTGTGTAAAGCCGCTTCCTGCGAGCCGCTCGTGTAGACATGGCCACGGCGGTACTGCCGGGAGAACCGTTCAAATACACTGGTACGGATCGACCCGGGAACGTAGAAATAACCGGTGTCCGGGCTGTACGACATTGGCGACCAATTCGTGCCGCCTTGACCGGAAGGCTGAATGGCCACCGGCTCGTCCCAGAAAGGCTCAAAGATGCAGCCGGTTTTGAGGTTAGGTTGAGGCTCGGCGCATTGCGGCACAGTCGCGTCGCCCTGCGGATATGGCTGCGTCTTGGCCGTCTTTTGTCGCGGCTCCTGCGGTACCGGACGCTCGTCGATCCCGATTAGCGGTTTCCCGTTGGTGCGATCGAGGATATAAACCCACCCGGTCTTTCCGGCCTCCGCTATTGCTTTACGTGGCTGCCCGTCGACCACGATGTCGAAGAGGACGACCGGGCTCGCTGCGTCGTAGTCCCAGATGTCGTGATGCACCTCCTGGAAATGCCAGACATATGCGCCGGTTTTGGCGTTCAGCGCCATGATTGAGGCACAGAACAAATTGTCCCCTTCTCGCACCGACCCGTCATAATCCGGTCCGCAATTACCGGTCGCGAAGTAGATCAGCCCAAGTTGGGGATCGAGCGCCGGCGTATTCCAGATCGGAGCTCCGCGAGGAATCGCTCCGTCGCTGGCGACCGGCCAGGTCTCGCTGCCGAATTCGCCAGGGTCGGGCACTGTATAAGCCCGCCACAGGATCTTGCCGGTCTTCGCGTCGAGGGCAGTCAATCGCCCGCGTACTCCAAGCTCGCCGCCGGAGATCCCGCTATAGACGATGCCATCCCAGTAAAGGGGCGCACTGGTGATGCTGTAGCCGTTGTGCCAATCCTCTATCGGCGTCTTCCACATTTCTCTGCCGGCCTTGATGTCGATCGCCACGACGTTGGCGTCGAGTTGGCCGATGAACAGCATGCCCTCACCCATTGCCAGCCCCCGGCTTAGCCAGCCGCAGCATACGACCGTTATTTTCGGGTCGATCCACGACCAGCGTTGCCATAGGATCTCACCCGTTTTCGCATTCAGTGCGAAGACATCGTCATTGCCGGTGACCATGTACATGATCCCGTCCTTGACGAGCGGAGTAGCCTCAGCCGAATATTTGGTGCCGAACCCCGAACGTTTAAGGCGAGTCATCCACGCCCCTTTCAGCCGCTTAACATTCGTCGTATCGATCTGTTTGAGCGTGGAATAGCGTTGATTGGTCAGGTTTCCGCCGTTGGTGACCCAATTCCTGGCGACCGGGCTTTGAAGCAACCGGTTTAAGTCTGGATCGGCACCTCGAACCGCTGTAACCCGCAACATCAGCAGCCCGAGGGCTATCCACACCACGACTATTGCCTGCGGGCGAGACCGCATAAAATCTTCTCTTCCCAATTGCTGGCTGCAGGCCGCCTTGTACCCGCTCGACGCGGCGGATAGGAGCAGAACGGAGAAACGTGAAATTATCGGGTCATTAGCCCATAATAAACGCGCTTGGCGGCACGAAACATCGCTGATCCTTCCGGCACCGCCGTGCGCAGCACCATCTCGCTGCCGTCAACGAGATGCCTCAGTGCGTGGACAACCGGATCACGCATAAAATAGTGGCGAAAGTATGCCCCGAGTTCCCGCGTCGTCTTGGCGCCTCCATTATCGGCATACTTGGCGACATAGGGGGTGAAGTGCGGATATAGGCCTTCGACGTTGAACAAGGTCGTGCGCATATAGTTTCCGATCAGAAGGTCGTCGAACAGTTCGTGTTCGATGCAGCTCATCAGCGAGTTGCGGGGGCACTCGAACCGGATCCCGATGTTTCGCTTAGAGCGATTAAGATCGACTGTAACGCTTGACCCTCCGGCAGAAACCTCAATGAACCCAAAATTCCTGCGCAATGCCTCACGGGCATAGAAGTATTGCTGTATCTTCTCTTTGTCCTCTGCAGTCAGCTGGTCCGACCAGCTGTCGCCAAACTCTTCCGGTTTCCTGATGATGTGGGGCGACCGCGGCGGATTGATCGGCGTAACTTCATCCGTTTCACAGTCAACCCGGACAAAGGCGGGAAGTATCTCCGGCCAGTTTTCCATCGCGTGGCTTCGGTAGTCCTCTAGGTCTGGAATCAGATCGTTGGCCCATGCGCTATCCTGACGCTGGTAACGATGGAACGATGAAAACGGAATGATTTTTGTAGCGCCCATGGTTCTGGCGCTCGTCTGGGATCGCGGTGCAATCGGCCGACGCTTTTGCGCGATCGAGGTGAGCTTATGACCAGATGGATCGAACAGGTTCAGCATGTCGGCACCACCCCAGCCGTGCAGCTGCAATAGATAAGCCTCTTTAAAGCGCTTCGCCATTTGCCGAATACGGAAAGACTCCCCGAATTCGGGGGAGTCATTTTGGTTTATGACGAGGCGACCATTGATATCGATCAGCAGCAGTGAATCTTGATTCTGGTTGGCGATCGAGTAAACGCGGATCCCTTTTGATAGTTGGATCCATTCTCGGTCGGGTAGAACCCGGACGCGGAAGCCCGCCGTCGTCAAATCCCTTTTAATGCGATTACCGTAGTGGTCGGATAAAAGGAATTCACCTTTGGTCAATACCGGTAGCGAGGCAATATTCGTATGGTCGGGGTGGCCATGCGAGAACCAGTGGTATTGGGCATCCCTGATCGCGTGCATTTGCGCCGCGGGAATTTCGTAGTCCAGCCCCCAACTTCCAAAATACGCGTCGCCGTCGATCCAAGCATCCGTTGTCAGAACTGGCCTATCATCATAGGCGATTACGATCGCGGAACCGATCGTCTCAAAGAAACGCATGCCTAACTCACTCCGCCGGCTGCCGTCCTCTAACCATCTAACACCCCTCTCTCGATCTCTTCGATCCACCTATCCGCTTTACCCGATTCTGCAAGAACACCGCCCCTCATCACTGGTTTATAGTAAACACTCCAATAGATTATATCCACAACGGCGTCGATCCTCAACTCATTTGGACAGTCTTAGTCAAACCTTTCAAGGGACAAGAAGGGTTACCAATGCGAATCCTCGGGAACCCCGATTAAGCGAAGGTTGACGAAACGGATTTGTGCCGCAATCAGCAATCATTGACGATGCGGCCGCGACCGGTCCTGGCGGCTCTCATCAGCCATCTTAATCGTAGCGGCATAAGATTTCGCGAGCAACTCCGGGCGCCGAGCCTCGCGGATCGCTCTCAAATTGTTGACCCAATTTGAACGGCTTCGACCGAACTCAATAGGGTCAAGTGTGCCAACCAACCGGAAGAGATCATCTCTGTCATCGGCGAGCCAACCGATTGGACCATAGCGAGCGAAGATTGCTTCCATCGTGCGGTTTCGCAACAGGATCAACGGCTTCAGGGCAGCAATCGCGTCACTGACCGTGCCGCTTCCGGTGAAATCATATACGTGGCCAGGCAACGGCAAGCACACAAGATCGACCGCTTCCAGCGCCGCCAGATACTCATCGCGGAGCAACGGCATCCTAGATGGCATCCGTGCCAATTTACTTGTATCGAGGTGATCAGTCTCCGGTGAGGAGTGACCGATTACGTGAAACTCGATGTCGTCGCGGGAGCACCTACGGGCGAGTTCGACGAAAAGATCGAATCCCTTGGCCCGGCGCGCATGACCGACGAATCCGATCTTAACCTTTCCCGTGGGGGCTGACGGCCGGCTCGCCGCCCATTCAGAGCAAAGGATAGGGTGTTCCAGCGTTACGATCGCCGGCGCAACTGCCGGTAAGGAATTGGCAATAGCCTCCTTCATGCCCAGCTCCAAGGCGACGATATAGACCGGTGGTGGCAAGCGTCGGCCTAGTTGCGAAACGAGATCGGTAGCGCGGATCAAGGGGTTGCGTGACCTCCAGTCCATCGCCTCGCCGAGGTGGCTGTGAAGGATCATGTGTAACGGCGCTGAGGATATCGCCGGCCAGCGATGCCCAATCACCGCGAGCAGGCTGGCGTTGAAGCCCAGCAGAGCGGTTAGGCGAACTCGACGCCCGGCGATGTGCCGCGCGACGACACTTAGGCATTGGCGCGCCGTCCAGCGACCGATAAAGGGATTATGGTGAGACAGGCCAAGCGGCGTCTCAAAGGGCTTGCAGGCCTTAAATATGATGTCGGGGAGATCGGCTACGCGCGACGCCAGTCGTTCCACATGTCCTTCATCCGCGCGAAACGAAATGCGGTCATCGGGATATGCTGCTTTTAAGATCCGGAGGTATCCCTCATTGAACGGAAGATGCACATGATCGGAGCTGAGGAAGTCGAAAACCTCGACTTCAAGGGGCTGAGTAGCCGTCCGGAACTCCGAGGCACCGGCACTTGTCGAGCTGCCCGTCGGCTCGCGGATCATGTGAGCCTCACCCAAAAGGAGAGATCCGTTCGCCACGCAGGCGATGATAGAATTTGCCGGCCTCGCGCTTCAGCCCATAGCCGAGGCCGCTCCACGTCCGGGGATTGGCGGCGTTGATCCCCCAACGTTCCCGTCTCTTCGGAAGCCAGAGCTTTTTATAATGATCGTCGCCGCGGCCGAAGCTGATCTCGCGCGGCTGGTCATCCGCCAGAACGCGCTCGGTCATCTCCATCGTGAGGAGTGTCCCCAGCGACAAATCGTCAAGCCTTTTGTCGTGCGCAAGCTTGTAAATAACGGCCCGTCCGTGCCACAGGATCCAAAACTGCGCAGCGGCCGGCACGCCGTCAATGTAGTAGATGCCGAGGCGCAATGCGCTGAGTTCGGCGGCCAGTCGGATCAATGCCGGAATGAACTCGGGGAAAGACTCGGCCGGCTTCCAGCTGGCGGCATAGATAGTCTGGTAATCGGCGATCGCCTGATCGATTCTTGCTGCGTCCGCAAAGAACGCTCTCGACAAGCGGTTGCTACGGTCGACCTTGCGTTGCTTTCGGCGCCAGGTGTTGCGCAGTTCCGACGGCCGCGCAGCGACATAATCGGCGAAGCTCAGTGCTGCGGTCTCTTCATACCAGGTGCCCGAGTCGAACGCGCATTCGACGAGCAGCCCGGCGCGCCGAAGACACCGCACAGCGGTGTGGTAGCTCGGATCCAGCGGGTCGAGTTCGACCAGGCCGAGGCCATCCCAGCGCGGCCGTTCAGACAGGATCTCAGGAAGGATTGCCGCGAACCCGGCATCGAGATCGGTCCCGGGGCCGGAGATGATCGAATGCTCCACGCTATAGAAATTGGCAAGGCTCGTCAGGCAACGACCTGCCTCCCGCCCTGTGCTGCAAAGCAGAATTGCCATGGCCGACCCAGGCCGTTCATCGGTGTAGACCCGGATTTCCCTTCCCGCAGGCACGCCGTGACGCGCCATCAGGTCATACCACGCCGGTAATGTGAAAAAACTGTCTTCAGCAACCATTTTAAAAAGGCAAGCAAGTCCGCTTGGCAACCGCCGAAAATCTGGATTCCGGTAAAGTGGCATCGGGCAACGCTCGCCTGATCAATCAGGTCTTTTAGGCATACAGTTGCAAATCCTGACTTTTACGACGTTGTATCCGAGCCAAGTCCGGCCCCAGCACGGGATTTTCGTCGAAACCCGCCTGCGAAAGTTGGTAGAGAGCGGCGTCGTCGGGGCCAGCGTCGTGGCGCCTTGTCCCTGGTTTCCGCTCGCATCTCCATGGTTCGGCCGCTACTCGCTCTTCGCCCGGGAGCCGCGCGAGGAGATCCGGCATGGACTGCATATAGATCATCCGCGCTATCCGCAGCTGCCGAAGATCGGCATGAGCGTTGCGCCGCTCGCCATTTTCACCGCTCTTCTGCCGGTTCTGCGCCGACAGCTCCGCGAGGGGCGAAACTTCGATCTGATCGACGCGCATTATTTCTATCCCGACGGCGTCGCCGCCGTGATGCTCGGAGGTGCCCTCGGTCGCCCGGTGGTCGTCACCGCCCGTGGCAGCGATCTCAACATTATAGCGGAGTATGCCGCTCCCCGGCGGTGGATTTGCTGGTCGGCGCGGCGGGCGGACGGATTGGTCGCAGTATCGAGCGGGCTGAAACGGCGGTTGCTGGCACTCGGTATCGTCGAGGACCGCGTGCGCGTGTTGCGTAACGGAGTCGATCTCGCGCTCTTCCGACCCGCCCATCGCGACACGGCGCGGCGCGCGCTCGGCCTGACCAAGCCGAGTCTTCTGGCCGTCGGCAATCTCGTCAGCCTGAAACGTCACCGCATGATGGTCGAGGCCCTTGTCGGCCTGCCGGGGGTTGATCTTGTCATCGTCGGAGAAGGGCCGGAGCGCACCGCGATCGAGACGCTCGCCCGCGAGCGTCGGGTCGCCGACCGTGTACGCCTGCTCGGGCACTTGCCGCAGGATCGCCTTCCTGACGTCTACAGCGCTGCCGACCTGCTGCTGCTCGTCTCGACGCACGAAGGCTGGCCCAATGTCCTCCTCGAAAGCATGGCCTGCGGCACGCCGGTGATCGTCTCCGACATTGATGGCATCACCGATATCGTCGCAGCGCCGGAGGCAGGGCGCATCGTGCAGGAGCCCTCTCCCGACCGGCTCGCCATGGCAACCCGCGACTTCCTCGCTGCCCTGCCGGCTCGTGCCGCGACCCGCGCCTACGCGGAGCGCTTTGACTGGCGCAGTACGACAGAAGGGCAGATCGCGCTGTTTCGCGAAATCTGCGAGCAAAGAACGAGCCGGCGCGGGGTTGCCCATGCCGCTTAGCGCCGCATTACTCGGGCATAGACCTCGGCATAACGGGCAACGCTGTGCGTCCACGAGCGCTCGTTGTCGATGAACTCGACCGCCCGGGCACGGATGCGTGGCCAGGAAGGTCGATCGGCGAGCGCTGCCGACACCCCCGCAGCGAGGCGCTGCGGGTCGTTCGGCGGGAAGAGATAACCCGTCTCACGGTCGCGGATCAGTTCGCGGTGCCCGCCGACGTTCGAGGCAGCGACAATGCGCTCCTGGGCCATCGCCTCGAGCGGCTTGAGCGGTGTCACCAGCTCGGTGAGCCGCATCGATAAGCGAGGGAAAACGAAGAGGTCGGCCAAATCATAATATCGCTGCATCTCTTCATGAGCGACCCGCCCGGCGAAGATGACATCCCCGCCAACTCCGAACTCTCGGGCGATGCGGCGCAGGTTGCTCTCTTCGGGACCGCCGCCAACGAGGAGGACGGCGAGGTCTGCTTGCTTCTGACGTAGCAGAGGAAGGGCACGCAACAACAGATGCAGACCTTCGTAGAAGTAAAACGAGCCGTAGAACGCAAGGACGGTTCTCCCGATCAGCCCAAGCCGCCCCGCGAGAGCGCGGTCGGGGACTCCGGCTCCGGCGAAGGCGTCGCGATCAACCGCGTTGGGAATGACCGTGATCTTCTCCTCCGGGATCCCTCGGGTGGTCATGTCTTCCCGCAGGCCCTGACAAATCGTCGTCACCGCATCGGCGCGGCGCAGCGCATGAGTCTCGAGCAGCTTTGTCGCTCGATAGCGCAGACCAGCTATGCCCTGCGTGCCGTTGCTCACCGCATCCTCCCAGAGGGAGCGCATCTCATAAACCACCGGCACGCCATGGCGGCGGCCGGCGCGGATCGCCGACAACGCGTTGAGCGCGGGTGAGTGAGCGTGAAGGATCACCGGTCGTAGCTCTGCGATGACATCGTCGAGTCGCCGGTCGAGGTCGCTAACGATCTTCAGCTCGCGCAACCACGGCAAGCTCGCAGCAAAACCAGTCGGAACCGGCGTGCGCAGGAATTCCCACCCGCCGATCCGCTCGCGATCTGGCCCCGGCGCATAATGCTTGCCACTCGTCAACAACAAGGGCTCCCACCCCAACGCCCGCTGCTGATTGACGATACCGAGCGTGCGAAACACATATCCGCTCTGCAGCGGCGGCGAATGGTCGAGAATGTGCAGAATTCGCATCACTCACATTGGCTTTTGTTAATGACCACACCGCATTATGCACGGATCAGGCGGGGGTCGAGTTTCCGCCACGGCGCCTGATATACCTTTAAAGTGATTTCGTGCCGAAACAGAGGCCTTTGCTGCCGGCGGGCGAGAGTGATTGGCGACGTCGAGTTCAGCCATGAGGCGCTGCCGCCTCTCGCTACCTTCGAGCGTGAATGGCGAGCGCTTGAAGCTCGGGCCCAACCATCCTTTTTCACGTCGTGGCAGTGGATCGGGACCTTGCTCGCAGCCGTGCCTCCGGCGCACCGCCCGAATTTGCTGCGCGGGACGGCGCGGGGCGAGACGGTCGGGTTGGCGTTGCTGGGCTCCGGCGTCTCCCGCCGCCGGCGCGGGCTGGTCCGGTCACGCGCTCTTTACCTCAACGAAACTGGGGATCAGCGATTTGATTCGATCACGATCGAACACAACAGCATCCTTGCTCCGGCGGGGCAGGAGGCGGCGGTTTTCGATTCGGCGCTCGCGTGGTTCGCTAATCGCGGTGACGTGGCGGACGAGCTTTATATCAGCGGCTCCGTGCTACGCTTGGCCGAGACGGCAGTCGAGGGCCGCGGGCTCGGCCGGAGAGAGACCGCCCTCCCCTCCTATTCCGTCGATCTTGGTCTGCTGTCGTCGAGTGGCGGCGAGCTCTATCGGGTGTTGAGCGCCAATGCCCGCCAGCAGCTTCGCCGCGCCCTCCGGCATTTCGAGAGCTACGGCCCGTTGCAGTTGAGCGCGGCGGCGACAACGGCGGAGGCGCTCGGCTTCTTCGCCGAGTTGAAGGCGTTGCATTGCGCTTCCTGGGAGCGTCGCGGCAAAAGACATTCGTTCTCGGGCGAGTTCTTCGAACCGTTCCATCGGCTGCTCATCGAGCGCAGCTTTGCCGAGGGCGCGACGCAACTCCTCAGAGCCACCGCCGGGGACCGCGTCATCGGCTATCTTTATAATTTTCGGTTGGGGGACCGGATTTATGCCTATCAAAGCGGCTTTGCCGATGCCGACCGGCGGGAACGGCCCGGCATCGTCACTCATGCCTTGGCTATCCGGCACGCATTTCAGTCGGGAGCCGGGATTTATGATTTCATGGCGGGACGCAATCGGCTCAAGGAAAGTTTTTCTACCCGATGCGAGACGATGTTGTGGCAGGTCTTTCAGCAGCCGCGCCTGGCCTTTCGCCTTGAACACCTCGGACGCCGCTTCAAGCACGCGATTATCGGACGAAAACCCTTGTCGGCGGTGCAGCGAAGCGATAGGGCAAGCCGCCGCTCTCGGTCGCCTCGGGCTGAGATGGTTATCTAGCGCCAGGACCTCATGTCGATCCTTCTCACCGGTGCTGCCGGGTTCATCGGCTTCCACGTCGCCAAGGCGCTGCTGGAGCGCGGTGATCGGGTCGTGGGTATCGACAATCTCAACGATTACTACGATGTGCGGTTGAAGGAGGCGCGCTTAGCCCTGCTGAGAGCCTATCCGGGCTTTGTCTTCGCCAGGCTCGATGTAGCCGACCGTGATGGCGTCTTTGCTCTCGTCGAGCGTCATAAGGATCTGCGCAGCATCATCCATCTCGCGGCGCAAGCCGGTGTTCGCTACTCGCTGGAGAACCCCTACGCTTACATCGACGCCAATGTGATCGGGACGCTGGTAATACTCGAGGCGGCGCGCCGCATCGATGGGTTGAGGACGATCACCTATGCGTCGTCCTCCTCGGTGTACGGCGCCAACCAGAAGCAGCCGTTCAGCGTTGAAGACCGGGTCGACGAGCCGGTTTCGCTCTATGCGGCGACTAAGCGCAGTTGCGAGCTCGTAGCCTGCACCTATAGCCGCCTCTACGGCCTGCCGGCGACCGGGTTGCGGTTCTTTACCGTCTATGGTCCGTGGGGGCGGCCGGATATGGCCGCCTATTTGTTCACTCGCGCGATCCTGGCCGGACAACCGATCAGGGTCTTCAACGAGGGCAGAATGGCCCGCGACTTCACCTACATCGACGACATCGTCACGGGTACGGTTGCCGCGCATGATCGCCCGCCCACGGATGGGGTTCCCCACCGGATCTACAATCTCGGCAACCACCGCCCCGAGCAGCTGCTCGATTTCATCGGGGTCCTCGAAAGGCTGCTGGGCCGCACCGCGACAAAGGAGTTTCTGCCGCTGCAGCCCGGAGACGTGCCGGAGAGCTTTGCCGATATCGAGGCCTCGCGCCACGATCTCGGCTTTGATCCGCAGACCACGATTGAGGTCGGGCTCGCCCGCTTCGTGGAGTGGTATCGGCAATATCACAGGGTAAATTGAGCAGAGATTTGGCTCGTTCCATGGAACGTGGATTTGCGGTCGTCGGTCTCGGTTACGTCGGGTTGCCCGTGGCCCTCGCCCTGGCAAAGAAGTTCGACCCCGTCATCGGCTTTGATGTCTCGCACCGGCGCGTCGCCGCGTTGCGAAACGCGAAGGACTTTACCGGCGAAGTGACCGCGGCGGCATTGCGCGAGACGAGGCTTCGCCTGACCGACGACGCCGCGGCACTCAGTGATGCGAGCTTCCTGATCGTTACGGTGCCGACCCCCATTAATGCCGAGCGGCGGCCCGATCTTGCGCCGCTGCAGAGCGCTTGCGCGTTGATCGGCCCCCGCCTCAAGCGGGGTTCGGTCGTCGTCTTCGAGTCGACCGTCTATCCGGGGCTGACCCGCGAGGTCTGTGGACCGCTGCTCGCCAACTCTTCCGGGCTGCGGCAAGGCATCGACTTCAAGCTCGGCTACTCGCCCGAGCGGATCAATCCGGGCGACAAGCAGCACCGGCTCGAGACCATCGTCAAAATCGTCTCCGGCGAAGACGCCGAGACATTGGAGCGCATCGCCGCCGCATACGGGCAAATCATCGGGGCAGGCCTCTACCGGGCCTCTTCGATCGAGGTCGCCGAGGCGGCCAAGGTCATCGAGAACACCCAGCGCGACGTCAACATCGCGCTGATGAACGAACTGGCGATCATCTTCGACCGGCTCGGCATCCCGACCAAGGAGGTATTGCAGGCGGCGGGGACGAAATGGAATTTCCTGCCGTTCACCCCGGGCCTGGTCGGCGGGCACTGCATCGGCGTCGACCCTTATTACCTGACCGCGCGGGCCGAGGCGGCGGGCTACTACCCTCAGGTGATCCTGTCCGGCCGGCGCATCAATGACGGCATGGGCAGCTTTATCGCGCAGAGGCTGGTCAAGCTCTTGATCGCCGCCGAGCGCCCGGTCAAGGGTGCGCGGATCGGCATCGTCGGCATCACCTTCAAGGAGGACGTGCCCGATCTGCGCAACAGCCGCGTCCCGGACATCGTCACCGAATTGCGCGAGTTCGGCATCGCCGCACTGGTAACCGATCCGCTCGCCGATCCGGCCGAGGCGAGGGGCGAATACGGTGTGGAGCTCGTCCCGCTCGAGCATTTCACCAAGCTCGACGGGCTGATCCTCGCCGTGCCGCATCGGATCCTTGCCGAGGACGGCTGGGGCAAGCTCTTCGCCGCGCTCGCCCCCGGCGCGGTGTTTGTCGATGTTAAGTCAGCGGTGGCGCGCGACCGGGTCCCACAGGGTATCCATTACTGGTGCCTGTAAACCGATGATGTGCGGCGGGCGATGATCGGCTCGTCGGCGCTTCCGCTGACGACAGCGGAAAAACACTTTTCAGGTCGCAAGCGTTGCCCTCTGGACGTCGAATATCTGTTTTATATCAGGCGTCTGAGTAAATTTGGCAGGCCCGGCCGGTAGCCGAATTTTGCGGCCGGATAACGCAGTCGGCAGCCGAATGGCACAGGAATTCAGTGCCGCGGTTTGGGGTCTGTTTTTCGTCATAGCCGGAACGGCCCGCGCCGTCATCCGCACGGCGGTTTTGGTCAAAGCCCATTTGATTGTCCCTTCGCTTAGCCGGTCCGTTTTTCGGACCAGCCATCGGCCGCGAGCATGCAATATGAACTAGGCAATTTTATGATTATCATTTGAGCACTGACCTGCCCTGACTTGGTTGGTTGACCGGCCCGCCGCCGAGCGGGATCATCGAAGCATTGGTACGATGTCGTGCCATCCCGCAGAGGGAGCATCCGAATGCCCCAGCAAGCCACCCAATTCGGCCGAACCATCGCGGCGCCGAACGACGCCTGGCTCGCAAAGCAGCCGCCGGAAGCGATCCTCGACCCGGAATTGCCGATCATCGACACCCACCATCACTTCTGGGATCGACCGGACCATCGCTATCTGCTCGCGCCGACCTCGATACCGGGCACAACATCGCCGCCACGGTCTTTCTCGAATGCCGGTCGATGTATCGCGCCGACGGTCCGGCGGAGATGCGTCCGGTCGGCGAGACCGAGTTTGTCGCCGGTATCGCGGCGATGAGCGCGAACGGCGGGTACGGACCGACCCGCGTCGCCGCGGGCATTGTCGGCCACGGCGATCTGACCTTGGGCGATCGGGTAGAGCCGGTGCTCGAAGCGCACATCCGGGCCGGGGGTGACCGGTTTCGCGAAATGCAAATCTGAAGCATTTGACTTAAATCCCCCCGTCTCGGGTCGGGCCGATTTGCAGGAGAATGCGCCGGCTTAGGTGCTCGTGCGCCGCCACAGCAGCCCAAGGCCGAGCAGGGCCCCGACGAGCAGCACGCATGTATTGGGCTCGGGGGCATCGACAGGGGTCGCGGGATCGGAAATACAGTTTGGCTGGTTGATAATCGTGCGGACACCCTAGAATGTGTTGCCCTCCGATGTTACCGGCGCGACGCAGGTCGGCAGTTCTTGGATCGCCAGCCCATTGGCGGTGCTGATAAAGGTCGTATCGGTGATCGCAAAGGTATTGGCGCCGATCGCATGCAGTCCTTCCTCACCGTAGGACACCATCGCGCCGTTCTGGTTCGCCGGTCCTTGGGTCAGCGCATCGTCGACCAGATTGGCGATGCCGCCGTTCGGAATATCGACGCCAATACTGGTCGAGCCGACATTGCAGCCGGCCGGGCCGGCGGCGCCGATATACATTTGGCTGCCCTTGACCGTGGTCGAGAGCGCCCGGCTCTTGACGTCGTGGCCGAGGAGTTGGCCGCAAAACAGGCTGTTCTCGACATCGAGGCTCGCCGCGTCGCCGACATAGAGCGCGTGCTGGAACGCCGACGGGTCCGGGTTGCCATTATTGATGAATTGCGAATTGAGGATATTGACCGTCTCGGCAAAGGTGTTGCCGCTGTCCGAACCGGTCAAAATGCCTTCCTGGTTGCCGATGAACTTGCTGTTCTCGACGGTCAGCGAGGTTGCGCTATTGCTTTGATCGCGGATGCCCGCGCGATTGCCGCCATCGGCACTCGGGATTGCGGCTCCCTGAAAGATCAGCCCGTTGACGATCAGGGTCGAGGTCGTGGTGATGATGGCTTTGAGATTGGGCGGCGGCACCGTTGCTAGCAATGTCACCGGGCCGCCCTTAGCCTCGATGTCGGTCGGGTTAGTAATCACCGAAAAATCGTTTTGGTATGTGCCGGCAGCGACGTCAATTTCGTATAAATGGCCCGCGGTCTGGGCATTGACCGCGGCGCCGATCGTCGGAAACTGGCCGTTCGGCCCGACGGTTTCGATGATCCAAGCGTCGGCGCCGGTTGCCCAGACCGTCAGACCCGCCGCCAGCAGCAGCCGCTCAAGTCGCATGCTTGTCCCCTTCCTTCCTGCTAAACGGTAACGAATTCGAGCTTTAGCCGACATTACCCGGATTCCGGCTCCTTGCGAGGCGGATCGTCCCTTTGGGCGTCTTGGACAACGGCAAATCGGGGCCTGCGTCCGTAGCAGGCGGTCGAAATAGCCAACGTGCCGCGCCGAGGCGCTAAAACGCTCTGCTTCGCCCGCATCGAGAACGTCCCTTCGCCGTCGTCGCCTGTCGCATCATCTGACCCAGCGCCCCTCGACATGGATCTCAAACAGATGGCTCAGGTTCGTGTCTGCGTCAGCCGCGGCGACCGCCTCGCTAATCGAGTGGTACTGGCCGGCCGGGCCGACCGTGAGAATGGTCCAGGCGCTGGCCGGCGTGGTCAATGTGCCGAAAACCGCAGCCAAGAGCGGCAGGTGAGCTCGCAAGCGCATGGCTCCATCCTGGCAAGCGACGGTCCTGACGGGAACTGACATCTGGTGCTCAGATCCAGTCAGATGATTCAGCTCGTCCCCGTGAGGGCGGCCCGGGGCAGCGGTATTGAGCCGATCGGCTGAAAATCCGTTTGCTTCTGAGCACTAGCAGGCTGCGGAAAAAGTCGGTCGGTGGTGCTTCCAGCCCAATTCGTCGCCTTTTGTACCTTCGTAACTCATTGATTTAATTAGGTCGAGGTTCCCGTTGCGAGCCCGTTTCATGACCGTTTTTCCAAAATCGCGACTTTTTCCGCAGCCTGCTAGATCCTCCCGGTCTCGGCTCGAGCCGATTTGTGGTTCTCCGTCTGCGGCACGCGCCCGCGCCGTTCGCCGAGCGAGCCATATCGGTAATTTTGCAGGGAAGTGACCCGCAGGCCGCGGATGCCGTGTCGATCGAACGCCATCTCCCAGGCGGCGAGCTCCTCGGGAGAGACCCCGTAGCGCTCGCACGCCTGCTCGCGACTGATGACGCCGGCGCGCGTGGCGAGCACGACGGCGGCCTTACGACGAGACACCCACCGTTTGGTAGTCGCCGGCGGCAGACCGAGGACGAGGTGCTTCTCGTCCTTGTCTACGACAGTGGGTTCGTTCGACGACATCTCAGCGCTCCCTCCGCCTGGCGATCGCCTGGTCACCGGGTCCCTCCTGGTGGGTGTCTCGCACCAACCGATGAGTCGTGCCTCGCCGTCGGCCGCACGGCCGAGCGTCACCGATGTCGCAGATGCGCTCATGGTCGACACCGGTAACCGACATCGAAGCCGCAGGACCGAATGTGGTCGGGCGAAATTTGAATCCCGGCCGGGGTTGGCCCTGGCCCGGACGGGACCCGGCCGGGATCGAGCTGAGGCGGAGTGACCCCGCCCCAGCACCAAAACAGCGCGCGTTACTTTCTAAACCGGCGGCGGCAGGCGGCGCCCATGCCGAGCAGACTGACCGCGAGGATGGCCAGCGATGCCGGCTCGGGCGCCTCGGAGACCGACTTGGTGATAATGCTAACGCTAGCCGTTCCGGTATTGCCGACAACGGTAGTGTCGTCCACGATCCAGATCTCACTGCGCGGTCCCACCGGCAGGGGCGTATCGCCGATACCGCCATTCGGTGCGGACACCGACGTAGAGAACAGAACCGAGCCGGTGGGGCAGTTCTGAAGCGTACATACCTCGAACATATCTGTTGCGCTGCCACTGCCCGTTGCGCCCAAATTAGTAGATAATGCGAAATCAGTGATGAGGGGTGATCCACTGAGAGTGGACACCTGAAACTGGAGGGCGATGTCTTCTCTATTGCTGGCGCCGCCGTCGGTCACCGCTAGCCCGGGATTGAAGGTCACGCCGAGTGGGGGCGCCTGCACGTATGTCACGCCGTAGCCTGGCGGCGTGCCAGTTGTCGGCCCGCATGAAGAGAGGTTACCCGCGCCAGTACAGGTGAAGTTGCTAAAGAGCTTGTCATCGAGCGTGAAGTTGTCAGAGCCAACCCCAGCGGTTGAGAATGTGAACGCATTGGCCGAACCGTGTATCGCCACTGCTGCGAGGGAGACTAGCGCCCCCGCCATCACGGATTTCATCATCATTCGCATGCTAGTGTCCTCCCTTCAGTGAATTGATGATCCGAGACGGATCGCCAATCGTCGGAAGCAACGCGCCTCTGCTAAATTCTTAGCAACTTTCGTGCCATCCCTCTATCGACTTGATTCATAAGGAAGTATCTGCGGGCTGAACGCCACGGGTGTAAAGAAAGCTCCACATGCACTTATACCGTTACTTCAGGTACGGCGGGTATATTCTGGTCTGGGAGGAAGCAGCGGCCAGTCTACGCCGTAATTCCCGAAGAGGGACTTATACCGATACTTCCGGTTAGGCGCCCACATGTTGTTGGTGAGGGCTGGTGCGCCGCGGCGACACGGAGAAAGAAGGCGCGTGGCGGATCCAGCTGCGGGTGAAGCCGAAAAAAGAACTCGTCGAGATAGGAAGGGTGATGGTTTGCTGTCCGCCTAACGCGCAGATCTCGGAGAAGATGAGGCGGAACGAGGGGTAGGGCGTGAGGCGACCACTACATCGGTGACAGGGGATCCGGTTGGCGTCCGGAGCGCCGTAAGGCAGGAATAGGCGGCGTTCCTAAAGCTGTGGCGTACCCCGTCTCAGCGTAAAGTGCCCCTGCAGGATGCTTATACTCCCGGTGAGACCGGCATGTTGTCCGCCGATGGCGTTTTTGCGGACACACAGAATCCTCGCCGATTTTCTTCCGCGAGGGGCTGACGACCGGCGAGAATGACCAACCAGCCCCGAGCGCGGCAGCGGATCTGAGCGCCCGACAATGTTACCTCATACCTTACGGTAGCCTAGATGAAGCCATCGGCCGGCCTGATTTAAGGCACAAATCAAGCGCGACAAATAGCGGTGACGACCGCGGCCGGCAGTGATCCGGATCGGTACCTCGTGGGCTGATGCTGTACTGGCTCCAGCGAACGTTGGAGCCGGGGATCGGCTTCCTTTCGGTTGTGCCGTGCTGGTGATCATCGCTCTTTCATTGCTCCTATGGGCTATGTTGCTGATCCCGCTTTTGTGGTTGTTCCATGGTATTGCCGACCACCGAGGACACATCAACCACCCAGCCGTGATTGGGTCACGACCGCTTACCAATCCACAATGGGTGCGGCTGCTCGCCGGGCTCGTGAAGGCCGCAGTTCTGCTCTTGGAACAGGGGTCGGCTGCGGTGCGATCGCGGCGGACGCCGCATCGGCATCGACGCTCATTACCTCAAGGCTGACCCGCTTTTTCGCCGGCAGCGCGGTCGGGAAGCCCGGAGGGCGTTCGTTCCGCCGATGGGACGCGGCTCGGCCGCCGGGTTATGCCGCTCGTCGCGCATAGCGCCGGCTTGGCCGTCTTGTCGGCGGTCACTCCAACAAGGCCGCCGCATGGTCCGGCGCGCGGGCTTATCGGCGGACGGAGGTCCCTATCCGAATGATCCCAGCTACGACGAACGCCCCGCCGGCTATGACCCAAATGGAGAGCAGCTCGCGATGACCGAGCAAAACGAACCGGTCATAATAAGGTGTGAGGGGCAGGGTTGCGCTGATCACCCACACGAGGATCCCGAAAACGATAAGGACTGTTCCCAGGACCCTCTTGCGGATTCGCCTGCGATGTCGCGTCCTCCGCCTTTCCTCCAAGAGGCGCGATCCGTCATTTAACGATTTGCGAGGGCTCAGACCGCGGGACCCAGGTTCGGTTATCGAGTTCTGATGGCGGGAGAATTTGCCTAAAATTCTCAACCCGCTCGCGAAACTGCCGGCATCTCGTCCCAGGTGCGGCCGTCGAGGAGGCGACCGGCGGCGCGCCTGCCGACGCGGATCATCGGTTGACCGGACCTCTCCTTCAGCGCCGGCGCCCAGTCGCCCCATCGCTTGAAGAAGAAGGGGATGCTCGCCGCCACACATTTGTCGCGGAGCGTGCGGACCCAGTCGGGGTGCATCGGCCGCGCGTCGGCGCCGATCTCGCCGCCGGCGACAACCCAGTCGAGCGGCCGCCATTCCGGCCCGTCGACCGAGACCGCTCGGACGCGACCATTGATGACATAATGGCCGCCGGTGAGGGCATCGATATAGCCTTCGGCAAAGGGCACCGCGTCGGGCCGGACCTGGTCGAGCAAGGGCTCGAAGCAAACCCAGCGTATCGCGGCGGGTGTCTCGAGCAGATCGCGGACGCGCGCTATCCGGTCGTGATCCTCGACCGAAACACCTGTCCAGAGGTTGGGTAACGGCCACGGGTCCAGCCCGGCCGGGCGGATTTCCATCGTGGCAGAGGTGGGAGTCCCATATTTGACACGCGACAATCCGGCGATCCAATGCCGCGGCGCACCGAGGGCGCGGGCTGAGCCTCCCCGAGAGATCGGCAGAATGGCAGGCGACAGGAAGTCGACCTCCCGAGCGATCCGACGCGGCGTCTCCGGGTCGCTGTAATACTGACGCATGCGCTTGGTGCGCTTGGTGAGCACCAGGAAGCAATGCCAATGCGCGACGACCATGACCGCATGCAGCAGGTCGATCACTGCGGTGGCAAGGTCCTCGTGGAACAGGTCCGACATCGAGTTCGACCGCGATGCGGCGCGGGTGCCGACGGAAGAGCGGCCAAGTTAGCAGGTCTTCGCGAACGCGGATATACCCAGTCCATACAGGGCCGCCCCTTTCCATTCGGGTGAGCCCGGCATACCGCGCAGCGGTCTTGCCGCCCATTCTGGCGAGCCGATCGGCGATGCGCATCGCATCGCAGTGATCGCATCCGGGGCTGTAGACCGAGCAGCCAGCGGTCGGGCTCCAATTCACGTCACAGCACTCCCAGGGCGCGGGCCGGGCCCGTGCTGTGCCGCCGGTCCCCGCCTCGCCTCGGGTGACCATTTTTCGTCAAGAGTTGATGCGGTGATTAGTCGGCATCGGCCCCGGCTCCGGCGCTACCGGTCCACGGCCGGTTCGATCGCTAGCGGCTGATCGGATTCTCGCTGGCTCTCACGACCCGCCGCACCTTCCTCAGCGTCGAGCTCGCGGTCCTGATTAAGGGATCGGGCGCGGCCGGCTGCCGCACGAGCCGCGCCTGGCGGCGCGTTACAGCGTGGCTGCGCAAGGTCGGGATACTGTTCGCGGCTGATCACTTCGTCCGCCCCGGATTGGGCGGTGCATAGCGCTGCCAAGAGTATCCCCTATCTCCGCGGCGGATAGGCGCGGGGTTGCCAGAGGTTGCTGCAGGCTCCGGCGCCGAGGCGGTCTGCGCGGGCGCGATGATTCCCGCCGCGCCCGCCGTCATCTTTGGCGGCGGCACCCCTCCGCTGGGCGTTGCACCCTTTGCGGCGCTCGCGGTCGACTCACCTATGGAAGGCACCGGCACGGAAACCCGCGTCGCGTTACCGTCCTGCGGAGGCGCCGTCTTGCCCATTGCCGGACGCTCTGCGCGAGGGAAGACCGGGAGAGCGGCCGCCGCAGCCGAGCCTCGCATCTCCGTTTCTCCCGAGACCGGCGCTGCCTCGCGCGCGAGCAGAAAAAAGCCGGCGCCAAAGCAAACAACGATGATCACCGTAGCGACGAGCCCGATGAAGACGAGATAGAGCAGGATGCCGACTGCAGGCCGCGCAGCCGCGACTTGGCGGCTCGGCGCCGAGGTCGGTGGCGATATTCCCAGCTGTTCACTCCGGGCATCGGAGGGAACGCCCGATATCTCGGCGAAGGTATTGGAGACGCTCGCGGGATTGGGATTCCGAGGCGCACTCCGCGGCGCGAGTTCGGGCTTCGAGTCGCGCTGTCGCAGCTGTCTCGCCGGTTCATCGAGCGAGCGGGTCGCCAATGTATCGCCGGGCATGTCTCGCCTCATTCTATTGAGGTCAAGGCGGTGGGTTACGGCTGAGGTTTGCCGGCAGTCGGCGCCTGCGTCCATGCCCACGGCTGGGGTAGATCCTGTCCGAATTCCGGGAGCGCAGGGAGTTTTCGCAAGTTGCGGTAAACCCAGGAGAAGATCAATCCGCTAAGTGTGCCGACAAAGACTTGGCTCAGCATCCCGGATCCGAGGAATACGTTGGTCCTCCAGGCGAGCACCGGGAAACAGATGACGGTGATCGAAGAAAAGACCCAAACGGAATGCAGGTTCTGGCGAATGTGGTCGCCATGATACAGCCCGTCCGCTGCAGCTATGCTGACCGTTCTCATCACGGCGGCAATAACTTGTACTAAAAAGATCTCCAGAAGAATGATCTCGTTATCGGCCATCAAAGTGGAAGCCCAGGAGCTCACGCCGCTGCCCCTTGTGAGACCAACATCTTGTAGGTGAGGGGCTGATGCGCGGCTGCAATGCCCAAGATGGCATCGAACGCAGCCTGCCGGTTACGGCGGGTGTTGAAGCGGAAGACGAACTCGTCGAGATAGGATTGGAGATGCGTCGGGCGTAAGCCGTGGTAGACGCCCAACTCCCAGACCTTGAGGTCGGAGAAGATCCGGTGGACCCAGGGAAGGACTTTATCGGCGGCCATGTCGCCGGCGACATGGTGATCGTGGTTGCTGTCGGGAGCACCAGGACCGCCTGACCATCGGCCTATCTTGGCGGTGGCGTCGCGCGCGAGGTTGGCGGCAAGAAAGGCGTGCAGGCTGATCGCGGAGTGGTCCGCAACGGCACTCAGGCGGATGCGGCCGGGCCGAAGGTCATCGACCTCGACGGCGCCGACGACCACCATCTTGCCTTGGCAGCTGCGTCCGCCGTCGGTCATCGGATCGTTCTTGCCGCGGCAGGTGATTTCCGTTTCGTCGACCTCGACCAGGCCGGAAAGCGGGGCATCGTCAGGCGCGATCATGCTGCCGCGGAGCTTGGCGCACAGCAGCCAAGCTGTTTTGTAGGAGCTGAAGCCGAGTTCGCGCTGTAGTTGTCGGGCCGAGATACCGTTTGGTTGGGTGGCCATCACGTAGGCGGCCCAAAACCAAGTGGTGAGCGGCAGCCTGGAGTGATCCAGGATGGTTCCGGCGGTGACCGAGGTCTGCCGGCCGCAATTGACGCACTCGGAGGTCCAGGGCCTGGTTTCGAGACGCCAACCTTTGCTGCCGCCGCAGCCGGGGCAGGCGAAGCCTTCGGGCCAGCGTGCCGCTGCGAGGTACTGAGCGCAGGCGGCCTCATCGCCGAAGCGCTGCTCGAACGCGGTCAATGAGCGAGGGAAGTCGGCCATTTCCCCCAAAGCGGGCCGTATTATTTACCAATGCTAAGAATTAACCAACGGCAGTGCCCGGCGCTATGGATCAGAGGGGATGGTCGATGGTCCATACTCTGGTGCAATCGACGAGCCGCATGACCTAGATACCAGTCCCGGTTTCGATCCATGCCGACGCGGTCGAAAGATCCGGATAATGAAACGCGGCATGGGCGGCTACGGCGCGCGTAAACGATTGGGACCGCGCTAAATTAATAGTAAATTATTAGGAGAGGCGAGAGCTAGTTCTGTGGGTGCCGGCGCGCGGCGGCCTGTCCACGGCGGCTCACTTGCAGCTTTTGCAGGATATTGTGCATGTGGTTCTTGACCGTGGCGGAACTGATCGCCAGCTGACGCGCGATGTCCTTGTTGGAGCGACCTTGCTCTACGAGCGCCAGAATTTCGCTCTCGCGCGAGGTTAGGGACGGTAAGGGTGGCGGCTGGGGTTCCTGCAGGAAGCCGGCGATGCGATTGAACATCGCCGCCGCGATGTGCGGCGCGCAGTGCATGCGGCCCTCTATCGCATCTACCAATGCACGATGTAGCTCTTCAGCGCCACTGTCGCGCGGAACATATCCGGAGAAGCCGCCAGCTGCACACGCAAAGACTCGGTCATCGATCTCGTCCAGTGAAAAGGCCACGAGCTTGGCTCGCGGATTGGCGGCCTTGATCAGCCGTCCTACCGCGACGGGATCCCTTTCGCCCACGTCGACAAGCACGACATCGGGTTCTCCATCGGCGATCCTGGCGACCCCCGGTGGGCTCAAATCGACGGCGCCCGCGACGACTACTCCCTTGCGGCCGCGCAAACTCGCGACCATGCCTTCTCGCACCAGACGAACCGGGCTCGCGATGATTACGCGAATATTTGTCACGGGCGCCAACGTCCTCGATCAACGCAGACGATCGCAGAACCGTGAGGCTTTGCTGCGGTAGCCGCTGGGACAACAAAGCCGTCCGTCCAACCCGCGCGGTATTGTGCGCCGGCGGCCCCACCACCGAACCGTTGCTCGAACCCGATAAGCGAGCGAGAAAAGTCGGTCATTTTCGCCAGCCAGACCCGCGTCGCCTCCCCCGGTAACATGACAATCGTGTCCCCACGAGGACAGTCTGCCCGGCTCTTAATTGACGGTTCCGCTCTCGCTTCTTGTCGGCGAGAAGCCAGCTATCCCCGCTCGTTCACTACCCCCGGGCAACGATCAGGCGGGCGGTAGCTATAATTCTTGGCCTCCGACATGCGGGGGCATTAACCCTTTTGGGTAATGTACCACAAATCGACCTGCATGTGTCACGAATTTCTCACAGTACCATGACATTTCTGTGTCCGGAGGGCAGCGGGATAAGACCCCTCGCCGCCTCGTTAGAGCTGCACTGTAATCGCCGACGGCAGTCTTATACCGATACTTCCGGCGACCGCCGAAGCGGAAGACAGTCTCGTCGAGACGGGATTGGCCTCTGAATATCGCGGTCCCCCCGCGACGGATGTGCAGCAAGCCTCATCTGCGCGCACGCGCGCGAGAAGGCATACTTTGTCTCGGCGCCACATCAAACTCGGCACCGTAGCCGACTAACCGGGCCGGCCCATACGGGGAAAACCCGGCCGCCCGGGGAGAGTCGCGAGAAATAGTGCTTTGCACGTCTCGTCAATGTTGAGCAACGCCGCGGCGCCACGCCGGCGGATCGACGCGCTCATGGTTTTCCTCCCGCGCGCGCCAGCTCGATCGCGAGAAGTATGATCCTGGCGGTCGCGGCTGCGTCCCTTACGGCGGTGAGCGCGACTTTGAAATCCTTGTCGTGAACGGGCGCCGTTTGCAGCAGCCCTCGCGCATCCGTCAGGGCCACAATTATGCTGGTCAGCGCCTCGACGGCGATCGTGAGCGGATCGTTTTCGTCTTCAAGGGCGATGCCGGTGTCATTCATGGTTTCCGCCACCCACGATGCAACCCAGACGCCCGTTGTACGACGACACCTTTCCGATAATCCCTTTTGTCTCTCCCGGGAGAATCGCCTCGGTAGCGGCAGCGGGCGGATCGGTCCACTGATGCGAGGTGAACTTCCGTTTGCGTGCCAAGGTCCGGTTGATCCGATCAACGAAAGAGCCCGGCCGATCGCGACCGGGCTCTTTCTGGGCGGGCGACAATCAGGCTAGTCCGAATAGTTTCAATCAGAATGCCGGCGAGCGTCGCCACCGCGGCAGCGCGGAGGACCAGGCGAGGAACATTTTCGCGGCTGGCATGCCTCGGTATGTTGCCCCGGACGGGGGAAGCGTTGGGTAGCAAAGGAGCCGATCGAAGCCGGATTGGGTGTGACGTATGGCGCCTTTTCGCACGCGCGAGCGCGCTAGTGTGCCCGCATGGCGGAGAATTTTGCAATTCTCGCGTCCCCCACGCAGCGTCTGGTCAACCTCTTGATCGCCGCCGAGCGCCCGGTCAAGGGTGCGCGGATCGGCATCGTCGGCATCACTTTCAAGGAGGATGTGCCCGATCTGCGCAACAGCCGCGTCCCGGACATCGTCACCGAATTACGCGAGTTCGGCATCGCCGCACTGGTAACCGATCCGCTCGCCGATCCGGCCGAGGCGAAGGGCGAATACGGTGTCGAGCTCGTCCCGCTCGAGCATTTCACCAAGCTCGACGGGTTGATCCTCGCCGTGCCGCACCGCGTCCTCGGCGAGCTCGGCTGGGAGAGGCTCTTCTCCGCGCTCGCCCCGGGCGGGGTGTTTGTCGATGTCAAGTCGGTGGTAGCCCGTGACCGGGTTCCACCCAGCGCCCACTATTGGAGCCTGTGAGCGACGCTGCGCCGCGGTGTCCGGCCATCGCTGGATCCGGACGCAATTCCGCTGTCGTCAGCGGAAAACCATTTTTCAGCCCTAAAAGTGCACCCTCTCAACATCGACTATACATTGTAAATCAGGAGCTTGGTAAGATTTTGCCGACCCCGTCGACAGCGGAATTTTCGGGCCGTAGACCGCGGTTGGCAGCGGATTGGCAGCCGAATTCGGCGGCCGGCTGCTTGCTTGTGTATTTCGCATCATAGCCCGAACGCTCCGCGCCGCGCCCGGCCCCGAAGTTTCGGTAAAAGCACATCAGCCATCAGCATATCCCCCCTTTTTCCAACCGCATCCATTCCCGGAGTCGCCATCGGCCGCAATATGAAATATGATTTGGGCAATTCCATGATCGTGATTTTCTTAATAAGGTCATGACGAATATCTGGCCGAGTGCCGCGGCGAGCCACCGGTAAGGGTGCGGCCAGCTGGGAAACCGCCGGATCGCCTTTACCGAGGCTGCGCGCGCCAATGACCGACCCAGTTCGCAGCTGTAGCGCGATTTTATGCGAGATTATGTCGGACGGGCCGAGCATGAGGCCTGGTTTCGAGCGGAGGTCGAGCAGAGCCTAAAAGAGGCCGATGATCCCAACGTGGAACTGGTTCCTCACGAGGAGGTCGTGCGGAAGTGGCAGGCGCGTCGCAGACCGATGAAGAAGGCCGAGCGTAAGCGGGGCCGGTGAGGATCGTCTGGCTGCGCGCCGCGAAGCGCAATCTCGAAGAGCAGCTCAAGTATATCGGAGAGCGCAACCCACCTGCGGCCGACAGACTTGCCGACAAAATCGCAACAGCCGTCGCGAGCCTCGCAGATAACCCTCACCGCGGCCGTCTCAGACGCGTCGCGGGAACCCGCGAACTGGTCGTACCCCGCACGTCTTACATCATCGTTTATACAGTGGGGCGGGATTACGTCAGAATCCACCGCGTGCTGCACGGCGCGCAGCGGTGCCCGCCGCGGCGACGACGGCTCAGAGCCCGGCGCTCGCGCCGCCGGTTGAACTCGCGGGGATCTGACAGGCGCGAGCGCTTGTCACTCCGGGCTTACCATTGCCTGGTAGACCAGGTTGCGGAAGGCACGGCGATAGCGGCCGCCTTCCGCCAACGGCACCTGGATCATCTGCATCGCGATCAATTTCTCGGCGGGGTCGACCCAGAAGGTCGTGCCCCAGGCGCCGGTCCAATAGAAATTGCCGACCGAGCCGGGCTCGGGGTTGCGGCCCGGCGCGGTACGCACGGCAAAGCCGAGCCCGAAGCCCTGGCCCATCGCCGGGGTCGGCGCGATATCACCAGTCGTCGTCGTCGCCCGCTCCGAATAGCCGACCCCGGGTGGCAGCGCGTCGGAGGTCATCAGCGCCACTGTGTGAGGCGCCAATATCCGGACGCCGTCGTACTCACCGGAATTGAGCAGCATCTCGCAGAACCGCAAATAGTCGGCCGCACTCGACACCAATCCGCCGCCGCCGGAAAAGAGCCGCGGCTTTTTCGTGACGTCGGGCAGCGACGGCGACTTTCCCGCAGCGTCCGCCTGCGCTTCGGCCAGGCGCGACAGGTCAGCCGGATGGACATAGAAATCGGTCGCCGCCATGTGCAGCGGCCCGGTCACGCGCTCGGCGATAAAGCGGTCGAGGTCCATGCCCGAGACGACTTCGATGACGCGGCCGAGCACATCGACGGCCATGCTGTATTCCCAGACCTCGCCCGGTTGGTGGGCGAGTGGGATCTTCGACAGCTTGGTGACCATTTCGGCCAAGGTCTCGTTGCGATCGCTGACATTGGCGGCGCGATAGGCCTGATGGACGAGGTGGTCGCCGAATTGACCGTAGACCAACCCCGCGGTGTGGCGCAGCAGGTCCTGGACGATCATCGGCCGTTTTTGCGGCTCGAGCGTCAGCATCGGTTTACCGGTCGCCGGGTCGGTGGTTTCGACCCCGACCTTCAGGTCGGCGAACTCCGGCAGATACTGCGACACAGGGGCGGCGAGGTCGAGCTTGCCTTCCTCGACGAGCGTCATAGCCGCGACCGAGACGATCGGCTTGGTCATCGAGGCAAGGCGGAAGATGGCGTCGGTTTTCATCGGAATCTTCTTTTCCCGATCCTGAAACCCGACCGCCTGCAGGTAGGCTATTTGGTCGCCAACCGCGACCAGCAACACCGCGCCCGGCAATTCGCCGCGATCGACATAGCCCTGATAGGCCTGGGTTAGCCGTTGCAGACGAGTCGAAGAGAACCCGAGTTGCTCGGGATGCTCTACCGGCCTGAACTCCTGGGCAACGGCGAGGCTCGCGCCACCGATCAGGAAGATGGTCAGCAGTAGCAGCCGGACGAATTTCACGTTTTCCTCCCGTTTGGATTGGTGCGACGACTGGACCGCCATCCCCCGGTCCCGCGAGTGCCATAGTCTGTTTGGGTTCCGCGGCAAAGAGTTTTGTCTGCGACCGCGCCGAACCGTATGGGTCGGTCACTCCTCCGGCATTCCGGCAGTACGCAACCCGGCGATATAGGTGGCTTCGAGCAGAGTGCGCACCTTTGGTGCGAGTGCCCCGAACTCTTCAACGGCCCTGAGGCGGGCGAGGCTCGAATAGCGGTCGTCGGCGCTCAACCGCCGGGCCTCGGCGAGTTCGGCGGCGGCGCGTTCGGTGTCGCCGGCAAGCGCGGAGGCGGAGGCGAGGTGGGCGCGGATGTTCGGATGTGCCGGAGCGGCGTTGCGCGCCTTTTCGAGCCAGACGACAGCCTGGTCCGTCCGTGACTGCACCAAATGAACGAGCCCGATCTGGCGATACCAACCTCCGATCCCGGGATCGCCGGGGCTGAGCCTGATGGCTGCTCCTCGAGCGGGATCACTTCCTGTATCGACCCGGTGAAGAACTTGCATCGGGCGAGAGCGTGTACTGCATGCACCCAGTTGGGATTGTATGAGAGCGCCGCCTCATATTCGGGTATGGCCTCTGCATACCGACTTTGCGCCCGCAGCAACTGCCCCCTTGGCGTAATGTGCCAGACTGCTGTTGGGCGCCGCAGTCAAGGCCTGCCCGGCCAGGCTTTCCGCGCGCACCAGATCAGCCGCGGCCGTGTCGGTCATATTGTCGATGACACGGGAGGCGAGGTCGGTCGCCAGACCGCTTTGGGCCTCAACGGATCGCGGATCGAGCGCCAGCGCGTGCTCAAACAGAGCGATCGCCTCCGCGTATCTTTCGCGCGACCGCGACCCTCCCATAAGTAAAGCACCCGCACGAAAGATGTAGTCTACTGCGACGGGGTGCTGACTTGGCCGAGCGGCCTCCGCTCTCCAGAGCTCGAGGTTGAGTGCCACTGCGATGCGCCGCGTAATCTCATCTTGCAGAGCGAACAGATCGCTCGTATTGCCGTTGAAACGCTCAGCCCATAGCTGCGTATCTTTCTCGGCATCGATCAGTTGGGCGTTGAGGTTCGGGGAGAGCAAATCAACCCGGGTCGAACGGATTTAGCGTTTCGACGCTGAGCGGCTCGAAATGGCGCAAATTCAGGGTCACGATCACCAGTTCCCGTGATTTGGCGATCGCCGCGATCGCGACATCGGCAAAGCCGGGATAGCGCCCAACCGCCTGCGCTGAATCGCCGAGCATGCCCGCAATCCTCGCCGCGGCGAGGTCGAATGTCAGAAGCCGATCCGTATAGTCGCCGAGGATCCGGTCGAACCACTGACGCAGATTGTCGGCGCACAGGCCCGCGCCAGTTCGGCGCTGTTTGGCGATTCCACCCTCAATCTCGGAGGCGCTGACCGTCGATAAATACAACGCTTCGGTCCGGGCTCTGAACCAAGCAGCTGTATGCGCAGATATGGGCCATTTTCCAGGCCCGAAGGCAGTCACGACATTGGTGTCGAGAAGCCGACCACTCACAGATCGGGTACGCGGAACGGCGATTGATCGCGCTCGGTTTCGAGGTCCTCCGGGAGGCTCATCATCAGATCTGCAAAGCTTGGGCGCCCGGCAGCATAGAGCCGGCGCGCATCATCGACGGGTACCACGACCGCGGCCGGCCGGCCGTGCTTCGTGATCGTCGTCGCCTCGCCGCGATCGGCCGCCTTCACGACAGCGGAAAGAGAGGCCTTGGCATCGCGCAACCGCAGCGTCCTCACGTGGGGCCGATCTGCTTCGTTTCGATGGGCTTGCTATACGTGAATGCGGTATTGCGCGAAATCACGAACATGTTCTCGAGCCGCGAAAGATCGATCGTCAGGTCCTCGGTGATCCCGTCGGCGAAATAGTGCTGCTCCCGGTCGTCGCTGAGGTTTGTGAAGGGCAAAACGACGATCGACAGGCGCGGCGCAACGGCTGGCTGCCAGGTTGACGGACCGGGCGCGCCGCTCGGTGCCGGCAGACTGGCGACGGCTTCTGGGCGCAACGCATAGACCCGCACCGGCCGAGCGATGTTCTTGACGCTCTGCTCGCCCAGATCTTCGAAAGCGTAGGTCAGCTTGTCGCGGATCTGGTCGCGCACCACTCGCGAGATCCAGATCTCACCCGGTTCTGCGAGCGCTTCGAGGCGTGCTGCGACATTGACACCATCACCAAATATGTCGTCGTCCTCGACGATGACGTTGCCGAGATTGATCCCGATGCGAAACCTGATCCGGCGGTCCTCGGGGTTCCAGGCCTCGCGGTCGATCATCCTCGCCGCAGTTCGACAGCGAAGCGCACCGCGTCGACGACGCTTGCGAATTCCGGGCAGGACGATCTGTGAACGTCCGGCTGGCGAAGCGGGCGGCAATTTCCTATTGTCTACAGCCGTGGCACACCTCTGGCAGAAATCGTGGAGCATTAAAATGGCAGACGGCACATCTCCTGTCGTTCCAGCGGCCCCCGCGGAAGCGCTGACCCCCTCGGGTATCAACCACCTGGTCATCAACGTGCGGGACATCGAGGAATCGCACCGCTTCTGGACCGAGATCCTCGGCTTCAAGCAGGTCGGCGTGTCTTTGCGGCGGAACGGCAAGATGCGCTTCTATAGCGGCGACCACAGCGGGCAGATGAACCACCACGACATCGCACTGTGCGAGAACCCGGACCTGCCGGCGCCGCCCGCGGATTGGGACATGTTCAAGACGCCGGTTGCCGTCAACCACATCGCGATCTCCATGCCAAATCGCGAGGCGTGGCTCAAGCAGCTGGCGTTTCTGCGCAGCAAGGGGGTCAAGTTTCATCGCCGGGTCAATCACGGCATGACCCACAGCCTCTACATCAGCGACCCGAACGGCTATGGCGTCGAGGTGCTGTACGAACTGCCGCGCGAAGTGTGGGGCGAGGATATCCAGGGCGCCCTCGGCTATGCCGAGCAACTCCCGACCGAGGGCGACGAAGCTTTTATCGATGATACCGATTACCCGACCTTTGGCGGAGCAAAGCAGCCGGCGGCGCGCTGACGGGGCCCACGGCAGAGCGAGTGGAGTTTAGCCTATGGCCTAGCGGGGTTCGCGACTGCGGGCGTCGCTCCCCCAATTTGCGCCCGCCCGCATGACCTGGTAGAGCGTGACGTTGGCGCGTTGGAGCGTGGCGTCCACTCCTCCTCCGCATGGGCCTCGACGTGGCGGCGCCGATGCTGAGAGTGACGGCGACGCCTTCGATTAGCGCATCGAGCGCTTTGACCTGATTCTGCGATTGACCGCGAAGGCAATCCAAAAATTCGAGCCAGGGAAGAGCACCTGATGAAAATCGTCAAAGTGTCCGCGATTCCAATGTCGGCGCCGGTTCCGGAGGAAAAGCGTCACCGCACCGACCTCGGAACCAAGGTCAAGAGTGATGCTACGCTCATCCGCGTCGAAACAGACACCGAGCTCACCGGCATAGGTGCTGCTCTCGGCACGCCGCCGATCGTCGCGGCCATCGTCGAGCACGAGCTCGCGCCCGAATGCGTCGGTGAGGACCCCCTGTTCTCCGAGCGCATCTACGAAAAGATGTACAACGGCTCGCGCAGCAGGCCGGCGCTCGAGCGCGGCATCACCCAGGCTGATGAAAGCCGACGCCGCGGCGTCATCATGGAAGCAATTGCCGGCATCGACATCGCGGTGTGGGATGTCAAGGCGCAAGCGCTCGGCATTCCGCTCTGCCAGGCGCTGGGTGCTGCGCGCAGCTCGGTGCGGGGCTATGCGAGCGGCGGCTGGGCGCCGGGCGACGAGGCCGAGGCGGAGCTCGCGGGCTACGCCGCGAAGGGCTTCACCGCCGCCAAGATGCGCGTGGTGGGCCGTGACGGCTTTTCGGTCGCCAACTGTGTGCGCCGGGTCAAGGCGGCCCGCCGCGGTCTCGGCCCCAACGTCGAACTGATGATCGACGCGCACGGCTCGCTCGAGGTCGCAACCGCCATCAAGCTCGCCAAGGAGCTCGAGCCCTACGACATCGCCTGGTTCGAGGAGCCGGTCTCGCCGGACGATCACGCCGGTCAGGCAGAGGTGCGCCGGTCGACGACAATCCCGATCGCCTCGGGCGAGCGCGAGTTCACGCGGTTCGACTTCCAGGATCTGCTCGAGCGCCGCGCCCTCGACATCGCGCAGCCGGACGTCGCCCGCGCCGGCGGCATGACCGAGATCCGGCGTATTGCCGCACTGACCTCGGCGCACGGCGTGCGTCTGGCCCCGCATGCCTGGGGTAGTGGAGTTCTGTTTGCCGCCAGCATTCACGTCGCGATGGCAGCCGCCAATTGCCACATCCTCGAGGTGAGCCAAGGCTGGATGCCGATGATGTGGGAACTCTTCAACGAGCCGTTCGACATCCGTCCGGACGGCATGGTGCATGCGCCCGACCGGCCCGGCCTCGGTTTCACCCTCCGCGCTGATGCGCTGGAGCGGTTCAGATACGTCGACGGCCCAGAGTACAAGTTTTAGGCGTGCGCCTCGCGTGGATTTGGAGGGGCAATTGGGTTATGCTGCGACAGCGACCGAGATCTTATTTTGTGGATAGACGCATGGCTGAGCTGCTGACGGTCCACGATCCGCGAGGCTACCCGCCCAAGGTTGTCGGCAAGCGCTTGGCGGAGCGGCCCGAAAGCCTCGACGGCAAGCTCGTCTATCTCGTCGATTGTCTGTTCGACAATTCCGAAAATTTTATGCTGGAGCTGCAGGACTGGTTTGGCAAGAACCTGCACTCGGTTACCACGCGGCTGATCCAGCCCCGGCAAAGCTGGGTTGATGATGCCGAGATGCGGGCTAAGGTCGCGCGGGAGGGCGACGGCGCGATACTCGGCGTCGGTTTGTGAAGCACCTCCAGCCCGACGGTCGTCGGGCTCGCGATGTTGCTGGAAGAAGCGGGCGTACCGAGTGTGGCGGTGCACACTGACGTTTTTGCTGGTGTTGCGCGCGCCACTGCCACTGCCAACGGTATGCCGCGGACGCGGCAGGCTTTCGTGCCGCAGCCAGTCGTCGATCTGTCCCGCGCACAGCTCCGCGCCTACATCGAAGGCAATGACCCGATCTCCAGCCGTCCATTCATGCAGGAGGTCATCGAGGCGCTGACGCGTCCGCTGGACGCAGAGGATCTAACCGGCCTGTCGTTCGACCGCTCGGCCCCCGGCTTGCTGATCCCCGACAGCCAGGAGAATTTGCAGCAGCGGTTTCTGCAGAACCATTGGACCGACTGCCTGCCGATAACATTGCCGACCGAAGCGCGCGTCGCGGCGATGCTGAAGGGCACGAGCCATGCGCCTGATGAGATCGTGGGCCGGATGCGGCCGACCTCGTTCCGCGAGTTCTGGGAATATACGGTCGAGAAGGTCGCGGTGAACGCCGTAATGGCCGGTGCTCGCCCGGAGTACTTCCCGGTCATCCTGGCGCTGGCGGCCAGCGGATCGACCGCGAAATCGAGCAGCACCACCTCGATGACCAACATGGCGGTGGTCAATGGCCCGATCCGCCACGAAATCGGCATGAACTGCGGGATCGGTGCGCTCGGTCCCTATAACCACGCAAACGTCACGATCGGACGCGCTTACGCGCTGCTGTCGCAGAACCTGCAGGGCGGCTCGGTGCCGGGCGAAACCTATATGGGCACCCTCGGCAACGGGCTCGCCTACAGCGCCTGCTTTGCTGAGAATGAGGAGCGTAGCCCCTGGGAGCCACTGCACGTCCAGAAAGGTTTCAAGCCGGCGGACAGCGCGGTCAGTGTGTTCTTCGGGCTGCGTTACGTGCAGGAAGGATACGGCCCGCGCTTGACCTGGCGAGAGAAGATGCGGCGCTGCCTGTCGGCGGGGGCGCATTTCCCGCCGCTGCTGGTCATGGATCCGATCGTGGCGCGGCTCTTTGTCGAGCGCGGCATGGATACCAAGCAGAAGCTGATCGACTGGCTCGCCGAAAATGCGCGGCTTCCCGCGCGCGAGTACTGGGACGACCAGTGGGTGCAGACCCTGCTGCGGCCGCTGGCGGTAGCAGGTGTCGAACCCTACGCCAGTCGCCTCAAGGCGGCACCCGACGAAATCGTCCAGATGTTCGAGCCACAGGAGATCAACATCGCGGTCACCGGCGGCGAAGCGCAAGGGGCATGGAAAATGTTCGGCGCCCGATACGAAGGCACGGTCTCGATCGACGTCTGGCGCTGACCCACAGGCCAAAGGGGTGGCTTGCCCGAAGGCTAATTTGAGGCGGCGAACTCCTCGCGAAACGGTGGTTTGAAATGAAGGCATCACTCTTCTGCGCTGCACGCTACATGGGAGCGGCGCCGCACGACATCTGGCCGCTCTCGGGCGAGTATTATTCGAGCGATGCGGCCGTACGCTCGATGCAAACCACCTTCGACCAGTTCCGTTGCGCCGACGAGTTCGGCTTTGACTGGGTAACGGTCGCCGAACACCATTATTCGGGCTTCTCGCTCACCCCGAACCCGATGGTCATGGCGGGAGCGCTGAGCCAGATCGTCCGGCGCGCCAAGATTGCGGTGTTGGGACCGACCCTGCCGATCCTGAACCCGGTACGGGTCGCGGAGGAGTTGGCGATGCTGGACACGATGTCCGGCGGCCGGCTGGTTGCCGGCATGATGCGCGGCACACCGAACGAATACGTGACCTACAACATCAACCCGGCGGAATCGCGCGAGCGCTTCGCCGAGGCGCTGCATCTGATCCGCCGCGCCTGGACCGAGACGCGGCCGTTCGGCTGGCTCGGCCGCTATTACCAGTACCGCACGATCTCGATCTGGCCACGGCCGGTGCAGCAGCCGCACCCGCCCCTCTACATGTCCGGCTCTAGCCCCGAGGCCGGGGAGTTCGCGGCGCGCAACCGCATCGGCATCGGCTTTGCCTTCACGACCGTGCCGCTCGCGAAGACCGCCGTGCAGCACTACCGCACCTGCGCTCGCGATGCGGGTTGGGAGCCCGCGGCGGAGGACGTCATCTACCGCGCCATGTTCCACGTCGCCGACACAGACGAAGAGGCTTTTGCCGAAGTGAGCACATTGCCGCCGCGGATCAGCCTCGTCGACCAGAACAAGGCCATAGCGGAAGGCGTGCGGCAGTCAGGCTATTACGGCGCCGATGCCGTGGCGCAGCGGCAGCGCACATCGCGGCGCGAGCTCGCCGACCGCATCGAGCTCGGCCAGGTGATCGTCGGCGGCCCGGACACAGTGCTCGCGCAGGTGCGGCGGATCCGCGACGAGCTTGGCGCCGGCGTTCTCGACCTTGTCGTCGGCGCGCAGCTCGGCGAGCGGACCCTGCATTCGATCGAGCTGTTCGGCGCCAAAGTGCTGCCGCGCATGCGGGGGCTTTGAAGGAAATGGCCGAGCGGATTTTCACGCAATGCTGGGCGGGCGAGGACCGGCGGTTTCCTTATCGGGAGGCGGGGTCGGGCGAGACGATCGTCGCCATCGCCGACGGCGAGGGACTTCCGACGCGCGCTCACACACTGCTGGCCGAGCGCCGGCGCGTCATCGTCTTCCCGATGACGACGGACACCGGGATGCCCCAGGAAGCAGCGCGACGGATCGGCGCCGCGTTGGCGGCGCTGGGTATCGAGCGCTTTGATCTGATCGGCGAAGGAGCCGGGGCTGCAGCCGCAGTGTGGCTTGCGCTGGCGCCCGAGGCGGACATTGGGTCTGTCGTGCTGGCCGCACCCGATGGCCGGCCCGAGGAAGGCTCCCGCGAGATCAAGCGGCCGGTGCTCGTGCTCTGCGGGACGAAGGAGGTGTCCGATGCCGGCAAGCGCTATCGCACACTGCTGCCTGATTGCCATTTCATGTTCGTCTATGACGCGGGTCGCGCCATCGGCGCCGAGCGGCCGGAGGCGCTCGCCTTCATCGCGCTCGAATTCTTCGAGCGGCGCGATCTCTTCCTCGTCAGCCGGGAAAGCGGCCTGGCTTTTCCCTAGGGTCAGGAGCACAAAATTCGCGATCGCCCGCGCTGCGCCGACAACGGCCGGTGCCGCCACGGCGAGGCGTTGCCAAGCTTCGTGAAGGAGGCGGTTGAGATGAGCGATGCTGTCATCGACCGCGCATTCGGCCGCCAGGCGTTCGGGGCTGATCCCGGCCGCTATCACGCTGCACGACCGGCGTATCCCGACTGGGTGTTTGAGGTTTTGTCGGAGCAATGCGGTCTTGCGGGTGGCGCGACTACGTTCGAGATTGGGGCAGGTACCGGAACCGCCACTCGTCAGCTGCTCGATAGGGGCGCGAGCCTCCTGGTGGCCGTCGAGCCCGATCCGCGCATGGCAACCTACCTTCGCGAGACCATCCCAGACGAGGCGCTCACGGTAATCCTTTCATCGTTCGAGGAGGCCGCGCTGGACGCCGCTTCGTTCGATCTCGGCATCAGCGCAACTGCTTTCCATTGGCTGGACGAGGCGACGGCCCTGATCAAAATCGCAGAGCTGCTGCGTCCGGGCGGTTGGTGGGCAATGGTCTGGAACATTTTCGGCGACGACAGCCGCCCCGATCCGTTTCACGAAGCGACCAAGGCGTTGCTCAGTGGGCCTTCGAGTCCCTCGGCGGGCGCCCGCAATATACCGTTCGCCCTTGACGCCGAGGCCCGAATGGCAGCGCTGGAGCGAACCGGCGCGTTCGACGCCGTCGAGCATCGAACAAGTTCCTGGTCTCTCGTCCTCGATCCCGACCAAACCGTTGCTCTTTATGCGACCTATTCCAATATCAACATCCTCCGTGACTGCGAGGCCGTCCTCGCCGAGCTGGGCCGGATCGCCCGTGAAGAGTTCCATGGCCACGTGGTCCGAAACATGACCACGAGCCTTTACATCGCCCAGCGCCGACTTTGATCGATGATTCATGCCGCGTAGCGGCACTGCATGGGCATTCGGCGCCGCTCCAATGGCCCCGACTGCGCCCTGCTGTCGTTACGCGAGCAGCGTCTTTTTTAGGAGCACCAAGCAACCCGCGAGGAACAGACGAAGGCTATAGGTTCGAACGCGGCAGTTTGCCGGCGGCCAGGCTCAGCCCAGCCCCGCGCGCACCGCTGCCAGCCGCTCCAACGAGGCCAGGACCTTCGACTGGTCGTTGGTCAGATGGCGGACGAGGATCTCGGTGTAGCCTATGTCCCCGAATGTCCGAAACTGTTCCGCGACCTCGTCGACCGACCCTGCAATGAGGGCTTCTGCCGGCATGCCGCGGTAGCTTCGGCTCAGCGCCTGCTGCAATACCGCCTGTGCCTCGGACGATGACTCGCCGACGTAAATGTCGCGCCGCAAGACTATAGCGCGCGGCTGTCTGCCATAAGCGGCGCAGCGCTCGCGGTAGAGATCCGCCTGCACGCGCGCTTCCTCGCGGGTGAGGCCGGGGCTCGCGATCCAGCCTTCTGCCAGTCGTGCCGCGCGCTCGATGGCCGGCGGGGCGCTGGCGCCGATCCAGACTTCGACGGGCTCGGCCGGATGCAATGCCAGGCTCGCCTCTGCGATCCGGAACCGCCGGGAGGAGCTCACCGTCTCGCCCGCCAAGAGGCGCCGGACAATGTCGAGAGCTTCCTCGAAAGCCGAAGGGCGCGTCCTGATATTGGCGCCCATGGCGGCGAACCGGGCCTCGCCCCAGCCGAGCCCGCATTGCATGATGAAGGGGCCTTGAGCGATGGCGGCCAGTGTCCCGATCTGCTCGGCCACCAGCACCGGGTGCCACAAGGGGAGCAGGAACAGGCAGCCGGCTGGGGCCTCGCCCCACTCCGCGAGAAGCCGCCCGAGCACCGGCGTGTTCTGATAATAGGGCGTGGGCGATACGTGCTGATCGCCGACAAACAGGGAATCGAGAGCCCCGCGGCGTGCCGCCGCCGCGCGCTCGATCATCCAGCGCGCTCCCTGGCGCGGGTCTGTCGCGTCCGGATGATTGCTCGTCAGCGAGATCCCGACTCTCATCGCGTCATCCTCATCATGGGCCTGAACGCTACTTGAGCTGGTCCTTGATCTTGTCGAGGCCGGCATGGGCGCAAGCGTCGTCGAGATCGCCGCCCGGCGCCCCGGCGGCGCCGATCGCTCCGACCACTTCGTCGCCTATCTTGATGACGATGCCCCCGCCCAGCAACAGCAAATGCGGCAATTTGAACAGGTTCGCCAACACCGGTACGGTCTTCGACCTTTCAACGAGCGCGGTCGTGTCGGTCTTGAACGAGGCGGACGTGTAGGCTTTGGCAAAGGCGCTGTCGAGTGTGTGGGCGCCTGCGCGATCGCCGCGCAGCGCCGCTTGCTGCACGCCGTCGGCATCGACCAGCGCGGCGGTCTCGGCGTAACCCTGGCTCTCGCATTTCGCGACAGCCGCCGCGACGGCCTGGTTCGCGAGATCGGCGGAGATGCGGCGCGTCTGGAGCAACCCCTGGGCATGGGCTTGGCTCACGAGAAAAGCGGCGCAGATCGCGGCAGGGAAGGACGGCTTCATCCAGGTGACCTTGTCTCAGTCCATATTCGTGAGATTCCGAATGGTTCTGTGGGCAGCATCGTCGGTTTGAGCGGACCGGACAACGCCAAATCGTCCCCGGTGCGAGACGAGCCGCGCCAAGGTCACCACAGGCCGTGATCAACCTTTCACTGCAGCGGCGCGCTGAGTCAAGCTCGCCCCCAAGGGAGTGGAATCTAGCCGTTCGGAGCTTCGCGACCGTCCTAGGCGCTGACACCGTTGCCGCCGGCCCGTTTGACCCGGTAGAGGGCGGCGTCGGCCCGTCGGAGCGTGGTGCCCAGTTCCTCCTCCGCCTCGGGCCTCGACGCGGCGGCGCCGATGCTGAGAGTGACTGCGACACGTTCGATTGGCGCGTCGGCGACGCGGCCGCGTAAGCGTTCGGCGATGTGGAGTGCCGCATCGAGATCCGCCTCCGGCATAACGACCACGAACTCATCGCCGCCCATCCGCGTCACCAGATCGGACGGACGCAAGGCGGATATGACACGATTGACCACCTCTTTCAGGACATGGTCGCCGGCCGAGTGACCGTGCGCGTCGTTGATCTGTTTCAGCTTGTCGATATCGAACATCAGAACGGCGACCGGTTGGCCCGCCGTGCGGCATCGCGTGGCCAGCCGCGCTGCGTGCACGTCGAAGTGCCGCCGGTTAAAGGCGCCGGTCAGCGGATCGACAAGCGACTGCTCGTAATCTTCTTTCCGCCGAAGCTGCAAACGCACTCGCGCCAGGAGCTCAAGGCCATTGAACGGCGTAGTGAGGAAATCGTCGGCACCGGCTTCGAAACCTTTGACCAGGTCGTCGACGTCCTCCAGCGCCGTCACCATGATGACCGGAATATGCGCAATCGCCGGATCACCCTTGATGCGCCGGCAGGTTTCGAAGCCGTCGAGCCTGGGCATCAATACATCGAGCATCACGATGTCGGGTCCTTCGGCCTCGATTTTCGCCAGCGCCTCGAAGCCGTCAGCGGCTGTGCTGACGACATAAGATTCGTGCTCTAGCCATTCGACCAGGAGTTTGACGTTGAGCGCGTTGTCATCGACAACAAGAATACGGGCCGACATCTGGGCGACTTCCTCAGTTCGCGGCTTTTGTCTCGGGACGCGCCATCTTTGCGGCCGACCCTCTCCCGTTGTGCTACAAATAATAGCGATTGGCCAGATGCTTTTAGTTAAAAACCCGGAGAAATTTACTTAAAAGACCTCGAAAATTTTCTATATTGCCAGGTTTACGCCCCTACCAGATTGCTTCATTGTGCAATCCACGGAGCGTCCGGCGAGTATCACCTGGAGAAAACCGTGCTGGCGGTATGGGGAGGCGACACTCGGGCCAAACCGGGCTCCGGCTGGGTGCGGAAAATACTGGAATGTGGTCATTCCGGGGCGCGGGCTTTGCCCGCGAGCCCGGAGTCCAAGAACACCGACCCGAGAAATCAAGAACTTGGCCTGTATTCATGGCCTCCGGGCTGGCCCTTAAGGGCCGTTCTGGAACGACAGCAGGGTTTTTCCGCACCTGTGCTAGATCCGATAGCGGTCGTTGTAGCGCTTCAGGAAGGCGCGCACCCGCTCGGTCTGCGGCGTGAAGAGGAGTTGGTCGGGCTTGCCCTCCTCGACGACGACGCCGCCGTCCATGAACACGATCCGGTCGGCGATGTCGCGGGCGAAGCTCATCTCATGGGTTACGACCACCATTGTCATACCGTCACTTGCGAGCTGCTGCATCGCCGCCAATACCTCGCCAACCAGTTCGGGGTCGAGGGCCGAAGTGACCTCGTCGAACAGCATGATCTTGGGGTCCATGGCCAACGCCCGGGCGATCGCCACCCGCTGTTGCTGACCGCCCGAGAGCCGGATCGGATATTCGGCCGCCTTGTCCGACAGCCCGACCATCGCAAGAAGCTCGCGCGCGCGGGCCTCGGCCTGCCGGCGTTCGATCCGTCTCACCCGGATTGGCGCGGCGACGATGTTCTGCAGCACATTCATGTGCGGGAAGAGGTTGAAACTCTGGAACACCATGCCGATGCGCTCGCGCGCTCTGGCGATCTCGCGCTCCGACATGCGCACGCGCCGGCCGCTGCGCCCGTCAATGCGATAGCCAATCGGCTCGCCGTCGATCATGATCGTTCCGCGCTCGTACTCCTCCAGCAGGTTGGTGCAGCGCAACAAGGTGGTCTTGCCCGAACCACTCGGGCCGATCACGACAACGACCTCCCCGGGACTGACTGCAAGCGACACGTCACGCAATACCTCGACCGCACCGAAGCGTTTGCTCAGGCCCGCGATTTCGAGCATCGGGCGCTGCTGGCGGTCTCGCGAAACCTCAATGGCCGAGGAGGACGCGTCGTTCAAGGTGTCTTCCATAAAGAGCCAGCGTATAGCAGATACAGAAGTAGATCGCCGCCGCGCCGATGAAGATCTGAAACGGCGCCAGCGTGCGCTCGACGACCTCGCGGCTCGCCATCGTCAGCTCCCACAGGCCGACGATCGAGACCAGTGAGGTCGCCTTGACCAGGCTGACGCACAGACTGACATAGGGCGGTGCTGCGAGCCGTAACGCCTGCGGCAAGATGATCATCTGCAGCAATAATCCGCGGGTCATGCCGAGACTGCGCGCCGCATCCCACTGCGCTTGCGGCAATGAGAGGATACCGGCCCGAAAAACCTCGCTGATGAACGCGGCGTAATAGAGCGATATGACCAGCACCACGCCCCAGAATGGTGGCAGGTCGATCCCGGTCAGCGGCATCAGGTAATAAACGAAGGTCAGCAGTACCAATAGCGGAATGCCGCGTATCAGGAAGAGATAGCCGAGGATGGTAGACCGCACCAGGCGGCTGCCGAAAACATGCAGCAGAGAAAGAAGGACACCGAGGATCGTCGCCGGCAGGGCCGCACTCGCCGACATCAGCACGGTCATTTCGGCGCCGCGCACCAGGTACCAGAAGCTATGGATCAGCGGGCCGAACTCTTTCATTGCGCAAATGCGATCCGGCGCTCGGTCAATTTGCCTGCCAGGCCGGCGATCGAGGTCAATGTCAAATAGATCAACGCTGCGCCGAGAAAGACATCATAGGTGTTGGCCGAGGTCTCGACCCAGACCTCGGTAATCTTCATGATCTCCATCACTGCGATCGCCGCAACTTGCGAGGTGTCCTTGATGATCGCGATGCTCTGATTGGTCAGCGGCGGGATCACCCGTGCTATGACCTGCGGCAGAATGACTGTCGTGTAGAGAGTCCAGCGACGCATGCCGAGGGCGCGCCCGGCTTCGAATTGCCGGGTGCTGACCGATTGCAGCCCGCCGCGATAGATTTCGGCGACATAGCCGCCATTCTGCGCACACAGTGCCAACAGGCCCGAGGCAAAGCCCGACAACCCGTAGCCGGCCATCGAGAAGCCGAAATAAACAAGATACAACTGGATCAGCAGCGGGGTATTGCGCACGAGCTGGATATAGCCGCCGGCGATCAAGCCCAGTGGCCCGTGCATCCCGTGGGCGAGCGCCACGAGCAGACCCCAGACGAGGCAGATTGCCACCGTCAGGGCTGCCAGTTCCACCGTGACCACGGCGCCCTCGAGCAGCGCCGGGATCAGCCGTGCAATGAAGTGGGGGTCGAACGGCACTGTTCCCGTTATACCCGCGAAAGCGGATATCCAGGGGCCCGAGATGATGGCGGTTGCCCTGGACCCCCGCCATCGCGAGGGTGACGATGGAGTAATACTCGCTTCATTTAACTCCCGATACTCAATACTTATTGTAATCGTAGAAGCGCTGCGGCGGCGGATCCTTCTTCAGCCACTTGCGATACCACTCGACATATTTTTCATACCGGATGCCGGAGCGCAATTCGCCGACCCAGGTGTCGAGGAACAGCCACCATTTGAAATCGCCCGGCTTCATGAAGATCGAGTCCTGCGAGACATAGGCAAACGGGGTGCCGCTGGTGTCGAGCCTGACCAGATCCTGGTTTTCGGCCTCGTAATAATCGGCGATCGGCTTGTCGATGGCAAAGGCCTGGGCACGGCCGGTCTTGACCGCGAGGAAGAGCGCCGAGGGCGAGTCGAGCAGCAGCAGCTTGGCGTCGGGGATCACCTCTTTAGCGCGCGCGATCGCCGGCGGCACGTTGAGAATGGCGTAGGTAAATTTAGGATCGTTGAGTTCCTTGACTGTCTTGATGCCGGCATCCTTGCGCGCGATGACACTGCCGCCAGTGTCGAGGTAAGGGCGGGTGAAGGCAATCCGCACAGCGCGGTCCGGCGTGATCGTCGTCGAGCACAGCCCGAAATCGATCTTGCCCGAGAGTGCCGCCGGGAAGCGTCCGTCCGATTGCACAACGACGAATTCGACCTTGCTGGGGTCGCCAAGGAGGTCTTTGGCGATCTCGCGCGCCATATCGATCTCGAAGCCGACCAGGGTACCGGCATCGTCGACAAAGGCGAGGGGCGGCGAGGTGCTGTAGGTTGCGACGATCAGCTTGTCGCGCTTCAAGACAACATCGAGCAGCGATTCCTGCGCGGATGCGGGAACCGTAGCCAAAACAAGCGCAAAGCCGAACAACAAACGACGGAACATCCCCCACCTCTGTGCAACTGGCGTGCCGGCGATCCTAGCGGAAGCTCGTCCTTTTGGGTACCGCAACGCCCGGTTGCTGCGGCGGGAGGGGCCGTGGTATCCCCGATCCGCACGGTGACGGACAACTGCTGGAGGAAAACAGATGCGCTTCGGCTTTTTCGACCAATTGCCGTGTGCAAGCGGGTTCACCGAGCGTCAACGCTACAAGGACATCATGGCGCAAATCGAGCTCGGCGACGAGCTCGGCTTCGACACCGTATGGCTCGGAGAACTCCACTTCAGCCGCGCCTTCTCGATCCTCGCCGATCCGCTGATGGTGTTGGCGGCGGCGGCGCAGCGCACGACGCGCATTCGCCTAGGGACCGCGGTAACTTTGCTTCCATTGCACAATCCGGTGAAGATCGCCGAGGAAGCGGCAATCGCCGACATCCTCAGCGACGGCCGGCTCGAGCTCGGTTGCGGGCGCGGCACCGCGCCGTTGCACTACGAAGGCTACGCCATCCCGCAGGAAGAGAGCCGCGAGCGCTTCGAAGAGGCGCTCGACTTCATCCTCAAGGCCTGGACCAACGACAGCTTCTCTTACGAGGGTAAGCATTTTCGTGCACATGATCTGAGCGTCGTGCCGCGGCCGGTGCAATCGCCTCACCCCCCGGTGCGGATCGCCGCCAACAGCCCGGACACCTTCCCGTTTTCTGGGCGGCGCAAATTGCCGATCTTCGCCACGCCGCTGATCAATCCGCCCGACAAGCTCAAGGAAGGCCTGGCGGTCTACCGCGAGACGTTGCCCGCCGGCACGCCGGGCGATACCGCGCTCGCTTTTCCGGTCCATGTCGCGGCGAGCCGAGCCCAGGCGCGACAAGACTGCGAGGCGGGGCTCCTGCGCTTCCTGCGGGAAGCCGCGGAGCGGTTGCGGCCGCTCGGACAGACGGACATCAAGAGCTTCGAGGCGTTTCGTCAAGTATTGGCCCGCATCGAGCGGATAAAATACGAAGATTTCGACCTTGAGATGGGAGTCTTTGGCGATCCCGACTACTGCGTGGATCGGGTGCGGACCCTGCACCGCGAATATGGGATGGACGAATTCATCTGCTACTTCAACCAAGGCGGAATCATGGATCACGATATGGTCAAACAGTCGATGACATCGTTTGCCATGAACGTAATGCCATATTGTCGTTAGCCGCGGCTCCTCAGTACCCGCGGATTGACAAAACTCGTCGGCGTCGCGACAAGCGGGTGATCATTTGCACTTTTAGGGATCGCAGGAATGGGCATGCTCGATGGGCGCGTGGCTCTGTGTGCCGGAGCGGGTCGCGGGGTTGGGGCCGAAGTCGCCAAGCTGATGGCCGCCAACGGTGCCAAGGTCGTCGTCAACGACCCCGGGACCAGCGGCAGCGGCGAGGGAGCGGACCGGACGCCAGCACAGGAGATCGTCGATCAGATCAAGGCGGCGGGCGGCGATGCGGCGGCGAATTACGGCTCGGTCGCCAAATTCGACGACTGCCTGGCCATGGTCCAGCAGGCGCGCGAGACCTTTGGCGGCCTGCACATTGTGTTCAATGCCGCCGGCATCCTGCGCGACAAGATGTTTCACAACATGTTTCCCGAGGACTGGCAGGCGGTGATCGACGTTCACCTGACAGGCCACTTCAACATCAATCGGGCGGCGATCACCCTGTTTCGCGAGCAGAACTACGGGCGGATCATCATGGTTTCGTCGACCTCGGGCCTGCTCGGCAACATCGGCCAGTGCAACTATGGCGCGGCCAAGTTCGGGATCGTGGCGCTGGCACGCATCGTCGCCATGGAGAATGCCTCGAAGGGTATCACTGTCAACGTCGTCTGCCCGTCGGCGGACACCCGAATGACCCGCTCGGTTCCGACGCCGAAGGACCCGCAGGCGGCGGCACTCCGTGAGGAGCGGCTGCGCCGCAGCCGGGCCGACGCCATCGCCCCGCTGTGCGTGTTTCTCGCTTCCGAGCAAGGCAGCCATGTCAATGGCCAGGTGTTCCACCAGCGTGCCGGTGAGCTGTCGCTCTATGGCCACATGCGGCCCGTGCGTATGCTGCACCGTCAGGGGGGCTGGACACCCGAGACGCTCGCCGAGGTCGCCATCCCGGCGCTAGCCCCGCAGTTTACCCCGCTCGACAGCCGTGCCGTTCATCCCGGCTTGCCGATGGAGTGAGTTCGCCCGTGCGATTTTATGGTAAACAAATGCCGTGCAACGGCACGTCCCGCCGCTAAGCTCGCCGGGCTCCGGATCGTGCGGCCCGCCTCGGGGTCATCGGATAGGCATGGGATTTGCTCTAGTGCGCGTCATGACGCGCCTTTTTCTCATGGTAGCTCTTTTGTTCCCCGCCACCGCCGGCTCGCAGCCGCCAGCGGATGCCGACCCTTCGCTCGGGCCGTGGTTCCGCAGCCTGCTCGTGCCCGGCACGAGCATTTCCTGCTGCTCGGTAACCGATTGCCGAGCCACCGAATACCGCATCGAGGCCGACCATTACGAAGCGCTGATCGGCGGAAGCTGGCAAGTCGTTCCACCCGACAAGATCTTGCAGCGCACCGATAACCCAACCGGTCATGCGGTGGTGTGCTGGACGCCGCAGCGGGGGATCCTCTGCTTCGTACGCGCTACCGAATCGTAAGGGCGCCGAGCCCGGAGCGATTATTGCGGGTTCGGTGGAGCCATGGGTGGCGGGTACCCCTGTAGCCCCGGGGCACCCCCGCGGCCTGGAGGTCTGGGTCTCGGAGTGTTTGGCGGCGCGCCGCCAGGTAGCGGCACCGGCTCGGCGCCAAGGAGGGGTACGCCGAGCATTTGGCCGGTTTCCGCGGCTGACACTCCTGCCGGCCGGACGAGGGCCTCGAGCTGCTTATCGCTGAGCTTGATCCGATAGAATTTCTCGTAGAACTCGCGCACGTTGGTGCGCAGATCTTCCTGGTAGACGTCCGGGTAACAGAGGGACGACAACCAGGGTAGTCCGATGATCCGATTGACCCCGGGCGGGTCGTCGATCCATCCGAACGGCTCGGCCGGGGCGAGATAAATGTGCTTGTTGCTGACCGCAGCCAAGCCACGCCAAGCCCGAGCGCGCTGCAGCGCGCTATAAAAGCTCCGCTGCTGCGCGATGATGATTGCCGGATCCCATTGGAAAATCTGCTCGCGCGTGACCCTCACCTGCTCACCGCTGCCGAGCCGGGCGGCGACGTTGATCACGCCGGCTTGGTCGATGGCCGCCGTGACCTGCGAGCGCGCCAGCCCGGTCTCGAGCCCGTCTGCACCGCGCCCATAATAGACGAGCGGCCGTTCGGTCGAACTCGGTGATCAACAGCCTGCCGCGCAAGCCGTCGATCGCCGTCCGTGCGGAAAAGGCGAGGTCTTGGCCGCGCTCGGCGACACCGAGCATTGCCCCGACTGTGGTCAGCGTATCGGGAATTTGCTGGATGCCGCCATCGAGCAGAATGTACGGGATCCTGGTCTGTTGCTGGATCGCGTCCGCCCGTGCCGCCGCCTCTGGCGACACGACGCCCGTTTCGATGATCACATCGGGGCGCAAGCGAACGATGGTGTCGGCCGACGCCGTCGGGGTCGGCCCGCTCAGTTGGCCGGTAGACGGCAGCCTCGCGAACTTCGCCGGGAGATAGGCCCGCTGCTCGCGTGTCAATGGCCGGCTCCAGCCGACAAGCTTCTCCGGCGCCAAGACGAAGACGAGAACTGCGGCTGATTGATCGGCCGCCATCACCCGGCCGATCCGATCCGGTATTACGACATAGCGCTCGGCGGAATCGACGAAGTCTGCGGCCTGCCCGGGCAGGGCAAAAAGGGCAAGGAAGAGGAACGCAATCCGCGCATACGGCAGGCGAAACGGCATCGGCGCCCTCTTCGAGATGGCCGCCGCAACTATAGCGGTCGCGACTCTCTTGACAAGCGACCCATTGCCGTGGCTCGCCGGGCCGGCTCGGCCGCAGCCTGGGTGGGGGTAGACTCCGCGTTGCGAGCAGTCGATGCGAATCGAGACCGTGGACGGCTCCTTGGCATTGCAGGTCAGGACTCGCCATGATGTCGACTTCTGGTTCATCCAACGCGAGGGAGCCCCGCGGCATGACGCGACCGTTCGAAGGCATTCGCATTATCGACATCACCCACGTGCTGGCCGGTCCCTTCGCCGCCTATCAGCTCGCGGTGCTCGGCGCCGACGTGATCAAGGTCGAGCACCCAGAGGAACCCGACCAGAGCCGCGAGGGCGGCACCGACCGCGCGCTCAATCGGCGCAACATGGGGACCTCGTTCCTGACCCAGGGGTCCAACAAGAAATCGATCACCCTCGACCTGAAAACCGAGGCGGGTCGCGAGATCCTGAAGAAGCTGGTCGCCCGTTCCGACGTGCTGGTGGAAAACTACCGGCCGGGCGCGTTCGAAGCGCTGGGGCTCTCCTACGAGGCGCTGTTGAAGATCAACCCGCGACTGATCTATTGCTCGATCTCGGCGTTCGGCCAGGACGGAGTGCGGCGCGAGCAGACTGCCTACGACCACGTTATTCAGGCTACCTCGGGCATCATGGCGTCGACCGGCACCGAGGAGGTAAACCCGATCAAGATCGGCGCGCCCGCCGTCGATTACGCGACCGGCACGATGGGCGCCTTCGCGCTCGCCAGCGCCCTCTTCCAGCGCGAGCGCACCGGCAAGGGCCAGCACATCGACCTCGCAATGCTCGGCGTCGCGATGATGATGCAGGCCTCGCTGATGACCGGTTATTTCCGCAATGGCAGCGAGCCGAAACCGCACGGCAACAAGCAGCCCTTCGCCACCAACAGCGCCTACGACGCCAAGGAGGGCATGGTGATGATCGGCGCCAGCAACATCCGCCAGCAGGCGCGCTTCTGGCGCGCGGTCGAACGGGCCGACATGATCAAGACCGACAACGAGGCACGGGTCGATGACCGCGAACGCGAGGCGGGGATCATCGCCGACATCATCAAAACCAAGACCGCCGACGAGTGGGAGGTCTATTTCCAAGCGCGCCACGTGCCGGCCGCACGCGTGCGCACCATGGCGGAGGCCCTCGCCGACCCGCATTTCACTGAGCGCCGCGTGTTCCATAAATTCGACTCGGTCGCCGGCATCGACGGCTCGCTCGGGGTGCCGCTCGCCGCGTTCAAGTTCGCGCATGGCGGACCGTCGATCGAAAGCCCGCCGCACGAGATGGGCGAGGACACCGATGCAGTGCTCGCCGAGCACGGTTACAGCGCGGAGGAGATCGCCGGTTTTCGCCGCGCCGGGGTGATCTGAGCTATACGGAAGCCCTCCGAAATCCGTGCACTAGTCTTTTTTCAGGGCCGCCTGTTCGCTGGCGGTTGGTTCTGTGACGTTTGCGCTGGATTTACCGGTGGCGCGAGAACCCCGCCCTTGACCAGTGCTCCGGTCATGCCAAACAACTTCTGGAACGGTTGGAGACCACCACTGAAAATCGCGTCACAAAGGCGTTCTAGATATCGATTCGTACCCGCTGAGATCCGCGATGTATCCCCATAATTGACACAGGCGGTAACCAGGGCATCCGGACTATAGCCGAGGTCCAAATAGTCTTCGTTCATCCGCGCCAGAGCCAAGGCCGCCGGGGATGAACTTCCGCTAGTCGACGCAATTTGGGACGGCGCGGGAGCCGATGTGGTTTGAGCTTGACCAGCAGTCACGGTGCCGGTGGTCGACGGGTTGACGGTCACACTCACCGGCGGACTTTGTACGGATCCTCCGGCCTCGGATCCGGCGGCGCCGGTGACATCCTGGCCGAGGAAAAGGGTCGTCATCAGCTGACCGTATCGGCTAAGAACTAGCGCATAGGCATCGGCGCCAATGACACCGTTCGCATAAGCCTCGCAGGCACGGTAAAGACCATCGCGCAGACCAAGAAGCGCGGTGGAACGGCCCGCCAAGGCCAACGCGGCCTCCGCCGAAGCTCCTCCGGCGCCGAGGCTGCCGGTCGCCGTGCCATTCCCACCCGACCCAGTCAACTGAGCGGCCGTGGACAACGCCTTGGCGACGTCGGGGCTCGGTTCGGTGCAAATGATCTGACCGGTTCGAGCGCGCTGTGTGATCATGCGGACATCGGCGGTGGTGAAGGTCGCAGGTGTCAGTGACCAACTCTGTGCGAATCCTCGTTCGACGTCGTCCTCCAGGAAGCTGCAGCCGGCCAGGACCAGCGCCGCACATCCGAGCACAACGTATTGCATCGCAGGTTTCTCTCCATGAAAGGTTTTATAACCTACGAGATATTAACCCAAAAGTACCACGTTTGACGAGAGCAGAACCTACCGAAAGTTCCGGCTGGTGATGACAATGTCGCGGGGATCATAGCCCGGCACTCGTTCGGGGAGAGCCAGAGGCGGTCTACGAAGCGGTCGGAGCTCGGGCTCGCCGGTCTGGTCGCGCAATGTGTTGAGCCGCGAGGTCAGGTCGTCGAGCCGATCGGCGACGACATGAATGACGCTCTCTTCGAGCTGCAATTTGCCGGTGCACCGCAGCAGAGTGGCGCCGAGTGCCGCGCGACGGAAGCGTTCGAGGACTTGCGGCCAGACGATCAGGTTGGCGATCCCGGTCTCGTCCTCGATGGTGATGAAGACGACACCGTTGGCACTCCCCGGACGCTGGCGGATTAGCACGACCCCGGCGATCGCCAGCCGCCGGTCGACCGGCAGATGGGCGAGTTGGGCGGCGGTAACGAGGCCTTCGCGAGCGAGCTCGGCGCGCAGAAAGGCGAGCGGATGGCGCTTCAGGGTCAGGCTGAGACTTGCGTAATCCTCGACGACATGCTCGCCCAGCGGCATCTCCGGTAACAGCGCCATGGCACGCGCTTCGCCCCAACGCGGCGGGGTGGTGTCCACCGCCGCGAAGAGTGGCAATGGCGGCTCACCGAGCGCCTTCAGGGCCCATAGCGCGCGGCGGCGATCGAGTCCGATCGAGCGAAAGGCGTCAGCCTCGGCAAGACGTTCGAGCGCACCACGGCCGAGCCCGCTGCGCCGCCACAGGGCCTGTGGATCCGGGTAACCATTCTCCGGCCGAACAGCAACGAGTTTTTCGGCATCGGCGTCGGCGAAGCCCTTGATCTGGCGTAAGCCGAGGCGCAGCGCATATCGCGGCCCGCCATCGTCATTCCCGTGAAAGCGGGAATCCAGAGACTCAAAGTCTCGAGCGGTCGTCCTGGGCCCCCGCTTTCGCGGGGGTGACGATTATCGATTTCGAGCGTACAATCCCAGAGACTGTGATTGACATCGACGGGACGCACCTCGACGCCGTGCTCGCGCGCGTCGCGGACGATCTGCGCCGGGGCGTAGAACCCCATTGGTTGGCTGTTGAGCAAGGCGCAGGCGAAGACCTCAGGATAAAAGCATTTGATCCAGGACGAGACGTAGACGAGCAATGCGAAGCTCGCCGCGTGGCTCTCCGGAAAGCCATACGTCCCGAACCCTTCGATCTGGCTGAAGCAACGCGTCGCGAAGTCGCGGTCATAGCCGTTCCCAACCATGCCGGCGATGAACTTGTCGCGGAACAAATGGATGTCGCCATTGCGTTTGAAGGTTGCCATCGCGCGGCGCAGCCGGTCCGCCTCCTCCGGGGCAAAGCCGGCGCCGACAATCGCGATCTTCATCGCCTGCTCCTGGAAGAGCGGAACACCCATGGTTTTACCGAGCACCTGACGCAGAGCCTCGGAAGGATAATCGACCGACTCGCGTCCGGAGCGGCGTCGCAGATAGGGGTGCACCATGTCGCCCTGGATCGGGCCAGGGCGCACGATCGCGACCTCGATCACGAGATCATAGAACTCGCGTGGCTTAAGCCGCGGCAGCATCGTCATTTGGGCGCGGCTTTCGACCTGGAAGACGCCGAGCGAGTTGGCGCGGCTCAGCATCTCATAAACCGCGGGGTCCTCGGCCGGGATCGTGGCGAGCTCGAACCGATGACCGTAATGCTTCTCGATCAGCGCGAAGGCCTTGCGGATGCAGGTCAACATGCCGAGCGCCAGGACGTCGATCTTCAGAACGCCGAGCCTATCGAGATCGTCCTTGTCCCACTCGATGACGGTGCGGTCTTCCATCGCCGCATTCTCGATTGGCACCAGCTCGGACAGGGGTCCGCGGGTGATGACAAAACCGCCGACATGCTGCGAAAGATGCCGCGGAAAGCCGACGAGCTCGGCAGCGAGGTCGAGCGCCAAGCGCAAGGTGTGGTCGGTCGGGTCAAGCCCGGCCTCGCGGACTCTCAGATCGGCGATCGGGTCGTTGCTCCAGCCCCAGATGATGCCAGCGAGTGCAGCAACGACATCGACGCTGAGCCCCAAGGCCTTGCCGACCTCACGGATTGCCGAGCGCGAGCGGTAGCAGATCACCGTGGCGGCGAGACCGGCCCGGTCGCGGCCGTACTTGTCGTAGACGTACTGGATCACTTCCTCGCGCCGCTCGTGCTCGAAATCGACATCGATGTCGGGCGGCTCGTTGCGGGCGGCGCTGATAAAGCGCTCGAACAACACGTCGATGCGTGCTGGATCGACCGCAGTGATGCCGAGGCAATAACAGACGACCGAATTGGCGGCCGAGCCGCGCCCCTGACACAAGATGCCGCGCTGCCGCGCGAAACGCACGATGTCGTGGACGGTCAGAAAATAGCGGGCATAGTCGAGTCGCTCGATCAATTGGAGTTCGTGCTCGATCAGTCCGCGGACCTTGTCCGGGATGCCGCTTTGTTCGTCATTCCCGCGAAAGCGGGAATTTAGGGAACCTGGATCCGAACGGTGGCCCTGGGCCCCCGCTTCCGCAGGGGCGACGAAAGACTGAAACCGCTCCGCGGCACCCTGCCAGGTAAGATCGGTCAGGCGCTGCTGCGGCGTCTGCCCTTCCGGAACCGGCTCCTCGGGGTATTCGTAACGCAGCTCATCGAGACTGAACCGGCAGCGCTCGACGATTTCGAGGGTGCGCTCGACGGTGTCCAAGCGGTCGCGAAAGAGCCGCGCCATCTCCTTCGGCGTTTTCAGATGGCGCTCGGCATTGGCCGCGAGACGATAGCCGGCTTCTCTAATCGTGCAGCCTTCGCGAATGCAGGTCAGCACATCCTGCAAAGGGCGCCGCGCGGGCACATGATAAAGAACGTCGTTGGTCGCGACGAGCGGCAGACCGGTCGTCTCGCCGAGCGCGGCGAGGCGGGCGAGGCGCCGCATATCGTCGCCACGGTAGAGGTGATGAGCGGCGAGATAGGCGCGGCCCCTGAAATCCGCCGCGACGCGGGCCGCGAATTCCGCCATATCCGCCGTCTCGCAAGGCAGCACGACGACGATCTGACCGTCGCCATGTGCAACCACGTCGGCGTAGTCGAGATGGCATTCGCCTTTGGGCGCGCGGCGCTTGCCGAGAGTCAACAGGCGCGTCAGGCGGCCATAGGCGGCGCGGTCCTCGGGGAAGGCGAGAAGGCTCGTGCCGTCGCGCAGATCGAGACGGCAGCCGACGACAAGGCGGAGCCCGACCTCCTTTGCCGCGTGATGGGCGCGTACGACACCGGCAAGGCTGTTGCGGTCGGTGATCGCGATCGCCCGGTGACCGAGCGCCGCCGCGGTTACCACCAGCTCGTCCGGATGCGCCGCACCGCGCAGAAACGAGAAATTGGTGGTGACCTGCAGCTCTGCATAGATCATGGCCGAGCGGCCTCAGGAAAAGACGCCATGGACAAACCAGCGCGGCGGGAGGTCATAGCCGTGCAGACCTGCCCGGAACAGCCAGAAGCGACGTCCCTCTTCGTCCTCGACCCGGTAATAGTCGCGGATTGCGTCAACCGCGCCGGACCCCTCCGGCCGCCACCATTCATCGGCGATCCGCTCTGGCCCGTCGGCTCGCGTGACCCGGTGCCGGCGTCGACGCCACGCGAAGCGGAACGGCGGGTCGTCGGGCAGCAGCCAGAATGCTTCAACCGGCTCCGGTGGCTCGAACAGCCGGATCGGCCGCGGCGGCCGCGTTTCGTCATCCCCGCAGATCCCTGGGACGGCCCGCAAAGGCCGGCCACCCGGGGAGAGATCCAGGGATCCGGACCTAGGTGCCGGTTGCCTCTGTGCCCCCGCTTTCGCGGGGGCGACGGAAATCGGAACGTGAACCGAAGCGCGCTCTGGGATATGGCTCTCGCACGGCTCGAGCCGCGACACCGCAGAGAGTCCCAGACGGTTGCCGAGCCGGTCGAGGAGCAGTGCAATCCCGCTCGTCTCACTGTCAGTGGGATGGCCGGGAAAGCCGATCTGCTCAGCCGGCAAAGGCTCGACTGCAAAGGCAGCGAGGATCACGTCTTCGATGCCGAGACCGGGATCGATGGTGTCTAGCCGCTCTTTGAAGAGCGCTGTGAGGTGGCGCGGGTCGCGGCTCGGGCGAGCGGTGCCGAGGTGGATCCGTTCGACCCGGCCATCGACGCGGTAGAAACCGAGATCGAGCCGCCGCGCTCCGGTCTCTTCCTGCGCCAGACGGGGAACAAGATCCTCGACGAGCCGCTCGGTGGCGCGCAGCAGATCGGCGGGATCGGAAATAGGCTCGGCAAAGCTCAACCGCACGCGGCGAGTCGGTGCCTTCCCCAATGGCGACAAAGGTTCCGGCAGATCGCCCAGCGCCTGATCGAGCTGTCGCATCACCGTTTCGCCAAAACGGTGAGCGAGCGCATCGCGCGGCATCGCAGAGAGATCTCCGACCCGCTTCAAGCCTACCCGGCGCAGTCCTTGGGCGGTAGCCGGATAGAGACGGAGAGCCTCGACCGGCAACGGATCAAGGGCATTACGACAATCTCCCGGTGGCAGGATGACGGTACTCTTACCCGCTTCGGCAAAGTGGGCCATCCCCCAGGCCGCGCCCAGCGTGTCGGCGATCGCGATCCGGCCAGCGATATGCTGTCGATCGAGCCGGGTCGTCAGATCGGCGGCGAGTGCAGCCTCCCCGCCCCATAGATGAGCCGAGCCAGTGATCTCGATCTTTACCCCATCGGTCCCGTCGGGTGCGGTCCACGGACTGTAGCGACCGCACCATTCAGCTAGCCTGCGGAGTGCCGCGGCATCCTTCGCGGGCTCGGCCGGATCAGTGGCGAGGCCGGGGAAAAAGGAAAGAGCATCCGCCAATGGCATCCCCGGCGCCAAGCCGGCCGCAGCCGCAGCCGGATTGACCGCGGCAAGAAGACGCCGTCCGCCGGCATCGGCGACCGTGGCGAACGGAACCTCTTCAGCCGGCGCGCCGGAATCTTTCCGCCGGGACAGGCGCCGCCGGTCGATCGGCCAGTGCTGAAGCCAGAGATACATGACCCGTCGCATCGGCTTCCTCCACTTCCCAGCTTGCCGGCTCGCCGCCGCGGCAACGCAAGAGCTCGACCCGCCACCGCAGGCGCCCTACCCCGGGTTCTCCCGACAGAGGCTGAGACGGCAACGCGGCAATGCGCCATCGGGTCACCGCTGCATTCGGCAGATTTCGTTCGCGCGCCGCCTGCCCGCCATCGCGCCAGCGTCGCAATAGAAAAACGGTGATGCCGGAGCGCTCTGCGGCGAGCTGCAGCCGGCGGCTCGCGACTGCAGCGAGCGTTCCGACTTCGCCGACCACCGCGGCGAGGCCGGGAGCGCGCAAGCCTTCTTCCATCGCCCATAAAATCTCGCCATCGCGCGATGCCCGAACCAGCACGATGTGCGCGGGATCGAGCCCACGCGCGGCGAGGCCGGGCCCATAAAGGTCCGGGCGGGGAAGACACCACAGCACCGTACCCCCTCCCCTTCCCTCCCCCGCAAGCGGGGGAGCCCCCGGACGGTCGCCCGCCAGAGCGGGCGTTCTGAGTGTAGGGTGGCGGCCAAGCCGTCCAAGGATGCCGGCAGTAAAGGCGGCCGCCAGCGCGCCATCCTCCTCATCGCCACCCGCTCCGAGGACCTCGTGCAAGGCCCCTCGCGCGAGCCCACCGCCCGGCAACACCCGGTCGATCGCGGCAATGCCGAACGGCAAGACCCCGTGGGCCGCCGCTGTCGGCCGCTCGATCCGCCTGATGCGCTCGCGCAGCTCGGGAAGATGGGCTCTCTCCTTGATCATGTTCTATTTTTGTTCTCGTTCTTGTTTTTTGTCAACGGCAAGCCGTGCTCGCCGGGTCATACCGCCATGCCGAGGCTGCATTTGACTTGGCTCCCAGGCACGGCCCACGCTTTCCCCGTCAACATGGGACGAGGTCCCACCGCCACCTTTGGGGAGAACGCCATGAGCGGCAACGGTCATCTGAGCCCCGAGCAGGTCCACGCCAAGGTCAAGCATCCGATCATCGACGGCGACGGCCATTGGGTGGAGTTCCCGCCGGTCTTCGCCGAGAAGATGCGCAAGGTCGGCGGCGACAAGGCGGCCGACGGCTTTCTTGCACCGCGGGGCGCCGGCGAGGGGCTGAAGATGACCCCGGCCGAGCGGACCGAGCGGCGTATCGCGCAGCCCAATTTCTGGAACCGCCAGGGCGAAAACACGCTCGACCGGGCGACCGCGATGATGCCAAAGCTGCTTTACGAGCGCCTCGACGAGATCGGCAGCGATTTCGCCGTGATTTATCCGACGGCCGGGCTGGGCCTGCCCCGCATCAAGGACGACGAGACACGACGCGCCGTGATCCGCGCCTACAACATCGTCTCAGCCGATTATTTCCGCGGCTTCAGCGACCGCATGACCCCGGCGGCAGTCATCCCGATGCACACGCCGGAGGAAGCGATCGAAGAACTCGAATTCGTCACCAAGCAGCTCGGCTCAAAGGTCGGGATGTTCGGCAGCAACCTGCCGCGACCGGTCCCTGCCGCCGCGGCAGAGGACGCCGACTCACTCCGCTTTACGGTGTGGTACGACGTGCTCGGCATCGACAGTCCCTATGACTATGACCCGGTCTGGCAGAAATGCGTCGAGCTGGGCATTGCCCCGACCTTCCATAGCGGCAGCAGCAGCCAGGGATTGCGCCTGTCGCCGACCAACTTTGTCTACAATCACATCGGCCATTTCGCCGCCGCGGGTCATGCCGTCGCGAAGGCGATTTTCCTCGGCGGCGTCACTCGCCGCTTCCCACAGCTCAATTTCGCGTTTCTCGAAGGCGGTGCGGGCTGGGGCGCCCAGCTATTTGGCGACCTGATCGAGCATTGGGAGCGGCGCAACGCCAAGGCGCTCGAACGCATGGATCCGGCAAAACTCGACCGCAAGCTGCTGATGGATCTCGTCGTCAAGCATGGCTACGACGACATGGGCGAGGCCTTGCGGGCACGCGACGGCTATCCCAACCCCGAGGCGCATTTGACCGGCGGGCGCGACGAGCTCGATGATTTCGCCGCCTGCAAGATCACCCGCAAGGAGGATTGGCTCGACCTCTACGCCAAGCCCTATTATTTCGGCTGCGAGGCCGACGACCGGATGAACGTCTGCGCCTTCAGCCGCGCCAACCCGTTCGGAGCTCAGCTCAACGCAATTTACAGCTCCGACATCGGGCATTTCGACGTAATCGACATGCGCGACCCGTTGCCCGAGGCCTGGGAAATGGTCGAGGACGGCCTGATTACCGAGGCTAACTTCCGCGACTTCACCTTTACCAATGCGGTACGGCTGTGGGGCCGGCAGAACCCGCGCTTCTTCGAGGGCACGGTCGTCGCCAAAGAAGCCGCCGCGGTACTCGCCCCGGCGCAAACCCCAACCCTTGCCGCCGCCGAATAACTCCGGCACCGCAACGCCGCCGCCTGGGCGGCGCTGCTTTCGTCGAATACCGCGCTGTCAGCCTAATTCCCGGCTACTTGAAGTGTTGCGCGCTGTAATCGACCACGGCCTGGCCTGTCAGTTCCGCCGTGGCATTTGCCCCGCGTACAAAGAAGCGGTGCGCGGCACCGTCCTTGACGAAGGCTGGCTTCGGGCCGCACTCGCAGCGAACTGACAGTACCCGGCCACCGTCATGTTCTACGAACTCGGGATGGACGTAAGGCAGGAACAGCTCTCCGATCCTGTCGCGTATCAAGTTGACCAGATGTAGACTCATTTTATCCTCATTGGAAAAACCGTCAGCGGCCAAGCCTGTTACGGAGCCGTCGTCGGCGACACCGATCAGCAACGTTCCCCCGCCTGCATTCAGGAACGCGGCAATTGTCTTCAGAGCTGCCATCTGAATTTTGTCGTCAGGCTGACCGGTGTGGAGGTTCGTTCGAAGCGTCGACTTGAACTCCACTCCTTCCGTCTCGCCGCCCGTGATCAGTTCGGCCGTGGTCGGCGCTACGTTCGCCGCCGGCGGTCCTCCACGCAATCGCTCCCATGCGGCTCGGACGACGTCCGACATGCGCCGCCGGCGTTCGCTCAGAAACGTATCGTACGGCATTGCCCACCATTCAGGCGGCAACGCGTGGTGGAACCGGTCATCCTTTGACAGCGTGGCATCGAGCGGAGGCCCATAAATACCGGGCGCCGTCGCGCCCACCTTCAGGTTGTCTGGCCACTCGAGCAGGGCAAAGTTTGCGATCTGGTTTACCTGCTTGCGCTCGGTAAATCCGAGCGTAGCAAGATATGCCTTTGGGAAAAGGTGATGCTCTTCCACCGCTGACTTCGTTCCCGTGACGGCTGGGTCGAGTGCTGCGGCGACCTTGATTGGCGAGAAGAGAACCCGCGCATTGAGAACAACGAGCGCGGCCTGATACGCCATGCGCGACGGCGTCTTCGCGCCCGAGGTCGCCAACCACTCGGGCAACGTAATCGACCAGAAGTCATCGGTCAGCCGCAGGTCGCTCAGCCGCTGTAACCGCGTGAGGAAATCGGCCGGCCCGCTCGCGTGCTCCAGCGCAGCGAGATCCGTTTCGAAGCGCGTTTCGCCGGACATCGTGTAGCGCGACGTCAGCGCTGCCATGAAGAAGAACTCGGCCGCCGCCTGCCGCATGATGGGCAGTTCGACCCCGACCTCCTGGACGCCCACCAAGTAGATCGCGTAGGCGTAGAGGAGTGCTAGTTCCGATGTAACCATCCGGTGCGACCGATATCCGCCGAGCGGCAGGGCGCTCATAAAATGGTGCCAGCGGTTGACGTTGAGCGTGGCATCACGCGCCGCCTTCAGCCGCGAAAAACCGGCTTCGCGGCGGTCGGGATCAATCACACCCGTAGTCGGCACGCGGCCCCGGAGCGCGGCATAGACGGCTTCCAGCTTGCCCCGCTTCAACCCCAAGGCGACCATCACACGCAGCATCTGGTCGGGCGATGGCTCGATGAAATAGTTTTTCGGACTAGGCTTGCCGTCTGGCGGCCCAGCGGCGGCGCGCGCGAAACCTTCCAGATCCTTGCGGCCTTCCTCCCAGAATACCGACATCAATGTCAGGATGAAGTCGGCCTGATTGAGCTTAGCCCCCTGGCCGTTGATGCGCACGAACACTTCCGCCACAGTGTCCACGCCGGCATCGGTGGTTAGTACGAGCGCGTTAAAGGGGTACTGAGCGAGTGCCCCGAGGCGGCCGATCGCAGTCTGGATGCGGTTGATCTGCTCTGTGGTGAGCGCCCGCTCTGCCGCGCCCAGCTTGGCCAGGTAGTCAGCCGCAACCTTGAAGACGTGAGAGTCAGGCCTCCAGACTTCGGCGATACTGGAGATGAAGGCGGGGTCCTGGGCGGTGGCGGCGTTGGCAACTTCGAATCGCTCGGCGAGCGGATCAAAGGCGATACGGATGCGCTCGCGGGAATAATCTGCGCGGATCACCTCGGCCCCGGTCATCACCGCGTAGAGCGAGGTCAATCGCTGTTGGCCGTCCACGATGGCGAGGCTCGGCGTCTCGTCTTTTCCATTGGTCCCGATCCCTCTCAGGCCTGCACCCGTCTCCCACAACAGCAGGAAGCCGCACGGATAGCCGCGGTAGAGGGAATCGAACAAGTCGCGGATCTTGGAATTAGGCCAGACAAACGGCCTCTGCAGTTCGGGCAAACCGATGGAGCCGCGGGCGATGTCGTGGACCAGCGCAACCAGTGGATAGGTGGTCGTGCGATAGAGCATCTTATATTTACCTTAGGTTCTTTGATCTCCTTGCCGCTCGGGGGCTTATTCCCTCGCCAGCTCCTCGCGGCAGGCCTTCTCCAAGGGCGGTAAGTCGTCACGCGCGACGCGCCACAGCACATCGTAGGCAACGCGCTCGTACTCATGGCGCAGGACATTGCCTATCCCCGCGACCTTCGACCATGGAATTTCCGTGTGCCGGGCTTTCAGCTCGTCGGTCAGATGTCGGCTCGCCTCGGAGATGATTTCGATGCCGCGCTCGATGACCCAACGCTTGCGTTTGTCGAATTCCAAATTCTGGAGCGTCACGCCTGCCATCTCGGCGCGGATCAGCTCGACCGCCTCGATGATGTCGGTGAGGCGCGCAATCGACGACGGCGCCGCCATCAGAATATTTGCAGCGCGGAGGCCTCGATCCCCTCGCGCAGAACCGGGTGTAAGCTGCGCCGGGTCATGATGTCGGTTTTGTGCTCAACGATCCGGGTGGCCGCCTCTTTGACGTCCATCAGCGCGAAAAGTCCGAGAGACCCCTCGGGATGGTCAAAGAAGAGATCGACATCGGAGTCTTCTCGTGCCTCGCCTCGCGCTGTCGAGCCGAACAGGTAAAGATGCTCGACCCCGAGCCGCTCGAACTCGGTTTTGTGCTGCTGGAGCCTGGCAATTGCTTCGCTGCGTTCCATCGGTTCTCTCCCAGGAACGTGCATATATAGCACAAATCCTTCCGGGCTAATGGGGTGGTGACTTAGTTTGAGTGGCGAGCTGGTGACCTCTTTTTCGCTCGGCTGGCGGCCTGGGGCCACGCACCTCTGGCACCGGCGTTACATCGATCATCGGGGCGCTGGACTTGAACCGAGCGAGTAGCGCATCTACCGCCATATTGAACACGCCCTGTGCGTGATAGGCGAGGTATCGAACCAGGAGCGACTTAAGTTGATTCATCTCATTGTCTGTTAGCTTTTCCATAGCCTGCGGTGTTCCTCTCGACAGCTAATACTTCTTGTACATGCTTGTGATTAAGCAATTGTGAGAGAGCGAAGCGCCGAAGGAGACCATAAGGCCAGCAACGAACCGCGATACTGTCGCCAATGCGATCCGGGTTGCCCGAATTCTAAATGGTGAGAGGAAGTTGGATACAGGTGAGTTGGGGTAGGGGGTATCGACGATTTCGCCGGCTGCAAGATCAGTCGCAAAGAGGATTGGCTCGATCTCTACGCCAAACCCTATTACTTCGGCTGCGAGGCGGACGACCGGATGAACGTCTGCGCCTTCAGCCGCGCCAACCCGTTCGGGGCGCCGCTCAACGCGATCTACAGCTCGGACATCGGGCATTTCGACGTGGTCGACATGCGCGACCCATTGCCCGAAGCCTGGGAATTGGTCGAGGACGGCCTGATCACCGAGGCCAATTTCCGCGACTTCACCTTCACCAATGCCGTGCGGCTATGGGGCAGACAGAACCCGCGCTTCTTCGAAGGCACGGTCGTTGCCAAGGAAGCCGCCGCAGTGCTCGCCGAACCGACATTGCGCGCCGCCGCGGAATAAAATCCGCTACGCGGTCTGCTTCTGGCCGGTGTCAGAGGCACGCATGATCGTGTCGAGCAGCCGATGGCGCGTGACCGCCGCGTCAAAGCCGGAGCTCACCGGCTTGCCGTCGCGGATTGCCTCGCCGAGCTTCGCGTAGAGCTGCGCGACATTGTAAGGGTCTTCGGCGGGTACATCGTCCGGGACCCACCGGTACTTTGCCGGAACCGGTAGGTCGGCAAGGGCGGCACCGGCGCCGCGCGCCCCTTTCAGCACGAGCGTCTGACGCTGCATCGAGTTGCGCGTGGTCGGGGTCAGCACCAGGTCGCCTTCGTCGCCATGGATCTCAAACAGGAAGTGGGTGCCGCGCGCCACGCCGCCGCGCACCTGAAACGATACGACGGCACCATTGCCGGCAATGCCGCTGACCGCCACCTGGTCGGGCACGGTCTTGGCCACCATCTCGCCGGTTTCGGCGAGCGCGATCTGATCACGCTGGCTGATTGCAAAGGCGGAGAGCTCGCGGAATTCGCCCAAGCAATGGCACAGCGCATCGATCGTGTGGCCGCCGGTGATCGTCAATAGATTGGCGCCATTGGCGCGATCGGCCTGGTAGGCGCGGTCGATCGTGGCTCCCCAGTTTGGCGCGCAGCCGATCATCGTCGCCGACAGCACCCGGCCGACATAGCCGGTGGCGATCAGGTCCTTGAGATAGTTGATCGGCGGCGACATCTGGCCCTGCAGCCCGACCGCGTGCCGGATCCCCCTGGCGTTCGCGGCGTCGCGCAGCCGGACGGCCTCCGCCGTATCGCGGCCAAGCGGCCATTCGCTATAGACGTGCTTGCCGGCCTCGATCGCCGCCATCACCGGCCGGTAATGGTCGGGCACCTTGACGCTGACCGTGACCAGGTCGACGTCGGGGTGCTGCGCCAGCTTCTCGCAATCGGCGAACGCCAGCCGAGCCCCCAAGTGCCGCGCCGCCGCCTCGGCCGAATCCTGGCGGCTCGTGCAAACGGCGGTGATCTCGAAGTCCGGCAGCGCCTGCAAAGCCGGGATATGGGCGACCGAGGCAAATCCGCGCTGCGGATTGGCCCCGACGATGCCGACGCGGATCTTGCTGCTGCTGGTGGCCATGATTTGCCTCGTCATGTCCTCTGGGCGACGGCGCTGCGCGGGTTGAGGCTCTGGATGTGGCCGCTCTCGGTGCCGGCCGTCGGGTCGATCACGGCGTTGATCAGCGCCGGCTTGCCCGACGCGAGCGCCTCGGTCAGCGCCCTAGTCAGGCTTGGCGTGTCGGTCACGTGATAGCCGGTGCCGCCAAACGCCTCGATGATCTTCTCGTAGCGGGCGTCGCGGAGCAGGCCGGTCGGCGTGTAGGCGGTGCCGGCAGGATCGCCGCGGTAGACGCCGTTATTGTTGAAGATGACCGTCGTCACCGGCAATTCGTAGCGGCAGATCGTCTCGATCTCCATGCCGCTAAAGCCAAAGGCGCTGTCGCCCTCGATCGCGACGACGGGCTTGCCGGTCACCACAGCGGCACCGATCGCATAGCCCATGCCGATGCCCATGACCCCCCAGGTGCCGCTGTCGAGCCGGTGGCGCGGCTTGTCCATGTCGATGATGTTGCGGCCAAAATCGAGCGTGTTGGCGCCTTCGTTGACGACATAGACATCGGGCTGGGTGGCGAGCGCATTGCGCACCGCGCGCAAGGCGCTGGAGAAGTTCATCGGACTCGGGTCGGCGTTGAGGCGGGCGGCCATACGCTCGATGTTCTGCTGCTTGCGTTTGCCGATCTCGTCGAGCCAGGCGCCCTGGCGTTCGATGCGTCCCGCCTTCAGCGCGGCATTGAACGCCGCGAACACCGATTTGATGTCGCCGATAACGGGTGCGGCGATCGCCCGGTTGCTGTCGAACTCGGTCGGTGAGATGTCGACCTGGACAAACTTGGTGTTCGCGTTCCACAGCGGCGCGCGACCGTGTGACAACAGCCAGTTGAGCCGTGCTCCCGCCAAGACCACGACATCGGCGTTGCCGATCGCATAAGAGCGCGCCGCGGCGGCCGATTGCGGATGCTCGTCGGGCAGCAAGCCCTTGGCCATCGACATCGGCAGAAACGGCATGCCGGTCGTCTCGATAAACGACCGGATTTCCTGGTCGGCCCGCGCATAGGCCGCACCCTTGCCGAGGATTACCAGCGGGCGTTGAGCGCTTGCCAGCAATTCGACGGCGCGCGCGACCGATTCCGGTGCCGGAGGCTGCGGCGGCGCCGGGTCGACGACCTTGACCAGCGACTTCTTCGCCGCCTCGGCGTCCAGCGCCGAGCCCAGCACCTCGGCCGTCAAGTCGAGATAGACGCCGCCCGGCCGACCCGAGGAGGCGGCGCGGATCGCCCGCGCAATGCCGATGCCGATGTCCTGCGGCCGGTTGATGCGGTAGGCCGCCTTGGCATAGGGCCTGGCGGCATTCAGCTGGTCGAGTTCCTCGTAATCGCCCTGCTCGAGATCGACGATCGACCGGTCGCTCGACCCGCTGATCAGGATCATCGGGAAGCAGTTGGTCGTGGCGTTGGCCAAGGCGACCATCCCGTTCAGAAAGCCGGGCGCCGAGACGGTCATGCAGATGCCCGGCTTTTGCGTCAGATAGCCGGCGATCGCCGCCGCATTGCCGGCTGACTGCTCGTGGCGAAAGCCGAGGTAGCGGATCCCTTCGGCCTGCGCCAGGCGCAAGAGGTCGGTAATCGGGATGCCGGCCACCCCATAGATCGTGTCGACCCCGTTCAGCTTTAGCGCCTCCACCACCAGGTGAAAGCCGTCCGTCATATCCCCAGGCATATCCTCTGCGCTCATATCGTCCACCATCCGAGTGAAGCCGGATCAGATCAGAATGCTGTTTGAAAGCGACATCGTTACAGCGAGTCAAGGGTGGAGGTCTGCCAATCCCCAGTATAATTCAGCCTTAAGCGATAGGGGTCGAGTGCCATTCCACCCCCGCTGACCACAACACTAAGGATGTAGGCGCCGCGCCGATGAAAGAAATTTTGCCTATTTATTGGCCAACCTTGGGAACACACGTGTACCGAATCGTTTTTGAAGATGATCAAAATGTCTAGATGCCGTTTTACGTGTTTCACAAGGTTTACCTTTACCGCTGCCTGAGGCATATCAGCCCAAGTGAGATTCATGGCCCCCAGTTCTACAGGATCATCTTCATATCTTACCTCTATCAGATGTCCCTCACAGTCAAACACCGTTTCTTCTTTTAGATTCTCTACCTCTATGCGAAAACACATTCCATCCATCCGCTGTAGTCCATAGCTGAAAGTGCTAACGCTTCTGCAAGGAGGTCTTGTGGGGTCATATACGGCTTTTAGCAGTGGTTTCAATCTGGCTTCCAAATTAGCTATTTTTTGTTTGTCTTCCATTGCGAGAAGATAAAACGATGAGAAAAATCTACTGATAAGAAATATCAAAAAAGCAGCTATTGAGAAATGTCTAGGTTCCAACGGAATTGTGGCGAAAGGTTCTGAACTCGTGAAGATTGTTAAACCAAAAATCAGTGCCACCAATGTAATATAAAAAATAATATTACGGGTGTCGGAAGCCGAGAGCTTCAGTGCCCGATAAAAGCATTTTACATAATATTCAAATACTTGGGTCATCGTTTATACCTGACTACTCTCACGTGGCGCTGATTTTTCACTTACCGGCCACCGATCTCGCGATCCCCCACTCGTCGTGCCTGTACCGGACTGGTTTCATTCGGCAGCCGGAGCTCAAATCGCGCGAGGCGCCGGATCGCGCGCGACCGAATGCGCACCCGCCGCGCAATGCGCGCGCCCTCCGCGGGAGCAATCTCGCCGCACGCAATAGCCGCCAGAAGGGTTGGCAGCAGCTGCTGGAGTTCCTCAACTGTGCGCAACGACGACAGATCGATCCCGAGACGCTCGGCCGGGTCGATGAGAGCGATCGGCGGCGGCAATAGCTGTAGAACGAGAGGCCGCAATAGATGCGGCTTGCGATCGAGCAGATTGGACAGCGCCTGCGCGCTCAGCGGCCGGGCCACGAGGTCGGGTACGCGGCGCCTGGGATTGCGGATGCCGCGTGGCCGACCGCGCGGGTTACCGGAGCTTCCCTTGGCGAAGCGCCCACGTGCGTCACGCGCGCGAGGCGAAAAGGGATCAGGACCAGGTGATTGAGATTCCTGGATTCTGCTTCCGGAGAGCAGCAGAGAGCGGGACGGATCAAGCGAATCGGCAACGATGTCGAGCATTAGCGACGTCCCAGCAACACAGGTTTTTTGGAGAGCTGGGTATTGTATGTTCTTTATACGTTCACGTCAAGGACCATCGTCAATTTGCAGGGCAGGCGCCTCGCCGCCATCGGGACGCAACGGCAAAGCCGTTTTGGAAACACAAATGCAGGAAAGTAGTCGACTGACGAAGGCTTTGGGTGGGCGAACCAGGCCCGCGATGCTACTCGTTGAATGACACCTTCGCGCCGGTTGCCGACCTTCCCAGCCCCGAGCTAGAACGGGGAAATTCGACCCTTAGCGGTCACTCCTGCGAACCGCCGACTTCGGGCGGTGATGCCTATTCCGTAGACTGTAGTCGTGCGTTTTCGAAGACCTAATCGAGGACCCAGAATGGTAACTATTGCGATCGATCCCTCATCTTCCACCAATGCGAATTTGCTTCTACGAGCGGTCTGGGCGCAAATGCGGGCTCGGTTTGGAAGGCTTGGGTGGCAGTTTACTCCTCGGCGACTCGGATCAGCACAGTTAATCCGGTTTGGATGGGCTACACTCGGTGATGTTTCGCCAAATGGCGTTGAAATTTCCATCCACTACCGACGATATAGCCTCTAATGCCGATATGAAAAGCACCGTTGAAAGATCGCCTTTAGATAAAGTAACGCGATGAAGGGAGAGACCTTCATTAAAGAGACGAGCCGCGCGAAGGAGCCGATGATCGTTATCTATTGCACCGATCGCGATCTTATTTCCAAATTCGATGTGTACTTTTTCCAATCGAAGCCGCCCGTCAACTATTGGAAAGCCATCTAACCATTCTGTGTCTTCTGGATAGGGATTTGCTGGCAGATCAAACGTATATGCTTCGTGATCGAGGTTTCCTTGCTGGAAATAGCAATTTGTCAACACTGAAAGTAGATCGAGAAGCGACGATAAGCGAACCTTGAATTCATAATCGCTATCTACGTCATCAAACGCACGAACTTTAACGGCTATTTCGGTGCTTCCGTTGCTCAGAGGACCTACAAGCCACCGATCGGTAACATATAGGTTGAGGGGTATGCCGGGTGTAGAGCAAACCTGTGTGACGGCCCTTTCATCCGGCGCAGATAGGTACGTAGCGCAAGCTTCGGAAACTGCAGCCCGAAGGTCATCATCCAGATTTGGATATCTCTTCTTGATGGCCCCCCTGGCGTGAAGGTAATAGAATTGGGTACGCCTTTTCAAAGCATTCAGGAGGGCACATCTACTTGCCCTGCATGCGGCCAAACAATCTACAAGATTTCTCAACGCGTGGTCGACCTTGGTACGCGACACCTCGGGCGCGGTTCTGCATGGGTATTCGAGGATCACTACCATCGACGATCCCGATATCTTCATGCCGGGAAATTGTACGCTACACAGCCAATGACAAAGGAGGTTATTCCTCAGCTTGACCCTAGTGCTCCGCAAGGATGTGCGATGCCTCTTGGGATGGCATATCCCCACAACCTTATGGAATTCACGAGCTTCATCATCAGACAAGAAATCCGTAATTACATGGTTTACCCACCAATCTAACGGCTTTCTGTCTTGAGTTGGACGAATAAGAATGGTGGACCGAAACCACCCGCCTTGGTTTGCGCCCGCCCGAGTTCGACAGTCCGACCGCGATCTGAGGTGGACCCCGATGGTGAGACAGCCGGAGCCGCTGCTTAAGGTGTAGCCCGGCCGATTTCGATGTCGGCTCCGATCGCGGTGACCGCGATGGCTAGTTTGACAATTCTACTTTTCACCTCATCAATATCAAATCCTTTGTTGGCTGTGGCGCCTGTGGGTATGTGGGCGAAGGCGAGCATTTCCCCGCTGTCCGAGCTGGCTCGGGAAGCGGGGGAAGCGGAGCCGGTCGGCAACGCCGATCGTCCACATATCCACAGGCCTTCCTGGTAAATTTGCCGCGGCGTGCGATAGCCGAGGCTCTGGTGCTGGCGCTCCTCATTGTAGAAATCGAGCCAAGCTCCAATACCTGCTTTGGCCTCCGACACGCTCGCATAGGCGTTGAGGTAGACCTCCTCGTATTTGAGGCTTCGCCACAGCCGCTCGACGAAGATGTTGTCCATGCACCGGCCCTTGCCGTCCATGCTGATGGTGATCTGATGATCCTTCAGCGTGCCGGTGAAATCGTCGCTGGTGAACTGACTGCCCTGGTCGGTATTGAAGATCTCGGGCCGGCCGTATCGGCAGAGCGCCTCCTCGAGCGCCTCGACACAAAAATCGGCGCCAAGCGTGTTCGACAGTCGCCACGCCAGCACCGCGCGGCTGACCCAGTCCATGACGACCACCAGATAGAGAAAGCCCTTGGCCATCGGGATATACGTAACGTCCGAGCACCACACCTGATTGACCCGCTCGATCGCCATCCCGCCGAGCAAGTACGGGTAGATCTTGTGCTCAGCTGCCGCCTTGCTGGTGTGCGGGCGCTGGTAGATCGCCACCAGTCCCATCAGACGCATCAGTCGCTGGACCCGCTTGCGGTTGACTAGGTGACCCCGGGTGGCCAGCCATGCCGCCATTCGGCGCGAGCCGTAATAGGGCCGCGCCAGATAGTGCCGGTCGATCAACGCCATGATGGTACGGTCCTCCTCGCCGACCTCGTCCGGCCGCCGGTAGACCGAAGAGCGCGATATCGCCAGCAAACGGCACTGCTGTGATATCGGCAGCGCCGGATCCGTGCGCTCGACCAGCGCGCGCCGTTCCGCTCGGCTCATTTGCCGAGCTTTCGTGCCAAAAAATCGTTTTCGACCTTCAGTTGGCCAATCTGCCGGTACAGAAGATCGACCTGCGCCTCGCTGGCCACACTCTCGACCGTTGCACCGCCGCCTTCGAAAACACTCGCCGCCCCGTCCAGCAGCTGCTTCTTCCAGTTATAGATCTGGTTCGGATGGACCCCGAACTCACTCGCCAGTTCGGCGATCGTCCGGTCACCCCTGACCGCCGCCAGCGCCACCTTCGCCTTGAACGCCGCATTGTGCTTCTTCCGTGTCCGCTTCATGTCCTGCTCCTGCGCCATCGCGCTTTCTAGGGGCAGGGCTCCACCTTAGCCAACTGTCTCATTTTTGGGGTCCATCTCAATCTTGCGGATTGCCGCCATCGGCTTAATCCCATCGCGCTTGGTGAGGAAGGGCCGCTTACGACCCTTTCCGGACCTTCGGCCCGGCGTATGAATGGGCATTGATCGAAAAGGACATGCAGATTGTTATCCGCCGCCGCGGCGGCGGTCGTACCCCCCGGCGGGATGATTATGACAACGATGATTTAGCGTGGTGACGGGACATCAAGACCAATGTTTAGCATCTTAAGGGCATACCCATTGCCTTCTGCCACAGCCACTACAGTAAAATGGTCTTTGATTTCTTTCTGGTTGCCGGTAATTGTCGCATGGCCAATATACCACACCGTTCCATCCGGCAACGCATGCAACTCGTCTATTTCTACTTGGAGGTCTTTGGTACCGCCAAGACTGCTTATAGTCGTTTTCGTCGCCTGTTCGATTTCTTGCTGGCCGCGTAAGACCTTACCCGTCCCAGCGACTAGGATGCCGTCGCTCGTAAAGGCTCTGGCATATGCCGCAGCATCGTTCTTCACATACGCGTCACGAACTTTTGCGATTAAGCTATCCAGCTTTTGCTTGACATCTGGTGGTGGTTGTTGCGCTACGGCGGATACTGTCGTGGCTCCGGAAGGTGGCGGTTGGGTCTGCGGCGCAATTGAAACATACCGCCAGCCGTCCGGTGTCTTGGCTAGCGCGATCGATGCCCGGCCACTAATGGTTTTGCCGGAGTTCTGCCCATCGCCGACGATTTTGAATTCCGTGATCGCTACAACGGCGTCCTTGCCTGCGGGTATCGCGTCTTTGACGGTGATGGTCACATGTCCGCCAACGTTCTTGAACAACTCGGCCCATGAGCGTTCGATCGCTTCGCGGCCCTGCACCACCGGTGAGCCGTTGGGCGGCAGGAACACTCCGTCCGGAACAAAGAGCATGGATATGGCTTTGGGATCGTGCGCGTCGTATGCGTTCACATACGATTCCACTACTGATTCGGCCACCCGACGCGCCTCTAGGCGCTCGTGATCTGTAGAAGCCGATCGCTCGTCCGCAATACTCGCAATAGAAGAAAAGGCGAGGACAGACAGCGTGATAACGCTTTCGAGCAACGCTTTTCTTACTAGCATAACCTTCCTCCCGTTGGTGAATGTGCGGCGGTGAGCGCCAAATAGTGACTGGTTTATTCTGCCCTCGCTCGCCGCGCAAGCGCTAGTTCGACAAGCACTCTGCGCATCCGGTTCCCGAACACGCGAGAATGCTGTTAATCCGACAACTCGGCGCGAGTGTCCGCTTACCACCCCTAGCGGCCGTTCCCAAAGGCCCCGCAATGGGCATGGCTCGACCGGTAAGCGACCTTTCGCACTAGGCTTCGGCGTCGCTTAGTGCGTTGACCAATCTGGCTATGCTCGGCTTGCGGCGTCGTCGAAGGGAGTTCGTCGGCGCCGCGGTGCAGTGCTACACCGGGGCTCCGCGCCGCCCACGCCCAACATCACCACATGCGAGCCATCGTAATCCCCGATCCTCTTCCCGCGCCGGCGCGAAGGGGGCGTCCCACCTCCCGTCCTAGGAGGCACCGCGTCGGGACTCGACCATCGCTCGAAGCCTTTCTTCCTGTTCCCTGAGCTCGGGGGTCATGGTTTCAAAATCCGAGGCCTCAAAGACCTGGCGGATTTCGATCTCGTACTCGCCGCCAGGAACAGGATCGGGGCAACGCTTGACCCATTCGATCGCCTCTTCTTTCGAGTTCACCTGGAACATCCAGAACCCGGCGATCAGTTCTCTGTGCTCGGGGAACGGACCGTCGATGACGGTCCGTTTGCCGGCGGAGAATTTGACGCGTGTCCCCTTCGAGGTCGGCTGTAGGCCCTCGCCGGCGAGCAACACACCGGCTTTCGTGAGCTCTTCATTATATTTCATCATAGCGGCAATCAGCTCCGTGCTCGGCGGAACACCTGCCTCGGTGTTCTTGTCGGCCTTGAGCAGGATCATGAACCGCATCGCTAGGTCCCTTCCTGATGCTCGACAATGACCATCCATGTCACGCCGAAGCGGTCCGCCACCATGCCAAAGCGCGGTGAAAAGAAGGTCTTGGTCAGCGGCATCTGCACCTGCCCGCCGTCGGCCAGCGCGTTGAACCGCCGGTCGGCCTCGGCTTCATTGGGGACCGTCAGCGACAGCGAAATGCCCTGGAAACCCGGCTTGCCTCGGCAGGCGCCGTCGGAGGCCATCACGATCGTGTCGCCGATGCGCAGGCTCGCATGCATGATTTTGTTCTCCGAACCGGGCGGTACCATGCCAGGCGGCGGGGGTTCGGGGCTTTCCTTGAAACGCATCAGCATGGTGGTCTCGGCACCGAGCGCCTTACGGTAGAACTCGATCGCTTCTTCGCAGCGTCCGTCAAAGGACAGGTACGGTTGAACCAGCATGTCAGCTCCTTGGCAAAAGGGTTGGTCTGTTCAATGTAGGGCCGGAGCGAAGCGCACCGCCGCGATGGGCGGCAGCCGCGCCTCGGGCATCGTCCAGGAATCCCCGCCATTCTCGGAGATCCACAACCCGCCGCTGGTCGAGCCAAAGGCGAGGAGCTCGCCGGTCTCGTCAACCGCGAGCGCATGTCGCCACACCAGATCATAGGCATGGCGCTGCGGTAGGCCGTTCTTCAACACCTCGAAACTGCGGCCGCCGTCACGGGTGCGCGCGACGACCACCTTGCCATCGACCGGGACCCGCCGCTCGTCTTTGATCGCGGGGACAAACCAGGCGGTATCCGGGTCACGCGGATGGGCGGCAACGGCAAAGCCGAATTTCGACGGGCGGATCGCCGTCAGCTCGTGCCAATTGGCCCCCGCGTTTTCCGAGCGGAAGACGCCATTGTGGTGCTGGCACCAGACGATTTCGGGGCGCGCGACGCAGCGCGATAGAAGATGGATGTCCTGGACGATCGGATCCTCGCGCCGCTCCGGCGGCATGTACTCGTTGTACATGCCGTGATTGATGATCTGCCATGTGGCGCCAGTGTCGGTGCTCGCCCACAGGCCAGCGCAGGACACACCGATGCGGATGTCCGAGGGATTGCGCGGATCGATCAACACCGAATTAATGCCGGGCTGCTCGCCGCCGGCGACACCAAGCCACTGCCGGCGCTCAGGCGCACGCCACAGCGCTTCGTTCAGCGACCAGGATTCGCCGCCGTCATCGGTGCGGAAAAGCCCGCCCGGCATAGTGCCTGCCCAAACCCGACCCGGAACCCCGCCCGGTTCGAGTGCCCAGATCTTACCAAGCGACCAAGGATGGGGATCGTCACCGGCATCCTCGGGCTTGGGCGGGAATGCCGGCACGGGCAGCTCACGCCAGTTTCCGGTGCGGTTGCGGTGCCACAGCTTGGCTCCGAAATGGCCGAGATCCAACGCGGCATAGGCGATGCCATCGGTAACAGCCAGCACGGCAGAAACCGGATCGCCGAGAAATTGTACGTCGGCAATGTCCCAGACGCCGTTATGGCGCGCGAGTTCGAACAAACCCTTGTGGGTCCCGATATAGAGCCGCTCTGTCATCCTGTTCTCCCATTAGCCTCCGGACAGCGCCTGAAAAACGTAGATCTCGTCATCTTGAGCGACCGCATCCGTCAACCGCGCGCGATCGCTGATCGGCCGGCCATTGACATAGATCGCGACGTGCCGTCGCACAGCTCCCTGATCATCCAACACATAACCACGCAGCCTCTGTTCCGACGCAAACACCGCAGCAAGCGCCTCGGCTATTGTGGCGCCTTTCACCTGCGCTGAGGGCACAGGCAAGAACCGCTGCAGCGCGGAGGTGAACAAAACCGTAGGCATTAAATCAATTTTCCTTGACGCTTTACGTTGATATCAACATACTATCTCGGTGTCAAGTGGACAGCATCTTCCCTTCGCGATCACCGTAGAGGTGCGCGACACCTGCCTCTGCCTGCATTTGCAGCGAGCCGCGCGGGCAGTAGCGCGTCGCTTTGACGCGGCGTTGCGGCCGCTAAGTCTGACAAATGGCCAATTCTCCCTGTTGATGTCGCTCAATCGCGAGGAGGCGCCGAGCATTGGCAGCGTATCCGCGCTGCTGGCCATGGACCGCACGACCCTGACGGCTAATCTAAAACCGCTCGAGCGGCGCGGCCTGGTAAAAGTGCGTATCGATGATGCCGACAAACGCACGCGGCGGCTCAAATTGACCCCGGCCGGGCGGGCGCTTCTCGTCGCGGCTGTTCCGATATGGAAGCAGACCCACGCTGACGTTGAGAAGCTTCTGCCTCGCGCCAATTGCGAGGAACTGCGCGTCGATCTGCGCGCGCTTTCCTAGTCTATCGGACGCGCTGGGCCTGCAGCATTTCGATTTCCTGTTCGCTCAGTCCTGTCAGTGCGCTTTAGAAGACTTTGACAGTGGGCGGTTGAATTACCTGACCGATTGACCTACGCTTTTGGGGCGACTTTCGGAATACCGCTCCGTTAGGCCAAGGACGGCGGCCCAGGCGGCGAGTAAGCTGCGTTGGTGCGCTAGTTGCCGGGGGTGCCGCGACCGAGAGCCGTTGGCGAGCGCCGTGATAAACCGGGGGTGTGTCTCCAGGGCGCTATTCAACCAGCTATGCGCTGCGCGTTTCCAGGCGAGCCGACACTGGTACTCGGTCTCAGTCAATTTTAGCACGCACTGGGCCGATCGGTGCCGATGATGCGCACGACCTCTTGCGGCCTCGGGCGTGAGCAAGTCGGTAAGGGGAGGAGGTTTTGACACCTGCAGCGGCTTGCACCGGGCGACGACCGCACCACCCTTCATCCCCTTCTTGTCAGCCATTGCAGCGGTCTCCGATACGCCATTCTGATATCCTACGGCCCTCCACGGGTTTGTCGCGGCACTCTCGATGCTTCTGCGGTGCGGTGGTGCGGTAGGCGAGCTGAAGGCCGGCACCGTGCTGCCGGGTAATGCTCCGGTCTATAGCGAGACGAATGCGCCGGCCTGATGGCGGACATGACGCGCTGTCTAATAGCACTATGGTGCCGGCGCCGGCACAACGCCTGAGGGCTTGGGACTACTGGCGGCCGCTGCGTGTGTCACTGGGATCGAGCTCTGTACGAGAACTATGAAGTCATCGAAGCAAGCTTGGTTGGTGACATAAATCTGTGTGTTTTCTACAATACCAATTAGAATTTGGGGGTCCTTCTCATTAGGCTTATACGGGTGCCATCCATCGATTTGTCGCCAAAAGAGCCATTGGTTGTAAATCTGGTTGGGTCCCTTTTGTGCCTGATACGCCTGGCAGTCGCTGCTCTGTCCTGCGACGAGCGCAGCTGCCGCAGTTTTGGGGTCCGGAACAGAAGGAATTGGCGGTGGTGCCGACGGGGCCTGTGCTGCTTTGCCCGACGCCTCGGATCCGTATCCTTGAGCTGCCAGGAATTGCGTTGCCGCGTTTATCTTCGCAATTCTTGTCGCGTCAGGGTTTGACACTAATGCCGATAGCTTCGATACCTCCGATGCCTGAAGTATGGGAGGGTTAGTTACAAATCCGTAAATTGCTCGAAGATTTTGTAGATCGCTACCATCGCTAACAGGAGTTATATTCCATGTAGAAGTCCAGGAGAAAACACCAAATTGCGCCTGCAAAGATTTAACAAAATGTGATGCCCATGACAATGTTGGGTTGAGGCTAGTAGATGTTTGTGCTACGCCAGAGGTTAGCACGACTTCTGCCGGTACCATGTAAGGATCCACAATAGCCCTTCCGATATTATATACTACTTGAGCTTGTCGCAAGTCAGCTATGTTAGCCGTCAGCTCATAGGCGTTTTGAGTACTTTGATACGGCGAGCATGCTACCAATAATAAGGATGGTCCTGCTGCAGCGAACATGAGTTTCATCAGCCGCGACTCTCCCCTGCCGCCGCCCGCCCGGAGCCAACTCAAGGGTAGAATATCAAACTGTCAAAAAACGTCAAAGGAAGCCTCGCTCGTTGCGTTGTCGCCTCGGCCTACAACCCTACCTCAACCAGGCGAGCACCGCTCCCTGGCGCTGCTCGCGGCTGTGCGAGCAGGTTCATCAAAACCTGATAGCCTGCGCCGGCTCGCTGCCTGGCTTCACTGCGCATAAAGACCGCCGCAATGCAGCCAGGGCCGCGGGCTCCGTATCTGACGCATAGAGAGCCGATCCGTTAGTCACGGCAACGCTCGCCCTGCGAGGTACTTATCCAGCTCATCGGTGCAACGCTTCATTCCATGGATCGCGTCCTCGCGCAATGCGATCGCCTGCTGTTCGATGCGCTCCAGCTGTTCCGCCAACCCGGCGTTGACGCCGATGTTGAACTGATAACCGGTCGTAGAATTGATCTGCGGTATGAACTGTCCTGCGAAGCCCTCGATTTCTTTGTCGAGTTGTAGAAAAGTTTGTGTGGTTGGCGATCCTCCCAAGCGAAGTAAGCCGCTACGCAGTTCACCAAATCCCGTCCGTTTGACGCGTTGTCTGATCGCGTAAGCGGGAATCGAATGTGCCCCAAGGCCAGGACCCGGAAACGGCAAGCTCCGAGCCGCTTCGACATCCTCAATGACAGCACCCATCGCCGCCCCTAGCATCGCGTAAAAGCTGTACCCCTCCCGTAAAATGCGACGGTGTTCGATGTCGCGCATGACCGCGGTTTGGCGCTGCGCGGTTTGGGTCTGCTCTTGCGCGGCAGCGACCTGGCGATCGGCCGCCGCCGCAGCGGCTTTTATTTGACGGTCAGCCGCCTCATTGGCCGCTTTGACCTGACGGTTCGCCGCTGCGAGGGTTCCGTAAACGGTTATGCCCCGGCAACCAGCGCCAGCAGCCTGGCGGCAAGCGTTTGCCAATGATCGAGAACGCACAGCGCATCTCGGAATACGCTCATCACAGTCTGGCATTGGCTGGCGTTGTCGAGGTTTGGGAGGTCGAGCCTGTGGGGCTGAACGAGGCTGCGATGGCTCAATTCAGCCGGAGTTCGGTGATGTGGCGCGGGTCCTGCTTTAGCTCGCCGCGCTCGACCTTTTTGACGATGTCGACGAGCCGCTCATTGGCACGCGCCTGAATCCCGACCTGTTCGCCGTCGCGCACCACAAAGCCATTCAGATATTCGATCTCGGTGCGCCGGCCCTTGGCCATGTCCTGACCCATCGAGGGCCGCTGATCGGGCGAACCGCGTCCGACCCGCGACAGCCGCCGCTCGTCATAGGTTTGAGCGTCTCGAGATCGCCCTCGCCGGCACGGGCGATCGTCTCTGGCAGATGGTCGATCTCTTCGAGCTTGTAACCGCGCGCCTGGCCGATGCGGATCGCCTCGCTGCCGAGCCGCGCCTGGAAATGGCGGATCGTCTCGTTCTGAGCAATTTGCGAGCCGGGAAGCCCGGTGCAGGCCGAAACCCCGTTCGCCATCGTGTTGGCGACGAGCTTCGACCAGCGCTCGCCCCACAGATTGTCGGTGACCTTGGCACTGTCGGCGTAGGAGACAAGCCGGCACACCACGTGCGCCCGCTCGGTGATCGCGCCGTGGACTTCGCTGGTGCGGTAGACGGTGTGTGCGGCGCCGCCCTTGACCCCGCCGCGATGGACATGACCCGGCTCGACGAGGCCGACGCTGATGTTGCTGGCGATGCAGCCCATCGTCTTGCCCCAACCGACGACGCTGGCGATCGTCTCCTCGTTCATGCAGTTCTGCAACGAGACGACATAGCCGCCCGGCGCCAGATATTGGCGGATCAGCAAGGCCGCCCAATAGGTGTCGTAGGATTTGGTGCATACAAAGGCGATGTCGATCGGCGCCTCCTTCGAGAGGTGCTGTGCCTCGGTCAAATGCAGAGCCCGCACCTTGACCTTGAACGGCTCATCGCCTTCGTGATGGGTGATGCGCAGGCCGTTCCGTTTCATCTCGTCGACATGCTCGGGCCACATGTCGATAAACGTCACGTCCTCGCCGGCTCGCGCCATATGCGCTCCGGTGTAACCACCCACCGCACCCGTGCCGACAACGGCGATCCGTTTGGCCATGTTCGCTTCTCCGACCTGGTTCCGGCCGATTCTAATCTCCAACACTGGAAATGCATTGCACAATCGCGCCGTCGATCGGTGCCAGAAACCCGAAGCGCGACGCGACATTTCGGCCAAAACTAATTCTTGCGGGCTAAGCGCCGCAGCTCGCGGTGACCCCGCGGCCCGTTGGACGGATTCCGTGGTCGCCTTCGCTGTCGCCACCACAATCAAGACAAGGTGCTCCGAAAGGCAGTTCTCGACGCTTCTGGGATAACAAACCTCTCCCCATCGGCTCGGGTAGATCGAGCGGTGGTATTGCAGATAGATGATGGCAACGGGCTCTCGATCCAGCTTGCTCCCATCACGCCTGGTGGCGGGTGGGGATCTGTCGCACCTGCCGGGTCTGCCGTTGCCTTGTTCGTTTCAGATCGCGACACGACTAAATCAAGCCCGCTGGTTGCTTTTGCTGCACGCTACCGGCTGACCCGGATGGAGAGCCGGGTGGTTGCAGAGATTATCACCGGGCAGGGGCTGCCGCATGTCGTGGAAGCTCTGCAGATCGGGGCAACTACGGCCCGTTCGCATCTTCAGAAAATCTTTCTGAAAACGGGGACCGCGAAACAGGCGGAACTCGTTCGGCTGTTTCTTGATCAGACCGTGCCGATATCTCAAGCGGGGGCAAATATAGGGCCACAGAGGTTACCCGGTGGCGCTTGGGGATCGAATTCTCCCGTTTGCTGCGATCACCTCCGCGTTCAACCCGACCGAACCGTGCGTGTTCGGCCCTGAAGTGGCTGCTTTAGGGCACAGCCTATCCTCTTCAGCCGGTTACTCAGCGGCGGCCTTCGCCGGCGCAATGGCCTCGCGCAGCACCGCTTCAGCCGCCGCGGCGACGCGCGTGTCAGTGAAAAATCGCGGGTTCTGGCGGCCGAACAGCCGCACGACATTGGCGAAGGTAAAGTCGCGGAAATCGGCTGCGGTTGCCAGCCCATCTTCGACCATCTCATAGGCCTCGGGCACGACCTCCGTCATATCCGGCACGTCGAAATGGCCGATGTCAGAGCTGAAGATTGCGTTGAGCCGGGCGCCCAATGGATTGGCACGCGCATTGAACGCCCAGACGTTCGACGGGTCGTCGGCCTCGCAGCCGAAATAGAACGGCGTCACGAAGAGGTCGCGCCAGTCTTGCTTTCGGCTGATCTTGCAGGCGCTGTAGTCGTCGAGATCGGCGATGCCGCCGGTCAATTTCTCCTCGCCCGGGAAGAATTGGCCGCCCTGCCGCTGCAGCGCCGCAGTGAATGCTGCGCCACCGTATTTCTCGGCGAGGTCCAGCAGCACTGCGCTGTCGATATTGCGCGGGTCGACCTCTTCCAGGCCTTTGAGGCTGCGCTTTTCCCAATGACCGAGCAAGTCGCCGTACAACAGGCAGGCCCAGCCGGCGCCGCCTTCGAGAAACGCCATGTTGAGGCCGGGGAAGCGGCGCGTCACGCCGCCGAGAAACATCGCCTTGCAGGCGGCGTGGTTGGCGGCGGCAAAATGGCCGATATGGTTGTAGACAAAATTCGACGGCGACAGCCGCAGACCCGAGCGCCGCGCGCCGGAATGAAACGACGGCGCGATGTCGAGTTCGAGGCACTTCGCCCACACCGGGTCGTAATCATACTCGCTGTCGAGGCCGATCACGTCCTTCCACACGGCGAACCGCTTCGCCTCGCCCTCGACATTACCGGCCGCCGCGACCGGCCGGTCCATCAGGGAGCCCAGCATCGCAACCTTGTAGCCGAGCTGCTTGACGGCAAACTCCAGCTCCTCGATTGCCTCCTCGGGCGTGTGCATCGGGATGATCGCGGCCGGGGTCATGCGGTCGGCGAACGGGCGGAAATACTCGGCCGTGACGATGTTGTAGGCGCGGGCGGCGGCGCGCCGCGGCTTGTCGGCACCGACCCGCGGCACGCGCAGGCCCCCCGTGGGATAGATGATCGCGAAATCGAGGCCGATCTCGTCGAGCCGCTCGGCGAGGAGGCGCGGGAACAGCGCGGTGGCGAGGTCCTTCGTGTTCTTCGACGGATGGCCCCAGAACGCCTCCTGGCTGATGCGCCGCCGACGCCGCTCCTCGACCGACATGCTGAGCGCGCCGCGCGTGCCGTTGCGCACCGCGTTCCAGCCTTCGACGGCATCCTCGCCGCCGACCCGGCGCAACTCCTCGGTAAAGACCGGGCCAAATTCGATCCAGTGCCCGTCGGCGTCGATGATCGGATGATCGAGCCGCGCCTTGATCTGCGCTGCAGAGAGATGAGCGCTCACCGGGGCCTCCTCGTGCGGAAGTTGACGACGCGACGCTACCGCCGCCTCAGTCGGAGCGCAACCCGGGTCGAGCTACTCCGGCCCGGAGATATCACCTTCTGCGTGGTGGCCCGGTCCGGAGACCAATGAATTCGGGCGCCACGTGTACGCCAGCCTTGGTCTGGCCACGCCTGCGGATCCGGACATGTATGGATATATATCGGAGCAACACCGGTACGGTATGACCGCCAAGGAGAGCGGTGAACAGGCTGAGGATCTCGCCGCGACTATGCTGGCCTCGACACTTGGCCTCGATTTTGATCCCGAGGCCGCATGGAACGAGCGTAAGCAGATTTACGAACACAGCAGCCTGATCATCGACAGCACGTCGATCGCCGCCGCCGTTTTTCTGTTTTCCTAGAATTATCCCAAAGCGGTCAAACCGCGGTTGTGCGGCTGTCCGCCATTGCTCGAAACACCTAAACGGGTGATCTTGGAGGTCACCGCGCCCGAATCGGGGGCGGCGATCGTCAGGGAGAAATGACATGAGAGTCACCGGACGCTGCCATTGCGGTCAAATCAGCTTTGAGGCCGAAATCGACCCGGCCCAGGTCAGGATCTGCCATTGCACCGATTGTCAGACCCTCACTGGCACCGCCTTTCGCACGAACGTGTCGAGCTTGCCCGGAACCTTTGTTCTGAAGAGTGGAACACCGAAGATCTACATTAAGACCGCTGAAAGCGGGAACAAGCGGGCGCACGGGTTCTGCCCCGAATGCGGCACACCGCTCTACTCGACGGCCCCGAGCGCCAACCCAGCTTCATATGGGTTGCGGGTGGGTGCACTCGACCGCCGCGCCGAGCTGCGCCCGACAAAGCAGGGCTGGTGCCGCTCGGCGCTGCCCTGGTCGATGGACATCACCGGTGTCGAGCGCTTCGAGCGCCAACCATAGCATCGACGAAATGCGTTCTTGTCTGGCAAGCCCCGTGGTGTCCGACGCCCGGCGAAAAGAGTTGGCTTGCATGACGTGACGGATGCTCTCGCTTTGCCGAACAACCTGCTAGGCTGATTTCGAGGCGTTCTGACAAAATGGCCGACCCTGAAGACATCTACCATTGGCGGCGACTTGATGATCGGGTGACGACATCCGGTCAGCCGACCGAGGCACAACTCGCGGATATCCGCGCGCTGGGCGTCCGGCACATCGTCAACCTTGGACTGCACACGCATGAGAAGGCCCTGCCGGACGAGGCGGCAAGCGTAAGCCGGCTCGGTATGACCTATACCCATATACCGGTCGATTTTCAAAACCCGACCGACCGGGATTTCGAGCAATTCTACGAGGTTATGGAGCAGCTGAAAGACGTGCCGGTACACGTCCACTGTATCGCGAACTACCGGGTCTCCGCTTTCTTCTATCGCTATCGCCGGGATGTGCTCGGAATGGATGAGGCAAAGGCGCGTGCCGAGATGGAGGAGATTTGGCATCCCGAGGGTGTGTGGGTGGCGTTTGTCCGCCGGTAGGCTGTTGGCTTCGCTAAAGGTCCGGCCGATCATCAAGAGGGAGCGTGAGTCAAAGCGAGCTGCTGAACTAGTCGGACAGAAAATTCCTTCCCGGCGAACCGAACGCGTCGATTCGCTCGCGCTGAAACCCTTCCCGAAAGTAGTTATCAGCAAGGCAGCCCAGATCTTGCAGTAAAGTTGCCCCGTCGGATCTCTGATCACTGTCGACCGATCGCTGAGCTAGATTTCGATTACCTATGCGACTGTTCATCGATTACCTATGCGACTGTTCATAAAGCGGGGTTCTGATGGACATCCGGCCAGTCGGCCCGGCGCGATGACGGTTGCCGACGCGGCTGCGGCGGCGGGGCGCAACCAGATCCCGCGCGGGATCGCCTACATGGTCGGCTCGACCGTGATGTTTGCCGGCGGCAATGCGGTCGTGAAATGGCAGCTTGCCAGCTATCCGCTGGGCGAGGTCGCGTTCGGGCGCACCCTGTTCGCATTCCTGACTGTTGCGGCGGTGGTATTGCCGCGTGCCGGGTGGAGCGTCTTGAGGACGCAACGCTATCGCGAGCATTTGCAGCGCGGGCTATCGCAGTTCGGATCGGCGCTATGCTGGTTGCTCGCGGTCAGCGTGCTGTCGCTCGGCTCGGCCACGGCGATCGGCTTCGCAGCACCATTGTTTACGACCCTGCTGTCCATCGTGATCCTGAAGGAGAAGGTCGGCATCCACCGCTGGTCGGCGCTGATCGTCGGGTTTGTCGGCGTCCTGATCATCACCCATCCCAGCGCCGGCACGCTGACTTACGGCGCGCTATTCGCACTTGGGAGCGCGGTCTTTATCTCGACCGTGGCGATCGCGATCCGTCGCATGAGCATGACCGAGTCGCCCGAGACACTGACGCTCTACCAAATGAGCATTATGACTTTGTGCACTGCCGGCCTTCTGATGCTTGGGTTCCGAGCCCCGCACTGGGGCGACGCGCTGATGGTGGCGGTTGCCGGGGTCGGGAATGGGATTGCGCAGTTCTGGTGGACACGCTCGCTGTCATTGGCGCCGCCCTCGGCAGTGGTGCCGTTCAACTACCTGTTGCTGGTATGGGCATCGATCCTCGGCTTCGCGGTGTGGGGGGACGTGCCGACTCCGGGCCTGCTGGTCGGTTCGGCGATCGTTGTCGCCTCAGGCCTTTACATCCTGTGGCGCGAGACGTTGCGCCGCCGCCCGCCGGTCCCAGCGCCCCAGAGGGTATAGTTCAGCCTAGTGGGTTGCGAAGGGCTTTGCGGGTAAGGCGATCGGGAACCCGAGCGCCGATTTCCGGACCTTCCCCGTCCTCGCCTCGGAACGGGGAGGTTGGGCAAAGGCGACGGCTTAAGCGGACGCGAGTTCCGTCGTCTTCACGTGGGCTGCCAGCAGTTCCGGAAAGCGCGCGGGATCGCCGCGCGCCATGCCGCATTCGGTGGCTACGCCGTCAACTCGGACGTGTCTCCTGGCGGCGGCGAGACGAGCAGCGTTGCCGGCCATGTCGTCGCGGTGAACGAGGCCGAGATAGAGCTCGGTTTCCGGACGCAACTTCAGCCCGGCGAGCGGTGCGAAATAGGCGTCGTCAGTGCGCGGTTTCGGCACCGGCAGATGGAAGAACTGGATCGGCCGCCGCACCCCGGTCGAGACCTCGTTGACGATCTCAACCATGATCCCGGCGTCCTTCGGCTGGATCACGTGATCGTCAGCCGGGCTGCCATAGCATAGGTGGTAGCCGAGCTCGATCGTCGCCGGCACGCCGTCTCCGATCGCGATCAGCTCAGCGATCGTTTCCTTCCGGAAATCGACCGGCCCCGGCTCGTAATAACCCTCCCAGGCGATGACCTCCTGGCATACGTCCCATTGCAGCGCGATGCGGTCGTTGGGTATGGCCTGAGCGATCGCCGCCACCTCGCCGAGCATATGCGTCGTCAGCACTGGGATCAGCGCCGGCCGGTCGGTCGGCACCATGTTGTTGTAGGTCGGCGCTATCGGGGTCGGCAGCGAGATCTGGAACTTGACGCCAGGGGGGATGACGCCTTCCTGCTGCAGGCGGTCGAACAGCCGCCACGAGTCGATCGCCATGTCGGCGTAGCCGGTCTTGACGGTCGCCGGGTCGAGCCGCGCGCCTGGCTTCACGCGCAGGCGTGGAATTTCGCGCAATAACTTGCCGTCCCACTGGGTGAATTTGAACGGCGGTACATCGCTCGCCACCTCGATCGCCGGGTTATCGGCCAGCACTTGCTGCAGAAAGCGGATCCACGTTTTCCGGATGCCGGTCTCGCCGTCCGGCAGACGCTTCAGGTGTGGTCCGGTTGCCGCCGCCAGGGTACGGAACACCGACTCGGCGTCCGGCAACGGGATGCTGCCCACGAAATGGACGATTGGCTTGTGCGCTGGTACTGCGCTCATCGCGGCTATCTCCCCTCAACCGACCTTCCCCGACGTCCGGCGGCTGAGGTGCGAGGATCGGCCTTTTGACCGGCTTCTGCAATCTCGATGAAGGTGTCGGGGCAATTGGTGACCGGGATGCCCTTCTGCGTGGCCGCCTCTTGTGCGCATCGCAAGGCGGCTCTCCCGATACGCTGCAGTGAACGGCAGGATTGGTGCAAACTGCGATAGGGTCGGGTGCGGGAAGCAAGATTTCTGAACCGGCTATGCTGCACGGCTTGCCTCGCCGATCCATTCAAGAGCCGTTCCATGGGGATCGCTCCAGGCGACCGGCGCGCCGTTCACCGCCAACAGGAACCGGTCACGCCTTGGTTGGCCGGGCGCTCGCGCCGCAACGTCCGGCAGCACATCCGGACCCTCGTTTGACACCCAATAATCGCACATTGAAGAAACGGACGCCGCAAACCCACGGCGCTCGGTCCCGCTGGAAAGATACGCCAGCACGGCCGTGTGGAACACAACCAGCGTTGCGTCCTTCGGCGCTTCCCCCGCCAGCCGTGCAACGCCGTCGCGCAGATCGCCTTGCACCACTCGCGGAGGATCGGCTTGCGCGATCCGGATGGCAGCCCTCAGCCGCTCGGCTCGGCCGGTCTGCTCCGGCCAGACCAGGGTTTGCAGCCATGTCATCTGCTCGGAGTCCGCCACATCGAGCGGGTTGAGATCGAGCCCAGCCCGCCAGACGATGCGCGGAACCGCACGCGGCAAGGGAGTGCCGGAACTTGCCCGACACGGAAACACCGGCGCATCGGCACGAACGTCATGCGGCCGAACGGAATGATCGCCGTAGCTGTAGGCATAGCAGTCCGGCAGCAGGCAAAGCCCGGCAGACGCACCCACCTCGATCAGTGCGAGCGGCTGAGGTAAGCGCGCGAAAACCGGCAGCAGAGTTGCGCAGCGGCCAGGCTCGTTGGTCTGGGTCGAACGGGTGAGCATGACAGCCTGGATTTCGCCCCAACGTGTAACCATCACGCGGCGGAACGCCGGCCAGTCCTGCTGCACGCCGGCGACATGGCGGACGGCAGCGAACAGCAGATTGGGCTGACGTTTGTCCGAAGGCATTCCCGCAAGCAACTTCAGCAGCACGGCATCTTCCGCGACACCGCGGGCGAACTCCTCGTATCGGGGAGACCGGCCCCGCGCCTCTTCGTCCGCAAAGCGGCGGTAAACAGCCCCTATCCTGCCTAGCTCAGCCTCCGCCATGCCTTATGACACTTTTGACTCGGGCAGTTTTTCCTAGCGGCGGACGAGCGCCGGCATCCAGTTTTCCGCCCGTCGTGACGATCTGGTTTCGATCGTTTCCCCCTCAAAGTCATGAACCACAGGCACGGCCGTGAAGCGGTCGCGATCGTTCAAGCAGTTAACATTGACGACCGCGCGTGCTTCTGACGTCATTTCCGATACCGCAGCCATGAAAACACCGCAGCGGCGGCAGATCAGAAAGTCGCAGGTGCGGGTTCCAAAGCGGTAATTCTCGACCAGCGACCAATCATCCGCCCAGACCTCGAACAGGCCTTCCGGATCCGCGATCATACGGGGGCTATGGCTGCGGCAGAACGAACACGTGCATGCCCGCAGTGCATTGTCTTCCGGCGGCTTCGAAAGCCGAAGCCGCGCATGCAGGTTACCGCAGTGACATCCACCCAAATGGCTGCCCATAAAACCCGGTCTCCGAACTCATTTGCCGCTTATCAAAGGTCGAAGCATTAACAGGCATGGGTTGTCGGCGTTCCACAGTGTCGGAAATTCCTCTATCGGCAGGAACCCCATAGCCTCATAGAAGCGGCGCGTCGCAGCGTAATTCAGATCGGGTTTCGATGGCGAAAGCGTTTTCACCGTCAAAAACCGTTCACCCCGACAGCGCGCGAATTGCGCGGCGGCTTCGATCAGCGCGCGTCCAATGCCGCGACGATGCCACGGGCGTTTGACGCCCAAAACATACACCCCGGCCGCGGCCGGCGTATGGGTTTTGACCGACACGAAGCCCACAACCTCACCACCAGGCGCGAAACACGCGAACATCGGCAGGCTGTCGGCGGCCGAAACATAGGCTTCGACCGAAGCCGGTATGCCGAACCATTCCGGCAGAGATTCGAGCACCTCTCGGCAGATAGCCCCCCGCGCATCGAACACAGGCACCGGCTGCAGAAAGTCAACGGGAGCGTCTGCGATACGCGGGTCGGGGGTACTCTGTACCGCCGCATAAAGGCGTCCGAGGAGCCCGGCGGGATCGTGCAGGATCCGGCAACCATCTGAGACGACCCGACGCGTTCCCGCGTCCAGTGGAGCGGTTAAAGCCCAAACGACAGGCGCAAAGCTGATCTCTACTTCAGCGCCCGGACTGAGCCAGATACGGCGCGACCACACGGCCCCGTAATCTTCGTCGCGCCAATTCGCGACCTTTACGCAAGCGCCCGACCAATCGATGGCTTCGATCCACGAGCTGTCGGCACGCAAGGCTTCTGGGTTAACAGCGAGCACCATGAGATCGATATCGGAATCCGGACGTGCAGTTCCGCGTGCCTGCGACCCGACCAAGGCGACGCCGCGAACATCCTGACGCCGCTTCGCCCATCCGATGATGACTTCGAGGATGTGGGCAGGATGTTTGGCGGTCACGGGGGAATTCCAGCTAAGGTCAAGGGACTTGTCACTCCTCCAGCGCCATCACCTGGTTTCTAGTGGTACAAATCTAACATTTGAAACCGGAAGCACCCCCCGGTTCTCGTCATCCCGGCGCAGGCCGGGACCCATGTCAGCCATAGGCACCGGCCTTCGCCGGTGTGACGGATCTGGGTATCATCTGTCAGAATTGCTCCACTAGAAAGAAACTGTTCCGGGCAAAAGGCGTCATTGCGCGGAGCCGCAGGCGACGGTCCGATCCGGATATCGCGGCCGGTTTCCGTCCCGTAGCTTAATCTCTGGTCGCGTCGGTGGTAGAAGATCGTGTCGTTGGACGGAGGACCGAGCCATGCCCTTGACGATGGACGAAAAACTCCTGGCCCTGAGCCGCGAAACCATTGCGGTGTTCGACAAAGTTAATGGTGGTGTTCATCCAGGTTTCAGACCCGCGCATGCGAAGGGCATCCTGCTGAGGGGCACATTTACGCCTTCCTCGGAAGCCGCATCGCTAACGCGGGCGCCGCATCTGCACCGGAATTCCACGCCGGTGACGGTTCGCTTCTCGGACTTCGCGGGGATCCCGACCGTTGCCGACAACGACCCGCAGGGCGCCGGCCCCCGCGGCTTTGCGGTTCGCTTTCACCTGGCCGACCGTGTCCATACCGACATTATCGGTCATTCGGTCAACAGCTTCCCGGTGCGCACCGCCGAGGGGCTCGTCGAGTTCCTGAATGCACTGATTGCCACCAACCCTGCCGGGCCGCACCCGAATGCCATCGAGCAGTTCCTTGCCGCCCATCCGGCGGCGATGCGGTTTGTCCAGATCCCGAAGCCCATTCCAACGAGCTTTGCCCGGGAGTCGTTTTTCGCGGTCTCCGCCTTCAAGTTTACCAACGCGCACGGCATGAGTCGCTACGGGCGCTACCGGGTGTTGCCGGTCGCCGGCAACGAATATCTCGGCGAGACCGAAGCCACCGCGCGCGGTCCGAGCTTCCTCTTCGACGAAATCAGAGAGCGAGTAGCAAGGGGACCGATCAGGTTTCGCGTAGCCGTACAGTTGGCCGACGAACGCGACACGATTGACGATGCCACGGTGGGCTGGCCCGAGGAACGTCCTCAGCGCGCGTTCGGCGAAATCAGTTTGCAGGAGATCGCCGCGAATAGCGCCAGCGAGCAGCAACACATCATCTTTGATCCGATCCCGCGAGTGGATGGCATCGAAGCCTCGGCCGATCCACTCTTCGAGCCTCGAGCCAACATCTATTTGATGAGCGGGAGGCGGCGCCGAGCCGCTGAAAAGCGGCCGTAAGGCGGGCGGACACCGTCAATCTGCTACCGGTCCTGTAGCCGCGGCGGGGTTACGCTTCGCTCACGCCAGCTAGCCTCTGCCGGGGGCCGATCACCGGCACGCGGTTTGTCGGAGGCGGCGCGTCGAGCGTGCGCTCTCCGGGTGCGCTGAAGTAGTCCCAAACCCTTTCATGTCCGAAATAGACAAAGGGTCCAAGCACAAAGCCGAAAGCCGACAAACCGGCTGCCGTAGCGATGTCGGCGACCACCACGTAGTTCGTGGTGAAGTCGACCGCCGTGGCGATGGTCCGAAAGGTTATGGTCTTGGCCAATGCCCGACCGATTGTGAACCCTTGCGGACCGGCCTTTGCGTCGCCCCGGGGGGCCGTGAGGGCTACTGAGGTCTCAGCGGGCCCGGTATAATAGTTCCAGGCCGTTTCGTGCACAAAATAGAGCACCGGGCCGACGACCAGGGCAACGGCCGACAGACCCGCCGCGGTGACAAGCTCGCCGAGCACCACGTAGTTCGTCGTGAAATCGAGACTCGTCACGATAATCCGAAACGTAATCGTCTTGGCGAGGGCCTGTTTGATCGCGAGATCGGCAGGGACGGAGGGTGTCAGCTCGACGTCCTGCGGGTCGGGCAGGGGAACCGGAGGTTCGATCCGCGTGCGCATGATTGCGTCGAACGCCGGCTGTAGTCTGCGACGTAGCTCGGGGAGGTACTTGGGTGCCAGCACGGCGGCGCCGCCGATCACGATGCCTGGGATCAGCGCCGCCTCGAACAAAGCGGCAGCCGCAAAGGCCGATAGTCCCACCGTCAAATATGGATTCATGGCATCGTCCTCCGATTGGTTGAATACGAACGATGCAGCGCGCCCCATCGGAAGATTTGCGCCAGATCCCACCGGGGCAAAGCGGGTTGCCGAGGTCTCTGCATAGCATATACCGGGGTCCATGCCGGAAGCCAGTCCGCGCCGCATTCCCACTCTCGGCGGGTGGGTTGCCGGGCTTTGTCGCGTCGGGCCGCAAATTTTTACACTTCTTGGGCAAAGCGGCCCGTTCACTGCATCTTAACCTGTATACTTGTCCACTGGATGATTGCTTCACCACGCGACACACGCGGTAACCGGCGCAAATCGATGATGTTTTGGAGGCGGGCGCTCTCGATCGCGACGCTAGCCCTGTGCTGTTTTGCGTTCACGGGAGCGACAAAGGCGGCGGCCGGGGACGGCGCGCCGAAACATTTCCTGTGGAAAGTCACCGGACCGAAGGGGGTCGTCTATCTGCTCGGCACGATCCACGCCGGGAAGGCCGATTTCTATCCGCTGCCGCCGATCATCGAGGAGAGCTTTGAGAAGGCTGACACACTGGTCGAGGAAGTCGACATCGGCGAGCCCGCCGAAGCCGCCCGCGTGCAGCAGGGCCTCATCGAGACCGGCAGCTATCCGAACGGCGACGCGATTACCAACCATCTCAGCGAGGTCACCCGTTCTCACCTCATAGCGTATGTCAAAAAGGGCGGTCTGCCCGAATCGGCCATTGGGCACATGCGGCCGTGGTTGGTTAGCATGCTGGTCGAATTGGGCAAAATGAAGCAGATGGGTTTCGATCCGTCTTACGGGTTGGACCGACATTTCCTCGAAGAAGCGCAGCAATCGCACAAGCAGATCGGCGCATTGGAGGACGCGGGGTCGCAGCTCAAACTGTTCACCTCGCTGTCCGAGGACTTTCAGGATCGTTTGCTGCTGAGCACCCTGGTCGACATGGAGAAATTGCCCGACGTCGTCGATTTGCTGACGCGGGCATGGCAATCGGGCGACGCCGCCGGAATAGAGGAGGTGATCGCCGGCAGTGCCCGCGACTACCCGCAACTCAAACCGTTGATGACCAAGGTGTTGGACGAGCGCAACACCGCCATGACGGCACAGATCGAGCGCTTTCTTCAAACGCCCAAAAGCTATTTTGTCGCCGTCGGCGCCGGCCACCTGGTCGGCGAGCAAGGCATCCTAAGCCAATTGCAGCGCAAGAATTTGAGGGTGGAGCAGCTTTAGAGTCGAATCTCAATCGGTTCAGCCAAAGGCGGCGGAGCCGATCCCTGCCGCTCCAGCATCTCGACCTAGGCTCAGCGCATCGCGGTTGCCGGTTGATGCGCCTTCAGGAAGGTGCGCACCCGGTTGATCGTCCGGGCCTTCAATTCCGGCGGCTCCTTCCAAGGACAGACCGTCACCTCGGCGTTTGGGCACAGCGAGGCGATGTCCACTGAGACCTGGTACGGATGTGCCGGGATGTCGTCCGGCATGACCAGCATCGGCGTCTGGCACGACTTCGCAAAGTCGCGCGACACGCTGTACACGAAGTCGGGCTGCACCCGGTAGAGGTTGTGCAGATAGGCGTCGATCTGCGCCATGTTGAGGTCGGGCCGGTGGGCCAGCAGCACGGGGGCCCAGCTATTCTTACCGGAATCGTACATGACGTCCGGGTTCTCCGGCCGATGCCCGACCGGCTGGCAGAGCACGCCGGCGACTACGCGTTCGGGGGCACGTTGCATCAGCTTCAAGGCAAACGGGCCGCCAATACAGTAGCCCATAAAGAAAAACTTCTGAATGCCGAGGTGGTCCATCAGTCCGAGCTGGTCGTCGGCGAAGGCACCCCAGGGGTCGTCGACCGGGATCGGGCCGGTCGATTCGCCGTCAGTCGCATTGCGCTGGTCCATCGTGATGCAGCGGAAGTTGCTCTTGAATTCCTCCGGGGCGTTGAACACCGCGGTCGGCCATTTCGCCATACATGAGTTCAACCCACCGCCCGGGGTGACCAATAACGGGAAGCCGGAGCCGACCTCCTGATAGCGGATCCGAACATTGCCCTTTTCATAGAACGATGTGGTAGCCGCTCCCTGCCCCGATGGCGGGGCTTCACGGGGAGCCGGCTGGGCGGCCGCCAAGCTCGGCGCGGCGGCGCTGGCGGCGGCAAGCGACACGAAGGTTCGGCGGCTCAACATAAGCGCTCCTCCTAGAACGATGTTTTGCGATCAAAAGCGGGGTCAGAGGACTTTACGACGGCTCCGGCACGGCAGGCCAAAAATTTGCCACGTCATTGCAATCGGGGGTCGGAGACACGGCGGGTTACACCCAGCCTACGCGTTAGCTGATATGCAAAGAGAAACCCGTGCGATAATCGCGCCGGTCCTGTACACTCTCGCCAACGTCTCGAAGCAAAAAGGAGTGTCGCGACATGCCGCAGGCGTCGGAAAGATTTACCGCAGGTCCGCTGACCTTCGTCGTCAAGCACGAATTGTGGGACGGCAATATCCACGACCATGCCGATCAGGGTGTCTCGATCGACGTGAAGGCGGATGTCGCCGGCAGAGAGACGACCCTGCTGCGGTTCAACTGCTTCGATTTCGAGAAGAGCTACGTCTACGGGCCGGAAAACAAGGAGCTGGCAATCGCCGGTCCAGAGATGCTCGGCGGCACCGCGCTGACGAACCTCTACCGGATGGATGCGACGGTCGACGGCAATCCGATCGGCTGGACCATAAAGACGGTCGGAAGCAAGCTGCCAAAGATGCTAGAGCGGGCGGGCTATCCGGCGATCGCCGCGCTGACCGACATGGCGCAGGTGCGGAGCGTGCTCCCTGAGGTCGAAACCTGCGCCCGCGAGCTCTATGCAACGAAGCGAAACACGGTAAAACACAACCGCGGCACCGATATCTTTGAAGCCGGCAACATCCGCTTCGGCCTCGAAATGCGGCGTCTGGCGATGGGCGATGGCGGTCTCGCCATCCATGTTCTGGCCGATATCGGCGGCACGCCCGGCAAGGCCTACACCGAGGAAACCGAGCTCCTGGCCTTCGACCACTTCTGGAATGGCGCGCATTACCACTACGGCCCACGCAATAAGAACCACCGTATCTATTGGGATCGGACCCTCGTCGAGAATCCGCTTGCCTGGACCCTCGAGCAGTTCGAGAGCGGGAAATTGCGGGCGATGATCGAGCGGGCCGGTTATCCGGGTGTCGCTGCCGACCTCGACACCGACAAGATCGCTTCGGTGTTGCCGGCGATGAAGAAACGCGCTCTCGAAATGTGGGAGGAAGGCGAGCGATTGACGGGCCACCCGGGTCTGCCGTTGGAGCTGACCCCAAACCTAGCCGCCGCCGAATAAGCGCACGAGGCTGAGGGCTCGCCTCTGCCTCAACGCCCCGCGCTGATCAGGGCAAAAGGGGGAAGGGCGTGGCTGATGTCGTCATCGCGATCGGGCTGGAATTGTTCCTCGCCAGGTTCGAGGACGCGACAGCACCGGCCACCTGCGCCCGGTTCCGCGCTTTCTTGCCTTATGAGGACCAGCTCATCCATGCGCGGTGGAGCGGGGAAGCGTGCTGGATACCGCTGGGCGGGCGCGACCTAGGTATCGGCTACGAGAATGCCACCAGCTACCCGGCGCCGGGTCAGGTTATTGTCTATCCAGGCGGCGTCAGCGAAACCGAGATCCTGCTCGCCTACGGCCCGACCAGATTTGCCAGCAAGGCAGGGCAGCTCGCGGGCAACCATTTTCTGACGATCCGGGAAGATCTCGATCGGCTGGCGCAAGTCTGCCGCACGGTTCTCTGGCAAGGCGCGACACCGATTACGCTGCGGGCTGCCTGATCGGCGCGAGCCGAAATGTTAGTTCCGCAATGGTGCAAAAGCGGTTGCCGGGCGCTGTGGTATACCATATACCTTGGTTATGCCCGAAGCCGGTGCGCGCCCCGTCGACAAATTAGACCGACCCACCCTTGACGTGCCGCGGCTGGACACCAACGCCAGCTTCGCCAAGGAAGCCTATGCCGCGCTGAAACGGGCGATCACCGCGATGGATATCTACGGCCACGCGCAAGAGATCCGGCTCGACGAGCGGCGGCTGTCAGACGGGCTCGGGGTGAGCCGCACACCGATACGCGAGGCGATGGCCTTGCTCGAGCAGGAGGGCTTTGTCCAGACCCGCCCGCGCCGGGGCATCTTTGTCGTGCGCAAGACCAAGCGCGAGATCGTCGAGATGATCACGGTCATGGCGGCGCTCGAAAGCATGGCGGCTCGGCTCGCCGCCGAGCGTGCCGCGAGCGCAGATATCGCTGGGCTGCGCTGCCTGATGACTGAGTTCAGCGCCGGAAACGACGGCCAGAGGATCGCCGAGTATTCGGATGCGAACATCGCGTTTCATCAGGCGATCATCAGGATGAGCGGCTGCGCCCTGCTCGCCGAAATGACGGAAAACCTGTTCATCCACATGCGCGCGATCCGCAAGATCACGATCCATCAAGACAATCGCGCGGCCCGTTCGATCGTCGACCATATGCGGATCATCGAGGCACTCGAACACCGCGACCCTGAACTCGCCGAGCGGTTGGCGCGCGAGCATGCGCTGGGGCTCGCGGCACACGTCGAGCAACACGGCGATTTTCTCGACGCGATAGGCGACGATGTGAAAGCAAGTCCAACCGTCGCCCCCGTGAAGACGGGGGCCCAGGAGCGAGCGACGGAGCGGTGGCCCCTGGGTTCCCGCTTTCGCGGGAATGACGAATTAGCGTGAGGCGAACGATGGCAAAAGCGCTCGACGGTGTTCGTGTCCTCGATTTGAGCCATGTCCAGGCGGGCCCGACCGGGACGCAGCTTCTGGCGTGGATGGGTGCAGATGTAATCAAGGTCGAGATGCCGGGTCGCGGCGATATCACCCGCGGCCAATTGCAGGACGTCAAGGGCGCCGACAGCCTCTATTTCACGATGCTGAACTCGAACAAGCGCAGCATCACGGTTAATCTGAAGTCCCCCAAAGGCAAGGCGGTGATCGAGGCGCTGGTCCGGCGCAGCGACATCATCGTCGAGAATTTCGGCCCTGGCGTGCTCGATCGGCAGGGCTTCACGTGGGAGCGCTTTCAGGAGCTCAATCCACGGGTGATCTATGCCTCGATCAAGGGCTTCGGCCCGGGTCCCTACGCGGACTGCAAGGCCTATGAGAATGTCGCCCAGTGCATGGGTGGAGCGGCGAGCACGACCGGTTGGGAGGACGGGCCGCCGACCGTGACCGGCGCTCAGATCGGCGACAGCGGCACGGGCGTCCACACAATTGCCGGGATCCTTGCCGCACTCTACCAGCGCGAGCGTACAGGCAAGGGCCAGCGGGTCGAGGTCGCGATGACCGACGCGGTGCTCAATCTGTGTCGGGTCAAGATGCGCGACCAGCAGCGCTTGCTTCGCGGGCCATTGACCGAATACCCGAACAAGGAATTCGGCGACGCGGTGCCGCGCGCCGGCAACGCCTCCGGTGGCGGACAGCCTGGCGCCGCCTTGCGCTGCGCTCCCGGGGGACCCAACGACTACGTCTATGTGATCATCCAACCGCCATGCTGGGAGCCGCTGATGAAGCTCTGCGGCCGCGAGGAATTGATCACCGATCCCGGCTTCGCGACGCCGCAAGCGCGACTGCCCAAGATCCCCGAATGCTTCTCGATCATCGAGAAATGGACGATGACCAAGACCAAGTTCGAGGTCATGGCGGCGCTCAACGAGGTCGACGTGCCGTGCGGCCCGATCCTGTCGATGAAGGACATCTACGAGGACAAGTCACTCTATGAGCGCGGCTTTCTGGTCGAGGTCGACCATCCGACCCGCGGCCGCTATGTCCAGGTCGGCTCTCCGATCAACCTCTCCAACTCGCCGGTCGAGGTAAAGCGCTCGCCATTGCTCGGCGAGCATACTGACGAGATCCTCGGCTGGCTGGGCTACGACACAGCCGAGATCGCGGTTATGCACAAGGAAGGAGCGGTTTAATGGGAGCGCGGGCGTCTCGCCCGCAATGCGGGCCAGAGGCCCGCGCTCCGGAGGCATAGCTTTTGCCCACAACCGCGAAACATGACCGGCGGATTCATCCCGGTTTCGGGCGTCGCCGGGGTCCCAATCACCCAAAGGGCCGGCAGGTTGATCCGACGGCGCTCACCGAGGTTCAGGCATTGCTCGGAGAGCGGGAGCGCCGCCGCGATCTGCTGATCGAGCATCTGCACCTGCTACAGGACCATTTCGGCTGTCTGCATGCGCGCCATCTCGCCGCCCTCGCCGATGACATGCGGCTGGCGCTGGTCGAGGTCTATGAGGTTGCCTCGTTCTACGCCCATTTCGACGTCGTGATGGACGACGAGAAACCGCCGCCGCCAGTAACGGTGCGTGTGTGCGACAGCCTCAGCTGCGAACTCACGGGCTCGGCGCAACTTATGGCGGATCTGGAGGCCCGGCTCGGAGATCGCGTGCGCGTCGTCCGCGCCCCCTGCATGGGCGGTTGTGACAAGGCCCCGGTCGTAGCGATCGGGCACGCGCTGCACGAGAACGCCACGGCAGCCAGCGTCGGCGCGGCCTTGGCGGCGGGCGACACGCATCCCGCGGTCCCGGCTTATATCGGTCTCGACGCCTATCGCGCCGGCGGTGGCTATCGCCTGCTTGCGGCCTGCCTCGCCGGAGAGCGCAGGGCGGAAGAGGTGATCGAAATCCTCGAACATGCCGGGCTGCGTGGGCTTGGTGGCGCGGGGTTTCCGGCCGGTCGAAAGTGGCGTCTGGTGCGCCAGGAGCCCGCACCCCGGCTGTTCGCGGTCAATGCCGACGAGGGTGAACCCGGCACCTTTAAGGACCGCTATTTTCTCGAAACCGACCCGCACCGGTTTCTCGAAGGCATGCTGATCGCCGCCTGGGTCGTCGAGGCGGCGGAGATCTACATCTATCTGCGAGACGAATACCCGCAATGCCGCATGATCCTGGATAAGGAGATGGCCGCGATCGAGGCGGCTGGGCTCGCGCGGCATGTGCGCATTCACCTTCGGCGTGGCGCCGGCGCCTACATTTGTGGCGAAGAATCGGCGATGCTCGAAAGCATTGAGGGCAAGCGCGGGCTGCCGCGGCAACGCCCCCCCTTCCCCGCTCAGGTCGGGCTCTTCGGCCGGCCGACCCTGTGCAACAATCTCGAGACCTTGTACTGGGTCCGCGACATCGTCGAGCAGGGCCCCGAGTGGTTCACTCGGGAAGGGCGCAATGGCCGCAAAGGGCGCCGTACCTTCTCGGTCTCCGGGCGGGTCAAAAATCCTGGCGTCAAGCTCGCCCCGGCCGGCATCACGGCGCGCGAGCTGATCGAGGAGTATTGCGGCGGCATGTCGGACGGCCACGTATTCAAAGGCTACCTGCCTGGTGGCGCCTCGGGCGGCATATTGCCGGCGTCGATGGCCGACATTCCGCTCGATTTCGGGACACTCGAGCCCGAGGGCTGCTTGATCGGATCCGCCGCGGTGGTCGTCCTCTCCGACAAGGATGACATGAGGGCCGTGGCGTTGAACCTGCTCCGGTTTTTCGAGGACGAGAGCTGCGGCCAATGCACGCCGTGTCGCGCCGGCACCGAGAAGGCGGTCAAACTGATGACGATGCCGCATTGGGACGAACCGCTGCTAGACGAACTGACCCGGGTCATGACCGACGCGTCCATCTGCGGTCTCGGCCAGGCCGCGATGAACCCAGTCAAGATGGTGCTGAAGCACTTCCGCGAGGACTTGGTGTGACGCTCGGCTTCCTCACGACCCCGCGCGGCATACCGGCCGACACCTTCTTGGCAGAGGAATTGTCGCACGAGGACGCCGTCGAGATGGCCAATCTGACGAGCGTCCAAACTGGCGTGCCTGGCACAATTTTCATCTCGACGGCGATGGGCGCACACGGGCCACGCGTGAAATATTTTGTGCAGCCGGGCCGCACCCAGCCGAGCTTTTCGGTCTCGGTAACGGACACGCCGACAGTCATCGCCAACAGCCTCCCGGCGCGGGTCGTTCGCCAAATGTCGCCGCAAGTGATTGATTGGGTATCGCGCAATAAGGAAGACCTATTGGACTTTTGGCATCATGGCGATACCTGGACACAGCCTGAGGTCAACGATTTCATCCAAAAGCTTCGCCGGGTTTGATGAGGACTTCGCGATGACCGAACCCATCCGCTTTACTCTCGACGGCGCCGAGGTCGAGGCGCAACCGGGCGAGACGATCTGGCAGGTTGCCGACCGGCAGGGCGTCGAGATCCCGCATCTCTGCTGGCTGCCGAAGCCTGGTTACCGCGCCGACGGTAATTGTCGGGCCTGTATGGTCGAGATCGAGGGTGAGCGAGTGCTTGCCGCCTCCTGCGTGCGCCAACCGACCTCCGGGATGAAGGTGCAGACCGCCAGCGAGCGCGCCCGATTTTCTCGTAAGATGGTGTTCGAGCTCCTGATCGGCGACCAGCCAGACCGCGCTGCCGCGCACGACCCGAACTCGCGGCTGTGGCAGTGGGCCGACCGTATCGGCGTCAGTGACAGCCGCTTCCCGCAGCATGCGACCCCGGTGCCCGACCGCAGCCATCCGGCGATGGCGGTGCAGCTCGACGCCTGTATCCAATGCAATCTCTGTGTGCGCGCGTGCCGCGAAGTCCAGGTCAATGATGTGATTGGCATGGCGGCGCGCAATTGGCACGAAAAGATCATCTTCGACTTCGACGATCCGATGGGGAACAGCACCTGTGTGGCCTGTGGCGAGTGCGTGCAGGCCTGCCCGACCGGTGCCTTGATGCCGGCGACCATGGTTGATGCGAACGGCGTCTACGCCAACGCCCCCGACCGTGAAGTGCACAGCGTGTGTCCCTATTGCGGGGTCGGCTGTCAGCTGACCTACAGGATCAAGGACGACCATATCGTCGCAGTCGAGGGCAGAGATGGCCCCTCCAATCATAATCGGCTCTGCGTCAAGGGCCGCTTTGGTTTTGACTATGTCGCTCACCCGGACCGGCTGACGGAGCCGCTGATCCGCAAAGACGGCGTCTCAAAGCGTGACGTTGATATCGACCCGGCCGACCCCTATACGCATTTCAGGAGGGCGAGCTGGGAGGAGGCACTTGACCGCGCCGCCGAGGGCCTCAGGCGCATTCGCGAGCGCGACGGCCACCGGGCGCTCGCCGGCTTTGCTTGCGCCAAGGGCACGAATGAGGAGGCGTACCTCATGCAGAAGCTGGTGCGCACCGGCTTTGGCAGCAACAACATCGATCATTGCACGCGGCTGTGCCATGCCTCGTCGGTCGCCGCGCTGATGGAGGGCATCGGGTCCGGTGCGGTGACCGCCCCGTTCAACGCAGCGGAGGACGCCGACCTAGTCATCGTGATCGGCGCGCGCCCGACCGAAAACCACCCGGTCGCCGCGACCTTTTTCAAGCAGGCGGCCAAGCGCGGGGTCAAACTCTTTGTGATCGATTCGCGCGAATACACTTTGGCGCGGCATGCAACGGCTTGGTTGCGCTTAAATCCCGGGCGCGATGTCGCGCTGCTGAACGCTCTGATTCACACGATCATCGAGGAGGGGCTCTTTGACCGGCAGTATGTCCAGGCGCACACCGAAGACTTCGAGACCCTGCGCGAGCACATCCGCGACTATCCGCCAGAAAAAATGGCCGAGATTTGCGGCATCGACGCTGCGACCTTGCGCGAGGTCGCACGCACCTACGCCCGCGCCGAACGCGCGATCATTCTCTGGGGCATGGGCATCTCGCAGCATGTCCACGGCACCGACAATGCCCGCTGCCTGATCGCGCTGGCGCTGATCACCGGCCAGGTCGGACGCCCCGGCACCGGGCTGCACCCGCTGCGCGGCCAGAACAACGTACAAGGGACCTCGGATGCGGGGGCGATCCCGATGGTCTATCCCGATTACCAATCGGTCGAGGACCCAGAGGTCCGCGCAAAGTTCGAAGCGCTGTGGCAAACCCCGCTCGATGACAAGCGCGGGTTGACCACCGTCGAAATTTCGGACGCGGCGCATCGCGGCGAGATAAAGGGCATCTACATCATGGGCGAAAACCCGGCGATGTCGGACCCCGATGTCGAGCACGTGCGGGAGGGGCTAGCCCGGCTCGAACATCTCGTCGTGCAGGACATCTTCCTGACCGAAACCGCGAAATATGCCGATGTCGTGTTGCCGGCCTCGGCGTGGCCCGAGAAGGACGGCACCGTCTCCAACACCAACCGCCAGGTACAGAGGGGCCGCGCCGCCTTGCCGCTTCAGGGCAATGCGCGCCAGGATCTGTGGATCATCCAAGAGATCGCGCGCCGCATCGGGCTCGACTGGTCCTATGCCAGCCCGGCCGATGTGTTCGCCGAAATGAAACTGGCGATGCCATCGCTCGACAACATCAGCTGGGAGCGGGTCGAGCGCGAGAGCTCGGTGACTTATCCGTGCGACGCTCCGGACCAGCCCGGCAACGACATCGTCTTTGGCGACGGCTTCCCGACCGCGTCCGGGCGCGGACGGCTGGTGCCGGCGGCGATCATCCCCCCGGCCGAGGAGCCCGACGCCGAGTATCCGATGGTGCTGACGACTGGGCGCCAACTCGAACATTGGCATACCGGTGCGATAACGCGCCGCGCCGCCGTGCTCGACGAGATCGAGCCGGAGGCGGTGGCGTCGCTTGCCCCGGCCGAATTGCGCCGCCTCGGCATCGCCGCCGGCGACCCGATCCGCGTCACGACGCGCCGCGGGGCGATCGAATTGAAGGCGCGGGCTGACAGCGCCGTCGCTCCGGGACAGGTGTTCGTTCCGTTCTGCTACGCCGAAGCCGCCGCCAACGTGCTGACCAACCCGCAGCTCGACCCGTTCGGCAAGATCCCGGAGTACAAATTCTGCGCCGCCAAAGTTGAACCGGTCGCGATACCGGCGGCCGCGGAGTAGGCTAAAATACGAGGCGATCCGAACGGCATCACGGTCTCGCTGGCAAGACCGGGCCGAGTGGACCTCTTTGGCGGCGCTCAAATATTCCCCCAAAGTCGCGTCCAATCGCTCGTAGAGAAGACGATCGAAGCGCGCCGACCCTCGGCCGGCCTGTGCCTCTTGCAAGGCCCCGACATAGGCGGGCCGGTCCTCCGGCCGCACGGCAACCGGCGGGTAGCCGCCGCGGATCAGGATCAGATACATCAGGAGCCGCGCGGTGCGACCGTTGCCGTCGTTAAACGGATGGATGTCAACCAGCCGCCGGTGCGCCGCGAAGGCCGTCTCCGGTGTATCGGGCGCGACCCCCAGCCAGCGGGCTAGATCTCCCATCAACGGGGGCACTTCCGTCGGCGGTGGAAAGGTATGCCGACCGGTTTCGGTCAAGACGTAACGGCCCTGATCGGCGTAGCGGCCGGCGATATCGGGATGCGAGCGCTGCACCACCAGGTGATGCAGCTGTCGCAGGTCGGCCTGCGTCAGCGGCGTCCCGCAGCGCGCCAATGCTCGTACATAGCCGATCGCCCCATAGAGGTCGATCGCTTCGAGATGGTCCTTGAGCGGCTTGCCGCCGATCGTGATCCCTTGCTCGATGACGAGCGCCGTCTCGGCGGCGCTGAGCGTGTTCCCCTCGATCGCGTTCGAAGTGTAGGTCAGGTCGAGATCGTGAATGTGCTCGAGATTGCCAAGTCCGGCGCCCACCACGGGACGCAGCCGGTCAAGGTCCGCCTTCTTCGCGGCGATCCGCGCCATGAGGTCGTCCATACTTTGTTCTTATCACAAACCGAGCATCCCTTGCGTGATCCTAGCCGGATTTCTCACACATCGGGATCCTGAACCTGATAAAATCAATTCGATACAAGGGTTTATCTCAGCGTCAGGGTGGCTCCAAGGCGGACAGGGTGTCAACTCCCTCGCCCCGCTTGCGGGGAGAGGGTAGGGGTGAGGGGCAAGCCTCTTAGGCAGAGGGATTACCGCGTTACGGGGAAAGGACCAAAAGCGTGCTGAGCGTGCGCAATCACTGCGGCGCGCGCTCACGCAGGCAGAATTGACGTTGTGGATACGCATTCGCGGTCGCCGACTCGGCGGCTTCAAATTAGCTCGCCGGGAGCCGATCGATCGCTACTACGTCTGAGCGACCGGGTACATATCTGACACTTTGGACCGGATACATGCCTGACAGATTTCTCGGTTCGTTCTTCGTCAACTTCGCTCCTCAATAAGCTATCCCTTTGTTCGATCGTATTTTGACCTATCCCTCCGTCCCGACCTGCCCACTGGCAGAGCAGCGCGCGCAACGGCAGTCAAGGAGGGCCCCTTGGCCCCCGGCGAAGCCGGCGCGAAGCGTCCTTGACAGAGTGAGCACGATGCTATGCTTGGATCCACGCGGACGAACTATGTACCGACTACCATTTTCGACTGTCAGGCATGTTTCCGGTCCAAAGTGTCCGACATCTATCCGGTTCAGACCCGTCAATCGCCCCTCACCCCGGCCCTCTCCCCGCAAGCGGGGCGAGGGAGATAATTGGTATAGTCATTCCTCTTCTCGCCCGAGGACGCGATCGAGCAGGCACGCGGCGGTACGAGCGTCGAGTCCGTGTGAGAAATCCGGGCTAGCAGGCGCGCGAGGAGGTCACGAATACGATGCCTTGAAGGAGGGACATAGTCCGCGGCACAGACACTCAAAAAGCCGCAAGTAGTTCGGCGACGCCGCCAACGCCTGCACAAAGCGAAATCGCTAGAGCAGCGACACCGACGTGTTGGCGTCGCGACTGCCGTAAACCATCGAGCAGCAATTTTGCTGCTTTGAGATCGGTCGTCTCAAATCCCTCGGTGAACCGGTCGTAGACCGGAGCCAAAATTTCGCGCGCCGCTTTGGTGCGATTCTGGTCGCGCCACAGTCGGGCGAGACTCGTGGCAGCACGCAGCTCCCAAGACAAGGCGCCTTGTCGGCGAGCCCAGTCGAGGGCTTGCCTGAAGTGATCTTGGGCCGCCTCGGCGGCGTCAGGTCCGCCCTCCGACAGAACAAGCTCGCCCTTGATGCGCAGCAGCTCGGCGACGCACCAGAGCCCTTCATCTCGTTCGGCTAGCGCGAGCGCCTCGTCGATCGCTACAAGACCCTCGGCCCCTTGCCCGGCACGGGCCAGGCCTTCCGCCAAAGCGCCGAGAAATGCCGGGTAGCGCTGGACGAACCCGATCGTCCGAAGCTCGTCAAGAGCGCAGCGCAGATGCTGCGACCCAATAACGACATCCTCGCGCTGGATGAATAACGCCCCCTTGAAACAATGGCCCTGGACGTGCCAGGAGGCCAGCGCATGCCTTGCTGAATGGTCGAGCAGCATCGCCACGAAGCGTTCCGCTGCCGCCAGATCGCCGATGAAAAGCGCGATCGGGCACGCGGCTTGGGCCAGCGTATTACACATCGAGAGCGCGTTATCGGCGGCGCAAGCCTCCCCAACACTGCTTTGAGCAGTGCGCATTGCCTGATCGGGAAATCCCTGAAGCCAGAGGATCAGCGCTAGAGTGCAACGTGCCCTCAGCCGCTGGTCAAATTGAAAGCGGATAATATGCGATCGGTGAACGGGGGCGACATAGCGAGCCAGCATGCGCTCGATGTGGCGCCGCGCATTGGTCTGGTCTCCCAGATAATGCAGTGGAGTCCCTATCATTCGATCGCCAACGAGCAGATCGACCGGGTCGGGCTGGTTTGCAGCAAGGCTGCAGAACCTTTGGGCGAGCGCCAGCGCCGTCCGGTACTCGCCGCCAGTGAGAGCGCACATCCACAGCCCCCAGAGCGCCCGCGACTGATACGCGGTGTCGTCAAGGCTTCGCGCAAGTTCGAGCGCCTTTGTCCAGGCCACACCGGCACACGCCGGACCCTTCGTCTCCATCAGCGAGAGGCCAAGCGCTGCGTAGAGCTTCATCTTGCGGCGCAGATCTCCACTTGATCCTGGCGCGAGGCTGGCGAGTGCTCGTTCGACGCGGCCGCGACACTCTTCCATAAGCGAAAGGTGCATCCACAGGGGCAACGAGGCGGCCGTGACTGAGATGGACCCCAAAAATGAGACAGTTGGCTAAGGTGGAGCCCTGCCCCTAGAAAGCGCGATGGCGCAGGAGCAGGACATGAAGCGGACACGGAAGAAGCACAATGCGGCGTTCAAGGCGAAGGTGGCGCTGGCGGCGGTCAGGGGTGACCGGACGATCGCCGAACTGGCGAGTGAGTTCGGGGTCCATCCGAACCAGATCTATAACTGGAAGAAGCAGCTGCTGGACGGGGCGGCGAGTGTTTTCGAAGGCGGCGGTGCAACGGTCGAGAGTGTGGCCAGCGAGGCGCAGGTCGATCTTCTGTACCGGCAGATTGGCCAACTGAAGGTCGAAAACGATTTTTTGGCACGAAAGCTCGGCAAATGAGCCGAGCGGAACGGCGCGCGCTGGTCGAGCGCACGGATCCGGCGCTGCCGATATCACAGCAGTGCCGTTTGCTGGCGATATCGCGCTCTTCGGTCTACCGGCGGCCGGACGAGGTCGGCGAGGAGGACCGTACCATCATGGCGTTGATCGACCGGCACTATCTGGCGCGGCCCTATTACGGCTCGCGCCGAATGGCGGCATGGCTGGCCACCCGGGGTCACCTAGTCAACCGCAAGCGGGTCCAGCGACTGATGCGTCTGATGGGACTGGTGGCGATCTACCAGCGCCCGCACACCAGCAAGGCGGCAGCTGAGCACAAGATCTACCCGTACTTGCTCGGCGGGATGGCGATCGAGCGGGTCAATCAGGTGTGGTGCTCGGACGTTACGTATATCCCGATGGCCAAGGGCTTTCTCTATCTGGTGGTCGTCATGGACTGGGTCAGCCGCGCGGTGCTGGCGTGGCGACTGTCGAACACGCTTGGCGCCGATTTTTGTGTCGAGGCGCTCGAGGAGGCGCTCTGCCGATACGGCCGGCCCGAGATCTTCAATACCGACCAGGGCAGTCAGTTCACCAGCGACGATTTCACCGGCACGCTGAAGGATCATCAGATCACCATCAGCATGGACGGCAAGGGCCGGTGCATGGACAACATCTTCGTCGAGCGGCTGTGGCGAAGCCTCAAATACGAGGAGGTCTACCTCAACGCCTATGCGAGCGTGTCGGAGGCCAAAGCAGGTATTGGAGCTTGGCTCGATTTCTACAATGAGGAGCGCCAGCACCAGAGCCTCGGCTATCGCACGCCGCGGCAAATTTACCAGGAAGGCCTGTGGATATGTGGACGATCGGCGTTGCCGACCGGCTCCGCTTCCCCCGCTTCCCGAGCCAGCTCGGACAGCGGGGAAATGCTCGCCTTCGCCCACATACCCACAGGCGCCACAGCCAACAAAGGATTTGATATTGATGAGGTGAAAAGTAGAATCGTCAAACTAGCCATCGCGGTCACCGCGATCGGAGCCGACATCGAAATCGGCCGGGCTACACCTTAAGCAGCGGCTCCGGCTGTCTCACCATCGGGGTCCACCTCAGACTGCCATGCCGATCGACGCATCGCCGCTTGGTGAAAAGCCCCAATCCAGTGCCGCACGGATGTTATCAATCCAAGGACCGTATGCCGCCAGGCACTCGCCCGTGGACTTCGTCTCCAACTCGGTCTCCGCCCGCTCCAGGAGGTCCCGACAGTACTCGGCGTGGCGTCGTGCGATAGGTTCGAGCTCACTGCCTTCGGTGAGCTTCTCCAGAGCGTAGACACGCGTTGTTTCAAGGAGCCGATAGCGCGCAATTGTGTCGCCGGCATTCGCGATGACGAGCGACTTCACGACAAGGTTCGCGACGGCATTGATGACATCCAACGCCGCGAGCTCGGCGCTCGCCGCGACCGTACCCGCTGCCTCCAGGGTAAAGCTGCCAGCGAAGATTGAAAGGCGCCGCAAGACTATGCGATCGGCCTCAGAGAGCAGCTCATAACTCCAGTCTAGCGTCGCCCGCAGCGTCTGGTGCCGTGGCAGCGCAGTGCGGCGCCCGGCGACCAGCAGGTGGAAACGATCGTCGAGGTGGGTTGCTATCATTTCCACTCCGAGCGTAGCGGCGCGGGCGGCCGCGAGCTCGATGGCCAGCGCGATGCCGTCCAGGCGCCGGCAGATTCCCGCGATGGCCGGCGCAATGCGCTGGTCCGGCGCGAAGTGCGGCTCCGTCGCGCGCACCCGTGCGACGAACAGCTGAACTGCGCCGTATCTCAACAAATCCTCGATATCCTCGGTACCTTCGGCCGGCACAGCGAGCGGCGGCACCCGGTAAAGACACTCATCCGCTGCTCGCAGCGGCTCGCGGCTCGTCGCCATCACATGTACCGCCGGGTTGGCCCGCAACAATGCTTCGGCCATGCGCGCCGCGGCGTCGATCACATGCTCGCAATTATCGAGCACAAGCAGGAGCCGCTTCGCGCTCAGCGCACTCGCGACCTGTTCAGGTGTTACCCCACCGCCGGCAATCTCGAGCCCGAGCGCAGCAGCGACGGTAACTGGGACAAGGTCGGGATCGGACAGTCGCCCGAGCTCGGCGACCCATACCCCGTTGGTAAAGTTGGGCCGCAGGTGACGCGCGACCTCGAGGCCCAGTCGCGTCTTGCCGATGCCTCCAGCTCCGACCAAGGTGACGAGCCGATGAGCCGTCAGGAGAGTGGACGCCTCGGAGAGCTCTACCTCGCGGCCGATCAGCTCCGACGTCGGCGCCGGAAGGTTCGTTGGACTCTCTGCGTCGGGGAGGGGCGGCGGCGACAACGCAGCGCCTCGGCCGGCAAGCGCTTCCTGTTCGCCGGCGGCAGGGGTGATATCGGCAACGAGCCTGTAGCCGCGGCCAGAGATGGTTTTGATGAAGCCGCGATCTTCTCCCAAGACCTTGCGCATCGTCGAGATATGAAACTGAAGACTGTGCTCCTCGACCACCATCCCCGGCCATACGCGGCTCAGGATTTCGTCCTTGGTAACGAGTTCGCCGCCCGCGTCGATCAGGACCATCAGCACATCGAACGCTCGGCTGCCAAGGGAGACCGGCACCCCGTCGGCAAGAAATTCGCGGCGGTGCGGTAGCACCTGAAAGCGGCCGAATTTTAGGGTCATTCAGGCGGTCGTGGTCTGCAGGCCTCGGCTTCTTAGATATCGTTAACTTTCCTAAGATGCGTCCTCATCGACCTTACTGTCAACTCAAGGCGAGTTGGGCCAGGCTTTTTGAAACTTTCAAGGCACGAAACTCCCGGTGCTGTCCCGTCCAAGCGCCGGTCTGGTGTCAATTTACTGTCATATTACCGCAATGAATGGCGACAGAGTGCGTTATGCGGCCGCCGATGGCGCGCGAACTCGCGCAAACAGCTCGGAATGCTCCGGAATATTGGTCAATGCTCCGGAATACTGGCCTTGCCGTCCCGCGACCTCGCTGGCCGGAGACGACCCGGTTCAGCCCTGGTTCAGCCCCGGCCCTCTGCGTCCACGAGGGGCTTACCTCGTTAATCTTGGTTTATCTTAGGAAATCTCAGTTGCGGACCAAAGACCGGCAGAGGGGCTCGGCGTTAACCTCCGGTTGCCGACAGTGGGGCATCAGTATCGAAAGAGCAGCACGCTCCCGGCACCAGCGGCGAGGAGGAACGACGATGCGCCGACACATATCGAGATTGGTGACAGCAGGTCTAGCAGCGGTGGTCGGGCTCCTGAGCCTTCCCCACGCCGCGTCGGCCCAAGCCCTTCCCTCACCAAATCCACCGTACAACCCGTACCCGGCATTGCCTGGCTTCACGCCGCCCAGCATTCTCCCGCCCGATATAAATCCGGAGATTGCAAGGGTTCGGCGCGAGGTTAATACCATCTTCGCTCGTTATTTCGCGGAGTGGCAAGCATTGTCACCGACGCCGGCTTATTCAGGCAACCCGCCAATACTTGTTCCAAACGGATATGACGCACAACGGATATTAGGGGGGTTGCTGAATTTCGACCAGAACATCTCGCCGTTCAACAACACGGCCTGCGCGTTCTGCCACATGCCGTATGCTGCGTTCAGCGGGCCGATCCAGTCCGTCAATCTGACGATGATCGCGTATCCCGGATCGTTTCATTTTCGGGCGGCCAAGCGGACCGCCCAGCGGTACACGTATTCACACACGTTCCCCGTGCTCAACTTGAATACGACACAGTCCACCCCGACCACGAGCTTGTTCTTTGGCGGAAACTTCTGGGATGGGCGCGCGACCGGATACAAGCTGCAGACACCCGACGCCGAACAGGCGCAGGGTCCTCCGGTCGATCCGCTCGAAATGGGGAACCCCGACATCGCTTGCATTGCCTACAAGTTATCCCTGGCGAACTACCGACGGCTGTTCGAGCTGGTCTGGGGCGTGGACTTCGACATCACTTGGCCGTCCGACACCGCGCAGATCTGCGCCACCCCCAATGGGGCGGCGATATTCGGGGGCAGCGCCACACCGGTTGGGCTAAGTCTGACAGACCGCACCAAGGCAGCCAATATTTATGATCACTGGGGGCAGTCCCTTTCGTTCCTCGAACGCTCGCCGGATATCAGCCCGTTCAACTCGAAATTCGACTTTTTCCTGGCGGGCAAGGCCACGCTGACGGCGGACGAGACGGCCGGTTTCGAGCTGTTCAACGGCAAGGGCAACTGCAATTCATGCCACGTTGACGGACGATCCACCCTGCTGACGCCGGGCCAGACCGACACCGGCAACACGGCCAGCGTACAGCCTCTGTTCACCTGCCACGGCTTTGCCAATGAAGGCCTGCCGCTCAATCCCAGGATTAGCTTGTTCTATGAGAACAAGATGGATCGCTTCGGGTTCATCCCTAATCCCGACGGCATGCGCTACCGAGATTTGGGGCTCGGCAATTTCCTCAGAAGCGGCCCGCAATCCTTTCCCGACCCCAACCAGCCGGAGTGGCTATCGCGTGCGGCCACGGTGGACGGCCAAATGCAGGTGATGACGGCGCGCGATGTGGCGCTGACACCGCCGCAGTGCCCGACCACCGAGGCCGGGACCGGGTTACCGTACTTCCAGAAGGAGTTCTTTCACAACGGTTACATCAAGAGCCTGAAGCAACTGGTGCACTTCTATAATACGCGCGATGTGATGGCGTACGACTTCCCTGTTACGTCTGGTCACTGCCCGGCGGGAACCACGGAAAAAGTGGACTGCTGGCCGATGCCCGAGGTCCCGAACAACATCGACATGACGACCGGTATGCTCGGCCTGACGGATACGGAGGAGAACCAGATCGTAGCCTTCCTGCAAACGCTGACGGACGGTTACAACCCGGCCGACCCCACCGTCAGCACCTACAAGAACATTGATACCTTTACCGGTTCGTGCTCGACCACGTTGCCGGGTCAGACGGCATCGAACCAAGGTAATGAAACCCTGATTCCCACCTGGAATCTGGCGACATTCCCTTGTGCGACGGATATCTGCGGTGTCGCGCCGCTGCCGAGCCCGAATCCGATCCCGTAGCGCCTGAAAGAGGTATGGGGGCTGCGCGCGACCCCCATACTCCTCTCCAAGGGAACAGCAATGGGGATTTGTTCAATGAACGGACTGCTCGTGAAACTGGCGATCATCGCCGCCGTCGGCAGCCTTCTCTTGTCGAACCCAACCACCGCTCAAAATCCTCCGCCAGCGCCGAAAGCCGCGCACGTCGAGATCACCCAAGGACCCATGCTCGAAGGCGCTCGAGAGGACTTCGCGATTATCAGGTGGACCACCAACAACCCTGGCGGGGACGACGATCATTCCGCGGTCGTGCACTATGGTACGGATCCCAGCGATTTGAGCCAGACGGCGCAAAATCACATCCGGCTCAACCAGGCCCATCCAGAAACGGTGTTCCGGGCGCGCCTCTACAATCTGAAACCGGAGACGACTTATTACTACACGGTGACGTTGATGGGGTACAATGGTGTAAGCGATGGGGTGGAGAGCCCCGTCAACCAATTCACCACACCGCCGCCCGGCGAGAAAATCGTGAATTTCACTCAGCCAAAGTAACGGCAACCAGGTCGCGGCTCCATGGATTACGAGGGCTTCTTCAAAAAGCGCCTCGACGGGCTGCGCGCCGAAGGGCGCTATCGTGTCTTCGCCGATCTCGAACGGCGCTGCGGGCGCTTTCCGCGCGCCTTCGATCATAGGATCGGCGCCGAAGTCACGGTGTGGTGCTCGAACGACTATCTCGGCATGGGCCAGCACCCGGCGGTGCTCGCCGCGATGGAGGAGACACTGCGGGCGGTCGGTGCCGGCGCCGGCGGCACCCGCAACATCTCCGGCAACAGTCATGTGCATCTCTTGCTCGAGCGCGAGCTGGCCGATCTGCACCGGCGCGAGGCGGCGCTGATCTTCACCTCGGGCTATGTCGCCAACGACGCGGCACTGTCGACATTGGCGCGCGAGTTGCCGGGTATGGTGGTGTTTTCCGACGCGCTCAACCACGCCTCGATGATCGCGGGCATCCGCAACAGCCGCGCCGAGAGACACATCTTCCGCCACAACGATCCCGATGATCTCGCGCAGTTGCTGGCGCAAGTGGCCTCGGATCGGCCCAAGCTCGTTTGTTTCGAGTTGGTCTATTCGATGGACGGCGACATCGCTCCGATCGGCGCCATGTGCGACGTCGCCGACCGTTTCGGTGCGATGACCTATCTCGACGAGGTGCATGCCGTCGGGCTCTACGGCCCGCGCGGCGGCGGCATCGCCGAGGACCAAGGCATCATGCATCGCCCGACGGTGATCCAGGGGACGCTCGGCAAGGCCTTCGGGACGGTTGGCGGTTACGTCGCGGGCTCGGCCGCACTCATTGATTTTCTGCGGAGCCACGCGCCGGGGTTTATCTTCACGACCTCGTTGCCGCCGGCACTGGCCGCCGGGGCGCTCGCCGCGATCCGCCACCTGAAGACGAGCCGGATCGAACGCCAGCGCCATCAGGAGCGCGCCGCAACCCTGAAGCGCCGTTTGGCCGAGGCCGGGTTACCGGTGATGCCGTCGCCGAGCCACATCGTGCCGGTCATGATCGGCGACCCTGGCCTCTGCAAAGCCGCCTGCGACGAGCTCCTGCACCGTCACCGCATCTATGTCCAGCCGATCAATTATCCGACCGTGCCGCGCGGCACCGAGCGCTTACGCCTGACCCCGTCGCCATTGCACAGCGACGAAGACATCGAGGCGCTGGTCGCCGGCCTCGGCGACGTGTGGACCAGGCTCACTCTGCGCCGCGCGGCCTGACCCGAAGCTTACATTCCTCGATCCCGTAATCGGACGAGCTCCGCTTAGCAGTGATCTTGCTCGTATCCGCCATCGTGACACCACATCTCGCTGGCATGATGCCTCGCATGAAGGTAAACGCTCGTGCGCGAATAGCTGCAGGAAAGCTAAATCCGCGTCGGTTCCCGGATATTCCCGGATATTTCCCGGTTCTGCGCGGAAATTCCCGGTTCGGCTAGCCGTGAGTATCGAACCAACTATTTGATATGCTTCACGATTTTGAAATGAGCAGGGTCGAATCCAGCAATTTCCCGGTTAATTTCCCGGTTCACGGGAATTTGCCGCTGACCCGGGTAGGATGAGATGCTCGTAGAGATCGGCCATTTCGCCCTGATCCTCGCCATGCTCGTGGCCCTCGTTCAGAGCACGGTGCCGCTGGTTGGCGCGTCGGTGCGCAGCCGGGCGCTGATGGATCTGTCGCAACCCGCGGCGCTGTTGCAGTTCGGCCTAGTGGCGCTCGCCTTCGCGGTCTTCATGCACGCCCACATCATCTCGGACTTCTCGGTGCGCAACGTCTTCGAGAACTCGCACACCGCGAAACCGATGCTCTACAAGGTGACCGGCGTCTGGGGCAGCCACGAAGGCTCGATGATGCTGTGGGTCTTGATGCTGACCCTGTTCGGCGGTCTCGTCGCCGCCTTCGGCCGGGCGCTGCCGACAAGCCTGCGGGCGCGAACTTTGGCGATCCAGGGCCTTTTGGGCTTTGGCACGCTTCTCTTCATCATCGCGACCTCGAACCCGTTCGACCGGCTGTTTCCGATCCCGGCCGACGGGCGCGACCTCAACCCGCTCTTACAGGATCCGGGGCTCGCCTTCCACCCGCCCTTCCTCTATTTCGGCTATGTCGGATTCTCGATCACCTACTCCTTCGCGATCGCCGCGCTGATTGAAGGGCGGGTCGGCGCCCAATGGGCGCGCTGGGTGCGGCCTTGGGCGCTCTGCGCCTGGTGCGGGCTGACGATCGGCATCGCCCTGGGCAGCTGGTGGGCCTATTACGTGCTCGGTTGGGGCGGCTGGTGGTACTGGGACCCGGTCGAGAACGCCTCGTTCATGCCGTGGCTCCTGGGCACCGCACTCCTGCACTCGGCAGCCGTGGTCGAAAAGCGCGAGACCCTGCAGCGCTGGACCGTTTTGCTCGCCATCCTGACCTTTGGAATGAGTTTGATCGGAACCTTCCTAGTGCGCTCGGGCGTCCTGACCTCGGTCCATTCTTTCGCGGTCGACCCGGCGCGCGGCGTTTTCATCCTGGTCCTGATCGCGCTGGTGGTCGGCGGCGGGCTGGTGCTCTACGCGTTGCGCGCGCCGGGTCTGGAAACCGGCAACCCGTTCGCGCCGGTCAGCCGCGAGGGTGCCTTGGTGCTCAACAACCTGCTGCTCTGCGCGGGAATGGCGACAGTTTTCCTCGGCACCTTCTATCCGCTCTTCGCCGAGGTGTGGAGCGGCGTCAAACTGAGTGTCGGCCCACAATATTTCGATGCGACCTTTGTGCCGATCCTGATGCCGGGCATTGTCGCGATGGTGATCGGCCCGGTGCTCGCCTGGCGGCGCGGAGATCTGTTGGCGGCGCTTCGTCGCCTATCACCGGCCGTTGTGGGGGCATTCCTGGCGCCGGTGATCGTCTTCCTCTTCAACCGCACCGCCCCCCCGGCGGCGCTGGCGGGAGTGGCGCTTGCGGCCTGGGCGATGCTCGGCGTGTTGACCGATCTCGCCGATCGCAGCGGGCTTGCAAGATTGCCGCTGCCCGCTGCCTGGCGCCGGCTGCGCCATCTGCCGCGCGGCACATGGGGCTATGCTCTCGCCCATTTTGGTGTTGGCGTATTGATCGCCGGGATCGTCGTCTCGACTGCATGGCGCAGCGAGCGGATCGAAACCATGCATGCCGGAGACTTGCTGGAGATTGCCGGCCGCACGTTGCGTTTTGTCGGCGTAACCGAAGGGGATGTCGCAAACTACCATGTCGAGCGCGCGGAGATCCGCGTCGAGCGGCCCGGCGCGACGGCGATGACCCTCTATCCCGAACGCCGCTGGTATCCGGTGGCGCGGAGCCAAACCACGAACACCGCGATCGCGACAAACGGTTTTGGCGACCTATACCTAGCGCTCGGGGATCCCAATGGCCAGGGCGGCTGGGTGTTGCGGGCATATTACAATCCGCTTGTCCCGTGGATCTGGTTTGGCGCGGTCCTTGCCGCGGTGGGCGGCCTCGTTTCGCTCAGCGACCGCCGGCTGCGCATGCGTCTGCCGGTGGCCCGCGCGCCGGTAACAGCGGCTGCGCGACCGGTGGATTCTTGATGCTAGTGGACTCCCGATGATTGTGCGGCGGCTCCTAGCAGCCGTGCTGCTTGTCGTGATCGCGGCACCTTTGGTGCATGCGGTCGAGCCCTCGGAGCGGCTCTCCGATCCGGCGCTGGAGGCGCGCGCACGAGGCCTCAGCAAGGAGCTGCGTTGTCTGGTCTGCCAGAACCAGTCGATCGACGAATTGAACGCGGATCTCGCCCACGATCTGCGTCTGCTGCTACGTCAACGCTTGGTCGCCGGTGACACCGATCAGCAGGTTCTCGATTACATCGCAGCTCGATACGGTGTCTTCGTATTGCTCGACCCGCCTTTCGCACCGCTCACCTGGGTGCTTTGGCTGACACCACCCGTGCTGGTTTTGGGTGGCGGCGGCTGGCTGCTGCTCCGGGCGCGGCGCCGGCGCGTCGACCCGTCAGTGCCGGACTTGACCCCGGACGAAAGCGAGCGCGCCGCGCTGCTCTTGGGCGAGCCTCGATGATCTGGTTCTGGACGGTCGCCGGGCTGCTCGTTCTGGTGGCTCTGGCTGCTCTGTTGCGACCCCTCATATGGCGAGGCGGGCCCGGCGCGGGCAGAGGGGAGGCTGCCGAAGTGATGTTTCGGCGACAGCTCGCGGAGATCGAAACGGAGCTTGCGCAAGGAAGGCTCGCTCCGGACCAGGCTGCCGCCGTACGAACCGAGATCACCCGACGAATGCTGGCCGCAGCCGATCGGGAGCTCGAAGAAGCTGAGCTCGCCGGAGCCAACCCGACAGAGATTTCGTGGCGCACCGGCGCCGCGGTCGGGGTTGCCGGTATATTGCCGGCGGCGGTCCTTGCCGTCTATTTCGCGGTAGGCGCACCTGCGGCGATCAATCCGCCGGCAGCTGCGGGGACCGCGCGCGGGACGAGCCCACACGATATGACCGAACTTGCCGCCGCGGCGGACCAGCTGAAAGCACGCCTCGAGCGCGAGCCCGATCATCCCGAAGGCTGGGTCCTGCTCGGTCGGACGTTGGCGTCGCTCGAGCGTTTCGGCGACGCGCGTGAGGCCTACGGTCGCGCCGTTGCCTTGATGCCCGATGAGCCCCAGCTGCACGCCGAGCTTGGCGAGGTCCTCGTGCTCGCCGCCGGAGGTACCGTGACACCGGCGGCGGAGGCGGAGTTTGCCAAATCCGGCAACGACCCGCGTGCTCGCTTTTACAGCGCCGAAACCGCACTGCAGCGCGGCGACAACGTTGCGGCCAAGGCCGGCTTGCAAGCGCTGCTTGCCGATGCCCCGGCCGACGCGCCGTGGCGCAAAGTCGTCGCGGCGCGCCTCGCCGAGGTCGCGCCGGGTGAACCGCCAGCGAGTGCGAACATTCGGGCGGGCCCGACGACGCAGGACCTCGCCGCCGCCCAGTCGATGTCACCGGAAGAGCGCCAAGCGATGATCCGCGGCATGGTGGATCGTCTCGCTGCGCGGCTCGAACAGCAGCCGGACGACAAGGAAGGATGGGCACGTCTCGCCCGCGCCTACGACGTGCTCGGGGAGACCGACAAGGCCGAAGCGGCGCGCGCCCGCGCCGTAGCGGTCGGCGCGCCTGCGGCGGCTTCGTCTGCCCCCGCGCCCCAAGCCCCGTCCGATGGAAAGTAATTGGACCAGCCTCCCGAAAAGCTATTGGTCGGCAGCGGCACGCGCGAGCATTTGTTGAAATGCAATTTTAGCAATTGCCGGGTGGCAACAGCTCGCGCCCCATATTCTGGAGCCAGAGACGATTCTCTCGTCCGACCACCATTTCGCCTTGCTCTGTGCCGAGCAAAGACTAACCAGCGCGTCCAAAATGGCGGTCCGGCCGACCTATCGAGGCTTGCGGTCCCGGAGGCAGTTGTAGGCAGGCAGCCTCTTAACCACTGACGCGTGTAAATGAATCTACCACGATTGCCAAGCCTATGGTATGTTGTCGTAAAGAGGTCTCGTATTGCAGTTCGCGATTTGACGTGCTGGGATCGTAGACGGCGATTTGGGCGTTGACTTCCCGAAGGGTTGTTGATAGAGTGCGATTGCTAATATTGCAACGCAATCGGGGTGTGTTCCAATGTTGCCGTGCTGGAGGTTTTTTGCGGATCGGCCGATCCTGAGTGGTTGTTAACGCCACGCCAAACAGCCGATCTCGTCGAGCAGCTGACGACAGACGAGGCGGAGCGTTTTACCCCAGAGATCGAAGGGCCGTCGCTGCTCGGCTATCGAGGCTTTCGCCTCTACCTGTTGCGTCCCGAGGGACGGGTAATATTGCGGATATACAACCGTACCGTCTCGGTTTTGCGCGACCCGTTGGCGCGTAGCTGGCGGGCCTCTCCTACTTTGGAGCGATGGTTGCTAGAATCGGCGGCGGTCTCCGAACAGAAGCCGAGGCTGGAGCCGCAAGTGATGGAAGTGGTAGCACAGGCTGTTTCTGGCGGCGCGTCAGCGGGCCGCGGAGCGACGGGAGCGGGACCCGTATGCCCGACATGTACAGGTGCTCAAGCGCCGGTTTATAATCCTGCGCTGTGGAATAGCTGGCAAGTCCAGCCGTTCAACAATTGCTACAACTACAGCGCTAACATGATAACGCACTCGATGGCAGTCCCGGGGAAGAAAAGCGGAGCGGGTTGCGCGTCGCCTTTCGGCCTCAACAACGTGACTAGCGGTGCCACAGCCGATGGTCTGCTTCCAGCTTCCGGCTTCTCCTCTCCAGCGTCGCAGGGTTTCTATGCTGCGCTAGCGCTCTGGCCAGGCACGGACTTCCATTGGTGGCGTCAGGATACTGTCGGATGCTGGTCGCATAAACCGGGCTCAGCGGCGGTTAGCAATCTCGACAATGCCGGCATACGCATCGCCGATCCTGGCACCTCGAGCCGGGGTCCCTACATTCAGTTCTGCGGATACTTTGAGGTGCGCCCGGGTCTCGTGCAGATTTCTTGATTCGAGAGGCGGGCAAACGTCGTAGGGTGCAACATGGCTGTGGAAGTGATCCTGAACGTTTTCTCAGGCCGCTCCGACCCGCGGTGGAAACTGTCGGCGTCCCAGGTCGCCGCCCTCGCTCGTATGCTGGGGCGAGCGTGGGCCGCCCCCGATGCGCCGGGACGTCCCCCAGCGTCGCTAGGGTATCGGGGTTTTACCATCGACCATCTTGATGGTCCGACCGCGGGCCCGGTTCACGTCTACAGAGGCGATGTCCGCTTTGCCTCCGGAAAGGTGACTCATGTCGGTCCCGAGCTTGAAGCCTTTCTGCTGCGCTGCACACCCAGAGTGGTGGAACCGGATGTGAAGCAATACATCAAGGCGGAGATCGAACTTGAGGGACGCGCCGCCAAGGATCATGACGTAATCATCTGCGGGCAGCAGGAGAGTAGTTAGATGTCCCAGTCACAGCTTACCAATTTCAATCTTCTGCTCAATTCGCTTAAACACGCCTCGTCGCAACAGGAGGACCTAGGCCCGCCGGACGCGGCAGTGCTTCAGGCGTTGCGCGACGGCATGATGCCGCTCGCCGACCTTGTCGCCAAGACGAAGTTGTCCCGAGATGCGATCGTTGCGGCGGTAAACGTACTCCTGGAACGCCGGCAAGTGGAGATCCTAGACCAGGAAGAGCGTGATGGCCGCAAGTTCATTCGGCTCGCTCCCGGTGCCACAACAGGCTCGTAAAAAGGGACGAAGACTACTCTCTACTGCCCCGACCCACTTGCCAATAATTCTTCTGGTCGCGGCAGCGGCATTCGCTGCAGGGCTCCTCTTTACAAGGAACCTGGCACCCTCTGACGGGCACCCGGGGCCGTACGCAGCCGCTTTACTCTTTGGTTCGCTGGTTGGCATCACCGAATTAGTGGCCCGCTACCGCGACCGACCAATGGCGCCGCTCGGCATGATCTCTGGCTGGGTCTATGTGGCCGTCAACGGCCTAGCCTCTGGCCTTGCGCTGTGGCTTATTCGCGATCATCGCATCGCCGCCGCCACAACGCTGCTCAACCCAACCGTCGCCCAGGTTATGCTTGCGGGCTTCGGGACGATGGCATTCTTCCGCACCTCCTTGTTCACGTTACGGGTGGGAGAGTCGGATGTTGCAATCGGACCGGCGGCGGTCCTCCAAGTGATACTCAACGCTGCCGATCGCGAGTGTGACCGAATGCGCGCCGGCCCGCGCTCGGAGAGAGTCATCGAGATCATCCGGGGCGTATCGTTCGAGCGTGCCAGGAGTGCGCTGCCACTGCATTGCTTCGCACTCATGCAGAATCTCTCGTTGGCCGAACAGCAGGGGGGGATCCAAGGGATCAGTACTCTTTCTGGCACGAAGGATATGAGCGATGAGGTGAAGGTCTATAACATGGGCCTGCTGCTAATGAATGTCGTCGGCGAAGATGTGCTGCGACGGGCTGTTTCCGCCCTAGGTACGCTGATCAAGGGAGCACCAAAAGACGATCCTCCCATCCTCGCTCGGGCTGTCTCGCTCAGGCAGGCGCAGGTGGCGCGTCTGCTTGACCTCTGTACCGCCCTGGCCCCGCAGTGCCTCGGAGCACAGACCATCGCCGATCGTGCAGCCGAACTAGAAAAGGCCACTGCTCGGGTGGATGGCGACGCCGAAAGAAACGTGATTACGCTGGCCAATCTCCGGGAGCAATTCGGCAGTGAGACTCTGGCTCAAGCATTGAATCTCCTAGTAGCATGCGCTTCCCCGGTCCGTACGACGAATGCGTCGATTACTGTCGCGGATCTCGAACCCGTGCGATCTCCAAGCTTCCCTCCTCCCGCTGGCCCTGCGGTAACAGCTCCGTCGTCCGCTCCTCCGGGCCCCGCCGCGGTTCGTCCGCCGAACGGCGGTCGTGCCGCGCAGACTTTAGAGCAACCCCAGGGCGAATTGCGGCCGCGGCCCGAGATCCGAATCCTCGGTTGGGACTCGCTCCTCTGGGAGCCGGAAGAAACATCGGACAAGACATCTCACCAGCGGCAGGAGAGGTACCCCACTGAGCACGATGAGTGGGAGCGCCTGGGGCCGAACCTCCCCCTGGAATTCTCAAGGATATCGAGGAGTCGAAATGGCGCTTTGACCCTTGTGATCGACCGCGATCACGGCTCCCCGGTTGAGGTTTGGTCCGCGCGCAGCCGACGGTCGACCCTCGAAGATGCGATCAAGGATCTCACGGAGCGAGAAAAGGCAGAAAGCGAGCAGCAGATTGGGTTCGTGGACTGCGCATCCGGTACCCACCGAGGTCGAGACGAGGGTATCTGCAAGGCGATTGAAGATTGGGCGAAGAGCCGCGGTGCGGTGGCTGTGATCTGGGCGGATTTCGAGCCAAACTTCGAGCGGCGGACGAAGCGTCCCTGGTCGATCGAGCACGCTTTGGATTACATCCGTAGTTTGCGCGACGACGCGCGCGCTGAGGCGAGAAAATACATCCGCGCTGCGCCTGAGCTTGTGCGCACCGCGTTTCGCGAAGCTGCAGAAAAAGAAGAGAAAAAAGACCAGCCGTGGGCTAAGTCGCAGCCCTGAAGTGACTACGCGCATCTCGCTGGCAGCAAGATGCCAGTGCCGTTCGAGGGGCGACCGGTACCGCGCGCAACCTAGTGAAGCAGCTAACGGCCAAGCTATGGACCGGCAGCAGCCTATAGGCGACAGTGCATCGGAGGCTTGAGACGACGCGTTGATTCCCGAGTACTTGAACGGCGATATGCCGTTTCCGCGAGACCCATGTGTATGGTTGAACCGCGACACTATCAGCCGTAGACCGTCAAATTGAAGGGCCATGCTACTCTCGCCGGATTTGTGCCTCGTCACCGGAGCAACCGGGTTCGTCGGTTCGGCTGTGGCGCGCACGCTGTTGGGAGCGGGCCTTGATGTTCGCGTCCTGACCCGCCCAAACAGTGATCGGCGCAACCTCGTCGATCTTTCCGTAGAGGTTGTCGAAGGCTCGATGGAAGACGCGCCGTCGCTCGCGCGTGCCGTCGTCGGTTGTCGGTATTTGTTCCACGTTGCCGCCGATTATCGCCTCTGGGTCACCGACCCCGCGCCGATGTTCCGCGCGAATGTGGAGGGGACTCGGGTCCTGATGAGAGCCGCGCTCGATGCCGGTGTTGAAAGGGTGGTCTATACGAGCAGCGTTGCCACTCTCGGTCTGGTTCCCCAGGGGTCGGCTGATGAGGAAACTCCGAGCAATGTCGAAGACATGATCGGCCCCTACAAGCGCTCGAAATTTCTGGCCGAAGAAGTCGTCCGCGACTTGATAGCCAGGCGAGGATTGCCGGCGGTCATCGTCAATCCGTCGACCCCGGTCGGACCGCGCGACCGGAAGCCGACCCCGACCGGTCGCCTCATTCTCGAAGCGGCGCGCGGGCATATGCCAGGCTATCTCGAGACCGGTCTGAACATCGTGCATGTCGATGACGTCGCCGCCGGCCACTTGGCGGCGGCGGAGCTGGGACGCGTCGGAGAGCGTTATATCCTTGGCGGCGAAAACCTGTCGCTCGCGAGGATCCTCGTAGAAGTGGCGCAGGCGGCGGGCAGGCGGGCCCCGCGAATTCGGGTTCCGTATACCGTGGCCTATCCAGTGGCGATTGGGGCCGAGCTTATGGCGCGGCTGAGCGGCAAGGAGCCCTTCATCACGCTCGACGGGGTTCGGATGGCGCGAAAGAAGATGTATTTCACTTCGGAAAAGGCCTCTCGCGAGCTGGGCTACACGCCGCGTCCGGCGCGCCATGCGATCGCCGACGCCGTCGGCTGGTTCAAGTCAAACGGATATCTCCGATGACCGTTGAACCGGCCGAGCTGCGGGATGAGGCTGTCCCAAGCGTCGAGACGCCGTCGGGCAAATGGCGCAGCGCAGAAAATTTTCCGGTCGGCTCCCTGTTGATCCGCCGCGACCTGCGGCCGCATGTGCACGCCTTCTATCGGTTTGCCCGAAACGCCGACGACATCGCTGATAACCCTGCGCTGACTGCCGATGAGAAGGTTCGCCGCCTCGACCGCATGGCGGCAATTCTCGACGGTGCGCCAGGTAAAGATTCGCCGGCCGCCGCGGCAATGCGTGAAAGCTTGGTCGAGACGCGAATAACCGCACGGCACTGCCACGAGGTACTACGAGCATTTCGCCTGGATGCGACGAAACTGCGCTATCACGACTGGAACGATCTGATAGCGTATTGCCGCTACTCTGCCTCGCCGGTCGGACGGCAACTGCTTGATCTTCACGGTGAGAGTCGCGAGACGTGGCCTGCCTCCGATGCGCTGTGCTCGGCGTTGCAGGTGCTGAACCATCTGCAGGATTGCGCCGATGACTACCGTCTACTCGACCGGGTCTATCTACCCCTGAGGGATCTCGTGGCGGAAGGGATCGGCGTCGAAACGCTGGCGGCCCGAGCGTCGTGTCCGAGATTGCGCCGAGTGCTCGACGGCATGCTCGATCGTACCGAGACGCTCGTCGCGTCCGCGCGAGGCTTGACGCCGCAAGTTGTCTCATCCGGATTGCGTTGGGAATGTGGCGTCATTATCGAGCTCGCGGCGCGCCTGCTGCGCCGACTGCGTCGCAGCGATCCCTTGGCGAATCGGGTCACGCTAAAAAAATCGGATTTCTTGGCTGCCTTTGTGTTCGGCGTACTGCGAGGTTTCCGCGGATGAACGATGTCGCATTCAGCGCCCTCGCGGAGCGGCCGGGCGACGCGATGCTGGATCAGGCGATCCGGCATCGGGTCGAGGCTGCAAGAACCTCGTTCTATTGGGCGATGCGTCTGCTGCCGAAGCAGCGCCGGAACGCGATGTACGCGGTCTATGCATTTTGCCGCGAAGTCGACGACATCGCCGACGGCGAGCAGCCGATCGAGTACAAGATTGCGGCCCTCGCCGCCTGGCGCGAGGAGATCGATGCTCTCTATGCCAAACATCCGCACCACGTCGTCACGCGGGCGCTGAGTAAGCCGGCCGTGCGCTACGATCTGCGCCGACGAGATTTCCTGGCCATCATAGACGGTATGGAAATGGACGCGCGCGGAGATATGCGCGCTCCCGATCTTGCAACGCTCGATCTCTACTGCGCGCGGGTTGCAAGCGCCGTTGGCCACCTTTCTGTTCACGTCTTTGGCGATCCGAGCGATGCTGCCCATGCGGTCGCAGAGTTGCTTGGCCGGGCTCTGCAACTAACCAATATTTTACGCGATCTCGCCGAGGACGCTGGCCGCGGCCGGCTCTATCTGCCCCGCGAGTTTCTCGACCGGCACGGGATACGCGGAGCCGACCCGACGGCGGTCTTGCGCCATCCAGCGATGCCGGCGATCTGCCGCGAGGTCGCCGCAATCGCTGAGGAGCATTTTCAACTGAGTATGCGCGCTATGGAGAGTTGCTCGCGCCGGGCGATGCGACCCGCGGCAGTGATGGCGGCAGTCTACCATGCGACGCTTTCGGCCCTGTTGCGCTCGGGCTGGCGCGATCCCGCAACGCGCATGACCGTGTCGAAGCCGCTGAAGCTCTGGCTGGTACTGCGGCACGGTCTCATATGATCACGCGGTCGGGTACAGCGCATGTCATCGGCGCCGGTCTCGCTGGCCTCGCCGCTGCGGTCAGGCTTGCCGGCAACGGTAGCAGTGTGCGGCTCTATGAAGCCGGCCGTCACGCCGGTGGGCGCTGCCGTTCTTATCTGGATGCGGAGCTCGGCTGCCGCGTAGACAATGGCAACCATCTCCTACTCACCGGCAACCTTTGGGCGCTCGACTACCTCGATCGCATCGGTGCTCTCGATACGCTTGAGGGTCCGCCGGATGCTGTCTTTCCTTTCATAGATGCCGAGACTGGACAGCGCTGGACCTTGCGACCGAACCGTGGGGTCTTCCCCTGGTGGATCCTGAGCGCGAAGAGACGAGTGCCGAGAACGCGAGCAACTGATTACCTCGCCGTCCTCGCGTTGCCGCGAGCCCGCTCGTCGACGACACTAGTCGAGGCGCTCGACCAAGAAGAGGAAGTGTTCCGTTGCTTGTGGGGGCCGCTCGCCGTCGCTGCGTTGAACACGAGCGCCGACCATGCGTCGGCCAAGCTGTTCTGGCGGGTCATCGCTGATACTCTCGGGCGTGGTGGCGGGGCATGCCGCCCGCTCGTACCGCGCGACGGCCTCTCCGAAACTTTTGTCGACCCGGCGCTAACTTACCTGCGCGCGAAAGGCGCCGAAATTTGCTTCGGCGCGCGGCTCCGAGGTCTGCATTTCGCATTGGATCACGTCACCGAACTCGTGTTTGAAACCGGCTCAGTTGGGCTCGGCCACGGTGACAGCCTGATCCTTGCCGTGCCTTCGGCAGTGGCGGCCCGGTTGGTTCCGGAACTCACCGTGCCGGATACCTATTCCCCGATCGTCAACGCGCATTTTCGTTGTGCAGTGCCAACGGACTCACCGTATTTCGTCGGGATGATTGGCGGTGTTGCCGAATGGATCTTTCGCAAACGCGAGGGGCTGTCCGTTACGGTGAGCGCAGCGGGCAGGGTCGTCGACGAACCAGCAGGGGAGCTGCGCGACCTGCTCTGGCGCGACGCGGCTCTCGCATTTGGGCTACCGGCCGATCCAGTCCCGCCCGCGCGGATCGTCAAAGAGCGGCGGGCGACCTTTCTCGCTAGTCCCGCGCAATTGCTTCGCCGCCCAGCACCGACGACCCGGTGGGAGAACCTCCTACTTGCCGGCGATTATGTCGATACGGGATTACCCGCGACGATCGAGGGCGCTATTGCCTCCGGCTTCTCCGCGGCGAAGCGGGCCCTCAAAATGGCTCATACGGCTGCGAAAGGCGCTTGTCGTTCACCGACCCGCGATGCATCGCAGACGGAGCAAGAACCGCAGCGTGCCGGTCCATGAATGACGGATTAACGGCAAAGCAGTTTGCGGCGTCAAGCGGCCGGGTTCGCATACCGGGGCTCGACGATGCTGTCTTACGCGGCAGCGAAGCATTATTGGCGTTGCAACACGCGGACGGCAACTGGGCCTTCCAGCTGGAAGCTGACACGACAATACCGTCCGAATACGTATTGCTGCAGCATTATCTCGGCCGCATCGAACCCGAGGTTCAGGCCCGCATAGCACGGTACATCCGGGCGCGGCAGGGGGTGCACGGCGGTTGGCCGCTGTTCTACGGCGGCGATCTCGATATCAGCTCCTCGGTCAAAGCCTATTTCGCCCTAAAGGCAGCAGGTGACCGGTTCGATGCGCCCCATATGGCGCGCGCCCGCGCCGCGATATTGGCGCGGGGTGGCGCCCGCCGCTGCAACGTATTCACCCGCATCACATTGGCACTTTTTGGCGAGGTCCCTTGGCGGGCGGTCCCGGTCATGCCGGTCGAAATCATGCTACTACCCGGCTGGTCGCCATTCCACATCGCCAAGGTCTCCTACTGGTCGCGCACCGTTTTGGTGCCGCTTCTCGTGCTAATGGCGCTGAAGCCGCGCGCCCGGAACCCGGAGGCGGTGACGATCCGCGAACTGTTCGCCGATCCGCCGGGACAGGTGCGCAACTGGATTTCTGGCCCGACTTCGTCGCCGCTATCATTAGCCTTCGGAATGCTCGACCGGTTGGTGCGAACAGCCGAGCCATATTTCCCCGTGGATGCGAGGCAACGGGCAATCGACAAGGCCGTCTCATTTGTGACCCAACGCCTTAATGGCGAGGATGGTCTCGGGGGAATTTTCCCGGCAATCGCGAACTCGGTCATGATGTTCGATTGTCTTGGGTATGCGCCCGATCATCCCGATTACGCGACCGCCTTGGCCGCGACCCGAAAGCTCCTCGCCCTCGACGGCGAGCAGAGCTACTGTCAGCCCTGTCTGTCTCCAGTCTGGGATACGGCGCTCAGCTGTCATGCGCTGATGGAGGTCGGTGATGCGCGCCTCGACCCGGCGATCCGACACGCGCTCGACTGGCTCGAGACCAAGCAGGTGTTGGAGTGCGCCGGCGATTGGGTGGCGACCCGCCCCCGGGTGCGGCCAGGCGGCTGGGCTTTCCAATATGAGAACCCATACTATCCCGATCTCGACGACACGGCAGCCGTGGCGCTCGCGCTCAACCGCTTTGATTCTACGCGGTATCGCCGGTCTATCGACCGCGCGGCCGAATGGGTCGTCGGCATGCAAAGCCGAAATGGCGGGTGGGGCTCCTTCGACGCCGACAATACCCATTACTACCTGAACCATATCCCGTTTGCCGATCATGGCGCATTGCTCGACCCGCCGACAGCCGATGTGAGCGCCCGATGCCTCGGGTTCCTCGCCCAAATCGGCTACACTGCCGATCACCCCGCTCGCTCCGCGGCGATCGAATATCTCTGGCGTGAGCAGGAACCCGACGGTAGCTGGTTCGGCCGATGGGGCACGAATTATATCTACGGAACGTGGTCAGTGTTGGTCGCGCTTAACGCCGCCCGCATGGATCCAACTTCTTCGACAGTAAGGCGAGCAGTCGACTGGCTACTTACCCGGCAGCAGGAAGACGGCGGCTGGGGAGAAAGCGGCGAATCCTATTTTCCCGATGCACCCCGTGGCGCCGCCCCGTACAGCACGGCGTCACAGACGGCCTGGGCCTTGCTCGGTCTGATGGCAGCAGGGGAAGTCGAACACGCGGCGGTCGCCCGCGGCATCGCCTATCTAATCGCCAGTCAAGATGGGGAGGGAAATTGGGAGGAGCCGTGGTTCACGGCGGTCGGCTTTCCGCGAGTTTTTTATCTGCGCTACCACGGATACCGTGCCTTCTTCCCGCTCTGGGCTCTCGCCCGGTACCGTCGGTTGACGAGAGGAAACTCTCGGCACCTTACGTTCGGCATCTGATAGCCGGCGGATTGGGGTCAGGCTCCCGGCCCCCCTACGTCGCCTCGGGAGGAAGCTTCGTGGCGAGCCTTGATCAGAGCGCTGCAAGGCAATGCCCCTGGCCACGTTTCCGCACGAGGCGTCGAGGACGATGTCGTCGTCCATCGGTTTCTCGGCCATCGTCAGGTTCTTTTTCGATCGACCTGACACGATTCGGCGGATCTTGGTCGAAACTCCGCCTACTCTGTCCAAACAGCACCTACGATTCGCGTCCTGAGCCCGCTCTTTGGCTACGGTTTGTTCCTCGGTCCGCGCGTCTGCATCGGGGGGCAGTTCGCACTCACGAACTCGTCCTGCTCTTGGCGATCGTGAGTCCGCCTTTCGGACCAGGCTTGCTGAACCTCGCGTCGTCAGACCGATCCGGATCGTCAGTACTCAGCCGGCTAATCCGCCGCCCTTCGTGCTGCAGCTTCGCGGGGAGCCGCGCGCCGCGTCGCTTTGTCCCTAGCCAAAGACCCTTCCTGCGGGTAGAGAGTTGCCCGTACGGGGCGCCGCAGCTGCGGATCACAAACTGATTCCGAGCATCTAAACAAGTTTGACAACGGCCCACAATCTCTCCGCTGAAAGAGAGGTGGAGCTCAACAAGTAATGGGAGCTTTGCATGCAACGACCGTCTGCGGTGCTGTGCACATCGGGCCTTGCGGTCGAAGCGAGGATCGCACGCGCCGTGGGATTTTCGGTCGTCATTAGAGCTGCAGACCGAGATCGCGCCGCCGCACGCGTCGGCGCAGCGGCGGCGCAGACCGAGTGCCTCGTCAGTTTCGGCATTGCCGGCGGGTTAGCGCCGGGGCTTGAGGCCGGGACAGTGGTTGTTTCGGGCGAGGTTGTCTCGGAAAGGCATCATTGGGCGGTCGAGTCGCGCTATATGCAGCGTCTTAGCGATTTCGCACAATCGATCGGCGCCATCCGGGGGCCCGTGTTTGGTGGCACCTCCATCCTCGCGACCCGGACAGAAAAGAAACACGCCTGGACCACTACCCGTGCTCTCGCAGTTGACCTCGAAAGCGAGATCGTGGCGCGCATAGCGACGGCGCTCGGTATCCCGTTCATCGTCCTGCGCTCGATCGCCGACACAGCGCAACGGGACCTCCCGCCGGCGTCGCTGATTCCGCTTAGCGCCGACGGCAAGCCTGATCTGTTGGGGGTCCTTGGCGCAGTACTTCGGGGGCCATTCCAGGTCGCCGGGATGATCGGGCTGGCACGGGAGACCTGGATAGCGCTGTCCGCGCTAATCGGCCCCGCTCGGGCTCTGCGCTCGCTTGTTGCTACCGCCTAGGCGCGCCATCGCCTGTTCGACGTGATCCGAGAAGACGTATCTCGCGGGACGTTGCCGACCGAGTGAAATCTCAGGCGCCATCTCGCCCTCAGTACGGATGCCGCCTAATGCGAGCTTGGCGACCTTCAGAGGGTTACGGACCGAGTCCATCACTGCCGAGGCCTCATAGCCGCTGTGCACCATGCAATTGGCGCATTTCTCGTAATTCCCGGTGCCGTAAGCGTCCCAGTCGGTCTCCTCCATAAGCTCCTTGAATGTTTTGGCGTAGCCTTCGCCGAGCAGATAACAAGGCCGCTGCCAGCCGAAGTAGTTCCGCGTCGGGTTACCCCACGGGGTGCAATTGTATGACTGATTACCCGCAAGGAAGTCGAGGAACAGACTCGACTGGTTGAACGACCAGCGGTGTTGGCCGCGCTTGAAGATGCCGCGGAATAATTCCTTGGTACGTCGGCGGTTTAAGAAGTGCTCCTGATCCGGGGCCCGCTCATAGGCATATCCCGGTGAGACCGTGATCCCGTCGATGCCAATTTGGGTGATTGCGTCAAAAAATTGCGCGACGCGCTCCGGCTCGGCCGCGTCGAATAATGTTGCATTGATATTGACGCGAAAACCGCGCGATTTTGCTAATTTGATCGCCGCGACCGCGCGATCGTAGACACCTGCCTGGCATACCGATCGGTCATGGTCGTCGCGGTCGCCGTCGAGATGAACCGTCCAGGCAAAATACGTGCTGGGGCCGAAGAGTTTGATCTTCTTCTCGAGTAGTAGAGCGTTGGTGCAAAGATACACGAATTTCTTGCGCGCGATAAGACCGGCGGCGATTTTGTCGATCTCGCGGTGGAGCAACGGCTCGCCACCGGCGAGCACCACGACCGGTGCACCACATTCGTCGGCTGCATCGAGGCACTCGTCGACGCTCAAGCGTTGATTGAGGATCGCGTCAGGATAATCGATCTTGCCACAGCCGGCGCAGGCGAGATTGCAACGAAACAGGGGTTCCAGCATCAGGACGAGCGGATATCGCCGTACGCCCTTCAAATGCTGGCCGACAACATAGGCGCCTACCCGGATAGCTTGGCGCAACGGGACAGCCACGACGCACTCTCCTCAAAAAGTCACGACAGTGAGACGCTCTCAGCCGGCGACATCGGAAAGCTGCGGCGGCATCCTGAAGCGGACATTCTCGATGACCCCTGGCAGCACCGAGAGCTCGATCTCCGCCACCTCACGCAACCGGTCGATCAAATCCTCGACCAGCACTGCGGGAGCGGATGCACCGGCGGTGATGCCGACCGCCGAAACGCCATCGAGCCAGCGCGGATCGAGCGCACGCGCATCCTCGATCAGGTAGCTCGCCACTCCACTTTCGGCGGCAATCTCGCGCAATCGATTGGAATTCGAGCTGTTCGGGGCGCCGACAACCAGCACAACATCAACGATGCCGGCGAGTTCCCGCGCAGCCCTCTGCCGGTTCTGTGTTGCGTAGCAAATGTCCTTGGTATCGGGGCCGACGATAGAGGGATATCGTTCTTTCAGCGCTTCGATAACGGCGCGCGTATCGTCGACGCTAAGCGTCGTCTGGGTGATGAAGGCAAGTTTTTCAGGATCGGCGACAGCGAGGCTCGCGACCTCTTCAGGAGTTGAGATCAGATGCACCCGGCCGTCGATTCGTCCCATTGTGCCCTGGATTTCCGGGTGGCCTGCGTGGCCAATCAGGATGATCTCGCGACCCTGGTTTGCGTATCGCTGGCCCTCGATGTGCACTTTCGAGACCAGCGGACAGGTCGCATCGATAACCGGAAGCCCGCGCTTGCCGGCCCGATCCTCGATCGCGCTGGCAACCCCATGCGCGCTGAAGATGGTAACGGCGCCAGATGGGATCTCCTCGACCTCGTCGACAAAACGCGCGCCCTTGGCACGTAGCCGCTCGACTACGTGTCGGTTGTGGACGATTTCGTGCCGCACATAGATCGGCGGACCGTATTTTTCGAGCGCACGCTCGACGATCTCGATCGCTCGTTCGACCCCCGCGCAGAAGCCTCGGGGTTGGGCTAGCACGACCCGCATCGCTCTAATCTCGCTTTACCGAACCCGCCGACCGGACGCGCCCGCTTGTTTCGGCATTAACCCATGCTGTGGCAACGCATCCCTGCCACAATTCATTCCGCCTCGCACGCGTAATCGTACAACATTCGCGAAGTCGCAGTATCTGAAGGCGATCAGCGCTTCAGCGGGCTCGGCCAATCGGCAACAGCACCCCTGATTTTAAGGAGGGGCTTGGCTGGTTCGTACAGGATCAAGCGGCTCGGGACTCGGCGCGCGTATTGACTCTTTTGCGGGGCGTGTCCCGCGCGAGCCCGCGGGTGACATTCATTCTCCGGCGTAGCATCCCTCGACCGCGCGACAGGCGCGAGCGAACAGTGCCGATCGGGACGCGGAGAATCGCAGCAACCTTCTGGTAGCTCATCCCCTCGAGACCCACCAGTAGAATCACCTTCCGCTGCTCCTCGGGCAGCATAGCAATCTCCCGTTCGAGGTCGCGTAGTTGCAGCGAGGCCAAGGCATTAGGAGAGACCGTTAGAATCGGTGCAACCTCCTCCACCGGGACGCAGAAGCCCTCCCGTACCGCGCGGCGGATGTCATTGACGTGTTGATTGTGGAGGATCGTGAATAGCCAGGCGCGCAGGTCGGTTCCGGGTTGCCAGAGGTGTTCCTTGCCGATCGCACGCACCAAGCAGCTTTGCACCAGATCGTCAGCACGAGACGCATCTGTCGTCAGCGCCCGGGCATAGCGCCGCAGGCGCGGGATTTCGGCCTCAATCAGTTGAGCAAGATCACTCACCGAAGTCACTTTCGCGATTCCAGCCTAAGCTAGGGCGAGGCTGCTCGATGACGCCGATATATAGTCCTGTAGTGTGAACACGTGGGTGACAAGTTGTTATTTTTTGTAAAATTTGTATCCGCCCGTTCACTTGCGCCCATTCCACTACGATACGAATAGGCTGCGATAACCCGACCATTTACGCAGTTATTGCCGAAACCTTAGGTTAGAGCCGACAGAGAAGCCTGCAACTTTTGCCATTGAGGAATTGATTTAGCATCGGGGTCAGTCAGCAGGTCTTGCCTTCGAGAGGGGTTCCCGTGCTCACCGGCCGGCCCTCTTGATGGCGGGACCCTTCCGGCTGTGGTACTTGATGAACACGTATGCTCTCAGACGCACGAGTTCGGTTCGCAAACTTACTTGGGCTGGTTTCATGAGCCTAGCGCTCGGCATCGCGATCGTGCTCGTTCCAGGTTGGGTGTATCTGCTGGCCGAGGTGGTCGCCGCGGTCTGTTTTGCGCGGCGCGGCTTCCCGATCCCACGCAAGCGGCCACCGGTCTCGGTCTTAAAGCCGCTGCACGGCGAGGAGCCAGGACTTTACGATAACCTGCGCTCTTTCGTCGAGCAGGACTACCCCACCGTGCAAATCGTGCTCGGTGCGAACGATTCGAAAGACGGCGCGTTGCCGGTGGCGGCCGCCCTGATCCGTGATATCCCTGCGGCCGATATTGCGCTCGTCGTTGGCGCTCCGGTCAGGGGGAGCAATCTAAAGGTGGCCAATCTGGAGAACATGCTTCCTGAGGCTCGCCACGACATCCTGGTGATCTCCGACAGCGACATGCGGGTGGATCGGTGCTACCTGGAAGCGGTGACCACACCGCTTCACAATTCCTCCGTCGGTCTCGTCACCTGTCTCTATGAGGGCGTCTCGACCGGGGGCAAGTGGTCCGAGCTGGGTGCACTTCAAATCAATTTCGGATTTCTTCCGAGCGCTTTGGTAGCTGCGGCGCTGGGTATCGACCTTGGCTGCTTCGGGGCGACAATCGCCTTGCGGCGTGACACGCTCTGCCGAATTGGCGGGTTCGTAACGGTGCGAGACGAACTCGCCGACGACCAACGGATCGGCGAAGCGGTTAGGGCGCTCGGGCTTGCAGTGGTGCTGTCTCGCTACCTTGTCGAAACTCGCGTATCGGAGCCGTCCTTGGTAGAACTGTGGCGCCACGAGTTGCGTTGGGCGCGCACCGTGCGGACGATCGCCCCCACGGGCTTCATCGGGTCCGTTCTGACCCATGCGGTGCCCATTGCCCTGCTCGGCGCCGCAGCGACGGGATTTGGTCTGACCTCCTGCATCCTTCTCGTGATTTCGCTGCTGCTGAGATGGGTCACGGCAGGGCTGATAGCGGGCGCCCTCGGCTTTGCGGCCAACCGGCTCTGGCTGCTTCCCGTGCGTGACGTCTTATCTTTCGCCGTGTTCGTCGCCAGCTTTTTCGGACGATCGGTCTTCTGGCGGGACCAGCTTTTCCGCGTCGAGCCGGGTGGCCGCATGTCAGTCGACGGAGACCAGGCCCTATGATGAAGACGCTCTTTCTGCACCCGCCGTCGTTCGACGGTTTTGATGGCGGCGCAGGCTCCCGCTATCAGGCCAAGCGGGAGATACGATCCTTCTGGTACCCGACTTGGCTTGCCCAGCCTGCCGCTCTCGTGCCCGATAGCCGGCTGATCGACGCTCCTCCGGCAAAGCTCAAGCTCGCCGACGTCCTGCCGATCGCGGGCGATTACGAGCTTGCGGTGCTCCACACCTCGACACCGTCCTTCGCCTCTGACGTCCGGATCGCCGAGGCGCTGAAGGAAGAGAACCCGCGGCTGAAGATCGGCATGGTTGGCGCCAAGGTCGCAGTCGAACCCGACGACAGCCTAAAGAAATCCTCGGCCATCGACTTTGTCGCCCGCGAGGAGTTCGATTTCACCATCAGGGAAGTCGCAGAGGGTCGCCAGCTCGACGCAATCGACGGTCTGAGTTTCCGCGGCCCTAACGGGGTCATCACCCACAACCCCGACCGGGCGGTTCTCGAGGACATGGACCGGCTGCCGTTTGTCACCGAAGTCTACAAGCGCGATTTGCGGGTCGAGGATTACTTCATCGGCTATTTGAAGCACCCCTACATGTCGCTTTACACCGGCCGTGGATGTCGGTCGAAATGCACCTTCTGCCTGTGGCCGCAGACGGTCGGCGGGCACCGCTATCGCGTCCGCAGCGTCGGCCATGTGGTCGCGGAAATTCGTCTCGCGAAGAGCTACTTTCCGCAGGTCAACGAATTCTTCTTCGACGATGACACCTTTACCGACGATCGCCTGCGCGCCGAAGCGATCGCACGCGAATTGGGCAAGCTCGGCGTAACCTGGTCGTGCAACGCCAAGGCCAATGTGCCACGCGAGACACTCGAAATCATGCGCGACAATGGGCTGCGCCTGCTGCTGGTGGGCTACGAGACCGGCAACCAGCAGATCCTCAACAACATCAAGAAGGGGATGCGCATCGATATCGCGCGCCGCTTCACCAGGGACTGTCACGAGCTTGGGATCACGATCCACGGAACCTTTATCCTTGGACTGCCCGGCGAAACCAAGGAGACGATCGAGGAAACGATCCGTTTTGCCGCGGAGATCAACCCGCATACGATCCAGGTCTCGCTCGCGGCCCCGTACCCCGGGACGTATCTGCACCGGCAGGCGATTGAGAATGGCTGGCTCGACACCGACCACGCCGAGCTGATCGACGAACGCGGTGTGCAGATCGCACCGCTGCACTACCCGCACCTGTCGCATACCGAGATTTTCGATTCGCTCGCGGTCTTCTATAAGCGATTCTACTTTCGCCGAAAAAAGATCGCCTCGCTGGTCGCCGAAATGGTCAGCAGCCCGCAAATGCTGCGCAGGCGTCTGCGCGAAGGTGTCGAGTTTTTCCAGTTCCTGCGCAGCCGGGAGATGGCGAGCTGAGGCGGTTGATCGTTTGCGCCGACGATTTCGGACTCGATTTTGCAGTCAACGAGGCCGTCGAAGAAGCACATCGGCACGGGATTCTGTCGACCGCGAGCCTGATGGTTGGGGGCGAGGCGGCGGCCGATGCGGTGGCCCGCGCCCATCATCTGCCCAAACTTCGTGTCGGCCTGCATCTGAACTTGACTGACGGACATCCCGTTCTGCCCGGGGCGCAGGTCCGGCAGCTCGTCCGCGAGAACGGCGAGTTCGACCGGAACATGGCCCGCGCCGGCATCAGATTTTTTGTCTTCCCGAGAGTTCGCCGTCAGCTGGCGAACGAGATCCGGGCGCAGTTTGCGGCGTTCCGGGCTACCGGTCTGCCGCTCGACCATGTGAATGCCCACAACCACATGCACCTTCATCCCGGCGTCGGCAGGACGATCATCGAGATTGGCCGTGACTACGGCATGAAAGCGGTGCGGGTCCCCTCGGAGCCGGTCGCGGTGCTGCGTCGCGCTTTTCCGGAGGAGCGCCACCGAGCGCCGTCTCACCACCCTTGGAACGCATTGCTGCGGCGGCGATTGCGGCGGGCCGGACTTCGCACCAACGACCATGTCTTCGGCCTCGCCTGGAGCGGCGGCATGGTCGAAGCCCGAATCCTAGGGCTGATCCCCCATTTGCCCGACGGGGTCAGCGAGATCTATTTTCATCCGGCGGCGCAGCGCACGCCATCACTCGTGGCGACATCGTCCGATCGCCATCTCGAAGAGCTCGCGGCGCTGTTGAGCCCGTTGGTGCGGAGCCGCATCGCCGAATCCGGCATCAGGCTAGTCAGCTACAGCGACCTCTCATAAGAAGATCCAACATCATTGTGCGGCGATCGCGGCCACCGTCGGAGCAAAGTGGCGCGCCATGTCGCGGCGGGCACGGACCGCCTCGCTCTCCGGCATTTTCACGTCCGACCAGCGCACGAGCCCGCCGCCGACGACATCGCGGAGTAGCTCGACCTTATGCGCAAGCCCGATCGGCAGCGCGTCCTCGGCCAGGCTGCGCTCCGCCGGTATGAGCTTGCCCCAGACCGTGTAGCCGCCCTCGCCGTCGAGGATTTGGCCGGCGCGGAGCGGGCGCTTGGCGACCGCCACGGCGTCGCCGCGGAAACCGTGCGGCTGCCCGGTCGGCTCGCCGCGTAACGCCGCGGAAAGAACGGAGATGCCGAGTTCCAGCCCGATCAAATGGTAGGGCTTGTACATCGCGGCGTACCAGCCGCTCGCGTCGGTTTTGAGGCCATACTCCTTGAAGCAATTCTTCGCATACTCGGTCGGTGCCTTGAGCACGACATAAACACCCCAGCGCAGATCGCGAAAGACCGGGCGCCCATCGCGTTCGAGGCATGAAACGACCTCGACCATCCCGTCGTGATCGAGCGCTCCGCCCGCCTGCCTGCCGCGCAGCAGCTGCGGCAGGTCGTCGACGCCGCATGGCGGAAATTTGAGACCGTCCGCCGGCACCGCCAAGTCGCAGGCGTTGGCGATCGCCGTCATTTCGATCGCCGATTTGGTGCCGTCGAGAAAGGAGTTGAACATCTGCGGGTTCATCCCGCCGCGCCGAGCTTCGTCGGGTGTCAGGCCGTAATGCGCCCAGACATCGTCGGGCGTGACCGCGTGATAAACCGGCAGGTATTTGGTCCCTTTACCGGCGGCGGCGACGTCGAAGCCGCAGGCGCGCGCCCAATCGACGAGCTCGCAGACCAGCGCCGGTTGGTCGCCGTAGGCGAGCGAATAGACGACGCCCCCGGCCCGCGCCTCTTCGGCGAGCAGCGGCCCAGCGAGGACATCGGCTTCGACATTGACCATGACGACGTGCTTTTTCGCGTTGATCGCCGCGCGGGCATGGGCGATACCGGCAGCCGGCACGCCCGTCGCTTCGACAACCACCTCGACATCGCGATGTGCGCAAGCCTCGGCACCCGATGCTACGAACGCGGTTTTTGCGATCCGCGCGGCATCCCAGCCGACCGTCAGGCAAGCGGCACGCGCTCGCTCAGGGTCGAGATCGGCAATGATCGCGACCTCGAGACCCGCCATCGACGGCACCTGCGCCAGGAACATTGACCCGAACTTGCCGGCGCCGATCAGCCCGACTTGCACCGGCGGGCCGGCGGCGGCGCGCTGCTGCGCCAGGCGATAAAGGTTCATGCCACGCCCGCCTACTCGGCCGCGGTCTGGTAGCCGCGCGCATAGTCGAGCAGCGCGTTATCCGCGACGGGCTCGATCGGCGTGAAGTCGCGATGCGCGATCCACTCGGGGCGCGTCGGTTTGCGGATGTAGTTCGACACCGCGCATAGGGTCAGATACACGATCCGGCGAGGGTATGGGGTGATGTTCGGCGCCGAGCCGTGCACCAGATTGCCGTGAAACATCAGCACTGCGCCCGGCTTCCCGGTCGGCGCGACGATCCCGCCCTCCCGTGCCAGCCGCGTCACGGTCTCCTGATCCAAGGTCCACAGCGGATAGGAGGTCGTCTCCTCGTCGTGGCCGGCCGCCAGCACGCCGTACCTGTGGCTCTTCGGAATCAGCATCAGAGGGCCGTTGATCGGCATTACTTCGTCCATGAACACCGCGATGTTCATCGCCCGTGGTTCCGGCATGCCGTCGTCGCGCGCCCAGGTGCCATAATCCTGGTGCCACTGCCAGACGTCGCCCTCGAAGGCCGCCTTGGCGTTGACCTTGTACTGGTGCATGTAGAGCTGTTCGCCAAAGACTTGCTCGACCGGGCCGATCAGCCGAGGATGGGTGCCGAGAAGACGAAACGCGTTGTTGTAGGTATGGGCGGCGAAAGCGGTACGTGGCGCGCCGGTCTTCTCGCGCCACACCTCCCGGCGGTCCGAGGCGTAGATCGCCTCTGCTTCGTCGCGCAGAACCGCAACTTCCTGCTCGGAGAAGCAATCCGGCAGAAATAGGTAACCGTCTTCTTTAAATTGCGCGAGTTGCTGCGCGCTGAGCGGCATCGTGAGTCCTCCTAGAAAAGGCTGCCCTGCCCGGGGTGGACCGCGTACCGGCGGGTGCGCGGCCGCGCTTTGCTGCCGGCTGTAACGCCGACCCGGCCATCATGAAATTCGAGATCGAGCGGCGCGCCGGCACTGATCGCCTCGGATGTGGTGACGACGCGTGCAATCGCGTCGCGCACCACGACATAGCCGCGCGCCAGCAAACTCTCATGACGTTCCGAATGGGTGGCAAGGCGTCCGGCGAAATTGTCAACGGCCTCGTGTTTCCGAGCGATGGCTCGCGCCATCGCGGTGCGTAGCCGCGGCTCGACCTCGGCGATCCGGGTGCGAGCGCGATCGATATCGACCGACAGCACCTCGGGCCGTAACCGTGCCGCGGCAAGATCGAGGCGGTGATGAGCGGCTCGCACGTGGTTTTCGGCGGCGAGCCGCAGCCGCTCGGTACGGTCGTCGAGGCGTTGCGCCGCGGCCCCGAGCAGATCCTGCGGATCGGGCAGCCCGCGCGCCAGCCCGGAAAGATGCAGCCGGCGCTGGTCAAAAAGTCGGGAGAGACTCCCCGAAAGCCGGGCCGACTTGGTGCTCAGTTCGGCGACGAGATCAAGGCGCACCGGGACCGCGATCTCGGCGGCGGCGGTCGGCGTCGGTGCACGGCGATCGCTCGCATGATCGATCAAGGTCGTGTCGGTCTCGTGTCCGACTGCCGAGATCAGCGGGATCGTCGAGGCGGCGGCGGCGCGCACGACGATCTCCTCGTTGAACGCCATCAAATCCTCGAGGCTGCCGCCGCCGCGCGCAACAATGATCAGCTGCGGCCGCGGCACACGGCCCTCGCCCTCCGCGCCACCGGGCGGCAGGCGGTTGAAGCCGCTGATTGCTGCTGCCACCTGCGCCGCTGCACTCTCGCCTTGCACCGCCACCGGCCATAACAGCACGCGGCGTGGGAAACGGTCGGCGAGGCGATGCAGGATGTCGCGAATTACAGCACCCGTCGGTGACGTGACGATTCCGATCACCTCGGGCAGAAAGGGCAGCTTTTTCTTTCGCTCGGCCGCGAACAGCCCCTCGGCCGCGAGTTGCTTGCGTCGGTCCTCGAGCAATTTGAGCAAGGCGCCGACCCCGGCGAGCTCCATCGAATCGATGACGAGCTGGTATTTCGACCGGCCGGGATAGGTGGTCAGCCGCCCGGTGCACAGCACCTCCATCCCGTCCTCGGGCTTGACTCCGAGCCGCATCGCTGTCATCCGCCAGCAGACCGCGTCGATGACCGCATCGGCGTCCTTGAGGCTCAGATAGCAGTGGCCCGAGGCATGCCGCTTAAACCCGGATATCTCGCCGCGCACCCGCACATAGGCGAAATTTTCCTCGATCGACCGCTTGAGCGCGCGGGCAAGTTCGGAGACGGTGTATTCCGGCAGATTGGAGCGCGGCGGGACCGCGATCATCAGATCATCCATTCCCATATGATAGCCGAGCATGGGAGAGAGCGCGATGCGGGTGCTGGTGGTAGGCTCGGGCGGACGAGAGCACGCGCTCGCCTGGGCGATTGCGGCCTCGCCGCTGGTCGACGCCCTCTACTGCGCGCCCGGCAATGCCGGGATCGTCGAAGAAGCAGAATGCGTCGCGGTCCGAGCGACCGACATCGCCGGCCTAGTCGGGTTCTGCCGTCGCGAGCGGATCGATTTTGTCGTCGTCGGCCCCGAGGCGCCGCTCGTACTGGGTCTTGTCGACGCGCTCGAAGCCGAAGGCATTGCGGCTTTTGGGCCGACCGCCGCCGCCGCCGCACTCGAAGGCTCGAAGGCCTTCGCCAAGGACCTCTGCACGCGCGCGCAGATCCCGACCGCCGCTTATCGCCGGTTCCGCGATCCGGCCACGGCAAAGGCCTTTATCGCGAGCCACGGCTCGCCGATCGTCGTCAAGGCCGACGGCCTCGCCGGCGGCAAGGGGGTCACGATCGCGAGCGATCTCGATGCGGCCGATCGGGCGGTGGACGCGGCGCTGGTCGAGCGCCGCTTTGGCGAGGCCGGGCGCGAGATTGTCGTTGAGGACTGTCTCACCGGCGAGGAAGCGAGCTTCTTCGCGCTGGTCGACGGCAAGACCGCACTACCGCTTGCCGCGGCGCAGGACTACAAGCGCGTCGGCGACGGCGATAGCGGGCCGAACACCGGCGGCATGGGCTCGGTTTCGCCCGCGCCGAGCCTCACCCCGGCCCTCGAGGGTGCGGTCATGGAGCGCATCATTCTGCCCGCGGTCGCGACGACGGAGCGGGAGGGCCGGCCGTTCAAAGGGATCCTCTATGCCGGGCTGATGCTGACCGAAGAGGGGCCCAAACTGATCGAATTCAATGTCCGCTTTGGCGACCCCGAGGCTCAGGTGCTGATGATGCGGCTGATGAGCGATCTCTTGCCGGCGCTGATCGCGGCCCGCGACGGGGTGTTGAACTCGGTCGATCTGCGCTGGCACGCCGAGCACGCGCTGTGCGTGGTGATGGCGGCCAAGGGCTATCCCGACGAGCCCGAGCACGGCAGTGAGATCCGCGGCCTCGATCGGGCGGCGGCCGATCCCAAGGTCAAGATCTTCCACGCAGGGACTCGTCGAGACAAAGGGCGGCTGCTCGCCGCGGGCGGCCGCGTGCTTAGTGTCACGGCTCTCGGCCAGGATCTCGCCGACGCCCGCACCCGCGCTTACACGGCGGTCGACCGGATCGACTGGCCGCGAGGTTTCTGCCGCCGCGATATCGGCCGCCAAGCGATGTCGCCTCCCTGACGACAGCGGAAAATTCAGATTTGAACCCTGAAAATCGCCTTACCATTGCCAGATTACTCCTTTACAACAATGCATTATGATTTTCGCGGCGAGCGTTGCGGCAGCCGAATTTCGGGGCATCCAAACCCGGATGGCAGCCGAATTCAGCACCCGTCAAATCGCGACAGCGGGCTGCTGTTTTTGGCGGGAGAGGATCAGCAGTCTCTCGCGGCTTCGGTCATCTCCTCCAAGCCGGCGATGATGCAGGCGAGCAGCCGATCGCCGCCGTGACATGAGGACGGGAGGACAGCCTCGAGCAGCCTGGCTTGCACGAGCAGGCCTGCCGCGGTTGTCGCCATCGTCTCCTCCAGACGATCCTCGATTTCGATGATCGGGTCTAACAGCCGCATCGAGCGTTCGTAGGCTGCCGTGTAACCGGATTTTTCTTGGATTTTAGGATCGCTTCGCTTCCCCCGTGGAATTGCCGCGATAATCTGATCGGCCTCCTCCTGCGCCTCGCCCCAGGCCGCAAGAAATAGCTCGCGTTCGCGAGCTAGCCGGAGGACCGGGTCGGCGTCGCGCACGGTCTCGCGAAGACGGCGGTTGAAGATTGATTCAAACAGTGTATCGACCATGTGCGTGGGCTCACGTGATCGGCTTCTATCGGCCATCGCCCGCGATCAGCGCAGGCGCCGGGAGCTCGTAACGCGGCATAGGGTCGCGCGGGCTTCTTCCCCTCATCGGGTCTTGTATCCGCCGCACTCCCGGCAGCCTACCGAAGATCGGGCGTGAGAGTTCCGCCGGTCTCGGGGCGGTTCCCGCCTATGCGATCATCCCGGCGTTACGAGCGCCACCTTCCAGGATATCCATCGGGCGTCAGCAAACCGTCAAAGCCACTCGAGCGGTGTGCCGAGGTGCGTACGCCGCCCAACCGAGGCCCGTCCGGAGAGACCGCTCGGCTGGTCGGCGGCCGGACGGGGCGCGCTCTGCGCGCCCGCACTCCCGTCACTCGCCACGCAGGACATCGTGGTAAATTCTTATGCGTGAGTGCTTGGCGCGGCAAAACTCGGCCGACAGGTTTTGCGTCCCGGCGGAAGAGAACAAACATGCGCGTCGGATTTATCGGTCTCGGCATGATAGGTAGGTGCATGGCGGCCAATCTGCAAAAGGCCGGGCATCAGCTCATCGTGCACGATCTCTCCGGTACCGCGGCAGAGCCATTTCTGGCAAAGAGGGAGGTGTGGTCCAATTCGCCGAGAGAAGTCGGCGCGCAGACTGAGATCGTTTTCACCTCATTGCCGGTGCCGGCCGATGTCAAGCAGATGGCGCTCGGGTCAAACGAGGTGATCGAGCGCATGCGTCCCGACACCGCGTTTTCGACAGGTCGACCAATTCGGCGATGGTGCGCAAGATCAACGCCGCCTTCGCCGAGAAGAACCTCTACATGGTCGATTCGCCGGTCAGCGGTGGCGAGCGGGAGCCGGGCGATACCACCTCGATCACCCTCGATCGCGGAGTAGCGGGGTGGCCAACACCGTTCGATATCTGCTGCTGCGTCCCCCTGGACGCGGCGGCAGCTGGTACCCTGGGCGCGTTACCTCTATTGGCACCTGTCGTGGACCAAGGCCGACGGTCCGCCGCTCGATATGCGTGCCCGTTTCGTGCAGAAGTATGAGAGCGGGAGCGGCTGGAACGACCCCGTGCGCCTCGAAATCCGGCCAGCGCGCCGGGATAGGCCGTGTGGTCGTTGATCAGCAGGCCGGTCAACTGCGCCGTGCTGAGGTGGCCCGGCGGGGGCATGTGGTCCCCGCTGGTGGTGCGTGGATGGTGATTTACAGTAAGGCTATCCAGGAACATTTGTAGTCGTAGTTGTCCTGGATAGCTGCTTTACGCTTTCTGTGACAGCCTGGCGGTCTCGGGCGAAGGGCTCAAAGCGACCCCTTAGCTGCCGTCCAAGGGTCGCGCGCAACCAGGTGCCTTACCACGACGGTGTCTGATCCCGACCCTTTGAGGAATTACAGGCAAGCATTCCTCAGCGATAGGAGGAGCTGGCCCCGCTAGAAACTCGCCGTAGCCGCTGGCCCTCGCCGCCGGTCGCATAATTTCGTGGTCTTATCGATCACGTAACGCGCGCTCTACTCGGTCCAAGCTCGGCAGGAAGCATATAAGAAACGTGCGTTACATTGAGTATAACCCAACCATTGAACTCAGAAACAGATTTATTCAAAAGTTTTCGGCGATTTTCATGTGCTAACACTAGACAGCCATCGCTTCCTTTTGGTCCGTGGCCGTGGATAAAGAAACCGCTGCGATGATGCGTGCTCATCCGGTTAACACCCAAGGACGCCATATCTTGATCACGTCTCGGCTCGGGGGAGGCTCGGCGACCTTTGGTTCCGTACGCGGCCAATCATCCTGCGGCGGAGCACAGGGCGGGAAACCACAAATAGGCCCTCCATGCCCTCGATCACCGCGGCTGGGGGCGCTGCCCCGGTCGTCAACATCTCGATCCGGCGGGATGGTGGCAGGAGCCAGCGACCACCGACAGCACGATATCGATGAAACGCTCCATCGAGGCCCTCAAGATTTAGTAGCTTTGGGTGTCAACCGGACAAGCATGCGATGATGAACGATCGGGTGACGAGCGAATGGCGAGACGATTGCATGGGCGTCGCGCATTGGTTCGAGCCGAATACACTTATGGAAGGTGGGATGGGCCGCTATATACACACAGTGGTAATGCCCTGGTGGGAGGGTCCCCCCACGCTGCGAGTATGTGTCGCTCTGTTTGTCGTAAATCTCGCGAGTTGTTGCGAGCAGCCCCAAAAACTCGTTGAGGGGATTTGAGTGAAGGTATCGCACTGCCTTGTCAGGAGTAGTCGCCGTGTGTCCACGGCCACCGCCAGAAAAGGCGATTTCATGGAACTTCTCGTTGCCTACATGGCCGCTGAGGATTTGGGATGCCGCGTTGTACGTCAGGCGCGCGATGGCCGTCATGATTTGCTCCATCGATCAGATCGCGGCATAGGCGGGGCCCCTCACATAGCTGGCGGAGTCCAGTTAAGTCTACGCTGATTAGCATTTACAGCTAAGAGCTTTCACAACTCACTGAGAATTCTCATCTGCCACAAGGGCATACCAAATCTGATCATCATTTTTAGCTGCCTATAGCAAAAGTTAAGATTTTCGTACCGCCGTTTCCGGCTCCAGCGGAACACTCACCGAGCTCATGCAGAAACCTGGTGCAATGTCCGGTTTCCACCCACTGCTGCCGATCCCCGCACGATAAACGATGGACCGGTGCGTCTCGTCGATTAGAGCGATGCGCGGGGTTGACTGATCCGACTGCTTGCGTAGTGTGTCTCCCCCATGGGGTTGACCGCGATCACCCCATCAGGCTTCGGCCCAAGTATCGCGTCCGATCTCCTATGCTGGAGAGGACGTGCCATGCCGAAGCTCAAAACGATCCCTTCACGTCTTTATCGGTTGTTCGACCCCGCTCTTGTCGGAGCGGTTGCTTTCGTCTTCGCCACCACCGCACTAGCCGATCCCGTCTGGGACAAAGTTGGCGAAGCTTTTGGTAAGGTCGGCACCGAGATGCCGGGTGGCGTCTACCGGATCGCGCTGCCGCGCACCGACATCAAGGCGACACTCGATGGGGTCGAGTTAAAGCCGGGCTTTGCACTTGGCGGCTGGCTCGCCTTCCAGAAGATGGGCGACACCGCGATGGTCATGGGGGATCTCGTGCTCACCCAAGACGAGGTCAATCCGGTGATGGCGAAGCTGCTCGCCGCAGGCATTGAGGTCACCGCGCTCCACAACCATCTGCTCCGCAACACCCCGTTCACGATGTACATGCACGTCTACGGGCGCGACGATCCTTTGAAGCTGGCGACCGCGCTGCACGCGGGACTCGCCGAGAGCAAGACGCCAATGACGGCTGCCGCGCCGTCGGCGGCATCATTACCGACCGATCTCGACACGGCTGCGCTCGACCAAATCCTCGGCGCGAAGAGTACCAATAACGGCGGCGTTTATGGGTACGGCATTCGACGGGCCGACCCGATCAATGACGGCGGCATGACCGTGCCGGCGTCGATGGGTTCCGCGATCGGCATCAATTTCCAGCCGACCGGCGGCGGTAAGGCGGCGATCACCGGGGACTTCGTGCTGCTCGGATCTGAGCTTCAGCCAGTTATCAAGGCTCTACGCGACAACAGCATCGAGGTGACTGCGATCCATAACCACATGGTGGACGAGCAGCCCCGGCTGTTCTTCGTGCATTTCTGGGCGAATGATGATGCCAAAAAGCTGGCCCAGGGTCTCAGGGCGGCGCTCGACCACATCAACGTCGCGAAGAGTTGATCCGTGATCGCCCGCACACTCGCGCTTCTTGTCGGGTTAATCGTGGCGACCTCAGCCGGAGCCCAAACGCCTCCAGCGCCGCTCGTGTTAGAGGCGAAGATTCCACTCGGCTCGATTAGCGGTCGGATCGACCATCTCGCGATCGATCTGAAACGCAAATGGCTTTTCGTTGCCGAACTCGGCAACGACAGCCTCGGTGTCGTCAATCTCGTCGCCGGGAAAGTCCTGCGGACGATCACCGGACTTAGCGAGCCGCAAGGGGTCGGGTACGAACCGATCACCGATGCCGTGTATGTGGCCAATGCGAGCGACGGCTCAGTCCGCATCCTCCGTGGAGAGGATTTGGCGGCGGTGGGCCGGATCGACCTCAGCGATGATGCCGACAATGTGCGTATCGATGCCGATCGTAAGCACGTGCTCGTGGGTTATGGCGCAGGCGCGTTGGCGATAATCGACCCGACGACCAGAACAAAGGTCGGCGACATCCGGCTCAAGGCACATCCGGAAAGCTTCCAGATCGACGGCGACCGTGTTTTCGTCAACGTGCCGGACGCTCGGCTGATCGAGGTTGCCGATCTTACCGAGGGCGAGGTCGTCGGAGCGTGGCGGACGCAGCCCAATCACTCGAATTTTCCGATGGCCATCGACCGCGAGGCCCGCCGGCTCTTCGTGCTCTTCCGCAGTCCGGCGCGACTCGTGGTCATGTCAGCGACGGATGGAGGTGTGGTCGGCAGCCTCAGTGCGTGCGGCGATGCCGACGATGTGTTCGTCGATACGAAGCGGCATCGGGTCTACGTGACCTGTGGGGCTGGCGTCGTCGACGTGTTCGAGTATCGCGGCGGGAGCTATCAGCGAGTCGGTCAGATACCCACCGTGTCGGCCGCGCGGACCTCGTTGTTCGTTCCGGAGTTGGATCGGCTGTTCGTGGCGGTTCGCTCGTCCGGCAATGAGCCTGCGGCGATCTGGGTCTTCAGGCCCGGTTGATGGCGTCCCGCGTTCAGACACGTTTGGGGTCACAGCAGGCACCCCATCAGACGATCGTCCAAGCTCTGCGCCGCTCGCTAAGCGAGGAATGTCGCATGACGGAACATAAATCGAGCACCAAAGTCCCGAAGATCGCGGTCCTGTGGCGTGGTGACGCCGAGGCACGCCGCACTGCAACGCCTCAAAACAATCGCTTTCATCGCGTCTTCGAGGAATTGGCCGCGATCGGCGTCGATGCGGAGCCTGCGGTCTATGACGAGGAATTCGCCGATGAGGTCCGCCAACAACTGTTGGTCGTCGATGGTGTGCTGGTCTGGGTCGATCCGATCCACCAAGGGAAGACGCGCACTGCACTCGATCCGTTGTTGCGGGAAGTCGCCGCCGGACCTTGGGTCAGTGCGCATCCCGACGTGATTCTCCAGATGGGAGTGAAGGAAGTCCTCTACCGGACCAAGCATCTCGGGTGGGGCACGGGCACGTACGTCTACCGAACGATCGAGGCGTTTGCCTCCGCGTTTCCGCCCCGGCTGCGATCATTCGGCCCTCGCGTCATCAAGCAGAACCGAGGCAATGGTGGCGAGGGTGTATGGAAGGTCGAAATAGTGCACGGCGAAACCAGTACCGTCCGCGTGCTTCATGCACAACGTGGCAGCATGCCCGAAGAACTGGCGCTTCGGGATTTCATCGCGCGCTGCGTTACTTATTTCGGCTGGGGCGCATGCATCATCGATCAGCCGTATCAGGTGCGCCTGCCCGATGGGATGATCCGCTGCTACATGGCCGGCGATAGGGTTGCCGGTTTCGGCCACCAGTACATCAAGGCGCTGATTCCGCCGCCACCCGAAGGACCGGATTCACCGGAAGCCCAGCCGGGACCCCGGATCATGTACGGACCGGATGCCCCACAGTTTCGGGGTCTCCGCATCAAGATGGAGACCGAGTGGGTACCGCAAATGATGGAGGTACTCGACATCGAGCGGGCGTCGCTGCCGATCATCTGGGATGCGGATTTCCTCTACGGGCCGCGCTCCGCGTCGGGCGAGGACAGCTACGTGCTGTGCGAGATCAACGTGAGTTCGTGCTTCGCGATACCGGAGCAAGCGCCGGCAGCTATCGCTCGCCTTGCCTTCGATCGATGCATATCGGCGATCAAGCCTCCTGGATGATCGGCGCAGCGCGCAGAAGGCTGCTTGTGCTTGCATTGTCGGTGGCAACGGCTTCTCCGTCCATAGCTGGGCCACCCTACGTCACCGACGACCCCGAACCCACCGACACCGGGCATTGGGAGAATTACCTCTTTACGGAGATAACCCATGTCGCCGGTCAGATCGCGAGGCTCGAACCCGGGATCGAGATCAATTACGGTGCGTTCAAGGACACGCAGCTTACATGGTCCTTTCCGCTCACACCCAATCCAGGGCCGGGCGGCATAGGAGTGGTGTGGGAACCCTTAGGCGGTGGCGTCAAATATCGTTTCATCGAAGAAGACGATAATGGCTGGCGACCACAGGTGGCCTTCTTCCCCCAAGTCTTCATTCCGGTCGGACCGGCCAATCGCGGCGCACCGGTCACGGAACTCTTTCCAATCTGGTTGCAGAAATCTCTTGGCCCCTGGACGATGTTCGGCGGAGGCGGCTACACCAACAATCCCGGACCGCGTAACAAGAACTTCGCTATCTACGGCATCACGCTACAGCGACAGGTCCTAAGCAATCTGGCCCTCGGCGTGGAAGTTTTTGGCCAAGGACCCAATACCACAACTGACCACGGCAGCGCCGCAGTCGGCGTAGGGGCAATTTTTGACTTCAACGATCTGTGGCATCTCGTCGGCTCCGCCAACACGGGCATTTCCAATGCCGCGGCGGATCAATTCTCGTTCAACCTTGCGCTCAAATGGACGCCGTAGGCCGGTCGGTCTATCTGTGGCGGGAATAACTCGTGGGCGCACATCGGTCAAGGGCAAGGCGAGCGGCCGTCGTTGCGGTGTCATCACGATAAGAAGGCCGACGAAAAGAAGCCGACGAGGAACGGGCCGGATCAGCGCGTTTCTGCCGTTCATCACGGGATTGACGAAGGGCCTGCAACCCTCCCCGAGCGGACCCAGAGAGTGGGGGCTGCCGCCGCCCTCAGCGAGCTGAGCTATCCTGATCCTCGCCCCGAGCCCAGATTGTCCTCCTGATTGTCGCTGGTGCTTCGGAGCGAACCGATGGCGGGCCGAGGAGTGGGCTGGCGCGGGCGCCCGCCGCGCGCTCAGCAACTCGGAACGGCCACAAGCCGCGTGGCGCCAAAAAACGGATACTTGGCCTCGGTCGCCGATTCGAGACAGGTGCGACTTGCCTAATTTGCGTGTTAGGCTGACCATTTTAGCGGCCAGGATGACGCCCGAAATGGTCTGAGGCCCTCGGATCCGCAGCGCGCGCCCGCGAACTACTCGCCGTCGTGCCGCAACTCGATGCCCGTCGTCGAGGCGACCTTGATCGGGACAACTCGTAGGCTGCGCCGCTTCGCCAATGTGCGATAATGCCGCGTTGACGCGCCCGTCACCGTCGGTCGGTTGAACGCGCGCTAGAGCTACTGTGGGAGGCATCGACGCCAGATGAACGCCATCAAAGACTCCATCAAGTCAGGTAGAACCGTCGTCGGGACCACCGGGGGTCCGAACGTCGACGTGTCGATCCTGGCCGAGGCCGGCTACGACTTTCTGCTGTTCGACACCCAGCACTCCCCTTGGGAGATCAAGCAGCTGCAGCCGTCGATCCAGGCGATGCGCGGCAAAGAGGCCGCGCCGCTGGTCCGCGTCGCCGCGAACCAAGCCTTTCAGATCTGCTTCGCGCTTGACGCCGGGGCGCGCGGCATCGTTGTGCCGATGGTCAACACCCGCGCGGAAGCGGAGGCTGCCGTGCGCGCCTGCCGCTATCATCCGCTTGGCAACCGCAGCAACGCCGGGGTACGCGGCGAGTGGGGCGAGTTCAAGAATTACCGCGATTACCTCGATGCCGTGAACCACGGGCTCGTTATCGTGCCGATGATCGAGACCAACCAGTCGCTGGAGAATCTCGATGACATCGCCTCGGTCCCGGGCGTCGACGTCCTGCTGATCGGCCCGTCCGACCTTTCGATCGAGCTGGGGGTGCCGCTCGACTATGCCTGCGACACCTATCAGCGAGCGCTCGACAAAATCGCGGCAGCCGCCGCAAAGCGCGGCATCGCCGCCGGGATGTATTTCATCCCGCCCGGGATGGACCCGAACTTCTTTGCCGAGAAGGGGTTCAAGTTCTTCACCATGCCGTGGGCTCCCTGGGCGAAGGCCGGGATCCAGAACGGGCTGGCCGCGATCAAGCGCTAACGACGGTCGACGCGGACGGTCCGGCGAACTGCCAGATCGGCCCCGCAAGATCGCGGTCGGCGTGACCGGTGACAGCGACCTCGAAAAGGCGCGGAAGCTGATCAAGCAGATTGGGCTCGAGCTGCAGCAGGACCCGGAATTCGGGCCAAATATCATCGAGCCCCTGAAGATGCAGGGGGTCGACGAGCTCGGCGATTACGCGGTGATGATCCGAGCAAAGGTGATGACGTGATGACGTGCCGGGCGAGCAGTTTGTCGTCCGCCGCAAGGCCTATGCGATGATCAAGAAGGCCTTCGACGAGATCGGGATCAAATTCGCCTTGCCGACCGTGCGATAACCGTGACCCAACCTACCAATACAAGATCTTCTTTGCGCGCGTCGAGTTTTCCCATGTCGGGGCAACCAGTACGACGCCGGGACTGGTTTTCGGACAGGGCGGCACCAATACGACGCAGACCCGGCTGGCATGCCTCATACCGCAATCACCAGCCGGGTGTGTTTCGCTTAATTACCCGGCTACAAAGCGATCAGGTGCGGCTGCGAGGCAGGCAGGTGTCCGGTCCCAACCCATTGCAGTCATTTGCTCGTGTCAAACGACATCCGGAATTGACCCTCTGGCGACACGAAGAATTGACCCCCTGGCTGCGCTAATAAACGGTCCGAGTGGCGCGGGCGGAGCGGATCGTCCACCGGTCCATAGAGGGGACCCGCGCCGGGAGCGAGCGCCTCCATTGCGCAAGCGACCGACGGCGCCGGGGTACTTGTGGACCCCGTGGTCGAGCCGCGGTCCCGGTGAGGCAACCCACTGTCAATCGCGCCCAAAGCCGCGCGGCGGCTCGATGCTGGCCAATTCGTCGAGATCGAGATCAACGATCGCCTGCAGTGCCTCGCCGGTGTCTCGATCACCTCGCTTCGATCGAACACTCGCTGGGCGAGATCCGCCGGATTCTCGAGCCTGGCGGCACCTTCATAGGCTCTGTACCGCTCGAAGGCGGTCGCAGTCCCGACCCATTTTTCCGCGACTTCTCGCCGGATCTATGTCGGGATACAAAGGACCATGCTTATCCCGTTGACGCCCTAACATACAGGATACCAATTCTGTCCTTCTCACATTCTCCGCGTCCTCCGTACCCGCAAGGGGCGGCGCCATCCGAGCGATCTGAGCGATGACGAGCGGAGGCTGGCTGCGCCGTTGATGCCGTCGACCAAGCGCGGCGGGGGAGCATTTCCTCGCCTTCGAGCCCTTGTTGCCGGGAGGCTCTGAAAGGATGCGGCCGGGACCGCGCGAAAAGATGCCGCCACTGCTGTCGCGCCCGATGCCGCCGATACCCCTATTCCGCCGTGTCGACCTCTGGGTGTTGCTCGCCGCGACGGTAGCCGGCGGGCTGGCCGCGGTCGCCTTCGGGCCGGATCGGAACTGGGACCTCATGAACTACCACCTCTACGATCCCTACGCCTACCTCCACGGCCGCTATTCGTTCGATGTCGAACCGGCGGCGGAGGCTATGAGCTATGTCAATCCGGTCGCCGATTTGCCGTTTTATGGAATGGTACAGAGCATCAATCGCTGGCCGCGCGTGATCGCGTTTGCGCTGGGCGCCTGTCACGGGGTGAATTTCTTTCTGCTGTACAGGGTCATACGCCTGGTCGTCGGCGACGGCGACCGGCGGCGGCAGGCGCTTCTGCGGGCGGCGGCGCTGGCAATCGGGGTCAGCGGCGCCGGCGCCATCGGCGTGCTGGGGACGACCACCAACGACCTCATCGCCTCGATCTTCGTCCTCGCCGCCCTGCTGCCCTGCCTGCGGCTCGGCGGCGGGACCGCTGAAGCCGGCTCGGCGCGCACCGGGTTTCTGCTCGCCGGCGCCTGCCTCGGCATCGCCGTCGGTCTCAAAGGCACGATGGCTGTGTTTGTGCCGGCATTTGCTCTGATCGTCGTCTACCTGGCCGTGACGACGAAGAAATATGCCGGGCTGTTGTTGTTTGGCGTCGCATCGCTGGCGGGTCTGCTGCTCGTCGCCGGGCACCAGATGTGGATCCTGTGGCGGCTTTTCGACAATCCTGTGTTCCCGCGATTCAACGGCATTTTCCGCTCGCCGTTCTACGGGCCGGTCAATTACCGCGATGCCCGGTTTCTATCCGCTTCCGTCTGGGATGTGATTTTCTACCCGTTCTACTGGGCATTTCACAGTGGCAAGCCCGTCCAATACCTCCGGATGGGCCACTCCGGCTGCTTCATCAGCAGCTCCTTTCCCGGCTGCGACGACTTCCGCGACATCCGGCTGGCCCTCGCCGAAAGCCTGCTCGTGGTGCTTCTCGCCGTCGGCGCCGTGCGCTTGGCGATATGGCGGGGGCGGCGCGCGCGCGCCGCAGCGGCGGCGGACATTCGCTTCGGGTTGCTGATCGCCTTCGTCGTGGTCTCCTATCTGGTCTGGGTGGCGTCGTTCGCGATCTATCGCTACGCGGTCGCGCTGGAGATGCTGTCGGGCCCGGTGATCGTCGCCGCGGTGATCCGCTTGACCCCGCGCGGATGGGTGGGGACCGCAATCGCCCTCGCCGCGGCGATCGCGGCGATCGGGACCACCCGCTACATCGAGATGGCCCACGGCTCGTTCGGTACCGGGTATATCGAGGTCTCGACCTGGTCGCCGCCGGCCGGGAGCCAGCTGCTGATCATCGGAGGTGCCCCGGTCGCCTTCATCGTGCCGTATCTCGACCCCTCGGTGCGCGTCCTCGGCATCGAAAACAACTATATGCACCCCGACCAGGACAATCGGCTGATCGACAGGGTGCGGCAGGCCTTGCGCGAGCGCGTGCCTCGCTTCCTGCTGGTGTCCCGGGGCAACAACCCGACCACGGTCGCCCGTACGCTGGCGACGCTCCACCTCATTACCACCATTCCTTGCCATGATGTGGTCACGAATATGTACGCAAAGCTGCAAATCTGCCCGCTGTCGGAGTTTTGATGGCCTGCAGCCGGATTGTGCCTACCGCGGGGAAAGCACTCCGGGAAGCGACAACGCGCATTACAATCCGGATTTCGACCTGACGTCGATCATCGGCGTCGAGCACCGGGGCGGCAAAGTCATGTTCCGCGTGCCGGAGATCGTTCGGAAGATTCCGTTGCGACCCAACGTCCTGGGTTGGCTGCGCCAGTCGATCTCTCGCACCACCGGCGCCAGGCCCCGGGATACGCCATCTCGACGCGTAGCACGCTTGGCCCGGGAAAAATCCGTCGTCGACCGAAATTTTTCGATCGATCTTCGTATAATTAGGTTGTGAGCAAGATAGCTCCGAATTTGGAGGTACTCATGAACATCAAAAATGAATGATACTCAAATCTGTCTAGCAATCAACTCCTTGCGTGCTCGGAAGAGCACCTGAATAACTCAAAATTGAGAAAAGTAAAAAAGAAATCCCTGATATCGGTGAGTTGATCGGTAACCTCAAAAGAGGAGTTCGCGTGCGACTCATATAGGACGTGAGCATGGTCTAATACCTGAAATAGGGTGGCCGAAGCCGCCCTATTTTCACGGCAAGGTTTACTCTACTCCACTTCCCTTTGCGTTCGCGCCAGCGGCATTAAAGCTCCCCCACCGACGTTCAGCACGCTCACGCATTTTCCCGACAACCTCGCCGTCAGGGCGCGTCGGCGAAACACCGGTGTCCACCCTTAGCTACCACTCGCGCAAGCCGGACCCATGATGCCCCTCTTCGGTAGTTGGCCGTAGTAAGCCGGACGATTAGAGTGAGTTTGATGAACCGTCGCCGCCGCTGGCCTGGCGCGTCAGGCGCATGCCGATGTCCCGCTAGTAAGCTCGATCACATTGAATGCCGCGATCAGCCGCCGAAGGCCTTTTAGCTCAAGGGTTCCGCGGTCCTCGAGGGTCGGCAGTGATCTGCTGTGGATCGGCTAACCTTCTGTCAGGCGTCGGGCTCACTTGCGAACCTCTTCGGACGGCCCTCCCCAGCGTAATCATACCGTGATCCGCACCGGCCACCACAATTGTCAATCAGGGCGACCAGCGATGCATGCTGAATGCGGCTATGCGCGAGAATCGACGGACGGCCAGCGCAGGCGCGCCACCTCCGCAGGCAGCGGCGATCGGCAATCTTCCGAGAGCGAGGATCTCCCAGTCGAGGCGGGTCAGATTCTGAACCCGAGCGCGTTCAGCGCGTTTCGCGAGTCCGGGTCCTCGAGCACGGCGAGAAAGCGCTGCACCGCGGGGCGACCGAGCCGCGCCTTCGGCACGATAAAATCATAGTGCTCGTCCTGTGCCGGGATGAAGCCAAGCCCGTATTGCCGGGCGATCGTCTCGATCGCGATCCCCCAATCGGCCCGGTTTTGCGCGACGGCCACACCAACGGCGTTGTGCGACTTCGGCTGTGACCAGTAACCCGCCGGCTTTGCGCCGCCAAGCAAGCGATCCGTCAGAATGCGAGTGCCGCTGCCCGGGTTGCGATTGACCATCAGGCAATCCGGTGTGTTGATCGCTGCCCAAATCGCGTCTGCTAGGGATCGCCCCTCAAAACGTGCGTCACCCTTGCGATACACGATCCCTTGCAGCCGGCGATAGCCGGAGACGAGCTTTAGCGCTGAGGTCAGGAACGGGCGGTTGTACTCCCCGGTTTCCGGCTCCATCAGGTGGATCGCGGCAATGTCGCACTCGCCACGCTTGGCCGCCGCGAGCCCGCCGGTGCTGCCGACATTGAGCGCCTTGACCGAGATTCCTTCAGATTGCAAGCGACCGATCAGCACATCAAGCCCGACGCAATGGCTGCCGATGATCACGAGGTCGGCGAGGTGAGGCCGGCCGATCAACTGCACCTCGACCGACGTGCCGGCGGGCACGCTCTCGACATGCTGGCCGATCGTGATGAACCCGTCGGCCTGGCTGAACGCCGTCACAGCGCCGGAGCCTTTGGAATTGGGATAGACAGCGAGTGGCCCTTCATCGTCGGCGCGAACCAGCGACACCATCAAATATTCGGTACGCCCGCGCTCCGAGGCGATGCGCATGGGCAAAGTCGCCGGCAGCCGTTCGGCCCGCTCTGCCGGCACTCCTGCGAAGGCGCGGATCACGGGTGCAACAAACTCGTGGAAGGTGAAGATCGCCGAGGTCGGGAAGCCGGGTAGGATCACGATCGGTTTGCCGCCGCTGACCGCCAGGCACAGCGGCTTGCCCGGCTTCAGAGCGACGCCGTGTACGACTATGCCAGGGTCATTGAACGAGGAGATGGCGCGGTAGCACAGATCGCCGGCGCCCTTCGATGTGCCGCCGGAAAGGATCACCATGTCACAAGCGGCAAGCCCCTCGTTGACGAGGCGCGACAGCACGATCTCGTCGTCAGGCCCGATGCCGAGCGGCTTGGCGCCGCCGCCCGCTTCTTCGACGGCAGCGGCGAGGATCGCGGCATTCGAGTCATAGACCGCCCCCGGGCGGATCGGCTCGCCCGGTGCTACGATCTCGTCGCCGGTCGAGATGATCGCGACCAGCGGTCGCCGCCAGACGTCGACAGCAGCGCGGCCGACCGCCGCCAGCATGCCAATCTCGCGCGAGGTCAATAGCTGGCCCGCGCGCAGCACCGTTTCGCCGCGCGCCAGGTCGCTGCCGGCAAACGCAATGAATTGCCCGACTGCCGCCGCCCGGCGAACTTCGATCAATGTGCTGCCATCGTCCTCCCGGGTTTCGGTCTGCTCGACCATGATCACGGCGTCGGCTCCGCGCGGCACCATCCCGCCAGTCGCAATCAACGTCGCCGTACCGGGCGCAACAGTAAGATCTGGCACGGTGCCAGGAGTGAGGATCTCGGCGTTTAGCGCCAGTGTTTTCGGCGCCCGCTCGCTGGCGCCCACCGTGTCGCCGGCACGCAGGGCGAAGCCGTCGACACCGGATCGATCGAAACCGGGAACATCGACATCCGCGATCACCGCGCGCGCCAGGACCCGACCGAGCGCCTGCGACAGCGGCACTGTCTCGGCGCCGAGCGGGCGGAGATCCAGATACCTCTGAAACCGCGCCGACGCCGTGTCGCGGTCGACGACGTCGAGGAACTGCTCTTGGCGGGAGAGGTTCCGCAAAGCCTCCGGGATATCGTTCATGGCTGGAACCCTGCTGTCGCCTCTGCACCCTGATATAGGTAGACGGACACCCGAGCACCTTGCGGATAGCCTTCGCTTCCCTCTGGGACGATCACGAAGCCATCGGCGCTAACTGCTGCCATAACTCCTATCTCTGCGAAGGAGGGCAAGGGTTCGACGGTATTGTTCGCGCCACACCGCACCGGGCAGATCTCGGTCATGCCGAGAGATGATACAATTTTTCGTACGGTGATTGTCTCGCGCAATCGGTAAGGAAGCTCGCCGCCACGCCCGCCGAGCCGGCGAATTGCCCTTCCGCCGAACAGCTCGTAGCTCCACAGGCACGCCGCCGGTGTGCCCGGCAACAGAACGGCCGGCAATCCGCTCACGGTGCGGCCGAGACCGGTGGTTTCGCCAGGACGCAGCGCGACTCCCTGGATCGCAAGTCCTCCGGCCTCGGCGACCGCCGCGGCCGAGTGATCGTCGGTTCCGGGCCCGGTCCCGCCGATCACGAGCACAATATCAACACCGGGCTCGGCCAGCGCCGCCACAATGGCGGTCCGGTCACGCGCCACGGCGGTGTATTCTGCGATGACACCGCCGTCGCGCTCAATTGCAGCGCATATCATTGGTCCGTTGCCGTCCTCCCACGCGCCGGAGTTCGCCGGCTTGGCAACCAATATCCGCACACGCGGCCGGCGCACGACGTTGACCACTGGCACGCCGGCAATCGTAAGCAACCCTATATGGCGCGCGGCAAGACGGGTCCCGGCGAGCGCCAGAGTCGCGCCGATCGTCGCGACCGACCCTTGTTGTTCGACATTCTCACCTGCCGCCACTACATCGACGACTTCAATGGATCCCTGGCCGTCCGGCTCGGCCAACTCAAGCGGGACGACAGCATCGGTCCCGGCCGGCAAAACATCGCCGGGGGCTACTGCAATCAATGGCAGACAAATGGGATTGTACGAGCTCGCCCCTAAAGACGCGCTCGCCTCCACCGCAAATCCGTCCATCGTCGCACGGTCGCTGCTAGGGATCGACCTTGCCGCATTGATATTTTCTGTAAGCACACGCCCTCGTGCCGTGCGCAACGGGACGTCTTCTCCATTAAGACAGGGGGTGGCCGCATCGACCCAGGCGATCGCCGCCTCGACCGAATCACGGTTTGGCATAAGTTATGCCGTTCGACCGTGTTTCAGTCTGCTGGCAAGCCGAGCACTCGCCATCGTTCCATCCCGCCGCGCAATACCGACACATCCGCCATGCCGGCCTGCTGCAACTGATGCGCCGCCATCGATGATCGGCGGTCGGTTTTGCACACAACGACAACAGGCCGGTTGTCATGAACAAGATCGGGCAGGTGCGCCGGCAGTTCATTGAGCGGTAAATTCTTCGCCTCTTTAATATGTCCGAGAGAACCGGTGAACTCGTCAGGACCACGCACGTCGAGAACGAGCACAACGGTATCCCGCTCAAGCCGCATCGCAAGCGTCGCCGGATCAATCCACGACGGCGCTGCCGGCGCGCGCCGAAACCATCGAGACAATAGCTTCATGGGGCTATCTTTTCATGCTGGCTATCCAGCCTGCAAGTCGCATGCTTTCGGGTAAGTTTGACGAACACCTCGGAATTACGCTCATTCGAATCGGATACCGGAGCCCGATCGATCACGCCGGTCCTGATTACCTTTAAAGGCAACAGGTCCTCTTCCCCGTCGAACCTGCTCAAGCCGAGCAGCAGGTGCCAAACAGGTCTGGCGTATAGCGGGCCCGCGCGAGGACTCCATCACGCGATTTCTCAATTAGCCGACGCAGCCGGCCGAGGTCGACACCTACGAGCTTGCCCTGCCATTTGACAATTTTGCCGGCGACGAACACGGTTTCGACATTGCTCGTGTCCATTAATGTCACCACCGTGCCCGGCACGTTGTTCAGCGGGAAGACATTGATGCGGTCGGCTGCCAGCATGATGATGTCAGCCTCCTTGCCGGGCGTGAGCGTGCCGGTCTTACCATCGAGATGGGCCGCTCTGGCGCCGCCGATCGTTGCCATCTCGATCACCTGGCGGCAGGTCAGGAGCGGCGGGAGGTTCTGCTCGCCGACGAGCGAGCGCTCGTTGGCGAGTGCGCGCTGCAGGGTGAACGTCGTGCGCATGATCGTGAACATGTCGGCGGTCATGTTGCATTCGACATCAACGCTGAGGCTCGGCTGGATGCCGTGATCGAGTGCGGTCTGCAGCGGCGGCATGCCGTGCCGCATCTGCATCTCGATCGCCGGCGCGATCGACACCTTGCCGCCGGTGTCGGCGATCATCTTCCAGTGGGTCTCGTTGAGCTGGGTGCAATGGATGTATTCATTGTCCGGACCCATCAGTCCGGCTTTCCCGATCGCTTCGAAATTGCCGGACCGGTCTCCAACGATATGGCAGATGATCGGCACGTCGGCCTGTCGGGCCAATGCCCAATTGTCGGCATTGGGGGCGGCGTTCAGCTCGAGAGTCAGCAATTGGTCGGCGGACGAGAAATATTGTGACTTGAGCCTGAGCAAGTCCCTCGGGTATTGGCTATCGGGGCCGAGCCCGGGCGAATAGGTGTAGACGGCCCGCCGACCCGATTCCTTTAAGCCCGCGATGCACGCATCGCTGTGCGCCGGCGTGTGTGACACCTGCGAGGTATCGACCGTCGTCGTGACCCCGGCATTGAGCTGACCCAGTGAGGCGACGAGCTCCGAGATGTAAGCGTCCTCCGGCTGATAAACCGGGGTGAAAACGCCTTGGATCACCCCCTGATAGGTCTTCTTGCCGTCATTGGGGGTACCGAGGACGCCATCGGCGAGAATGCCGCGCAGAATGGTTTCGTACTGGTGGTGGTGGGTATCGACAAAGCCCGGCATCACGATCATCCCGCCGGCATCGACGACGAGCGCCGCCGCGGTCAGATCGCGGCCGACGGCGAGTATCTTCTTGCCTTCGATCAGCACGTCGCCGCGGTCGAAATCGCCGATTTGCGGGTCCAGGCTCAGCACCGTGCCGCCTTTGAGCAGCACCCGGCGAGCAGGATCGCGCTCGGCGCGTTTCAGCCGCTCGAGCGTGGCGCTGGTCCCGGCTGCCGCGACTTCCCTGTCGAGCAACCCGGCGCCGACGCCGAGCGCAGCGCCAGCGGCCAGCAGGCCGCGGCGCGACGGCATGACCGGACCGCAGCAGGTCTCGTGCATGTCGGTCGGGCTTGTTCGGCAATTATCGTCTGACATCTCGCTTCCTCCTCATCCCCCGCACGCCCGACCGCCAGGAACCAAAAGCGGTGGTGCGCGCCCGTCAATCTTGGCTTGACTACCGCGGCTTCGATATCAGCCTATGCGATACCGTACAAAGAACTGAGTTCTAAAGATGACAGAGGCAAAGCTTGCCACAAATATGCGGGATTGGATGGTGGAGCACGCCAAGCGCTACATTTCCAGCGACGGCGCCGAGGGGCATATGTACAAGATCACCCCGCCCGGTCGGCCGGAGATGACCGTGCCGTCGCTGCTGCTAACGACGACCGGGCGGAAGTCCGGCGAACGGCTCGACTGGGGCGTTATCGATTTGGTTCCGACCACTACAGCATCGACTTGATATCGGCGGAGAAGGTCGGGAAGCCGTAGACGAAATCGCGGATCTCGCTGGCGGTAATACCGTGCTTGAGCGCCAGCGCGAAGATATGGATCAGCTCTTCGCCCGCATGTCCGAGGAGATGCGCGCCGAGGATGCGATCGGTCTTCTTGTCGATCACCACCTTCGCCCAGGCCGCCGACAGCGCATAGGTGCGGCCTGACAGCCATTCGTGCATGTCGTTGACTGCGGTGCGGATCTCGATCCCCTTTGCCTCGGCGGCGGCTTGCGTCAGGCCGACGCTCGCCAATGCCGGCACCATGAACACGCAGGAGGGTATGCTCGCATAATCGGGCGTGTGCTTGGGACCGTCGACAATGTTGCGACCGACGATCGTGCCCTCGTGGGTCGCGATCGGCGAGAGCTGGGCGTGCCCGGCAACCGCATCACCGCAAACATAGACCGCCGGGTTTGACGCCGAGCGCAAATGCGCATCCAGCGTGATTGTTTGCCGGTCCGCCGTTACGTTACCGGCAGTTAGGTCGAGGCCGTCGAGATTAGCGATCCGCCCTGCGCCGTTGACGACGCGCTCGGCTTCGGCCACGCGCTCCGACCCGTCCTCTTCGTAGACGACGCGAAGACGGTCCCCTGCCCGCTCGATCCGCCGAACCTCGACCCCGGTGTGGGTCGATCCCGATCCGCTCCGTCTCGCGGCAAAGCTGTGCGACCGCATCGGCGTCCATGTGGCCGAGCAGCCGCGGCAGCGCCTCGAGGATCGTGACCTTAGCCCCGGCCCGGGCATAAACATGGCTGAATTCGAGCGCGATCACCCCGCCGCCGACAAACACGACGCTCGCCGGCAATTTGCGCTCACTCAGCACGTCGTCCGAGGTAATCATCAGCTCGGCACCGGGAAACGGCAACTTGCGCGGCGTCGAGCCGGTGGCGATCACGACGTGCTTCGCCTCCAGCGTTTCGCCGCCGACCGTGACGGCGTTCGGGCCGGCAAAGCGGCCATGCTCGCGGATCACTTCGACGCCGCGCCGAGTCATCAACTCTCCTAGCGAGGCCGGGATGCCCGATATCATCGCCTTCTCGCGGTCGATCAGCGCCGCCCAGTTGAGGCTCGGCTTGCCGACGGCGATATGGTGGGCTTTGGCGCGCTCGATCTCATCGAGCGCGTGCGCGGCGGCGACCAGCACTTTCTTCGGCATACAGCCGCGGTTGGGGCAGGTGCCGCCGAGCAGATCCGGCTCCAACATGGCGACCGTGAGACCCGCCTCCCGGGTCGCCACAGTCACCCCCATCCCGGCATTGCCACCGCCGAGGATCACCACGTCGAAGCTGCGGGTTGGCATTGCTTGGTCCTCCCTGAGAGGGTATTGCCACAGGGTGGCAGGGACACCGGTCAAGGGCCAGCCTTTCGGATCGGCGATGCCCTTCACCCCAACCCTCTCCCCGCGAGCGGGGAGAGGGAGGACCCGCGTAGCGGGAGGGTGAGGGGCAGCATGCGAACTAGTCATTCGGGCCCACGGGAAAAGCCCGGCCACGAGGATCTGACGCAACCGCGAAAACAGGAGGAATGCCATGGCCGAAGGGGCAAAACGCATCGAGCAATTGGCGCCGGAATTGGACCGGATCATCGCGACCTCGCAGTCGATCGAGGAGCTGGCGGACGGCTTTGGCGGGGCGCAAGGGCCTGCCGAAGGGCCGCTGTGGTGGCGCGAGGGCGGTTATCTCGTCTTCAGCGACATTCACAACAACCGGCGCATGAAATACGAGCCCGGCAGGGGCGTGTCGCTGTTGTTGGAGCCGACCAACCGGGCCAATGGCCTCACTCGCGATCTGCAGGGCCGGCTCATCGCCTGCGAGCATGATACGCGCCGCGTCACCAGGCAGGAGCTCGACGGCAGCATCACCGTCGTCGCCAACAGCTTTCAGGGCCGCCAGCTCAATCGGCCGAACGACGTCGTCGTCAAGTCCGACGGCTGCATCTACTTCACCGACCCGTGGACCCATCCCGCCGCGGCGCAGCAATGGGACCTGACGTTTTCCGGCGTCTATCGCGTGACCCCGGACCTCGGGCAGCTGACCCTGCTGATCGATGATTTCATCGTGCCCAATGGCCTCGCCTTTTCGCCCGACGAGAGCGTGCTCTACATCAACGATTCGCGCCGCGGTCATATCCGGGCGTTCGACGTGATGCCCAACGGCACCTTGGCAAAGCAGACCGACCGCGTCTTTGTCGATCTGCGCGGCGCCGAGTTGGGCGTTCCCGACGGCATGAAGGTCGATGTCGAAGGCAATGTCTATTGCGGCGGCGCCGGCGGCCTGTGGATCGTGGACCCGAAAGGGAAGAAGCTCGGCCGCATCGTGCACGGCGCGCCCGCCACGACCAATCTGGCCTTTGGCGGCGCCGACTGGAAGACCTTATATTTCACCAGCCGCAATCACCTCGGCGCCGTCAACGTGAAAATTGCGGGCATTCCGGTGCCGCCTCAGAAGAAATAGCAATACGCCGGCCAGAACCTCGCACGTCTGCTGCCCCTCACCGTACTAGATCGGATGGGCGAAGGCGAAACGCGCGCCGAACGGTTGCGCCGCCTCGGCATGGGGAGGCCGATCACGCGGCGCGATTTCATCGACGGGATCGCCGTCACGGCGGCCCTTGCCGCGTCCAGCGGCGCTCTGGCCGCCGTCGATCTGGAGGGAGCCGCCACGGCACCGCAGGACCGTCCGGGCTACTATCCGCCGGCCCTGACTGGGATGCGCGGTAGTCATCCCGGCAGTTTCGAGGCCGCCCACGCGCTGCGCGACGGGACGTTGCCGAAATCCGGAGCGAGGCCGATCGAGACTGGGGAGGATTACGATCTGATCGTCGTGGGCGGCGGCATCAGCGGGCTCGCCGCCGCCTATTTCTATCGCGCCAAGGCAGGTGCCGGGGCCCGCATGCTGATCCTCGACAATCATGACGATTTCGGCGGCCACGCCAAGCGCAACGAGTTTGAGCTCGACGGGAAAATCGAGCTCATCAACGGCGGGACACTCGGGATCGACAGTCCACGCCCCTATAGCACGGTCGCCGCCGGTCTGCTGACGGCGCTTGGCATCGATCCCGTGGCACTCCAGGCGCACAACGCGGACCCGGGGTTCTATCCGGCGCTGGGCCTCGGCTCCGGGGTCTTTTTTGACAAGGAGACCTTCGGCGAGGATCGCCTGGTCAAGGGAAAGCTCTCGTCGTCCGAATTCCTCGAACACGCACCACTGAGCGAGGCTGCCCGGCGCGACGTTCGGCGGCTCGAAACCGAGCCGATCGACTATCTGCCGGGCCTCTCTTCTTCCGAGAAAAAGGCGCGTTTGTCGCGGATCAGCTACCGCGACTATCTCCGCGACCTGGTCAAGGTCGATCACTCGGTGATCGCGCTCTACCAGAGCCGCACGCATGGTGAATGGGGCGTCGGGATCGACGCGGTCTCGGCGCTCGACGTCTGGCCTTTTGGCCTCCCCGGCTTTCAGGGCTTGAAGCTCAACCCCGGCTCGGCGCCGCATATGGGCTATACGCCGGCCGGCTACGCCGATGGCGGCTCTTACAAATTCCATTTCCCGGATGGCAACGCCAGCATCGCCCGGCTCCTCGTACGCAGCCTGATCCCGCAAGCTGTACCAGGCAGCACGGCGGAAGACGTGGTCACTGCGCGTGTCGACTACGGCAAGCTCGATCGGCCGGAGGAAATCGTCCACATTCGGCTCGGCAGCCTTGCCGTCTCTGTCACCAACCGCGCATCTGGCAACTCGCCGGTAGCGGTCGAGGTGGTCTATTCGCGGATGGACCGACTTTACACCGCCAGAGCCAAGCACGGTGTTCTCGCCTGCTGGAACATGATGATCCCGTATGTTTGCCCGCAATTGCCGGAAGCACAAAAAGCGGCGTTGCGCTATCTGGTGAAGGTCCCTCTCGTTTATACCAATGTAGCGCTCACCAATTGGCGGTCGTTTGCCGCGTTGGGAGTTTCCGCGATTCATTGCCCTGGCAGCTATCATTCGAGTATTCGGCTAAACCCGGTCACCGATAATGGCGCTTATCACTCGCCCCGCTCGCCTGATGAGCCGATGCTGGTCCGGATGGTGCGAGGGCTGTCGGAGCGTGAACAGCACCGGGTCGGGCGCGCTGAGCTGCTGACGACCAGTTTCGAGACTTTCGAAGAGAAGATCCGCGACCAGCTCGTCCGTGTGTTGGGTCCGGGAGGCTTTCATCCGGCGCGCGACATTAGCGCAATCACGGTCAATCGCTGGCCGCATGGTTATGCCTACGAGTACAACCCGCTCTATGACCCGGATTGGCCGAAAGGCGAAGCGCCGCACGAGATCGGCCGCGCCCGCTTCGGCCCGATTGCGATCGCCAATTCCGATGCCGCTGGCGCAGCCTACACCGACACCGCGATCGACCAAGCGTACAGGGCTGTGGAGGAACTGCTCGGGGGCTAGTGAAGTCCATCGTCGCCCCCGCGAACGCGGGCGGCCAGGGCGAGCGACGCTGCCTGCGGCCCTGGGTTCCCGCTTGCGCGGGAATTACGACTTTCAAGCGGCTAAGCCGCCAGCATCTCCCCGAGGTTCGACCGCGGCGGCGGCAGGCCCGGGAAGATTTGCGCGAGCTGATTATCGGCGAGCCCGAGGTGGCGCTCGAGGATGACCGCAAATATGGTGCGGTAATCGGTCGTCACGGCGAGGTCGCGGCTCTGATAGAGCTGCTCCTTGGCGAGGCCTGGCCAGTCGCCGTAGACGCGGCCGCCATGCACATTGCCACCTAATACCCAGACCACATTGCCGTGGCCGTGATCGGTGCCGCCATTGCCGTTTTCGTGAACGGTCCGGCCGAACTCGGAAATTACGACGACGACGGTGTCGTCCCAGTCCTTGCCGAGACCCTTGGCTAGCGCAGCAAGCCCGTCGCCCAGGGGCTGCAGACGATTGGCGAGCTGGCCCTTGCCTCTACCTTGATTGACGTGGGTGTCCCAGCCGCCCAAATCGGCAAAGGCGAGCCGGATATTCCGGTCCCGACGGATCAGATGGGCGAGCCGCGCCGCCTGCCTGGGAAAGCCGTTTGGCGGGGGCGCGCCGTTATCGGCTTGCCGCATTTCGCTGGCGATATCATCGAGCAGTTCGGTGCGCGCCGCTCGTGCTTCCCGATAAGCCTCGCTCAGCGGGTCGCTTCCGGCGTAGAGCCGGTCGAAGGCGCGGCTGATCTCCGGCCTGTCGAGCGGCATCAACCTTGCCGCCTCGGGGCCAAGCGGCATATTTGCGACCGGCAGCGAGCCTCTCAGAATCTGAGGTAGGGTCGGGCCGACGCTGACCGCGTCGGTCGGTCCGTGCGGCTCAGGCAGTGCCGCGAGCAGACGGTTCATCCAGCCTTCCCGCGTCGTACTATCTCCGGGCGTGCCGTTCTCGATGAAGAGCTGCGCATCGAAATGCGATCGCGTCGCGCTAGGCGAGCCCGCGGCATGGACAAAGGCGAGCTTCTTGTCATTCCATAACGGCAACAGGCCGGCGAGGGCGGGGTGCAACCCGAATCGACCGTCGAGCGGCAGTGCTCCCAGATCCGTTCCCGGCCCGCCGATCGCTATCGTCGGGCGGATCTCGTAATACGTCCGCTCCGCATGGGGCACGACGACATTGAGCCCATCGACGGCTCCGCGCAGAAAAATCACGATCAGCCGCCTGGGGCCACCTTCGGCGGTTACCGCCCAGGCAGCAGGGCCGAATGGTAGCAAGGTCGCGGCGACCGACAGTCTAAGGAAATCGCGCCTGTTCATTGTCGTACCCACCCCCGCGCGATTGCTACCCCAGTCGCAACCGCGTCTTCGAGCATTGTGTCGTCCACCATCTTGATGCATTTAAGCGACCAAATCGAGGCGGGGGCAAATCTGTGTCTTTTTCGTTTGCGGGCGGCGTCCGTTGTGCCGGCTGATCGCGCCGGCTTTTTTGGCCATAGCTCTAATCGGACAAGCGGCGATGGCTGCGGCTGGGGAACGGGCCGCCATGGACGCTCTCGTCCGTGCCTACCCCGATGCGTTGGCCGGCTATGATTCGATCAATCTGATATGGCGGGACGGCACCCGCATGCCGCTGTCGGATGGGCAGCCGGCCAAGAGCTTCGCCGAAATGCTCCGGCATGCATCGCTCCTCGACCAACTTCGCCTACCTTACCCTGCGGGTATGGCGGTAGCCGCGCCTGTTCCGGATGACGACCCGGGCCGCATTCGCAACCGCGCCTTCTTCGACAAGATGTACGGCGATTGCTGGAACGGCGACGTAGCCCCGCGGCTGGTCCCCATCGTCTGGCTGCCGCGCAGTTGGGGCCATACGATTCGAATCACCTCGGTCAACGGGGTGGCGGAGCGGCTGGCCGCGGTCTCCGAGGAGCTCGATGGCCTGCCTAGCTCAGTCAAGCGGTATGCCTATCCGCCGGCCGGAACCTACAACTGTCGCACGGTCGCCGACACCGGAGAGCCGAGCATGCATTCCTGGGGCGCGGCGATCGATATCAATGCGGCGCACGCCGATTACTGGCTTTGGCATGGTTCGGGGGTCATCAACGCTGGGCCCGTCAACCGGATACCGCCCGAGATCGTCGCGATCTTCGAGCGGCACGGCTTCATCTGGGGCGGCAAATGGTCGCATTACGACACGATGCATTTCGAATACCGGCCGGAGCTGCTCAACGATGAGCCGGCGGTTCTGCGGCCAGTCGCAGGGCATGGGGATAGCCGATGACGTCGCAGAGTTTCGCCAACAGCTACATTCTAACGACGCGGAGCCAGCCTGCGGCCACGACCAAATCACAGACATTCCCGCTGCCCAACGGTGCGCTTTGGTGGTACGCGGCGCCGCAGCAATACGATGCTGAGGTCATAGCCTACACTCCCGTTGGATTGCAACCCAGCGCCAGCCCACCGGCAGCCTTTCTCGCGATGCTCGAGAGCGATCTGCAGATCGCGATCACCAACGGCTTTCCCCAGCTCACTGTGGTGATCCACGGTCTCGCCAATCTGTTCGGCAACTCGATCGCAGAACTGGCAGCGCTTGGCAGCGGGCCGCAGCAATACGCACAATATTACGGCCTCGTAATCTCGTTCGATTGGCCCAGCTACGACGAGATCGAAAGTTTCTTGCCGTCAAACTATGCGCCGCTGCCCTACCGCTTTCCTCCGAGCACGACAAGCGGCACGATCCGTGGCAACATCAACGGTTCGGTTCAGGCATTCGGAATACTGATCGCGATGCTGCTGTCGCGCAGCAGAAACTAGGCGTCGGGATCAGCATCATCTGCCATTCCGAGGGCAATTACATGATGATGCTGGGCATGCATGCGCAGCCCAATGCCCAGCTGCCCGTTCTGAACCAGGTGCTGCTGGCGGCCGCCAACATCAACAACGGCGCTCTACTTCCGGCATCCAATTCGCCGCTTTACACCGGTCAGGGAGTCCCGATCGCTGCACTCTCCAACCAGGTCACGGTCTACTATTCTTCCCACGACGACGTCCTCCCATGGTCGAAAGACTTTCTCAAGATTTTTCACAATCCCTCCTATCACGACCGCCTCGGATTAGAGGGGCCGAGCAGCTACGCAAACCTATTGCCGCGAACCTGCGGCGTCGATTGCTCCGCGGTGATCAGCAAGACGGTAATAGGACAAATCCCGCAGGTGCCGCCGGTGACCACCGCTCACTCTTCCTATTTTCACATCCCGCAGGTGCTGCGGACTGGGCGCAGACCTTGCAGGGGACCGCTCCGTGCCACCGCCCCCGCTCGTCGTTATCCGCGAGGCCCTGCGCAGCGCTACGCCGCCGCCGGTGACGACAGCGGATCGATCGGTGTGACGACACCTTCGGCCGCCTCGATGACTTCGCCGGCATCGAGACACAGATCCTCGCGGAAGCGCGGCGCCAGGATCTGCACGCCCGGGCGCAAGCGCCCGTGATTGCCGACCGGCACGGCCAACGCGGGAACCCCCAATAGCGGCGAAATCAGACTGACGCGCAGCGAATCTAATACCCGAGCCTGCCCCTCCCGCGTCGTATCGAGATTGTGCGGCGGCGCCAGATCGCCCATGGTCGGCATCACCGCCAAGGAATAACGCTGCATAAATTCGAGCCAGCGCCACAGCATTAGGTCGCGCTGCGCCAAGGCGGCCAGAACACCCTGCAGATCGGTAGGTGGGCACAGTTCCAGCCACAACCGCATCGAGGTCCGCGCGTCGGCATCGCCGAACTCCTCCATGCGCGGGGCGAGCGTGCCAGCTACGTCGGTCGAGCCGATGCGATGCCAGGTCTCGATGATCTCCTCGAGATCGGGCGGGGCGACCTCGTCGACGGCATAGCCTGCGGCGGCGAGGTGGCGGCCGGCCTGGCGCACCGCCTCGGCCTGGGCCGGGTGAGTGAATCCGCCCGGGTTTTGCGCCACGAGTGCGACATGGATCGGCCGCGGCACCGCCGGGCCGTCGAGCGGCACATCCGCCCATCTCGTGTCGAGCGGATCGCCCCGCGCCATCGCCGCCAATGCCAGCCGCGCATCACGCACACTGCGCGCCAGCGGCCCTTGCACCGCCATCAGCTGCGCCCCGATCGGGCGTGCCACAGGCTGGCTCGGATTGTAGGAGGGAACGCGCCCGAGCGAGACGCGCAGGCCGACCACGCCGTTGAACAGGGCCGGGATGCGGACCGACCCGCCGATGTCGTTGCCATGGGCAATCGGGCCGATCCCGGTCGCCACGGCCGCCCCGGCCCCACCGCTGGAGCCGCCCGCCGAGACAGCCGGGTCGCGCGGGTTCAGGGTACGACCGTGCAGCGCATTATCGGCAAAGATGCGCATCGAGAACGCTGGGGTGTTGGTCCGGCCGATAATGACGGCGCCCGCCCCTCTGAGATTGGCAACGACCGGAGCATCCTCAGTTGCGATCGCGTCGCGGAATGCCACGACGCCGTTGTCCGTGGCGCAGCCGGTTTGATCGGTGTTGACCTTGGTCGTAACCGGCACACCGTGCAGCGGTCCTAGGACCTGCCCCTGCGCCTGTGCCCTATCTGCGGCGTCCGCAGCCGCCAGCGCCTCCTCCTCCAGCACGTGTACCACGGCGTTGATCGCCGGGTTCACCACGCGCAGACGCGACAGGCAAGACTGTGTCACCTCGCGGCTCGAAGCGCGGCCGAGCCGGATCAGCCGCGCCAGCTCGGTGGCGTCGAGCCGCCAAAGGTCGTCCGTCATCGCGCTGTTCCCCGGGCGTCACGGATTGCTCGCCACACTCGCTGCGGGGTCGCCGGCATGTCGATTTGGCGGATGCCGTATTCCCCGAGCGCGTCGACCAGCGCATTCACCACGGACGGCAGCGCACCGGCGCAGCCTGCCTCGCCACACCCTTTGGCGCCGAGGACATTGGTTTTCGCAGGCACCGGGTGGAAGGCGTGTGTGAACATCGGCGCGTCATCGGCGCGCGGCAGGCTGTAATCCATGTAGGACCCGGTCAGCAGCTGGCCCTCCTGGTCGTAGACCACATGCTCGCGCAAGGCCTGGCCGATCCCCTGGACGATGCCGCCATGCGCCTGGCCGTTCACCAGCGCCGGGTTGATGACCACACCGAAATCGTTGACGAAGGTATAACGAACGACGTCGACCGTCCCGGTCTCGGGGTCGACTTCAACCTCGGCGATATGGCAGCCGTTCGGAAAGGCCGAGGGCGGGCCGTCGCTGATGTTCTGTACGTCGAGGCTCCGCGGCAGGCCGGCCGGCAATTCCAGCCCGGCGTGGATCCTTTCGGCCAATTCCATCAGGCCGACCGACCGGTCCGTGCCGGCGATCGTGAACCGGCCGGCGCGAAATTCGATGTCGGCCGCCGCCGCCTCCAGCACGTGTGCGGCGATCTCCCTGCCCTTCTCGATCACCTTGTCGCCCGCCTCGACGATCGCCTTGCCGCTCGTCATCATCGATTTCGATCCGCCAGTGCCGCCGCCCGCGATCAGCTCGTCGCTGTCGCCCTGCAACAGGCGGATCTTGCGGAACGGGATCCCAAGACGCGTCGACAGGACCTGGGCAAACGGCGAGGCATGCCCCTGCCCGTAATCGAGCGTGCCGGTGATGATCGTGACCGTGCCGTCGGGCTCGAAACGGATGCCGCCCATCTCGCGGCCGGGCGGGCCGGTCAATTCCAGATAGTCGCTGATGCCGCGCCCGCGCAACCGCCCCCGCTGTCGGCTTTCCGCCCGACGTGCGGCGAAGCCGTCCCAATCGGCGAGCGCCAAAGCCTTGTTCAAGAGGTTGGTGAAATCGCCGCTGTCATAGGTCGTACCGTTCGGCGCCTTGTACGGCATCGCATCGGCCGGAATGTGGTTCTTCCGGCGCAACTCGACCCGGTCGATCCCGGTCTCAGCCGCAGCGGTCTCGACCAGTCGTTCCATGTAGTAATTGGCCTCGGGACGGCCGGCGCCGCGATAAGCGCCGACCGGGGTCGTGTTGGTGAAGGCGCATTTTGTCGAGACTTCGATCAGCGGCGTCTTGTAGACACCGAGGGTGTTGCGGACCGCATTGCGCGTTGACGGGCCGGGTGCCCCGTAGGTGGCGCCGAGATTGCCGAAGCCCGTCAGGCGCACCGCCAGGAAATGGCCGTCACGGTCGAGCGCCAGCTCGGCCGTCATCTCGGCATCGCGGCCATGGCTGTCGCTAAGAAAACTCCCCGAGCGGTCGTCGGTCCATTTGACCGGGCGGCTAAGCGCGCGGGCGGCGTGCAGGATGCAGTAATATTCGGCATAAGTCGGCTGCTTCATGCCGAACGAGCCGCCGACGCGGTCGGTCAGAACGCGCATTTGGTCGCGCCCGACCCCGAATACCCCGGCGATGTAGTTGCGGAACCCGAACACACCCTGACAGCCCACATGGAGCGTCCAATGCGTTCGCTCGGGGTCGTACTGGGCGATCGCAGAACGCGGCTCCATTGCGTTGACGACGATGCGGTTGTTGCGCAGCTCGAGGCGCGTGACATGCGCGGCCGAGGCAAAGGCGGCGGCGACCTTGTCGCTGTCCCCAAAATGAAAATCGAGCCCAACATTCCCCGGCACTTCGTCGTAAAGGACGGGCGCACCAAGTGCGGCCGCGGCGCTGGGGGCGGTGACGGCCGGCAACGGCTCGATCTCGACCTCCACCATCTCCGCGGCGTCTTTGGCCTGGGCGAGGGTCTCGGCGACGACCGCGGCGACCGCCTCGCCGACGTGGCGGACTTTATCGGTCGCCAGCGCATGGCGGACCGGGCTCAGCATCGGCGTGCCGTCGCGATTGTTCATGACTTGGCGCGGCGCCAGCGGCCCGAGACCGGCGGCCTCCAAGTCCGACGCAGTATAGATGCCGAGCACTCCCGGCAGGCCGCGCGCCGCCGTCGTGTCGATCTTGCGGATGATGCCGTGCGCATGGCCGCTGCGGACCATCACCGCGCGGGCCTGACCCGGCAGGCTGACATCGTCGGCGTAATGCCCCTCGCCACGCAACAGCACCGGGTCCTCGCTGCGCGGCACCGGCTGGCCGATCGCGTACCGTTCGAGCTCGAGCATCGTCTCGTCGACATAGTCGTCCATGGTTCACCTCGTTCTCTCGCCGCGAAGCTGCCGACAGGATACCGCTGGCTCGCCATCGTATACAATCGAGCGCGGGTGAGGCCGGTTGGCGAGGTGCGGGATGACGACTGCGGGGGAGCAAGGTCTGCCGCTGGGCCGGCTCGAAAGCTGGATGCGCGATCATGTCGAGGGCTTTCGCGGCCCGCTCGCCGCCGAGCAGTTCGATGGTGGCCAATCGAACCCGACCTATAGACTTCGCTCGGGCTCTGGTTTCTACGTGCTGCGGCGCAAACCGCTCGGCCAACTCTTACCGAGCGCCCATGCGGTCGACCGGGAATACCGGGTCATGCGCGCGCTGGCAGAAGCCGCGGTGCCGGTGCCCAAGGTCTACGCGCTGTGCGAAGACGACGCGGTCATCGGTAGCGCCTTCTACGTGATGGAGTTTCTCGAGGGCCGCATCTTCTGGGACCCGCGCCTGCCCGGGCTCACCGCCGCCGAGCGCCGGGCGATGTTCCAGTCGATGAACACGGTCATCGCCGCACTGCATACGGTCGACTACGTCGCGGCAGGTCTCGCCGAGTTCGGCCGGCCGGGCAACTACCTGGCCCGCCAGGTCGCGCGCTGGAGCCGGCAATATCAAGCCTCGGAGACCGAGAAGCAGCCGGCGATGGACCGGCTGATCGAATGGCTACCACGCCACCTGCCGCCCGAAGGCGAGCCGCGCATCGTGCACGGCGATTACCGCATCGATAATCTGATCTATCACCCGACCGAGCCGCGGGTGATCGGCGTGCTCGATTGGGAATTGTCGACGATCGGCGATCCGCTTGCCGATTTCGCCTATCACGCAATGGCCTGGCGGGTGACGCCGGCGCTTTTCCGTGGTCTCGCTGGCGTCGATCTTGCAGCGCTCGGCGTCCCGAGCGAGGACGAGTATGTCGCCGCCTATGGCGAGCGCACCGTCCGCGGTCGCAGCCCTCACTGGGAGTTCTACATGGTTTACAGCCTATTCCGGCTGGCGGCGATCATGCAGGGAATCGCCAAGCGGGCGATCGAGGGTACGGCCGCGAGCCGCGAGGCCGACGACCTCGGCCGCAAAGCGCGCCCGACCGGCGAGCAGGCCTGGGCTCTCGCCCGCTCGTTGGGCGCGTAACGGATGCGCGCAATTCCGCTGCCGTCAGGGGAAATTCGCATGGCCGTGCGGGACCTCGTCGTAGCCAGAGACCGGGAGTATGCGTTAGTTAGACGACGACACCGGAATGCGGCAGCGGCACCAGGATCATTGATTGGCGGCGGTAGCAGTCGGGGTTGTCGGGGTCCGACTGGCCGTATGACGATCAGGATCTCGCAGCGCGGGACTAGCGCCCAATTTGCACGTGCCGCAGTCGACGGTCCAGACTCACGTCGGCTAATTCTCTCACATATTTCCTGATTTATCTATGCGGAGCACTGGTCACCCATAACCTGCGATGCGACAGCCGAATTGTTAAAGACAGTGAAGTAGGACGGCCACCTGACGCTTCGCAGCTATCATGCGCGCCAGTGAAAACTTCGTCGAGACGCAGAGAAGCTGCCGGCCGAAATATCACCGCATGTGAATATGTACGCGCCCGACGTTGAACGATAGCACGAGCACGGGAACCTGCGGGACTGCCGACGAGAACGGCATCCATGCAAACCTTATGGATGAAACCGAGGAGGTCAAATGCGCAAGGTCATACTGCCGTTGAGCATATCGGCAACTCTGCTTTTGATTTGCCTATTGTCCAGCGCCGCTCAGGCGCAAGCATCGCGTACCTGGGTATCCGGCGTTGGCGATGACGCCAATCCCTGTAGCCGGACGGCGCCGTGCAAGACGTTTGCCGGGGCTATTTCGAAGACCGCTGCCGGCGGCGAGATCGATGCCCTCGACCCCGGCGGTTTTGGCGGAGTAACCATCACCAAGGCCATCACGATTGACGGCGGTGGCGGGCAAGTCACCAGCGTTTTAGTGGCGGGCACCAACGGCATTACGGTCGCAGCGGGAACGACCGATGTCGTCACGCTGCGCAACTTGAGCATAAACGGCATCGAGGGGACCGGAAGCGGCGGCTTAAACGGCATCAACTATCAGTCCGGCGGCGCCCTCCACGTCGAAAATTGCAACATTTTTGGCTTCACGGGAGATGGAATACATGTAGGCACTAACGCCACCTCTGCATTATTCGTGACCGACACTTTCCTTACCAACAACGCTAATGGCATCCAGATTGCCCCAACTATGGCCAACGTAAGGTCAATGCTCGTTCGAGTGCGGGCGCAAGGTAATTCTGGATTCGGGTTTTACCTCAATCCTGGCACTGGCACGAGCGCCGGAACGGCAATAAATGATTCAACCGCGCTCGAGAATAGCACGGGGATCGGCGTAACCGGCGCCACGCTCTACCTCGGCAATTCCATGATTATCCGCAATAATGTCGGAGTGGCGATCACGGGCGGTTCGGTGCTCTCCTACAAGACCAACATGATAGACGGTAATCTCGGAGGGGACGGCACGCCGCTGACCGGTATTCCGCTCAACTAGCCTCCTTGCTGTGGCGGCGCCAGTCGATCGTGACGCCGCCACGAAAGCGTCGATAGATAGCGAGTGGGGGGAGGGCCAGGGTGAACAAGACTTTCGTCGCGATCCAGGAAGGAGGTTGTCCTATTCCCGATCCGCATCGACAACACGGTGATATCCACCTATCCACGAAGGAACCGTGGGCCGTCAAGGTGTGGGACCAACGCGACACCGGCGATTTCCGCCACTGGAAGAAGCCAGTCGAGTATTGCTGAGCGGTGAGCGGAACAAGTGGCCTGAGGAGATGGAACCCGGCTACTCGACACCCCACGAGGCGGCCAACGGATCGTCTCGGACGGTCAGCAGAACACCCCTTCGGCCTCCGGCAGCGCACAACAGCGGACGATCGTGCGCGGTGCGGAGTTGTTGTGCGGTGATCAGCATGAACATCAGCTGACCGGGGAGTCCCAGATGAATTTTTTTCCAAGTGTGACCCACCTCACACTTCTCGGCCGATTCCTGAGCGATGCTGCTTGAGAATGGGCGGATTGGGACGCTCATCTGGCGAATGCTGATACATATCAGCTCGAGGAGTTGGGAGTCGAATTATGGCTGGAGGCCCTCCGGTCCCTATCCCGGCCGGTACAACCGGCTTGAAACTCAAGGAACTACAACTGCGAAGCGCAGTTTCGGTGCCACTGACGCCCGAGGAATTGTGGCGGCAGGCGGTCCAGAGCCAGCGCGGCTTTCTTTCGTCGCCGAGCGGACCGGCCGATGCGTATCGCAAGACCCCGGCGACCCTGCCGAAAGACCTCACTGGGCCCGGCGCGGCGGTGGGTAAAGGCTACGAGACGTTTGCGGCTATACAGGTGCTGGACAAAGACGGCCGGCGCGTAGCGGTCGGGGCCGACTATTTCGACGGCGGCGGCACCGATAACCACGGCGAAGCGCGCGCGATCAAGGGCTTAGAGCGGGACGGGCCGGTCAAAGTGCCTAGAGGCAAGCTGATGGTGGTCGTGGAAAAAGATCCATGCCCGAGCTGTGAACAGCGGTTGGTGGAGTACGCAAGGAAACGAGGTATTAGCGACATCGAAATCCACGTGCCGGAACGGGCCAGCATGACCAACCCAACGCGAATGGTGACGGCGAAGCAGGCTGCCCGCACGTCTTTTCAGGCCGAGCGGCCACCGACCTCAATACGCCGATTGAGGACCATCAAAGTGCCCGGCGGAAGTGAGATGCTCGAGATTCACGAGCCGCTTGGAATAAGCGCACGCACCGCTGTTGTCGGAACGCTCGCTAACATCGGAGCAGCAGTCGCGCTGAGCATTCTGCAGCAGAAGTTCAAGGATGAAATGCTAAAGAGCTTGGCGAACATGCCCAAGCCGAAAGTGGACCGCCGCGCCGCCGGAGATTTCTTCTCGGATCCGGCCACCGGGAAAGCGATGCGCCTGATCGATCTGATGAACAAGAATCTTGGCACGTTGACCTCCGAGCTTCAGGATCATCACCTGAAGGTCATTGGCGAAACCAATCTTGAAGTCATGGCGATTGCCGTGTCCAGTCTGTCGGCGGACGCCCGCCAGGCATTCCTCACGGGGCTGGGCGACCAGTTGCAGATTTACGGCAATGAGCTGCTGACGGTTCGGGACAACGTCGAAGCAGCCCGGCAGCTTGAGGCCAAGTCCCTGGATGCGGCGAAGGGCGCCGAGGACCTGGCCAAACTGCTCGATCGCGCGCTGATAGCAGATTTCCTGCTGAAGCAGGGCTTTTCGCTCGACGAGATCGTCCAAATGTATGAGAACCTGACGAGTTATGCCTCGCGCGTCCGGCGCGTGTTCCAGGATCTGGCGACTCTCCAGCAGAAGGTGGACAAATGCAGCGACGAGCAATCGCAGCTCGCCTCGAGCGTGAACAAAGTGTACTGGCACATCAGTCTATCACGAATAGCTGAGGAGTTGAAGAAGGGCGCGCCAGTAGGACGTTGACGGTCTATACGCAAGAGGCAGCTTGCCTAGGCCTTCGTTGCGAAAATAGGCGTATGTCTCGTATCCTCATTCGGACGGAATGACAATTTCCCGTCGTCCCCGCGAAAGCGGGGACCCAGGCGGCCGATCGGGGTATGAGCGAGAAGTGTCCTTGCGTCTACATGCTGGCCAGCAAGCGTAATGGTACGCTTTACGTCGGTGTCACCAGTGATATTTCGCGCCGTCTTTGGCAACATCGTTCGAACGCTGTTGGTGGATTTGTTCGCGATTACGAAGTGCGCAGTTTAGTGTTCGTCGAGTTTCACGAGACCATGGCCGATGCGATTCTCCGTGAAAAAGCGCCTCAAGAAGTGGCGCCGTGCGTGGAAACTGGAGTGGATCGAGCGCCATAATCCGCAATGGCGCGATCTTTACGATCAGCTGGCGTGAGAGCGGTTGCCCTGGGTCCCCGCTTACCGCGGGGACGACAAACAGAGTGCAACATCGTACGCTGACTTTTGCAATTAGTTACTAGGCCCGCTAGTTCGCCGTCGTGAAAGACTGGAGTAATTGGCCTTGAGGTTCTCGCGCTCGGCAGATCGTTGGGCCTAAACAAGCTTGATACGTTGTTAGGGGCTTTGGTGGCCCGGACGAATGGGTCCTTGTCGATGACGCTCGATGCGCGGCTTCTCACCGAGTTGGCACCCCAAATGGCGCCTAACGACCTGGCCAGCCCCGCATTAGGCGGGACAAACTAGCACGGTTGGAAGCCTAACCAGTGAGAGCAACCATTGGCCCTGGACCCAATTTTGGACCCAAACGCGGTGATACGCGTAGGAACCAGCCGCGACCGGATGGGATGATTAGCACAGCTAAGCGGTTGACATAGAACATGTTTTGATACCAGGCGGTATCGGAAGAAACGCTCGGCGTCGAATTTCAAGACCGGTGCCTTAAGCCGCTCGGCACCTCTTCGACGAACGTTGAGCACGGCCCGCAAGTCGCTCGAGGATCGGGTCGGCCTTTGGGTTTGGCTGCAAGGCCTTTGAAACGGCGGGATTTTTCGCCATTGCTCTCGTAGCGGGGGCGCTATGCGATCCACACCGGCCGCTGACGGAAGCCGGGTGCGGGGTCGGCCGGCAGAACCTCGGCCGAGCCGCCGGTCAGGCTCGCCGGGCCTTGGTATTTGCGCAGTTCGAGCCGCGCGATCTGGTTCCTGTGCACCTCGTCGGGGCCGTCGGCCAGCCGCAATACGCGTGCCGTCGCATAAGCGTAGGCGAGACCATAATCGGCGGTGACCCCGGCGCCGCCAAAGGCCTGGATCGCCCAGTCGATGACCCGGCAGGCCATGTTCGGCGCGGCGACCTTGATCATCGCGATCTCGGAGCGCGCCGCCTTGTTGCCGTAGCGGTCCATCATCCAAGCGGCTTTCAGGGTCAGGAGCCGCGCCTGTTCGATCATGATGCGCGCCTCGGCGATCCGCTCCTGCGTCACCGTCTGATCCGAGACGCGCGCGCCGAAGGCGATGCGGCTCGCCGTCCGGCGGCACATCCGTTCGAGAGCGCGCTCGGCCAAGCCGATTAGCCGCATGCAATGGTGAATGCGGCCCGGCCCGAGCCGGCCCTGGGCGATCTCGAAGCCGCGCCCCTCGCCGAGCAGCATATTCGCCGCCGGGACTCGGGCGTTGTCGAACACCATTTCGGCATGGCCGTGCGGGGCCTCGTCATAGCCGAAGACCGGCAACATGCGCTTGACGGCGACCCCCGGATGGGGCACCGGCACCAGGATCATCGATTGCCGCCGGTGGCGGTCCGGGTTGTCGGGATCCGACTGGCCCATCACGATCAGGATCTTGCAGCGCGGGTCGAGCGCGCCCGAGGTCCACCATTTGCGGCCGTTGATTACGTATTCAATGCCGTCGCGGCGGATGCGCGTCTCGATGTTGGTGGCGTCGGACGAGGCGACTTCGGGCTCGGTCATCGCAAAGGCCGAGCGGATCTCGCCGGCGAGCAACGGCTCGAGCCATTGCCGGCGCTGCTCCGGGGTCCCGTAGCGAACCAGCACCTCCATGTTGCCGGTGTCGGGGGCCGAGCAGTTGAACGCTTCGGGCGCCCACGGCGAACGGCCCATGATCTCGCAGAGCGGCGCGTATGCGAGGTTGGTCAGCCCGGCGCCGTATTGGCTTTCCGGCAGGAACAGGTTCCACAACCCCTGGGCTCGCGCCTTTGCCTTCAGCTCGTCGAGCAATGGCAGCGGCTGCCAGCGGTCGCCCTCGTTGACCTGGGCGAACAGTGCCTCCTCGTTCGGGTAGATCTCCTCGGCCATGAAGGCCTCTACTCGCGCCTGCAGTGCCCGGACCTTCTCCGAATGCTCGAACTCCATCGCGGATTCCTCTTTTAAGCGCGCAACAACCCTGTCCTAAGATCCGCCAGCGGGGCAAGATGATCGGCGCCACGCTCACCGGCGGCAGCAGCGCAACGGAGGGAAGATGAGCGACCAGCTTCCGAGCCAATCGTTCAAGACCTTGGCCTTTGCCCAACCGACCTATTGCCGGCGCTATGACGGACGGGTCGCGGTCGTGACCGGGGCAGCGCAAGGGCTCGGCCGGGTCATCGCCAAGCGGCTTGCCGAAGAGGGTGCCAAGCTCGTCGTTTGCGACATTCAGGAGGATCGGCTCACGACGGCGGCGCGCGAGTTGCGCGAGGAGACCGGCATGCCGTTCCTGGCGGTCAGCGGCGATCTCAGCGAGCCGGGGGTCGCCGACCACATGGTCGAACGCGCGCTCGGCGCCTACGGGCAGATCGACACCCTGGTCAACAACGCCGCCGCGCTGATCCGGCTCAAGCTCGTCGATTTCACCGAAGAGCTGATGCAAAAGGCGGTGCGGTGGAACGTCTGGAACACATTGCGCTGCTGCAAGGCGGCGCTGCCGCACATGATCGAGCGCCGCTACGGGCGGATCGTCAATATCGGGGGTGAGGCGTGGCGCACCGGCGCGCCTTACCACACCTTGCTCGCCGGTATCGGCAAAGGGTCGATGGTCGGGTTGACGATCACCCTCGCCGGCGAGGTCGTGCGCCATCGCATCACGGTCAACTGCGTCTCGCCGGGTGCGATTGAAACCGAGGCCGACGGCGCCCATGAACCGACGCCGCCCGGCTTCCGCGAGCCGGGCTGGACCGACCCCGCGTTTTTCGAGGAAATGGCGCGGGTGGCGGCCGGACGGACGGTTGGCATGGGCCGCCCCGCGCATCCGACCGAAGTCGCCGCGGCGGTCGCGTTTTTTCGGTTCGCCCGAGGCCTCATTCGTCACCGGACCGCACCTTGGCGCGAGCGGCGGTGTGGCGATGCTGTGATTGAGGAGGAACGCTGATGGATATGACCGAAGCACAAGACCTGATTGTCGACGACCGCCTGCGCGGCATCTTTCGCGTCAACCGGCGGGTGTTCACGGACCCCGAGATCCTCGAAGAGGAGCGGCGCGAGGTGTTCGACCGCAGCTGGCTTTATGCCGGCCATGAATTGGAGATTGCCAAGCCGGGGGATTTCGTCACGCGCAGGGTCGGCGGGCGCCCGCTGATTCTGGTGCGTGACGCCGACGGCACGCAGCACGCGTTTCTCAACACCTGCCCGCATCGCGGCAACATCGTCTGCCGCGAGCCCGCCGGCTCGACCCGGCTCTTCCGCTGTTTTTATCACGCCTGGGCGTTCGACCTCGGTGGGCGTCTGGCCGCCGTCCCAGGCGATGATGCCTACACGCCCGCTTTCGACCGCGCAGCACTCGGCCTCAAACCGATGCCGCGCCTAGAAAGCTACCGCGGCATGATGTTTGTCAGTTTCGACCCGGGCATCGAGGGCCTGGTCGCCTATCTCGGCAATGCCCGCGAATATCTCGACCTGATGCTCGAGTTTGGCGGCGAGGAAATCGAGATCGTGCCCGGCTCGCAGGCCTACAGCATGAAGGCGAACTGGAAACTGCTGGTCGAGAACAGCATGGACGGCTATCACGCGATTCCGACCCACCAGCGCTTCTTCAACCAGTATCTGGCCGATATCGGCATGGATGCGGCGAGCTGGGCCGGCCCCAACCGCACCCAGGGCATCGGCTTGGCGCTCGGCGGCGGCCATGCGGTGATCGAGAACCGCGCCCGGGCATTGCCGATCACCGGCACAGCCAAAGGCGAGATCGACGCGATCCGCACAAGACTCGTCGAACGGGTTGGCCCCGAGCGCGCCCATCGCATCGCCGATTACAGCCGCAACCTGTTCATCTTCCCCAACCTGATCCTGATCTCGTCCTGGCACACAATCCGCACCTGGTACCCGCTGGCACCCGATTACATCGAGATCGACGCCTGGGCCAACCTGCCGTGCGGCGAGTCGCCGGAACTGCGGCAGCGCCGATTCGAGAACTTCATCTCGTTCCTGGGGCCCGCGGGGTTCGGCACGCCGGACGACGTCTACGCCCTCGAAGGCTGCCAGCGCGGCTTTGCGGCGTGGCGCGAATTGTCGTGGTCGGACATTTCGCGCGGCATGGGCCGCGAGCAGCCGTCGAGCCAAGACGAATTGCAGATGCGCGCCTTCTGGCGGCGCTGGCACGCGCTGATGCAGGGAATGCGCGGCCCGACCGACTGCTCCGACCGGCCCGAGCACCTAGCAGCAGCCGAATGAGCGCCGGAAAGACGTCATTCCTGCGGGTATCGGGAAATCATTCGGACAGAAAAATCCGTCGTCCCCACGAAAAGCGGGGACCCAGGGCCAGCGACTGAAATCCCTAGATTTCCGCTTTCGCGGGAACGACGAGTAAAGGAAGGCGTCGATGACGGCCAGTGACATTTCCTTCACGCGCAGCGAAGTCGAGGAGTTCCTGATTTACGAGGCCGCCCTCCTCGACGAGTGGCGGCTCGAGGAGTGGCTGGCATTGATGACGCCGGACGCCCGCTATCTGGTGCCGCCGCTGGACGCGCCAGACGCTGATCACCGCGACACCTTGTTCCTGATCGCCGACGACCGGCGCACGCTCGCCTCGCGCGTCCGGCAATTGCTGAGCGGCACCACCTGGGCCGAAAACCCGCGCTCGCGCACGCGCCGGCTGATCACCAATGTGCGGCTGCTCGCATGGGACAACGGCGAAGCGCGCGTCACCGCTAATTTCGCCGTCTGGCGCTTCCAGCACGAGCAATCCGACGTTTACGTCGGGCAATATCGGCACGTCCTCGTGCGCGACCTTTCTGGCCTGTTGTTTCGCGAGCGGCGCGCGGTACTCGACCTCCAAACCCTGCGCCCCCACGGGAAGATCAGCTTCATCCTTTGAGTTGCACGCATCCGCCATCCGATCCTGTTTGCGCCGATGAACGTGGCCTCGCATGCCAAAGCCGCGTGCGTCCCCGTAAATCATGGTTTCATTCTGCATAAGAAATCTGCATGGCCAACGGTCAATCGTTTCAACGTCCGGATTTCGACGCCTTAGCTACACGGGTTTCCGTGATGATCGGCTAAAGCCCCCAGCCTCTATGATCGACTGCACGAATTCAGTTTTGGCATTGCTGTAAGCGTTTCGATCACTCGGGTGTTTACTGGCCAGATCCTCCTTCAAAGAGGAATAAGCCTCCCGAGTCTTGGGGTCGCGCCGCAAGGCATCCCTAAATGCGATCAGTGCTCGAAAATTCGGGTGATCATGTTGGATGATCTGCAGGTGATGAGTGCGCGCCTCAGGGCTTGGTCGCAGGAACCAAAGGCGATAGTCCTGATTAGGGTCGTCCGGCCAAAACAGCCAGCCATCCTTTTCTAAAACGGGGATTGCTATCCGAGAGGCTAGAAGAGATCGCACCGGCGCCAATATATCAATAATCGGCTTAGACCTTAGCCCCGGCACGGATGTTGATCCAATATGCTCAACCTCTCCGACAAGCCACCGCTCCATGATCGTGTCTAGTCGAACTTGTTGTGCGGCAAAGCGTGCCTGCCACGACGGATCGTAATCAGTTAGCTCTATGAATTGATCAGCCATTCTCCTTCTCCTCTTGGGCGGCTCTCAGTCTGCGCCTTTTGCGGCACACACTCCAAGAAAGCAGGCCCCGCGACAAGTACCTCGTTGCGAAGTTCGCGAATGTGATTCAGGTCCTTCGTCTCATGCCCGGGGAAGCGGGCATCCAGGGCCGGCGACGCGAAACGCAATCTATCCCGAGCTGACGATGGACCCAACTATTGCGACCGTGTCTCGCCGAACTTGACGCTGCCTGCGAGGACGGCACAGGATGTCGCATAGATTGACTTGCGACCGCCTGGTTAGTTCAGGCGCCACCGCCAGCGACGGGAGAATGCAGGGAGGATCGCATGCCGTTTGCCACGCTCGCCGAGATCGTGCGGCACCAGGCGGCGACGCAGCCGGCGCGGATCGCACTCACCTTCGCGGATCGCGACACCAGCTTTGGCGCGCTCGACCGCCGCGCCAGCCAGGTGGCGAATGGATTGATTGCCACGGGCCTCAGCCCGCAGAGCCGGGTGGCGCTTCTCGACAAGAATCACGACAGCTTCTTCGAGATCTGGTTCGGCGCCGCCAAGGCGAATGCGGTGCTGGTACCGGTCAACTGGCGCCTGGCTCCGCCCGAGATCGCATTCGTCGTCAATGATGCCGAGGCCGAAATCCTGTTCGCCGGCGCGGAGTTTCTCGATACCGTCGCCGCCATACGCGATCAGCTGGCGAGCGTCCGAAAGATCGTCGTCATCGAGCGCGATTATACGGCATGGCGCCACCGGCAATCCACTGCCGATCCGGATTTGCCGGCTCTGGGCGCCGATGTCTGTATTCAGTTGTACACCAGCGGCACCACAGGCCGTCCGAAGGGCGCGCAGCTGACCAACACCAATTTGCTGACCGAACTGTCCTTGCTCGACACGATGGGTGATTGGGCGCGGTGGCAAAACTCGGATGTCAGCCTTGTGGTGATGCCGTTCTTCCATATTGCCGGCTCTGCTTACGCCATGGCGGGGTTGCTCAGCGGAGCGCGAAACGTACTGCTGCGCGAAGTCGTGCCGCAGCAGATCCTCGATGCAATCGGTCGATATCGCGTCACAAAGGCGCTTTTCGTACCGGCAGTCATCCTGTTTCTGATGCAATGCCCCGGCATCCGCGATGCCGATCTGTCCTCATTGCAAACGATAATCTATGGCGCCTCGCCGATCCCGGCGGCGCTGCTGCGCAGCGCGCTGGAGGTGTTCAAGAGCAAGTTTGCCCAGGTCTACGGTCTTACCGAGACGACCGGAGCAATCACCTGCTTGCCACCCGAGGAGCATGCCGACCCCAGCTCCGAGCGCCTCCTCTCCTGCGGACGGGCACTCGACGGGGTGGAGATTCGCATCCTCGGCCCGGCCGGCGAAAGCTTGCCACCGCGCCAGGTGGGTGAGATCGTCTGCCGCACCGCGCTGGTCATGAAAGGTTATTGGAACCTTCCTGAGGAGACTGCGAGGGCGTTCGACGGCGACTGGTTCCGCACCGGCGATGCCGGCTATCTCGACGAGGCCGGGTTCCTCTACATCTACGACCGGGTCAAGGACATGATCATCTCGGGCGGCGAGAATATCTATCCGGCCGAGGTGGAGAGCGCCCTGTATGGGCATCCGGCAATCGCTGACGTCGCGGTGATCGGGGTGCCGGACGAGCACTGGGGCGAAGCGGTAAAGGCGATCATTGTGCTGAAACCCGACAGCCAGGCAAGCGAAGCCGATATCATCGCCTATGCGCGCGAACGCATCGCCGGTTACAAGCTGCCGAAATCGGTCGATTTCGTCGATGCGTTGCCGCGGACGCCCTCGGGCAAGATCCTGAAGCGTGAGCTGCGCGAGCGCTATTGGCAGGGCCAGGAGCGGCGGGTCCATTGAGCCCGCCAGGGGGCGGGCACATGCGTGCCGACATGCGTGTCGTGCTCTCGGCCGGTGCGGTCGAGACGCCGTCTATGGCGCAGCGAGGAGTGGCGCAAAGCGTCGCTGAAACATCTGATGGCCATATCGCCGCAAGGCGTCATTGCGCACGGCAGATGGCAGGCGAAGGCTCTGGGCGATAGCCTCACTCTCCTGGTGCACCCAGTTCACTCGCGGCCGCCGTCTCAGCGCATAGGCCTCGAGAGCTTCGGCCAGGGTGGAGCTTCGGCACAGGCTCTCGGCCAGCACATAGGCGTCCTCCATTGCCATACAGCCACCCTGGCCCATCATGGGGGAGCTCGCATGCGCGGCGTCGCCGATCAAAAGCACGCGGCCGCTATGCCATTGATCGAGCCTGATCCAGTCGATCGGTCCGCAATGGATCTGCTCGTCGCCATCGAGGGCAGCGAGATACTCCGGTACGATCCCGCCGAAACCGGCGAAGCAGCGCCGCAGGCGATCGCGCCGACCGACCATCGGCTCGTGAGTGCGCGGCATTGTGATGTTGGCAAAGCCATATGTGCGCCCTTCGCCTACCGGACACAGCCCGAAGAAGCAGCCCTCGCCGAGCAGAAACTGCAGTGTGCTGAGACCCCGCGGCCGGATCGGCGCGATGCTGCGCCACGCCATGGCGCCGGTATAGGCAGGCGCAATCGTGCCGAGCGTCAGTGCGCGCACGTTTGACGAGATCCCGTCCGCGCCCACCACCAGACCATAGCTGTCAGACGACCCGTCGTCGAACGCGACCGACACGCCGTTGCCGAACTGTTTCAGCGATCGGATCGACATGCCTAGCCTGCACGGAATGCCTTCGACGCCGGCGACGAGGATCTGTTGCAGCCGCACGCGCTCGATGCCGATGCAGGGGCCGATGTCCTGCCACAGAGCTTCGAGATCGTTTTCCAGCAGAACCTCGCCTGCCTGGTCGCAGAAAGACCAGCGCCGCAGGCGCGCCCCGGCTCGCTCGACCGCGGCGTCGAGACCGAGCCCGCGCAGCATCCGCATGGCATTGGCCTGGACCGCGATCCCGCCGCCTTCGGCGCGCCAGGCGGCGCTGCGCTCCACCAACTCGACCGTGAAGCCCCTGTGGCGGAGCGCGCGCGCCAGCGTGAGCCCGGCGATCCCGCCCCCGACGATCAGCACCTTGTCGACTGCACGCATGCTCTTCTGCTATGGTTTACCGCGCGCATGATTAGCCGCCCCGGCAACGGGAGGCTTGGACCCACGGGAACAGAGGTTTGGACGAGAGCGAACTTATGCGATAATTCAGCCGCGGGCTGGCGACGCGGCCCTTTACTTGGCCTCTGACGAGAGATCGCCGATGATGGCCGAAGAAGAGGCGTTGGACTCCTTCCGGTTTTCGACCGACGGTCTGCCCGAAGGAGAACGTGCCGAGGCGGTGCGCGAACTCTGCGAGCGCACGACGCCATCCGGAAAGATCGAGCCCCTCGAGCCGCTGCCCGGCTATCCCGTCCGCGCTGATATCGCGAAGCGGTCGTTCCGAGGCCTCGGTGTCATGTCCGGGGCCCTCTGCGGATTGCGCCAGGCCGCCCGTCCGAGAAGCGCCGCCTCCGGCGACGAGGACGATCTGCTGCTCGCAGTGAATCTAGTCGGATGCAGCATCGCCCATCAAGGTGACCGGGAGCTGCGCCTCGAGGACGGTGACGCCGTGTTTGCGACGCGTGGATCGTGCGGCTTTGGGATCATGCGGCCGACCCTGGTCCGCTTCATTGGATTGCGCGTCCCACGCAGCGCTGTCGCGCCCCTCGGAGATAGGCTCGACGATGCCCCGATCCGCTTTGTGCCACGCGGCACCGAGGCGCTCGACCTGCTTCTCGTCTATGCTCGCGCCATCGCCGACGGGCAGCGGCTTGATACGCCGGAGCTGCGCCGGCTGGCCGTCACGCATATCCATGAGCTGATAGCGGCAACCGTGAGCGCCACGCCCGACAGCCTGGCGATTGCCGGGGGGCGCGGCATCCGCGCTGCCCGGCTGCGCGCAATAATGGCCGATATAGCCGCGAACCTTGGCAACTGTGATCTCACTGCCGCTAACGTCGCACGACGCCAGCGCCTAACGCCGCGCTATGTCCATAAGCTTTTCGAGAGCGAAGGGCTCACCTTCTCTGCCTTTGTTCTGGAGCGGCGGCTTTCTCGTGCGCACCGCATTCTGAGCGAGCCGCGCCTCAGCGGTCGTACCATCAGTTCCATAGCCTTTGATGTTGGATTCGGCGATCTCTCCTATTTCAATCGTGTCTTCCGTCGGCGGTACGATGCGACCCCCTCCGAAATCAGGCAAACGACAAAACGGGGCGAATTGCCCCGCTGACAATTTAGATTACCGGCCGCTGCTCTCGCGCGAGACACCGCCACTCGTTCCACCGGGGAGCCAAGAGGGAAGGAACACATGATCCGAGCGATCAGAGGCGTCGCAGCCGTAGCAGCGCTGGCATTGGTGCTGACCGGAGGGATGGCCGCGGCGCAGAAGGCCGGCGGCATCCTCAGGGTCTACAGTGCCGAGAGCCCGCCCGGCCTCAATATTTACGAGCAGGCCACACCATGGGGCCAAGGGCCGCTGATGGGCGTCTACAACAATCTCATCTTGTTCGACCAGCATGTAGAACAGAACAGCCTGGAGGCGATCAGACCGGACCTTGCGACAAATTGGGCGTGGAATGAAGACGGCACGGAACTGACATTCACTTTGCGCCAGGGTGTGAAGTGGCACGACGGCGAGCCGTTCACCGCCAGGGACGTACTGTGCACGATCGATCTGCAGCTCGACAAGGCCAAGGACAAGGTGCGCTTCAACCCGCGCAAGTCGAACTTCAAAAACCTCGAATTGGTGAGCGCGGACAACGACTACCAGGTCACCTTTCATCTGAAGCGGCCGCAGCCCGCTTTTCCGATGCTATTGGCGAACGGCTTTGCCGAGATTACCCCTTGCCATCAGACACCCGATCAGATGCGGCAGCATCCGATCGGCACGGGGCCATTCAAATTCGTCGACTTCAAGCCCAACGAATACATAAAGGTTGCGCGCAACCCGGATTATTGGAAGCCCGATCGGCCCTATCTCGACGGCATCGAATTCACTGTCATCCGCGATCCGACGACGACTGTGTTGGCGTTCATTTCCGGCAAGTTGGACCTCGCCGGCGGGATGTCGCCCTCGATGATGAAGGACATCACGAGCCAGTTACCGGACGCGATCTGTGAGCGAACCCCGGGAAACGTCAACCGCCATCTGATCATCAACCGCGACAAGCCGCCGTTCAGCAACCATGAATTGCGGCGGGCGATGGCATTGAGCATCGACCGCCGGGCATTCATCGACATCGTCGGCCAGGGGGAAGGCGAGATCGGTGGCGTATTGCAGCCGCCTCCCGGCGGGCTGTGGGGCATGCCGCCGGACCAGGTGAAAGACTTGCCGGGTTACGACCCGGACGTCGCCAAAAATCGCGCGCAAGCCCGCGAGATCATGGAAAAACTCGGCTACGGCCCGAATAACCCACTGAAGATCAAGGTGTCGGCGTCCGATGTCCGCTTCTACCGCGACCCGGCGATCGTCCTGATCGATCAACTGCGGCAGATTTACATCGAGGCCGAGCTCGAGGCGATCGACACCACCCGTTACTACCCGAAGATCATGCGCCAGGAATACACGGTCGGCCTCAACCTGCAGACCAGCGGCCCGGATCCCGATCCGATCCTCGATCTGTTCTATGGCTGCGGCTCCAGCATTAACTGGGACGGCTATTGCAACCACGATGTCGACAAACTGATCGAGCAGCAATCGATGGAAGGCGATTCGGCGCGCCGCAAGCAGATATTGTGGCAGATCGAGCGCAAACTGGCCGAGGATGACGCGCGGCCTATCATCTTCTACGCCGACGGCGGCACCTGTATGCGGTCATACGTCAAGGACCAGATAGTGCTGGTCAACAGCATCTTCAACGGGGCGCGCCGGGAAGACGTATGGCTCGACAAATAAGCGGCCGGAGGCGGGTGCGGCGTTCTGCGGATGGGTGAGAGCACACGCATCGCCTGGTGCGACGCGACATTCAATCCATGGGTCGGATGCCTGCGCGTCTCGACCGCGTGCGACCGCTGCTATGCGGCCGCACTTTCCTGGCGCTACGGCTGGCGCGACGGCAACGGCCGCGATCTGTGGGACGTAAGCGCCCACCGCAAGCGAACGAGCCCGGCCTACTGGCGCGGGCCGCTGCGTTGGAACCAACGAGCGCAAGCCGAAGGCAAACGGCGGCGCGTCTTCTGTGCGAGCATGGCCGACGTCTTCGACAATAAAGCGCCGACATCATGGCGCGCCGATTTGTGGTCGCTGATCCGCTCGACAGAAGCGCTCGATTGGTTCCTGCTGACAAAAAGACCGCAGAACATCCGCGACATGCTGCCGCCGGATTGGGGCGAGGGCTGGCCGCACGTCTGGCTCGGCACCACGACCGAAAACCAGGAGGAAGCCAATCGCCGGATCCCGCACCTTGTCGCGATCCGGACGGCGCTCAGGTTTCTCAGCATCGAGCCCATGGTGGAGCCGGTCGATATTGCGCCGTGGCTGGCGCCGCCGCCCTCTGACGGCCGGAAGGCGCCAATTTCCTGGATCATCGTCGGCGGCGAATCCGGCGGCGGCGCCCGCCCGATGCATCCGGATTGGCTCCGCGGCCTGCGCGACTGGGTGCATGCCGCCGGCGCCAGGCTCTTCGTCAAGCAGATCGGCAGCAATCACGCGCTCTGGCCCGGTGTCACCGGCAAGGGCGAAGACCCGGCGCAATGGCCGCCCGATTTGCGGGTGCAGGACTTCCCTCAATGAATTCAGGACCCGGCCGCGGGAACCGACCCCGAACGCGGGCGAGTGTAGCCTTACGTGCTCAAGCTGCCTGGGCGAAAGTGGTCTGCACCTCCTGCTCGTAAGCCAGCAATTTCCGCACGCTCGGTCGCTGCTTCATCCGCTCGAAATGCGCCATGCAGTTCTTGAATTGGGCGAGATCGAGGTTGAATTGAGTACCTCGCCGAAAGCACCAGAAGAAATGGGCATCGACGGCAGTGAAATGGTCGAAGAACCATTCGCGATCGGCGAGCTTGTCGTCTGCGATCTGATAGTTGTCGAACAGCTGTTGCGCGGCGAGCCGCCGCACAGACTCCTCGGCACCCGGCAGGTCGCAGACGCGTGCGGGCGAGTTGATGCGCGATAGGAACGGGTGAATGCCCGAGGCGCACCACGCCAACAAGGAGATCGCGTGCAGCTCCTGCATTGGATCCGCGGGAAGTAGCTTTGCGGCCGGAAAATTTCGGGCGACCCAGGTTTGGATGGCAACGTTCTCCGACAGGGGCGAGCCATCTATCACAAGTACCGGCACCTTGTGCTTGGGATTGAGTTGCAAATACTCCGGCGTCATGTGCTGCGACTTACGGAAGTTCAGCGGGCGGACCTCGAAAGGTGCGCCGGCCTCGGTCAGCGTCACGTAGGGTACCAGCGAACAAGCATTGGGAGCGTAATAGAGGATCAGCTGCATTGGACATCTCCTGAGCGACCGGTCCAACGATGAGTGGCTACGGTCACGAACCAGCCAATGCGCCAGGATCATGCACCTCCCCAGCGTCGGTCAAGCAATCAAAAACCGCCTGGTCGCGGCTGAGGTGCTTGAGTTTGCGATGAAGGCACGCGATGAGTGCGATGGGCGCATGCTATTGTCGCAGAGGTCGGCCATATCTTGCAGCATGACACCACAAGAATTGACCGAATTCCGTTCTCGCATGGGGTGGTCGCAGGCCGAGCTCGGCCGCCAGCTCGAGCTCAGCCCGTCGCGGCTCGCCGATTACGAAACCGGGTTTACCCGCGGGCGGGCCCGGCGGCCGGCGCCGATACCCAAGGCAGTCGAGCTCGCCTGTGCCTGGCTCGAAGAGCACGAGGGCAAAAAAAGCCGCTGACAGACGCCGAGTGGTTCGCCCTCCTGCACAGTCTTGCAGTGAGCGATAGGGTGATCGAGGACGACAGCCGCGAGGCGATCTACAGCCCACCGCGCGGTTTGTGAGTATTCTCATCGATACCAACGTGCTGTTGCGCCTGGCGCAGCCGAACCATCGACAATATCCGGCGGCAAGCGACGGCATCACCCGAGCGCGCCTTGCCGGCGAGACGCTTTATGTGACGCCCCAGAACATTGCCGAATTTTGGGCGGCGGCGACGCGGCCGGTCGGAGCGGCCAACGGTCTTGGCCTGAGCGCTGCGGCCCTCGCGGCCGAAATTGCCACGATCGAGCGGCTGTTTGAGGTGACGGCAGACGATCCGTCGATCTATCCGATATGGAAGGGCCTCGTCATAACCCACCGAGTGCTGGGCACCCAGCTCTATGACGCCCGTCTGGTCGCGGCGATGTTGGCACACGGGATCGACCGCATCTTAACCTTCAACGTTGCTGACTTCTCTCGCTACGGGGTCGCCGTGCTGCATCCCGCAGCGACGTCGCGAACATCGCCCCGGTCTGACTGGGGCTAACCGGCGAAGTCCTCGGGCTGCAGCACGATCGGCGCGCCGTGAGCGGTGCGCGCGGCGGCGCGATCCCAGGCGTCGCGATAATGTGCCAGGGCCGCTGCGTCGGTGACACCCTTTTCGGCGACGATGCGTTCGAGGGCGGCAAGCCAGTGCCGGTAATAGGTCTCGCCGGTGTCGGGATCACCCTTGGCTTGCGCCCGCTTGATCTCGTCGCCCAGCACCGCGGTCCATTCGCCCCAACCGAAGAGGCCGCGCTCGTGCAATGCGACGGCTATCGCGAAGGCCTGAGCCTCCCACGGCTCGCGGAACACCGGGCCCTCTGGGCCGCGCGGGATTCCCGGAACCGTCGCGATAGCTTCCTCGATGCTCATACCGGCATCAGGTAGGGCTCGAAAGCCTCGATCGAGACCTTGATCGCGGGGTCGGCCTCCTCGCCCCACAATTCGCGGCCGGTGAAGACCACAGTGTAGAGCCATTGTGGGTTCTCGCCGGCACCCACCGCCGCAGTATCCGGAAAGACGTGGCAGCCGCGCACCGCCTCGACCCTGCCGAGCTTGCCACGGGCATAGCGCGGCAGGCGGGTATGCGTCGCCGGATGGAGGTTCTTGGTGCGCACAAGATCGCCCACCTTGAAGCGCGCCGGCCCGGGCGCCGGCCGGTCGAACTGCGCGAACGACATCGCTTTCGCATCGTCGAGTGTCAGCTTGCGGTTCAGCCGGATCCCGGGCCGCAACGCACGGCCAGCGGCGATCTCATCCTCGCCGACCAGGCCATAGGCCACGACGCGGCGCTCCAGTCCCAGGAACCAGCGCTTGTAATAGGACGCGGCGAGATAGGCGAGCGGTGGCAGGTTTTCCAGTGAGGCCCGCCCGCCATCGATTGTCCAGAGGCCCGTCGCACCCATCGCCCGCTGCAACGCATAGACGCGGCCCTCCCAATGGTCGTGGAAGACCGGCTCATTGGGCTCGGCTTCGACCTGGCCGAAGCCGTGCACGCCGCCCATATCGTGGATCGAATTCGTCATCCCGCAGCCCCCGCCTTGTTTTCCTCGGGCGATTTCGGCAGGCCGGTGCCGACCATGCTATCGCGGGTCACGAGGGCCGCCAGGGCCTCCTCGCTCCAGCCGTCGGTGCCAGCAGGCCGCATCGGCACCACCAAGAAGCGGGTCTCGGCGGTCGAATCCCAGATCCGGATATCGGTGCCGGCCGACAGGGCGACGCCGAAATCGGCGAGCACACCTTTGGGGTCGATTACGGTGCGCGAGCGATAGGGTGCCGATTTGTACCACACCGGCGGCAACCCCAGCACCGGCCACGGGTAGCAGGAGCACAAGGTGCAGACGACGACGTTGTGGGTCTGCGGCGTGTTTTCGACAGCGATCAGATGGGCCCCGACGGGGTCAAACTCCGCCACCGAATTGACCGCCTCTGTCGCATCGGCGAGCAGTCGCTGCTTGAATTCCGGATCGACCCAGGCGCGCGCGACGACGCGCGCCCCGATATGCGGGCCGATTTTCGTTTCGACATTCTCGACGATCTGATCGAGTGCGGCCGGATCGATGTAGCCCTTTTCGGTCAGGATCGTCTCCAGCGCGCGCACCCGGAGCTGCATTTCGGACAGCTCGGAGCCGTGATCGTGGGTGTGGTCGTCTGCGGCCATGGCGACACCTCTCGTTGCCAAGTTAAGTAGGCTCGCACACTCGGCCGCCGGGTTTCAACGGTCGGCATCGCCTTGGCGTCCAGCCTGACAATGCTCTTCCTCACCGGGGCGGATAGACGAACAGGTGCCCGCCCGGAGGCGTGGTGCCGCTGTTCTCGGTAAAGATGAAGCAAGTGAATACAAGTGCCGGCCCGCCGTTCGGAAGCGTTACGAACGAGACCGTAGGGTTGCCGAGCGAGCGAGCCCCGCCGGCGAGGACCGGATCGAGCCGCTGGATCGTGCCCGCGGTCAGGTTGATCAGGAAGAGGCGCCAGGCTCCGAAATCATTGCCGGATGTCGGGTTCACCTGAGCCTCGACGACTTTGTATACCGTCGAGCCGACCTTGAAGACCTCGCGGTCGCCGATTTTGCCGTTGCCGCCCGCACTGGTGACCAAGGTCGTCGTGTCAATTGCACCCGACTAGCTCTCGAAGTCGGTCAGTGTGCCGATGGCATTGAGATCGCGCCGACCCAAATAAAAATAGTGGTAGTTGACTTCGATCTTTGGGCTTGCGGTCGAGCCGTTGTAGTCGATGCGGCCGAATTCAGGCGTACCGTTAGCCGCGGCAGATGCCGTTCCCGGCAAGGTGATGGCCTTGGTGGGAGTCAATCCCGGATTGGCGATCAGCGCTTGGAGCCCGGCTGGACCGCCTGTGTTGCCGTAGTAGTGGATGCGCAGATAAGCCCTGCCGGATCGAATGTACTCTTCCGCGTAAAGGACGCTGTCGTCGGACAGAATGCGGATGTCCGGCTGGGCGGCTGGACGGTGTATCTCGCCCCGCGTGCGCCAACTCTTAAGGTCGCTTGAACAACCCAGATAGGTGGCGAACCGGGGCGTGTCGGGAATCGGATCGTGAAATACGGCAAGATACGAACATCCGGAATTGTCGGTTTGCACGACCTTGAGCGGGGCCGCGCTCGCCGGGTGTGGGCCGGCGGTCGTCAGCTGATAGGCCACCAAATAGGGTGGCTTGGGCGCGGTTTCGTTCAAGATGGCGGCTATGTCAGGCATGGTCAGACCGTTCGCGACCGACGGAGCGATCTGCGATGCGGGGTAGTCGTATGCAGCCTGGGCTCCGCGGGGGGAAAACCCGAACCAGAACAGGCTCAAGGCAGATATGCCGACGATGAGCACGCGTGCTAACAAAGTCGCATCCCCGCGTCTCCCTTCCGTTTCGGCTCGGCCGAGCCGTGTTGCATGTTCTGCAAAGCCGTGCAAGCCTTGGACGAGTAGCGGGACCGTATCGCCGGAGCGGGGTGATGATTGGCTGGAGCGAGGCTGGGTTTTCTGGTGCCGCCGGGGAATCCGACCGTGGAAACGGAAATGATCGCAATGGCGCCGCAAGGCGTCTCGCTGCACTTCCACCGCATGGTCGCGCACGGCACACCTGGCTCGCTCGCGGGGCAGACCGAGCGCAACCGCTCGATGGTCGAGAATATCGACCATGGCATCGAACTGCTGGCGATGGTCAAACCCGACGTCATCGTCGTCGCGCATACCGCGACGAGCTATCACCTCGGCCGCGGCGGCGAAGCGGAGCTACTCGACCGGCTCGAGAAGGCGACCGGCCGGCGCGTCATCACCGCGTTTGGCTCGGTGGTGCGGGCGCTGGAGCGGCTCGGTATTCGCAAGCTGGCGCTCGGCACGCCCTATTCGGCGGAGGTTACCTTGCAGGGCAAGGCGCATCTCGAAACCCACGGGTTTGCGGTCGTGAGGTTCGACAATCTGAAGGGGATCGAGAACATCTATGAGACGACTGCCGAACACGCTTACGCGCTCGCCCGATCGGTCGATGCGGCGGATGCCGAGGGGTTTTTTCTCAGCGGCACCGGAATGCCGACCGTGGCCGTATTGGAGGTGCTCGAACAGGATCTCGGCAAGCCCGTCATTTCCAGCGCATCGGCAATGATGTGGCACGCGCTGCGCCTGGCCGGTGTCGGCCAGTCGATCATGGGCTATGGTCGTCTACTGACTATCAGGTGATGAGGAGGAATCAAGATGATCAAGGTGAGCGTGTTTTATCCCAACAATGAAGGCAGCAAATTCGACATCGATTATTACTGCAACCGTCACATCCCGACGGTTCGGGAGAAGCTCGGGGCGGCGTGCAAAGGTGCGGCGGTCGAGCAGGGTATTGCCGGCCCGACCCCGGGATCGCGGCCGGCGTTCATCGCGATGGGCCACCTTTATTTCGATTCAGTGGAGGCGTTTCAGACCGCGTTCGGCCCCCACGCCGATGCGATCATGGCCGACATTCCCAACTACACCGACATTCAGCCGACCTTGCAGATCAGCGACGTAAAGATTTAACACGCTTTATCCGGATGCGCCGTGGAATCGAGAACTCGTCGCCGACCGCCGCCAGCCGACCCTCGTCAATGTCGCACACAGCCACGACCCGAAACTTGTCGGGGTGCTAGGTGGTACGATTTCGATCAACTGAGGCATCCGTTCAATTTCATCCGGCGGCAAGAGGCCGATTTTTCCTCGCGATCTTGGGTGCCGGCGGTGGGCTTCGACCAGAGTGCTAGCCTGGGATCGGAAGTGCTCAGGATGCCCAGCCATTGTAGGCTGGGTGCTCCGCGGCGATCGGCAGGGGCACGGCGGTGCCGGTGGCCGCTGAATGGTAGGGGTCGCCACACGATCTGTTCAAAACTGCACGCTAAGGGACTTTCAGATCGTGGTTGCCTTTCGGGCTGCTTCTGAAAGAGGGTTTTGAAAGGGCAATCCCCAGGTTTGCCATCTGGCACCAACCCATGCGTAAACGGTCGTTTGCGAAAGCCGCTGATTCGAACCATTTTTCGGCTATCTGAAAGCAGTGGGGCTCCATGCGGGATTTTTCTGGCAAAACGGCATTCGTGACCGGTGGGGCAAGCGGCATCGGGTTTGCGCTCGGCCGAGCGTTTGGCGAGGCGGGTATGAAAGTGATGCTCGCCGATATCGAGACGGACGCTTTGGCGGCGGCCGCCGGGACTCTGCACAATTCCGGAGTGGATGTGCGCGGCGTTATCTGCGATGTAACCGACCCCTCTAGCGTCGAACGCGCGGCCAAGGCGGCATGTGAGGCATTCGGGAATGTCCATGTGGTCTGCAACAATGCCGGTGTCGGCGGTGGCACTGGCATCGACGATATCTCGCTCGACACCTGGCGATGGGTGATCGATGTCAACCTCATGGGTGTCGTTCACGGCATCCATGCCTTCCTTCCGCATCTGCGCGCGCACGGTGAAGGCGGTCATATCGTCACCACCGCATCCATGGCCGGAATGAACAGCGGGCTCGGATTCAGCGCCTATTCGGCGAGTAAGTTCGCGGTGGTCAACATGTCGGAGGGGTTGGCGACGCGGCTCAAGCCGCTTGGCATCGGAGTGACCGTGCTCTGTCCCGGATTCGTGCGAACCCGAATCTGGGAGAGTGGGCGAAATCGGCCGAAGCGCTATGGCGCGGCGCGGACACCGGACCCTTCAAGCCAGGCGGGCAAGTTACTCGCCCATCTCGCCGAACTCGGACGGTCAGGGCTCGACCCATCCGATGTTGCCGCGCAAGTTCTTACCGCGATCCGCGAGGACGAACTCTACGTGTTTACGCATTCCGGTGCGGACTGGAGGGCCGAATTAGAGGAGCGATTTGAAGCTATTCTGGCGGCAATGGACAAAGCGGCGGCTCGTCAGAATGTATGATCAGCCATCGCGCCACGACGTTCGTGTTCACGCCCGCTCGGGGTGAATCCAGGACGTGCTCCGTCGGCCTAACGTGCAGTTTTGAACAGATCGTGTGGCGACCCCAATGGTAGAGAGCGGTCACCAGCTCCAGCGAAGAATGGGCGTCGGCAAGGGTGACCGGCAATGGCCCACCGGTCGTCAGCGCCGCGTGGTAGGCGCCGAGCTGGCCTTCATATCGCGACGGCACGGAACGGTAATCGGCCAATGCCTCGGCGATCCGCAGCTCGGCTTCGGGCGAAGCGGGAACGATCTCCCACGGATCGTCGCCGGGCGAGTAGGGGGCGGGCGTGCTCTCGAATGTGACATGCTCGAAGCACAGCCGCAGGCGGCTGATCTCGCGCTGCGAGCCGAGCGTGGTGGCCAGCGAGACCAGCGCCCCGCTCCGCATCACCAGGCTCGCGACGGCGCAATCCTCGACCTCGATCGGATGGACCCGCGTCGCCGTATACCCAAACACCCTGGCGACGGGCCCCATCAACCACGTCATCAAATCATGGGTGTGGATCGCGTGCATCAGCAAGACGCCGCCACGCTCGGTTTCCCAGCGCCCGCGCCACGGCGTCTCGTAGTATTTCGCCGTCCGTTTCCAGGCGGTCTCGACAATGCCGAGATAGGGCTTACCGGCGATCCCCAGCTCGATGATCCGCTTGGCTTTTTGCACTCCATTGCCGAAGCGGTACTGAAAGATCGGCATCACGCGCCCCGCCGCCGCCCTCTCGGCAAGATTACTTGGTCGATCTCGGCGAGTGAGCCCACCAGCGGCTTCTCGCAGACGACTTCCTTGCCGGCTGAAAGTGCGGCGAGGATCTGCTGTAAGTGAAGCACCGCCGGCGTGCAAATGTCGACGATGTCGACGTCGTCGATGCGCAACACTTCGTCGAAGAACCGATCGCCCGTGCTGCTTTCTCCCTCTCCCCGCAAGCGGGGCGAGAGGCCTACATCATTTCCCCGTGCGGTAATGGTTGCTACAATAATTCTTTGATCCGCCCCTTCATCTCCCTCTGCTCGAAGCCGCGCAACAGGTTGATGCGGTTGCGGTTGGGGTCGCCGCCGTGCCAGTACTCGTAAATTTCCTGGCGCAGCCCGAAGGACGAGGCGGCGAGATCGTGCGCCAGTTGGAAGAGCCGTGATTTGTACTCGACATCGACATTCTTGCCGCGCATGTAGCGGTCGAGATATTGGCGGATTTCGGGATTGGCGAGATCCTCCTCGCTCGGCTGCATGATGATGCCCGAGGCGCAGATCTCGCGCATCAACTCGATCATGCGGCCGGAGACCTGGGTGAACCAGATGTGCAGCCCACGCGCCGGCCCCAGTGTCCACTGGCCGGTCGCAGTCGGGCGCGCCTGATGCTCGACCCCCTCCATCGCGTGCCGCCAGACCTCGCAATAGGTGGCCATTTCGCCGAGCTTGGCAGCGACCTCGCGGTAGTCGATGACACCGATCGTCTCGGCCACCATCGTCGCGACTGCCGTCATCAGGCGCATACGCATTTCGACGCGACACTGATTTGACCAGCCGAGAAAGTTGAAATTGACGCTGCCCCCGTCCGCCCCGAGCATCTTCACCATGGGTGCGGGATCGTAGAGCATGAAGAGCCGATCCCACGGGACCAGCACCCGGTCGAAGAACAGCATACAATCCTGCTCGTCGAGCATCTGCAACGGGTGGCCCCACGAGCCGAACCAGCGCGACACCGGTTCGCGCGCCAGGATCTTAAGACCGGGCGAGTTGGTCGGAATGGAGAAAGCGAGAACGCATTTCGGATTGCTGCGCCGCGCAAAGGTCGCCGATAGCGACACGTAGCATTCGTGACTGTGCGGTGCGGAGGTCGAGAGCTGTTTGCCGCCGGTGACAATGACCCCGTCCTTGGTCTCCTCGACGACGTGCAGTGCGACTTCCTCGTCCTCGGCGACGGTGCGCTGCCGAAAAGGGTGTCACCGACGCAGCGGGCCTGGCGCGTCCCTGAGGCTCTCGATATAGCGCCGGCCGGTCATCGGACCGAGCGTCTCGCTCGTGGAACTGATCGTCTCGGCTAATACGGCTGCCATCTCTGCGGTACCCCCTCTTCCTGCAGGTCCTATGAACCGGGTTAGTGTACCACGCCGGCTCTGCTATGGTCCGCCACGCGTCGCAAACCATCGGGAGGAAATGCCGTGAAGCTAGCTGTCGGAAGCCTGGTGCTGGCGAGCGGGCTCGTCCGGTCGTCGCTCCGTACCGCGCCCGCCGCCGCCCGGTGATTGGCGTCACTATACCTTAACCTTGATCGCCACCGACCTCGATCCAAAGGCGCTGCAGCCCGGCATGACGCGCGACGAGCTGTTCGCCGCGCTCAACGGGCACACCAAGGGCGCCGCCGGTATGATCCTCCGCTTCCGGCACCCCTCCTGATCCGCGTGTCGCAGCCCAGGATTTGGACAGTCGCCGTCGTTGGCTGCGGCGTCGGCCGCAACCACATCGCTCGAGGTTATCTGAAGCACCCCGACAAGTTTCGGGTCGTGGCTGTGTGCGACATTGACGAGGGCCGGCTGGCGGCGGTCGGCGACGAATTTTCGATTTCGCGGCGCATCCGGTCCTTCGACGAAGTGTTGCGCATCGACGACGTCGACATCGTCGACATCTGCACGCCAGCGAGGCTCCATTTCGGGCAAATCCTGGCGGCGCTTTCGGCCGGCAAGGAAGCCGTCTGCGAGAAGCCGTTGGTCGGCTCGCTCTCCGAGATCGACCGAATCATCGCCGCCGAGAAAGCGACGCCCGGACGCGTGATGCCGATCTTTCAGTACCGCTTTGGCAACGGAGCGCAAAAAGCCAAGCGGATCATCGAGTTGGGGATCGCCGGGAAGCCCTATCTCGGCACCGTCGAGACCGCCTGGAAACGAACCCCGAAATACTACGAGACGCCGTGGCGCGGGCGCTCGGAAACCGAGCGTGGCGGCGTCTTCCTGATGCACGCGATCCATACCCATGATTTGATGACGTGGTTGATGGGGCCGGTCGCCGGCGTGTTTGGGTATACGGCGACGCGGGTCAATCCGATCGAGCTCGAGGATTGCGCCGTCGCGAGCCTAGTGATGCGGAGCGGGGCGCTGGTCTCGCTGGCCGCCACGCTCGGCTCGCAGCGCGAGATCAGCCGCCTGCGGCTGTGCTTCGAGCATGTCACATTCGAGAGCACGCGCGCCCCCTACTCGCCCGGCGACGATCCGTGGGAGATCGTTCCCGCTTCGCCCGAAGCCGAGCTGCGGATCGCCGAGGCACTGGCCGATTACCGTTCCGTGCCGTCGCGATATGAAGGCCAGCTCGGCGCCTACCACGCGGCGCTGACGACCGGTGGCCTATTGCCGGTCACCCTTGCCGACGCCCATGCTTCGCTGGAGCTGGTGACCGCTCTCTACCATTCAGCGGCCACCGGCACCGCCGTGCCCCTGCCGATCGCCGCGGAGCACCCAGCCTACAACGGCTGGCATGCTAGGCCCTTGTAAAAGAATAGGCGAAGCCCGCGAACGAGGGCGGCATCGACGTTGTGCGTGCCTCGAGGATCGCGACCCTATGTCATCCGCGCCGCGGTGGCGGCCAACTCCGCAGCGCGCGCTCAACGGGCAGCCAAGAAGAAGACCATTTGACATGAGACCGGATCGGACGCGCGCGATTTGAGATGAAGTCGGCGGCAAGCAAGGCTCGCATCAATGTCCCCGACCGACCCGAACCTTCAACCATAATTCGCTCAAATCTCGGCTTGGTTGCGATTGACGCAATATATAAATTGCTATATAGCATCTAACTTGACCGACCGCGGCGCCTGAAATGCGCCGCCGGTGAAACCAAGGGGATAGCCATGTCTGATGTGTTGGTACCAAATTCGCCGGGGCGGGTGCGCGGACGGCCCTTCGAGAAGGGCCGGTCCGGCAACCCGACCGGTCGCCGGCTCGGCTCCCGCAACAAGGCGACACTCGCTGCCGCCGCGTTGCTCGCGGGGGAGTCCGAGGCTCTAACGCGCACGGCCGTCGAATTGGCGCTCGCCGGCGACCCAACCGCGATGAAGCTCTGCATCGAACGGATCCTGCCGCCATGCCGTGAACGCGCCGTCAAGTTCTCCCTGCCGCCGATCGATAGCACCGACGATATCTCTGCCGCGATGCAAGCGGTCACCGCGGCGCTCGCCAGAGGCCAAATCACACCAGGCGAGGCGGCAACGATCGCAGGGGTGGTTGACACGTTTGCTCGGGCGATCGACACAACCAAGAGGCGAGGATTTGCTGTAGATCCGCTGCAGATTTTGGCGCTCGGCGATTGTGATGAAACTGAAGGTTATGATGATGCCGAGGAGGATGATGAAACTGAGGATCGCGAATCGTAAAATTCGGAGACGCCGAAGCGGCGCTGCGAACAAGGGACGGTTGCCGCGGCGGGATCGTCCATACCCGCCTGCTGGGACTGTCAGCCGCCACTGGGTCGGGTTAGGCTTCAACTAATACGAGTGATTTGGCTGCAGATTTGCTGCAGACGCAGCGATCGGCAAATGCCGATGCACTTAATGATTGTAGATCATTGCGGCCGGCGGCGTCATGCCGGGTCGGGGGCGCGTTTCACCCACAACCAGAAAATCCCGAACCCCCTCGCCCGCCGCCCCTCACCCTCCCGCTTCGCGGGTCCCTCTCTCTCCCCGCGAGCGGGGCGAGGGGCTGAGGTGAGGGCCTTTCTGCGATGTCGGCGCATCCATTTACTGCCGGCGTGGTGCCGATCCTCGATTAAGGTCAGGATGACTTCGCGTCATAATGCGAAGTACTACCTGCTGACGGGATTCGGGGATCCAGGAAGGAGTAGCGTCCGATGAAAATCGTCGTATTCGGCCCCGATAAGCGAACCGGTGCACTGCGCGACGGCAATGTCGTCGACCTTTCTTACGCGTGCGCCAAATATCTGCGCGAGCGGGAGGGCGAGCCCAGTCCGCTCGAAATGGCCGAGGCGTTGGTGCCGTCCGACCTCGCGCGGCTGATCGAGGGTGGCCGCCGCGCACTCGACCACGCGCAGAAAGCGCTCGACCATCTCTTCGGGCAGGCGCAGGACAAGTTCGGGCCCCGCGGAGAAACGCTCGTTTACCCGGCCGCCGACGCGCAGCTGCATGCCCCGCGGCCGAATAATGCCCGCATCGCTTGCGCTGGCGGAAACTTCGCCGACCACGCTGCGGCCATGGCCGTGAAAATGCGCGGCAGACCCTATGAGGGCGATGCCCACCAGGAAATCCGCAAGGCCGGCTTCTGGGGCTTCTGGAAGCTCGCGCGCGATATCGCCGGTCCCAATGGCGAGCTCGTCTACCCCGAGCGGTGCAACCGTCTGGACTACGAGGGCGAGATTGCGATCGTGCTCGGCAAGCGCGGCGTCGACCTGAAACCCTCCCAGCTCGAGGAGTATGTCTGGGGCGTCACGATGCTAGCGGATTGGAGCATCCGCGCGCCGCGGGAGACCCCCGGCGGGCCGCTCAATTTTAGTTTTCCGAAGAATTTCGATACGTCGTGCTCGCTGGGCCCGTGCATTGTGGTGCGTGAAGCCGACCCGACCAATGTCGATGTCGAAACATTGGTCAACGGCGAGCGCCGCCAGCGCTTCAACACGCGCGACATGGTCTTCACCTTCGGCGAATACCTCGAACATCTATCCCGCGACTTTACGCTTTATCCAGGCGACATCGTCAGCGGCGGGACGGCGGCCGGGACGGCAGCAGATTCGAGCGAGCTGCTGCCCGACGGCAGCTCCGCGCCGGAGCGCTTTTTGAAACCGGGCGATCTCGTCGAGATGAACTCCCCGTCGATCGGCTCGCTGCGCACCCGCGTCGTGGCGAAGAAAAAGTGAGCCGTCAGCCCGCGGCGATCACCTTCAGGGCCGAGGCCCAGGCCTCCCGGGTATGTTGGATGTCTTCCGGCGTATGGGCCAGTGAGACGTAGTATTTCGACTCCCCTTTGAGGACGCCGCGTTCGCGCAGCAGCGCGTTGAACCGCCGCATCATGTCGCCGTCGCCACGCAAGGTGCCGCGGTAGTCGCGCACGGGTTCACCGGTAAATACGACATCGAACAACGGCGGCTCGCCGGTCACCTGCGCCGTCAGTCCGTTACGCTTGAGCAACTCGGCGAGCGTGCCCGTCAACTCTCGTCCGGTGGCGAAGATACGCTCGTAAGCGCCGGGCCGCCTCAGAATCTCGAGCGTCGCCAGTCCAGCTGCGGCCGCGACCGGGTTGCCCGACAACGTGCCGATCTGCATCAGGAAGCCCTCGTCTCCGACTTTGTTGCGGTCGAAATGGGCCATGATGTCCGCTCGCCCTGCGATCGCCGCGAGCGGAAAGCCGCCGCCGATGACCTTACCGAGCGTGCAGAGGTCGGGAACGACGCCGTAATATTCCTGCGCGCCGCCATAGGCGAAACGGAACCCGGTCACCACCTCGTCAAAGATCAGCAGAACGCCGTATTCCGTTGTGATCTTGCGCAGCCCCTCGAGGAAGCCGGGCAGCGGCGGGATGATGCGCTGGAAGGGTTCGAGGATGACCCCCGCCAGTTCGTCGCGGTGCTCGCGCACCATGGCAGCGGCGGCCTCGATGTCGTTGAACGGGGCGACCAGGATTTCCTCGCCGACGCTGCGCGGAATTCCCGCTGAATCAGGGATCGGTTGCGGAAAGTTACCCGGCCGCTTGGGGGCGAGGCTCATCAGCGAATAGTCGCTCATGCCGTGATAGCCGCCCTCGAATTTGAGAATCTTGTCGCGCTTGCGGAAAGCACGGGCGGCACGCATCGCATAAAGGTCCGCCTCGGAGCCGGTGGAGACGAAACGCACTTGCTCAGCGCAAGGCACCGCTTCGACAATTGCCTCGGCCAGCTCGATCCCGTATCGGTTGTTGGCAAAGAAGGTCGTGCCCTGCGCGATGCGCCCTTGGGCGGCAGCCGTCACCTCGGGATGAGCGTGACCAACCAGCATCGGGCCAGAGCCGAGCAAGAAATCGACATACTCTCTGCCGCTCTCGTCCCACACGCGGCCGCCGCGCCCTTCGCGAATCACCACATTGGACGTGACATTTCCGAAGGTGCCGCCCGGCAGCACTCGCCTCGCCTTCTCGATGAGCCCACGCTCGATTTCGCTGTCGGTAACCGGGTTCACTGGCGCGCCTCCTTGCTTTCCCGCGCCAGTTGTCTCGTCTCGGCAGGCATCAGGTCAAGGCCCGGAGCAGGTAGAACCGCCGGAAAGCCCGTTACATGCCGCTGGTTACTTCTGAGGCGCCGCATCGAGCACCTCCCGGATCACGCTCGCGAGCCCCACCCGCCACGGCGGCGGTCGGATCCCGAAGGCCTCCGCGATCTTACGGCAATCGAGAACCGAATTCATCGGACGTCGTGCCGGCGTCGGGTATTGATCTGTGGAGATCGGCTCGACCTGCGGACGGGCCGCGAGTTGGGGGGCTGCCAGATCGAAGATCGCCTCGGCGAAGCCATGCCAACTGACCGCACCGGCGCCGACGAAATGGTAGGTTCCCCACTTCGCCTCGCTTCTTTCGATTTACTCGGCGATCACTATCAGCGCGGCCGCGATATCGGCCGCGGCGGTCGGGCATCCGCGCTGGTCGGCGACGACGCGCAAGACCGGCCGCTGGGCTGCGAGCCGAAGCATCGTCTTGACGAAATTTGCGCCGTACGCGCCGAACACCCACGCCGTGCGAAGTATCACGTGCCGCGCGGCAGCCGCTCGTACCGCACGCTCGCCGGCTTCCTTGCTGCGCCCGTAGACGCCGAGTGGGGCGACCGCATCCTCCTCCCGATAGGGTTCGGCTCGGCGCCCGTCAAAGACATAGTCCGTCGACAGGTGGATGAGCGGCGTCGCGCTCTCATCGCAAGCAGCGGCAATGTGGGCCGCCCCTGCGCAGTTCACTGCCCAAGCGGCTTCCGGCTCGCTTTCGGCGCGGTCAACGGCTGTGAAGGCGGCAAGATTGATCACCAGATCCGGCGTCTCCCGGTCCAGTATCGCGCTGACGGCAGCGCTTTTGGTGATATCGACCGCCTTTCGGTCGAGCGGTAAGATTACGCGCCGCGGGGGCCATGCGGCACGACAAACCTCGCGGCCGATCTGCCCGCCCGCACCGAATACCAGAATTTTCATTGACCCATCCTACTCCGGATTGGCGGCGACTTGGACCCCGCACTTGTGGCCGACTCGGTCTCTGGGCGGTGCGAGGTCGCCGCGCAACCGGGCGACCCTACGGTGTAGCCGATCCGAGCCGTGCAGCCGAGCGGCTCGGTTGGCGTCCGCAGGCTCGGATCTTCAGACTATCATCGGCACCGCCTTTGCGTGGCACGAGCGCTGCGCGAAGCAGCAAGTCCTCCCTAGCTCGCTCTAGCTGCCTGCTCTCTCGCAGCGGGCGTAGGGAATGAAATTGGTGAACGCCCGTTATGCGGGCGCCGCTTACGTCGGGGCTCGGTGCCGGCGGCAAGCCTCCCGGGAGCTTCCAGATGACCACGGTCGAAATCGACGAGGTCGCGATGCGACCCCCACCGTTCGAAGCGGCGCCAGTCGATCCGCCGGGAGCGATCCGGGTGCACGGCAAGTTTTTCTTCGCCGGGGAGCATAAACATTTCATTAGGGGCGTGACATACGGCCCTTTCGCGCAAGGTAATCATGGCGCGCAGTTTCCCGAACCCGCGATGGTCGACAAGGATTTCGCGCTGATGGGGGAAGCCGGCACCAACACGGTGCGCATCTTCACGGTGCCACCGGTATGGCTACTCGACGCCGCTCATCGGGCCGGTTTGAAGATTCTCGTCGGACTTTCTTGGTCGCAACACATTGCATTTCTCGACAATGCTGCGACCCAAGCCGATATCCGGGCAACGGTAGCCGCCGGGGTACGCGACTGTCGCCGCCACCCTGGTGTCTTTGGCTACCTCGTCGGCAACGAGATCCCTCCCGACATCGTGCGCTGGCACGGCGCTGAGGCGGTTCGCCGCTTCATGCGATCGCTTGTCGCACGCGTCAGAGACGAACACCCCGAAGCGCTCGTCAGTTATGCCAACTTCCCGTCGACCGAATATCTGACGATCGACTTCACCGATTTCACCTGCTTCAACGTCTATCTTCATGACGAGTCCGCTTTCCGCCGATACATTGCGCGACTGCACAATCTCGCGGTCGATCAGCCTCTGGTGTTGACCGAATTCGGTGCCGATTCGATGCGCCAGGGGGAGGAGGAGCAGCGGCGTCTCCTTTCCTGGCAGGTTCGCTCGGCCTTCGAGAGTGGGGTCGCCGGGACCTTTGTTTTTGCGTGGACCGACGAGTGGTTTACTGGAGGCCACTTGATAGAGGATTGGGCTTTCGGTCTCGTCGACCCGGAACGCAAGCCCAAGCCCTCCTTCGGCGAGGTAGCCCGTCAGTACAAGAGCGTCCTGCCACCGATGCTCCAACACTACCCTCGGGTCTCCGTCGTGGTTTGCGCCTACAATGCCGAGCGCACAATCGACCGATGTCTAGCCTCGCTCGCGGCGCTCAACTATCCGGATTACGAGGTCATCGTCGTCAATGACGGCTCGCGCGACCGTACCCTCGAGATCGCTGAAGGCTACGGCTTTTGCCGGATTATCAGCCAATCCAACAAAGGGCTAAGTGTCGCGCGCAATGTCGGCGCCGAGGCGGCGTCCGGAAAAATTGTCGCCTATACTGACAGCGACTGCGTCGCCGACCCGGATTGGCTGAGCTACCTGGTTGGCAAGATGGAGGCTAGCAAACTCGCCGCGTGCGGAGGACCTAACTTCCCGCCGGCCGAAGACGCGTTCATTCCGGCAGTGGTCGCGGTCGCGCCGGGTGGCCCGACGCATGTGCTGATCAGCGACGAGGTCGCTGAACACATCGCCGGCTGCAATATGGCGTTCGACCGCGAGGTACTATTGAAGCTCGGCGGCTTCGATCCGATCTATCGCGCGGCCGGCGATGACGTCGATATATGCTGGCGCTTTCAGGACGCCGGCTATGTCATTGGCTTCAGCCCCGCGGCTGTTGTTTGGCATTTCCGCCGCAACACAGTGGGCGCCTACTGCAATCAGCAGAAGGGTTACGGAAAGGCAGAGGCGCTGGTCTATGCAAAGCACCCCCTTCGCTTCAACCTTTTTGGACAAGCAAAATGGCTGGGCCGCATCTATGGCGATCTCTCCGCCTCGCTGCTCCTGTCGCGTCGGCCGGTCATCTATTCCGGAGTTTTCGGACGCGGTCTATTCCAAACCATGTACGAGCCGCCTTCGTCGCTGGCGGCGCTGTTGCCGCTGACCTTCGAGTGGAGCGCCGCCTCGCTGGCACTGGCGCTCGCTGGCATCGCCGGCGGCGGGTGGTTGTGGCTCCTCACCGTTCCGTTACTCGCGACCTGGGGCGTTTGCGTCAACGGCGCGTTGCAGGCGCCGATCGAGAAGCGCTTTAGCGGCTTCAACCTTACCGGCGCCAAAGCCAGGGCACTCGCCGCGTTGTTAATTTATCTCGGTCCGTTGCTGCGAGGCTGGGAGCGCATCAAATGGCGCGCCAAGCAAATGCGGGCGCAAGCTCATATCGGCCTCGTTGAGACCGAGCAGCGCGCCGGGATCTGCTGGAGGGAGCGCGCCTTCCATCTCTCCTATTGGAGCGAGGTCGGCAGCGAAAAGGAGGTACTGCTCGCCGGCTTGGCTAATTTTCTAGTACCACATAAGTATCTTGTCGCGGCGGATACGGGATGGAGCAATTGGGACCTCAAGATTGCGCGCGGCCTGTGCAGTCGCTGCCTGGTTACGATCTGCGCCGAAAATCACGGTGGTAGCAAGCGGCTCCTTCGCGTTCGGTGCGCAATGCGGCTGTCCCAGCTCGCTCTGATCCTGCTGCGCGGTTACGCAGCGCTCGCGGCGTTTGCTCTAATTCTCGGCTGGCCGCTCGTAGCGGCTGTCATTGGGTCAGCGGGGCTCGTAAATATCGGGGTGATCGGTGGTCAGCTCGTCGGCTTTGGCCGATTGATGCACCGGATCGTCGAGGCCGTAGCCAAGCAAGCTCGGTTGGTGCCACTCGAGCCGGCCCGGCACCCCCCACGCCGGATCCGCCGTCCCCACAAATTCGGCAATTCAGCGGCAACATCCTGCAGAACCTCCGAATCCCCGCTCGTTCGGGAGTGACGGTAGTGCGGGAAGTTTCTCAAACCAGGGTCGAGCCCGCACGACCATGGCGACGAAGCTTCTAGCATATCTGAAGCCGTATCGGTGGAGGATCACCTGGGCGCTGGCGCAGGTGCTGCTAATCTCTGGCTTCGAGCTCTTGAAGCCGTGGCCGCTGCAAATCGTTATCGACAATGCGCTCGGCAACAAGCCGTTCCCGATCGCTGCATTGTCGTCGTCCCCCGGAGACCTGCTTCTTCTCGCCTCTGTCGGGCTCGTGGTCGTGCATTTCGGCGCGGGAGCATTGACGCTGCTCCACAATTACACGGCGATCCGCATCGGTCAGTATATGGTGAACGACCTGCGCGGCGCCCTCTATGCTCACCTTCAGCGGTTGTCGCTCGCCTTCCACAACCGGCAGCGGGTGGGTGATCTGCTATATCGGATCACTGCAGACAGCTTCGCCGTCCAAACGATGATCATGAACGGGGCGCTGCCCATCCTGTCGGCTCTGGTTTTACTGAGCGGCATGCTCGTCGTCCTTTTTCCGATCGATCCGGCGCTGACGATGCTCGCGCTAACGGTCGTTCCTGCCCTTTTCCTGCTGATTTCGCTGTTCAACCGAAAGATTGTCGAAGTCGCCGGCGATGTGCGCACGACCGAGAGCCGAGTATATTCGCTCGTCCAATGGGCAATGTCGTCGATCAAACTGGTGCAAGCATTCACCAAGGAGGAGGAAGAGCATCAGCGATTCATGGGGGCAAGCCGGGAAAGCCTGCAGGCTACGCTGCGGCTGTACAGCTGGCAGACCCTCTATTCAGGGACCGTCAACCTCGTGATCGCGGCCGGTACGGCGCTCGTCGTCTTTTCCGGGGCGCGGGCCGTTATCTCCGGTACATTGTCGATCGGGGAGCTGATCGTATTTATCTCCTATCTCGCCCAGCTTTATGCACCGATCAACCAGATTACGCAGAGTTGGGGGCTGATCGCAGGTGCCCGGGTGGGGGCTCGCAGGGTTTTCGAGATTCTCGACACCGAGCCGGATCTCGAGGACGGTACGCGAAACTTCCCTCCGAGCGGGACTTGCGGGGAAGTCGCCTGGTGTGGGGTCAGCTTCCGTTATCGTCCCGATACCCCAATCCTGGCGGGCGTAGACCTGAAAGTACCGGCCGGGACCAAAATCGCTGTTGTCGGCCCGACCGGCGCAGGTAAATCGACGCTTCTTAGTCTGTTGCCTCGGTTCTACGATCCATCAACAGGCTCCGTTACGATCGACGGGGTCGATGTCCGCGAATACACGTTGAGATCCCTGCGCAACCAGATCGCGATGGTCCTTCAGCCGCCGCTGATTTTTCCGCTTTCGGTGCGCGACAACATTGCCTACGGCCGCCCGGGGGCGGACGATGCGGCAATCGAACAAGCGGCTCGACTAGCGCGGATCGACGATCTAGTTGCTTCGCTTCCAGCGGGTTACGACACACTCCTCGGTGAATCCGGCGTGTCTCTCTCGGAGGGAGAAAAGCAGCGGATCACTATCGCCCGCGCCCTTCTACGCAATTCGCCGATCCTGATCCTTGACGAACCCACCTCGGCGCTCGACGTGACGACCGAGGCGCTCGTGATGGCCGGGATCGAGCGGCTGATGGCGGGGCGAACCACCTTTATAATCGCTCACCGTTTGTCGACGGTGCGATGCTGCGACCGGATCATCGTTCTGCGTGGAGGTCTCATCGTTGAGCAGGGAACTCTACCGGAATTGCTGCGTCGCGATGGGTTCTTCGCGGAGTACTATCGTACTCAGTTCGCCCCGCAAGAGGCGCACGCAGGGCAGATGAGCGTTGGGGGTCTGATCTCAGCACAAGCTGACAGCGAAGCCAAGTAATGTGTCGGGGCGCCTCCGGCATGTCTGCCCCTTATGCGGTCGGAGGGGCTTATCGGGCCAAGTCGCTGGCCAGCGAAAAGGCAGAATTGCGTCCTACCTGACCGCGATAGATCTGTAGGTTTTCGAGCACCCGCTGAACGTAATTTCGCGTTTCGTTGATCGGGATATTTTCGATCCAGTCGACCATGTCGACTTTACCGCCCCGCGGATCGCCGTAATCGCGCAGCCACAGCCGAACTCGGCCGGGACCGGCGTTGTAGCCGGCGATCGCAAGCGCGTAGGATCCTCCGAAATCATCGATCAAACTTTCTAGATAAGCCCGCCCGAGAAGCACATTATAGGTCCCATCGGCCAAGCGCTCGGAGGAGAAGGGCAGCTGTAGTTTATTGGCGATCTCACTTGCCGTTGCTGGCATCAGCTGCATTAGTCCGCGCGCACCTGCGCTGCTCACCGCTTCGCGGTCGAATGCACTTTCCTGACGCGTAATCGCGAATAGCAGGGCATGTTCCACAGCTCCGCCGCTCGGTACCGCGGTGACCGGATAGCCGTGAATCATCAACGGCGTTCCGGCCTCGATCGCGCGTTTGGCCACGGCGATGGCGAGATCGATACGCCCATTGGTCTCCGCGAGAGCCGCCAACATCGCGAATTGCGTCGGGGTCGTGGCGTTGTCTGCCATGTTCAGCAGGAAAGTCTTGCTCTGCTCTCGATAGCCAAGTTCGAGAAAAATTCGGGTCGCGCGGACTACCTCATTCTGATTGAAGCGGGCGAGTTCCGCGGCATCAGGAACCGGCTCCGGGACCGGGTGCGGGGGCGCATCGTCGCCCAAGCGGTGAGCGGCGAGCTGCCCGTAAAAGGTGACCATATGATCGGCCGCCGCCGCGTACCATTTCGCGGCGAGCGCCGGTTTGGCTTGAGCTTCCGCGGCGCGCCCGCCCCAATATCCGGCCCGCGCCTGTGCGTAAGGAGTGCCAACGCGGGTCAGGATCCGCGCGAAGTGCTCAAAAGCGAGCGCCGGGTCGTTCATATATCGCAGCGCGATGTAACCCAGCAGAAACTCCGCCTCGGAATAGGCGTTACCTTCTATCAAGCCGTGTTGCTCGACGAGGCGATAAGCGAGTGCGGCGTTGCCGGTCGCCAAAATCCGGCGGGCGATAGTCTGCCTCTCGGCCCACCACGCCGTGGGACGAACCAGGTCCCCGGGCCCGGATAGCAAGATCTGCACCGCGGGGTTGATCATGTCCTTCTTGGTATACCAATGCAGCTCCTCATAAATGAGCCCGGGATCACCGCGCAGCTGGGCAGGGACGCGAGCAGCAACAATCTCGGCATTCGATGCCTGCGCGGCGAACGCCAGACGCGCTTCGGCCAAGTGGCGCCAATCCGTCGGCAACAATGGGAGCATGCGACGCGCGGCGTCGCTCTGCCCATCCCACAAAAGCCGATCGAGCCGCTTTTCATGATCCTCTACACGGATTTCAGCCGAATGACGGGCGAGGAAATTCCTCTCATCGAGAGCGCCGAAATCGCCATCGATCCAGGTCGCTCGCAGCGCCGAAGTGCCGCCTTCCAAGTCGCCCGAGTTCAGCATTATCTCGGCGTTACGGACTTTGCCTGCCGCGCTAACCGGGGGGAATCGCTTGAACCAGTCGGCAGCCACGGCGTCCGATTCTCCTGCCAGGGCTTCTTCGGCGTGTTTGCGCAGCGCCTTTTGTCGCGGCCAGTCAGGATTTCTTTCGATGAACGTTGAAATGTCGGGAAACCGTCCGGGCGCGCCGGGACGGGCATAATCCATCCAATGCAGGATCTTAAGCGGCAATGCATCGCTTACCGGCCCCGCTGCGGCATAGGCTCGGTTCCAATCGCCGCCCTGCGCCGCCGCGAGCAGCGCACGCGTCGCTTGAAGATCTGCTTCGGACAGGGTCTGTGCGGGTGCCGCCGCAAGGTTGATCGTGAAAATGGCTAGCGACAGTGATAACGGTACGCGGAAAACCGGGAGCAAGACCGGCCGCTCCTATGCTAGGTCAAAGATGAGGCAAAAACTCCTTTACGGTTTTTTAGCAGCCGAGGCAAGGTCGGCCAGAAACTCTTGCTCACCATCCATCGTTCGACCCCAGCGGCGCGGTTGAAGCCCTTGCCCTTGAGTACTATCGTTGATCGGTTACGGCGCAATCCCGGAGGAAACCATGTTTAGAGGATCGCTCGTTGCTCTCATTACACCGTTCCGCAACGGAGAGGTCGAAGAAACGGCCTTTCAGGAGCTGGTCGCCTGGCAGATAGCTCAGGGTACGCACGGTTTTGTTCCGTGTGGTACAACCGGCGAGTCGCCGGCGCTACACGACGATGAGGCGCGCCGCATCATCACGCTCTGTGTCGAGGTGGCCAAAGGTCGCGCCCCGGTAATTGCGGGGACCGGGACCAACTCCACCGACCACACGATCGCGTTGACTCGTCAGGCGAAGGAAGCCGGTGCCGACGCCGCACTGATCGTATGCCCCTATTACAACAAACCGACGCAGGAAGGCTTGTTTCATCATTTCAAGGCGGTTCACGATGCAGTCGACCTGCCGATCATCATCTACAATATCCCGGGTCGCTCGGCGATCGACATGACCAACGCAACAATGGCGCGGCTCGCCAAGCTGCCGAACGTCATCGGTGTCAAGGATGCCACGAACGATCTCGCGCGGCCTTTGCGGATGCGCGGCGAAATCGGCGCGAGGTTTTGCCTGCTGTCGGGCGAGGACGCTACCGCTGTCGCCTATCTCGCCCAAGGTGGCGATGGCTGCATTTCGGTGACTGCGAATGTGGCGCCGCGGCTGTGTTCGGAAATGCATCAGGCATGGCAGCGCGGCGATGTCAAAACTGTACGGGAGATAAACCAGCGGCTGATTCCTTTGCACGATGCATTGTTCGCGGAAACGAGCCCGACGCCGGTAAAATATGCAGCCTCGCTGCTCGGTCGCTGCACCGCCGAGGTTCGCCAACCGCTATGGGCGATCATGCCTGAGACACAGCAAAAGGTGCAGCAAGCGATGCGTGGCGCCGGCCTACTCAACTGATGAGGGCGGCGGACCGCTACGTTGCGCAGAACCGCCGCGCGCGCCACGATTATTGGATCGAGGATACGATCGAGGCGGGGGTCGTCCTACAAGGTACCGAGGTCAAGGTGCTGCGCCAGGGGCAGGGAAGCATCACCGAGGCATACGCCGATCAGAGTGACGGCGAACTGTTTCTCGTCAACGCCAACATACCTGAATATGCCGCCTCGGCCCACTTCAATCACCAGCCGCGGCGCCGCCGCAAGCTGCTACTCCATCGCAAGCAGATGAACCGGTTGTTGGGCGCCATTCAGCGGGATGGGATGACACTGGTCCCATTATCCATCTATTTCAACGAACGCGGCCGAGCGAAAGTTGAACTCGGGCTCGCCCGTGGGAAACGGAAGGCCGATAAGCGGCAGGCCGAGAAACAGCGTGATTGGCAGCGCAGCCGGGCCCGAATCCTGCGCGGGTCCAACTGCTAAGAGGCCGTGTCTCACTGCGATGAAGGTCTGTCCATCCCTGTCGCGGAGACGCAGCCGAGATAAGAAGCTTCTGGCGCTGGATCGAGCCGGCGCCTAAGGGAAATGAACACGGATTCGAACATCGCGACAGTGAGCTTACCGGTATTGGTATTGAGCCTAGAGCAGTGATAGCTGTCGGCCAGCAGCTTTCCGTCCGGCAGCAGGTACAAGTTACCGTGCGCGAAAGGGAAGGACCCGCGGCGCAAGCCTAGCGCCTCGAGCACGGCTTGGTGAGCGATAATGCCGAGCGCGAGGATCGCCCGGAGCTGGGGCATGCTGGTGATCTCGGCAGCGAGAAATCGCCGGCAAGCCGCAATTTCGCTGGGCTCAGGCTTGTTTTGCGGAGGCACGCAGCGAACCGCATTGGTGATACGCGCGTGGCGCATCGCGACGCCATCATCGGGATGGGCCTCGTAAATGCCCTCCGCGAAGCCGAATTTTCGCAGCGTCTGGTACAGCAGCCCGCCGGCATAGTCGCCGGTGAACGGCCTTCCTGTGCGATTTGCCCCTTTGAGCCCTGGCGCAAGGCCGACGATCAACAGTTGTGCGACGTCATCGCCAAAGGATGGAACTGGCGCATTAAACCATTCCGAGTGTGCCGCTCGCTGGACCTCACGGAACGCGGCCAAACGCGGACAGAGCGGACAGTTCCGTGACGGTATGGCCGCCGATGTTGAGACCCTCACGCCTCGTCGACCGGTTCGGTTCGTGTACGATGGGGCTCCTCGCGGGAATGATGATTGCGCATAATACTGGGCGCGAGCTCTTGGAGCTCGATAAAGTTGTCAGCTTGGCGCCGCAGGTCGTCTGAAACCATTGGCGGCGAGGAGCGGATAGTAGACACAACCGAGACGCGGACCCCCTTGCGCTGAACCGCCTCGACAAGACGCCGGAAATCGCCGTCTCCGGAGAATAGGATCGCATGATCGATGTGTTGAGCCATCTCGAGCATGTCGATCGCCAGCTCAATATCCATGTTACCTTTGATGCGGCGCCGCCCCATCGCGTCGGTGAATTCCTTCGTCGGCTTTGTTACCATAGTGTAGCCATTGTAATCGAGCCAATCGACGAGCGGGCGGATCGGCGAGTATTCCTGGTCTTCCAGCAGAGCGGTATAATAAAATGCCCGGATCAACCGCCCCTTGGCGCTGAACAGATCGAGTAGGCGCTTGTAGTCTATGTCGAATGCTAGGCCGCGCGCCGCTGAATAGAGGTTGGCTCCATCGATGAATATGGCGAGCCGCTCTTCCGGGTAGAAAATCATCTGGTACAAATGCCCCGTTGGATTCGATAATGTAACGTAAATGTCTTACAGCGCGCATCCTGGGTCAAGCAGTGCGAAGCGCATGAGAGATGAATTGATCCTGATCGGCATAGGCGGCAATCTGGCTAGCCCGCGGTATGGCGCGCCCATCGACACGCTCACGGCCGCCCTGACTGCACTAGAAGCAGAGGGGATCCATGTCGCGACCCGCTCCGCTTGGTATCGGACTGAGCCGGTACCGCGCTCGGACCAACCGTGGTTCGTTAACGCGGTCGCGTCGCTGACAACCCATTTTGCCGCGCGAGACCTGCTCGCGATATCGCAGGCGATCGAGGGACAATTTGGTCGTCTCCGCAGCGCGCGAAACGCGGCGCGCGTGCTCGATCTCGATCTCCTCGACTATCGGGGTCAGGTGACGGAGACGTCCTCGCTCGTCCTGCCGCATCCGCGGCTCCATCAACGTCGATTCGTGCTGCAACCACTCGCCGAGATTGCACCGGACTGGCGCCATCCGCTGTCAGGGTTGACGGCTGAGCAGCTGCTTTCCCGGCTCGTTGCGAAACAGCCGATCGAGCGGTTGCCGTGCTAATCGAATCTCGGGCCGGTTGGTTGTGCTCGCTGCACCGTACCGATATAAAATGGGCAACTGATTGGCGGGTTTGATCCGATGAACGAATTCGGGGCGGCCCGGGCCCACATGATCGAGAGTCAGCTCCGGCCGAACAAAGTTATGGACGAGCGAGTGCTCAGCGCCTTTGCGGCAATCGGGCGCGAACTCTTCGTTCCTGAACATCTCCGGGCGGTCGCCTATATCGACGACGATCTGCCGATCGGTGGAGGTCGCTATCTGATGGAGCCGATGGTGGCGGCCCGTCTGTTGCAGGCAGCGATGATCGAGCGCAGTGACGCGGTACTGATTATCGGAGCCGGTACAGGCTACGAATCGGCCCTCGCCGCCATGCTGGCGCGGAGCGTCGTCGCCCTCGAAGAGCACCCAGAGTTAGCCCGGCGGGCACGCGCGGCACTCGTCGATCATTCGATTGGCTCGGTCAGCGTTGTCGAGGCGCCGTTGCCGCAGGGCTATCGGCAGCGCGCCCCTTACGATGTGATATTGGTCTGCGGAGCAGTGGTCGAGGTGCCGTCCGAGATCGATTCGCAACTCGCCGAAGGAGGGCGGCTCCTGGCCGTCGTCAAATCAGCGAGCGGGATCGGCCGCGCCATCCTGAGGACACGGACGGGCGGAGTTGTAGCGCAACGGATGCTGTTCGACGCTACGACTCCGCTGCTGCCAGGCTTCTCACCCAAGCCCGCCTTTGTGTTCTGAAAGCTCGTGCCGTGATCTTTACAACCGTTGAGCCCTTGATGTCCGAAGCCGACCGAGGGCGAGTGATTTGGTGTGCCGGACTTGAAGGCTTTGGGCGATCTTGCGGTAGGCCGTTTTTTTCATGTTGGAGAGGCTTGAGTTTCGCTGCCCTCGCCGGCCTCGTCGCCGTGTGCACCCCCGACTCGCTGCAGGCACAGACGCTGACCCAGGCGCTCGCCGATGCCTATAACACTAATCCGCAATTGCTCGCGCAACGCGCGTTGTTGCGGGCAACTGACGAGCAGGTGCCGCAGGCGCTGGCGATGTGGCGCCCGACGGTCAACTTCACCGGTCAGGTGGGAGGCTCGCGAAGCGCTGTCACGGCACCGAGCACAGGGCTGGCAAGGACTGACATTAGAGGGAACAATATAGGGAGCACCGGGCTGAGCAGCTATTCGACCTTTTATCAGAACACCGTCGCTCTCCAGGCGACTCAGCCGATCTACACCGGTGGGCGAACCGCCGCGCAGACGAGCCAAGCAATCAACTTCGTACAGTCGGCGCGCGCCCAAACCCTGGCGGTCGAGACGTCGGTATTCCAGGCTGTCGCCATGGCCTATCTCGACGTCGTGCGCGATCAGGCCCTGCTCGAGGTGAACCGAAACAATGTGGCGGTCCTCCGCAAGCAGCTCGAAGCGACGCAGGACCGCTTTCGCGTCGGCGAAGTGACCCGCACCGATGTCGCACAGGCCGAGGCTTCGCTAGCTCAAGCCGTCGGCCAACTGGTCACTGCCCAAGGCAATCTCGAGATAAGCCGGGAGGAATACGTCCGCGCGGTCGGCCACCCCCCAGGCACGCTGATGCTGCCGCGCGACCGCCCCACGCTTCCCGCGACGGGCGAAGAGGCCGCGAGCCTTGCCGCTAACAATAATTTTAGCGTCATCTCGGCAAACTTCGCCGAACTCGCTGCTCGTGACAATGTCGATTTTGTGCGTGGTCAGCTGCTGCCGCAAATCTCGCTCGTCGGCACTGTCAACCGCCTATTCGCTCCGTCCGTCACGTTGAACAGTTCCCTGGAACAGTCGGCCACGATCGTCGCACAAATGACGATGCCGCTTTATGAAGGCGGAGCGATCTACTCCCAGACCCGGCAAGCACAACAGACGGTCGGGCAACGCCGCAGCCAAGTCGATGATGCACGGCGGGCAGCGGTGCAGCTGGCGACCCAAAGCTGGTCGATTTTGCAGGCGGCCCGGGCAAGTATCTCGTCCTTCGCTTCGGCCGTTCGCGCGGCGCAGATCGCCCTCGAAGGCACGCAACAAGAGGCACTGGTTGGCACCCGTACCGTGCTGGACGTTCTGATCCAGAACCAGACGCTGCTCACGACGCAATCCCAACTCGTCACCGCCGAACATGATGCGGCACTCGCCGAGTTTAACGTGGCTGCGGCGACCGGCCGGCTGATTGCGCCCGAGCTGAACCTTCCGGTGAAGCTCTACGATATGGAGCGGCACTACAAGGAGGTGAAGGATAAGTGGATCGGCTTCCGGGGCGGTCTCTCGGAGTGAGCCGGCGCGGATCAAACGATCAGGCTGGCAAATCCCCGGCGCTGGATCCAAATTAGTCGAAGTTCATCGGGTGTTTTCATGCCGGTCGAAAAATCTCAGCCAGAGTCGTCGCCGGACCCCTCGATGGAGGAGATCATCGCCTCCATCAGCCGCATTATCGCCGAGGACAAAGACCCGGCGGACAGACGCGTTGGGAGCACAGTCCAGAGCCACGCCGCCGCCGCCCCGGGGGAGAAGAGCGACATTCTCGAACTGACCCAAGTGGTCAACGAGGACGGTTCCGTGCGCCGAGTATCGCCATGGGCAGAAGTTGCGACCGCACCACCGGCATCACCGGGTGCGCCAACCGGCTCACCGGCGGATCCCGCCGAGCCAAGCGAGCCGCGACCATCGCCCGCCGATGCAACGCGCGAACCAAAGCTGGACTCGGGTCGCGAGCGCATCGTCTCGGCAGCCACTTCGGGAGCCGCGGCCGCTGCGTTTGCCCAGCTTGGTGCGCTGCCGCGCGAACGGCGCAATGAGACAGAACTGCCGCTCGGCGCCGGTGAGCGCACGCTAGAGGAGATGGTGCGCGAGATGCTACGGCCGTTACTCCAAGCCTGGCTCGACGACCATCTCCCAGGTATCGTCGAGCGGCTCGTTCGTGAGGAGATCGGCCGTGTTGTCGGCGAGGCCGGGCTGCGCTGATCGCGTTTCAAAAGGCCTCTTCGAATTGCGGCGCGTGACCGACTTTACTCGAAGCGCGCCGAGGGGTCTCCGCCGAACTGCTTAGTCGAGGACCGTTCAGCGATGCTGGACAAGACATATCAACCCTCCGCCGTAGAGGCGCGCCAGTACCACCTATGGGAACGCTCCGGCGGATTTAGCGCGGATCCGGACAGCGGCAAACCGCCGTACACGATCATGATGCCGCCCCCGAACGTGACGGGGAGCTTGCACATGGGCCATGCGCTGACCTTTACGCTGCAAGACGTGCTGGTCCGTTATCAGCGCATGCGAGGTCGCGACGTGCTGTGGCAACCCGGTACCGATCACGCCGGCATCGCCACAGAGATTGTCGTCACCAACCAACTCGCTGAGGCGCAGATCAACAAGCAGCGGCTTGGCCGCATCAAGTTCATCGAGCGTGTGTGGGAGTGGAAGGCGCAATCCGGCGGCACGATCATCAATCAGCTGCGCCGACTCGGCGCCTCGCCCGACTGGTCGCGCGAGCGCTTCACGATGGAGCCGGACTTGGTTGCCGCGGTGCGTCGAGTCTTTGTCCAGCTCTATCGCGACGGATTGGTCTATCGCGACAAGCGGCTCGTCAACTGGGACCCGGAGATGCACACGGTGATCTCCGACCTCGAAGTCGACAACCGCGAAACAAAAGGAACGCTCTGGCATATCCGTTATCCAATCGACGGCGAACCCCGATGTCACATCGTCGTGGCCACCACCCGCCCCGAGACCATGTTGGGTGACACCGGTGTGGCGGTGCATCCCGAGGATTCACGCTACGCCGGACTGGTCGGTAAGTTCGTGCGGCTGCCGCTCGTCGACCGGCTGATCCCGATCATCGCTGACGAGTACGCCAACCCGGAAACCGGCAGCGGGGCGGTCAAGATCACCCCGGCGCATGATTTCAACGATTTTGAGGTCGGCCGGCGACACGGCCTGGCGCTCCTCAACATCTTCGATCGGGATGCTCGGCTGAACGACGCGGTGCCGCCGGCCTATCGAGGCCTCGACCGGTTCGCCGCACGCAACAAGGTGGTTGCCGATCTCGCGGCCGCCGGTCTCCTCGACAAAGTCGAAGATCATACCCTGATGGTCCCTTATCACGACCGCTCGGACGTTGTCATCGAGCCATGGCTGACCGACCAATGGTTCTGCAACGCGGGCGAACTGGCGCGACCCGCGATCGAGGCGGTCGAGAGCGGCCGCACCCGCTTCATGCCGCGGCAATGGGAGAACACGTTCTTCGACTGGCTGCGCAACATCCAGCCCTGGTGCATCTCGCGCCAGCTGTGGTGGGGACACCAGATCCCGGCCTGGTACGACCAGGACGGCGCGGTCTTTGTCGCAGAGAGCGAGGAAGAGGCCGCTGCCGAGGCGGCGGCGAAATACGGTCGTCCGGTCACGCTGACCCAGGACGAGGACGTCCTCGACACCTGGTTCTCCTCGGCGCTGTGGCCGTTCTCCACCCTGGGCTGGCCCGAAGAGAACCGCTTCCTGAAGCGCTATTACCCGACCGACGTACTGGTCACCGGCTTCGACATCATCTTTTTCTGGGTCGCACGGATGATGATGATGGGGCTGCGCTTCATGGGCGAGGTGCCGTTCCACACCGTATACATCCACGCGCTGGTGCGCGACGAGCGCGGCCAGAAGATGTCGAAGTCGCGCGGCAACATCATCGATCCACTCGATCTGATCGACCGCTACGGCTGCGATGCAGTGCGGTTTACCCTCGTGGCCTTGGCCGCGCCCGGGCGTGACATCAAGCTCGCCGAACGCCGGGTCGAGGGATACCGCAATTTTGTGACCAAGCTGTGGAATGCTGCCCGCTATGCGGAGATGAACGGTTGCGCGCTCGTCGCTGGTTTCACCCCGAGACAATGCAGGCTTACCGTCAACCATTGGGTCGCTGCGGCGGTGTCGGACTGCGCCGCTGCGGTCACAGCTTCTCTCGACGCCTACCGTTTCGACGAGGCGGCGAACCGCCTCTACCAGTTCTTGTGGGGCACTTACTGCGATTGGTATCTCGAGTTCACAAAGCCGATCCTGCAAGGCGACGATGCCGCGGCACGCATAGAGACTCAGACCATGACGGCGTGGGTGCTAGGCCGCATCGTCCATTTGCTGCACCCGATCATGCCGTTTGTTACGGAGGAGGTATGGGAGAACCTCGCCGGCTCTAATGCCGGGCTGCTGCTGACGGCACCGTGGCCGGCTTTCCCTGCCGAGCTCACCGATCCCGCTGCCTCAGCCGAGATGGAATGGGTTGTTCAGGCGATCTCGGCGTTGCGTGCATTGCGCGCCGAACTGAATGTTTCTCCGGCGGCCAGGATCCCGCTCCTTCTCAAGGACACTGAGCCCGTCGCAGCAGCAAGGATCGAGCGCCATCGAGAACATTTCACGCGCCTTGCCCGGGTCGACGGATTTGAGCCGGTCGCAACGGTGCCGGCGGGTGGAATCCAGGCGATCGTAGACGGTGCAACCTTGATCCTGCGCCTCGGAGACGTGGTGGATCTCGCCGGGGAAAAAGCGCGGTTGGGCAAGGAAATCAGCAGGCTCGATGCGGAGTTGGCCAAGATCGCCGCTAAGCTGGCCAACCCCGGCTTCCTCGCCAAGGCCAGGGCAGAGGTCGTCGAGGAGCAGCGCGAGCGCGAGGCCGACGTTATTCGCGACCGCGATCGCCTGAGGACGGCTTACGATCGCTTGGCGGCAACCTGATGGTGCGGGCCGGAACGCTTCGCGCGAAGGATCTCGTTTCCGAGGGTCTGGTCGAGGTCAACCGGCTCGAGGAGATCGAGCGCGTGGCCGGAGAATTCGCGGTCGCTCTAACCACGGATGTGGCAGTGCTGATCGACACTGCCAATCCAGCCGATCCAATCGCCGCGCAGTTCGTGCCGAGCAGGTCGGAACTCGAGATCGCCCAGGAAGAGCGCGCCGATCCGATTGGCGACGCGCGGTGGTCGCCGGTTCCCGGGATCGTCCATCGCTATCCCGACAGGGTTCTGCTGAAGCCGACATTGCTATGCCCGGTATATTGCCGTTTTTGCTTTCGCCGCGAGGTAGTCGGCAAGCAACCCGCGACCTTGGACCGGCCGGCGCTCGAACGCGCTTTTGATTACATTCGCCGTCGACCGGAGATCTGGGAGGTGATCGTCACCGGCGGCGATCCCTTTGTGCTGGCGCCGCGCCGCCTTACCGACATTGTGCGCACGCTCGACCAAATCCCGCATGTCGCAGTGATCCGCTTCCACACGCGCGTTCCGGTGGTCGACCCCCGCCGGGTGAACCTCGCGCTGGTCGAGGCGCTAATGGCGGAGAAGGCGGTTTATGTGGTGGTTCATGCGAACCATCCGCGCGAGTTGACCCCGCGAGCGAAAGAGGCGCTGACCCGGTTGAGCCGCGCAGGGATCCCGCTGCTGTCGCAGACCGTCCTGTTGCGCGGTGTCAACGACGATGCGGCCGTGCTGGAGGCCCTATTCCGGGGTCTCGTCGCTATGCGCGTCAAGCCCTACTACCTTCACCATGCCGATCTCGCCCGGGGCACCGCGCATTTTCGTACTGGGATCGGGGCCGGCCAGCGTCTTGTCCGCTCGCTCCGCGGCAGCATTTCCGGGCTATGCCAGCCGACCTATGTCCTCGATATTCCCGGGGGCTACGGCAAAGTGCCGATCACCCCCAGCGCGGTTTCCCCGGAAGGTCCGTCAGGGGGGTGGAACGTCGAAGACGGTGCCGGCGTCCAGCACGCCTATCCTGCCGATCCGGAGCGCTGAGGAGCCCGCCGTGGCCGAGCCCGGCGATCCAGTGATGGTCGTCGTCGGCGGCGGTGCGATCGCGCTCAGCACCGCACAAGAACTCTGTGCGCTGCAAGACCATCGCGTCGTCGTGCTATGGCGCCGGGAACCCGACTTTAGCCGCGCGGTGGAGAGCATCGGCGCGGTCCACATTGCCGCAGCGCGCCCCGACAGCGCCGAAGCGCTCGACCGCGCCGGTGTGCGTAGCGCGGTCACGATCCTCGCTCTCTCGCCTGACGATCAGCTCAACTTACACGCAGCACTGCTGGCGCGGGACGCCAATCCGACTATCCGCATCGTTTTGCGGCAGTTCAACCGGACCCTGGCGCACAAAATCGAACAGAACCTTCCGAACTGCTCGGTCCTGTCATTGGCGTGGCATTCGGCCGCGACCTATGCGGCCGCCGCGGTCGACCCCTCATGCTTCCGCGGGTTGCAATTCCCCGAGCCCGATGGTCCGCTGACCGGCTTTGCGACACGAATAGCCGAAAGCTGTGGCGTCGGCGGCGAGACCGTCGCGGGTGCCGAGCGGGTACTCGGCGCACGCATCCTCGCGGTCGACAGCAAGACCGATCTCGCACGCGACACGGTCCTCGCGGGCCGGGCGGAGCTTGTCGTGTACGGTGACGTCGCCGGGTTGCAGGGCAGCACTCCGCGTCGGCCGGCCGCGCGGACCCCTTCGGCGCTCGGCCGAAGGCTGCGGTCGGTGCTGCATCGCGGGCGGCGCCCGCCGCCTCGGCTCAACCCGATCCTCGTCCGCCTCGCAGTGGCGGCGCTCACGGTGTTGCTCCTGGGCACTTGGTACTTCCACGCGGTCTTCAAAGGTGGCTGGCTCGACGCCGTCTATTTTGTCGTCGCGACCGTGACCACGACCGGCTACGGGGATCTGACACCCGACCGAAGCCATCCCATCGATATCATCGCCGCAATGCTGCTGATGCTGGCCGGCACCATCATTACCGGCCTCTTCATCGCTTTCGGCGCTTCGTTGTTGACGCGGGTGCACTGGGTCAGAATGCAAGGCCTACGCCCGGTGCATCGTCGCGGCCACATCGTCGTTTGCGGTGCCGGCAGCATCGGCACCGAGGTCATCGATCTGCTCCTTGCCCTCGGCAAGCACTTGGTCGTCGTCGAGGTCTCTCCTGATACGACCATCGTCGAGAAGGCGCGCGAGCAGCGCTTCGACTTGCTGACCGGGGATGCGAGCCGCGACGCGACACTCGATCTGTGCAATCTCAATTCAGCGCATGGCCTGATCGCTCTGACCAATGTCGATACTCTGAACCTGGAGATCGCGCTCGGCGCGCGCGCCCGCAATCCGACTATGCCGATCGTGCTGCGCATCGCCGAAGCGAGCTTCGCCCAATCGATCGCCCGGCACTTCGAGTTCGAGACGACCTATTCGGCCGCAGCCTTGGCGGCTCCCGCTTTTGTCGGCCTATCGCGTTTCCCCCGTTCGCGAGGGCGCGTTGCGTTTGCCGGTCAGGAGTTTGCCGTGGGCGAGGTTGGCATCGCCGAGGATGGCGCGCCACCGGGGCCGCGAGATGCGATCCTGCTCGCCGCATCGCGGCAGGGCGACTTCGCGATTGCCGACGATTTCGCCGATCTCGAGCCAGGAGATCGCGCCCTTGTCATCCTCCCGCTCGCGCCGTTCAGGGAGGGAAAGGACACTCTCGCCGCCGCCGCGGAACGCTTCCCGCCTGGGGGATAGGCTAGGCCGCCAGCTCGCACCAGATCGGCGTGTGGTCCGAGGCCCGTTCCTTGGCCCGCGGCTTCTTGTCGATGTCGCACGCCGCGATCCTGTCGGCCGCGTGCGGCGAGAGCAGCAGATGATCGATGCGCAGCCCCTCGTCGCGGTGCCAGCGCCCGGCTTGATAGTCCCAAAAAGTGTAACGGTGCGGCTCGCGATGGAAGACGCGGTAGGCGTCGGTCAGCCCGAGATAGACGAGGGCGCGGAACCGCGACCGCGCCTCGAGCCGGCACAGCGCATCGTCGCGAAACGCCACGGGATCATAAACATCGTCATCGGTCGGACAGATGTTGTAATCGCCTGCGAGCACGAACGGGATCTCGCGGCGCAACAGGTCCCGAGTATGGTCGACGAGCCGCTCCATCCAGGCGAGCTTGTAGGTGAACTTGTCGGTCCCGACCGGGTTGCCGTTCGGCAAATAGACCGAGGCGACGCGGACCTCGCCAAAAGAAGCTTCGATATAGCGTGGCTGCTCGTCGTCCTCGCTGCCCGGCAAGCCGCAAACGAGCTCCTCGGCGGGCCGCTTCGACAACAGCGCTACCCCGTTATAGGCGCGCTGTCCGATCGTTTCGACGTGGTAGCCGAGCCCCTTGGCCTCTAACGTCGGAAAATCGGCCGCCGGGCATTTCGTCTCCTGCAGGCACAGCACATCGGGCTGCGCCTCCTCGAGAAACGCGAGCAGATGCGGCAGCCGCGCCTTGACCGAATTGACGTTCCAACTGGCGATCTTCACGGCCGCGACGGATCGGGTTGGTCAGCCGATCGAGAACGAATTGCCGCAGCCGCAAGAAGAAGCGGCATTCGGATTATTGATCCGGAACGAGGCCCCCATCAGGTCCTCGACAAAATCGACCTCGGCACCGTTCAGCAGGCCGAGCGAGACATCATCGACGACGACGGTGACGCCGTCCCGCTCGAACAAAAAATCGTCAGCGTTGCGTTGGTCGTCGAAGGAGAGCCCGTATTGAAACCCCGAGCAGCCGCCACCCGAAACGGCAATCCGCAAAAATGCGCTCTCGGCCTGCTCCTGGGCCCGCAGCAAGGCTATCCGGCGGGCCGCGTTTTCGGTCACGACAATCCGCCGCTCTTCGATCTCGCTGATGCTCTCGGCCATATCGCTGATGCTCCAGGCTCGGCTTGTCTGAGGTATGTAAGCATCCGCCGCAGCCCGGTCAAACAGCGCTTCCCTCCGGCCTTGCCTCCGTTTCCCTGGTGCACGGGAAAAAACTGCGAAAACATCGATTTCCGGCCCAAAATCGCCGATGAGGCCGTCGATAAATCAAATCGTTAGGTGGCAAATTCCCTACTCGGTCGAACAGGGAATTAAATCGGCCGAACAGGGAATCAAAGTACCCTCTTCGCCGGATAGCTGCGATTTCTCGTCGAGAATCGAGTAAGCTTGAGGTGCCAAGCGGGAGTTGAACGATGCTGCGCACCCTGGAAGGCGGGCTCGGTCGCGAGCGGGAAGCGCAGCCCGACGACAAGCTCGCATGCCTGTCCGCACTCGAGCGCAAGGTGCTGTGGCTGTCGACCTGGATGATCCACAACGCCAACCACGTGAGGCTGAGCCGCGATGGGCTCAAGGTCGGCGGGCACCAGGCGTCGAGCGCCTCGGTGGTAACCCTGATGACGGCACTCTATTTCGATGTGCTGCGCCCGCAGGACCGCGTCGCAGTCAAGCCGCACGCCTCGCCGGTCTTTCACGCGATCCAGTACCTGCTCGGGCGTCAGACCCGCGACAAGCTCGAGCGGTTTCGCGGGTTTGGCGGCGCTCAATCCTATCCGTCCCGCACCAAGGACGGCGAGACCGTCGATTTCTCGACCGGCTCGGTCGGGCTCGGCGTCGGCATGACCTTGTTCGCCTCGCTCGCCCAAGATTATCTCCGTCTCAAGCGCCTGGTGCCGACGGACGACCCGCCCGGCCGCATGATCGCGCTCGCCGGCGACGCCGAGCTCGACGAGGGCAACATCTTCGAGGCATTGCTCGAAGGCTGGAAGCACGACGTCCGCAATCTCTGGTGGGTCATCGACTACAACCGTCAGAGCCTCGACGCGGTGGTCTCCGATCGCCTCTTCGGCCGCATCGATGCGCTGTTCGAGATGATGGGCTGGCGCGTCGTGACATTGAAATACGGGCGGCTCTTGGAGGCCGCCTTTGCCCGCCCCGATGGGCATCATCTGCGCGAGTGGATCGACGCCTGCCCGAATTCGCTCTATTCGGCGCTGGTTTATAAGGGCGGCGAGGGCTGGCGCGAGCATCTCCACCGCGACCTCAACCGCTATCCCGGGATCCGCGCGATCCTCGACGACCACGATGATGCCGAGTTGCAGCGGCTGATGACCAACCTCGCCGGCCACGACATGGATTCCGTCCTGGCCGCCTTCCACGCGGTCGAGGACGACCGGCCGACCTGTTTTATCGCCTATACGATCAAGGGCTACGGGCTGCCCTTTGCCGGGCACAAGGACAACCACGCCGGGTTGATGAACCTTGACCAGATGGCCTCTTTCCGGCGCAGCATGGAGGTACCCGATGGCGCCGAGTGGGAGCCGTTCGCCGGGCTCGACCTGCCGGCGGAACGTCTTGCCGAATTTCTCGAAGACGTGCCGCTCGCCGGGTCGCGCCCGCGCCGACACGAAGCCCCCGCAGTAGCGGTGCCGGACAGCCTGCCGGTCCCCCGCGGCACCAGGCAGTCGACCCAGGAGGCCTTTGGCCGGCTGCTCGGCGACATCGCGGCGAGCGAGGCGGCACTCGCCGAACGTATCGTGACGACTTCGCCCGACGTCACGGTCTCGACCAACCTCGGCCCGTGGGTCAATCGCCGGGGGATCTTCGACCGGGCCGAGCGCGCCGACACCTTTCGCGAGGAACACGTCGTCTCGGCGCAACGCTGGGCGATGTCGCCGCAAGGACAGCACATCGAGCTCGGCATCGCCGAGAGCAACCTCTTCCTGCAGCTCGCCGCGCTCGGGCTGGCCGGGCCGCTGTTCGGCACGCGGCTGCTGCCGATCGGGACACTCTACGACCCATTCATCAAGCGCGGACAGGACGCGCTGAACTATGCCTGCTACCAGGATGCGCGGTTTATCCTGGTGGCTACCCCTTCCGGCATTACATTGGCGCCCGAAGGCGGCGCGCATCAGTCGGTCGGCGAGCCATTGACCGGGATCGCCCAGCCCGGGCTCGCGAGCTTTGAGCCTGCCTTCGCCGACGAACTTGCGGTGTTGCTGCGTTGGGCCTTCGAGGAAATCCAGCGCGAGGAGGGCCAATCGGTCTATTTCCGGCTGTCGACGCGGCCGCTCGATCAGCCGCGTCGAACGATCGACTCGGACCTTGCCGAGGCGATCATCGCCGGCGCCTATTGGCTGCGCGAGCCGGAGCCGGATGCCGAGCTCGCGATTGCCTATTGCGGCGCGGTGGCACCCGAGGCGCTCGCTGCGCATCAAGCGGTAGCCGAAGACATCCCGGAAGCCGGCCTGTTGGCGGTCACCTCCCCCGACCGCCTGCACCGCGACTGGCAGGCCGCGCGCGTTGGCGGTAAGAGCAGTGTCGCCGAACGGCTGTTGGCGCGGCTGCGGCCGGGGGCAACACTCGTCACCGTCGGCGACTTCCACCCGGCGACCTTGTCGTGGCTGGGCGCCGTCGCCGGCAACACAATCGTGCCGCTTGGTGTCGATCGTTTTGGCCAATCCGGCGACATCCCCGACCTCTACCGCGCCTACGGCATCGACACCGACGCAATCCTCGATGCCGCGGCCCACGCTTGCCTGACCGCGTTGCGGCAAACGGGGTAAGAGGCAACCACCCTTGATGTTTTGGGCCTCGCCCGGCTGAAACTCACCGGTCCCCTCTCTGTGCAGCAAAGCGCCGGCAGGTCAATCGGAGTGAGGGCGAACGGGTAGAACTCGTGGAGGCGTCGGCGAGGCCAACTTAGTCTTGAGCTGCCTCCTGGACTGCCACCGATCCAAACCACCGGGTTCGGATGTATTCCTCGGCGCTGTCCGGCGGGAGCTTGATCGTCCCAGGCCCGCTGCGTACGAAGAAGTCCCCGTCCGGGGTCGCCTCGACTCCTTTCCACTTCAAGAACACCGGCTCCGGGCTCCTCTGGCAGCTGACCAGGCAAACGGTCTTGCCTTGGACGATCTGGGTCTTCGGATCGATGCATGTCCCGGCACGATCGCCCAGGCCATTGCGCACGACCTGCGCCAGGTGCCGCATGAATTTGTCGTGGTTTTCGAGCCGGTCGGCCTCGACGCCGACGATCGCGCCGTCGTCACGGACACCGATCAGCAGATCACCGCCATCGGTGTTGAGGAAAGCGGCAATTGTCTTCAGCGCCGCGTGCGTAACGAATTTATCGTCGCGCCGGTCCTCCTTCACGCTCCATCGTAGGGTCGATTTGAACTCCAACGTCTTCAACTCGCCGCGCTTGATCAGTTCTTCTGCATCGCGGTGGCCACGCAGATAGTGGTCAAAGAGGAAATTCTTCAGTGCCTGGCCAAAGGCGCGATCGTCGGTAATGCGCTTGTAGAGCTCGAAGTTGGAATCGACGATCTCCTGGATCGCGTCCTCGACCTTCTGGTCGAAGGTCAGCCGCACATTTTCCCGCGTGTTGGCCCGCGCCGCGGCGTCGAGCGCCGCGTCCTCGTCGAGCCTTTCCATCATCTGGGAGAGCGTCACTTTGTGCTCGGGGCCGAGGTTGAGCCCGAACCGCTCGTTCAGCGCGGCGATGATGCGGGACAGCATTTCCATTTCTTCAGGCGTTATGCCATGCGCGCCCTTGGTGCCCACCGGGTCGAGCACGCCGGCTTTTCGGTCCAGCGCGACCCTGCCGCTGCCGGTCTGCTGGATGCGATACGACTCCATGTCAATGTTCTGCTGCACTTCGCGCGGCAGTTCGGCGCGGTCGGCTGGCAGCAGCCGCCGCAAATGCCGGGCAAAGACGTAGAGCTTTTCGAGGTCGGCGTCGGCGAAGGTCAGGACCTGCGACAGGAACCCGTAGAGCCGCACGTAATCGGTAAGTTGGCCGCGGAAGTCCTCTCGTTCGTTCTCCGGTAATTCCTTGAAACGCGCGACTACCGGCGCCAGCGCAGAATAGAGGCGATCCAATGTCGCCTTCGGGTCGAAATAGATCCGGGCAAAATCGTCGACCTCCGCCTCGGTGTAGACCGGGAACCCGGCGAGCCGGGTCTGGACCTCGTAGAGCAGATTGGGGTCAGTCCGCTCCGACAGCAATGTCGCCTCGTAATAGGGCTCGAAGGCAGCCTTGATCTCGTCGGCCTCGTTGGCGAAGTCCAGCACCATCGTGCCGTTCTTCTCCGGGTGCGTGCGGTTGAGCCGCGACAGCGTCTGAACCGCGTTCACCCCGCCCAGCTTCTTGTCGACATACATCGTATGCAGCAACGGCTGGTCGAAGCCGGTCTGGAACTTATTGGCGGCGATCAGGAAACGGTATTCGGGACGCTCGAAGGTCTTCGCGGTCTGCCCCTCCGGAAAGCCGTTCATATTCGCTTCGGTGTAGGGATGGCCCCCGGGAGGGTCCAACACTGTGCCCGAAAAGGCCACGAGCGCCTTGAACGGATACCCGCGCTCGGCAAGATACTTGTCCACGGCCAACCTATAGCGGACCGCGTGCAGCCGCGATCGGGTGACGATCATCGCTTTCGCCTTGCCGCCGATCTCGCCCTGCACCTGTGCCGCGAAGTGCTCGACGCAGATCCGCACCTTCTCGCCGATCGCGTGCGAGTGCAGGCCAACGAAGGATTTGAGCAGGTACTCGGCCTTCTTCCTGTCGTAGCGCGGGTCGTCTTCGATCTTTTTTAATAGCCGCCAGTACGCCGTGTAGGTGCTGTAATTGGCCAATACGTCGAGGATGAAATTTTCCTCGATCGCCTGTCGCATGCTGTAAAGGTGGAAGGGTTCGAATTTCCCGTCGGCCCGCTCTGTGCCAAAGAGTTCGAGGGTCTTCGATTTGGGGGTGGCGGTGAAAGCGAAGGTCGAGAGGTTCGGCAGCCGGCCGCGTTTTTCCATCTCGGCCAGGATCACGCTTTCCAGCGCCTCTTCCGGGGTTTCCGCCTCGCTCTCCTCCGCCTCCGCCTCTTCTAATGAGCGAGTGGCGAGCACCGATTTGAGGCTCTTGGTGCTTTCGCCCGACTGCGAGGAATGCGCCTCGTCGATAATGACGGCAAAGCGCTTGCCGGCAGTTCGCCGATCTCCCTGGCAATGACCGGAAATTTTTGCAGGGTCGTGACGATGATGGTCTTGCCAGTTTCGAGCGCTTCTTTGAGTTGACGCGAGGTCGTGTCGATGTTCTCGACGACGCCCAATGTCTGCTCGAACTGGCGCATCGCCGCCTGCAATTGGCGGTCGAGCACGCGCCGGTCGGTGACGACGACGATCGAGTTGAAGACGCGGTAGTCAGCTGCGTCGTGCAGGGTCGCGAGCCGATGGGCGAGTCAGGCGATCGTGAAACTCTTGCCGCTGCCGGCGGAGTGCTGGATGAGATAGCGCTGGCCGGCGCCGTGCGTGCGCGCGTCTTTGACGAGCCTGCGCACGCAATCGAGCTGCTGATAGCGAGGGAAGATCAGAAAGCGCTTGCCGGTTTTGCGCCCTCTGTCGTCCTCCTCCTCGACCTCGTGGATGAACTGCCGCACGAGGTCGAGCACGCTGTCGCGCGCCCAGGTCTCCTCCCACAGATACGCGGTGGCGTAACCCTGCCGCGTCGGCGGCACCGGCGGGTTGCCGGCGCCGCCGAACCGGCCGCGATTGAACGGCAGAAAGCGCGTGTTCGGGCCGTCGAGATGCGTCGTGACATAGACGAGGTCCGGGTCGACCGCGAAATGCGCCAGGCACCGGCCATAGGCAAAGAGCGGCTCGCGCGGGTCGCGTTCGGTCTTGTATTGGCGGATCGCGTTCTCGACCTCTTGGCCGGTCAGCGGATTTTTGAGCTCGGCGGTGAAGATCGGGATACCGTTCAGAAACAGCACGAGGTCCAGGCTCTTCTCGTTCTTCGCGCTGTAGCGGAGCTGACGGACGACGGCGAAAAGATTGCCTGCGTGCAGCCGCTGCGTCTCCTCGTTCAGCCCGCTGGATGGGCGAAAATAGGCGAGCTGGAACTTGACGCCGGAATCCCTGAGGCCGTTCCGCAATACGTCAAGGGCGCCGCGCCGCTCGATCTCGGACGCAAGCCGCCTCAGGAACCGTTCCTTGACCGCGGTGCCGTAATGCTCCTGGAGCCTCAGCCATTCTTTCGGCTGCGTCGCCAGCACGAAATCGACGACGTCACGAGGGATCAGGCATAGGGCCCGGTCGTAGTCCTGGGGGTGGCGCCTGAGATATCCGCCCGGCGGCATCTCAGTCCAGGGGGGCACTGGTTCCTGCAAGCCTCCTCTGCCCTCCGGGCAGGCATTGGGCCCATACCGCAGCAACCCGCATTCGATGGCGTCTTCGAAGGAATGTTCGTAGATGTCGGGGCTCATGCAGCCTCATCCCTAACGTCGATTTTCCCGGTCACTGCAGCGGAAATCAGGGCCAAACGAAGTTCCCTCAGGTGATCCATGGCGAGGCGAATCTTGCTGATCAGTTCTTCTATCTCCGCGCGCATCCGATGGATTTTGTGCAGTAGTAGCGCTTGCTCATTTAAGGGTGGCACCACGATGATAAGATTCGCAATTGTCGTCGTGTTTAATCCGCTTAGAACGGCCCCGCGGCGGGTGGCATCGATCTGCTGGTGTACGTAGTCGGCCTCATGAAGCAAGAGAACCAACAGGCGAGGCTCAATCGTTTCGCGATCGACTCTGAGCCGTATTGTATCCGAGTCGATTACACCTGGCACAAGATCGTTTGGAAGGAGCCGCGCATTACCGATACTCCCCTTCCGCGTCAGGACAATATCACCAGGCTTAAGCCGGTAAATCTTTAAATCACAGTATTGTTGCTCACTCAACCACCTAGATCCGGTTCGAAAGTCACCGCTGATCGTGTTCTCCTGGCCGTACAGCTTGTACCCGGTGTCTGAGAACAGGAGCTCCTTCAGCATGGAACCGAAAGGTCCCATCTGGATGCCCGAATCGACGTCTAGTGTAAGGTACGTAAGCCGCATGATCTTCCAGTGTGCCGGTATTTGTCCCAACCATTCGACACCAGAGTCCTTCATAGGAGCATGTGGGTCGAGCCCCTTGGTTACGGTACCAGTGACGAACGCCATGCGCCGTTCCTGGAGCAATGCAATCAGCTGCTCCTTTTTTGCCACCAGCGCATCGATTCTCGCGGTCTTCCTATTGAGGAATGCGGCGATAGTGGGTTGTTCTCGCTCGGGTGGTAGTGCCAGCTCATACGTCGCCATCTCGCCTTCGTTCATGGCGGGATAGCTTGCTCCTTTCGAGTTCGCTACGACCCTCTCTACGAAATACGGAGCGCGCAGTGCGTACGCTGCGTAGTCGGGGGCCAAACCGTCACGGGGTCGGACCACGGCAAAGCCTGTTGAGACCACCATCCCAGGTTCGGGATTGCTGACTGAAGCAATAGCCCGAAGGTAAGTCCGAACAGTAGAAATGATCACGTCGCCTTCTCGAACGATCCGTCGCGCCCGAGAAGGAGCCGAAGCGAACGTTAGCTCCTCCCGCTCGACTATACGGCCGAGATTATCGACGCCGCCAATATCGACGTACACCATCTCTCGTGAGGGATCGGAATCTTCGGGAAGTGATTCTGAATTGATTTCTGCTAACTGCTTCAGCCGTCGTACCTCCCAATGCGCTGGAATCTCTCCCAGCCATTCGACACCGGAATTCTTGTAGATGCGATAGGGCGCGAATTGTCGGAGAGTGCACTGGACGCTCTCCGTGATTGCTGCCCCCTGGATGACCGACGCAGTCCACGGGCCTCCGGGCCACCATGTATCGGAAAATGCGCGACCATCAGCGACGGCTCGCCAAGGAGGCGGCAGGAACTGCTGGAGCAGTTCGCCGACGGCAGCCCAGTCGGCAGGCGCGCCCGGAAGCCTACTGCGGGTCAGATAGGCACGCCACTGCCGCGCTCGCTCGCCCGCCGTATAGAACCGGGGCGCGAGGGCGGTCGGGAGAACAGGCTCGACGGCGGTGTGACGGCGCTGAAAGGTCGCGCTAATGGCCGTCTTGAGCCGCTCGCCCTCGAAAGAGAACTGCCTCGCGAAAACGTAGAGATCGTAGAAATCCTTATAGCGGCTATTGCGTTCGCCGAGCACGAGCACGGCATGGAGCTTCTCCGCCACGACAGCCTCTCGCGGATAGGTGCGGACGCGCGGGGCGGGCATGTCAAGCAGGGTCGGATAGTCGGCCTCGGTTGCCGGCGGCTCGATTGCATTGCCAAAGCCGATGTCGATCTGCATTGGGATGCGGGCCACGCCGAGCATGGCCTGGATGCGCAAGCGCAGTCCGTTGTACTCGGCATTATCGCGGATGGGCTCCGCCGTCAGGGTTGCGGCATCGAAGGCGAGACCGTCGTCGGGAACGGACACCGCGCAGACCTCCCGCATCGCGGCAAGCACGGCAGTTGCATCGCTGCTACCGTAGCCGGTGAAGTCGAGGTCGCGCGTGGCCCGGTAAATCGCGCCGCCCCAAAGCGCAAAGAGCATCGCGCCTTTGAGGACATAGCGGTCGCGGTGGGGGGACACGCCGAGTCGATGCAAAAAGCGCTCGGCGGTATAACGCTGGAGCAAGAATTGGAAGTCCTCCCCGGTCATCCGGCTGCGGCCGAGGAGGCGGTCGCGCACCGAGGCCGCGATATTCCTCGGCAATCGGGTCCTCACGAGATGATCGCCTCAAGGTAAGGCTTGATCACCGTGCGAATGCGGCACACCTCCGCAGCCCGTGTGACCTGGTCGACCGTTGCGCTCTTCGAGCGAAGGGCCTCCCGGAGCGCTTCGAGGGCAACGTCGAGGCCGAGCTTGCCGCGGTAACGGAAGCAGTCGACGACCGTGCGCGCCGGCGAGGTGATGCGCGCCCGAACGCCGAGGATTGCGTGCGTCTCGACACCATAGGTCAGCATGGGGCCCGAGAACCGGACGATGCGCAGCCTAGCTGGGACGCGGGCGGGCTTGCGTGCTTTGCGGTCGAGGGCGAACCAGACCTCATGCGGAACCTGCGTGCCGATCCCATGGAAGCTGAGGGCAGAAAGCAGGCAGATGATCCCGCTCGGGACCGCCGAAGCGATCATCGCGAGCGTCTCGAACTCGTTGGGCTCCGCCGCGGCCAGACGGTAAAGGCCGGGCCCAACCTTCTCTATGGTGCCGTCGGCAACGAGGCGCCGGAGTTCTGCGAAAGGAACTTCCAGGGGCTGAAGGTCTCGCGGCCGGAAAAAAGCTCCGATCCCGGCGGCCTCGAGTTGGGCGGGGGTAAGTCGCGGTGATACCATTGGCCTTATGTAATAAACGTCGGCGTTAAATTACAAGTGCCGACATTCATTTCACGACCGCGCTTCCCGTGACCTCGGAGAGCATGCGGACGATATCGCGTTCGATGGCGCGGATGTCGGCTTCAATCTCCTCCAACCGGCGGGGTGCTTTGTAGCGGTAGAAATAGCGGTTAAAGTTGATCTCGTATCCGACGACGCCGACCTGACCGTCCTTCGGGTCGCGCCTGGACGTGTCGATCCACGCATCGGGAACGTGCGGCTTCACCTCCCGCTCGAAGAAAATCTCGACGCTTCCCGCAAGCGGCACGCTTTCGGTGTCCCGTAATTCCGGATCGGGCTCGGGGTTGCCGTCCTTGTCGCGGCATATGGCGGCCGTCTCATCGCGCTCGGACAGAGCAGAGAGGATCGCCTTCCGTGCCGGGGCCCCGAGCCTCAGGCCGGCCCGCTTGGCGGCCGTGTCGAGTACGTTCTCAAATGCCGCGCGATCTTTGAAGACCATATTTGGCAGGCCTCGCACAAGCTTCCGGATCGAGTTCTGCACAGCCCAGCCTTCCGCCAATTCTCTCTCGGCCGCGGGTCCCTTCTTCTTCGATTGCGCGATCGACTCGAAGCCTTTCTCCTCTTCGAGACGGGCGATGCGCTCCGGGGTCGCCTGGAAGTTCAGCCTGAGTGGGCGCTCGACCGTGATCTTACGGAAGCCGAATTGCGTGGTCGGGAAGATGCGGCTGACGACGACCTCTTCTTCCTTGCCATCCTTACTGATCCTGCGCGTATCGCCGTCCCTGAAATCGCTGAGGATCTTGACGATGTCGCGGGCGCGCTCGAACGGGACCTCCCGCCGCTTGTCGCCGAGGCTGCGGCGCATCTGCACCCAGAAAGAGGACGCATCGATCAGCTGAACCTTTTCCTTGCGAGCGGGTACCTTTCGGTTTGTCACCAGCCAGACATAGGTCGCGATGCCGGTGTTGTAGAAAAGCTGTTCGGGCAAAGCGATCAGCGATTCGAGCAGGTCGTTCTCGAGAATGAACCGGCGGATTTCGCTCTCGCCGCTGCCGGCGTCGCCGGTGAACAACGGCGAGCCGTTCATGATAATTGCGATCCTGGAGCCGCCCTCCTCGGGCTGCTTCGCGTGCGCAATCATGTGCAGCAGAAACAGCAGCTGCCCGTCGCTGATGCGCGGAAGCCCCGGGCCGAACCGGCTGGCGGCGCGCTCGTGCTCGGCGCGCACGGCCGTCTCGTCGCGCTTCCAGTCCTTGCCGTAAGGCGGGTTGGCGATCAGGTAGTCGAAAGGCCGGCCGGCATGGCGGTCGTTCGAAAGCGTGCTGCCGAACGCGATGTTGTCGGCATCGCGGCCGGTCGGCTCCTTCATGAAGAAATCGGATTTCGAGACCGCCCAGGTTTCCGGGTTCACCTCTTGGCCGAAGAGGTGAATTTCGGCGTGGGGATTGATCGGCGGGCGCAGGATCTCGCCGTTGCGCCGCCATCCGATAGTGATGTGCTCCTTGCCGGTCATCAGCATGCCGCCGGAGCCGCAACATGGGTCGTAGACCGTGCGGACCACCCCGTGGCGCCGGATGCGGTCCTCGTCACCGGCGAGCATCAGGTCCACCATCAGGTGCACGACGTCGCGCGGCGTGAAGTGCTCGCCGGGGTTCTCGTTCAGCGCCTCGTTGAACCGGCGGATCAGCTCTTCGAAGATCGTTCCCATCGTCGGATTGTCGACCCTGTCAGGGTGAAGATCGACGTTCTTGAAGCGCTCCAGCACCTGGAACAGCAATCCCGCCTCGTCGAGCCGACTGATCGTGTTGTCGAAATCGAAGCGCTCGATCACCTGGCGCATATTTTCGCTGAAGCCGGCGATGTAGTTACGCAGATTGGCCGCGATATTGGGATGGTCAGCGATCAGCTTGTCGAAATCGTAAAGCGAGGTGTTGTAGAAGGCGAAACCCGCAGTGACGCGAAGCTGCTGGTCGAGGTTTTCGAGACCCCTGTCTCTCAGCCGAGCCTGCCGTGCCAGCACCTTCTCCTTGGTCTCGGCCAGCACGCAGTCGAGACGGCGCAGCACCGTCAGCGGCAGAATGACGTCCTGGTACCTGCCGCGCCGGAAAGTGTCGCGGATCAGGTCGGCGACCCCCCAGAGAAAGCTGACGATCTCGCTATGGTTCATTCGGTTTTCCAGGTTTTGCACCGAAACTCCTACACGCCCGTTAAACCCTCTCACGTATTACCGCGGCAGCAAGCCTATGCTCACCGGCCGTACGAGCTCGCTAGCGCCGTACGCCACCACTTGAGCCTTCCTGCGTCAGATTTCCGTCTCGTCCCACACAATTTCAACAAGTAGGTGAATTTACAATTTAGCCTATAAAAACTACTCGCTCATTACCTCCCGCCGATAGATAACGATTGAAGGGACGGCGAAGGCGCCCGCGCAAACGGGCTCCCGGAAGTTGACGGCAGCAGCCAGGGCGCCGCATGCCACGAGCACCGCGCCAAGCGGATGGCTTAGTTTACGCCCCCAGGGCATGTTCTTTTCCACCGCCATGACCGACCATCGCCGAGGCGATTATCGCCGGCGCCTATTGGCTAGGCGAGCCGGGTCCGGGCGCTGAGCTCGCGATTGCCTACTGCGGTGCCGTTGCCCCCGAGGCGCTCGCCGCCCATCAGGCGGCCGTCGAAGACATCCCGGGAGCGGCGAGCAGGCAACCTGTCGGATGCCGACTTACGGGCCAAGATCAGCCCAGAGCCCGGGACAGCGTCTCCCAGCCTTAGTCTGGCAGATACATCTCCTCCATGGAGCGCAGACGCGGCTCGTCCAGAATGCGGCCATTACTGGCGACGCCCCAGGGACTCCGAGCCGCCTGGGCACGGAGCGCATCCAGGGCCAATGTGCCGCGCTGCTGAAAATCACTCAAGAAATCCCAGTTCGCCTGCAAGCCTGCCATGGTGGTCAGCGCGGGGAACCAGGCCGCGGCGGCCGCGGCATCCTGCTGCGCCTGTAAGGATGGATACGGCGACAGGTCGGCCGGAATGAGGGGGACGACGGGCCCCGGAATGAGGCGGATCGCCTCTCGAATTTCTTCCCAGGTGCGCAAGCCGTTGGGGCAGACGACATCGACCTGCGCTTCGGCTTTGTAGGCCTGGCAGCGTTCGATAATCTCCGCAAAGCTGGCGCCCGGCACGCCGCCGAGATCGCACCGGGCCATGATCACGAAGTCCGGGTCGAGAGCCTGTTTGGCATTCATCGCCGCCCGGAGCTTTCCGACCATCTCCTGAATCGAGATACAGCGGCGGCGGGGACCGGATTTCGGCGGAAACGTCTGGTCTTCAATGTGGGCGCCAGCAATGCCTGCCTGAATGTATTCCCGCACGGTGTAATGCGTACTGATGGCATCACCGTAGCCTGTGTCGGCATCCGCGAAGACCGGGATCTGCACGGTCAGGACAATTTTCCGGGCGTTGTCCACCATGTCGCGCATACTGGTCCCGGAGTCGGGCCAACCCAGTTGGTGCGCCGAGGTATTGCCCCCGGACATGTAGAAGGCCTCATAGCCCAGCGCTTCCGCCATCTTCGCGCCAATGGGATTGATCCCGCCCGCCAAGACAAATAATGCGGGTTGTTGAAACAGGGTCTTCAGTCGGGTCGTCATAGGTTGACGCTCTGACATACGCAGTCTCCTCGTGTGTAACCGAACCGTCCTGGTGTCGCGTTAGGCGGCTACCGGCACAGTGGCGCTGATCCGTGGAACTCCCACCGAGCGCGTCGTGTGGCCTTGACCTGTGAGGTCGTCGGCGAGGACCACATCACCCGGTCCAAAACCGCGCGTGGTGCCATCGCCTATCCCGATTTCCATCTGCCCCGCGAGAATGAAAATGTATTGTCGCCGCGGCGCGGTGTGCCAATCGCTCCAATGGCCCGCAGGGAAGCAGCGGAATACGAGGTTGGCACCCGCCTGAAGCGCAACGTTGTGGCTCTCCTCGGCCGGCAGAGGGAGATCTTCAAAATGGGTCTGGCCGTCGTGGCCCGTATATATCCGTACGATCATGCGCGTGCTCCTTCCCACAGAGAGATCATCGTGCACACCTCTTTATCTGAAGACAAAGGCGTAGTCTCGGGGTCGATTGGCCGGCGGGAGCGAAGGCGCCTGAGATGGCCTCCGCTTGCCCCGTGAGCGAGCTTAACGACCGATCCCATCGAGCGTGTAGTCGTGGTCATGAAAGACGGTGCGGCGCGAGAAGCGCCATTCGCTGCCGTCCTCTTTGATCAGCTCGCACGCGTAGCGGCCGGGCGGAAGGCTACGGTGGTTGCCGTCCTTTGATATCAGCACCAGCAGATAGGCACTGGCGGCGGCCTGGTTTCCGCTGATCGTCACGGCGATATTGCTAACCATGTGACGAAATTGCGTGCCCGCCGCGCGTTGCGCCGCGAAGCTGCCGGCGAAGGCGCGGATTTCGTCGCCGCCGCTGATGTCGATGACCGGGCTCTTGAGGATCGCATCTACCGTGAAGCAATCGACCACGGCCTCGATCTCGCCATTGTCGAGCGCGCAGCAATAGCGCGTGAAGAGATCGTGGATCGCTGCACGATCTTCGAGATTGCTTTCGCTCATTCCCTGTCTCCTTGGTCAGGCTTGTCCGGGCCAAGCCGTTGGCCGGGTGTTGCCTGGACCCGGAACCAAGCCGCTATCCCGCCGGGTCGTCTTATGCGCCAATGCGGCCGCATGGTGTCGAACCTGACCAGGAGAGCACAATGGTCCTCAAGATCGAGCGGTTTCAGCCGGAAGGCATGAATATCAGGATGTCGGGTGGACAGCCGTCTTACTCGCATGTCGTGACTGTGAGCGGCAGCGGCAAGATCGTCTACACCGCCGGCCAATTGGCCCGCGACATCGATGGCAACTGTGTCGGCAAAGGCGACATGCGGGCGCAGATGGAACAGACGTTCCAGAACCTCGACCGGTGTCTCAAGGCGGCCGGCGCCACCTGGGCCGACGTCGTCAAGACCAACACCTTTGTCACCGACTTCGACGAGTTCCAGAAGTGCGCCGACATCCGCATGCGCTATCTCGGGGTGGCGACCCCGACCAGCACAACCGTCGGCGTCACCCGTCTCGCCGGACCCGATTTTATGATCGAGATCGAGGCCGTCGCCGTCGTCAATTCCTGAGAAACCGGTCCGGGCCGACGCCGGGGCGGCGGGCGATCCGAGGGCGTAGCGGATGGCAAAGCGCGTTTGGCCCGCCCGCTGGATCACGTCGGCCACCGGTCCGCCCCAGCGGGCGTGTTCTAGGCACGCGCGAGGTAGATCACTCCCACGAATGTCTTTCCTCGGCGATAGCAGCTTCGATCTCCTCGGCCGAGCGCCGCGCATAGTCGGGCAGGGAGTGGCGCTCGGGCCACCCGAGCATGGCTCGGGCGCTACCCGCGCCCGCAGTTTCGCGGGCCGGGACCAAGCGGGCGACCGGCCGGACCCGATTGGCGATAATCACCTCTCCTCCCGCCTGGGCGGATCTGATCAGTTGCGACAGCTGGTTTTTGGCCTCGAAAATTCCGGTCCCCGTCCCGCCGAGTCATCAGCCGCCGGACGGTGGGCTTTCCTCTTAAACCGCTTTTAGACGCGACGTTCGGCGATGATGTGCCAGTGGTGCGAGCCGGGCCGCCGCTCCTGCAGTTGCTGGCTAAGGGTGAGCAGATCAAAGCCGGCAAGCAAACCGACGAGCGTGGCGGCATCGCAATAGCAATGCGGGTGGCCTTTTTGCTCGACCTGGTCGATGACGAAAGTGTCGGGAGCGATCGCGCGGCCAATGCCGTAATTCGCATCGCGGGTCGACAGCACCGTCGCCTGCAGCAGCCCGGCAGGCCGCAACACTCGCCAGATCTCGCCGAGCCGGCGGCCGAGGTCGCCCAGCGTGCCGTGATGGATCACATTCCACGACAAGACATAATCGAAGTCGGCGTCGTGAAACGGCAGTGTGTCGGCGAGGCCCTGATGGAGGCTCACCGGTAGGCCGCGCGCCGCGGCTGTCTCCCGCACCACCGCGAGCCCAGCGGGGCTGCCGTCGATCGCCTCGACATCGAAGCCGTACTCGGCGAGCAACAGCGCATGCCGGCCGACGCCGCAACCGAGATCGAGCACCCGCCTGGCACCGCGCGCGTGCAATTCCGGCAGGATCGCTACCACCGCCGGGTGCGGTTCGAGCCAATCGGCGCGCCCTTCGCTGGTGGCCCAACGCTTGTCCCAAGCCTCGACCGCCGTCTGCGACACCGCGCCGTCGATCGCCATCTCCCCCGCGCCCGATCGCGTCAGACGATGCCGTCCTGCCGCAACTTTGCTACGGCCGCGGTGTCGAGGCCGAGCCAGTCGGAGAGTACCTCGGCGGTGTGCTCGCCAAGCAGCGGCGCCGGCTCGACCTTGGTTGGCACGCCGTCAAACCGCACCGGCCAGGTCGGCATCACCATCCTGCGTTCGCCGTGCGTCATCTGCTGCAGGATGCCGCGCTCGTAAAAGCTCGGTTCGTCGATCAGCTCTTGCGTGTCGAGCACCGCGCCCGCCGGGACGCCGACCGCGCTCAATTGCGCCATTGCTTCCTGCTTGGTGCGCTCCTTGGTCCAGCCGGTAACGATCGCATCGACCTCAGCCTCGCGCTGCATGCGGGCGTCAGGTGTGGCATAGCGCTCGTCGCCGATCAGATCCTCTCGACCGATCAGCTTCAGGAGGCGCGGCCAATGCTCCGGATTGGCGCGGCTGGTCGACAGGTAGACGTAATCGTTGGGGCCGCCGGGCTTGCACGGGTAGATGCCGCCGGGCGGGTTGTTGGCCGCCGGCCGGCGCGGTGCCGCCTTGCCGGTGCGCGCCTGAGTGATGAAGCCGCCGCGGCTGTAATGCATGACCGAATCCTGCATCGCCACCTGCAGCCGGCGCCCCTTGCCGCTGCGGGCGCGGTTGAACAGGGCGCTGACGATGCTGAAAGCCATCAGCATGCCCGTGCCGGTATCACCGATCGTCGGGCCAGGTTTGACCGGGCGGCCGTCCTTTTCGCCGGTAATGCTCATGGCACCACCCGCGGCCTGCGCGATCGGGTCGAACGACAACCCCTTCTCGAACGGGCTGCCGTCGCCAAAACCCTTAACCTGAGCATAGATGATCGACGGATTGATGCCGCTGACGACATCATAGCCGAGCCCCAAACGCTCAACTGCGCCGGGCGCGAAGTTCTCGGTGAAGACGTCCGCCTTCTTCACCATCTCCTTGACCAATTCCAGGCCGCGGTCGTCTTTGAGGTTGACGGTCAGTGAGCGCTTGTTGGCGTTGTACATCATGAAATAGTAGGCGTCGCCAAAGCCGGTGCGGCCGGCTTCGCCGCGCGGCGGCTCCACTTTGGCGATGTCGGCACCCATCCAGGCGAGCGCCTCGGTGCAGGTCGTGCCGGCCTCGAACTGGGTCAGGTCGAGGACGCGGATGCCCTTGAGCAAGCCGGGTGATACGGGGGTTATGGCCATTGTCGAACTCCTTCTTCATTAGCTCGGATGAGACGCTTAGGGCTCTGCCCAGATCCCACCATTCTCGACCATCTGCGCCGGATAGCGATCAAAAAAACCGCCACTTTCCGATCAAAATGGCAACTATATCGAGGGCCTGCCGTTCTTTATCTCACATCCGCGTACGCGCGAAGGGACGCGACCGGTACGTTCTGCCGCCGTCTGGTCATCATTTTCCCGCAGGCTTTTGCGGCCCGTAGAACACCACCCAGACCGAGAAGTCGTCCGAGAATTGGTCATAGCCGTGCGGCGTGTGCGCAGCCGCGAACATCATGTCGCCCGGTCCAATCATGGTTTCGTTGCCGTCCCAGCGATAGCGCGCGGTACCCGATGCGACGATGTAGAATTCGTCGCGATCATGCGGCACCTGTGGGCCGGAGGTCGGCTGCGCCGCGAAGCGGATCCAGACGTGGTCGTCGCGAAAGACCTCGGCAGCGCGGCTGCCTTCGGGCGGCGGCAGCCCGCGAGCGGTATCGAGCGATACGGGCGCCGGCGTGCGATCCATCCACGATCTCCCCTGGCGGGCGCTTGCCTCGTGTTTCTCTCGTTCTTAGTTCTCGGTTCATCCCGGGTCAACTGAATGGCGATAAACCGGATTATCACGGTAGCCGAAGACCTCGCGGGGGCCGGTCTGTTGCCGATCACCTCTTCCCGACCGCCTGCACCGCGACTGGCAGGCGGCACGCGCTGGCCGAATGCGACACACCGCACCGATCAGGTATCGTGCGACTCCGTCTCCGCAATCGGTTCGGGAGCGTCGTCATCGGCTCGCGGCGCCGCCCGTTCCAGCTGTCGCTGCAGCTTCTTGTCGTTTTTGGCCTTTTTGGCGCGGTCGCGCTCAGCACGCTCAAAACGATAATTCGGTTTACGCATCAGTAAACTCCTGACGACTTGCAGCGCGTCGAGATTCCCCACCCTAGCAATTTTGTGCGGCGACCTCGCGCTTTTTTCAATACGCGGCTTGTCGTGGCCTTCGGGCGGTCCCCCTCGATCAGTAACCCTCTCGCTCGAGCCGCTTGCGCATCGCCTTGCGGTATCGGCGGACCGCCTCGGCCTTTTCGCGCACTCGTCGCTCAGATGGTTTTTCGTACGAGCGACGCCGCTTCATCTCGCGAAAAGTGCCCTCACGCTGCATCTTTTTCTTCAGGACGCGGATTGCACCGTTGACGTCGTTGTCGCGGACATAGACTTGCACTTGGATGTTCCCTTTCCTGATACGCGGTAGTGCAGCCCTGCATGCCTTAGCGGCGACGCACGCGGGTCAACGACTTGATCGGCGCCCGGGGCTTTCCGGAGATCTCGGCAATTTGCCGGTCCTGGGCCTCGATATAGGTCTTGGCCACCAGGTCTGCGTCGATGTCGACGAGTTCCGAGCCCGGTATTTTACGGTTCGAGGTGCGCGTCCCGTCCTCGTAGAGGACATCGAAGAGAATGAACTCCTCGACGCGGCGAACGGTGGAACGTCTGGCCATGGTCAAACCCCGGAATGCTGGTTGATATGCCGCATGCATCGACTAACCGGCGGCGGCGAGGCGAAACGGCACCAGGCACTCCAGATCGCCGTCCCACAATACATAGCGCAAGGCCTGCAGCGCCATACGCAGCGTAAGCGTTGACGCCGATTGAAACCCGGCATCGGCGTTGTGGCATTCCTCGAGCCGATAATTCGGGATCCGTGGGTCTACATGGTGCACGTGGTGAAAGCCGATATTGCCGGTAAACCACTGGAGCAAGCGCGGTAAGCGAAGATAGGAGGTGCCTCCGAGGCAGGCCGCGGCAAAACTCCAGCTCGCGTCCGGCATCCACTTCGCATGCTCAAAGCGGTGCTGGATCGAGAACAGCCAGACGCCGACGATTGAGGCGATTACCATGATCGGTAGCTGGACGGCGGCGACACGGCCGTAGCCGAGAGCGAGGCCCAGGCCGCCGAAAAAAACGGCCAGGGCAAGGTTGGTCAGGTAAACCCCGCGCCGTTCGCGCCTCCATCCCTCGGCCGCCTCGAACGGCACCCGATAAAGGACGACAAACACCAAGGGCGGCAGCAACAGGTTGGCGACGATCGGATGAACGGCGAAGCGGACCAGGCATCTACGCCAGCATCCGAGGGCCCGGTATTCCGCGACTGTCACGCACGGCGAGTAGATATCCAGCCCGCTTGCCGAGCGCCGGTCGAGATTGTTCCAGGAACCGTGGTGCCTGGCATGCTGGCGACGCCAGAAGGCATACGGCGTCAGCGTCATCAGGCTGCACAACCTGCCGATCAGCTCGTTTGCCTGTCGCGATCTGAAGAACGAGCCGTGTCCGCAATCATGTTGGATGATGAAGATGCGGACAAGAAACCCGGCGGCGAGCGCCGACATTGGCAGCGCGATCCAAAGCGAAAGGGCCAAGCACAGGTACATCACAGCGCAGGTGACGAAGAACCCGCCGAACGACGTCGCCAGTTGCCCGAGGCTCCGTGCCAAGATCGGCGCCTGGAAAGCCCTACTCCTGGAGAGGATCTGGTCCAGCTGAGGCATTACCGGATCCACCCGCGGCGAAGATGAAGTCTCCAGCGAAAATGCTCTCGCACCGCTACCGCCCGCTCACAGCAAGGACAGAGGTAACGCTGGCCGTCGAGTGATATGCAGGTTTCGAGCACGGCAAAGTCGCCGTCGGTGATCTGGTCATTCGCATCGCGCGTCACGCGGCCGCAGAGTGTGCCCTTCGGACAAACGAGCTCTTCGCCGTCGCGTGCGATCAGCACGTTACGCGCTCTTCGCTGTATGCGCTCAGCGAGCGCCATCGAAGCGAGCGGCGGGGGAACGGCCTCGGGGTGGCTCGCGGCGCACGGTCGAGCTGGGTTTGGTCGGCGACCAGCGGTGTAGAAAGACCGGACGCGAGGGGACCGCAATCGTTTCGCTGCGGCGGGCGGCGGCATCGGCGCCACCCCGCCGCCCGCGTCGCGCCGGGGCCGCTCGGCCGCCTGCAGAATCCGTGCGCGATGCGAGGCCGAATGTTCCCGGCGAGGCTACGTCGGCCGGCTGCTCGATCGGCCCGTTGCGCGGGGTGGGAGCCGCCGGCGCGACCGAGATGGCACGCAGAGAGCATCGCGTCAGCTTCTCGATGTCGCGCAGGTAGGGCCGCTCCTCGTCGCTGCAGAACGCGATTGCAATTCCTGCAGCACCTGCCCGTGCGGTTCGGCCGACTCGGTGAACATAGTCTTCGGGTACGTTCGGCAATTCGAAATTGATCACGTGCGATACGCTGTCTACATCGATGCCGCGGGCGGCGATATCGGTGGCGACGAGCACGCGAGCCTGGCCGTCGCGAAAGCCGGCGAGCGCTCGCTCGCGCTGAGGCTGCGATTTGTTGCCGTGGATGGCGGTCGCCTCGATGCCGGCCCCGACGAGGTGACGCACGACGCGGTCGGCGCCGTGTTTCGTCCGGGTAAAGACCAGGACGCGCGAGAAGATCGGATCACGCAGGAACGTCGTAAGCAAATCCCGCTTCCGATCGCTCGGCACGAAGACCACCCTCTGTTCGACGCGCTCAACCGTCGTCGCCGGCGGTGTGACGACCACCTTGACCGGGTCGGTGAGATAGTCTTCGGCCAAGGCGGCGATGGGCCGCGGCATCGTCGCCGAAAAGAGCAGCGTTTGCCGCTGGCGCGGCAACAGCCTCACGATGCGCTTTAGCGCATGGATAAAGCCGAGGTCGAGCATGCGGTCGGCCTCGTCGAGAACCAGAACCTGAACGCTCGACAGGGTCAGCGACCGCGTGTCGATCAGATCGAGCAGACGTCCCGGTGTGGCGACGAGGATGTCGATGCCGCGCGCCAGTTTCTGGCGCTGCGGCCCGATGGGGACGCCGCCGAACACCACCGCTGTCGACAGAGGCATTCCCGCGCCGTAAGCGCGAAAGCTCCCGGCAATTTGGCTCGCCAGCTCCCTGGTCGGGCTCAGCACGAGCGCGCGGCAGGTTTGCGGTGCCGTTCGTTGCTTAGCGGTGGCGAGCCGCTGGAGGATTGGTAGCGCGAAAGCGGCGGTCTTGCCGGTTCCGGTTTGTGCGATGCCGCACAGATCGCGCCCGCCGAGCACCGGTGGGATGGCCTGAAATTGGATCGGTGTGGGCGCCGTGTAGCCTTCGGCGACAAGGGCGCCCAGGATAGGCGCGAAAAGTCCAAGGTCGGAGAAATCAGGCAAGGTGGTCATGGCCTCTTGGTGTTGGAATGCTGACAATGCGTCCGCATGAACGCACTGCACGAGTCGGAAGACGACCCGCGCGATTAGGGCTGTCCAGATGTCAGCAGGGGATAAAGACCGGACCAGCTTCCACCGCGATCGGTGGTTCGCTCACGCAGGCCCGATCACGTGACTCATCCGAGAAGCACGAACACTGCGTGCTTAAATATGCTCGCGCAATCCTCCGCGATCAAGTGCCTGCGGCAGTCTTGCCCATGCGAGGACGCGCCGGCTCCGGCGCCGTAGGTCTGGTAATGATTTGAATAATAATACCGAATTGTGGAATCAAAGAGAGCTTCAATCGGTTTTATTCGTTGATTTAGTGAGCTTAGTTGCAAAACTCTAAATCTTCCCCACTTAATCCGAGGAACATGTCTGCATTATACCGCGCAGGTATTGCGACCTGGGATGCGGTCACGGAGCGGCTTGAAATAAGCGACTTCGGCGGGTCGTGGAGGAGCAATCCAGAATGAAGACGCGATTACGCGAGACAGCGGCAACATTCGAAGACGCGCGGGCGACCGAGGCCGCGAAGACGGCGCGCCTGCGGGCGCTCCGGCTGGCCAAGGAAGCTGCCGATCTCGATGCCGCACAGAACGCGGCCGTGACCCGCGCCAAAGCCAAGCCGATCCCGCGCGCTCGCGGTTCAATTCGGCCGGGTCGCCGCCATGAGACCGACTAAGTCCTCCAGTCCGCGACCATAGGCTGATCACCCCACGCCGGGCGGCAGGATCTCCTTTTCGCCGAGCACTTCGGAGCGGTAGAGCTCGGAAATCGACGCCCAGCGCAATTGACAGATCTCCTCGGCGACTTGCAGGGCGCGGGCTTCGAGCCGCGGCGTGTCGAGGTGCCGGCCGCACAACTCGATCTGACGGCGGCTGTGCTCGACATCGGCCAGGTCGTGCTCGGTGAAGAACTCGATCTCGGGATCGCTGGATTTGAACCCGTAATGCCTCTCGAAGGCCGGCAATAGCACCTCGCCGATCAGCCCCGGCATTTGGCCCTCCTGGGTCGTCTGCATCGCCAGGATCACGCCGACGGGCTCGGTCGCGGTCGTGTGGTACATGTACAGAGAACGCGCCCACCAGGCGGGCGGCATTTTCGTATTGTACACTTCCTCCTCGCTCAAGCCCGCGGCGCGGCAGAAGCGCAAGATCAATTCGTTGTGGTCATGGGGCTCATGTCCGGGCTCCGGGATCGCCTTCAACCCCTCTTCCTCGGCGATGTTCTCGGCGATCATCTTGCGCACGTCTTCAAAATGGTAGCCGCGCGCGTAGAGCAACCCGAAGCTCGCCAATGCGCGGGAAACGAAATGGTAATGCAGGGCCTGATAGCGTCCCAGGGCTCTGAGCGGCAATTTGCCTTCGCCAAAGGCGAGAAAGAACGGATGCCGCTTGGTGTGCCAGCGATCACGGATCTCCAGGATCCGCTCGGTGATCGGGGCCGATGATGGGAGATCGCCGTCGCGTGCCATTCTGGTTGCTCCTCTTCGACAAGGTCTTGCAAAGAAGGCGGCGGAACCGGCAAGGTCGAGGCCGCCACAGCAGGAGGACGAGCGATGATACCTGAATTGCTGCCCCACGCGGAACGGATTGCGGCAAAGCTCAAGGCACGCGGCGAGACCATCAGCATCGCCGAATCCTCGACTGCTGGGCTGATCTCGGCGGCGTTGCTGGCGATCCCCGGCGCCTCGGCCTATTTCCTCGGAGGTGCCGTCGTCTATACGCGGCAATCGCGCGCCGAATTGCTCGCCGTGACCGAGCAGGAGCTGACCGGCATCACGCCCTCGACCGAGGCCTACGCGCTGCTGTTCGCCCGTAAGATCCGCAGCAAGCTGGCGACGACGTGGTCGGTCGGCGAGACCGGGACGGCCGGGCCCACCGGCAGCCGCTATGGTCACGCCGCCGGACATTCCTGCATCGCCGTTATCGGACCCAATGGCGAGCGCTCGATCACGGTCGAGACCGGCAACAGCGACCGCCTCGACAACATGCGAGCCTTTTCGATCGCCGCCCTCGATCTGTTGGAGAAGAGCCTCGGTTGAGAGCGCAAGCGGTGGCTCGACCGCGTCGCTGTCCACCGCCTTTACTCGCTTTGCCGAACAGGAATGCCGCGGGGTCTCTCCGCTCTACGAGGCTCTCTCGGCGGCCGAAACGCGGCATCGGGCTCAATCATTCCGGGGCAATTATCCGCGACGAATACGATTATGGAGCTCGATTCGGGCGAAATCGTCTCGTACGAGGAAGCAGAGCGGCTATGATCGAGAGTTGGCGGAATGCGCTGTGCTTTTCCGCCCTAAATCTGCAGCGCTCAAGCGGCGGCGAGCTGGCGCGGAAGCCAGATTGCAGTGTGGGCAATGCGCGCGACCGGCGTATGCTCGTTGGCCAGCACCAGCACGTCGACTTCGACGAAACGATGGCCTTTACGCTCATAGTTGCCGGTGACGCGGGCGCGCACGGATAGCTCGTCGCCGATATGCGCGGCGGCAAAGTGCTGCAATCTGCTGCCGACATGCATCCACGGACCGAGGACGACGTTGTGATTCAATGCCCAATTGCCGGTCCGCGCAATGATGACCGGATGGGCAAGGCCCTCCTTCAGATAGAGCGCGTCGGTTTCGCGCAGATCGGCAACGCACTGCTCGACCAGCTCGCGGGTGATCGGCAGCGGCCGGATGCCGAGCAAAGTCCCAGCGGCGAGTGTGGTTTCGCTCGCCGGCGGTCGCTTCTCGGGAGGAACTGGCGGTTCGGCGAAAGGCTCGGGCGACGGTGGCGGACCTTCGCGCAATGACGCGCGGCCGGTGGCGCAGACCTCGCCGTGGCTCTCGAGGCGCAGATCCAGCCCTTCTGAAGTTTCGATCGCGCTGATCGTGGCGATGTCGCCGTCATAAACGGGTTTCTGAAACCGGCATTCGGCGGCGCCGCGTTCCAGCCACGCCCGCCCCCAACGCGCGACCGGCAGATGCGCCATATACGCGTAGACATCTACACCGGGCACCAGCCCGCCACCGAAGCCAAAGCGGCGGGCGACCGCATCGTCATGGATCTTGTTCTCCGACGCCTTTGCCGTGTTGAAGGCTTCGACACGATAGGGGCCGAGCGCGGCAGCAGCGGTCATGATTCGAACTCCTCAAAGCCCGTCCAGGCTTGCACCGCGGCCGATCGTCCGCAATCCTTTCCTTCTGATCTCTCACCCTGTCGACAAAAGGCGAGCCGCCATGGACGAATACGAGCTCTATGCCATTCGCTACGCCGAGCGCGACGCTCGGCGATCCGATCATTTCATCGGCGGCGACCCGCATGACGGGCCGATGCCGATGGACTACTTCGTCTGGGCTGCGATTGGTGCAGAGCGCAGTTTTGTGATCGACACCGGCTTCACCGCCGAGGTTGCAGCGGCACGCGGTCGGCGGCATCTGCGCTGTCCGGCCGAGTCGCTAAGCCTGGTCGGGCTCGATCACAATAGGGTCGCCGACGTGATCCTGACCCATATGCATTACGACCATGTGGGCACATTCCACCGCTTCCCGAAGGCGCAGTTTCATCTGCAGGAGGTCGAGCTGCATTACACGACCGGCCGCTACATGCGCCACCCGTTCCTCGCGCGCTCCTTCGAGGCGGAGGATGTCGTCGGCATCGTGCGTCTCAATTTTGCCCGGCGGGTGCGGCTCCACGACGGTCCGGTCGAGCTCGCTCCGGGCGTAAGTCTGCACCCGGTCGGCGGCCACACGCCCGGGATGCAGTTCGTCCGCGTCCATACCAGGCGCGGCTGGGTCGTGCTTGCCTCCGATGTTACCCATTACTACGAGAACATGGAGGCCGGCCGGCCTTTCACCGCGGCCTTCCACATCGGCGAAATGCTCGAGGCCTACGACGCGCTGCGCGCCCATGCTCCGAGCCCGCGGCACATCGTTCCCGGGCACGACCCGCTGGTGATGAGGCGTTACCCGCCGGCAAAACCAGAGCTCGAAGGCATCGTCGTCCGCCTGGATGTGATGCCGAAGGAATAGCGTTCAGCCGACGCATTCGAGCACTGCGTTGAACAGCTTGGTGCGGCGCTCTTCGAGATTGCGCAGCGAGTTTTTCGCCATCGTCTGCCAGTCGGGTCCCAGGATTACGTGGGTGCCGAGCGGCGCCGGCGCTTCCGCCGCTTGCGCCCGCCGCCGCGCCGCCTCCAGCGAGGGCTCGGTTGTGTCCTGCCAGACGAGCACTCTGAAACCCGCAGCTTCGAGCTGCCGGCGGCTGGCTTCCGGCGTGGATAGGAAACTAATGCGCGGCTCGCGGGCCCACGGCACCGGATAGTGCGGTTCACCACCAGGGCCGGCCGCAACCTCCTGCAACGCGAGCTTTCCGCCCGATCTCAGCACCCGTCGCATTTCGCGGTATAGCCGATCGCGGTCGGCAACGTTCATCGCGGCATTCTGCGACCACACGACATCGAAGCTTCCGCTCTCGAAAGGCAGCTCGAGCGCATTGCCCTGCCGATAATCGACCTTATCGACGAGCCTCGTCAGCCGCGTGAGCATCTCCGCAACACGGACGAATTCGGCGGTCAGATCGACGCCGCTGATCCGGCAGCCGTAATGCCAGGCGAGATACCGCGACGGCCCGCCGAGACCTGAACCGACATCGAGCACGCGCTCGGTTCCGGTAAAGCCGACAAGCTCGGCGAGGCGCACCGTAGCCGGTCGCTGACCGCCGTGGAACTCGTCGACCGGCGCAAGATCGTCAGGGATCAGATGGTCGAGATTCTTGCCAGCCGCCTTCAGCGCCGCGAGGATTGCAGAGCCGAGATCGGTACGGGTGTAATGCGTTTCGACAGGGTTGTCGGTCATTTCCCGCTCTCAGCTTGTTTGATCTGACGGCCCTGCCAGCCGGCGTCGGTCGCGCGAGTAGGTTGCCTCTCGCGAAACGGCCATGCCCGCTGCCAGCATTCCTTCGAGCCGGCTCACCCGATCGCGAAGATCGGCGATCTCCTGGCTCATCCGCGCCAGATCAACAGCGGTGTTGCGCACACGCTCGTCGAGGAGGATGACTTGGCGCAACGCCCTGATCGCGTCGCCATAGAGGCTCACGCCGCCGCCGTCTTCCCCCGGCGCCGGCTCACCGGGTCGCGCCTCGATGGTCCCGCCAAGGTCTCGGCCACCTTGCGATGACATTCGTCGGCGATCTGCAATGTCTCCGGGTGGATCTGGTTGAACACGTCAACCAACGCGCGGAGCTCTGCCGCCTCTTCCTCGGTGCCGAGCTCGAAGGCCTGAACGGCACGTCGAACGACCTCCCCGGCGGAAACGCCAAGCGTACGCGCCTTAACGCTGAGCAACGCCCTCTCTTCCGGGGACATCAGGACCATCAATCGAGCGGATGCTGCCATACCGAACCTATATATCTACATCTGCATAAATATCGTATGTCCTGTCCCGCCGCGCAAGCCTCCTGGGATCACCACGGGTCCCTCAGGCGGGCTCCTGGCCGGTGGGCGGCACCTCGACGGCCGCGCCAAGCTCGCTTGCGGTCGCCATCATTGGCCGGTCGAGTGTGACCAGCGCGATGTCGAGGCACCGATCGCCACTGTAGGCGGTCACGTTAGGCTCCGCTTTGCAATATAGCCATAATTGCTTGGGTGCGTCGAGAAGGGGCATAACCTTTCAGGGTCATGGAGGTCCAGCGATGCGCCTGTTGATCGCGATGATGAAGCACGAGACCAATACCTTTTCGCCGGTTCCGACGCCCCTGGCGCGATTCGGTCCGCTCTACGGCGATGCGGCGATCCGCGCCTATCGGGGGACCGGCACCGGGCTCGGCGCATATCTCGATCTTGCCGAAAGGGAGAGGGCGGAGATCGTGTTGCCGATCGCTGCTGGGGCTTCGCCGAGCGGTCCGGTCGAGAACGCTGCCTATCGGCACATCACCGACGCGATCTGCGAAGCAGCTACGCAGGGCGGGTTCGACGGCATCATGCTCGATCTGCACGGCGCGATGGTTACCGAGAGCCTGGAGGATGGCGAGGGTGAGTTCCTGAAGCGGCTGCGCGCGATCGACCCCGTGACCCCGATCGCCGTCTCGCTCGACATGCACGCCAATCTCTATGACGCGATGATCGCCAATGCGACCGTGGTCACCGGCTACCGCACCTACCCGCATATCGACACCTACGAGACCGCCAAGCTCGCCGGCGAGATCCTGTTGCGCGCGATGCGCGGGGAAGTGAAGCCGGTCATGGCGTGGCGCAACGAGCCGATGCTGCCGCATGTCATGCGGCAAGGCACCGACGACCACCCGAACAAGGAACTGCAGCACCGCTGCGCGGCGATGAGCGCCGAAGGCGCCCTGGGCGCGAGCCTCTTCACCGGCTTTCCGCACGCCGACATCGCCAATGCCGGTTTGAGTGCCGTGGTGGTCACAGACGGCAACCGCAAGCTTGCTGAAGAGCTTCGGGATGAACTTCTCGGCCGGGCCTGGGTCGAGCGCGAGGCTTTTGTATACAGGATCGAGCCTTTGCAGCAATCGGTCGCCCGCGCCAAGGCGATGGCGCCGGGGCAGCCCGGCGAGGGCCCGATTGTATTGCTCGACCATTACGACAATTGCGCGTCGGGCGGCACAATGGACACCACCGCGGTACTTGCCGAGATCCTGCGGCAGGGGCTCGAAGACGTTGCTGCTTTTGCGATCTACGACCCGGCAACGGTACAGCAAGCGATCGCCGCCGGCATCGGCGCGCAGGTAACCCTGTCGATCGGCGGCAAGATCAAGATGCCGGCAATCCCAGCCGAAAGCCCGCCGCTGACCGTAACCGGCATGGTCAAGACAATCTCCAACGGCCGCTACAAGAACCGCGGCCCGATGGCGCGGGGCGTCCAAATGGATATGGGCGCAGCAGTGGTACTCGACACCGGTGCGGCCGAGATCGTGTTGATCTCGCGCCATGTCGAGCCCTCTGATCTCAATTGCCTCTCGAGCCTCGGCATCGACCCGCTGCAAAAACGCTATATGATGCTGAAGAGCCGCATCCATTGGCGGGCCGGGCTCGGCCCAATGGCGAAGGCCGTCGTCGAATGCGCCGGGGTCGGCGTTTGCACCTCGGATTATGGGCAGCTGAAATTCGAGAAAGTCAGGCGGCCGATCTATCCGCTCGATCTGCCTAATCGCTGAGCCGCAACCGCCACTTCCGTTCTCTTACCACCGTAGAAGACTTTCGAACCATTAAAGTCTCTTTTCAAAGAACACGATTTCGCCGTTGAGATCCGGTCCATAGGGCGGAATTTCGACAAAGCCGAGGCTACGATAGACAGCAATGGCCGTTGTCATACTGGGGTGGTGGCTGTCAAGCCGGACCCGCTCGTAGCCTTTCTGCCGCGCTTCGTTGAGGGCGCGCTCGAGGAGCGCCCTTCCCAGCCCCGAGCGGCGGGCCGCAGGGACGACGTAGAGCCGTTTAATCTCCGCTATACCGGGTCCAAGCGGCTTTAGCCCAACTACGCCAAGAAAGCGGGAGTTCCGTTTGGCGAAGAGCAGGCACCCGGAGGGAGGAATGTAAGGGGCAGGCAAACCGGCGAGTTCGGCCTCGAAGTTCTGATAACCGAGGCCAAAGGGCAGAGCTTCAGCATACTTCTTGAACAAGGTGCGCGCCGCTTGGATCTCGCTCCAGCTTCGTAGGTTAGCAATGGCTATAGACATTGCCGGCATCCGTGCCCTGGCGAAGCTGCACTCAGCCCGATTTGGGCATGGTCGGGGCCCAATCTACCATCTGCGGCGATGTCACTCCCATCGATACATAGATGCTCATCAACGCTTCCACGCCGAAATCCGCCGGCTTCACCCACTGCACCGGAACATAGACCAGGCATCCCCCGACCGGGACCGGCGCAGACGGGACGAGCACCACATGATATTGCTGTTCACCGATCGTGATCGGCTTGGGCATCGGCAGCACCCCGAGTACCGCTGCGCCCCCTTCGCCGCCAAAGAAACACCAGACCGGGCTCATGCTCTTGAGGCCGTCCTGGTCCTTTCGGTCGACGATTGCGACAAATCGCTTGGTGACGTCGTAAAGATTGCCGACGAACGGGATGCGCTGCATCAGCGAGTCGATCAGATGGCGCACCCGGCTTTCGAGGCGTGATTCAACGGCGAGCCCGAGTAGATAGACCAACCCGACCACGACGACCGCACCGAGCGCATAGGCTGCAAGAGGGGAGCTCGAAAAGTTGAAACCGATCGAGATCAGGATGCGGCCAATCGCACCGTCAGGACCGAGGTAAGCGAAAATAAACGTGCCGACCCACACGATGACAGCGATTGTCACCGCCAGCGGGAGAAGGACAAGGAATCCTGCGATGAAGGTACGGAAGCGGCTGATCATCGTTCACCGTCTCTCAAAGGTTCCAAAGAGACAGATAGGTTGAGACCGTGCCGATGCAGGGGATGCCCGTTGGCCTTGCGCTGCTTTTGCCCAGGGCCGTGCCGCAGATCAATCGGAGTGGCGAGGGTCAGTCCGTCGACAAGCTGGATCAGCTCCTGTCAACAACCGCGAAACGGTTGAGGTCGAGCGCCGTGCGAAAGTTCGCGCTGGCCGCCGCTTTTTCGGACTCCAGCGGGATGCCGGTCGCGTCCGCCACGCGGTCGATCGCGTTGAAGAGGCCGACGACACCGGCCGCGTCGACCAGCCCCACCGTGCCCAGCTCTGCCACCAGCGCGTCGCGCGCTCGCAACAATGCACTGTTGTTTTCGCCCAATACGGCTTCAGCGAACGCGACGAGCAGTCGGCCGTGCACTACGCCGCCGTCGCCGCCGGCAGCACCGATGACCGCCTCGAGGTCATACTTTTTGCCGTGGGTCCGGCCGCTCGCACGGAGCAGCAAGGCATGGCTGGTGGTTCAATAGAGACATCGGTTGAGCGCCGATACTCGCGCCGCCAACAGCTCGATCTGAGCATGGCTGATCGTCCGGTATTCGTGCGCAAAGTCGCGCATGACGGCACCCGGCAGATATTGGTGGGTCACCAGGTCGAAAAAGCTGCGCACCTCGTCCGGCACCAGACTCATCGCCTTCATGATGTTGGCGGGCTCCCGATCGCTCGGATAGATCCCGGCCGCGGCATCGGCCGCGTCGGCGGGGTCGAGCCAGGGGACCCAAGCGCCTCCCGGCTTGGCGCCCGAGGGACGCCGGCGCGTGGGTGACCCCGGCTCCGGATCGGGGAGCGGAGGCGGATCGAGGCCGAGCCCGCGCGCCATCGTATCGATCGCGACAATGTGAGCGACGACCGAAACGATCTCGACATATTGCTCCTCGGTGAGACCGCGGGCGATGACGCTGCGACACCAGCCTTCGCCGAGGCGGCCCGGATCTGTCCGCAGGCGATGCACGACCTCGATCGCGAGCTCCGGGAGTTGCCCGAGGCTGTCGTGGGCGCCCTCAATTGCCAATGGCAACAACGCCTCGCGGCGTCGGCGGCACAGCGCACAAAGCGGCGCCTGGCGTGTCTCCGCAGCGATCGCGACGCGCGCGGCGCCATCCCACCAGGTGCCGCGCTGCGCGATATGCGCCCAGGCGCGCCGATGCGCCGCCGCCAAATCCTCGCGGATCGGCAAGGGGCTCGAGAAAAAGAACTCGGCCATCCGACACCCTTTTAGTTGTGCGCGGCGGCAGGCTGAGGTCGGCAGCGTCTGCTGTCAACGAGCTTCGCCGTTGTTTCGCCGAGGCTGACGCGGTTAGGGTAAGGGCGAGGGGCCCGCGGTTAGGAGCGACCAATGGACGACATCAGTCAACTTCTTGAAGCCGATCGCCGCTACCTCGTCCACCCGCTGCATTATCCCGATGATCACAAGCAGCCGCTGGTTGTCGTCGAGGGCCGCGGCGCCATGCTGCGCGACGCCGAGGGCCGCGAATACATCGACGGGCTGTCAGGCCTGTGGAACGTCAATGTCGGCCACGGCCGCGCCGAGCTCGCCGACGCGGCGAGCGCCCAGATGCGGCGGATCGCTTTTGCCTCAGCCTATATCGGTGCCACCAACGAGCCGGCGGTCCGGCTCGCCGAGAAGATCGTCGGACACGCCTATGGCAACACCGCGGCCGCCTATTTCACGACCGCCGGCGCCGAGTTCGAACGAGTCCGCTTTCAAATTCGCGCGCTACTACTGGAAGATCAAAGACAAGCCTGAGAAGACCAAGATCATCTCGCGCATTCACGCCTATCACGGTGTGACCCTGGCGGCCATGAGCGCCACCGGCATGGCCGCGTATCGCAACATGTTCGGACCTTTGGTACCTGGGTTCATCCAGGTCGCACCTCCCTACCCATATCGCTGGGCCGGCAACGAGGAGCCGGGGGTCGGCGCCGCCGATGCGGTCGAGCAGGCGATCCTCGCCGAGGGCCCGGACACCGTTGCGGCGGTGATCGCCGAGCCGGTGATGGGGGCGGGCGGCGTCATCGTGCCGCCGCCCTCTTATTTCCCGCGGCTGCGCGAGATCTGCGACCGCCACGACGTGCTGCTGATCGCCGACGAGGTCATCACCGGCTTTGGCCGCACTGGCGAATGGTTCGCGCTCGGCCGCTGGGGGGTAGAGCCGGACCTCGTCTCCTTCGCCAAAGGGGTGACGAGCGGCTATCTGCCATTGGGCGGCGTGCTCGCCTCCAAAGGCGTGCATGAGGCGATCGAGAGCGCACCGGCCGACCGCAGGTTCATGCACGCAGCGACCTACTCCGGCCACCCGGTGTGCTGTGCGGTCGGCTTGCGCAATATAGAGATCATCGAGAGTGAGGGGCTGGTCGCGCGCGCCGCAGAAATGGGCCAGCGTCTGGTGGCTGGGTTAGAGGAGCTGCGCGATCTGCCTTCCGTCGGCGATGTGCGCGGGCTCGGCATGATGTGCGGCGTCGAGCTGGTGACTGATCGCAACACAAAGGCGCCCGCGCTAGGGCTGGGCGGGCGCCTCACGCGCGAGGCGCTGGCGCGCGGATTGCTTTTGCGCGTCCGCCCCGGCAGCGCAGACCCGCCGGTCGGCGACACGATCTGCCTGGCGCCGCCGTTGATGACCCCGACCGAGACGCTCGACCGCATCCCCGAGATCCTGCGTACCGCGATTACCGCGGCAATCTAGCCGCCATCTCGCCGACAAGATCGAGGAGTAAGATCCACCGCCGATGGGGACTCCCGCCTAGCGGTTTTGATCGCCCGTCCGTGTCGCATCTCGGTGTCAGAAAAACCGTCAACGTCTCCCTCAGGGGCGTCTTAAACGAGCCCCTCGGCAGGATATAAGTATTTGAAAAGGTTAGTGACTTTTGGGATTTTGACGGGCTGCGTCGCGTTTTTTCCCGAATTTCCCGGTTCGGCAGGGAAAATCGAGCGTCCAACCAGCGTCGGGAGATCATATGGGCACCCGTCCGATCGGCATCGTCATAGAAGGTGCCACCGGGCGCCTCGGCACCACCCAGCATCTGCGCTCGTTGATGGCGATCCGGGCGGAAGGTGGGCTGCCGCTCGCCAACGGCGATCGCCTGATACCCGTGCCGGTGTTGCTCGGACGAAATCCGGAGAGGCTCGCCGCGCTGGCGGAGGCGCAGGGCGGGCTAAAATGGAGCACCGAGCGCGATACGATCCTCGCCGATCCTGATATCGCGATCTATTTTGATGCGAGCTCTACCGGGGGACGGCCGGAGCGCGCCGGTACGGCGATCGACGCCGGCAAGCACGTCTATCTCGAAAAGCCGATTGCCGAGACCCTGCCCGTTGCGTTGAGTCTGGCTCGGCAGGCCCAGCGCGCCGGTCTCAAGAACGGCGTTGTCCAGGATAAACTGTTCCTGCCCGGACTGCGTAAGCTACGGAAGCTTTACGATGCCGACTTCTTTGGCCGGGTTCTTTCGGTTCGGCTCGATTTCGGCTGGTGGGTGTTCGATGGCGAGCTGTATCCGGCGCAGCGGCCGAGCTGGAACTACCGCAAGGAGACCGGTGGCGGGCTCGTCCTCGATATGTTCGCCCACTGGCGTTACATCTTCGACCGCTTGCTGGGAGAGATCAAAGCGGTGTCGTGCCGCCACTTAACCGCCCAGCTAAAGCGCCGCGACGAGGCGGGACAGTCATACGATGTCGACGTCGAGGACCACGCTTTCGCGACTTTCGAACTCGCGGGCGGAGTTTTGGCGCAGGTCAGCTCGTCTTGGGCGAGCCGCGTCAAGCGCGACGACCTGTTACAGATCCAAGTCGACGGCACCCTGGGCTCGGCGGTGTGCGGTCTCCACCGCTGCTTCGTGCAGCCTCTGGTGGCCACGCCGAAGCCATTCTTCGACCCGGAACGGCCGCAATCGATGGTCTTCGCCGAACAATGGCAGGAGCTGCCGGACGTCGAGCCGTTCCGCAACAGCTACCGGGCCGGCTGGGAATTGTTCCTTAGACACGTTGCGGAAAGCGCGCCGTTTCCATCGCCGCTGCTCGAAGGAGCAAAGGGCGTCCAGCTCGCCGAGGCCTGTCATCAAAGCAACCGGGAGCGACGCTGGATCGATTTGCCGGAGCTGACATTGTGATTGCGCCAAAGAACTCCCGCACCTTCGCCCGCGGGTGCTGAGATCGGTTCGCTATGCGGCCGAAGCTTTTGTCTGCTGGTCGTCCGGCGGTTGTTGTTGCGCGCTCTCACCGGCGATGGCGACCCGGCAAAAATAGAGATGGACGGCGGTGCCGATGCCCTCGGCGCTCTCGACGCGGACAAAGCCGCCGAGCTGACGGGTCAATTCCCCAGCAGCAACGACCGCCGGTCTAGAGGTTGTCGCCGGATCCAAGATGCTGTCGAGACGCTCTTGGGATAGGCCGCGGCCGTTGTCCTTGACGGTGAGCCGAACATAATCTCCGGCAGCGCTGCCCGGGAGTTCGGCAGCGATCGCATCGTCGATTGCATATTGCCGGGTCCCGACAATCAGCTCCCCGCCAGCCGCCATGTCGGCCAGCGCTGCGGCAACGAGATCGAGAATCGTCGTCGCGATCGCATCCGGATCGACGTGGCAAAGCCACAGTTCGGGCAGCGGAGAAAAGCGGCAGTTGACCGAACTCGGAACCCGTCGTCGGATGGAGTGATCGAGCGTCGGCAGTATGGTATTGAGATTGGTCGGGCGCGACCCCGGCGGGTTGTTCCCGCTCGATAGGATGATTCGGCGCGTCTCACTGGCCAGGCGGCTCAACGCTTCAGACGCTGCGCCGCGTAATCGCCCGAGGCGAGACTGCACGTTGCCCGGGCTGCCGAGCGTCCTCAAAGGATTCAGCGAACGTGAGGCTGCGGCGCGTACCTGGGTGAGACGAGACCGTATGCGAAAGTGTCGCGGGAACCAGCTAAGCGCCGCCTTGTGGGCGCCGACGACGGCTCCTGCCCGAGCGGCACTCCGCCCCCGCCCCGTCCCCCACCACAAGAAGCCTGCGACGGCGAGCAGGGAGACAGCGGCGGCCGCGGTGACAATGGTCGACTGCCAATTGCTACGGTAGCCAACTGCCGCGTTGGGATTGTAGAGAAAGGCGCCGAGATCGGCCGGCTGCGTGATCTCTCCGATCTCGATCAAGCTCTGCTGAATCCGGCCCCAGCGTTCCGGGTTCGAATGGCCGAGCGGGACGTCGGGATAGCGGGCGAGTTTGCGTGCTATCTCGGTCTGGTAGCGGGTAAACCCGGCCGGATCGGACACCGCTGCCTGGATCGGCAGTTCGGTAAGAATGCGCGCTCCGATTTCTTCGGGATGCTGCAACGCATACTCCCAGCCTTTGACCGACGCCTCGCGAAAGCGCCGAACCATTGCTGGGTCCGTCTTCGCGAGACGCTGCAAGGTGAATAGGCTGTCGCCGTAGTACTCGACGCGATAGCCGCCCGGGTTGAAAGATTTCAGCGCTACGCCGCGCTCTCGGGCCTGCCAGGGCAGCTCCCAGACCGAGCCGACCGCCGCGTCAACCCGGTGGCCGGCAAGATCGGCCAAGGCCTGGCCCGGCTCGCTCGACAGAGATCTCAGCTCATTTGGATCGATCGCTTCGGCATAGAGCGCCGTGCGCAGCTCGAGGTCGAGAATGTTGCTCGGGGGCAACCGCCCGATCCTGCCGTTGAGCAGCGCCTTAGGCGAGGAGAAGTCGCCATCCGCGCGATAATAGACTCGGGCGTCGCTCTGTTGAAAAATCGGCGCCAATAGCACCAGCGACTGGCCCTGGGCGGCGCGGATCAGGACTTGAACGGTTCCCGTCCCGAACTGGGCGCGACCTTCGGTGATTTCCCGAACTGGGTCGATCGGGTAGTTTCCCGGCGGGGCACCCGAGTTGATCTCGACCTCGAGCCCCGCCTCCCGGTAAAAGCCCTGCCACAGCGCCGCATAATAACCGGCAAACTCGAATTGCGCCGCGCGGTGAAGCTGGAGCACGAGTTTATCCGCGGCGCCCGCGCCTCCAGGCGAACCAGTCAAGGCCAACGCCAGCATGGAGGCACGAATGAGCGTTGGCCGGGGCGCGCTGAGCCACGCGGAGATGGAAATCCGTCTCGACATTCGCCTCCTGAAACCGTTAGGAGGTCACCCCGACGGCCGAACCAAAATTACCGAGCGATCCTTCGATGGCGGTTCGCCGGCGTCCCGACATCGGCCCGATCAGAGCCAGGCACGCGATGCTCGCCCGCACAAGCAACATATTTCAAGTTTGTTACCGCCAGCAAGTCGACAGGGGCCTAGGGGCGTATTGCTCGATCCGCGTGGCCAGGCTTAGCTTGCTCCGGCGTAACAAACAGGGCGGCTGGTGATGAAGGTTTTGGTGACCGGTGGCGCCGGCTTTATCGGCTCGGCGGTTTGTCGGTTGTTCGTCGGCGAACTGAACACCACGGTTCTGAACGTCGATAAGCTGACCTACGCGGCAAATCTGAGTTCATTGCGGGCGGTCGAAACGAGCCCCCGCTACGCGTTTCGCCAGGCCGACATCTGCGATCGGCAAACGATCGGCGCGCTGCTGCGGGAGTTCGACCCCGATGCCGTCCTGCATCTCGCGGCGGAGTCTCATGTCGATCGATCGATCGACGGTCCGGCCGATTTCATCAAGACTAATGTCGAGGGGACCTGCGTCCTGCTTGAGACCGCGCTGGCGCATTGGCAGAGGCTTCCGGCCAAGCGCGCGGCGCTGTTCCGGTTTCATCATGTCTCGACCGATGAGGTTTTCGGTTCGCTCGGAGTTAGCGGCAGTTTCACCGAAACCACGCGGTATCAACCAAACTCGCCCTACTCCGCTTCGAAGGCAGCCGCCGATCACTTGGTGCGCGCCTGGCGGGAGACCTTTGGGCTGCCTACGGTGATCAGCAACTGCTCGAACAATTACGGGCCCTGCCACTTTCCGGAAAAGCTGATCCCGCTTGCCATACTGAAGGCGCTGCACGGCGAGCCGATCCCGGTGTACGGGACCGGCGACAACATCCGCGACTGGCTCTATGTCGAGGACCACGCCCGTGCGCTGTTCGCAATTCTAAATGACGCGCCGGCTGGCGAGAGCTACAATATCGGGGGGGACGCCGAGCGGACCAATCTCGATGTCGTGCAGTCGATTTGTCGATTGCTCGACGAGATGCTACCGGATTCGCCACATCGGCCACATCGGCGCCTGATCAGCTTCGTCGCCGATCGGCCGGGACACGACCGGCGCTACGCCATGGACAGCGCCAAGATCCGGCGCGAGTTGGGCTGGGAGCCCGCCGAGAACTTCGACAGCGGGCTGCGCAGGACCGTCTCCTGGTATCTCGAGAACCGTTGGTGGTGGGAGCCGATTTGGTCCCAAAGGTACCGTGGCGAGCGGCTTGGGACCGGCGGGGGCGACCGGGTTGCCGAGCGGTCGCCGGCGGCGGTGCCGTCTCCAATCTCCGGTGTGTAGGCGTTGGTAACGGGCTCAGAAAAGTTGCCTCTCTCTCATTTATTGTATTGACAATTTCGCGATTATCATAGTATTAAACCGCCTAGGCTCGTTGCCCCCACCTCATCCGAGAGTCGCCGTGTTCAATCTTGACCTGTTGGATGTCGTTGCAGTCTATGACAACCATCTGCGCTGGACCTCGCGGCTGAGTAACTTTCAGCGCTTCGAGCAAGGCATGATCGACGCTGGCGTGCGGCTGACGACTGTGGAGCTCGCCTACGGCGATCGCCCATTCGACCTATCTGCCCGAGAAGGAGTGCGCCGGATCAGGCTGCGGACCGACTCGGTTTGTTGGCGCAAAGAAAACCTGCAGAATATCGGCGTGGCCGCAATTTCGGATATGCAATATGTGGCTCTGATCGATGGTGACATGCTGTTCCACGACGAGTCTTGGGTAGAACAAACGCTGCATGCCCTTCAGCTGCACAAGGCGGTGCAGATCTCGTCGGACATAATCTGGCTGGGTCCTCGCAATGAATTCGTCGGGCACGGAAAGAGCTTCATGCACTGGTACGTGCGCAGCCGCCGCGCGCAGGGCGAGGGGCAGTATTGGCATAAAGCCGGGCCCCTCGAAATGCTCGACTTCGGATATCCCGGAGCGGCGTGGGCCTACCGGCGCGCCGCTTTCGACGCGATGGGAGGGCTCTTGGATGTCTGCCTACTCGGTGCGGCCGACTACCACATGGCCTATGGCCATTTCGACATGGCGGACTTGCTGCTGAGCGACAACGATTATACCTCGCAGTATCGGGACGCACTGCGAGCCTGGAAGGCGAGGGCTCGTGGGGCGATCCAGGAAGACATCGGCCTCGTGCCGGGTATCGTCTTTCACTTATGGCATGGGCCGCTAAAGGCGCGGCGCTATTCTACGCGCGAGCAGATCCTGATCCGCAACCATTACGATCCGAACGTCGACATCGTGCGCCGGCGCGACGGCCTGATCGAGCTTGCCGGTAACAAGCCGCGGTTGCGTGACGATACCCGCGCCTATTTCGCCGAGCGCAACGAGGATACGGTCGACTTCTAGCCCCGAACAATTCTAGAACGGCCGGACAGCCCCCAACGGCCGAACGGCAATTGCCGAGCATTCTTCCGATATGCCGTCCCCCGGTGTTTCGGGTTGCCGGATTCGCCACATCGGTCGCGTCGGCGCCTTCGTCGCCGATCGGCCAGGGCATGACCGGGCGGTACGCCATGGACATCGCCAAGATCCCAGCACGAGTGGCCTGGGAGCCCGGCGAAAACTGCGACCGCGGCCTGCACAAGACGTTCTCCTGATGTCTCGCTAGGCATTGGTGGTGGGAGCCGATCTGGTCCCAAAACTACTGTGGCGAGCGACTTGGGACCGCAGCCACAGCCATTGAGAAAGCGCCGTTTTCCACCTCACTCTCGATACTTGGAGCGTAGGCGTTCGATGGAGGATAACTTGCGAAAATACGAGTTATCTTTATGACAATAAAGGGCCTTCGCTCTATTGTTCGATATTGAGGTCCAATCGAGCAGTCACTCTTCCTGCAATCATTGTTATGAGAAATTCATAATGTCAAATCCCGCACCCTATCTTCCTCCGGTCATGTCCGATGTCGTGATCGACGTCTCGCACTACGACAACGTGAGCCAGGATTTCGTCACGACGGCCAAGGCCGGGATCGTCGCGGTAATCCTGAAGGCGACGCAGGGCACGGGGTTCGTTGATCCGACTTTCCTGTCGCGCGTCGCTGAGGCGAAAGCTGCGGGTCTTCTAGTCGGCGCCTTTCACTTCCTTGACGGCAGCAACCCGGCCGAGCAGGTCGCGCATTTCCTGACGGTCGCAAAATCCGAGGGCGGCGTCAGCTGGCTCGCGATCGATTGGGAATCTTATCCTGCATCGCAGGCGAGCGTCATGCAGGCTTCCACGGCGGCCGCAAGCGTACAAGCCGCAACCGGTATGTGGCCGATCGCCTATATGAACCGGTTTATGTTATCGGCACCAAACGCCACCCTGTCGAAATGCCCGCTGTGGCTACCAGAGTATGGGAGCAACCCGATTTGCCCGCCCGGCTTCTCGCAGTGGAAGCTGTGGCAGCACACCGATGGTCAGGTCGGCAGTGCCGTCGTGCCAGTGCCGGGCATCGGGCCTTGTGACCGCAGCAAGTTCGCAGGCACAGTGGACCAGCTCAGAGCCTGGTGGCCCGTGGCAGGAGGTTAGCCTGAAGCGCCGGGATTAAAGGCAGCTGGCTGGCGCCGACCCAGCCGGGTGCTCGGGAGTCGGGCCAGATCGCAGGGAAAGAGGCCGCGAAGAACGCAGAATCCGTGGCGTCGTGCGAGGTGTCAGTGCAGCAGGGGGAAGCCCGCCTCAGACGTGGCACTGGGTGGGCTCCGTTCTATACGCGGTTATTGCCTCGGCGTATTATGGTCGCCAAGTCCGCCTGCGCTGGGATTAGCTGGTGGCGGATTTGTCATCGTCCCGGTACCGTGGTACACGGTTGGCGGCGTGCTGGAGCCCTGGCCGACACCGGGATTACCAAGCAACCTGTCTATGGTCGGCCGATCGAGTGTTGCGGTCTGGCTCAGGCCATTGTTCTTCTGGAAACGATCGAGCGCCTGCTTGGTCTCCGGACCGAGGATCCCGTCTATCCGCCCAAGGTAGAGCCCTTGGTTCCGAAGCTGCTGCTGAGCCTCCCTGACCTGGTCTCTTGAAGGGTTCACAATGGTCTGGGACGCAGAAGGAACTCCGGACATTGCCGGCATGTTCGATCCGGCGTTCGGGGCCATGTTGCTGGTGTCGGCCGCCTCGCTCACACCGGCACCACCGATACCGAGAGCCAATATCGAAGCGGTGGTTAGCATGAGTTTTCGCACATTCGCCTCCAAATCAGCGCGCTGGCAAATCGCGGCGCTATCCTTGCCAACCCCTCCGGTGCCAGCGAGTTCCCGAGCAATCCCATCTGGTTCAAACTCGGCAGAAAATCCCGCCATTGTAGAACGGCACGAGCCCGAACCCATTCAGCCTCAACTGCGCTCGCCGGCCCGAGCATTGTAGCGCCGCCGCCACGCGACGGCGTTGCACTTCGGCCTGCCGTCGTTAGGTAAAAAACTTCTAAGCACAAGCATTTCCGCGCCTTTTCGGCTGGTGCTGCCGGTGGGTATCGAACCTACGACCTCTCCCTTACCAAGGGAGTGCTCTACCACTGAGCTACGGCAGCCTCCCGGCCTGGAAATTGGCCCCAGGCGCAACCGGAGGGTAATACCCGAGGTCCCGGCGGCTGGCAAGGCAAGCAGGTCGATGACTGTGGGTAAACCTTGCGTGATGCTTGCGGCGGAGGGAATTGGGTGGGTAAACAACGGGGCCATCCCGGCCACGCACGAATATTGTCGCGCCAGACCGCCGTGATCATCCCGGGAGCGCGGAAAAATCCGCCTCGATGCGTCGACGACTCCTTGACAGTTTCGCGGCGCTCTTGTTGCATCGCAAGATGAGCGAACCTCCCCGAATCGCCGCGAGGAAAAGCATCGAGCGGGCTGCCCGCGAAGCAAAGCTCGCCAAAGCGTTGCGCGAGAACCTGGTGCGGCGCAAGGAACAAAAGCGCGCGCAGGATCGGCCGGCGGTTCGGCAATCAGAAGAAACGGATCCGGAGAGCGAGCCGCCGGCTTGAGCGGCTCCCCCCGGTTCCAGTAAAACCATCCACGATGGTCGAGCGCGCACCGATCAGGGGCCTGTTGCCGCTGCCGCGCCGGCAGACGGTCTGTGGAACGAGGCGATGGACAAGATCCGCATCAAAGGTGGTGTGCCGCTCGAAGGTGTAATTCCGATCGGCGGCGCCAAAAACGCGGCGTTGCCGCTGATGGCGGCGAGTATGCTGACACCTGAAAGCCTGATTCTGGAGAATGTTCCCGATCTGGCAGACATCGCGACCATGGCAAACCTGCTTGTTCAGCATGGCGCGGCCATCTCGCTGGAAGCGGTCGGCGATGGCGGGAATATACTCGAATTGTCAGCGGCGCACATCACCTCGACCACCGCACCTTACGATCTCGTCCGCAAGATGCGGGCTTCGGTTCTGGTGCTCGGGCCGCTTCTCGCCCGCTGCGGCAGGGCACGCGTGTCGCTACCCGGTGGCTGCGCGATTGGACCGCGACCGGTCGATCTCCACATCAAAGGGTTGCAGCGCCTCGGCGCCGAGGTCGAGCTGCACGAAGGCTATATCGACGCACGCGCGCCAAAGGGCCTGAAAGGCGCCGAAATCGCCTTTCCGACCGTGTCGGTCGGGGCCACCGAGAATCTCATGATGGCGGCCACGCTGGCGGAAGGCGAGACTTTGCTGATCAACGCCGCGCGCGAACCGGAGATCACCGATCTTGCAACATGCCTGCTTGCCATGGGCGCCCGGATCGATGGGATCGGCACGGATCGCCTGCACATCCTCGGTGCCAGCCGATTGCACGGGACAACCCATCGGATCATCCCGGATCGCATCGAAACCGGGACGTATATCATGGCAGCGGCGGCGACGGGCGGCGAGGTGCGGTTGACCGGGGCTCGAATCGATCTCGTGGCAGCACTGGTCCGCACCCTCGAGGGTGCCGGCGTAGAGGTGTCGGCAATCGACGACGGGCTCAGGGTACGCCGACGCGACGGCTCGCTCGAGGGGGTGGACATCATGACCGAACCCTATCCGGGCTTTCCGACCGACCTGCAGGCGCAAGTCATGGCGCTGATGGCGACCGCCACCGGCGCATCGATGATCACGGAGACGATTTTCGAGAATCGCTTCATGCATGTTCCCGAGCTCACCCGAATGGGTGCCAACATCAACGTCCATGGCGCCTCGGCCTTGGTACGCGGCGTGCCGGCATTGATGGGGGCGCCGGTGATGGCGACCGACTTGCGCGCGTCGGTATCGCTGGTCGTCGCCGGTCTTGTCGCGGCAGGCGAGACGGTGATCAATCGCGTTTATCACCTCGACCGCGGCTACGAGCGGCTCGAGGAAAAGCTCTCGGCATGCGGCGCGCGAATCGAGAGGGTGCGCGATGCCCCCTGACGAGGGCGATACCGCGTTCAAGCTGCGCGCGGAGGATCCCGACGACCTCGCGGTGATCTCGGCCTGCCTGCAAGACGCGCTCGTTGCCGTCCGCGATCTCGCCTTTGCTCCGGCGGATCATACATTCCTGATGGTCGCCAATCGGTTCCGCTGGGAGCGAGCGGCGCGAGCAGCCCGCGGCGAAGCCGGTTATCAGCGGACGCTGTGCGGCATCACCTTTGGAGCAGTCGTCGGTGTATCCTACCACGGCTTCCGCCGCAGCGAGGACACGCGGATCTTGTCGCTGCTGGCGCTTCTACCTGAGCGCGACGCCGAGGGTGACGCGATCCTGCTCGAATTTTCCGACGGGGCTACGATACGGCTGGAGGTTAGCCGCATCCTTTGCCATGCCCAGGATCTAGGCGAGCCCTGGCCGACCCCATGGCAACCCACGCATGACGTGGATGAGCGGGTGTGAGCGCCACAGCGGGTCCGGGCGGCGCCGAAATTCCATTGATCTTGGCGCTGCCGAACGGTCGGATCCTCGGCGAGGTGATGCCGGTGTTGTTGCGTCTCGGCATTGTTCCGGAACCCGCTTTTCAGGATCCCGGCTCGCGCCAGCTCCGCTTCGCGACCAGCGAGCCTGGCCTCGATCTGATCCGCGTGCGCAGCTTTGACGTCGCCACCTTTGTCGCCTTCGGCTCCGCCCAACTCGGCATCGCCGGCAACGACGTACTGATGGAATTCGACTATTCCGAGATTTACGCTCCACTCGACCTCGGCGTCGGCCTTTGTCGTCTCGCGGTGGCGGCGACTGCCGACTGGGCCACGCGGGAGGATGTCGGGCGCGCGAGCCACATCCGAGTGGCCACGAAATACCCGGAGATTACCCGCCGCCATTTCGCGGCGCGCGGCATCCAGGCGGAATGCATCAAGCTAAACGGCGCGATCGAACTCGCCCCGCATCTCGGTCTCTGTCATCACATCGTCGATCTCGTTCAAACCGGGGCCACGCTAAAGGCGAACGGTCTGATCGAAATCGAGCGCATCGCCGAGGTCAGCTCGCGACTGATCGTCAACCGTCCGGCGCTGAAGACCCGTCCGGAAGAGGTCGGCGGTTGGATCGAGCGCTTTCGCGGCGCGATCGATCAGCAGCGTCATCAAACACGAAGTCGCCGATCGGTGAGACCCTTAGGAACGACCGATGCCGGTTAGACTGGCTACGCGGGACCCCGGGTTCGAACCGGCTTTCCGGCGGCTGCTCGAGACCAAGCGGGAGAGCGCGGCGGATGTCGATGCTGTGGTCGCGGCGATCGTCGAGGATGTCGCGCGTCGCGGTGACGCCGCGCTGATCGATTACACGAACCGCTTCGATGGCGTTGACCTCTCGGTGTCCGACCTACGCCTCTCGCGCCGAGAGATCGTCGAGGGCGCTGCCGCGGCACCACCAGAAACAGTTGCTGCGTTGCGGCTCGCCGCCGAGCGGATCGAAAGCTTTCATCGTCGTCAGCTGCCGCCGGCGATCGATTATGTGGATGCGGTCGGGGTGCGGCTCGCCAGTCGTTGGCGGCCGATTGCGGCCGCCGGGCTTTACGTCCCCGGCGGTACCGCCGCCTACCCGTCCTCGGTGCTGATGAATGCGATCCCCGCCAAGGTGGCGCGCGTCGAGCGGTTGGTGATGACAGTGCCGGCCCCCGGAGGCGTCCTCAACCCGCTCGTTCTTGCTGCCGCCGAGCTGGTCGGGATCGACGAGGTGTACCGGGTGGGCGGGGCGCAGGCCGTCGCGGCGCTCGCCTTTGGCACGGCGACGATCGCGCCCGTCGACAAGATCGTCGGGCCGGGCAATGCATACGTGGCTGCCGCGAAGCGGCGCGTCTTCGGCCGCGTCGGGATCGACATGATCGCTGGTCCTTCGGAGATTCTCGTCGTCGCCGATCGGCGCAACGATGCACGATGGATCGCAGCAGATCTAATGTCGCAGGCGGAGCACGACGGTTCGGCGCAGGCGATCCTGGTCACCGACGATGCCGCCTTCGCGGCCGAGGTCGAAGCGGCGGTCGAGCGCCATCTGGCGCAATTGCCGCGGGCGCAAATCGCACGAGCAAGCTGGCAGGCGCACGGTGCGATCCTCCTGGTCGCCGACTGGAAAGAGGCGGCGACGCTGATCGATCGCATCGCTCCCGAGCATCTCGAGCTCGCGCTCGACGAGGCCGATGTGATTGCCGAGTGGGTCAACCACGCCGGCGCCATCTTTCTCGGCCGCCACACCCCCGAAGCGATCGGCGACTATATCGCAGGGCCCAACCATGTCCTGCCAACAGCCCGCAGCGCTCGCTTCACCTCGGGCCTCAGCGTCCTCGACTTCCTCAAGCGCAGCTCGCTCGTTCGCTGTGACGCTGCGAGCTTCGCGGTGCTCGCGCCCGCGGCGATCTGTCTTGCCGAGGCCGAAGGGCTGGTGGCGCATGCGCTGTCACTATCGATCCGGCTCCCTCGCAGGGCATGAACCAACGGCCATGGGCGATCCCCAAGGCAAGAGGCGGATCGCCGGTATCACTCTCGACGAGCACACGGTGGTCCGCCGCAGCCCCGATATCGAGCACGAGCGAGCGGTCGCGATTTTCGATTTGCTGGAGGAGAACCACTTCGCACCCGCCTCTGGGCTCGACGGGCCGTTTCATCTCCATCTGGCGATCGAAGAGAACCGACTGAGCATCGATATTCGATCGGCGGCAAACGGAGCCAGCGAGACGATCGTCCTGCCGCTCGCGCCGTTTCGCGGTATCGTTCGAGACTATTTTATGATCTGCGAAAACTATTACCAGGCGATTCGCCGGTCGAGCCTGGCGCAAATCGAGGCGATCGACGTAGGAAGGCGGTCTCTGCACGATGAGGGATCGACGCTGTTGACGGAGCGGCTTGCCGACAAGGTAGCCCTCGACCACGACACGGCGCGGCGCCTGTTCACCCTGATTTGCGTGCTGCATTTGCGGGGATGAGCCTGTTGTGACGGCGCCGGTCCTCGTGCTCGCCTCGGCCTCGCCGCGCCGGCTCGACCTGCTCCGGCAAATCGGGCTGGAGCCAGACCGGGTCGATCCCCCCGATATCGACGAGATGCCGCGACCTGGTGAGCTGCCGTCGACCCATGCGATGCGCCTCGCCGAAGAGAAGGCGCGGGCCGTGATGCCGCGGCATCCCGGCGCCTATATCTTGGCCGCCGACACGGTCGTCGCTTGCGGACGCCGCATCCTGCCGAAACCCGCAGACCCGGCTACCGCGCGATATTGCCTCGAGCTGTTGTCCGGGCACCGCCATCGTGTCCACGGCGGTATTGCCCTGGCGGGCCCGGACGAACGGCTGATCTTGCGCCGGGTCGACAGTCAGGTCGCATTCAAGCGCCTGAGCGAGGCCGAGATCACGGCCTACCTTTGCAGCGGCGAATGGCGCGGCAAGGCAGGGGGCTACGCGATCCAGGGCCGAGCCGCTGCTCTGATCCGCTGGGTGTCCGGCTCCTATTCGAATGTGGTCGGACTGGCCCTTTTCGAGACCGCTCAGCTGCTCGCCGGCCGCGGCTACCGACCGCCTTGCTCTGCGAGCTGCTGATCGCCGCCGGCCCGGGCGAGTGGCGCGCTACGCTGCTCGAGGACGGCGTTCCGGTCGAACTCTTTGTCGAACGCGGCGATGGGAACGAGGCCGGCAGCATCCATCTCGGCCGTGTGCGCCGCCTGGTGCCGGCGCTTGGCGCGATGCTCGTCGATATCGGCAGCGATCGGCTGGCCTTCCTGCCCGAGAGCGAAGTCCTGCCGCGCGGCCGGCGACTAGACGAAGGCGAGCGCATCATCGTTCAAATTCGCCGCGAGTCGCAGGGCGGCAAGTCAGAGCGGTTGACGACAGGTGTCGTGTTGCGCGGAAAGCGAGTCGAGCTGAGAGTGGGACGACCAAGCATCCGCGGCGGCGAGACCCTTTCTCCTGCGGGACGGGCTATCCTCTCGGGCATTGCGGGACACAGTGCGGCAGGCCTGAGGCTCCTCGAGCCCGAGCCGATCGATACTCTCATCGCAGAAGCGACGGATTTGAACCAGCGTTGGCGGGAGATCTCGGACCGAGCCGCAAGGCTGTCACCGCCCGCTCGGCTCGATCCTACCCTGTCATTCGCCACCGCGCTTTCCGGTGCCCTATCGGCACCGCCCGGCCGGATTCTTATCGACGATCCTGCTATCGTCCCGGAACTCCGCCGGGTTTTTTCCGATGCCAAGACGCAGCATAAACCGGAGGCCGAGTGGCCGATTGAGCTCGACGCGGTGTTCGACCGGAGTCTGGCCGGTACGGTCGCGCTCGCCGGCTGCGGCTCGGTTCATATCGAGACCACGCGGGCCGCTGTGCTGATCGACGTCGACAGCGGGAGCCCCGAGACAGGGTCGCCCGAGCGTACCGGGCTTACTATCAATCTCGCCGCTGTCGATGCCATCGCCCGGCAAATCCGGCTGCGCAATCTCGGCGGCGGGATCGTCATTGATTTTGTCGGTCTGGAGGATCGAAGATCGCGCGAGCGCGTCCGCGACGCGCTCGCTGAAGCGCTGGAACCCGACCCAGGGCACCCGCAAATTCTCGGCTGGACCCGGCTCGGCCATCTCGAGCTGGTGAGGCCCCGCCGTGGGCGTCCGCTTGCTGAAGCGCTGCTCGAGGCACGTCCGGGGGGCCCTCTTGTCAAGACCGCAGTCACGGTAGCGCACGAGGCGTTGCGCGCTCTGCGCCGCGAGGCGCGATCTCAACCCGGGCGTCGATGGCGTCTGACCGTCACCCCGGATGTGGCCGAGACGCTGGCCGGCGCTGCCTTGTCGGCATTACGCGCGGTCGAACAGCGATTCGGCCGCGAGGTGGCGATCGAGACCGACCCCCACCTCGACCGCACCCGCTTTCAAATCGCTCCGGTCTAATTATATCGGCCTGCGATGCAGACCAACTCAGCGAATTCGCCCCGTCCCTGTCCGATCTGCGGCAAGCCGCCGACGCCGCAGAACCGGCCGTTCTGCTCGGCCCGCTGTGCCCGAATCGATCTCGGCCGCTGGCTCAAAGGTGATTACCGGATCCCGACCGAAGAGGCGCCCGACGAGGGCTCCGGCGAGGAATATTGAGCTGTCGAACGGCAGCGATTGACCAAGTATCCAGCGCCCGCGAGCATGCCTGGTCAAAGACAGAGAGGCCAAATGAGCTCCACGCCTCGATCCAAGCATTACAAGGTGATTTACGCTGACCCGCCTTGGACGTTTTCCACCTATTCGCGCAAGGGCAAGGGCCGCAGCGCCGAGGCCTATTACGACTGCATGACGCTCGTCGACATCAAAGCGCTCCCGGTCTCCCAATGGGCTGCGGACGATTGCGTGTTGTTGTTGTGGACGACCGACCCGCTTCTCGAAAAGGCCCTCGAAGTGATCCGTGCCTGGGGCTTCACGTACAAAACGGTCGGTTTCTATTGGGCAAAGCTAAAAAGGCCGGAGCCCCTCTACAATGACGGTAATTTCTTCACCGGGCTCGGGTTTTGGACGCGCGCGAACCCCGAACCGTGTCTGCTCGCGACGCGCGGCAAGCCGCATCGCCTCTCGGCAAATGTCCGCAAACTGATCGTCTCGCCACGGCGCGAGCACAGCAGGAAGCCGGACGAAGCCTACCCCCGCATCGAGGCCCTGTGCGACGGGCCTTATCTCGAGATGTTTGCGCGCTCCTCGCGGCCGGGATGGGATTGCTGGGGGCTCGATGCCGGCTTGCGCGAGATCAGTCCACGGCGTTGGCGTGCCACCAGCTATCCCGACGCGCCGCAGGCTGCGGATTAGCTCGTGCCGTAGCTGCTTCAGCAAGCCTTAAACAGTCCTGCTCAGACTGCCCGAGGGGTGTCGCGGGCGGCCGAGGTATTTATCGGATGACGGCGTGATCGGCTGGGCGCTGCGTTGGGTATTGTGGTGCTGCGCCATCGCCTTTCTGTGTATCGGCAGCGTCAAGCTGGGTCCCGTCTTATTCCAAGATCGAGTCGCGACCCCCGAAGTTGCCGCGCGCGTCTCCGAAACCGCCGCCGTGGTCAATACGCTCGTCTATCCGGCAAACGAGCACGGCCACGTCATCCTCGACGCTGCGGTCAACGGCGCCCCGGTGCGGTTGCTCGTCGACACCGGCGCCAGCTTGGTCACTCTGACACCGGAGGATGCGCACTCCGCCGGCATCGCCCCCGGCGAGCTGGTGTTCAACCATCGCGTCAGCACCGTCAATGGTTCCGCGCGCATGGCTCCGGTCACGCTTCGCGAGGTCCGGATTGGCCAACTGTCGATCTACGATGTGCCAGCCGCGGTGCTGGAAAATCTCAACATCTCGCTGCTCGGGATGAGCTTCCTTAGCCGGTTGCAAAGCTATGAGATGCGCGAGGGCAAGCTGACGATCAGCTGGTAGGCGAAGAGCGGCTGAATCGAATGCATCGATCTGTTATATTTTTCGGGGTCGCAGCGGCGACCGCTTGACGCAGAGGGAGGCCCGCGATGGGTGAAATTCTCGGTATCGGGGTCACGCACTTCCCCGGTTTGATAATGCCCGACGCCTATATGAGCCAGTTCCTGACCCGCACCTTGAAGAGCGAGCGCGTGCCGGCGGAGATGAAGGAGTCGGCGCGCTGGCCCGAGCCGTTGCGCCAGGAGTTGGCCGCCAACCAGGACGGCAAAGCGGCGGCGGAGCATCGCCGCCGCCTCGTCGGCGGCTTTCGCAAGGCGCGCGAGGCGCTCGACGCGTTTGCGCCCGATGTCGTGCTGATCTGGGGCGACGACCAGTACGAGAACTTCCGCGAGGACGGGGTTCCGTCGTTCTGCGTCTTTGCTCTTGATGCGATCGACTGCCGCCCGTTAGCGCGCCCCGGTCGGAGCGAGCAGGGCAACGTCTGGGGCGAGAGCCCCGACAAGGTCTTCCGCGTCGACGGGCACCGCGCCGCCGGCTGTTATCTCGCGGCCGAGCTGATCAAGGCCGATTTCGACGTCAGCTACGCCTATGCGATGCGCCACGAACTCGGTCTACCGCACGCGTTTATCAACACCATCCTCTATCTCGACTACGACCGCCGCGGGTTCCCCTATCCGGTCGTGCCGTTCCACGTAAACTGCTACGGCTCCTCGGTCATCGCCAAACGCGGCAGCAGCGCGCATCTGACCGGCGGCGCCGACCCCAACGCGGTCGACCCGCCCGGCCCCAACCCGTCGCGCTGCTTCGACGTCGGCGCCGCCGTCGCCCGCGCGCTCGCGGACAGCCCGTGGCGAGTGGCGCTCGTCGCCTCGTCGAGCTGGTCGCACGCGTTCCTGACCGCGAAGCACCACTGGATCTACCCCGATGTCGCAAGCGACCGGGCGCGCTTCGACGAGCTCGCCTCCGGTAATTTTGCGCGCTGGCGCAATCTCACCACCGCGCAGATCGAGGACGCCGGCCAGCAGGAATTCCTGAACTGGGTCTGCCTCGCCGGAGCGATGGACGCGCTCGGTCGGAAAGCCGAGATCATCGACTATGTCGAGTCCTACCTGTTCAACTCGAACAAGTGCTTCGCGCTGTTCCGGCCGGCGGTTTGACCTGAGCTCTCCGTTTGCGCGTGTGAAGGCGTAGGATCGCCTTACCGGACGGGTGCGCCGGCCACCGTCAGGCACTTGAAGCATGTCGGCTATCGCAGAGCGAGCGGTATCTGGCGGTTTTCAGCGACTGGTGTGGCATCAAAGTTCGACAGCGTGACGCCGAGCAGGCGTACGCCGCGCAGCGGGGGAAAATGCGGCTGAAGAAGGTCGAGGGCGAGCTGCTCGATGATCGCCCGTGACGTGACCGCCTCGCTGCAAGACCGGCTGCGAGTAATCTGCCGGAAATTGGCGTACTTGATCTTCACCGTCACAGTCCGTGCGGTTAGGCCGTGACGGCTGTAAGCTGCCCACAGCTTGGCGAACACAGGCAGAAGTGCTGGCGCCACCTCCTCCCACGCCACTAGGTCGCGGTCAAAGGTCGTCTCGGCGCCGAGTGACTTGCGAAGCTGATCAGCCACCACCGGCCGGTCGTCCTCGGCCCGTGCCAAATGGTAGAAGTAGTCGCCTGCCGTGCCAAAGTGGGCGGTCAGAAAGTCTCGCGTTTGCCGTTTCAGATCGAGCCCGGTGTGGATGCCGAGCTTGTTCATCTTCGCTGCCGTCACCGGCCCGACGCCATGAAATTTGCCTACCGGCAGCTGCTCGACGAAGGCTGGCGCCATGCTCGGGGTGATGACAAACAACCCGTCGGGCTTGCGGTAGTCCGACGCCAGCTTTGCAAGGAACTTGTTGTAGGACACCCCCGCTGAGGCGGTCAAATCCGCCTCCCGGCGGATGGCTGCTCTGATCTCTTCCGCAATCGCAGTGGCCGAGCCTCGATCCACCAGAGGCGCTGTCACGTCGAGATAAGCCTCGTCTAGCGACAGAGGCTGAATGAGCGACGTGTAGCGTGCGAAGATGCCGCGGATCTGCTGCGACACCGCTTTGTAGACATCAAAGCGCGGCGATACAAACACAAGCTCCGAGCACTTGCGCCGGGCCGTGATCGAGGACATCGCCGAGCGCACACCAAATTTGCGCGCCTCATAACTTGCGGCCGCTACCACTCCGCGCGCCCCGGCGCCGCCGACAGCGACCGGAACGCCGCGCAATGTCGGATCGTCGCGCTGTTCCACGGACGCATAGAAAGCGTCCATATCGATGTGGATGATGCGCCGAAGACCGAGGGCCGGGTCGGGATGATACATGCCGTTCGCGATGATATCACGAGCCACTGGCGTCAGAATAAAACAGGTTGAGCTGCCGATCCCGAGATGCGCGCTGTGCCGGCACCGCCGAGCTGGGTAGACCTATTAAGTCATCGAATGGAGTCCACGGATGCTTCCCCCCTACGATAAGCTTGCGATCTGCTTCGCCCATGTCGCCTATCGGATGCATGAGCGGTTTTCGGCCCTCAATACCGAAATCTATACCTTTGCCGCCGGCGATCCCGACACCTTGGAGAAGCGGGTGGGCGAGGCCGACGTGCTGGTGATCTCCGGGCTGTGGCACAATGGGCTTATCGAGCGCGCTAAGAAGCTGCGGTTCATCCAGTCGATCGGCGCGGGCACCGACCAGTTCCCGCGCGAAGAGTTGGTTAAGCGTGGCATCCGCCTGGCCAGCGCGCGCGGTGTCAACTACCGCGCCGTCTCGGAGCACGCGATGGCCCTCATCCTCGCATTGGCCCGCCGGCTTCCCGAGGCGCGCGACAACCAGGCAACGCGCATCTGGCGCGGCATGATCGGCGATCCCTCGGAGCGGGAGGACGAGCTCGGCGGCAAAACGCTTCTTGTTGTCGGCCTAGGTCAGATCGGCGGCCGCCTCGCACATCTCGCCAAAGCCTTCGATATGCGTGTCCTCGGGCTGCGGCGAAATCCGGCCACCGGCCGCGGCGCGGCAGACGCGGTGCATGCCATGGGCGAATTCAAGCCACTCTTGCCTGAGGCCGATTTTGTCGCCCTCACCTGTCCGCTCACCGAGGAGACTGAAAAACTCCTCGACGCCGAGGCGCTCGGTCGGATGAAACCCTCCGCCTATCTGGTCAACGTCTCTCGCGGACGCGTCGTCGACGAGGTGGCACTTGTTGATGCGCTTGCCGCACGGCGCATCGCCGGCGCCGGGATCGATGTGACCCTGGAAGAACCCCTCCCACAGAACTCGCCGCTCTGGGGTATGGAGCATGTGCTCCTCACCCCGCACACGGCAGGTGAGACCAGACGTTATGAAGACAATGTGATCGAGATCTTGCGCGACAATCTGGGGCGCCTTTGGCGCGGCGAAGCGCAACTGCTCAATCAAGTGATTTGAAGCGTCGTGCCTCTGCTTCGAGAAGGCTAATCAGCATGAAAGCCAAACCCATGAGCAATCCGGCGTTCAAGTTCGATCACATCCACATCATCAGCGAAAATCCGAGAGCGTCCGCCGATTGGTACGTGGAGATGTTCGGCGCCACGATTGCCGCCGACACGGTCGCGCGCGGTGCTCCACAGATCTTTGTCAATCTCGGCGGGATGACGATCCTCATACGCGGCCGGCGGCCCGGCGAAACCCCGGTTCCCGCGCGGCCGATCCAACCTTATGCCGACTTCTCTAGCCACAACGCGTGGGGCACCGACCATTTCGGCTTCATATATCAGGGCGATCTCGCCGCCCTGTGCGACAAGCTGCGTACCAAAGGCGTAAGCTTCCCTGTCGATTTGAAGAAAGGCGTGAACGGCAGCTTGTTGTGCTACGTCGCGGCACCAGACGGTGTCAGCATTGAACTGATGCAATGCGGCCAGACGGGGCAATCGGATCCGCTCGAGTCACGCGAGACATGAGCCCAATTGCCGGACGATTGATCGGCGAATGGCGGATTCAATTTAAAGACCGGGGTATTCGCTAAAATCCCGACGTCTGATCGGTAGGACCCCAAATTATCAGCCGACCCAACTGCGCAGCGGGCCGAAATCAAAATGAGTGAAGCCGCGTCCCGGATACATTCCCGTCCCACCGTAGGCACCCTCCCGAATCGGGGTAGCGTCTCCAGCATACGCGCGATCGGGCCGGGGCTATGTGAAGCGGATCACACTCCGGCTGATTTCACGGAGCGGGGCCACAGCGATCATCCCAAGGCCTTTCGCCCTAAACAGCGGCGGGACAAGCGCTTGAAGAACAGAGCTTCTTGAATTCTCGCCTGCAGCACGCGTTGCCAAACTACCCAGTCTGGCATGCTGTGGCAGCACAGCATGCCGCGCGAGACGGTCTGCAGTGCAATCTATATCCGCCGGGGACGGAGCCCTCCAAGGGCATCCCGGTATCGACAGACGGTGACGCGCGCTTTTACGCGGTTAAGGCGGCGGCGCAGGATTCCGTTCAGCATCTTACCTTGAATTGCAAAGACGCGGCCGGGAGGACGTTGTCCTTTCCGGTCGATCTCACCTCCAGCGAGACATTCCTGCCCCATCCGCTAAATCTCGCCAATGAGAAAGGCCGCGACCGCCCCGCTTTGAAGGGGTACCCTCAGAGCTATAGCGAAGCGCAACTGATCCAGTCTGGATACGGTTTGCGGCCCGACCCGACAAATAACCCGGCGGCCTAGACCCGATGGCTAACGGCAGCGAGAAAACCGGGACGAATGCTCGAGGCCAAACATCCCGATTTGCATTCGCACACCGTCAGCTCTGAGGAGACACCGTGGTGGGTCGGCTCGGTCTTGACGGGCGCCCCCAACTACCTCTTCACAGAAGCCGTTATGAATGTGCCGACAGCGCTTCCCGGAGGCGACCAGACCACAACAACCGAAATAGCCATTTGGAACGGCCTTGGCGGGCTCGGCACCGGGTCCGGTCTGATCCAGGGCGGGGTGAATCTGTGTACGACGCCGTCGGCGGCGGCTTACGGAACCTGGCGGAAAGTATGCTGAGATCGGCGTCTATCGCGATCCTAACTTCAACAACGATATGGTTGTCGCGCAGATCGTAGGTTTTGTCTCCCACCGTTTTCTGGCCCGCCGGTTCTGCCGTAAGGAGCAACCGTCCATCAAAAAAGGCGGATTGCGATGCGCGCCTACGGCAAAATTCGTGAGCCGCATCCTTCGGCCTGCGGACAATCGGCGGGATGGCGCCTTATAGCTCCTGGTGCTGATGAGGCTGAAAATAACGGGCTCTTCGACGAGTTGGCTCAGGGGTAGGGTCTTGGTCCCGAACACGTCGACCATGTGCAGCGCCTCGCGCGTCCGGAGCCACGTAGACATCGTTTGATTGGATCGCGCGGACGGTTCGGACGCAGGTTGACCATCTTTTCCAACGGCTGCTTTCGGCGTGAAGATCCCGCCGCTGATAACAGGCCAGCGGTGGAAGCACAGATCAGATCGCCTCTCTCAAACCCTTGGCGACTCGGAATGCAACCTTCTTTGACGCTTTACTGGCTTTGATCCGGATCTCCTCGCCGGTGGCCGGGTTACGCCCCTTGCGCGCCGGGCGCGCGGGTCGAATTCGTATTTGCAGGACGCCAAGATTGGGAATGCGGATTTTGCTGCCCTTCTTCAGCACGCGACCGATGTCGGCCACCAAGCCGGTGAATATCTCCATCGCCTGCTTCTTGGGTATGCCGTGATTATGGCCCGCCCACTCAGCGAGATGTTTCAACGTGACGATCGGCGGCAATGGCTCCGTCATCGAAGCGGGCTTAGGAGCAGACGTCGCGGTCTTTTCCTTGCTTGCCGCCTTCGTGGTGACCAGCTTCAGCACCGCGGGTGCAGGCTTCGGTTTACCGGTCGTCTTTCGGATTGGGTTGCTGCGTGCCGCAGGTGCTGTCTTTCTCACTGTCTTGACTTGACGTGTGGCCATAGAGGGCTCTCCGAGCTTGCCTTTCGACCGCAGAGAATACCGAAGCGCGTCAAGAAGCCGTCAACTTTGCGCGGAAACGCATCGTTTGACGGGGCGGAACACCCGCCGGGATGTGCGTGCTGCCCTGCTGATCTCTCTGCCGGAGCCGAATCACCGGCAAAGTTCGAGGCTCGCCCTCTCTCCAGCCGCGGCGTAAAGATTCGGTTTCGGCGCCTTCCCCGCCGTTCGTCGGGCGATCGGCGACTGCTCAGAATTGGGCCATTGCCGTCGTTGCCTCTCGCGGGTGGCGGGTCGAAATTGAGCGGAAAAGGACCCATGGTTTGCCCTGGGGAACGAGCCCAATCCCTACGACCACGGCTCGACCATCACCTTCGCATGTTGTTCAGGATTGGCCAGTTCGGCGAAGGCCCCTTTGACGCCCCCAAGCCCGACATGTCCGGTGATTAGCGGCGTCACGTCAATCCGGCCCTCGGCGATGTGGTCTAAGCTGGCAGCGAACTCCTCGCCGGTATAGCCGAGCACGAATTGTAAATTCAGCTGTTTCACAATACCGAAAAACGGTTCGAACTGGTCGGTTTGCATGCACACGCCGACGATCACGAGGCGAGCGCCGGCCGGGGCACCGTCAATGACCTGTTGGATTACACCGGGAACGCCAACGCATTCGAAGATCACCGCGCGCGGGAGCTTAGGGCTCAACCCAAAGAGTTGCGCATAGCGGCTGCCATCGTAGCCCGCGGGTGTGGCAGCTTGGTGCCAACTCGTGTATGGCGACATCTTGCCAGGATCGACGACGATGTCCGCACCCATCGCGACCGCAAGCGCGCGGCGCTTGGGGGAAAAATCGGCGGCAACGATCGGGTGGATGCCGCTCACTTTCAGGCTGGCGATCACCGCCAAGCCGACGGGACCGCAGCCGATCACAAGCGGGACATCATCGGGCGTCAGCCGTGCTTTCTGGACGGCGTGCCAGCCCACCGCGATCGGCTCAGTGAGTGCGGCGTGAGCGGCCGGGAGACCGTTCGGCACCTCCAGAAGCAGACATTCGGCAAGCGGCATGTACTGTGCGAAGCCGCCAGCGACGTCATTGGAATAGCCAATGCCGAGCACGGTGTTCCCGGCGATCGTCATCGGCATCGAGCAGACCAAAGTGCCAAGCTTAAGTCGCTTGTCTGTGCCCGGACCATGATCCACCACTTCGCAGCAAAACTCATGCCCGAATACGGCGTCACGTTCCGGATCCAACCCCCAACGATTGCCCGATCTGCGGGAGCGATCGACGAACTCCGAAGTATGCTTTGCCGCGTGTAAGTCGCTGCCGCAAATCCCGCAGCAGAGCGACTTAACCAGAACTTGACCCTCGCTCGGCGTCGGGTCTCTCATGTCGTCGACAACAAAGTCGCCGTTCCGGAAGATCGCAGCGCGCACAGTGGCCTCCCACGTGTATGTGGCTCAGTATGACCGTTCGCCGCGGCGTCGACCAGACGGGCGTGAAACGCGGACCCGATCTTCGCGTGGCTTTGAGAGGCGATTTGTCGGCTCACACGGCCGCACCCTGTCTCCGGCAACGCCTTTTCCGATCCGAAACGACGGCGCAAGCGCCTTGCTCGGACAAATGCCCGAGAGCGGCTTATTCGACGGCGAGGCGGGAGCGGGATGAATTCTGCTTCGTCGCCGGGCGTATTGGGAAGGCGTCCGTCCTAACAGTTGCGTTTGGCCTCGTCAGTCTGCGACAGAATAATCGAGCTGAAAATTCGCATCAGCCGGCACGACAACGAAAGCGCAAAATGCAACGGTTCAAGTCAGCTCGCCCCGTCCAGCGGTTTCTCAGCATGCACCCCGTCGTGCACACCACCTTCAACCTCCAACGCCATCTCGTCCCGCGCTCGGCGCGCCGGATCTTCCGAGCCGAGGCGGCGAATCAATGGCGAGATGCGGTCGCAGCCGGATGCTGATGCATCCGGCCTCGGACTCGTACCGGCAAGGTTCGCCACCCGCGACGTCGGTCGGCGCATTTGGTCGATGGGTCGGTTCGGCCCGTTGGGCCGCGGGCCGCTCAAGGATGTCATCTTTGAAGATCAGTGGGGCAAACCTTATCGCGGGCTTTAACCACACCGAAAGTGGCCGTCTCTCTCCGGTCTAGCGTCGCGCAAGCGCGAATCCGGGAGCCGCAGAAGCTATGCAGACCGCCCTGGACCTCCGCTTTCACGGGGGTGACGGGTATCATATTCATCTTGACTGGCTACCTAACCCAACTTGCCCTTTCTTCGCGAGCCTGGCGCAAGGTAAACTCGCGAGGCATCGAGGGGAGTGGTCGCGTTGGGGGACCGACGGTTCGTCGTCGAGCTGATCAAGCCGTCGCATTACGACGACGATGGTTACGTGATCCAATGGTGGAAATCCTGGATTCCGTCGAACTCGCTCGCCTGTCTTTACGGCATCGCGGCGGATTTGGCGGAGCGGCGCGCACTCGGTTCCGAGGTCGCGATCGAGATCCGAGCCTATGACGAGTGCCACACAGTGATTCCGGTCCGCCGGATCATCCGGCGGATCAAGGGTGCCGATGCCGGGCTCGTCTGCCTCGTCGGCGTGCAGTCGAACCAGTTCCCGCGCGCCATGGATTTAGCCGCCCGTTTTCGCAAGGCCGGCATCCAGGTGGCCGTCGGCGGGTTTCACGTCTCAGGGTGTCTGGCGATGCTGCCCAAGCTGCCGCCCGACCTCGCGGCGGCACGTCAGCTCGGTGTGACCCTGTTCGCCGGCGAGGCGGAGGGAAGGCTTGCCGGGCTTTTCTCGGACGCGTTCGCTGGCAGGCTGCAGCCGATCTACAATTTCATGGACGATCTGCCCGGGCTGGAGCAGCAGGTGACGCCGTTCCTGCCGCTTGAGATCGTGCGGCGTTACGGCGAGACGATCGGCGCTTTCGATGCCGGGCGCGGCTGCCCGTTCCAGTGCAGCTTCCGCACGATCATCAATGTGCAGGGACGAAAGTCGCGCTGGCGCGACGCCGACGATGTCGAGCAGCTGGTGCGCGCCAACCTCGCCCAGGGTGTCTTCCGCTTCTTCATCACCGACGACAATTTTGCGCGCAACCGCAATTGGGAGGCGATTTTCGACCGGCTGATCGAGATGCGCGAGCGCGAGGGGCTGGCGCTGCAGTTCATCATCCAGGTCGACACCTTGTGCCATCGCATCCCGAATTTCATCGAGAAAGCAGCGCGCGCCGGCTGCAAGCGCGTCTTCATCGGGCTCGAGAACATCAACCCCGACAATCTGCTGCAGGCCAAGAAGAAACAGAACCGGGTGCATGAATACCGCCAGATGTTCCTCGCCTGGCGCGCCCAGCGGATCATCACCTATGCCGGCTACATCCTGGGCTTTCCGGGCGATACGCCGGAGCGGATCGCGCGCGACATCCGTACCGTGCAGCAGGAATTGCCGGTCGATCTGCTCGAGTTCTTTATCTTGACGCCGCTGCCGGGCTCGGCCGACCACCAAGCGCTCCATCGCGACGGGGTATGGATGGACCCCGACATGAACAAATATGACCTCGAGCACGTTACCACCGGTCATTCGGTCATGACCTCAGGCGACTGGCAGCAAGTCTATCGCCGGGCCTGGGACCTCTATTATTCGGCCGAGCACATCGAGACGATCTTCCGCCGCGCCAAGGCCTCCGGCATCAAGCCGGTGCGGCTGTTAAATCACATACTCCAGTTCTATTTCACCTTTCTGCAGGAGAACGTGCATCCGCTGCAGGGCGGCTATTTCCGCCGCAAATTGCGCCGCGAGCGCCGCGCTGGGCTGCCGTGCGAAAAACCGGCCGTCTTCTATCCAAGGCGGGTCCGCGAGGTCCTCCAAACCCACATTAAGCTCGCCGTCTTCTACCTCTACCTGCACCGCATCCGGCGCCGCGTCGAACGCGACCCGAGCCCCTACAGCGACCCAGCTCTGGCGCCGATCGACGAGAGAGCGTGGAATACCTCCCCGTCCCGGCGAGAGAAGGCCACAGCCGGCGCCCTCGCCTGATCGGGACTAGTCGGCGAATAAAGTTGTGCCACGCATTATCTGCAGGTGACAGATATACAAAATTTTAGTAAATTTAGAGCTGTCCATAAAAATCAGGTGCTCGGCATCATGGATCGCGTACACCTGAAACGTCAATTGAAAGCCGTTCTGCTCGCGGATGTGGTCGGCTATTCTCGATTGATGAGCGTCGACGAAGAAGGCACACACGTTAAACTGGCAGATTACGTAGAGAATTTAATTAAACCCCAAATTGTCGAATATGGCGGCCGGCTGATCCGATCCATGGGCGACGGGTTCCTGGTCGAATTTAACAGCGCGGCAGACGCGGTATGTTGCGGGCTGGATTTGCAGGATAGCATTGCCGAGCGGGATCGTGGGGCCGATCGCGATCACCAAATAAGGCTCCGCATCGGCATCAATACCGGCGATGTGATCAGCGATGATCGCGACATTTACGGCAACAGTGTCAATATCGCGGCTCGTCTAGAAGGCCTCGCGGAACCCGGCGAGATATACGTCACGCGAGGTGTCCGCGATCAACTACAAGGCCATCCCGACCTATCATTCGAGGACAGAGGAGACCGAAGGGTCAAGAATTTCGAGCGTCCGATCCGCGTCTATCGGGTCGCGCGCGTTGCAGACCAACAACGGGAACCTTTCTCGCAGGGCGCGGTTGCCCGTGCTCGGCGTCTTTTCCGAACGCAGTTAGGTCGGCACCGGCGTTCGGCCACACTGATGGCCAGTACGTTAGCAGTCGCAGCCGTGGTTACGGTAGCGGCGCTGCCGATCCAGCGCGACTACTCGCTGATGTCCCCTCGCGCATCGATCATGGTGCTGCCGTTCCGCAATGCCAGTAATGACCCGGAGCAAGACTATTTCGTCGACGCGGTGACCGACGATCTGACTACCGATCTGTCTCGTCTCTCTGACTTAGCGGTGATCGCGCCCGCCACGGCTTTCACTTACAAGGGCAAGGCCGTCGACCCAAGGGAGATCGGCCGAGAATTTAGGGTTCGCTACTTGTTGCAGGGCAGCATCAGAAAAACCGGGCTGAAGGTGCAGACCAATGCACAACTCGTCGAAGCGCGTTCGGCCGCGCAGCTTTGGGCCGACCGCTTCGATACCGGGGTGGCCGATCTTTACGAGCTCCAGGACGCTATTACCGGCCGCATCGCATCCTCGCTCAATATCCAGCTGGTCCAGGCCGAGAATCGTCGTGCCATCGCTGAGCGGCCAGCAGACCCCGATGCCATCGATTTGAGGTTACGCGCCATGGCTCTTCTCATGAGTTCAATTACCCCCGAGCACAGCCTCGCAGCGCGCCAGCATCTTGAGGAATTTGTCCGCCTCGATCCTCATTCGGCCGAAAGCTGGAGCCAGTTAGCGACTTTGTTGGTTGGATGTGATTATTTGAACCACTGGAATGAGGCGAAGGACAGCCCGGAAGCCGCGCAGAAATTGCTCCAGCGGGGAGAGGCCGCGGTTCAGGAGGCTCTAAAGATCGATCCGTCGATCGCTCAAGCGCACTTCGCGGATGGCTTTATCCGCCGCGTAAAGGGAGACCATCAAGGGGCGCTCGATGCCTTTGATCGGGCGGTCCAGCTCGATGCCAATTTCGCGTCTGCTTTGGCGCAAAAAGCCAATCAGCTGGTCATGGTCGGACGGCCGAAAGAGGCCCCGCCGTCGGCGCTCAAGGCGATAACCCTTAGTCCCCGCGATCCGGCTATTGGTGTGTTCTATTGGATCCTTGGAAGAGCTTATTTCGTCGTGAAAGATTATAGCAATGCAATTGTTTGGCTGCGAAAATCAGCCGAGGTGAGACCTAATCTTTGGTATAGCCGAGCATATTTGCTCGCCGCCTATGCTCTGACTGGACGTCACGCGCAGCCCGAAGGGGTTGCCGCGTTAAGCGACTACAAAGGGGCATTTGGTGGATACACCGTGCAACGCATACGTGATCTGTACGAAAAAGAAATTCCACACACTGATCCCGGTGTCCATGCGAGTATTCAAGAATTGTACAATGGGCTGCGATTAGCCGGAGTGTCAGAGCAATAAAGACTCCGTCGAGCGTACCACCGCCGGCTTCTCTTATCAGGGGTTTGCGACTAGCAAGAGCGGCCAGCGGCGTGGCTTGAGCCGCCGCTTTAGCGTGGAGAGCTTGCGCTGCGGACAGCGAACCTCGCTGCAGGGTTTGGGACGCAGCCTAGAAAATTGAGAGCGAAACGCCGAGACTTACGGCTTATAGCGAGCGCGCTCGGATCGCCGCTGCTTGATCCGATTTGGACTACGCGAACCGAATGGCTCAGACTGACACGTCGCGATTTCGACAAAAATGGAGGACGGGATGGAACCGCCGGTCATTTCTTCTCCAACGATCTGGCAACAGGCCGGGAGGGTCGCTTTTCTTCGGCAGCGTGTCAGCGATATGCCATCGGCGGAACCCTGCGTCGGCAGGGAGGTGATACCAGAGAGTACTTTGGCGGCGCGCTTAGCTCTGGAGGAGGCGGTGCACCTCGATCCACGCTCGCTCCGAGCTTGGAGCCAGTTGGCCACCTGTTATATCAGTGACTACAAGAACAGGTGGAACGAGGCTGGCAAGGAGGAGATAGGAGCCGGCCAAGACCTCGTTCGGCGCGCGCGAGAAGCCCTCGCGAAAGCGGACGAGATTGACCCGAACATGGCGCAGTCCCGGTATGCCGAAGGCTTTATCCGCTGCGTCGAGGGAAACCATCAGGAAGGATACGAGGCGATGGATCGGGCCACTAGGCTTGACCCGAACTTCGCCGCGGCGCATGCGCAAAAGGCCAATCAACTGGTCCGCCTCGGGCAGGCGCGAGAGGCGCTGCCGATCGCACGCCATGCAGTCGAGCTCGCTGGTCCCTATGATCAATCCACCGGGGTTCTCTACTGGGTGCTCGGACGTGCCCACTTCGTATTGACAGACTACGATGACGCGATCCACTGGCTACAGAGATCCGTCGATAAGCGAGGCAATCTGTGGTTCAGTGGCGGATTCCTGGTGGCCGCCTATGGCCTTGCCGGACGTTTTGAAGAGGCCCGTGAAGCGCTGCGTCAATTCCATGGTCGAGGATTCGGCTGGTACACGCCGCAGCGGATTGCCGAGATCTACGCCACCGAACTCCCCAACAACCATCAACTGAGCCACGAAGAATTGTTCCGTGGCCTGAAACTTGCCGGCGCCGGACATTGAGCTGAACGACGACGTGCGACACAGAATTGAAGGAGGAGCCATGTCAAACTCCTCGCAGCATCCATTTCTCTCCGATCGTCACAAGATTCGCGACGATCAGGATGCCGCCACCGCCGCAGCAGGCACCGATCGCGCTTACGAATGCTTCAAAGCCCGCGTCATGTCCCGTACCGCGTCCGCCTATGCCGGCGTGTCCACCAGCGAGAAGGTCATAGGGCACAGGCTGCCCCGGTCGGATGGCAGACAAAGGCATCTCACCGGATTGGGCACTGATGCCCAGAGCTGGTCATTGGCCTCTTCTCAGGGCGTGCTGCCGCGCATCGAGGCCGGGTGTCCGGGCAGCGGGAAACTCGCGACTTTCGTCAGCGCGTCACCTTCGAGCCGCAGGATGTCGATGTCGCTGTCGACGAAGTTTCCAACATAGAGGTAACGCCCGTCCGGGCTGAAGGCGATGCCTTCGGCGAGACCTCCGACATCGGCTTGCGCCACTTTCCGAACCGACTTCCCGTCGATCTTGAGCAGGGCCACGTAGGATTTTTCGTGGCGGTAGAAGGCGGTCTTGGGTGTTCCGCCGGTGCCGTTCAGGATCAGCGAGGCGGCGTGACCGCCGGCCGGGCTCATGGCGAGCCCCTCCGGGCCGTCACCGACGACGACCTGATCGATGACGCGCGGCGGGCTCGCCTCGAGGTCGATCACACCGACGGTGTCCACCTGGCCGTCCTGCCCGCCGCCGATGTTGTTGACGATCGCCAGCTTGCCGTCGGGGGTTATCTGAACATTGAGCGGGGTCAGCCCGCTCGCCATGTCGTAGTTCTTGCCGTCGACCTGGGCATAGCTGACCTTTTGGCCGTCGATGTCGAGCAGCCCGACCCGGTTGGCGCCGGACTTGACGACGAGCGCGCGCTTGCCGTCGGGGGTGATCGCGACCGCCGACGGCCTCGCCGGCGGCGGTGTCGCCACCGTGGGCGTCGGCTGGGTGGCTACCGAGAGCGTTCCAACGAGCTTCACATTCTTGCCGTCGATCGACAGTACGCCGACCGAGTCGTCGGCGAGGTTGGCGACCAAAGCGAGCGTCCCCGCCCGATTGATCGCCATGCCGGAGGGCTGCTTGCCGGCCTCGACCGTTGCTATCTGCGCCGGCGGCGAGGCGGTCAGGTCGATCACGTAAATCTTGTTGTCCGGCACACCCTTCCAGCCCTCACCGTCCCTGACCCAGTCTAGCGAGTTGGCGACCAGCGCCAAGTGCTGGTCGGGGGTGATGGCGAGATTGACCGGCGGCCCGACGATCGTATTCATCAGCGGCAGATTGGCGAGGATCCGCGGCTTGGTCGGGTCGTGGATGTCGATGATCGACACCGTGTCCTTGCCCGGCGGCTGGTTCACGGTCTTGCCGGTCTCGTCGAACCACACCTTCTCATCGTTGCCGCTGATCAACATCTGCGCGCTAGCGGCGCCGGCTGACATGAGCAGAGCGCCGGCGGCCGCGCCCAGCGCCAGAAACTTTACGAGTGTCTTCACGGTCCCCTCCTTCGGTCATTGTTGACGCCAGTCTGCCACGCAGACCCCGAGCGTGTCACCCGCAAGCCAAGGTGCCCCTGCGGTTTACCGTCGGGCTGAGACTAGGCTGGCGAGACGCCGACAACTCCAAAGGGGCGGCAGAGGAACAGCCAGTTATCCTGCCGACGAGAGTCCTAGTGGTCATAACTCTGACATTAGGTACCATACTTGATCGAGATCGTATTGCTGGTCGCCGTAATGGCGGTCACGATGCTACGCAAGGCCGCAGCAGCCGGCGGTGTGGCGCATTAAATCAGGCATGCAGCAACCCAAGGAGGTCGCCATGATCCAGAAGATCGCCATCGAGCGCGTCGATCACATCGGCATTCGCGTCCGCGATCTCGAGCTAGCGCTCAACTTCTATCGAGTCCTAGGGTTCGATCTGTTGCACCGGGCCAAAGGCGACGACGTCGCAATTGTCCGAAACGGAAACGGCGTCGAGCTGAACCTGATCTTCAATGCCAATGCCGGTGAGCCGGGCACGAATTTGCTGATGGACGTTCCAGAAAAATATCCCGGCTACACTCACGTGGCGCTGCGTGTCGCATCCATTCCGGCGACGATTGCCGCTCTGAAGGCCAATGATATCGCGATCACACAGGGACCGGTCAGCTTCGGCGAGAGTGGACAGGTCTCGGTCTTCGTCCGCGACCCGGATCGTAATGTCATCGAGCTGCGCGGCCGCGATCAGGATATCGTCGAGGGTGTCACCCGCTACGTGCCATAGACTGCGGCGTTCTGATATGAATGCCATCGAAGGTCCGTTGAGGGGCAACTTGGGTCGATGCGGCCGGACGCGCTCAAGAAGGTGAGGCGTGCCCCCGGGGGATCCCCCGGCCGCCCTGGCCCGCGCCGCCGGCCTTCAGCTCCACATTTTCCCGAGGACGGCCCCGCGCCGCCTAAGCATCCCCATTGTTCCAGTAGCTTCAGAGAGGACAGTCATGGACCTGGTCTTCCAGCCGTGGATGAACCTTTCGGCCGACTTCGCCGGCGTCGCCGGAACACGCGTAACCTGCACGACACCGTGTGCGCCCTGGCGATCGACACCGAGAACCCCGGAAAGATCACCCAGTTCCTGGGCGACTTAGTCACCACCCTCGGGAGCGTCCCCGGCAATCCTCCCCCTCCCCTGAACGGGACCTGGGAGGGCCTGCTGGTGGAAGACGGCTACCAGAGCCAGAAGCCCACCTATGGCCAGGACATCGCCATTTCCTCGCCGCAGGTGCTTCAACTCACCGGGCCCATCGTCAACGCCCCCGTTTCGGCCGACCCGGTCATCATGGCTAAGATCTGGGGCGGGACGCCGCCCCGCCTCCGGCCGGCGCCACGCTGCTGACGTTCAGCCCGCAGCCGACCCAGCTGGCCGGAAACCAGCTCACCGACAGCTTCATCGTGTAGAACATCGGTGAGTATCCGGCCCACTATCAGAGCCTGGGGATCGAGATCGACGCGCCGGGCGGGGCCCAGAGCTTCGCCGTGCAGGCGGCGGCGGGCCCCGACAACATCCTGACGCCCGGCCAGACCCAGATCGTGCAGGTGGTCGTGGCGAATTTCGGCGAGACCTTGGGCACGTACGCGGTCAGAGCCGGCTATGACAGCGGGCCCGCCCCACCCGACTACACCCCGCCTGCCGCCTTCCGCTGGCTGTCGCTCTTCTGGCCGCCGACCCTGGTGCCGGTGGCGTAGCCCTCTCCCTCTCCTTGAGAGGGAGGTCATCGTCTCTCCCGCGGCGTCATCGATGGGCTGGAGAGCGCCGATCCCGCACCTTCCCGCCCTCACCCCGCGAACGCGGAGCCTCGACCCGCGTCAGACATTCGACTTACCGAACTCGGCGCCTGAAACCGGGGCCTTGCCGAGGCAGGTTCGGCGACATAGGTTCAACAGAAGCATCAAGAGTTGGGGCCGACGCCCAACGCCAACCTGCCAATCCGGGCAAGGTGGTACTCCGCAAGGAGGATGTGGCCGAGCCGGCAACCAAACGGATCAAGCCACTCTGCGTCGGTCCCGCATGGAGGAGCGACGCGAAGTGCCAATCACAATTCCTGACGATCTTCCCGCCCGCCGCTCACTTGAGGCCGAAGGAGTCGTGGTGATGCGCGAAGCAGATGCGGTACGCCAGGACATCCGGCCATTACGGATCGGCTTGCTTAACCTCATGCCCGACAAGATCAGCACAGAAACCCAGCTTGCTCGGCTGCTCGGGGCGACACCGCTCCAGATCGAACTGACGCTGGTGCGGATCACGGATCACGTCGCCCGCAACACCCCTGCGGATCATCTGGCAACCTTCTATCGGCCGTGGAGCGATGTCAGCGCCGAACGTTTTGACGGTTTTATCATTACAGGCGCCCCGGTCGAGCGGCTACCTTTTGAGGAAGTCCGGTACTGGCTTGAGTTACGTTCGATCCTCGATTGGACACAAACGCACGTCCATCGCTGCTTCACGATATGCTGGGCCGCACAAGCCGCCCTCTATCACTTCCACGGAGTGCCGAAGCGCGAGCTTCCTCGCAAAGCCTTCGGTGTCTTCCCTCACCGAAATTTAGCCCCTACGTCGCCTTATCTGCGAGGCTTTTCTGATGCCTTCGACGTTCCCGTATCGCGTTGGACGGAAGTTTGTCCGGACGACCTCCCGGTGGATTGTGGATTGCGCGTTCTAGCCGCTAGTGAAGAAGCCGGTGTGTGCTTGATAGATGATGCACCTCGTCGCTCGCTACATATGTTCAATCACCTCGAATATGACACGGGCACTCTCGGGGCAGAATATCGCCGAGACGGCAGCACCCATCTCCCTGCACGCTATTTCCCCGGCGACAATCCTTCGCAGCCGCCAAGCAACAGCTGGCGCAGCCACGCGCATCTGCTGTTCGGTAACTGGATCAACGAAATCTATCAGACCACGCCGTTCGACCCTGCCGCGATCGGCAGCGCGCCGACATCGGCATTGATCCACGACGGGGATAAACCTTAGTTGTCCGGTGCTCTCTGTCCCGTCTCCTGAAAGCGGTCCGAGCCGATCCGGTCGCAGCCTGGCGAACGGCAGGAGTGGGGCATCAGCGCCTGAAGTCGCACAGCCGTGCGAGTGACCGGTTCGGGTCAACTCCAGCCCCAGCCGGTGGGTATCAAATGCCAGATTTTGACCTCTACCCTATGTCGACCCCGTGCTGACGCTAATCGACAGTGGCCCGCTTCTCACCGCGAATAGTCACCAAGCAGAGATGATCCTGGCGCAGCAGCGGAGAGCTCCGATCGGCCAGCTCCTGCGTCAGGCGAGATAACCCCGCCTCGTAGACCGAATCGGTGATTGCAAGGAGCTGGGAACAGGTATCACGCCGGCGCACCGTATCGAGCCAACTCCGCAAATCCTGTTCGAAACGCAGGTGCTCGCGCTCTTCCGTCACGGCAACAAAGCCGGTTGCATACATCTCTCCCATAATGGTCTCTGGCGGCCAAAAGTCTTCCAAATCAATCGTCCGAGCTTCCGGAAAATAATCATAATATAGCCAATCGGCGCACTCTTGAGGACAAAGATTGCGGAGGATCAAACGTCCGCCGATCCTCAGCACACGGAGTGTCTCCCGCAACATGCCGACCTTGTCTTGGATGTGGTGCAATGCGAATTGACAGGTAATAAGATCGAAACTTTCGGCGTGAAATGGAAGTGCTGAAGCGTCAGCCTGCACCCAGGGGATGTCGGGCGCTTTGGGTCGTGCCTGCTGCAACATACCCAATGACCGATCCACTCCGACCAGCTGGGCCGAGGGAAGGACGGCGCGATCGGCTATCAACTGGTTTCCCGTCCCGCAGCCCACATCGAGGATGGAAGGCGGATAACCCGGTATTCGCTGTTCGATGAAGGCTAGGAGTTCCGGATCGACGATCTTTGTCCGATACGGCTGGCCATCATAGAAATGAGCGATAGCATCGTAGTCCACCCGGCTTCGGCTCATGACCGTCACCTCGCAGATTGCTCTAGCCGGCAAGTCGTTTGCGCATGAAGACGCGCTCGTACCCGGCCTCGGTGCCGCGTCCGGTCTCCTCGTACCCGATGGCGGTGTAGAGGTGCTGGTTCTCGGTCATCGTCTGGTGCGTATAGAGGCGGATTTCACGATAGCCGCGCCGCACCGCTTCCGCCTCCGCGAAGGTAAGCAACCGCCGGCCCATTCCCGAGCCCTGTCGCGCTGGGGCGACGGCAATATTGTCGAGGAGCAGATATTCAGGCTTAGGCAGCAGGACGATGATTCCGGCTATTGCGGACCCTTCTTCGATCACCCAAACCACACCCTCCGAGACGCGCGCGCTGTAGTCGTCGAGCATCGGGCCGGGCGGTTTGCCCAGGCGGGGAATATATTGCCGATAAGCCTGCTCGACGATTTGTTCGATCACCGACACATCGCTGGCGATCGCGGCTCGAATGCGAGGTTCGTCCATGCCGGTCGTCATGCGCGCCAAGGGCTGCTCATATTATTGCCGCGGAGGGCACCCACAGGCCGGTCTTCTTTTCCATCTCTTTCAGCACATCGGCCAGGAGATTGTTCGCGGACAAGTCGACGCGGGCCGCGGTCTTGGCCAAGCGAATATGAGCCCCATATAGCAGGTGCGCGTATTTGTCAATTTAGGAATTGCTATATGGATATAGAGGTCGTGGATCGCCTCGGCGACCGCCGGCAGTGGCACCGTGGCGGAATTGGTCCCGTTCCATTCCAGGCGCCCCTCTTGCCGTCAAATCTTCCCTGCCAATGCGTCAAAGCGGCGTCCGATTTACTCGGAACCGATTGATATACAGAGATATTGTCCGCACGAATGTGATTTTTTCCCTGATTTTCCCGTACGGCAGGGTAAATCGCGCCCTCTGTAATCCCTGTCCAGACCACGCTCGGCGGGTTGCGTCTCGCGTCAGAAAGCTGTTCCGTGACCGCGAAGTCGAGCTGCTTGGGGGGAACGATGCGGGCGATCGTGGCGCTCTATTTTGTCATTGGGGTCGTGCTGCTGGCGATCGGGTTCCTAGTGCCGGGCCCATGCCCGAACCGCAACACCGATGTCGTCAGCAATATCGTCTTCGTTCTGACTTGGCCTGTCGGCTTGTACGCGGAGGTGTACCAAGGCCAATTGTCGGCCCAGCAATGGCTGCACCGCCAGGCTTGCGAAGGGGGTGGCAAGTTGGGGGAGAAGAAAGCGGCGCCGATCTAATCCAGTCCGAACTCGGGGCCCGCGCGGCGCCGCAGGTCGCTGCCGAGTTCCGTTCCAAGGCGGTCCGCGTCGCCGATGCCACCGGCGCAGCGGGCGCGGATCTCGGAACTGCCGTCCGGCTTCAGCAATAACCCTTCGAGCTCCAGCCGGTCACCGTCGAGTTCGGCAAGCCCGGCGATCGGCGTGCGGCAGGAGCCGTCGAGGGCAGCGAGCATGGCGCGCTCGGCTTTGACGCAAGCAGCGCTACCCGGATCGTGGAGCGTCTCGAGGAGCCCCCGCAACGCGTCGTCTCCGGTACGACACTCGATCGCGAGGGCCCCTTGACCCACCGCGGGCAGCATGACCTCGCGCGACAGAATCTCGGTTGCTCGCTCGGCCTTGCCGAGCCGTTCGAGCCCGCACAGCGCGAGCACGATCGCGTCGACCTCTCCGGCGTCGAGCTTGCCGATCCGCGTGTCTACATTGCCGCGAATTGGCACGACCACCAAATCGGGTCGCCGACATAACAATTGCGCTTGCCGGCGCAGCGACGCCGTGCCCACTTTCGCACCCATTGGCAGGGCCGCGAGGCTCGCCGCCTTTGCCGACAGGAACGCATCGCGCGGATCGTCGCGAGCGAGCACGCAGGCGATCTCCAGTCCGTCGGGGAGCCAGGTCTCGACGTCCTTTAATGAATGCACGGCGAGGTCGACGCGCCCAGCGAACAGCGCCTCCTCGATCTCTTTGGTAAACAGCCCCTTGCCGCCGATTTCAGCCAAGCGGCGGTCCTGTACCCGGTCGCCCGTCGTGCGAATGGTGACGATCTCGACGGCACCCGGCGCAGCAAGGTCGGGATGGGCCGCGAGCAGCCGGTCGCGGACGAAAGTGGTCTGGCGCAGCGCCATCGGACTGCCGCGGGTACCGATGCGGAGAGGGCGATATGACATACCGGCCGTTCTAGCCCGCTTCGCCACGCCGTTCCAATATCCGCGTCTCCTCGCCATCGTATTGCTATATCATCCCTGACATGCCCGATCCTGCCGTCCTCACCCGGCCCCCAGCCGCGGAGGTTCCCTACCTTGCCGGTCTCAACGACGCCCAGCGCCGCGCGGTAGAAGCGGTGGACGGTCCGGTCCTGGTCCTCGCCGGCGCCGGCACCGGCAAGACCCGCGTGCTGACCACGCGGCTCGCCTACATCCTCGGCACCGGCCGGGCTTTTCCGGCCGAGCTTCTCGCAGTCACCTTTACCAACAAGGCGGCGCGCGAGATGCGCGAGCGGCTCGAGGCGATGATCGGCCGAGCGGCCGAGGGCGTGTGGCTCGGCACGTTCCATGCGATCGCCTCACGCATCCTGCGCCGGCACGCCGAGCTGGTCGGCTTGAAATCGAGCTTTACGATCCTCGACACCGACGACCAGATTCGCCTTCTGAAGCAGATCTTCGCGGCCGAGAACATCGACGAGCGGCGGTGGCCGGCACGACTGCTGCTGGCGATGGTCCAGCGCTGGAAGGACCGCGGCCTGGGCCCCGAAAAGGTCCAGCGCGCCGATGCCGGCGACTTCGCCCGCGGTCGGGCGGTCGATCTCTACCGGCAATACCAGGAGCGCCTGATGACGGTAAACGCCGTCGATTTCGGCGACCTCCTGCTCCACAATCTGACGCTCTTGACCGGCAACCCCGACATCCTGGGCGACTACCAGCGGCGCTTCCGCTACCTGCTCGTCGACGAGTACCAGGACACCAACGTCGCCCAATATCTATGGCTGCGCCTCCTGGCCCAACAGCGCCGCAATCTGTGCTGCGTCGGCGACGACGACCAGTCGATCTACAGTTGGCGCGGCGCCGAGATCGGCAACATTCTGCGTTTCGAGAACGATTTCCCCGGGGCGACGATCACCCGGCTCGAGCAGAACTACCGCTCGACCTCGCACATCCTGGGTGCTGCTGCGGGGATGATCGCGCAGAACCGCGGGCGCCTCGGCAAGACGCTGTGGACCAAGGCAGCAGAAGGCCAAAAGGTCGTCGTGCGTGCCGTGTGGGACGCCGAGGAAGAAGCCCGCTGGGTCGGTGAGGAGGTCGAGGCCTTGCAGCGCAAGGGCCATGCGCTGAGTGAGATCGCGATACTGGTTCGCGCCGGCTTCCAGACACGCGAGTTCGAAGAGCGGTTCATCTCCTTGGCTGTGCCCTACCGCGTGATCGGCGGGCCGCGCTTTTACGAGCGCCAGGAGATCCGCGACGCGCTGGCTTACCTGCGCCTCGTAAACCAACCGGCGGACGACCTCGCCTTCGAGCGGATTCTGAATACCCCGCGGCGGGGCATCGGCAGCGCCACGGTGCAGCAGTTGCATGCGCGGACGCGTGCCGAGCATCTGACGCTCGTCGAAGCGGCACGAATGCTGAGCGCCGGCGACCAGCTTAGGCCTGCCGCACGCAATGCGCTCGCGGGCTTTATCGCCGCACTCGACCGCTGGCGAATGCAGGCGGAACTCGTATCCCATACCGACTTGGTGCAGATCGTCCTCGACGAATCGGGTTATACTGCGATGTGGCAGACCGACCGCTCGCCCGACGCCGCCGGCCGGCTCGAAAACCTCAAGGAGCTCGTCGTCGCGATGGCCGAGTTCGAGAATCTGGGTGGGTTTCTCGAGCATGTCAGCCTGGTCATGGACAACGCCGCGGAAGCCGGAGGCGACATGGTCAATCTGATGACCTTGCATAGCGCCAAGGGGCTCGAATTCGACACGGTGTTTCTGCCCGGCTTTGAGGAGGGGCTGTTTCCCAACCAACGCGCGCTGGAAGAAAACGGGCCCGCGGCGCTCGAAGAGGAGCGCCGCCTGGCCTATGTCGGGCTGACCCGCGCCCGGCACCGCGCTCATATCTCCTTCGCCGCCAACCGCCGGATCCACGGCCAATGGCTCAATACGATTCGTTCGCGTTTTGTCGACGACCTGCCCGCCGAACACGTCGAAATCATCGCCGAACTCGGCTTGCAACCGGGTGGCGCCTGGGGTTCCGACTGGCGGAACGCGAACGATGTGCCGCAAGCGACGACGTTCTGGCAGCCCGCCGCCGCGCGGCCTCGCAATACGCTGCTGATCGAAAGTGTTCCGGTTCCGCGGCGCGGCGAGGAGGTCAGGGCGGTTGGGGGCTTTGCCGTGGGCAACCGCGTATTCCACCAGAAATTCGGTTACGGTACGGTGACCGAGGTCGAGGCTAACAAGCTCGCGATCCGTTTCGACGTCGCGGGCGACAAAAAGGTCATGGACGCCTACGTCGAACGCGCCTGAAGAGACCTCCGGATGACGGTCTGGCGGGTCCTTGCGAAGGTCTGCGGGGCGGACGCGGCAACCGCTGTATTTTCGCTCCTGGATGATGCCGCGGGAGCCGTGTCGGCCTTCGAGATTGCACCGGAGGAATGGCGCGTCGAGGCCTATCCACCAGCACCTGTCCTGACCCCGGGTCTCGCGGCGCGCCTCGCCCTCATCGCCGCCGCTGCGGGAGGCACGCTCGTCGAGATTGGCGAGGAGAAATTGCCTGCCCGAGACTGGCTAGCGGAGAACCAGCTCGCCTTCCCACCCTTACGGATCGGCCGGTTTTTTATTTATGGGTCGCACCACCGCGGTCGTGTGCCGGCCGGCACGATCGGGATCATGCTTGACGCGGCAACCGCTTTTGGTACCGGCGAGCATCCATCGACCCGGGGCTGCTTGAGGGCACTCGAAAAACTCTCCCGGGGCCGTCGCTTCCGCCGCCCACTCGATGTCGGGACCGGGACCGGGATTCTCGCGGTCGCCGCGGCAAAACTGCTGCACCGCAAGGTATTGGCGAGCGATATCGATGAGGGTGCGGTACGGGTTGCCCGACACAATTTCGCGCGCAACGGCGTCGCTGACCTCGTGCTGGTTCGTCGGATACCAGGATACCGTGACCGGACGGTGCGAAAGTCGCGCTACGACTTGGTCTTGTCGAACATCCTGGCGCGCCCGCTGGCGTTGCTGGCCCGCGACCTCGCCCGCACGCTGGCGCCGGGCGGACGGGCGGTATTGTCGGGATTGCTGCGCCGGCAGGAACCGATCGTGCTCGCCCCGCACCGCGGCTGCGGCATCGTGCTCGAGCGCCGCTTGGTCATCGATGGGTGGTTGACCCTGGTTTTGCGCGCGCGGTCACAGCAGAAATGACCGGCAAGGGCGAGGCCCCATTACGGTTTGGCCGAAGGCCAAATCAGTTGCGCTTCGGGTGAGATGAATTCTTCTCGTTTTGCTGATGGGACCGAGGCCGTCGCATGAGAACCTTCGCAGATGGCGCGAATGTCCGAGCGCTGGATTCCGATATCGGCAAGCGAGTGGTCATCGAGCGCCATCAATTCGGTATAGGCGCGTTCCCGTTGCCGCCAATCGGCAATGGCCTCCCAGGCCGAGTTCAACAGGTTTAAGACGAACATACTATATGCTCCGGTGACATGTTTTGCTGCGCTGCACAAGATTTGGCTGCGCAAGGCGCAAATGCCAGGGCCACCGTTGCAATTCAGCCATGTCGAGGTATTTGGTAGTGCGCTGCAGGAGAAGAGGAGCGGCCGATGACGACGAGCGGATCCGAACCGAACCCGAGTGAACTCGGGCGGTTGCTGCGGGAAGCCGGGTCAACCTATGACCCGCAAGGCGTCGCGGCGCTGATCGAGGGCGTGCTGGCAGCGCCGGACGAGGTCGGGACGGCCTGGTACACGCTGATCGCCGACCCGGTGACGCCGGCATTGGCCGGTGCCCTCGAAATGCTGCGGGCGGCCAAGGCGAAGACATACCGCAACGGTCTCTCGGCCCAGGATTTCGAAAAGCTACCGCGCTCGGAGCGCCTCAGCCGCCTGCGCCAGGAACTCTCGGCGCAAGGTATCGACGGGTTCGTGGTGCCGCGCGCCGACGAGCATCAGGGTGAGTACGTGCCGCCCCGCGGGCAGCGGCTTGCCTGGCTGACCGGCTTTACCGGGTCGGCCGGCGTGGCGATCGCGCTGCGCGACCGCGCCGCTTTGTTTGTCGATGGCCGCTACACCCTACAGGCGGCCGCGCAAGTCGACACGCAGCTATTCGAAATCCATCACCTGATCGACGAGCCTCCGGCGCGCTGGATCGGCACAGCCCTCGCGCCCGGTTCAGTGCTGGGCTACGATCCCTGGCTGCACACCCCGCAAGAGGTCGACCGTTTCCGCGCCGCCGCCGAAAAGGCTGGTGCCATTCTGTGCCCGATTGCCGAGAATCCCCTCGACCGGGCGTGGTCCGGGCGTCCGGCGGCGCCGATCGCGCCTGTCGTGCCGCACCCCGACCGCTTCGCCGGCGAAAGCGCCCAATCAAAGCGAAGCCGCATCGGCCGCGTCTTGGCCGAGGAAGGCGCTGCGGCCGTGGTGCTGACGATGCCCGAGTTGATCGCCTGGCTGTTGAACATCCGTGGCGGCGACGTACCGCATACGCCGCTGCCGCTCTCATTCGCGATCCTGCGTCAGGACGGCAGCGTCAGCCTGTTCATCGACCGACGGAAGCTCGTTCCCGGCCTCGAACGCCACCTCGGCAATGGGGTGACAGTCATGCCGCCGGAGGAGTTCGGTCTGGAGCTCGATGCGCTGGCCGGCAAAGGCGGTCGCGTCCGGGTCGATCCGGCAACCGCGGCGTCCTGGGTTTTCGCCCGCCTCGAAGCGGCGGGGGCCCAAATCCATCGCGGCGCCGATCCTTGCCTATTGCCAAAGGCGTGCAAGAACCCGATCGAGCTCGACGGCACGAGGGCGGCCCACCGCCGCGACGGTGCGGCATTGACCCGGTTCCTGGCCTGGATCGCACATGAGGCGCCAAAGGGCGAGCTCACCGAAATCGCCGCCAGCGACCGGCTCGAGGCGATCCGCCGCGAGGGCGAGCATTTCCGCGATCTGAGCTTTGCGACGATCTCGGGGGCGGGGTCAAATGGTGCGATCGTGCACTACCGGGCGATGCCGGAGACCGAGAAACGTCTCGAACCGGGCACCCTCTATCTGCTCGATTCCGGCGCCCAATATCTCGACGGCACCACCGATGTCACGCGCACGATGGCGATCGGTGCGCCGACCTCCGAGATGCGCGACCGTTTCACCCGCGTGCTGAAAGGCCACATCGCCCTGGCCTTGGCGCGCTTCCCAAAGGGGACCACCGGGACGCAGCTTGACGCCTTCGCGCGGCGAGCGCTGTGGCAGGAGGGGCTCGATTACGACCACGGCACCGGGCACGGGGTCGGCAGCTATCTCGGCGTCCACGAAGGCCCGCAGCGCATCTCGAAGGCGCCCAACGGTCAGGCCTTATTGCCGGGAATGATCGTCTCGAACGAGCCCGGCTATTACAAGACCGGCGCCTACGGCATTCGCATCGAAAACCTGGTGTTAGTGCAGCCCGTCGACGACGTGGCGGAGCGCGAGATGCTCGGTTTCGAGACCCTGACCCTGGCGCCGATCGATCGCAACCTGATCAACCCTTCGTTGCTGGGTGATGAGGAGATCGCTTGGCTCGACGCCTATCACACAACGGTCCGTGAGACGCTGACCCCGCTCGTCGACCCCGAAACGGCGCGCTGGCTCGCCGACGCGACGCAGCCGCTCGGGAACGTGTAAAGGCCCGCCCTACCCGTCTTCGGCAGCCCGGCGCCCCCAAGTCGCTTCCCAGTCTCGCCCGTCCACCAATCGTGGCCGCAAAGCTACGACATCGACACCATCAAGACAGCGGGCATTCACGTCGATGTGGTCGGGATGCGATCGTGGTGTGTAGAAGGGATGCATTCCGCAATGGCTGCAGAAGGTGTGCCTCGCGGTTTTGGTATTGAATTGATAAGTCGTCAGCGCGTCGTCGCCGCTCAGCAACTCAAATTGCTCCGGCGGCACGATCAGATGCAGAATCCCTTTCTTTGTGCATACCGAGCAATTGCATTCGAGCAATGTCGCCAAATCGGCGCGCACCCGAAAGCGCACCCGTCCGCAATGACAGCTGCCCTCGTAGGTTTCGAGCATAGTTGCTAGCTCCCGCTTTTCGACTGCGCATGCTGGTCGGCCAGGACCTGAGCGATCACGACCGAGATTCGCTTGCCGGTCGGGATGTGCAGGAATTCGTTCGGGCCGTGCGCGTTGGAGTGAGGACCGAGGACGCCGGTGACGACGAACTGCGCCCGCGGGAACTTCTCGCCGAGCATCGCCATGAACGGGATGCTGCCGCCCTCGCCCATATAAGCCGGTGGTGCGCCAAAGGCGGCCTCGGAGGCGCGTTCCAATGACTTCTCGAGCCAGGGCGACAGGGCCGGGGCGTTCCATCCGGCCGCCCCCGGCCCCGGCTCGTATTCGATCCGCGCCCCGTAGGGCGGGTCCTTCTCCAACAACGCGCCGACGCGGTCGCCGGCCTCTTCCGGATCCAAGGTCGGCGGCAGGCGTAGGCTGAGCTTGGCGACGGTCGAAGGCAGCAGCACGTTGCCGGCGTTGAGCGGATCTGGCAGGCCGTCGATGCCGATGACCGCCAGTTGCGGCCGCCAGGTGCGATTGAGCACGAGCTCAGTTAGATCCGCGCTCATCGCCGACATGCCGGGCATCAACGGAAACTTGGTATAGACCGTGTCGCCTAGCGACGCCGCAGCGCGCCGGGCTTGCGCGACCCGTTCGGACGGAACCTGCGCGTAGAGCTCCGCCGGACGGACCGCTCCGGTCTCTTCGTCTTCGAGGCGTGACAGAAGCCGACGCAGAATCCGGAAGCTCGACGGAACAACGCCGGAGGCGTCGCCCGAATGCACACCCTCGTCGAGCACCTGGACAGTCAATGTGCCAGACGCGATGCCGCGCAATGATGTGGTCATCCATAGTTGATCGTAGTTGCCGCATCCGGAATCGAGACACACGACCAGCGCTGGACTGCCGATCCTTTGAGCGAGGTGATCGATGTAATAGGGCAGGTCATAGCTGCCGGATTCTTCGCAGGCCTCAATCAGGACCACACAACGCGCGTGCGACATTTCTTGCTCGCGTAATGCCAAGAGCGCGCTCAGCGCCCCGAACATTGCGTAGCCGTCATCAGCACCGCCGCGACCGTAGAGCTTGTCGCCTTCGAGGCGCGGAATCCAGGGACCGTACCCCTCCGCCCACCCGACCATCTCGGGCTGCTTGTCGAGATGGCCGTAGAGCAGCACGGTATCCTCGCCTTCGCCCGGCACGTCGATGACGATCACCGGGGTGCGCCCGGGCAGCCTGACGACCTCGAGCGAGGCGCCGGGGAGCGAGGGAAGCTTCGCCCGCGCCCAACGCTCGAACTGCGCGACGGCATCTTCCATGAAGCCGTGCGCCGCCCAATCCGGGTCGAAGGACGGCGATTTGTTGGGGATCTTGATGTATTCGAACAGGGTCGGGATGACCTCGTCATCCCAGCATTGATCGACGAATTTCCTGGCCTTGGCGATATCCAGCATAGGAAAGCTCCTGCCGTGCCTTACTCCCGTTATAGGATCGGGCGCGCCCGGGCACAAAGGCGATGAACACCACACGGCTCAAGTGGCACGAAGCGGCACGCTCGGCCAACGATCGGGTCGAGCGACGACTGACGACCATTCTGGCGGCCGATGTCGCCGGCTATAGCCGGCTGATGGGGGCGGAGGGACACTCGCCCGGTTGAAGGCGCACCGGCGCGAGCTCGTCGATCCGAGGATTGGCGAGCACCGCGGCCGCATCGTCAAGACCACCGGCGACGGTCTGCTGGCCGAGTTCGCCAGCGTCGTCGACGCAGTGCGCTGCGCCGTCGAGGTCCAGCGCGCGATGGCCGAGCGGAACGGCGATGTGCCGCCGGACCGTCGCATCGAATTCCGCATCGGCATCAATCTCGGCGACATCATCATCGACGAGAGCGACATATTCGGCGACGGCGTCAATGTCGCCGCACGCCTCGAAGCCCTGGCCGATCCGGGCGGGATCTGTGTCAGCCGGATGGTGCGCGACCAGGTGCGCGACAAGCCCGCTTGTCGTTCGAGGACATGGGCGAGCAGCAGGTCAAGAACATCGCGCGGCCGGTCCGCGCCTATCGGGTCGTGACCGACGCTGGGGTGCGGGTCGCCGCCACGGCGCCACAGCGCCGGCGAAGGTGGACGCCGCGCCGGGCGATCGCAGCCAGCATCGCCGCCGTGGTCCTCCTCGCCGCCGGGGCGGCTGCATTCTGGCGCCTATACCCGCCTTATCAGGCGCCGTCCGCGGCTGGCGCACCCGCGGCACCGCCGGCGCTGCCCGACAAGCCGTCGATCGCCGTGCTTCCGTTCGCCAATTTGAGCGGGGATCCGGCGCAGGACTACCTCGCCGATGGCCTGACCGACAACCTCGTCGACGCGCTGGCGCAGAACCCCGGGCTCTTCGTCATCGCGCGCAACGCGACCCTGGATTATCGCGGCAAGGCGGTGGCGCCGCGGGCGGCAGCAAAAGATCTGGGCGTTCGCTACGTGCTGGAAGGCAGCCTGCAGAAATCGGGCGACCGCATCCGGGTGACCGCGCAGCTGATCGACACCGTCAACGACGATCATCTGCTGTCGCAAAAATTCAAAGGCTCTATTGAATTTGGAGTGGGTCAGCGGCGTAAGGGTTGATGCGGGTGAAGTCGAGCTTGCCGGCAATGAGGAACAGAACGGTACGCATGGTGGCAAAGCGGGTGTAGCCGCGGGCTTTGCGTTTGGCGGCCTGGAAGAGGCCGTTGAGGGCCTCGATGAAGCCGTTGGTCTGACGGGTTTGGGTCCAGGCAACAATGCCATCGAAGTGTCTACGGACCATGCGGGCGACATCCTTCATTGGCGTAACCTTGGAACGCAGGACATTGGTGCACCACTGCTTGAGCATGGCGGCGACGACATTGATCTGCTTGCGATCGAGGATGGCGCGCAGTCCTTCGCGGTAGAGCCAGGCGCGGGCGGTGCGTTTGGTGGCGGCCTGGCTGATCAGGGCATCGAGGTCGGCGCGCGCTTCGGCCGATAGCCGCTGGCGGTCCTTGAGCAAGGTCCAGCGCAGTCCTTTGAGCCCGGGATCGCGCCGCTGTTCAAGCCGCCGGGTCTGGTCGAGGGCGGCCGAGGCGTGGGCGACGACATGGAATTTGTCAAAGGTGATGCGCGCCCGGGACAGGTGGTCGGTGACACCGCGGATGAAGGCCGGCGACATATCGATGCTTACCGTGGTGATTTGCTCGGGCCGCGCTTTGTGCGTGGCAAGGTGTTCGGCAAAGCGGGCGATGGTGATAGCGTCGCGCCCTTCGGTCACGAACACCACCTTGCGTTCGTCGGCATCGGCAGCAATGGTCAAATAATCGTGGCCGCGCCGGCAGGCGGTCTCGTCGATCGCCACCGCGGTCACCGGCGAGAGGTCGGCTTCGGCCATGGCGAGATCGACATAGCGTGAACAGATGGCATGCACACGGTGCCAGGACTCGTTGACCAGCCTGGCGACCGCGGCAAAGGTCATCTGCTGGGCCATGGCCAGAACCAACGCCTCGAACAGCAGCGTGAAGCCGGAGAGCTTGCCAAACCAGTCGGGCTCGATCAGGACGACCCGCCCATCCGGTAGCTTGACCCGCGGGGTTCTGACCTCGAGGTAGCATTCATGCTGGAAGAAGTTGAGATGCCGCAGTCGTTTGGTCTGGGTGTCATGGACCCGATGGACACCTTCGACCCCAGGCGCGGCAAACCGGGCGCCGGCGACAAAGTCGATGCCGATGGTGAGGATCTTGCGGGCGGCGTCGAAATCAACACCCCGCACGTACCACGGTTTGGCGATGCCGAGGGCGGCCTCAAACAGTTGGTTCTGCATCCACGGGCTCTTGCTTCCATTGCTGAATGCCGCACCATGCCGGCATTCAGCAAAGCTCGATTGTCGGGTCCTGTGGTCGCGGTCAAGGGTTCGCTGCGCCGGGCTTCGCCCGCCCTTGACCGCGACCACAGGACACTCTTATCAGACCCCCCACCCACTCAGATTTCAAAAGAGGCCCAAAATTCGACCGCAACTTGACCAACCTGTTCGCGCTCGAGGACGACCTCAGTCTGCAGATCGCCGGTGCGCTCGACGTGCAGCTAAGGGGCGGGGCGTTGTCCCGAAGCTACCATGGCACGCATAACCTCGAAGCCTGGGAGAACCTCATCAAAGCAAGTCAAGTGTACTTTCGCTTCAACCCTGCCGACGTCGGCGAGGCGCAGAAACTGGCACAACGCGCTGTCGATCTTGACCCAAGTTACATAACGGCATGGCAGGTCCTGGCCTTCACCTATTTCGATCAGGCCGATTTGGGCTGGGCTAAAGATCGGATTGCGGCGCTCGATCGCGCCCGGCAGCTCAATGACAAGGTCCTCCAGCTCGACCCGGAGTCTGAGGGCCCATACATGTTGCGCGCCCGGCTGGAGATGCAACCCGACTTGCCGGAGTACGACCCTGACGCGGCGCTCGCGGACGCGCGAAAATCGGTGGAGCTGGGGCCGAACGAGGACCCCAGCCGCTGGAACCTCGGGCTTGTCCTCTTTCAGCTCGGGCATTTCGACGAGGCGGCCGCGGAGTTCGCAACGGCCCTGCGGCTCAATCCCCACCCGTACATATGGGAGTCTGGCTTGCATGCGGTGGCGCTGAGCGCCGTAGGACATTACAAAGAGGCGATCACGGAGATCGAGGGCGCGAGCGCCGCGCAACCAAAGAATCCCTTCGGGCTTTCCTTCCGCGGGCGGATCGAGGCTTTTGCCGGGCATTACGCTAACGCTGCGGAATGGTTTGAGCGGGCGCGCGAGGCCGATCCAACGTCGTCGCAGAGTGCTGTCTTTCTGGCGCAAGTCTATGATCGGTTGGGACGGGTCGACGAACCTATCAGCCTGCTCGAGAACGGCCCGCCGCAGTGGCGGAGCGTCCCTGCGGTCCGCTTCTGGCTCGGCCTGTCCTACGCGCTCGCCGGCCGCAAGGAGCAGGCCGCGGCAGAGTTTGCCGCGTTCCGCGCGCTCGCTCCGAAGTGGACGCTGTCGACCACGCAACGGCTCTGGGTTCGCTACTTCACGCCGCAGTTTGCGGATCGCATCGCCGCCTTGTCGCGTGAATACGGCATCCCCGAGAAATGAGCGCCCCCGCCTTCCAGCATGGTTGCACCGTTACCGCGGCGGTTGCCCACAGAGGTTGACGGGTCGGCTGCCGGACCATACGCTCCCCGCAGGATTACCGGAGGAGCAACCGGCATGGCCAAGATCGTTCTCGGGATTGCCACATCGCACACCCCGATGTTGAATACCCCGGCCAAGGATTGGCCGAGTTTTATCGACCGTGACGGGAAACGTGATTTTCTCGACAAGGAGGGCGACCCCGCCACTTACGAGGAATTGCTGACCCGCGCCGACCCGAGAGCGCTGCCGGAATTGAGGCCGGAGCGCTTTGCCGCGCGCCACGACGAGGCCATGGCAGCGGTCGAGCGCTTGAAGCAAAGCGTGCGCCGCGCCGAACTCGACGCGCTGATCATCCTCGGCGACGACCAGAAGGAGCTGTTCCACGAGGATCACCTGCCGTCGATCCTCGTCTACTACGGCGACACGATCCGCAACGTGCCGCTCTCGCCCAATTTCAAGGGTCCGGAATGGTCGCGGCTCGCCACCGCGCGCTATTACGAAGAGAAGGCACCGAGGGACTATCCGGTCGAATCGGACTTGGCGCTACATCTGATTAACTCGTTGATCGACAGCGAGTTCGACATCGCCTCGTCGAACGGGTTGCCGCCCGGCCACGGCGAAGGCCACGCTCACGCCTTCGTGCGCAAGCGGTTGATGGAGGACCCCGATCTGCCGGTCGTGCCGGTGTTCCTCAACACCTATTATGCGCCGAACCAGCCGACGCCCCGGCGCTGCTACAAGCTTGGCCAGGCGATCCGCGAGGCGGTCGAGAGCTATCCCGGAAACGCGCGCATCGGCATCGTCGGTTCGGGCGGGCTCAGCCACTTCGTCGTCGACGAGGAGCTCGACCGCGGGGTCATCGACGCATTGGCGCGCAAGGACGGCCAAGCATTGCAATCATTGCCGCGCAAAAAACTCAATTCCGGCAGCTCCGAGATCCGTATGTGGATCAGCGTCGGCGGCGCGGTCGAGCATCTCGATCTGGCTTGGTCGCATTACGTCCCGGGCTACCGGACACCGGCCGGGTCCGGCACCGGCCTCGGTTTTGCCTACTGGACGTGACCATCGAGATTGCTTCGTCGCTCCGCTCGTCGCGATGACAGTCGTTCAACCTGTCATCGCGAGCGAGGCGGAGCAATCTCGGTTCCAGTCGCCGCATTCCGGAAGAGCGTTTAAACGAGGTAGATGATGAGCAAGCATAAAGACAGCGACGATCTCCTCCTGGCCGGCGCGGGCACGCCGATGGGTGAGCTGATGCGGCAGTACTGGATCCCGGCGGTGATGTCGTCGGAGCTCGAGCGCGAGGGCGCGCCGATGCGGTTGATGCTACTCGGCGAAAAGCTGATCGCGTTCCGCGACAGCTCGGGCCGCGTCGGGGTCATGGATCATCGCTGCCCGCATCGTTGCGCCTCGTTGTTCCTCGGGCGCAATGAGGAGAACGGCATCCGCTGCGTCTATCACGGCTGGAAATACGACGCGGAAGGCAATTGCATCGACATGCCCAACGCGCCGCCGCACCAAGACTTCAAGGACAAGGTCAGAGCCAAAGCCTACAAGGTCGCAGAGCGCAATGGCCTCGTCTGGGTCTATATGGGTACGCGCAAGGAGGCGCCGCCATTACCGGCAATCGAGGCCTCGCTGATGCCGGCGGCTGATCTACAGATCAACTTCGTGCAGCGCGAATGCAACTGGCTGCAGGCGCTGGAGGGCGACATCGACACGTCGCATTTCGGTTTTCTGCATACCGGTAGCGTGCAGCCCGACGAGGTGCCGCCGGACAGCCTGATGCGCTGGACGGTCGTCAACCGGGCGCCGGAATATCACATCACCGACACCGACTACGGTACGATGTATTGCGCCTACCGTCCGGCCGAGCCGGGGCAGACCTATTGGCGCTTTGCCAATTTCCTGTTTCCTTTCTGGACACAGACGCCGCAGGGCCCGTTCGACCGTGTCAATACCCGCGCGTGGGTCCCGATGGACGACACCCACACGATGTTTGTCAGCCTCAGCTGGCGCGGCTCGCCGACCTCGATGCGCCCGTTGAAGAGCGGGCAGATGGTCCCGGGCTCTCGTCTAGGCTTCAACTACCTGCCGAACACGACCGACTGGTACGGCCGATGGCGCCTGACCCAAAACCCGTCAAACGACTGGATGATTGACCGCGAGGCGCAGAAGACCGAGAGCTTCACCGGCATTGCCAGCATCCATGGCCAGGACCAGGCGGTGACCGAGAGCATGGGGCCGATCACCGACCATGAGTTCGAGAATCTGGGCCCGAGCGACATAATGATCGCCCGCACCCGGCGGCGCCTACTGCGCGCCGCCCGCGCCTTCGCCAAGGACGGCAAGGCGCCGCCCGGCCTCGACGAGCCGGAGATCTACACGCAAGTGCGTAGCGGCGATTTCGTCACCGATGCAAAGATCGCCTGGCGCGACGCCTACGAGATGCAGATGCGAGCGGCCGTGCGTCCGTTGCGGCAAGCCGCGGAATGACGCTGGCTGCCTCGTTCCGATCGATTAGGCCCTGCGCATGACCGTAGGCGCTGGCCTCTAACCGCCCCGCGATCAACCGACGCGGGGGTCGCTCCGCGCCGAGCCCCGATCCCGGGCGGATCGGCGGTCGCGCTCTGCCCTATTTCCTCGAAGCCGGTTCGGGCCCGCTCTATCCGATCAACCCAAACCGCGAGCGGGTCCAGGGCCTGCCGGGCTATCCCGATAGGGCCGCGGTTCCGGGCCGGTCGAGTTGGCGCTGATGGCAGTGCCTGCCGCACTCTCGACCGCGCCCCTCAAAGCCCGGGCGAGAGTTGATCCGGGGCGGGCCGGATCCGCGCATTTCATCCCCGCGGCCCACCCGATACGAACCCGTCGCAATTCCGCTGTCGACCGCGGAAAAATGCGTGTTTGACCCCAAAATTTGCTCCCGTCAGCGTCAAGAATTCATATAAATCAGTGGCTTGAACGCGATTTTGCCGAGCCGGCCGACAGCGGAAATCCGGTGCGCTTTACGGGGTCGTACGCGGATTGGCAGCGGAACTCGGCAGCACGTGTCGGCCTTGCCAAATCGTCATGTCCGGGACCTTCGCAAACGGTGGCCGCAAGCATCAGCACTCCATGAGATCGAAGATGCCACGGCCCGCAGCAGACCACGCAGGCGACTCCCTGGCAAACGTCATCCCGAACGACGAGCGCGCGTCCATCCGGTCAGGCTGAAGCTTTCGAGGCGGCAAGCCGGCGATCGTTTGCTCCGTTTGCAGTTCGCGATCATCGTCGCGCGGGATAATCTGCGACCGTGTCGGAGCCAACGTTATGTGCCGGTAATCGGGCTGCTCCTTCCGGACCGGACGTGAACGCTCTGCATCCGACCCAAGGCCTCACAGCGTGAAAGAGGAAGTGGACGATGAAAGCTGGTGTGGTTTACCCGCAGGTCGAACTTGGCGGCGATACGGGGGCAGTCAAGGCGTTTGCCCAGGCGGCCGAAGACCTGGGTTACGACCATATTGTGATCTACGATCATGTCCTCGGCGCCGTTCACGAAGGCAGGGAACCGAAGCTGACCGGCCCTTATAAAGAAAACGATCCGTTTCACGAGCCGTTAGTCACCTACGCCTACCTCGCCGGCGTCACCAAGAAGCTCGAATTGGTAACGGGTGTGATCATCCTGCCGCAGCGGCAGACTGCGCTCTTCGCCAAACAGGCCGCGGATGTCGACCTGTTCTCGGATGGCCGGCTTCGCCTGGGCGTCGGGGTCGGCTGGAACTGGGTGGAATTCGACGGTCTCGAAATGTCCCGGCATTTTCGCCGCCGCGGCCGGCGGCAGGAGCATCAGATCGCCTTGCTCCGCAAGCTGTGGGAAGAGCCTGTGGTCGAGCATGCGGATTCCGACCATCGGATCGACAGAGCCGGGATATTGCCGCGCCCGAAACGGCAGATCCCGATCTGGCTGGGAGGTTTCAGCGAGGCCGCTTACGACCGGGCAGCCCGGATCGCGGACGGGTTCCTGTTTTCGGGCCGGACGCAAACCGAAGCGGTCCAAATAAAGGCACAAATCGAAACCAAACTCCGCAAGCTCGGAAGGGATGCCGATGCGTTCGGCTTCGAGTTGATCCAGCAATACGGCCGCGGGGACAACCGATGGCCTGGCGATATTGCGGCGTGGCGTAAGGCTGGGGGGAGCCACATATCTGTAGTGACGATGGGCACGAGCCTCAACACGGTGGACGGTCACATCGAAGCCATCAAGCGTTGGCGTGACGTCTACAACTCGGTCCGTTAGAGCTCTGCAGCGCCGCACTTTTTCCGCTCCAGGGACGCCGGTGGTCGCCGGCGTCCACCAGAGCGGAAGAACCTCGCCGAAGGACGGCCCTCCTCAGTTTTGGCTCTGCGATAAATTCAGGCAGCTTAGCGGGCAACCCCGACGAGCTTGTGGCCATCGGGGTCACGAAGATAAGCAAGATAAGCGCCATTTGGGCGCTTGCCGGGCGGATCCTCGATAGACGTGCCGCCATTCGCGACACCGGCCTTGTGCCACGCTTCGGCTTGCGCCGCATCCTTCATGACAAAGCCGATCGTGCCGCCATTGGCCTGGCTGGCCGGCTTGCCATCGATGGGCTTGGTCACCATGAAACGGCTACCATTGTGGGAATAGGCCAGTCGGCCTCTGGCGTCCTCGGTGGCGGGCTGTGCGCCCATCGCGGTAAACAAGCGTCATAGAATTTCTTCGACCGGGCGATATCGTTACTCCCGATCATGATGTGGCTGAACATTTCGTTCTCTCCTCCTAGAAGAAGACAAACGACCGGACCACGACGTTCTTGCGGCATCGCGCATTGGCGGGCGCGGTCGGGTCGACACAGGCAGTATGGAAAGACCAGCGCGAGACGGAGCCGTCGGTCACCGAGTCATAGCATTTGAGCATCGAGACCTCGGTCGGCTTCTGCTGGGGAAACCAGTACCACTCGTGGTCGGGACGGTAGGTAAAGCGGGTGGTCTCGCCGACCCGGTCGTCATAGATCCGGTAGTTGGTGATGTAGGGCTGGTCGGCGAAGGAGGGCCAGGCGCAGAGCACGAACGGAAACTGCTCGACCGTCTCGATCGGCTTGGCGAGGTTGATCGACATGAACCGCCGCGACATCTTCGCGTCGGCCTCTTCCTCGGTGTAGTGCTGCTGGCGCCCGAAATTACGCAAGTTCTTCGTCAGCAGCTCGCGGCAGCGCACGCGCCCGCTGTTGTCGTTCAGATCGTTGTGCACCAGATTGGCGTAATTGGCGTTGACGCCAGGGTTCTTGCCGTCCTGATCCTCCGTGCGGTCGCCCTGGTAGTCCTTGTCGAAGACATCGTGGTTGTAGACCAATGCGTCGGTCGCGTCCGGGAAGAACTCGAGCAGCAGCTTCTCGATCTCCGGGTAGTACACCCGCTCCACCTCCGCCGCATCGTAGATGTTTGTGCACTTGGACTCGAGATGCGCCAGCGACACGCCGAGCTTGTCCATGCATTCGGGGCTGTTCGGCGAAAGGCCCGGGTAGTATTCGCCGATCCGCCGCGCATCGCGCGGCACCTGCGGGAAATAAAGGTCCCGCCGCCGGTTGCCCCGCTCGTTTGTGCGCAGGATCATGGCTGTCTCGGCGCGCGCCGGGTCCCGCCAGATCGCGTTGGACGGCACGACGGAGTAGCTCGGCCGCTCGTAGATTGTATAGGGCAGCGGCAGCGCCACGCCGCCCGGCGGAGCCTTGATGCTGTTCGACTGGCGGACGTAGTTGACGCATTCGTCGTAGTCGCGGAACCCGATCCCCCATTTGGTCTTGATCGGGCCGGGCGGCGCCTTGTCGAGCATGTCGGTAACGCGCTGGCTCTCGCCCGCGGCGATCTCGGCGAGCGCGTCCTCGAGCGCCACCGCGGTTCCCGCATCGCCGTTCTGGTCGAACGCCATGTAGGACAGACCACCATACGCCGCGATCGGCGGCTTGCGGCGCAGCCGCGACACCGCCGCCCGGGCCCGGCGAGGTCGCTTTACCGCACACTGCGGACGCTCCCAGCCGCTGATAGGGCCGGCCGCCCATGCACCATTGCGGTCACTGCCTATAGCCAGTCGCGGGTCTTAGTGGGGTGAGAGCCGGCATTGTAACCAGCGTGCAGCGACAGTCATTAGGTGCCAGGAACGGACATGCGCCGCCACAGGGCCGTACACCGTTGCCGCTGTTGATTCAGCCATCAAATTCAGCCGTGCAGCTTCCAGACAACGCCTTCCACTGCGAGACCGACCGCCAGGATCCTTCGGTCGGTGCCTTGCGTCCCGGCGATCATCATGCCGACTGGTGCGGTGCCAGGTACATGGCATGGAATCGAGAGAGCGCAGCCGTCAAACGCGTTGACGACGGGAGTGTAACGCACCATCCGCCGAAAGAAGAGATTATAGTTCTCATCGTCCTTGCCTGCTTCGGCGATCGTGGGCGCGGTCTCTGGGGTCGTCGGCGTCAGTATCGCGTCGTAGCCGGCAGTGGCGGCGTTGATCGTTCGGATGAACTGCTCGCGCAGTTTAATCAGATCGATGTAATTGCGGCGGTGATCGTCTCGCCGGCGCGGATGCGGACAAGAACGCGCGGGTCATATTTGTCGGCCCCATCTTTCAGCCACTGCCGGTGCCACCAATAGGCTTCGGCGCTGGTCAACGCGCCGCGCGGATTGACGGCCGCGGCTTGGGCAAATTCAGCCATCGGCAACTCGGCGATAGTCGCGCCGGCAGCCGACAAGCGGCCGAGCGCCGCCGTAAAGGCTTCCGCAACAGCCGGCGACAGGTTGCTCTGGAACACCGTCTTGGGCACCGCGAAACGCAAGCCGCCCAGCCGAGCCGGCGCCGGAACGCCGTCGGTCTCAGCCGCCAAAACCTGATCGAGCAATGCGCAATCGGCGACGGTTTTCGCGATCGGCCCCGCCGAGTCGAGCGTGAACGACAGCGGCAGCACGCCATCGAGCGGCACGCGTCGGGCGGTGGGCTTGAAGCCGACCAGACCGTTGAGTGCAGCTGGGATGCGGATCGATCCACCGGTATCGCTACCAATTCCGCCGGCCGCCATGCCGTCTGTGACCGAAATTGCCGCGCCCGACGACGAACCACCGGGGATGCGGCCGGTGGCGCGATCGAAGACGTTCTTCGGTGTGCCGTAGTGCGGATTGAGGCCAAGGGCCGAGTACGCGAACTCGGGCAGGTTGGTGCGTCCAATGATGACGGCTCCGGCGTTCTTCAAGCGCTCAACGACAGTCGAGTCCCGCGCCGCTGCCGGCTGCCCAACCAGCACTCTCGATCCGCCAAGCGTAGTGACGCCGGCCTCGTCGAACAGGTCCTTGATCGAAATCGGTATGCCCGCGAGTGCGGGCAGCCTTGCGCCATCGCGCCGTTGCGCATCCACTTGGTCGGCGGCGGCCAGCGCTTCGCTCTCGTGCACACTGAGAAAGGTGCGCGAACCCTCTCCCTGAGGGTCTTTAATTGCCGCGAGCGCCTGTTCGACGAGTTGGCGGCTGGTGATTATTCGGTTGGCGAGAAGTTGTGAAAGCTCGACGATGGTCAGCGTGGCGAGTTCGTGTCCTGATCCGGCTTGTGCCATGGCAGGCTCTACGCGCCAAGCGCTGGCAAGCGCAAAAGCGCCCGCACCGGCGGAGTCCCGCAAGAAGGCTCGACGATCGAGATCCATGTGTCGCTCCCTGTAGGCTCTTTGTTTGCGCCGTTAGGCGCGACCTTCCCAATTAAGCGGGTGCCAAGCTTCAGAATGCGCCTTCGCCACTCGGCTAACAATGTAGAAGGCGCCTCCGGCAATTGCGCGCCCGCAGATGACCCACGTACACCGGCCGTGAGAGTCAGGTTCGGGTCACGAAGGGCCGAAGTCCTCACGCTGGTGAAGGACTGGTTTTGGGTGGAACCCCAGTCTAGAGGGCGGGAAGGTCCGGAATCGGCGCGTCTCGTCCGTCGTCGTGGGTCCCGCCGAAGGTCTCTTGACCGGACCGACAGCCGACACTCAGGGCTCGTCGGTGGGAACCGGTTCGAGTGCCACTAAGAGATCTTGGGGGCGGGCTCGTGGGAATGGGCGCTCCCGCAACACGGTGCGCCCGATGCTGGTCGGTCTCGGGCTGCTCGAATAGCGACCAGCGTAAGGGCACCGAAATCCGGCGAGCGCTTAAGAGAACCGCCCCAACAGGACGGTTCTCTTCAAGCTCTAGAGAGAATCAGGCAGCCGGACGGGCAACCGCGACCAGTTTGTTTCCATCGGGATCGCGAAGATAAGCGAGATATGCCCCATTAGGGCGCACGCCCGGCGGGTCCTCGATCGACGTGCCGCCATTTGCGACCCCGGCTTTGTGCCACGCTTCAGCCAGTTTGGGATCGCCTACCGAAAAGCCGATCGTGCCGCCATTGGCGGAGCTGGCCGGCTTGCCATCGTTTGGCTTGGTCACCATGAAGCGGCTGCCGCTGTGAGTGTAGGCCAGCCGGCCCTCGCGCACCTCGGTGCCGGGCTGCCCGCCGATCGCGGTAAACAGTGCATCGTAAAACTTCTTAGACCGGGCGATGTCGTTGCTGCCGACCATGATATGGCTGAACATTATGGTATCTCCTTCTCCAGAAGTTGATTGCTGGACCTCTCCCCGTCTTGTTAGAAGAAGACAAAGGACCGGACCACGACGTTCTTGCGGCACCGCGCATTGGCGGGTGCGGTCGGGTCGATACAGGCGGTGTGGAAAGACCAGCGCGAGACGGAGCCGTCGGTCACCGAGTCATAGCATTTGAGCATCGAGACCTCAGTCGTCTTCTGCTGAGGGAACCAGTACCACTCGTGGTTGGGGCGGTAGGTGAAGCGGGTGGTCTCGCCGACACGGTCGTCGTAGATCCGGTAGTTGGTGATGTAGGGCTGGTCGGCGAAGGAGGGCCACGCACAGAGCACGAACGGAAACTGCTCGACCGTCTCGATCGGCTTGGCGAGGTTGATCGACGTGAACCGCCGCGACATCTTCGCGTCGGCTTCTTCCTCGGTGTAGTGCTGCTGGCGCCCGAAATTACGCAAGTTCTTCGTCAGCAGCTCGCGGCAGCGCACGCGCCCGCTGTTGTCGTTCAAATCGTTATGCACGAGGTTGGCGTAATTGGCGTTCACGCCAGGGTTCTTGCCGTCCTGATCCTCCGTGCGGTCGCCCTGGTAGTCCTTGTCGAAGACATCGTGGTTGTAGACCAATGCGTCGGTCGCGTCCGGGAAGAACTCGAGCAGGAGCTTCTCGATCTCCGGGTAGTACACCCGCTCCACCTCGGCCGCATCGTAGATATTTGTGCATTTGGACTCGAGATGCGCGAGCGACACGCCAAGCTTGTCCATGCATTCGGGGCTGTTCGGCGAGAGGCCCGGGTAGTACTCGCCGATCCGCCGCGCATCACGCAGCACCTGCGGGAAATAAAGGTCCCGCCGCCGGTTGCCCCGCTCGTTCGTGCGCAGGATCATGGCTGTCTCAGCGCGCGCCGGGTCCCGCCAGATCGCGTTGGATGGCACGACGGAGTAGCTCGGCCGCGCGTACACCGTATAGGGCAGCGGCAACGCCACGCCGCCTGGCGGAGCCTTGATGCTGTTCGACTGGCGGATGTAGTTGAGGCATTCGTCGTAGCTGCGGAAGCCGAGGCCCCATTTGGTCTTGATCGGGCCGGGCGGCGCCTTGTCGAGCATGTCGGTAAGGCGCTGGCTCTCGCCCGAGGCGATCTCCGCGAGCGCGTCCTCGAGCGCCACGGCGGTTCCGGCATCGCCGTCGCGGTCGAACGCCATGTAGGACAGACCGCCATGAGCCGCGATCGGCTCCGGCTGTCCTGCCGTGCGCTGAAGCGGCGGCACATAGGCGACCGTACCGTCGTGTGGGTCCGTGACCTTGTTGTCGGCGACATCGAGCGGGCTCATGGCACACCTCCGATTATTTCAGCCTCACCGTGGCACATAGAGCCTGGTTTTTCCAGACCTATGATTTGCCGATCATGCGATCCTGCGCTGCGCCTGCCGCGCAAACGCCGAGCTCCTTCCAACCGGAAAATGTTATCGAGACCGCCGAATGTCCATGTTTCGCCGCCGCAACCGCCCGTGCTTCACCCCGCTGCAAGAGTTCCTGCGCTCCGCACGCGCGCCCGTGACTGCGATGAGCCTCTCCGAGCTCGACGGCTTCCTGACCGGGGTCGCGATCAGGCCCGACGTTCGGCGCTGGCAGCGGCGGGCCCTACGGGGGCCTCTTACACCGGTCTGGCCATTGGCGGTACCACCTCGGCGCCGCTCCTCTATGCTGCCAACAACGCTGCGGGTACTGTCGACTCTTCAACGGCTCCTTCATGCATACGGCCAGTTTTGCCGATCCCAACTTTCCCAACCTCGTTCCGTTCAACGTGCAGAACGTGGGCGGCACGATTTACGTGACCTTCGCACCCCCCGGGCATTCGGCCCAGACCATGGCAACGGTGGGGGCTGTGGCAATTCTGAACCCCGACGGGACTTTCACCACAGTCAGCACAAGCAGCCAGCTCGCCGCGCCATGGGGCATCGCTGTAGTCCCTGCCGATTTTGGTCCGTTCAGCGACGACCTGCTGGTCGGCAACTTTGCCTATGGCAACCTCAGTGCCGACGGCGGTGAGATCAACGCATACGATCCCACTACCGGAGCTTTCGAAGGCACGCTCGACAGCAACGCAGCTTGGCAGGGCCTTTGGGCCCTTACCTTCGGGAGCGGCAGCGCCAGTGGCGGCAGTGCCGATATCCTCTATTTTACGACGGGACTCGGATCGGAGACGAACGGGCTGTTCGCGGCCCTCTCGGTCGTCGTTCCCGAACCTTCCAGCCTGGCTCTGCTGGCGGCCGCGCTCGCGCTCTTTGGTGCCCGCCGAGCCCGCTCGCGTCGCGGAGCCTGAGCGCCGTCACAGCGCGCTTCGTCGGCTCGACCCGCCGCCGTCGATCGTGACAATCGAGCCGGTCGTATAGCCGGATCGGTCGGAGGCGAGGAAGGCTGCCATCCAGGCGATTTCCTCGGGCCTGGCGGCCCGACCGAAGGCGAGCGGCTTCATGAACTCGGTCCAGCGCTCGGCGTCGCCGAACTGAGTTTGCGCCCGGGTGCGCATCAAAGTGACGAGCCGTTCGGTCATGACCGGGCCCGGGTTGATGCCGATCACACGCAGCCCATCGCGCGGTGACGTGCCGCCCATTGCGCGCGTAAACGCCATCAACGAGGCATTGCCCGACGAGCCGGCGATGTAGTCGAAATCGGGGTTCTCGCCGGCCGCACCGAGGATATTGATGATGACGCCTATTTTGCGCGCGGCCATCAGCGCGTAGAAGCGCCGGGTCATGTTGATATAGCCGAATACCTTCAAATCCCAGGCGGTGCGCCAGCGGGCCTCGTCGATCTGAACAATGTCGCCGCCAGGGATGGCGCCGGCATTGTTGACGAGGAGCTCGGTCTCGGCACATTCGGCGGCGAGCTTGTCGACATTTCGGCTGTCGGAGAGATCGAGCGGATAGAAGCGTACCGCGACATTGTGCTTGGCGACGATCGCCGCCCGGGCGGCTTCAAGATCATCCGCGGTGCGCGACACCAGCACGACATCGCAGCCTTCCTCGGCCAGCACCTCGGCGCAAGCCCGTCCGATCCCCTTCGAAGCGCCAGTCACCAGCGCCTTGCGCCCCCTCAACCCAAGTTCCATCGCACTCTCCCCCTACCTCTTGGCCCCGGCCTCGCTGATGTCATGCCCGGGCTCTATCGAGCATCTAAGTGGATCGCCGTGACACGCCTACACTGCCCGGTGAGTTTTGCTGGACACCGGGCATAGCATTGATTCCACTCGGTCCGATCGCCTAACCGGAATCCGCGACCTCTGCCGAACGGGTCCGAAGCCGCCCGATTCTGCTCACCGGGTCAGATCAACGAAAACACAAGACCGCGCATCGTTGCAATCGCAAAGGTCGTGATTAATCGACTGAGCCTCAGCCCACCTAGTCGCATGCTGGTCCCAGGGATGCGCGACCAGCGGGTCAAAGACCGCTCGTCATGAATACAACATCCGCGAGAGTGATGTTTGGCGGGAAGCTCGCGGGTCTAAGCCGCTACGTCCGGCATACGTCCGTCACAGGTTCGGCGCTGCCATCAACCTTGGCCGATAGCTCTCGACCAGCACGTCTATGGCCGTGACCACCGGAAACGAGCGTCTTCCGCTCAGTCGAGGGCGATGCCCTTTAGTTTTGGTTGGCGTAGCGGAAATAGGGTAGTCGGTCGGGGCGCCAGCCAACGACGAACGCCGGATCGGTCGGCCGATATCGACAGGCGGATCCATAGCGGGGACATCGTGGCACAGGCTGGCGACCGGCCGAGCGAGACTCATTGCGGATTATAGGACCCCGTCTAGACTAGCGGTCCACCGGTACAGTGGCGATAATGGCCCAATGGTCAGAAAATAAAGTGGAGAAGTAGATTGTAAAAGGCCATCAGCATCTCAAATTAGAATGCGGAGCCCGAAGCTAGAATTTTGTTTAAGGACAAAAATGCGAAACGATGAAATGAGCCGCGAAGAGGCAGAACGCTGGTTGGCAGAGTTGACTGCCGATCCCGAGCGGATGTCGGCAAAAGTGTTCCAGGAGGGGTACGAAGCATCCCTTCGCAAATCGGGAATTGAGGAAGCAGAAATTTCCCGTCTGCTAAGAAAATCTCAACAGATCTACGATGATCTAGTGGAAGGTGAGACAGATGATATAGAGCAAGGTGAAACCGATGATATGGATTGGGGAAAACTTGAGGTGTTAATTACCGAAACACCTTTTGAACTTGAAGATATCCACTTTAGAGCCGCGGCTTTGTATCAGGTACGTCAGCTGAGTCGATGTCTGGCAGCGCTTAAGACAGGTCTGCACTGATGCGAGTCCGTCAGGCGAATGAACCCTCCCATCCATCGGAAAGCCGGAAAGCCTTGGTGCTGAACCGGATTTCGGATGTTGCGCCGCTGCCCTGGTAAATCCGGCCCGCGCGGTGATTTATTCACAGGCAGTATGACAATACTGTGAAGACGATTAAAATTTGATGGATACCTATATCCACGAGAAAAGTTAGCCATACCATATGAAAAATAAAAATAAATCAATAACGTAAGTAATTGCCCAAATTTTGGGCAAAGACTAAGGAAGCTAAGGCGGGGCAACGATCCGACTTCATTGGCTTCGAGTTTTCTACAGAGTTATGCACATATTTCGTGGATATCTTTAGCACCTTCAGAATTACTGGTGTGAGCGTAATCCTCTGACGATATGGTGACGGAGCGCTTGACGAAAATCTGACGGAATCTTCGAGGCATCTCCGGCCAATACCAGTCGATGGACATCCTCCTATCGGTCTCCCTCTCCCTCTCCCTCTTTGGTGTTGGTGCGTTGCGTTAGCAAAGAGTGAGGTGGACCCCGATGGTGAGACAGCCGGAGCCGCTGCTTAAGGTGTAGCCCGGCCGATTTCGATGTCGGCTCCGATCGCGGTGACCGCGATGGCTAGTTTGACGATTCTACTTTTCACCTCATCAATATCAAATCCTTTGTTGGCTGTGGCGCCTGTGGGTATGTGGGCGAAGGCGAGCATTTCCCCGCTGTCCGAGCTGGCTCGGGAAGCGGGGGAAGCGGAGCCGGTCGGCAACGCCGATCGTCCACATATCCACAGGCCTTCCTGGTAAATTTGCCGCGGCGTGCGATAGCCGAGGCTCTGGTGCTGGCGCTCCTCATTGTAGAAATCGAGCCAAGCTCCAATACCTGCTTTGGCCTCCGACACGCTCGCATAGGCGTTGAGGTAGACCTCCTCGTATTTGAGGCTTCGCCACAGCCGCTCGACGAAGATGTTGTCCATGCACCGGCCCTTGCCGTCCATGCTGATGGTGATCTGATGATCCTTCAGCGTGCCGGTGAAATCGTCGCTGGTGAACTGACTGCCCTGGTCGGTATTGAAGATCTCGGGCCGGCCGTATCGGCAGAGCGCCTCCTCGAGCGCCTCGACACAAAAATCGGCGCCAAGCGTGTTCGACAGTCGCCACGCCAGCACCGCGCGGCTGACCCAGTCCATGACGACCACCAGATAGAGAAAGCCCTTGGCCATCGGGATATACGTAACGTCCGAGCACCACACCTGATTGACCCGCTCGATCGCCATCCCGCCGAGCAAGTACGGGTAGATCTTGTGCTCAGCTGCCGCCTTGCTGGTGTGCGGGCGCTGGTAGATCGCCACCAGTCCCATCAGACGCATCAGTCGCTGGACCCGCTTGCGGTTGACTAGGTGACCCCGGGTGGCCAGCCATGCCGCCATTCGGCGCGAGCCGTAATAGGGCCGCGCCAGATAGTGCCGGTCGATCAACGCCATGATGGTACGGTCCTCCTCGCCGACCTCGTCCGGCCGCCGGTAGACCGAAGAGCGCGATATCGCCAGCAAACGGCACTGCTGTGATATCGGCAGCGCCGGATCCGTGCGCTCGACCAGCGCGCGCCGTTCCGCTCGGCTCATTTGCCGAGCTTTCGTGCCAAAAAATCGTTTTCGACCTTCAGTTGGCCAATCTGCCGGTACAGAAGATCGACCTGCGCCTCGCTGGCCACACTCTCGACCGTTGCACCGCCGCCTTCGAAAACACTCGCCGCCCCGTCCAGCAGCTGCTTCTTCCAGTTATAGATCTGGTTCGGATGGACCCCGAACTCACTCGCCAGTTCGGCGATCGTCCGGTCACCCCTGACCGCCGCCAGCGCCACCTTCGCCTTGAACGCCGCATTGTGCTTCTTCCGTGTCCGCTTCATGTCCTGCTCCTGCGCCATCGCGCTTTCTAGGGGCAGGGCTCCACCTTAGCCAACTGTCTCATTTTTGGGGTCCATCTCAGAGCCCGCGAAGCTTATCCGCTTATCCCACAGCGATGCACACCTAACCTCCGGATCGTTGGTTTGGTCCCTCATTCACCATTTTACCGCGTAGACGATTGCTTCGTGGGTACGCGAATGTCCTCGCACGGCTAAGAAGACGACCGATAATGAATTTAGGAATGCAGTAGTTTATTCTCATTTCCGCGAAAGCGCAGGGCTGTCCGGGGAACGGCAACGGGTTGTTGCGTCTTGATCGGAACCAACCAAAAGTCGTCATGGCCGGACTTGTTCCGGCCATCCACGTCCTTCCGACGGGCGCGGGCGAATCACATCGTCCTCGCGAACCTGCCCGCTGGACCAACAGAACGGCGGGTCGCGTTAGCGGTCGCCCTCGCGCTCCTCGGCATTGCGGCTGTCGCAGCCCCGTTCGCGAGCGTGCAGCTTCCGCGGATCGATGCTTGGATACCGATCACAAGCACGTCACCTGGGCACTTCTGATTTCTCAATACCATATTGTCCGCCGGGCCGCACTGCTGGTCCTGGCGAGCGGCTTTCTTTTCACCGCTCTGATGGCCATTCCGTTGCTCCTCAGCTTTCCGGGCACATTTACAGCGACCGGCCTTCTTGGTGATGGTGTGCAGACCAACGGCTGGCTTTCGGCATTCTGGGTTTCCGGATACCCGCTTGCAGCCATCGGCTATGCGGTGCTGAAGGATAGAGCGCCGGGAGCCCCCGGTTCTCATGGCTCTTCACGAACCGCCGTGGCAGTGAGCGTCGCAGTTTCGGTCGTATCGCTCTCGCGTTGACCTGGATCGCTACGGCCGGAGAACCGGATCTACGAAGGATTTTTCTGAACAGGGCCCGAGCGACGGTCAGCCTCCGTTACGTTGGCATACTTTTATTGCTGCTGAACGCCATAGCCCTGCTCTTGCTGTGGTTGCGGCAACGATCGGTCATCGGTTTATGGCTCATGATCGTCATGAGCGGACGACGGCGATGCGTTGGCCGGGTGGATACTTACTCCCGGAAGATTCAGCCTCGCATTTTACGCGGGCCGTTCGTTCCTTGTCATAACAGCCACCGTGATGCTGATCGTCTTACTCACGGAGACAATGACCCTCTACGAGCGCTTGGCGGTCTCTATTTTCGCCCAGCGCCGCGAGCGCGAGAGCCGGATGATGACGATGGAAGCACTGGCGGCGTCCATTGCCCATGAGCTCAATCAGCCGCTCGCCGCGGTGGTAGCCAATGGCAGTGCAGCCCTGCGCTGGCTCGATCGTCCAGTCCCGGATCTCCTCGAGGCGCGAGCGTCCCTTCAACAAATCGTCAGAGATGGCTGTCGTGCTGCTGAGGTGCTCGGAAGCGTCCGCTCGCTATTCCAGATCGCCAATCGAGAAAGGAGCCCAATCTTCATCAATGTCATCATAGGTGAGGTTCTTGAGCTCGCGGGCGCCGAATTGCGGTCGGAACGAGTTCTCGTTCTGACAGATCTGGCGACGGATTTGCCGAGGATGGTGGCCAGCAAAGGTCAGTTGCAGGCGGTCATCCTGAACTTGGTCAGGAATGCCGTCGATGCGATGAGGCCTATTACCGATCGCGCCCGCGTGCTCAAGGTGAGTTCTACATTCGTCAGCGGTCAGGGTGTCTTGATCGCCATAGCCAACTCTGGTACGGGCATCGATCCAAAAAAACGTCGAAGGGCTCTTCGATGCATTCTTTACGACAAAACCCCATGGCACGGGCATGGGCCTGGCGATCTGCCGCTTGATAGTCGAGGCTCACGGCGGACGGCTATCGGCAGCGCCGAACGAGCCCCACGGCGCTGTCTTTCGGTTCACGCTGCCGGTCGAGGACGAGTCGTCGCCGCACCCGGTCGCGTAGCCTTCTGAGCCAGCGCTAATATCGCGCGCAACGTGCCTCGGCCGGAACCCTTCCTAAGGTGCAGCCGACCTATACTCAAGTATAGTCGCCCTCAACCAAAGCTTAACCGATCCTTCCCTGGGTACTAGCGAACCCGCCACAGGTGCAATTGCGGGTGGTTGCTGCGCGGTATAGGTCCTTGCCTCGATGGGGAGGCGAGGACTTGGCGAAGAAAACTGTGATCTCGATCGTCGATGATGATGAGTTGGCTCGGAATGCGCCGACGAACCTCATGAGATCGCTCGACTTCTCCGCAACGGCATTCGCCTCGGGCGAAAGCTTCCGCAGATCCAACCGTCTGTGCAGCACCGCCTGTTTGATCGCAGATGTGGAAATGCCGGGGATGACAGGGCTCGAGCTCCATAGTCGGCTGGTCGCGGCCGCCAGGTCCATTCCGACCATTCTGATCACCGCCTATTACGACGAGCGGGTTCGGGCGCAGGCGCTGAACGCCGGTGTGGTTTGCTACCTGACCAAGCCATTCAACGAGAGCGAGTTGCTCGCCTGCATTGATTCGGCCCTCGGGGACCAAAGGACGGGCAGGAGAGAATCATGACTATTGTCGTCTCGGCATATCACGAACGCTCCCCCTTTGCAGAGGGGCGCCGGCCGCCGCCAATTCATTGTCTTCCGTCTCTCGAACCCGAGCGTCAGTTAGATACCAAGGTCCACCGGGAGAATCGACAGATTGCCCAACCTTGGTCGGCCAAACCAGATCGGATCAATGGCCCGGCCAGACGCGCGATTTTATTTGGCCCCTTCCGCCTGCTGCCGGCACAACGGTTGTTACTGCGTGCCGGCGAGCCCGTTCGCTTGGGCAGCCGGGCGCTCGACGCCCTGATTGCATTGCTCGATCGGCCTGGCGAACTCGTCACCAAGGATAAGCTGATCTCCCGTGTCTGGCCCGACACCCATGTCGACGAGGGTAATCTCAAAGTCCAGGTGGCGGCGCTGCGCCGGATGCTCGGCGGCGGCAAGGGCGGCGCTCGGTATCTCGCGACCGCTCCGGGACGGGGTTACCGATTTGTTGCGCCGGTCACGTTCCCAGAAGATCTGCATCCGTCAGCGCCGGCGACCGCGACGACGAAATGCCCGCACAACTTGCCGAACCGTCTGACGCGGTCTGTGGGACGCGCCGATATCATCAACGAACTTGCGGAGCGGCTGTCCCAGCAGCGTTTGCTCACCATAGCCGGACCAGGCGGGATCGGGAAGACGACCCTCGCCCTCGACGTGGCTAAGCGGCTGATCGACACCTATGAGCACGGCGTCTGGTTGATCGATCTGGCGCAGCTCAGTGATCCGCACCTGGTGCCCCGCGCAATGACGGCCGCTCTCGGAATAGCGACTCGCTCCGAGGAGCCGCTTGTCGAGTTGGTCGCCTTCATTAGGGACAAGCGGATGCTGCTGGTGCTCGACAACTGCGAGCATGTGATCGCGTCCGCCGGAGAATTGGGCTCTGCAGTCTTGAGAGGCGCGCCCAACGTGCAGTTGCTGGCGACCAGCCGTGAGCCGCTGCGTGCCGAGGGCGAACATGTGTACCACGTGCCGCCGTTGGCGAGCCCTCCCGCGCTGCCGCGCGTCACCGCCGGGAAGGCGTTAAGCTTTCCGGCCGTCCAGCTGTTTGCCCAGCACGCTGCGAGAACCCTGGGCGAGTTTGAGCTGAGCGACGCGGACGCGCCGCTCGTCGCCGCTATTTGTCGGAAGCTGGACGGAATTCCTCTGGCGATCGCGTTGGCGGCCGCGTGCGTCGATGCCTTCGGGGTACGAGGCGTTGCCGCGCGAATGGAGGATGATCCCCTGAGACTGCTGACCGTCGGTTATCGTACGGCGCCGCCTCGCCATCAGAGCATGCACGCAACGCTCGAGTGGGGTTATCGGCTCCTCAGCGACCTCGAGCAATCGATCTTGTGCCGCCTGTCGGTCTTTTCCGCTAGCTTCACGCTTAGCGCGGCCGCGACGGTGGCGGCCAATATGGGCCATTCGAAGAGCGATATCGTCGAAAATGTGATCGAGCTCATCGCAAAATCGCTGATTATGGCGGATATGCGAGGTGCCGAGCTGCACCTGCGGTTGCCCGAGACGACGCGCGCCTTTGCCCGGGCAAAACTCGCCGAGAGCGGCGATGGCGACACGTTCTTGCGCAGCCAAGCGGCATAACGTCCGCAACGAGTCGCAACCCGTTTCACGCGAACCGAAAGCGGAAGGTTGGCTGTTGGCACCAAGCGGGCTACGAGGGCAACATTTCTCACCAAGGGGCTCATAATAGGCCTCGGGCGCGCAATTCCCGCATCGCGGTCTCGCTGACGCCGAGCTGGCTTCTGAGGGTCATCTTCCTCGCGGCTATAGAAAGCCTTTCAGCCGTAACAGCCCCAGCGTAGCGATAGTTGTGGCGTCTTTGATCCCACCGTTCTGCATCATCTGCTCGACCTCCGACATAGAGAAGTCCCGCGCTACGAGTCCTTGCTCCTCAGGCTCCGGCGCCGCATCGCTCCTTCGTAGACCAGAAGCGAGGAAGATATGATATCCTTGGTTGGAATAGCCGTAGGCTTCAAAGAGATGGCCGACATACACTATTCGGGCAGCGACGAGACCAGTCTCCTCGCGCAATTCACCACGTGCCACTTCCAACGGATCAGCCCCTGGTGTCTCCTCCCAAGAACCCTGAGGAAGTTCCCAATACCGGCCTTTCACTGGATAACGGTACTGCTCAACAAGATGTAGGCGACCATCGTCCTCTACCGGAGCAACAACTACGAAATCAGGTTTCTCGACTATGCCATATACTCCAGCGGAGCCGTCTTGACGACGGATTGTGTCCTCACGCACGCGCATCCATCGGTTCTCATAAACTATGCGCGTTCCGGTAGTCTCTATTTCCATAAGCTCTCCTTCGCCAACTTCAGTTGACGCGCCGCTCCTAACGTCGACGCCCGGCTAAGTCGATCAGCTCGACCTCATCGAGGCTGGCCTCATCGCGCGGCGCGTGTCGTTTCCCCTGCTGGCGCGTCGATCGTCGATCAACTGCCATCCCTCATACAAAAGTTTCCGGTTGATGCGATCGAAGGCGAACCAGTTTCCGCCATTCGTCGCGGGCTGATCGTAGCGCCGGTCGATCGGCAGCTCAGCGAGGTGGCAATAGAGCAAGGTCCCGGTCCCGCCGTGCCCCACAATTGCAATGTCGGCGGCTGGCTCAGGGGCTTGCGATACGACCTGCTCAATCGCGCGCACGATCCGCGCCTGCGCGTCTGCTGCCGGCTCCCAGCCTCGGATGCTCTCTTGCGGTTGCGCGAAGAATGCATCGACGGTCGCTTCGAATTCGTCTCTGACGAGGAAACCCGTCGCCGAGCGGTCATTCTCGCCGAGGTCCGCAATGACGCTGTAGCCATCGTGCCCAAGATCTTCAGCGAGGATTTGTGCGGCCTCGCGCGCTTTGCGCTCGCTGCTGGCGATTATGCGTCGCAGCTCTCTCGCCCAAGGCAGGGCTCTCATCCCATGCATCCGCGCTCGGCCGCGCTCATTGAGCGGCCAATCAGAAACCGGAACGCTCGGGTCGATCACGACATCCGGATGCGTGATGAAGAAAACCGTCGGCATCGAATTTTCGCCCTCCGCCGTCCACTCCATGCGACCTTCGCAGAATATCCGATAAAGCAGTGACGCCGCTCCACCGCGCCAAACCAACGTGGTGTTTAGGGAATGGCCGCTTCGGGGCGATAGCGCCCGAGGCCATGGCGCGGGCCGAGCGATCGCCTTGGGTCGAATGGCGCAACTGGGGATGTCGTGATCGAACGTCGGAAGAGGGTCGAGAGCGGTCTGTTCGGGGAAATATCCGGGGTGGGCGTCGAGGGACGACGAAAATTCGTGACCCCTCGGAAACTGCGCGCGATTTTCGGTAAAATATTACCGTTCAATGCCACGGTAATGGCAAGCGCCTACGGTCGCCGCAATGCCGGACGACCTTAGTGAGGGGCTTGCCCATTCGCTTGAGCGCCAGGGATAGCAATAACTTCCCAATAGCCGTCTCTATTTTGTACCGTCCCGGAAGTTTCCAAACGCTTTAGCGCCGCTTCAGTTTTTTCTGGGATATAATTAATTGCTTTTGCGATCTGATGTTTTGTCATAGATTTACCAGAAAAAGAGAGTTCCTTGATTATTAGTTGACGGATATCCCGACGCCTTTCGCGGCAAGTTTCAACCGGCTCTCCTTCGGTCTCCTTTAAACTGATAGTCAACCCAAAAATCTCCATTGCTTCTCTGAATCCGTCCTCCCGCGCTTTGATCAGCATAGCCTCGCGCACCTTTTCTTCGCTTGCTGCGAGTGCAGCGGCTCGATCTGCCTCAAGCTTAAGGAGATAGGCGGCGGCTTCTTCCAGGGGAATTGACATTTTCGAGCGACCTTCGCGTTCGAGGTTGTCCACGAGCGGCAAGTGGTGATCCAGGGGGTCGAGGCATCAGCCTAGCTCGCGCTCACACATACAATCTCCGAGCGGCATAAACGTTTCGTGAGACTTTGTTGCCAAGATCCGCGAGGGCACGCCCGCGGCATGCGATCGTGAAGCGCGAGCACGGCTCCCGCCTGGACACTTCTGAACGAACGCGCGGTGACCCAAAAGGTGTTGCATGAAGTCCAAATCAGGCCCGCCGATGACGCTCGGCAACGCGGGCCCGGCGCGCGTGCTGCTGATCCTGTGGTGCAAGGCATGCGGCCATCAGGTCAGCCCGATGCCGCCGAGATGGCCGCGGGGTTCGGCGCCGAGACCACCGTTCCCGAGTGGCGCGAGCGGCTCGTCTGCTCCGGGTGCGTCAGCCGGGACGTCGACATGGTGGTGACCGGAACAGAGCGGCGGTAGCGCGAGCAAGGCAGGTGCTCTAAGCGTTATGCCGCGGTTCGTCCAACCGGGCGCCGACAACGGGTCCGAAACGGGCGGACAGCGGGCATTCGCGTCGGGGCTTCTACACGTGCTACGCTGATGTCCCTGCCGGGGCAGCATCGCGGTGCCCTAGACCGATCGGCGCGGAGCGGTCGTCTAAACTCTGCGCCTCTACACATCGACTTGCCGACAGTAGGCGCGGCGGCGCGCACGCCAAAAGCAAGCAATCGGGGAACGAAATGTTGAAATATAAGATCCTTGCCTGCCTGCTGACGTTGTCCGCTATCGCGGCCACGCCGACGGCGACCGCACAGACGGTCCCAGACTACGCGGCGATTATTGCTGCTCCCGACCGAACCGACGCGGATCGCAAGCTCGACACCAACCGCGCGCCGGCGCAGTGGCTGGCGTTCATTGGCGCGAAGCCCGGCATGAAAATCCTCGACATCTTCGCGGTATACGGGTGGAAAGCGGAACTTCTGGCGCGTGCCGTAGCGCCGGACGGCAAGGTTTATGCGCAAAATTCGGAAGCCGCCTATGCGCGCGTCAAGGATCGGCTCGATGCACGGCTCAAGACACCAACGGCCACCAATATCGTCTCGGTGGTGCAGCCATTCGATGATCCTGCCCCACCGGGTGTGCATGATTTCGATCTCGTGACGTTTTTCTATGCCTATCACGACATCACCTACCTTGGTGTCGACCGTGCCAAGATGATTAAGGCTTTCTACGATGCGCTGAAGCCGGGAGGTGAATTGGTCGTGGGTGATTACTCGGCCAAGCCCGGCGCCGGCACGAGCGTCGTTCAGACCCTGCACCGTTCGGATGAAGCGCTGGTCAGGTCGGAGATCGAGGCGGTGGGCTTCAAATTGATCGACCACGGCGATTTCCTCCACGTTCCTGAGGATGCCCGAGACACCCCCTCGCATTCCTCGGCTCAACCGGTCGACAGCTACATGCTGAAATTTCGCAAGCCAGGCTGACCCGCGGAAATCGACGGCCCGTTGCGAACCCGGCCGGCGCCTGAGCTGCGGTGCCTCACAGCGATGGAGTTGAGGGTCAGCTCCGCCCCGTCGACGCGGAAAGAGAGCCCCCCAAGGCGACGGCCTCGGAGATCGGGAGCCCGGCGAAGATGAGGGGGTGCGTCTGAATCGCCCGATCGACTTCTTCGCCGGCAAAGCCCCGGGCTCGCGTAACTTCCTGGATGACGAGAAGGGCAATGGTGTTCACTATCCGCAACCAAATTCGGGGAAGGAGATGCCGTCATGACCGAACCGGGAAGTCTGTCGCGACGTTCACTGATTGCCGGCACGGCGGGGCTTGCTGGCGCCGCAGCATTGGCGCCGCGCGGGGCGTCAGCGCAAGCGAGCTCGCCCGCCAATGCCCAGCTCGGCACGCCGGCTAGCACGATCACCACCCCGCCGCGCGATTGGAGCCCAGGCCACCCCTCGATCTATCCTGACCCCGATGTCATCGTCGTTGATCCCTCGTTCCGGCAATTCGCACCGGGCAACAGCGCGCTACGCCGGCTATGGACCGGGGCGCAATGGGCGGAGGGCCCAGCCTGGTCGAGCCAGGGTCAGTACCTGGTGTTCAGCGATGTGACCGGTAATACGCAATACCGCTACATCTGGGAGGACGGCCGGGTCACCGCATTCCGCCGCCCGTCGAACAACACCAACGGCAATTCGTTCGATTTCGAGGGTCGCCAGCTCTCCTGCGAGGACTTCAACCGCCGCGTCGTGCGCTGGGAGCATGACGGCTCGCTAAAGGTTATCGCCGATAATTTCGAGGGGAAGTCCCTCAACTCGCCAAACGACATCGTGCCGCACCTGGACGGCAGCATCTGGTTCACCGACCCGCCTTATGGCGACCGGCTCAACGAAGGCCATCCCGACGAGGCGGGCGGCCCGACCAACCCGCTCGGCGTGTTGAAGCCGGAGGTCGGCGCGCCCAATGCCGGGGTCATCGGCGGCCGCAAGCGCGAGTTGCCGACCGCGGTCTATCGCTGGGACCCGAGCGGCAAATTGGAGGTGGCAATTCCTGAATCGCAGCTCCCCGACCCGAACGGGCTGTGCTTCTCGCCCGACTACAAGACGCTTTACGTGATCAGCACCGGCCAGGGGCCGGGCGATACCGGACCCGGCGGCAAACGCGAGGTTTATGCATACGACGTGCAGGGCACCAAGGTGACCAATATGCGCCTGTTCACCGACATGATGCTCGACGGGATCAAATGCGGCCCAGACGGGATGCGCGCCGATGTCTTTGGCAATCTGTGGATCAGCTCGAACGCGCCGTTGGGCTACGCCGGCGTGCTGTGCTTCACCAAGGAAGGCAAACTGATCGGCCGCATCCGCCTGCCCGAGGTGTGCGCGAACCTCGCCTTTGGCGGACCAAAGCGCGACCGGCTGTTCATGGCCGCGAGCACGTCGCTCTTCGTCTACCAGACAACGACGCAGGGCGCCGCACCCGGGTGAGGATTATTACCGGCTACTGCAAGCGGGCGATCGAAGGCCAGCTATGGGTGGCGAGCGGACATTCGCGCTGGATTTCTGCGCGAGTTAGGTGGTTTTTCCGCCTCGCCGCGAAGAGGGCGGGCACGATCCGCGTCGACGCCTACAACTAGACCTGACCGGCAGTGGTGGACGTTCCGGCTGCAACAGGCACGACATTCACGCCGTTGCCGCCAGAAAATGCCCCGGCAACTTTACCAAGATCGTGCAGCGCCTGCCAGTAAAGATCATTGTGGCGCCGGACCAACCGCTTGCCAGGTTGCTCCGGGTTGGCATGCCCGTCGAGACGACCATCCATACCCGGCTTGCCGATGTTGTGGCTGCTTATCGTGACCCAGGGAGCGACTGCGACCTCCTCAAGGCGTGGCGCGACCATGCCGACGAAGTGCGCGGCCACGGCATCGATAGCGGCCACTGGTGGCCGCAGGCAATCAGGAAGCGTTTTAATCGGTTGATCGGCCGGCCCGTGCTCTGGGTCCTATTGGAAACTATTTTCATCGACCCCGCTGGCTCACAATCTGCTTGAGGTACGCGATCACGGCGTTCAGGTCGGTGTCCGGCAGTACGGTTGGAGAAAACGCCGGCATTTGCTGTTGCGGCCAAGTTCTTACCGATTTTGGATTGCGGATCAAGGCGCGCAGCCCCGGTTCTGTCATATAGTTGGTCGCGGCCATGGGCTGCCAGAGGTCCGGCCCAATCTCTGAGGCACCACCGCCTTCAGGCGATGACAGGGAAGACACTGGGTGGCGAAAACGGCTTCTCCACGCCTGGCCGGAGCGTCAGCCGGCAGCGCTGCATTTACCGCAAGCTGCGGCCAGCGAAGTTCCGGAGACTGCACTGCTGTGAGTTTTTCCAACATGTACGGCCATTGCTCGTTTGCCACGTGGGACCGTTCGGGATACTGCCAGATTAAATAGAACGGGCCGGCGCTGGCGTCTTTTCCTGGCAGCTTGGGCCATGGATGGTCTGGGTTCTCGACAGCGATCCACGCGACCGAACCTCCGCTCTTGCTCGCCTCGATCAACGAGAGGGGAATTTGTGCGACGAAGCCATCCGTGGCGCTCGCCTCGAGACGGTCGAATCCTTCGAGCGGGAAGGCCGCGAGTAAATCGAGCAACGGCACTGCTTGAAGGGTCAGCGAGGCATCGTAGTCGATTTGCGGCGGGAGCTGTACGCTGGCACGATCGGTACGCGATAGCAGCTCCGTAGCGGTAAAACGATTTGTGACCGTGCCCGCGGTGATCGTGAGTGTTGGCTGCGCGGGCTCGGCGCGCACTGTCGGTGCGCAAAGGCCGAACAAAAGTGCGGCGCAAAGCTTTGTCAGCGTCGACTTCTTGCGGTCTTTCATCGGGATCGCTTCTCTCTACAAGAGCGGCCGGCGCAGCGCGTGAGAACCACCCTTGTGGGGAGCGTCCGAGCGCTCAGACGCTGATCGCGTTGAGCTCCTTGCCGGCGTGCTCGGGAACGGTCAGCCAAACGCCCGCGGCCATGGCGACCATGAAGACCGGTATGGTCAGGAAGGCAAGCGCGAAGGATCCGGTCGCCTGCTGCAGCGCCACGGTTGCGAACGGCCACAACACAAACCCCACGAAGAAGCCGATGAACCACACGACGCCATTGGCGACGCCGCGAATGCGGGTCGGGAAGACCTCTGCGGTCAAGGTCGTGCTCGGGCCCCAAAATCCCAAAAACCCGAAGCTCCAGGCGAGACCGAAGATCCAGAGCCAGAGATTGCTCGCCGCATAGACCCAGAGCGTCATGAAGACCGCACCCCAGAGCAGCAACGCGATAAAGCCGACGCGCCGACCGATCTTGTCGGCTAGCCAACCGGCCGTGCAGAGCCCGAAAAAGCCGACGAGGCCCCAGAAAACGTAAAAGGTGCTGTATTCCGCGGTCGACCAGTGCTTTTCGGTCGAGAGATAGAGCGGCATCCAGGCGCCGACCGTGCCGTAGATGCAGCAGCTGCAGCACGCGACGAAGGTCGCGACCAGAGTTGCCGGCCGCACATCCGGCATGAACACTTGCCGAATGCCAACCTTGTCGGCCTTGGTGTGCCATGCCTGGTCCTCGGCGCTGAGCGTGCCGCCGGCGGCAAGCGTGTCGGCAATGCGCCGTTTCCTGTCCTGCGCGCGGACCCAGTAAGGGGATTCGGGGCAGGTCGCGCGGACGTAGATCGCGAGCAGAGCGATAAGGCCGGGCACCATCACCGCCGCGCGCCACCCCCAGGTGCCGGCAACCAGGCCAGTGATCGCGCCGGCAAACGAGGCACCAAAGCACCACGTGGCACGATTGATGCTGATCACCCGGCCGCGCAGATGCGCGGGCCACGTCTCGGCGACCAGCATCGATCCCAACGACCACTCACCGTTGAGCGCAAAGGTGAGGAGCGCACGCGCCATGACAAAAACAGCGAAGCTCGGCGCCAGCGCGACGATCGGCATCATCGCCGAGAACATCGCGATGTTGACGGCAAGCAGCGAACGGCGACCGACCCGGTCGGAAAGCCATGGCCAGAAGTAAAGCCCGGTGATGCCGAGGGTGAGCCAAATCTGGAAACCGGTCCGAAAGGTGGGGATGTCGAGTGCGAACTCCTTGATGATCAGCGGCGAGATAAGCGCAAAGATTACCCCGTCCATGCCGTCGAAGCCCCATCCGAGGCCGTTAGCAACGGCGATGTGCCAATGTGTCCGGGTGACCTTCGAGCCATCCGCGACGGCGCGGTAGTTGGCGTATTGCAGGTGCCGCTGCTCGAGCGGTCCGGCCGCCTCCTCCAGCAAAAGACCTGGTCCCGCCGTGTCGATCGTGGCACTCGTCATGCAGGCCCCCGGAGGTGCGGCCGCCCGATGGCGGCGCTTTTTTTACGCCGGCATTGTGCGCATCTCGATATGCGCGCGCAAGGCGAGGCCCTCTCAAGGGGACGGCATTCTCAGGGCCGCTCGATCAGACAGGCATCGCCGTACGAAGATGCGAAGTAAAGCGCAACTCACGGCTTTTTCGCTTTTTGCGCCATTCGCGTGTGGCGGCTGGATCATGTTCGGCAAATCCCCGGGCCGACGGCCGGTGACGCTGGCAGCTTGTTTAAAAAGGCCCCTGAACGCCTCCCAGTCGTCATTCCCGCGAAGGCAGCGCGAAGGCGGGAATCCATGAATTCCAATGGTTCTGGATTCCGGCTCTTCGCTTCGCTCCGGCCGGAATGACGAGGTTCCGGACTTTTCAACAAGCTGCCGGAGATCACGGGCTCGCAGCGATCACTCTCAGTCACGTGCAGTGCTATATGACGTCTCTTATGTTGCACCATGGCGAACCACGGCAAGTTTGACATCAATGCCATCATTGATTACAATGATTGTATGCAGACGAAAGCGCCGAGATGCCTTCGCGTTCTACGCGGGCGATATCAGGGTCGAGGGACCGCACCCGTTCTGCTCGAGCGGCGGCAATTTGGGGAACGGGCGCACCCGTACGGCCATGTACACCGACAGCATAGAGCAGCTCCGCGGCACGGCTGGCGCACGGCAGGTCAGGTTTCGGACAGAGACTGCGCTGGCGGCATTCACCACTCCAAGCAGTGGCGGGTGGATCATGTTCGGCAAACACCCGAGTTGACGGCCTGTGACAGTGGAGATCAATATCACTCTGGATGCTACGCCGCTATCAGCAGCTGAATCGGCAGTATCACGGTTCCAATGACATGCATACTTCAAGATTTCTTACTGGTTTTGCTGAGCCAGTGAGATCAACGTGTTATTCATTGCAAAAGATCGAATAGTAGGATAGTCGTGATTCCGAGCCCCAAGCGCGTCCTGTCGCGGTCCAATTCACCTTGGTGTCCACCGTTTTAGCCCACTTATCGCCAAGGACAGCAACGTTGGGATCTCATTGCGAGATGGTAACCGTGACGGACTTCTGGGTTATCCCCACGTCGTTGGTCGCCTGCACGGTGAACTGGTAGCTCCCCGCTTGGGTGGGGGTGCCGGTGAGCGTGCCGTCGCTGTGCAAGGTCAGGCCGGGCGGGGGGTCGCCGGAGGCCTTAGTGACGGTAGGCGGCGGCGCACCGGTGGCGTCGAATCCAGACGAGTAGGACTTCCCAACGGCGCCGTCAGCCGGATCGCTCGGCAGCGTGGGCGCCACGCCCACGTTGAGCCGCCCGCTTGAGGCCGAGGGCGGGCTGGTGCCAACGGCGCTGGTGGCGGTGACCGTGAACTCGTAGGTATCGCCGTTGATCAGCCCGCTCACCTCGACGGGGGAACTTGGCCCCGTGGCGGTGCGAGTGCCCTTGGCGTCGCTGTCGTCGGTTGCCGTCACCGTGTAGGAGGTGATCGGGGAGCTCCCGGGGTTGGTATCGGAGAAGGCTACGCTCACCTTCCCGTCGCCGTTGGTCAGACCAGTGATAGTCGGGGCGGTGGGAGCAACACCGAGGATCGTGACCGTCACGGTCTTGTCGGTGGTCCCCACGTCGTTGGCCGCCTGCACGGTGACCCCGAAAGCCCCCGCTAGGGTGGGCACGCCGGTGAGCGTGCCGTCGCTGCGCAAAGTCAGGCCGGGCGGGCGCTCGCCGCCGACCAGAGTGACGGTAGGCGGCGGCCAACCGGTGGCGTCGAATCCAGACGAGTATGACTTCCCAACGGCGCCGTCCGCCGGCTCGCTCGGCAGCCTGGGCGTCTCTCCAATGAGCATCTCCACGGCCTTCTCGGTGCTCCCCACGGCATTGACCGCCGTCACGATGAGCGGGTAACTCCGCGGCGGCGGCTGGGGCACGCCGGTGATCAAGCCGTCACTATGCAAGGTCAGGCCGGGCGGGAGCTCGCCGCGGACCAGAGTGATGGTAGGTGGCGGGAAGCCGGTGACGTCAAATCCTGACGAGTAGTACTTCCCAACGACGCCGTTCGCTGGACGGCCCGGCAGCGTGGGTGGTGCTCCGTCTATCCTAATGCCGAGCACATAGGAAGTTATGGTAGCTGGGTCAAACTCAACCTGGTCTTTAGAGGCGGCCGTAAAATCCTGGCTGTCTGTTTGCGTGGGTTCAAGCTTCCAAAGCAGGTTTCCCGCACCTGAGTAATGTACTTCGGCTCCGCCACCGGTGATCGCGAATCCTTGCGGCAGGATTGTGGTTGATGCAGGATGAGGCACCTCTGGAGAAGAAGTCGTGTTCTCGATCTGCACAGTGACCAAGCCGATGTCGGGCAGTACCTGGCTCAGTCCGATCGCATAAGCTCTAATGGTTGTAGAATCAGCCACAAGATGGTCCTTCGACCGGGCCCTCCAAGTCGCATTATCGTTATCGGGGAATGATGCCGTCCCCAAGTTGCCCATATAAGAAGCAACCCTAAAGCCACCGCTGATAAGAACATATCCGCGCGGCACTGAAACGAAGGCTTCGGGATGCTCCGCGGCCGCGCTATCGGCGAACGTGACGCTGATATTGTTTATAAGTTGCTCGCGGGTCATGCCGTCGATCTTCAGACCAATGGCAAACGCCGTCAGCAAAAACTGATCTGCTTTAACCTGATCTTTCGCCGAGACCAACCATCCGGACAAGTCGTCATTCGGGTAGGAAGCCGTCAGGAAACCGCCTTCGGGAAACTCGGCACCGATCACGCCACCGCCTACGCAAACCATGTCCGGGTCGACGGTTACACCAAAGTCCATATAGCGCTGCAGCGCAGAACTTGATTGCCGGGAGAACACCGATACCGTAACCTTCCCGGAAAGGTCATGAAATGTGTTTAGTTTCTTACCGGATGGCGTATCCAGCGCAGTAAGGTTATTGATTGCAATCGCAAGCGCGGTCGTCAGACACGAATTGACCGTGGTTGGGGCACCATTATAATCATAGTAAACAGAATAAATATCGTCAGTGATAAGAATGCTTGGAAAACACTGCTTCGATATCCACGGCCACAGTTTGATGCTAATCCAGGGATTGGCCCAGTTCGCCAAGCTAAGGATCGATATCGGGTCGCCGATTACGTCTACGGTTTGTTGCGTGAGCGTCCAGGAAAGCTGGAAGGCTTCGTCGTCCGGACGTATTCGTAGCGCCTGCAGTTTGCCAATCTGGTCCTGCGCCATGTTGTCCAGATCATCCTTGTCCGCATACGTACCATCGATCGGCAGGCTCTCCGGATAGTAGAAGCCTTGGCCAACCCCGGACCCGAGCACGGTGTTCTTAAGGTTGTTGTCAGCTGGATCAACAATCACCACCACAGCTGATCTGCCGCTCCCGATAAAATCGTTCAGCGTTAGCTTGCTTAGATCGGGGATGGGATAATACATGCCCGACAGGTCGGACGTGGGTCCCGGGTTGCTCGCCAGCACATAGGTGAATGTCAAGCTACTCGTGACAGTGCAGAGGAACTTGCCGGCGTAGCCAGGGGGCGACACACCGTAGATGTATACGTTTAGCGTCGCCCCGACGTTAAAACCGTGCGGACCGTCCGTCCAAACAGTTACCGTCCCGCTCTCCCACACCATCGCCAAAATAGATTTGGGAGCGGGTCCGAGGTAAAGCGCGTTTATCCCCTGCAACTGCTGCAGCAGCGAGTTCCACTCTCCCGGGTTGAGCGACCGGTAAGGTTCCCCCACATCCGTATTCATGTCACTGGCGAGGCTCAGGATAATCAGCTCCGCTCCAACTGATGTAAAAGAGTTGATCTCACTAATTATATCAGCAATCGACTGACCGTTGCAGCCTTGCACCGATCCCAAAGCGGTAACATAACCATAATGCCCAGTCACGAAAATCCCGTCACTGATGACTGGCCTAATGTCGAAGTAACGGGCGCCCCGCTTCAACTGTCCGAGGATGCCCTGCGTCTGGGTCTGCGTGACATCCGCGCTTCCATCAATGGTGCAGGTGCCGATCTGGCTCATGCCGGAATCGTGGGTTCCGGGCATGCAGAGCTGCCGAAGGGTGCGGCCGCCTAACGTCGCTAAGTTAGCCTGCATCCACGTGCCCCAGTTTTCATCCGCGCTGGAGTGCAGATTACCCGCCGGATCCATTGACAGGATGAAGGTCACACAACCAATGCCTGATGGATTAAGGGGGTTTCCAAAGAAGTCCGTGGGGTAGCCATGGTTCCAACCCAGGTCCAGGAAGGTTCCATCCGGATTGGTATCGAAATAGGAATCTATCTCTAGGTGGGGCTTGAAATCATCGCTGTCGCCGTACGTACCCGACGCCCGAACTTCTAACACCCCGCCTCCGAAAAGGTATGTTGCGATCGCAGTAGCGGAGGGATCTTCATCAAATTCAACATAGATCAGTATGGCAGCAGTGGGCTGGATGGAGGCGGGAAAAGCGGAGTTCCACCCATTCATTTGAGACGAGCTTATGTCACGCAGGTTCCACTCGTACGGGGTTGCATTGATCAACGCCAGATAACCCCCCATCCCCATCGTCAATAACTCCTTGTGTAAATGCCGGGCTCAAGAGGGACGCTACTGATTCGGTCCCGAAGTCATCGTCCCCTGAGACCGAAGCGCGGAGCGCGTGGTCCGCGTGTGGCGCGTCAGCCCGACCTGCTGACCGTTCGCGACCACCCTAAGCCGACATTCGCCAGATACCCGGCGGTTTCGAGGGCATCATCGCGCGTCTGACCGGCTTGGGCAACCACAAACCGCCGTCGGCCGCTGGCGAAAAGGCCGCCCGAAGCCGGCGGTCGAGGGCGACAAACGCCCCTGTCGCCTATTGACCGCGCAACACCCCTGCGACGCTCATGCGGGCGCAGACGGCGCCCGCAGCTGGGCGACCAACGGCAGGATGTCGGCGAACATCTGCCTCGACACCGCGCTTCAAAGTATCGAGTTTTTGTTCGTATTGGAATTTGTGTTCGGCGAGGGAGATATCCACTGCGATTCTGACGCCAGGCGCGAACCCGCCCAATTCAGCGCTTGTCGCCGTGAAACGCGACGAGAGCGTCTACCGCCTTCACTCCCTGACCTGCCGGCAGCACCATCAGCGGATTGATGTCCAACTCTGCCAAGTGTCCTTCAAGGTGCATGGCGAGGTGCGACACGCGCACCAGGGTGTCCGCGAGCACCTCTAGGTCCGCCGCTGGCCGTCCGCGAAAGCCCTGGAGCAATCGGGCTCCTTTGACCTCGGCGATCATGGCCTGTCGCGCTGGCTAATGACCTGCTGAGCCTGAGTGTCCGCCCCGGCACTCGCCACGACGAGCGTCCCCATCCGGGGATCATTGATCATATGCTCCATGATTTGCGGGAACGACTCACTGTTGGCAAAGCCTGTCACGTCGGCAGGATTCACTGCCCACCCGAAGCCCTTCAGGATCCCGTTGATAAGATTGCACCGGCCGGCGACGCCGCGCATATCAGGCGCTGGCCCTGGTCGGCGCGATGGCTGACTGAACACCCGCCCTAACTAAGCTAACAGGGTGCGGAAAAATAGCTGAGTAGGTCAGTGAGTTGCCCGCAGACGCCCTCAACCATAATTCCCGCGAAGGCAGGAATCCAAGTGCGTCAGAGGCTTATGGATCCCGGCTCTTCGCTTCGCTACGGCCGGGATGACAATTCTTATGAGTGTGCCGGACTTTTACCGCACCCTGCTAAGCCGCCAGTCTTTGCCGCGCGGCACCCCTGATCATCGCCGCACCCTTCTCGGCGATCATGATCGTCGGCGCGTTGGTGTTGGTCGAGGTGACCGCCGGCATCACCGAGGCGTCGATGACGCGCAAGCCTTCGAGCCCGTGCACCTTGAGCTCGTCGTCGACGACCGCCATTGCGTGGCTCCCCATCATGCAGGTGCAGCTCGCGTGGTAGCAGGTGCTGCCGTTGCGCCGGGCGTAATCGAGCAACTCGTCGTCGGTCTGGAGATGGCTACCGGGCAGGCTTTCTTCCTGGACGAACTTCTTTAGCGCCGGTGCCGCGAACATCTTCCGGGCAAAGCGCAAGCCGCCAATGACGGCGCGCCGGTCGGCTTCCTCCGACAGGTAGCGCGGGTTAATTGCCGGCATATCGCCGGGGCGGTTCGACTTGGCCTCGACATAGCCGCGCGACAAGGGCCGCATCTGCCAAGCGCCGGCGCTGAGCCCGGGCGTCTCTTCCAATTCGCCGATCTGGCCGCCCTTGAAGCTGCCGGGGGCAAAGGTGACTTGCATGTCCGGGGTCGCCAACTCCTCCAATACCTTGACCGAGGCGGCGACGATCGACGGGCTGTAGGTCAGTATGCCTTTGCCGGTGATCAGCCAGCGCATGAACTCACCGGCGAGCGGCAGGCCGCGCGAGCGTTCGTTGGCGGTCTGGGCGCCGACGATCGGATAGGAGACTCGCGCGGCATAGTGGTCTTGCATGTTCTTGCCGACACCGCGCGAGTCATGCACGACCGGGACGCCGATCTTCGCCAGCTGCTCGGGGTCGCCGACACCTGACAGCTGCAGGATGTGCGGCGAGCCGACGGCCCCAGCTGAGAGGATCACCTCGCGCGCCGCATCGGCCCGCTCGACCGTACCGCCGGGACCGCCGCGCGAGAATTCGATGCCGGTCGCGCGCCTGCCATCGAACACGACGCGATGAACCAGCGCGTTGGTGACGAGCTGGAGGTTGGGGCGTTTTAACGCCGGATGCAGATAGGTGCGCGCGGCGCTGGCGCGGCGACGGCCGCCGCGGGTCTGCTGGCACCAACCGATGCTGTCGCCGGCGCCCGGCGGCAAGTCGTTAACGTCCTCCCGGTATTCGAGCCCGATTTGTCTGCCCGCCTCGAGGACTGTGGCGCAGATCGCCGGCCGATCCATCTTCGAGGTGAAGAGGGGGCCGTCCTTGCCGCGCACCGCGCTGCCGTCGCCCTCCCAGCGCTCGGCCTTGCGGAAATAGGGCAGGCAATCATCCCAGGACCAGCCACGGTTGCCGAGCTGCGCCCAGTGGTCATAATCCTCCGGTTGGCCGCGGATGTATATGAGGCCATTGATCGACGATGAGCCGCCGATCACCCGGCCGCGCGTGTAGACGATCGCGCGGCCGTTGGTGCCGGGGTCGGGCTCGGAGCGGAACTTCCACGTAAGGGTATCGTGGTCGAGCATCTTGAAGAACCCGGCCGGGATGTGGATCAGCGGGTTCCAGTCACGCCCGCCCGCCTCGATCAGCAACACCCGGGTGCCCGGGTCCTCGGTCAGCCGGTTGGCCAGCACGCAGCCGGCCGAGCCCGCCCCGATGATGATGTAATCTGCCTGCATATTCAGCGCTCCTCCGGGCCCATGGTCCAGCCCACTGCCAGACTGCTTATTCGCGCGCATAGTCTAGCGCATCGCGGCCGTACCGAAAGGGCCTGAGCGGAGCACCGGCGGAACAATTTCACCTGTCCGGCAACGTCACCATCAGATGCAATATCCGGTGCCTGCGCGCCGGAAGGTTCGCGACCCGGAAGGCTATCGCGCAACTGCGAGTTGTGATATGGCCCCGCCACGATCATATCGGCGCCGAGATCGGCGGCGCGTGACAATAGAACATCGGAGATCGAAATGCCGCCGCGCGCGCTCTCTTCGGGCTGCGCGTTGGTCCCGTGTCGCGCCACATGGCAGACGATGCGGTCGAGTCATGGCCGGTCGCGATCGAGGTCGGCCTGGTGCGCTCCGACAAGCGTGACGGTGACCGCCTCGGCGCCGTCAATCAACGGCAGCGCATCGTGGAGCGTCCGGTTGGCCTCGCGCGTCTCGTCCCAGGCCATCAGCACCCGTCTGCCAACGCGCTCGAAGGTGCCGGCACAGGGGACGATGAGAACCGGCCGTCGAGCGTCGATCATGACATCATCCGGCCGGAGCCAGCCCACGCCGCCACGCCGTCCGAGTCGTCGCCTGGACATTGGCCGAGGACCACCAGATCGACCGGCTTTATTACAGTCGGTAGCAATTGGAAGTGACCGGTCCACGAGCGATAGCTCACCTGCAGGAACGGCTGACGGGAGAAGAACATGAGCGGCTTTGAATACATCGAGACCGCCGAAGGGCTTGCCGCGATAAGCCGCGCTTCCGTCATGGCTTCGGTGCTGTTCGCTACATGCCACCGCCGCCTCCGCCTCCCCCGCCACCATCAGAGCCGTTGCGCATGTCCGCTCCGCTGTCGCGTGAATAGGGAGCGTATGGTGCCTGCCCCTGCCCCGACGCCACTTGGCCGCAGCCGACGAGCGTCAATAGGACGAATACTGCTGCGAACTGCCTCGGCTTGATCTTGCTGACAGCGAAGGAGAAACGGAGTCGACCACACATAGGGGCGAGCATAGCGCGGCCGAGGCCCGGTACAAATAGCTGGATCACCGCGCGCACGCTGCGCGGCGCTGTACACGCATAGTGCGAACTCAGTTCACCCTACTCGAAGTTGCTGTTCAGCGCTTCCTCCCGGTTCGCTTCTCCCATGCTTTCTCGATTCCTCGTTATGGAAACGCGCAACGGTCTCATCGGTTCAACGAACCTGAGCGGCGGCGATAACAGCCTTTGCGCCCCAAGAACGACTCTGAGCGTTGTGATGATCTTGAGAGGTGCCTTGCGGCGGCTCTCATGCCGGCATGAATTTACCGAACCCCGAAATGGGACCCCGGCGTTTTGGGGGGAAAGCCGGGGTCCCGAGCGGGCGATCGAGGATGGGGGGTATCCGATCGCCGATGTTATTAGAACAGCAAGCGGAGACTGAAAGTTCCCGCTTGCGCGATCTCCGAACCCAGGGCTCTTCCACGACCCCTACGCGGGACATGCCAGGCCCCCGAGGCTCGGGTTTGGCCTTCGCAAATGCCACATGGGGAACTCCAGAGCTTTGGGCTGTGTTCTCAGAAGCACGACAACCTCATGAATGGAGGCTCTAAGATGAACACCGACCAAATGAAGGGAAATTGGAAGCAATTCGTCGGCAAGGCCAAAGAGAAGTGGGGCAAGTTGACTGACAACGATTGGCAGATTGTCGAAGGAAAGCGCGATCAGCTCGCCGGCAAAATTCAGGAGCGCTACGGAATCGCTCGCGAAGAAGCAGAACGTCAGATAGCCGAACTCGAGAAGAGCCACGAAAGGCTCTAACGAATCACGATCCTGCTGCTGACGGCCCGCAGGCCCCGCGGCCACTCGTATGCCGGGCCTCGGGCCGCCGGTGGGATGAGGGCGCACATGACCTTTTACTGGATTCTTTTCTCGGCCAGCGCTCTAGGTGCATGGCTGATCGGATACGGCATGGGATACATCAGGGCCGCAAAGGACGCCATAACGGCCGATGCTCGCAACGGCGAGCTTGGCTTTAGTGGGGATGCGAGCGACGCGGAAATATGAGCGTCAACGCCGGACCGCGTCTCCGATTGGAGGCGGCGCGCGAAGGGGACGCTGCTCCGGCCGCGAAAAGCTGAGATTTACAGCGCCCACTCGTCCAACTGATCCTCTGAGGCCGAAAAAAAGTTACCCGGACGTCGCGAGTGAGGCCAAGATACCGCGACGATTTTCCCGGGGGAGAAGCGAGATGGCGGACAAGATTCGGCTGGGTTTGATCGGCGCCGGCGTCAGCGGTACGTGGTCGGCTCGTTCTCACTTGCCGGCGCTGCAGAGCAGCTCGGATGTTGAGCTGGCGGCCGTCTGCACCACCAGGGCCGACAGCGCCGAGGCCGCGCGCCAGGCTTGGGGTGCCCGATTGGCCTTCGACGATTACCGCAAGATGATCGCCTCGCCGGAGATCGACGCGGTTGCCGTCGTGGTGCGGGTGCCGTCGCACTACGCGCCGACCAAGGCGGCGCTGGAGGCCGGCAAGCACGTCTATTGCGAATGGCCGTTGGGGCGGACGACGGTAGAAGCGGTAGAACTGGCGGCATTGGCCAAGGCGAGGGGGCTGGTCACGGCGGTCGGCCTGCAGGCTCGCGTCAATCCGACGCTGATGTACATGAAGGAACAGGTCGAAGCCGGCTTTGTCGGTGAAATAATGGCCGTCCATGTCAGTCTGATGCGCGAAGGTGTGTTGACCCGGCCGTCCCACCGCACCTGGCAGCGCTACGCCGAGCTCGGCGCCAACACCTTGACGATCGCCAATGGCCACACGGTCGACGCGATGCGCTTTGTCACCGGCGACTTCGCTCGGCTGTCCGGAGTGGTGGCGACTCAGGCAAAGCAGTGGCTCGACACCGGCACCAACACATTGCTCGACGTCACCTCGCCCGACAATGTGCTGCTCAGCGGCCGGCTCGCGAACGGTGCCGTGGTATCGGTCCATATCGGCGCCATCCCGTTTGCCGGCAGCGGCTATAGGATGGAAATCTATGGCCGCGACGGGACCTTGGTCGCAACGGGCGAGGATTTGCCGCAGTTGAGCGAGGTCTCCCTTCATGGCGCGAGGGGCGGCAACACGTTGGCGGCAATACCGGTGCCGGAGCGTTTTACGTTCACTGCACCCGGGACGCCGTCAGGCGAAAGCGTCAATGTCGGCCAAATGTACACGCTGTTTGCTCGGGCGATCCGCGACGGCGAAAGCCGCCACCCGACCTTCTCGACCGCGGTCGAATTGCACACCGGCTGGTCAATGCCATCAAGCACGCCTCGGATACCGGCCGCGAGGTGACGCTCGAATAGCAAAAAGGCTGCGATTTGAGGGCCCAATTGTCGTCTACACGTCAGCGCTCGGGCGAGATACACCCCGCCATATTGCAATAGCCGAAAGCACGCTACAACCGATCGAGAGCCAGAAGGCGGACGAATAGCTGCCGGTCAAATCGTGCGAAGCCCCGGCAACCCAAGGGCCGGCTGCACCCCCGAGGATGGCCGCCACCATCACTGTGCCGAAAATGCTCCCATAGTGGCGACCGCCAAAGCTCTCCGCGGGTATCGCTCCCATCACGGAGGTAATGCCGTAGCCCACTGCTCCTTGGGCAACCACCATCAGCCATAGCAACGGAGCAGTCGGAGCCGCGGGCAGCGCGAGCAACGCCGCGCAACTAAGCACAAAGCCACCATTGCCGATTGTCCATACCCACTCGCGTCCGATCCGATCCGACAAATAGCCGAGCGCGATCTGGCCGGGAACGGCGACAAGGCTCACCAAACCTAATGCCCAGGCCGCGCTGCTCGGGTCGAAACCTATTTCCGTCAGGTACTTAGTCTGGTGGACCTGCACCGCATACCACGTAAACAGGGCACAGAAATAGCTCAGCGCCAACCACCGGAAACGCGGCGTGCGCAAGGCTCGACCGAATCCGAGGTAGCCGCTGCTGAGCTATGGGCCGCCGATGCGATCCTGCCATTCGACTTGCCGTCCGGTTCAAGACCGAGGTCGGCCGGGTTCTTTTTGAGCAGCAGATTGAGCGGTGCCAACGCCACGAGGACCAAGAGGCCAAGAGACCAGCAAGCCGTTCGCCAGCCCGAATTGGCGATCAAGGTTTGCACCCAGGGCAGGATCGTAACGGACCCGATGCCGACGCCCGAAAATGCAGTGCTCAGCGCCAGCCCCCGCCGCCGCACAAACCAGCGTGTCAGGTAAAGCGATTGCCCCGTATAGGCGAGCAGGTTGACCCCGCCGCCGACCAGAGCGCCAAGGCTCAGATAAAGTTGCCAAGGCTCTCGGATCAGCGATCCCAGCAACAGACCACTCCCCATCAAGACAACACCGGTCTCGATGACAAGCCTTGGCCCACGGCGGTCAGTCAGCCAGCCGACTCACGGCGTCACGACGGCCGATATCAGAAACCCAAAAGAGAAAGCGCCGGCGGTAATGCCGCGATCCCACTGGAATTCTTCGAGAATTGGCGGGAACAGCAGGGAGAAGGCGGTTCGGGCATTAACGCCGATCGCCATCGTCACGAACGCCACCCCGACGAGGACCCATCCGTAGAAGAAGGGCAGTCGGATGCGCCTCGCCGAACCCTTTCGCGCCGCAGCGGGGATATCGCTCATGACGAGATCAGGTTCAGCGGCGCCTCCTGGCCCCCAATGCGCCGGCTGTTCTCGGCGATAAGCCGGGCGCGAGCGTCGAGCATTCCGTCAGTCCAACCGGAAACGTGCGGACGCGCCTGCCCACCGGTTCGCTCGACCAACCGGACCGTCTGGGCAAGCTCGGCGGCCGAGCGCGCGACCACTGCGACAGCGCAGCCGGTCGCCGCAAGCGCCTCCGCAAAGGCACGCCCCAGGCCGCGCCCGCCTCCGGTGACGACCGCGACCTGGCCGCGAAGATCGATCGAGCTTGTCATTGTATCCCTCGCATCATCTTGCGCCCTCGGCGGCGCCGGACTGTTTCCCCGGGGTGGCACGTGCAAATATTCCCCGGAAAACATCGATTCAACTACCTGAGAGGTAGTCGTGAGATCCGAAGCGGACTTCGCCACCCGTCTACGCTGGTGGCGTCACCGGCGTGGATGGTCGCAACTCGAGCTTGCCGGCCGGGCAGGCATCTCGCAGCGTCATTTGAGTTTTTTGGAGATAGGGCGCGCCTCCCCTAGTCGCAATATGATGGCTCTGCTCGCCGCGACGCTCGATCTGCCGTTGCGCCAGCACAATGAGTTGCTGGTAGTTGCGGGGTTTGCTCCCGTTTGGCACGAAACTGAGTTAGCTGCGCCGGAGCTTGCGCGTGTCCATGATGCGCTCGATTATATGCTCGCCCAGCAGGAGCCATTTCCTGCGGTCGTCGTCGACCGCCGCTGGAACCTGTTGAAGGCCAATCAGGGCGCGGTCCGATTGGTCGAATTCTTGGTTGGGCCATTGGCTCCGGATGCACGGGTCAATCTCGCAGACGCGCTGGTTGGCCCGGACGTATTCCGCCCATTTCTGGCCAACTGGGCTGAAGTCGTGCGCTATTTCATTCGCAGCATCGAGAACGATGCTGCGGCTGACTGCACCGCCGAGACCGCGGCTCTATTGGAGAGATTATTGGCTTACGAGGGTGTGCGACCACTACTGAAAGCACCCGCCGCCGGCCCTGGTACCGATCCGGTCCTGCCGATGAATTTTCGCAAGGGTGACGTTTCGCTGGAACTGTTCACAACGATCGCCACACTCGGAACACCCCAGGATGTAACGCTCCAGGAGTTGCGGATCGAGAGCTTTTTCCCGATGCATGACGACACCGCCGCAATCCTTCGCGCCTGGGCCACAAACTGCGCGTCACAGACGCCTTAGGCTGACCACCCCTTGCACCGCTGGCCAACACCTGCGGGCCCCCGCTTGCGGGAGAGGGAAGGGTGAGGGGCTACTGCTTCTCCGGTGCGACCTGAGCGAAAACCGCTTTTAATATCCCATCGTCTTGTCGATTTCCTGCAACAGCCGCCCGCCGGCCGTGAGGCTTCGGATGTTCGCGGCAATTTCGGTCACCAGCTGAGCAACGGTCGGGCGCCGCGCCACGTGCGGCATCACGGTGACTTTGGGGTGCAGCCAGAGCGGGCTCGACGGCGGCAATGGCTCGAGCCACAGCGCATCCAGTGCCGCGTATGACAATTGGCCCGAATCGAGCGCCTTGATCAAATCCTCTTCGACCACATGCTTGCCGCGCCCGACATTCACCAGCATCGCCCCTCTCGGCATCATCGCAAAGGTTCGGCCACAGAGGATACCCTCGGTTTCCCGAGTCAGCGGCAATAGGCAGACCACGATGTCGGTTTGGTTGAGGAACGGCTCGAGCTGGTCCCGGCCGTGGAAGATTCGCACCTCCTCCTCTTGTCGCGGCGACCGCACCCAGGCCGAAACCGGGAAGCCGAGCGACTTCAGCACCAGCGCCGGCGCCTTCGCCATCATGCCGTAGCCGAGAAACCCGACGCGGCGTTCTTCGGGCCGGACGATCCTTTTGCGCAGCCACTCCCGGTTGGCCTGAGCTGCCTGATAGCCGGGCATGTCGCGATGAAAGCGCAAGACATGCATGACGACGTACTCGGTCATCATCGGATCGCCGCCCGGCGGCTCCATCTTGCCGAGCGGCACCTTCGGCAATTTCGGATGGTCGACAAACGCCTCGACGCCGGCCGAGCGGCTGAACATGGCTTTTAGATTCGGGAATTCGGGCAGCGCGTCGAAATCGGGGTGCATGAAGGCGAGATATTCGATATCCCCCAATTCTCCCGGATCGGGCCAGATGCGAATCTCCAAATCGGGAAGCTGTTCCGCGAAGGTGTCGCGCCAAGCCTTCGCGTTGCCTATGCGCTTGTCCAGATCGATGAGCAGCAACGCCATTATTTGCTCCTAACCACACTATTCGTCGCCCCCGCGGAGCCTGCCCCTGGCAGGGAACAGGGGGCGGGGGCCAGGGCGAGTGGTGAGAGGTTGCCCTGAATTCCCGCTTCGCGCGGGAATGACGATGCAAGCTCTCGATCGCCCCCTAAGTCCCGGTTACCGCCGGCCGGCCTGCGCGCGGGCCTTGTCCAGGTCGGGGAGGTTGCTGGCCGAAGCCACATCACCCAGTCGCGAGCCCCGCGTCACGGCGAGGGCCGCGACCGCCGCCTCATTTTCCATGACCTTGGCCATGATCGCCTCCTTGGCGCGGTCGAAGACGCCGCGGTTGGTGGCAACGAACTGCTGTGATTGGTGCAGCCCTTTGAGATAGCCGTTGATCTCCGGCACCACATAGCGCGCCACCATGTCCCAGCTGCGCATTGTGTTTTCGGGGTTGGCCCAGTCGTGCACAAAGCCGACGAGGGTGCCAAAGCCGCCGCTGACCTCGAGTACGGACTTGATCCGCGCCACCAGGTCATCCGGCGTGCCGATCGTTGCTGCGGCCCCCGGCGAGAACGCCGCCTTGTCAACCGCCTCGTCGGGGTCGTTGAAGGGCTTCGCGTCCGGGCGCTGCAAGGTTCCGACGATGTACTGGTTGTGGTGGCGCATCAGGCCTTCGCGGGCCTCGGCGCGCGCCCTTTCGCGGGTCTCGGCGATGTGCCAGCTCAAGAGCACCCGCCAGTCCTTGCGGTCGACCTTCGTGCCGTGTTTCTTGGCGGCGGCCTCGGCAAAGCCCCATTGCGTCGGCAGGCTGTTGAGCCCTTCATTAGACATCGAGCCGATCGAAATCACCCCGATCCCGTGCTTGCCGGCCAGGGTCATGCCGGACGGGCTGATCTGCGAGGCGACCGCAAACGGCATTTCCTCCTGCAGCGGCAGCAATTGCAGCTGCGCATCCTGCAGTGTGAACCAGTCGCTTTTGGCGGTAACCCGCTCGCCGTTGAACAGGCGCCGAATGACGCCGATCGCCTCGTCCTGGCGGTCGCGCTGAACCATCGGGTCGATCCCCAATGTGTGCGCGTCCGAGGCGAGCGCGCCGGGGCCGGAGCCAAAGATCGCCCGGCCGCCGGTCATCCAATCGAGCTGCACCATGCGCTGGGCTACATTGAACGGGTGGTGATAGGGTAATGAGATCACTCCGGTGGCGAGCTTGATGCGCTTTGACCGCTCACCTGCCGCGGCCAGGAACATCTCCGGCGAGCCGATCATTTCCCAGCCGCTCGAATGGTGCTCGCCGCACCAGAACTCGTCATAGCCGAGCCGGTCGAGTCGTTCGACAAGGTCGAGATCGCGGCGGAACTGCAGCAGCGGATGCTCGCCGACCGGATGATGCGGGGCGAGAAAGGCGCCGAATTTCAAACGTGGCATAGGGGTCTCCCGTGAAATGGTGGTAGCGGGCTAGTCGACGCCCTCGACGATCCTCAGGTCGCGATCGGCACCCTTGCCGAGGGCCTTCAGCGCTTCCTGGTAGCCGGCGCTGTCATGGGCGGCCGCGGCTTTTTCGACGCTGTCGAACTCGATGATCACGGTGCGCTGGAGAAGGCCTGCCTCGTAGGCCTTCGCCGCGGTCCCGCGCGCCAGAAACCGACCACCGGCGGCCTGGATCGCCGGGCCGGCGAGCTTGGCGTAGGCCGCTAACGCATCCTGGTTCGAAATCGAACGGTAGGTCGCCACCCAATACGCCTTGGCCATCGTCATTTCCTTTCCGATAGATCGTGATCGAGCCTAGCCCGCACCAAGCGCTTCGCCAAAGTAAAGTTTAGCAACTCGGATCTGCGTCGCGGAGTACGGGCGCCGTCAGGCGAGCTCCGCTGCGGCCGCCCGCTGCACCGCCGGCCGCTCCGACATGCGACGGTGATGATCCATGACCCGCGGCAATTTTGTCAGGTCGACGCCGTCGCCCTCGAGCCACCCCGCCAAGGTGAACAGATAAGGGTCACAGATCGTGTACGCCTCGCCCATCACCCAAGGCCCCTTCAGCATGTCACGCTCGATCAGCTCAAAGCACGCGCCGACAGATTGCGGTACCTTGCGCTGCATCGCGGCGATGGCGGCCGGATCGTCGGCCCAGCGCTGATCGCGCATGCGGTACGCATATCTCCAGCGTGATCAGAGCGCGGGACGAATGTTCTGGTTCATGTGAAAGAAATTTTCCGGATCGTATTTTGCTTTGAGCTGCTGGAGCCTACGATAATTGGGGCCGTAGGCGGCGGCGACCGGATCGCCCAAATCATCGTCGTCGAGATAGTTCACATAGCGGGAAGTGGCAAAAAACGGCGCCATGTCGGCATAGGTTTGCCGCGTCCAGGCAATGCACTGGTCGGTCATCGCCGGTTGCGCCCATTGGCCGAGCACGAGAAAATTGTAGCCCGCGGCGCGCACCGGAAAGGCCGTGTCGCTGACCCCAACCCGGGTTGCCGCGCCGTGAAGGTTCTCGATGATCAGCTTGCCCATCGGGTCCGGGCATCGAGCAAATCCCTCGACCATGATGTCGATCGCGTCGTCGCTCAATTGCGCGAGAAAGCTCGACTTCCAATAATTGAGGGCGCCTTTTGGGTAGCCATCGTCGAGCATCGCGTTGAGCTGACAGTACGGCATCGGGCCGAGAGCATCGAGAACCGGGGACCCAAAGCGCTTGAGCGGCCGCAGCGCCTGTTCGCCCGCGGCGAGCGGGCCGCAGTGACAGGTCACCATCGCCGCCAGCTTGGCGCCGGAGCCGTCGGGCGCGTGCAGAAGTGCCGCGACCACCGCCAGTTCGTCGGGGAGCGAGGCCGTGTAATCGCGGAAGAATTTCAACGCACGACGTGCCTGCTCTAAGGGATACGCAATGACGCCGCCGGTAATCGTCGGTCCAACCGCATGGAGCTGATACTCGAACGACGCCGCCACGCCGAAATTGCCGCCACCGCCACGTAGAGCCCAGAAGAGATCCGCATCGTCATTGTTGCTGGCCGTTAGCGTGCGCCCGTCAGCCAAGACGAGGTCGATCGAGAGAAGATTGTCGAGCGCCAACCCATATTTGCTCATCAGCCAACCCAGACCGCCACCCAAGGTGAGGCCCGCGATGCCCGTCGTCGATACGACGCCGCCCGTCACCGCCAAGCCGTGCAGCTGGGTCTCGCGATTGAGCTCGCCCCAAATGACACCGCCTTGTGCCCATACCGTTTTGCGGCTCGGGTCGACGCGGATGCCCTTCATCGCCGCGAGATCGATCATCAACCCGTTGTCGACCGTGGCGCGGCCGGCAACATTGTGACCGCCGCCGCGAACTGCGACTTCGAGGCCGAGATCCTTCCCAAGCTTGACGGAATCCACGACATCGGCCACGCCGCGGCAGCGCGCAATCAACGCCGGCCGCTTGTCGATCAGGCCGTTATGGACCTTTCTGGCCTCGTCGTAGCCCGGATCGTTTGGCTGGAGGAGCTGCCCGGAGAACGTCTTGCCGAGCTTGCCGACAGCATCCGCAAGCGATTCCGCCGAGACCATTGCCGCCTCCTTGCCTGAACCAGCCTGACGCAGCTTAGGGGCAAGGGTCCCCGCGATCAACTTGACCGACGGTGGCTTCCTATGCTGTTAGCCAGCCTGTGCCAATGACGAACGTTTCCGGGTTGGCGGTCGCCACCTTCGCCCAGCGCCCCGACCTGCTGGGCAAAGTGTTCGACCCCGAGATCCAGTCCGCGGTGCCGGAATTCATGCGCCACGATCCGGTGGCGGCACTCTATTACGGCAATGGGCAGCTCGAGCATTATTCCGAGTTCGGGCTGGTCGCGGTCGACCCGGCCGAACCCGCTCGGCCCGTCGCCCGCGCCTTCAGCGTGCCCTTTGCGTTTCGTGACGGCACCGCGGGACGCGAGGAATTGCCCGATGACGGCTGGGACGCGGTGATCCGCTGGGCCGACGAGGACCGACGCGCCGGGCTCCCAGCCACGGCGGTCAGCGCCCTCGAAATCATGGTGGCGCCACGTCTGCAGCAACGCGGTGTGTCGCGGCTGATGCTGACTGCGCTGCGCGAGAATGCGCGACGCCTCGGCTTTGCCGACCTCTATGCGTCGCTACGCCCGACCGACAAGCACCTGGAGCCGCTGACACCGTTTGCCGACTATGTCGCGCGACAGCGGGAGGACGTCCTGCCTCATGATTCTTGGGTGCGTACTCATGTTCGGGCGGGTGCACGGATCGTCAAGGTGGCGCCGTGCAGCATGGTCATCGCCGGCACGATCGCCGAATGGCGGCGCTGGACCGGTCTCGATTTCGCGGAGAGCGGCCTGGCAATCGTGCCGGGCGCGCTATCGCCGATCCACGCTTCGCTCGAGCAGGACCACGCGGTCTATGTCGAGCCGAATTTGTGGGTGCACCACCGGCTGGGCTGACCCCACGTCACCGTTCTGCGGGGGTCTCCGCCACGGGATTTGACCGCGGCGACGCCTTCCCGTCCAGTACCATCAACGATGCGCCTTCACATCCTCGGCCGAAGCCGACGTCCAATGTGGACTCGGTCAGCGTTGATGCCATTAGACTGGCGAGCAGAAAGGCCTCTGGCCCCTGCCGCCCCGTCGTGCCCGATTGGCACGTTTTTTGTCGCTTACCCTTTGGTACGCTTTATCTTCGTCCAGCCCACTTATCGAACGCGAGGAGCCGTTAACCAGAGGCACGCATCTACCCGGACCCGGTAGACCTTGCTCTCTGCGCGTCGGAAGCCGTGCCAGTAGCTCGTTAACTAGGTCGAGTTCCTCCATCACAGCGCGTAGGCTTGTAGGCTTCGCGCATGGCATCGGTCGGACGAAGGGTAAGCGATCGGGATCGATCTCGGCCATGTCGCTTGCGCCGCAGGTTGGAATGCGACAAACAGTAGTGCGTTGTTGGTTAATACTCGATGACCGCGCATTTTGGCCGGGACGATTTAAGTCGGATCAGTACTTCATTCCGGTCACCACCATATCGACCTGCCGGCCGCCGCAGCCGGAACTGAGCAGCCGCTCGCGCCAGTCGAGCACGGAGGTTTCGGCGCGTACCGAATAGCCATCTCCGCCGCGGAGGTTTTCGAGGGCGGTGTCATCGCGGAATTGGCACAGAGGGTGATGTTCCGATCGGGCTCCTACAGGGCAAAGTCGTATAATGGCGATATGGAAAATTGCAGCGGGGCAACTACCGTATCGGGCCTAGACCAACACATAGGCCAGCGCAAACGCCATAGTCGCCGCAACGATACCTACAGCTCGGATGACATGTCGTTCGCCGCGAACGAGCAGCCATTGAAACCCTTGAATCGATTTGATCGTATAGTAAATGAGCCGCGCTATTAGCGCGGCTAGCAGGAATAGCGGTAACCATGCGTACACCAGCAATGCTGGCACAATGAAGTATACGTTTTGCGGATTATGAATCAGAAAACGAAGCAAGAAATCGTAATTATATAGATTAAACCAATCCATTCGTCCTGAGCCGGGTGTGTAATTACTCGCTCCTATCATGCCAAAAAATGCGCAAACGGAAATGACAATAGCTCCCACCGTGACCGCTGCTATTATCGCGATTAATGGGCGGGCGGTCGTGACAAGATATTGGCGAATGACAAATGTCGATAGATAATCGGAAATGATAACTGCACTTAACATCGCCACAAGACTATGAGTATAAAAACTTCCCTCCGTGATGGCGCGAAAAGATATAGGAAAGAGTGCATAGGTATAAAGAGTCCAAATAAAAGTGGAATATATCGATGACCGTAAAAGTGCTTTCGGGCGCAGCAGTGGATACGTATATAGAAGATCAAAGGCGTCTACTATTGTGGTCTGTAGAGTGGTCTGGATTGCGGAAGTAGAGTGGCCTTTCAGCCACGATGAGATGGCGAGTTGTTTTTTGGGGTCGGCCAGTTTTCGATCAAACCAATCTGCGAGAGTATAGGCGAGGTAGGCGAAGGCGGTGGCGATAAAAAGCCTGTGGCTCATAAACCATGCGACAACGAGGAACGGGGCCCGGCGCGCTAAGATAGCAATAGGTTCACTCATTTGCCGACCAGTTGGCCATGTCAGCGATTTGTTTACATACAGAGACGAGAAATCGTGCTTTGGCTGACATTGTAGCTGCGGGCGACGCTGCGCTGCGTCTCACATCTGACCCGCTTCAAGGCGGACATATGACTGCACCTGACCACTTCGCCGAAGCCCAACTCAACATCCTTTGCAGGCGGGCCCGAACCTCCTGGAGCATGCATTCGCGCCTGGCCGCATGATCACAAGTCCCGGAGGATGCCGAGCCGCTTGGCCATACCGATAACGGTTCGGGCCGCGTGGGCTGTGGGCCGGCAGCCTGGGCTCGCTTGTACTGTATCCACATCCAGTCCCGCGGTTTCTGGCCGCCCGGGATTGCGGCCTTGATCATACCGGCTCCATGTCTTTGGCTTTGAAGACAGGCGCAGCGGCAGGCGCGGTCAGAAATTTGATCAGCGATCTCGCCGCGTCGGCATTCTTGCTGGCGCTCGACACGCACGCCATGAAAACCAGGTAGGACTGCAAACCGGCCGGAAAGGGTCCGGCAAGCTGGACGCTGGGAACGAGCAGAACCTCGCTCATCGGACCCAGTCCGATTTCAACCTCGCCCTTGGCAACCGCGGCCGGAGCGGACTCGTCCAGCAGCTTGATCTTCGGCTTCACTTGATCGGCGATACCAAGCTTGGCCAATAGGGCTTCGTTGCCGGCGCGGCTGACGCCGACGCCGGTGAAGCCGATCGATTTTGCCTTCAAGAGCGTCTGTTTGAGTGCCTCCGCCGTGCTGACATCGGGCTTCGGCGAGCCGGCCGACACCGCGACCCCGGACCCGGCGCGCGCGATGGCGACACGGCTTGCCGGATCGATCTTGCCCGCCGCGGCGAGGTCGTTGGTCAAGGGCAGCGTCAAGATGACAACGTCGAACGCGCCACCTTCGTCGATTTGCTTCTTCACCGCCGACGTCAGGCCGAAAGTGAAGACAAGCTTGTCGCCGGTCGCCTTCTCGAATTGCAGGCCGAGTTCTTCGAGGGCCGCCTTCACTGCGGTGGATGCGTAGACCTTGAGCTCTGCCGCTTGCGTCCCAGCCGCGAGCAACGGCAGGACTATTCCGATCATAACCGTCATGACACGCAGAGGCTTCAAGAGGCTCTCCCACGACAGAACAGCGCGTTCGATCAAACGCCAGCGATTGTCACCGAAATGAAGGCAAGCACCTTAGAGCCTGACCCAAATTGAGCCCAAACGAATTCATGTCTTATCAAAATACCGTCGTTCCCGCGCAAGCGGGAACACAGGGCCGCAAGTATTCGAGCGGTCGCCCTGGGCCCCCACTTTCGAGGGGGCGACGATAAGTTACTGCAACCGCTGGACTCACTCCAAGTCAGACACTTGGCGAAGATCCTCGGTGTGCCAGAGGCTTCCGTGAAACGGATAGGGCGCACACTGAGCCCGGGTCTACACCGGTGTGTCGCGATTTTTGCCAATACGCCGACCGCCCTCATGTCGGGTCGGACGCCCCCCCGAGTCCCGCGACATTTTTCCCCATTGCGGTTGCCGGCAACGAGCGGCTGCTTAGAGTTGAAGACGGTCCATCCTGTATCATCACTTAAGTGGCCGTGGTATGCTTGTCTTGTCGGTGGCGCGCGGCCCGGGTTGGGGAACTCCTTTGCTTGCCTATTGTGCTGCCCCCTCGAGCCGGGCGGGGCCCGGAAAAGGCTCCCCCGCTCTGCTAGGTTGACAATGCCTAGAGGCGGCATTCTCGTCGTGGCGCAAGGGTGAAGGTGGATGTCGTCAGTCCGATCCCGGCAGTCCCTACCTATCCTATCCATTCATTAATGTTTCACAATAAACGTCGAGGTGATCTGTGAAGGTATTGACTGTTATTGTCTCCTTAGGAATGGCACAAATAGCTCAGTTGGCGTTAGCGGAAACATACAATTGTCCGGCTGGCCAGACCAACGCTTTAGAGCCGGGACAAACAATCCAAACATCGGGTCAGCCCAGGTGCGAAAAAGCCACTGGGTTTTCGGAGGGTCTGTGTCCTACGGGACAGATCACTGGAACCACTTTTTATCTTCCATCAGAAACGAACCGCGAGGGTTGGTCAGAGTACAAAACGTTTTACAATTGTGCGGATAAGGGGTTTTCAACTAAACACACATTTGTGAATGGGTTATCCGTACTTATCTGCGGTGCGCCACGTGATACCGACACACCTCAAGGTTGCTGCCGGCCCGTTCCGAGCAACGGCGCCGTTAACGTCGAAGGGACTGGGGTTACAAGAGCAGGTATTATGATCCAGTACACCGGCGAAGTCCACTCGTCAGATTGCCCTAGTGTTTTTGGCGATGCTAGTCCAATTTCGGAAGCCTCTCACAAATGCTTGATCCCATTTATCTCTGTTGCATGTGATACCAGTATCTATCCTTTTGGCACGATCTTTAAAGTTCCAATGCTGGATAAAGTTGAAATTGCCATGCCTCCTTTGGGGAAATATAAGATGACACATCCCAAATACGTGGTCTGTGAAGACACGGGAAGCGCGATTAAGGGTGAAAACCGCTTAGACTTTTACACCGGATCATACGGGCTGAAAAGTAAGGCGAATATTTTCGGATCTACGGCGAGTGATCTCTTCAAAATGTTCGGAAACAGGAGTTGCCATCCCGATAAAACATTCAGAGCCATTAGACATGGCGATCCGGAATGGCAAACGGCCGCCGGCGCAATCGCAGCCGCGATCCGGCGGGGCTTAGCAACTTCTTCTAAAAGCTCCTGGCTAACGGAAGCAGCGCGATGACGAGAGATAGATCGTTTTTTTGTTACTGTCGCATTGTCGGGCTCAAGGAGTGGAGTTTCGCCTAGCCAGTTGACACTCGGGCAATGCACAGCTGCTGTACGTTTAATTTAAGAAGCGAAATCTCCTCCCAAAGAGGCATAACCGCACCGCCAGACCGAGGTACAGCAGATGTCTGATCAGATCGACCGAAAAGCGGAGGGGGGCATGCGAGAGATCCTAGAACGTCGGATCGATCAAGCGATGGGCCGCATGGCGGCGGACCTGGTCGTGCGCAACGCACGCATCCTCGATCTTGCGAGCGGTGTATTCCATTCTGGTGACATCGCGATCTGCGGTGAGATGATCGTGGGCACCGGCGACAGCTACCGCGGAGTGCGAAATCGACGCCGGCGGCCGCATCGCGGTTCCAGGCTTCATCGACAGCCACGTACATTGCGAAAGCACGCTCGTCGTCCCCGGCGAGTTCGACCGCTGCGTGCTGACCCGCGGCACGACCACGGCGATCTGCGATCCGCACGAGATCTGTAACGTGCTCGGCATAGCCGGCCTGCGCTATTTTCTCGACAGTGCGCTCGGCACTGCGATGGATCTGCGCGTGCAGCTCTCCTCCTGCGTGCCGGCGACACCGCTCGAAACTTCTGGTGCCCGGCTCAGCGCAGCCGACCTACTTGCCTACCGCGACCATCCGAAGGTGATCGGGCTCGCCGAGTTCATGAACGTGCCGGGCGTGCTGAAAAAGGACCCCGAGTGCCTCGACAAGCTGGCGGCGTTCCAGGGCGCGCATATCGATGGCCACGCGCCGTTGCTGTCCGGCCGATCTCTGAATGCCTATCTTGCCTGCGGCGTGCGCAACTGTCACGAGACCACCAGTCTCGATGAAGGCCGTGAAAAGCTTTCGAAAGGCATGCAGGTGCTGATCCGCGAGGGTACGGCCTCCCAGAATCTCGCGGCGCTGGTCCCACTGATCGACGAGTTCACTTCGCCTTTTCTCGGCTTCTGCACCGACGACCGCAACCCCTTGGACATTCACGAGGAAGGGCACATAGATTATCTGGTGCGGCGGGCGATCGCGCTCGGTGCGCCGGCGGCCGCGGTCTATCGCACCGCGAGCTGGTCGGCGGCCCGCGGCTTTGGTCTGCGCGATCGCGGCCTCGTGGCGCCGGGCTATCTCGCCGACATCCTGCTGCTCGACGATCTGGCATCCTGCGCGGTGCATCTGGTGCTGCGGCGCGGCCTACCGGTTGCGGAGCCGACGTTCGCCGATCGAGCCTTGCCGCCGCCGCCCGCCGACAATTCGGTGCGACTGCGCGCCGTGACCGCACGAACCTTCGCGGTTCCTGCGCCTGGCCCATCCACGCCGGTGATCGGCATCATTCCCGGAAAGATCCTGACCGAGCGTCTGCAAGCCGACCTGCCGTTTCGCGGCGGCGAGCGGCATGCCGATCCGGCGCGCGATCTGTTGAAGGTGTGCGTGCTGGAGCGGCACGGGCGGAATGGCAATGTCGGCCGCGGCTTTGTCAAGGGCTTTGGTCTGCAGCGCGCGGCCTTGGCCTCGTCCGTCGGGCACGACAGCCACAATCTCTGCGTGCTCGGCGCAAGCGACGAGGACATGGCACTTGCGGTCAACCGCGTGATCGAGCTGGGCGGCGGCTTTGTCGCGGTCCGCGACGGGCAGGTGGCAGCCGAACTCCCCTTGCCGATTGCCGGCCTGATGAGCGGCGAGTCGGCCGAAATGGTCCGCCCCGCGGTCGCCACCCTGAGGGATGCAGTTCACGCGATGGGCTGCCCGCTTGTCGGTCCCCTGCTGCAGCTCTCATTTCTGCCGCTGCCGGTCATCCCGCATCTAAAGATCACCGACCGTGGGCTGGTCGATGTCCATCGCTTTGAGCTGATCGATCCGTAGCAGCTCAATGGTCGAGCCATCCGCCGTGCGATGGTTTTGGGTTTTTGCCTATAAAGGCGATTTCGCTGGAAACGACCCGGAAGTCGATGCTTGCCTGGAGTGCGGTCGAAGCGCTTAATCGCAACCGCAAGGGATGAAATGAGCAACATCACGACCACCGATATCGCGCTAATGCGCGAGGCCATCGCGCTCGCGGCTGAAGCGGACGCACCCTTCGGGGCAGTGATTGTCAAGGATGGCCGGGTGCTGGCGCGCGGGTGCAACTCCGGCAAGCGGCTCAAGGACCCGACCGCGCATGGCGAGATGGTCGCAATCCGCCACTGCCTCGCCGAGCATGGCCCGGAGATCTTGCGCGGCGCGACAATCTATACTTCGGGCGAGCCCTGTCCGATGTGCATGGGCGCCATCGCCTACTGCCGCATCGCGCGGGTAGTCTATGGCGCGTCGATCGAAGAGCTCAGCAAGCTCCTGGGCCAGATAAAGGTACCCAGCACTGAAATCGCGGCCAAGACGATGTTCACCACGATCGAAGTCACCGGCGGCGTCCTGGCCGAGGACGCACTCAAGCTGTTCGACGCATGGTCGCGATAGTAGCTCCTTGCGGGTCGCTGGGGTCGAGCGGCGAGCGGGCGCGGAAGCCTTTGCGCAGCGCAGCGCCTGACCGACAACAATCGGTGTGCTCGGGCGGCTTGCGATAGTTTGCCGCCTATTCGCGGTTGGTCTCAGACATCTTGTCCTCGGAGAAGCTTGTCCCCACATATCACCGCTTCCACAAATTGTCAATAACTCAATATGACTACGCAACCCGAGCCCACCCTGCTTCCACCCTGATAGACTGATTTCGCCCCCTGCAGGGCACCTTTGCGACCCCTGCTCGCGGCAGCCGGCACGCAGGCTCTAAGCCTTTGACCGAGATGGAATTATCGACGCATGTACCGGGCCGATCGTGGGGCGAAATCGAAAATTCACCCTGTTATCGGGCTTTTGCAGGGGTCGATGCCCTCACCCGGGCTGTAGCACGTGGATGATGCGGCTTGCTATCCAGTCGCGGGTTTTGGCGGCGTAGGCCGCCATGTGCGGCGATGTGGCGTGCGCTCTCAGCGCCTCGGGGCTCTCCCATTTCTCGATCACGACGAAGGTGTCGGGCCCGAACTTGGCCTGAAAGCTTCCGATCCCCTCGGCATCGATCGCCGGGCCATATTCGATGCAGCCCTTCTCGGCATGCACCGCGGGCATATTGGCGCGGAATTCCTTGAGGATCGCTTCGCGCATGCCGGACTTGGCGGTGATGATGGCGACGACGTGGATCATGTCTTTCCCCTTCGGTCAGGCGATGCGTTCAAAGACGCTGTGGTGGCGGGCGGTGGTCAGCGGGCGGATTTTCGTCGCCCAGTCGCCAAAGCTGCCGGCCTTCTCCCATGCTGCGGTCTTCATCACATCGGGCGAATCGAGTTCGTAGATCGTCAGATAGCGCTGCATGCCGGGAACGGTTGAGTGCTCGAGCCGGTAGCGTGCGGCCGAGCGCACGCCGGGCACCTTCGACAGCATCGGAAAATGCTCGGTGTCATAGACGCGGTTGAACTCGGCCTCGTGCTCGGCCGGGATATCCAGCTGCACGACGAAGATGTGGGTCACGACGATTGTCTCTCCTCACGCGGTATCAGGCGATCTTGCGGAATATGCTGTGCTGCCGGTTTGTCGTATGCGGCCGGATCTTGGGCTTCCATTCGCCGAGATCGGATGCCTCCTGCCAGGCCGGGCTGTTGATGATCTCGGCCGAGTCAACCTCATAGATCGCCAGATAGCGCGGCATTGTCTGGATCGTCGAATGTTCGAGCCGATAGCGCGCGCAAGAGCGGACCCCGGGGACCTTGAGGATCGTCGGCACGTGATCCTCGTCATAGATGCGGTTGAATTCCGCTTCGAGGTGCTCGGGAATGTCCATTTGCACGACGTAGACGTATGGCACTTGTGTTTCTCCCTGCTCCGGGTCCGACGATCGGGAGATTAGGCCAACAGATCCGAGCGCGATAGGACTTCACGCTCCGTACATAGCAGCGACAGCTAGCCCACGCGTTGTTCGGGCGGGAGTTGCAGGCGGTAGCCGACGCCTAGTTCGGTTAGGATGTGCGTCGGCCGGGTCGGATCGGGTTCTAGCTTGTGTCGCAGCCCGCGAATGAAGACCCTCAGATACTGCACCTCGTCGGCCTGTGCCGGACCCCACACCTCGCGCAGCAGATGACGATGGGTCAACACCTTGCCGGCATGCATGACCAGATGACGCAACAGGTCGAATTCCTTTGGCGACAGCTTCACCTCATGGCCGCCCCGAGTGACATGGCGGCGGACGAGATCGACCGAGAGGTCGCCCGAGACAAAGACCGCAAGCTCGCCTTGCGACTGGAAGGCGTGGCGCAGCGCCGCGCGCAATCGTGCCATCAGCTCGGCCATGCCAAAGGGTTTGCTGACATAGTCGTCGGCGCCGAGGTCGAGTGCAGCGACCTTCGAGCGTTCGTCGTGGCGCGCCGACAACACGAGGATCGGCACCGTCGCGGTCTTGCGAATCTCGGCGATCAGTTCGAGCCCGCTCTTGTCCGGCAGGCCGAGATCAAGGATCACCAGATCGGGCTTCTCGACCGCCAGCGACCGCAGCGCGCCAGCGGCGTCCTCCGCCTCGACGATACAGTAGCCGGATGCGACCAGGCTGGTGCGCAGAAAACGTCGGATCGGCGGCTCGTCGTCGACAACCAGTACGGTCTGCGCCTTAGCCATGCGCCATGACCGGCTCCCGCTTCGCGGCGATTTCCGGCACCACAGGCATGCGGACCGTCAATACCGCGCCGGAGCGGTCGCGCCGGTTGCGCGCGACGATCCAGCCGCCGAGCGCTTCGACAAAGCCGCGGCAGATCGCTAGACCTAACCCGGTGCCGGCGCGGCGGCGGTCCTGCGCGTGCACCCGATAGAACTTGTCGAAGATACGCTCGAAATCGGCGGCCGGGATCCCGGGACCCTCGTCGACGACCTCGATCTCGACCAGCTCGCCATCACGGGTCGCGCGGATGTCGATGCGGCTGTCGGCGGGCGAATATTTGGCCGCGTTGTCGAGAAGGTTGAACAGGACCTGCTCGAACAGCACGGCGTCGAGGTGCAGCATCGGCAGGCCTGGCTCGATGGCGATCTCGACGCAGTGCCCAGCGAGGACATTCCCCGCCCGCTGCAGCGCCGAGCCGATGATCTCGGCCACATCGATCAATTCGAGCTTGAGCTCGACCGCGCCGGATTCGAGCCGGGTCATGTCAAGGAGATTGGAGACGAACCGGTTCAGACGCTCGGCTTCCTCCTGAAGGGTTGTCAGCAATTCCTCGCGCTCGGCCGTGCTGTACTTTTCCGGGAAGCTGCGCAGGCTTGATACGGTACCAAGGATAGAGGCGAGCGGCGTCCTCAGATCATGCGAGATCGAGGTCAGCAGCGCCGCGCGCAGCCGCTCGGTTTCCGCCAGCACCCGCGCCTCGTCGAGCCCCTTGGCGAGCGAGATCCGCTCGATTGCCACGGCTGCCTGGTCACATAACGCGTCGAGCAGCCGCCGCTCGTCCGGCGTCAGTAGCGGACCGGGCGCATCGCGGTCGATACCAAGTACCCCGACCGGGCCGCTGCCGGTACGCAACGGCAAGAAGAGGCGCTTGCCGCCCGGTAAAGTATCGGCGCCGCGCCCGGCCGCGCGATTGTGCTCCCAGGTCCAGCGCGCCGCCGCCATATCGGCGTCATCGAGCTGGTCTTCAGGCGGATAACCCGACGCGACCTCGAGCCCTTCCCCGTCTTTTAGCGGCATCGACAGGACCGTGCGGACGTTCAGCATCGAGGAGATCTGATAGGCAGTCGCCCACAAGAGATCGTCGAGCGCACCGATCCCGGCCACTTTCCGGCTGAAGGCGTAAAGCTCCGCGGTCGTCTTGGCGCGCGTTCGCGCGGCTAGGATCTGGCTGCGCGCCCGCGCCGTCAGGTTGCTGACGATGACCGCCACGACCAGGAAGAAGAACAGCGCGAGGACATTCTCCGGATCACCGACCGTAAACGTATAGAGCGGCGGCAGAAAAAAGAAATTATAGGCGAGCACGCTGACTACGGCGGCGAACAGCGACGGCAACAGGCCCCAGGCGATGGCCGAGGCGAGCACCGCCGTCAAAAACACCAGGGAGATGCTCTGCACGGCGATGAAGTGCTTGAGCAACAAGCCGATGCCAAGAGCCCCGGCGACAGCGCCGGCGCCGCCGAGATACGGCTCTATGCGGAACGGCTCGACTTTGGGGCGCGTCTCGACCGATTTCGGCGGAACGGATTCGCTGTCGTCGGCAGATATCACGTGGACGCTGATCTGCCCGGTCTTACGGACGAGCTCGTGCACGACGGAGCCGTGCACCATCTCGAACCATCGCGACCGATTGGATTTGCCGATAACGATTTGGGTGATGTTGTTCGCGGTCGCGTAGGCGACCACCTCTTCGGCGATGTTGCGGCCAGAGATCGTGATCGTCGAAGCACCGAGCCGCTCGGCGAGCCTCAGAAAATCCGCGATGCGATCGCGCTCGGCATCGATCAGCCGCTGCGTCCGCGCGGTCTCGACGTAGATTGCCGTCCACGGCATCTGCAAGCGATCCGCCACGCGTCTGGCATAGCGGATCAGCCCCGCGGTACTCGGCGCCTCGCTGACGCAGACGAGCACCCGCTCTCCGGCCGCCCACGGCCCCGGGATCGCATGGGCCCGCATATGCGACAGCAGCTGTTCGTCGACACGCTGGGCGGTGCGGCGCAGTGCCAGCTCGCGCAACGCAGTCAGGTTGCCCTGTGAGAAGAAGTGACGAACCGCACGCTCGGCCTGTTGCGGCACATAGACCTTACCCTCGTGCAGACGCTTGATCAGATCCTCGGGAGAAAGATCGATGACCTCGATATCGTCGGCCTCGTCGAGCACGCTGTCGGGCACAGTCTCACGCACGCGTATCCGCGTAATCTTGGCAATGACGTCGTTCAGGCTCTCAACATGCTGGATATTGAGGGTCGCAAAAACGTCGATGCCGGCTGCGATGATCTCCTCGACGTCGAGATACCGCTTTGGGTGCCGGCTGCCGGGAGCGTTGGTGTGAGCGAGCTCGTCGACCAGTACAAGCTTAGGGCGGCGCTTGAGAACCGCGTCAAGATCCATCTCGGCTAACAGGTGACCCTTGTAGTCGACCTGCTGCCTCGGGATCACTTCGAGACCTTCGAGCAAGGCCTCGGTCTCGCGCCGTCCATGGGGCTCGACGATGCCGACGACGACATCGACCCCCTCGCGCCGTGTTGCCTGAGCCGACTGAAGCATCTCATAGGTCTTGCCGACCCCTGGGGCGGCGCCGAGAAAAATCTTCAGCCGCCCGCGGCCCTCATGTTTGGCCGCCTCGAGCAACGCTTCCGGAGATGGTCTGCCCTCGCGCTCCGCCATATACCCAGTCTAGCCCATCGCGGTCAGAGCTTCATTCCAAGAATGCGTCCGTTCCCTCACACCGCGAAGCCCGATTTGGCCAAGGGTTCAGTCTGTCGGCCCATTTCCCCTTGTCCGGCAGGGGAAAAACGCGTTTTAGCCCCCGAAAAGCGCCCTCTCAACACCGAAATAGATATTTATATCAATTACTTGGATACGATTTGCTCACCTTACCGGCAGCGGAATTTCGGTGCCGTAAACGCTGTCGGCAGCGGATTGGCAGCGGAATTTGGCAGCTAGCCTCCTGATTGTCTATTTCGCATAACATCCAACAGGCGCGCATGGGCAATGTGAATGAAGCAATATTACCAACCCTCCGTTCATGCTATCAGGAGGATCTCGTGTCGACGACCAGGTCGGCGAGAGCCGTTCCCAAATCATGCCGGGTCGCATAACGGCGCAGCATCTTCAGCACGGTCGATTTTGAGACGGGTGTTCCCGCTCGCAGCTTCGTCAAGACCTTTGGATCGGCTTTCAATGCCAGACCCGCCTCGGTGTCGCTCGCATAATGCTGAGATACGAAGTCACCCCATTGCGGGCAAACGAACCAGGCTCGGTCCTTTTTCTTGCTCATGGCCGCGGACCGCCCAAGGTGTCCTCCAGAATGCGGGCGGAAATGCCCCAATCGCGCAGACACTCGACCGCGATCTCAGCCTCCTCGCGCGGTATTTGGCGAACCCGCGCCCCGCTGGTCACGCTGCGGTGAACCGTAAAGCCCAGAGCCTCGGCGGCCGCCTGGGCATTGGCCGGAATGACAAGGTCGACGAGATCGGCCATGCGAATCTCCACGTCTCGAATTTGGTCAAGAATTTCGGGCGCAACAGTGTTGCGCCCGACGACCTCTATATCGAGACACCGGCATAAAGAATCCATATGGATCGGGGCGGGAATTCGCAAAACCGGACTGATTGACCCAAACCTGGATCGGTGGCGGCTCGAGCCTCATCTAGTGCAGTTGGTCGAGTGCGAGATTGAGGTCGAGCACATTGACCCGCTTCTCGCCGAGGACGCCGAGAAACCGGTCTTGGGTCATATCGGCGACAAGGGCGCGGACTTTGTCCTTCGAGAGGTTGCGCGCCTTCGCTACTCGCGGCACCTGGAACTCAGCGGCGGCCGGGGTGATGTCGGGGTCGAGACCGCTCGCCGAGGTCGTCACAAGATCGACCGGGATCGGCGTCGACGAGTTTTCCGCCTTGAGCTTTTCGGCATCATCCTTGACGCGGTCGATAAGCGGCTGGCTCGTCGGCCCGAGGTTCGAGCCCCCGGAATTGTCGGCGGCATAGGGCACGGAGACCGTCTTTGTCGGATCGTCCGGGTCGGGCTCGGTCGTCGCCGAGGGACGGCCGTGGAAATATTTGTCATCCGTAAAGTTCTGGCCGATCAGCTCGGAGCCGATCACCGTGCCGTCCTTCTCGATCAGGCTGCCATTAGCCTGGTGAGGGAAGAGGAGCTGCGCAAGCCCGGTCATGCCGAGCGGATAGACGAGACCGGTGATGGCCGTCATGACGATGATCATCACGATGGCAGGGCGGATTTGTCGCAACATGGGAGGCAGTCCTCAGGCAAGGCCGATGGCGGTCACGGCGAGATCGATCAGCTTGATGCCGATGAACGGGACGATGATCCCGCCGATGCCATAGATGAGCAGGTTCCGGCGCAGGATGCTGGCTGCACCCGCCGGACGGTATTGCACGCCTCTCAGCGCCAGCGGGATCAGCGCGATGATGATCAGGGCATTGAAGATGATCGCCGCAAGAATCGCACTCTCGGGCGAGTGCAGGCCCATGATGTTGAGCACCCCGAGCTCGGGGTAGAACGCCACGAACATCGCCGGGATGATCGCGAAATACTTCGCGACGTCATTGGCGATCGAAAAGGTGGTTAGCGCGCCGCGAGTGATCAGGAGCTGTTTGCCGATCGCGACGATCTCGATCAGCTTTGTCGGATCGCTGTCGAGATCGACCATGTTGCCGGCTTCGCGCGCCGCCATTGTGCCGGTGTTCATCGCGACGCCGACATCCGACTGTGCCAGCGCCGGCGCGTCGTTGGTGCCGTCACCGCACATAGCGACAAGCTTGCCCTTGGCCTGCTCCTCGCGGATCAGCGCGAGCTTGTCCTCGGGTGTCGCCTGGGCGAGGAAATCGTCGACCCCCAATTCGGCGGCGATCGCTGCGGCGGTCAGCGGGTTGTCGCCGGTGATCATCACCGTGCGGATGCCCATTTGCCGCAATTCGCCGAAGCGGTCGCGGATGCCGCCTTTGACGATGTCTTTCAGATGGATCACGCCGAGCAGCCGATCGTCCTTGGCGACCGCGAGCGGAGTGCCTCCGTCTCTTGCGATCCGTTCGGCGATAACGGTCGTTTGGCGCACCGCGTCGGAGACGGGCGCCGCGCGCAATGCCGCCTGCGCTCCCCCGGCAGCGCTGCGCCACATCGGGCCGGTGCTGCCGCCTTCGGCGAAAGCGATAATCGAATCGACCGCCCCCTTGCGGATCGAGACGCCGCCGACATCGATGCCGCTCATCCGGGTCTGCGCCGAGAACGGCACGAAGCGGGCGTCGAGCGGCGCCATCTCTCGTGCACGCAGCCCGTATTTCTCCTTGGCCAGGACCACGATCGAGCGGCCCTCCGGAGTCTCGTCGGAAAGCGAGGCGAATTGCGCCGCATCGGCAAGCTCGCCCTCCTCAACACCGGGGAGCGCGATGAACTCGGTCGCCTGCCGATTGCCGAGCGTGATCGTTCCGGTTTTGTCGAGCAGCAAGGTGTCGACGTCGCCTGCGGCCTCGACCGCGCGGCCCGACATCGCGAGCACATTGAAGCGCACGAGCCGGTCCATGCCGGCGATGCCGATCGCCGACAACAGGGCACCGATCGTCGTCGGAATCAGGCAGACGAAGAGCGCGATCAGGACGACGACCGATACCGCACCCCCGGCGTAAGACGCAAAGCTCGGAATCGTGACGGTGGCGAAGACAAAGATCAATGTCATGCCGGCGAGCAGGATGTTGAGCGCGATCTCGTTAGGTGTTTTCTGCCGCACCGCACCTTCGACGAGCGCGATCATGCGGTCGAGAAAGGTCGAGCCTTGCGCCGCCGTGATCCGCACCCTGAGCCAGTCGGAAGTAACCCGCGTGCCTCCGGTGACCGCCGAGCGATCACCGCCGCTCTCCCGGATGACAGGTGCAAACTCGCCGGTAATCGCCAATTCGTCGACCGAGGCGACGCCCTCGATGACCTCGCCGTCGCTCGGGATCAGATCGCCAGCTTCGACCAGTACGAGATCGCCGGCTTTGAGCGCGGTCGCGTCGACCAGCTCGAAGTTGCGCGAATTGGCAGCTTGAAGGCGCTTCCCCTTGGTCTCGGTCCGGGTGCGGCGCAGCGCATCGGCCTGGGCCTTGCCGCGGCCCTCGGCCACGGCTTCTGCAAAATTGGCGAAGAGCACGGTGAACCACAGCCAGACGGTGATCTGGCCCGAGAACAGCGCGTTGGTGCCGACCACCGTACCGGTGCCGGCGATCAGGTCGCGCAGGAAGAAAATGGTCGTCAGCACCGAGACGATCTCGACGCAGAACATGACCGGGTTCTTGACCAGGGTGCGTGGATCGAGCTTGCCGAACGAGGCCCAAATTGCCGGCACGATCAGCGAGCGGTCGAAGATCGAGAGCGGCCGAAGTTGGCGCTTGTAAAGCCCGGTCTCCGGCGAGCCGATCATGATGGGGGTTATGTCGGTCATAGTTAAAGTCCCTCGGGAATTCCGCTGCTCACGGCGCGGGGAAGAGCTTGCCCTGATTCATCGCGACCTGCTCGACCGCCGGCCCCAGCGAGACCGCCGGGAAATAGGTGAGGCCGCCCATGATCAGGATGACACCCATCAATAGACCGACGAACAGCGGTCGATTGGTCGGGAAGGTGCCAGCCGACGGAGCCAGCAGCTTCTTCTGTGCCAGAGATCCGGCAACCGCCAGCAGCGGGATCACAAAGATGAATCGTCCGATCAGCATCGCTGCCGCGATCGTCAAGTTGTAGAACATCGTGTTGGCCGAGAGCCCAGCAAAGGCGCTGCCGTTGTTGCCTGTGCCCTCGGTGTAGGCGTAGAGGATCTCGGAAAAGCCGTGCGGCCCGCCATTGGCGATGCCGGCGAGGCCAGCGGGCAGGACAGTCGCCAGTGCGGTCCAGCCGAGGATCGACAGCGGCAGGCTCAACAGCGCGAGGATCGTCATCTTGACCTCCTTCGCCTCGAGCTTCTTGCCGAGATATTCGGGCGTTCGCCCAACCATCAGCCCGGCGACGAACATCGCGACGATGGCAAAGGCGAGTATACCATAGAGACCGGAACCGACGCCGCCGAAGATCACCTCGCCGAGCTGCATGTTGATTAGCGGCACCATGCCGCCGATTGGCAGGTAGCTGTCATGCATCGAGTTGACCGCACCGCACGAGGTGTCGGTCGTCACCGTGGCCCACAAGGCCGAAAGCGCCGGGCCGAACCGCACCTCCTTGCCTTCCATGTTACCGCCCGCCTGCTGCGCGCCCGGCGCGCTGTCGACGCTGAAGGCCGCGACCGCAGGGTTGCCATGCGATTCTGACCAGTAGGCGGTGGTTGCACCGGCGAGGAACAGCAAGCCCATCGCCGCAAAGACCGCCCAGCCCTGGCGCTCGTCGTGCACCATCCGGCCCAGTACGTTGGTCAGCGCGGCGCCGATCGCGAAGATCGCGACCAACTCGATCAAATTGGTCACCGGGTTCGGGTTCTCGTAGGGATGCGCCGAGTTGGCGTTGAAGAACCCGCCGCCATTGGTACCGAGCTCTTTGATAATCTCCTGCGAGGCGACCGGGCCTTGTGCGATCGTCTGCTTGGCGCCTTCGAGCGTCGTCGCGTCGACATATGCGCCGAGATTTTGCGGCACCCCCTGCCAAACCAGGACCAGCGCGCCGACGACCGAGATCGGTATCAAGATGTAGAGCGTGCAGCGGGTCAAATCGACCCAGAAATTGCCGATTGCCCTGGCCTCGCGCCGCACGAAGCCGCGGATCAACGCCAGCGCCAATGCGATGCCCGTGGCGGCCGAAACGAAGTTGTGCACGGTGAGCCCGGCCATCTGCACGAGATAGCCCATCGTGGTCTCGCCACCATAGGCTTGCCAGTTTGTGTTGGTGATAAAGCTGACCGAGGTGTTGAAGGCGAGGCTTTGCTCGACACCGGTCTGACCCTGCGGGTTGAACGGCAGGTACCACTGCAATCGCTGCAGCGCGTACAAGGTCACAAAGCCGGCGACGCTAAAGAACAGCAGCGCGACGGCATAGGTCAGCCAGTGCTGCTCTTCCTTCTCGTCGACGCCGCAGCACCAATAGACCATGCGCTCGACAGGTCGCAGCACCGGGCTGAGAAAGGTGCGCTCGCCGGCGAAGACCCGCGTCATGTAGCCGCCGAGAGGCCGGGTGATCAGGATGATGATCACGCTGAAGAGAGCGATCTGGACCCATCCGGATATTGTCATCGAAGGCTCCTAGAACCGCTCGGGGTTGATCAGCGCGTAGACGAGATAGACCATGATAACGATGGTCACGATCGAGCCGAGGACGTAGTCGATGAGCATGATCGTCTCACATTCTTTCGCAGGCGAGCACATAGAGAACAGCGGCGACGAAAAACCCGACGCCGAGCGCGATCATGACGGTATCAAGCATTGGCGATTACCTCAGCGGTGTCTTGCAGATCCTGGAAATTCTTCACTCCGCGCCGCTAACGTTGGGGTGGCGACATTGATCCAGATCAATCAATGTCCGCCACGCCCACCACGATAGCCACTACCCACCGTGCTCCCGGCTCGGACGCGCACAATTCGGGCCCGAGTTGGGGACATCGGCGCATCAAGTGCACCGACGGACATTAAGATTCGAGAGGCATCGATGTCTTCGCGCATAAGCAAAGCATAAAGATCCTCGCGCATATTGATCTTGTACCGCTGCAGCGAGCCGAACGAGTTTAACTTGGATCAACCTCGACCAACGTATGGCGGCGATAAGGGGTGCCGAGGACGGGTAATGATCAAGGAGCCGGATCCGGATAGTGGATACCGCGGTTCATCGCCACCTGCTCGGTCAAGGGTCCGAGCGACATGGCGGGGAAATAGGCGAGGCCGCCCATGATCAGCACGACGCCGACCAATAATCCGACGAATTGCGGGCTGTGGGTCGGAACCGACCCGGCCGACGGGGGGACGCGTTTCTTCTGCGCCTACGAGCCGGTAACCGCCAGCAGCGGGATCACGTAGATGAACCGTCCCATCAGCATCGCCCCGACCAATGTCATGTTGTAGAAGACCGTGTTGGTGAAGAGGCCGGCAAACGAACTGCCGTTGTTGCCGGTGGCCGAGGCGAAGGCGTAGAGGATCTCGCTGAACCCGTGCGGGCCGGAGTTGGCGATTCCAGCCAACCCTTGCGGTAGTGCCGCCGCGAGCGCAGTCCAGCCGAGGATCGACAGCGAGTAGCTGAGGATCGCGAGCATCGTCATTTTGACCTCCCTCGCCTCCAGCTTCTTGCCGAGATATTCGGGGGTGCGGCCGACCATCAACCCGGCGACGAACATTGTGACAATGGCGAAGGCCAGCATGCCGTAGAGGCCCGAGCCGACGCCGCCAAAGGTGACCTCGCCCAGCGCCATGTTGACGATCAATACCATGCCGCCCAGGGGCAGAAAGCTGTCATGCATCGCATCGACCGCGCCGCCCGCGTCGGTAGTGACGGTCGCGAACAGCGCAGACGGGGTGATGCCGAAGCGGACCTCCTTGCCTTCCATGTTGCCGCCCGCTTGGAAAGCGCTCGGCGTCGAATCGACATTGAACGCGGCGAAGGCAGGATTGCCGCGCGATTCCGACCAATAAACGGTCATCACACCGATGAAGAGCAGAATGCTCATAACGGCAAAGATGGCCCAACCCTGGCGCTCGTCGTTCAGCATCCGGCCGAGCACGTTGGTCAGCGCGGCAGCGATCCCGATCAGCAACAACATCTGAAGGAGGTTGGTGAGCGCGGTCGGGTTTTCGTAGGGATGGGCGGAGTTCGCGTCGAAGAACCCGCCGCCGTTGGTGCCGAGGACCTTGATCACTTCCTGCGAGGCGACCGGTCCCTGGGCTATCGTCTGCTTGGCGCCCTCCAACGTCGTCGCATCGACATAGGCGCTTAAATTCTGCGGCACTCCCTGCCAGACGAAGAAAAGGGCTACCGCCACCGAAATCGGCAGCAGGATGTAGAGCGTGCAACGTGTGAGGTCGACCCAGAAATTGCCGATGCCGTTCGCCTCCCGCCGGACGAAGCCACGAATCAGGGCAATCGCCAGTGCTATGCCGACCGCGGCCGAAACGAAATTATGGACTGTGAGCCCCGCCATCTGCACGAGGTAGCCCATCGTCGTGTCGGGTACATTGGACTGCCAGTTCGTGTTGGTGACGAAGCTCACAGGTGTTGAAGACCAGCACCTGCTCGACCCCGGCCTGCCTCTGCGGGTTGAACGGTAGGTACCATTGCAGGCGCTGTAGCGCGTAGAGCGTGACAAAGCCAGCGATGCCGAGGAACACCATGGCCACCGCATAGGTGCGCCACGACTGCTCCTCAGTCTCGTCGACGCCGCAACACCAATATACGAACCGTTCGACCGGACGCAGCACAGGTCTCAGAGGCGTCCACTCACCCGCGAACACCCGGGTCATGTAGCCGCCAAATGGTTTCGTAATCACGATGACGATCACGCCGAACAGCGCGATCTGCAGCCATCCATTACTGGTCATCGAAGTTCCTGCAGCCGCTTGGGGCTTATCGGCGCGAAGAGCAGGTCATGGCTCCGACGTTCGCTCTGATACCTAGGATGCACTAATACCGATGAAGCGACCCGAATATTTGATACGGGTCAATTCGCGCTCCGACTTCTCACAAATTCAGCGAACGCCGGAGGTTGATCGGAAGTCTTTCAAGTTCACCGGAACAAGCTCGTCAGGAGCCCAATCACGAGAACACCCCAGAACAACGGCCCGGTGATGGCCATGATGGTATCCGCGACCATTTGCGTCCCCTCGATCAGGGGATCGTGCGCGGACTTTGGTGCTCGATAGTATGGCATTTCGCAGGCGCCGCCGAGAATTCGGCTCGATCTGCTCCGCTTTTACTGTAGGACGGTGTGCGCGAAGACGAGGATGAAACGAATTGTCAAAACGCCGATGCCGACACCCATGAGCACCAATAATGTCCCCGGCGCCCCGAGCCCAGCGCGCGACCGTGCCCGCTTGTGCGGGAGGGTTAGGTGGTTGACCGAGCTGGGCGCCATCTGCTGGCGCACGGGTCCAGCTCTTGCGAAATCGAAAAGGGCCATTGCCGACCTTCGAACAATTGCGACCACCTATAGAACGGCGACGACGAATAAGATTTCGAGGCGAAACCAGGCATCGCAACATAAAAATAGGATAAAGGGTGTCCGGTGAGGGATTATCTTAGCCGTAGACCTGAATCAAAGCGGGTCGGAGCCGATCCGGTCTATCGCATATAGACGGACATCGGCCGATACTCGCGATCGGACACGAGCGCCAAGTCTGGACGAGAGGCAACGCCCTTACGCTTTCTTAATGACGCCCGCGCCCTTGCGCTCTCGAATTTTTATGCGGCGCTCGTCCATAACCCTGGCGCTCCGATGGTCTGTCTATTCCATGGCGATTACGGTCCGGAAGATCCGGCCTTCACTCTTGCTTCCGGGTCACCCTGGGTCGTCGACGCGAGCTCGCTCAAGGACGCCCGCAATCTCGGCGAGGCGGAAGCTATCCAGCGGCATCTTCTCCGCGGTGAGCCCGTCTCGTGGTGCGATCAAGGATATGCCTGGGTCGGACAAGAAGCCGTCGGCTGGTTCTATGCCGCGGCCTTCCTCCTCGTCGTGTTGCCTTATCTGGTCACGAGGATAAAGGCTCGCGCGAAGGACCGTTCACGGCTGCAGGTTGCCGCGGGAGGCGCGCCGCGTCCTGTGGTGGACGGCCGCCCCCAGCTCCCAAATTGAGCCCACCTACTGTTTGAAAGGAGCGTGCCTTGCGACCGCTTCGCCTAGTTCCTGACGGTACGACAATCCAGTTCATGCGTGGTCGTTTTGCCGGCCTCATTGGATCAGCGATTCTGAGCACCATCTCGCTGGTGCTCTTCTTTTACCCGGCCTCAATCTCGGGGTCGATTTCCGTGGCGGTGTCGTTGTCGAACTACGCGGGCCGCAGGCGCTCCAGGTCGACAAACTCCGCGAGGCCTTTGCGCCGCTCGGTTTCGATGACCTCAGAGTCCAGGAGTTCGGCTCGCCTCGAGACGTCTCTGGTTCGCTTCGAGAACAAGGCGCAGCTGCAGGACGCGCAGCGAATGATCGCGTCTCGAGTAGCCGAGGCGCTGCCCGGTGTGGAGATCCGGCGGACCGAGGTCGTCGGCGCCAGGGTCAGCAGCGAGCTATTTCGCAACGGCTTGCTCGCGACCGGCCTCGCCCTTGTTGCGGTGCTCGTCTACATATGGTTTCGCTTCGAATGGCAGTTTGGCGTCGGCGTCGTCGCCACTTTGATCCTCGACATCACCAAGACCGTCTGGTTCTTTGCTGTCACCCAGATCGAATTCGACCTGAGTTCGGTGGCGGCGCTGCTTACGCTGATCGGCTACTCCGTCACCGACAAGGTGGTCGTCTATGATCGCATCCGGGAGAATCTCGGCAAGTACCGGACCATGCCGCTGCGGCAGCTGATCGACCTCAGCATCAATCAGACGCTCGGCCGCACCGTCGTCACGTCGCTTACGGTGGTCCTGTCGATCCTACCGCTTGCGCTGATCGGCGGCCAGGTGATGCGCGGCCTTGGTCTGGCGATCATATTTGGGATCGTCATCGGCACCTCCTCATCGATCTTCATCGCGTCGCCAATTCTGCTCTTCCTCGGTGAAAAACGGCTGCGGCCCTCCCAGACCCTTGCTCCGCAGACGAAGGCGCGTGCTACCGCATCGTAGATCGCGCCGCTCCTAATCGCGGCATCGCAACGAAAGTTCACCCGGGTCTGCCGGTATCGGTGTCCCGGCAGCCGGGCGCACGGTAGGATGCGGTCGATATCGCATCATGCGATCGGCAGCCTTTTCCGGGTCCGGCAAAATTTCCACGCCGATGTTCGACACCGCTTTTGTGTTACTCGTCATTGCGGCGTTGCTCGTCGTCGTCGGGTTTTGCCAGCCACTCGCCGCCTATCTGAAGCTGCCGCCACCGGTCCTCCTCGGGGTGGTCGGGGTGGCCTTGGGGGGATTTCCCGCCGTCTTTTCTGGGCTCGGCGGGTCCGCCCGGTCCGATCCCTTTGCCGACATCTTTGTCGAGCTGCCGGTCAGCTCGGCGACGTTCATTTACGTCTTTCTGCCGCTCCTTGTATTTGAGGCCGGCATCGTTACCGACGTACGGCGAACACTGCAAGATGCAGCACCGATCCTGCTGCTCGCGATCGTCGCGACCCTGATCACGACCGCGGTGATCGGTTTGGCGCTGTGGCCGCTCGCCGGCGTCTCGCTGGTGGTCTGTCTGCTGCTCGGCGCCGTTGTCGCAACCACCGATCCCGCCGCGGTCATCGCCATCTTTCGCGATGTCGGCGCCCCGGCCCGTTTGACGCGCCTCGTCGAAGGCGAGGCTCTGCTCAACGACGCAGCCGCCATTTCGCTGTTCGCGGTCTTGCTAGGGATGATCGTCAGCGCGCGGGAGCCGGATATCGGCTCGGGGCTGAGCGAATTTTTCCTGTCCTTCATCGGCGGCGGCGTATTCGGATTGCTTGCCGGCCGGGCCTTGCTCTGGGTCATTCCGTTGGTCCGCGACGACCGGCTCGCGGAAGCCACCCTGACGCTTGCGCTTGCCTACGGCGTCTTCATCGCGGCCGAGCGCCTCTTTCACATTTCGGGCGTGGTCGCCGTGCTGGGATCCGGGCTGACCGTCAGTGCGCTCGGCCGTTCGCGGATCGCCCCCTACAACTGGTCGTTTCTGACCGATCTCTGGGACCAGATCGCCTTCTGGGCCCGCTCGTTGGTCTTCATTCTGGCCTCGATCCTCGTTCCAAGGCTCCTCGGCGATGTCGGCCTCCGCGACTTGATGCTGATCGGGTTGCTGGTGTTGGCTGCTTTTGGGGCGCGCATACTCGTCTTGTTTGTGCTGGTGCCGCCGCTCGAGTTTTTCAAGCTGACCCAGCCGGTCAGCGCCGCATACAAGCTGGCGATAACTTGGGGCGGGCTACGTGGGGCGCTGACTTTGGTCCTTGCACTTGCGGCGACCGAGAACGCCGCGCTCGGTCCAGAAGTAAAGCGCTTCGTTGCGGTTCTCGCCACTGGCCTCGTGTTGTTCACCCTGTTCGTCAACGGCACGACCCTCCGCCTGGTGATTGATCTTCTTGGGCTCAGTCGCTTATCGGCACGAAACCAAGTTCTGCGCGACCAGGTGCTGGCACTTTCCTATGCCGAGGTTTGTGATTCGGTCCGCGACATGGCGCGAGATCATGCGCTTGCAGACAGCGCGGTCGAGGAGGTTGTTAAGCCCTACCAGGCCTGGGTCGAAGCTGCAAACGCCCGCGATGCGGCGGAACGGCTCACCGAGCGCGACCGGCTGGCCATTGCCCTCGCAGCACTGGCGAACCAGGAACGCGTGCTCGTTCTCGAGAGGAGCGCCGATCGGATCGCTTCGCCGGCCACGGTGCAGGTGCTATTGCGGAATGCCGATCACCTGATCGAGGGCGCCCGGTCGGAAGGCCGCGTCGGATACCGCAGAGCTGCCGAAGCGGCGCTCTCGTTCCCTGGCGCATTTCGCGTCGCCTATTTTCTTTACCGATATTTCGGGATCGTGCGGTTTCTCGCCGATCGCTTGGCAGACCGTGTCGAGCTACTATTGGTCACGCGGCTATTGGTCGACAGGCTCCCGGGCTTCAACTATCGCAATCGGCAGCTAGGCCCGATATTTAGCGAGCGGATCACCGAGGTCACGGGCGAGATCATCGAGCGTCGGCGAGAAGCGGTGGACGATGCCTTCGATGCGCTCCGTCGCCAATACCCCGCCTACGTGGGGGCCCTGCAAATCCGGTTTCTGCGCCAATCGGCCTTGCGGCAAGAGATGGAGCGATACCGAGCGTTGTATGAGGAAGGGCTGATCCCGCAGGAGCTTTATGACGATTTGCAGCGCGGGGTCTCCGGCACGAGCGCCGCCGAACCACGCCTACGCTTTGACATTGGGTTGGATGCGCGTCGTCTGATTGAAAGACTAGACCTCCTGTCGGACCTCGACGAGGGGCAGCTCGATCGCGTGGCCAGGTTGCTGAGGCCGCGATTTACTGTGCCGGATGAGCGCATCATCCGTAAGGGAGACCGCGGTGACGCGGTCTTCTTCATCGTTTCAGGAGCGGTCGAAGTAGCGGTGCCGGCGGGGCCAGTGCGGCTCGGCACCGGTGAGTTCTTCGGGGAAATGGCCTTGCTTTCGGGTAAGCCGCGTCAGGCGGACGTAACGGCACTGACGTATTGCCGGCTGCTGGTGCTCCGGAAAGCGGATTTCGAGCGCTTCATGATAGCCAATCCGGAGGCAAGAGACGCTATCAGCCGCATCGCGGCATCGCGCCAGTCGATGAACCTGGAGGACCGCGATCGGGCTACCGAGGCCGCGTCGCTATAGCGATGCGGCCTCGGTGGTGACGGCTCACTTAGACGTCGTAGTAGAGGAAGAACTCGTAGGGATGCGGGCGCAGTCGCATCTCGTCGACTTCGCGGGCGCGCTTGTAGGCGAGATGGGTGTCGACGACATCCGGGGTGAACACGTCGCCCTTGAGCAGGAAGGCGTGGTCGGCTTCGAGCGCGTTCAAGGATTCCTCGAGCGAGCCCGGGGCCGAGGGCACCTTGGCGAGCTCCTCGGGCGGCAGGTCGTAGAGGTTCTTGTCGATCGGCTCGCCCGGATGCAGACGGTTCTGCACCCCGTCGAGACCGGCCATCAGCATCGCCGCGAACGCCAGATAGGGGTTGCATGACGGGTCGGGGCAGCGGAACTCGACGCGCTTGGCCTTGGGGCTCGGCGAGTACATCGGAATGCGGCAGGCCGCCGAGCGGTTGCGCTGCGAATAGCCGAGATTGACCGGCGCCTCAAAGCCCGGCACCAGCCGCCGGTAGGAATTGACCGTCGGCGCGCAGATCGCCAGCAGCGCCGGCGCGTGCTTCAAAAGCCCGCCGATGTAGTGGCGCATCAGCTCGCTCGACCCGGCATAGCCGTCGCCGGCAAACAACGGCCGCTCGCCCTGCCAGATGCTCGAATGGACGTGCATCCCCGAGCCGTTGTCGCCAAACAGCGGCTTGGGCATAAAGGTCGCGGTCATGCCGCGTTTGCGCGCCACATTCTTGACCACGTATTTGTAGATCATCACGTTGTCGGCCATCCGCGTCAGCGGCGCAAAGCGCATGTCGATCTCGCCCTGGCCGCCGGTGGCGACCTCGTGGTGGTGCGCCTCGACCAGGATGCCGAGAGCTTCGAGGGTCATCACCATCTCGCTGCGCGCATCCTGCAGCACATCGGCCGGGGGTACGGGGAAATAGCCCTCCTTCGGGCGCAGGATGTGACCCTGCCCCGGGCCTCCCCGGCTTGCCGCACTCCAATTGGCCTCGACCGCGTCGATCTCGTAATAGCCGTAATTGGTGCTCTGGTCGTAGCGCACCTCGTTGAACACAAAATGCTCGAGCTCCGGCCCGAAATAGGCGGTGTCGCCGATCCGCGTCTGCTTCAGATAAGCCTCGGCCTTCTGCGCGATGTGCCGCGCGTCGCGGCTGTAGCTTTGCCCGGTCACCGGATCGCGGATGTTGCAGATCAGCACCAGGGTCGGCATCTCGGTGAACGGATCCAGAAATGCCGAGGCCGGGTCCGGAATCACCAGCATGTCGCTTTCCTGGATCTCCTGAAACCCACGGATCGACGAGCCGTCGAACCCGACCCCGTCCTCAAAGCTGTCGCCGTCGAGCGCGCTCGGCGGCACACTGAAGTGCTGCCACAGACCAGGCAGATCGGTAAACCGCAGATCGACCATCGCGATCTTGTCGTCCTTGATCGCCTTCAGCACATCCTCCGGCGTCGTGCAGTGGTAGGTCATCAATGCTCCCTTAACTGAGTTGGACGCGTGGCTGGTTGGCAAACCCGGTGTCAAACGGCATCGGGCCCTTGCTCCCCGGTGCGGATGCGGACAGCTTGCTCGACCGGCACGACAAATATCTTGCCGTCGCCGATCTTGTCCGTGCGGGCGGCGTCCTGAACCGCCTGCACGGCGCGTTCGACGAGAGAATCATCCAGCACGACCTCGACTTTGAGCTTGGGCAGGAAGTCGATCACGTATTCTGCCCCACGATAGACCTCGGTGTGCCCCTTCTGCCGCCCGAAGCCCTTCACCTCGGTAACGGTCATGCCGGTGACGCCGACTTCGTGCAACGCGTTCTTCACCTCGTCGAGCTTGAAGGGCTTTATGATCGCTTCGATCTTTTTCATGACTTCACCATTTCGTATTCAACTCGGCGCCGCCTCATTATGCGCTTTCGCCCACTGCGATTGAAATGGCGCGCCCCTTCGGCCGGCCGCCCAAGCGGCGACCTCGATAAATCTCCAATCATTGTACTGCCTCTCCGTGGATCGCGAGGTCGAGTCCCTCGCGTTCCATTTCAGTGTCGACTCGAAGCCCGATAGTCAGATCCACCAGCTTGAGCAGGATCAACGAGGCGATCGCGTCATAGACGGCGACGACCGCGATGCCATAGAGCTGCGTGATCACCTGATGCGGATTGCCGTCGATCAAGCCGCTCTTACCTTCGCCTCCCACCCAGGCTACGGCCAACACGCCGGTCAGGAAGGCGCCGACCGCGCCGCCGACGCCATGCACGCCGAAGACGTCAAGACTGTCGTCATAACCGAGCGCGTGCTTGAGCCCAGTGGTACCCCAATAGCATACGACGCCGGCGGCGATGCCGATGATCAGCGCGCCGCGCGGATCGACAAAACCCGACGCCGGCGTGATCGCGACCAGCCCGGCGACCGCACCCGAGATGATGCCGAGCACGCTCGGCTTGCCCTTGACGATCCACTCGGCAAACATCCAGACAAGAGCAGCGGTCGCGGTCGCAATCTGGGTTACCGCCATCGCCATGCCTGCATTGCCGTTGGCCGCCGTCGCTGAACCGGCATTGAACCCGAACCAGCCGACCCACAGCAGTGAGGCGCCGATCACGCTGAGCACCAGATTGTGCGGGGCCATCGGCTCCGTCCCAAAGCCGCGTCGCTTGCCCATCACCAGTGCGGCCATCAGCCCGGCAACCCCCGAATTGACGTGCACCACGGTGCCGCCGGCAAAATCGAGCACGCCGGCATCATTGAGGAACCCGTCGGGGCCCCACACCCAGTGAGCGACTGGTGCATAGACAAGAACCGCCCACAGTCCGATGAACCACAGCAATGCCGAGAACTTCATGCGGTCTGCGAAGGAGCCGCAGATCAGCGCCGGTGTGATGATCGCAAAGACCATCTGGAAGCACATATACACCGATTCGGGGATCGTCTTGGCCAGATCATTTACCGAGTCGACGGTCATGCCAAGCAGCAGGAAACGGCTCAACCCCCCGACGAACGGCGACCCGTAGGTGAAAGCGAGGCTATAGCTGACAACCGTCCACAGGACGGTGACGAGGCAGGTCACCGCGAAGCTCTGCATCACCGTCGCCAGGACGTTCATTTTGCGGACCATGCCGCCATAGAACAGGGCAAGACCCGGGATCGTCATCATCAACACGAGCGCGGTCGAGGTCAGCATCCACGCCGTGTCGCCAGTGTTGACCCCGGTGGAGGCCGGCATTGCGATCGCCGGCGTTGCGGGCGTCGGCTGCGCCAGCGCCGCAACAGACCAGAGGCACGTGATCGGCACGGCAACTAACGCTCGGCGCAGAAACCCACCCATCGATCCCATACCTCCAAGGACACCAGGTATATCGACGATCCGACGCAGCCCTGGGTTCGCATCAGATGATGCGGGTCCGGAAGTCTCCTGTCCGAACCAAGAATCGTGCCAAGACGCCTAAATTCCGCGTTGATCGCGATTCGCCTTCGGTGGGCTCGATGGTGCCTAATCTTTAGTCACGGCGCAACAACCAGAGCCCATTTAAGCAGCAATCCAAATTAGCGCGCGCAGGTAATCCTCTATTCTGATCTGGCCAAAGCGATGTAGTTGACACCTGACCAGATCGCGAGGAGAACGAGAACTTGCGAAGCGGCGCACAACCCTCCGGTTCGTAGCACTCGTCATCTCCGAGCGGAGGGTGGTACGCCGCTTGCTTCAGATGTCACGGGAACGGGCGGACCGTCATCGTCGTGTCGTCTGCTCCACTGGATCGGTGAATTCGAGAGGTCCTAAAAATGAACAAGCTGAAGAAAGGCATCATCGCCGGCACTGCCGCAACTTGGGCGATGCTTGGCTACGGCGCCGACATCGCACGGGCCGATGATCAGCCGGCAGCACCTGGTGCGCAACCTTCGCCTCCGGCTGAACAGCCGGCAGCACCGACGGCGATGACGACACCGGCGATGTCTGCTCCGCTGGTGGCGAACCCGAATCCAATGAGCCTGGACGCTGGCTTCCTCGGCCCCGTCTATGTGACAGGTGCCGCTAGCGGCCTTGGCCTATGGCAAAACAACAAAGATCCGGATCAGCAGCATTCTCTGGCGAGTCTGAGTAACGGCCAGGTGTTCATTCAGAAGACCGATGGCCTATTTCAATATTTCCTTGATGTTGGCGCCTACACCTTTCCGGCGCTGGGCGCACCTTATTTCAGCACGGCGACGACGGTTGGTGACTTCTTCGGACCGGTGCCGGTGGCCTGGGCCAAGATCGCGCCAACCGACAATTTTTCCATCCAGGGCGGCAAATTGCCGGGGCTGGTGGGTGGTGAAGCCGCCTTTACTTTTCAGAACTTCAACATCGAGCGTGGGCTTGTGTGGGCTCAAGTACCGATAATCAGTCGTGGCGGTCAGTTGAACTATACTCAAGGGCCGCTCGCCTATTCGTTCTCGTGGAACGATGGTTTCTACTCTAACCGCTACACATGGCTCACGGGTTCGGCCACCTATACGCTAGACCCGGTGAATAGCTTCGCGCTTGCCGCCGGCGGCAATTTCTCGCACACCGCCAAAGTGACGACGACAACGCCGTTCTTTCAAACAACTGCGACTCCATTGTTCCAGAATAACCAGACAGAGTTTTATGTAACGTATACGTATAATTCAGCACCCTGGACGATCACACCTTATTTCCAATTCACCCACGTCCCGCAGTTATCTGAGATAGGCGCATTCTCCGCGGCATCGACGATCGGCGGGGCAATTTTGGCAAACTATAGTTTTGCCGATGATTTACCTTTGCCAGGCGTCAGCCTGCCGTTTCGATTCGAGTACCTCGGCTCAACCGGCAGCGCGAGCAATGGCGCACCCAATCTGCTGTATGGTCCCGGCAGCACTGCGTGGTCGATAACATTTACGCCGACTTACCAGTACAAGATCTTCTTCGCTCGTGCGGAAATCTCCCACGTCGGGACCAACAGCACGACCCCTGGCCTGGTGTTCGGCCCAAATGGCACCAACACGACCCAGACCCGCGGCTTGCTTGAAGTGGGCGTTCTGTTCTGAGGGGCGAGGCCACCGATCGCCGCCATCTGCATACCGCGTGAGTCGCGGCACGCTATCGGCAGTCCTCCTCAGCCCACGCCTCGCGCCCTTCCCTGACGAGCAGCCAGGTGATAGCCAGCGCGGCGACCGAGTCAATCCACCAGGTGTCGAGCACCAGCTGCGCGACCAGGCCTACGATGACCACAGACGACAGCCAGCCACAGGTGATGGCCTCGACCGCATCGGCACGCAATGCTCGGCTGCCGAGTTGGCCCGCTATGGCGAGCTTGCGCCGCGCCAGCAGGTACATGATCGGGATAGAGAGGATGGTGACGGACAGCCCGGCCCAGGAAAAAGCCTGGCCTTCGCGGTTCCAGAGCCCCCAGCCGGCACCCACGACGACATAAGCTGCAAGCGCGAACAGGAGAGCTCCGCCAACCCGCGCTGCGATGCGCTCCGCGCGCTCCGAAAACGCCCGACCGTGCTTGAGCTCGACCGACAGGCGCCACATCAAAACGGCCGCCGAGCCGAGCTCGATCAGGCTGTCGACACCGAACGCGATCAGACTGACGCTATGTGCCGCGACACCCGAGGTGACGGCAACGGCGATCTCGACTGCCATCCACACCATCGTGAACCATTCCAGCCGGAACGCGCGCCGGATCAGCGCTTCGCGGTCAGTGTAGTGGACGAAGCTTGACGAGACCGGCGAACAGCGATCCTGTGGTGTGGTCGGGATGCCCAAGCGCCCCCGGGTCACTTGGATATAAGCTGTTTGACCAGCGCCGAGGACCGCCAGGACCAACACAACGAGCAGAACCAAAACGGGGATTCGAGCGGGAGATGCATGTTCTTATCGCACCATTCGACTGCGACGTGCGGCTTCGTCCCCGTACCTTTCGCCTTCGGTCAGTCGTTGGCTGCCATTGCCGCTCTCATCCGCGTAGTTGACACACTGCCGAACCCGATGCGCATTTCCCGTGAGCAACTCGTCCGCCAATTGCAGCATTTGGCCGACGCGGTCGTCCCCGAGCCTATAATGCACAAAGCGGCCCTTCTGCTCGCCGAGGACAAGACCGCATTCACTCAAGCACTTCAGATGATTCGAGACATTCGGTTGCGTCAGACCCGCCGCCTTCGCGATCTCGCCCACAGGTAGCGCGCCATACCGGAGCGTCTCCAGGATCGTCAGTCGCGACCGGTCGGAAAATCCCCGGAACAGCTTCGCCTGATATTGGAAAGCCTGAATCGGCGCGCGCAAGGTCTTGCTCATGTTTTGAACCACCAATGGAGGCGTCGCTTCGTGTTAATAAAACGGATCATGCGTTCGCGAAATGAGCAGTCAACAGGGTTGGAGCGAGCCGCCCTACTCCTTGACCTCAGTCATCGTGAGGCCCGCCGCGACGTAGCGGCGGAGGGCAAACAAGAGCGCAATTGGGGGCAGCACATAAATGATGGCGGCGGCCATCATCGCGTTCCACTCGGCGTCGACATCGGCGAACAACTGGCCCTGCGTCACTGCAACAGTCATGTTCCGTACCGCGAGCAGCACGGCCGGATACAAGTAGTCGTTCCAAGCGAGGATCAGCGCGTATATTGCGACGACCGCCAGCGCCGGGGTCATCAACGGCAGATAGAGGCGGAGATACACTTGAACCGCGGATGCGCCGTCGACACGGGCGGCGTCGTCCAGTTCAAACGGTATCAAGGTGGCGTAAAGCTGCAGGATCAAGATCGCAAACGGGGTGGCGAACGTCACCTGTGCCGCAATGACCGCCCAGGGGTTATCCGACAGCCCGTAGCTGTGCATGATCCGAAAGTACGGGACGATTAGGAAAGATGCCGGGATCGCGTAGGTGAGGAGCGCGGCGTTGGTGAGCAGCGAGCCTTTACTCAGCCGCATCCGGCTCACCGCGAAGCTCGCCAGCGACCCGATCAGCACGGTCAGAATCATCGTCACCAGACCGATGTAAAGGCTGGTGCCGAACTGCTGCCAGAAATCCTCGAGATACCGGGCCTCCTGGGTTATGACCGAGCGGAAGCCCTCGAGCGATGGCTCGGGCGGCCAGAGATTGCCGTCGAACTCGATTTCCCCCTCTTCGGGATCGAGCGCGATCAGAAACATGTTGTAGATTGGCGCGAGTGACCAGATCAGGATGACGACGCCGAGCACCGCCGAGCCCGCTTCCGTGAGAACCCGCCGGAGCCGGTAGCGCCGCTGCACCGGTTGCGGGAGTGCAAGGGCGACGCTCATAGCTGCACCTCGCTCGTCTGGAGCTTGCGCATCAACAGGATGACAACCGGGATTAATACCGGGAGGGCCGACAGCGCCGCAGCGACGCCGAGCGCCGGCCTGGCAGTGCCAAAGGCGTAGTGGAACCCGAGCGTCGCCAGCACGTCCGTGGAGTGCGCCGGCCCCCCGCCTGAAACAAGGTAAACAGTCGTGAAATCGCCAATTGCCCAAAGGGTGGAGAGGAGGCTACAGAGAAGATAGAGGTTCGCCAGCAGCGGAAAGGTGACGTGGACGAAGCGGCGGGCCCCGGTTGCTCCGTCAATCTCCGCCGCGTCATAGATGTCCTGAGGAATCTTTATCCGGGCAGCAAGGAATATTAATGTCCAGAACGGCATCCATTTCCAAATATAGACAACAATGTTTGACCCGAGGGCGAGCCAACGGTCATTGAACCAGGTCGGGCCGTCGATCCCAAACAGCGCCGACAACACGCCGTTGACCAATCCCTCGTGCTGAAGCATCCAGTGAAACGAGACGCAGGCTTGTGCCGCCGCGATCACCCAAGGCAAAACATAGACGGCAAGCAGTGCTTTGATCCACCAGCGGGGGCGCAGGAAGAAGCCGGACAGCAGCAAGGCCAGGAACATCTTCACGTTCACACCGAGGCCGACGAACAGCACGGTGTTGACGATCGCCCGCGGGTAGAGCGGATCGAAGATCAGGTCGGCGTAAAGCGCGGGCTTTCTCGCCATCCACAGCGCATAGCCGAAGGGATAGACAACAAAGACGAAGAACACCGCCGCATAGGGCGCGACGAAGGCGATTGCCCATCGGAAATTCGCGCCGCGCAGGCGGTGCCGCCCGGGCGGGCGCCACGACCCTTTGACTTGCAGGGGCGGGCCCGCTGCGAGAACCTGCTGCGTGCTGCTCATGCGCGCCTCTTCGGCTTCGACCGATCGGGCATTTTGCGGAGATCGCTTAGCTTGGCTCGACGCCGAAACCTTTGGACCGACGCCCGTCGGCTCGTGCTCATCTATGCATCATCGCACACGGTCATATCAGCAGGCAATGAAATGTCTTGCGGGGCGGTCGGCCGGCGCCAAAAATCGCGCCACCGCGCTCGCGCTACACCAACAGGGGGCCCCGCGTTAGCCATCGACTGCCTGATCGAGCTAAGTTCGCTGTAGATTAGCGAGACTGGCGGACAACGACCCTCGAGCGTAGTCGGGAAGAGCAATTGCCGCCCTATCACTTATGTAGCATGATAAGGCACGCCCATTCAGGCCCGCGTGCGCCAAGGGCAGGATCATGATCTGGAATTCAATTCCCCTCATGACCGCCATCGATCTCCTGATCATCGCGGTCACCGTCTATGCCATATGGCGATGTCGGCTGATTGGCCCCAGCAAACGACCCTCGGCGCCGCAAATCGGCCTTCGCTTGATCGCCTCGGGACTGGTGGTTGTCTGTCTGTTTTATTTTGCGGATCTCGCGTCAATGTACGTCTTGCCCGCCGTTATGCCGATGCAAGAAGCGACGGCGTTCATGGGCACTCTCCATCGCGAGCTCAGCTGGCTGGTGGTTGTGTTCGCGATGATCGCCATCTCCAGCGGCTTCATCGAACTCAGGCGCACGCAAATCGAGCTGGCTGAAAAGAACCAGCTCCTCGCCGACCTCTCGTCCAAACTGGCCAAATTCTTACCGCACCAATTGTACAATTCCATCTTCACCGGCAGACAAAGCGCCAGAGTCGCCGCCAAGCGGAAGAAGCTGACCATATTCTTCTCGGACATCGCCAATTTCACCGAGACCACCGACAGTCTCGAATCCGAGGGGCTGACGAACCTGCTCAACCAATATCTGACCGAAATGTCCAAGATCGCCGTCAGTCACGGCGCCACGATCGACAAGTATGTGGGGGACGCGATCATGGGGTTCTTCGGCGATCCGGCCAGCCGCGGGAGCAAGGAGGACGCCATAGCCTGCGTCAAGATGGCGATCGGCATGCAGCGGCGGATGCGCGAGCTCCAGCTCATGTGGCGCGATCTGGGCTCAGAAAAGCCATTCGAGCTGCGCATCGGGGTCAATACGGGCTTCTGTACCGTCGGCAATTTCGGCAGCGAGGATCGCATGGACTACACCATCATCGGCAACGAGGTCCGACCCTCCGCCTAACATAGGCCTGCGTGAGATAAAGTCAATTGCTATAATGATATCTTATGTAATGACCCGACAATGAGACGATTTCTATGCCCGATGACACGCGGAATGACGATGTGCCGAATTCCTCTGCCAATCCGCTGCCGAGCCCCGGTTTGGACCCTAAAATTCCGCTGCCGACAGGCTTGTCCAAATCGCCTTCAAACCATTGATATAAATAATATTGTTAACTCCAAGGGAGGCGCTTTTCGAGCGCTGAATCGCGTTTTTCCGTTGTCGTCAGGGGAAACGCGGTGGGTTAGCAAAAGGAGGCCCTGCGTGCTTAGCGCACGAGCAACGACGCGAGCAGCGCAACCGCCAACAGCGCGGCGATGCCTTGCCAGACTTGGAGCGGGGCGCGCTCATAAAGCGTGCGCGGTCGGCGAATTCCGGTCGGGGGGCGTGCCGGTCCGGCCTCCATCACGAGCGCGAACTCGACCATGTCGTCAAAGCGGTTCGCGGGATCGACCGCGATCGCACGCGCAAGCGCGGCCTCGAGCCACGCCGGGAGATCAGGCCGCAATGTAGACAAGTCCGTCGCCCGGCTCCTCCGCGGCGGAGTTGTGGCGTCGACATTGCCATACGGGAATTCGCCCGTGAAAGCGCGGAACATGGTTATGCCCAGAGCATAAATGTCCGTGGCCTCATTGCCGGGTTCGCCCGCGAAAATTTCAGGCGCCATATAGGCCGCAGTGCCGGGAATGTTCTCGGGCGGAAATTCCTCCAGCCCAGGCACGCGAACGACCCCGAGATCGATTAGCTTCAGGGATCCGCCGCCTTCGAGGATGACGTTGTCCGGCTTGATGTCGCGGTGGATGATGCCGGCGCGATGCAGCGCCGCGACCGCGCGGGCGAGCTTGACGGTGATGTTCCGACCTTCTTCCAGTCCCAGCGCCGGACTGCGCGAAAGCCGCGTTTCCAGAAGCTCCCCTTGATAGAGCGGCATGACCGTGTACAGGCAGGTCTGGCGTCCTGGCGGCAGCTCGATGACGCGCCCGACCCAGGGATTGTGCACCCGAGCGCCAACCCAAGCCTCGCGGATGAACGCCGCGCGATACGCGTCGACGCTGGCCATTTGGGGCTTGGGAAACTTCAAGGCAACGGTGCCGCCCTCCACTTCGTCCTCCGCGCCGAACAGCCGGCTATATCGGCCTTCGGAGATCAGGGCTTTCAGGACGAATCCATCGATCGTCTCGCCGCGAATCGGCGCTGGGATCACCGGCAGCCGCAGAATGGCCGCGCTAATGTCGGCCGATCCGGCCGTCGGCAGCGCGACCACGTCCATAATCAAGGCCGTGCAGTTGTCTGTGCTGCCGGATTGGAGCGCGGCCCCGACTAACGCACCGGCGGTATCCTCGGGAGCGGAGCGTTCGCGCAAGATGTCGGCGATGTTCTGGTCCGTCAGAAACCCGTGCACGCCGTCGCTGCACAGCAGAAAACGATCGTGCAGCGTCACCGGCTGCGTGGCGTAATCAAGGCGCACTTCCGCCTCCACTCCCAGTGCGCGGTTGAGCGTATGCGAGCGTCCCCTGCCGTCCTGGCGCACATGGTCGGTGGTTAGGCAAGTCAGGCGGTTGCCGCTCAAGCGATAGGCGCGCGTGTCCCCGACGTGCAGCAGGTGGGCGACGCGTCCGCGCAGCACCAGCACGGTTAACGTGCACCCCATTCCAGCGAGCTTGGGGTCTTGCCGGCCGATCGTATTGATCCAGCCATTGAGCGCACTCACGATTCTGGCACCCGCCCGCTGTACCTCCATGGTTTCGGGCAGATCGCAAAATCCGTCCAGGAAGCCGCGCACCGCGGTCTCCGCCGCGACGCGACCGCCCTTCGCTCCGCCGATGCCATCAGCGATCGCGGCGATTACCTCCTGGCGAGGCTCCGGCAGGTCATTGCCTGATACGGCGCCGGCGAAGTCTTCGTTGGCCTTGCGCGGCCCTGTCTTCGACGCGAAGCCGACGCTTGCCCGTACGCCGGTCTCAACCGTAGCCATCGCACCAATTCCGAGTGGATGCCGATTGCCTGGGCCGCAGCGACGTGGTGACGCAGGTGTGACGGGGTAGCGGCAGTTTCACGCCGTCACCGCGATTTCTCCAGAGTGCAACGACCGTGGCGAAAATAACCCCCGGTGCTCGATGCGACAATTGCCGTGAGATCGCCGGATTTTCGGTCGAGCGTGTAGTTGCTGCCGTCAGTAGGATCGAACCAGGCAATCTTCGCATCGGTGATCTGAGCCCGATTGGAATCGACCGTGGCTCTATCAAAGTCGATTGCTATCTGCCAGGACGTCCCGCTCGTCGGATTGGTGCAGGTGATCGAGGTCTTGCTCTCCTGCGCTTCACCGTTGACCGTCGGCATGGCAAAACCCGCTACCAAGCCGGCTATCCCCGCCGCTAGAACCCGGTCTTGGAACATGGTTTCGTCCACATCGCCATGCGCCGATCCATACCCAAACCCCGGCTTTCTGAAAAGCCAGGCATCCTTTCGACTCATTTGGACAGCGACAGCTTTGCCTATCTTTTGGGCACTTGGTGTTGAGCGCCAATCAACGAAATACGGCCCACTCCTTCAAAAAACGAGATCCCGCGGGGGCTTGCGATCAGACCCGTACGTCTGGCATAGCTTTTGCCTCTGCTACCTCACTTGATCCGCTTATCAAGCCGCGTGGTTTGGTACCGGTGGTTGTGAGGTTCGTAACAGAAAAACGGGGGATAAGCTTATGCTCGTACCATCACCCAAATGGCTCGATTCCGGCAATAATGCATGGCAGTTGGCGGCTGCGACTTTTGTCGGTCTGCAAAGCATTCCGGGTCTGGCGGTTCTTTACGCAGGGTATGTCAAGCAGAAATGGGCGATAAATTCTGCGTTCATGTGCTTCTACGCCTTCGCGTCGGTTTTGGTTGTGTGGGTTCTATTCGACTACAATATGGCGTTTGGAGAGCAATGGTTTCCATTTCTCGGCAAACCGGCGCTGGCGACCTCCGCGAATTTCATCACCGGTCAGGCGACGATACCGGCAGCGGCCTCCGGCATGCCGGAAATGACCTTCCCGATGGCCACCCTGATGTTCTTTCAGTTCGTGTTCGCTGCGATCACCGTGATCATTCTCGGGGGCTCCGTCCTCGGCCGTATGAATTTCACGGCGTGGGTGATCTTCTGCCCGGTGTGGATGACGCTCGTATATACCGTCGGGGCGTTCAGTTTGTGGGGCGGCGGCTGGCTCTCGCAATTGGGGGTGCAGGACTTTTCGGGCGGCTACGTGATCCATCTCGCCGCCGGCACGTCCGGCTTCGTCGCCGCAGCCGTTGTCGGGCCACGCCTGCTGGCCGATCGCGAGCAATTCCCACCAAACAGCCTGCTGGTCGCGTTGATCGGCGCCGGCATCCTGTGGCTGGGTTGGAACGGCTTCAACGGCGGCGATCCGTATTTCGCCAATCACGATGCTGGTGCGGCCGTGCTCAACACCAACACCGCCACGGCGGTGGCCCTTCTCGTCTGGACGCTGATGGACAAGATGGCCTACGGCAAGCCATCGATCATCGGTGCCATCAACGGCATGATCGCGGGCTTGGTGGCAATCACTCCCGCCGCCGGTTTCGTCAATGGCTGGGGCGCCATCATCATCGGTATCGTCGCCGGCATCATCCCCTGGTGGTCGATGAACAAACTTCAGCGGACCAGGTTCATGATGAGGGTCGACGATACGTTGGGCGTGTTTTCCACGCATGGGATCGCCGGCCTAAGCGGTGGTCTGCTGGTGGGCATCCTCGCCAACCCGGACATGCTCGAATACATCGGCACCGAAAAGGACGCGCCCGGGGTCAGCGTTACCGGCCTGCTCTATGGCGACCCGGGAACCCAGCTCCTGCTGCAGCTCGCGGGTGCCGCGTTCATCATTGCTTACAACGCGATCGCCACATTTATCATCCTCAAGGTGATTTCGATCTTCGTGCCGCTGCGCATGGACGAGCCGACGCTGTTGGTCGGCGACGACGCGGTTCACGGTGAGACCGCTTATGCGATTACCGTGGGCGAAGCCGCCGAATAACTTGCTCTGATGCGGGTGGGGTAGCGCGGTCGCACGCGCCCCACCCCGAGGATCCCTGAGCGCGATCAGTCCGCTCTACCGGTCAAGTCACCGAGCCGGCTGCTGCGATCTCTGCCGCGCCGGGTAGCGGCAGCGGCGCTGGCACCGCGACAATCTGCTGCTTCACCTGCTCGATCTCTGCCTCGCCCAGCGTCTCGGTTTCGAGCAGCGCTGCGGCGGTACGATCGAGCAACGCGCGGTTGCGACGCAATATCGCAGTCGCCTGCTCGAAGGCGCGGTCGACAAACCGCCGCACCGCGCCGTCGACGGCATGCGCGGTGTCTTCACTGTAGCTGCGCTCCTGTGGCACGGGGTAATTCGGTTGCAGGAACGGCGAGCGGTCGCGGTCGTAGGTCACGTTGCCGAGCGCCTCGCTCATGCCATAGCGCAGCACCATGGCGCGGGCGATGTCGGTGGCCTTGGCGAGATCGTCCGCCGCGCCGGTCGAGATCTCGCCGAAGACGAGCTGCTCGGCGGCGCGGCCGCCGAGCAACCCCGCCATCTTGTGCTCGAGCTCAGCACGGGTCATCAGGTACCGATCCTCGGTCGGCCGCTGTATCGTATAACCGAGCGCGCCAACCCCGTGCGGGATGATCGACACCTTGTGCACGGTGTCGGTTCCCGGCAGCGCCAACCCGACCATGGCGTGACCGAGCTCGTGATAGGCGACAACGCGCCGCTCCAGCGGGTTGATGAGCCGGTTGCGCTTCTCCAACCCGGCGACCATACGCTCGATCGCGTTGTTGAAGTCGGCCATCGTCACCGCCTCGGCATTGCGCCGGGTGGCGAGCAAGGTCGCTTCATTGACCAGATTCGCCAGATCCGCGCCGGTGAAGCCCGGGGTCAGCGCGGCAATCTGCTCGGGCTTCACGTCCGCGGCGAGCTTCGCCTTTTTCAGATGCACGGCGAGGATCTCTTCTCGACCCTTCTTGTCCGGCCGGTCGACGAGGATCTGGCGGTCGAACCGCCCGGCGCGCAGCAGCGCCGGATCGAGCACTTCCGGCCGGTTGGTCGCGGCGAGCAACACCAGTCCACTCGACGGATCGAAGCCGTCGAGCTCGGCCAGGAGCTGGTTCAGTGTCTGATCCTTCTCGTCCTGCCCACCCATGCTGAAGGGACCGCGAGCACGGCCGAGCGCGTCGAGCTCGTCGATGAAGATGATCGCCGGCGCATGCTGGCGCGCTTGCTCGAACAGGTCGCGCACCCGGGCGGCACCAACGCCGACAAACATCTCGACGAACTCCGACCCGGAGATCGAAAAAAACGGCACCCCCGCCTCGCCCGCGACGGCACGGGCGAGCAATGTTTTGCCGGTCCCCGGCGGGCCGACCAGCAGCACCCCCTTGGGCGGCCGGCCGCCGAGGCGCCCATAGGTCTTGGGGTCTTTCAAAAAATTGACGATCTCGATCAGCTCGTCCTTAGCTTCGTCGACGCCGGCGACATCGGCAAAGGTGACCTTGGTCTCCTTCTCGACATAGATCTTGGCGCGGCTCTTGCCGATCGTCATCAGCCCGCCGAGCCCGCCCTGCCCCATCCTTCGGATCGCGAACATCCAAATGCCGACAAAGAAGATTGCCGGCAGGATCCAGGACAATAGGTCGGCGATCCAATGGCTCTCGACGACCCCGCTATAGGTTACCCCGTGTTTGTTCAGAGCATCGGCGAGTTCGGGCGGCTGAACCCGCGTCGTGACGAAATCCTTCAGCCCGTCCGGCTCCGCCTCCTTCAAGGTGCCCTGGATCTGGTTTTGGGTGATCGCGACCTCCTTGATCTTGTTTTCGTTCAGCAAGGTCTCGAATCGGCTGTACGGGATCGGCGTCAACTTGGTGCTCTGCAGATACAGGCTTTGAATCAACAGCATCAGCAGTACGGCGGCGATCACGTACCAGAAATGAATCTGCTGCTTCTTCTCCATGCCGAGATCCTCGAGATTTATTTCCGCGGCTGAAGCCGCGGAAAAGACCGCACCCCTCCCATCATAGGTGAGGGGATGCCGCGGGGATGCAAGGTTCCGACAGCTGTAACAACAAGTAGTAGAGTCGGCGATCGGCGGTCGGCGTATCTGCAGCCAATCTACAGTAGAATTTCTCCTTCAGGTTGTAATGTCCGTCCAGGCTCGGCGGCTGTCGGGATCCCCGACACGACCGTCCTCGAACAGCCGCTTCCGGCGGTTCTGGGAAAGTCGATTTCCCCATCTGCGCCTCACGCGTTCGGCGGCGGTCTGTTCCGGAGACTGCCATCGGCCGAAAAAAGCTATGATATGAAATGGGCTTTTTTATGATTATCGCAACGGTACAGAACGTTCGCCTGCCGAGCAGAGCGACGCGGATAATAAACGTTTCTGGATGTCAAGGCAGGGTCGCGTGGCATCGCGACGAATTCGCCGCAGTTCAGCCATGCGCTTGAAAGCCGCGGGGATGCGAGCACCTAGACTAGGCATATCAACGATGTCGAAAGACTTCGACAGTCATATTCGCCTCCGCCGGTCGTCTCGGCGACCGGTGGCGAGGGACGGGGAGATCGATCGATGAGCGAGGCGATCGTAGCGAGCATGCCAGCGCACAAGGCTGCCGGGTTTGCGGTCATGCTGGTCTTGACCATGCTTCCACATCGAGGTTTCGCCACGCCGGCGAGCGGGAGCGACACTGTCCAAAGTCTTTACGACACCCTGCTCAGCACGATGAAAAACGGCCACTTGCTTGGACCAAGCGGGCGCTTCGAGCAGTTGGAGCCGATCATTCGCAGGACCTTCGACGTTGCTTCCATGGCCCGGTTGTCGGTAGGGCCCCGTTGGGCCACCTTGGGCGAGAATCAGCGGCAGCAAATCACGGAGAGTTTCGGCCGCTATGTCTCGGCGATCTATGCCGACCGGTTCGACAGCTATTCCGGGCAAAAGCTGCAGGTGACCGACGAGCAGCCCGCCACCACGGGCGTCATGGTCCGCAGCCAGATCGTCAAAGCGAACGGTGAACCTGTCGAGGTAGACTATCTGATGCGCCGCAACGGTGATTTGTGGCTGATCTCCGACATTTATCTCGATGGCGCGATCAGCGAGGTGGCGACGCGGCGCTCGGAGTTCGCCGCAATCCTGCGAACCGACGGTGTCGACGGCCTGATCGCGGCCCTGAACCGCAAGGCCGACATGCTGACGGGGACCACGGCCAGAGCGTTCTAGCTGCTGCGCTTGGCGCGCCGCCGGCCTCGGGTTGGCGCTGTCCGGGCGACCGAGGCCAAGCGGCGCGGATGGGTTGCAACCGGCTCATCGAGGACTCCTGCCCGGAAGAGTAGCCAGGGGGTCAGGAACATCTGGGTCGCCTTCAGGCAGTCGCGTCGCGGCAACTCGCGCACTCCGAAAACGATCCTGTCGTGCTGCGCGCGGCCGATGCTTCTGTAGCTCCCGAAGAATCGATCCCACATCGAAAGGATGGCGCCGTAATTTGAGTTCGCCTGATCGAAGACGACGGAATGGTGGACTCGGTGCATGTCGACCGTGACCAGCACCGGCTGCAGCCATCGCTCTAACCACTCGGGCAGCCGGATGTTTCCGTGCTGTATGCTAGCCATGCCGAAAACCGCAAGACCGTGGCTCACTACGACGATAACGGGAACATCGAGCAGAAGGACGGCGAGCCAGTAAACCGCCGAGGCGGCGACGTACTCGAGCGGATGGTGGCGCACCGAGGTCGTCACATCGACATCCGGATCCGAGTGGTGCAGCGCGTGAAAGCGCCAGAAGAGCGGCACGGCGTGCTCGCACCTATGCACGGCGTAGCGCATCAGGTCGAGCAGCAGAAAACCCGCCACGAAAGTCACCCCGGCATTGGCGATCGGCCACGACGGGAAAGCGAGACCCGACAATGCTTCGATCTGCGGCCGGACAAAAGCCGCCGGAGGAAAGAGAAAGGCGGCGAGAAACAGGTTCAGGATCCAGAAGCCGATATTCCCGAACCGCCGCCGCAAGGCCGGAAACTCGCGCCGCCGCCGCGGCCGAAAAAATTCGCACAGCGCGACCACCAGCAAGCTGCCGAAGACCACGGCTAAGTACAGGCGCGCCTCCTCTTGCGGTAGGCTCGTTCCACGCTGCCCTTCGCTGCCTTGGCCGACGACAAGCCTCCGCGGGACTTCAGCATTCCCCAGAACCTGTCTAGCCGCTCCCGGCAGCCGGTGCCCGGGCGATCCGCCAGGGGGTTAGCATCATCGCGGACGGTTTCAGGCAATCGCGCCGCGGCAATTCGCAAACGCCAAAGACAATGCTGTCGTGTTGTGCCCGCGCCAACCGGGTGTAGGTCCCGAAAAGCCGGTCCCAGATCGAGAAAACGGTTGCGTAATTGACGCTCGCCTCTGCGAACGCGGTGGAGTGGTGGATGCGGTGCATGTCGACCGTGACCAAAATCGGCTGCAGGCACTGCTCCAGCCGTTCCGGCAGGCGAATGTTGCCGTGCTGGACGGCTTCGATGACGTATACTGCGAGCCAGTAAGCCAGCCAGGCGGTGGCTGGTATATCGAGCAAGATCACCGCCAGCAGGAAGACACCCGAGGCAAGAAGATGCTCGATCGGATGTACGCGCACCGAGGTGGTCACGTCGACATCGGGGTCGGAATGATGCAGCGCGTGAAAGCGCCAGAACAACGGCACCGCGTGCTTGCAGCGGTGCACGAGGTAGCGCAGCAAATCGAGCAACAGGAATCCCGCCACTAAGCTCAGCCCGGCATCGGCGATCGGCCAGGACGGAAAAGCGAAGCCCGACAGCGCCTCGAGACGCGGCCGGATGAAAGCCGCTGGGGGAATGAGAAAGGCGGCGAGAAAAAGGTTCAGGATCCAGAAGCCGATATTGCCGAACCGGCGTCGTAAAGCCGGGAATTCGCGCCGCCGCCGCGGCCGGCAGAATTCCCACAAGGCAACGACCAGCAGGCTGCCGAAGATCACGAGGGCGTACAGCGCCGCCTCCTTTCACGGCGATCCCGATCCGGACCCCCGCACCCCCACCTTCATGTCGAGCCCCGGCGCCGTCAATACCTCATGCCGGGGCCCGACTAAGTCTCAGCCCGCGTATCGACGCCGCGTCAGGAGGTGGGACACGCAGGATATGGCCCTCCTGGCGGGAAAGCATCAGGCGAGACCGACGACAGGTTGACCGGTGAAGAGACATAGGTCGTGCCGTCCGGCCCTATTGCAAGAAAGAATGCTGCGTTAGGGTTATTCAGGTTGTTGGAGAAGCTGGCGCAAAACCCGAAGGTGGGCGACACGGGCTGCACCGGCGGCGGCGACGTCGGATAGCTCGCCGAGCAGGCTGCTCCAGGCTGGGGACCCGGACATTGGGGTGCTGCGCTCGGCGCCATCCCGACAACGCCGCCGGTACTCGGCAAAATCCTGGACGAAAGCGGGGAGCCATTGGGCGGGTTCGTCTGGGAGAAGGCGTTGCAAATGCCCGAAACCAGGTTGAACCCATTCGAGCACTGCGGCAAGGGGTTGGGATTGGGAGGGATCAGAAAGAAAAGCGGATCGGTCTGTGGGTTCACCAGCAGCGGGATCTGCACCTCATAAATCGAGTGTGGCGTCGCCGAATGCGCCGAAGGGCCGAAGAAATAGTCAACATCGATGCCCAGGCTCTGCGCATTGTAGGTACTCTTCCCCGCCCCAAGGTTGACCGTGACGGTAGCCGGGCAGCCCAAAACGGGGATGCACACGGGCGAGATGTTGAGGGTGGCCACAACCGAATTCTCGGTGGACGCCCCTTTGGCCATGACCGCCAGCGGCAGCGCAAGGGTTACGGCACTAGGACCCTTGGAGCCGAGATTTTCAAGAAACAGATCGAGCGTGTTCGCCGTTTCCACCACGGCGTAGACGTAGCTCGTCGCCGTTGGGTCGGAATTTTGCGTCACCGTCAGCGGTGGCGTAACGGCCGAGTTGCGGGCGAAGGGGAGCGAAGCAAGACTGGCCAATGCGGAAGGAGGTTGCAGACCGAAGATCCCTGAAATCGGCGATTTGGCGGGCGGGTTCGTCGCGTTGACCGCGATCTGCGGGCAGTAAAACCCCCCAAACAGGGGTCCGGATAGGGAGCAGTCGACATCGAGCTCCCGCACGGTGTCGGGATTCCGGTTCTGCCAAGCGGCAAGCTCCACAACGATCGGGGTCGCAGGGCTGTCGACCGGACTGGGCGGGGTGCCATATGTAAGGTACGCTGGATATTGCGGGCACGACGAGAAAAGGAAGTTGGAGCAGATCGCGGACAGGCTTGCCAAAAGAGACGCCGAATCCGAGCCGCCGCCGCCGGCCCATGCCGGGCTCGCGTAGCACAGCCACAGTGCGGCCACCGCACCTGCTAGCCGAGTGATTCTCGACCCGAGCGATACTTTCATGGCGCAGCTCCCTTTCTCGGACCGTACCCGTTGAACGCCCTGAGCCAATCTGTACCAGACCCTCGCGCCCGATAGTAACAATTTGTTTGGTTAACAACAAAAATGCCGGATTTTTGTTGATTTTTGTTACGTCGTGAGAGACTTTGGCACATCCCTGGCTCACTAGTTCGCCGAGGAAATATCGCCTCCAATATCGACTAAGTGTGAACTAGCTCACACTTCATCGAAAAAACGCGGGGCTTTTTGCTGCATTTAGGCAAGGGAGATTAGCGATGAGGGGTTTGAGGTGGGATCGTAGCCGCGCTTTATGGGGTTTGCTGTTGTCGGTGACCGCCTGTCTGGCTGCGGGCGCCGCCTCCGCCCAGGTCCCGGTGACAGACTATGTCGTGGTCCAGCCGATCGACGTGTGCGCGAGTAACGGCGGCGGTTGCGCACCGGTTATCAATCTCAACGATCCGGTTACCGGGGTCAACATTGCCGACTCGATTTGGAGCCAAGTTGGCATCCGTGTGAGTTTTCTGCCCATTGTGAAGTGGAGCTCACCTACGAACCCTCTGTTCAGACCTGGTGTGGACCAATTGAACGACTACCGCATCCTGCACGTTTGTAATTGTGGATCGGGCGCCGGTGCTTGCACCAGCCCGGCCGTCACCTCTTGCGGCACCGGATCGAGCAGCAACGATCTCACGGTGATCTCACAGCAGCCCTCGATCTCGATGAAGACCGTACCTAATCCAACGAATCCGCCGGGTGGAGCGACGACCTGTGCGGTTGCGAACGGAGTTTTCCAGCCACCCTGTGTGCCGGTGAGCACCAACCCGACCACGATCAACCAGTTCTATGGCCAAATGATCGACCCCGCGACCAATCAGCTTCATCTCACGATCTTGGGGTTCAGTTGGGATAATGGCAACGGCAGCTTCATTTCCTCCGGCGCGAATGCGGACACGGTCGCGCACGAGCTCGGTCATGTGCTCGGTCTCGAACACACGACCTTTGGCGCTGGGCCTCTGACTTGTTCGGCGCCGTACCCGAACTCTTCGTGTTCGCAGAACCTGATGACGGCGGGCAGTGGGGTGCGGAAGGTGCCGAGCGCTCTCAACGACTGTGGTAGCTCGGGTACGCAGGCTTGTTGGTTCTCCCAGGTTCCGCCGAACTTTATGGCGACGTCCGCGACGCCCAAGGAGCTCGACCTGATGGATATGAACCAAATGGGCGCCGTCCAGCAGGGCGGTTTCTTGAACCCGATACCGGTGTCGACCACGACAGCGACCGATCCGACGGATTGTTTTTACTATGGTGATAACAGTTATTGTTATAGCTTTATAACGTTCAATGTTACGGGTGTCACCAGCGGCGGACGGGCAGGCGAGACATTGGTCGCCTGGGCCTTGATGCTGCCTTCATCGACGGCGTCCCAAGTGGCATTCCCGTTCGTGCCGGTGTCAAACGGTTTGTCCCGGCCCAAACTTATACAGGACTTCGACTATCCCCACGGCGACCACGACAACGATATTGGTCAACCCTATTATCTGGGAACGACTTGGTCTAGTATGTGCGGGCCCGGGACGCCGGCAGCACCTCCGACGGCCAGTTGTCTAATTGTCGAGTTCAATAAGCCGGGGGCCGGGGCAACCGACTTTGTCAAATTCAACATGCTCTTCCAGGGCACCGTGACGAACGCTAATTTGTGCGGGGGAGAGGTGATCTATTTATTCAACGATGGGGCGATCCACTCGAGTCAGTTGCCTTGCTCAGGTGCAACGACGCTGACGACGACCTCGCAAATGGCGGATTTGACAGTGCCGCTCGAGATCCAAGATCCTTCGACGTTTGTCGGCGCCACCGACACGCCGTGCATACCGCCCCTCGGCCAGACGACCTGCTCACCCCCAGTGGCGGTGTCCGACAGCAACATCGCGACCGGGGTTGAAAGCGGCGGCCCAATATGCCTTGCACATGGCCAAGTGGTGCCCTGCCCATAGCATCGGCTCGGTTCAGCGACGCGCGCTCGTCAGGCCGGCATGACGAGCGGCTGGCGGCTTTCGTATGACGCCAAACGCCGTCGAAGCCGCCGGAATGCGGTGTTGAGCGTCCTCAGGTAAGCGGGCTACGGAAGCGCCGGCGCAAGAGATTGGCGCCGCCGAATAGCATGCCGCCAATAGCCAAGGCAACGGAGAGGCCGCGGCCGATCGGTGGTTCCGCGACAGCGGCAACCGCCGCCGTGAAGGTGGCTTCGGAATTTGGGCCGAGGCCGTTGAGAACGAAGAAGTCGGTGGACGTCAGTTCGTACCCCGGGAAATTAATCGGCTGCCCTGCTCCGAGTGCCGCCGCGTCCGTTGTCGGGCCGATTGGACCCAGCTGGTAGCCAGTGAATGCAAAGCCACTTATTACCGTGTTAAATTCATCGACGACATCTAGCCCGAATGGTGGGTTGCCGGACCCATCGAAGATGCCGACGATAGTGCTACTGTCAGTGTAGAATTGCATCTGATCCATGAACGTCGCGGCGGCACCGCCGTTCACACTTACCGTAGCCGTCCCATTGATTTCCCATAGCATCAAAGTTGAATCAAACATGATGTTGCCGGTGTCGTTGACCATCGTCAGCGTTACATCGGCTTGCGTGAACGTAGGCGATGCAGAGCAGTTCAGCGTGATCGCAGACGATCCAATGCAGCCTGTGCCGACAAACTCCATTGTATAGTTGATCGGAACGGCAAAGGCCGGAGCCGCCGCGGATATCGCTCCAGCGACGCCCAGAGCGAGCGCTGGTAAAAAAATCGTCGGCTTTCGCATCGATGCCCGCTCCCTTGTGCGAATGCTTTGTTAACTGGGAAAATTTAAGCCAGGATGCCAACTGGACCCAGTTATAGTTAATGAAATACATCCTTCTTTATTCTGACACAGTTTTTTGTCAAAGTCATTCATCGTTTTTTAGCGCGGGCCTGAAACTGTCGCGCCGCCGAGAAGTGCTATTCGAACCCGGCCTTGCGCAGCCCCTCCAAAAGGTGATCGACGTCAGCCGGATCAGGCCAATTCCGCCGAAACACGCTTGCGGAAAATTCCAGGTTCGCGTCCATCAGCTTGAGTTCGGCCAGCGCTGGCTGCGCATCCTCGATCCTGCCGAGCTGGGCAAGGCCGGCGACGACATAACGCAAACCGTGCGGCCAGTTACGATTGAGGGACCATGACCGCCGCCCGGCTTCGACGGCTTCCGCATAGTGCCGGAGCTGGTAATGCGCCCCGGCGAGGGCGGGAAGCCAGCGGTCCAGACGCGGGTCGGTGGGGCTGAGACGGATCCCTGTTTCGGCCAACTCGATCGCGTCTTCTCGCCGACCGGTGTAGACGTAGGTCTGTCCGAGCATGACATGGGCGGCGGCGTGGCTCGGGTTGAGCCTGATCGCCTCCTCGAACGCCGTGATCCCACGATCGATGCGCTGCGTCCACATGCAGACCAGACCGAGGGCGTAATGGGCATTTGGATAGCGCGGGTCGAGGCGGATGGCGCGCTGGCCCAGTGCGTAGGCCTCGGCAAAGTTGGCTTCGGCACTCTCCGCCCAACCGAGAAAGCCCGCGTTCAGTACCGCGATCGTCAGCGCCGCGGCGGCCTGCGGATATTGCGCATCGATTGCCAGCGCCCGCCGGAAAAAGGCCTGCGCCTCGATATTGTCTTCCTTCGTGTTCCGGTAGTGGTGCCACACGCCGCGCTGGTAGAGTTCGTAAGCATCCTCGCTGCGTTGCGGCCGCTCGGCGATACGGTCGCGTTCGAATTTGAGGATCTCCGGTTCGATGGCGCCTGCGATGGCGTGGGTTATCTCATCCTGCAATTCGAACAAATCGGTCAGGTCGCGATCGTACCGCTCGGCCATGATGTGATGGCCGGTATCGGCCTGGATCAGCTGCGCAGTGACGCGCACCCGACGGCCTGATTTCCGCACGCTGCCCTCGAGCACATAGCGCGCGCCCAATTCCTCACCGACCGTCTTGATGTCGACGGTCTTGCCCTTGTAGGTGAAGGTCGAGTTGCGGGCGATGACCGGAAAGGCGCGCCAGCCGGCAAGCATCGAAATGATGTCCTCGGTGATGCCGTCGGCAAAGAACTCCTGCTCAGGATCGCCGCTGAAATTGGCAAACGGCAACACCGCAATGGCGCGGCGGTCGTCGAAGACCGGCCGGCTCGCCGCGGGTATGGGGCCGGCCGCGACGAGGTCTTCGGACAGCTCGGCCATCTCGCCGGCCAGCCGGTAGACTCTAATCGGTCTCGCAATGTTCTTGAGGCTCTGGGGGCCGAGATCCTCAAATTCGAAATCGACCTTGTTGGCGATCTGGTTATGGACGCTCTCCGACACATAGACGCTGCCCGGCTTGGCCAGCGCCCCAACCCGCGCCGCGATGTTGACGCCGTCGCCGAAGATGTCGCCGTCCTCGACGATGATGTCGCCGAAATTGATCCCGATCCGCATCGCGATGCGTTGTCCATCGAGCAGCGCCTGGTTCGTTTGCGCGACCGCATCGCGCAACACGGCGGCGCAACGTAGGCACTTGACGACGTTGTCAAACTCGGCGAGCACCAATTCAGCGGTCTCTTTGAAGATATTTCCGCCGAATTCGATAATCTGCGGTTCGACGACCCCGGTCAGAAAACGCCTCAGCTCGGCGAAGTTCTCCTTCTCGTCGCCGGGGAGCAGCCGGTTGTAGCCAGCCACCAAGATTGCCGCAAATCGGCGCCTGACTCGTGCTGTCGCCTCTTCGGAGACGATCGCTGTTTCGGACACGATAACTCCACACCTATCGAAAGACGCGGCGACAATGTTCCGCGTTCTGTCGATCGTATGTGAACTAGATCACATTCGACCGACATTTTACCCAAAATTAACAGAAGGCTTAGCTGGGGGGAAGGTGGCGCGACCAGATCGCGCGAATGAGCGGGCGGACGGGCAGGAGTTGGTGCGTTAATAAGCGGCGGCCACAGATCAGCCCTGATAATGCTGTTCAAGCTCGGCGGCGATCGCGGCCTCCGGCAGAAAGCGCATACCGCCGAGCCATACCTCATCGATCTTTCCGTCGAACCCGCGAACGCGCCGGACATCCTCACCATGGTGGGCGGATCCAGCGGCGAGGCTGATGCGACCTTGATCTAAGCCGGAGACCGAGATCTCGCTAGCGTCCGTAAATGGATTGGCGAGCGAGGGGGAGCCGACCATCACCTTCCCGCCCATCGGCACGAGATCGACGGCAACCCAACGAGTCCACCACCGGCCCGTCCAGTCGCGAACCTCGCTGGTCGGTGCGCCATGCTTAGCGAAGCTCGCCAGGATGTGGATCGTTCCGTCCAGCCATCGATCGGCCGGTCCATCCACTGCATTGGTGACGAGCGAGACGGCCAGCGCGGGGTCCGACAGCGCCACGGTGCGACTGGCGAAGCCCTGAAAGGCTCCGCTATGCCCGAAACACTCCCATTCAGCGATCTTGGCACTTGTGATGCCAAGCCCGTAATAGCGTTCGAGACTGGAATGCGGATAGCGCCACTGCCTCCGTGTCATTTCACGCCGGCTGGCGACGGTCAGCACGCTCTCGCGGGCGGCCGGATCGAGCTGCGCGAACAGGTGGGCAAGGTCTCGGGCTGTGCTGACGAAGCCCGTCGCCGGGGCCAGCGCGTTGGTCGGATTGTCACCTGGGATGACCACGCGCCGCCCGAGAGGCAGCTTGGCGCTGTGGCCACGAGCAACGGGCACAGAATCGGCGACCGGCATATCCGGCTCGGTCTCCTCGAGCCCGGCCGCATCAATGATCGCCTGCCTGATCCAGCTGCGATACGTGGTCCCCGTAACCGCCTCGATGACGAGACCAGCGAGGCCATATCCGTGGTTCGAATATTTGAAGCGGGTGTTTGGCTCGATCGCTGGTGCCGTCGCAAGATCGCTTCGCAGCTCCGCCTCGTCGAGGAATGGACGGCGGTCCTGCCACTGACCGCTGTCGGTCCCGTCGCGAACGATTCCGGCGCTATGAGAGAGAAGCTGCGCGATCGTGGCCTCCGCGACCGCGGGATGGAGGCCGTCGACGTATTGTCCGACGCGGTCGTCGAGACCGAGCTTACCCGCTTCGCGAAGCTTCATGATGCCGGCGGCAGTGAAGCTCTTCGAATGCGAGGCCACGCGAAACCGGTGACGCGGCGTCAGCGGCACGCGGCTGACGATGTCGGCATAGCCGAGGGCCCGTTCGAGGACGACCCTGCCTTTGTGGACAATCGCGATGACGCAGCCCGGTTGTTCGGACTCGCGCATTTGGTATTCGAGCCATTGCGGGATGTAGTCGAGAGCAGGCTCGAGCCATTTGTCCATGTGCTGCACCTATCCGAGTAGTAAGGTCGTCACCGCTCGTCGGCCGGCGCCCGAACGCTGGGGTGCCGGGAGGCAGAAGGAGTGGTGCCAGGCGGTTGCCGCATCACTCCGGCAGGCGCGCCGCCCGCAGCAGAGCGAGGTCCGACTGCAGGCACGCGGCGTCGGCGAACCGAATTCTGCGTAAGGTTCCGATGCGAAAGTTCGGTGCCGCGCTAACCAGCCGGCCGACCGCTTGCGCGGCTTCTTCGCGCTGACCCAAGCGGGCGCAGCCCAACGCCAGGACGCAATGGGGAAAGGCGAAATTGCGGTTACCCTCGACCGCCTTGCGCGCGTGGGTCACGGCCTCTTCATTCCGGCCGTTGAACAAGTAAGCCAGGGCGAGCGCGAATGCAGCATGGTAAACGAGGGGCTCGAGAGGGCTCAGATGAAGCGCCTTTTCGGCATGCTCGATGGCCTTGTCATAGGCGCCGCACAGGCATCGCGTCAGCGCGTCGAAGCCGAGGACAATGGCGGCATTCGAATTGATCATCGTGGCGCGATCGACGGCTGCGAGGGCCGAGTCGTGATCGCGGGTCAAGGCCGCGCGCACCGTGCCGGCCACGGCCAGCGCCAGCGGAACATCGCCGCCCTCGGCGATCGCCACCCGGGCCAGGCGCTTTGCCGTCTCTCGGTCGTCGTCCTCCCCGCCCGGCCAATTCATCAGATGGCGTTGCTGCCGGCACCACGCGGCCAGAGCGTTGGCGAGCGGGTCGTCGGGATCGGTCTCGAACACCAGCCCGAGCAGACGAAGCGCCTCCTGATTGTCTTCCGCGGTTTCGGCAAAGGCTAATGGTATCGCGCGACAGACCAAATCATAGGTATCCTGGCTCGCCTCCGGCTTGCGCCGAGCGCGCTCGATCTCAGCTCCCCGCAGCACCGGGCCGACCGAGCCGATTAGGGTTTCGGTGATCTGGTCCTGCAAATCGAACGAGTCTTCGAGCGTGCCGTCGAAGCGCTCGGCCCACAGGTGTTGTCCGCTCGCTGCCTCAACAAGCTGGCAGCTAATGCGAACCCGATTGCCGGCTTTTCGCAGGCTGCCCTCGACGACATAGCGGATCCCGAGCTCGCGGGCGAGCTGCTTCGAATCGGCCCCCTTGCCCTTGTAGCTGAAGCTGGTGTTGCGAGCGACCACGGAAAACCACCGGGCTCGCGCCAGCTCGGTGATCAGATCCTCGGCAACGCTGTCTAGGAAAAATTCGGCTTCGGCGTCCCCGCTGAGGTTCTGGAACGGCAACACCACCAGCCCCGGTCTTTCCGGCCGTGCCGCGGCTTTCTTGCGCGCTTCGCTCGCCGGTTTGTCCAACACGATGCGGAAGGCGCGGACCGGGCGCGCGACGTTCTTGACCTCGTGCTCGCCCAGATCGTCGAAGGCGAGCGGCAGGCGGTCGCGGACTTGATCGCGCACCGCACGGCTGACGTTGATCCCACCGGGTTGCGCCAGGCTCTCCAGCCGCGAGGCGGTGTCGACGCCCTGGCCGTAAATCAGATCGCCATCCGTGACGACATCGCCCATGGCGATCGCGACACGAAACTGAATACGCCGGTCGTCCGGCATCTCTTCAGTGTGTTCGGGCATTTCGCTCTGAACTTTGACCGCACAGGTCACCGCATCGACGACGCTGTTAAACTCGACCAACAGGCCATCACCCATGCTACGCACGATGCGGCCTTTGTGCGCGGCGATCGTCGCATCGAAGAGATCGCGCCGGACGGCGTTCAACCGCGCCAGGGTGCCCTCCTCGTCGATCCCCATCAGGCGGGAATAGCCGACGACATCGGCGCACATGACGACCGCAAACCGGTGCTCTACCTTGGAATCGCTCACCTTACTACTGTCTTCTCTTCGCCATCGTAAAGCTACTCCGGGATCTTATCAGCGAGGAAGGGAATGTTGCGTTAAAACTTTCCAAGCGGCGATGCTTTCGCGCACTCCGGGCAAAGCTCAGACCGTGATCGTCGTTCCGTCGAACTTGGTAATGGTAAAGCCTTCAAAATCCTCGCCGACATAGTTGTTGCTCTGATCGCTAAGCACGCTGATGGCCGCCGCCTCGCCGAGCCGCAATCCCCATTCATAATCGGACCGCCAATGAATCCCAGCGAAGTCGCGCGCCTGCCCGATATTTGAGGCGAGCTTGTTGATTTCGCCGTTGACCGTAATTTGGTTCGCATCCGAGCCGGTATAAGGGACCAGCGACGCACCATCTTCACTCGCCGTCACTATGGTGCCGTTGCTGAGTGTGTTGAATTGAACACTACCGTCGAAAGCAGCTTTGAGGATCGTGGCGCACGCCCCCGCCATCGTCGCGTGCCCTTGCGGATATGAGGGATGTTGTGGGCATCCTTCGGGAAAGGCTTGGGGGAGGAAATAGGTACCGTTATTGGAAAACACCCTGAGTAGCGCTATAGAACTCATTATATCGGCATTGAGGGGGTAATGTGCCTTCCCGGTCGCGGCCATGTGCACCAACCCGCCAAAGGCTTCGGGCCGCAGCGCACGATGCACGAACCACTTGGCATACCAAGCCGCCTTGCAGGCGCGTTGTTTAGCTTCGCCGAGCAGGCATAAGAAATGCGGGACGCCGAAGGTCGCGAACCCTGCCTGCTTCTGGTACTTCGTGTACGGATTGCCTGGGTTTAACGGCGCGTTTTGCTCGAACAGCCAAATCCCGGCATTGTAGAATGATACCAGCAGACCGGCGCTGGGGTCGGCGTGGACGTATACTGTGAGATCTCGACCGGTAGAGGTGTACCGCGGTACCGCCTGGTACTTGTTAGAACCGAATGGACCTGCTCCATTTTGAACGTTCAACCAAGAAGCTTGATCCGTCATGTAATCGACACCCGGGACATACATGCTCATCGTTCCGCTCATGGCATAAGGTCCGTAGTTGAACGGCTTGAGAAGAAACTGCGAGACATAAGGGCCGATTACGTCCTCAACCGTAAATCCGCGAAACACGGTCCGCGGCGTCACGAGGCCAGCGGATCTCGGTCCCGTGAAGCTCTTCAACGAAGACAATTCCGCGGCGGCGGCCAGCGTCAGTGAATTGGATCCATAGTCACGGAAATTCACATCGCGGCAGAGCGCCATCCAGTAGAGCTCGACGGCCTGGTCGGCGAGATCCTGGCTCGCTACCGAGGGAAAGGCCGGGATCGCCAATTGATGCGAATCGGTTCCTTCGAGGTCGAACGCCATGCCCGCCAGAGGATTGACAAGAGGCGTATTGCCGCCGAGTAGGATTTGTTCGAACGCCGTTGCGGTGCCCTGGCTCACTGCATCCAAAAGCAGGCCATAAGCGCTCGGAACCACCTCGCCGATCCCGTTGTGCGGCAAACCCTTCGAGAAATTTCCGATAAAGTTCGGATATCTCTGCTCGTCCCCGTTGGTAGTCTGAGTCGGTACGGGAATATTCGTTTCCGCACGCGCGGCCTGCACGCGATTCTGATACGAATCCAGAACCCGGTCTGCGCTGCTGCTACCGAGACTGCCGGGCGACAGCTGATTCGCCTCTGCCGACGACCCGAAAGAGACCGCGCCCGACGCTAGAGTGACCGCAGCCGCGCCTCGCATCCGCGTGAGAAATTCCCTTCGCGTGGCCGAACTATTCTCAGAGGAGCAAACAACAGGTTGCGGTCGTGAGGCGTGGTTACTCATTTTAACCTTATGAATAGTGGTTAATCGCTTGGTAAGAGTTTAATATAGACACAAAGAATCGAGAAAATCAATCTTAAACCCAACATTAATCCGCCGAGTCGTGGCTAACGCGGCGTCAGACCGAAGTAATTCCGGTCGACCACTGGCGGAGCCTGTTATGCGACCAGCGCGCGCTCGGGTTTCTGGCGCCAGTAACTCAACATATCGTCAATCGTCTGATCAAGGGATATCGCCGGTTCCCATCCAGTCGCCAGCTTCAGCTTGGTGCAGTCGGCCCAGATGATCGGTTCGTCGGTCGGCCGGAGAAGCTTGGGATCGACCTCAGCGACTATATCGCTGCGCGCGGCGCGCTGCAGAACCCGTGACAGCACCGCGCTCATCGGATAGGCGGTCGGACCACCGAGATTATAAACCTCGCCGCTCGTGCCGCGATCGAGCAGCAGGATTAGACCGCGATTGAGGTCGCGCACGTCGACAATGGTCCGCCGCGTCTCGAGGTTGCCTACTCGGATCACGTTAATTTCGGGATGGCGTTCGAGCCAGACCGTGCGGCGGACGAAGTCGGACAGTGCGTCGCCAACCTTGCGCGGTCCGGTGCAGTTGAAAATCCGCACGCGCACCGCATCAAGCCCGAAGCCGGCCCAATACTGGTAGGCGAGCAGGTCGGTGGCGACCTTCGAGACGCCGTACGGATGCAAGGGAAGCAAGGGCGCGCTCTCGGAAATCGGCGTTCTCTCCGGATCGACCGTCCCATATTCGGCCGAGGATCCGGCAACCACGACACGAACATTCCCGGCGAGCCGCCGTACCGCCTCCAAGACATTGGCCGTGCCAATCACATTGGTCTCCAATGTCTCGATCGGACGCTGCCACGACACTGTTGGGTAGCTCTGCGCGGCCAGATGAAACACCGCGTCCGGGCGGAAGCGCATTAGCGAATCATAAACCGAACACCAATCCCGGATATCGACCTCCTCAAGCGGCAGATCCGCCAGATCGTCTGGATCAACCGTTGGCTTGTAGTAGCTCGCCAGCACATGATGACCCGCCGAAATGAGCGCGCCGCCTAGCTGCGACCCCATCATCCCGCCGCAACCGCTGATCCAGATCCGCATTCGGCACATCCTCCCTCAAGCGCATTCCAGAGAGGCTGATAACTTGGACCGGGGGGACAGGGCCGCAACGACTCGGTCGAGGCAGGCCAGCTGCGCTTCCCATTGGTAGTTCAGCTCGGCGGCGGCCCGAGCTTTGCTCGCCATTTCGGCACGGAAAACGCCGTCGCGCAGCAGCCGCACGACGTGCTCGGCAAATTCCACCGGGTCGTCCGCCGCCAGAATGCCCTCTCCGTGCGGAACGACCATACCCGTCGCGGCGGCCTCGGAGGCGACACAGGGTAGCCCCATGGCCAAGGCCTCGAGCAGTTTGTTCTGAATGCCGCGAGCCATGCGCATTGGCGCCACCAACACTTCCGCCGCATCCAGATACGGCCGCGTGTCGGGAACCCGTCCGGTGACAGTGACACCGCGTCTCATTGCCAAACGTCGCACCGCCGCAGCGGGTCGGCTGCCGCAGATCGTCAAGGCCGCTTCGGGAATTTGCTGTTGCACGATCGGCAGAACCTTGTCACAGAACCATACGACGGCATCGACATTAGGGAAATAATCCATCACTCCGGTGAAAACGATCGATCCGGGTCGCTTTGCAACACCTTTCGAACAGAAATAGTCGAGGTCTACTCCATTGCCGACGAGACTAACCGGCGCGCCGGGAATCAGGCGCGCGAAGTCCCGCTGCTCGGCTTCCGTGCAGACCAGTGCATGGGAAAAAGTACGGGCTATATGCTGTTCGTAAGCAAAGAAACGCCGCTGTTCGAGCGCGTAGATCCAGCGCAACGGCAGCCGCGAGCGGCGCGCGAACTGCCCCCACCTCGACGAGTTGAGCTCGGCGAATTGCATGATCCGCGGCACCCGCGGGAAATGCTCGGCATATTGAGCGACATTGCAACTGTAAACGATGATCATATCGGGCCGCAGCTCGGCGAACTTTCGACGGATGGCGTCATGTAGTTTCGCTTCGTTGAACGCCGCCACCGAAAGCGGTTCCCCGGCGAATATGGCCTTGAGCGCGCGAAGCCTGCTCGTCCACCCGATCACCGGCACCGCCGTGACGCTCTGTGCATAGCGGCGCAGACCGGGAATATTATCGAGATCCCGTTTGCCGTCGGCGAGACAGAAGACGTGGACCTCATGCTTTGTCGAAAGATGGCGGATCTCATTGAAGGTGGTGATCTTATCCCCCCGGTCCGGCGGGAACGGGACCCGCTGGCATATAAAGAACATTCGCATCAATAACCCCGCGTAGTCTAATTATATGTGGTCAGCGCCGAGTTGCAGGATCGCACGATCTCGAACTTATCGCCCAAATCATAAAGGTCCATTGCATCGACGCGGTTGTCGAGCCGCTCGATCGGTGTCGCTTTGGGCCCGCGCTTGACGCGACGCGGCCAGATTCGGTAGATGAGAGGCGCGCGGCCCGAAAGCGGCCGCGCAAGTCGTTCCGAGGTAGGTTTGGATCGAGGTGCGCCATGGCGCGGAGATGTACGGTTACCGGCAAGGGCGTCCAGGTCGGGCACAATGTCAGCCATGCCAACAATAAGACCAAACGACGCTATCTGCCCAATTTGCAGCGAACAAGTGTCCTCTCGGACGTGCTCGGCTCGGTCCGCCTGCGCATTACGGCTGCGGGGATCCGCACGATCGAGCACAAGGGCGGCATCGACGTATTTCTGCGCGACACGCCGGACCGCAAGCTGTCGCCGGAGATCCGTCGTCTGAAACGCCGGATCGCCGCGGCAGGCGCGCGCAAGAGCGGGTAAGCCCGCGATCGCGCTCCCTTCGAGCTCTCACCCGGAAGACGGGATGCGGGTCGCCGATTTTTCGCGGTCCTTGCGGTAAGCGCTGCTTTCTTCCAAGCCGAAAAACCCGACGATCCGCCGCATCAAGTCGTGTCTGCTCGGTTTCGGTCCGCTTGCGAGAGGATCGCTGCTGACAGCGGCGGCGGGTGCGCGCGGAGGCCTCCGGCTGCAGCCGGACGCGACACCTTGTGGGAGTAAAGGAGCGCGATCCGTCGTTACTAGCTAGTGAAACTGGGAGGTAACGACCATGAAGATCAGCGTTGCCGCGCTCTCCGTGCTGCTGCTCGCAAGCGCATTTCCTCAGGCACCAGCCTTCGCTCAAGCCCCACCCGCCGGCCAGCCCTACATTCAAATTCCCGTTCCAGGGATCCCCGGCGTCGGCCCGGAGCGGCGGGAGGAGCCGGGCGATTATCGCGAGCACTGCGAGCACCTCAGAGACCGAGAACACGACATTCGGGATCGCTTGGCCTACGCCCCACCTTACAGCGAGGAGCGCGGAAGACTGGAGGGTCAGCTTCGCGAAGTGCGTGACGAGCGTGAGCGGTGCCGGGATCGCTGAGCGACCGCACCCGCCCTACAACGATTACCGTATCAAACGGAGCGGGGTGAACGGTCTGCAGACGGCAGCGTTCCATCAGCATGTGCTACTCATCTTAAGTGGATGGAAACGCTGAGCATTGCCGGCAGGATCCCCGATGCGGGTTCTACCGATGTCGATTCAAGCATGGGTTAGCTTGTGCAAGAAAGCCGTTTACAGCTGGCTCGGCGACCGTGCCCCGACCATGGGTGCAGCAATCGCCTATTACACGGTATTCTCGCTGGCGCCGATGCTGGTGATGGTCATCGCGGTTGCGGGGCTCGCCTTCGGCCAGAAGGCGGCGGAAGGTGCGCTATTCGGCGAGCTCTCCGACCTCGTCGGTCCGGAAAGCGCCGGAGCCGTGCAGGCAATGTTGAGGAGTGCCAGTAGCACTCGGTCGGGAATCGTCGCCACGGCGGTAGGGATCGGGACCTTGATCATCGCCGCCACCGCAGTGTTCGGTGAATTGCAGTCGGCGCTGAACGTCATTTGGAAAGCTCCGGCGAGCGCGAGCGCTGGCGTCTGGTATCTCGTCAAATCCCGCCTGCTCAGCCTCTCCGTCATTCTCGTGATCGGCTTCCTGCTGCTGGTGTCGCTCGTGATTAGCACGGCTTTGGCGGCGTTCAGCGACTATCTCGATCGGATCCTGCCAGGCCTCGCAATCATCCTGCGCATCGTACACCTGACACTCGCATTCGGGTTCACGACCGTGCTTTTCGCGATGATGTTCAAGATACTTCCGGACAAGCCGGTGGAGTGGCAGGACGTCTGGCTTGGCGCGGCTGTAACGGCGGGGCTGTTTACCGTCGGCAAGTATCTGATCAGCCTGTACATTGGCAGCAGCAACATGGCGTCGACCTACGGCGCTGCGGGCGCGCTCATCATCGTCTTCGTGTGGGTCTATTACTCGGCCCAGATCCTTCTGCTCGGCGCCGAGTTCGCGAAAGCCTACGGTGATCAAAGGCGGACACGCCGGTAATTGGCCTGCTGCGATGGCTGGAACGGCGCGCTTTCCGCTTCAAAACCTTGACAGGTGAGGTGACAAAATCGGCAGGAAGCTTTGTCAGCTTGGCTTGTTAGTCATCACGCTCGGTGTATTCCTTAGAAAGCACCTTATCGCCGAGGTCTGCAGCGATGCTCATGCAGAGAGTCTCATAGGACCGGGCTCGAACGACCTCGTGCAGCCGAAGCAGAGTGTAATACTCGATCCTCGCCAATAGAGCATCCGCATCCTCGCCCTCCTTCATCCGAGGACGGAATTCCTCCAGGGGAAAGATCTCCGCTACCACGAGGCTCGCAGAGATTTTTTTGTTGTCGTTTTTGGCGGCTACAATGTCGACAACGAACCGCACGCCGTCCGTCGGTACAGTAGCAACTTTGACGTCCGGCATCTGGGATAGCTTGTCGGCGAGGCAAGATCTGATAGGTGAAAGTGCCTCGATGTCGCCGGTTTCTCGAAGTTGTATGATCACGTCCGTGCGGTCTGTACCTTCGGCGTGCGCGCCGGATGTAAAGGAGCCAAACGCCAGAAACGCTGCTATGACCCCGGCAACAGATCCCGTGATTGCCAGCATATCCACCCCCTCTATTCGTGGGTCTTGGCGCCGTTCACCAAGCCCAGACGATGCTCCGCGTGCCTCCCGGCTTTGCGCGCCTATCGTCAGATTTCCTTCAGCTAGGCCGATCCGACGGCCGCCCACCTCTTTACATTCTGCTTTTCACTCTGAAGCTCGTTAATTTCGGCCTCGAGCTCCTTCGCGCGGACCTGCTGGCCTTCTTCAATTGCCTCCTTGTGTTCCACGAATCGCTCGATCAGCAAGTCTTGGATGTCAGTGATCCTGGCGCGTTCTTCTGGGCCCAGACCCTCATATTTTGTCATTGCAGTACCTCCAAGTGTTGTATCGCTAACACGCGCGCGGACGGCGAGTTCCTTTTCTCCACACGATCCTCCGACAAAACTGCTGCACGCCATCCGCGTTCCATCGGTTGCGCAGCCGACAGATTAGCGTGCGGGCTCGCGGATCAGTCACCAGTTATACCGCTGTAACCGGCGGAATTTTATCGTCGGAAAGCCGCTCAAAGCCCCGGAGCTGATACAGCAGCCCAGCACTGCGAGCACTGCTGATTGCACGAACCCGCTTGCGCGAGAGGGGAGCGAACTTGGCTTGAGAAGGCTCCTGTCTGAAAGGATTGCGGTCAGACAGGAGAACCTGTGACGGCTCAGATGGGTGGTCACTCAGTTTGATTATACGGCGAGCCGGCGGCTCTGCAGTGCATCAGTTTCCCATCTGCCCAACCCTCTGCACGGACGTGCAGAGCGACGGTCATTGCTTATCTGAGCGCAGCTATCATCCCAAAAGCGCGGCGAGACCGGGCGGGTCGCCGACCGGACGGGGCGGCGGCTCGGGCCGGGGTATCGGAACCGGGTTCGGCGGTTCTTCGACGGGCGCTGGGCGATCGGGATCACGAGGCGGGCGGGGCGGCACGCCAGGCGGCGGGTGCAGCATCGGACCTTGAGCCCTTCTTATGGCACTCATGATAACGTCGCCGGATAATTCTTGGATTGGCCCACTAGCCATCGTGCGCTCCGATCCTTGACGGCATTGGAAGCGAGCCTGGGCCGTGCCATGGCAGGGCGACCCAGCGCATCGTTGATATCAGCGGCTACCAACGTGACTATGGCGACCAACGATATTATCGCTAGGATCAGCGCTGAGGCCCCTGCGTTCTCCGATAGCTTGCGGATGGCATCGATTTTCTGCGTCGTCCCGACAGGGGAGAATCGTTGAACGCCGGGTTCCCGGCCCGGTTCCTCAGTCCATGCCAGCTTGCTGATGGTGTCGCTCGAGCCTATCGAATTGTGTAATCACCACCGTGCAGGGCGGGATCAACGCGTCCCGGTCTTGATTTGGGAAAGCGCTCGCCAGGAAAATCTCGGCAAAGCGCGAATCCGCAGCCGCCGCCTCACTCGAATCGTAAGCGGCGGCAACGATCAAGCCGTGGATCACTTTTCCGGCGTGCTCGACGCGCTCAGCCGGGACGCCGCAGCGATGAGCATTGCCCAGGAGAAAGCCACCTGTCTCCGCAAGCTGCGTCGAATCGGCGGCCTCGGCCACGCCGACGCCCAAGAGCAGGAGCAGGGCGGTTGTGACGGCAAGAGTTGAACGCATGGAAACCTCCAATCAGGCGTCCCCCAATGCTGAACACCCGTCGGGTCGGTTCGTGCCGGCAACAGTCCAGTGCGAAATGCAGATTTGCTGTCCTCCCCTGTGTCATTTTTTGGACGTTGATAGCGGCAACACCCGTGCCGAGGTCTTTGCGGGCCGATTGGTTTGGCCCCGAGACTAGTATCCAGCCGCTCGAGGTGAGGGCTTCCAATCTCATCGGCGATCATTGCCGGAAGTGACGAGCTTAAAATCGGTTTTGAACGGTTTCCGCCATAGATCCGGGTTAGAGCTGTCGCCCGGAATTTAGACCAGGGAACCTCCTGTTTTTCCCGACAAGGATCTTTTCGGAGACTGCGCGCAGGACACGATCCGTTCTCGACAATGCCCCTGCTCGTGATGGGCATAACCCTCATTTTTGAGATTCACCGCTCTTGCCGGAATGACGACGGCGCATCGGTATGCTGGAACGTTCCTTACTAGCCCGCAGTTATCTCATTGGGAGCTTTGTCACGACGGATGAAGCTCGCTATTGATTGGGAGGTAGAGACCGTGACAAATACACATGATGTTGTGTTGAAACGTATGGATGGTTCTGTCAGGAATTTTCGCATTTACGGTCGGCCGACACCGAACGGCGGAGACACAATTACTCTGCCGGTTGATGGACGGCAAATTAGAGCGCGTGTAAGTAAAAAAGCCTCGTTACCGAAACCCGGAATGGTCCAATCAGTCGACGACCATGCCGACGCCACTGAGATTGAAGAGTTGGTGTGAGCCCCGTTCTGCGCTGAGGCGGACAGGCTCATCGCGGTTCGCACGGGTGTCGCTTTAGGCCGGCCCGATCGTATTCGATTGTCCTAAACAAACGACCTGCGCTCGGCGTGGGAGATAAGGAGCTTTTCGCGACAGCCACCACCTGAGCCTCGTTGGCTGTCACTCCTCGTCGACAGCGCCGTCACAGCGGTGTCATGAAGCAGGGTGGAGTCCGGCGGCGGCACGTGCCTCGACGCGACGCGGTAAATGTGTCGCGGCATTTCCGATGGGAATGAGCACCATCGGCCCCGGGAATAGCGTGTTTCGGATAATCTCGGCGCGAAACCGAGCGCCGGGTCACGCCATTCCCCATCTTCTTCAGGGTCCAGCCGCTTGCGGCGGCGTCGCGGTTTGCGACAAACTGCGCTGCCCCTTGAGCCATTGCCAGCACCACGGAGGGTACCATGCCCACCTATGTCGTCGGCGATATCCACATAACGGACCCTGCCGCCTTTCAAACTCATGTGCCGCGTGCCCTGGCGACCATCGCTCGGTTTGGCGGGCGCGTCATCGCCGGCGGCGGCAAGATCGATCTGCTCGAAGGCGGTCCGATGCCGGAGCGGATCTTCATCATCGAATTTCTGAACGCCGATGCGGCCCGACGATGGTATCGATCCGACGAATATCAGGCGGTATTGAAAATCCGGCTGTCAGCTTCGCACGGCCGCGTCTTCTCGATCGAGGGCACCGAAATTTCCGCGGCAGTCCCCGTGGCCGGTTTGGATGCCGGGACAGGCAGGACACTGACGGGGCTCTGATCGGGTGCCTCGAAACGCACCTTTCTTCCCCGGTGTTGCCAAAACGACGCTTTAGCGCGTATCGGCCGGATCACCGCGGCGGGATCGAGCTCGCCACAATCGACGCGCATCGTGCAGCGGAAGCGGCGGCCGACCTCGAACGTCGACTCGATGATGGTGTTGCGCGCGAGGCGCGGCGGGACCGGCTCGAAATAGGTGACTTTCCGGGGCGGGATGCGGGGGGCCATTCCGTTCCTCCTCGTTGGGTCAGGCGCGGGGCAAGATGCTCAACTGTATATGGGACGGAACGGTCCTGCCGGCATGTGTATTGCCTCGGCGAGCTTGGTGAGCGCCGGCCTGATCCATTCCGGCAGACAGGTCGAGGCCGCGACGCCGGAGCGCTACTCGCGGAGCAAAAAGCGGATCACCGCGGCGCCGGCGAGCGCGACGCCTGAGTGAAGGGACGCCTGAGTGAAGGAATGGACCACCGGCAAGCAACCTCGCTCAGCAGCGAGGCACGCTTCTTCGGCAAGAGGGTCGATAGTCGAAGTTCAAAAAAGAGAGATCGGCCAGCAAGCTGAGGGCGTGGTGGCGTGATTTCCAGGACAGCCGGCGCGATTCCACTCAGGATGAGGACGCTCTAATCGGGCGCGCGCTTCATCAACATAAGCTCCATTTCTCGGAGGTGTACGGCCTCCGCCGAGACCAGTCGGGTCGCATATTCCTCAAGAACGACAGACTTGTCTTTCACGAGGGCGAGTAATTCCCGATAGAGTTCTACGCCGGACTCCTCCCGCTGTATTGATTCGGTCAGGATCTCGTCAATCGTATTGTGCGGCGTGGTCGGCAGCGCGGCGATGCCGAGGGCGGGCCTCCTGTGTAACCGCATGATCATCTCACCCGCCTCTTGAGCATGAGCCAGCGATTCCGTCGCGTTATCGCGCAGCCAGGAGGTGATCGGAATTCGCGCGTGACCGTAGATCATAAAGGAGTAGTGCGTGTAGTAGATGACTGCAGCAAGCTCCATCTGCAGAATTCGATTAAGTTGCTCAACAACGGGACCGACGTCAAATTGGAAAGCCCTTGCCATCGCGGTTCTCCTTCGCCTTGGCGATTTTCTAATCAGTCGTCGCCTTACTACGACTGGGCTTCGACCGACCGGCAACGAGTGAGCGGCCTAGGCTCGACGCACGGGCCTCTAGGCAAAGAGACGGAGCGCCGTCAGCGTCGCCGTGCCGGAGCCGCTCTTGTTTGGAACAATCGTGAGACGGAGATGGGTGACCTGGCGGAGATTGAAGCGCTGTTCTTCGCGCTGATAGGTGGCTCCACCGGGGCTGAAGTTGTATTCCTGAACCAGAATTTGGCGGTACGATTGGCCGCCGTCTTCCGAGGCTTCCACGCGTACTTCCTGGGTACGCTCGCGCGTCGTCTCCTCGACCTCGTAGACGAGGCCCGAGATCGTTTGCGGCCGGTCAAACTCAATGACAATGTGCTCGGTAGTGTCGGGGCGAGCGCTGATCCAGCGGGGCGCTCCGGGGCGGCAGCGTCCGTCCAGCATGTGCTCGACCGGGTGAGCCGGATCCTCTGATGTGTAGGCGATCGCCGCGCAGCCGGCGATATCGATCTCGTCCGCGGCGCTGGTCGCCGCATTGGCTTCGAGGGGTCGCTTGCGTAGTCGCGGGGGGCTCGGCATCGCGGGCATTGGTAATTCCGTTACGGACCGGCGTTTATTGCTAAAAAATCGTGGGATCCTCGCAAGGGCGGCCTTCCATTCCTTGCGGACCTGATCCTCGACCGGCAAGCCGGTCGAGGTGGTGGGGCGGCGCTCAGTGTGTTTCTCGTCAGGCGTCTTCGGCTCGTAGACGTCCCGGACGAGATGGTCGATGGTGGCTTTCTCGCGCACGTGCCGTCTTTGCGCGCGTCCGCGTGCTGTTTCCATTGCGATCCTCCCGAACTGTTGCTTACGTCGATCTAAGGCGCCTCAGCGGCGGATCTCCTCCCGCTGCGCTGTGGCCTTATCAATTTCGAGTTGCAGCTCACGCGCTCGGTCCGGATCGTGTTCCCCCGTGCCTCGTCCTGCTGCACATAAAGGTCAATCAGGCGATCCTGAATCTCCGTGACCAGAGCGCGCGTTTCGGATGTCAGCATGCGAATCCTCCGCGCATAGGGCCTTTAGGTTCCAACACCCGTGCGGCAGAACCTGTTCCCGACTTGGAGGGCTGTGGTTAATTCGTGAGCGAAATTACCCGACATTCCCCGGATTCGGCGTGGTTGTGGGGCCAAGGATCGCACCTTCGCCCGGCGCGGGCAACGGCAAATCGCGCTCTGCGTGCGCAGCAAGAGTCGAACCAATCAGTTGACTGCGCTGAGGCGCTGAAACGCGCTGCTTTGCCTGCGTCGAGGCGCACCTTTGCTGTCGTCGCTTGTCGCATCTGGCCCCCGCGCTCCTCATGCTGGCGCGGGCGGTGCCCGCAATCGGGCGATCAGCGACAAGATTTCCTGACATCTGTCGTGACACTGCGACCTCGGCCAGCTGGAAGCTGACGTAGCGGCCATGGCTGACGACCTTCGCGCCGATCTTGATTAGCTTCTCGCGCAGGCTGGTCAGCGACAACGGCTCCGCCGCCTTGGGCATCGCCAGCGTCCGCATGAGGTTGCCGAGGTTGTAGGCGAGCGCATGGAGCTGGAGGCGGACGGCGTTGGCGGCGAACGTGCGGCATGACAGCCGCGTCCACTTGATTGCGCCCTTGCCTTCCTTGATCCATTGCTCCGCCGTGCCGCGCTGGTTGTAGAAGGCGACGACCCGCTCGGCAGGCCGCGCCAGGTTGGTGACGATGTAGCCGACCCGTGGGTACAGCTCCCCCGGATGCCATTCGACCTTGGCCACGACGCGGCGCGGCTTGCTCCAGCTCTGCGCTTGATAGCGGAAACTCGCCTAGTAGCGCCGCACCTCATGCGGCAGTCGCCCGACCGGGCGCTTGAGCAGGTATCCAATCTTTTCCTGCAAGATCCGGTTGGCTGGAAACCGGATCGCGTAGCCCATGCCTTCAACTTCGAGGAATTCGTATATCTCCGGGTTGGCGAAGGCGCATCTCCTCGAAAATATAACCGCGTCCACTTGCCCAGTAGCGCGACACGACTGGTTCCAATATCTCGCGCCAGCCGTCGGCCGAGTGCACGTTGCCGGGCCGTAGCGCGCGCCGCTCCAGATCGCCGAGCTGGTTGAATACGAACAGCGGGTGGTGGCAGGTGCAGCTGAAGTGACCGTTGTTGGCGCTCCCCTCCTGCTCGCCGTAAGTCGGGCTCTCGCTCGAATCCATGTCGAGTACGACGATCCTCGGCGGGCGCCGCCTGTGCGCGTGTCGATCCACTGGCCAGTCAAATCGGCAAGAGCGGCGAGGTTCTCCGGCCGGGTCAGCCACTCTGTCTCGAAGCGGCCCATCTGGCTGGCCGATGCAGCCGTCCTTTAGATTGGCAGACATGCTGCTAGGCAGGAGGATGCAAATGGCGCAATACAATGGCCTGAACCCGGAAGAACGGGCTCGGATAGCGGAAACACAAGATTCGCTCATCGATCCGTACGTTGGAACAAAAGAGGCGTTTGAAAAAGGCGAGAAAGCCTGCGCGACCGAGATAAAAGAACTCCGACGCGAAGTGGAGAAAATCAAGGAGTCGGCAAATGTCTGCTCCGCCTTGCCGGCTAATCAGAGGGCAGATGCTCTTCTGAAGGCAAAAATTCTCGGTGAGCTGCGTGGATTGGCGCGGCGTCTAATAGTTCAGTAGAACGAGGTGAGGCACTGAGGAACAGCGACCTCGCCCGACCTGTTGGGGAACCTCTCCCGGCTGAAGACGCTCAGAATCGACCCCGGGGTACCGGAAAGGTGCTGCGCCGTCGGCGATTTCGGCCGGCTTGCCGACCGCCGCGTATATCCGGAGGCATGGTCCCGTGCACTCACACCGTCACGCCACATTCCGGGCGTCGTCGCTGCGCGGCGGCCCCATTAGCGCCGGCTGGAATAGAACCGCGGCGGCCAACGTGCAGAGCAGCGCCAGGGCCATCAGCTTGCCCATGCTCGACATGCCCGGCTGTTTGGAGAGCGAAAGGCTGCCGAACGCCGTTACTGTCGTCAGCGCGCTGAAAAACACGGCACGCGTCAAGGTTGACTGCAGCAGGTTGGTACGGCCGGCGCGCCACGCCATAATGTAATAAATCTTGAACGCCACCCCGACGCCGAGCAGTAGCGGCAGCGCGATGACATTGGCGAAATTCAGCGACTCACCGGTCAACACCATGAGCTCCAAGGTGACGGCGCCGGCGACGATCAGGGGTACGAGGGTCAACAGCACGTCGCCGAAGTGTCGCAAGGTGATCCACAGCAAGACGCCGATTGCAAAAACCGCGAAGATACCGGCTTCGATGAAGGCCCGGACGACCGTGTGCTCCGCCTCGATGAGCCACACCGGCGTACCGGTGGCGTCCGGCGCGATTGAGAGCACGGCGGCGGCGAACCGTCGCAATGTAGCGGTATCGTTCGCGTCACCCACTGGCAGCACCTCGATGCGCGCGCGGCCGTCCGGGGCCACCCACTCGCGCGCGAGCTCCGACGGCACCGACTGTACGGTGACGCGCTCCGGCCGGAGCATGTTGCGAAGGCGGTCGAGGTCGAGCTTGAGCGGTGCGATCAAGGCATCGCGCGCCTTTTCACGCACTACCGCATCCGCACTGGCGAGCCGGTACAGGAGGCCCGACAATCGGGCGGCTGCGGCGGCGACGACGTCGCCTTGCCCCGGGGTGGCGAGGCGTCCCAAATCCGTTGCCGCCGCGCGGACCGCGCCGATGTCCTCATCATCGGACGGCACTGGTCGGGTCGCTGAAGGATTGATTGCCGCGCCGAGCGCCGCGGCCGCCCTTTGGATCACGGGTAGCTTCCGGTCCTGGTCGCCCGGCACGAGGTTGTAGATCGACCGCGTTCCCGAAACTTCCGGGAGGCCAGCGGCACGTTGGGTGATCCGGTCGACCTCGGCGACCGACGGCGCCACGATGTTTACCGAGCTGATCCCGAGTTCCGGGACCTTAATCAACTCGCGGTAGGTGCTGACCGCCTCGCTGTCCGGATCCTGCAGGTGGATCGGATCAAAGTCGAAGTGCATTCGCGACAGCAGGGGCGAGCCAGCCAGCACCAAGATAATGGTTCCCGCGACGACGGCGATGCGGTGTCGGGCCAGGAATCGGTCGGCCGGCGCGAGCACGACGAAGCCCATCCGTTCCGGTTCGCCCGGCGTACCGAAAATTGTCAGCAGAGCCGGCAGCAGCGTGATGGTGGTGACGAACGCGGCCATCATGCCGAATCCGGCGATCAAGCCGAGCTCGGCGATGCCGCGGTACGCTGTTGGCACGAACGAGAAGAATCCGACCATAGTGCCGGCGGCGGCCAGCGCCAGGGGCCCTCCGGCCCTCGCTGCGGCGCCCCGCAAGGCCGCGCGAACCTCGTCCCGCTCGTGGCGCTCGGACCGGTAGCGCACGGTGAACTGGATGCAGAAATCGGCACCGAGACCGATAAAGAGGATCCCGAAGGCGACCGAAATCAGGTTGAATGCGCCAACCATCAGCAGCCCTGCGGCCGCAGTCACGACCAAACCGACGCATAAGCTGATGAACACGGCCAGATTGGTGTGAGCGGAACGCAGGGCCAACCAGAGGATGAAGAGCACCGCGAGAACGGTTCCGACGAGATTAGGCAACATCCCCTTGCCGAGCAGCACGAACTGCTCGTCGTCGATCGCAACCTGCCCGGTCAGCCGCACCGTTGCCCCAAACATCGGGCCGAGGTTCAGCTCATCCGCGGCCTGCCTGATCGTGTCTATCGCCGCGCGGCCAGGCTCCAGAGCTCTGAAATCGAGTTTTGGCTGGATCTGGATGAATCCCCGCAGCTCGTCTGATGCCGGGGGCTTGCCGTTCATCAGCACGCGCCACGAGAAGCTGGGGGAGCGGCCGGCGAACAGGTCGTCCAAGGTGTCCGACAGCATGTTCATCGGCCCGGCGAGCGTATCTGGCGGCATACGGCGGGCCTGCCCGGCCCCGATGCCGATCGTCAGAGCGTGCATCACACCACGGAGGCTCGGGTCCGTGGCGAGAACCTCGATCAGTGGTTTGGCTGCGCCGAGCCAGCCCACCGTGCCGGTCACCTGATCCACGGGTGGAAACAGTAAGGCGCTGCGCTGCAGAAACTCGTTGCCCTGCGGCCGGCGGACCGAGGAAAAGCGGTCATGGCGTGTCCGAAGTTCGGCCGCTAGCCTGTCGGCCGCCATCTCTACGAGCTCCGTCGTCGGGGCTTGCACAACGACGAGGATCTGATCCTGCGGAAACTCTTCCCGGTAGGCTAGCTCATGCTGGCGCCATGGCAGATCCTTTGGGAGGAGCTGGTCGGTATCGGTGGTGATGGCGAAATGCGTGGCGGTATAGACCGCAGATATGATCGCCAGCATCGCCGAAATGACTGTGACCGGCCACGGATGGCGCGTGCACAAGCGAACCGTCCACAGGACCGCCGATATCAGCATGGTCTGTTCCCCTCCGTCCGGGTGTCCTCATCCGATTTGCTTCGAATGAAAAACCGGTGAACCCGCGATATCGCCAGGATTAACACCTCGAACGACCGAATGGTTGCAAAGGTCGGCGACGAGAGGATCGCGATCGCACCGTCGGGAGTAATAGGTTTTAATTCTCGTTTGCCTTTGGGGATGAGATGCGAGTTCGACATTTGTTTCTGATCGGCGCACTGGCGACGGCGTTGGTTCCCGGCCCAACGGTGCGTGCCGATTTAAATTACCGCGCAGAGATTACCGGTGCCGAGGAGAGCGATCTCGCTGATCTTTTGGACAAAATCTCCGAGCTGAAGACGCTCGAGGACAAGCCGCCGGTTTCCGAAGAGGCGTTGCGCCGGCGCGCCGACCGCGATCTCGGCCGGCTGACCGATGCCGCGCACAGTCTCGGCTATTGGGATGCGGAATTTTCTTACGACATCGACACAGCGACCGACCCGGCAAAGGTTACGGTCACGGTCAAACCAGGGCTGCTCTACCATGTCGCCTCGGTCAAGGTACTGGGAGCCGACGGGCAGCCTCTAGCGATCCCCGATGAAAAGAGGCTGCCGCTCAAACCCGGCGACCCGGCCCGCACCGCTCCAGTGGTGGCGACCGAGACGGCTCTGCTGGCGACGCTTGGCGATAGCGGCCATCCCTTTGCCAAGGTCGAAAACCGCCGCGTCGAGATCGACAAAGACACGCAGACGATGGATGTGACCTACACTCTTGATCCGGGGCGGGTAATGCGCTTTGGGCCGCCGCAGATCAAGGGGCTCGAGCGGCTCGACCCCGACTATGTCGAGGGCCGCATCCGCTGGCAGCGCGGCGAACTCTACGATGCGAGCAAGGTCGAAGAAACACGCCGCGCGCTGATCGAATCCGGGTTGTTCAGCACGGTTCAGATCACTCCGACAGTCGATCCCGACAACCCTGAGGATGTGCCGATGGCGATCGATGCGACGGAGCGATTGCATCGCACCGTCGGGGCTGGGCTCGCCTACAATACCAGCCAAGGCTTCGGGGCTCGCGCCTTCTGGGAAAACCGCGACCTGTTCGGTTATGCCGAAAATCTGCGGCTTTCGGCCGAGGCCGGCCAGCAACTCGACGCGTTCCGCGCGAATTTCCGCCGTCCCGATTTTTTGGCGATCGATCAGGACTTCCTGGCGACCGCCGAGGCCGCGAATGATAACCCGGTCGCCTATCGCAGCCGCCGCGCGATCGCCACGGCCGGGATCGAGCGCCGCTTCGATCACCTGGTGACCGGTGGTGTCAGCTTCGAGGTCGAAAAGGCGAACGTCGTCCAGCTCGCCAATGTCACCCCGATGACCGGCACGCAGCGTTACGAGCTGGCCGGCCTGCCGGCCTATTTAAAGCTCGATACGACCGATAATTTGTTGAACCCGACCACCGGCTATCGCGCGCAGCTCAACGTCACACCGACCCATACCTTCTCCGGCTCGAATTTGACTTTTGTATCGAGCCTGATCTCGGGGAGCACCTATTGGGCGCTGGGCTCCGAGGAGCGAGCGATCCTCGCCGGCAAGTTGGCGCTCGGCTCGCTCGACGGCGCCCCGCTGTCGCAGCTTCCTTCCGACCAGCGGATTTATGCCGGCGGCGGCGGATCGGTCCGCCCTTACGGCTATCTAATGGCCGGACCGCTCGCCCCTAACAATGTGCCGATCGGCGGAAGGTCGAGCCTGGTGCTCAATTTGGAAGCCCGGATCAAGATCACCGAAACAATCGGCATCGTGCCCTTCGTCGATGCTGGCAGCTACTACGAGAGCCCGCTCCCCCAGCTCGGCCGCATGCCGCTTTACGGCGTAGGCCTGGGTGCGCGCTATTACACCGCGTTTGGCCCGCTACGGCTCGATCTCGCGACCCCGTTGCGCAAACGCCACGCGGACTCGCCGATCCAGGTCTATATCAGCCTCGGTCAAGCCTTCTGATGCGCGCCTGCCGGCGTTTCCTGGTCTTGATAACGGTCACCCGGCTGAAATACGATAAATCAACGTCTGGCTCCCTCCCCTGCTTTCCCCCTGATAGACTGATTCAGCCCCCTGGTGGGCGAAGTCGGGCCCCTGTTCGTTTGATTCGGAGACCATCTGGTAAGTGTCTGATCTAGACTGCTTTATCGAGGATGACCCGGGCGGATTTCAGCGCGGAATCGATAATTCACCCTGCTTTCCCGCTTTTACAGGGGTCGGGGAATTTGCGGCAGACCTCTGCGCGTCAGCGCTGCCGGTAATGCGGCAGGCAGCCCCGAAAGCCCGGGTCGAGATCAGCGAAACCACCGGCGTCGTCCCGTTCGTCGATGCCGGCAGCTATTACGAGAGCCCGGTGCCGCAGCTCGGCCGCACGCTTCTCTACGGCGTCGGCCTGGGCCTGCGCTACTACACGGCATTCGGGCCGCTGCGGCTCGATCTGGCGACCTCGCTGCGCAAGCGCGGCGCCAATTCGCCGATCCAGGTCTATATCAGCCTCGGTCAGGCGTTCTGATGCGCACCGTCGCAAGAGTGTTTCGCTGGCTCGGCGGCGCGCTCGGCCTGCTGATTGTGGTCATCCTCGCGGCTTTTGGCCTGCTGCAGACCCGAACTGGTAAGACTTGGCTCGCGAGAACCATTGTGCAGTCCGTCAGCAGCCCCGATTTCACTGTCTCGGTGGAAGGGCTCGGCGGGATCGTGCCGTTCCATTTGAAGGTCGACCGGATCGAGATCGGCGACCGCGACGACACCTATCTCACCCTGCGAGATTTTGGGCTCGATATCTCGGCAGTCGCATTGCTGACCGGGCGTCTGCATGTTCGGTCGCTGACCATCGCCGAGCTCGATATGGCGCGATCCTCCACCGCGCCCTCGACCACGCCGCTTACCGAATACCTGAAGGTCCCGCATGTACCCCTCGGGGTCGTTCTCGACCAGCTTTCAATCAGCCGGCTCTCGCTCGCTCCCCCGGTCTTGGGAGAAAGCCTTGCCGCAATGGTGGAGGGCGATGCCCGGCTCACGGGAGAGACAGCGCATATCGCGCTCGATGTGCGGCGCATTGACGGATCCGCCGGGAACATCGCATTGGCGATGGAGCTTGCCGGAGCCACCCCGAACTTGAAGCTCGAGCTCGAAGCGAGCGAGCCCACCGGCATCCTGCTCGACCGCGTCCTCGGGCGCACAGACCGCCCGCCGCTCGCACTGTCTCTAAACGGCGTCGGGCCGCTCGCCAGCTGGCAGGGGCGGCTCAGTGCCTCGGCCGGGGCGCTCGCCCATTTCGACGCGGATGTGACGCTCGCGGTCGCGGCTCAGACCATGCTCGGGCTATCGGGGACGGCGGCGTTGGCTTCGCTCGTCCCGGCCGAGTTCGCACCGCTCCTAGGCGACCGACTTGCACTATCGCTGCGCGCGACATTCGGCGACCGAATGGTGGTCGACCCGCTGTCGATCGAAGCCGCGGCAGGCACGGTACGCGGTGATGTCACTTTTGGCGGCCCCGACGAGGCCGTGGCAGCGCATTTGCGGGCAAATGTGCCGGAACTTTCACCGCTGGCAGGCCTGCTCGGTAGTCATCTCGCTGGCTCGGCATCGCTGACCGCCGAAGTCACGGGAACGGAGAGCCGCCCGGCGGTCCTGCTGAATTTGTCGGGGGCCGGGATTCGTCTCGGCTCTTCGGGCGCGGAGCATGTCGAGGCGGACATCTCGGCGACGCCAACCGGCGTTCTCGATCAGCCGGATGCGCCGATCGAGTTGGCGGCAAAGGGCCGGATCGAGGGGCTGGTCTCGCCCGAGGGCGTGGTGTTGCCGCCCGAGCTTGGCCGCGACATCGATTGGTCGCTCGCCGCAATCGCGGCACGCGACGGCAACACCGTCGATCTGACCCGCCTCTCCGCCGAGGGTGCCGGTCTCGCTCTCGCCGGCTCGGGACAACTCACTGAAGGCGGTCAGACAGTCGAAGGACAGCTGCATTTATCGATCGCCGACCTGCGCCCGTTCTCCGGCCTCGCCGGTCGCCCACTAAGCGGCTCGATCGAGCTCGAGGCCGATGCCGCGCGGGAGAGCACGGCGGGCTTTACAGCGAGGCTCCAGGGATCGGCGACGCGGTTGCGGACCGGTATCACAGTCGGCGATGCACTCCTCGGCGATTCGGCGACGATGACCGGGTCCTTGCGTCGCGACCCCGCGGGCGCGCTGATCGTCGACAAGCTCGCCATCATCGGCGCGTCGCTAAACCTGTCGGGTGACGGACAGTTTGATCCCCCTTCCAACAGGCTCGTTGCTAGGCTCGCGCTCGAATTGCCCCGACTAGAGCCACTTGGGCCTGCGTTCGGTGTTGCATTGGCGGGTGCCGCGTCGGCTCACATCAATGCCGAGGGCGCGCTCGATCACCTGCGGCTGAGAAGCGAGGTGGCGGGCGACGATATCGTTGCGTACGGGAAGAAGGTCGACCGACTGCGGCTCACCGGAGAGGTCGCCGACCTCGCCGAGCCCAAGGCAGTGCTCGATGGAACCTATCACACCTACGGCCTCGACGGGTCACTAGCGCTCGCGGCCGAGCTAAACGGGAATTCCGAGCTGGTGCTCCCGCGCGTCCGGCTCACGGCAGCGGACAGCGTGATTAACGGCAGCCTGCGGGTCGCCCTCGATACCGGTTTGATCGCAGGATCGATAACCGGCCGGGTGCCCGATCTCGGGCGTTTGTCCGGGCTCGCCAGCACGCCGCTCGGCGGCAATCTCGAGCTCCGCGCCGGGCTCGACACGCGGGGCGGTCAGCGGCTCGACCTCTCGCTAAGCGGAAGCCGGCTTGCCGCCGGCGCCGGGTCCTCGCGCATCGCGATCGGCGGGCTCGAGTTGGCGGCGCGGTTCGCCGATATCTGGCGAGTTCCATCGGGAACCGGGCGTCTCTCACTGACCTCGGCGAGCCTCGGCACCGCCGAATTCGCCACTACGACCCTCACGCTCGATACGCCGCGACCGGGCCGCTTTGCTTTCGAAGGTGACGCGAAAGGCAAGCCGTTGACGCTAGCGGCTGCGGGCGAGGCTGGGCTCGAACCGGTCGGCATGGAGCTTCGAATAACCCGGCTTACCGGATCGCTCGGCAGCGACCGGATATTTCTCGAACAGCCGCTGACCCTGTCAAAACGTGGTTCCGATTTCGCCTTTTCCGGTCTCGCGCTCGATTTCGGGACCGGTCGGATCACCGGAAATGGCGGGGTGCGCGGCCAGTCGCTGTCGCTCGCGCTGAATGCTGCGAATTTGCCGATAGCTTCGGGTGCTCGGCTCCTGGGGTTTCCCAAAGCGCAAGGAACCCTGACTATCGCCACGACTCTCGGCGGAACCCTGCGCGCGCCGCAGGGCCATATTTCCTTGAAGGCGCGTGAGCTCAGCCTCGCCCCCTCGAAACATGCGCAGCTCCCCACCCTGGGGCTCGGCGTGGACGGTGGTTGGAACGGACGAAGCATCGATGTGAAAGGGCAAGTCGAAGGCCTCAAAGGGGACACGATCAGCTTGGCTGGCTCAGCGCCCCTGTTGTTGACGTCGTCACCGCTCGGGATTTCGGTGCCGCCCGAAGGCCGGCTGAGCCTGCAGCTGCAGGGTGCCGGCCAGCTCGAACATCTTGCGGATTTACTGCCGCTGGGCGAGGACCGGGTCAGCGGCCATTTCTCGGCCGATGTTTCGGTCGGCGGCACCCTCGCCGTCCCGGCAGCAAGCGGCCGCCTCAGGCTCTCCGACGCACGCTACGAGAACTTTGCCACGGGGGCGGTGCTGACGAACATGCAGGCCGATCTCGTCGGCGATCGCGACCGTTTCACCTTGACCTCGTTTTCGGCCGGCGACAGTGCCAATGGGAACCTCAAGGCGCAGGGCAATGTCGTGCTGAAGGGCCCCTCGGGACCAACCGCCGAGTTGTCCGCGACGCTTGCCAATTTCCGTGTCGCCGCCAGCGACGAGGCGGTCGCCACCGCGAGCGGGACGGTGTCGATCACCGGTCCCCTAACCGCGCCGAAGGTCGCTGCACCGCTTACCATCGACCGCGCCGATATCAACCTTCCGGACAGCCTGCCGCCCACTGTCGTCGTGCTGAAGGTCGTCGAAACCAACAGCAGGGGCGGGAAGCAGCCGCCGGCCGCCCCCACAGCTCAACCGCCGGCACTTCCGGCGACGCTCGACATCAAGATCGACATGCCCGGCAACATCTTCGTACGCGGGCATGGGCTCGACAGCGAATGGCGCGGCAAGCTCACGATCACCGGCACCAGCGCCGCACCCGCCATAAATGGGGCGCTCGAGCAGATCCGCGGCAGCGTCGATCTCCTCGGCAAAACCTTCACATTGACCCGCGGCAGGATCACCTTCGACGGCAGCGCAAAGCTCGATCCGGTTCTCGACATCGTCGCCGAGGCGAGCACGGCCGACATCACGGCGCAAGTCAACATCGGCGGTTTTGCCTCGGCGCCGACGATCACACTGACCTCGACGCCAGTTGTGCCGCAAGACGAGATCCTCGCGCGTGTGCTGTTCGGGAAGGGGGTCAACCAGATCACCGCCGGAGAGGGGCTGCAGCTCGCCGCGGCGGCCGCCAGCCTCGCCGGCGGTGGCCCGGGCGTTCTCGACCGCTTGCGCGGCGGCCTCGGCCTCGATTGGTTCAGACTGGGCTCCGGCACGACCGGCCCGACGACCGGCACCTTGAACCCCGGCGGTACGAGCACGTCGGCGACAAGCGGCACCGCGCTTAGCGCCGGGAAGTACATCGCCCCCGGGGTCTCTGTCGGGGTCAGCCAGGGCATCTCGCCCCCGACAAGCAAGGTCACGGTGGAGGTCGAGGTGCGGCCGCATCTGACTGTCGGAGGAGAGGCTGGGCAGTCCGGCAGCACCGGTGTGGGGATCAATTACAACTACGATTACTGATCGGCCGTTTGCCGATCACAGGCGCGTGACGAGCGGGGAACGCGTCTTTCGCCCGCGTTAACTCATGCTCTATCCTCATTGGGGGTGATGCCACCGAGGGAGGACGCAATGGACGTTGTCGAGAGTGGATTAGAAGGGTTGCTGCCGCGCTCGCGATGGAGCCGTCGCGGGTTTGTCATGACTTCGCTGGCCACGGGCTTTGCGCTGTCGGTCCAGCCGGTATCGGCGGAAGCGATCCACACCGACGCGACCGGTCTCGATGCCGGAGAAGTCAAAGTGCCCGTAGCAGACGGATCGATTCCGGCCTATCGCGCGATGCCCGACAAGGGCGGACCGTTTCCGACCGTCCTCGTCGTCCAGGAGATCTTTGGCGTGCACGAGCACATCAAGGATCTGTGCCGCCGCCTGGCGAAGGCCGGCTATTACGCGATCGCGCCCGAGCTCTACGCACGCCAGGGCGACCCGTCGAAATACACCGACATCCCGACCCTGATTTCCGAGCTCGTCAGCAAGGTGCCCGATTCCCAGGTCATGTCCGATCTCGACGCGACCGAGGCCTACGCCAAGTCGACCGGAAAGGCCGACACCGCGAAGCTCGCGATTACCGGCTTCTGCTGGGGCGGCGGGGTCGTCTGGCGCTACGCGGCCCACAACCCCGCGCTCGAGGCGGCGGTAGCGTGGTATGGCCCGATCGACCGGCCGCGCACCGAGTTGCAACCGAAATACCCAATCGACCTCGCGGCCAATCTGAAGGCGCCGGTGCTCGGGCTCTACGGTGGTGCCGATACCGGCATACCGGTCGAGTCGGTCGAGCGGATGCGGGCCGCATGCAAGGCGGCGAACAAGACGTGCGAGATCGTCATTTATCCGGACACCCCGCACGGGTTCAACGCCGACTATCGGCCGAGCTACCGGCCCGAGGCCGCCAAGGACGGGTGGGCCAAGATGCTTGCCTGGTTCAAAGACCACGGAGTGGGCTGAACCTCGCGGCGCATTTGGCTGACGTCGCTCGCCGGCGCCCATCCGACGAAGTTTGGTCAGCGCGACAACACGCGGTCGACCCAGCGCAATAGCCGTTCGCCGGGCGACACATTGTCGGGCGGCTCGTTGCGGTCGGCGACCGGCGGGCACGGCGCCTGACGTTGGGGTCTCGGCGGCAGATATTTGTTGACCGGCCGGTAGCCAAGCTCGGGCATCAGGTCGGCGCCGCGACGGTTCGCGACCATCTGCGAGACGTCTAAATCGGGATCCCCGAGATCGCCGAAATGGCGGGCACTGACCGGGCAGACCATCACGCAAGCCGGCAGCCGGTCCTCTTGCGCAAGGTTGTCGTTGTAGATCCGATCGATGCACAACGTGCATTTCTTCATCACACCGGCGTCTTCGTCGAATTCGCGCGCACCATAGGGGCAAGCCCAGGAGCACAGCTTGCAGCCGATGCAGATCTCCTCGTTGACCAGCACGATCCCGTCCTCGACTCGCTTGTAGGAGGCGCCGGTCGGGCACACGGTCACGCAGGCCGGTTCCTCGCAATGCAAGCAGGATTTCGGAAAATAGACGGTCCGTGCGCCCTCTCCATCGCCCTCCTCAAACGAGTGGACACGGTTATACCAGACGCCCCAGGCGCCAGCCCCATAGGGGTTGAAATCCGGCAGCGGCCCGGTATAGCCGCTCGTATTCCACTCCTTGCAGGCGGTCGCGCAGGCGTGGCAGCCCACGCAGATATCGAGGTCGATGACGAGTCCGAGCTTCTTCTGGCCCGATCGCGGCTCCGGCAGCGAGGTCATCGTGGTGCTCCCTCCCGTGCAAAGGCTAATATTTCCGCTGACGCGGCTGCGCCGCAAGAGGGTAGGCGGCCGATGGCGGCGGCCCTGTTTCCACTCCTCCTTCAGATCAGGGGAAAAAAATCGAATCGGGCTCGCTAAGCGCTGCATCGCACCACCAACAACACCGGCAAACACTGCCTCACCGCTTTGGATAGGTTGGCCTGCGGCGCGTTGGGCCTCGGCTTCTCGCCGGGTGACGCGAGAACGACGGCTGCTAGAATCCTTCACAGGCTCCGCATGTGCGGTCAGCCGGCGACCCAGGCTTCCGAGAACACCGCCGCCTGTTCCAGTACGGTTTGTGTTGCCTTTTCCTGCTTGTCGGGCGGATAGCCGTATCTGCGCAAGATTCGCCTGACGAGAACGCGCATTTGAGCGCGGACGTTCTCGCGCAGGGTCCAGTCGATTGTGACGTTCTTGCGCACGGTCGCAACGAGCTCGCGGGCGATCGTTTTCAATGCCGGCTCGCCCAGTACCTTGACCGCGCTGTCGTTGGTCTCGAGCGCGTCGTAGAACGCGAGCTCGTCCTCGGACAACCCGAGCTCTTCACCGCGCGAGACCGCGGCGCGCATGTCCTTGGCGAGCGCAATCAATTCCTCGATGACCTGCGCAGTCTCGATTGCCCGGTTCTGATATCGGCGGATCGAGCGCTCTAAGAGTTCAGTAAATGAGCGCGCCTGCACCACATTGCGCTGCGACCGGGTCTTGATCTCCCCGACCAGCAGCTTGCGCAACAGCTCGACCGCGAGGTTGCGCTGCGGCATCCCGCGGATCTCGGCAAGAAACTCGTCCGAAAGGATCGAGATGTCCGGCCTTTTCAGCCCCGCGGCGGCGAAGATGTCGACGATCTCGTCCGAAACGAGCGCCTTCGAGACGATCTGGCGGATCGCATGATCGAGCAATTCGGGAGGTTTGCGGCCGTCCGAGATGTGTTTTATGAGCGCGGCGCGCACAGCCTGGAAAAATCCGACCGCATCACGAATGCGAAGGGCCTCCTCATGCGGCACCGCCAGCGCAAAGGCGCCCGAGAGTTCGTTCACGGCTTGCAAGAATCTTTCTTTGGCCCGCTGCGCGAGGATGAATTCCTGCCCCGCCGGGATCATCGAAATCCGTTGTTGCGCCGTCCCCACCGCCGGCGGGCTGAGGTCGAAGCCGTGGAATAATCCGAGGCAGATCTCGTATTTCTCCTGCATGACGGCGACCGCCTCGGACTGGTCGATCGCGGTCTGGCCGGTCCCACCGCTCTCGGTGTAGGTGGCGAGCGCCTGCTTCAGCTCGTCGGCGAGGCCGAGATAATCGACGACCAAGCCGCCGGGCTTGTCCTTGAACACGCGATTGACGCGGGCGATGGCCTGCATCAGCCCGTGCCCGCGCATCGGCTTGTCGACATACATCGTATGGAGGCTCGGGGCGTCAAAGCCGGTGAGCCACATGTCGCGCACGATGACGATGCGGAACGGGTCCGACGCGTCGCGGAACCGGTTCGCGAGCGCCTCGCGGCGTGACTTGTTGCGGATATGCGGTTGCCAGTCGCCGGGATCGGCGGCTGAGCCGGTCATCACGACCTTGAGCGCACCCTTGTCGTCGTCAGGATCGTGCCATTCCGGGCGCAGCGCGATCAGCCCGCGGTAGAGGTCGACGCAGATGCGCCGGCTCATGCAGACGATCATTGCCTTGCCGTCCATCGCCGCGAGCCGCTCCTCGAAATGCGCGACGAGATCGCGAGCGATGATCTTCACCCGGTTGTCTGAGCCGACGATCGCCTCGAGCTGCGCCCATTTGGTCTTCAGCTTCTCTTTGCGTTCGACTTCCTCGCCCTCGGTCAATTCCTCGAATTCCGGGTCGATCCTGGGCCGCTCGGAGGGCTTCAATTCGAGCTTGGCAAGCCGGCTTTCGTAATAGATCGGCACCGTCGCGCCGTCGATCACAGCGCGCTGGATGTCGTAGATGCTGATGTAGTCGCCGAAGACAGCGCGCGTATTGGCGTCGGTCTTCTCTATTGGCGTGCCGGTGAACCCGATGAACGAGGCGTTTGGTAACGCATCATGTAGGTGCCGTGCGAGACCGTCGATGAAGTCGTATTGGCTGCGATGCGCCTCGTCGGCGATGACCACGATATTGCGCCGACCCGACAGCACCGGGTGACGGTCGCCCTTCTCCTCGGGCATGAACTTTTGAATCGTCGTGAACACGACGCCGCCCGAGCGCACCTGCAACTTCGCGCGCAAATCCGTGCGGCTCTCGGCTTGCACCGGCTCCTGCCGCAACAGATCGCGGCAGCGCGCAAAGGTCGTGAACAGTTGGTCGTCGAGGTCGTTGCGGTCGGTGATCACGACGATGGTCGGATTTTCCATCGCCGGATGCAGGATCAGCCGCCCGGCGTAAAAGGCCATCGTCAGGCTCTTGCCCGAACCCTGCGTGTGCCAGACCACACCGACCCGCTTGTCCCCGGGCTCGCCGCCGGGGCTGTGGCGGGCGAAATAGGTTCCGGCCGCCTCCTCGGCCTCCGTCGCGAGATTGGCCGCGCGCAACGTCTCCTCGACCGCGACATTGACCGCATGGAACTGGTGATACCCGGCGATCTTTTTGGCGAGCGCACCGCCGCCGAAATCTTCGAATACGATAAAATGGCGGACGAGATCGAGAAACCGGCGCGGCTCGAAAACGCCGCCGAGCACAACCTGCAATTCCGGCAGACCCGGTGCAGCATCCTCGCGCCCGCTGACCGTTCTCCAGGGCTTGAACCATTCCTTGCCGGCTCCGAGCGCGCCAATGCGACACTGCACGCCGTCCGAGGCGATCAGTGCCGCGTTATAGGTGAACAGCGCCGGGATTAAGCTCTGGTAATTTTCGAGCTGCTGGACGGCATCCCACACCGTCGCGTTCTCGTCGGCCGGATTCTTCAGCTCAACAACGCCGAGCGGCAGCCCGTTGACAAAGATCACGATATCGGCGCGGCGGCTCTGCTGCCCCTCGACGACTGTGAACTGGTTCACCGCCAGCCAGTCATTGTGCTCGGGCCGCTCGAAATCCATCACCTGCGCCTGGGCGCCGGCAATCGACCCGTCTGCTCGGGTGTATTCGACATTGACGCCGTCGACGAGCATGCGATTCAGCACGCGGTTGCGGGCCAGCAGGTTCGGCGCCTCGACCTGCAGCAATTTGCGGTAGGCGTCGAAAACCGCAGCCGTCGGTAACCCCGGATTCAATCTCGTCAGCGCACGATGCAGCCGGTTTTGCAGGAGCGTATCGCGGTATTCCGGGTCACTGCGCTCGCCGCCATCGACCCCGAATGCGATTTGCGGTCCATGCCGGACGGTATAGCCCAGGCTCTCCAGCCACCCGAGCGCGGCCTCTTCCGCATCGGATTCGATGAAGCCAGCCATTACTTGGGCTCGTCAAGAAGGTCGGCCAGTGCCGCGCGGAGTTGCGGCAGGTTCTCGTCGATCACGCGCCACACGCGGGCGCGATCGATGACGGCATAACCGTGAATCAGAACATTACGAAAGGCGATGATCTCCCGAAGATCGGGGATTTTCTCTGCCATCGCGGCATCGAGGCGCGCCAGCTGCGCGAGCGCTTCGCCCACGATCTCGAACTGCCGCTCGACGGCTGATCTGAGGACGATATCACCGTCAAACTCGGCAAAGGTTCTTCCCGCCGTGAAAGTCGCGATGAGTCCGGCGGCCTCTTGCGCATCCCATAGCAAGCTTTTCGGATCACGCTTCAAAGACCGGCTCCCGCGAGCCGTCGATACTCGCCTTGAGATAAGGATTGCGCACCGCGCCTGGCTCTACGAGATCGACCGGGCGGCCGAGGAGGGCCTCGAGTGCCTCCTTGAAATCAAAATAGGTCTTGAGCGAGAGCGCTTCGGGATGCTCGCGATCGAATTCGACCAGAAAATCGACATCGCTCCGTTCGGGGTCGAAATCGCCGCGTGCCGCTGACCCGAACAAATCGAGCCGTCGCACATGAAAGCGACAGCACAACGCCCGAAGCTCCTCGCGATGCAACGCGATTTCCTCAATCATCGTCGTGCACGTGCGTTCATGCGGCCGCCTCGGCGACAACTTGCTGGGCCTCGCTCACCCGCAGCTCACCGGAAATAAGTTTGGGCAGTAACGTGTCCCGGAGCGCGGTGAGCGTGACGACTTCCCGGTCATTGGCATTTTGCCGAGCCCAGGTGGGTTCGAGGAGTTGCACAAATCTCCGCTGAACGGCTGTGGGCGGGGCTATCACCGGCAAGCTGTAGAAGTCCTCGCAGCTCGTCGATGGGATCGCGGATCCGCTGTCCATACTGTTTATATCTTGTCGGAGCAACTCGTAGTACGCCCACCGCAATTCTATTTGGTCTAGCGGCTCGACATAGAATGCGGTGTCAATCACGAAAAAAGGGACATCGGAGAAATGAATGCCACGATAAGCCCCTTTCCTTCCAATAATGATACCTGGATGTGAGCAGAGTGGCTCCGAGTGTGTCCCGATTTTTCCGTTCGTTCCATAAACCGGATAAAGTTTATCATATCGAGCATAATCGCTAAGGCCCCTGCCGTACTCAAGCCGAACCAGCGTTCCCCAATTCGTCGCCTCCCATCCGTTCGGTATCTCACCTAATGGCGAAGCGTCGAAGTGATCTGGAAAGATATGGCCGAGCGGCTTACGCAATATGGAATCTCGGACGGGGTCGAAATCGATGAACCACGATTTGAACAGCGCCCCAGCCATCGCCTGCAGCGTCTCATTCATTCGCCTGTTCAACTCGATCTTGTCGTCCAGCGCGCCGAGAACCCGGGCAATGGCACGTTGTTGGTCCGGGTCCTTTGGAACCCAGATCCGGAATTTCGCCATGTCGATCAATGGAATGCGATCGACTGTGCTTCCGTGTATTGTGCGCGAGCGCAAAGTCTCTTGGAATTGAGGTCCAAGATACGCGTAAAGCAAAAAGCGTTTATCGACCTTACCTGGACGGGCTCTTAGCAATCCCATTCGGCGGCCGAGGCAGCAATGCAAACCACGCTGGATGAAAGCAGCCTCGCCGAGGCGAGTTTCGTACGAAAACACGACGTCACCGAGCTCCGGCACAACTCGCCGGGTCCATCGCTCGTAATGTTCTTCGGAAAGATGCTCGGTGTTGGAGAGGTCTAAGCGGCCGTTTGCGAGGTTCGAAATCCCAAGAAAGATCGGCCCATCTTGGGTTTTCGGTGGGGTCGCATGTGGACCGTCAAAGATCTCGGCCAGCTCACCAAGCGCGACTTCATGCCACTCACCCGGCATACCCGACGTCCTGCAGGTTGGCAGCAATAGCGGCGTCCAGTCTTGCACCTTCGGCCTGCTGCTCGCGTAGTGTCATGACGAGTCGCCGCATTTTTTCGTCGAACGGCTCGTCATCGTCCTCGGCCGCGCTGACACCGACATACCGGCCTGGGGTCAGGGCATGGCTGTGTTTGCGGATGTCATCCAGCGATGCCGATTTGCAGAAGCCCGGCGCGTCGGCATATTCGACGGCATCACGGTCGCCGCGCCACGCGTGATAAGTGCCGGCGATCTTGGTGATATCAGCATCGGTCAGCTCGCGGTGCACGCGGTCGACCATCGTGCCGAGCTTCCTCGCGTCGATGAACAGGGTTTCGCCGCGGCGGTCGCGGAAGCGGCCGTTACGCTTGGCACGCGCGAGAAACCACAGACATACCGGGATCTGCGTCGCGTAGAACAGCTGGCCTGGCAGCGCCACCATGCAGTCGACTAGATCGGCTTCGACAATCGCCTTGCGGATCTCACCCTCGCCCGACTGGTTCGAGGACATCGACCCATTGGCCAACACAAAACCGGCCGTTCCATTCGGCGCCAGGTGGTGAATAAAATGCTGCACCCAGGCGAAGTTGGCGTTGCCAGCTGGCGGGGCGCGAAACACCCAGCGCTTATCGCTACGCAGCAACTCGCCGCGCCAGTCGCTGTCGTTGAAGGGCGGGTTGGCGAGCACGTAATCGGCCTTGAGGTCAGGGTGCTGGTCGTTATGGAACGAATCGCCATGCGCGATCTGCGCGTCGATAGCGCGAATCGCGAGGTTCATCTTGGCGAGGCGCCAGGTCGTGTAATTCAACTCCTGGCCGTAGATCGAGATGTCGCCGATGCGGCCGCTATGCGCCTCGATGAACCTCTCGCTCTGCACGAACATTCCGCCCGAGCCGCAGCATGGGTCGTAGACCCGGCCCTTATAGGGCGCCAGCATTTCGACGAGGACGCGCACGACATGCGTCGGGGTATAAAACTGGCCGCCCTTTTTGCCCTCGGCGCTGGCGAAGCGCGACAGGAAATATTCGTAGACGCGGCCGAGGATGTCGCGGGCGCGGTCGGCCGGGCTGCCGAGGCCGATATCGCTGACGAGATTGATCAGCTGGCCGAGCCGCTGCTTGTCGAGTCCCGGGCGGGCCTAATCCTTCGGCAGGACGGATTTGAGTGAGGGGTTGTCGCGCTCGATCGCCGCCATTGCGTCGTCGACGATCTGCCCGATCGTCGGCTGGGGTGCCGCGCCCTTCAGATATGACCAGCGCGCTTCCGGCGGCACCCAGAAGATGTTTTCCGCGCGGTACTCGTCGGGATCTTCCGGGTCAGCGCCTTCGCCGCGCTGCGCGTCCAGCTCTGCGTTTTTCGCCTCGAACGCGTCGGAGATGTATTTGAGGAAAATCAGGCCGAGCACGACGTGCTTGTATTCGGCCGCATCCATGTTGTTGCGCAGCGCGTCCGCCGCCTGCCACAGCTTGGCCTCGAAGCCAAGCGTCGCCCCGTTGTCCCGCGCCCGCGCGGTACGGTTACTGGTTGATCGTGGCATCGTCTCCACTTTCGTTTCCGTTTCCTAATATGGCCCTGGTGTACGCTTGGTAAATCGCTCAGAAATGGCTTGATCGAGCTTTATCGCCCGAGAAATCGGTTTATGCCGGGTCAGCCTGCACGCGATCACAGCATGGGCGTGGAGAGCCAGTATAACGGGGCGAGCACTATCTGCGAGCCGCCGTGGGCAGTGCCCCGAGCAAGAAACGCGCGGGTAGGATATCCAGCACCAGTTGTCAGTGGTCCGCCTGGCAAGTGATGAGTAAGCCCTGGGTCAAGAATAGTTCAGAGCGCCGGCCGAGCGGTGCGGCGTGATCGCGGAGTTCGCTGCACCGTTCGGGTAACCTGGTCGGGAAGCCGCATGCCGCGCGGCGACACTCCCTGGTGCTTTCCTGATCGGCGGAAACAGCTCCCTGTTCGGCTGATTTAATTCCCTGTTTGGCCAGCTAGGGAATTGGCTTCGCAAGTGATTGATTTGTCCGGCGACTGCCTCCGCTGGCCTGGCCTTTTTGGCGTCGATATCGATGCTTTGCCAGTAATTTCCCGTCCGCCAGGGATCGGGGCAGACCTGGGGTACGCTACTCGGTTCAGGGCCTCGACGAGGGTGGCGGCTTGACCTCGACGTGGCCTCCCGTAAGGATGCCGAAGAACGGTCGGAGAGGAGATAGGGGTCGGTCGTGTCATCATCCGGCGCCGGCTACGACGCGCCGCACCTCGCGAAGAACGCGGCGAATTTCATGGCGCTGACGCCGCTCGTCTTTCTGCGCCGCGCGGCTGCGGTCTACCCCGACAAGCTTGCCGTCATCGACGGCGCCGCCCGCTTTACCTACAGCGAGCTCTATAGCCGCTGCCGCCGGCTCGCTGATGCGCTGCGCCGGCGCGGGATCGGGCGGGGGGACACAGTCGCCGTCATGGCGCCGAACGTGCCGGCATTGCTCGAAGCGCATTACGGCGTGCCGATGGCGGGTGCGGTGCTGAATGCATTGAATTACCGGCTCGACGCGCGCTCGATCGCCTTCATCCTGGGGCACGGCCAGGCGAAGCTCTTGATTGCCGACCGGGAATTCGCGCCGATCGTCAAAACTGCGCTCGACGATTTCGGCGGTCCAATGCCCTTGGTCGAGATCGACGACGGCGCGGGCGGCCTTGCGCTCGGCGGCACCGAATACGAAGCCTTTCTCGGCGAAGGTGATCCCATGGCGGAATGGGTCATGCCGCAGGACGAATGGGACCCGATTGCGTTGAACTACACCTCGGGCACCACCGGCAACCCGAAGGGTGTGGTCTATCACCACCGCGGCGCCCTTCTGAACGCGCTCGGCAACGCGATCACCCTCAGGCTCGACCGCCACTCGGTCTATCTTTGGACCCTGCCGATGTTTCACTGCAATGGCTGGACCCATACCTGGGCGGTGACCGCCGTCGCCGGCACTCATGTCTGCCTGCGCCGCGTCGATCCGGGGCCGATCTTTGCGGCGATCGCCGAGCACCGGGTCACCCATCTGTGCGGCGCGCCGATCGTCTTGAACCTGCTCGTACACGCGCCGACCGAGGTCAAGCGCTGCTTCGACCACATCGTCGAGGTCGCCACCGGCGGTGCCGCCCCGCCCTCGGTGGTGATCGAGGCGATGGAACGAATGGGCTTCCGCGTCACCCACCTCTACGGGCTGACCGAAAGCTATGGTCCCTCGACGGTCTGCGCGTGGCAGGAAGAATGGGCGGCGCTGCCGCTCGTCGAGCGTTCCACCCATATGGCGCGCCAGGGTGTAGCCTACCCGACCCTCGATCGCCAGCGCGTCGTCGATCCGCAGACGATGGCCGACGTACCGGCGGACGGCGTCACCTTGGGCGAGCTGGTGCTGCGCAGCAACACCTTGATGAACGGCTATCTAAAGAACCCGGCGGCTACAGCGGCGGCCTTCGAGCACGGCTGGTTTCACACCGGCGATCTCGCGGTCTGTCATCCTGACGGTTATGTCGATATCAAGGACCGATCTAAGGACATCATTATCTCGGGCGGCGAAAATATCTCCTCGCTCGAAGTCGAGGAGGCTCTCTATCGCCACCCGGAAGTGATGGAAGCGGCGGTCGTCGCCAAGCCCGACCCGGTCTGGGGCGAGACGCCTTGTGCCTTCGTGACCCTCAAGCCGGATCGCGTTCCGATCGCGGCCGAGGACATTATCGGATGGTGCCGCGCGACCCTCGCTCATTACAAGGTGCCGCGGACCGTGGTCTTCGGGCCGTTGCCGAAAACCTCGACCGGAAAGATCCAGAAATTCGAGCTGCGCGAGCGCGCCAAGGAAATCGCGCAGTGACAGGACTACCGAGCTTCGATCTCACCGGCGAGGTGGCGCTCGTGACCGGCGCTTCGAGCGGGATCGGCCGCCACCTCGCCGAGCTGCTCGCCGCCGCCGGCGCCAAGGTGGGGCTTGCCGCGCGGCGAGTCGATCGCCTGGAAGAGGTGTATCGCGATATCGCTGCGGCCGGCGGCCAGAGCCTGCCGGTCGCCTGCGATGTGACCCAGACTGACAGTGTCGCCGCCGCCGTCGCCACAGTCGAGGCCGAGCTCGGGATGCTGTCGATCCTCGTCAACAATGCCGGTGTGGTCGTCTCCAAGCCGCTGTTCGAGCACACCGAGACCGATTGGGACTATGTAGTCGACACCAACCTCAAGGGCGCCTGGCTTGCAGCGCGCGAATTTGCCCATCACCTGGCTGGGCTGAAGCGCCCGGGCCGCATCATCAATATCTCGTCGGTGCTCGGTTCCCGCACAATCGGCCGGGTGCCGGCCTATTGTGCTGCCAAGGCCGGGCTAACCCACCTGACGCATGTGCTGGCGATGGAATTGGCGCGATACGGCATTCTCGTCAACGCGCTGGCACCTGGCTATGTCGAGACCGATTTCAACCGCGCCTTCTTCCAGACCGAGGCCGGCAAAGCGCTAATCTCTCGCATACCGCTAAAGCGCCTTGGGCAGATCGATGATCTCGATGGCGCGATGCTGCTGCTTGCTTCGCCGGCTGGCGCGTACCTGACCGGCGCGGTAATCGCGATCGATGGCGGGCACGGCGTCGCCGCGATCTGAATCGCGACTGACGGCCCTGGCGCGGTTTCTCGCCGCAGCGAGCTCCGCGAGGACCGTAGAGATTACCGGACTTAGACGGCTCCAGGGTGGGGCGCTGCAGGAAAATTGGGGGTTCCACGCGCGCTCGTCGGGCGGCGCGCTCCACGGCGACCAGCGGCTCGTGATGCGCACCTCGCCGGCAACCGGGATTGCGGCGAGCCTGACGCGCCATCAAGAATTCGTCGTGCAGAAGGCGGCCTTCGCGGCGGGGGTGACGGTCGCCGAACCGCTCTTCGTATGCGAGGATCCCGCAGTCTGGGGCAAGCCGTTTTTCATCATGCGGCGGGTCGATGGGATCGCCGCACCGGACCGGATCACCGGCGACAGGGCGCTCGATCCCACGCTCCCCGCCGTCGCAGAGCGGCTCGGCCGCGAGCTCGCCCGCGTCCACACGATCCGACCGCCGCGGCCGGACCTAGCCTTCCTGACGCCTGCCGCCGACACCGGACCGATCCAGCAGATCGCCCGGTTCCGTGCCTATCTCGACTCTCATTCGACGCCCCGGCCGGTACTCGAATGGGGCATCCGCTGGCTTGAGACGCACACCCTTCCGCCTGCCGGGCCGGTGCTCTGTCATCACGATTTCCGCACTGGCAATTACTTGCTGAACGGTACGGCGGTGGCAGCGATCCTCGATTGGGAATTCGCCGGCTGGGGCGATCCGCACGAGGATATCGGTTGGTTCTGTTGCAAGAGTTGGCGCTTTGCACGGCTCGACCGGGAGGCTGGTGGGATTGCCGACCGCGCCCCGTTCTACCGCGGCTATCAGAGCGAATCCGGCGAGTGGATAGATGAGCAGCGGGCCCGGTTTTGGGAGGTCTTGGCGAGTGTACGCTGGGCGATAATTGCCCTCCAACAAAGCGACCGCCACATGTTCGGCGGTGAGCGCGGCCTCGATCTTGCGCTGACCGGGCGGCGCGCCACACAATGCGAGCTTGAGATTCTGATGCTGCTTGATCGTGAACGCAGTTTCGTCGATGCGTGACTTGCCGAGCGGTTCGGCCCTTCTCGCCCTCGCCCGTGACGTGCTGCTGAACGAGCTGATGCCGCTACTGCCCGAGGAGTGCCGCTTGGATGCCCTGCTCGTCGCCAAGTGCATGGCGATCGCCCAGCAAGAGGCTGAAGCTCCGCCTGAGGAGGGGCGAACAATCCTTCGCGAGATCGAGGTATTGTGTGGGAAAGGAGTGGACCCTTGGCGCCGGTTTGCATACGACCTCCGCGTCGGCGCATTCGAGGGTTCCGAGCCGCATGGCCGCGCCGCCCGCGCCGTCCTGTGGCGGCAGACCGTCGCCCTGCTCCGTCAATGCAATCCGGAATTCTTGGCCGCCAACGGCTTCGACCAGCCAGGCGGCATGGTCGGGAGAGCAAAACCGTGTCCCAGTCCCGTGTCCGGCAAGCCGTCGAGGCCTTCGCCCGAGGCGAAATCGTCGTCGTGACCGACGACGACGACCGCGAGAATGAAGGCGACCTGATCCTCGCGGCGATGCACACGACGCCGGAGAAGATGGCCTTTATCATCCGCAACACCGCTGGCATCGTCTGCGCGCCGCTGACAGCAGAGATCGCCCGCCGGCTCGAGCTGGCGCCGATGGTCGCCGACAGCGAGGCGATCCACGGCACCGCTTTTACGGTCTCGGTCGATTATCGGCATGGCACCACGACCGGGATCTCGGCCGACGATCGCACGGCGACGATCCGCAACCTCGCCAACGGCAATGCCGGCCGTTCGGACTTTGTCCGGCCCGGCCACATCTTCCCGCTGATTGCTAAGGATGGCGGGGTGCTGATGCGCTCGGGCCATACTGAGGCGGCGATCGATCTATGCCGGCTCGCGGGTATCGAGCCTGTAGCCGCGATTTGCGAGCTGGTCAACGATGACGGCACGGTGATGCGGGGACCGCAAGTCGCCGATTTCGCGCGCCAGCACGGGCTCAAGCGCATGTCGGTCGCCGATCTGATCGCCTACCGGCAAGCGCGCGAAAAGCTCGTGACGCGCGTGGCCGAATTCACGGTTGCCAGCGAGATCGGCGATCTGACCGGTTATGGTTATGTAACTCCGTTTGACAAGGTGCACCACTTCGCCTTCGTCTATGGAAGCATCGGCGACGGCAAGAGTGTGGCGACGCGGCTCCATCGAGCCAACGTGCTTGAAGATGTGTTCGGCGGGGCCAAGCCAATCCATGCCGCGCTGAGCCACTTCAAGGCAGCCGGACGAGGTGTCCTCGTCTATCTGCGCGAGGGCACCTCGGGCGTGCCGGTATCGGCGATCGGGGAGGAAAGCACCGGTTCGGAGCACGAGCGCAATGTCCAGTGGCGCGAAGTCGGGCTCGGGGCACAGATCTTGCGCGACCTTGGAATCTCGTCGATCCAGCTCTTGGCGACGCGCTCGCGCACTTATGTCGGGCTCGCGGGCTTTGGTATCGAGATCACCGCGACCGAGCCGCTCGAGGGCGATTAAAAAGGGAGAGGTTTGACCGATCAGCGGTGCGTGATTTACCGCGGGTGTGCTATCTTGCATCTATGGATCAATCGATAGACTTCTCGCCGCAGCCGGCGGACTACTATCGCCGGAAAGCCGCGCGCGCCCGCGAGGTCGCGGCTGGGGTGACGACGCGCGCCGTCAAGACACGATTGCTCGACTTGGCGCTCGAATACGATCGGCTTGCCGATGGCGCCGACAACGCGACGCGGCCCCCTGTAGACTTTACGGGCCAATAGGGTCAGCCGATGCGGCTGGGGTTCGTCGGCACCGGCACGATGGGTGCGCCGATGGCCTTGTGCCTGATCGATGCCGGACACGAGCTGACGGTTTGCGATGTCCGGCCCGCGGCAACCGCACCGCTCGCCCGGCGCGGAGCGCGCGAAGTCGGCCGCCCCGCCGACGTCGCTCGGCACAGCGAGGTCGTGTTCACCTCGCTGCCCGGCCCGCGCGAAGTCGAGCATGCCGTGCTCGATTCGGCCACCGGCATCCTCGCCGGGTTGGCGGCGGGTGGCGCCTATATCGACATGACGACGAACGCGCCCGCCGTGGCCCGGCGAATCGCCGAGGCCTGCCGCGCCCGCAGTGTCGAGATGCTGGATGCACCCGTCAGCGGGCGCCCGCCGACGATGACGGTAATGGCCGGGGGCGATCCAGCGGTCTTTGCCAAATATCGTCCGCTGTTGGCCGCGATGGCCGGCAACATCTTTCACGTCGGTGAGGCGGGCGCAGGCTGTGTGGCCAAGCTCGTCACCCAATATCTCGGCTACACCAACTTCGTCGCAGCACTCGAGGGGCTGTTGATCGGCGCCAAGGCCGGAATCGACCTCGCCCAGCTGGCGCGCATCGTGCCGCTCAGCGCCGGGGCGAGCCGGACCTTCGACAACATCCCGCGCTCGGTCCTGACCCGCACCTTCATCGCCGGCGGCACCCTCGACATCGTCGCCAAGGACCTCGCCCTCGCCTGCGACCTGGCGCGCGAGGTCGCCGCCCCGGCCAATCTCGGCCTCCTCGCCCACGACGTGCTGCACCGCGCCCAGGTGCAGGGCTTGGGACAAGAAGGCTTTCCGGTCGCCGCCCGAATCCTCGAGGCGATGGCCGGCTGCGAGTTGCGCGCGGGGCCGCTCGACGACATGACGGGCTACCAGTCGGCCGACCCCCGACGTCCCTGATCAATGGGAATATCCGGGAAAAACCCGGTCTCGTGGCCTTTGCGCGCCTTTTCGATTGCGCAAGCCATTGCTATGACGACAAATCTCTAACAAATTCCCTAAGCGACCGAACAGGGAAATAATCCTGCCGAGCAGGGAGGCGAATCCGCCGATCAGGGAAGCCGCAAGAAACCCACGTTTCTATCGGTTTAAACAATTATCATGTTGACAATTACAGCAGCTTCCGATAGCATGTTTCGATCATGGCTCACAACATCAGAAAACGCGCGGCCGACTCCGGCCCGCCGCTCGCGGTCGTCTGGCGGCGGATCGAGGCGTTGCGCCCCGATCCGGCAAATCCTCGGTCGCACAGCCCCAAGCAGATCCGCCAGCTCGCGCGCAGCATCGGCGCCTTCGGCTTCAACGTCCCGATCCTCGTCGACCGAACCTTGCGGATCGTCGCCGGGCACGGCCGGCTGCTTGCAGCACAGGACCTCGGCTGGCGCGAGGTACCGACCATCCTGCTCGACCATCTGAGCGAAGCCGAGGCTCGCGCCTTTATGATCGCCGATAACCGCGTCGCCGAAAGTGCCGTGTGGAACAACACGTTGCTGATCGAGCAGCTCAGGGAGATTTCGCTCGACTCACCCGACTTCGCGATCGAGACAACCGGGTTCGAGCTGAGCGAGATCGACTTGTTGACCGGCGGCGGCGGTCTCGGCAAGCGCAAGCCGAGCCGTCGCCCGACCCCGCGGACAGCAGCGGCACCGACCGTCACAAGGGCCGGCGAGTGGTGGCTGCTCGGCCGGCACCGTGTCGGTTGCGGCAACCTCGCCGATGCCGTCGACGCGATGCTCGCCGGTGAAAAGGAAGAGAGTGTCGTCATCGTGCTCGCGGGCAACGCGGCGACGGTCGACACGATCATCCGCCGCTGGCAGGGGCGGACCGGCAACACTGCTCGCCATGCCGCAAGCGGCCGCAACTTTGCGGAGGGTGCAAGCGAGGCGTCCAATGGCGGATGACGACAAAGCCGACTACAGGGGTCGGCTACAAGAAGCCGCCCTTGCACTCGCGCTTCAAGAAGGGCCAGTCGGGCAACCCGCGCGGGCGGCCGCGGGGCTCGAAGAACTTCTCGACCTTGAGAGCGGTGGGATGCCACAAACTTAACACTCCTCGATCCTCACCACCTGCGGATGGGTCGAGATGCGCTGCAGCAGAGAATCGGGCGTACCCGGCGCAGCGTTGGTGTCCGCCGGTGCCCGAAGTTTGTTCCCTGCCACCGGCCTCCCGTCAGATCGTGCCGAGAAAAATCGTACTCGACGCGCGGGAATCCGTGTTCCTACAGGACGCACCGCACCGAGGGCGCCGTGCCGCTTCCGGACGCCGTGTCGGCTTCCGCCACCTTTTGTCACCAGCTCCGCGGAACGGGAATGGCGACAGCAGCGCTTCAGCACAGCCACATTACTCGAGCCGTGAGCGGAGAGCTTATGCATCGCTGGAAAGTTGGCCTCGCTCCAGCAGAGCCCGCTTACCGGAGGCGACGGCGAAGGGCGCTTGTCTCCGAACGTAAAGCTCGTCGTCGTGACCAGGGTATCGCCGCACAACTATCGCGATCAGAGCGATCGGCGCACACGACGACCGTTCCGCTCGAGGTCGGGCCAGCGCTCATAGTGATTGTGCTATTGTCGTTGGCATCCTGGGCGATGAGCTGGGGCGCGGTCGCGTTCGCGGTGTCGGTGCTGGGCTGATACGAGGCTGAGCCCTTGGGCACGCGGATACTAGCCCGCATTTCTCAAACGGGTGGGTGCATCGGGGGCCTGGGTCTGAGAAAATCGTGTTGGACAAACGGTTATCTCCGGACCAGGGGAAAGTCCCGATGCAGACAGAGTGTAACGCGGATCTGTTCGGCTTTGCACCTGTTGAAGGACGGAAGGTGGTGGCGGCCTTTGACGGTGGCACCATGACCTCGGAGGCCGGGGCGATGCTACTCGGCGCCACCGATCGGCAGATCCGGTTGATCGAGCGCTTTGCCGGCTGCTTCACCGATCACCGCGCGGCCGAGCTGGTGGTGCACGAGACCTGATCGACCACGACCAGTTGCGGCACGACCCGGTCGTGGCGGTTCGGGGCGGCAAGCCTGAAGCCCGACGCGCGGATTGCGCGCCGCTGGCCGGCAAATCGACGGTGAGCCGGCGGGAGCCGACCCGCTATCACAAGATCAGCCATGACGCGGCGGCAATCGAGGGGTTGTTTGTCGATCTGTTTGTCGACGCCCATGCCGCCCCGCCGCCGCAGGTCACCCTTGATCTCGATGCCACCGACGACCCGCTGCACGGGCATCAAGAAGCGCGTTTCTTCCACGGTTACTACGACACCTACTGCTTGCCGCTTTATGTGTTCTGCGGCCGGAATCTGCTGGCCGCCAAGTTGCGCCCGGCCAACATCGACGCCAGTGCCGGCAGTGTCGAAGAGATGGCGCGGATTGTCGCCCGCATCCGTCAGCGCTGGCCCCAGGTGCGCATCCTGTGGGGGGGCGCGCCGATTCGGGCGTTGCCCGCGAGGCGCTGATGGCGTGGTGTGAGAACAACGGCGTCGATTTTCTGTTTGGCCTGGCCAAAAACAGCCGGCTGGTCGGGAAGATCGAAAGCGAGCTCGCGGCGGCGCAAGAGCACAGCCAAAAGACCGAAAAACCGGCGCGCCGCTTCAAGGACTTCACTTGGCAGACGCGCCACAGCTGGAGCCGCGAGCGGCGGGTCGTCGCCAAGGCCGAGTGGACCAGGGGCGAAGCCAATCCGCAGTTTGTCGTCACATCACTGGCGCGGGAGGAGCATGAGGCCCGCCACCTCTACGAGAAACTCTACTGTGCCCGCGGCGAGATGGAAAACCGCATCAAAGAGTGCCAGCTCGACCTCGGCGCCTGTCCTCGGGCCGGCCGGAGGCCGGACCCGGGGGCCGACCGCACCTCAGACCACACGATGCGCGCCAATCAGTTGCGGCTGTGGTTTGCCTCGATGGCCTATGTGCTGATCTGCGCCTTGCGCCGTATTGGCCTCAAGCACACCCAGTTCGCCCGCGCCTTGCGGCACGATCCGCCTCAAGCTCTTGAAGATCGGGGCACTGGTGCGCATCAGCGTGCGCCGCATCAAGCTGGCCATGCCGTCAGCCTTTCCCTACCAGGCCCAGTACCGCGCCCCCATGCCGCGCTCACCGCCGTCACGTGCTGAGACGAACCAGAAAGCGCGGCCAACAATAACCCGGCAATACCCCTCAGAGGATTGCCGCCTCTGACAAGACTCGCAAAAGTTGAAACCAGCCCGTTCGTGCCACAACCGCCGCTCTCTTCACCCGCTCGCTAACCCGCTGCGGAGATTGCCGCCCAAAAACACCCCGGTATGAGAAATGCGGGCTAGCTCTCCCCAGGCTCAACGATAAAAATCAGGCCCCTTCAAGGATTGTGTCCGGTCCAACAGTTAACGTAAAGCGACGCCGGTGCGGTCTGCTGGTCGCAGAGCCAATGCGCATCTCGTTGGCCGCAGCAGCACGCTGTTCGTGGCGGAGTTGCGGGGTGTCGCGCGCCCTGCGTGGAGGAGCGAAGGTCGCGAGGATTTCGCAGTCGTTCGATGGTATTTGTACCGCCAGGAAGCGGCCTTCGCGGCTGCATACCACGTAGAAGGTCTTACCCATGCCTCGTGCGAGCACCTTGGCGTAATGACGGGCTCTCTCCTTGGTCATCAAACTGGCTCCTAGCTCCACCAAATGCCCGTCACGTTAACGGCCTGAAGCGAGGGTCGTCCCGGGGGGTTGTTGAAGATGCCCCTTTTTTGACATTGCGTTTCGGATCGTGATGTCGCCCTTGCCGCGTGGTTTCTCGGCATTGTTTAGCGGCTGCGTCGTGCAATTCGCGGGGATCGCTCCCAAAACTAGCGCTCCAATCAGTTGCGAGAGCGCTTAATGCTCGGGATGTCGACGACCTCCACTCAGAGACGCGCCGATGTCGATATCGGTCAGTTGGCCGCCTGACGGTACTTTGGCCTTGTGCCCTGACCAACAGTCTCCCCGTTTCGGACTTCCGAGCTTGATACCACCTATCTCCATTGGGGAATGGGCGGAGGACCACGGCTTCGTCTGGTTCTAGGTCATCGATCACATGATCCAGCTGGCGCGCCCGACGCCCGAGCGATGCTGACTCTGAGCGCCGAGGACGAGCGGCATCCTGCGGCCATGCACGGCGGCGAAAATGTGGTTGGCCCAACTGAGGCTGATTTTCAATCGGACTGTAAAAATTCATCGGCAATGGGCGACGAAAGTTGCGGGCGCAACGATCGCAATACCACGCAATGGATTAAGTGCAAGTAGCTTCCCGTCGCAACGATTAATGAAGGATCGCGGTTAACCGAGCCCGGCGCGGGATGTGCGGAACTTGGAGAGTCGTTCGCCTGTTCTTTCTTATATCGCAGATTCGCGAGCCGGCCTTTTTGGCTGCGCCAAGCTGTAAGCTAGGAGGTGTATATGATTGGTAGGTTGTTTGGGAAAACCGGTCGCGGCGTGGCCGTCGCGGCAGCGATGCTTGCTGCAATCGGGTGGACGGCGGCGGCACGGCCCGCGCATGCGCTCAGCCCCGCTGCCGGTGTCGGGATCGGGCTCGGAGCCTTCGCGCTCGGCTCGGTGCTCGCGAACCCCTACTATAACGGGTATTATTACCCTTACGGCTACTACGGCGGCTACTACCCACCCGCTCCGGCGTACTATCCGGCAGCGCCGTATTATCCGCCCGCACGGAGCTGCTGGAACGCTTATACCCATTCTTATTACGCTTGCTGAGTGGTAGACGCACGCTCGCTGGCGCTACGGATCGTCCGACGAGACTGACTGACGACCGATAGCGCCAGCGTGTTTGCCCAACCACGCGGTCTGGGCGCCAGTGCCGGGAGAGACCAGATCAGCCGCGCTCTGCGTACCGTGGGTGGCGCGACCGCTGACTAACCTTCCGGCCCGGCTTGCAGGGGGAGTTATTCTACTGGGCCTGAACCACCGAGATTGCTTCCCCCGGAACCACGGCCGGCGGTCGGGGTCGCAATGTCACAGCAAACGACTGTCATTGCTAGTTGCCCATCGGCCGGCGCGGCCGACCCGTCCTGGATAATTCATTCGCCGGGTTCGGCGAGGGCCTCCTCAGCGAGGCGGGGCTCGCGGATCCGCCATGGGCGTCGCACCCACAGCCGAAGGTGGTCCAGGTAGAGATAGATGACGGGTGTCGTGTAAAGGGTCAGCAGTTGGCTGACGAGGAGCCCGCCGACGATGGTAATCCCGAGCGGGCGGCGCAATTCGGCACCCTCCCCAAAGCCGATTGCGAGCGGTGCCGCCCCGAGCATCGCTGCCATCGTCGTCATCATGATCGGACGGAAGCGTTTGAGACAGGCCTCATAGATGGCGTCTCGCGGGCTTAAACGGAGGTTGCGCTCGGCATCGAGCGCGAAGTCGATCATCATGATCGCGTTCTTCTTGACGATGCCAATCAGCAGAATGACGCCGAGCAACGCCATGATACTGAATTCGGTGTTTGTCGCGATCAGCGCCAGTATGGCGCCAGCACCTGCCGACGGCAGGGTCGAGAGGATCGTGATCGGGTGGACAAAGCTCTCATAGAGCACGCCGAGTACGATATAGACGGCGAGCACAGCCGCGGCGATCAACAAGGGCTCTCCGGCCACCGCCTGTTGAAAGGCTTTGGCCGTCCCCTCGAAACCGCCATGGATCGAGGCCGGCAGGCCGAGGCGGGCCACCTGATCGTCGATCGCCGCGGTCGCCTCGCCGAGCGACTCGCCCGGAGCCAGACCGAACGAAACCGATGAGGCGGCGAACAGGTTGTCGTGATAGATCGAAATCGGCGTGTTGCCGTTGCCAAAATGGCTGAAGGCCGAGAGCGGCACCATCGTTTCGGGAGACGTGCTGACCGCTGAACCGGTCGAAGTGACGTTGCGGCCGCTATTGGCGAGCGCATTGCTCGCCGCATTGCGCGCCACCTCACCGGCCGTTGGCGCAGCATTCGTCGCAGCGGCGCCGCCCTCCTTTGCTGGCGGCGTCTTGGGCGTGACGATGCCGGCCAGCGGTTGGGTTCCCTGTGTGCCGCTGACGGGGCCGCCCGCCGTGCTGACATAGAGCTGGTGCAATATTTCCGGAGATTGGCGAAACTCGGGCGCCACCTCCATGACGACGTGGTACTGGTTCTGTGCCTTGTAGATCACCGACACCTGACGCTGGCCAAAGGCGTCGTAAAGCGTGTTGTCGATCTGACCCAAGGTCAGCCCCAAACGCGCGGCAGTAGACCGATCGATGATCAGCTGCGCCTCGAGCCCCCCTTGCTGCAGGTTCAATTCGACATTGGTCAGCACAGGCAGCTGTTTCAGCGCCTCGGCAACTTTGGGCGCCCATTCATAGAGCTCGCCGGTGTCGTCGCCGAGCAGGGTGTATTGGTACCCGGGGTTGTCGGCACGTCCGCCGACCCGCACATCCTGATCCGCCCCCAGATATGCCGTTGCGCCGGCAATTTGTTCGAGCTTGGGCCGCAACCGGTCGTTCACCTGTTGCGCTGAGGCATCGCGCTCGGCCAACGGCTTCAGCACGGCAAAAGCGGAACCGTAACTGCCGCCGCCATAGAAGGCGGTGACCTTTGCTACGGCCGGGTCCTGCCGGATGATGTCGACGAACTGAGCCAGCTTTTTCCTCATCGACGAAAACGAGATGCTCTGGTCGGCCTGGACGCCGCCCCAGATCAGCCCGTTATCCTGCTCGGGCAGATAACCCTTTGGAATATTAACAAAGAGGTATGCGGCTAAGCCAATCGTCGCAAACAGGCTGAGAATGACAAAACCAGGTCGTCGCAGCGCGCGCTGCAATGAGCGCTCGTAGCGGTCCAATATCGTGTAAAAGGCGCGCTCGCCGATGCGGTAGACCGCGCCGTGTACGTCTTCGGGCCGCCCGGCGAGCAAGCGGGAGCACATCATTGGCGTCGTCGTCAGCGAGACGGCGAGCGATATCGTGATCGCCACCGACAACGTCACAGCGAACTCGCGGAAGAGCCGTCCGTCGATGCCGCCCATCAGCAGAATCGGGATGAAGACGGCGACCAACGAAAGACTCATCGACAGTACCGTGAAAGCAACCTCGCGCGTACCTTGCAGCACCGCCTGCCGCCGCGGCATTCCGGCCTCGAGGTGCCGTGTGACGTTTTCGAGCACGACGATCGCGTCATCAACGACAAAGCCGGTTGAGATCGTCAGCGCCATCAGCGACAGGTTGTCGAGGCTGTAGCCCAACAGATACATGATCCCAAAGGTGCCGATCAGCGAAACCGGCACTGCGACGCTCGGAATCAGCGCGGCGCGAAAACTGCGCAGAAATACGAAGACGACGAGGACGACCAGGCCGATGACGATGACGAGCGTGCGCTCGACCTCGTGCAGCGCGCTGCGGATCGAGGTCGTCCGATCCAATATCAGCTCGACGTCGATGGCTCTCGGGATCGAAGCTTCGAGCTGAGGCAGCACTGCCTTGATGCGGTCGAGGGTGTCGATGATGTTGGCGCCGGGCTGCCGGCGAATGATGACCACAACCGCCGGCTTGCCGTTGGCGAGGCCGATGGCGCGCGCGTTTTCGACCGAGTCCTCGACCTCTGCCACATCGCTCAACCGCACCACCGCGCCGTCGCGATAGGCGATCACCAGCGGCCGATAATCCTCGGCGTGGTTCGCCTTGTCGCTGGTGTAGATCTGCAGCCGCCGGTCGCCGTCTTCGATGGCACCCTTGGGGCTGTGCGCGTTCGCCGAGCTGAGTGCCGCGCGAACGTCTTCGAGCCCGATGCCGTACTTGGACAGTGTCAGCGGGTTGAGCTCGACCCGCACCGCCGGCAGCGAGCTGCCGCCGATCTGGACCTCGCCGACGCCCTCGATCTGTGACAATCCCTGCTGCACGACCCGCGAGGCGGCATCGTAGATCTGGCCGCGTGTCAAGGTCTCAGAGGTCATCGCCAGAAGCGCGACCGGTGCGTTGGCCGGATTGACCTTATTGTAGGAGGGGTTCTGACGGAGGCTCGACGGCAGGTCGGCGCGCGCTGCATTGATCGCCGCCTGCACGTCGCGCGCGGCACCGTCGAGGCTGCGGTTGAGGGTGAACTGCAGGGTGATGCGGGTGACGCCGACGGCACTCTCCGAACTCATCTCGGTGACATCGGCGATGATGCCGAGATGGCGTTCGAGCGGGGTCGCAACGGTCGCCGCCATCGTCGCTGGGCTGGCCCCCGGCATATTCGCATTCACCGTAATGGTCGGGTAATCAACCTGCGGTAGGGGTGCAACCGGCAGCCGCAAGAAGGCGAAAAACCCGGCGAGCGCCACACCGATCGTCAAGAGCGTGGTCGCGACCGGCCGCGCGATGAACGGCCCGGACGGGTTCATCCTGCGATGCACCCTGGGTTACGATGACAGGTTGTCGCTCTGCCCGATGGCTGGCGGGTGCCACAGAGTCGATCCCCGCCTCTCGTCATGGTGGCGGCTCAGAGCCGGTATCGGCACTCGACCGGCAGCGGCACGGCGTGAAAATCACGCCGGTTGGTGTCGAGGTTCTCGAGGTTGACGAATAGGCATTCGTCGTGGACGAAGTGCGGCCCGGCGTGCCAGGTCGCGACGTGCAATTTGATCAGGCGATCGCCCGGCACCCGGAAGGCGGCTATGTCCTCGACGCGCGGGCGCGCATCATCTCCGAGATCGCCCGGCGGCGCCACGCCGATCAGCCATTCCTTGCCGCCGAGCGAGCCCAGGCATTGCGTGACCCGCCGGTGGCGCGCGATCCGGGTGAAGCCGAGCCCGACATGCGGCAGATGCATGATCCACAGCCGCGGCTCGCCATTACCCAGGACGAGGTTTGCCTCGCTGGCCGAGGCCTCGGAGTTGTGGTGGGTCGCGGCACCCTGGCCGCCCGTTCGCAGCGGCGCGATGACTTGGCCATAGGGTGCAAACGCCTCCGCCGTCAGCTCCTTGATGTCCAGCATGTGCCTTGGCAGCGCGGCCGCGTCGTTCATCCTCACCTCCTCTAACCGGCAGGCCCGGTTGCGCTGTAAGCTACAATTTCGGAGTAGATTTTGCCAAACGGCGCCGCCGATAATCGGCGTTATCGAGTGGGCCTACCTCCCGGGAGAATGCCATGCCCCCAAGCTCCACAGGCGAAGCCCGCGCTTATCCCCGCCCGTTGCCCAATTCCGAATGGCTCGGCAAGCTGAGAGAGGAGATCCTCGAGCCCGATCTGCCGATCATCGACCCGCACCATCATCTCTGGGATCACCCGGGCAGCCGCTATCTGCTCGACGAACTCTTGGCCGACGTCACCTCGGGCCACAACATCGTTGCGACCGTATTCATCCAGTGCGGTTCGGGCTATCGCTCCAGCGGTCCCGAGGAAATGCGTCCGATCGGCGAAAGCGAGTTCGTCCGAGCGATTGCCGAGGAGGGCGACCGGCGCGGTGGCAAGACCAAAATTTGCGCCGGCATCGTCAGCTTCGCCGATTTGCGGCTGCCCAATGTCGATGCGGTGCTCGAAGGCCAGATCGCCGCAGCGGGCGGGCGGTTTCGCGGCATCCGCCAGATCGCCGCGCACGACCCGGCGATTATCGGCGCCTCATCCTATATCCCGCCGCCAGGACTGATGGACGATCCGAACTTCCGCCGCGGGCTGAAGCGGCTGCCGGCGCACAATTTGACCTTCGAAGCGTGGATCTATCACCCGCAGATCAAGACCCTGACCGAAGTGGCGCGCGAATGCCCCGACGTGAAGATAGTGCTCAACCATTTTGGCGGTCCGCTCGGGGTCGGGCCCTATAAGCGCGACGAGGTCTTCCCCCAATGGCGCTCCGACATCAAGGCGCTCGCCGCCTGTCCGAACGTGTATGTGAAGCTGGGCGGGTTGGCGATGATCGTCAACGCATTCGATTTTCACTTGGCGCCGCTGCCGCCGTCGTCGGGTGAGATGGCCAATGCTTGGCGGCCCTATGTCGACGCCGGCGTCGAGAATTTCGGCGCCAAACGGTGCATGTTCGAAAGCAACTTCCCGGTCGACAAGGGTGCCTGCAGCTATCCGGTGCTGTTCAATGCGTTCAAGCGGCTGGTACACGGCGCCTCGCCATCGGAAAAGGCCGATCTCTTCGCCGGCACCGCGTCGCGGTTTTACCGGCTTTAACGATTCTCAGCGAGGAACAAAATCATGACCGATCTGCCGACACATGTAGAGATCCACGAGGAAGGCCCGCGCGAAGGCTTCCAGATCGAACTCGGCCCGATCAGCACCGCGGACAAGATTAAGCTGATCGAGGCGCTCGGGCAGACCGGGCTGCACCGTATCCAGGCCGTATCGTTCGTCAGCCCGCGCATCGTGCCGGGCTGGGCGGACGCCGAAGACGTCGTCGCCGGGTTCACCCCGAAGGAGGGCGTCCACTATACCGCGCTCTGGTTCAACGCTAACGGGCTCAACCGAGCGCTCGTTTTCCGCAACAAGCTGACGATATCAGGCTCGATCTCGCTGACCGCGTCCGAGGCGTTCACGCAAAAGAACTTGCACCGCAGCCACGCCGAAAATGTCGAGGCGATGAAGAAACAGACGGCACTGCATCTCGAAAACGACGTCGAGGTCCCGCGGATCGGCGTGATGGCGGCGTTCGGCTGCAACTACCAGGGCGACATTGCGCCGGCGCAGGTCATCTCGACCCTGGAAGACGGCCTCGCGATCGCCGAGGAAGCCGGCGCCGACATCAAATATTTCTCGCTGGCCGACACGATGGGCTGGGCTACGCCGATGCGCGTCGAGCGGGTGTTGGGCGAAGTGCGCAGCCGCTGGCCCGACATGCCCATCTCCCTGCACCTGCACGATACGCGCGGGCTTGCCGTCGCCAACGCGCATGCCGGGCTCAAGATGGGTGTCACCCAATTCAACTCGACCGTCGGTGGGCTGGGCGGATGCCGTTCGCCGGGCAACCCAAAGCAGCCGGCAACATCTGCACCGAGGAGCTGGTGCTGCTCTGCGAGGAGATGGGCATCGACACCGGCGTCGATCTCGATGCGCTGATCGAGGTCGGCCGCATGGCCGAGGAGATCGTCGGCCACCAGTTGCCGGGCGAACTGGTCCACGCCGGCAGTCTCGACGCATTTCGCCGCCGGGCCGCGGCCTGATGTCGAGGCCGGCGCACCCGCTTGCCGGGGCGGGTTAGATCAAGCGGCGGGCCTTTGGGCGGCGACGGCGTCGAGTTCCCGGATCTGCCGGGCGGCACCGGCGAGGTCCGCGTCATCCAGCTGCGCCGCCACATCGTCTTCTTCGGCCTGTGCAAGCAGCCCGCGGAACCGCAACGGCTTTTCGAAGAACGCCAGCGCGACGTCGAGCGGCTTTTGCCCCTCCTCGACCCAGAGCGGAAGTTGCCTGCCGCGCTGGCTCGGACGGATGTGATAGTGACTGCCGACGCTGAAAGGATCGAAGCGAAGCGCTTGCTCCCGCTTACCCGCGACGGCGACCACGATCGACTTTCTTACGATGTCGTCCTCTCGGCCGAGCAATCGCCGGTTGGGGTGGAACATTACATGCAGATGCGGCCCGGCATTGATGTGGTGCCATCCGCCGCCGTCCTCGGGCATGGTCTGCTGCATCCGCTGTGGCTGTGGCTGTTCCGACATTGTCCACGTCTCCTCTCATCATATGGGCATGTCCGACGCGTCCTGCGCGCGGACGCACCGAACCCAGCACCACGGCCGCCATGCCAGCATGACGATCACCGAGGGTTCCTGCCCCGCGACCGTATCATAGCCCGCTCACGCTCGCCATTCAGCTGTCCCGGCGGGGTCCACCACGCATGGAACGAGACGCCATGGACAACGTTGACCTAAGGGGACGGCGCTCTTCCGCCGTTTTTTATGCTCACGGAGATGACGATGGCAACCAAACTCAAGATCTTTGCGATCGCCGCCACTCTCGCGGCGGGCACATCGAGCGCGGCGATGGCGCAATATACCTGCCCAGCGGGCTATGCGCTCTATGGCGGCGTCTGCCAGCCCGTCACGGCGCCGGTGCCGGCGCCGGGGTATGCGGCGCCCGGGTATTCGAACCCGGTATCCGGTGCTGTGTCCGGTGAGCAGGCCGGGGCGGCGAGCGGCTATGCAACTGGCGGTCCAGTCGGGGCGATCGTCGGCGGGGCGCTTGGCACCGCCACCGGCACGATTAGCGGCACTGCCAATACGCTAGCTGGCGCCCCGCCAGCGCCGGTCTGCGGCCCTGGATACGTCTTGTCCAACGGCTACTGCTATCCCCGCTAGACGAGGTGGCCAACAAGCGGCTGCGGCCTGAGCGGCTCGCCGGTGCAATGCCGCCGGCGAGCAAGGCCGCAGCTCGCCCGTCGGATTCAATTCGGGGCGGTCTTTCAGAGCACACGATTTTCCGCCAGGACACAGAGCTCATTGCGAGACAGTCCCAATTCATCGCAGAAGATTTCCGTGTTGTGCTCGCCGATCAGCGGCGCACGGCTGGAGATCCGCCACGGTGAACCGTTGTAGATGGCCGCCTCACCCGGGTAGACAAAGCTGCGGCCGAGCTCCGAGTGCTCCACCTGCTTCCAGAAGCCACGGTCGTGGAGGTGGGCGTCATCAAGGAGCGCCTCCGGCGCACGCACCGCTCCCCAGGTGAAGCCGCGCTCCTGGGCAGCATGGTACACCTCCTCTGCCGGGAGGCTGGCAATGAAATTGGCGACAAGGTCCTCGATTATGTGAGACGTATTCGCCGCAATGACCGCCGGGTCTCGGTATTTGGGGTCGTTGAGATCACCAGCCATGCCGTAGCTGTCCAACAAGTTTGCGAGATCCCTGACGTATTTGGGGTTGAGCCGGCCCCCCACCAGCGCGCAGACATATGTGCCATCCTTGGCGCGGAACTGGGTACGAGGTGTCAGAGCGGCTGCATGGTGGCGGCCCGTCTGACGCCGCAATACCTCTCCCCGGTAGATGTAGTTGGCGATCGCCGCCTCGGTGGTCAGCGCGCAAGCCTCGTGGATCGACGCGTCGATATACTGCCCTTTGCCGGCAACCGTTCGGTACACCAGAGCGGCCATGATGGCCATGTAAGCAAAATGACAGCCGATGTGCCAGGCGTTGCCGACGCCGGGAGCGATCGGCGGCGCATTTGGCACGTCCGCTTCGTCGTAGCCGCTCGAGGCCATCTCGCCACCCGCTGCCATGTGCAGCAGGTCGCTGGAGGCGTAGTCCCGCCACGGACCGGTCTGACCGAACGGAGTCAAGGCGCACATGATCAGCCCAGAGTTTTGTTTGCCCAGCGACTCGTAATCGAGCCCCAGCGACGCCATGACGCCCGGCCGAAAGGTTTCGAGAATGACGTCCGATGTCGCCGCCAAGCGCCGGAAAAGCAGGCAGCCGTCGGCAGTTTCCAGGCTCAGCGTGATGCCGCGTTTGGACGTATTGTAGTACCAAAAAGACAGACTGCGCTCCGGGTGCGGAATATCGTCGAGGAATGGTCCGATGTGGCGGTTGGGTTCGCCACCGGGGGGTTCGATTTTGACCACGTCGGCCCCGAGATCGCCGAGAAGCTTGCCGCAGAACTGGCCCGTTTCGTCGGCGAGCTCCAGGATTCTGAGGCCCGCCAGCGGGCCTGGCAGATTTTGGTTATCGCTCACCGGAGCATCTCCTCCATGTACGGAAAACGTTCCCGGTTTGTCGGCCAGAATGTGCCGTCGGCGAAGCCGGTGCGGAGCTCCTCGTGGCTATATCCCAGCAACTCTTCGACAATCTCCTGAGTGTGTTGTCCGATCAGTGGGCTCGGCAAGTGGTTCGACGCCGGCGTCTCGGAGAGTTTAAACGGGGCATTCTGTACCCTGTGCGATCCGAGCGCGGGATGCTCGATCGCCAGATACATCTCCCGGTGGCGCAGCTGAGGGTCACGTTCCACTCGGTCTTCGGCACTTTGCACCGGCAGGGCGCGAACACCGGCAGTCTGGCAGCGCTCCGTCAGCTCGTATTTCCCCAATGTCATGCTCCACGCTTCGATCTTGCCGTCTAATTCCTCCTGGTGCTGCAAGCGTCCGATGACCGTGGCGAATTTCGGCGCGGAGGCCCAGGCCGGAGCCCCCATCACCTGTACCAGTCGCTGCCATTCCCCGTCGGAGTGGCAGACAATCACGCACCAGTCGTTGTATTCGCCAGGATGGGTGCGATAGGCATTATGGGGTGCCACCGTTGGCCCACGATAGTTGTTGACCATAGGCGTGCCCGGCCAATGCGCACGGTTGCCAGGAGGAAAGCCGGCCCGGCGCGAGCCGCGCCCGTTGACCGTAAAGTCCAGCAGCGCGGGACCGTTGAGGGGAACACTCGCCACCATCTGAGACAGGTCGATGTGCTGGCCTTGTCCCGTTCTATTGCGATGGTAAAGGCCGGTGAGGGCGCACATTGCCCCGTACATTCCGCCGGTATCATCCATGTACGACCAGCCCCAGCCAGCCGGCGGTTTGTCAGGCAAACCGGAGATGTAGGTCAATCCTGAGACCGCCTGGGCGACAGGACCGAATGTTGTGTAATGATGATGCCGACCTGTATGGCCGTAACCTGACATCGACACATAGACGATATCCGGTTTAACTTTGCACAGCTCCTCGTAACCCAGGCCCCACTTCTGCAGCACCCGTGAGCTGAAATTCTCGATTACCATGTCGGAGATAGCGATCAGCCGCTTCACGATCTCAAGGCCCTTGGCGCTGCGCACATTGAGACTGAGGCTCTTCTTGTTGACGTTCGTGTCATTGAAGTTGCCTGAGGTGTTGAGATTGACCTCGAGATTCTGAGGTGTGGTGGTACTCGGCAACCTGCCGCGCTCATTCTCGGGCCACTCGATCTTGATAATCTCGGCCCCAAGAGCCCCTAGCCAGCGCGTGGCCCATGGCCCGGCCCGTACCCAGCTGAAATCCACCACGCGAACGTTCTCAAGGGCTCGCGGACGTGACATGGCGTGGTTCCCCTGCTGTGGCCGAACGCTGCGGGCCGCGGAAGACAATGCGGACAAAGCGGAGCATCAGCAATGCCGCGAGCCCGAACGGGATGCAGCAGAACATATACACCGCGGTGACGGCATTGCCGACCGCCCCCGGCTCGGTCGCGCCGCCGAGCCCGGCCATATTCGCCACCACCCCGGCGATCGCCGCTCCGAACGCGGTGCCGATCGAGCGTACCGAGGTCAGGGCGGACGCAGTGCTGCGATGTTCGGCGGCAGCCACGCTGTCCATCGCCCGCGAGACGAGATGCACATTGTAAACGCCGATACCAATCCCCATCACAAACGCGCTCGAGGTCATAAGCGCGAGCCCAGGCAGCAGAGCCACCGCCGTCAGAGAGGCAAGTCCTGTCGTCGCGATGATCGGTCCCGAGATGAGGGCCAGGCGCTCACGCTTCCCCGACCAACCCGAAACGGTGAAGGTGGCAGTGGTCCAGCCCATCGAAATGACGATGTTGAGAAAGTTGATCACCACCGGTGACACTTGGTGCACGACCTGCAGCAGCAAGGGCAGGAACAACGTCACCGAAGTCTGCGCCATGCCGTGCAATGCGAGGATCCACAGCGCCAGCCCGATGGGGGCATTAACCGACAGAGCATGCCGCGGGAAGAGATTGTCGGCAGCTCGCCGGTCGACCCAGAAGGTCAGCCCGACAAGGGCCACAGCCGCCATGATCAACAGGACACGGGGTGCCATGGCAGGCACCGATCCGCTGGCCGCGACGCAGAGCACCCCGGCGGCCAATGTTCCAAATCGGAGGAACGGCACCTCGACGAAGCGGTTGCGCTCCGCCTCGCGGCTGAGCCGGTCCGGGATTTTCCAATAGGCAAGCCCGCCAAAGATCAGCATCAACGGCGCCATGATCCAGAACGAGCCGCGCCACCAATCCATCGCCGCGAACACGCCGCCGACAATCGGTCCGCTCAGATGACAGGCGGTGAAGGTGCCTTGCGAGATCGCGATGATGCGCGTGCGCAAGCGTTGCTCGAATAGGCTCGCGATCAGCGCCATGCCGCTTCCCGAGACGACCCCACCGGCCCACCCCTGCACTCCGCGCGCGACGATCAGGGCGCCGATGTTTGGCGCCAGCGCGCAGCATATCGTACCGAGCGCGAAGACTCCGGCGGCAAGCGTGTAGGCGCGTCGCGCACCCAGACGCCCCCACACCATTCCGGTCGAGGCGCCGCCGACGATCGCGCCGATTGTGTAGAGCATTGCCGCCCAGGTGTAGAAGCCCGCCCCGCCGATATCGCGAACGATGGTCGGCATGATGATGGCGATGACCAACATCTGTGTTGCATTCATCGCGATGCCGCCGATCACCAACGCCGAATATAGCCCGAGCCCGTTCCGAAAAATCTCGCTCCATGAGCCTTTGGCGATGGCTGAATCGGTTGTCGTTGGGCGGGCGCCCTGCATCTGAGAGAGATACCCGAAGATGCCCGCTGCCCGATGGCGCATTTTTAGTCATCAGCCGCGCGCCTTGATCGCGCGAGGGACCTGATGTGGTGTTCACCTGAGCACAGCCAGGAACGACGATATACCGCAACCAAGGCCCGTATGTACCCGCTCCCCTAGCCGCTCCCTCCCATATTGCGCAAGCGTCTTGCCCTCGCTGACGGCCGGGACACAGGTTTCCGCGGCGTCCGCCCGCCCATCGCGGGTCGGGCGGCAGGCAAGAGCAAGGAGCGGCCCGATGAAACGGCAGTTGCACCTCAATCTGTTCATCCACAGCCGCGGGCATCACGAGGCGTCGTGGCGCCATCCGGCTTCCTCGCCGCTGCCCTTGACCGACATCCGCTATTACCAGGATTTGGCACAGCGCGCCGAGGCAGCACTGTTCGATTCCGTTTTCCTCGCTGACCAACTCGCACTGGGCGGCGACGTAGCCCAGGCGCCGCGCACTTGGCTGGAGCCGATCACTGTACTGGCGGCGATGGCGGTGATGACCAGCCGGGTCGGGTTGATCGCAACGGCCTCGACCACCTACACCGAACCGTTCAATCTCGCCCGGCAATTCGCTTCGATAGACCACATCAGCAATGGCCGCGCCGCTTGGAACATTGTAACCTCGTGGCTCGCGACCGCGGCGGAAAATTACGGCGGCGCCGGGCAGGTGAGCCACGCCGACCGCTACGCCCGCGGCGAAGAGTTCATGGAGGTGGTCAAGGCCCTATGGGACAGCTGGGCCATCGATGCGGTCGTCGACGACCGGGCCGCGGGAGTCTACGCGCGACGCGACCGCATAAGACCGATCGATCATCGCGGCGATTTCTACTCGGTGGCCGGCCCACTGAACATGCCTCGCTGCCCGCAGGGCCGGCCGGTGCTGGTGCAAGCGGGATCGTCCGACACCGGCCGCCGCTTCGCCGCGCGGCATGCCGATGCCGTGTTCACCGCCCACATGGCGAAGGCGACAGCACAGGAATTCTATGCCGATCTGAAGACGCTGGCGGCCGCCGAGGGACGGCTGCCGGAGCAGGTGCTGATCCTGCCCGGTCTCAGTCCGATGATCGCCGGGACCGAAACCGAGGCGCAGCGCCTTGTGCGTGAGGTCAACGAGCTCACCGATCCGGAGGTTGGGCGCAAACGGCTGTCGGGCCGTTTCGGGGGTTATGATTTCTCGCATCTGCCGCTCGATCGCCCGCTCTCGGCTGAGGATTTCCCCGACCCGACCTCGGTAGAGGCGGCGCGCAGCCGCACCGAGGTGATCCTCAACCTGGTCAAGCGCGACAAGCCGACATTGCGGCAATTGCTCGGCTATCTGGCCGGCGCCCGCGGTCATTTCGTCACGGCCGGGACGCCGGAACAGATTGCCGAGCTGATCGAGGACTGGTTTACGGACGGCGCCGCGGACGGGTTCAACATCATGCCGCCCCTATTGCCGGCGCAGCTCGAAGTGTTCCGCGCCGAGGTGATCCCGATACTGCAGCGGCGCCAGCTGTTCCGCAGCGAATACGCCGGGACAATGCTGCGCGAGCATTACGGTCTCCCCTGGCCGGCGAGCGTGTTCGATGATCCGGCCTGGACAGCCGAGCTTCAGACCGCCCCTGCCGGCATATGAACTCCTGACAGCCCGATGAGTACATTGTCCCGGCCATTGCGTCGCCACCAGGCGTTGGAGCGACTATTTCACCCGGCCAGCATCGCGGTCATCGGCGCCTCGCCGCGCGCCGGCGCGTTCGGCGCAGCGGTTCTGCGCAATCTCGGCGGCTATAGCGGCCGGGTCTATCCAGTCAACGCGCGCTATCCGCAGATCGGCGAGTTGGTTTGCTACCCGAGCATCGGCGCGGTGCCTGAGCCAGTCGATTGCGCGCTGATCGCGACCGCGCGCGAGGCGGTCGAACCGATCATCCACGAATGCGTCGCCGCCGGGGTGGGGGGTGCGATCGTCTTTGCCTCGGGCTATGCTGAGACCGGTCGGGCGGAACGGGCCGCCGAACAGGATCGCATTGCGGCAATCGCGCAGCAAAGCGGCATGGCGCTCTTAGGGCCGAACACCGTCGGTATGGTCAACTCGCTCTGCGGCGCAGCGATCACCTTTATGGATATCACCCCGGTGCCACCACCGGCGCGGCGCGCGATCGGCCTCGTCAGCCAATCGGGCGCGCTGGGCATGGCACTGGCGCAGGCGGTGACGCGCGGCGTGTCGTTCAGTCACGTGCTGACCTCGGGCAATTCCTGTGACATCGACATGGCTGACTGCGTGGCCTATCTGGTCGACGATCCGGCCTGTGCCGTCATCGCCTGCCTATTCGAAGGCATGAGCGCGCCCGAACGCCTGCTCGCTGCAGCGGAGCTGGCATGGCAGGCCGACAAGCCGCTCGTTGTCTACAAGATGGCGACCGGTGAGGAGGGTGCGACGGCGGCGCTGTCGCACACCGGCTCGCTCGCCGGCTCCTACCCGGCGTACCGCGCCGCATTCCGGCGTGCCGGCGTCGTTCTCGTCGAGGATTACGAATCGCTGATCCCGACCGCGTCGTTCTTTGCCAAGGCCCCCAAACCCACAGCGCCGGGGGTCGCAGTCGTCGCCGCCTCGGGCGGCTCTGCGATCATGGCCGCCGATCGCGCCGAACAGCATGGCGTGCCACTGCCACAGCCGAACCCTCGTGTGCGCGCGATCCTCGAGGCGCGCATTCCCGAATTCGGCGCGGCCCGTAACCCGTGCGACGTGACCGCACAGGTCATCAACGACCCGAACTCGCTGATCGAGTGCGTCGAAGCGCTTCTCGGCGCCTCGGAATACGGAGCGCTGGCGATACCCGCGGTTTATTCATCCGAGGCGGGGACACGGTTCATCCCGGTTTATGACGAACTCGCCGGCCGCTACGGCAAGATCATCTGCAGCGCCTGGCAGAGCGAATGGCGCGACGGACCGGGCGCCAAGGAACGCGAGCAGGCCCAGAACATCGCCCTGTTCCCGACGATGAGCGGCTGCTTTGCCGCACTGGCCGCCGCGAACTGGCGCGCCGCGCGCCAGGCGGAGGGCCGGCAAGAGCCGCGCAGGCTGGCGCCGCCGACCGCAAAAGATCTGGCGGCACGGCTGATCGCCGGCGCTGCCGCCCCGACTTTGACGGAACGCGAAGCGAAGGCCGCATTCGCGCCATACGGCATTCCCTGCGTCGAAGAACGCCTCGCCGCCGACCGCGACGGTGCGATCGCGGCAGCCGAGGCGCTCGGTTTTCCGGTGGTGCTGAAGGCCCTATCACCCGATCTGCCTCACAAGACCGAAGCCGGGGCGATCCGCCTCAACTTGCGCAGCGCAGAGGAGGTCGGCGCCGCGCATGATGCGATCATCGAGCGCATTGCGGCGCAGCCGCCGGCGCCGCGTCTCGACGGCATGCTGGTCCAGAAAATGGTCGCGCGCGGGGTCGAGATTGTCGTCGGCGGGCGTGTCGACCGGCAATTCGGCCCGCTGGTGGTCGTCGGGCTCGGCGGCGTTCTCGTCGAGGTGCTGAACGACACCGCGCTGGCGCCGGCGCCGATCGGGCCGCACGAGGCGGACGCGCTGTTGCGCGAATTGCGGGCCTTTCGCCTGCTGCAAGGCTATCGCGGGCTGCCCGGGGTCGATCTGGCCCTTCTCTGCGACATTGTTTGCCGCGCCTCGGAATTCATCGCCGACCAGTGCCAACTCGTCAGCGAATTCGACCTCAACCCACTGATCTGCGCCGGTAGCAACATCACCGCCGTCGACGCGCTGATCGTCCGCGCAGAGCAAGTTTGACCTTGCATGCCCGCGACCGGCGAAAAAGGCAGTCACTTGACACCCATACCCGCGCTGTCTACTTCACCGTATAGTTACTTAACCGAACGGTTTGTGATAGCATGTTACCCGATCACCTCAACACCACTTACGCGGCGCTCGCCGATCCGACCCGGCGCGCGATCCTGGCACGGCTGGCCGCGGGCGAGGCCACGGTCGGCGAGCTCGCCGAGCCCTTCACGATGAGCCTTCCCGCCGTCTCCAAGCACTTGAAGGTGCTGGAACGCGCCGGGCTGATCTCACGTGGCCGCAAGGCGCAGTGGCGGCCGTGTCGGCTCAAACCTGAGCCCCTCAAAGACGCCGCCCAGTGGCTCGATCATTACCGCCGTTTCTGGGACGGCAGCTTTGATCGCCTCGACGAGTATCTCGGCGAGTTGCAGACGGGGGAAACCAAAGATGGCCATAACAGCTGACGCCGCTGCTCTCTCCGGAGAACGCGAACTTGTCATCACTCGGATCTTCGACGCGCCACGCCGGCTCGTGTTCAAGATGTGGACGGAGCCCGAACACCTCGTGCGCTGGTGGGGGCCGAGCGGCTTTACGACGATTTCCGGCCGGATGGACGTCCGGACGGGCGGTGTCTGGTCGCGCTCGATGCGCGCGCCCGACGGAAGGGTCATTCGCAAGCATGGGGTCTACCGTGAGATCGTCATGCCAGAGCGGCTCGTCTTCACCTACGTGACCGACGACCCTGTGGGCAATCCCGGCCCCGAGACGCTCGTGACGGTGACCTTCACCGATCTCGGCGGCAAGACCCGGCTCACCCTGCACCAGGGCGGCTTCGAATCCGTCTTGGCGGGCGAAGCGCACCACGGCGGCTGGACCAGTTGCCTCGAGCGCCTCGCCGAGCACCTGTCCGCGCACGCGGCGTAGCAGCCCGATCTAGAATTTGTCGGGTTTGCGGTAGAGCGCGGCGATGTCGCTGCGCTATTCTCGATTGGACTCTGACAAGGCATGATCGGCCGGGGCTCGAGATGAAGGCTGTGGTATTGCGCGAGCATGGAGGGTGGATTGCACTACGAGACGGACTTCCCCGATCCGGCGCCCGGCGCAGGCGACGTAATCGCGCGGGTCTGTGCTACCTCACTCAATTACCACGACATTTTCACCCGCCGCGGCATGCTGGGGATCAAGATCCCGATGCCGGCGATCATGGGGCTCGATGTGGCGGGCGAGATCGCGGAACTAGGTCCCGAGGTTTCTGACTGGAAGGTCGGCGACCACGTGCTCAGTGACCCGATCAACCGGGTCGAGGGCGGGCCGACTGGTGAGACCGTGCATGGCGGGCTCGCCGAGTATTGCCGCCTGCGTGCGCACCGGCTCGTCAAGATCCCCGACGGCGTCAGTTTTGCAGAAGCAGCCCCACTTGCTTGTGCCCATGGCACGCGCGGCGGATGATGTTCACCAATGGCCGGATAGCGGCGGGCGAAAGATGCTGATCCTCGGCGCGTCGGGCGGTGTCGGGGTGTGCTGCGTCCAGCTCGCCAAGCTCGCCGACGCCATCGTGATCGCGGCCGCTGGGTCAGCGGAAAAGGCTGCCCGGCTGCGCGGCCTCGGCGCCAACGATACCATCAACTATACCGACGAGGATTTTGTCCAAGCGATCTACGCGCGATACGGCAAGCCGGCGCGGCGTGGCGCGGGCACCGACCGCGGCGTCGACGTGGTCGTCAACTACACCGGAGGCGATACTTGGACCCGCAGTCTACGGGCGCTCCGCGTTGGCGGCCGGCTACTGACCTGCGGCGCCACCGCCGGCTATGACCCGCCGGGGACATCCGCTACATCTGGACCTTCGAGCTGCAGATCCTCGGGTCTAACGGCTGGGCGCGCGAGGACATCACGGCACTGCTCGACATGGTGCAGTCGGGCCGGCTCAAGGCTGTGGTGGACGCGACCTATTCCCTCGAACACGCGACTGAAGCGCTGGCGCGGCTGCAAGACCGCCAGGTCTTCGGCAAGCTGGTCACCGTGCCATGAGTGATCTGCCACTCGGCAAGGAGGAGATCCAAGAGCGCCTCGGGCAGTCGGCGTTCATCGAGCTGTTGAACCTGACCGCATTGAGCGCCGACTTCATAAAGCAGCAGCTGGTAATGCGCGCCGCGATGCGGCCGGAATTCGAGCGCGGGCGCGGCAGCGGCCAGTGGCACGGCGGCCCAATCGCCGCGATCATCGACACGGTCGGCGATTACGCACTGGTGATGCTACTGGGCCGGCCGCTGCCGACGGTGAATTTCCGCGTCGATTACCTACGCCCGGCGATCGACACCGCCCTGATTGACACTGCTACAGTGAGACGCAGTGGCAGGCTGGTGGGTGTCGTCGATGTCGATGTAACAAACGAGACGGGCGAGCTATTGGCGATCGGCCGCGCCATCTACGCCACGGCAGCGTGATTCGCAGGCCAGCCGCATGCCGCATAAGGAGAGAACCCGATGACCCAAGAGTTGCCGATGGTGACATTGCCGGGCGGCGAACGCGTGCCGGCGCTCGGCCAAGGGACCTGGCACATGGGCGAGAACCGCCGTCGAGCCGCGGAGGAGGCGGCCGCGGTGCGGCTCGGGATCGAGCTCGGCATGACCTTGATCGACACCGCTGAGATGTACGGCAGCGGTGGCGCCGAGGAGATGGTCGCCCGGGCCGCCGAGGGGCTGCGTGACGACCTCTTCATCGTCAGCAAGGTCTATCCGCACAACGCTTCCAGCGCCGGTGTGGTCGCCGCCTGCGAGCGTAGCCTCGAGCGACTGCGCACCGACCGAATCGACCTCTACCTGTTGCATTGGCGCGGCTCGATCCCACTCACGGAGACGCTCGAGGGGTTCGAGCGCCTGATGCGCGATGGCAAGATCCGGCACTACGGGGTCAGCAATTTCGACCGTGCAGATATGGCGGAATGGGTGGCACTGAAGGGCGGCGAGAATGTCGCGGCCGACCAAGTACTTTACAACCTGTCGCACCGCGGCCCCGAATGGGACCTTCTGCCGTGGTGCCGCGAGCGCGGGATCGCGATCATGGCGTATACGCCGCTCGGCCAGGGCAGCCTGCTGCGCGACCGTACGGTCGCCGAAATTGCCCGCCGCCGGAATGCGACACCGGCGCAGGTGGCGCTCGCTTGGCTGTTGCGGCAGGAGCGTATGATTGTGATCCCGAAAGCCGCACGCGCTGAGCACGTGCGCGAGAACCGCGGCGCACTCGATGTCGCGTTGACCGAGGAAGACTTGGCGGCGCTCGACCGCGCCTTCCCGCCGCCGAAAGGCAGGAGCGCGCTCGGGATGCTCTGACCCGGGCGGGGTTTATTGCGCCCCTGTGCCCGCTTCGCTAGTGTGATGCTGTGGGGAGGAGGGGTGGCCGAGCGGTCGAAGGCGCATGCCTGGAGAGCGTGTAGACGGTGATGAATCGTCTCGCGGGTTCGAATCCCGCCCCCTCCGCCAGCCGCCCTAACCGCCCGGCCGCGGCGGGTGGCGAAAATCCAAGCAAGCTGCCACCCTTACACTAATTTTCCGCTTGTCTTCGGTTGTCCTCAGTTGTCATAATCCGCGCCTGGTGTATGAAGCGGAGTATGAAAAATGGCATTGGGCGGACGGCGACAAAGCAACCGGCTGAGCGCCCAGGCGGTCCGCCACGCGACCGCGCCGGGGCTCTACCCCGACGGCTGGGGGCTCTACCTGCTGGTCGGGCGCACCGGCTCGAAATCGTGGGTCTGGCGCTATCGGCAGGACGGGCGGCTGCGCGGCATGGGGCTCGGACCCTTACGCCTGGTCTCGCTCGCCGAGGCGCGCGAAGAGGCGCAGGTGTGGCGCAAGCTGCGCCACCAGGGCGGCGATCCGATCGCGGCACGCCGCGCCGCCAAAGCCAACAAGCAGCTCGAGGCGGCCAAGGCGATCAATTTCCGGCAATGCGCCGAACGCTACATCACCGCCCACCGGGCCGGCTGGAAGAACGCCAAGCACGCCGCGCAATGGCCCAGCACATTGGCGACCTACGTCTATCCGATTTTCGGCGAGCTCGCGGTTGACGCGATCGATACGGCACTCGTCATGCAGGCGCTCGAACCGATCTGGCAGAACAAGCCGGAGACCGCGAGCCGGGTGCGCCAGCGCATCGAGGCGGTGCTCGATTGGGCCCGGGTGCGCGGCTTCCGCCGAGGTGAAAACCCGGCGCGCTGGCGCGGGCATCTCGAAAACCTGCTGCCCGCGCCCGGCAAGATCCGCCAGGTGAAACATCATGCGGCACTGTTCTACAGCGAAATCAGCGCCTTCATGTCGACACTGCGCGACCAGGAGGGTGTAGCGGCGCGAGCCCTCGAGCTGACGATCCTGACGGCGCTGCGCACCGGCGAGGTGATCGGCGCCAGGTGGGATGAATTCGATCTCGCCGGCGGCATCTGGACGGTGCCCGCCGAACGCATGAAGGGGCGGCGCGAGCATCGGCGCGAGCATCGCGTGCCATTGTCGACGCCGGCGCTTGCGCTGCTGACGGCGCTGCACCAGACGCGCACGAGCGACGTCGTATTTCCCGGCGCGCGCCGCGGCAAGCCGATCAGCAACATGGCGATGCTGATGCTGCTGCGCCGGATGGGGCGCCGCCACGAGCTGACGACGCACGGGTTCCGGTCGACATTGCGCGACTGGGCGGCCGAACGCACCAATTTCCCGCGCGAGATCGCCGAGATGGCATTGGCGCATGTCGTCTCCGACAAGGTCGAAGCGGCCTACCGCCGCGGCGACCTGTTGGCCAAACGCCGGCAGCTGATGGAGGCGTGGGGACGCTATTGCAGCGCACCGCCGGCGGCTGGCGAGGTGATTAGATTGGAGCAGGCTGCGCAGTGAGGGGGCGGGAGCTTTGCCGCTCCTCGCCGGCCGCCGCGAGGGCCGCGGCCACATAGGGCGCGACAATAAGTGGGGGCGGATCGTCGCCGCCCACGTTGCGATTAGTACGGCTCTTCAAGCTGCATAAACAAATCATACGACCATTTGTCGGCAACCGGGCAAGCCTGGCGGCGAGTGGACCGGTTCTCGATTAGTACAGTTTTTTCAAGCCGCGTGAACAAATCATCCGACAATTTGTCCACTGCCCCTGTGGAAATGTGTTTTTCCGTTGATAACCTTCTAGCTTCGTCCGAAGGTGTGTTGCAATCGAGCGTGCAGCTCACGCTTACTTGAGATGGAGGAGCCGGGGCATGCGTCTGCGCAGGAGACCGACGATCGAGCAATTGGCCTATTCGTTTGTCGAGGCCGCCGAAGCGGCGGGGGTCGGAAAATCCCTGATCCAGGATGCGGTCAAGCATGGCCAGCTGCCCGTCATCGAAAAGGGCGGGCGGCGGCTGATCCTCACCGCAGACCTTGAGGCATGGTTGGTGCGCGACCGCGTCATCCGGAACAACGGTAGCGTGACCCCAGCACCGCCCGTGCCGGAAGTCGCTGCATCTCCGCCGCCACCCGCCATGACAGGCAGCGCCGCAGCGGCTGCGCCGAGGCGGCGCGGTCGGCCGCCTGGATCGTGATCGCACACCATGACTGGTCAGCGCGCGCTCCGGAAGATGCGCGATGTGATCGCATTGCCCGCGGGGCTGAAACCCGGCGAGACGGCCACCGCGCACGGCATTACGGTCGACTGCCTGGCGGATGGCGGTCTCCGCTGGTCGGCGGTGCGCTCCTCTCCCGATGCCATTACCTCGAAGCCTGAGAGGGGGATGATCAGCTTACCGAAATAAATCGGCCGGGCGTTGGCGCGCCCGGCCGAAATTCGAATGCCCGATCGGATGCAAGGCCGATCACGTCGCAAACCACACCGGAGACAAAACCGCATGCAGCTCACGTGACTTGAATTATTACCCGCCGACGTCGGCTTTGAAAAGGCAAAATCCGACAATCCGGCGGGTGCGCTGCCGGGTTTTGCGCGGCCGCCGGGGATCCTTGCCGAATTACGCTTCCGGCGCGATGTCGAGACGATTGATCGGCTGGGCAGCGCCAGGGTGTGGCTGGAATTGTTGCTCGAGCTCGGGCGCCGGCATGGGCTGCAGGTCGAGATCGCGGCGACGGTCGGGAAATATGCGGGATTAACGCCGGAGGCGGCCGGGTTCACCGGCGCCGACCGAATGGTGCCGCTGCCGATCCTCCTGGTGCGTTGACGGCGACGACGGCGGTGCCGTTCTCGCGCGCCTATCTCGACGAATTGCGCCGCCGGGTGCGCCTGTCGGACTGGATCGGCCGCGAGGTCAGGCTACAGCGCCACGGTCGAGAATATGTCGGGCGGTGCCCGTTCCACGCCGACCGGACGCCATCGTTCTTCGTGCGCGACGATAAAGGGTTTTTCCATTGCTTTGGTTGCGGCGCGCATGGCGACGCAATCGAATTCATCAGCCGCATCGACCGCCTCGATTTCGGCGCGGCGGTGCGCAAGCTCGCCGGCGAGCTCGCCGCCGGATTACCGGTCGCTGTCCATGCACGACCAGACCGAATAATCGATCGGCCAGATGGTGATCAAGCCGAGCGCCGGGAGCGCAGCGCCGGCCCCCGCCGGATGTGGGATCCCCGCGGCACCAAGGTCGAGATCTATCTCGGGACCCGCGAGCTGAGCCTGCCGCCGGCGCCGGTGTTGCGCTGGTTACCCTATTGCTGGAATCGGGAGACCGGCCGCGAGATGCCGGCGATGTTGGCGCGCGTCGACGGTCCCGATGGGGAATTCGCCGCGCTGCATCGGACCTGGCTGCTCGCCGACGGCAGAGGCAAGGCTGCACTGCGCGAGCAGAAGAAATCGTGGGGGCCGATCAGGGGCGGCGCGGTGCGCCTGGCGCCGGCGGCACCGGCATTGGCGATCGCCGAGGGGATCGAGAACGCGCTGACCGCGATTGCCGGCGGCTATGCGGCCTGGTCGGCGGTAGCGGCTGGCGGGTTCCAGAGCGTCGTGCTGCCGCCGATCGTCGAGACCGTGCTGGTTGTCGCCGACCATGACGCCAACGGCACCGGCGAACGCGCCGCGCGCAAAGACGCCGACCGGTGGCGCGCCGAGGGCCGGCGGGTGCGGCTGTGGCTGGCACGGCGCGCCGGCGACGATCTGAACGACATTTTGATCCGGGGCGAGGGGGGTGAAGGTGAGCGAAGAGCACAAGAAGGGAAACGGGGCCGCGGCGGTTCGGCAGACGCTGGATAACGACGCCGTCGATCTGCAACCGGCCGCCGCGCTCGACGAGGTCGACGTCGCGGCGTTGAACGTAAAATACCGCGATCTGATCGCGGACCTCGACCGACTCGCCGAAATGAAACGCAGGGCCGATGCCGGCGCGATCGAGCATGCCGTATTCGAGGGCGAGCGCTTGGACCTGGCGGAAAAGTACAAGAAACAGGGGATGACCCCGGCCAAGGCGATGGCCGCGGTCGAGCGGCGCCTGCGGCCGCCGATGGACGCCGACGAGGCCAGGGACAGGTTGGCCGAAGGCGGGTGGGCGCAGCGCGACGAGGTGCTGCAGCTCGGGTTGACCGGTGAGCTGTGGCATGACCCCGACCTCGAGGCATACGCGACGATCGAGCGCGACGGGCGGCGCGAGACCTGGAAGGTGCGGTCGCGCGATTACCGCCTCTATTTGAGTGCCGAATACCGCAACCGACACGGTCGGGTGCCGACCGGCCAGGCGCTGAGCGAAGGGATGGAAGCAATCGAGGCCGCGGCACGCGACGGTCGCGAGCGCGAGGTCTTTGTTCGCGTCGCCGGCGCCGGCGACAAGAACTATCTCGACCTCGCTAATGAACATTGGAAGGTCGTCGAGATCGATGCCGCCGGCTGGCGCCTGATCGGCAAGCCGCCGGTGCACTTCGTTCGCCCGCGCGGCCTGCGCGCGCTGCCGGAGCCGAAGGCGACCAGCGGCAGCGACGGCATCGCCAAGCTCGAAAAGCTGGTCAACCTGCGCGGCGACGACTTCAAGCGCTATGTCAGCTGGATCCTCGCCTGCCTGCAGCCGACCGGGCCCTATCCGATCCTGGTATTGTCGGGCGAACAGGGTGCCGCGAAGAGCACGGCGGTGAGGATCGCGCGCGACCTGGTCGACCCGGGCAAGGTCAAGCTGTCGGGGCCGCCGCGCTCGGAACAGGATCTCGCGATCGCTGCTAGCAAGCGGCATGTCATCGCTTACGACAATTTGAGCGGGATCGAAGGCTGGCTCGCCGATGCGCTGTGCCGGCTGGCGACCGGCGGCGGCCTGCAAAAGCGCATGCTGTTCACCGACGACGAACAGAACCTGATCGCGGTGTGCCGGCCGATCGCGGTCACCGGCATTCCCGACCTGACCACGCACGCCGATCTCGCCGACCGGGCGATCGTCGCGCTGCTTGAGCCGATATCGGAGGGGCGGCTCGAGGAAGAGGAGGTGTGGGCGAAGTTCGACGAGAGTGCACCCGAGATCCTCGGTGCGTTGCTCGGCGGCGTCTCACAGGCGCTGCGCGATCGGGCCAAGCAATCGAAGGCGATCAAGGACAAGCCGCGGATGGCGGATTTTGCGGTGTGGGCCGCGGCCGCGATGCCGGCGTTCGGCTGGAAAGCCGAGGACTTCCTGCGCGCCTACAAGGCCAATCGGGATGAAGCGGTCGCGCGCGTCCTCGAGGCCGACCCGATCGCCGAGGCGGTCATCGAATTCACCCGGCGGGCCTATGGCTGGGATCCGCTGAAGCTCGAGCTCGGGACCGTCGACGACGCGATGCGCTGTTGGAAAGACACCGCCAGCACCTTGCTTGGCGAGCTCGCCAAGCTGGTGCCGGAAGACACCCGGCGCGAGCGCGGCTGGCCCAAGGACGGAACGCGCCTTTCGGGGTGTCTGCGCCGCGTCGCGCCGGCGCTGCGGACAAAGCGGATCAGGATCGAGTTCTTTCGTGAGCGCGAAGAGCTCCCGGATGGTCGCAAGGGAGAGATGCGCCGCAAGGTCGGGATCACCGTGCCGAAGCCCGATCAGCGTTAGGTCGTAAAGGGCAAATAATAGGGTTATGCAAAACAGCGTTCTCAGCGTTCTAAGCGTCAACGCGTGAGGCAAAACCCCAGGGTTTCTGCGGCTCTCGCCGGTCTAGCGCGCGGGGCCGCGCAGCGTTCGCAAAACCCCGCCAGCGTTCGCAGCGACCGCATGCGAACGCTGCTGAGAACGCTGTTTTTGGCGCAGCGTTCTCAAACAACCCGTTGATTTGATTGCGCGGAGAAGGCTTAGAACGCTGAGAACGCTGAGAACGCTGTTTTGCACAACCCTTCGATATCGGCCCTCTCGCAGCAGGGTTGAATTGGTGGGGCTTCCCCGCCGGCGGCGACCGAGCCGCACCGATGGGGCCCGGTCGCCGCGGCCCCCGATCGACCCGACCTAGAGGATTCGGGGACCGGGGGCGCTTATCGACAGCCCTTTCGGGGGGAAAATCGGGCCGTCTGACCCCCTAAATGCGCAAGGAGGGTGGGCCACGCAACGGGCCGCCCCGGCGCCGGCGACGGCGCGCAGGCCTCGACATCCGCTGTCGGAGTACATCGCGGGCTATCCCGAGCTCGAGAGGCGCCCTACGGCGCCCGCAGCGTGCCGCGCAACCGTTTGAACGGCGTCTCACTTTGATACGAACCCTACGCGGCTGCGGTCACCCCGGCAGATATCGCACACAACAAAACTCCTGCCAGATGGCGCGAGTTTTGTTATGGGGTGCGCATGGAATGCTCAATCACCGACTGCGACAACCCGGCCGCGGCGCGCGGGCTGTGCGCCAAGCATTACATGCGAGCGCGGCGCACCGGCGACCCAACGGTCGTGCGCAAGCGCGGGCCGACCTCGGACCCGAGCTCGATCACCAGCGTTGTCGGGTCGCTGTTCAAGGAATGGAGCCGCAGCACGCAAACGCGGTGGATCCGGGCCATGACTCTCGACCGCAAGCTCCAAGAGTACCTCGGAGCCGACGAGCACTTCACGAAGGCGGTCATGTTGGCGACGCGGCCAAACGGCTCGCTCAACGTGGCGAAGCTGCTCCGGGTTATGGAGGATCGAGCCGCAATGATTGCTGCCCGCGGTGAAGGGTGATCCCGGCCGCCAAGCATGGCTAGGCGCGCGCCGGCGGTGACCGGCTAGCGTTCGCCCGATCGCGCGGGTTCATACAACCCCGGCGCACAGAGCGCCCCTAGCATCGCCGGCGCGGGCGGCAGAGGCCTTTTAAAGCCGTCTAAATCTAAAACGCCCGTATGTCGGATTGGTACGACGCCCCGCGGGCGGTTGATCGAGATCACGCGCTGCTGACGCCGCTCGTGCTTATGATCCCCGAGCGCGCGACGGGGCAGAAGGCGGTTGGCCGGGCGGGCCGATGGGGGGCGAGCAGCTGCTGCTGATCGACGTCGTCAACGCGCACGGGGTGATCCTGCTCCAGACGATATGGGCCGTCACACCCGACCTGGTGGCCGGGAGACGCCGCACCGCCGTCGAGCGCATAGCCGACCAGCGACTCTTGCTCGCGCGGCTCGCCGAGCTCGTGCCGGCGATCGCCGGGCATTTGCCGGCGCTCGCCGCGATCGCCGCGTGAGGCTCGACGAGGCCATCCTCCTCGCCGCCGTGATCACCATTCTCGGGTTGATCTTCGGGATCCTCGCCGCCGCCTTCGTGCTGGGGTGAGCGCGCTCGGCTGCACGATCCCGCGGCTCGAGGCCGCGCTTAGTGATGGCCCGCTCTGCGCGCCGTGTCCGGCGGGCCACGATCTGGTCTTCGCACCGGGTTGGTGGTGCGACGACTGCCGGGCGTGCGTCTTTCCCGACCTGATCCGCGGCGACGACGACGAGCCGGATGGCGATTATGGCTGAGGTGCCGATGACCATCCTGCAGCGCTGGCAGGCGGTCCTAGGCTTTTCCGACGACCAGGCGGCGCTACACCTCGGCCTCGAGCTGCACGAATATCGCCGGCAGCGCGCGACCCGCCCCTCGCGGCAGACCGCGCTGGTGGCTTGCTTGGTCGCCGTCTACCGGCCGGACCTGACCAAGATCCGCCAGGCGCTGGCCGCCCTCGCCCGCCCGCCGGCGGCCTCGTGAAACCGCTCTCCGGCGGCCGTTTCCGGGCTTTATGGCGGGATCGCCGGCGAAATCGGTTTGAGGCGCTGCAGGAACTCGTCGGTGTCGATCCGGAATTCCCAATAGTCGACGAGGGCGGCCTCGTTGGTCGCGATCCATTGGAAGATGGCTTGGCGATCGGCCGGCGACAGCATGCCGATCACGCGCGGCGCCGGGCGGACCGCAACGGTGACCGCATCGCGGATGATCATTTGCCGCCCGTGCGTTGGATTGACCTTGATGCTCACATCGTGCCGCGCCTGGCCGCGCGGCGAAGCCCAGATCGTCATGGGCAAGCCGGTCATCCGCGGCACGAGGTTCACCATCTCGTAGGGCGCCTCGGCTTCACTCATGCGCGCTCTCGGCCGGGCCATCCCGCGGTGACGGCGTTGCCGCTCGGCTGCGGTCATAGCCTTTTCGCCGATCGGTCTGCGGCCCCGGCTCTCCATTGGGGATCCCGCCTGGTTTTCGTGACATCGTCTTGTCACGATAACCGGGCCGGCGGATGGATCAAAGGGGGATGGGGGGTTTTTCGGGGGTTGCCGATCGCTGCCCGCAACCGCAATGGGCATTCGCGCGCAAAGTCGCGAAATTGGCTAAGGGGGTCATTTTGCCTGAGAGGTCGGGGCGGAAGTAACGCGCGGCAGTCATTGCAAGCATAAATTGGCCGCGATCGAGTGCTAGAAAGTAATTCGCGGGGGACAACAAACCGACGAAAAACGCGTGAAATACGACGATGACGACCGGATCCGGGTCGAGCGGATCGCGGCGTTGCTCGACGGCGCCGACCGCGCCTGGTTTCTCGACCGGATCTCGGAGCCGTGGCAGCGGCGGACGCGCCGGCTCGAAGAGCGGGACCGGCTGATCAGGGATTACGCCCTCGCCTTCCACCCCATGCTGAGCGGTCGCGCGATGGCCTCGGCGATCGCCATCGCCATCGATCGCTACCGCGCTTCGGGCTGGCGGTTCGAGAAATCTCTCCCGGCGCCGTCGGACCCGCGGCGGGGGTCGCTTTGGCGGATCCTGCATTTGAACGCCGGGCGCGGCCTGTCAGCCGCACGGGTTAGGTACGCGCTCGCCGCCGTCGTCGTGGTCGCTGATTCGCATAAACCGCGCACAAAAGCCACCGAAGCGCCTAGACGAGCCGATTTGGCAGCGAAATCGGGAACCAACCGGCATGCTTCGAGCAGTGGCGCGGCTGATGACAGGCAAAGGGGATGATGCGGCGGCGCTGCAGCAGCAGCTCGAGGCGCTGAAGCGCGAGGGCGCGGAGGCCTCGGCCCAGGTCGACACGTTGAAGGCCGAGCGGGCGGCGGCGGCCTCGTATGACGAGGCGCGCGATCTCGACGATCGCATAGCGCGGCAGATTTGGATCACCCAGCATTGCGCCGCGGCACTGCCGGGTCTCGAAATGCAGCTCGCAGCGGCCCGCGCGATCGACCAGGCGGCAGCGGTCGCGCGATGGCGTGGGACCATTGGCGCATATTTTCCCAGACTGCGGGATGCATTGCGCCTGGCCGGTAAAATTCAGGCCGAGGCGATCAAGGCGCGCCAGATGGCGGCGGCCGAGGTCGGTGAGCCTGCCGTCGCGCTCAACATCCCGTTCATGGGGTACAGAGGCCTGGTCGACGATGAGCTTATCGGCGCCTGGTGCGCCGAACAGGAAAGGGTCTGGGCGGCGCCGGCGCGTAACCGCCCCCGGCCGGCTGCATTGCCGGCGCCGGCAGTGAAGCCGAAGCCAAAGCCGCCCGTTGCAGTCGCTAGAGAGCCGGCTCCGCGGGCGAAGCGCGTCGTGCGGCGTGATCCGTTTCCGACCGACGGCCAGGGTCAGGCTTTGGTCGTTTTTTTGCGCGCCGGCGTCGAGATCGGCGACGGCACAACGGCGGCGATCGGCGACCAGGTCAGCCTGCCGGCAGAGCAGGCACGGACGCTCGCGCAGCGCGGCGTTGTCGACTATGTGACGACTGCAGCGGCGAGCGAGGAGAAAGCGGGTGGCTGAGGGTCCGCGGCTCTTCCAGACCGGCACGGTCAGCGGCGTCGCGGTAATGACGGACGTCACGAATTTGGGCAGCGCGGTTGCGGTCAAGGTGACGATCGGCGGCACGGATTATATCGCGACGCAACCGCCGGGCTGGCCGGTGCGGCCGGCGAACACCGGTGCACTGACTGCCGAGGGCGGCACCTTCACCTTTACGGCCGGGCAGACTTACGCATTGTTGAACGCCGAGGCGACGGCGCTGGTCAATGCCGGCTTTGCGACATTGGCGTGAGGTGTGGGAATGATCAGACAGGCCGTTGCGACCAGCCTGCGCCAGCTCGGCGACGACCAGGTCGAGGTGATCCTATCGACCCGTGCCCTAGCGAGGGATGGGCATATTCTTGAGCCACAAGGCTGCCTGCTCGACGACTACAAAAAAAATCCCATAGTGCTTTTTTCCCACGACCCGAAATTGCCGGTCGGGACGGCCTCGGCGATCACGGTCAATACCGATAAAATCGTTGCAAAGATCACGTTTGCGCCGGTCGGGGTGTCGGCCATTGCCGACGAGGTCCGGGGGCTCGTGAAAAGCGGCGTGATTCGGTCGTTGAGCGTCGGGTTCGACCAGCTCGACGGCACGCCAATCGATCCCCAGCGCCCGCGGGGCGGCCAACATATCACGCGCTGGTTGTTGCTCGAGGCGAGTTTCGTAGCAATTCCCGCGGACACAGGCAGTGTCGTGACCGCGCGGGCCCATCGGAGCAACAACGACATGAAGCAGATAATTCGCGCCAGCGAGGCGATTTCGGAAGCGCAGCGCCACCATTTTGACCTGCGGAGAGCCCTCGAAAAGGAACAGCTCGGGCGCGCTATGGAGGCTCACAGGCATATTGGGCGCTGCCTAGATATCGCCGAGCGTTGCCTGCGCGGTCTCGGCGACGGGACCGAGCTCGCGGCGCAGACCTCGAACGGAATGAGCTCGGGCACTTCGGGTGGACGCAGTTTCGCGGCGCGCCAGGCGGATGTGATCCGGTTGTTTCCGTCCGCTGCCGAGAGGGCGGCCAGGGTCGCCGAATCAATGCCGCGGGCGCCGGTGTGGAACGGCGGCGGGTCGCGGTCGCTCGCCAACTGGGTTGCGGCCAAGCGAAGTTTTCTTGAGGCAGATACTCTGCACCGCAGCGCGCAAATCACCATTGGACATCGCTACAGTCGCGCCGAACGGCAAGCCGAGCTCGCCCGGCTGACCCGCCGCGACTGAAAACAGACGGCCGGCCGCGCTCTGGTTTGGGCTCCGTCGCGCGGCTGGGCTCGAGGACGGGGATCGGCTCTCAGCCATTGCCGCTCCCCGTCGATTTTTTTACCTGATCTGAGAACTGCAAAATGGAATTTCACGGCGTTTGCGACCATTGGAACTGTGACCGCGGCTTCGGCTTTGTGAAGCTCGGCGATGGTCGCCGCATTTTCTGTCATATCACTGCGCTGCGGCATGCCGGCCTCGACAAATTGCGCGCCGGCGAACGGGTCGAGCTCGACATCGAGACGGCACCCGACGGCCGGCCGCGGGTCAGTAAAATCGCGCTGGTCGAACCACCGGCGGGTGAGGCTCGGGAAACCGCCGACGCCGTCTGGATGCACGACGGGCGGGATTGAGTTCTATCGGCTGACGACGATCACGGCGATCGCCAGCAGCGCCGCGAGCACGGCGCTGAGCGGTCAGGACGCATACCTCAACGCATATGTTGAGAAACCGCGAGCACGACCGCAACCAGCGGCGAAGCGCGCGCCGGGGGTGCCCCGTAAAAGCCGCGGCGCCCCAGATTGACCGTGACGCCGCGGAGCAGTGGTAATCGACCCCTATACCGCCAGCCCATTTTCGGGTTGCTGACCTCGCTGTTGCACCCGCGGTGCGTCGCGGTCGCGCTCTACTTCGTCGATGACCAGCTCGTAACCAGTCGTGCGATGAGTTTCGATCCGGAAGGATGAACCGGCCAGTCGCCGGCGCAGCAAGCGGATCGATTCCCGCCCCCAGCTGTCGCCTCCATTAACGCCGAACAACGTCGTCGATCGCACGACGTGGCCGCGGTGCCGGTGCAACACTTCGAACAGATGCCACAGCGCTGGGCTCAAGCTGCGCCACCTGCCGCCGCAACGCACCTGGTGCCGCTCTTGATCGATGTGTGTCACCGTCACGGCGTTACCACCACCAACGCCCAGCATTCCATCAAGCCGAGCATCGCCAGCACCAGCCAAAAGGCGGAATAGCCTAGCCCCGGGTCGCGCCGTTTCCGCCACCGGCCTGCCTGCCGGCGCGCCAGGTGGTCGGCATAGCACAGCTCCGGCGGCGGCAATCGCACCGTCGACACAGTTACCCGATCGGGCGCCTGCCGATGATGGCCGCCGGGCTGAGAGTCGGCCCAATCCAATTGCGCAGCCGAGAATGGGCGATCCCGCGTCGTCATGCTGGGGGGTCCTCCGGCCCGGCGGAAGGCGCGCTGCGCCCGCCGTTTGCGTTTGAGCTGGCGGCACTCGGCGAGGCGCTCGAGGGCAACAATGAGGACACTGCGGGTGCACACATCCATGCTCCGCCGTGGGCCCGGCGACGGCCGGAAGCGGCGCCTCACAGGGAGGCTCCAAAGACGGCGCCGACGCCGAGCCAGATCAGCGCCCAGAGGCCCGCCGGCGAGGCCAACAACCGAGACAAGGGCGAACTGCGTGCGGTGCCGGCGCCAGCGATAGACGCGCAAACTGTGCAGGCGGCGCACCGCCGGATGGAGGTGAGCGAAATCACCCTGCGCGGCGATCAGCGCGAGATCATCGGCTCTGGCGTAGCGTTGTGCCGGCGCCAGCTCGCTGCCGCGCTCGGTCGTCACCCACCAGGCGTGCCATCCCCGTTCGACGAACTCGCACCGTCGGACGGTTTCGACGCCGTCGGGCGAGGGGTCGAAATAGACGCGGTCGCCGGGTTGAAATACTTCGTTGCAGATTTCAGGCAGCCGATGGCCCGGTCGCGATGCCGAGAAGCAAAAGAGCCGCCGACCGTCTCGGCGGCTCCGCCGGTTCGACCCGGCCCCTGCCTTGCCTTGCGATGCACGGGCGGTCAGCGCTACGGCGGTGCCGCCGGTGCGGACGCGACCGGCGGGGCAGAATTGCGGTTGTCAGACATTGGGTTGCCTCGTGGTTTTGGGCTTCTCAGGCCCCGCCCGCGATCGGCGCGGGCGCCGGGGGCTGAGAACCGCCACGAGACGGCGGGCTTATTCGCACGCGTCGCCGCGCCTTAGATCGCCGCACCCCCGACATAAAACACGATAGCTCACCCGTTGTCGGGGGGATGCAGCCGCTCGTGGTTTTGGCGTTCTCAGCGCCGACTGTCAGAATAGGGCCAGCGGCCCTATTCTGACAAGTCGGTTTCTGCCACTGGGGTTGGTTTTTTGACAGGACGGAAAAACGACAAATCATACGGCAAGATATCAGTCCTCGGCGTGAGGGACTGCTGGGTTTTTCCGCGGCTCGATCCGACAAATTGTACGCCACCGCTTGACACTTCATGCGGCCGTCTTCAGCATCCTCGAGCTCCGGCGGGGACGCTCGCCGAGCCGGGGACCGGTTAGCGCTGACCGCCCGTGCATCGCAAGGCAAGGCAGGGGCCGGGTCGCACCCGGCGGAACCGCCGAGACGGTCGGCGGCTCTTTTGCTTCTCGGCATCGCGAAGGGGCCATCGGCTGCCCGAAATCTGCAACGAAGTATGCAGCAATCCGGGAAAACCCGAATTTCGCCGCGGAAACGCTAAGCATAGAGCGGACGCCCCTCCGCCAGTTGAGGTGGGGCAAGTCGTCGGGCAGCGTACGCCGCCAGCACCTCGAAACGATGGCGCGGCGTTAACCGCAAAGAAGCCCGTCCGCCCCACAGTCGGGTCGATTATCTGCCCTCATTTGACGACGGCGCCCGCTGGTGGAAGAACCAGCGAAGTTGGCTGCGCGAAACCGGGCGGCGGCGCCCCACTCCGGCGCGCTCAGAGCGCTACATGCCATTGTTGCCGCTGCGTATGTCCGGTCCGCTGTCATGCAAATAGGGCGCATTCGGCGCCTGTCTCTGCCCGGTCGCTACCTGGCCGCATCCGCAGAGCGCCAATATGAGGAACAGCGCAGCGAGCCGTCTATGCAGGTACATTGCTTCTCTCTGAGCCACCTATATCGCCTACCCCGGGCCAGCAATCGGCTCGATTAGGCTCCGGTGCTTGTTCCGCACGTTGCCACCCCGCGCGCTCACCGGCCAGCAGGGCGTCTCCTTCGCCAAGTACGGTGCGAACTGGTCCTGAGCTGGGCGTCGGTAGGCTCCTCCCCGAGCTACCCTTGGCCATGTCTCAGGATCGAGGACCACTGGCATTCGATGGCGAGTTCCCCGCATTGCTCGTCGGTCAGGCACGGACCCGCGGTCATCGCTGACCCCTCGGCGGCTGCCCGGGCGCCGGCTTTGGTTGTGCGGGCGCAGGTGCCGGCTGCGCGGGAGCCGGGGGCGGAGGGGCAGGTGCAACGCCGCCCGCCGGGGCGATGCTCTTGGCAATAGCGTTGGTCCGCGCCGCGATCTCGGCCCCCATCGTCTTGAACTCGACAGCCAGCCGCTGGGAAATCGCGTCGAGCTTCGCGTTCGTTTCGTCGAACTTCACCCCGAGCGTCGCGTCGGTGCCGTCCACTTTCGCGGTGAGCCGGTCGATGCGGCCATCCAGCTGCCCGATCTTAACGCCGAGAAGCGAGAAGCCGGCGATCATCACGACCATCACGGCAATGACGATGTAGCGGAGATGGGCGACGGCGGTCTCCAGCCGCTGTAGGCGTTCGTAGCCAAGCGGGTCTATGGTGGGGTCAACCATTATCGCGGTCCTTTCACGGTGATAGCAGGCGGCGGCGTCCCATGCCAGGACGTTGTCCCTCGCCCGGCTGGGTAAAATATCGACAGCCGTGCCGCTGTCGGATGGCATCGATCGGCGCCCCAGAACACTTTTTTGACATGGCCGGATGGGTGATCGCGCAGCGCAATAGCGTTAACGTTAACATATTCGCGAGACGCTAAAGATCGGCCATTTTTGCAACTCGGTAAGAGTTACCCTCGTTAAGCGAGGGATCGCCCGCTTCTGATGTTTGCCACCAGATGCTCACCGCTCACCGGCCATCACATCGGCAACATGACCTTCCTTAGCGCGGGGAGAGCCGACGGCGTGGGCGGTCGCCTGACCTTGATCGGGTGGTTCATCGTAGCTGCCGTCAGCCTCAGCCCGATTCTGACTTTTTGGGTCGGCGCTAACCTCAGCCGCTTTTTGCGGCGCAAGCGGCAGTCACGTGTGTTGAGGCGGGGCGCTGTCGTTGCCGATCGGTCGGGATCGACCCCCCGCGATAATGCTGTCGATAAAGTTGTCGACCCGAAGTGACTGCGCTCACACGGCGATCTCCGCGCCGCTCACGCTTCGTAATGCACCTCGCGAAGACGATATTCCAATCGCTGCCGCTCCTCACCATAAGGCGGCGGATAGGCCTAACGCTCGCGGATCTCGTGTTCTCGGTGTCTCAGCTTGCTCGCATTGCTCCCATCTCTCCCGATCGTGTTCCCAGTGCTCCTGGCCCTGCGGGCCGCCTCCGGGGAGTGTAAGCGTTAATTCGTCCTTGCCGTGTCCATTTGGGGTAATTCGTCGCCACGTCAGTTGGCGGCCTTAACTCGATCGCAAGCTCGTCGGGGTATGTGTGTCGGATTCCCCAGATCTGGAGAATCCAATGCTTACCGGTTGGTTGGCTCTCTCTGTAACGTCCGCAGCTCGTTGATACCCCAGTCGCCCCAGCGGGACCGTTAGCATGGGCGGAGTTCCCATCTGGGCGCAATGGTCGATTTTCGGGGCTGGCGTATTGCTTTCCCCCTTGCTCATGCTGCTATTGGCTTGCCTTACCGGTTGGTTGCTGTTTCACAAGCTGTGGACCCGCCCGCTCCGCGGCTGTTCGGATCGATTCTCGGGCGGCGCGCCGCCAGCGCCGCTGCGACGCTCAGGGACGACAGCAGGGCAAAGCACTGCAACGCCCAGCGGTAGTTGCCTGTCCAGTCATGCAGCACACCCGAAATGAGCGGGCCCAAGGCCTGCGCTATCACTTGCACTGACAGGGCGACGCCTCGGATTGCCGCAAAATTCATCCGGCCGAAATAATCGGCCCAGGCGATCGGCAGTAATGTCAGTACGCCACCAATGCCAAAGCCGAACAAGGCAGCGGCGACGTATCCCTGTTTGGCCGACGATATTCCGACCATCGCGAGCGTGCCCGCGGTGAGAAATCCGCCGATCAGCGCGAGCGGATAGCGGATCGGCAGCCGGCGCGGCAATAACCCGCAGGCGGCGCTGGCGATGGCCGACATCAGAGAGAACGTGCTGACGATCGCTGCGGCGATCGTTGGCTCGATGCCGCGTTCGATCAGGTGCGCCGCCTGTTGCAGGCTCACTCCCGCCTGTACCGGATAGACCAGCACCGTATAGAGCAGCAATAACCAGAAGGCCGAGGTGCCGAGCGCTTGCTTGCGAGAGAACCTCGGTTCGGGGTAGATGGTCGGCCCGGCCTTTGTGGCACCACCGGCGATATTGCCCGCCGCACGATCGGGAACCAATCCCAAATCCTCCGGGCGGCGCACCATGAACAGCCAAACCGGCAGGAAGCCGATCAGCAAGGTGACCGATCCGATCGCCAGCCAACCGCCGCGCCAGCCGTGCTGCCGCATCGCCAGCTGGGCGATCAGCGGCATCGCGACCAGCCCCGCCATCTGCGCCACGGTCGCAATGGAGGTAGCAAAGGCGCGGCGGGTGATGAACCAATTACTGACGCCGCCGTAAATGCCGAGATCGAACGGTCCGGCCCAATTCATCCGAGCGATGCAAAACAAGAGATAAAAGACCAGCAGCGATTGGGTCAGCGACAGCAGCATCATCGCGATCCCGGTCACCAGCACCGCTATGCAGAGAGTGATGCGCGCGCCATGGCGATCGAGCAGCGGTCCGATTAGCGGCGACGACAGTGCTCCCAGTACGCCGCCGAGCGACACGGCCCCCGACAGTGCGGTGCGCGACCAGCCGAATTCGCGAGTCAACGGCTGGACAAAGATCGACAAGGTGGCGACCGCCGGGCCCTGCCGAGCAAAGCCGGCACAGCACAGGCAGGCGAGGACGACCCAGCCGTAGAAGAACGGCAGGCGCTCGCTCAATAGAGATGTCAGCGCCGAGCGGGCTGCGGTCACTCGGGAACGCGTAAAGGCAAGCTGCGGCTCAGCTCGGCACCAATCCGCCGTCGACGTTATAGGCCTGCCCGGTGATGTTGCGCGCGGCGGGCGAAGCCAAGAAGACCGCCATCGCCGCGATATCCTCCGGCGCATTCGCGCGCCCGAGCGGGATCCCCCGTTCCTGCTCGGCTTGGAGCTCGGTCACGGTGATCCCGCGCTCGGCGGCCCGCGCCGCGGCATTGCGCTCCCCGAGCTCGGTCCGGGTGACCCCGGGGCAGATCGCATTGACGTTGATGTTGTGGCGGCCGAGCTGCTGGGCCGCCATCCATGTCAAGGAAATGACCGCGCCCTTGCTGGCGGCATAAGCGGCGTTCGAGGCGCCGGGATAGCCGCGCCCGGAGATCGAGGCGATGTTGATAATCCGCCCGCCGCTGCCGTCGACCTGATTTTGTCGGATCATCTCCCGCGCGGCGCGTTGCAGACAGAAAAACACGCCCTTCGCGTTGACCCGGTGGATGCGGTCCCAATCGGCTTCGGTCAGGTCCATGATTTGCGCGTAGCGGGTGACCCCGGCATTGTTGACGATGACGTCGAGCCGGCCGAGCTCGGCGACGGTGCGCACGACCATCGCGTCGATTTGCGCGACATCGCCGCAGTCGACCTCGATAGCGAGCGCCCGCCGCGTGTTGCTAACAATCTGATCTGCCGTCCTTTGGGCAGCGACAATATCGATGTCGGCGGCCGCGACATTGGCCCCGACCTCGGCCATCGCCAGTGCTGTCGCCCGACCGATACCGGCGCCCGCTCCGGTCACCAACACGACCTTATCCTGCAAGACCGACATATCCATCCTCCCGCGTCGACTGAGCCGAACACGACACAACCGTGTCGGCCCAGCTATAGTAGCGAGACCACTCAGGGAACGAGAGGACTTCGATGCTCGCCAACATCCCTGCGACCCAGACCGTCATCGAGATCAAGGCGCCGGGCGGCCCCGAGATGCTGGTACCGGCGACCCGCCCGGTTCCCGAACCGAAACCAGGAGAGGTATTGATCCGGAGCGCCGCCGCCGGGGTCAACCGCGCCGATTGCCTGCAGCGCATGGGGCGTTACCCGATGCCACCCGGCGCTCCGGACATCCCTGGCCTCGAATGCTCGGGCACCGTGGTCAAGCTCGGCGACGACGCGGCCGATTGGCAGGTCGGCGACCAGGTGTGCGCGCTGATGATCGGCGATGGCTATGGCGAATATGCCGCCGTTCCAGCGGTGCAGTGCCTGCCGGTTCCGGCTGGCGTTAGTCTCGCGGACGCCGCCGGCCTGCCCGAGACGTTCTGCACGGTGTGGACCAATGTGTTCGAGCGGATGCGCCTGCAAGCAGGAGAGGTGTTTCTGGTGCAGGGCGGGTCGAGCGGCATCGGCGTCACCGCGATCCAGCTCGCCAAGGCGTTCGGTGCCAAGGCGTTGGCCACCGCAGGCTCCGACGAGAAGTGCCGGGCGTACCTCGACTATGGCGCCGATGTCGCGATCAACTACCGCACTCAGGATTTCGTGCGGGTCGGCAAGGAATTCACTGACGGCCGCGGCGTCGATGCGATCCTCGACATGGTCGGCGGCGACTACATCCCGCGCCAGCTCGATCTATTGGCCCATGAGGGCCGGCTCTGCTTTGTCGCGTTGATGCGAGGCAGCAAGGTCGAAACCGATTTCGGCCTGATCCAGCGCAAGCATCTAACCGTCACCGGGTCCACCCTGCGTTCGCGGGCGATCGCACAAAAAGCCGCGATTATCGCCGCGTTGCGAGAAAAGGTTTGGCCGCTCTGGGGCGCCGGCAAATTGCGCCCATTCACCTACAAGCAGTTCCCTCTGGCCGAGGCCGCGGACGCCCATCGTCTGATGGAATCGAGTCGCCACATCGGCAAGATCCTACTCATCCCCTGATCACCGGCCTGACGGAACGATGGCCGCGGCACGGTAGTTTACGATGAGAATACCCCCGCATCCGGCGTGGAAGGAGTTCCCAATGGCCGAGTTGGACAAGGAGAAAGTTATCGGTCTTTTGAATCGTATCCTAGAGCAGGAGTTAGCAGGAGTAGTACGATATACTCACTATTCTTTTCTTGTGTTCGGTCATAACCGCATCCCGATCGTCTCATGGCTGCGGGAGCAGGCAGCCGAGTCATTGACGCACGCCCAGCAAGCTGGCGAGATGATCACTCTGCTGGGCGCCTATCCGTCCTTAGCGATTGGACCGCTACTCGACAGCCACAAGCACGACGTTGGCGCCATTATGCGCGAATCGTTAGAGACCGAAGGCAAGGCGCTCGCTCTCTATCGCGAGCTGCTCCACTGCGCGGAAGGGCGCTCGGTGACGCTCGAAGAATACGCCCGGCAGATGGTCTATGCCGAGGAGCTGCATGCGGGAGAAGTGGACAAGATGCTCCGTACCTCGGGAGAGGTGGCTGCCTTCCGACCTGTTCGTCAATCTGCTTGAGCGCTTGTCCGTATATTGAATACACGTTGTTGGCGCTCGCGCCTCACGCCGCGAGCCGCTGCTTTTGGATCAATGACAAGATCTCGGCGGCGGCTTTGGGGATATTGGTGCCCGGGCCGTAGATCGCGCTGACCCCGGCCCGTTTCAGAAAATCGTAATCCTTGGGCGGGATCACACCGCCGACGACGACCAGGATGTCCCCCGCACCTTGGTTTTTGAGCGCCTCGATCAATGCCGGGACCAGCGTCTTGTGGCCGGCCGCCTGGCTCGACACGCCGACAATGTGCACGTCGTTTTCTACGGCCTGCCGTGCCACCTCTTCGGGTGTCTGGAACAAGGGGCCGATATCGACATCGAAGCCGATATCGGCAAAGGCCGTGGCAATGACCTTCGCGCCGCGGTCGTGACCGTCCTGGCCGAGCTTGGCGACCAGCATGCGTGGCCGCCTGCCTTCCTCGCGGGCGAACGCTTCGATCTGCCGCTGTACCCGGCGGAAGCCCGCGTCGCCTTCGTACAGCCCGCCATAGACGCCAGACACCGCGCGGATCTGCGCGCGATGCCGGGTGAAAACTTTTTCGAGCGCGTCAGAGATTTCGCCGACCGTCGCCCGCGCCCGCGTTGCATCGATCGCCAATGCCAGCAGGTTGCCCTTGCCGGTCTTCGCCGCTTTGGTCAGCGCCGCGAGGGCGGCACGGCAGCTCTCCGGGTCGCGGGCTCGCCGCACCCGCTCGAGGCGCTGGATCTGAGCCTTCCGCACCGCACTGTTGTCGACGTCGAGCAGCTCGACCGAAGCCGCCTCGCCCGAACGGTATTTGTTGACTCCGACGATCGTCTCCTCGCCGCGGTCGATCCGTGCCTGGCGCCGTGCCGCGGCCTCCTCGATCCGCAATTTGGGCATGCCGCCTTCGACCGCCTTGGTCATCCCGCCCATCGCCTCGACCTCGTCGATCAGCGCCATCGCCGCAGCCGCGATCGAGTGCGTCAGGCTCTCGACGTAATAGCTGCCGCCCAGCGGGTCGACGACATGCGGGATGCCGGTTTCTTCAGCGAGGATCAGCTGCGTGTTGCGCGCGACGCGCGCCGAGGCCGGGGTCGGCAGCGCCAGCGCCTCGTCGAATGAGTTGGTGTGCAATGACTGGGTGCCGCCCAGAACCGCCGCGAGCGCCTCCAATGTCGTCCGAATGATGTTGTTCTGCGGGTCCTGCTCAGTGAGGCTGACCCCCGAGGTCTGGCAGTGCGTGCGCAAGGCCAGGCTCGCCGGGTTCTTGGGCGAGAACTGGCGCATCAGCCGCGCCCACAACACCCGCGAGGCGCGCAGTTTGGCGATCTCCATGAAGAAGTTCATGCCGATCCCGAAGAAGAACGACAGCCGCGGCGCAAATTCGTCGATCGCGAGCCCACGTGACAGTGCCGCCCGCACGTATTCGAGGCCATCGGCCAACGTGAACGCGAGCTCCTGCACTGAGGTCGCCCCCGCCTCCTCCATGTGATAGCCGGAAATTGAGATCGAGTTGAATTTCGGCATATGCCGAGCAGTGTATTCGATGATGTCCGCGACGATGCGCATCGACGGCCCGGGCGGGTAGATATAGGTGTTGCGGACCATGAACTCCTTGAGGATATCGTTCTGGATCGTGCCAGAGAGCTTGTCCTGCGGCACTCCCTGCTCCTCGGCCGCGACGATGTACCCCGCGAGCACCGGCAATACCGCGCCGTTCATCGTCATCGATACGCTCATCCGTTCGAGCGGGATGCCGTCGAACAGGATCTTCATGTCCTCGACGGTGTCAATCGCGACCCCGGCTTTGCCGACATCGCCGACGACCCGCGGATGGTCGCTGTCATAGCCCCGATGGGTTGCGAGATCGAAGGCGATCGACAGCCCCATTTGCCCGGCCGCCAAATTCTCGCGATAGAACCGGTTCGACTCCTCGGCCGTCGAGAACCCGGAGTACTGGCGGATCGTCCATGGCCGGTTGGCGTACATCGTCGCCCGCGGCCCGCGCAGATAGGGTGGGAACCCCGGCAACCCCGCGCATTCGATGGCGGCGAGGTCTTCGGCGGTGTAGAGCGGCTTGACCAGGACGCCTTCGGGGGTGATCCAGTCGAGGCTGTCGAGCGGTTTGCCCTTCAGCTCCGACCGGGCGAGGAGCATCCAGTCATCGAGGGTCCTTGCCGGAAAGGCATCATCATCTGCCATCGTCTTCTCCCGGGCGGATGAAGACTATATGGTCGCCGGCGCTTCCCCGTCCATCGGCACAACTCCACGCAATGTGTGGCGGAAGACAATCGCCGCAGTCAGGAGCAGCACGGCTCCCGCCTGATGCGCAGCGGCGAGGGGAATCGGAACAACGAGCAGAAGGGTTGTGATGCCGAGCGCCACCTGCAGCAGCGCGATGGCGACTAGCCCGTGCAGCGCGGTGCGAACAGGTCGCGGTAGCACCGCGCGCCAACCCGCCGCCCACGCCAGCATGATGACAACCGCCGTCGCGACAGCGAGCAGCCGGTGGTCGAACTGCACCGCCGCGATATTCTCGAACCAATTCAAGACAAACGGGCGGAGCTGGGCGTAGCCTTCGGGCACCAACCGGCCGTCCATCAGGGGGAAGGTGTTGTAGGTGAGCCCCGCGCGCGTGCCGGCAACAAACCCGCCGGCCAAGATTGTCAGAGCCACCAAGAACAGGACGGTTTCGGCAGCCCGCCGCCAGCCCCGCCTGGGACCCGCGCGCGCCGACCCGCGCACGATCCCGAGCGCCACGCAGAGGATCGCCGCGTAAATCGCCAGCGCCAGTGCCAGATGGGCGACGAGCCGGTATTGGCTGACCTCCGCCCGTTCAGCCAACCCGCTCTCGACCATGTACCAGCCGAGCCCGCCTTGTGCGAAGCCGAGCAGCAGAATGCCGCAGAGCGGCGGTATCAGCCGCCGTGGTAAGCGGCCGCGCACCAGAAACCAGACAAATGGCACCGCGAAGGCGACGCCAATCAGCCGCCCCAGCAGCCGATGGGCATACTCCCACCAGTAGATGCTTTCGAACTCGTCCAAGGTCATGCCGTAATGAACGAGCCGGTATTCGGGGATCTCTTGGTATTTCGCAAATTCGGCGGCCCAGTCGGCGGCGGAGAGCGGTGGGACGACGCCGACGACCGGCCTCCATTCGGTAATCGACAGGCCGGACAGGGTCAACCGCGTGATGCCGCCGATCACCACCATCAGGAAGATCAGTGCGCAGCAGACGAACAGCCAAGCCGCAACCGCACCGAGGCGCTCGCTCGATACGCCCCGTGCCGCCGCCTCCGGACGTGCGCTGATGGACGTGATGTCCAAGGCTCGATCACCAGACAGAACCGACAGAAGCAAGGTGACGCTGCCATCGCGTGCTGGCAAGGTCGTGTTAAAGTAAATCGCCGAGATCGAGCTCCCCGGCAACAGCCTGGGATTGCACCATGGAGACAGGGGACGGGGCGAGCAGCTTCGCGGCAACGCGCCGAGGAACAAGGCGCCGCGATCTGCTCGTAGGGGCAGCGGCCACAGTCCTCAGCCGGCGCGCCGCCGCGCAGGAGGCGCCAAAGAGCGCGCATATCGGGTTTATCGTCACCGGAGAGGCGTTCCCGCGCCGCGACTTCGACGAGGCGATGCGGCGGCTCGGCTGGATCGAAGGGCGCAATCTCGTCGTCGAGCGCCGTGTGACCGGCGAGAATGCGGAGCGGCGCAAGACCGCCGCCGTCGAGCTGATCGGGGCAAATCCCGATGTCATCGTCGCCGCCGGCACGATTGATGCGCTGCCGGTGCATGCCCTGACGCGCACGATACCGATTGTCGTAATTGGCGGAGTGGATCTTATAGAGGCCGGACTCGCCGACAGCCTGGCGCGCCCAGGCGGCAATGTCACCGGCATGACGGTCCTTGGCGCGGAGCTCGACGGGAAACGCCTCGAACTGTTGCGCGAGCTTATGCCGGCCGCCACGCAGGTTTCCGTCTTGGCGTATTCCCGACTCCCGTGGGCCAACACTCGCGTGACCGCCATCGAGACCCTCGCGCGCCCGACTGGGGTGCGAGTCGCTGCGAGACTGGTCGGCGAGGCGGGAGAACTGGAGGGCGCCTTTGCCGCCAGCGCGGCCGATCATGACCAAGCGATCCTGGTGGAATCCGGCCCAGTGACGTTTGAGAATAAGTCGAGCGTTGTCGCGCTCGCCGTGCAATACAGCCTACTGGCGATTTACGAGCGTCGAGAGTTCGTCGAAAGCGGCGGTCTGTTGTCTTACGGCCAAACGTCGCGCGAGAATTCAGAGCGCGCCGCCGCACTCGTCGACAAGATCCTGAAAGGTGCCAAGCCCGCCGATCTGCCGATCGAGCAGCCGACGCGGTTTGAGCTCGTGGTCAATCTGAAGACAGCCAACGCGCTCGGCCTGACGATCCCGGCATCGATCCTCGCTCTCGCCGACGAGGTCATCGAATGACCGGCGCGTTTGCCGCGCCCGCGTCTCGCGATCCGGCCGGAACCGACAAGGATCAGAATGCTGCAATCGGGATTTCAAGCGCACGCGCGGCAGCAACCAATCGGTTGTCGTAGCTTGCCAGTTCCACCGGCTCGCCTTGCGTCCGCAGAAAATCGACCGTGGCCAAATGAAGCCCGTCCAATGTCCGCACCCGGATCGGGAATGGCTGCAAGGCTCGTGCGAGCACGGCCGCCGTCATCTCGATTAGATCCACACGGATAAACAGCGCCTGCGCCTCGCTGGCGTGCGAACGACCGAGACCGTAGGCGTGCATCCGGTTCCAAACCTCGTATTCGAGCAATTGGCTGGACACCAGTGACCCGTTCCAAAGCGCGGTGGGGGGAGATCCGGGTTCGAGGAGCAAATGAGCGAGCGCCACCGAGCTGTCGACGTAGATCACCGATCTTCTCGATCGCGTTCCAAATCCGCCATCAGCTGCTCAAACGTCATGCCTTTGACCGGCTTGCGCGGCGGGGGCGTGCCGTCGCGGATACGCGCCGGTCGCAGCCAGCCCTCTCGCACCCCTCGCTGCTCGAACGGGGTGAGGCCGGTCCGCGGAGGGACGATCTCGGCGACGACACGGTTGCGATCGGTTACGATGACCGTTTCTCCGGTTGCCACGAGCCTGACGTATTCGCTGAGCTTGTTCTTGAGCGTTTTCAGTCCGACCGTGCGCATCTGACTAAAGTAGCTTCTAGACGCTCTATTGTCAAAGGCACGCCCTGCGTCGGTTGTTGGCGCGCGAGGGCAGGGCTGTCCGGGGAAAATCTTGCGGCCGCATAACGTAGCAATTCGACCGGCTGTTTCGTCTTGGCCGGGCTCGACCCGGCCATCCACGCCTTCAAGGGCCTGAAACAAAGACGTGGATGCGCGGATCAAGTCCGCGCAAGACGACTTCAGATCGATTGCTGTAGGCCCCAAGCCAGTTATCGTTGCAGATATAATTTCCCCGGACAGCCCTGCACGGGAGGGCGAAGCAAAAAGTAGATGCGGATTGACAAATTGCGATCAATATGTCACTTTAGCAATCGGCACGGCTTCCGGCCAAAGAGGCACACTACAACCGTGACGAGAGGTTTTGCTGCAAATTTGCTGCAGGTGCAGCCCTGAGTAATAATTGCTACAACTTGTTGTTGCGGCTGCCGGGACCCGGCGGGGAGTCTAATGTAGACTGAGCGAGGTACGGACGTGGCGGAACCGTGGCCTTCCAGCGAGGCGGGCCTGGCCGACCCTCACTGAGTGCAGCTTGCCCTCGATATTGCGGCTCCAGTATTCCAGAAAGCGGCGGAGCGCAGGGAAATCCGGGGCGACGTCCATCTTTTGCCAGATGAAGCTCTGCAACAGGTCGGGGTGATCCGGCAGATGGTAGATGATCTCTGCGGTGGTCAGTCGATAATCGCCTAGCGCCTGCTTGTGGTCGCTCACCATCGTACTCTCGTGCGGTTTGGCCTATCCGGTCGAACGAGCATGCGCGCTCGATCACCCCCTTTCAAGAAAAAACGAGTTAGAACAGATAATTAGCAGCCCATCTCGGGGGCTGCTGCCAGGTCGGCCGGGAGCCGCTCTTGAAGCGATCGCGCGAGGGGTTAGATAGAGGGCGGCGGAAACTCATATGCGATCGGCGCCGTTCTCCGAGGAGCGGAGAAACGGTACCGCTCAGGATCTTCACAGCCATGAATCGGGTTTTGTCAGCGCTCGTCATGTCAAGCGGGATCGCTTTGATGACGGGCGACTCTTGCTCCGTGCTCGCCGGGGCGCCGATACCCGAAGTGGGCGGCGCTCCGTTGCAGAGCATCGCCCCGGTCGTGAGCCGGGTGACCCCTGGTGTTGTCGGCATCTCGGTCCGCGGTCGGGTGCGCGAGGACAACCCGTTATTCCAGGACCCAATGTTCCGCCGGTTCTTCAACCTGCAGCAGCAGCCGATCGAGCGCGAGACCGAGGCGACCGGTTCCGGGGTGATCGTCGACACTGCCCAAGGCTATGTACTGACCAACAGCCACGTCACCGAGAACGGCAACAGCATCGAGGTCACGACGAAGGACGGACGGCGTCTGAATGCCAGGTTGATCGGTCGCGATCCTGAGACCGACATCGCGGTGCTGCAGATCCCCGCCGCCGGTCTGACGGCGGTACCGATGGGCGATTCCGATCGCCTGCAGGTCGGCGATTTTGTCCTGGCGGTCGGCAATCCGTTTGGCCTCGGTCAGACCGTAACCTCGGGGATCGTCAGCGCGCTCGGCCGTACTGGGCTCGGTATCGAAGGTTATGAGGATTTCATCCAGACCGACGCGTCGATCAATCCGGGCAATTCGGGCGGTCCGCTCGTCGATCTGCAAGGCCGGGTCATTGGCATCAATACGGCGATCCTGGCGCCAAGCGGCGGCAATGTCGGCATCGGTTTCGCCGTACCGATCAACATCGCGCGCCAGGTTATGGACCAGCTGATCAGCGGCGGCGAGATCAAACGCGGCCGCATCGGCGTCGCGATCCAGGACTTGACGCCCGACATCGCCCAAGCGCTTGGCACGAAATACACCCAAGGGGCGGTGATCGCGCGGGTCGTGCAGGGCTCGCCGGCCGAACGCGCCGGATTGCGAACCAACGACCTCGTCGTAGCGGTGGATGGGGTGCCGATCCATAACGGGGCCGAGCTGAAGAACCGCGTCGTTGTGGCGCGGATTGGCGACGCGATCGACCTGACCATCGTCCGCGGCGGCTCGGAACGCACCGTCGCTGTTCGCATCGACCAGCAAGCCGCTCAGCGCCAGCGGGTACGACAGCACTGAACCCCGGATGGCGCAAACGCCCTATGAAGTGCTCGGCGTCAAGCCGGACGCGAGCGCGGAAGAAATCCGCAAGGTCTATCGGAAGCTCGCCAAGCAATATCACCCTGATCTGAACCCGGGCAAACCGGAGGCAGAGGAAAGGTTCAAGGCGGTTTCAGTCGCTTACGACCTCCTCTCAGACCCGGAGAAGCGGGCGCGCTACGATCGGGGAGAGATCGACGAGAGCGGCGCCGAGCGACCGCCGCGCTCGTATTATCGCGGTTATGCCGAGGGTGCGGAGGGTCGGAAATATCAGCCCGAGGGTGAGATGGATCTGGGCGACCTCGAGGACCTGTTCGCCGCGTTCGGCTCCGCCGGGCGTGGGCGGCGAGGTCGCGGCGGCCAGGACTTCAAGGCCCGAGGCGGCGACCTGCTCTTCACCTTGACCGTCGACTTCGTCGAGGCGGCAACAGGCGCGAAGAAACGCCTGTCATTGGCTCCCGAGCAATGGCTCGATGTGACGATTCCGCCTGGGATCAACGACGGCCAGGTGCTTCGGTTGCGAGGAAAGGGCGGGCCCGGCCTTGGCGGCGGCCCGGCCGGCGACGCGCTGATCGAGGTGCATGTGGCGCCCCACCCGCTGTTCCGCCGCGACGGCGACAATATTCAGATCGAGCTGCCGGTCAGCCTCACCGAGGCGGTGCTCGGCGCCAGGGTGACCGTACCGACGGTCACCGGTCCGGTGACGATGACGATCCCGAAAGGTTCGGATACCGGCACGCAGCTGCGCCTTCGCGGCAAAGGAATCCAACGCAAGAAGGACCCGGGCGATCAATACGTGACGTTGAAGGTGGTGGTCGGCCCGAGTGGAGATCCGGAGCTCGCGGAATTTCTCGAGAAATGGGCGCCGCGGCACCCCTTCGATCCGCGACAGGGGGTGCCCTCATGATCGCATTCGAGGAGCTGCTCGACCGCTTCGCGGGGCTTGATCGGCGCGAGCTCGCCCGTTGGGTCGAAAACCGATGGGTGCTGCCCGAACGGCGCGACAAGACCTGGATCTTTCATGAGATCGATGTGGCACGGGTCGAGTTAATCATCGAGGTGCGCCGGGAGTTTGCGATCGACGACGAGGCACTGTCTCTGATCCTCGGATTGCTCGACCAAGTCTACGATCTGCGACGGCAGCTCGGGCGGCTGTGCGACGCGCTCGCCACCCAGCCGCCCGAGATCCAGGCGGCCGTCAGGCGCGCGTTACCGCGCGTCTCTAACCGCTGAGGCGTCGCTCACATCACCGCGCTCTGAGCCCTCTCTTGGAGAGCGGCGCTCACAGCGTCTGGAACCGTGCCCTCGCACCACGCTCTATCGCGGCGGCGACCAGCCGTTCGAGGTTGAGCCGATGACGGATCAGCTCGATGAGGCTCAGCTCCTCCTGGCTCGCTTCTCCGTTGGAAGCGACGAGATCGCAGGCTATCGCATAGGCGGTTTCGCGCAGCTTTGCGGGGAGTGCAGCCTTGATCGCCTTCAGGGTCTCCTCGAGCCCGTTTTCTCGGTTCATCAGCTCGGTGCAGTCGTTGAGCGCCCGGGGCAGCTCGCTTTGGTCGAAATCGCGGAATATCGGAAGGTCGCGGACGATATCGCCGATGATGCGGAGTTCCGCATCGGGCAGCTCGCTATCGGCTGCCGACACGATCACCATCGTGTAGATCAGCGCGCGGTGGTGATCGAGCATGCCGGGTCCTCTCATGTTGGCGTGTGCGACGGGCTGTCAGAGCAAAACCGTAACGCGCCTGTCAACCCTCTCCCATTCCCTCCCCCGCATCCGGGGTTTCGAGAAACTGAGCGGTTGCCTCGGTCGCTTGCGCCAGCGGCACACGCTCGACGGCGACGCCTTCGGGAAAGGCGGCGACCAGGCGCGATGGCAGGGCCCGGTCGAGCATGACAAAGACGCCGCGATCGTCGGCACGGCGGACAAGCCGGCCATAGGCCTGCCGCAGCCGCAAGCGGGCGATCCTGTCCGCGTATTGCACACCGCCGAACACCGGTTTGCGGGCCCTGTGCAAAATATCCGGGCGTGGCCAGGGAACCCGATCGAAAACGAGCAGGCGCAACGCGCGGCCCGGGACGTCGACGCCGTCTCGCACGGCGTCGGTGCCGAGCAGGCAGGAATCCTCCTCGGCGCGAAAGATATCGACCAGCGTTGCGGTAGACATTGCATCGACGTGCTGGGCGAGCAGGAACAAGCCGCGCGCCTCGAGCGCCGGGGCAATGCGCTGGTGTACGCCGCGCAGCCTGGTGATCGCCGTGAAGAGGCCGAGCGCGCCGCCATGCGCCGCGACGAACAAGGCCGCATAGGCTGCCGCGACCTGCCCGATGTCGTCGCGCGGGATATCGGTGATCACAAAAATCCGGGTCTGCCGCGCATAGTCGAACGGCGAGGCAATGCGCGCCGCGGCCGGGCTCACCGGTAAGTGGCGCAGACCCGTACCGGCTTCGGCGCCACGCCAAGCGAGCTCGAGATCGGCGGCGCCATCGGTCAGGGTCGCCGAAGTGACGAGAAGACCATGCGCCGGCCGCGCCACTAGCGCGGCAAAAGGGATGCCCGGATCGACCCAATTCCGGTTGACGCCGACATCGGTCTCCAACCCGTCGATCCGGTCGATCGCCAGCCACTCGACCGTCTGTGCTTCGGGTGGCTCGGCGAGGTCACGAAGCAGCCGGCTCCAGGCGGCGAGCTGCAGCCCGCCACGACGGTCGAGGCTGCGGATCGTCGCATCGAGACGCTGCCGTAGGCTGGGCTCCGGCGGGTTGTCGGGATCCTCGAGTCGGGTTCGCAGGGTGTCGCAGAGCTGCTTCAATGCGGCCGCCAGCCGTTCGAGGCCCTCGGCGAGGTGCAATGCCGCCTCGATTAGGCCTTCGATCGGCGGCCGCGCCTCGGCCTGCAAGCCGTAGCCATTGTCGCCGAGCACGGCACGCGCCAGCACCTGCTGACGGACCAGCACGAGAAACTTTTCGAAGCCTTGGTGCCCACGCCCCTCGGCAACCCGCTGCGCCCAGTCGTCGGAAGGGAGGATGCGCGCGGCCGCGAGGACGTCGATCAGCGCCTTGGCGCCGACTTCGTCACCTTCCACGAGGTCGCCGATCCGGCGCCGCAGACCTCGCGCACGCGACCCTCGGCCGCCTTCGGCGCCGACGATCCAGCGGCGCAGCTCGCGCCCTTCCCGGCCGGACAGGCGTACGGCAAAGGCGCCGTCCGCCGCCGCGAGCAGGTGGTGGCCTTCGTCGAAGACGTAGCGGGTGGGGACGGTCGCGTCATCGAGCCCGCCGAGAGCTGCCTGCGCCATGACCAGCGCATGGTTGGCCACGACGATGCGCGCCTGTCGTGCTTTGCGGATGTTCTTCTCGACAAAGCAGCGGCGAAACTGAGGGCAAGCCGAATGAACGCATTCGCCGCGGCGATCGGCGAGCCAGTTGACGCGACCAAATCCGATCAGCTCGGCGAGCCAGCCCGGAAAATCGCCCGCCACCAAATCTCCAGCGTCACTGGCGGCGATCCAGCGGGCGATCAATCCCAGATGCGTCAGTGATTTCCCCGGCCGCATCAGCGCGGCGCCGAGCGCCTCCTCATAATTTAGCAGACAAAGGAAATTTTCGCGTCCCTTGCGAACGACGACGCGGCGCTGCTTCAACTCGGGATCGGGGTAGAGCCGGTCGAGCTCGGCGGCGATCTGGGTCTGCAGGTTGCGGGTGTAGGTCGAGATCCATACCGACCCGCGGTTCTTCTCCGCCCAGAGACTTGCCGGCGCGATGTAGCCGAGCGTCTTGCCGACCCCCGTCCCGGCTTCGGCGAGGACGGCTTGGGGCCGATCCGGCTGGGCGCGCGGCGCGAAGGCGGCAGCGACCGCCGCAGCGTAGTCGGCTTGCTCCGGACGCGGCTCGGCGGCGGCACCGAGCAGCTCGGCGAGGCGCGAGCGCGCTTCCTCGGGTCGTACCGTCTCGTTACCGGGCGCGGGCCCAGGTGAAGGCTCGGTCCATTCGGCAAGCCGCGTCCACACGCGCAACCCCGCCGTCCGCGCTAGCGGTTCGGGATCGTAAACGGGCAGCGCGGCTAGGACGGCTGGGGCCCATAGCCAACCGCCGCGGTGCATAGGCTCCGCCACCGCGCGCGCCTCGTCACCGGTCTCCCCTCCAAGCTCCTCAAGCAACAAGCGCGCCGCGGCAGCGAGCGTCACACATTCTTCGGCCGGGCGGCGTGGCAGATCTATCCCGAGCGCCTCAGCGAGGCCGCGCGGCGTCGGCACGCAGAATTTTGCCGGACGAACAAAGGCGAACAGCTCGAGCAGATCGAGAGCGGGAAACACCGGCATGTCGAGTCGCCGCGCGGTGACCCTTGCGTGGCACAGCATCGGTGTTTCGCGCTCGACCCGGCTGCGGGCTTCGGCGGGCGCCAGCGCGTCGATCTCGCCATTCGGGCTGAGCCACAGCACCTCGCGGAAGCCCGCGACGAGCACCGGCGCCTGCGGCACCAATACCCGCGGGGGGGAGAGTTCGCGATTGCCTCCCGACATGATCCGCACGATCTACCATATCTGCGAATGGCGACCGAGTTTCCGCTATGATAGGCCTCTACCGGCTGATCGGCCCCGCCCTGCGCCAGTTGCCACGGGAAACCGCACACGAGCTGACCTTGAGGGCTCTCGAGCTTGGTTTGGGTCGACTTCTCGGCGCTGCCACTGTGCCGGAGCCCGATCCGCCAGCTTTGGCGCAGTGCCTGTGGGATCTCGACTTCGGGAACCCGGTTGGACTGGCCGCGGGCTACGACAAGGACGGCCGTGTCTCCGATGCAATGCTCGGTCTCGGTTTCGGCTTTGTCGAGGTCGGGACCGTGACGCCCCGCCCGCAACCGGGCAATCCCAAACCGCGGTTGTTCCGACTCGAAGAAGATCGGGCGATCATCAACCGCATGGGTTTCAACAGCGGCGGGCTTGACGCCGCCTGCGAGCGGCTGGCGCAGCGTACCAGTTCGGGGTTAGTCGGCGTCAACCTCGGAAAAAACCGCAACACCTATGATGCGGCCGACGATTATGCCAAAGGCATCCTTCGAATGGCACGGCTCGCCGACTATCTCGTCGTCAACGTCTCCTCACCGAACACGCCTGGGTTGCGCGAGCTGCAGCGTCGCGCGATGCTCGGATCGCTGCTGGAGCGTCTGATCAGCGTGCGCGAAAAGACCGGTTGCCGGGTGCCGCTGTTGCTCAAGATCGCACCCGACCTTACGTCAGAGGAGCGCCGGGACATCGCACAAGTCGCGCTCGATAGCGGCGTCAACGGATTGATCGTGTCGAATACGACGGTCGAACGCCCGCCCGGTCTCGGCAGCCGCCATGCGCACGAGGCAGGTGGGCTCAGCGGCCCTCCGCTGTTCGCGCCTTCGACCGCGCTACTGGCCGAGATGTATCGGCTGACCCAAGGGCGTCTGCCGCTAATCGGCGTCGGCGGGATCGCGAGCGCCGAGGATGCCTACGCGAAGATCCGCGCGGGCGCCAGCCTCGTGCAGCTCTACACGGCACTCGTCTTCGACGGTCCCGATCTGGTCGGCCAGATCAAATCCGGACTGGCGGACTTGCTCAAGCGCGACGGTTTTGGCTCGATCGCAGAAGCGGTCGGAACCGCACACGAAGCTTGGCTGTCAAAGCCCCCGAGCCAGCGTGGGAAACACGTCGTCTCCGAGCCCACGACAGGCTAGCCCGGGATCTCTCAAAATCTCGGTAGCGCGGGTTGCGCAATTCTCGCCGCTCGCGCGGAATTTCCGCGTTTTGCGATTTCCGTTGTTATTCGATTGTTACGGCTGGCTAAATTCGTTGATCCGGGGTGACATTTCGATTGATCCGCTAAGTAACGAATTTGTTTCTTTAAGTCCTTGAAATAAAATTTATTTTTCCCGGAAAATTCCGGTCATTGGGCGCGAAAAACGCGATTTTCGCTGTATTTCGGAGGCACGGCGCTTCGGCGCGCTCCTTGTTGGGTCAAAAGCTCGCCGCGCCGCGCGAGATCGCGACGGCCCCGGTGCGCGACACTTCGACCAGCCCGAGCGGCTCCATCAGCGTAATGAAGGCGTTCAATTTTTCGCTCGATCCCGTCATCTCGAAGACGAAGCTTTCGGTCGTCGAATTGACCACGCGGGCCCGGAAGATGTCGGCGAGACGCAGCGACTCGATGCGCGTCTCGCCTTTGCCCATGACCTTGATCAGCGCCATCTCGCGCTCGACGAAGGGTCCCTCGTCGGTCAAATCGTGGACTCTGTGGACCGGAACGAGGCGCGACAGCTGCGCCTTGATCTGCTCGATGATCATCCGCGTTCCCGAGGTCACGATGGTGATCCGCGACAGCCGGTTGGCGCGGTCGACCTCGGCCACGGTCAGGCTCTCGATATTGTAGCCACGCCCGGAAAACAGCCCGATGACGCGGGCCAGCACCCCCGGCTCGTTGTCGACGAGGACGGCGATGGCGTGTCGTTCGAGATCGGCCACGCGCAGATCTCAAACGAGAACCATGCCCTCCTCCGAGACCGGCTTTTCGGCCTCGTCGTCGGGGCCGAGCAGCATCTCGTTGTGGGCGGCACCGGAGGGGATCATCGGGAAGCAATTCTCTGCCTGATCGACCACGACATCGAGAATCACGGCGCGGTCAACCGCCAGCATCTCGCTGATCGCCGAGTCGACTTCGTCCGGGCGCTCCACCCGCAGCCCGACCGCACCGAAGGCTTCCGCCAGTTTGACGAAATCGGGAAGTGCTGCGGTGTAGCTCTCCGAATAGCGACCGCCGTGCAGCAATTCCTGCCATTGCCGCACCATGCCCATATACTGGTTGTTGATGATGAACACTTTGACCGGCAACCGGTACTGGGCGGCGGTCGACATTTCCTGGATGTTCATCAGGATCGAGGCTTCGCCGGCAATGTCGACAACGAGCGCCTCGGGATGGGCGATCTGGACGCCGATCGCCGCCGGCAGGCCGTAGCCCATCGTGCCGAGGCCGCCCGAGGTCATCCAGTGATACGGCTCGTCAAATTTGAAGAACTGCGCGGCCCACATCTGATGCTGGCCCACCTCGGTGGTGATGTAGACGTCGCGCTCGCGGGTCAACTCGTAAAGCCGCTCGATCGCGTATTGCGGCTTGATCAGGTCGCGCCGGCTGCGGTCATAACGGAGGCAGTCGCGGGCGCGCCAGCCGTCGATCATCCGCCACCACTGGGCGCGCTCCGAATGGTCGGTGCGAGGCGATGCTTTCGGCCAAGCGGCCAGGATCGCCGAAACCGCCGCGCCGACATCGCCGATGATCGGCAGATCGACGCGAACGTTCTTGTTGATCGAAGACGGGTCGATGTCGATGTGGATCTTTTTCGACCCGGGCGAGAAGGCATTGAGTCGACCGGTCACTCGATCGTCGAAGCGCGAGCCGACGGCAATCATCAGGTCGCAGTCGTGCATCGCCAAATTAGCCTCGTAGGTGCCGTGCATGCCGACCATACCGAGGAAATGCGGGTCCGCAGCGGGAAAGGCGCCGAGTGCCATCAGGGTCAAAGTGCATGGCGCATCGATTAGTCGCACCAGTTCGGCAAAGCGCGCGCAGGCCTCGGGCCCGGAATTGATCAGGCCGCCACCGCCGTAAAAGAGCGGCCGCTTGGCTGCGCCGATCATCTCGACCGCTTTGGCGATCCGGTCCAGATCGGGCCGCAGCTGCGGGCGGTAGCTCTTATGATGCCCCTGCCCCGGCTCGCTGTAAGGACCGGGTGCAAATAAAATGTCCTTGGGCAGATCAACGACAACCGGTCCCGGCCGACCGTTCTTCGCGACATAGAACGCCTCGTGCAGCATGCGCGCCAATTCGCGCACATCCTTGACCAGGTAGTTATGCTTGGTGCAGGGCCGCGTGATGCCGGTGGTATCAGCTTCCTGGAAGGCGTCATTGCCGATCAGATGTGTCGGCACCTGCCCCGTCAAGCAGACGATCGGGACCGAGTCCATCAGCGCGTCGGTCAGTCCGGTGACCGCGTTTGTCGCACCAGGGCCGCTCGTCACCAGCACCACGCCGACCCGCCCGGTCGAGCGCGCATAGCCCTCGGCCGCATGGACAGCGCCTTGCTCGTGGCGCACCAAAATGTGGCGCAGCGCATTCTGTTTGAACAGCGCATCATAAATCGGCAGGACCGCGCCGCCCGGATAACCGAAAACGACCTCGACGCCCTGATCGACCAGGGCCCGAATGACGATTTCTGCTCCGCTCAGCGGTTCGGCCGACATGACAGCCTCCTTTTCCGGCAATAAACTGCCATGGACGTGTTGCCCAGGGCGGGGGCGCACCGTAGTCAGCCCGATTTATCCGGTCAACACGAACTCGCGGACAAACCGGAGCGAGGAGTGCAGCAAATCTTGTGAAAATTGCTCGGTGAGGGTCAGGTCCGAAGCGGTCTGATGGCGAAACCATGTCATCTGGCGTTTGGCATACCGCCGGGTCGCGCGCTGCGCCGCCACGATTGCAGTTTCGAGTGGAATCTCGCCGTGCAGATAGCGCAGGAGTTCGGGGAGCCCGACCGCCTTCATCGCGGGCAAATCAGGATCGAGACCACGACGGGCGAGCGCTGCCGCCTCGTCGAGCGCGTTTGCTTCGATCATCCCCGCGAAACGGACGTTGCAGGCGGCATAGAGCCTCTGGCGTGGAGGCATGAATAGGATCGTGGCGAACCGGTACGGAGACGACGGGTGAAGCCGGCGTTGCCACGCCGCGAGCGGGATGCCGGTGGCACGGACGACCTCGTAGGCCCGCACCAGACGTTGCCGGTCTCCGGGAAAGAGGTGCCGCGCGCCGGCCGGGTCGAGCTCCGCCAGCCGCTCGCGGAACGCTACACCGCCCAGGCGCCGATGGAGATCGAGAGCCGCGTGCCGGATCTCTTTGGGGATTTCAGGAACCGGGGCCAGACCTCTCTCTAGTGCACGGAGGTAAAGGCCGGTACCGCCGACGAGAATCGGCAGCCGCCCAGCTCTCGTCGCCAGCGCGATCTCGTCGAGTGCCAGCGCAAGCCAGTCAGCGACTGAACCGCGCTCGGCAGCATCGAGAAAGCCGTAGAGCTGATGCGGCACTCTCTCTTCGGCAGTTGCGTCAGGACGCGCCGTCAAGATTCGAAGATCGCGATAGATCTGCCGGCTGTCGGCATTGATGACGGTTCCGTCAAAGGCCTCCGCCAACGCAAGTCCGAGCGCCGTTTTGCCGCTCGCAGTCGGACCGGCGATGACGAGGACGGTCGGCGAGCCGTCCCTATTTATGCCCGTCGGCTTGCGGCCGAGGGGGTTTCGGGAGTAGGACGCCGGCTCATGCAGATGGTCGTCACCTTGATCGCAGGGCTGCGCGGCCGGACGCATCTACCCAGCCTCGCCTCGGCCATTGTCGAGGCCTTGGAGATCGGGCGCGAGCCGATCTGGCTGGCTCCGGGTGAGGCCTGTGATCTCGTTCTCGACGCGACCTGCCCGGCGCGAACTCGAGGAAACGGCACGCGCCATGATCAAGGGCGCCGGTATCGATGTTCTCGTGCAACCGATTGCAGATCGTCGCAAACACCTGCTGGTCGCCGATCTGGAGTCGACGATCATCGAGAACGAGATGCTCGATGAACTCGCTGAACGCCTTGGGATTCGGCCGCGAGTTGCCGAAATCACCCGCCGAGCGATGAACGGTGAAATCGACTTCGTCGCCGCGCTCGAAGCGCGCGTTGCGCTGCTCAAGGGAATGGAGACTCGCGCACTCGAGGAAGCGGCAGCGCGGATTCGAGTGACCCAAGGTGCCCGCGCGCTGGTCGCGACGATGCGGCACGCGGGCGCTGCGACGGCGCTGGTATCGGGCGGGTTCACCATTTTCGCCGGACCGGTCGCGGCGGCACTCGGTTTCGACCGCGTCGTCGCCAACCGGCTCGACCTCGTGCGAGGAAGGATCACCGGCACCGTGCAACCGCCGATCGTGACCCGCGATACCAAACGCGAAGTGCTCCTGACGCTCACGGCAGAATTGGGTATCGCGCCGGCGCAAACAATCGCCGTCGGCGACGGTGCCAACGACTTGCCGATGCTGGCCGCCGCCGGTATCGGGATTGCATTTCACCCCAAGCCGATGGTGGCCGAAATCGCACGCTGGCATCTCGACCACGCCGATCTGACCGGTCTGCTCTACGCCCAGGGATATCGGAAAGATGAGATCGTCGGGTATGGCTAGTGTCGCCGCAGCCGCCTACCCCTGATCGAGCCGCAGAGCGACAAAGCGGAGATCGCCTTGACGCTCTACCAGCAGGAGGATCGATTTCCGTCCGGATTTCTTTGCTTCGTCGATCCTGCTGCTGATCTCGCCGGGGCTGCTGACTTCCTGCTGTGCAGCTTCCATAATCATATCGCCGGGATGTACCCCTTTGGCGGCCGCCGCGCTGTCCTTGGCGACATCGACCACGACAACGCCCTTCGAATCGTCGGCAAGAGAATACTTCTCCTTGAGCTCCGGCGTGATGCTCGACAACGTCAGGCCGAGCGTCTTGATGACGCCGGCCTGGTCCTTACCGCCCGTTTTTGGCGGCTCCTGGGCGCTCGCCTGCTGCTGATCGCTCTCCTCGAGCCGGCCGATCTTGACTTGAACGGTGGTTTCCCCGTGTTTACGCCAGACGGTGACGGGCACAGTCTTGTCGACCGGCGTCTCGGCTACTAGACGGGGCAGGCGTTTCATATCGCCCACTGTTCGGCCGTCAAAGCTCACCACGACATCGCCGGCCTGGATGCCGGCGGCCTGAGCGGGCCCGTTTTCGCTGACGCTCGCGATCAACGCGCCGTGTGCTTTGTCGAGCCCGAGGCTCTCGGCAATCTCGTCGGTGACAGCCTGGATACGCACCCCGAGCCAGCCACGATGCACGGTGTGATCGACCTCGCTCTGCAGCTCGGCGACGACAGCCTTGGCTATAGAGGACGGGATCGCGAAACCGATCCCGATCGAGCCGCCGGAGGGCGAGAAGATCGCTGTGTTGATGCCGATCACTTGGCCGTCCATGTTGAACATCGGCCCGCCGGAATTGCCGCGATTGATTGAGGCGTCCGTCTGCAGGAAGTCGTCATAGGGACCCGAATTGATGTCCCGTTGGCGTGCCGAGAGAATTCCGGCGGTGACGCTGCCGCCCAGACCGAAAGGATTGCCGATCGCCAGCACCCAGTCGCCCACGCGGGCCGCGTCGCTGTCACCCCAGGTGACCGCGTCCAACGGCTTGTCGGTCTTGACCTTCAACAACGCGATATCCGTCTTGGTGTCGCGCCCGACGACCTCAGCTTTGAGATTGGTGTCGTCGTGCAGGATGACGGTGATCTCGTCGGCGTCGGCGATCACGTGATTGTTGGTCACGACATAACCCGCCGGATCGATGATAAACCCCGAGCCGAGCGAGGTGGCCTTGCGCGGCTGAGCCTCCGGACGGCCGCTCTTGGGCATGCCGCGGTCGAAAAAGTCGCGGAAGAACTCTTCGAATGGGGAGCCCGGCGGAAACTGCGGGATCTCGGGGCCGGCATGCTCGTGACCCCGGTCGGACTTCACCGTCTGCGTCGTCGAGACGTTAACCACCGAAGGCAGAAGCTTCTCGGCGAGATCGGCGAAGCTATCGGGTGCGGGCCGGGAGGCAGCTGGCCACGATATTAGAGCCGCCGGGACGACGATCACCAGAGCCATCAACCTGCCGGCGGCGGCGCGACGGGCCAGGCTCAAAAGACGGGACGACACCTCGATCAACTCCTCGCTGTAAAGGTAGATCGTTTCTTTTCGACCAATCAATTTGACGCCGTTTAGATTAGGATTGGGTCAAGATTACTGGAGAAGCGCGCCAGCGGCAATCGCCCGCACCAGCCACACGAGAACGACGCCGACACAGGCGGCGGCGAGGCCCGCCAACCGCAATGTTTGCGGAGGGACCAAGAGAGCGCGCGCTGCGGCCCGCTTCATGCCTTCCGGGAAGAGTGCGTAGAGGGCGCCTTCGATGACTAGGACGAGGGCCAGCGCCGTCCCCAAATCCCTCATTTGGTGGAGCTTGACCCGCCGGTAATTATTTCGAACCGGTGCTCGCCGTCGGGGAGGCCTCCTTGCCGAGCGTGCCGTTCGAGTTTTCGAAGAAGCGGAAAAAGCCGCTATCGGGCGTGAGCACAAAAGATGTGCCGTGGCCGGTCAGCGCGTCGCGATAGGCCTGCATCGAGCGATAGAAGGCGAAGAACTCCTTGTCCTGCCCGAACGCGTCGGCGTAGATCCGGATGCTCTCGGCGTCACCATCGCCGCGCACCTTCTGGGCATCGCGTTGCGCCTCGGCGAGGATCACTGTGCGTTCGCGCTCGGCGTTGGCCCGGACGGTCTGCGCCGCCTCGGCACCCTCGGCGCGGTATTGTGCCGCCTGCTGTTCGCGCTCCGACTGCATGCGGGCGAAAATCGCTTGGCTGTTCTCTTCCGGCAGATCGGCGCGGCGAATGCGCACGTCTACAACATCGATGCCGAAAGATTTTCCTTGGGCGGCCACTTCATCGCGGATCTGGTGCATGATTGCCGGGCGTTGATCGGAGAGAAGAGCCGACAAGGTCACATTGCCGAGCACACGCCGCAGGCTCCCGCTGACCATCGCGTTCAGCCGGGCGCGCACCGCGGCCTCGGAATTGACAGTCTGAAAGAACAGCAGCGGGTCGGTAATGCGGTAGCGTGTGTAGGTATCGACGACGAGACGCTTCTGATCGGAGACGATGACTTCTTCGGGCGGCGGCTCGAAATCGAGGAGACGGTTGTCGTAGAGGATCACGTCTTCGAGAAAGGGCCGCTTGACCCACAGGCCGGGATCGCGAATGACCCGCCGCGGCTGGCCGAACTGCAGCACCAGCGCCAGCTGGGTCTGGTCGACGATGAACAGCGCACTCATCGCAAAGATGCCCGCGACGACGAGCACCGCGGCGATGACAATGACGAGCCGGCGGTCCACGATCACCTCCTCATTGACGGCCGCGCAGGGGCGGCACGGCAGGTGCCACCGACTGCAATGTCGAGGATTGCGCCGAGCCGTTGGTCGGCGCGGAACCGTTCCCTTGGGCCGGCGCACTCGCCGTACCGCCGGCGCCGCCGAGGGCGGGCAGCGGCAGATAGGGAAGCACGCCGCTGCCGCCTTGGGCGGATTTGTCGATGATGACCTTGTTGCTGTTCTTCAAAACCTCTTCCATGGTCTCGAGGTAGAGCCGCTGGAGAGTGACGTCCTGCGCCGCCTTAAAGGCGTTATAGACCGAGGTGAAACGATTGGCGTCGCCCTGGGAGCGGGCGATGATCTCCTGACGGTAGGCTTCCGCCTCCTGCTTGACCGCGGCGGCGGCACCGCGCGCCTTAGGGACGATGTCGTTGCGATAGGCCTCAGCCTGGTTGCGCAGTTTCTCGCGATCGGCCAGCGCCCGCTGCACGTCGCGGAAGGCGTCGATAACCGGGCCCGGCGGATCGACCCTTTGCAGCTGCACCTGGGTGACCTCGATCCCGGCGCCATACGCATCGAGGATTCCTTGCAGCAGGCCGTGCGTGTCGGTCTCGATCTTACCCCGCCCTTCGGCGAGCGCCTGTGCGATCTGGGTCTCGCCGATCACCTCGCGCATGGCACTCTCGGCGGCGGATTTGACCGTCTCGTCGGGCCTCCGGATGTTGAAGAGATACGCCTTGGCGTCCTTGATTATCCAGAAGACCGCGAAGTTGATGTCGACGATGTTTTCGTCGCCGGTCAGCATCAGCGCCTCTTCCGGCAATTGGCGGGTCGCCGCCCCGCGGGTCGCCGCACCCTCAGCACTGCGGTAACCGATCTCGGTCCGGTTGACGCGCGTCACGCTCGGCGTCAGCACCTTCTCGATCGGGCCGGGCAGGTGGTAATTGAGGCCGGGCTGGGTCGTCCGGTTGTAGGCGCCAAAGCGCAGCACGACCCCGACCTCGTCGGCCGCCACCGTGTAGAACCCGTTCAATAGCCAAAGGACGACGATAGCGATTACAACCACCGCAATCCAGGTGCGGCTGTTGAAGTTGCCCGGCAACACGCGGCGGAACCGATCTTGGCCGCGGCGCAGCAGCTCCTCGAAATCGGGTGTCTGCGGGCCACGACCGCGCGGGCTCGGCCCACCGCCGTTGCCGCGGTTGCCGCCGCCCCATGGGCCGCCGCCGCGCGGACCGGTGCCCCATGGGCCACCGCCCTGACTTTGCCAGAACATCGACCTCGAACCTTTCCGCGGGCGCTCTCTTCGCGCTGCGCTCACGCCGGGTGGGATCTCCCGGGCTTCGACCAATTAGGGGCGCTACCGGATTGAGGGCGCCCGCACGGGTGTTGTCAAGTAGAGCCGCCCGCCCCAAATCCCGCATATCCGGCGGCCGATGGCCCGCTCGCTATAAATCGCGTGATCCGACGCGCGAACCGAACTGCGTGTTGTGCCGTCGCTATTCTGGCCCAAGCGGCGTCTGGAACCAAGCGCCGCGGCCGAACTACCATCCTGTGTTACCCCGCCGGGCAGGAGAACGACATGGCCGCCGTCACCGAACGACAGATTCTCGACGCGTTGGGGCGTGTCGCCGATCCCGAAAAGGGCGCCGACATCGTCTCGCTCGGCATGGTGTCCGGGGTCGTCGTTCGCGACGGCAATGTCGCCTTCGCCATCGAGGTCGAGCCCGAACGCGGCCCGCGGCTGGAGCCGCTACGCAAGGCGGCGGAAAAAGCGGTGGAGGCGCTCCCCAACGTGCTGTCGGTGACGGCAGTATTGACCGCGCAGGCCGTGGCGCACGGGCGCAACGCGCCGCACCCGGCGGCCGGTGGCCGTACCCAACGCGGCGCGGTTGCCGGTGTCAACGCGATCGTCGCAGTCGCCTCGGGCAAAGGTGGCGTCGGCAAATCGACGGTGGCTGCCAACTTGGCGCTCGGGCTCAAGGCGAACGGGCTCTCCGTCGGAGTGCTCGACGCCGACATCTACGGCCCCTCGATGCCGCGCATGCTGGGGATTTCCGGCCGCCGGCCGCAGTCGCGCGACGGCAAGGTGCTGCAGCCGCTCGAGAATTACGGGTTGCGCGTCATGTCGATGGGATTTCTCGTCCCCGAGGACACGCCGATGATCTGGCGCGGACCGATGGTGATGAGCGCCCTGCAGCAGATGCTGCGCGAGGTCGATTGGGGCGACCTCGACATCCTGATCGCCGACATGCCGCCCGGGACCGGCGACGCGCAGCTGACGATGGCCCAGCAGGTGCCGCTCGCCGGTGCGGTCATCGTATCGACCCCGCAGGACATCGCACTCCTCGACGCCAGAAAGGGGCTCAACATGTTCACGAAGGTCGATGTGCCGGTGCTCGGCATCATCGAGAACATGAGCTATTTCTTGTGCCCCCATTGCGGCGGCCGCAGCGAGATCTTCAGCCACGGCGGCGCGCGCCAGGAAGCCGAGCGGCTCGGCACCGAGTTTCTGGGCGAGGTGCCGCTGGATATCAGGATCCGCGAGACCTCCGACGGCGGAACACCGATCACCGTCGCCGAGCCCGACAACCCGCATGCGCTCGTCTTCCGCCGAATCGCGGCCCGGATTTGGGACAAGGTCGCGGGCGTCGACGCCCAGCGGCGGGCGCCGCCCAGGATCATCATCGAATAGGCTCGGCGCGCCGCCGTTCGATCCCGCCCATCCACAGGTGATCGAACATCGCAAATTCCGCTGCCATCGGGGAATTTTTTTTGTTCGACCCTCAGAAACGGCCGGCAATAGTCGGAAAACTGAGTGTAAACAAATGGTTACACATGTCGTGCCGGACAGCGAAGCTCGCTTTGGCAGGGGAATGGAACTCACCCGGCAGCGGAATGGCAGCGGAATTTCGGAAGGCTTCTGTTACCGCTTGAGCCGGCCCGTCGCGGCGCCGTCCTGGCATTATCGATTATCATATTATTGCGATAAAGTCAAATAAAACGCGAGGGCTATCAACAACCTACGGTCGTGGTCAATCAGCCGGATGCGCGGCCGAGCACGGCCATCAGCTCGCGCCACTCGCGGCGGGAGAGACCGCTCGCTTCGGGTGTCACGGTTTCGCCGGCGAGCAGACGACGGATGACGGCGAGGCCGGCCGCGGAAATTGTTGCCGCGTTCATCCGGTATTCGAGGAAGGCCGCATGGGTCATCGGGACCCACCGTGCAAGCGTGCCGAGCATCGCCTCGGCATACGCGCGAATCTAATATTGCGCATGAGGATCGGCGCGCAACGAGAGGAAATGCATCAGATTGTGCAGGTCGATCTTCCAATACCACTGGGTATAAAAGCCGAGCGACAGGTTGATGCGGGCGAGTTCGCGCGCGAGAGCCGGCCGCGCCGGGTCGATCGGCGCACCTGCGGCATCCTCGTTCAACAGCTCGGCATAGCCGGCATAGGCGCGTTCGGCAGCGCCGCGCAACAAATCGAGGACCCGCCGCGCCGCGGCACCATCGAGCACCTGCTCGCGTCCCTGGCGGTTAGTCGTCGCCTGCGCCGCCAGGTGCTCGGGTGCCGGAACATAAAATTCGTTGTCGAGGATCGAGTATCGTGCCGAGTATTCGTTGACGTTGGCCGTGCGGTGCCGGATCCATTGCCGGGCGACGAAGATCGGCAGCTTGACGTGATACTTGATCTCGCACATCTCGAACGGGGTCGTATGAGCGATGCCGCATCAGATAATTGATCAGCCCTCGGTCCTCGCTGGTCCCGCAGCCGGGACGATCGACACGCCGCACTTCTGGCTCGCCGCGGCGACTGCGCTCGACATCCCTCGTCGATGCTTCCCGAGCGGACCCACGTGAGAGGACCCCAGTCGCCGTGATCCCCCAAACCAAATCACTCCGGACGTAACGGACCACGGATCTCGTGTCCTAGGAGGTCGAGGCTGCCAGTTGCTCGCCTCGTCCAGGCGCCGATAGGCGGCGCCATAGATCACGGAGTATGAAGATGTTGGATGGCCAAAACGCTACCCGCGACACCGCGGAAAACCTCAACCCGAGCTGGGGTGACGATGCACCCCGGGGCGGCAAAACCGTCATGAACCGGATCCTAAAGGAGAACGCGACGGTGCCGCTGTTCTTCGCGCAGACACTTGTCCAATCGATGCGCGACGTTGGCTACAATCACACTACCTCGGCCCTCTGCGAGCACGTCGACAATGCCGTCGAAGCCGGGGCGACCGAGATCCGCGTCTATTTCCGCGAGAAGGGAAAGGGTGCGAACAAGACCATCAACGTCGCGGTCTACGACAATGGCCGCGGCATGAGCCCGGCTGTCCTGAAGGTCGCCATGGCGTTCGGCGGGTCGATGTACTACGGCAATCGCCAGGGCATCGCCCGCTTCGGGATGGGCATGAAAACCGCGGCCCTCAGCATCAGCCCGGTGCTCGAGGCGTACTCATGGCAGGAGCTCGAGGCCATCTACAGCATGACGCTCGACGTCGAGGCCATCGGCAAGGACAGAGCGAACTTGGTCCAACTGCCAGACCCCACCCTCCTCACCGAGCTGTCCGACGAGGTTGCGGACCTGTTCTGCAAGCCGCTGACGTACCCCACGAACCGATCCGAGCAGGAGCTTCTCGTAGCTGACGGCGAGAGCGTCGCCGACAAGCTCGGTGCCTCCGGTACGGTCATCTACATGCCCGATTGCGACCGCTTGCACTACGCCAAGGTGAAGACGCTCGTTGACCACGCGGTAAAGGAAATGGCCAGGGTATACCGGCGCGACATTGCCAGGGGACTCCGGCTCTACGTGAACAACAGGCTGGTCGACCCGTTCGACCCCACCTACTCGATGGCGAATGCACGTCACGTCCGTTTCCTGGACATCTCTGCCAAGCACAGCCGCCTCATCCTCTCTAAAGCGGTCCAGATTCCGGTGTCGGAGGGTAGCCCTGAGACGGCCCCGATCACGATCAAGATCTACAAGCTGCCGATCGAAGAATGGTCGGCGCTCCCCCGCAAGACGCAGAAGAATGATCTGCGCGTGTTCGACGGGATGACGGTATCGATCCTCCGTAATGACCGGGAGGTTTTCGCGGGCGGAATGCCGAACATCACGACCCGGCACAGCGTCACCTCCTGGTACCGCATTCAGATCGATTTTCCCGGAGCGCTGGACGAGGCCTTCGGGGTCGCCACGAATAAGCAGGGCGTCCGGCTGAAGGGGTACGTGATCGACGCCATCAAGGACGCAATCGGCGACGACATTTCCACCCTCAACGAGGAGATTAAGCGGTTCCAGGCGCAGCAGGCGACCGCCCGGGAATCCGCCAAACCCAGCTCGAGCGAGGCTAAGGCCAGCGACGCCGACGCGTTCCAGCAGAACGCGATGCCAGCCGCGTCCTCGCCTGAGGAGGAAGCGCAGCTCGACGCGAATCTGCGCGGCCTGGCGCTGACGCTCAAGAGGAACGCCGAAACCGACGAGGAAGCGTTTGAGCGAGTGAAAAATTGCCGCTACATCATCGACTTCCGTCACGACGACTATTGGCCGTTCTACGACGTGAAGCACCGCTTCGGGCGTGTCATCCTGACGATCAACACGGCCCACCCCTTCTTTACCGAGCTCTACCAACCGGTGAGCAAAATGGGCTTGTCACAGGGCGGCGCTGATGGCGAGGAAGCGGCGGTACTCCCGGAGGCCCAGGAGGGCCCGATCTTCGCGCTGGACTTGCTACTCTTGTCCCTTGCAAGAACGCAGAGCAGGCTCGGCAGCACCGGGGAGGAAGCGAAAACGCTGCTCGACGGCATGCGGCGAGAGTGGTCGGAGACCTACCGTGTGCAGATGACCGCGTGACATGAGATTGGGGCGGCGCCGAGGCGCCGCCCTTGCCTTCTCGGCACAATCCCGTACCTTCCTAGACGGCAAGGCGTTTTCGCTGATCGGCCGGACCGCTCCGTATCGGGCACAGCGCCCCGGTCGGAGATCCCCGGGATCCCGAGTAGCAGATGCTGAGCTCGCCACCCTGCAGGCCACAGCGGCCTGTGACAGACGATGGGGAACGAAACGATGGCGGATCTTCCGCATCCATGGGGTGCCTTCGGGCACTTGCAGGCCGAGCTCTTGCGCGGCCGGTGCATCAACAACCAGGGCTGGGGGACGGAGGCGGCGCTGAACCGCATCCTGGCCTCTCTTCAGGATAACGACCCTCCCACACTGGAGGAGATTACCCGCACCGCGGCCAATGAGCGCCGGCGTGAGCGCCACAGGGCAAGGCTGCGCCACATCTACCTCCCGGCTAACGACGCTCCCCCTCACCCCGAGGATGCACTCGCCGCCCGGCAGGAGCTGCGTTCCATCCGGGCGAAGGTCTCCGCGCGGGACTGGACGATCCTGCGCGAGATGGCCTTCGGGTGCGACTACGCCGAGGTGGCCTCGATCGTCGGCGGATCTCCCGGAAGCCTACGCGTGCGCATGCTGCGACTCCGGCAGCGGTTGAGGGCGAGGGCAGGGTCAGCCATGGACGGACCGAAGACGGGGGTTACCGGGGCCAAGGTTGTCGATTGCGCCCGTACGATCGGCCGGGGATTCGCTTTCACCTCCGAAGCGCCCGCCTGTCACCTCACATCCGAGGCCTCGTGAGCACCGGCAAATGGACTGAGCCCGGCGTTCCGCATAAGGGCTGGGTTTGTGTTGGTGTTCTCGATCTCGGAGGTCCCGACGCCATCTGCGCAATGTGTGAGGTGCAGGAGATCCGGTACGTGCACAGCATGGAGCACGCCGATTATCCCGACATCCTCCAGTGCGGATGTATTTGCGCCGGGCACATGGAGCAGGATCTCGCGGGCGCTCGGGAGCGCGAGGCTGAATTCAAAGCGGATGGTCGACGCCGCAGCCGATGGTTGTCGCGGCAGTGGCGCATTTCCGGGTCCGGCAATGACTTCCTCAACGCCGACGGGTTCCACATTGTCGTTTATCGGCGCGGGAAGATATGGGCGGCGCGCATCAAGCACAAGGAGACCGGACGTAGCCGTTCCTCAAAACTACCTCATTCGACCCCGGAGGCGGCGAAGTTCGCAGCTTTCGACGCAATGGTAGCGATGAAGAAACGCCTTGGGATCCCGTAGCGGCGGCGATCGTTTCTCCGTTGCACGTCCCGCACGGCGGTCTGAAACCTTCCCAGCGGTCGGGCAAAAGACAAAACGTCTCGGAAGACGCTGAAGGCGCAGAAATCTGGATTTTCCGCGTCCTCAGTAAGGGAAAAATCTGTCCACCCTGAGGTCGAGCGCAGGCGGCCGAGCCAGCTCCCCTGACCTACCGCGTCGGTGCGAGGTCTCGGCGCCGATGGAAAATTACGGGGTTACATGTCGATAGGGCTTCTCGTGCCCGAGGACACGCCGATGATCTGGCGCGGGCCGATAGTCATGAGCTCGCTCCAGCAAATGTTGCAGGAAGGCGAGTGGGGCGAGCTCAACATCATGAACGTCACATGCCGCCTAGCACCGGCCACGCACAGCTGGCGCCCACGGCGGATGATCATCGAATGCGCGCGGGCTCAGGTGCGTCAGCTTGATCATCGTGACGATCGTCATTCCGGGACGCCCCGAAGGGGCAGGCCGGCGCGCCCGCGCCCTGGAATGATGCTTCAGGGCGTCATCGGTCTCGAAGCACGGCCATCAGCTCGCGCCATTCTCGTGGCGAGAGTCCGCTCGAGGCCTGATCTACCTGTTCGCCTGCGATTAGCCGGCGGATCACGGCCAGCCCGCTCGCGGATATAACCGCGGCATTCATCCGGTATTCGAGAAACGCCGCGTAGGTCATTGGGACCCACAATGCCAGCGTATCGAGCATTACCTTAGCATAAGCGCGGATCTCGTATTGCGCGTGCGAATCGACGCGTAACGACAGAAAATGCAACAAATTGTGTAGGTCGATCTTCCAGTACCATTGGGTATAGAAATTTAGCGACAAGTTCATGCGCGCGAGTTCGCGCGCGAGGCCCGGCCGCCCCGGGTCGATCGGCATGCCCGCGGCGCCTTCATTCAGCAATTTCGCGTAACCGCGGTAAGCCCGCTCGGCGTCGTCGCGTAGTAGATCAAGGACCTGTTGCGCCCCCGCCGGTTCAAGTACCTCGCCGCGCCCCTGCCCGTTCGTCGTCGTCTGTGCCGCCAGGTGTTCGGGGGAGGGCAGGTAGAATTCGTTGTCGAGGATAGAGTAGCGCGCCGAGTATTCGTTGACGTTGGCCGTGCGGTGGCGGATCCACTGCCGGGCGACGAAGATCGGTAGCTTGACGTGATACTTGATCTCGCACATCTCGAATGGCGTCGTGTGGCGATGGCGCATCAGATAGTTGATGAGCCCCTGGTCCTCGCTCGTCCGCTTAGTGCCACGGCCGTATGAGACGCGGGCGGCCTGCACGATCGCGCCATCGTCGCCCATATAGTCGACGACCCGCACAAACCCGTGATCATCCAGCACCCGCAGCGGCTGATAGAGGATTTCCTCCAAGGCCGGCACGGTGGCCCGCCGCGTCGGCCGATTTTCTTGACGCTGGCTCACAATTTCGTCCTGCTGCTCCATCTTGAGCCGCATGTCACCCATCCACCGTGTCAGCTGCACACGGCGGAAGGCTCTCCCGGATCCGAACGCTTGCAAAGTCGAACGGCTGTTGTCTACAGACTTATCCGCGACAGTTTGAGGTTTTCCACAGATCGGCCGGGGTTATTCTTCGGACCATCCACAGGATTCCCACAGCTCTCGGCGCGCGTCAAACAAAATCAAGCACTTATATCCTGCGGATTTCATCCTTTGATGCCCACCCCGAAGGACCGTGTGGATAACCACATGCGCGCGGGCTTGCTACCGAGGTTGGGCAGCGAGTCTCCATCAACGGATGCGGAGGCCCTGATTCTTAACCCCGAGCGAGGAGCGCCAGCGCGGCGTTGCGTTTCCGCGCCGGCCGTCCTATATTTGCATTGTCGGGCAACCGACTATGGCGATAAACGGCTTGTGAAATAAGCGTTGCGGACCCGGGGGCAGTACCCGGCGCCTCCACCAATTTCTTGCCGGCTGCGATGCCGGCGATTCGCGGGGGCGAACTAGGCTCGACGCGCGTGGTAAAGACAATATCCGTCGCCCGGTATGATTTCGCCGTTATCGGGTCATTATCTAACTGCGAACGATAACTTCGCAACAGAGGCACTCGCGGCCTAACCCTTGACGGGGTAAAAGCCTAAAGTAACTCGCGGTTCGAGGGGCACCGGGCAACAGAAGCCCCTCACTCGCCTTATGACCCCCACCGTTGCCAGCGAGCGAGCCGCCGGATATGGCCCAGGATCTCTTTGATTATCAGAAGATGGTCGAGACCGCATTGCGCGGGGTTGTGCGCGAAGCGCTCGCTCGCGCGGCTCGAGAGGGATTGCACGGCGGCCATCATTTTTACGTGAGCTTTCGCACCGATATCCCCGGGGTCGTGCTACCGGACTACCTGCGAGACAAGTACCCAGAAGAAATGACGATCATTCTTCAACATCAGTTCCGGGGTCTTGAAGTCGGAGAGCAAGAATTTTCTGTCACCTTGAGCTTTCAAAACCGGCCGGAGCAGCTGACCATCCCCTTTGTGGCGATGACCAGCTTCGCCGACCCCTCGGTCAAGTTCGGACTTCAGTTCGAAATCTCGGCCGCGGAGCCGCAAGGCGGCGCCGCACTGCCCGCGAAAATCCCCGCGGCGGAGGCGCCAAAGCAACCGCCGCGGCAAGCCGCCGAGATCGTGACGCTCGACAAGTTTCGCAAGCGATAGCTCGATCAGCGCTGTGCGTCCCCCGCCTTCGCGAGGGCAGGCTCTTCGAGATGGCCGCCTTGTCCTGAGGAGCCGCCGCAGGCGGCGTTTCGAAGGGCAGCCTCCGCAGAGTTTGGGAACGAATGAAGATCGCGCTCGGGGTTCAGCGCAAATCAGTTCTGTCTTCCCGGCGAAGGCCGGGACCCATGGTTCCGCCATTCCAAGCTTTTCGAGAAGTTACAATCGCTTAGACAACTACTATAGGTCCCTGCCGCGGCGCGATGGGCCCCGGCCTGCGCCGGGGTGACGAATGGATAAGTGGTGAGGGATTGTTTCACAGGCTCTCAGGATGAGGAATTTCTCAATGCATCACCGATGGATCTCACGCTGAGTGGCCTTAGGGCGGCGTCTCGAAGCATACACGACGGCGATGCAACCCTTGACGCTGATGCGGAAACGGCGATTGTGCGGCGAGATCGCACCCCGGGGTGATGCATGAGCAATGCCGCCTATCACGAGCTCTTCCCACTCGGCGCGGATGACGCGCCCTACCGCAAGCTCACCGGCGATTACGTGTCGCTTGGCACGTTCGAGAGTCGCCGCATTGTCAAGGTGGACGGCGAGGCCCTGACCCTTCTTGCACGCCAAGCCTTCATCGAATCCGCACACCTGCTGCGCCCCGGCCATCTCGCTCAGCTGCGGGCCATCCTCGACGATCCGGAGGCCTCGGCCAACGACAACTTCGTCGCGTTCGATTTGTTGAAGAACGCCAATATCGCCGCCGGCAACGTGCTGCCGATGTGTCAAGATACCGGCACCGCGATCGTCATGGGCAAGAAAGGGCAGCAGATCTGGACCGATGGCGACGATGCCGCGGCTCTCTCGGCCGGCATCCGCCGCACCTATACCGAGACCAATCTGCGTTACAGCCAGCTGGCCCCGTTGTCGATGTATGAGGAGGTCAACACCGGCGACAACCTCCCGGCGCAGATCGACATCTTCGCGGAACCCGGCGAGGCATATAAATTTCTGTTCATCGCCAAGGGCGGCGGCTCCGCCAACAAGAGCTTCCTGTACCAACAGACCAGAGCCGTGCTGAACCCGCGATCGCTGTTGCAATTCCTTGACGAGAAAATCCGCACCCTCGGAACGGCCGCTTGCCCGCCCTACCACCTCGCCATCGTGATCGGCGGCACTTCGGCTGAAATGAATTTGAAGACGGTCAAACTCGCCAGCTGCCGCTATCTCGACGCGTTGCCGATCGAGGGCAACCAGTACGGCCAGGCCTACCGCGACCGCGGGCTCGAAGAGGAGGTGCTCGAGCTGACCCGCCATCTCGGCATCGGCGCCCAGTTCGGCGGCAAGTATTTCTGCCATGACGTGCGGGTAGTCCGGTTGCCGCGGCACGGTGCCAGCCTGCCGATCGGGATTGGCGTTTCCTGTTCGGCGGACCGCCAGATCCTCGGCAAGATCACCGCCGAGGGCGTGTTCCTCGAAGAGCTCGAAGCGAACCCGGCCCGCTTCCTGCCCGAAATCGACCACGCGGCGCTCGGCGGCGAGGTCGTGCCGATCGACCTCGCCCGACCGATGGACGAGATCCGCCGGATCCTGTCGGGGTACCCGATCAAGACCCGCCTGAGCCTCACCGGTCCGCTGATCGTGGCGCGCGACATCGCGCATGCAAAGCTCAAAGAGCGGCTCGATCGCGGCGAAGGGCTGCCCGATTATGTAAAAGACCACCCGATCTACTATGCCGGACCGGCGAAGACGCCGGCGGGATATGCGTCGGGCTCTTTCGGGCCGACCACAGCCGGTCGCATGGACAGCTATGTCGATGCTTTCATGGGGGCAGGCGGGAGCTTCATTACGCTCGCCAAGGGTAACCGGGGAGCCGAAGTCCGAGCGGCCTGCAGGAAGCACCGGGGCTTTTATCTCGGCTCGATCGGCGGGCCGGCCGCACGCCTTGCCCAAGACTGCATCCGCAAGGTCGAGGTCATCGAATACCCCGAACTTGGAATGGAAGCGGTTTGGCGCATCGAGGTGGTTGACTTCCCGGCCTTCATCGTCATCGACGACAAGGGAAACGACTTCTTTAGCGCGCTCGGTTGAGGGTGGGCAGGAATGCCGAGATGCGGCCGTCCGCATCCACCAACCAACAGTGTGAGGCAGGCTGATTGGCGCAGGGAGGCGAGCTGGACGCGCTCGCGCGCGGGGACAAGGGGGCCTGGGAAGCGTTTGTGCGGCGCTATGCCGGCCTCGTTGCCGCGGCCGTACGCGGGGTAGCCCGAGAGGCAGCGGAGGTCGAGGATCTGGCGCAGGAGGTCTTTCTCCGCCTGTGCAAGGATGATTTCCGGCTCCTGCGCAGCTACGACCCCGCGCGAGCCGGGCTGTCCACGTGGATTACCATCGTCGCGCGCAGCACCGCTCGCGATGCCATGCGGCGACACCGGCCGGTTCTGACGCCGATCGACGCCGTGCCTGAGGGCCGACTGGCCGTCGACCCGGTTGAGCCAGCACAAAAGCTCAAGCTGCCGGACGCGCTGCTGTCACCTCGGCAGCGCGAAATCTTGACGATGTTGTATGATCGCGAAATGGAGGTTGCCGAGATCGCCGCAACGCTTGGCATCGACCCGCAGACCGTGCGTAGCGCGCACCACAAGGCGATGGTCAAGCTGCGAGCCCATTTCAAGGCAAAGGAGGAATGACAGGCTCTCAACCACCCGGGACCGCCCTATGACGCCTTAAAGATAGAACCGTAAGGTTGCGGGGATGGCAGCGATGCCGTCTACGTAGATAAGCGAGGAGAACGTTGCGATGAGCCGAACCGACGAGGAGCGGGAAGAATTGCCGGACTGGTCGTCCGACCGTGCCCTCTGGCGCCGCAGTTGTCTGACCGACGCCACGGAGGACGAGGTCTCGCGCTTTCTCGATCTCGCCGGTTTCGCCGACGGGCTTCTCGAGCCGGACGAAAGCGATCGCATAGCCGCACTTCTCGCCGCCGATCCCGCGGCGAAGGACGACGTCGCGGCGGCGCGGTCCGGCGCTGTACCCGACGCGCTACCGGGAACGTTGGACCGCATCGTCGCGCGAGCCGGTGCGATTTTGCCGAGCGAGCCCACCTCGCGTGTCATCCCCTTTAGGCCCCCGCCGCGGCGGGGGCGTATCCTGCAGAGCTTCGCTCAATGGGGCAGCCTTGCCGCCGCGATGGTGTTGGCGAGCTGGTTGGGGTTTGCCATGGGTAGCGACGCGTCGCGCACGCTCAGTGCTCCGGTCCCTTCGAGCGATGCCAGCTTTCTGCCCGAGCTGTTCGATCCGGGAAGTGGTTTCCTGCGCGATCTCGGCGAGGTCTTGCGGACGTGACGCTCGTCTCGACGGCGGGGCGCGGTGCCACGCGACACCCTCTCCTATCGGTGGTGTTAACCTTATCCCTGCTGTTGAATTTGTGTTTTGTCGCGGGTGCTTTGTGGATCCGCATTCAGGGGCCTCCGCCGCTGGCGAGTCCTGCCGAGCGGCTGCAGCGGGTAGGAGCAGAGCTCGCGCTCGATCCACAACAGAGACAGGCGTTCGACCAGTATTCCGAGAACGTGCGCGCGCATATGCAGCAGATGCGCGACACTGTCGAACCGATGATGAGCGCTGCCTGGTCCGAGCTCGCCAAACCTGACGCGGACCAGGCGACCGCGGCCCGGCTGTTCGACGAAGCCGGCCAAGCACGGCGCAGCCTTCAGCGCGAACTGCTCGCACCAACTCTGGCGTTCCTGGCGACATTGTCGCCCGAACAGCGGGCCAAATTCGTCGAGCTCTTTCATCAGCGGCCGAGAAGCGGGGGGCAACCGGCCCAACGCGGGTCTCGCTAGCCGGGGCTATTTCCCAACGGGCGTTAGATGCCTCGACCGCCAGGGTGACGTTAGCTAGAGTGGCGTGCATCGGCGACCTGTCGCCAGCGCGCTGCCGGCCGACGCGAATTTTGAGTTGTGGCAACTTTCCGAGAGAGCGATTTAGGCGCCGAGGACGGTGACAACCGCTTTGCTTGAGGGAGATCATGGCAAGGGATCAATCCGCCAATCAAGACCGCCGCGATTTTCTCCGCATGGCCGTGAGCAGCGCGGCGATGCTGGCACTTGCGGCGTCGCCGGTGGCGGCTCTCGCGCAACCGGCTGGCGGCGCGTCGCTAAGAATCGGAATGGTCGGTTCCGGACGTGAGGGCGGTGCGCTCGGCACAGCCTTTGTGAAAGCCGGCCACCAGGTGATGTTCTCGTCGCGCCATCCCGAGGAGCTGAAGAGCCTCGTCGACGGCCTCGGCCCGCTCGCGCGAGCGGGCACGGTCGAGCAGGCGATCGCGTTTGGGGATGTCGTCGCGATCGTCGTTCCCTATACGGCTATGGAGCAAATTGGCAAAGATTATGGGCCAGCCCTCGCCAAGAAGGCACTGGTGTTGGACGTGAGCAACCCGATCGCGCGTCGCGACGGCGACGAGCTCGCGAAGTGGGTTGAGCAGCAAGGGGGCGCCGGTCTCGCCACGGCGAAGCTGCTGGCCGGCGCTCACATCGTCCGCGCATTCAATGCGATCGGCTCTGCGAAGCTATCCGAGGATGCACATCGCCCAGGCGAACCGGTTGGGGTGCCGATCGCGGGCGATGACCAGAACGCCCTTGCAATCGCGTCGAATCTCATTCGTGAAATCGGCTTTGAGCCGGTTATCGTCGGTGGGCTCGCGATGGGTAAATATCTCGTTCCCGGAACGCCGCTCGGCGGCGAGCATACGCCGGCAGAGATCCGGCAGATCGTCGCCAGCCTCCACTAAGCCGCCTTGTCCGACCAACGCACCCCGGGTAGAGACCGGGGCATGGTGGATCGGGTGCATCGTGTGCTGGGCCGCTTCATCGAAGTGAGGCGCGAGGAAGCGCCGGTTGTCGGCTGGTGCTGGCTCTATATCTTTTCGGTCCTGTCATCCTATTACATCATGCGGCCGATCCGGGACCAGGCGGGTGTCGCCGGCGGAGTCAACAATCTGCAATGGCTATTCACCGGCACTCTCGTCTGCATGCTGGTGCTGAATATCCCATTCGCTTATCTCGTCAAAAAACTGCCGCGCGCGCAATTCATCCCGATCACCTACCACTTCTTCGTCGCCAATATCGTCCTGTTCGCAGCGCTGCTGTACTGGGCCGATGCGCAGCAGACCATCTGGGTCGGGCGGATTTTCTTCATCTGGGTTTCTGTGTTCAATCTGTTCGTCGTTTCGATGTTCTGGCAGATGAACGTTGATCTATTCAGCCCCGAGCAGGGCAAACGGCTGTTCGCCTTGATTGCCGCCGGCGCGACGATCGGCGCGATCGTCGGCTCGAGCTTGACCGCCATCTTGGCGAGCTATGTCTCACCGATGTTCTTGCTGCTCGGGGCGGCGCTCTTGCTCGAAGTCGCAGTGTTCGCTGTAGGCCGCCTGTCGCGCCTGTCACCGACATTACATCGGCAGCCAACCGCCGGTGACACGGAGGCCCCGATTGGCGGGAGCGTATTCGCCGGGATCACTCACGCCTTCCGCTCGCGTTACCTCGTCAACGTCAGCCTCTTTTTGTTACTGTTCGCGGTCACTTCGACATTCCTTTATTTTCAGCAAGCGGGGATCGTCAGCCGCAGCTTCAGCGACCGCGGGGCGCAGACCGCGTTCTTTGCGACTGTCGATCTTTTGGTCAATGTTTTGACGCTCGTCGTCCAACTGTTTCTGACCGGTCGGATCATACTGCTGATCGGCGTCGCCTTGACGCTCGGGTTTCTGCCGGCACTCACCATCATTGGATTTGGTGCACTGGCCCTCTTCCCGACGATTGCAGCTGTGGCGGTGTTCCAGGTGCTGCGCCGTGCGTCGGACTACGCAATTGCCCGACCGACCCGCGAGGTCCTCTTCACCGTCGTCCCGCGCGAAGACCGGTACAAAACGAAGAGCTTCATCGATACCGTGGTCTACCGCACCGGTGATCAGGTCGGTGCCTGGTTAGTCGCCCTGTTGCGCTCGACGGGTTTGGGCGCGGCGGGGACGGCTATAGTGGCGATTCCGATCGCTGCGCTATGGCTCGTCAACGCGTTGTGGCTCGGCCGGCGGCAGGAGCTGCTCGAGGCCGCGCAAGAGCTGGAACCCCAGCCGCCCCCGGCGCGGCCCGCTGGACCGCAGCCGGTCGGAGGCGGGGCGAGAGGCTAATCAGCGAGATGGGCTTAAGCCCTCGTGTCGCGGCCTGGTGGGGCAGGATTGCTGGGCGATCGGCGCCCCTGATAAGCCCAACCCCATCGAGCTTCACAACCCGGGTGGTTCCACTCGAAATCTCGAAAAACCCTGGCAGCGTGGGCCCGAGCCATCTGGTTCGGGTTGGGAGCAGTACTCGCCATCGCTCCGTCTGCATCGGCGAGCGAAGAGCCGGTGCCTGCCGCTGCCACGCCGACAGCCGCCGGGAAATTGCTGATGATCTCGGATCTGCATTTCGACCCGATGGCTGACCCGCGGCTGGTCGATCGGTTGGCCTCGATCGAGATCGAAAATTGGCGGGCCCTCCTCGAGAGTTCGGGCGAGACGAGCCTCGGCCGGTACGGCGCGGACGCGAGCTGGCTGCTACTCCGGTCGGCTTTTCGACAGATGAAAGAAACGTTGCCCGATGCCGCGTTCCTGCTCGTGCCTGGAGACTTCCTTGCACACAATTTTCGTCGCCGGTTCGACGCTGCCGCCGAGGACCATTCGAACGCCGCATATCGGCAGTTTGTGGGCAAGACCATGCGGTTTCTGGCGCAGCAAATCGAGCAGACATTTCCCGATAGGCCAATCCTGCCCGCGCTGGGCAACAACGATGAGGTGTGTGGTGACTTTTGGCTACAGCCCGATGGGCCGTTCCTCGCCGACATGCTGCCGGTCTTTCGCGAGCTCGTCGGTGCCAAAAGGAATCCCGGCTTCCACGCAGACTGGACGAGCTACGGGAATTATAGCGTGGCGCATCCCGGCCTGCGCGGCGTCAGGGTAATCTTTGCGAATACCGTCTTCTTCTCGCCACGTTATCGCAATGCTTGCGGTTCGCCAGACGGCGCCGATCCCGGACGGGCGACCCTCGCCTGGCTCGAGGCCGAGTTGGAGGCAGCAAAGCGGGCGCAAGAGCATGTCTGGCTGCTGTATCACGTCCCGCCTGGCGTCGACGCCTTTGCGACGCTTGTTCGGGGGTCGTGTCCCGACACGATCCTGCCGATGTGGGATGACGCCTATGCCGAGCCCTTCTACGCTCTATTGCGGCGCTATGCGGATGCGGTGATCGCCAGCTTTGCCGGCCATACCCATACGGACGATTTTCGCCTGGTCGGCGACGACAGCGGTTATTACGCTTTCACGCTGATCACGCCGGCGCTGAGCGCGATCTTTGGTCAGAACCCGGCCTTCCGGACGGTCGCCTACGATTCCGCCGGCGGCCTCCTCAATCAAACGACCTACGATCTCACCAACCTGCCGGACGCAACCACTACGGTTCCGGCGACCTGGTAGGCAGAATATACGTTCACCCAGGAATGGCACTTGCCGCGTGTCGATTTAGCCAGTCTCGAGCGGCTCTATGCGATGATCCAGGACGTGCCGGAGGCCCGCGACCGCTGGCACGTTCTCTTCCCGGTATCGAGCCCGGTGTATTGGTCTCACAGCTCGGGCGGCGGCGAACGTCAGGCGCAGGCGGTGCGCGCCTATCACTGTGCCTCCGGATATGTCCTGGTGTCTGAGTATCGGCAGTGTTACTGCCGCGGCGGCGGGAATTAGACGAAATTTTGACCCCGCGCGGCGCAACGTCGACTTCGCGGTACACACCGTATGTCGAACCGGGATGCTGTATATCGTTGCTATCATCCTCCTCGCGCTGGCAGTTCGGCCCGCCGCCGCCAATTTTGCTAGCGCCGAAGCCGCCGAACAGCGCGGCGACTTTCTCGCGGCATACGCGGCCTGCAAGACCGATGCGGAAGCCGGCGACGCGCCTTGTCAGAATTACCTGGGAGTGATCAGCGAGCGCGGCCGCGGCGTCGCGCAGAACGCCGCCGAGGCCGTCCGTCTTTACCGTCTTGCCGCTGCGCAGGGCCTCGCCGCTGCGCAATATAATGTGGGACGCGGTTACGCAACGGGACTCGGGGTTCGCAAGAACCAGCCAGAGGCCGCCCGCTGGTACCGAATGGCTGCAGACCAAGGCGATCCCGCAGTGCAAAACGCCCTGGCTATTCTCGAGGCGGCCGGTCCTGCCCGTTTACGCGACCTCAACTCGGCGCTCGACCTGTTTCGACGCGCCGCGATCAGTGGTTATCCGCTCGCGCAACTCAATCTCGCGGCAGCCTTCGACCATAGCCGCCTGGTGCCGCACGATCCGCTACGCGCATACATCTGGTACAGCATTGCCGCCCGTCTGGCCTCGGATCAGGCTGTACACGACAAGGCAGTGCGGGGTCGCGACCGGCTTGCGCGAAAAATCGCGCTCCCCGAGGTCGAAGCGGCACGCGTCGCCGCGCGATCCTGGATCCCAGGAGGCCCGGATCCCGACGAAGGAGTAGCGGCGCCGCACGAAATGACGAGCCAACCGCCGGGCGGTGAGCGGCTGAGCTCGGGCGGTTCCGGATTGATCGTTAGCCGGACCGGAATTGTCCTCACCAACCACCATGTCGTCGACGGCTGCCGCGAGGTACGCGTGCTGCACAATGGGTCACCAGTCCTAGCGACGCTTATCGCGACAGACCCGACAGCCGATCTGGCGATCTTACGCTTGCCTGAACCCGTCGCCGACGCAGCGCTGGTGCGTGGCGATAACCCGGTCAAGCCAGGCGAGGCTGTGGTCGTCGTCGGCTTCCCGCTCCAGGGTCTGCTGAGCTCGCAGGCGAGCGTTACTGCGGGGATCGTCAGCAGATTGGCGGGGCCGCGTGACGACCCGCATCAGTTGCAAATAACGGCACCCGTGCAGCCCGGAAACAGCGGCAGCCCTCTTCTCGACGCGAGTGGTGCAGTGGCCGGAGTTGTCGTCGCCAAGCTCAACGCTCTGCGCTTCGTCAAACGGACCGGTGCGTTACCCGAGAACGTCAATTTCGCGGTCAACGCCCAATATGCCCGCGCGTTGCTCGATCGCAGCGGAGTGCCGTACCAAACCGCCATCGCCGACGAGACATTGTCGACACCGGAGATCGCCGAACGCGCGCTCAAGTTCACCGTCTTGGTACAATGCTTCAGATGAGCCGGGTAAAAGGAGCCCGACTACTTGGTGCCGAAGAGGCGATCGCCGGCGTCGCCGAGCCCAGGGAGGATGTAGCCGTGCCCGTCAAGGCAGCGGTCGAGCGCCGCTGCCACGATCGACACATCGGGGAAGACGCTCGAAACCTTGGCAATCCCTTCCGGTGCGGCAACCAGGCAAACGAATTTGATCGAGCGCGCCGCAAGCTCTTTGAGACGCGAGATCGCAGCTACCGCCGAATTGCCGGTGGCAAGCATCGGGTCGACCAAGATCACATCGCGTTCGGCCAAGTCGTCGGGTAGCTTCAAATAGTATTCGATCGCTTGCAGGGTTTGCGGGTCGCGGTAGATCCCGATGTGCCCCACCCGCGCCGACGGCAGCAGATCGAGCATCCCGTCAAGAATGCCGCCGCCAGCGCGCAGGATCGACACCAGGCACAGCTTCTTGCCGGCCAGCAATGGGAAACTCGCGCGCTCGAGTGGCGTATCGATCTCAGTCGGGGCGAGCGGCAGCTCGCGTGTCGCCTCATAAGCCAATAACAGGCTGATCTCGCGCAGCAGACGGCGAAATTCCGCGGTCGAGGTATTACGGTCGCGCATTATCGACAGTTTGTGCTGAACGAGCGGATGCTCCACGACCGTTAAGCTCGCCCATTGGGGTTGCATCGTCGTTTCCCTAAAACAAGGTGCCATCGCTGACGACAGCGAGTGGCGGACTGCCGTCCTGCCGCCGTTCGAGAGCGATCTCTCGTCCCGCCGACCAGCTGCCTCCTTCGAGGACCTTGGCGAGGGGAAAATCATCGGCGCTTTTGCCCAGACGCTCGCGTACGAGGACGGCAAGCTGATCGAGCAGGGTTACCGTGAGCGCCCGCCACTCGACGACGGGCTCGCTTAGCGCCTCGAGCGGATGTTGCAGGAGCTCCGGGTCACGTGGCGCGATAACGCCGCAATCCAGGAACAGGCCGCCATTGCGGTATTCGGCAAGCCCGGTCAGCCCATCGAGATCGACGACTCGCACGCCGCCAGCATCGAGCGGCTCGATCAGCGAGTAGGCCAGCCACTGGCAGAGCTTGTGAAACGGCACGAGCCCGTCGCCGGGCATAGCGGGATGACGGCCGCAATCTCCGAGTGGGACACCGGCGAGGCTGATTCGGCAGGGCCAGATCGCACCGAACGCCTTTAGCAGCGTGCCAAGCACATCGTTCGCGGAAAGCGGCTGAGCGCCGGCCGACCAATGATCGTAAAGCCGGCCGAGACGGGCCGGTGTCCCAAACAGTGCGGGGGACGCGACACACACCTCTCCGAGCCTTCGCAGCAGCACGGCTCGTTCTTCGAAGCCGACGAGCTCGTTCTCGGCGGCGTACTGGAACGCCCGCGCGAGGCTCTCCGGAGTAATCAGCGCCAGCGCCTTGGCATCGGCGCGCCACGGGCTCGCAGGATCGGCGGAGAAGAGCCCAGTTTGCATGGCGCGAAGGGTCGCCACGGCAAGACCCTCGGAACGGGACAGGACTTGACCGGTCTCCACCTCGTGATAGCGCCAGCGCGGTCCCGCTCCGGCATCAAGGAAAACCGAGACGATGGCCAGCTCGATCCGCGCCCGTGCGGTTTCGATCAGGTCGGCACCTGGGGCGACGAGGGCCGCGCGGTCAATTCCGCCGGTCGAGAAGTGTCGCCAGCGGCTATGGTAGGGGACGGCTAAATCAGGATAGCGCCGTCGGGTCACGTCGATGACACGTCGCGCGGCCTCGTCGAGCCGCTCCGGGTCGAGCCGGAAATATCGGGTCTCGCCACGCCGGACCGCCTCCGACACGATCGCGCAACGAGCGCGCACGGCGCCAGCACTCAACAGCGCCATCGCCTCACTCGCCGAGGGCACGGCCTTTCATGCGGCGTAGCTCGCCCGGACCCGGTGTCCCGGGCGGCGAGAAATATCCGGCAGCTTTTTTCGCCTCTATTTCGACTGCTGCATCGAGCGGCACCAGCCGATCCGGGATCGCCAGCTGCTGCACCACCTCGATCCCCTGCGCCTCGAGCGCATCGCGTTTGACGTTTGACATCGAGACCCAGCGGTCGATCCGGCGAATGCCGAGCCAGTGGAAAACATCCGGCATCAACTCCTGAAAACGCATGTCTTGCACGCCGGCGACGCATTCGGTGCGGCGAAAATAGCCATCGACCGTATCGCCGCCCGGTTGTCGCTTACGGGCGTTGTAGACGAGGAACTTGGTAACTTCACCGAGCGCGCGACCCTCCTTGCGGTTGTAAACAACAATCCCGACTCCGCCCTGTTGCGCGGTCTCGACGCAGACTGCGATCCCGTGAACGAGATAAGGGCGGCATGTGCAAATGTCCGAGCCGAAGACATCCGAACCATTGCACTCGTCGTGGACGCGGCAGGCGATTACCGTGCTCGGCTCCGCGAGACGCTCGACGTCGCCAAAAAAATAGACGGTCGTCCCGCCGATCGGCGGCAGCAAGACCTCCAGGTCGGGACGGGTGACCAGCTCAGGAAACATGCCCCCCGTCTCTTCGAACAAGGTGCGGCGGAGATCGGGCTCGGAGACCCCGAAGCGCGCAGCCACCCCCGGCAGATACCAAACCGGGTCGATCGCCGCCTTGGTGACGCGGATCTCGCCGCTGTCGAGCAGCACCTTCCCGTCGGCCAGCAGACTGTTTTCGGCAAGAAGCGGACGGAGCTCAGGAGTGGCAAGCCGCGCCGTCGTGATAGCGATTGTGGGACGCGCGTCGAGGCCGGCGCGGATCTCCTCGGCGAAGACCTCGCCGACGAGATGACCCCAAGGATCAATTGACACAATTTTTTTCGCTTCGGTCCATTGGGAGTGCGGCCCGATTCGCGCCGCCGGCGCGGTGTCGGTCAGATCGGGGCGATGGTTTCGCGCAAGTGCCTGTGTGGCAACTGCGAGCGCGCGATAGATCGCATAAGCGCCGGAATAGGAACCGATCGCATTGCGACGCTGCGGATCTGCGGGGCTCGCGACCACAGGTCCACGTTCGGCCGCAACCGGGGCACCCCAACGGAGCGGAAGCGCATTTCGGCCGGCATCTCCCGGATGGGAAGTGAGCCGGATGTGCCGCGGTATCAAGTGCTCCATGCCGCCTTCCGTAGCGGAAAGACGTAAACGAACAACCTAGCGAGGAGCGCGACCGGTCGCAACCACGGTGGCGTGGTGAGATCCGCAGCAGCTTCCGGTCTAAATTCCCGTTAGCGTCAGAGCTGCAGCGTGTGATTCAACACCTGGGTCGAGCCCTCCCAGATCATCCGCAACGCGACAAAGGTGATGATCCCGAGCCCGACCCAAGAAATCCAGAAATGGCGATCAAGCAACCGCGCGATGTAGGTCGAGGCAACCCCCATCAGCGCGACCGAGAGGACGAGCCCGAATGCCAGCAGCTTGAAATGATCGCGTGCGATGCCGGCCACCGCGAGCACATTGTCGAGTGACATCGATACATCGGCGAGCACAATCTGGGTCAGTGCTTGGGCGGCGCTCTTCCGCCGCAGAGGGACCCGATTGTGGCAACAGCCGTCCGCGGCTGCGGTCGTGTGTCGAGCGATCTGCATCTCGCGGAACTCGCGGTACATCTTCCACGACACCCAGAGGAGCAGTACGCCGCCAGCCAAAGCCACGCCGATAACTGCGAGCAGCTGCACGGCAAAATAAGCGAGCAGAATCCGCAGTATTGTGGCGGCGGCTATACCCAGGACGATGACGCGGCGGCGGCGCTCGACGGGGAGCCCGGCGGCTGCCATTCCGACTACGATCGCATTGTCGCCGGCGAGCACCACGTCGACGATGACCACGGACAGCAGCGCACCGAATTGATTTAAGCCGGTGAGCACCTCCGCCACATAGGCATCGCCGGGCGCATCGTCGAGACTCCTGCGACGCCGAAATTTTCTCTTGCCCCCAACCGTGCGGAACGTTCCGCGGTGGCGGGGTCGGTTGGCGTGTACGGGGCTTTAACCCGCTACTTGGTGCATCGCGGATGCGAATCGGCGGCACTCGTCGCCTTGGCTACCGCGTAATCGTGAAGCCCCTTCGCGTCGAGGGTGCTTGCGAGCTTCATCATTTCAGTGGCTTGCTGGCAGACTTGCCCCATCGGAAGCGCACCCTGCTTGAGGGAGATCTCATTGGCGAGACTGGTATTCCAGCGATCAAAGTCGCTTTGGGCATTGCGTGACCCGGCTCGGCGGAAATGGTCGATCATCGCCTTCTGATAGCGGATGATCGCATCCTTGTTGCGCGCACGGAACTCGCCGTAAACCGTGTCTTTACAAGCCGAACTGATCACCATGACGTTGGTCTGGAACAGAATTGCCTGCTCCGCCTCGACATCCGCCGCCGAGTAGCACTGCTTGTCGGCAGCAGACGCGCCCTGAAACGACGCGGCAGCGAACAGCGCCGCAGCCAAGACAACCTTCCTCATCGCATTCCCCCAAGCCCAATCAACGTCCGCGATAACGGCAGCAGCATACCCAGCCATTGACCATTTTCAAGAGCAACTCCATTCATTGTCAGGTCTGGACGCTGCAAAGTGGAAGAAAAACTTGAAGTCCTCTTGGTCTAGTGCCTGCTATCGCCCAACCGATGATTGCCTAGCGCTGCGACTTTTTGAGCCTGCCATCGAATAGGGAGCGAAAACTTGACCAAAATGCCGGAAATCTAACGTTAGCGTCGGGCGGGACACTGTGGCATCAATGACACAATCTCCGATAAAAATTGGGCTTGTGCTGCACCGATCTTTTTGTGATTCCGGATCCCGACGAGGCAGCCCCTGCGACTCCTAATGATCGCTTTGTTCACCGATTTTGGGCTCGAGGGACCCTACACCGGCCAAGTCAAGGCGGTCCTTTTCCGGACAGCTCCGGGGGTTCCGGTCGTCGAACTCTTTGCCGATGCACCGGCGGGAAGGCCAAAGCCCGCCGCCTATCTGCTGGCCGCCTATGGGGTTTGGTTTCCGCCTGGAACCGTGCTCCTCGCGGTGATCGATCCGGGTGTGGGTGGCCCGCGCGCTCCGGTCATCGTCGAGGCGGAAGGGCGCTGGTATGTCGGCCCGGACAACGGCCTATTCGAGCAGGTCATGCGGCGTGCCGAGAGCGCGCGGACCTGGGAGATCCTGTGGCGCCCCGAGACGCTGTCCGCGAGCTTTCACGGTCGCGACCTGTTTGCCCCGGTAGCGGGGTGGCTCGCTCGCGGCGAACGTCCTACCCATAAACCACGCGCCCCCGAAATCGGCCGACATGCCGATTGGCCCGACGACCTGCCGGAGATTGTCTATGTCGACCGGTACGGCAACGCGATGACAGGGCTGCGTGGGAGCCTCCTGCCGAACGACGCGCGGCTCGCCGTATCCGAGCGAGTGCTGATGCGGGCTCTCACCTTTTCCGATGTCCCGCCCGGCGAGCCCTTCTGGTACGAGAACTCGAACGGCCTCGTCGAGATCGCCGTCAACTCCGGCCAGGCAGCAGACGCTCTGCAACTCGTGATTGGCAGCCCGGTCGCGGTTCTTCGATGATCGGCGAACAAACCCTTCCGCCGACTTCAGGGGGGCGGAATCACGACGTTGATGCCCGCCGGAACCCTGATCTGACGCCGTCTCTGCAACCGGTGAGCGATCCGAACGACGACGGCGAAAACGACGAACGCCCCGAGCATCACGAGGCTGAAGGAACGGACGAGATGACCAAGGACAGCGTGGAACGCGTGTCCGAGGAAATAGCCGGCGGCGATGAAGCTCGCTGCCCACAGGCCGGCGGCGAGGAAATTCAGCGACAGAAAGCGCTGCCAGCGAACGGCGCTCAGCCCCATAGCGAAAGAAGAGAGATTCCGGATGCCGTAGATAAAACGGAAGGACAGGATGAAACCGGTGTTGTACCGCTCCAGCCAGCGCAGCGCTTCTTCGACGCCATACCGCCATCGTGGAAATCGGTTCAATATCCCGATCCCGAAATGCCGGCCGATCCAAAAATAGACTTGGTCACCGGCGAAACTGCCAAGCCAAGCAGCCACGAGCAGCAGAACCGGATTGAGCAGACCCTGCGCCGCCGCAAAACCGGCAAACAGGACGATCGTCTCGCCTTCGAGGAAGGTCCAGACAAACGCGATCAGATAGGTATATGTGCCGTATTCAGCGATCAGCTGATCAATGTTCATTCCAGCCGCTTCCAGCCCCGTCTTGGTTCCACAAGCAACCGCTCGAGGGCCCTGCCCACAGACCCTCCCACGACACGGCGCGCATGCTAAGTATTTCCGGAACCCCGGTCGAGCCGGATTCCCGGGCGCCGTTCGATTTTCCGGTCGCGTCGGAGATGGCACCGGCCGGGGCGAGAAAGGGATCGATCCGATGACGGGTTTGTATTTCGAGGAATTTGAGGAAGGCCAAGTCTTCGATCACGCGGTGAGCCGCACCGTTAGTGAGATGGACAACGTGCTGTTCAGCACCCTGACGATGAACCCGCAACCGCTTCATCTCGACGAGGAGTTCGCAAAGGGGACGGAGTTTGGCCAGCGTCTGGTAAACAGCGTCTTTACGCTCGGTCTGGTGATCGGTATGAGCGTCGGTGAAACGACGCTCGGGACCACCATCGCCAATTTGGGGATGAGCGAAGTCCGGTTTCCCAAACCGGTCTTTCACGGTGACACGTTGCGAGCGCGAACGATCGTGCGAGGCAAGCGGCGCAGCCAGTCCCGCCAGGACGCCGGCATCGTAGAGTTCGAGCACCAGGGCATCAACCAGCGCGGAGAAACCGTCGCAGTTTGTCGACGGGCCGCTCTGATGAAATACCGGCCGGCGGGGTGATGAATGCGCTCTTTGCTCTTCGTCCCCGCCGACAGCGAGCGCAAGCTCGACCATGCCCGACACTCCGGCGCCGATGCCTTGATCCTCGATCTCGAGGATTCGGTGGTACCGGCGAATCGCCCGGCGGCGCGAAGTCAAGCGCGCGCTTTTCTGGCTTCGAGCGGATCTGCGGATTTTCGTCGTTATGTTCGTATCAACCCTCTGGCTAGCGGAGTGGCGCTCGATGATCTTGTTGCGGTCGTGCCGGAAAGGCCCGACGGCATCGCGCTGCCAAAGTGCTTGCCCGAGGATGCGCGCACACTCGATCATTACCTGTCCGCTCTGGAGGCAGCCTCCGCATTGGAGCGCGGAACGATCCGGGTAATCGCCATCGCGACCGAGACGCCTGCCGCAATGTTGGCGCTCGCCAATCATGCTGATGGGGCCTATGCCGGGGTGTCGACGCGGCTTGAAGGCATCACCTGGGGTGCAGAGGATCTGGCGGCCGCTCTCGGCGGCCATAACCGTCGGGCGGACGGAATCTACGACGACGTCTATCGGCTGGCTCGGTCGCTTTGCCTATTGGTGGCCGCGGCGGCCGAGGCCGCGCCGATCGACACGATTTTTACCGACTTCCGGGACGAGAAGGGGCTCGCCGCCGAGTGCGTCGCCGCCCGGCGTTCGGGCTTCACCGCCAAAATGGCCATCCATCCGGCACAAATCGCGGTCATCAACGAGGCCTTCTCGGTGACCGAGGAGGAGCTCCTCTGGGCGCGCAGGGTCGTCGGTGCGTTCGCCGACAATCCCGGTGCCGGAACGCTCGCGGTGGATGGCAAGATGGTCGACCGGCCACACCTTACGTTGGCACGCCGACTGCTCGGTCTCGGCCCGGTATAGGCCTCAGCGGAGGGCTCTTTCGAGAAACCGTTCGGCGAGCCGCGCGAAAAAGCTGACGCCGATCGCGAGGGCGTCGTCGTTGAAGTCGTACCGCGCATTGTGCAGGAAACAACCGTCCTCGCCTGGGCCATTGCCGAGCCACAGCATGGCTCCGGGACGAGTGTTCAACATAAACGAGAAGTCTTCGCCGCCCATCGACGGAGCCAGGTCGCGGATGACCCGGTCCGAACCGCATATCTCGGCTGCAACCTCGGCGGCAAATTCTGTCTCGGCCGCATGATTGATCGTAGGCGGATAGTTGCGGCGGTAGTCCGCCTCGGCGCTGGCTCCGTGCAGTGCCGCAACGCCATGAGCGATCTCACCGAGCCTGCGCTCGATCAGGTCGCGCACTTCCGGACGAAAGCTGCGCGACGTGCCGCCGATGTGCAAATCATCCGGGATCACATTGTAGGCCGAGCCGCCTCGCATAAAGCCGACGCTGACGACCGCCGAATTGAGGGGGTCGATATTGCGGCTGCCGATCGTCTGTAATGCCAACACGATTTGCGCGCCGATCACAAAGGGGTCGGTGCCGAGATGGGGATGCGCGGCATGGGTGCCGCGGCCCTTGATGCGGATATCCCAGCGGTCGGAGGCGGCGAGCAGTGGGCCCGGTTTTGCCGCGATCTGGCCGACGGCGATGCCCGGCTTGTTGTGGATCGCGAATACCGCATCGCACGGGAACTTGTCGAACAACCCTTCTTCGACCATCACTCGGCCGCCGCCGCCGCCCTCTTCGGCGGGCTGAAAGATCAGGTGCACGGTGCCTTCGAAATTGCGAGTGGCGGCAAGGTACTTGGCGGCGCCGAGCAGCATCGTCGTGTGTCCGTCGTGGCCGCAGGCGTGCATCCTGCCGTCGTGGGTCGAGCGATAGGCGAAGTCGTTCATCTCCTGGATCGGCAGCGCGTCCATATCGGCACGCAGACCGATGGCGGCGGGCGTGTTGCCGCGCCGGATCGTGCCGATCATCACCCCGGTACCGGCGAGCCCGCGATAGACCTCGCATCCGTACTCGGCGAGCTTAGCCGCGACGAGGTCGGAGGTGCGCTGTTCGGCGAAGGCGAGCTCGGGATGCGCATGAATGTCGCGGCGGATCGCGGTCAGCTCGTCCCGATAGTCGAGCACTTGAGGAATGATCGGCATCTGCGGCTTCCCGGTTCGGTGGCTCGAATGACGCTGGAATACGATAGTCGTTAGGCGAGGAATGCGACAACCTCGACCAAGGCCGCGATCGGCCGCCGGATGAGTCTTGTGGTACTAGATCTCGGAATTGGTTAGATTGCGTCACCCAGAGAGCACTGAGAGTTGATCAGGGAGTTCGAGCTGGATGAGCGCAAAATCGCTAATTCAACTGGTTGCCTTAGCGGTCCTGGCGGGGGCGTGCTCGCCCGAGCCGCCAATATACTTCGGACCCCCACGGCAGTCGATATTTAGCGTCCCAGAGGAATTATCGCAATTGACCAGGGCCGAGGCGGGCATCAACTCTGACGCATTTGCCAAACGCCCGCCGCTTCCCGGCCAGAGCGGCTATCTCGAAACCATTCGATTTATCGATGATGGGATGAAATATATCGATCCATTTGCTGAATTCTTTATTTCATACGATGGACGTATGTGTTTTCGGGGGCTGGTCAATCGCCAAATGCTCGAGTTCGAAAATTATCAGAGTTACTGGTGCATATATCCGACCTCCGTAAACAATGTCGAGGAACTGGAGAACAACGTAACGAGTGTGAACTCGGTGCGCCTATGGTGCGTTCTGGAAGCTCCACAATGCGCCCGCCGGATCGGGTTTTGGAACTTTCTGGACGAGAGCCCCTGGATCCGCAACAGCATCTCGGCGCAGACCCGACCCTCGAAGGAGCAACGCGCAGCCATCGAGCACCTGATCTATTTGATGGGCGGAAACGTTCGAACAGCTCAGGCATCGGCCCGCTGACGGCGTCATCGGCGGAACCCGGGTGGCGGCTCGGGCACGGCGCCCTTGACACGTGGTCACCAGGGTCTAGCGTCGCCCGGCTGACCCGCAAAACGGAGAAGACCGTATGATCATCGAGATGCGCACCTACACGTTGCAGCCGGGCACGGTCGCCACCTTCGAAGAGCGCTTCGGAGCGGCATTGCCGGCGCGGGCGAAGGTCTCGCCGCTTGCCGCCTTCTGGCACACCGAGGTGGGTCCCCTCAACCGGGTGATCCATGTTTGGCCCTATGACGATCTCGGCGCACGCACCCGGCAACGCGAGGAGGCAACAAAGCTGCAGGGCTGGCCGCCCAATGTGCGGGAGTTCGAGGTCGAGCTGCAGAGCGATATTTACATTCCGGCGCCGTTCTCGCCGAAGCTTGAGCCGCGCCAGCTAGGTAATCTCTACGAGATCCGCATCTACACCTTCAAGCCGGGCGGCATCCCTGGGGTGATCGACCGCTGGAGCGGGCATATCGAGGCACGCACCAAGCTCTCGCCACTGGTCGGCGCCTGGTACACGGAGCTCGGCGGGCTCAACAAATGGTGTCATATCTGGGCCTACAAGGACGCCTCCGACCGTTTCCGCATCCGTGAAGAGGCGCGAGCCAAGGGTATCTGGCCGCCTCCCTCCGGCGGCGGACCCAACATGATGATCAAGCAGGAGAACATGCTGGTGGTTCCGGCCGCCTTCTCGCCGCTGCACTGAACCAAGCTGACGGCGCCGCGGCAGGCGGCGCCGTCTCCCCAACTCGCCCACCCGGAGGGATCGTGCCCCTTCTCGACCGCGAAGGCGTCAAGATCTATTACGAGGATCACGGGCACGGCCCACCCATTCTGCTGAGCCACGGTTACAGCGCTACCTGCCGGATGTGGAACGGGCAGATCTCGGCCCTCGTCGCACGCCACCGGGTCATCGTCTGGGATATGCGCGGCCACGGCGAGAGCGACGGCCCCGACGACTCGGCGGCCTATTCCGAGGCGCTGACGGTCGAAGACATGGCGGCATTGCTGCGCCGTTGCCGGATCGACCGTGCTGTGATCGGCGGTCTCTCGCTCGGCGGCTATATGTCGCTGGCCTTTTACCTCGCTCATCCCGAGATGGTTGGGGCATTGATGCTGTTCGACACTGGGCCCGGCTTTCGCAACCCGGAGGCGCGCCGGGCGTGGAACGAGCGGGCAAGGCAACGAGCCGACGATCTCGACGCCCGCGGGTTCGCCGCACTCGGCGAGAGCGACGAGGTTCGCATGAGCAAGCATCGCTCGGCGCACGGCCTTGCCGGTGCGGCGCGCGGCATGCTGGTGCAGTCTGACGACGACCATATCATCGCCGGGCTCGACACGATCACCGTGCCGACCCTCGTCGTAGTCGGCGCCGAGGACACGCATTTTCTCGCCGCCGCCGATTACATGGCGCGCAAGATCCCGGGTGCCGTGCGGGTGACGATCCCCGATGCCGGCCACGCTTCCAACCTGCATCAGCCGGCCGCCTTCAACCGTGCGGTCCAGGATTTTCTCGGCGGACTGACCGACGCGGTGTGACCGCCGGGGCAGCGATTACGTTGCCGGATGCAATCTCCGGTTGGGCAATCCCCTCCTGCCTCCTGCTTCTGCAGGTTAAGAGCAGGATAGTTCGTCTCAGGGTTGAGATCAGCAAGCGGGTAAAATAGCTGGAGAGTATGGTCATCGATCGGCTTCTCGTGGTTGCGGCCCATTCCGGGGGCTGCGATCGGGCAATATGCCATGCGAATTTGACTATTTTGTGATAGCTGTTATTGAAATATCGCGGCGCCACAGCGAAGCGCCCCTAGCCTGGGAGATCACAATCCTTGGCGAGCGCGACGGCGCACCGATCGTAGCTATATGGGTCCGGCCGCCCGCCTACCCGTTTTCCGGATGAGAGATGGCTCACACTTCGACAAACCGGCCAGGTTTGCCGATGTAGCAATCGATCAATGCGCCTACCCTGCCGTAGGCTGCGACGGTCGCTAGGGCATTCGCGAAAGGCCCCAAGGCGCTCTTCGGCTGCGCGACCCGACTGCTCTTAACCTCATATTAACCATGATGTGGCACGATCTATCGTGCCAGACGATCACCATCGGCTCGTGCCACGACGTGCCTGGGTAAGGCTCGGGCGAAAGCCGTTATGGCTGATCCGGTCCCTTGGAGACGTCATTGCGAAATCAGCCGGCGATCAGCAGCCGACGGTGTGCTCAGCGAAGGGCTGCACTGGCAAATTCCTGATGCCGAGTACTCTATCAGGGAGCAATCCCGTTCCTCCGGTTCAGAGATCCCCCGCTGCTGTTGTTGGGTTCACTCTAATGACAGACCTGGTTTGGTTGTGGGTTGTGTATCGCGTCGACAGTGACGCGGTGTTCGGAGCTATAAGACGGGCTGAGAGACTTCTACAGAACGGCTGAAGAAGCTCGGAGTGCAGTTGGACAGGTAGCTGATCGGATGGGTGCCGGTGAAATCCGTTGGGATCAGACGGACGAAGCCACCTGGGTAGCGAGGACCACGAGGCACGTTTGCGTCGTGTCGAGCATTCGGCTACCTGAGTGAATTCAGCGACGGCATCGTCCCCGAAACAGCATCCTCGACCGGGGAGTCGATCGAGCGCGGTTTATCCGGCGGAGACAGGATTTCTCTCCGCCGGATCTCCTCTCGTCCCTCCGGGGGCGGGTGCTTAGTTCACGAAGCGGTAGAGCTTGGCGGCGTTTTCGCAGACGATCTTGTGGCGGGTGGCGGCCGGCAAATGGCCGAGCTCCTTCTCGATGTATTCCTGAGAATCCGGCCAGATCCCGTCGGGGTGCGGGAAGTCGGAAGCCCACATGATGTTGCCGACACCGATGTCGTCGACGAGTTTCGTCCCGACCGGATCGGTCTGATAGGTCGCATAACACTGCCGGTGCCAGTATTCGCTCGGCGGCATCTTCAGATCGAGCTCCTTGAACTGGTCCTCCCACTCGGCGTCCATGCGGTTGAGCACATAGGGGATCCAGCCGATCCCAGCCTCACCGATGATGATCTTGAAGCCGGGGTGGCGTTCGAGTACGCCGCAAAAGATCATCGACAACAGCACGTCGGCCATCACCATTTGGAAATTGGTGATGCCGGCGGCACGGGCGGCAAGCTGGACCTTAGGGGCGAGCTTTGAGGTGTCGGGCCGGTTGCCGCTGCCGATCGTGTGGAAATGTAATGGCAGCCCGGTTGCCGCGACCGCGTCCCAAACCGGGTTCCACCACGGATCCCACAATGGCGCCATGTTGTGGCGGCGGGAGATTTCGAGGCCGCGCGCCACCCCGCGCCGGGCAACACGCTCGATCTCGGTGGTTGCCGCCTCGATGTCGTGGTTGGGGATGCAGGCAAGCCCGGCAAAGCGGTCGGGATGGGTGGCGCAGAAATCGGCGAGCCACTCGTTGTAGATGCGCAGCATCTCGCCGGCCGCTTCGTCGTCCTTCAGGCGATTGGTCGCCCCCAGGATCCCATACAACACCTCGGCCTGCACGCCGTCGCGATCCTGATCCTTGATCCGCAACTCGGGCTCCGTCATCCGGCGGATGCCCTTCTTGCCGTCCTCGTAGATCCCTTCCGCGGCCATCCGGTCCGAGCGGTGGATCTGGCCGGGGATGTACTGCCGACCGCCCGAGCCCATGCCGTTCATCAGCCCAAAGGTCGAACCACTTTTGGTAACCCACTCCTTGCCGCGCGGCCCATCGGTCACATAGGGCATGCGGTCCTTGAACGCGGCGCTGGCGTTGCTGGTGAAGAGGTCAGGCGGCAGCCAGATCAGATCGAGGTGGCTGTCAGCCGAGATCACGTCGTATTTCATTTTTTCGATCCTCCGTGCGAGCCTGTGGCTAGCATGACTCGTCAAAAGCCCAAGTGCGATTGAAATTTCCGATCAACAGAAATGCGGGAAGAGCCGATGGTGCAATCACGGGCCAAATCGCCTTTATCGGATGTGACCGTGCTCGATTTTGGCCAGATCTTTCAGGGGCCTTATGCGAGCTTTTTGTTGGCGAAGGCGGGCGCCTTCGTGATCAAGATCGAGCCGCCGCGCGGTGAGCCGGGGCGCCGGCGCGCCGAGCCCGGCAAGAGCGCCACTCTGCCCTTTGCCATGCTGAACCAGAACAAGCGCGCGATCACTCTGAACCTCAAGCACGAGCGCGGCCGCGCTTTGCTCGAGGAGATGGTTGGGCGCGCCGATGTGCTGCTCGAAAACTTCTCGCCCGGAACGATGGACGATCTCGGCGTCGGTTGGAGCCGGCTGCGCGCGGTCAACCCGCGGCTGATCTACGCCACCGGCACGGGTTTCGGCATCAGCGGGCCGGACCGTGACAATCTGGCGATGGACATGACGATCCAGGCAGCCTCGGGGATCATGAGCGTCACCGGGTTTCCCGACGGACCGCCGGTCAAGGCCGGGCCGACCCTGGTCGATTTCATGGGAGGGATCCATCTCTACGCCGGCATCCTGACGGCACTCTACGACCGCGACCGCAGCGGGACCGGTCGGCTCGTCGAAGTGGCGATGCAGGAGGCGGTCTACCCGACCCTGGCGGCGAGCTACGACTATTACTACCGGACCGGCGAAATCCCGCCGCGCACCGGCAATCGGCAATCCGGGCTCAACAGCGCTCCGTACAATGTCTTTGCGACTGCCGATGGGCATGTCGCGATCCACGTCGTAACCGAGGCGCACTTCCAAAACCTGCTGAAGGCAATGGGCCGCGAGGATCTCAAAGACGACCCGCGCTTTGCGACCAATGCCGGGCGTGTCGCGCATATGGAGGAGACTGACGCGCTGGTCGAAGCCTGGACCCGGACCTTGCCGAGGATGGAGGTGGTTGCCCGCACCAAGGCCTTCCGCATCCCGTGCGCGCCGGTGCGCAATGCCCCAGAGGTCATGAACGACCCGCACATGCACGAACGCGGCATGCTGGAGCGGATCGACCATCCCGAATTGGGCGAGATCGTCGTGCCCTCGACGCCGTTGCGCCTGCACGGCACCGACAAGGTCAAGACCCGGCCGAGCCCGACGATCGGCCAGCACAACACAGAAATTTACTGCGGCTGGCTAGGCCTGTCGGCGGGCGAGCTTCAGAACTTGAAGGAAGCGGAGGTGATTTGACCTAGGATCGCCCAAGGAAATCGGGCTCGATGGCCACGCCCGCTGATGTGATCGTTCTCGGAGCGGGAATGGTAGGAGTCAGCGTCGCTCTGCACCTGCAAAAGCGCGGTCGCGACGTCGTGCTGATCGACCGCCGCGGGGCGGGAGAAGAGACAAGCTACGGCAATTCCGGCTTGATTCAGCGCGAGGGAGTGATCCCCTACACCTTTCCGCGCGAATTCGGCGCCGTCTTGAGCTATGCGATGAACCATCGCAGCGATGTCACCTATCATTTATCGGCGCTGCCTGGCCTTGCCCCCTGGCTGTTTCGTTACTGGCAGAACGCGACACCAATGCGCATCGAGCGCTCGGCGCAGGCATTGGCACCGCTGATGGCTCAATGCGTCGGAGAGCATGACGCGCTGATCGCCGAGGCCGGCGACGCGGCCAGCGCCCTGGTCAAGCACGAGGGCTGGATCAGATGCTTGCGCACAGAGGAAAGTCTGCGCCAGGCCATCGCCAATGCTCGGCGCCTTGACAAATACGGGGTCGATTACGCGGTGCTCACTGGTGCGCAATTGCGGGAGCTCGAACCGCACCTATCGGACAAGATCATCGGGGCAGTCCATTTCCGCGGCTCGCCAACCTCGTCCGACCCCGGCATGCTGACAAAAGCTTACGCCGATCTATTCATGCGCAGGGGCGGGCGCTTCGTAAAGGGCGATGCATGCCGTCTCGCTGAGGAAGCCGCCAGTTGGAGTCTGCCGTCCGAAGGTGGGTCGATCTCGGCGAGGGAGGCGGTAGTGGCGCTCGGCCCTTGGTCGGACGATGTCTTTCGTCCACTGGGTTACGACATCCCGCTGGCGGTCAAGCGCGGCTACCACATGCATTACGGAGCCAGGGGCAACACCACGCTTAGTCACCCGCTGCATGACGGCGATGGCGGATACATGCTCGTGCCTATGAGCAAAGGCATTCGGCTAACGACGGGCGTTGAATTCGCCGACCGTGACGCACCGCCAAACCCGATACAACTTGCTCGCGATGAGCCGCTCGCCCGAGAATTGTTTCCGCTCGGTGAGCGGCTGGAGCCAGCGCCTTGGCTGGGGAGGCGGCCCTGCCTCCCCGACATGGTCCCGGTGATCGGGCAAGGCATTCGCCATCACGGCCTGTGGTTCGCCTTTGGCCATGCCCATCACGGCTTCACGCTAGGCCCGGTTACTGGCAGGCTGCTCGCCGAAATGATGACTGGCGAGACACCGTTTACCGATCCGTCACACTACTCCGCGAGCCGCTTCGGCAATTGAGCGGCGCTTGCCACGAGAGACCCCGGTGCATAGCCTCGTTGCACGCAATCGTCGAAGGGGCGAACATGGATTTTGCTGACAGCCCGGAGCACGCGGCATTCCGCATCATCGGCGAGCGCGTACTTCGGATACCCAAGGGCTGAGGAGCTGACCATGCCCGACGCGAAGCAATATCGGCTCGGATTAAACCAGCCAGCCGGCAGCCCGACCGCCCGGCGCGCTGCCGAGATGGCCGAGGCGATCGATCGAGAGACTGGCGGTGAGTTCCGCCTCGAGGTGTTTCCCGAGAGCCGGCTCGGCCCCGATCCCAAGATGTTCGCCGATCTGCGCGCGGGTGCGCTCGAATTCTTTATGGCGGGCGCGACATTGGGCGAGGTGGCACCCACCAGCGCATTACCGTTGCTGCCGTTTGCGTTCAGCGAGTTGAAGGCGGTATTCGCTGCCCTCGACGGCGCGCTCGGCGATCGGATCCGCAGCGAACTGACAGCGAACGGCCTTCACGCGTTTCGCTGTTGCTGGCAGAACGGGTTTCATCATCTGACGACCAGCGTGAGGCCGATCCGCAACGCCGACGATTTCGCCGGGCTCAAATTCCGGAGCCCGGGTGGCGCTATCGCCGCCGATTTCTTCAAAGCCTTGGGCGCCGATGCCGGCATGGTGCCGTTCAACGGCATGTACGAGGCGCTGAAGGCGCGCGACTTCGACGGTCAGAGCGACCCGCTCGGCGTCGTATTGTCGTTAAAGCTCTACGAGGTGCAGACCTATCTAAGCCTGACCGCCCATTGGTGGTCGGGTTTTACCTTGCTCGCCAACGCCGCGGCTTGGGCCGCGCTGCCGCGCCCCGTCCAGGATGTTGTCGAGCGCAATGCTGAGAAATTCGCGCTATTGCAGCGCAACGACGTGGAGCAGATTAACGCCGCCGGCGCCGAAGAGCTGGTACGCTGCGGCATGCAGGTTAACACCGCCGACACTGTGAGCCTTCGTGCCAAGCTCGGCGATTTCTACAAGGACTGGCGGGAGAAGGCCGGCCCCGAGCTGTGGCGCCTGTTGGAGTCCTATGCTGGCCCGATCAGTGGATAGCTTTCGGCTCGATGGAAAGACGGCATTGGTCACCGGTGCCGGGCGCGGGATTGGTCGCGCTGTAGCACTGGCACTAGCAACCGGAGGCGCCGAGATCATCTTGGTGAGCCGGACCAAGAGCCAGCTCGACGAGGTGGCGCGCGAGATCGCACAGCGCGGCGGTGAGGCCCGGGTGCTGCCGTTCGACGTTACCGACACCGCCGCAATGCGTACCGCCTTTGCCTCCATCTCGCGGCTCGACATCCTGGTCAATAATGCCGGAGTCAATAGGCCGCAACCCTTTCTCGAAGTCGATGAAGTAACACTGGATCGGCTTCTGACACTTAATGTCAGAGCGGCTTTCCTGGCCGCTCAGGCTGCCGCCCGGCTGATGGTCGCCAATGGCGGCGGCGTGATCATCAACATGTCCTCGCAGATGGGGCATGTCGGCTCGGAGCGCGATCGCACCGTCTATGTCATGACCAAGCACGCGCTCGAAGGGCTGACCAAGGCGATGGCGGTCGAGCTGGCACCGCAGGGCGTGCGCGTCGTCTCGATCGCCCCGACCTTCATCACGACACCGCTGACCGAGCCGTTCTTCGACGACCCGGTGTTCAAGAAATGGGTACTCGACCGGGTCCCATTGGGCCGGCTCGGCACGGTCGGGGACGTGGCGAGCGCGGTCGTCTTCCTCGCCTCCCCCGCCGCCAGCCTCGTCACCGGCTCGAGCCTGCTGGTCGATGGCGGCTGGACCGCCTGGTGAGCATGTCTGCGAGACGCAGATTTCGGCAAGTGATGTGGCGTCTGGTGTTGACGCTATTTCTCTGGCTGTGCAGCCCAGCTTCAGTGCTTGCTCAGAATTCCGAGAGCCTGCCGATCGTCGGCGTCCTGCGCATCAGCACGCCGGAAAACGTCGAGCCGTTCCCGAGCGTCTTTAGGAACGCGCTCGCCGCGCTCGGGCAGGTCGACGGCCACAACGTTCAGATCGACCTGCGGCTCGCCGAAGGACATACCGAGCGGTTTCCTGAGTTCGCGCAAGCGCTGGTGCGCGAGAAGGCGAGCGTCATCGTTGCCTCCGGCGATGCGGCGGTGCGTGCGGCGCAACAGGCCACAAAAACGATCCCGATCGTTGGGATCGTCGATGACATTGTCGGCGCCGGGCTAATCGACAGCTTGGCCAAGCCCGGCGGCAACACCACTGGCGTCAGCATCCTCGCCGGCGAGCTTGACGCGAAGAGGCTCGAGATCCTGAAGCAGCTCGTGACTTCGGGCCCGCGCTTCGCGGTTCTACACGATCCGGCGAGCGCGACGGCGCAGCCAGCGCAGCTGGCCGAGGCGGCGCGCCAGCTCGGCATCGAGCTTCACAGCGTGGATGTTCGCAGCCCGGTCGATTTCGCATCGGCCTTTGCTTCGTTTCGGACCCTCGGCTCCGACGCGGTCATCATGCTCTCCTCGCCGCTAATTTTCGGCTTCCGCGCAGAGCTCTGCGGGCTCAGCCTGACTCACAAGCTGCCCGCAATCACCCAAACCCGCGAGATGGCCGAGGCGGGCTGCCTAGTGAGCTATGGCATAAGAATATCGGAGGCGTATACCATCGCCGCCGCGTTGACCGACAAGATGTTGAAGGGCGCACGCGCCGGGGATACGCCGGCTCAACAGCCAACCAAGTTCGAGCTGGTGGTCAACCTTAAGACCGCGAAGGCCCTTGGCCTCATCGTGCCTCAGTCTCTGCTCCTACTAGCCGACGAGGTCATTGAATAGGAGGAAGTCATGCCCCGGCACATCAAAACGGCCGCACTCGCCGGTCAGCAGGAAGAGGCGGAGGCGAAGGTCCGGAGCACAGTCGAGACGATAATCGCCGATGTCGCCAAGCGCGGTGATGCGGCGGTGCGCGAGCTCAGCGAGCGCTTTGACAAGTGGTCGCCGTCGAACTTTCGCCTCTCCGAGGACGAGATCGCCGCCCTCGTCGCCAAGGTCGCGCCGCAGACGATCGACGACATCAAATTCGCGCAGGCGCAGATCCGCAATTTCGCCGAGATCCAGCGCGCCTCGCTGAAGGACGTCGAGGTCGAGACCCTGCCCGGGGTCGTGCTCGGGCATAAGCACATTCCGGTCGGCAGTGTCGGCTGCTATGTGCCGGGCGGCCGCTATCCGATGGTCGCCTCCGCACACATGTCGATCGTCACCGCTCGGGTCGCCGGGGTCAGGCACATCACCGCCTGCACCCCGCCGAACCAGGGCGGCCCGCACCCCGAGACGATCGCGGCAATGCATCTCGGCGGCGCCGACGAGATCCATGTCTTGGGCGGCGTCCAGGCGGTGGCGGCAATGGCGCTCGGCACCGCGAGCTTCAAGCCGGTCGACATGCTGGTCGGCCCCGGCAACGCTTATGTCGCCGAGGCCAAGCGCCAGCTCTATGGCCGAGTCGGCATCGACCTCTTCGCCGGCCCGACCGAGATCCTGGTCATCGCCGACGAGACCGCCGACGCCGAGATGTGCGCGACGGATTTGTTGGGCCAGGCAGAACACGGCCCGACCTCTCCGGCCATTCTGCTGACCACATCGGAGACGCTCGCGCACAGCACGATCGCCGAAGTCGACCGGCAGCTCACGATGCTACCGACCGCCGACATTGCCGGCGTCGCCTGGCGCGACTATGGAGAGGTTATCGTGTGCGCCGACGAGGACGAGTTGGCGGCCGAAGCAGACCGCATTGCCGCCGAGCATGTCGAGGTGCTGACAAGAGAGCCGCGCCGCTGGCTCCAGCGCCTAAAGAACTACGGCGCGCTGTTCCTCGGCCCGGCGACCAACGTCTCCTATGGCGACAAGGTGATCGGCACCAATCACACCCTGCCGACCAAGGGTGCAGCGCGCTACACCGGCGGCCTCTGGGTCGGCAAGTTCCTGAAGACCTGCACTTACCAGGAGGTCAAGACCCCGGAAGCGAGTGCCATGATCGGCGAATATTGCAGCCGGCTCTGCGCGATCGAGCGCTTCTGGGGCCACAAGGAGCAGGCCGATCTACGCGTGCGACGCTACGGGCGTAGGAATGCTGCGCAATGATGTGCGGCGGGATCGAGGTGAGTCCGAGCGCTCCATCCGCTCCGCAGCAAGGGCCTGCAACTGTCGTAGATTGCGATTGGCTAACAGGTCGTGCGCCGCAGCAATCATCCGTTTGACTTCTGTCAAAGCAGAGTCATAGATCTCCGATATCGTCGAGTTTGGGCAATAAGTGATTTTTGTGTCAACTTCGATCGGCGTACAGATGTCGCTATCAGTATCCCGAAAATATAGCCGAACTTTTACTCGGGCAAACGGGTTGTCTGTGTCGGTGTACATTTCGCCAATAGTGGGGAACACGAGCGAATAAAGCTCTACGGTCATGCTTTGGCCTCCCTGTTCGATGAAGCTCTACCGCAACCGCCTCGGTTCGCGAGGTCTTTTTTCGGCGATGATACAACAAAGTAAAGAATGGGCGAAGGCTATATTAGCGGAATCCGAAAGATACCCGCGGACGAGACAAACCCGTAAGCCCTTGCTAATTATTCGTCTTATAGAACACGCCGTCCTTCATAATGTGGGTCAGGTGCTCGCCCTGGCCGTCGAGCAGGGAAATATCGGCGAGCGGGTCGCCATCGATAGCGATCAGGTCGGCGCGGGCGCCGGGGGCAACGACTCCGAGCTCGCCCGCACGGTTCAACAGCTCCGCATTGACGATCGTCGCCGAGCGGATGATGTCGAAGGGCGCCATCGCTTCGGCGCGGATCACGAATTCGCGCGACTGATGACGATGCATCGGCCCCAGCAAATCGGTGCCGTAACCGATCTTGACACCCGCCCTCTGCAATATTTCGAGCGAGCCGAGCCCCGCATCCCGCACCTCGGCGAGCTTTGCCATGCTGACCTCGGGGAAACCGAGTTCCTTGCCGAAACGGTGGAGCGCATCATAGGTGACGAGGGTCGGCACGACAAACGCATCGGCGCCGGCGACATGCTCGGCGGTGGCGCGATCGATCAGATTGCCATGCTCGATCGAGCGCACCCCGAAATCAATCGAGCGGCGGATCGCCTCGGGTGAATAAGCGTGCGCCAGGACATAGGTGTGCCAGGCCTGCGCTTCCTCGACAATCGCACGCACCTCCTCTTCGCTGTATTGCAGGTTCCAGATCGGGTCGTAGGGGGAGGCCACGCCGCCCGAGGCCAGGATCTTGATCTGCGTCGCACCTTTGCGCAACTCGTCGCGCGCGGCACGGCGGCACTCGGTAACGCCGTCGGCGATCCGCGACATGGCCGCACCTCCTTCACAGCAGGCGCAAGTGACGACGGATTGGGTGCGCGGTCTTGTGTCGCCATGCCCACCGGTCTGGCTGAGGGCGCTGCCCGACGGGAAGATGCGCGGCCCACGGACGAGACCGGCTTCGACCGCTTCGGCGAGCCCGCCATCGGCACCCCCGGCATCGCGAATCGTGGTAAAGCCGCGCTGCAGCATCCCCTCGAGCACCTTTGCCGCCTGCAAGGTCAGCAAGGTGACCGGTCGGTCCGACAGCCGGGCGAGTGCCGCGTCGACCGCAAGGACATGGACATGCGCGTCGATCAGCCCTGGCATCAAGGTGCGGCCCTTGAGATCCACGATCTCGGCCGCGCCGCTTTTGATCGGCCGGTCCGAGACCTCGCGGATCCGGTCGCCCTCGACCAGGACATGGCGATCCTCGCGGAGCTCCCTGCTGGTGCCGTCGAGGATCGCGCAATTGGCAAAAATGATCGCGGTCATCGCCTCTCGCCTCGCTACCGGCTCACCCAACGGTTATAGTTATTCCCGCGAGAGCGGACGCTGTCGCGGGAATGACGGATCGTGGGCTTGCGTCGGCTCGTATCCCCATTACACGACCCTTCGGCAACCCGCTGGGCTCCTCCGCATTTGCTGCTATTGAAGTTATCACCTATCCGTTCGAAAGGCCTACATCCAAGGATCACTGGCTGCAACCTCAGTTTGAGTCGATAGTTAAGGGACGCAGCGTCTGCAGCAAGTCTGCAGCGGGATTTCTCGTAATGATTGAAACCGCCGCCTCGACCGGCGAACCGCGGCGGCTTGCTGCGCCGCGGGCAAGGCGGCGAGCGCATCGAGCTCCACCCCATTGCCGGCGATCTCCGGCATGTCGCGGAGCGCCTCGCGCACTTCCCGGACGATCAGGTGGACACGATGAACCGCGCGCCGAGCACCGGTTCGCGAGATGCCGAGTTCACGGGCGGCGGCACGAATACCCCCTTCGCGACCCCGCCCGCCCGGAGCGAGGACCGGCGCCGCTGGCGCGGCTTTATTCAACTCGGAAACTGGCCCAACTTGGCCCAGTTTGTCATCGGCTTGACCGCAGGGCCGGCGCTCAGCCGTCTGGTCCCTTAGCCTGATCCATTGGCTGATGTGCTCGGCCCGCTCCAATGCGGTCAGTTCGGCGCGATGCAGGTTCTCGGCGATTTCCCAAAGCCGGGCCTCGAATTCCAAACCCGTCTCCGCAACTACCGGGATCTCGTCCATCCCGAGCTCGATGCAGGCCTCTAGGCGATGACGGCCCGCGACGAGCGTCCAACCTTGTTCGCCTGATCGAACCGAGATCGGCGTCCTCAATCCGATCCTGGAAATCGATTCCTTTCGCCGTTCGACGCTCTGGCGATCGAGCGCGCGAAGGCGGCCGCCGACGATGATGTCGGCCCGATTGACAATGCGATCATGCCAGCGACCGCTCGCTGTTCTTGCTGTTTTTCGCTGCACATTATCAGCTATCGACATGTCGTTCTCCGGCAATCCCGGACCGCTCATGGTTTGGCGCCGGCAGGAACCGTGGTCGCGCCCGCTGTTCTTCCGTAGTTTCCCGCTGCCTCGATGCGAAATGCCGGTGTCGCGAACCTGACATCACCGCCGGAAGCCGATTCAGCGCATTGAGTGACTCGGTCCACATCTTGCGATGATATCATAGGTCTGCGTATTTATCAATAGACAACATGCTTTATTAGCAACAGCCGGTGTGTGAAGAGACGCACGCGCTACTCCAACAACGTCGGCGCATTCTCAGAATGTCGCGGCTTCCCCTCGACCATCCGAGGCGAAGGCAGGGTCTCTCGGAAACTTGTTCCGTCGACGACGCGGCCGTTCACCCAAAGTGAGCCACCCAGCTGCCGCAACTCAGCGACACGCGCGCGAGAATGCCTTTATCTGCATCACGGTTGCTCATGCACCGCCGAGCATCCCCAGCGCCCGCCGCACGCCAGACCTCGTTCCGCGTCGGTAGCCATGCTGCGCGGCGCTGCGGGCCAGTGGATCAGATCTGACACTTGATATCCGCTCCGGGGGTTGGCTCTGAGGGGGAGCTGACCTTCGAAGACGCCGTCCCTGGTTCGGTTGTTGACCTGTAGCGGTCGTTAGCGGAAATCTTTTTTCGTGCAAGCGTGGGGGACCGGGATCAGTTGCTTATGCAGACCACTAGGTCCGCACCGCATGGACCCCGAATACTGAAACAGGTTACGCTACGCAAGCCGCCAGCTAGATCCGAGAAGACGCAAATGCGCATTCTCCTCGTCGTGGTGTTTGGGGCGTATCTCGTTCATGCCGCCGAAGCCGAGACTTTGAAGCTGCGTTACGGGCAAGCTTATTCATCGGCACACAGCATCTTTTCCCTGCCGGTCGCTGTTGCCGACCAGGAAGGTTTATTTGCTCGCGAAGGGCTCAAGGTCGACATCATCGTTCCTATACCAGGCGGTTCCGACAAAATGATCGCCGCCTTGCATGATGACTGGGTTGACTTGACCCATGTCGCCACCCCGTTCCTCATCCGCGCGGCGCTGGCGGGCTCCGACGTGGTGGCGATCGCCGCTGAGTTCAAAAATCCTGTCTACAGCCTGATCGCCAACTCGTCGATCGACAGCTTTGCCGAGCTCAAGGGAAAGACTTTGGGCCTCGCCGACGAGGCTGGCTCGATCTCAATCTCGATGCGTAAGCTCCTAGCGATACATGGAGTGCATGGTGGCGAGTTTGGCGTGAAGGTAATCGAGGGAACGCCGGCACGTTGGGCCTGCCTGCGTCGCGGCGAGTGCGATGCGGTCGTGCTTGGACAGCCGCAGGACTTGCAGGCGATCGAGCAAGGATATCGGCTGCTCGGCCTCTCGAACGAAGCGGTACCCGACCTCCTTTATACAGTCACCGCGGTTCGGCAATCCTGGGCGGAGACACACAAGGAGCTGGTGACGCGCTATGTCCGTGCCCTAGCCGCCGCGTTCAGATTCATCCGCGATCCGACAAATCGTGATCGCGTGATCAAGGTCATCGTCGAGACGACGGGCTCATCGCCATCTATTGCCGCCCAGACACTCAAGCTATTTTTCGAACCCGAGCGCGGCGTGCTCCCCGAGCACGGGGAGATCGATCTCGACGGTTTGGAGCAGGTGATCGCAATGATGGCCGAAGCGCGCACCCTCACCCCTCCGCTGCCGCGGGCGGCACGCTTCGTCGACCTGCAATATCTGCGCGCTGCCGGCGTGCAGTAACCGATTGGTGCTCCCGATTGAAAGTCGCTGCGGGACTGGTCAACAGTTGACCAGAATCCGTCGGCACCGAAGAAAAAATCGAGCGATAAGGCGCTTGCGGCCCGACTGCGGGCACGTGGCAGACCTGCATCTCGCGAGAAGCTGACATGATCTTTTGGACGACGCTGCTCATCATTCACGGACTATTCGCACTCACGCTCTTAGGAGCGATTACGCATCAGTCGGTGGCTTTGTGGTGGCCGGTACGCGACCGGGCGGGCTCGTTCGTCGCACGATTCCGAGCCGTCCCCAGCACATCGTACGTCACCGCGATCATCCTGCTCTACGTGATCACGTTCACCCTGGGCGGATGGCTTTACACGCAGTACCGCTTCACCGCTAGGGTGGCACTGGAGCAGCTGCGGTTTTTCAAGACAGTCGGCGTGTTCGAATTGAAGGAGCACCTGGCGACCATCGGCTTGATTCTGCTTCCCGCTTACTGGGCCTATTGGAGGCAGCCGCTATCTCAGGACTATGCCGACGCGCGCCGGCAGGTAACCCTGCTTCTTGCCATTCTGGTGTGGTGCAATTTCCTGATCGGCCACGTCGTGAACAACGCCCGCGGGCTCGGGTCATGAATTCATCGGACAAAATCCCCCTATTCGCCCTGGTGTTCGGCATCGCTTACGCGGTGATCTATATGATCTGCACGGAGGTAAATCTGCCGCTCCTCACCTATCACCCGGCGATTGGCGAAGTCGGCCTCCTATGGCAGCCTGCGAAGAGCGGCCCGGCAATGTATTGGTATGGATGGATTCTTACGTCTGCGCTCGGTGCATTGGCTGTCGCTTTCATCGCCATCGCCATTCCCGGACCGTGGCTCCAGCGTCTGATCACCTTCGGATGCGCGGCTGCCGCTTCCTACCTGATCCTCTACACGCTCGCGCTCTTCATCTACGATAACGCGACCGTCGAACTGGGATTCCTGCAATCGCGCTGGCTGTCGGCGGCTGCGGCCGTGGTCCTAGCGGCGATCCTTGCCGCCCTCGTCCCGTCCCGATGGAACAAGCAGGTCTGGCACGGCTGGATTTGGGTCGTGCCCGTTGGGGCAATCGGCGTTCTAGCCTACTATCTCGTCCCCTACTTCAAGCAATAAGATGCCTATTGCAGTACAGCGCGGCGGCGACCCGATCATCGAAGGAGCGGGTGCATGAGATTGCCGGCTTGGCTCAGCGGATGGAGCGCCGCCCTCATCGTCTTCTACGCTATATCGGTCGCCGCTTGGGCGGGCGGCGCCGGGTTCGGGGATGACAACGACACCAGTGCGGAGACCGGACCCTCCTACTTCGGATTCGTCAGGGATACGAACGGCGCCACTGTTCCCGGCGCGAAGGTAACAGTGGCAGTCAAGAACCGCAGCAGCGTGATCACGCGCACAGACGCGCTCGGCACCTACAAGGTGCCGGGATTTGGCACCGATGTTAACCCCAAGGACGTCGAGATTTCTTGCGACAAGCAGGGCTACAAGCAGGCGCGTGTCGTGCGGCGCTCCTCCCGGAGCACTGATCCTAAAATCCCGATCGAGACCGAATGCACTCTCCAGCACAACTGATCTGGGAGCGGGCGCGCCACCGACCATCACTTTGGCTGGAATTCCTGGTCGGGAAATGCTGATGCATCCGGCGCCCTGATGACGATGAAGCCGTTGTCGGTCGTGCCGTGGCAGGCGTTGCATCCTGCCGTCAGCTCGCCATAGGCCTCGTCGAACTGCTTTGGAGCGCGGAGCTTGATCGCAAAATCGAGACGCGTGATCGGATTGGTCATGGCGGCATCGACAAGGTCCGGCACCGGCAATCCCTTCCAGCGAGGAACCGCATGTGAGACGACCAGGAAGCCTTGCCTGAGCTCCTTGAGCGCGTAGCCGGCGAGTGGCCAGTTCTCCGCTTTGCCCGCCAGCCCCAGCTTGGCATGGCGCGGCTGGATAAGCATGCTCATCAGCGCGCTCATCTGCGGATTGAACGGCGCCGGCTCGGCGTCGGGGTCGCCGAACGGGCTCTCGGCGGCACCACGATGCGCGGGCCAAATCATGGCGGCGAGCGCGATAAATCCGGCAAGCGTGACCACAGCAGCCAAGCGACCACCCATGTATAGACCTCCTCTCTGTCCCGCCCGGCCGGAGTTTCAGCTTGGCGCCGCCTAGATGAAGGGACGATCTTATCGCCTGGGCCGGCTGGTTGGCATATGGTCTTCCGTGCTAGCCTCGGAACGCTGGCTGCCACTCGTGCTGGCACCCGGCTCCAAGTGGCCGAAAATCTGGGGCCTGTGATCAACCGGAGTACTTTCGATGCAATATCGCGGTGCGTGGTTCGCAGCCGTGATCTCGCTTCTCAATTCGGCCGCCCCGACAGCGGCTAGCGCCGAGACTGTCGCCACCTTCACCCGCAACCCGTCCAATCCTATCTTGCGCGGGGTGCGCATCGGCAGCGAGATCGCCGCCAAGTCGCTCGACGCCCTGGTCGTTCACTTCATCCCGAGAAGCGAGACGCCATCGGATCAGCTCGGCTTGGCCGACGAGGTGATCCACGACAAGCCGGATGCGATCGTGCTCGCACCCTTCGACCCGTCGGCCATGCTGCCCGCCGTCGACAAGCTCAACGCCGCCGGCATCCCGGTGATCAATGTGAATGAGCGCCTCTCCGGCGGCAATACCGTCGCCTATGTCGGGACCGACGACTACGAGCTCGCGCTCACGACCGCGCGCTATCTCATCAATGCGATGGACCAGCGTGGGAATGTGGTGATCCTGGAAGGTCCGGAGACCTTGCTCACGAGCGTAGAGCGCGTGAAAGCCTATAAGGACGCGCTCGAGGAATTTCCCGCGGTAAAGCTCCTTGCCTCGAAATCCGCGAACTATGCCCGCGCGTCGGCCGCTCAGGTGATGAAGAGTCTTTTGCGGCTTTACCCGGAAATCGACGGGGTGCTGGCCGCCAATGATCCGATGGCAATCGGCGCCGCCGAAGCGCTGAGAGCAGCCAACCGGCAGTCGCTGGTGGTCGGCATCAATGCCAGCAGCGAGGTGATCGAGTTCGTCAAGTCAGGCGATGTTCTGGGCAGCGGCGACTACAATGGGTTTGACCAAGGCTGCCTTGCCACTGAGATCGCAATCCGCTATCTGCGCAAGCAACCGACCCCGAAAGAGATCATTCTGAAACCGATCGTAATGGACAAGACCAATTACCAGGACTACGAGACGCCGATGGAGCAGCGCAGGTGTCCGACAGTGGACAGCGTGGCAGGTCATTGACGCGGTCCCCGGGGCGCTATCCGTTTTGACGCCCGGGAATTGTCCATTGACTACGCGAACACTGAATAATCGACCGGGCCCTGCCTTCTACACCAGCTCGAAGTCATGACAACCGCGGAGATCGGCATCGATGACGGCTGCGAGCTGCATGACATTCCGTTCCTGACCTCGACCATCGACAAGTGAGTTGACGTACGCGGGGGATCTCGGGACGGCGGTCGCGCTTTTGCGGCTGACCGCGACGAATTCGGCCGCCCGGCGCACTCAAGACCGGCTTGCTGGGCAGGCAGTGAGAAGGCTGGCGCGGCAATGGCCCGCGTAAGTGCCGTTCGCCGGCTAGTAGCACATCGCAACGATATGCTCGTCGCGCCTAAAGTCCGCGAGGGGTCGACGGCGGCCATAACCGCAATGTTGCCCAGAGCCGGGCATTTTCGCGCCGTCGCGCGATAGGTACTTAGAACCACAGGTGGTCGGCATCCCTGCCGAGCTGACCACCCTTGCGGCAGTCCATCGGATAGGTCTGTCCGGCGCACCGGCGCGAGGAACCATACACGCAGTCAGCGTGTTTGACCGGTGTCCGGTTTTCAACTTGGGAACAAGACATGAGGTCACTGCTTGGGTCGGGGTGCATCGCAATCATGCTGCTGTCGGCGGTGCCGTCCTATGCACAACTCGATGTCGGCAGCGGGCTTGTGGGCGCCGGAGTGGGCGCCGCGATCGGTGGGATTGCCGGCGGTGGCCGGGGCGCCGCAACGGGGGCGATCGTCGGCGGCTCGGTCGGCGCCGTGACCGGCGCGTTCAGCCCGCGCCCGAGTTACGCCTACCCCTATCGCCGCTACGTCGCGCATGGCGGCTGCCGTTGGATACCGGCGCACTACAACCGCTGGGGCGAATGGAGGCGGGGCTACTGCGCACGGTATTAGCGGGCTGCTTTAAGGGCAGCGTCGATGGTCGCCGATTTTGGACAGTTGCAACCACCTCGCGCACGCGGAAGATCCCTTCGGCAGTCGCGACTTTGTATCGGGAGCACCAGCGGGCGACGAACGCGCTCGCTAGCGTCGCGTTGAGGAAGTAGATGCCGGCAAGTACAACAACGCATTGATCTCGGCGACAGTTAACGCGCGGAGTCCGGTGACGGCACGTCGACTAATCAGCGGATAGTTTGAACTTAATGAGGGTTCGCTCAGGTCGAGAGGGGCCTCCAAGCCGGGTACCGAGCGTTTGATTTCCTCCCTGGCGTGATACTTCGCGGCGGTCGCCCGGTTCTCGCTGGCGACGTGGTGAGACAGTTACCTAATTCCGGACGGAGCGTCATCCCGGCTTCCGCGTGGACGATGCGTAGGTTGCCCGGCCGGCGGAAGCGGGCTAACGTCGGATCGGACAATCCGGCCAACTCCAGGGAGAGAAACCCATGACGACGACTTTGGTCCTCGGCGGCACCGGCTTTATCGGGCGCCGGCTCGTTCCATTATTGGCGCAGCGCGGCGAAGAAGTCGTCTGCATGGACATCAATCCCGGCACCGCGTCCTACGGTCATCTTGGCAAGCAGGTTCGAGTGATGCGCGGCGACATCAGCCAATTCGACGACGTCATGTCGGCGATGGTCGCGGCAAAGCCGGCGCGGGTTGTCAACCTCGCCTATTACCTCGGCAGCGAGCACCCCCCGCATACCGCGTTCAAGCTCAACATCCTCGGCATGGATAATTGCTTTGAGGCCGCGCGCCTGTGCGGCGTCAACCGCGTCGCCTATGCGAGCTCATTGGCGGTCAGCGGCGAGCAGCATTTCTACGGCGACCGTATCGTGACCGAGGACGATTTCCGCCACGGCCATGTCCAATACGCGATGCACAAGATCTTCAACGAGTGGCAGGCGCAAGATTACCGCGAGAAACACGGGATGGAGATCACCGCGATCCGCCCGGCCAACGTCACCGGCAACGACAAGATCGTCGGCTCGGTCGACCACGTGAAATGTATCACTTTCCCGGCGCGCGGCGAGGCGATCTCGTTTCCGTACAAGGACGCGATGCGCTGCCCGGTCCATGTCGACGAGATCGCCGAAATCTTCGCGCGCGTGATTATGACCGACAAGCCGCAGCACGGGGTCTACAACACTGGCGGCATCGCGATCAGTCTGGGCGAGATCGCCGACATGGTGCGCGAGTTTTTGCCCGGCGCCAAGATCACCTTTGACAAGGAGACCGGCGGCAAGGCGATTTCCGGCAATTACCTAATCGACAACAGCCGGCTCGTCCAGGAGTTCGGCGTGCAGTACCGGCCCTACCGCGAACGCGTGTTGCAGATCATCAACGAGGTCCGCCGCGAGGCCGGACTGCCGCTGGTCGCCGACCGGTAGAAGTCGCCGCTCGCCCTCCCGCGCCGCGGGTCCCTCCCCAGGGCTGGGGGGAAGCGGCCCTTGGCCAAGCTCAATCCGCGAGCGGGTCAGGCCGCAGCTGAAACCGCACGACCTTGGGAAAGGTGCCTTTGCCGCTCTCAAGGTGGAACATCGTTCTGGTGGCGTATGTCGTCCACAACCCCTTGCCCTTCCAGCCGGCGTTCGCGTCGTCGATGCGCCCGTCCATCCCCTTGGTGAAGTAGTCGTTCACATAGGGGACGCGCATGACCACGAATTTGCCCTCGACGAGAGCCAGTAATGCACTGTTCAGGTTGCCGGTGGCGATCGGCACGTCCTTGCCGAGCCCCAGTGTGTTATGCTGATCGACCCAAACGTAGTAGCTCGATTCAGCGCTGCCGGACTCGCTGACGCTTTTGAACTGCGGACCGGGGAAGGGATAGAGGGTCCAGCCCTCCGGACAGTGCTTGCCGGTCGCGGTCGGCCCGTTCAGGACCTTGCATTTGCTGCGGTCGAAGCTTGCCAGATGACCACTCGCCAGCGACGCCCAGAAGACGCCCTTGCTGTCGATGTCGCCACCGCGCGGCCCATAGCCGGGCAAGGGCGGCTCATAGACCTCGGTCAATGCCGTATGGGTCGGATCGGGTCCGGGGTTCACGCGAACCACATAGCCGGGATAGCCGAGCGAAGTCCCCCAGACAGTCCCATCGGCCGGATTCACCGAGACCGAATAGAGGCCGGCGACGACGCGCTTGTCCTTCGTCGGGTCGACCGGCTGGTTGGGCTCGACATAATCATCGCGCTTGCCGTTGCCGTTGGTGTCGAGAATGAACGGCGACCAGCCCTGCGATTTCTCCTCATCACCGGTTTCCTCAAACATCTTTGTGTTGAGCCAGCCGACGACGGGTGTCTGCGGGCCCCCGGCGCTGGTCCACAGCGTATTGTCGGCGTCGCTGGCAAAATTCAGATGGTGCGTCGGAAAGCAGGTGCTGATCAGCGTGAACTTGCCGGTCGTCGGGTCGTACATCGACAGATGGCGATTGGCCTCTTTCAGCGGGAAGACCTGTGCCGAGGGATTGCTCGACCCTTCCTTGCAGAAGGCCGGATTCGCCGGTGGGCGCACCCGCGCGGTGAACCAGACCCGGCCCTTCTCGTCCATCATCGGGTTGTGCGTGATGGTCTGGCTGTCCCAGATGGGCTCGGCGCCCCAATAAGGCGACGGCTCCATCGACGCGGTCTTTGTGGTGGGCGTGTTCGGATCACGCACCGGATGCTTGATCTCGCTGATCGAATTGTGTGCCGGATCGAGGACCGGGAGATAGTCGGCGCTTTCCTCGGTCGTGCCATAGAGCTTGCCATTGGCGTTGACGGTCGGGTTGCGCCGGTCTGTCGGAGTGAGGTCGTGCATGTAAGCCGTGGGCCGGCTCCAGTCCCACAATGTCAGCACGATGTTGCGCTCGACGCCTTGCGGCCGCGGCGGTTGCGCAAACGGCAGCTCGCCCTTGGCGATCCTGTCGGTCCAATCGCCGAAGTGCTCGAATGCCAGCTGCGGGTCGACGCGGCTGATCGTATTGACCATGTTGGTCTCTGCCTGACCGGACTGGATGCGTCGCGCCCAGGCTTCAGCAGAGGTATCGAAATGGCCTAGTGCAGCGGGGATCGTGCGCGTCCCGAGCGTTCCGATGCCGTGACAGGCGATGCAGCCAGTGGTCTTTATCGTATTCAGCCATTCCCACTGACTGGTCACGTTCTCCGGCATGTTCTCATCCCGATGGGGGCCGGAGAACTGGCTCTGTTCCGGGATATTGAGCATCGAATACCAGTAGATCGCCGGGTAATATTGCGCAGCTGCAGCGGCATTCGGCGCGGGCACCGCCTTTAAATTGACGATCTTCCCCGGAGTCGTGATGACCCTCGGCGAGTCGACGAGGCCGTAGCCGCGCACCCAGACATCGTAATTGGCCTGTGGAAGATCGGGGATCAGATAGCGCCCCTGATCGTCGGTGACAACAATCTTGGCGAAGGCCGTCGGCAGCCCGGTGGTCTCGGCAATGACCCACGCACCAGCTTCGGGCCCGTTTTTACCAGTAACAACACCGCCGAGGTCATGCTCGCCAGTACGCACCGCTTGGGCGATGGTTTGCTGAGCGCTCAGCGGTGCCGGCGCAGCCGCCAGGAGCACTGCGACGGTAACCGCCGCAGTGATCGCGCCGAATTCTCGCCTCGTCATCTTATGCGCTCTCCCATTTAATTCTCCGCCTGCCTTGCTCAGTCGGCCGCCGGTTGCGTCGTGTATTCGGCGTCGCTGACGTGCTCGCCCCAATCCGTGCCCTGCCCCTGCTCGCCGTTTTCCGACATCGCCAGATGGGCGAACAACCGGTCCGGCGCCGCACCGTGCCAGTGCATTGTGTTGGGCGGGATCATCACCGTGTCTCCGGGATAGATCGCCTGCGGCCGCGAGCCTTTGCCGATGCAGATGCGGCCAACTCCCGAAAGGCAATACAGTGTTTGCCCGACCGGATGGGCGTGCCACCCCGTACGCGCGCCCGGGGTAAAGGAGACGACCGTTGCGCGCATGCGCGACGGCGGCTGTCCCACGAGCACCTCGTCCTGGAATACTTCGCCGGTGAAATTGGCGGCCGCACCCCGCCGTGTGGCCCGTGCCGCTGCCCGCACAACCGTCATGGCTCTCCTCCTCGCATTGATTCACTATAACGATAGGCCCGTCCGGCCCCCTAAAGCAACGCTCGTTGCGCGGTCGCAGGCGCCGGAACCGGCCTCGGGGATCCGCCCGCCGCGGAAAGCAGCACGTCAATCTTGTGGCGAATGCGCGCGGATCAGCCCAGCGAGCCACAGGCGGAAGCTGCGATCCGTCTCGCTTGTCGCGGGCAGCCCGGCGCTGCGGTGCAGTTGCGCGCCGTACAGCGCATCGCCGAACGCGGCTGTCGCGACCAGATGGATCAGCGCATCGGTGTCGCCGCGGGAGATTGCCACGCCAGGCGGTGCCGTGGCGATGCGGCGAGCATGCAGCCTGTCGGCGATGTCGCGCATGATCATCTGCGTCCCCTCCGTGCCGCCGCCGGGATCGACCGTGGCGAGCCACGCCAGCCGCTGCGCCAGCCCCTCACGGAAAGCGTCGAACACTCGGTCGAGTTGTTGCTCGACCGAGTATTCGCTCGATTCGATCGCGGCGACGAGCTTGTCCCGCAACTCGGCGACGGCCTGGCGAGTCAACGCGCGGACGAGCCCCTCGCGGCTACCGAAATGGTGCAGGATCAACGGATGCGAGATACCCGCGGCGGCGGCGATGTCCTGCAGCCTGAGCCCGTCGGGTCCGGTGCTGGCGATCAGGGCCTGAGCCGTTTCCAAGATCAGTCGGCGCGCCTCTTCCGGCGTGCGGCGCTGCCGTTTGCCTCGCTTGGCAATCACTATTGACATTATTGTCAGTATGCCTAATTCTTATCGGATCGAGTCCAACCGAGGACCAAAACCATGTCGCAGTCCCCCAGCTACCGCCTGCGTCCAATTGCGGCATTCCACGCCGTGCGCAACCTAATGCGCAACAGAGAGGATACCCATCAGGTATTTCTGCTGATCGACGCCCTGCGCGGCAAGACTACGCTGCGCCAATTTGCGCGCTTTCGCCAGACGGAAACCGGCCGAGCCGTGCTCAGCGAACATCGCCGCCTGCTCGATCGGCTCAGTGACCGGGCGAGCCTGGCGGCTTTGCCGGCGGGCTCGCTCGGGCGCGCCTATTACGACTTCATGGCCAGCGAGAACCTGTCGGCCGAGGGGCTGGTCGAGGCGTCGCGGATTACCATGCAGGCACTGCCGGCCGACGACCTGACCCTGTTCCGCGAGCGCAGCCGCGAGATGCACGACCTGCTGCACGTCCTCACCGGTTATGGTCGGGATCCGCTCGGCGAGGCCTGCCTCGTCGCCTTCTCCTATGCCCAGACAGGGCTCAAGGGCTTTGCCGTAATCGCCGTCAACGCCGCCCGCAGAATCGCCCGCGCCCGTCCCGGTCAGCCCGTGCGGCGAGCCGTATTCGAGGGCTACCGCCATGGGCGCAGCGCCGGATGGCTGCCCGGCGCCGATTGGGAGGCTTTGCTGGCCCAGCCGGTCGAGGCGATCCGTGCGCAGTTTGCGGTCAAGCCGCCGACTTACTACCGGAAGGTCCTGGCCGCGGTTCGCGGGCTTAACGACGAAGCGATGGCGGGCTATGCCGACCCTTCGGTTCAGCCCTCTTCGTAGCCCGGCGTTACGAGCATCGGCGGGTCGGCGACTTCGACCAGATCGACTCGTCCGAACCCGTTGAACTGGGTGCGCAGGCAGGCGCCATAGGCACCGAGCTGTCCGAGTTCGACCCAATCGCCTTCGCGGATGTCGGAGGGCAGCCGAAACGGTCCGCGCATCCGGTCGGCGCTGTCGCAGGTCGGGCCGAACAGCGCAAAATCGGCGAGCGGCTCGTCCGCCGCGTCGGCCTCGCCGAGGCGGATCCGTCGCGCCGGGAAGCGAAAACCGAGGGCCCCTGCGTCGCTCAGGCTGCCATAGACGCCATCATTGACGAAAAGCGTCTCGCCGCGACGCAGCTGCACCTGCACCACGAGTGACCCGCCGCCGGCAACGAGCGCGCGGCCGGGCTCCGCCCATAGGTGAATATTTCCGAACGAGCACAGCGGGCCCGACAGGACTGGAATGACACGTAAAGGTTAGCGCTGCCGACCGCTACCTTACCCGAAGATGTGACCACCGTCTCTAAACCAGCGTTCCTGGTAAGCACGTCGAGCGGCCCACGCGATATCATCGATAAAGGTGCCGTTTGCAGCGCCCCCTACCGCGGCGCCGACGACTGGGACCGCTTGCAGCATCTTGCGTTTGGTTAGATTAACACCTAGCTGGCGCGCCAAATTCCGGAGCGCGACGATTGCCGCTTCTTTACCGAGGGTCTGCTCCGCGGCCTTTGCGCCCATTGCTTTGAACGTTTGCCGTAAGAGCGTTACTTCGAGTTGCCGAAGAAACAGAAGCGCCGAGGTCTTCTCCGCCATCGAATTCGCACCCGCCGCCGAGACGATTCCAAGCACGAATTCCCTTTCAGCCTCGGTTTCGGATGTATAGCCGTAGCACGCTCCAATCCCGCGTACCGTCCGGAGCGCCATCGCGACCACGGCCGGGATGTCGAGGGCTATCCCGGGAAGTCCCACGGCGCCAGCGACGCTTCCTTCACACACAGCGTAAGCTACTGCCCATCGATGAAAGCTATTCGCCAGCGCGTCCAGCTCTTCCAGTGCGAGATGCTTGAGATCCGTGCAACAGGTGACGCTCGCCTCCCGGAAAACCCGTTCCTCGGACAAGGTCTGCCGCGCAAGCCAATCCGCTCCCCTCAATGCTCCTTCGATTGCAGAGGGCGGTACGACTCTGCCAATCACCCATGCTAGAGGCCTGAAAGCGTATCCGAGCGCCTGGCCGACGATGGATGGCGGTGTATTCTTCCAGGCTTGTATTGCCTTCAGTTGTTCCTGCTCATACACGCCCGGGCTGCCATCTGAGCCCATGTCTCGACCTGCTATGTATTTGGAAGCAAAGTTGACTTAGTCAACAGAGATGAAAATTCTGTTGCTAACCTGCCCAGTCGATCCGAAAGTGCGGAAGCGTGTGGCAAGCTAGCGAGCAGGGTAGGGGTGCGGCGTCCGCCGCGCCGAGAAATCGGCCACCGTTCTGCCGCAAACCGCTCGCGCGACATACGCCCTCGGACAAAACCATGACAGGACGAGGATCATCGCGAGACCCAGGCCCGTCCCGGACGCTTTGATTAGCCGCGACAAGGCTTCTTCAGGTTTCCCTTCGTTCCACATTCCCTTTCCCAATTCTAATAGCCTGGCGTCGCCAGCATCGGCGGATCGGCGACCTCCACCAACTCGATGCGTCCGAAGCCGTTGAACTGGGTGCGCAGGCAGGCGCCGTAGGCGCCGAGCTGCCCGAGTTCGACCCAGTCGCCCTCGCGCATGTCGGCGGGCAAGCGAAACGGCCCGCGCATCCGGTCGGCGCTGTCGCAGGTCGGCCCGAAGAGCGCATAATCAGCGAGCGGCTTGGCGGCCACCTCGGCTTCGCCGAGGCGGATCCGACGCGCCGGGAAGCGAAAGCCGAGGGCCCCTGCATCGCTCAGGCTGCCATAGACGCCGTCATTGACGAAAAGCGTGTCGCCGCGACGCAGCTGCACCTGCACTACGAGTGACCCGCCGCCCGCAACGAGCGCACGGCCGGGCTCAGCCCATAGCTGGACCGTTGTGGGGAGAGCGGGGGATGCCGCCGCGATCGCGGCGATATAGTCCCCGAGCGGTGGCGGTGTCATGTCCGGATAGCTGATCGGAAAGCCGCCGCCGATATCGACGATGTCGACGGCAACCCCGCAGCGAGCGATCGCCTCGCCCGCGAGCGCGATCGCCCGAGCATAGGCGTCGGGCTCGAGGCATTGCGAGCCGACATGGAATGAGACGCCGAGACGAGCGGCGTGCGGCCGCGCTGCCCGCAGCAGGTCGACGGCCTCTTCTAGAGGCGCACCGAACTTACCGGAAAGATCGTAGACCGCCGCGCCCTTCGGCAACGCCAGGCGCACGAAGAGCCCCAATGTCGGCGGATCGCCGACAAGCCCGACAGGCACCGTCTCTTGCAGGATCTTGGCCAGCTCTTCGGCGCTGTCGAGCGCGAAGTCGGTTACGCCGTAGCGGTGAAAAGCCTCGTGGATCGCCGGTCGCGCCTTGACCGGGTGCATGAAATAGATCCCGGCCGCCGGCAGCAGCTTGCGCACGAGCCCCACCTCGCCGAGCGAGGCGCAGTCAAAATGCTTGACGCCGCCGGCCCACAGCGCCCGTAAGACGCGCGGCTCGGGATTGCACTTGACGGCATAGAGGGCATCGCCCGGAAAGCTGTCGACAAACCGCCGCGCCGCGGCGGCGATCTCCGCCGGGCGCAGGCAGAGAAGCGGATCGCTCGGCCGCGCCGCCGCGACGACCGTGTCGACGAACGGGAGAATGGCGCGCCCGAGAGGGCGGGCAGAAACGAGACGGACTTTTGCCATCGCACGATCCTCCGAAACCAGGAGGCGACACACCGCTCCGGGCGATGAAGGCGCCCGAGGCGGAGTGACCAACGGATTGGAATGGCGCAACGGGGCGAGAGCGCCCCCGAAGCGTCAAGCCCCCGGATCAAAGTCCGGGGGTCGTGCGAGTACTTCGCATCGCGTGCCGGAACATATCCGTTTCCCTTTAGGACGCCGGTCCACGGGGTGACCGGCTCGGCCGAAAAGGACGCGTTACGTCGTAGCAGCACCCCTCGCGAAGGACGGGGTTCTAGGCACGTGCGATTGCGTCGGAGCCGTCAAATGGGAGAAACGCCTGCCGTTACAAGACTTTTTTCGAAATCTCCAGCGCGGCGCCAGCAAGCCAATGTAATCCCAGGCGATCGTCGCCGCGGCGAGCGCGGTAATCTCAGAGACGTCGTAAGGTGGCGACACCTCGACGACATCCATCCCGACGAAGTTCAGCCCGGTGAGCCGGCGCAAGATGGCCCGCGCCTGCCAGGTCGCGAGCCCTCCCACTTCGGGTGTCCCGGTTCCCGGTGCAAAAGCCGGGTCGAGCGCGTCGATATCGAAGCTGAGATACGAGAGCCCGTCGCCGAGCACGGCTCGGGCGCGCTCGGCAACCGCCTGCGGCCCGCTTTCGTGAACCTCCTCCGCGGTGACGATCGTCACGCCCTTGCCGACGGTCCAGTCGTAGATATCGCGGTGTAGCGGCGAGCGGATGCCGATTTGGATCATATGGCGGGGGTCGACGAGGCCTTCTTCGACCGCGTGATAGAACGGCGAGCCGTGACCCCAGACGAGGCCGAAGCTCTCCGGCCAGGTGTCGACATGCCCGTCGAAATGCACCAGCCCCAGCGCGCCTTTGCGAGATGCCAGCGCGCGCAGCAGCGCGAGCGTAACGGTGTGGTCGCCGCCGAGCGCGACGAGATGTTTAAGGGATGCCGCCTGCTCCTCAATCTTTGCAAGAGTGCCCAGGATGTCGCCATGAGCGATGCGGAAGTCCCCGATATCGGCGAGGTCCAACCGCTCGATCGCGGCCCAAGATACCGGATGGTCACCATCGATCAGCATGCGGCTCGCCTGGCGGATCGCCGCTGGTCCGAACCGTGCGCCGGGCCGGTTCGAAGTGCCCAGATCGAACGGGATCCCAGCGATACAGATCGCCGCATTGCGGTTCGTTTGCTCGATGCCGAGAAAGCTCGGCCGGATCGCGAAGGTGGGATTTTGGGTCATAGACCTCTATCTGGCCTAAAGACCTCGGATATCAATGATCTGTAAATGCTCTCTCAAAGTTCACAAGATATCGATTTCAGGCTCTAAGAAAGAACGGTGGCGGGGCCTGAATCACGGGCGCCGACGCCTCCAAGATCTCGCGCCGGTCGCCGGAGCGGGGCGGGTAGATGCGCTGACGGTTGATCAGCTCCTTGGTACGCTTAGCCTCGAGGCCGGTGGTGACGACATGGCGGTCCCACCCGGCGGTGCAGACGGCACCCCAGGGCCCGAGGTCGAGGATCGTCGTGTACCAGTCGATCTTGAGCGGCAGCATCGGCAGGCCGAGGAGGTCGCACACGACATTGTGCCCGGCAAAGCGGCCCATTGGCCGGCCATGCTGGCACGACATCACGCAAGGTCGGCAGCCATCGATCGGAAACCACGCCGTGTCGCCCGTCGCAAACTCGGCTGCCATGCCCTTGACCTTCAGAGAGGCGTCGACCGAGAGCCGGCCGAACCGGTCGCGTTCGACCGGAAAGCGGCCAGTCAAGGGGTGGGCCTGCATGCCGGCGCACCAGACGACGGTCTCGGCGGCAATGCGCTCGCCGGTAGAGAGGGTGGCGCCGGCCTCGTCGATCGTGGCGACAGAGACGCCGGGCCGCGTCTCGACGCCGAGCACTGCCAACGCCTCGTCGATGACCGTGCGGGCCTCCTCACCCATGTCCGAGCCGATCCATTGTTGCCGGTCGGCAAGGATGACGCGAGGCCGCGCCCGCGCATCGACACCGAACGCAGTGCGCAGTTTGACCGGCATCTCGGCAGCCGCCTCGACGCCGGTCAGCCCGCCGCCGATCACGAGAACGGTGTCGCGGCCCGGCGACGGCGGGCGGCTGGGAAGAGCGGCAATGTGCGCGTTGAGGCGGCTCGCAGCTTCGTAAGTGTCGACATCGAAGGTATGAGTGTCGAGACCGGGGATCGGCGGGCGGGCGAGCCGGCTGCCGAGGGCGAAGACCAGCCGGTCGTAAGAGAGTTGCCGCCCCGCCCCTGTGCAGGAAACCTCGCGGCGCGCAAAATCGATTTCCGCGACCTCTGCCTCAACGCGCCTTACGCCGATCGGGCGCAGCACCTCGTCTAGCGGGACCCGCGTTCCGTCGAGGTCGGCCTCGTAGTTGCGCACCCGGATCGAATGCCAAGCGCTCCTGTCGACGACGGTGACCTCGACCCGGTCCGGCCCAATGCCAATCTCGTCGAGTTTGCGGGCGGCGCCGATGGCGCTCCACAGCCCAGCAAAGCCGGCGCCGAGGACGAGAACCCGCTGCATTACCTCAGACGCGTTCGAGGACCGCGGCGATGCCCTGACCGACGCCGACGCACATCGTCACCAGCGCATAGTGACCA
>CAVPFL010000002.1:0-1973269 GCA_963703745.1 uncultured Alphaproteobacteria bacterium | reverse complement strand
GGGATGCAACCGATGTTGAGGCAGGTACCGCCGAGGCTGCCGCGGCTTTCTACGCAGGCCGTTTTGAGCCCGAGCTGGGCGGCGCACGTATCGCCGCGACGTAACCGCCGGGACCGCCCCCGATGATGACGTCGTAACGCTCGGACATGGCGCGAATCCTCACATCTCGAACAGGATGCGTGACGGCTCCTCGGCGCACTCCTTGATCCGCACGAGGAAAGTGACTGCCTCGCGGCCGTCGACGATGCGGTGGTCGTAGGAGAGCGCGACATACATCATCGGCCGGATCTCGACCTTATTGCCCAGCGCGACAGGCCGCCGATCGATCTTGTGCATGCCGAGGATGCCGGATTGCGGAAGGTTGAGGATCGGCGTCGACATCAGCGAGCCGTAGACGCCGCCGTTCGTGATCGTGAAGGTGCCTCCGGACAGATCCTCGATCGTCAGCTTGCCGTCGCGCGCTTTTCGGGCGAGTGCTGCGATCGTCTGCTCGATCTCGGCAAAGCTCATCCGGTCGGAGTCGCGCACGACCGGGACGACCAGCCCTTGCTCGGTGCCGACCGCAACGCCGATGTCGTAATGGTCTTGTAGACGATGTCGTCGCCGTCGATTTCGCGTTGACCGCCGGCAATTCCTTCAGCGCGACGATCGCCGCTTTGACGAAGATGGACATGAAGCCGAGCCGCACTCCATGCTTTTTCTCAAAGCTATCGCGATGGCGCTCGCGCAAGGCGATCGCCTCGGTCATGTCGATCTCGTTGAAGGTCGTCAGCATCGCGGCGGTGTTCTGTGCCGCCTTCAACCGTTCGGCGATGCGCCGCCGCAGCCGGGTCATGCGCACGCGGACCTCGCGCTCGCCGGCGGCCGGAGCGGGTGAGGCGGGGAGGGGCCGGGGCGCGCGCGGCGATCACGTCCGCCTTGGTGATCCGGCCGCCGGGTCCGGTCGGCGCAAGCCGCGTCGTGTCGAGCCTGCTTTCTTCGATCAGCTTGCGTACTGCAGGGCCCGAGCGTTCGAGCGCATGCTGCCCCTCACCCCGGCCCTCTCCCCGCAAGCGGGGCGAGGAAGAAGAAGCCCCTCGCCCCGCGACGGCGGGGAGAGGGAGGGGCCCGCGTCAGCGGGAGGGTGAGGGGCAGCGGGCGCGGCGCCCTCGGCGATCCTGCCGAGCACGGCGCCGACCGGCACGTTGGTGCCTTCCTCGGCGATGACCTCGGCGAGCGTACCGGCCGCCGGTGCGTAGACTTCCAGGGTCATCTTGTCGGTTTCGAGCTCGGCGACCGGTTCGTCGATGACGACCGCTTCGCCCGGCCGCTTCAGCCATTTCGCGACCGTCGCCTCAGTGACCGACTCACCAAGGCTGGGGACTTTGATATCGGTCGCCATCGGTTAGTCGTATGAATTTGACGCTTGGTGCCCGCTTTTTTCCGTCATGCCCGCGAAAGCGGGCATCCAGGGCATCCAACGCTGAACCACGGCAACTGGGCCCCGTGTTCGCGGGGGCGACGAAGGAGAAAAGTAAGAATCATCTGTCTGGTTCGTACCAGGAGGCTCACGCAGCGAGCGCGTCGGCTACGAGATCGGTCTGCTCTTCGACGTGGCGCTTGAAGAGGCCGGTGGCCGGGGAAGCGGCCTCGGCGCGGCCGGCAAAGCGCGGCCGCTTCGCGGCGATGTCGAGCCCGGCGAGCACCTGTTCTATACGCCGGTCGACAAAGTTCCAGGCGCCCATGTTCTGCGGCTCTTCCTGGCACCAGACGATTTCGGCATTGCGGTAGCGCTGGAAAACCTTGCTTAGGGCATTGAACGGGAACGGGTAGAGCTGCTCGACGCGGACCAGGGCGACCCGGTCGTCGCCTCTTTCTCCCGGGCCTTCAACAGGTCGAAATAGACCTTGCCCGAACAGAGCACGACCCGGCGCACCCGATCATCCGCGGCGACTGCATCGCCTTCGGGGATGACGCGATGGAACGAGGTACCCAATCCCATGTCGTCCAGGCGCGACATCACTTCCTTGGCGCGCAGCAGGGATTTCGGGGTGAAGATGACGAGCGGCTTGCGGAAATTGCGGTGCATCTGCGTCGCAAGGCGTGAAAATAATTCGCCGAGCTCGTCAGATTGCACAGCTGGATGTCGTCCTCGGCGCACAGCTGCAGATAGCGTCGAGCCGCGCCGAGGAATGCTCGGGGCCCTGGCCCTCATAGCCGTGCGGGAGCAGCAGGACGAGACCGCTCATGCGCAGCCACTTCGCCTCGCCGGCGCTCAGGAACTGATCGATGATCACCTGGGCGCCGTTGGCGAAATCGCCGAACTGCGCCTCCCACAACACCAGGGTGCTCGGATCGGCAAGGCTGTAGCCGTATTCGAAACCGACTACACCTGCCTCGGAGAGCGGACTGTCCAAGATCCGAACGAAGCTTGTCCGGCCCGGACATGATCGATCGGCACGTAGTGCTCTTCTGTCTCCTGATCGACGAGCACGGCGCGCCGTTGCGAGAAGGTGCCGCGTCCGCTGTCCTGACCGGACATGCGGACATGAGTCCCCTCTGCACACAGCGTGGCTATCGCGAGCGCCTCTGCGGTCGCCCAATCGATGCTCTCGCCGGCTTCGATCGCGGCACGCTTTGCTTCGAGCTGGCGGGCGATCTTTGGGTTGAGGCGAAATCCGTCTGGAACCCGAACGAGCCCTTCTCCCACCTCGCGCAGCATTTCGACGGCGACACCGGTATCGCTGCGGCGGTCGTCGTCAGGCGCCTTCTCGAGCCCGGCCCAGACGCCTTCGAGCCAGTCCGCCTTGTTCGGTCGATAGCCCTTGGCCGCCTCGAACCTGCTCCTCGAGGCCGGCGATGAAGCGAGTCGCCATCCCAGCGACCTCGGCCTTGTCGACGACACCCGCCGCGACGAGGCGGTCGGCATAAATCTCCCGCGTCGTCGGATGGCTCGCGATCGCGCGGTACATCAGCGGCTGGGTGAAGGCCGGTTCGTCGGCTTCGTTGTGCCCGTGCCGGCGATAGCAGAACAGATCGATGACGACGTCCTTCTTGAACTGCTGACGGTATTCCGTGGCGATTCGGGCGACCTCGACCACGGCTTCGGGATCATCGCCGTTGACGTGGAAAATCGGCGCCTGGACGCTCTTGCCACATCCGACGGGTACGGGCTCGACCGCGCGGCCGACGGGCTCGTCGTGAAACCGATCTGGTTGTTGACGATGACGTGGATCGTGCCGCCGGTGGACGAAGCCGTCAGCTCCGACAATTCGAGGATTCGGCGACGAGACCCTGGCCGGCAAAGGCCGCATCGCCATGCATCAGGATGGCGGCTACCTGGGTCCGCTCGCTGCTTCGCCGCGCTGATATTGCTTTGCCGGACCTTGCCGAGCACGACCGGGTCGACTGCTTCGAGATGCGACGGGTTGGCGGTCAGCGACAGGTGAACCGTCTGCCCCCCGACCACGCGATCGCCGAGGTACCGAGGTGGTATTTGACGTCGCCCGAGCCGTGGACATGCTCGAGTTGCGCCGCATTGCCCTGAAACTCGGAGAAGATCGCAGCGAAGGGTTTGCCGACGAAATTGGCCAGCACGTTCAGTCGGCCGCGGTGGGGCATGCCGATCACGAACTCGCGGATGCCGAGCTCGCTGCCGCGGCGCAGGATCGCCTCGAGCGCCGGCATCAACGATTCCGCGCCCTCGATACCAAACCGCTTGGTGCCGGTGTAGCGGCGATCGAGAAACCGTTCGAAGGTCTCGGCGGCGGTCAGCATCTGCAAGATCTCCTTCTTCACCGACGCCGACAGCGCCGGTCGGTTCTGCTTCTCGTATTTTTCCTGAATCCAGGCCCGCTCGGCCGGCACCTGGATGTGCATGTATTCGACGCCGATCCTGCCGCAATAGGTCGCACGGAGGAGCGCGACGATCTCGCGCAAGGTGGCGCGCTCGCGGCCGAACAGGTTGTTGATGAAGATCTCGCGGTCGAGATCGGCCTCGGTAAAACCATAGCTGTGGTAGTCGAGCTCGGGGTAGGGTCCGCGTTTTTCGAGACCGAGCGGGTCGAGATCGGCTTCGAGATGACCGCGCACGCGGTAGGCGCGGATCAGGTTCAAGGCACAGATCGAGTTCGATCGCCGCCTGGCGTAGCGCCTCGGCCCCGACCTCCGCTGCGGGCGCCGCGCCGTCGGCGACTATGGGGAAGGTGGGCTTCGACCAAGCCGGTCCGCGCCGCTCCGTGAGCACCGCCGAAAGATCGTCGCCCATCTCCGAGAAAAACCGGCGCCAGCTCTCGTCGACTGTGTCGGGATGCTCGAGAAAACGCGTGTAGAGCTCGGCAATGAAGCCGGCATTCGCGCCGGTCAGAAACGTCGCGCCGTCGAGGTCAGCCATGCAGGCTTATATGCGTGCAGCAGGCCTCGGCTGCCACACTTAGCCGCGCAGCACCTCGCGCATCGTCGTGCCGATTGCGGCGGGCGATTCGGCCACGACCACCCCGGCGCTGCGCAGCGCCTCGATCTTGTCGCCGGCGCCGCCCTTGCCGCCGGCGATGATCGCGCCGGCATGGCCCATGCGCCGACCAGGCGGGGCCGGTGCTGCCGGCGATAAACCCGACGATCGGCTTCTCCTCCGCGCCGCCTTGAGGAATTCGGCGCCGTTCTCCTCTGCACTGCCGCCGATCTCGCCGATCATGACGATCGCCTCGGTCTCGTCGTCGGCGAGAACATCTCGAGGACCTCGACAAAGTTCGTGCCGTTGACCGGATCGCCGCCGATCCCGACACAGCCCGACTGCCGAGACCAACCGTCGTCGTCTGGGTGACCGCCTCATAAGTCAGGTGCCCGAGCGCGAGACGATGCTCGATCTTGCCGCGGCGATGGATGTGTCCGGCATGACGCCGATCTTGCATCGTCCGGCGTGATGACACCCGGGCAGTTGGGGCCGATCAGCCGCGATCGCCCGCCGCTCAGGCTGCGCTTGACGCGGACCATGTCGAGGACCGGGATGCCCTCGGTGATGCAGATGATCAGCGGAATCTCGGCATCGGCCGCTCGAGGATCGCATCGGCAGCAAAGGGTGGCGGTACAGAAACGACACTCGCATCGCAGCCGGTCGTAGCGCAGGCCTCGTGCACGGTGTTGAACACCGGCAAGTCGAGACGCCGGGTGCCGCCTTTGCCGGCGTGACACTGCGACGATCTTGGTGCCGTAGGCGATCGCCTGCTCGGAGTGGAAGGTGCCCGGCGCCTGTGATCCCTTGGCAGATCACCTTGGTCGAGGCGTCGACCAGGATCGCCATCAGCCGGCCTCCGTGATCCGCCGCGACCACCTTCTGCGCGGCGTCGGCGAGGTTCTTGGCGGTCAGAATCGGCAGCCCCGATCGCCGCAGGATGCGCTCGCCGAGCTCGACATCGGTGCCTTCGAGACGAACGACGAGCGGGACGTGCAGATCGACCTCGCGCGCCGCCGCCACGACGCCCTCGGCGATGACGTCGCAGCGCATGATCCGACCGAAGACGTCGACCAGGATCCCCTCGACGTTCGGGTCGCTCAGGATCAGCTTGAACGCTGTCGTCACCGTTCCTTGGTTCGCACCCCGCCAACGTCGAGAAAGTTCGCGGGGCTGACCGCCGTGGACCGGATGATGTCCATCGTCGCCATCGCCAGGCCGGCGCCGTTGACCATGCACCTGATATTGCCGTCGAGCTTGATAAGCTGAGGCCGTGCTCGCCGGCCTCGATCTCGGTCGGATCCTCCTCGTCCTCGTCGCGCAAGCCCGCGATGTCGGGGTGGCGATAGAGCGCGTCTGTCGTCGAAGCCGATCTTGGCGTCGAGGGCGACGAGCTCAGCGGATCTGGTCACGACCAGCGGGTTGATCTCGACGACCGAGGCGTCGAGCTCACAGAACGCGCGATAGAGTGCGGTCACGAACCGACGGCGACACCGATCCGCTTGCCCTCGAGCCGAACTCCAAAGGCGAAGTTGCGTGCGTGGAACGGCTCAATCCCGCTCGCCGGGTCGATTGCCTCGGTCAGAACCCTCTCCGGTGCGTGCGCCGCGACCTCCTCGATCTCCACCCCGCCCTCGGTCGAGCCGATCAAGGTCACTCGTCGGGTAGTGCGATCGATCAACATCCCGAGGTAGAGCTCGCGGGCGATGTCGCAGCCCTCCTCGACATAGACCCGCTTGACCTCGCGGCCCTCCGGTCCTGTCTGATGGGTCGACGAGGTTCTGACCCAGCATCGCGCGCGCCGCAGCCGCGACTTCGTCTTCCGAGCGGGCGAGTTTGACGCCGCCGGCCTTGCCGCGCCCACCGGCGTGGATCTGCGCCTTGACCACCCACAGCGATCCGCCGAGCCGGCGCGCCACCTCGACCGCCTCGCCGGCCGAATACGCCACGCCGCCGCGCGGCACGGCGACACCGAATTTCGCCAGCAGCTCTTTCGCCTGGTATTCGTGGATGTTCATCGGATCAGCCCAGAATCTTCATGCCCTTGACGACCTCGATCAGCTCGTGGACCGCGGCGGCCGATTTGTCGAAGGCCGCCTTCTCCTCGCGATCGAGCGCGATCTCGACGATGCGCTCCACACCGCCGGCGCCGATCACCACCGGCACGCCGACATAGAGGCCCCGCACTCCATACTGACCCTCAAGCAACGCCGCACACGGCAGCACCCGCTTCTTGTCGCGCAGATAGGCCTCGACCATCGCGATCGCCGAGCTTGCGGGCGCGTAGAACGCCGACCCTGTCTTCAACAGGCCGACGATCTCGGCGCCGCCGTCGCGGGTGCGCTGGACGATCTTGTCGAGCCGGTCCTTGGTCGTCCACCCCATCTTGACGAGGTCGGGCAGCGGGATGCCGGCGACCGTCGAGTAGCGCAATAGCGGCACCATCGTGTCGCCATGGCCGCCCAGCACAAAGGCGCTGATATCCTCGACCGAGACCTTGAGCTCCTCGGCGAGGAAATAGCGAAACCGTGCGCTGTCGAGCACCCCGGCCATGCCGACGACGCGCTGCGCGGGCAGCCCGCAAGCCTCGCGCATGACCCACACCATGACGTTCGAGCGGGTTGGTGATCGTAATGACGAAAGCCTCGGGACAATGCTGCTTGATCGCGGCACCCACCGTGGCGACGATCTTGGCGTTGGTGCCGATCAGATCGTCGCGGCTCATCCCGGGCTTGCGCGGAATGCCGGCGGTCACGACGACGACATCGGCGCCTCCGATCGCGGCATAGTCGTTGGTGCCTTGGATGACCGCGTCGTAGCCTTCGATCGTTGAACCCTGGACGATGTCGAGCGCCTTGCCTTGCGGCAAGCCGTCGACGACGTCGAACAGCACGATATCGCCAAGCTCCTTGAGCCCGGCCAACAGCGCGATCGTGCCGCCGACCTGCCCGCCCCCGACCAGCGCGATCTTGTTGCGTGCCATGCGATTGCCTCGTCTTGGAGGGCGCCGATCCCGGGCGCGGAACGGCTTGCGTCTTAGCGCGAATCCGGGGGGTGAGCAAGGCGGAGCGGCTGGCGGCCGGCACGCGGGAGATTTCCCTGTGCACTGGGAAAATACTAGGAAAAATCGTTCCGCAGGCGGGTTTACGGCGCATTGCGTGCCGCCAAGCCATTGATATTTAGCCGGTTTGAAAGCGAACTCCCTAGACGATCGAACAGGGAATTAAATCGGCCGAACAGGGAGATAAATCGGCCGAACAGGGAGATAAATCGGCCTAACAGAGAAGCACCACGGGAAGGCGAAAGTCGGCGAAATCATTACCGCCGCGGCCGGTTGGCGATGTAACCCTCGCTCTGCATCGCGCTGCCGGGGCGCGCGACGCAGGCTGCCCTTGACGGCAAACGCGCAGCGGACGCGAAGAACCGTAAGATAAACATCGGTTGGGCGCTATGCTTGAGCGCCCACCAATTCATAGCGACAAATCACATGTTGCCATTCAAGAGAGGGGGACAATTACCGGCCGTGCCCAGCGTCGGCGTTGTCTTCGTCAACGTCATGGACGTACACAGCGACGCATCCGTTATTGGTCCCGCAAATTCCCGCGCCCACTGTCGTGGTGTCACCGCTGGGACCTACCACTGCAACAGGCGCCGCCTGCGGGACGAAGATGCGGTTGCGCCTGGAGTCAGCCGCCACCGAGTTCGAGGCGGACGATTGCGGGATGGTCTCGATGAGCAGATTGGTTTCCCCGTCGATGACCGCGAGCATGGCTCCGCCGATCGCACGGTTGGACCCCGTATAGTAGCGGTTGTCGCCGGCGTTGAACCACACCTCATTCGAGCCGGTAATGCCGCCGATGTTGGCAAAATGCTTGGTTATGGCGTTGATCACCAATGTGCTCGTGTTGCTCGGCTCGTTATTTGGGGTGCAGCCTTGCAGCAGATTGGCATGCGGTCCGACCGTGATGCCGAACGGTCCGCACTCGTTCACCGGCACGACCCCGGTGTTCGTGCCCGGATCAAACGCGCCGATCACCGCGGTCGGCTTCGAGAGGGTGGTCGGATCGATCACCAACAGCCCTCCGCTGCAGGTGATGTCGCCAACGAACTGCCCGTAATTGCAGCCTGTCGGGTTGTCGGCGATCGTCGGGATCGACACATAAAAGCGATGGGTGCGGGGTTCCCAGGTCGGCGACTTGATCCCCAGGCCAAAGCCAGGCGGAATGATTGTGGGGTCGACACTAATCTTGGTGATCTTAGTGACCGCACTGGTCGCAACGTCGCCATTCGCCACAAACAGTGTCGCGAACGGCGGATCATCGGAGGTATTGTCCGCGATCAGCAAGCTGCCGTCTGCCGTCAACGCTATTTTGTCGACCCGTTGGACGCCCCCGGTGCTGACGATCTGTTTGGTGGCAGACGCGGTGGGCGTATTGAGATCGATCACGCGGAACGTGCTGATGCCGTTAACGGGCCCATCACCGGCATAGAGCCACCGACCATGCGACGTGACGCCATTGGGACCCGAAATATTGTTGTTCACTGTTCCGTTTTCGTTGAATTTGGCGCCGACGAAGCCGCCGATCCGCCGCTTGAACGTGTTGTGATTGGTGTCAATGATGTCGATGCCCGCGTTCGAGCGATCAGCCAGATAGTATTCAGCGCGATCCGGATCGACCCAGCTGACATCGAACGCGCCGAGCGGGTTGCCGGGGATTTGAACCGCGGTCAGGCATTCGGTCTGCGTCGTCGACGGTGCCCCTGGTCCTTGGCACGGAGCCGCGAGCGCTGCGCTCGCGACCAGCAGCACGGCAGAGGTGACGGTTGCGGCTTGCGCCAATGGTCGGTAATAATAATTTTCTCGTAGAGCAGATTGAGCCGCGAACAAACCGAAATATCCAAGCAGCATCGCCTTTTCCTCTCTTTTAAACTCCTGTTATGTTCGTCAATTTGATTTTACTGCTAACGGACTAACGGAGTTCGTTAACGGTTGCGGGGATCGCAACCGATGTGAAAAGAGGGTGACACCGCCGGACGTGAAAATCTTTGAGAGGAGCTTGATTTATCCTTGAGACGGGCTTGATTCCTCAGCCGAACAAGCCGGCGGCTCGGCCGCCGCGCCGGTCACTATGGGAGCGAGGATTGCGGCGAGCCGGTAGATCTCCGTTATCTCTCCGGCAGCCCCGCCTTGCGGAGACCCGCGAGGAGACGCTCGCCCACCTCTTCGGCCCACGCCATGTTCTCGCTCAACCACTTCAGCGAGAACTCCGGCCGCAGGCGCAGCAAACTGGCCAGCGCCTCCGCCGCCGCTGCCGTATCCCCATGCATCGCCGCCGCCGCGACCAGAAAGTAGTGAGCGGCTATGGCCTCCGGGGATCGCTCGATCATCCTGAGCGCCGAGGCAACGCAGTCCGCATAACGTACGGCGGCGAAATGAGCACCCACAGTGGCGTGCAAGGCGTAAACACCGACGAGCCGATCGCTCGGGCTCAACCTCAGCGCCTGCTTGGCGCTGTCCAGAGCTTCCTGGTGCGCGCCCAGAACGGAGAGTGGCATACCAAGCAGGGCATGCGCGAGGGCGAAGTTCGGGTTAAGTTCCAGCGCCCGGCGGTACGCGCGCTCCGATTCGCCGTGCCGGTGCATCCGCCAGAGCACCATGCCGTGCGCCATGTGTGCCCACGAGTCTCGCTCGTCGAGGCCGAGCGCCGTCCGCGCTTCCGCCATCGCCTCCGGCAGGACGGCTATGACGTCGCCGCCGGACCGGGACGTGCGGCGCGTGACCACCCAGGCGAGCAGACTGTGGGCTTGGCCGTAATTGGGTTCTAGCGCGATGGCGCGCCGGCACAGCGCCTCGGCTTGCTCCCATCCTGCTCGCGTGAATTGGCCCGCACACGAGAGCGCGCGGATCACGCACTCCCAGGCGTCGAGGCTTTCGGGCGGCTTTCGCTGGCTGCGGAAGTGCTCGGCTGCGTAGAGCTGCGGCTCGATTGCCGCCACCACCCGTTCGGTGATCTCGTCCTGCACGGCAAAGATGTCGGCAAGCTCGCGGTCATAGCGCTCGGCCCAGACGTGATTGCCGGTGGCTGCATCGATCAGCTGCCCGCTGATACGCGCGCGGTTGCCAGCTTTGCGCACGCTGCCTTCGAGCACATAGCGCACGCCGAGCTCGCGCGCGACCTGTCTCACATCGACAGCGCGACCCTTGTAGGCAAACGTGCTGTTGCGCGCGATCACGAAGAACCACCGGACTTTCGAGAGCGCGGTGATGATCTCCTCGACCATGCCGTCGGCGAAGTATTCCTGTTCGGGATCTCCGCTCAGGTTTTCGAACGGCAGCACCGCGATCGACGGCTTGTCGGGCAATGGCGGCGAAGGCGCTACCGTCTTGGTGGTGGTCTCACCGCGAACGTGATAGGCGCGGACGGGCTGGGCAATGTTCTTGACCGGCTGCTCGCCGAGATCGGTGAAGGCAATCGCCAGCTTGGTTCCAATCTGGTCGCGCACCGTGCCCGAGACGCAGATCCCGCCGGGCTCGGCGAGCGCTTCGAGACGCGCCGCGATGTTGACGCCGTCGCCGAACAAATTCTCGCCTTGCACGATGACGTCGCCGACATGCACACCGATGCGGAAGCGCATCTGCTCGCCGGTGGGCCGGGCTGCGCTGTCTTTGGCGAGCGCCTCCTGAACCGCCACCGCGCATTGGACGGCATCGACTGCGCTGGCGAAATCGACGACGACGCTGTCGCCGGCGCTGCCGAAAATCCGCCCGCGATGGGCCGCGATCCGCTCGTCGAGAATGGCGCGGCAGGCGGTCAGCCGGCGGAAGGTGCCGATCTCGTCCTGACCCATCAGCCGGCTGTAGCCTTCGACATCGGCCGCGAAGATCGCCGCGAGCTTCCGGACCGTTTCTTCTTCCTCATGCACGACGCCGACAAAGCGGAACCCCTTGCCGTGCGCTGTGCGAATGAGGCGCTGCTCCTCCCCGCTATCGCCAATCGCGCTGCGCGCCGCATTGATCCGCGTGCTCAATGTCGATTCCGAGACGATCCGTCCCTTCCACACGGCAGCCAGCAGATCGTCCTTGCTGACGACGCGCTCGCGGCTGCGGATCAAGTACTCGAGGAGGTCAAAAACCTGAGGCTGGAGGGGGATCAGCGCCCCGCTGCGCCGCAGCTCGCGCCGCGCCGTATCCAACGAGAAATCCTCAAAGGAGTAGAGCAATTTATTACTCCACTCGTAGGCGAGGCGAGCACCCCGACACGCGTTAACCAGCCTGACATTCAGCACCATGTCGGTCAAGGTAGCAGGTCGGTTATCTCAGCGCCGCGGGCGGTTGGCGATGTAATCCGCGGTCTGCATCTCGATCAGCCGAGAGGTCGAGGTCACGCACCCGCCGTGACACCGTAATGGTCGGCGAGCTGCTCTCCGGTGAAGCCGAGGGTAAAGCTTTGCGGATCAAGCGGCAGCATCGTCGCGTTCCATTCGTTCCACTGCGCGACCAGACGGTCATAAACGTCGCGCTGCCGCTCCTTGAGGTTGGCCCGTTCCATCGGATCCTGGACGACGTCGAACAGGAACGTGTTGTCGAGGATCTTGAGGTATTTCCAATCGCCGTCGCGCGCTGCCTGCTGATCGGCGAACTTGTAGCGCCAGTACAATTTGCGCGGCGCCGGTGCTGCGCCTTGCGTCAGCCACGGCAGCAAATTCATGCCGTCGGACGGGTAGGCCGGATCGGGCATCGTGTCGGCGGCCGCGACCAAGGTCGGCAGCCAATCCATCGTGATCATCACCTGCGCCGAGGCGCGTCCGTGCGGAATACGGCCCGGCCAGCGGATCACCGCCGGGACGCGCAATCCGCCCTCCAGCAGCTCGGTTTTTCTGCCGGTGAAAGGCCAAGTGTCGGCATAACGCTCGCCGCCATTGTCGCTGGTAAAGATGACGATCGTGTTGGCCGCAGCGCCGTTGGCATCGAGGGCTTGCAGCAAGCGGCCGATCTGCAGATCCATCTGCTGGATCATGCGCTGATAGGTGCGCTGGGTGCCGCCATCGAAATGGAACAGGCTGGTCAGGCGCCGAGATTCCGCCTCGTCGCCCGGCGCTTCCCACGGCCAGTGCGGGGCGTTGAAGTGCAGGCTGACGAGGAACGGCTGGCCGGATTTGACGTAGGCGTTGACCACATCGATGGCGCGGCTTCCCAGCAGGTCGGTCAGATACCCGGGCTGTCGGACCCTCGTATCGTCGTCCCACAGATCCTCGGTATCGCTCGCCGGCGGCCCGTATTTGTGCGTGAAATAGTCGAGCACACCGCCGCGGAAGCCGTAGAAATGGTCGTAGCCGCTCTGCAGTGGGCCGAAATCGGGCAGCCGGCCCAGATGCCATTTGCCGACCAAGGTCGACTGGTAACCGGCTTCCTTCAGGATCGACGGCAAGGTCGGGTGCTCCGGCAGTAGCCCCACCTTGCGCGTCTCGCGGCTGGGCAGAGGCTCCTCCAGCCCGACCGCCAACCGATATTGGTACCGCCCGGTGATCAGCGCCACACGGGAGGCGGTGCATACTGCGGAATTGGCGTAGGCCTGCGTGAAGCGCATGCCCTCGGCGGCGATACGGTCGATATTGGGTGTGGTGAAATCTCGCCGCCCATAACAGGACAGGTCGGCGTAGCCGAGATCGTCGGCCAGGATGAACAGGATATTCGGCTTCAACGGTGCTCTCCCACTCGTTCGCGTCAGCTGCGGTCGGCCGGGCCGCTCTCAGGCGATTTTTCGAATCAGACGACGATTGCGGAGGAAAGTGCCAGGGTCTACTTCAGCCGGTGCCGTGAACAGTTTTATGGCGAAGGGTGAACGATGAACGAAGACCGCTTCAACATGGACATCCGCAAATTCCTGAAGGTCGTCGGGGTGACCTCGCAACGCGAGATCGAAACCGCGGTGCGCGACGCGCTCGCCAAGGGAAGGCTCGCCGAGAACGCATTGCTGAAGCCGCGGGTCACCCTATCGATCCCGGAACTCGGGGTCGAGCACGTCGTCGACGGCGAAATCGGGATGACCTGATCTGACAAGTTGGCACTCCCGTCGCCAACTTTGTTCACCCTCGCCCCGCTTGCGGGGAGAGGGCCGGGGTGAGGGGCTGGGTCCAGTTTGCCCACTGGCCGCCGGCGAGGCGGAAGCGCTGCCCCTCACCCGGCCGCGCACAGGCGCGGATGCCGACCTCTCCCCGCAAGCGGGGCGAGGTAATCAGCAAGCGCGTCAGCGCCTATTTGGCGGCGGTCACCATGATTTCGACGAGCAGATCGGGGCGCGCCAGATCGGCTTTGACGCAGGCGCGCGCCGGGGGGTTCTCGGGATCGACCCAGGCGTTCCACACCGAGTTCATGTCGGCGAACAGCGCCATGTCCTTGATCCACAGATTGGCCGAGAGCAGGTTCGATTTGCTGGTCCCCGCCTGGGCCAGGTAACCGTCGATTTTGTCGAGGATCTGCTTGGTCTGTCCCTTGATGTCCTGAGTCGCATCGCTGGCGGTCAGACCGGCGAGATAGACCGTATTGTCGCGCACGACGCAGCGGCTCATCCGTGGCCCGGGTGGCTGGGTCAAGTCAAAACGGCTGATGGCCATCGCTTTGTCTCCCTGAACGCAAAAAACGACAGAATTTGCCGCGACGGAGCGCGGAAGGGAAGGGCTCAGCCGGCGTCGGCCGGCGGCTCCACGTAGTTGACGATCCGCTTGGGCGAAGCGTGGATGCCGAAGGTGACGAGCGGCCGGTCGCTGACTACGCGAAACGCATGCACGCGGTTGGCCGGCAACGCGATCGAGACGCCGGGTTCGAGGCAGACGACACCTTTCTCGCCGGCGAGCCAGGCCTCGCCACGGCCCTCGAGCACAGTCAGCACCTCGGTATAAGGGTGCGAGTGGAGCGGAGTCTCGGTAGCCCGGCGGCGAGGTCTGGATGCCGGTGCGGATCGGCAGACCGGCCCCGGTGTCGTCGCCGATGATCGGCTGATAGGTGGCGCCTCCCGTGAACGCGACGGTCGGCCGCTCGGCGTGGCGAATGACGGTCAGAACATCGGGCATCGGATCCTCCGTGGCAGGCGAGCGAGCCTATCACGCAACCCGCCCGTCGGCCGCCGATAAATCACTCGAGGCGGGGCCATTCAGGGTAAGTCACTCGCATTACACGGCTAAGCCGCCGCGATACTTCGCCAGAGCGTCGGCGGAAAAATAGCGCTCCTCGAGCTGGCGCTGCTTTTCTAGACCTTCCTCGTCCGGCCCTGGCTCGGGACGCGGATAGGGGCGGTCCTGGCGCGCCCGCTCGAATTCTTCCCAAGCGGCGATGCCGTTGGCCTGAAACTGCTGCATGAAGTCCCACAATGCCGCCCAGACCACCTGGTGGGTAAAGCCCGGATACCAGGCGATCGTGACACCGAGGGCGAGATGCTCGTCGAGGCCGAGATACCGCGGCAGCTTGCCCTTCATGAACGAGAACGGGCCTGACACGACAGCGCGGGCGCGCCGGATCTCGTCCTCCGAATGTGGCGATTCGAACTGCACCCAGTCGACCCGCGCCTCGCTCTCGTAGGCACGCAGGCGCCTCAGGCAATCGACCAGCCCGCCGCCCGCGGCGTCGCGGGCATAGCACTGGGCCATTACGACAAAATCGGGATCGAGCTCGTTCTTCATGTCGACGGCGGCGCGATAGCGGGCGACCGCCTGCTCGAGCGGCACCACCTCGACACCGGCGCTCTGCGTCCGCCGCTTGCCTTCGATCGGCTGGTCGTCGATGCGCACTCCGGCGATGCCGGCACGGATGCATTCGCGCACCATCCGCCGCACGGCCATGATCCCACCGTGACCCGTGTCGCCGTCCATGATCACCGGGAACTTGACGGTCTGGGCGATCCAGCCGGCGATCGTCACACATTCGGTCATTGTCGCAGTACCGACATCGGCGAGGCCGGTATAGGCCCCGACCACGCCCGAGGTGCCGACAAAGCCGGCCTCGCACCCGCCGAGCTCCATAATCCGCGCCAACGCGGCGCTGGGCGTGTGCAGGACCGCGAGCACACGGTCCTTGCGGTGGATCAGCTCACGCAGCCGCGCTCGCGGCGACGGGCCCTGCTGTTGCGCCATGTCCGGATCTCCGCACTCGTTCGCCGACCTCTCCTTTGCGGCCGGTGTTGCGAAGTGTCAACGCTCGGGCTCACAGCGCATTCCCTCAGTCAGGCCATGCTTAGCAGGATACCGAAAAAGTCGCTGTATTAGGCCAGATTTGGCGTAAAATTCGCAGCGCGTGACGAGATGTGGGGGACGTCCGATGCGCGGTTGGGATGCACGGAGCGAGGTGCTGTTGAGTTATGTGAATTGCGAGGCGCGGGTTCCGAAGGATCATCGGTTGCGCGCGACCCTGCGGATTGTGGACACGGCGCTGGCGGCGCTGTCGCCGGAATCAAGGGCTGCACGCCAAGTTTGGTCGGCCGTCGATCCCGCCCGAGCGCTTGCTTCGCGCCCTTCTGTTGCAGGCGTTCTATTCGGTCCGTTCCGAAAAGCAGCTGATGGAGCAGCTGCAGTACAATCTGCTGTTCCGCTGGTTTGTTGGGCTGTCGCTGGATGACGAGATTTGGGACGAGACGGTGTTCACCAAAAGCGCGGCCATCCCGGCTATGCGGTCAGTGGGCGGCTGCGCAAGCGTATTGAGGAGGTGTTTGGCTGGACCAAGCAGCGGCTGGCTTCCGCAAGACCCGTCACCGTGGTCTGGCCCGCGTCGGCTGGATGTTCACCCTCACGGCCACGGCGTACAATCTGGTTCGGTTGCCAAAGCTGGTGGGGGCCGGGGCGTGGTCACGCCCGACTCTGCCCAGACTCTGCACAACGACGGCAAAAACCATCAAAATCGACGCAGCACCTGTTTCAATGAGCGCTCGCTGCAACTTCAGAGAGAATTTCGCGTTGCGATCTGACAAATCGCCTCAACACCATGATTTTTTCGGCGCCCTGCTGGGAAGGCGCGCGTTGTTCAGTGTTGGACCAAGCTCAGCAAACAAAGGAGGCAATGATCATGGCGGATGCTTCTAATCGCCCCGATGGGACGACCGAATATTACACAACTCCCAACGATCCAAATCTGCTTTCAGTGTACGTCTGGAGTGCAGCAGATCAGGCCTGGCTTTACAAGGGTCTAGTGCGTAGTGAAGACTTACCCGGCCATAGAATGCAGACTGCGGCGGCGACCGGTCTTCACGCGGCGCTTCACTCTTACGTGCATGTTGCGCGGCGTCCAAACGTCAAGCCCTATTTCAAACTGCCCACAGCCAGGCCGACCGCGGGTAGGCAGGCCGAGCGTGCGGCGAGAGATGGCGGTCCGTGGAACGTGCCCGACCTCTGCGCCGCCTACAACTGGCCGACCGGCCTTGCCGGTGGCGGTGTGATCGCGATCGTCGAACTCGGCGGCGGTTGGGTGCAGTCCGACATGGATCAGTTCTTTGGCGGCATCCATCAGCCGGTTCCGCAGATCACAGACGTTTCCGTTGACGGGACTAAGAACACACCCGACCCCGGACCGAACAGTGCTGATGGCGAGGTCGCACTCGACCTCGAGGTCGCTGCTGCCGCGTATTATGTGGCGACCGGCAAACCCGCGACGATTCGCGTGTATTGGGCGCAGGACATCGCCGCCGCGGTGCGCGCGGCAACGGCCGACGGCTGCGACGTATGCTCGATTTCCTGGGGTGCGGACGAAGCCAATTGGGGAGCGCAAGCCGGCAACGACATGGAGCAAACAGCCACGGCTGCAACCGCAGCTGGCATGGTCGTCTTTGCCGCCTCTGGCGACAACGATTCGAGCGACGGCGGACCAAACCCGGCCAATGTAGATCTCCCTGCCTCGGCTCCGCATGTAATTGGCTGCGGCGGCACGAGCAAGACACGGTCTCAGGAGACTGTCTGGAACAACGATCCCGGCAATGCGAGCGGTCAGGGGACGGGAGGAGGTTTTTCAACCCTGTTCAAGCCGATGCCGCCCTGGCAGGCGGGTGCGCCGCACGGGCCGGGACGGATGGTGCCGGATGTTGCCGCCAATGCCGATCCGAACACCGGCTACAATATTGTTCTGCATGGTGCGCAGACGACGATCGGCGGAACCAGCGCGGTCGCTCCGCTCTATGCCGGACTGTTCGCCTCGTTCGGCACCAAGCTCGGCTTCCTCACCCCGGAGTTGTGGCTCAACCATCTCTGCTTCAACGACATCACCCAGGGGGACAACGGCGCTTTTCGCGCGCGCGTCGGTCCCGACGCGTGCACCGGGCTCGGCTCGCCGATCGGCACGAAGCTGGCCCGGTTGCTGACCCACCCGGCGGCGAGCGGGGCGCGCAGATTGCAGGATCTCGAAGCCGAGAACGAACAATTGCGCGCAGCACTTGCGCGACTGACGGAAAAATAACCGAGCTGCGACAAACGGCCCGCACGGTCCCCCGGAAGGCACACGGTTTTGCCGCTACTACCTCATCCCGACGTTTATCGGCTTATTGCTCATTTCGCTGTGGCACTGATGCACGCGATCTACCGACCTCGAAGCGACCGCCGAGGTTCCGGCGGCGGCTTCAAGAACTTCCAGCTCTATGTCCGCGCGCGACGCCTACTAGATCGACGACCATTTCCGTCGAGCGATCGATGCCGGCTCTCTTCACCGTCTGGTCGCTCAAGGCAATTAATTTGCCCGGATTCGGGCAAATTACGAGAATATCGATCCCAGAGACTCGCTCTCTCGTGTCGAAGGGACGTATCCGAGCAGTGCTTGCCGCAATCAGCAGTGCGCGGGGAAGTGTGCGAAGAGGAGACCAGATTAAGCGAACGTTCGCGTGTAAGCTTCTGTGCCGCTGGAACGCGGGGCAGGGGGCGGTCGGGCTTGAAGGGGAACGGAAGGCGAATGGTCGAGACGATCACAGCACAGACGGTTTGCCTGGAAGGCGCGCCACGGTTTCGCGATCTCGGCGGTATCGCCGCGGCCGAGGACCAAACGATTCGCCGGGGCATCCTCTATCGATCCGAGGCGCTTTGGCGCCTCACCAAAACCGATTTGGGGGTTCTCCCGGCGTTGCGGCTGCGGACGGTGTGCGACCTGCGTGGGGAGCCGGAGAGGTTGCGCTCGCCGCATCGTTGGCCGGACGGGCTGGCCGTCGACGTCCTCAATCTCGACCCGGCATGGGTGGACGAGCCGCATGACGAGCGGTTTCTTCGTTGGGTGCGGGCAGATTTTAGCGAAACCGGAGCCAAGACGGCGATGGAAGATTATTATCGCCGCCTGCCTGCGGGCTATGCGGCTCACCTGCCGCGCCTGTTCTCGCGGCTTTCCGATCCGCGTGGCATCCCGGCGGTCATCTTGTGCCAGCATGGGAAGGACCGCACCGGGTTCATCGTCGCACTGGTGCTCTCTGCATTGGGTGTCTCACCCGCGGCGATCCGAGACGATTACGCAGTAACCGGGCCGGTGCGGCATGCCGAAGACGCGGGCCGTGCGACCCAATTCTTCACCGCAGTGTTGGGGCATAAACCGGATCCAGCGGCGATCGAGGCGGTCCTCGCATCACACCTCGACTGCCTCAACGCGGCGTTCAACACCATCACGCGTGATTTCGGCTCGGTGGAAAACTATCTCGCGTCCGTGGGCGGGCTTGATGCCGACCGACGGTCCCGGTTGCGAGCGCTGCTGCTGGAGTAGCGTGCCTCGCACACTCGATGCCGAAGAGGAGTGTTTTAACCCGCTTGAATTTCGACGGATCTGTTGTCGGGAGCGGTCGCCGAACGGATCTGACCGAAGGTTGACACCATATGCAGCAGGGCGAGCAAAGGGTGCCTCATGGACGAAGCGGGCGCTATCGAGACCACCGGAACCCGGATTGTTTACGAAAACCGATGGATGCGCCTACGCGGGGACACAATCCGGCGACCTGACGGGTCCAGCGGCATCTACAGCGTTGTGGAGAAGCCGACTTCGTCGTCATCGTGCCGATCGAGGCCGACGGCCGGCTGCACCTAGTCGAGCAGTTTCGTTACCCGGTGCAGGGCCGCTATTGGGAATTCCCGCAAGGCTCATGGGAGCAAACGCCGCGAGCCGACCCGCTCGACATCGCGCGCGGTGAATTGCGCGAGGAGACCGGTCTGGAAGCCGATGAGCTGACCTATGCCGGCCATCTGTTCGAAGCCTGCGGCTATTCCAATCAGGGCTACCATATTTTCGTCGCCACCGGGCTGCGGCCGGGCGAAGCCGCTCTGGCACACGAAGAGCAGGATCTCGTGGCAAGCAGCTTCGCGCTCGTAGAGGTCGAGCGCATGATCTGTGCCGGTATGATAAAGGACACCACGACCGTCGCCGTACTCGGCCTGTTGCGGCTGAAAGGCATGCTGTAGCGGCGCTGCGAACGCACCGGCGGAGTAGAGGTATTGGGCGGCGGGCCGGGTGAGCCGACCGGCCGCCAAAGTGGAGAGCGACGCGTCAAGCCTGATCGGCACATTTTTGACGGCTATGTCCCTGTCATTTTGATCGGTAATTGGCGTAGGGTTTTGCGGGCTATTTGGCGCAATCGGAACAGTCCTGATGCCGGTCCGCCCGGCTGTGTCGGTCAAACGGTCGATGAGGGGTTACCCGCGAAATGTCCGGTCATCCGCGAGTGACAACGCTAAACCGGACCGGATGATTGGACGGACAGCAAGACGGACTCGCTCTCGGCCGGTCTGCGAGCGAGGACAGGGCGCACCACTTACCGATCAAAAATCGCTCCCACCTCGTGGTGGGGCGGTGATCGGGTGGTTCTACGTGATAATCGGGTCCGAAGTCACCCAAGGAATCACAAATTCAGCGTTTTGGGCTTTATCGCCTGGATATGCAGAAAGAGCGGCGCGACCCGCGTGTCCTCCAAAGCGGGTTCGGCGGCGGCTAATTCCATGCTGGCGCGCGGCTCGCCAAAGCGTTTGATAATCAGTCCCGCCTCGACGATGAGATCGACCCATCCGCTCAACGTTCTATGAAACCGGGGAACGCGGAATGGCTCCGTGTTTTCGCGTTCTTCCTGAGGCACGGTTTCAAACCAAAAGGTATCGATCCACCCACCGATCGCATCGAAATAGCCGGCGACCTCTATCGCCCGCGTTGTGCGGTCCGGGTTCCGCAAAACGCGGCGATGCGGCGGGACGAAGCATGGATGCAGGATCGAGAATTGAAGAAACCCACCGGGTCGCAAGACCCGTGCTGCCTCGCACAGGGCACGCCCATGGTCGGCCATGTCCATCATCGACATGAACGCCGTTACAAAATCGAACGAGCCTGAGCCGAAGGGTAAATCCGTTGCATCGGCGACGAGATAGGCGATGCCGAGCGGTTCGGCATTCTCCGCGTCACCTGCATGCCGGATGAAGGTCGGAGCGACATCGATCGCCCGCATCCTGGCCCCGCGCCGCGCAAGCTCGCGCGTGTTCGAGCCCTCGCCGCAACCGAGGTCGAGACCGCGGAGACCATGCACGGGCGGCAGCATCTCTAGGAACGTGGGGGGGTGTTCTGGCCATCCCGATAGATGTCGTAACCGGCGCGGGCGTGCCGCGTCCAAGTCTCGGCGTTCGCCTCCCAGTATCGCGCGACTTCGGCTCGCTTCATGACAGGACCTCTCCACATTAGGGAGGTTAAATCACGATCCGCTCTACCTCATCGAGGCTAACCTCGTCGTGTCGGCGGTCGTAGAGCTGCGTCGTCCGCGTCGAGGCATGATTGGCCATCGCCGCGGCTTTTCTAGCGTGCCGGCCGTTCTTGAGATAGGCGGTGATGGTGATTCTGATTGGTAGGTGGCGCAGTTTTTTGACCGCTATCTGGCGCGCCGCGGGCGGAAGATCGTGCGCCTCAACGGAAACCCTGCGAGGCTGTCCGTCAAACGGTCGGGGTGCCGGACGGGATGATTGAACGACGCGAAGGCGGACTTGCGCCCGGTCACGTCGCGGAGCCTGGACAGGCCCCGCCACTTACCGCTCAAAAATCGCCGCCAGTAATTTTCAAAATGACACGTAACGACCCGGCGCCATTCATTCGGTCGAGTTTATTCTTGATAACAGATTGTCTCAAGAATAGAGGAGCCGGCGACAAGGGGGCCTATTCGATAACTTCGTCAGCCTCCGCCAGCAAGATTTTAGGCACGGCGATGCCGAGCACTTTTGCGGTCTTGACATTGATGACCACCTCGAACTTGGTCAGCAGCTGAACCGGCAGATCGGCCGGCTTCGCACCTTTGAGGATCCTTCCAACGTAAATGCCGAATTCGCGGTTTGCCCCGGTGAGGCTCGGACCGTAGCTGATCAGCCCGCCGGCCTTGGCGAATTCCCGTACATCGTAGATTGCCGGAACGGCGTATCGCGAGGCCAATGGTACGACCCGGTCGCGCTCGCTGAAGAAGAGGGCGTCGGTGCCGACGACGAGCGCGTCGGCGTGCAATTGGGCAAGCGCCGCAAAGGTAGCGTCGATCTCGCGTGCGGCGCTGGCCTTGAGGATATGCAGCTTCAGACCCTTCGCGCGCGCGACATCCGGCATGTTTCGGCGCGGCGTCAGATACTGCTCCGTGCGATAGGTGCGGCTTATCGTGTTGAGCTTTAACGCAACCGGCGAACCGAGCCAGACCGCATAGCGAATGGTCGTCGTAGGAGTTGTCGGTCAGCGGGTGGACGAGAACGTCGAGACCCTCTCGGTTCAGCATCAGCCATGGAACGACGTTCTCGAATTTTCACAGGATGTGTTGTTCCGACTTTGTCGGCAATGCGGAGCGGTAGCGATATCATCGGTGGCGCGCCAAAGGCTGATCTTCGACTTGGTGCGTGCTCGAAGGGAACACCACCGTCGCGGGCGCAGCTTCAAAATCTGAAGGTGACGCCGGTCTCCACCTCGACGGCCCGGCCCTCTATCGTCGCAGGCCGGAATTGCCACCCACTCAGTGCCGCGGTGATGCTCTCTTTTTGCTCTGCAGACGCGCGTATGACGTGAATGTGCCTGACCCGTCCGTCGACCCCGATGATGATGCGCACCGGAATCGAGGTGTACTTCGGGCCGGCTGGGGTCGGGTTGACACGCGAAAGGAGACGCTCGGGGGTTGCATAATCTTTGACGCAAATCGGCATCGGGCGGGGGCGATCGGCTGGGTCGCCCATGGAAAGATCGTTCAAACTCTGGGCGAGGCTCGCCCGCACGTCGGGATCATTCGTCGTCAGATTGAAACTGACGAAATGGCAGCGGCTCTCGGCGACCAACATCGCACGAAAGAGGCCGACGCCGCTATAGTCGAGCCTTGTAAAACGAGCCCCTGAAATCGTTGTTTCTTCCACCTCGTGGTCGATGGTCATGCCGTCGATCTTCGATAGCCGGCGGCGAAATTGCTCGACCATTTGCGCCGCGGAAATAGGCGGATCGGTCGCAAAAAACTGGTCCTGCGCGGCAATCAGCATCGTCCCGTCGCGCCCGCCGCCGCCCTTCAAAGCCATCAGCACGTAATAGCCGGAATATGATGCAGCGGGTCCTTGCCGGTCCTCGCTCCAGCCGGACGGCAGTGAATAGACGAGCTTGAAGTATTCGTTGGTGTATCTCCCTTCCACCAGGTTGCCGTCTTCGGGGTTCGCCGGCGTAACGATTGCGTTGCCGCAGGGGACGGCCAATGCGGCGAAGCCTGCGCAACCGAGCACCGCCAGACCCCACCATCGCCACATCGGGACGCGGCCATGCTCACAACGAGCGCAAGAAATTCAACAGAGACTGCTGGTCCGTCGGCGACAGCATCTCGAAGTTGGAGATCACTGTGTTGGCTTCGGAACCCTTACTGGCATGAGAATCGATCGCTTGGTACAGGTCCGAGGTCCGTCCGTCATGCAGGAAAAAGAGACGCTGGCCGATGCCCCACAAGGGCGCCGTGCGGAATTCGCTGCCATCGGCGTTGCCTTGTGAGACGCCGTCGGCAAGCCCTGTTCCCATGTCGTGGAGGGCGAAGTCGCTGAACGGCGAGAATGTCACATTGCTCTGATTGGTGTAGATCGACTTCGCGGTAGTGTGCTGCGCAATGTGGCAGAGATTGCAGCCGATATTATTGAACACTTGCTGCCCGCGCGCCGTCGAGGCAGTCGCCGCAGCCGGCTGCGGTCCTGCCGATAGACGCATGAACTCCGAGAAATTTACTATATCCGAGGAATAATCCGAGGCCGGAACGCCGCTGGTATCGGCATTTGAAAGATTGGTTGCGTCCTCCGGCAACGGATTGAATTGGCAGCTCGGGGTGTCATCCCGTTCGTTCGGGAAGAGCTCATTGGTAACGCCGATCTCGACATTGTAGGCCTCTCCCGCGAACATCAGTACGGACTTGTTCTGCGCCTTCCAGCCGAAGCGGGTGATCGTGCCGTCATTGGCGCTGTGGTTAAAGTTGCTAGCGATGCCCAAAGACGCCATAAGAGGATTATTGACCGCCTGATCGGCCTCGAGCTTACGGTCCGGCACGTTCTCGACCAATCCGAGCCCAAACACGGGCGTTGGGATCCGGAAAATCACGTTGTTCTGGGCAAGCGCAGCGGAGAAGTTGGGCTGCGTGATGGTGCAGCCGGGTGCGTCGGTACGACCGCTTATGACGAACAGGTCATGCACCCCACCGTCCGGCGTTCCGTTGGGGTTACGGACAAAGCGCGCCTCGCGTACTGGACCGTGCAAAGTGATGAACGAAGGCACCGTATTCTGGGCTCCGTCCAATGTCGCCACCGCCACCTGCGGATTGGTAGGGGGGCTCGTACCCCCCACCGCAGGCTGCGAATGGCAGCCGGAGCAGCTATTCATGTTGAAACGGGGTCCTAAACCACTGCCGTTTAGGGTGCCCGGCGGCGCATCGTCGGTGGTGCCGGAGACCGAGTCTACCTCTTGAAATCGGCGCTGCGCGGCCGCAAAAAGCTGTTGCTCGTAGACGGCAAGACCCGGAAGCGGCCCACCTGCCCCAGGGGCTCCGCCGCGCGGGCCAGGATCGACCGACTTCGGTCCGCTATGGGGTGGCTGCCCAGAGCCGGCGGCATCACCATTCTGTGACCCCGCGATCGCCGGGAGGTCGATGGGCCCGGACACCAAAGTCACCAGAGCCGCGACACGGCATACCCGAGCGAAGCGCAACGAGGCCATCTTCATCTTCCCTCCGAGGAAATGATAGTTGCGTTAATACTTAGGATCGAAAACGGCAACTAATTCTAAAACATGGCCGTCTTAAAGATATCCCAAGACCAGTCATCCACTCGTCAGAAAATCATTTCGGATTTCGGTTAAAGTTATCCAGTTTTAGTGGATCTACTCGGAACCACGTCGCGTTAGACGGCGTCGTTCCCTGGACCTAGCCGAAGGAATTCCTCCAGTATCTTCTAGTGGTACAAATCTAAACATTTGGAACCGGAGGCACCCCCAGTTCTCGTCATCCCGGCGCAGGCCGGGACCCATATCAGCCATGGGCACCGGCCTTCGCCGGTGTGACGGATCTGGGTATCATCTGTCCGAACTGCTCCACTGGCTGGGCAGCCTCTGGCGTCTATTGCTACCGGGTCAGCGCCATGATGCGTCCTTCTCCGGACCTTTAGTCGAGCACCTCGAAATGCGCCTCAGTCGGCTGCATTGCGAGACCATTGATCGGCAGCAGATCCTGCGGGCAGGCCGAGAACGCGACGACGCAATCCATCTCGGCGCGTAGCGCCACATAGCTGCCCGGCGTACTGACCGGCGGCCGCATTTCGACCCGGTTGCCGTCGATGACCGGAATATTCATGAAGAGGTTCAACGGCGCCGGAGTCTCAGGCGGTGCGAGCCCTAGTGCAGCCAGCCCCGCTGCCAGGTTGTCGGTGCAGTTGTCGTGATAGTTCGTGCAGCCGAGCGTATCGTAGCGCCAGCGGTCGCAAGCTGCGAACAACGTGTCGTGGATCCCGCCAGATGTGTCCTCGACCAATGTCAGGATCGGCCGCCGGCGGTTGGTGACCAGCGTGTCGCCGATCCCCGGAATGATCCGTCCGATCGCGACGCGGCTGTGTTCCATCGACATGAACTCGCGCATGTCGTCGGCGTTGAAGGCCCAGGTGTCGACGACCTGCTGTCCCCTCGTATTGATAACCTTGACGGTCTGACCTTTAGAGATACGCGTGGCTTTGCCTTGGCGGGCCGGGATCTCGATCATCTTGGTTCTCCAGCTGTTGAGCGTCGACGATCCTAATGCCGCCTGCTAGGCTGCCCAAGCTGCGCAGAGGAGACCCGCGTGACCGACCCTCGCTCTCTGACCGCTCGAGAGGCGGCTCGGCAGATCGCCGAGCGCCGGCTGACTGCCGAGGCACTAGCCGCAGCCTATCTCGACCGTATCGGGGCGCGCGAGACGGTGGTCGGCGCCTGGCAATATCTCGACCGCGAGCGAGCGCTCGCGGTCGCCCGGCAGCGCGACGCCGAGCCGACGCGCGGACCGCTGCACGGGATCCCGATCGCGGTCAAAGACCTGATCGACACCGTCGACATGCCGACCGCCTACGGATCATCGATCTACCGCGGTCACCGGCCTGTGGCGGACGCGTCATGCGTAGCACTTGCCCGCGCCGCTGGTGCGGTCGTTCTCGGCAAGACCGTCACCACCGAATTCGCAGCCTTTACGCCAGGCAAGACCGCGAACCCGCGCAACCCGGCTCACACCCCTGGCGGCTCGTCGAGCGGCTCGGCGGCAGCCGTCGCCGATGGGATGGTCCCGTTGGCCTTCGGCACGCAGACCGCAGGGTCGGTTATCCGACCCGCATCGTATTGCGGCTGCATCGGCTACAAGCCGAGCTTCGGACTGATCAACCGAGCGGGCGTCAAGCCGCTCGCCGACAGTCTTGATACGATCGGAGTGCTCGCCGGGACGGTCGAGGATGCGGCGTTCTTTGCCGGGGTGCTATCCGAGAGGCCAGCGCTGCGCCATCTCACCGTGCCGAGTGAGGCGCCGCGTTTTGGTCTTTATCGCACACCGATGTGGGAGGAAGCCGAGCCGGCAACCGCCGCCTCTCTCGACGCGGCCCGGTCAGCACTCGAGCGCGCGGGTGCCACGATCGCGGAGCTGGCCATCGCACCCGAGCATCACGGGCTCGCCGAAGTGCAGAATACGATTATGCATTTCGAGATGGTTCGCGCGTTTGCCTATGAGCGGACCCTGCACAGCGCCGAACTCTCGCCGCGCTTCGCTCAGATGCTCGATGCCGGGATGACGATCGGGGCCGACGAGTACGATCGGGCGCTCGCCCGGGCAGAGGAGGCGCGCGCCGGGCTCGATGCGTTCTTCGGTTCGTGCGACGCGGTTCTGGTTCCGGCAGCGCCGGGAGAGGCGCCGGTCGGTCTCGGCAACACCGGAGATCCGGTCTTCAACCGGATGTGGACCTTGCTCGGCGTCCCGTGCGTGACCCTTTCAGCGCGCTGGGCCGAGAATGGCTTACCGACCGGCGTTCAGCTCGTCGGACGTTTCGGGAACGACGCGCGCCTGATGGTCTGTGGCGCCTTTCTCGAGCGGGCACTCGCCAAACCCTGATGCAAATGGCCCCGATGAAAATGGCCAGCACGATTCCACTGCTCGCGGCGCTCGCCGGGTGTTCTTCGCTCGAACCCTACGCGACCTTTCCCCGGGCCGCGCGCCCAGGCGAGGACGCAGCCCTGACGCGGGTTGCGATATGTTACGATACGTTCGTCAGCTCCCTCGATCAGGTTCAGGCGGCGGCGCAGGAAGAATGCGCACCCGACACGGTCGCGACCTATTCCGGCACCGACTGGTATTTGCAGAATTGCCCGCTGCTGCTGCCGGCCCGGGCGACCTATATGTGCACACCAAAGAAATAGGGCCACAGCCTCCGCGACATGTCGCCCCGTGCGGACCCCAAGGGGACATGTTAATGGGGATATGTTAACATGCGGCCGTCTGGGTGACCGTGTCGGCGATGGATTACGAAACCTTGTTCAAAGAGCGCCTCGACGCGCTGCACGCCGAGGGTCGGTATCGCGTGTTCGCCGATCTTGAGCGCCGTTGCGGTCGTTTTCCGCGCGCCTTCGATCACCGGATCGGCGCCGAGGTCACCGTCTGGTGCTCGAATGACTATCTCGGTATGGGCCAGCATCCAGCGGTCCTCGCCGCGATGGAGGAAGCGCTCCGGGCGATGGGCGCCGGCGCCGGCGGAACCCGCAACATCTCGGGCAACAATCACTTGCATCTGTTGCTCGAGCGCGAGCTCGCCGATCTGCACGGCCGCGAGGCTGCCTTGATCTTCACCTCGGGCTATGTCGCCAACGATGCCGCCTTGTCGACCCTGGCGCGCGAATTACCGGGCATGGTGGTATTTTCGGATGCATCCAACCATGCCTCGATGATCGCCGGCATCCGCAACAGCCGCGCCGAGAAATACATCTTCCGACACAACGACCCCGCCGATCTCGCGCGCTTGCTCGAGCAAGTGCCGGGCGAGCGGCCCAAGCTCGTCTGCTTCGAGTCGGTCTATTCGATGGACGGCGACATCGCGCCGATCGGCGAATACTGCGATATCGCCGAGCGCTTTGGCGCGATGACCTATCTGGACGAGGTGCACGCGGTCGGGCTCTACGGGGCGCGCGGCGGTGGCATCGCCGAACGCGACGGCGTCATGCACCGCCCGACGGTGATTCAGGGGACGCTCGGCAAAGCCTTTGGCACGATCGGCGGTTATGTCGCGGGCTCGGCGGCGCTCGTCGATTTTGTGCGCAGCCACGCCCCCGGATTCATCTTTACGACGTCGCTGCCGCCGGCCCTCGCGGCCGGCGCGCTCGCCGCGATCCGCCACCTGAAGACGAGCCAGATCGAACGCCAGCGCCATCAGGAACGCGCCGCAACCCTGAAGCGCCGTTTGACCGAGGTCGGCTTGCCGGTGATGCCGTCGCCGAGCCACATCGTCCCGGTCATGATCGGCGACCCTGGCCTGTGCAAAACCGCCTGCGACGAGCTCCTGCACCGTCACCACATCTATGTCCAGCCGATCAACTATCCGACGGTGCCGCGCGGCACCGAGCGCTTGCGGCTGACACCGTCGCCATTGCACAGCGATGCAGACATCGAGGCACTCGTCGCCGGCCTCAGCGACGTGTGGACCCGGCTGACCCTGCGCCGCGCCGCCTGAGGCGTGCCGGCGTAAGACGACACTCGCTCCCTGCCAGCGTGATCAGCGAGGAGATCAGCAGCCTGCCTCCGCCAGCAGCCCGTAGCAGAGGCCTCCGCGTGATTGAGCGATACTTAACGGCTATAGTGCTGTAAGGTGAGACCTCGACAACCTGCCGGCGGATGCTTGAAATCGGCGCGGCCCCGCACGACAGCCGAGGGAGAAGCCGATACACCGACACACTGCACTCGTGACGGCAGGTTTAGCAGCGGTGCTCGGGATCCTGGGCCTTTCGCACGCGGCAGTTTCCGCCGACCCCGTTCCGGGGCCGGTCTCGGCGTTTAATCCCTTTGGATCTGGCATTCTGCCGTCCGATTTGGACTCGGAGATCGGAAGGGTTCAGCGCGAAATTCAATTCATCTTCAATGAAGCGCTTAAGGAATGGGCGGCACTGCCACGTCCGACTCTGGCAGGTAATCCACCCACACTGCAGGGCAGCGGAAATGAGGCCGTAGAAATACTCGGCAAGCTGCTGAATTTCGACCAAAACATGTCACTCCTCAGAAACGTGGCCTGCGCTTCCTGCCACATGCCGTATGCCGGCTTTAGCGGGCCGATACCGTCCGTCAATCTGACAATGATCGGATATCCCGGCTCTTTTCGTTATCGGGCAGGCAAGCGAGCGGCGCAGCGATACACTTATTCGCCAGATTTCCCTGCGCTCGAATACAATGCAACACAAGGCGCATTCTTTGGCGGAAACTTCTGGGATGCCCGTTCGACCGGCTACAAACTGCAGAGTGCCGACGCCGAGCAGGCACAGCATCCACCGGTCGATACTCAGGAAATGGGCTTTCCTGACACGGCTTGCATCGCGTTTCGGCTATCGAAAGCAGTATACCGGCCCCTCTTTGAGCTGGTTTGGGGCGCGGATTCCCACATCCGTTGGCCGGGCAACACCTGGAAGATCTGCTCCACCCCAGGAGGGGCAGCGATGTTCCGCGGCAGCGCCACGCCAATCCGGCTGAGCCCGGAAGACCGCACCAAAGCAAACAATATCTACGACCATTGGGGGCAGTTGCTCTCCAAATACGAACGCTCAAACCGAATTAGCCCGTTCACATCGAAATTCGACGCCTTCCTGAAGGGCAACTACACTCTGACGTCAGACGAGATGGCTGGCTACAAACTTTTCAAAGGCAAAGGCAACTGCAATTCATGCCATCTCGATGGAAGATCGACTCCATTGGCGTCGGGCCAGACCGATACCGGCGCCGCGGCTGATACGAGGCCTCTATTCACCTGCTTCGGCTATGCCAATCTCGGCTTGCCGCTCAACCCTCGGGTTGCGCTGTTTTATCAGACTACGCCGGACGGCTTCGGGTTCACGCCCAATCCCTACGGCTTCGCCTACAGAGATTTGGGATTGGGCACTTTCCTCAGAAGCGGCTTCGGCTCCGCCCCCAACCCGAACTCGCATTGGACACAATATGCGCCAACCAGCGACGGCCAGATGCAGACGTCGACTGTGCGCAATGTGGCGATGACACCGCCGCAGTGCCCTACCACCGAGGCGCCCGGGCCCTATTTCCAGAAAGAGTTCTTCCACAATGGCTACGCCAAGAGCCTCAAGCAGCTCGTCCACTTCTACAATACGCGTGATGTGTTTCCGTTCAAGGTCACGTCGGGACACTGTCCGACGGGAAAGACGGAGAAAGTTGATTGCTGGCCGATGCCCGAGGTTCCGAACAACATCGACATGACGACCGGGAACCTCGGTTTGACGGATCAGGAGGAAAACCTGATCGTGAGCTTCATGCAAACACTGACGGATGGTTTCACGACACCTTACCCGGACATCGACACCTTTACGGGTCAGTGCACGACCGGCGGTTCGGCTGCCACCCAGGGCAATGAATTCCTGATCCCTACCCCGCCACTCCCGCCTTGCGCAGCGGCGATCTGCGGTGTCCAGCCCCTGCCTACGCCGAACCCCATTCCTTAGTGTCTGACCGAAAATGGCGCGCGTATTTACAATGGGTTACCGGCACCCCCGCGAAAGCGTGGCGAAGGCGGCGGTGACGATACCCTGTTAATAATGCTTGTGTCATTCGGGCCGGCCTCTCAGTAGATGTGCTGGCCGCCGTTGACCGAGATCTCGGTGCCGGTGACATAAGCGGCGTCGTTGCTGCATAGGAAAAAGATTGTGCCGGCGACATCGGCCGGGACGCCGAGCCGGTTGAGTGGGATGCGCGGCAGCAGCGAGGTAGTCTCGGGCGACAGCATCGCGGTCTCAATCTCGCCCGGGGCGACAGCATTGACGCGGACGCCGATGCGCGCGAAGTCGGCGGCCATCTCGCGAGTCAGCGCTGATAATGCCGCTTTCGAGGTCGAATAGGCCGAGCCGGCGAAGGGATGCACATGATGGCCGGCGATCGAGGTGATGTTGACGATCGCACCCTTGCCTTGCGCCAGAGCCTGGGCAAAGGCGCGGGACAAGATCAGCGGCACGAAGAAGTTCAGTTGAAACACTCTGTGCCAATCTTCAATGTCGCCGTTGAGAACGCCGAGCCGCTCCTTGGTCGGGGCCTTTGGCGAGACCCCGGCATTGTTGACGAGCGCATGCAACGCGCCGTCGAGAAACTTTCCGGCCTCGGCCACGAAGTGCTCGAGGTCGACCGGGTCACCGAGGTCGGCGGTAATGTGGTGGGTCCAGTTCGAATCGCGCTTGCATTCGGGCGGCACGGCGTCGCGCGAGCAAGTGATGATCCGCCAACCAGCGTCGCTGAAGCGCTTGACCGTGGCGTGGCCAATCCCGCGGCTGGCACCGGTTAGGAGAAGGACCTTGCGGGAACCGCTCATCGTGCAGCAACCCGACGCGGAAAGTTGGCGCGCGGCTCCTCAACCCCCGCGGGATCCTGATGGATGATGATCTCGGCATTCGGATAGGTTGCGCGCAGCTCGGCCTCGACCTCGTCCGAGATCTCGTGCGCGCGGACAAGGCTCAATGAACCGTCCATTTCGATGTGGATCTGAATAAACGCGGTCGGCCCGGCGAGCCGGGTGCGCAGATCATGCGCGGCGGCCACGTCAGGGTGCGACTGCGCGATCGCGCGGATCTTCTCGCGCTCATCGTCCGACAGCTCATGGTCCATCAGCTGGAACAGCGACAGACGGACGAGCCGCACGGCGCTGTAGACGATCCAGATGCCGATCGCGGCACCGAACAGCGGATCGAGCAGTGGCAAGGCGAGGGCGCTGCCGAGCACGAGCGCAACGATTACGCTGATGTTCAAGACGAGATCGCTGCGATAGTGCAGCTCGTCGGCGGTGACCGCGATCGACCCGGTGCGCCTTACAACGTAACGCTGATAGAGGACGAGCCCGACCGTCACCACGATCGAGAAGATCATGACCACGATCCCGGCCGGCGCGTTCTCGACGGGGACCGGCCAGATCAGCCGCCGCACCGCCTCGGCAAAGAGCAACATCGCGCTGCCGATGATGAAGGCCGATTGGCCGAGCACTGCGAGCGGCTCGGCCTTGCCGTGGCCGAACCGATGCTCGCGGTCGGCGGGGCTCATTGCATGCCGGACCGCGACCAGATTGACGAAGGATGCGACGATGTCGAGCAGCGAGTCGACGAGGCTCGATAACAGCGCGACGGAGCCGGTTTCGAGCCAGGCCACGAATTTGGCCGAGATCAAAAGCGCCGCGACCGCGACCGAGGCGTAGGTCGCCAACCGCCGGAGCCGGTTGGCGGGCGCCCCGTGGATCATGGAAACAGCCGTTGCCGTCGCCATCCCTCGCCTTCACGAATAAACAACAACCGATCATGCAGCCGAAATGGCCGCTCCTTCCAGAATTCCACGCGTTGCGGCACGACCCGGAAGCCGGACCAATATGCCGGACGCGGTACTCTACCCTCGGCGAAGCGGCGGGAAAACTCTTCGACCCGGCGCTCGAGCACCGCACGGCTCTCGAGCGGACGCGACTGGTCCGAAGCCCAAGCGCCGAGCTGACTGTCGCGCGGCCGGCTGGCGAAATAGGTATCCCCCTCGTGGTCGTCAACCCGTTCGACGGGACCCTCGACGCGAACCTGTCGGTTCAGCGACTTCCACATAAAACATAGCGCGGCATAGGGGTTGGCGGACAACTCGATCGACTTCCGGCTCTCGAGATTGGTGTAGAAGACGAACCCGCGCGCATCGAGCCCGTTCAACAGCACCATCCGCGCCGACGGCCGGCCCTCAGGCGTCGCTGTCGCCAGTGTCATCGCGTGCGCGTTGGGCTCACCTTTCCAGGCTTCGTCGAGCCAGCGGCGGAAGGGCACCAGCGGTTCGGCCTCAGCGATCTCGTCCATTTTCGTTTCGGTCGGGTGAGTGTCCCACTCAACATAGCGAGCGCAACGTCGATGTGGTACTCGTTACACGGCGAAACAGCCTGTCAAAGAAACGAACAGGCGCGGAAGGCGCCGCTACAGCGGGCCCGCGCCCCGTGCAGGGAGGCAAACGAGCCATGGTGAGCTTAAAGGTGAGATCAAAGCAGCGACTCCGAACCTACCTCGGCTGGCTGGTAGCTACCGCCGGCCTGATCGTCGCCGCGTGTTTTGCCGTGAATTGTCTGGTGGACCCGCTCTGGTATCTGAAGGGGAATGTCCTGACGGGCGTCAATTACCCGTTCAACGAGCGCATGGCGACGGTCATCCGGTTCCTGCCGCGGCTGCGGGATTACGATTGCATAATTCTCGGGACTTCGCGCGCGACGCTGCTGCCCGAGGAAAAGATCGAGGGATACCGTTGCTATAATTTAGCCATTTCGGACGGCCAGGCGACCGAATACCTGTTCTACGCAAAGTATTTGCGGGAACGCGGCTTTGTGCCTCGCCTGATGATCGTCGACGTCAGGCGCTCCGAGTTCATCGGGCCGGAACAGGCGGTTGAGGTACCGGACTTTATCCGCGACGGGGAAGGGCCGCCCTCGATCTTTGCCAGCTATCTGTCGCTTGATGCGCTCGATTTCTCGATCCGCACGTTGCGCGGGGACGCGCCGCACCATCGCTACTATGATGCGGATTTTCACGCCCAACTCGAGGTCAGATCGAAGCGCCATCGCTACGATCCCAAGGGCCCGATCGAGCCGCAACCGCCGCCGTTCGACGTGCATGCCGAGCGTGCGGCGGCTTATGTCGAACTGCGCCGCCTGTTCCCCGAGGCGCGCGCGATCGGCTACATCCCGCCGGAATCGGCTTGGCGCATCGCCGGCTTCAGCCAGACCGGCCAGCTCGACGCCTATCTCGCGGCGATCGCTCAGGTCGCTGCGGCTTATGACGAGTTCCTCGATTTTTCGATCCCATCGGCGCTGACCGAGAGCAAAGACGGGACCTATGACGGCTCGCATTATATGCGCGAGGTCAACGCGCGTGTGCTCGCCGGCCTGATGGCGAACCAGAGCGATGTCGCCGTCGATTGGCGGAAGGAGGATGTCGCGGCGATCACCGCCCTCTACCATAAGCGCCTGGCACAATTCATGGAAACCACGACCGAGGCCGAAGCAGGCGCAAGGCGATGAGCAGCGCGTGGGATGTGCTGCCGAGCGCAGCCTCACGCGAGGTAGTCGGCCGGGCGCTCGGCACAGCGGAATTGCGGCGTAGGGGTTGCAGGATCATTCCGGGTGCTTCGCATCCCGGCGATGACTAGCCGCTGTCTCTCCCGTCATGCAGCCGGGTACCGTTCAGCCTTGTCCTATCGACGGGACCTCGTGCCCGCTGAAACTGGCAGCAGGCGCGCTTGGCGGCGACCGCCGCCTCATTCGCGACTTCCCCAGCACCATGGCATTGAAGTAGCCGGCGAGCGCCAAGAAGACGATGATCACACCAAGGTGAGTCAGCCCGACAACGGGGGAATTGAGTGTCGGAGCCAGTCGGCGCAGCGCGTCGACGCGCAGGAACATTTCATTTACGCCGCCGCCGACCAGAATGTAGAGGCTGGTCAATAGGCACGTCAGGTGCAAGTGCAGCCAGGCCTTCCGCGGCATCTTGAAATGTGCGGCGAGAACGCCGGCTCGACGATGAGGGTCGCAATCGCCAGCCAATGCGGGAAAAAGAAAATGCCGCGCCGGTAAATGCCGAGCGCCGTAAGGCTGGTAACTAGAAGGGTGAGGGCGTAGACCCGTCCGCGCCGCTTATGGACCGGGGTGCCTTTCGGCCGCAGCACAACCAGCATGCCGACGGCAAGGGCGGCCAGGCTCGCGACGAGATGCACCCATCCGAGCGGGAAGAGGTCGAGGTTCATGGTCTCTCCCCCGCCGGTCCTATCGGCCGTCCAACTGTTTGCGGAAAAACGCAACGACCGCGACGTTGAAGTCGCGATGAAAGGCCGTCCGATCGAAGCCTGGCACCTCCGCGCAGACCTCAGGTACCATTCGCGAGAGCGAGGCGCTGCACGGGGCGAGGAACGCGAAATGATCGGCAGCCTGGACGAGATGAGCCTCCGGCGGCGAGGGCAGGTTCGCTTTGACGATGTCGCCGTTCCACCGGTTGGGCGCTCTTTCGTCGTCTTCGGCCTCCCACAATTGCACCGGCGCCTTAACCGCGGCCAGACCGGCGGCGGTAAAGGCGTAGCCGGCGGTCGGAGCGGCGACGACCGCCGCCTTGATGCGCTCGTCATGGACCCAAACCGAGGCCGGCGGGTCGCCGCTCGGACCGAGGGCCGCCACCTGTTGCTGCCGCCGCTGGCACCCCCGCTCGTCCGGGTGCTCATGGCAGAGCGAGTCTAGGCGGGCAAGCTCCGGGTTGCCGCCGATCGCGACGAGCACGGTAAATCCGCCCGCCGAGTGGCCGAACGCGCCGATACGCGCCGCCGCGATGTGCTCGCGGTCGGGCCAGGCTGTCAGCAGGTAGTCGATCGCGAGCCTGATGTGGCGGGGCCGTTCGATGAAGTTACGCCTCGTGAGACTGTCGGCGCGGTCGCGCCAGTTGTCGCCGGAATGGGTCAGCGCGGCAGCGATAAAGCCGGCCTCGGCGAGAGCGAGCGCCGTATCATAATGGGTCTCGGCGCCGCCGCCGGTCCCGTGCGAGATCACGACCAGGGGCAGCTGCGACCCGGCGATCGCGCCGTCTGCGGCGACGGTCTGGCGGAACGGCCCGAGGAAACGCAACATCGCCGGAGCGTCGCTCGGATACCAGACGTCGACCTCCAGCGGCGCGCCCTCCGGATCGGGGACGGCGAGCTGCTGGAAACCGACCGCGCCGGCATCGCCGGAACTTATCAGCAGGATCAGCCCAGCGACGCCGAGCAGCACGGAGGAAGAGCGCGCAACTGCCCCGAAAGCGGCGCCCACTGCTCGCATCCGCGCCCGCCGGATGATCGTCCGGAACACGGCGTATTGCAGCAGGAACGCGACCACCTTTGCGCCGATCGCACCGACCGAAATGAACCACACCCAGATTGCGAAAGGGGCGTAGAGTGCCAACAGGATGTTGGCGAGGCCGAGGACCGCCATCAACCCGGCCCAGGCATAGCCCGCGACGACCGGCGCATTCTCGGGCAAATACCGCAGCGCGACCTCGGGCAGATAGCGGCTCATCCAGCCGCGTTTCAGCATCGCCGCGGCGATCGCGAAATGGCCGAGGCTCGGCTTTAGCATCACAAAACGAGGGCTTTGCGTCGCAATCGAGGCGGCGCTGAGGACGATGACGACCAGAAGGCTGATCCACTGCATCGGCCAGATCCGTCTTCCGGTAAACCGCTGCACCGCAAGCTGCGCGAGCCCAACCGTGATCGCGACCGCCGCGGCGGCGGTGATGTTTGCCGTCGTCAGATAGACGGCGAGGAACAGGATCGCCGACAGCAGGTCGTTCAGGAGGTGCGACAGGGCCTGTTTCATCGGGTTGAGTCCTTCCCTGGGGGTTCGCCGCCCGAAGGCGGCAGCAAGGCTTCGAGGTGGGCGACATAATCGAGCAAGGCCTTGCGCCCGCTTTCGGTCAGCGAATAGAGAGTCTGCGGCTTGCGCGCGACAAAGCGCTTCCGCATCGCGACATAGCCGGCGTCTTCGAGTTTGCGCAAATGGACGCTGGCGTTGCCATCGGTCGTCTTGGTGGCGTCGCGCACCGCCGCGAAATCGGCGGTCTTGGCGCCGGCGAGAAAGGCGACGATGGCGAGCCGCACGCGGCTGTGCAAGATCTCGTCGATCGCGGCGTGGTCGAAATCGGTCATGCTCCGGACCGGATGCCGCGGCGCTGCAACAGGACATAGCCGGGCCCCGCGAGCAGCAGCAGCATCAATGCCGCCGCCAAGGGCAGCGCCTCGATACGGTAGCGGAGCGCGAAGAGCGCCAGCTCGCCGACCCACCACGCGATCCCGACCCAGCGCAGCCACGGCAGCCGGGTGAGCGAGGCGCCGGCGAAGAACGCGATCCCCATGACCCCGGCGACGACGGCGCTGAACCAACCGTCGCGCGGCTCGGCGATCATCGACCAAATCCCCAGGGGCGTCAGAAAGATGCCGCAGCCGAGCCACAGCATTGCCAGCGCCTGCGCCATCGGGCCGCGGACGCGGATCCCACCGCCAACGAGGCCGCGCGCCAGCCGACGCAGCGAATAGAGCCACGGCAGGCCGATGCAGGCGGCCCACAGCGGTCTCGGCGCGACCGGCGACCAGCCGCGGATCCAGCCATAGGTGCCGAGATAGCCGATCGCGACTGCGATGCCCCAGACCAGCAGGTCCGGGCCGCGGGCGGTTGCGTAGGCGCCGCCCTCCTCGATCGCGCGGCGAATGAAGGCGATGTCTTCGCGCGCCTGATTCTCGATCATTGTATCTTCCGGTTCACAGTGCACTTTGAATTACAAAGTACACTGTCACGGGGAAATGTCAAGTGGCCCGGGACGCTCATCGAGAGAAGCGATGAGCGGCGGTCCCTGGTGCTTCCCTATTCGGCTGGAATTAATTCCCTGTTCAACCGATTTAATTCCCTGTTCGCCCGCTCAGGGAATTGAGCCCACAAGTGGTTGATCTCATGGGGAATTGTCGACGATTCGCGGCTCATTTCCGGCCGGAGATCGACATTTTCCCGGTAATTTCCCGTCCACCAGGGATCAAGGCTCAGGCGTTGCGGTTCAGGATCTCGACGAGGCCGGTGGCGGGGTCGACCCGCAGCTCATCGCCGGTACGGAAGAGCTTGGTCACGTCGCCCGCAAAGCGGTCGACCAGGGCCACACCGGCAAACGCTGCACCCTGGGCCAGGATCGGATTGACCCGGTTGAAGATCAGCGCCCGGGGCACGATCCGGCGTGCGGCCATGTCGTGCAACATCCAGGCGGTGGCGACACCGCCCTTGGCGCCGTCGAGGACAAGGATGCGGTCGACATAGCTCTCGCCGGCGAGCTTGTGGCTCGGACGCGAGAAGACGCCGCGGCTGCGGTCGAGGTCATAGCGCGCGCTGAAATTGTCGCCGGCGACGAGTGCCGTGCCGCTGACTGCGGGTCCGATGCCGCGGTGGCACCGCAACACGACCGGCATCTAGAGCACCTTCCCCGCCACCGCCGAGTCCACGCATCGTTCGAGGCTCGCCAGGCTCGACCGATAGCCGTAGCCGCCCAGGATGTTGACGAGCTTGGCCGAGTTGGTCATCAGGCGGGTCCAGCCGTTGGCCTTGGCCATCTCGCGCGCGTAGCTTTGGTAGAAGCAGATCCCTTGGGCGACGACGGCGCCTGCCGCCTCGATGCGGGCGCTGAGGCCCATCCGGTCGGCGGCGTGCTTGATTTCGGGCGAGGTCGCGACGATCACCGTGGTGTCGCGATGGACCTGGCGGCCGTCCAGGGCGCCTGCCACCGCGGCGATCTCGAGCAGCGATAGCTGCGGAGCCGCGAAGACGACGACGTCGAGCTTGTCGCCAGGTGGGGCATAGCGGGCGAGAAAGGCCGCGATGTCGGAGGGGGCGATCGGGAGCGGATCGGGTGGAACGCCGGCAAACACCGCTTCCTCCGCGGTGATGCCGGGCATGTGGAACAGCGCCACCGACCCGAAGCTCGCCAATGCGGCGCCGAAATGCTTCATCGCGTCGCAACCCGGGACCGCCGTCGGCCCCTCGATAACCGGGACCTGCCAGTAGGAGCTGCAGGCCTCGCCGACGAGGGCTCCGAGCGCACCCCATTCGCTGAGGTCGCGCGGACGCGCCCTGACTCGGAAACGTTGCGTCGGGCGGCGACTTGTGTCGAGGTGATAGCCGTAGCTCGGGGTCCGGCCGGTCAGCGCTGCGGCCAGCGCCGAAGGCCCGCCCTCGAAATTGCTGCGAGCGCCGAGCACGCTGTTGGCATAGATGACCGAGCCGGTATCGCCATAGGCCACGTGCTCGCCGCGGAGCGGTGCCAAGACCGTCTGATAGTTGATGCAGGTATCGGTCATCAGCACGCCAAAGGCTGAGAGTGTCGTGATCGCCCGGCTCTCGAGCGCCGCCATCGCATCGCTCTGGCCAAGCCGGCGATAAACCGCGAAATCGATCCCGCGTGGGTCGGTGATCGTCGGCACCCTCACCCGCCGCTCTGGTTCGGGGGCTGCAGCCAGACCCTCGAGAAAGCGCACTCCGGCCTCGCCCAAGGATTCGGTGTCGGCCATAATATGCGCCTGCGTCACCGGGACGAAATCGGCGGCGTCGAAGAACTCGCCGACGGCGATCTGATGGGCAATGGCCCAGCGTCGCGGTGCGCCGAACTCGCCCGCCAGCATCGCAATTTCCTCGTCGGTCAGCCGCATCAACGAAACCTTTATCCGACCGCGCTATCGATCAGACATGACAGCAGCTGATTCCCCAATCCTCTATCTTGGCTGGGCCGCCTTGCTGCTCGCTGTGGTCATGCTACGGCTGTCGGCCAAAATGCGGGCGGGGTTTTTTATCGTGGTGATCCTCGCGGTGATCTTTGGTGGGCCAAGCTCACGGGTCGAGCGCGTGCCGGACGAGATTGTTGCGATGACCGATTAGTGAGAACTTCCGATTAGTTTGGGGCAGGCTCGATTGCGATCCTGCGCGCCAGCAAATCGTCGATCTCGGGCTCCGCCAACCCGGCCTCGCGCAGGATCGCGCGCGAATGCTCGCCCAGCCGCGGCGCCGGGTACTGCAGCGCGCAATCGGCGTCGCCAAACCGCACCGGCGGCCGCACGATGCGGATCGCTCCTTCCGAGGGATGCTCGGTCAGCGGAAAGAAGTCGACGGCGGCGAGCTGCACATCGGCCGGCAACTCGGCGAGCGAGTTGACCGGCCCGCACGGGATGTCGGCGGCCTTCAACCGGTCGAGCCAATAGGCGCTCGACCGATCGCGCACGCATTGCGCGACGAGCGCATAGAGCTCGGCGACGTGTCGACTGCGCGTCTGAGCATCGGCAAGGCGCGGATCCTCGGCAAGCTCCGGCCGGCCGGCGAGGCGGAAGAAATCCCTCCAGTGCCGGTCGGTGTAGGGGAGGATGCAGACATGACCGTCGGCGGTGCGATGCGGGCGCCGATCGAGAGCGAGCATTCGGGTATAGCCGGGCGGCCCGATCGGGGGGGTCGAAGGTCAACCCGCCCAGATGCTCGGCCATGACGAAGGCCGTCATCGTTTCAAGCATCGGCACTTCAATAGCCTGGCCGCGGCCGGTGCGCGCGCGCTGCAGCAGTGCTGCCATTACCGCGTAGACCATAGTCAGCCCGACTGTCTTGTCGCAGATCAAGGTCGGAACAAAGCGGGCGTCGCCGCCTGTCGCCAACTCGAGCGAAACGAGCCCGCAGCCGCCCTGGATGATGTCGTCGAATGCCGGTCGATCGGCGAGCGGGCCGTTCTGCCCGTAGCCCTGAGCCGAGCAATAGACGAGCCGCGGGTTGACCTCTTGCAGCCGTTCCCAGGCAAAGCCGAGACGGGCCATCGCCTGTGGCCGCATGTTGTGCATCAAGACGTCGCTGTGAGCAGCGAGCCGGAGCAATATCGCCGCCGCTTCGGGCCGCTTCAAATCGAGCACCAAGGAACGCTTGTTGCGATTGAGATTGAGAAAGACGTGACCCATCTCGCGGTGCCGAGCAGGGCCGGCATAGCGCATGATGTCGCCCTCGGGCGATTCGACCTTGATCACCTCGGCACCGAGATCGCCCAGGATCTGTGTCGCCAGCGGCCCGAGGACGACTGTCGTCAGATCGAGTACCTTGATCCCAGCGAGCGGGCCCGGTCTCGCTGTGTTCACCGCGGCATCCGGCTCTTGCATTACCCGCTTCCGTAGCTTACCCGGTGCTCGCCCTGATCCGGAGGAGGAAGGCGATGGCGGTGACGATGTATCACAACCCGCGCTGTAATACTTCACGCAAGACCCTGGCGCTGCTGCGCGAGAAGGGCGTGGAGCCGACCATCATTGAGTATCTGAAGTCGCCGTATACGGCAGCACAGCTGAAGCAGCTCCTCGGCCAGCTTAAGATGCCGGCGAGCAAGCTCGTACGGAAGAAGGAAGCGGCCGCCGCCGGCATTGACCCCGCGGCCTTATCGGAAGACGCGCTGATCGAGGCTATGGCCAACAACCCAATCATCGTCGAACGGCCGATCGTGGTGTCGGGACAGAAGGCCGCACTCGGCCGGCCGCCGGAAGCGGTGCTGTCGGTGCTGTAGCCCGCACCTCACGGTGGCTGGGTCTGCGCCGAATACTCGGCGGCGCAGAATGTGCCGCCCTGATAGCGTTCCGCGATCGGGTCGATCGCGCGACCAGCCTCGGCCCCCAGCACAGCCTCGGCAAAGGGTTCCGAATCATCCTGCGGCCGGTAGCCCAACCGCTCGGCGTTGGAGTTGTCGTACCAGGAGCGCTGGTTGTTCGAGACGCCGTAGACGATTTCGTACCGGATGTCCGGATGTTCGAGGCCGATGCGCACGAGCTGGGCGTAGTCGCGCGGGCTGATCCAGATCGACAGCCGGCGCTTGTCGATCGGGTGCGGTCCGAAATTGCCAATGCGGGTGCACAAAAAGCCGATCCCGTGTTTGTCGGCATAGAGGCTGGCAAGCGCCTCGGCAAAGGCTTTGCTGACGCCGTAGCGACTGTCCGGCCGCGGAACCGCCCGGTGGTCGATCCTCTGGTCTCGCGGGTAAAAGCCGACCGCGTGGTTGCTGGTGGCCACGATGATGCGCTTGACCTGAGCGCGGCGCGCTGCCTCGAACAGGTTGTATGTGCCAACGATGTTCGATCGAAGGATCGGCTCCCATTCGCTCTCGCCTGAAACACCTCCCAAATGGAGGATGCCGTCGACATCGGCGACGATGCGCTCGACCCCGGCCATGTCGGCGAGATCGGTGCAATCGACCTCCTCCCCGGCTCGGGCTGCCGCAAGGGGGACCCGATCGGACAATCGCAAGACCGGATAGACCCCTTGCAGGCTCTCGCGCAGCGACCGGCCGATGCCTCCGCCCGCGCCCGTGATCAGTACTCGATGCATTTCCGTCCTTCTGTGCTCTCGGATCCTTTGCCGGGCGGGTCATGCCACGCCGCGTGGAGCTGCTGCAACCGCCGCCTCGGGTGGTTCATTTTTTGTCAAGCAAATTGTCAGACGATGACACCTGAGACCCGACCCGAAGATCTCGGCCGAGGCAGTGGAACGATTGGAGCCAAGGTTCGACAGCGGTCAAATGCCGAAAATCGGGCCACGGCAGCAGGATGTCGTCAAGAACGCGGACCGAAGAACCGATAACTACATTGCACCGTGAGCGGCTTGGTGCTATAGCGCAGCCTGGTTGAGCAGTAGCTAGCCACGAAACAGGATGATCGAGGGCAGCAGTTTCGTATAAGCCATTTGCTGATGGTTAATATTCGCTGGGTTTGAGAACGCTGAACAGGAGCGTAGAGTGCCTCGCACCTATTTTCGCGCGATCACAGCGGCCGCTGCTTTCTTTGTCGCCGGGTGCGGAGGCGGGCCAACGTTACCCCCGGCACCGCCGGCATCATCGCTGCCGTCCGCGGAATACCGTATCGGTCCCGGCGACAGCCTGAACATCTTTGTCTGGCGCAATCCTGAGTTGTCGTTGACCGTGCCGGTACGGCCCGACGGTCGCCTTTCGATCCCACTGGTCGAGGATGTCGTGGCGATCGGCAAGACACCAACCGCCCTCGCTCGCGAGTACGAGCAACTGCTCGGCAAATACATTAAGGAACCTCTCGTCACGATCATCGTGACAGGCTTCAGTGGCCCAATCCCCGACCAGGTCCGCATCATCGGTGAAGCTGCGTCACCCCGCGCACTTCCGTATCGTGCGGACATGACGGTGCTCGATGCGATGATCGCAGTCGGCGGGCTCACCAGGTATGCGGCGGGGAACGACACCGTGCTCATCCGGACTGCTCAGGGCGAGGAGAATACCTATTCTGTCCATTTGAACAGCCTGATCAGAGATGGCGAAATCGAGAACAACGTTGCTCTCCGTCCAGGCGATATTTTAATTATTCCACAGCGCCTGTTCTAGATATTCCGTGTCTTCCTGTGACCGATTGTCGTCGGCAAGGCTGACTTATCCGGCTTAAATTCACCGAGGATTCTCATGCCCATTCAACACTATTGGAGCCGGTCATGAGGTGGGTACCGTCGCAAGCCCTGCCGTTCGTGCAAGCGCTGTGGCGCCATCGATGGCTTGCCGTGGGTACCGCTTGGCTGGTCTGTACCGCGGGATGGGTCGGGGTCGCCTTTATACCGACGAAATACGAATCAACGGCGCGCGTCTATCTCAATGCCGATCCGCTCCTGACCCCACTTCTGCGTGGGCTGGCGGCGGAGACTGATCCTGGCCGCCACCTCGATTTCATGCAGCGCACTTTGTTGAGCCGGCCCAATTTGGAACAATTGATCCGCCTCACCGATCTCGACACCGGGATCCGCACCCCTGGCGAAAAGGAAGCGCTCTTCAAACGCCTGGCGAGCGATATTTCGGTCTCGCCGATTACCTTGAACCTGCTAGCCCTCTCCTACCGCGACAGCGATCCGGTCTTGGCGAAGAATATCGTGCAGTCGCTGCTGACAATTTTCGCCGAAAAGATGGCGGGCAGCAGCCGAGCCGAGATGGACAGCGCGCAACGTTTCTTAGACGACGAGATCGCCTCTTATCGAGATCAATTGCGCGCCGCCGAGAAGCGACGGTCGGATTTGGCTGAAAAATATCCGGATATTGTTCGGAACCGCACACCAGACGCCCCGGGAGGCGACGATAGCGGCAATCGGCTGGAACAAGCGCGTGGGGCAGTCGACCAACTGAAACTCGAACTCGCTGATGCCGCCAGTAAGCGGGACGCGATCCAAAAAGAACTCGCTGCGGTGCCCGCAACACTGACAGTCGATCATGGTCCGCAAATCATCGTTAACGGTGGCCACCTGTCACCGGTCGAGGAGCGGCTTCAGGAGCTTCGGCGAAATCTCGACGGTTTGCTGTTGAAATACACCGAGGAACATCCGGATGTGAAGGCTGCCCGGAAAGCGATCGTACAGCTCCAAGCCGAGGCGACAAAGGCATCGGCCGGAGGTACCGGACAACCCGGCAACAACAAGGGAGAAATCGCCAATGGCGCCTATGACCAAATCAAGGTCAGGCTGGTTGACGCCGAGGCGGCAGTCGCCGCCGTGCAGCGACGTCTCGCCGAGGCCGAGGGCCAACTGTCCAAGATCGAGGCCATTGCGAAGTCGGCACCTGGGGTGCTCGTGCAAGCTCAGGACCTTGACCGCGACTACGGCATCCTCAAGAAAAATTACATGGAGCTCGTGGCGCGGCGCGAATCGACGCAAATAGCCAATGCCGCCGATACCAAGACTGAAAAGATCCAGTTTCGCATTGTCGATCCGCCGCAGGTGCCGGTCGTTCCAGCCGCACCAAACCGACCGCTACTGATGACCTACGTGCTTGCTCTCGGTATTGGCGCAGGACTCGTAACGCCTCTGTTGGTGATGCAGCTCGACAGCTCTTTTGCGACCCTCGGCCAGTTACGCAACCTCGGGGTCCCGATCTTGGGGAGCGTGTCGCGGCTTTCGATTGGTGCGGCGCAGCGGCGTGCCGCGCTCCAGTTGATCGGCGTGACCGCGAGCGCCCTGGTTCTGGTCGCGGTGTACGGAACATTGCTTATGCTCAGCATCGGCTTGCATTCGGTAGGCGTGTCGTAAATGGCGGATTCGATTGGATTGATCGAACGCGCTGCGGCGCTGCTGCGCCAACTGGACGCGAACGGATCCGACCTTTCGACGCCGCCCGCCGAAGAGGCCGGTGCCGGCCCTGGCGGTCCGGAACTGATCCTCGATCGCGGCCGCCTTGCCAGTTACGGGATTACCATACCCTCGTCGGCGCGATCAAGAACCGTCGAGGAGTTCCGCCTTGTCAAGCGGAACCTGATGGCCCAATTCTCACAAGGCGACTCGAGTACCGATCAGCGATCCAGCCGGCTAATCATGGTTACCAGCGCCCGGCCGGGCGAGGGCAAGACATTCATCTCGCTTAATCTCGCTCTGGCCTTCGCCTCGGAGAAAGATGTTAAAGCGCTGCTCGTTGATGTCGATACGCAACACTCGACCTTGCAGACCATCCTTGGCATCACGAGTGAGCAAGGGATCGTCGACGTGCTCGCGGGAAACTGCGAATTGTCCGAGGTGCTGATCCAGACGAATATTCTCAATCTGATGGTTCTCCCTTCCGGCCGAGGAGGCCCGCACGTACCGGAGCTGTTTTCAAGCAATAAGATGGCCAACTTGATGGCCGAAATGACGCGGCGTTTCGCCGACCGCTATATCATTATTGATACCCCGCCCTGCATGGCGAGCAGCGATGCCGCGGCATTGGCTCCATTGGTCGGACAGATTGTCTTCATCGTCGAGGCACATCACACACAGCAGGTGGAAATCGAAGCAAGCCTAAGTATGCTCAACGCCTGTCCTCGGATCAGCCTGCTGCTCAATAAGAGCGATACCATGGCGGGCGAACATTTTGGCTCCTACGAGTATTATTATTATTCCCAAGGTCGTGAGAGTGATGCGTTGCGCTCGGGCAAGCCCGCGTAATTTCGGCGCGGCGCGCGCGTTTCGGCAATGGCACCTCGGTCTGACATCCTTCTTTTTGTCGCCGGGCGGCATCACGCGGGCGATACCTGCGGCGGCACGGGGCGCACCAGAAACGCCACCTGCCGCTGGTGGTCGCCCCCCCGGTGGCGGGCCTGAAGCGCCGACGGTTACCAGTGGCGCTCCGGCAGCCCCGCCCGGAGCGGGACCCGATGTGCTGCCGCTTGTCCCGGGAGGAGGGTTCGGTTTTACAAACCCGCTGAACCCGCCGACCGCAACAAATAACGTAGCTCCTCCGGTAGCGACGATCACGCCCACCAGTCCGCTTGGCCTTGCGCCGCCGGGATTCGGCGTCGTGCCGCTCCAGGCGAATGCTTCAAACGCGCCCGCCTATTTGATCCGACCTTACGCGTCGGTGAGCGAGACCCTGACGGACAACGTACATTATGTGCACTCTCCTCGGGACAACGCCGCCTACACCAACCTAGCACCAGGGGTGTCGATATCGGCCGATACGCCGCGGCTGCAAGCCGTGCTCACTGGCAATTTAAACACCGCCCTCTACATTCCCTCCTCCACGAACTTGAACCAAGTCTACGGTTCTCTCTATGCAAACGGCCTCGGTACGGTCGTGCCTGAGGCTCTGTTCGTCAATCTCAGCCGCGTCGTCAGCCAGTCCACTCCCTTGCCTAGCTTCGGTTTCCAAAATCTGTCACGGCCGCCGATAAACCAGCAGACGCAGGTTTACTCCACTACCGTCTCTCCTTTTTTGCGAAAATCGTTCGACGGTCCGGTTGATACGCAGCTGCAATACACCTTTAAATCGACGAACTTCGGGGGGAATACAACGGTTGCGACAGCCCCTCTGGGAACCCCGACAACCCTTGCTTCCAGCACCTCAAACGAAGGCACCTTTATTGTTGCTACCGGCCAAAATTTCGACCGTACGATCGCTCGGCTGACGCTTGACGCCTCGAACTTCAACTCCGTCTCGACCAACCAAAACTCGCAGTACAGTGGATACACCGATTTCGAGTATCGGATTGCGCCGCAAGCCGCCACTCTCGCGCGGGTCGGCTATCAGAGCATCCAATACCCATCCGCCCCGGCGGCGACGTTCGTCGGCCCGACTTGGCTGATTGGCGGTGCCATCGGTACTTACGGCCACGGGCTGGGCCCAGGCTACCTCTCCTTAGAATATGGTCGACAACAGGGCGCCCTTGGTTTTACCGGATCGGCGCGGTACAACATTACCCCCACGATGGTTTTCACGGCCAACCTGGTCCAAGGGATCAGCTCACCTGGGCAGGACATCGGGAGTACGCTCGCAACTTCGACCCTCGACCCTTTCGGGTCGATCGTCGATGAGTATTCGGGCCTGCCAGTCACATTCTACAGCCCGGGAATTGGTCTTACGAACAGCGTTTACCGACAGCATGTTCTAAATTTTGGCGTGACCGCATCGATCGGACTTAACAATTATTCGCTCTACGGCTACGCCAACCAGCAGTCATTGACACCCACAATACCGGCTGCTGTCATACCCACGCTATCGGCCGCTACTATATCCTCGATAACGGCTCCTACCAAGAGCATCGGCGCGAATGTTACCTGGGGTCGCAGCGTCAAGCCTGATCTCAATGGCAACGCCTCGCTCGGCTATTTCAATTCGTCAAATGTGATCGTGACTACCGGCGGAACCCCCGTCAGCACCCAGGACACCATAACCGCAAATCTCGGCATCAATTACTCCTTCGCTCAGAATCTCACCGGCTCAGTTCTCTACAGTTTCTCGTATCAGACCAATGGTGCTGGTGGCGCCGTCGGCAGGAGCGCGGATATCGTAGTCAATCAGTTGACTCTACAACTCAGCAAGACATTCTGAGACAACGATGTACGCTGAATTTTACGGACTTACCGCGCAGCCATTCCAGCTCACCCCGGATCCTCGTTTCTTTTTCGAGAGCATGGTTCATCGGCAGGCGATGGCCTATCTGGTCTACGGACTTCACCATGCCGAGGGTTTCATCATCATTACCGGCGAAGTCGGGGCGGGGAAGACGATCCTCGTCGAAAATCTGCTGTCGACGATCGACCGACGCAGTTTTGTCACGGCGAAGATCGTCACGACTCAGCTGGCCGGCGATGACCTTCTCCATATGGTCGCAGCCGGCTTCGGAATCGCCAAAGATGGGCTCGCCAAGGGACCGCTGTTACAGCGCATCAGCGAATTCGCACTGGCTCAGCATCGCAACGGCAAGCGTGTGCTCCTGATCGTTGACGAGGCACAGAACCTATCCTTTGAGGCGCTGGAAGAGCTGCGCATGCTGTCGAACATCTTCTTTGACCGGACGATGGCATTACAGAGCTTTCTGCTCGGTCAACCCCAGTTCCGCGCGACACTTGGTAGCCCGCGACTCGAGCAACTGCGGCAGCGGGTCACGGCCGCTTATCATCTGGGTCCGCTGGGCGAAGGCGAGAGTAGAGCGTATGTCGAGCATCGACTGCGTCGAGCCGATTGGAAAGGTGATCCGCATTTCGCCGAGGATTGCTTTCCATTAATCCACCAGCGTACCGGCGGAGTGCCTCGGAAAATAAATGCACTCTGTTCGAGGCTCCTTCTCTTCGGTTTTCTGGAGGAGCTGCATACGTTGACAGCCCATGCCGTAGAAAAGGTTGCCAATGACCTGCGGGAAGAAATCGCCCTTGTGACAGCGCCGCCAGCGGTCGCCAACTCTTCTGCCGAGCCCGTTAGCAGGGACGAGGCACTCTCGCAAATTAGCCGGCGCCTCGGCGCGCTGGAGGACAGCGTTTACAGGCAAGGACGCGTAATCAAGCGCGCCATCGAGATCGCCGCGAGCTATCTTCAGACTGAACGGCCGTGAGCAGGACAGCCGAACCGCTGCAGCGCGCAGCAACAGAAGTCACCGGAGGGGGAAATTCACCGGCTCCCTCGCCGAGCTCGTTCCGAGCGATGGGTATGCGCAAGGGCGTCACTAACGCGATGACGATCGACGTCGAAGATTATTTTCACGTCGAAGCTTTCGCTTCGACGATCGATCGTAACGAATGGGACCACCTGCCGCAACGGGTTGAGGGCAACACCGAGCGCATTCTCGATGTTCTTGCCGAGTCCGAGGCTCAGGCGACGTTCTTTGTGTTGGGTTGGATCGCCCGGCGGCACCCCGCATTGGTGCGACGGATAGTTGCGGATGGGCACGAGTTGGCGAGTCACGGGTCCGACCACATGCGGGTTGATCGCCAGTCGGCCGAGGCCTTTCGCGCGGATGTGCGCCAAAGCAAACATATTCTTGAGGATGCCGGTGGTGTCCTCGTGCGCGGTTATCGGGCTCCGACGTTTTCGATCAGCCGTAACAGTAGCTGGGCTCACGTCGTTCTCTTGGAAGAAGGCTATCGCTACAGCTCCAGCGTGTACCCGCGTAGACACGACCTTTACGGGAGTCCTGGCGCACCGCGCACTCCTTTCGCGCCGATCCCCGGATTCGTCGAGGTGCCCTTGACCACGGTTGGCATTTTCCACATCGACGTGCCGGCCTCGGGCGGCGGCTATTTCCGCCTCTTTCCCTACCGCCTGACCCGGTGGTTACTGGATCAAGCATATCGTAGCAACCGGGCGCCTGCTGTATTTTACCTGCATCCCTGGGAAGTGGATCCGGACCAGCCCCGCCAGAGCCAAGCCCCGCTCTTGTCGCGGCTTCGCCATTACCTCAATCTCGGTCTGACCGAGTATCGGTTACGGCGTTTGCTCGACGATTTTAAATGGGCGCGCATGGACAGTCTCTTCCTGACCGATGATGCAGAGCAATTTCCATTAATCACCTCATGGATGGATCGCGGTTCACCGTCGCGGTGAGGCCGTTTCGGGCCGGCGATGAGCGCCGATGGGACCAGTTCGTCCGGACCCACGCAAACGGTACGTTTTTCCACCTTTCGGGATGGAAGCGGGTGATCGAGCAAGCGTTCGGCCACCGCACCTATTATCTGATCGCAGAACGTGGCCCGGCGGTCAGCGGGGTGCTGCCCCTAACCCATGTCAAATCACTGCTATTCGGGTCATCCCTTATATCGAATGCATTCAGCGTGTACGGCGGACCGATCGCCGATGACACCGAAACGTTGTGTCAGCTCGAAGGTGAAGCCGTCAAATTGATGGACACGATCGCGGTTCCCGTGCTCGAGCTGCGTGATTTCTCTGCCACCCGGACCAATTGGCCGAGTAAGAAAAACCTTTACGCTTCATTCCGCAGGTCGCTCGATCCCTCTGTCGAACACAATTTGAAATCGATCCCGCGCAAACAGCGCGCCATGATTCGTAAGGGAAAGCTCAACAAATTAAGATCGGAGATCGACGACCGCGTAGACCGGCTGTATCGCGTCTACTCTGAGAGTGTCCACAACCTTGGGACACCTGTCTTCTCCGAGTCTTATTTTCGCATCCTCCGTGAAGAATTTGCGACGTGCTCCGATATTGTCACCGTCACATGCGATGGACACGCTGTGGCCTCGGTGCTCAATTTCTACTTTCGAGACGAAGTTCTCCCTTTTTATGGAGGCGGAGTGCGCGCAGCGCGAGCGCTTTCTGCCAATGATTTCATGTATTGGGAGGTGATGCGCAGGGCATGTGAGCGGGGTTACCGTAACTTTGATTTCGGGCGAAGCAAAATTGGCACCGGGTCATTCGCGTTCAAGCGCAACTGGGGCTTTCAACCCAGACCGCTCATCTATCAATACCGCCTGTCTCCGGGAACTCCGATACCTGACCTGAATCCCTTAAATCCCAAGCTCGCCATGTTTATCGCGATCTGGAAGAGATTACCGCTAGCTGTCGCAACCCGACTTGGCCCCTCGATCGTCAGGGGGATCGGCTAATACGAACAGCATCGCGGCGCTTTTCACGGAAGATTTCTCGTCGGCATGATCGAGAGCAGGCGAGCTCTGCGAGCGTTCTCCTACCTGCTGCCGCAGTGCTATCACCTTACTCGATGATCGCAAGGACGCCGGGGCCATTTCGTTACTGGATGTAATCTGTGACAGTCCTTCCCTCTACCCCAAACGGGCAACCGGTCGTCAGTTCGGTGCTTGCGCCCGGATGGCGGCCGGCATTGGCCCTGATTGGCATAGCGAGCGTCGTCTTTAGCATCGCGTTCCGACAAGAAATAAACGCGGCGGTCCGAGTGTGGATCGACTCGACTGCCTATAATCACTGCTTTCTCGTCTTACCCCTTGCCGGATTCCTCCTTTGGGAGAGACGAGCGGTTATCTCGTCGGTCTCGCCGCGCCCGGTGCTGTACCCGCTGCTGGCGATGCCGGTTTTATCGGCGATTTGGCTCCTCGCGGTACTTCTCGACATCCAGGAAGGCCGGCAGCTCGTTGTGATGGCGATGTTCCAGGTCGTTCTTCTCGTAGCCCTCGGACCTCGCGTGTTTTGGCAGCTGCTCGCGCCGCTTCTGTTTCTGTTTTTTCTCGTGCCGAGCGGAGCATTTCTTGTACCTTCACTGCAGAAGATTACCGCTGACATTGCCGTTGCTGGGTTACGGTTCCTCCACATCCCAGTATTCTCGGACGGCTATATGATCGAAATACCGGAGGGCCCATTTGAAATCGCCGAGGCCTGTGCTGGTTTACGCTTTCTGATTGCTTCGAGTGTTTTCGGGTGTTTCTTCGCAGTGGTGATGTATCGAAGCGTTCTGCGTCGTATGTGGTTCATCATAATGTCGGTTGCGATCCCTATAGTTGCCAACGGATTGCGGGCTCTTGGCATTATTGTTTTGGCTCACCTTGAAGGGAGTGCGGCAGCAGTTGAAGCCGATCACATCCTCTATGGTTGGGTATTCTTTACACTTGTAATCATGATGCTGATCGCGATCGGAATGGCCTTCGCAGAGCAACCTGGATGGTGCCCCCCGGTCACGTCGACGACGATGGGCAAGACCTCTCCCTGGCGGTTTGCCATTGCTGTTTCGGCTGCTGTCCTCCTCGCGCTAACCGGCCCAACTTACGCCTACCGGCTGGACAGCCAGTTCCCAGCTGCCGAGCTACTCCAGACCGACAGCCCGCATGTCGATCAATCATGGCGTTCCCTGTCCGGTGTACTCCCCGGCTGGCACCCCTTGGTGCACGGCGCCGATCGTGAATTTCTCGAAGAGTTTGAGCAGCCGGGCTCCGGCATCGTCGTCCGCTATGTCGCGCTCTACCGTTTGCGCGCAATAGGGAACATGCTAACGACGACCGAAAATCGCCTGGCGGACGACCTTGAGTGGCGCCTCGCCGAGCGCGGTGAAGCGGTTCTCTCTTTGGGTGGAGAGAAGATTGCGGTCACGAGTGCCGAGATCGTCAGCGGGCGGAATTGCCGGCTCGTCTGGTCGTTCTTTATCGTCGATGGAAAAATCACGGCCCGGCTTTTCGAGGCCAAGCTGTTGCAGGCTCGCGCCGTGCTGCTCCAGCGAGCGCGCGTGGCAGCATTGGTAGCTGTTTCTGCGAGCATGGACGACCCTGGCAACCCCGCTGAAGGACAGCTTATCCGTTTTTTGGCGGCAAGCCAGTCGCTGCCCCAGTATGTCGGTTCGCGTCGCATTGCGGAGTCCAAGCCCGGCGGCTAACGCTCGTAAATTTTATCGTGTCGCCGGAGCGCCAGCGGGTTTGACAATGTTTTCGTCGAGCGGCTGTGATGCAGCCTGGTCGTCCTTCGGCAGACAACTATGCTTCTCGGCGTCCTCGGTGTCTTTCGGCTTACTCCATTTTTCGGCGAGCGCCTTGACTTCAAATGGGGTCGCGGCGCGACCGCCGACCTCTCCGGCGAAGAACTCCAGATACTGCTCGATCCGGCGCAAAAAGCGGCGCAAATCTGCCTCATTCTGCACGTAAGGTGTATTGCCCGGCGCGAGCGAAGGACTATGATAAGTAAAGCTGAAGACGCGCTGCCCCTCGTGCAGGAGTGCACGGGTCAGCCGCCGTTGTTCGTCGAAGGAGATGCCTTCGGGGGTCAGCGTGATGCGCTCGACGAGCCGAAGCCTGGCGAGAATTCCAGGCACATGGAGCGCCTTCAAGCGCTCGTTCATCGTCAAGGCATATGCCAGGCTTCCGGTATGAGCAAGCAGTCCCGTGTAGCCGATCGACAGAGGGATCTCGAGCAACGCCGGGGCTTTGCCAAACCAATAGGGATGGGCGCCGCAATGCGAGAAATCGGGCCCGAACTGGCGCGTAAGATTAGTTCCGGGGACCACGCTAAGATCAATCTCGTAACCGAGTTCGGCAAGGATCTGCGCTGTCGCACGACCGACTCCATAGCGGCCCGCTTTGTAGATGCGTGGCCGTACTCCGACATTTTCTTCGATAATTCGGCTCAGCCGCACTAGCTTCTCGCGCTCGAGTTCACACGGCAAATTACCGGGATATGAGTTCTCGTCGGTCTTCCGTTCAAAAAAGGGCGGGTTGTCCCAGGGCTGTAGGTGCGCACCGATTTCACAGGTGCCCGAGCGATGCAACTCCCGAACAATCTCATATGCTTCTGGTGTGCTGCTCACTGGATAGTCCAGGACATAGGTCGGTCGGACCTGGTATCGTTCGAAGATCCGTTGGACTTGCATTTGGGATTTGACTGATGTCACGCCCATCGCCCGACGCGGCTGATGCCGCGCCCAGTCGAATTCGGCTTCGGTATCGACCACCACGACAACCATCGGGAATTGCTCGGCCGGCCAGTGGATTGCCCGCCATGTGCTAGGGTCGAGCATGCCTCACCCGAATGTTCAACGGCTTGCGTGTTTGCCGGCAAGCCTAGCGTCACGATCAGACGACATGATAGCGAGAAGCCTCCTTCGCGACATCATGAACTTGTCACGAGATAGGTAAAGAGTCACAATATCGGCAACTATCTCAGCGTAAACTGTGTCTCCCGCGTGCCGCTGTGCGGCTTATGAAGAATTGGTGGCTTTCCTAACAGCTACGACGATGGCAACCTTTGTCCCAGCGGGCAACGCCGTTCCCTCCCCGTTGCATCAGCACGTTCTCCATGTCTTCCCGAGTTTCGGGGTCGGCGGCGTGCCGCTTCGCATGGTTCGTATAATCAATCATTTTGGCAAGCGCTTCCGTCACACCGTGATCGCACTCGACAACAATTTCGAAGCCGCAGGCGGCCTCGCTGGCGATCTCGACTTGGTGCTATCACCGGTGCGAGCCTTTAAACAGGGGACGCTCTATAATGTGCTCGACACCGCTCTCGTATTACGCAGGATGCGCCCCGATCTTCTGATCACCTATAACTGGGGGGCGATTGAATGGGCGATGGCCAGTCGCCTGCGGCCGGGTTCCCGCCACATCCACGTCGAGGCTGGCTTTAGCCAGCGTGAGGCAGATTCGCAGCTCCCTCGTCGGGTCTTGTTTCGCCGCTGGGCGCTCGCCCGATGCGCCCTGGTAATAGTCCCCTCGCGCCTGCTCGAGGATTTAGCCCTCCGCGTATGGCGCTTGCCCGCGGAACGCGTAAGGTATGTGCCGAACGGCGTCGATGTCGCGCGTTTTTCCTCCCCCGCCCGCACGCCCGGCTTTGCTCGGCGACCCGATGAGCTCGTAATCGGGACGGTCGCACCATTGCGCCCGGAAAAGAATGTCGGGCGCCTCCTACGAATATTCGCAACGCTCGATACTTCGATCACTACGCGGCTCGTCGTCGCAGGTGAAGGGATCGAGCGACCTGGCCTTGAGCGACTGGCCGGCGAACTCGGTATCGCAGACCGCGTCGTTTTCACGGGTCAGGTCACCCCCGAAGCGGTCCTCGGCGCGTTTGATTTATTTGCTTTATCGTCCGATACAGAGCAAATGCCGAACGCGCTGCTCGAGGCGATGGCGGCCAGCCGAGCCGTTGCAGCAGTAGATGTCGGAGATGTGAAAAGGATCGTGTGCCAAGATAATCGCGACTTCGTTGTCGCACGCGACGATGGCCCAGCCCTTGCTACGGCGATTACGACGCTGCTTCGAGATCCTGAAAGGCGCCGCGCGCTCGGCCTTAAGAACCGCGCACGAGTTGTCGACGCATTCTCGCAGGAGCGAATGTTCGCCGCGTATTCGGAAATTTTCGCCGCGGGGAGAGAGCATTGAGACGAGTTGCATTTGCATATGCGTCGCCTTGTTCGCGCTGCTTGGCTCGAATAAGGTCGTAGCCATTCGGCTTTTCCGATTCCTCATCGCCGGGTCATAAGAGATGTGCGGCATAGCGGGTATTTTCGACTATCGCGGGCGGGCCGAGATCGATCGAACTCTGCTTCGACGCATGACCGATATCCTCGATCATCGCGGACCGGACGGTGATGGCTATCATATCGAGCCAGGGATCGGGCTTGGCCACCGCCGACTGGCGATAGTCGACCTCGCCACCGGCGATCAACCGTTATTCAACGAGGAAGGGACCATCTGTGTCGTCTATAACGGCGAGATCTACAATTTCCAGCCGCTGATGGCTGAACTTGCAGCGTTGGGCCATATATTTCGCACCCGCTGCGATACCGAGGTAATTGTCCATGCCTGGGAGGAGTGGGGCTCGGCATGTCTCGATCGCTTCAATGGTATGTTCGCCTTCGCGCTGTGGGATGCAGCGAAAGAGGTGCTGTTCCTGGCGCGCGACAGGCTCGGCGAGAAACCCCTCTATTACAGCTTTCTTCCTGATGGACAGCTGCTTTTCGCTTCCGAACTGAAATCGCTGCTGCTGAGCCCGCGGGTCGATCGAGAGTTCGATCCTCTAGCGATCGAAGAGTTCTTCGCTTTTGGCTACGTACCCGACCCGCGTTCGATCTACCGCGGCGTCCGCAAATTAGCGCCCGCGCATCATCTGACGGTCCGACGGGGCGAGGCGCCGCCGGAACCGCGCCCTTATTGGGACCTGCGGTTTCTTGACGGGGCTCCCGTTCGCCAAGACGAGGTCGAGGAAGAGCTGATCGCGCGTCTGCGCGAATCGGTTCGCCTGAGGATGATTGCCGACGTTCCGCTCGGAGCGTTCCTCTCGGGTGGTGTGGATTCTAGCGGCGTGGTGGCGATGATGGCCGGGCTGAAGGCTGATCCGGTCAGCACATTCTCGATCTCATTTGGCAGTCAGGGATGGGACGAATCCACCTTTTCTCGCGAGGTCGCTGAGCGCTACGGCACAGATCACCATGTCAGAGCGGTCGATCCTAATTCTTTCGATCTCCTCGACCGGTTAGCAACGATCTACGACGAGCCGTTCGGCGACAGCTCGGCGATGCCGACCTTCCGAGTCTGCGCCGCGGCCCGTGAGAATGTGACCGTCGCCCTGTCTGGCGATGGAGGGGACGAGGTTTTCGCCGGCTACCGACGCTATCGCTGGCACTGTGTTGAAGAGCGGGTGCGTGGTTGGGTGCCAACAGCGTTGCGCCGTCCCTTATTTGGCCTGCTCGGCGCGGTTTATCCGAAGCTCCAGTGGGCACCACGTCCGCTGCGCGCTAAGGCGACGTTGGAGGAGCTGGCGCGCGATTCGATCGAGGCGTACTTCTCGTCCGTCTCGACTTGCAGTGATACGCTTCGCCGCCGGTTGTTCAGTCCCAACCTCCGACGTGAGCTACAGGGGTACAACGCCGCCGACCTGCTCAAACGGCATATAATGCGATGCAACAGCGATGACCCGCTGTCGCAGGTGCAGTACGCCGATTTCAAGACTTACCTCCCCGGCGATATCCTTACCAAAGTCGATCGCGCGAGCATGGCTAACTCCCTAGAGGTGCGCGTTCCCTTGCTCGACCATACTCTGGTCGAATGGGCAGCGCGGCTGCCATCGCATCTAAAGCTGCATGGTCGCGAGGGCAAGTACATCTTCAAGGCCGCCCTCGAACCAAATCTCAGCAAGGAGATACTATACCGCCCTAAGCAGGGCTTTGCTGTACCACTCGCCGCCTGGTTTCGCGGTCCGCTGCACCGGCGTTTGCGCGAAACGCTTGGCGGGCCCGTGCTCCGCGATTCAGGCTTGTTCGACATGGCGACGGTTGGGACGCTGCTCAGTCAGCATCAAGCGGGTGAGCGCGACCACAGTGCGGCGCTGTGGTCGCTCTCGATGATCGAGGCGTTTCTCCGCCAGGTCCATGGTGGTGCAATCCGCAGCGACATCGAGGCCGCGACAGTCGGGGACGCTGTTTGAGAATGCGGGTTCCCTGCCCATCGCAATTCCGGCCACAACGATCTAACGCTGCTGGCGAAGGGCCCGCCGTAAGAGTATACTGTCTGACGTTGTCCCCGTAGCTCAGTCGGATAGAGCAACAGTTTCCTAAACTGTGGGTCGCAGGTTCGAGTCCTGTCGGGGACGCCATATAAAGCAAACATTTAGAGAAAGAACCGAGACGCTGTTTCTACTCGGAAGTGGGTGCTGGGTAACGTCGTGGGTAACAGGCAGGCAATTCGCTGTGATGCAGTCCCGGGTCGATCGGCTAACCCCCGAGCGGCCGTGAGGCCTTGGGCGATGGAGGGGCGCCCGCTGAGGTTCGCGGCGCCTTCGACGATGGCGAGGATATCATCGCGGCCCCTACACCATTCACGCCGGCTTGCGATAAGCATCCCCTGGCGCCGATAGCAGGGCCGATCGCCGTGCGCGGCGCCAAAGCCTCGCGCGATCGCGCCAGCACGGCTTACCGTCGCGAAGGAGCCACCGCGCGCCGCCGGATGCCTTAGGTACCTATTCCAGGACGGGCCGGATCTCCTGCTTATTTCCATTGCCGATCCAACTCCGAAGCAATTGAAAAACGGGGAATCACAGGTAGGGAATAACCACCTGCCGCTAGCAACCGCTCTGTGGGCCCAAAATCGGCGCTCAAGGGCCTAGGGGGATGGTCGAAGCCGCGGCTCGCGCCGACCGCAACATCCCCGGATACGCGACGAGCCGTTGATCACCGGTGTCGACGTCGCCCGTTTCAGCGATGACGCGTGCAGCGCGCGACCGAGAATCAGCGCCGGGTGCTTGACGAGGTCGCAGAACGCGCCGGCTGGCAAGTCGTCGAGATTTATGCCGACGAGATCAGCGGCACCAAGGGCCGCAAGCGCCCAAGTCCCTCACAAGCCCGCAGCCAATCTCGACAGCGGGGTTCGAAGATCCCTAATCTTGCGTTAAGGTGATCGCCAGGCAGTTTCGTTCCGACCCCTATGCCGAAACCGCAAGGCTGGCAGGAGTTATTCTGTAGCGTGTAAACCCGTCGGAAGCGGGACCACGCCGGTGGTGACAAAGGAGCAAGAGCTTGCATGCCTACAGAGACTAACGCTGTGGGGCGAACCTTCCCGATCGCAGTAGTCGGATTGGCGTGTCGGTTCCCGGGTGCTGCGGACGTGGCGGAATTCTGGTCGCTGCTCGAAGCCGGGAAGGACGCCGTTACCGAGATCCCCGATGACCGCTGGGACGTCGACGCCTATTACCATCCCGACCCGGCGAAACCCGGCAAAATGTATACGCGCGCAGGCGGGTTCATCGCGGACATCGACAAGTTCGACGCCGGATTTTTCGGCATTTCGCCCCGCGAAGCGCGCCGCATCGACCCGCAACAGCGTCTGCTGTTGGAGCTGACTTGGGAAGCGCTCGAGAGCGCGGGCATCGTTCCGGCGCGGATTGCCGAGTCGCAGACCGGCGTTTTTGTCGGGATCTCGGTGTCCGACTACGCGGCACTGCAGCGCGAAGAGGCGGATCAGGTCGATCCCTACGTCATGTCCGGCAGCGCGCTCAGCAATGCGGCGAATCGAATTTCCTACATCTTCGATTTGCACGGTCCGAGCTTTATTGTCGACACCGCCTGCTCGTCATCACTGGTTGCGGTGCACGAAGCCTGCGTCAGCTTGTGGGCGGACGAATCGAGCTTGGCGATTGCGGCCGGCGTCCACGCGCTGTTGTCGCCGTCCGCGACCGTCGGCTTCTCGAAGGCGCGCATGCTGTCACCGACAGGCCGATGTCACCCCTTCGACGCGGCCGGCGACGGTTATGTCCGGTCGGAAGGAGGCGGGGTGGTCATTCTGCAACCGCTCGCGCAGGCGATTGCCGAGAAGAATCCGATCTATGCCCTCATCGTCGGTTCGGGTGTCAATTCTGATGGCCGTACCGCGGGCTTGGCTATGCCCAACCAAGCGGCGCAAGAAGCGCTGCTGCGCCGAGTATACCGTGACGCCGGGATCGACCCGGGCGAGATCGCCTATGTCGAGGCACATGGCACCGGCACGAGCGTCGGCGACCCGATCGAATGCGCCTCCTTGGGGACGGTGTTCGGGGCCTCGCGGGCCCCCGGCGATTGCTGCCGAATCGGCTCGGTCAAGAGCAATATCGGCCATCTCGAACCAGCTTCGGGGATTGCCGGCCTGCTGAAAGTGGTACTTGCGCTCCGTCACCGCGCGATCCCGCGCACCTTGCACTTCAGGGTGCCCAACCCGAAAATTCTGTTCGACGAACTCAATCTCGCCGTCGTCTCCAAACATACGGAATTGAGCCCGGGTCGCTTGACCATGGGTGTCAACTCGTTCGGCTTCGGCGGGACCAACGCCCATATCGTCGTCCGAGAGCCGGAACCGCCGGCTGCCGTCGCGGCCCAGCAAGCCGCCGAGATGGACGGCCGAGAGGTCCAGCCACTGCTGATCTCCGCGCACGATTCGGCAGCTCTGAAGAGCCTGGCCCTGCGCTACGCCGAATTGCTGAGATCGCCGGCGGCGCCCCCCTTTTCGGCCCTCTGTCGCACCGCAGCCACCCGACGGACCCAGCACCAGCATCGCCTCGCTGCGTTTGGGCGAACCCCTGATGAGGTCACGGCCCAGTTGGAGGCGTTCGTCACCGGCGATCCGCCGCCGCTCTTCGCCCAAGGGCATGTCCAGGCCCCGCCAGTTCGATTGGCCATGGTTTTTTCCGGAAACGGCTCGCAATGGCTCGGTATGGGGCAGGATCTGCTCGCCGATCCATTCATCGCCGAGTGCATCGAGCGGGTCGATGCGCCGCTGAGCCGGCTCAGCGGTTGGTCGGTTAGAGACGCCCTTTTATCGGCGGAACCGGCGAACCTCTTCGATCGTACCGAAATTGCGCAACCGGCGCTCTTCGCGCTGCAGGTAGCGGTGCTCGAATGGCTCGGCGCGCACGGGGTCGAGGCCGAGGCGATGCTCGGCCACAGTGTCGGTGAGGTGTCGGCGGCTTACGGGGCGGGCATTTTGTCGCTCGGCGACGCCTGCCAGGTCATCGTCGAGCGGAGCCGAGCGCAAGGGCGTACCGCCGGAGCCGGCCGGATGGCCGCCCTTGGACTATCGCCCGAGAATGCCGCCGCACTAATTGCCCCCTATGGCGAGGGGCTGACGATTGCCGCCGTCAACGCTCCGAATTCGGTCACCGTGGCGGGCGATGCGGCTGCGATAGATGCGCTCGGTGGCGAACTCGAGGGGAATCAAGTCTTCTTTCGTCCGCTCGACCTCGATTATGCCTTTCACAGCCGCTGCATGGACCCGATCCGCGAGGCGTTGTTGGACCGGCTCGACGGGTTGCGGCCGCAAATTGGCCGGCTGCGTTTTGTCTCGACCGTTACCGGCTCAACGATCGAGGGTAGTCGGCTCGATGCGGAATATTGGTGGGACAATATCCGCCGACCCGTTCAGTTCGCCGCTGCGATCGAATCGCTGAAGGCCGAGGGCTTCAATGTCTTCCTCGAAATCGGCCCGCACCCTATCCTCGACAGATATGTTCGTGACTGCCTAAACAGCACCCCAGGCCACGGGGTCTCGATCCCCACGCTGCGCCGTCGCGAGCCTGAGCGCGACGCATTGTGGCTGGCGCTTGGACGTAGCTACGCTGCCGGCGTCGCGATCGATTATGACGCCCTCTACCCTCGCGATTGCGCGTTCGTGCCGCTTCCCGCCTATCCGTGGCAGCGCGAACGCTACTGGTTTATCGATAACGAGGGACAAGGCGGAGCGTCACTCAGCCGCCGTAAGCACCCGCTTCTTGGCAAGCGTCTGCCTGCCACCGACGGGATCTGGAAGAACCGTCTCGATCCAGCGCTGCTCGAGTGGCTCGCTGATCATGTCGTCCAAAGCAGCACGGTCCTGCCCGGAGCGGCCTTTATCGAGATGGCTATCGCCTCGGTTTGGTCGACCCGCGATTGCGACGGCGTCGAAATCGAGGCCTTCGAGATCAGGCGGCCGCTGGTGATTGCCGCTGGTGCCGAGCCATCGGTCGAGATCGCGTTGTCAGCCGAAGACGGCACCTTCCGACTGCACGCAGGCGATGCGCTCGGGACCGCGCTGCCCCCGGTCGCGGTTGCCCGTGCCGTGCCTTTGGCGAGGGGGCAATCAGAACGCGTGGCCCCGGTGGACGCGATCAGGGCGCGCATGGGAAAGCGGATCCACGGCGCGGAGTTCTATCGTCGATTTATCGCTCGCGGCCTGATCTATGGGCCGGCCTTCCAGGGGATCGTCGAGGCATGGGCCGGTACAGATGAGGCGCTCGGACACATCGCTGTGCCTGCGGCGGTAGCGGCCGAACTGGGCGAGTATCACATGCACCCGGCGTTGCTCGATGCGTGCCTCCAGGTCACCCTCGCTACCGTCGCCGAGCAACCGGATGAGGACCGTCAGGGGGTCTTTGTTCCAATCAAGGCAGAGCGTATCCGTTTCTACGGCGGCGGCGAACGCATCGCCTGGTGTCATGTCACCGTGCTTCACTCCGGAGCTCGCTCGATCGTTATCCGAGCTCTGGTGCTTGGCACCGATGGCATGACAATCGCTGAGATCGACGGTTTGCGCTTGCACCGCGTCGATCTCGGGGGCGCCGGCGAAATTCCAGCCTATCAGTGGCACTACCAAGTCCGGCCTGGGGTGCTCGACGCGGATGCTACCGACCTGCCGCGGCCGCAGGCGCTGGCGCCGCTCTTTTTCCCGGCCAATGCGGGCGAAGGCGAGCGCGATGAGGCGAGCCGTTCGCTCCTCGATCGGGTCGCTGCAATCTATGCCGGAGAGGCGCTGGCGCAGATTGTCGGCGGCAGCCATCAATTCACTGTTGCCGAGCTGATTGCGGAGCGCGGTGTTGGGCCCGAACAAGAGCATTATCTTGACAGGCTTCTCGCCCTCGCCCGCTCGGCGGGGGTGGTGGAACGTGATGGGGCCGAGTGGCGCCTCGCCGGTTCTTCAGCGGCGGCGGAAATTCTTTGGCGCGAGGCGGTTGCCCGTTATCCCGCCCACCTCGCCAGCTTGCAGCTGATCACGCGATTCGCGGCAGCGATCCCCGGCATCCTGCAGTCGCGAATCGAACCGGCCGATTTGCTTTCGGCCGAGCTGGGCTTTGACGCGGTCGAGCAGCTCTATGATTGCGACCCGCTGTTCCGCAGGCCGAACGAAGCGGCGGCGGGGGTGGTTCGACAATTGTGTCGCACACTGCCCCGGACACGCTCGCTGCGGATCCTCGAGATCAGGGGCGGGACAGGCGGGCTCGCGGGGGCTTTGCTTGCGGCGGTGCCAGCTGATCGCGTGGAGTACCTCTTCACCGATCCGAACGCGGCGGCCGTCGCGCGCGCGGAAGCGCGCTTCAAGGGCCTTTCCTTTGTTCGTTGCGCAATACTCGATCCCGAGAGGGAGATCGCCGAACAAGGTTTCGCCCCGGACCAATATGAACTCGTCGTCGCTACAGTGCCGCTCATCGCCCAACGTGACGTTGTCCGCGATCTCGCCGCCACACGCATATCGCTCAAACCGGGCGGCTTTCTCTTGCTGATGGTACCGAAGGAGTGCGGGTTTCTCGATCTCACCTGCGGCATGGCCCCCAATGGCGCAAGCGAGAGTAACTGGCGGCGGTCGGTCCTCGACGCGGGCTTCGAGGACGTAGTTTCGCTGGGCTATGACGACCCGATCGCGGCCAGAGCTACCGTCATCGGACGCAAGCCGGCAGCGATGCAGCCGTCATCCATACCTCGCGAAGTCGATCCGGTCACCTGGCTGATACTCACGGATGACATCGCTGTCGATCCCGCCGCAGCGGTCATCCGCGGGCTGGCTCCGCTTGGCCAGCGCGTCGTGGTCGCCCGATCCGCCCGTCGCTTCAACCGTCTCGGTCTCGACCGGTTCGACGTTCCAACGGCCGATTTGAACTCGTATGCCGAGCTTTTCCGTCTCCTTGCCGCGGACGGCGTCGGCCAGCTTCATCTTGTCCACTTGCGGGGAGCCGCTGAAGCAGTGCCGGTGGATCCGCTCGCAGCCCAGCGCGCTGGCAGTTTCGACTTGCTGATCGCCGTGCAATCGCTGATCGCAGCGGGGCTGGCGCCGTTGGCGCGTCTGACGGTCGTCACATCGGGTGCGATGCCGATGCCGGACGGGTCCGCGGGTTGCGTGCGCCCCTGGCAAGCTACGCTCTGGGGCCTCACGCGCACCATCCTCAACGAACGGGCGGATATCTCCTCTCGCCTGATCGATCTCGATCCCAGAGCGACCGCGGCGGGTTCGGCTGAGGCGCTCGTCGAAGAGATCCTCCGCCGCGACGACGAGGACGAAGTGTTATTGCGCGGTGGTGGGCGCTATGTGCCGCGCCTGACCGGGTGGACGGCGCCGTCGGTCCTGCGCGACGGCATGCACGAAACCGGTTTTAGATTAACCTTTGCGCACGGAAAGGCGCCGGACGGCATAATCTTGCAACGGATCACCCTCCCGCGGCCCGCTACCGGGGAGGTCGCCGTGCATGTCAGGGCGGCGGGGGTAAATTTCCGTGATGTTCTGCAGCGCATCGGCTTCTTGCCCGAGGAAGCGTTCGAGGGCGGGTTCGCGGGTGCAACGCTCGGCATGGAGTTCGCGGGCGAGGTCATCGAGGTCGGCGACGGAGTCGATCGCTTCCGTCCGGGGGACGCCGTGTTCGGCTTCGGCCGCGACGCGTTCTCGTCCCATCTCGTTGCGCCCGCCTTCGGTCTCTTCAAGAAACCGGCATCGATGAGCTTCGAAGAAGCCGCAACACTCCCCGTCGCCGCAATGACGGTCTACTATTCGCTCCACCATCTCGCCCGGTTGCAGGAGGGCGAACGAATCCTAATTCAGGGGGCCGCCGGCGGCGTCGGCTTGGCCGCCATCCAATATGCCCAGTCGGTTGGCGCCGAAATCTTCGCTTCGGCTGGTTCAGTGGAAAAGCGCGAGTTTCTCCGTCGGCTCGGGGCGCAGCACGTCGTCGATTCGCGGTCGCTCGCTTTTGCCGATGACATCCGCGAGATTACCGATGGCGGAGGTGTGGACGTCGTCTTGAACTCGATCGCCGGGGAGGCCATCCACAAAGGCCTTTCGATCCTCCGGCCTTACGGGCGTTTTGTGGAGCTCGGAAAGCGGGACTTCTTCGCCAACAGCAAAATCGGACTGCAACCTTTCCGCAACAATATTCAGTTCTTTGGGGTCGATGTCGATCGGCTGCTGATTGATCGCCCTATTCTCTGCGGCCAGCTTTTCGCCGAGCTCGCTCCGCTTCTCGATCAGCGCGTTTTTGTCCCGTTACCACATCGAGTTCTTTCCGGTCGCGCGAGCCGCCGAGGCGTTCCGCTGCATGCAGCATTCGCGGCATATCGGCAAGATCGTCCTGGCGATGGACAGGAGTGACCATCTGGCGCTCGTGGCGGACGAAGCCGACACGGGGCTGAAACTTTCGCCGACGGCGAGCTATCTCGTCACCGGAGGCCGTGGCGGGTTCGGCCTTGCAACCGCCGAGTGGCTCGTCCGGAAAGGTGCCCGTCATCTCGCCCTCGTCGGGCGCAGCCAAGCCACCGCGCCCGATGCAGCCCTGGCGCTCGGGCGTTTGCGGCAGGACGGCGTCGCGGTTCACGAATTTACCGCGGACATCGCCGATGCGGATCAGGTTGCCGAGCTGATACGCCGCATACGGCGCGAAATGCCGCCATTGGGTGGCATCATACATTGCGCCGCGGTGATTCAGGATTCGAGCTTGGTCAATATGACCGAAGCAAACTTCCACGACGTCCTGCGACCGAAAATCGCCGGCGCCTGGAACCTCCACCAGGCGACGCTCGACCAGAAGCTCGATTTCTTCGTCATGTACTCCTCGGCGACGACTTTGTTTGGCAACGAGGGACAAGGGAACTACGTCGCGGCGAATTTGTATTTGGAAGCTTTGGCCGACTATCGGCGAGGGCTCGGCCTGCCCGGGCTGGCGGTCGCCTGGGGGGCGATTGGCGAGGTGGGGCACTTGGCGCGGAACCCCGTCGTGGCCCGGATGCTCGGAGAGCGGCTCGGCGTGAAACTGCTCGCACCGACACCGACGCTCGACCGGTTGGAGCAAGCAATCCTTTCCGGCGTGTCGCAGATCACCCTGGCGGAACTGAGCTGGTCGCGACTGGCGATTCTCCCGGTAGTCGCCAAAGCACCGAAATTTTCCCTGGTTCGCGAATCTTCGGACGACGCGGCGAACGAGGCTACCGGCGGAAACTTTGAGGAAGTTCGGGGACACCTGGCCGGGCTGCCGCGGACCGAGGCGATTTCTTTCGCCGAACAGCTGCTTATCAAGCATGTTGCCGGTATCGTCGGTATAACGCCGTCAAAACTCGCGACCGACCAGTCGCTGCTCGATCTCGGCATGGATTCGCTGATGCTCGTAGAGCTGCAGATGCAGTTGGAGAAGCAGTGCGGGATCGTCATCTCGACACTGGAGCTGATGGATGCGACGACGGTGGCGAAGCTCGCGCAGCGCATCATCGACCATGTCGGCACCACACCAGCAATCACCCCGGCCGTGACCGCGACGGCGCCCGCCGTCCATCCGGACGAATTCGAACCATCGGCCGATTCGGCGATGATCGCGGCGGTGGGGCAGCTCTTAAAAGATGATCTGGATAGAACAAGGGGGAGCACGCTTTGACCGAACCTCTGCGAGTACTCAAGTACTCTTCCGGTGAAGAGAAGCGCGAACTAGCCAATCGCATGATGCGCCAGCGTGTCGCCCATGCCCCACGCGAGCCCCTATTTGGCTCGACCACAGTCGAGGCCGTGGCGATTCCCGAATCCCATTACCGCCTCGATCTCCATCCGGCTTATCTCAACCTGCTGGCGCGCATGGAGGAACTCGAGCCGCCCGATATCGGCGGAGTGCCCTATTTTCGGTTTCACCAGGGCCTCGTGCGAGACACTACTCGTATCGGCGAGCGCGAGTACATCAGCTTCTCGAACTACAATTACCTGGGGCTCTCCGGCCACCCCGCGCTCAAGGCGGCAGTGGCCGATGCGATCGATCGCTACGGCACATCGGTCTCGGCGAGCCGTATAGTCGGCGGCGAGCGCCCCATCCACCTCGAGCTCGAAGGGGCGCTCGCCGAGCTTCTCGGTACCCAGGCGTGTCTTGCCTTCGTCAGTGGGCACGGGACCAACGTCACGACAATCGCGCATCTCTTCGGGCCGAAGGATCTGATCCTGCACGACAAGCTGGGCCACAACAGTATTCAAATGGGCGCACTGCTCTCGGGCGCCCGGCGGATCGCTTTTCGGCACAATGACTGGCAGATGGTCGACGATCTGCTGCAGCGTCATCGCCGCCACTATGAACGCGTGGTGATAATCCTCGAGGGCGTCTACAGCATGGATGGGGATTTTCCCGACCTGCCGCGTTTCGTCGAGCTGCGCGAGCGTCACAAAGTCTTTCTGATGGTCGACGAGGCGCACTCGCTCGGGGTGTTGGGGGCGCGCGGCCGCGGCATCCGCGAGCATTTCGGACTGTCGGGCGCCGACGTCGACATCTGGATGGGCACGCTGAGCAAGTCGCTTGCCAGTTGCGGCGGATATATCGCCGGCTGCCGTGAGCTTATCCTGAACCTCAAATTCAACGCCCCGGGCTTCGTCTTCAGCGTCGGCCTGTCGCCAGCCAATGCCGCGGCAGCGCTCGCCGCGCTCCAGATAATGTTGGCCGAGCCCGAACGCGTCGCAGAGTTGCGCCAACGCGGCGGACTGTTCCTGGAATTGGCTCACGAAAGAGGATTCCCGACCGGCTCGAGCAAGGGTGTCTCGGTCGTGCCGCTGATCGTCGGCGATACGAAGCGTTGCGTAGCGTTGACCAACGCGCTCTTTCAACGCGGGATCGACGTGCAGCCGATTCTCTACCCGGGGGTGAGGGAGCGCGCGGTACGGTTGCGGTTTTTCATCAACGGTACCCATACCGAAGACCAGATCCGGCGAACGATCGGCATCGTCGACGAGGAGTGGTGCCGGGTTTGCGGCCAACCCGGCTGAACGGCCCGACCGCCCCATCGCGGCATTGAAAGGTCCTGGAAATGACGGTCGACACCTGCAAAGTGCTGATGATATTTCCGCGCTTCAATGCCGATTCGTTTTGGAATTACCGGGCAACATGCGAATTGACCGGGGCGCGTTATCCGGCGGCGCCGCTTGGCCTGATTACCGTCGCCGCCCTACTCCCGCAAACCTGGGAAGTGCGGCTCGTCAACCGCAACACCGAAACGCTGACCGAGGCCGACCTCGAATGGGCCGATCTGGCGATGACCGGAGGAATGCTGTTTCAGCAGCCCGATACGCTGCGCATCATCGATATGTGCCGCGCGCTGGGCAAGCCGGTCGTGGTCGGCGGGCCCGATGTCACTTCGACCCCGGATATCTACAGCAGCGCGAATTTCCGCGTTCTCGGAGAGGCCGAGGAAATCATGGGGGATTTCCTCACTGCGTGGCGCAGCGGGGCCGAGGAAGGCGTTTTTGAGGCGCCGATGGGGCAAACCAACGTCACAAGGAGCCCCACACCGCGCTTCGATCTGTTAAAGCTCGAGCATTATCTCCATGTCGGCATCCAGTTCTCGCGCGGCTGTCCGTTCAATTGCGAGTTCTGCGACATCATCGAGCTATACGGCCGAGTGCCGCGAACCAAGACGAACGAGCAGGTTTTGGCCGAACTCGACGCCTTGTACGCGCTCGGCTATCGCGGCCATGTCGATTTTGTCGACGACAACCTGATTGGCAACAAAAAGGCTCTCAAGAAATTTCTGCCGGATTTACAGAGGTGGCAGGACAAGAAGAGCTTCCCGTTTGAGTTTTCGACCGAAGCGTCGATAAATCTGGCCGACGATTCCGAATTGCTTAGCGCCTTGGTAGCAGCGAATTTCTTTGGAATCTTCGTTGGGATCGAGAGTCCTGATACCGACACTCTGGTCTCGATGCGAAAGAAGCAGAACACCCGGCGCAGCCTGCAGGAGAGCGTTCACAAAATCTACAATGCCGGCATTTTCGTATTCGCCGGCTTCATCGTGGGTTTTGACACCGAAAAGGGCAATACCGCCGAGGGGATGATCGAGTGCATCGAGGATACAGCGATCCCGGTGTGCACGGTCGGGTTGCTGTACGCACTGCCCACAACGCAATTGGGGCGTCGGCTGCTGCGCGAGGGGCGCCTCTTTCCGGGTGCTGACGCACCCGGCCCGCAGGATACGGGCGATCAATGCACGATCGGTCTCAACTTTGAAACAAAACGCCCGCGCCGCGACGTGCTCGCGGATTACCGGACGGTGCTGGACGCAGTCTATGATCCGGCTGCCTATTTCGGCCGCGTGCGCCGTGTCGCCCGCATGCTCAGGTGCGGGAAGCCCAGGTTCAAGGCATCGCTGCCGCAAACATTGCGCGACCTGCGCTTGCTGGGCCGGCTGGTTTGGCGCTTACCGGATGCAGGTCCCGGAACAGCGGGGCAATTCTGGAAGAGCGTCCTCGACACCGCCACTCACAACCCTCGGACCTTGCGGTTTCTGGTGATGATGAGCGCCCTCTATTTGCATCACGGCCCATTCTCACGTCAGGTGATCGCCCAAATCGCTCGACAGATCCACGATATCGACCTTGGTCTCTGGAGCGCCCCTTTGCCGGCGCCAGCCGAGGACAAGGAGCTCTCTGTCGCATAGATCGTAATGTGCTGTGCGGCGTTCCTACAGAGGCTTGGCATAGATGCGATAGAGCTTATCCAGTTGCGCGCCGATGGCGTGGCAGCCATCGAGGGAGGGTTTGTTATCCTCCAGGATCCATGAGAATTCGACGATCTCGATCTTTGCCCGGCGCGCGGCGTCCAGGATCTCCGCCAGCATCAATGTGACGAGAGCCATGCTCAGTGCCGATCTGCGATATCGCTGCCGCACCCCGGTCAGCATCACGCGCGCCGTTTTTGGTTTGCGAAAGCGCAGCCGCCACAACAACTTGATCCAGTTGATCGGAAACAGCCTGCCGCCGAGATCGGCGAGGATCTCGTTAAGGTTGGGGAGTGCGACGAGCATCGCCGCCGGCTCGCCATCGGCGAGCGCGAAGACCACACTATCCGGCGGAAGAACAGGGGCCAGCTGGTCGATGATCTGTTTGGCCTCGCGCTCCGTTACCGGCAAGAACCCCCAATTCTGGGTCCAAGCCTCGTTGTAGATATCGAGAGCCAGCCGGATTTCCTCGGCGAAGCGGGCGGGATCGAGCGGGCGCACGGCGATCCGCCCTTCCGCGCGAAGCCGAGCGGTAACGTTTTCGAGCTGGACGATGTGCTTGGTCACGATATCGGCGATCGTGACCCGCAGCGCGTGCACGTCCTTGGCCTTGACATAGCCTGCTGCGGCGAGGCGTTTCGCGTAATAGGGGGGTGTGTACGGCATCCCGACCATAGGCGGCGTGTCGAAGCCGGACACCAGGACGCCGATGTCGTCGTTCATCGACAGGCTGTAAGGCCCCAGGATTCGGCGCATGCCGCGCTCGCGGAGCCAATTCTCGGCGACGCGTTGCAAGGCGGCAAAAACCGCCTGGTCGTCTACCGCCTCGAGCAGGCCAAAATGGCCGGTCTCGTCGTGGTGGGTTTCGAGATGGCGGTGATTAATCTGGGCGCTGATGCGCCCGACCGGTTTGCCGTCGCGCCATGCCAGCCAGAAACAGGCTTCGCCATGATCGAAGAACGGGTTCCGCTTCCGGTTGAGCAACCGATGCACGTCTTGCCGCAGCGGCGGGACCCAGCTTGGATCACTGCGATGGAGGCGGTAGGGCAGATCGACAAAGCGGTTGCGGTCGCGCCAGCCGCGAAGTTCGGTCACTTCGATTCGACCACCTGCGACCCGTTCGCGCTCGCTTGAGGAACTGCCCTCGGCAGCATCCGGCGCTGAGAGGGCCAAGCTATGCGACGGCTGTTTCATCGGCACCGGAATGAAGAGGTGGCGGGGCTTGGAAAGATGTCTGATGCTGGGCTGCGGCCGGACCCGGAGGTTTCGACACTGGACGGTATCCGAAAACCGAGATTACAAGAAGCACCGTGTGCTGCACCCTTCGGCCCGCGGACAAGGAGATTCGATGCGGCCGCACAGTTCGGTGACTGGTTTTGCCTGCCAGGGAGGCCTCGGTATATCGACTGCGCCTCGAGAACACCCCGATGCCATCGAGGGCGAGCTCCCCCTCGGGCATCTGCGGCGAACGCTTGACGACTTGCTGGTTCCCAGACCCCTTTACTACTGGGTGGACTTCCTCGCCTCGATAACCTGCTTTTACGCCGGGTTTGCTGCCAGCGTGGTCTTGCCGCCGGGTAATCCGTTCGAGCCTCTCGCTGCCGTGGCCGCTGTGCTCGCCATTTACCGGTCAGTTGTGTTCATCCACGAACTGGCCCACCTACCGCGGAATCGCCTCCCGGGGTTCCGGGCCGCGTGGAACTTGCTCTGCGGTATCCCCCTCCTGGTGCCGAGCTTTCTCTATTCCTCGCATCTCGATCACCACCTACGCCGCGCCTACGGTACCGAAAAGGACGGAGAATACATGCCTTGGGGTCGGAGCGGGGGTCGCGTGCCCATAGTGCTGTTTGCCTTGTCGAGCTTCCTCGGACCGCTCGTGGGCGTGCTGCGATTCGGCCTGCTCGCGCCGCTCTCCTGGATCGACCCAAGAGTTCGGAGATGGGTTGCGGTCAATGCCTCATCCTTGGTCGTCAATCCGCGTTACAGGCGCGATCCACCGTCGCTACAGGAAGCACGCGACTGGCGTGTGCAGGAAGCCGGCGTCTTCTTCTATCTCCTCTCAATCACGGCCGCGCTGGCTGCGGGGCTTATCGACTCGGAACTCCTGATGCGGCTGTATCTGATCGCTGTTGCCGGCCTCTTCCTCAACAGCCTGCGTACCCTCGCGGCGCACCGGTATCGCTCGACTGGTGATCCGTTGACGAGAGCCGAACAATTGCTCGATTCGGTGAACTATCCGCGGCGTTCCTGGCTGATACCGCTTTGGGCACCAGTCGGGCTGCGGTTTCACGCGGCACACCATCTGTTTCCCGGCATCCCGTATCATAATCTAGCCGCGGCACATGATCGTGTGATGGGGATGTTGCCGCCGGGCTCGCCGTATCATCGAGCGACCGGGTCCGGTTTGGTCGCAAGTCTTGCCGCGCTCTGGCGGAACGCGCGCTAGAAATGCCAGCGCCGTCGGCGAGACGAGGAGAAAATGTCCGCAAAGCTGCGCCCATCGGTTGTTTCTACCGCGATTCACTCAGCGAACGATTACGAGTGCCGGGAAAATCATATCCAGGGTCACAACCGATCTCAGCCGAACAATCCGATAATCCTGTTATCCGTTTGCCCGCGCAGCGGGTCGAATTACCTGGAAGCTCTGCTCTCGCTGCATCCGCAATGCCGGAAGTCTAGGATTCCGGAGGATTTCTTCCTTGCCAACAGCCAGACGCTATTAAGTTTTTGCCGATCGGTCGCCGAAAGCTGGGACGATTGGTGGAGCCCGCGTCTAGGCGGGCCGTCTCAGTTGGCAAGGCATATCGGCACGGCGTTCCTCCGCTTTGCCGATCCTGACCCGGAAGAGGTGGAGTCGATCAGCGATTGCCATCTGATCCTCCGCTCTCCAACGACCGAAGGGATCGCGACCGCTACTACCTTGTTTCCCGACGCGCAAGTACTGGTCCTGGTACGGGACGGGCCGGCGACGGTCGAATCGGGTCGCAGGAGCTTCGGGTGGCCCTATGAAGAGGCCATGCTTGCCTGGCGCCATTCTGTCCGCAGCGTCTTGTCCTTTTTGGCGGGTGTCGATGGTCGTCGCTGCCAGCTGATCCGATTCGAAGATCTCATATCCGATCCGACCCGTGAGATGTCGAGGGTCATCGATTTCCTCGGGCTAGACCCGGTGCGTTATCCCTTCAACCGGATTGATGAGATCCCGGTGCTCGGGTCATCGAGCTTTGGCCGGGCGGACGGAGAGGAGGTCCATTGGCGCCCGATACCGAAGGATCCATCATTCGATCCCCTGACAAGAGCGCGATCATGGCCACGCCGTCGGCTCAGGCGGTTCGCTTGGCTGGCGGGGGCGGAGCAGCGCAGGCTCGGCTACCCGGTTAACTCGGTGTCGCCGATAGGCTGCGTCGGGAATGTCGTACTCGACGGTGTGTACGGGATTTGTCGCACGGCAATCCAGATCGCTTTGCTCCCCCTTAGGGAGCCACGCCTGTTCAGCGACCGACGGCGACGGTATCTATCGTGGCGCAAGATGAGCAGACCGGGCGATGCGGTGCAATGTGCCCTGCGCAATTGGAGGCGACCGCGAGGCGCGGAACCTGGCGTCGGAACTTCGGATGGAAATCGAGATGTACAGGGCCGACTAGACCAAGCACCATCGATCCTGACGGGACCTCTGGCGGCGAGATGTTCAAGCGTAGGGACCAATATCGACGGTAACGCGGCGAAGGATGAGATCGACCAACCCCGCCGGGAGCGCTCGCATCAGCTGCATGCCGAGATAGAGCCGATAGGGAAAAGCGATCTGGCGGCGCCCCTTTGCCAGACCGCGCCGAATGATCCCGGCGGCGCGTGCGGGCGGCAATATTAGCGGCTTGGGTCCGCTAACCGTGTCGGACAGACGCGTTTCGACGAAACCCGGCAGGACGACCGAGACGCCGATCCCCTCCGGCGCCAGCCAGCTCCTCAGTGCCTCGCCGTAGATCCTTACTGCTGCCTTGCTCGCGCAATAGCCGGGCGAAAACGGTATTCCACGCAGGGCCGCTAGCGAGGCGATCAGCGCAACCTGGCCCCGCCTTCGCCGACGCATCGCCGGAAGGGACGGATGGATCGTGTTCGAAACGCCGCCGAAATTGATTTCCATGACACGGTGCAACTCGCCGAGCGTTTCGCCGGCGCCATCGCGCCACAGACCGCCCTGAACTCCGGCATTCGCGATCACGAGTTCGAGCGGCGAGGCGCGGTCGACATCGTCGATCCAGGCGGCGACTGTCGCCGCCTCGGTAACGTCGAGGCAAGCCTCGATCACCTCGGCGCCGTGCTCGCGGCAAAGATTGGCCACCGCGGCGAGCCGGGTGGCGTCTCGGCCACAGAGCGCGAGATGGGTTCGGGGCGCGGCGTAGGCCTGGGCCAAGGCGGCGCCGATACCGCTACTCGCCCCGGTGATGAGAATGGAGCGGGGATCCTTCACCCGGTTATATGTACCGTCTTCGGTCGCGAGAACATAGATACCGGGTATGCCCGATATCCCGATATCGTGGCTCCGTGAATGAGGCTCATGGGACGGTTTCGCGCAATGCGACAATGCGATCGCGTTGCGCGGCTGTAAATCGCAAGGATCCGAGTGGTCTAATCCTTAATCCTTAATCGAAGGCAGCTATCGCAACTTGGAGAACTTGGCTGTCTATCGCCAGGACGCGGGTCGAGCCCGACGGCACCTGAATTCCTGAATTCGACTCATGGGTCGCCGAGACGAGCCCGGCCATGACGACTAAGTGAATCGGTAGCGTCCGGAAGGTTCAGCAAAATGCGATGAAGGCGATGGTCATGGTATGCGGGTGATTTCGCAGTCACCGGATCCTTTGGCGAGGATGCACACCATGACCGAGAGAAAAGTTAAGCGTGGAACGATCGACGTGAAAGCCCTTGTGGCGGGGGACGAGGAGTTCCTGCGAGGGCTGGTGCGAACGGCGCTGCAGGAGGTGCTCGAAGTGGAGATGAGCGAGGCGCTGGGGGCCGAGAAGAGCGAGCGGACGGCGGGCCGGCTGGGCTACCGCTCGGGTTATTACGGCCGGACGCTGATCACGCGGATTGGCAAGCTCGAGCTGCGCGTACCACAGGACCGCGGCGGGCGGTTCTCCACCGAATTGTTCGAGCGCTATCAACGCTCGGAGCGAGCATTGGTGGCGGCGTTGGCGGAGATGTACGTGCAGGGGGTCTCGACCCGTAAGGTGACGGCGATCACCGAGGAGCTGTGCGGTCACAGCTTTTCGGCCTCGTCGATCAGCGCGATCAACCAGCGACTGGATGCGAACCTGGCGCAATTTGCCGGCCGTCCCTTGGCCGAAGCGTTCCCTTATCTGATCCTCGACGCGCGCTACGAGCGGGTGCGCGAGGCCGGGGTGATCTCGAACCATGCGGTGCTGATCGCGATCGGCATCGATTGGGACGGCAGGCGCCAAGTGCTGGCAGTCGAACTCGCCAACCGGGAGAGCCGCTCGAGCTGGCGGGATTTCTTGCTGGCGCTGAAGGCCCGTGGCCTCAACGGCGTCGAATTCGTGGTCGCCGACGATCACGCGGGGCTGCGGGCCGCTCTGCGTGAGGTCCTGGCGGAGGCGGCTTATCAGCGCTGCTATGTGCACTTCTTGCGCAACGCACTCGACTACGTGCCACGCCGGGTCGACGACGACTGCCTGCAGGAGCTGCGTTGGCTGTATGACCGGCGCGATCTGAGCGAGGCGCGCCGCGATTTGGCTGCTTGGCTCGGCAAGTGGTCGGCGAAGTATTCCAAGCTCACCGGCTGGGTCGAAGAAAACATCGACGAGACGCTCAGCTTCTACCGGCTGCCGCGCCAGCACCATAAGCATCTGAAATCGACCAACATGCTGGAACGGCTAAACGAGGAGATCAAGCGCCGCACCCATGTGGTGCGGATCTTCCCCAATGGCGAGAGCTGCCTGAGGCTGGTGCGGGCGCTCGCGGTCGAGACCCACGAGAACTGGCTCGAACAGCATCGCTATCTCAACATGGATGATCTGCACGAGCACAAAAAGGAGGCGCTGCGCCGTGCTGCATGACCCCTGTCTTCTCCAGTTTGGCACCGTGCTCGCTCGGTCAAGGCCAAGCCGCGCCGGCTGGCGCGGTGGCCGCAAGCGGCCAGCCTTGACTCGCGCTGCGCGCGGTGCCCCCGCCAGAGCCAGGTCGGGACGAAGAAACGGTGCCCTGATCGAACAAAGAAACGGGGTCTTGATGCCTGAGACACCCAACCGTCACAGCCCTCGCGAAACGTGACGTCACGATTGCCAATAGGAGGTGGAGGATGCCCGCACATCGCATCGGTATCGCTCCCATGACCCCGGCCGAGCGCCAGGCGCGGCACCGCGCCAAGCTGCGCCAGTACAGCCAGACCATGCCCCCAGCGTCGGTGCGGCGCATCCTGTCACGGCCGAGACGGTGGGCGACGGCGATCGCCGCGCTCGTCGATCTGCAGGCAGAATACCGCGCCTGGCTCGACACTCTTCCGGCCAATCTCGAAGGATCGAGGCTGGCGGAGAAGCTGCAAGCGATTGCCGAACTCGACCTCGATGAGCTGCAGATGATCGACCCGCCGCGCGGCTACGGCCGCGACTGACACAGGAGGTTCTCCACCGACACCACCCAACCACCATGATCAAATTGCTGAACTTGACGCAGTGCGTTCGGAAAAGCTGACGATGACTTGTGAGTGAAAGTCTTACCCGGCCAAAGCCGTAGCAGGCAGGCCGGAACCAAGTCTTGCGGGCGTCGCGGTAACGCGAGGTCCGAAGCGTAGACAGGAGCCATGTAGGGCGTTGGTGTTAAGCCTCGAAAGGTTCAAGGTTGCGGAGGCCGAGCTGGTTGCGTCCAGTGAAGGCAGCATGTGCGCCATCGTCAGGCGAGATGGTGTCGCTCCGCCGGGGTCGTGGGCCGCGTCATGCACGGAAGGCCATCGTTGGAACCGAAGAGGCCCGACCGGGTCCGCCGGATTGGTCTCCGGTGGGGGATGCTGGCAAGGCACCGCCGGAGCCATCATCCGAGCTGAGGTCGGGAGTCGGACTGGTTCATAGTACCGATGAAGCCGTCGAAGGAGACGAGACGTGCTGAGGGAAGGGACCAGCCCGGGGGGATCTCGCGCGTTGAGGCCAGGGTCCGGACACAGAGCCGGACAGCCCTGCCGCCCAACCTCGCGCGGGTGAACGCGGCGGCCCGACAGGCCGCCCAGACCCGGTTCACTGCCCTGCTGCACCATGTCGACATCGCGGCGCTCGAACGGGCGTTCTGGCGACAGAAGCGGCTGGCAAGTGCGGGGGTCGATGGGATGACGGTGGCGGCGTACAAGCAGGACCTGGAGGCCAACCTCCGGGATCTCTGCACGCGCGTCCACACGCGCCGTTACCGGCCACAGCCGGTTCGGCGTGTCTACATCCCGAAAGCTGATGGCGGGCAGCGGCCGCTCGGCGTGCCAACTCTGGAGGACAAGATCGTTCAGGGTGCAGTCGCCGAGCTTCTCAGCGCCGTCTACGAAGTCGATTTCCTCGGCTTCTCCTACGGCTTCCGACCAGGACGGAACCCGCATATGGCTCTCTCGGCGCTGCATACGGCGCTGATGAGCCAGCGCGTGAACTGGGTGCTCGATGCCGACATTCGCAGCTTTTTCAATTCGGTCGACCACGAATGGCTGCTGCGGATGGTGGCGCATAGGATCGCCGATCCGCGCATCCTGAGGCTCATTCGCCAATGGCTGCGCGCCGGGATCCTGGAGAGCAATGAGTGGCACGAGACTGACAGGGGAACGCCGCAAGGAGCGGGCATCAGTCCGCTCCTGGCCAACATCTTCCTGCACTACGCTCTCGATCTCTGGGTCCACCAGTGGAGGCAGCGGCACGCGTCCGGGCGGGTCTCGATCGTGCGCTACGCTGACGACTTCGTGATGGGCTTTGAGAAAGCGGCGGATGCGCGGCGGATGATGGTTGACCTCAAGGACCGGCTGGCCAAGTTTGGCTTGGCGCTCCACGAGGACAAGACGCGGCTGATCGAGTTCGGCCGGCTTCCGGCCTTACGACGACAGCAACGCAGCGAGCGGCGTCCGGAAACCTTCGCCTTTCTCGGCTTCACCCATTATTGCGGGTGGACGCGGGATGGCCGGTTTATCGTGAAGCACAAGACGCAAAGCAAACGCCTGACGCGCAAGCTGACGGCGCTGCGCCAGGAGGCATGGCGGCACATGCACGCGCCAATGGCCGAGCAGCTGCGGCGCGACAATCAGGGTGAGAGGCGAGCGTCAATCAAGATGAGAAGAGGTCGCTCGGTTTGCGACGGAGGGAGGGCGTAGCCCAAGCGCGTCGCGAATCGAGCGACGACGCGATCCCGCCTAAGGGACGCGCCGCCTGGCAGTCGCGGTGGGCGGGATATGGAGCCGGTTCTTCACGCCAATGAGGAACCGCTGCTTGCCCGGCCGCCACATCACCGACTGCCAGATGAGGTTGTACATGAGTTTCCGCAGGTCTGAGGCGCCGATAACCGCGGCGGCCAAAGCGGGGTTTAGCGCTTCCACCGGCTACCGGTTCGAACAGGACATCCGACTTCCCTCACAAAAGAAGGTGGCGCGCGGTCGCCGCCGCCCAGACCCGCTGGCTGCGGTCTGGGACAGCGAGATCGCGCCGATGCTGCAAAACACTGCCGGCTTGCGTGCCGTCGCCGTGTTTGACGAGATCCGCCATCGCCATCCCGAGATCAGTGCCGGCGTGCGGCGCAACCGGTGACGCCCTCCAAGCCATCGTGGATCTCGACCTCGATGAGATCGCCGCAGTCGAACCGCCACGCGGCTTCGGACGTGATTAGCTGCTACTGGCGCCGCAACTACAAACCTTGCTTTCGGTTCCGCAACGCGCTTGACCAAACCAGCGAGCAGCGACAATCATTCCGCCGCCGCGACACCAGAATTCTCATCCTGATTGTCGCTGCTTTCCCATCCAGATTGTCGCTCTACAAGCAGCAACGCTGGTACGCCAGCATCCTGCGCGGTCATTACGGCTACTATGGGCTGCCGAATAACTCCCGCGCGTTGAGCGCGTTTCACCAGGAGGTCCGACGCATCTGGTTCCGCTGTCTACGGCAGCGCAGTCAGAAGGCCCGGAGCCTCACCTGGGACCGCTTCAAAGCGATGATCGAGCGCTTTCCTCTGCCACTGCCTCGGATCACTCATCCTTGGGCGACGCCGACGGCATGACGCGGGTTACCCTCGGGAAGAGCCGGGTGCGGGGGGCTAAGGCAGTCTACTTGCTGCACGCCTTCCAGAAGAAATCCAGGCACGGCGTCGGTACGCCGAAGACCGAGCTGGACCTGATCGACGAACGGCTCAAGCAAGCGAGAGAAGATTACGAATAATGGTTAAAGAGCGAGAGCGAGAAACCCAAGAGGGCGATTGTCGGTTCAAGAACGCCTGGTCGGCATAGGAAGCGGCGGTCTCGTATTTGGCGCCGCGCAGGACGATCCCGGCACCGGTTTCCTTGACGACATGCACAATCATGTTGGGGTCCTGGTCCTGCGGGCGCTTCGAGCGGTCGCCCTTGGGATCGGTGTTCGCCGAGACTGAAAAATATCCAGTGCAATACCCGCCGGATGCGACGCGCGATGTTGTCGCCAAAGCGCGGATCGATCTCGTTCAGCACGTCGCGGCCGTCGTAGAGCGACCACATCTCGCCGACGGTCGTCACCGACGCGGGTCAGGATGCCCGCGGATGTCGTTGAGCTAGGCGTCGACGGCGCACCACTTCTCGTGCCAGTGGGCTTTCTCGGTCGGCGGCCGCAGCAAGATCGAAGCGCTCGCTGGCCTCGCGATGCCTCATGATTCCGGCCGAAGCCCGTTCGTGCGCCATGTCGCACATGCGCGCTTGAGGTCGACGACCGGTTTGAATGCGGGATGGGCCGTGACGTCCTGCACGCGTTCGCCGTCGATCCAGATCTCACGCCTTCACGCTGGGCAATCCCAAGGCTGCCGCTGCGGCATTAGCCCGCCAAACCGCCGGGCCAACGCCGAGACGCTCTAGCCGTGACAGTTCGAGAACCCTTGCGTTCCGGCAAAGCTCGGCCGGATCATGAACACGCCGAACGCGACGGGCCCGCTGCCGACGGGGATCGCAGCGGTCACTGTATTCGTCGCCGTGGCGATCGCCGACACATTGTCGGAGTCGATGTTCGCAACATAGACCGTGCCGCCGTCCGGGCTGACCGCCACCGCGAAGGGGCAGTGCCGACGGTGATCGTAGCGGTCACCCTATTCGCCGCCGTGTCGATCACCGACACATTGCCGGAGCCATCGTTGGTGATGTAGGCGTTTTGCGCGAGAGTTTCGAGGCTGCCGAGAAAGCAAGAAACGAAAGCCGCCACCGCGAGCAGCCGGCAAAGGCGAAGTTTCATGGCACCCTCCCGGGGTTCGCCGCGCGACCTTAACGCGCGCCGCGCCGGGCTCATGCGAATTTTGCGAAGAGAACGCGGCCGGCGATCATGGAGTCGGTACTTACGAAAACACGGGGAAGACAGCCTGACTTCAGGGTACAGTAGCGGGGCGGGGCGCTCGACAGGCAAAAACCAGGACCTAGTTGCCGAAACCGCTTGCGGCGATTCCAGAGCGGGCGGTGTCGGCCGACAGTCAGAACATGGTCCAGATGTAGGCGAAGAACGTGTTGTTGTCGTTCGCGTTTCTTCCAATACCGTTGTAATTGGTGGTGGCCCCGTCAAATTTGGTCCAGTGTGTATATTGCACGCCGATGCGGAAGTTCAGCCATGGCCAGAAGGACGGGCCGCCGTGGCTGAACGGCAGATAGGCAAGCTCGAAGATCCAGTTGGCACTGTTCGGGCTCCCGGTGAAGGTGCCGTAGAGTGCCGAGTCCGCAGTGCCGCCAATCGACATTCGACCTGCTGTAAGGCTCCAAGTTTGATCATAAATATACGAAACAGACGCATTCAACGACCGCAGCTGGTCGTTGGAATTGTTGGCCAGCCCGAGGGTTTGGCTAGCGCTGGTGTTATGGTTCTCGTGGATCCAGGCAATCCGAGCAGTGACCATATGGGGATCGCCGAGATATTGGTATTGGCTATCGATGCCGATATCGGTGAACGAATTGGTGCCTGCAGCGGACATCCCGGTCGGGTAGACCTTCGACGCAAGCCCAAATGTGCCAACTTCCCACGAATGGTCGCCAAAGTTCGGTTCGGCCGCCAGCCGCCAGTAAGGCGCAACACCGCTGATCGGGCTCTGCCCTGACGGACTGACACCGAGGGCCAGCTGCGTGTTGTTCGACAATGGCCGATAGCCGCCAAACTCCAAGTAGAATAAGTCATCCAGGAAGCCATAGCTGCTGACACCGGCTACTTGCTGCGCATAAACTTGCTCGATAAATGTGCTGGCGGTTCGGCGATGGCGCCAGTTCTGAACTGATGTATGGAAAGCTCCAGGCGGGGATTGTGTTCCAGACATCCTGGACGGTGGGATTGTTGTTGGCGGTTACGCCCCAGAGCAGCGTGTGGCCGTCGAGGTTGATCGATTTCGCGAAGCGTATGTCGGTATTATCCCAAGTGAAGTTATGGGAGACGCCGTCCAACGTTCCCTGGATGAATGCCCCTAAATTCTCGGTGAATGCCCCACCGGTAAAGAGGCTCATCTGCTGCATGACAAAGTTGTTGTTCACACCAAAGCCGGGTGCGGCGCCACCGGGCTGAGCGCCTTGGGTATTGGTAAAGGTAGGTTGCAACATGACCGCAAAAGGCGGGCCATTCCAATCGCCGCCACCCAACGTGTAGCCACCGAGCTTGAAGCGACGGCCGAACGGGGTCAGCTCTAGAAAAGCGGTATGGCAGGTCGCGCATGGCTGACCGGTCTGACGTGCATAAAGCGGAAGCGAAAAGGCGCGACGCGACGGCACGCCCACTGCGAGCAGCGCAGCGAACGCCACCACGCCGAGTAGAACAATATTGAATAGGCTGTGATAACGGGTCGGTGCTACCCGCAGAACCGGCACAAGCCTCCGGATCATGCAAGTGCTACCCGTCTAGGTTGGGGTATGGCGCAGCATGAAGATGCGGCAGGACCCCTGCGCACTGATCGTGCCCTCAACCACCTTGCAGCCATCCGGCGGCTGAAACTGGACACATTTGTCGCAGCGCTTGTCGCCGTCTGGAAGATCCTGGTAGTTGACGGCCACTTTGGAAATCTTTGGCTGCGCCAAGGCCGGGTTTAGTGTGACGGCGAGGACGCCTGTGGCGCCTACAGCGCTGCACAACAACGAGCGCCGGGAAAGTCGCGCCGACCCGTGCTCCTGTTCGCCTGACATGAATCCCTCTCTCAGCCGTAATCCCCGAGTTTACTGGACGTGCCAGGCCATCCCACGCGCGCTGGACGCCGACCGGCCAGTGCTCTGTCGTTTACGACTCGCTGAAACCGGGTTTATTCCGTGAAAATCTCGAATGCATTCCGGCGGCTTTGCCAGTGACTTCGTCTAGCGGAATAAAGCGAGCTGCAGCACGGTCGTAGATATCGCGCGACCGTTATGCGATGACGACGCGGATCGAGGCAGAGGCACAACCCCGTCCGTAGCCCTAAAGGGCACTGTAGTTAACAGGAATGTGATCACACCGTGGGCACAGGAACGGCGATCATGCCGACCCCGACCCGAGCTCTGGCGGCCGATGAGAGCCACCGGCCGGCAGTTGCGTATTGCCGCGACGGTGACGCTATGCGAGATCAAGCCTCGCTGATCGAACCGCACATTCCCGGTCTGCGTCGCTTCGCCTGTGCGTTGCTCCGCGGCGACCGTCACGGCGCCGACGATCTCGTGCAGGACTGCCTCGAACGCGCGGTCTCCCGCTGGCACCTGCGCCGGGCCGACGGCGATGTGCGAGGCTGGCTGTACACGATCCTTTACAATCGATTCCTGAGCGAGAAGCATCGCCAAAGACGGCGCGGCGTGCCCAACGCACTAATTGAGGTGGCGGAGGCCGAGCTGCCGGGAGTCGACGGAGGTCAGGATTGGGCGCTCGAGCATCGTGATCTGCTCCGCGCCTTTGCGGCGTTGCCCGAGGAACAACGGTCGGTCGTGCTACTGATCGGGGTCGAGGATCTGTCCTACGAGCAGACTGCGCGCGTGTTGGGCGTGCCGATCGGCACGGTAATGTCGCGGCTATCGCGCGGCCGCGAGCGGCTGCGGCGCTATATGAACGGAGACGCAAATGGGGACCGGCGTCGCCACAACGCGGAGCTGAGGAGAGTCAAATGACGCCGCTGGGTCGTCCTGTAGAAGAAGACGACCTGCATGCCCGCATCGACGGTCAGCTGCCGCGCGAACGCACCGAGGACGTCGAAGCTTATCTTGCGGCGCATCCCGAGGAAGAGGCGCGGTTCTCGCAATATGCGCAGCAACGGCAGGAGCTGCGCACGGCTTTCGCCGCGCAAGCAAGTGGGCCGATCCCGAACCGCTTGCGTGTCGCGCATCTGCTGGCGCAGCGGCGCCGCAGAGGACGCCGACAGCTGGCGCAAATTGCCGCGGCGCTGTGCCTGTTCGTCCTGGGCGGGATCGGCGGCTGGGCTGCGCGCGACCTTACCGGTCCGCCGAGCTCATCGTCTCCGGGAGCGGTCGAGAGCATGATCACCGCCGATGCGATCGCCGCGTACCGGACATTCTCGGTAGAGGTTCGCCACCCGGTGGAGGTCGACGCCGGCCAAGAGGCGCATCTCGTGCAGTGGCTGTCGAAACGACTGGGCCGCCAGCTGGTCGTCCCCGATCTCGCGGCAGCCGGCTTCCGCCTGATGGGCGGGCGGCTGCTGCCGGCCGAGGACGGGCCGGCGGCTCAGTTCATGTACGAGAACGGCAATGGGGAACGCCTGACCTTGTATCTTCGCACCAGTGTCGGTGGCGAGACCGCGTTCCGCTATCACGAAGAAGGCGGCATCGGCGCATTCTATTGGTCCGACGAAGGCTTTGGCTATGCGATCGCCGCCAAGGCCGACCACGACCTGCTGCTCCGCATCGCAGAGATTGTCTACCAGCAGACCTCTCCGGATGGCGCCAGAGCGAAACTCCCGCCCACAGCGGGAAAGCCCAGCTGACCCTCCCCCTTTTATGGAGGAGCCGGCGGGGCCCTCCGGGTTTCTCTTGTGGAATAAAGTGCGGCTTTGCTCGTCGTAGTTATCGAGGAGATGCTCGACGCTGCAATCCGCGAAGCGGCAGCAACACCTGCGGGTTGCCCTGCCGCTAGCGTTCGGTCCGCGCCAGCCGGCGCTCAAGTCTATGGGAGGGCAGACATCATAAAGCATATCAGCCGAGGTCTCGCGCTCGCTGCGATCATCGCGATCGCGGTCTCCGGCGTAACGGCGATCCGCGCCGATGCGCAGCAAAATGCCTATGTCGTCAACCCGCTGGTCTCCGACCAGGCAAACAAAGCCCCGGTTCAGGACCCCAACCTGAAGAATGCGTGGGGGGTCACATTTAGTCCGGCTGCGAGCCCCTTCTGGATTTCCGACAACGCCACGGGACTGGCGACACTATATGACGGCGACGGCACGATCGTGCCCCTTGTTGTCACGATCCCCTGCCCGACGACAGCTGGGCAGGGGTCGAGTTGTCCGCAAACAGCGGCTCCGACCGGCACTGTCTGGAATCCCACTACGACATTCCTGGTCCCAGGCACGACAACCGCGGCTCACTTCATCTTTGCCACCGAAGACGGAACGATCTCCGCCTGGGCTTCGGGAGCGGCAGCGACCATCGCCGTCGACAATTCCACAGAGCCCAATGCCAAGCTCGGCGCCGTCTACAAGGGTCTCGCGGTCGGGGTGAACACCAAGGGCGTCTTCCTCTTTGCCACCAACTTCCGAGGCGGGACGGTTGACGTGTTTGCCCCCGCTCCTGCCGGCAGCACAACCGGCTTTTACGTGCCGGCAACCACCGATGGAGGCTTCCAGGATTCGAGCATCCCGCCCGGCTTTGCGCCGTTCGGCATCCAGAATATCAACGGCGATCTCTTCGTCACCTACGCGAAACAGAACGGAAAAAAGCATGACGACATGGCAGGTCCCGGCAACGGCTTTGTCGATGTCTTCGACACCGATGGACATTTCCTTCGGCGCTTTGCTTCGCAGGGAGCGTTGAACTCTCCCTGGGGCGTCGCCCGGGCGTCCTTTGCGTTCGGCTTATTCAGCGGCGACATCTTGGTCGGCAATTTCGGCGACGGCAGGATCAACGTGTTCGACTCCAACGGGAATTTCCTGGCGCAGCTGGCGAAGCCGAACGGCAAGGCGTTGGCGATTGACGGATTGTGGACATTGACCCTGGGCGGTGGCGCGAAATCCAGCTCCGACACTCTATATTTCACAGCCGGCCCGAACAAAGAGACCAACGGTCTGTTCGGCACGATCACCCCTCAATAGGATAATGATCATCAGAGGCGCGTCCAAAAGGGACGCGCATCTGATACTCCGTTGAATTCCGCCCTCCCCTGCTGCTTGTTACGCGGCAGGGGAGACGTTCGGCTGAAGGCATCCCATCTATCGGGTGGATCCGCACTACTGCAATTGGCCGCCCGACCGAAATGATCCTGACGCCGATACCCCGCGACGAGCTCGCGGGCACTCTCGACCGGTTCATGGCCGGTCTCGCAGATGGGCCTTCGCGCGCGGTATTTCGCCAGATCCGGGGGACTTCGCAGGATCGCGCCGCCGGGATAGTGGCTGAAAGGCATCGCCTCGCCGCGCTCTCCTTTGCCCGCGACTTCGGCATGGCGATCCACCCGGAGGGAACCCCGTGCCGCTTCAATTGGGACGGGGCGGCGCTGAATGGTACAACCGAGGCCTATGTAATCCTGCACGAGGTCGCCCATTTCGCGCTGGCGCCGCCCGAACGGCGCGGGCTGATCGAGTTCGGGCTCGGAGCGGGCCCCGACACACTCGATCGTGATACCGCCGAGCGCGCTGCCGTTCTACCGCCATTGGAGCGCGAGGCGGACGAAGCGGCGGCCTCGCTGCTCGGCATCGTCTGGGAGGCGGCACTGGGGCAGCCGGCACTTGCCTCTTTCCTCGATCAGAACTGGCTCGAAGGGCTCGAACGATCGGCTCCGGGCCATTTCAGCGCAGTAGTCGAGACCTTACACCATCGCGGATTGATCAGCGTCCGCCAAGTGCCTGTCGCTTCCACAATTCCCAGGGGCGGCCGAGAACCGCATTGTTGGTCGCAGTGGCCCTCGCCGCTTCATCGGTGTTGAGGAAATTGACTTCACCCTCGCCGAGCCGCAAGGCTTCTACTTCGAGCTTAGCGTTGATCTCGGTGTAGATGGCGCGAAACACGACCTGCTGGACCGAGTCGCCGACCACGACGTCGCCGTGGCCGCGCATCAGCACGACGGCCGATTTACCGAGCTGGCGCGCGAGCGCCGCACCGAGCTCGGAGTTGCGGATCAGCATGTCGGTCGCCGGGCCCCCGGCCTCACGGATCTCGAAGATCGGGACGCCGGCGCCGAGAAACGAGCTCATATGGTAGATCGGCCGCAACGGGACCTTGGTCGTGCCAAAGGGGATGATCGACGGCGAATGGCTGTGCACGATCGCCCTAACCTCTGGATGCGCCTTGTAGATCTCGCTGTGGATGAAGCGTTCGACATAGAGCGTCCGCCCGCGCGGGTCGAGGGCGTTGCCGTCGAGGTCGAATTCCATGATGTCGTCGGCCGTGACGAGACCCGGCGCCATACTGCGCGCGAGCAGAAATCGCGTTGCGTCCGCCTGGTGCCGCGAGCTGACATGCCCGAAGCCGTCGACGACTCCTTGGTCGGAGAGGATGCGGTTAGCCGCTACGAGATCATCGATGAGCCCGGGATCAGCCGTCTCTTTCGTGCGCGAGCTTGCCACTTCGACAAACTCTAGAGCAGCCGCCGCCGCAGCAAGCGCGAACGCGCCCAGCAATGGGACCGATTTGCGCATATGTCCTCCATTTCCGATCTCGCGCACTCTCCCCGACCACGGCGCTCCCGGCAAGATTGACACTCCCGGATGCGAAGGATTTGATCCGAGCGGCAGGCCTCAGCAACGGAGGAAACGATGGAGACACGCACACTCGGCCGCACCGGACTTGCGGTGTCGGTCCTCGGGTTTGGCTGCGGCGCGGTCGGCGGGCTGATGGTGCGCGGCAACCCGTCCGATCAGGAGCGGGCGGTCGCGCGTGCCATCGACCTCGGCATCAATTATTTCGATACCGCAGCGATGTACGGGAACGGTGAATCCGAGCGCAACCTCGGCCGCGTCATGAAGAGCCTAAAGCCGAATATTCTCGTCGGTACCAAGGTGCGCGTACCCGACAGCGAGCGCGGCCGCATCGCCGCGGCGATTACAGCCTCGCTGGAAGCGAGCCTGCAGCGCCTGCAACTCGACCATGTCGACCTGTTCCAGCTGCACAATCACATTACTTCGGACGGCAGCGACGGCGGCTTCACGCCCGAGACCGTGCTCGGCGAAGTCGTCCCGGCGTTCGAGCGGTTGCGGCAACAGGGCAAGACCCGCTTCTGCGGCATCACCGCGGTCGGCGATACACCGGCGCTTCACCGGGTCGCCGATGCACGGGCCTTCGACACCGCGCAGGTCAGCTACAATCTGCTAAATCCGAGCGCCGGAGCCGCCGTTCCGCCAGGCTATCCGGCGCACGATTTCGGCAATCTATTGGCACACACGAAGAGCGCGGAGATGGGAGTCATCAATATTCGCGTGCTCGCCGCCGGCGCATTGAGCGGAACCGAGGATCGCCATCCGCTCGGCTCGCCGAGCGTCGAACCGATCGGTTCGGGCGGCAGCTACCGCACCGATGTCGAGCGGGCACGCCGGCTCGAGCCGCTGATCCGCGAAGGCCATGCCGAGAGCCTGGTCGACGCCGCATTGCGGTTTGCAATCGCTAACGACGCGGTATCGACCGTGCTCGTCGGCTACTCGACGCTCGACCAACTCGAAACCGCCGCTCGCTCCGTCAACAAGGGCCCATTGTCGAGCGCCGCGCTCGAACGGCTTGCCGAATTGCAGCGCGGCTTTGTCGGCGAGCAACGCTAAGGGAGCAGCCTGACGGCACCGGTGCGCATACTCTACCGCTATCGGGGCACCGAGAAGATCTTCGACGAAGTGTGCGAAGCGGTCGTCCTCGGGCGGCCGCGGGAAGGTGTCCACGTCGATATCGATTTAACCCCGGACCTGGGGGTTTCACGACCGCATGCGCGGATCTCGATCTCTGATGGCTACTACTGGATCGAGGACCTCGGCAGCGCCAACGGGACGGAGCTCGACGCGAAACAGATCCAGGGCAAAGGAAAGGTGCGCCTCGAGCCGGGCCACACGATTCGCATTAGCGACACCACGATCGAGGTGGAGATCCCAGTCACCCAAACCGGCAGCGGTCCTGGCGTCGCCTCGGACGACAAGACACTCGTCACCACCCATGACACTCGTCTCGACATCGACGCAATGATCGATGCCGCCGCGCCGGTGTTCAAGCCCGGGCAGCCGATCGATCCGACCCGCGCGCAGGATCTTTCGCTTCTTTACGAGCTGCCGCTGCGCTTCGGCGAGGAGACCGAGCTCGATACCTTATTCCAAACGATCATCGAGCGGCTCGTCGCAATCATTCCGGCCGCTAGCCGCGGCGCGTTACTGCTCGAAGATTCGGAGAACGGAGGACTTCTGCTGAAGGCGCACGTGCCGACAGGCCGGCCCTCGGTGAGCATGACCTTGGCGTCGCGGGCGATGGCGCGGCGGGAAGGCTTTATTTGGCGCGAGGGTATAGATCCCAGCCAGAGCCAGTTTCTGAACCGGATAAAGGCCGGCATGTATGTGCCTCTGATGTGGAAGGGGCGGGCGTTGGGCGCAGCCTGCGTCGACAACAGCGACGATGGAACGCTCTTCACGGCAGAAGATTTGCGCCTGATGCTCGCGGTTGCACATTACGCTGCGATGGCCGCGATGCAGACCCAGCTGCAGAACGATCTTCGCCGCAACGCGGCGCTCCTCGGCCGGTTGCTGACAAATTTTTCCCCGAGCATCCGCAACAAGCTCTTGTCGCGCGCTGCTCATGGGCGCTTGCGCCCCGGCGGCGAGAAATCGGAAGTGGTAATTCTCGTGTCGGATATTCGCGGCTTCACGTTATTGAGTTCGGGCATGGACACCGACGATGTAGTGGACTTGCTCAACGACTATTTTTCCGCATTGACCGACGCCATTTTCCAACACGATGGCACCATCGACAAAATCACCGGAGACGCCATCCTCGCCGTATTCGGCTGTCCTGAGCCGGATTCCATGCGGCATGAGAAGGCAGTGCGCGCGGCCCTGGCGATGCAATCCGCAATGACGGAAGTCAGCCAGCAACGCAAGCGTCGTGGCCAGGTCACTTGCGCCATTGGCATCGGCGTCCACTGCGGTGAGGTGCTTCACGGATTCATTGGCTCGAACGACCGTATGGAGCTAACAATCATCGGCGAAGCAGCCAACTGGACCGCGCGCTATTGCGACGGCGCCGCTGGTGGCGAGATCCTGATTAGTCCTGCCTTGCATCAGCGCCTGTGGCGTTATGTCGACACCGAATTGACCGCAATCGAGACAAAGCACGAAGGCACGCTCAGCGCCTACCGCCTCAAGGGGATCAAAAGCGCAGCCGGCTAAAGGGACTTATGGCGAATAGGCGATGACGACGACGCTGACATTGTCCTGCGCGCTGCGCGAGACCGCACTCTCGATCAGACGATCGGCGGCTGCTTCCACGGGATGATCGCGCAATATGACGGCAATATCGGGATCGGCGAGCGCGCGGCAGAGTCCATCAGAGCAGAGCAGCAGGATGTCACCCGGCACAAGATGGTCCCATCTTTCTTCGAGAGCGAGCCCGTCCTCCGCCCCCACCAGGTTGGTGACGACATTGGCGAGCGGATGGTCCGCTGCGGCCTCGGGTCCGATTTCACCGCGGTCGAGGAGGTTTTGGACATAGCTGTGATCATGGCTGATTTGCCGCAGCCCGCCGGCCCGCAGCAAGTAACACCGGCTGTCGCCAGCCCACAAGCAGCAACTGCGCGCGCCGGCGATCAACACAACGATAACAGTGCTGCAGATCATGGCTCGCGGCCCGATATCGGCGGCCTTTGCCCGTAGTTCCCGATTGATGCTACCGAGGCGGGTTCTGACATCGTCGACAAGCAGGGCCGGCGAAGGCGGCGGGGTGAATTCGCTGAGCGCCGAGATGATGCGTGCACTAGCATAATCACCCCGCTGGTGGCCGCCAGCGCCGTCGGCGACCGCCCACAACCCGATCTCGGGCCGATCGAGGACCGCATCCTCGTTCCGCTCACGCACCGCCCCGACATGGGTTCGCGCGGCCGAACGGTAATGTGGTTTGTGGTCGATCGCAGTCACTATTTCTTACCGTCCGATGCCTGTTCGATTTTCAATCGGCAGTTGAAGTAGTCCAGAACACGCGCCTGCCGTTGGACTTCGGCCAGCGCGGAGCCACCGAGGTTTTCGGCAAGCTGACGCGCTTCATTGAGGCGGTCCTTCAAGCTCGCCACCGCGCGCATCGTCGAGCCGTCAAAGCCCACTTGCAGAAATTTGTCCGGAGTGTACTGGGTGACGCCGATCCGGAAGTCGCCCGGATCGAAGTGACATGCGGCAAACGGATCGGGTGGCGGAGCGGGTGGCGGGGCCGGCGCCACGGCAACTGGGGAGGGTGTCGTGGCCTCCGGGGAGGCCTCCGGCTTTTTTTCGCCGCCGAGAATGGCTCGGGACGCTTCATCACGCAACCGCGCCAGGAAGACGGCCGAAATTCTACCATCATTGATCAAATCCGACATCGGCAAACCGAATTTTGCTTGGAATTTGCGGGCGGCACTGAGGGTTTGCGGGCCAGCGATACCGTCGATGGGTCCCGGATCCATTCCAAGACGAAGCAGCATAAATTGGATTTCGCGGACGAGCGCAGAGTTCGCCTCGACATCCTGAGCCTCCGTCGCAATACCTGCGGCATGCGACCGGCCAGAGTCGACAGCAGTCGCCGCCACAGCGATCGCGAGGCAGCCGAGCATCCCCGCGATCGTGTTGCCTCGCCTCATCTGCGCGCTTCCTCCTCAGTTGCTTTGCTGGACCCTCAGAAACGTCTCTCGGTCGCGTTCATCGGGAATATGGGCCGCGAGGGCGCGGTAGAATTTATCCAACGTCTCGTGCTTTTCGAGCTCTCTCTTGATCAGGATTTTGGCGATCGGGCCGATATACCGGGCGAGGTTCGAACTCAACAGCGGCAATGTTAGCCAGACCGGGTGATGTTGTCGGTTGGTCAGGCTTTGGTTCACCCTCAATCCCAGGCGTCGAGGGTGGGGTCGAGCGCGGGCGGATGTCTGGATTCGAGACTGCTCGGCGGCGTCCGCGCGCCAGAAATTCAGACTGATCTTTCGGGTTAGCGATCTGCCGCGCCAAAAAATCGTAAAGCGAGATAACGTCATTGGTGTGCCGAACGGCGCGCTTCAGCGCAATCGCGGCCATCGGGCCGATGAATGTCGCCAAATCGCGCTCGATGTCGCGCAACAGATCGGGCCGCCAAGTCGCGCCCTCCAGTGCCGCTTTCCTGACCTCCGCGGTGAGAGCGGGGGAGTCCGAGACGAACGGTTCGGGAGAAGGCGTCTCCTCGGGGCGAACGGGAAAAGCTTCGATGATTGCCTTTGAGAACTCGGCAGCATCATCGTAGCGCCGGGCCGGATCGAAAGCCAAGGCCTTGGTAATGACCCGTTTTAGCGAGTTGGGTACAGCCGGGTTCAATGCCCGGATGTCCTCAGGTCCGCGGGTCTCCATGAACGAGATGATCTCGGTGATGCTTTTTCCGCGAAACGGTTTCACGCCCGTTAGCATCTCAAACAGGATGACACCGGCGGCGAAGAGATCAGTACGCTTGTCGACCGGCGCTCCAGCGAACTGCTCAGGAGCCATGTACGCGGGCGTCCCCAGTAAATCGCCGACAATAGTGAACTCGGAGGCGTCGATGCGGGCGATTCCGAAATCAGCGACCTTAACCTCGGCGTTGTTCAAGACCATGATGTTGGACGGTTTGACGTCGCGGTGAACGATCCCGTTCTGGTGGGCAAATCCGAGAGCGCTGAGCACCTGGGTAATGACGGCAACACTGCGGGCCGGATCGAGTGGGCCGGATGTCTTGAGGATGGCATCGAGGCTGCGCCCGTCGACATACTCCATGGCGAGAAACGGCATCCCGTCATCTTCGCCAAAGTCGAGAATGGCAACGATGTTGGGATGGAAGCGGCGCCCCGCGGCCCTGGCCTCACGCCGGAAGCGCTGCAGCCATTGCTCGGAACCGCTGCCCGCCGCCAGTTCGGTCCGAACCACCTTGATCGCCACCGGCCGGTCAATGATCGGGTCGTAGGCGCGATAGACTTCACCCATTGCACCCGTGCCGAGCAATCCCTCGACACGATAGCGACCGATGCTGCGAACCGTCTTCACGACCCGTTCCTCGGAGCTGCGCGTCGCAATTCGCTTCTGTCGGTCCAATCCTTCAGCTCTGGTCTTCCAGCATCTTCATCGCGTTCTGCAGGCTGCGCCGCATCCGGTTGAACGACTGAGATAGCGATCCGATTTCGTCGTTGCTGTCGCGAACATATTCCGGCGTGTCGAGCTGTCCCATGCTGACTTTGTCGGCCATTTCCGAAATCTCGGCGACGGGCTTGACCACGAGTGTACGCAACAGCAGGTCGACGATGATAATGATAACGACAAAGGTAGCTGCCAACGCCAGCATGAACCAGAGCAGGGCCTGATAGGCGCGGCCGAGCGGCACGCCAAGCGGAATGGACACCATTTGCGCTCCGACGATCTCACCCAGCTTCCAGCCAAAGCCGTTCTGCGAGCCGTAGAGGGCGACCATTGTGGCCGGGGCGGCTTCCGGCGTGCTGTGGCAGGACAGGCAGGCTTGACTACCAGCCTTAAGCGGGCGGGCAAGGACGAGAAACTGCCCACCGGGCGTGTCCCGGGTGATCATGGTCTCTCCCTTGCTTGCGTCGTCGCGAAAGCTGTTGATGATATCTGCTTCCCAATCGATCGCTCGATCGTTGAGATTGGTCGGGTTTAACGTCGGCTCTCGATAGGTGTATTCCGGTAATTTCTGCCGGACAATTTTGAAAATATTTAGCGCGGAGAACGAAGGTATCGAATGCGGCAGGAACTGGACCTTCATCTGTTGCTCGAGCAATGGTTTTATGCTATCCGCGGTATACGTTCGATCGGCGGATGCCTCCTCCATGATAATCCGCGCGTTCTGAAGACTGTCTTCGAGAGCATTCTTCCTCAAGATTTGATACGCCCCAAATCCCGCCAATGCCAGTCCTATCAGAAACGCGCCAGCCATAGCCAAATCTATTTTCCAACGGATTTTCATGCGCTTGCGCTTCTGCTGTGCTTGCGGTTCGACGATAGCTCGAGATCTTACGAGCCCGATGTACATTTGCAAGTGCCGTCCGGCGAAAGAGGGCGCTTACTTCGATCAAATGGGAGCCGGCCACAGGTCACCATGGCGGGCGATTAATCGTCAGGACGCGCCGGCCGTGACCCGAGCCCGGGCTGTCGATATGGTCGATACGGGTGACCGGCGTTCTCGATCGTAAAGGCGAGCCCGGCCTCGGCAGCAAGGACCACGCCAACGCCAATGCGGCGCGGATCGTGCCCGTCATGCTCAGCGGCGATGATGCCGCGATCTTGCTCATCTCGCCGCCGCGGTCAGCAGCACCACGATCTCTCCAATCTGCTCGAAGGCACCGAGCACGTCGCCGGTATATCCGCCGATGCGGCGATGCGCGAGCATGCCCAGGGCAAACATCGAGGCGCCGGCGAGGCCGAAGGCGATTGCACCGCGCGTCGGACCGAGCGCTGCCAGGGTTAAAAGCAGCCCGATCGCGAGAGCCGCGATCGCAGGCGGTGTGCGGGGCCGCCCCGCTGCGGCGCCGAGGCCATCGGCGCGAGCCGGCTCCAACGCTCGCATTGCAAAGGGCAGAGCCGAGCGCGAGGCGGCATGAGCAGCGATCAGCGCGAGCCCGGCGTAGACCGCCTCGCCGATCCGAGCGAGCGCAGCGGCTCGTAGCAGCACGCTCAGCACGATCGCCACGACCCCGAAGGTCCCATGTCGGCTATCGCGCATGATCGCGAGCCTTTCATCTCGGTCGTGGCCTCCGATAAGCCCGTCGGCGGTATCGGCGAAGCCATCTTCGTGCAATGCACCGGTCAAAATAACGCTAGAGAGGAGCGCCAAGATCGCCGCCGGCCAATCCCCGAGGCCGAGTAGCTGGACCAGCAGAAAGGCGAATGCCGCAACGCAGCCAATCCCGGCGCCGACCAGCGGAAACGCCCAGGCCGCATCGGCAAGCCGCCCGGCCCGGCACGCCGGCGTCGTAACCGGGATCCGAGTGAAAAAGGCGGTCGCAACAGCGAAGCTCGAGAGCATTCCGCGGGCGGTCATGCGCCCACGATAACCCGACCCGACCGAGCTGGCGGTCTTTTCCGCTTGGGTCTGCGCGGCCGTTCCGACACGATCGAGCGGCACTCGACGATCGAAGGAAATGTTGCATGGACGAACCGATTGCGGATTTGGATGAGATCCGCGCGCTGTCGGCCCATCTTCCCGGCCCCGATCTCACGGCTGGCAGCGAGGCGACCTTGCACCAGGCGCAGCTGACCAAGCCCGCCGGCGCTCTCGGCCGGCTCGAGGAATTGTCGATCTGGCTCGCGACTTGGCAGGCGCGGCATCCGCCGCTCCTCGACCATCCGCGCACCCTTGTCTTCGCCGGCAACCACGGCGTTGCCGCCCGGGGCGTCTCGGCCTATCCCGCCGCGGTGACGGCGCAGATGGTGCAAAACTTCATTGCCGGTGGTGCCGCAGTCAACCAACTCTGTCGCGTCTTCGACGCCGGTCTCAAAGTCTATGAAATGAACCTCGACACACCGACCGGCGATATTGCGGTGGAGCCGGCGATGAGTGAGGCGGAATGCGCCAAGGCGATGGCCTACGGGATGATGGCGGTCGAGCCGGGGATCGATGCGCTGGCGCTCGGCGAGATGGGCATCGGCAATACCACCGCAGCGGCGGCGTTGTGCGGTGGGTTGTTCGGCGGCGATGCGGAAATGTGGACTGGCCCTGGAACAGGTGTGGTCGGTGCCGCCTTCGAGGCCAAGCGGCGCGTCGTCGGAGAAGCGATCGCGCGTCATCGTCCGGCGGCCCGTGACCCGTTCGACATGCTGCGTCGGCTGGGCGGGCTCGAACTCGCCGCGATCACCGGAGCGGTCATGGCGGCGCGGCTCGGCCGCGTGCCGGTTGTGCTCGACGGTTTCGCATCGACCGCCGCTGCTGCGGTGCTGTATGCGGCCGACCAGCACGCGCTCGACCATTGCGTGGTCGGGCATGTCTCGGCCGAACCGGGCCATCGTCGGCTTATCGAGCGGATCGGCCAGCGTCCGCTCTTTGATCTCGGCATGCGCCTCGGCGAAGGCTCGGGGGCGACGCTCGCCTTCGCGGTGCTGAAGGCGGCGGCAGCCTGTCACAACGGTATGGCGACGTTCGCCCAGGCCGGCGTCAGCGGGCCGAGCTGAGCCGATCCTTCTCCCTCACTCGCCCATCTGCAGAAGCGCGCCGCGCCGGCGGGCGTCGTGGAAGGCGAAGAGGAAGGCGGCAGCGCCGAGCGTCAAGTAAAGGCCGTCGAGCCCCAGCGCGGTGAACAAGTAATCGGCGCGAAAGATGCCCGAGAACAGCACCGCCCGCATGCCCTCGAAAACATAGGTCGACGGCAACGCCCAGGAAGCATGCTGCAGCCAGGTAGGCAGGATCGACACCGGATAATAAACTGCACTGATCGGCGAAATGGTGAAGACGATGGTCCAGGCTAAGCCCTCGGCCCCCAGGCCCTGGCGTAGGATTAACCCGCAGATCGCCATGCCCAACGCCCAGCCCATGACCAGTAGCACGACAAAGAATGCAACGAGCGGCAGCCCCATCGAAAAGATCGAATAATGGTAGAGCGGGATCGCCAGCAGCGCGGCCGGCACGATGCCGAGCAAGACGCGTATTAGGCTCATGGAGAGCAGCGACAGCACCCATTCGTAGGGGCGCAACGGGGTGACAAAGAGGTGCCCGAGATTGCGCGCCCACATCTCCTCGAGAAACGACATCGACAGGCCGAGCTGGCCACGGAACAGCACGTCCCACAGCATGACGGCAGCCAATAGCACGCCAAACGCGCGAAAAACGTAGCTGCTGTTGGCATAGAGAAATTGGCTCATAAAACCCCAGATCAGCATCTGCAGGGTTGGCCAGTACATCAGCTCCACGGTGCGCGGCCACGAACTGCGCAGCAGGTAGAGGTAACGCAGCAGCATCGCCCAGACGCGGGCTGCCGAATGCCCGCGACCGTTCACGCCACCCGCTCCAGCTCGGTTTGCGCACCGCGCGCGATGTGCAAAAACACCTCCTCCAAATTGGTCCGGCCGTAGCGGCCGATCAGCGCTTCGGGGCTGCCGCGGTCGACGATGCGGCCGGCCTTCATCATCATGACCTCCGAGCACAAACGCTCGACCTCAGCCATGTTGTGCGAGGCCATTAGGATCGTCGCACCCGTGCGCTCGCGGTAGGCTTCGAGGTAGCCGCGCACCCAGTCACCGGTATCCGGGTCGAGGGAGGCCGTCGGCTCGTCGAGCAGCAGCAGCTCGGGCGCGTTCAGGAGCGCCTTGGCCAGCGCCACACGGGTCTTCTGCCCGGCCGAGAGCTTGCCGGCCGGACGCTCGAGAAATTCGCCGATTTGTAGATCGTTTGCCAACTCTTCGATGCGCTCGCGGCGCCGCGGCAGACCATACAACCGGGTATAGATCAACAGGTTCTGGCGTACGGTAAGCCGATGCGGCAGATCGACGAAGGGCGAGGAGAAATTCATCCGCGGCAACACCCGGTAGCGATGCCGCAGCATGTCTTCGCCGAGCACCCGCACGCTGCCGGCGGTCGGCAGCAAGAGCCCAAGCAAGATCGACAGGGTCGTCGTCTTGCCGGCGCCGTTGCCGCCGAGCAATGCCGCGGTGACGCCGCGCCGAACGGTAAAGCTGATCCCGTCGACCGCGACGGCGGTTGGATAGTGCTTGACGAGGTTCTCGACTGTGACGGCAGGTTCGAGCATCGCCCCTATATGGCCTGTAGCCGACCCATCGGCCAGCATGGGGCTGGCGCTGCTGCCGCGGAACCACCAGAATCGTGAACTACTCGCGTTAACGCTCGGTGAGACGAGATGATTCGGTGGCGGGCAAGGCGCCGGCGAAGTGCAGCTCTCGCGCCTGGGCGTGCTGCTGGCCGACCGCGACCGTCCGTTATCGGATCGGGTTGCCGCCGGGTTTGCCGCCGGCGGATTTCTGGACAATACCGGACGGTATGACGAGGCCTTTCAATACTTCGTCGTGGCGAACGCGCTCCAGCGGCAGTTGCTCTCAGAGGCAGGCGAGCGTTTCGATCCGAATATGTTGGCCCGCGAAGTGGATGAGGTGACCTCGCGCTCCACTGCGGCATCGTTCTCGGCCGCTGCAGGGTGGGGCAACCGTTCCCAGCTGCCGGTCTTTATCGTCGGCATGCCGCGCTCGGGGACGAGTTTGGTCGAGCAGATCGCTGCCAGCCACTCCCGCGTTTTTGGCGGCGGCGAGCGCAAGGACGTCGCCCGCATTGCCGATGCGGTGGTGTCGCGTAACCGCGATCGGCCGATCGAGGAATGGGATATGGATTTTGCCCGGCAGCTCGCCGGCGGGCACATCGCCGATCTGCAGCGGCGGGCGGGCGGCGCCTTGCGGGTGACGGACAAGATGCCTGACAATGTTCTTCATCTCGGCGTCATTGCAGTCCTGTTCCCGGCAGCCCGCATCGTCTTCTGCCGGCGTGATATGCGTGATACCTGCCTCTCCTGCTATTTCCAGAGGTTCGGCGAGGGAAATGCCTTCGCTTACGACCTCGCCGATTGCGCGCGGCGGTATCTCGAAATCGAGCGCCTTGCCGAGCACTGGCGGCGAGTGCTGCCGCTGCAGATGATTACCGTCGACTACGAGGCGCTGATCGCAGACCCCGAAGGCGAAAGCCGCCGCCTGATCAAATTCCTCGGCCTCGACTGGGAGCCTGGTTGCCTCGATTTCCATCGCGCCAATCGCCCGGTCTTCTCGGCCAGCCTCTGGCAGGTGCGACAGCCGGTCTTCAACCGCTCGGTCGGGCGCTGGCGGCATTACGAGCGGCATCTGCAGCCACTGCTCGATGTCCTGGCGCGGAGCGAAGCAGTCGCCAGCTACCGTCGGGCGATTTTCGCTGAATCCCGACCACGGCATGGCGTACAACAATCTCGCCCGGGTGCTGCTCGACCAGGGAGCGCTCGAGGCCGGGCTCGAAGCCGCCCGGCGCGCGGTCGAGCTGATCCCAGACTTTACCGGCGCGCACGCCAATTATGCCGGGGCCCTGCTAGGCCTCGAGCGCTTTGCCGAGGCAGAAGCTGCGCTGCGCCGGGCACTGGCCCTCGAACCGGAGTTGGCAGGCCTACATCTCGATCTCGGCTGCGCACTGCAGGTGCAAAAGCGGCTCGACGAAGCGGCGGCTGCCTACCGGCGGGCGATCGAGCTGCAACCCAATTTCGCCGAGGGTCACAACAATCTCGGCAACGTGTTGAAAGACCTAGGCCAGCCGGACAAGGCGGTCGCCTGCTATGAAAGGGCGCTGAAGCTCGCCCCGGACAATGCCGCCATCCATAACAACCTCGGCACCGCGCTGCAGGACCAGAATCGACAGCAGTCGGCTTGGCGTCCGCCTCGGCGCCGCGTTCGACCGCTTCGTCGATATATCGCGAACCGGGGATTGCGACGCGGCGCGGATGGTGCACGCCGATGCGATCGATATCCTGGTCGACCTCAACGGCTTCACGGAACGTTCGCGGACGGCGATCTTCGCCTATCGTCCGGCGCCGATCCAGGTTAACTATCTCGGCTTTCCGGCAACGACGGGTGCGGATTTCATCGACTACATCATCGTCGATTCTTTCGTCGTACCGAAGGATCAACAGCCGTTCTTCAGCGAGCGGCTGGTGCATCTGCCCGACTGCTACCAGTGCAATGACGATAAGCGGACAATTTCCGAGCGCACGCCATCACGGAGAGAATGCGGCTTGCCGGAGGAAGGTTTTGTCTTCTGTTGCTTCAACAACGCCTACAAGATCACACCCGATTTTTTCGACATTTGGATGCGGCTACTGCGAGCAGTTCCCGTCGGCGTGCTGTGGCTGCTGGACGAGACCGATACCAGCCTCAGCGTCCGGAACGAGCCCTCCAGCCCGATCAATCTGCGTACCTTGATCCTCATTCGCTGGGTCGCGATCGCGGGACAGGCCTCGACAATCCTGATCGTCCATTACGGGCTCGGCTTCGGCCTTCCATTGCTTCCGGCACTCGGCGTCGTCGCCTCTTCAGCGCTTCTCAACCTTGTTCTGATCGTTCTCCGGCAATGGGCGGCGCGGCTGGGTGCGCGCGACGCCGCGCTCTACCTCGGCTACGACATCCTGCAGCTCGCCGTGCTCCTCTATCTGACCGGCGGGCTGCAAAACCCGTTCTCGATCCTGATCCTGGCACCGGTCACGGTCGCAGCGACGATCCTGTCGCGGCGCGCGCTGATTGCACTATCTCTTCTCGCGGTGGCGGCGATCAGCTTGCTTGCCTTGTGGCATATGCCGCTACCATGGCGCAGCGAGCCCTTGGTCTTTCCGCCCGAGCTCGTGATCGGCATATGGATCGCGCTGGTGCTCGCGACCGTGTTTATCGGCGGTTACACATGGAGCATCGCGCAAGGGGCGCGCCGGCTGCGAGACGCGGTCGCGGCGACCCAGCTGGCGCTCGCCCGCGAGCAGCGGGTGTCGGCGGTCGGCGCCCTCGCCGCGGCGGCGGCGCACGAACTCGGCAGTCCGCTCGCGACGATCGCCGTCGTCGCCAAAGAGCTGGTGCGGGATCTTCCCGGCAACAGTCCCCACGCCGAGGACGCGGCGCTGCTCTTGAGCCAATCCGAGCGCTGCCGCAGAATCCTCGCCGAACTTGCCCATCAGCCGGAGGAAGACGGCGGATCACCCTACACACGGCTGCCGATCTCGGCTCTGGTGGATGCGGCGGCGGCGGCCTACCGTAACCAGGGGGTAAGGCTGATCCTCGCAACGGCAAGCGAGCCGGCAGGAGAGGAGCCGCTCGTCAGGCGCAGCCCCGAGATTATGCACGGGCTCAACAATCTCATTCAAAACGCGGTCCAGTTCGCCGCCCGAGAGATCAGCATCACCATTTTCTGGGACGCGGCGAAGGTCACGGTCGAGATCGACGATGACGGGCCAGGATTTCCTCTCCACCTCTTGGGGCGCCTCGGCGAACCCTATCTTTCGACGCGCGCCGGGGTGACGGACCATATGGGCCTCGGGATCTTCATCGCGCAAAGCCTGCTCGAGCGCAGCGGCGCGAGTCTCGCCTTCGACAACCTTGTCGATGGCGGCGCGCATGTTGCGATTTCCTGGAATCGTGCCAATCTGGAAACGGTCGACAGAATCCGCTCGCCCGCGGCGGCGACGCAAGGGTATCGCTAGCAGCGGGGGGAGCCCGAGACGACACCCATGGGGCTGACCTAGCGAGGGGCAAGCGTCATGAATGAGAGCGAGCGACCCAATCGCGCCGGCTCCGCAGAGGGGCTTTCCGCGGCGTTGCGCGATCTGCCCGAATCCGAACGGTCGTTGTTGATCGTCGACGACGACGCGCCATTGTGCCAAAGGCTGGCCCGGGCGATGGAGCGGCGCGGCTTTGTCGTGGTCACCGCGGATAGCGTAGCCGGTGGGGTCGCCGCGGCGACCGAACATGCGCCGGCTTTTGCCGTCGTCGACATGCGTCTGGGCGACGGACGTGGATTTGATGTCGTTACCGCGTTGCGTCGCGCCCGTCCCGCTTCGCGAATCGTGATGCTGACCGGATATGGCAACATCGCGACGGCGGTGGCAGCGGTCAAGGCAGGGGCAATCGACTATCTGCCGAAGCCGGCTGACGCGGACGCCGTCGAACGCGCCCTGCTCGCCCAGGAAGATGGCGCTCCTGAGCCGCCCCTGGACCCGATGTCGGCGGATCGGGTACGCTGGGAGCACATCCAGCGGGTCTTTGAGCTGTGCGACCGCAACGTTTCCGAGACCGCGCGCCGGCTCAAGATGCACCGCCGCACCTTGCAGCGCATCCTCTCCAAGCATGCGCCGCGCAGCTGAGGACGACCAGAGCCAAGGCGTCCCCACATCCTGCCGCAGCTTCAATGGGTATCGAAGAGGGTCTGGTACGCGGCAACCTTCTCGCGTGTGGCAGCCGCCTCCGCGGAAGTGGGATGATCCGGATCGGCAGCCGGCGGCAGGCTGCCGAACTTCATCAGGCAGGCCATCAGCAATAGCCGAGCCTTAGTCGCGGTCAGGTTCGAGCCGCCGATAAAGTCGGGATCGTGCAATGGCACGAAGCCCTCGGTATTGCCGCGCCCGACGCGAACGACCGGAATGCCGCTATATGTGGCGCGCAACATCGCCCGGTGCCGCGCAGTCGAGGCCGGCCTGCCATAAGGCGTGAACCCCTCGACGACAAAGCCGGCGAGCGGCATCGATTGCAGCATATGTCCTATCAGCGCGACCAAGTCGGCTTCCCCCTCGGGATCGACCGCGCTGTCGTCGTCCCAGTAGCTGGCGTCCTTCGCGATCGCGACCCTTGGGATCGCCGAGCCGAGCAACCCGCCATCCGGCCCCTTGATGTTGATGGGGATGGTTTCGATGCGAGCGCCCTCCCGGCGCACGCCGGCGACCTGAGCGGGCAGCGAGGTCAGGTTCACCTCGGACCGCCAAGTGTGGTGAGCGGTCGGCAGATAGTGAAGCAGCGGCGGCCCGTCGTGGCCGGCAGCACCCAGGATGCCGCCATGCCCGCCGGTTGCCACATAGCCTCCCGGCCGTGCGTCGGCCTTCTGCACGGCACGGGCCGCGAAGACGCGCTGCTCCTGGATCAGCACCGCGCCGGCTTGGTTGCGTCCCTGCTCGTCCGCCCAGACATGCGAAGCGATGTAGTCGACCGAGTCGATGATGTTCTTTGGACCGTCATTGCTGATCATGCCGTGCGGCCGCTGGGCGGCATTGCCACAGATCGGCAGGGTCGTGTCGATCAAAAGATTGAACCAATAGATTGTCTCTTCGATCCGCGGGCTGCCCTCGGTCCAGATGGCCCCGTCATATTTGCCGCTCGCCATGATCCGTTGCACTGCGTTGGTCGCTCGCGCCAGCGCAGACCGCGGCGCCGAGGCCGCGAGGTGCGGCGGTTTGTAAGGGAAAAAATCGACGCCGCGCCGCTCGCGGCGGATGTCGCCCGAACCGCTGTCGGTGCGGCGCTCGGCTGCCAGGCCCTTGGTGTAGCCGGACGGTGGCAGGACCCGGTAGAAGTCGATCTCCGCCTTGGCGGAAATCAGATTTCCGGTCCCGCTTTCGCCGATCTGCAGCCGGTCGATCTCCTCGAAACTGCGCGAGCCGTCCGGGAAGAAGCCCTGCCGCGCCTTGGACTCGGGAGCGCCGGTGAACGCACATTCCTCCTCCCAGGCGGCACCGTCCGCCTGCGTTGCCATATAGGGCAACGGGTAGAGCCCGTCCTCGGGACGCAATTCGACTTCGTAGACCGGCTTGTCGCCGGCGCTCTGCGGCTCCTTGTGCATCTGCCCGGCACTGTCGATGTAGCCGTCCGGCGGGCCGTAGAGCTCGGCGGCGTCGGCTTCAAGGGGGTGGGCGCTGAACTGCTCGACATAGACCCTGACGGGCGCCGCCAAGCGCTGCGGGCGCAGCACGTCGAACCGTGCCGGCGCGCCGTCGGGGTGTGTCAGCAGAGCCAGCCCGTGCTTCGCCCGCGCCTTGTTCGACGTGACCAGAGGAGGCGTGTTCTGAATCGTGGCGTTAGGCCCGGCGAGATGGGCGATCCGCGCTTTGCCTGTCATGACGTTCGATCTCCGTTGTCTGCGCTCTCTCGGCCCCGGGCACGCAGTCACTTCGCCGCGTTGAAGAACTGATAAGTCGCGGAGTAGCGCATGCGTGCCTGCTGCGACAGATGGCTTGCGTCGCAGCCGGTGCTCGGAGCCAGTCCGCCCTTGGTTTCGGTCCGACGAATGTAGGCGACCGGCGACAGAGCGCCCGACCCCTGATGGCTCTTGACGCGCAATAGGAGCCATTGAATTGCGCCTGGTTCCGCCGCATCGGCCTTGGCGACGACCTCGCCGACGACATCAGAGCCGTCATCGAGCTTCCAGGTCGGCCCGGCAAAGTGTGCGCCGACCTGCCGGCCTTGCTTGTCAAAGAGATTGGCTTCGGGCGCTTTGAAGGACCACGCGAAGCCGCCTTCTTTGGCCTCACAGGTGTAGATCTGAACACCGTCCGCAACGAGTTCGAGCACTGGCGCCGAACCCGCGGGCGGTGGCACGGGGGACTGGTCGGCACGGGCAGCAAAGAGACCCGTGCCGATCAAAATTGCCGCCGCGACACCCGCCCCCCGCGTCATCCTAGGCGCCAAGACGTGTTGCCAGCACCGCCTGGGGCCGCTGGCCCACGACATAGGTTGTCATCGGCGTCAGCGCGCCCGTCTCGCCATTGATCCGATAAGAAGCCAGACGGCCTGACGCCGAGCCGGCGGCAAAAAGAAAGCGGCCGGCGGCGTCGAGACTGAAGGCGCTGGGGACCGGCTCAGTCGAAGATTGCCCGATCGCCGTCAACCGCCCGGCGGCATCGACGGCGAACCCCGCGATGCTGTTGTGGCCGCGGTTGCCGACATAGAGGTGTCGTCCCGAAGGTGTCAGATGAATCTGCGAGCAGGTGTTCCGTCCAGTGTGCCCCTGCGGCAGGGTCGTGATCGTTTGCGGGGCGGAGAGGGTGCCCGTCGCAGAGTCCAAACGATAGCCGGTGACACTGCAGCCCTGTTCATTGGAGAAATAGACGACATTTTGGGTGGGATGGAAGCAATAGTGGCGCGGGCCGAGGCGTTCCGTTTGCTCCACCCGGAACGGCGAATTGGGAGTCAAACGGCCGCTCTGGGCATCGAACCGGAACTGCATGATCACATTGGGACCCGGGTTCTCCTTCGGAGGTTCCAGGACGTTATCTTGGAGGCGGGCGATGTGCGGCACAAACGCATACCGGTTGGAGGGGTCGGTCGCGATCGCGTGAGCGCCGGTGGCCGTGGCCAACCAACCGAGCGACGGTGTGCCCACCGCGCCGTCCGCTCCGAGCGGGTGCACCGCCGCACCCCCTCCTTGATAATAGGCGCACAGCAAATACTTGCCGGTGCGATCGGGGGCGAGAAACGTCGGCGCGTGCTCCTGCGAGACTGTCCCGAGCAAAGTCAGCCCGCCGCTGCCCTGGTCGATCCGGAAGCTCGAGATCGCAGGCTTGGTGCGATGCCCGACATACAGTGTCCGCCGATCCGGGCTGATCGCCAGCACCGACGGCCCGTCGGAGGCCGGCACCTCAGCCTGGCGCGTGAGTTGGCCGGTGTCGGCATCCATGGCGAAGGCGACGATCTTGTCCTCGTCTTGCAGACCAACGTAGAGAGCGTTCGGCATCTTCTCCTCCCGTGGGGTTTCGGTCGCGAGGGATATCCCTGCCGCAGTTTACAACAATGCCTTCGCGGCGAAAGGCCGGGCGCGATGCGCCCAGTCCCCCTCAGACTGTGATACCGCCTTAGGTCGCTATGACCCCCCGTCGGGCTAGCTCGGCGATGCAGTCGGCCTCGTAGCCGAGCTCGGCGAGGATGGCTGCGCTGTCAGCGCCGACCGGTCGCGGCGCCGCCCTCGGGTGCAAAGGCGAGCCGTTCAGCTTGAATGCTGCCCCAACCACACTAAGATTGCGCCCGAGCTCGGGAGAAAACATCTCGTGCAGCAGACCCCGGGCTGCCGTCTGCGGTTCCGCTACCGCCTCCGGGATCGTGCGCACCCGGCCCGCGGGCACACCCGCCGCCATCAGGACCTCTTCCCATTCGGCGGCGGCCCTTTGGGCAAAGACTGCCGTAAGCTCGGCGCGCAGCGCCGTCGCGTTGGCCCGCCGGTTCGCCGGTTTGGCATAGCGCTCGTCGGACAAGAGGTCCGGTCGCCCGAGAGCGGTGCACAGTTGGCGGAACTGCCGTTCCTGGTTGGCGGCGAGCGCGAGGAAGCCATCCTTGGTCGCGAACACGCCGGAAGAAGGGCTGCCGCTGGCCGCGATATTGCCGGCGGGCATCGGGATGGTCCCGGTGTTCACATGCTCCGAAATAACCGAGCTCATCATAGCGAACGCGCAATCGCGCATCGCAACGTCGACGCGTTGGAACGCGCCAGTCCGGTCGCGGGCGGCGAGCGCGGCCATGACCGCGAAGGCGGCATAGAGGCCGGTGACATAGTCGACGACCGGCGGACCGACGCGAAGAGGTGCGCTCTCTGGCGTGCCGGTCACCGACATCAGCCCGGACATGGCTTGGATTACGTGGTCGTAGGCCGGCCACGGGGAGAGCGGGCCATCCTGACCGAACCCCGTGATCGAAGCGAAGACCAGCCGCGGATTGAGCGCCCGCAGCAACGCCTCGTCGAAACCTGCTCGGGCCACGACACCCGGACGCAAACCCTCGACGAACACGTCGGCGCCGCGGAGCAAGTCACGCAGGATCTCGGCGCCCTCGGGCGTTCGAACATCGACGGCGAGCATACGCTTGTCGCCCGCCTGCGCCACGAAACCAGCACTGAGGCCGGCATCACGCAACGGCCCGGCCGACCCGGCGCGGCGCCCCCACTCGCCCGCCGGCACCTCGACCTTGATCACCTCGGCGCCGAGCAGCCCGAGCAGGTAGGTGCAATACGGCCCTGCGAGCACATGGGTCAAATCGACGACTCGCACCCCCGACAGCGGTCGATCGCTCATCTCCAGCCTCCTACCGATCAATCTCACTCCCCCGCCGGCACGGCTCCCAACCTCTTGTGCAGCGCTGCGGTGCCGGCGCAGAAATGCAACCGGACGGTCAGCATCACAGCGACCGCCGCCAAGCCCACCGCCAACCCTGACCAGAGGCCGATCGGGCCGTAGCCAGCCGGGAAGGCGAGCAGCCAGCCGCCGGCAAACCCGATGCCCCAATAGCCGACGACCGCAAGCAACAGCGGCACGGTCGTGTCGCGATAGCCGCGCAGGGCGCCGGCGGCGATTGCCTGCATTCCATCGAAAATCTGAAAAAGCGCGGCGATCGCCAACAGGTAAAGCGCAATCCCGACGAGACCGCGATTGGCCGGGGCGTCGATATCGACGTAGATCCTTATTATGGCGCGAGGGGCGGCGACCAAGACACAGGCCATGACCGCCATATAGGCCACCCCGAGTGCCAGCGCGACAAAGCCGGCACGGCGCGCCGCAACCGGCGCACCGGAACCGAGTGCCACGGCGACCCGGACGGTCGCCGCCTGCGCAATGCCGAGCGGCACCATAAAGATAACGCTGATGCAGTTCATGACCAGCTGGTGTGCCCCGAGGGCATCGGCCCCGAGCAGCCCCATAACGATCCCGGTCGTGGCGAATACGCCGATCTCGAGACCCAGGATCCCGCCGATCGGCAGCCCGAGGCGCAGGATACGCCCGATCTCGTCCCCGCCCCGCAACGGTGGCCTCAATCGGTACTGGGCGAGGCTCGATGCCGTGAGAGCGTAGGAACCGAGACCGGTAAACATCAGCCATTGAATGACCGCCGTCGCGCAACCCGAGCCGGCAATGCCCAAAGCCGGTGCCCCGAGGTGACCAAACACCAGTATCCAATTCAGCCCGGCATTCATCGGGATGCAGAGGATCAACGCGATCATCACCGTCCGGCTGTGCGAGGCGGCCACGAGAAAACTGCGCAACACGGCAAAACCGAGAAAGCCTGGTGCGGCCCAGGCGATTGCGCCGAGAAAGCGCCCGATCTCCGCAGCCAGTGCCGGCTCATACCCGAGCGCCACCAGCAGCCGATTTGCCGTCAGCAATGCGGCGACGACGGGTACCGCCAGCAATGCTGCGAGAACGAGACCCGCGCCGGCGACGCGTCCGGCCCTGCGGTTTTCACCGGCGCCGATCGCATGGGCAGCGAGCGGCGCCACCGCGGTCAGGATGCCCGAGCACACCAGAGCAACCGTGAAATAGAGGCTGGCGCCGAGCCCGGCCGCGGCGAGTGCGGCACTCCCGAGACTGCCGACAATGACCGTGTTCGTGAAGCCCATTGCCATTTGCGCCAGATTGGCCGCGGCCAACGGGCCGGCTACGGCGACGGTCGCGCGCACCTCCGCGACGAGAGTCGGCCCGAGCACAATTTTCATCCGACGTTCATGTCACACCGGCGAAGGCCGGTGCCCATTCGGAGCTGGTCGCGCGTCCTGGCCGGGGCCTCGGACCGTGTGGGGCGCCCGGTGGCTAATAACTACAATCATCAGTTGCATCGACACCAACTCTTTGTCCTATCTGCAGCGCGTCTGCAGCAGAATTACTCGTATTGATTGAAAGGGTAACCGATCGGGTGAACCGCTGACCCACCGTTTAAGTGTCCTCGAATTTCACGAATCGCAATCTTCGGTTTCACTGTAATCTTCAGCCTCATCGTCCTCGTCGGTTTCATCATAACCCTCGGTTTCATCACAATCGCCTAGCGCCAAAATCTGCAGCGGATTTACAGCAAATCCTCGCCTTTTGGTTGCTTCGATCGCGCGAGCGAAGGTCTCGACCACCCCCGCGATCGCTGCCGCCTCGCCCGGTGTAATATCACCCCTCGCAAGGGCCGTGGTGACGGCTTGCATCGCGGCAGAGATGTCGTCGGTGCTCTCGATCGGCGGCAAGGTGAACTTGACGGCCCGTTCGCGGCAGGGCGGCAAGATCCGTTCGATGCAGAGCCGCATTGCGGTCGGGTCGCCAGCGAGAGCGAACTCGACGGCGGAGCGTATCAACGCCTCGGCCTCGCCCGCGAGCAACGCCGCGGCGGCGAGTGTCGCCTTGTTGCGGGATCCGGGCCGGCGGCCGGCCGGGTTACCCGACCTACCCTTCTCGAACGGTCGCCCGCGTACCCGCGCCGGCAGTTTTGGTATCAGCACATCAGACATGGTCATCCCCTTAGCTCAACCGGGGCGCACTCGTGGCGCCGCGGTCGGTATGTGTGCTATATAGGCAATTTTATGATTGCTTCAATGGCAATCGTTCAACGCGGCGGCGACCCTGGGTGGAGGCGCGCGGGCCGGTCCCCTGTCGAAGCCTAACTGAAGATGATTTCTGTCTTCGCAATGGGTTATCGTCACCCCCGCGAAAGCGCTATGGCATGCACACATCTTCAGCCGGTGTCCCTATTATTGTGGGCCTTTCGCCCCTCTCCGCCCGCTTGCGGGGGGAGAGGGAGGGGCCCATCGCGCTAGCGATGGGAGGGTGAGGCGGGTCGCGGTGAGGTGGGTCGCGCCGTTCTTCGCAACGCCGGTTCCCCCACCTCACCCCTACCCTCTCCGCCCCCCAAGGGCGGCGAGGGAGCAATCCGGCGGGCCGTGCTCGACCTGTAATACCGAAAAGTGTGCATGCTCTAGCGCGAAAGCGGGGGTCCAGGGGCAACCACGGTGGTTTTACTAGCCCTAGATTCCCGCTTTCGCGGGAATGACGAGAGGGGCAGCAATTCGTTGAGATTCCTGGATACAGTACTGGTGAGGCTCACATGTCGACGGCTCGACCTGTTGCTCGATCACGACGAACGGCGGTTGCGCCGTCAGAGGGCGGTCGAGGAGGTCGACTACCGGGCCATCGGCCGGTCCGGAACATTGTCCGCACCTGCAATGTCAGATACAGCACGATTTCCCGGTCGCGCCCTGACCAATCGCAAACAATCGTACCCGGCTATAATGAGCACGGTTGCTCGATGAGGCTTTCGGACGACCGAGATGAGTTCGTAAATGGCGCCGCTGGCCCCGCGCTACGGTCGTTCATGGCCCGTTGCTACAATTCCGCGTCAGGCCACGGAGAGGCCGGAGAGATCGAGCGCCCATAATGGATGCGGAGACAAAACGATGACGGGACAAGGCACGCGCGCAACGATGATCGTTCCCCCGACCGGTCCATTGCGCGGCCGCGTAACCCCACCGGGCTCGAAGTCCATCACCAACCGCGCGCTCCTTTTGGCGGCTCTCGCCGCGGGAACCAGTCGGCTTACGGGCGCGCTCAAGAGCGACGACACGCGCTATATGGCCGAAGCGTTGCGCGCCATGGGCGTCCGGATCGACGAGCCTGACGAGACGAGTTTCATTGTCATCGGCACTGGGCGATTGCGCCCTCCGACAACACCGCTCTTCCTCGGCAATGCCGGCACGGCCACCCGGTTTCTGACGGCGGCGGCTGCCTTCGTTGACGGCTCGGTCGTCATTGATGGCGACGCGTATATGCGCAAGCGGCCGATCGGCCCCCTGGTGACCGCACTGCGCTCTCTCGGCATCCAGGTAACCGCCGAGACCGGCTGCCCGCCAGTGATGATCCATGGCAGAGGCGGCTTCGACACAGGCAGGGCTCTGATCGACGGCGGCCTTTCGAGCCAATTTGTCTCGGCACTGTTGATGGCAGCGGCTGCCGGCCGCGGTCCGGTCGATATCGTGCTGACCGGGGACAAGATCGGCGCACGGGGCTATATCGATCTGACCTTGGCCGCGATGGCGGCGTTCGGCGCGAGGGTGGAGCACCCCGATCCGTCAGTCTGGCGGGTTGCCCCGACCGGGTATTGCGCGACGGACTTCGTGATCGAGCCCGACGCCTCGGCCGCGACCTATCTTTGGGCCGCCGAAGCTCTGACGGGAGGTGCGATCGACCTCGGTGTTCCGGCCGCGGACTTCACCCAGCCGGATGCTCGGGCATATAGGTTAATCGCTCAATTCCCCCATATTCCTGCTGTCATTGACGGGTCTCAAATGCAGGATGCCGTACCCACGCTGGCGGTGCTGGCCGCCTTCAATGAGACGCCCGTGCGCTTCACCGGGATTTCAAATCTTCGCGTCAAGGAGTGCGATCGGGTGGCGGCACTCGCCGACGGACTATCGCGGATCTATCCCGGGCTCGGCCGCGAGGAGGGCGACGATCTGCTCGTCGCTTCCGACCCGAGTTTAAGCGGTCGGACATTGCCAGCGCGTATCGACACTTGTGCCGATCATCGCATCGCAATGAGTTTCGCACTCGCCGGATTGAAAGTGTATGGGATCACGGTTCTCGATTCTGGTTGCGTTGCCAAGACCTATCCGGGGTACTGGCAGGCGCTGGGTTCGCTCGGCATTCGACTGGAGGACGACACCGTCGACAAGATCGAGGAAGTGGGCACCGTCGAGCTGCCGACATAAAGCGTCTCAAATATCGTGCGTCAGGCCGGGATGATTGCGCGTCGGTCTCTCGGAGCGTGCGTTGACTCTCAAATAGCTGCGTCCGTCGCCCTGACGCCTCAGCCCACTGCGTCGGAAATCGGGCTTGATTGCGCGCGGGCGTCCCCTCCGAACCGCGCCGGGATCGTGTTCAGCGCGTTTCCGCTGCGCCTGTGCGTGGCGATTAGCCGTCCGGCGCCCGAACAGAAGCACAGCGTCTGAGTATTCGCCGGGCCTGGCGCACCTTCAAAACCAAATCAAATTGCGCCCCGGCCGTGTTTCATCTTCACCAAGCGCGTGAGGATTTCAGATCGACTTCGCCAAACTTTCCCGAAATAGGTTTATGCGACTTTAAAAGCCCCGCAGAGTTAGACTCCAAGACACAACATCTAGAAAGTCGCGGATCGGGCGTTATGTAAAATGTCCCGCAGGGCGCGAAGAACTACCCGGCACAAGATGTAGGAACCGCGAGCAACCGGCATAGTCCGGCGCGGCACGTCTTCCGCCCGCCCCGTAGATTTCGCTGGTCAAGAAGGCGCCCGACGGTGTTCAATCGGTGCGAGACAGAGGATTGCCGACGGAGCTTGGGAGAAACTCGGGATGACACGCCGCATTTTCGACCAGAGCTTGGCTGCCTTCTGGAAACTTGGGCGGCATCTCCTCGCTACCGGCGCCCTCGTCATTGCCGGCAGCCTAGTTGCCGGCACCGCGCGCGCAGACATCCTGCTGTTCTCGTTTACGAGCGGCTCCGACAGCGCGAGCTGGGAACAGCCTAGCAATCCCACACCGTTTGACGTTACCAGCAACGGTGTTAGTGTCGACGTTCAGAACGGCACCGAGACTACTACGGCCTCCGGGACGAACTCATTTCCATATGTCTTTTTCGGAACTGCTGCCGGCGGCGGCGGATTTAGTACTCAGACGGGTGACATCGTGACAGACGGCACCGTCCTTTTCACGGGGACGGAATCTGATCCTGTCTTCTCGCTGGGCACTTACGATTTGACGTATTTGAACGAGAACTCTGATTCCTTTGTGCCGGGTGTTCTCGTCGTCACGGCTGAGCCTACCAGCGTACCGGAACCGGCCTCACTGGCGCTCCTCGTAGCAGGGCTGATGGCGATTGTGGTTGTCGGATGTTGGCGTCGCAACACCTCCGAGACCACGACAGCCTGAGTTCGCCAAGCGAGGGCGGCCGGCGAGACGCAGCAGGTTCCCGCGGCAATCCCAAAAACTACCGGCGCGGCTTTTGTGTGTTCCGAAAAATCAAACAGAACACCCGACTTCGCCGCTGCGTGCCCCAAAAGGGCGTGCCAAACTCTAAACCCGGCATCCCGCCCACAAGGGCAGCCCTTGTCAAAGCCGAATTCGTCCCAGAATTCAAGAAAAACGGCATGTAGATCACCGATAGAAACGTCACCGGCCTCACCGATAGAGATGTCACGCTCCTCGGTGTGCCTGAGGCTTGTCCGAGGCGAAGTGGGATGGCTGTGATCAGTGTTTTCGCCCCGCGATAGCTTCCGCCGTCACGGGCGCGGTGTGGGGAGTTTCTGGCTCAAGCTGCTCGTGCTGGTGCGGACCGGTGCCACTGGCTTGACCGCCTGGGGTCCCGAAATCAAGCTCCCCGCTGATTCTCTGCCCGGTAGTATGAACCCTCGCCCCAGCGTCAGCGCCCGGTAGTGTGAACCTCGGCCCAGTGCCGCGGGGCAGCGGGCTCAGCGTGGCCCGTAATAATACGGCGGCGGGTAATAGAAGGGCGGCGCCCCTGTGAGCGCCCGGATCGGCGCGGTGACGATCAGCGCGGCGGTGCCGACGACGACGCCCGCCACGCAGAATGGCCAAGACAGTGGAAACGGCGAGCACGGAGGATAACCCCATCCCGGCGGGGGACCCCATCCCGGTGGAGAACCCCATCCCGACGGCGAACCCGGGGCCCAATAGGACGGTGAGTACCCGCTGCCCGACTGAAGGCGAGTGAGTTCTTCGCGGTTCAGCTGAGCGGTCGTGCGTTGCGCCGTCGGCTGCTGCTGCGGATAGTATTGCGCCTTGGCGGTCGAGAGCGGCAGAACGGCTAGCCCGGCGGCGAACGCGGCCGAAATCGTAATTCGGCGGATACGCATGGGGGTCTCCAGGGTTGACCCCGCGCGCCGAGACCGGCAAACGATCCGGCGCGCGAAGGGGAAACCTACTCGGTCTCGCGGGAGCGGGCCAGCGCTAGAGAAATCCGTCTGAGGCCTTTGGCGAAGCGGGCCTTTTCGAATAATCGCGACGCCTTACTGGTCTGGAAGGTTGGTGCCGCGGCGCGATGTTGGGTGGACGACCCCCCGACGGCATCATCGCGCTACCTCGTCCTCGCAAACGAGGGCCGTCCACATATGGACCCCGGCCTGCTGCCGGGGCGAATGGGATGATGGTGAGGAATTGTCTCACCGGCTCTCAGGATGAGGGAATCTCCTGGCTTGCCGGACTCACGGCACGGAGCAGGGCCATGGCTAGCGCGCGCTGTCTTCGCGCAATTTGAAGCGCTGGATCTTGCCGGTCGCGGTCTTTGGCAATTCGTCGAGAAAAGCGATCCAGCGCGGGCATTTGAACGGCGCCAGCATAGTCCTGGCGTGGTGTTCAAGCGCTTGGGCGAGATCGTCGTCCGCATGGGTCCCGGGTTTGACGACGACAAACGCCTTGGGCTTGCACAGACCGTCCGCGTCCGGCGCGCCGACGACCGCGGCTTCGAGCACGTCTTCGTGCGCGATCAGGGCCGCCTCGACCTCGGCGGGCGATACATACATACCGCTGACCTTCAACATGTCGTCGCTGCGGCCGCAATAGACGTAATAGCCGTTCTCGTCCTCGAAATACTTGTCGCCGGTGCGCGTCCACGCGCCGTTGAAGGTCGAGCGGCTGCGCTCGCGGTTGTTCCAGTATAGAGTGGCGCTGGTCGGGCCACTGACCACGAGGTCACCGACTTCGCCGCGCCGTACCGGCCGGCCCTCCTCGTCAACGATCTTGAGCGGGTAGCCCGGGATCGGCTTGCCGGTGGTGCCGTAGCGGACCTCGTCGGGCCGGTTGCTGAGAAAAATGTGGAGCATTTCGGTCGAGCCGATGCCGTCGAGAATATCGACGCCTAGCTGCGCCGCCCAGCGCCGGCCGATTTCGTGCGGCAGCGGCTCGCCGGCCGAGACGCATCGGCGCAATGCGAGCTCTTCAGGGCGCGGCAGATCGTTGCTGGCAAGCATCGCGCTGTAGAGGGTCGGCACCCCAAAAAAGATTGTCGGACGTTGCTCGCGCAGCACCCGGCTGACCGCCGCCGGGGTCGGCCGCTCCGCCATCAGGATGCTGGTGGCACCCACCGCCATCGGAAAGGTCAGCCCGTTGCCGAGCCCATAGGCGAAGAACAATTTCGCCGCCGAGAACGTGATGTCGCTTTCGATGATGCCGAGCACCGGGACGGCATAGAGCTCGGCTGTCTGTACCAAGCTCGTATGGATATGCACCGTGCCCTTCGGCCGGCCGGTCGAGCCCGAGGAATAGAGCCAGAAGCAGGGCTCGTCCGGATGGGTCCGCGCCGTTTCGGAGTTAAGCGGAGAATCCGCGAGCAAGGCGGCGAGTGAGCCCGCTGGCGTCTCGGCTCCGGAGACGATCACGGCGGGTCTCGGCTCCGGCAGCTTCGCCAATGCGGCCGTCATCGCGGGCAATACCGTCGTCGACACGACGACCGCCCGCGCCCGGCTGTCGGCCAGCATAAAGGCGAACTCCTCAGAGGATAGCTGGGTGTTGAGCGCGACCGGCACGATCCCCGCCTTGATCGCCCCGAGAAAGGCGGTCGGGAAGTCGATCGTGTCGAGCAGGCAGAGCAGGATCCGCTGCTCCGGATGAACCCCGCTCCGGCGCATGAGATTGGCAAACCGGCTCACCCGCTCGGCGAGCTCGGCATAGCTGTAACGGCCACGGTCGTCGATAAAGGCGGTTTTCGCACCGCGCCCGGCGACGAGGTTCCGGTCGATCAGATCGGCGGCGGCGTTGTATGTCGGTCCGCCCTCCATCGGCGAGCCTCCCTACCCGAAGGTCGTTGCGACCGATAAAAGCATTATATATCCCGCATGCGCGCTTCAAGCACACGCCGCTCTCTGCTCGGCGCTCTCGCTTTCGCGTTTGTCTTGGCCGGGTCAACAGCGGTCCGCGCGGAAATCGTTTCGGTGCCGTCTTCGGACCTACCAAGCTCGGCAGCCTCGCTCCCGCCCCCGACGGTGCTGCGCGGATCTCCGCCGAGCATGGCCAGAGCAGTTCCGATTTGCCCACCCGGATACACCCTTTCCCCGGGTTACGGTTGTATCGGACCGAGCGGCGGTGACTATACCGAGGACTGGCCGGGTTACGACTACTGGCCGGGTTACGGCTCCGACTATCCGTTCGGGTTCCGCGGCCGCGGATTTGGCGCCGGTCGTTTCCATCGCTTCGCCGGGTTCCATAATGGCCGCGCGTTTCATGCTCGAGCCGGTTTCCACGGCGCGGTCGAGTTCCGCAGTTTCGGCATGGTCGGACATGCAGCCGGCTTTGCCCGCCGGTAACCAGCGCCTCGGGACCGCATGCACGACAAGCAGGCACGGCTCGGCTTAGTAAACAGCGCTTTGGCGGAGGCCGGATCCTAATGCTGCCCGCTTCCATGACCACCGGCTATCAGGGCCGGCTCCTGGCATTGCTTCTGCTGCTTGTTGTGCTTGGCGCGGTTTATCTCGTCATCGCCGCACCGCTCCTCGATCTGTACGCTGGGCGCGGGGCGGTCTTGGAGAATAGGCGCATGCTGGTGCCGCGACTGAAGGCGGCTGCAGACGAACTGCCCGAGTTGCGTAAGCGGGTAGCCGAGTTGCGCGCTACCGCGGGCGCGCGCAAGGTGACCTTGGAAGGCTCGAGCGACGCGATCGCCTCGGCCAATCTACAAAGCCACATCGAGGAGCTCGCCGCCTCGGCCGGCGTGACGGTCGGCAGCACCGAGAGCCTGCCGGTGGAGGTGCGCGGCGGTTACCGCGCCATCGGCCTGCGCTATACGCTCAGCGGCCCGTACGAGACGCTAGTAAAGTTCATCGCGAAGCTCGAAGCGGCCACGCCACCGCTGGTGATCGAGAATTTGCATATCCACGGCGTGTTGCGGCGGCCGGGCACACCGGCGGCCTCCGCACTCGATGCCGGGCTCGACGTCTTTGGCTTCCGCAACAACGACAAGACAGCCGCCGCGAAGTGATAATTCCTTTAACAATACCCGGATAATTCCCGGATATGTGGTTAATTCCCGGTTTCCACCGGTAAAAAATTCCCGGCTCGGCCAATAAATTTCCCGGTTCGACGCAATGTGTGAATTGTGTCTAACCGGTTGATTTCGGCGAAGGAGTGTTGTGAGATAGGACCCCGCGAACCCGAAAATTCAAATTTCCCGGTTCCGAGTTGCCTCACACAGAGAAGTACTTGGCCTGCGGGTGGTGGACGACGATCGCCGAGGTCGATTGCTCGGGGTCGAGCTGGTCTTCCTCGGAGAGGGTGATGCCGATCTCCTCGGCGCCCAACAGGGCCAAGAGCTGCTTCTGGTCGGCGAGGTTCGGACAGGCTGGGTAGCCGAACGAATAGCGGCTGCCGCGATAGCCTTGGTTGAGCATAGCATCGGGGTCGCGCGCCTCCTCGGCGGCAAAGCCCAATTCGCCGCGGATGCGCTTGTGCAGATATTCGGCAAAGGCCTCGGCCATCTCGACCGAAAGGCCGTGCAGATAGAGGTAGTCCTGATAGCGGTTTTGGGCGAACCATTCGCGCGCGGCTTCCGAGGCGCGCCGGCCCATCGTCACGACCTGCAGCCCGATCACGTCGCGCTCGTTACTGGCGACGTCGCGGAAGAAATCGGCGATGCACAGCCCACCCTCCTTGTTCTGCCGCGGGAATGAGAAGCGGGTCAATTCGCGCTCGCCATCCGCGTCGAACAGGATCACGTCATTGCCTTCGGCCGCACACGGCCAATAGCCATAGGCGGCCTGCGGGACCAGGATCTCCTCGCGGATCGCGATGTCGAGCATCCGCCGCAAAACCGGACGCAACTCGTCCTTGGCCCACTCCCGGTATTCGGCGAGGCTCTTCCCGTCCTTCCGGTAGCCCCACTGGAATTGGTAGAGCATGCGCTCGTTGAGGTAGGGCACGACCGCCTTTGGCGCCACCCGATCGATCCTGCGCGATCCCCAGAAGGGCGGCTCGGGCACCGTCACGTCCCGGGTCAATTCGGCGCGGCGCAGGCGGATCTCCTCGGCATCGACCGGCCGCAATGGCTTGGGGTCGGCGGCGCGGCCGAGCTTGCGCGATTGGTTGACCGGACGGCCCTCGTTGCGGCGTCGGAGTTCTTCGATGTGGGTATCGAACCGGCCGGTGACGATCTTGTCCATCAGGTCGAGACCGGCGAAGGCGTCGCGCGCATAGGCGACGCGGCCAACGGCGTAGGCCTTGGCGCAATCTTCTTCTACATAGCGCCGGGTCAATGCCGCCCCGCCGAGCATGACCGGCAGGTTCAGTCCCTGCCGGCTCATCTCCTCGAGGTTCTCGCGCATCACGACGGTCGATTTGACGAGCAGCCCCGACATGCCGACCGCGTCCGCCTTGTGCGCCGCGGCGGCGTCGAGGATCGCACCGATCGGCTGCTTGATGCCGAGATTGACGACCCGATAGCCGTTGTTGGTCAGGATGATGTCGACGAGGTTCTTGCCGATGTCGTGGACATCGCCGCGCACGGTCGCAAGCACGACCGTCCCCCTCTCCTGCCCCTCGACCCGCTCCATATGCGGTTCGAGCCAGCGTACCGCCGTTTTCATCGTCTCGGCCGATTGCAGCACAAAGGGGAGCTGCATCTTGCCGGCGCCGAACAGGTCGCCGACCGTCTTCATGCCGTCGAGCAGGATGTTGTTGATGATGTCGAGCGGTTTGTATGTCTCCATCGCGAGGTCGAGATCGGCCTCGAGCCCCTGACGGTCGCCGTCGACGATGCGCTGTGCCAAGCGATCCTCGAGTTTTTCCGGCCGACCCCTTGCCGTGCTCTTCTCGGCCGCCCGGTTCTCGAACAACCCGATATAGGCCTGCAGCGGGTCGTAGCCCTCACGCCTTCGATCGAAGATCAGATCCTCGGCGACCCGCACCTCCTCCTCGGGGATCTTGTGCAACGGCATGATCCGCGAGAAATGAACGATCGCGCCGGTCAGCCCGCGGCGCAGCGCGTGGTCGAGGAAGACCGAGTTCAGCACATGGCGGGCCGGCGGGTTCAGCCCAAAGGAGATGTTCGACAGGCCGAGGATGATCTGACATTCGGGCATCGCCCGCGAGATCTGCTCGATCGCCTTCAAGGTTTTGAGGCCGAGTCTGCGGTCGTCCTCGTTGCCGGTGCAGATCGTAAAGGTCAGCGGGTCGAATAAGAGGTCGGAGGGCGGCAGGCCGTGCCTGCCGCAGGCGAAGTCGTAGAGCCGGCGCGCCACGGCGAGCTTGTGCTCGACCTCCTTGGCCATGCCGGTTTCGTCGATCGTCAACGCGATGACCGCCGTGCCGAAGCGGCGCGCAAGCCCGAGCCGCTTATTGGCCGCTTCTTCGCCGTCCTCGAAGTTGATCGAGTTGATGATCGGCTTGCCGCCATAGAGCTTGAGCGCGGCTTCGAGCACCGGGTACTCGGTTGAGTCGATGACCAGCGGCGCGTTGACCGCGCCGCGCAGGCGGGTCACCGCCTCGGTCATGTCGGCGACCTCGTCGCGCCCGACAAAGGCGGTGCACAGGTCGAGCGTGTGCGAGCCTTCCTTGACCTGCTCGCGCCCCATCTCGACGCAGCCGTCCCAGTCGCCCTGCTCCTGCAGCCGCCGGAATTGGCGCGAACCGTTGGCGTTGCAGCGCTCGCCGATCGACAGGTAAGCGTTCTCCTGGCGCAACGGGACCTGGCCGTAGAGCGAAGCGACGGCGGGAGCCCAGACCGGCTTGCGCTGCCGCGGCAGGGGCCTGACGCGATCGCGGCCGATGCGCCGCAGCATCGCGTCGAGCGCGGCGATATGCGCCGCCTCGGTGCCGCAGCAGCCGCCGATAATGTTGACCCCGTCTTCTAGCACAAAGCGCTCGAGCCACTGTGCCAGCTCGGCGGCACCGAGCGGGTAATGGGTTCTCCCGCCGACCAGTTCCGGGAGCCCAGCATTGGGCTGGACCGAGATCAACCCGGGCCAGTTCTCGCCGAGCCACTTTACGTGCTCGGCCATCTCGCGCGGTCCGGTGGCGCAGTTGAGCCCGATCATCGGCACGTCGAGGGCATCAATGATCGTCGCCGCGGCTGCAATATCCGCCCCGACCAAGAGTGTGCCGGTGGTCTCGATCGTCACCTGGACGAGGATCGGGGTGTCCTTGTCCGCCTCCTCGCGCGCCCGTTTGGCGCCGTTGACCGCCGCCTTGATCTGCAGCGGATCCTGGCAGGTCTCGATGATGATCGCGTCGACCCCGCCGGCGATCAGCCCGGCGCACTGTATCGCCAGCGCATCCTCGAGCGGCTGATAGGGGATGTGGCCGAGCGACGGCAGGCGGGTGCCCGGCCCTACAGAGCCGAGCACGAAGCGGGTGCGGCCGTCATGGGCGAACTCGGCAACTGCTTCTTGCGCAAGCTCGGCGGCAAGGCGGTTGAGCGCAAAGGCCCGGTCCGCAAGCCCGAACTCGCCGAGGGTAATCGGCGAGCCGCCGAAGCTGTTGGTCTGCACCGCATCGCAGCCGGCCTCGAGATAGCCCCGGTGGATCGCGCGGACGAGGTCCGGTCGGCTCTCGCAGACTATCTCGGTGCAGTTCTCGAGGCCGAGAAAGTCGCGCTCGATGTCGAGATTGCTCGCCTGCACCCGAGTGCCCATTGCGCCGTCGCAGAGCACGAGGCGATCGGCGAGATAGTCGAGGAAATGTGCCATGGGATCGGGTGATCAAACCACTGCGGCGACCGGCTTCTTGGCGCGAACGCCGAGCATGTGGCAGATCGCGACGGTCAGATCCGCCCGGTTCAGGGTGTAGAAGTGGAATTCGTGCACCCCGTTCGCGTGCAGGCGGCGGCACTGCTCGGCGGCGATCGAGGTGGCCACGAGGCGACGTGTCTCGGGGTCGTCGTCGAGGCCGTCGAAATGCCCGGCCATCCACTCGGGAATCGAGGCGCCGCAGGTCACGGCCATCTTCTTGAGTTGGGCGAAATTGGTGACCGGCAGGATGCCAGGGACGATCGACACCCGAATGCCGGCGGCATGCGCGCGATCGCGGAAGCGCAGGAACAGATCGACGTCGAAGAAAAACTGGGTGATCGCCCGGCTGGCGCCGGCGTCGAGCTTGGCTTTCAGGTTGTCGAGATCATGTTCTGCACTCTGCGCTTCCGGGTGGGTTTCGGGATAGGCGGCAACGCTGATCTCGAAATCGGCCACTCGTTTGAGCCCGGCGACGAGATCGGCGGCGTAAGAGTAACCGAAGGGATGCGGCTCATAGCGTTGGGCGCCGCCGGGCGGATCGCCGCGCAGCGCGACAATGTGGCGGATCCCGGCCTGCCAATAATCGAACGCTACCGCATCGATTTCGGCTCGGGTAGCAGCGACACAGGTGAGGTGGGCGGCGGGTTCGAGCGGGGTCTGGTGGCGAATGCGCCGCACCGTCGCGTGGGTGCGCTCGCGGGTCGACCCGCCAGCACCATAGGTCACCGAGACAAAGCGCGGCGCCAACGGCTCGAGGCGCTTGACCACCTCCCAGAGCCTCGCCTCCATCTCCGCCGTCTTGGGCGGGAAGAATTCGAACGAGACGCGCGGCGGGCCGGCATCGAAATCGATCACCGGATCGGCGGCGAGCAGGCCGCGCGATTGGCCAGTCGAAGCCCTCTGGCCCAGCTCCTGCGGCATCACCGAAGCTCCCTCTCGAAAACCGCGTCAGGTCTTGGTGGGTCGGGTATTGCTGGTCGGACATCACCGGCCATGCGGGGTCGTGCCGCGAGCGGACGCTGTGCGGACCAAATGACAACGGTCAGCGGATCGCCCGGCAGACGTTGCGGAGGTGCGGGATCGAGGCCGGCAGCGGCGCACCACTCCGCCACCTCGCTGTCCGCGAAGCCAAGCCGGCGATGGGCGTGCTCATCGCGAAGAAATTCGAGCGAGTGGGGCGCGAAGTCGACGAGCACAAGAACCCCGCCGGGGCGCAACACCCGGGCCGCTTCGGCGATAACCGCTGCTGGCCGGTCGGCATAATGCAGCACCTGATGGATCACGGCGGCATCGAAGGAAGCGTCAGGCAAGGGCAACTGGTACATGTCGCCAAGCCGGACGCGCCCGTTCTCCAGGCCGGCGCGCTCGAGATTGACCCGGGCGACGGCCAACATCTCGCGCGATTGATCGATGCCGAGCGCGCGCTCCGCCCGGGGTGCCAAAATTTCGATCATTCGGCCGGTGCCGGTGCCGATGTCGAGCAGATCGCGCGGCTCGGCCGCCGCGATGATTTCGGTGAGTGCTGCCTCGACCTCGCCTTCGTCGACGTAGAGCGAGCGGATGCGGTGCCATTGCGGGGCATTTTCACGGAAATACGCACTCGCCAGGTCCGCGCGCTGGCGCTTAATCGCACCCAATCGTTGAAGATCCAGAGCGATTGTCGGATCGGCCTCGCTGCACGCGGCCACAAGCTGGCGTGCCAGCGCGCCCGCCGGGCTCGATTGGCTCACGCGATAGAAGACCCAGCTGCCCTCGCGGAAGCGATCGAGCAAGCCGGCCTCGCACAGAAGTTTCAAGTGACGCGATACCCGCGGCTGGCTCTGCCCCAAAATCTGCGTAAGCTCGCTCACTGTGAGCTCGCCGCGGGCGCAAAGAACGATGAGCCGCAACCGGGTCGGCTCGGCCACCGCGCGCAGCGCAGCCAATAGATGTTCCATGAGGCCAGACTTTTTCCCGCGTTAGCGGTAGCAAGATATACACATATCTTTATATCGGCAAGAGGATTGTGCGCGACTGCCCGTATGATCGAAAAGCGCGGTGACACCCGGCCCTACTAGGCACCACTTGCCGTTCCGGCGAAATTCCCGCAATTATCTCGCCTGAAGAGAAGACGACAGGCTGATGCGAGATCGATCGATGAACCTTCGCCCGCGATACCTCGTCTTCTCGAACCTTGTTCTCCTGTTGGCTCTTATGCTGCCCGGATGCGCTACATCGCCGAGCAACACGCAGCCCGAGACAGCCGAGGCCGAGGATTTCAATGACCCGTTCGAGGATGCCAACCGCAAGGTCTTCGACTTCAACCAAGTCGTCGACCGCAACGTGCTGGTGCCTGTCGCCAAGGCCTATCGTACGGTGCTGCCCGACCCGGTGCGCGATTCGTTGCGTGATTTTCTGCGCAATCTGCGTGAGCCGTTGATTTTCGCAAACAACGCACTGCAGGGCGATTTTGAGCGCGCCGGAGAGACATTTGCGCGCTTTACCCTCAACTCGACCCTCGGCGTGGGCGGCCTTATCGACGTCGCCGGACGGTGGGGAGAACTCCCCTATCACGAACAGGATCTCGGCGTGACGTTTGGCGTTTGGGGTATCCCCGAGGGTCCCTACCTCGTCGTTCCGGTCCTCGGTCCGTCCGATCCGCGCGACCTGGTCGGTCAAACTGCCGAGGGGTTCGGCGATCCGTTCAACAGGCTCGTCACCGGCAATCCCTATACCCTCTATTGGATTCCTTTCGTGCGTGGCGGGGTCAGCGGCATCGATCAGCGCTCGCGCTACATCGAGACGCTTGCCGACATCGAGCGCACTTCGCTTGACTATTACGCGACAATCCGCTCGCTCTATCGGCAACGACGAGCGGCCTTGATCCGCCACGAGAAAGAGCAGAATCTGCCGCCGCCTGCGTCATTTAGTCGAAACGACAACCCGGTTGCGCCGGTGAACTCCTGGCCGCAGGCGGCTATAGTCTCCGAAGCACAAACAGTCCCTGAGGTATCTAGGTGAAGATGCGACGTCTCGTCCTAACCGCTTTCGTTTTGTTCGTTGGAGCGCTCGCGCCTACCATTCTCGCCGCCGCGGATCCTGCCGCAGTAATAAACAATCTCGGCAACCGCGCACTCGAGGTGCTCGGCAAGAACACAACCCCGGCACAAAGGGTGGCACGATTTCACGAGCTGTTCCGCGAGGATTTCGATGTGCCCGGCATCGCCCGCTTTGTCCTTGGCCGATATTGGAAGACCGCCACCCTGGAGCAGCAGGAGGAGTTCACCAAGCTGTTCGAGAATTATATCGCTCTCGTCTACAGCTCTCAGCTGTCGGCCTATAGCGGCGAGACGCTCAAGGTGACCGGCAGCCGGACAGATCCCCAAGGAGCGATCGTCGCGAGCGAGATCATCCGCCCGACCCCCAACCCACCGGTTAAGGTCGAATGGCACCTGGCCGACCAAAACGGCACCTACAAGATCCGCGATGTCGCCGTCGACGGGATCAGCATGGCGGTGACCCAACGCTCCGAATTCGCATCCGTGATCCAGCGCAATGGGGGGCAAGTGCAGGGCCTTATCGCCATGCTGCGCGAGAAAACGGAAGGCACCACGCCGCGCTAAACCCATCCGCTTGTCGCGGGTATCTCTCTTCCCTGGTTCACGTCCCGAGGAACCAGGGATCTCGCAGCGTTGTTGCCTCACAGGCGAGTTCGATGTCTGCGAGGAATTCCTACGGTGATGCATCGCTTTCTTACGACTACTGTCTTTGTGCTGTTCACGGGCCTGGTAGCCATGTCTCCCGCGATAGCCGATACGGGTCCAGCCGAATTCGTCCGGACGCTAGGCAACGAAGCGCTCGGAGTGATCCGTGCCGACATGCCGCCCGCTCAAAAGCAGGCGTTTTTTCACCAGCTGTTGCAACAGGATTTTGACGTTCCGGGCATAGCCCGGTTTGTGCTCGGCCCGTCCTGGCGCATTGCGAGCGAGCTCGAAAAGCAAGAGTTCAGCAGACTTTTCATGGATCATATCGTCCGCGTTTACAGTGAGCGTTTTGCGCAGTATCGCGGCGAGACTCTCAGGGTGACCGGCAGCCGATCAGATTCGGAAGGTGCTATCGTGACCAGTGAGATCATCCGTCCGCAAGGTGCGCCACCGATCAAGGTCGATTGGAGACTGAGCACGCGCGATGGTCTCTACAAGATCAGCGATGTCATCATCGATGGCGTCAGTATGAGGACGTCCGAACGCTCCGAATTCGCATCGGTGATCCAACGCAGTGGCGGACAAGTGCAGCCTCTCCTCGCAATGCTGCGCGAGAAGGACGCCGCTCCGACGAGCCCACCGCTTGCCGCCCTTCCTCCGGGCTTAGGTAGTACGCTTCCACCCCGCTGAGCCGGTTCAATTGCGCACCAACGGCTTGTAGCGGATGCGGTGCGGTTGATCGGCCTCGACACCCAGGCGTCGCCGGCGGTCGGCCTCGTAATCGGCGTAGTTACCCTCGAACCACACCACCTGGCTATCGCCCTCGAACGCTAGGATGTGGGTGGCAACTCGGTCGAGAAACCAGCGGTCATGGGTGATGATGACCGCGCAGCCGGGGAAATCGAGCAGCGCCTCTTCGAGCGCCCGTAGCGTGTCGATATCAAGATCGTTCGTCGGCTCGTCGAGCAAGAGCACGTTGGCGCCGGCCTTTAGCATCTTGGCGAGATGGACGCGATTGCGCTCGCCACCGGAAAGCTGCCCCGTCTTCTTCTGTTGGTCGGCGCCGCGGAAATTGAACAGCGCGCAATAGGCGCGGCTCGCCATCTTGCGGCGCCCGAGGTCGATTTCCTCTTGCCCGCCCGAGATCTCTTGCCACACCGTGTTGGCAGCAACGAGAGCTTCGCGGGACTGATCGACATAACCGAGCTTCACGGTGTCGCCAACTCGGAGCCGACCGCTGTCTGACGCTTCCTGACCGGTGATCATGCGAAAGAGTGTCGTCTTGCCCGCACCGTTCGGGCCGATCACCCCGACAATCCCTCCAGGTGGCAGACGAAAAGCGAGCCCCTCGATCAGCAGCCGGTCGCCGAACCCTTTGACGACTTCCTCTGCCGTGATCACGAGATCACCGAGCCGCGGCCCGGGGGGCAGCACGATTTGAGCGGTCTCCGGTGCCCTTTCACGGCTATGGGCGACGAGCGCTTCATACGCGGAAAGGCGCGCTTTACTCTTTGCCTGGCGGGCTCGCGGACTCTGCCGCACCCATTCGAGCTCGCGTTCGAGGGTTCGCCGACGCGCCGCTTCCTGCCTGCCTTCGACTTCCAGCCGTTGCTGCTTTTGCTCGAGCCAACCTGAATAATTGCCCTCAAATGGGATGCCTCGACCGCGATCGAGCTCGAGGATCCAGCCGGCCACCTCGTCGAGAAAATAGCGGTCGTGGGTGACGGTCACCACGGTGCCCGGATAGTCCTCGAGAAAGCGCTGCAGCCAGCCGACCAATTCCGCATCGAGATGGTTGGTCGGCTCGTCGAGCAGCAGCAGATCCGGCCGTTGTAGCAGCAGCCGGCACAACGCCACTCGGCGACGCTCGCCGCCGGAGAGCGTGGTCACTTCGGCATCCCCCGGAGGACAACGCAGGGCGTCCATCGCGATTTCGATGGTCCGGTCGAGCTCCCATCCGTCGGCCAGGTCGATCTTCTCCTGGAGCTTGCCCTGCTCGGCGATCAGCGCGTCCATCTCCACCGGCGAGAGATCCTCGGCGAAGCGCGCACTGACCGCTTCGAACCGGTCGAGCAACGCCTTGGTCTCGGCTAGCCCCTCGATGACGTTGTCGAAGACGTCCTTGGTCGCATCGAGCGCCGGCTCTTGCGGCAAGTAGCCGACCCGAATTCCCTCCGCCGCCCAGGCCTCGCCGACGAAGTCCTGCTCCTCGCCGGCCATAATGCGCAACAGGGTCGACTTGCCGGCGCCGTTGGGCCCAAGAACCCCGATCTTGGCGCCTGGCAAAAAGGACAGCCAGATATCCTTCAGCACCTCACGGCCGCCGGGGTAAGTCTTGCCGAGACCCTTCATCACATAGATGTACTGGTACGCCGCCATTCGGAATCCCTCGAAGCTACGGCGGCGCGCCCGGTCGACCGGCGTCCAGCCAAGGATGCCGGGCGCCTGTCACAAAGCCGAGGCCGACCAGCCCCTGCTCTTCCTTCATGGCGGGAGCCCACCGGCTGCTGCGGTTGCTGCGCCGCACGCTCCTCCCGGCGCGTAATCGACACGCGGCGCTGGCGGATCATCAAGAGACCACCACTCGCGTCGTCCAGCTGAAGCGACGAGGCCGAATTTCTTCTCCATTCGAGCAATCCCGATCAGCGGATCTTCAGTCCCGCGATCAAGCTTTAGATATCCGAAGATATCCGACATCCACCACGGTGGCCACTGGCCACTAACCCTCTCGTCTTCCAATCGCCGTGCACTACCAATGCGAGAACAACAACAAGAATAATTCGAACATAGTTGACTCACGCATAGAGCGAGCTAACTGCTCCGTCACTTCATGTGCCGTCTGTTCGGGGCGGCTTGAGATAGCGCAGCGCTAGCCTCGGCGTCCAAGCGAAAACGGATGCCATCGTCCTCCTCGGTTTCCGTCGCATCGTCATAAAGCTGGATAACCTCTGCCGCTCCACCGCTCGCGCGAATGCCGCCGTCATCCACCCAGATGACCCGGTCACACAAGGCCCTGATCTGCTCCATATCATGCGTAACCACTATCAGCGTGCCGTGACGTCGGAACGATGTCATAAAGGCGAGGCCTTTCCGTTGGAAAGCGGCATCGCCTACGGCCAGCGCTTCATCGACGATCAGGATGTCGGCTTCGGCGTGCACGCAGATCGCGAAAGCCAACCGTGAGCGCATTCCGGCGGAATATAGCCGCACCGGCTGATCGATAAACGGGCCGACCGCGGCAAACTCGGCGATCGATGGCAGGCGCTGAAGAATCTCCGACCGGCGCAGTCCAAGGACCGCGCCACCAATCAGCACGTTTTGGCGGCCCGTCATCTCCCAATCGAATGCGGCGCCAAGCGCCAGGATCGGGGCGATCCGTCCCACCACGTTGATCTCCCCGCAAGTCGGCTGTGTAATGCCGCACAGTAAGCGCAGTAGGGTTGTCTTGCCGGCACCGTTCCGCCCGATGATCCCAACCGATTCGCCCCGCAGCACCTCCAGATCGATGTCGCGCAGCACCCAGTATTCCAAGTAAAAGCGATGGAAATTGCCGAACAACATTTGTTTTACTTGATCGGTCCGCCGGGCGTAGAGCTGATAGGCTTTGCCCATGCCGATGCATCGGATTGCTGCGTCAGATGACATCGACCAAAATGCCCTTGTAGCGCTCGAAGACGGCGTACCCGCCACGACAAAGCGCGAGCGACACGACGAGAAATCCACAACACGCGAGGGTCGGGGGCAAGATCCCGTCGAACACCGCAGCACGCGCTATCTCGATAGCCGTCCCGAGCGGGTTAGCATAGGCGAGTACGCGTAGCGCGTCGGGCAAGTCCGTCACCCGATAGAATACCGGCGTCGCAAACATCATCAACGGGACGAACGTGATCATAAGATAAGATATGTCACGGGCAAATGCCCCGATCGCTGCCAGGAGCCACACCAGCCCAAGCAGGAACAAGACCAGCGGCACCAGCATGAAAGGCAGCAGCAGGATAGAGAGCGGCGGTATCCCATTCAGAGCGAGTTCGAAGACAAGGAGGACAACAAAACTGATACCGGCGTAGCTCAGCGCGCGTAATACCGCAGTCCAAGCGAGGGTCTCGCTCGGAAAGATCGAGGTCTTGAGAAACCACGCGTGTTCGTGCATTAACGACGGGGCACGGCAGCAAAGTTCGGCGAACAGGCCAAAGACGATGAGGCCGACAAAGGTCGAGAGTGCATAGCTCGACGTGCTGCCATGCGCCGAGGCCGCCGGCAGCTGCATTGCCTTGGTGAAGGTCGTCGTATAAATCACCAGCGTAATCAACGGCCCGGCGACGGCCCAGACCCAGCCGAAGGCGGACCCACTGAACCGGTCCGCAAGCTCCCGCCGTAGCACCGCCAAGATCAGTTCGCGGTGGCGCCACCCGACACTCAGAGGCGCCACGGCGCGCCTGCCGCGACGCGCCGCTGCTCGGGCCGCCCGGAGTTGGTCGATGCGCCGATGTCTTGTCCCTGTTGCCGCAACCCCACCTTTGGCACTGTCATCGTGAATCTGATCGAGCCCGTTGGGGAGGCGTGTCGGAGTCTTCGCTTGATCCCGACGGTTGAATGGACCTGACATCCGAAAACTCTCGCATCGCCCCAAAAATTGCGCAGCGCCCATCTCTACGATAAACTCTAAGCCAGAAACTACCAGGGCCGTGAGCTAATCCTCGCGCCTGGCCGAGGAGACGAGAGTAGGGATCGGCTCACCCTGCAGAAGGCCGACAAAATGCCAACCGGCGGGGTACCCCTGATCACGATTTATCGCCACATGCTTGGCCGGCTGACCGTGGCAACAGCCGCGATCATGGCGGTGATAGTGGTCGAGCAGCTTCTCGAGAAGTCGCGAAACCTCTACGATCTCGTGTTGGCAGGGGTCCTACCCCTCGATCGGCTTCTGTTGATCTGGCTTCACATCCTGCCTGTTATTTTCTACCACGCGAGCCCCGAAATAGTCTCGATTGCCGTCGCTTGGCAATACCATCATTGGATCGAGAATAATGAGGTCTTGACCTTGCGGAATGCCGGGCGGAGCTGTCGTCAGATCGCTTGTCCCGGGATCATCGCCGCCGTGCTTGCCGCGTCGTTTTGCGCGCTCAATTCGCTGTGTCTGCTCGCGCCGAGCTGGGGGAGCCTCGAGGACATTCGTTTCGAGGCCGAGGCGAATCCCAGCGTCGACGCGCTGCAACCGGGCTATCAGCAGGCGATCATCCCCGGCATATCGGTCGGGTTCGCTCGACGCAGCCTCGACAGCAGCACTCTTGAGGATATCGTCGTGCTGGATAGCCGCAAAGAGGACGCGGTCATCAGCATTTGGGCGCGGCGCGGAAGCGTTCTTCGAACCGACGAAGACTTCTTGCTGCTATTCGACAGCGGAGCTTACATTATCCGCACCCCCACCGAGACCAAGAAGGTTGCGTTCGACACATTCTCGCTGCCCGTGCGGGTCGGCCTGCCGGGAGGGACGGCAGCGCGCACACGTGGTTTCTACGAAGAACCCGTTACACGGCTGCTCAACCCGCCGAGCGACGTCAGCAATGACACGCTGGTCTTGGCGCAATGGCTGACCGAGGGACATCGTCGAATCATCAATCCGCTGCTTTGCATCGGCGACGTCATCCTCGTGCTGGGGTTGTTGGTGCCGTTGGTGCCGAGGCGACAAGGAGACTTTCGGCTAAAGGTCCTTTTCGTGCTCGCGGTGGCTTCAGTATTGGCGACGAACACCCTGCCCGATCCGATCGTCTCGATGACAATACGCAAGATCGACTTTTTGCCGTTTCTGTATTTGCTGCCTGCGGTGCCCATGATCGTCGGCGGGCTGCTCTTGGTCGGGAGCGATCTGCGCTCACCGTTGTTCTCGGGATGGCGGCGATGGCGGCTCAATCGCGCGACGGGAACGCGAACGCTGGTCCGCGACCCGGCTTGACCGTTCTGCACCTAAGCTCGGCCCCGCCGCACAACCGGAGCCGCAGGCGTCGATCAGCCGGGAAGGCGATCCTGTTTTGGCGTTCGCACGAAGGCCGACGCACGGCCACGTATGCCGTCGATCACGCTGCGAGTTGATAGCGCCGCAGCATATTGGTGCATCAGGATCGTATATACCGTGAGCCTGCACGTTGTCGTGAAGCTTCGGGTCTGGGAACCGACCCCGGGCTGCCGCAACAAATTGCTACTGAGCAGCGCCATCGCGAGCGCGCCCGCCAATCCCTGCAGCAGGCCGAGCGCGGCGAGCGGGAGAATCAAGGAAAAGCTCAATGTGCCGAGCAGCAAGTCGATCCACCATAATATTCCTGTAGCCAGCGCCAACGGACCGACAGCGCAACCACCGAGATGGAGCGCCGCATCGAGCTTCCGCCTCCACGGCAGGCGGCTGCGGCAGATTGACGGCAGAAGCTTTCGGGTCGTCTGTGCAAATCCTTTGTTCCAGCGGCATTGCTGCATCCCCCAGCTGGCCAAGCTGTCCGGCAATTCGCCGGGCACAGCGACGGAGACGAGGTACAAGGCGCGCCATCCTCTCATCTGGGCGCGGTAACTGAGGTCGAGATCCTCGGTCAGTGTATCGCCATGCCATCCACCCGCAGCCTCGATCGCGGCTCGTCGCCAGACGCCGCCGGTCCCGTTGAAGGGGAGGAATTGACCCGCCCAGCATCGTGTCGGTTGCTCCACCGCGAAATGGCTCTCGAGAATGACCTGCTGCGCATGTGTCACGCGGTTTTCCCTGGCATTCAGAAAGTCGCATCGGGCTTGAACAAAAGCGAGATGGGGGTCATCGAGCAACGGCCGAAGACAGAGTCGCAGAAAATCGGGTGACGGAACGTAGTCCGCATCGAAGACCGCGACAAACGGTTGGCTCGAGCAAGCGAGTCCGGCCCTCAGCGCCCCGGCTTTGAAGCCGGCGCGATGAGCACGTTGGATCAGAGCGACATCGTGACCCCTCAACCGGAATTCCGCGATCGTTGCCTGGGCTATCTCAGCGCTCGCATCGGTGCTGTCGTCGAGCAGCTGTATTTGCAACCGGTCCCGCGGCCAATCCAACGACACTACCGAATCGATAACTCGTCGCACGAGGCGACCTTCGTTGAAAGTGGGAATCTGGACTAGGACGGCGGGAAGCTCGTCCTCAGAGGGAAGCGGTCGGGTAAGCGCAATCCGTTCGCGCTCGAGCCCGACACGCCGATGATAAAGGTGGAGCAGCACTGTCTGAGATACGCGAAACGCCAATGCCAATTGCATCAAGATGAGTACGACGAGAGTGATGTCGGCCGTGCGGCCGACAATGGCAAGGAATGCGGAGGTCATGCTCGAGGCGACCAGACGGCACGCATCTCGCTCACGGGCGCAACGTCTCCTTTGGATGGACTTGGACGAAATCCAATCCGGAGCAGGCGCCGGTCATCCAGATTTGTCCGATCGCGCAACAGCGGCCCCCTACCGTCAAAACTCGTCAATCATAACCTAGGTTGAGGTGGTACCGCCACCGCCGTAAGCAATTTCGTCCGGTTACCGCGCAATGGGAGGTTGTGGGCCGATGCGAGCCTGACGTGGCGATCCTGTTACCATCGGAGGAAGCCCAGATCGGAAATCAGCGAATCGCGTTCGATTTCTCTGGTCAACGATCGGTTGTGGACGCTCACCAAAAGCGATTGACAAGCTACCTGTCGCCGAAAGCCTTCTACCGTGGGCGTCGGCGCGCAACACGCCCCCGATCATCTCGGGGAGGAAGAAGGCGCACCCCGGCGGCGCGCCGGGGGCGATTCAGCGGATCGGCTTCCATTCTTTGCTGAACGGGCGGCCGCGGATCGCAACAAAGAGCAGGTTTACGAGCCACGTAGCGATCAATTGCGGCTGGCCGACCTGATGGCCACGTCGCCCGCTGTGCAGCACACGAAGTTTCGGAGCGATCATTGTTCGGCCGATCCGAGAAAGACGGCGAAACATGTCGGCATCTTCGAACGCGATCAGATCCGCACGGAACCCACCCAGGCGTGCGAACGCCTCCCGCCGGATCATCTGAAATTCGCCGAAGGAAGCCCCTCGTTTCAATATGTTATTGGCGACCCACAGGCCAAGGTTGGCGATGCCCGAGACGAGCTTATCGCCAAGCGTCTCGTCCGCCGGAAACACGCGCAGGTACGCAGTCAGGCCGACCAACCCTGGGTTTCTCTCAAAATGGGCGAGCGCCTGCGTAAAGAACCGATCCGGCTCTGGGATAACGCAGTCAGCATCGAGAAAGACGAGAAAATCGCCAGCGGCAGCCTCGGCGCCGGCGTTACGCCCTTCGCCAATCGTCTGACGGCCTTCGCCCGAAAATACGATGACGGTATTCGCATATCGGGTCGCCAACGCGGCCGTCCGGTCGGTACTGCCCCCGTCCGAGATGATCACCTCATGCGGAAGGGTGAGTGTCGCTACCAGCGTTCGCAACGTCGATTCGATGATCTTTGCCTCGTTCAAGGTCGGAATGATGATCGAAATCATGCTGCATCGGCGATCGTTAGAGTCGATTTTGTCGACATTTCCCGATGTCCCCGGCAGTGTTTCGAGACGCAGGTCCCTCTTATGGTCTTCCTCGGCGACAGCAATCGCACAGCGTCTCCCGGTGGTGCGGTTGCCGCCCGCGACAGGGCAAATCGGCAAGAAAGATTTCTTTTGACGGACAAACACGGCGGCGAGGCGCGCAAGCCCGCTTCGCGCCCGATCACGTTACCGGGCGGTCCAAGAAGGTGCCGAAGAGGCGGTCCCAAATGTTGAAATATTGCCCGAAATTGTAGCGAAGGCGGGTATGGTGGAGGTCGTGGTGGGTCACCGAGTTGAGGTATTTGAGCAGCCAATGCTTTTGTGAGGCTTGCGGGACGAATTCGTGGCCGCAGTGCCCGGCGGCGTTGACGATGCCGTCGAACAGCAGGTAGGCGAGCAACGTCGCCGGGTGTAGAGGCACAAAGAAAATCACCAGGGCAAAGAAGCCGAACTGAGAAATAGTTTCCAACGGTTGGAACGACAGAATCGCCCAGGGTGTCGGTGTGATCGATCGGTGGTGTCCGGCGTGGACCGCCTTGAACAGCGGAGCAAGGTGCATCAACCGGTGGGTCGTGTAGAAATAAACGTCATGCAGAATCACCGTGGCGGCGAACCCCGCCGCCGCCCACCACCACGGGTGCGCGCCGAAGTCGAAATAAAGCGTCGTCGCACCGTTCCTGGCCGCGTGATAGACGATCAGGCAATAAACTGAGAACAACAGCACCGCCGCGACCGAGTGGCGAATCTCGCGACGGATATCCTGCGGTCGAGGCCACCGCTTCTGGATCCGCATGGCGTCGGTTGCCGGACTACGGCGCCTGAGAAACAGGTAGTGGAACAAACCCGCCGGAACCAGATAGGCGGTAACAAGAACGAACATAAAGATCACGCAATATTCGGTCGCATACGTCAACATCGATCCCCGATCGCTCCCCGTCGGGTTGATATCGAGCTTGAGACATCACACCACAATCTCGATACGTGCTCAACCCGGGCGCACCCCGATCTTTCCGAGCCGAACATCCATCCCGTCAATCCTCCCAAAACGATTTGAATTTGAAATCATCCTGGATCCGCATGTGTCCTAGTTGCGGGACCCTACCGCTCAAGGCCTGTTCGCGCAATGACAGGCGCCTCGGCTCCCCGGGGCAAGAGGGGCCACCCGCTCGCCACAGGCGCCGGCACGGCATAAGCGTCACAACACCGCCAAAGAAGTCCGCATGTCTATGCCTGCGATTGGAAATCTTTCAAAACGAACTAACATCCTCACGGTCAAGTACGAGCAGCGGCCCTCATGTCGACCTCCGATGCGAATAGCTTGTCAGACTCGCCCGTCTTGGGCTCTGCTGAGCGGGACGGGATCGCGCTGTCGGCGGTCATCTGCACCTACAACCGGTACGACTTGTTACCGGAAGCGATCGAATTGCTGGTAGAACAGGACGTTCCGGCCGGCTTGTTCGAGATTATCGTCGTCGACAACTCGCCGGATAGAGCCGGCGCCGAACGCTTCGGACAGCGCTATGCAGGCTTGTCCAATCTCACCTACCTCGTCGAACCGAAGCCGGGGTTGTCCAACGCCCGCAACAAAGGCACGGCGGCGGCACTTGGCCGCATCGTCGCTTTCATCGATGACGATGCACGCGCTTGCCCGTCCTGGGTCAAAGAACTGCTGCATGCCCATGCCGCATTTGACGGCCGGGCGGGGATCGTGGGCGGCCCGATTGTGCCGCGCTGGACAGACGAGAAACCGGCGTGGATTGGCGAGCCGTTGCTCAGCTATCTCACGGTTATCGATTTGGGCCAGGAGCTGCGTGAATTGTCCGCAGGAGAATGGCTCGCTGGGTGCAACATTTCGTTCGACCGGGTGAGCCTGATTGCCGCAGGCGGTTTTTCCACGCGGCTCGGCCGCATGGGCTCGGGGTCGACGCTCCTGTCGAACGAGGAAATCGAGGCAAGCGAGCGTGTAAGGGCGATGGGCAAGCTCGCAATCTATACACCCAAAGCCGTGGTCGAGCATGTCATCCCGCCGGAGCGGCTGACGCCGAACTGGTTTCGCCGTCGCGCCTCGTGGCAGGCGGTCTCGGACTTGCTGAGCGAACCGGAGCTTGCGCCCAACCTCGCTGCGATAGCGCTGCAACGCCTGTCGCAAAGGGGCGACGGAGCCCCGCCATCTAACCCTTTGCGGAGTGGCGCGTCGATCAAGCGAGATATGGACCTCGCCTATAGCCTTGTTGTTGCCGCCCTTTGTGGCGGTATCGAGGCTGCACCGTCGCCCGACGGCGACGGCTTCGCGCGTACCCGTGCCGCCGATAAGATCGGCCGGCTACTCCGCCTCCGCCCTGCTTCGCCCTCTGCTGATCACATCCGCCGACCCGCACTTTCCCCGCTTGCACTGACCGTGCAGGAGCTGCGCAGGTTGTATTCTAACACTCGCGATCGGCGAAAGCCTGCGGCCATCATAGTAGCACCTCCTTGGCCGAACACGGGAAGCTCAAATGCCTTCGCAGCTCAGGCTGCCGCTCATAAAAGCTTTGGTCATGAAGTTTTGCTTGTTCTTGGACCACTTGATGCATCTTCTGAAAGACAACAGGATATCGGCGACGTGGAAATCGAGATGCATTATGAGGGCATATCGAGTGTAGTATACGGTCGGACTTCTGATACGATGAAGCCATATCGCAGCAGATCATTTCTGGACTGGATTTTAGCCGGGCGTGATGATTCGCTTTCCATCCGTTCCCGATATGCTGCTCGTAGTGGGTGGCAAGCAGGCATTTTAAATTTTATCGACAGCAATCAGGTCGATGTCATTCATGTGAACCACGCATTCGAGATGCTCCTTGGTATTCGAATTCGGGAGCTGGTATTTCAACGAACTGGCAAGACACCGCGCCTGATATGCAACACGCATGACGTACAAGCGAAAACTTACGCGGAGAGAGGTGAAAAAAACCCTTTCAATGGACGCAGGGAAAAATATTCCGATTTGCTAAAATCGGAGCTGTCTCTTTACAGAAGAGCAGACATTCTAACCCACTGCTCGACAAATGACATAGAATTTTTCCAAGCTGAATTGCCAAATACACAACATATGCTGGTGACTCCTTGCCTAAACCTGCAACAGGAAAAAGAATTGTATGGAATTAGGGCACATGACTATGAGAAGCATTTCGATTTTCTTTACTTAGGGAATAATAATTTTGCTAACTTCACTGCTGTGAAATGGTTGCTCACGGAAGTAATTCCTCTAGTTGATGGGCTACCTCCACGAATCGCTTTTGTTGGACGAATTAAAGAACTTATGCGCCATATGGACAAACAACTATACGAGAAATATAAACAATATTTTGTAGGAATTGTTCCAGACATTGGAATTTATTATTCCATTTCAAATGCGGTTCTAGCGCCTTCTCTTGCTGGGACTGGTTGTTCTGTGAAATTTATGGAGGCCCTCTGTGCGGGTAAGACAGTCATCGCTACCGCGGACTCACTTAGGGGCCTTCCTGATCACGTACGAGAGCGTTGTGCGGAATTTGTTCATGATACCCCTCGACAATTCGCCGACGCTATGGTGATGACGCTTGGGCGCCGGCTCGGTAACAACGATAAAGCGGGATCAATTTACGACGACTACTTTCACAGTAAGCACTACATAGCTAGAATGAATAATCTGTTCACCGAAATTCTTGAGGCAGGCGAGCATGAACCATGAATAGCTACTGTGGAGATTTCGGCTTTCGACCGCGGTCGTGCAGGGGGTGACGTGCTAGTGCTTTGCACCATTCAGAGGATTCACGAGAGCGTTAGGATCTGCGATACTGGGCCATTGCTTGGGGGATCGGGCGATGGCTCAAGGGGTATGCGTGGTTCTCAACACTGCGGAGCGCGAGCAGTTGGCGGCGATCGTGGCCGACCGCAACCGGCCGCGCAAGCACATCGAACGGGCGCGCATCGTGCTCGCCTCGGCGGATCGACACTCGGCGCAGTGGGTGGCGCACAGCATCGGCGTCAGTCGGCCGACAGTGTGGCGGTGGCAACAACGGTTTGCCGAGACCGGGGTTGAGGGTCTGCTGCGCGACAAGACCCGCAAGCCCGGCAAGGCGCCGATCGCGGCGGAAACGACGGCCCAGGTAGTGGCGCTGACGTGTACGGAACCGCCGCACCAGGCGACCCACTGGACCGGCCGAGCGATGGCCAAGACAACCGGCCTCTCGCCGAGTTCGGTGCAGCGCATCTGGCGGGCGCACAAACTGCAGCCGCACCGCCTGCGCACCTTCAAGCGCTCGCGCGATCCCAGCTTTGCCGCCAAGCTGACCGACATCGTCGGCCTCTATGTCGATCCCCCGGCGCATGCCGTAGTCCTCTCGCTCGACGAAAAGAGCCAGATCCAAGCACTCGATCGCACCCAACCCGGACTGCCGATCAAGCCTGGGCGCTGCCAGACCATGACGCACGACTACAAGCGGCATGGCACGACCACCCTGTTTGCTGCCCTCAGCGTGCTCGACGGGACGGTGATCGGCCGCTGTATGCAGCGCCACCGCCACAGCGAGTTCATCCGCTTCCTCAATGCCGTCGAGCGCGAGGTCCCGGCCGGCAAACTGATCCACACGGTGCTCGACAACTACGCCACCCACAAGCATCCCAAAGTGCTGGCCTGGCTGTCGCGCCATCCGCGCTGGACCTTCCACTTCACCCCGACCTCGGCCTCCTGGCTCAACGCGGTCGAGAACTTCTTTTCCAAAATGACCCGTCAACGCATCCGCCGCGGCGTCTTTCGTTCGATCGCCGACCTGCAGACCGCCATCAACGCTTATCTCGCCGAGCACAATACCAATGCCAAACCGTTCGTCTGGACCAAATCCGCCGACGCTATCCTGGCCAAACTCGAGCGCCTCCCTGTACCATCTGTTTGAGCCAGTGCACTAGTGGTACAAATCTAACATTTGAAACCGGAAGCACCCCCCGGTTCTCGTCATCCCGGCGCAGGCCGGGACCCATGTCAGCCATAGGCACCGGCCTTCGCCGGTGTGACGGATCTGGGTATCATCTGTCAGAATTGCTCCACTAGCAGGTTGCGGAAAAAGTGGCATCCTAGGGCCAGATATGGCGTATAATCCGCGTCGCGTGGCGAGATGTGGGGGACGTCCGATGCGCGGTTGGGATGCGAGGAGTGAGGGGCTGTTCAGCTACGTGAGCTGCGAGGCGCGGGTGCCGTTGGATCATCCGTTGCGGCCGATCGGCAAGATTGTGGACGAGGCGCTCGGGGCCTTGTCGGGGGAATTTGAGAAGCTGTATGCCAAGTTCGGCCGGCCGTCGATTGCGCCGGAGAAATTGCTTCGTGCGCTGCTGCTGCAGGCCTTCTATTCGGTGCGTTCGGAGCGGCAATTGATGGAGCAACTCGGCTACAATCTGCTGTTCCGCTGGTTTGTCGGGCTGTCGCTGGACGCCGCGGTGTGGGACGTCACAGTGTTTACCAAGAACCGTGAGCGGCTGATCGCCGGGGACATCGCCAGCAAGTTCATGGCGGCAGTATTGAACCAAGAGCGGGTCAAGGCGCTGCTGTCGGACGATCACTTCTCGGTAGACGGCACCTTGATCGAGGCTTGGGCCAGCATGAAGAGCTTTCGCCCGAAGGATGGCAGCGGCGCGCCGCCGGCTCCCGGCCACAACGGGGAACGGGACTTCCACGGCGAGAAGCGCAGCAACCAGACGCACGCCTCGACCACCGATCCCGATGCCCGGTTGTATCGCAAAGGACCGGGCCAGCCCGCCAAGCTGGCCTATCTGGGGCACGTTCTGATGGAGAACCGGCATGCTTTGGTGGTCGATGCGCGTCTGACCTTGGCAACCGGCACGGCCGAGCGTGAGGCGGGGCTGGAGATGATCGCGGCTCGTCCCGGCAATCACCGGATCACGCTCGGCGCCGACAAGGCCTATGATGTGGCCGCGTTTGTCGCCGACCTGCGGGAGTACAACGTGACGCCGCACGTGGCGCAGAACACCACGAACCGGCGCTCGGCAATCGACGGACGGACGACCCGCCATTCTGGCTATGCAGTCAGTGGCCGCCTGCGCAAGCGCATTGAGGAGGTATTCGGCTGGACCAAGGCGGCCGCCGGCTTTCGCAAGACCCATCACCATGGCCTCGCCCGTGTCGGCTGGATGTTCACGCTGACGACCACCGCCTACAACCTGGTCCGGCTGCCCAAACTGGTGGGGGCAGTGGCGTAGCCATGCCTGGAATCTGCCCGGACATGGCTGAAATCGGCAAAATCGATGCAAAGGCCTGTCCCGAGAGCGATTATCAGCGACTTTAACGAGTGTCCTCTATGAAGTTTCTAGAGGATGCTTTCCAGACAGCGCGTTTTTCCGCAGCCTGCTAGTGCACTGGCTCAAACAGATGGTACAGGGAGGCGCTCGAGTTTGGCCAGGATAGCGTCGGCGGATTTGGTCCAGACGAACGGTTTGGCATTGGTATTGTGCTCGGCGAGATAAGCGTTGATGGCGGTCTGCAGGTCGGCGATCGAACGAAAGACGCCGCGGCGGATGCGTTGACGGGTCATTTTGGAAAAGAAGTTCTCGACCGCGTTGAGCCAGGAGGCCGAGGTCGGGGTGAAGTGGAAGGTCCAGCGCGGATGGCGCGACAGCCAGGCCAGCACTTTGGGATGCTTGTGGGTGGCGTAGTTGTCGAGCACCGTGTGGATCAGTTTGCCGGCCGGGACCTCGCGCTCGACGGCATTGAGGAAGCGGATGAACTCGCTGTGGCGGTGGCGCTGCATACAGCGGCCGATCACCGTCCCGTCGAGCACGCTGAGGGCAGCAAACAGGGTGGTCGTGCCATGCCGCTTGTAGTCGTGCGTCATGGTCTGGCAGCGCCCAGGCTTGATCGGCAGTCCGGGTTGGGTGCGATCGAGTGCTTGGATCTGGCTCTTTTCGTCGAGCGAGAGGACTACGGCATGCGCCGGGGGATCGACATAGAGGCCGACGATGTCGGTCAGCTTGGCGGCAAAGCTGGGATCGCGCGAGCGCTTGAAGGTGCGCAGGCGGTGCGGCTGCAGTTTGTGCGCCCGCCAGATGCGCTGCACCGAACTCGGCGAGAGGCCGGTTGTCTTGGCCATCGCTCGGCCGGTCCAGTGGGTCGCCTGGTGCGGCGGTTCCGTACACGTCAGCGCCACTACCTGGGCCGTCGTTTCCGCCGCGATCGGCGCCTTGCCGGGCTTGCGGGTCTTGTCGCGCAGCAGACCCTCAACCCCGGTCTCGGCAAACCGTTGTTGCCACCGCCACACTGTCGGCCGACTGACGCCGATGCTGTGCGCCACCCACTGCGCCGAGTGTCGATCCGCCGAGGCGAGCACGATGCGCGCCCGTTCGATGTGCTTGCGCGGCCGGTTGCGGTCGGCCACGATCGCCGCCAACTGCTCGCGCTCCGCAGTGTTGAGAACCACGCATACCCCTTGAGCCATCGCCCGATCCCCCAAGCAATGGTCCAGTATCGCAGATCCTAACGCTCTCGTGAATCCTCTGAATGGTGCAAAGCACTAGTGCACAGAAACGGATAGACGATTCACTAGTCGCGGTCGAGTAGCTCAGCCATTCGGCTTTCGCCCTCACAGATCCGGGCGTGCGGCTTAAACCGCACCGTATACACGGCCCGGAACCGCTCAAACGGTTCGGCGATGCCGGCATATTGGAGATCGTGGACCACTTCGACGGTGACACATGTCCTCGAACCTCGCTCAAACTGCGCTTGATCAAGCATAGTTTCATGCCCTTCCGTCAAGGAGGGAAGCGTTCCACCCACGAGGCCGTGGGCTGGGCATTGACAGGGGAGGACATACGGGAGATCGATCAGATGACCGCTTGATCACGGTCGCAACCTAGGGAAAGAGGCCCGGCATGGACATAAGACTGAACGGACGGAGCGCGGTGGTCACCGGGGGCAGCAAGGGGCTCGGCCTGGCGATCGCCGAGGAGTATGCGAAATCGGGCGCCGATGTAGCGATCTTGGCGCGCGACCAGGGCACGCTCGCAGAGGCCAAGGCCAAGATCCAGGCCGGTGCTCCTGGCCGCAAGGTCGCCGCCATCAGCTGCGACGTGTCGAAAGCGGCCGACATCCGCAAGACCTACGACCAGATCATGTCGGAGTTCGGCAAGATCGACGTCTACGTCAACAATGCCGGCCAATCGACCCGCGGCCCCTCCGAGACGTTGACCGACGAGATGTGGCAGGCCGATCTCGACCTCAAACTCTTCGCCCAGATCCGCTTCTGCCGGCTGATCTTCCCGCAAATGAAGCAGCGCCGCTGGGGCCGCATCATCAGCGTCCTCAACATCGGTGCCAAGGCGCCGGGAGCGGACAGCGCCCCGACCTCGGTGAGCCGTGCGGCTCAGATGGCGTTCACCAAGGCCCTGTCGCAGGAAGGGGCACCCCACAACATTCTGGTCAACTCGCTGCATGTCGGTGTCATCGTGTCGGACCAGATCAAACGCCGTTACGATCGCGAGCGGCCGAATGTGAGCTTCGAGCAGTATGTCGCCGAGGCCGGAAAGGGCGTACCGCTGGGCCGGATGGGCCGGGCCGAGGAATTCGCCAACGTCGCGGCCTTCCTTGCCTCCGATGCGGCTTCGTACGTGACCGGCTGCGCGATCAATGTCGACGGCGGCCGCTCGCCGGTGGTCTAACGGCATCCGGCTTCTCGAACTCTGGAGAGATCAGAATGAGCATTTTCGGAAATATCCTGTCGGCGATCTTCCACCACGCGTCACCGGCGGCGGCCGCCGTCGCTCCAGCGCCTTCCCCGGCCGGAGCGCCGCCGGCGCAAGCTGCATCGGCTCCGGCCCCCGCTGCCGCCCCGAGTGCTGCGCCGGCCGCTGTCGCGGCAGCTCCGGTCGATGTCTCGGCGATCATGGACAATCTTGCCGGAAAATCGAGCGAACGGCTCGATTGGCGAAGATCGATCGTCGATCTGATGAAACTCCTCAACCTGGACAGCAGCCTCGCCGCCCGCAAGGAGCTGGCCCAAGAACTGAATTACGCCGGGGATTCGAACAACTCAGCGTCGATGAATATCTGGCTTCACAAGCAGGTCATGATCAAGCTGGCGGAGAATGGCGGCAAGGTGCCGGACGAGCTCAGGCACTAATATTCAGACGCAGACACACGATTCACTCAATCGTCATGGCCGGACTTGATCTGGCACGAGGCCGGGCATGACGAATAGGTGAGACTGAATCATTTGAGTGCGCCCAAACACTAGGCTCAGCTTTCGTCGCCCATATATTTCTCCTCCAGGGCGCGCCAGTGGGCGGTGCCGATTGCGTCCTCGCGTTCCTGGAAGGTGGCGAGCTCCCCCTCAATGCGGCGCGTATCGCCGTCCTCCTTCAGCGCCGCAAGCACCCGCTGTGCGGCTCGGATTGCCGCTCGGTGCGTCTGCGAAGGATAGATGCCGAGGCGAAAACCCATTGCTTCGAGCTCGCTCGCCGACAGCATCGGGGTCTTGCCTCCTTCGAAGACGTTGACCAGGGCCGGCCCGCCGACGCCACGGCCGACGATGCGCAATTCCTCGGCGTTCTGTGGTGCCTCGACAAAGCCGACATCGGCACCCGCTTCGAGATAGGCGTTGACGCGGTCGATCGCCGCCTGCAGCCCTTCGACCGCGCGGGCGTCCGAGCGGGCAATGATCATGAGATCGGGGTCCTGCCGCGTGTCGACGGCGGCATGGATCTTGCCGACCATCTCGGCCATGCTGATGACCTCCTTGCCCTCGTAATGGCCGCATTTCTTGGGTGCGACCTGATCCTCGATGTGGAAAGCGGCAACCCCCGACTTCTCGTATTCACGAACCGTGCGGATCACGTTGATGGCGTTGCCGTAGCCGGTATCGGCGTCGGCGATGACCGGGATGCCGACCGCCTCGACCGTCAACCCGATGAAGCGGACGTTCTCGGACAATGTCAGCAACCCGAGATCGGGATAGCCGTTCGCCCGCGAGTAACCGCCGCCGGTCAAATAAACCGCACCGAACCCGGCCTGCTCGACGAGCCGCGCCGTCAACGTGTCATAGGCCCCCGGCGCCATCGTATAGCCCGGGCGCGCGATCAGGCTCCGCATCGTCTGTCGTGATGTCATCGTCATCTCCTTATCGGTGTCGGTCGCTTGCCGACCGGCCGGCATGCTACGCTCGTTCCGGCGGAAAGGGAGAGGCGGGCCGACGAGCATCAAGGCGCTGGAGGCCGCCGCTGTCGGAACGGTGTGTTGTGACACCCCACAGGCTCTGCGGGGTGCCTTTACGACCGGCCACATCCCTCGCCAATCCTTTGAACGAGTGCTGGAAAACACGCTCGTCGAGAGCGAGGGCGGCACCGGCCCATCCCCGGACCATTTTACCGAGGCTGAGCGGCTAGGCCGCCTCGTCCCCGACCAGCATCCGGACGAACACGCAGCCTGTTATGTCGTCCAGGGACGCGGGCTCGTCGTCATCTCTTCGTGCGGCCATGTCGGGTTGATCAACACGATAAAGGCTGCGATGGCGGTGTCCGGGGTCGGCAAATTGCACGCGGTGCTCGGCGGGTTTCATCTCGGTCCGGCGCCGCAAGATTACGTCGATCATACGGTAGTCGAGCTTGCGCGACTGTCGCCCGACGTGGTCATCCCGATGCATTGCAGCGGCGCCAAGTTTCTTGCGGCGATGCATCGGCAGATGCCCGACCGCCTGGTCACCGCCAATATCGGCAGCCGTTTTACGTTCGGCGTTTGAGCGGCACGCGTCGACCGATTTATCGCCCCGATCCGTAGCGACGGCTCGGCGAGCCCGCCTGTGAATCCACGGGGTCAGGCCGCTGCCGGCCTTCTAGCCTTCTCACCAGGCCGCGGGTGTCGAGGCCGCGATCCTCGGTCTCCTGGGTCTCGGTTTTCGATGCCTGCGCCCGCTCGCGGCGCAGCTCCTCCAAACGCGCACGGATCGTGGCGAAATCATCTGCAGCACGGGGTCGGGTCACGTTTCCTCCTCCAAAATTTGACCGAACCCCGAAACGGGGCTCGCACGGTTTATCGGTGGTAGGGCCCATGAAGGGGGCCCCAGACTCGCGCACCGAGAGGGCTCGACGCAAGAGAAAATCAGGGGATCGGGATAGAGGCAAGAAAGTCGTTTGCCTGGTTGACCAGTTGCTGCGCTTTCGCTTCGTCGATCGGTTGGTTGTTGAAGGCGGCATCTTCAAGCATGTCGATCATTTGGGCGGCGATCTGGTTGCGCTGGGTGGTGATCGCCTGGATCTGCGCTTCGAGGATCGCATACTTCGAGGATCGCATACGTAGTATCGTCGCCCGCGAGCGCAGTCGTTGAAATGCCTGTCCGTGTATTAAATCCAAGCGGACCAAGCGGCGCGATGTTGGCGATCGAGAACGCGCCGACACGCAACCGGCGCGGGTGAACGGCGCCCACATTGCCGGAGCGTTCTTCCGTTCCGAGCCAGCATCCCTGACGTTCCATCGGCCACGACATCCCTCCAATAGTTGAACGAACTGGGGAAGCTGGCGACGCCGTTCGGGCTGAACAGGCCGATGTTGTTGCCGATTGGCACGCCGAACTTGTCGCCATGGACGCCGGTCGGCGAGGTCATGATGTCGACCGAGGTATGCGAGATCAATCGCGTGTGGTGGTTTGTGAAAAACGTCCCGTTGTTCTCAAGGAAATTCAGGAGATTGGAGATCTGCTCGAGATCGGACGGTACGTTCGGGTTGTCGCGCCGAAAGTGGACATTGTCGAATTGGATGTAGACGATGTGTTCGATGCCATTATCGAGCTTGCAAGTCTTTTTGTCCGCCCGCGCGGCCGGTCCCGCGCCGAGAGCAACGGCCATCGAAGCCCCGACTGCAAAATAGACGATACCCGTCATTTCCGTTCCGCCAGCCTATACCTGCGATCGGATGGCGCGATCAGCGCCGGGCGCGCAACCTATCCTGGGATTGTTACCGATCGGGGTCCGGAAGGTTGCAATATCGTGACCGCGTGGGCCCTGGTATCCGCACCGGCTGCGGATCCAGCTCCCCCATTCGGCCCGCGTCACCCCGACCCGTATCGCGAGTCCTGTCATCGCCCGCTCCGGCATCTGCCGGTCGCCGGCCGGCGCTCGACGATCGCCTTGGGCGGCGCTGCGATCATCGATTATCCGGACGAAAGAGCGGCAGGACGCGACCAAGCCAACGGCTAAGATTGTCCCTCACCGAACATTCTTTATCCTATCTTTATAACGTGATGCCTGATTTTGCCTCGAATTCTTACCCGTTGTCGCCCTTTTACAAGCGGTCATGGTTTTCGAAGCTCGGCAATGGCCATTTCGACTTCCCGAGAACTGGAGCAGTTTCGCCAGCAGTACTTTTCCCAAAGGACAGGGAAGCGACTTTGCTCCGGCGCAGGCAGTGATGCGGCGGGTCCGCGGGATCGGCTTTTGGCGCCGTGTCAACACAGATTAAAGCAATTCGCCTCGGGGCGGATCTTATGCATATTATCTGGTTTTGCGCCGTCCCCCGGCGGCGCGCCCGATAGCTGTGCGCTAACAACGCTAGGTGAAGAGCATCGCGATGGCATTACCCGAGAGACAAGGTCTCTACGACCCGCGCAACGAGCACGATTCGTGCGGCATCGGTTTCGTCGCCAACATAAAGGGACGAAAATCGCATGACATCGTAGCGCGCGGTTTGCAGATCCTGGTCAATCTCGACCATCGCGGCGCCGTCGGGTCCGATCCGCTGGTTGGCGACGGCGCGGGCTGCCTCATCCAGATGCCCGACGCGCTGCTGCGCGATTGGGCGCAGGGGCGGAGGCTAACTCTGCCGCCGCCAGGCCGCTATGCGGTCGCGATGTGCTTTTTGCCGTGGGACGAAAGAGCGCGCGCGATCGCGGTTGCCCATGTCGAGCACTTTATCCGGGTCGAGGGCCAGTCGTTGATCGGCTGGCGGGATGTGCCGACCGACACGACCGGGCTCGGCCCGCGCGTCGTCGAGACGATGCCATGGATCAGCCAAGCGATTGTCGCGTGTAACCCCGAAATTGCCGATCAGGACGCCTTCGAGCGGAAGGTTCTGACCATCCGCAAGCAGACCCTGAACTCGGTTGTCGCATTAGCGGAGCAGCGCGGGCTGCCCGCGTTACGCGACCTCTACATGCCGTCCTTCTCGACTCGCACTCTGGTCTACAAGGGTCTGCTGTTGGCGCCGCAGGTTGAAAGCTTTTATGCGGATATGCGCAACCCGCTGACGATCTCGGCGCTGGCCTTGGTACATCAGCGGTTTTCGACGAACACCTTCCCGTCCTGGCGGCTCGCCCATCCCTACCGGTTCCTGTGCCATAATGGCGAGATCAATACCGTCCGCGGCAACGTCAATTGGATGGCTGCGCGCCGGCAGGCGATGACCTCGGAGCTGCTGGGCGCCGATCTCGCCAAGATGGTGCCGCTGATTGGGCCCGGGCAGTCGGACACCGCCTGCATCGACAACGCGCTCGAGCTGCTCGTCATCGGCGGCGGCTACTCGCTCGCCCATTCGATGATGATGCTGATCCCCGAGGCGTGGGCCGGGGACCCGTTGATGGACCCGCAACGGCGGGCGTTTTACGAGTACCACGCGGCACTAATGGAGCCGTGGGACGGACCGGCGGCGATCGCCTTTACCGACGGGCGGCAGATCGGCGCGACCCTTGACCGCAACGGCCTGCGGCCGGCCCGCTACATCGTGACCGACGACGACCATGTGATCATGTCTTCGGAAGCCGGCGTCTTGCCGGTGCCCGAGGAAAAGATCACGCATAAATGGCGACTGCAACCTGGCAAGATGCTGCTGATCGACCTCGAAGAGGGACGCATCGTCGACGATGAGGAGATCAAGCGCAAACTCTCTGCCGAGCATCCCTACGAGACCTGGCTCGAGGCAACCCAATTCAAGCTTTCCGAGCTCCCGGACCTGACTGATGAGCATCGCGAGGCCTCCTCCCGGGCCGTGGCGCCGGTGCTGACCAACGACCCGACCGCGCATCTCAATCTGCAGCAGGCGTTCGGTTACACCCAGGAAGACATCCAGTTCTTCCTCGAGCCGATGGCGCGTGATGCCGACGACCCGGTTGGCTCGATGGGCACGGATACGCCGATTGCGGCGCTGTCAAGCAAGCCCAAGCTACTCTACAACTACTTCAAGCAGAATTTTGCGCAGGTCACTAATCCGCCGATCGATCCGATCCGTGAGGAATTGGTGATGTCGCTGGTTTCCATGATCGGGCCGCGACCAAACCTCCTGGGGCATGAGGCCGGCACGCACTACCGGCTCGAAGTCTCGCAGCCAATTCTAACCGATACGGACCTGGAGAAGATACATGCGATCGAGCATCTAGTTTCGGCCTTTCGCACCGACACGCTCGATGCGACCTGGCCGGCGGCAGAGAGCGCGGACGGCATGGCGCCGGCGCTCGATCGGTTGTGTCAGGAGGCCATCGCGGCGGTGCAGGCTGGGCACAATATTCTGATCCTGTCCGACCGAGCGATCTCGGCCGAGCGCGTGCCGATCCCGGCCTTGCTCGCGACGTCGGCGGTGCACCATCACCTGATCCGCCAGGGTCTGCGCACCTTGACCGGCATCGTCGTCGAGACCGGCGAAGCGCGCGAGGTCCATCATTTTTGCGCGTTGGCGGGATACGGTGCCGAGGCCATCAACCCCTATTTGGCGTTTGCCACCCTGGAGCAGATCCGCGTCGAGAACGGCTTGCCGCTCAACGCCTACGAGGTTCAGAAGAACTACATCAAGGCGCTCGGCAAGGGGATCCTCAAAGTCATCTCGAAGATGGGAATCTCGACCTACCAGTCTTATTGCGGGGCGCAGATCTTCGACGCCGTTGGGCTCGCCAGTGACTTTGTCGACAGATACTTCACTGGGACGGCAACGACGATCGAAGGCGTGGGACTGCGTGAGATCGCTCAGGAGGCGGTGGCGAGGCACCAAAACGCTTATGGCGACAACCCGATCTACCGCGACATGCTCGATGTCGGCGGCGACTACGGCTTTCGACTGCGCGGCGAAGACCATGCCTGGACGCCGCAATCGGTCGCCAAATTGCAACACGCGGTCCGCGGCAACTCGCGGGAAGAATACCGGGCCTTCGCCGCGACGATCAACGATCAGACCGGGCGGCTCCTGACGATCCGCGGGTTGATGACCTTGAACTTCGCCAAGGAGCCGGTGCCGCTCGACGAGGTCGAGCCGGCAAGCGAGATCGTCAAGCGGTTCGCCACCGGTGCGATGAGCTTCGGCTCAATCAGCCGCGAGGCGCACACGACCCTAGCGATCGCGATGAACCGCATCGGCGGTAAATCCAATACCGGCGAGGGCGGCGAGGAGGCGGAGCGGTTCAAACCGCTGGAGAACGGCGACTCGAAGCGCTCGGCGATCAAGCAGGTGGCCTCCGGCCGGTTCGGGGTCACGACTGAGTACCTGGTCAACGCCGATGTTCTGCAGATCAAGATGGCGCAGGGTGCCAAGCCCGGCGAGGGCGGGCAATTGCCGGGCCATAAGGTCGATAAGGCGATCGCGAAGGTGCGGCATTCGACGCCGGGGGTCGGGCTGATCTCGCCGCCGCCGCACCACGACATCTACTCGATCGAGGATCTGGCGCAGCTGATCCACGATCTGAAAAACGCCAATCCACGGGCCGCGGTGTCGGTCAAGCTGGTCTCCGAGGTCGGGGTCGGAACGGTTGCTGCCGGGGTTTCGAAGGCCCGCGCCGACCACGTGACGATCGCCGGGTTCGAGGGGGGCACGGGCGCGAGCCCGCTGACTTCACTGACCCATGCCGGCTCACCCTGGGAGATCGGGCTCGCCGAGACCCAGCAAACTCTTGTCCTGAACGGTTTGCGTGGCCGTATCGCGGTGCAGGTCGATGGTGGTTTGCGAACCGGGCGCGATGTCGTGGTCGCGGCCCTGATCGGCGCCGACGAGTTCGGCTTCTCCACCGCTCCACTGATCGCGGCCGGTTGCGTGATGATGCGCAAATGCCACCTCAACACTTGCCCGGTCGGCATCGCGACCCAGGACCCAGTGTTGCGCCAGCGCTTCACCGGTCAGCCCGAGCAGGTCATCAACTATTTCTTCTTTGTCGCCGAAGAAGTCCGCGAGCTGATGGCCAAGCTCGGCTTCCGCAAATTCAGCGACATGATCGGCCGGGTCGACAAGCTCGACATGGTGCGAGCGATCGAGCACTGGAAAGCCCAGGGCGTCGACTTGACGCGGCTGCTTCATCAAACACCAGCCAAGCCAGGGGTCGCGATCTACAATTGCGAGCGCCAGGACCATCACCTCGATAGGGCACTCGACAACGAGCTGATCGCGCTCGCTCAGCCCGCGCTCGACGAGCGCGAGCCGGTGCGCATCGATCGCCCGATCCGAAACGTCCATCGCACGGTCGGAGCGATGCTGTCGGGGGAGGTCGCGCGGCGTTATGGCCACGCCGGGCTGCCGCAGGACACGATCTGGGTGACGTTCCGCGGTAATGCCGGGGGCAGCTTTGGCGCGTTCCTGGCGCGCGGCGTCACCTTGGAGCTCTATGGCGACGCCAACGACTATGTCGGTAAAGGCCTGTCCGGCGGCCGGGTCATTGTCCGCCAGCCGCCGGAAGCTTGGCGTGAGCCGACCGAAAACATCATCATCGGTAACACAGTGCTCTATGGTGCCATTGCCGGCGAGGCTTATTTCGAGGGGGTCGCCGGTGAGCGCTTCGCGGTACGTAACTCGGGGGCCGTCGCAGTCATCGAAGGGACCGGTGACCATGGCTGCGAATACATGACCGGCGGGGTGGTTGTTGTGATCGGCGACACCGGTCGTAACTTCGCCGCTGGGATGTCGGGCGGCGTAGCCTATGTCTGGGATCCGAAGAGCCGGTTTGCCCATTTGTGCAATGTCGCGACGGTCGACCTGGAGCCGGTCGCGCCCGATGATCCGATCGAGGCGGACGAGCCCGACCGGCCGCGCCAACGCTCGGCCAACGTCGAGGACGCAGGAATGGGCGATCTATTGCGGTACGACGCCGCGAGGCTGCGCATTCTGCTCGAGCGCCATCACCTGTTCACCGGCAGCGAGCGGGCTCGCATCATGCTCGAAGACTGGGACAATACGCTCGCCGGATTTGTGAAGATCATGCCGAAGGACTACCGCCGCGCTCTGCTCGAATTACAGGCTGAGCGGCAAGCAGCCAGCGTCGCAGCCCGCGCGTTGACGGCTTCTGCCGATGGGTAGGCCGACCGGCTTTCTCGAAATCGACCGTCGCGACCGGCCTTACGAGAAGCCGGACATCCGCCGCCGCAGCTGGAAGGAGTTCGTCAAGCCGCTGCCCGAAGCCGAGACCCGCAAGCAGGCGGCGCGCTGCATGGATTGCGGCATCCCGTTCTGTCACGACGGCTGCCCGGTCAACAATCTGATCCCAGACTGGAACAATCTTGTCTATCGCGACCAGTGGCAAGCAGCGCTTCGGGCACTGCATTCCACGAATAATTTCCCCGAATTCACTGGCCGCATCTGCCCTGCGCCGTGCGAAACCTCCTGCACCCTCAACATCGACGAAAACCCGGTCACAATAAAAACCATCGAGTGCGCGATCGTCGACCGCGGTTGGCTGGAGGGATGGATCGACCCGGTCGTACCGGCTCGGCGGACAGGTAAGCGCGTCGCGGTCATCGGCTCGGGTCCCGCGGGGCTCGCCTGCGCGCAGCAGCTCGCGCGTGCGGGACATTCGGTGACGATGTTTGAGAAGAGCGACCGCATCGGTGGTCTGCTGCGCTACGGCATTCCAGATTTCAAAATGGAGAAATGGCTGATCGACCGTCGTGTCGATCAGATGAAGGCCGAGGGCGTGGTCTTTCGGACCGAGGTCGAAGTCGGGGTCGACATCGAGGTGGCGGCGCTAATCGAGGAATTCGATGCGATGGCGATGACCGGCGGCGCCGAAGCGCCACGCGACCTCGAAGTGTCCGGACGCGAACTCGACGGCATCCATTTCGCGATGGATTTCCTCCCGCAGCAGAATAAGCGTAATGCCGGCGACAGCGAGGCACGCGCCGCGCCGCACGGTACGATCACCGCTGCGGGCAAACATGTCGTCGTGATCGGCGGCGGCGATACCGGTTCCGACTGTATCGGCACATCAGTGCGCCAAGGGGCGGCGTCGATCACCCAGCTTGAAATTTTGCCGAAGCCGCCGGAGCGCGAAAACAAGGCGCTGACTTGGCCCGACTGGCCGTTGAAGCTGCGTACTTCATCATCGCAGGAAGAGGGCTGCGAGCGCGACTGGTCGGTATTGACCAAACGCGCTGTTGGGGAGGACGGACGGGTCGCAGGACTCGATTGCGTTCGGGTCGATTGGGCCAAGGGCCCAGACGGCCGCTTTGTAATGCAGGAGGTCCCGGGCAGCACCTTCAATTTGAAGGCTGATCTCGTCCTCTTGGCAATGGGCTTTCTCGGGCCGTGCCGGCCCGGCATGATCGAGCAGTCCGGCGTCGAGCTCGATCCTCGCGGCAATGTCCGAGCCAATACGGTCGACTATCGCACCACGGTTCCGAAGCTGTTCGCCGCGGGCGACATGCGGCGCGGCCAGTCGCTCGTCGTCTGGGCGATCCGCGAGGGCCGGCAGTGCGCTCGCGCGATCGATGAATTCCTGATGGGTGCGAGCCTCTTGCCGCGATAAAGCGGTTCGGCCCCTCCGCCGTTCCGACCACTGTAAGTGGTGGGTTGAGTGCGGAGCGGGCGGGGAGGCACGGGCCCCGCCTCCCCCGCCGACCCCCTGGGCGAGCCGCTAGGGTAACCCGGGATCCCGCGGCTCATGCCCAAGCTCATAAGTGGCATTATAGTCCCTTCTGCTCACGATGTTGAGAATCTCTGGTGCGGCTCCCGTCATGCCGGCAAGATCGCCGGCATGACGACGGTCGCTTGGGACGGATAGTTCATCCCCTGGCAGAGCTCAGACGCCCCTCCTCGATCAACGCCGCTATCCGCGGCAAATCGGGACCGGAGAGGAGCGCTTCGAGTGAGCGGGACATGCGGCGACGCCAGTTCGGATGCGCGTCTATCGTGCCGGGAAGATTTGACTGCTCGCCCTCCGCGACGACATCTTCCAGCTGAATCAGCATCAGCCGAGCGCGCGAACACGCAAGGAAGGTCAGGATCGCGTCGCCAAGCTCGGTCGAATAGGCCGGAACACCGCTCTCAGAAAGAAAGTGGCCAACACGTTCAGCTGCGAGCAGCCCCTCGCTGACGAGCGCGTCGAGGAGCAGACGACGGTCCTTGCTACGCTCTCTCTCGTCCGCCTTGGCGGTCTCCACGTCGGGATAGAGATCTAGCCGCCGACGCCAGGCAATATCGCGGCCGAGCCAGAATCCTTTGAGTGTCGCGATGTCATGGGTCGCGGCCGAAGCCGTGGCGAGGGGCGGATACCCGCCCGGTGGCACAAAGCCCCCGTCGTGTCTGCGCTCGAACACGAGAACACGGTAGGATAACACCGCGGCCGACCGCATCCTTTCGCGAAATCCGACCGGCACGGTTCCAAGATCTTCACCGATTACAGCACAAGCCTGCCGATGGCTCTCAAGGGTGACCAGCCGCAACAGATCCTCAAATGGATAAGATACATAGGCACCGGCGCTTGCTTCCATTCCGGACGGGATCCAGTAGAGCCGATTGAGCGACATGGCGTGATCTATCCGCAGGATCCCGGCATGACGCATATTGGCCCGCAGCGCCGCGATGAAGGGCGCGTAACCTTGCTGTCGGAGAATCATCGGGTTGACCGGTGCCAACCCCCAATTCTGCCCTGCTCGGTTGAACGCGTCAGGGGGCGCGCCGATCGATGCTCCGGATGCAATGAGTTCCTGGTCCGCCCATGCCTCGGCGCCGTTGGGATCCACGCCGACAGCGAGATCGCGATAGAGCCCCAGGGACAATCCGGCCTCGCACCCGGCCGCCGCAGCCACAGCCAGCTGGCGGTCAGCTTCCCATTGCAGATATTGAAAGAATTCGACACGGTCGTGATGTGCGGCCGCGAATTCGGCAACCTCCGGTGAACGCGGGTTGCGCACCGACGCCGGCCAATCCTGCCACGAGAACCCCGTTCCTTCACGGCAATGATATTCGTGGAGTGCTTCGAAGACCGCGAAATCGACGAGCGATTGCCCGCCGTTGCGCTGAAACTCACGGAAAGCCTGGCCGAGATCGCCCTTTGCGGTGGCCTCGGTACCCAATTCGTGCGTCTGGAAGCGGCGAAACAGCGCCTCCAGCACGGGCCGCTTGCACGCAGCAACCGCATGGTAATCGATGAGCCGAGCTGCGCGCGCGCCGGCGAGGGTCACCGCGACCCGTTCTCCTTTGATCAGTGCGCGCGCCGTCTGATCCTCGGCAAAACCGGGCACAGCGGCGACGTCGATGTAAAGGTAATCGATGTGGGTCCGGCTCGACGGCGCATAAGGGCTGACGTGTAGCGGTTCGGCGGCAAACAGCGCGTGTAGCGGGTTGATGCCCAGCGTCACCGCGGCGTAGGACCCGGCAGCGCGCGCAAGCGTTGCCAAATCAGTGAAGTCTCCCATTGCCCAATTGCTAGTGCTGCGCAGACCATAGAGCTGGCACGTCAGGCCCCAGCTGCGGGCGCCCGGCCCGAGCTCGTCAGGGAGGTAACAGCGAGGTGGGGCAACGATGAGGCCGAGCCGCGCCGCAACACCGGCGGCATCTAGGTCAAGCTGGTGATAACCAAGCGGCAATCCCGCTGGCAATGGCATGATGATCCGCTCTGCCTCTCGGCCGGAGACCGCTTCCAGTCGACCGGAGCGCTCCTCCCCACTTTCGAGGCGGCAGACCCACAAGATTTCTCGACCGCCATCCGGAAGGTCAAGCACAAGCTCGGGATGCGGTGCCTCGACGTCGACGAAATGCGCCGGACCCAGGCCCAGCGGCGCGTGCCGCTGCCGCTCCGCCAGTTCGCGCCGAGCGACTGCCGGATCGGCTGGAAGACCAAAAGCGCCAATCAGCGCCAGCAGCGTCGCGTCGGACACGTCATGAGTTTGACCAAAAGTATCCGTATAGTGCGGCTCGATACCAACGAGACGAGCGAGCTCCTCGATCTGGGCGCGGGCGCGCATGTCACCCCGGAAGCGAAAGCTCACGACGGGGTCGCATCATCCTCACCGGGCTCAGGAATCCCAGTTAGCACGACGCTGGTCGCGATCGTTTTTGTTCGCGGCGACTCTGGCCGTGCGCGATTGATGAAGAGAACAAAGGAACGGGCATGAAGCCGATACACTCCTCCCGACGCATAGAGCGTGCCGTCAGAGACACGCCCCGTCGGCTGCGAGGTGTCGACGAGGGGTTCCCAGGATAATGGCGCGGCGAGCAATGGGATGTGGAAATCGATATCTTCGTGATAGGCGTTCATCATCACGAGAAAGCTCTCGTCGATGTCTCGCTGGCCGCCCGGTGTGAAGAACTCGCCTGCCGCGCCGCTCAAGACATAACCGAGCGACAGCGCGACCGGATTGTTCCAGTCCTCGGCGGTCGCCTCCCGGCCCGATGGGGTAATCCAGGTAATATCCTTGACTCCGGCCTCTGAGAGCACCTCACCGCGTAGAAAGCGCGGGCGAGAAAAGACGCGATGGCGACGACGGAGATGGATCAGATAGCGGACGAAACGATGGAGATCCTGGTCTTGAGTTCGGATATGCTCCCAGTCGAACCATGAGATTTCGTTGTCCTGGCAATAGGCGTTGTTGTTGCCGCGCTGCGTCCGTCCAATCTCATCGCCGGCGAGCAGCATCGGAACGCCAAGCGACAAAAGCAGGGTGGCGAGCAGGTTGCGCTTCTGGCGGTCGCGCAGAGCGGTGACGTCAGCAGAGCAGGCCGGCCCCTCGACCCCATAATTCCAGCTGAAATCGGCGTCGCTTCCGTCGCGATTTTCCTCGCCATTGGCTTCATTGTGCTTGTCTTTGTAGCTGACCAGATCCTGCAATGTGAGACCATCGTGTACAGTAACAAAATTTATGCTCGCCCAAGGGCGCCGGCCGCGATGGTCGAAGATATCCGACGAGCCCGCCACGCGCGAGGCGAGATCGGCGACGAGACCTTGGTCCCCCTTCCAAAAACGCCGGACCGTATCCCGGTATTGCCCGTTCCACTCGGCCCAGCCCGGTGGAAAATTGCCGAGCTGATAGCCGTAGGGACCGAGATCCCAAGGCTCGGCGATCAGCTTGAGGCTACCCATTACCGGGTCTTGCCGGATCGTGTCGAAAAACGCGCTGCCCTGACCGTAAGCGCCATTCTCGCGGGCGAGCGTCGTGCACAGGTCGAAGCGGAAACCGTCGACATGCATCTCCAACGCCCAGTAACGCAGCGACTCCATGACAAGTTGCAACACTCGTGGATGGTCCAGGTTTAACGTATTGCCGGTACCGGTGACATCCTGATAAAAGCGCCGGTCCGTGTCCAATCGATAGTATGACACATTGTCGATGCCGCGAAACGACAAGGTTGGGCCGAGCTGATTGCCTTCGCCGCTGTGATTGTAAACAACGTCTAGGAAGACCTCGATCCCGGCATCGTGCAGCCGCTTGACCATGGTCTTGAAGCCGGCGATCGAGTTCGTCGCCAACAGGCGCGGATCCGGCGCAAAATAAGCAATCGAGTTGTAGCCCCAATAGTTGACCAGGCCGCGCTCGATCAGATGGCGGTCGTCGACCGAAGCGTGTATTGGGAGCAGCTCTACTGCGGTCACTCCAAGCTCGACCAGGTAGTCGATCATCGCCGGCGATGCGAGACCGGCAAACGTACCGCGATGTGCGGGGTCGACCTCGGGGTGTTTGACGGTGATCCCGCGCACATGCAGCTCGAGGATGATGGTCTCTTCCCAGGGGATCTGCGGACGACGATCTTCGCCCCAAGTGAAGGCGGGCTCGACGACCCGGCATTTCGGGATTTGGCGCGCATTGTCGCGCCGGTCGAAGGTCAGATCGGCGCGCTGACTGCCGATGCGGTAGCCAAAAACAGCATCGCTCCAGCGCAGCCGGCCGTGCAGCGACCTGGCGTATGGATCGATCAGCAGCTTATTTGAATTGAAACGGTGTCCATTCGAAGGGTCGTACGGCCCATAGACGCGGTAGCCGTAAAGCAGGTTCGGACGTGCGTCCGGCAAATAGGCGTGCCAGACCTCGTCGGTGTATTCCGGGAGGGCGATCCGCGTCTCCTCGCGGTTGCCCGAGCGATCAAACAGGCACAATTCGACTTTTTCCGCGTGAGCCGAGAAGAGGGCGAAATTGACGCCTTCACCGTCCCAGGTCGCCCCAAGCGGATAGGGACGCCCCGGCCACACCTTGGTCTGCGCCGCCATCGGACCTAATCCGGAGTGAAGATCAGCGCGCCGAGCGGCGGGAGCCTTAGGCAGATCGAGTGATGGTGGCCATGTATTGGATGAGGCTCGGCATGGACCTCTCCAGCATTGCCGACCCCGCTGCCGCCATATTCCACTGCGTCGGTGTTGATGCGCTCGCGGTAGCGCCCGGGCCGCGGGACGCCGATCCGGTAGTCCTCGCGCGGCACCGGAGTGAAGTTGCAGACCATGACCGCAAGCTGGTGCGGATCGCGGCCGCGGCGAAGATACGCAATAACGCTTTCGGCCGCGTTCGCTAGGTCGATCCACAAAAAGCCGTCGGAATCGCAGTCGAGCCGGTGCAGTGCCGGTGTATCGCGGTAGAGAAAATTGAGATCGCGCACGAGCCGCCGCACCCCTTCGTGCGCGGGATCGGCGAGCAGCTGCCAGTCGAGCCCGATATCGTGGTTCCACTCACGTTCCTGCGCAAACTCGGCACCCATGAACAAGAGCTTCTTGCCGGGTTGGGTCCACATATAAGTCAAGCAGGCGCGCAGATTAGCAAAGCGCTGCCAGCGGTCGCCCGCCATCTTGTTTATCAGCGATCCCTTGCCGTGCACCATTTCGTCGTGACTGAGCGGCAAAATAAAATTCTCATGAAAGGCATAAAGAAGACCAAAAGTGAGGTCGTTATGATTGAACTTTCGATAGATTGGGTCGGTCGACATATAGTGCAGCGTGTCGTGCATCCACCCCATGTTCCATTTAAAACCAAAGCCGAGCCCACCGATGTAGACCGGGCGCGACACCATCGGCCAGGCCGTCGACTCCTCGGCTACAGAGGTCGCGCCGGTTCCTTCCCCAAACACCAGCTCGTTCAGCCGCCGCAGAAACGCGATCGCGTCGAGGTTTTCGCGTCCGCCGAAGGTATTGGGGATCCATTCACCTTCGCGACGGCTGTAGTCGAGATATAGCATTGAGGCGACCGCATCGACCCGGATCCCATCGATATGGAATTCGCGCAGCCAATAGAGCGCGCTCGACAAGAGGAAGTTCGCCACCTCCCGTCGCCCATAATTATAAATGAGCGTGTTCCAATCGGGGTGAATGCCCTGACGAGGGTCGGCATGCTCGTAGAGCGCCGTTCCGTCGAACCGACCGAGCCCGTGGGGGTCGTTTGGGAAATGTCCGGGCACCCAGTCGAGGATCAAGCCCAGTCCCGCGACGTGACAGGCGTCGACAAAAGCGCGGAAGTCGTCGGGCGCCCCGTACCGGCTGGTCGGGGCAAACAGCGAGATTGGCTGATATCCCCAGGAGCCGTCGAAGGGGTATTCCGCCATCGGCAAGACCTCGATATGGGTAAAGCCCATATCTTGGACGTAGGGGACGAGCTGGCCAGCGAGTTCGCGGTACGTCAAGTACCGTCCATGTTCGGCGAGATTGCGTCGCCAGGAGCCGAGATGGACTTCGTAGATCGCGATCGGCGATTCGCGATCATTGCGGCGCCAGCGCTCGGCCATCCAAGCACCGTCGTGCCAGATATGCCGCGACGGGTCGGCAACGACCGATGCGGTACCCGGCGGCGTTTCCGATTGTTCAGCGTGTGGATCCGCCTTTAGCGGCAGCAATCGGCCCTCGGCTCCTATGATCTCGTATTTGTACAGGCGGCCGGGGCGCAGCCCGGGCACGAAGAGTTCCCAGAACCCACTCGCCTCTCGGCGCCGCATCGGCATCCGCCGGCCGTCCCAGGCGTTGAAGTCGCCGACCACGCTGACCCGGCGCGCATTGGGCGCCCACAATGCGAAAGCGACCCCCTCGGTACCCTCGTGGGCGATTGGATGTGCGCCGAGCTTTTGATAGCTCGCAAGATGGTTGCCCTCGACGAGGAGGTGTATGTCGAGCTCGCCGAGAACAGGGGAAAAACGGTAGACGTCGTCGAATTCACTCTGGAAGACGCCACTCGATATACGCAGCCGGTAGCGAAACGGCTCCCCTCGATCGGCCAACGTCGCAATAAAGAGACCGTCGCGATGAGTCCTGACGCCCTTAGCAGCGATTTTGCCGGTTGCCGATTCGACGACCGCCATTTCTTGCGCCGCCGGTAGCATCGCGCGTACGCAAATCCCGGTTGAAGTCCGATGCATGCCGAGGAACGAGAAAGGGTCGTCGTGACGCCCCTCAACAATAGCCTCGACCTCCGGGTCAGGCCGCTGCGGCATGCTCGCCCCTCTCGGTCCTGGCCAAAATCCCAAGGATCCCTTTGAGGGGGATATCGACCCAGGCGGGCCGGTTCGCCAGTTCGTAGGACACCTCGTAGACGGCCTTTTCGAGTACAAAGAATGCCGTCATCAAGCGCGCTTGCTTCTTGCTCACAGGATAAGCCGAGCAACCGCGCATCGCCTTGCGATAGGCGGCGCGAAAGCCGTCTACCGCTCGTTGCCGCCAGGCTTCGGCAAGCTGCGTCATTCTCGGCTCCGCCGCCGGCCGTGCCTCCGCTAGCTGCCGCACGGCGGCGACCGCGGCGTAGTCGAACGAACGGATCATCCCGGCGACATCGCGCAAGGGCGAGCTCTTAAGTCGGCGTGAAGCGAGCGGTCGTGCCGGCTCGCCTTCGAAATCGATGATAAAGAAGTCGTTCTGTACAACGATCACCTGACCAAGATGGAAATCCCCGTGATACCGCGTTTTTTGCGCTTCAACGGTGTCCGGGATTAGCCTCACGATACGCTCAAACAGCACGTCGCGACGCGCCAGGACCCGGTCAGCGATATCGCGGGTCGCGATAGGCAGGCGCGCGCGTCCGCGCTCCAAACTGGACAGCATATGTGCAGCAGCGGCGGCGAGATCATCGCGCCACTCGGCGATGTCCTCGGGAGTGAGCGGCTCGGGAATGAAATCGGGTTGGTCGCCTGCGTGCTCGGCCAGCGCTCGGTGCATCTGAGCGGTACGGATGCCGAGCTGGCGCGCCAGCATCAGGAAAAAGACGTCAGGATCAGCCAGATCGGATCGGCCCTCTGCGCCAGAAATCAGCGCGTCGTCGAGATATCTGGTCAGATAGTTCAGCGCCTGGGTCCAGCCATCTCCTTGGTTGCGGACGAAGCCAAACAATACGCCGAGCGCGTGCCCCTCTCTTCCGTTCTCGCCGTCGACGGCGATCTCCAGCGTCGCGAGCAGTGGCGGCGTATTGGCAAATCCAGCGGACTCAACGAGAAACCGAGACATTTCGATCTCGGGGTGCAGGCCGGCCTGGAGCCGCCGATAAAGCTTTAGCATCCCGTACTCTTCAAAAAACACCGAGCTATTTGACTGTTCCGTTCCAGCTCGTCGAACCGTAAATTGCTCGGGAACTGCCGATCGATCAAAAATCGGCGTCTTGCGGCAACGGATTTCGCCACCTTCGAGTGGCACCGTCGCTTCCCGGTTGATCGCGTCCATGAGGGCCAACGCGAGGCCATCCTGAGATATGGCGTCGACGAGCACGCCCTCTTTCCGGGATTGACGCAGTTCGGCCAGGGTGACCTGGGTCAGTCCCTGCCGCAGTTCGGTCTCGGCCGGGGACCAGATTGCGGCCAGCGGCAAGAAATAGCGTGCACAGCTGCCACTGGCGAGTTGCGCCTCGACGACTTGCGCCAAAAAGGACTCCGAACTCGAGCCGTCCTCCAGTTTTCGGACGATCTCACCATGCGCCCGCACCGCCATGGTCTTGATCCGCTGGTCCTTCTCCCCAAACCAGCGTTGGCGTGGCAGAAAGGCGGGGAGCGCATCGTTCTCGAGCTGCGGCAGATTATGCTGCCGGAACAGGTCGGACCACCCGCGCGGCATGACCAATGTCAGGAATTCGGGTGGTGCTGCCTGCAGCGTGGAATCCTCTTGAGCGACGGAGAGCAGGTCGAACCAAAAGAAGCTGTGCGCCTGCAATGTCAGCAAGTAGGGCAATTCGCCCACGGTCGGAAAGACACTGCGCCCGAGAAGCTCGACCGGTTGGCGGCCGCGAAACTCGGAGAGGTCGAGCTCCACCGCTTGGGGCGAACGCGACAGATTGGCGACGCAAAGGATGATCTCATCATCGAGGACACGCAGATAAGCGATGACCTTTCGGTTCGAGGGGTAGAGAAAGCGCAGTGCCCCGCGGCCGAAGGCGCGCCGCGACCGACGCGCCGCGATCAGCCGCTTCATCCAGTTCAGCAACGATGACGGTGAACGGCTCTGCGCCTCGACATTGACCGCCTCGAACCCGTACACCGAGTCCATGACCGGCGGCAGGTACAGTCGCGCGGGGTCGGCGCGGGAGAACCCGCCATTGCGGTCGAACGACCATTGCATCGGCGTGCGCACGCCGTCGCGATCGCGCAGGAAGATGTTGTCCCCCATGCCGATTTCGTCGCCGTAATAAAGAACCGGTGTCCCCGGCATCGAGATCAACAGCGCATTGAGCAGTTCGATTCTGCGACGATCGTTTTCCATCAACGGCGCGAGCCGGCGACGGATCCCGAGATTGATACGCGCGTGCCGATCGGCGGCATAGTGGCTCCACAGATAATCGCGTTCGCGATCGGTGACCATTTCGAGCGTCAGCTCGTCGTGATTGCGCAGAAATACCGCCCATTGGCAGGTCTCTGGAATATCCGGCGTTTGGCGCATGATGTCAGTAATGGGATGTCGATCTTCGGTCGAGACCGCCATGTAAATGCGCGGCATCAGCGGGAAGTGGAACGCCATGTGGCATTCGTCACCCGCTCCGAAATATTGCAGCACATCCTCGGGCCACTGATTGGCTTCGGCGAGGAGCATGCGTCCGGTGTAGTGCGTGTCGAGTTCGCGGCGTAGCCGCTTTAAGATCTCATGCGTTTCCGGCAAGTTTTCGTTGATTGTCCCCTCGCGCTCGATCAGGTAAGGCACTGCATCGAGTCGCATCCCGTCGACCCCGAGATCGAGCCAGTAACGCATCACGTTGAAGACGGCTCGCAATACTCGCGGATTATCGAAGTTGAGATCGGGTTGGTGGGAATAAAAACGGTGCCAGTAATAGGCCTGCGCCACCGGGTCCCACGCCCAGTTCGACTTCTCGGTATCGACAAAGATGATACGGGTTTCCTGGAATTTCTGGTCCGTATCACTCCACACATAAAAGTCACGGAAAGACGAGCCGGGCTTTGCAAGACGCGCACGCTGAAACCAGGGATGCTGATCGGAGGTATGGTTGATGATCAATTCGGTGATGACGCGCAGATTGCGACGGTGTGCCTCGCGCATGAAGGTCTTGAAATCCGCCATCCGTCCATAGGATGGATTGACGTTCTTGTAATCCGCGATGTCGTAGCCATCATCGCGCAGCGGCGAGGGATAGAAAGGCAACAACCACAGCGCGGTGACCCCGAGATCGTGGAGATAATCAAGCTTGCGGCACAAACCCTGAAAATCGCCGATTCCGTCGTCATCGGCGTCGAAGAAGGCCTTCACATGCAGCTGATAGATGATCGCATCCCGGTACCAGAGTGGGTCCGGGCTCGAAGGCTGCGCCAATTCGCTGCCGCGGAACAGCGGGGCCGAAGCGTCGTCGGGTGGGGTCATATGGTCGTGGTACGAAGCAGGCGGAAAATCATCGATGGGTTGGTCTCGGGATCGAGGCAAAGCCGCTGGCGGGTACCTCGGCAGGTTACGACGAGTTGGGTAAAGGCCTCTTCGAGCGAAAATTCCGCATCCTCTGACAAACCGAATTCGGCTAGCGGCAGCTCGACTTCGCCTTCGTGCACGGCACGCGGATCGAGATTGACCGAGACAATAACGGTATTGGCTCCATCCGCCGAGGTCTTAGCATAAGCGAGAATATTCGGATTTGGACAGTTCAAAAACCGCAGGTTAAGAAACTCCTGCAATGCGGGATTGTCGCGCCTGAACCGGTTTAGGATCCTGATATCCTCTTTAATGTTGCCTGGTCGATCCCAGTCCCACACCTTGTACTGGTACTTTTCAGAATTGAGATATTCCTCGCGCGCGGGACGCGGCATGCTGCCATAAAGCTCGATATACTCTTGTTGCTCTGAAGCTGTCGGTTCGTCAGTCCCGGGCAACGGTGTATTCTCGCACAGTTCGAAACCATTATAGATCCCGTAGACGCCGGACAATGTTGCGGCGAGCACGAGGCGAATGCGGAACGCTGGCCGACCTCCTTGCTGCAAAAAAATCGGCAGAATATCTGGCGTATTGGTGAAGAAGTTCGGTCGAAAATACTCTCTTGCCGGTCCTTGCGTGAGCTCGGTCAAATAGTCTATAAGCTCGGTCTTGGTATTGCGCCAAGTGAAATACGTATAGGATTGAGCGAACCCGGCCTTGGCAAGGGCCCGCATCATCTTCGGCCTAGTAAAGGCTTCCGACAAAAAGATCGCTTCGGGGCAGCGGAGTTTGACCTCTCGAATCAGCCACCCCCAGAACGGCAGCGGTTTGGTGTGGGGATTGTCGACGCGAAAGGTATGCACCCCTTCGCCGACCCAAAAAATCACCGTGTCGCGTAGCTCTTCCCACAATCCGGCCCGATCCGGGTTGTAGAAATCGACATTGACGATGTCCTGGTATTTCTTCGGCGGGTTCTCGGCATATTTGATCGTACCATCGGACCGGAAACGGAACCATTCACGATGTTCGCGCACCCAGGGGTGGTCGGGCGCGCATTGGATCGCGAAATCAAGCGCCACCTCGAGGCCGAGCGCGGCGGCGGCGCGGACGAATCGGCGAAAATCCGCAAGCGTCCCAAGCTCGCGATTGACTGCGCGGTGGCCTCCTTCCGCCGAGCCGATCGCATAGGGGCTGCCCGGATCACCGGGCTCGGCAACTGTGCTGTTGTTCTTGCCTTTGCGGTTGACGCGCCCGATCGGATGGATCGGCACGAGATAAACGACGTCGAAACCGAGCCTCGCGATCTCGGGAAGGCGCGCGATGCAATCGTCAAAGCTGGCACTCTTGCCGGCGACCTGCCCTTGGCTGCGCGGAAACATCTCGTACCATGCGGCAAAAAGCGCGCTCTTGCGGTCGACGATGACTTCGAGCTCGCGCCCGTACCGCGCCACATCGCCGCGCGGTTGGCAGCGCGCCATCAGCTCGTGAAGCGGCGCGGAGAGCAGCAACTCGGTACGTTGGCTAGTATCGCCGCTATCGAAATTCCTCAGCATTGTTCGGAACTGTGCCGAATCATCGGGACCGGCCTGGCGTAACACGGCGGCGACAATCGCCCGGCCTTCGATCAGTTCGAGCTCGATATTTTGGCCGGCTTGGAGCTTTTTTGCGCACTCGTCGCGCCAGCTTTCGAACTGATCGGTCCAAGCTTCGATCGTGTAACGCCAGAGCCCGAGCTGATCGAGGCGGATATGGCCAGCCCAGCGATCGTTGTCGAAAAGGACCAGCGGAGCTTCCCGCCACTGCTGGCCCTCTCTGCGGAATTTTATCACGGCGCGCAGCTGGTCGTGCCCATCACAAAGGATATCGGCTTCGACTTTTAACTCGTCACCGAGCACCCGCTTGATCGGATGGCGGCCGCCCTCGATCTCGGGGTAGACGTCTTCGATAGTGATCCGCAGTTCGAGTCGCCACGGTAGCCGAAGGTCCGTTTCAAGCCCCTTACCCTCCTGCTCGGACTCGCTCCGGGGATCGGCGCGGCCCTCCCTCTCCCCGCTTGCGGGGAGAGGGCTGGGGTGAGGGGCTCTAAGGCGCGCCTCAGCGGGAGGGGAGACTATGGCGCGTAGAACCCGAACTTCCAGCGGTTCGACCACGAGCCGACCCGCAACTTTCGCCTCGATGCCGGCTGAATGGTGGCAAGGCGAGAAATCGGCGAGCGCCAGATCCTTCCCCCCGAGCTTTTCGAGCGCCGCCTCACGCGGCTCGCTTTGATGCCTGTTGACGAGAATGAAGACCCGATCCTTCCCGCTTTCGGTTTGCCGCTCCAGCGCCACCAGCGAATTGCCTTGATTGCTCAGCAGCCGTTGCGGGCCCTCCTCGTTCAAGGCCGGAATGGCCTGCTTGACCGTATTGACCTCGGCGATGAACCCACTGAGGTCAAAGCGTTTCGGCTCGGGCTCGTCGTCGCGCGTCGTGACGACGTTAAGCGCCTGCGACCAGCCGTATTCAAATCCCATCGGCATCAGCACACCGGTCGAATACGCCGCGGCAAAGGCATAAGCTTGGCGGTAATGTGGCTCGATCAGCGGGTCCGGTGTGCCGGCAGCAAGAAGCTCGGCGACCAGCCGTTTGGTGTCATGGCTTTCGGGAAAACCGATCGAGGGCGCTATATGGCGATACGCTTCGTACTGCTCGAGCAGCCATGGGCTCTTGAAGTCCCACCATTTGACGCTGTTGAAGAGATAGTCGAAGCCGGCATCGGCGAGCGCGAAAACCGTGCCCTTCGGCGCGCCCAGCGTTTCGGCGCAGAAGACGACGTTCGGAGAGGCCGCTTTGGCCGAATCGACCAGACCACGCCAGACCTGGGCGGGCACCTGGTAGGCGGCGTCGCAGCGGAACCCGCCGAACCCGAGACCGATATAGTGGCGCACCAGCTCCTGAAAATAGCCGAGGATCCGGCTCTGATGAGGCGGCCGGTAGTCGAGCTCGGCGAGATCCCCCCACACGGTCTGACGCCGGGAATCGGCAGGATCGATGGCGCCGGGCGAGACCACATCACCCTTGGCATCGCGGGTAAACCAGTCCGGATATAGCGCGACGAGCTCGCTGTCCTTGGACGTGTGATTGATCACCAGATCCATCATCACGCGCAGCCCATGTGCGCGCGCCGCGTCGGTGAAGGTGCTTAGTAATGTATCATCGTCCCCCTGCTCGCCGCCGCGGAAACGCGGGTTCAGGCGGTAATAGTCCTTGACGGCATAGAGGCTCCCGGAAAATCCCGGATAGTGAAAAGGATTGATATAGACGGCATTGAACCCCATCGCCGCGATTCGCGGAAGATGCACCATCCACTCGCGAATGGTTCCCGCCAAAGTCGGAAAGAGATTGTAGATACGTAGACCTTCGCTCATCGCGATAGCTTTAGCTTATGCAGACCTACCGTCAAATCATCCCCCTCAGGACCGAAGAGTGCCATACATCAAACAGGCATGACCCGGCGACGTTCCTCCCGGCCGATTTGATAGCCGATTCGGTTGGAGAATCGCGCCTTCCAAGATCCCTCGAGAAACTTTCCCGGCAGAAAACGACCGAGGCTGCGACTTCTTCCGTCAACAGCGCGGCCGAGCCGACCGCCCGAAGAATAGTGGCGCATGAGGTAGTTAAAAACGGCCGCGAGATGGTCGACGGCGTCGTCGACAACCTCGAGGCCGACCAAACCCCGCCTGCCATTGCCCGAATGCCCGCCGGTGGCGACGGTGCGGCGGGTGCTGCAACTCGGGTTGAGCACCGAACTACAGGCGATGCTGCCGCGGCGGCAGTGCCAGCACGGAGACGTGGTGACGCCTACCGAATCGACACAAGCTGGCCCACCAGTTAACCGAGATCGACAGGGACTTGGGCGCAGCCCGAGGCGCATTCTAGTTGTTTGTGCTTGCGACCTGGTTTGTACCCTTCACACAAACACCTTGACGCGTATCTTGTGTCGAGCGCGCCAAGTGATGACCGCAGCGGCAAGTAATCGCCCAACGATTTTCCGGCTAATATCCGGCTGATCGCTCCTCGGCTCTTGGCTTCACTCAATCGTTGACGGGAAGACTTGGGATTACCTGAAGAAGTTTGCCGTAATGGCCCTTATGCTTGTTTGACGCCAAGCGCGCACGACGGAGGATATACAACATCTAGAAATTGGGAGACCGACCTTCTAAATTTTGTCGAGGAGCACACCAACGATGAACACCATTCCGAAACCAGACTGGGCAGACGATCTCATTATGTCGCTTGTACGAGTATTGCGTCGTTCTGCCATAGCAGGTTTACTTCTCCTCCAGGTATTTCCCGCCGTTGCGCAGCAGATAACGATGAATGGAATCGCCAGATCAGCTTCCGAATTCGACGCTCTGAAAAAGTTTTGTTCAGCGCAATTCTCGTTGAATGCCGAAAAGGCGCAAAAGTATGAGCGGATGTACATCGATGTTGGTATCCAATCGTTTGGGGAAAAGAAATTTAGGGCTGAACTGACCCAAGAATACGCTCGCCGCAAGAAAGAAGTCGAAATTACGCGGCCTGCTCAATGGTGTGCCTATCAGCGGGAACGGCTAGAGCCCCGCGACGCGGAATTGTTTATAAAACCAAAAGATAAAATCAGCGCAGATGACATGGCAATGCTCTTGGCATCGTTAGTTGCCGCCCAGCTATCTTGCGGTCTTAAGGTCAAAGATTATCCTCCACTGAACGTAGTTGTCGCTCGGTACGGATTTAACTACCCTGATTTTCTACCCGGAAATTTATATGCCCCGGTAGTAGAAGTGAAGATGAATAAGGCTAAGGAATTCATAGACGCGATGGGGAAATCACGTGGGTGTCAGGCCGTCATCGATACGGTGCGCCGCTTTTTCCCGGAGCTGGTCTAGGTTTTGTTCCTGATCTTGCTAGCACTTTTTGAGAATGCAATCTTTCGAACAATGACGTTTTCCCGCCCTTGCCCCTTCGCGCTAACGGTAGGCTGTTCGCCACGGCGCAGGTGAATGAACAAGAAAGCCGGAGCCATTGGAGCGACCCCCTCACGCTTCGGCCTTCGTGTTTTTGTGATGCTGAAAACTTCGGCTGAAGGGAGAAGGCCGTGAAAAGCCTCGATCGGAAAGAACTTAACGATGCAACGGTCGTCGCATATGCGTTGGTGCGAGCACTGTTTGACGAGGTAGATGAAGCGGTGAAGGAGCGCGTCATCCGCAAAGCGCTAGCCTACATGCCGCCCGCGCCGAACCGGCAGGACACACCGCCTGCTGAATGCCAGATGTGGGACGATGCTCAGGCAGCGCTCAAAAAGCTTGCGGGACTTTAGGCCTACAATCCGCCGCGCCTCGCGGACGCACCACGGAGCATCTGGCAGTGAGGTCTGATGGTTTCGAGACAACAGAACTCGAATTTGTCCGCTCTATAACAGCCCCTTTATTTTGGGCGTTTCGCGATAGCACCGGCAACGACGACCAAGTGAAGAGCGGTTCGGTGTTCTTTCTCGATACCGGGGAAGGCACCTACGCAGTTACAGCAGCTCATGTCGTCGAGGAATGCTTAAGAGACAGCGAATATCCGGTGTTCCAGTGCATGATTGGCGGCAACGGGCCTGGCAGGACTGTTTATCTTCAGCGGAAGAATGAGAAGGGCAGTTCATCAATCGTCTATACGACCGCATCATCGGCATTCACCAGGGGATAGACATAGCCACCCTGCGCGTCAGCCGGCGCGAGGTAGAATTAACTGGCTGCGCCGTCCTCATTTCGATTGAAAGGCCGTGGCCTCCTCGCCTCGTGGAAGTCGGTGCTGTTGCATACTGTGGATGCACCGGTGAAGCGAGGTGCCGGCTTGCTCCACGTGAATTAAGTTTCGGATTCGTGGCGATGGGCGGAGTTGCCACTAGCGTGCACGAAAGTTGCACCTCGATACAAATCGAGCGAGAAAAGCTCATTTCGGTTTTCGGGGACGACCTACCTGAGAACTATGACTTCCGGGGTATGAGCGGTGGCCCAGTTCTCGAAATTTTGCAAACTGCGAACGGGCTGTTTTGGAGAAGGCCAGTAGGCGTCATAACTCAAGGGCCGAACACAAGTGACGACCCAGCGCAATCTATTGAAGGACTGGAGATCATCCGCGCGCGGCCCGTTCATTTTATCAATGCGGACGGTACCCTCGACATTGCCCGCTGGGATCAAAGTAACCCGGTTTCCACATAAGCCAGCTACGCGGCCGATTTTCCATAAGCCACTTATCCGACACGCTTTTGTAACCGCGATATAGAAATGACACCCCTCTGCAAAGTTGATGTGACACTGCCCGGGGTTCGAAGGGCTGGGGGGTGCACGGTGCTGGTGGTGTCGTGGCCCTCTTCTCCAAAGCCAGTGAGCATGCGTTCCAGGCTCGTGGGCTCCGCTCGCGCCCCCGAATGACCGCACGAGATAACGGGGCCGCCTTCATCCCAGATGGTGCACGCTGCGCCTCGACATTGAAATTTCTTCGGATTGCAAAAGAGCACCGATTCGGACGGTTGCGATTGAACTCCACCCCCGCAGGTCTACTCCGGATCTTGTCCCTTCGTCTTGGAGCGAGCCATGGGCGTGGAAGCAAAGACCGATATTGTCGAGTGTCTCGGCCGGCAATATCAGGCGATGGTCGCTCTACTGGCGGATCTCGTGAACATCGATTCCGGCAGCTACAACAAGCGCGGGATCGATGCGGTCGGGGAACGCTTGCGGGTTCATCTCGAACCCACGGGCATCGACTGCGAGACCATTCCCAACGCCACTTTTGGTGACTGTATGGCGGCGCGGCTTTCCGGCAACGGAGGCGGCCGGCCGATCGTGCTGATGGGCCATCGCGACACGGTGTTCCCCGATGGGACGGTCGCACAACGCCCGTTTCGGATCGATGGGAATCAGGCCTTTGGCCCGGGGGTCGCCGACATGAAGGCGGGTCTGGTGATGAATACTTTCGTCCTCGAAGCATTGCAGCGCTTTGGCTGTCCTTGCCCGTTGACCGGGCTCTACACTTCGGATGAGGAGATTGCTTCGCCGTCCTCGCGCCCGGTCATCGAGGCCGAAGCAAAGGGAGCGCGTGCGGTGTTCAACGCCGAGCCCGGCCGGCCGAGCGGCAACCTCGTCTCGCGCCGCAAGGGTGCCGCCTTTATCGAATTGGAGGTGACCGGGCGCGCCGCTCACTCGGGTGCGGCGCATGCCCAAGGGGTCAGCGCGATCGAGGCGATGGCTCGCAAGATCCAGCGGCTCCATCGGCTGACCGATTACGACCTCGGCACGACGGTCAATGTCGGGCTTGCCCAGGGCGGGACATCGGTCAACACGATCGCCGCGCGTGCCACCGCCGCGATCGATGTCCGTTTTCCGACCCTCAACATCATGGAAAAGATCCTCGGCGAGGTGCGCGAGATCTGCCGCTGCTGCGAATTGCCGGGGAGCGATTCGCGCATTCTGCGAGAGGGCAATTTCCTGCCGCTCGAACAGGACGAGGCAAGTCACAAATTGCTCGAGCTCTACGACCGATCCGCCACTGGTCTTGGGTTCCGGGTCTCCGGCGAGGCCACCGGCGGCTCCGCCGACAGCGGGTTTACCGCCGCGCTCGGTACACCGACCCTGTGCGGCACCGGCCCGGTCGGCGGCAACGCCCATACCGACGAGGAATGGTGCCGCATCGACACCATCGTCCCACGCGCCCAGGCGCTGGCGCTGACCATTCTCGAAGTCGCGGCCGGGTCTCCTTGATTGCTATTATGCAGACCACAAAATTGTCTTAATCGCATGTCATGATCTCTTTTCGACCCCTCCGCCATGAGCGAATTGGTTGGCTTGGAGCATGCCGATTAGCTTTACAATAAAAGCATCGGGCAGGGCGCAGGGTCGACTACAACCTATTGGGGAATTCTCGCTGTAGACTTGCTGCAGATTTGACGACGGGCAACAATCGATGCAATTGAAAATTGTGCGGGCGGAAAATCCGCGAGGCTAATCTCGATGCGATGCTAACCGGGCCTGCCCTTTTGGAGGCGCGTTTGATGACCAATCGAGTGGAGCTGTCCGTCGCCGAGCGCTTTGTCTTTGCCGATGGCCGCGAATTCGGCTCGGTCGGCGCTTACGAACGGCTTACGGGCCGCGCGCATTTCGCGGTCGACCGGTGCCGCCGGAAAGCTGGTGCTTTGCGCGGATCGAGGGCGGCACCGGTCTTGACAACCAAGGTGCCGTTCAGGCGGTGATCGCCTCCGATAGCCACATCCACATTCCCGGCGGGTTCGAGCCGGGTTGGATCTACGAACGGGTCTATACCGGACGCGACCCGCTGGTGCTGCGCCTGGGCCATGCTGCGGTGCGCGATTTCGTCAGCTTTCTGCGGTATGGCGAGGAAGATGCCGCCGGCCGGGTGAACCCGCTCCGCGAACAAAGCGGCACGATTGAAAAAGCCTATGCCTGGGGCCGTTCGCAAACCGGGCGCTGCCTGCGCGACTTTGTCTATCGCGGGTTCAACGCCGACACCGCCGTGCGCAAGGTGTTCGACGGCATCTTGCCGCATGTCGCGGGCGCCGGCCGGATGTGGCTCAATCACCGTTTCGCCAACGCCGATGTCTCAGGTGGGCAGCAATACGAGGACCACTTCAATCCGGCCGACACTTTTCCGTTCTCCTACGCCGAGTTGACCGATCACCTGACCGGACGCCGCGACGCTATTCTAAAGCGCCCGGCGACCGACCCACTGGTCATCCATACGCAGACCGCAACCGAGTACTGGCAGCGGCGCGGGTCGCTCGCCCACACCGACACCCGCGGCAACGATCTGCCGCAGCCCGATCGGGTGCGGATCTACATGTGGGCGAGCTCGCAGCATTTCGCGGACCCGCTGCCGAAAAAGCCGGAGCGCGGGGTTTGCCAGAACTTCCACAATTCTGTTGCCACCTCGATGCTGTTCCGCGCCATGATCGACGCGATGGACCGCTGGGCGACGGCCGGAACGCCACCCCCCGAAAGCCGAATTCCACGCCGTGCCGACGGCACGTTGGTCGCGATCGAAGAGTGGCGGCAACAATTTCCGCAAATTCCGGGGGTGGCCACGCCGCGCGCGCGGAGCGCGCTGCTGTTGTTGGACTTCGGACCGGAGGCGGAGCAGGGCATCCTGAAGGAGCCGCCGGATATCGTGCCGGGCGGCGAATACACGGTTCTGGTGCCGGCGGTCGACGAGGATGGCAATGACAAAGCCGGGGTCAGGGCACCGATGGTGGCGGCACCGCTCGGCACCTATTGCGGCTGGAATTTGCGGGCGCGCGGCTTTGGTCAAGGTGCCATGCACGAATTCTCGGGCAGCTACATTCCTCTCGCCGAGACCCCCGAGAAACGCCGCGCGACCGGTGACCCGAGACGATCGATACTCGAGCGCTACCCCGATGCGGGGGCCTATGTCAGGGCGATCACCGCGGCCGCTCGGCCGCTCGTCGAACAAGGACTGATGCTCGAGGAGGATGTCGAGCGCGCCGCCGCGATCGCCGCTGACTGGGGTCGCCCGCGCCACGACATGCGACTGGGATGAGGCAATGACGATGCCGGACGGACCGCGCTACGAAGACGATTTTTACGCCTGGACCCAGTACCAAGCCGAGGTGCTGCGCTCGATGCCTGTGCCGGACAATCGCTTTGACCGCGAGCACGTCGTCGAGGCGATCGAAGACTTGGGCAAAAGCGAGCGCGACGCGGTGCGCAGCCAGATCCGCCGCATCATCGAGCACCTTCTCAAACTGACCTACTCTCCTGCGGAGGATCCGCGCCTGGATTGGATCGCGACAATCCTCGAAGCGCGGCAAAGTTTGTCAGACAAGCTCACCCCGACCCTCCAGCACGACGCCGAGGCGACCCTCGATAAGCTCTATGCAGACGGTCGGAAACGGGCTGCTGTCGGACTTCGCCGACATGGCGAGGACGCAGCCAAAGACCGACTTCCCTCGGTCTGTCCCTGGTCACTCGAGGAGATCTGCCGCGAGGACTGGTATCCGAGCCCACCCGAACACCCTTAGCCGCAAAAGGGTCGATCCCTCGACGATGACAGCAAGCCTGTCCCGCCCGCTGGCTTCGGTCTACGTGGCCGGGCCGTTCGCGATGGGCTACACCGAAATCTACATGTTTCTGATCCCGCTCTATGGCCTCTCGGTCGGTATGAGCGCGGGCCAAATCGGCATGCTGGTCGGCGGGCGCTCGCTGCTTGCGGTGTTCCTGTCGATCCACGTTGGTGTGCTGATGGACCGGTTTGGGACGCGCCGGGTGGCCTTGTTCTTTGTCTGGACGGCGATGGCGCTGGCGCCGATCTTTCCGCTGGTACCGTGGTTCTGGCCCTTACTGCTGTTGCAGATCGTCAATGGCGCCGCACTGCAGTTTGCCTGGTCCGGCTCGCAGACTTTGATCGCCCAGCTGGCCGAAGGTGAGGCCGAATATATCGGTCGATTCAGCTTCTTTGCGCGCTTTGGCTCCACTTTGGCGCCGATGATCGCCGGCGCCGCATGGGACTGGGGTGGAGCATGGCCGGCCTACATGCTGGGTGTCGCCTGGGGTGCGGTATTGACGATCGCGCTTTTGCGGGCCCCCGAAGCGGAGATCCCATTAGCCGACGGCAGGGCTCCGCGCCAGCAGGCAGGCTTCCGGGCGCGAGACGTCATCCCTCGACTGCCTGACTATGTGCGCTGTTTCGCGCTGATGGCGATCCCGGCGGTGGCAACGACGATGGCCATCATTTTTCTCCGCACTGCGACCAATGGCGTGCAGAGCTCGCTTTACGTTGTGTTTCTCAAAGGAAACGGGCTCACCGGTACGTCGATCGGTATCCTGTTTGCGGCCATCGAAGTAATGAGCGGCCTCGGCTCCCTGTTCGCCGGGCGGGCGATGGCCCTCGGCGATCCCCGGCGCACGATGCTGAGCGGGACGGTGTTGTCGATCGTGCTGATCTGTGTGACCCCGTTTCTTGGTGGGATTTTTCTGCTGCTGTTCCTGGCACAGGCCGCGCGCGGATGGCTGCAGGGCGTCGTTCAGCCGTTGATGTTCTCGGTGCAGGCCAAGGCCGTCGGACGTTACCGGCAAGGGTCGGTCGTCGGGCTACGGCAGACGATGAACCGGCTGGCGGCGATCGTCATCCCGCCGGTGATGGGTGCGATTGCCGATCGCTGGGGGGCCGGCGAGAGCTTCGTCATTCTCGGCAGCCTGCTGCTCCTGCTGTCGGCGCCGGTCGCGCTGATCACCCGCCACGCAGCGCGGAGGGAGGCCGAGCCGACGCTGGCCGACTGAGCGTCACCGCTCTCCCGCGGAGCCCTGGGCCGGGCTATGTTATCGACATCCTTTGAGACGGTAATCACCATGACGGATAGCACTCACTACGACGACGACTTCTTCGCCTGGACGCAACATCAGGCGATGGTGCTGCGCACGATGGAGGTCGCCGACAACCGTTTCGATCGCGAGAATGTTGCCGAGGAGATCGAGGATTTGGGCAGGAGCCAGCGCAACGCGGTCCGCAGCCAGATCCGGCGCATCATCGAGCATCTCCTAAAGCTCGCTTACTCGCCGGCTCAGCAGCCGCGCTTTGACTGGATGGCATCAATTGCCGAGGCGCGCGACGCGTTGGAAGACCAAATCTCGCCGACATTGCGTCGAGACGCCGAAGTGATACTTGCGAAACTATACGAAGGCGGCCGGAACCGCGCCGAGCTGGGGCTGCGGGGTTATGGCGAGACCGAGGCAGCCGGCATCTTACCTGCCGAATGCCCCTTCACGATCGAGGAAATCCTGCGCAGCGGCTGGTATCCCAATGGGCCTGGAGGAAAGCCATGACGCGCGACTTCGTCGGTTACGGCGCCGAGCCGCCCCATGCCCGATGGCCCGGCGACGCCCGCATCGCCGTCAATTTCGTGATCAATTTCGAGGAAGGTTCGGAGCTCTCCTATCCGGCGGGTGACGGCGTGTCCGAGACCGGGTTGACTGAAATGCTCGGCAGCGATCTCGGGGTCAGAGGGCGCGACCTCGGCGCCGAGAGTATGTTCGAATACGGCGCCCGGGTCGGCTTTTGGCGACTCCATCGGATCTTCACGAGCTTCCGCCTGCCGGTGACGATTTTCGGCTGCGCCCGGGCGTTCGAGGCGAACCCACCGGCGGCCGCGGCGATCGCCGCCAATGACTGGGATATCTGCAGCCACGGCTATCGCTGGACCAACCATCCCGGGCTCGCCGAAGACGAGGAGCGACGACAGATCGCCGCGGCCGTCGACCTGATCCGCCGGACGACGGGCAAGACTCCTCTCGGCTGGTACTGCCGTTATGCGCCATCGGAAAACACCCGCCGGCTCCTGGTCGAGCACGGCGGGTTTCTTTACGACAGCGACACCTACAACGACGAGCTACCCTATTGGGTACGGGTCGGCGATAAGCCGCACCTCGTCGTGCCCTATTCGCTGACCACCAACGATTCGAAGTTCGGCCGCGGCGTTTTCGCCTCTGGGGATGATTTCTTCGCCTTTCTGCGCGACAGCTTCGACCTCCTTTACGAAGAGGGCGCCGAGCGGCCACGGATGATGTCGGTCGGCTTGCACATGCGTCTGACCGGCCACCCGGGCCGCGCCAAGGCGCTGATCCGCTTCATCGAGCACATCCTCGCCCACCGCCACGTCTGGGTTTGCCGCCGCGAGGACATCGCCCGGCATTGGATCGCACAATTTCCGCCGCCGGGCTGAACAGGCTTTACAGCACCAATTCGACCCACTCGTAGAGCTTGCTCTTCGGCAGTGCGCCGATCTTGGTCGCGGCGACCTGCCCGTCTTTGAACAGGATCATCGTCGGGATCCCGCGTACGCCATATTTCATCGGGGTCTGCGGGTTCTCGTCGATATTGACCTTGGCCACGGTCAGCTTACCGGCCATGTCGGTCGCGAGCTCTTCGAGAAAGGGACCGATCATGCGGCAGGGGCCACACCATTCTGCCCAGAAATCGACGAGCACGGGCTCGCTCGCGCGGAGGACCGCGGCATCGAAAGTGCTGTCGGTGACGGCGTTCGGCTTCATCGGGTCATCCTAGCGTTAATTCGTCGCAGAGATTAAGGGAGCCGAAAAAGCGGCGTCAAGGCAGGTACCCTGCGAGGCGCTCGGGGCTGATCGGCATCAAACGCGGGCCTTCGGTCCATAACAGCGCACAACGGATCTGATGTCGGGGATAGATCTGGCCGAGTGCGGCGCGGTACAGGGAGAGCTGACGTAGATAGAGCGGCGCGACCTCCGCCTCGGTGGCCGGCGGTGGGCGCAATGTCTTGAAATCGACGACCAGCACGCGGTCGTCCTCGACCACCAGGCGATCGATCTGCCCCGACAACGCATGGCCTTCGACCAGCCCGACCAACGGCACTTCGGCCTGTGAACCAGGCCCGAAGATCGCGGCGAAATCGGGGTGGCCCAGCACCGCAAGGGTCTCGCGTCGGATCTCGTCCTGCTCCTCGGTGGAGAGCCCATGCGCTGGCAGCGCAAGAAACCGGCGCGCCATATCCTCGCGCTCTCCCGCAAGCAGCTCGGGGAGGCTCTGCAGCAGCCGGTGGACGAGCAGCCCCCGCTTGAAGCGGTCACGTCCGCCCATCCCAAGCGGCGAGGAAGCGGAAGGTTCGGCCTCGCTGGGGCGTGACGGGAAGAGCGGCTTCGGCGGGTCGGGTTCGTCAGGCGGCGGCTCTCTGGCCCAATGCGGCAGAGGCAGCTCAGGACGCGTGATCTTGGCCGGAGGTTCCAAAACGGGCGCCGCAATCTGTGCGCCCACGAGCCGCAATCCTTCTCCCGACCACCCGTTAGGCCCGATCAACGCCGTCGCATCGAAAGCGAACGGGGTGGCGATCCCGGCAAGACCGGCACGGCAGAGCGCATGCCAGCAAATTTCCTTTGGTGCGATTCGCGTCTGCCAGCCGCAGATATAAAGCCGGTCCTGCGCCCGGCTGAGGCCGACATAGAGTAGCCTCCGATATTCCTGCAGCTCGCGCCGGCGTACGGCTTCCCGTTCGGTGGTATAGACCGGGACGGTGAACTCGGCGCGCGGGCGCCACAGCGGTAGATCCTCGCTCTCGGTCCACAACAGTGCCTCCGGGGGTTTCGGCAACTGCATCGTATCGGGAAGAAAGACGATCGGGGCTTCGAGCCCCTTGGCGCCGTGCACGGTCAATATGCGGACCTCGTCGCGTGGGCGCGCGCCGAAATCGCGCTTGACCTCGGTGTCGCCGGCGGCGAGCCAGCGCAGGAAGCCCTGGAGCGACGGCACGTGCTCCCGCTCATAGGCGAGGGTCAGCGCGAGGAACTCGTCGATCGGGTCGTCCGCCTCGGGTCCAAGGCGCTCGAGCCAGGCGCGCCGCCCGCCTCCGGCGCCGAGGATCTCGGCGTAGAGCTCGTAAGGCGGGACGAAATCGGCGCGGGCGAGTAAGGCGGAGAGTAATTCCGCCGGCCGTCGCAATGCCGCATTTTTCTCCGCGCGGCTGCGCAACCGGTCCCACAGATGCTCCTCGCCGCGCCGATGGGCGAGATCGAACAACGTCTCTTCGTCGAGTGCGAAGAGCGGGCCCTTCAGCACGCAAGCAAGCGTCAGATCGTCATCGGGAAACAGCAAGAACCGACCGAGCGCCACCAGATCCTGCACCGCAAGCTGCTCGGTCAGGATCAGGCGATCGGCCCCGGCGACCGGCACGTGGCGCTGCTTGAGTGCGCGCAACAATTCGCTGACGAACGCATTGCGCCGCCGCACCAGCACCATGACATCCCCCGGCCGGATCGGGCGACCGCGGGCCGCCAAGGTCTCGCCGCGGTCGAGCCAGCCCCTGATCGTGGCGGCGATCGTGTCGGCGAGGCGGGCATAAGGCTCGGCAATGCGGCGAGCGGTGACCGGCAATGCCGCGGGATCGGCATCCTCGTCGGGGTGCGGCGCCACCGGCGGCCACAGCTCGACGAGCCCCGCCTGGCCCGCACGGGCGGCCACATGGCGGATCGCGTCGCCGTCGAGCGCCACCCCGTCATGCGCGGCCGTGTGCCGGAAGATCGCGTCGATCGCCTGCAATACCGGCTCGGTCGAGCGAAACGAGATCTCCAGCGGCACCACTCGCCACTCCTGCTGGGCGGCAGCGATGCGCGCCGCAAAATGCCGTCGCATCTTCAGAAAGGCGTGCGGATCGGCCCGCTGGAAGCTGTAGATCGACTGCTTTGCATCGCCGACGGCAAAGATCGTGCGCGGCCGCTCGCGCGCGCTATCGCCGGCAAAGAATTCCTCGGCGAGGGCCGCCACGATCTGCCACTGTTCGGGGTTGGTGTCCTGCGCCTCATCGAGCAGGATGTGGTCAAGCCCGCCGTCGAGCTTGTACAACACCCACGGCGCCACCCCGGGGCGGCGCAGCAAGTCTAGCGCCTTCACTACGAGGTCTTCGTAATCGAGCGACCCTTGCGCTCGCTTGCGCTCCTCATAGGCTTGGATCAGCGCGTCGCCGAGCCGGGTCAGCGCGCAGGTCGCCTCGACCAGCACCGCCGATGCCCGGGCCTCGCGGAACTTTCTTACCCGCTCCGCCTCGGCCATCAGGACAGCGCCGGCATCGCAAGTGGCGGCGGAGGCCGCGCCCCGGGTTATCAGGACCTTGCGGATCTCCTTCTCGTCGGTCAGATAAATCTCTGCGTACGCCTCGAGCATCTGATGACGTTGCTGCCGATTCTCACACCAGGCGGCAAGGGTGGCGGCTCGCTTGCGGTCGGTGAGCGACCCGGCGGCCAGCGCCGACGCCGCGGCGCGAAGCGAGCTTTCGTCGCCTGCACCCTCGGCGCAAAAGGCGGCGGCGAGGTCCTCCGGACTGGTCCCGGGAGGCAGGGAGAGCGCCGAGCACAGCCTCTCGCGCAATGCCGTGTGGCCGCCTGCGATCGCGCGGCGGAGCTTGCCGCGCTGGCCGGCGAGTGCGGCCATCAGCAGGCCGAAGCGGTCCTCGCCGACATGACCGGCAACCACCGCGAGCGCCTCGGCGAGGTAGCCACGGTCGCCGGCATCCCTCGCCGTGACGATCACGCTTGCGACGGCCTCCTGCAGCGCCTCGGCGGCGCCGCGCTCGTCGAGCACGACAAATTCGGGCGAGACGTCGGCCTCCAGAGGGAAGCGGCGCAGCAATGCCTGACAGAAAGCGTGGATCGTGGCGATCTTGACGCCGCCCGGGGTATCGAGCACGCGGGCGAAGAGCTGCCGCGCCTGAATCATCATCGCGTCGTCCGGCTCTCGCCCGGTCAGCTCGCGAAGCTCCCCGGAGAATGCGTCATATGGCAACGTCATCCACTGGGCGAGCCGCTCGTTGAGCCGGTTGGCCATCTCCGCGGCGGCCGCGCGCGTGAAGGTCAGGCATAAGACGCGCGCTGGATCGCTGCCCTCGAGCATCAGCCCGAGCAGCCGGTCGGTCAGCACCTTGGTCTTGCCGGTGCCGGCCGAAGCCGAGACCCAGGCCGAGACCCCGGGTGCGATCGCCCGGCGCTGGGCCGCGTGCGCTTCCGTCGCTCCGATCATCTCAAGTTCGCTTCTGCGGGCAAGCACGGCCCGTTTCGTCACTCTCTCGAAGTCCGGTACCCACGCAAAGTGCTCCCTCGCCCCGCTCGCGGGGAGAGGGCAGGGGCGAGGGGCCTTTTGGAGGTTGAACGAGGCTCCGCGCTTTGGGGATGCGCCGTTGCCCCTCACCCGGCATCCGCGCGCAGACGCGCGGATCCCGACCTCTCCCCGCAAGCGGGGCGAGGTGACTGGACCGCCTGGCCAATTCTTTCACATGCTTCTGGGCCGGATGACGAGGCAGAAGAGTCATTCCTCGTCCTCTCGCGCAGCGACCCGCTCGAGATGGCGATAGTCGGAAAAGCGCGGCGCCCAGCGCGGCACCGGCTCGGCGAGATAAGGTGTCGCAGGGTTGTCGAAGCGATCGATCAATGCTCTGACCCGGTCGAGCACCGATTGGATCAGCTTGCCGGGGTCGTCGTTGCCGATCGGCCGGCGTTCCCCGACCGGAACCCCGCCGGTCAGCCGCCAATATTCAAGCGCCGCGGGGACACCGGTAGCGCAGGCGAAGCTGCCGTCCCGCAGGATCGCCCCTTCGAGCGGGAGCTGCGGCGCGAACCCCGCGCCAATCTCCGTTTTCGAGGGCAGCGAGCCGGTCTTGTAGTCGACCAGCAGAAAACCTCCAGCCGCGAGGCGGTCGATACGGTCGGCCTTGGCGGTCAAGGTGAAGGGCCCGCCGGGTGCGGGCAAGGTCAGACTGCCCTCGCTCTCGGTGAAGCTCTCGACGACCCGGGACCGGTGCATCCGCTCCTCGGCGACGAGCCAGCGAGCGATCCGCTCGAAGCGCGGCCACCAGAAGGCCCAAGCGCCGGGCCGCGACAACATTCGTCCGAAATGCGCATGGCCGATCTCCAGCAATTCCGCCTCGACCTCGGCCGGCAATTCGTGCGGATAGCGGTGGACGAATTCGTCGAGTGCGGCGTGGATCGCGATGCCGAGATCGGCACGGCCGGGGTCGGCGTCGAGCTCGTCCAGCGGCTTGAGCTCGAGGATGTGGCGGGCGTAGATCGCATAGGGGTCGCGCAGCCAGATTTCGATCTGCGTCACGGAGAGCCGGCGCGGCCGGGCTTCGAGCGGCGGGCGGGGCGTGGCCGGCGGCAATGGCCGGTAATGTTCGGGCTCGTCGATCTGCTCGGCGGCGGCCTTGACCGTCTCGTCCGGCCCGAGCGCATGACCCAATCCGGTAGCGCGCAATACCGTATCGAGCCGCAACAGCCAGCGCGACGGCACGGTCGGCACACCCTCCTGCCGCGCGGCGCGGGTCAGCGCCACCTCCGGCGCCCCGAAGGCCTGGACAAAATCATGCGCGGCGATGCCGACCGAGCGTTCGGGGACGGCGATGCGGAACTCGCGTCGCATCGGCCGCGACATCCACGGGTCGTGCTCGGCCGAACCCGGCCAGCTGCCTTCGTTGAGCCCGCCGAGGACGAGCAGGTCGGCCTGCTGCAGGCGCGCCTCAACGAGCCCCCAGATCGCCAGCCGAGGGTGGCGGCCAAAGGCCGGGCGAACAACCATTCCCGCGGCGAGCGCTTCGAACAGTGCCGGATAATCGCGGCCGGAGAGCGGCGGGAAGTCGCGCGCAGCGTCGATCAGCTCGTGGCAGAAGCGCGCGGCACTCTCGCCGGCCTCCCCGGCCCACAGCCGCTTGCTGCCGGCCTCGGTGGCACTCGCCGCGAGCCGCTCGGCAGCCTCGATATGGGGTATCACGAGGCGAGCGAGCGGCACCGCACCCGCCTCGAGCAGATCGGGCAATCGGCCGAGACAGGCATTTAGCCGATCGACAAAGCGGTGTAACCCAGTGTCCTCTTCGCGCAGCGCTGCTCTGAGACCGGCAAAGCCCGGGGCCGGGCGCGGCCCGAGGATCGCCTTCTCGAGCCGGCGCGCCAAGCGCCGAAAGATGGCCGGGTCGAGCCCGCCGGCGGCGAGCGGGTGCTTCAGCGCGGCGAGCAACGGCACCGGGGCGAGCCTGCTTTCCGCGAGCTCGAGTACGAGACGCAGAAAGCCGCCGGGCGGCGTGCGGTTCAGCGGCAGGCCAGCCGAATTGTCGATTTCGATCTCCCAGCGGCGCAGCTCAACGGCAACCCGGCGCGCGAGCTCGCGGTCGGGGGTGACGAGTGCCGCGGTCGCCCCCGGCGTCTCGAGCTTGCGGCGCAGCAACAATGCGATCGTCACCGCCTCCTGCTGCGCGCTCGCACAATCGAAGCGGCTGACCCCGTCAAATGTGTCGGCCTCCTGCGGCGGCAAGCCGAGCCACGCGTCGCTGGTCGCCGCTGGCCGCAACGCTTCGCCGACCAGCCACACCCGCCGCGCCCGCGCGCCCTCACTCCCGTTCTTTTCGCCGCCCCCGCCACTTCCGTCACCCCCGCGAAAGCGGGGGCCCAGGGCCGCGGTCTGAGGCGTCAGCCGCTCTGCCGCGGCGGCGAACAGGGGCAAATCGGCGAAGTCATCAAACCCCTCACCCTCCTCCCCGGACTTGATCCGGGGATTCGCGGGTCCCGCCCTCTCCCCGCGTTGCCCCCACCCTTCCCTCCCCCGCAAGCGGGGGAGGGTTAGGGAGGGGGCGGGGAGAGGGCAAGGGGACGGGGCGAGGGCAGGGGGCCAGTCCCTCACATCTGCCCGCGCGACCCCGAGTGCCCGTAGTAACAGCGCCAGCAGATATTGCGGATGCGCCTCGTCGCGCTCGATCGCCTGCCACTCGTTGTCGTCGGCGCGGCGGTCGAGCCCGGGCAGGATCACCGCACCGTGGTCGAGCGTGGCGACGACCGAAAGCAGCCCGGTCATCGCCGGAATGCCCCCGGTGAGCCCGGCGGCGATGACCGGGTCACTGGGAGGCGAGCGGCGCCAGGCCGCGGCCTGATGCTCGACCAGACGGTTGCGCCGCACGGCCGGGTCGAGCGCGCCCTCGGCGGCGAGGATGTGCGGCCACTGGCTCGGCAGGATCTCAAGAAATCGGTGGACGATTTGCCAATGCGCGGCGAGGTCCCGCGGAACGAGGTCGGCGAGCCGCGCGAAATTGGCACCTTCCGTTGCCACAGTGTCGACAAAGCGGGCGAGGCTCGCGGCGAGTGCAGCAGCCTGGCCCGGAAGCAACGGGGCCTGACCGCGCACCTGGCCCCACCGCATGACCAGTTGAGTCAACAGCAGGCGGCGGCGCAGTTCAGGAATTGCCGGCGGCACCCCAAACGTTTCGCTATCCGCCGCGCCGTCCGCCAAGGTCAGTTCGTCCGAATCGAGATCGCCAATCGATCGCATGCGCGGCAGCAAGAGGGGCGTTCCGGCCTCCCGTCCTTCTGGTGTGGCTCGCAGAAATGCGTCACGCAGGGCACGCACCGCGCGCCGGGTCGGCAGCAGAATGGTGACGCGCGGCAGCCGCATCGGATCGCCCCCGGTCATCCCGAGCAGTCCGTCCGCCAAGGTCGCCAGAAACGGCCTCTCGGGCGCGATCGTGAAGACTTTGGGGCTCACTAGATCCACTATCGCGCCAGTGGACGGTCCACAAGGCCACTGCGATCAGCGCGCAAGTGCGATCGCCTCCAGTGCCCTCACGAATGCGGGAACGGTCGGCGTGATCACTGCTGGCTTATATAAATGTGCGCACACTCGGATTTTCTTGACATAGAGGACTACCTGTTCAGAACGGGTGATCGACAGGCCTTCGCGGGCGCGGGTGCAACCAACGTAGAAGGGCCGGCGGTCCCGTTCTTCAACGAACGCCAAGCGTCCTCGCTATCGGCTGCACGAAAGCACGTTTTACAGCATTGCATCCGCTTAGGTTCACCGGCTTTCAGCGACATTGGGCTGAGGCGATTGCGCATCGGAGCGCATTTGCTCGAGTTGCTGGTCGGAGTAGCGCGTGCGCTGCCTACGGCCGGGCGGCAACGATCGAGTCAGTGGCGACGTCCTCTCCTCACTCTGGTACGCCTTTAGCCCTTTTTCGACGAGTATCTTTTCAGCCTCGGTTAACCCGTACAGTCGGTTGACGAGCGCGTTCATCTCGGCTTCCTGACGTGCGATGTTGGCGTCCAGCGCCGATAGTTCGCCCTCGAGCGCGATGATTTGCTGTACCAGCGCAGGGTTATCAGCTACAGCCAGTTTGCGTAAAGCTTCGGCAAGTTTCTTGCCTTCAGTGCCCTCGGTTACTGTGAAGGTAGCCGCGACGACCCTCCATTGGGCAGCGATGAACACCCCCTCAGCGTCGCCGACGAAAACTCTGTCGATGACAGGGACACCGTCAATCGCGAACGACAGTTCTCCATCGGCGAATGACACCGCAAGCGGCGCGCCGGGTCGAAGCCGCACCTTGATCGCATCGTGGTAGGCGGCGAGGTCGAGACTGTAGCGCTGCTCGGCCCATTTCTGCTTATCTTCGGCATCGAGCGGTGCAGGCGCAGCAGCCGCCAACTCGCGCTTTGTTTTGAGCCCGGCGAAGAGCCAAGTCTCGGGTTTGTTGCGCTGCCGGGTCGCGGAGAGCCGCCGCTGGATCTTCACAAGCGTGTCGCGCCGCGCGGTGTGCGCTGCTTGGAGGGCCTTCGCCCTCGCTGCCACGTCGGCTCGATCAAATGGCGACGCTGGGGGGATTGGCAAAGGCGCGATGAATTGCTTATTTGCGGAAAAATAGCCGCCGCGAAATGGTTTAGAGATTCGCTTGAAGACAAAATTTGTGGTAGGGGAGTTTAGAACGCCTGAGATAAAGAACCGCTCTTCCCCGTCTGTGATCACCACGCCGCCGACATCGACGTTGTCAAGGTAGACGGAGCCAGTGTCGTCGACACTACATGCAAAATCGTTCACAAGGCGCGGTATAACGAGCTTTACAATCTCCTGCTTGTCGAGATTTTTTGGGTAGTTGTATCCCCACCAGTTATGGTCGTCGTCCATTTTCCCGTTTTCTCTAGCTCTAAGCACTGTCTCGTAGCTCAAGAGATACATCCACGCCTTCCGGTACTGGTTTTGCATGGTAGTTTTATCGATCAAGCGTGCGCCATTATCGGAAATCACATAGGGGAAAAGGAGGTGCGTGTTAGTTTCGGGCGTAACATAACGCTTCGTCTCGGCGCCCGAGATAAGCGGTTTCATTAAAGCGTCTTCGATTTCCACTTCGTAGGGTGGGTCAGCACGTTCGCCCCTCGGGGTGCAAAGGTAACGGCTCGGCCCCAGCCGCGTTAGGTGATAGATCGCGTCCGCACTCGTCTGAATACCGACGAAAATGCTCGACGTGTGCTTAGGATTGTCGAGCCGCTTACAGCTCTGATAGAGCCGGTCGATTAATGCCCGCGCTTCACCCGTCAAGAGTAGCCAACGCTCCCCGAATTCCTGCCGGCCATAGACGAGCGCGCGCCCGACGCCGCCCCACGGGTCATCGGGAATATCGCCCGTGGGCGCTTCTGCGACACGAATCGTTTTGTTCGGTGCCTTTGTGAAGAATTGCAGCGCCGTGTAGTTGGTTGCCTCGTCGAAGACCTGATACGATTTGAAGTCGATCCACCGGTCCAAGTTGCGGCCCGCGGCGATGAAGCTTCGAAGTCCTTGCCCATATTCGTTAGTAACCCAAAGGCTCGGTGCTATATAGCCCAGCCGGCCATGCTCGTTGAGGAGAGTAAGACCTTTCTCAATGAAGGGCAGGTAGAGATCAAAGTTTCCGGATTGCGTGCTTGCGTAGGGTCGTATCCCAACCTCAGGCCTTCCTTCGCGAAGGAACTCCGCCATATCCGCGTGCACCCTTCGAAAATTCTGAAGCTTCACATCATGCTTGTCCGGTTGACACCCAAAGCTACTAAATCTTGAGGGCCTCGATGGAGCGTTTCATCGATATCGTGCTGTCGGTGGTCGCTGGCTCCTGCCACCATCCCGCCGGATCGAGATGTTGACGACCGGGGCAGCGCCCCCAGCCGCGGTGATCGAGGGCATGGAGGGCCTATTTGTGGTTTCCCGCCCTGTGCTCCGCCGCAGGATGATTGGCCGCGTACGGAACCAAAGGTCGCCGAGCCTCCCCCGAGCCGAGACGTGATCAAGATATGGCGTCCTTGGGTGTTAACCGGATGAGCACGCTTCACATAAGGCGGATTGCCAATAACGGCGTCAAAACCGCCCCGCTCGCGAACCTCTGGAAAAGCCTTCTCCCAATCAAATGCGTTTACCCGTTCTCTTTCAACGTCTCCATAGAGACTGATATTGATCTGCCCCTTAAAGAAATCGCAGCTGATTAGACTATTACCCTCGCGGACGTTCTGATCCAGGGATGATAGAGGCTTGTCGCCGCGCGCCGTGTGCAGCCAGAGCGCGAGTTGGGCTATCTCGACAGAAGCAGAATTGATGTCGACGCCGTAGATGTTTGCTTTCAGGATGTCGGAGATAAGTGCAGCGTCATCATCTGCCGCTGCCACGCTCCTTGTGACTTGCCGACGGAGACCTTCCACCTCATGCCATGCGTCGAGTAGGTAGCGGAGCGCAGCAATGAGGAAAGCGCCGGAGCCGCAGGCAGGATCCAGCACAGTCAGTGACTTCAAACGCTCCGCATAGGCATTGATCGCCTCAAGTCGAGGTTCACCGTTGGGCGGCCAGCCGCACTCACGCTTGATTTCCGCAAGGAGCGGGCCAAGCGTCTCGTCAACGACCCGTTCGACAACCCATTCAGGGGTGTAATAGACGCCGTCCCGTTTGCGTTTACTCAATTTATTGATTGAGGGGCGACCGTCGGCCTCAGCTTCGAGTATTTCCAACTCGGTAATCGATTGCTCGAAAATACGACCTAGTGTGTAGAGACCCAAGCTTTTAGATGGGTCTCGATCAAATGGTCGTCCTCCCCCGAATCCTCCGAGGTCGGACGCGTAGTTGTAGGAGGCGCAAAGGTAGAGGAGCGTCTCTGTATACGTGTATAAGGTCGCCTCATTGCAGCCTTGCAGGTGCTGGCAAAATATCGAGTTGGACACCTGCAACCGATCAAGGTCGTCATCTCGGCTAAAAAGGCCGCCATTGAACTGGTTGACTGCCTTGCCACCGAAGGCGCGCCCTTCATTCATCGCGCCGAAGAGCCGTAGGACATCCTGCCAGATATTAGTTCCGTCGGGGTCGAAATAGGGGTCGTTGCTTCGGTCTATTAGAAATTCTTGAAACAACTTGGGAGGGAACGCCAGTGCCTGCCCCATGTCCTCGCAAAAGAAGATGAAAATGCAACGATCGAGGATTTTTTGGGCAAGCCGGACTAACCGACCATTCGTTCCGGGAAAACGGGGAGTCCCTGGGCCGTTCCTCTTAAGGAGCTCGACGTAAAGCCTTTCCCGAAATCTCCGGTATTCGTCGTAGAAACTCTTCTCGAATTCCCGGTCGCGAAACCGCTGCCGCTCGATCAGCGTGAGCAGTGCACATCGGCCGGTCTCCGATATCAGCGTTTCTCGATGAAATACCTTTCGGAAAAGAAATCGGTCGAACCGAGCCGCCTCGGTATTGGCGATAAGGCTCGGCCCCTTGAGGAGGTCGGTTGCGAGGATTGTAAACCGCAGCGATTGATGGTGAGCCTTATCGAACCAATAGAGGCGGAATTCGTTCATGTCCGTAACGATTCCCCAAATCGGCAGGATCGGATCGGCCGGGAACAGCCCGCGACGCGCATAGCCTAGGTAGTCTAGGCATTGGCGCACAGGCGATCTGTTGTTGCCCTTTCGCCGTTGCGGCGCGTCAAGATCAGACCGAATGTCCTTGAATTCACAGAGCACCTGGGGAATCGGGTTCGGCGCCACCTTCCGGAAAAACCCGATGGCTAGGTCCGCTTCGCCAGTTCCGCCCCTTTCGCCGGCTCCCGCAATCGCAAATTTTGGCCAGAGCGTGAAGACGCCCGCCTCTGTACCGGCTTGGCCAGTCTGCTCATATCCCCAAGTATCGTGGAAAAATTCTTGGATGAATGCCGCCTCGGCAAACGTCTCCCGAAGATCTCTCCGGCCAGACCAGCGACGTAGACGATCCGTGAGGGCCGCCTCCTCTTCCGACGCCTTGAAAGCCTCGTATTCCAGTGCCCATACCGAGCGCAGGAAGGCTTTCGAGATGAATGAGTTAAAGAGGTCAGGCATCGAGACCGTTAGCGCCGGATTTTGAAGTTCGAGCAAAATACGGGAGAAAAGACACTCGGGTCGCGTTGAGCGCCGAGCTGAGGATACAGCGCGAAATGGGCGAGTTGACGATCAGATCCTGAGGCGAGCAGAACATTTTCGGGGCCTATAAAGTTCGCGAATCAACCAGGCAAAAGGCACGGCCACACGAAAGCTACGTAATTTCGTTGATCTTCGGTAGAGCTATTGCGCTGAAATTAAGCTAATTGCGATGGGGTGGGTCGAAACGACTGCTGGAGGAGGTAGCGGAGCGCTTTCCCCGCGACCCGTTCAGTGCTGATGGTCAGCGTTCCGCCTTCAGGGCCGTTAGCCACAGCCGAAACTCGCCAACAGCATGTCGAGCGCGGCAATGGCGTCAACTATGTCCCGACCGGCGGCGGTGAATTGAAGACCGGCCTCTCCCCGGGATTTCTGAGGCGACTCGGTTTGACGATCTGTGACATGCGATAGGACGGGGGCGTGCAGCAACGTGGCTGCTCGACGGCCGTCAGCCCTCGCGCCTCCGCCAGATCGATGGTGGAACACGCTCTCGACCCGCGCCAATCTAACTTCCGTCTTGACGGATCGTTGACTGGAAGTGTGTCATGTCGCGGCGACGGAGGAACGAGGAAGTGTCGGCAGCAGATCCGATCCGCGTCCTGCTTTCAAAGGAGGGCGAACACTGGGTTGCGCAATGTCTCGAATACGACATCGGTGCGCAAGCGCGTGACCTTGACCAGTTAGGAAAACGGCTTCTGGTTGCCATCCAGGCGGAACGCGACGAGAGCCTGCGACGCCACGGGAGACCGTTCGCGGGGATTGGACCAGCCCCGCAGCACTTCCATGACCTGTGGCTGCGTAGAGCGGGCGAGTTCAAGCCGGTGCACCCCGCGGTCGTGACCGATGCACCCGATATCGCGATCGAATTCGGCCTCGCGGCATAACAGGTTGTGGCCGCCTTCCCGTTCGGCGGACATCCGACGCTGGGGGATTATCTGCGTTGGGCGCAAAGCGTCGGATGCACGGTTCAATCAAGCTACGGTCGAACGGCTGACGGAGAAATGGTGCTCGTCACCCGGATCGAGGCTCCTGACGGCAGGTGGGTTGTCGAAGTTGGTACCGAGCAACACGAGTTCCTCGCCCCGACGACGGTGAGCCGGCTCGATCGCCGTCTAGGCCTCAAATCTCCGTTTGCCTCTCTCCCTTAGAACAAGCCACCCGAGCGACCTCTCGGTTCCCCAGCGCGCGCCACCTCGCTGGCTTCCGACCTTGGCACGGCGTCGCGTGGAGCCTTGATCATCGCGCCGCCCACGGATTAAATCAGGGTGAGGCCGGATCCCTCGAACTCTCGAACCCGCTGATTTCGCGGGTGGCGACATCAGCGTCGTCCGCCTGCTCAGGTCTGCGCCATGTTGCTCATTCGGCGAATCGTGGGTGAGTGTCTATCCACGGGTTCAGGAGGGGCACTCCCGTTTGGAGGAAGTCATCTACGTTGCGGGTCACGACGCAGAGGTCATGCAGGATCGCCGTCGCCGCGATAAACAGGTCAGGCTGTGGGAAGGTATGACGCATGGCCTTTCCTTCTTCCACCAGGCGACGCCAGATCACAAAGACATCCTCGTCCACATCGAGCAGCCGGTCTGAAAACCAGGGCCGCAGCTCGTTGGCGAGCCACGCCTCGAGTCGCTTGCGGGATGGATCGACTGCGGCCAGTCGCTCGATGCCGTACCTGATCTCGGCGATCGTGACCCTGCTCAAAAACAGACTGGTCGGATGCTGGCTGTCCGACCATGCCCTGACCTGCGTGTCGCAACTCGGCTTGCGCAGCTCCGAGATCACGTTCGTATCAAGTAGCCAACCTCTCACAACCCGACATCGCGCACCGGGGAGCGGACGCTTCCGTGCTCAAAATCCAACTCTCGCAGCGGCGACCGAGACAGCAGCACGTGCAGGCTTGGTTGCGCCGCTGCCGGAGCGAGCCGCCCGTAGGCTTCGGCTGAAAGTATCACCACCGCATCCTTGCCGTGCAAAGTTACCCGCTGCGGTCCATGTGCCAGAGCCTCTCGCACGACCTGGCTGAAATGAGCCTTGGCGTCCTGAAGCTTCCAGGCCGGGAGTGTGTGATACGCGACCTTCGTCGACCTCCTGGCCGCGCGGGGGTTTCTCCGGGATTGCATAATTCGGTAAAACCTCACCAGAGTCTGTTCAGACTAGTCAGGCTATATTATACTCCGCTCGATGATACAAGCGAATCCGTTGTTAATCGATTGTTAGGCGTGCAAAATTCGTTGATCGGCGAAAAAATTCCATTGTTCCGTCGAGTAACGAATTTTTGATCTAAGCCTCTGAAATAACGCTCCATTCCAGAGCGCCGCAGGGGCCGCTTTGCGGCAAAAACGCGATTTTCGTTGTAATTGCGGGTCTCATCGAGGCTCTCCGAGCCGCGTTCTGGCGATTGGCGCGCTCGCCGGGGCATCGCTATAAGGAGGACATGGAGCACCTCGTTCAGCCTACCCTCGACTTCATCTCGGCACATTCGAGTTGGGCCGTGGCCGTAATGTTCGTGACCGCGTTCGGCGAATCGTTCGCCTTTGTCAGCCTGCTGTTTCCCGGCACCTCGCTCCTGATCGCCGCCGGGACCTTGATGGCGGCGGGCTCGCTGCCGTATCTGCCGATCGTCGCCGGGGCGGTCGTCGGTGCGGTTCTCGGCGACACGGTCTCGTTCTGGATCGGCCACCGTTTCGGCGGCGGCATTGCCCGGGTTTGGCCCTTCACCCGCAGTCCGGAGCTGCTGCCGAGCGGCATCCGCTTTTTTGCCAGGCACGGCGGCAAGAGCGTCTTCATCGGCCGCTTTTTCGGCCCGATGCGCGCCGTGATCCCGCTCGCCGCCGGGGTCATGCGCATGCCGCGCGACCGTTTCTGGTTTGCCAACGTTACCTCGGCGATTGTCTGGGCGCCGATGCTGCTGTTCGCCGGCGACGCCGTCGGTGATGTCGGGAACAGCCTCGTCGGCTCCGCGAACACCGTGCTGCTGGTCTTCGCAGGTCTGACCCTGTTCGGTGTTGCCGGCGTGGTATGGGCGGCGATGAAGTCGGCGCGATCGAAGACCTGAGCCCGCCCCTTACCGGGGGCCGGCCGGCTGCCCAGATTGACTGAGTTACCGATCGCGCGAGCGCCGAGCCGAATGCCGTCGTTTTTCTCGCCCTACCGCCATCAGTTCATCCGTATCGGCGCCTGCGTGCCGCATGTCGCGGTCACCGAGCCGCGGCGCAACGCGGAGAATGTCCTGAGCCTGCTCGCCGAGGGCGATCAGGCGCTCGTGTCCTTGATGGTGTTCCCGGAACTCTGTCTTTCGGCCTACGCGATCGACGATCTTTTGTTCCAGGACGCGGTGCTCGACGAGGTGGCACGCCAGGTCGATCGGCTGATCTGCGCGAGCGCCGAGCTGTTCCCGATTTTTGTCGTGGGCGCGCCGCTCAGGTCGCAGGGGCACCTCTATAATTGCGGCGTCGTCATCCACCGGGGTGCCCTTCTGGGGGTTGTCCCCAAGGTCTTTCTGCCGAACTATCGCGAGTTTTACGAGCGCCGGCACTTCACCTCGGGAGACGGTGTCGTCGGCCGGTCGATCGCGATCGCCGGGCGAGAAGCCCCATTCGGCAGCGATCTGTTGTTTGCCGCCCGCGGCGAGGCTGGTTTCACCTTTCACATCGAGATTTGCGAGGATCTGTGGGTCCCACAGCCGCCGAGCACCGCTGCCGCACTCGCCGGGGCGGAGGTTCTGCTCAACCTCTCGGCCAGCAACATCACGATCGGCAAGGCGCAAATGCGCCGGCTCTTGTGCGCCTCGCAATCGGCGCGCTGCATCGCGGCCTACGCCTATTCCGCGGCCGGCGCCGGAGAATCCACGACCGACCTCGCCTGGGACGGCCAGGCCGGCATCTTCGAATGCGGCGACGACCTCGGCGAGACGCGACGGTTCTCGACCGATCCGGAGATGGCGGTCGCCGATGTCGATCTCGGGCGTATCCGCCAGGAGCGGATGCGGACCAACACCTTCGGCGATTGCGTGCGCACGGTCGGCGAGGAGCGCATGCGGTTCCGTAGGATCTTCTTTGACTTCGCGGCACCGGGTGAACCTCTCGAGCTGCGCCGCAAAGTCGAGCGCTTTCCGTACGTGCCGTCGGATCCGGCTATGCTGCGCGAGAATTGCTACGAAGCCTACAACATCCAGGTTCAGGGCTTGGCGCAACGGGTCGCGGCGACGGGGCTCAAAAAGCTCGTCATCGGTGTCTCGGGCGGGCTCGATTCGACGCAGGCGCTGATCGTCTCGGCGCGTGCAATGGACCGGCTGGGGCTGCCGCGCAGCAATGTCCTGGCCTACACCTTGCCGGGTTTTGCGACGAGCCAGGCGACCAAAGCCAATGCGTGGCGGCTAATGCGCGCACTCGGCGTCAGCGGCGCCGAGATCGATATTCGGCCGGCCGCGCGGCAAATGCTCGGCGATATCGGTCACGCCTCGGCCAACGGCGAAGCCCTCTACGATGTGACATTCGAAAACGTGCAGGCGGGCCTGCGGACCGATTATCTGTTCCGGCTGGCGAACCACAACAGGGCGCTGGTGGTCGGCACCGGCGACCTCTCGGAGCTCGGCCTCGGGTGGTGCACCTACGGGGTCGGCGATCAGATGTCGCACTACAACCCTAACGGGTCGGTGGCCAAGACCCTGATCCAGCACCTGATTCGCTTTGCCGCAGCCTCCGGGGAACTGGGCGAGGAAACCGCACGGATCCTCTACGACATCCTAGCGACCGAGATCTCACCCGAGCTGGTGCCGCCGGGTGCCGACGGCGCGATCCAGTCGACCGAAAGTGTCGTCGGCCCGTACGCCTTGCAGGACTTCAACCTTTACTACGCGACGCGGCACGGCTTCCGTCCTTCCAAAATCGCCTATCTGTCATGGAATGCCTGGCACGATGCCGAGTGCGGCAGCTGGCCCGCGAACACGCCCGACACGGCGCGGCGCGCCTACACGCTCGCCGAGGTCAAGCACTGGCTGCGCGTCTTTCTCTACCGCTTCTTCCAGCTGAGCCAATTCAAACGCTCGGCACTGCCCAACGGACCCAAGATCTCGTCCGGCGGTTCATTATCGCCGCGCGGCGACTGGCGCGCTCCGTCCGACGCCAACGCCAAGGTGTGGCTCGATGAACTCGAAGCAGCTGTCCCCGACAGCGAGTGAGCGGCATCATTGATCTTGGACGACCGCTATCGGGATCCTGCGGTGGCGTTCAGAGGGATCAGTGGGACCGAGCGGCCCGACTTCGAGGTTTGTGACCAGGACGTGGAAAGTCACTTCGCGTTCGGCGACTGCCAAAGTAAACTCTTCGAGCGTGCTGCAAACCACCGCGGCGCCCGACCGGCCACTTCTGCGAGATCTGATTTCTGCATTGCGCGCATAGTGGGCGTCTTCGACGCGACGATAGGCGTATCCGCGGCTCAACCCTTCTTCCGCAGTCCACATGTCAAACGCATAGTATCCCTCCTTGAGCAGGATCGGTCCGAGAATGGCGTGCATCAGTCGCTCCGATCAGCTGCGAGAGTTATCGGCTTGAGATGGCGATACGATCGCGTGCTCGTGCCTACCGGTGTCGGTAGCGGCGGGCGTTACCGTCATAGCCGGCATGCATTTGGCGACCAGAACGGCCAGGTCGAGCATGCCGAGCCCGATCGCGATCACGAGAAGCCAGGCATTCATTTGCCCGGCAATCCGGTCGAGACGAAGGAAATGATTTTTCATCGAGACTCCACGCGGACAAAGACAAGCCAAGTTTATGCTGCAGCGCAATATGACGCACGCGGGCTTATTGCAAACGTTCTATGAGATTTTGCTGCGGCGCGAGAGCGCAGCAGCCGACTTAAGACCCGCCGTACACCGGAATGACCGCGCCGCGGGTCACGCGATTGGCCGGGGAAGCAAGGAAGGTCACGATTTCGGCGAGATGGGCCGGGGCGACCCAACGGCGATAATCGGCATCGGGCATTGCCGCCCGGTTCGCCGGGGTGTCGAGGACTGAGGGGGCGACCGCATTGACCCAGATCTGTTCGTCGGTCGTCTCTTGCGCAAGTGCCTGGGTCAGCGCGGCCACAGCCGATTTGGACGCGGTGTAAGCGATCATACCGGCACCCAGCCGCGGCTCCAGCGCCGGGCGGGCAGCGACGTTGACAATCCTCCCGCCCGGTGCGCCGCCGGGACCTGGTTCCTTGCGAGCACGGAACGCGGCGACGGCCGCCGCCGAGCACACGAAGCACGACAGCGCATTCATCCGGAACTGCGCCATGAAATCTTCTGCGGACATCTCGCCGATCGGCGCCATCGCAAAGCCACCAGCCAAGTGAATCGACGCCCAGAGGGGCGGAAGCGCCTGATAAAAGCGTCGAACTGCCGCTTCATCCGCTAGATCCACGCCACGGGCGACGCGGACACCGGGATCTGACGAGTATGGGAAATCGTCGAGCTCTGCAGCCACCAGGTTCGGCACGTGACAGATCGCATCGGCCTTGCGCAAAGCCCCAATCACAGCCCTGCCGAGGGCGCCGGTGCCGCCGGTCACGACGACATGGCTGCCGCTAAAATCGACCATCCTCGTGTCCCTGCAATTTGACCTAAATTACATACGCTATGCCCCGTCAATCGGGCGTCACCAATAGGCGCGATGATAGAGCTCGATGATCTCGTCGCTTGTCGGGATTCGCGGGTTGTTGGCGGGCGAACCCGAGCCGAGGGCCTGGCTTGCCATCACCGGCAGCAGCTCCTCGTAGCGATCGGCATCGATGCCCCACGCGCGCGGTGTGGGCACTTTAAGGTCCTCGTTGAGCCGGCGCAGTTCGTTTAGCAGACGCGCGACCGCAGCCTGGCTCCCCTCATCCTCCTCGGCCACCCCCATCGCACGGGCGCAGTCGGCGTAACGCTCGAGCGCGGCCGGCGCCGAGAAGGCGGTGATCTCCGGCAGCAGCATGGCGTTCGACAACCCATGCGGAACGTGGAAAAACGCGCCGATCGGCCGGCTCATGCCGTGCACTAGGCACACGCTCGAATTCGAGAACGCCATCCCCGCCGTCGTCGCGCCGAGCATCATCGCCTCGCGCGCCGCCCGGTTGTCGGGTTCGGCGCAGGCGGTTCGGATATGGCGCGCGATAAGACCCATCGCACTCTTGGCGAGCCCGTCTGTATAGAGATTAGCCCGGCGGCTGACATAGGCTTCGATCGCATGGGTCAGACTGTCGAGCCCGGTATCAGCGGTCAGGCGCAGCGGCATCGAGAGCGTCAGCTCGTAATCGACGATCGCCGCGAGCGGGCAGCAGACGAGCCCGGCGATCAGCATCTTTTCGTCGGTCTCGGTGTCGGTGATCACCGTGAACCGGGTCACCTCGGAGCCGGTGCCGGCGGTTGTCGGAATGGCAACGAGCGGGGGTCCGGCTTTGGGAATTTCGGCCGGGACCTTGTAATCGCGCATCTGTCCACCGTTGGCGGCAAGGACACTCATCGCCTTGGCGGTGTCGATCGAGCTGCCCCCGCCGATCGCCACCAGGCTGTCGAAGTCACCCTCCGCGAGACAACGGGCGCCGGTCTCGACGACCGCCGTGGTCGGGTCGGCGACCGTGTCGGCGAACACCGTCCAAGGAATGCCCTCGCCCTCGAGTTGGGCGGTCGCCCGCTCGAGATGGCCCGAGCTCGCGAGAAAGGGATCCGTGACGATCAGCGGATTGGCGAGCCCGAGACGGCGCAGCATGGAAGGCAAGTCGGCGAGCGCCCCTCCGCCCACCGCCATCAGGCGCGGCGCCGTGATGATCGCGACCATCGGCGGCCTCCCTCAGCCCGGCTTGCGCATCACAAAACGCAAGACCCCGCCGGCCTGCTCACTGGCTTCGAGCAATTCGCATCCGGTGGTCTGGCAGAAATGCCGAAAATCCTGGGTGGCGCCGGGATCGGTCGCGAGCACTTCGAGCACTGCGCCGGGGGCGAGCGGCTTCAACGCCCGTCGTGCCTTGAGCACCGGCAGCGGGCACAAGAGTCCGGTGGCATCGAGGGTCGCGTCCACCGTCGTATCGCCAGCTTGCGTCATCTCTCGGCACCTTGCGGTCAGTTGAAGGCGCGTTTGAATGCGGTCCAGACGGCACGTTGCGCGTTCATCGCGTCGTCGACCGCCGGCATCATGCCGAAAAAGCCGTGGATCATCCCCGGATATTCCTTGTATTCGACCGGCACGCCGGCGCGATGCAACGCCTCGGCGTAGTGCTCTCCGTCATCGTGCAGGACATCGCATTCAGCCGTGATGACGATCGCCGGCGCCACATTCCCGAAACTCGGCGCCTTGATCGGGGAGGCGCGCCAATCCTCCGCATCCTTCGGGCTGCGCAGATAATGATTGCGGAACCAAACCATCGATTCTCTGGTCAACAGGCCGTAGCCCTGGGCGTATTTGTCATAGCTGTCGCCGACCAAGCCATAGTCGGCAACCGGGTAAACGAGCGATTGGAGCCGCAATCTCGGGCTGCCGGCATCCCGGGCCATTAAAGCAACGACTGCCGCGAGATTGGCGCCGGCGCTGTCGCCATGGACGCCGAGCCGGTCGGGGTCGGCGCCGAGCTCCTTGGCATTCGCGTGAACCCATTTCAGTGCAGCGAACGAATCTTCTGCGGCTGCCGGGAATTTATGCTCCGGCCCCATGCGATAGTCGACCGATGCGACCAGCGCCTCGGCCCCTGCGCACAGGTTGCGTGCGACCAGATCATGCGTATCGAGGCTGCCGATGACATGCCCGCCGCCATGGTAATAGACGATCGCCGGCAGCGGAGCCGCCCTATTCGGCCAATAGAGGCGCAACCGGATGTCACCGGCCGGGCCCGGGATCAATCGTTCCTCGACCCGGGCGACCGGGAGCGGCTCCGCCTTCCGCGCCTGTGCCGTCGCCTCCATTTGCTCGCGCGCTGCAGCCGGTTTCATCGCCTCGATCGGCTTGAGGTTGGCCTCGGCCATGACCTGGAGGACGCGCTGGATCTGCGGATGAAGGTCCGGCATGACGCTCTCGGATCCTAATGGTTCGCCGGCCCTCATTTTATCATCGGACGGCGCGATCCGATCAAGGCCCGCGGCGCCGGATGTCCTGATAGGGCGTTCCGTCCCGGCGGGTGTAGGCGGCAGGTTTTCCTCCTGCCGGGGCGACCATGTCGATATCCGGATAATAGGCCGTGTCGCCGGGAACGCGGGTTCCGATCTCGAGTATCTGTGCGTCGCGATCCGACCGGTTCTGGAAGCAATGACCGTTCGTGTCCAGCGCCGGGAACCCGGCGGCATCCCCGGCGCGAAGCACCTCTTCACCGCCGTCGGTGACGAGCACGACCTCGCCGGAAAGGACATAGACGAACTCGTCGCCGCCGGTGTGCCAATGACGTTGGCTCGACCACGCACCCGGCGGCAGCCGACATAGGTTCACTCCGAATTGCGACAGACCGGCTGCATCACCGAGCTTGGTGCGCTCGCGACCGCGACAGGGCACATCGAAGGGCGGCGGGTAGAGGGTGCCGACCACAGGCGTTAGTGCGGCTGTATCGATTCGTTTTTTCACATCTGAGCTCCTCTCGGGGTTGAGCCTTTCCGCTGCCGGCAGCGGAAAAACGCATTTTAGCGTTCGAAAAAGCGTCCTCCCAGCGCTGAAAGCTATTTAGAACTCAGATGCTTGACCGTGGCCTAGTTCAGCCTGCCAACAGCGGAATTAGAGGCGCAAAAACGGGCTCGGCAGCCGAATTTGGCGCTGGGTCCCAGAAGGCGCTCAACTCGCATGTAAGACCTATTTAATAATTGACAATATAGCATGAATAGTTATACAAATGCAAGCCCGCCCGCCCCCGCAGGGGGCGACGCTCGGTGCTGACTTCAGCCGACGAGCGGCTCGTGCGTCGCGCGCTCGGCGATCGGCACGACGTCCCGTTCGGCGGGCCCGGTATAGAGCTGGCGCGGGCGGAAGAGACGCGTCTCCGGGTCCGCGATCATCTCGTTCCATTGCGCCACCCAGCCGACGGTGCGCGCTACGGCGAAGATCGGTGTGAACATCGCCGGCGGGAGCCCCAAGGCGCGGAAGATGATCCCGGAATAGAAATCGACATTGGGATAGAGCTTGCGCTCGATGAAATAATCGTCGGCGAGGACAACGCGCTCGAGCTCCATGGCCAGCTCGAGCAGCGGGTCATCGCGCCGACCCAGAGCCTCGAGCAGTGCGTGGCAGCGGCGGCGCAGCACCTCGGCGCGCGGGTCGTAGCTCTTGTAGACGCGGTGCCCGAAACCCATCAGCCGGAACGGGTCGTTCTTGTCCTTGGCGCGCCCGACGATTTCGGAAATGCGATCGACCGAGCCGATCTCGGCCAGGGTCTGCAGCACGCCTTCGTTGGCACCGCCGTGCAGCGGCCCCCACAAGGCGGCGATCGCCGCTGCAGTACAGGCATAGGGGTTTGCTCGAGTCGAACCGACAAACCGCATCGCCGAGGTCGAGGCGTTCTGCTCGTGGTCAGCCTGGATGATCAGCAACGCTTCGAGCGCGCATGCCGCTGCTTCTGGCGCCCGGTAGGGCTCACAGGGCACCGAAAACAACATGTTGAGGAAGTTCTCGGTGTAGCCGAGATCGTTGCGCGGATAGACGAAGGGCTGGCCGAGCGAATATTTGTAGGCCATTGCGGCGATGGTCGGCATCTTGGCGACGAGGCGGTGCGAGGCGATCATCCGGTGATGCGGATCGAAAATGTCGAGCCCGTCGTGGTAGAAAGCGGCCAATGCTCCGACCACACCGCACATTACCGCCATCGGATGGGCGTCGCGCCGGAACCCGCGATAGATCGCGTGCAGCTGCTCGTTGACCATCGTGTGATGGGTGATGTCATGCGTGAAGCGATCGAGCTGCGCCGCCGTCGGCAATTCGCCATTGAGCAGCAGCCAGCAGATCTCGAGATAGCTGCAACTTTCGACGAGCGCATCGATCGGGTAACCGCGATAGAGCAAGACACCGTCGTCGCCGTCGACATAAGTGATCGTCGAACGGCAGATACCGGTCTCTCCCAATGCGGGATCATAGGTGAAGCACCCGGCCTCCTTGTAGAGATCCCGAACATCGACCATCGGCGGACCGATCGTCGGGCGCAGCAGCGGCAGCTCGGGCCGCAGGTTGCCACCGCCAATCCCAATTTCGGCCGTCTGGAGATTTGCCGTTGCGCTCATGGGTTCCTCCGTGACAGAGAACTCACAAGATAGATGCATGGACATGATGTCAACCTTGATTATTTGATCAATCTATCGTAACACCATGTTGCTGACCGCGCCCCAGGCCGCCGACAGGCTCGGTATCAAGCTCGACTCGCTCTACGCCTATGTCAGCCGCGGCCGGCTGCGCTCGGTAATGGTCCCGGGAACTCGCGAACGGCGCTATCGGAGCGAGGACGTCCAGGCGCTGCTCGACGCCCGCTCGGGCACCAGGTTGCCGGCCAACCCCGATCCCGAAGCTTTGATGCCGGTGATCGGCTCGTCGATCTGCCTGATCGAGAACGGCCGCTTCTACTATCGGGGGCAGGACGCCATTTGCCTCTCCGACGGGGCCACGCTTGAGGAGGTCGCTCGGCTGCTGTGGCTCGACGAGGCGGCCTCTGAGCTTGCGTATCCAAGCGGATCGAGCCAATCCGGGAGTGCGGCGTCGATCTCCGGGCTGGTCGAACGCTGCCAAATCAGACTCACCGCGCTCGGCGACGAGGATCTTTCAGCACTCGATCTGACGCGGGCTCGGGTGGCCCGCACCGGTTGGCGGATTCTGGGCGAGCTCACCGCCTATATTGCTCCCACCTTGCCTTCGCCCGACCCGATCCACCGCCGTCTCGCCGCAGCGTGGAGGTTGAGTGAGGCGGGCGCCGACCTCCTTCGGCGTTGTCTGGTGCTGATCGCCGATCATGAGCTCAACCCGTCCACATTTGTCGCGCGCTGCGTCGCTTCGACCGGAGCGACCCCGTACGGCGTGGTCGCGGCGGCGCTGAGTGCATTGTCCGGTCGCCTTCATGGCGGAGAGACCGCGCGAGCAGAGGGCCTGCTGCACGAGCTCTTGGAGGGCGACGATCCGATCGCGGTAATGGCCGGCCGGCTGGCGCGCGGCGAGCGGCTCCCGGGGTTCGGCCAGCCCCTCTATCCCGAAGGCGACCCTCGCGCGATTGCTATTCTCGCCGCTCTCGCACAGGCGGCGCCCGAAGCACACGCGCTGGCGGGGAGGGCTGCCGAAGCCGGGTTGCGCCTAATCGGGCGTCACCCCAATGTCGATTTCGCCCTCGCCGCAACAGCGATGGGGTTGGGCCTTCCGCGCGACAGCGCACTCGGGCTGTTCATTATCGGCCGCACGGTCGGCTGGATTGCGCACGCTATCGAGCAATACGACAGCGGTATACTGATCCGACCCCGCGCGCGCTATCTCGGGGCTCGGCCCGAGGAACCGCGGAAACCCACATGATCCGACCGCCTGGCGTCGTTATGCGTCGCGGAGCGTACAAAGATCGAAGCGACAGGGAGAAGCTCATCGCGATGCCCTTCAGGCTGCGTCATGCCACGCACCGAGACGCCGAGGCGATCGCTGAGCTGTTTTTCGCGTCGTATAGCCTGCTGACCCTCCTGCCTTCACCAGATCGAAGACTACCGCAGGTTCGCCGCTCGTGGATGAAATCTGACCCTCAGTACCCGTCCTCGGGGTATCGATTTCGATTTCGACCCTAAGCCGCCTTTCTCGCGCGCTTAAGAAATCGGCGCCTGTTACCCAGAGCTGGGGAGTCAGGTCCAACAGCCGTCGATCCAGGTCCAGCCCGCAGCACCCCTCTGCCCGTTAATCCGGCACCCGGGTGGTGGTTGGCGACGGCCCCATCACGTAGTGACCCGGCGTCCAGGCGTATTCCGTCCCGGTCCAGCTCCAATGCTCGGGCTGCCAGATCAGCGGGGAGGGGGCCGACGGCGGCGTCTCGGTTAGTCGTGCGGGTGGTGCGAATGGCGCGACCACGGACGTCGTTCCGGCATTGCTCGGGACCTCGACCGCGGGCGCCGCCGATCCGTATTGCGGCACGGGTGCGGGCGCCTCGGTAGCAAGCGGGTACCCCGGATAGGGGTAGTCGTAGTAATACGCGCGGTGCGAAAACGCACTTGGCACGCCTAACCCGGCACATACAAGACCGAGGTCAACACCCAAGCATTGGGCTTTTGCCGGCTGCAATGGAAGTACAAGCGTCGAGAGAGTTAACGCCGCTCCCATGAGCATTCCAGCCAATCGGAACCAGCGGTTTCTAATTCGATCTAACATAGACACCTCCAATGGTAATTCATTAGTTTGCAGCTCGTTGTCAACAGCTGAGGTGTCTTTGCGGTTCCGAGAGCTCGCCTTGTGGACCGGTGATGTGTGTTGCCCCCGAGACCGTACCAGTGCCTTGAGCCACCACACTCGCCCCGGCGGGAGCCGGGGTACCAAGCGTCATGTGTGGACGACCCCATCGAAGCAAGGGCGAATTTGGTATGTTGCGTCGCGGTCGGGTGCGGTCATGTGTCCGGCCTACGTTGCGCCGCCCTATGACCGCTGGCCCTGATGCAATCCGCAGCCTGGCTCCCAAACAGATTTACGCGCTGGAATGGCGCATAGATTTACGCGCTGGGAATGGCGCATAACGCTTGACGGGTTCTTCCAAGCTCCGGGTTCGACCGGTTCGCCATCACGCCACCATCGCCCTCGCTCACCCATCAGCTGCGGCAACCGCTGATGGGGGTTCCTTCGGCCTCAGGCTGCGCCACCTGGGCCTGCTGCCGGCATGCCATAGGCTTCTCCACGCACGAGCAAAGCCCATACGACCAAGAACCGAGGACCGTCGATATAAACGATATTCGCCGACGCGCCACGACGACGTATTGACCGGTCGAGGGTGGACGGGAAATCGGGTGCGCCGCGCCCTTACCCGCTGAACTTCTATGCCGAGGGATGGACGGCCGCATCGAGATCTCTTCACGTACGAGTCCCCAGAACTCGCGCAGGCGATGAAGGCGCACTGCGAGATCTCGCGGCAGGATGCCGGCTGCGAACAGTTCGAGGTGTTCCAGAGCGTCTCCGACCCCGACAAGCTGGTCCTGCTCGAACTGTGGAAGGACCAGGCCGCGCTCGACGCGCACGCCAAGCTGCAGGCGCAGCGCCCGGCTTTGCCGGAGCGGCTGCGGCTCGGCGCCGAGCGCGAGGATTACACCTACAACCGTACCCGCTGAGCCGGAGAGCGCGAAAATGCAGGCCTCGTATTTCGAAACCGGCCGCTATTACGCGCCCTCGAACCTGCCGCGGTAATGGCCGATGCCGGCCAGTGCCTATGACCGCGAGGCGGGCTCGCGCGCCTTTCACGGCATGGTCGAGCGCTCGCGCTATGCCGAGGAACTGGGGTTCGACTGGGTCAGCGTCTCCGAGCACCACTACTCGCCGCGCATTCTGACGCCGTCATTGCCGATCGCCGCGGCCTACATCGCCCAGCACGTGCACGACATCAAGATCGCGCTCTTGGGGCCGATCGTGCCGCAGAGCAACCCGGTACTGCTCGCCGAGGAAATGGCGATGCTCGACAACATGGCCGACGGCCGGCTTATCGTCGGCATGCTGCGCGGCACCTCGAACGAGATGATGACCTATGACCTCAACCCCGCGGAATCGCGCGAGCGCACCGACGAGGGCATGGAGCTGATCCTGCGTGCCTGGAAGGAGCCGGAACCCTTTGGCTGGCAGGGGAAGGCATTTCCATTACCGCACCGTGTCGGTGTGGCCTAAGCCGCTGCAATAGCCACTGCCGCCGATGTTTGCCCTCGGCACCAGCCGCGAGGCCAGCGACTTTGCGGCACGCAACCAGATCGGCCTCGGCGTGTCGTTCGGTCCGTTCGACGCGATGGGCAGGGTGACCGGCTACTTTAAGGACCAGTGCGCGGACTGGGGCTGGCAGCCGGAGCCGCACCAGATCATCTACCGCGCCAACATCCTGATCGCCGAGACCCAAGAGAAGGCGCAGCAGGCGTTGGCGCAGTATCCGCGCGAGGCGGTATTCCGGCTAAAGGACCGGGTCGCCGCCACATTGTTGGAAGTCGACCAGCGCAACGTCGCCGGCAAGGGGCGGCGGCCGGCCAATGTCAACCGGGCATTACCGATCAACTTCTGTGGCGGCCCGGACGAGATCGTCGCGCAATTGAAAGAGTCCCGCGCCGAGATCGGCTGCGCGTCGTCGACCTGTTCTTCCAGACCCCGGGCTCGGAGGATCCCGACGCGCTGATGGAAGCGCTCGAACTATTTGGCAAGAGGGTGCTGCCGCAGATCCGCGACATCTGAAAACAACAGGGGTCGGCAATGGCCGGCCGGTTGCGCGATGGCAAATGGCGGCCGGGTTCCGCGAGGAATCGTGACAGGCAGAGAACCGACGAGAGGCAGCCTCACCGCTCCCGAGCACAGCCGGTAACTGACCCGCTCGCTAGTCATGGTTCGCCCCGCTTAAGGTGAACCCAGCATCCGTTCTGTGGCGTGACCCCGATCCACCTGCGGCCAGACAGTAGCAGCCAATGTGCGTAGCCACCGGGCGATGGGCCATGATAATAAAATCATACCTTGTCGCCTAAGCGCCGATTTTAGCCGTTGGTGTCGAAGCGATGCGCCACGATCGATCCGAATTTGATGGATTTACGACCAGCTCTCCACTCAGGCGTTTCTAGCGGCGGTTAGTCCTTGCTCGGGAGAGCGCGGGACCATTAGGTTCAATCGCACGCCGATCGCACTGGCGGCCAGAGGTGCCGCGACCAGCACCAAGGGAACCCACAGCGACGCGCGCACCACGGAACCCGGATCGAGGCCATTATCCAACCCGCTCGCGTTGGCAACCAACCCGGCGGTCGCCGCGCCCAAGGCAATCCCCGCTTGCTGAACCGTGGCGGCGGAGGCGGCAGCGATGTTCTCCTCGCCGCCCTTCGCGCCGCTCATTACGCGTTGCAGAACAAACGCCCACGCAGCGCCTATCAGGATCAGAGCCGCCACCGGTCCGGGCGCCATTAAAACCCCCACTCCAGCTAAACCCACGCCCATCGCCGAGGGACCCATGATGATCAATCGCGGAGGCCACTCCTCCGCGAGCGATGCCACTGAGAGCGCGGCTGTGGTCCACGCCAACGACGCCAAGGCGACCATGTACCGGCGCCCAGCGGACTCACCTCGTGCAAGCGCTGCAAAAAGAGCGGCGCGTAGATCGCCAGCGGGCTGTATCCGACTGACATCAGTAGTATGATCCACAGTCCCGCACCGGTCCCGGACCGCAGCGAGAACGCATCGCTTGGCAGGAGTGGAGCAGCTGCGCGCCGATCGGTCCGCATCATCAGGACTGATGCCGCAACGGTTGCCGTGATGAGCATGGCCTTGATCGCCAGGCCAGTCGCAACGCTCGCTGCCGACAACAGCGCGATCGCGCCACAGATCAAGGCAATGCGGCCCGCTGGGAAAGTCCGGCCGATGGCCTCTTCGCTCGGCCTGTCGGCTGGAAGTGTAAAAAGGGCGCCGGCCCCGAGCAGGCACCCGAGCCCCGCGACCGTAACAAACGCGTTGCGCCAATGCCCGTAGCTCGCGAATACGCCGCCAATCAAAGGTCCGATCAGCACCGTGACCGACCAAACACCCGCGAGTAGACCAAAGACTCTCGGCCACAGCGGTTCTGGAAATGCATTGCGTACGAGCACGTAGGCGAGCGCCGAGAGCAAGCCGCCGCCCAACCCCTGGACGAAGCGTCCGGCGATCACGAAACCAATTGAGGGGGCACAGGCACACAACACGGCACCGGCCGCGTAGATGACGGCGCCGCCCGAGAATGCCCGGCGGTTTCCAAACCTGCCGCTGACAAGGCTAGTGCCGCTTGCCGCGATTATTGAGGAGGCGACGAAGGCCGTTGTCGGCCAGCTCATGAGATTGGCCCCGCCCAGCTCCGCGACGACGCTGGGCAGAAGTGTGGCGGTTATCAGCACATTCATCGAGTGCAGCAGCACTCCGCCCAACAAGACGCAGAGGGTCAGCACCAGGCGCGGTGCCAGCAGCGCCCGCCAACCTGCCTCAGTCGTCACCTCCCGCATGACGAAGCCCTTTTAGAAAGTATCCTCTTTTTTTATAATAAGCCAATTAAAAAAGCAATCAGTTTCTTAATGGGTTGCGAACATGCCGTCGGATAACAGCAGCAGGCTCCTCTACACACTTAAGTCGCGCGGTCCGCTGGCGGCCGGCGCGCTGGCGCGGGTCCTTGGCATCACCGTGGTCGGCATCCGTCAGCACCTTGCCAAGCTGCATGGGGAGGGTTTCGTTGCCTTTGACGACCAGGCGGGTGAAGTCGGTCGCCCGAAACGCTTCTGGCGCTTGACCGCGAAGGGGCACGGCCGTTTCCCGGACACACATGGAGACCTGACGGTCAATTTAATCGGCGGCATCCGCTCGGTCTTCGGTGAGGCGGGGCTGGATCGCCTCATTGAGGCACGGCAGGAGGCGGCGGTGACGGCCTACCGCAGGGCGCTGGAGCCTTACTCCGGCCTCGAGGATCGCGTTCGCACTGTCGCGCGCCTGCGCTCGGAAGAGGGCTACATGGCCGAATTCGAGGCTGAGCCGGACGGCAGTTTTCTCCTCATCGAAAATCATTGCCCCATTTGCGCAGCGGCCAAGACATGCCAGGGCTTCTGCCGGTCAGAGCTAGAATTGTTTCGAGCCGCATTCGGCGCCGGAACGTCGGTCACGCGGCAGGAGCATCTTCTCTCCGACGGGCGGCGCTGTGTCTATCGGGTGACAAGTCTCGAAGGCACTGATAGTTGAGCCTTTCAAAGGCGAAGCGGCAAGCGCCGAGGTGCCGCTGGCAGAGAGGCCGCGGGGCACCGATCGAGCGCCGGTTCGAAGCACATGGGGGCGGGGCTGCTGTTCCTATGGCGAAGCCGCGGCGCCTACGCGTCGAGCCGCGATCATCGGCGGCAAAGCTGCACCGTCTTTCTCGCAACCGACGGAAGTAAGGGTCACGCTCCTGCGGCAGGGCCCCGCTGCCCGTCCACGCCAAGTGCTGCCTCCCAGGCCTGCTGTGTCGCGATCTCTTCAGTCCACGGGCGCATCAGGGCTGCGGCCCGCGCGTCCCGTGCGTAGCGCTCAAGTGGATAGCGCCGCAGGAAGGCGCGTCCGCCACAGACACGGATCGCCTCCTGGGTGACCGTGACGACTGCGCGTTGTACGGTGACGTGGGCCGCCCGGGCGCGCTGGACCGCCTCCGGCGAAGGATCAACCTGGGCCTCCGAGATTGCCCGGTAGTAGAGCGCGCGGGCGGCCTCGATCGCAAAGAGCATCTCGGCGATCGCATGACCCTTGGCCGCGATCTCGGTGTGCGGGATCGGCGCCCCCGGCATCCGGCCGGTCAGGTAGGCCAGCGCGCCGTCCCAGGCCGCTTGCATGAGCCCGAGGAAGGTCGCGGAGAAGCTCAGGAAGAGGTGGGGGAAGGCGTTGTACATGACCCCGAACAGGCCAGGCGGCAATACCTCCGCGTCGTCGGGGACAAACACGTCCTCGAGCAGCATGTCGCGACTGACGGTGGCGCGCATCCCCATCGGATCCCACTCGCCGGGGAAGGACACACCCGGCGTGTCCTTGGGAACCTGGAGATAGAGGGTGCGCTCGATCCAGGGCTCGGGCCCAAGCCGGATGGCAGGGGTGGCGTAATACGGGGCGCAGCCGGCCAGAGAGACAAAAAACTTCCGTCCGTTGACCACATAGCCGCCATCCACCTGCCGCGCGGTGGTGCCAAAGCGCCGGCCGCCGACACCGAGCCTGGCATCGGTCTCGCCCTCTTCCACCGGCTCGCTGTGCGGTTGTCCATAAAAGGCGCCGTCCTCGACGACCTCGCGGAACTTGGCGGCGCGGAGCTTCTCGTGGCGTTCGCGCGCCGCCGGGGACATCGGCATGCCGTCGGCGATCGGGCCCATCATCAGCATCGTCAGGCAATGCATGTTGAAGGTCAGCGCCGTCGAGGCATTGCCCTGTGCAATCTGCTCCGCCACGAGGCAGTAGGTTTCGTAATCGGCCCCGAGCCCGCCGTAGCGCTCGGGTACGCACAGGCCGAGGAGCCCCTCGGCGCGGAGATCGGCATAGTCATCGAAGGGAAAGGACGCGTCGCGATCGTGGCGGTCGGCGCGCGGGGCGAAGCGCTCGCCGGCCAGACGGCGGGCAACGCCGATCAACTCGCCTTGCCGGGAGGAAGGCTGAAGATGCATCAGGGGATTACCGCGCTGGCCACATTTGCGCCAATAAGCCACCTCCTAAGACCCGACTTCAAGCCTGGCGGGTCAACGGCTCGCCTAGGGACCTCGCCCCAGTGTTCGTGCGATACTCGAAAAGGCGACCCGGTTGCTTGGAGGCAGCCACCTTAATCCGTGCTACCGCCTACAGAGCGTCGCCAGTCGAGGATTCCCATTCGTCGAGCTCTTGTTGGATATCTGCGGCATAGGTGGAGCCGCGCGCCGCACCCGTGCGCATCACGAAGCACGCTGCAGCAAGGCGTGCACATACGGGACAGGGTCGGGATCGCCTTGCAAGCTGTCTACATCCTGTTTGGTCTTCAATTCGATTTGCAATCGGATGCCGTTCGGATCATGGAAGTAGAAGGTCTTGCCATACCCCCGTTCGATAATTTCGGTCACGGCGACCCCATGGTCCTTGAGCCGTTGGTAAGCGGCGTCAAATTCCTCAGGCGTGTCCACCGGTAGTGCCAGGTGATTTACATGTTGGCGCTCGTCCACCGTCGGGAGCTCGGCACCATCGAACACTGCGAAGGCATTGCCGCCACCGATCTCGACGTTATAGTGCCGGCGCCCATCTGGCGTACGCGTGGTGCGGACCAACCGCATGCCCAATATGCCGCAGTAAAACTGCAGCGTGGCTTCCATGTCATTCGTGTTGATGCCGACGTGATCAATATACATGGCCGTTGCTCCTTCTCAGGTTTACCTCCTCGTAATGGATGCGAACTTGGCCTCTTTCATAGAACGGCATGGTTTTTCTCCCTTTCGCAATTCACGTAGTCATCCCCGCGCGAGCGGAGATCAGGGAAACCAACTGTGCGCTTCCTCCGGAGCCGCTTTTGCGGGGATGACGGGTTGACGAGAACCGCCGACTATTGCGCCGCGGCGCGCATCGGGATCTGTGCTTTTAAGAAACGGCGCACCCGGTCGATCGTGCGTTGTCTCAGCTCCTCCGGCTCCTTCCACGGGTAAACCGTGATCTCGGCGTTCGGCGCCAGCGAGGCGACATCAATCGAGGTCTGCAGGGGATGCCCCGGTACGTCATCCGGCAGCACCAGCATTGGCGTGCGGCAGTTCCTGATGAAGTCGCGCGACACGCTGTAGAGGAAATCGGGCTGCACCGCGTATAGGTTGTGCAGGTATTTCTCAATCGTCTCCGCCGAAACATCGGGACGTCGCTTCACGAAGTCGGGCACCCAGTTCTCTGTGCTATGCCGGTACATGACGGTTGGGTTTTCCGGCCGATGGCCGACGCTCTGGCAGAACACGGCGGCGACGACACGGTTGGGGGCCCGCTGTAGCAGCTTCCCGGCAAAGCAGCCGCCGATGCAGTAGCCCATGTAAAAGAATTCGCGGATCCCGAGGTGGTCCATCAGCCCGAGCTGGTCGTCGGCAAACGCATCCCACGGGTTATCGACCTGCACGGGACCGGTGGATTCACCGCCATTGGCGTTGCGCTGGTCCATCGTGATGCAGCGGAAATCGTTCTTGAACTCTTCCATCGCGTTGATCACGGCGGTCGGCCAGTTGCTAACCCGCGAGTTTAAGCCGCCGCCGGGGGTAACCAGCAGCGGGAAGCCGGAGCCGGCCTCCTCGTAGCGAATCCGAATGTCGCCCTTTTGAAAGAATGGCAAGGCAGTCTCCTCCAAGGTAGCGGCCGCAGCGCCCGTTGCGCCCGGCACGGTGTGCAGGCATACGTTTAAGCCAATCGGAAGAGTTTTCGGAAGGGTTTCGCTGTAAGTGCCCCCCGCCGATCGGGTCCGGTCTACCCAGGAAGACAGGGCACCTGCAGCACGCGCAGTCGATCGGAAGCCTACGCGTTTAGGAGCGACAGGAGCGCGATGAGCATTAATATGAATGCATGGGCAAGGGTCGAGAATAGCGCGATCACCGCTACCGGAGAGCCCTCCAGGATCGAGGCTCCGCTCACGGTGCGAAGCGATAATTCACAGGCTTCAGGCGGGTCGAGCCCCCGACGCGAGGCCAGGCGCAGCACCGCTGCATTGCTGCTCCTCGCCGCTGCACTCTCCTCGCTGACGGCGGAGGCGCAGCAAACGCCGCAACCAGTTTTCACCGAGCTCTTCGCGTACGATCCGCTCGTGCCGTCGCAGTTGCTGGGCAAGTGGCTGATCTCCCCCCAGCTCGACAGAAAATTGCAGCCGCTGCGCGTCGGCGTCGTCGAGGACCGTATCGGCAAGACGGTCGGCCGCATCACGGTGCAGGATGGCGATGGGCTCGACGGCGCCAGCGAGGCGATGGTGCAGGACCCGCACTACATCTGCGATAGCGAGGGTTCGCGCGCGGCAGCGGTGGAGGCCGAGCTCGGCGGCGTCGTTCCAACCGAGCGGGCGGAGATCCAAGTAAGATCCGACCGCGCGACGGGCGCTGGCGAGCTGGTGAAATTCGGGGAGCTCGTGTGGTACCGCTTCTCCTTCAAGACCGCTGGCGACTGGCCGCAAGACGTTCCGCCGGCGGGACGCCAGACCTGCCGCACCGTCATCCATCAGATCAAGCAGGATTCCTTTAAGGACGGGAAGTCCTGCGACGCCAGCCCCTTTTTCAAGATCGAGGCGCGGCCGCTCGGCGACCGCGTGCGTTTCTTCGCGCAGGTGGCCGCCGGCACACCCTGCGCCATGCCGCCGATGGTGATGCGCACGCAGCTCTGCCGGCGCGACCTGCCGCGGGAGAGCTGGACCACGGTGCAAGTGCGGCTCAAACCCGCTCATGACGCCAGTGGCAGCGTGGATATCTGGCTGAACGGCACGTTCTGTGGCGCCTATCAGGGACCCATGGCCGATCGCGACTATGGCGCCCGCCGCAACGGCGCGCCCTTCATCAACGCGCAGCCGCGCTTCGGCATTTATCGCGACCGGCGTGCGGAGACCCAAACGATCTTCTTCGACCAGATTATGTTCTGGAATGCGGACCCGTCGGGACATCCGGACTGGAGCGTCAGTCCGCCGGCGGGCTGACTACCGACAGCTCCTCGGCCAGTCTTGAGCCTTCGAGGCTGGCCGGCAAATTGTCGAGCCAGACGCGGTATTCATCCTGAAGGTCGACCAGTGCTGCCACCGCCAGCGCTGCGGCCGCGGCGGGTCGCGAAGCGCCTGGGTTGGTCGCGGCGGAACCGAGCTGTCGTTGTCGGGCAAATCGCGGTGCTTAGGGAAATCGTCGGAGCGGGGCGGACCGAAAACTTTTCAAGGCGAGAGATCCGCGTCGGGGACCGCCCGTGCCGGCTGCTCTTTTGCTGCAAATAACAGCTAAAACAGGCCCGGCGTCCCCAACGCTCGCAATGGGTGCCGCTCTTGGCTGTCAGTTGATCAGGCCGTAGAACTTGGCGGCGTTCTCGCAGGTGATCTTGTGCACGATTTCGGGCGACAGGCCGGCGAATTGCTCCTCGATATATTTCGAGGATTCCGGCCAGATGCCGTCGGTGTGCGGGTAGTCGGAGCCCCACATCATGGTTTCGACGCCGATGTCGTCGACGAGCTTGGTGCTGATCGGGTCGAACTGGAATGTCGCCTTGCACTGGCGGCGCCAGTATTCGCTCGGCTTCAATTTCATCAGGTCGCGGAAGCGGTCCTCGAACTCGAAATCCATGCGGTGCAGCGCATAGGCGAGCCAGCCCGCACCACTCTCGCCGAACGACACGCGCAAACGTGGATAGCGCTCGAACACACCCGCCCCCATCATCCCCGCGATGATGTGGATCAGCCCCATTTGGAACGCGGAAACCCCGGTGAACATCGCCGCGCGGCGGACTTGCGGCGCCTCCTGGCGGGCGCGCGGCGGGGTCGTCGGGAAGGTGTGGAAGTGGAGCGGCAATTGCACCTCATTCACCGCCTGCCAGAACGGCTCCCAGCTCGGGTGCCACATCGGCTCCATGTCCCATGAGCACGACAGTTCGAGGCCCTTGAGGCCCATTTTGGCGGCGCGATGCACCTCCTGCACCGCGAGATCGATGCTGCCGTAAGGCAGGCAGGCGAGGCCGATCTGGCGGTCCGGGTAATGGCTGCAAAAATCCGTCAGCCAATCGTTGTAGATGCGTAGAACCTCGTTCGAGGCCTCGGAATCGTTCAGCTTGGACGCGGTGCCGAGAACGCCGTAGATGACCTCGGCGTCGACGCCGTCTGCCTCCATGTCCTTCAAGCGCAGATGCGGGTCGCTGCAGCGGATTTTGCCGTTCTTGGCATCCTCGTAGAGGCCGCGCTCTGCCATGATGTCGACGCGGACATTCTGCCCCGGCACGTGCTTTGCACCACCCGGGCCGACGCCGTAGAGGAGGCCGAAATTGGCGCCGTTTTTGGCGACCCATTGCGGCCCCTGGGGCCCGTCCTCGACATAGGGCATGCGATCCTTCAACGCTTGCGGCGCTTCCGAGACAAAGAGGTCCGGCGGCATCCACGGCATGTCGAGATGGCAATCGGCCGAGATTCTGCGGTATTGCATGGTTCTTCTCCGCTCTACGAAGGATCGATTCGACTGTACTCCTCGGGCCTAATGATCATCTAGCGATCAAACTCTGAGGAGCCCGCTTTTTTGCCGATCCGACATGAACCGGATGCATCGCTGCAACGCCGGCAACTGAGTTCTTGCGTCTGCACGTTTTATGATGTATGAAGCCGAAGATATCAACTGGAGATCGTAGGATATGCGTTCGACTGTCGTCACCGCTCTTTTTGCCCTGTCTTTGCTGCCGGCGACCGCCTTCGCCCAGGCAAATCAGCAAGCCGCCGCGCCACCAGCCGCTACCGCGGCGAACCCGGCGCCGGTACGCTCGGCCGGCTTCACCCGTGAGCAATACATCCAACGCGCTCAGGAGCGCGCGGCGCGGCGGGCGGGTGCGCAATTCGACGCGATGGATGCCGACCACGACGGCGTCCTTGAGCCCAACGAGATCCGTGCCTGGCGAACCCAACATCCGCGCGGTGCCGCAGCCCGACCGGACCAGTCTCCGCCGCAATAAAACCGCCTGCCGGCCCGGGCGAATCGCGGTAAGATCATCGATCGCGAGCAACAGGAGCCGACAATGCCGGACGTAGCAGATCTCGAGAGGACGGAAGTTTCGGGGACCGGGGCGATCGACGTCGCCGGCCTCGACCATCTGGTGTTGCGGGTCGCCGATCTCGATCGCGCGATCAAATTCTATGGGGAGGTGTTGGGCTGCCATGTCGAGCGTCGTCTCGAAGAGCCCAAGCTCGTGCAGCTGCGGGCCGGCGCCTCGATGATCGATCTGGTGCCGGCGGGCTCCGCACCACCATCGGTGGAAGCGACGGCAGGGCGCAACCTCGATCACTTCGCGGTGCGCATCAACACCTTCGATTTTCCGGCATTGGCGGCGCATCTGCGCCGATACGGCGTCGCCGTCGGCGAGGTCAAGCGGCGATACGGTGCGGAAGGCTATGGCTCCTCGCTCTACATCACCGACCCCGACGGCAACGTCGTCGAACTCAAGGGGCCCCCCGAAAAAGCCCAATAGCGACGGTATCCCGCGATCCGGTCGCCGTCGAGGTAGCGGCAGCGTGCTGGATCGCCTCCTCCTGACCAATGACGACGGCATCGAGGCGCCGGGCCTCGCGGTGCTCGAGCGGATCGCGCGTGCGCTTGCCGGAGAGGTCTGGGTCGTCGCTCCCGAGCACGATCAAAGCGGCGTCTCGCACGCCGTCAGCCTGCACCATCCGATCCGCGTGACCGAGCGCGGTCCGCGTCGCTACGCGATTACCGGAACCCCCGGAGACTGCGCGGTGATGGGCGTGTGCCATCTGATGGCCGGGGCGCCGCCCGACCTGCTCCTCTGCGGAGTCAATCGGGGCGCCAATCTCGGCATGGAGACGGTGTTTTCCGGCACCGTAGGCGGGGCGATGACAGGGATGATGCTGGGCATTCCGTCGATCGCGCTGAGCCAAGCATGGACCGATCGCCTGCACGTGCGCTGGCAGACCGCTGAGGCGCTCGGCCCTGGCGTCGTGCGGCAATTGCTGGCGATCGGCTGGGGTGAGGCGACTTGCCTCAACGTCAACTTCCCGGACCTTCCGGCGGCCGAGGTGGGGCCGCTCACCTTGGCGCGACAGGGCATCGGGCTGATCCAGGGAATGCATGTTGAGACGCGGACCGATCCGCGCGGCATGACCTATCACTGGATCGCGTTTCGGCGCGGTCCGCGCGAGCAAGGCCCCGAGAGCGATATCGACGCGCTGCAGGCCGGCCGCATCGTCGTGACGCCGCTGCGCTACGATCGGACCGACGAGGAGGCCTATCGGATGCTGGCTAAGGCTCTGCCACGGCCGTGACGGAAATAAAACCTGGTGATCTATAGGTGAGCAGCGGCGTATAACAGTGTGTTCATCGGCTTCTGGGAGGACGACGCTGATGGCCCTTGATCCGAAGGAGGCGGCTTTGGCGCTTCACCGGTTCGGCTTTGGGCCGCGTTCCGGCTCGATCGAGGCCATAGCATCCGATCCGCGTGGGGCACTGCTCGCCGAGCTGGAGCAACCGAACGCCGGACTGATCGCCGCTGCCGATCTGCCGAGCAGTGCCGCCGCCAACCGCGCGGTGTTCGAGTACAACGCCGAGCGCGCCGCCAACGAGAAACGCAAGCGGCGGCTGCGCGACGCCGCAACGCAGGTCGCGATGCAAAATGCGGGTGGAGAAGCCGCGATGGAGGCGAGGCCCGACGCGTCGTCTCCCGCTCCCGAAAAGCCCGAGACGGTGCCGCTTCCGCGACAGCTGTTCCGCAACGAGGCCAAGGCGCATTTCGACGCCGCGATCAACGCCGAGACCGGCCTGGTCGAGCGTCTGGTGTGGTTCTGGTCGAACCACTTCTGCGTCAATGCCAACGCTACGGTCATGGCCGGCGGGTACGAGCGTGAGGCCATCCGCCCCCATGTCCTGGGCCGGTTTGCCGACATGCTGCTCGCGGTCGAGGGTCATCCGGCCATGCTGCTCTATCTCGACAATGCGCAGTCGATCGGGCCCGACTCGATCGCCGGCATCAATCGCGACAAGGGCCTTAACGAGAACCTCGGGCGCGAAATTCTCGAACTGCACACGCTCGGCGTGCGGACCGTCTACACCCAGGCCGACGTCACCAATTTCGCCAAGGTGCTGACCGGCTGGACGATCCTGCCGACCGTGTCGAACCCGGACCACGGCGGGGAGTTCGTCTTTGTCGGCCGCACTCACCAGCCCGGCCCGGAAACGGTGATCGACAAGACCTATGCCGACACCGGCGCCGAGCAGGGGCGTTCGGTGCTCGCCGACCTCGCCCACCATCCGGCAACTGCGCGGCATGTCGCAACAAAACTCGCCCGCCATTTTGTTGCCGACGACCCGCCGGCGGCGCTTATCGACAGGCTGACGCAACGCTTTCTCGATACCGACGGCGATCTGAAAGAGGTGACGAAGGCGCTGGTCGCCGCGCCCGAAGCCTGGGCGCCGGAGCAGGAGAAGATCAAACGGCCGGGCGAATGGCTCGTTGCGATGTTGCGGGCAGCCGGCGAGCCGGGCGACATCGTTCGCATCCTGCGGGCGCAGGCTCTGCTCGGCGAGCCACTGTGGCGGCCGCCGGCGCCCAAGGGCTTCTCGGACGACAACGCCGTGTGGCTCGACGGGTTGGGCGAGCGGCTGGACATCGCCAATGCTTTTGCGCACCGAGAGGGGTTGGGGCACGAGCCCGAGGCCCTCATGGAAGCGGCGCTCGGGCCTCTCGCCTCGGCGGATACGCGCCAGACTATCGCCCGCGCCGAGAGCCGGCCGCAGGGCCTGACCTTGCTGGTGATGGCCCCGGAATTCCAACGGAGGTGATCATGGCGTCGAACCGCCTCTTAACCACCCGCCGCGGGCTGTTGCTCGGCTCGGGCGCGTTGTTCGCCTGGACATGTGTTCCCGTCAGGGCGCGCGCGGAGGGTTGTGATCCGCGCTTTTTGACGATCGTTCTGCGCGGCGCGCTCGACGGGCTGGCCGTCGTCGCACCAGTCGGCGACCCCGACTGGGTCAAGCTGCGCGGCGAAAACGCGCTCAGAGTGGACGGCCAGACCCCGGCGTTGCCGCTCGACGGCTTCTTCGCGCTCAACCCGGCGATGCCCAACTTCCATCGCCTGTACCAGGCGGGCCAAGCGGCGATCGTGCATGCCGTGGCCACGCCCTACCGCGAGCGTTCGCATTTCGACGGACAGGACGTGCTGGAGAGCGGCCAGCCGAAGCCGGGGGCGGCCGATACCGGCTGGCTCAACCGCGCGGCAGCGTCGCTCCAACCGTATGAAAGGGAGGCGGCAGCCGGTCGACAGGCTTTCGCGGTCGGTCCGATCGCGCCGCTCGTCGTGCGCGGTCCGGCGCCGGTGCTAGCCTGGGTGCCGCCGCGGCTGCCGCCGGTCGGCGACGACACGACGATGCGTCTTCTCGACCTCTACAATCACACCGACCCGGCGCTGGCGCGTGCCCTCGAGGACCGCAAGGGGCTCGCCGCGATTGCCCGCGCCGAAGGCATCGAGAGCGAGCCGGAGGACGATAAGCCGGCCGTTCAGGTCGGCGGGATCGAGCAGATCCGTAAATACTTTGGCGAGGCCGCAGGTGCGGCGGGGAAATTCCTTGCCGGTGCAGAGGGCCCGCGGGTCGGTGCGCTCGCCTTCGACGGTTGGGACACCCATGTCAACGAAGGCGTGGCAAAAGGCAGACTAGCCAACCTGCTGGGCGCGCTCGACGGCGCCATCGCTGCGATCGAGACCAACATGGGCAACGCCTGGCATGAGACGGTCGTCGTGCTGGTCACCGAATTTGGCCGCACCGCGCGCATCAACGGCAATGACGGCACCGACCATGGCACCGCGACGGTGGCGCTGCTCGCCGGAGGGGCGCTCAAGGGCGGGCGCGTGCTCGCCGACTGGCCGGGTCTCAAGGACGGAGACCTCTACGAGAAGCGCGATTTGCGGCCGACGACCGATCTGCGTGCTGTCTTAAAGGGCCTGCTCCGGGATCACCTGCGCGTTGATGATCGCGCATTGGAAGCGGACGTGTTCCCCGACAGCAGCGCGGCGAGGCCGGCAGCGGGATTGCTCGCCTAAGAGCGACCCGGCCCAAGAGGAACGTGAGAAAGGGCGATCCCGCCGATCTCCGCGCAATGATGGCGCTGCTGAAGGCGCTGTGGAAGCTGCGCCCGCCCGACGGCTCTGAGACGCCCGGCACGCGGCTGGTTCGGCGATGGCGAGAAAAGCGCCTCCTCGCGAGGCTAGAGCGGGACTGGCCCGGCGGCTTCACCCTGCACCGTACAGGCGATTTGATCTATGTGCCATGTCCGCTCGATGTGCGCGGGCGGCGGGCGCTGCTCCATCCGCCGCGCGTCCACCCCGCAGCGCTGGGCTATCTGAGGCCAGGCGCGGTCGCGATCGATATCGGGGCGAACCTCGGCGAATGGACCATTCCGTTCGCTCGCGCCGTCGGTGCAGCGGGACGGGTCCTTGCCGCTGAACCGGCGCCACGTGCGGCTGCCGCTCTCGAGGCCACGCTCGGTGCTAACGGGCTACACCAAGTCCAGATGATGCAATGTGCGGTCGGTGACCACGACGGTTTCGCGGAATTCGCGGTGCCAGTCGTGACCTCCGCGCGAAGCGACACGGGGACCGCGAAAATTGGCGCCGCCGGCCCCGGTTGTAACGCATTGCGTGTCGCCTTGCGGAGCCTCGACTCACTTGCTGCCGAGCACGGCCTCGACCGGACCGACCTGATCAAAATCGATGTCGAGGGCTATGAGCGGCAGGTGCTCGACGGAGCCGAGGCCACCCTCGGCCGGTTTCGCCCGACCTTGGTGATCGAGACCGGACACGAAGGTGCAGGCGACCGGGGGGCAATCCGTGACCGCTTGCGCAGCGTCGGCTATCGGATGCTTGGCATTCTCCTTGATCATGGCATGGCCGAGGCCGATTGGGCTGCTTATGTCGCGGTTGAGCCGCCATTTCGGTGGGGCGAGGCGCACAACCTGCTGCTCGTACCGGAGTAGGCGTGCCGTCGCTCGCTCAATACACCCCTTTCAGCGGGGTCGTTTCGCGTTTTTCGACCTCGCCGCTGGCGCCAGTCGCGCCGTCGTAACCCAACAGCTTGCTCGACAGGCTCTGATCGGCGACGGCGGCATTCGGGTCGGGCGCCTGCCCGCTGCGCGCACCGATATCGGGCAGCCCGTCCTCGGAGCGGCGCAGCCGGAAATCGGATGCCTGCTTGCCTGGTTCACCGGGCCCGGCTTGCTCGATCACCTGTTTGGCCTGCTGGTCGGCGCTCTTCTCCTGCGGCCGCGTGGCTCCGGGCTGGGGCGGCCTCAGTTCAAAATCGGGTGGGATTGTCAGCGGCGCTCGCGATTCGACGGCGAACTCGTCGGGCAATGTCGGCTCGAGCCCGATCGACCGTTTGAAATCGGTGCACCCGGCAATCAACAATGGCCCAGTGAGACATAGCGCACCCACGGCGACAAAACCGCGGCCCGCGCCACGAACCCCGTGAAGACTCGACATGGCAGATCCCCCTCCCTGCTCGATATTTAATGCGCTTCCCGCCGCAGAAGCAAGCCATCAAGCAACATCACCGCGACGCCGATGCAGATGGCGCTGTCGGCGACATTGAACGCCGGCCAATGCCACGATCCGGCGTGAAAATCGAGAAAATCAACAACGGCGCCGAGGCGAATTCGATCGATCACGTTGCCGATGGCGCCACCAATGATCAGTCCGATCGCCACAGCGAGCAGCGGGCTCTCGACCCGGCTCAGCCAATAGACCAAGACCGTGACGATCGCTGCAGCAACAAGAGAGAACAGTAACGCATTCACCCCTCCGACGCCGTTGAATAAGCCGAAGCTCATTCCACGATTGTAGATCAGGACGACGTTGAAAAAGGATGTGACATTCTCATGCTCGCCCACCGCATGCCCGGCGAAGTAGCCCCGGACGGCAGCCTTGCTGAGCTGATCGATGACCACAACCGCCATCGCTGCGGCGAGGCCCCGCACCAGCGTCAGCTGGCGCTCGTCTGAGCGGTGCTCCGATTGACGACCTCGGCACAACGGCGGCAGAGATCGGCACTACCGGGCGTTTGACCTACTTCGGGTAGGACCCTCCAGCACCGCTCACAGCGATCACCCGGCGCCAGAGACACACGCACGCCGATCTCGGTGACATCGGAAAGCGCGAAAGCGTCGTCCGGAACCGGCCCGGGCCGGACCGTCCCGGCCGAGGTGATGCACAGCTCGGCAAAATCGACGTTGCGGACGAGATCGACGAGGCGTTCCGGGACAAACAGCTCGATCGCGGCCTGCAAGCTCGAGCCCAGCCGCTTCGCTGCGCGCTCGAGCTCAAGCCCGCCCGTGACGACGCAGCGCAAGTCGCGCAACGTCTGCCAGCGTTCGGCGAGCGCCTCGTCCTGCCACATGCCAGGCACATCGGAGAACAGCTCGAGATGAATACTGCGCCCTGGCACGTCACCATGCCGGGCCAGCCAAGCCTCTTCAGCCGTAAAGCAGATGACCGGGGCCAGCCAACGGACGAGACAGTCGAAACAGCGATCGAGCACCGTTCGCACCCCCCGCCGTCTGATGTCGTCGGGCGCGTCGCAGTACAGCCGGTCCTTGCGGATGTCGAAGTAGAAGGCCGACAGGTCCACCGCGCAGAAATTGTAGAGCGCCGTGAACATGTCGTGGAAATCGAACGCGTCGACCGAACGCCGCACCAATTGGTCGAGTTCGGCGAGGCGGTGCAATACCCAGCGCTCCAATTCCGGCATCGCCTCGATCCCGACCGCCTCGGCAGACGAGTAGCCGTCAAGCGCGCCCAGCAGGTAACGCAAGGTGTTGCGCAGACGGCGGTAGACGTCGCTGTGATGCTTCAGGATCTCCGGGCCGACACGGACATCCTCGGTGTAATCGGAGCCGACCACCCACAGGCGCAGGATGTCGGCGCCGCTCTGCTGCATGACTTGCTGCGGCGCGATGACGTTGCCGAGGGATTTCGACATTTTGCGCCCGTCTTCGTCGAGGAGGAAGCCGTGGGTGAGCACGGCTTCGTAAGGCGCACGACCGCGGGTTCCGCAGGCCTCGACCAATGAAGACTGAAACCAGCCGCGATGCTGATCCGAGCCCTCCAAATAAAGATCGGCAGGCCATCGAAGCTCGGGCCGCTGCTCGAGCACAAAGGCGTGCGTCGATCCCGAATCGAACCACACTTCGACGATGTCGGTAACCTTCTCCCACTCGGCGGGATCGTAGGCATTACCGAGGAACTGAGACGGGTCGGCACCGAACCAGACATCGGCCCCATCACGCTCGACCGCGGCGGCAACGCGTTCGACGACGGCCGGGTCGCGCAGCGGCTCGCCGGTCTCGCGGTGGGTGAATACCGCGATCGGCACGCCCCAGGCACGCTGGCGCGAGACGCACCAGTCCGGCTTGCTTTCGACCATCGCCTCGATCCGGTTCCGGCCTTGCGGTGGGACCCAGCGCGTCTCGGCAATCGCCGCCAGGGCTTTCCGCCGCAGCCCGTTCACCTCCATCCCGATGAACCATTGTGGCGTGTTGCGAAATATCAGCGGCGCTTTCGAGCGCCACGAATGCGGATAGGAATGCACGAGAGAGCCGCGGGCCAAGAGCCCGGCCGCGGCATCGATCGCAGCGATCACCGCCTCGTTCGCGTCCCCCTGTTTGCCGTCCGGCCGATAGACCGACCGCCCGGCAAAGAGCGGGACCTGAGGCAGATAGACGCCGTCCGGGCCGATTGTGTCCGGCACCGGCAGACCGTTCGCCTGGCCGAGCTCGAAATCATCGGCCCCATGTCCCGGGGCGATGTGAACGAATCCGGTGCCCTGGTCACTTTCGACAAAGCGGGCTGCCAGCAACGGCACATCGAAATCATAACCCTGACCGCGCAGCGGATGGCTCGCGATCGTCCCGGCGAGCGCTTCGCCGGAAAATCGGTCGACGACCGAATATGCCTCGATGCCGGCGCGTTTTGCCACCTCCTCGACCAGCGCCTCGGCGATGAGCAGGATCTCGCCTGGCCGGGCGCGCCTGCCTTCGGCCACACTCTCGACCCGGATCGCCGCATAATCGAGCCGCGGGCTGAATGCGATCGCGCGATTACCCGGCAAGGTCCAGGGTGTTGTCGTCCAGATCAGCGCTGCGGCATCGGCGAGCGCCGGTCGCCCGGACCGCACCATCGGAAACCGCACCCAGACCGTGGTCGATCGGTGGTCGTAATATTCGACCTCCGCTTCGGCGAGCGCGGTCTGCTCGACGACCGACCAGAGAACCGGCTTCGAGCCCTTGTATAACGCGCCATTGACCAAAAACTTGCCGATTTCGCGAACGATCTGTGCTTCGGCGGAATACGCCATGGTCGTATAGGGATTTTGCCAATCCCCGATGACCCCGAGACGCTTGAAATCACGCTTCTGCACCTCGATCCAACGAGCCGCGAATTCGCGGCATTCGCGCCGAAATTGGTCGATCGGCACGCTGTCCTTGGATTGGCCCTTGGCTCGGTACTTTTCCTCGATGATCCACTCGATCGGCAGACCGTGACAGTCCCAGCCCGGGACATAGGGTGCGTCCTTGCCGAGCATCTGTTGCGATCGGTTGACCACGTCCTTCAAAATCTTGTTGAGCGCGGTCCCAAGATGAAGCTCGGCATTGGCGTAGGGCGGTCCGTCGTGCAGGACGAATTTCTCCCGTCCGCACGAGACGTCGCGCAGCCGGCGATACAGATCCATCTCCTCCCAGCGTACCAGAATCGCCGGCTCGCGCTTTGGCAGGTCGCCGCGCATCGGGAAGCCGGTCTTTGGCAGGAAGACGGTCGGACGATAATCCGTGGGCATTGGCATAGCTTCTTTCGGAACGAGGCCAGAAAATAAGGAAGGACTACCGGCCCGTCAAATCAACGCGGCGTTCCCGCTTGCACTTTTTGCACCAAACGTAGGGTCCGTCGCAATTCCGCGCTCGATGGTGTATGCTCGCACATGTTGCGGTTCGGCGGGAGACGATCGCATGTCTGAAATTGCAGCCATAGGCTCTTTGACGCGCGCCGCGGCAGTCTTTCTTGCTGCAATCACTCTTGCGACGGCGCCGTCATCAGGCGCTTTGGCGGCGGCGTCCAAAGCAGGGAAACCTGCGCCGTCCGAGAAAAGCGAGGCGACACCGGAGAAAATCCAGGAGCTGATGGTGCTGCTGGCCGATCCGAAGGTGCGTGATTGGCTGGAACAAGAGAGCAAGGCCGAGGTCGCCCAGGAGAACAAATCGGACGAGGAAACGAATTCGATTTCCCACGAATTCGACTCGCGTGTCGCCGCGGTTCGCGAGCACATCGTTGCGCTCGGCACGGCGCTTCCGGATTTGCCAAGCCAGTTCGAGCACGCCGCCACCGTCGTCTCCGCTGATCTTGGAGATCGCGGAAGGGTCAAAGTCCTGCTGCATCTCGCTCTGTTTGTGGCCTTGGGCTTTGGCGTTGAGTGGCTGTTTCGCAAGGCGACAGAGAAGGTCCGACGGCATCTCGACGCGCACCCGCTTGAGACGGTGAACGATCGCCTGCGGGTCGTCGCCACGCGCTTTGCCTTTGCCGTCGGTGTGGTGGCGGCGTTTGCCCTGGGCAGCATTGGCCCCTTCCTCGCCCTCGATTGGGCGCCGCTGTTTCGCGAGATGATCCTCGGCTACCTCCTCGTCTTTCTCGTGATCCGTCTGGCCATCGCTATTGGCCATTTCTTGCTGGCCCCCCAGCACGAGCGCTTTCGCATCATTCCCGTGGACACCGTGGCGGCCCGCTTTTGGTGTCGGCGTATCGCCGCTTTTGTCGGCTTATTTGCCTTTGGCTGGGTGGAGTTTGGGCTGTTGGATAGGCTTGGGCTTTCCCTGGAGAGTCGCCAGCTCGTCGCTTACGCCCTCGGGCTCGGACTCCTTGCCATCGCGCTGGAAACAGTTTGGCGCCGTCCGGTAGCAGTTGCAGACGGCGCGGATGCCCTGCCGCACGCAACCCATCGCCTCGGACGCGGCGCACAGAACGCCTTGCTGACAATCGGCATCGTGCTGTTGTGGGTGCTTTGGGTGCTCCACGCCATGGCGAGCTTCTGGCTTGTTCTGGTCGTCATCACCCTGCCGCTCGCTTTAGGCGTGAGCCGTCGCGCGGTCCAACATCTACTTCGACCGCCGCGTTCTCCGCAGGTCGGTGAGGGTCCGCCCAGCGTCATCGCGATCAGCCTCGAGCGCGGCATACGCGCGCTGCTTTTCATCGGCGCGGCAGCGGTGCTCGCCTGGGGCTGGGGTATCGACCTCGTTCACCTCGCCGCCGGGGATGACATGTTAACCCTCCTCGCGCACGGCGTGTTGAGCGCCGTTATCATCCTCCTCGTCGCCGACGTCCTGTGGCACGCCATGAAAACGGCGATCGATCGCAAGCTCGCCGAGAGCGCCGATCTGGGCCAGCCGAGCACCGACGAGGCGCGAAAGCGGGCTCGGCTGCGCACCTTGCTGCCAATCTTTCGGAATATTCTGTTCGTCGTGGTCATCGTCGTCGCCGTGTTGATGGCGCTGTCGGCGATGGGCGTGCCGATCACGCCGCTGGTCGCCGGCGCGGGTGTCCTCGGTATCGCGGTCGGCTTCGGCGCGCAAACCTTTGCCCGCGACATCATCGCCGGCATGTTCTACCTGGTCGACGACGCCTTTCGGGTCGGCGAATACATCCAGAGCGGCAACTATAAGGGCACCGTCGAAGGCTTCAGCATTCGTTCGGTCAGGCTGCGGCATCAACGCGGCGCGGTCTATACGGTTCCATTCAGCCTGTTGGGCGCCGTCCAGAACCAGAGTCGCGATTGGGTCATCGACAAACTCATGGTTGGCATCACCTATGACAGCGATATCGACCGCGCCAGAAAGCTGATCAAGCAGGTCGGGCTGGAGCTGGCAGAGGACCCCGAATTCAAGCCGCTGATCCTCGAACCGCTAAAGATGCAAGGCGTCGACGCGCTCGGCGATTTCGCAGTCCAGCTCCGTATGAAAATGATGACCTTGCCCGGCGAGAATTTCGTCATCCGGCGAAAGGCCCTTGCCATGATCAAAGCGGCGTTCGATGCCAATGGCATCAAATTCGCGTTCCCGACGGTGCAGATTGCCGGCGAAGGCGATACCCCGGCTGCCACCGCCGCCGTCGCGCAGCGCGCTCTGGAGCTGACCCACCCCGCGGCGGCCGCAGCGGAGTAGCTCCGGCCTCTAATCGAGTGCCGGCACGGTTGCGAGGATAGCGCGCGCCTGGGCTGCGTCTTCGGCGATCTGCGCTTTAAGCGCGTCGAGCCCGGCGAATTTGCGCTCCGGCCGGATGAAATCGACGAGGGCGACCCGCAGATGGCGCCCGTAGAGGTCGATATCGGTATCGAACAGATGCGCCTCGAGCCGGGGCACCAGGCCGCCTACGGTCGGTCGCAGCCCAAGATTGGCGACACCGTCAACGGTACGGCCGGCGAGCGGGTCGTCGGGACCGTCGCCGCAGACGCGCACGGCATAGACGCCGAAGGCGGGGTGCAGGTAGTCATCGAGACTGAGATTCGCGGTCGGAAAGCCGATCGTCCGCCCGCGCCGGTCGCCGGTGGCGACGCGGCCGTCAATCTCCCAGAACCGGCCGAGCAGGGTGGCCGCCTGACGCGGCTTTCCCACCTTCAAGAGCTCGCGGATATGGGTCGAGGAATAGACCGTCGTGTCCTCCCCGCGAATTGGCTCGAGTACCGTCACGCCGAAGCCGCGCTGCGCACCCTCGGTACGCAGCAGATCCGGGGACCCGCGGCGGCGATTACCGAAGGTGCAGTCCCAACCGACGACGACATGGCTGGCACCGATCGCTCCGACGATGACCTCGGCAATGAAGTCCTCTGCGCTCTTGGCAGCGAAGCCGAGATCGAAATGCTGTACGAATAGCAGGTCGACACCGAGCCGCGCCAATTCGCGCTCCTTGACGCGGAAGGGTGTCAGCCTGAACGGCTCGGTTCCGGGCAGGAACACGCTGCGTGGGTGGGGCTCGAAGGTTAGCACCGCGACCGGCCGGCCGGTCCCGCGTGCGAGGTCACGCACTTGGCCGATCAGCTCCGCATGCCCGCGATGTAGGCCATCGAAATTGCCTATAGCGAGGATCGAGTCACGCGGGTGGTTCGAGCCAGGACCGGGATGTCGGATGACGCGGATCACAGAGGCGCAGCATTTCAACGTCGGGCAGATGGCGCGAAAATAGCCCGAGCGGCCCCCCGAGGATAGCAGGTCGCGCGACACGGCGTCGGCGACCAGCCGGTCTCCCCATCCGGCAAGCGCAGGCGGCGCAAGGCGTCCTCCAAGGTGCAAACGTCTGCCTTATTGGCATCGGCCTCATTCGGTGGGGGTACACCCCCGAGCCCTTCGGGAGGACTCCTTTCATGGTTCAATCGGGCTCGCAGCCACGAATGGAAGCACCGGCGACACGCCTCCGGTCTCCTCCGCCACCAGTTGCGCGGCGATCCGGCGGCTCGCAAAACCGTCCCCATAGGGATTTTCAATGCGGCTCATCCGCCGGTATGCCTGCGGATCGTCGAGCAAAGCCTGCATCTCGTCGAACAGCCGCCGCTCATCGGTTCCAACCAGCTTGGCCAAGCCGTGCTCTATGGCTTCCGGCCGCTCGGTCGTCTCGCGAGTGACCAGCACAGGTTTTCCGAAGGACGGCGCTTCCTCCTGAATCCCGCCGGAATCGGTAACGACGAAATGACACCGCTTTAGCAGAAAGACGAGCTCGGGATAATCGACCGGCTCGACCAGCAGGATGTTGTCGTGCCCATGCAACGGCTCGGTCGCCCGCCGCACATTGGGGTTTGGATGGACCGGAAAGACGATGGCCACGTCCTTCCGGTGCGCGATCCGTGCCATGGCATGGCAGATCCGGGCGAGCCCGCCGTCGAAGCTTTCGCGGCGGTGACCCGTCATCAGGATCACGTGTTTGCGCTTGGCGAAACGTTCGTCGAGGATCTTCTCGACCCGCGCCCGCAACTCCGCGCGGCCATCCAACAGGCTGGACACCCAGAGCAAGGCATCGATCCCGGTATTGCCGGTCACGACGATCCGGTCGCGGCCAATTCCTTCGTGCAAAAGATTTTCGCGCGCCCGGGCAGTCGGGGCGAAATGAAGATCGGCCACATGGCTGACGAGCCTGCGGTTGACCTCCTCTGGCCACGGGGAATAGATGTTGTCGGTGCGCAGGCCGGCCTCGACATGCGCCACCGGAATTCTGTGATAGAAGGCCGCAAGCGCACCGGCAAAGGTCGTGGTCGTGTCCCCCTGCACGATGACCCGATCGGGTCGCCAGGAAGCCAGAACCCCGGCGACGCCCGACAACGCGGCCCCCGTCAGATAGGCCAAGTCCTGATCCGGACGCATGATTTCGAGGTTCCAATCCGGCTTCAGGCCGAACAGGTCGAGGACTTGCGCCAGCAGCTCGCGATGCTGGCCGGTGACGCAGATCTTGCAATGGAAATCCGGTCGACCCGAGAGCTCCCTGACCACCGGCGCCAGTTTGATCGCTTCCGGGCGCGTCCCAAAGATGAACAGAAGCTTCATCCCCGCCCCGAAGCTAACCGTATCCGTGAGTGAGACCGGTTACGTCGATGACGACGCGCCGCATCAACTCTTCTCGCGGAATTTTCCGAAACCGGGAATGCGCCACCAGTAGCGCGACGATATCCGCGTGCCGGACCGCTTCCAGCGTGTCGCAGAACGCGACGTTCGACAGCGCCGCCAGCTGTTCCGGAAGGGCATTCAAATTTGGATCGGCGATCAGGATTTGTTCTCCGGTGCGCGCTAGTTGCCCGGCGATCTCGAGCGCCGGGCTCTCTCGCAAATCGTCGACATCCGGCTTGTAAGTCAATCCGAGGCAGGCGATGACCGGCCGTTTGAACCGCTCGGCACGTTCGCGGATCTGCGCGACGACGAATTTAGGCTTGGCGTCGTTGACCTCGCGCGCGGTGCGGATCAGCCGGGTGCGTTCGGGCGCCGAGGCGACGATGAACCACGGATCGACGGCGATGCAGTGCCCGCCGACGCCGGCTCCGGGCTGCAGGATCTCCACCCGCGGATGGCGGTTGGCGAGTTCGATAACCTGCCAGACATTGAGCCCGAGCTGATCGCAGATCAGCGACAACTCGTTGGCAAAGGCGATGTTGACGTCGCGGAAAGCATTCTCGGCGAGCTTGACCAGCTCGGCCGTCGGCGCGTCCGTGCGGATCGGCTCCCCTTGCAGGAAAATTCGATAGACCGCTTCGGCGTGGTCGGCACAAGCCTCGGTCATGCCGCCGATGATTCGGTCGTTCTCGATCAGCTCGCGCACCATGCGGCCGGGCAGCACCCGTTCCGGGCAATGCGCAACATGCACGTCGAGCGGTTCCGCACGGCGCCCCGGCGGCAGCGACAGGTCCGGTCGCAGACGGGCGAGCCGAGCGGCCAGCCGTCCGGTGGCACCGACCGGCGACGTCGATTCGAGGATCACGACGTTGCCTGAAGCGAGGCTCGGCGCGATCGCGTCCGCCGCCGCATCGATGTAGTCGAGGTTCGGTGACCGGTCGGTATTGAACGGGGTCGGAACGGCGATCACGAACGCGTCGGCCGGTTCCGGCCGCGAGGTGGCGCGCAACTTGCCCAAGGTGGTCGCAGCGCGCAACAGCATGTCGAGATCGGGCTCGGAAAAATAGGGCTGTCCGGCATTGACGGCGTCGACCACCTGCGGGTTGGTGTCGACGCCGATCACCTCGACGCCGCGGCTGGCAAGGGTCGCCGCCGTCGGCAAGCCGATATAGCCAAGGCCAACGACACACACCGTCCTGATCGGGTAATCCATCGACCCCAGCTAAACGTAACCCAGCGGCTAAATGTGATCCAAAGCCTAAATGTAATCCAAAAGTTAACTCGAAATATCGCAGATGACGATTCGCGGCAGCCGCCTGAATACCCGAAGAAGCTCGTTGTGGCAAGCCCGTCGCCCCGCCATCGTCGTTAACGCCCGCCATCGTCTTTACCGAACGGGTCTTGCTCACGCGTATTTACCGACTAGACTGTGGGCCGAGTTCGATGACATCTGCGAGTAGGAAGCTCGGCATGGCTGCGGGATCCCGCGCTCCGACGATCGAAACCTATATCTTCGCCGGCGACGGCGTTGTGCCGAACAACCCTCGACTGCCGCTGATTCTCTACCGTGGCGCGCTCGAAACCGGCGGCGACGCTGCGGCGAGCTGCGTGGCGCTATTCGACGGCAACGGTTGGACCGGCGCCTGGAAGAACGGGGTCTATGCGCATCATCACTATCACAGCAGCGCGCACGAGGTGCTGGGCGTCGCTGCCGGTTGGGTCCGCGTGAAATTGGGTGGCGAGGGCGGCCAGACGGTGGAATTGCGTGCCGGCGATGTCGTCGTGATTCCGGCCGGCGTCGCGCATAAGAACGAGGGAGCGAGCCCGGACCTGCTGGTCGTCGGCGCCTATCCGCGCGGGCAGACCCCCGATATGCGCAGTCCTGGTGCCACGGATCACGCGCGCGCCCTACCGCAGATCGCCGCGGTCCCGTTGCCCACGGGCGATCCGGTGCATGGCAATTCGGGGCCGCTCATCGAGCGCTGGCGCGCCGCCGAACACGGCTGACGAGCGGCCCTCAGCGGTGCGCCCGGCGTGCTACAGGCAACGTCCGGTGTAGACGATGTCGCCGCCATTGCCGAACGGCCCCTCCCAGGGCTGCTCGAACTGGCGAGTCTCGACGACGTAGCCGGCAGCACACATCCCATGATCGGCGAGCGTCTCGGCGAGCCAGTCGCGTCGGATTTGCTCCGCGGCGCCGTCGTCGTTTGCGGTCATCACCGTGTTGGTCCACGCATCGTAAGTGAAGGTCGTGGGCGTGTCGGCGGTGAAATTCTCGACGCGAACCGGGTCGTTGTCGATAATGCAGCCGGCGAGCAACACAAGAGAGGCGAGGACAAGCGCGCGCATCGGATCGTACCCCCTGATACAGCTCCGATCCTCTCTTGCTTCTTTCTCTACCGTGAAGCAAGCATCCCGCGCGGTCTGTTCTCATTCTGCCGCAGGCTCGGCGGTTGCTCGCCGCGGGCAGCCGCGCTAGAAGACGCCCGCTGCTTTGGTGCACGGTTAGCTAACCATACGCAATGAATGACGAGATGCTGAGCCCACAGTCGCTGTCGATCGAACCACTGCGACGTGACCGGATCACGGCAATCGCGAGTGCGGTGCAACGCAAGCCGATCGTTCTCGTGCTTGGCATGCATCGCAGCGGCACTTCGCTGTGCTCTCATATCCTCAGCGCTTTCGGGATCGATATGGCCGACGATATCGGCGTGAACGTCGGGAACGAGAGTGGCCATTGGGAGCGCTGGGAGATCGTCGAGTTTCACGACCGCATTCTTAGCCTCTTAAACCGCGACTATTCGGGGCACTTTCACGATTTTGCGCTGCCAGTGGCGTGGTGGGCGGACCCGCGTGTCGCACAAATACGGCGCGAGATCGTTGCTTTTCTCGAGCGGCGGATGGGCGACGGCTATTTCGGGTTTAAGGATCCGCGCACGGTGCGGTTGATGCCGCTTTGGCATCAGATCTTCAACGAGCTCAAACTGGCCCCAAAACTCGTGTTGTGCTTGCGCAATCCTGCGCAAGTCGCCCGATCGCTCAACACGCGTAACGGGCTCGATCCCGCAATCGGGGAATATCGGTGGCTCGTCCATATCGTCGATTTTTTTCGATATAGCAGCAAATTTGATTTCTGCACGGTGGAATACGAAGAGTGGTTCAACAATCCCGCGGCCAATATCGAAAAATTAAAAAAATTTCTTGATTTGCAATGGCAGCAGAGCGAATCCGATCTCTCTCTGGTGCTGTCGGGTATTATCGACCCCGCTTTAAGACATGACGACGCCGAGCATCGCGAGCCAAACCAACCGCTGGTTCGCTCGCTGTACAAGCTCACGAACCGTGCCGGCGATGATGGCGGAGCACGTGACCAGATCGGCTACATCGTTTCGCAGTTTGTCAGCTTCCAGCAGTTGCAACGGCCCTTTCAGCAAGCCTTCGAGGGTGTCGCCGAAATCGCGGCCAAATATCGCGAGATCGAGCAAGAAACGACGGCGTTGCGGGCGGTGGTCGGTGAACGCGATGTCGGCATCGCGGCTGCCGAGGGCAGAGCGAATGCCGCCGAAGCGCGACTAGCGGACGCTGTTGCCGAGATCGAAGAGCAACGGGCCCGCATCGCAGATCTCGCGAGGGAACACGATGATGCAGACGGTCTGAGGGCGACGCTCGCCGAACGGGAGGCCGCGCTTGCCGAACTTTCGCGCCGGACCGATGAACTCCTGGCGGCCCGCCAGTCGGCGCAAGCGGAGCGGGCGGGTCAGGAGAGCGCGGTCGCGACGGCGGCGATAGAGGCCGAGGTTGTAGCGCTGCGGGAGGCTCTGGCGCAGGCAGAGCGGCAGGCGGAGGACCACGCCGCAGAAACGGCGGCAAGGCAGGTCGAGGTCGCCGCGCTATGGGACACGCTGGCGCAAGCCGAGGACGAGGCGCGGCGGGCGCAGGAGCACGCGGCCGCCATGGCGGCCGCGCAGCATGAGATTGCAGCACTACGTGGCGTCATAGGGAAGGCCGAGCAGGAGGCAGAGGACCGCGCGGCCGAGGTGGACGCGATGCAGGTCGAGGTCGTGACGCTCCAGGCAGCGCTGGCGCACGCGGAATGGGCGGCGCAGCGGCGCACGGCCGCGGCGGAAGCATTGGAGGCCGAGATTTTCACCTTGCGTGAGGGGCTGGCGCAAGCCGAGAACGAGGCGCGAGGACGCGCGGCCGCCACGGCGGCGCTGCACGGCGAGATTGCGGGCTTGCGCGAGATGCTGGCCCGGAGTGAGCGCGAGTTCGCAGGAACGCGCCGCGGCCGTGGCGACGTTGCGGAGCGAGGTGGCGGGCGTGCACGGCAGACTGGAACAAGCCGAGCGGGAGGGACGGGAGCGCTCGGCCTCCGCGGCGGCGCTGCAGGCCGAGGTCGCGGCACTGCAGGGCACACTCACCGCGGCCCGGCAGGTCGGAAGGGCCGCAATCGCCGCGTTCCGTATCGACGCCGCGGCACCGGCGAAACCCGACAGGCCGGTCGGATGGCGGCAGCGCGTAATACGATTCTTCGGCGCCAGCACGAGTTTCTGAATCGGACAAGTGCACCTCGTCACGCCGAGCACTCGACCGACGTGCCGATCATTCGATCACCAAGTATTTGCGGCTCTCACGCATCAACCACAAGCCCAACAATGTCAAGACCGCCAGGGCGAATGTCGTATACCCGGGGTCGCCATAGGTTGTGATCGTCGCACCGAAAACCCCGGCGCGAATCATCTCGTACGCCTGCGTGTATGGTTGAAAGAGGGCTACGTAGCGCAGCCGGGGGGGCAGCCAATCTGCGAGATAAAAGAAACCCGAGAATATCAAATACATGTAAGAATAGGGTAACCAAGCCTGTTGCACCCAGTCGGTGCGCTCGCACAGGGCGCCGATGATCAGGGCGACCACAACGGCCCACCAAATCATGTAAAAATAGCCCAAGTAGAACATCGGCAAATCGCGCGGCACATCCACTGCTCCGATGGCGTAGAACACTGCGAACGACAAGACCAAGGCGGTGAGGTTCGAAAAGATCTCTATCATCGCGCGCGCGAGAAAAATGTCGAAAATCTTAACCCGCTGATGGTAAAGCAACGGCACGTTCGCCCGTATAAAAAACAATATGCGGCCGCCGAGATGGCGGAACAGCAATATTGGAAGGTAGCCGCTCCACAGAAATGGCATCAGCGAAATACCATGCTCGTTCGGGTTTCTGATCGCCCGCCACATAAACAGGACCGGTAGCGCAAATATCAGCGGCTCACCCACGATCCAGGCAAAACCGAGGCTCTCGCGGCCGAAGCGCGTATAGATCTCGCGAATGATCAGGGCCTGGACCACCCGCCATTGGATCGGGAGCCCTCGCCAAAGCAACCACATGCCTCTGCCGCCCCACCCAAAACCCGGCGCCGATTGCGACAACCGCAGCGGCGCGAGGTCACTCTAACTCGTTGCAGCGGCAAATGGAACGAGCGTAGGAATCGGGCTGGACTGCCCGATCGGTTCCCGGCCTCAGTTCCCTGTTACCGATCCGGCTACCGGATGTCATTTCGCCGCGCCAGCGGCAGCGAGTTCGCTGATTGCTCGCCGCCGCCGGCCGCGCTAGAACATGCTAGCCGTGCCAGCCGACCGGCCGAAAGTCATCGACCTCGGGGGAATCAGCTGTGATCGACTGTCCGATGCTGCGGCACCTGCGGCATCACAAACGCGAACAAGCGCTTCAACCGGCTAAGAGTTTGCCGGACGGGCGCCGGCAATGGATGACGCGGTCGGGAACGCGGCGATTGCAGCGTCGCGTATCGATTCTACCGAGACGGAGAAACTCGCAGGGCCGCGCGGACAGATGCCCGCTATCAGTAAATTCTACCGGACCCGCTCAAATCTCTGAAGCGGGGATCCGGACCTGGTCGAAGTGAAATGGGATTGGGCCGCGCCGTTGACATGTTGCGTTTTCGCCGGAAGCAGAACTTCGTCGATCTTGCCGATCACGCCCGGGACGCCGGGCAATGGGAGCTCGCCGCCGAGCTCTATCGAAAAGCCCTCGCACGAGGGCCGCAGAGCTCGCCCATCTGGGTGCAGTACGGGCATGCATTGAAAGAATCCGGCCAGTTGCGCGACCCTGACAGGCTGGCTCAAGCGGAGGTCGCATATCGCCGGGCGCTGGCGCTCGATCCCGCGGCCGCCGACACGCATCTGCAGCTCGCTCACGCACTCAAATTGCAGGGCGAAACCGAGGAGGCGCAGGCCGGCTATCTGCGCGCCTTCGCCCTCGACCCGTCGGTGCTCTATCCGCTAGAGGAATTGAGGGGGCTCGGCTGGTCGCAGACTCAAGCGGCCGAACTGCAGAGCCTTCTGGCGGACGGGCCACCGGTAATCGCGCCCAGTGTAGCTGAACATGGTCAGTCGTACCCTCTGCCGGGAGACGGCGCTCAAGAGACCCAACGGGATTGGCCTAATCGCTTCGGTGTGCAGCGCCGGCGGTATTGGCCGTGGCGTGTGCCTCGTGAGACCCAACGGGACTGGTCTGAATGCTTCGATGCGCAGTGGTACCTTGAGCAAAACCGGGACGTCGCTCGGGGAGGGATGGACCCATTTGAACACTTTCTCACCCACGGCCTGAAGGAACGTCGCAAACCGTCCGCCTCGGTAATGATGGCAGGCGCTTGGAGTGCAGTTACGAGCGCCGAGATCCATTGTTTAAAACAGCCTTCGTTGCGTGACGAGGTGGCGCTTTTTGCCACGTATTCACCATATGGCCAGCTAAAAGCGCATGTGCCCCATTATTTAGAGAGTCTCAAGCGCCAAGGTATTTCGGTCGTCCTAATAGTGAACACCGACAGGCCGTCCCAAGACACTAAGATCAGTTTCGCGAACGGGATCGACGGTGTTTTCGTCCGTCAAGCCGAAGGCTACGATTTTGCCTCCTGGGCGCACGTTCTTCGCCTGCATCCGGAGTTCTTCGGTGCAAAAATCCTTTATCTGATCAATGATAGCGTCATCGGGCCGACAAATGATGCCGCGTTTGGCCTGGTGTTGACGAAAATCCGCGATAACGGCGCCGATCTCATTGGTCTGACCGAGAATTTTGATCGGGGTTGGCATTTGCAAAGCTATTTTCTGGCGTTCAAAAACCGCGCTCTATCCTCCCCTGCTTTCCGCAAATTCGTAAATGGAATAGTTTCGTATGAGGATAAATTAGATGTCATAGATGAGCTTGAACTCCGGCTCGCACCGACCTTGAAGGCGGCCGGGCTCGATTGTCAGGCGTTGTTCCCAGCGGCACCTACGTTTTCTCATTGGAAACAACTTCTGCAGTCTGGCTTTCCATTCGTAAAGGTGGAGGTCATTCGCGGTCTTGTCCCCGAGGCGGACATCAGTGATTGGCGGGAGCTTCTCGGGGCTCAGGGATATAACGTTTCGCTTGCCGAGCGCACGGTCGCCGAGCTTTCAGGAATTGGCGAGCCTACTGCCCTTGCGAACGCGTCATTAGTAGAACACTTGGTTTCCCAAGGGCTTCGAGAGAACGAGCGGGATTCTTTCTTGAGGCAATGGAGCGAGCATTTTGATCCCGAATGGTATCTACAAACCTATGCCGACGTCGCTAACGGAGGGATGGACGCGTTCGAACATTTTCTCAGATACGGCTTGAAGGAGGGGCGGCAACCGAGCTCTCGGTTGCCCATCCGAGGTTCGTCCCGCTCGGTCAGCGAGGCCGAGATCCACTGTCTCAAACCACCTGTGGCTCAAGGTGAGGTGGCCCTGTTCGCCACTTACGCACCAAATGGCCGATTGAAGCCGCATGTTCGGCATTACCTTGATTGTCTCAAGCGCCATGACGTCGGGGTTATTTTGATAATCACCACCGACCGGCCATTCGTCGGCGAGGCAGATCTGGTCGGTAGGCTTAAAGGGATGTTCGTGCGGCAGGCCATGGGCTACGATTTTGCGGCCTGGGCACATGTTCTCCGTTTGCATCCCGAGCTGTTCGACGCGAAGATCCTTTACCTGCTCAACGACAGCGTGTTGGGACCGACCAATGATGCGGCATTCTCCAAGTTGCTGCGAAGGCTGCGCTACAGCCGGGCCGATTTCATCGGGCTGACTCAAAATTACGTCTGGAGCTGGCATATCCAAAGCTACTTTCTAGCGTTCAAGCCCGGCGCTCTCCGTTCGGGTGTCTTCCAGGAGTTCATCCACGACATCGTCGCATTTGAGGATCAACAGGATGTCATTAACCAGTATGAGTTCCGTCTCGCCTGGCTCTTGAAAACCGCTGGCCTCCAATTGCATCTGCTGTTCCCCGTTTCGCGTTTTGGAGACCCGACGATTTTTGACTGGCGTTCTCTGCTGCAATCGGGTTTCCCGTTCCTGAAGGTGAAGACAGTCCGCGATGCGATTCCTAATGTCGACACTAACGGTTGGCGCGAACTGCTTGCGGCCGAGGGCTATGACGTATCACTTGCGGTAGACACGCTAGTCGAAATTTCGGCTGCGGAGCGCATGTCGCAAAAAGATGAAGTGCAAACCATCCCGTACCCGCGATCGGCCGGTGAGCTGTGGCCCGCGAGGCGAGTGCTACCCAAAGGGGAGGCAGGTCTGGATGTGCTGATCTGCGGGCATGATCTCAGCGAGAGTGGTGCGCCACGTGCCGCCTTTGATGTCGCCCGTGTTCTCCGCGGTGCTGGGCACTCCGTGGTCTTTGCTGCGCCCGGCGATGGCTCTTATCGGGAACGCCTTGGCAATTTCGGCATCGAGGTGATCACCGACGAGATGTTGCTTGACCAAAACCGTGATATTTCTGATCTCGTCTGCAACTTTGACAAAGTAGTTTGCAATACGATTGAGTGCTGGCCGATTGTGGCACAACTATGCAACGTCAGCCCGGTTTATTGGTATATCCACGAAAGCGATGTCCTCCACCAGAGGATAAGAGATTTCCCGGCGCTTTTGCCGGTATTGCGCAGCGGCGTAACAGTCTTAGCCCCAAGCCCCCGGACAGCAAACGCCTTGGCGGTATATGGTGTGAAGGCGAAAATCATCGAGTACGGGATAGAGGACCCGGATGACTGCCGCCGACCGCCGCCGAGCGCCGAAGCCGGAAAAGTCGTGATTGGCGTCTTTGGCTCTTACGAACTTCGGAAGGGCCAGGACTTGGCGGTGGCAGGTATGTTGTGCGTTCCGGGAGAGCTGCGCGATAAGGCGGAATTGCGATTTTTTGGGCGCATGCTGGAGTCGGTATTTCGCAGCAATCTTGAGCAGATCGCGGGGGATGAACGTTCGATCGTATTCTTCGGAGAGGTGGATCACCGCGAATGCCTGAACCAAATGGCGGCATGCGATATCGTTCTGACCCCCTCGCGCGATGACTCGCTTCCGTTTGTCACATTGGATGCGCTCTCCCTCGGAAAGACGGTGGTGTGCAGCTATTCGACAGGCACTTCCGCGTACCTGCAAGAAGGTCGATCGGGGTTAATTCTGCGGGAGAACACGCCGGAGGAAATCGGTCGAGTTCTGGCCCGCGCGATCTCGGATCCCGGACTGCGGGCCGTGTTGGGGAAAGGTGCGCGGGCAGTGTGGGAGCAGACCTTTACCATCGAGAACTTCTCCGAGAAACTCCACGCGGCGCTCGGGATCGACTGATCCATGGATGAGGAATTCTGGCAGGCCCTGCCTGAGGAGGTCGAAGCAGAGGCCTATCGGTCCTTGCATCCAGATCTTACTCACATGTCAAACGAAGAGGCCCTAGTCCACTATGAGACTTACGGGCGTGGGGAGGGGCGTGTTGGCAACCGTCTTCGCAATCGTGAAGACTTTGTAGCATTGATCCCCAAAAGTGCAGAGGCACTCGAGATTGGACCATTCTGCAATCCTGTGCTGCGCGGCCCTAATGTACAATATTTCGACGTGCTGTCGCGTGAAGGAAATATTGCTCGCGCGAAATCGATCGGCCTTGATCCGGACGGAGCGCCCGAGATTGACTTTGTATCGGCGACGGGAGACTTACCTACCGTTAGTCGTCGCTTTGAGGTCATCGTCAGCAGTCACTGCATTGAGCACCAGCCTAACCTACGCGGTCATTTACAAGATGTGGGTAGACTTCTCTCTCCGGGAGGTGCCTATTTTGTAATGATTCCTGACAAGCGTTATTGCTTCGATCATTTCATTCCTGAAAGCAGCCTCGCTGAAATCTTGGCTGCGTGGCACGAGAGACGGCAGGTGCACGCATTGCGGAGCCTGATCGAGCATCGCACTCTGTTAACCCACAACGATAGTCTTCGCCACTGGCAAGGCGACCACGGCACCCCATTGGGAGACTTCGGACGGCGATTCCGAGCGGCTGTGCAAGAGTATGAAGGCGCTGGAGGAAAATACATCGATGTGCATGCCTGGTATTTTACTCCAGACAGCGCCTCGCATATGCTTTCCACCCTCCAAGACGACGGTCTTAGCCCGCTTCGGGTCCATAGAACCTACCCGACGCGGTACGGTGCCAACGAGTTCTGGATGATCCTTCGAAAGGAGCGTCGTCTGCCGGTCGACGGATATGTAGACCTCTGCACCGACGCGGTTATCGCGGGGTGGGCGTGGAACTGGGCCTTTCCAAAAATACACCTCAATGTAGAAATAACCGTCGATGGCAATGCTATCGCGTCTGTCACAGCAAACCAATACCGTGAAGATTTGAGAAGGAATGGGATCGGCGACGGGACTTACGGCTTTTCATACACCTTCTCGTCTTCAGTAGATCCGACACGCCAACGAGTATCGGCGCGTGTTGTGGACGAAGAGTCCTCCTTCGTCATCCGAGAAGTGGACCCAAAAAATAGGACCAGTGATTAAGGTGGAGTCTGCTCCAGGTTAGCAAGGAGGAGCAGTCGTATGAGCAAGAAGACAAGGTGGCGGCTGGATGCGCAGTTGAAGGCAAATGTGGCGCTGAAGGCGCTCCGCAAGCCGGACGGCGGCACATGACTGACTCTGTGCGAAATCTGCTTCTTTGGGCAGGCTTGACGGGCTGCTTGGCGTTGTCCGCTGGGCAAGCGCAGACGTCAGTCAACGTCGGCGATCTGCCACAGGCGAAACCGCTCGGGGACAGCGACCGGTTTATCGTGTGTCAGGTCGTGCCGTGCCCCGCCGGTACGCAATTGAACGCCGCCAGCCTCGCGCAAATCCGCTCGTATCTGGCACGGGCTCCATTGCAATTGCACGTTGTCAATAATTCGGCACTCAAAGCGCTATCGGCCACGCAAGTCAATCATGTGATCCGTGACGGATTTGCGGCACCCGGTGACGGGGGAGCCGCCACCTATGACCTCACAACGGCTGCATGCAGTGCTGCCGACAATGGTTTACAGGTCGCGCTTAACAACGGCGGGTGCGCGATCACAAAGCCAGCAGAATGCCCAGTGCTGCAATTATGGGGCGGGTCTGGCGACGGCTCGACTGACAACACGACAGCATGGAATGCCGCCGCCGCATCCGACGCTGCCTGCTTGCGTCTCTCCCGAGGAATCTGGAAATTCAACAGTAAGCCAATATGGTCGCTACCAAATGACGGCGCACCCCATAGGGTAACGCTTCGCGGCGATGGTCCCGACGCGAGCACGATACTGATGCACGGCGCCGTCAATGGCCCCGAATTTCAGTTGCATGGCTGGGGCGAGGCAATCAGCATTAGCAGCCTGTCAATCGTCACCGATCAGAACGGCACGAATACCGGGTTATACATAAGGCAGAATACAGCCAATCCCTGGGCCGCCATCGGCGCGATGACCGATATAACCAATGTCACTTTCCGGGGAGCAGACGGCTATCCGGCTCCAGCGTTAAACGTCAACACAAAGAACGCATGGGCAAACAACGTCATGCTTCAAGGGGTTTCAAATGTTAATCTTATCAGTGTCAACATACAAGGGCCGAGTGCTCCAGTCACCGGATCGGGGATATGGATTTTTGGCGATAGTGCTCACATACCTGTGGCAATTAATCTGTTCGGGGTCAATATTATTGGTATCGATAAAGGGCTATATTATGACAAGTATACACAAGGAGTTACCGTTACCGGCAGTAACATCGTATCCGGTAACTATGGGATTTATCTGGCAGATACTGTCGCGGGATTTGCTACGTATCAACTTTCTATTACTACATCAAGTTTCAATAACGCCACCAACGTAGAGTTGTCCGGCGGAACTCCATGGGTCAACATTTCCAACAATACATTCCTAAACCAGTACGCCAACAGCAAAGGCATTCATATAGGCGCTGCGAGCTGGGGAGTTGACCAATTAGGTACTACTATCTGTAATAATACGTTTACCGGATGGAACAACACAGACAACACTACGGCAATTAGCATTGCTAGCGGTCTCAACTTTGACAACGCTCTTACCATATGCAATAACACATTCGACAAGTATGGCACGGGCATCGACTTTGGCGGGTCGAGCGGCATACGCTATATCGGAAACACGTTCCGTTCCAATGTAACCACAAAAATCAAGGGTGCCGGCAGCGCCACCAACATCGCTGGTGTTGATGCCGCAGGACAATGGGTTTTCGGCAACGGTCTGACCACCCTCACGACCGGCAACCCCCTGCAGCTCGGCGGCGCCGCTCCAACCGTCAGCGGTTGCGGTACCGGCGCATCGGTCAGCGGGACGGACAACAAAGGCACGATTACCACCGGAAGTGGCACCGTTACAGCGTGCTCCCTCGGATTTGGGAGTGCCGCAACAGCCACCCCATCGTGCATATTGACCACGAGCAGCAGCGGCTCGGTCCCGGCGATTACAACGATCAGCACTACCGGCTTCACCGTAGGATTATCGGCATCTCTGGCGAGCGGCGGCAAAATTTATTACTTCTGTCCGCAATGAGGGTGGTGAGGCATGACTTTGATATATCGCGCGCTCGATGCCAGACTCCGACCGAGCGGTGGCAGGCGATCGAGAGGCTGTAGCGCAAACTCTCAATGCAGGGCGCCACCTTACGCATCTGCGCGCTCACAGGCGCGACGCCGGCGAGGCGGTCCCGGCACTGCAGAGCCGAGTCACCAAGCTCGAACGCCATGTCGGCTATTGAACGCGCTACTTTCGAGGATTAACGATGACGGAGTGCGCGCAAGATTGTCTCAATTGACCATCGGCGACCTTTGCAAACAAGCACCGCAAAGCGAGATGTGGAATACAGTTTTGGGATGTCTAGATGAACAAAGTGTTTCAATGCTGAGCTGCGGCAACACGCTTGTGGCCACAAGAAAACAGCGTGGACATAGCCGCTCGGGTTGAGACTGAGACTGCGTACTGTGGGCTGCCGCCGACAATGACGGCATAGGCGCGGCCCCGGTGTTTGTTCAAAGAAAGTCTTAAAATAGACTGCCCCGCTTTGCGTTTTAATTCCTTATTTCCATCTGCGCCCCTCCCGATACCCGTATTTCTTCCAATGGGCAGCAGGATCAGCGCTTCCTGCAGCGACGTCCGGGTTGAGCTCCAGATATCGATCTGGATTGAAGTCGGCCGGAAGCGCCAGATGAGTTCGCCATGTGGGCCGTTTCTGGATGATCCCCAAACCGCAACCATCCTGATAGACGAGCTGGTGCAGATGCGTCGGGTTGTATCCGTCGATCACGTCCTCATTAAGGATGATCTGGGACGCGTCGCTCCGGTCCGACCATTCCTTGACGGCGCGTATCACGCCTCCGTTCCGTGTAGAGTCGAAGTCCGATGCGGCCGTGCTGCAGTCGTGCAGGAAAATAAAGCCAAACGGTTTCAGGGCCGGGAACCAAAGGTTGAGCTCGTTCATCGTATGCAGATACTGGTGCGAAGAATCGATGAAGATGCATGCGATATCGGACTTGAAATAGTCGCGAGCTACGGCCGGCAGACCAGGCGTGTCAGAGGACATCACGTTGATAGATACATATTCCGAAAGGCTCGCCTTCGTCACCCAATATTCGCAAGTGCGAGAGAAGCCGGGACTTATATCCACAGTGAATATGGATTGCTTAAAACCCATTCGACGCATGATAAAGCCAAGTAACAACGTAGAGAACCCCTCGAAATGGCCGAGTTGGACAATGTTTGAAATGCCGTTTCCCTCTATAATTCCCATGAGGAAGCTAAGAGTCGGTACATTGGCTTCTCCTGCGGACTGACGCGAATCGGTCTCCGTGTACCACTGATCGATGACATCCCACTCTTCGTCCGTCAGGAGAGCGAACAGCGCAGGGACGTAATCGTGCGTGCGGTTTTGGAACCACCAATACCGACCATGTGACCGATGCTTGAACGGAATCGAACGGCTGCTATTCGTCATCTAGCACCTCCTATGCGGTCTGGCCGGGTGGCGTCACAACGCCCCGCGCGGCAGGCTGCTAAATGTCTCGCCACGAGACTGGCTGAGTACCGGCGAATGCGCGAGAGGATCAGCGGCCCGCCTGCAGCGACGTCCGGGTTGAACTCGAGATACCGATCTGGATTTAAGTCGGCGGGAAGCGAAAGATAGGGTCCCCATGGTAGCCGATTCTGGATGATCCGCGAACCGCAAAGGTCCTGATAGACGAGCTGGTACGGATGGGTCCGAACGTTTCAATTCTTTATTTCCATCTGCGCTCCTCCCGATACCCGTATTCCTTCCAATGGGCAGCAGGATCAGCGCCTCCTGCAGCGATGTCGGGGTTGAGCTCCAGATACCGATCTGGGTTGAAGTGGTCGGGTATCGCGAGCTCGTCAGATCGGACTAGAAACCAGATCGACTCCCCGTCTCGGATATCAATGTGTTTGAACCCGCTAGCTTGTAGAACAGACTGCAATTCCTCGGCCGAATAGAAGTGGTGCCAATGTCCTGCAATCCTGTATATCTGCCGGCGGATTTCGTCCCGCCAAGGGAGTGATTTTTCCTGCTTCGGCAAGAACTTGAAGCCCAGCAACTGGATAACTGCATATCCGTCGCTCTTCAAAAGGCGCCGGATCTCAAAGAATAAATTATATACGTATGGTTTGGGGACATGCTGTAGCGCTGCTACACTATAGATAAGATCCAGAGAACAGTCGGGCAGTGGTACATGAAGTCCATCATAGTGAATGAAGGAGAATATGGGGTTACCGGACAGTCTGGACATTGCCCGTTCTAGCATGTGTTCTGCAACATCGAGCCCCATAATCTTGCCAAGTGTTATCCCGCGGGCGCGGGCGCCTTTGTCCATGGCCTCCATAATGTATCCCACGCCGCTGCCAATCTCCATCACCGAAGCGCCGTCTTTCAAACGCGCATAAGGGAACAAACCGAAAATCTGATCCACGTAGGACCGCCCCCGAGCCGCGAGGGCTTCAAGCGGAACGCCGTCATGGATGCGCCTGTTGACGCTTTCAGGGCTTTCGCTAGGGTTGTTCCACACCTTCGCGGCTGCAGAAAGATCACTTTCCGTTTGCATCGGGCACCCCTGTTCCTGTGCCTATATTGATTTCGCTCGCGTATAGAACTGTGCGAACTCGCTCCACGCCTGAGCCTCGTTCCACCCCAGCGCCATCGAATCACACATATCGGTATTGATGCGCACCGGCGGTTCGGCGAAATCGGTCTGGGTGCCCAACTCAAGGTCGCAGGGTCGGCCGAGGCGGCCCTCGGCTTCTCGGCGCACCCGCTCGGTGAAGGCCCCCTGGCTTTCGGCATAACCGCTCGGGTTGAGCCGCCGCACCGTGCCCGGCGCCGGGCTGGCGCCGACAAAGGCGGCGTAGGCCTTGGCGAGCAGGCTCACAGGGATGTTGTCGCGGACATAACGCGGCGTCTGCACGCGGGCGGTCTCGCCGGCGAGCCAGGTCGTCATCAGATAGGCGGTAAAGCGCGGCTCCTCGTACGGGCCGAACGGGTGCGGGATCACGAACTTCTCGAACGTGAAGCCCTCGCGATCGGCGTAGAATGCGGCGGCCGTCGCGGTCAGGCCCTTGGAGAGCCCATACGCATTGAAGGCGCGCAGCGGCTTCGAGCCGGCGCCCTCGTTCGGCTCGAAAAAGGTGCCGGTCAGCACCAAGCGCCCGCAGCCCCGGTCCTTCAGCGTCCGCAACACCTCCGGTAGGCGGTAGAGGTTGGCCGCCGCCGCGCGATAGGGGTCGAAATCGGGGCTGCGGTAATCGCCGACCTGGGCGCCGTGATGACACAGCACGTCGAACGAGGTCTTCGTTAGCGCCAGGAAGTCGTCATTGCCAAAGGCGCAGCCATAGCGCGTCTCGCACAGCTCGCGCACCATCCGCATGCGCTCGGCTCGCAGACCCTCGTAGCGTCCGTCGCCGCGACAGGCGGCGACGACCTCGTGCCCGGAGGCGACCAGCTCGCGGACAAACCAATAGCCGGTGAACGAGCTGGCGCCGGTGATCAGAATCCGCATCGGCCGCTCAGCACCCGACTTGCCGCCGGATGCCGCCCTCCCTTGTGATGGCCTCACGGGCGCCTATATACCGCATGTGTGTTATAATGTCAATTGTGGAATAGGTGTTCATAAGAAATTCACAAGCAGGATGCGGCCCACAGGCAAATGGGTCCGTCTCGAGGCGGTGTGCCCAATTCCCCTGCCGGTCCGCTGCCGACCGCGTTTTGCGGCTCGAAATTCCGCTGCCGGCAGGATCGGCCAAATCATATCCAAGTCGCTGATAGACATTATGCTTTTGGCGTTGAGAGAGGGCTCTTTGGGTGGCTGAAACGGGTTTTTCCCCTGCCGTCAGTGGAATGAGATCAGCCATGGCCCTCGTCCGCTCAGCCTGCCAAATGCCAGGCCGGGTCGAAATCGCGCTGTTGCGCGTCCTTGTCCGAGATCACCTGCGGCTCCGCCGGCCAGCGTATCGCGAAACGCGGGTCGTTCCAGCGCACGCCGCGCTCGCGCTCCGGGGCGTAGAACGCCGAGACCAGGTAGAACGCCTCGGTATTCTCTTCGAGGGTCAATAGGCCGTGCGCAAAGCCGCGCGGCACATACATCATATGGCGGTTTTCAGCGCTGAGCTCGGCGCCGAAGCTCTGCCCAAAACTCGCCGACCCCGGCCGCAGATCGAGGATCGCATCCCACAGCGCGCCCTTCACGCAGCGCACGATCTTCACCTCTGCCGCTTCGCCGAGTTGGTAATGCATGCCGCGCAGCGTGCCCTTGTCCTTGCTCAGCGAATTGTTGATCTGCACAAAGCGGGTCTCGATACCGGCCGCGGCGAACTCGCGCTCGCAAAAGAGGCGGGCGAAAAAGCCGCGATCATCCTCGCGCTTGTCGAGCTCGATGACAAAGGCTCCATCGAGCGGGGTCGGTACGAATTTCATCGATATCGGCTCACACGATTACCGTCGCTTCCGCGACAGAGCGCGTCAGGAGAATTGAGCATCGGACGGATCAAATCCGCACGATGCTCCCTCTCCCCGCTTGCAGGGAGAGGGTCGGAGTGACCAACACCTTCACATTCATTGCATCCCCGGAATTATCGATCGGATGTTTGGGTCCACGGAGCCTTTCCCGACTCCCACAAGCCCGTCAGGTATTCGTGGTCGCGCTGGGTGTCCATGCATGCCCAAAAATGCCGATGCTGAAATACCGCGAGCTGGCCGTCGCGGGCCAGTCTCGACAACGGCTCGCGTTCGAGCACGCAATCCTCGGCGGGCGATAGATACCGGCCGAAGGACCGGTGAAAGAAGAAATAGCCGCCGTTGATCCAGGCCGAGTGCAGCTCCGGCTTCTCGACGAACTCAATGAGCTCGTTGCCGTCCATGCGAAATTCGCCAAAGCGGGAGGGCGGGTTTACCCCGAGCACGGTGCCGATCTTGCCGTGGCTTAAATGATAATCGAGCTCGCCGCCGAGGTCCGCATCGGTCAGCCCGTCGCCATAGGTGATGGCGTAATGTTCGGCGTCGCCGAGATAGCGCGCCACAGCCCGCGCGATCCGCCCGCCGGTCATCGTCAACTCGCCGGTATAGGCGAGTGTCACCTTCCAGTCGCAGGAATGATCGACGCTGTGCACTTCGACCGAGTTGGTCTTCAGCTCGATCGTGACGTCGCTGTTCCGGGCGTAGAAATTCAAAAAGTAGTCGCGGATGATCTCGCTCTTGTACCCCATGCACAGCACGAATCGGCAAAAGCCGAAACTCGAATAGTGCCGCATGATGTGGAGCAGGATCGGATCCGGGCCGATTTCCACCATCGGCTTCGGGCGAAATTCCGTCATCTCCTTGAGCCGGGTGCCGAGGCCGCCGCAGAGGATAAAGACCGGAATTTCCGCGATATTCAATTGCACCCCCCACCGTCACATCGGGCGAGCCCCGCGGACCGCCCCGGTCGCGGGTTTTGTCACAAACCCGCACAAGCCGCAAGAAATGGCGACACAGGGATTGGCGACACCGCCCGGGCTCGCCCACGCCGCCTCACCGCGTCGTGTTTCTGTGGGCTGCGCGAAGGCGGACACGCAGACTCTGCTCGGGAGATCCCGCGTTTGACTTCTGGCTGAGACGGGGTTACTAGCCGGCACCGGCGACAGGCGCAACCGCCGGCTCATGCCGGAAGAATCGCGGCAGCTCGGACAGAATCGGGTGTTTGCAATCTCTGTCGGAGACCAGCGCTTCGTCGGCCGCTTGCGGCCAGGCGATGCCGAGAGCGGGATCGCTCCACAGCAAACCGCGATCGTGCTCGGGCGAATAGTAGGCGCTCACCTTGTAGATGACTTCTGTATCGGGCTCGAGCGTGCAATAGCCGTGGGCGAACCCTTCCGGTATGAAGATTTGGTTCCAGTCGGAAGCACTGAGCACCACGGCAACGTGCCGGCCAAAGCTCGGCGAACCCCAGCGTATGTCGACAGCGACATCGAAGATCGAACCCGCCGTCACGCGCAGCAGCTTGGCCTGGGCAAACGGCGGAATCTGAAAGTGGAGCCCGCGAACGACCCCCTTGCTCGCCGACAAAGAGTGGTTGTCTTGAACGAAATGAATGTCAATTCCGTGTTCTCGCAGCACGTCTTCCTTGAAGACTTCAGAAAAAAAGCCACGGGAATCGACGTGACGAACGGGCTTGAGGAGCTTGATGTCGGAAATTTCGGCTTCGACAACTTCCATCGCAATTGTTCCCCTTCCGCCTCTACGATGTTGATGCGGCGCTTCCGAGATCTTTGAAGGGCGGACCCGACGACGCGAGATCCCGGGTTACCCGGCAGCTCTCGTGCGCTCTCTGACCCGCGCGATCGTCGCCGTCGTCCCTTGGCTCGGGAGCAGATCCACCAGCAGCACTCGGCCGCCGTTGCGCCGGACGATGTCGGCTCCGACGACCTGCTCCGGGCGATAGTCGGCTCCTTTTACCAAGACCTCCGGGTGGATCGCGTCGATCAGCGAAAGCGGCGTGTCCTCGGCGAAGAGAACCACGAGATCCACCGAGGCCAGCGATGACATGACCGTGGCCCTCGCCGCTTCGGATTGTATCGGCCTCTCCGGTCCTTTGAGACGCCTGACCGAAAGGTCGGTGTTGAGCGCCACGACGAGCCGGTCGCAGGCCGCGCGGGCCTGGGCCAGCAGATGAACATGGCCCGGATGGATCAAATCGAAGCAGCCGTTGGTAAACCCGATCCGCAGACCGTGCCGGCGCCATTCGGCGATCCGCTGCAACGCCGCCTCGGCGATCATGATCTTTTCGTCGCTGGCGATTACATTCCGGCGTCGCAGCTCCTCGGTCAAATCGCGGCCGCTGACCACGGCGGTTCCCGGCCGTGCGACGGAAATCCCCGCCGCGACGTTGGCGAGACGGGTCGCTTTCACGAGATCCGTGTCGCATGCGAGCGCGGTGGCCAATGCCGCGACAAAGGTATCGCCGGCGCCCGATACGTCGGAGACCTCGCGCACCCGCGCTGGCAGATGGAGGGTGGGCATGCCCCGACGCACCAATGTCAGACCGTTTTCCGAGCGCGTGACGATCACGGCGTCGCAGGCAGCAGCATCAAGGGCAATCCGGGCCGCCTTCTCGGCTCCGTCGTCGTCCGTGGCCTCGACACCCGTCGCCCGTGTTACTTCCTGGGCGTTTGGCGTCAGGACCGTGACATTCCGGTACGCTCTGAAAGAAACTCGCTTGGGATCTGCGATGACCGGCCGGTGGGCCCTGCGCGAGAGATTGACCACCCCCTTGAGCAGCCGATCGCACAGCACTCCCTTTGCATAATCGGAGAGCACGACGATGTCGCTTTCCGTGAGCGCTCGCGCGAAACGGCCCCTGAGCTCAAGCGTGCTCTCATCGTCGAGCGGATCAACCGTCTCGTCGTCCACCCGCAGCAATTGATGTGTGCTCCTGCTGGTGAACCTCGTCTTTACGGTCGTCCGCCGATGCGAGGTCGCGAACAGCCGCGCATCGATAGTGCCGCCGGTGGTCGCGACGAGGCGCTCGATCTCGGCACCGGCATCATCGTCGCCGATGACGCCGACGAGGATTGAGCGCGCGCCCAACGCCGCGACATTCTGGGCGACATTGGCCGCGCCGCCCAAGCTCGCCCGCGCCGCGGTGACGCGCAGCACCGGGATCGGGGCCTCGGGCGAGATCCGGCTCACCTCGCCGGACACGTACCGGTCGAGCATTACGTCGCCGAGAACGAGCACGGTACGGCCGGCGAAGAGCGGAATGAGGCCGGCGATCGTGCCGTCCGCGGTCTCGCCGCCGCGCAGCCCGCCTACCGCCTGCTCCATCATCGACACCGGGCTCCCCTGCTCCAACCGGATGAGATCGTAATTCACGCTAACGAAAGAGGCTCGCGCGGAAAAGTAGGAGAAAGGTCGCGGCGACGGGGACCGGCGATTACATCGGCTGGCTTTGGAGCGTGCTATCGGGTCATGAGGCTGATGCAGTCAGTACGCCAGCCTCGACACGAGATACGCTCGCGGCGGGAGCGGGGGCCGCGCGCTGGGAAACCGGCAGCCGGCAGGTGATTCTGGTTCCTTGCCCCGAGGCCAACTCGATCACCACGGTTCCGCCGTGCAGTTCGATCAGGCTTTTGACCAGCGACAAGCCGAGACCAGCCCCCGATTGGCGCACGCCGCGCTCGAACTTCTCGAAAACGCGGACCTGATCCGCGGGCGGGATGCCGACGCCGGTATCGGCTACCGTCAGCAGCAGCACGTCTTCGCGGCGCGCCGCCTCGACGCGAATCGCACCGCCCGGCGGGGTGAATTTGACCGCATTCGAGATCAGGTTGAAGAGGGCTTGCTTGAGCCGCCGTTCGTCGCCCTCGATGATGCCAATCTCCGGCGGGCAGCGAAGATCGAGCTCCAGATCGCGGCAGCGGGCGCGCTCGCGGGTCAACGACAGCACGGCGCGCAGCATCGCGAAGACCTCGATGCGGCCGGTTTCAAGCACCATGTAGCCCGCTTCGATCGTCGCCAGGTCAAGGATGTCATTGATCAGCCTCATCAGTAGGCGCGCGCTCGCGAGGATGCTGTGGCTGTAGTCGAGCTGGCGCGGATTGAGGGTCCCGAAATAGCAGTTCGTCAAAACTTCGGCAAAGCCGATGACCGCGTTCAACGGGGTGCGCAACTCGTGGGACACGTTGGCGATGAATTCGCTCTTTAGCCGTCCGGCGGTTTCGAGCGCCTCGTTGCGCTCGCGCAGAGCACGCTCGACGCGGGCCGTATCGCTCACGTCGAGATAGGTCAAGAGCACATTGCCGTCCGGCAGCGGCACCGTCGCCACCTGCAATATCGAGCCGTCGCTGCGGTGGAGCAGACTGCTCGCCGCCGCATGCGTGGTGACCTTGGCGACGATCCCTTGTTTCGTTGCCTGCCAATTTCCGCCATCGTCGAGAAAGGCGCGCTTCTTGTCGACAATCTCGCCGATATGCGGTTCCCCGGCGACGTCGTCCGGTGACAATCCCCAGATCTTCAAGTAAGCAGGATTGTGGAGTTTCAGCCGGCCGTCGCTACCGTAAACTGCAACTGCCTCGAACAAGTTGTCGAGGGTCGCGCGCCGCACCTGGGTCAGGGTATTGCACGAACGCTCGAGCGCCAGCCGGTCGGTCACGTTCTCATAGATGAAGGTGAGCCCGCCGAACGGGTGCGACGATATGGACAACAGCAAAGTGCGGTCGTCCGGCAGATGCATCAGCTCCTGGTGCCGGTGTATCAGCGAGGTGAAGAGTTGCAGGCGCTCGCGTTTGAAGGACCGGAAATCGGCATGTTCCGGGATGCGGCGGCGCTCGCGCAGCCGCTCCAGAACGTCGCCGAACGCGGGCTCGGCGGCGAGCCATTCCGGCTCGAGGCCCCACAACGTGGCGAACGCGGCATTAAAGAATTTAAGCCGCTGGTCGGCGCCATAGATTGCCACGGCCGCGCCGATGCCCTCGAGCACCTCGGCGTGTGCGTTGACGTGACGCCGCAGTTCGGTTTGGGCGATCTCGACGTCGGTCCTGTCGAGCGCAAAGCCGATCGCACCTCCATCAGCGGATGGCCGTTCGATAATGTCGAGCAGCCGGCGCGAGCCGCCAATCACGACATGACGACGAACGCTGGGTCGGTCTGCGTCCGTCGTCATGTCGGCGCTGCCGATCGCCTCCTCCCCGCTGCCGGTCGGCGCCAGCTCTTGGTATTCGGCCAGCACCATTTCGCGGGTCGCATCGAGGGCGCTCGCATATGCCTTGTTGCAGTCGACCAGAGCGCGGCCGCGGTCGCGCCGCCAAATCGGCGCCGGGATCGCGTCGATCAGCTCGCGCAAGCTCGCGGCCTCCTCGCTCGCCTGTCGGGCGAGCGCCGCCGCGCCGCCGTCGAGCCACAGCACGATCTCATCGGTCGCCGCCTGCCGCCCCTCGATGGCGAACGCCCCGCCGCTGCGCAGGCTAACGGTCAGCGAAAACCGAGTGCCGTCGCGGTGCAGCGTCTCTCGTGCAGCCTCGAGTTGCGCGGCATCGCCGGGGGCAAGCTCAGCGAGGAACTTCGGGTAGGCAACGGTTTGGACCGAATATCCGTCGGGATTGTGCCCGACCGGCCAGCGAAAGGCAGCGAGCGGAACCGTGTCGAGCACGGCCAATGCTTCGGCTCGGGCGCGCTCACAACCGGCACACGCCGACCGCACTTCACGCAATTTTGCCGTTGTTCGCAGCAATAGCCCGCCCAGCGTAACCACGACAACCGCGCAAAATCCGGCAGCAAACTCGATCACGGTCTTACGCCCCTCTTCGCACAAAAGTATATGCTGTGTCGGATAACTCTCGTTAAGAGGGCATGATAGCGCGTGTTTTACCAAAAACAAGAGCCGTATCGCGGGCCGATACATAGTTAAAGTTGTACCACGATCGACGCGCTCCAGAGGATCATAGGGGCAAGGACCAGAGAGAAGGCGCAGATTGGGCCGATCTCGGTGACCATCACGCGCGCCCTGTAGCTGCGCAGGCTCGCTGCCGAGCCCTTGCCGACATTGCCCTAGCCGCACACTACGACGAGCTTGCCCGCCAGCATCACGTCGGTCGCGCGCTTGATGCCGTCGACGAGGCTCTCCCGGCAGCCGTAGAGGTTGTCGAATTTGAGTTTGGTATGCTTGAAATTTGGGCTCAGTGAGCCACATTGTAGCTCAGGAGGCCCTTCGCATGAGTACTGGTTCTGTCGTCCGCGCCCGCATCGACGATGACATCAAAAAAGAAGCCTCCGCCGTTCTCAAAGCGATGGGACTCACCGTGTCGGACGCTTTCCGCCTGATGATGGTCAAGATCGCCAGGGAAAAGGCTCTGCCGTTCGAGCCGTTGGTACCCAATGTGGATACCATCGAAGCGATGAGGGCGGCGCGGCGCGGCGAACTGGTGACGGTCGGGCCGCCTCGCAAGCTGCTCGCCAGCCTGAATGCGGACTGTTAAGTATACAGGTCGGATTCGACGCGACTACAAGCGAGAGAAGGCGGGGCGACACAGCAGGTACCTAGATACCGAGCTGCTCAAGGCAGTAAACATGCTGTCAAAAGACGAGCGGCTGCCCCGACGTTATTTCGATCATCCGCTCGGCGGCGAATGGAGCGATCACCGCGACCGTCACATCAGGCCTGACTTGGTCCTGATCTATCGCAAGCCGGATGAGACCAGTCTCGAACTTGTGCGTCTGGGCTCTCACAGTGAGCTCGGGCTTTGAACTCGCTCAGCCGGCGGACTGCCCCGCACGCTTTGGCGGCCGACGAAGGGGGCCCTGCCCATCGCTGTAGTCGTCAATAGCGGTAGTGCTCGGGTTTGAAGGGGCCGGAGCGGGGGAGGTTCAGGTAATTGGCCTGGGCGGCGCTGAGTGCGGTCAGCTTGACGCCGAGCTTGTCGAGGTGCAGCGCGGCGACTTTCTCGTCGAGGTGCTTGGGCAGCACGTAGACCTTGTTCTCGTATTTGCCGTGGTTGGTGAAGAGCTCGATCTGGGCCAGCACCTGGTTGGTGAAGGAGGCGCTCATCACAAAGCTCGGGTGGCCAGTGGCGCAGCCGAGATTGACCAGCCGGCCTTTGGCCAGCACGATCAGCCACTTGCCGTCGGGAAAGACGACCTCGTCGACCTGCGGCTTGACCTCCTCCCACGGATAGTTGCGCAGCGCCTCGATCTGGATCTCGCTGTCGAAATGGCCGATGTTGCAGACGATGGCGCGGTCCTTCATATGCCGCATGTGGTCGATCGTGATCACGTCGATGTTGCCGGTGGCGGTGACAAAGATGTCGCCCTGTGCGGCGGCCTCGTCCATCGTCGTCACCTGATAGCCCTCCATCGCCGCCTTCAGCGCGCAGATCGGGTCGATCTCGGTGACCATCACGCGGGCGCCCTGGCTTCTGAGGCTCGCGGCCGAGCCCTTGCCGACATTGCCGAAGCCGCAGACCACCGCGAGCTTGCCGGCGAGCATCACGTCGGTCGCCCGCTTGATGCCGTCGACCAGGCTCTCGCGGCAACCGTAGAGAGGTTGTCGAATTTCGACTTGGTGACACTATCGTTGACGTTGATCGGCGGTTGATCCTCGGCTATGGCTGATCGATTCTCAGCGTCAAAGTTATGCTTAAGATTTAAGGGAGACCGACATGGACCCGATCACCACTACCATACTGGCCGCTTTAGGCGTGATGGGGTCCGAAGTGATCAAGTCCGGCGTCAAAGACGCCTACGATAACCTGAAGGCGGTAATCCGCCGCAAGTGGGGCGACGCTGCTCCGATCAGCAAGGCGGTCTCTGCGCTGGAGGAGGACCCGGACTCCAAAGCGCAGGCGGCGCTCCTGGAAGAAAAGGTGGTCGCGGTCAAAGCATCCGCCGATGCCGAAGTGGCTCAGGCGCTGCATAAGCTGGTCGACGAGTTAAAGACGGAGGGGATCGGCGGGGAGGCGGTGGCCAAAATTCAGTTCAACATGAGCGGCGGTGTCGTGCAGGGCGTCGCGGGGGCCGGGAATGTGCATATCGGCTCGATGACCTTTGGGGCGCCACCCAAGAGCTAGCCGACACGCGGTGCCTTACTCGCGATGACGAACGGCACCATTGAGACGACCATCACCGGCGGCCGGATCCAGGGCGTCGCCGGTGCCGGCACCGTCCATATCGAGAATTTCACGATCTACAACCGCGTGGTCGAGGAGCCGGCGGCCGCCGATGCCGCGGCCGGACCAATCGCTCGGTGCCCCTATCCGGGGCTCGCTTATTTCGGGCCGGAGCACGCAGATCTGTTCTTTGGCCGCGATGCCGCCATCGCACGATTGGCGGAGGCGGTTGGCCGGCAGAGTTTGACGGCACTAGTCGGCGCCTCCGGCAGCGGCAAGTCGTCGGTCGTGCTGGCGGGCCTGGCGCCGCGGCTGCACAGCGCCGGCGAATGGCGGTTCAGCCACTTCCGCATTGGCACGGAGCTGGACAATAACCCGTTTCTCGCGTTGGCCCGGTCCCTGGTGCCGCTTTACGTGGCCAGCCAATCGGACACCGATCGCCTGCTGAACACGAAGCAATTGGCGGAACGCCTCGAAACCGGCCGGTTGACCTTGCGCGACGTTTTTGCCGACTGCCGCAGCCGCAACAAGGGCACACGCATCCTGCTGATCGCCGATCAGTTCGAGGAAGCCTTCACCTCGGTCGAAGATGAAGGGCTCCGTAATCGTTTCATCGACTTGCTGTTGGCGGGCTTCGCCGATCCGGCTTCGGACGGTAGCCCCGACGTCTGCCTGATCCTGACCCTGCGGGCCGATTTCTATGGCCAGGCCCTGCGTCATCGGCCACTGGCGGACGCTCTGCAGGCCCATGTCGAGAACCTCGGGCAGATGAACCGGGAGGAATTGCAGGCCGCCATCCGTCTCCCCGCAGAGAGAGCCGAGGTTTCGTTCGATCCGGGCCTCGTTGAGACCCTGCTCGACGACGTCGAAAACAAACCGGGCAGCCTGCCATTGCTGCAGTTTGCGCTGCGCGAGATGTGGGGGCGGCAGCGGAACGCAAGGATCACGCGAAGGAGCTACGACGACATCGGCGGCGTCGAAGGGGCATTGGCGCAACGGGCGGAGACGATCTTTGCGGCGATGACCGGGGGCGGCACTGACGCACCGACGGCCCGCGCTTTCCAGCGTTTGTTCACACGGCTGGTGACATTGGGCGAGGGCCAGGAAGACACGAGGCGCGTCGTCGACCGGGCGGAACTCGGTGACGATGTCTGGTCGCTGGCGCAGCGGCTGGCGGGCGAGAAAAACCGGCTGGTCGTGACCAATGCGCCGGCTTTTTCGCGCGAGACCGCCGAAGTCGTTCATGAGGCCCTGATCCGCCATTGGCCGAAGCTGGTCGACTGGATCGACCGTGACCGTGCGTTCCAGTCATGGCTGAGGCAGATCAGGTCGAATGTGGAGCTGTATTCGTTCGAGCCGTCGGACGACGGGCCGCTATTGCGCGGCAGCATGCTGGCTCAAGCTCGGGATTGGCTCGCCCGGCGGCGCGACGACCTTAGCCCCGCAGAGCTTCGCTACATCGAGGCGAGCCTTGCGCTCCAGCAACGGGCGGAAGAGGAGCGGGAGGCGGCGAGGCAGGCGGAGATCAGGCGCCAGCAGGAATTGGCGGAGGCGGCGGTCAAGCTCGCAGCCGAGCAGCGGCGGCGCGCGATGATTGCGGCGACTGGGGGGATAACTGCCTTTACGTTCGCGTTCGTCGCTGTCCTCTTTGGACACGAAGCCCGTATGGCGCAACAGCGAGCCGACGACAACGCGCGTGCCGCTCGTACTGAACTACTGGCGATGCAGGCGCGGCGCGCGGAAGCGCAGGCATCCGCATCGGATGTCATTGAGCTCGGCGGCGCTTTGGCTTTGGAAAGCATGGCAATGGCAGGCAAGGCCAGCCGGCCTCTCGAGGCGGACGCGGTCGAAGCCGCCAGGAGCGCGTTGGTCGGGCTGCCGCTCGGGGTGCTGGCACACGGCGGCGGGGTCAGGTCGCTGGCGGTGCTGGCGGACGGGCGGCTGGCCAGCGGCGGCGCCGACGGCACCATCAAGCTGTGGCCGAAGGGGGTACGGGCGAGCCGGTGGTGCTGTCGCACGGCCGCGACTGGGTCAGGTCGCTGGCGGTGCTGGCGGACGGGGGAGCGGCGGCGAAGACGGCAAGATCAAGCTGTGGCCGAAGGAGGGGAACGGCGAGCCGGTGGTGCTGTCACACGGCGGGCGGGGTCTTGTCGCTGGCGGTGCTGGCCGACGGGCGGCTGGCGAGCGGCGACGACGACGGCAACGTCAAGTTGTGGCCGAAGGAAGGGACGGGCGAGCCGTTGGTGCTCGCGCATGGCAGCCCGGTCTGGTCGCTGGCGGTGCTGGCGGACGGGCGGCTGGCGAGCGGCGGCGCCGACGGCACCATCAAGCTGTGGCCGAAGGGGGATACGGGCGAGCCGGTGGTGCTGTCACACGGCGGCGGCGCGCTCTTGTCGCTGGCGGTGCTGGCGGACGGGCGGCTGGCGAGTGGCGGCGAAGACGGCAACATCAAGCTGTGGCCGAAGGAGGGGACAGGCGAGCCGATGGTGCTGCCCCACGGCGGCGGCGCGGTCAACGCGCTGGCGGTGCTGGCGGACGGGCGGCTGGCCAGCGGCGGCGCCGACGGCACCATCAAGCTGTGGCCGAAGGGGGTACGGGCGAGCCGGTGGTGCTGTCGCACGGCCGCGACTGGGTCAGGTCGCTGGCGGTGCTGGCGGACGGGGGAGCGGCGGCGAAGACGGCAAGATCAAGCTGTGGCCGAAGGAGGGGAACGGCGAGCCGGTGGTGCTGTCACACGGCGGGGGCGGGGTCTTGTCGCTGGCGGTGCTGGCCGACGGGCGGCTGGCGAGCGGCGACGACGACGGCAACGTCAAGTTGTGGCCGAAGGAAGGGACGGGCGAGCCGTTGGTGCTCGCGCATGGCAGCCCGGTCTGGTCGCTGGCGGTGCTGGCGGACGGGCGGCTGGCGAGCGGCGGCGCCGACGGCACCATCAAGCTGTGGCCGAAGGGGGATACGGGCGAGCCGGTGGTGCTGTCACACGGCGGCGGCGCGCTCTTGTCGCTGGCGGTGCTGGCGGACGGGCGGCTGGCGAGCGGCGGCGAAGACGGCAACATCAAGCTGTGGCCGAAGGAGGGGACAGGCGAGCCGATGGTGCTGCCCCACGGCGGCGGCGCGGTCTTGTCGCTGGCGGTGCTGGCGGACGGGCGACTGGCGAGCGGCGGCCAAGACGGCAACATCAAGCTGTGGCTCGTCGACGAACAGAAACTGATCGCCGCCCTTTGCCTCCGCGCCGGCCGCAACCTGACAAAGGCCGAGTGGGCCCGCTACATCGGCCCCGACACCCCTTGGCAGCCGAGCTGTCGCGACCGCCCCTCAAATTGGCGAACCCCGGACTAAATTGAGATGCACTTATGTGGACTTTCGCGTAAGCGTCCGGTTTTGGCCGTGATTAGGGGGATCAGGCGCGATTTGGGCAATTGCGGGCTGACAGGCCCACGGGATCAGGGGGCGATTTGGGTGATTGGGGGCTGGTAGGCCCAGGGCATCAGTTCGGAGATGCGGTTGATCGGGTGGCCGTCGGCGATCCTGGCGAGGGTGTCTGTGAGGTAGGCTTTCGGATTTACGTTGTTTAATTTCGTGGTCTGCAGGATTGGGTACATCGCGGCGGCACGCTCGCCGCCGGCATCGCTGCCGGCGAAGAGCCAGTTGCGTCTGCCGAGGGCAATGCCGCGCATTGCGTTTTCGGCGATGTTGTTGTCGGGTTCGAGCCTGGCGTCGGTGGCATAGCGGGTGAGCGCGGTGCGCCGCTTGATTGTGTAGCGCAATGCCTCCGCCAATGCCGATCGGGCCGAAAGTTTCTTCTCTGCAGCCTGCGCCCAGGTGAAGAATGCATCGAGCAGTGGAGTGGCGGCGGCGCGATGCGCCAGCCGCTCGGCGGGCGGTGCGAAGCGGGCCTTGTCCTCGATAACGTAGAGTTCGGCGATCTGATCGAGCGCCGCCTTGGCGACGGACGACTTCGTGGTTTCCCACACATCGAATATTTTTCTGCGGCAGTGGCTCCAACAGGCGACCTCGGTGATCGCTGCTGTCGCCCGAGCCTCCGGCCCGGTCTGCCGCGGCTCGTAGAGCGCGGCGAACCCGCTGTAGCCATCGGCCTGCAGGAAGCCCCGGAAGCAGGCGAGATGGGCGGCCGGATGTTCGCCGCCGCGGTCGGGGCTATAGAAGTAGGCCGCCGCCGGCGGTGCCGGGCCGCAGAACGGCCGGTCATCACGGACATAGACCCATAATCGTCCGGTCCGGGTGCGGCCGAGGCCGGGTTCGAGTACCGGAACCGGCGTGTCGTCGCCGTGGATCTTCTCGGCGGCAAACACGTGTTGCTGGATCCCCTCGACGATCGGCTGCAGCAGCCAGACCGCCTGGCCGACCCAATCGCTCAATGTCGAGCGGTCGAGATCGAGCCCATCGCGGGCATAGATCTCGCTCTGCCGGTAGAGCGGCAGGTGATCGGTATATTTCGAGACCAAAAGATGCGCCAGCATGCCGGGGGCGGACCGTCCGCGCGGTGTCGGCAGCGCCGGCGCCGGCGCCTGGGTGATCGCATCGCAATACCGGCAGGCATATTTCGGCCGGACATGCCGGATCACCCGGGGATGTAGTCGAGCACCTCGGTGACGTCTTCGCCAAGCTTGGCCATGCCGCCGCGGCAGACGGGGCAGATGCAGGCCCCATCATCCTCCGGTTCGTGCACGACCTCCTGCCGGGGCAGGTGGTCCGGCAGCTTCTTGCGCTTTGGCTGGGTACGTTCGCGGATCGGCAATGGCCGGTCTTCGGCGACGGCCTTACTGAGTTCTTCTACTTCGCCGGTTTCCAACTCTTCGAGCCGCAGCTCGAGCTGTTCGATCTGCCGGGTGACGCGCTCCGAAGAGCGGCCAAACTGCATCCGCCGCAGCTTGGCGATCTGAAACTTCAGCTTCTCGATCTCCAGGCTGCGCAGCTGAACGGCGAACCTTGCCGCCTGCAGTTCCGCGGTCGCCGCCGCCAGCTCGCTCTGGCAGGCCAAGGCAAAGGCCCGCAGGGCATCGGGGTCGGAGGGCAGATCGGCGGAAGCCAGCGACATGCGCCACCCTTAGCGAAGGCAACCTCGGGTAGACCAGAACAAATCGAGAATCGCTGATATGTTACAACAGCATGGGTCGCGGCGGCGCCGGCGGTGCTATCGTGCGACGCCAGTCCATCGCCTCGATCAGCAGCGCCAATTGCGCCGGCGTCAGCGTCATCGTCCCATCCGCCAGCGGCGGCCAGACGAATTTGCCGCGCTCCAGACGCTTGGCAAACAGGCACAGGCCGCTGCCGTCCCAATACAGGCCCTTCAAATAATGACCGCGTTTGCCGCGAAACAGGAAGACATGGCCGCTGAACGGATCGGCGCCGATGATCTGTTGCACCTTGGCCGCCAGACCATCAAACCCGGCGCGCAGATCAATCGGCTGACAGGCGAGAAAAACCTTGGTTCCCGGTGCCAGGCCGATCATCGCAATCCGCGCACCGCCGACAGCACCCGCCGCAGCGCTGCCTCGTCGACGCCGCCATCGACCCGCACCCGAACCCCCTGCGGCAGATCGATCTCCATCACCCCGGCGCGCTCCGCTAACGCCGCACCCGCGCCCCGCGTGCCGGCGGCGACGGCCGCCATACGCATTGCCGAGGCGTAGGGCTCCGCGACGGTGCCGAGCTGGATAAATTCTGTCGACCCCGGCGGCGGCGGGGCTGAGCCTCGCGCGATCAGCCGCGCCGCCCTCCACGCCGATCGCCAATTATAGAGCAGGCTCTGCGAAATCCCGTGCCGCCGGGCAACCACCAAAACCCGACCGCCGGTCGCTTCCACCTCGGCCAGCAGCGCCGCCTTCTCGCCCGGCGTCCACTGCCGACGACGCTCCACCCGCGCTACAATCTCGCCGTCCACTCCAAAGCTCCTTCTGTACCTCCAGAAGGAGCAAGCTTCCCCCAGTGACCCCGCCTTGACTACGCCCAATAGGCCGGTTCAGACCGGACGCTTACACTTTCGCGGCGGTGCTCTTCGGCGCGGTGGTATCGATGGCCACCGCGATCCTCGTTGAATATCTGCGCAGACCGAGCCTCGACTTGAGAATTGCACCGCCTGGTGACACAGAATATACGCTCAGCAGCAGGCCTTTTACCAAAAGGCGTTCTTTGTCGGTAATCCTCGACAACAAAACCCTGCCGTGGTGGGCTAAATGGATGCTGCGTACGCCGGCTCTTCAATGCCGAGCAGCAATTTCGTTTCATTATTTTGATGATCACAATGATATTTTTGGTAGAGCGATGGAAGGTCGGTGGTCAGGTTCTCCGGAACCGGTGCCAATCGCTCTAGCTCAAAATGCTGAGGGCCAGCTGCTTGCGCTCATTCCGGAGTGGCGAGGGGTTGATGTTCTCCCCGGTGACCGCGAGCATCTAGATATTTTCGTTCGTGGGGACGATGACGAGGAGTGCTACGGCTGGAATAACAATTCCTACTTCTGCACGCCGCCTTGGCGAAATCCACAGTGGAAATTATCCCGAGGTCGATATTTGGTTAAGGTAAATATAACATCTTCTGGCCAAAAATTTACAAAATGGTTTCGGTTAGAGAACTCAGGAGATCGCACGAGTTGTCGCCTGGAACCCTACTGAATCCGCTATTCGCATCTTCCTCGGCTCCAGCATATTCGGTAACCACACGTCGGCACCCGCGCGATAGGGAACCGCGCTCAGGGCCCGATCCAAGAGCCTGAATGGCTCGAATCGTGCGCAGCAAAGGACCGAGTTCGAAAATCCAAAACGGCTGCTCTTGCCTTGGCGGCGGGAACTCGTCTTCATGCCTCACACCGGCCTTTCCCAAACCTGTCAACCCGATCGGGCTTGTTGAAGAGCAGTCTCAGCGGCGGCGATGCTCGACTAACGTAAGCGTCCGGTTTTGGCCGTGATTAGGGGGATCAGGCGCGATTTGGGCAATTGCGGGCTGACAGGCCCACGGGATCAGGGGGCGATTTGGGTGATTGGGGGCTGGTAGGCCCAGGGCATCAGTTCGGAGATGCGGTTGATCGGGTGGCCGTCGGCGATCCTGGCGAGGGTGTCTGTGAGGTAGGCTTCCGGATTTACGTTGTTTAATTTCGTGGTCTGCAGGATTGAGTACATCGCGGCGGCACGCTCGCCGCCGGCATCGCTGCCGGCGAAGAGCCAGTTGCGTCTGCCGAGGGCAATGCCGCGCATTGCGTTTTCGGCGATGTTGTTGTCGGGTTCGAGCCTGGCGTCGGTGGCATAGCGGGTGAGCGCGGTGCGCCGCTTGATTGTGTAGCGCAATGCCTCCGCCAATGCCGATCGGGCCGAAAGTTTCTTCTCTGCAGCCTGCGCCCAGGTGAAGAATGCATCGAGCAGTGGAGTGGCGGCGGCGCGATGCGCCAGCCGCTCGGCGGGCGGTGCGAAGCGGGCCTTGTCCTCGATAACGTAGAGTTCGGCGATCTGATCGAGCGCCGCCTTGGCGACGGACGACTTCGTGGTTTCCCACACATCGAATATTTTTCTGCGGCAGTGGCTCCAACAGGCGACCTCGGTGATCGCTGCTGTCGCCCGAGCCTCCGGCCCGGTCTGCCGCGGCTCGTAGAGCGCGGCGAACCCGCTGTAGCCATCGGCCTGCAGGAAGCCCCGGAAGCAGGCGAGATGGGCGGCCGGATGTTCGCCGCCGCGGTCGGGGCTATAGAAGTAGGCCGCCGCCGGCGGTGCCGGGCCGCAGAACGGCCGGTCATCACGGACATAGACCCATAATCGTCCGGTCCGGGTGCGGCCGAGGCCGGGTTCGAGTACCGGAACCGGCGTGTCGTCGCCGTGGATCTTCTCGGCGGCAAACACGTGTTGCTGGATCCCCTCGACGATCGGCTGCAGCAGCCAGACCGCCTGGCCGACCCAATCGCTCAATGTCGAGCGGTCGAGATCGAGCCCATCGCGGGCATAGATCTCGCTCTGCCGGTAGAGCGGCAGGTGATCGGTATATTTCGAGACCAAAAGATGCGCCAGCATGCCGGGGGCGGCCCGTCCGCGCGGTGTCGGCAGCGCCGGCGCCGGCGCCTGGGTGATCGCATCGCAATACCGGCAGGCATATTTCGGCCGGACATGCCGGATCACCCGGAACCGCCCGGGGATGTAGTCGAGCACCTCGGTAACGTCTTCGCCAAGCTTGGCCATGCCGCCGCGGCAGACGGGGCAGATGCAGGCCCCATCATCCTCCGGTTCGTGCACGACCTCCTGCCGGGGCAGGTGGTCCGGCAGCTTCTTGCGCTTTGGCTGGGTACGTTCGCGGATCGGCAATGGCCGGTCTTCGGCGACGGCCTTACTGAGTTCTTCTACTTCGCCGGTTTCCAACTCTTCGAGCCGCAGCTCGAGCTGTTCGATCTGCCGGGTGACGCGCTCCGAAGAGCGGCCAAACTGCATCCGCCGCAGCTTGGCGATCTGAAACTTCAGCTTCTCGATCTCCAGGCTGCGCAGCTGAACGGCGAACCTTGCCGCCTGCAGTTCCGCGGTCGCCGCCGCCAGCTCGCTCTGGCAGGCCAAGGCAAAGGCCCGCAGGGCATCGGGGTCGGAGGGCAGATCGGCGGAAGCCAGCGACATGCGCCACCCTTAGCGAAGGCAACCTCGGGTAGACCAGAACAAATCGAGAATCGCTGATATGTTACAACAGCATGGGTCGCGGCGGCGCCGGCGGTGCTATCGTGCGACGCCAGTCCATCGCCTCGATCAGCAGCGCCAATTGCGCCGGCGTCAGCGTCATCGTCCCATCCGCCAGCGGCGGCCAGACGAATTTGCCGCGCTCCAGACGCTTGGCAAACAGGCACAGGCCGCTGCCGTCCCAATACAGGCCCTTCAAATAATGACCGCGTTTGCCGCGAAACAGGAAGACATGGCCGCTGAACGGATCGGCGCCGATGATCTGTTGCACCTTGGCCGCCAGACCATCAAACCCGGCGCGCAGATCAATCGGCTGACAGGCGAGAAAAACCTTGGTTCCCGGTGCCAGGCCGATCATCGCAATCCGCGCACCGCCGACAGCACCCGCCGCAGCGCTGCCTCGTCGACGCCGCCATCGACCCGCACCCGAACCCCCTGCGGCAGATCGATCTCCATCACCCCGGCGCGCTCCGCTAACGCCGCACCCGCGCCCCGCGTGCCGGCGGCGACGGCCGCCATACGCATTGCCGAGGCGTAGGGCTCCGCGACGGTGCCGAGCTGGATAAATTCTGTCGACCCCGGCGGCGGCGGGGCTGAGCCTCGCGCGATCAGCCGCGCCGCCCTCCACGCCGATCGCCAATTATAGAGCAGGCTCTGCGAAATCCCGTGCCGCCGGGCAACCACCAAAACCCGACCGCCGGTCGCTTCCACCTCGGCCAGCAGCGCCGCCTTCTCGCCCGGCGTCCACTGCCGACGACGCTCCACCCGCGCTACAATCTCGCCGTCCACTCCAAAGCTCCTTCTGTACCTCCAGAAGGAGCAAGCTTCCCCCAGTGACCCCGCCTTGACTACGCCCAATAGGCCGGTTCAGACCGGACGCTTACCGACTAACAGTGAGGTTCCACGTGACAGAGAGTGACTTCAAATTCGGATTATGTCGCTGCGAAGCGGAGCGCTTCGTCCGCGTGGCGCATCAACCCGCCAAGTTGCGCGGAACATAAGGATTAATACCCGGAGTGCTCGGGTTTGAACGGCCGGCGGATGGCACGCCGAGATAATCGGCTTGCGCCGCGCTCAGCGCGGTCAGCTTGACGCCGAGCTTGTCGAGATGGAGGGCGGCGACCTTCTCGTCGAGGTGCCTGGGCAGGATGTAGACCTTGTTCTCGTAATTGCCGTGGTTGGTGAAGAGCTCGATCTGGGCCAGCACCCGGTTGGTGAAGGAGGCGCTCGTCACAAAGCTCGGATGCCCGGTGGCGCAGCCCAAATTGACCCGCTTGCCGTCGGGAAAGACGACCTCATCGACCCCTGGCGAGCGCCTCCGCCAGCGTATTGCCGTCGCGATTGTCGATGTATTCGGGTGCGCTGTTCATGAAGGTTCTTCGATGCCTCAACGGAAGCTCGCGCCGAGGGCGCGCAGCATGCCGAACGTGTCGGTGTAGTCTACTCCAAAGGCCGTGCACACATCGGGATCGGCACCGTCGTTTGATGTTCGGGTTCGGCGCCTCGTTGGTCGCGATCACGAAGCCATGCGCCTTCGCATAGGCGATCAGCCAGCCGTCGGCTCCGGCGGCGAATGCCTGTTTAGCCAGAAGGAAAAACCGTGGCTACGCCTGAACCCAGCCGATCAGCTTGCCGAACCAGCGTGTAACCGAAAGATCGCCGGTCGCTCTGAAGAATGATCCGGGAAGCTGCTGCGCCCATCGCGCCAGCGCATCGGTCTGCGCGAGAAGCTCGTCCCGAACACGGTCGATGGAGGAAAGCCGGCCGCTGCCGTGATGAGCGATCAGCGCATTCCAATAGCCGGGGCAGATGTCGAACGCATAATATCGCCGGTGCGCCTCGATGAACACGTTCGCATCGAGCAGGAACCGGGCGCTCGACCTCATTGCCGCGTCGGGGTTTCCAGGGTTGCCGCGTAGCGGTCGAAAGTCGCGCCGCGCAACCCGGTCAGTTCAAAGGCTTCGGTATAAAGAAGCCGCCCTTCCCTGACCGCGCGAACCACGGCCTCGGCAAAAGTTCTGCCGATCCGCGAGTTTTGCGTCGCACAGAAGTTGTCGCCGCTCGCCTGTCGCGCCGCGCGGCGCCGCTCGTCCTCCTGGTAGGCCCGATAGAAGAGGAAAAAAGCGTCGCGGCCGATGAGCCGGGCGTCAAGGGCCCGGCGCGCCGCTACCAGCTCGCTGACCTTGAACCTTCGTGCCAATGCGCCGAACGGCTCTCGGGTTTCAGCAACCTCGCCCCACGCGCGAAGGAGGTCGTCCTCGGGGACCAGGAATTCGGCCGCGGCGGCGTTGCAGAACCGTTCCCGCGGGTCGGGAGCCGGCTGCATGTCCCTTAGGTCGAAGACCCCGGGCTCTCCGATCCACAGATGCGCCAGCTCATGCGCGAGTGTGAACATTTGTGCCGCCTTGCCGTCGGAGCCGTTGACGAAGACGAATGGCGCGTGCGGGTCCGGCAAGACAAAGCCGCGAAATTCCTCAGGATCGAGCTTTCGGCGGGTGTTGTTGCCCACGACACCGTTGATGGCGACGACGATGCCGGCGAGCTCGGCGCGATCGCGCAGCGCGCGCAGCGCATCGGACCAGGTGCCGTGTAGGTCGGCCCATCCGCCGGCGAGGCCGAGCGCGCGCCGGATCGCGACGGCGATCCGCGACGGCGCAGCGTCGGTGGTCGCCGAGCCGACAAACGGCAGCGGCTCTTGCCCCTCTTCGATGCGCTCCTCGCGCAACCAGTCCTGCCGGCGCTGCATGTCGAAGATCGTGTCGAGCAGGTTGGGACTTGGCCGGCGAATGGGCTTGTCGCCCAGCGTGCGAAAATCGGGGATCGGCAGCGGTTCTTCCGGCGGCTCGGGAAGAAAGAAATAGCCGAACGGGGCGTTCGTCGTGTCGGCATAGGCTTCGAGCTGGCGAAACGTGGGTTTCGCTTTGCGCGCCTCCCACTCGCGCAGTTTCGGGAAGCGCCGGAGCAGATCCTCGACAGACAACCGGGCGCGCTCGCGCGCCCAGCGCAGCAGCTCCGGCTTTACGTCGACGCGTATCGCCATCCTCGGAACGTGATCTGATCCGGCCCCCGGCGGCGAGCGTCAATAACGATAGTGCTCGGGTTTGAAGGGGCCGGAGCGCGGGAGGTTGAGGTAATTGGCTTGGGCAGCGCTGAGCGGGGTCAGCTTGACCCCGAGGCGGTCGAGGTGGAGGGCGGCGACTTTCTCGTCGAGGTGCTTGGGCAGAACGTAGACCTTGTTCTCGTATTTGCCGTGGTTGGTGAACAGCTCGATCTGGGCCAGCACCTGGTTGGTGAAGGAGGCACTCATCACAAAGCTCGGGTGGCCGGTGGCGCAGCCGAGATTAACGAGCCGCCCCTTGGCCAGCACGATGAGCCGCTTGCCGTCGGGAAAGACGACCTCGTCGACCTGCGGCTTGACCTCCTCCCACGGATAGTTCCTGAGCGCCTCGATCTGGATCTCGCTGTCGAAATGGCCGATGTTGCAGACGATGGCGCGGTCCCTCATATGCCGCATGTGGTCGATCGTGATCACGTCGATGTTGCCGGTGGCGGTGACAAAGACGTCGCCTTGCGCGGCGGCTTCGTCCATCGTCGTGACCTGATAGCCCTCCATCGCCGCCTGCAGGGCGCAGATCGGGTCGATCTCGGTGACCATCACGCGCGCCCCCTGGCTTCTGAGGCTCGCCGCCGAGCCCTTGCCGACATTGCCGTAGCCGCACACCACGGCGAGCTTGCCGGCGAGCATCACGTCGGTCGCGCGCTTGATGCCGTCGACCAGGCTCTCGCGGCAGCCATAGAGGTTGTCGAATTTCGACTTGGTGACACTGTCATTGACGTTGAACGCCGGCGCCTTTAGCGAGCCGTCGCGCATCATCGCGTAGAGCCGGTTTACCCCGGTCGTCGTCTCTTCCGAGATGCCGCGGATGCCGGCCAACAGGTCGGGGTGGCGATCGTGCAGGATCTTGGTCGCGTCGCCGCCGTCGTCGAGCACCATGTTCGGCGCCCACCCTTGTGGGCCTCGCAGGGTCTGCTCGATGCACCACTCGTATTCCTCCTCGGTCTCGCCCTTCCAGGCGAAGACCGGGACGCCGCGGGTGGCGATCGCCGCGGCAGCCTGATCTTGGGTCGAGAAGATGTTGCACGAACTCCAGCGCACGGTGGCGCCGAGATGCATCAATGTTTCGATCAGGACCGCGGTCTGGATCGTCATGTGCAGGCAGCCGACGATCCGAGCACCCGCCAGCGGACGGGAGGCGCCGAACTCCTCGCGCAAGGCCATCAGCCCCGGCATCTCGGTCTCGGCGATCGCGATCTCCCGCCGCCCCCAATCGGCGAGTGCGATGTCGGCGACCTTGTAATCGGTGAAGGCGGGCATTCGGCTCTCCTGAAACAAAGACAATTACATATACACATATCTTTATATCGTCGCAAGGCAGATCGCGCGCCGCCATCATGTCGGCCAAATCGAAGCGTATCCTGCGCGGCACGGTCGGGATAGGCCGCGCGCCGTACTGGCCGGGAATTCCGGGTTATTTCCCGGTTACGCGTCGAATTCCCGGATCACAGGGCTCTGGAATTCCCGGTTCGCGAAACGGGTTCGGCGCATAAGCCATTGGACAGCAAGGGTTTGCGGGGATCGCCGTCGGCAAATTGTGATTTTTTCCGGAATATTCCCACGAAACCGGGAAATTCGAGCCTCAATGCGGCAGGGCAAGGGCGTTGAAATCGTCGAGCAGAGCCGCGATGCGGCCGCTATCCGACTGGTCCATGATTGCCCGCGCCCGGCGGGTGGCGGCGACCATGTCGAGGCTGCGGATGCGCTGCTTGACGCGTGGGATGTTGCGCGGCGCCATAGACAGGTTGCGCAGCCCGAGGCCTAGGAGCAGAGCGGCAAAGCGCGGCTCGCCGGCCATCTCGCCGCAGACGCTGATCGGCATGCCGCGGCGCAGAGCGGCCCCGACGGCGAACTGGATCAGCCGCAGCACCGCGGGGTGCAGCGGATTGTAGAGATGGGCGACCTGCTCGTCGCTGCGGTCGATCGCGAGCGTGTATTGGATGAGGTCGTTGGTGCCGATCGCAAAGAAATCCGCCTCCCCGGCCAAGGCGTCGGCGGCAAGTGCGGCACCCGGCACCTCGATCATGGCACCCAGCGGCGGCAATGCCTTGGGCAGCTGCACGCCTCGTCGTCTCAACCGTCGTGCGACCTGCTCGAGTGCCTCGCGCACTTGTCGGATCTCGCCCGCGTTCGAGATCATCGGCAACAGAATGCGCAACGGCCCATCGCTCGCCGCGCGCAGCATTGCCCCGAGCTGCGGGTCTAAGAGCCGACGGTGTTGCAGCGACAGACGGATCGCGCGCAAGCCGAGCGCAGGATTGGCGGACTCCTCTAGGCGCTCGCTGAGCGACCGAGCGATCTTTTCGCCCCCGAGATCGAACGTGCGCACGGTCACCGGGCGGCCTTCCATCCCGCGTACCAATGCCGAGAAGACGGCGTATTGCTCGTCCTCGCCCGGGAGATCGTCGCGGTTCATATAGAGGAACTCCGAGCGGACGAGGCCGAGGCCCATGGCGCCGTTGGCCAACGCATGCGGAAGCTCGACCGGCAATTCGAGATTGGCCTCGAGCGTGATCTCGACCCCGTCGCGGGTCACCGCAGGCAATTTGCGCAGGCGCGCCAGGTGGCGTCGTTCGCGCTCGAAGCCATCGCGCCGCGCCTGATATTCGGCAATCGTCTCGGCGCGCGGGTCGAGGATTACGGTGCCCTCTGTTCCGTCGATCACCACCGTGTCGTCGGCCTGCGCATGGTCGAGCAGACCGGCGACGGCGAGCACCGCCGGGAGGCCAAGCGCGCGCGCCACGATCGCGGTGTGGCTCTCGGCGCCGCCGAACATCGTGGCGAACCCGGCGACACGTCGCGGGTCCATCAGCGCAGTGTCTGCCGGGGTCAGCTCGTCGGCGAGGATGACCGCACCCTCCGTCATGGCCGAATAGGTGACGTAGGGTTTCTTGATCAGATTGCGAATGAGCCTGGCGCCGACGACCCGGATGTCCTCGATCCGTGCCGCAAGATACGCATCGCGCATCGAGGCGAAGCTTTCGGCAATGTCGTCGATTTCGAGTTGGACCGCCCGCTCGGCATTGATCCGCGCCCTGCTGATGCGATGGTCGACGCCGCGCACGAGGCGTGAGTTCGACAGCATCGCAAGGTGCGCGTCGAGCAGGTAGCCGACCTCTTCGGCAGCCGATTCGGGCAACCCCGCGGTCTTGACCTTGAGCTTGCGCAGCTGGCGCAGCGAAACCGCCACCGCCTCGGCGAAACGCCCGCGTTCGAGCTCGATCTCGCTCTCCGGGAGATGGCTCTCGCGGACCGGCAGATCGCCACCCTCGGCGATGTAGGCGGGTCCGATGGCGATCCCCGGCGACACGCCGAGGCCCGACAATCGGCACTCGCTGGCGGTAGCCTGCTCCGCGGCCCCGGAAACCTCGTCAGCCCTCATCGAACTTGCATTCGATCAGCCTGGCGAGCGCCGTCACCGCCGCTTCGGCCTCTCGTCCGGTGGCGGTCAGCTCGATCACCGTCCCCGGCGGCGCGTCCAACAACAGCAGCTCGAGGATCTCGTTGCCGGGGACCATGGTCCCATTCTTGCGCACCCACACCTCGGCGTCGAATTGCCCGACCGTCTTGACAAAGCGGGCGGCGGCACGCGCGTGCAGCCCAAGCTGGTTGCAGATCGTGGCGACCCGACGCGCCGCCGTCCCCGGCGGCGAACCAGGAACATCGCTCATCGGCGCGCGTCGCTGAGCAGCTGCGAGGCGACGTTGATGTATTTGCGTCCTGCTTCCTGGGCGCCGAGCACGGTCCGTTCGAGACTCTCGGTCTGCCGTAAACTGGCGAGCTTGATCAGCATCGGCAAATTGACCCCGGCGATGACCTCGATCTTGGCGCGGTCCATGACCGAGATCGCGAGGTTCGAGGGGGTGCCCCCGAACATGTCGGTCAGCAATACCGCGCCGTCGCCGCTGTCGACCTCGGCGATCGCGCGCAGGATATCCTGGCGGCGCTGTTCCATGTCGTCATCGGGCCCGATGCAAACCGCGGCGATTTGGGTCTGAGCGCCGACGACGTGCTCGAGCGCGGCCGCAAACTCCGCGGCGAGCCGCCCGTGGGTCACCAGGACCATGCCGATCATGTCGGATTGCCTCTTATGGAACCGGCTGCCGTCCGGCTGAGCGGGCGACGCTTGAGAACGCAACGCGGGTTGTCAAGAAAGCGCGCATCGAAGATCAGATCGGCATGCGTGGGATGCCGTGGCGATAGGCGAAGGGAGCGACTAATCCGCGCAGTCCGGACGCATCGAGGGCCAAACGGCCGGTTAACATGTGCTTCACGTCAGCAGCGGGTCAGTACGGAAAGTGTCGATCACCAGATCAGCGCTGTCGCGCAGCCAGGAACCACTTGGCACTCGACCCGGATCCCCATCCATCGGACAGTCTCCGGCGGGAGGGGTGGAGCCATCAGCTCTCCATATAGCGCCGTTCGAGCCGCTCGTCACCACCGTCGATAAACAAGGCCGTGAGTACTAGCATTTCTGGCAACGCCGCGAAGACCGGCGATCTCAGCGGCTGCTCGCACGAGGACGTGATCGTCCGCGCGCCAGATCCTGCTCTGGCGCGCGGAGCTAAATAGCGTCGCCCTCTATCGCGATCGCTGTGGCATGGACCGGCAAGGTGTCGATCACGTCTCTGCCGGCAGGCGAATGCAGAAGCGAGCGCCGATACAGGCGCCGCGAGCGTCTTTGCGGTTTTCCGCCCAAATCATACCGCGATGCGCTTCGACGATCTGCTTTGAGATCGAAAGCCCGAGCCCGGAATGGGTGCCAAACTTCTCGCCAGGCGGACGTTCGGTGTAGAAGCGGTCAAAGATCGCCGTAAGCTTTTCGTCCGGGATCCCGGGCCCCTGATCCTCGACGGTGATGAGAACCGCCCTGCCATCGTGTCGCGCGGTAAGGCGGATCTCGCCGAGCGGCGGGCTGAACGACACGGCGTTGGCGATCAGGTTGCGAAAGACCTGTGACAGCCGGGTCTCGATCCCGGGCACGATGAGCGGGCGGTTGCGGTCGCTCGGCTCGAGCACGAGATGCGGTGCGCCCTCTGTTCGCGTCGACTCGTGGAGGCCGGCGAGTGCCTCCAGCATAGCCGCGATGTCGATCGGCTCCACCTCGAGACGCCCGAGTTCGGCGTCGAGGCGGGAAGCGTCGGAGATGTCTGTGATCAGACGGTCGAGGCGCTCGACATCATCGAGGATGATCGCCATCAATCGACGTTGATTTGCGGGATCCTCAATCCGAACGGCCGTCTCCACAGCGCTGCGGAGTGAGCTCAGCGGGTTCTTGATCTCATGGGCAACATCGGCGGCGAAGCTCTCGATCGCGCTCATCCGCTGCCACAGCGCATCGGTCATCTCGCGCAGCGAGCCGGAGAGATCGCCGATCTCATCCCCGCGCCGAGTGAAATCCGGTATCTCGACCCGGGCGCGACGGCCACGCGCACGTTCGGCTGCTCCAGCAAGACGGCGGATCGGGCGGACGATCGTGCCGGCGAGGTAAAACGAGAGCAACACGGTGACCAAAAGCGCCGCACTGAAGATCCGCAGCAGCTCCAGCCGCACGGTCCGCACTTCCTCCTCGATCTCGGCGCTACCGGTGGACAGCATGACCGCGCCGAGCACCTGCTTGTAGCGCTGAACTGGGATGGCCACGCTCAGTACGAGACCCGCGCTCGCCGGGCCGCTGCGGATCGCAGAGCCGGTCTCGCCGCGCAACGCCCGCATCACCTCAGGGTAGTCCTCCGCGCGCGGCGTGGCGGTTTCGCGGTAAATCGGATAGCGTGTCCGGCGCGGCAGTTCGTCTACGAGCCAATCGTAAATGCGATCCGCAAAGCGCACGACGGGGCCGGCGGTTTTAGGCGCGGGCAATTCGAGCACTTGAATGCTATCGCCCGGCCCGCGCAGGACCCGACTGTCGGCGATAATTTCGCCCTTCATATCGAAGAGCCGCGCCCGGGTCCGCGTCGGCTCGACCAGACGGCGCATCATCTGGCGGGCGAGATCGGGAAGCAGGACTTCTCCTTCATCGACCGAATCCAGGACGGCCCCCTCGCCAAGCGCAGCGGCAAAGACCTCGCCTTGAGTCTTCAACGACTCGATTTGCTGGCCAACCAGGCTCGCCTGGTATTTGCCGAGATAAAGAAACCCACCCGCGAGAAGCGCCAGCGCCAACACGTTGACGGCGAGGATCCGGCGGGTGAGGGGTGAGATCGGCCAGCGCCTGCCGCTGTTCCCCCGCCGCAGATAGGTAACACGGTCGAGCGCAGGCGACGACGGCGAGCCTGGTTCAGCGGTCGCGGTATCGATAACCGACGCCATAGAGGGTTTCTATCTGAGCGAAATCCACATCGACCGCCTTGAACTTCTTGCGAAGCCTCTTGATGTGGCTGTCGATCGTGCGATCGTCGACATAGATGTGCTCACCATAGGCCGCGTCCATTAGCTGGTCGCGGTTCTTGACGTGCCCCGGGCGGTGCGCGAGCGACTTGAGGATCAGGAATTCGGTAACGGTGAGCTCCACCGGTTCCCCAGTCCAGGTGCACAGATGCCGCGCCGGGTCGAGGATCAGCCGGCCGCGTACGATCACCGGCTCACCTTGTGGATCGTCGCGCTCTCGGGCGAGCTCGCCGCGCCGGATGAGCGCCCGAATCCGCTCGATCAGCAGCCGCTGCGAAAAGGGCTTCTTAATGTAGTCGTCGGCACCCATGCGCAGGCCCAAGAGCTCGTCGACTTCGTCGTCTTTCGAGGTTAGAAAGATCACGGGAAGGGAATGGCTTTGCCGCCGCAGCTGGCTGAGCAGTTCCATGCCGTCCATCCGCGGCATCTTGATGTCGAGCACGGCGATATCGACGGGCTGCGCCGTGAGCCCCTTGAGAGCTTCGGCCCCGTCGCTGTAGCAGCGAACGGTAAAACCCTCCGCTTCGAGCGCCATGGATACCGACGTCAGAATGTTTCGGTCGTCGTCGACAAGAGCAATCGTGTTCGGCATTTGGTTACCCCCTCCCTGCCGCCAAAGAACTTGGCGGCCCTCCTGAAGGTGCTGTCACCACCAAATATGGCTCCTGAGTGGCAAACAGAAAGCCTTTTGCCCATTTTACGCGTCTCGATGCCTTGTTGTTGACGCTGGGGCGCGGGCGCGGCTCACTATCTGCATGTCTGAGCCCCTGACGACCCGAGATCCCGCGGTATTCGGCCGGTTGCTCGCCCGCAGCTGCACCCGCGCAGCGCTCGCCACTAGCCTCAACGGCGCCCCCTACGCTTCGCTCGTGCTGATCACCCTCGACCTCGACGCGAGCCCCTTGCTCCTGCTGTCTGATCTTGCGCAACACAGCCGCAACATTGCCTTTGATCCACGGGTGTCGCTGCTGCTCGATGGTACCGAAAGCCAGCCCGATCCCCTGACCGGACCTCGGCTGACCTTGCTCGGACGCGCTCTGCCGACCGACGACCCGCGTTGCCTCGCGCGCTTTATGTCGCACCACCCGGCAAGCGCGGCCTACGCCGGTTTTCGTGACTTCCATCTCTATCGCGTCATGGTGCAGCGCGGCCATCTCGTGGCCGGCTTCGGCCAAATCGAGTGGATCAACGGCGGCGATTTTCTGTTCCAACCCGACGCCAGTGCGCTCGCTGCGGCCGAAACCGAGATTCTCTGGCATATGAACGCAGACCACAGCGATACCGTCGCCCATTATGCGTGCGGTCTGCTCGGTCGCACCGGCACGGGCTGGCGGATGACCGGGATCGATCCGGAAGGGATCGATTTGCGATGCGATAACGGTACCGCGCGGCTCGATTTCGCAGCACCGACCCTGAGCCCGGTCCTGACCCTGGAGGCGGCGCGCGCGGCGCTCGTTCAACTTTCCGGCGCAGCGCGCTGCTAGCGCGCATGCGTTGAGGGAACTTTGACACAGTCGCGCATCTGTGTTAGGGCGCGATCTAAGGGGACATGCTTCGCGAGCCTAGTCTCATAAGGAGGAAGCGTTCGATGAAGAGGGTGATCCGATGACCGGAGCGAAGAGTCATTTCGGGCTCGAAAGGCAGGGCATGCGTAATCTCGGGACGCAGCATTGGAACCAGCGGATCCCGGTCCTCTACGAGCATGCGATTCGACGCGGTGAGGGCGAGCTCGGCCTCGGCGGCAGCTTTTCGGTCTCGACCGGCCTGTATACCGGCCGCACGCCGCGCGACAAGTACATCGTCGAGGAACCCGGCACCAAGGACACCGTGTGGTGGGGCAAGATTAACCAGCCGGTCGACCCCGAGCGCTTTGCTAGGCTTCACCAGCGGATGCTGGCCTACCTCCAGGGGCGTGAGATCTTTGTCCAGGACCTCTATGCCGGCGCCGATCCGGCCTACCGCCTGCCGGTCCGTGTGGTCACTGATAGTGCGTGGCACAGCCTCTTCTCGCGCAACATGTTCATCCGCCCGCCGGTCGGCGAGCTCGAAGGCTTCGAGCCGGCCTTCACGATCCTGCACGCTCCGAAATTCCTCGCCATCCCGGAGTTCGACCGGATCAACTCCGATGTCTTCATCTTCGTCAACTTTGCCGAGAGGCTGGTGCTGATCGGCGGTACCTCCTACGCCGGCGAGATCAAGAAGTCGGTTTTTGGCTATCTCAATTTCGTGCTACCCGCACGCGATGTGCTGCCGATGCACGCTTCGGCCAATGTCGGCCCGAAGGGCGACTGCGCGATCTTTTTCGGGCTCTCGGGCACCGGCAAGACGACGCTTTCGGCCGACAATTCGCGCACCCTGATCGGTGACGACGAGCACGGCTGGAGCCCCGAGGGTATCTTCAATTTCGAAGGCGGCTGCTATGCCAAAGTCTTCAACCTGTCGCCGACGGCGGAGCCCGAGATCTACGCCACGATCAGTCGCTTCGGAACAGTCCTCGAAAACGTGGTTCTCAATCCGCAGACGCGGATCGCCGATGTCGACGATCAGAGTCTGACCGAAAACACGCGCGCGTGTTATCCGATTGACTTCATCCCCAACGCCGATCCACGCGGGCTCGGGCCGCACCCGAGCAATGTTGTCATGTTAACTGCGGATGCCTTCGGCGTCATGCCGCCGATTGCCAAGCTCAGCGCCGAACAGGCGATGTATCACTTCCTGTCGGGTTACACAGCACGGGTCGCGGGCACGGAGAAGGGGCTCAGCAACGCCCCGGAGGCGACGTTCTCGACCTGTTTTGGGGCGCCGTTCATGCCGCGCCATCCGGCGGTCTATGCCAAGATGCTGGGCGCCCGGATCAAAGAGCACGGGGCGCAGTGCTGGCTCGTCAACACCGGGTGGTCCGGCGGCACCTACGGCGTCGGCCGGCGTATGCCGATCGCTCACACGCGTGCGCTGCTGCGCGCAGCACTCGATGGCCGGCTCGCCGGCACGACGTTGCGCGATGACCCCAATTTCGGTCTCCTTGTTCCCGAGGGTTGCCCCGACGTCCCGAGCGAGGTGCTCGATCCGCGCGCCACTTGGTCCGACAAGAAGGCGTATGACGAGACCGCGCGCGAGCTGACCCGGCGTTTCGCGGCGAACTTCGCCGAGTTCGAGCCGTTCGTCGACAAGGAGGTCAAGGAAGTCGCGATCCGGCCGGCGGCCTAGCGTCCGACGAAGCCGGCTACCAGCGGGTTCGTGGCAGCCAATCCTTTAGACGGCGCGCCGCCTTCGCGACACTTTCCGTCGACCCGGCAAAGGAGATGCGTACCCATCCGCCGCCCTCGATCGGATCGAAATCGAGACCCGGGGTTACGGCGACCCCGGTCTCGCCGAGGAGCTGACGGCAGAATTCCTCGCTGTCTCGCGTCAGGCTTGAAATGTCGACATAGAGGTAAAAAGCGCCTTCAGCGGGCGCGAAGCGGGCAAGCCCGGCAGCAGTTAAGGTATGGATCAACAGATCGCGGTTGGTTCGATAGCGCGTCACATGGCCGTCGAGCTCGGGCCGGCAGCCGAACACAGGCAGCGCCGCCAATTGCGACAGTGCCGGCGGCGAGATATAGAAATTTTGGGCCAGGCATTCGACCGAGCGGGCGAGGTCCGGCGGCACCAGCATCCAACCGAGCCGCCACCCGGTCATGCTGTAATATTTCGAGAACGAGTTAACGATAACCGCCTCGCGTCCATAGGCCCGCGCCGTCGCCGCTGCGGTCTCGTAGGTTATCCCGTGGTAAATCTCATCCGAAATGAGGCGAATGCCGCGGTCGCGGCACCAAGCGGTGAGCCGGGCGAGGTCGCCGGCGCTGACCATCGTGCCCGTCGGATTGGCCGGGCTGGCGACAACCAGCCCATCGAGCCTGCCGAGATCGGCAATTAGCTCGGGCGTCGGCTGGTAATGAGAGTTCTCGCCGACCGCGATAAGCACCGGCTCGATTCCGAGAGCCGACAGAATGTTGCGGTAGGCCGGATAACCGGGGATCGCAAGCCCCACCCGATCGCCAGGCTCGAAGGCAGCGAGAAAGGCGAGCAGAAAGGCGGCAGACGAACCGGTAGTCACCACGACTTCGGCGGGATCGACTGCAACCCCGTATTGCGCCTGGTAGTGTGCGGCGATTGCCCGCCGCAATGGCGCGATGCCTAGCGCGTCGGTGTAACCGATCGCCTCGCCGTAGAGAGCGCGCTGCGCAGCCTCGAGCACGGGTTCGGGTGCCGCGCTTCCCGGTTGGCCGACTTCGAGATGGATGATTTCGGCACCCGCCGCTTGGCGTTCGTTGGCGGCGCGCAGAACGTCCATTGCGATAAAGGGCGGGACGAGGCCGCGGCGGGATGGACGCAAAGGCATGCCATATCCTGCGTTAGAAGGTTGCCATTGGCGAGCGGCTTTCGCTATGAGGACCGCGCTTTCGTCGCACAATGGATAATAGCTCAAGATGTCAGAGACGATGCCGGCCCGCTTGCTCGGAATGTCCGGCAGCTTGCGCAGCGGCTCCTACTCAAATGCGGTCTTGGAAACCTTGCGGGAAAAGTTTGAGGGTCGGGCCGATCTCAGGATCTACGATCTCCAGCCGATCCCCGCCTACAACCAGGACTTCGAAGGCGAAAAGCGTCCCGCACCAGTCAAGGCGCTGCTCGCCGCGATTGCCGAAAGCGACGGTCTCGTTCTGTGCGCGCCGGAGTTCAATCACAGCATTCCAGGCGTCTTGAAGAACGCGCTCGACTGGGCCTCGCGCCCCGCCTTCACCTCGGTCATGGCGTACAAGCCGGTGGCGATCATGGCAACCTCGCGCGGACCACTCGGCGGCGCACGTTGCTTGGAACACATGCGCGTGGCACTCGATTCGATGCTGGCGCGGGTCGCTCTGGCGCGCGAGGTGACGATCACCGCCTGCGTCGACAAAGTCCGGGACGGCCGGCTGGTCGACGAGACTTCGCTCGGCTTCGCCTACGCTGCCGTCGAGGCGTTGTTGCGCGAGATCCGCTTGTGGCGGATGGCTGACAGCCTCAGGGGCTAACCCATCACCCCAAGCTCGACGCCGGCTTTTCGTTGATGCAGCGCAACAGCTTCCAGTAGCCGAACAGATTGCTCGGTCGCACCTCGCGGATCGAGAGCTGGCTGTCATGGCGGAACGTGTCGAACGGAAAATCTGCATGAAAGCCGATATGGCGGGCAATCCGGGCCAGCCGCTTTTCGATCAAGCGCAACAGCAGGTTCTCGCTAGTGAAATGATTGACGACGACGATCGTCCCGCCGGGGATGCAGACGCGGCGCATCTCCGCGGCGAAGCGCGCCGGGTTGGGCACTACCGAGGCTACGTAGAGTGCCAGTACCGCATCGAAGGAGCTGTCCGGAAACTCGAGGTGCTCGGCATCCATCACATACAGGCCATCGACGTGGGCGAGGTGGAGGCGCTTGGCCCGGCGTTGCGCGTTCGCCAGCATCTCGGCCGAGACATCGATCCCGGTCACCCGCGAATCAGGCCGGAAATGAGGCAGCGACAAACCGGTGCCGACACCGACCTCGAGAATCCGCTGTCCTGGCCGATCATTCGCGATCCGCACGGCGTCCTTGCGTCCGGGATGGAACACCGGACCGAAAACAATGTCGTAGGAGCCGGAAAACAGGCGATAGGTCCGGATCGTGTCGTGCAGGTCCATTATCTCGCTCTCGTTGTGATCGACAGGACGGGGCGCCGCCGCGTCGTCTCCGGAGCTGCTGGTTCCCGACGCGTTTATTAAGCTAACAATTGAATGCCGGGGATGCTAGATCATCGGTAATCGCGAAATAGCCGCGTCCCTCCCTGTTCGATCGGCGATGCCCGTCACGAAGCCCGGTTCAGTCAGCCGTCTTCGCAGTCGGTTCGGCACACCCCTCAGATCAGGGTGATGCGATCGGCCTCGAGGCCTTTCCTGCCGTCCACGACTTCGACCCTGACCCGTTGGCCGGGGCCCAAAGCATTGACGCCGCTGCGGCGCAGAGCGGTGATGTGGATGAACACGTCCTTGCCACCGCCATCCGGAGAGATGAAGCCGTAGCCCTTTTCGGCCTCGAACCATTTGACCGCACCCTCCACCGTCGTGGAAGGCGGCGTTCCGCGACGGTCCATCCCGCCGGCGCCGCCCTGGGGCGCGACCGCCGTACTGTTGTCGACGTTTAAGATGTTGGTCACCAGCGGACCTTTCGCTCCGGCGCTGATCTCGCAGGTGATCGAGGCGCCTTCGCGCACGTCCTCATAGCCGGCGCGGCGCAGGACCGCCATCGGCAGGAACGCGTCTTGCGATCCGTCGGCGAGGGTGACGAATCCAAAACCCTTGCTAGCATTGAACCATTTGACTTTGGCTTCGGCGCGATGGCCTGGGGGGGTATCCTCGCGAAAGAAGCCCGGGCGGCGTTCGTACATAGATCCTCTAAACGCGCAATAGAATGCGGCGAGCGCATCGAACACCGAATCATAGCGTAAAAACGTCGCACCGCGCTAGCGGTCACGTTCAGGATTCTAAAGATCCCAGCGGCTTTGCGACGGCCTTCGCTCGGGTCCCCGAGATTGCTGAGAAACGCCGGATCGTGGCGCTACCCGCTATAGGCCACGAGCCGCTGGTTTTGCTCGCCCAAGCCCTCGACCGATAGCCGGACCCGGTCGCCGGGCTTCAGAAATTTCGGCGGCTTGAAGCCCATGCCGACTCCCGAGGGCGTACCTGTCGGGATTACGTCGCCCGGCAACAAGGTCACGAACTGGCTGACATAACTGACGATCTCGTCGACGTCGAAGATCAGATCCGCGGTATTACTGCTCTGACGCCGCTCGCCGTTGACCTCGGTCCACAGCGCGAGCTTACCGGGATCGGGAACCTCATCGGCGGTGACCAGCCACGGGCCGGTCGGGCAGAAAGTGTCGGCACTTTTGCCCTTGGTCCATTGCCCGCCGCGCTCGATCTGAAATTCGCGCTCGGAGACGTCGTTGACGACGCAGTAGCCGGCGACATGCTTACGGGCGTCGGCTTTGGCGACATATCGGGCGAGGCTGCCGATGACGATGCCGAGCTCGACCTCGTAATCGGTCTTCTGCGATCCCTTCGGGATGATCACGTCATCGTTCGGGCCGCAAATCGACGACGTCGCCTTCATGAAAAAGATCGGTTCGGAGGGGATCGCGGCCCCCGCCTCCTGCGCGTGCAGCCGGTAGTTGAGGCCGATGGCAACGATTTTGGACACCGAGCCGACGCACGGGCCGAGCCGCGGTGTGCCGGGAACCAGGGGCAGCGTCGCGGGATCGAGTTGGCGTAGCCGCTCGAGTGCTGCTGGTGCCAGCGCCTCCCCGGCGATGTCGCGGACCGCGCCGGAGAGGTCGCGGATATTGCCGTCGCGATCGAGCAGACCCGGCTTTTCCTGTCCCACGGGTCCATAGCGAAGCAGCTTCATCGGGGGATCTCCTGTCGAGTGTCAAACCTCATGAGCCCGGGGCCAAATTGCCACGCCCGACGAATGCCTGTCCAACGGAATGCCGCTGCGGCCGCGCTGGCCTCCCTGCTAAGCCGGCAAAACTGGGTAAAATTTTTTAGTAAGACTGACCTCTCGTGACCAAAATAAGTCGTTATCAAATACTTACGATTCATTTCGGACATTGCTTTGACGCCCGCATCAGGGAGCGTTTGACGCCACATCAGGGAGCCTTTGACGTGGTCTTGACGCTCAAAGCGGCCAAAGGCGGGATGCCGCAGGTCAACGCGGGCCCAGGGTTTTTCACCCTCAGCCGCCCTCCAGCCTAGGCTTTGATCTTGTCGTGAGCATGGCGGCGCCGGTCGGGTGCACGGCGCGTTATGATAGGCGACGTTGCCGATCATTAGCCTCGGCAAAGGTCGTCGGCGCATCGGAGCGTACATAAAGGTCCCGCTTGGGGTACGGAATGCGAATGCCCTGCTGCTGAAACAACCGCCAGACCTCGTAAAGGACCTCGCTCTTGACGTTGTGGACGCCATTCTGGGCGTCCCTGATCCAGAACCGCAGCTCGAGCTCGATCGCACTCTCGCCGAAGGCCATGATCAGAGCATTCGGCGCCGGCACCGCCAAGACGCGCTCCGGATAGCTGGCCGCCTCGCGCATCAAGGCGAGCGCCTGGTCGAGATCGGAATCGTGAGGGACGCGGACCGGGACTTTAAGTCGGACGCGATCACTCTTGTGCGACCAATTAACCACCTGATGGGTGATGATGTCTTCGTTTGGGATCAGAAACTCCGTGCCGTCGCGCGTCTCGACCGACACATAGCGGGCGCCAAGCGAAGAGACCCAACCATAGGTGCCGCCCACCTCGATCACATCGCCCGGCTTGATCGACTTGTCCAGGAGCAGAACGATCCCGCTGAACAGGTTCGAGACCGTCCGCTGTAGCCCCAGTCCGACACCCACCCCGAGCGCCCCGGTGAACAGCGCAAAGGTGGTAAGATCGACACCGATGCTGGTCAACGAGAGCACCACGGCCAAGGTGATCAGGGTAGCCTTGAGGAGCTTGCCGAGGAGCACCCGCGCGCGCGGGGTGATTTCGGAAAAGCGGGTGATGCGGCGCTCGAACAGGTTGGACGCGACGGTGGCGGCCCACAGCAGCATGGCGAGCGAAAGCACGCCCTTGACGACGGTCAGGATCGAGACTCTGAGCCCGCCCACCACGACCGCGAAACTATCGAGCAAATCGAGCGTCGGCCCGAGCAGATGCACAATGTTGAGCGCGGCCACCACCCAGGCGAGCACCGCGATCAGCCGCGCCAGCGCCGCATAGGGGACGAGAGCCGCCGCCAGCCGGATTACCAGCCACGCGAGCAGCAAGCTAATGGCGGTCTGGGTGACCGCGAGCGGCCACCCGGCACGCTCGGCAACCGCAACCGAAATCCATAACCCGACGACCCAAGCGATAGGCGTGATCAGCGGCACCAGCCGGTCGGTGACCCATGACCGGTGAGATACGACCCAGTCGAGATGATGATGCTCGGGAACACGCTCCACCCAGCCCGTGGTCAAGCGGCGTATCGGCCGGCAGACGAGCCAGGCGACGCCGCCGGTCAAGATGACTGCCGGGATCTGGATCAGATTGGCAAAGACGAGAATCTCATCGAGCAGATGCCTCTCGAGCTGCTCAAAATGCGCCAGCAGGTTCTGCCAAAGTGAGACTGCGTCGATCTTCGCCTCCTCAGCCTTTGCGCGCGCTACCGCAGAAGTTATGGATCATCGCACGAGAACGGCTACGACAGGAAGATCCCGAGGACCCCGACATCCGCTTGTTTTCTTTGCAAGGGTTTCGGCTCAAACTTGCGGAGGCTGGGGAGGACGCAGCAATGGCCAGAACCCTTCAAGCGGCGGCGTTGCCCCGGATCGAGACCCGGCAACTGCCCGCCGCCGCGACTCTCGCCGCACTCGGTATCGTCTACGGCGACATCGGCACCAGCCCGCTCTATGCATTCAAGCAAGCCGCAGACGCCGGTGGAACGATCTCGCCCGAAACCATCATCGGCATCGTGTCGGTGATCCTCTGGTCGCTGATCGTGATCGTCTCGTTCAAATACGCCATCCTGATCATGCGCGCCGACAACCGCGGCGAGGGCGGCATCATCGCGCTGCTGGCGTTGCTCGATGTGCGGAATGCGCCGGCCGGGAGCTGGCGCGCCTCCCTGCTGATCATTGGGCTGATCGGTGCGGCACTGCTCTATGGGGACGGCGTTATCACGCCGGCAATTTCGGTGCTGGGTGCCGTGGAAGGCCTCAAACTCGACGCACCCCAGCTCGCGCCGGTCATCGTGCCGATCAGCATCGCGATCCTGGTTGGGCTGTTCTTGGTCCAGCGCAAAGGGACCGCGTTCATCGGCAACATCTTCGGGCCGGTAATGCTGATCTGGTTCATCGCGATAGGCTTGCTCGGCCTGCGCGGCATCATTGGGGGCCCCGGCATTCTGAGCGCACTCAGCCCGCATCACGCGCTGATCTATCTGCTCCATGCGGGACCGGGCATCGGTTTCGCCGTGCTCGGCGCCGCCTTCCTGGCACTCACCGGCGCCGAGGCGATGTATGCGGATATGGGCCATTTCGGTCGCTTGCCGGTCCGCTCCGGCTGGTTCGCCGTCGTCTTGCCCGCTCTGGTCCTGAATTATTTCGGCCAGGGAGCGCTGCTTCTGGCCGACCCCACTGCCATCGCGAACCCGTTTTACCTGCTCGCACCCGGGTGGCTCCATTATCCGATGGTGGCGTTCGCTACGGTGGCGACCATCATCGCCTCGCAGGCCATCATCTCCGGCGCGTATTCGCTGACCCAACAGGCCATCCAGCTAGGCTTCCTACCGCGCATGCGCGTGCTCCATACGGCGAGCCACGAGAAGGGGCAGATCTACATGCCGATGGTCAACTGGCTCCTCGCCGCCGGTACGCTCGGGGCGGTCATCACCTTCGGCTCCGCCGACGCGCTCGGCGGCGCCTACGGCATCGCCGTCTCGATGCTGATGGCGGTCACCACCGTCCTCGCAGCCCTTGTCGCGCTGCAATGGGGCTACAACCCGCTCGCCGTTGCGGCGGTCAACGGATCATTGCTGGTCGTCGAATTTATCTTCGTCGCCGCCAACGCCATGAAGCTGTTCGCGGGCGGCTGGTTTCCGCTGCTGCTGGCCTTCGTCGTCGCGTTCCTGATGCTGACCTGGCGAACCGGATACCGGATGCTCGAATACCAGCGCTCCAGGATGCGGCAGCGCGAGGACGAATTCGTCGATTGGGTGCTCGAGAACCCACCCGTCCGCCTGCCGGGAGCGGCGGCGATCTTCACCGCGGGAACTTCGGGCATACCGCTCGCTCTGACGCATCACCTGCGGCACAACCGCGTGCTGCACGAGCGTGTGTTGCTGGTCTCGGCGGTCGGTAGCGATTTGCCGCGCGTCGGTCCGGATCAGCGCGCAACGCTCGTCCCGGTCGGTGCCGGCATTACCCGGGTTACGCTGCATTTCGGGTTTATGGAACACCCCAACGTGATGGAAGGGCTGAAACTCGCTTGCCGCGATCCCGATCTGCACGGCATCGACCCGGAGCGGATCACCTTTTATTCGCGAAGGGTCATGGTCATCCCGAGCGGCAAGGTGCCCGGGATGGCCGTATGGCGGGAGCGGATATTTGCGGCGATGCACCTCAATGCCAATCTCCCGGCCGCGTATTTCGGCGTTCCGACAGCCCAAGTCGTCGAGATGGGCCTCGAAGTCGAGATCTGACCCCGAAAATGAGGGGTTAAAACTTTGGGGTCAGACAGGGAGCCGGACCTGATCCCGCCTATCCTCTGCCTGATCAACTGAAGTTGCTTGCCAAACCTGGATTTCGTGGGCGTTGTCGCGGGCGAAAGATAGATCGGGGAGGACACCGAAGCGAGGGGCAAGAAACCCGGCCAACTCGCCGGCCGAACCTCAATCGTCCGTCACGACGCAACGAGTCAGCAAGCTCACTGAGAGACTCGATGATGGCCGAGCGACGGGCCAATCCGAAACAAATCGATGGTGATCTTGTCGATGAAATTTTGAGGAGAAAGCCGATGGCCGGCGGCCGGCAGGCCGGAGTGCGGACCGGCGGCGCCACCCAGCCCGGTTCACTGGTCAAGCTGTGGAAGCCGACCATCAGCTGATCCTGCTTGGTAGCGCACTGGTGCTGCTGAGCATCTTCGCCGGCCTATTTTCGGCGCGCTTTGGAGCACCCTTGCTGCTGGTCTTCCTCGGATTAGGCATGCTGGCGGGGGCAGAGGGACCCGGCGGCATCCTCTTTCAGGATTTTCACGCCGCCTATCTGATCGGCAGTATCGGTCTCGCGATTATTCTGCTGGACGGCGGGCTACGCACCGATCTGGGTGACGTGCATCGGGCGTTGTGGCCGTCTCTTGCGCTGGCCACGATCGGCGTAATCGTCACAGCTGCGATCGTCGGGGTGGCGGCGGCACTGCTCTTCTCCACTTCCTGGACCCGCGGATTGCTGGTCGGCGCCATCGTGGCGCCGACCGACGCGGCCGCTGTCTCCGCGCTATTGCATTTGCGCCGTCTCGAGCTGCGGGCGCGCGTCGCCGCCATCCTCGAACTCGAGTCCGGCATCAACGATCCGGTCTCGGTGCTGCTTGCAGTGCTTCTGGTCGATCTGCTGCTAGCGCCGGCGCCCTTGGCGGGATGGCACATCGCAGGACTACTGGTCCGGCAAGTTGCGGGCGGTGCCGCCTTCGGTATCGGCGGGGGCTATCTGCTGCTCGCTCTGATCAATCGGTTGGAGGCGACGCCGGGGTTGTATCCCATTCTGACGCTCGCCGGTGCCACAGCCCTCTTCGGCGGCGCTCAGACGGCTGGCGCAAGCGGGTTTCTGGCCGTCTATCTGGCCGGTCTCATCCTCGGCACTCACCGACATCGCGCAACCCAGGTCATCAATCAAGCATTTGATGCCTTTGCCTGGCTCAGCCAGATCGTCCTGTTCCTCATGCTCGGCCTGCTCGTCGTTCCGAGCGGCTTGGTTCCGACCCTCGGACCCTCGCTCGCCGTTGCTGCGGTGCTCATGCTGGCGGCTCGGCCCCTGGCAGTAGCACTGTGCTTGTTGCCTTTTCGATATACCGCCCCGGAGATCGCCTTTATCTCATGGGTGGGTCTGCGAGGCGCCGTCCCGATCTTCCTCGCGATCATTCCGGTCCTCGCCGGGTTGCAGGACGCAGCGACCTTCTTTGGTGTCGCCTTCATAATTGTCCTGACATCGCTGATCGTCCAAGGTTGGACCGTTGCGACTGCCGCGCGGATGTTCGATCTGGACGTGCCGCCGCTCCCGCAAGCCTCGCGTCTCGACATCGATCTCCCGGGCCGGCTCGGCGACGAGAACACGGTGGCGGGCTATCGAGTGCAAGCGCGCTGCCTGGCCGCCTTTAAAACGGTGGAAGCGCTGCCGCTGCCGCCCACAGCAGGCGTCCTGGTGGTGATTCGGGATGGGATCGCACGAAGCTCGGCGTCTTCTCCGCCCCTCGCGCCAGGCGATTACGTGCTCGCGCTAGCACGCCCGCACGACCTTGCCTTACTCGATCGCATTTTCGGACCGCGCCCAGATCGCAGCAGGGCAGATGCACGAGGACTTCTCGGTGAGTTCTCCTTCGAGGGAACGACTGCGCTGGCCGCAATCGCACATCTCTATGATCCGGCAGCGGCCGCCGATGAGGCTGTGACACTCGCAGAGTTTCTGGCAAGCAGGCTCGGCGGAACACCAGCGGTCGGAGACCGGGCGCGCTTCGGCGCCATCGAATTGATCGTGCGCGACCTGCAAGGAGACACGATCACGCAGGTCGGCGTCGAACTCGATCCCGCGCCCAAGCACACATGGCGCTCCTGGTTCCAACTTCTCCGTCAACGGCTCGGGTGAACAATCGTCGCGAACGGTCGCTGCACACGCCGGAGGGCCCGCCGCTGCCGCCGAATGTCTCGGCTGAGTTGCAGGGCACCGCGACCTAGGGGCAAGGGGGAGAGCCCCTGCTCGTTCTTCCTTCCGGTCGCAGTGAAGCCGCCCTAGCCAGCGGTCCTGAACACTATTGCCACCGGTGTGATAGACGGCGTTACCTGGCCGGTTGGCTTTAATTCGCCCGTCTCCGGGTTGATTTCGAACTGCACTATTGTGTCGCCCTTCTGGTTGGCGACGTATAGCCACTTCCCGCTCGGGTCGATGGCGAAGTTGCGTGGGAAATTGACGCCTTGCGCAGCGAACCCGATCACCGAGAGCATGCCCGTCACGGGATCGATCCGATAACCGACGATGCTGTTGTGGCCGCGGTTGGAGGCATAGAGGAACCTGCCGGAAGGATGGACCGCGATCTCGGCTGTGCTGTGCGGTCCGTTGTATCCGGCCGGTTCGGTCGAGACGGTTTGCAGTTCCTTGCCGATCTGCCCCGTGGCGGCATCGTAGGGAAAAGCCGTCACCGTCGCATTCAGCTCGTTGACAACGTAGAAGCGCTTGCCGCCCAAGTCGAACACGATATGCCGCGGTCCGGCGCCGGGCGCCACCGGCGCCTCGCTGACCCGCGCGAGACTGCCGTCGGCAAGGCGGAAGATCTGGACTTTGTCGATGCCGAGATCGGCCGCCGCGATGAAGCGACCGGCCGGGTCGAAGACAACACTATGGGGGTGGGGCGCTTCCTGGCGCTTCTCGTTCGGGCCGCTGCCGGTGTCCTTGACGTTCCCGCTCACCGGGCCGAGCCGTCCATCGGTTTCGATCGGCAGGACGACGAAATCGCCGCCGATATAGTTGGCCACAACCAGCTGGTGTCCGGTCGGATCCACCGCCAGATGGGCCGGGATGGGGCTATGCAGGGATTGACGATTGAGCAGCTTGATTATCCCGGTGTTCGGGTCGATCGCATACGCCTCGGCCGAGCCGCTCTTCTGCCCCTCGTAGTCATCGATCTCGTTGATCACGTAGAGGAAACGGCGCGAGGGATCGAGTGCGGCGAATGACGGATTGGCGCTCTGGACTTGCTGAACCGCCGAGAACGCACCGGTCGCCGGATCGAACCTGAAGACCGAAAGTCCGACGGGATTATTGCTGCCTCCGCCCGGCGGATTCTTGGTGTACGAGCCGACATAGACGAACATCGGCCCGGCTGCGCCCACGACCCGGCCCGCGGCAACCGGGAGCACCAGGCTGGCGACGCCGAGGGCACCAGCGGTCAACACACGGCGTCGGCTGGTCTCGCGTAGTGTGGAATTGAGTGGTTTCGCGTCCATTGTTCGATGTCCTCCCGTTATGCGGCGAATGAGACGGACAGTCGCCGCTGTTACGATCGTGCCCGAAGCTCGAGTTCGCCCGGCAAACCCCACAAATCGTGTGGCGGAGTTGCCGGAAATTGACGCAACCGCGTCTGCTGGCGGGGTCAGGTTAACCATTGAGGCGCTCAGGTCAATGCATCGAAACGCCGGTCATCGAAGCAGAACAGGGCACGCAACCCCCGCCCTCCTGGCCGGTTTCCCGAGTGGGGGCCGAGCGGATCTGCGCTGCCCAATTTCAGCCACCCACCCTCGTCAAGCCGGTTTTCTCCGACTAGACCCGCGCCGCGCATGAGGCGCCACGGCATTACCCGCCCCGAGGGGTGTGGGTTGCTCTCTGGGACACCGGCCGTCGTGTGGGTTGCGTGGTTGGAAGGGGCAGGCGGTTAAGCGACGGAGCTGTAAGCGAGGTCTCCGGTGACCCGAAGCCGCCCTTCGCGACAACTGCGGTTAACGGTGAGGTGATGAAGGGTTTCCGATCCTTTGCTGACACGCGCGCCAACGGCGAGGCAGCGCCGAAAGGACTTGTATGGGGCTTGTTGGTGTCAAGTGGTTTCTTTCTCGGTCAGTCTCGGCCGTAGCCGCGCGGCGGGTCGATCGCCTGGAGTTCCTCGAGATCGAGTTCGGTGATCGCCTGGAGCTTGTCGGCCAATCTCGAACCTTCGAGGTTGTCCGGCAAGTTGTCGAGCCAGGCGCGGTATTCATCCTGCAGAGCGATCAGCGCCGCCACCGCGGCTGCCCAACGTCTGGGCCGTGGCGGGAGACGCGGGGCTGACGCGGCGCACGGTCGGCCGGTCTGCTGGCGCAGCTTGGCACGGCGTCGCGCCTGCCGCTCAGCCGCGGTCAGTGGTGCCTCGTGGATGCGATGTCTGGGAATGCTGATCTCCGTTGTCAAACGTGACTGTCACGTTTCCCGGTGGCCCGGGCGTTGGTCGGGTTTGTCGTTCGATGACAAGCGGCTGTTGGCATCAGACCGTCCGAGGGGAGTTCGCCATAAAGGCGCGAACATCGCGCCACAAACTTGTATCCGGTGGGCTCTGTTGCGAGCTGAACCATGATGCAGTCATACGCATCGGCGGCGAAGCTCCAGGGCGGCGGGCCCATTCTAAACCGCGGCACAAAAGCCATGTCCAATATCGGGTGGCCGCCACCTCGGATCGTCATCTGCAGTCAGTGATAAGTACGCTGGCGGACTGCAGAAACCGCAACCGTCCTTGCCCGCAGACAGGCCATCACGCAGCTGCGCGAAGGGCCAGGCCTTCCGGTACCTCACCAGTGGTCGCCAGTCGCCACAGCGCGATCAGGAGCTTGCGGGCGAGCGCCACAATCATGGTCTTGCGCGTCACGCCGCGCGCATCTGCAGTTCGGGCGCGATACCACTTGGCCAACACGCTGTCCGGCTGGTGCACCAGGAAGCCCCAGGCGAGCTGCAGCATCCCACGGCGCACGCGGGCGTTGCCGGATTTGGCAAAGACCGCGCTCACGTCGCTTTTTGCCGCTCTCGTCCGGAGCTCCGGTCAGACCCGCATAGCGCGCCACTGCTTTGCGATCCCGCAGCTTGCGGCAGAAAACCTCCTGCACGAGCATATCCGCGGTCTCGACGCCGACCCCGACCACCCGGGTCAGCAGGTGGACCATCGCATTGCCTCGTTCTCCGGGTGCCCGCTGCAATCGTTCGAGGCGGGCGGTCTCAACCTCCTTGATCTGCTGTTTGACAAAGCTTAGGCGCGCCATGTCGCGCCGCAGCTCGGCCAGCGTGTTTGGCGGCAGAGCGGCGCCTTCCGGGGTGCGCAGGGTTTCAAGACGTTGGGACGCGTTACGCAACATCGGCTTGAAGTTGCGGATGCCAAGGCGCGCCAATGCTCCCTTGATCCGGTTGATGATGCGAGTGCGCTCGCCGACGAGACTTTCCCGCTCGCGGCCGGGTCGCTTCGCGTCCTCCTCCGTCAGCGTAGGGATCGCCGCCATAGTGCAATGATCTGGCTCGCCCCGCAGCCAGCCGAGAAAGGCGCGCTTGAGCAACTCGGTGTCCCGGCGATCGGTCTTCGCCCGCCGGTGCTCGCGTGAGACCGGGACGCTCGACGGATGAATGACATAAGCCTCGACCCCACGTGCGCGCAGCCAGCGCGCCAACCAAAAACCATCGCGACCGGCCTCGTAGGTAACGGCAATCCGCTTGATCATTCGCCCAGTTGTCTCTGCCTCCTTCGCCCAGCGCCGGAGCACTTGCAGTAGCTGCTCCTGATCCGTCGCGATCTTCTTCAGCGGATGGCGATCGACGCCGGGGACGATTCCAGCGACCAGCCAGCTGGCTTGTCCCATCTCGATAACTGCAATGAGTGTGCTATCCTGGTCCAGGGCGACGAGGGATCTGCTCAAGTCGTTCGGCTGTGGCATAGGGGCACTCCATCGGTCTGTTGCAGCGACGATCGTGCCATCTCCTCGTCGCTCGCCCCATAGCATCTAAACCGCTCCCGCGGTAATTTGTAGCAAGGGAAGGGTCTCGGGGAGTAGCAGAAGCAGGCGTCGTGTTTTGAGATCGAGGGGCTGAAGACCGCAAGACAGGAGCCCCCAATGACCGACAAGGCCATCAGTCCGTTACGCCGGCGACTGATCGAGGACATGACGATCCGCCGGCTCAGCCCCAAGACGCACTACCAGTATATCCGCCACGTCAAAAAGTTTGCCGATTTCCTGGGCCGGTCTGCCGACAAGGCTACCGCCGAGGATGTCCATCGCTATCGATTATGGCTGGCCTCGATCGGGACGTCGGTGGGAACCGCCAACGTCAGCGCCACTGCACTGCGGTTCTTCTTCAAGATCACACTGAAACGCCACGATCTTGCCGAGGAGCTCATCTCGACCCGCGAGCCTCGCCGCCTGCCCGTTGTTCTGAGCCCGGAGGAGGTCGGTCGGCTGCTCGCCGCGGCGACGAACATCAAGCACAGAGCGATCCTGAGCTTGGCTTATGCCACCGGCCTGCGAGCCTCGGAGGTCGTATCGCTCAAGCTCACCGATATCGATCGTGACCGGATGCTCATCCGGGTCGAGCAGGGCAAGAGCCTGCCCCCGCGAAGGCGGGGGGCAAGAAGGATCGGTACGTCATTCTCTCGCCCATCCTGCTCGAGATATTGCATGAAGGGTGGCGCGTTGCGCGCAAGAAGGGCTGGATGTCTGCCGGTCAGCCCTGGTTGTTTCCCGGCTACCGCGGGCAGCATACCAGTGCGCGTCAGCTGCATCGGATCGTTCGCCTGGAAATGGGCTACACGCCAGAAGAATTCGGTCAGAGGCTGCCGGCTCTGGCGGAGGTAGATACGACCCGGAGCGGTCCCAGTTCGATCACGTGGAGGACGGGCGGCGGTGGAGCGTGCGGCTGAGCGACCCGCGCGACCGCGTGATCGGCTCATTACGCGTGCCGAGGGTCGATGTGGAATTTGTGTTCCAGCGCTATGACCTCGCCGATATCAACGCCTTCATGACGCGCGTTCACGCTCATTTCCGGCGCGGCGGCGGCTGATCGAGTGCGGCCACGACGGGCCGCGGGACAGAAAGCGACGCCGCAGCTCTGCGACTGCATGCCATGGTGACCCGTTGCGGACCCTTTGTCCGCGCCTTGTGGGCCGGTACTCAAACCACGGCGCGTGGGCGGAGGCCAAAATTCGAAACCGCCCGCAGTTTCCGAAGACCGGGCCTCACGTAAACCTCTCCCAGGCTGCCTGCCGGGAAATCCCTAAAGCCGCGCCGATCACTGCCCAACTCACCTGGCGAGAGCGCAAAAGATCGACGGCTTGCTGAAGCTGATTGCCTTTCCCCTGGACCGTGTCTTCAATGGCTTCAAGCCGCTCTAACAAGCGCTCCGTCGGCAATTCTTCGGCCGATGGAGGTTTTGCGCTGGGCGGGCGGCCAGCGATGATTTCAGTGCACAGTTCCACGCACTCGTCGCAGATGAAGATGTTGGCTGGGCCGGAAATCAGCTTCTTCACTTGGTAATGGGATTTGTAGCAGAACGAGCAATAGAGGGTTCTTTCCGGTTCCGCCCGGTCTGATGCCGCGGTTGGGGTTTCCATCTCGCGCCGCGCTGCTGCCGCCATGTCGATCACGGTGTCGTCAAGACATTCCTGACTGTCAAGTAAACCATGACGCAGAGCGTGTCAAGCGTTCCTCGACATCCCCATCGCCCACGCGATAAACCGATCATCACGTAACCCGAACGAGGTCGTAGCCTCTGAGCTTGTCAACGGCCAGATTGAACATCGCAGGATCGCGCTTGCGGCCCTCCCGCTGGAATCTCACCAGGATCGTCGGATCGTCGACACATCCTTCGGCTTCGAGGCCGCTTCTTACCGATCAAGTGTCCCTTATTCCAAGACTCGCGGTGCTGAGGTAGGGATAGGGGTTTTCCACGGGCATGATCGCCTCGGATACCGATCCCCTCCACCCCACGTCGTTCGACCTTGATAGGCTAGGTAAGCTATCCCCATAGGGCGCTGTTGCGCCGGACGCGTAAAGTCTGGATACGATCCGATTGCCGCTCAACTCGGGAGCCGCTTCCAGCAAAACGCTTCCGAAAACTCGCCCGATTGGCTTAAAACGTCTGTCCGGGCACCTTACCGGCCGCGAAGAGCGCGGCGGCCGCAACGTCGGAGAAGACTGCCATGCCGTTCTATGAAAGAGGTCAAGTTCGCATCCATTACGAGGAGGTCGGCTCGGGCTTCCCCCTGCTGGTGATCCCCGGCGGCGGGCTCAACTCGACCGTCGCGGGGCTCGCGACGCACCCTTTCAACCCATTCGATGAGTTCAAGGGTGAGTTTCGCGTTATCGCGGCCGATCTGCGCAACGCCAAGGGTGGCCAATCCTCCGGTCCGTTTGAGGTCGACCGGCCGTGGGACGCCTATACCGACGACCATGTCGGCCTGATGGATCACCTGGGCATCCGTGAGTTCATGGTGCTTGGCTTCTGCATCGGCGGCCCGTTTATCTGGAACCTGCTAAAGCGGGCCGGCAACCGCGTCGCCGCGGCCGTTCCGGCGCAGCCCAGCGGCTACCGCCCGGAGATGCCTGGCCTTTCCTACAACAACAACATGAAAGGCTGGGGCCCGGAGCTGTGCGCCCGCCGGCCCGACATTACGATGGCGATGGTCGATACTTTCCTGACCAACATGTATGGTGGTGCTCGCGCCGATTTCGTTTATACCGTGACCCGCGATTTCGTGCGGAGCTGCCAGACGCCGATCCTGGTGTTGCCCGACGACGTTCCAGGGCACCCCTATGCCGTAGCGATGGAGACCGTGCATCTGGCACCCAACGCGCAGGTAAGCCTTTATCCGTGGAAGGACACCGCAGACAAGATTTCGCTGGCGGTGCGCCATATCCGCACCTTTCTGCGCGCCCATCGACCTGTTGCAGCAGCGCAATCTATGGCAGCCGCCGCCCAGTAGCGCCCGATATTTCGTCCCCGGCGCGGCGCGGTAGCCCTCGGGCCTTATTCGACAAGCATATAAATTAGAAGTGGTGGCCGCGCTATGTTTCGGTTAGCCCCTGGTCAAGGGAAGAGATCGATTCGGCGACGCGCGCTCCTGATGGGCGGGCTCGCTGGGGCTGTCAGTTGTACTTTTCCTCTTGTCGGTCATGCCGCAACAGCATTCGTCTTGCCCACCGCAGCAGCCAATCGACGGTTCTCCGTCTCGTACAAGGGCATCAGGATCGGCACTCATACGATCTCATATTCATCAGCTGCGGGTGAAACACGTGTCCATACCGAGATCAATCTCGAGGTCAAAATCGCTTTCTTAACCGCCTACGCTTTTAGTCATCGCTCGGAGGAGACTTGGCGCGCGGGACGGCTCACTTCACTCAATGGTGAAACTGTTGAGCATGGCGAGACCCTCCACGTCGAAGGCGCGGCGACGCCTCAAGGGTTTCGCGTGGTGGGGAAGGGCGGCCCGTTTATCGCTTCCGCCGCTACCTTGACGTCGAACAGCCTGTGGACCCCGGCAATGCTGGAGCAGACTACGGTAGTCGACGCGCAGCGTGGTGGTGTCATTGGCGTAAACGCACGCAAGCTTGCCGAGGAGCGAATCGTGATTGCCGGAAGGCCGGTTCAGACGACGCGCTACACATTCATCACGCCCTTTTACGCTGGGAGTATTTGGTACGACACGGCAAACCTTTGGGTACAGGGCGAGTTCGAGCGTGATGGCTCGAATGTCCAGTATGAGCTCGGCGCGTGAATCCCGTTCACTCGACCGCCAGGCAGCCTACTGTCATGTCGTTTGGGCGACTGCTATTTCCGAGTGCTGCCATCATGGCAAGCGTTGTCACAAGCTGCATAGCGGTCTCCAATGCCCTCGCTCCGAACCCGGTTAGTCTCACTACCGGGGTCCCCGGCGGTGTCTATCATCCGGTCGGAAATGCGATCTGCCGCTTGTATAATCTGCAGGGCGAGCATCAAGCTATGCCATGTGTGGCCGAGAGCTCTGACGGTTCGGTGGAGAACATCAGACGTGTCGAGAACGGCGACTCGGCATTTGGCCTTTCGCAGACCGACATCGCGTTGGCCGCCTTTAATGGTGAGGGGCCGTTCGCTGCCGCCGGCCCCGATTCGCAGCTCCGCACGGTAATAGCGCTTTACCCGGAAGCATTTACCGTTGTCGCTCGCGCCGATACCGGCATACGCGATTTCCAAGACTTGCGTGGGAAGCGAGTCGGCATCGGCACGAGCGGCGTTGGATATAACTTCACTCGAGATGTCATCCTCGGATTTTATGGCTCGACGACATCCAGCCCTGAGCGTGTGCTCGAATTTGCTCCTGCCGAGCAGAACCAGGCGCTCTGTGGCAACAGAGTCGACGCGATTATATTTGAAGCTGGGCATCCCAACGGGCTGACTCAGGCGGCGACGACCGACTGCCGAGCGAGGCTGGTGCGCGTCGCTGGCCAGCCGGTCGATCGGCTGCTTGCAACGCATCCCTATTACACAGCCTTTATCATCCCTGGCGGCATGTACGTTGGTAATCCCGACAATGTCCCGACGATCGGCACGCGGGCCATGCTCGTCTCGTCGAGTAATCAGCCGGATGGGTTAGTCTATGCCATGGTAAGGGCAGTGTTCGACAACTTCGCTGTTTTCCGGCAATTGCACCCTGCGCTGTCAAACTTGGAGACACGAGACATGGTGCCGAGTGAGTTGGTCATGCCGATCCATTCAGGAGCGCTAAATTATTATCGTGAGGTCGGCCTTATCCATAAATAGCGCTCGCCAATCCTACGGCCTTGCACTTAGCAAGAAAGGTCGAAGACGCTCATCGCTTCGAGTTCGCCGGCAACAACTTGCTACGAACCCGACCAAGATCGCCGAAACGAGCGCCGGCCGCACCCCCGAGCGCCGCGCATTGCGCATTAGGACTGCGGCCGGGCGCAGGAGGGTTAGGCGGCGGCGCTTTCGGGCTGCGCAGTCCTTGCGACGCGGGCAAGCATCGCGGCGGCATTGCGGTGCAGGATTTGCTCGCGCGCTTCCTCGCCGATCTGCGCGTCAACGAGCGCCTTCCTTGTCCAGTCGCAGCCGAACTCGGTGCCGTCGGTACCGCACACGATGCGCTCGGCGCCGTACAGGTTCACGGCCGCCTCGATCGCGCGTGGGCCGAACGAGTTGCAATCCACGTACACCTTCGCCTTTCGGAAGCGCGACGACGGCAGCTCCTCATTCGGTGTGTCGAGCAGACAACGGTGGTCCATGCGCTCGACCTCGTAGGGAATGTTGCCGCCCAGATTGTGGACATGGATCATCGCGTCAGGGTAGTCCGCGAGGTAGTCGGTCAAAGACAATGTCACCATCACCGACGACAGGCTCGCCTGCATGTCGAGCGTGCCGTTGCGGCGGCGCGCATTGTCCGTATCGGCCGCGACCTTGGGGTAGGCGTCGCCCGGCCTCGGGCCGTTATGAATGAAGAGGACCGCGCGGTGGCGGTTCGCGACCTCCAGCAGCGGCCGCATTGCTTCGGCGTCCTTGCGCGTCAGGAAGTAGTTGCCCGGTATCTGCGCGCCGATCATGCCCGGCAGCCCGAGCGCCCGCTCGAGCTCGGTCGCGGCGGCGGAAATGTCCATCAGAGGCAGTGCTGCGTAGGCGGCGAAGCGGCCGGGATGCTTCTGGCAAATCGCAGAAAGCCCGTCATTCACGCGCCGGCATAGCGGGCCGGCCACCTCCGGCGGCTGTGCCTCGATCCAGCAGAACGAACCGAGCAGTGACAGCACGCTCGTCTCCACCCCCTGGCGGTCCATTCGTTCGAGATGGAAATTGACGTCATCGAAGGCCTTGGCGAGCGGTTCCTCGCCCATTCGCGAGGCCTTCAGCACTTCGACACCGTCGGGATTGCGCACAATGCGCGGCTCCCTGGTACGGGCGCGCAGGGCGTCGGCTATCTCGGCGGGCCGCCAATGGGCATGCATATCAATCATGGCTGTCATGGCTGTTTCCTTTATGGGCCGTCCGTCAGCTTAACCCCACGGCGGCTCGCTGCAAAGCAGGACAATGTCAAGATCGATGGGTGGCACCAGCCGAACGAGTGAGCTCGGAAGTTTATCAGACCCGAGGTAGTGTCGCCGGAGACCCTGTCATGATCGTCCGCACTGTTTCCTGGCCGCTAGCCAGCGCCGCCTCGACCGTGCCCATAACCGGACCGGCATAGAGCGCCTCGCCGGAAAAGAAAATCGCGTCGCCGGCGGGTTTTCTCAGCATCGACTGCGCTTGCCGTGTTCGTGGCGTGGGGTAGGAATAAGCACCGCGCGCGAACGGATCGTTGCCCCAGTTGATCGCCCGCGCCGCGACGAGATGCCTCCTGATGCGGTTCACAGGGAGATCGAAAATCTCGCCGAGCGAGGCGAGCCCCATGTCGATGAGTTCGGCCTCCGCAAGTGATGACACGCTCTCGGCCTTGGGTCCTGCGAGCCAACCCGTCAGTACCGGATGCCCGTCTGGATATTGGGTCCACCAGGTCGGGACTGTTGCATCGGAAAGCAGGAACGACAGATCGGACAGGTCTCGCCCGCCCAAATCGGCCCACCAGTTCGTGGCGAAGCGAAGGAGAATTTTGACAACATTGCCGTACCCGATATCGGCAGCGGCTGCCACCCGCTCGCGCGCCGCCGACGGAAGCGCGATTTCGGCCAGAAGCGGGGATGGCACGGTAAGAACCGCGGCGTCGGCCTCGAATGCGGCACCGTGCTGACAATGCGCGGTAACCCGCCCGCGGGCCTCGTCGATCGCCGTTACCGCGGCGCCGAGATGGAGCGCCGCTCCGTTCCTGCGGCATTCGGATGAAAGATACTCGATGAGCGCGCCGTAGCCTTTCGCGATCCGCCCGTGCGGGCCGTCGTCCCGGGCCAGCCATTCGTCGCGAAGCGCGAGAGTACTGGCGCGGCGCGGGTCAGCCGCGTCGTAGCCCTCGACCGTCCGGGTTATTGACCGCCGCATTTCGTCGTATCGCCGATCGGCGAAATGCATTTCAAGAAATTCGGCGATGGGCAGATCGGCCTTCACCTCGCTCAGAGCTCGGTAGAACTGACCCATATGGGGCGGCGAAGGCTCGTTGGGCGACAATTTGCCCGTGCGGGCGGTCCATCGTGTGCCACCGCGCGGCAAGAGCGAAAGTTGCGCTTCGCGCATCAGAGCTCGCGTCACCGGGGCGACGCCATGGACAAATTCGGGACCGCCTTCAGCCGGATAGCCAAATTCCCGGGCGGGCAGCGGATAGATGCGTCCGCCGCATCGGTCTCGGGCTTCGAGGATCGTCACTCGTTTGCCCGCGCGCAGGAGCTCGCGGGCCGCCATCAAGCCCGCAGCACCAGCGCCGACGACCAGAATGTGCGTGAAATGCAGAGGGGCCACCGTCAGTGAATTTGCGTGCCTTCCGCAGCGACAGCCTTTTGCACAGCGGGACGCGCCAGCATGCGCGCGCGATGTTCCATGACGCGGGGCAGTTTGGTGGTGTCGACGCCGTCAGCTTCTATCCAGGAAGCGAGGGTGAACAAATACGGATCGCAGATCGTGTATTTGTCGCCCATTACCCACGGACCCTTCATCAGCTTGTGCTCGATCAGCTCAAAGCATTCCGTCACGTTCGACGGCACCTTGCGCTTCATTGCCTCGATCGCTGCAAGGTCATCCGCCCATCGGATGCCCCGCATGCGGTGTGCATGCGCGACATGCACCGTCGAACAAAGGTAACTATTGAACTCCTGAACCTGCGCAAGGGCGAAGGGATTAGCCAGCGGGGCGAGTTCGGCCTTCGGAAAACGCTGTGCCACAAAGCACAGGAGTGCCGGAGTTTCGGTAAGCGTGCCATTTTCGGTTACGAGTGCCGGAACGCGCCCTTTGGGGTTTACCGCGAGGTAGTCAGGGCTCCGCTGACTCTGCGAGCGAAAATCGACCAAAACCGCCTCGTACGGCGCACCCGCCTCTTCGAGCGCGATGTGCGTCGCCAGCGCACACGTGCCGGGCGCGTAATACAGTCTGAACATGTCGTTCGTCCTTCCATCGGCAACCACCGCGCTGCGCGCGTTTCACCATGCGATGTCATCCCGGGTCAAGTTACGTATACCGTAGTACCGGAACATCGAAACCCGTCGGAGAAGACCCATGACCGACGACGCCGCTTGGACCCTGGCCCGGCACGTTTGCCGTACCGGCTATGCAGATTTACCCGCGAGCGCCGTCGAATCCGCGCGTCGCGATATCCTCGATACGTTTGGCTGCATGCTCGGCGGCAGCGGCTCTCCGGGGATCGATCAGCTCTTTGCGGTGATCGCCCGGTGGGGCGGGCGTGAGGAAAGCCGCGTGCTGTTGCGGGGCACTCGCCTGCCGGCGCCACAGGCGGCGCTATTGAATGCCAGTATGGGTCATGCGCTCGATTTCGACGACACGTTGGACACCGGGGGTTCCATCCACCCAGGCGTTTCTGTGCTGGGGGCGGTCCTCGCGGTATGCGATAGCCTCGGGGGTGTCCGTGGACGTGACGTCTTGTTGGCGGTCGCGCTCGGTCTGGACGTATCGTGCCGCATCGCGCTCGCGTGCACGCTCGACCGGGGCTGGCATCGCACCGCGGCGATCGGGATCTTCGGCGCCACCGCGGCCGCGGGCAAACTCTTCGGCCTGACGCCGGAACAGATGCTGGGCGCCTTCGGCATCGCCTTCAGTCACGCCGCCGGCAATCGCCAATGCATCCTCGACGGGGCGCTGACCAAGCGGATGCAGGCGGGCCAGGCGGCAAGCGCCGGCGTTTTCTCGGCGGTTTTGGCGCAGACCGGGTTCACCGGCGCGCGAAACATCTTTAATGGCCGGTTTGGCTTCTTCGAGCTCTACCAACCCAACGGATACGACGCATCCGGTGCTGCTGCGCGATCTCGGCACCGCTTTCCGCGGCGAGGCGCTGAGCTACAAGCCCTACCCCTGTGGTCGGCCGCTGCATGCAGCGATCGATGCCGCACTGGCGGCGCGAGCGCGGTTCGAAATCGAGCGGCCCGCTGACATCGAAGCCGTGACGATCGAGGCGGACCCCGCCGGACACAGCGATCAATTCGGCCGCGGACTGCCAAAGCGCCGCCCTACCCAGGTCGTGGAGGCGCAGTTCGCCCAACCCTTTCTGGTCGCCACCGCACTGGTGCATGGGAAGGTGGGGATAGCGGAGGTCGATGGTCTGGGCGATGCCTCGGTCCTGTCGCTAGCGGATCGGATCGCCGGGGTTGCGCGCGATCAGCGACCGCGAGGGTCGCTTAGTATCACGGTGCAACGGACCGACGGGCGCTCGGTTACGGTCGAGGCCAGCGAGCCGATCGGGTCGCCAGAGAAGCCGCTCACCGACGCTCAGCTCGAGGCCAAATTTCGCGACTGCGTGCGTAATGCGGTGCAGCCACTGTCGGATACGAGTGTAGAGGGGGTGCTGGCGGCGATCGGGCGATTGGAAACGCTGCTGGATGCGAGGGAGCTGATGACCGCATTCGCCGGGTAATGGAGCGAGACCGCAGGGGAACTTCCGCTCTTCGCGCACATTTCTGTACAAATCGCGTCGTGAGCCCTCATTCGCGCAGCATCGTCGCGACCTGGTCGAGGCTTCGGATGCGCGCATACATTTTCATCGCCTTGTCGAGGCTGTAGGCGTGGGCGGCGGGGTCGCCGCTCCAGCAACATTCGCGCACCACCACAGACGCGAGGTCGAGGTTGAAGGCCTCGCGCACACTCGTCTCGACGCCGCGATTGGTGGCGCCGCCGCCGATGATGATCGTGTCGCGCCGCAGCATATGCAGCAACTCGGCCACACCCGTCCCGTAGAAGGCGCTCGGCCGGCGCTTGAGGAAGACGTAATCCTCGGGCCGCGGCGCGATCTCGTCGGGAAAGCCGGCCTCTGCGGTGCCCTCGACAGCGTTGGTGAGTGGCGGCACGCCAGTCTCCGCTGAAAGGTCGGTCGGCAGCATGACGACGTCGGCGCCATCGGAGCGGCTGACTGGTGTCGTGTAGATCACCGGCACACCCGCGGCCCGCGCGATCGCGGCCATCTTCACCCAGGCATCGAGTACAGGGCGCATTGCGGCCCTCCGTGCGGGATCCGCAGGGGCGAGCGCACGCCGACAGACGTCGTAAGCGATTAGTGCCGCTCTGCGCCGATCGATGCGTTCGGGTTCGGGCATCGCAACCTCCTCAGGTGATCAATTGAAGAAACGCGCGGGCCGGAAATCGGCGAGCTCGGTCCTTTGCCGTCCAGCGACGATCTCGTCGGCCACCGCCGCGCCGAGGAACGGCGACATAGTCACGCCGCTATGGGTGACGGCGATGTAATAGCCGGAAGTCCGCGGCATCGGTCCGATCGCAGAGAAATGGTCGCGGGGGATCGGCCGGATGGCGATGCGCACGGCCTCGGGTTCGACCTCGCCGATCGAGGGCAGCAGCTGTCGGGCGCGGCGCACCAGATCGCGTGCCTCCGGCATCGACGGGCTGAGCTTCGCCTCGAAGCTCAATGTCGCGTCGGTCGCGTTCCAATGCAGCATCAGACGCCCCGCGCCATCGGGGCGCGCGTCAATTATAGGGGTGCGGACGACGCGGCTCAGGCCGGCGGCGACAGGCGGCGTGAACACCAGAAACCCCACGGTCGGCGCGAGCGGCAAGTGCAGACCTGCATCCCGGGTTGCCTCATTGGCCCAGCGACCGGCACAGTTCACTACAGTGTCGGCCTCGTGTTGCGTGCCGTCGGCGACGCGGACGCCGGTCACCCGATTGCCAGACATGATCAGGTCTACGACCCGGGCGCCGCAAATAACCTTCGCGCCGTGCCGCAGCCGCGCGGCGGACAGCATGGCATGCGCATAGACCACCGGATCGAGCCAACCCTCTTCCGGGAAAAACGCCACCAGCGCGTCGCCGATCACCGCCGGATCGATGTCGGGCTCCAATTCCAGCACTTGGCGCGGCGTGATCCACTCGGCGGCATAACCCCAGGAGCGCAGCTGCTCGATGTTTTCAGCCTGCGCCGTGCGATCGGCCTCGGCTTCCCATTCCAGACTGCCGCCCCCGTGCCACCATGGCGTGGCGCCGAACTCGTCAGCCAGTGCGGCATGCGCCTTCATGCCGGCGACATTCAGATCGTGATAGGGTTTCGGCGGCTTTTTGTTCGCGTTGGTCCAGGCGAAGCTGATGCCGGAGGTACCGCCGCCGATCCGCGTCGCTTCCAGCACCGTCACAGCCGCGCCGGCCTGCGCCAGCCGGTAGGCGACCGAGGCCCCCATCACACCGGCACCGATCACGATCGTCTTGATCATCCACGTCTCCTCTGGTCGACGATGACGGCCTACACCACTGCAACGTACCGGTGAATTGAAAATACCGGGCCCGGCGATTAACGTCGCGGCGCCGGCGCCTGCCCTCGCGCGACCGCGGGACCCGGCGAGAGTGGAGGAATGCGATGAAATCGGCTTATGGACGGCAGAGCCCGGCGCCCGATTACGAGCTGACCTGCGTCGAGCCGGGCAGCCCGATGGGCGAGCTGATGCGCCGCTACTGGCAGCCCGTTTGTACCTCGGACGAATTGCACGACCTGCCGCACAAGGAAAAGCTGCTGTGCGAGGAGATTGTCGTGTTCCGCGACAAGAAGGGGCGGGTCGGCGCCCTCGACCCGCATTGCGCCCATCGTGGCACCTCCCTCGAATGGGCCCGCGTCGAGGAGGAGGGGCTGCGCTGCTGCTATCACGGCTGGCTCTACGACACGCAAGGCCAGTGCATCGACATGCCCTGCGAGACCGAGGAGTTTCGCCAGGCGATGGATGTGTGGCAGCCGGCCTACCCGGCGACCGAATATGGCGGGCTGGTTTTCGTCTATATGGGCCCGCCCGGCACCGAGCCATTGTTCCCTCGCTTCGACATCGCCGACCCGGACCGTGGTGAAGATGTCGTATTGCGCGGGATGCGACTGTGGGGCGACTACGCGGTCGGGATGGTCAAGGATTGCAACTGGCTGCAGCATTACGAAAACATTGTCGATCCGTACCACCTGCTGATGCTGCACCAGTGGATCAGCGGCGATCAGTTTGATGGTGCCTTGATGCAGGGCAAGGCCACGATCGGCTGGGAAAGGACGCCGCTCGGCGTGCGCTACAATTTGATCAAGGACCTGCCGAACGGCAACCGCATGGTGCGCCACGCCGAGTGCATCGTGCCGAACATGTTCATCATCCCGAGCATCCGCGAGCCGGGGACCGTGCCAAAGCGCAACCAACGGGGCACCGAACTGTCATGGGCCGTGCCGATCGACAATGAGCATGTGCGCGGCATCAGCATCGTCGCCTGGCCGCTCGAGAATGGCGAGCCTAAGCCCGACTGGAAGCCGGGGACCGACACCGTCGCCGACATCCGGCCGGGCTCGTTCCTGCAGCGCAGCTACGAGGAGCGCCAGCGCAAGCCCGATGATCTCGAAGCGCAAGAAGGGCAGCGCCCGATCGCGATCCACGCGCTCGAAAACCTGGCGCATTCGGATACCGGAATCGTCATGCTGCGACGGCTGTTGCGCGAGCAATTGCAGCGCGTCGAGCAAGGCCTTGACCCGATCAACACCATGCGCGACCCGACGACGAACAAGCGGATCCCGACCGGCGCCTGGAACACGATCCTGTCGCCAGCTGAAGCCGCCGCACTGCCCTACAACGAAGACCTCTGACGGCGGCGCAGCGCACAGCCGGACTGCCGCAATTAGTGGCGGCCGCCGATGGGCACCCGTAGCGAGAATGTGTCCGACGTTGACAGCATAATAGCAGGTGCCATCTTGCCATCTGACACAAGCTTTCTTATTTATGCAGCCGAGGTAGCATTGAGGCAGGATCTTGAGCGTGGCCGAGCCCCAGCTTTCTGTGCGTAGTGCCAAGGCTCGCAACCTGGCGCACCGTTTGGCGCGCCGTGAACACCGATCTATCGCCGATATCGTCGAACGCGCGCTCGAAGCTTACGAAATTCGCGAGGCGGGGCGTGAGCCGGCATCCGCGTTCTACGCGCGCCTTGTCAGCGACTATAGCAGCGATCTCGACCTGGAGTCCCTGATTCGCGAAAATCGGAAGATCAACCCCGGACCGGAGCTTTGATCTTCCTCGACACCAACGTCATCTCGGAAACGCTTCGAAAGACGCCGAACCCCGCCGTGATCGCCTGGCTCGTGCGGAACGATGCAGAGCTGGCATTGCCGACCGTGACGATTGCCGAGATCGCCTTCGGCATCGGGAAAATTCGCCCCGACCAGAGGGCTGCGCGCTTGGAACAGGGCTTGGCCTCCTGGCGCCACCGTTTTGCCGACCGGATCTTCCCCTTCACGGAGGCCGCGGCGCTCGCCTACGGCGACATCATGAGCGCAGCGCTCCGGCACGGCCGGCCGATGACCGCACCCGACGGAATGATCGCGGCCATTGCCAACATCAACGGCGGGCGTTTGGCGACCTGGAACTTGCCGGACTTCGAAACGACTGGTCTCGAACTCATCTGTCCTTGGGATTTTTGAGGCGTAGCCGCCGCTCTGAGTAACCCCGGAAGAAGGCGGAGACCTGAGCGGCAAGGCCGAATAGGTCCGGTAGGCGACGGCGGGTTTATGCCGGGATACGCACTTTCATCTCGGTGATGCCGTGGATCAGGTTTGAGTAGGCTCGCTTCGGCTTCTCCACGACCTCGATCGGTGGGAAGCGTTTCAGGATCTCCTCCCACAGGATCGTCAGCTGCATCTCCGCCAGTCGGTTGCCGACGCAGCGGTGAATGCCGAACCCGAACGACAGGTGTTGGCGCGGGCGCGGCCGATCGATGATGAAACGGTCCGGGTCCTCGATCTGGTCGGGATCGCGGTTGCCGGAGATGTACCACATCGCGACCTTGTCACCCCGGCGGATCTGCTTCCCGTTCAACTCGGCGTCGCTGAGCGCGGTGCGGCGCATGTGCACGACCGGCGATTGGTAGCGTACGATTTCTGGCACCATCTTCGGGATCAAGCCGGGGTCGGCGCGCAGCTTCATGTACTCCTCGGGGAACTGGTTCAGGAACCATAATCCGCCGCTGATCGAGTTGCGTGTCGTGTCGTTGCCGCCGACAATCAACAGCAGCAGGTTGCCCATGAACTCCTGCGGCCGCGATGGCAGATCACGCGTCGCCTCGCCGTGCGCCAGCATCGAGATCAGGTCGAATTTCGGCGGCTGCTGCTGGCGGATCTTCCAGACCTCGTTGAAATAGGCGAGCATCTCCTGCAGCACGGCGTCGCGCTTTTCCTCCGAGTTCGATCTCGGTCCCGGCGCGCGTGTTGACCGTGCTGACGTTGGACCAATGGGTCAGGGTCCGCCGCTCCTCGAACGGGAAGTCGAACAACGTCGACAGCATCTGCGTCGTCAATTCGATCGAGACGCGATCGACCCAGTCGAACACCTCGCCGCGCGGCAGACCTTCCAGGATGCGGATCGCCCGCTCGCGGATCGCGCCGGACATCTTCGCCAAGTTCGGCGGGGCGACTATCGGCGCCACGATCTTGCGCTGCTCGTCGTGCCGCGGCGGGTCCATCGCGATGAAGCTTTCCTTGCGGTACGGGAGCGGGACGTTTTTCAGCGTGATGCCGCCGAACGCGGCGTCCGAAGAGTAGATCTGGTGCGACGTGTCGACGGTCATGATGTCCCGGTAGCGGGTCACCGACCAGTATCGACCGTAGAGCGGGCTGTCACAGAAATGCACCGGGTCGTCGCGCCGCAGCCGCGCGAAGAAGCCGTGCCAGGTGTCTTCGGAATAGAGGTACGGGTTGCTGACGTCGATCTCGTCGAGCGGCACCGACCGGGGATCGCGATGCGCCTCGGCCTTGAAGTCGATTTCGTTCCGCACCAGGGTGACGACATCGTTCATCGGTTGCTCCTGCCGCTGTTCCCGTGCCGGAATGCCACCATCATCGAGCGCGACGTTCGACCTATAAAAGTAGCGCTTCAATCCCCGACTTGCTAGCGGCGGCAAAGGCGCCCCGCCCAAAACTGCGCGTTCCATTCAGCTTGCTTGGGGGCAGCCGGCTAGCGCCCCCACCGCGTCAGGCGGCCCGCCGGGTCGGTCGTCGTGTTCGCCTGATCTGGGGTCGGCGGCCGGCCATAGCAATCGGGCCTTGATTGCCTATGTGGCGGCTTTCGCCGCGAACACCCGGGAGGTTTTCGTGGTGTGGGTCTGGTTCGTTGCCCACCTCGCCTGGTTGCTGCACATTCCCGGCAATCATACAGCTTTGCCGCCGCTTGGCCTGGTCTCCGGTGTCGCGTCGCTGGCTGGTGTTCCGGTCAGCATGGTCATCGCGGAATTCGCGGTGCGCCGAGGACGCCGCCCGGTGGTGATCGGCATCTGCCTGATCTCGGTCGCGACGCGCCTGGCATTGTCCGCGACGGCGGGCGGGTCGATCTGGGTCGTCCTGCCGCTGCCGATCCTGGTTCAGATCACGAGCTAGCGGCTCTGCCGTGGCCGCCTTCGCGGTGTGGAGAGCACCAGAATAGCGCCGGCAAGCAATGCCGGACCCGCGTCCGATGCAGGCCAATTGACGAGACGCGCAGGCCGGAAAGGGGCCAGCTCGGCCCTTTGCCGTCCACCCACGATCTCATCGGCCACCGCCGCGCCGAGGAACGGCGGCGACGTCACCCCGCCATGGGTGACGGCGAGGCAATAGCCGGAGGTTCGCATCGGTCCGACCGTGGAGAAATGGTCGGCGTGCATCGGCCGAAGAGCGACGCGCACGGCCTCCAGTTCGATCTCACCGACGCGCCCATTACGCCGGCACCGATCACTATTGCCTCAATAATTTGCCTACCACTAAAGCATCTTGCACGATCCGTCGCACTCGTCGGGGAACAGGCTCCTGCCGCAGGCGCAAGGGCCGCGATGACCGGCGACCTTGGTGTCGATCGTTGCGGTGGGTTGCCCCGGCCTCTCCCGCCGCAACTCCTCCATGCGGGTACGGATCGCCTTGAAATCGTCAGCTGCTCGGGTCCGTGGCATCAAACCCTCCATGCCTCGCACTAACATGGGTTAGGGCCGTTCGCCAATTGTCTAAATTTACGTCTCCTTTGGTCCAGGCTTTCCGGCTTAGTCAGGTACAATCCTTCGAACCTAAAAGAGGACGCCGCCCAATGCTGATCGTCGACGCACAGATCCATCTCTGGGAGAAAGGTACGCCGTCCGCCCACTATCGCCAGGAACCCTACTCGGCGGCGCAGGCAATCGCCGGCATGGATGCCGCCGGTGTGGATCGCGCGCTCGTTCACCCCGTGCTGTGGGATCCCGACTCGAACGAATTGGCGGTCGAAGCCGTGCGGGCATACCCCGATCGCTTCGCCATCATGGGCTGGTTCTACCTCGACCAGCCCGAGAATCGCGCCCTCGTCGAGCGCTGGAAGGAGCGTCCGGGGATGCTCGGGCTTCGCTTCTACTTCAACGAGCGGCACAAGGAATCCTGGATGACCGACGGAACTCTCGACTGGCTATGGCCTGCGGCCGAGCGGGCCGGCGTCCCGGTGTCGCTCGCTGCTGCGATGATTTTGCCGACCCTCGGAAATATCGCGGAGCGCCACCCTGGCCTTAAATTGATCGTCGACCACATGGGCGTACCGCGGGCCAGTAGAGGCGAGTCAGCCTACCGGCTCCAAACAGAGCTGCTGGCGCTCGCCAAATACCCGAACGTTGCGGTCAAGGCGACCGGTCAAGCCGGCTACGCCGAAGATGGGTATCCGTTCCGAAGCCTCCACCCCCATCTGCATCGCTGTTTCGATGCGTTTGGTCCGGAACGGATGTTCTGGGGCACCGATATCACCCGGATGCAATGCTCCTAGCGGCAATGCGTGACCCTGTTCACCGAGGAAATGCCCTGGTTGAAGGGCCGCGATCTCGAGCTGGTCATGGGCGAGGCCGTCTGCAATTGGCTGGGTTGGCCCCTCCCTGCTCCAGCAAAAAGCTGAGGCCCCGCGCAAAAGTTCTCGCGCGCCGCCGGTGGCGCTCGCGCCACAAGCGCTCGAAGCAGTGATCGGCGACTGATCGGGTCGTCAGACGAGCCGCTTCTGCATCTCGAGATCGTCTTCGATAAACGCCTCGACGACGTCATCGATGCCCTTGTCGGAGGTGAAGCCGAGGGCGACGGCGCGCGGGGCGGCGAGCGCCCGCGGCCAGCCGGAAACGATGCCTTGGATCAGCGGGTCCGGCTCCCAGCGGATGCGGGCAAAGGCGGCTTCACCGCCGGCGCGGCGAACGGCGGCCGCCATCTCGCCGACCGCGACCGAGAACCCGGGCAGCTGTAACGACCGGCTTGTGCTGAACGCGTCACCAGGCAAATCATGGGCGCGCAACAGCGCGTTAACCACGCGACGCGGCGAGGCAAGCGCCATCACCGTGTCGGGCGAGACCGGACAGATGGCCGCATGACCCGACAAGGGCTCGCGGATAATCGACGACGCGAAGGTCGAGGCGGCACGGTTCGGTCTGCCGGGCCGCACAACGACGGTCGGCAGGCGCAGCGCGCGTCCGTCGACGAACCCCTTTCGGCTATAGTCATTGACTAAGAGTTCGCAGATCGCCTTTTGTGTGCCGTAGGAGGTCTGCGGCGTCAATGGCGTGTCGTCGCCGACCGCGGGCGGCAGCGCGCCGCCATAGACTGCCAGCGAGCTGGCGAACACCATGCGCGGGCAGGTCCCGAGCACGTGACAGGCTTCGAGCACCGCGCGAGTGCCGTCGAGGTTGACGCGGTAGCCGAGGTCCGTATCGGCTTCGGCCTCGCCGCTGACCACGGCGGCGAGGTGGAAGACCGAGCCCGTGCCGGGGGTGATGATCTCCCGCACCATCTCGCGATCGGCGATGTCGCCGATTATTAGCCTCAGCCGTCGGTCCTCAGGCAGCGGCAGCGCCGAGGGGGCGGTGTCGAACAAGGCAAGCTCGTCGACATCGCCGCGTTCGAGCAGGCGAAGCGCCAGGCGATGCCCCAGAAAGCCGCTGCCGCCGGTAATGACGACGCGCATGGCTCAGCCGCCGATACCGTAGCGCCTCGCCCAGCCGAGCCCGGCTTTGGTTTCACCCTGCGGCCGGTACTCGCAGCCGATCCAGCCCGCATAGCCGAGCTCGTCGAGCAGATCGAACAGGAACGGATAGTTGATCTCGCCGATATCCGGCTCATTCCGGCCAGGATTGCCGGCGATCTGCACATGCGGGTAGTGGCCGGCGAGCGCGCGAATGCGATGGGCGAGGTCGCCCTCCATGATCTGCACGTGGTAGAGGTCGAGCTGCAGCTTCAGATTGGGGTGCCCGACCCGCTCGATGACCGACATCGCCTGGGTCGTGGTGTTGAGGAAATACCCCGGGATGTCACGGGTGTTGATCGGCTCGATAACGACCGTGACGCCTTCGGCGGCGAGGCGCTCGGCGGCGTGCCGCAAGTTCGCGACGTAGGTCGGCTCGGCCTCTGCCCGGTCTGGTCCGGTGGGCAATATCCCGGCCATGGCATGGAGGATGCGACAGCTCGTCGCCTTGGCATAGACGAGTGCCCGCTCGACCCCGTCGCGGAACTCCTGCTCGCGCCCCGGCAGGGCGCCGATCCCGCGCTCGCCCGCCGCCCAATCACCGGGCGGCATGTTGAACAGGGCCTGCTCTAACCCATGTCGGTTTAGCTGCTCAGCGATCGCTGCGGGCGGATAATCGTAGGGAGCGAGATATTCGACAGCCTTGAAGCCGCACGCAGCCGCCGCGGCAAAGCGATCGAGAAACCCGACCTCCTGAAAGATGAAGCTGAGATTGGCGGCGAATTTCGGCACGGGAGGCTCCGTTGCGGCTCGACGAATGGCCGCTACTCTTTCGCCGCCGCGGCATTAACGCAATACGCTTCTGGGGTATTCAACAGGTGCTAGGACCAGCGTCCCGGCATAGGCGAGCGAGCGCCGCCTATCCGCCGGCTTGCTCGCGCCAGTCTTCGACGAAGGCGCGCAGGGCTGTCTCGGCCAGCAGGCGTCCCCGCGTAATCCTGCCGGTGTGCCCCGCAGCGACGGGATGCGACTGGTCCGGAGCCAAGACGCTCCAGTGAAAGCGGTCTGCTCCGCGCGCAAAGGTGTCTCTGATGATGCCGCGCGCCTGGCATTCAGGATCGACGAGCAACTCGGCGCTCGGGCTGACGCGACGCCACTCCGCTGTGGGATATGTCCGCCCGCGTTGGCGGCTGCGCAATTCACGGGCAAATCGCCGGAGCTCTTCGGCGTAGTCGTCCGGCACGCGGAGTGTCACCCGCCGCAACCTTGTGGCCTCTGGGGGTCGGAAGGGCGGCCGCCGGTCACTCATCAACTTCCGCCGCAGAGGTCTACCGTTAACCAGGCTTTGCGCCGGTCTTCGCGCCAATCGGCCGCATCGACCGCAAAGCGGAGCGCCATGGCCATGCCCGAGGCCACCGAGGAGCCCGGTAGAGTGGCGACAAACCCGTCGTAGTCGAGCGAGAAAAGAGCAGAGAACACCCAAGACTTATTGCATATAAGAGTTAACTCTCCCTTACCGGTGGCAGTGCTTCACCGAACGGTGGCGACGTTCGATTGCTCCCCTTGGCGAAAGCCAATAGAACAAAGATTGCCGCGGGCCGGCTATTCACCTCATTGCCGCGATGACCGATCGAGATTGCCCCAAGCTCGAAGGACGCCCGATCTCAGTGGCATCCCGCCGGGGGCGAAATACAACGAAAATCATGCTTTTTCGCCCCAAAAGGCCACGGCCGCCCCGGTATAAGCGTTCGTTATTCAACGGCTTGCGGGAGAAATTCGTTACTTAGCGGATCAATGGAAGATCAATGGAATTTTTTCGCCGATCAACGAATTTTGCGCGCGCTAGCAATCGAACAACAACGGAAGTCGCGCAGATTGTGAAAACCGGGAAATTTGGTCGCCACGCCGTCGACAACCAGGAATGGCTGTCCTATCGGCAGTTCTGGGTAAAGAGCACATCTCAGTCCGGGGCTCAGCCACTCTAATCGAGATCGTCGAGTAGCGCCTTCGCCTCTTTGAGGTCTTGTGTGTCGAAGCCCTCGGTGAACCATTCATAAACCGGCGCAAGGAGGTCGCGGGCTTCGACGCGGCGGCCCTGGTCGCGGCGCAGCCGGGCCAAACTCACCGCTGCGCGCAATTCCCAGAGCTTGGCCTCCTGCTCTGCGGCGATGCTCAAGGCTTTGCGATAGAGTTCTTCGGCGGCCTCGGATTGTCCCTGCCGCAGCACCAGTTGGCCTTTGTGCCGATGTAGCTCCGCCTCTAGCCAGCGCTCCCCGGTCCTTTCGCCGATCTGCAACGCCTCGTTCAAATGGGCCAAGCCCTCTTCAATGTCCCCTGCAATCTCACATGCGCTAGCCAGTAGGTCAGTGTAATGGGGCATCCACTGCTCCGCTCCGGTGGCGCGGTAAGCGATCGAACCGCTACGCAGAAGCGATATCCCGTCCGCCACATCGCCATTTTTGACCTTGACCCACCCGCGATAGATCGTTCCTTGTGCCCGCCAGTGCGCAAAACCTTGCTCGGTCGCGAAGGCGAACAGCTGTGCAGCCCGCTCATCCAGCGTTACATCGTCTCCGACGAGCCAAAGCGGTATCGTGCTGAACGCCAAGCTCATAGCTAAAGTCGGCGGATGAGCCAGTCTCCGGGCTTCAGCCAATGCAGCGCTGCTCTGTGCCAATGCTTGGTCCGAATAGCCGAGACAGACCAGGACGATCCCCAAATACCCGTGGAAGCTGGCGCGGGGACTGAATCCGATCTGATGGGCTAGCGAGCGCTGGGAGATGGGATCATAAAGCGCCAGCCCTGCCTCCAGATGCGATCGAGAGACAGCAAACCTGCCCGCAGTCAACAAATTTCGACCGGAGGAGATATAACCGAGAACGAGCCCGGCGGGATCGTTGCGCTGACGGCTCAGGCGCAGCAAAGCCTCGTCCAAGCGCCGCGCCAAATCGAATTCGCCGCGGTATATGTGATGTCGAGACTGTCCCCAGGCGACGTGAACGAACTCTGAGGGAGAACCCAACTGCTCCCACAGCTCTCGTGCGCGGGCATAGGCACGGCCCGTTTCGGGCGAGGCGAAGCCTTTGACGGTTTGCAACGTCGCGCCCAAGGCACTGCGAAGTTCGAGTTCCTGTCGCTGACGTTCGGGGCCGTCCGGCAGCAGCGCCAGCTGGTCCAGCCCCATTTGCAATTGTGCCGCCGCTTCCGCCATCGCCGAGCGGGCGATGGACCGCCGCCCGGCCTTACCCCAGAAGGTGACGGATTTCTCAACCAGCCCGGCTTCCATAAAATGTTGCGCGAAGAGCTCGGGCTGGCTCTCCATCAGCTCGGGGGAATGGGCTGCGAGCGCTTCGGCGATCTGTGCGTGCAATTGCTGCCGAGAGCTGCGCAGCAAGCTGCCGTGCGCCGCGTCCTGCACCAGTGCGTGCTTGAAGCTGTAGAGCGCGTCGGGCGGCGTCCCTCGCTGGAAGACCAGCTCGGAGGCAGCGAGTTGGGCGAGAGAGGCTTGTAACTCGTCTTCCGAGGAGGGGGAGACGGCGCGAAGCAGCGGGTAAGAAAACTGGTGTCCGATCGCGGCGGCGATCTGCGCCACATGCCGCACCGACCCCAAGCGGTCGAGCCGCGCCATCAGCGAGTCGTGCAAAGTCGCAGGGATCGCGAACGATGGCAATGGTCGATCGAGCACATAACGGTCCGCCTCTTGGCGGAGCACACCGCTTTCCAAGACGCTCTTGGTCAATTCCTCGACAAATAGCGGTATGCCATCGGTGCGTTCGGTGATCTGGGCGACGACCTCACCAGGCAATTCCTTGCCGCCGGCGATCTGCTCAACCAGGGCGGCGCGGTCGTGCCGGTCCAGGCGATTGAGTGTCAGCATTGTCACCTGCGGCTGGCCGGTCCAAGGCGGCTGGAACTCGAGGCGGAACGTCACGAGCAACAGCACCGGCAGACTACGCACATGCTCGACGACAAGGTCCAGCAGTTCGCGTGAGGTCGGGTCGATCCAATGCGTGTCCTCGAAGACCACGACCACCGGCTGCCGCCGCGCCAGACCTTCGAGCTGCCGGATCAGCGCCTCCAGCGTCCGCTCCTTCTTGCGCTGTGGGCTGAGGTTTGGCAGCGGATGGCGCTCCGAAGCCGGCAATGACAGCAGATCAGCGAGGAATGCCGCGTCCTCGCCCGGTGGTTCTGCACGGGAGAGCAGGGCCTCGAGTTTCTCCAGCCTCAGCGGGGGCGGGTCGTCAGGCGTGAACCCGGCCGCGCGGCCGAGCTGATCAATGAATGGGAAAAGCGCACTGTCTTGGTGATAGGGCGAGCAGAAATAGCGGAGGCAGAGATATGGCTCCGCCTGGAGCCGCTCCTCCAATGCCGCTGCGATGCGCGACTTGCCGATGCCGGGTTCGCCCGAGACTAGCACGACCTGGCCGTCGCCCGCCTTGGCGTGCGCCCAGCGCCGCAATAGCAGGTCGATTTCCTCGTCGCGGCCGACCAGCGGGCTGAGCGCCGATCCGCGCAATGCCTCGAACCGGCTCGCAACGGTGCTCGGACGCACCACCTCCCAAGCCAGCACCGGCGCGACGAGGCCCTTGACCTCGAAGGCGCCAAGATCGCGGTACTCAAAGAACCCGCTAACCAGCCGATGCGTGCTGGCGGCGATAACGACCGTGTCCGGTTCGGCCAGGGCTAGCAACCGCGCGGCAAGGTGCGGCGTTTCGCCGACCACCGATTGTTCCTGGGCCGATCCTTCGCCGATCAGATCGCCGACGACCACCAGTCCGGTGGCGATCCCGATGTGAACTTGCAGCTTGACGGACCGAACATCGAGGCGACCGACCGCGGCGATGGCGTCCAGCCCTGCTCGGACCGCCCGCTCGGCGTCGTCCTCGTGCGCTCTCGGGTAGCCGAAATAGACTAATACGCCGTCGCCCTTGTATCTTGCGACGAAGCCGTCGAAGTTCGAGACGACATCGGTGACGGCACGGTGATACGCGGCGATGATCTCGCGCAGATCTTCGGGATCGAGCCGCGAGGACAGCGCCGTTGAGCCCACGAGATCGCAGATCATCACGGTCAGCTGCCGCCGCTCGGCCGATGAAATGGACGAGGGCTGCGGCTCAGATAATCGCGCATTGGCCAGCGGAACGGAAGGCTCGACACCGTCCACCGCACACCGTGTCACCGGTGCGATGAAGCGATACCCGCGTCCGGTGACTGTCTGGATGCAGCTTCGCCCCGATTGTGTCCCATCGAGGACGCGGCGAAGCGCCGAGATCTGAACGAAGAGATTACCCTCCGCGACCACCGTGTTGGGCCAACCGGCGGCCATGATCTCTTCCTTTGAGACAATGCCACCCCGCCGTTCGATCAAGGCCGAGGATGTCGAGCGCGCGCGATCCGACCGCGACCGGGACGAAGACACCGTGGTCGTGGCGCCGGAACAGTCCGCCGCCAGCGCGATCGAGCCGAAACTCCTCGAACAGGAAACTGTCGGATGAAGCCCGCATCTTCATCCTCCCTCCCGGCGGGCGTGTCCCTTCTCCTCCGGGATGTGGGATTCCCAAGTATTTTAGAAAGTTTAAGAAAATTTTAGAGCGATTTGGCCGGGTCCTCAATCAAAAATTCGCACTTCGCAGGTGGTAATGCCCCTCGCAGGATGTGCCGCCTACAACCGACGATTGGGACGTTTGTCAGAAGGGAGGAACACGTCATGACAAAGCCTAAAGTTTGCGCGGTTTTCGCGGGTCTGTTGATGTTTGCGCTCGCGCCCCAGGTCTGTGCGCACGATGACTGTTCCGTTGGCGATTTGAAGGGCGACTATAGCTTCATACTCTCCGGGTCGAATATCAGTGTTTCGAGCCTGCCCGTGGGTCCCTTTGCCGCGGCCGGCAAGACTACCTACAACGGTGATGGAACTGCTTACGGCGTGATCCAGGCTAGCCTGGCCGGTGTACAGTTGGCCAGCGGGTGGACTGCAACATATAAGGTGTCATCTTTAGCCCCTTGCACGTTCACTAAAGCTATCACTCTCGACGTGGGTGGGACGTTGAACTACTTTATTACGGTCGGTGACGATTTCAGGGAGCTGCGTTTCGTCGATACTGACAACGGCACCGCAATCACGGGCACGGCTAGAAAACAATAACGCGACCGCTGTCAGAGGCGGTGTTGCGGGGCGGGTAGTGCTCTAGCCCGAGTTTTCGCGGGCAATCCGCGACGTTCAGCGGCGACTCGCGCAAATGATGCCGGTGACCGTAATCCCCCACGCTTTTTGCCGGGATAGCAATACCCGATAGCCCTCGTCGAAGCGCGCGGCGCGCTCGCCGATCTGCGCCGGGTGGTAAATCGACAAGGTGCGGACGCGGCGCTACTCTTCCGCCGCGGGCGGGTCATCGCAAGATCAATGTCGTTGTCGTCGAATGCCTGCGCGTCGCGTTCAAGTCCCAGGCTCTGTAGCCACCCTGCGATGCTCATCGTTGTTCTCTCCGCCGCGCGGATCGAGCCTCACGCCAAGCGTGATACACCCCGGTCGGCAAGTCCCGGGTCGGGTCAGCGTCAGTTAGGGGCCATCAGCATGATTCCGGGAAAATAGCTGCGATAGCGAACCGCATCGCGGGTGATCAGCATTGTGTCGGCTACGACGGCGTGGGCGCCAATGAAAAAATCGGGCAACACCCCGGTCTTGCGGCCGCCTGCGGAGCGATATCGTTGAAAAGCCTTTCCGGCGAGGAACAACGCAGGACGCGGTATCACGGCGTTGACCAGCCCCGCGGCGGCGATCATCGCATCGAGCTGCTCGATTCTTCGATACCCGATCGACAACTCGGCATAGACGATGTCGTTGATTGCCAGCTGGTCTTGGGCGGACGCGAGATCCAGCTGTTTTTGCGACCACGTGGCCCACACTGGGTCGTCGGTCACGAGGTCCAAGAGCACATTGGTGTCGACGAGGATCAACCCTCGTCCTCGCCCCGGGTCAGAGCCATCAGCTCGTCGGTTGTCATGGCGGGTTTAGCGCTTCCTCGCAGGCGAGCAAACCTGCTCGCTGGCGCCCGTCGCTGGGTCTGCAAAAAAACCCGCCCATCCGCCGCGAGCTCGAACTCGACGGATGACCCAGGCTCGAGGCCGAGGTGGTCGCGCAGCCGTTTCGGGATCGTCACTTGACCCTTGGTGGTGATCTTTGTCATTTTCGTGGCTCGTATTACCAATCATCGTCTCGGTAATACATGATCTCGGGCGATAAATCGACAAGCTGCAGGGGCAGCGCTACTCTGCCTCCGACACAAATCAGGGAGGGGCAGGGAATGAGAAGCCTTTCACGCGCGCTGCTTGCTATAACGCTGTTGGCGGGCGGCGCAGCGCCCGGGGCGCGGGCCGTGGAGCCGATCAAGATCGGTTTCAGCATGGAATTGACCGGCGCGTTTGCCGTTGTTGGCAAGACCGGACTGCTGGCGTTCAAGATCTGGGAAGACGAAGTCAACGCGGAAGGCGGCCTGCTAGGCCGGCCGGTCAAGCTGGTCTATTATGACGACCAGAGCAACCCTGCGTTGGTGCCGGCGATCTACACCAAGCTAATCGACATCGACAAAGTAGACCTGTTGATTTCGAGCTACGGCACCAATCTTGTCGTGCCGGCGATGCCGGTCGCGATTTCGCACAACCGGCTGTTCTTTGGGCTGTTCGCGCTGGCGGCCAACGACAAGTTCCATTATCCGAAATACTTTTCGATGCTGCCCTTCGGCCCCGAACCGGTGAAGACCTTCGCCGAGGGCTGGTTCGATTTGGCGGCCGCGCAGAACCCCAAGCCGAAGACGGTTGCGATCGTCGCCACCGACGCCGAATTCCAGCACAAGGCGGCGGAAAGCGCGCGCCAGCACGCCAAGGCCAAAGGGATCGACATCGTCTACGACCGCGCTTATCCGCCGACCACGGTCGATTTTACGCCGATCGTTCGTGCCGTGCAGGCAGCGCAAGCGGATCTGGTTTACATCTCCTCGTATCCATCGGACACGGTCGGTATCCTGCGTTCCGTCGGCGAACTCGGCCTCAGCACAAAGATGCTCGGCGGCGGCCTAGCTGGACTGCAGGCGGCGGCGATCAAGATGCAGCTCGGTGAGGCGGCCAATGGCATCGTCAATGTCGACCTGTGGGAGCCGGTACCGACGATGCAATTCCCCGGCGTCATGGATTTCATCAAGAAATACCAGTCTAAGGCGCCGGCCGAAGGAGTCGACCTACTCGGTTATTTCCTGCCGCCTTTTGCCTACAGCGAATTGCAGATCCTTGGCGACGCGATCACCGCGACGAAGACTCTCGACGACGACAAGCTCGCCGAATACATGCACTCGCACCCGTTCCACACGATCGAGGGCGACATCGCCTTCGGTCCCGACGGCGAGTGGACAGAGGCGCGGCCGATCTGGGCGCAGTATCACGATATCAAGGGGCACGATGTCGAGCAGTTCCGCGAGGCGAAGACCGTCACGATCCTCGCGCCCGACAAGTACAAGACGGGCGACATGGTTTATCCCTACGCCGAGGCCAAAAAATGAAGCCGGGTTGCCGCCGATCATCGCCTGCCGCATGATGACCCGGGATAGGCACAAGATCCAGGCCGGGGAATGAGCGCCAAGACCAAGATTTACCCAAGTTTCGACGATGCTGTTCGCGACATCCCGGACGGGGCCACGATCGGCTTCGGGGGGTTCGCGGTGGTCGGGATGCCAATCAACCTCTACGAGGCCGTCGCCAAGCAGGGTGCCAAGAATTTGACTTGCGTGTCGAATTCGACGCGCGGCGGTGCCACCTTGCCGGCGAATGGCCCCGATATGGGGCAGATGATTGCCAACGGGCAGGTGAAAAAGGTCATTTGCGCCTTCACCGCGCCGACGCGCGCCTCCCAGCGGCTGGTCCTGACCGAATATGTCGAAAAGGGTCTGATCGAGGCCGAGCTCACCCCGCAGGGGACACTCGCCGAGCGGATGCGCGCCGCTGGCGCCGGCATCCCAGCCTTCTACACCCCAGCGGCGGTCGGCACCGAGCTTTCCGAGGACCGTGAAACACGCTTTTTCAACGGCCGCGAATACCTGTTGGAGCTGGCACTGCCGCTCGATTATGCCTGCATCAGAGCCTATCAGGCCGACGCCTCGGGAAATCTCCGGTTCCGGAGATCGCAGCGCAACTTCAACCCGATTATGGCAATGGCGGCACGGGTCACGATCGTCGAGGTCGAGGAGGACATCTTGCCGGTCGGTGCGATCGACCCCGACGATGTGCACACGCCGGGCATCTTTGTGCATCGGCTCGTCAAGATCCCGCCGGCGCCTGAAGGGTGGTGGCCGCAGCGTCCAGGGAGTATCGCGTCATGAGCGAGCGGGCCAAAGGATTGAGCCGGCAGCAAATGTGCAATCGGCTGGCGATGGAGTTCGGCGACGGGTGGATCGTCAATCTCGGCATCGGCATCCCGACCCTGTGCTCGAATTGCGATTTCGGCGATAAGGAGATCATCTTCCATTCCGAGAATGGGGTGATCGGCTACGGCCCGCTCGCCGCAGCCGGCAAGGAAGACCTGCATCTCGTCAATGCCGGAGGCCAGCACGTCACGCTCCGCCCCGGTGCCGCGATCGTGCATCACGCTGACTCCTTCGCGATGATCCGCGGTGGGCGTATCGATGTCACGGTGCTGGGCGCCTATGAAGTCGCGGAGAACGGCGATTTCGCCAACTGGAAGATTTCGGCCGGGCAGCAGGGCGGCGGCATCGGCGGAGCGATGGATCTGGCGGCCTGCGCCAAGCACGTCTTTGTCGCGATGGAACATCAGACGCGCGACGGCCGGCCGCGGCTCGTCGAGCGTTGCGCGATCCCGGCGACGGCGCGCGGTGTGGTCAACCTGGTGGCCACTAATTTCGGGCTGTTCGAGGTCACGACAGAGGGTCTGGCTCTGCGCGAGATCGCTCCCGGCGTCACGGTCGACGAAGTCAAAGCCGCGACCGGCTGCAACCTGATCATCCCTCACGAAGTGCCGCCCGTGCGGACGGTCGGGCAGGTCGGCGTTTCAATGCGCTAGGCTCTTGCCCCCGCCGAGTCGGACGCGCCCGATCGCCATTGTGACCGCTGCCTGGGTCGGCTCGACGACCGGAATCCGCACCGCCTCCTCGAGGTCGGCGCGATAGCGCGCCATCCCGGCGCACCCCATGACGAGCACCTCTGCCCCATGATGGTCGCGCAGCCGGCGGCCGGTCTCGATCATCCTTGTCAAGGTGGTGCGGGTATCGGCGAGTTCGAGAACGCCTAGGCCGACCGGCAAATCGGCGGCCAGCCGCTCTCCGACCCCCATTGCTGCGATGTAGCGCAAATGACGCGGCACCGAGCGGGCGAGGATCGAGATCACGCCAAAACGATAGCCGCGGGTCAGCGCGGTCAGGATCCCGCACTCGGCAATGCCGAGCACGGGTTTTGCGGTCGCCTCACGCGCCGAGAACAGGCCGGGGTCGCTAAAGCAGGCAATGACAAAAGCCGCGGTGTGCGCCTGCGTCTCGCGGATTAGTCGGCAGAGCGGCAGGATCACCCCGTCTGCGTCGCTCTGGCTTTCCACTGCCGGCGGTCCCTCCGCGAGCGTCACGCAATGGATCTCGGGGCCGCCGGCAAAGCGCAGGGGCGCCATGGCCTCGTCGATGCCCTGTGTAACGGCATCGGTGGAATTGGGATTGACCACAAGGATGCGGTCCGGCATCGGCCTCTCCATTAAAAGCGCCTCTTCCATCGCAATTTATCACATCGCCTCGCTTTCCCGCTGACGCATCGTGCGGCGGGAATTGCGGACCGACGGCGCTGCGCCCTTGGCCCCGGATGAGGCCAGCTCGCGAGGCCGGCCGTCTTCATGGACCGCGACGAAGGTAAAATTCGGCGTCGGTGACCTTGACCTGTACGCCTTGACCCTGGCGCAGCAACCAGACCTCAACGTCGAGCGTGATCGAGGTCCGCCCGCGGCGCTTCACGTCCGTGTACAGCACACAGTGTCGCCGACATGCACCGGCTGCAGGAAGGTGATGTTGGAGATGGCGACGGTGACGACCCGTCCGCCGGCATGCGGGGTCGCCGACATCTGGGCACTCCGCCGGATATGCTGACAATGCTGTCTGGCTATGATCCCGATGTGCAGAAGAACCACGCCGAAGCCCGAACCATTAGGGAGAAGCTGGGCTATGGACTCGACAAACGGCTCGCAGTCACGGTGTCCACGCGCAACACCGCCGCGTATCGCGACCCGACGGTGATCCTGATCGATCAACTAAAGGGGATCTATATCCACGATGAACTTGAGCCGGTCGGCACTACCAATGGTATCCCAAGCTCATGGTCCCGGACCCGCCATTTTATGAAAACAACGCCTGTGGGGCGGATCGCAACTATACCCGCTACTGCAACGCGGAGATCGACAAGCTGGTTGACCAGCAGTCCATCCAATCCGATCGAGAGAAGCGAAAGAATCTGGTCTGGTAGATCGAACGGAAATTGGCAGAGAACCACGCCCGGCCGATCATCTTTTACCCCCACGTCGCGAACTGCTGGCAGCCGCAGGTGAAGGAGCTGACGATCATGGCCAACAGCATCTATAACGGGTGGCGTTTCGAAGACCTCTGGCTCGACAAGTATCTCGGATCTTCAGCTCGGTGCGATGCGTGGTAACCTCTCGCGCTCGGTAACCCGCAAGGGCAAACGGGAGGGAAACGGTCCATGCTCGGACACCTGCGTGCGTTGGCGGCGATGAGCGTGCTGTTGTTGATCTCGACCTGCGGCGCCAATTTGGCATTGGCCCAAAAGCCGGGTGGCGTTCTCAAGATCGGCCAATACGACAGCCCGGCGAGCATGTCGATCCACGAGGAGTCTTCGAACACGGCCGAAGGCCCGATGATGGGGGTCTTTAATAATCTCGTGCTCTACGATCAGCACGAGCCGCAGAACAGCCTACAGTCGATCCGGCCTGACCTCGCCACCGACTGGTCATGGGACGAGGATAGAACACATCTGACATTTCACTTGCGCCAGGGCGTCAATTGGCATGACGGCAGGCCATTCACGGCCCGCGACGTCAAATGCACCTGGGACTTGCTTCTCGGCAACTCGATCGAGAAGCTTCGCCTCGACCCCCGCAAGGCGTGGTACCGCAACCTCGAGGAGATCACCACCAACGGCGACTGGGAGGTCACGTTCAATCTGAAGCGGTCGCAACCGGCGCTTCTCGCGCTGTTGGCCTCTGGTTGGGCGCCGATCTATCCTTGTCACGTTTCGCCGCGCGACATGCGCAGTCACCCGATCGGTACGGGCCCGTTCAAATTCCTGGAATTCAAGCCCAACGAAGTCATCAGGGTAGCCAGAAACCCGCAATACTGGAAACCGGGCCGGCCTTATCTCGACGGGATCGAATATCCGATCATCAAAAACCCGTCGACCCGCATTCTGGCATTCGTCAGCGGGCAGATCGACATGATCCAGCCCTATACGGTGGCGGCCCCACTGCTCAAGGACGTCAAAGCGCAGGCGCCGCAGGCGATCTGCGATATGGCGCCGCAGAACATCAGCCGCGATCTTCTGATCAGCCGCAACAAGCCGCCTTTTGACGACCGCGATCTGCGCCGGGCCATGGCCCTGAGCCTCGATCGCAAAGGCTTCATCGACATCCTGGAAGAAGGTCAAGGGGACATCGGCGCGGCAATGATGCCCCCGCCGGAAGGGCGGTGGGGCATGCCTTGGGAGATTACCGTGACATTGCCCGGCTATGGTCCCGATGTACCAAAGAATCGGGCCGAGGCCCGCCAGATCATGCTGCAGCTCGGCTACGGCTCGGAGAGGCAACTCGCGGTCAAGTTATCGGCGCGCAATATCACGCCGACAGTGAACGCGGCTGTTGTCTTGATCGATCAGCTGAAAGAGATCTACATCGACGGCGAGGTCGAGCCGATCGACAATGCGCTCTGGTTCGCCAAGGTCATGCGTCACGATTATACCGTCGCCCTCGGCGCGACGTTCAAAGCCGTCGACGACCCGGACCAGACTTTCTATGAGACTTACGCCTGTGGGGCCGAGAACAACCCCGACGGCTTTTGCGAACCCGAGATCGACAAGCTGATCGACCGGCAATCGAGCGAGTTCGACCAGGACAAGCGTAAGCAGATGGTATGGGAAATCGAGCGGAAACTAGCCGAAAGCGGGGCGCGGCCGATCATCGAACACACACGGGCGGCGACCTGCCGCCAGCCCTATGTCAAAGGCTTCGAGTCGATGGTCAACAGCGTCTATAACGGCTGGCGCTTCGAGGACCTCTGGCTCGATAAATAGGCCGACGAGCGTGATGGAATGTTCGGATATCTTCGCGCTTTAGCGATTGCAGGCGGCCTGATCGCGGCTGTCTGCGCCAATTCGGCGTTCGCTCAGAAGGTCGGGGGCATCCTCAAGATCTCACTTTTCGACAACCCGGCCAGCATGTCATTGCTCGAGGAGGCGACCGGGGCCGCATTGCGGCCGATAATGGGAGTCTTCAACAACCTCGTCATGTTCGACCAGCATGTGGCGCAGAATAGCCCCCAGTCGATCATCCCGGATCTGGCGACGAACTGGTCGTGGAGCGAGGACGGCAAAGAGCTGATCCTCCCGTTGCACCAGGGCGTCAGATGGCACGATGGTAGGCCGTTCACCGCCGCCGACGTCAAATGCACCTGGGACCTGCTGATGGGTATCGGCGCCGAAAAGCTTCGCGTCAATCCGCGCAAGACCTGGTACCTCAATCTCGACCGGGTAACAACGAACGGCGACTACGAGGTCACCTTTCACCTGAAGCGGCCACAGCCAGCACTGCTGTCGCTGCTCGCGTCCGGGTGGTCGCCGGTTTATCCCTGCCATGTGTCGCCGCGCGAAATGCGCACCCATCCGATCGGCACCGGTCCCTTCAAATTCGTCGAATTCAAGCCGAACGAGGTGGTCCGCACCGTGCGCAACCCGGATTATTGGAAGCCGGGGCGGCCCTATCTCGACGGCATCGAGTGGCATATCATCAAGGATATCGCGACGCGAAACCTGACGTTCATCGCGGGCGCATTCGACATCTCCTCGCCTTACGGAACGACGGTTCCATTGCTGGACGATGTCCGCAGACAGGCGCCGCAGGCGGTCTGCGTGCTCACTGCGACCAACGTCGCCCGCAACCTGATCCTCAATCCGCAGAAGGCCCCGTTTGACAACCCCGACCTGCGCCGGGCGGTGGCACTCAGCCTCGACCGCAAGGCGTTTATCGACATCCTCACGCAGGGCAAGGGAGACATCGGCGCGACCATGTTGCCGCCGCCCGAAGGATTATGGGGGATGCCGCCGGAGATGTTGGCGACACTGCCGGGCTACGGCGCCGATATCCCGAAGAACCGAGCCGAAGCGCGCGAGATCATGCAAAAGCTCGGCTACGGGCCTGACCACCGGCTTGCCCTTTCCTTGTCCTCGCGCAACATCCCCGGCTACCGTGATCCGGCGGTGATCCTGATCGACCAGCTGAAAGAAATCTATATCGACGCAGTGCTCGATCCGGTCGAGACCGCCAATTGGTTTCCCAAGATATACCGCAAGGACTATACGATTGCGATCAACGGCACCGAGAGCGGCGTTGACGACCCCGATCAGCAATTCTACGAGAACTTTGTGTGCGGGGCGGTGCGGAACTACACCGGCTATTGCAATCCGGAGGTCGACAAGCTGATCGACCGGCAATCGGCCGAGGCCGACCCAGGAAGACGCAAGCAGCTGGTATGGGAGATCGAAAGGCGGTTGGCCGAGGATGGTGCCCGGCCGATCATCTTTTATCCGCGCGGCGGGACCTGCTCGCAGCCCTACGTCAAGGGGCTGACGACGATGGTCAACAGCATCTATAACGGCTTCCGGATGGAAGACGTGTGGCTCGAAAAATAGCGGCCCATTTCTCTTCACGTCGCCTTCTAGTTCGCCCAGCGCAAATGTGTTAGCCTGAGGCCGCGTCCAGCGACAGAGCCCGGAACAGGCCGGTCGGACGCGAAGCGGGTGTCACAGCCCGCGGTACTGAACAGGAGGCGAAGCGATGAAGCGTGAACTGCGCCTGCGCGCATCGGCGACGGTATTGTCGATTGCACTAGCCGCCCCGGGTGCGGCATTGGCTCAAAAAGTGGGTGGCGTCCTGAGAATCGGTCATTTCGACAGCCCCGCCAGCATGTCGATGCTCGAGGAGTCGACGGCGGCGGTAAATCGTCCGGTTATGGGCGTATTCAACAACCTTGTCATGTTCAAGCAGGACGAGCCACAAAACACACCCGAGTCGATCGTGCCGGAACTGGCTACGGAGTGGCGCTGGAGTGAGGACGGCGGCGAACTGACTTTTCTATTGCACCGCGGCGTCAAATGGCATGACGGCAGGCCCTTTACCGCGGCCAACGTCAAATGCACCATCGAGCTCCTGCAGGGCAGGGCGGCGGAGAAACTACGAATAAACCCGCGCAAATCCTGGTTCGAGAATGTCTCCGAGGTGTCGACTAACGGCGATTACGAGGTCACCCTTCGCCTCAAGCGGGCGCAGCCGTCATTGCTGTCGATGCTGGCGACCGGGTGGACGCCGATTTATCCCTGTCATGTGTCACCGGCGCAGATGCGACAGCATCCGATCGGCACCGGCCCCTTCAAATTCGTCGAATTCAAGCCGAACCAGTCGATTACCGTCGTACGCAATCCGGATTACTGGAAACCGGGGCTGCCCTACCTCGACGGTATCGACTACCCGATTATCAAGGATGTCTCGACCCGGCTTCTCTCGTTCATTGCGGGCAAGGAGGACGTCTTTTTCGGCGTTACGATGCCGCAGTTGAAGGATGTGAAGACCCAGCTGCCGAGGGCGATTTGCGACCCGTTCATTCCCAATGTCAGCCGCAATCTGCTCGTCAACCGCAACGTGCCGCCTTTCGATAAAGCCGAGCTGCGCCGCGCGATGTCACTGGGCCTCGACCGTCAAGGGTTTGTTGACATCATCGCCGACGGACAAGGGACGATCGGGGGCGCCATGCAGCCCCCGCCTGAAGGAATATGGGGCATGCCGCCTTACACGATGCGGAATTTGCCGGGCTATGACCCCGATGTCGCCAGCAGCCGCGTCCAGGCCCGCAAGATCATGGAAACATTGGGCTACGGGACCGGCAAGCGACTGGCGCTCACTGTGGCGACCCGCAATGTCCAAGGCTACCGAGATGCGGCCACGGTTCTGATCGGACAGCTCAAGGAGATTTACATCGACGCCGAGCTCAACCCGATCGACACGACCCAATGGTATCCGATGCTGATGCGTAAGGACTACAAGGTCGCCGTCAATGTTACCGAGACCGCGGTCGACGACCCGGACGTGGCGTTTTACGAAAACTACAAATGCGGCGCCGCGCGCAACTACACCGGATACTGCAACGCCGAGGTTGACAAACTGATCGACCGCCAATCCGCGGAGCCCGACCCGCAGAAGCGCAAAAAGATCGTGTGGGAAATCGAGCGGAAATTAATTGACGACGACGCCCGCCCGATCCTGTTTTATACTCGTGCAGCAAATTGCCGCGAACCCTACCTCAAGGGCCTAACGACGATGGTCAACAGCATCTACAACAGCTCGCGCTTCGAAGACCTCTGGCTCGACCGCTAATAGGGCACAAGGAGCTGGTCTAGGGATCGAACGCAAATTGGGCGAAGACGCGGCGAGGCTCATCCTCTGGCACGACCGCTCAGGCACCTGCTCGCAGCCCTATGCAAGGGTTACACGCCGATGGTCAACAGCATTTATAATGGCTGGCGCATCGAAGACGTTCTGGCTCGATAAATAGCGACGGGCAACATCAGCAAACCAACCGGGGAGACTGGGAATATGGCGTTCAGACCCGCCGTTGCGCTGGCGGGCGCATTGCTGATCTTGATGTCGGCCGCCGAAACCGCATCAGCCCAAAAACCGGGCGGCATTCTAAAGACCTACGACCCCGACAGCCCGGGAGGATTGTCGATCCAAGAGGAGGCGACGGTGTTTGCCAGAGGGCCGATGGGTGGGGTGTTCAACAATCTGATCATGTTCGACCAGCATGTGCCGCAGAACAGCCTGCAATCCATCGTCTCCGATCTGGCGACCGACTGGTCATGGGATGAGGAAGGCACCGCTCTGACGTTTCAGCTGCGCCAAGGCGTAAAATTTCATGACGGCAAGCCGTTCACCGCCCGCGACGTCAAATGTACTTGGGACCTGCGGATGGATTTGGCACCGCAGAAGCTGCGGATCAATCCGGGCAAGTCGGGCTACTACAACCTCGCTGAGGTGACCACCAACGGCGACTGGGAGGTCACGTTTCGCCTGAAGCGGCCGCAGCCGGCCTTCCCGATGCTGCTTGCCGGCGATGCCTCGGGGATCTACCTTTGCCACGTCTCGCCGGGCCAGATGCGCCAGCATCCGGTCGGCACCGGCCCGTTCAAATTCGTCGAGTTCAAGCCCAACGAAGACATCAAAGTATCGCGCAACCCGGACTACTGGAAGCCGGGCCGGCCTTATCTCGATGGGATAGAATACACGATTATCAAGGATCCAGGCACAGCGAACTTGGCGTTCATCGCCGGCAAGTTCGACATCACCTTTCCGTTGTTTGGACTGACGATTCCGCTGATGAAGAACATCGAAAGCCAGATGCCGCAGGCGATCTGCGAATTGAACTCCGGCGAGGGCGTTAACCGGCATCTGCTTGTCAATTATCAGAAGCCGCCTTTCGACAATCCGGAGTTCAGGCGCGCGATGGCGCTCAGCATCGACCGTCAGGCCTTTGTCGACACCATCGCCCAGGGTGCGGGCCAGCTCGGCGGCGTGCTGCAGCCGCCACCCGACGGGCTTTGGGGCATGCCGCCGGACGAGGTAAAGAAATTGCCGGGCTACGACCCCGACATCGAGAAAAACCGTGCCGAGGGCCGCCGGATAATGCAGCAGCTCGGCTACGGTCCCGAAAAACACCTCGACATCAAGGTATCGACCCGCAATTTCCCTCTCTATCGCGATCCCGCGGTGCTGCTGATCGACCAGTTGAAGCACGTCTACATCGACGGCGAGCTCGATGAGGTCGATACGCCGCAATATTTTCCGAAGATCATCCGCAAGGACTTCTCGGTCGCCCTCAACCTACAGACCAGCGGCCCGGACCCCGACCCGATCCTGAAGCTGTTTTACGGCTGCGGGTCGAGCCTCAACTGGGACGGCTATTGCAACCCCGAAGTGGACCAGCTGATCGAACAGCAGTCGCGCGAGGGCAACCCGGAGCGGCGCAAGCCTATTCTCTGGGAGATCGAGCGGAGGCTGGCGGCGGATGTCGCCCGGCCGATCCTTTTCTATGCCAAAGGTGCCACCTGCCGACTGCCCTGGGTTAGGGGCTTCACCCAGATGGAGAACAGCCATTTCAACGGCTGGCGTATGGAGGACGTCTGGCTCGACAAGTAACTTCCGTGCACCGATGATGAGCCCACCGACAGGCGCGGGGAGCATTCGCCGCTAAAGGTGGAGTCGGATGCAGACAAATCTTCGGATCTTGGCGGCGGCCGCCGGCTTGTTGACTAGCCTACTTGTGTGCCAGCCCGCACTTGCCCAAAAGTCGGGGGGAATTTTGCGGATGCCCTCCGGCGATAGCCCGGCGAGCATGTCGATCCACGAGGAATCGACGATCGCGACCTTGGGCCCCATGATGGGCGTGTTCAACAACCTCGTCATGTTCGATCAGCATGTGAAGCAAAACAGCCTGCAGTCGATCGTTCCCGACCTTGCCAAAAGCTGGTCGTGGAACGAGGAGGGTACCGTTCTGACGTTCACGCTGCGCGAGGGCGTCAAATGGCACGACGGCAAGCCGTTCACGGCGCGGGACGTGCAGTGCACGTGGGACATGATCACCGGCAAGTCAACCGAGAAGTTCCGCATCAATCCTCGCAAATCCTGGTACCGTAACCTGGAGGAAGTGACCACGAAAGGCGATCTCGAGGTGAGCTTCCGCCTGAAACGGCAGCAACCCTCCTTCCTCGCGTTGGTCGCCTCCGGCTGGTCGCCGGTCTATCCCTGCCATGTTCCGCCGCGCGAGATGCGAACTCATCCAATCGGCACCGGTCCTTTCAAATTCGTCGAGTTGAAGCCGAACGAGTCGATTAAAGTCACTCGGAACCCGGACTATTGGAAAAAGGACCGGCCCTATCTCGACGGGATCGAATGGACGATCATCCGCAATCCCTCGACGGCGACAATGGCCTTTGCCGCTGGAAACTTCGACCGGTACGGGCAGGGCATCCTGTCGATCCCGCTGATGAAGGAGATCAAGAACCACGCTCCCCGGGCGATCTGTGAGATCGTGCCTTGGAACGTCAGCCGCACGATGATCGTCAACCGCGCCGCACCACCCTTCGACAACCCCGAACTGCGGCGAGCAACGGCGCTGACCCTCGATCGCCAAGCCTTTATCGACATTCTCAGTGACGGTCAGGGCGAGATCGGCGGCGCCATGATGCCACCGCCTGCTGGGCTCTGGGGCATGCCGGCGGACATGCTCAAAACATTGCCGAGCTATGACCCCGACGTGGCGAAGAACCGGTCCGAAGCCCGCCAACTGATGCAGAAACTCGGCTACGGGCCCGACAAACGGCTCGCGGTCACGGTAACGACGCGCAACGTTCCGGCCTATCGCGATCCCGCTGTGCTGCTGATCGACCAGCTGAAGGAGATCTACATCGACGGGGTGCTTGACGCCGTCGACACGACCCAATGGTATCCCAAGGTCATGCGCAAGGATTATGCCGTCGGGCTTACAGTCAGCGAGAACGGGCTGGACGACCCCGACCAGCAATTCTACGAGAATTTTGTGTGCGGTGCCGAGCGCAATTACACCGGATATTGCAATCCCGAAGTCGACGAGCTGGTCGACCAGCAATCGATGCAGTCCGACAAGGAGAAGCGCAAGCAGCTGGTTTGGGAGATCGAAAGGCGATTGGCGGAGGACGCCGCACGGCCGATCATTTTCTACCCGCGCTCTGCGGCTTGCTGGCAGCCCCAATTCAAGGGCCACACGATGATGATCAATGGCAATTACAATGGCTGGCGGTTCGAGGACGCCTGGCTCGACCAATAGGCGGTTGGCTCGTACGGCAATCACGCGATTGCGGTCCAAAATGCAGCAAAACGGAGTAAAGGGAAATGACGCGACATCTTCGCAGGTATGCGGTGGCCGCCGGATTACTGGTCGCACTGTCCGCCGCATCGGAGGCGCTCGCCCAGAAGCAAGGAGGCATCCTCAGGCAGTACATCATTGACAGCCCGGCCAGCATGTCGATCCACGAAGAGACGACGGTTGTCGCCGAGCGGCCGATGATGGGCGTCATGAACAACCTCGTGGTGTTCGATCAGCATGTCAAGCAGAACAGCCTCTCCGACATTGTGCCCGAACTCGCTACCGACTGGGCGTGGGACGAGGACGGCACCAGACTGACCTTTCACCTGAGGCGTGACGTCAAATGGCATGACGGCAAGCCGTTTACGTCAGCCGATGTCAAATGCACCTGGGACCTGGTGCAGGGAAAGGCTGCCCAGAAATTGCGTGTCAACCCTCGCAAGAGTTGGTACACCAACCTCACCGATATAACGACCAACGGCGAATACGAGGCGACGTTCGTGCTACAGCGGCCGCAGCCCGCGTTTATCGCGCTGCTCGCCACGGGCATGTCGCCGGTCTATCCGTGCCACGTCTCGCCGGCGCAGATGCGACAGCATCCGATCGGCACCGGTCCGTTTAAATTTGTCGAATTCAAGCCTAACGAACGCATCGCGGTAACCCGCAACCCGGATTATTGGAAGCCCGGTCTGCCTTATCTTGATGGCATTGAGTACACGATCTTGCGCAACCGTTCGACCGCAATCCTGGCCTTTGTCGCCGGCAAGTACGAATTGACCTTTGCCGGCACCTTGACCATTCCGCTGACCCGCGACCTGCAAAAGCAACGGCCCGACGCAACCTGCGAGATGCCGCCGGGCAGCGTTAGCACCAACCTGATCATCAACCGCGAAAAACCACCCTTCGACAACCCCGAGTTGCGTCGCGCAATGTCGCTGGCGCTCGACCGGCAGGCGTTTATCGACATTTTGACGGACGGGCAGGGCTTCCGCGCCGCGGCGATGCAGCCCCCGCCCGGCGGCCAGTGGGGCATGCCGCTGGAAATGCTCGAAAAGCTGCCTGGCTATGGGCCAGATGTCGCCGCCAATCGGGAGAAGGCCCGCGCGATCATGACAAAGCTCGGCTATGGGCCGGACAAGCGGCTGTCGATCAAGGTGACGACGCGCGACATCCCACCCTATCGCGACCCGGCGGTGATCCTGATCGACCAGTTGAAGGAGATCGACGTCGAGGGTGAGCTCGAGCCGGTGGACACTGCGCAGTGGTACCCCAAGGTGCAGCGCAAGGACTACACGGTGGCGCTCAACCTAACCGGCACGCTGACTGACGAACCGGATGCGATGCTCTACGAGAACTACGCCTGCGGTGGGGTTGGCAACTACAATGGCTACTGCAACCACGATATCGACAAATTGATCGAGCAGCAATCGATGGAAGCGGACCAGGAGAAGCGCAAGCGCCTCGTCTGGGAGATCGAGCGACGGCTGACCGAGGACGATGCCAAACCGCTGGTTTATTTCAACCGCGGGGGCATCTGCTGGGACCCAAAGGTCAAGGGGCTGACGGTCATGGTCAACAGCATCTACAACGGCTGGCGCATGGAGGACGTCTGGCTCGACAAGTAAGTGCCGATACTGGAGACGAAGGAATGGCAATAAATCCGCGCTGCTTAGCAGCATTAGGAGCGCTGTTGCTCGCCACCGTGGCCGGCGGGCAGGCGTCAGGCCAAAAACCGGGCGGTGTTCTAAGGCTCGCGCATTTCGACAGCCCGGCGAGCATGTCTATCCTAGAAGAATCGACGCGCGCTGCATTGCAGCCGATGATGGGCGTGTTCAACAATCTTGTCATATACGACCAGCACATCGCCAAATCGAGCCTGGAGACGGTCGTGCCGGACCTGGCAACGAGCTGGTCCTGGAGCGAGGACGGGACCGAATTAACCTTCCCATTGCGCCAAAACGTCAAATGGCACGACGGCAAGCCGTTCACCGCCGCCGACGTCAAGTGCACTTGGGATCTGCTGATGGGGACGGGCAGCGACAAGCTGCGCGTCAATCCACGCAAATCCTGGTACAACAACGTCGTCGAGGTGTTGACACGGGGCGATTTCGAGGTCACCTTTAAGCTCAAACAGCCGCAGCCTTATCTGTTGACCTTGCTGGCTTCCGGGTGGTCGCCGATCTATCCCTGCCATGTGGCCGCGCGCGAAATGCGCCAGCATCCGATCGGCACCGGCCCGTTCAAATTCGTCGCGTTCAAGCCCAACGAATTTATCAAGGTAGCCAAGAACCCGGATTACTGGAAGCCGGGCCGTCCCTACCTCGACGGCATCGAATACACGATCATGCGCGAAATCGCGCCACGCGACCTGGCCTTCTATGCCGGGAAGTTCGACATGATCCCGCTGGGGGTCAGCATCCCGACGCTCAAGGACTTCAAGGAGCAGGCGCCGCAAGCGCTGTGCGAGGTCAATACCGGCAATGTGCCGCGCACGATGCTGGTCAATCCGGCCGCTGCGCCTTTCGAGAATCCGCAGCTGCGCCGCGCCATGGGGCTGGCCTTCGATCGCTATGCATTTCTCAATATTTTCAACGAAGGGAAGGGGCTTATCGGCGCCAACATGATGCCGCCGCCGGACGGCGCCTGGGGCATGCCGCCAGAGGTGCTTGGAACCCTGCCCGGCTATGGCCCGGATGTCGAAAAGAATCGTGCCGAAGCGCGCAAGATCATGGAAGAGCTCGGCTACGGGCCCGATAAGCAACTCGCCGTCAAGGTGGCGACACGCAACTTTCCCGGCTGGCGCGACCCGGCGGTGGTCATGGTCTCGCAACTGAAGGAAATCTACATAGACGCCGAGCTCGACCTCGTCGACACCGCACTCTGGTACCCGAAGATGGCGCGCCGGGACTACACCGTCGGCTTCGTGCCGATCGAGAGCGGCGTCGACGATCCCGACCAGATGTTCTACGAGAATTACGTGTGCGGCGCGTTGCGGAACTACAGCGGATACTGCAACCACGATCTCGACAAACTCGTTAACCAGCAATCGATGGAGGCGGACCCGGTAAAGCGCAAAGAGACCGTGTGGCAGATCGAACGCGTCCTCGCCGAGGCAGGTGTCCGCCCGGTGCTTTACTACCCGGCCGGCGCCTCCTGCCGCCAGCCCTGGGTCAAGGACCTGACCTTGATGACCAACAGCATCTACAACGGCTGGCGCATGGAAGACGTTCTGGCTCGATAAATGAGGCTAGGCCGCGGCGGTCAGCGGTCGGGATAACAGTTCAGGGAGGAGCAAAATTGAAAACCGAGCTGAGCATTGTCGCCGCGGTCGGAATGCTGGCGGTCTGTACGCCAGCGCACCGGTCCTTGCGCAAAGGCAGGGCGGTATTCTGCACGTGCATGCCGGCGATTCCCCGCCGAGCATGTCGATGCTCGAGGAAGTGGATGCCAACCCGGCGCGGGCGACGATGGGGTTGTTCAACAACCTCGTCGTGTTCGATCAGCACGCCAAACAAAACAGTATGTCCTCGATTGTGCCCGACCTCGGCACCGCCTGGTCATGGAGCGAGGACGGCACCGAACTGACCCTGCCATTGCGCCAGGGAGTCAAGTGGCATGACGGCGGGCCATTCACGGCCCGCGACGTCAAGTGTACCTGGGATCTCTTGACCGGCAGGTCTAGCGAGAAACTACGTCTCGATCCACGCAAGTCATTGTACCGCAACCTTACCGAGGTAACCGGCAACGGCGACTATGAGGTCACCTTTCATCTCAAGCGGCCGGAGCCGGCTTTTATTGCGCTGCTCGCCTCCGGTTTTTCGGTCGTCTATCCATGCCATGTGACGCCGGCCGAGATGCGCCAGCATCCGATCGGCACGGGTCCGTTCAAATTCGTAGAATTCAAACCGAACGAGCAGATCACGCTGGCCCGCAATCCGGATTACTGGAAGCCGGGCCGGCCTTATCTGGACGGTATCGAGTTTACGATCATCCGCGACGTGTCGACGGCACACCTCGCCTTTGTCGCCGGCAAACTCGACTGGATCGGCACGTCAATTCCGCTGTTGAAGGACATCAAGCGTGAAGCGCCCGACGCGGTTTGCGAGGTGACCTCGGGCGGGATCAGCCGCAACCTGATCGTCAACCGCGATGCGCCGCCTTTCGACAACCCGGACATGCGACGGGCCATGGCGCTGAGCCTCGACCGCAAGGCGTTCATCGATATTATCAGCGAAGGCCAGGGCGACATCGGCGGCGTCATGCAACCTCTGCCCGAAGGCGTGTGGGGCATGCCCGAGGACGTCCTGAAGACGTTGCCGGGCTATGACCCCGATGTCGAAAAAAACCGCTCTCAAGCCCGCGCGATCATGCAGAAGCTCGGCTATGGTCCCGACAACCGGATGGCGCTGAAAGTGTCGACGCGCAACGTTCCACCGTTTCGCGATCCGGCAGTGATCCTGATCGACCAGTTGAAGCAGGTGTTCATCGACGGCGAGCTCGAGATCGTCGAGACTGCGCTTTGGTATCCCAGGATGTATCGCAAGGATTTCAAAATCGGCCTCAACCTTACTGGCGGCGGCGTCGACGATCCCGACCAGCAGCTCTACGAGAATTACGCCTGCGGCTCGCCGCGCAATTATACCGGCTATTGCAATCCCGAGCTCGAAGAGCTGTTCGATCGGCAATCGATGGAAGCCGACCCCGGCAGGCGCAAGCAGCTGGTATGGGAGATCGAGAGAAAGCTGGCCGAAGACGGGGCGCGGCCGATCATCTTTTACAATCGTTTCGCCTATTGCTGGCAGCCTCGAGTGAAAGATTGGACCATGATGGTCAACAGCATCATCAACAATTTTCGCATGGAAGATGTTTGGCTCGACAAATAGGAGGCGTAGATGAAGCTCGGTGTGGCCCTTCCGATTGTCGATATCGGCGGTGACCCGAAGGCCTTGAAGGAATTTGCCCAGGCGGCGGAAGAGATCGGCTATCACGGCATTGCGGCGCCGGACCACGTGCTCGGAGCCAATATCGCCAGCCGCCCCGGGTGGACACAACCTCGCGCCCGGTCGACCGATTTCTATCACGACCCGTTTGTGCTGTTCGGCTTCCTCGCGGGTTGCACTGACATCGCCGATTTCTCCACACAAGTGCTGATCCTGGCGCAACGCCAAACGGTGCTCGTTGCCAAACAGGCTGCGTGTCTCGATGTCCTGTCGGGCGGCCGGTTTCGGCTCGGCATCGGGGTCGGGTGGAACGAGATCGAGTTCGTCGGCCTCAACGAGAATTTTCACAACCGCGGCCGCCGTTCGGAAGAGCAAGTCAAGGTTATGCGGGCATTGTGGGCCGAGCCGCACGTCGCGTTCAAAGGCAGATGGCACACGATCGAGGATGCCGGCATCAACCCGCTGCCGACCGGGCGCAAGATCCCGCTCTGGTATGGCGGGCACGCGGATGTCACATTGCGCCGCTGCGCCAAATGGGGTGACGGCTGGATGCCGCTCGCCTATCCGCCCGGTGAGGAGGCAAAGGCGGCCTTCGCCACGTTGCGTCGCTATGCCGAGGAGGCCGGCCGTGATCCGGCGACGATCGGCATCGACACGCGAGTCTCGGCCGGGACCGGCACCGAGGCAGAATGGCGCGACCAGCTGCGGTTTTGGAAATCGATCGGGGTCACTCACCTGACCTTGGCCAATTACTACGAGAGCGGTCATCTCCATCGCATAGCGGGTCGCTCGATGAGCGATCACATCGCCGCGATGAAGCGGTATTGGAACGCGGTCGCCGACCTTCTTTAGGGGTTCAAATCGCGATCAAGTCACCGGCACCCGCCAAGAGGGGCGGCACCAGAGGAGGGAGGCAGATGAGGCGAGATCCTCGCGGCTTCTGGGGCGTGAGCGTATTTCTGGTCATCCTTTCGATCGCGACAACCGCATCTGGCCAAAAGAGCGGCGGCACGCTGAGGATATACAACCCCGAGAGCATCGCGAGCCTGTCGATGCTCGAGGAGTTTGCTAACGCCGAATTGCCGATCATGGGCATGTTCAACAATCTCGTCATGTTCGACCAGCACGTGGCGCGGAATAGCCTGCAATCGATCGTCCCCGATCTGGCAACGAGCTGGTCATGGGACGAGGAGGGCACCGATCTGACCTTCCAGCTGCGGCAAGGCGTCAGATGGCACGACGGCAAGCCATTCACTGCCCAGGACGTTAAATGCACCTGGGATCTCTATCTGGAAACGGGGCCGGAGAAGCTGCGCATCAATCCGCGCAAATCGAGCTTCTACAACCTCGCGGAGGTCACCACCAACGGCGATTGGGAGGTCGCCTTTCATCTGAAGCGGCCGCAGCCTGCCTTTCCGATGCTGCTCGCCAGCGGGTTCTCGGTGATCTTTCCGTGTCATATCTCGCCGCGCGACATGCGCAGCCATCCGATCGGCACCGGCCCGTTCAAACTCCTCGACTTCAAACCCAAGCAATACGTCAAGGTCGCGCGCAATCCGGATTACTGGAAGTCGGACCGGCCTTATCTCGACGGCATCGAACACACGATCATCACCGACCCGGCGACGGCGGTTTTGGCTTTTACTGCCGGAAAGTTCGACATGACCGCTCCGGGCCAAATTACGGTCCCGCTGATGAAGGACATCGAAAGCCGGGTGCCCAAGGCGATCTGCGAGTGGACGCCCGGCAACGTCAACCGACACCTGCTGATCAACCGCGACAAACCGCCCTTCGACAACCCTGATCTCCGGCGCGCGATGGCGCTGTCGATCGACCGCCAGGCCTTCGTCGACATCATCGGACAGGGACAAGGTCGGATCGGGGGTGTGCTGCAGCCGCCACCCGCGGGCTTGTGGGGTATGCCACCGGAGATGCTGAGAGAGCTGCCGGGCTATGACCCCGACGTGCAGAAAAATCGCGCCGAGGCTCGGCAGATCATCGAACGGCTGGGCTATGGGCCCGATCACCGGTTGAGCATCAAGGTCACTTCGCAGGACTGGTCGATCTACCGGGACCCGGCGGTGCTGCTGATCGACCAATTGAAGCAAGTCTACATCGACGGCGAACTGGAACTAGTCGACACTCCCCAATATTATCCGAAGATCCTTCGCAAGGACTATGCGGTTGCCCTCAACCTGCAGACCAGCGGGCCCGACCCGGACCCGATCCTGCATCTGTTTTATGGCTGTGGCGCAAGCGTTAACTGGAGCGGCTATTGCAGCCCAGAGATCGACGAGCTGATCGAGAAGCAATCGCGGGAGGCCGATCCCGAGCGCCGCGAAGCCGTACTGTGGGAGATCGAGCGCAAGCTGGCGGACGACGACGCCCGGCCGATCATCTTTTACCGTAACGGAGGGACCTGTCGGCAGCCTTATGTCAAAGGGCTGACTTTGATGGAGAACAGCCCGTTCAACGGCTGGCGCATGGAAGAAGTCTGGCTGGACAAATAGCGCTCATTTTGCAGTGAGAGCCCAGACAATGGGCCGTGCGACAGCGAACGGGAGGTGGAGGATATGATGCGATATCTCGCAGCATGGGCAATTGCGGCCCCATTGCTCGCCGCCACGGCGGCCTGGCCAGCAGCGGCCCAAAAACCGGGCGGTATCCTGAAAATGTACAGTCCCGACAGCCCGGCGAGCATGTCGATCCACGAGGAAGCGACGTTCGTCGCCGAGGGGCCGATGATGGGGGTGTTCAACAATCTGGTCATGTTTGACCAGCACGTGAAGCAGAACAGCATCGACTCGATCGTGCCGGATCTGGCCACCGGCTGGTCGTGGAACGAGGACGGGACCGACCTGACCTTACCATTGCGCGAGGGTGTGCGATGGCACGACGGGAAGCCGTTCACGGCCCAGGACGTGCGTTGCACCTTTGACCTCTTGACCGGGAAGGCGAGCGAGAAGCTGCGCGTCAATCCTCGCAGATCGTGGTACCGAAACCTCGAAACGGTTACCACCAATGGCGATTACGAAGTCACCTTCCATCTGAAGCGGCCGCAGCCAGCCTTTCTGATGGCTCTCGCCGGCGGGTATTCACCGATCTATCCCTGCCACGTTCCACCGCGCGACATGCGCAGCCATCCGATCGGCACGGGCCCCTTCAAATTCGTCGAATTCAAACCGAACGAACGGATCAAGGTGACGCGCAACCCGGATTACTGGAAAGCGGGCCGGCCTTACCTCGACGGCATCGAATACACCATCATGCGGAACCTCTCGACGGCAACATTGGCGTTTGCCGCCCGGAAGTTCGACATGACTTTCCCCTACAGCCTCGAAGTGCCGCTGCTCAAGGACGTGAAGCGCCAGATGCCAGAGGCAATCTGCGAATTGGCGCCGCTCGGCATCAGCCGCAGTCTGATCGTCAACCGCGACAAGCCGCCCTTCGACAACCCTGATCTGCGGCGGGCAATGGCGCTCAGTCTGGACCGCCAAGCGTTCATCAACATCATCACCGAAGGGCAGGGCGACATCGGCGGAGCCATGCAGCCTCCGCCCGAAGGATTGTGGGGCATGCCGCCCGAGATGCTGAAGACGCTCCCCGGCTATGACCCTGATGTCCAAAATAACCGCGCCGAAGCCCGCCAGCTGATGGACAAGCTCGGTTATGGCCCCGCTAACCGGCTCAAGATAAAGGTGTCGGTGCGCGACCTGCCGTTCTTGCGGGATCCGGCCGTTATCCTGATCGACCAGCTGAAGGAGGTCTATATCGATGGCGAGCTCGAAACCATCGACACCACCAACTGGCTCCCCAAGGTCATGCGCAAGGACTATAGCGTCGGCCTGACCGGCCAGGGCAGCGCGGACCCCGACCTCAGTTTCAACGTGATTTACCGGTGCGGTGGGGAGCTGAACTATAACGGCTACTGCAGTCCCGAGGTCGACGAGCTGATCGACCGGCAATCCATCGAGGCCGACACCCAAAAGCGCAGGCAGCTGGTGTGGGAGATCGAGCGCAAATTGGCCGAGGACGGCGCGCGGCCGATCATCTTTTACGACCGCCGCGCGACCTGCTGGCAGCCTTATGTCAAGGGGTACACGGTCATGGTCAACAGTATCTTCAACGGCTGGCGCATGGAAGACGTCTGGCTCGACAAATAAAAGCGCCGAAGGGGAACAGGGAGATGATGCTCAATCCGCGCGCCGCGGTCGCGGCAGCCGGTGCATTGCTGCTCGCTCTCAGCGCCGCGCCCGCGGCGGTCGCGCAGAAATCGGGCGGCGTATTGCAGATGTCGCATTTCGACAGTCCGGCGAGCATGTCGATGCACGAGGAGGCGACCGGCGCGGTCAACCGGCCGATGATGGGCGTCTTCAACAACCTCGTCATCTTCGACCAGCATGTGGCGCAGAACAGCATGGCATCAATCCTCCCGGACCTGGCGACCGGCTGGTCGTGGAACGAGGAGGGGACCGAGCTGACCCTGCCGCTGCGCCACGGCGTCAGATGGCACGACGGCGAACCGTTCACCGCCAAGGACGTCCGATGCACCTGGGACCTGCTGACCGGTAAATCGGCCGAGAAACTCCGCCTAAATCCGCGCAAGTCGTGGTACCGCAATCTCGAGGAGGTGACCGTCAACGGCGACTACGAGGTCACCTTCCGTCTCAAGCGGCCGCAACCCTCGTTCCTGGCGATGCTGGCCGCCGGCTGGTCGCCGGTCTACCCGTGTCACGTCTCGCCGCGCGACATGCGCAGCCATCCGATCGGCACCGGCCCGTTCAAATTCGTCGAGTTCAGGCCGAACGAATACATCAGGGTGGCGCGAAACCCTGATTACTGGAAGCCGGGTCGGCCCTATCTCGACGGCATCGAGTGGCCGATAGTTCCGAGCCTCGGAACGCGCATCCTGGGCTTTATCGCCGGCAAATTCGATCAGGTTTTCGGCGTGACGATCCCGCTGCTGCGGGATTTGAAGAGCCAGGCGCCGCAAGCGGTCTGCGACGTGTTCCCGGCCAACCTGCCGCGCACCTTGCTGGTCAACCGCACCAAGCCCCCGTTCGACAGCCCCGAGCTGCGGCGGGCGATGGCGCTCAGTGTCGATCACCAGGCCTTTATTGACATCCTCACCTTGGGGCAGGGCGACATTGGCGGTGCGATGCAGCCGCCCCCTGAAGGCGTCTGGGGGATGCCGGCGGAGATGCTCAGAACCTTGCCGGGCTACGCTCCCGACGTGGCGACGAACCGCGCGCAGGCCCGCGCAATCATGGAAAAGCTCGGCTACGACCCCGACCACCGGCTGGCGATCAAAGTCTCCGCCCGCAACATCGCCCCGACCCGCGACCCGGCTGTGCTGCTGATCGGCCAATTGAAGGAGATCTATATCGACGGCGAGCTGGAGATGATCGACACGACCAACTGGTTTCCCAAGGTGCTGCGCAGGGACTTCATGGTCGGCATGGTGGTCAGCGAGAACGGGCTCGACGACCCGGATCAGAGTTTCTACGAGAATTACGCCTGCGGCGCCGAGCGCAACTATGGCGGATACTGCAACCAAGAGGTCGATGCACTGATCGACCGGCAGTCGATGGAGAGCGACCCGGAGAAGCGGCGGCGGCTAGTATGGGACATCGAAAGGAAGCTGATCGAAGACGACGCCAGGCCGGTCCTCTTTCACCCGCGCGGTGCGGTCTGCAACCAGCCGTGGGTGAAGGGGATGACGCAGATGGTCAACGGCATCTACAACGGCTCGCGCTTCGAGGACGTTCTGGCTCGACAAATAGGGAGGAGGACGGCAATGACGCGGTACCTCGGCAGCATGCCAGCAATCCTCGGGCTGGTGATCGCCCTGTTCGCGATGCCGACGGCACTTGCCCAAAAGCCGGGCGGCGTATTGCGAATGTACAGCCCTGACAGCCCGGCGAGCATGTCGATCCATGAGGAAGCCACGGTCTTCGCCGAAGGGCCGATGATGGGGGTGTTCAACAATCTGGTCATGTACGACCAGCATGTGCCGCAAAACAGCCTACAGTCGATCGTGCCCGATCTGGCCACCGGCTGGTCATGGAGCGAAGACGGGGCCGAATTGACATTGCCGCTGCGGGAAGGTGTGTCGTGGCATGACGGCAGGCCGTTCACCGCCAAGGACGTGCAGTGCACCTGGGACATGCTGACCGGCAGGTCGAGCGAGAAGCTGCGCGTCAATCCCCGCAAGTCCTGGTACGGCAACCTCGACCGCGTGACCAGCAATGGCGATTATGAGGTCACCTTTCATCTGAAGCGGCCGCAGCCGGCTTTTATTGCGTTGCTCGCTTCGGGGTTTTCGCCGGTCTATCCCTGCCATGTGCCGGCACGCGACATGCGCAGCCATCCGATCGGCACTGGCCCGTTCAAGTTTGTCGAATACAAGCCTAACGAGGACATCAAGGTTACCCGCAACCCGGATTATTGGAAGCCGGGCCGGCCTTATCTCGATGGCATAGAGTATACCATCGTCCGCAATCTCTCGACGGCGACTTTGGCGTTCATCGCCGGAAAGTTCGACATGACATTCCCGTTCAGCCTCACCGTCGCACTGGTGAACGACGTGAAGAGCCAGATGCCGCAGGCGATCTGCGAGATGACGCCGGGCAGTATCAACCGTAACCTGATCATCAATCGAGACAAGCCGCCGTTCGACAACCCCGACCTGCGGCGAGCGATGACGCTGACCCTGGACCGCAAGGCCTTTATCGACATCATCAGCGGCGGACAGGGCGAGATCGGCGGGGCCATGCAGCCCGCGCCAGCGGGGTTATGGGGCATGCCGCCCGAGCTGCTCAATACGCTGCCCGGCTATGGCCCGGACGTCGAGAAGAGCCGCGCGCAGGCCCGTCAGACCATGCAGACGCTCGGCTACGGTCCCGACAATCATCTCAACATCAAAGTGACCGCGCGCGACATTCCGTACTACCGTGATCCGGCGGTGATCCTGATCGACCAGCTGAAAGAGGTTTATATCGACGGCGAGCTCGAGCCGGTCGACACCACGAACTTCTTCCCCAAGATGTTGCGTCGGGACTACGTCGTCGGGCTCAACCTTCAGGGTGCGGCGGACCCCGACCAAACCTTTCCGCTGGTTTACGGGTGCGGCTCGGAATTCAATCGGGACGATTACTGCAACCCAGCAGTGGACAAGCTGATCCAGCAGCAATCGATCGAGGCCGATCAGGAAAAGCGCAAGCAGCTGGTGTGGCAGATCGAACGCAGGCTGGCCGAGGACAGTGCCCGACCGATCATCTTTTACAGCCGCGGCGGAACGTGCCGGCAACCAGCCGTGCAAGGGCTGACACTGATGGTCAACAGCATCTTCGACGGCAACCGCCGGGAGGACGTCTGGCTCGACAAGTAAGTCACCACGGCGAGGCAGGGAAATGACGGTCAATTTGCGTGGCGTGGCGGTGGGTGCGTTGCTGATCGCGATGTCGGCCGCGGCGCCGGCTTTGGCGCAGAAGCGGGGCGGCACTCTGCGCGGGGGTCATTTTGACAGCCCGGCGAGTATGTCGATGCTCGAGGAGTTGACGCTCGCCGTCAACCGGCCAGTGATGGGCGTCTTCAACAATCTGGTGATGTTCGACCAGCAGGTGGCGCAGAACAGCCCGCAATCGATCGTCCCGGATCTGGCGACAGGGTGGAGCTGGAATGAAGAGGGCACCGAGCTGACAATGCCGCTGCGCCGCGGCGTCAAGTGGCATGACGGCCGGCCGTTTACCGCCAAAGACGTCAAATGTACCTGGGATCTGCTGGCCGGCAGAGGCAACGACCGGCTTCGCATCAACCCGCGCAAATCCTGGTACGACAATCTCGATACCGTGACCGCTGACGGCGATTTCGAAGTCACCTTCCACCTGAACCGGCCGCAGCCCTCTTTTCTGACCCTGCTGGCATCGGGCTGGTCGCCGGTCTATCCCTGTCACGTGCCGGCGCGCGACATGCGCCTCCATCCGATCGGCACCGGGCCGTTCAAATTTGTCGAGTTCAAGCCGAACGTCTCGATCACGCTAGCCCGCAACCCCGATTATTGGAGACCGGGGAGACCTTATCTCGACGGCATTGAATGGACGATCGTCAAGGACACCTCCACGCGACTCTTGAGCTTCATTGCCGGCCAGGCCGACGTCTATTTCGGGGTCACGATCCCGCAGCTCCGGGACGTCAAGAGAGAGGTGCCGGAGGCGATCTGCGACAATTACCTGGTGAATGGCAGCCGCAACCTGATCGTCAATCGCGGCGCGCCGCCCTTCGACAACCCCGAGCTGCGCCGCGCGATGTCGTTGACCTTGGACCGCCAGGCGTTCATCGACATCATCGGCCAGGGACAGGGCGCGATTGGCGGCGCAATGGAGCCGCCGCCTGCGGGTTTGTGGGGCATGCCGGCCGAGATGCTGACGGCTTTGCCGGGCTACGGCCCCGATGTCGCGCCGCGGCGCGGCGCAGCGCGGCAGATCATGGAGAAACTCGGCTACGGCCCCGACAACCGGCTTGCCGTTACGGTCGCGGCTCGGAACGTTCCGCCCTGGCGAGACCCGGCGCTGATCCTGATCGACCAGCTGAAACAGATTTATATCGACGGCGAGCTTGAAGCTGTCGATACAACGCAGTGGTATCCTCGGCTGATGCGCAAGGATTTCAAAGTCGGGCTCAACGTCACCGAGAGCGAGGTCGATGATCCGGATGCGCAATTCTACGAAAATTACAGCTGCGGCGCGATGCGCAATTACACCGGGTATTGCAACAAGTCGGTTGACGAGTTGATCGAGCGGCAATCGCGGGAAACCAACACCGACAAGCGGCGGCAGTTGGTTTGGCAAATCGAGAGGAAGCTGATCGAAGAGGATGCGCGCCCGGACATCTTGTATGTGCGCGGCATCACCTGCCGACGGCCCAACGTCAAAGATCTGATCAGCATGGTCAACAGCATCTACAACGGCTCGCGCTTCGAGGACGTCTGGCTCGATAAATAACCGATTGGCGTCGCCCGAAGACGATGCCGAACCTCGTCGCTGCATGGACCACCTATGAGGGCACGCAGCAGGGGCCAATGGGCCGATTTCCAACTTCGGGGCGGAAGGCGCAGTTTGATTTCGAGGCAGTATTGCGCATCGAAGGCGGAAAGATCGCAGAGTGGTGGGTGACCTGGGACAACATGACGATCCTCAGGACACTCGGCCATCTTCCGAGTGGCTGAGATGATCGGGAACCTCAACCCGATTGATGACGGAGGGGTAGTATGACGAGAACCGCGCATTGTTCTTGTGGTGCCTTGCGTGTCGAAGTGTCCGCCGATCCCGATGCCGTAGGCGCCTGCCATTGTGGCGAGTGTCAGCGGCGGACCGGCTCGGTGTTCGGCGTTGTTGCTTTTTTCAACCGGGAGCATGTTCGCGCGGATGGACCATCCAAAATCTATGTTCGCGACGGACAGGAGGGGCGAAAGGTCAGGATGCATTTCTGCCCGACCTGCGGAACGACGGTGTTTTGGGAGGCTGACTTGAGGCCCGCCCACATCGGTGTTGCCGTCGGTGCTTTTCATGACGCCAACTTTCCACCGCCCACGGTTTCGGTCTGGGAGGAGTCGAAGCACGGCTGGGTTGCTTTCGCCCACGACCTTGCGCATCTCCCGACAGGGAGGCCGACCTAACCGCTAGGCGGTTCTGGCAGGGCAGAGTGAACCAGACGCAACCAGCTACCCACGAGTAAGAAATCAGAGGCAGGAGCACCATATTGGCCAGGAATATTTTGATCCCGACCGATGGATCGGAGGTTCGCTTACTCCGGTATCGCTAGACCACATGTCCGCCTGAGGACGGGGCGACCCGTCTCACAGTATGCAGGTAGCGAGGGTTGCGCCGGATTGGCCGGTGCCGGGCCTCATGCAGACGGGTCGTGGAGGATCGTATCACGTATGTCGGTCTTGATGTTCACAAGGAGGGGATCGTCGTGGCGGTGGCCGAGGGCGGCCTGCGCGGTGAGATCCGGGAATACGGCCGGATCGCCAACACGGCGGCGGCGTTAGATCGTCTGGTGCGCAGCTCGGCGGCGAGGGTGTGAGGCTTCGGTTCTGCTATGAGGCAGGGCCGTGCGGCTATGGCATCCAACGTGACTTGTTGGCGCGCGGGCAGGAATGCGTTGTGGTGGCGCCCCCGGCTTTCGCCGGGGCAGGCTTGCTGATCCCAAAGCGGGCGGGAGACCGGGTCAAAACGGATCGGCGGGATGCGGCCGGTCTGGCGCGGCTGCATCGGGCGGGTGAGCTGACGGCGGTGTGGGTTCCGGATGCCAAGCACGAGGCGATGCGCGATCTGGTGCGCGCCCGTCTTGACGCGTTGCATGCGTTGCGCCGAGCGCGCCAGCAACTCTCGGGCTTCCTATTGCGCCAGGGCTGCCATTACGGGCGGCCGGCGTGGACCAAACTGCACCGCCGCTGGCTCGCGGGTTTGCGGTTTGAGCAGGCGGCACATCATATCGTGCTTGAGGACTACATTGCGGCGATCGAAGCCGCCGAGGCCCGGCGTGATCGGCTGACGGCGCAGATCGAGGCGATGCTGCCGGATTGGACGCTGGCGCCAATCGTGGCGGCGCTGCAAACGATGCGTGGCATAGCGCTGGTCAATGCGGCAACCCTGATCGCCGAACTGGGTGACCTCTCGCGCTTCGCCAATGCGCGTCAATTAATGGCCTATCTCGGGCTGGTGCCATCCGAGCATTCGAGCGGTGCCAGCGTCAAACGCGGCGGCCTCACCAAGGCCGGCAACAAGGCCGCTCGTCGACTGCTGATCGAGGCGGCCTGGTGTTACCGCTTCCCGGCCCGGGTCAGCCGCGAGTTGCGGCTCCGGCAGGAGGAGCCGCCGAGGCCGATCCGCGAGATCGCCTGGAACGCGCAGCTGCGGCTGTGCGCGCGCTATCGCAGGTTCGCCCGCAGTGGCAAGCCGGCCAATGTCGTCACCGGCGCGATCGCCCGCGAGCTGGCCGGCTTCATCTGGGCCATTGCCCGGCGCGTGCCGCCGGCGGCGGGCTGATCGGAACAAACGTGTGATCGCATCCAAAGGAGGCGCCAGCGAACCACGCGACATGCTACCGCCGGGCAAGGCCGGGGGCACGGCCGCGGTCAGGAGAACCCTCGTATCCACTATCTGCCGGATCGCCGATCCGACGCTGGTCGCTAGACCGAGGCAGCTCCGCGACGTATCAGCGGTCATGCGGTTCCGACCCGCGCATCAGAGTATGATCAACCGTCGTCATGACGGCCGTGCCTCCCGCTTTGCCCGACAGAGCCTGCAACAAATGCTTGAAAGAAAGCCACGAATTTACTTGCCCGCTACTTGCAAAGGCGGATATGAGAGTGGAGCAATTCTGACAGATGATACCCAGATCCGTCACACCGGCGAAGGCCGGTGCCTATGGCTTACATGGGTCCCGGCCTGCGCCGGGATGACGAGAACCGGGGGGTGCTTCCGGTTTCAAATGTTAGATTTGTACCACTAGTGGATGAGTGGATCGCGCCGGGGGTCGGCTCAGGGTGGTAAGCGGACATCCCACGGGTCGTGCCGAAATCGCCGAAGAAGCCGCAGCTACCAAATCTAGATATAGAAAAACCAGCAACCGTTGCCTTGGTGGCGGCGACGATCTGTGTCCTGATGGTGGGGACGGCGATTCGCCCCCGCCGAGCACAGCCAGCGCAAGTGTGAAAACAGGTAGATCCTGCCCGGTGCTTTAGGTTTAGGGGGCTGCCTCAACGTGCATCTTCATAACTTGCTCCCGGTTCGACCCCGCCATAAGTGGTTGCTTGAATTTAGGGCGCGCCCTGCATTGTCGTGTATGAGGTAGCCCGCGCGACGCTAACTTACGGATGTGGCTGTCTTCTGAAAATTCGTCAAACGGCGTAGAAATTTCCGTGGAAAACCTCGGAGAGACAATTCATGCAAGTTCCGGGGCATGTTCTCGGGCGAATGATGCTGGCGGCTCGGCCGTCGGTGTTCGAATGGCCAGCCCGCTGCTGCCCGTCGCGAAAGCGACGATCTAGGCTATGCCTTTCTTCAAGCTATGGAAGCGTGGTCGGACCAACAGTATAGTTCCTCACGAACGAGCCATCGGGATTTAGATCGATGATGCTGAAACACCTGGCAAGCCGATGCGTGCGGCTCTCGCCCCACAATCTTGTGTGTGGCCCGAAGTTTCGGCCGCCGGTTGTACGTCCATCGATCAAGAGAGCAGTATAGTTTGAGCGCGCCGAAATTAGGAAAACCTCTAAATTCGGAAAATTATCACCGAAGACCGCGCATTCTATGCGTAGCTTGCGCTCCAATCCAAAATCAACTCTTCCCTGCAGAAAGGTGTTAATGTCCGGGGAGAGCGGAATCAAAGGGTTTGCGCCGGCGGTACTTGCCTCAAAGCCAAATAAATCTGGGCCATTCAAGGTGTTTCTAACAACAGTATTACTGATCTTTGCGTATCTGAGGGCTTCTCCCCAAAACCAACTATCGTATCTCGTTCCCGAAGTACCTGAATAGTTGTATACCAAACCATATCTATTAAACATCACAACCTGATATATTCTTGATGAGACTTTCAGCGACGTAGATGGCCCTCTGTTGTCCCCTTCAAAACGTCCTGCCCCGAACGGGAAAGCAACGCCAAAGGTTTCGAACGGGGCGTATCTACGGCACACCAGAGAATAGGTCGGATATTTGCGGATTTCATCGATTGCATCGCTCATCGCTGATGCCCTCCGTCATTTTGCAACCCGATCAGGGTGCCTCGAGGTTCAACCTCCGCTATCATATGGAGTAGGATCTTGTTTCCGTGTGTGAGCTCCCTCACACACGATGAGCAATATAGAAAATATTACGCATGCGCCGAGTTCCCACGCTGATCGTGGCTGGCATCCCTACCGGTGATGCCTTCGGGCTATTGTTGTAAAACCTCAAAGGATACTCTTGAAGCGCGCGAATAAACTACTCAGTAATCCAAGTAGATGAAACATGCCCGCGAGTTATTAACAGTATCCAAGACTTTCCCGCCGTGGCGGGACAACGGAATTTCAACCGATTGAGCGGTGCTGAAAGGCGGCACGAATGTCTGCAAAGGGTCGCTGTTTCTACACAGCTTGGGTCAACTCCTGCCGGTGGCGAGTGGCATGATGAGCCGGCGCCGCGGCCTGCCCGATGTCGACTTACAACTCACTCGGTCTCGTGGTCGTGACGGAGGGATCGAACGACTTCTGCTGTGCCAGAAAATGCTGCACGATTTCCCAGCCCGTGGCGCGCCATACACCTTCATGCGAACAGATGTACTCGAGCGCCGCATCTAGCGCGCCGATACGATGTGGCTGGCCGGTGACGAACGGGTGCACCGCGATCGCCATGACGCGCGGCACGGTTTCGCCCTCGCGATAGAGCGTGTCCAACTGGCGCTTCAGCATCGCCTCGAATTCGGGCACCGACACCTTCATCTCGAAATAGGCCGGGACGTCGTTGGTCTGTAGCGAATATGGCAGTGACACCAGCGGCGGCGTGCCAATCTCGAACAGGTAGGGCTGGTCATCGTTGACCCAGTCGCAGACATAGCGAATACCGGCTTCCGCGAGATAGTCGAGCGTGTTCCAGGTCTCCGCCACACCGGCGCCGAGCCAGCCGACCGGGCGCGTGCCGGAAGCCGCCTCGATGCGATCGATCGTCGCCCGTATCGCCGCGCGCTCCTCTGCCGGTCCATCTCGGTCAGGCGCAACGCATTGGTTTGGTTGTGGCCGATCCATTCCCAGCCGAGCTTGCCGCCCTCCTCGATGATTTCCGGGTGATGGTCGCACACCTCGCTGTTCAGCGCGGCGCTGGCGCGGATGCCATAGCGGCTCAATACCTCCATCAGCCGCCAGATGCCGATGCGATTGCCGTAATCACGCAGCGCCCAGTTGCGCACGTTGGGGATCTTGGCCTGGTCGCGCGGCACGCGGTCGTTGAGGTTGCTCGGCATCACGTCGTCGAGGCCGAAGAACTCGACATTCGGGTTCAGCCACAGCGCCACCCTGGCGCCGCTTGGCCAGGCCAGCAGAGGGCGGCGGTGGATCGGGACATAGGCAAGCGGACCGTAGCGGCGCGGCGTCATGGCAGGGCTCCCGATGCTGGCGGACGATGTATCTGACCGCACGCAAACCGGCGAACGGCAAGCCGCCGGCGACGGGGCCGGAGGCGCTCGCCGAACGTCCGACGAACCATAGGCTACGACAAGACGCCGACGCGATGCCCATCAAATTCGACGACCTCAATCGCCATTTTGTCGTAAGGTGACAGGCTGATCGCACGCGCCCGAGGCTATCACCCGCTCTGCCACGCTCGCGACCCGCCCTATCTCCGCAACCCTTTCATAGAATCATCTCCGTGGATACAATCACTCCGATTGCCGGACCAAGCGACGCAAATACAAACCGGTATCCAAATTCACCTTGCAACAAGTCCGGCCACCTTGCCGCCCACGGGAATTCGCAGCACCGGATTTACTGGGAAGAATACGGCTCGGTAGACGGCGAGCCGGTCATGTTCATGCATGGCGGCCCGGGAGCTGGATGTCATAGTTCCTTCACCCGCTTTTTCAATCCGGCGCGATATCGGGTCGTTCTCTTTGACCAGCGTGGCTGCGGAAAGAGCACACCGAGCGCAAGCGACGATGACGCGACGGCAGCCCTCACCGACAATACGACCCAGCATCTGATCGATGATGTATTGGAACTGCGTCGGGAGCTGAAGATCGCCGGCAAAATGCATGTTTTCGGTGGCAGCTGGGGAAGCACGCTTGCCCTTGCTTACGCCATAGCCCATCCCGAAACAGTGCAGACCCTTATTCTACGTAGCGTCTTTCTGTGTCGGAGAGCGGATGTCGATTATTTCTTTCAGGGCAATGCCACCGAATTCGCAGCGAACCCGCTCGCGATGCCGGTGCCCGGTACCTATCTGGATTTCCCGACGGCGTGGCAGCATTTTGTCAAAGAGATTCCACCGGAAGACCGGCGCGATGTCGTCAAGGGGCTCGCGAAGGCTTTGGCGGTGCCGCCGCAGAACGACGCCGACCGGGAACGCCTGTTGAAAGTGGCGTCGGCTTGCACGGCTTGGGAAACCACCACCAGCCGCCTAAACCGCGATGAAAACAGCCAAAGCCAGCCAGATCGGAAGTATGCACTGACGGCCGCCAGGATCTTAATTCATTATATGATAAATGGCGGGTTTCTCTGCGGCGCCGGCGAGGCGAACCGCGAGAACAACTATATTCTCGACCATGTTGATAGGCTCAGGGATATCCCGGTGCATATCGTACATGGCCGCTACGATAGGGTGTGTCATCTATATCAGGCAGAAGCCCTGGTAAGGGCGTTGCGCGACGCAGGCAATAGCGAGGTTCACTACTTTATCACTACTGCCGGGCACAGCAGCCTGGAGCCCGAAACCGACTCCAGACTGCGCGCTATCATGGATGATCTGCCGCCGGCCGGTGTCTGACCGTAGCCGCCGCTCCGGCTGATGCCCATTGACCCTGGTGTAACGGTAGTTCCGCCCAAGGATGGTCAGGTTGCGGTATTCAACACCATGTCCGCGGCCTTTTCACCAATCATGATCGATGGCGCATTGGTGTTTCCCGATGTCAGCGTCGGCATGATCGAGGCATCGGCGACCCGCAGACCCGCAATGCCGTGAACATGAAGCTGGGCATCGACCACTGCCATCGGGTCGGACCCCATCTTGCACGTCCCGACCGGGTGGTAGGTGGTTTCTGCCGCCTGCTTCACCCAGTCGAGGATTTCGTCATCGGTGGTCCGATCGGCGCCGGGCACGACTTCGCTCACCTGAAACGGCACCATGGCAGGGGCAGTCATGATCGCACGGGCGATGCGGACCGCGCGCACCGTCAGCTCCGCGTCAGGCGGCGACGACAGGAAATTGAAGTTGATCGCTGGCGGCTGGCGCGGATCGGCGGCGGTGATATGAATCTGTCCCTTGCTCTCCGGACGCATCGGGTGGGCATAAAGGATTACGCCAGACTGGCGGGAAATCCTCGGGCCTCTCGGGCTGGGCTCGGTCAGCATCGGGATCCAGCCCAGCATCAGGTCCGGCGCCTCCAGACCTTCGCGCGAGCACACGAACGCTCGGATCGGGGCGCCCGCCATGGCCAGCATACCCTGCCGGAACAGCGCGTAGCGCATCGCCTCATGCACCAGACTGAGGCCGCGCCCACGATCGTTGAAGGTGATGCCCCTTTTGCCGATCAGCCAGCGGGTGCGCGGCACGTAGTGGTCGCGGAGGTTTTCGCCGACGCCGGGCAGGACGTGGTGCACCTCGATGCCGAGATTGCGCAGGCGTTCGGGCTGGCCGATGCCGGATAATTCCAGCAATTGCGGCGAGTTGATTGTACCGGCGCTGACGACGACCTCGCGCGCCGCCCGGGCCTCGCGCAGATCGCTGGCGATGGAGTAGCGGACGCCGGTGCAGCGCTTGCCATCGAGCGCAAGCCCCTCGGTCAACGCCTCGGTCTCGATGTGCAGGTTCCGTCGCTTGCGGATCGGGTCTAGATAGCAGCGCGCTGTACTCATGCGCCGCCCGCCGGCGATCGTCGCCTGGCTCATCGCGATGCCTTCTTGGCTGGCGCCGTTATAATCCGGGTTGTGCCGGATGCCGACCTCCGCCGCGGCTTTGATAATCGTGGCGAAAAGCGGATCGCGCGGTTTCGGGTTGGTGACGCGCAGCGGGCCCTCCCGACCGCGAAACGCATCGTCGCCCTCGCCGGCATAGCTTTCCATGCGCTTGAAGAAAGGTAGCACCTCGGCGTAGCTCCAGCCGCGGTTGCCCATCTGCGCCCAGGTATCGAAGTCCTGCGCCTGGCCGCGCACAAACACCATGCCGTTGATTGAGCTGGAGCCGCCGAGCAGCTTGCCGCGCGGCACCGGGATCCTGCGGCCATTGGTGTTTGCCTCGGGCTCGGAGGAATAGAGCCAGTTGGCCGCGGGATTGGTGATCAGCCGGGCCATTCCGATCGGGATAGGGGACCACGGATGGCTAGCCCGCCCGGCTTCGAGCAACAACACCTTGTTGCGCGGATCTGCCGACAGCCGGTTCGCAACGGCAGCACCCGCCGATCCGGCGCCGACAACAATGTAATCGTAGGTTTCCATGTCTGGTGCCCTCGCAGCCGCCGGCAGGCCGGGCTTGCAAGATCAGGCCCGAGGCGATGACGCCCTCAAGAGCGGTTGGTCCTCGTCTCAGCGCCACAGGCGGCCGCGATGCCCGCTAGTCCGCAAGCACTATCCCGGGGTTCGGTGGTGATCAAGCCCGCAGCTGTCCGCGCCTTCACTTGCCGGCATGCTGACCGCTCCGGCCCAACTGCCGGCATGTCGGGCGGTCGCGGGGGCGTCAGCACTGCGCCGAAACCAGTCATTCCCGTGTCGGTGCAGCGCGTTAGCCGACGTTCGCCTGATCGCCAGACATTGGCCGTCCGTGCAATCTCGAGTCGCGCAGTTCGATGCCGCGTTTGCCGGTGGCGGTATCGGGGCAGAGATGGGTTTCTCCTCCGCAAAAAATCCGTGGGCGAACGGCAAGATGTGGCGATCGAGAGCACCTCATATATTGGTCCCGGTTACCCGCGGTCCGTGCTGGATGCTTGCCGCCGGAGCGACGGCCGACCTCAATCCTGAGCTTTCGCTAGACTAGAGATTTCGGCTTTATCATTCGCCGGACACGGGATAGGATATCGGCAAGTCCTGGCGCGCTGAACCCGGATACCTATTTCGGAGGATAAACCCCATGAATCGCTTGACAGCAGCTCATTATTTGATCGTCACGGCTCTGACGTTTGCCTTGCTCGGCGTATCGGCTGCCAATGCGGCAAACTCTCAGCCGTGCTCACCGCCAAACCAGATCGGAACCTCCTCTATCGAGGAGATTGCTTGGCAACTGTGGGTTGCTGCGACCTGTCCGGTTAACGACAATCAATATCCGTTTGTCGTATGGGAAAACTGGATCGAGCAAGACCAGTTGTATCCATCCGATCCCAATCAGGGTCTAAAGCTTCCCAACTCGGGGGCGCAGGCGGCCACGCCCAGCCATCTGCTGCATGGCAGCCCGCTTGCATTGCTGAAGAACCCGAGCCTCGTCAGTTTGGTGCCCGCGGGAGAGCTCGGTGCCGCCGATCAGAACTGCAACAAGGCCGGCACTCCTCCGCCGAACCAGCCCAGCCTTGTCATCTGCGAGGAAGTGCGGGAGAACGGCGCGACAGAGGATTATATTGCCGGGAACGGCTTTTGGAACCGCAATGGCCAAACACAGGCGGCCTTGGCGGGTGCCACGATCCAGTTTCCGCCTCCGGCAATAGAGATCAAAGCCGACTGGATCCAACTGACGAGCATCGGGCTCAAGTGCGACGATCTTCCGCTCGGCTTCACCGACAGTATCCACGTCGAGACCATCAACGGAAATTGTTTTGCCTTGGCGGGGATGCATATGATCTCGAAGTTGCTGGATAAATGGATCTGGGCAACTTTCGAGCCGCAAAACCTGACCACCAACCCAAACCGGTGCAAGGTGTTGGGTTGCACCGATCCATTCGGTTCAAGGCCGGTCGTGACGCACGGCGCCTTTACGAAACTGAGCGCCAACTTGGCGAACCTGATGACCGCGGCAAATCTTGCGACGGAATGGAAGAACTACCGGCTGGACGGAGTGCAGACGGACTACCTGGTGCCAATGCTGCTCGGGAGCTCGATCATCGAGGCCGAGAACGCGGGCGTGCCGTTGAACCAGTCCTCTTGCATCACCTGTCACGCTGTTTCCTCGATCAAGAACGATGGCACTGACGGCATCACGCTGTTGAACTCGAATCCGGTGGGGTTGCCTCAACCACTGCCGTCAAACGCCTGGATCCGGCGCGACTTCGTATGGTCGATGCTCTTGGCGTGCCCCGGCGGCCCCCCGACCTGCGCTCCTCCGCAATAGGTCGCGCATTGCGGTCTCGATAGTGGGACCGGCAATCGCAAACGGTGGCGTCATTTACGGACGAAGCTTCTAATCCGGTTTCGACCGTAAATCCGTCAGCCGCGAACAGGTCTGAATGACTTCATTTTGGATAAATTTGACCTCAACGCCTCGACGGTTCACGAATATGGCCAGCTAATTGAGCGGGACCTGGCGGTGTAATTCTTCAAGGACTTCCATTCCGAAAAGAAAATTGCAGACCGCGGCAAGACTGGGACAACCCTTGTTGTCGAGGAGGATGGGGAACTGGTGGCTACTGGCAGTCTGGTCTATAGTGAAATACTCACCGTGTTCGTTCATCCAAGATTGTCATAGAAGAAAAATCGAGATACGTCGGCGAAGGTCAGCGGTTGGACTTTTGGAAAGCCGTGAAGCAGCTACCCAAGTCATGATCCGCAATATGCTTCCCTCGGCTGCGCGAGAAAGCGCAAAGGTTTGATCACCATCTCCCTGGCGGCGAGATTCAGTCCGGGAACGGCCAGCCCGAGCAATTCGTTCAGATAAGTCTTAACCAAGGACGGCTCACCACCCAATTGAGCCGGTCCCGACGGGTATCGCGAACGGCAGGTATGGGGCAAGAGCGGGCCTCCTAGCCGGGTACCGAGTAGCGACCTGCCTGTTTTGCACACGGCGAAAGCCGGGACCCATAATCAATTAAAGGCGTATTTCAGTGATGGTGCCCTGTGGGAAGGGCCTCGTCGGCTGGGACATCCCAGCTTTCGCCGGGATGAAATGATTGGCAACCAAACGCGCGATGAACACCAAATGGGTTGCAGCCTCGATACCGGCTCCCGTCCTCGGGCCTGGGTATGCGGGCAGCCTGCTACCGCGTAAGCCTGAGGATCGCGGGCGAAGACCATCGCCAGCAAAGCCCGGCCGAGAAGATTGATTCAAGTCCTTGCGCAATAATCCAAATATTGTGAATTGACAAATACGCTATATCTATGATATCGTCGCGACGTTTTTGGATTGCGTCGTTCGGCAAGATGAGCCGGTTTCGGGCGATAGTGCCACCGCCGAGATTTCCGACATTCTCGCACCAAAACAACAGGAAAACTGCCGAAGAAACAGCGGATGCCGCCGCCGTTTTTGCCGGCGTCAAACCGTCGGCGGTTCGATTGCCGCGCGGAACGCCCCCACCCTTCCCCCCCGCATGCGGGGGAGGGAAGGGTGGGGGTGCTGCAAAAACAGCAAGAGCAGCGAGAGGTGGCTTGCGTGATCGTGCTCAATCCGGGCGATATCATCGTTGGCGACCGCCTGCGGGCGCTCGACCGCGAGAGCGTCGAACGGCTAAAGGAGTCGATTTCCAGTATCGGATTGAAGACGCTGATTTCGGTTCGATCGAGCGGGCACGGTTGGACGCTGGTCGCGGGTCGTCATCGCCTGGCGGCCTGCATCGAGCTTGGGATCAACCAGATCCCGGTTGTTGTGGAGACGAGTTCGGAGCTCGAGGCTCGCCTCTGGGAAATCGCCGAGAATTTGCATCGTGCGGAGCTGACCGCGTTGGAGCGGGCCGAGCACATAAGCCAATGGATCAGGCTGAGAGGCGAGAGGGCGGCCGGGCCGTCCTGCGATCAAGCCGACGACAAACTGGACCAAGTTGGGCCAGTTTCCCAGTTGATCCCCGCTCGGGGCGGACGCGGTCGCGAAGGCGGCGTGCGTGCCGCCGCCCGTGAACTCGGCATCTCGCGAACCGAGGCTTTGCGCGCGGTTCAGCGTGTCGACCGCATCTCGCCGGCGGTGCGCGAGGCGCTGCGCGATATTCCGGAGATCGCCGACAACGGGGTTGAGCTCGATGCGCTCGCGGCCTTACCCGCGGAGCAGCAAGCCGCTGCGGTTGGCGCGGTCCAGAACGGCGGTGCCCCGAGTGTGCGCGCCGCGATCGCGACGAGCGCTCAGCCGACCGGGCATAAAGCCGCTAATGCCGACAACCCGCTCGACGCGATCCTGGAACAGATCCGGCGGCTCGGCGAGAACGAGCGGGAAAGCCTGTGGGACGCGCTTGCGGGTCAGTGGCACGAGGAAATCAGTCGCGCGTTCGCCCGCCGTCTCAAGACCGACGAATTGCGGCGGGAGGCCCTGAGTGCCAGCACCAAGCCGAGTCATCCCGATGTCACGGGCGGCCCGGTCCTGGCGATCAACGGTTCGTTCTGCGAGCGGGTCTACGCGATCGGCAGTCTCGAATGGGTGGAGCAGCAGCCGCGCCAACAAAACTGCGTCTGACAGTGCCGAGCTCCGGAGGGCTTTCGTTCGAAATGAATTCTGTAGTATCAACAATTTATCCGTCATTCCCGCGGAAGCGGGAACCCAGGAGGGCCCAGGTTCCCAGCGGTCGCCCTGGACCCCCGTTTGCACGGGGGTGACGAGTAACACCTCGATGTCTGCGGGTCATTTCTGAACGAGCCGGCGCGCCGGTCGAAGTCTTGAGGTTTCAACCATTAGGAGAAATCCCGCTGTAGATTTGCTGCAGACGCAGCGGCGATTAACCATCGACACAAATTAAGGTTGCGGTCGGCGGTCCTTGCATTAGGCGTTTCGCTCGGATCGGTGATAGCTTAGACGCCAGCTGCTGCCCATGGAGATAATTTTGATGATTGGGAGGCCGCGATCGTGTTTGGCGGCGAGCACGTTGCTCGCGGCTCTGCTCGTCGCGGCGGCGGCATTCGCACAAAAACCGGGCGGCATTCTGCAGATGCCCGGTTTTGCTAGCCCGGCGAGCATGTCCATCCACGAGGAATCGACGATCGCGGCCGGTATCCCGCTGATGGGTGTGTTCAACAACCTCGTCGTCTTCGATCAGCATGTGGCGCAGAACAGCCTCGCCTCGATCGTTCCCGACCTCGCCAGCGACTGGTCTTGGGACGAAGTCGGGACCGTTCTGACCTTCCGGCTGCATCAGGGTGTCAAATGGCATGACGGCAAGCCGTTCACCGCGGCCGACGTCAAATGCACCTGGGACGCGCTCGCCGGCAAAGCGGCCGAGAAGTTCCGGGTCAATCCGCGTAAATCCTGGTACCGCAACCTCGCTGAGATCACCACCAATGGCGATTACGAGGTCAGTTTCCATCTGAACCGGCCGCAGCCTTACTTGATCGCGCTTCTCGCTTCCGGCCAGTCGCCGGTCTACCCGTGCCATGTGCCGTTGCGCGACATGCGCAGCCATCCGATCGGCACTGGGCCGTTCAAATTCGTCGAATACAAGCCCAATGAACACATCCGCGTCGTGCGCAATCCGGATTACTGGAAGACGGGCCGCCCCTATCTCGACGGCATCGAGACCACGATCATCCCTAGTGTATCAACGCGGTTGCTGGCGTTTGTCGCCGGCAATTTCGACACGATCCAGCTTTCGATCCCGCAGTTGCAGGATCTGCGCAGCCAAGCGCCGCAGGCCCAGTGTGACGTAGTGATGGACAACAACAGCCGCGACCTGATCGTCAACCGCGCCAAGGCGCCGTTCGACAATCTCGATCTCCGCCGGGCGATGGCCCTGAGCCTCGATCGCCAGGCGTTCATCGACATTCTCACCGAGGGTCAGGGTGCGGTCGGCGGCACGATCCTGCCGCCGCCCGACGGCGTCTGGGGTATGCCACCCGACGTGTTGCATAGCCTCCCCGGCTACGGCCCCGACGTGACAAAGAACCGTACCGAGGCCCGCGACATCATGCAGAGGCTCGGCTACGGGCCCGACAAGCGGTTGGCGGTCAAGGTGTCGACGCGCGACGTTCCCGGCTATCGCGACGCGGCGGTGATCGCGATCTCGCAACTGCGGGAGATCTACATAGATGGCGAGCTCGAGGTCATCGACACCGCGGCCTGGTTTCCGCGGGTCATCCGTAAGGACTACAGGGTCGGCGTCACCGTCGCCGAAGGCGGCCTCGACGAGCCGGACCAAAAATTTTACGAAACCTATGTCTGCGGCGCCGACCGCAATTACACCGGCTATTGCAATGACGAAACCGACCGGCTGATCGACCGCCAATCGATGGAGGCGCAGCCGGAGAAGCGCCGCAAGCTGGTCTGGGAGGTTGAGCGCAAACTGGCGGAGGACGCATCCCGCCCGGTATTGCTGTATTCGCGATTTGCCACCTGCATGCAGCCGCGGCTCAGAGGCCTGACGACGATGGCCAATAGCCGCTTCAACGGCTGGCGCATGGAAGACGTCTGGCTCGACCGGTAACCTCGACCCGCGGGCCGCCTGATCACGGAGACGCGATCGACGGAGCCCTCGGACCCGTGCTAATCTGCCTGTCGATGGGCTGCGGAAGCACCACACCGCAGGGTAGGGGAGGAGGACCGTGGGATCTTACCTGGTGCGCCGTTTCGGCCTGATGCTCCTGACGTTGTTCGGGATTTCGGTGATCATCTTTGTGATGCTGCGGATCGCACCGGGCAACATCGCCGACATCCTGTTCGACGCCGCGGGCTTCGTCGACCCGGCCGAGAAGGCGCAGATCATGAAGGACCTCGGCCTCGACCAACCGATGCCGGTGCAATATGCGAGTTGGATCGGCGGCCTGTTGCAGGGCGATCTCGGCTATTCTTACGTGACCGATCGGCCGGCCCTTGCCGAGATCCTCCCGCGCATCCCGATCACCGCTAGGATCGCGGGGCTGGCCCTGCTCTTCGCCGCGGTGATCGGCATCCCGCTCGGGGTGGTCAGCGCCGTCAGGCAGAATACTCGCCTCGACTACATCTTGCGCGTGCTGTCGCTGTCGGCGCTGTCGATGCCGGCTTTCTGGCTCGGATTGCTGGTCCTGATGTTTTTTGTCAGCTTTTTTGGCACGATCCCGATCTACAGTGATGCGCCGCAGAGTTTCGGGGCGGCACTCGTCATGTACAGCGTGCCGGCCGCGGTCGTCGGGTTCCGCAGCCAAGCCTTGATGCTGCGGCTGACGCGGTCCTCGATGCTCGAAGTGTTGCGTCAGGACTATATCCGTACCGCCCGCTCCAAAGGCGCGTCCGAGAACGTCGTCAACTACCACCACGCCTTGAAGAACGCGGTGCTGCCTGTCATCACGCTGATCGGCCTGGAGGCAGCGTTTCTTATGGGCGGACTCGTCGTCGTCGAGACCGTGTTCAATATTCCCGGGGTAGCGCGCTTTCTTGTAGAGGCGATCCGCTGGCGCGACTACCCGATCGTACAAAACCTGATCATGTATATTGCCATCATCGTCGTCTTGGTCAACTTCACCGTCGACATGCTCTACGCGGCATTGGATCCGCGGATCAAATACTCGGATTGAGCCGGAGATCATGTCATGACCAGCGTCGACTACCGCGCGGAACTGGCCAAGGCCGGCGCGAACATCGATAGTCGCTGGGCCAAATTGCGCTTCCTCGCGCGGCGCTATCCTTTGGGTGCGGCTGGCGCAGTGATCATGGCGGTATGCGTCTTTGCCGCCGTGTTCGCCAATTACATTACGGTCTACGATCCACTGTCGACGAATGCGGCGCTGTCGCTGGCGCGGCCCTCCGCGCAGCATTGGCTCGGCTGCGACTTTATGGGACGGGACGTCTACAGCCGCATCGTCTACGGCGCCCGCATTTCGCTGGCGGTCGGCATCGGCTCCTTGGGTTTGGGGCTTACCTGCGGCGTCATCATCGGGCTGACCTCCGGCTATCTCGGGGGCTGGGTCGATCTCGCCGTGCAGCGCCTGATAGACATTCTTCAATCGCTGCCGTTGCTCGTCATGGCATTGTTGATGACCGCGTCATTGGGGCCCTCGCTCAGGAACACGATCATCGCGATCTCGATCGCGCTCGTCCCCTCTTCGGCCCGTGTGGTCCGGGCGAGCACACTCTCCCTCCGTGAGCAACCCTTTGTCGAATTGGCAAAGGCGATCGGCATGAGCGAATTGCGGATTGCCTTCCGACACGTGCTCCCCAACACCCTGGCGCCGCTGATCGTGCTGGCGACGGCACAGCTCGGTGCGACGATATTGATCGAGGCGGCGCTGTCGTTTCTGGGGCTCGGCGTCCCGGAGCCCTTTCCGTCATGGGGCCGCATGTTGTCGGAATCGGCGGCCGAATACGTGCGCACCGCACCGTGGCTGGTGATTTATCCCGGCCTTGCGATCAGCTTGATCGTGTTCGGAACAAATTTGTTGGGCGACGCTTTGCGCGACGTCCTCGACCCGCGGCAGCGCAGCTGAACGCCACCCTAGTAGAACATTAATGGCGGGAGCCCTCGGATGGTGAATGACGAGACGGCGCCCGACCGCGCAATGTCGCCCGCCTACGCGATGACCAAAACCGCCGAACAGGCCGGCACGGCGATCGAGGTCAAGGGTCTGCAGACCTACCTTTTCACCCGATCAGGGGTCGTCAAGGCCGTGGACGACGTCTCGTTCTCGCTACGGCGGGGCGAGACCTTGGCGGTGGTCGGCGAGTCCGGCTGCGGTAAGTCCATGACAGCGCTGTCGATCATGCGCCTCGTCCCCAGTCCTCCGGGCAGGATCGTCGGCGGCACGATCTTCCTCGAGGGTCGAGACCTGCTGCAGCTCGCTGAAGCCGAAATGCGCGACGTCCGCGGCAACGACATCTCGATGATCTTCCAGGAGCCGATGACCTCGCTCAATCCGGTGCTGACGATCGGCCACCAGATCGCCGAGGCGCTGCGGCTGCATCAGGATCTCTCGAGAAGTGCTGCCAACGAGAAAGCCGTCGATATGCTGCGCCTCGTCAAGATCCCCGAGCCGGCGCAGCGCGCGCGGGAGTACCCGCACCAACTTTCGGGCGGTATGCGACAGCGGGCGATGATTGCGATGGCGGTCGCCTGCAACCCCCGGGTGCTGATCGCCGACGAGCCGACAACCGCCTTGGACGTGACGATCCAGGCGCAAATCCTCGATCTGATCCTGGAATTGCAAAAGCAGCTCGGCACTGCGGTGATCCTGATCACGCACAATCTCGGCGTCGTCGCCGAGACCGCGCAACGCGTGATCGTGATGTATGCCGGTAAGAAGGTCGAAGAAGCCGAAGTCGACGCGCTGTTCGCGCAACCGCTCCACCCCTACACGCACGGCTTGCTAGCGTCCATCCCGCGCCTCGATATCCTGGCGGGGCGCAACTATGCCTCCGTCGAACGGCTGCAAGAAATCCCCGGGATGGTGCCGGCGCTCAACAATCTTCCGCCGGGCTGCACCTTTGCCCCGCGCTGCGCCTTTGCCGATGACCGCTGCCGGGCGCAATTTCCACCCTATGAGCAATTGCGGCCGGGGCATTGGGCGGCCTGCTGGCATTCGGAAAGGCTCTACGGGCGAGATGGTTAGTGCTCTGATACCAGAGATTGCTGCGACGACCGGGGCTGGCCGAAACCGCGCCCCGGTGCTCGACGTCGCCGGGCTTAAGAAGCATTTCCCGGTCAAGAAAGGCCTGCTTCGCCGTACCGCCGGATATGTCTATGCGGTCGATGGGGTCAGCTTTTCGATCAATCAAGGGGAAACCCTGGGACTGGTTGGTGAAAGCGGGTGCGGCAAGTCGACGGTGGCCCGGACGGTATTGCGGCTGGTCGAGCCGACCGCCGGCTCGATCAAGCTCGACGGTGCGGACATCACTCGATTGGGCAAATCCGCGATGCGGCCACATCGGCGACAGATGCAGATCATCTTCCAAGATCCGTTCTCGTCGCTGAACCCGCGCATGTCGGCCGGCGATATCGTCGGCGAACCGCTGCAAGTGCACGGGATCGCCCGCGGCAGGGAAAAGGAAGCGCGAGTCGCTGCGCTGTTCGACCAGGTCGGGTTGCGCCGTTTGCAGATGCGCAGCTTTCCGCACGAGTTTTCCGGCGGGCAGCGCCAACGCATCTGCATCGCCCGCGCGCTCGCTTTAAACCCCAATCTGATAATCGGCGACGAGCCGGTCTCCGCACTTGATGTGTCGATCCAGGCCCAGGTGATCAACCTGATGATGGATCTGCAGCGCGAGAAAAACCTCTCCTACCTCTTCATTGCCCACGATCTCGCCGTGGTCGAGCACATTAGTCACCGCATTGCCGTGATGTATCTCGGCAAGATCGTCGAGTATACCGACAAGCAAACGCTGTTCACGAGCCCGCTGCATCCTTATACCGAAGCCCTATTGGCTGCGGTCCCGGTCCCAAATCCAAGGATCAAGCGCAAGAAACACCTGTTGCAGGGCGATGTTCCGAGCCCGATCAACCCCCCGTCCGGCTGCACCTTCCATACGCGCTGTCCCTATGCCGAGGCGCGGTGTCAGAGCGACGTTCCGCTACTGCGCGAGGTCAGTCCCGGCCACCAAGTCGCCTGTCATTTGCGCTGAACTGCGTCCACCGGCGCAAGACCCAGCGCCATGGACAACCAAGGGGTCTCTCGGGATGCAGCCTTTGGAGACAGAGTGCACCCTATCGCCGCGCTCGGAGCAATCGGCATCGAAATCCTCCTCGCGGAGGCTCTACCCGAAGTGGTCGCGTCCGTATTCGCCAGTAGACTTTTGAGATTAGGGCGTTAAATAACGGGACTCCAAAGTTAATGGTGATTTTATCGCGGCCAATATCACAACCTGTCGGAAAATTAACCAGAACGATAAATTTAAAAAACGGTTCTTAACGAAACATTAACCAATGTTAACGCTCTATTGCCTTTGTGGATTGCCTTTGTGGCTGAATTGTGTTACGGCAATAACGTCTGGTCTTGATGTTGAAACCACAATGCTAGGCCAACCTTACCGGACTACATTGGTCGCATAACGCGCGAAAGCGGATGACTCTGTGATGTTAGACCAAACTTCGGCGAGCCCGTTGACCGATGAGCTAGCGCCGAAAGGCGGTACGCAGCCCGATCTCGCATCGCGTAGCTCCCCGGACCCGGCGGACCTTCCCAATACGCTCGACGGACCGTCGGGGATGCTCGCCGATATTGGGAGCAAGCCGCTGCTGCCTGCCCTGGTGTCTCGAGCATTGACACCGCGCCGCGCTGCGAGGGTTCTTCCGGTCGGCATCCTCCTCTACCTCTTCTCCGTCGGGGTCGTCGCCGCGGCGACCGTCGGTATACTCTTCGGCATTGGTTTTTTCTTGCTCGCGCAGCCTAAGGAGGCAATGAATGCGGGTGCCGGCACGGGGGAGCATGACTCCCACACCAAGATTCGTTTACCAACTTTGAGTAATGCGTCGTCGAGCTACGGGGACATTGCATCGGCCCCAATCGAACCGCCGATCCCGCGCTCGGCCGCGAGCGCAGCGTTGCCTGTTGTTCCCGTTGCACCGCCGGCGGCGCGCCCCTCCCCAGCCGGGGATGTGCCCGCAGGCGATGCGAAGGATCAATCCTTCGCCCAGGGAGCGCCGGAATTGGAGGCGCACGCGGCTTCGCCGGAAATTTCGCTACCAGCTGCACTGGCGCCTGAACCGGCGCCGGGCTCATCAATGGCGACACCGGCGACTGAACCGGCGCCGGACTCGTCAACAGCAACACCGGCGGCTGAACCGACGCCGGGCTCATCAACAGCGACATCGGCGGCTGAACCGACGCCAGGCTCATCAACAGCGACATCGGCGGCTGAACCGGCGCCGGGCTCATCAACGGCAACACCGGCGGCTGAAGACGTCTCGCACCTCTCCGCAGGGCAAATCACGGAGCTCCTGGCCCGCGGCGACTCCTTTCTTCACTCCGGTGACGTCGCTTCAGCGCGGCTCTTTTACGAGCGTGCTGCCGATGCCGGCGACTGGCAGGCAGCGATCCGGATGGGGGCTACCTTCGATGCTACCTTTCTCGGACGAGTGGGCGTGCGCGCAGTCGGAGACCCGATCAAAGCGCAATCCTGGTATACCCGCGCGCTTGATCTCGGGGCGCCCAAAGCCGATCGTCAGGTCGAGAGCCCAAAAGCCAAATAACCATGGGAACGACAATGAAGTGTCCGACCATCGCGGCTGCGGTCATCGCGATCCTCGCGACGCCGATCGGTCGTGCGGCTCCGGCGAACGCAGCCGTGCCGACGGATGTTGCCGTCGTCAATAGGGGTGTCGTCGAGCTCCAAACAGGACGCGCCGCCGGCATCTCGGTGCGCATCGCCGAGGATCTTGCGAATCTTATCGATGACGGGCAGACGCGTCGGGTTTTGCCGGTGATCGGCAAAGGATCGCTGCAAAACATCACCGACCTCAAGCTGTTGCGCGGCGTCGACATGGCCATCTTGCAGGCCGATGTTCTCGATTATGCGCGGCAGCAGAATTATTTCCCCGGCCTTGAGGGCTGGGTAACTTACATTGCCAAGCTCTATAACGAAGAGTTCCATCTGCTCGCCCGGAGCAACATCAAAAGTATCGAGGAGCTCGCAAACCAGCAGGTAAATTTCGATTTGCGCGGCGCCGGCACCGCGATTACGGCAAACCGGCTGTTCGAGCTTCTAAACATTCCGGTGACCCCCACCTACGATAATCAGGAGGTGGCGCTCGAGAAGCTCCGCAAGGGTGAGATCGCCGCCGTCGCCTTCGTGACTGGGAAACCAGCGCCGGTTTTCCGTGACATTTTCGGGGAGGACCTCCACTTCCTTGCCATCCCGCTCAAACCCGCTGTAACCGCCGTTTATGTCCCGACGCGGCTCACCGTCCATGATTATCCGGGTCTAGTGCCTTCGGACCAACCGGTTGACACAGTGGCGGTGGGTGCGGTGCTCGCGGCCGCCAACCTGCAGTTCGGCAGCGATCGCTACCGGAACCTTGCGAACTTTGTCGATGCGTTTTTTACCGGGTTCCAGACCTTGCTCGAACCGGGCCACCATCCAAAATGGCACGAGGTCAATATCACGGCCGAGCTTCCCGGATGGCGCCGTTTTCCGCCTGCCGACCAATGGCTGCAACGCAACGTACAGGCAGCCGCCCCACCCAATCTTCAGGATCTCAAGACGATTTTCTCCCGGTTTATCGACGAGCGTCAGCAGGCCGCTGGCGGGCAGCCGATGACCCAGCAGGAGAAGGACCAGCTCTTCGGGCAGTTCGAACTCTGGCAGAAAAGCCAAATCCGGTAGCCTGTTGCACCGAACAGAGCGATCCCTTTCGGGAGTTTGGATGAGCTCTGTACAGATGAAACAGTCCCTCGTTGTGAAAGTGTCTTGCTTAGTTGCGATGCTGACCAAGCGCTGCCTGATCGGCTTTGTTGTCGACGCTGCCCTTCTCGCCGTCGGCGGGGCGGGCCTCGCCGACACTATCCCCAAGCACGGAGGAACACTCGAATTCGCGGTTACCGTCGAGCCCGGCAATTACGATTGTCACGGCAACATATCTTTTGCTTTCCTGCACCCCATTGCACCGCATTACTCGACCTTGCTCAAATTCGATGCGGCTAATTATCCGCAGATCATCGGCGACTTAGCCGAATCATGGAGTGTCTCGGCCGATCGGCTGACCTACACCTTCAAGCTTCGGCCCAATATCCTGTTTCACGACGGCTCTCGGCTGACCTCTGCCGACGTCAAGGCGAGCTACGAGCGCATTGCGCGCCCGCCGCCGGGTGTCGTCTCCGCGCGCAAGGTCGATTACGCCGCGATCTCCAGCATTGACACGCCCGACCCGCTTACCGTCGTTTTTCATCTGCAATGGCCCGAGGCGGCAATGCTGGCGAATTTCGCCTCCCCGTGGAACTGTATTTACAGCGCAGTCAAGCTCGCCCAGGATCCCGAATTTCCCAAGACCCACATACTTGGCACCGGAGCGTTCGCCTTTGTTGAATACGAAAAGGGGAAATATTGGCGGGGCCGCCGTTGGGAAAGATATTTTCTATCCGGCAAGCCGTATCTCGACGGCTACCAAGCAGATTTCATCCCCGCAAATGCGGTGATGGCGGCGTACAAAAGCGGCCGCATCGCCGCCGAGTTCCGGAGTGTGACACCCCCGCAGCGCGATGATCTGGTGGAGGCGCTCGGCGACCGCATCGAGATCGGTGAAAGCCCGTGGCTCTCAAATCTCCTGGTCGTGTTCAACACCAAGCGCCCGCCCTTCGACGATGCGCGGGTGCGGCGCGCGCTCTCGCTCGCCATCGACCGCTGGGGTGCTGCGGCGAAGCTGCAGGGTTCGACTTTCCTCAAATATGTCGGCGGCGTCGTGCGGCCGGGCTCCAGCATGGCCACACCGGAAGCAGAGCTGGTCACGATACCCGGCTTTTCCCGCGATATCGCGGCTTCGCGCGACGAGGCAAGGCGGCTGCTCGACGAAGCTGGGGTGCGCGACCTCAAGGTGACGATCACCGTCCGCGATATCCCGATGCCGCATTATGCAGGTGCCGATCTATTAGCCGAGAGCTGGCGCCAGATCGGCGTCACGACGACACAGGACCGCCGGAACATCTGGGATTGGCAAACGGAAATCGATGCACGCGAATTCGACGTGGCGCTCGATTTCTCGGGTGATTTCTATGACGACCCGACGATCCAGCTGACCAAATACGTGTCGCATGACCTGTCGCCAGTCAACTACTCGTATTCGACCGACCGTTTTCTCGATGCCCTCTTTATCGGTCAGGCAGTCACCAGCGACCCTCGGCAACGCGCAAAAATCGTTCGTGATTTCGAGCAACATGCGTTATTCGAGGCCTACACGGTTCCGCTTTTGTGGTGGAACCGGATCGTCGCAACCTCGGCGAAGCTCAAAGGTTGGAGCATCACGCCAAGCCATTTCATTGGACAGGACCTGACCGACGTTTGGCTCGACCAGTAACTTATGGTACGAGTGGCGTCGACTTTGGAATGTCGCGGCAGGTTGCTCGACGCGGCTACAGAACATTGAGTAGGGAAGTATTGCATGGTGAACCTAGGAGCCGCTGACCCAGCGCACGGCGCGGCGATCCGCCGCTCGCCTTTGAAGAAGCTCTATGTCCAGGTGCTGATCGCGATCGGGGTGGGCATTCTGCTTGGGCATTTCTATCCGAGCTTGGCAGTCGAGATGAAGCCGATCAGCGACGGCTTTATTTCGCTCATCCGCGCCGTCGTGCCGCTGATCATTTTTGCGACGGTGGCGGTCGGGATCGCCAAGATGGGCGACATGCGCCGCGTCGGTGTCGTCGGGCTTCGAGCAATTATTTATTTCGAAATAGTCTCAACCTTGGCGCTGTTCATCGGGCTCGTCGTCGGCAATCTGCTTCAACCGGGTGCCGGCCTTCACATTGATCCGGCGCATTTGGATGAAAAGGCGATTGCCGGCTACATTACCAGCGCCAAATCGCTGACGATCGTCGATTTTCTGATCAAGATGATCCCCACCAACCTGGTCGGCGCCGTTGCCCAGGGCGACATCCTGCCGGTGCTGGTAATGGCGGTCCTGTTCGGCTTCGCGCTATGCCACATGCGGGAACGCGGCCAGCGGCTCGTTGCTTTGATCGACGACTTCACCCATGCGCTGTTCGGGGTCGTGCGCATCGTCATGTATGTGGCGCCGCTCGCCGCTTTTGCCGCCATGGCGTTCACGATCGGCAAGTTCGGCTTCGGAATGCTCGCCAGCCTCGGGCAATTGTTGGTGAGCGTCTATCTGACGTCGATTTTGTTCGTGCTGATCGTGTTGGGACTGATCGCCCGGATCTTTGACCTTAGCGTGTGGAAAATCATTCGCTACTTTAAAGACGAGCTGCTGATTGCTTTCAGCGCTACCTCGGGGGAAGCGATGATCCCGCGCTCGATCGTCAAGCTCGAGCGGATGGGGTGCTCGCAGGAGACCGTCGGGCTGGTGCTGCCGACCGGCTTCTCGTTCAACACGGACGGTACAGCCATCTATATGACCATGGCGGTTTTATTCATCGCGCAGGCCACGGATATTCATCTGACGACCGGCCAGCAGCTCACCATGCTTTTCGTCATGCTGTTCACCTCCAAGGGTGCGGCAGGCGTCGCCGGCGCCGGCTTTGTGGCGCTCGCCGCAACGATGCCGGCGCTAGGAATTTTACCGGTCGGCGGCTTGGCGCTGCTTCTCGGGGTCGAGCGGTTCATGTCCGAGATCCGCGCCGTCACCAACTTGTTCAGCAACATCTTCGCGACCGTGGTAATCGCGCGATGGATGAACGAGCTCGACGACGAACGTCTAAACCTTGTGCTCGACGGCGAGGCTGAGGACGAGCCATTGGAAGAGGCGGCATAGACACTAGACGTTGACCGGCGCCGGCGGGGTCCGGCCGCGGATCAGGTCGGCCGCCTTTTCGGCGATCATCATGACTGGTGCGTTGATGTTGCCGCCGATGAGGTCCGGCATTACCGAGGCATCGACGACGCGCAGCGAGTCGACACCCAGCACGCGGAGCTCGGGGTTGACGACAGCATCCGGATCGCTAGGCGGACCCATCTTGCAGGTGCCGAGCGGATGGTGAACGGTGATCGCGGAGGAACGGATATGGGCGTCGATGTCGGCGTCGGACCGGCAATCGCGCCCCGGCGCGATCTCTTCCGCGGCGAATGGGGCCAAGGGCGGTTGGCGCCCGATCTCGCGCGCGAGGCGCAGACCGGCGCGCAACGTGGCCCAGTCCTTCCCGGTGGCGAGGAAATTCTGCCGTATGCGAACGGGAACGCGCGGATCTTGTGAGGCGAGCTCGACACGGCCACGGCTCTCCGGCCGCAACAGTACGGCCCGGCAACCGAAACCGTCGGTATAAGCACGCACAAAGGGCGAAAAATATGGGCTTGCCGTCATCGGCGCGGCGTTGAAGAGCAGCTGGATGTCCGGAAGCGGCAACGCGGGCGAGCTCTTCAGGAAGGCCATGACCCCGCCCGGCCAATCGGCAGCGATCCCCTCGCCGCGCAGATACGCCTTGCCCAGCTCCAGCAAGATGCGGTCGGCGCGCATCTTCGCGTGCAAGGGGCCTGGCTTCCTGCGGGCATAGGCGACGGTGACCGAGACGTGGTCCTGGAGGTTGCGGCCGACACCGTGCAACGGCGCCTTGACTGCGACCCCTTGCGCGGCGAGCGCTGCGGGGTCGCCGATCCCGGATAGCATCAAGAGCTGCGGCGAATTGATCACGCCGCCGGTAAGGATCACCTCGCGATCGGCACGGGCGATCAGCCGCTCGCGTCCCTTCAGATACTCAACCCCGATAGCACGATGCCCTTCGAAGAGGATTCGGGTCGCCAACGCCTCGACCTCGACCATCAGATTAGGGCGCCTCAGCGCCGGCCGTAGATAAGCGACGGCCGCACTGCATCGTCGCCCGTCGCGGATCGTCTGCTGCGAGTGGCCGAAGCCCCCCTGCTCGGCGCCGTTGTAGTCATCGGTCAGCGGGTGACCGGCCGCTTCCCCGGCCGCCCGATAGGCCTCGACGAGCGGATCCTTGTAACGCGACACCCGCGTCGTCAGCGGCCCGTCTCCGCCCCGATAGGTGCTCGCACCCCCCTCCCAGCATTCTTGGCCGCGGAAGTAGGGCAGCACATGAGCGTAGGACCAAGTCGTTAACCCGGCTTCTGCCCAGCGCTCGTAATCGCCGCGGTGGCCGCGGACATAAGCCATGGCATTGATCGAGGACGAGCCGCCGATCACTTTGCCCCGCGCGCACTCGACCCGGCGCCCGTCCATCGTCGCTTCGGGCTCTGCGAAATACCCCCAGTCGTGCTTGCGCTGCCGCAGCATACGGCCCCAGGCGAACGGTATGCTGATCCACGGATCGCGGTCCCAGCCTCCTGCCTCGAGGAGCAGCACCCGTGCGTCGGGATCTTCGCTGAGCCGGTTGGCCAACACGCAACCGGCCGATCCAGCGCCGACGATGAGGTAATCGTAAGGCCTGTCCGGCATCTTCCGCGTCCTCGTCCGCAACGCTCTGGGAGGATGGACGGGGCGAGCGGAGATCGTCCCGGCCTGCCCAATTCTCCGCCAATTCAACCCAGCTTGCAAAGCCGCGCGAGCTTCCGCCGACGCGACGGTGAGCCCGGGAAAATCCTGGGGATACGGAAAATATTTCGAAAGACTGTGCTTGCGCGCTGGTTAGCCGGCGAAATCGCCTCCGCAAGCCTTTGTTATCGCTTTGAATAGCAAACAAGCCGAGCCCCGGCCCCCTGCACAAGGCCCTGGGCCGGCGGGCGCTTCCGCCGAAGGCCGATTATAGGAAATCGCGGATGCAGCCCACCGGGATCGAGATATCGATGGCGACGTTACGCTTTTTTCGCTGATCACGCTACGCCGAGAGGAGGCTCGCGATAGCGAAATCGGCTGCCAGGGCCACGAACGACAGCAAAGCCATCACCGGCACCGGCGGTTGCGGCGTCGACTTGACCTCCATCGCTGCGTTAGGCGCGACGTGCGGCATGTCACGGGCACCGACATCGGTGCCGTGATCCTGCATTGTGCCGAGCATACCCGCGGGGCGTACCGTCATCATACCGTGCTTAAGGTGATTGGCGACGAGCCACCAATTCATTGGATAGGCGATCACGAAGCCGACCAGCAGCCCGATCGACATGACGAACCAGAAGGCAGGCGTCACGGGATCGGTCCCGGATGCGATTAGCCTCCTCAAGGTCATCACCGTCGGCACCATTCCTGCCATCAACAGGTTCATTGAGAGCAGTTCCGGCATGAAGGTATTCGTCAGCGAGCGGGAATATGTGCCCCCAGCCATCTCGCGCATGAATAACGCTTGGAAAATCATCCAGCCGAAACCGAAGCCGAGGACATACTCGACGATCACCTCGGCCGGCCCGGGGAGGCCGACGAGGCTGGCCAGCACAGCACCCGCGAGGATGCCCACGCCATCGCCTGCTACACAGTGCATCGTCGATCCTAGGGTTTGCCGCCAGCGCGTCGCGACATAGCGTCCGTGCAGTCCCGGGAGCGGTTCGCGGCAACCGAGCACATAGAAGAAGGCGCCGATCACGCCGGTATAAGCGGTCACCAGCACGAACCCCCATTTCAGCACCGGCGATTCCGGTGTGGAGCGGATGTCGATCGCGACGAACAGCAGTGAGATTCCCGTCAACAGAAACCATAAGAGCATAACGCCATGCAACATCTCACACCTCTATGGCTATGCGTAGCACGGCCGTGCAGCTAGTGGTGATCGCCCGAGAGTCGTGGACCGAGCTATTCACCGGGACCGCCCATCCGTAGGCCAATCGCGGCGGCGGCTGCGGCGACACGCGATCCCCGTTGCTACTCCTTTGCTGGACGGCAAAGAGGATCGGCGCTGGCGTCCGGTCGCTCTAGGACCGACGCACTCGGTTAACCGACTTCATCGAATGACATCGTACTAGTATTCCCGCACTCTTCTTCAGTCCGCTCGACGGTCGCTTGGGGCATCCGATTGCGCTACTGGACCCCGGAACGGAGCTCGGATCAATAGAATAGCAAGGTTGGCTGCAGTCAGAATGATCCCGATGTCGTAGTAGCCATAGCCGACTGCCGCGCCCATGATTCCGACGGTCCATATGCTGGCCGCCGTAGCGTGACCCGTTGTGAAATCGCCTTGCCGGATGATTGCGCCTGCACCGATGAAACCGATACCGGTGACCACGCCCTGCAGGATATTTGCGTTATTGGGAACGCTGACTCCAATCACCGATATCGCAGTCTGCACCAGACCGCAGCTGGCCATCGCAACCAACGGGAAGGTGCGCAGGCCGGCGCTCTGCTCCTCGCGCGCCCGATGCCACCCGATCGGCAACGCGAGAACGAACGCCAGCAGCAGATGGACAAGATGGTCGAGGCTGTCGCCCCACAGGCCGAAAATGCTCGGCACTAGACGTACCGGAACGTCGTGAACATACCCGCGTCGAGGTGATACAGCAGATGGCAGTGGAAGGCCCACAGCCCTGGATTGTTGGCATCGAAGGCGACGACCACGCGACGGCCCGGTGTGACCAGCACGGTGTCGCGCACTGCGCCCGGAAACCGCTTTCCATCGATCTCGACGACCTGGAACTCGTGCCCGTGCAGGTGCATCGGATGCGGCATCCCGGTCCGGTTAATCATCACCACCTCCACCCGTTCGCCTTTGGCGATCGGCAACGGCGGGACGTCCTTGTTCCAGGCGACGTTGTTGATCGACCAGATGTAGCGCGCCATGTCTCCCGTAAGGTACAGGGTGTGCACGCGGTCTGCCTTGCGCGGCTTTAATGGCTCAGCCGCGTGTAAGCGGCGTTCGAGATCGAGCGTCAGCGGGGACGACGCTGTGCTTGTCGTGTCGGGGATGCGTGCTATCGCCGCGCCGCCGGCTGCCAGTACGATGCCGGTTTGGCGCCGGTCGCCTTCCAGCACGGCGAGCACCGGATGGGGCTGGCGGGGAAGCGCAAGGCGGATGTCGAGCCGCTGCGCGGCAGCGATCGGGAAACGGTGCGCCACCACCGGTGCGGTCCGGAACCCGTCTACGGCAATTAGCTCGCCTTTGAGCTCACCGAGATTGAGGTGATAGTTGCTCATCGATGAGCCGTTGATCACGCGCAGCAGCACGTTCCCGCCCGGATCGACCTTGATCACCTCGGGGTCGGCGAGCGTGCGGTCATTAGCGAGAAAGGCGTCGTATTTGACGTCGTTCAAATCGGGTCCCGCGCCTCGGGCCATGCCAACCGTCGGTGCTGCCGGTGCCGCCGCGCTCGCCATCTTTGGCATGCCGCCGCTTTTCTTCAGCCCGGCAAAAATCTCCTCCGGTGGCGTGAAGCTGAAATCGTTGAGCATTAGGACGATTTCCTGCTCGCCGGGCCGATCGCGGTCGTCATGGATGATCAACGGCGCGAGCAACAGCGACTGCTCCTGCAGTCCTTGGTGGGAGTGCATCCAAAAGGTGCCACCAAAGCGCAACGGGAAGTCGTAATCGGCGCTGCCGCCCGGTGGTAATGGTGGTCCGGAGATGCCGGGCACGCCGTCCTGCTGCCAAGGCGGAGTGAGGCCATGCCAGTGGATCAGGCTCGGCTGATCGATGTTGTTTTCGAGGTGAACGCGGAACGGCCTTCCGACCTCGGTTACGATGCCGGCAGTGCCGTCAGACTGGCGGATGCCGAACACCGAGGCGGATTTACCGTTCACCTCGATTGTTCGGCGTTGCAGCTGGAGCAAAGTGGCCGGGGTGGCGCTTTGGTCCGGCATTGGCGCAGACGCGCCCTCGGCCCGAGCCATTGAAGGGCGAATCGCTACCGCCGCAAAGGCGGAAACCATCAAGGCGCGGCGCGATAGCATGACTATTCTCCTTGGGTTGGTCGTGTCTTATGCCAGCGGCCGTATCGATGACACTGGGCGACCCCTGGCACTCAAGGGCTCTGGACGAAGGAGGTCACGTCGAGGATAGCAATGTGGAATGGCTCGCCTTCGCCCGGGTTAGCCACGGCGGCGATCAGCAGCGTCTTGTTGCCGGTCGACCCCCGGTGGAAACCATTTCGGATGATTGGCATTCCAATCGCAATTCGTTACCTGCATCGCCAGTTTCGCACCATCCGCATCCTGGACGAAAATGGCATAGGTCAGACCGTCGATGTCATCGCAGATCCGGTTCGATTCAAAGGCGAACCAGTTACCGTCCGGCGACCATCAACCGGCGCGCGCCTGGAATTCTCGCAGGAAGCCTGGTCCGGCAGGCGCCTTGCGGTCCACAGCCGCCACTATCGGTGGGTTCGTGGATCGATTGGTCACCCAGGTGTAGTTGAGCAGTTCGTTATAGTAATTGGATTGAGCTTTAGACTGTCCCGCAAACGAGATCAGGCGGGGATTGACCTGATTGACGCTGGCAAAGCTGGCCCAAAGCGAATTATTGGCTAACGGCGCAGCGACGACCACCCCGCTCGTCGCGTCGATCTGGGCGGTCAGATGCTCGCCGCTGACTTGGTCGTTTTCACCGACGTCTGCGGCGATGTATTGACAGTTCGGATACCAGGACGGATACACCATCCCGGCAGTTTTTGGCAGCAGCCTCAGGGCGGTGCCGCTGAACACGAAGATCCCATTCACGTTGCTAAATGCGATTGGTCCGATCGCGAGCTGCCTTCCGTTGGACCGGTACCAGCACCAGTCCGGCCGAAACGATTCGATATTGACGAACCGTTGCACTGTATTCGTTGTGAGATCTGCTATATTCAGTTGAGCGAAATTCGGGTTCTTGTTAAAAGTCCGTTCGAATAAGACCGCAGTCGCTTCGGCATTGAGAACTGGGCGGTAGTCGCTGAAATCGCTGTCATTCTGCTGTGAGAACGCATGGAAGTTTGGCTTCGCGAACGGCAGGGCGTCTTCACCGGCCAATGCCGTTCGCTGTGACACCAAGAGCACGGCAGCCACTGCAGCCAATCGTACCTCATCCATTTTTAAACCCTTTCGCCAGAACAGCGAGGTCGTGTTCACCCCCCAAGATCGAAGGGGGCAGTAGACCGGACACGTCGCGCACAGGGCGCGGCCCGCCGCCAGTCGCGGTCGGCTGCTTCCCGGCCTGTCCACGTCACACCGCTGGGCAGCAGCTTCTTCTGCCGTCTTCTCATCTTGCCTTCTGCGCCCCGGCGGCGAGATAGGCGACGCAATTCATCAGAAAGCGGAAATTGTCGGCGACGTCGATCTCTCCTTGGGACGGCCAGTCGGTGCCCGCGTTTCCCGTGATGCCCGAATGGCCGATGACGATGACGTTGCCGGCGCCGACCGCGTATAGGACGGCAAAAGCGAGATCGGCGTTGTAATATTGCAGTGGCCCGTTGTCCTGCCAGCCTGTCGGCAGCGGGACGAGCACCGTGCTGGTGGTAATATTCGGAGGGCCATCTACCACAATACCGCCCGAATCGAGCGCCTGGACCGACGTGACATTCCTTATGATCTTGCTGGGTGCTCGCGGATTTGGCGCCATGGCAAATTCGGCAAGCGGAATGGCGGCGAAGGCGGTGGTTATACCGAGCGCTGCCGCTAGTTGGATGTCATTGATCGGCCAATAAGGTCCGGGTGCGTCGTCTGGGAAGTCGCTGTGGTTGACGAACAGCAGGAGCCCGCCCCCGGTCTCGACCCAACTTAGGATGCCGCCAAGGTCGCTATACGAGTAACCGAAATTGTAGTCCGCCGGAATCGGGTTCGGATGAATTCGCGGCGACGTGCGGTGTTTCGGGACGAAGGTATATTGATGCGTGGTAACGATGAAAACATCCTGCAGGGAGGTGCCACCGTTACCCTGGAGCTGCGGCGCGATCGGCTGTGTGAAGTCGGTGTAGCTGACCACATAATGTTTCGCCAGCGCGTTCGTCCAGGTAGTCAAGCGATCGCCGGTCTGGTCCTGCACCTGAACCTGGGCCCCCATGCTGTCGAACATGATGCTCGCGGCGGCGGACAGATTGACTGCGGCAGCGGCGTGGTGCAGCAGCGGCGCGGTAAGCGTCGCCGAGGCCGTCGCCTTCAAGACGCTGCGCCTCGTCAATAATGTATTGCTCATCCTCGACCTTCCTCTCCTCAGGAGCATTTAGCGAAATGGGACCGTGGACTCTGGCGTGCGCAGGAGCGACGACACTGCAACGAGGTCTGGCCGGGATTGTGTTTATTTACGCAACGAGGTGCTCCTTCGCATCAAGGGCAAGCAATGATTCAAGGCGGATCAAAGTGCCCCCAGTGCCGCCTTGGGCTGGTGACAAATAAGGTGCCGGCGTCCTTGTGATAATATCAATTACTGAAAGTATTTTATGAAAAAATGTACAAGAAAACTCGTATGCTGAATTCCCCTGCCATTCCGCTGCCAACCCGCTTTTGCAGGCTCAAAATTCCGCTGCCGGCCAGGTTCCAGCAAATCTATTTAATCTACTGATCTACAAAAAATTTTCGATCTGAGAGGGTGCTTTTTAGGGAGCGTGAAAGCGCTTTTCCCCTGCCGACAGGGATACGAGGGGTCAGCTATAGCTTGACGCGGGGAGCTATCGCCCGACGGCTGGCGTTACCACATATCGGCAATCGCGAATTATGTTTGGGTGTGAAATGCCCTCGGCCGAAAAAATCGCAGAATTGACCTACCTGCAGGAAGCGCCGAGTGACCCGGTCACGGCCGCTCGGTTCGAGATCCGCTACAGCCGGTTTCTCGATCCCAAAGGCAATGCGCTTCGCCCGCTGCCGGATTTTGCCGCCGACCGCGCCGAGATGGTAGCTCTCTATCGGGCGATGGTGTTGGCTCGCGCCTTCGACGCCAAGGCGGTCGCTTTGCAGCGGACAGGCCGGCTCGGCACCTTTCCTTCGGCGCTGGGCCAGGAGGCGGTGGCCGTCGGGATTGCCTCGGCGATGCGCAAGGATGACGTGTTCCTGCCGAGTTTCCGCGAACATGGCGCTCAGCTGTGGCGCGGGGTCGGCTTGGTCGAGCTCTTCCTGTTTTGGGGCGGCGACGAGCGGGGCAGCGATTTTGCTGCACCTCGCGAGGATTTTCCGATCTGTGTGCCGGTCGGGACCCACGCACCGCACGCGGTCGGTGTCGCGCTCGCCTTCAAGCTGAGGCGTGAGAAGCGAGTTGCGGTCTGCGCCTTCGGCGACGGCGCCACGTCGAAAGGGGATGTCGCCGAGGCCCTCAATATCGCCGGCGTCTGGCATCTACCGTTGGTCTTCGTCATCAACAACAACCATTGGGCGATCTCGCTCCCTGTCGCTCAGCAAACCGCGGCGGAGACTTTGGCGCAAAAGGCAATTGCCGCCGGGATCGAAGGCGAGCAGGTCGACGGTAACGATATCGTCGCGGTACGCGAAGCCGTCGGCCGCGCCGTCGCCAAGGCGCGGGCGGGGGGCGGGCCGCACTTGATCGAAGCGCTGACCTATCGGCTGAGCGATCACACCACCGCTGATGATGCACGCCGCTACCGTAGCGATTCCGATGTGAGCCCCCGATGGGGCGAAGATCCGATCACCAGGCTGCGAAACCACCTCGTCGGCCGCAGCATGTGGGCCAAAGGGGACGAGGAGGGTCTGCTGGCCGAGGTATCGGCCGAGGTCGACAAGGCGGCGGAGACCTACCTGGCGACCCCGCCGCAGGGACCGGCAACGATTTTCGATTTTACCTACGAGACGCTGCCCAAGGACCTCGTAGAGCAACGCGATGCGGCGCTCGGCGGGTTGCAGGAGTGACGGCGGTGCCCGAGATCAATCTCGTCCAAGCCGTCAATTTGGCCCTCGCCCGGGCCATGGCCGAGGACGCCAACGTCCTCGTCCTCGGCGAAGATGTCGCCGCCGAGGGTGGTGTATTCCGCGCGACTGATGGGCTCCTGAAGCGCTTCGGGACGGATCGCGTGCTTGACACGCCGCTCGCCGAGAACGCGATCGCCGGGCTATCGGTCGGGCTCGCCGCTCAGGGCTTCCGCCCGGTTGTGGAGATCCAATTCACCGGCTTCATCTATCCGGCGATCGACCAGCTGGTAAACCATGCCTCGCGCCTGCGCACCCGAACGCGCGGGCGGCTGAGCTGCCCGATGGTCGTGCGGTCGCCGGCGGGCGGCGGCATCCGCGCCATCGAGCACCATTCCGAGAGCCCGGAGGCGATGTTTGCTCACGTTCCGGGTCTGCGCGTCGTGATCCCGTCCTCGCCGGCCCGCGCCTATGGCTTGCTGCTCGCTGCCATCCGCGACCCCGACCCGGTCGTCTTTCTCGAACCGACCCGGCTTTACCGCGCGTCGCGGGAGGAGGTTGAGGACGATGGTGCGGCATTGCCGCTCGACCGCTGCTTTGTGCTGCGCGAGGGCGCCGACATCACGCTCGTGACCTGGGGGGCTATGATCAAGGAGACTCTGACCGCTGCCGACACGCTGGCCGCCGAGGGGGTCAGCGCCGAAGTCATCGACGTCGCGACCTTGAAGCCGCTTGATAGCGACAGCGTCCTCGAATCGGTCGCGAAGACCGGCCGCTGCGTTATCGTCCACGAAGCGCCGCTAACCGGCGGGTTTGGTGCCGAGATCGCCGCGAGGATCGCCGAGCGCGGGCTCGTTTCGCTGCTCGCCCCGATCGAGCGGGTCGCTGGCTGGGACACGGTCATGCCGCTGCCGCGGCTCGAGCAACATTATCTGCCGAGCGAGGCCCGCATCCTTGCCGCGGTGCGGCGGGTATTAGCCTATCAATAAAGCCATGAGCATTTTTGTCCTCCCTGATCTTGGTGAAGGCCTGCAAGAGGCAGAGCTCGTCGCCTGGCATGTCGCCGAAGGTGATCATGTCGTGGCCGACCAGCCGCTCGTCTCGGTCGAGACCGAGAAGGCTGTAGTCGAGGTGCCGTCGCCGCAATCCGGCCGGATCGCCCGGCTCCGCGCTCAGCCGGGCGAGCGAGTCAAGGTCGGCGCCGCCTTGGTCGAATTCGACGAAGGCCCGCGCGCCGATACGGGCACGGTGGTTGGCGAACTCGCCGCCGCAACCGCGCCAGCAGCCCGGGCCGCAGAAGCGGCGCCGGCGGGCGCCGGCGCCGTTAGAGCTACACCCGCGGTGCGGGCATTGGCGCAGCGCCTCGGGGTCGATTTGAAGATCGTCGCGGCGAGCGGCCCCGGCGGTGCCGTGACCAGTGCAGATGTCGAGCGCGCGGCGCGGACATTAACCGAGGCCGGCCCGGCCGAGCCGCTCGCCGGCGTGCGCCGGGCGATGGCCGTCAACATGACGCGCTCGCACGCCGAAATCGTCCCGGCAACGGTGTCCGACGAGGCCGATATCGAAGCTTGGGCGCCGGGCAGCGACACGACGATCCGGCTGGTCCGCGCTGTTGTCGCCGGCTGCACCGCAGTTCCCGAGCTCAACGCTTGGTACGACGGGCGCAACATGGAACGCCGGCTGGTCAAACAGATCGATCTGGGTTTGGCAGTCGATACCGGGGACGGGCTCTTCGTGCCGGTGCTGCGCAATGTCGGCGGCCGCGATGCCGCCGATCTACGGCGCGGCGTCGAAGCAATGAAACGGGACGTGCGGGCGCGCTCGGTGCCGCTCGCCGAACTGCGCGGCCAGACCATCACCTTGTCGAATTTTGGCATGTTCGGGGGACGGTTCGCCGCACTCGTGATCGTACCGCCGCAAGTTGCGATCCTCGGCGCCGGTCGCATCGCGGCGCGTGCGGTCGTGGCCGACGGCAGGCTCGTCGCGCATCGCCTCCTGCCATTGTCGCTGACCTTCGACCATCGTGCGGTCACCGGCGGCGAGGCGGCGCGTTTCCTGAAGGCCGCGATCGAAGAGCTCGAACGGCCGGAGTGAGCGCACCGAAGCCCTCACTGGCGAGCCAAATACACCTAAAGTCTCGATCCCGCCTCCCGGCAGATCTTTCGGGGATACTGTCGCTCACTGCGCAGTGCGACGCCCGCGCCACCAAATGGGGTCAGAACGAGATATTGCTCAGAACCTCGACAGGTTTCAGAATTATGTCGAGGTGTGAGAGCGACCCAGAAGGGAATTCCGATGCGACTTGCCGCGATAATCGGTTTTGGCGCCTGCTTGGTGCTGACAGGCACAGCCTCTGGCCAGGAGGTCTTCTCATTGGGTACTGCCGTCAAGATCGGTGTACTTAGCGACATGTCCGGCATTTACTCCGACATCGGTGGAGCGGGGTCGCTCGAGGCGGCGCGAATGGCGATTGCCGATTTCGGCGGGACCGTTAAACGGTAAGAAAATCGAGCTGCTCAGCGCCGATCACAAGAACAACCCCGACGTTGGCGTGGGAATTGCCAATCAATGGTTTGGTTATAATTACTTAGACGCGATCGCCGGCGCGTCGACTTCGAACGTAGCCCTCGCCATCCAGGAGGTCGCGCACAACAGGAATAAGGTCTTGCTGATCTCGGGCGCTGCCGACGCCGACCTCACCGGGAAGGCTTGCTCGCCGACCACGGTTCATTGGACTTACGACGATTTGGCCTTGGCAAACGGCACTGGCCGTACAGTTGTCGAATCCGGCGGGGATACTTGGTTCTTCATCACCGCGGATTATGCCTTTGGCTACGACCTCGAGCGCAATACGAGAAAAGTGATCAGGCAAAACGGCGGCTCGGTTCTGGGCTCGGTCCGGGCGCCGCTCGGGACCAGGGATTTCGCACCCTTCCTATCGAAGGCGCAGGTTTCGGGGGAAAGAATCCATCGGTCTTGCCAATGCCGGCGGCGACACGATCAACTCGATCAAGCAGGCCACCAAGCTTGGTATTGCGCAGGGCGGACAGAGGCTCGTCGCGCTGCTGCTCTTCATTTCCGACGTCCACAGCCTCGGCCTACAGACCGCGCAAGGACTGCAACTGACATCAGCCTTTTATTGGGATCAGAATAACGCTACGCGGGCCTGGTCGAAGCGTTTTTTCGACCGGATGAAGCGCGAGCCGACGATGGTGCAGGCCGGGGTGTACGGCTCGATCATGCACTATCTCGCGGCGATCAAGGCGACGGGCGCCGACGACGGCCCCACCGTAATAAAGGAGATGAAGGCGACCCCGGTCAATGACTTCATGACCAAACACGGCCACATCCGCGAGGATTGGACGCTCGTTCGTGACATGTATTTGTTTGAGGTCACGTCGCCATCGGAATCGCGCGGTCCGTGGGACTACTACAAGCAGATCGCAGTGATCCCGGGGGAAGAGGCCTTCAAACTCCTGGGCCCAAACGAATGCTACATTTCAAGATCGTTCAGTAATTGAGGCGGCTGGCTCAAGGTGCGAACGGGTAGTAGCGCAGCGAGGCCATAAATATTCCTTCGTTGGTGTTCGGGTGCCTGGGGCTCTGGGATCAGTGTGGGGATCCCGGAATTTTTCAGAGTCGACCAGTCTGGGTGATCGAACGGTTCCGTGTCTGCGGGTTTTGAACGCGCAGATTGTACGCGACCTATCGGCAGCAACAGTAATCTGCATCGCTCGCACGGTGCGGGAGCATATTCGCGACAAGCTCTCTTATGGCGGAACCGTGCATTGTCACCAAGCGGTTTCGAGGCCGCCGATAGCGGTCGAAATCAGGGTGCGAACGGGTAGTAGCGCAGCGCGGCCATAAAGATGCCTTCGTTGGTGTTCGGACCGCCGCCAATGCCCGCGAAGACCGAGCGCTCGGTGAACGAGCCTTGCCCGCCGACCCGAAGCCGGCCGAAGTCACCTTTGTAGACATCCCACCAGAAGCCGCCCGTGATCTGCCAAACGCTGGAGGTATTGGCCGCGCAGTTGGTCGCGGCCGCCGCCACGGAGGCTGCCTCGTGCAGGCAAGCGCTGTTGTTGTAGAGCAGGTTGCCATAGCCGAAAGGCACTGCGCCGCTGGCCGTGTAGGCCGTAAACGGGGTTGAGTTAGCCGCTTCAATTCCGGCATACGCATAAAGGTCGATGGTGTCGGTCGGGTGCCCCACTAACCCGACCAGGGCCTGGATCTCCGGGATCGGTGCCAGGACGCCATCCGGTTTAACCGTCACATCCGGCAGCCCTACGCTGCCGTAACGGCCGATGCCGTTTCCAGCCAGAAAATCAGCCTGAAAGTCGAGAAGCTTTGGCACGATCGGCAGGATCGCACCGGCACCACCTCCGCCGCCGAGAATATCATGGTTCGACAAGTTCGCACGGCTGCGGAACAGACGGGCGAGGCCATACGCCTCGAAATGCCCCCAGCCCGGATCGGCCGTGATTTTGGCCACCAGATCCGGTCCGATATCGGTCGAATAGGTGGCCCCGGAGTTGAGCCCGGATCCGCCGGTGTTGTTAAAGGTCACTGGCACCAGCGGCGCGGTGGGACCGCTGAAGATCACCGCCTGCGGGCTCTCCAGCGCCAGACCCGCCGCATACAAATCACCGAAGCGCTGGACAATCCTGAACTGCGGGTTCCGCAGCCAAGTAAACCCTGGAACGTACTGGGCGTCGATCGTCAAAGGGATGTTCTCCTGGCGCGGCGTCATGTCGTCCTTGAACATTGTCAGGAAACTCCAGGCCTGCCCTCCCAGGATGTAGGTTCCCCAGTCCTTATTCTCGGCCGTTGCGTAAGCCTGACGCAACCGCAGGGTGTAGCTGTTGCTCTGAACCGAATTCGACCCCGTTCCGGCGCTCTGGAAATCGGTTTCAAAATAGCCGTCAAGTTTCGTCGCTTCGTTGACGTTACCTTCAGCCAGCAGTGCGAAGCGGCTTTGGTGCGCGCTCTCGCGGAACTCGGAAAGATAATAATTCGGGTTGTTGGGCATCGGAATGCCGGTGTTGAAGTTCGACCCGATGTCGGCGGTCTCGTTGCGCGTGCGGAAGATGCTCGCGCCCTCGATAAATGTGTTTGCCACGCTCACATTGATCGGCAGACCGAGGAATCCTCCGCGTTTGGCCGCAGCCTCAGTTGGAGGCGGAGCACCAGGCCCTCCCGGCACTGGCGGTGGAAGCGCGCCAGCCGTCGGCGATATCGTTAAGCCAGTGGGAGCCGCTGGCGCTGCCGGCGGCGGAGGCTTTGGTGCGGCGGCCTGTGCCGCCTTCAAATCGTCGAGCTGTTTCTGGAGGCTGTGGATTTGTGACTGGTATTGCCTTTGGATATTGCGAATTGCGTTCTGCAGCTCTTTGATCTGATCGTTCACCGGCGTTGAGGTTTGGGCCAGGGCCGAAACTGGCAGAATGGCACATGCCGGGATCGCGAGCAGCCCGCAGATTGCCGCCGCGTTGTGGATTTTTCGCTTGTAGTTCACTATTTCCCCCGCGAAATAGAGACTGTTGCGCGAGGTTAACGCCGCGATGCGACAGGAATGTTAAGAAGTTGTGACAGATAAACAAAGCAATTATGACAGGCGTCAGAAGGCGTCCGTCCTGGTCACTGTGATGCTGCGTTACTGCTTGCGATCTGGCGGATTGGGTTTGCCGGCGACCTTGGGACGCTTGGCAGCAGGCAGACATGATCGGGCTCGGTCATAGTACGCATCCTCTCCGGCGAGACTCTAAAGAGTGATACCCGATCGAATTCCGATGACCAACGCATTGGGGATCGGCTGCCCTGCGGGCGCCGGCGGAGGTACTGCAATGTAACCGCCGGGATGGAATACCAGTTGCAGATCCGGCTGCAACTGCCACCATGGCGCAATCCGCGCTTCGTAAGTGATTTCGAGCGCGCCCTCATAATCGGGTATCGGACGCTCGATACCCGTGAAGAGGACCTTATCCTGGTCCAACTGGCGGGCATAGCCAATCCGCCCATAGACCGTGCCAACGCCCAACACGTCGAGCTGGCGGCCCGGGAAGAGACCCTTAAAGGTAAGGCCGGCGTCGATCTCCAGGCTAAACAGATTGCGGTCGGGAGGGGCATAGCCGACGCGAAGGAAGGCGGCCAAACCCTCGCTCGCCGTATCGGGGCGGCGCCACAACATCTTGTCCACCACCAAATAGGCCCCGAAATCGCTGCCATGCATGGCGGGAATGCCATTGCTCGCTGGGTTCGCAAGCGAGAGCCCCGAGCTATCGCGGCGCTGATCGGGAAATTCTCTCGTATGGTACCAAGCGCCGAGTTTGACATCGCTGAGCGAGGTAGAAGAAATCGGCTCCTCGTCGAACGAATAGGCAAGTTCGGCAATTGGCATAAAGCCACCCTCACCGATCAGGAAGTTGGTGCCGCTCGAGTTGCGGACCTGCGGATTTCCCGGTCCAGAAGGCGCCGGATTGCCGTTGAAGAACGCAGCGGACAAAGTCAAATCGCTCGTTGGAGCAATCCGAAACCGGGCGCCTGGAACCGCAAATGGATAGCAGGGCCCGCCGCTCGGCAAGTCGTTCGACAAGGTGTCCGGACAGCCGAACGACGAATTGACAAATCCTGCCGAGTATTGACTGATGTAGAACTCGTCGTCAAAGGCGATCTGGCCGATCCGAATCGAGGCTCGGTGGTCGAAAAATTCCTGCTGCAGCCACAGATCGTGGAGGCGCGTCGAGGCTAGCGCTTCGATCGAGCTGACAAACAGCAGGTTGCCAATGGCATTTTCCGACAAGCCTTCTCCGCTTATCCAATACCCGTCCGTATAGAATGTTGCGCCCGGCCACTTCGCGAGCTTCTCGAGGTCGAGGGTCAGAGATCCGGTGAGGAGGCCTTGGTAAATCGACAGCTGCCTTATCCCACCGGTGGGATTGGACAGCGTTTCCGAGACGTCAGTGGCGCCAAGAGCAATGCCGGCATCTTCCCACTGCCTGCGTACCCCGCCCCAGTCGCCCGTGAGCCTGTCCTGCTCGAAAAGCCCCTCTTGCGCCACTGCACACTCGCCGGCAAGTCCAAGGGTCACGGCGCTGAGGATCACCAGCGCTGGAAGGCAGGCTCGCGCCAAAATCGTGCCCGTCGCGAGAGTGGGACCGAGCTCGTTATGTTGGAAGGCCTGCCGCTGGAAGGAAAGAGGCGGCCGGCGCCGCCCAAGGTACTCGAGCTATTGTGCTCGGGAAGCGGGGTGCTGGCCGGTGTCGATGGCGCGATACGCCCCTGAAGGGCCGAGGAGATTCTGCGTAGCCCGCGTGACTGCCGCGGCGAGATCAGGATCGTCAGTACCGCCTTGGACGATCGCTTGCGCCTCGACGAGCGTTTGATATTGCCCGTTGAGGTAAAGCCGTGCCTCGATCGTGATCGGACGACGTGCACCGAAGCTCCGTTCATGGATCAGCGAGCGTACGAAGCTGCGCACTTCTCCCCCGGCATACGGGTTCAATTTGAAGCTCCACTCGACCCGATCAGCGGCGAGTCGTCGCTCGCTGCGGGGTCGAACCGCCAGCCGGCGAGCCCGGCGTCTGCCATGTGCGCCGCGAGGAAACGCGATAACGCCGAGTGGTGAAGACCGGGAAGCCCGCGGGACGCCTCGACCTCCAACGTCACCTGAGCCATGGCAGGGGCTGACGCAACCGGCCAAAACGCGATGACAAGCGCCCACCATGCGACTAGCGCAACGCGGCGCCGGGCCGAAGCAGGGGAGGAAACAGGCGATCTCCTGTCGTCGCTCATGCTTAGCTGGCGATCCTATTATCCAACCCGCCACACGATAGCCGAATGAGGAATACAGCTCCAGCGACCTTGGGTATTCGGCGACGGTGAGGTTGTGCATGTCAGTCAGAGACCCTCAGCCGATAGCCGTCCCCGTGGTGTCCGTGCAACGCGCTGCCCCGGCCGGAGAGGCTCGGGTTGGTCATGAAGTAGATGTGCGCGCTCTGAGGCTTTTTCCCTGGAACCGCCCGTACCCAGGAACCGTCGGGGCGCAATAGCCAGCTTTGCGCGTCGTCGTGGAGGTTCGCTTCCATGATCTGGTCGAGGACCTGCTGGTGCACGGTCGGGTTCTCGATTGGAACCAGTGTTTCAACGCGGCCGTCCAGATTTCGCGGCATCCAATCCGCCGAGGAAATAAATACCGCGGCTTTGGGTGAGGGCAGCCCGTGCCCGGAACCGAAGCAGACGATGCGGGCGTGTTCGAGGAAGCGCCCGATGATGCTCTTGACAGCGATGTTCTCGGAAAGCCCGGGAACACCAGGACGCAAGCTGCACATGCCGCGGATGACCAACGAGATCGTTACTCCGGCCTGCGAGGCGCGATAGAGAGCGTCGATCATGCCAGCATCGACGAGTGCATTGAGCTTGGCCCAAATCGCCGCTGGCCGGCCGGCCTCCGCATGGGCGATCTCAGCCTCGATGAGTTCGATCAGTTTGGCTGTGATGCCGTGGGGCGAGATCGGCAATTTTTCGAGATGGGCGGGCGGCGCATAGCCGGTGACGAAATTGAACACCCGTGCCGCGTCATGGCACAGTGCCGGATCACAGGTGAATAAAGACAAATCCGTGTAAATCTTGGCAGTAACGGGATGGTAATTGCCGGTCCCAAAATGGACATACGAGCGCAAGGCCTCGCCCTCGCGTCGCGCGACCAGTGAGACTTTGGCATGCGTCTTCAGGTAGATAAACCCAAAGATGACCTGCGCCCCGGCCTGCTCCAGGCGTCGGGCCCAGCGGATGTTGCGTTCTTCATCGAAGCGCGCTTTTAGCTCGACCACCGCCGTTACCGACTTCCCAGCTTCGGCGGCATCAGCCAGGGCGGCGACAATCGGCGAATCTTCCGAGGTCCGGTACAGGGTCTGCTTGATCGCTATGACGTTCGGGTCGTCGGCCGCCTGCCTGAGAAACTGCACGACAACGTCGAAAGATTCGTAGGGGTGATGGACCACGATGTCTTTCGCCCGGATGGCGGCAAAGCAATCCCCGCCGTAGTCCTTTATCCGCTCGGGAAACCGGGCGCTGTAAGGCGGGAACAACAGGTCCGGTCGTTCTGGCGTGATCAGATGACGAATATCCGAAAGAGCCACGATACCATCGAGTGTGACGACGTCCCGTGGCTGGGTGCGGGTCTCCTCCACGACAAAATCGCGCAGGCGATCCGGGGTGCCGGCGGAGAACATCAGGCGAGTGATCTCACCGCGCCGCCGCCTTTTGAGCGCAGACTCGAACATCGCCACCAGGTCTTGAGCCTTCTCTTCGATTTCGATATCGCTGTCGCGCAGTGCCCGAAACATGCCATGGCCGAGCGGCGTCATCCCGGGAAACAGCTCTGACAGCCCAACCGCGAGCAGCACTTCCTCAACCGGGATGAAGCGAATTTCCTTGCCGGGCAGCCGGATAAACCGCTCGACGCGTTCAGGAACAAGCACCAAAGCGTTGATCTCGGACCGGTCGTCCCGACGCAATTCCACAACCATTGCCAAGGCACGGTTGGGGAAGAACGGAAACGGGTGCGCCGGGTCGATCGCGATCGGCGTCATGACCGGAAGCAGGCGATCGATAAATAGTTGCCGCAGCCAAGAGCGATCGTCGACCGTCAACGCGTCGTGGTCGACAGTAAAGATACCCTCGGCACGCAGGCGCTTCTGCAGATCCACCCAGCATTGTTGCTGTCGATGAACGAGGCCAGCCGCGACCTCTGTGATTGCGGTCAGCTGCTGCTCTGGGGTCAATCCGTCGTCGCTCTTCACGGTGATCCCGCTCTCTGCCAGCTCCTGGAGCCCGGCGACGCGCACCATGTAGAATTCGTCGAGGTTGCTGTCGGAGATCGACAAAAACCGCACTCGCTCGAGGAGCGGATGACCGGTATTGCTTGCCTCCTCGAGAACACGCTCGTTGAAGGCGAGCCAGGACAGCTCGCGATTGATATATCGCTGCGTCGGCGGCGCCGCCGGTGCGACGATCGTGAGGTCGGGAGGGCGACGGTCGACCGCCAACTCAGTCATTTGCACCCTCCAATCTAACCGTGTAATCGGGGCCGATGTAACGGCATCGGCCGTCATGCGTGAGACGAGGCTCGTCGTCAGCAGGGATATGAGGGTCAGGCTCCCCAGCATCCAGATCACGGCGATGAAACGTCCGACCGGCGTTAGCGGCGTCACATCGCCGTAGCCGACCGTGGTCATGGTAACGGCTGCCCAATAAATCCCGTCGGATAACGACTTGACCGAGCGCTCGCTAGGATTGGCCGCGAGCCGGCGCCTGCGCTCGAAGACCCACATCAGGGCACCGATCAGCACGAGCAGCCCCAGGGTGAGGACGATCAAGGGACCGAGCTCCCTGACGACCGCGACATAGGACATGACCGCCGCGATGGGCCCGGTTTGCTTGGGCAAGGCGACCGCGACGCCGGAGCGGTGGGCCGGATAGGTGAATTCGACGCGAGCCAGCCGGTCCGGCGTGATGGTGATCGCGCCGATCGCCGCGTCGAACTGACCCCGCTCAACTCCGTTGATGACGTCCTCCATTTGCGCGACCGCGATGAAGCGATAGGTTAGATGGAGGTCTTCGGCGACACGCCGCCAAAGGTCCACGCTGGCGCCGGAAAACAATCCCTCGGCATCAACCGATCCGTATGGCGGCACGTCGTAGACAGCGATGCGTAGAGGCTCGTCAGGAGCGCGTTCCGCGCACAAGGCGCTCGATCCTGCTGCGGCAGCGACGAGGCAGACCGCGAGAGCGATCGCGATCAGGCGCGATTGCGTCGCGATCCGTCGGTCGGACCGAAGATTGCGTGAACGCTTCTCATGACCGAGGGTGAGAGTTGCACCCGTTGAATTTATTAGGCTGGAATCATTTCCGGTCCTCTGCTTCCGGGAAGCACGGAATAATGGCCGGTTAATATTTCAGTTCTGTGACAACGATCGCTCCGCTCTCCCGGCTTGACGACGGCATCTGCTCGTGTTGCAAGTCGGCGACCTTGGCGGAGACCACTGGTGCCGGGAAGTGCGATCAGTTATGCAAGCCTGACGGCTCGGGGTCTAGTCCCGAACCGCTGGGACATCATTGCCTTCCCGTTGGTCTTTGGACTTCTGCTGCTCGCCGCCAAACGCGCTCACGAAACCTTGGCGCCGCTCTCTTCGCTCAAAGAGCCCGTCGTCTCGCTTGATCCACTCAACCTGCCGGAATACGCGTTACGAACGACCTTGCGCATGTTGGCGGCAATGGTCGCATCGCTGCTCTTCACCCTGACCTACGGGACGCTTGCCGCCAAGAGCCGTCGCGCCGAGCTCGTCCTGATCCCGCTCCTCGACATCCTCCAATCGGTGCCCGTGCTGGGTTACATTTCCTTTACCGTCGTCTTCTTCATGTCCCTCTTTCCCGGCCGGGTCGCAGGTGCGGAGGCCGCGGCAATCTTCGCGATCTTCACGAGCCAAGCCTGGAACATGACCTTTAGCTTCTATCAGTCGCTGCGCACCCTGCCGCGCGACCTCGAGGAAGCTACACAGAATTTCCGCTTTTCGGGATGGCAGCGATTCTGGCGGCTCGAAGTACCGTTCGTAATGCCCGGCCTCATCTGGAACATGATGATGAGCATGTCCGGCGGCTGGTTTTTCGTGGTGGCCAGCGAAGCGATCACGGTCGGCGACAAGACGATCACGTTGCCCGGGATTGGAGCCTATCTGGCCCAGGCGACAGCGGACAAAAACCTTGCGGCCATCGGCTGGGTGATCCTGGCGATGACCTTGGTCATCATTCTCTACGACCAGCTGATGTTCCGGCCCTTGGTGGCTTGGGTCGACAAATTTCGCTTCGAGCAGACCGGCGCTCAGACGGCGCCCAGCTCCTGGTTTCTCAATCTCTTTCAGCAAGGCCGCCTGCTCCGAACCGTCGCTAGACCCGGAGGTCTCCTATTGGGGATGCTTGCGCGACAGCGCTTCGCGCCCCTGCGCGCCGGCACCGCGAGGGCGGGCGGCGCGCGCTCGGTGGTGATGGATGCCGTTTGGTTTACCGCGGTAGCGCTATTGGCTGCCTACTCGGCGTGGAAGATCATCGACTACGTAGCCTCGGGAGTTGACTGGGACGATGTCCTCACCGCCTTTGAGCTTGGCCTGTTCACGCTGGCCCGCGTCGTCGTGCTGATCGTGATCGCCTCCATGATTTGGGTGCCGATCGGGGTCGAGATCGGCTTGCGGCCGCGCCTAGCCGAGAGGATCCAACCCTTGGCACAGTTCCTCGCGGCCTTCCCCGCCAATCTGCTGTTTCCGGTGTTTGTTCTCACGATTGTCCATTTCGATCTGAACCCGGACATTTGGCTCAGTCCGCTGATAATCTTCGGAACGCAGTGGTATATCCTGTTCAACGTGATCGCGGGCACAATGGCGTACCCCACCGACTTCCGCGAAGCGGCGACCAATTTTCGCATGCGAGGCTGGCAATGGTGGCGTCAGGTGATGCTGCCGGGGATTTTCCCCTATTTCGTTACCGGCGCCATTACCGCAGCGGGCGGCGCGTGGAACGCCAGCATTGTCGCGGAAGCGGTCTCCTGGGGTGACACGAAGATCACTGCGCACGGCCTCGGAGCCTATATCGCCGACAATACCGCTGCCGGGAACTATCCGAAGATCGTGCTCGGCATCGCCGTCATGTCGCTGCTGGTAACCGGGTTCAATCGCCTGCTCTGGCGGCCGCTCTACGCCTATACGGAAGAGCGGCTGCGCCTCGACTGAGAAATAGCAATGGTCGCATTAGACACCCTGCGAGAAACGACCCTCGGCGAGCCGATCCTGACAGTGCGCGGCGTGAACCGCGGGTTTGCGCGGGGCTCGGGCGAGGTGCGCGTCCTCGCCGATGTCGATCTGTCGTTGCACACCGGCGAAATTGTCGGTCTGCTCGGCCGTTCAGGCTCGGGGAAATCGACCCTGCTGCGCATCATCTGCGGTCTAATCAGACCGAGCAGTGGGGAGGTGATTTACCGCGGCCGTCCTGTCAGCGGCCCCGCGGAAGGGATTGCAATGGTCTTTCAGACCTTCGCTCTCTTTCCTTGGCTGATCGTACTGCAGAATGTCGAAGCGGGCCTCGAAGCACTGGGGGTGCCGGACAAGGAAAGCCGCCGGCGCGCGCTTTCCGCGATCGATCTGATCGGCCTCGACGGCTTCGAGTTGGCCTACCCGCGGGAGTTGTCGGGCGGCATGCGCCAGCGCGTCGGTTTTGCCCGTGCGCTTGTCGTAGAGCCGACAATTCTACTGCTGGATGAACCTTTTTCGGCGCTCGACGTACTGACCGCCGAGACGATCCGCACCGACCTTCTCGATCTCTGGATCGAGCGTCGGCTGCCCATTAAATCGATGCTGCTGGTCACGCACAATATCGAGGAAGCGGTCTTCATGTGCGACCGCATCCTGATCTTTTCCTCCAACCCCGGACGCGTCGTCGGCGAAATCGCGGTTGCGTTTCCGCATCCGCGTAACCGCCTCGATACGGATTTTCGCCAGATGGTAGACGATATTTACGCGAAGATGACGGCGCGACCGACTGTCGGAGCTGAGGGACAATTGCCAAAACTGCAGCTTGGCAGCCGACTGCCGCCAGTCTCGACCAACGTCATAGCTGGTCTGATCGAGACGGTCGCTGCGCCACCCTATGACGGCAAGGCGGACCTGCCGGACATCGCGCGCGCCCTGCAACTCGAGATCGACGACCTGTTCCCGGTCGCCGAGATTCTGCACTACCTCGGCTTCGCGGAGATCAAGGAGGGCGACATTCTGCTGACCGCGGCGGCGCGCAATTTTGCCGATCTCGACACGCAGACACGCAAGGTGGTCTTCGCCCGCCACCTGCTCGCCTCGGTCCCCCTTGCTGAACACATCAGACGCGTGCTCGACGAGCGCCCCGGTCACCGCGCGCCCCGGATACGCTTCGAGCAGGAGCTCGAGGACCATCTGAGCGATGCAGCCGCCGAGGAGACGCTCGACGCGGTGGTGGATTGGGGTCGCTACGCGGAAGTCTTCGCTTATGACGATCAGGCCGAAATGTTCAGCCTGGAGGACCCCAAAAGCTGAGCCTGCCAACGAACCGGTGCTTCGCGATCAGGTGCGAGCCAGGACCGCCTCGGCGCTTCTGGCCCCGGGTCGCCCATGCGATACCGCCGCACTGGAACTTGACAGCAAAGGAATTGTTAGATTAATCCCACTCCGGATACTAAACTGCGACAAGCAGGCCGAAATGCCACGTGCCGCTTTCGCCGCCGACTGCAGTGCTAGTGGCTACGGCCACATCCACAGAGGGGAGGACCAACATGCCGACGCCTGAAGAGCTGATCCGTGAAGTTGCTCCAGTTTGGCGCTGGGGTGGACGCGGACCGATAACGGATTCTATCGATATGGAATACAAGCTCTCCGATCAGGTGCAAAACCAGATCACAGTAGTACGCCTCGAGACCGCGGCTGCGCTTTACCGGGCCCTCGCCGACGGGTTCGGCAGGGCCGCCCAGATTATCGCGGGCGTTCAGCCCGGCGGCTAAGCTCCGGCTAGCTAGCCTCGGCTGTGCGCTAATCATGTCCGCAAACCGGGTGGATGTGGTCCTGGTCGGGTATCAGGACCAAGGCAATTTGGGTATGGGCTATCTCGCAGCAGTGCTGCAGCAGCACGGTCATACCGTAGACATGGTCGATGTCCGCGACGGACCGGTTGAGATAGCCTCACGGCTCGGTGACCGGCAGCCGCTCGTCGTCGGGTTCTCGCTGATTTTCCAGGCCTTCCTGCCGCAATTCCGCCGCGTCGCGAGCCACCTTCGTGTCGTCGGGATCACCAGCCACTTCACAATCGGCGGTCACTTCGCGAGCCTGTGCCATGACGAGTTGCTCGCGCATTTCCCTGAGCTCGACAGCGTGGTACGCTACGAAGGCGAGCACACGTTGCTCGAGCTGGTCGAGCGGCTCAAAGGAGGCGAAGACTGGCGCGACATTCACGGCATCGTCTATTCGGATGCCGGCCGGGTCGTCGAGACCGAGGCACGAGCGCTTGTTGCTGATCTCGATTCTCTGCCTTTTCCTCATCGCCCGTACGAAGCCGACAGGCTCGGCGGGTTTTTGACGCTTCCCCTCCTGGCAAGCCGCGGCTGCGCGCGCCGCTGTTCCTTCTGTTCGATTCACACCTTTTACCGCACCGCCCCCGGTAAGGTCGTCCGCGTTCGAAAACCGGCAAAAGTTGTCGAAGAAATGCTGGATCTTGAGCGCTATCGCCAAGTGCGCATCTTCCTCTTTCAAGACGACGATTTTCCGCTTTGGCGTGCCGTCGGACGGCGGTGGGCTACCGAGCTGGCCGATCGGCTACACGACAGCGGTCTCGCGGACCGCACTATCTGGAAGATCAGCTGCCGCGCCGAATATGTCGATGCCGATTTGTTTGCGATGCTGCGTGATGCCGGTTTATTTCTCGTCTATATGGGCATCGAATCCGGGGTCGAGGCCGGGCTCGAAGTGCTCCACAAACAAATGACAGTCGAACAGAATCTGGCTGGGGTCCAAACCTTAAAGGAGCTTGGTATTCTCTTTGGCTATGGCTTTATGCTGTTCGACCCGTCGAGCTCGTTCGAGTCGGTCCGCGAGAACATCGGCTTCCTGCGCCAAATCGTCGGCGACGGCTCGGCCGCAGCGTGCTTCAGTCGCATGTTGCCGTATGGTGGTACCCCGATCCGGGATCAACTACAGAAGGAAGGACGTCTGCGGGGGGACCTCACGCACCCCGACTACGTGTTTCTGGATCCCCGTCTCAACGATTATCAACGCTTGCTCAGCCAGGTCGTACGGCCGTGGATTCACGGCGAGGGGCTCTCCTATCAGCTGAACTACGCGTGGGACGAGCTGGAAACAGTGCGCCGGCTGGTCCCGGGGGTTGTTGGTCTCGAACAATATCGCCTCGCGTTGCAGTCACTGACCAAAGAAAGCAACGAGCAATTGTTCAGGCTGGTCGAGGAGTCCTCGATCGCGTTCGAGGCCGGGGATAGATCGCTGCTCGATACCGCTGCCGTGCAACATTATTGCCAGGTTAACGTCCCGCGACTGATCTCGCTGCGCAATAACTTCATAGCAGAAAATATCTATCTGTTGCATGACGCGAGCAGGTTCGACCCTGCAACAGCCGGTCCGGTCATCGCGCCTCAGGTTCACTAGCACAGTCGGCTGAGGGTTCGGAGTGCGAGCAGCGCGCGACGCCTATAGGTTCGCGCCACTCTTCGTGCTAGCGCCGGCCCGCTCGTATAGTTCCGTTATCAGCATGATGCTTGGTCAGCATCCGGATCTCGTGGGGCTTCCGGAACTGAAATTGTTCGCTTATCCGACCATCGGTGAGCTTGAGGCGTCGCTGCCCGGTTTCTGGATTGCGCGCGGTGTCATGCATCGCAGTCCGGGCTTGGTCCGCACTTTGGCGGAATACATGTTTGGCAACCAGCAGTTAGCGTCGTTGACGGTAGCACGTTCGTGGCTATGTGAGCGATCTCTTTGGTCGGGGGCAGACGTTCTCGATGTTCTAATGGAATGCCTTCAACCGCGTGGCTGCGTGGAGAAGTCACCCGAGAATGTCGAGACAGACGTTGCGTTGATGCGCTTGGCCGCAGCGTATCCTAAAGCTCGCTATCTACATCTGACCCGACATCCGGTAACCACGCAGCGCTCCATCCAAGAGCACTTCAATCGAATATTGCCGGGCTATCGACAAGACGATCAGCCGATGTCCGGTATCGCTACATGGTTTGAGACCCATCGCCGTATTCTCCGCTTCGCCGCCAGTTTGCCGAGTCATCGCCTTATGCGTGTCAGAGCGGAGGATGTTCTTAACGACATGCGCCATCAGCTCAAAGCGATTGCCGCATGGCTGGGACTGCACAACGACGCAGATGCCATCGAAGCAATGACGCATCCCGAAGCCTCGCCATTTGCCTGCTTCGGACCGGCAGGAAGTGGGGTCACCGGAGGCAATGACCCGGCTTTCCTGCGTAATCCGATACCTCACAGCGTAGAAGTGCCCAATACCCTGAACAGACCAGTCGGCTGGACCGAAGAGCCGTCGTCCTGGCAGATGGTCGTGGATCTCGCCAATCACTTGGGCTACCGCTAGGGGCCCAATCGCGACCGTTTATGCCAGGCGGAGAAACCGCTCCGCATTGCCGGCCATATGCCGTTTCAGCACGTCGTGGCGGAACTCCTTCCAGATCGGCCAGTCGAGGACCATCTGGGCAGTGTCTGGAAAATACGCCTCGCCGTGCGGGTAATCCGATTGGTGCATCAGTACGCCGGGTCCCAGAATGTCGATCACCGCCTTGGTCATCGCGGGACCCTCGAAGGGCTCGGCGCCGCAGCGGAAGCGGCCCACTGCACGTACTCGATCGGCGCGTATTTGAGCGATGGTGTCGCGCCCGAGACATAGCGGATCATCTCGCCCAGTCGGATCACCCAGTGCGGCAGCCAGCCGTGACCGACCTCGGCGACGCCGGCGTTGATATTGTCGATGATTTGCCCGACGATCAAGTAGGAGAGGAGCCCCGCGGCACCCCAGGGATGGGCGGCCGTAGCGCGCCACCACCGCATTGCCCCAGATGTCGCGATAGGCCGGAAATAGTGCGGTTCATAGAAAAAGCTGTGGAATACGATCGGCAGATAGGCGTCGTTCATCTCGTCCCAAAGCGGAGCCAGATCAGGATGGTCGATCGGTTTGCCTTCGGGCAAGAGCGGCCAGACCGCTGCCACCCACGTCTCGTTACGCAGCCGCTTGACCTCCTTGACTGCCCATTCGACATTGCCCCCCGGCACGAGGATCATGCTCTTGCGGCGGCCTGGATAGCACCGGCAATAGGCCGCGAATCCGCTCAGCCTTATGGATTTGCTGCCCAAGACCAGCGTGGGTAAGCTCGGGAAAAGGTGCTTGCGCCCGAAGGACTCCAAATAGCGACGTGCGTTCCGCGCGCAACGTTGTGGGAAGATCACGAGGACAAACTCGAGCTAGAAGGAACGAGCCTATGACGACGTATCGTGCGCCCATCCGCGACATGCAGTTCGTGATCAATGAATTGGCAGGGCTCGAAAGCCTGACCACTCTGCCCGGCTACGAGGAGGTGACACCGGAGTTAGCGCAGGCGGTGCTCGAGGAGGCGGCGAGGCTCGCCAGCGAGGTGCTCGCGCCGCTGAACAAGTCAGGTGACGAGCGGGGCGCGTCCTTGACCAAGGACGGCGTCGTCGCGGCCGACGGCTTTGCTGCGGCGTACCGCCGGTTCGTCGACAACGGCTGGAACGGCCTCGGCGGCGATCCCGAATATGGCGGACAAGGGCTGCCGGGGCTGGTGGCCGCGGCGGCCGTGGAAATGTGGAACTCGGCCAACATGGCTTTCGCACTTTGCCCCTTGCTCACCGCCGGTGCGATGGAGGCGATCAAGGCGCATGCCTCCGACGAACTGAAGCACCGCTATCTGCCGAAGCTCGTCAGCGGCGAGTGGTCGGGCACGATGAACCTGACCGAACCGCAGGCCGGTTCCGACCTATCAGCGGTCCGTACGAGGGCCGTGCCCGAGGGCAACTACTATCGGATCACTGGGCAAAAGATCTTTATCACCTGGGGCGATCACGACATGACGAAAAATGTCGTGCACTTGGTGCTCGCCCGCCTTCCCGACGCGCCAGAAGGCACTCGAGGAATCTCATTGTTTTTGGTCCCCAAATTCCTGGTCAATGCGGACGGCTCGCTGGCGGGACGCAACGATGTCGAGTGCGCGTCGATCGAGCACAAGCTCGGCATCCACGCCAGTCCCACTTGCGTCATGAGTTTTGGCGAGAAGGGCGGGGCAGTCGGCTATTTGGTGGGCCGAGAGAACGAGGGCCTGCCGCACATGTTCACGATGATGAACGAAGCCCGGCAGAAGGTCGGGTTGCAGGGGCTCGGAATCGCCGAGCGTGCTTACCAGGCGGCGCGCGACTACGCCAAGGAGCGGGTGCAGGGCCGGCCGCTGGGGCAGCGGAGCGGCGATCGAGTGACCATCATCCATCACCCCGATGTTCGGCGCATGCTGCTGACGATGAAGTCGCAGATCGAGGCCATGCGCGCCTTCGGGTATGTCCTGACGGCAGACGGCGATCTCGCGCACAAGCACCCCGACGCCGCGGAACGTCAACGCCGCCAGGGGCGAGTGGACCTGCTGACCCCGGTGCTCAAGGGCTGGTGCACCGAACTCGGTGTCGAAATCGCCTCGCTCGGCATCCAGGTCTATGGCGGCATGGGTTTCATCGAGGAGACTGGCGCCGCTCAATACCTGCGCGATGCGCGTATCGCGCCGATCTACGAGGGAACCACAGGAATTCAAGCCGGCGATCTGGTCGGGCGCAAGCTGCCGACAGATAACGGCCGGGCCATGGCCGCGCTGATTGCGGAGATGCGTGCCGTAGTGGGGCAGCTCGGCGGTTCCGATAACCTCAATTTCCCGGCAATCCGCGAGAACCTGGCGGCGGGTATCCAGGCCTTGGAGCAGGCAACCCAATGGATGCTGCAAACGATCGGCGAGCACCCCGACGAAGCGCTTGGTGCCTCTGTAAATTATATGATGCTGACGGGTTACGTCTGCGGCGGCTGGCAGATGGCGCGCGCCGCACTCGCCGCCCGGGCGCGCGTGGCCTCGGGCACAGACGAGGAATTCTGTCGCGCGAAGATCGCGACCGCAAGGTTCTATGCCGAGCAGATCCTGCCAAAGGCGAGCGCCCTTCTGACCACGGTGAAGAGCGGCGCCTCCACCGCCCTGGCGCTGGAAGAGGAGGAGTTCTGAGGGCCGGCGAGGCGGTTCCGAGCGTTGGGAAGGACCCAGTGTTGGCAAAACCTGTCACATCGGCAGGATTGGCAGCCCACCCGAAGCCTTTCAGGATCCCCCTCCCATTCCCTCCCCCGCTTGCGGGGGAGGGTTAGGGTGGGGGCCGTTGATGCCGTCACGCGCCTCGTCGCCAAGCGGCGGCGATCAGCGCCGGGACCGGAGCGGCAGCGCCTCGGATCGGCACGAGCTGGTTCATGCGTCTTCCTCTCCCGGCCCCGGTGCGCAACCCTCGATGTCATTTTCGTCGAACACGCTCTCGACGACCGCGTAGGGCGGTCCCCTGAACCAGCCCTCGGCCTCCGCTTCGGCTCCGCTCAGGGAACGGCGCAGCGGCGGCGAACCGCCGACCTCGACCCGATCGATGCGGATGGCGACAATTGTGCGCGTGCCGATATCGGTGCAGCGCCACAGCCGGCCGCCGCTGCGGAATTCCGCCCCGATCCTGAAATCCGCATGTCTCATGATCGCTCTCAGCCGCGCCTGGTAGCGTGCCGCGCCAGCAACGCCTCGAGCAGTCCCTGCCGGTAGTAAAAGGTCGTCGCGTTGAGACGCTCACAGATGTCGGAAGGGTACAAGTGCCGCCATAATTTCCTCTCCGCCCCGGGGGCGGAGAGGGCAGGGTGAGGTGGGGGATTCGAGAGCGCCTGGCGACGACCCACCTAACCCTCCCATCGCTTCGCGATGGGCCCCTCCCTCTCCCCCGCAAAAGGGCGGAGAGGGACAAATTCCGCGGTGCTCTTGGGGCTTCGGCGTTGGCGAGTTCATCCCGCACCACCTGTGGCACGAGCACTCGCTCGAATAGCTTTGGCAGCGGCTCGATGTCACCGGTCAGCACGAGGGTAATAGAGCGGCCCGGTATCGGCGACGACCAGCGGCATGCGGGATCAGAAGCCGAGCCGCTGCAGATCGCGGCGGTCGCGATCCAGATCGTCTGCCGCGTAGGCGCCGAAGACGCCGTACCCGGTCAGAAACTCATCGAGCTTGGCGCGGGTGGCGAAACCAAGCAGCCGGCGCAGTTCGACCCGGCCGAGATGCCCCTGCCGGAATTCGTCGAGCGCCAGCGCTTCGAGCACGCGTGTTCGACCTCGCCGCCGGTGCCGAGGCGCCGGGCGAGATCTGCGGGGATGCGGACGGTGATTTCCGTCAAGGCGGCGGAGGTGCTGTCGTCCATATTTTCTTCTTACCACGCCGCCCGGTCGCGACATTATCAGATATCGGCATCAGGCCGAGCGCGCCCGCGACATGCGCCAAAGGCATTGTAGAGGCAGTCGCCGGTCTATGTGCTCAATCACTCACAGCACAACTTCAGGAAGCGCACCACGCAGGAAGATTTGGACGAGATCGAGGACTGGACCGACCGCGCGGCCAGGAGAATGTACGAGGGCGCCGGGCTTGCGCCCGAGGACGTTGATATATTCAATCCTTACGACGGCTATGCAATCATGACGCAGTTCTTCCTGGAGGCCTTCCAGTGGCACGGCGTCAAACGCGGCGATGCCTTCGCGTTCTATGCGGGCGATATCAGGGTCGAGGGACCGCACCCGTTCTGCTCGAGCGGCGGCAATTTGGGGAACGGGCGCACCCGCACGGCCATGTACACCGACAGCATAGAGCAGCTCCGCGGCACGGCGGGCGCACGGCAGGTCAGGGTTCGGGCAGAGACGGCGCTGGCGGCCTTCACCACTCCAAGCAATGGCGGCTGGATCATTTTCGGCAAATCCCCGGGCTGACGGCCTGTGGCACTGGAGATCGCCGGCTCGCGGATCTTGCCAGTGACCGGGCGCGCTGTCAAAGCGATGGCGCGTAATGGGCGTTCTGGAAAATCACTGCACAGTGGCCTTAGGGCTTCTCCTTTAGAAGTTCTGGCAGACCACGGGATTAGGCATCGTACCTGATGCCATACTGTTGTCGTTGCAGATTACCCGGCCACCGGATGGCTGCCCGGTTCCCATCATATTAAGGCCCGAATTCATCATCTGAAGATAAATTTGTCGATTTGCTGCGTCGTCCTGAGCAGCCGCATGATTTATGTTGGATTGTGCATTTATGATTTCGAGATTTCTGTGACGTTCTTCGTCGGCTATATGGGACATATACTCTGCGCCCTCAAGTGTGCCCTGGGCTTCGGTGATTTTGTGATTATCGACTTTTTCTGCTACTTCTAATCGTTTTGCAGTTAATAGGCCGATTAAATCCATGTAACGATAAGCAGCGCGTTAGAACGCATCTGTTATACGAGGGTTTGAGCATTGAACAGATGCTACGTATGTTTTCAGTCCGCCGCTGAGGCGTTTGTTCTTGCACTCTAATATACCTGCTTTGGTCTCCGCGGATGCCTGCTTGATCCCGTCAGTATATTGTTGACGCGCTGCGGCTGCCTGTTGCTGTCGCGCAATCCCACAACCTGCAAGTGTCAGAACGAGCATCGCGGCAAGACCGATGTTTTTCATCAAGCTGCGCCTTCGGAGGGGTTCATATGTCGTGAACATAGTGGTTAGCGGGTACGGTCACAACCGAAACGCTATCCGGTCGAATTGTGATCGAGCGTCGGGAGAAGGTCGGACGCCCACACGCCTTTCCGTTTTGCGCCGGGTCGCATTATTCCACATCTGACGCTTGTAATTCACTTGCCCCACCCCATTCTGATGCGTCAAATGCCTTGCTCTTTTAACCGGGCTGAGATGGTCGGCAATGTCGAAGCGCTTTAAGGGAATGCTGTGCGCCTATTGCGCGCAGAAGCCCGCTGTTACGGGCGATCATATATTCGCGCGGGAATTCTTTTTGAAAACACAACGGGCAAACCTTCCGCAAGTCCCCACCTGTGACCAATGCAATGGTGAGAAGTCGAAGCTCGAACATTACCTGACGGCGGTTCTACCCTTTGGCGGACGGCACGCCGATGCACTCGCAAACCTCGGTCAGATGGTTGAACCACGGCTCTCAAAGAATAAAAAGCTCCACAGACGCCTTGCGCAGAATTCAACCAGAGTGTGGACGCGAACCGACTCCGGCTTGCATGCGCTCTCGACCGCGCTGCCGTTCGAACCTGAACGTCTCGTAGAGCTGTTCAAATACATCGTGCGAGGCGTGCTCTTCTATCATTGGAATGTTCGGCTTACAGAGGAACATTTTTGTGAAGTGAATCTGTTGGCATCGGACGGGCGCAAAATATTCGACCGTTTCATGCAGATGCGCTCGAAGGCACAGGCCACGGGCAACTTTGGAGATGGCACTATCATCTATGATGGTATTCAGGGCCTCGACTCTGATATCATCAGTGTATGGCGCTTTTCTCTTTATGGCGATGTTAGATTGGTCGATCCCGGCGAGGAGGCCGTTCAAATCGGCGCATTCACTGGACCTAAGCGAGTGGCAGAACGGACCGAGCTATGTGCGAAATGGGCTGCTGGGAAAGGGCCTTGGCTCAGCCCCGCCAGTTGAGGTTCGGCGTCTAGATGTTGTGTCCGCTCGGCCGCGCCGTACTTCGGTCAAAGCCGCATAATTGTGTATTCTGAAAAGCGCCGGAAAGTCGCGGTGAAATTCTCGCTCCGCTCGCCAAGAGAAACACCGGCTGTGGCAGTCTATCGTGCCGTTTCGCAGTGGGCCTGGCGCGCGTCTACGTGGCAGCGTCTGCTTTTTCTTGGGTGCAGCCGAACAAGATAAGGAACCGGCCGCCGTCAATCGGGCGAGAAGAATTTCCGCGCCGCGCAGCGGATCGCGACGGGTACGGAGCGGTAGGGAACAGGCTGGTCGGTCGCCTCGCGCCCGGTCATGCCGGGCGTGACGATCTCGGGCATGGCCGACGCCTTCAGCTTGCGGGACCCGCGGCGCGCGGGCTCCAGCACGTAGATGACGCCCCGGTGCGGCTGGCCGCGTGCAGTCTATATGCCGCGCAACCCGACGAGGGCGTCTACCGCCTTCACTCCCTGACCTGACGGCAGCACCATCAGCGGGTTGATGTCCAACTCCACCAAGTGTCCTTCAATGTGCATGGCGAGGTGCGACACGCGCACCAGGGTATCCGCGAGCGCCTAGACGCGCGGCGGCGGCGACCAGTGCCGGCACCGGCAGCGCGGCGGCGTTCGCCGGCATGACCATCAGCGCGTTGCCGTCCATGATTCTTGATCCCCTTTGCGATGCCGGGCGAGCAGCGCATCCATTATTTCCGGCGGATAGCGGAAGCTCGTTGCGCGCAGCCGAGCAAAAGCATCGGCAAGATCGACGAGGCCGCGCTGCGCGGCCAAATCCGGCACGCCCAGCGTACCCGTCACCGTAAAGCCCTGCCGTTGCGCGACGGCGACGCCGGCGCGGTCATCCATCAGCACCAAGTCGGCATTCAACGTGCGCGCCAGCGCCAGCGCCGCGCGCTCGCCGGCATCGAGAGCGCGCCAGGCTGGATCGTCGATGGCCGCCGAAACCGGCCTGATCTCAAGCCATGGCGGTGGCTGCGCCGCCCAGGCGCGCACCGCCGCCGGCGCGTCCGGGTCCAGCAATTCGGCTTGAACGGCCACCGGCGTGAACACTTTCTCGAACAGCTTGGGCAGCAAGTCGACGGAGCCGATCAGCACGAGGTAGTTGAGCGGGCCAGTGTCGGCGACGACAAGCCGCATGCCGGCTCAGAACCCGAGCCGTTGCAGGTCGCGGCGTTCGCGCTCGAGATCTTCGAGGGTGTAAGGCTCGTAGATCTCGTGGGCCTTCAGGAACTCATCGAGCTTCATGCGCGTGCCGAAGCCGAGCAGCCGGCGCAGTTCGGGCTTGGTCAGATGCCCCTGTTTGAATTCGTCGAGCGCCAGCGCTTCGAGCACCCGGCGTTCGAGCTGAGCGCCGGCGCCAAGGCGCCGCGCCAGATCGTCGGGGATGCGCACGGTGATTTCCGTGTAGGCGGCGTGTGGGTCCGAAATGTCATCATCCATATTTTGTTCCTATCCCGCTGCCGAGGCACGGTCAAAAGACATTATCATATTTGGGCGTCGGGCCGAGCGAGCGCGCAGGCGGGCACAAAGGTCCGAAATGGGGCATCTATGTGCCGCGAAACACAACGAGGGCGTCTACCGCCTTCACTCCCTGACCTGACGGCAGCACCATCAGCGGATTGATGTCCAACTCGGCCAAGTGTCCTTCAAGGTGCTGGGGAGGTGCGACACGCGCACCAGGGTATCCGCGAGCGCCTCGAGGTCCGCCGCTGGCCGTCCGCGAAAGCCCTGGAGCAACCGGGCTCCTTTGACCTCAGCGATCATCGCCTGTGCTTCCGAGCGCGTGATGGCGCAGCGTCGCAGGGCCACATCGTAGACCTCGACCATCACGCCGCCACTACCGAACAGCAGCACTGGGCCCAATTGCGGGTCACAATTGACGCCAATGATGACTTCGACGCCTTCTCCAACCATCTCCTGCACCGACACGCCGATGATCCGAGCCTGCGGGGCGATCGCATTTGCCGCATCTAATCCCTCCCCCTTGATGGGCCCTTGATGGGGGAGGGCCGGGGTGGGGGCGAATTCGCCGCCCGGTGCCCGAATGGATTACTGCCGACACGATCACCCCCTCCCACCCCTCCCCCATCGAGGGTCCCATCGAGGGGGAGGGCACTTAAATAGGCCTTGGCACTGGCCAAGATCTCTGCGTAGGCCGTGCGCACCTGTGCCGCATCGGCGAGGTTCAGCCGAACGACCCCGGCCTCCGTCTTGTGCGGGATGTCGGGTGAATCGACCTTGAGAGCGACCGGAAACCCGAGCTGCTCCGCGGCCGCGACGGCGGCCTCTGCGGAATTTGCCCGGTGCTCACGCGCACTCGCCACTCCCCAGGCTGCCAGCAGCCGCTTGCTCTCGGATTCCGAGAGCGTCGGACGCCCCAAGCCCAGAGCCTGGGCGATGGCCGCATCCTGCGGCGCCGCGCGCGACGGGGCGGTGGCAAGCCGTCGGCCAGGCGACCCTCGCGCCATGTAGGATAGGCTGGCACCTCGTCGCATAAATTGGCGTATGGGCGTCCAACATCATGCAATCTCGTCATTCCCGCGCAAGCGGGAATCCAGGGCGGTGTCCGGAGCGCTGGCCCTGGGTGCCCGCTTTCGCGGGCATGACGAAAACATTGGGAGCTCTTACGCTTACTTTTGCAACGAGGTACTAAGCGGCTCTGCAGGCCTCGGGCCAACTTGTCCGGCGTGTAGAAGACAGGTATTCCGGGCTCCTTTGAGCTGTGCCAGGCCAGCCTTGGCGTCCCGGCTTCCTGTCCACAAGAACACGACACCTTTGTCGGTCCGATCACGCTGGCTGATGACCTGCTGAGCTTGCGTGTCCGCCCCGGCGCTCGCCACGACGAGCGTCCCCATCCGGGGATCGTTGATCATATATTCCATGATTTGCGGAAAGGACTCGCTGTTGGCAAAGCCTGTCACATCGGCAGGATTTGCGCCCACCCAAAGCCCTTCGGGATCCCGTTGATGCCGTCACGCGCCTCCGGCCCGAGCGGCGGCAGATCGAGGCCGGCCTGACCGCACATGTCGGCGGTCAGCGAGCTGATGCCGAGCGTGACGATATCTCGCCTGCGGCATCGAACACATAATGGCCGGTGGCGATAAAGAGGCCAATCTCGAAATCGCTGACCGTCCCGGTCTTGATCGGGCCGGTGGGGTAGAAGACGTCTCCGAGGACCGAGGCACGCCCTGCGTCACCGAAGGACATTCCCGGCGGGGTAACGGTGCCGGTATAGGTCAACTCCGCTATATAAAACCCGCCCGCGCGGCGGGGACCGATATGGTCAGCAAGACTCCCGTGATGAGTGCAGCCGACACGCTGCGCATGTCGCCCTTCCGTTCACGGCTATCTTTGTTTCGCCGATTCTGACCCTCTTGCCGGCTCTTGGTCAGCCCTTGCGCATTTTCGACAACGGCGAGCTTTCCCGATATAGCCGATCTCGTTGCCGCACCAGAAAGCATGAGCGATCGGGCGGCTGCCTACCGAGGTTGGCTGGAAGGCCGCCATATTTGTGTCGGGATCGAAGCGTATCTTAAGCAAATAAGATGGGCAGGGCCCCAGCGCACCGGCCGAGCCCGGGCGTCCTTCAAACCGCCAAAAGTTCCCCTGCCACGGCGTCAAAACGGCGTCTCAATTGCCATCTAAGCTATTGATCAGAAATGATTTATTGGGTCCGCGATGCAGTTTTTTCAGCTTATTTCCGCGATCCCGTGAGAAAATGCCAAGCGTGTCAAAGGCTTGCCGCGCGCGGACGAACTCTTATATTCCGCTGCCGATGTACCGAGCCTCAATTGCCGGGAGCCCATGACGCATGCGAGGTGACAGATGAGCCAGGCGGAATGCGCTCCCTGCTCCCTCCCTCAGAGCAGCACCGATGGAAGGTCTTGAGCCCATGATTTTAAATGCTTTATTGTCGATCTTGAGGGGTGATTCGACGATTTTCCCGGTTTAACCGGGTATTTCCGGTCACCCTGGCGCGCAGCGAGCGTACGTCGACCGGGGCGGATCTTCGCGACACGGCGTCGGCCCGTTGACCGAGGAGCAAGCGGTCGCTGCTATTCCCTCTCGAGCGCGGCGCCCCTAGCGAGTTCGGCATAGAAATGGAACGAGTCCTTGGGCCGCCGCTCGAGCGTGTTGTAATCAACGTGGACGAGGCCGAACCGTCGGCTGTAGCCGAGCCCCCACTCGAAGTTGTCGAGAAGCGACCACACGAAATAGCCGCGTACGGGCACGCCCTCGGCGATCGCGTCGAGCACCGCCCCGAGATAGTCGCGCAGATAGGCGATGCGCTGCCGGTCGCGGATTAGCCCGTCGGCGTCGATGAGATCGGGGAATGCGGCCCCGTTCTCGAGGATGTAAATCGGCAAATCGCCGCTGTAGCGCTCTTTGACGTCAAGCATCACCGAACGGAACGCGTCGGGCGCAATCTCCCAGCCCATCTCGGTGACCGGGGTCCCCGACGTCGGCGGCACAATGCCGACCTGAAAGGGATGATCGGGATCATGCCGCACCCGCGTTCGGGTGTAGTGGTTGATCGCAAAAAAATCCGGCTTTCGTCTAATGACGTCGAGGTCGCCCGGCTCTACCAGCTGCTCCATTTCTGCCGCGAGCGGCTCGGGATAGTGTCCGTGGATCTGTGGATCGGGGAACGAGCGGTTCCACAGCGCGTCGAGCATCAGTGCAGCTGTCTCGTCTTCCTCGTGTTCGCTGGCCGGCTCTCTGGGGTGGAAGTTGTATATGTTCCCAATCAATAGATCGGGACGCTCCGACCGCATCGCATCGAACCCCAATCCATGCGCGAGGTTCATGATATGTATTGCCCTCAGCGCGGTCGCTCGTCCGCGAATACCCGGGGCGTGATCACCGTCGCAATAACCTTTGACGCTCGCAGCGTTCGGCTCATTGAAGGTCGCCCAATGTTTCACCCGGTCGCCGAGCTTCCGAACCGTCAGATGCGCATAGTCGGCGAACCAAGAAGCAGTGTCCCGGTTCTGCCAGCCGCCGCGGTCCTCGAGCGGTTGGGGCAGGTCCCAGTGGTAGAGACAGATCCACGGTTCAATGTTGGCCGCCATAATCGCATCGATCAGGCGATCGTAGAATTCCAATCCCTTTTCGTTCGGCCGGCCTCTTCCCTCGGGCAGGATACGGGGCCACGCGGTCGATAGGCGATAGGCGCCGATCCCGAGCTCGCTCATCAGTGCCACGTCTTGCGGCCAGTGGTGGTAATGGTCGCAAGCAACGTCGCCGTTGTCGCCGGCGAGGATCTTGCCGGGGAGATGGCTGAAAGTATCCCAGATCGACGGCCCGCGCCCATCCTCGGCGACGGCGCCCTCGATCTGGTAGGCCGCCGTCGAGGCGCCCCATAGAAAACCCTCCGGAAAACTGGTCGCCATCTCGCTGTCCCATGCACCGCTGCTGCCGATTCATGATGCCAGGGCTGAAACTTCAGGCATAGAGCTCGAGCGGCAGCCGCGGCGCCGTCCGTCCCCGCGCATGAAGGTACGACTGCCAAAAAAGGCAAGCTGCGACCGAACGCCAGGGCCGCCATGCTTCGCCAACTCGACGCGTTTCGGGCTCATCGAGCCGCGCGCCGGAGCGAAGGTGATCGCCAAGCGCGACCTGTAGACCCAGATCGGCAGCCGGCCAAATATCGGCTCTGCCGAGCGCGAAGAGCAGATAGACCTCGGCGCTCCATCGCCCAATTCCCCGGAGAGACAGCAATTCGGCAAGGGCAGCCTCGTCCTCGGCGGCGTCGAGCCGGGCGAAATCGAGTTTGCCGCTGTCAACCCTCGCGGCAAGGTCGCGGGCATATCCCATCTTTTGCCGGCTGAAACCACAAGAGCGTAGCGTGCCGTCGTCAAGCGCCAGAAAGGCTTCCGGCGCCAGCGGTCGGCAGAGCCCGAGCAACCGCTTATGCATCGCCGCAGCGGCATCAATCGACACTTGCTGCTCTAAGATAATGTGCAGCAATGTGCCGAACCCATTACGGCGGCGGCGAAATCGCGGCGGCCCGGCCCGCTCTAATATCTCCGCGAAGAGCGGCTCGACGGTGAGTGTGCGGATGCCCTCGGCGAGGCTTTCCGGCGCATAAATCGGCGGATCGGCCTCCTCTTCTGCGCCGCTTACAGAGCGAGACTCCCGCCGTTGCGGTTGTCGGTCCATGTTCGGTCCCCTAGTACGAGGGATCTTATGCCATAATGGGGTCGAGCTTCCAGCCCGGCTCTGCTCGGCGAGAGGGGGGAGGGTGCGCTTTCGTCGACCGATCAAGATAGCGCTGCTAGCAATCGGGGCCGTCATCTTGCTGCCGGGGCTCGCATTGCGGATTTACATGGGTAGCGGGGCCGAGGATCGGCTGGCTCCGCGGGACGTTGTGAGCATCCCCGAGCTGCGCTCGCCGTTACCGAGAGCCAGCTTTCTCGCCTGTCCACCGGATTATTGCTCGGTCGTTGAGGCCGGCGCGAGCCCGGTTTTCGACCTGCCATGGGACCGCTTGCGCGACTATTGGGGTGAGATGATATCGGGCGAACCCCGCGTCGTGCGCACCCTCGCCGATCTCGGACCCCGACGCTACGTCTACATCCAGCATTCGCCGGTGTTTCGTTTGCCCGACATCGTAACAGTAGAGTTGATCCCTCTCGGGCCCACCCACTCGAGCATCGCCGTGTACAGCCGCTCTCGGTATGGCGAATACGATTTCGCGAAGAACCGCAAGCGAGTCGAAAAATGGCTCTTTTTATTGCAGAAGGTGGCGCGACCGGCGGAACTGAGCCAAGTTCGAGCTCAGTGAAGGCGCCTGGATCAATCCCAGAGCCCCGGCTTCCGCCGATACGGGCGGCCAACCGATGGAACCGAACCTCGCTGAAAAGTCCGGCGACCGGCGAACGCGCTCGGGCGTGCCGTGGCGAAGACACGACTACGAGCGGGCTGCAACAGCGCTAGGCCCCTCGGACGCAACAACGTGACGAGAATGACTCCGCTGACAAAACCCCCGACATGCGCCCAGAACGCCACCCCCGGGGTTCCGGGGGCCCTCGCCAGTCCGCTTACGAGCTGCATCGCAAACCACAGGCCGAGCAATATCCATGCTGGTACGTTGACAATACGAAAGAAAATTACGATCCAGACGAAAACGTGAACGTTGGCGTTGGGATAAAGCACCAGATAAGCACCGAGGACGCCGGCGATGGCGCCGCTCGCGCCGACCATCGGCACGTGTGTCGCGTAGTTTGAAAAGGCCTGGCTCAGCGCGGCCACGATGCCGCAGCAGAGATAGAAAAAGAGATAGCGCCCGTGCCCGAGCGCGTCTTCGATGTTGTTGCCGAAGATCCACAGGAACAGCATGTTGCCGATCAGGTGAAACCAGCCGCCGTGCAGGAACATGCTGGTCAGAAGTGTCGCCCCTGCAGGCACAACCTGATAGGCGCGGGGCGGATGCCACAGGCCGAATAGCTCGGCCGGGATCATTCCGTATCCATAGAGGATCGCGCGCTCGTTTTGCCCGAGCTCCCAGAGGAACGCCCCGACGCACAGGCCGATCAGCAGATAGTTGACAATCGGATCGCGGGCGGTCGGATTGTCGTCATAGAGCGGGACGGCAAAAATCATGTCGAGCGACCCGACTACGCCAAGTCGCTCGGGAAGCGGAAACCGGGCGTCCTCAGGTGCCGACGAGGCCGAGCTGCGGGCTCGACGGCTCGGCGAAACGTCGTTTCGGAATGCGTCCGGCGAGTCGCGCAAGACGCCCTCCTTCGACCCCGGCGCGCATCGCTGCGGCCATCCGCAGCGGGTCGTGCGACTTGGCGATCGCAGTATTGGCCAACACCGCGTCGCACCCGAGTTCCATCGCCAACGCTGCGTCAGAGGCCGTCCCGATTCCGGCGTCGAGCACCACTGGGACCGGGCTGCGCGAGCAAATCAGCTCGATCGCCGCCGGGTTCGCGATACCCATTCCCGAGCCGATTAGCGACCCCAGCGGCATCACCGCGGCGCAGCCTACATCGGCGAGCTTTTGGCAGGCGACGGGGTCCTCGTTGCAGTAAGGGAGCACGGTAAAGCCATTGCGGACCAACTCATCGGCCGCCCGGACGAGCTGCTCGACATCAGGATAAAGCGTTTCACGGTCGCCGATCAGCTCGAGCTTTAGCCATTCGGTATTGAGTGCCTCGCGCGCGAGCTCGGCGGTTAGAACAGCATCACGCACGGTGGCGCAGCCCGCCGTGTTCGGCAACAAGCGATATCGCCCGCCAAGAACATCTACGAGACTCTCGGCATAGCCCTCCAAGCTGATCCGCCGGATCGAGACCGTAACGATCTCCGCGCCACTCGCCTCGAGGCAGTCGAGAAGCACTTGCTGATTCGGGTAGCCGGCAGTGCCGACAAAGAGTCTCGATGAGAACGCAGTGCCGGCAATCAGTAACGGGTCGGTCATCGTTTAATATCCTGAAGAGGTTGCATCATCCGCCGGAGAACGGGCGCACAATTTCGACATCATCACCCGGCGAGAGCGGTCTGGAGGGCCATTCCGACCTGCGCACGACTGTACCGTTGACGGCGATGGCGAGAAAGCGCGACGCCGGATCGACACCGCGGGCGACGAGGAGTTCGGTGACGGTGGTCACCGCGACTTCCTGCTCAACGCCGTTGACTCGCATCGTCGTCATCGTGGCTCCATAACCGTCTCCGGGCCGGACTCGCCGGCCGCGCGAAGCCGAGCATTCAAAAACCGTTCCGGCGTAAACGGCTGTACGCTCTCCGGTAATCGGCCGGTTAACACATAGGCGCTGATCGACCGGGCCGTTATCGGTGTGAGCAGGATCCCATTGCGGTGGTGTCCGGTCGCCATCACGAGCCGATCAATTCCGCTCGGACCGAGCATCGGCGCGTCGTCGCGCGACCCGGGGCGGAAACCCACCCAGGTTTCGGCGAGCGGCAGCTCCTCAATCGCCGGGACCGCACGCCAAGCGCCTTCGATCAGCGCGAGCAGCCCACCAGCTGTCACCGAGTCGTCGAAGCCGTGCTCTTCGACGGTGCCGCCGACCACGAGCCGTCCATCCCGGCGCGGTACCAGGTATCCGCCGTGCGGCAGCCACATCACGTGGTGCAATAACGGCGTTTCCGGGTCCATGCGCAGCGCCAGCATCTGTCCTTTGATCGGGCGGACCGGGGGCAGGTGCGAGCGAGGAATACCGCCGATTTGCCGCGACCATGCGCCGGCCGCGAGAATGACGACATCTGCCCGATCGTGGCCGCGATCGGTAACCACACCGCAAGCCCGCTCGCCGGCAATCTCCACATTGTATACCGTGCAGTGCTCGTAAAGCGCAGCGCCGGCTCGGCGGGTCGCCTCGGCGAGAGCACGGACGAGAAGGCGATTTTCAACCTGATGATCCTGCAGGCTGAGCACCGCACCGGGAACCCCGGGTCGCAAATGCGGCTCGCGGCGGCGCGCCTCCGCGCCCGACAGCCAGTCGAGTTCGAGGCCTAAGCTCTTCTGGAATTCGTAGGTAAAGCGGAGCTGCTCGACATCGTCGCGCGTCAACGCGACAACCATCGTGCCCTCGTCGCGGTAGTCTACCGAGATCCCGGACGCGGCTTCGAGCTCGCGGGCGAAGTCGGGCCACAGCCTCTGACTTTCGAGCGTCAGCGCGAGCAGCTTCTCTTCGCCGGGCTCGGCCTCGACCGCAGCGGCGAGCATCCCGGCAGCCGCCCAGCTCGCGCCACGCCCGGCCGCGCCGCGGTCATAGACAGTTACTGGACAACCCGACTGCGCAAGACGCCATGCAATGCTCAGCCCCATCACGCCGGCGCCGATCACGACGGTCTTCGGGAAGGTCGACGAAACAGTGACCGAGGGGGTAATGACGGACTCCCTCCGCCGGGCTCGCCCGGCCAGGTTCAGTGGGTTTAATCTCAGCCGCTGCCGCCGCGCGGTCTGTGCCGCGGGCTGGGCGGCACCCCAGCCTCCCGTCAATTTCGGCCCGAGGCCTCGCCGAATGCAAGGACTTTTTTGAGCTGGCCGAACTGCGTCGGACCCCCCACGGAACTCCCCGTGAGCTCAAGAGGGACGCCGTTCCAGTTGAGTTGGCCCGCACGATTAGTGCGCTCGCACAGAAGTGGAGAGCGGCGCGATCGCAGGTTGGGAAAGCCTCGACACCGCATCCGGGTTTTGGTGTAACGATCGGGCGATCTTCCCGTGCGACCACCAATTCCACGCCAAAGCCTCGGCCAGTTGGCTCGCGAGGCAGCCGTAGCTCGCATCGGTCATGTGGAGACCATCAGGGCCGATCATCGCTGCAGGCGCCAGCTGCTGAGTATGATCCCATTCCTGCATGATCTCGAACCGACGGAACAGGCCGACGTGGCTGCCATGGGCGATGTCCTCGATCACCCGTTCCATCTGGCCCCAAGCTGGTCGCGCGAGGACGCGTGGTGCGTATTGCAGATCCATCAGAACGACGTCGATCCCATCCTCTTTCATCGAAGCAACGCCGCGCCGGATCAGTTGTTCGTCGGCAGAGAGGTCGTCGCGCCTCAGGACGGCATTTGTGCCGACTTGCCAGATCACCAGTTCGGGATGCTCCGCGACGACGTCATGATCGAGACGATTCAGCTCTTCGCCAACGTCCTGGCCGCCGATGCCGCGGTTCAGAACGCAAATCTCGACGGCTGGAAAACGGTCCCTCAGCTCCCCCTCGAGGCGGCTTGGGTAACTCATGGCCGGAGAACTTGCACCGACGCCCTGCGTCGAGGAGGAGCCCATCGCGACGATGGTTAACGGGCTTCCTTGGCCAAGTCGGATGGCGCTGCGCTCGAGGGTCACCCCGATTGCCGATAGCGCCGGCGGCACAGCACAGCTCGGGATGCCGACAGTCCCCGGAGGTTCGGCCAACGCCGGGCCGCTCGACGACAACACCGCAGCGAGGGCGGCAGTGAGCCATCCGGTTGAGCGATGATGCCTCATTGGAGCGCCAATCGGATCACTTCCGCCAGCTTGTGCCCGATACATTCGTAAACGCTTGCTGCTAGGCTCGCCCGCGCATCCTTGGTCACGCCGTCGAAATTGAACACGTTCTGCTCGCTCCAGTACCGCATCATCTCGAATCGTGGGAACACATACAACTCGTTAACCTCGCCAACCCGATGAAGGGTGCTCAAATACCGTTCGAAGTCGATGACTGTAGCCGTGCTATGAGAGAACTGCATGTCGACGAGAATGATGTCGATGCTGCGTGTCTTGAGTTGGTCGATCCCTTCTTGCAGCGCCGCCGCGAAATCATCGATCTCGACTCCGCGGACGGCATCGGTGGTACCGGTCTCCCAAATCACCAGGATCGGGTCCTCAGCGATGACATCGCTCGGGAAGCGCTCCAGCATCTGCTGCGCGGTTTGTCGCGGGACCCCCTTATTGACCACGGTGATCGGGACAGCCGGGTACGAGCTGTCAAGTATTTCCTGTAAGCGATGTGGGTAGGCGAGGTCGGCCGATCCCGCGGCTGCGCCGGTGGTCGAGGCTCCACCGATTGCGACGATCTTGACCGGATTTCCTGCCCGCAGCCTTTCGCTCAAATGCGGCAGGGTGACTTCGATCCGTATCAACTCCTCCGGAACATCGCACCGCGCGTCGCCGCCGAAAGCGGACGGCAAAGACACAATTGCTACGGCCCCCCAACCGCCCGCCAGAAGAAGCGCCCGCCGCATCAGGCCGCCGGCTAGGTGAGGCCTCATCATGAGCTCATCCCATTTCCACGGTTGCGCGCCGCTTCAGCCGGCTGCAGCGTTCTACCCATGCTTTTATACCAGTCAATTATCTTCGCGGTTAAACACAACGCGAGAACCCCGGTGACATTGACGGCGAGCTGGGTCAAAATTGTCGAATTATACTCCGACAAGAGGAAATGACCGAGCGCCGATAACAAGATCCCGAAGCAAAACACTTCCAAAGATTGTTGACCACACCGGATTAAAGGCGTTGCTAATGAAGAACGCAGGAATTTGGCGTTGGGCGCTGCTAAGGTTCCGACGATAAACACAGTGGCGAAGAACGGAACAAGCCGGATCAGCGACAGATTGTTCTTGTTGACTGGCCACAGTTCCTTCAAAAAAAGGCCAGGAAATGGGTCCCAGACCCCGTGGATCGTCCAACTGAGCTTAATGACAAGTCCCACTGCGGCAATCACGATTGCCACTAGCAGAGGCGCGCCCGCAGGATGCACCTGGCGCCCCGACTGAGTCTCGCCGAGGCCGAGAGCAGCTCCCGCTACAAACAGGAATTGCCAGGCGAGGGGGTTGAAAAACCAGACATGGCCCTGTGGGTAAGCCGGAACAGACACGTCAGTAGCTTGGACGACGGCATAGACAAGGAATGATGGTATCAGCACCAACAGCAGGCGTAATCGCAATCCGAGCAGGATCACCGGGAAAATGACCAAAAGCAGGATGTAAAGGGGCAAGATATCGAGGAAAGTTGGTTGAAACTCGAGCAGGAGCGCCTTTACAATGGCGATGTGCGGCTCTTCGAGAAAGTCGGCAACCCGCATCTCGTCGTTGTACATCGGATTGTTGAAAGTCGTTACCGTGTAAGAAACTTCGGCAATGAAGATCATGAACAGGAAGATATGGGCGACGTAGAGCTGCCACGCTCGCCGTAGAATCTGCGCCGCAGCATATAATGCGCCTTGCCGCGCGAGTGTCCGACCATAGACAAGGGCGGCGGTATATCCCGAAATGAAGATGAACACTTCCGCCGCATCGTAGAACTGGAATGCCTGCGGGGTGAAATAGCTGAGTACGTTCTCTGGAATATGATCGATAAAGATGAAAATCAGAGCGAGACCGCGAAAAAAGTCGAGGCGGAGATCGCGCTGCTGCGAAGGCACGGCTGGGCCCTCGAACGTAACCGACAATCGAGCATCGCGACTTGGCGACCGTAACAGAAGTCGCCCTGTTCGTCGACGAAGGACGCTGTTGCCGACCGGTGGGGCGGGCACGAGCGCGGTCTGGTTATCCGCCCGACTGCCAGCCGCGTGCGGCTCGCTCGGACCGGGTGTTCGTCGGTTCACGCTCTTGAGCCACCCGCGGTTACCTAATTTGCAGGCAGATTGCCGTCACTCTGGGCAGTTTCGAGGGAGAGCACAAAATTCACTTGCTCCACTGTCGCAAAGCTGATACATTTCGACACATGAAGTTACACGGCGGGTAAGAACTTTGACTTGACCTTTCGAAAGGGCCGGCTTTGCCGGCTCTTTCACTAAGGCTCAAGCGAGACCGGGGTGCACGGCGAAAGACGCCTCGGTCTTCTGACGTATCTCCTCAAGAGCCGTGCCGGGCGCCCGCTCCGTCAGCGTCATTCCTCCCCGATCAATCGTGAAGACGCCGAGATCGGTGATCACCATGTCGACAACGCCCTTGCCGGTCAGAGGCAAAGTGCAGCGCCGTAGCAATTTTGGCTCAGTGCGTGCGGTATGCTCCATCAGAACGATGACCCGCCTGACGCCGGCGACCAGATCCATGGCGCCGCCCATACCCTTCACCATCCGGCCCGGGATCATCCAGTTTGCGAGATCACCGTTCTCGGCGACCTGCATCGCTCCGAGGATTGAAACGTCGATATGCCCTCCGCGGATCATCCCGAAGGATTGCGCGCTGTCGAAATAGCTCGTTGTCGGCAACTCGGTGATCGTCTGTTTGCCCGCATTGATCAGGTCCGGATCTTCTTCGCCCTCGAACGGAAAAGGCCCCATACCCAGCATGCCGTTCTCACTCTGCAGCTGAACGGTGATGCCTGGAGGGATAAAATTCGACACCAGGGTGGGAATACCGATGCCGAGATTGACATAATAGCCGTCCTTCAGCTCTGCCGCGGCACGGCGCGCCATTTCATCGCGCGACCAAGACATATTGCTCGCTCCCTACGATTCAGTCACTTCGATCGCCACGCTTCCGCACCGTGCGTTGCTCGATCCGCTTCTCAAAGAAACTCGCGTGTATCACCCGGTCGACGAAGATACCCGGCGTGTGAATGAGATCAGCATCGATAGCTCCCGGTTCGACTAAGTTCTCGACCTCCGCGACTGTGATTCGCCCAGCGGTAGCCATCAGCGGGTTAAAATTGCGTGCCGTCTTGCGGTAGACGAGATTGCCTTCGCGATCGGCCTTCCAGGCATGGATAACGGAAAGGTCAGCCACGATACCGCGCTCCATCACATAGGTCTCGCCGTCGAACGCGCGAGTTTCCTTGCCCTCGGCGACCAGCGTCCCAACTCCCGTCTTTGTGAAGAACGCCGGGATTCCGGCCCCGCCGGCGCGGATTCGCTCGGCCAGCGTCCCCTGCGGATTAAACTCAATCTCGAGTTCTCCGTTTAGATAAAGGTCGGCGAAAAGCTGGTTCTCTCCAACGTAAGATGAGATCATTTTCGCAATTCGTCGGCCTTCGAGAAGCAATCCGAGTCCGGCACCGTCGATCCCGGCATTGTTCGAAATGACGGTCAATCCGGTCACCCCCGAATCTCTAATCGCTGCGATCAGTATCTCTGGTATACCGCAGAGCCCAAACCCTCCCGACATAATCGTCATGCCGTCCCGCAAAAGGCCGGCAAGCGCGGCCTGAGCGTCAGGGTAGACTTTATTCATCAAGCGCTCCTCCACGACCCGAAGAGAGGATGAGCATACTCTGACGCCACGAAGTTCCGCCACTCTGTCGCGGCGTGTCCACTATCCCGACTCGAAATGAAAAGCGGCGCGGCAACGGCGGGCAATCCACAACATGATCTTGTAATTGCCGCCATGCGTATTACATGTGATTGCGATATACGCGAGGCGGTGTGGTGGCTAATTATTGCGTCGAAGGAGCGTCGGAAAAGTTTCCGGAGGTTAAGGCTGCTACATGGAGTGTGTCGATCCTACTGGAACTAGGTAGAGAAACTGCCCTGACATCGTGTGCGATACCAGGTGGCCTGGAGGATCAGAAACAAGCGAAGGGCTATGCACCAAGAACCGATGCGTTACCCGCCGACCATTGCTTAGGCTGGAGAGACCGGAAACAGCCGCTGAGCGGAGCCGAAGACAACTCGCCGAGGCGTTGGATGCGAGCCGACAATCCTGTGATGTTTGCTCAGAAGACACTTTATGTTGACAATTGAACATTACTGTTGTAGCAATAGCGGCTGGGCGGTGTTCCTAGGGAAAAGTCACCCTGGGCCGGAGAGGCGGTATGAGGTCGGGCAACCTCGCATGTTTCGATCGACTCGGTGTGCCACTCGCGGACTATCAGAGACGCGGCGTTTTGCGGGCGGCGCTGCAGCCCGTAATATCGGCAGCCCGCTAGATGGTCCGTCCGTTAGAAACCAAGCGCACAGGGATGATGCCGCCCCACTGCGGCAGAACGCCGCGGTGCTCTCTTTGGGGCGCGGTTGATGGCAGTCAGGAACTCGCCCTTACCGCAATCCCTTATGTTAACTTATATTTTCATTGGGATTTCCGGAAACTTAATATATAATGGGCAAAGATGATCAGGCTGCCACAATATGTTGTTGGAACCTCGCGAGGGAAGATGCATCAGCAGCGGCCGATCCGCAGTCAGTACGGCAGGCTATTGGGCTGGAGATATCCGCACTCTCGCCACAAAGTGTTGTTACGAAGCTACTGGTGGAGAGCTTCGGGTGTCGGCGAGGAGCCATCCTGGGATGCGTCGCAAGCCTGGCAGAGGGTTTGCATAAAACCAGAAATTGTAGGTTGCTCTAACGTCCACGTGCGTAACAAAAGTTTACCAGGATTTACGACTAATTACAAAGTACGGATGAAACGTCCGCCGCAACTTGGCGTTCTAAACTAAGGGTAATGCGAGTCGAGAGCGGGCAGCGGTTGAGGTGAGAGAGATGAGATTTGACGATGGGATCTTCGGACTTTATTCGCGGTTGTACGAGAACCGGCGAGAGGTCGAACTCTCGATAGAGGATTACCTCGGTAAATGCTCCGATGAGCCGGCCTACTATGCCGGGGCAGCCGAGCGGATGTTGCGCGCGATCGGCGAGCCCGTAATGGTCGATACGAGCCAGGAGCCGCGCCTGGGCCGTATCTTTATGAACCGTACGATCAAGGTGTATCCCGAGTTCTCCGACTTCTACGGCATGGAGGAGACGATCGAGCGAATTGTCGGCTTCTTCCGCCATGCTGCACAGGGGCTCGAGGAGCGCAAGCAGATCATTTATCTGCTAGGCCCCGTCGGTGGCGGCAAATCCTCTCTTGCCGAGCGTTTGAAGCAGCTGATGGAGAAAGAGCCGGTCTACGTGTTGAAGGCAGGCAACGAGATCAGCCCGGTCTTTGAAAGCCCGCTTGGTCTGTTCGACCCGGTGACGATGGGCCCCGAACTCGAGAGGCACTACGGAATCCCGGTGCGTCGTCTGACAGGAACGATCTCGCCGTGGGCCGTCAAACGGCTCGAGGAATTTGGTGGCGACATCACGAAGTTCACGGTTGTTCGCTTGCAACCTTCGCGGTTGAAACAGATTTGCATAGCCAAGACTGAGCCCGGCGACGAGAATAATCAGGATGTCTCTAGTCTGGTGGGCAAGGTCGATATTCGTAAGCTCGAGTTTTTCAGCCAGAACGATCCCGACGCGTACTCCTATTCGGGCGGCCTAAACCGTACGACGCAGGGCCTTATGGAATTCGTCGAGATGTTCAAGGCGCCGATTAAGATGCTGCACCCGTTGCTGACGTCGACGCAGGAAGGCAATTACGTCGGCTCCGAGAATATCGGCGGTATCCCCTATCAGGGTATTGTTCTTGCGCATTCGAACGAGGCTGAATGGCAGTCCTTTAAGAACAATCGCAACAACGAGGCCTTTATCGATCGAATTTCTGTTATCAAGGTGCCTTATTGCCTGCGAGCGACCGAAGAGCGGAAGATTTACGAAAAGCTACTGCTGAATAGTGAGTTGGCAAATGCACCTTGCGCACCGTCAACCCTTGATATTCTCTCGCGTTTTAGTACACTGTCGCGACTGAAACCGCATGAAAACTCAAATTTGTATTCTAAGATGCGGGTCTACGATGGTGAAAGCCTGAAGGACACCGATCCGCGTGCGAAGTCGGTTCAGGAATACCGCGATGCCGCCGGCGTGGACGAGGGAATGGACGGCATCTCCACCCGCTTCGCTTTCAAGGTCTTGTCGAGTACCTTTAATTTCGATACGCAGGAAGTCGCAGCTGATCCTGTCCATCTGATGTACGTGCTCGAGCAAGCCATCTGGCGCGAGCAGTTCCCAGACGACGCCGAGAAGAAGTACCTCAACTTCATAAAGGCCGAACTCGCACCGCGCTATGCCGAGTTCATTGGGCACGAGATACAGAAAGCTTACCTCGAATCATATTCGGATTATGGACAAAACCTGTTCGACCGCTACGTCGCCTACGCCGATGCCTGGATCGAGGATTCCGACTACAAAGATCCGGATACCGGGCAGCTGATGAACCGCGAGCTGTTGAATCAGGAATTGTCGAAGATCGAAAAGCCCGCCGGGATCGCAAACCCGAAAGACTTCCGCAACGAGGTCGTCAAGTTCGCTTTGCGGGCGCGCGCCAACAATGCCGGGAATAACCCCTCCTGGACCTCCTATGAGAAGTTGCGCGAGGTAATCGAACGGCGCATGTTTTCACAGGTCGAGGACCTGTTGCCGGTCATCAGCTTTGGTTCCAAGAAGGATTCCGAAACCGAAAGGAAGCACGCCGATTTTCTGGAGCGAATGGTGTCGCGCGGCTACACCGAGCGGCAGGTTCGCCGCCTCGTCGAGTGGTATATGCGGGTGAACAAGGCCGGGTAGGCGAGCGAGCCGCCCGTCCGGTCTGGAGGACAACCGATGAATATCGTCGACCGGCGGCCCAACCCCAAGGGCAAGAGTCTCAGTAACCGGCAGCGGTTTCTCGGGCGCGCCCGGGCAGAAGTCAAATCGGCGGTGCAGGAGGCATTGCGCAAGCGCAAGGTCGCCGACGTCGGTCAGGGCGAGAAGGTGGCGATCCCGACCCGCGGGATCAGCGAGCCGATCTTTCACCATAGCCGTCGCACCGGCCGGACCGAGCATGTCGTTCCGGGCAACAAGGAGTATCTCAGGGGCGACGAGATTCCGCGGCCAAACGGCGGCGAAGGGCGCGGCGGGTCGCAGGGCAGCCCGGACGGATCCGGTGAGGACGCGTTCGAGTTCACGCTCTCCAAGGAAGAGTTCCTCGACATGTTCTTCGAGGATCTCGAACTGCCCGATCTCGTGAAGAAGAGCCTCAAGGAAACGTTCGCGGTTGATTTACAGCGCGCCGGCTACACGGTCACAGGGAGCCCGGCGAATCTTAGCGTCCGCCGGACAATGCGTAACAGCATGGCCCGACGCATTTCGTTGCGGCGACCCAAGCAATGGGAACTCGAAGCCATCCGCGAGGCGATCGAGAACGCCCGCGCCCGCGGCGCCGACGAGGAGGCCGACAGGCTCGTCCGGGAACTCGATCGACTCGAGCATCGCAGCAAGATAATTCCCTATATCGACCCGCTCGATGTCCGCTACAACCGTTTCGAGCGCGTACCTCGCCCGAATACCGAAGCGGTGATGTTCTGCCTGATGGATGTATCGGGGTCGATGACCGAGGCGATGAAAGACCTCGCCAAGCGCTTCTTTATGCTATTGCATGTTTTTCTGATCCGGCGCTATCGGCATGTCGATATCGTCTTCATCCGCCACACTAGTACTGCGGAGGAAGTAGACGAAGAGACATTTTTTTACAGTCGCGAAACTGGCGGCACTGTTGTTTCGACCGCACTCGAGAAGATGCTCGAGATCGCGCGGGCTCGATATTCCACCGATCGGTGGAATATCTACGCAGCACAGGCCTCAGACGGCGACAATTACGGGGCGGATAGCGGCCGTTGTGTGGCGCTGCTTGGTGGAGAAGTGCTTCCGCTCTGTCAATACTTTGCCTATGTTGAGGTTGGCGACGGGATGGGAGGTAGTCTGACGGGCTTGTCGCGCGACAGTGATCTCTGGCGAGCCTACACAGAGGTCGCGCCCGCGCATCCGCACTTTGCGATGCGCCGTGTCGGCGACCCTTCGCAAATCTTCTCGGTGTTCCACGAACTGTTTGCAAAAGGGGGCGTTCGTGCCTGACACGCGCTTAACGGAGGCGGTACGCCTCGAGGCCTCGGCCCCGCTCTTCACCGGCCCAAACTGGGATTTCGCGGCGCTGCGCCAAGTCTACGATGCGGTAGAGCGGATCGCCCTCGATGACCTCGGCCTCGACGTTTACCCCGTCCAGATCGAGGTGATCACTTCGGAGCAGATGCTTGACGCTTACGCCTCGGTTGGGCTGCCGCTGATGTACCGTCATTGGAGCTTCGGTAAGCGCTTTGCCTTTCATGAGACGCTTTACCGCCGCGGCTTACAGGGACTCGCTTACGAAATCGTCATCAACTCCAATCCTTGCATTTGCTATATCATGGAAGAAAATTCCATGACGATGCAAACGCTTGTCATCGCGCATGCTGCATTCGGCCATAATCATTTTTTCAAGAACAACTATTTATTTCGGCAGTGGACCGATGCAAACGGCATCCTTGATTATTTGAGCTTTGCCCGCGACTATGTCGCCAAATGCGAAGAGCGATATGGCGTTGAGGCGGTCGAACGCGTTTTGGATGCCGCGCATGCGCTAAAGGATCATGGGGTCAACCGTTATGCCCATCGCAGCAAACCCAACCTTGCGGAGGAACAGCGCCGTGCCCAGGAATGGCGCGCGCACTCCGAAGCTACTTACAATGATTTGTGGCGCACCGTGCCCGGAGGGGGAAAGGACAAGGAGGATCCCGACACCGCCGAAGCGCGCCTGCAGGAGATCAAACGGGATCTGGGTTTGCCTGAGGAGAATTTGCTTTATTTGATCGAGAAGCGGGCTCCGCGGCTCGAGGATTGGCAAAGCGAGTTGGTTCGTATCGTCCGGCTGATTGCGCAATATTTTTACCCGCAGAAACAGCTCCAGCTGATGAACGAAGGGTGTGCGACGTTCGTTCATTACGAGATCATGCGGCGGCTGCACGACAAAGGCCTGATCACAGAAGGCTCGATGCTGGAGTTCCTGCATTCGCATTCGAGCGTCATTTTTCAACCGGATTTCGACGACCCGCGCTTCAGCGGGTTCAACCCTTACGCGCTGGGTTTCGCGATGATGAGCGATATCCATCGCATCTGCGAGGATCCGACCGATGAGGATCGGGAGTGGTTTCCCGACATTGCCGGAAGGGGAGACGGCTATGGCGTGTTGCGTCATGCCTGGGCGAACTATCGCGACGAAAGCTTCGTGCTGCAATATTTGAGCCCGGCGCTGATCCGTCGCTTTCGCCTGTTCCAGGTTTCGGACGACAGCACCAAGCCGGCTCTCCGGGTCGAGGCGATCCACGACGATATCGGCTATCGCAAAATCCGCAGCGCATTGTCGCGGCAGTATGACCTGTCCCGCCGTGAGCCGGACATTCAGGTCGTAGATGTTGATCTCAGAGGGGACCGCTGCCTAGTCCTCGCACACTACGTCCATGACGGTGTCTTGCTCGAGGAAAAGAGCAGCCGCGCCGTGTTGCGTCATGCGGCGGTGCTGTGGGGGTATTCCGTCAAGCTGCTGGAGATCGAGGCGGCGACCGACAAAACGCTCAAGACCTACGAGGTCGCGCCGCCCGGCTAATCGCGAGTACGGCAGCATACTCGCCGTAGGTTGTGGTCGCGGACATCACCGGCTCGATGATGGTTCTCGGAATCGAAACGAGTTGCGACGAGACCGCCGCCGCAATCGTTGCCGCGACGCCTCAGGGTCCAAAGATACTATCCAATCAGCTTCGGCCGCAGATCGCCGAACATGCCCCTTTTGGCGGGGTCGTGCCCGAAATTGCCGCGCGGGCGCATCTCGATCATCTCGATACCGTGATCGCCCGCACGCTCGCCGAGGCCAATGTCTTGCTGGCCGAGATCGATGGAGTAGCCGCTGCCTCGGGCCCCGGTCTGATCGGAGGTCTGATTGTCGGCACGATGATGGCGAAGGGGATCGCCTGGGGCGCCGGCAAGCCTTTCATCGCTGTCAACCACCTCGAAGGTCACGCGCTGACCTCCCGACTGACAAATCGCGTTGATTTCCCCTATATTCTCTTGCTGGTCTCCGGCGGGCATTGTCAGCTCCTGGTGTGCAACGGGGTTGGGCGCTATACTCGCTTGGGTACGACACTCGACAACTCGGCAGGAGAGGCATTCGACAAGACCGCAAAACTGATCGGGCTCGGCTATCCCGGCGGCCCTGCAATCGAACGCATGGCCCGCGAGGGTGACGCGTACCGCTTTGTCTTGCCCCGGCCACTCAAGGGCAGGCGCGGCTGCGACTTCTCGTTCTCTGGACTTAAGACGGCGGTACGCCACCTGATCGCAAAGGGGGTAGGCAGCAACTGTAGGGATGCCGCCGATCTCGCCGCGTCGGTCCAACTCGCCATCTGCGATTCGCTTATCGACAGGACAACGAATGCCGTCCACTGGTTTCGCCGCCGCCATCCGGAGGGGACCACCCTAGTCGCGGCCGGAGGTGTCGCGGCCAATAGCTATCTGCGAGTACGCCTTGCGGCGCTCGCGGAGGATGCAGGGCTGCGCTTTGTCGTGCCACCGCCGGCACTGTGCACCGACAACGCGGCAATGATCGCCTGGGCGGGGATCGAGCGGCTTCTTCTCGGCCTCGTCGATGATCTCGATGCGGCGCCCCAGCCGCGTTGGCCGCTTGACACCGGCGCACCGCAGCGGCCGGGAGCGGAGGTCACACGGCGGCATAAATGAGGTCGGCCGCGTGAACCGGTTGGCTATCATCGGAGGCGGTGCCTGGGGGACCGCGCTCGCCGTCGTCGCCCGGCGAGCCGGCTCGAACGTGGTGCTGTGGGCCCGCGACCACGATGTCGTCGCCGCGATCAACGAGCGGCATGAAAACCCGCTCTTCTTGCCCGGCGTAGCGCTTGACCCGGCGATCGTTGCGACGAACGACATCGATGCGGCGATGGCCGGCACGGGAGCAGCGCTGCTCGTCGTGCCGGCTCAATTTCTTCGCGGCGTTATCATTGCGCTTCGACCCGGTCTGCCTGCGGGAATGCCGGTGCTCAACTGTGCCAAGGGAATCGAGGCCGGGTCGCTCAAAACCATGTCAGAGGTTTCGGCCGAACTCCTGCCCAATTCGCCTTCCGCGGTGCTGTCGGGACCGACCTTTGCCGCCGAGGTTGCTCTCGACCTGCCGACGGCAGTCACAATTGCCAGCCATGATAGGCGGCTCGCTCGCGGCTTCGCGGCGGCGCTCGGGAATAGCAGGTTCCGACCCTATTTGTCGAACGATCCGACCGGGGCCGAAATCGGCGGCGCGGTGAAGAACGTGCTGGCAATCGCATGCGGCACCGTTGAAAGCCGTGGATTGGGCGAGAATGCCCGTGCCTCGCTGATTACCCGTGGGCTCGCCGAGATGATTCGGCTGGGCCTCGCCAAGGGCGGCCGCGCTGAAACCTTTGGTGGCCTCTCGGGTGTCGGCGATCTCGTGCTGACCTGCTGCGCTACCCAGTCGCGCAACTACGCACTCGGTGTTGCGCTCGGTCGCGGTCAGAAGCTCGGTGCTGCGCTCGCCGGCCGGCGCTCCGTCGTCGAAGGCGTGGCTACCGCCGCCGCTGTCGCGAGATTGGCGAATCAGCTAGGAGTTGAGATGCCCATTAGTGAGGCTGTGGAGGCGGTGCTGCACCGCGGCGCGTCAATCGATGCGATGATTGACGGCTTGCTGCGGCGGCCTCATCGAACCGAATGACCGGCGGTGCCGCGAGCTTTGCCTAGTTGAAGGAAAAGGCTTTTGTGGAGAGGCAGAAAGCCAATATCATCAGGTCAGCAAGCAGCGTTATCCCTCGGGCCGAAATGAGCGAGAACGGAAAGCGCGGCGAGGAAGGGCCGGGTACGGGTGTCGTCGTCAAGGCGAAGCCGAAGACGAAGAAGCCGTCGATGTATAAGGTATTGATGTTGAACGACGATTACACACCCATGGAATTCGTCGTCCACATTCTTGAACGGTTCTTCAACAAGAACCGGCAGGAGGCGACCCGCATCATGTGGCACGTGCATAAGCGCGGCGTGGGGGTCTGCGGTGTCTACACCTACGAGGTGGCCGAAACCAAGGTGACCCAAGTCATGGATTTTGCCCGGCAGCACCAGCATCCGCTGCAGTGTACGCTGGAAAAGGACTGACCTCCGGGCTTGCCCGGGGTCGGAGGAAGGATAGGCGGGCGTGTTGTCACGCAATCTCGAAAAGTCGCTGCATCGGGCTCTCGCCTGTGCCAATGAGCGCCGGCACGAATATGCCACGCTCGAACATCTGCTCCTCGCGTTGACCGAAGATCAGGACGCGATCGCTGTGTTGCGTGCTTGCGGGGTCGATCTTGATCGGCTGCGCCGCGAAGTCCTGAACTATGTCGATAATGAGCTTGGCAACCTTGTTGCCGCCCACGGTGACGACGCAAAGCCGACGGCGAGCTTTCAGCGCGTACTGCAGCGCGCAGCAATTCACGTCCAATCCTCGGGCCGTGAGGAGGTGACCGGCGCAAACGTCCTCGTAGCTATGTTCGCGGAGCGCGAAAGCCACGCTGTATACTACCTGCAAGAACAGGACATGACCCGGTTCGATGCGGTCAATTACATATCCCATGGCATCGCCAAAGCGCCGGGACGTTCAGAAACCCGGCGCGTACAAGGCACCGACGAGGACGAACGCGGCGAAAAGTCGCAGAAGCGCAATCATGACGCGCTCGATTCCTATTGTGTCAATCTAAACAAGAAAGCAAAAGGGGGCAGGATCGATCCGCTGATCGGGCGTGAAGCGGAGGTCGAACGCACGATTCAGATCTTGTGCCGGCGGGCCAAGAACAATCCGCTCTATGTCGGAGAACCTGGCGTCGGCAAGACGGCGATCGCCGAGGGCTTGGCGCGGCGCATTGTTCAGCGTGAAGTACCCGAAGTACTGCTCAACTCGACGATCTATGCCCTCGACATGGGAGCGCTTCTTGCGGGCACTCGATATCGCGGCGATTTCGAAGAACGGCTCAAGGCAGTGTTGGCGGAGCTCGAGGCCCAACCCGGCACCATTTTGTTTATCGACGAGATCCACACGGTGATCGGCGCAGGTGCGACCAGCGGCGGCGCGATGGATGCCTCAAACCTGTTGAAACCGGCGCTTGCCGGCGGGGTGATCCGCTGCATCGGCTCGACGACCTACAAGGAATATCGCAACTATTTCGAGAAGGATCGAGCGCTCGTCCGCCGTTTTCAGAAGATCGACGTAAACGAGCCTACCGTTGAAGATTCGGTTAAGATCCTGCGTGGGCTCAAACCCTACTACGAGCGGCACCACAAGGTCCGCTACACGAGCGACGCGCTGCGTGCCGCAGTGGAACTCTCGCATCGCTACATCGGCGACCGCAAGCTGCCTGACAAGGCGATCGACGTTATCGACGAGACCGGGGCCGCCCAGATGCTCGTCCCGGAGAACCGCCGCCGCAAAACCATCACCGCGAGAGAGGTCGAGGCGTGCATCGCCACGATGGCGCGGATCCCGCCAAAGAGCGTGTCGCGCGACGATCGGGAGATACTGAAGAACCTGCAGCGCGACCTAAAGACCATGGTGTTCGGGCAGGATACAGCGATCGAAGCATTGGTCTCCGCAATCAAGCTGGCACGGGCGGGCTTGCGCGATCCCGAGAAGCCGATCGGCAGTTACTTGTTTTCCGGCCCGACTGGTGTTGGCAAGACCGAGGTGGCGCGGCAGCTCGCGCGCACGCTCGGCATCGAGATCACACGTTTCGACATGTCGGAGTACATGGAGCGCCACACGGTATCGAGGCTGATCGGCGCACCCCCCGGGTATGTCGGCTTCGACCAGGGAGGGCTGTTGACCGACGCGATCGACCAGCACCCCCACAGCGTGCTTCTGCTCGACGAGATCGAGAAGGCGCATCCCGATCTCTTCAACATCTTGCTGCAAGTGATGGATTACGGAAAGCTGACCGATCACAACGGCAAGATTGTCGATTTCCGCAACGTCATCCTGATCATGACGACGAACGCTGGAGCCTCGGACCTAGCCAAACCGGCGATCGGCTTCGGCAGCGGCATTCGCGAAGGCGACGATCACGAAGCTATCAACCGTATGTTCTCACCCGAGTTCCGCAATCGGCTTGACGCGACGATCTCCTTTTCCCCGCTGTCGACCGAGACCATCGGCCGAGTTGTCGACAAGTTCGTGCTGCAGCTCGAAGAGCAGCTTGCCGATCGGAATGTCATTATCGAGCTCGATGCGGGTGCGCGCACCTGGCTCGCGGAAAAAGGCTACGATCCGCTGTTCGGCGCGCGGCCTCTGGCCCGCGTCATTCAAGAACACATCAAGAAGCCGCTCGCCGACGAGTTGCTGTTCGGGCGGTTGGCTAAGGGCGGGATAGTCCGGGTCACGCGCAAAGCTGAGGAGGACGGGCTCGCCTTCTCCTTCGAGGAGCGCCCGGTCGCGCCGGCGTCACAGGAGCCTGAGCCTGAGTTGGTCGAGTAACCGAGCCTATCGCTGCTTGTAAGGTGAGTTAGGGTCAGGCTTCCTCACGACGAAACGGAGAAAACTCAGCAAAACCCTCTATCTTGCGCTCGATCATGTCGCGTTCGCGGGCGAGGAATTGCGCGACTGCTCGCCGGAAAGCCGGATCGGGGATCCAGTGGGCGCTGTAGGTCGACGTAGGAAGATAGCCGCGCTGGATCTTATGCGGCCCTTGTGCGCCCGCCTCGACGCGCTTTAGCCTGTGTGCAATGGCGAATTCGATCGCTTGATAATAGCAGCATTCAAAATGGAGGAACTTATAGTCTCCATAGCTGCCCCAGTTGCGACCGTAGATCGTATCTGTACCGAGAAGGTTAAACGCGCCCGCGACGTAATTGGCGCCACAACGCGCCATGACGAGGACGATCTTCTCGGGCATTCGCTCGCCAATCAACGCGAAAAAGCGGCGATTGAGGTAAGCTGAGCCCCACTTGCGATCCGAGGTCGCAAGATAGAATTCATAAAAAGCGTCCCAATGACGAGGCTTCAGATCGGTTCCGGTGAGGACCTCGATTTCGAGACCTCGTGCGAGCGCCTCGCGGCGCTCCTTCTTCACCGCCTTGCGCTTGCGCGAATTCAACGCCGCAAGGAAATCGTCGAAATCGCGATAGCCCTCATTTGTCCAATGAAACTGCTGGCCGAAGCGTTGCAGAAACCCCGCCTCGGTCAGTGCTTCCATATCGGAGTGTTCGGGGAAATTGACGTGGAGCGACGAAATTCGACGCCGCTTGGCGAATTCTATCATCGCCGCAATCAGGTGTGCCCGCGTCTCCGGCGGCGCGCCCGGACGCACCATCAGCCGTGGCCCGGGGACCGGAGTGAACGGCGCCGCGGAGAGCAACTTCGGATAGTAGCGGCCGCCGGCGCGCTCGTAAGCGTCCGCCCACCCATAATCGAAGACGTACTCGCCATAGGAGTGGGTCTTCGCGTACAGCGGCACCACTCCCACGACCGCAGCACCTGGGCCGGCGACAGACAGATGCTGGGGCGTCCAGCCGGTACGGGCTGTCGTCGAGCCGCTTTCCTCTAGCGCATTCAAAAAGGCGTGCGAGATGGTCGGATTGCCATCCCCGGCGCACGCATCCCAAGCGGCGGCCGGTATGTTGGCGATCGCAGCATGGACTTTGGCCGTGATCGTTCCGTCGGCGTCGTTCATCGCCCCCTCGGAAATGCGAGGACCGGCGCATTGACCCGGCCTTTCATCGCGACCGCCTCGTCTCAAACGTTGCAGTTTCACCTGGCGCAGGATAGGCGTTACGCAGGCGCTGTCCAGCGCGTCGCAAGACCGCAGCAGCACCTGCTGCCCGTCAACCCCGGGTCGGACCCAAAATTAACCATGCGTGCGCTCTCTCTCTCCGATCGCGTTTTCGCTAACAGTGTTGCTGTCGATCCATGCGCAGGCCGAGACGATCGGCGACGCTCGGGTCGGCTTCACCGCAGAGCGGGTGCTGATCCTCGATGGGCGGAGTTATACCGGCAGAATGTGGCACATGCCGGGCGACCAACGACACGAGCAGGATTTACAAGCAATAAAGCCGATCTTTTTCCTACACGGCGACAGCACGCTTGGCGAGATCGTGCTGCCTCAACTCCATACCTTCGTCGAATTTGTGCTCCCGATCGGCTTTTCAGTCTTGAGTCACCCTGATCTGAGCAAGGCCATCGGGCAGGCGAGCATCGAGGGCATCGCAACGACGGAATACCTGGTGGACCAGAATTCGCCTGACGCCCATGCGACCGGCTCGCTGTGGCTCAGCCGCGACGGGGTTCCGATGAAATGCGTCGGCAAGTTTGTAACGAAAAGCGGCAAGTTTTCGACAATCGATTGGCAATTGCGCCACGTCAAGATCGGCAGACAAGATGCCGCGCTGTTCGAGGTTCCGCACAGTTACACGAAGCTTCCACTCTCATGTCCGCCTTTGCAAGTAGCGGGCAAGTAAATTCGTGGCTTTCTTTCAAGCATTTGTTGCAGGCTCTGTCGGGCAAAGCGGGAGGCACGGCCGTCATGACGATGGTTGATCATACTCTGATGCGCGGGTCGGAACCGCATGACCGCTGATACGTCGCGGAGCTGCCTCGGTCTAGCGACCAGCGTCGGATCGGCGATCCGGCAGATAGTGGATACGAGGGTTCTCCTGACCGCGGCCGTGCCCCCGGCCTTGCCCGGCGGTAGCATGTCGCGTGGTTCGCTGGCGCCTCCTTTGGATGCGATCACACGTTTGTTCCGATCAGCCCGCCGCCGGCGGCACGCGCCGGGCAATGGCCCAGATGAAGCCGGCCAGCTCGCGGGCGATCGCGCCGGTGACGACATTGGCCGGCTTGCCACTGCGGGCGAGCCTGCGATAGCGCGCGCACAGCCGGAGCTGCGCTTTCCAGGCGATCTCGCGGATCGGCCTGGGCTGCTCCTCCTGCCGGAGCCGCAACTCGCGGCTGACCCGGGCCGGGAAGCGGTAACACCAGGCCGCCTCGATCAGCAGTCGACGAGCGGCCTTGTTGCCGGCCTTGGTGAGGCCGCCGCGTTTGACGCTGGCACCGCTCGAATGCTCGGATGGCACCAGCCCGAGATAGGCCATTAATTGACGCGCATTGGCGAAGCGCGAGAGGTCACCCAGTTCGGCGATCAGGGTTGCCGCATTGACCAGCGCTATGCCACGCATCGTTTGCAGCGCCGCCACGATTGGCGCCAGCGTCCAATCCGGCAGCATCGCCTCGATCTGCGCCGTCAGCCGATCACGCCGGGCCTCGGCGGCTTCGATCGCCGCAATGTAGTCCTCAAGCACGATATGATGTGCCGCCTGCTCAAACCGCAAACCCGGCGAGCCAGCGGCGGTGCAGTTTGGTCCACGCCGGCCGCCCGTAATGGCAGCCCTGGCGCAATAGGAAGCCCGAGAGTTGCTGGCGCGCTCGGCGCAACGCATGCACCGCGTCAAGACGGGCACGCACCAGATCGCGCATCGCCTCGTGCTTGGCATCCGGAACCCACACCGCCGTCAGCTCACCCGCCCGATGCAGCCGCGCCAGACCGGCCGCATCCCGCCGATCCGTTTTGACCCGGTCGCCCGCCCGCTTCGGGATCAGCAAGCCTGCCCCGGCGAAAGCCGGGGGCGCCACCACAACGCATTCCTGCCCGCGCGCCAACAAGTCACGTTGGATGCCATAGCCGCACGGCCCTGCCTCATAGCAGAACCGAAGCCTCACACCCTCGCCGCCGAGCTTGCGCACCAGACGATCTAACGCCGCCGCCGTGTTGGCGATCCGGCCGTATTCCCGCACCTCGCCGCGCAGGCCGCCCTCGGCCACCGCCACGACGATCCCCTCCTTGTGAACATCAAGACCGACATACGTGATACGATCCTCCACGACCCGTCTCCTATGCATGAGGCCCGGCACCGGCCAATCCGGCGCAACCCTCGCTACCTGCATACTGTGAGACGGGTCGCCCCGTCCTCAGGCGGACATGTGGTCTAGAAGCGGCCGCACCTTTGCTCGGCATGCGCATCGCGCCCGCTCCGGCCCGGTGAGAGCCTTCGTCAAGGTCAGAGCGCGCCACTCTTCCGGACAGAGAATTGACAATGGCGCGGCGCCGAGATCGGTCCAGCATCCCCCTCTAACCCACCGAAGGCGGAGCCAACCAGGCGGATTCGACAAATTTGGGCTTACGGGATCAATTGCGGAAAGACCGACCTCGGAGGCGGAGGGCCGGGATCTTCGCATTTCGATAGTCGTCGTCCACCCCATCACGATCAGGACCCGCGACGCGGGTTCTTCCCGTCTTTGCCATTCTCGTTTTGGTTTACGCAATTGCGCTGGCCACCCCCAGCCTCCTCTCGATCGGGTTCATCTTCGAGCGAAATTATAACGAAGGCTGGAATGTCTATAACGCCCAAAGACTTATCGATCATGAATTAATTTACGATAGCGACGATTGGCGCATAAACAATTATCCGATTTTGTCGTTCTTGCTTGTAGTCAGCGTAAATTTCATAGTCCACAACCTCTTATTAAGCGGACGAATCATTGCGCTGGTGTCCTTTGTCAGCGTAGGCATCTTGTCAGCCGCTACAATTGGCCGTTTCGGCGGTGACCGGGTTGATGCGGTCTTCGGCGGGGGTTGTGCTCTAGGCTTTTGTTATCTCGTTGCGCCCAGCTGGGTCGCGGTCGACGATCCACAGACTTTGGCTGAGGCGCTAATGCTCGGCGGCCTTGTCAGTTAAATTTCGAGACCGCAGGATGGGCTCAGCCTACTGCGTACAGCGGTACTCGTCACGCTCGGTGGCTTCGTCAAGCACAACGTCTTAGCGATCCCGCTCGCGATCACTTTCGATATGGCGATCCGCGCGCCGCGCCGGCTGTCGTTCTGGTTCGGCTGCTGCGCCGGTCTCGCGGTCAGCTTCGTCGGAGTTACGCACCTTGTCGCAGGCGGCACCTTTGTTGATCATCTGCTGTCGCCACGGGTCTTTGCGTGGCACGGGGCGCGCTACCATTTGATGAAGTATTTGCGTCTGAGCGAATTTCCTCTCGCAATGATTCTTTTGTTCGCCCGCCTAATCTTTTCGTGCGACCGCCTTATTCTTGCCGCCTACGGCGTCATTTCGATTTGCGCTGCTACGATCTTCGCGGGCTTTGAGGGAACTTCCTACAACATGTTTCAGGACGCAGCGGTGTTTCTCGCCATCGCGGCGGGTGTCTTGCTCCATGAACTGCGCAGCCGCACGACCACCGAAGCATCCGCTAACGCCCGCGCGGCCAAATTCGCACTTGGCGTTGTGCCGCTCTTCCTCGCGCAGCCGATCTTGGCGAGGAGCTCCGAGGCTTTTACGCAAATTTATCGTGTTGGCGGCTTGCTGGAAATCGACCGCCGAGCCGAAAGGTCCTTTTTGGCCGAAGCCGAGTTTATCTCGGAGAGGCATGGACCGGCGATTTGCGAGAGTTTGCTGTTGTGTTATCGCGCCGGCCAACCATTTACCTTGGATCCGTTTAATTCACGTCAATTCATCCTAGCCGGCAAGCTCGACCAAAACGAGCTCATCCGGCGTATAGCTGCCAAGGAGTTCACAGTCGTGCAACTCCGCGCCGATATTTGTGATGATCGAGAAACCGAATCATGTCACATTCTTCATCGCCGCCGTAAATTCATTTCGTTTTACGGACGACGTCCTTTATTCGGTCGATCGTTATTACCGTATTGATTGGCGTTCGCAAGACGGTACCTTCTATGTTCCAAGGTGATTCAGCGGAGCGGACAGCGCGCTGCGCCGTGCCTTTTCGGAACCGAATTTCCGGGATGGCCCACATCCGGTTGCGGGGGTGCCGGCGCAGCGATAGGCTCGGTGCCCGAATTGGACCCGAACTCGTGCGTTATCTCAGTACCCGCGATCACCGCCCCTCACCATCCACCCACTCGTTCACAGAGGTGCTTCTGGCCGGCCTCGCGGCGGACGGTGGCCTCTATGTGCCGGACCGGCTGCCTGTGCTCAGCGAGACGACCTTGCGGGACTGTGCCAGTCTGCCCTATGCGGAGCTGGCGGCTCGCGTTGTTTCCCTGTTCGCCGGCGAAACTTTTGCAACGGATGAGCTGCGGCGCCTCACAGCAGCGGCCTACAGCAGTTTCAATCGGGCCGCGGTCGCACCACTGGTTCAGCTCGACGAGCGGCTGTGGCTGCTTGAACTGTTCCATGGGCCGACACTCGCCTTCAAGGATCTCGCGCTGCAACTTGTCGGGCCGATGTTTGACGTGGTGCTCGCGCGGCGGCACGAACATATAACTGTCGTTGGCGCAACCTCAGGAGACACCGGCTCTGCCGCCCTTGAGGCTTGCCGTGATAGGGAAGCGATCGACATCTTCATGCTCTTTCCGCACAATCGAGTTTCCGAAATTCAACGGCGGCAGATGACGACGGTCGATTCGGCGAATGTCCATGCAATCGCCGTCGAGGGCACTTTTGACGACTGTCAGGATCTCGTCAAAGCCCTGTTCGCCGACGCAAAGCTGCGGTGTGCGCTCAATCTCTCGGCGGTCAATTCGATCAATTGGGCCCGGATCGCAGCTCAGACCGTGTACTATTTCGCCGCCGCAGTGGCACTCGGGGCCCCGGCCCGCCCAATTTCGTTCAGTGTGCCTACCGGCAATTTCGGCAATGTATATGCTGGGCACATCGCGCGCCGCATGGGTCTCCCGATCGACAGGCTGGTCATTGGCACCAACCGTAACGACATTCTAGCACGCTATTTTGCGACCGGACGGATGGCGATCGCCCCCGTCGAGCCGAGCTTCACGCCCAGCATGGACATTCAGGTGTCGAGCAATTTCGAGCGCCTGCTGTTCGAGCTGAAGGGCCGTAACGGCGCAGCCGTCAGCGAGATGATGCGGCTCTTTCGGCAGAGCGGCCGCATGCCCGAGGATGACCAAGGCTGGCGCACGGCGCGCCGCTTGTTTTCTACCTACAAGGTCGACGACACTCACACGATGGACACCATCGCCGAGACTTATGCGCGATCGGGCTTGCTGATCGATCCCCACACCGCGATCGCGGTTGCGGCCGCGCAGGCGGAAATAAATGCGGGGAACGCCAGTGTACCGATGATCGCCCTGGCCTGCGCCCATCCGGCTAAGTTTCCCGATGTGGTCGAACATGCGACCGGCCTTCGTCCGGTGTTGCCCGCAGCCCTTAGCGACATCCTCGAGAGGCGCGAGCGGATGGTCGTGTTGCCCAACGATCTAGGCGCCGTAACAAGCTTTATTCACGCCCGCGCGCGGCGTGCTGGAAACTCCTGATCGGATCATAGAATGACGACGCAGCTTTCCACTTTGCCCAACGGATTGCGGGTCGCCACCGACCGTATCGACACCGTCGACACGGTCTCGCTCGGAATTTGGGTCGATGTCGGCACCCGGCACGAGCAGGCTGACGTCAACGGGGTCGCACATTTCCTCGAGCACATGGCCTTTAAGGGGACCGACCGCCGCAGCGCTCTCAGCATCGCTGAGGAGATCGAAGCGGTCGGCGGCCATCTCAACGCGTATACCTCGCGCGAAAGCACGGCCTATTACGCAAAAGTACTTAAGGAGGACGTCCCGCTCGCCCTCGATATCCTCTCCGACATACTTCAGAACTCGACCTTCCAGCCGGAGGAGATCGAGCGCGAGCGCGCGGTGATCCTACAGGAGATCGGCCAGGCCAACGATACACCTGACGACATCGTGTTCGACCATTTCCAAGAGTGCGCATATCCCGACCAGGCGATGGGTCGGCCGGTGCTGGGAAGCCCGGAAATCATCCGCAAAATCGAGCGTGACACCATTATCGGATATCTGCGTAACCATTACGGCGCCCGACGCATGGTGTTGGCGGCAGCCGGACATCTAGATCACGACCACTTCGCAGGACTCGCCGATAACTTGCTCGGGGGCTTCCCGGCTGAACGATCGGTGACGCCCGAGCCGGCGTGCTATGCTGGCGGCGACCGGCGCGAGCAGCGAGATCTCGAACAGCTACATCTCGTTCTGGGTTTTCCCGGGGTAGTGCTCGGCGATCCCGATTATTACGCCGCCTCTGTACTGTCGACGGCGTTCGGCGGTGGCATGTCCTCCCGCTTGTTCCAGGAGATCCGCGAGAAGCGGGGCTTGGTTTATGCGATCCACTCATTCGTCCATGGGTACCGCGACGGGGGGCTGTTCGGCATTTATGCCGGCACCGGTGAAGCCGAGGCGGCCGAACTCGTGCCCGCGATGTGCAACGAGGTCATCCGTCTCGAGGATGGGTTGACCCCGGTTGAGCTAAATCGTGCCAAAACGCAAATGAAAGCCGGTCTGCTGATGTCGCTGGAGAGTACCTCCGCGCGCTGCGAGCAGCTGGCGCAGCATCTTCTGATCCATGGCACGCCATTCGATCCGCTTGAGATCGTCGGGCATATCGAAATGGTCGACGATGCCGCGATCAGCCGCGTTGTCGCTCGCTGGCGGTCGGCTCCGCCTACCCTCGCCGCGCTCGGACCATTAAGCGGGCTTGAAGAGTTCGACCGCATCAGAGATTACTTCGCCGTTTGATGCTGCGATAGCGATGGCGCCACAACGCAAATCGTTTCCCCGCATCTTTCTCGCTCGGGCGGAGCCGTTTCGCTTGGTCGGCGAGCGTGTCTTCTTGCGTTCGCCCGAACGCGGCGATTACGAGGACTGGGCGAGCCTGCGCGGCCGTTCGCGAACCTTTCTCGCACCGTGGGAGCCAAGTTGGCCCGTCGACGCGTTGAGTCGAGCGAGCTTCCGTGCCCGAGTGGCCCGCTATGCCGAAGACTGGAGGACGGACCAAGCCTACAACTTGTTCATCTTCACCGATGACGAAACACTGATCGGCGGACTCGGCCTCTCCAATCTACGGCGCGGCGTGTCCGAGACTGCCAGTCTCGGCTACTGGATCGGTGAGCCCTTCGCGCGGAGGGGTTACATGACGGCGGCACTTCCTCTCGTCCTGGCCTTTGCCTTCGAGCAGCTTCGCCTCCATCGGGTCGAGGCAGCTTGCCTGCCGAACAACACCCCGAGCCGTTCCCTGCTGCTCCGAGCCGGGTTCCGGCAGGAGGGCTATGCCCGGCAATACTTGTGCATCGAGGGGAAATGGCAGGACCACCTGCTTTTCGCGATCCTGCGCGAGGATTGGGATGGGCGCAGTGCTGAAAAAGTGCGCACAACCATCGGGGGTTGAGGCGTCGCCGACGGGCAATGCATTCGTCCGGACGCGCTCGCGCCGGGGAGCGTGAATGCCGGTCCTTTACGCGCAAAAAAATACCGCTCTTACGCGTGACCGGCGTCGCTCGACAACATCGACGGATCGATGCCGAGCTTGGCGAGCGCACGATTCCATTTCCCGTCGTGATCGGGAGCGAACACGATAGCGTCATCCGCAGCGACAGAAAGCCAGCCATTAGCCTGGATTTCGGCGTCAAGTTGACCTGGCGCCCAACCGGCATAGCCGAGGGCGAAAAGGCTTTGGCGCGGACCCTGATCTTTGCCTATAGCGCGCAGGACCTCAAAGCTCGCCGTGACCGAAATATTGCCGTCCACATGGAGAGTGGACTCCTCGCGATAGTCGGCCGTGTGGAGCACAAAACCTCGGCCTGCTTCTACCGGGCCTCCAAAATGCACCGGATGCAAATTGACGACTGCGCTCGGTTCGATGTCGAGCTGCGCGAACAGCTCTCCCATCGTCAACGAGCCCAACGGCTTATTGATAATGAGACCCATCGCGCCTGCGTCGGAGCTGTGGGTGCAAAGATAAATGACAGACCGAGCAAACCGAGGGTCTAGCATCTGTGGCATCGCCACCAAGAGATGTCCCGCGAGCGACTTCCGATCGACTATCACCTCTCCCACCCTGAATTGAGGATCCCAGCCTCTCCGCCTATACACGGATTTCGTTGCGCGTGCTCATGCACCAGTAAACGTCGCCCGGGTACCCGCGCTCGGATTTGCCGAGCGATCCGCTCTATGCTATCGGTCTGCCGGCCGGACCCCTAAACGGCGGGAACGCAAGCCGTGACCCGGGCTCTTGGTCTCGCACACCACCGGAGGGATAACATGACCATCAATGTTGGTGACAAGATACCATCGGTGACGCTGAAGCAGCTAACACCGGAAGGTGTAAAGGAGTTCACCACTGACGAGATCTTCGGAGGCAAAAAGGTCGTGCTGTTTGCCGTGCCGGGCGCCTTCACCCCGGCTTGCTCTCAGCGCCACCTGCCCGGCTACGTGGATAAAGCCGCCGACCTCAAGGCGAAGGGGGTCGATGAAATCGCCTGCGTGGCGGTCAATGATGCGTTCGTGATGGGAGCCTGGGGCAAAGAACAGAAGACCGAAGGAAAGGTCAGAATGCTGGCCGACGGCAGCGGCGATTTCGCGCGTGCCCTCGGCCTTGAGCTCGATCTGACAAAGGGCGGCCTTGGAGTGCGCTCAAAGCGGTACGCGATGCTGGTCGATAATGGCGTGGTAAAGTCGCTCAGCGTCGAAGCACAGCCGGGCCAGGTGGACGCCTCCAGCGCCGACGCGATGCTCAAGGCCCTGTAAACGGGCCCTTACCGCTACCTACCTTGCCTCGGTCGACGATGCGGCCGGGGTAAAGACGATCTGATTCTGCCGGCTTGCTTCGGCGATACGAGCGCGCGCCAGCGCATCGGCTCGTTCGTTTTCGGGATGACCGGAATGACCGCGTACCCAAATCCAGGCGACGTCGTGCGGAGCCGCGGCGGCGTCGAGTCGTTGCCATAGATCGATGTTCTTCACCGGCTGCTTGTCGGCGGTCAGCCAGCCGCGCCGCTTCCAGCCGTTGATCCACTTGGTGATGCCATCACGCAGATACTGGCTATCGCTATAGAGCCGCACTCGGCAAGGACGCTTCAGAGCCTCCAACCCCGCGACCGCCGCCGTCATCTCCATACGGTTGTTGGTCGTGTCGGGCTCGAAGCCACTTAATTCCTTTTCCGTCCCGCGATAGCGCAGGATTGCGGCCCACCCGCCGGGCCCCGGGTTGCCGCGGCATGCGCCATCGGTAAAGACTTCGACCTCCGACAGCTCAGGCATCGAGACCATATCCGCGCGGGTCGGTAATGGAGCGGTGGAACCGCAGCTTACGCAGATATTCGAGAGGGTCCTTCGGCCGCACCAACGCCCCCGCCGGTTGGTTGAGCCAATCAAAGAGCCGCGTCAGCAAAAAGCGCAGCGCGCTCCCGCGGGCGAGCACCGGCAACGCAGCGAGTTCGGCCGGCGCGAGCGGCCGTCCCCCTCGATAACCGTCGAGCAGCAGTCGCGCCTTCGTCACGTTGAAGCTGCCATCACCTTCGAAGCACCAGGCGTTGAGGCAGATGGCCAAGTCATAGGCGAGAAAATCGGTGCAGGCGAAATAGAAGTCAATCAGGCCGGACAGCTCGTGGTCGCGGAAGAAGACGTTATCGGGAAAAAGGTCGGCGTGGATTACCCCGATCGGAAGGTCGCGCGGCCACACGGTTTCGAGCAGCACAAGTTCCTCAGCGAGTTCCTCGGCGAGCCCGGACTGCACCTCGGCGGCGCGGGTTTGAGAGGATTCGAACAGCCGCCGCCAACCGTCGACCGAGAGATCATTCGCTCGGGTCATCGGAAAGGAGGCGCCGGCGCGATGCAGCTCGGCGAGCGCTCGGCCGAGAGCGGCGCAATGGAAAGGCAGAATTCGCCGCGGCCACATCCCGGCAAGAAACGTCACGATTGCGGCGGGCCGCCCGCATAGCTCACGTAAGGCGATGCCGTCACGACCCGGCACGGGTGTCGGGCATGCGACGCCGTGACGCGCGAGATGCTCCATCAGCGCGATAAAAAACGGCAGGTCCCTTGGCGCGACCCGCTTTTCATAGAGGGTCAAAATGAAATTGCCGTGCTCGGTGGTGATCAGAAAGTTCGAGTTCTCGACTCCCTCGGCGATCCCCTTGCAGGACAGCACTTCGCCGATGTCGTAGAGCGCAGCAAAGGCTCTGAGATCATCATCGGAGACATCGGTGTAGACGGCCATCACTCCCTACCTCAACCTGGTCCTGCCTCAACCTGGCTTGTGCCTCGGGCGCGGCTCGCATACAGTTCGACGCGCGCGCCGCCGGAGCGCGCCGACACTAGCAACGGCGACGGCAGGGAAGAAATAATGGCCGAACCGATACCCGCGCAAAAGGAGCCCTATGGCGTCACCGTCGAGGCCGGCAAGCGCTATTTCTGGTGCGCCTGCGGGCGGAGCGCCAACCAGCCCTTCTGCGATGGCTCGCACCAGGGCACCGGGCTGACCCCGGTTCCGTTCACCGCCGCGGCGACCGAGGAAGTCTGGCTCTGCGGCTGCAAGTCGACCGGCGGCAAGCCGTTCTGCGACGGTACACACGCCAGTCTGTGAGACGCGCGCGCACCGCACCGGGTGCGGTGCTGGTTGGTCTCCTCGCTCTCTCCGGCTGCGGCTGGCTTTCGTCGTCTTCCTCGAAACCGACCGAGGCGTGTCCCGGCGCGGTGATCCTGCGACCGCTCGCCAACACCGCCGTGTTTGGCCCGGCTCCGGAGCGTCGCCCGGACAACGTCGCATTCTATGGGCTGCTGAGCGAGGCCGATATCAAGTGCGAATATACCGGCGACGCGATTCACATGACCCTCGATGTCGTCGTCGTCGGCGAGCGCGGCCCAGCCGCTAAGGCCGATTCGGTAGACTTTCAATATTTTGTGGCGGTGACCGGCCCCGATCAATCGATCCTCGGCAAAAAGACGCTCCCGGTGCGCATCGTCTTCGACACACCACAGAAGCGCGCCGGGGTCACCGATCATATTGAAGAGACGATCCCGCTCGGCGGTCACAAGGGCACCGATCTCAGCGTCGATCTCGGCTTCCAGCAGAGCCCCGAGGTCGTCGATTTCTACAAGCATTACCGCGGACGTTGAGCGGCTGCCGTTTGCTCTTCGATCGGAAATACTGCGTAAAATGTATTCCCCGCGAAAGCGACGCGCATGCGGGGATGAACCGATATCGCCGGAGCGGTCTTCCAGCGCTCTTGGGTGTTCCCCGCGCACGCGGGAATGAACCGAGGCGTCGGCCGCTCGTATTCCTCGCCCTGCTCGCTCCCTCAGGAGACTGTTGTGCCTCCCTGACCAGCATGCCTAAGTTGAAATCGTACGCCTCTGTTATAAAACGCTTATTCGCCCTGAGCCGAGTATTTTTGGGTGCGAATTGATTTTTCTCCCTGATCTCAGGGACGCGGACCGCTCCGATGCTGCGCCGAATTCGCGCCGGTCGGCGGTGAGGACCGACCGCAATGGCCTAGTCTTTGGCGCCGGCTGGTGCTAAACAAGCTGCGCTGTATGCACGCCCGCAGGAGAGGTCGCGCCAAGGCGCGGCGCCGAAGGAGCAACCGCCCCGGAAACTCTCAGGCAAAAGGACTGCGGGCGGAAGGGCGCTCTGGAAAGCAGCGGGTGATCGACCGCTCACCGAAGGAGTAAGCCCGGGTCGAGGCTCGGGTGAATCTCTCAGGGTCCACGACAGAGGGGGCAGCGGCCGGACGCTTCAGCGTCCGCTCTGTCGGAGGTAATGTGGCCCTTGCTTCAGCCGCGGCACCGCTTAAGCGGACACCGCTCCACTCTCTCCATCTCGCCCTTGGCGCGAAGATGGTGCCCTTTGCCGGGTACGAGATGCCGCTGCAATACCCATCCGGCATCCTCAACGAGCACCTGCACACGCGCTCGAAAGCTGGGCTTTTCGACGTCTCGCACATGGGGCAGCTGCGGCTCGCCGGAGGGGATCCGGTCAAAGCGCTCGAAGCGCTCGTCCCCAGCGATCTGCTGACGCTGCCTGCGCTGAGCATGCGTTATACGCTACTGCTGAACGAGCAGGGCGGCATCCTCGATGATCTGATGGCAACGCGGCTCAAGGACGGGCTCTTTCTCGTCGTCAACGCCGCGCGTAAAGAAGACGATCTCGCCCATCTGCACGCTGGTCTCGACCGCTCTACGACGGTCGAGCCGCTGGAGGACCAAGCGCTCCTGGCGCTTCAGGGACCCGCTGCTGCAACCGTCCTTTCCGGTTTTTGCGAAGGCATCGCGCGGCTCGGTTTCATGACCGCTTTGGAGACGAACCTGGCCGGCTGCAAGTGCCTGGTCACCCGGTCCGGCTATACCGGCGAGGACGGGTTCGAGATTTCATTGCCGGCGGCTGGTGCGGCGCCGGTCGCCGAGATGTTGCTCGCTCGGCCGGAGGTATGGCCGATTGGCCTCGGTGCGCGCGATTCGCTGCGCCTCGAGGCCGGCCTCTGCCTCTATGGACATGACATCGACGAGTCGACGACCCCGATCGAGGCCGCCCTCGCCTGGACGATTGGCAAGCGAAGGCGCGCCGAAGGTGGGTTTCCCGGAGCGGCGGTCGTGCTCCGCCAGCTCGCTAAAGGGACGACGCGAACCCGCCTTGGCATCCGTCCGGACGGACGCGCCCCGGCGCGGGAGAATACACCAATCGTCAACGCCGCTGGGGCGAAAATTGGGCGAGTGACGAGCGGCGGCTTCGGCCCTTCAGTCGGCGGACCGATCGCGATGGGCTATGCCGATCGCAACCTTGCGGGGGCAGGCACGCCGCTCGGCTTGCTCGTGCGCGGCACTGCCCGTCCGGCCCATGTCATGCGTCTGCCATTTGTGCCGCACGGTTATCACCGCGGTTGATGCCGCAGGAGGAAATTGCCGATGAGCACTTTTCGGTTCACCAGAGATCATGAATGGGTTCGGCTCGACGGCGACCTCGCGATCGTCGGCATCACCGACTATGCGCAATCACAGCTTGGCGATGTTGTTTATGTCGAGCTGCCGGAAATCGGACACCGGGTCGAGAAGGGCAAGGAGGCTGCGGTGGTCGAATTGGTCAAGGCGGCAAGCGAAGTCTACGCGCCGGTTTCGGGTGAAGTCGCGGAAATCAACGAGATGCTCGCGACTGAGCCCGCCAGAGTCAATGCCGACCCGATGGGCGATGGGTGGTTCGTCAAGCTCCGCCTCGACGACCCAAAGGAATTAGACAGTCTGATGGACGAGGAGGGATACACGCGCTTTATCCAGGAGCAGAACTGATGCGGTATTTGCCGCTGACGGATCAGGATCGCGACGAGATGCTGGCGGTGATCGGCGTCGAATTGATTGACGCGTTGTTCGCGGATGTGCCCTGCGCCGCCCGGCTCGACGGTCTCGTCGACCTCCCCAAGGCGACGGGCGAGATTGAAGTCGAGCGCGCCCTATCAAGCCTCGCCTCACGCAACCTCGCGGCTGGTTCCGTTCCGTTCTTCATCGGCGGCGGTGCTTACCGGCACCACATCCCGGCCGCGGTCGACCATCTGATCCAGCGCGGTGAGTTTCTGACCTCCTACACCCCGTACCAGCCGGAGCTGGCGCAGGGAACCTTGCAGTATCTGTTCGAATTCCAGACCCAAGTTGCGCTGTTGACCGGCATGGAGGTTGCCAATGCGTCACTCTATGACGGCGCGACGGCCTGCGCCGAGGCGGTGATGATGGCCAATCGTTCGACGCGGCGGCGAAAGGCGGTGTTGTCGGGCGGGCTCCATCCGCATTACCGCGAGGTGTGCGAGACCTACGCTCGCTTCGTCGGCTTCGAGCTCGACATCCCGGATCCGGATCCGGCTTACGGTAACGGCGGGGATCTCGCCAAGCTCGTTGGTCGCGACACTTCCTGCGTCGTCGTGCAGAACCCGGATTTTTTCGGTGAGATTCGTGACTATTCCGATCTCGCGCGAAACTGCCACGCCGCCGGCGCGCTGCTGGTTGTCGTGGTTACGGAAATCCTCTCGCTCGGCGCCATTGTCCCGCCTGGCGAAATGGGAGCGGACATAGTCGCGGCCGAAGGGCAATCGCTCGGCAACGCACTCAATTTCGGGGGTCCCCATCTCGGCCTGTTCGCCAGCCGGGACAAGTTCGTCCGCCAGATGCCGGGGCGTCTCGTCGGCGAGACCCGCGACGCCGACGGAAGGCGCGGTTGGGTGCTGACCTTGTCGACTCGCGAGCAGCATATTCGCCGAGAAAGGGCAACCAGCAACATCTGCACCAATTCGGGGCTCTGTGCGCTCGCCTTTACCATTCATCTGGCATTACTCGGCGAGACCGGGCTGGCCAGCCTTGCGCACTTGAATCACGCCGCTGCCGTGGCGCTCGCCGAAAGGCTCGAGCGCATAGCCGGTGTGCGGCTCGTCAACCGGGCCTTTTTCAACGAGTTCGCGCTGCGGCTACCGCGTCCAGCCGCGGTAGTCGTCGAGACCCTCGCTGAGAAAGGGGTGCTCGCCGGTATCCCGGTCAGCCGCCTCTACCCGAATCGGCCCGAGTTGGCGGACGTCCTCGTCGTAGCAGCGACCGAGATGGCAACGGCCGAACATATAGACCGGCTCGAAGCGGAGCTGCGGGACGCATTGTCGTGAGCGATTGGAGCCGAGCGGTGAGCGCTCGCCCGGCAGAACATCGGCCTGCCGACGAGCTAGGGGCGTGTCTCGAGACGATTACCGGGAACCGCGGCCTGCAAATCGAAGAAGAACTGATGTTCGAACAGGGTTCACGGGGTCGCTGCGGCGTCGATCTTGTCGACCCTCCCCCGTTCCGGGCCCGTCTTGGCGGGCTCGAAAGGCACGGACTGATCGGTCTACCCGGCCTCAGCGAGCCGCAAGTAGTCCGCCACTTCACCCGTTTATCGCAAAAGAATTACGCAATCGACACCGGGCTTTATCCGCTCGGGTCGTGCACTATGAAACACAACCCGCGGCTCAATGAGAGACTGGCGCGGCTTCCGGGTTTTGCCGATATTCATCCCCTTCAGCCGGCGTCGACTATTCCGGGTGCGCTCGCTCTGATCGACACCTTGGCCCACTGGCTCAAGACTTTGACCGGCATGTCGGCCATCGCGATGAGCCCAGGTGCAGGAGCGCATGGCGAGCTCTGCGGCATCATGTCGATCCGGGCCGCCCTGGAGGCGCGCGGCGATCGGCGCACAAGGATTCTTGTTCCGGAGTCGGCGCACGGCACGAACCCCGCGACGGCCGCCGCCTGCGGTTACGACGTCGATCCGGTCGCGGGCAATCTGCGAGGACGGGTCGATGTCGGGGCGGTTAAGGCCAAGCTCGACACCGATGTCGCAGCGCTGATGCTGACCAACCCGAACACCTGCGGACTGTTTGAGAACGAGATCCTCGAGATCGCTGCCGCGGTGCACGCCGCCGGCGCGTTCTTCTATTGTGATGGTGCGAACTTCAACGCGATCGTAGGACGCGTGCGGCCGGCCGATCTGGGCATCGATTGCATGCATCTGAACCTGCACAAGACTTTTTCGACCCCTCATGGTGGCGGTGGGCCGGGAAGTGGCCCCGTGGCCCTGACCGCGAGCCTCGCCCCATACGCACCCTTACCGTGGTTGGTACACGGCCCCAAGGGACTCGAACTGATCGAGCACAAGAACGGCGAGACGCGGCAAGCGATCGGCAGACTGAAAGGATTCCACGGGCAGATGGGCATGTTTGTCCGGGCCCTTGCCTATATGATGAGCCACGGGGCCGACGGGCTGCGGCAGGTGGCCGAGGACGCGGTGCTCAATGCCAATTACCTGCGAGTTCGGCTCGAGAACGATCTCAGCCTTTCGTTTCCGGGTCCCTGCATGCACGAAGTACTCTTTGACGACCGCTTTTTGAAGGAAACCGGCACCACCACGCTCGACTTCGCCAAGGCTCTGATCGACGAGGGATATCATCCGATGACGATGTATTTCCCTCTGGTTGTTCACGGGGCACTGCTGATCGAGCCCACCGAAACAGAGAGCAAGGCCTCGCTAGACCAGTTCGTCGGCCTGCTGAAAGCCCTCTCGGCCAAGGCCCGTCTTGGCGACGCGGCCGGTTTTTATACGGCCCCGCGCTGGACGCCGCGGCGCCGCTTGGATGAGACCGCCGCAGCGCGTAAGCCGGTCCTGCGCTGGAACCCAGAGCCGATGGATCAGCGGGCGGCGGAATAGCCGCAACACGCCTCATCGCAGACCGGGGGAGTTGCGAGAGAATGCTGTCCGACCGAATTCGTTTAAGCGTCGCCAAGGCGCGTGCGCATGCCGAGAGCGCAATGCTCGGCATCGGCTATGATGCCGAGGAAGCCTACATTGTGGCCGATGATGCGCTATGCGGCTATGAGTATTCCGGGCTGGCGAAGCTTTTCAACATCCCTGAGCACCGGCGGTTCAAACAGCCGCGCCTTACGGGCGGTCCGTAACCGCGAGAGGCGCTGCGCGAGGGAATCGAGATCGATCGACTGGTCTAGGAGGCGCGCGGCACGCTTCAGGAATGACTCGTGGGAGTGGAATAACCCCCGCCGCCCCGAGTCAGAATCAGCCGAGTGTGCCACATTCTTGTCACGACCGCTTGGGCCATGCCGCACGAGAATGCGACCTGCCGTGGCCGAGATTCGTCCTGTGGCTCCGCTAGCCCCTGTGGATCCGCTCACCCCCGCGACAACGGGGATCACGGCAAACCTAGCAATTGGCTCCTCTTGTGTGTAATGAAACTTATGTGGCGCTGCAACTCATCGCCGATCTCGCCCCCTCGGACCTCAAATAAGCTCTAGCGGTATGAGTGACGGATCGATCGCGATCGTCGGAGCATCCTGCCGGTTTCCGGGGGCAGGGGATTTAGAGGGATTCTGGCGGTTGCTCGATTCCGGGGAGGACGCCGTCTCCGAGGTCGATCCACAGCGCTGGTCCACGAAATTTTTTTATCATCCGGACCGTAGCGAGCCGGGCAAGAGCTACACCTGGGCTGCCGGCCTGATCGACGGAGTCGATCTCTTCGAGCCGTCTTTCTTCGGTATCTCTCCGCGCGAGGCAGCCCAAATGGATCCCCAACAGCGCGTGCTGCTGGAGCTCGTCTGGCACGCGATCGAAGATGCTGGAATTCCTAGTAGCAAAATTGCTGGAAGCACTACTGGAGTGTATATTGGTGCATCAACGACAGATTATTCTGACCTAAGGCTCGGTGATCCGGCGAGTGCCGATTCCTATTCGATGACTGGAAACACATTGAGTGTTTTCGCCAACCGAATTTCTTACGTATTTGATCTCCGTGGGCCAAGTTTAACGATCGATACAGCCTGCTCGTCTTCGCTCGTCGCCCTGCATCACGCCTGTGAAGCAATCCGCGCAAAGCGGGTGGCAACGGCTATTGTTGGCGGTATCAACCTGTTGCTGGCCCCCTACCCGTATCTCGGGTTTTGCTCTGCATCGATGCTTTCTCGGCGCGGTCGGTGTTTTGCGTTCGATGAGCGTGCCGATGGCTATGTCCGCGGCGAGGGTGGCGGGGTGGTAATCCTTAGAGCCCTCGAAGATGCGCTTGCCGATGGAGATGCAGTCCGTGCGGTGATCCTCGGTACCGGGGTCAACTCCGACGGCCGTACGATCGGATTGTCATTGCCGAGCGAGACGGCGCAGGTATCCCTGTTGCGCTCTGTCTATGTGCGCGCGGGTGTTGCTCCGGAGCAACTGTCGTTCTTCGAAATGCACGGCACCGGCACACCGGCCGGAGATCCAATAGAGGCCGCGGCTGTTGGACACTCTCTCGGCCAGAGCCGCTCCGATCCGCTTCCGATCGGATCGGTAAAGACCAATATCGGTCATCTCGAACCGGCATCAGGAATGGCCGGACTGCTAAAAGCGGCGCTCGCTCTCGACCGGGGTGTCGTGCCGCCGACATTGCACTGCGAGACGCCGAACCCCAATATCGCGTTCGACGAATTAAACCTCAGACTGGTGCGCGATCCAGAGCCAATCAGCGTGCCGCCGGAACGGCGGTACGCGGGGGTCAATTCCTTTGGTTTCGGCGGCACAAACGCCCATGTCGTGCTTTCTGCCCCGCCTTCCCGAACCAAATCGGCGTCGCAGCCGGAGAAGATGCCACCCTTGGTTATTTCGGCACGCACCGAGGCATCGCTGCGCGAACTCGTCCGGAGCTGGCACAACACCCTCGCCAGGACGCCTGCCGAGCAAGCAACCGTATTGGTGCGTGCTGCCGCCCGGAAACGGGAGCAACATGCCCATCGGCTTGTCGCGTTGGGCAAGGATCGGATAACAACCGCTGGAATGCTGGCCGACTTTCTGGATGGCGCCCCCGGACCGGGCGTGATCACGGGGACGGGGGTTCGGGAGGACAAGCTCGCGTTCGTGTTCTCCGGCAATGGCGCGCAATTCCCGGAAATGGGACGCGATGCGTTGCGTACCAACGCGGTCTTTCGCGCGGCGATCGAGGAAGTCGATGGGCTGCTCCGACCGGAACTCGGCTGGTCGATAACCGAACTTCTTGCAAGCGGGGTTGGCAGCGACTTGCTGGCGCGCGCCGACGTCGCGCAACCGCTCCTGTTTGCCGTCCAGGTCGGCATCGTTCAGGCGTTAGCCGCCATCGGTATCCGCGCCGCCGCCCATTTTGGGCACAGCGTCGGCGAGATCGCCGCGGCCTGGGGCTCGGGCGCCCTATCGCTTATCGATGCTGGGCGCGTCGTCGTTGTGCGCAGCCGTCATCAGCAGCAAACCCAGGGTGCGGGCCGGATGGTGGCGGTCGCACTCACGCACGATACCGCCCGCGAGTTTCTCGCCGAATTGACCAGTTCGGCCGAGATCGCTTCGGTCAACGCTGCCCGCTCGGTGACGCTTTCAGGTTCAGTCGAGGAAATCCAACGCCTAGAAGCCGAGTTCCAGCACCGTGACATTGGGTTCCGCTCTCTTGATTTGGATTTCGCTTTCCACTCGCGGGCAATGGACCCCGTCCACGAAGACCTCTTAGCGGAGCTTGGTGGTCTCGCTTCGTGCCCGCCTCAGGCGCGACTGGTATCGACGGTAACAGGCCGCGCAGTTGAAGCCGAAGCGCTCGACGCCGAATATTGGTGGCGTAATGTCCGCCACCCGGTGCGCTTCGCCGACGCCGTCGCCGAACTTATTGGCGAGGGGCATCGCATCTTTCTCGAGGTCGGTCCGCGGGCCATTCTTCAATCTTACCTTACGGACTGCCTGCGCTCCGCCGACGTGCAGGGGCGCGTGCTTGCGAGTTTTTCCAGGCGACAAGATGACGACGATCCGTTTCCCGCAATTGCGGCACATTGCCACGCGGCCGGATACGATTGGACGTCTTCGCCATCATTTGGCGGCCCGTGCGACCCTCGAGGGCTTCCGCTCTACCCTTGGAACCGGGAGAGGTTTTGGTTCGGCGTAACGACCGAAGCCCCCGATCTGGTCAATCCGCCCTTTGATCACCCGCTTCTCGGGTTCCGCCAGCGGGGCACGACGGCAAGCTGGCTCAATCATCTTGATGAACAGCTGTTGCCGTGGATCGCCGATCACGCGGTCGAGGGAGTGGCCGTGTTGCCGGCCGCGGCAATTCTGGAAATGGCGCTCGCGGCCGCACGATGGCGATGGTCAGATGCGCCGGTGATCGAGGCTTGCGATATCGAGCTGCGCCGCCCGATGCCATTCGACAAGGGTCAGATGCGTGAGCTGCGCACGGTGCTTCAATCCGATGAGGGCGATTGGGAGCTCGCAAGCCGTTCGCGGCTCTCAAGTGAGCCCTTGGCCGTTTACGCGGTCGCGCGCGTCTCGGCTGCGATGGATTTCGGTCGAACCGTTTCCTGGGACGGCAGCGCGCCAGTCCAGCGCCGGATCGAAAGCGAGACCCTCTACCGCCACGCGCATCTTGCCGGACTCGATTACGGTCCCCGCTTCAAGACCGTGACGCATGTCGAAATCGCCGACCCGCAAAACGCCATCGCCTACCTCGATCCCACGCCAATCTGCGAAGATCTCGAGTCTTATCTGCTTCACCCGGCCTTGCTCGATGGCGCATTGCAAGGGCTTTTCGCGCTGTTGGGCGATCGCCAGCACCAAATGCAGGGCGTCGGCTTTCTGCCATGGCGGTTTGGACGCGTCCGGCTTGCCGCACCCTTTGGGCGGGTTCCTCGTCAGGCCAAGCTGCGGCTCACCCGGATCGGGGTCCGATCGATCTCCGCCGACATCGTCCTCTCCAACGATTCGGGAGACATCATCGCGGAGCTTGCCGATTGCTGGTTTCGCCGTGTGGAGCTGACCCGGCGACGTCCGGTCGACGAACGCGCACTTCGGATCGACCTCATACCGGCCCCACTCCTCGAGCCTGGCCCGCCGCGCGGGCTGGCCGATCTCCCCGCCACTTTGTCTCGGCTAGCTGCCGTCCAGAAGCCAAGCCCCTTAAGACAGGAGCAGGCGCTGCTGCTCGACGCCTTAATCGGCTCGGTCACTTTCCAATCGTTAGCAAAGCTCGTCGAGCCCGGGCGCTTCTTTGCCGTCAGCGAGCTCGCTGAGTCGGGTCAGATCGCGCCCGATTCGATTGGCATCGTCGAGTGTTCGCTACAGTTGCTCAAGCGGTTCGGTGCCGCGAGCGAGACTGAATTACGGTGGCGGCTCGAGTCCTTGCACGATCTGCCAGAGGTCTCGGAAGTGTGGCGCTTGCTGCTCTCCGAGGCAGCTGACTTGGTGGCGGAACTAGCCCTTATCGCCGCTGCGGTAGAGGATCTACCCAAAATTTGTGCAGACGGCATCGGGCAACCAGACACTCAGCTGTCGCCGATGGCCGAGCAACTGCTGCAGGGTTCGCCGGCGATAGCGCCCGGAATCGAATTGCTGTGCGATGCTCTGGTCGAGTTGGCGACCGCTTGGCCGAAGGCGCAGCCGATGCGGATTCTCGAGCTCGGCGCGTGTGGTGGTAGCGCGACCCGGCGTATCCTCAACCATTTGACGCGATCCGGCGTCCCTCTCGCCTACGTGGCGGCGGGCACCGATTCCGAACAGGCTGCTCGGCTCGCTTCCCTGGCTAAATCCTTTGTTGGGGTCTCCGCCTGCCGCTGGTCAGCGCAGGACCAGAACGACAATCTAAACGGGGCAGTTTTCGACGTCATCCTGGCAATAAATGCTTGCGCGCGCCTCCAGCTCGATACGGCTTCCCTTGCCGGCCTGCGAAATATGCTTGTTCCGGGCGGGTTATTCGTTGCCGTGGAGGCCGAGCCCAACGCGCTGTGGGACGTCGTCTTCGGTCAGAGTCCAAGCTGGTGGCAGCTGGGATCATGGGCACACCATTCATCACCGTTGCGTTCAGGCGAGGAATGGCGGAGCGAGTTCGCCGTGGCGGGCTTCGAATCCACCGGCACGACGACGGCCGCCGTGGCCCCTTGGCCAAGTGCTGTAGTCTGGGGCTGTGCGCCGGTGCGCTCGGAGCCCGTTCTCGGCGATCGAGCGCAGCCGAGCCTGGTTACCCTCGTCTCCGGCGATGCTGCGTTCCGCGTGGCATTGCGAGATCGCCTGGCCGCGGCGGGCTACGGCATCGAGCCCGCGCAATCGCTTGGTGTTAAGGCCGCAACCACAGCCGAGAGCGCGCCGCGGTCTGACGACGAAATCCGGCAGATTATTCTTTTCCTTGCCGAAGAGCCTGGCGCTGGCGACCCGATCGAGCAGGGGTCGCAACAAATCGCTGCACTGGCTCGCATAGCGACGATCGCGGTCGAACGCGATGCCGCGCTTTGGGTGGTCACTTGCGAAGCACAGCAAGCCAGGCTTGCGCACCAGGCCTTCAGTCCGGTCGGCGGCGCTCTATGGGGCCTGGGACGCGTGCTCGTCAACGAGATGCCGCGGCTTTCGGTTCGTCTTCTCGACCTTCCGGGCGCTGCCGCTCCGGGCGAGCGCGCACAGCTGGTTGTTGCCGAGTTGGCGGCCGCAACGGCGGAGGGCGAGGTCGTCTGGACGCCTCAAGGCCGGCATGTCCCTCGCGTGCGCCGGGGCCTTCCGACGCATTGGGCAACGCCGTCAGATATGCTGAGCGTCGGGGCGGCCCATGTCGGTGGGCTCGACGCGCTGGGTTGGGAGGTTCGCACCTCCCAACCGGTCGAAGAGGGTCAGGTAGAAATTGAGGTGTACGCGGCGGGCCTCAACTTTCGGGACGTTATGTGGGCGATGGGGCTGTTGCCTGAAGAGGCCCTCAGCGACGGTTTTGCTGGCCCAACATTGGGGCTTGAGTGTGCGGGTATCGTCCGTTCTCTCGGCCCAGGGATCAACGGCTTGGCAGTCGGCGACCGGGTCATGGCATTCGCCCCTGGGTCGTTGAGCACGAGCGTAGTGACGATCGCCGAGGCTGTCGCCCCGATCCCGCCGGAGACGAGCTTTGCCGAGGCCGCGACAATTCCTGTTACGTTTGTTACGGCAATCTACGCTCTGGGCCATCTGGCAAAGCTCGCCCCGGGAGAGCACGTCCTGATCCACACCGCTTCCGGAGGTGTGGGACTTGCCGCGATCCAATACGCCAAACAGCGCGGCGCAGTGGTGACCGCAACAGCCGGATCGGAGATGAAACGGGCATTTCTGCGATTGGCGGGTGCCGATTGCGTCCTCGATTCGCGCGACCTCGCCTTTTGCGATGCCGTGCGCGAGTTCACCGAGGGGCAAGGGGTGGACATCGTGCTCAACTCGTTGAGCGGCGAGGCAATGGAGCGAAGCCTCGAGGTACTCAAGCCGTTCGGTCGATTTCTCGAACTCGGGAAGCGGGACTTTTACCTTAACCGGCGCATTCACTTGCGCCCACTCCGGCAAAACATCTCATACTTCGCGATCGACATCGATCAATTGCCGGTTCGCCGACCGGATCTCGCCCGTCGGTTGCTGACCGAGGTCTCCGCGGCGCTCTTTAATGGTGAAATCCGTCCGCTGGCGCACCGCATATTCTCTTTCGGAGAGCTCGAAGAAGCCTTTCGGCTGATGCAGTCCTCTGGCCATATCGGCAAGCTCGTTCTCGTGCCCGATGGCAATGCCGGCGTCTCGCTGCGCAAGCCGCCGGAGACCGTCTTGCGCCGCGACGGGACCTATCTGGTCACCGGCGGCATCGAGGGGTTCGGGTATGAATGCGCGCGTTGGTTGGTTGCGCACGGTGCCGGCTCAATCGCGCTCCTCGGCCGCCGCGGGTCGACAACTCCCGGCTGTGACGCAAGAGTCAAAGAACTGGAGGCTTCCTGCGCGCAGGTTCGCATCTATCAGGGGGACGTCGCCGATCGCAAGTCTCTGGCGACGATCCTCGACTCGATCCGGGCGAACCAGCCGCCGCTGCGCGGTGTTGTTCACGCCGCCTCGGCGATCGAAGACGGTTTTGCTGCCGATATCGACCTTGCCCGAATCCCTGCGATTTTGAACCCGAAGCTCGGCGGGGCAATCGCCCTCGACGCAATGACGCGCGACGATCCCCTCGAACTCTTTTTGATGTTCTCGTCGGCGACAACCCTGGTGGGGGCGCCGGGCCAGGGTGTCTATGTCGCCGCAAATATGGCGCTCGAAGCGCTCGCCCGGCGGCGGCATGCCGAAGGCAAACCGGCGCTTGCGGTCGCCTGGGGACCGATCGAGGATGCCGGTTATCTGGCCGAGCGACCGGCGGTTCTGGATTCGCTTGTGCGTCGGCTCGGCGCTAGACCGATCCCGGCGGCACAGGCTCTTGCGTCGCTCCCGGCAATAATCGCGAGCGGGTTGCCGACGGTTGCGTTTGCCGATACGAACTGGGCCGAAGCCCGGCGATTTTTGCCGATTCTCGCAACACCGTTGTTTTCGGAGAGCCGAGCCAAGGTGTCCCCTTCTCCGGTTGACGCATCGCTCGCCGAGCGGCTCGCTTCTTTGGATCCGGAGGCGGCGCTGGACCTGCTGAAGACGGTTGTGGCCGAGGAGGCGGCGACCATATTGCGGCTGCCTGGAGAGGGCATCGACTCATCGCGGCCGCTATCCGAAATGGGAATGGATTCATTGATGGCGGTCGAACTCCGGCTGGCGCTGGAGAACCGTCTGCGCGTTGACCTGCCGTTGGTCTCCCTCACCGAGGGCACCAGCGTCGCGTCGATTGCCGCGCGCCTCAACGCTGCGGTCTCGACGGGATCCAGGGACGGTGAGGTCATTGCGCTCGCTGCGCATCATGAGGTTGGCGAGAGTGCGCGGTCCCCGGCGGACTCCGATAAAGTGGCCGCGGAGTAGTCTTTGGACAGAAGCCGCCACCTTTTCGGTCTGCCGGCGCAGGCGAAGGCGCAGCTGATCGCGAAGCTGTCGTCGGCATCTTCCATCCGGCCCACGGAGCGCTCGCCCCGCTCCGTCGGTTCGGAAACGGGCAGCATCTCCACCCCGAGGCTGGACGTGTCGGAACTCGATGGGTTCCGGGAGATCCGCATGATCCGCGAAGCCGCGGATTTTCTCGGAATCGCCGATCCGTTCTTTCGGGTGCATGAGGGGATCGCCGGGGCAGAAACGGTGATCGGCAACAAAACTTACGTTAACTACGCTTCGTACAATTATGTCGGGCTAAACGGACATCCGCATATCACCAACGCGGCAAAGGCTGCGATTGATCGCTACGGGACTACGGTCTCGGCGAGCCGCCCGGTCTCCGGTGAACGGCCGATCCACCGCGATCTGGAACAGATGCTGGCGCGCATCCATGGCTGCGAGGATTGTGTCGTTCTAGTCGGCGGCCATTCGACCAACGTCACCGTGATCGGGCATCTGCTCGGCCGTAACGACGTAATCGTTCACGACGCGTTGATCCACAATAGCATCGTTCAAGGAGCGACGCTGTCGGGCGCACGCCGGGTGCCGTTTCCCCACCTCGACTACAGAGCCGCGGATCGGTTGCTCGGCGAGTTGCGTCCGCGCCACGGGCGCGCGCTTCTGGTCATCGAGGGGCATTACAGCATGGATGGCGATGTCCCCGACCTACCGGGCTTTATCGCCGCGGCGCGACGCCACCGTACCTGGCTAATGGTCGACGAAGCGCATGCATTGGGTGTCCTAGGACCGCGCGGCTTTGGCACCGCCGAGCGCGCTGGCATCGATCCCGGCGATGTCGACATCTGGATGGGAACGCTCAGCAAGAGTTTAGTATCGTGCGGTGGTTATATCGCCGGAAGGAGAGACCTTATCGACTATCTCAAGCTCGCCGCACCCGGTTTCGTGTTCTCGGTCGGGATGGCACCGGCCGCCGCTGCTGCTGCGCTGGCCGCGCTCGAGTTGCTGGAGCGCGAGCCCGAGCGGGTGCGCCGGCTAAACGAGAGGGCTGGGCTGTTTCTACAGCTCGCGCGTCACGACGGCCTCGATGTCGGCAGTTCGATCGGCGCCTCGATTGTGCCGGTCATCACTGGGAGTTCGATCCGCGCTGGACGCCTCGCCCAAGCGATGTTCAAACGAGGAGTCAACGTCCAGCCGATCCTATACCCGGCGGTACCGGAGCGGGCTGCGCGTTTGCGGTTCTTTCTGACCGCAGCACACACCGAGGAACAGATCCGCGACACGGTGCAGGTTCTGCTGGAGGAAAACCGCCGGGTAGAGGCGGCGCCAAGCGATCTCGCCGCAGTCGCGCGGCATCTCGGCAAATTGGCTCCCCTTCCGCGGTAGACTTTGCAGAATTCAGTGACACCTCGAGAGGACCGTTTGAGCGCGCGCGATGCGGCGTCGGAACGGGTACCGTGCGGCCGCGCTCGTCAGCCCGCAGAACACCCCCATCCGGATTTCAGCTAGTATCGGCACGGAGGTAAAAAGCAATGAGAGGCAGCATCCGTTTCCCTATTCGGCTTTTCTCCTCCGGTCTTCTCGTTCTAGTCGTCCTGTTCCCCGCTCCCTCCTTGCCCTCGCCGCCACAGCAGCAGACCACACCGATCACTTCCGAAGCCGAACCATCCGCGACGTCCGACCTAAATTCGCATCAACCAACGGTCCAAGAGAAACGGACGGCAAAAGTGCCGATTTTGGTATACCACCATGTGAGCCAGTCGGATCCCGAGGGTTCGGCAGGGCTTCGCCGGCTAACCGTGACCGCCGACATGTTCGCCCAACAGATGCAGTATCTCCAAGACAATGGATACCACGTGATCACGTTCGCCGACCTTGCGGACTATTTCGAACATGGCAAGGAGTTACCGACATTGCCGGTGATCATCTCACTTGATGATGGATGGGAAACTCAATTCGAATATGCGCTACCCAGTCTCGAAAAATTTCATTATACCGCGACATTCTTTGTTGTTACCAATTATATTGGCCGCCCTGGTTTCATTTCGTGGTCCCAGTTACAAACCCTCTTAACAGACGGTATGAGGATTGGCAGTCATACGCGATCACACCCTCGTCTCGCTAAAATCAAAGATCCAGAGAAGTTGTGGGATCAAATATATACCAGTAAAGCAATTCTCGAAAGCCAACTCGAGGTTCCAGTAGAAGAATTTGCCTATCCCTACGGATCTTACAATGCCAAGGCTGCGGCAGCGGTCAAGGAGGCGGGATACAGATCTGGCCGGGGCTGTTGTTCCGGGATCGCCCATACGTCGAGCGACGTTTTTACGTTGAAGGCGGTGATGGTCCCGAACGACATTGAGAAATTCGCAGAATATATCGGCGCTGGTGGAGTTCGCACTGCGCACACTGAGCAGAGCGCTGCTCCGCCGCAACCCGGCTCTCGGTAGCGCGTGCTTCGGGAGGAGGCGATTATGAAACTGGTGCTGTTCGAGACTTCCGAAGGGCGGGAGCCAACCCCGGGATTACTCACCGCGCGCGGCGTCGTCAGCTTGGCCGGGACGGTCGCGCCCGGGCACACGCCGCAGCTGACGATGCAAGGGCTGATCGACGGGTTCGACCGACTGCGGCCGGCCCTGGAGCGGTTGGCGGCGGAGGGCGAGGCCTTTCCCCTCGCCTCTGTCCGGTTCTTTGCGCCGCTGCCGCGGCCCGGCAAGATCCTGTGCTGTATTGCTAATTACTGGGAGCACGCGCAGCGCGAGGCGCGGCCGCTCAATATGTTCCTGAAGAACCCGGAGGCGGTGGTCGGGCCCGGCGACACGATTGTGCTTCCGGAGTTCACCGAGCCGTGGATTTTTATGCACGAGGCCGAGCTGGCGCTCGTCATCAAGGGTCCCGCGAAAAAGATTAGCCAGACGAATTGGCAGACCGCTGTGTTCGGCTATACCTGCCTGATCGACGTGTCAGCGCGCGGGGAGGGGAGGCGGACCTGGAAGGCGGGAAGCTGGCTCGGTAAGTCGTTCGATACCTTCGCGCCGATCGGTCCGTGCATCGCCACCGCCGACGAAGTGCCGGAGCCCAATGATCTGGTCGTGCGGTTTTGGAACGATGGCCAGCTACGCCACAACTACAACACCGACGACATGGAGCACCGGGTGCCGGAGCTCGTCGAGTTCGCCTCGACGATTATGACCTTGAACACCGGTGACCTGATTGCCTGCGGCACCAATCATGAGGGGCTGGGCGCACTGCAGGACGGCGAGACCGTAGAAATCGAGATCGAGCGCATCGGCCGGATGTCGTTGAAGGTCGCCGACCCGCTGAAGCGAAGCTGGGAGCGCGGAATTTACATGGGCGCCGACTCGACCAACCCGGAAGCCGTCAAACGCCACCGCCCGCAAAGCCCGAGTTGAGCGAGGCTAACGTTTGACGTAGACCGTGTCACCTTCGACCCGGACCTGATAGATCGGCACGGGCGTCGACAGGGGTCCGTTGACCAATTCGCCGGTGCGCACGTCGAACTGGGCAAAATGAAGCGGGCACTCGATCAGATGTCCCACAAGTTTACCGCGCGAAAGTGGCGCGTTGCGATGCCCGCAAACGTCGCTCAGCGCGTAATAAGTGCCTTCCACATTGGCCAACACCCGGCGTTCGCCATCCACCGCGACCCACCGCATCTGGCCCGGCGACAGCTCCGCCGCCTTGGCGACAGGGACGAACCCATCGGACATGAAAATTCACCGAAGCGTGCTCAACCGGCTCCCCACGTTGTCGGGCGCCGGTTGGACGCCGGCGTCAGTTCGGCCTGAACCCGAACAGCTTTGCCGCGTTGTCGGCGGTGATCTTGCGCCGATCGGCCTCGGGCACGCCGTCGAAAATCCGGTCGAGGAACTGTTGTGATTTCGGCCACGTCGATTCTGCATGAGGAAAGTCGCTGCCCCACAACATGTTGTCGACGCCGATGTGCTGGCGCAATTCGACGCCGAGATCGTCTTCCATGAATTCGACAAACATGTTGCGCCGCCAGTAGTCGCTCGGGAGCATTCCGCTCTGCGACTTCCAGCCCTTGGTGAAGACCGGCCGCTCGCGATAAGTGAAATCCATCTGCTTTAGCCAGTGCGGTATCCATGCGGTCTCATGCTCCACCGAGCCGACCTTGAGCCGTGGAAAGCGGTCGAAGACGCCAGCAAACACCATCGCCGACAGCGAATAGCGCACCCAATGGTCGGTGGTCGAACGGCCGGCGCCGGTCAATTCTCCGACATTCATGGTGAATTCGCATCCGGGCACACCGGCGCGGTTGGTGGCGATGTGCATTAGGAGCGGCATCTCGTTGTCCTGCGCCGTCGCCCACAGCCGGTCGTAGACAGGATCGCGATAGGGCTTGTCGGGCACTGGCGAGACCGGGATGAAGGCGCCGACAAGGCCCAGCTTTTTCGCCCGCTCGAGCTCGCGACAGCCTTCCTCGACATCATCGACATTGAGCATCGCGATGCCTTTGAGGCGCTCGGGATAGGGCTTGCAGAAATCGGTGATCCAGTCGTTGTAGACGCGGCAAATCTCGGTCAACAGCTCGCTGTCCGGCAACCGGTACCAGAAGAGACCCTGGCTCGGCTGCAGGCACGAGCCCCACACTCCGTCCTCCTCGTTTTCGACGATCATCGAATGCGCGTCGTAGCCGCCCTTGCGCACATCTTCCCAGACTCCGAGAAAGTCGATCTGCGAAGGATCCTCGAACCGCTGTCCGGCCTGCATCACGGCGCCGAGGGTGCCGACTTGCGTGCCGTTGATCATCCAGGCGTCGTATTCGCGGCCCGACTCGGTCTTGCGGCGCTCCATCTTGGGCGCCCGGTCTCGGAACTTGGGATCGATGCGCCCGGTATACATGTCCGGCGGCTCGACAATGTGGGAATCCGCCGAAATCAGCTTATACTCCGCCATCAAACGACCTCCTCCGCTTGTGCCTCTAGTTTAGCAGTGTAGACCCCATTTGCTTGTCCGAACAGCGTATCCCGCCGCCAGCTGGGCTGCGGCGGTCCGCGATTTCGGCAACGCAGCCTCGCGCCCGGATGGGGTGCCGACGGGCTTCTCCGCTCGACCGGATGCTGCTTTTTAGAGCAACATACCGCGATGCCACGATCCTTTGCCCTCGGTCGCGACACCCGGGTCAATTTGCTGCTCGGCTCGGGCCACTTCCTGTCGCATTTCTACCAGCTCTGCCTGCCGCCGCTATTCATCGCCTGGCAGAAGGCCTTCGAGGTTTCCTTTGCCGAGCTCGGCCTGATCATCGCAATGATGTCGGCGACAGCCGGGCTGCTGCAGACCCCGATGGGGTTTCTCGTCGATCGTTACGGCGCCCGTCGCTTCCTTATCGGCGGCACCTTGCTGATGACCTTGTCGGAGCCCTGCGGCCCCACCGCCGCCTTTCCCCGGGGTTATTTGCTGGTCTCGACTTCGGCCTTCTCCATCGTTGGGTGTGCACTACACGTGCCGCATTCGGGAGCGCTGAGCCAGACCGTCGCCAAATCCTGGTTGGAGTAGTGGCTCGGGCCGATCTTCCAGCCATGGACGTAGGAACGTAGCGGCACTAGCCGGTTCCACCAAAACGAGTGGATATAGTGCGCCTCCTCGTCCAGCACGCGCTCATTGTACTGGAGCATTAGAGCGCGCTGCTTCGCCAGATCCGTCTCGTGAAGCATCTTCTCGTAGATATCGAGTTCTTTCGGATCCTCGTAGTAGCCGTAATTTGATTCGCTGACGGAGCGCGGCAGCCACGGTTGGACATCCAACACCGGGTTGACGATGCCGTGGCAACTGCCACCGGTCGAGACGCTAAAATCGCCGCTGCGCAACGCCGCAAACCAGGGACCGGTCGGCACCACATTCTGAGTGACGTGCAGGCCGATCTTGCTCCATTGATCGATCAGCCAAATCCCAAGATATTTGTACGGCTGATCGACGTCGCGGTTCACCAGCTCGAAGCTGAGACCTTCGGCGCCTGCCTCTTTCAGCAGCCGGCGCGCCTCGGCTCGCGACTTCTCGATGTCGGGCCAGAAGCCGGCAATTCTGCTCAGCTGGTCTTTGTCGTGTGCCAATGGTGATCCCGGAAAGACGAGGCTGCCGACGGTGTGCATGAGGCTTATCCGAGAGAGGGCCGGCGCGCTCCCCCAGTGGTCGAGTGCCAGAACCAAGGCGCGACGCACCCGCACATCGTCGAACGGCTTTCGCTGGTGGTTGATCCAGGCCCCCAGAGTGCAATTCCAGTCGCTCTGCTGCACCACGATCTTGTCGCCAAGTTCTTCCTTCAGCTGATCTATCGCCGACGGCGGGTAGCCGCGAAACTCGGTCGCGGCGCGGTCGGCGCGGATCGCATCGAGCTGCACCGCCTGCTTCGCCGCGTAGATCCCGACAAAGCCGTCAAGATAAGGCAGCCCCTGACGGTAATAATGGGGGTTGCGCTTTCCTTTGATTAACTGACCCGTTTGGAATTCTTGGAAGACAAACGGGCCGGACCCCATGATGTTCTGCTCATACCAGTGGGGGTCCTTGTCGAGAATTTTCTTCTGATAGATCCAGTTGTAGGGGTCGGCCAGCGCCGGCAGAAATGCGCTGGTGGCGAACTTCAGATGAATGACGACCGTGTGCGGGTCGGTCGCCGCAATATTATCGACCATCATGAAAGTGGCCGAGCGCGGGCTTACCACCCCTTCCGGCGGAAAGGCGATCTTGTTCAGGCTTGCCGCGACGTCCTCAGCAGTCAGCTTGTCGCCGTTATGGAACGTGACGTCGTCGCGGATCTTGAAGGTGTAGGTCTTGCCGCCGTCAGTCGGCTGCGGCATCTCGGTGCACAGGTCGCAGACGATGTCGGTAGTCGATTCCGGATTGTCGGGATTGATCCGTATCAGCACGCTATAGAACGGCGCCGCCGAGTGGATCGTCGCATAGGTTTCCTCGCGTTGCGCGTCGAAACTCGGCGGCGAGTCCGCCGGGATCATGTAGGTCAGGATGCCGCCGTATTTCGGCGCCTCGGCGGCCGTCGCCGGCGCTGCCGCCGCGAGCGCCACGACCAAGCCGGCCGCCCACCCACAACCTTGGTGCCATCGCTTGCCTCCTGTTCCCTTAAGACCGTGTTGCCCGGCCTGTACCTTCATCCTATAGCGGAAATGCAAAAATGCCTATCGCTCGCACCGAGAGTGTCTTCGGAGGGTCGTCCGGCGCGACGGACCCATTCCCCTAACCCGGCCCAAGCCCAACGGAGAATTCCTTTGACCGGACCGGAACATTGGTTCTTTACCCACTCAGGAGCACCTGCGGCCGATTACCGAGGCGCATCGGACCCAAGGTGGCGTCGTCGATCCGATCCATTTCGGCCGTGGCCGGATCAACTCGCTCAGCCGAATACGATGGGCGGAAGACGGGCGGAAGTGGCAGGCTTGAGCTAATTCGTTTCGGCGGCAATCGCGGCCGCAACCAAACGCCCGACCCCGTCGATATCCTCGCAGCGGTCGTGTGCCATGCCGAGCCGCACCACCACCAGCCGCGCCGAGGGTACGATCACGATGTATTGCCCCTGGGTGCCGCGGGCCATGAAGGAGTTGGGCGGCATGCCGAGCCCGATGCGCTTGGCCGCCCCGCCGGTCGTGCCGCGATTGGTCCAGAAACCGGCGCCGTAGCCATAGATTTCGCTGCCGCGGGTGAGCCGCGCCGAATAGTCGACCCAGCCCTCGGGCAGAATGCGATCGCCGCCGACCACGCCGTCGTCGAGGTAGAGCTTGCCAAAGCGCGCCCAATCGCGCGCCGAGGCCCACATATGGCTCGACCCGATCGGTGTGCCGGCGCCGTCGAATTCGAGCGTGACATGCTCCATGCCGAGCTTGTCGAACAGTTCACGATGGGCGAAGCGCAAGACGGCGGCAGCGTCGCCGCCGGCCTCGTCGCGGATCATGCGCGCGAGCAGCATGGTGTTGCCGTTGGTGTAGTTCCAGCGCGTCCCCGGCGCAGCACCAAGCGCGGCCGTCTCGGCAAAGGCCGCCTCGTCGGCCATATCGAATTGCATCTGCGCCGCGGGATTAAAGGCGCTGCGCCAGTCGGCAAAGAGCGATTGGCCGAACTCGATGCCGCTGTTCATGCGCAGCAGATTGTCGATGGTGATCGCGTGACGCGGATCCTTGGGATCGTGCCAGGCCGCAACCGGCGCCGGCGCCTCGACGGCGAGCTTTTTCTGCCGCACGAGGATGCCGATCAGCGCGTTGGTGACCGATTTGGTCACCGACCAGCCGATCTGCGGTGTCTCGCGGCCATAGCCCGGCGCGTAGCGCTCGGCGACGAGGTGGCCGTCGTGCAGGATCACCACCGACTTGGTCCAGCGATGCGGGCTGCTGTCAGGCTCAGCGAACTCGCGGTCGAGTGCCGCTTCGAGGGCGGGGTTGACGGGATCGACGGGCAGCGGCTTGGCGGCGTGCTTCGCCGCCGTCGGCGGGTCATCGTCCCTCGGGGCCATTGCGGCGCCCTCGTGCGCGACCCGGCAGCCCTCGGCGCCGAGGAAGACAGACCGGCTGCTGACGAGGCCGGCGAGGTCGGCCGTCACCTCCCTCTTGTTGCGGTCGATGCGGTAATCCATCAGCAGCCCGGCAGGTGCTATCACCGGCTCGACCGCTTCGCGATAGAACATGTCCGGATCGAGCCCGCCGACGAACACCGCCGAGCACATCTGATGACTGACATAATGGGTGGGAACGCCGGCGACGCGATCGAGGTCGCCGCAGCCCGCCAACATCGCGGCGGCGGCGATAACGGCACAACTCAGACGGATACGGTTCGTGGATGGCATCTCGGCTTCGCTCCCGATCGCGGAGGCCGGGACGCTATCGGGTTGGGCCGTTGTTCCTCACGCCGGATTTGAAATTCGGCTTGCCGGTTCTGGAAATCGGCGCATTGGCACGGCGACCGACGGGCGGAGTTGGCGGAATTCGCTGGGAGTCATGCCGGTCTCGGCCTTGAAGGCGCGATGGTGTCTGGCGCCTATTGGCGCGGTGGGAAAGGTAAGCAGTTCGGGTCAATCGACCCTGACCCACCCTGCGCGCAGAAACGACGCGGCTTCCTCTTCCGGCATCTCGCACGTGCCGTCGGCTGCGACGTTCAGCTGGAGCAGGTTCATCCGTCCGATGCCAGGCGGTACGCGCAGCCGCACGCGGCGCTCGCGTCGGCCCTGCTGGCCGCGTAATTCTTCGGCCCGCATGCGGTAAAGCTCGAAGATCCCGGCGTTGGAGCTGGGGCCGCTGCCGCGCTTGAACCAGTCGAGCATTTGTGCGGTCGAGTTGACCTGGTCATCGTGCTTACCCTTGGGGAAGCTCGTCAGCTCGTGCAGGTAGGGTGCCAGCCACGGTGCCGCGTCGGGCAGGTGGACGAAACCGTTCTCGATCATCGCGGTCTGCGCGTGCATGCGCATGACCTTGTCCGATTGCGGCTGATAGCGCGTCACGCCGTGCAGGCCTTCTGCGAGCGCCCTTTGCGTGTTGCAGGCGGTCCAGATTGTTGTCGAAGGTTTACCGGAGGTCGCTCGGGTCTATCTAGCTGCGTCACCTCGCACAGTTATCGAGTTCGTTGAGCTCTTAGTCGACCGCCGATCGGCAATATATTTCACCCAAGTTAGGTAACGGTGTATTTGACTCAGTCCTTAACATCGTGGCCGCCGCAGGAAATAGATTGGTGCACCATACCGTGGTCCGCTCAGGGCTTCGAGCGTGTCGTGTTCTATGTCCTCGCAATTACCAAGTTTACTTGTCCATCTTCCATCCGCTAGCTGGCGCGCCACGTGCGTTGGCACCATTTCGGCACCTACCCTGATCACATACAGGGCAACCTTTTCGAAACCCGCTTCGAGCGCGCCATCGCCGCATTGGACGTATCCGAAAAGTCCATAGGCGGCGATAAACGCAGCGACAGTTTCTTCACGCTGGATGTTCGGCGGCCAATAGCCGATATTGGCCGCGTCTGGCCACCACCATCGACTGTCGTTGCTAGCCGCCCATGCAATGCAATTATACCGCTTAGCCGCCGGGCTTGTTTCGGTGTAGGAAGTGAGGAGCGGGAAATCCTGAGGAGGCCAACTACCAGTCATAACCGGACATATAACCCCACTCCAGCCAATCCCGCGCCATCGCCTTCATATCCCCTCGATGGTCTGGGGGAACTGGATCGTTGTCGGTGATGGCCTGAAGTGCCCAGAACCAATGATCGGGGTCATCCTCGTGATTATCGAGTTCCCGCAACATCAGTGGGATGGCTCTATCCCCCATGCCAACTATCCGCTGATATGACGGACAAGTGGCCATTTGCGTAATTGATGAGGTGGCGCCGCGTTCTTTATGCCAACGCAACCGCAGCCCTTCGAAGCGAGCGGCATCGGAAATGACTTCGCGTATTTGGGGGATTTCCACGCGATGATAATAACCGACAATCTGGCCTATCCAGTAAAGACTGTCACCCGTACTGAGGACGACTTTCTCTGCCGCAGTCTGACCAGAAAACATTGTCAGAAGTTGATTTTGATAATAGCCAGTCATCAATACCATTGAATTGATGACATAGCGCTCCTGGGGGGACGGAGCTTGCACGCGCATGCTATTGAACCTTTTTTCGGTATTGCTCCGGAACGCTTACAATCGTGAGCACTGGGGCTAGGTTTGTTACGTAGAGCGGGTTCCCAAGCTGGTCAAATTGTCCATCGACGCGCACAGCTGAGGTAATAGTGAGTTTTGCCCGGATAATTGTGCCGTCTTGAAGCGTGAACTCACTCCACTTCTCATTGGACTCGTCGACTTGCACTTCTATTCCCTCACCCTGTTGTCCTGTCGGTAACGTGACGGGAACTTTTCGTCCAGCCATGATGGCGCCCTCCTCTTTCAGTCGCCCTCGGCGAGCTGCGTTCTTCTCGATTTTGTACCGCTCCCCTTCGCGACGCAATTCGTCGCGTGCTACGTTCACAAGCTTAGGCGGCACTTCGTTAAATTTGCCTATCAATCCGCCGGCGCCGGCGGGCTTTCTGCTTCCCGCGACCCCGGCGTGACTTAGACGAGGACGACGATTTCGTTGAGGCATGGCTGATCAGCTCGTCATGGGCCAGCCGTTTCCGGCGGCCGATGATACCACTTTCCGGAATTATCCACCGTCTTTGTTAGCACGCTCGTTGAAGCATTCGGTAAATAGGCAAATTTCCCGGCTCCGCTGAACGCTAAGCTCGGCCGCTCGATTGCGGGCCAGGCGATCGTCGGACCGAGACCAGCTTTATTCCGGCAAATCGCCAGTGTAGACCTTGACCCATCCCGCCCGCAGGAAGGACTCGGCTTCTTCCTGCGGCATCTCGCACGTGCCGTCGGCTGCGACGTTCAGCTGGAGCAGGTTCATCCGTCCGATGCCAGGCGGTACGCGCAGCCGCACGCGGCGCTCGCGTCGGCCCTGCTGGCCGCGCAATTCTTCAGCCCGCATCCGGTAAAGCTCGAAGATCCCGGCGTTGGTGCTGGGGCCGCTGCCGCGCTTGAACCAGTCGAGCATTTGTGCAGTCGAGTTGACCTGGTCATCGTGCTTGCCCTTGGGGAAGCTCGTCAGCTCGTGCAGGTAGGGTGCCAGCCACGGTGCCGCGTCGGGCAGGTGGACAAAACCGTTCTCGATCATCGCGGTCTGCGCGTGCATGCGCATGATTTTGTCCGATTGCGGCTGGTACCGGGTCACGGCGTAAAGGCCCTCGGCAATCAGCTCCTGGATCAGCTGAGTGCCCGAGGCCTTGTCCTCGATCAATACGACACTGGGGCGAAATCGCTCGTATTGCGCGCGCACCGCACGCTTCAGCTCCGGGTATTCCATGCGCCGGCGCAACACGTCGAGCAGATATATGTTCTTGCCTTGGATCCCCCAGCTCGTGCAGACGCTGAAATCGCTAAGCTCGGTCGCCTTGCTGGCGGTGTCCCAGCTCTGCACTATGCGCTCGAATTGCGGCATCTGATCCGCAGCGTAATGCCTGAACCAAGCCGCCTTGACCAACCCACCGCCCAATGGCGAGGGCATCTGCTGGTATTGACCGGCGAAATTGTATTCGCCGATCGTGCGGCGGATCTGTTCGAGCATCGGGACCGGCTCGCGCGCGGGATGCAGTGCCTCGCCGCGCCGGCGCTGGAAGCAACGCGGCCCCAATAGGCTATCGACGACGATCGTCTCGTCATCCTCGGCGACCGCCGGCAGGCGGACGATCTCCCAGTCCTCCTGCGCCAGCACATGGCCGACCAGGTCGTCCTCGTGCAGCCGGTGCATGATCAGCACGATCGCACCCTGCTGCTTATCATTGAGGCGGCTATAGAGCGTGTGGTCGAACCATTCATTGGCGCCTTGCCGGTGCGCTTCGGACAAGGCTTCTTCGGGCTTTAGCGGGTCGTCGATGATGATGATGTCGGCCCCCCGCCCGGTCAGCACGCCGCCGACCGAGGTGGCGATCCGACAACCCTGTGCCGTCGTCTCGAACTCGGGCACCGCTTGCCGTTGCGGCGACAGCCGCGTTGGGAAAAGCTGCCGGTACCAGTCGCTGGCGATAACGCGCCGGCAATCGCGCGACAATTTGTCGGCAAGCTCCTGCGCATAGCTGACGCAAAGGATCTGCGCGCTCGGATTGCGTCCAAGGCACCAGGCCGGGAAGGCGACGGAAGCCACATGCGACTTCAGATGGCGCGGCGGCAGGTTGACGATCAGCCGGCGGATCTTGCCCTCGAACACTGCCACCAATTTTGCGGCGATGATCTCGAAATGCCAGCCGAACGAGAACCGGGTCTGGGGGTTGAGCTCGGCAAAGGCGCGCCGTGCGAAGCTCGCAAAATCGCGCCGCAGCAGCCAGTCATAGCCGGCCCGGGTCACCGCCTCGTTCATTGAAGTTTCACCACAGAGACGCGGAGTTCACGGAGAGCCTTCAGTAGTGTGGTCGTCTTATTGCGTTCTGAAATGCAATCAGTAGATGCCTGGTAATACGGGCTTCTTCTCCGTGCTTTCCGCGCCTCCGTGGTGTTGGTCATGCCCGGATTTGGTCGGTCCGGCCCGGCCATGACGAAAAAATTTACGGAGATCGTGACGGCTGACATTCACTTGGGTTCTGTGCCGCCATTTCGGTCAGAATCTGGTGGCGCAGCCGCTCGATCAGCTGTTCGACGACCTCCTCGTCCGCCGCGGTGAAGGGCGCAGGCGATTCAGGCGCGGGTACCGCGCCGGCCTGCTTCTCGGCGTCCTTGATCAGGTCGAGCAGCATCTTGATGGCGCGCAGATCGGCCGTTGCGGATTTGTTGATCAGCTGCGAGGTGATCGCCTCGCGCACGGCGATCTTGCGACGGCGGCCGTTCTCGGTAACTACCACCTTCTTGTTCAACCCCTCGACCAGCGACGTCGCCAGGCTTTTCCGCGGCCGCCCGCGCGGGTTGGCCGAAGACTCGCCCTTCTTGAAGCGGGTGTGCCGCGGCGGCTTGCCGTAACCGACCTCGTAATCCATCTCGGAAATGCCCCTTGCCCTATCGTCCGTTACTTACCATATACGCAATTATTTGTCAATATAACAAATACGGAAGCCGGACGATTCCCGCTTATTTCCCGGTTAAGCGGTCTGCTTCCCGGTTTATGAGGCTCTGCATTTCCTTTTCGACGGAACCGGGAACGCGCCCTTAACCAGCTGAGATGACAAGCTTTATCGACGCCAGGTTGAGCGGTACTATCGCCGGATTCGATTTTTTACCCGGTTTTTCCCGGCACAACCGGGATTTATGACGCGCCGATGCCGGGCATACTGTATGGCGGGTCGAGCCCGACCCCGCTGAGGCGCCCGAAGAGCTTGGTCAGCGTCAGCCGGTCGGCGAGCGGCAATGGCGGCGCCAAGAGTGCGGCGATGTTGGCGCGCAGATGGTCGGGGTCGCCGGTGCCAAACAACACGACGTCGACCCCGGGCTCGTGCCGGGCAAAGCGGTAAGCCGCCTCGGTGACATTGCTCGCACCGGCCTCGTGCAGCAGAAAGCCCAGCGGGTTCGGCGCATCGGCGAGCCAGCGCGGCAATTCGCGGCGCCGGGTCAGCTCGCGCAACGCCGAGGCGAGACGCTCGGGCCGCGAGAAGATGTTGCGCACCGCGAACATCAACAAGGTGCCGACGCGGTTGGCGATCGTCCGCGGGAAGACTTTGGCGCGGGCGTTCTGGTGCATCATGTGGAACGCGACCATCACGACATCCCACACCTCATCCTCGATGGCGCGCTGGAGCATGTCGTGCTCGGGATCCTCGGAGGCAGCCTCGGTGACGCCGAGATGGCGCAGCTTGCCTTTGGCCTGCTCCTTCAACAGCGCCGGCGCAATAACCTCGCGCGCCTGCTCGTACGCCTCGGGCATCACCCCGTGCAATTGGAAGATGTCGACATAGTCGGTGCCGAGCCGGCGCAGCGAACCCTCGAGGCTCGCGACCGCGCGTTCGGCGGCGCGCCGACCCTCGCGGTACGGGATCCACGCCTTGGTGGCGATCACGACATCCTCGCGCGGGACATGCTTGATCGCCTCGCCGACGACCGCTTCGGTGCCGTAGGCTGCAGCGGTGTCGAGCAGATTGATGCCCATGTCCAAGGCTTGGCGGACCAGGGCGACGGCCTCGGCGTTGCTCTTGCCGGTACCGAGCCCGAGCCGGCTGAAGCCGCCGCAGCCGAGACCGGCGACGCCGACCCTGAGGTCGGTGCGGCCGAGCATCACATATTCCATGAATTCCTCCCTCAGGGACGTCGGGCGCCAGCACTGCGCGCTAGATGAGGCGCATCCAACCCGACCCCGACCAAGTGGCCGAAGAGGCTCGCGAGCCGGGCGCGGTCCGCTTCCGGCAATGGCGGCGCGAGCAATGAGGCGATGTTGGTGCGCAGGTGCTCGAGATCGCCGGTGCCGAACAGCACGACATCGACCCCAGGCTCGTGCCGCACGAAGCGATAGGCGGCGTCGATGAGGCTCTTGGCCCCGCCCTCGTAAATCAGAAAGGCGAGCGGGTCCTCGCTCTCGGCGAGCCATTGCGGGACTTCGCCCGCGGCCGCTAGCTCGCGCATCGTCGCGATCAGCTGGCCCGGGCGGGAGAAGATGTTGCGCACCGCAAACATCAGCAATGTCCCGACCCGGTATTGCCGGGTCAGCGGAAAGACCGCCTCGCGCGCATTTTGATGCATCATGTGAAAGCCGACCATTGCGACGTCCCACACACCCTCGGGCACGGCACCTTGCAGCATTTTGTGCTCGGGATCGTGCGGTGCGGTCTCGGTGATGCCGAGGTGCCGGAACTTGCCTTTGGCTTTTTCCTTCAACAAGGCCGGCGCAATGACGTTGCGCGCGTGGTCGTAGGCGGCGGGTGCGACGCCGTGCAACTGATAGACGTTGATATAGTCGGTGGCGAGCCGGCGCAGCGAGTTGTCGAGCGAGGCGATAGCACTTGCGGCGTTCGAGTTCGGGTTGCTGACACTGAACGGCGCCTTGGTCGCGATCACGACCTCTTCGCGCGGCACCCCATCGAGCGCCTTGCCGAGCACCGCTTCGGTACCGTAGGCGGCGGCCGTATCGAACAGGTTGACCCCGAGGTCGAGTGCGCGATGGATCAGTGCGACGGCCTCAGCCTCGCTCTTGCCTCTGCCGAGCCCGAGTCGGCTGAACCCTCCGCAGCCGAGACCGGCGACGCTTACCCTGAGCCCGGTCCGGCCGAGCATCACGTATTCCATGATCCCCCCGGAACAAATGGTTCCTGAGACATTAGCAACCCGAGAAGTTAGCAAAAAGCGGGCCGCCAAAACGTACTCGGCCGGCCCGCCGCGGTGGCAAAGAGCGCGCAATTGGGTCACACTGGGCTTGCGGTTCAGATCCACGCCGTCCGAGCGCCACCCCATATTTGGCCGGTGGCCCGGGAAGCAAGGCCGCCGCCGTAGGGGTTAGACGATGCAGAGCCAAAACCGGTTTTTCGACGATCTCGCGCGCGTTGCCTCCGGGGCATTGGGCACGCTTTCAGGGGTCAAGACCGAAGTCGAAACGCGATTGCGCGAGCAGCTCGAAAGGGTGCTTGCGGGAATGGATCTGGTCAGTCGCGAGGAGTTTGAAGCGGTCAAAGCGATGGCGGCCAAGGCCCGCTCCGAGCAGGAAGATTTGGTAAATCGGGTGGCCGAGCTCGAATCGAAGCTCGCCGCGCTCTCCGCGCGCGATATCCCCGAAGCTCAGATCAGCGCTCCGGGCTCGTCATAATTCTGGCGGAAACGCGCCAAGATACGCCAAATATTAACTTGCGTCGATCGTTGTACATTGTCAGCCTTGGTTTCAGGACGTAGGTGCTTGCGTCGGGGCACAGTCATGTCGGGTCGATCGCGATTCGAAATGGGCACGGCCCTGTCGACCCGCTCGAGGAGCGTCCGATGACCTCTGTTTCGATCGCCGAACCGACCCCATTCTCGGGTAACCCCATAGACCTCGTCGAAGAGATCGTCGTTGCAAATGATTGGGCGCATGACCGGGCCAGCGAGGAGGAGCTGGTCGTCGAGATTTCCGGCCGTTGGTGCGATTATCGGCTGTATTTCGTGTGGCAAGAGGAGATTTGTGCGATGCACTTCTCCTGCGGTTTCGACATGAAGGTGCCAAAGGGCCGCCGGGGCCCAGTCTACGAACTTTTGGCACTCGCCAACGAAAAACTGTGGCTGGGGCATTTCGATCTCTCGGCCGAGGACAATTCGCCCGCCTTCCGTCACGCGGTCCTGTTGCGCGGCGTCCCAGCGGCGAGCGCTGAGCAAGTCGAGGATCTCGTCGATATTGCCTTGTCGGAATGCGAGCGCTTCTACCCGGCGTTCCAATTCGTCGTGTGGGGTGGCAAATCGCCCGCTCAAGCAATCGCGTCGGCGATGATCGATCCGGTAGGAGAAGCTTGAGCGAGGAGCGGCACGACGTGCACGACGGCAAAGGGCCGCATCGCAGTCTCGTGCTGGTCGGGTGTGGCAAGATGGGGACGGCGATGCTGCGGGGTTGGCTTGCCGGCGACGCGATATCGCGGTTCTACGTCGTCGAACCAGAAGGCATGCCGCTCGGATTGTCACCTGCGCCCGAAATAGAATGGCACACCACGGCGGAAACACTGCCGCTGGGCCTGGCGCCGGATGCCGTCGTCTTTGCCGTCAAACCACAAATCATTGATGCGGTACTGCCGCCCTATCGTCGCTGGGCCTGCCCCGAAACACTTTTTGTCTCGATCGTGGCCGGCAAAACGCTGGCCGGTCTCGGCCGCCATCTCGGTCCCGCGGCGGTCATCCGCACGATGCCCAACACACCCGCTGCAATCGGGCGCGCGATCACCGTCGCCTGCGCCAATTCCCGCGTGACGCAGGAGCAGCGGCAGCTCTGTGATCGGCTGCTGGCCGCCATAGGCGAGAGCGCCTGGGTTGAAGACGAGGCGCTGATCGACGCGGTGACGGCGGTGTCCGGGAGCGGGCCCGCCTATGTGTTCCTGCTGATCGAAGCATTGGCCCGGGCGGGGGAAGCCGAGGGGCTGCCGCCAGCCTTGGCCCTGCGACTAGCTCGCAGCACTGTGGCGGGATCTAGCGAGCTCGCTCGAGTCTCCGCGGAGAGCCCGGCGACCTTGCGCGAGAACGTCACGAGCCCGGGCGGCACGACCAGGGCGGCGCTCGACGTGCTGATGGCCCCCGACGGTGTCGAACCGTTGATCGCGCGCGCGGTCGCGGCGGCAGCGGCGCGCTCGCGTGCGCTCGCCAGCTGATCCTAGCGAAGCGAGAAAGGTGCCATGGCGAAGACGACTGCCGGCAGCGGACGCCGCCGAAGCGCTGACACCGGGCAGCAGAGCGACGCCGACAGGATCATCGATGCGGCGCTCGCCCGAGTGGCGAGCGAGGGGTGGCGGCATCTGTCGCTTGCCGCGATCGCGGCTGCAGCCGAACTACCGATCCTGCGGGTCTATCGTACATTCGGGTCGAAACAGGCGATCCTCCGCGGTCTCTATCAACGGGTCGACGAGGCGGTTCTCGCCGAACCACCGCCGGCCGAGCCGGCAGAACGCCCACGCGATCGGCTGTTCGATCTACTCATGCGGCGATTTGACACGCTCCAGCCATACAGGCCTACCCTCGAAGTGCTGCGCCGCGAATTACCGGGTGACCCCGTTACGGTCTTTTGCGTGGGAGCCTCGTTGCTGCGCTCGATGCGATGGATGCTCGAAGCAGCCGATATTGATACTGGCGGCTTATCCGGCGCGCTCGCAGTCAAGCTGACGGCGGCAGCCTACTTATCGGCGATGCGCGTCTGGCGGCATGACAATTCCCCGGATCTCGCGCGTACGATGGCGGCGCTCGACGCGCGTTTGCGTCGGATCGAGCGTTGGCTCCCGCCGACGGATCGTCCGTGGCGTGACGAGGAGCTCGTTCCTTCCTGATTTTGCTGCACCGCAAACGGCTCTTGACGCGGCTTCAAAAGGGACCGATATGAGGCGCGTTGTGCACCGCACAATATTTTCAGCCCCTGAATCGGAACCCCCACTCATGGCCGAAGCCCACACACGCCCAAGCTTCTTCGATTTTGATATGACCAAGATGATGGCTGACTTCCGCTTTCGTCCGTTCGACGTCGAGGCATTGATGGCCTGCCAGCGTCGCAACATCGAGGCACTCACGCAGGCGAACCAGCTTACGGTGGAAGCCGTCCAGGCGGTCGCGCGGCGCCAGATCGATATCGCCCGTCAGACCCTCGAGGATATGTCAGCGTTGCTGCGCGACCTCGCCCAGCCGGCTTCTACTGAGGACCGCATCGCCAAGAACACCGAATATGCAAAGCAGATCCTCGAGAAAAGCGTAAGCAACGGCCGCGAAATCACCCTGTTGGCGACCAAGGCCGGCACCGAGGCGGCCGATGTCCTGCGCAAGCGCGCTTGCGAAGGGCTCGACGAGATCCGCGATTTCGCGAAGCAACAAGGCGCGCATTGATCATATCATCTAGAGCGTAGGGCTCGCATCCCAACTCGGGGCCGTCGAACGTAGCCCCTTAATGCGGCAGGTGAACGCGGGCGCGCAGACCGCCGCGAGGTGAAGTCTCAAGAGTGACCTCTCCGCCGTGACTGCGCGCCACGTCGCGGGCAATCGTTAGGCCGAGACCAATTCCTCCAGTCGAGGGATTGCGTGAAGGATCGAGCCGGATGAATGCACGGAACGCGCGATCCCGATCCGCGAGCTGTATCCCAGGTCCGTCGTCATCGACCAAGATATCGATCCCGTCGGCGACCACGACCCCAGTCAGCCAGACATGGGTGCCGTGGCGGCGCGCATTGTCGATCAGATTACCAATGCAGCGACGCAACGCGTTGGGTCTCACCAGCATCACGTATTCGGGTGGTGCAGCGACTGACAGCGGCGTCCGTTCCCGCCGCATCGCGGCGGCCAAGTCTTCGAGCAGCAGGGAGACGTCGGTATCGACCGGCGTTTCGCTCCCTTCGCCGCGCACAAAGTCGAGATAGCCGTGCACCATGCGCTCCATTTCGGCAACATCCGATTTGAGCTCTTCGACCGTGGGATCGTCGTGGAGCAGCTCCAAGGCGAGTTTCATCCGCGTCAACGGCGTGCGCAGGTCGTGGGAGACCCCGGCTAGCATTTGCGTCCGTTGCCGGATCTGGCGTTGAATCCGATCGCGCATCTTCATGAATGCGATCGCTGCCTGGCGGACCTCGACGGCGCCTTCGATCTTGAAGAACGGGACGGGGCGTCCCTTTCCGAACCCGTCGGCTGCCGCTGCTAGCCGGCGCAGCGATTTGACTTGGTTGCGCAGAAAGATCGTAGCCACCACCAGAAGTACCAACGAAGAACCGGTCATCCACATCACGAAGATGTAGGTCGTCGAGCTGAACAACCGATTGCGCGGAACATCGACTGTAAGCAGCCCTTCGGGAAGCTGTACATTGACCCGGATCGCGTACGGATCGCCGAGGGTCTCAATACGATAAGGAAGGTCGACACGCCCCCGCATCGCCTCGGTCAGCTGATCTTCAATCAGCGTGCCGCTGGAGGGCAGCCGACGAGGGAGCCCTTCGCCGGCCCTTAGCTTAAGGTCGAGGTCGGTCGCCGCAGCGGCCTTATCTAGCACTCGAGCGGCCCCGGTGTCCGAGCCAGCGTCCTGCATCGCCTCGATCAACAGGGCGATATCGCCAGCAACCCCGGTCGAGAGGCGCCAGGAGACCGCCGCCCAGTGGCGATCGTAAAAGATCCAGGTGGCGATCGCCTGCAACACCACGAGCGGGATAACGATGATCAGCAGCGAACGACCGAACATCGTGCGCGGCAGCACCCGTTTAACCCATCCTCGCGGACGCGCTTCGGACTCGTGCCGAAGTTCTGCGTCGGGCTCCGCCAGAGGAGTTGCCGCTTCGAACTCGCGCGCTGCCACCGTTGCCATCCGATTGCCGTCAGTCAGGCTTCAGGGCATAGCCGGTGCCACGGACAGTTTGCAGATAGCGCGGGAACCGCGGATCACGCTCGATCTTGCGGCGTAACCGCGTCATCTGGACGTCGACATTGCGCACGTTGCCCCTAAAATGGCCCGAGAGTGAGAGCTCCTCTCGCGAGATCGCCTGCCCCGCCCTCAGCGCCAAGGCACAGAGCAGCCCCGTTTCGGCCGCCGTTAGATGCACGAGCTCATCGCCGCGAAACAGCTCGCCGCGAACGATATCGAAGCGGCAGCCGCCAAAGCGAATTTCGCGTCGACCCGCGTTCGGTGCGGGCCGGCGTTGCAGAATGTTGCGAATACGGAGGACCAGCTCCCGTGGCTCGAAGGGTTTTGCAAGGTAGTCGTCGGCGCCTTGCTCGAGCCCGTTAACGCGATCCTCGGGTTCGGCCATCGCGGTCAGCAACAGGATCGGTACCCGACCCTTCCGGCGCAACGCACGCGTCAATTCCAACCCGCTCTCCCCCGGCATCATCACGTCGAGGACGACCAGATCGAAGGCGAAGCTCGCCAGTTGCGCGCGAGCCCCGGCCGCATCGCCGGCGATCGTCACTCGGAACCCGTTATCCGAAAGATACCGCCGCAACAGCCCCCCGAGGCGTGCGTCGTCATCGACCACGAGTAAATGGGGTTCCGGCAGATCGAACTCGGGATCGCTCATGACGCGAGTATTATACGCTGGACGTGCCCTCAACGCTTCCCCGGCGAGGTGGGCTCGAAGCGGCGTCTGTCATCCTGGTCGGCGATGATTCCGAGCAGCACCTTGCGGAAACCCTCCACTGCCGTTGCTCCAGCTTGGTGATAGGCGTTGGCGACGCGCATGCGCTGCGGTTCCGACAGCCGGCGTTCGAGTTCGCGTCCCTTCGATGTGAGGTCGAGAAGCCGTTGCCGCCGGTCCCGAGCACCCGGACGTTGTATTATGAACCCCTGCCGCACCAGCTGGCCGAGAACGCGGCTCAAGCTCTGCTTGGTGATGCGTAAAATGCCGAGCAGCTCGCCAACGGTCATCTGCGGATGGCGTCCGACAAAATGGATTACGCGATGATGGGCGCGTCCGAAATCGTACTGCGCAAGTATCGTATCGGGCTCTGCGGTGAAATCGCGGTACGCAAAGAACAGCAGCTCGATCCCCTGCCATACCTCATCCTCGGCCGGCGGGGGTGGCGGGACAAACGATTTTATGTCAGACATATTGACTTATCTCGCAACCTCGCATATCAGTGAGCGTTATCTGCAGTAAGAAGGTTCGGTGGTGATTCGCCGGTTGGTGCCAAGCAATCGGACGATGCGAAGCGACGAATTCGGTGCGAGGAACACTCCATGTCTATGATCCCCTTCGACGACCGAGAAGGCCTCATCTGGTACGATGGCCGTCTCATTCCCTGGCGCGATGCCAAGCTGCATGTGCTGAGCCATGGGCTGCATTATGCGAGCTGCGTCTTCGAAGGCGAGCGCGTCTACAACGGTACCGTCTTCCGGCTGGATGATCACAACGAGCGTCTTCGCAACTCGGCGCGTATCCTTGGCTTCGAGGTGCCTGCCAGCATGGATGATCTCGCCAGGGCGACCCAGCAGCTGATCTCGGCAAACAACATCGTCGACGGCTACGTCCGACCGATCGCGTGGCGCGGCGCCGAACAGATGGGCGTCTCTGCACAGGCGACCAAAATTCACTTGGCTCTCGCCGCCTGGGAATGGCCCGCGTATTTTTCGCCGGAAGCGCGCGCGAGAGGTATACGCATGAAATGGGCGAATTGGGCGCGGCCCGCGCCCCACACCGCGCCGACCGATGCGAAGGCGGCAGGACTTTATATGATTTGCACCCTGTCGAAGCATGTGGCCGAGGCTGCGGGGTTCGACGATGCCTTGATGCTCGACTGGCGCGGCCGGTTAGCCGAGGGTACCGGGGCCAATATTTTCCTTGTTATCGACGGCGAGCTGCACACCCCGACGCCGGACTGCTTTCTCAACGGGATCACCCGCAAGACAGTCATTGGTCTTGCGCGCAAGCGCGGCATCAAGGTGGTGGAGCGGGCAATCATGCCCGACGAACTCGGCAAAGCCCAGGAGGTCTTTCTGACCGGGTCGGCAGCTGAGGTCACTCCGGTCGGCGAAATCGCCGGCGAAGTCGGCCACTACCGATTTACGCCGGGCGCGATCTGCCGGCTGATGTGGGAAGACTTTGACCGCGCCGTCGGCAAGCAGGTGGCGACGGCCGCCTAAGCCCTGACCTAGACATCGAGCGCGGGCATCCAGCGTTTCCGCGCGACAGCGTCTTCGGCACGAGACTCGACCCAGCGATCACCGGCAGGAGTCTCCTCGCTCTTCCAGAATGGCGCCTCTGTCTTCAGCCAATCGATCAAGAAATGGCAAGCTGCAAGGGCCGCCTCTCGGTGCGGCGACGCCGTGGCAACAAGCACGATCCGATCGCCGGGTTCGAGCCTGCCGTAGCGATGGATCACCAGCGTCGCATCAAGCGGCCACCGACTGTGCGCCTCGGCCTCGATTTCGGCGAGCTTTCGCTCGGTCATGCCGGGATAGTGTTCGAGGGTCAACGCGGAGATGCGGTCACTGCCGCCCATATCCCGGACCAGCCCGATAAAGCTCGCGACCCCGCCTATCCGGTGATTGCCGGCGGTAAGCCGGTCGAGCTCGGCGGCGATATCAAAATCCTCGCGCTGCACCCGGATCATCGCCTCAGCCTCCGGTCACAGGCGGAAAGATGGCGACCTCGTCATCCTCCCGCACGGGGTGCCCGAGCCCAACATAGTCCTGATTGATGGCGACGCGAACGACCCTGAGGTCCCCCAGCGCCTCGGCATGCCGGTCGCTCCGTCCGCGCAGCCAATCGAGCAACCCCGCGACATCGTGGACCTGGGGAGGCAGTGCGACTTCTTCTTCGGCACACCCGACGCGCGCCCGCAACCAGGCGAAATAGAGCAGTTTCACCCGATCACCTCGGAAAAGGGCAAAAAATCGACCATGCTGCCGGCCGAGAGTTCACTCGTTGCCTCGTCGAGGATGACGAGTCCGTCCGATCGCACGATCGAAGAAAGGATCCCCGCGCCGTCCTTCGCGTATTTGACGGCGACAACGGCGTCGCCGCTGCGCTCCAACCTCGTCCGCAAATACTCGCGCCGTCCCGGTTTCTTGCGGTAGGCGAAACCGGCTCGGACAGGAAAGGACCGAGGGTCGCAGGCCCTCGCGCCGGCGAGTTTCGCGATTAGCGGGCGGGCGAGGATGACGAACGTGATGATCACAGCGACCGGGTTTCCGGGGAGCCCGATAAGCGGCACGCCGCCGACTTGGCCGAGCGCAACCGGTCGCCCCGGCTTGATCGCGAGCCGCCAGAAATGCAGAGTACCGAGCCGTTCAACGGCCGACCTGACATGGTCCTCCTCGCCGGTCGAGACACCGCCGGAAGTGACGATTAAATCATGCCGGGCGCGCGCTGCAGCGAGCGTGTCCACAAGCGCTGCCTCGCGATCTGGACGCACTCCCAAATCGCTGACGGCACAACCAAGCCCCGAGAGGAGTGCTGCGAGCATGAAACGGTTGGCGTCATAAATGGCGCCGGGCAGCAGCGGCGTCCCCGGGTCGCGGACCTCGTCACCGGTCGATAGCAGGGCCACGCGCAAGGGACGAAAGACGCACAGCTCACGCTGGCCGAGGGCAGCGGCGAGGCCGAGATCAGGCGCACGTAGGCGTTGCCCGGCGGCAAGCGCGATCTCGCCTTCCGCAATATCCTCGCCGGCGTGACGGCGGTTCGCTCCCTTTCTGATCCCGGGCTTGAGCCGGACCCGACCATCCTCTAGCGCGCTATCCTCCTGCATCATCACGGTGTCGACTCCGTCGGGCATTGGCGCGCCGGTGAAGATCCGGATGGCCTCGCCGCGACGGGCGGGACGGTCGAGCGGGTGGCCGGCGGCGGCCCTTCCGGTGACCGGAAGAACAGTTTCGCGATCGGGCATCAGATCGGAATGAGCGATGGCGTAGCCATCGACCGCGCTGTTGGCGTGAGGCGGGAGGTTCATCGTCGCGATGAGGTCGCACGCGAGAATTCGGCCAGCGGCCGCCAGCAACGGCACCGTTTCGGTCTCGACGACCGGTGTCACGCGCGCGTCGATCTCGGCGAGCGCCGCCGCGACAGTCAGCAAGCCGCTGCCGAATGCAAAGCAATCGTCGCTCAGCTGGGCCATTGTTCACATCCGTCGTGACCGAGGATGAAGTCGGCGATCGCACCCGCGTCGGAAAGCGGCAGCCACGGCAGCGCAAGTCCGGGCAGCGCCTCGTCGGAAGCGATCGCGACGACCGACGGATCCTCAGGATGCAAGAGAGGTTTTCCGAGCGAGGGGCGGTAGACCTCAATCTTCGGGTGGGGATACCGCTTGAAGCCCTCGACGAGGAGGAGGTCGACCGGGCTCATTCGCCGCACCAGTTCCTCAAACGAAGGTTCTGGCGCGCCGCGCAGCTCATGCATCAACGCCCAGCGAGCTGGCGAGGAAACCATCACCTCCTCCGCCCCCGCCTGGCGATGCCGCCAGGAATCCTTGCCCGGCTGGTCGACGTCGAAAGCGTGGTGAGCGTGTTTGAGCGTCGACACGGTGATGCCGCGAGAGACGAGCTCTGGGATCAGCGCCGTCATCAATGTCGTCTTGCCGCTTCCGCTCCAGCCGGCGAGGCCGAAAATCCGCATTTCCGCCCATCCTTGCAGCATCACTTGGGAGCTGGCCGCCGGTGCCGCAACCTAGACTAGACGGCGCGATTTGCGGCGGTCGATCGGGTGGGCGCGGGAGGGCGAGCCATGTGCCGGAAGCCGGCCTGCAGGTAGTCATAACCGGTCACCAAAGTAAGCGATGCCGCAACCCACAGCAGCGTCTCCCCGATCGCAACGACCGGCAAAAATCCAGGGCCCGCATCGCCGACGATCAGAACGCCGATCGCGACCATCTGGATCACCGTCTTCCACTTGGCGAGCCGCGAGACCGGCATGCCGACGCGCAGACCCGCGAGATACTCGCGCAGTCCGGACACCAGGATTTCGCGACACAGGATCACCAATGCCGGCAGCACCGCCTCTGCCGAAAGCCGCCCGAATGTGGTCAGCATAAACAGCGTCGCCGAGACCAATAGCTTGTCGGCGATCGGATCGAGAAAACGACCGATTTCTGATTGCTGCTGCCAACGCCGCGCCATGTGTCCGTCGAGCCAATCGGTCACTGCCGCCGCCGAGAACAATGCGCAGGCGAACCAGCGGGCGTAGTCGCCCGCTACATAGAAACTCCCTACCACGATCGGTATCACGAGGATGCGCGACAAGGTCAGCAGGTTGGGCAGGCTGGTGAGCGGCACGCATCACTCCCGGCGGAAACGAGGACTAGCAAGGCCGGCGGGTATCTTATCCATCGCCGTGAAAATGATCATAAACGTTTTTCGCGACGGTTTTGCTAATGCCGGGAACCCGCTCCAACTCGCCAAGACCGGCCCGGGCGACCGCTCGCGCAGAACCGAAATGGTGCAACATTGCCCGCTTGCGCCGCGCCCCGATCCCGGCAATCTCATCGAGCGGCGAGCGACCGAGCGCCTTTGTCCGCCTAGCACGGTGCGTACCAATCGCGAAGCGGTGCGCCTCGTCCCGCAGGCGCTGCAGAAAGTAAAGCACGGGGTCTCGTGGATCGAGCGAAAATGGTGCTCGCCTGGGTAGAAAGAAGCGCTCGCGCCCGGCGTTGCGGTCGGGCCCTTTGGCTATCGCGACGATCGCGATATCGTCAATGCCGAGCTCATCGAGGACGCCCTGTCCGACATTAAGCTGTCCTAGGCCGCCGTCGATGAGCACGAGATCAGGCCAGATACCCCGATCGCGTTCGGGATCTTCCTTAAGGGCTCGGGCGAAGCGGCGTTTCAGCACCTCGTGCATCATCGCGTAATCGTCGCCGCCAGCTCTGACCTCATCCGCGTCCGGCGCCATGCGAGGGGGCGCCGCAGTAGAGACAGCCGGCGCTAGAGCGAGACCGCGGATCGTAAACTTCCGGTAGGCGTTCTTGACGAACCCTTCTGGGCCGGCCACGATCATCGCGCCGACCGCATTCGTGCCCTGGATATGGCTGTTGTCATAGACCTCAATGCGGTTAAGCGCACCGTCGAGGCCGAAGGCGGCGGCAACGCCGTCGAGCAGTTGGCGTTGCGACGCGCTCTCGGAGAGGCGGCGGCCGAGCGCCTCGCGCGCTGTATCTTGGATGCGCGCGACGAGCTTTCTCTTATCGCCCCGCAGCGGCACCGAAAGGATCACGCGCTCGCCCTGGAGCGACAGAGCCTCCTCCACCAGCTCCTGTTCGACCAACTGATCACTGAGCAAAACGAGAGGGGGTTTTGCACGATTGTCATAGAATTGGCCGACGAATGAAGTCAGCACCTCCTTGACGGATAGCTGGCGGTCATGGCTCGGGAAATAGGCCCGGTTGCCCCAATTCTGGCCACCGCGGAAGAAGAAAACCTGCACACAAGTCTGTCCGCCGGCCTGATGCGCGGCAATCACGTCCGCATCGACGACCCCTGGCACGTGGATCTCTTGATGCCCTTGGACAAGTGACAAGGCTCGGATGCGATCCCGGATCAGAGCCGCCGCTTCGAAATCGAGTATGTTGGCCGCATCCTGCATCTCGGCAGCTAACCGTCGCTGTACATCGTCGCCGCGGCCGGCAAGGAAGACACACGCTTGGTCCATCAACGCAGCGTAGTCCTCCCGGCTGATGCGGCCCACGCAAGGGGCGCTGCATCGTTTGATTTGATGCAGAAGGCAGGGACGCGTTCGAGCCGAAAAAATGCTGTCGCTGCAGGATCGCAACAAGAATGCCTTTTGCAGCGTTACCAGGGTACGATTGACAGCTCCCGCCGAGGCGAATGGGCCGAAATAGCTGCCTCCCTGGGTTCGCGCCCCGCGGTATTTTGTGAGCTGCGGAAAGTCATGACCAGCACTGAGATGAATGAAGGGGAACGACTTGTCGTCCCGCAACAATACGTTGTACCGGGGCATTAGCCGCTTGATCATGTTGCATTCGAGCAACAGCGCTTCCGCCTCGGTGTGGGTGACCACAACCTCGATCGCGGCGGTTTCGGCAATCATGCGCCGGAGCCGGTTCGACAGCCCGACCGGATGAGCGTAGTTCTGAACCCGACTTTTCAGATTGCGCGCCTTGCCGACATAGAGTCCGTCGCCCCTGCGGTCGAGCATGCGATAGACACCAGGCTGCGATGGCATCGTCCTAAGTGCCTCGCGGATCACAGCAGTACCGGCAGCGATCCCTCTCGGCGGTGCTTGGACCGGGGCGGGATGGTCAGCCCGCAGCACATCCTTTCCTTCCGCCGCCTGCGGAGAACCGGCAATGGCCCCCGGAGCGCGGCGGGGGTCCATCGGCGGCACCTTGCTTCGCCGTACAGGGCGTCGTGCCGAGGGCGCTTCCACTCCGTTTTCCGTCAAAATTTCGTCCACCAGCACCGTCATTGGATCGTCAACTGGTTGAGACGCCATCGCGATTCCATATATCCACGAAGTCGGTGGATAACTTTGTGCAAAAGTTAGAACGAGTGACCCGAGATTACAGCTGCCGTCAACCTTTTGACATTTTGCTCAAATTCTAGGCAATATCTTAACTCACTGATTCAATAAGCCTTTCTGATCTAATGGTTAATTTTTTCCGGACAATCCCGTGAACGGGTCGTCCGGCGTACTGTCGCACCACCGTCATATTGCCTGTGAACAATTTGCCGACCATTCGGATCAGCTGCCAAGAGTCGAGGCGAATCCTCGGCTTAGCACCGGCGTTCAGAGCATCCCATTTCCGCACAGCCCGAGCCCTATTCGACGATCGGCGATCGTTGCGGCTGTGCCCATCCGAGATGCTGCCCGCCGTCGAGGGCGATCATCTGTCCGGTCATCGCCGGCGCCGAGAGGATAAAGCGCAGCGCCGTCGCAATCTCCTGTGGGCTGGTCCCACGGCACAACGGCGTTGTAGCGCATTGCCTGGCGAATTCCTCCGCGCTCTGCCGCGCGCTCGGCAATGCCGGACCGGGTCCGATGCCGTTCACCCGGATGCGCGGTGCCAAGGCAAGTGCCATCGTCTGGGTCAAGGTCCACAATCCGGCCTTTGACAGGGTGTAGGACACGAAATAGGGGGTAAGGGACCACACCCGCTGGTCCAACAGGTTCACGACGATACCGCCCGCGCTCTTCGGCAGTCTCGTCGCGAAATCCTGGATCAGCACGAACGGCGCTCGCAGATTGACCGCGACATGCAAATCCCAGCTTGCCCGCGTGGCGGTCTCAACCGTATCGCTGGCAAAGACGCCGGCGTTATTGACTAGGCAGCCAATTGGCCCGAGCGCGTGTTCGGCGCGCGGCAGCAACGTTTTGACCTCCCCTTCGTCGCCGAGATCGGCAGAGAAGGCGACCGCGGTGCCACCCTTGCTGCGGATCACGTCGACTAATTTCTCGGCTGCAGCGCCCGAACGGCGGTGGTGAACCGCGACAGCAAAGCCGTCCTCGGCGAGGGCCAAAACGAGGGCTTGGCCGATCCGCTGGGCGCCTCCGGTCACTAGCGCCGCTTTGGGAACCGGGGGAAGCGGGATCGCCCCGGTGGGCGTGTCGGCCGCATCGAGCTCACCGGCGGGCACGGCGCCCCCTTTGTTCCTTCCGCGCCCGCATCTTGGCCCGAACCACGTCGCGGGCCGAAACTCCGGCGCGTCCGGCTATCGATCGACCGCGCGGGACCTCGGACCTTCTTACCCCAGCCGCCACCCTGCCAGTAGGCTCGACGGGGAGGCCGAGATCGATCTGCTCGAGCCGGCGGATCTCATCGCGCAGCCTCGCTGCCTGCTCGAATTCGAGATCCGCGGCAGCCTCGCGCATTCGCTTTTCGAGATCGGCGACGACGGTCTTGAGATCCGCCCCTTGATAATGGGCTGCTTCGCCCTCGGACAGACCGAAGGTCACATGATCGCGCTCGTATACGCTCTCGAGGATGTCGGCGATGCCGCGCCGGACGCTCTCCGGCGTGATCCCGTGGGCCGCGTTGTAGGCCTGCTGCTTTTCGCGCCGGCGGTTGGTCTCGTCGATCGCAGCCTTGAGGCTGTCCGTCATCCGGTCGGCATAGAGGATCGCCCGGCCGTCGATGTGCCGCGCCGCCCGCCCAATCGTCTGAATCAGAGAAGTCCGCGAGCGCAGATAACCCTCCTTATCGGCGTCGAGTACAGCCATCAGAGCGCATTCCGGGATGTCGAGCCCTTCGCGCAGCAGGTTGATCCCGATCAGCACGTCGAACACGCCGAGGCGTAGGTCGCGGATGATCTCGATGCGCTCGAGCGTGTCGACGTCGGAATGCAGATAGCGCACGCGCAGCCCGGCCTCGTGCAGGTATTCGGTCAGCGCTTCCGCCATTCTCTTCGTCAGAGTGGTGACCATGACCCGATGGCCGCCGGCCGCCGCCTCCCGGCATTCCGCCATCAGATCGTCGACCTGGTTCTCGACCGGTCGAATGATGCAGGGCGGGTCGACGAGGCCGGTGGGGCGCACGATCTGCTCGACGAAGACCCCGCCGACGCGCTGCATCTCCCAGGGTCCAGGGGTGGCCGAAACGAAGATCGTCTGACCGCGCATCGCCTCCCATTCCTCGAATTTGAGCGGCCGGTTATCGGTGCACGATGGCAGCCGGAAACCGTATTCAGCTAATGTCGACTTGCGCATCCAGTCGCCGCGGAACATCCCGCCGAGCTGGGGCACGGTGACATGGCACTCGTCGACGAACACCAGGGCATCGCGCGGCATGTACTCGAAAAAGGTTGGCGGCGGCTCACCCGGCTTGCGGCCAGTCAGATAGCGCGAATAGTTCTCGATCCCCGCGCAGCTACCGGTTGCCTCGATCATTTCGAGATCGTACTTGGTGCGCTGCTCGAGCCGCTGCGCCTCGAGCAGTTTTCCTTCGGTAAAGAGTTCGTCGAGGCGGATCTTCAGGTCGCGCTTGATCTGCTCGATCGCCTGCAGCAGGGTCGGGCGCGGCGTGACGTAGTGACTGTTGGCGTAGATCTTGACCGAATTCAACGTGGCGGTCTTCTCTCCGGTCAACGGGTCGATCTCGTGAATTGCCTCGACCTCATCCCCGAACAGCGAGATGCGCCAGGCGCGGTCTTCATAATGCGCCGGAAACAGCTCGATCGTGTCACCACGCACCCGGAACGAGCCGCGAAAGAAATTGTGGTCGTTGCGGCGATACTGCAATTCGACGAATCGGGCGAGCAGCTGGGTGCGGTTGATCCGATCGCCCTTGGCGAGCGACAAGGTCATCTGCGAATAGGTCTCGACCGAGCCGATGCCGTAAATGCAGGAGACCGAAGCGACAACGACGACGTCGCGCCGCTCGAGGATCGCCCGAGTCGCAGAGTGCCGCATCCGGTCGATCTGCTCGTTGAGCGAAGATTCTTTTTCGACATAGGTATCGGTACGCGGGACATAGGCCTCGGGTTGATAATAGTCATAATATGAGACGAAGTATTCGACCGCGTTCTCCGGGAAGAAGCTCTTCATCTCGCCGTAGAGCTGCGCGGCCAGCGTCTTGTTCGGCGCGAGAATGATCGCCGGACGGCGAGTACGCTCGATGACATGCGCCATCGTAAAGGTCTTGCCCGAGCCGGTAACGCCGAGCAGCACTTGGTCGCGCTCGCCGTCGCCGATTCCCCGGCACAACTCGTCGATCGCCTGCGGCTGATCGCCGGCCGGCTGAAACTCGGACTGGAGCTGGAACGGCCTGCCGATATCTCTCTGCGGGCGCTCGGCGGCCATCAGCGGCAGCATCGTGATCAAATCCAGGGCGTCAGCCGACTTCATATCGGACACCGTAAGCAGCACTGTCGATGGTATATAGGACAGGCGAGGCGATGCCGCGATATCGGCGACGGAAACTATGCCAGGCCGGCTCCCTGAACCGGCTAAGCTACAATATATAGTTGAGTAGAATGTTGCACGTAGCTACGCCTGCAGCAAATCTGCAGCAAAATTTCTTCTTCAAGTTGCACGACTTGTCGTAAACCGGATTGCGCTTCCGCTGATCGATCGGAAGTATGCCGTGTGAATTAGGCAATTTTAAGATTGTCGGAATCATGCGAGAGCGGCCTGCCTCGGAAGAGGCGTAAGTCAGCGCCGGGAAATACAGACTGCAGCCAGCCCCAAGTGCCGGGCTCGTAACCAGCCGCGCTGAACCTCCACGGATTGGCGTCGCGAATCGAATAATTATTCCCGGTTTGGACGGATGCGACCGCCAACTCGCAATCGGATAATCGGCGCAAAGGTCACGCTTCGCGGTACCCGCAGTCGATAATGCGGGCTGGGCCGTCGACATTTGATTCGAGAACCCTTACGCTCCATTCTCTGAGGCGGCCACCACTTCTTGAAAATTTCTTGTTGGTCTCATCAGCCGCCATTTCCCTTGCTTGTTGTTCATTCTCAGCGATTAACGTCGCGTAATAGATTTCCTCGCCTAGCGATCTGGTGCAGCTGAACTTGTTCATGTCTCGCTCCCTTGTAATTCGTAGCCGATCGTATCGGACCCAACCGGTTGGGATCAATAAAGCCACGATCGCGGGAAGCGGCTTCACACCGTCGAGCTTCGGGTATAGCTTTAAACGCTCGTCCTTTCGTCCTTATAGAACCTCGGGCCCGTTATGCCGTTTCTCGCCGACCGCCTCGCCCGCGTCAAACCCTCGCCGACCATGGCGATGACCGCACTCGCCACCGAGTTGAAGGCGGCCGGACGCGACATCATCAGCCTGTCCGTCGGCGAGCCCGATTTCGATACGCCGCCCAATATCCAGGAGGCGGCGATCGCTGCGATGCGGCGCGGGGAGACGCGGTATACCGTGTTCGACGGGTCGATCGAGCTGAAGCGGGCGGTTTGCGGCAAGTTCAAGCGCGAGAACGGGCTCGACTACGAGACCTCGCAAATCACGATCAGCTCGGGCGGCAAGCAAGCGCTGTACAATGCGCTGGTCGCCACAGTCAATCCGGGGGACGAGGTCGTGATCCCCGCACCGTTCTGGGTGTCGTACCCGGAAATGGTGCTGCTCTGCGACGGCACCCCGGTGCCGGTCGCGTGCCCGCAGAACAACGGCTTCAGGTTGCGGCCCGAGGACCTCGAAGCGGCGATCACGCCGCGCACCAAATGGTTGATCCTGAACTCGCCGTCGAACCCGACCGGCGCCGCTTATTCCGAGGCTGATCTGCGGGCTGTCGCCGAGGTGCTGCTGCGCCATCCGCAGGTCTGGATCATGACCGACGACATGTACGAGCATCTCGTCTACGACGATTTCGAGTACAGGACGATCGCCCAGGTCGAGCCGCGCCTCTACGAGCGGACGCTGACCGTCAACGGTGTGTCGAAAGCTTATTGCATGACCGGCTGGCGCATCGGCTATGCCGGCGGGCCGAAACAGCTGATCAAGGCGATGGGAGCGATCCAGTCCAACTCGACCGCCAATCCGTGCTCGATCAGCCAGGCGGCGGCGATCGAGGCGCTGACTGGCCCACAGGATTTCATCCCGGTCCACAACCGCAGCTTTAAAGAGCGGCGTGACCTCGTCGTCGACAAGCTCAACCGGATACCCGGCCTGTTCTGCCCGCGGCCCGAGGGAGCGTTCTATGTCTATCCGTCCTGCGCCGGTGTCATCGGCAAGCGCACCGCGGCGGGAACGCCGATCGAAAACGACGAGGATTTTGTCCGCTACTTGCTCGAGGAGACGGGGGTCGCGGTCGTGCACGGAGCCGCCTTCGGGCTGTCGCCGCATTTCCGCGTCTCGTACGCGACCTCGACCGAAGTGTTGCGCGAGGCGTGCGCGCGCATCGACCGCGCCTGCCGCGCGCTGAGCGCCTAGCTTTCGCCCATAGAGCAGCGCCGCGTCAGGCGGGGCCAGCTTTCTTCCAGATTTCGATTGCCATCCCCCTGGCCTCCGGCCAGATATGGAATAGACTGGACACCGACGGATCGCCGCCCTCGCGGACGCGCGATCGCCCGGTATATCGGCTGGAGGCGCCTATGGCGAATGGAACTGCGGCACAGCGTTGTGCCGCGCTGATCGGTCCGTACTTGTCGGGCAAGACGACCTTGCTCGAAGCCTTGCTGCATGCTAGCGGCGGCACGACCCGGCGCGGCAGCGTGCGCGACGGCAATTCGGTCGGCGATCATACCCCGGAGGCGCGGGCGCGCCAGATGTCGACCGAGATCAATGTCGCGAATGCCACGTTTCTCGGTGATCCGTGGACCATCCTCGACTGCCCCGGCTCGGTCGAGCTGCTTTACGAGGCGCAGGGGGCGCTGCTGGCGAGCGATGTCGCGGTGGTCGTCGTCGAGCCGGAGGCCGAGCGGGCGCTGACGATTACACCGCTATTGCGGTTTCTCGACCGGCACAATATCCCGCATATGATTTTTATCAACAAAATGGATACTGCGAACGCGCGAGTGCGGGACGTGCTCGCGGCGCTGCAATCGGTATCCGAGCGGCCGCTGGTGCTGCGCCAGGTGCCGTTGCGCGGGCCGGATTCCGAAATCACCGGCTATGTCGACCTGGTCAGCGAGCGCGCCTACCGCTACCGCCCAGGCCAGCCTTCGGATCTGATCCAGCTCCCGGACAATTTTTGGGACGAGGAACGCTCCACCCGAACCAATCTGATCGAAAAGCTCGCCGATTTCGACGATACATTGCTCGAACAGCTGCTCGAAGACGTCGAGCCGCCAAAGGAAGAGATCTACCGGCACCTGACGCGTACCTTGAGTCAGGTTCAGGTCATCCCGGTGTTCCTCGGCTCGGCTTTAGCTGATTGGGGCGTCCACCGCCTGTGGAAGGCGCTGCGGCACGAGACACCGTCGCCGCAGGTCACCGCCGAGCGCTTCGGCATCGCCGCCCAAGGCGAGCCCCTGGCCCAAGTGTTCAAGACCTACAACGTGGCACATACCGGCAAACTGTCATTGGCGCGCGTCTGGCGCGGCACGATTTCCGAGGGGATGGTGCTCAACGGCACCCGCGTTGCCGGTTTGTTGCGCCTGACCGGCTCCCAGCAAGAGAAGATCCAGTCCGCCCATGCCGGCGAGGTCGTCGGGCTGACCCGCATGGAGGACATCCAGACGGGTGCCGTGCTGACCCCTTCGGGCAAGGCCGAACCGTTTGTGCGGCCGGAGCGTCCGCAGCCGGTCTTTGGTCTCGCGATCCATTCGGAACGGCGTCAGGACGATGTCAAATTGACCGGAGCCATCGGCCGGCTGATCGAAGAGGATCCGACAATCGAGCTCGAGCAGAATGCCGATACGCAGGAAATGGTGCTGTGGGGGCAGGGCGACATTCATCTGCAGATTGCCCTCGACCGACTGCGCAACCGCAACAACCTCGCGGTCAGCGGCAAACCCGCAGGTACCCCGTACAAGGAGACGATCCGCCACGGCACCCAGCAGCATTCCCGCTTCAAGCGGCAAAGCGGCGGGCACGGGCAGTTCGCCGATGTTACGGTCGAGGTCAAATCGCTGCCGCGCGGCTCCGGCTTTACGTTTACCGACAGCGTTGTCGGCGGCGCAATCCCGCGCAATTACATCCCCGCGGTCGAGGAAGGGGTGGTCGAGGCACTGCGCCGCGGCCCGCTTGGCTTTCCGGTCGTCGACGTCGCGGTCAATCTGATCACCGGCCAATTCCACGCAGTAGACAGCTCGGATCAGGCATTTAAGACGGCCGGCAGACAGGCTATCCAGGAATCGCTGCCGAAATGCGAGCCGATCTTGCTCGAGCCGATCGACCTAGTCGAGATCTCGGTCCCGAACGCGTTTACCGCGCGCGTTCAACGGCTCGTCTCCGGCCGGCGCGGCCAAATCCTTGGCTACGACGCCAAACCGGAATGGTCGGGCTGGGACGTCGTCAGCGCTCATATGCCGCAAAGCGAGCTGCACGATCTGATCGTCGAGCTGCGCTCGCTGACACTGGGGGTGGGCAGTTTCGCTCATCACTTCGACCACATGCAGGAAATGACCGGGCGCCCGATGGAGAAAGTGCTGGCAATGCGGACGGCCGAGGCCGCTCAGTAGCAGCAGATCGGCTCCGCTCGCGAAAGCGTGACTTGGCGCCGGCTCGGAGAATTCCGACTTCTGGACCGTAAAGGTCTGGAGACGCGGCGATGCCGATTCGGCGCAAGCGAGGCTGGGAGCTTCGCGAAAGCGAAGCGACAGCGGAGGGAGTGTTCCTCCGACGAAGAGATCTGATCAAAGCCATCGCAGCCGGCCCGATCCTGGCGCCGGTCTTCGGCTCGGCGATTGCAGCCGCCGGCCAGGAAGATCCCTCGGCCGGGCTTTATCCGGCCAAGCGGAACCCCCGTTACACGCTCGACCGGCCGCTGACCGACGAGAAATTGGCCACGAGTTACAACAACTTTTACGAGTTCGGCTCGCAAAAATCGATCGCCGACGAGGCCCAGGCGCTGCAAACCCGTCCGTGGACAATCAAGATCGACGGGCTGGTCGACAAGGAACTGACCGTCGACATCGACGAGCTGCTGAAAAAGATGACGCTCGAAGAGCGGCTCTACCGTCACCGCTGTGTCGAGGCGTGGTCGATGGCGGTGCCGTGGAGCGGCTTCCCGATGGCCGCCTTTGTCGATTTCGCAAAGCCTTTGGGTTCAGCGAAATACGTCCAAATGGAAACCTTCCTCGATCCCAAGACGGCATCCGGCCAGAAGCAGGTTTGGTACCCGTGGCCCTATATCGAAGGCGTCACGATCGCCGAAGCCGGTAACGAGCTCGCCTTTCTGGTGACCGGGATGTACGGCAAACCGGTTCCCAAACAGGACGGGGCGCCGTTGCGCCTGGTATTGCCGTGGAAATATGGGTTCAAGTCGGTCAAATCGATCGTGCGCTTTTCATTTACCGACAAGCGCCCGGTGTCATTCTGGGAGACCGTGGCAGGCGACGAGTACGGCTTCTGGGCGAACGTCAATCCCGACGTGCCGCATCCGCGCTGGAGCCAGGCGACCGAGCGGGTGCTCGGCATCGACGGGCGGCGGCCCACGCTCAAATGGAACGGCTACGGCGAGTTCGTCGCCCACCTCTATGACGGCCTCGAAAAGGAGCGTCTTTTCGCCTGACACCCCGAGGTCGTCACCCCCCGCGAAGGCGGGGGTCCAGAAGCAACCGTATGGACTTGTACCGCTGAATTCCCGCTTTTGGCGGGAATGACGCTGGAGCGGGGTCGAGGGGGGTTGGCAGCTCACAGTGCTCGAGGCAACGACGCCATGGATCGCACGGCCACCATTGCTGGTCACAATGGCGTTCTCGATGACAAGCCCGGCCAGGACGATATCGATCGTCATAAAGCCGGTCCAGTTCCGGTTGACCGTGTAGCTGCCGGTCTGCCCGGTTCTGAAGCCGTTCAAGCCCAGATCCATAATCCCTTTGCCAGGGAAATCGATCTGATTGAAACTGCACCGATCGTCAAACGTACCGAGACCCACCACAACATTTGGTCCCTCTGGTGGGCCTTCTACAATAGTAAGAACAGAAGAGGCGTAATCGCCCCTCGCTTGGAGGCGCCAATACTGGGGTGCCGAGCGTCCGAGCCTTGTTCGAGACCACTTATCTCGCTGGCCTGCGCAAGGCGGCAATGCCGGAGGAATGACCGCTGCAAAACTGGTCGGCTCCGCCTGTGGCGGTTGATGAGGCATCTGGATCAGTATAGGAAAGCGCCGCGAGGGAAACAGCCATGGTCATAACCATTCGACGCGCCGCGGCGGCGGATGCCGCAGAGTGCGGCCGCATCATCTGCGAGGCCTTCGGGGCGATCGCCGATCAGCACAATTTTCCGCGCGATTTCCCGTCGGTGGAGATCGCGACGCGCGTTGCCGCGATGCTGATCGCCCATCGCGGCTTCTATGGTGTCGTGGCCGAGCGGGACGGCCGTATCCTCGGCAGCAATTTCATGGATGAGCGCTCGCCGATCGGCGGCGTCGGGCCGATCACGGTCGATCCGGCAGCACAGAATGAGGGCGTCGGGCGCCGGTTGATGGAGGCCGTCATCGAACGCGCGGCGGCGCTCCAGCTGCCCGGCGTTCGGCTGGTGCAGGACGGCTTTCACAACCGTTCTCTGTGCCTCTACACGAGGCTCGGTTTCGTGACCCGCGAGCCGCTGTCGGTCCTGCAGGGGCAAGCGCTCGGTCTGCGTCTACCCGGCTACGCCGTGCGCGCAGCAACCACAGCGGATGCGGACGCCTGCAATGCCTTGTGCCGGCGGGTGCACGGCTTCGAGCGGAGCGGCGAAGTCGCCGACGCGATTGCGCAAAGCACCGCCAGGGTAGTCGAGCGTCTTGACCGGATCACCGGCTACGCCACCGAGATCGGCTTTTTCGCGCATGCGGTCGGCGAAACTAACGAGGACCTGAAGGCGCTGATCTGCGCGGCGCCGAGCTTCGCCGGGCCCGGCTTTCTGGTACCGACTCGCAATCACGATCTGTTCCGCTGGTGCCTCGACCGGGGGCTGCGCCTCGTCAAGCAGCAGACGCTGATGACGATCGGCCTCTACAACGAGCCGGCCGGTGCCTATCTGCCTTCGATCCTGTACTAAACGGGAGCGCCAAAGCGCGGCGGAGTGTCGACAGCGCGACACGGCGCGCGACCTTCGCAATTTTGAGCAGAAAATGAGCAGCTGATCGCGGATTGGCGTACGAACCTTGGCCACCCCGAGGCGAGAGGTTTGGCACGTTTCCTGCGTGGATTCCGCGTTCCGTCTCCTCGGGAGCAGCGTCCATGGAAGCATGCCTCGCCGGTCGTCAGCGAGGCGCTATTAGCGCCGCGGCCTTTGCGCTGATGGCGTTGACAACGCCGGTCCGCCCTGCCGACGCGGGCGGTATATTGACCGTCGGGATGACCGCCGGCGACATCCCGGTGACGACCGGCAACCCGGACCAGGGGTTCGAGGGCTATCGCTTTGTCGGCTACAACCTCTACGACGCCCTACTGTTGTGGGACCTGTCCAAGTCCGACAAGCCGTCCGAGCCGAAGCCGGGCCTTGCCACCTCCTACGAGATCGATCCGAACAATCACATGCGCTGGATCGTGCATCTGCGCGAGGGTGTCACCTGGCACGACGGCTGCAAATTCACTGCCGACGATGTCGTCTGGAATTTCCAGATGCGCATGGACCAGAACGCACCGAATTTCTCACCACAGCAATTCACTTATACGCGTGCATTCCTCAGCAACGTCAAGTCAGTGACGAAACTCGACGACTCCACGATAGCGATCGAGAACAATTTCCTGGAGTCGCTGTTCCGCTACACGCTGACCTATGTCCTGATGATCAGCCCGTGCCGCGCCAAAGAAGTGAACTACGATTGGGCGCAGTATGCGCTGCACCCGTCCGGCACCGGTCCCTACAAGTTCGACCGTTTCGTGCCGCATCAGCGACTCGAGCTGGTGCCCAACACGGCCTACTGGGACAAGGCGCGCATCCCCAAACAAGAGCGGCTGGTGCTGATCCCGATGCCGGAGGCGTCGACCCGCACGGCGGCACTGCTGACCGGCCAGGTCAACTGGATCGAGGCGCCGTCACCCGATGCGATCCCGCGGCTCAAATCAGCCGGGATGAACATCGTAACCAATGTCTATCCGCATGACTGGCCGTACCTGCTGAATTTCGCCCGCGGTCCGTTCAAGGATCTGCGCGTCCGCCAGGCGGCGAACTACGCAATAAACCGGCAAGACGTCGTAGACTTGTTGGGCGGCACGGCGATTTCCGAGCACGACGTGGTGCCGCCGTCGATGGCCTATTACGGGCACCCGGTGCAGTACGATTATGATCCCAAGAAGGCACGGGCATTGTTGAGCGAGGCCGGCTGCCTGCCGTGCAAGGTCAAGTTCGGGATCTCTACCTCGGGCTCGGGGCAGATGCAGCCATTGCCGATGAATGAGCTGGTCAAGGCACAGCTGGAAGAGGCCGGGTTCGAGGTCACCCTGCAGACCATGGACTGGAATGCATTGCTCGACGTCTACCGCGCCGGGGTCGACAAGTTTCCCGAATATGACGGGCTCAACTTCTCACGCGGCCTGCTCGACCCGGTCAGCGCCATCATCAAGCTCGTCGGCAAAACCTACTGGGCGCCCAAGGGCCCAAACTGGGGGCATTTCGAGAGCCCCGAGACCGAAGCGCTGATCGAGCAAATCTTCAGCCAATTCGACGACGAGAAGCGGCTCGGCCTCTTGACCGAGCTGCACGAGCTCGAAGGTCGCCTGGCGGTCATGATCTTTGTCGTCCACGACCTCAATCCGCGGGCGATGTCGCCCAAGATCGAGGGGTTCGTACAAGCCCAGAGCTGGTTTCAGGACCTGACGCCAGTGGCCGTTTCGCCCTAGGCGGGCGCCGGCGGGAGGATTGGTTTCACGAGTCCGGCAGACGGACATGTCGCGACGGACAGGGAATGCTGATATGACAAAGTATCGGACGCATCTGGGATCGACGATCGCCGTCGGCTTGGGCATTGGCCTCGGCGCCGCCGCGGCGCAAGCCGGCGGCACCTTGACCGTCGGCATGACCGCAGGCGACCTGCCGGCTACTACCGGCAATCCGGACCAGGGGTTCGAAGGCTACCGTTTTGTTGGCTACAACCTCTATGATTCACTGGTGCTGTGGGATTTGTCGGGGGCCGGCGACAAAGCGGCCGACATCAAGCCGGGCCTCGCCAGCGAATGGCACATCGACGAAGGCGACCCCAAACGCTGGATCTTCTCCTTGCGTCAAGGTGTCAAATGGCACGACGGCTGCCCGTTCACCGCCGACGACGTGGTCTGGAACCTCGGCTACAGCGGCGACGAGAAGGCGCCGCAATTTAACCCGGCGCAGTTCGCCCAGGCGCGTGCCTATCTCGGCACCTATGCCGGGATCGAAAAACTCGACGATCACACTGTCGCCTTTACCACCAAGGTGCCGGACGCGCTGTTCCCCTACATGATGGCCTTCGTCATGATGGTCAGCCCGTGCCGCGCCAAAGAGGTCAAATACAACTGGACCGAATACGCGCTGCACCCGTCGGGGACCGGGCCCTACAAATTCGACAAGATGGTGCCGCATCAGCGGTTGGAGTTCGTCCCCAATACCGACTACTGGGACAAGGCGCGCGTGCCGAAACAGGACCGGCTGGTGCTTGTGCCGATGCCGGAGGCCTCGACCCGCACCGCTGCCCTGCTGTCGGGCCAGGTCGATTGGATCGAGGCGCCCTCGCCCGACGCGCTCGAACGCCTTAAATCTGCCGGTATGCAAATCATCACGCGGATCTACCCGCACAATTGGAGCTACCAGCTCAATTTTGTCAAAGGGCCGTTTACCGACAAGCGGGTCCGCCAGGCGGCCAACTACGCGCTGAACCGAGAGGACATAAAGGATTTGCTCAACGGGATGATGCTCGAAGGCTATGCGACGGTGCCGCCGTCACTGCCCTTCTACGGCAATCCCGTTCTCTACAAATACGAGCCCGCCAAAGCGAAGGCGCTGCTTAAGGAGGCCGGCTGCTTGCCGTGCAAGGTGACGTTCGCGATCTCGACCTCGGGCTCAGGGCAGATGCAGCCCTTGCCGATGAACGAATTGGTGAAATCGCAAATGGATGCCGCCGGCTTCGACGTGGAGCTCGAGACGATGGATTGGAATGCACTCACTGCCGTGGCGCGCGAGGGCGCCGAAAAGCACCCGCAATACGACGCGATCAATGTCAGCCGCGGCTCCCAGGACCCGTTCAACGCGCTGATCCGCCATGTGTGGACCGGATCCTGGGCGCCAAAGGGCGCCAATTGGGGGCACTACAAAAATCCCGATGTCGAAAAACTGGTCGCCGACATTCTCGAAGAGTTCGACACCGCGAAGCGTCTGCCGATGCTGACCAAGCTCCACGAATTGATGAGCGAGGAAGCCGTGATGATTTTCGTCGCGCACGACGTCAATCCCCGCGCGTTGTCGCCAAAGGTCACCGGGTTTGTTCAGGCGCAGAGCTGGTTCCAGGATTTGACCCCGGTCAGCGTGTTGCGGTGAACCTCCGCCGCTGAGACTAGGCCAATGGGCCGATATATCCTGCGGCGCATCCTCTATGCGATCCCGATCGCGTTTGGGGTCAGCGTCGTCTGTTTCTCGCTCGTCTATCTGGCACCGGGCGACCCGTTGCAGACCGTGTTGCCGCCCGATGCGACAGCCGAAACGATCGCGATCGTCAAGAAGGCCTACGGCTTCGACAAACCGCTACCGATGCAGTTCGTGATCTGGCTCGAAAAGGTTGTGACCGGCGATTTCGGCATGTCGATCGCGACCCGCCGGCCGGTCATTCTCGAAGTCACCGGTGCGCTCGCCAATACCGGCCTGCTCGCGATGTTCGCGGTGCCGATCGCCTTCAGCATTGGCTATGCGATGGGGGTGACCGCCGGCTCTTATCCCGGGCGCTGGATCGATCGGGTCGTTACCGGCGGCGCGGTCCTCGGCGTCAGCCTACCGAACTATTGGGTCGGCATCGTGCTGGTGATCGTCTTTGCCGTCGAGCTGATGGCGTTGCCCGCTGCCGGGATGGGGCCCAGCGGGTCGAGCGACTTTCACATTCTGCGCTGGGGTGACGCGAGGTATTTGGTCTTACCGGTCATCACGCTCTCGATGATCCCGGTCGGTATCCTCTCTCGCACCACTCGGGCCGCGGTCGCCGAGGTGCGCAACCAGGACTTTGTCCAGACCCTGCGCGCGAAGGGCCTCTCGGAATGGGCGGTGACCCGCCATGTGATGAAGAACTCGCTGCCGCCGGTCATGGCGGTCATGGGATTGCAGTTCGGCTATCTGCTCGGCGGCTCGATCCTGGTGGAAACGGTGTTTACCTGGCCGGGCAGCGGCTTTCTGTTGAGCAAGGCGATCATCAATCGCGATGTGCCGGTATTGCAGGGGACGATCCTGACCCTGTCGCTGGTCTTCGTCGCCACCAATTTGATCGTCGATCTGCTGCAGTCGCTGATCGATCCCAGGATCAGACGCACGTGACAGACTATTTTTCCGTCATTCCCGCGAAAGCGGGAATCCAGGGGCGGCGTGCGCCGGAGGGACGGCCCCTGGACCCCCGCTTTCGCGAGGGTGACGATGTAGAGCCGCTTGACGAAGAGCAGTCGCTGCCCGCGACACGGGTGCGCGGCTACTGGCGATCGGTCTTATATCGCCTGCGGCACGACCCGGTGACCCTGGTCTTTGGCGCGATTGTGCTGCTGATCGTGCTTGCGGCGGTGTTCGCCCCGCTATTGGCGCCGTTCGATCCGTACAAGGAAAACATCGTCGGCCGGCTCAAGCCGTTCGGCTGGCGCGATCATCTGCTCGGCACCGACGAGCTAGGGCGCGACATGCTGTCTCGATTGCTCTTTGGCGGCCGGGTGTCATTGCTGATGGGCGTCGTGCCGGTCATGATCGCCTCGTTGGTCGGCGGCCTGCTCGGTGTCCTTGGCGGGTTTGTTGGCGGGCGGACCAACACCGCGATCATGCGCACGATGGACGTATTCTACGCATTTCCGTCGGTACTCCTCGCGGTCGCAATCGCCGGGGCGATGGGCGGCGGTATGGCCAACGGCATGCTGGCGCTGACCTTGGTGTTCATCCCGCCGATGTGCCGAGTGGCGGAAACCGCGACAACGCAAGTGCGGTCACTGGATTTCATCGAGGCGGCCCGCGCCAGCGGAGCGCGCACGATGACGATCATCCGCTACCACGTGCTCGGCAATGTGCTGGGACCGGTGTTCATCTACGCCTCGTCGCTGGTCAGCGTCAGCATTTTGTTGGCCTCGGGATTGTCCTTTCTTGGCCTCGGCGTGCGACCGCCATTGCCGGATTGGGGTCTAATGCTGAGCACCTTGCGCCAGTCGATCTATGTCGTGCCGTTTGTCTGCGCGCTGCCAGGCATGGCGATCTTCATCACGTCGATCTGCTGCAATCTGGTCAGCGACGGGCTGCGCGCGGCGATGGACGTTCGGATGTAGTTCGTGCCCCCGCTTCCGAATGAGAGGCTCAGTCTCGATCCGCGCGATCGGGGCGGCCCGCTTCAGCCATTGCTGATCGCGCGCGATCTGCGCAAGCATTTCCCGATCAAAGGCAGCGGCGGGAAGTCGGTAAAGGCGGTAGACGGCGTGTCGTTCATGGTGCGCAAAGGCGAGACACTGGGGATTGTCGGCGAATCGGGTTGCGGCAAGTCGACATTGGCCCGGCTGCTGTTGCATCTGGTGATACCTGACGCCGGCGAGCTGGTGTTCGACGGCGATATGGTCAACACCCGCGAGCTGCCGGTGGATGCATTGCGCCGGCAAGTGCAGATCGTTTTCCAGGATTCGTACTCCTCGCTAAATCCGCGCATGCCGGTCCGCGATTCGGTGGCCTTTGGCCCGTTTGTGCAGGGCAAGAAAAAGCAGCAGGCACGCGATATCGCCTGCGAGATGCTCAGCAAAGTGGGGCTCGACCCCGACCTGTTCGGCCCGCGCTATCCGCACGAGCTCTCGGGCGGCCAAAAGCAGCGGGTCAATATCGCCCGCGCACTCGCCACCGAGCCGCGCATGGTGATCCTCGACGAGCCGGTCTCCGCGCTCGACAAATCGGTCGAAGCGCAGGTGCTGAACCTATTGCGCGCATTGAAGCGGCAATTCAACCTGACCTATCTGTTCATCAGCCATGATCTGAACGTGGTCCGCTACCTCAGCGACCGGGTCTTGGTGATGTATCTAGGGCGCGCGGTCGAGATCGGCCCTATCGATGCGGTCTTCGAGCGCCCGCTTCACCCCTATACGCGCGCGCTCCTGGCGTCGCGGCCGTCGATGGACCCGGCCCGGCGGATCGAGGAAGCGCCGATCACCGGGGACCCGCCAAACCCGATCGATCCGCCGCCGGGCTGCCATTTTCATACCCGCTGCCCGTTCGCCGAGAGGCCGTGCGAGACGACCGATCCGGCGCTCGGTGCCTCGGAGGGGCCGCAATCGCATGTCGTAGCCTGCCATATGCACAATGTGACCTCGGGTCATACCAGGCTGGCCCATGTCTGAGCTGACAGCCAACGGCAGCGCGGCATTAGCCGAGGTGTCCGACCTCACGGTGCGTTTCGTTACCCGCGAAGCCACGGTTCACGCGGTGAACGGAGTGAGCTTTCGGGTGCAACCCGGCGAGGTGCTGTGCATCCTCGGCGAATCCGGATCCGGGAAGACCGTAACCTTGCGGGCGCTGATGCGGCTGTTGCCGCCGCGGCGCACGCAGATCGAGGGGATCGTGCGGGTCGAGGGTCGCGATGTCTTGGCGATGCGGTCGCGCGCCTTGCGCGACCTGCGCGGCGGGCTGGTGTCGATGGTCTTCCAAGAGCCGATGACGGCGCTCGATCCGGTCTACACGATCGGCCAGCAGATTGGCGAGACAGTGCGCCGCCATACCGGTTGCGACCGGCGTGCAGCGCGGGCGCGCGCATTGGAATTGCTCGAGCTGGTGCGGATCCCGTCAGCCGAGCGGCGGCTCGACGCCTATCCTCACGAATTGTCCGGTGGGCTGCGCCAGCGCGCGATGATCGCGATGGCACTGTCGTGCAATCCGCGCCTCTTGCTGGCGGACGAGCCGACCACGGCGCTCGACGCTACGGTTCAGGTCCAGGTGCTGGTCTTGCTGCGCCGGCTGCAGCGCGAGCTCGGCATGGGCATGATCTTTGTGACGCACGATATCGGCGTCGCCGCCGAGATCGCCGACACGGTTGCCGTCATGTATGCCGGCCGCATCGTCGAAAGCGGGCCGGTCGCGCGCGTCTTGCAGGCGCCCGCGCATCCCTATACGGCGGGGCTGCTCGCCTCGACCGTGCATGGCCAGCCGCGCGAACGCGACATCGACGCGATCCCCGGCAGCCCGCCCGATCTGCGGCGACTACCGCCGGGCTGCAGCTTCGCGCCGCGATGTCCGCGGCGGATTGCCGATTGCCGCCGGGCGGTGCCCGACCCGCGCTTTCCCGAGCCCGGCCATATGGCCGCGTGCTTCGCCGTGATGGGCGCGGTCGGCCCGCGGAACTAGCCACTGCTTCGTCGAGAGAGGGCCACGCTCAAGAACGGGCCGTCACCCGAAAAAGCCTAGAGAGCCACCCAACCGCACGACGTTACGGCGCCACCCTCCGTTCCGTTCCGGAAAGCACGTTGCCCGCATCGGTCTGAATAGTGAAAAACTCGTTGCCGTCTGGAGCGACGAAAATATCTAAGTGCACGTCCGGGGTCGGCAACGTCATTATGACAGTGACCGTACCCGTGCAGTCCGAATTGACCGTGTAAGTTCCGGGTGCGGCATCATCCGGAATAATAGTTCCACCTATGCTAATCGTCGCCAGGCTGTCGAATTTACCGTTTCCGTAAAAGATAGCCTTACCGGTGACGCCTTGCGGTACCAGACTGCCACTGACTGTAGTGTATCCACTTTGGGCAAACATATACAGCCCCTTCAGCGTTGCGTTCGAGCAGCCTGTCGGACCGCCCTGCTCCCATGAGTTGGCTTGCGGCGCTGTGAACAATCCCACGCTCACGAATGCTCCAATACCAATCGCCCATAACCCTGTGCGCTTCATGATGATTCTCCCTGCGCCGAAGTCGATCCGCTCGGCCGGCGCGGCCGAACGGTCGATCGAACCCCGCTCGACCAGGGCGCGCTATGAGCCCGATATTAAAAAATCTAAATTGAGCTAAAATGTTGGGAAATCGCGGAGCCGCGAGGGCGACAGCGTGCACGCACCTTCTTCGGCGGAGATCTCCCTATTTGGCGAATTTCGCCTCGACCGGCGCAAAGGTGTTCTGTTCCGGAAGGACGAGCACGGTGTTTTCGCTCCGCTGGCGATGGGTTCGCGCGCGCTCGGCATTCTCGGTGTGCTGGTCGAGCGGGCGGGCGAGGTCGTCTCTCGGACGGATCTCATCGCCGCGGTCTGGCCGGGAACCGCTGTCGAAGACAGCAATCTGAATGTCCAAGTCGCAGCACTTCGCCGGGCTCTTGACGATGGTCGAACCGAGCGAGGCTGCATCCAGACCGTCCCCGGGTACGGCTACCGCTTTACCTCACCAGTGACGCGGGTCGCTGCGGATGCCTTGTCACTGCAGCCCAGCGGCCCGCCGCCGCTGCCGGACAAGCCGTCCATCGCGGTGCTGCCGTTTCAGAATCTGAGCGGGGACGCCGAACAGGAATATTTCGCCGACGGTATGGTAGAGGAAATCATTACTGCGCTCTCGCGCATCACGTGGCTCTTTGTCATCGCCCGCAATTCGAGCTTTACCTACAAGGGTCAAGCGGTCGACGTGAAGCGGGTCGGGCGCGAATTAGGCGTGCGCTACGTCCTCGAAGGCGCCGTTCGCAAAGCCCGCGATCGCGTGCGGATCAGCGCGCAGCTGATCGATGCGACGACCGGCGCGCATCTCTGGGCCGACCGGTTCGACGGTTTGCTGGAAGACATCTTCGATCTGCAAGACAAGGTGGCGGTCAGCGTGGCCGGAGTGATCGAACCCACCCTGGAAGCGGTCGAGACCCGCCGCTTGGCCGACTGGCCGACCAGCGACCTGACGGCGCTCGACTTTTATCTGCGTGCGCTTCCGGACTTGGATGCATTTACGAAGGACAGCCTCCGTCGGGGGCTCAACCTGCTCGGGCAGGCGATCGAGCGTGATCCGCATTACGGCCCGGCTCTCGCCTTGGCGGCCCATTGCCATCAAGGGCTCGAGGTCAACGGCGGGGCCGAAGACCCGATGGCGGCCCGACGCACCAGTATCGATCTAGCTCGCCGGGCGTTGCGCAGCAGCCCCGACAGTCCCAATGTCCTGGCGCTCGCCGCTTTTCTCCTCGGTTATTGGGGCGAGGAAATCGACGTCTCACTCGCACTGATCGACCGTTGTCTCACGCTCAACCCGAGCCATGCCCGCGGTTGGCACTGGAGTGCTTTGCTCAGGGTTTTTGCCGGCCAGCCCGATATCGCGATCGAGCATTTTCAGAACTATTTGCGGCTCAGCCCACGTGACCGCATGGCAACTCATCTGAACGTGATTGGCGAAGCCTGCTTCTTCAGCCGCCGGTTCGACGAGGCGGCGGCAAATCTGCTGGCCTCGCTCGACCTGGCTCCGACTTTCCCGGTGACCTACCGCGTGCTCGCCTCCTGCTACGCGCATATGGGACGGCTTGACGAAGCGCGTGAGATCGTCAGGCGACTGCGCGTGATCACGCCTGTCGTGACGGAACCAGCAACACGTTATCGCAAGCGGGAACTCCGCGAGCTATTCCTGTCGGGCCTGCGCCAGGCCGCCGGCGAGTCGGCGTGAGCCGGACCAGCCGCCTCGCCTCCGCCTATGCCCTCAAAGGCGATATCGAACGCGCCGCCGCCGAACTCGCTGAAGCCCGCAGGCTGGCCGGCGCCGATCATTATTCGAGCATTGCCCGCATGAGGGCTGGCGGATGCTGCGGGTCGCCGAAAACCCGCGCGTTGGTCGAAACCACTTATTTCGCTGGTCTGCGGAAGGCCGGCGTGCCGGAGGAATGACCGCCGACCCCTCCGCGCTCATCCGCTCTGCCATGGATCAACGAGCGGCACGCCGGTCGAGGCAACGTCACGGATATTGCGCGTCACCAATGTGAGGCCGCGTGTAATCGCCGTCGCTGCTATCAATGTATCGATCACCGGGAGGCTGCGGCCGGAAGACAGCTCGCCCCAAAGTCGCGCGGCAGCTGCATCCACCGGCAGAACCCGATCGGAGAAAGTCGTTTCGATGCCATCCACCCACGCGCCGAGACGAGCGGCCATCGCCGAATTGGTCCGCCGCTTAGCCTCGACACCCTTGCGCAACTCCCCCAGCGTCAGGACGCTCAAAAATAACCCGGCAGCATCGGCGGCCGCGAGAAAGGCCATGACCCCGGCATCGGCGCGGATCTTGCGCGTCTCCGAGATGAAGTTGGTATCCAGAAGATAGCCCGCCGCCACGCTCAGAGGTCGATGCGGCGACCCGTGTCGCGGTCGCGGTCAATGGAAAAATCATCGACCTTCGGACCGCCGAGCAGATGCGCCTTGAAGTCTGGCTGGTGCGCCACCAAGGCGCGATAATCCTCGATCGAAATCACGATCGCTCGCTCCGCGCCATGACGGGTGATCGTTTGGGGCCCCTCGGTTCGGGCACGTTCGATCACCTCGCTGAGCCGGGTTTTAGCCTCCTGGACCTGCCATGTCGCCATTACGGCCCTCTTTCTGTCCTGACTGACCAGAAGCTAGATCATTTTGGTCTGATTTTCAAGCACCCAAGGATCTAGCCAGGATCCTCTTTAGCGCGCCTAGTGCACAGCACCGACACTGCGCCGTTGGCTAAGAACCGGCGCAGACAGGCGTTGCCGCGCATGCTGATCAGACCGAGCTTGACCCATCCCGATGCATCCGAAAGACGGCTTTGGCCAGATCCAACCCGATCGTTGTAATCTGTTTCATGGATGGCTCCCCTCGTTGGTGTTGTCGACAACCCGGCTTTGGCGCACAGATGCCGTGAGGGGGCGATCCACCCAACAAGCCCGGTGATGACATTGACCACGGCGAGGGAGCACAGAGATGGCACGCAACGGGTTCAAGATCTTCGACTCCGACACGCATGTCGGGCCCTCGATGAACGTGCTCGATCAATATCTGGCCGCGGCCGAGAAGGCCCGGCTGGCCGATTGGGAAGAGTGGAAGGAGACCAATCCGCGTACCGGCCGGACCACCTACACCAAGGGCGGACGCAGCTACCAGCGTCGCCTCGGCAGCGCCATGGCCGAGGCAGCGCCCGCTCGCTATATGGCTGCCTTCACCGGCGCCAACCGGGCTCGGCCCTCCCCGCGAGTCGACGACGACCCGGCCGAGCGGATCGCCGACATGGATCGCGAAGGGGTCGATGTGAACCTGACCTTGCCGTCCGGCTGGTTCGGCACCTGGACCGCTGGTGACGATGTCGCCCTCGAGGGGGCGATGTATCGCGCGTACCACCGTTGGATGGCGGATTATTGTGGCGCCTTTCCCGAGCGGCTCGGCGGCATCATCTTGGTTTCTGCCAGAGACATCGCAGGGAGCCTCGCCGAGATGCGCCAGTGGGCGCGTTCACGCTGGGCCTGGGCGGTGATGGCCTACGCGCCGGCCGGCATGCCGCTCGACCATCCCGATCTCGAGCCAATCTGGGCCGCGGCCGCCGAGCACGATCTCGCGGTTGTTCTGCACACCTTTACGGTCATGCCGCCCTACGCACCGGGCGGTCAGGACACCTGGGAGAATTTGTTTCTGCAGCGTTCGGCGGCGCATCCCTGGTGCGGTATGCGCAACATGGCCGCATTGATCGGCAGCGGTGTCATGGACCGGTATTCGAGTTTGCGCATCGGCACGCTCGAGGCCGGGCATGGCTGGCTTCCATTCTGGATGGCCCGCATCGACGAGCATGCCGAAACCGTCAAGGCGGCACTGCCGGAACTCCAGCACAAGCCCAGTGAATACGTGCTCGCAGGCCGCTATTTCCAGAGCATCGAGATCCCGGAAGGCGAGCGCCTGACCAACTCGGTGATCGATCTGTTGGGCGAGGATTTGCTGATGTACGCCTCGGACTACCCGCACGGCGAGAGCTGGTTTCCCGAGTCGGCAACGACGGTTCTCGGTTGGAACATGCCGCCGGACCGCAAGCGCAAGCTCTTCTGGGACAACGCCGTGCGGTTCTACGCGCGCTGCGGCTTGGCGTGAGACGGCCGGGTTTCTATGATCGGCCTTTAGCAAACCCGAGCAAGGAGGACGAAAATGGACCAGGACGCCAAGAAGACGGCACTCCGGATGATCCCTTACGGGATCTATGTGCTCACCGCCGATGACGGCAAGGGCAACGTCGCCGCCGCCACGGTCAATTGGGTCACGCAGACCGCCTTCGCCCCGCCCCTTGTGGTGGTCGGTGTGAAGACGGATTCCGGCGCTTATCAGATCGTCAAGAATGCCAAGAACTTCGCGTTGAACATGCTGGGCAAGGACGGCAAAGGGGTTGCCTTCACTTTCTTCAAGCCGACCAAGCTCGAAGACGGCAAGCTCTCCGGCCAAGCCATTCACAAGGGCACGACCGGCGCGCCGATCCTCGATGCGGCACCGGCGGCGGTCGAGTGCCGAGTGACCAGCATCGTCGAGCAAGGCGACCACCACATTGTCGTCGGCGAGGTCGTCGACGCGCATGTCGCAAAGCCGATTACCGGGCGCCCGGACGCCGCGATCCTCGAGATGAAGGAACTCGGCGACAACGTTTTCTACGGCGGCTGATGAAGAGTATTTCCTGTGCAGCAAGAGATCAAATGGCCGGCCGAAGGCAACACGCGCGTGCCGTATCGGATGTTTTCGGATCCCGAGATCTATCGCGCCGAGCTCAGCCGGATCTTTCTCGGGCCGACTTGGCAATATCTGGCGCTCGCCGGCGAATTGCCGCAACCGGGTGATTACCTGACGACGTTTCTCGGCGAGACGCCGGTCATCGTCACCCGCGGGCAGGACGGCGAGATCCACGCGATGGTCAACCGCTGCGCCCATCGCGGCAACCTCGTGTGCTTGAAGCGGCGCGGTCATGCCGACAACCTCACCTGCGTCTATCACGCCTGGCGCTATGATCTCGCAGGCAATCTCGACAGCGTCGCGTTCCGCCGCGGCATCGCCGGCAAAGGCGGGATGCCGGCGAGCTTCCGCCTCGAAGAGCACGGCCTCAAAAAGCTTCGCGTCGACAAATTCGGCGACCTCGTCTTCGGCACCCTCTCACCCGATGCGCCGCCTCTGGCGAATTACATCGGCAATTTGATCGGTTCGCGCATCCACCGGGTAATGCACGGCAAACCAAAGATCCTCGGGACCACCTCGCAGATCCTGCACAACAATTGGAAGCTCTATTTCGAGAACGTCCGTGACACCTACCACGCGACCCTGCTGCATTCCTTCTTTACGACCTTCCGCATCTCGCGCCTGACCTCGGAGGGTGGTGTTGACATCGCCGAGAGCGGCGCGCATCACGCGAGCTACACGCGCAACAAGGTCGACCGCGTCGATCAAGCGACTTCCGACCAGCTCTACGCCGGCATTCCGTCATTGCGCGAGAACTTCCGGCTGGCCGACCCGAGCTTTCTCGCCACCGCCGAGGAGTTCGGTGACGACACGACGACGCAGATCTTGTCGTTGTTCCCGAATTTCGTACTGCAGCAGATCCAGAACAGCATCGCAGTGCGGCTGGTGTTGCCGAAGGGACCGGACAAGACCGAATTGCAATGGACCTATATCGGCTTCGAGGAGGACGATACGGAGATGACCAAGCTGCGGCTCGCGCAAGCCAATCTCGTCGGTCCAGCCGGTTATGTCTCGATGGAGGATGGTGCAGTCGGCAATTTCATCCAACGCGCGATCCCTGGCGCCGAAGAGGAATGCTCGGTGCTGGAGATGGGCGGTTTCGGGCATGCCTCCGAAGCCAATCGGACGACCGAAGCCTCGGTCCGCAGCTTCTGGCACGCCTATCGGCCGTTGATGGGGTTCTGAGGCGATGCAGCTCGAGGCGGTGCTGCGGCGGTTGGAGCTCGAACAGCTTTACACCGACTACGTCCACTGCCTCGACGACGACGAGCTCGAGCGCTGGCCTGATTTCTTCACCGAAGACTGCTTCTATCGGGTCACCTCGGCCGAAAATTACGAGGCCGGAATGCCGCTAGGGCTGATCCACGCGACCTCGCGCAACATGCTGAAGGACCGGGTCAGCGCATTGCGCGAAGCCAATATTTACGAGCCGCAGCGCTACCGGCATCTCGTTTCGTCGATCAAGATCGTCGAGGAACTTGGAGAGACGCTGGATGTAATGGCGAACTTTCTGGTTGTCCGAACGATGCAAGAGGGCGACATGACCCTGTTTGGCGCCGGGCGTTATGTCGACCAGGTCAAGTTGACAGATAGCGTCTGGAAATTCGCTCGCAAGGATGTCGTTCTCGATAGCCGCCAGATCGACACGTTGCTGGCGATCCCTCTTTGAGGGCTACGCCAATACGGCAGCTACGTGTTCAGGTTTTTGCGGCGCAGCCGCCGCGCATTGGCCGTGGCGCGCCTGTGCCAAGGTGAGAGGGCTGCTTTCTTCCCCCGCCCTGTCATCGCCGCAATCGCCGATTGCTGTAATGCCGCGGCTTTCTCGATGACCATGCGCTGATATTCCGCGGCAGTGATGGTACCCTGGGCGATCATTGCGGTTCGCCGCGCGATTGTCTCCCATGACGCCATCGCCAACTCGGCCATCATCAGTGGGAGGGCGCGCGTGCGCCGACGCGAAAGCCCCTTCATACCCCGACAATTGGTCGGCCGCCCGGACGTTGTCAAGCTGCCGGGGCGTCCTGCCCTTCGGCATTGATCCGGCCGGCCTTGATCGCGTCGAGGAGAGCGCGCCAGTCGCGCTCGGTCTGGTCGGCGTAAGCCAACGCGAATTCCGCGATCGCTTTTGCGAATTCACTGTTGTTGCCCATATAGCCGGAGAGCGCTACGGCGTCGCCGGAACGCGCATGGGCGCGCGCCAAAGTGTGGCCACACAGCTTGGCGTAGTACGGCAGCGTCTCTTCGAGCAGCGCGCCGAGATTGGCCAGTCGCGAATCCTTCAGCCGCCGGACATAGAAATACCGCTCGTTTACCGGCTTCTGCATCCACCCAAGAAAGACATCGGTGGTAGCTTGCATCATCCGCTGCCCGACGACCACGCGCTGTCCATGATTGGCGTAGTCCGACACACCGGCGAAAGGGGCGAGCACTGATTCCTGAGCCTCCTTGATTTGCAACAGTAACGGCGAACCATCGTCCGCAACGAACAAGCCAATCGCGCAGAACGTGCCGACGCTGCCGACCCCGACGGTCTTGAAGGCGACGTCGCGTCGATGATAGCGGTGCAAGAGCACACGCCGGTCCTCCTGCAAAGTCTCGGCATAAGACGCAAACGCCCGATGCGCATGCAGCTCGTGATGGCTTAAATGGCGCACCAGCGGCGGCTTGTCTTTGATCTTCCAGTCGCCTTTTTTCCGTTCGACGAGACCGTAATGCAGTGCGGCGCCCCGCAATATGGCCTCACGGCGCTGCTCGATCTTGCGACGGACCTTGTTGGAGTCGACATCGGCAATGGCGGCGGCAAGATCGATGCGCGAGCTCCATGCGGCGAGCGGGGAAAGCAGCGCCAGCTGTCCCAGGTGCCGGCGATAGCTTTCGGCGGCAGTGCGCGCGAGTTGACGGCACTCCCGGTCCGAGGCCTTGGCGACCCGACCGGCGACGGCGAGGCTCGCAGCAAGCCGCTTCACATCCCATTCGAACGGAGCGGGCAACGTCTCGTCGAAATCGTTGACATCGAATACAGGCGTCCCCTCCGGGCTCGCGTAGCCGCCGAAATTGCCCAGGTGGCAATCGCCGCAGGCCTGCACGCGCAGTCCAGTCGAGGGGCCCGAAGCGAGATCGGCCGCCATGACCGCCGCAGCGCCGCGCAGAAAGGCGAATGCGTCGGCCTTCATCCGCCCGTGGCGCACTGGAAGCAATTCCGCGATGCGGGTCTTGCCCTGCTCGATCAGAATTTCGACCGGATCGGCACGGTTTGCCGGCACTTTCCATTCCGCCTGCGCAGCGAATGGCACCTGACGCCGCCACTCGGCACCCTTCGCGCGACGCTCGTCGATCTTCGGCATCGCGTGCTCCTAAGATCTATCCACGGGTCACGTCCTCTTCCGTCATCCGGGCGAAGGAACATATGAATCGGCAAAAAACGTGGGTTGCCGTTGGTGGCCACTGCTCGGCCCACTCAGTGCACGCCATTCACCAAGATTGCAGCCGAGCGATGCGCCAAATTGAGATTCCTTCACACGCCCTTGAGCGGGCGTGAAGATATAGCAGTGCAACCTGCCTCATACATCTGCCAATTCGCGCAGCGCGACTCTCTCCTCGTGTTGACGGGTGTTCAAGGCATCCATAATTCCTATATGCCGAGGGTTTATAGTCACTCTGGGGAGGAGTGCTCCATGGCCCCACCCACCAAGATCATGATTGTTCGGCACGCCGAGAAACCCGATGCCAAGGAACAGCCGCCATTCGGCGTGAGCGCCAGCGGGGAGCAGGATTGGGAGTCGCTGATCACTCAGGGCTGGCAGCGCGCCGGTGCCTTGACCGTCTTGTTCGATCCCGGCAGGGGGCCCCTTCAAGACCACCGGTTGATGGTGCCAACCCGGATCTACGCGTCGAATCCGACGACAGCGCAGGGCGTTCCAGTGGACAGCGACGGTACGCACGACGGCAGCAAGAGCCGGCGTCCCTTGGAAACCATCACACCGGTGGCAGCGAAGCTTGGACTTACCCCGGATCTCTCCTTTACAAAGGGTGAAGAAAAGAAGCTTGCCGAAAACGTCCTGACGCAAAGCGAAGCCGTGCTCATCGCATGGCTACATCAGGATATTCCGAAAATCGTAGAGCATCTCGTGAAATCGAGCGCCACCACCAACCCTATTCCTCAAGGATGGCCTGGGCACCGTTTCGATCTGGTGTGGGTACTTACGCCGCCGGCATCGTCGACGGCGCCGTGGGGGTTTGATCAGGTACCTCAACTTCTGCTCGCTGGCGACGAGAACTCCGTCCCCTAGGAACCGCGCGCTTTCCGGTAATACGGACGGTAGACCGGTTCCCACATCTTTTGCGCGATGAGGCCGTCTAGCACGCCGTCGTCGAAGCGCTCGCACAGCCCTTCCGCGCGGGCCTGTCGGGCGACGGCCGCGGCGACCGTGACCGCAACCGAGCGCAGGTCTTGCACCGGCGGCAAGAGGTTCTCCTTCGGGCCGCGAATGGCAGGCGAGACGCCGGCCAGCGCCTTGGCCGCCGCGGCGAACATATCGTCGCTGACCCGGCGCGCCCTGACGGCGAGAACCCCGAGACCGACACCCGGGAAGATATAGGCATTGTTGGTCTGATCGACGGTGAACGGCTTGCCGTCGACCTCGACCGGCGGGAACGGGCTGCCGGTGCCGACGAGCGCGCGACCATCAGTCCAGCGCAACAGATCTGCCGGTGTGGCCTCGCTGCGCGAGACCGGGTTGGAGAGCGGAAAGATTACCGGCCGGTCGACGGCACTTGCCATCGTGCGCACGATTTCCTCGGTGAACATGCCGGGCTGTCCGGAGACCCCAATCAGCACTGTCGGCCGCGCATTTTTAACGACGTCGAGCAGTTCGATGCGGTCGGGCCGCGACAGGGCCCAGCCGGCGACGGCCGCGCGCGGGTGGACAAACGGCAATTGGAAAGGCTGAAGATCCGCCATGCCCTCGACCAGCAGACCGTCGCGGTCGACCGCGTAGAACCTGCGGCGCGCCATCGCCTCGGGTACACCGTCATCGATCATCAGTTTTAACAGCAGATTACCGATGCCGCAGCCGGCAGTCCCGGCGCCGAACAGCACGAATGTCTGATCGCGTAACATTGTTCCTGTGACACGCGTCGCGGCGAGCAATGTCCCGGCGGCGACCGCTGCAGTCCCTTGGATGTCGTCGTTGAACGTGCACAAACGATCGCGAAAGCGTTCGAGAATGCGTCCGGCGTTGGCGCGCGCGAAATCTTCCCACTGCAGCAATACATGCGGCCAGCGCCGCTCCACTGCAGTCACGAATTGCTCGACAAAGGCGTCATAATCGGCGCCGCGCACGCGTTCGTGCCGCCAACCGATATAGACCGGGTCGGCAAGCCGCTCGCGATTGTCGGTGCCGGTGTCGAGCAGAATAGGCAAGGTCGTCGCCGGATGAATGCCGGCGCAGGCGGTATAGAGCGACAGCTTGCCGATCGGAATGCCCATGCCACCAGCACCCTGATCGCCGAGCCCCAATATGCGCTCGCCGTCGCTGACGACGATGGCTTCGATGTTGTTGAAACGCGGGTGGGCGAGGATGTCCGCTATATGGGCACGCTGCGGCCAGCTCAGGAACAGCCCGCGCGGGTAGTGCCAGTAGTTGCTGAATTCCTCGCAGCCCTGGCCAACGGTCGGCGTATAGACGAGCGGCAGCATCTCGGCGAGATTGCCCGTCAGTAGCGCATAGAACAATGTCTCATTGGCATCCTGCAACCCGCGCAGAAACACGTAGCGATCGAGGTCGCGGTCGAATTTGCGCAACGCCTGAAGCCGCCGCGTGAGTTGATCATCCAGGGTTCCTAGATGCGGCGGCAAGAGGCCATGCAAAGCAAAGGCGGTGCGCTCGTCCTCGGTAAAGGCCGTGCCCTTGTTCAACAGCGGATTGGTGAGCAGTGCGGCACCGTCGAGATCGGTCTCTATAGCACGTCGCTCCGGCGACGCCTCGACGGTCATCGTGCGACTCCCGCCTCAACCGTGCCGATGCCGGAGAAATTCGCCCAGGCACGGTCACCCGGAGCGAGCGAGAACTGGCGCACCAGGGAGCCGGTCATCACGACCTCGCCCGCCCGCAGGCTGCGTCCGTATTCGCCGAGCTTGCGCGCGAGCCAGACGACCGAGTTCAGCGGGTCGTCGAGCACCGCCGCGCCGATGCCCGTCGCGACGACATTTCCATTCAGCTCGACGCGCGCTTCCACTTCGTCAAGTCGCAGCGCCGGCGTAAGCTCGATCGGCTCGCCGAGAATGACCGAGCGCTGTTGCGCGTTGTCGGCCAGCATCAGCGCAATCTGCCCGGGGTCGCCGCGTGTCTCGGTGATCTCGAAAGACGGATGAACGAAGGCGACCGCTGCTTGCACTTCCTGCAGCGAAACCTCGCCCGCGAGCGGACGCCGCAACTGCACGCAAAGCTCGGTTTCGAAGCCGGGCTTGATCAACTCGGCGGCAGAAAAATGATGGCGGCTCGGCTGAGTCTCCAGGATGCAGCCGAAGCAGGGCTCGTGAAAGCCCAACTGCTCCTGGATCGCTTTGGAGGTGAGTCCGACCTTCCAACCGATCTGCCGCTCGCCCTGTGCACAGCGGCGATCGATCAGCGCCAGCTGAATGCGGTACGCCTCGTCCAAACTCAGCCGGTCGAAATAGCCGGCCGGGAAATACTCGCCGCGGCCGCGCGCCGTCCAGAATTCCTCTACCGCACGCGGCAGATCGATCGTCATGGAAGATCCTCTGACAATGCCGAGCCCGTGGGCTCGGTCTATACCGGCATCGTGCGCTTTTGGTGGGCTCGACCGATGACTGCGGTCTCCTCGCGGTGACCGGCGATGACGCGCACCCCCTCGTCGAGCTTCCCGACGATGTTTTCGGGTGCGGCGGTTTCGAGAAACGCGACGCGATTTTTGCGACAGGCTGCAAAGACACGCTCGCGCGCCTCCCGCATCTCCGGCGGGTAAGGATCACGCGGCACCGCCCGGTACCCGAGCGCCAAACCAAGATCGCCTGGACCCAGTTCGGCAAAACCGAGACCCGGCACGGCCAGGATCTCTTCGCAATTAGCGACCCCTTCGGGGCTTTCGAGCTTGACGGCGAGTAGTAGCTCGCCCTGGGGGTTGAGCGGCCAGGGGTCGCATCGCTCGAGATATTCCTCGGGCGAGATCCCCCATACCGGGGCAGCGGTCGCTTCCGAGCCGCGGCCGCGTGTGCCGAGGCCGAGCCGGCCGCCAGTGGCCGATCGCTCCGCGCCGTGCATCCGTGCGATCGGAGAGGGAATAACCGGGTCGACCCCCTCACGATGATGCGGATAGCGGCAAGATTCGACAAAGGCGCGAACGGCATCCGCGGATTCGGCCTGGCACAGCAGGACCCCGTGCACGCCGCGGCCGAGGATCTGGCGGAACTGCCAGGCGTTGAAGCGGACATTGGCGGCGTCGGTGCCGTTGACCGGCGCCTCGACGACGATGGTCGGCGTGCGGTGGCCCGAGCGTGTCGGGCCGCCATCGACCAGACCGCGCATGTACTCGGCGAGGCCCGCCATATCGAACGCGCCGTGCTCCATGCCGATATTGATGTAATCGGCCCAAATGTGTGCGTCTTCGCGCCCCTGGGAATGGGTCAGCACATGTCCGCTATGTCCGCCGACGTAGTAAATCGCCTGATCTTGCGCCAACAGCTCGAGGGCTCGGTTGATACAACTCGCCACGATCGCCTCCTCTTTGGTCGATGGCACGATAACCAAAAGCCGGTCCGAAAGCATCCGCGCCACCTAAGGCGTCATTTGCTTGCACCATAGCGAGACAGTTACCAAGGCAGCATCGAGGGAGGCGGCGCTACCTTGTGTGTGGTGAGGTGCTGCTCATGTAGCTGTTGAGCTCGGGTGTCGCCATGGTCGCATCGACATAGCCAAAAGTGCCCTGTTCTTTTACCTCGCGCGCAGCTTTGACGAGGCCGCTCATAGCCGCCCGATAAAGCGACGTCGCGAGACTGACCCGCTTGACGCCGGCGCCCGCGAGTTCCGCAGTGGTAAACGACCGGTCTTTGATGCCGGCCATGAAGTTAAACGGCCTTGACAGCGCGGTGCAGACCGTCCGCACAGCGGCGAGGTCGGGTAGGCCTGGCGCCATCAGTACGTCGGCGCCCACTGCTTCGAACGCTTGCAGCCGTTGTATCGTATCGTCGAGGTTCGGATTGCCGCGTAGGAAGTTCTCTGCCCGCGCGGTCAAGATGAACGGGAACGGCAGCTTGCGCGCTGCCTCGACTGCGGCAGCCACCCGTTCCTTTGCATGGTTCAAATCGAACAGCGGCTTTTGTGGGTTGCCGCTGAAGTCCTCGATCGAGCCGCCGACCAGGCCGACAGCCGCGGCAAGACGTATGGTCTCTGCAGCGCCCTCCGGCGCGTCATCGAAACCCTTCTCCAAATCGGCCGAGACCGGAAGATCGGTTGCCGCGACGATCGCTTGTGCATGGTCGAGCGCCTCCTGCCGCGTCACCATGCCGTCGCGGCGGCCAAGCACGCCGGCCGAAGCACCGCTCGATGTCGCCAATGCCGGAAAACCGAGCCCGGCCAGGATCCGCGCAGAGCCGGCGTCCCACGCGTTGGCGATCACAAAAAATCCGGGTTCTTGGTGCAACGCGCGAAAACGATTTGCTTTTTCGAGTTGGCTGGATGTCATGCTGCGGCTCCTGGCTGCTCAGGTGTTGCATCCTGTGGGATTATAACAGGGCGCCCAACGCGAGTGCAGGCTGCGAGCCACCCAAGCCTTGCACGAGAATGCGCCGGCGATGCCGGACGCGGGCGGCGCCTATGACCACGTCTTCGAGAGGTGACCAAAACCATTAATTTTTACCACGCCGCGGGCACAATATGCGAGGATCGACCGTTAACCGGAAGTTGTTCGACCGCATCACCGCAGGAGCGCGGCGGCTCCGGCGGGCCAGGGAGGATGCCATGATCCGACTGAAGAGCACGACGCGTTGGGTCATTCTGTCGTTGACCGCTGTCGCCTTGGCATCCGGGTACCTCTATGCCCAGCAGCCCGCACCCCAGACACCGGCCCAGACGACGCCTCCGAACCCGTATCTCTTAGGGACCGAGGGGATCGATCAGGGACCGCGCGGGCTGACGAGCTACATGCCGGTCGCGATAACCGAAGGGTTCGCGGCGTTGATGGCGCGCTTATCGGCCGAAAAGCCCGCCGTCGAACAGGCGCATAACGCTCTGCTCAGCGAGCGTTATGATCTGAGCGACCGTCCCGCCCAGGGTGTCACGATGGACCGGACAAAACCCATTCAAGAGGGCGTCCGCGTCAAATTGCCGGCCGGCGTGACCTGGGAGAGCCTCGCGGCGATGAGCCCGGACCAGATCTGCAACCAGAACCTCTATCCGAAGGGGTTCTATCCTCTGCCGCACCCCAAGCACCAGGAGGGGGGCTTTGTCTTTCCGCATTTCGTGATCGACGCGATCAAGCAGCAGGACGGACGCGACCTGAAGCGGTTCGACATTGATTTCGATCTGCCGGACCACTTTCTGGCAGAGTTTCCTCCGGCGATCTACCTGACCCCCCGCACCGATCTGGGCGATGTCTCGCAGGGCAAGCTGGTCTCGCTGACCAATTACTATCAGCTCTTCAACGGCATTCTTACGCCGAGGCAGCTGGAAGGGCTGCGCCTATTGCTGACTCCGTTTCCGCAGCAGCAGTTCAACGCGACCGAGGATCGCCGCGCCGAGCTGCCCAGTCAAGGCGCAGCTTGTTTTGATTGCCATTCCAACGGTCACCAGAATGGTGCCACGCACGAAGCCCCCGACACCCGCCCACAGTGGTTCCGCCACCGCCTCAAGACGATATCGCTTCGTGGCCTGAACGTTCAGCGGCTCTTCGGCTCGCAACGTGCCCTGAAAACGGTCGAGGATTTCACCGAATTCGAGCAGCGCACCGCCTATTTCGACGGCGATATCGTAGAGGCGACGAAGAAAGGCGTGAACCCGCTGGAGCGCGGCAGCCAGGTCGACTTCATGGCCGATTTCCAGGAGATGCTGGATTTTGCGCCGGCGCCCAAGCTCGATGTCTTCGGCAAGCTCGACCCCGCCAAGGCGACGCCGGCCGAAATGCGAGGTCAGCAGGTCTTCTTCGGCAAAGGCCAGTGTGCCGCTTGCCACCAACCGCCCTTCTACACCGACAATCTGATGCACGACCTGCAGACCGAGCGTTTTTTCAAGCCGGTAATGATCAACAACGTGATGGCCGTCGGGGATGGGCCGATCAAAACTTTTGCACTGCGCGGGGTCAAGGACAATCCGCCCTATATGCACGACCAACGTCTATTGACCCTGGAAGACACGGTCGAATTCTTTAACCTGATCCTCGGTACAAAGCTCGAGGCACAGGAGAAGCAGGATCTGGTGGCGTTTCTGCGCGTTCTATAGGCCTCGCCGAGCATCCGTCAGCCGACGACGGGTCGAGCAGGCGAGGGAGCCAGTGCATTGGCCTCGCGTAGCCCTCAGTGTCGATCGCGCTCGGTCCCATCAGGCATGCAAGGGATTTTCCTCACTAAAATCAAGCTGTGTCACGAGCGGCAAGTCCGGAACGGGTTGCTGGGCTGATGAACCATGCGCCGGCGACCACTGAGAGGGCGATAAGTCCGGGGATGGCGGCGAGCCAAATGCTCGCTGCTGCCAATGCACCGGCTCCGGCCCAGCTGCACGACGATAGCGCCTCGGCAAAAGTGGCAATACGCGACGAAGTTTGGCGGCGCCGAAAGCGGCTGCGCTTTGCCTGGACGCGAAACCAGAACTGGATTGACGTCGCTGAGGCTGCGGCAGCGATGACCCCCAGCGCAGTGACGAGTGCGGAAATGGGGGCGACGACCGCGAGGGCAAGAATGAAGGGGCCGAAGACGATGGCGATCGCGCCCATCACTGCCCCGGTCTTGGCGCGAAGCACGCAGGTGTTTGTTACCGGTGCGGAAGCTATCAGATCCGGCGCGTCCTCGCCGGAGACTGCGAGCCAAGCAAGACCGCCAGCCAATTGTCCGGCCGCCATAATCAGTATCGGTGCGAGCAACGTAGATGCGCCGCTGCCCGCATGGAAATTACGCCACAAGATAAAAGCGGGCGGTAAGAGATAAAGCAACTGCATTAGGATTTGCGACATCAGCCACGGATCGCGCTGCAAGAGAATCCATTCCTTGCGACGCAATGCTTGTGTTGGCCATGTCTTGCGGAAGCCGGAAGATAGTCGGCGCTGCCGGGACGGGTTTCCTGACAGGCCGGCGGTTGCGAGCGTCAACTGTCCGAACTGCGGCGCGAAGATGCAGACGGTGGCGACCAACACGATCGCGCTGATGCTGAAGACGACCGCCAGCGCAAGCATATCGCCCCAGATAGCACGCGCCGGCAACCAGAGGGTGCTTCCGCTCTCCGGGGCATATCTGATCACCGCTTCGGATTGCAGAAAGGCGAGCCGGGACGGGGTGCCGTATGAAAGGATTGCCGCCAATTGCACGCCAATCACAAAGCTCGCGCCTATCACGGCGGCGACGATCTGCGCGCCGAGCCTTGTGTGCTTGGGGCCGATTGTGCGAAAGAGCCCGACTGTAAGGATCACTGCAACCGCGACCGTAACCATCGCCAGCGCCGCGATAACCCCGTAAGCGGCGAGCCAATGCAATCCGCTGAACCCAGCCAGAATGTTGATAAAGGGCGCGGCCAGCGCCAGTGCCATCACCTCGACGGTCACCGCAATCGCCCCGATGCGCACGGCGAAGAGCCGCCAGGCCGCGAACGGTGAGGACAAGATCAGATCGAGATCGCCGCGCCCGTAAAAGGCGCGTGTCACGGCCTCCATCGCCTGCGACAGCATCATCGACCCGTAAAGTACAAGCGTCCCGGTTAGCATCACTAACATTCGCTTGTCGGGCGGGCGCGACCAATCCGCACTCCGGTAGAGGACCAGGTACGCGAAACCATGCAAGAAAATCGCGATGGTGATTAGTCCCAGCGTCACTCTGCACCTGTTCCCGCGACGGCCGGATATCAGCCCTAGCCAATCCCGCCACGCGAGCCGCCATTCATGACGCGCGAACCAGAAAACTGTACCCGCTCGGCTCACGCCGCGGCTGTCCTTTGCTCATTGCCGGTTTCGACAAGGGCAAGAAAGGTGTCCTCGAGGGTGGCATGACCCGCTCCGGCCTGCCGACGCAACTCTTCCAAATTCCCCTCGGCTAGGAGGCGCCCGGCGACCATCACGCCGATGCGATCGGCCATTCGCTCGGCAACGTCCAGGATGTGCGTTGTCATGATCACAGAACAGCCGGCTCGAACGCGCTCGCGCAGCACCGTCTTGACCAAGCGCGCGGAGCCAGCATCGAGCCCGGTGAACGGCTCGTCCAGGATGATCAGCCGCGGCTCATGCACGAGCGCGCCGGCTAGCGCCACCTTCTGACGCATGCCTTTGGAAAGCCCCTCACAGCGTTCATGGGCGTGTGCCTCCAACCCGAGCCAGCCGATCAGATCGTGCGCCCTTGTCTCGGCGAGGCTGTTCTCCACCGCCCACAAGCCCGCGACGAACTGCAAATACTCCATCGGCGTCAGCTTGTCGTAGATCATCGGCTCGTCCGAGAGCCACGCCACCATTCCCTTGACGCCGATTGGATCGGCCGATGCGTCGATGCCGAAGACCGTAATCGACCCGCGATCCGGCTCGAGCAATCCCGTGACCATTCGCAATGTCGTGGTCTTGCCCGCGCCATTGGGCCCCAACAATGTGTAAAATTCGCCGGTTCGAACCCGCAAATCCAACCCGTCGACCGCCGGTTGCTCGAAACTCTTCGCGAGCCCCCGGATTTCGAGAGCGAATGAGGGAACGGCCTGATTCATCGCTTGAGGGTGAAAGCGCGCACGAAGTCCTGTGCTGGCCGATGCGGGGCCGAGGTCACGGTTCAGATGGTATTGTCACCTGCGCCGATCAACTTAGCGGCTGCACCGGTGCCCAAGTCCAGCCGCAAGCTCGACGCCCGCCGTGCGCGCTCGCGCTGTGCTAGCTGGGCTGAAAAGTCAGGCTCATCGAGGCGAAACCACCCGCGACATTGAGACCGGTGCCGCCTTCGACGCTGACTGGCTGCAGCGAGATCGTATCGCCGGAGCCGCCAACCAGCACATAGGCACCGACCCCGACACCAACCGTAGCACTTGCGGTTGCGCCTCCATAGGTGCCGGTCAGCGACCCTGGTGGCAGGGCGACAGTCGGGGCGACCACCGTCCAGACGATCGCGGCATTGTGCACGTATCCGATATCGACACCGAATTTTGAAATCGTGCCGGCATAATGTTCCGGAGCACCTGCAGCCGGCACGAAGGTACAATGCAGATCGCGTGACGAGCCCAAGACATAGCCAAAGCCGCCGTCCACGTCGCAGGTCATCACCCCGACCCTTACATCGGCCTGTGCCGGCGTTCCGCACACCAAGCCGCCCGTTACCAAGCCGAGCGCGCCGAGTACCACTCCAAGTCTGCTAAACATGGTGTCAACCTCCTGATTGCCAAATGCTGGGGGATCGAGTGTGCGGGGCCTCCCGGCGCGGCCCGCGCACGTACACAATCGTTTGAAAATACTAATCAATCTTGAAGATCGCCCCACGGTCGACTAGCGGTAGTCGGCACTTCCGGCCCTGTGTACATGGTCGCCGTGTCTTTAGTGGCATCTTTTGGGTGCTGGGGTCCGGGGCATCCTGGCCGCCCGTGCGGTCCAGCCCTCGACCCAGTGCATTTTGGGAACGGGATTATCTCGTGTAATTGACCGGCCGGGTCACTGGGACGAAGAGAAAGGGCCGGGGAAACCCGGCCCTTCCAGTTTCAGCACGAAGTCTTGATCTAGCGGTGCCCGCCACCCCCGAAGCCGCCGCCATGGAAGCCGCCTCCGAAGCCGCCGGCGTGGGCAAAACCTACACCATGGTTGAAACCGCCACCCATGCCATGGGCGAAGCCGTGGTCGCCGCGGTAGAAGCCATATCCACCATCGGGCAGATAGCCGTAGTCATAGGCATAGGGGTAGGAGTTGGTACAGTAGTAGGGCGTGTCGGCCACTGTACCGTCTGGACAGGTGTATTCCTGCGCGGCAGCCGGTTGCGCGGCAAATGCCGCCAGTGACAATCCGATGCCGCCAACCAACAAGAGCATTTTGGTCGATAGTTTGCTGCGGGTCATCGCAGCCTCCTTTGGGGATTTGCCCCACAGTTTAGATGTATTCCAAAGTAGGCATCGAGGGGCCGTCGGCAATGGGCGAGTAGGCTGGTTAAACCATTTTTAACCTCCAATCGTCCTGAGCGGCTGGGTTTGGGGATCGGAAACAGCCCCAGCGGTAACGCAAACATGCCGACCCATTCCAGGGCCGGCAGATTGAACTCCGGCATCGCGAGTAGCGCGATCAGCAGGCTTCCCGCCACGACGACGAGCCCCGCGGGCTTGTCGTATCTCCACCTCGTCGTCCCCAGCTTGCCGACGACCGCGGCCAGGTAGAGGGGATAGGGGGGTCGAGCGTGATCTGAGCCGGCAAGCGGCGACGGGAACCGCTCGCTGCCTTTACTGCACTCGGTGTGAGAGTTAGGCTCCATGTCATGGAGCGCATCACCTTCAATCCGAATCAATGCGGCGGTCGCCCTTGCATTCGCGGCATGCGTATCCGGGTGAAGGACGTCCTCGATCTTCTTGCCGCCGGTGTAAGCGAGGCCGAAGTGCTAAGCGATTTTCCCTATCTGGAGAAGGAAGACATCCGCGCCTGTCTAGCCTTCGCCGCGGCAGAGGCGGACCACGCCGTCCTCGTTGCCGCTGATCGTTGAAGATCCTGATCGACGCCCAGCTTCCGCCCGGCCTCAAGGTCATGCTCGCGGCGGCCGGCCACGAGGCTAATCACTTTGTCGACGTTGGGTTGCGCGATGCGGATGACGCGCAGGTTTGGGATATGCTGCTCGAGAGGGCATCGCCGTTCTGACAAAAGCACGAGCACCTTGCCGCGCGGCGCCCACGTGAACCGCACGGCCCGACCATCATTTGGCTCAGGGTCGGCAACTCCTCGCGCGCCGCGTTCGTACGGTGGCTGACGCCACTATTGGCCTCGATAGAGGCGCTCGTCGAGGCTGGAGAAAGCGTCATCGAGGTGCGCTGAGGTCCGCTCTCCGTCCTCTGGTGATTCGGCCCATGATCCGACACTCGACCTCCGCGCAGCTCGCGTCGCACGATCACCGCACCCTCGGCCAAAGCTCGGCGTTGACCGCGGCGGCGTAATCCATGACCAGCTCTTCCTCGTCCTTGTAGAACTCGTTCTTCGCCTGGCGCGACATCGTGAACGGGCCGGGCAGCGTGATCTTGATCATGCGAAATTCGACATCGCGCATCTCTCGACCGGCCGGAGCCGCCTGGACGAGGACGCGGAAAAGGGCGAGAGCGGCTTGCGTCGGCTGTTGTGGGCCGTCGACGACCCCCAAATTGGAGATGCTGCGGCGGGCATGTTATTCTGGGTGAGTCGGAACCCACCCCGCTCTTCGACTCCGAGCTAAGAGGAGTATCCCCGATCACCGCGTTTCACCCAGCTCTCGAAGTACGGCTGACAGGGTCGGCCGTCGGGTCGGGACGCCTCGCTGCCCGTGACCTCGCAGATTTGGCTCGTCTGCTCGACCAGGCTGTGCTGCGGGTCGCCAGGATATTGTGTCGGGCGGGTGGCCGAGGCGCTGGTCCGAAGGGCCGCGATCTCGAGGCTGCGTGCCGGCTCTATCTCGTCTCGTGGAGTGAGGGCAGCGCGGTCGCGGGTTTCGATCTCGCGCAACCGCAGGTTCGAGCGCCCAGGCTTCACGACATCGGCCTGCACAGCCTCCACCATTTTGTTGCGGGGCTGTCTCGGATAGCGGCCGAAGAACCCCTCGGCACGCCGCTCCCGGAGGGCTTCGACGAAGGAGTTCTCGAAACTTGCATGGCTCTGGGGAAATTGCTCGACCACGGTATCGAAACGCTAAGCTTCTTCGAGCCGTCGCGGAGGCAGGTTCCTTTGGCGTGTTACGATCTTTCGCTGCGCCGTCGAATTCGAGCAATTCTCGATCGGGAGCACGTTCTGGTTCGGGAGCGCGTCCTGATGCATCGCGGAGAACCCGAACCGTCGCGCCAAACGCCCATTTCCCGTATGGAGCCAGGCATCGGCGCGGCTCCGCCAGCAGTTGAAAGCTCGTTCTGGAAATCTGCGTCGCTCGATGAATTGGCAGCCGATCAGGGTGTCGTTCCGATTACGGACATAAGCGAGCTCGACGGGATGTGGTCGGAAGGTGATGTCTTCGATGACGCACTTTCGGAGGTGCTTCGAGATCGTGCAGAGCGCCGTGGCGAAGGGCGTGTTCGTTAGCAATGGCTGTCGTCCTGCTCGACACATCGGTGGCGAGCCTGTTTATGCCTCATCGAGCGATAGGGGCCGTCCGGGCGCTATGAACCCTACCTTTTCGGCAACACCCTCGCCCTGAGCTTTCAATCCGTTGCTGAAATTTGGAAACTCGCTGTTGGACGCCGCTGGGGTCAGCGTCGCCGCGACGAGTTTGACGCATTTCTGCGTCGGTTCCTGATTATTCCTTACGATTACGAGCTCGCGCGGGTCTGGGCGCGGCTTTCCGTCGAGGCCGAACGGATCGGTCGTCGTCTGGAATCCGGCGATGCGTGGATCGCGGCAACCGCGGTGCACCGGCGTCTCACGCTTTTTACGCATGATCGCGATCTGAAGGATCTGCCAGTCAGCGGGCTGACTGTCGTGTCATTTGCTTAGCGGCTCCTCCAGTCGAGCGGGATTCGTAGGCAACCCGGGAAGCATGAATTCCTGACTCCTGACTACCCTCCGAGGAGCCCGCGGCGCGGATGCGGGCGGCGACCAACTTCGGTGTCTCTGGCTCGGGGTCGCCCATGCTGACGACGCCGAAAATGGCGGTCTTATCGCCGAGCCCGTCGAGGTTCGTGAGGTCGAGATTGGGCTGGGCCGCTTCGATCGAGATTTGTCCGACCTTCGAGGCCGTGAGCTCGGGCAGGAACGCGTAGCGGTTCGGCTTGTCGCGAGCGACATAGGCGTAGCCGAAGCAAAGGTGCAGCGCGGTCGGCCCCGCGATCCCGTCGAGCGCGCGGTCGATCGCCGGCAATGCCAGGCGGCGCGCCTCTTCGGCGCGCGCCTGCAGCCACGGCTCGTCGAGCTGGGTCACGTCGGCGTAGGCCGCCTTCAGGTCGCGGACCTCGGCGTTGACCGCGGCGGCGTACTCCATGACCAGCTCTTCCTCGTCCTGGTAGAACTCGTTCTTCGCCTGCCGCGACATCGTGAACGGGCCCGGCAGCGTGATCTTGATCGTGCGGTCGGTGTTCGCGCGCAGGAATTCGACATCGCGGACCTCGACCGGCCGCAGCCGGCGGATCGGGCCGGTGATGCGCGGCACGACGACCGTGCCGCTGGTGCGCCCGCGCACCGTCGCCGGGTTGTCGAGAGGGACCCCCGAGAGGGCGGTCGCAAAGCGGTTCGAATAGCTCTCGCGGCGGATCTCGCCATCGGCGATGATGTCGATCCCGGCCCGGTGATGGTGGGTTTAGACCGGGACGTCGTCAAGGGCCGCGGGAGCGACTAGAGGAACAGGAATAGACGTCTTGGTCCGTTGTATCGGCTCCGGTAGCTTCGTTCTTGAGCGTTGTGACCGGCTATCTCGGGACGCCGAAATTCGATAGCGTCCGCGTCGCGAGGATCCGATCTGGAGTTGCACGTCGATGGTTCGTTCCGCGACATGGTAAGGGGGAAAATGCCATTATGGACGCGCGATAATCGCAAGACGCCGGCGCTCCTTTGCGGCCGGCGGTGGAATGGCTTTGCAATTTTGCTCGTACCGCTGATGCTCTGCTCCGCCGTGGCGCTTGCGCAGTCGACGGAACGGGCACCCGATACGATGGAGGTGCGCCTGCGCGCCTGCGAGCCCTGCCACGGCCGGCAGGGCGGCGGGACGAACAACGACTATTTCCCGCGCCTCGCCGGCAAGCCCGCTGGCTATCTGATGCACCAGCTGGTCGCCTTTCGCGACGGGCGGCGCCGCTACCCGCCGATGAACTATCTCCTCGAATATCAATCCGATCCGTACCTGCAAAAGATCGCGGAGTATTTCGCCGCCTTGCGTCCGCCGCCGACGCAGAATGCGGCGACAGATGTCAGCGAAGCACTGCTGGCGCGCGGGCGCTCGCTGGTGACCGAAGGCGATCAGGCCCGTGGTGTGCCAGCATGCTCCGGATGTCACGGCCCCAAGCTGACCGGCATGGAGCCCGCCATTCCCGGCCTCGTGGGACTGCGCGCGAGCTATATTAGCGCGCAGCTCGGCGCCTTTCGCTACGGCACACGGACTGCAGCGGCGCCGGATTGCATGCAGCTCGTCGCGGCGAGCTTAACCGAAAACGACGTGACCGCGGTCGCCGCCTGGCTCGCCTCGCGGCCGATGCCGGCTGACCCTGCACCCCTGCCGCAGGGTACACTGTCGATGCCGCTCGCCTGCGGTAGCGAACCAAACTAACAAGGGAGGGGGACGTGCGGATAGACCGGTTCTTGTCCCTTCCCATCCTCGCGGTATTCGCGCTCTTGGCCGACGCCGCCTTTGCGCAGACCGCCGACGATGCCCTCGTCACCAAAGGCGAATACTTGGCCCGCGCCGGCGATTGCATCGCTTGCCATACGAATCCCGGTGACGCCCTGTTCGCCGGTGGCCGACCGATGGCGACGCCCTTCGGCACGATCTATTCGTCCAACATCAGCCCGGATAAAGAAACCGGTATTGGCGGGTGGACCGCGGACCAGTTCTACGAGGCCATGCACACAGGCCGCTTTCCCGATGGCGGACTGATCTATCCCGTCATGCCGTTCGGTTCCTACACGAAGGTAACGCGGACGGACTCCGACGCGATCTTCGCTTATTTGCGCTCGGTCCCGCCGGTGCATCAGCCGGACCGGCCAAACGATCTGCGTTTTCCCTTCAACAACCGCCAGCTCATCCTCGGCTGGCGCACGCTGTTCTTCCAGGAAGGCGAATACCAGCCAGAGCCGAGCAAATCGGCAGAGTGGAACCGCGGCGCCTATCTCGTCGAGGGGCTGGGCCATTGTTCGATGTGCCACACGCCGATCAACGCCCTCGGTGGCAGCTCGGAGTCGAACGCGTTCGAGGGCGGGTTGATCCCGATGCAGAACTGGTACGCGCCCTCGCTTACCTCGAACAAGGAGGCCGGGCTCGGCGAGTGGAGCATCGATGAGATCGTCGATCTGCTGCGCAATGGGGTATCGCACCGCGGCGCCGTCTACGGCCCGATGGCAGAAGTCACGTTCAACAGTCTGCAATATCTGAACGACGCCGATGTCCGGGCGATGGCGATTTATCTCAAGAGCCTCGGCGAGGGCAGCCCACCCGCAGATGCGGCCTCGCCGATCCCGGCACCAGAGAGCAGCCTATTGCTGAGTTTTGGCCAGACCGTCTACGAGACGCATTGCGCAAGCTGCCATGCCGCCGACGGTCGCGGCATGCCGCCGGAGTATCCGCCGCTGGCCGGCAATCCATCGATCCAGATGGAATTGGCCGTTAACCCGGTCCGTATGGTCCTGAACGGCGGCTTTCCGCCCGGTACGAAAGGTAACCCGATGCCTTACGGCATGCCGCCTTTCGCGCAGAGTCTCTCCGATGACGAGGTTGCCGGGGTCGTGACCTACATCCGCGCCGCCTGGGGCAACCGAGGTTCGGCGGTCTCCTCGCGCCAAGCCAATGAGCTGCGCACGGCGCCGTTGGATTGATACGGCGATGTTGAACTCCGACCCCCCCACCGGCGATGGCGATACCAGCGCGCAGCAAGATGCGAACGTGAACGCGATCTTGCGATCGGGGGCAACGGGCGGCGTCGTGCTCGCCGGCCTCGCCACCGCAATCGTCGTGGCGATCTGGCTCGCGTTCTATCTGCTCGTCTTCGTGCCGCGCGCGATCACGCCATGACCGAGCCCTCGCTCCCCGACGATGCGGCCGAGCGGGCCGAGCGGGTCGAACACCGCTGGGCCACGGCCTCGGTCGCGATCTTGGCGTTGCTCGTCGTCATGGCGACCTTTGCCGCGTTCCGTCTGGGGGCCATGCCGCAGAGCCGCGTCGAGACTGCCGACCCGCGCACCTTGCATCTCGGCGGAGAATTCATCGAAAGCAATTTGGGCAGCGCGATCGAGCCCGACGGATCCGTCACCGTGCGAGCCATCGGCCAGCAATACTCCTTCACACCATCCTGCATCGTCGTGCCAACCGATACGTCGGTCACGTTCCGCGCTACCAGCGCCGACGTCGTGCATGGCTTCCTGGTCGACGGGACCAACATCAATCTGATGCTGGTGCCGGGCTATGTCTCCAGCCTAAGGGCGCGTTTCGAGACACCGGGGGAACGCCTGATGCCCTGCCACGAATTCTGCAGCGTGGGCCATGAGGGAATGTGGGGTAGGGTCAAAATCATCGACAAGGCCGCGTTCGCACGCATGGCCGCAGATCACCGGAGGCTGAGCTGTGTGGAATAGCAGGCGGCTGGTCCTCGCCCATCTGTGGTTCGCCTTTGCCGGCTTCGGCGCGGCGCTGCTGCTCGGCGAATGGCAGATGTTCGTCCGCAGCCCGCTCCACGCCTGGATCAGCGATCCGGAATGGTACTACCGCTCCGTTACCGCCCATGGCACGACGATGGCCTACGTCTTCCCGACGCTTGTGGCCATGGGGTTCGGCTATTTCGTGACCGAGGAGGCACTCAGGCGACCGATGGTCGGCCTCCTCTGGGCCTGGCTCGGATTTGCGCTCGTCGTCGTCGGTACGATCGCGGCGATTGTCCCAATCGCGTTCGGACTCGCCTCGGTGCTCTACACCTTCTACCCGCCGCTGATCGGCCATCCATTCTACTACATTGGAGTCGTCCTCGTCGTCGTCGGCTCATGGGTCTGGGTCGCGCTGATGTCGGTGAACATGTACCGCTGGAAGCAGGACAATCCGGGGGCACCTGTTCCGTTCCCGATGTTTGCCACGGTCGCCGGCTCCTACCTGTGGGGCTGGACGGCGGTCGGCGCGGCGCTCGAATTGCTGTTCCAGATCATCCCGGTGGCGCTCGGCTGGCGCAGCACGATCGACGCCGGACTCGCGCGTGTCTTCTTCTCCTGGACATTGCATGCCATCGTCTATTTCTGGCTTATGCCGACCTACATCGCCTATTACACGATCGTGCCGCGGGCCATTGGTGGCCGGCTGTTCAGCGATGCGATGGGTCGGATCGCCTTTATCCTGTTCCTCGTCGTCGCAATGCCGATCGGCATTCATCACGCATTCGAGGATCCTCAGGTCGGCTCAGGCTTCAAATACTTGCATTCGGTATTCACCTCGCTCGTCGCATTGCCGACGTTGCTGACCGTGTTCACGATCTGCGCATCCGTTGAGATCGCCGGCCGGTTGCGCGGCGGTAAAGGTGTCTTGGGCTGGCTGACGGCGCTGCCGTGGCGTAACCCGGTCATGCTCGGGGTGGCTCTGTCCTTCGTCATGCTCGGCTTCGGTGGCGCCGGCGGGCTGATCAACATGAGCTATCAGCTCAATGCCACCATTCATAACACCCAATGGATCACCGGCCATTTCCATCTGATCTTCGGCGGCGCCATCGTCATCATGTATTTCGTGATCGCCTACGACATCTGGCCGCACCTGACCGGACGTGCACTGGACAGCTTCGGCCTGATGCGCGCCCAGTTGTGGACGTGGTTCGTGGGCATGATCGTCCTGACCTTCCCGTGGCACTGGGTCGGCATTCTCGGCATGCCGCGCCGGATGGCGTTTTACGACTATGCCAACCCGGCGATCGCCGCGCAGGCCGCATCGGTGACGATGTCGGTCGTCGGCGGTGCGATCCTCGTGCTGTCTGGCGTGCTGTTCCTCGTCGTGCTCGTGCGCGGGCAGACGGCGCCGCGGATCGAGCCGGCGGCCTACCGCTTCAGTGTCGCCGTACGCCCACCGCGCGCGTTGCCGGCGGCGCTCAACGGCTTCGGGCTGTGGCTCGGCCTTATGGTGGCCCTGACAATTGTGAATTACGGCTTTCCGATCGCCCATTCCCTGGCAACGCCTGGCACGGCGGTTCCGGCCGTCAAGGTCGGAGAGCGGTGGTGACCGGCGAAAGGATGGCGTCCTTCCGCAATCCGTGGTTCACCGCCAGCGTCGGGATTACCGCCGCGATCGCGATCGCGTCAGCCGTCGTCGGCTTTGTGTGGTTGCCGCTTCAGCACCCAGGCGACCGGTTCAAGGGTGTCTGGGACGCGATCTGCAGTGCTGCCGGGCTCGTTCGGAGCGCACCCTCTGGCGCGCAAATCGTCCGCGCCGATTATCTGACGACAAGCGTCGAGGTCGACCCGCAAATGCTACAGAGCGCCAGCGCGGAATCGATCGGGCGGGGCGCAACATTGGCTCTGCGCTGCACGATGTGCCATGGTGCCCGGGGCTTGAGCCAGGCCGATACTCCCAATCTCGCCGGGCAATACCCGGTCACGATCTACAAAGAGCTCGTCGATTTCAAAACCGGCGCGCGGGCCAGCGCGGTGATGGCTCCGCTCATGGCCGATCTCAGCGACGCTGATATGCGCGATCTCGCCGCGTACTACGCCTATTTGCCACGTGTCTCGGCTCCCCAACCTGCCGCCGGCGAACCGCCGCGCATCGTCGCAAGCGGGGCACCCTTGCGCGGCATCGCCCCCTGTGGGGCCTGCCACGGCGAAGTCGACAGCAAGGCCAGCGCAGCATGGCTCGAAGAACAGCCCGCCGCGTATCTGCACACCCAGCTGGAGGCCTTCGCGACCGGCGCCCGGCACAACGACATCGGCGAGCAGATGCGCAACGTCGCGCGCGGGATGACGGCCGATGAAATCGCTGCAGCAAGCGCCTTCTACGCGGAGCGTCCCTAGGCCGGCAAGATTCGCAGTCACAACACGGTTCCCGTTGCCGAGTTAGGGTCGGAATGCGTTGTCGCCAGCCCCGCAACGGGAAGCTCCGGATGCACAAATCGGTTCTAGCGCGAACCGGGAGAAGCAAGTGACCTCGGGCCGCCCTGCAATACTCAACCTCGTCGCGGGCACGGTTGCTGTCGCTATCAGCGGCTGCCTGGGACCGCCGGTACTCGAGCGGCAGGTGCTCGGCTACGATGAAGTCACCCGGACGCTCGATGAAAAGCTCCTGCTTCTCAACATCGCCCGCGTCTCCAACAACGAACCCGTTCACTTCACGTCGACCTCGAGCATAGCCGCCACGTTCAATTGGACGACAACGCTGGGTGCCAGCGGTGAGGTCACGGAGTCGAAGGGAACCAACTTCCTTAACCTCAACATCGGTGGGAGCGCGTCGGAGAATCCGACGTTCAGCATCGCTCCCATTTCGGGCAAAGAGTTTACCGAGCGGGTCGTAACCCCCTTTCAGGACACAATCTTCGAGTTTCTTGTGTTTCAAGGAGGCAGGATCGACCAAGCCATGCGTCTGATGGGCGCGGGAATAGAGGTCCAGACGCCAGATGGCCGGTTTGTTCGCTTCATTGAAAACGATCCACGACGACCAAAAGAGTACGAGGAATTCCGTCGGATCGCCGCTCACCTGCAGTGGCTGAACGACAATCGCCAGCTGTTTGTACGTCCTCTCGTCTTTGACGAAACCCTGATCGCCGATTTCAAAAGCACTCCGAGCGCCGGGGATATCAACAACGGGTTCAACATGGGATTGCGATGGCGACAGAAACCGAACGGCCACTATGAATTGACGCGGCTGCAAGCCGGTCGGGTCGTCGTGGTGAATTTCGACCCGGTAGCGCTAACCGACCAGCGGCGATTCGAGCTCGACGAGAAGATCAAGAAGAACCCAAGCGGGTTTGTCTATCTGGATATTCAGCCAAATGGACCGGGTGGAAATTTCCCTATCCAAGGCGCGATCAAGTTACGGAGCATGTTTCAGATTCTGAACTTTATTGCCACAGGTATCAAGATCGCGCCGGAGTTCGAAGTTAGCCCAAACGAGCCGACTGAAGAGACGGAAGCAGGGGGCACAGCGACATTGAAGGTCAATATAACCGATAATCCACCAGATGTGAGACTCCCCACGGTTTATTATGACGGTCACTATTACTCCGTGAATGACACGGTATGGGACCGCACAACCTTCCTGATTCTTAGTATCTTGTTCCAAACGACCATCGGCCGAATCGAGAACGTCGGGATTCCGATCACGATCTCGAAATAGCGGTGGTGGTGTAAAGCGCTATCGTTCGCGATGTGTCTGGCGCGCAATGTTCCCCGGTATGCTCCCAATGCTCCTCACCGCTCAGTGTCTGACCGAAAATGGCACGCGTATTTGCAATGGGTTACCGTCACCCCCGCGAAAGCGGGGGTCCAGGGCAACCGCTTCAGTCCTTGGGTCCCTGGATTCCCGCTTTCGCGGGAATGACGAATAAACTACTGCATTCCGAGATTCATTATCGGTCGGCCTGTCAGTCACGATCCAGGTCCTGTCTGCAGGCTTCGCCGAATTCAATAAGGAAATGGAACCCGCCCCGTTGCACTTCGTCCAGCACCTCGTGCATGGTGCGATTAGGCCCAAGGTAGGCCTCAATGATCGTGTCGAATGTCCGCTCGGCAGCCGTGACGACTGGTCGGGACGATACGAGCCTTATCCGTGCCAGCAGAGCAAAGAGCTTGACCAGGTCCGCGGCATCATCCTTTTGGTGACCCAACGCGTCCCCGTAGAGGCGAGCGGCCTCGTCAACGAATTCAGCATAGAGCGCCTCCCGCTTGGCCTTGATCGCTTCATGGTGCGAGAAGCGAAGCTGAGCACGCTGGGTCAGCCACGAGCTTCCAAACGATGTCAATCCGCCGATTGTGGCTCCTCCGAGGGCAGACAACGCCGAGATGTAGGCTGTATCCACATCGCCCTCCGCCGGAAATTGCCGCGCTTCACGGGAACGCATACCGCAAGCCCGCCTCGCGCAACTACCGATTTGTTCAACACAATTTGACGAATGCGGCTACTCCTTCCTCATTCGCGAAACAGCCTCTGAGAGACCGCGCACCATCGCAATCAGTGAGCAGACCCGCGCGGCTCACCGCGCCCTATCAGGACTTCAGGAGCATGTCGGGCAGGCTAGTGGTCGGAACCAAACCGATGACTCCCGCCATCGAGCCTCACATCGTGATTGCTTCGTCGCTCCGCTCCTCGCAATGACTGCCATTTGGGGTGTCATTGCGAGCGACGCGAAGCAATCTCGGTGATCGCAGGCCCGGTACCAACTGTCAGGTTTATGCCACTAGCATGATCCATAGGCCGAGCACGAAACGATCCGGCGTTTTTCGATTGGCGGCGAAGATCAGCTTGGCTCGCGGCCGCGAGAAGCGAACGAAAGTGAGGTCGGTCAGGATGGCGGTAAAACCGAGCCCGCATACGATCTCGATGAGTGTGAGCAACGCCGCCAGGAATTGCGGCCAAGTCAGCGCAACGGCGAGATGGTAGGGAGCGCGGAGATCGAAGCGCGAAATGCCCTTCTTTTTGAACTCGTAAGAGCCGAGGCGAACCCGCGCGACCTTTTCGCCGGGCCCGCCCTCGATCGGAATGCGGGGATCAATCGGAGCCGAGCAGCCGCCGCGTCTTTTCGATTGTATGTTCAGGCCGCGCCCTTCCAGTGTGTCGGATGAACCGCGCGCAAGCCGATGGCGGCAATGCCAGACGCCGCGCCTCTTCGGGGCGCGCCTGCAGCCAGGGCTCGTCGAGCCGGATCACGTCGGCGCCGGCCGCCTTCAGGTTGCGCACCTCGGCGTTGACCGCGGCGGCGTAGTCCATGACCAGCTCTTCCTCGTCCCGGTAGAACTCGCTCGTGGCCTGGCGCGACATCGTGAACGGGCCGGGGAGGGTGATCTTGATCACCCGGTCGTCGTTGGCGCGCAGGAACTCGACGTCATGCAGCTCGACCGGCCGCAGTCGGCAGATCGGGCCGGTGGGGCGCGGCACGAAGACGGTGCCATCGGTGCGCCCGCGCACGGTCACCAGGTTGTCGGGATCGACCCCCAAAAAGGCGGTCGTAAAGCGGTCCTGGGGTGTTGCGGCGGCTCTAACTTCTCGCGGATGTTTCGAGCGCGGCGCTGAGGATGCGCCGTAGACCGGAAGCAACGACTTCTCGATCGGCGTGAGGCAGTGTGCCGAGCCGCTGCGCGTCTCGTGCATCCACCGTGGCGATCTTTGCGGGGCGTACGATCGATGGGGCGGGGAGCCCGGCAAATTGGAGATCCGATATGCCTGCATCGTCCGGCCAGCCCCGGTTCTCGGCACTGGTGATCATGACCAACCATAATAGCCCGTGCGTGGCCTCGATCTCTCCGGCAGCAACGACGAGCGCGGGACGGCGCTGTCGAATCGGCCGGTCCGTATATGGAAATGGGACCCTGACGATGTCCCATACCTCAAAGATCGCCATAGGCGCGTCGGTCGGCCTCGGACGACCACTCATGGAAAGTGGAGAAGGGGTCGTCGATCAGTTCCCGCTTTGCCTTGGTCAGGATCACGTGGTCGCCCTCGATCCGATAAGCGAGCTCGTCGCCCTCGCCCACATGGAGGGCGGCTCGGACCGGCTGCGGAATCGTCGTTTGGGCCTTGCTGGTGATCTTGCTCGTGATCATGGCTGATACCAGGATGTCGCGTGCCAAGTGGCATGTAAGGATTTTCCTTACTATAATCAAGCCTGTATCACAAGCGGTCGGTCGGCAATGGCGGCGATCGGGGTCCTCCTATCCGCCAGTCAGCTCACGGCGGACGATCGCGGCACCTTCCGCGAGCGCCTTCAATTTGGCGAAGGCGAGATCGCGCGGGATATATTTCATGCCGCAATCGGGAGCCGGGATCAGCCGCTCCGGCGGCAGGTGTGCCAATGCCGCGCGGATGCGGGCGGCGACGGTCTGCGGCGTCTCCGGCTCGGGGTCGCCCATGCTGATCACGCCGAAGATCACGGTCTTGTCGCCGAGACCGTCGAGGGTCGTGAGATCGAGGTTGGGCTGGGCGGCTTCGATCGAGATCTGCTCGACCTTCGAGGCGGCGAGCTCGGGCAAGAACGCATAGCGGTTCGGCTTGTCGCGGGCGACATAGGCGTAGCCGAAACAGAGGTGCAGGGCGGTCGGCCCGGAGATGCCGTCGAGGGCGCGGTCGATCGCCGGCAATGCCAAGCGGCGCGCCTCCTCGGCGCGGGCCTGCAGCCACGGCTCGTCGAGCTGGATCACATCGGCGCCGGCCGCCTTCAGGTCGCGGATCTCGGCGTTGACCGCCGCGGCGTAATCCATGACCAGCTCTTCCTCGTCCTTGTAGAACTCGTTCTTGGCCTGGCGCGACATCGTGAACGGGCCGGGCAAGGTGATCTTGATCACCTGGTCGGTGTTGGCGCGCAGGAAGGCGACGTCGCGGACCTCGACCGGCCGCAGCCGGCGGATCGGGCCGGTGATGCGCGGTACCACGACGGTGCCGCCGGTGCGCCCCATGACGGTCGCCGGGTTGTCGAGATCGACGCCCGCAAGGGCGGTCGCAAAACGATTCGAATAGCTCTCGCGGCGCATCTCGCCGTCGGTGATGATGTCGATGCCGGCGCGCTCCATGTCGCCGATCGCGAGCCGCGTCGCATCGTCCTGTGCCGCTTCGAGCCAGGGCTCCGGCACCCGCCACAACTCTTGGGCACGCACCCGCACCGGTCCCTGGTGGGTCAGCTTGTCGCGGTCGATCAGCCAGTCCGGCTGCGGATAGCTGCCGACCACCGTCGTCGAAAGCAGGGTCTTGGTCATGATCGGGGCCTCGCGGGCGGGGCGTGGAGATCGCAGCATATCACGGCGGGATAGCGATCCACCGGTCCACCCTGTTCGCCCCCTGTTACCCCGATTCGGCCCCCTGCAAGGGGCTCAAATCTACCTTGCTCGATTGCCCGAGAGCATTTTCATAACATGCTGAAAAATATAGATTTATTGCCTCCAAGTCAAGCGATTTCGGGCGTGCAGTTGGGTTTTCGCCCTGTTAGGGCGGTCGAAGCAGGGGGGAGAGACCGATCAGATCGGAATATCGACATCGAGCAGGGGGCCATGCTGCTGCGCGCCGTAGACGTTGGTGTCGCCGATGTCACCGGCCGGCATCCGACACGGCAGGGTCGCCTTGAAGGCGAGGGCCGGGTCGTAGACCGTGCACAGCACGTCCTCGCGTACCGCAGATCGTGATTGCGCGGCAGCCGGCGCGCTCGACCCCTTCGAGCTTCACCCGTATAGCTATCGGTCGGCTGCCAATCGCCTCCCGCCGACCCCAGCGGCAAGAGCTTAGCGGATCGTCTCGGCCATTGGCCGCACCGCGATCCCGGCCTCTTCGAGCTTCTCGCGGACGAGACCGGCCATCGCCACCGCCGCCGGGTTATCGCCATGGACGCAGACCGTGTCGATCGCGACCGGGATGCGTTTGCCCGAAGTGCTGATGATCGCCCCCTCGCGGACCATCGCCTGCACCCGCGCGGCGGCTTCCTCGGGATCGTGCAGCACTGCACCGGGGAGCTTGCGCGAGACTAGATTGCCGGTGTCGTCATAGGCGCGGTCGGCATAGATCTCGCGCGCCATTCTGAGGCCCAACTCATGAGCCGCGCGTTCGAGCTCGGTCCCGGCCATCACGACATAGATCAGCTCTCGGTCGACTGCGGCGATCGCATGGCCGATCGCGAGTGCCGTCGGACGCTCGACCGCAGCGAGGTTGGCCAATGTGCCATGCGCCTTGACGTGACCGACGCGGTGGCCGACGGCGCGCGCCACCCCTTGTAATGCGCCGATCTGGTAGACGACGATCTTTTCGATGTCCCCGGGCTTCTCGCCCTGGATCTGGCGCCGGCCAAAGCCCCAGACATCGAAAAAGCTCGGATGCGCGCCGATCCCGACACGGTTCTCCTTGGCTCGATTGACCGTCTCGAACATGACGAGCGGATCGCCGCCGTGAAAACCGCAGGCGACATTCGCCGAGGTCACGATCTTCAGCATCTCGGCGTCGCTGCCCATGGTCCAGGCGCCAAAGCTCTCGCCCATGTCGCAATTCAGGTCGATCACGTCCATCGGGGTCACTCCCGGTTTTCAATACTCCTTATATGGGAGGAATTTGCCGCTCAGGGTCAGCTTGACGCGGTCGCCTTTGGGATCGGGCTGGCGTTCGATCGCCATGTCGAAATCGATCGCACTCATGATGCCGTCGCCGAACTCCTCCTCGATCAATTCCTTCCAAGTCGTGCCGTAGACCTGCACGAGCTCATAGAAGCGGTAGATCAGCGGGTCGGTCGGCACCACGCTCGGCAACGAACCGCGATACGGGATCTCCTGCAATAAGCGCTTTTCGTCCCCGTCGAGGCCGAAGAGCTCGGCAGCGCGTTCGGCTTGCTCCGGGCGCAATTTCATCTGACCCATCAGTGCCGCGGTCAGATAGACGGCCGAGCCGCCGCCGATCTTGGCGGCGATCGTCTTCCAGGTAAGCCCTTTGGCGCGCTTGGCGGCTAGTGCACTGGCTCAAACAGATGGTACAGGGAGGCGCTCGAGTTTGGCCAGGATAGCGTCGGCGGATTTGGTCCAGACGAACGGTTTGGCATTGGTATTGTGCTCGGCGAGATAAGCGTTGATGGCGGTCTGCAGGTCGGCGATCGAACGAAAGACGCCGCGGCGGATGCGTTGACGGGTCATTTTGGAAAAGAAGTTCTCGACCGCGTTGAGCCAGGAGGCCGAGGTCGGGGTGAAGTGGAAGGTCCAGCGCGGATGGCGCGACAGCCAGGCCAGCACTTTGGGATGCTTGTGGGTGGCGTAGTTGTCGAGCACCGTGTGGATCAGTTTGCCGGCCGGGACCTCGCGCTCGACGGCATTGAGGAAGCGGATGAACTCGCTGTGGCGGTGGCGCTGCATACAGCGGCCGATCACCGTCCCGTCGAGCACGCTGAGGGCAGCAAACAGGGTGGTCGTGCCATGCCGCTTGTAGTCGTGCGTCATGGTCTGGCAGCGCCCAGGCTTGATCGGCAGTCCGGGTTGGGTGCGATCGAGTGCTTGGATCTGGCTCTTTTCGTCGAGCGAGAGGACTACGGCATGCGCCGGGGGATCGACATAGAGGCCGACGATGTCGGTCAGCTTGGCGGCAAAGCTGGGATCGCGCGAGCGCTTGAAGGTGCGCAGGCGGTGCGGCTGCAGTTTGTGCGCCCGCCAGATGCGCTGCACCGAACTCGGCGAGAGGCCGGTTGTCTTGGCCATCGCTCGGCCGGTCCAGTGGGTCGCCTGGTGCGGCGGTTCCGTACACGTCAGCGCCACTACCTGGGCCGTCGTTTCCGCCGCGATCGGCGCCTTGCCGGGCTTGCGGGTCTTGTCGCGCAGCAGACCCTCAACCCCGGTCTCGGCAAACCGTTGTTGCCACCGCCACACTGTCGGCCGACTGACGCCGATGCTGTGCGCCACCCACTGCGCCGAGTGTCGATCCGCCGAGGCGAGCACGATGCGCGCCCGTTCGATGTGCTTGCGCGGCCGGTTGCGGTCGGCCACGATCGCCGCCAACTGCTCGCGCTCCGCAGTGTTGAGAACCACGCATACCCCTTGAGCCATCGCCCGATCCCCCAAGCAATGGCCCAGTATCGCAGATCCTAACGCTCTCGTGAATCCTCTGAATGGTGCAAAGCACTAGGATCTTCCGGGTCAACTCGTCACGGGTCATCAAAGGCTCCCTTTGCTGCTAGGTCCTCGCATCGCAGCAACGCCTGTGCCAATCTCGGTGCAGACCAATCGCCAGGCAATCGGCTCGGAAAGAGAGTGCGATGACCGAAGATTTCACCGGAAAGGTCGCGCTTGTTACCGGAGGAGGAAACGGGATTGGCGCTGCCACATGTCGCGCCTTCGCGGCGGCGGGGGCGCAGGTCGCGATTGTGGACCGCAACGCGGCAGCGGCGGAGGCGATCGCGGCCGAGATTACCAGCCGGAACGGCTACGGTGCGGCATATTCGCTCGACGTCGCCGATCGTGACGCCTTCGCCCGATTAACCGAAGGCATAGCCGAGGCCTGGGGTGGCATCGACATCCTCGTCAACGGCGCCGGCACGACGGTGCGGCGCATGATCGGCGAGATGAGTGCGGAGGATTGGGACCGCGTCCTCGCCGTCAACCTGACCGGCGCCTTCCACGGCATCCAAGCGGTATTGCCGCATATGCGGGCGCGCGGCGGTGGCGCCATTGTCAACATCGCCTCGATCGCCGGGCAGCGGATCTCGTTCGGCGGGACCGCGAATTACACGGCGTCGAAGGCGGGCCTTCTCGGATTGACCCGCCACGCCGCCTACGAACTCGCTCCGGATGGGATCCGGGTCAACGCTGTCTGTCCCGGTCCGACCGCGACGGGGTTTGGCGGCGCGATTCCGACCGAGGAGAGTAAAGCGGTACGGGCGCGCAAAATCCCGCTGGGCCGTATGTGCGAACCCGAGGACATCGCCGATCCCATTCTGTTCCTCGCGGGCGACGCGGCGCGCATGATCACCGGCGTGGCGCTGACCGTCGATGGCGGTGTGCTGGTCAAGAACGACGTTCCGTATGAGGAATATTTCAGTCGTCGATAGGGCCTCCGTCCGTTTCCTCCCGCGCGAACGGGGGCGAGGAGGGGTAGGGGCAGCCGCTGCCTGGGCGAAGACGCCGGCAGGCGGGGTCGTCATTCTAATTGTGGCGACATTTGCCGCCCGGCTGCTATTCGCCGCCTCTCTCGGTCTCGGCGTCGACGAGAGCTATATGGTCGCGGCCGGCCGCAAACTGCAGCTCAGCTATTTCGACCATCCGCCGCTCGCCTGGTGGATGGCGTGGGGGATCGCCCACCTGTCCGGCAGCGAGAGCGCGATCGTCGTGCGGCTGCCCTTTATTGCGCTCTTTGCGTTGACGACATTGCTGATGTATCGCGCCGCATCGGCTCTCTTCGGCTCGGAAGCTGGACTCTGGGCAGCGGTCGTTCTGAATATGGCTCCCGCGCTCGGAATCACCGCGGGCACTTGGGTCTTGCCGGACGGCCCGCTGTTCGCAGCTTTGCTCGGTACCCTGCTTTGCTTGATCCCGGCGCTGTGCTCGGATGGCCGCGTGGCCTGGGGCTGGTGGTTGGCAACCGGCGCCTGCGCAGGTGTGGCGCTGTGTTCCAAATATTCCGCCGCGCTGACCCTAGCGGGCGCCGTCGCGTTTCTGGCGACCGAACCGACCAGCCGTCGTTGGCTGATGCGACCTCACCCTTACATCGCCGCCGGCGTCGCACTGGTGATCTTTCTGCCGGTGCTGGTCTGGAATGCCGGTCACGGCTGGATCTCGTTCCTTTTTCAGGGAGAACGGGCCAGCGGTTCCCTCCACCCGTTTGGCCCGTTGACGGCGATTGCCGGGCAAGCCGCGTTTTTGCTCCCCTGGATATGGGCGCCGTTGCTGTGGTGCGGCCTCGTCACGCTTTGGCGCGGGCCATCCGACAGGGAGCGCTGGTTGCTCGTCTGTCTCGCGGCGCCGCCAATTGTTCTGTTCACCGCGGCGGCGCTGTGGGGCAACCCCCTTTTTCACTGGGCTGCACCGGGTTATTTGATGTTGTTGCCGCTGCTCGGCGACGCGATCGCTCGGCGCCGGCAAATCAGCCGGTTGGTACGAATCTGGCTGGGAGCCACGGCTGCGTTCGTGATCCTCGGTGTGGCCTTCGTCGCGAGCGAGGTCCGATTCGATTTGTTGCCCAGCCTGGTCGAGGACTTACGTTTCAACAGGGACCCGAACCTCGATCTGGTGGATTGGAGCTCGCTGCGAACCGAGCTCGAGAACCGAGGCCTCCTCGACAGACCCGGGTTGGTCGTCGCGACCCTGAAATGGCACGAAGCCGGCAAGATCGATTACGCGCTCGGCGGTCGGGTTCCGGTGATCTGCCTCGGCCCGGATGCGCGGCAATATGGGATTACCGCAAACCCCGACAACTATGCCGGCGCGGACGTCCTTTTCGTGGCTCCGCACCGCTCATTGGCCCAAATCAAGAGCCAGTTCGGGGTCCGGTTCGACACGATCGAACCGGTTGCGCCGGCCACGGTGATGTACGCCGGGCGTCCTGCGTTGGAACTACCTTTGTTTATCGGCCATCGACTGTACAAACCGGCTGCGCGGGACGTTACCGGCGATCCCAGGAATAGCCCTTGAAGTCGCGCGCAACGTAGAGAGTGTAGGCGCGTGAGGCACCGGGTCCGATCGGAATCACGATGGGCTCTAGACGGTCAATCTCGGCGAAACTCGGGCTCATCTCGGGGATCAACTCGTGCTCCGATACGAGGAGAAAGTCCTCGCCGCGATGTTGCGGCAGACCGTTTGTCAATTCCCACTGATCCTTGGGAAGGCCGCCCTTCAGCTTCCATTTGACCGCATCGAAGGGGTGCGGGCGCACGTAATAGATCAGCGAGGCGAGGGTCTCGCGATCGTCGGCAAAGAGCGTCAATCCCGGATGCTGCACCAGCGCTGCACCGACGACGGCGCCGAGTTCGCGCCAGCCGCGTAATCGGCTGAGCGCGTCATATTTCGCCGGCAGGGAGATGCCGAAAGCGGCGAGCGCATCGCGGCCGGTGAACAGAACGGCGACAGCCGCGAGATGGAGCGAGATCGAAAAGATGACGAGCTTGCGCCAACCGCATCTCAGTGCCCAGGCAACGACCAGCACCGTGGCCGAGACGAAGGCGGGCGCCGCCCAGTTGGCATTGGCGCGCGACAGAAAACTGACCGCCAGCATCATCGCCAATGTCGGCAACGCAAACGTGGCGAGCAGGCGGGCGCGTGGCTCGGCCAGGGAGCGCGGCCACGCCGCCAGCCATATCAAGCCGGCAAAGAACAGCGGACCGAAGACGGCAAATTGCGAGCCGAAGAATTCGAGAAAGGCATCGGGGTGGAATAGCGGTTCGTCCATTCCCGCATTGTCCTTCACGTGGAGATAGCTAACGAACCCGTTGCTCCAATTCCACCAGAGATTCGGCGAATACAACAGCAGGGCGATGCCGATCGCAGCGAGCAGCGGACCCAGGTGGCGACGCTCGGGCCGAACCAGCAGGACGTAGCCGACCGCCGAAAAGATCCAATAGGCCATCGCGTATTTCGCGAGCAGGCCGAGCCCGCAAGCGACCCCGATCGCGAACCACCAACCCCACCCGCTGTCTTCGCGTGCCCTGATGAACGCATAGAGCGCCGCGGCCCAAAACAGCAGCAATGGCGCATCGGTCGAGATGATGAAAGCGGAGATGGATGCTCCGGGCAGGCTGGCATAAGCGAGGGCCGACCACAGCCCAACGCCCCGATCGTAGAGCCGAGCACCAATCGCGTAGACAAGGAGAGCGGTGGCGGCATGCAGCAGCGGTGCCGATAGCCGAATCGCGAACTCGCTCTCACCGAAAAGCCCGGTCGTCGCCGCGATCAGCCAGGCGACGAGCGGGGGCTTCGAGTAATAGCCGAGAGCCGGGTGCTGCGCCCAGAACCAATACTGCGCTTCATCCGGATAGAGGTCGGCCGGCTGGAAGACGAGCCAGAGCAGCCGCAACCCGGTGATGGCGAGGACGCCGGCGAACATCAAAACGAGAGGAGAGCGCAGCAACGGCAGCCGCAGAGAGGCCGCCGGAACGGCGCGCTCGATCCGATCGATCGTCATGCCTCAGCGACAAAACGTCGGAGAGCCACCTATGCTGCGCGGAACGGCGGTGTGGCGCTCCACGCGAATGGCGCGAAATGACCGTTGTTTCCTTTGCCGACGATATCCAGGTCGAGGCCGAAGCCGTGCACATGGGTTTCCTTCGACCGGGCCAGTGCCAAGCGCCGATTCGCCGGGTGCGGCGTATTGTCGATATAGAGAGGTTCACCGGCTCGGTTGCGCGGGGTGACGCCCTCGATCTCGAATGAGACCACGCCCGGAATTACGGTCGAGCGCCTCAATCCAGCCAGGCTGAACTCGATCGGCTTGAACTCGACACCGCGAAAATCGCCGACCAGATTCTCGCGGATAAAGCCCGGCGGGCCGCCCGCCTTGCCGCTGACGATCGCGGCGAGCGCTTGGCGCTGAGCATCGTCCGCACTTTCGTCGACCACGCCGGCGAAGACCCAGTTGCCGTCGGCCATCACCTTGCCAGAGCGGATCACCAGCGCGAACTTCAACCCGTTGAGACTGGTGTCGCCGCAGCTTCCCTCGTCGATCCGAAACACCATCGCGGCCGTGCAGTGGTCGTTAGTCGCTGGGCCCTGCGGGTTTGTATAAATGCACGGACACAGGTAGTCGCAGTTGCAGCTCTCCATATACTCGCCGCGCATTGTCCATTGCTGCTCCGGCATGGCGTGATCCTCGGCTACGACGCGGTTGGCTGCTGCTTCCTTTCGAGGATTCGTTGGTGCAGGTTGCGGACGATCATCCCTGTGAGCCTTTCGTCGTGGATGAAGAGGCGTTGGCCGATCGGGTAGGGATCCTGCTTGGTGACCTCGAGCGGCTCCTTCAGGATCTCGTCGGGGGTAAGGCCGCGGTCGGCGAAGCGCTCGATATAGCCGACCCAATTCTCGACGATCTCGCCCTGCTCCTTCAGATAGGCCTTGGTGCAGGGATCGCCGTGCCCGGGGATGATGGTCTCGACGTCGAGCGCCTCTATGCTCTTCAACGCCGCGAGCCACTCCCAGGGGTCGCATTCCTGCAGCCAAGACCGGCACTTGTAGAAGACGTTGTCGCCGGTGAACACGACCCCCTCTTCCGGCACATGGACCGAGGTCTGCGGTGCGGTATGGCCCGGCATATGGATAATGTTGAAGGTATGATTACCGACATTGAGGGTTAGCGCGTCGGTAAAGGTAAGCTTGGGCGGGTTCGAGGCTGGGTAATCGGGGTGTCCGACGAGCCAGACGCTATCAGGATCGGTCTCCTTGAACCGCTCGCGTTTCTCTTCGAGGGTGCCGAACGCATAGAGATAGCGTTCGAAGCATTCCTGAAGCTTGACCTGCCCGACGACCGTCACATTCGGGAAATAGGCGTTGCCCGAGATGTGATCGCCGTGCGGTTCGGTGTTGATCAGGTAGCGGATCGGCGCCTTGTCCTCCATGCGCTCGCGCCAGCGCACCGCGTCGATCGGCTGCTGCGGCGAATTGATCATGACATAGCCATCGCTCGTCTCGACAAAGCTCGGATTGCAGCCGGCGAAGTAAATTTCGGTGAACGAATTCTTCCCTACCCTGCGCATCGCCCTCTCCTATCTTGGTTCACCGACCCGGCGCGGGTCATTCCGCGGCGACCGGCACCGGCGCGCGACGGAACCCGAGGCGGGCCCCGCCAGCGAATAACAGGCTTAATAGCAGCAGCGCGGCGACGACCACCAGCACGAGTTCGGGTCGCCCGGCGTCGATGATCATACCGTAGGGTACCGGCATGAGGGCGCCGCCCAGCGACATGCCGGAGCTGACAAAGCCGAACACCTTGCCGATCTGCCCGGGTGGCGCCGCGTCCTTGACCATTACGTCGCGCGGCGTGTTTCTCGCTCCGGTCATCAGGCCGCCGATAAACAGCACGCCGATCGTCGCGGACTCGGGCAGCGAGACGACGCCGATCAGTAGTAATACCGCGGCGGCGCCGATCGTTAGAGCCACGACAAACGGGAGGTGGCGCGCGGTGCGGTCGGCCACCCAACCGCCGACCAGCACGCCGCCGATTTGGCCGACCATGTACCCGGTCAACGCCGAAGAAGCGGCCGCCAGCGGCAACCCATGCACCTGGTGCAGGATCGTGATCAGCCACGACTGGATGCCGGCGCCGCCCATCGCCGTCACCATGAAGAACGCGAAAAACATCAACACAGATCGGCTTAGCAGCAGTCCGGCCCCGCCTTTCGCCGCGCGGCCCTGAGGACGACGCGCCTGGTCGATCAGGATTCTGCTCTGCCACACGATCGCCGACACGACCGGTAGACCGAGGAGTCCGATTGAAATCAGGGCACCCCGCCAACCGAGCAACAGCATCAGCGTGGCGGTCGCCGGGGGTGCCGCAGCAAACCCGATGTTGCCGGTGAAGGTGTGAAAGGCAAACGAGCGGCCAAGTCGTGCCGGGTCGATCGAGCCGCTCAAGATCGCGTAATCAGCCGGATGGAAGACCGAGTTGCCGACACCCGAGAGCAATGCCAGCGCTATGAGCTGCCAATAGGCGGTGGCAAATCCCATCGCGGAGATCACCCCTGTCGTGGCGCCTGGCTGCTTTGTCTGGGTCAAACGAAACTACCTCGCTCGAAGCGTCGAGGCGCTCACTGCCGCCCTCTGCAGCCGCTCGGGATGATAAACTGTTGCACGGGCTAACGGGCCATTTGATTGCTCGTCTCCATGGCCTGGGAACCAGTAACAGCCACTATACCGCATCGGGGCTCAGGCGAGACAACAGCCGGAATGGCCCCGAACTACAGTAGCTAGAGATTTACGCCGATGCGGAAGTTCACGTGGCGCGCGCGCGGGAACTGGTCGTTGCGCGTGCGCAGCGCGGCCTGGATCTCGGTGACGCCGCGCACCGCTTCGACCGGGCTGCTGAACTCGGCGAGGAAAGCGTCACCGGCGGTATTGAAGATCCGGCCGCGATGCGGCTCCACCAGCTTCTCAAACACCTCCTTGTGGCCGCGAAATATTTGCAGCGTGCGCTCTTCGTCCTCTGCCAAAATGCGGCTGTACCCCGCGACGGCGGCGGAGAGGATCGTCGCCAGTTTGCGTTTGATGCCACCGGCCGCGGCGTCGCTTCGGCCATCGTATGCCCGCCATCAGTTCCGGCCGCGGATCATATCGAGGAAGCGTCGTTTCGCTGCCGCGGTATTTGCCGAGAACGTGTGGAAAGTAAAGCCGGCGTGTCGGCCTGGCATGCCGCCCGACTCCTTCATGGCTCGCGGCACCCAGGGGCAATACATCGTGATCGTACCCTCGGCGCGGCTGGTGGTGGTGCGGCTCGGGATGGCGCACAACCGCTACGAGGATATCGACGGGGTCGCGCGTTTGGTTGCGGCCGCGATTGCCGTCGAGACGAAATAGGTCAAGCCTGCCACTTCCGCCCGTCGTAGACTTCGACGGAATCATCGGATCGTGTGTCTTGGTTTAAGCTAAGACCACAGCTCTCCGTACACGTCCCACGATTCGCGTGCTGCGCTCATCAGTCGGTCGGCATCCTCGGCCAGCAGCAGCCGCTCGGCGACCAGTCGATCCACGGCCTTCGCCAGCCGTGCAGCCCAGGCATCACGCGATGCATAGCGTGCTTCGAGGGAAGGTCGCGGATCGCGGGCCCGCTCCCTCTCAGGTTCGGTCTGCGTAAATGGGATCATCGAACCCTGAACGGTGAACAGTTCGCCTTCGCCGTAACCGCTTGCGCGCAGCGACCAGCCGACATGCGTGGCCAAAGGTGCGTCGAGTAGCGGGTGGCGAATGCCGCCGAGAGCGTTGCCGTCGGCATCCGTCGCTTGCACGAACACCGGGTAAGCCGTGCTCTCGCTTGGCGGCTCAACCGAGTGGTCGCGCAGCCGCAGCTCGTTCAGGACGTTCGGGAATTTCACTTCCGGCAGCCGGGGGAACGTCCGGCGGGCCTCTGCGAGCGGCACCAAGGTGCCGGCGGCGCGCGACGGGAAGCGGCTGTCGGGCGGCTCGGTGCCGTGCTCCACCCACTCGAACAGTGCCACCAGCAGCGCACGCATGAATGCGCCGTAGCCGAGCCGATTGCCGGGCAGCTGCATGACCGGCTTGGCCAAGGGTCGGAACGCCGCATGCGGCACGCCGCTCACCGTGTAGAGCCGCACTTCGTCCGGCATGGCGATGTCGCTGCCGCTCGTATCGGTCGCAATCAGCGAACTGCGCGCCTGCCAGAAGTCGCTTTCGGTATCGAGATGCAGCACCTTCGGGCATACGCCGGCGTCGCGGGCGCGCTGCAGGATGCCATCCCTGCGGCCGCTGATCGGATCGTTAAGCGTCGGATAGCTGAACGGGAACTGGTCATCACCGTAGGAGTGGTCCTCGTGCTGGCGAGAATACCGGCCCGCCTGGGCGAACTGCCGGTTGACGCAGGTGCGGCGCGATCCCGCCACGACCGGAAGGATGCCGTCGAACACTTGGCGTCCCGCAAGATCCTGGTTGAACCCGAGATGCACCAAATCACGAAGCACGCGGCCGCTCTGCGAGATGCCAAAATCGAGCGCGTGCCGGATGCGCGGGCGCTCGTGCGGCGCCAGCGGATTGGCTTTGGTTTCGTACCGCAGGAAGGAAACGATGTCGCGGATCGCGGCAAAGCCGATCCCCATCACGATCGGATCGCGCGCGCGGTAGATGAACTCGTAGATCGCGCCACGGTCGAAGCCCGGCTCGCTTGCTCGCGTGATCTCGACATGGCGGTCGTCGACCAGGTGCCACGCGAGACCAGCCGGCGTGACGCGCGGATCACCCTCGCGTTGCCGCACCGTCAACGTCGCACCCTCTGGGTCGGCAACCGGATAGACGAGCGTGCCGACGAAGCGCCCCTCGGACAGCTCCTGAATGTTACTGTCGCCGAGCAGCCCGGTGTTCTCGGAGATGAACTCCTCCCGTACCATGCCGGTGATACCCGGGATGATCGGAAAGCGCGCGGTCAGGCGATCGGCGCCGGGCGGCGCGTCACCTTGCCAGCCGCTCCACACGAGGGTGAAGCCGCGCCGCATCAGAAACCCGCTGCCGGCATGCTGGGGGTGCCCACCCTCCGGTGCACCATTGAGCCGCGGCATGACCGGCTGGTTGCCGCGATTGGGCACGTCGTATACGAGGCACCCATTGCCGCGATCGAGATCGAGCGGCTGCAAGATTCGGAAGTCACTCTGATACTCGACATTGCCGCGCGCGTTGCGCGCGGCCCGATCGAGGTTGACGATCCCGAGATTCAGGGGATGTGTCGGATCGAGTTCGCAGAATATCGTGCCATGCAGCCGTTCATAAGGCCCGACGGCGCCGAATTCCGCGCCGCCGAATACCGGCCGTTCCCGCTCGGTCACCTCGATCCGCCGCACACCGCCGACGCCCATGTTGTCCTCCCAACCGAACCCGCCACCGGAAGCCTAGCACCCCGCTGCGTAACAAATACTCCCTCGCCCCGCTTGCGGGGAGAGGGCTGGGGTGAGGGGCATCTGGCAACCACAAAGCGGTCACCGGCGGCGGCAGAAGTTCCCCCTCACCCGGAAGCTGCGTTGCGCGCGGCTTCCGACCTCTCCCCGCAGGCGGGGCGAGGTAAATTGGGCGCGTCCTCAACCCTCTAATCGACACATGCGAGGATGTCGTTCGTCTTCTTGGCTATCCGCTCGTAATCTTTTCCGGCGGCCGGGACATCGACGGTACGGCCGAGAGCTTTCCGAAGCACGACGCCGCGATGGCGCAGGGCCAAACCGGTTTGCGCGGGCGCAGTCCTACATTGCCCACGGGTAGACGGAAGCCGCCAAGCTCGGCGTGCCCTGCCGCTGGAGCCGCGTCGTCGCTCCTGGTGTCGCGCATGAGGGCATGCGGATGTCGGCTTTCGCCGCCCATTACTGGGTTTGGCGGTGCCGGGAGCTAATTGCGCCCGGAGAGGACGCTCGCGTCGCACAGCATGCGGCTGACCCAGCACCGATGAGGCCGAAATCCTGCTCCCGAAAACGCCGGGAATTCGACGAATGCCGGTTGAGTTCCGATGCTCGTGCTGCCAAGCTGCGAGCGGCAGGCGCCGCCTTGGCGCCTCTTGGTAAATCCCAGCGGGAGGAGACGGGCATGGCTATGCAACTCGGGCACGTCCACATCAAGACCAGAGAGGATCCGCAGAAGGTCGCGAAGTTCTACATCGACAATTTCGGTGCGACCGTGAAGCGAGAAATTCCCGGCCGCGGCTGCCAGCTCGACCTGCACGGTGTGCAGCTCAATGTGACGACTATCATCGCCGACCAGAACCATGAGCAGCATGTCGGCGTCGAGCACATCGCCATTGAAACCGACGACTACGCTGGCGCGATCGCGAACTTTAAGACGAACGGCGCGCAGATCCTCGAAGAGCGCTTCAACAACGGCCGGCATGTGTGCTGGGTTGCGGCACCCGACGGCGCGCAGATGGAGCTGATCGAAAAGGTCTGAGGACGGCGCCGGTACGCTGATCGGGTCGAGCCACATGTAGCCTCGGCGCGCGGCTGGGCGCCGAGGCCAGCTCTAACTGGTCCGGGGCGAGCGCATATTTCCTGAGGGCTGGCTCGACTGTTCAGCGCGGCTCACCCCGGCGGCGAAACCTATGGCTACGGGGCCGGCTTCTGGACCAATCACGGCACGACCGGCGGGGCTGCCAAGCGCATCGGGCTCGGCATGCCGCCCGACCCCTTCATGGCGCGCGGCACTCAGGGGCAATAAATCGTGATCGCACCCTCGGCGCGGCTGGTGGTGGTGCGGCTCGGCATAGCGCACGACCGCCACGGGGATATCGACGGGGTCGCGCGCCTGGTTGCGGATGCGATTGCCGCCGAGGCGAAATAGGTCGCCGTGGCAACCCCGTTGTCAAAGAGATCACCTGACGAATAGGATATGATACGTCATTAACCCCTGTTGAATATTTTTTATGGCCCCAGGTGCTTTGCCAGACATCGACGGGGCTCGCCCGTGTTCCATCAACCAAGAAAAGCCTCTTGCAATTAACCGCGCCGCGACTATTTCGTCCCGATTGTGCTCGCGTGGTCTTTTAACGGTCGTCGGAAGATGGGAGAGGCAAAGCGCCGCAAAGAACAGTTCCGCGAGACGCCGCAGACATGTGTGCTTTGCGGTGAGCGTCCAACTACGACTATGGATCATGTGCCGCCGAAGGCGCTGTTTCTTCCACCTCGGCCCCCACTCATTACTGTCCCCGCCTGTGAGACATGCAATGAAGGCGCGTCAGAAGCTGAAGAGAAATTCAGGGTCTATGTGAGTGTGGGGTGAATACCCCCACATCAGCTTCAGAACGGTTAAAAACAATAACAGGCGCTTAAGGGAGTTGAATTCTGGAACACCGTTATTCCTCCGCTCGCCATCTACGGGCCAATTTGAATCGTTGAGGACGTTCAAATGGCCGCACGCGGACCACGATCCTGTCATCAAAAAGATCACTCGCGGGCTATGCTACCACATTTCGGCAGTCCGCTTCTGGCCTCGGCGGAGATTGAAGTAACATTTCTTGACAAACTCCATAATCCAATAATGGAGGTTGCTATGGGGCAAGAGCTTGTCCGGCGCAATGTAGGCGGAGATGACTTATTTTGTTATGCGTATGGCCGTGTAAAGGAAACTCCAGAGATTTCTATGTGGATATACCAATTTTATTTACGGCATTGGGCAGCTGCGGTGACGAAGCCGCAAGGGCACAATTTCGAGCCGCCAGTGATGTAGGTAGAACGCTCTGCCCCGTTGCTCTCCGCAAGCGTTTTCAGGACCTCATTGAGAGTAACACATCGCTCCTCCGCGTTCTGCGCCGCTGTTCTCCCAGACCGAATATTGCCGCGCCGGGAGAGCCCCGCGTGACAGCTGCCAACCGCATCAAAGAAGTCTCTGCCAGCCGCCAACGTTCTGAGCTAAATCGTGATACTCAGATATGCCAAGAGCTGACCAGTCCATCGTCCGCGCATTCGAACCCTGGATGAACCTCTGATTTGACCCCCTAATACACCCCCGGAATGAGGTGCCAAGTTCGTGCCCGGTAGGCATCGTATTCGGCGCCGAACTGGCTGGCCAGCAGCCGCTCCTCGGCCCTGATCCGGCCGAGGATAATCGGCACGAACAAGGCCGCGATGATGAGCCCTACCCCTGAGCGGAACACCAGCGCCCAGCCCACCACGGTCATCAATAGGCCTAGATAGCTCGGGTGGCGGATCGTGGCGTAAATGCCGGTCGTCACGAGCCTGTGCTCTTTCTGGATCGCGACGAGGCCGCTGAAGCGCCGTCCCAGCACGAAGACGGGCAGGATGCGGAGCGTGCCGCCGATCGCGCCAAGCGCGACGCCGATCCAGCGCACTGCCTCGCCATCCAAGGTCCAGAAGCCGATCCGGTCGGTATAGGCCGGCACATAGGCAAGGGCGAGACTGAGGCCCATGATCGCCCAGATTACCCAGCGATTGCCGCGGTCCTCACGCTCGCCGGGGTTCAGATTGCCCCGTGTGAACATCGCCGCACCCAGCAACAGGACGAATACCACCAGGAGCGCGATGAAGGGCGGATGCGCTAAAAATGCGCCGAACCCGCCCCAGCCAAGCACGGCGAGGCCGAGGAAGACCGCGCTCGAGACGACGGCAATCGAGGCCATCAGGAGGTGTTTGCCGAGCATGCCTGCCGTTCAACCTAAGTATCTGGCCTAGATGAAGAAGTGATATCAACGTCTTACTCGTCACCCCCGCGAAAGCGGGGGTCCAGGGCAACCGCTATAGCCTTGGGGCCCTGGATTCCCGCTGTTCGCGGGAATGACGGGTAACGTCCTGATATTGAGAGCTTCATTTTCGGATCAGCCTCTATGTAAACGCACTGCAACAGCAAGCGAGCAAGCGCGCCTGATTTTGCAGAAGCCGCTTTCGCGACACCGCAAAAGGACTCTTCCGATGCGCGGTTACGGTGCAAAATCGCAGAATGAAGTCACCGACACCTCCTGTCGCGCAGTGAACCAGGGACCCGTACGCCCGCTGCTCGGAGTTGGCCTGCTGCTCCTCGCCGCCCAGATCGGATATTGCGGTGTCGCGGCCGCTGCATCGCCGGCCGCTCCGGCGTTCGAGGAGTCCCCCTGCGACGTGCCCAACGCAGCGAATGTCGCGGCAGGGCTGCGCTGCGGCACGGTGCACGTGCCGCGCGACTATGCCCATCCCGAATCCGGCACATTCGCACTTTCGATAGTGATCGCCAAAAGCGCACAACCACCCGCCTTGCGCGACCCCGTCATCTACATTAACGGCGGCCCGGGCGAGCCCCTGACCATTTATGCGGCGTATCAGACGCAAAAACCTTATGCCGCGCAGCGCGATCTGATCCTGGTCGATCAGCGCGGCATTGGCCGGTCCGAACCGGACTTGTGCCGCGATCTCAACCGGAGGCTTCTGGACGAATTGATCGCCTTCCTTGCGGACAGGACGCAGGACGCCGAGGCCCGGCTGCGGACCACCTACATGTCGTGCCACGACGAGGCGGTGAAGAGGGGCATCGACCTTGCCGATTTCGGGACCCCGACGACGGCCGAGGATATTGACCAGGTCAGGCAGGCGCTCGGCATCGAGCGCTGGAACGTGTACGGCGAATCCTATGGCACGACCGTCGCCATGACGCTGATGGCGCTGCACCCGGACACGCTCCGCTCCGTCGTGCTCGATTCGGTTTATCCGCCCGACCCGATGCCGCCCCCGTCATCCATCATCGGCGCTTCCCGGGCCGCGTTCTTCGATGCCTGTACGCAGGACAAAGAGTGCGCCGCCGCCACTCCCGATCTGGCTGGCCTCTATCAGGATACGCTGCGGCTGCTCGCGCAGAGACCGCTGACGGTTGCCGTGCCGCCGCGGATGCAAATGCCAGACGATCGCGTGCAGATCACGGTGCCACTATTCGAGCGGATTGTCAGCCAATTGCTGTATTACCCGAAATACTACCCGACGCTTCCGACACTCATCCGGCGAATACACGACGGCGAAACCCAGGGTGTCGCGCCCTTGCTGGTTGCGCTCAAGGCGGCCGCGGCGACGCTGGACGTTGGGGTGCACGCCGCGGTGGAATGCAGGGATCGGCCTCACTATCGCGATCCACTGCCGAATGATGCCGATACATCGGACGAGAATATAGTTTGCGGCATGAGCCGGGATTGGGTCGCGCTCGGGCCGCCACCGCTGATCCCCCAGGGTACCAGCGTGCCAACATTGGTGCTGGGTGGCGAATTCGATCCGGTGGCTGGCCCGGCGCTGGGCCGTGATGTCGCGGAGCGGATCGGCCCCGCAGCACGCTGGATCGCGTTTGCCGGGATAGGACACAATGTCCGGCACTTCAGCGCCTGTGGGGCGCAAATCACGTTCGACTTCATCGGCAACCCCGACAAGGCACCGGATACGGTGTGCGCCAGCCGCATGCCGGCGATCTTTGCCACGAAGTGACAGGCGCTGACGCTCCGGCGTGCGCGCGCCGCGCGCGGGGCTACTGCACCAGTGGCCGGCAGGACGGGGGGCTCGGCACGCTTAGACCCGATGTGGAGACTACGATTATGCTCGCCGTGGACGATAGCGAGGCCCGATCAGCCCAAGAGCCGACGATGGTGATGCCGACCTGGCCGGTGCGGTTCGATGGCGTGCCAACCAAGGTCGAGCCGGCGCCGCTGCTTCACGAGCACACCGCCGAGGTGGTCTCCGACCGGCTCGGTCTCGACGCCGCGGCCGTCGCACAGCTGAGGCAGGAACCGCATCGTCTGAGCCGAACTGAGGAGCGTGGGTCCCGCAGCGCCATGGAGGAAGAAATGGCCAACCGTTCAGCGGCAGAAAGCGCGCTTATCGATCGGCGTACCGTGCTGCAGGCCGCGGCGGCGTTCGCCGCGGCTGGACCGGCGCTGATGCGCCAAGGGCATGCCGCCGCGCGGCCGCCGGTGGTCATCGATGCCCAGGTCCATGCCTATGCCGCAAACACGCCTGAGCGGCCGTGGCATAACGTTCCGAACTGGCCCGCTCACGTCACCGGCGACGAGATGGTGGCGGCGATGGACAAGGTCGGCGTCGACGGTGCCATCTACATCTCGCCGTTCTCGATGTACCAGTACGACGGCAGCTATGCGGTCTCGGTGCAACGGGCCCACCCCGGCAAGTTCGCCCTGGTCAAACCGGTCGACCCGGATGATCCGGCGGTGGCCGATGTCATCGCCGACTGGAAGAAGACGCCGGGCACGGTCGGCATCCGCATCATCCTGACAAAAGAGTCAAAGCGCGCGCCGGACGATCCGGGGCTCGACCGCATCCTGCGCGCGGCGGTCAAAAACGATTTCCCGGTCAACGTTCTGTTCTGGGGCAACATCGAGGCGGGCGCGGCGCTGATCGACCGCCACCCAGACGCGCGGTTTATCATCGACCATATGGGCATCCAGCAGCCGAGCGAGCCGCCGGCGCCGCCGCAGCCCTGGGCCGATCTTCCGAAAGTGGTGGAACTCGCAAAGCGCAAGAATGCGGTGATCAAGATCACCGGCGCCTGCACATTGTCGAAGGAGCCGTATCCGTTTCCGAACATCTGGGACCCGCTCTTCCGCATATTCGACGCCTGGGGTTTCGAGCGCTGCTTGTGGGGCACGGACTGGACGCGCGCGTTTGCGGTCGTCAACTACGAGCAGGCCGTCGAGCCCTTCCTGAAGACCGACCGCCTCAGCGACACCGAGCGGGCGATCCTGATGGGCGGCGCCTGCGCCAAGGCGTATGGCTGGTCGCCGAAAAAATGACGACCAGGTCGACTCGACCGCACAAATGCTCGACTAGTTCAAGCGCGGCGGTGGCCCCAGCTCCAACGCCGGGATCTTCGAACTTTACCGGCAGCGCGCCGAAGACGCGCGTCGGCAGCAGGCCGGGCGCGAGCAACGGGTGCGGCTGCGGGTGGCTTCCGGTATCGGCCGGATCAACCTGTTGCACCTGAACGCCGCAGCAGACGGCTCGGTCGAGATGACGGAGGAGGAGGCGGAGTCATTCCTGCGCGCAGGATGGGTGCGCGTCGACGATCGCTCAACGTGATCGCTATTCGTCAGCTCGGACAGATGCGACCTGCGATCGCCGGAGCGACAACCCAATCTCCCCGCCATCGGCATCGGCGGGCGATTGGATCAAGTGCGAGCGGAGAGGTGCTCCACATTGTCGGCGACGTAGCGCCGCTCGCCGGTGGCGGGGTTGAAGAACACGGTGACCACTCGGCCGGTTTCGGGATCGACAAAACGCTCCGGCGTGGCCTGCCAGTCGCGACTCGGGCGGTCTTCCGCCAAGAACTGGTAGCGCCAGCGCTCGACCAGCACGCCGCCAGCCAAGATCGCGCCCCAGACCGCCAACGGGATCATCGCGGCAAGGCGACAGCCGAAGAGCGCGCCGAAGGCTGCGGCAGCCAGCATGATGCCACCAAAGACGAGCAGTCCGGCGCGCAGCAACCGCACCCTCAGCGGGCGAGCGGTTCGATCACCGCTGCGGTGCCGTATGCGACGATCTCGCTCATCGTCTGGCCGATCTCCGAGGAGTCGAAGCGCATCATCAGGACCGCGTTGGCGCCCATCACGGTTGCGTTCTGCACCAGACGGTCGACGGCCTGGCGCCGCGTGTCCTCGAGCAGGTGGGTATACTCGTGGATCTCGCCGCCTACAATCGAGCGCAGCCCGGCCATGAGGTTGCCACCAAGCCCCCGGCTGCGGACCACGACGCCAAAGCATTGCCCCTTGACATCGACCACGCGGTGACCCGCGACATTCTCGGTAGTGACGACCAGCATGGCTCGGCTCCAACGCAGCAGGCGCAGCGTATGATGTAGCAACGCAGTTGCCGAAATCCTAAGAAATACATGGAGATGGGCAACCGGCTAATTTCGTAAATCTCGCCGCCTGCACCGTTTCATCGTTTCATCGGCGTCCTGATTCCTTGGGAGTCGCTCAGGTTTTGCAGAAGTGGCTTCTGCTTACTCGGGTGCCAAACGCTGTATAATGCCGACCGAGCCAAGCCCGGCCACAAAGAAACGGAGTTCACATGACCCGACCCCGTGCCGCCGACGATTTTGCCGTGATCCGGGCACGCATGGAGGAGCTGCGCCGCGAGCGCGCCCGACCCCGCGCCGCTGACGACTTTGCGATGATCCGAGCACGCATGGAGGAGTTACGCCGCGAGCGCGCCCAAATATCGGCCCAAACGGCCGGCCGTTCGGTGATTGGCCCGAGGCCTTATCATTGTGCCGCGAGTACGAGACCGAGCATGAAGGTCGGCCGCTCCTCCCGCGCCTAAATTCGCCGGAGAGCCTTCGGATCAATGCCTCGATAATCCAGCCCATGCCTTCGAAGTAGAGCCGCTGGCAGAACGCGAAGTCCGAGGGCTGGGCGAGACGGAGGACGGATGGGTCACGCATCAGAGACCGGTTATACGCCGTCAGCAAACCGAGTGAAGGCGCTGCAAACGAGAAGGTTCATACTGACCGGGGCTCCCGGCTCGGGAAAGACGGCGATCATCCGTCAGCTGGAGCTTGACGGCTTCAGTGTCGTCGAGGAGGCGGCCACCGATGTCCATGCTCTGGAGCAGGCGCGGGGCGTTGCTGAACCGTGGAGGCATCCCGCATTCATCGATTCGATTGCCGAGCTGCAAAGACGGCGGCAGGTTCGAGCGGTGCGCGAAACCGACGAGGTGCAGTTTCACGATCGGTCGGCCATCTGCACCGCTGCTTTGGCGGTCTGGCTGGGATACCCTCTTTCCGACACGCTGTCGCAGGAGCTTAAGCGGATCGAAATCGAGGCGATCTATCAGAAGCGTGTCTTCTTCGTACAGAATCTCGGCTTTATCACGCCGAGCCAAGCGCGGCGGATCAGCTTTGAAGAGAGCCTGCATTTTGAACGAGTGCACGAAGAGACCTATCGCAGCTTCGGCTTCGAGCTCGTCCCGATTGCGCCGGGAAGCCTGCAGGACAGAGTCGATGCGATCAAACGCTCCGCCCGGTCGGAGCAACGCGACCGGTCGACCGGGGCCGGCGAGCCGAGAGGTGCCGTCATGCCAATCCGGTCGTGCCGGAGGACCGGCAGCCCGACCGAACCGGCCCCGGCGAGGCCGTAGGCCCCGCCAGCAGATCGAACAGGCGCGGGAAGCCTGCGATAACGGCAGCAACGACCGGGACGAGTTGGCATTCGGCCGTGCTGTCTGGGGGCGGAGCGTGCGCTCTGTTTTCAGGGCGCGGCCGATTTGCGCCCCTGTACGGATGGCTGCACAACCGCATCTGCACCGCTAAACCGGCGGCGTAAGGCCGACCGGCTTGAGATACTGATGCGGGTGTTCGCAGTCCGACGACTTACCTATCGGGCAGGCTTATAGGCCTTGGCGACGGCGTCCGCCTTCCTCATACTTCCTACGCCTTCCGCGCCCGTCATCAGGACCGTCGTCTTGCCCGACTTGAGGGCGCCGCCCGCAGCCACAGCCAAAGCGATCGCCGACATACTTTCGTTGTTCGGCACATCGCAGATGAAGACGACGTCATACTCGCCGAAGCAATACCAACCACCAACGAGTTTACCCCCGACCGCCTCGCACGCCTGACGGCCGACGGTTTCAATTCGGTTCTGCGGATTCTTGAGCTGGGCGGCCCAAGACTCCGAGGTGTAGGCTGCCTGGTACATGTAGAGCGGCATGATCGACCTCCCTCGCTATTGTGCATCCCGTCCGCCGGCATCCCCGATAGGTCGCCGGGCGTTCACGGAAATGGACAACGTGCTTTTTTTGCAGACGAGCAATTTAATTCTGCGGCGAGGTTCGCACAAGAGGTGTCTTGGTCGCGGCGATACCCGGCTTATATATTTGAAATCACTGATTCTAAAATAATTCTCCGGCATGATTCGCCAGATCACCGATGCGCGACTTTGATCAGGTGGTGCCCTGCCCGTGTTGCCCGTTCGCCGCGGAAATCAACAAAATTCGCACAGAACCGCGTAGTCCTCCGGCATTCCCGCCTTGCGCAGGCCAACCATATTGCCGGCGGGCCTCCCGGATCTGAGCTCAGGGACCCAGCGAATTACCGATGTTCGCTCGGCACGAATACCGTACTCGGGCTCGTGACAAATGGGCTGCTTGCGGTGTCACGCGACGGTGGTGCGGAAAACTGCAGCTTTAGGCCGCCGGGTAGCCCGAAAATGGTTCCTCCGGATTGCCCGTTCGACATTTTGTCCGCAAGTTCGTCGGGGTCGGCCAGCCGGTTGTTTATCGTCGCGGGATCAACCGGCTGCGTTGTAAATGCCGAAGTACTATGTGTCCCCAAGAGAAGGGCGACTACTCCGGCGACCAAAATAAACGCTCTACTCATCGGCCCCCCTCAAAACAAAATTAATCAGAAACTTACGCCGCAAGGCTGGCCTTGGCAAGTCGCCGATCGACAACCTGGTTCCATCCTTGTCTGCCTACGCCGCAAGCGGGTCACCGTGGTCGAGGTTCCGCCGGCTGAACAGCTGAGGGAATTGGGTTACATACTCAGCAAGGCTGAAATTAATCGCGAGCCCGCCAGCAAGATGAGCCACCAAAGCCCGAGGGACGATAGCACGATAATAATCAGTGCGGCCCCCAAGGGCAGGGCGGTCTCGCGCTGGAATTGGTCGCGCCGCGCATCGTGGTCCCGCTGGAGCTCCGCGGCGGTGCGGTGATGCGCCAAGGTATCCCGATACACCGGATTCCTCCCGGCTCAGCCCCCTATGCTTGCCCCGCTTTTTGAACGCGCGGCGGCCTTTTTGGTTCCATTGACCGTAAAACCGGGGGGCTCTCTGGCGCTATGGCCGCCCACCAGCATTCATTCCAGTCGCCCTACCTTCCAAGCTTGCTTGCCTATCGGCTCCTGCGTCCGGAGACGATAGCGCTGGCGCACTGCAGCCGATAGCCGGGCTCACCCCGGGGGCGTGTAGGCCCGGCCCGGCGGATAAGTCTGGTGCTTGGGCAAATCCGGGTTCATGTGGTCCCAAGGCTGCGCGCTTTTGACGAAGATGTCGGCCTCGGGGCGAAACTTGCTCGGGTCGTCGAGGCTGCCGACCCGGAGGCCGATGATCTCCGGTCGGGACGAGACGCGAATGAACAGCGGGCAGCCGCACTTCGGACAAAATGCCCGCGTCACCCGATTGCCCGCGTCGCTCGAGCTGACATAGAGCTTGGGCTGACCTTTGGTGAGGCGAAACCCGGCGGCAGGCACGCGCATCGCGGCAACAAAGGCGCTGCCGCTCTGATGCTGGCAATCGCGGCAGTGGCACAGCAACGAAAACAGCGGCTCCCCTGCCAACTCGTACCTGACTGCTCCGCACAGACATCCCCCCGTCCGTATCGCTGTCATCGCCAACCTCCTAAAGGCTAAAAGCCGCGGGTTCTGTCCCAGCCGGGCTCGACCATCGCGAGACCGAAGGCGACCCCCGTGCGCAGCCGACCGCCTCCCGGCCGGTTATAAGAAATTCGTACTCGGGTGATTTATGAATGCAACGACCTGTCGGCGCGGATTCGGTCGCGGAATCGCGTGTTGCAATATCTTCCCATCGAGTAGGGAACCCGATCCGCATCGATTACTCCGCCGCCAGTCCCTTCAACCGGTAGACAAGGTCGAGTGCCTCACGTGGTGTCAGCTCGTCGGGGCGGATGTCGTGCAGCAACGCTTCGGCGGCGGATTCTGTCGCGGCCGGCTCGGCGCGGCGGCGTGCGGCGTTGAACAACGGCAGGTCGTCGGCGAGCCGCGCGAGTGCGCCGCCTTGTTCGCCCTTTTCCAGCACTCCCAGCACCTCCTCCGCCCGCGCCGTGACACTCTTCGGCAGGCCGGCGAGCTTTGCCACATGGATGCCATAGGAGCGGTCGGCGGTGCCGGGACCGACCTCGTGCAGAAAGACGACATCGCCCTTCCATTCTTTGACCCGCATCGTGTGGCAGGCAAGCGCAGAGAGCTTGGCGGCGAGTGCGGTCAACTCATGGTAATGGGTCGCAAACAGCGTACGGCAGCGGTTGACCTCGTGCAGGTGCTCGAGCGCTGCCCAGGCGATCGAGAGCCCGTCGAAGGTCGCCGTACCACGGCCGATCTCGTCGAGGATGACAAAGGCTCGCGGCCCCGCCTGGTTCAAGATCGCCGCGGTCTCGACCATCTCGACCATGAAGGTCGAGCGGCCGCGCGCCAAATCGTCGGCCGCTCCAACCCGGCTGAACAAGCGGTCGACGATGCCGATCCTGGCAGCCTGAGCCGGGACATAGGAGCCCATCTGCGCCAGGATCGCGATCAGCGCGTTCTGTCGTAAAAAGGTGCTCTTGCCGGCCATGTTGGGGCCGGTGACGAGCCAGATTCGGTCGTCGCCCAAGACGCAGTGATTGGCGACAAACCCGCCACGGTTCCCCGTGGCGGTGAGCGCCGCCTCGACTGTCGGGTGTCGCCCGCCCGAGATCTCGAATGCGGTGCCCTCCTGAACCACTGGCCGAACCCAGCCCGCCTCCGCCGCGAGCTCGGCGAGGGCCGCCGAAAGATCGAGGAGGGCGAGTGCCGCGGCGGCGGCAGCTATCTCGCCGCGGCGGGCCATGATCTCGGCAACGAGGTCGTCGTAGAGGCGCAGCTCGAGCGCCAACGCCCGCTCGGCCGCACTGGCGATCTTGGTTTCGAGATCGGCCAACTCGGTCGTCGTATAGCGCTGCGCTCCGGCCATTGTCTGGCGGTGGATAAACTCCGGCCCGAGCTTGGCGGCGTGATTGGCCGAGACCTCGATGTAGTAGCCGATCACGTTGTTGTGGCGGATCTTCAACGCGCTGATCGCAGCCTCCTCGGCGTAGCGTGCTTGCAAGGAGGCGATCATGCGGCGGCTTTGGTCGCGCAGGCTCCGCCACTCGTCGAGCTCGTCCGAATAGCTGGCGGCGATAAACCCGCCATCGCGGCTGAAGAGCGGCAATTCGGCACTAAGCGCCCGCTCTAGACGCTCGACCAGGGGGCCATGGTCGCCAAGCCGGCCGCGCGCCTCCGCGATCTGCTCCGGCAGCGGGACTAGATCCGGTGCTACGAGCATCTCTCGTAATAGAGCGGTCTCGCCGAGCGACTGGCGCAATGCCGCGAGATCGCGCGGCCCACCGCGCCCGAGGCTCAATCGCGTCAGGGCGCGCTCGATGTCGGGGCAATGGCGCAAGCGCTCGCGCAGTGCCAAGCGTGCCTCAGGTCGATCGACATAGAACTGGACCGCATCGAGCCGCTCGGCAATAGCCGCGCACTCGGTCAATGGTGCCGCAAGACGCTCGGCGAGCAGCCGCGCCCCAGCCGGAGTGACGGTGCGGTCGATGGTCGCCAGCAGGCTGCCCTTGCGCTCCCCGGCGAGGCTCCTCACCAGCTCGAGGTTGCGCCGCGTCGCCGCGTCGATTTGCATGACGGAGCCGGGCACGACGCGCCGCGGCGGGTCGAGATAGGCCGCTCGCCCCTGCTGGGTCAGGCCGACGTAATCAACGAGTGCGCCCCCCGCCGCGAGCTCGGCGCGGCCGAAATTACCGAACCCGTCGAGCGCGCTCACTCCGTAGAACTCCTCGAGCCGCCGGCGGCCCGTGTCGCTCTCGAAGCGTGGGTTAGGCAACGGGGTCAGGACCGGCTTCCACTCGGCCAGCAATTCGAACAATGTCGGGCGTGTCAGTAACCGCTCGGGCAGCAGGATCTCGCCCGGCGAAATGCGTGCGAGATCGCCGGCGAGGGCAGGCTCGCTGGTCGGCGCCAGTGCAAAAACGCCGGTCGACAGATCGAGCCAGGCGAGACCCATCTCGCCGCCGGCCTCGGCGAGGCCGGCGAGATAATTGTGCCGGCGCGCATCGAGCAAGCCTTCCTCGGTCAAAGTACCCGGAGTGACGACCCGGACGACCGCGCGCCGCAGCATCTTGGCGCCCCGGCGCTTGGCCTCGGCGGGGTCCTCGATCTGGTCGCAGATCGCCACCTTGAACCCGGCGCGGATCAGCCGGGCGAGATAGGCCTCGGCGGTGTGCACGGGCACGCCGCACATCGGAATATCGGCGCCCTCGTGTCGGCCGCGCTTGGTCAGGGCGATGTCGAGTGCCTGCGCTGCGGCGACGGCGTCTTCGAAAAACAGTTCGAAAAAATCACCCATCCGGAAGAATAAGAGGCAACCCGGGTTCGCCCGCTTGATCTCGTGGTACTGGACCATGACCGGCGAGGCAGGTGGTTCGATCATCGGCGGACGGGGCGGGGACGGCTGACGCATGCGAGTGTTTGACGGTAGCATGTCCGTCGCCAGACCACGAAAGAGAGGATCGGCATGAGCGAGGCTGCGAAATCTTTTCCGGTCATTCGCGAGGCGGTCGCTTCGTTTCCCGACCCGCCGCATTTCCGTCGTGCTGTTTCGGAGCTGCTTGCAGCCGGGTTCGAGCGCAACGATCTTTCGGTCCTGGCGTCGCATGATTCGCTCGCCGTTGCAGAAGCCGGAACCCAAGGCGGAACCGGCATGTTGTCTGCCGGGCTCAGCGCCGAGATTAAATACGTGGCACCCTTGACCGTCGCGGGCATTATCGTGCTGTCGGGCGGGCCGATCGCCATTACCCTTGCGGCACTGGTGGGTGCCGGTCTCGGCGGTGCGGCGCTCAAAGAGCTGTTCGACGATTACACCGCCGCGCACCACAGCGAAGACTTCACGGCGGCGCTCAAGGCCGGCGCCGCACTGCTGTGGGTGCGCTGCCCGGACCCCGACAGCGAGCTGGCCGCAACCCGCATCCTGGAAGAAGCCGGCGGCCACCACGTCCATGTCCACGGCCGCTCGCTGCGACCCGACGAGCGCGGCACAGCGGCGTAGCGATGGTCAAGATCATTCTCGTGCGACACGGACACGTCGACTGGCTGGCGCCCGAGCGGTTTCGCGGACGCGCCGAACTCCCACTGTCCGATCTCGGTCGTCGTCAGGCGCAAGCCGCCGCCGGTTACATTGCGGCAACCTGGAAACCCGAGGTCATCTATACAAGTCCGCTCGGCCGCTGCCGTGAAACCGGTGCGGCGATCGCGGCGCCGTTTTGTCTCGAGCCACAACCGATCGACGGCCTCGCCGACATCGATTATGGCGAATGGCAGGGTTTGACGCGAGACCAGGCGAAGGAGCGTTGGCCGGACGAAACCGAGCTGTGGTTTCGCGTCCCCCATCTTGCGGCGATCCCGGGTGGTGAAACCTTGGCGGTTGTGCTGTCCCGTGCGAGCGCGGCATTACGGGATATTCTGCGGCGACATCCCGTCGGGACCGTCGTGCTGGTGGGTCACGACAGCGTCAACCGCGTGCTCCTTCTCTTCACATTGGAGCTACCGTTGTCGCGTTACTGGCACCTGCGGCAGGACCCTTGCGGCATCAACGAACTGATCTTCGATAGCGGCTCATTTGTCGTCGGATCGATCAACCATACCCAGCACCTATCCGGGCTTTAGCGATCGACCGCCGTCGATCGGCTTTTCTTCGGCCTGCGCTCGCGCGGGCCGGCGAAAGCGGTCACGACACCGTGCAAGGTGCGCAATTCCTGCTCGCTGCATTGCGCGCGCTGGAACAGACTGCGCAGGTTGCGCACCATGCTCGGCCGGCTTTCACGATTGCGCAGAAATCCGTTTTCTTCGAGCGCCTCTTCGAGATGGTCGAAGAAATTGAGGAGCTCCTCCTTGGTCGCAGGGGGGCTCCCGCCTCGGTGCAGGATTTCGGGGGGCGCCGCGGCACCAGATGTGAACCACTCATAGCCGACGATCAGCACCGCTTGGGCGAGGTTCAAGGACGAGAAGGCGGGGTTCAGCGGCACGGTCAGCACGGTGTCGGCGAGGGCTAAATCGTCGTTCAACAACCCGGTCCGTTCCGGGCCGATCAGCACGCCGCACGCCTCGCCGGCGCCGAGCCAGGCGCGCATCTCGGTGGCCGCGCGACGCGGCGTCACCTCGCGGCGAACCATGCCCCGGTCGCGCGCGGTTGCGGCAAAGACATGGACAAGGTCGGATATCGCCGCCGCCACGCTCGCGTAGAGGCGCGCCGTTTCCAGCACGATGTCGGCACCGCTCGCGGCAGCGACCGCCTTTTCCGACGGCCAGCCGTCGCGCGGCCGCACCAGCCGCAGATCATCGAGCCCGCAATTCAGCATAGCCCGCGCCGCGGTGCCGATGTTCTCGCCGAGCTGCGGCTCGACCAGGATGATCGCGGGACCTCCGGTCACCGCCGGCCGGCGATGATTGGTCCCGGCCATATTTTAGCCCCCGCGCCGCCAGGTCGTCGTGCCGTCCGGCTTGTCTTCGAGAATGACACCTTCGGTCGCGAGCTCGGCGCGGATGCGGTCGGCCTCGGCAAACTGGCGCTTGCCGCGCGCCACCATCCGTGCGGCAATGCGTTCCTCGATCTGGTCCGCATCCGCCGGGGTGCTGCGGCGCGGCCACTCGACCGGATCGCTTCCCAATAGGCCCATCAGCCGGCCGCCGCTCGCGAGTGCGGCCTGCATCGCGGAGCGCTCGGCATCGGTGCTCGCCCGGTTGACCGCGCCTGCGAACTCGTGCAGTTCGGCTAGGGCGAGCGGCGTGTTCATATCGTCCGCGAGCGCTTCCCGCACCGGGCGCAACGCCTCTTCCGCCTCGCCGAACCGTTCGAGAACGGCGGCTCGCGGCAGGCTCAGCGCGCGATAGAAGCGGTCGAGAGTTTGCCGCGCCTGTCGCAGCCGGCTGTTCGTCCAATCGAGCGGATCTCGATAATGTGTGGCCAGCAGTGCCAGCCGGATCTCCTCGCCCTGCGCCCCCTCGTCGAGCAGCTCGCGGACAGTGGTGATGTTGCCGAGCGACTTCGACATCTTGGCGCCGGCGTCAGTTAAGAGCCCGTTATGCACCCAGAACCGGGCCAGGGGCCGGCCGCCATGGGCGCACGCACTCTGCGCGATCTCGTTCTCGTGATGCGGAAACACCAGGTCGAGGCCGCCGCCGTGAATGTCGAAGGTCTCGCCGAGATGCATCTCGCTCATCGCCGAGCACTCGATGTGCCAGCCCGGCCGGCCACGGCCCCAGGGGCTCTCCCAGCCCGGCAAATCCGCATCCGAGGGCTTCCACAGCACGAAATCGGCGGGGTCGCGCTTGTAGGGCGCCACCTCGACCCGGGCGCCGGCGATCATCTCGTCGCGGCTGCGCCGAGAAAACTCGCCATAGTGCGGGTCGGTGGCGACAGCGAACAGCACATGACCCGCGGTCTCATTGCCGGCGGCAACATAAGCGTGGCCCGAGGCAATCAACCGCTCGATCATCGCGATCATCTGCGGGATGTATTCGGTCGCCCGCGGCTCGACGTCGGGCGGCAGCGTGTTCAGCGCCGCCAGATCTCCGTGAAAGGCCGCGGTGGTCCGCGCGGTCAGCGCCGCGATCGGCTCGCGGTTTTGGCGGGCCGCCGCGTTGATCTTGTCCTCGACGTCGGTAATGTTGCGCACATAACGCACGTGATCGCGGCCGTAAGTCTCGCCCAGCAGCCGGTAGAGGAGATCGAAGACGACATAGGCACGCGCGTTGCCGATATGCGCGCGGTCATAGACTGTCGGCCCGCAGACATAGAGACCGACCCGCGTCGGGTCGAGCGGCTCGAAGGGCTCCTTGCGGCGGGATAGCGTGTTGTAGAGGGTCAGCGGCATCAGACGGGCGTAGCAGATTGTGCCGCGCCGGTCGAGGCTAGGGATGGCGCGGCAATGGCTGTCCGTCCATCCCGGCCGTGGCGAGGCCGAGATGCCGCAGCACCGTCGGGGCGATGTCGACGAGCGAGGAGCGGCCGTGGTGCACACCGGGGACGAAACCGCCGCCGGAGGCGAACAGGAACGGGCGTTGTTCGTTGCTGCCGAGCCCGCCATGCTGGCCGAAGCCGGTGCATTCCTTCGGTTCGAGCGAGTCGCGGACGATGTGGCTGTGACCGGGCACCCCGTGCGGATTGACGCGGTCATCGGGCTTCAATGTCAGAGCGATCTGCACCGCTGAATCTGTAGGCAGCCCGATCTCGGCGAGTTCGCTGCCGACGAACGCTCGACCAACCCAGTCCTGGGTCTCGAGAAACCGTGCGATCTCGCCGACGAGAGCGCCCTCTGGGTCGGCGAAATAAAGCAATGCAGCCGTACCGTTGGGTGCCACGACGACGTCGGACGAGGCCGCTGCGCGCTTCAGCCCAGCCTCGACCAGCAGCGTATCGAGATCGATCGTCTGGTCGGCCGTTTCCATCCCGTGATCGGAGCCGACAAGGAAGAGAATGCGCTCGCCGGTTGGGTCGAGTGCGGCAACCGTCTCGGCGACCCGCTGCACATTGGCATCGGCGCTGGCGATGGCGCGCCGATGCTCCGGCGAGCCGAGCGGCGTGTGATGGCCGGTATAGTCCGGCTCTGAGAGCCACAAGAGTGCTATGGCGGGCGCCCGGCCCCGTAGCACTTCATCGCAGAACCGCTCGGTCGCGGCCGTGTCCCCGGCTTCCCCCTTGGCGATCGCGAGTCCGTCCTCGGCAGGCAACAGCCGCCGGCCGGGGCCGTAGCTGCCGGCGGCGTTGTAGACCCAGCCATAGCCGTCGGGGTCGAGAAAATAGGCCGCCCCCGGTGAGACATTCGAGAAGGCGATCGCGGTCTCGCCGGCGCGGTCGAGCCGCTCGGCCAACGTCGGCGAGTGCAGGGTGCGGCCGGTCGCGCGATATAGCCGGTCGCGAAAATCCGGCCGACCGACCGACAGGCAGACGAGCCCGCCGCCCTCATCGAGCGCCATCGTGTTGCCGAGCAGCCCGTGGCGTGCCGGCAGGCAGCCTGTCGCGATCGATGCGGCACTCGTCCGGGTGGTGGATGGGAACACGCCGGTATGGTTGGCGAACCGCGCGGAGCGTTTCGCGAGCTCGGTCAGGAACGGCGCGTCGCGCGGGGTGATCAGATCGGGCCGCAGGCTGTCGCAGATGACGATGACGGCGCGGTTCATGGCGGTGCTCCTTGTTGCCGACAGCATACACTCGCGCGGCCGCAACCGCAGCCGATAGCAATGCTTCCCTGACGGCAGGGAGGAAAATCGATTCGACGCCGGAAATCGACGATCCGATCGCCGACAACGATCACCGAATCAAATGCTCAGAGGGTCGCGCTCAAGCGCCGTCAGGGAATGTTCTGAGGGAGGCCGATCGGCCTTTGAGGGAGGGAACAGAGAGACTTCGTGTCAACATTTCGCCGAGATGAATTGCCGGGGTCTTGGCGGATTGCATGAGCTGTTCGCGCCGGAGCCGCCGCCCGCTTTGCTCGTTTGACAGCGAGGCCTTGTAGCGCCTCGCCGCCACTTGCGGTTTAGGTCATCCAGTGCCAGACATTCTGCACTTTCGTCGCGGACCCGCGGCTATGCCCTGGTCTCCTCGCGGTAGAGGCTCAAAGCCTTCATCACCGGCGCGTCGCTGAAGCTGAACAGGAAGGCGGGGCGGTCGCCGCTATTGAGGTGCTCGCAGAACGTCCACGTCGGCACTGTGAACACGTCCTTGTCGTTCCAGTCGAGCCGCTCGCCGCCAACCATCGAGTAGCCGACCCCCTCGACCACGTGATAGTTCGTGCAGCACACATGGCGGCGCGCCTGCGTCTTCTCGGCGGGGCGCAGCAACTGCATGTGGCAGGCGATCGTCGGCATCACCGGTCCGCCGGTGACCCGGTTCTTGTATTCAAGGATGATCCCCTCGCCGGCGTCGGCGGTATCGGCGGCGGCCATCCGCTCTAGGGCGGCCCGCATCTCAGACATCGGGTAGTGCCACCACGAGGCGTTGACGGCCGGCCCGATGTCCTGCCGCTCCTTGGGATACTCCTCGTAGAACCCGGCCTCGAGCATCCGCACCAGCGGGGTATCCAGGCCGTCGAGCCAGATCATCGGCGCATCGGTGTCGTTGGCGTGGTCGTGCCATGACCAGTTGGGGGTGAGGACGAGATCGCCCGGGTACATCGGGACGCGCTCACCATTGACGACCGTGTAGCCGCCCCGCCCCTCGATGATCAGGCGGAGGGCCGCCGCAGAATGGCGATGGGCCCGGGCGATCTCGCCCGGCATCACGATCTGGATGTTGGCGACCAGCGTATTGCTGGCTGACGTCCCGGCCAGCTCCGGGTTGGTCATACGCAGAACCCGGCGTTCAGCCTGCTGGGTACCGACGAGCTCGGCCGCCCGCATCGCCTGTGGCCGCAAATCGCGCCAGCGCCATAGGTGAGGAACGGCCTTGCTTCGAGGCTCCATGCTGATGCCGCCGCCGATCCAGGCCGGCGTCACATGTTGCGCGCGGAGCTGCGTGTAATAGTCCTGCAGCTCTTCTTGCGAAGATTGAATGTCCGAAAGCTCCAGCATTGGGTCCTCCCCTCTTGGGTCTTGGCGATTCGTCAGGCCGGCTCTTTCACCGGTTCTTTCAAATGGGTCGCCCGCATCAAGCGCAGCGACTCGGGGTCGCTCATCATCGCCGTCTGGGCGCCCTTCAGAAAGTCTTCGTATTCCCGTGCCATCGCCGGTGACACCACTTCGATCATCAGCCGGTTTTCCAGCCAGAACTCGATAACGTGAAAGAACGGCTTGCGGCCCTGCATGCCGCGCCCGAAGGTTTTGGCACGCCAGCCTTCGCGGGCACCGATGCGCTCGACCTGCTGCGGCTCCAACGGCACCGACAAAAACACGTGGAACGGCCAGTTTTGCGGCGGCACCTGGTTTTCACCGAACACGACCTGATCGTCGCGGTCTGGGATCTCGAGCGTTGCGCGCTCCGGGTAGACCTCGATCATCGTGCCGTGCGCGTCGCTGCCCGCCGCCATGAAGGCGCCTTCGAGCGGGCCGAACGGAAAGCACTTGCCGCCCATCAGCTCGGCCAGCACCTCGGCAACGTGCTGCGGCTCTCGTGCCGGGATCGATACGTGATGGATCATCCGAATGCCCTCCGTTACGGGTCGGCGCCGTCGAACCCCAGTCGGTGGCGCCTCTCGCGAGCACCATACCCCGCATCGACGAGGCCGAACAATAAGTCGCTGCTTCCGGCGGTGCCTGAGGATGCGCCGCCCGATACACTGCAGGCACGAGGCATACGACCGTCGCCGCGGGTTAGATCGGGTCGGAGGCGGTTCTTAGCCGCGCGACCTTGGACACGATATCGCAGCGCTCCACCAGCTCAGGGTCACCCTTGATCACCTCGACCGTGGTCTGCTCGCCCTCTCGCCGGAAGCAAATGTCGAGCTTGTGCTTGCCGACGCAAAGGTCCTGCACTGTAAGGTCGGGCAGCCATGCCGGAAGGGACGGGTCGACATACAGCTTGTTGCGCGGCGCATCCGGCAGGAAGCCCAGCATGGCCTGTGTCAGCATAAAGGCCGAACCGGCTGCCCAGGCTTGGGGCACGTTCGCGCCGATGTACTGCACCGGGAAGGTGGTCTCGTCGCGCTCGAACGCGGTATAGAGCTCCGGCAGCTGGTTGAGCAGGAAGTGGCTCGCCGCATGGCTGATGTCATGCGCGATACGGGCCGCCTCAGCCTCAAAGCCATAGAGTTTGAAACCCATGGCGATGATGGCGTTGTCGTGCGGCCAGACCGAACCCGTCTGATAATTGTACGGATTGTACGCCGGATGATTGGCAGAGAGCGTGCGAATGCCCCACCCGGTCCACATATCCGGCGCCATTAGGCGCTGCACCACCTTCTTGGCGCGCTCCGGGGGCACAATGCCCGACCAGAGGCAGTGTCCGGCATTGGAGGCGACGGTCAGGACCTTCTTCTTCTGGCCATCGAGCGCATAAGCATAGAAGCCGAGCTCCTCATCCCAGAAGGCTTCGTTGAAATGGTCGAACAAGGCAGCAGCTTTGGCGCGCATGGTCTGCGCGCGGTCCGGGTTGCCGAAAGCATCGAAGACCTCGGCCATACCTATCCAGGCATTGTAGACATAGCCTTGCAGCTCGCAGAGTGCTTTTGGCCCTTTGACCAATGAGCCATCGGGATAGACGACCGAGTCACCAGAATCCTTCCAACCCATGTTCTCATAACCAACCGGCGAGCGTGTCTGGTATTCCTGGAACCCGTCGCCGTCGCGGTCGCCATAGTCGTCGATCCAGTATAGGCATCGTTCGACGGTCTCGAGGTGACGCTCCAGAAGCGCCCGGTCGCCGGTCGCTCGCCATGCATGATGCAAAGTGATCAGATAGAGCGGCGTCGCATCTGCGGTGCCGTAATAGGGCGTATGGGGGATCAGCTTGAAATGCGCCAACTCGCCGTAACGGATTTCATGCAGGATCTTGCCGGGCTCGGCATCGCGGTAGTTGTCCTCTTCCGTTGCTTGCAAGGTTCCGAGAATCTCCAATGCTCCGCGGGCAAACTCCGGATAAATCAGGGTGTTCTGCAGTGACACAATCAGGCTGTCGCGTCCGAACGGGGCGACGAACCAGGGGAGGCCGGCGGCCGGCAGGAAGACCATATGATCCGTACCTTCGATCGGCAGGCGCAATGCAGCCATATCCTCAAGCGCTTGGCGAACCAGACGATAGTATTCCTCATTACTGGTCCGGATTTTGACAACGTTTTGTAGCCAGTCCGCCAAGGTCTCGGCGTGGCTCGACTTGTGGCTATCCCCGATGCAGTGTGGCGGAGACGCAAAATCACGATCGCCATCTGCCAGGATATAGAGGAGGCAACAATGCCATGCCCTGCCGGGTTCGAGCGCCACCTCGAAGCTAAGCCGGCCGTTGGCATATACCGCCTTCCCAGGCAATCGCGTCGGCGAAATCGTCAGCCCACGACTAAAGTCACCGTTGCGGTACGTGGTGCGCAATCGCTGATGTGGTTCGGACCAGTCCGTGGTGATCCGGCCCCGCCGCACAATTTGCCCTGACTTCACCTCGAAGATGTCTGCGAAGTCGCTGCGAAGCGCGATCTCAAGCTGAAACCTCACCGGCCTCATGCTGTTGTTGGTGATGTCGAGGTCTTCATGCATGCCGCCGCTTATCGATCGGCCGATGGTAAAGCCCAGTGTGCGCGGTGGGATCGTGCCATCTTCGGTGAGGAAAGAGCGATTGGTCAGAAAGATACGCGATGCGTGGTAACTGATGGCGCCGCCATTGAGCAATTCCCAGGGTTCGCCATTGGTATAGACACTCCAGCTGCTGATAATTCGTGTGTCGAGGAAATAGAGACCCTTCTCGCTTGGCCAGTTGATCTGGCCGTCCTGCTCGCTGATCAGCACCGTCTGGCCCTGGTGGATGGAGATCTGCGGTGGGCCGACCTGGACCTTGAACGCCATGACGTTCTCCTTTCGAGATGCGGGCGGGCGCGCTCGACCGAGAAACGCTCCTCGAAGCGCGGCGGATCCGGCAGCGATCGACTGCTGCCGCTCGCGTAGGGTCGCCTGGCCTCCTTGATATCCGTAAGTACTATCGCAGCAGAAACAAGGCCTAGCATCGTGAGCGCTGCTCAAGAGAGCTTGGGGCACAGCGACCGCCGATAGACGTCGCGGTGCCTGCCTTGCCCGCAATCCCGCGGCGGCCTATCGTGATCCCTGCGACCCACTCGAGGACAGGAGCAGACATGCCACTTCCGCAAGATATCAGGCCGGTCTTCCAGGACATTCAGGACACGCTCGTGCGCTCCGAGGCGCCGTGGATTCAGCAATCCCCGATGTCCGCCGTGAAAGTGTTGTGGGTCGGCCGCGAGACCGGCACCTGGGCCTCTCTGCATCATTGGAAAAAGGGCTACATGGCCCCGCCGCACAAGCACCTCGCAGGGGCGCACGCCTATGTGATTTCGGGTAAGCTTCAGGTCCGCAACGGTGTCTTGAATGCCGGCGACTATGTCTACGAGCCGTCGGGTATTTTGCACGACGCGACGACGGCGCTCGAGGACACGACCTACCTGTTCATCTGCACCGGCGCCGTCCTATTCTTTGATGAGAACGGCTTCACCCGCTACACGAATTGGGAGGTCATGGAGAAGCTGCGCTCGGAATATCAGACACCTGCCCGAGCTGAAGCCGCCGAATAGGACCGGGCGTGATGAAAGCGGTCGTCTGCGAGGCGTTCGGCGGTCCCGAGGTGCTTGCCCTGCGCGAGGTCCCAGATCCGCCCGCACCAGGCGACGGCGAGGTGAGGGTCAAGATCGGAGCGCGCGGCGCGCAATATGTCGACGTCTTGATGCTTGCGGGCAAATACCAGTTCCGGCCGGAACCGCCATTTATCCCAGGGAGTGAAGCGGCCGGCGAAGTCGTTGCGATCGGCCCCGATGTGACCCGGTTCAAGCTCGGCGACCGGGTGATGAGCCGGCACCGGCTTGGCGCATTTGCCGAGCTGGGCAATGCCAGCGCCGAAAATTGCGATCCCATTCCGGCGGGCCTCAGCCTCGAGGAAGCCGCCGTGTTTCGCGGCGCCTACAGCACCGCCTATCACGCGCTATTGCAGCGGGGGCGGCTCACGAAGAGCGACCGGGTACTGATCCATGGTGCTGCCGGCGGCATCGGCATCCCGGCGATCCAGATCGCCAAACTGTTCGGCGGCGAGGTCATCGCGACTGCGAGCACCGAAGAGAAGCGATCCGTCTGCCTGTCCGAGGGCGCGGACCACGCGATCGATTACCAGGCCGGATTCCGCGATAAGGTCATGGAGCTGACCGGAGGTCGCGGCGTCGACATCATCTATGACCCGGTCAACGGTCCGACTTTCGAGGAATCGCTGCGGTGCCTGGCCTGGGCCGGGCGCATCTTGATCCTCGGGTTTCTCGGCGGCCCGCCGGCGCTCGCCCGCACCAACTACCTATTGATCAAGGGAATTGAGGCGATCGGGGTGCGGATCGGGGGGCTCAATGAAGCCCACCCCGAAATCGCCGCCGCCAACGCCAAGGTACTGCTCGATCTGGCCGCGCAAGGTAAACTCAGGCCGCGCATCTGGCGCCGCCTCCCGCTGAGCGAGGCGGCCGAGGCCGTGCAAGCCCTGATCGATCGGCAAGTGATAGGCAAGGCGGTGCTGACGGGCTGACCGTTTTGATCCGCCGGCAGATCGTGGGTAAATAAAGGCGCGGGAGAAGTGCGCAACACAACATGGGAGGATGCCATGACCGAAGCCACCCTTGCGGCCGAGCCAGTACCCGTATTCAAGCTCGCCAAGGCGCTCGGCGTTCTGGCGATCACGGCCTCGGCCGTGTCGGCCGAATACGGCTCCGGCATCAACTACGTCTCGGTGCAGAGCCTCTCGGTTTACCCCGACGTGAAGGGGGCTGGTGCCGCTGGCGATGTTCGTGTGCGGCATCGCGATGTTGCCGAAAGCCTATCTTTTTGCGGCTTTCTCGCGGGTCATGCCGCGTGCCGGCTCGAAGCACGTCTGGCTGGCCCGCAGCCTCGGCCTGCCGGCGGGCTTTCTGATCACGTTCACCTACTGGGCGACAGGCCCAGCCGGATTGGGTTTTCTCGGCTTCGCTTTCGGCACCTTCCTGGGCCAGGCGATGCTGCCGATCAGTCCAGCTTTGGCGCATTTCCTGCTGTCGCATACCGGCCATCTGCTGAGCGGTCTCGCGGCGATCTGGCTGACCTTCTGGATCAACGCGGCCGGCATCCGGCATTACGGGATATTCGTCACGATCCTGATGTTCGTGATCGTCGGGGTTGCGCTGCTGATTACCGCCTACGGCTTCCTGACCCCGCCGGAGACCTTCGTCGCGGCGGCCAGTAAGGTCGCAAAGGTGCAACTCACCGCGCCGACGGCGGCGGCGCCCGCGAGCCTGTTCCATTTCATTTCCGTCACCTCGCTCTTCGTCTTTGCCTATGCCGGTCTGGGCGCCGGGCCGGCCCTTGGCGGCGAAGTGCGGCAGGCCGAAAAGAAGGTACCGCTCGGGATCATGTGGGGTTGGTTCGTCGCGCTCGTCCTCTTTACCGCGGTCGCCGCGGCACTCTTCCACGCTGCTCCGTGGTGGGCGGTCGTCGGTCTGATCGAGGCAGGCAAGACGAGCTATGCGACAGCTCCCGGGCTCATCGGGCTGGTCGCGCCCAGTTGGCTGACCGTCATTCTGAACCTCCTAGTCGCGCTGATCGTCGGCAAGACACTGGCGCCGGGCCTGATGGTGGCGTCGCGCTTCTGCTTTGCGCAAGCGCAGGACCGAATGCTGCCCCCGGTCTTCGCCGAGACCTCCGGTCGCAAGGTGCCGCTCGCCGCGCTGCTGCTGATCGCCGGACTCGGTTCGCTGTTCCTGCTACAATCGGTCTTCGCCGGCTGGGCCATGGGCGTCGCGGTGCGGTCGCTCGCGGTCCTCGGCATGTGGCTGGCGCTGGCGATCGGTGCGCTCAATCTCTACTGGCACAAGGAATACCGCGAGACTGCCTGGGGCAAGGGCGTCAAGGAGCAGCCGCTGGTCGTCCCGGCGGCGATCGTATCGATCATTCTGGCGGTGCCTCTAATCGGCTCGCTTGCGATCCTGCCGAACACGGCCTTGGTGTTCCAGCCGCTCTTCCAGGGTGCGGTGGTGCTGGCGATCGGCGTGACGATCCTCGCCGCGGCGGGCGCCAAGGCCAAGGCCGCGGCGAGACCTTCCGCACGATAGCCGCACAGCTGCCACTCGAGTGATGGAGGCCGCCGATGAAGATCACTGATGTCACTTTGACTCTGTTCTCCTGGGAGAGCATTCCCTCAACGATTTATGGGCACCACACCGCCCGGCCGAGCGGCAAGAGCGATCTCGGCCTGCTGGCGGTCGCTACCGACGACGGCGTCACCGGTCACGCCTTCCTCGGCACCTCCTCGAACCCGGCGAGCCTCGACGGGCCGGGTCTTATCCGCTTTCTGAAGCCGATCCTGATGGGCCAGAACCCGCTCGACCGCGAGCGCCTCAACCGGCTGCTGTGGGCTCGCGTCCGCGCCGCGACAGTGCGTTCGATCGGCGCTTGCGACGTGGCCTTGTGGGACGTGGCCGGCAAGGCAGCGGGGCTGCCGATCCACCAGCTGATCGGCACCTCGCGCGACCACATCGCCGCCTATGCCAGCTCCGAGATCCACGCCGCGCCGGAGAATTATGTCGAGCAGGCCCGGCATTACCAATCGACCGGGTGGCGCGCCTACAAGATCCACCCGCCGCAATCTTGGCGCGACGATATCAAGGTCTGCGAAGCGGTGCGCAAAGCGGTCGGCGACGACTATACAATCATGCTCAATTCGACCTGGAGCTATCGATACGAGGAGGCATTGCGGGTCGGTCGGGCAATCGAGGAGATGGGCTTTTACTGGTACGAGGACCCGCTTGCCGACCAGGACATCTACAATTACGTCAAGCTTAAGCAAAAGCTCGATATTCCTATCCTCGCCACTGAGTTCCCTATCGGCGGCTTCGACGGCTATGCTCCGTGGATTGTCGAACGCGCCACCGACTTTCTGCGTGGCGATGTCGCGGTCAAAGGCGGGATTACGACCCTGATCAAGACCGCCCACCTCGCCGAAGCCTTCCGCATGAACTTGGAGGTGCACCACGGCGGCAACTCGCTGAACAATGTCGCCAATCTGCACGTGATCATGGCCATCCGGAATACCGAGTTCTTCGAGGTGCTATTGCCGGACGCGATGCAGAAATACGGGCTCATCCAGGATATCAGCGTCGACCGCGACGGCCTCGTCCACGCCCCAACCGAGCCCGGTCTCGGCGCGCAAATCGATTTTGAGCTGATCGAGCGTAAGAAGGTCGGGGTGCTGAGCTGAGTTACAGCCGGTACCAGATTGTTTCGTTTGCCGCGGTTACGGTAATGCCCCGCACCGGGGAGCGATCATGAACAACCAGCGCTTTGCAGTCGGACTGATGATCGGCCAGGCGATCTTGTTTGCGGTCGAAACTGCGATGATCCATCACATCGGACCGCGCGGCTCCGCGATGCAGCTGGCACTGCTGCGTGGTAGCGCTGGGGTGATGCTGGTTGGCATCATCGCCTGGAACACCGGCTGGTCGGTGATGAAGACCTCCCAGCTGCCGCTGCAGCTGCTGCGCGGGTTTGTATCGGTCCTATATCTTTGGGTCCTGATTTACTCGTTCGCCCACATGCCGTTCGCTGACGCAACGGCGATCGCCTACACCCAAGCGGCGTACATTGCAGTATTCTCCGCGCTCATCTTGAACGAACGCGTCACCACCCTCCGATGGATTGCAACTGCCATCGGTACCGCTGGCGCCCTACTGATCGTAAAGCCGGCTTTTCTCGACCGGAACATCGTCTATCTGGTCGCTTTGCTCGGCACCAGCTTTAACGGTCTCGCATTCGTGCTGAACAAATATCTGCAGCGCCCGGGAGGCGATTCCGAGTTGACGACAATGTTCTACGTCAATGCCATTGCCGTCGTGTGCAACCTTCCGGTTTTGGCCACGTCAACGCTACCCGAGCGCGCGGTCTGGCCTTGGTTGTCCGGCGTCTTAATATTCGGGCCCGTGGGGATGTACGTAGGGATGGTGGCGGTAAGGCATGCGAGCGCCTCGAGTCTTGGGCCATACACATTCCTCCGTCTGATCATCGCAGTCATCGGTGGTATCTTTTTATTTCGCGAGCTTCCAGACCTGCTTAGTTGGCTTGGCGTCGCCGCCATCCTATCGAGCTGCCTGCTGGCCTCGGCACCTGTATCGCTGCGCGCACAGCCAAGAGTCGCCCTCTAAGGGCTGCCTTCTGAAAGCTATTTTGGGTCGCTGGGGAGCTTGTAAGTAGGGTCGTGGTCACCACCCTCGGGCTGTTTTCAAGATTTCTTTCGGTTTCGCCGTCGTGTACCCACGGCGTAGTGTCCCAGCATCCGCATCTGATCGGCATTGGGTTTCATCGTCGCCTCAAAACTTTGCCAATCGGCCACGCTCAGTTCCGATAGGCCGACGACCTCGAAAGAAGCCTCGCTATAACACTCGCGTAGCAGCGGCTGCACCTGGAAGAGCGGATAGCGGACGTGAAACTCGACCGGCGAATTCGTGCGAGTTAGCCGGATGTTGGTAAAGAGGGGACCAAACCAGGTTTCGGACTCTATGATGCCTTCGAAATGCTCGTAGCCCTGGGTTCGAGGGATGTTCGCGGGACCCCGAGAAAGCAGTGCCCAGCCCGGCGCAGTCCGCGCAAAGTAGCCGCTCCAAATCTGTAACACACCCGGGTCTCGCGCGACGGCCAGAAAGGTCGGAGCGAGAGACTTGACGGAATCGGGGGCTACCTCCTCGAACCGGCGCCTAAACCCAGGAAACTGAGCACCCCTCAGCGGATACCAATCCTCGGCGCCTTCGTAAGTCCAGGCGATCTCGATACCGTCCCACACCAAGCTGAAATTCAGCGGCGGATAGAGATACCACCCGAATGCCGAAGCGGAGGCGAGAGCTTCGCAATACCGATACCCCCGGGTGGGTAGCGTGCCGTCAGCCGAGCGGTCGGCCCGCCGCGGGGCCGGAGCATCGGGGATGAGCCGGTAAAATCTGCAGATGATCGGTTCAGCCTGCTTGGCCATCGTTGACGCTCCGTGTCCCGCGGCAACGGTTGACGATCTTAACGACTCGGCGGGAAGCCGGTCGTGATGCCTGAGCTGCCGAGACGCACGGTACCGCGATCGGCAGTCTCGGGTTTGGGCTGGCGCAGCGGCGGGAAGGCGGCGGTGATGCAGCTGGCGCCGAGCCGCACGGTACCGCGATCGGCAGTCTCGGGTTTGGGCTGGCGCAGCGGCGGGAAGGCGGCGGTGATGCAGCTGGCGCCGAGCCGCACGGTACCGCGATCGGCAGTCTCGGATGTGGGCTGGCGCAGCGGCGGGAAGGCGGCGGTGATGCAGCTGGCGCCGAGCCGCACGGTGCCGCGATCGGCAGTCTCGGATGTGGGCTGGCGTAGCGGCGGAAAGGCAGTCATCGAACCGCAGATTAGCCGTTCAGTCGAATTCATCTCGTCTCTCCCTCGATTAACTTTGGGCGAAATTGCCCCCGTTAACGAAGGCGAAGTTCTCAGACGACGCAAGAACCGACCGTGAAATAATTTTCTTCTCATCGTGATTAATATGTGACATCGACGCTCTATGGTTAAGGTCGCCTGTTATCGGCATGACGATTGCATGAGGCTGCATACGGTTGATAGGATACGTCCATTGCATGCGTGCTGGCAGAAAGTTGACACACCACGGTGACACAAAGCCACCGCCAGACGCGCTTTTTTACGATCGATTCGATCCTCCGGTCGCACGCGGCTCCGGTTCCTCGATCAGTCTTTTCCGATATTTTCGAAAAAAAAAGTGACAAACTCGCTCAAAATCGTTAAAAATTCGTGAAACAGACAGGAATTGCGTTACGCGCAGGGATTGAGCCGGTGGAACGGGGCGACGATGGGAATGAGGCTGGCTGTCTTAATGAGACGGAAACCCGCCGACCTGGTGAGAGCGAACTTGGACCCTCGGCTTACCCGCGTCGCCGATTAACCACGCTTTCCGGTGAGCCGCCGACCCGAACATCGCCCATGGAGGGCCTGCCATCCCCGACGACCAAGAGATGGGTAGTGCGCCGCAAGGCAGCCGTGGTCGCTGCGGTGCATAGCGGCGAAATTACCCTCGAGGAAGCTTGCCGATGGTACCAACTCTCAGAGCAAGAGTTCCTTTCCTGGCAACGCGCGTTCGAGATCCACGGCCTTCCGGGTTTGCGCATAACGCGCACTCAGCAGTATCGCGTCGTTCCTCCTGCGCGATCCCGTTCCCCGTCGCTCAAACAGGTCAGATCGAATCTTTTACCCCGGGTTTAGCCCACCGCAATTCTCTGTTGTCATCCTTCACTGGGGGGTGACGCTCGTGACGGATCAAAATATCTGCGAGACTTTACCGATGAACGAGCCACGGGACAGCGCCTTGCCTATTGACGGGGCGCACTATCGAGAAATGGCGCACGGGCTGCGCAAGCTTGCCCGCCAGTGTCGCCTCGCCGGCGCACGGAGGGAACTGCTTCAGCTCGCGGCGAGTTATGAACGGAGGGCGGAGCATTTCGACGGTCGAGCGCGGTGACGCCCTATTGTGAGGCATCATCCGGGAAACGCGGACTAACGCAATTGCGTGGATGTTATTCGCGTAGGGTACCATTCTCTGTGGAAAGCGGGACCCCAGCCCTCGCGAGGGCATCGCAAAAAAGATCGGCCTGCGGGCTAGCGCTGCCAGGGTAACGCCGCCGGAAGCTCGCTACGGTCAACCCCGGCTCGAGCTCGAGCAGCCGCCGCGCCGATGCCCGGGCCTCGTCCTCACGACCAGCCAGCACCAACCCCATAACGAGCAGCCGATACGCCGCGGTGTAGGTACGGTTCTCGTGCAAAGACCGCAGGGCACACTCGATAGCCCGCTCGTACTGGCCGTCGACGAGATAGGCCATCGCGGCATTGCCGCTATACGCGTACATCAGCGGGTCGTAGGGCGAGAGCGCCATCGCCTTGTTGATCTCTTCGATGGCCAAGGGGCCATTGCCCATCCAAGCGTGCGCGGCGGCGCTCCACAGCCATGCCGGCGCCGCACTGGCGTTGATGCGCAACGCCGTCCCCAAACGGCGGAGCGCGAGATCGAAGTCTTTGTACAGATAGGAGGCAACGAGGCCGTGAACGGCGAGCGCCATCGGTTCCATACTGTTACACTGGATTGCCGCCCGCGCAAACCGGTCGGCCTGCGTCGAATTATCCGCCGGATCGGGCGACCACCCTTGTCCGACGCGCAGCACGTGCCAGTAAGCGCGCCAGGCAAGAGCCGCCGCGTAGTGCGGATCCTTCGCAATCGCGGCGTCGAACAGCGCCTCCGCGGTTTCGAAGACCATGCGCGAGGAATTGTGCATATTCTCTTGGGCGCGCAAAAAGAGGTCGTAGGCTTCGAGGCTGTCCGGCCGCTTGACCCGGATGCGATTCATCTCGGCCGCGTGCAGGTAAGGTGCGACCTTTCGAACGATCATCTCGGACAAGCGGTCCTGGATCTCAAAGAGGTCGAGAAATTGCTCATCGAGCTTGGCAAACCACAACGCCTCCCCCGACTGCGTATCGGTCAGCTCGATGGTCAAACGCACGCGATCTCCGAGGACGCGCACACTACCCGAGAGAACGTAGCGCACCCCCAGCACGTTGCCGATCTCGCGCGGGTGGCGATCCTGGTTTCTGAAAGCCAGGGTCGACAGCCGAGAGATCACGAAGAAATTCGGAACGCGAGACAAAGCTTCGATGAGATCCTCGAGGAGCCCTTCGGCAACGAAATCATGTGCGGGATCGCCGGTGAGATTACGAAAGGGCAGCGCCGCGATCGAGGGTTCGCGCCTCGGCTCGGGTCCGGGGTCGTGCCGGGGTGCGATGACCGGATCGCTCTGCTTCTCGGTCTTCCAGCGTGCGGCAGACGGAACGGGCGGACCCCCCGCCGCAGTCTCGCTCAACTCGAGGCCGGCAGGTTCGTCGGAGATTGTCGGAGGAGCCATCTGCGGCGAATCGCCCCGGATGGCTTCGTAAACGGCAGCGGTTTCCCTGGACGGAGGTAAGTCGAGGACTGTGAGCAGCGCCTGCCTGCAACGTTCGAATTCGCGAATCGCCTGGGCGCGATCGCCCATTTGGGCAAAAGCCTTCATCACGCTGCGCACGGCGCCCTCGTGTGTCGGCTCGAAGTTGATCAGTCGGCGTGCCGCCGCCGCGCGCACCTCCGGTTTGGCGTTTTGCTCGGTCAAGCGGTCGAGCTCCGCCTCCAAAATCCTCCTTACACGATCCTCGAAGCGCGTTCGTTCGCCGGCGAGCCAATGATCGAAGGAGGGTGTGATCCCGTCGAGATCTTCGAGCAGGCGCTCGCCGTAAGGTTGGACGAGATTGCTGGTATCCGCAGTAGCATCAGCACTCGCCTCGAGGATGGCAAGCGCATCGACCCAGCACTTCCGGACATCGATGCGAACGCTATCGCGACCGATCTCTACGAGGCCAGGCACGTGACGATTGACGATGCCGTTGAGCTCCGAAAGTGATTGGCGCAAGCTCATTCGCGCCTGCGCATCAGCCGAGCGGTCCCATAACAAGCCCACGAGACGGCTCCGGGAAACACGCTCGCCCTGCTCGAGGCACAAGCATGCCAGCAACCCGCGTGTTTTTCGGCCGCGCGGCAGAAAGTCGGCTCCGCCGGGCGCGACGGCCCGCATGGTGCCGACTAGATAAATTCTCGGCAACGCGCGCGGCACCCACCCGCCGGCGAAGGCAGGAGCGATGTATTCTTCCGCTGGGTTAAAGTTCGATCTCACGGCCTTCGCGCTTTCGGAGCATCCTGGATGACACAGTGGCCATCTTGGGCGCCGCTTGGTTCTCGGCCCTCCCCAAGCCGCGATATCATTATAACCGCAACTGCGAAGGCCGAGTCATCTTTTGCGGTCACGAGACGGGCCAGCCCGACTGGAGCCACCTATTGCCCCCTCGTGCCGCGCCCCATGAGCACGGTTGCGCCAAAGAGAGGAGCGATGCCGTGGCTCGGTGGGATCCCGTGGGGTTGCCCGTCCAACCCACGCTCCCCAGAGGCGTTCGATCGCCGCTTGCACGAGTGGCCTAATCCGCTTTACTTTTTTACGGCCGCCTTCGAGCGCGAAGGACTAAAATTAATGCCGGTGCCGGTTTCCTGGGGAGCACGGCTCGAAGGCCGTTGAAGTGAGCTAAAGTGGTGAGTGAACGACGGCATTTTCAATCTGAGCGCTTCGCAAGCAATGGCGAAACTCGAAGAGGAGCACCATCAGCTCGCAATAGCGATCGATGAGGCCCGAACCGCAGCGACTGACCGGGCGATGCGCCAGCGGCAAATAGAGCTTTTACTCGAAATCACTTCGATCGTTGCCGAAATTCGCAATGCGCCGGCGACAATGACAGAAGACTTCATCGCGCTGCTCGACGTCGCGCTCGAGCACCACCTCGATCTTGCCTGCGACATCGCCTATCATGGACCAAGCGATTATCCGATGACTGCTCGGCTCATGTGTGCGCTGGCAGACGCGGTTCCGGGTTTGAATTCAGCTCCCTCCGCAGATGGGTGTCGTTACCGGGTCAGTTTGAGCAGCTAATGGGCGCGGCAACACCCATTACCTCGATATCGGACGAGACCGGCTCAATCGAGCAGGATCGTCCGCTCCGCCGAGACCAAGCGGTAACAGCGCGCCTAGGGGATCTGGTGGAGGTGGGGGGTGCACCCGTCGGGCGATTGCAGTACCGCCTGCTCCCGGACTACGGACTGCCCTCGCATAGATGTTCAAGATCGCGTCCCAACATGCCTCGGTAACGTCCAGCGTCTCTCCCGCGCGACAGATGCCAGCGTTATTCGCGAGGATCAACCTCTATCGACCGTTGCTCGCCGGCGTCTATAGCATCCCTGCAATCTATTGCGAGGCAGAGGTGGTTTTTGCGAACACCGTGCCGACCGACGCATATCGCGGCGCCGGCTGCCCGGAAGCCACCTTCGTGCTGGAGTGGCTGGTCGATATCGCGGCGCGCGATCTCGGCGTCGATCGCGTCGAGATCTGGCGGCGCAACTTCATCTCCGCGCGACGCCTTTTCCTATCAAACCCGTTGATGCTGGAATACGATACGGGCGATCACGGCGCCACCTTGGAGAGAGCGCTCGAAGTCTCGCGCTGGTCGACCTTTTCCGTCCGGCGCGAGGAGGGGGCGCGGCGCGGCAGGCTGCGCGGCATCGGCATCGTTACCTACATCGAGGCCTGCGGTGCTGGCGCCCTCGCGGATTGCGTGGCAACTCGGCCCGGCGGCCTGTTCAAACGTGCGGTTGCAACATCCCGTTGCTGAATTTGCCAGCATGCGCGGCCAAGTTCATGATCGCCTACGGCTCTAACGAACTCCCTGAACTGAACACCAATCACGCGAATTCTGAACGGCGTGGAGCGCACGTGGCCTTCCAGGGGAGATGATCGAGGTGGCCGACTGCCATCACTGCGCCGTTCTGGAACAGCTCGCACAGCCAGACGGCGTTCTGGCGAAGGCGTTGGCGGCGCTTGAGGTGCGCCCCATCAACCCCTTACAGCCCGCCCACACATCGACTCTAGGAGACTAACTCGACACTTACGAGCCGGGTCCCGGCGTTTTCGCCACTTTCCGACGCTTCAACGCCCCGGAACACTCCTGACGCCTCGTCCGTTGGGCTGCTGCGCGATGTCCGCCAAGCCGTAGTGGATACTTATCCAGCGTGATTTATCGTACGTTGATCATCGCGCCTACTGGCGCACAGTGGCGGAGCGCTCACGTACGGTGCCAAGCTGGCGCAAGATCAGCCGTACTGGGACCAGTCACATTGGTGTCAATGAGGCCTGCCCATAATGCAGCGGGAGGAAACCATGACCCGGATCTTGCTTGGTTCTATGTGCTGGCATGACCGGGAGATCCCACCAATGAAGCTGTTTCGCGAGGGCACCCGAACGAGGAGCTGCCAAATGCATGTTGTCACCCGAGGTGCCCGGTGACGCCGGCTGCTACCGGCCGCTGAGCGTGATTGCACCTGTCGGCAACATCCTGAACTACGAAAGGCCGATGGCGGTAAACATACGGGTGAGGACCGGGTGGTACCTCGCGCCCAATGTGTCATAGCGCTTGGCGAGGCGCTGCCCGACCGGGTGCAGGCTTTCATAGCGCTGCACAGTTCGGCGCTATTCTATGGTGTCGGCGCGGATGGCCGGGTGTACAACGACCACCTGTTCCAAGGCGGCGGGCAGGGCGCGTCCGCGCAGGGCGACGGCAAGTCGGGGCTGTTGTGGCCGACTAGTGCCGGCAACACATCGATCGAGCTATTCGAGACGCATGCACCGATCCTGGTGATCGAGAATTCCCATATCGCAGATATGGCGGAACCGGGGCGACAGCGGTGGGCTGGGACAGGTGGTCCGCGCCCGTAAGCTGTCCGACGATGGCCGGCCGGCGCAGGTGGGATTGTATCCGACCGGCGTCTTGGCGCAGACGCTCGGTTTGTTTGGTGTCCGGGCCGGCGTCCCGCCCTGCGCCGTGGTCCGAAATGCAAAGAGCGAACAACTCTCAGATGTGGGAATTGGCGCCTTGGTGACTCTGACCTCGCTCGAGGAGATCGCTGAATTGGGCCTCGCCGGAGGCTCAGGATTCGGCGACCGCTGCAGAGATCCCTGGACGCCGTGCAGCGCGATCTTGATGGGGGTTACCTGACACCCGATGCCGCGCGCCGCGATTATGGCTGCGCGGTTGGGCCGATGGTCGTATCGACATCGCGTCCAGCCGGAAATTGCGCAGGAAACGTGCCGGCCGAGGTTCGAGCGCATCATAGCGAGGAAATCTGATAGCAGTCGGGAGCGGCATGCATTCTGAGACGCTGCTCCGACCGGCGGACCGGCTGGGTCGACGTGGAAATACTGGCCCCCCACTAAGCCGCGATATGCCGAAATCACCCACGACAAGGCGCGCCCGAGGAGCCGCGTTCGGTGACAAGATAGTCGGCTCCGGGTGGTCCTGGCGGGAAGTCAGAGGATCACAACTCGAGCCCCAGAACACCAAACCCCGCTAGACGCGCGGTCTAGCGGGGTTGCAAATTAGTTGCAAAACTAAATGATCGCCAGGCCGCCAGACGGCTGTCCGAGAGTACCCGATCGAGGGGTGAGCTTTCCGCGCAGTTGAGCTCCTATATTTCGGAATCGGAGATGATAGCAAGGTCCGGCCCCTGCGCGGTCGAAAGCGAGACGCGTAGCCTGTGTTTCCAGGATCTTCAGATTTGAAATGCCAACATCGCCGATGACAACCCGCTGAGCTTGCCCGTAGGGACCCGGAGCGTTTCCAGCGAACCGAGAACCTCTCAGGGCTTGCCAAGGAGCGTTCTTGCGTGTTAGATGGTGTCGGTATTTCCTATTTTCGTCAAGTTACTCAAACCGATCAGACCTGCGTCATCGTCTCCTGGGATCAGTCATCGTGACAAAACCGCTATCACTTTGATCAGGCTGAGAAAATGTACTCCAGCCGCCTGATGATTCCGATCTCCTGCGACCGCCTCTTTCACCCACCCTCGCGTGAGGTCTGCGACGTTGCCACGCGGTCGAACGCAGATATCATCGGTTTTCTCCTCCAAGAGGTTGATCTGGACGCAATGCCACGCCCCGCCGATGAGCGGCTTGCCGAGGCTCTCGCACCACTGCGCACGAAGCTCGACATGATCATCGGGTTGCTTGGAAGACTTACCTATCGGCATATCGAGCTGCCGCCGATCCACGATATAGAATTCGAGCCTAGCGGGATTGCCTGGCTCTCCCTGGGGGCTCTGGACCCCGGTGATTGGCTGCGAATTAGCCTTTTTTTTCACCCGATATTTCGCGAGCCCGTTGTCGTATTCGGCAAAGTGACGAACTGCGCGGAAGACGGTCGGTGCGATCGCTGGCGGCTTAAAGCGGATCTGGCTGAGATGCCAAACGACATCCGCGATAACATCCTGCGCCTTGCCTTCCTCACCCTGCGGCGTCAGTGGGCACAGCGTCCAGTCCACTCCGCCCTGAGGGGCGACGCATGATTCCGGCGATCACGTTGGTGGCGGGCGTCGCGAGCTTACTCACCGATCTCTTTACACTCGCAACCTCCGCAAGCGCACCGACCGACACGCCTGAGTCGGCCGCAGCGAACGCTACAGGCTCCTCGTTCTCCGACACTCTCAAGAGTGCCATCGACAGAGTGGATGACACGGTCACCTCGGCGAACCAGAAGGCGACGGCCTTTGCCTCCGGTGACAAAGATGTCTCGTTGAGCGACGTCATGGTCTCAGTTGAGCAGGCGAACCTTGCCTTGCAAATGGCCACAAGCGTCCGTGAGAAAGTCGTCGCGGCGTACACAAACGTCATGAACATGCCCGTCTGACCAGCCTCACGGGTGATATGTGGCCTTCTTCAATTTAAACGGCATTCTGCCGAAAAACGTTCTGGACCGGGTCGAACCCGTATTGAACGGCAGGGGACGGACTGCCCTCGCAGCCGGCGCAGCTCTCGCAGCAACTGTCATCATCACCGCCACCCTGTGGTTATGGGGCTCATCCTATTCCGTGCTTTATGCTGGGCTGTCCGGGGAGGAGGGTGGCCGAACCATTGGCGAGTTGCAGAAGCTGAACATTCCCTACCGGATCAACGAGGGCGGCCGCGTAATTCTCGTCCCGGAGGCCGATGTCGGCCGAGCACGCCTGCAATTGGCGGCGCGGGGTGTCCCGAAGCAGGGAATCGACCAATGGGCTCTCCTCGATAACGAGAGCTTGGGAGTAAGCCCTTTTGTCGAGCAGGTGCACTACGTTCGGGCGATCGAGGCCGCCTTGTCGCGCACCGTCGCGGAGGTAGACGGAGTCGCCTCCGCAACGGTGAAGCTGGCATTACCGAAGCAGACGGACTTCCTCGCTGACGCCCCCAAACCCAGCGCCTCGGTGATGGTCCGGCTGCGGCCGGGGCTGCAGCTCACGACGCCGCAGATCGACGGTCTCGTCGGACTGGTCGCGGCGAGCGTCGCCGGGCTGACGCGCGAGAATGTGACTATCATCGATCAGGGCGGGAAGATCCTCAATCGCAACGTCAAGGACGCGTTGCAGCAGCTACCGCAGCAGCTCGAGATCGCCCGCGAGGTGGCCCGCCGATATGAGGCCTCGCTCACCGATCTGCTGATCCCGGTATTGGGACGCGACAATTTTCGCGTATCGGCTGATGCCGATATCGACTTTTCACAAGGAAAGGAAAGTTCGGTCAAATATGGGGACAGCCATGTGCTCAGCCAGGACGAGACGGTTCACAACCCGTCTTCGAACGGTCAGCCGGCCCTAGGGATACCCGGGGCTTTGTCGAACCGGCCCCCGGAAACGCCGACTGTATCGCCGAGCACGCAAACCACCCAGCCGCCGGTCGCGACACCTCCCTCACTGCCTGCCGCCACGACGCCGGATAAACCTGAGCCGCCGCCCGTTGCGCCGCCGGACACCCACCGGACGACCAATTACGATATCGACCGCATCGTGCAATTCCAGGAGCGTCCCTCGTGGAAGCTGCGTGCCATCAATGTCGCCGTCCTCGTCAACAATCCTTCAGGTAACCCGCTAGCGGTTGAACGAATTCGTGCCATCGATACGCTCGTTTCATCGGCGATCGGGGTCGGTGAGACCCGGCACGTGACAGCGGTGGATGTTCCCTTCGCCCAGGACGGAGCCGAGGCCGGCGAAACATCCAGAACATGGTGGAGGGAACCATGGATGGTTATTGTCGGCCAGAACACGATGATGGCACTGGCGGGTTTGCTGGTGCTGTTTGGGGGAGTGTTTCCACTGCTACGGAGGGTGGGGGTAATGCGCGCAGCGATCGCCCAGGACGCGGCAGGCAAGCCGAGTGCACCTGGCGACAAGGCGCGGCCCCGATCCGAGCCGACCTGGAAACCGCTCTCTGTGTCGCCGGATGGGTTCGCTATCGGGGCGGAAACCGTGCGGACGTTGGTGGCCAACGACCCTGCCCGGACGGCTCAGGTAATCAAGGAGTGGATTGCGCGTGACAGAACCAGCCTTAGACAAGTCGGTTGATTTGACCGCGGTCGAGAAGTCTGCCGTCGTGATGGTGTCCATCGGCCAAGAGGCTGCGGCAGAGGTCGTGAAATTTTTATCACAACCGGAGATCAATCTCTTATCGATGGCGATGGCACGGATTTCCAGCGTCTCGAAAAATTCTGCTGCATCTGTGTTACAGGAATTCGTGGCGGTCATGCAGCAGGAAGGTTCGATCGGTATCGCCGCCGAGGACTACGTTCGCGGGGTGCTTGAGAAGGCTCTAGGCACGGAGCAAGCCGACCGGTTTGCTAGTGTCCTGAAACAGGGTCGTTATTCCGCCGGCATAGAGGCGATCAAATGGCAGGATCCGCGCACTCTCGCCGAAATGATCAAATCAGAAAACCCGCAAATCGTGGCAATGATCTCCGCCCATCTGGAGCCCGCGCAAGCCAAGACGCTGATCGAGCATCTCCCCGACGAGCTTGTCGAGCAGGTGATCCCCCGCTTGGCGGTACTCGACGCGATCCCGCAAACGGCAATTCAGGAGCTGAGCGAGTTGCTTGAGCATCTGCTGGCCGGCGGGCCCCCTCGAGCCCGTGTCTCCGTCGGCGGGGTCGATGTAGCGGCCAAGCTCCTCAACGGTATCGGAGCTGAGCGAGCCGGCCGAATCCTCGATACGATAGGCAACGTCGACAATGAATTGGCTCAGACCCTAAGCGACAACATGTTAGTTTTCGAGGATCTCTTCGCAATTGACGACCGAAGCTTCCAGATCCTTCTCAGAGCCGTTGACCAAAAGTTGCTTGTTTCGGCGCTGAAGGGGACAAGCTCAGAATTGCGGGACAAAGTTTTGCGGAATCTTTCTCAGCGAGCGTCGGAAATGCTCCGCGAAGAGATCGAGTCGCGCGGGCCGATGCGCCTCTCCGAGATCGACACGGCGAAGAAGGAACTCGTAGCCGCTGCCAAAGCCCTCGAACGGGAAGGAAAGATTATCCTTCGCACCTCACCCGGCGATCTCGTCTCCTAGAGCGTGACGCAATGACGTCTGTGCGCTCTCTGGGCGCGAACCGAACGACCAATTGGCCGGGTCGGACAGAAGCGGCTTCACAGTCTGATCCGCCTTCCGTTAAGGGTAGCTTCCCGGATGCGCTTGACGCTGCCACAAATCCGACGCCTACAGCGCAAACGGCGATGCCGAGCTGGCGGAACAGAGAAGCGGTCGCGTCGAACGCCTCGGCGGCGGAGATCGCAAACAGCGCCTCGCAGCACCATCCAGTGCAGCAAGGGGGTCGCAGGGCGCTAGGTGCCGCTTTGGATGACACAGCCATGGGCGGTACCGCCGATCCCGGCGAGGTATTGTTCGACCAAGAGCCGTTCAGCCCGAGTGCGTCCAATGTTCAAGCAAATTTGGAGAGCCCTAACGGCTCGGGAAACCGGCCAGATCAACCTTCCTGTCACGGTGCTGATGCAGGCGGGCAGACGGAACCGGCGCAAAAGATCGAAGATCAGGTTTCTCAGCGGAACTGGACGGAGGCGTACGCGCCTGTTGCGTTTTCTGGCGCAATTTCCGCCAGTTTCGCGGACTCACCGCCGGCTCGCCCGAGTGCGAACGATACCGCCAGTAACCCTATAGGAGAGGACAATACCGGGTCGGCATTCGTTTCGTCTTTGGTGGACGAAGCTCGTTCACTCGCACCGCTCGACGGTTGGCAGAGGTCAGCGCAGAAACGCGACACTCTCTCGCAATCCGTGTCCAGCATTTCGCTAGCTCGGGACCAGAGCCTTGACCTCGCCGTGAACAAGGCGCTCCCGCATGGCTTCAAACTCGGCTTAGGAGAGGCCGGATCCCCGGAAATCGGTCGCGATCCCGGTGCTCTCGTTCCGGCGCTCGTCGACCGAGACGAAGCCCGCTCACCCGCTCCTCTCGCCGGTTGGCAGAGGCCAACGCAGGAACACGACACTATCTCTCAATGCGGGCCCAGGATTTCACTTGCTCAGGACCAGAGCCCTGACCTTGTCGTGAACGAGGCGCTCCCGGGTAGCTCCAAACTCAGCGGAGGAGAGGCCGGGTCCCAGGAAATCGATCGCGATCCCGGTGCTCCTATTCCGGCATTCGTCGACCGAGCGTTTCTGGGTTTCGGTGTAGATCCCGATCCGGCACTACTGCGCCCGGCTCCTGGAGGTGGAGAGCCCTCGCATGTCACCGCGTCAGAGGGTCAGGCGGCCCTTGCGGTGAGCGCACTTGACGGAAGCGTGCCGCTGATCGGGCTGAAGGTCCAGGGTTTGTCGGACTCTGGTTCGTTTTCTTCGTCGGCCGGCTTGGCGGATCAGCTGTCGTATCAGCTGACCGGATTAATCACCGACCCAGGCCACGAGATGGTTTTGGAACTGCATCCGCCGGAACTGGGAAATTTGACCTTGCGCATTCTTGTTAATGGCCGCGAGGTCTCGGCATGGTTCGGCTCGCCGCAGCTACAGGTTCAGCAGGCGATTAACCAGGCTATCGGTCAACTTCAAACCAATCTCGGGAATGCCGGATACAGCTTGACCGGTGCGTGGGTCGGTGCCGACGCGTGGAGCCCGGCAGAACGGGACGAAAGCGCAGCCCCGCGTCAGCAGCGGAGCGGCGGCAGCCAGCCGAGCTTGGAACGATCCCGTTCCGCACCGCTGTTAGCCGCTTCCGGGGTGAGCATCTTTGTCTGACCAGTTGGACCGAGCGGTGTCCATTCGCCGCTATATTTTCTTCAATGAGCATCGACCTTCGCGCGCGTGGATGCCGACGCTCGAGATGATCAATGACCGATTTTCCCAATACCTCCGTGCCGAATTGCTGCAGTTTCTCCGCCCTCTGGTCGAGGTGACACCGCCCATTGTCATACAGCTCGTCAGACACGGCGACGTCCTCGGTCAGCTCGGGATTCCGAACTACCTTACGCTCGTCAACCCAAGGCCATTGCGCGGGACGATGCTGTTCATTGCCGACGCCCACCTGGTCAGTTGGATTGTCGAAGGGCGGTTCGGCGGCGACGGAAGGTTTCCCGTCGCGATCGCCGATCGGGAATTTTCTTCGTTTCAGCAGAGGACCATGCGTCGCGTGGTGGAGAGGGCGCTCGAGCACTTCGCTCTTGCTTGGCAACCGATTGAAGTCCTCTCGCCGGAAATCGTGCGTCACGAGATCAATCCCCAATTCGCTGGGATTGCAAATTCGGGCGAGTGGATCATCGTAAGCACCTTTGACGTGAAGGTGGGTAACGGCGGCGGTAAGCTTACCATTTGCATTCCCTACGCGATGCTGGAGCCGCTCCATGATCGATTGATGACCGGCGCCGTCAAGCAAGCGGTCGATCACGATCTGCGGTGGTCCGAGGCACTGATGACCGGTGTCGGACAGGCGACGATGACGCTCAGCGTCGAGCTCGCCAAGATCGAGCTTACGGTGCGCGATCTGTTGGCGCTGCGACCGGGCAGCGTTCTCGAGATCGAGCGCCCCGAAGAGGTAGCGGTCGAGGCTAATGGTTTGCCGTTGTTTCGAGGCCGCTGGGGCAGATATGGCCACCGAGTTGGGGTGAGGATCGCGGAGCGGCTGCTATCGACAACCGATGCCCTAGTACCGCCGCCGTCGAGCGAGACAAGGAATGGTCGCGACGATGAGCGATGATGCCCCCTCGGGCGTCGCCCCGCGGTCAAGCGCAACGGGAGCGGCATCCGATAACGAACGATCGCCGTTCGAGACGCTCGAGCCGCAATCCGATTTTCCGGACACGGTGGCAGAGAGCGGCGTGCGGGCCAGCGGGACCACTACACAGGCCGAGCGGCTGGACCTCGTGCTCGACATTCCCGTGCGCCTCTCCGTCGAACTGGGACGAACCGAGATTCCCATCCGCGAGGTTGTGAACCTCGGGCGCGGTTCGATGATCGAGCTCGACCGCAGCCCCGGAGAACCTTTGGATGTCCGTGTAAACGGCGTGCTGATTGGACGCGGCGAAGTTGTCGTCATCAACGAGGAGCGGCTTGGTTTGCGCTTCGTCGAGGTCGCCAGCCAGGCTGAGCGGGTCAAACGCCTTGGCTAGGAAATGACGGATGGCGGAGCTGTCCGAGGCGAGCCAAGGGGCCCTTCTTACGATTTTGTACGTTGCTGGTCCGATACTGACGGTGATCCTGGTTATCGGCATCCTTGTCAGTGTTTTCCTCGCGGCCACTCAAATCAACGAGCCAACCCTCAGCTTTGTCCCGAAATTCTTGGTCACTGGATTGACTCTCGCGCTGCTCGGGTCATGGCTGCTCGGCCAACTTGAGTCATTCACCGTCGCCGTATTGACCGGGCTACCACGGATGTTGCAGTGACCGACCCGGCGAGCCAAACCGCCGGCGGACTCGGCATCGTCGGGCTGCGCCGGCATTTACCTTCGCTGGCCGGACCCAGCGCCTTCGTGCTGATCCTGGCGATGGTGGTGGTTCCACTGCCGCCCATCGCCCTCGACGTTCTGTTCACCTTCAATATCTGTTTCGGCTTAATGATTCTGCTGGCGTCGCTGTACACCGCGAAACCGACTGATTTTTCGGCATTTCCGACGCTGCTGCTGCTGACGACCTTGCTGCGTCTGTCGCTGAATGTGGCCGCGGCTCGAGTAATATTACTCGACGGTTATTTAGGCGCGGACGCCGCGGGACGGGTTATCGAGTCCTTCGGCGCGTTCGTCGTCGGCGGCAATTACGCAGTCGGAATCGCCGTGTTCGCGATCCTCGTCATCATCAACTTCATGGTGATCACAAAGGGCGCTGGACGCATCGCCGAAGTGGCGGCGCGCTTCGTGCTCGACGGCATGCCCGGCAAGCAAATGGCAATCGACGCCGATCTCAACGCCGGTCTGATCAACCAGGAAGAGGCAATGCGCCGGCGCCGGGAGGTTTCTCACGAGGCCGATTTCTTTGGCGCTATGGATGGTGCGAGCAAGTTTGTGCGTGGCGATGCCATTGCGGCGGTGCTGATATTATTCATCAATCTGATCGGCGGTCTTGTTATTGGGATTTGGCAGCACGGCTTGAGCCTCGCCGAGGCCGGTCAAACCTACACGCTGCTGACCATCGGCGACGGACTTGTCGCACAGATTCCGGCTCTCGTCATCTCTTCGGCGGCAGGTGTGATCGTCAGCCGCGTGTCGACCGGTCATGACATCGGCAATCAGATCATTTCCCAGCTTGCTGCTTTCCCCAAAGCATGGTGGCTGGCCGCCGGCATCGTCGGGCTATTTGGCATCATTCCAGGCATGCCACATCTGGCGTTCCTGATCTTTGGATCACTCCTGGGGTCGAGCGGATGGTGGCTCGGACGCGAGCAGAAGCGGGAGGCGCAGCGCAAGGCGGTGGCGCCGCCACTGCCCACGGAAGGAGCAGAGATCGACATCGGCGTCGTTGAGCTGGTCCAGCCACTGGAAATTCAAGTCGGGTATCGGCTTGTCGGTCTAGTCAGTAAGGAACGCGATGGCGGCCTCCTGCAACGTCTGCGTGCGGTGCGTCGGCAAGTATCACGCGAATTCGGCTTTCTCGTTCCGGTCGTTCACGTTCGCGATAATCCGGAGCTCCGTTCCACCGGGTACCGAATCCTTGTCTACGGAGTGGAGCGGGCGGCTGGAGAGGTTCATTCCGATAAGTTGCTGGCGATGCCCTCAGGCAGCAAAAACGAGGAGATACAAGGCATCCCGACACACGACCCGGTATTTGGCCGGCCCGCCCGGTGGATCATGCCGGCAATGGCGGAACAGGTCCGCGCTGCGGGCTACACTGTTTTCGATGCAGCGGTCATCATCGCGACGCATTTTGAGCGCGTCGCCGAGGACAACATCGAGGCTCTGTTCGGGCGAATCGAATTGGATGGGCTCCTGGGCTTTTTCAACAAACAAGTGCCCAAGCTTGTGGAAGAGCTGACACCCAAGCTCCTGCCCCTAACCACGGTACACAGCGTGTTGTGCGGCCTGCTCGCGGAGCGCGTCCCACTACGTGATCTGCGCACCATCATTGCGGCGCTGGTCGAGGCTGCGGCGGGGACGCAAGAGCCGCGAGTGTTGCTCGAAACGATCCGCATAAGGCTCGGCAGTTTCATCGTGCAGAATGCCTTCGGCGCTGTTGACGAACTCAAATTGATGGCGCTCGAACCTGACCTCGAGAAACTGCTGCAAGACGTGTTACGGTTGTCGCACGATCGCGGCTCATTTGCCATCGAGCCCGCCCTCGCGGGCGAGCTGCGCGCCGCCGCATCGGCAGGAGCTGCCCGACTAGCGGCTGTTGCGCCCGTTGCGGGATTGGTCACCCGGCCGGAGCTCCGCGACCTCGTTGCCCGCCTGCTGTGTACTGTTCGACCGAGGATCTGGGTCCTCTCCTACCAAGAGATCCCGTCCGAGAAGCGGATCAAAGTCGTGGAATTGTGGGGACGGGCGGCGGTGGAACGTGGCCCACGATAGAGCCGTCGAGCCCCTCTCTGACCCGGCGCCGGAAACGGACAACGTACCGCGCCCACTCGACGAATATTCGGGATATAGACCGGCCTATCGCTCGGAACTCGATGAGACCGAGGTGATCACGCGGTACGTGCCGATGGTGAAGCGGATCGCGACTCACTTGAAAGGGCGTCTGCCGGAGACAGTGCAACTCGACGATCTGATCCAGTCGGGTCTCATCGCGGTCTTGCGGATAATGCGCCAGGGCAGGGTCGTGCAAATTGGCGACGCCGGGCTTCGTAAATCAATCATTAACGCGATGATCGACGAGGTACGGCGCGAGACATGGGCTCCGGTTCGCGCGGTGCGGCTGGCCAAGATCGCCTCTCGCGCCATGCGCGCCGTCAAGCGGCGTACCGGGCGGGAAGGCAATGACGAGGAGATCGCCGCCGAAATGGGGATCCCGCTCATCGAATATCAGCGGGTGCTGATCGAGATTGCCGGCATGCGCCTGCTCCATCTGGATGATTTCGACGAAAGCGGCGAAGAAAGACTGCGTGCCGTCGACAACCAGGAAACGATCCTTCACCAGAATCGTGCGGTGGCTGCGCTGACCGAGTCGGTAGCATCGCTCCCCCAGCGGGAACAGCTGGTGCTTTCGCTCTATTACGAACACGAGCTGAACATGGACGAGGTCGGCAAGGTCCTCGGCCTCAACAAATCGACGGTCTGCCGGGCCCACGGTCGCGCATTGCTCATGCTGCGCAACGCGCTCGGCGACTGGAGTGAAGCCGGCATATCGCAGCCAGTGGCGGGAGATTAGGAGTTGGACCTTCTCTCCTTGATCGGGCTCGCTATGGGTTTCGGCAGCATCGTGTTGACGATGACGATAGATGGGGGAGATCTCGGTTCCCTGCTTCAGCCGTCGGCGGCGATCATCGTCGTCGGCGGCACCGTCGGCGCGGTTTTGTTGCAGACGCCGTTCAGAGTCTTTCTCCGGGGCATTCGGATGCTGGTTTGGGTGGTTTTCCCACCCAAAGACGATCGCCAGGAGTTGGTGCGAAACATCTTGGAGTGGCTGAGGATTGCCCGTCGCCAGTTTCTTCTCGCTCTAGATCCGGTAGCTGAGCAGCAATCTGACCCGTTTATTCGCCAGGGATTGAGACTGGTCGTCGACGCCATCGACGCGCCCCAGATCCGGGTGCTGCTCGAATTGATGATCGCAACCCAGGAGCACGAAGAGATGCTCGCCGGCGAGATGTTTGAGGTGATGGGCGGGTACGCCCCGACTGTCGGGATACTGGGAGCCGTAATGGGTCTTATCACTGTCATGTCGCACCTAGAGGATCCCTCCAAGCTAGGGAGCGGCATTGCGACTGCCTTTGTCGCTACGGTCTACGGCGTCGGAGCAGCCAACCTGATTTGCCTACCCATCGGCAACAAGTTGAAGCTTCTGGTACGCCACCGCATGCGAAGACTGGAGATGATCACCGAAGCAATGGTCGGAATTGCCATCATGGAGCAGCCGTTGCAGTTCGAGATGCGATTGCGCAGCTTTCTCGAAACCGGGAATGTGCAGGAAGCCACCGCCGAGGTTAGCGCCTCTGCCCCGCCGCCTCGAACCGAGAAGGAATTGGCCGAGGCTAAGTGAAACCCCTGATGTACGGCAAAAAAAAGGATCCGGATGCGACACCCGCCGCAGCAGAAGCCTCCAAATCACGAGCGCTGGATAATATCTTATGCTGATTTCACAACTCTTCTGCTCGCAACCTTCGTGGTTATGTATGCAGTTTCCAGCGTGAATTCCTCGAAATTTCAGGAGATGGCAGAAGCGTTTTCTACTGCATTCATCGGTAAGATCACCACGATACAGGCATCGGGGATGGCCGCCGCCAATAAAGCACCATTCGACTACATGCCCTCCCCAGTGCGTTCGCCGATCATTACCCGAGAGGAACAGGTGAAGCATTTGCCGCCTGCGCTCCGTCAGGAGGTCGAGCGACGCGTGGAGAAGCTCAACGACGCTTACGAGAAATTAACGCGCTTGCTTGCAGTAATGATTCAGAAGGGCCAAGTTCGCGTGTCGCTGCAATCCGTGGGCGTCGTCATCGACATCAACGCCGTCGTGCTGTTCAAGAGCGCCAAAGCAGAGCTTACTCCGGAGGCATTGAGCCTGATCGAACAGGTTGCGGGTGTCCTGAGGGAGTTAAATTATCGTATCCAAGTAAACGGATTCACGGATAATGCACAAATTCACAGCGCACAATTCAGTTCGAACTGGGATCTGTCGGCGGCGCGCGCGATTTCTGTTGTCAAGCGTTTCGTCATGGACGGCGTCGACCCGTCATTGCTCGTCGGTGCCGGGTACGGGGAATATCACCCTATGGCGTCCAATGACACCGCGGATGGCATGGCAATGAACCGGCGTGTCTCGATCGTGGTAGTTTCTCCCGGCGAGGGCGAGGATTCATCGCAGACCCCACTGCTTGGTACCCCGCAGGAACGCGGCAACGCGGCGCAGGACGCTGGCACGACGGCCAGCTCGTCGACGGTGCCCGGCGCCTCGCCGAAGTCAGACGATGGGTTAATTCATCAACCGACGGAGCCCCCTGCTGAGCATTGAGGCAATAAATTCGCGATCGGCGCGATGCGGCCGGTCTTGCTCGCCGGAGGGCTCGGCCTGATGTGGTTCGTGTTGGTCCAGGATGGCGGCGGAAACGGGGACGCTCCAGCCTGGGGTATCGCGATCATCCTGGTCGCCCGTTTGGTGGCGGATTTTGTCGGCGGCTGGATTATCGTGTCTATTTTGCGGCTCTTCTTCGCAATCGGGCGGATTGGACTGGTGCACTTCCGAAGCCAGCGGCGTCAGGAGATTTCGTGACGGACCGCGGAGCTGCGCGGCCGGCGCTGCTGTTGTGGCAATTTCCGGACCTCGAACCCTCACCCAACCCGTCCGACCCGGTCCCGACACCGACATTCACGGAAGTCGATAATGACGGATCCGCCGTTGCAATAGACGAGAGCGATTCAAGCGATGACGATCGATCGACCAGTGAGATCGTCCACGCGAATATCGCAAACGGATATGACGAAGGCTTCGAGCGCGGTCTAGCTGAGGGTAGGCAAACCGGCTATGAGGCGGGCTTCGCTGCGGGTTCGACAGCGGCGGAACAGTCTCTCACTGCGCAGGCGCAGCGTCTGGCGAGGATCGTAACCCGGCTATGCTCACCGATTCCCGCCCTGGAAGGGCCGGTTGAGGACGCGGTAGCTGCTTTGGCTCTTGAAGTGGCGCGCTGCGTCATCGGCAGTGAAACGTCGTACTCCCGCGAGTACCTCGTTCGGCTGATCCGCGAGGCGATCACGAAAGTGCCAATCGAGATGGGCGCACTGAAGGTGATTTTGAACCCAACAGACCTGGAGCTCGTTCGTGCGCTGGCGCCAGAAATCGAAAACGGCATCGCATCACTCGTCGCCGACACCACAGTTGAGGCGGGCGACTGCCTTGTCGTAGCCGATGGCCCGGGGACGCCGATCAAGGACTTGCGCTGGCGTCCGCGCGCCGTTGAAGGAATTGCGCAAGTCGACTTATCGCTCGCTTCCAGGTGGCGAAGCGTGATGTTGGCGCTGTTCGAGGGCGAGGAGAAGTGATCGATGCTGCGGCGAGCTCTCGGTTGATCGAACGGCTCGCACGCTATCGAGCGCGCATAGCCGAAAGCGAATTCGCCGTGAAGGTCTATGGCAGCGTGGTGCGTACGATCGGTCTCGTCATGGAGGCGCACGGCATTCACGCGGCGATCGGCGAGCGATGCTTCGTCGAGAGTGAATCTGGCCGTTTGGTATCGGCGGAGGTGGTTGGATTCGATCGTGGGCGGGTCTTGCTGATGGCCGACGGTCACGGTGACGGGCTTGCCCCGGGCGCTCGCGTAATGCCCGCGGGGCACACGATCGAAGTTGCCGTAGGTTCGCAACTGCTTGGCCGCGTGGTTGACGCCGGTGGCTTGCCGATCGACGGCAAGGGCAAGCTGCGTTGTGGTGAGCGTACACCGCTGTTCGGCCAACCGATCAATGCAATGCGAAGAGCCTTGGTCGAAGAGCCGCTCGAACGTCGGGATCCGGTCGATCAATGCCCTCTTCTCGGTTGGCCGCGGCTCGCGATTGGGGTTGTTCGCGGGAACCGGCGTCGGGAAGAGCGTCCTTTTGGGCATGATGGCGCGGTACACGAGTGCCGATGTCGTGGTCGTCGGGTTGATTGGGGAGCGCGGCCGCGAGGTCAAGGAATTCGTCGAGCGCACGCTTGGGGCAGACGGACTGGCCAAAGCGGTCGTCGTGGCTGCGCCCGCCGACGCCTCGGCGCTGGGGCGCATCCACGGCGCATATCGCGCCATGGCAATCGCCGAATTTTTTCGCGATCGGGGTCAGCATGTGCTCCTGCTTATGGATTCCTTGACGCGCTTTGCCATGGCGCAGCGCGAGATCGGGCTCGCTATAGGCGAGATTCCTGCAACTAGAGGATATCCTCCGTCCGTCTTCGCGCGGATTGCCGCGTTGTGCGAGCGGGCGGGCAACGGCGAGGAGGGCTGCGGCAGCATTACCGCCTTTTACACGGTGCTGGTGGAGGGCGACGATCCCAATGATCCCATAGGGGATTCGACCAGGGCATTCCTCGATGGCCATTTGGTGCTATCCCGCAGGCTGGCCGATGCCGGCCAATTCCCCGCTCTCGATGTCGGAGCCTCGGTCAGCCGAGTGATGCTTGCCGTGGTTTCTGCCGAACAGGCCGTGCGCGCCACGCGCTTCAAGCAGCTCTACAGCCGCCTCGAGGAGAGCCGGGAGATGATCGCCATCGGCGGCTACCGACCCGGCCACGACGCCGAGCTTGATCGGGCGGTTTCCCTGCGGCCGGCGATCGAGGGCTTTCTGCGCCAGGATATGACGAGTGCCTTCTCCTTCTCGGATAGCGCAGCTGCGCTCGCCAGCATAGTAGACAAATGAGGGTAAAATGTCGGGACTGCAGGCTCTCATCCAATTTGCTGGACATCGAGCCAACGGGGCGCTGGCGGCTTGGCAGCGCTTGCGAGCGCAATGCGATGAAGCGAGAAATAAGCTGGCGGTGCTGAAGCAGCACGGACAGCATTACCGCGATCTGTTGCATGCGGGTCTGCGGCAAGGCATGCCGGCCACGTCGACGATGGCTTATCTCCGCTTCATCGGACAGATCGAGGACGTCGTCGTGCGCCAGGAAAACGACGTGGGGAGCCTAGAGGAGGCGTGCGTGCGACAGTGGCAGGATCTGGTCGACGCCCGCCGCGAAAAGCGGATATACGAGATCTTGAGCGAACGCACTGCAGCCCGTGAATTAGCTGCGTCCGTTCGGCGCACACAAGTCGAGATTGACGATTTGCTCCAGCGCTCCGTCAAGGCGCCATAAATCGTGACGCATCATTAAGAACTTGACGAAAAGCGGAAATTCGGACATGACTGAGGTAATTGAAGCAACCGCAAAAGCGGTTGTCGGCAAGAGCGGCCGTACATTCCGGTTCTGGTGGTTGATTGCCATTTCGGGGCTGCTCATTGCCGCCGTAGCGGGCGGAGGGGCTTATTGGTACTTCTTTCTCGGGCAGCACCCGGGAGCCGGCAGTTTGCAGAAACCCGAATCCGAGGCCCCGCTTCCTTTCTACCTCGAGGTCAAGCCGTTCGTGGTGAGCATGGTGAACAGCACGGGCACTCCGCATTTTGTGCAACTGGGTGTCAACCTCACGTTGTCGGAAGGAGCGGCAGCCAATGTCGTCAGCGCTGTGCTGCCGGAGGTGCAGGATGCGATGCGGCAGACCGCTCTCACGTTCAAAGTAGACGACGTTGTGACGCCGGCCGGCGTCGACAAGATGCGCGAGGCGATGATTGTGAGTGTAAATCGGGTCCTGCTGCAACAACTCGGAGCAGAGCGGATAAAGCGGCTGAACGGGGGTCAAGGAAATAATGATCTCGTTCAGAACATCTATTTCTCAACTCTCATCGTCGAATAACGGGGCCGGGCGTGCCTTATGAAGCCGACGGCGTTGGATCGCTGTCACTGGAAATAGGCGCGCTTGTCCTCCTTCTCTGGGGTGCCCTGTGGGTGTTGCGCCGCACGCGGCCGGGGGCCGCCGCTGCGTGGGGCGCCAAGGACTGCGCTATCGTTCGCTCTGTGGCCTTGGGACCGCGCGAACGGCTCGTCGTAGTGCAGGTCGGCGCGAGACATTTGGTGGTCGGGATCGGCGCTGCCGCAGTAACCCTGTTGTGCGAACTCGACCAGCCGTTGCCGCCGATCGCATCACCCAATGCGAAATTTGGTGAGGCGATCCGAACCGCCGTTGGAAAATGGCGCGCCGGATAATCGTGCGGCGAGCGGCTGCCGTAGCCGTAGCCACGGCCTGTCTTCTTCCTTTTCTCGCAGCGCACGCGGCGGGAATCGGTGCGCTCGAAGTGCAGCCTGACGGGCATGGCGGACAAGCCTATTCCGTGCCGGTCCAGATCATGCTGCTCATGGCAGGTCTCGTCTTCCTGCCGGCGATCTTGCTGACCATGACAGCCTTCACCCGCATCATCATCGTGCTGTCGCTGCTGCGGCAGGCGTTGGGATTGACCCAGACCCCGCCCAACCAGGTGCTTATCGGTCTGGCATTATTCTTGACCTTATTCGTGATGGGGCCGGTATTCTCGCAGATCAGCAACGACGCATTGCGGCCGTTGCTCGACAACAACATCTCGACAATGGATGCCGTACAGAAGGCCGAGGCTCCCTTGCGGGAGTTCATGACAAAACAGACGCGCGTCGACGATTTGGGGTTATTCGTCAAACTGGCGGGCGGCGAGACCTACCCGACCGTAAGGGAGGTGCCGTTTCGGGTGCTCGTGCCGGCCTTTGTCACATCCGAGCTAAAGACCGGCTTTCAGATCGGTTTCATGATTTTCCTGCCGTTCCTCGTGATCGACATCGTCGTGGCCGCGGTCATGATGTCGCTCGGGATGATGTTGCTTTCCCCGATCAGTATCTCGTTACCGCTGAAGCTCGCGCTGTTCGTCCTTGTCAATGGCTGGACCCTGGTGATCGGCTCCCTTGCCGAAGGATTCATTCGGTGAGCGCAAGCCTTGTCCTGTCGGCGGTGCGCGAGATGCTGATCGCTGCGTTGTTGCTTTTGAGCCCCTTTCTGCTGGCTGCGATCTTGACGAGCTTTGTCGTTGGCCTGCTCCAGGCGAGCACCCGGATTAATGATTTGACGCTGAGCTTCGTCCCACGCTTCGCGGCCGTCATGCTGGTAGTTTATTTGGCCCGTTCGTGGGTGGCTGCAGAGATGGTCGGCTACCTCGAACGCGCGGCCGCGGCGATGCGCGCGATAGCGGGGTAATGTCGTGTTGAGCCTCAGCGACGCCGATGTCGTCCGCTGGCTCGGCGATTTCTTCTGGCCCTTCCTACGGACCCTCGCGCTGTTTGCTGCTGCTCCTGCCTTTAACTCCGTCGCAATCCCCGCGCGGACGAAGGTCGCACTTGCGTTTGTCATCGCCTGCCTTATCGCCGCGACGATCAAATACTCTGTTCCCCTTACACTTTCCTGGGCCACGGCAGTCCTTGCCGCGGACCAAATCCTCGTCGGCGTTGCCATAGGCTTCGCCATGCAGCTGACCTTGGCGGCGATGTCCTTCGCCGGAGATTTTATCGGCGTCCAGATGGGCTTTGGCTTTGCTGGGCTCTTCGATATTCAAAACCGCTTCGAAGTGCCGATAATGGCGGATTTTTTCGCTCTCGTCAGGCTAGTCCTGTTTTTTACGCTCAACGGCCATCTGGTCCTCCTCGGCGTATTGGTGCAGAGCTTCGAGGTGGTTCCGATTGCTCTCGGAAGCGGAATCGCGACCGAAGGCTGGGCTATGCTTGCCCGCGCTGGTGCTGTGCTCTTTCAAATGGGGGTTTGGCTGGCGCTGCCGGTCATCGCGGTGTTATTGACAGTGCACCTAGCGGTTGCGATCGTATCCCGCGTCACGCCCCAGTTCAATATTATGTCGGTCGGGTTTTCCCTTTTTATGTGGGTCGGTCTCACCGCGACGATCGCGGTGCTGCCGTTCTTCTTACCCGCGGTTGAGCACATGATCAAAACGGGGCTCGAAGTCGGCGGCGCGGCGCTCCGAGGCCAATAGTGATGAGCGATACCTATAGCAGCGAGAGCAGGACCGAGCAGCCGACAGCACGCCGCCTGGAGAGAGCGCGCGAGGAGGGCTCTGTGGTACGCGCCCACGGGGTTCCGGGCGGTGCTATCCTCGTAACCGGCGCCATTGTGTTGAGCCTCGGTGGTACTAAGTTGGTTGAACTGTTCGAGCTTTCCCTCCGCGGCGGCTTGAGCCTGGAGCCGGACAGAGCACGGGATCCGGCGCGGCTGTTAGCTGCGGCCAGCCGCGTGGTGGAACCGGGGTTCGAGATCCTCGCGCCCTTTTTAATCCTGATGGCGGTAGTCGGGTTGGTCGCCAACGTCCTCGTGGGAGGATGGACCTTTTCGGCCCGGCCACTTGCTCCTGACGTTTCCCGGATCGACCCGTTGAAAGGTTTCGGCCGGATCTTTTCGCGTAGCGCACTCGTCGAAATCGCCAAATCGTTCGCTAAATTAGCCGTCATTGGTGCCATCGCGGTCTGGATCATCGATCACTGGGATGCCGCGTTTCTCCACCTTGCAGCCGAGACCTGGCCGCACGCGGCTGATCATGCCGCACTGTTGTGGAGCCGCATTTTCCTCTTCCTGGCCGTATCCATGGTCGGCGTGGTGGCGTTGGAGATACCCTATCAGGTTTGGGCGCATCGCGACCGGCTCAAGATGACGCGGCAAGACATCAAGGATGAAATGCGCGAGTTCGACGGCAGTCCGCAGACGAAGCGCCGCATAAAAGCGCTGCGCCGAAGGGCCGCACGAATGCGGATGGCGACGGAGGTTCCGAAAGCGGATGTCGTCGTCACGAACCCCGAGCATTATGCCGCGGCGCTAAGTTACCACGCCGGCAGAATGCGGGCCCCGCGCCTTGTCGCAAAGGGGACGGGCCTCATCGCCTTGCGAATTCGCGAGATCGCTGCAGAAACTGGCGTCTCGGTGATCGAAGCTCCGCCGCTGGCGCGAGCGATCTGCCGCTTTGTCGATCTCGATGACGAGATCCCCACCGGTCTTTACGCCGCAGTCGCAGAGGTGCTGGCATACGTCTATCGGCTGCGTGTGGCTCGGGATGCCGGAAGGCCGCTGCCGACCATGCCGCAGGACGGACGGTTCGAGCCTCCCTCGGAATTTGCTGTGTGAAAGAATGACGAAGGCTCATGCGGCCCCAAGGGGGTGTTGGGTCGGAGAACTCTGCTCAGTGCCGTCAGGCCCGTAAGACCGGTGCAGCTCGTGCTGGCGCAACTTGTCGATTGTTCTTGTCATGTGTCGAAGCATGGCCGAACAGATGACGGAGTTTTCTCGGTTGTACCGCGCAAGCAAGGTCAACGTATCCATGCTCGGCGGCTCGCTCCCCGGGACTCCGCATTCGCTTTCGATCAGCTCGGCAAGTACGAGCTTGCGCTGCACCACACCGGTGACCCGCTGGGGTTGCCCGGAGAGGAGAATAGCCCGCTCCTCCTCGAGTATCTGCTGCAACTCTGTGAGTAGAGAGGCAAGTCTGTCGGTCCGCGTTGTCATTTGCGTAGTCTCCGAGGCTCTTAGAACTTCATCTCGACGTTTCCGTCTCTGGTAACCGTAACATGCATTGTTTTCTTGCTGTCCGGGTTCTCCACGGCAATGCTCTCGCCCACTCGGCCATCCTCAAGGGCAACGGCCGTGAAATCAATGATCATGGTGCTGTCGGTGAGCGTGAGTAGCACCTTTTGACCGCGATGAACGACAATTGGGAATTCGAGCAATGGCGAGGTTATCGGGGCGCCGGCGAATAAGCCGGCGCGCAACACCTTACCTTCGGCCTGACTTGGTTCGGTTAGCAGCCCGCCAGCGCTGCTGAACATGTCGACGCGAGCGCGCGCCAGTTGATCGGCGACGAGCTTTGTGTTGGGCGGAAGGTTGGCGGATGCCACCACCGCCTCGACCCAGGCATGGAGGCGGATCGGGGCGGAAGGTTGGCGGATGCCACCACCGCCTCGACCCAGGCATGGAGGCGGATCGGCACATAAATGGTCCAGCTCGGAGTATCGCATTCCACCTTTGCAGTCATCATCGCCGCATTCGTCGGCGGCAGCGCGACATTGAGCGCGGGGCAGGACGGGAGCCGGAGCCGCGAATCGATCGCACCGACCTCGACCTCGATGGTTGCGTCGTTCACGGTGGCTAGTCGTGGCGTAATAGCCGACTGGACCGCAGCGCGGAGCGTCGCCGGCGTCTCGATCTCTGCTGCCGCCAATGAACCGGGCTCCGCAAGCACACCGATGACCAAGCCGGCTAGCGCGAACCCCTTGATCATCTGGTGAGCCATCTGCAGTTTTCCCTTGCACTGCTTTCGATCTTCCCCCATTATGCCGAAAATAGGAATTTTCGCAAGTATGAAGTAGCCCGTCGTGAACGTTGCCCTCGCTACCGGATTAGAATTCTATCGCCATGTGCTCGAGCTGCGCGGCTACCGCCAGCAGATACTTTCCGCCGACATCGCTAACGCGAGCACCCCCGGGTTCAAGGCGGTGGATCTCGATTTTCAAGAAGCCCTCGCGACTGTCGCTCCCGGGGAGGCTTCGCCGGAGCAGCCACGATCATCGGAACCGGCGATGCTTGTTGATGATGTGCGTCACCTGAGGCCAGCGGGAAGCGGCTTGCCGGCCGCGCTGGCCGCTTCCGTCAAATATCAGGTCAGCACTCCTGTGACGTTGGACGGGAATAGTGTGGACCTCAACCAGAACAAGGTCGCGGCGGCGGAGAATGCGTTGCAATACGAGGCTGCAGCGAGCTTTGCGTCGCAGACCGTTCGGATGCTGACGATTGCGATCAATGGGTCCGCGTCGCAGCAATCGAACGGAGGATCGTGATGTCGCTTGTCGCGGCACTGGCCATTTCCGGCTCGGGCATGGCGGCCGAAGCCGAGCGCCTTTCCGCGGTCGCCAGCAACCTGGCCAACTCAAACAGTATTGTTACATCGTCGGGGACGGCTTACCGCGCGCGCGAGGTCGTCTTCAAGGCAGTGTCGGAGGACGAGGGTATCGAAGGACCCTCCGCGATCGGCATGGCCGGTGTGAGGGTCGCGGGAGTCGTGGAGAGTGCCGAACCGTTGCGCACCTCTTACGATCCGAGTACCAGTTTTGCAGACGATAACGGTTACGTAACGATGCCGAATGTAAACCCGGTCGAGGAAATGGTGAATATGATCTCGGCACAGCAGGATTACCAAGCCAATCTCGAGGCCTTCAATGTCGCCAAGAGCTTGGCGTTACGCACCCTGGCGATTTAGGCGGCTGGACGATCATGATCACTGCAGCAAGCACAATGCCGGCGACGGTGACCGTCTTGCCCTCGGGCACTCAATTGCCGACCAACTCGAGCGGCGTCAGCGGTGCCGGCCAAACACTCAACGAAAGTGATTTTCTCCAGCTGCTCACGGCACAGCTCGAGCATCAGGACCCGCTCGATCCCCTGACCGGGTCCGAGTTCGCTTCTGAACTCGCGGAATTTTCGACCGCGACAGGCGTCCAAAACTTGGAAACGAGCTTGGGTGGGCAGGCCGCGGTCGGGCTCGTCGGCCACAACGTTGCTGTCAGCGGTAATTCGCTGGCGCTAGGGCAGAACGGCAGCACCACCGCAACCGGCAGCTTCAACCTGGCGGGCGCGGCCAAAACTGTCGCAGTGACGATAACCAACGCCGCCGGCCAGCCGGTGGCGAACCTGAGCCTCGGCGCGATGGCCGCAGGAAATCAGTCGTTTTCATGGAACGGAGCCGGCTCGAACGGCTCGACTCTGCCACCCGGCACCTACAGCTTCAGTGTGAGCGCGGTCGGGAACACCGGCGCCGCAGTCTCTGCGACACCCTACGCGATGGTTCCCGTCACCGGAGTGACGCTCAGCGGTCAGAACGGGCCCATGCTCGACTTGGGCGGCGGTCTCGCGCCGGTCCCCGTGAGCGCCGTCCAGCAGGTATTCTGACCATCTTATTGGAGAGGCAGCATGTCACTTTCAACAGAGTTGTCCGTGGTCAATACGGCTCAGACCGACATCGATACCATCGGCAACAATATCGCCAATGTAAATACATCCGGCTTTAAGAGTTCCACCGCTGACTTTTCGGCTCTCTATGGCAGCGCTCTGCCGACGGCACCAGGCCAAGGTGTGCTCGTGGGAAGCCTGGCGCAGGCCTTTACAGAAGGCACGATCAGCCAGACCGGAAACCCGCTCGATGTGGCGATCAATGGCAACGGATTTTTTCAGCTCCAGAGTAGCTCGGGGACCGTCTACAGCCGCGACGGTTCGTTCCAGCTCGATAACCGCGGCCATCTCGTCAACGCGGCGGGCGCCGAGTTGATGGGCTTCGTTCCGGCGGCGAGCGGTAGCGGCGCAAGCAGTTCGGGAGCGCTACAACCGATCCAGATCGACCAGTCGAACATCGCGCCGGTTGCCACCAGCAATTTGACCTTGGATGTAAACCTGCCGTCATCCGACGGACCAATCAACACGACCGCCAATCCCTTCAGCATCAGCAACCCCAAGAGCTACAACGAGAGTACAACGACGACGGTATACGACAGCCTCGGTACGAGCCTGACTCTGACGACATTCTTCACCCAAGCTAGCGGCTCGGGTTCGCCGAACCAATGGCAGACACATTGGGAGTTGGCCAATTCGGGAGGCGCATCCGTGGCCTCCGGCTCGGGCCCCACCTTGAGCTTCAATAGCGGAGGCCAGCTCACCGCGGGCAGCGGCGACCTTTCCGTCAGCACCCTGCCGGATGGAGCCGCCCCTCTCAACATTGCCGAAAGCTTCACGGGGTCAAGCGTCTCGGGATTGTCATTCGGCGTCAACTCGACGACGAACAACGGTAACGGCGGTGGCGAACTCACCGGCGTCCAGATCGCGCCCAACGGTGTCGTTTCCGGACAATATTCCAATGGAGGAACGCGAGACTTTGGGACGATCGCCTTGGCGAATTTTGCCGACCCTCAGGGGTTGGATCCAATGACCGGCAATGTGTGGGCCGCGACTGCTGCATCCGGACCCGCGGCGACCGGAGCACCGGGCACGGCGGCGCTCGGGCAGCTCGAGTCAGGCGCGCTTGAAGGCTCGAACGTAGATCTGTCGACGCAGCTCGTGAACCTGATCGTTGCTCAGCAGGCCTACCAAGCCAATGTCCAGAGCATCAATACCGAGCAGCAGAACTTCCAACGGCTGTTGACGATCCAGTAGCCCAACCGAATTTAGCGCCGAGGGCTGCGCAGGTCTCGCCATGAGTCAGCAACTGTTTTACATCGCGATGGCAGGGCTGGACGCGACATTGGACCGCATGACGGCGTCGACAGCCAACCTCGCTAACCGGGGAACGACCGGGTTCAAGGCACAGAAGCCGTTCTTTCAGGCCTTACCGTACTACGGCCAAGGTTTGCCCGACCGCGTAGGCGTCACCGCGCAGCAGGAAAGCGCGGATCTTCGATCGGGACCGCTTCAGCAGACCGGGCGCAACCTCGATGTCGCGGTCAAGGGGAGCGGTTGGATTGTCGTCCAAGCACCCGACGGCAGCTTCGCCCTGACGCGCAACGGCGCACTTGCCATCTCGCCGGTCGGGGTTGTCCAAACGAGCGACGGCCATCCTGTCCTTGGCCAGGGCTTCGCCCCGATTACACTGCCGCCGCTACAGACAGTGACGATTGGCGAGGATGGGACGATTTCCGGTGTGCCGGCCGGCCAGAACCCTGACGAAATCGCGGCCCTTGACCGGATCATGCTCGCCAATCCACCGACCGCCTCGCTGCAGCGACGGTCTGATGGCCTGTTCCAGGACGGCGCCACGGCGCCGCAACCCGACGCCGGGGTTCGCTTGCAGGTCGGTGCGCTGGAGGACAGCAACACGGATACGGTCTCCCTGATGATGAACATGATCGAGAACACCCGCATCTTCCAAATGGAGACCGAAATGATGCGGATGGCATTCGCCTCGGGACAGGGTCAGAGCAGTCCCTTGACGCTGTCGTAACCGTCGAGAATAACTTTCCGCGGAGAATTCGAAATGATGCAATCATTAGGTGTTGTTCGCACCGGTCTGGAGGGCGAGCAAACTAAAATGGACGTAATCTCCAATAATCTGGCGAACATCAATACGACAGGTTTCAAAAAAATGCGGCCCGTGTTCTCAGATTTACTTTACGAAAGCCCGACTCAGGTAGGCGGCTTCACCTCGCAGGCGACAAATTTTCCATCCGGTTTGCAACAAGGTACCGGCGCTAATGTGATCGCGACCGAGCCGGTCGTCACCCAGGGGAGTCTCGAACAAACAGGCAACGCGCTTGATCTTGCAATTAATGGTCAGGGCTATTTTCAGGTCCTGCAGCCCTCGGGACAGGTCGCCTATACGCGCGACGGCAGCTTCCAGATGAGCTCGCAGGGACAAGTTGTCACCGCTAAGGGCTATCAGCTTCAACCTTCGATCACGATCCCCCGAAATGCCCAGAACATCACAATCGGAACAGACGGGACTGTCAGCGTGCAAATTCAAAACCAGCCAAATCCCTCACAGGTCGGCGTGATCCAACTTGCGAATTTCGTCAATCCGTCCGGGTTGCAAAATATGGGCGACAATTTGGCGACGCAGACACAAGCCTCCGGCGCACCGATTACCGGCCAGCCGTCGCAAAACGGGTTGGGCACGGTGGCCCAGGGTTACCTCGAAGGTTCGAACGTGTCGGTCGTCGACGAGATGATCGACATGATCGCAACGCAGCGGGCTTATGAACTGAATACGCAAGCGGCCAAGAACGTCGATCAAATGCTTAGTTACCTGACCCAGATGGTGCAGTGAGCACGCGCCGGCGAGCCTCTCCCGCTGCGGTCCTGCTGGTGCTCGGCGGTGGCATCGCTGGCTGCCAGCATGCGCCGCCGACAAAGGACAACCTGCCGGCGAACCTCCAACACTTGCCGGGCGATGAAGGAACCGGGTTACCCGTCACGAACGGCGCGATCTATCAAGACTACCCCCAAGGCGGCGCAGGGCTCGCGCTGTTTCGCGACCACCGCCCTTGGCAGGTTGGCGATATCGTCACGGTCCAAATCACCGAGGCCGCGCAGGCCACTAAGAATGTTAGCCAGAACATTGGCCGTAACGATAGTTTTGCAGGCAATATTGCCACGCTGTTCGGATCCTCAAAGTACAACGCCAACATAAATGCCAATAGCGCCAATAACCTGCAGGGCAGCGGGGCGACTGCGCAGAGCGCCAGCTTTGTCGCGACCATATCGGCCATGGTACAGCGCATTCGACCCAACGGCGACCTGGTTATCGCCGGAGAGGACCAAGTGCACCTTGTCGGTGGCAAGGAGTACATCCGGATTGCCGGGGTTGTCCGGCCTGAGGACGTCCTGTCCACCAACATTGTCCAGTCAACGCAAATGGCGGAGGGACATATCGAGTTTAGCGGTGACGGCGAGACCTATCTGGCGCCGAGAATGAGCTTCCTTCAGCGCCTGTTCCTGACGGTCAGCACTTTATGGCCCGGGGATTGGTTCAAATAGCAGCGCTCGCTGTGCTGATTTGGACCACCATGACGCCGCAGGCCTGCGCCGAGCGGCTCAAGGATCTCGTCCAAGTCGAAGGCGCGCGCGATAATCAACTGGTCGGCTACGGCTTGGTTGCCGGCCTCGCGGGGACGGGCGATCAGACCACACAGGTGCCCTACACAACGCAGGCCATTCGCAACATGCTCCGACAATTGGGTCTTACGCTCGACCCCAACGCCTTCATTCAGCCGACGGCAGTAGCTGCGGTTATGGTCACAGCCGATCTTCCGACTTTTGTGCAGATCGGCCAGAAGCTCGATGTGACCGTGTCCGCGCTCGGCAATGCCAAGAGCCTGCGTGGTGGCGTGTTATTGATGACCGAGCTCAAGGGAGCCGACGGGCAAGTCTACGCCGTCGCCCAGGGATCGCTGCTGGTCAGTGGGTTCGAGGCCAGCGGTCAGGCGGCGTCGACGACGGTGAACATTCCGACGGTCGCACACATCCCCGGGGGTGCCAACGTCGAGAAAATGACGAAAGCAACCTTTGCCGCCGACGATACAGTGCTGCTGGCTCTCGACAACCGATCGTTCGGCAATGCGGCGCGTATTGCCGACGCGATCAATTCCCGGATGGGGCAGATCGCGACAGCCACGGGACCCGATCAGGTCCTCGTCAGAGGGCCGGCCGCTGCCACCGGGCGCGTGAGGTTTGTGGCAGAGCTACTCGACATCCCGGTTATTCCGGAGGCGCGCCCGGCCGAAGTGGCGATCGACGCCCAGAGCGGCACAGTCGTGATGGGCCAGGATGTCCGGATTGGACCGGCAGCCGTAGCCTATGGCCTCCTTTCAGTAACGGTCAAAGAAACTCCGGAAGTGTCCCAGCCCGAGCCGTTCAGCAATCGCGGTCGGACAGTCGAGGTCCCGCGAACCGATGTTCAGGCCAACGAAAAGCGCGCCAAAGTCGTCGAATTGCGTAATGCACCCCGGGTTTCCGACATCGTGCGGAACCTCAACGCGATCGGGGCAACGTCATCGGATCTGATAGCGATCCTGCAGGCACTACAGCAGGCGGGCGCGCTTCATGCGCGAATCAAGGTGCTTTGAATTGGACTTGGCAACTGCCCAGCGCCTGATCCTAACGGCTGACCCCAAAGACCTATCCGTGCTCCACAAACAGAGCAGCGACCCGGTCGCCGCCAAAGCAGTTGCCGGGCAGTTCGGAGCTTTGCTGGCGCAGGGTCTGATGCAGGATAGCGATGGTAGTGCAATTCCTGTGGCAGGCAGCGGCGTGGGTGGCAACATCGTCAGCTCCCTCTTTGCAAACACGATCAGCCAGGCCGCCATGTCCAGCGACAAGCTCGGTTTGGCGGATAGTCTTTTCCGGTCGATCGAGGCCAAGCAGCATCCGGCCTCGGCTGTCGAGCAGGAGAGCAGGGCGGTTGCCCCTCCGCAGGCACAGCGGACTCAAGCTGTACGATCCGCGGCATTCCAGCCTGCGGGCGGTCTTCCGTTGTCACCTTACTGGGAAGGCAACGGCTCCCGGCCGCTTGGCTCCGGCATCTTCCGTGCCGGCATGGAGGCGCCAGGCAAGGCGGGACCGGTCACCGCGAATCGGAGGCTGTCCCCAACATACGGATGGCCGCTGTCGTCGTCGACTGCGACAAGCGCCGCGACGTCCACTGCCGCGAATGTCGATGCGCATACTGGCGGAGAGGAAGCCTCAACGCAGGTCCAATCCTTCGTCCAGCGCGTGGGCCCGCTGCTCCAGGAGGCGGGACGGCAACTCGGGGTCTCGCCCAAGATCCTACTGGCACAGGCAGCGCTGGAGACGGGCTGGGGGCGCTCCGTGGTCGGCAACAACGTGTTTGGCATCAAGGCTGGCGGCTCTTGGACGGGCTCGCAAGTTACGACGACAACTCATGAAGTCGAAGCAGGCCAGATGGTGGCGCGCGAGGCTTCCTTCCGAGCGTATCCAAGCCTCGATGCGGCAGTGCAGGACTACGTTGCAATGGTCGGCGGCAGCCGCCGCTATCAGGCGGTAGTCGGGGTCGGCAACAATGTGGCGGCCTACGCAGAGGGTCTGGCGGCAGGCGGATATGCGACCGATACCGAGTATGCGAGCAAGCTCGAAGCGATAGCCGCCAGTCCATCTGTCGCTGCGGTGTTTACCGCTCCAAACCAACCCGGGCCGCTGAAGCCTTTCACAGCGGAGAGGTAGATGATCGAAACCGGGACCGATATGATTTTCCAAGAGGCTCGTGCTGCGCGACGCTTGGGTCGCCTCTTCAAGATCGAACGCGCGGGCGGGTTCGATCGGCGACCGGCCGCGACGGTCCGTCGCTTGCTCGAGAGGCGAGGCGCACTCGTCACCGAGCTCGTACTACTCGACGGGAAGCGCCGCTCGCGCCGCTCTCCCTATTCGACAGAGCTGGAACAAGCGCTCCGAGAGTTGGCCTCTGAAGTCCGGCAATCGCTGCACCATTCCGAGAGCCGCATGGAGCGGCTCTGGACCGATCTGCGTCTTCGGCGCAACGCGGGTCCTCCAACGGGCATTCGCGACAGCGCGGTCGGGCGTTTGCTCGGACGAGGCTGACGATGAGCGGTCTGACGCAGATCTTGCAAATCGGGTTGAGCGGGCTGTCAGCCGCCACCGAGGGCATGCAGACAGTTTCGAACAATACTGCGAACGTAAACACGCCCGGGTACAATGTGGAGTTGGTCAATCAGACCGAGCTACCGGGTATCGATGGAGGTCCGGCACAGGGAACGAATCTCACATCGATCCAGCGGCTTTTGACCAATTCGCCTTTCAGGAGGTGGTGGGGGCATCTTCGGCCAATCAGGCGGCTCAGGTGGTACAGACCAGCGCGCAGAATCTATCGGGGATATTTCCCGTTGCCTCCGGCGGCGCGGGCGGTCTCGGGTCCGCGCTCGACAGCTTTTTCACTGTCGCGAACCAGGTTGCCCAGGACCCGACGAGCGTTCCCAACCGCCTAGCTTTCTTGAGCGATGCGCAATCGCTCGCAGCGACGTTTCGCTCCATCGGCGGCCAGCTGGCTACGAGTCTGTCGGGGGTGGATGGCCAGGTGACGGCCTCCGTCCAGGAGATTAATGGGCTGAGCCAGCAGATCGCAGCCCTCAACCAACAGATTGCGGGGCAGGCAGGGTCGCCCAGCGGAGCACCGAACGCGCTGCTCGACCAGCGAGACGAACTCGTACAGCAACTCGGCCAGCAACTCGGCGTGACGATCATTCCCGACGCGAACGGTGTCGCGGACATCTACACATCTGGCGGCGCTGCACTGGTGAACGGGTCGAGCGCCTCGCAGCTTACCGTCACCTCCGGGAGCTATGGCGCCGGCGATGTCGCTATCAGCTATGGACCGAATGGCCAAGATCTGACGAACAGCCTCTCTGGCGGACAGCTCGGCGGTCTGCTGACCTCTCGCTCACAGCTGGTCGGCGCACAGGATTCGGTGGGCGGACTCGCGGCGACTTTTGCCGCCGCCGTCAACAAGCAGCAATCCTTGGGGCTGGACCTCAACGGAAATCTCGGGGAGCCGCTGTTCTCGGTAGCTGGCCCAACGGTCTATCCTTCCGGATCCAACACCGGCAGCGGCACCTTGACCGCGGTGATCACCGATCCCAACAGCTTCACACCGGGCGACTTCATCCTGACGAAAACGGCCAGTGGATTTGAGGCGACCGATATTGCCACAGGGCAGCAGACTGCGCTCGCCAGTGGCCCGACCCTTAGCTTGGACGGCATGACGATAACGGTTTCCGGGACGGTTCAAACCGGCGATACTTTCAAGCTCGAACCGACAGCGGCGGCAGCGCAGAGCTTTAAGGCCACCGTCGGTGACCCCTCGGCGATCGCGGCCGCGTCGCCTTATATCGCAACGCCTGGCAATAATGTCGGCAATGCTCAGGCGACGGTAGGTGCTGCCTTCGCAGGCTCAGCACTTCCGCCGGGAACGATCGTCGTGCCCGCGAGCGAGTTCGGTCAGCCGATCTCGATCCAATTCACCTCCAGCACCAGTTTCAACGTGCTGTCGAGCAACAATGCGGTCATCGCTTCGGGCACCTTCAGCGCGACCTCGGGGGCAGAGATCGCCGTCGCCTATGCGTCGCCTCCTGCGCCCACGGGCGAGGTGCTCCCCATTTCGCTGTCGCCGGGGAGCGCAGCAGCGGGGGATAGCTTCGCTCTCACCCCGGGAGGCACCGGCAGCAACGGCAACATAACAGCGATCGCCAATCTGGCGACGCAGGATCTGTCGCAAGGGCAGACATTCGGGAACGCCTACGCGGCGCTCGTCGCCAATGTCGGGAGCCGCGGTCAGGACGCACAAGTCGCCGCCCAGGCAGCGCAAGCGGTACTCACGCAAGCGCAAAATACCCAGCAGTCGATTTCCGGGGTCAACCTCGACGAGGAAGCGGCCCATTTGGTAGCCTATCAACAGGCATATCAGGCGGCAGCTCAGGTCATCGCTACGGCACAGACCCTGTTCCAGAGTCTGCTGACTGCGATCCAGGCGAGCTGAGGCAAGACAACATGCGCATCAGCACTAATGAATTCCTTATCGGTTCACTGAATGATCTGCTGGCCCAGGAAAACAACGTCAATCAGCTCAATCGCGAGATCGCCACCGGTCAGACGATGCTGGATGCCACGGTCGACCCAGCTGGGGCCGGGCAGTCCCTCGAAGTCGCCAACCAGATCAACCAGCTAAGCTACGACGCGAGCAACGCACAGAGCGGAGCGCAGACGATCCAAAGCGGGTTGGGCGTATTGCAGGAGGTGGGGAGCTTGATCGATCAGCTTCGTCAGACCGCGGTGCAGGGAGCGAACGCGGGATCGGCGGCGGCAACCCGCCAATCGCTGGTCAGCGAAGCGCAGAACGCGCTGCAGCAGCTCGTTCAACTCGCCAATTCGCAGAATGCGAGCGGTGATTACATTTTTGCCGGCTCTAGAGCGACGACCGCCCCTTTCGAGGCTCTTCCGAACGGGCAATTTGCCTTCAGCGGCGATGCGGGCGCAAATTTAGTCGAGATCGCACCTTCCCTCACTGTGCCGGTGACGCTATCCGGCCAGGACATTTTCATGAACATACCGGCCGGAGACAATGGTGTCGCAGTGACGGCCTCGGCCTCCAACGTCGGCAACGCGTATGCGGTGGCGCAGGGGGTGACGAGCATCGGTCAGGTCGCCGCCGAACGCCTCGCAGGCACGCAGTTCGAGATCGCCTTTTCGGCCGCTCCAGCCGGGAGCCTTACTTACACCGTCAGCAGCGGAAGCGGAAGCCCGGGAAGTGCGTCCTTCTCGGTAACCAGCGGTATAGTGGCCTCGGGAAGTTTCGCAGCCGGTTCTGATCTGCTGTTTGGCGGCGTCGATGTGAGGATCGACGGGACCCCTGCCGCGGGAGACCAATTCACTGTGCAGACTGATGCGAGCACGAGCATCTTTCAGACCGTGCAGGATTTGATCTCTGCCCTCGAAACGCCCCAACAGGGCGGGGCGCCAAGTTCGCCCGCTCAACAACAGATCGAAAATGTCATCGCAAATCTTGACGGCGCACAATCGAGCGTCGTGTCGGCCCAGGCATCGCTCGGATCGAGCCTCGCCGAGGTTCAGGCGGTTCAGGGGCAGGACAACACGCAGAGTACGAATGCCCAAGTGCAGCTCACAAATCTGCAATTGGCGAACCTTCCACAGGTCCTGGCGAACTACAGCGAGGGCGTTACAGCGCTTCAGGCGGCGGAGCTAGCCTTCTCGCGCATCCAGAACCTGACGCTGTTCTCGGTAATACGATAGGACCGATCGCCCAGCATCCGGGCCGTCGACATAATGCCAGTGCTAAGTGAAATGGCACCCAGTGGCGGCGCGGTCTCGTGCCTGTCGCCAGCGACGCTCGCAGGCTCGACCGCGGTTATTGTGCTTGGTATGCATCGAAGCGGCACATCGGCGCTTGCCGGTACCCTGCATCATCTCGGCGTCGACCTCGGTTCAAGACTGATGCCGGCTTCGCCAGACAACCCGCGCGGATACTGGGAGCACCACGAAGTCGTTACCGCCAATCAGCGCCTCATGGCCGAGCTCGGCTACGCCTGGGACGACATTCGACCTTTGCCGCCGAGCTTCGAGCATACCGAGGTTGCCTTGCTGGCGGGGCGGCAGCTCTCAGCTATCCTGGTTCGTGATTTCTCCGGAGTTTCGCTTTGGGGGCTGAAGGATCCGCGACTGTGTCGCCTGCTGCCACTATGGATACCGCTCCTGGCCCAGCTCGCGGTGAAACCGCGCTTCATCCTTGCGCTGCGCGATCCGGTCGAGGTGACAGCATCTCTCGGTGCGCGAGACAGGATGACCGCGGCGCGTGCCGGTGTGTTGTGGCTACGTCACGTGCTTGACGCGGAACGCAATACACGCGGGTATCCGCGGACGATCGTTCATTACGGGCAGCTGGTGGGAAGAAAGGGCTGGCGCGGCGTCACCTCGCAGATCTCTTGCGAAATCGACCTCCTCTGGCCGGCGGCTGGGCCGTTGGCGGATCGGGCTATAGATGCCTTTCTTGCGCCCGAGCTTCGTCACTGTCGCGCGAGTGATAGTGCCCACGAAATTGCCGCAACAGCAACCACGATGGATTGGCTCGAGACAGTTTATTCTGCGTTCATCTCCGCCGGGGATGCGCGGTTGAGCGAGGTTTGCGATGCTGTAAGCCGCGAGCTCGATCGCGCCGGAGAAGCCTTCCTGCCGATCATGGAGGAGGCAACGAATAACTCGAGGGCACGGGATCATGTTATTGCCGAGCTGACGCAGCGCGCGACCCGAGCGGAGCATGAAGCTGCCGAGCTGCGCCGTATTCTCCGCCGCAAGGACACAGAAGTCAAGGGACTCAAGCACCTCGGGCGAACAGCACGGGTTTGCGGCGGAGGACTACCTCCACCGCCGACGGTCGAAGAAGCCTATCCGCGGTGGATCGCGAGCCGGGCATCGACAGCGCTCGCCCATTCGGAGTGGGTCGCCGAACGTGTAGGCCAATGGCCCTTCGCACCGAAATTGGCGCTGGGAATGATCGTGGCCGCGGGCAACGAGACCCGGGTGGCCCTGACCCTGCAGTCACTGCTCCGCCAGATGGCTGGTGACTGGGAGCTCCATGTTGCCGCCGAGCGCGGCATACCGGCGCCCTTCGCGCCCGAGCGAAGGCTCTTCTGGCACCAGGAAGAGGGCAGCGCGGCGGGGTCTCTGAGCCGCCACCTCGCACAATCAAATGCGCATTGGGTCGCGTTGATCGATGCCGGAGATCAGCTTCCGCCGCACGCGATTTTTGCCGTTGCAGACGCATTCTTCAGACATCGCGAATGGTCGGCAGTGTACAGTGATGAGGATCGCATCGATCTCCACGGCGTACGCTCGGGCCCACATTTCAAGCCGGATTTCAATCTGGACCTGCTGCGCAGCCTGCCCTATGTCGGGGGGCTCCTCGTGGTGGGACGCGAGCTCTTTGCAGAACTCGGGGGGTTTGATGAGGAGCGCGATGGAGCCGAAGAGTACGATCTCGCCCTGCGATTGGCCGAGCGCCTCGGCGCGTCCGGCTTTGGGCATATCGGCGATATTCTTTATCACCGCCTGACGGGATCAGGCCGGTCGAAGCGGTCGGTCGCCGCGATCTGCGCAGACATGCCAAAGGTCGTACAGGCTCACCTCGAGCGGTCGGGAATTGCGGCCACCACCGAACAGGGGGCGCAACCGCACTTCTGCCGGGTGCGATATTGCCACGAGGGACCAGAGCCGCTCGTATCGATCGTGGTGCCGACGAAGGATCAGCCTGCTCTGTTGCGGCGCTGCGTCGAGACCGTCCTGCAAAAGACCGAATACCAGAACTATGAGTTGATCATCGTCGATAACGGCAGCACTCAGGTCGAGGCGTGCAGGTATTTGCGGATGATCGAGGACAAGGCCGCGGAGATCGGCAGCCGGATCCGCGTGCTTCGGCATCCTGGTGCCTTCAATTTCTCGGCCATTAACAACCGAGCGATCCGGGAAGCGGCACTCGGCGAGTACATCTGCCTGCTCAACGATGACGCTACGCCGTTGGATGGAGGCTGGCTCGGCGAGATGATGGCGCTTGCCCGTCGCCCGGAAGTCGGGGCCGTTGGTGCGAAACTCCTTTATCCCGATGGCCGTATCCAGCACGGCGGCGTGATCCTCGGGGTGGGCTTTGGCGCGCCGGCGGAGCATCCTTACAGTGGCGAGCCCGAGGAGGCGTTCGGCTATTGGGGCCGGCTGCAGGTCGTGCAGGGCTTTTCCGCGGTAACCGCAGCCTGCCTAGTCACTCGCCGCTCGGTTTACGAAGAGGTCGGTGGTTTCGACGAGGAGGCTTTCGCGGTTGCCTATAATGACGTCGATTATTGCTTGAAGATCCGCGAAGCGGGATACCTCGTCGTGTGGACCCCCTTCGCACGGCTCCTTCACGAGGCCAGCGCGAGCCTTCGGGCGGATGTCGAGGACACGGCGGTACAACAGAAGAATTCCCGCTTCGAGCGCGAAAAGCTCGCGATGTATCGCAAGTGGATGCCCCGCATCGCCTTTGACCCAGCATATAATCGCAATCTCACCTCGTTAGGGCTAGGTTTCGCCATCGAGACCAAGGGGGCGCCGACCTGGGACCCGGAGTTCCGCCCGCGCGCGCGTGTGCTCGTCTATCCCGCGGATCGCGAGGGATGCGGCGAATACCGGATGATCGCGCCGAGTTCGAGCCCTCCTCGGCGCCGGTCTGATCCACTGCTACGAGACGATGCGGCTGCCGACCCCGCCCGAGGTGGCGCGTATCGCGCCCGACAGCATCATCTTCCAGCGGCAGCTCGAATCGCATCAGATCGAGACCATCGATCGGGTAAAGCAGACGAGCAGTACAGTCTTTCGCATCTTTGAACTCGACGACCTGATTACCAACCTGCCCCCCAAGAGCGCTCATCGCAAAGCGATGGCGCCCGACATTCGCGACCGCCTGAAAAAGGCTCTGGCGCTGTGCAATCGCTTGGTGGTGAGTACGGAGCCCTTGGCGCGCTGCTACGGTAGACTATGCGATGAGGTAGTCGTGCTGCCGAATTGGTTGGAGAAGAGGCGCTGGTTGGGCCTCACTCCCAAACGTCGGCCCGACGGCAAGCCGCGTGTCGGCTGGGCGGGTGCGATCGGCCATCTCGGGGATCTGACCTTGATCTCGAGTGTCATCGAAGCCACCGCCAAGGAGATCGACTGGGTATTTTTCGGCATGTGCCCGGATAGGTTCAAGCGCTTTGTCGCCGAATATCACGAATGGGTGCCGCTTCACGACTACGCCCAGAAGCTCGCTTCGCTCGACCTCGATCTCGCCGTGGCGCCGCTCGAACATCATCCGTTCAACGAGGCCAAGAGCAACCTTCGCCTGCTGGAGTATGGGGTGCTGGGCTACCCTGTCCTGTGCACGGACATTCTGCCCTATCAATGCGGGCTGCCGGTTGTGCGTGTCGCCAATCGCCATCACGCCTGGACCAAGGCCGTTCGCGAGATGGCGGCCGACCGCGAGGCCTGCCGGCGCGCGGGGGAGCATCTGCGCGAGGTGGTACTCGAGACTTGCATGCTCGAAGACCATCTCGAGGATTGGCAAAGGGCGTGGCTGCCGTGACGGGCACCCGCTGAGGAGCGCTCCTCGCCGGCAAAAGCTTTTAGGTCCTGCAACAAATTCCGCAGGCGTCCGTCTTTATCGTAGCGAAACACCGTTTCGAGCACCGGAGGCACGCAAGGGGCGGGCCGGTCCTGTGTACACCCAACCCGCGCCGTGCGGCTCGACCCGCCGCCGGCATCAGGAGTAGAGAATGCTAGCTGGCGTCATCAACACCAACGTCGACGCGCTTTATGCGTTGAACTCGCTCGCGAACACCGCGAATACGACCAACACGCTAGAACAGGAATTGTCCTCCGGGCTGTCGATTAACAGCCCCGCCGACAATCCGGCCGGCTACATTGCCGCGCAAGGTTTCACCTCCCAGCTCGGTGGTACGGAGCAGGCTATCTCCAACGCTAACCAAGCGATTTCACTGGTGCAGACGGCGGACGGTGCAGTCACGCAGCAGGTGAACATCCTCCAGCAGATCCAAAACACGGCCAATCAGGCGGCGAACGGCATCAACAGCACTCAGCAGCTGCAATCGTTGCAGCAGGTGGTTTCCCAGTTGCAGACTCAAATCACCACGATTGCGCAGCAAGCCGTTTTCAACGGGCTCAGCCTGCTCGACGGTTCCCTCAATGGCGTGCAGTTCCAAGTCGGTGCGTCCGAAGGTCAGACGATTAATCTCTCGATCGGCAGTACCGTAGCCACGCAACTCGGCGTCAACCAATCTTTAGCTGCAGCGGCTGGCCTCTACGCAACTGATGGCAGCGCCTCGGGCGGCGTCGGGGACGTATCCGGAAATTCATACGCGATAACGGCGGCCGGGGCCGGCGCGTTCACGGCAGGCGCCATCGCCGTATCCGGCTCGGCTGGGACCGCCAGCGCCAATGTAGCGGCCACGACGGAAGCAGCGAAGGACATCGCAGCCTCGATCAATGGCGTCACCCCGCAGACGAACGTGACAGCGACCGCGAACACAAGCATCGCCTTCACGGTTGGTGCGGGCTCGATCTCGTTTGTCCTCGGCAACGGTAACGGCGGTGCGCAGACGAATCCGGTTGATATTGCGGCAACCGTAACGAGCGTCTCGCAAAGCGGCTTGCAGTCTTTGGTAGATGCGATCAATCAACAGACCGGCACGACGGGCGTCACTGCCACGGTCAATTCGAACAACCAGCTCGTGCTCAATCAGGCGCAGGGCGACAACATCTCGATCACCGGGTTTGCGGGCACCGGGACGCTCGCCGCCGGCGGAAGCACACAGGTCACGCTCGGAACGGGCCCCGGCGACGTTGCATCCGCCACCGTCCAGGGCCTCGTTACGGCGCAGTCGAATCAGACCTTTGCCTTGGCGGCAGCGTCATCGAATATCGGCCTCAACACCAATTCCGGGCTGACCACGCTGGCGGGCGCGAATGTAAGTACGGTATCGGGCGCGAACGCGGCAATCAATACCGTCAATTACGCGCTACAGCAGCTGGAGAACATTGGCGCCCAACTCGGCGCGGTTCAGAATCGCCTTCAGGCTACGGTGTCGAACCTGCAGACGACCGACACTAATTTGACTTCGGCTCGGGGGGTTGTCGAGGACGCTAATATCCCGCAAGTCACTACACAGTTGACGCAGCAACAGATTCTCCAGCAGGCGGGCGTCTCTGCGCTGGCGCAGTCGAGTGCCCTGCAGCAGGCATTCTTGAAGCTGCTGCAATAAACGGCAGCCAGTACGGCGGGGCCCGTCCCGAAAAACTGTGGGGACGGGTCTCTCCTCGCCGGAGTGAGGGAGTAGCACATGGCGGCGGTAAGCGGCGTCCTCAGCTCAGACCAGATAACATCGCTCATTCAGCAGGCGAGCGCCGGGTTTCAAGCCCCGGCCAACGCGCTGCAGGCGCAAGAAAAGCCGATCGAGGCGCAGATCTCAGATTTGGGCAAGGCTCAGAGCGCGTTGGCGAGCTTGCAATCGGCCCTTGCCGGTCTTGCCGATGTACAGACCCTTGCGCAACGGTCGGTGACGACGTCGCCGACCGGCATCGCGAATGCGACCGTCACCAACGACGCCCCGGCCGGAACCTACAACCTGTCAAAGATCCAGTTGGCCCAGGCAGAAAGTCTGATCTCCTCGGGCGTTGCGAGCGCGAGCGCCAGCCTCGGTGCCGGCTCGCTAACCATCCATGTCGGCAGTGGGTCTGGCGTGACTGTGAACATCGCATCTGGTCAAGACAACCTGACCAATATCGCGGAGGCGGTCGATCAGGCAGATGCCGGGGTTCAAGCTACAGTGGTGTATGATGGGTCGTCCTACCACCTTGTGCTGACGAGCAATGCGACCGGCAAAGCCGCCGCGTTTACGGTGAGCGGCTCGGGAGGGCTAGCTGGGTTCAGCTACCACCCGGGCGCGTCAGGACTGACGGAGATCCAGGCTGCCGCAAATGCGAGTTTTTCGCTCAACGGTCTTGCAATCACCAGCGGCTCCAACGCGATAAACGGGGTTGTTCCCGGGTTGACCTTGACTTTGGCTGCGAGCGGCTCCGCCACGGTGACGGTGACCCAGACCGTCGATGCGCTCGATAAGGCGGCGAATGGCCTGGTATCGGCACTTAACGATGTGCTGGGCACAATCAATCAATACGCCTCGTACAGCCCGACCAGCGGCGCGGGGCCGCTGCTCGGAAACGTCGGAGTGCAAGTTGTTCGCAGCGATCTGCTCGAGGCGATAACCAGTCCGGCAGACGGCTTTGTGCAGAACACGCCGTATAGCTCGCTCAGCGCGGTCGGCTTCAGCATTACGAGTGGTGGCACAGTGACGCTCGATGCTGCGAAGTTCCAGAGTGCGGCCCAGTCAAACTACGCCGCAGTCGCAGCCCTGCTTGGCTCCGCGGCGGTTGCGGACAATCCCGATGTGTCGGTGCAAAGCACCGGATCGGCCCAGCCAGGGAGCTACACGATCGACGTCGCGACAAATGCCGCGGGATCGGTCACAGGCAGTGTCAATGGCGAGGCTGCCAGCGGCACGGGTGGCATAATGATCGTCAACGGTGCGGGGGCGGCAGAGGGGCTGACGCTGCAGATTTCGCCCGGCGTGACGGGCAATCTGGGAGAAGTGACGATCAGCCAAGGCCTTTATGGCAGCCTGAGCAACATCGTAAATTCGGCTCTGGCGAGCGGCACCGGCAGCATAACCGGAGAGATCGGCAGCCTCAACAATACGGTAACCGCAATGAATCAGCAAATCGCATCACTCCAACAGGAAGCGCAGCAGGAGACACAGGCACTCACGCAACAATACAGCCTCGCACAAGGTACTCTTTCGCAGCTCGCGACAGTCAGCAATTTTCTCGCGACCTATTTCAGTCAGACGTTGGGTGGATCGGGAGGCTGACCGATGGAAGGGTTGAGCGGGCCCGCGGCCTATCGTGCTGTTGAGGGGATTGGCGCCGAGCCCGAGCAATTCATGAAGATGGCGATGGATGCGGCGCGGGTCTTTCTGCTGCAAGGAGAAGCTGCCATAATAGCCGGCGAACGGCTCGCCAAGGCTAAGGCCCTGAGCTCGGCGGCGAAGGTAGTCGAGTTCATGCTGGGGCTTTCCGGTGCTGAGCCCGGCGTGCTGAGCGATCGCCTGGCCGGCGTCTACCAATACGTCTTGGCGGCAATCCTCAACGGGAATGCCCGGGATGACGCAGAGGCGGTGGCTGCCGGGCGTCTTGCAATCGAGCAGCTTGCGGCAACATGGCGCACGGTATTTCCCGACGCGGTCGTTTCGCAGAGTGTTTGAGAGCGAGTGCCGATGACCGGGGGAGAAGACAATGCCTGATCCTATCCAGGGCGTGAACGCGACTGACCCGCTTGGCGTCGCGTCGACCGGGCAGGCCGGGTCGATACAGGCGCCGGCGCGCACGGCGCAGTCACCCGCCCAGCCCGGGGTCGATTTGACTGACGTCGCCAGGGTGGAGGCGTTGCTTGCAACGATCACAAAGGCGGCTGATGCGGTGCCCCCGGTCGATCAGACACGGGTTGCGCAACTGCAGCAGGCGATAAACTTCGGTACCTATCAGGTAAATCCGCAACAGGTCGCAAAAATGATCATGGAGATCGAGGACCTACTCGCCTCCGGGGGCAAGGTCGGATGAAGCCGCGTCGTGATCAAGCTCGCGGGCGGCGCGGACCGAGCCGGCGGCAGCAGCCTTCAGAGGAGCCGCCAATCGACGAAAATCGGATCGTTGGCGGCCTTCGCCGCCTCGCTGCGGATCCACTCCTGTACCAATGCCAAGCGGTGAGCAGCCTGATGGATATCGTCGCGATCGGCAATATCGCGGAAGGCCCGCAGAAGTTGGTCGAGACAGTCGATCCTGGCGGCGATGGGCCGTCGCGACGGTTTTTCCGCCCGGCCCTCAAGGTCGTGCTCGGCCAGTCGGGGCATATCCCTCGCCGCTAGGTAAGCCATGTTTTCCCCTCAGCAGCCCCTAATCTCGCCTCAAATGACGTACGGTCGCGCTAAGGGCAATCGGCGCGATCGGGCGGTGGGCGAGCACCCTAGCGAGAGCGGCGTCAACAACACGTCCAGATTGAGTGATATATCTTGATTTTTACTTTTATTTGATAAATAGCTCGGCAGGGAGATATGCCGATGTCGCAAATCTGGCACGTCGGAGCGTGGGGATCGATCGAGGATCGCCCGTGGCGATGGCCCTTCACGCCGTGACCGAGTAGCCGGTGAGGTGTAACATGAGGAGAGACGCGAATCTCAGCAATATTTCTCGGGCGGAGCACGGAATGCGCCTCAAAGGCGAAATCGTCTTTCCTAATAATATCAAAGACTTTCGTATCCGGAAGCAGTTGACCCAGGCACAACTAGGCCGGCTCATGGATCCTCCGCTCGCGGAGTTGACCATATCAAAAATGGAAGGTGGCGAACGACGGTTGACCAACTTGCAGCTCGCTAGGTTGGCAACCATCCTCGACTGCCGTCCCGCAGAGATCCCTGTCGTGACAAGCCGTGATCCAGTGCCAGGCGTCCAACGCTGGCAAAAGGCACAGCAGGAAGCCATTCGGCATAGCATCGAAAGCGGGGCCGCCGCCACTGGCTATGTGTTGGCGCAGCTTCGTAAGAAATCTGGGAAAACTATGCAGCAAGTGGCAAACGCGCTGGGCATGACGCTTTCGGTATACCATCGGATGGAAATGGCCAGCCGTATTATCCAGACAGACGAGATCGAGGAGGCGGCAAAATTCTACGGTTTGACCACGGGCAAACTGATCGCGATGTTTGAGCGCCGGACACGCGACAATATGCAGCAACTGGAAAACGGCATTCCCCCTGAGCAATTGCTGCCGCGGACTCCGCGGTCTCTCCTGAAGGATGACGCAAAATGGCGACATCTCGGCGCTCTCGAGCGCTACGCCATTCGTCGGAGCATCCGCTATGTGAGTTCGCCCAGGAGGACCACGGCCTTGCCTGTCTTCGGGGGGATGCAAGCAAATACGGACGGGACCCGCCATTTCGTCATTGATCGCAATGTAATGGTTGATCAAATCCCGATGGATGAGGTGCTAGTCCCAGGTGAGGAGTGCTTTCTGGTCCGGAATTTCTCTCAGCGGCTCGGCCTTCTGATGCGGCCCGGTTCCCTCGCCTATGTCGATCCACAAGCTCCGGTGGCTATTGGGGATATTTCGTTTATCGTCCGGCACCACGGAACTGCGGATGCAGCGGTCGTGATCGGTGACGGTATGAGACCTCTAACACTGAAGATGTACAACCCCGAAGAGGAGGTCCCGATCGACGACCCAACTATCGCGGTTGTGCTCCGCATCGGCATGCTGATCTTTCCGTAAGAAATATCGTAGCGTGCGGGGATGCCGAGGCGCTAGGTCCGCCTAGGTTGCGGCCTTCTGCAGGGTGTCTTGCTGCCCGATCAGAAGTGTTGGCTCGGAACCGGCAATTTCGATGCCGACGGCCACAATATCGGCAGGAGCTTGGCGGACCAGATCCGGCATGGACTCGATGATCTGCGCGACCAGCGCCTGCGCATCGCGCGGCCCAGCCGACGGGTTTAGATCGCGAAGGGTCGCGGCTGGCTGCTGCTGCGGGCGGCAGCCATGCCGGTCGGGGTCGTCACCGTGTTGCTTAGAGCGTCCGAATGCGACTGCTGGCGGCGGATCGGGCTCGGTTGCCAGGAGGTCTTCACCGCCGCGTCCTTCTGATCGCTCGATCCCCCCGGGAAGGACCGCTCGTCCATGGCCTCGATGCAGCCTTGGACAATCGAGGGGGCGCCGGACGGACATCTTTCGGCCTACCAGCCGCGATGGAGCCCATGGGGTTCTCTCTGAGCTCGCTCGGATCTTCTTCGAGTTGCCCGGCGCCCTGGAGCAGGGACCAGGGACGCAGGACGAAGGCATCGCGCGAGACGATCACAATATCCATGCTGGTGGCGGTGCTTGGTGGGCTGCGTTCCAGGTTCCAATCGGCCGGCTCTCGGACCGCTTTGACCGGCGTATCGTGCTGGCCGCGCTTGGCCTTGTCTTTGCGGTCGCCGCCGTCGCTCTGGTCCTTCTGGACATAGACGAAGCGCAAAAGGTCAAATCGCGATAGCGCCTCTCGCGCGGAACCGGGAGTTCGAATCGATCTCCCTCCAGCAGAGAGTCTGCGACGACCTGGAGGGCAGGCTTAACTCAATACGGCTTTGTCACGGTAACGGGCGTGCGACAAAAACGGGCGTAGGGGCTGATCAGGCTGCGACGGCGTCTGACCATTGCGCGACCGCCTCGGCTCTGAAGATCCGCAACGTCGATCGCGAGACTAGATGGCGTTGGAGGTTGAAGGTGTTGTGGACGGCAGCGTGCATGCTCAGAAAGCGTTGAACAGATCGGGCTGATTTGAAGCGTTGCAGCTTGCGCTCGCGGCGTCGCACCACTTGATGCGAGTTCTCCCCGCCGCGCCGCTGCCCAGCCTGCTCCGCCTTACCTTGCGGACGCCTTCAACCGTGCGCCATGTTGCCCCGAATGTTGTCCTGACTTGATCTGGGTGATCAGAGGGCTAGATTTTCGGATCTAACCCCCTGATCCAATTGGCTCCCCGGGCCGGACTCGAACCAGCGACCAAGCGGTTAACAGCCGCTCGCTCTACCAACTGAGCTACCGGGGATCAGGGCACCTAATATTATTAGGCGCAACCCCCTGGAGGCCGGAAGCGGAATCGAACCGCTGTGGGAGGATTTGCAGTCCTCTGCATAGCCACTCTGCCATCCGGCCGGCGACACGTCATATAGGCGCCCGCCGCGAGGAGGGTCAAGCACGCCGGCCCCTTGCTGCCGGACACGCTTACGCTTGCTGTTGCCGCTGCCCGATACGCCCCATATACTTGTTAGTCTCTCGTCCCTCGAAGAGTGATAGAATGGCGCGCGTCACCGTCGAAGATTGTGTCCTCAAAGTCCCGAACCGCTTCGAGCTCGTGCTGCTCGCCGCGCAGCGCGCTCGCGAAATTACGTCCGGCGCTCCGCTGACGCTTGATCGAGACGACGACAAGAACCCGGTCGTCGCGTTGCGTGAGATAGCCGATGAGACGGTCGCGCTCGAGCATCTGAGGGGCGCGGTCGTGCGCGGTATGCAAAAACATGTGGAGATCGACGAGCCGGAGGAAACCCACGAACTCGAGCTGGATCCGGCGCTGTTCGGGGTTTCCCCGCCGAGTGTCGTGCTGGGCGACGAGGAAGCCGCCCTCGATGTGGAAGACCCCGAGGAGGAGGAAACTATCATAGAGGAGGAAGGGCTCGACGAAGAGCTCGCTGTAGACATCCTCGGAGCCGAGGACGAGGTCGATCTCGCCGATGTGCCGGCGCGCGATCTGCCGAGTGATTTTGACGAGGATCTCTGATCGCGGGCAGCGCGTCGAGCCTGCGTGGCGGCGTTAGTCATGAGCTTTGCGCTGCCCCTGAGATTTCGTCCCGGTATTTGCCGGGGCAAGATGCGGAAGCCGTCATCATGATGCGGCAATTCGAGCTGGTCGAGCACGTCAAGGCCTACGACCCCAGCGCGGACGAAGATGCGCTCAATCGCGCCTATGTCTATTCCATGAGGGCCCATGGCGCACAGCTGCGCGATTCGGGCGACCCCTACTTTTCCCATCCGGTCGAGGTCGCCGGGATCCTTGCCCGGATGAAGCTCGACACCGCGTCGATCGTGACCGGACTGCTGCATGATACGGTCGAAGACACCGTTGCTACCCTCGATGACATCGAGCGGGTGTTCGGGCCGGAAATTTCTCGGCTGGTCGATGGCGTGACCAAGCTGTCGCGGATCGAGCTGCAATCCGATCAGACCAAGCAGGCCGAGAATTTCCGCAAGCTTGTCCTTGCCATGTCCGAGGACATTCGTGTGCTGCTGGTCAAACTGGCGGACCGCCTGCACAACATGGAGACGTTACGGTTCATCAAGAGCGATGAACGGCGCCGTCGGATCGCTCGCGAGACGATGGATATCTACGCGCCGCTGGCGGAGCGGCTCGGCATGCATCGGATGAAGGATCAGCTCGAGGATCTCGCTTTCGCCGAGCTGCACGCCGATGCACGGGTCAGCATTCTGGCGCGCCTCGATTTCCTGCGGGACAAGGGTGCGGCCGTCGTGCCGCGCATCCTTGCCGAGCTCGATCGCAAACTCGCGGAGGGCGGGCTCAACGGGGCGACCGTTTCCGGTCGCGAGAAGTCGCCCTATTCGATCTGGCGCAAGATGCAGCATAAAAACGTCGCCTTCGAGCAGCTCTCGGATGTGACGGCATTCCGCATTCTCGTCGGCGACATCGCCGATTGTTACCATGCCCTCGGCATCATCCATTCCACCTACCACGTGGTGCCAGGGCGGTTCAAAGACTTCATCTCGACACCCAAGCCGAACAATTATCGCTCGCTGCACACCGGGGTCATTGGGCCGGAGCAGCAGCGGATCGAGGTGCAGATCCGCACCCGTGACATGCATGAAATCGCGGAACTCGGCGTTGCCGCGCATTGGACGTACAAACAAGGCGCCGGAACCACCGAGGGACCGCAATACCGCTGGTTGCGCGAACTCCTGGACATCCTCGACCATGCCTCCGGTCCGGAGGAGTTCCTAGAGCATACCAAGCTCGAGATGTTCCAGGATCAGGTCTTCGTCTTCACCCCGAAGGGCGATCTGATTGCACTCCCGCGCGGCGCGACGCCCGTTGATTTCGCCTATGCCGTCCACTCGGAGATCGGCGACAGGTGCGTCGGAGCGAAGATTAACAGCCGTATGGTTCCGCTGCGTACGCAGCTCGGCAACGGCGACCAAGTCGAGATCATCACCTCGAAGGCGCAGACGCCCTCGCCGACTTGGGAGCGGTTTGTCGTCACCGGCAAGGCGCGCGCCCGCATCCGCCGTTTTGTGCGCACCCAGCAGCGCGCCCAATATCTCGATCTCGGGCGGGCGATCGTGCAAAAGGCGTTCCGCCAGGAAGGCCAGGAGTTTTCGGAGCGGCCGATCGAGGCCGTGCTCAAGAATTTTAACTGTGCGACCGTCGAGGATCTATATGTCGCGGTCGGCCAAGGGCTGGTCACCGGGCGCGCGGTCATCAACGCCGCCTTCCCGCAACCCCAGGAAGCCAAGGCCAAGGTCGTCTCACTGGCACGCGCGCGGCGTAAGGCGAAGCACAGCGAGATGGCGGTATCGCTCCGAGGCTTGATTCCCGGTATGGCGCTGCATTTTGCCGGCTGCTGCCATCCGCTTCCCGGGGACCGCATCGTCGGAATCGTGACCACGGGTAAGGGTGTGACGATTCATACGATCGACTGTGACACGCTCGAGAGCTTTGCAGAGAGCCCGGAACGCTGGCTCGACGTCGCATGGAGCAACAGTGATGCGGACGCGGTCCATGTCGGTCGGGTCAACGTCACGATCGCCAACGAGCCTGGCAATCTCGGCAGCCTGACCACGGTAATCGGCAAGCAAGGCGGCAACATCAGTAATTTAAAGATCACCAACCGTTCGCCGGACTTCTTTGAGATCATGATCGACATCGAGGTCGGCGACGTGAAGCACTTGACGACGATCATTGCCGCGCTGCGTGCCAATCCGGTTATCAACTCTGTCGAACGAGCGCGCGGCTGATGGGTACGAGCGAGAGGCCGACCCCAATGGGATCTTGTGCCGGCTGCCTGCCGCGATGATCCTCGGACTGGGCAGCGATCTGATCGACATCCGCCGGATCGAGCAGGTGATCGAGCGCTTTGGAGATCGCTTCCTGGACCGCATCTTTACCGATGCGGAGCGCCAGAAGTGCGATCGGCGCTCCGATCGGGCCGCGAGCTATGCCCGCCGATTCGCCGCAAAGGAGGCCTGTTCGAAGGCTCTCGGTACCGGCTTCCGCGACGGGGTCTTCTGGCGCGACCTGGGGGTAATCAATCTGCCTTCCGGTCAACCATCGATGCGGTTGGCGGGCGGCGCATTGCGCCGGCTAGAAGAGATCACGCCGGCGGGAATGACGGCGCGTCTCGACATTAGCTTGACTGACGAGCCGCCGATCGCCCAGGCAGTCGTGATCATCACCGCCGTGCCCGCCAGAAGCAACTGAGCCACGAAGCTTTTTTCCGCACGCGCGCCCTTGACTCGCGGCATTGCGATAAGCTTGATCCTGCGTCAACCAAGCCCTCAAGGCGATCCATGAAAGCCAATTCCGCGCGCACCGGCATCACGAAGAGAAAATCTTCCGGTGGTGTCGTCGACACGATAAAGACAGTCATTTACGCTGTTCTGATTGCCCTGGTTGTCCGCACGGTCGCTGTTGAGCCGTTTAATATTCCATCCGGCTCGATGGTACCGACGTTGCTGATAGGCGACTATTTGTTCGTTTCTAAGTTCTCCTATGGATATAGCCGCTTCTCGTTGCCTCTCGGGTTGCCGCTGTTCTCGGGGCGGATATTCTTTCACTCACCCGAGCGCGGCGACGTGGCGGTGTTCAAGCTGCCGACGGACAACTCTACGGATTATATCAAGCGAGTGATCGGCCTCCCAGGCGATCATATCCAGATGAAGACCGGTATCCTCTACATCAACGACCAGCCGTGCCCGCGCAAGCGCATCGAGGACTTCCTCTATCAAGAAGGCAATGGTGCGGTAATCCCGCTCGCCCAATACATCGAAACCCTGCCGAATGGCGTACAGCATCGGATTATCAAGATGGGCGACAACGGCCCGCTCGATAACACTCAGGTCTATGACGTACCGCCCGGCGACTACTTCATGATGGGCGACAATCGCGACAACTCGCAGGACAGCCGTGTGCTGTCAGCTGTCGGCTACGTCCCAGCCGAGAACCTAGTCGGACGGGCCGAGTTCATCTTCTTTTCGACAGACGGATCAGCACGGCTGTGGGAGATCTGGAAATGGCCGTTTGCGATTCGCTATAGCCGGCTGTTCCGCGGCGTGAACTAACGCCGGTGTCGGCAGAGAGGGACTTTGTCGGCGGAGGAGTTCCGACACATCATCGGTTACGAGTTCTCTCGGCACGAGTTGCTCGAAGAGGCCTTAACCCATGCGAGCGCGCTCGTCTCCGAACGTCGTCGCCGTCGGCGTGCAATCCCCGTCAAGCGCGATTACGAGCGCCTCGAATTCCTCGGCGATCGTGTTCTCGGTCTCGTTGTTGCCGACTATCTATGGCGACGCTTCGAAGGTGAGCCTGAGGGCGATCTTACACGCCGCCATACCCACCTCGTGCGCCGCGAGGCGCTTGCCCGGGTCGCCGAAACGATCGGCCTGGGACGCCATCTCGTCCTGTCGCGGGCCGAAGCGACCGCGGGGGCCGCAAGCAACCCCGGCATTCTCGCCGATGCTTGCGAAGCCTTGGTTGCCGCGATCTATCTCGATGGCGGGTTTGAGGCCGCGTCAGCCTTTGTCCGGCGGTTCTGGGAGCCGATGATTGATGAGATGGAGGAGCCGCCGCGTGACCCGAAGACTGCGCTGCAAGAATGGGTTCAAGCGCGCGGGCTGGCTCTTCCCGCGTATGACCTCGTCGCGACAAGCGGGCCGGATCACGCGCCGCTTTTCACTATAACAGCAAATGTGGCCGGGGGTGAGCCCGCCACCGCAACCGCCTCATCCAAGCGCAGCGCCGAGGCGAAGGCGGCAGCGATACTGCTCGATCGCCTCGCCGCCAAACCATAGGCGGCGAGCGCTCAGTCCGCTGGATCGGCGAGGCGGCGGATGAATGAAAGGTCCCCGCTGTGCGAACGGCAAGCATCCTGGCCAATGGGCTGAACGAAACCGGTCAGAACTCAAAACCGAGTCGTGCACCGACATCGGTTAAACCGGCGTTGTGGCGGGCGAGATTGGCGTTCGACATATGATCGAGAAAGGCTGACACCCTCACCGTTGCCGTCAACTGATAACCGAGCTCGAGGCTCTCGCGGAATAGGGCAGTCGAGCCGAGCATCTTGCGCCCAGATGGCGCACTGTTAGCGTAGCCGTCTTGGATGGCACCGCCCAGGCTGCCATTGGCGAAAAGCGCGCCACCCGATCCGAATAGGTTCGGCGTCAGCGTAATCCCCCAAGTCAATCCGAAATACCCTTGATCGGTGTTGCCGGCGGTATTGACCGAGCCGCCGAGATGAGGTCGCGGCGACCCGATGACACTGAGGAAGTCGGGTGAAGTAAAAAGCATCTCGAAATTGACGTCGGCCCCGGCTTCGACGTGATGATCGAACAGCCCGACATCGTGCGCCAACAGGCCGATTTTAAATTCATCGGCGATGGACATCTGCGCCGCCGCGGGAGCTGTCAGCACGCCTACGAGGATGACACCGATAGGAAACCACCGGATTAGCTCCAACTTGTCCAAATCCACTTATATTGGACAACCAATTCTCTTTGAAGTTATTCAACTTAACGACGATTGCCAACGCGCTTTTCCCAAGCATCCCGGTCTATCTAGTGCCGACCATTTTTTGAGAGAGACCAAGGGGTTTCGGTTGCACGCGGGCCGATTTGGTCCGCAGCCGCTCCTCATTCCGCGCGGGTGGCACGAAAGCGCAAGCGAACGTAATCGGCGATCCAGGTGCCGGTTTCATCCATCAGCACAGGCCGCAGCAGGTCGGCCACCTCGGCGCGCGCGGACGAACGGTTAGGCTGCGGCAAGGCGCCGAAGAAAGATTGGGCGAAGGTGTCGAGCCACGGCTCGATCGATGTCGGCAGCGCGGTCGGCCGCGGGACGATGCGGATTTCTCCGACCGAGAAGCCCGCGTCCTCGAGTTTCTTTCGGTAGGCTGCAACGGACGGAAAGTACCACGGGCTAAGCTCGTGGGCGTCGAGCCTATGGCGCCCTAGGACGGCACTCAATGCGACGATGATCGCCGCGGTATTGTTGTGGCCACCCATCTCGCCGACAAAGCGGCCGCCTGGTTTTAGCGCCCGCCGGACACCGGCGAGAACCGCGTCAGGCGGGCGCATCCAATGGAGCGCCGCATTCGAAAACACCGCGTCGAACTTCCGGTCAAAAGTGAGATCTTGTCCGCACATGACCCGGGCATCGATGCCGCGGGTTCGCGCCGCAGCGACCATGTCGGGCGCCGCGTCGACGGCAATGACTGAAGCTCCCGTTGCGATAATTTTTCGGTCAGCACGCCATCGCCGCAGCCAAGATCGAGGATGCACTCCCCGGCGGAAGGGGCGAGGAGCTCGAGCACCGGTGCGCCAAGCTCCGGCACGAAATGCGCTGTCTCGGCATATTGTCGAGCCGACCAGTGGTGCTCGGCAGACGCGGCCACGCTCACTCCGCCACCCGCTCGGCTTGGCGCGCCTCGGCTTGCCGGCGGATCTCCGAGAGTGTCGTCCGCGTCGTTATCACCTCCGGATCCATCTTAAGCTCGATGATTGCCGCCCGGCCGCTCGAGGCGGCCTCCTCGAAGGCCGGCGCGAAGTCCGCGGTGCAGGTGATCGAAGCGCCAAAGACCCCATAGGCGTGAGCAAGAGCCAGAAAATCGGGGCTCTTGAGCGCGGTCCCGACAACCCGGCCGGGGAAGCGGCGCTCCTGGTGCATGCGGATCGTGCCGTACATCGAATTGTTGAACACTAGAATGATCGGTCCGGTCCCTTCGAGCGTGGCGGTCGTCAGCTCCTGCCCGGTCATCATAAAGCCGCCATCGCCGCAAAAGCCGACGACCAGGCGATCGGGATAGACGAGCTTGGCGGCGACTGCAGCGGGCACGCCGTAACCCATCGCGCCGCTCGTCGGCCCGAGCTGGCGTCCTGGCCGACGGTACTGCAGAAAGCGGTTCGGCCAGCCGCTGAAATTGCCCGCATCGCTGGTCACGATTGCGTCGTCGGGAAGGCGATCGCGCAGCCATCGCATGATTTCGCCGAGATCGAGCGGCCCGCCGGACAAGGAGGGAACCAGTCCGGCCTCGTATTCCGCTCGCACCGCCTCGCGCCAAGACGACCAGCGTGGCGGCGCAACCGGCGTCAGCCTCGCGACGGCGGCGGCGAATTCGGGCATCCCCGACTGGATGGCCAAGCTCGGGCGAAATACGCGGCCCAGCTCCTCGGCGCTGGCGTGCACATGGACCAGCACCTTGTCCGGCTCCGGGATGGCGAGCAGGCTATAGGATTGCGAGGTGATCTCGCCGATGCGCGCACCGACCGCGAGCAAGAGGTCGGCCTCTTTGACGCGCATTACGAGTGCGGGGCTTGCGCCGGTGCCGAGATCGCCGACAAAGTGCGGCAGGCGGTTGTCCACGATATCCTGACGGCGGAATGAGCAACAGACCGGCAGGTCGTTCGCCCGGGCAAACCCGGCGATGTCTCGGCACGCCTCGTCGCTCCAACCACTGCCCCCGACCAGCAGCATCGGCCGTTCGGCGGCGGCAAGAAGCCGGCGTAGCTCGGCGAGGTCGGCTGCTCCGGGGTGGGCGCGCACAGCCCGGTAAGGGCCGGCGACCGCCGCGGCGCAGCGGTCGCGCAGCATGTCCTCAGGAAGCGCCAGGACCACCGGGCCTGGCCGTCCGGAGGCCGCGACCTGGAAGGCCTGGTTGATCAGTTCGGGGACGCGCTCGGCCATGTCGATCTGCGCGACCCACTTGGCGAGCGGGGCGAACATTTTGCGGAAATCGACCTCCTGGAAGGCCTCGCGGTCAATCTGATGGCGAGCGACCTGGCCGACGAGCGCGACGAGAGGTGTCGAATCTTGGAAGGCGGTGTGGATTCCGATCGACGCATTGCACGCGCCGGGGCCACGGGTGACGAGCAGTACCCCGGGCTTGCCGGTAAGCTTACCATAGGCCTCGGCCATAAAGGCGGCGCCGCCTTCCTGGCGGCAGGTAACAAGGCGGATTTGCGGCGCGTCGAAGAGCGCATCGAGTACTTCGAGATAGCTCTCGCCGGCGACACTGAAGGCCATGTCGACGCCGTGAGCGCTGAGCGCGTCGACGACGAGCTGGCCGCCGCTGAGAAGAGCCTGGTTTGTCGCCATCACCCGACCTCGACCCGTGTCGAAAGACGGCCATTTGAGACCATGCGGGTGGTGGATGGAAGCGGGTTGCTAGTTGGCGGGATATCCGGCCGCGATATGCCCTATAACCGGCTAACTGCCGATTGTATCGGGTCACGCGGGTCGTGAATTGGCGGGTGCAGAGACGCGCCGGGAAAAAACTGCTAGGTTTCAAGACTTCGACGAGTACCGATAGGGATCATGGACGACCAGCCCAGCGAAATTTTAGTACACCGAGGTCGAGCGGAGGTGGATGGCGACGCCGCTCGCTTCGAATTCGAGCGCCCGGGTATCCGGCCCGGCGACGTGGTGTCAAGGCCGTCGCGCCGCTCGCGGCTGCGATGGCTTTTTTGGGTGTTACTCGCTCTGGCGATAATCGGCGCGGCGGTCTGGTACTTCCCGCGACCCAGCACTCAGCCGACAACCAGCGGTCGTAACCAAACCGGCGCCCCCGTTCCGGTAGGGTTAGCACCGGTGCAGAAAGGTGACATGCCGGTGATCTTGAACCAACTCGGCACCGTCACCCCGCTGGCGACGGTAACGGTAAAGACCCAGATCAACGGGTATCTTACAGAGGTCGCGTTTCAAGAAGGCCAGATGGTCAAGAAGGGCGACTTTCTGGCTCAGATCGATCCCCGTCCCTATCAAGTGGCGCTCGAACAGGCCGAGGCCCAGCTCGCCAAGGATCAGGCATCACTGGCCGATGCGGAACTCGACCTGAAGCGCTATAACACCCTCGTCGCGCAAAACTCGATCGCGACGCAGACGCGCGACACGCAGGTAGCGACGGTCGGTCAGGGTCGAGCGCAGGTCAAGCTGGACCAGGCCCAGATCGACACGCAAAAGCTGAACCTGACATACTGTCATATCATTTCACCGGTTACCGGGCGAGTCGGGCTGCGCCAGGTCGACGCGGGAAATTACGTGCAGACCAGCGACGCGAACGGCATTGTCGTCGTCACCCAGCTGCAGCCGATCTCGGTGATCTTTACGGTGCCCGAGGACAATCTGCCTGATGTGTTCAAGCGCTGGCATGCGGGCGCGGTGCTGCCGGTCACCGCTTATGACCGCAGCGGGACCGTCGAGCTCGACAAAGGAACCCTGAACACGATCGACAACCAGATCGACACGACCACGGGTACGGTCAAGCTACGGGCGATGTTCAACAATGAGCAGTGGATCCTCTTCCCCAATCAATTCGTTAATGTCCAGCTGGTCGTCGACACGGTTCACGATGTGGATCTTGTGCCGACTGCGGCAATACAGCGGGGCGCGCCAGGCACATTCGTCTATCTCGTCAAACCGGACCACACGGTTGCGGTGCAAAAAGTAAAGCTCGGGCCGGGCGACGGCCAGCATGTCGCCGCCCTTGATGGGCTGCAGCCGGGAGAAAGTGTTGTCGTTGACGGCGCCGATCGGCTGCGCGACGGGGCGAAGGTTACGATAACCGCCCCGGAGGGTGGCAGCCAAAAGGACGCAGGACAGCCGCAAGCTGCCGCCGGACAGGATGCCGCGACCACCGTGGATACCCAATCGGTGCCCCCCGCGCAAGCGGCTCAACCGCAATCACGACAACACCAAGGGCAGAGCGGCGGGCGCCGCAACGCGCAATGAACCAGCGGGCCGCCGGCGCCGCCCTCACCACCAAATAAAATGAGTCCGTCCCGCCTGTTCATTCTGCGCCCGGTGGCGACCACCCTGCTGATGGCGGCGATCATGCTGGTGGGCCTCTTCGCCTACCGTTTCCTGCCGCTCTCCGCCTTGCCCGAGGTCGATTATCCCACAATTCAGGTCCAGACGTTCTACCCGGGCGCCAGTCCCGACGTGATGACGTCCTCTGTCACCGCGCCGCTCGAGGTGCAGTTCGGGCAAATGCCGGGGCTCAATCAGATGACGTCGAGGAGCTCGGCTGGGGCCTCGGTCATCACCCTGCAGTTCAGCCTCGATCTCAGCCTCGACGTGGCCGAACAGCAGGTCCAGGCGGCGATCAACGCGGCCGGCAATCTCTTGCCGTCCGATCTGCCCGCGCCGCCGATTTACGCCAAGGTCAACCCGGCGGACGCGCCGATCCTGACTCTGGCACTGACTTCGAAAACGCTGCCGTTGACCCAGGTCGAAGATCTCGCCGATACGCGGCTTGCTCAAAAAATCTCGCAATTGCCAGGGGTCGGTCTGGTCAGCATCAGCGGTGGGCACCGACCGGCGGTGCGCATCCAGGCAAACTACCGTCAACTGGCCGCCTACGGTCTCAATATCGACGATCTGCGCACGACCTTGGGCAATGCGAATGTCAACACACCCAAAGGCAATTTCGACGGGCCCAGCCGAGCCTATACGATCAACGCCAACGATCAGATCAAGAAAGCCTCGGACTACAACGATCTGGTGATCGCCTACCGAAACGGCGCGCCAGTGATGCTTTCGGATGTCGCTCGCGCGACCGAAGATGCAGAGAATACCAAGCTAGCGGCCTGGATGAACACGGACGAGGCGGTCATCGTCAACATCCAGCGGCAACCCGGCGCCAACGTCATCGAGGTCGTCGACGGCATCCAGAAACTGTTGCCGCACCTCAGATCATCGCTTCCGGCGGGCATCGATGTCGAAGCGCTGACCGACCGCACGGTGACGATTCGGGCTTCGGTCGCCGATGTCGAGTTCGAGCTCGGCCTTGCGGTGGTCCTCGTCGTGGTCGTGATCTTTCTGTTTCTACGCAGCCCCTCGGCGACTTTGATACCGAGCCTGTCGGTGCCGCTCTCGCTTATCGGAACGCTGGCCTTCATGTATCTGGCCGGGTTCAGCCTCAACAATCTCTCGCTAATGGCACTGACGATCGCGACCGGCTTTGTGGTCGACGATGCGATCGTCATGATCGAGAACATCTCGCGCTACATCGAGGCGGGCGATCCACCACTGCAGGCGGCGCTTAAGGGCTCCGAGCAGATCGGCTTTACGATCATCTCGCTGACGGTCTCGTTGATCGCGGTGCTGATCCCGCTGCTCTTCATGCCCGATGTGGTTGGCCGCCTATTCCGCGAGTTTGCCATCACCCTCGCGGTGACGATCGTGATCTCTGCCGTGGTCGCATTGACGCTCGTCCCGATGATGTGCGCCAAGATCCTGCGTCATCACCGACCGTCGGAGATATCGTTGGTGTCGCGCAAGAGCCAAGAGTGGTTCGATGCTTTGATTGCCCACTACGGGCGGGTCCTGAACTGGGTGCTCGATCACCAGCCGCTGACGTTGCTGGTGGCGATTGGCACTCTCGGCCTCACGGTTTTTTTGTACGTCGTGATCCCGAAGGGCTTCTTCCCGGTTCAAGACACGGGACTCATCCAGGGGATCTCGGAAGCGGCACCTTCGGTTTCCTTTGAGGCGATGGCGCGCAGTCAGAAGGCGCTGGCGGCCGCCATTCTCAAAGATCCGGATGTCGTCAGCCTGTCCTCGTTCATCGGGGTCGACGGCACCAACACAACCCTCAACAGCGGCCGGCTGCTGATTAATCTCAAACCGCGCGATGAGCGCAGCGCCACAGCGAGCGACGTGATCCGCCGGTTGGAGCGCGAGACGCAAGACGTAGCGGGCATTTCGCTTTACATGCAGCCGGTACAGGATCTGACCATCGACGCGACGGTCAGCCGCTCGCAATACAATTTCGTGCTCGAGGACGCCAATCCGAGTGAGTTCTCGACCTGGGTCCCGAAATTGCTCGCGCGCTTGGAGCAGATCCCCGAAATTGAAGACGTCGCCAGTAACTATGCGGAGAACGGCCTCTCGGCCTATATTCTGATCGATCGCCCGACGGCTGGACGCTTTGGGATCACTCCGGCGACGGTCGATAATGCGCTCTATGATTCTTTCGGTCAGCGCATTGTCTCGACGATCTTCACGCAGTCGAACCAATACCGCGTTATCCTCGAGGCGGATCCGGCGCTCCAGCAGTCGTTAGGCTCGCTGGACCAGCTCTATCTGCCGTCATCGACCGCGACGAATGGCCAAGTGCCGCTCTCGGCGATCGCGAAGGTAGAACAGCAGACAGCGCCGTTAGAAATTAACCACCTGGGCCAATTCCCGTCCACCAGCGTTTCGTTTAACCTGGCGCCAGGCGCTTCGCTCGGCGAAGCGGTTTCCGCGATCAAGCAGGCCGAGCAGGAAATCGGACTGCCGCCCAGCATGATCACCGTGTTCCAGGGAGCGGCGCTGGCATTTCAGGCCGCGCTTGGTAACGAGCTGATCCTAATCATCGCGGCCATCATCACGATGTATATCGTGCTCGGGGTGCTCTATGAGAGCTTCATCCACCCGATCACGATCCTATCTACCTTGCCTTCGGCGGGCGTCGGGGCGCTGCTGGCGTTAATGATCGACGGCAGCGATCTCAGCGTCATTGCGATCATCGGCATCATCTTGTTGATCGGCATAGTTAAGAAGAACGCGATCATGATGGTCGACTTCGCCCTCGACGCCGAGCGTGAAGAGGGCAAATCTCCGCGCGAGGCAATCTATCAGGCTTGCCTGTTGCGCTTCCGGCCGATCCTGATGACGACGTTCGCGGCGCTCTTTGCGGCATTGCCACTGATGCTCGGCAGCGGCACCGGCTCGGAACTGCGCCATCCGTTAGGGGTGACCATCGTCGGCGGTCTCATTTTCAGTCAGCTGCTGACATTGTTCACGACACCGGTCATCTACCTTGGCTTCGATCGGCTCGGTAAACTGATGCGCCGCAACTTTGGGTCGGGCGAGACGAAGCCGGAGGGCGCCAGCCGTTGAACCCGTCGGCGCTGTTTATTAAGCGGCCAGTGGCGACCACTTTATTGACCCTCGGCGTCGCTCTCGCCGGGTTTTTTGCGTATTCAAAGTTGCCGGTGGCGCCATTGCCGCAGGTCGATTTCCCTACGATCTCGGTGCAGGCAACAATGCCGGGGGCGAGCCCCGACACGATGGCGGAGACCGTTGCAACGCCGCTCGAACGTCACCTCGGCATTATCGCCGACGTCACCGAGATGACCTCGCAAAGCACGGTCGGCAACACCCGCATCACACTGCAATTCGGTCTCGACCGGAATATCGACGGAGCGGCGCGCGATGTGCAGGCCGCGATCAACGCGGCACGCCAGGATCTGCCGACGAGCCTGCGCCAGAACCCGACCTACCGCAAGGTCAACCCGGCCGATGCGCCGATCGCGATCCTGGCGATGACCTCGGAGACCTTGACGCGGGGACAGATCTACGACGCAGCTTCAACCGTCGTGCAGCAGGCATTGTCGCAGCTCGACGGCATTGGCCAGGTGACGATCAGCGGCGCCTCGCTGCCGGCGGTGCGGGTCGAACTGAATCCACTGGCGATGTTCAAATACGGCATCGGGCTCGAAGACGTACGGGCTGCCCTCGCTTCGGCCAATGCTCACAGTCCCAAGGGTGCCGTCGAGGACGGGGATCGCCTGTTCCAGATCTACACCAACGATCAGGCGAACCATGCCAAGGATTACCGGCCGTTGGTAGTCGCTTATCGCAACGGCGCGCCGGTGCGGCTGACCGACGTCGGCGAAGTCAAGGATTCGGTGGAAAATATTCGTAACCAGGGGCTTTCTAACGGCAAGCCGGCGGTTCTGGTGTTTCTTTACAAGCAACCGGGGGCCAACATTATCGACACCGTCGATCGGGTGAAAGCAATCCTGCCGCAACTCGAGGCCTCGATCCCCAGTGCCATCAACGTCAATATGACGTTGGACCGGACGATCACGATCCGAACCTCGCTGCACGATGTCGAGCGCACGCTGATCATTGCGATCATCCTCGTCGTTCTCGTGGTCTTCGCGTTTCTGCGCAATGTACGGGCGACGCTGATTCCGAGCGTGGCGGTGCCGGTGTCGCTGATCGGCACCTTCGGGGTTATGTATCTAGTCGGTTACAGCCTCGACAACCTGTCGCTGATGGCGCTGACGATCTCGACCGGCTTTGTCGTCGACGATGCAATCGTCGTCCTCGAAAATGTCACACGGCACATGGAGGCGGGCAAGACGCGTATGCAGGCGGCGCTGCAGGGCGCCGGCGAGGTCAGTTTCACGGTGCTGTCTATGAGCCTCGCGCTGATCGCCGTCTTTGCGCCGATCCTGCTAATGGGCGGTATTGTCGGGCGACTGTTCCGCGAGTTCGCGATGACGCTGTCGGTCGCGATCGTGATTTCGTTGGGCGTCTCGCTGACCACGACCCCGATGATGTGCGCGTATCTGCTCGCCAGCCCACGCGAACACAGACATGGTAGGCTGTACCGAGCCAGCGAGCATGTCTTCGAGACAATCCTGGGATTGTACGAACGCAGCTTGCGCCGTGCGTTGCGGTGGCCGTCGCTTGTCATGCTGAGCTTGCTCGCGACGTTGTGCCTCGGCGCCTATCTCATCACGGTCATTCCAAAGGGCTTCTTTCCGGTCCAAGACGTCGGACTGATGTTCGGCGGCATTCAGGCCGATCAGAGCATCTCGTTCCAGCTGATGGAAAAGAAGCTGACCCAATTTGTCGATATCATTCGGCATGACCCGGCGGTTCAGAGCGTCAGCGCGTTCACCGGCGGCGGCCAGACCAATGGCGGTTTCGTGTTCGTCGTATTGAAGCCGCTGGCCGAGCGCCACATATCGATGCAGCAGGTGATGGGCCGGCTGCGCCCCAAATTCAACGAAGTCGCAGGCGCTCGGCTCTTTCTCCAGCCTGCGACCGACATCCGGGTCGGCGGGCGTGCGAGCTACGCGCTATATCAATACACGCTGTTGGGTGACGACGCCGCCGAAATCTACGAATGGGCACCCAAGCTCGAAGCCGCGTTGCAGAAGGTACCGCTGTTGACCGACGTCAATCTCGACCAGCAGCAGAAGGGGCTCGAAACCGATCTCGTCATCGACCGGTCTACCGCTGCGCGGCTTGGGCTCAACGTCAGCGAGATCGACAATACGCTTTACGACGCGTTTGGCCAGCGCCAGGTGTCGGTGATCTATGCCGCGCAGAACCAGTATCATGTGATCATGGAGGTGGCGCCCGAGTTCTGGCAGAACCCTGAAACCTTGAACCAGATCTATGTCAGTACCAGTGGCGGCACGGTCAGCGGCACCAAATCGACCAACGCGCTCGCCGGAACGGTTCTGGGGCAGGTGCCTGCCGCAAGCAGCACTACCGCGGCCACCACCGCTGTCCAGATCGCCAGCGATACGGCCCGCAACCAGGCCAACAATGCGCTCGCCAATACTGGCCACGGCGCCACCTCGACGGGTGCTCCGGTTAGTACCTCGCAAGAGACGATGGTGCCGCTTTCCGTCCTCGCTCATTTCGCGCCCGGCAATACGCCGCTCGCGGTCAATCACCAGAATCTGTTCGTCGCCGCGACGATCTCGTTCAATCTCGCGCCAAACGTCTCGCTGAGCCAGGCGACGGAGGCGATTGACGATCAGATGCGCCAGCTCCACGTGCCGGCCTCGATCCATGGCAGCTTTCAAGGCACCGCTAGGGTCTTTCAGCAGTCGCTCGACAACGAGCCGGTTCTCGTCGCGGCGGCGCTGATCGCCGTTTACGTTGTGCTCGGCGTGCTGTACGAAAGCTACGTCCATCCGGTGACGATCCTGTCCACCCTGCCCTCGGCGGGGGTTGGCGCGGTGCTGGCGCTGATTGTTACCGGCACGGAGTTCGACATCATGGGGCTGATCGGCGTCATCCTGCTGATCGGCATCGTCAAGAAGAACGCGATCATGATGATCGACTTTGCCCTCGACGCTGAGCGCAGCACGGGCCTGAGCTCGCGCGAGGCGATTTATCAGGCCTGCCTAAAACGCTTTCGCCCGATCATGATGACAACGATGGCGGCGATGCTCGGCGCGTTGCCGCTGGCGATCGGCTTTGGCGAGGGCTCGGAGCTGCGTCGCCCGCTCGGTATTTCGGTCGTCGGCGGGTTGCTCGTCAGCCAAGCGCTGACGCTCTATACGACACCAGTCATCTATCTCTATTTCGACCGCTTCCGTCTGTGGATGCAACAGCGCTGGCGAATTCGCCATCCGCGTTTCGCGCCCGGCCACCTCCCCGAACCCGGCGAATAATGAATTAACGACGGCGAGCTTCGGGGGGAATGCGGGGGTTCAGCTACAAGCCTCTCTCCCGCACTGCGGGAGAGAGGGGACCTAGCCCGAAGGGCCGGGTGGGTGACGGGTTAGGCTGTGTACCGCGCACACGGCCACGCGCCGAGCTGCGCTCCGCTCTCGCAGTTCGGCAGAGGGGCGGGTTGATGGGCATCGCCGGCGGCCTGCTGCTGCTCTCTTCTTGCACTGTCGGGCCGGATTACCAACGCCCTGATGCTCCGGTGCCTGCCCAGTACAAGGAGGCAGGCTGGAAGCTCGGTCAGCCGGCCGACGCGATCGACCGTGGCGCCTGGTGGTCGATCTACAAGGATCCGCTGCTCGACGATCTGCAAAAGCAGATCGATATTTCTAACCAGAACCTCAAAGCCGCTGCGGCCGCGTTTGAGCAGGCGGAATGGATTGTGGCACAAGCCCGCGCCGCGTATTTCCCGACCGTTGATCTGAATGCCAGCGCGCAGCGTTCGCGGACCGGCGGTGGCTCGATCAGCACCACGGGCGCCGGTAAATCTGGGTTCCTCAGCAGCTTGTTCAGCACCTCCGCGTCGGCGAGCTGGGTGCCGGACCTCTGGGGTAAGATCAGCCGTACCGTCGAGGGCGATGTGGCGAGCGCCCAGGCGAGCGCCGGCGATCTCGCCAGCGCACGCCTTTCGGCGCAAGGCACACTGGCCAGCGACTATCTGCAGCTGAGGATGTCGGACGAGCTGAAACGCCTGTTCGACGCGGCGGCCTCGTATTATGCCGAATTGCTGCGCATCACTCGCAACCAGTACCAAAGCGGCACCGCGGACCAGTCGGCCGTCTCCCAGGCCGAGGCGCAACTCGAAAGCACACAATCGCAGGCAATCGCAGTCGGCGTGACCCGTGCCCAGCTCGAGCATGCGATCGCGGTTCTGATCGGCAAGCCACCCGCCGAATTTTCGATCCCGCCAACCGAGATGAAGATCGCGGTGCCGGTGATACCGGCAGAGATGCCGTCGGCGCTTTTGGAGCGCCGTCCGGACATCGCCGCCTCAGAGCGCCAGATCGCGGCGGTCAATGCCCAGATCGGCGTCGCCGTGGCGGCGTTTTATCCCGATATCACTCTTACAGGCGATTACGGGACTTCGGCGGTGACGCTCAACCGTCTGTTGGCCACTACGAGCCGCTTCTGGGCGTTCGGCTCGAACCTCGTGCAGACGATATTCGACGCCGGCTTGCGTAGCGCCCAAGTCGAGGAGGCGCGCGCCGTCTTTGACCAAGACATCGCAAATTACCGGCAGACCGTGCTGACGGCGTTCCAGCAGGTCGAGGACCAGCTCGCGGCACTGCGCATTCTCGCCCAGCAGGCCGAGGTTCAGGACAAGGCCGTGGCCGCGGCATTCGAGGCCGCGCGGATCCTCAATAACCAGTATCTGGCCGGCACCGTCGCGTTTACCAGCGTTATCGTCGCCGATCAGACAGCGCTGACTAACGCAGAGACTGCCGTCAACATCAGGCAGAGCAGGCTCGTCGCCAGCGCTGCGTTGATCCAGGCATTGGGCGGCGGTTGGGACGTCACGCAGCTCCCGGACCGCAACCGCATCGAAGAGAACGCCCCGCTCAACTTCAGCCCATTCCCGCCAGCTGAGCGGGTGCGGGCGCAGTGAACGCCGTGCCTGATTTTTGTTCCGCTTAATGTTTGTCATTCCCGGCGACAAGCGGGAATCCAAGGTTGCCCTGGACCCCCGCTTCGCGAGGGTGACGGTAAGAGGTAGAAAACATTCGCGTCATTTTTGTTGAGGCACTCACGATTTGCGTTGTCACATTGCTCCGCCAGGTGAAAGCAAAGTGAAATCTCTGTAATGCGAGAATTTGCAGGCACGCTCCGGTCCGTGGATCCGTAGATCATAAATGAGGGCAAGTGCCCCCGTTTTATAATCGAGGTGAAACTATCATGACCTTTCGTACACCACTTCTTGCTGCTGCGCTGTTCACGAGCGTCGCTGCGCTCGCGCTCGGGCCTGCATCAGCGCAAACTACGCCGCCTGCGGCGAATTCCGGCTCGGCTCAGACCCAAGCACACCATCATGCTCGGATGCTGCCCGGACAATTGGTGGATGGGCGGATCGCCTTCCTGAAAGCGGAGCTGAAGATTACGCCGGCGCAGGAAACGCAATGGCAGCAGGTGGCCACCGCGATGCGCGAGAACGCGAACGCGCTCGACCAAGCGATCAGCACCGCCCGCGAGCAGCGTGGGACAACGGATGCGGTGCAGCGCTTAAGTCAGCGCGAGCAACTCGCGAAGGTCCGCGCTGAAAACGATGCGCGCCTGGTGACGGCGTTCAAGCCGCTCTACGCCAGCTTGTCGCCAGTGCAGCAGCAGATTGCCAATAATCTGGTCATCCCGCATCATGGCTGGCACCATCGCGCCTGAGCCTGTCTGACCCCGCGCCGTGGAGCCGCCGGGCGGAAGCTCGACGGCTTCTTCGCGTGGTGGCTTCGTTGACACCACGGCCGATACCGCGAAACACTCTTGCTTTCGGTGGGCGAGAGGCGGTGAATTGTGAGAGACGGAAGACTGGGTGTCGATATCGGCGGCACCTTCACCGATGTCGCGCTCGAAGTCCGTGGCCGGCGCTACAGCACCAAGATACTGACGACCCCGGAAGCGCCCGAGCGTGCGGTACTCGAGGCGCTTCAGGTGGTATTGCGCGAAGCGGCGCTGAGCCCGGCCGATTTGTCGATCATCATTCACGGCACGACCTTGGCGACCAATGCGATCATCGAGCGCAGGGGTGCGAAGACCGCTTTGCTGACGACCGAGGGGTTTCGGGACACGATCGAAATCCGGCACGAGAACCGGTTCGAGCAATACGACGTCAACATCGATCTGCCGCCGCCGCTGGTGCCGCGCCGGCGGCGCTTTCCGGTACGCGAACGCATCGACGCCCGCGGGCGTGTCCTTGTGCCGCTCGATGAGGGCACGCTAGCGCCGGTTATCGCGAGTCTCGCGATCGAGAGGATCGAAGCTGTCGCCATCGGCTTTCTCCACAGCTTCACAAATCCAGCGCACGAACGTCGCGTCGGCGAGATCCTGGCCGAGCGTCTCCCGGATGTCGCTGTCACTTTGTCGAGCGACGTCTCGCCCGAGATGCGCGAATACGAGCGCTTCTCGACGGCCTGCGCCAACGCTTATGTCCAGCCGCTGATCGGCCGCTACCTCGCCGATCTCGAAACGATGCTGCGTCGCGAAGGCTTTGTCTGCCCGCTGTTTCTGATGCTGTCGGGCGGCGGGCTGACCGCGGTCGAGACGGCTATCCGCTTTCCAGTGCGGCTGGTCGAATTGGGTCCGGCGGGGGGTGCCATCTTCGCCGCCGAGATCGCCAGGCAATGCAAGCTCGACAAGGTATTGTCCTACGACATGGGCGGAACGACCGCGAAAATCTGCCTGATCGACGAGCTGAAACCACAGACCAGCCGGGCCTTCGAGGTCGCGCGTATCTACCGCTTCAAAAAAGGCAGCGGCCTGCCGTTGCGCATCCCGGTCATCGAGATGGTCGAGATCGGCGCCGGCGGGGGCTCGATCGCGCGGGTCGATCGGCTAAAGCGGATCACCGTCGGGCCGGACAGTTCGGGTGCGGATCCGGGGCCAGCCTGCTATGGGCGCGGCGGTACCGCACCGACTGTGACAGATGCCGATCTCTTGCTCGGCAGCATCGATCCCGCTGGCTTCTCCGGCGGGCGCATGGCGCTCGATCAAGCTGCGGCGGAGACGGCAATGCGGCACGACGTGGCCCGGCCGCTCGATCTGGCGGTCGAGCTCGCCGCCCTGGGGGTTAGCGAGATCGTCGACGAGAACATGGCCAACGCCGCGCGTGTCCACGCGATCGAGAGCGGCAAGGACGCGCGCGGACGCACCCTGGTCGCCTTTGGTGGTGCGGCACCATTGCACGCCGCGCGGATGGCGGAGAAGTTGGGGCTCGATCGGGTGCTGGTGCCGTCCTATGCCGGGGTCGGCTCGGCTGTCGGCTTTCTGCGCGCGCCGATCTCCTACGAAATCGTACGCTCGGCCTTGCAGCGCCTCGATCAATTCGACCCCGCTGCGGCCAATGCTCTATATGCCGCGATGCGGGCCGAGGCCGAGCCGATCGTCCGCCGCGGCGCCGGCGACGCGCCGCTCACCGAGACGCGTTCCGCCTTCATGCGCTACCGCGGCCAGGGCCACGAGATCGCGGTACCACTGCCGGTACAGACTTATCGCGACGATGACGCGGCGATGCTCCATGGCGCCTTTGAGGAAGCCTATCGCCGCCTCTACAGCCGCGTGATTCCCGGTGTCGAGGTCGAGGTGCTGAGCTGGGTCATGCTCCTTTCAGCACCCCCTCCTACCGAAAGCGAGACCGTCCTGCCCACACCCGAGCCACATATTCCCGAGCCGGCGCGTTGGCGCCCGGTCTTCGACCCCGAAACCGGCGAATTCATCGAGGTGCCAATCCACGACCGCAGCCAACTGCGCCCGGGCGCCTTGATCCCCGGCCCCGCGATCATCGTCGAAGACGAGACCTCGACCGTGGTCAGTCGGCTGTTCGACGCGCGCATCGACGCATTCGGCTATATCGAGCTGACCCGCCGGGGAAATTGAGCTGGTGGAGACCGGCTGAGGGAGTTCCCGGTTCGGTGTAGCGGCACCAATTATCGGTCCTGCGGTAGCGGCCCGCCGAGTTGAGCATCTTCGAAATAACCCGCCCAGGCAAACCAATACGCGACGTGACCCGGCAGCCGCGCGAGGTTCTCCCCCTTTGGTCCGATTAAGCCATTCTCCGTTAGGCGCCAGCGCGCGTCGCCGGACATCAGCTCATCCGGCGCCGCCCCACGAGCGAAGCGATGTCCGTCCGCTCTATAAGCTCGCGCACCGTAGCCGTCCGGATCGCCGATCAAAACGATGTCGACGAACCCGACCCGGTCATTGATCAGGGCGCCGTCTGCGAAGTCTGCGAGCGGCCAAGCTTTTACGCCGCCCGGAACCCGGACCCCGAAGATGAGATCCTTCTGGCTCAGCCGGCGATCTTTGACGAGCGCTGGAAACATCAGCTCCGGACTGGCGAAATAGGCGTGGTAGGCGACGCCGGGCCGGTAGTCGCGCACAAATCCGGTGTCGAGCGCCAGGACTTGGGTGCTCGGGTGCAGCGCACGCCATTGCTCCCAAGATGTCAGGACCACGGGCAGCACCTGAAGTTCGATCTTGGAGCCGGTCAATGGGCCCACCACAGGGCGGCCGGTGAACTGGTTCCAGAGCGAAGCGGTTTGCCGGTCATACATCAGCTTGTTCGAGCGATAGAGAAGGCCCGACGAACCAAATGTGAACGGCTGGCTGCGCCCAGCGACGCGGCCGTCGAACAGAATCCCGGCGCCACACAGGGTGCAATAGGCGAGGCTCACAGGTTCGCCGCCGACAACGTCGTTCACCATCTCATGCCAATTCACGATGCGCAGCGGATAGGCGCGCGCGTCGTTACCGATCTCGACACCGAAGACCCTGTCATCGGGATTGAGATAGCTGGCCTGCGTGGCCGCGATCATGGTCGGATTGTCGAGCGCCGGAATGCCGTCGACGGCCACGCCGCCCCAGACGATCTCCTCCGGGCGTATCTCGTGAGGCACGTCGGCGCGCAGGAAGCGGCGGAATTGGGGATCGATGCCGGCCAACATGTCGGCAAGGAAGCCGGTGTATCCCGGATAGGGCACGAATTCAGGATGGCCCTGTTGCCAAATCATCCAATCGAACCAACGAGGCCCGACATGCGCGCCGGTGAGCGTCTCGAGACGCGCTGCCACGAAACTTTCTTCGTCCGGTAGCCAACGCAAAAGCTGGATGAGCACCGCGACCGAGGTTCGATCGCCGTTCCGGAGCAGCCACTGCGTCCCCTGCTGCCGCTCCCCTGCGTTCGGGCTGAGAGCGAGGTGCGCCGCGTCGTCAATGCCGGTGACGGGAGAAGTGTCGGGCTCCGCCGCGGAACAGGATATTGCCGATGCGATGACAAGCAGCAAGCCAGACAATAATGGCAGCCGTATCATCGACGACCCAGTCGGCTGTTCGACGCGTGCATCGACGCGTTCGGCGACATCGAGTTGACCCGCCGCCGAACGCTCAACAGGCGGTGGCGGCAGTTATATTCCAGCAGGCGCTCTGTCAGGTCACTTCGTCCTTTAACTCGATCCTCTCATAATTGAGGTTTATTTGTTTATGGGCCGCTGAGACCTCATTTTCGGAATGGTCTGTTTCAAACTTTGTGAGCAAGACATTGGTTAGCGTGATGGTAAACTGGATAAATCCTTTCTTCTCAGTAGGGAGAAAAGTAATAACGTCTAATCCGAATAGGCTTCCCTTAACCAAGGCAAGGAACAGAGCAGGTGAGGATCTGTCAAGACGCTTGCCGATCATCAAATCGCCGAATACCGGCTCGCTTCGAGCTCTCGAACCTCCTGAAGATCCCGTTACTGGTTCCTGTATGGTGCCCGATGGAGACAAAACTTCGATAGTGCCTTGCCGCCCGTCCACGGTTACGTCACCGGTGAACCCAGGAAGCTTCAGAATAATCAGATCGGCCATCCCAGTTGTCGGTACCGCAAGGACAAGAGCGATTGAAACCACCGCAGTCAGATAACGCAGCCAGCGAGCGCAAATGTCTCCCATGGACATCACCCGTTATCCTAATAATTGAGATGGCGTCTCTACCCAATGTTGTGCTCCAGGGTTCATCATAACCGGAACCGGCGGGAAAGGCAGGATGCGATCGATGATGACGGGAGAGACGTGCCCGATGCGCACAAAGCCGCGCACATCGGCACCTCGATGCGATCAACCGGCCGTTTCGTCTGCTTGCGGGCGTGCACGGTGGCGATTTATCGTTGCCCAAAACGGGCGAACGGGGTGATCCTGGCCTCTCGACCACCCGGGAATCCGGGGAATGTTAGTTTAACTGCGCAAAATACCCGCCCTAATCCGGGACGTTCAGGACCGAGAGCAGAACCGATGCGCGCGAGAATAGTCTGCGGCACGCTGATTACAGTCATGGCGCTTGCGGTCCTCGTCGTAGATGCGAGAGCCGCCGATCGCCCTGTGGTTGAAGCAGTGGTCGATCACGACAGCGGTGCGGTGCTATGGTCCAGCGCCAATCCCACTGCCCCGGCGGCGCTCAAGCCGGGTCAAGAGATCCTGCTAAAGGGCCGCAATTTGGGACCGGGGCCGATCACAGCCGCGCGACCGGGATTGGGGCCGCCCGCCGGCGGCGTCCCACCGGGCGATGGAACATCGTCGGTTACAAGTTCGCCTACGGAAGCTGCAGACAGAGAGCTGTCCAAGGTATTGTTCGGCAAAGTGCGCGCATTCGAGCGCAACCTGTCCTCCTACCCAGCCCGCATCGATCTGCAGACTGGTGCAGCCGCACTATTCGCCAAAACGCAAGGAACGACCCTCGACTACTTCGTCGAGAAATACCAGCCGGTTCCGGACACTTGGGCCGGTGATATCTATACGTGGGGCGACACCGAGATCGACCTGACCGTACCCATCACCGCCTATGAAGGACCGATCCAGGTCGTCCGCATCCCGCTCACCGGAAGTTCCGTGGTGGATATCGGAACCGGCGCGCCTCTGCGTTACCGCGATCCCAATACGGCCCGAGTGGTCGACAAGGACAAATACGCGTTCGTCGATGGCTGGCAGATCGCGCGAACCGGCGAGTCGGTGCTGGCGAGCAACACCATACCCGTGGCGATTGCCCAGAACGGCGCGGACCGGCTGCAATACGGTGCGCCGCTTGTTGCGGGAACCTCAGAGGGCGACGCGCGTGAAACGCGACAAGCACTCCAAAGTGCGGCGACGGGACAGCTCCGCAAGACGCGCCCGACAATGCGTTCGGCGGCTGATCAGTACGCCTATGGGGAGAAAGCTTATTGGGCCTGGGATTGGAACCTGGCGCTGCCGCATCTACTGCTCGGGGTCGATTGGGACGGCATCTTCGGCTTCCGCTTCGACCAGACAGATCCTTTTATCGAAATGCTGGTGCAGACCTGGAAATATAAAGAGTCGGGCATTAAGCGTCCGGCCATCGAGCTCAAGGGTTACCAGTTTCCCGAGTTCAATGGCGACGGCACTGTCGGGCAGCCCCGCCTGCACAAGGCGATGATCGATCGGATCACCGGCGAGGGCGTACGCCCCTTTACAAGCTTTGGCGCCATCCCGCTCCTGCCCGAAGCCGGAGCCGAACGCCTGATCGCTCCGCCGGTTGCCTTCAACACCCAAAAATTCGACGGGCCGACTCCCTATCCGATCGCAATGGCCCTCCACCTGCCCTTCTTGGAGCCGCTAGCGGGCGGAAAAACAAACCCAACAGGTTGGGTAGGCTACAGCTATGCAGAGGCTCGAAACCCGATCCCGACGCGGGGTAGGACCGGCCAATGGATCGGTTTCAGTTGTGCCGCCTGCCACGCCGCCCGCATCACCTATGAGTACGAGCCCGGCGGCAAGCGCATCAGCCGCATCTTCAGCGGTATCCCAAACCCGGACTGGAAGGCGACCTTTCTGACGCTCAGCGGTCGGACTTACGGGGTATCACTCGACGAGGAGTTGCCGCTCAACTTCATTCGATACGATCGCCCCGCAGGAACCCATAAGCGCATAGAATCCGGATGGAAGGCTCGCGGCCTGCGCTTCCTCGATGCCCTCCGTGTGATCAACCAACAGCGTGTTGCCGGAGACATGCAAAAGCTCTCCAAGGAGCGGGTCGATAAGACTTTGCTGATCTACAACCTGCCTCCGGGAGCGGTCGAAGCCACCCTTTTCGTGCCGTCCAACGACCCTGGAGATTACGCAAACGACTACCTCTTCTCGCCGCACGTCATCCCAATTATCACCAACCATACACCGGTCCGCCGGGCGCTCTCGCGTTCGGAGCTGATCGACGGGTTCGAAGGCGCCTATCTGCACGGCGAAGAGCCCGAAGGCGCGCGCGGGCCGATGTCGTCCCGCTCGCTTCAGGATCTTACGTTTTACGCGTCGACGTTACATCAGGAGGACGAGCTGCTGCGGCGGATCGGTATGTATCGCTGGCTCGCCTACAAAGGGCTGTCCAGCCTGCTCACCGATGCCGGTGGCCGCGTTGTCAACGAAGGAACCTTCATCTCTCTAGGCTACTCGTCGGAAAGCCTGATCCGGCCGCCGACTTTCCCGCCGCTCGCGGAACCGAGCAGCGGGCTCGGCACGATGCGCGACGCCGCCATTGGAGAAACCTCCTCAGATCGCGCTTTAGCCGACCCCTTCGCCAAAGAGTTTCCCAGCCTCGCCGGCCGCCTCGTGCACGGGGCGCAGCTGTTCAAGGGGAGCTGCGCGCGGTGTCATTCGCCGGGCAATGCGGGACTGTGGACGAACGAGGATATGCACCCGATTTCCGCCGCCGGGGGCAACGAACCCACTGGCCGCTTCTTCTCACCGACCGTCTGGCAGCGCAGAACCCAGTCGATCCGGACGGCGATCCTGGAAAATTTATTTTGGGTACAGCGGCGCGGGCTGTTGAGCGACGGCCACATCGTCGGCGACGCGCCCGACAATATGGACGGACTGGAGTTGCTGGTGCATCCCGATCGCTGTCAGGCACCGCTTAACGCCGACGGCAGCGTCGATCTGGCGCGCGCTTCAGACCTCTACAAGCGGCTCTATACGATCCGGCACGGCGCCGACCACAGCTTTCGTATCCCGAGCGCCGGAATGCGATTTGAGCTCTACACTCGATTCGGCGAAAAGCCCGGAGCGGAGCAGCAAATCCTCGCGCCGAAGCCTGACCGGATGGTCACGGAGCCCGAGGCGCGGTTTGTCGAGCGTCATGCCTATTTCACCAAACTCGACGACGGCTATTACTACTGGGACTATCAGAAGATGCGGCGCGAATACGGTGTCTTGGAATTCGGGCTCGACCCCAAGGACCCGCAGAACGCCTCGCGCATCGGTGGCTTACCTGCGGCTCCGCACCCCTGGTGCTTACCTACAGGCTCCTCGCCGGCGGACATCGACGATCTTGTGATATTTCTGCTGACATTGTAATCGGGCCGCTGACCTCGGCGCCAACACTTTGAACCGAGAGAGCACCTGCCAGCCGGCGCTTAAAGGAGTGCACGAGCCAGGGCTATGATCACCGTCCACCCACCCAGCGAGAGGCCGACAATCCAAAAATCGCGGCACGCTGCGAGAGCCGAGCGACGCGCTTCCTCTCGGGGACCGGAATAGACACCGGCGTCGGAAGCAGCGCATGCAGTTCTCTCGGCATCGTTCCGATTACTTCGTGCCTGTTGAGCCCCAATGCGGCCGGCCCTGAAGCAAGGACCGGCCGCCGGTGGACCTGGTGCGGAATGAGGATCACCGGGTAGGTTGACCTTGGATAGTTGATCTGGACGTTACTGACCGTCGTCCTCGCCGGGCGGGAGCCGCGGGGCTACCATGTCCCCTGATATGAGGCGAGACCGTCGAGCGTCCGAGTAAACTGCGGTTAATATTGGTAAATTACGGTGGCCGACGCACACTACACTCGGGGCTGGTGTGTGAGCTCTTCGTTGACCGCGTCACATTCGGTCACCTATGCGCGGAAAACGCTGCCGATCCTCCCGGTACGTCATCGGCAAAGTTGCCATAATCGTATTATAGAGTCCGCTCAAACCTTGGTAGCCGCCATTTGCAAAGGTCAGCCGGCCGTCTCTCCAGCGGAATCGTGGGCATTGCAACTCACAGGCGAGGTTTTGCTGCAGATTTGCTGCAGATGCAACAATGAGCGATTCCAAGCTCAATTGATCGTTGTGGACCTGGGGGTCATCGGAGGCGCCACCTGGGTGCTGTCGACCGGTCGGGCCGATCGGGCCACATTGCGCAGATTAATGGGCGGCCTGTACAATACGCCTTTGCGAGGCCGGAGCTTAGAGAGATAGGCCGATGCTTGGCAGACCCAATACCGCTTTATCCCAGATCCACATGCAGATCATGTGGAGCCGGCTGATCGCGGTTGTCGAGGAGCAAGCGCAGACCCTGGTGCGCACAGCGTTCTCGACGACGGTGCGGGAGGCGGGAGACCTCTCGGCCGGAGTCTTCGACCGCGACGGCAACATGCTGGCACAGGCTGTCACCGGCACCCCTGGCCATGTCAATTCGATGGCGGCGGCGGTCAAGCATTTCCTCGACGCCTTCCCGCTAAAGACGATGAGGCCCGGCGATCATTACATCACCAACGACCCATGGCTGACCTGCGGGCATCTGCACGATCTGACGGTGGTCAGCCCGACCTTTCTGCGCGGCGAACCCGTGGGACTCTTCGCCAGCACGGTCCATGTCGTGGACATCGGCGGGCTCGGCATGGGGCCCGACGGGCGACAAGTTTATGAAGAAGGCCTGTCGATCCCGCTGATGGCGTTGGCGCGCGAAGGCCGGATGAACGAGGACCTCTTGCGGGTGATCCGCGCCAATGTGCGCGAGCCCTTACAGGTCGAAGGCGACGTCTATGCGCTCGCCGCGTGTAACGACGAAGGCAGCCGGCGGCTCGGCGAGATGATGGAGGAGTTCGGCATCACCAATCTCGATCGAACTCGGCGACCACATTATCGAAACCTCGCGCCAGGCGACGATCGAGGCGATCGGCAAGCTGAACAAAGGCTCCTATCGCAACAGCCTGACGATGGACGGCTACGACCGCCCGCTGACCTTGGCTGCCGAGATGACCATCGACGAGGGCGGCATACACGTCGATTTTACCGGAACCTCCTCGGCGAGCGCCTTCGGCATCAACGTCGTGCTGAATTACACGCTCGCCTACACCGCCTTTGGAGTCAAATGCCTGGTCGCTCCCGAGGTTCCGAACAACGCGGGCTCGCTCGCCCCGATCACAGTCAGCGCTCCAGAAGGGTGCCTGTTGAATGCCAAGCGCCCGCGCGCCGTCGCCGCCCGGCATACCGTCGGCCACATGCTGCCCGATGTCGTCTTCGGCTGCCTGCATCAGGTGATGAAAGATGGCGTCCCTGCCGAAGGCGCGTCATCGTTGTGGATCCCGCAGATCTACGGGGGCGCCGACGTGCTCGATGAGCTCGGGGCAGAGGCGGGGAGCGCGCCGCCCGACATCAAACCCTTCAGCACGGCGATCTTCCACTGCGGCGGCGCCGGCGCGCGGCCCGGCAAGGATGGCCTCGATGTGACTGCGTTTCCATCGGGCGTGCGCACGATCCCGGTCGAGGCGACCGAGGCGGTGGCGCCGGTATTGTTCCGGCGGCGCGAGTTTCGCGAGGGATCGGGCGGGGTAGGCCGATACCGCGGCGGTCTCGGCCAAATTATCGAGTTGGGCGGCGCCGAGGGTACGCCGATCGCGATGCTGTGCAATTTCGAGCGGATAGGCAATCCCGCTCGCGGGCGCGACGGCGGCGGCGCGGGTGCGTCTGGGCGGGTTACTTTGGTCTCCGGCAAGCCGATCGGCCCGAAGGGCCGGCAGAGCGTCCCTGGCGGCGATTTCATCCGCCTCGAACTGCCGGGCGGCGGCGGCTTCGGCAATGCCACCGAGCGCGATCCTGCGCAGGTCGCGCTCGATCTAGCGGACGGGCTGATCTCGCGCGAGGCGGTCGAGCGCGACTACCGCGTCGCCATTGCCACCGACGGCAGCGTCGATCCGGCGGCCACGGCGCAGCTGCGCGCAGGCGGATGAGTGCAGGCGTGACAGTCGAAAATCTTCCTCCCGCGGCACTCCGGGAGGCGGTCGCGGCGCTGTGGCGTATCCGGCCGTTCCTACGCCTCCGTGAGGCTTGCATGAGTCCTTACCCCGAATCCTGCGGCGGATCGAGGTTAGGACTGGATGTTGCGCTCGCCACGCCATGGACGCTCTGGGCTTGCCGGGCCGTCCTCCGCCGGCTAGGCGCCATCTCGCGCTCCCCGAGGCGACTGCTGCCGCTCCTCTCCATGCCGCCTTCCAACGGAAACGAGGGCGCCGAGTGTACCTTTGTCCACTCGACAACGCAGGAGATCTGCCGGAGGTGACGGCCGGCCCTAACCGCATCGCCAGGCTGTCGGCCGCCGAATTGGAGGAGTTGGTTGGTCGAAATCACGGGGTGGCCCGCGGCGTGACGGGGTGCCCCCTCTCGCCTGAGCTGATATGAAACTTCATGAGCACGCTCGCGCTCGGATGCTCGAGCGCGGGGCGAGCGAAGGCGAGGTGTTGGCCACGTCATCGAAGGCGAACGATTTCCCGCAAAATTTGGGCGTCAAGGTTTCCGGCGGAATTTCCAGTACGACAGAACGTGGCGGGGTCGCCGCTATACAATGAAGCAAGTTGAGGTGTTGGCTGTACCGGAAAGCGATGATTGGCTGGTTATCACCGTCATCGTCAAGTACTTTTGATCCGAACTCCCGAGGGGCGCGCGGGTATGCAGTTGAGCTACGATCCTCGTCGAAACATCGCCTATATTCGTCTTCGCGAGCCGGTTGGTTCGCAAGTCGAAACCATCCGGCTAAGCGACGAGCTGAATGTCGATCTTGCGCCGGATGGTACGGTTTACGGAATCGAGCTGCTGAATGCCAACGTGCAGCTGCGGGGTGCCGGCGGGGGGTTCCTGGTGCTTGTCGACGAAGCTGCCGGCCGCCGTGTCGAGGTTCCGCTGCCCGAGCTCGCTTAGAAGGTGGCGTTGGCGACCCGGCTGACCGCGGTCCCAAAAGCTAGCCTAATGCGTCTGCTCTTGGTCGGGCCAACCCCGAATCGAGTGCTCCGTCGTTGCCCCGCGAGCCGAGAGCCAGCCTCCGAGACGCCGCCATTCCCCTGGGCTTTGCAGCCGAGAATGGACGCTGCTGCCGGTGCGGCGTAGGGTCTGCCGATGGTCCGACCGCTCGCGCCCTATGCGTCGAAGCCGGAGGAGACCCGCGGGCGGCTCTATCCGGAGCCCGAGCATTCGATGCGCTCGGCGTTCCAGCGCGACCGTGACCGCATCATCCATTCGACCGCCTTTCGCCGGCTGACTCACAAGACGCAGGTCTTTGTCTATCACGAGGGCGATCATTACCGCACGCGGCTGACCCACAGCCTAGAGGTGGCGCAGATCGCCCGTACGGTGAGCCGTGCGCTCGGCCTCGACGAAGATCTAGCCGAAACATTGGCACTTGCGCACGATCTCGGGCACACCCCGTTCGGCCATGCCGGTGAGGAGGCACTCAATGCCGAAATGGTCCGCTTCGGAGGATTTTCGCATAACGATCAGACCTTGCGGGTCCTCACCCGGCTCGAGCGCCGGTATGCCGAGTTCGACGGCCTCAATCTGACGTGGGAAGCGCTCGAAGGCACGGTCAAGCACAACGGCCCGCTGTGCGGTCCCGGCATCGATCGGCCGGTGTCGCCGACAATTACTGAATACGATCGCCACCATCCTCTCGCCCTCGACACGTTCCCGGGCGCCGAGGCACAAGTCGCGGCTCTCGCCGATGACATCGCGTACAACAACCACGATATCGATGACGGCTTGCGCGCCGGGCTGTTCGCGGTCGCCGATCTCGGCGACGTGCCGCTGGTCGGCCCAATATTCCAGGCGGTTGCTTCGCGGTATCCGGAGCTCGAAGAATTGCGCCTGATCCACGAAACGATTCGCCGGATGATCGATCGAATGGTCGGCGATCTGATCGTCGAGACCCAGTCGCGCCTCGCGGCGAGCGGGGTTGCGTCGGCCGACGAGGTCCGCGCGCTCGACACGCCGGTTGTCGCCTTCTCCGACGAGATGCGACGCAACGATCGGGCGCTGAAGGATTTCCTGCTGGAGCGGATGTACCGGCATTACCGCGTCAACCGGATGAGCTCAAAGGCGCGCCGGGTGGTCCACGACCTGTTCGGGCTTTATCTAGCTGAGCCGCAATGCCTGCCAAGCGAGTGGCGCGAGCTCGCTGCGGGGCCTGACGAACCGCATACTGCACGGGTCGCGGCCGACTATATCGCCGGAATGACCGACCGCTTTGCGCTCGACGAACATCATCGGTTGTTCGATACCTACGCCCCGACATGACCAATATCTTCAGCGACTTTCGCCGGCTCGTGGTGCTACCTGCGCTTGAGGATCTGATAGCCGACGGGAGCCTGCCGAAAGGTCTTGATCTCAGCCGGGTCGCGGTCGAGCCGCCGCGCGATCCGGCTCATGGCGATCTCGCAACCAACGCCGCGATGGTGCTGGCCGGGGTACTCAGGGAGAACCCGATGGCTCTTGCCGAGCGGCTCGCCATCGCCTTGAGGGGACATGAGTTCGTCACCGGCGACTACTGCGGCTCGGGGTTCACCGTTGCTGCGGCGAGGCCGGGCTTCATCAACATCAGGCTCAGTCCCGAGGTCTGGCACGCTCAGCTGCGTGCGATCCTGCGCGCCGGCATAGCCTTCGGCAATTCGCCGATGGGTGGTGGCGAGCCGGTCAACGTCGAGTTTGTCTCGGTCAACCCTACAGGACCCATGCACGTCGCCCATGGTCGCGGCGCGGTGGTGGGCGACGCGCTGGCGTCACTGCTATCCAAGACCGGCTTCAAGGTGCAGCGCGAGTATTACATCAACGATGCCGGCGCTCAGGTCGACATCCTCGCCCGCTCGACCTATCTGCGCTACTGCGAGGTTCTGGGTGAGGCGGTCGGCCCGATCCCCGAAGGGCTTTATCCGGGCGACTACCTCGTCGAGACCGGCCGTGCGCTGGCGGCGCGGGATGGACCAAAATGGCTCGGTCGGCCTGAGGCGGAATGGCTCGGACCAATTCGCGAGTTCGCCGTCGAGCAAATGATGACGCTGATCCGCGCCGATCTCGCCTTGCTCGGCGTGCACTATGACCTGTTCGTCTCCGAGCGGGCGCTGGTCGAGCAGGGTGCGGTCGACGAGTGTCTCGCCGAGCTGGAACGGCAAGGGCTTATCTACACGGGTGTTCTGGAACCGCCCAAGGGCAAACCGCCGCCGGACGATTGGGAGCCGCGGCCTCTGGTATTATTTCGCGCCACTCTATTCGGCGACGACGTCGATCGTCCGGTCAAGCGCTCGGACGGTTCGTTGACCTATTTCGCCACCGACATAGCCTATCATCGGGACAAGTTCCGCCGCGGCTTCGCGAATTTGATCGACCTCTGGGGGGCCGACCATAGCGGCCATGTCAAGCGCATGCAGGCCGCGGTGCGGGCGGTGACCGGCGATGCCGCATCTCTCGACCTCAAGATCTATCAGTTCGTGAATTTGTTCGACAAAGGCGTGCTGGTGCGGATGTCGAAGCGGGCCGGCACATTCATTACCTTACGCGAGGTCATCGATGAGGTCGGTAAGGATGTGTTCCGCTTCATTATGCTGACGCGCCGGAATGACCAGGCTCTGGAGTTCGACTTTGCCAAGGTCACCGAGCAATCGCGCGACAACCCCGTCTTCTACGTGCAATACGCCCATGCCCGCGCCGCCTCGGTGATGCGCCATGCGGTCGAGCAATTTCCCGAGGCCGACCTGTCGGATGCGGCATTGTCCGCTACGCCCCTCGAGAAGCTGTCGGATCCCGCGGAGCTCGCGTTGATCCGCCAACTTGCCGGGTGGCCGCGGCTCGTAGAGAGTGCGGCCGAGGCGCACGAGCCGCACCGTATCGCGTTCTATCTCCAGGAGTTGGCGGCCCTGTTCCATGCTCTATGGAACAAGGGCAAAGACGAAGCGACATTGCGGTTCATCGTGGCTGCAGAGCCTGCGCTGACCCGCGTGCGGCTGGCTTTGGTGCGCGCAGTTGCCATCGTCATCGCCTCCGGTCTCGCGGTCATCGGCGTCGAGCCGGCGCGGGAGATGTAGTCATGTCGTATCATCTCGGACCAGTCGATCCCGATCGGCGAGCCGAGGTCTTCGCCGACGCGCGCGACGAGGAACCGCCGCGTCGCCCGCGCCGCGTGCTTGCGACAGTGCTGGCTTTGCTGATCATGGGGTTATTCAGCGGCGGTTTATGGTTTGCCTATGTTCAGGGGAAACACCACACCGGCAGCGACCCGCCGAGTGGTGACGTCCCATTGATCCGCGCCGACGAGCGTCCGACGAAGGTGAAGCCGGAGCAGCCCGGCGGCATGGAGATTCCCGATCGGGACAAGCTGATCTACAACCCGACCCGCAAGGTGGTGGAGCACCTGCTCGCGCCGGCGGAGAAACCGATGCCGCGCCCCGTGCCATCGCCGACGCCGTCGCAAACTGAGGCCGCGCGGTCATCGACGGGAACGATGCCGCCGGCGTCCGGCAAGCCAGAGGATCCGCCGGCAGTCAGCCAAATGGCTCAGCCGCAGCAGCAAGCTGCCGCTCCGCCGACCAAGGCGGCGCAGGTGCCCCCAATACCGTCAAAACCGGCAGCCGCGAAGGCCGGCGGAACTCGGCTGCAGCTCGGCTCGTTGCGCAGCGAGGATGCAGCTCGCCAGGAATGGGAACGGATCAAGCGTAAGAACGGCGACCTGCTCGGCAGCCTCTCGGCGACGCCGGTCCGCGCCGATCTCGGCGACAAAGGGATTTATTATCGAATAGAGGCGGGGCCTATTGCTGATCCGGCTGCCGCCGAGCGGATCTGTGGTGAGCTAAAACAGCGCAGCATCGGGTGCATCATTGCCCGATGAAGTCAGGGCCCCGGGCTGGAAGGCGCCACGCGCGGTCATTTTGGGGTGTGCCGGAGAACAGCTGAGCGACGACGAACGCCGCTTCTTCGGCGCTGCCGATCCGGTCGGTTTTATTCTGTTCCGCCGCAACTGCCGCTCTCCCGACCAGGTCCGCGAGCTGGTAGCGGCGCTGCGCGGCGCGATCGGGCGCAGCGACGCGCCAATCCTGATCGACCAGGAGGGAGGGCGAGTGGCTCGGCTGAGGCCGCCCTCCTGGCGCCTCTATCCGTCGGCAGAACGCCTCGGATCATTGCCGGACCCGCAGGCCGAGGTTGCGGTCCGGCTCGGCGCTCGGCTGATTGCCGATGATCTTCGAGATCTCGGCATTACGGTCGATTGCCTGCCGGTGCTCGACGTTCCAGTTGCCGGAGGGCATCCGGTAATCGGCGACCGGGCTTACGGAAACGAGCCTGGTCGCGTCACGAAACTTGCTCGAGCGGCGTGCCACGGGCTACTCGAAGGCGGCGTGCTGCCGGTCATTAAGCATATCCCCGGCCATGGGCGTGCTCGCGTCGACAGCCATTATGCGTGTCCGGTGGTCGAGACCGAAACCGACGAGCTCTCGCGCACCGATTTTGCGCCGTTTCATGCGCTGGCGGCTATGCCCTGGGCAATGACTGCCCATATCGTCTACAGGGCCATCGATATGACAGCCCCGGCGACATTGTCGAACCGCGTGATTTCGGAAGTGATCCGTGGCGTGATCGGCTTCGACGGCGTGCTCGTCTCCGACGATCTGTCGATGCACGCACTCGGCGGAGACATCGCGGAGCGGGCCGGACGTGCGCTGGCCGCCGGCTGCGACCTGGTCCTCCACTGCAATGCCGACCGCAGCGACATGGAGGCGATTGTCGCGGGAGCGGGACCGATCTCGAGCCTCGCGGCAGGGCGCGTAGCGCGAGCGGAGACAATGCGATACCGCTTTGAGGTGCAGGAATTCGACCGTCGCGAGACCGAGGAGGAGTTCGAAGCGTTGCTAGGGGGTTGGGGTATTTCGGAGCGAGCGGAGCAGTGAATCCAGTTGGTGGCCTAGCCGCGATGCTCTACGAGGCGAGCACTTGGGTGTTGCCGGTCGTCATCGCGGTGACCTTTCACGAGGCGGCGCACGGATTCATCGCCCACCGCTTTGGCGACAATACCGCATGGCAGGCAGGGCGGGTCACATTCAATCCGCTCAAGCATATCGACCGGTTCGGCACGATCATCCTGCCAGCTCTGCTGATTCTGATGCGCTCCCCCTTTTTATTCGGCTATGCCAAGCCGGTGCCGGTCAATTTCGGGCGGCTGAACCATCCCAGGCGAGATATGGTATGGGTCGCACTCGCCGGGCCGGGGACCAACGTCCTGCTGGCGATCGTCTCGTCCCTCTTGTTCTACGGTGTCGACCTGATGCCGCCGAGCCCAGCCGAATGGCTGGCGGCCAATCTGGTTCATTCGATCCAGATCAATGCAGTTCTTTGCGTCTTCAATATGTTGCCACTGCCGCCCTTGGATGGAGGGCGCGTTGCGGTTGGGCTTCTGCCCGACGCGCTGGCCTTTCCGCTCGCGCGGGTCGAGCGTTACGGAATGCTGATATTGCTGCTGTTTCTATTTGTTCTCCCCTATGTCGGCCAGCAGACGGGTCACAATCTCAACATCCTCGGCTGGCTGATCAGCGCGCCGGCGGACGCCTTGATCCGCTTTGTGCTGGCGATCACGGGGCAAAGCGAATGAAGCCTGATCGCGCCGATGGGCCTCACCAACTCGTGCTCGAGCTCGACGGTTATGAGGGACCGATAGATCTGTTGCTGGCGTTGGCCCGCGAACAGAAGGTCGATCTCGCCAAAATCTCGATCTTGGCTCTCGCGGACCAATACCTCGATTTTATCGCCCGGCAGCGCCAGCTGCGCCTCGAGATTGCCGCCGACTACCTGGTGATGGCCGCCTGGCTCGCTTATCTGAAATCGCGCCTTCTGTTGCCGCAGCCGCCGGAGGATGACGAGCCGCGCGCTGCCGAGCTCGCGGCCATTCTGGAGCATCGACTGAGGTTGCTCGAAGCGATGCAGACCGCCGCAAGTCGGCTGATGTCCCGTCCTCGGCTCGGGCACGACGTTTTCCCGCGCGGCATGCCTGAAGGGACGGTGGTGGTCGCGGTTCCAGTCTACGAGGTCGGCCTTTACGAGTTGTTGCGGGCCTATGGGGAAAACCGCCGCCGCACAGTGGAGGCTGTGCTGGCGATCGAGCCATCTGCCTTTCATTCGGTAGATGAGGCCCTGAAGCGGCTGAGCTCCTTCCTCGGCCAGTTGCCGGACTGGCGCGAGCTGTCGAGCTTTCTGCCCGAAGAGCTGCGCGGCGAGCTGTTCCTACGTTCCGCCCTTGCCGCGACATTCGCTGCGACGCTCGAGCTCGCACGCCGCGGGCGGATAGAGCTGCGACAAAATCGGACGTTTGGCCCGATCTATCTCCGCAGCCCCGCCTTGGCCGGCGAAGGGACGCCGGCGTGAGCGAGCGGGCGCAGCAGCTGCGCCTCGTCGAGGCACTGCTGTTTGCCGCGACCGCGCCGCTCGACGAAGCGGTCCTGGCACGGCACTTCGATGAAGCGGCGGATGTCGGGGTGCTGTTGCAGGAGCTCTCCGAATGCTATGCTGGGCGCGGCGTGAACCTCGTTCGTCTTGCCGGCGGCTGGGTCTTTCGCACCGCACCTGATCTCGCCGCCAAATTGCGCGTTGAGCGGCCGGTTGTCCGGAAATTGTCACGCGCGGCGCTCGAGACCCTCGCAGTGATCGCCTACCATCAGCCGGTCACCCGCGCCGAGATCGAACAGATACGGGGCGTCGCTCTCGCTAAAGGCACGATCGACGCTCTGATGGAAGCGGGCTGGGTACGCCCCAGAGGGCGGCGCGCCAGCCCCGGCCGACCACTCCTCTGGGTGACAACGTTGGACTTTCTCGTGCATTTTGGTCTCGACGGTCTGAATGAGCTGCCGGGCGTCGACGAGTTGCGCGCCGCCGGCCTTCTGGATCTCGCCTCGCCTGGCGTCGGCGAGCGCGCGAAGGAGCCGGAGGCAGTTTAGTCCGAGGCCGCTGCGCGGTGGCACCGCGACCGAAGTTGCCCATATGAGTCGCATCTGACATCATCGGTCTGCTCGCGGATGCTTTGCTTTCAAAGCAAGTTGAGAAGCTGCAGGGATGCTGCTTGATTTCGGCTGGTCCGAGTTGATGCTGATCGGGATCATCGCGCTCATCGTCATCGGGCCGAAGGATCTGCCCAAGGCGTTGCGCGTCGCCGGCTTTTGGGTCCGCAAGGCGCGAACGTTGTCGCGCGAATTCCAGAGTAGCGTCGAACAGATGGTCCGCGAGGCCGAACTTGATGAAATGCGTCAGGAACTGAAAAAGGCGACCGAGATCGACCTAGAAAAGGAGTTCCGCCAGGCTGTCGATCCGACCGGGAGCCTGGCCGAAAGCCTGAAGCCGCCCGAACTGCCGAATTTTGCAGAACATGCGGTGCTCGCCGCGGATAGCGGCACGCGGACCGCCACAGGAGCGGCCGAAATCGGCACGACCGACCCCGTGGCTCCCGCAATCGCGCCGCCGGAGCAGGCGGCGCTCGCGGTGGATAGCGGGGCGCAGACCGCCACAGGAGTGGCCGAAATCGGCACAACCGACCCCGTGGCTCCCGCAATCGCGCCGCCGGACACGGTCGGTCACGATATCGTGCCGCCCAAACCTTAGGGTTCGCGTTGGACGACGACAGGGAAGCCGAGCTCGAAGAGGGCAGGATGCCGCTCCTCGATCATCTGATCGAGCTGCGCAACCGGCTGATGTGGGCGATCGGCGCGATCATGGTCGGCTTTCTGATTTGCTATCAGTTCAAGGAGCGCATCTACGGTTTCTTGGTACACCCGCTGGCCGTCATCTTCGAGGGGCAGACTGGCCGACATCTGATCTACACCGGCTTGACCGAGGCCTTTTTCACCTATGTCAAGGTGTCGTTCTGGGCGGGTCTCTGCCTCGCCTTCCCTGTCGTCGCAAGCCAGGTCTGGAAATTTGTTGCACCCGGCCTCTACAAGAACGAGCGGCGAGCCTTCTACCCCTACCTGTTCGCCACCCCGGTGCTGTTCGTAATGGGCGCCTCGCTCGCCTATTTTGTCGTGATCCCGATCGCCTGGCGGTTCTTCGTCAGCTTTGAGACTCCGACTGGCCTCGACGGCGGGCTGCCGATCGTCCTCGAGGCCAAGGTCAACGAATATCTGTCGCTGGTCATGACCCTGCTGCTGGGGTTTGGCATCGCTTTTCAGATGCCGGTGTTGCTTACCTTGATGGCCCGCGTCGGTCTCATCACCTCTGCTGGTCTCGCTTCTAAGCGCCGCTATGCGATCGTCGCCATGTTCGTCGTGGCGGCGGTGTTGACCCCGCCCGACATTGTCAGCCAGACCAGTCTCGCAGTGCCGCTGATCATTCTTTTCGAGGCCTCGATCGTTTCCTGCCGAATGGTGGAGAAGGCGCGCGCTCGCCGCGAGGCGGAAGAGGAGGCCGAGCTCGCGGGAAAGGCAAAGCCCGCCCCAGGCGCCTGACGTTGCTGGCCATGGACGCGCTCCAACCGGCTCTTTATATCCACCTAATGTTTCGTCATCGCCGGGCTTGACTCGGCGATCCAGGACATGCCCGGGACAAGCCCGGGCATGACGGGAGCCGATGCACGATCTCAGATGGATCCGGGAGCATCCGGAGGAATTCGACCGTGGCCTCACTCGGCGAGGTTTATCAAAGCACGCCGAGGAAATCCTTGCGCGAGACCGTTCGTGGCGAGCTGCCGAGACCCGCGCGCAGGAAGCACAGGCTCAGCGAAATCGGATTTCCAGAGAGATAGGCTCCGCCAAGTCGCGCGGTCTCGATGTCCAGGCGCTGGTCGATTCGCAGAGGGCGACTAGGGAGGCCGAGGCAAACGAGGCCGCCGAGGCTTCGCGGCTGCGGCAGGAAATCGACGGGATCCTCGCTGGCCTGCCAAACCTGCCGGCCGAAGACGTGCCAGACGGTCCCGACGAGACCGCGAATCGGGTGCTGCGGCATTACGGCGAACCGCCGCGCTTTGAATTCGCCCCGGTGTCTCACGATGCGATCGGCGAGCGGCTCGGCCTGATGGATTTCGCGCGCGCCGGCAGAATGTCCGGGTCGCGATTTGTTGTACTGCGTGGCGCGCTCGCCCGGCTCGAACGGGCGCTCGGCCAGTTCATGCTCGATCTTCACACGATGGAATTCGGGTACACCGAGGTGTCGCCGCCGTTGCTGGTCCGCGACGAAGCGGTCTTCGGGGTCGGCCAACTCCCGAAATTTACCGATGAGCTGTTCCGCACGACCGACGATTACTGGCTGATATCGACCGCCGAGGTGTCGCTGACTAATCTGGTCGCAGGCGAAATCCTCGACGAGGGCAATCTGCCGCTGCGCTATACGGCGTGGACGTCCTGCTTCCGCTCCGAGGCCGGAGCTGCAGGAAAAGACACACGTGGCATGATTCGCCAGCACCAATTCGAGAAGGTTGAGCTCGTCTCGATTACTCGGCCGGAGGATTCGGCTAGCGAACACCAGCGGATGACCGAATGCGCCGAGCAAGTGCTGAAAAGGCTCGGCCTTCACTATCGCGTGGTTACCCTATCGACCGGCGACATGGGGTTCGCGGCGCACAAGACCTATGATCTGGAGGTCTGGCTGCCGGGACAGGGGACCTATCGCGAGATTTCCAGCTGCTCGAATTGCGGCGCCTTTCAGGCACAGCGCATGAAGGCGCGCTACCGCCCGGTCGGCGGCAAGGGCACTTTGCCGGTGCACACCCTCAACGCCTCCGGCCTTGCGATCGGCCGGACGTTGATAGCTATCCTCGAAAACTTCCAGCGGCATAACGGCACGGTCGCCCTCCCGAAAGTATTGCAACCTTACATGGGAGGGCAGGAGGTCATCGAGCCCGATAGCTGACCCGGTGTTCGTTGCGATGATGAGTGACTAGAGTGACGCGGGATGCCGCTAGTCTCGGCGAGCCGCCTCTCGTGCAAAAGAAGCTGCGACTGCTGATGGAACTGCGCCGCGCCGGGATCGGCGATACGCGAGTGCTCGGAGCGATCGAGAAGACCCCGAGAGAAAAATTCGTGCCGCCTGCCTTTGAAGATCAGGCCTACGAGAACATGGCCTTGCCGATCGGCCACGGTCAAACGGTCAGCCAGCCTTACGTGGTTGCGCTGATGACCGAGAAGCTGGAGCTTGGCGAGCGGCACAATACGCTCGAGATCGGTACCGGTTCGGGGTATCAGACTGCGGTGCTTGCACGCCTGTGCCGTCGGGTGTTCTCGGTCGAGAGGCATCGCGGGCTGTTGCGCGATGCCGAGCGCCGTTTCAGCGAACTGCGGTTGCATAACATTGTCTGCCGCTTCGCTGACGGGACGAAGGGTTGGCCTGAACTGGCGCCCTACGATCGCGTGATCATCACTGCTGCGGCGGCACAGGTTCCTGCGGCCCTTATTCAAGGGCTGGCGCCCGGAGGGGTGCTGGTCGCGCCGGTTGGCGAGAATCACCGCGATCAGCAGCTGCTCCGCATTCGGCGCCATGATGACGTGTTTTCGACGGAGAACTTGGGCTTGGTTCGATTTGTGCCGCTCGTCGTCGGGCTGCCGCGGCACAGGGAACCAAAACTTGACATGATTCGGGGTTAGCGTACGAAGTATCGAGTTTCTTGCGCGTCGGGGGGCGTGCACGGGGACAATGAGAAAGATCAGTAAAAGAGGATGCGGCGGCGCCGTCGCGGCGCTGGCGCTACTGGTCGCGGCCTGCGGCCAGCGACCGGACGGGCCTGCTCCGGTGGTGAGCGGCGAACTAGCGCCAACGCCTGAACCGGAACAGGTCACGGTGCAACGCGGCCAGACTCTGTCGGGCATTGCCCATGCCTTTCATGTCCCGATGCAGGTTATCGCGGACGCGAACCACTTGCTGCCGCCGTATCGCATCGAGATGGGTCGCACGCTGATCATCCCTCAGGCCGGCCGGCCCGCGGCTCCGCTTGCACCGGCGTCACTCGCGGCGCTACCGCCCCCAAGATCGCAAGAGGCCGCCGCATCAGAACAACCCGAGGCGATCTCGCGCGAGCGCACAGCCCCAGCCCTAGCCCCAGCAGGAAGCCCGGCAGTCGCTGCCGGGCCGTCGCCTAGCCCGACAGTGCCTTTGCCGTCGACTCCCGCCGAAGAACGCCACCCCGATGCCAAGCCTGCTGCCCTGCCGTCGGCGCCCGCCGCAACACCGGAGCTGCCAGCGACAACCCCCGCGGCGCCAGCCCCGGTATCGGACGGCGGCACTTTTCTCTGGCCGGTTCGCGGCCATGTCCTCTCCGGCTATGGCACCGGGCGGGACGGGACGCACAACGACGGCATCAATATTGCGGCCCCTCGCGGCGCCCCAATCGAGGCGGCCGATGGAGGAGTCGTCGCCTATGCCGGCAACGAGCTACGCGGCTACGGCAACCTGATTCTCGTCAAACACTCGAACGGCTGGATCTCAGCCTATGCGCATTGCGAATTGATGTTGGTCAAACGCGGTGACAAGGTCGCCCGCGGCCAGACAATTGCGCGCGTCGGCTCCACCGGCAGCGTCGCCGAGCCACAGCTCCATTTCGAGCTGCGTCGCGGCAACCATGCGGTCGATCCGCGCGAGTTCCTGGCGCCGTTGCCGACCGCCGGCACCGAACGGGGTTCTCCACCGGGCTGACTTTCGGCCAAAGATGCGCCTCTTGGGCGCAGCGAAGGTCCGACCATTGCTCTTTAACCAGGCATCGCGTACCAATTTGCCTGGTGTGCGGTCGCGATATTCCCGTCGAGACCGGCAAAGCCGCTCCGTCGGGTCGCTGCGGCGCGTGATCTCGAGGCTTGATGCCGATGCTGATTTCTGCCGCCTACGCCCAGGGAACAGGCATTAGCGGGATATTCGACAATCAGAGCGCACTAGTCCAGTTTCTCCCTCTGGTCCTGATTTTTGTCGTCTTCTACTTCCTCTTGATCCGACCGCAGCAGCGCAAGGCAAAAGATCAGAAAGCGATGCTCGACGCGCTGCGGCGCGGGGACCGAGTCGTGACCGGAGGCGGCATCATCGGCACGGTAGCACGAGTGGAGAACCCCGAGGAGGTGACGGTCGACATCGCCGATGGCGTCCGTGTCCGCGTCCTGCGCAGCACGATCTCAAGCGTGCTCGCCAAGCCGGATCCGACGGCGGCGCGCGAGGCGGCAAAGCAAAGGGAGGAGGCTCGGGCAAAGGCCGAAACAAAGGATTAACCTGCTTTTGCCGTTACGAAAGTTATTGGCATGCTTTATTTCGCGAACTGGAAAATCGCGCTGATCTGCGCTATATGCGCGCTCGGCGTACTGCTGTCAGTGCCGAATCTGTTCGGCCAATCTCTACTTGCACAAATGCCGAGTTTCTTGCCCCACAAACAGGTGGCATTGGGGCTGGACTTACGGGGCGGATCCTACTTGCTGTTGCAGGTCGATGTCGCCGCAGCGCAGCGCGAGCGCCTCAACTCGCTGATTGACAACGTGCGCAACGCGTTGCGCGATGCCAATATCGGCTACACCGGCCTCGACGTCGTGGGCGATGCGATCGCATTCACGATCCGTGAGCCCGAGCGCATTGATGATGCACGTCAGGCGCTGCGTAAAATCGATCCGGACCTCTCCGTCGAGATTGCGGCCGACGGGTCGGGGACGATGCGATTCAGCACGGTTGCCACCGACGCGCGACGACGCCAGGCAGTCGATCAGTCGATCGAGATCATTCGCCGGCGGATCGACGAGACCGGGACCAAGGAGCCGACGATTCAACGCGAGGGTTCAGACCAAATCCTGGTGCAGCTGCCCGGTGTCGACAACCCCGAGCATGTCAAGGCGCTTCTCGGCCGGACCGCCAAGCTGACCTTCCAGATGGTTGACACCAGCGTCTCGCTCGAGGATGCACGCCGGGGGCGGTTACCACCTTCCGACGAGATCCTGTCAGCCGAGGAGGGACGAGCCGGGCACGTGGGTCCGCCCGCTTACGTCGTGCGCAAGCGCGTAATGGTCGGCGGCGACACGCTCGTCGACGCGCAGCCGACCTTTCAGAACAACGAACCGGTCGTAAGCTTCCGCTTCGATGCCGCGGGCGCCAAACGCTTTGGCGAAGCCACGCGCGAAAATGTTGGCAAGCCGTTTGCGATCGTGCTCGACAACAAGGTAATTAGCGCGCCAGTCATTCGGGAGCCGATCCTCGGCGGCAGCGGCATCATCTCCGGCAGCTTCACCGTTCAATCGGCCAGTGATCTCGCCCTGCTGTTGCGTGCCGGCGCCCTGCCGGCGCCGATCACGATCCTTGAGGAGCGGACTGTCGGACCGGACCTGGGTGCCGATTCGATTCATGCCGGAGCGATCGCCAGCATTGTCGGGGTCGCGCTGGTGGTCATCTTCATGATCCTGTTTTACGGGTTGTTCGGGATCTTCGCGGACATTGCGTTATTCTTTAACTTGTGCCTAATGCTAGGAAGCCTGTCACTGCTTGGCGCCACGCTCACCTTGCCGGGTATCGCCGGCATCGCACTGACGATGGGCATGGCAGTCGATGCCAATGTCTTGATCTACGAGCGCATCCGCGAGGAGGTGCGGGGCGGCCGGACGATGCTGTCCTCGCTCGACGCCGGTTTCAAGCGGGCCTTTGGCACGATCCTGGACAGCCACGTGACGACCTTGGTCGCCGGCTTTTTGATGTTCTGGCTCGGTTCTGGGCCGGTCAAGGGCTTTGCCGTGACGCTCAGCATCGGCGTCTTGACATCGCTTTTTTCGGCGATCCTCGTCACCCGCCTGTTAATCGTCACCTGGCTGCGTCAGTGGAAGCCGAAGGCGATCCCGATTTGACCGGCCGACATTCTGCGATGACCACACTCAGATGAGACCGCTGATCGTCATCCGGCGCACGCCGAAGATCGACTTCATGGCCTGGCACAAAGTCGGGTTCGCCTTCTCACTGTTGCTGACCCTGTCGTCGATCGTCTTGTTTCTGACGGTCGGGCTCAACTATGGGATCGACTTCGTCGGCGGCACCTTGATCGAGGTGCGGTCGACAACCGGCCCCGCAAACCTCGCCGAAATGCGGCAAAAGCTCGACGCATTGCACATCGGCGAGGCCTCGCTGCAGGGGTTCGGCCCACCGACCGATGTGCTGATCCGTCTGCCGCGCCAACCCGGCGGCGATGCGGCCCAGGAGCAGGTGGTTCAGCTGGTGCGCCAAGCGCTCGGAACCACGGTCGAGTATCGCCGGGTCGAGGTCGTTGGCCCCAGCGTCGGCGGTGAATTGATCCGTGCCGGGGTAATCGCGACGATTCTCGCACTGTTCGCGATTGCTCTTTACATCTGGTTCCGCTTCGAGTGGCAGTTCGGCGTCGGCGGGATGATCTCCACGTTGCACGACGTGGTCACCACGGTCGGACTGTTCGCGCTATTGCAACTCGAGTTCAATCTGACCACTTTGGCGGCGATCCTGACCGTCGCCGGCTATTCGGTCAACGACACCGTCGTGATCTACGACCGCGTGCGCGAATCGATGCGCAAATACCGGACGATGCCGTTCCGCGACCTGATCAACCTTGCGCTCAACGAGACACTGTCGCGGACCATCCTGACCGTCAGCACGGTCGCGCTCGCCGTCTTGTCGCTGTTGTTTCTCGGCGGCGAGGTGTTGCGCGGGTTCAGCATCGCGATGCTGTGGGGTGTCGTAATCGGCACCTATTCCTCGCTCTTCATCGCGGCTCCGGTGCTCTACTACGTACAGCCGAACCGCGCCGCGATTGCTCGCTCGGGCGAAGCCGCAAAGGCCGGCGCGCCCGGGACGTCTCTGATGCCGCCGCGGTCGCGCGGACGATCCCAATGGAGCTGACCCCACTCGTCCCGGCCGGCCGTCAGGTCATCGAGCGCTATGGAGAAAGTGGCTTTCGGGTCGCCGGCGTGATCTACCGCGGCTCGGTCCTGGTGTTCCCTGATTGCACCCTGCCGTGGTCGGCAGTCAGCGGCTCCGACGTCACCTGGGAGAGCCTGGCGCCGATCATCGAGCATGGCGGGGTGCAAATTCTTCTGCTTGGCCTCGGCCGGGTTATGGGCGCGGTTCCGCACACTCTGCGAAAGACGCTGCGCGATGCCGGCATCGTGCTCGAACCGATGGACACAGGAGCCGCATGCCGCACCTACAACGTGCTTGTCGCCGAAGACCGCCGCGTTGCTGCGGCGCTACTGCCGGTGTCCTGAAAGGCCCCTCTGGCGCGGGGCCTTTCTTCGGACGATCAGCAGGATCAACGGGCTTTCGACAAATTCTGCGCGACGAAATCCCAATTCACCAAATGGTCGAGGAAGGTCTGCACGAAATCCGGGCGACGGTTTTGGAAGTCGAGATAATAGGCGTGTTCCCACACGTCGCAGGTCAGAAGCGCCGTCTGGCCTTCGGCTAGCGGATTGACCGCGTTTGGTGTGGCGGTGATCTTGAGCTTCCCACCGTCGCCGACAAGCCACGCCCAGCCACTGCCGAACTGACCGACCGCCGCCGCCTTGAATTGCTCCTTGAATTTTTCGAGGCCGCCGCAGTCACGGTCGATCGCCTGGGCGACCTGGCCGCTCGGTGAGCCGCCGCCGTGCGGCTTCATCGAGTTCCAGAAGAAGGTGTGGTTCCACACCTGGGCGGCATTGTTGAACACGCCCGCCTTCGATGTGTCCTTATAGCTCGCCTTGATCAGCTCCTCGAGCGATTGGTTCTCCGCCGGGGAGCCCTTGACGAGGTTATTGAGGTTCGTGACATAGGCTTGGTGATGCCTGCCGTGATGGAAGTCCATCGTTCGCTCCGAGATATGCGGCTCGAGCGCGTTCTTCGGGTAGGGCAGGGCGGGCAGTTCGAAAGCCATGGCGACCTCTCCGGGGTTATGGTGAGCGTTGAGTTTTGCGGGGATTAATTAACAGGGAAACGTCGGCGGGGGAAAGCCGTTCCCCTGGGTCCGGTCGCCTTTCTCCTGTAGCTGCTCTCGTTCGCCGACACGACCATGACCGGTTCCAGACGGCATTGTTCGCCCCAGCCGAGCGCCGCGAAGCGCTGTTTGCGCTCTACGCGTTCAATTACGAGGTTGCTCGAATCCGCGAAACCGTCAGCGAACCGGTGCTCGGTCAAATTCGGTTGCAGTGGTGGCGCGAGAGCATTGCTGCTGCGTTCGAGGGGGGTGTGGTCCGCCACCACATCGTCGTCGAGGCGCTGACCACCGCGATCCGGGCTGGTGGTTTGACCCGCGCCCATTTCGAGCGGCTGGTCGACGCGCGTGAACAAGATCTTGACGAAGCTCCTTCGGCCAGCCTCGCCGCCTTGCAAGACTATGCCGAAGCGACCTCGGCGCGGCTCGTCTATCTGGCTCTCGAAAGCCTCGGCATCCGTGATGACCCTGCCGCCGAAAAGGCCGGGTTCCATATCGGCGTCGCCTATGCGCTTTCCGGACTCTTGCGGGCGATGCCGTTCCAGGCGCGGGCGGGCCGCCTGATCATCCCAGCCGACATTGCCGTGCAAACCGCGCTCGATTCAGCCGATTATCGGGCATTGCGCAGCACCCCCGCGTTGCGCTCGGCGGCGGCCGAAATCGCCGCCGTCGCCTCGCGGCACCTCGCCTCGGCACGCGCCCACCACCACTCGATAGCGCGTCGTGCGCTTCCCGCATTGTTGCCAGCGATTGTCGCGGAGCGCTCGCTGGCGCGACTGAGACAGGCCGGCTTCGACCCGTTTGACCCGGCGCTCACGACGCCGGACACGATGCAGAGTTGGCGGCTCGCCATTGCCTCGGCCCGCTACCGATACTGAAAGCGGATCCGGACAAGTGCACGTGGGTGGGTACTTCGGACCATGCTAAAAGCCGATACGGGCGCCGGTTACCGCGCCCTCAGGAGCGCCGGATGTCGCCGGGGTGGATGCGCTTTCGCCACGGCGGGGTTCGCCTGAGATCGAAGTCTTGGTCAGATAGGCCCGCGTAACCTCGGCGAGAAAGCCGATCGCCAATCCGCTGACCAACCCTTGTGCCGCGTCGAACACTATTGCCGGGAGCGGCTGCGGCTCGTTGTTCAAAGCCGAGATCAGGAAGGAGGCAAATCCGGCGATCGCAGCCAGTGTTATCGAAGTGGTCGCCAGGAACTTTACAAAGCTCGGCCATTGCAACCTACCCTGCTTGAGCCACCAGCAGGCAAGCAGCGCGCCGATCGCCGGCGATATCGAGCGAAACGTGGCGAAATTAACCAGCTTGTCGAGGCCTTGGGGAGCCAGGATTGGGAACAGCATGATTGATAACACCAGCAAGCTCGACAGGTAAGCGCAAACACCGATTGGAAAGAACGTAGTGAAACTGCCGGCCCATTGCGGATTATCCCGCCAGTATCCCTGATGTTCCCGCCTCCGATATAAGGTGATGGCGGTAAAGGCTGCCGTCCCGTACGAGGAAACCAGGTAGAAGGTCGATAGGCAAATCAATAAGAAGCTCGGAGCCACCAGCTCTTGGAAGCCGAGTGCGGCAAGTGTGCTGTTGCCGATTATCAGCACAAAGAAAAGCAGGCCGAATACCATTAGTATCGGCATCAAGGTGGGTATACTCGCGGGTATTTCGGCAAACCCCATTTCCCGCATTTCCGTCGGGATGTCACGCACCTCAAAAGCCATGATGGCGCACGCCGCGAGCAGATAGGCGCGTAACAGCAACTGTTGCAGTTGCGTCTCGAGATCGGCTCGTTCTTCGTCGTTCAAACTAATGTCTTGCAGTTTGCCGTCCATGTCCCGCAACACGGACGAAAAGACTTGCACCTCCTTCTGGATGGGGATGCGCTGGCCTGCATCGAGCGGACGACCCGAGCGTGGCACCACCACGCCGTCAGCGAGACCCTTTACATGATTGAAAATCATACAGGTTTTACGCCACGCTTGATCGCCGGCCGCGACCGCGCTCGCCGCCGGCCGGTAGTGAACAAAGCTCGGGTATTTTAAATCCCTTGAAAATTGGCTGTCGAAAGGCGCCTCCTGCATTTCAAATGCCAGGTATTTCGCATAAGCCGGGATCAACGCGATCCGATGGCTGAAGCGGCGCAGCAAGAGTTCGGGGGCGCGCAACCCGGTAATTTTTGGCGCCAGCCCGACCATAGCGAGCGCAAGCACCAGCGGCCATTGGCTGGGTACAATGATGCTGTTCCCGGACGCCGGTTCAGCAACAGCGTTCATGGTGGGATCCTCAAATACGGCGAGAACCCCTTTGACTAGTGCCTCGCCGGCCAAGCTTAGCGCCACATAGATTCCGGTCATTCCGGTGAGGTAAATCAGAAATCCCCGTAAGTACAGGTTATTCGATGAAAAGAAGCGCGGAACCATAATAGAAGCAGGCTCGTTCGCCGTCAATTCGTAAGTCGGCTGATCAAAATTGTCTCGCGAATGAAATAATACTGTCAGCCATCCAACGAACAAAAAAATCATGAACATCAAGGAATATTGAAATTTAACAGGACCAATCGTCAAGTCGACTACGATCGTGTCCATTATCGCACCGTTGTCTCAGGCAATTTCAGCAGTTCCGCCAATAGCCGGAGATGCAGTTTCGCCATTTCTGGCCCGCTGCCGGCTGCTCGTTTGCGGCTATGGTGTCGACAGAGCCGAGGGTTTGTCGAATGATGCGAAGTTTTTCAGAGACGGAAGCGCCCTTCCAAACCGGGACTTGGCTCGTCTCATCTGCCGCAGCGGGCGTCAACCACAAGGCGGCGGTAATCAAGATGGGATGGGAGACCGGAACCCGCATGCCGCGTTTCCTCCCAAGAATTCCACGTAAGATATAGTAAACGATCGCCGATTTGAGCAGCGCGCGCAACGGGAATTACTGCGACTTACCACGACCCCGCGTTATGACCCGACCGAGCGACGATGCGAAACGGTTTGGCGGTGCCTCAGGCTCACCGTCCCCGGAAGTCGGGGAGGCGGCGCTCGGCCATCGCCTTGACGCCCTCCTTGAAGTCCTCGGTCCGGCGCAGCCAATCCTGCTCGACGAGCTCGCGCTCGGTGGCGGCTTCGATGGCGTCGCACAAGCCGCGCCGCACAGTCTCGCGCGTCGCCATAACGGCAAGCGGAGCCGATTGCGCCATCTCAAGCGCCAGCGCCTGAGCCGCACTGCGCACCTCGGCGAGCGGCACCAACAACTCGGCGAGCCCGATCCGGACGGCTTCGTCGCCGGGGATGCGGCGTCCGGTGTAGAACATCAGTGCCGCCTGCTGGACACCGACGAGCCGCGGTAGCGTCGTGGTCAAGCCAAAACCGGGATGAAAGCCGAGCCGGTTGAAGTTCGCGCTAAAGCGCGCCTCCTGACAAGTAACGCGAAAATCCGCAACCAGCGCCAGACCGAGCCCGCCGCCGACGGCCGCGCCGTGCACCGCGGCGACAATCGGCTTCTTGGTGCGAAACAGTCGGATCGCCTCCTTATAGAGGTGGCGTCCGGCGCCGCTGCGGCTACCCTCGGCGACTGTCCCGGTTTCCATGCGCTTGGAAAAATCGGCACCCGCACAGAACGAGCGGCCATCGGCGGCGAGTACGATCGCCCGGCATCCGGGGTCAGCGTCGAGCCGCTCGAAGGCCTCGCCGATCTCGGCGATCAGCTCGCTGTCGAAGAAATTGTGCGGTGGGCGGCGCATCTCGACCGTAGCGACGAAGCCGTCCTGGCTGACACCGATGTCGCTCATTTCGGATCTCCTCGATGCTTACGTTTGACGATTAGCGCATCGACCACGGTCAGGCCCTGCCCTTGTGCGTGGACGATGACCGGGTTGAGGTCGATTTCCTCGATCAGATCGCCATGGTCGGCGGCGAAGCGTGATAGCGCCGCGATCAACTCGGCAAGCGCCGCGCGATCGGCCGGAGGCGCACCGCGTACCCCGTCGAGGACCGCAGCGCCCTTGAGATCGCCGAGCAGCGACAATGCCTCGTCCCGCCCGATCGGCACTGGAGAAAAAACAACGTCACGCAACACTTCGACATGGATGCCGCCGAGCCCGACCATCAGCATCGGGCCGAAGTCCCGATCGCGCGTTATGCCGAGGATCATCTCATGGCCCGGCGCCGCCATTGCCTGGACCAAAACGCCATGGATGGCCGCCCCGGGATGCGCCGCCTTGGTGGCCGCCAGCACTCGCTGATACCCCTCACGCACCGCGGCATCGCCGGTGATGCCGAGCGCCACGCCGCCAGCCTCCGTCTTGTGGATGATGTCGGGTGACTGGACCTTGAGTGCAACCGGACCGCCGATCCTGGCCGCAGCGGACGCCGCCTCTTCGGCGCTGGTCACCAGCGCCTCGGGCGGGCACGCCACGCCATAGCGCGCGAGCACAGCCTTGGCTTCGACCTCGGTCAGCACCGAGCCGGCGGCGGCGAGCGCTCGGTCGACCTCCTGGCGCAGGCTCGGCCTAGTTTCCTGCGCCCCTTGCGTTCGGCCGCGCCGGGCCTGGAACTGGGCGTATTCGACCAATGCGCGGATTGCGCGGGCGCAGCTCGGCATTGAGGTGTAGCAGGGGATGCCCGTCTTCGCGAACGCCGCCATCGAGCCGGGCGAGGCTGTCGTGTAAGTCGACAACAGGATCGGCTGCTCGGTGGAGTCGGTGATCGCCGCGAGCTCCTCGGCCCGTTGGGCCGCGGTCGCGTCATTGGCGAGCGAGCCGATCAACAGGATCACATCGATCCGCTTCGATTCGCGGACAATCTCGACAAGCCGCGCATATCCGACTTCGTGGATCGCCTGGGCGGTGCCGTCGACCGGGTTCTGCGCCGAGGCGTAGGAAGGCAGAAGCGCCAGAACCCGCCGCTGGATGTCGTTCTCGAGCACCGGTAGTTCGAGGCCCTGCGCCGAGAGGATGTCGGCCATCCACACCGCGCTGCCCCCCGAGCCGGTGATGACCGCGACGCGATTCCCACGCGGCAGCCGGCAGAAGGCGAAAGCAGTCGCGACATCGACCATGTGGTCCAGGTCCTCGCCGCGGATGATCCCGTGATGGCGAAAGATCGCATCGTCGATGACGCCGGCATGCGCCAACGCGCCGGTGTGCGAAGCCGCGGCGCGCCGCCCGGCGACCGACCGACCGACCTTAGCGACGATCAGCGGCTTGCCAGCCTCCGCAGCCTTGGCGGCGACTGCACGAAAGCGGTCCGGCCGGCGGATCCCTTCGAGATAGAGCAGAAAAATGTCGGCGCCGCCTTCGTTGAGCCACCAATCGACATAGTCATGCGCTTCGAGAACCGTCTGGTTGCCGGCGCTGACCTGGTGCGTAAAGCGCAGCTGCCGGTCGCGGCCGCGACTCAGGAACGAAAATGTCAAAGCCCCGCTCTGGCAGCTGACGGCGATCGGCCGCGCCTTGCCCGCGACCGGCGGGAAGCTGCGCTGCGGGTCATGGAACACCGGACTAAAGGTCGCAACCAGCGGCCTCAGCGGGTTAACGATGCCCTCGGAGTTCGGGCCGCACACGACCATACCAAAGCGCTCGGCGACCGCGCGCAATTGGCCATCGCGGGCACGGGCCGCCTCGTTGCTCTCTTCGGCAAAGCCCGAGCTGATCACCACCGCGGCGCGTATCCCTCGCTCCCCGCACTGCGCAAGCGTCTCGACGACATGCGCGGCCGGCACGAGAACCACCGCAAGATCGGCCGGCTCGGGCAGTGCGGCGGCAGAGGGATAGGCCTTGAGCCCGAGCACCTCACCCTGGCTGCGGGTCACCGGATAGACGCGCCCGTCATAGCCGTGGCCGATCAGCGCGCGGGTCAGGCGACCGCGCAAGCTCTCGGTGTCCGCGGAGGCGCCAATGACGGCGATGCTGTCGGGCGAGAGCAGGGGCTTGAGGTCGGGCATCTGGCTCAGCGCAGCCCGAGGCCTCGGGCGATGATGCCGCGCAGGACTTCGCGGGTGCCGCCTTGGATTGTCAATTTGGGCGCGATCAGGGTGGCGTAGCGCAACGCCTCTTCGAACCGGTCGTCATTGCTGTCGGGCTGTGCATCGCCGGTCTGCGGCGCCAACAGGCGCACCTTGTCGGGCAGGGCCTGCTCGAAATTGGTGCCGAGATCCTTGACCACTGCCGCCTCGACAGACGGGGTCTTGCCGGCTTGCAGCATGCCCGCGACCGAGAGCGACATCCGGCGCAGGGTGGCGAGGTGGGCGACCTCCCGCCCTATGCCCTCGGCCAGTCGCTCGCTCGGCTCCTCACCGGCCCGCCGGACCAGCTCGACCAGAGCCGGAAAGGTCTCGATCCAGCGGTCGGGACCGCTGCGCTCATAGGCGAGTTCGTCGGTCGCCTGCTTCCACGCCATGTCGACCTCGCCGATCAGATGGGAGTCGGGCAGGAACGCGTCGTCGAACACGACCTCGTTGAAGTCGTGGCCGCCGGTCAGGTTGATGATCGGCCGCGTAGTGATGCCGGGGGTCTTCATCTCGACCAGGAACTGGGTCAGCCCGTGCCGGTGGTTCTCCTTGGTCTTTGGCGAGGTGCGCAGCAGAGCGATCATGTAATCGGCGTGGTGCGCGCCGCTGGTCCAGATCTTGCGGCCATTGACCAGCCAGCCGCCGTCGGTCTTGGTCGCCCGCGTCGAGGCGGCGAACACGTCCGAGCCCGAATTGGGCTCGCTGAGACCGATGCAGAAGCACAGCTCGCCGCGCGCGATCTGCGGCAGAATCTTCTGGCGGATTTCCTCGTGGCCGTAGCGCAGAATGACCGGACCGCTCTGCCGATCGGCGGTCGAATGCGCGCGGGTCGGCGCGCGCGCTGCCAGCATCTCCTCGGTCACGACATAACGCTCGAGATGGGAGCGCTCGTGGCCACCGTATTTCTTGGGCCAGGTCATGCCGATCCAGCCCTTGGTTCCGACCTTGCGGCTGAACTCGCGCGAAAACGACCCTTTGCCGTCGCCCGGGACAAAGGTTCCGGCCTCCGTCTCCTGGCGCAGAAAAGCACGGACCTCCTGGCGCAATTCTTTGGCCTCCGACGGCAATTCGATCGGGTCGAAGCGGAAGCTGAAATTCATCGGTATCTCCCGGCTTTATCCTCTCCCCCCGCCGGCCGGGGGGAGAGGGAAGGGTGAGGGGGGCCGATGATGGTTGGCGGAGCCGCCCACCTCACCCTCCCGCCGTTGCGCGTCGGGCCCCTCCCCCCTGAAGGGCGGAGAGGGCTTCTCGCAAAGGTAGATTTCGTTTCCATTCCAATCATCACGAGCCTTGGGCGATGAAGGGCCAGAGCTGGTCGGCGCCGTGCGCTGCGACCATCCGCCCGAGACGCTGGGCCCACACCGCCTCGTTGCCGAACTCTTCGCGCCAAGCCCACAGCCGGCGCGTCGCATGATGCAGGGAATGCTCGTAAGTAAAGCCCATGGCACCATGCACCTGATGGGCGATCGCGGCACCGGTGCCGGCCGCCTCGCCGCCGCGCACTTTGGCGATCGCCACTTCGCCGATGCTGATCTCGGGACCGGAACAGGCCTCCGCGGCGGCGTCCGCAGCTGCACTGGCCGCAGCCACCTCGCCCGCCAGCATCGCCAGATTGTGCTGGACTGCCTGAAACTTGGCGATCGGTCGCCCGAACTGTGAGCGGTCGAGTGCGTGTTGCACCGACTGTTCGAGGATCTTTTCGAGCGCGCCGGCCATCTGCTGCACTCGCACGGCAGCGCCGAAGCTGACGAGCAGGTCCTGGTCGAGATCCACCGGCCGCACCACTGTGGGAACGGCGCCGTCGAACGACACCTCGTCGCTCGGCTCGCCCGCGAGGCTGGTTGCTTGCCTAATCGCGAGGCCCGACGCCCGGACCAGCGCCACGGCGACGTCATTTTCGCGATGCGTGAGAACGGCGATGTGGCCGGCGTTGCGGCCGGCGTTGCGGGCGAACGGTACGCGGCGCGCTCGGCCGGAGAGGGTGCCATCCCCCCGAAGCTCGATATGGCCGTCGGCATGAACCGGCGCCACGGTCATCGGTCCGCTCGGCACAGTGACGCCGGCGCGAGCAAGCAGCCAGCCGGCCATCAAGGTCTCGGCGAGCGGCACCGGTGCCGCGAACCGACCGGCTACACGCAATACCGCGAAACCGTCGGCCATCGTCGCGCCGGCGCCGCCGAGATCGTCGGACACCCAGGCGAGCAGGAGCCCCGACTCTTGGAGCGCGTCCCACAGAGCCCTTGGCCAAACGCCTTTCTCGGCATCGTTGATCGTAGCGGGCTCGCACAGATCCTGAAAGATCCGGGTCGCGGTATCGACGATGATGTTGTCGGACGTGTCGTTCATCTCGCTACCGCCCCGGTAGTGCCCGCTAGCGGCGATCGTAGAGCAGGTGAGAGAGGACGGGAAGCGGCAGCGGCGATATAACAGCTGCGCGCGTATGGTAACCCTAAAGGCGAGCCCATGTTTATCGCGATGAACCGCTTCAAAGTCGTTCCCGGGTCGCAGGCGGATTTCGAGCAAGTCTGGACGACGCGCGATACGCATCTGCGTGAGGTCCCGGGCTTCATGACGTTTCACCTGCTGCGCGGCCCGGATCGCGAGGACCATGTCCTCTACTCGTCACATTCGATTTGGCGTAGCAGGGCCGATTTCGAGGCGTGGACGCGGTCGGACGCATTCCGCCGTGCGCACCACGACGCCGGTTCCAACAAGCCACTTTATCTCGGACACCCCGAGTTCGAGGGCTTTGAGGTCCTCCAGACGGTCGAGGCTAAGGCGCCAGCGCGATGACCTAAAGAAGGGTAGGGGATCGAGGGCAGTTTTGGGTTAACCTCGGCGCGAGAAACCGAGCGCTGGGTCGACCATGCCCGCCACCCGCCGCCTTGCCGCGATCCTCGCCGCCGATGTCGCGGGCTACTCGCGCCTGATGGGCGAGGATGAGGCGGGCACAGCGCACGCATCGCGTGAGCATCGCACTGACGCCGCGCCCCTCGTTCCCGAGCATGGCGGGCGGATCGTCAAGACCACTGGCGACGGGGTGCTGATCGAGTTCGTTTCGGTGGTCGGCGCCGTCGAATGCGCCCTCGCGCTGCAACAGCTGAGCGCGGACCGCTATAAAGCGCTTCCCGCCGAACGCCGCATGGAGTGGCGCATCGGCATCCACGCCTGACTGTTTGACATTTGTCAGTACAATCGCCATACTCCTGAGCGCGTATGGAAATATCGGAAGTCGATTGGGATGAGGCAAACCGCGAGAAATGCCAGAAGCACGGCCTGTCGATCGCGGAGATCGAAGCGGTCTTAAAGGGGTCTCCGCATGTCGCCCCCGATCCTGCACACTCGGCGCACGAGGACAGATTTATCGCCATCGGGCGGAACCCCGAGGGCCGACCGATTTTCGTGGCCTTCACATTCCGTGTGAGGCATGGATGGTTCGTAATTCGCCCCGTCACTGCCCGTTATATGCATGAGCAAGAGGCCGAATCCTATGAAAAGGAAAGTTCCTAGACTAAAGACGGACGCCGAGGCCGAGGCGTTCCTCGAACAAGACCTGTCTGATCTCGACTTCTCGCAGTTCATCACTGTCCATTTCGAGTTTGAACCAAAGAGCGAGAGGGTCAGCATGCGGCTACCGAAGTCGCTGCTGACCGCGGTCAAGGCGAAAGCCTCGGCGCAGGGCATCCCCTATCAGCGCTTTATCCGACAGGCGCTTGAACAGGCCATCGGGCTCGGGAGCCGGCAGCCGGGGCATTAGAGCGCCCTTCCGCCACACCCGGCCGCCAGCGAGACCGTGTGATCGCGCAACCCTCGGGCAAGATGGGAGAACACGAGATGTTTATCGTCGACGCTCAGGTTCATATCTGGGGCGCAGATACGCCGCAGCGGCCGTGGCCGAGCGGCCGCAGCCAACCGCATCGACCGCAGCCCTTCTCGAAGGACGATCTCCTGAAGGAGATGGATGCGGCCGGAGTGGCGCGGGTGGTGATCGTGCCGCCGTCCTGGGAGGGCGACCGCAACGATCTTGCGCTCGAGGCAGCCCAGCTGCATCCCGACCGCTACGCGGTGATGGGCCGACCGCCGGCGGCGCCCCGACCGCTCGGCGACTGGCGCGATCAGCCGGGAATGCTCGGGCTCAGGATCACGTCAAACACGGCCGAGGCGCGGGCAATGTTCGATGATCCGACCGGCTGGTTATGGAGCGAGGCGGAGCGTGCCGGGCTCCCGGTCATGGTCTCGCCGTCGGGTTTGCTGCCGCAGGTCGACCGCATCGCCGGACATCATCCTGAACTCAGGCTCGTCATCGACCATCTGGCGCTACTGCGGGCAAAGGACAACGCGGCGTTTGATGATCTACCAAGACTGTTGCATTTGGCGAGGTTGCCCAACGTCGCCGTTAAAGCCTCGGCATTGCCGGCCTATTCGAGTCAAGATTACCCCTATTACAATTTGCACCCGTACTTGCGCCGCGTCTTCGGTGCCTTCGGCCCACGCCGAATGTTTTGGGGCACCGATTTGACCCGGTTGCCCTGCACCTATCGACAGGCGATCACCTTGTTCACCGAGGAATTGCCGTGGCTGTCGGTTGGCGATCAGGAATGGGTGATGGGCCGAGGCATCTGCGATTGGCTCGGCTGGCCGTTGCCGGGCTGATAGAAGGGAAGGGCTACGCGATCACCTTTGCCTAACGCAGTTCCGCAAGGGTTGCGCGGTCGTGGCCGAGGAGGCGGGAGAGGACCTCGTCAGATGTCACTAGTGTCACTAGGTGGCGATTTGTAGGGCTCAACCCACAGCCAAAGTTATAACAAAATCATACGGTGGAGATCGGGATGCGGGCTGCAGTGCGCAAATTAGGCAATTCTTCGGGCGTCATCCTGCCAAAATCGCTGCTGAGCGAGATCGGCGTTGCGGTCGGCGACACGCTGGACATGACCTTGGACGAGGGGAGGATCATCCTCATCCCGGTAGAGCATCTTGCGCGGGCCGGCTGGGCGGAGGCCTCGCAGAGCATTGCCGAGGCGCGTGACGATGGGTCAGTCTGGCCCGAGTTCGGTAATGACGACGACGAAACCCTGACTTGGTAAGGCGATCCGGCGCACCCGACGAAATTTCCCTACCGCGCTCCGTTATCGTCCGCCGAGGTGAAATTTGGCTCGCGGCGCTCGATCCGACGATCGGAGCGGAAATTCAGAAGACCCGCCCGTGCGTTATCATCTCTCCGCCGGAGCTGCACGATTTTCTCCGCATCGTCACGGTCGCGCCGATAAAGGGCAGCCGCGCGGCCCCGTACCGCATCCCTCTGAGGTTCCGCCGCAAGAACGGACTGATCCTTCTCGACCAGCTGAGGACTCTAGACAAAAGACGCCTCGTGCGTCGGCTCGGTGTGGTCACCAACAACACGCTGCGGCTGACCCTCGCTGCCTTGCGCGAGATGTTCGAGCAATAGGTTCATTATCTACGTGGGCTTGCGCGAAGCCATCAGGACTACGACTACGGCCAGATTGACGCGGAGCATCCATTTGATCGCGAGATCTCGGACTTCAGGTGTCAAGCGATGACCTTCGCCTGGCGCAACTCATCGAGGGTCGCTCGGTCGTAGCCCAAGATCCGGGAGAGGACCTCGTCGGTGTGCTGGCCCGGCGTCGGCACCGGGCCGATACGGCCCGGTGTCTTCGACATCTTGATCGTCGCTCCCGGCAGGTACATCTCGCCGGCGACCGGGTCCTCCATCTTGACCAGCATCTCGCGCTCCCAGAGATGCGGGTCCTCGGCGACTTGCGGGATCGTCTTGACCGGCGCCACCGGGATGTCGGCCTTGACGAGCGCCGTGACGATCTCGTCGACGGTGTGAGCCAGGCACCAGGCCTCGACCGCCTTGCGCGGCGAGTCGCCGAGCCCCATGCGGCCGGTGAATGCGCCGGTATTGGCGACGGCGTTGGGGTCACCGGTCGCGATCTGCAGCAGCCGCGAGCCCATCTCGCGCCCCGAGGCGGAGATTACGACATGGCCGTCCTTCGCCTTGTAGGGCGGGCGGCCGCCTTCGCCGCCCTGCTGTCCGGTCGCCAGGTAATATGAGGTCGGGATCTCGACCATCGTCAGCCCCGAATCCATCAAGCAGACATCGACCTCCTGACCCTCGCCGGTGCGGTCGCGGTGGTGCAGTGCCGCGAGCATGCCGATCGTCGCGTGCAACGAGGTGTAGCGGTCGACGATCGAGGAGGCGGTGCCGAGCGGCTGACCGACCGGCATGCCGGTCAGGCTCATCAGCCCGCTCATCGCCTGGCCCAGGGGATCGAAGCCTGGGCGCTCGCGATAGGGGCCGTATTGGCCGAAGGCCGAGACCGAGCCCAAGATGATGTCGGGCTTCAGTTCGCGCAGCCGGCCATAGCCGAAGCCCATCTTGTCCATGACCCCGGGCCGGAAGTTCTGCAAGACGATGTCAGCGGTCTTGACCAATGCCGCGAAGACCTCCTTGCCGCGCGCGTTGCGCAGATCGAGGCAAAGGCTCTTCTTGCCGCGGTTGTAGACCGAAAAATACACGCTCTGGCCGCGCACGAGCGGCGGCGATTTGCGGGTTTCCTCGCCGCCGAGCTTTTCGATCTTGATGACCTCGGCGCCGAGGTCGGAGAGGATCATGCCGCCGCGCGGACCCGCCTGGAACCGCGCCAATTCGAGCACCCTGATGCCGTCGAGAGCCCCGCCCATCATCACCCTCCCAAGTCTGTGTCACGCGAAACCTTTCCTACGATTGAGTGAACACCCACCCCCGCGTAGTGTCAAACAGCAGCCGCTGGCGAAATCCAATGTTCTCCCTCGCCCCGCTTGCGGGGAGAGGGTGGGGTGAGGGGCTGCTCGCAACGCATTCAGGCACCCACAAGCCCCTCACCCGGGACCCGCGCCGGCGCGCTGGTCCCGACCTCTCCCCGCAAGCGGGGCGAGGTGGATGCTGGCGCGACAGACCCCACGGTCGTGTATATTCCTGTGAAAGGAAGGAGAGCTGTGCGATGGCCTATGAATTCATTCTGACCGAGCGTTTCGACGGTGTTGCGGTGATCACCTTGAACCGCCCGGACAAGCTCAATGCGCTGAGCTTTCCGCTGGTGCGCGAGCTCGACGAGGCGCTGACGCATTATGAAGCCGATGAAGACATCAAGGCGGTGGTTCTGACCGGCGCCGGCGAGCGGGCGTTCTCCGCCGGTGCCGATATCCATGAAATGGCCGGGCTCGACGCCGCGGAATTGGCGACCCGCCAGGAGGTTCGGGGCCACGCCACCTGGCACGTCGCGACCTTTGCCAAGCCGTTGATCGGCGCGATCAACGGGCTCGCCTATGGCGGCGCGGCGTTGATGAGCTCGACTCTCGACCTTCGGATCGGCTGCGAGCGCTCCGCCTTTCGTTTTCTCGCGGCGAGCTATGGCCGGGTCAACTCGACCTGGTCATTGCCGCTCTTGGTCGGTCTGCCGAAGGCCAAGGAGCTGCTCTACACTGGGCGCGTCGTCACGGCCGAGGAGGCCGAGCGCATCGGCCTCCTGAACCAGGTCGTCCCCGCCGCGCGGCTGATCGACACCTGTCTCGAAATCGGACAGATGATCGCCAAGAACGACGCCCGCATGGTGCAGGGGATCAAGCGGCTATTGCACGAGGAGATCGGGATGGGTTGGCGCGACCGGTTCAACACCGAGGAAGACGCCCGCGCCACCTGGCTCAGCGCCGGCCACCCGCGCGAAGGATTCAAGGACTTCCTCGATCGCAAGGGCCAGGTCAGCTGAGAACAAGCACTCGTCCTCCGGATGTCCACGATCGAGGCGGCTCTGCGCGGCAGTGCGGTTGCGCTGCTGACCCTTCTCGCCCTCGCAGGCTTGCGCGATCGGTGGCGAACACCAGCCGCGCGGTATGGTGCCCTACTGGCGACGAGTGTTGCCGCCTATGCGATCCAGTCCGCTGCTGATCCGAGGCTGCAGCAGGCCGCCTGGGTGATGCCGCTGCGGCTGATCAGCATCGGCACCCCGGCAATCTTCTGGTTATGGGCGGCCGCCTGCTTTGACGATGAGTTTCGCCCCTCTTGGGACAAATTTCTGCCCTGATTCGTTCTCGTTGCCCTGGGTGCGCTCTGCATCTTCGGCGGTTGGCCGGTCGCTTGGCCCGCCACGCATGCGTTGTCATTGCTGCTCGCCGGCCTGGCCGTGTGGCAGGCGATCGCCGGACGTGCCGGCGACCTCGTGGAGGCACGGCGCCGGCTGCGTGTGATTCTCGCGATCGGCGCGGGGCTCTACATCGCTGCGGTCGTTCTCGCCGAATTGATGCCGGAATACGGCGCAGGTGACGCCACCGGTACCACAATCAACGCCGCCGGGTTGACCGTGATCGCCTTTGCCTTCGCGCTGACACGTGTCTTCGAGTATCCCGGCGAGACGCTTGTTGCGCGGCCGAACCAGTTGGTTTCGATTGCGATCGACCGTTCCGTGCCGGCCCCGGTCGATGCGAAGGAGCAGGCGCTGCTCGACGCGCTCCGGCGCTTGACGGAAGAGGACAAGATCTACCGTGAGGAGGGCTTCAGCATTGCAGTGTTGGCCGCCCGCCTCGGTACCCCTGAATATCGGTTGCGGCACCTGATCAACCAGCGGCTCGGGCACCGCAACTTTAGCAGCTTCGTCAATGGCTATCGGCTCGCCGAGGCAAAGGCCGCCCTTGCCGATCCTGGTCAGAATGAGGTGCCGATCCTGACGATTGCGCTTGACACTGGTTTCCAGTCGATCGGGCCATTCAATCGCGCATTCAAGGCCGAGACCGGGATGACGCCGAGCGAATTCCGGCTGTCCGGCTCGCGACGTCATGCGGCGGCGGCGCCAACTGAGCGCTTGCCGATTCTGGAATCGGCGAGCGGGCGCCAAGATTCGGCGATCGTTCCTCTGAAATCGGCGAGATAGTCGCGCACCCTCCGACCAGGCTGGACCCCGCAAACCCACTGGTACGGAGAGCGTGATGGCGACGCTTCGCTTGGTTTTCATCTATTCGGTCCCGGTCGTAATCGCGTTGGCGACTCTCGAAGCGCTCATTCGATCGGCCCGGAAGCGGGGTGCTTACGATTGGCGCGCCTATTTCGCCTCGTTGACCGACCTTCTGGTCCGACAATACCTCGTCTTCACATTGCTGCCGCTGGGGCTGGCCGATCCGGTGATCGCCTGGGCCTGGACGCATCGCCTCGCGACCGTTCCGCTCGATGCTTTCGGAGCCTTTGTGTTGCTCTTTCTCGGCCAGGAGCCCTGCTATTACTGGTTTCACCGTTGCAGCCATCGGGTGCGCTGGCTGTGGGCCACGCACGCGGTTCACCACTCGCCGAACCAGCTCACTTTGGCCGCGGCCTATAGGTTCGGCTGGACCGGGCGGCTCAGCGGCACCGGGATGTTCTTCGTGCCGCTGGTGTGGCTCGGCTTTCCGCCGCCGGTTGTGTTTGCGACCCTCAGTCTGAACCTCCGCTACCAGTTCTGGCTGCATGTCGACTGGATCCCGAAACTCGGCCCGCTCGAATTCGTGTTCAACACGCCGTCACACCACCGCGTGCATCACGCCGCCAACGCCGAGTACCTCGACGCAAATTATGGCGGGGTGCTGATCATCTTCGACCGCCTGTTCGGCACCTTGCGGGTCGAGCGCGACGAGCTTCCTTGCCGCTATGGCCTGGTCGAGCCGCTGCGCTCGAACAACCCCGTGCGGATCGCCTTCCACGAATGGATCGCGCTGGCGCGCGACTTATGGGCGGTGCGCAATTGGCGCGATGGTTGGCGGGCGCTGTTCAGCCCGCCCTCGCTCGCCTTACGCGATCAACCCGCAGGGGGTTATCGGCGGGTACCGCGGCTGTCGACGCCTCGAGGATTTCCCGGTTAATTCCGGGATCCAGGCCTTAAGCGGGAAATTCTGGCGATTTTGTCGGCCGTAATTTCCCGGTTCAGTCAACAATTTCCCGGTTCGGCCAACATGGGAAATTGGTCTTTAAGCAATTGATATTAAGCGCAACAGTCGGAAACATCAAGTGCTCGGAACGATGAGTTTCAAATTTCCCGGCTCGGCGGGGGTGCGATCCGGGAAATCGGTCACCACGACCTCCTCGGTCACGGTGTCGAGTACCGCGCAGCTCAATTGCCGGCCGTTGCCGTTGTCGCGGGCATCGCCGGCCGAGCCCGGGTTGATCACGAGGACTTTGCCAATTCGGCGCACCAGCTGATGGTGGGTGTGGCCATAGAGAACGACATCGGCGTCGGCTTCGCCGAACCGCTCCAACAGCGAGCTGTGCGGATAGACATAGGCTCCCTGCGGTTCCCACGGCGTCGAGTGGACGGCGAGCAGCCTCTTCCCGCCGAGCTGCAATTCGAGGCGGTGCGGCCGCTCGGCGAGCCAGCCCAGCAGCGACCGGTCGATCCAATCGGGCTGTCGCGCGCGGACCCCTTGCGGCCCGAGGAAACCCTCCTCGTGATTGCCGAGGATCGTGTGCGCGCCGTGCTGCTTTAGCATTTGCACGATCTCGTTCGAGAAACGGTATTCCCAGATGCTGTCGCCGAGACATATCAGCTCGTCGACATCACCCATCAGGTCCAGCGCCTGCGCCAGCCCGGCAACATTGCAATGCAGGTCCGAGACGATGCCGACCTTCAAGGAGCGCTCCGGCAGGCGATGATATTCATCGCCTTCAGGCTCATGACGACCGCTCGGTCTTGGTTCAGCACCTCGCACAGAGTGCGCACGACGCCTCGGTCGGGCTTTGACCGCGAGCGCGTCGCTTCGAGGACGGAGAGCCGAACGCGCAGCATGTCACCGGGCTGAACCGGCCGTAGCCAACGCAGTTCGTCGATACCAGGCGAGCCGAGGCTCGCACTCTGCGGAAGAAAATTGTCGACGATGAGCCGCATCATCATTGCCGCGGTATGCCAGCCGCTCGCGATCAGCCCGCGAAAGGGGCCTTGGACCGCCCGCTCGCGGTCGACATGGATGGATTGCGGGTCGAAGCGCCGCGCGAACTCGACGATCTCGGCCTCGGTGACCGGGATGTGCCCGTACTCGTAAACGGCGCCGGGTACGTAGTCCTCGAAGTAGCGGTCTTCGACCGGCACGGCAAACTCGGTTGCGCTCAACGGAACCTCGGACTTGACCCAACCATCGCGGATTGCATTACATCAACTCCACAAGAAAGTCGTGGATGCGCCCGAGAGGGAGGGAGATGAGCTACGATTACGATTACATCATCGTTGGCGGCGGGTCAGCCGGGTCGGTCATGGCGAACCGGCTGTCGGCCAAGGGCAGCAACAAGGTGCTGCTGTGCGAAGCCGGCCAGGACACGCCGCACGGCAAGGTGCCGCCGGAGATTCTCGACAGCTATCCGGGTACGGCCTACTTCGATCCGCGCTTTCACTGGACCGAGCTCAAGGTCCACACCGAGGTCGTCTCGCACAACCGTCCGGAGGAAGATCGTCCGCCATTGCGTAAATACGAGCAGGCGCGGGTGCTAGGCGGGGGCTCCTCGATCAACGGCCAGCTCGCCAACCGCGGCGCGCCCTCCGATTACGATGAATGGGCGGCGCGGGGTGCCACTGGGTGGAATTGGGATGCCGTTCTGCCGTATTTCAAAAAGGTCGAGCGCGACATGGATTTCGACGGGCCGTGGCACGGCAAGGAAGGCCGCATCCCGGTTCGCCGCATCTTCCCCGATCTGTGGAACGGGCACGCCAAGGCGGTCGCCGAGGCCTTTAAGGAGGCCGGGTTCGAATACATCCAGGACCAGAATGCCGAGTTCAAGGACGGCTATTTCCCGATCACGATTTCCAACCTCTACGACCGCCGGGTCTCGGCGGCGATCGGGTATCTCGATCCGGGGACACGGTTGCGCGGCAATCTGACGATCTCGACGCTGACCCAGATCAAGGCGCTGCTGTTCGAAGGAACCCGCTGCGTCGGCGTCAAGGCATTGGTCGATGGCAAGGAAACCGAGTTCCGCGGCGAGGTCATCGTTTCGTCGGGTGCGATCCATTCTCCGGCGCACCTGCTGCGCGCCGGGATCGGCCCGGCCGGCCACCTGCGTGACCTAGGGATCGATGTCGTGGCGCATGTGCCGGGGGTCGGCCAGCGGCTGATGGACCACCCTTCGATCTCGGTCTCGTCCTTTATCAAGCCCGAGTGCCGGCTCAACGGCATGACCAGGCGTCATATCCTGCTCGCCTTGCGCTATTCGTCGGGGATCGGCGACGCGCCGCCGGGCGACATGTTCGTCGCCGGTGTCAGCAAATCTGCCTGGCATGCGGTCGGCGAGCAGATCGGCTCATTGCTCGCCGCGGTCTACAAGACATTTTCGGAGACGGGCCAGGTCAGGCTCGCCTCGCGCGATTGGCGCGCCGAACCGGTCGTCGAGTTCAACCTGCTGTCCGATCGGCGTGACCTGGAGCGGCTGATGGACGCTTTCCGTCGGCTCGGCGCGATGCAGGTGAGCGCGGCGCTGCAGGACGCGACGAGCGACCCGTTCCCGGCGAGCTATACCGAGCGCGTCCGCAAGATCGGCGTCGTCAACAACAAGAATAAAATGATCACCGACGTCATCGCCAAATTGCTCGACGGCCCGGCCTGGCTGCGGCGGATGATGATCGAAAAGGTCATTGTCGAGGGCTACCGCTTCGACGAATTGATGCGCGACGACGACGCGCTCGAAGACTTCATCCGCAAGGCGACGATCGGTGTGTGGCACGCCACCTGTACCTGCCGCATGGGGGCCGAGGACGACCCCATGGCAGTGACCGATGGTCAAGGGCGAGTACGCGGTGTCGCCGGCCTGCGGGTCGTCGATGCGTCGCTGTTCCCGGTGGTGCCTTGCGCCAACACCAACTTTCCGACCTTGATGACCGCCGAGAAGATCGCCGACGCGATGCTCGCCGCGGCGTGAGGTCTTGCATGGAGAGGCAGATGCGCTTTGGCATCTTCGATCACTTGGACGACGGCGGGGTCCCGGTCGGCCAGCTCTTCGAGCAGCGGCTAAAACTGATCGAAGCCTACGACCGCGCGGGCTTTTACGGCTATCATCTCGCCGAGCACCACGCCACACCGCTCGGCTACGCTCCGTCGCCCGGTGTCTTCCTCTCCGCCGTCGCGCAACGGACCCGAAAGCTGCGCTTCGGGCCGATGGTGTATCTGCTACCGCTCTATCACCCGCTGCGGCTGATCGAGGAGATCTGCATGCTCGACCAGCTGAGCGGCGGGCGCTTTCTGTTTGGGGTCGGCCGTGGCATCTCACCGATCGAGGTCGGGTTCTTCGGGGTCGACTTCGCGCACGGCATGGAGCAGTACGAAGAGGCGCTCGCGGTGATCCGCCTGGGGCTGACCCACGACAAACTCACCTATCGCGGCGACTTCTACAATTTCGACGCGGTGCCGATCGTGCTGAAGCCGGTGCAGCTTCCGCACCCGCCTTTGTGGTACGGCATCTCGCGGCCGGAGACCATTCCATGGGCCGCCGAGAATGATGTCAACCTTGTCTCGTTCCTGCGGCCGACGGCCGCGATGCGCCCGCTCGTCGACCAGTTCCGAGCCGAATGGACGGCTCTCGGCAAGCCGCCAGAGAGGCTCCCTTGCATCGGCGTGACGCGTCATATCGTCGTCGCCGAGACCGAGAAGGAGGCCCGCAATATCGCGGCGCGCGCTTACCGGCCGTGGCGCCGCAATATGGCGGTGCTGTGGGAGCAGCGCGGTGTCCCGTTCCCACTGCAGGGAGAACTTGCGGACGAATTCGATGTCCTGCAGCACCACGGCGTGGGCTTTGCCGGCACCCCGGCCGGGGCACGCGACTATGTCGCAGCGCAGGCCGAGGGTTCAGGCATCAACTACTTCGTCTGCGACATGGCCTTTGGTGATATCACCCTCGCCGAGGCTACGCGGTCAGTCGAGCTGTTCGCGCAAGAGGTCATGCCGGCCTTTGCCGAAGTCTGATCGGCCGGCGAAAGGGACAAACGATGCGTTTTGGGATCTTTGACCATCTGGACGACAGCGGTCTGCCGCTCGACCAGCACTTTGAAGCGCGGCTCAAGCTGGTCGAGGCCTACGATCGCGCCGGGTTCTACGGCTATCATCTCGCGGAGCACCACAACACCCCGCTCGGCTACGCGCCGTCTCCCGGCGTGTTCCTGGCGGCCGTCGCACAGCGGACACACCAGTTGCGGTTCGGGCCGATGGTGTATCTCTTGCCGCTCTACCATCCGCTGCGCCTGATCGACGAGATCTGCATGCTCGACCAGATGAGCGGCGGTCGGTTTCTCTACGGGGTCGGGCGCGGCATCTCGCCGATCGAGGTCGGCTTCTACGGCGTTGACTTCAACACCGGAACCAAGCAATTCCGCGAGGCCTTCGAGGTCATCCGCCGCGGGCTGACCGAGGACCGGCTGACCTTCCACGGCGAATTCTACGATTTCGACAACGTGCCGATCGTGATGAAGCCGTTCCAGCAGCCGCTGCCGGTGTGGTACGGGCTCGGCAACCCGGCGAGCGTGGCCTGGACGGCGGCCAACGCCGCCAACACGGTGACGCGCCGGCCGCCGGAGCAAGTCCGTGCGATCACCGACAGCTATCGCGCGGAATGGAAGAAGTTGGGTCGCTCCGAGGCCGATTTGCCGATGCTCGGCGTCAACCGCCACATCATCGTCGCCGACACCGAGGCCGAAGCGCTTGCTACGGCACGCCGCGGCTATCCGGCATGGCGGCACCACATGGGCCTGCTGTGGCACGAGTACAATGTCCCGTTTCCGCTCGAAGCAGCACTGCCGGAAGATTTCGGCGTCCTGCAAAAGCACGGTGACGCGGTTGCCGGCACCCCCGCGATGGTGCGCGATTACATCGCCACCGAGATCGAGGCGACCGGCGTCAACTACTATGTCTGTGACTTCGCCTTTGGCACGATCAGCCACGACGAGGCGATGCGGTCGGTCGAGCTGTTCACCAAGGAGGTCATGCCGGCCTTTGCAAACGCCTGATCAGGAGGACTACCGATGGGTATCATTACTGACTTTGCCCGGCCGGATGGCGTGGCAAGCAAGGGCTACCTGGCGACGGCGGGTCACGGCCGGCCCGGGGTCATAGTCATTCAGGAGTGGTGGGGTCTCAACGACCAGATTTGCGGGGTCGCCGATCGTTTTGCCCGCGCCGGCTACAACGCATTGGCGCCTGATCTTTACAAAGGCCGGCTGACGACCGAGCCGGACGAGGCCAACCATCTGATGACCGGGCTCGATTTTCCCGCCGCTACACATCAGGATCTCCGCGGAGCGGCGCTAGAACTGCAGAAGCACAGCGACAAGGTCGCGGTCATGGGGTTCTGCATGGGCGGCGCGCTGACCATCGCCGCCGCCGTACATATTCGCGAAGTCAACGCCGCCGTCTGCTTTTACGGCATTCCGCCCAACGATTTCGCCGACCCTGCGAAGATCCGAGTGCCATTCCAGGGGCACTTTGCGAACAAGGACGATTGGTGCACTCCGGCCGCGGTCAATGATCTTGAGAGGGTGCTGAAAGGCGCCGGCGTCAAGCACGAGATCTATCGCTATGACGCGGCGCACGCCTTCGCCAACGAGCGCAGCGCCGCCTACGATGTTGCTTGCGCCAACCAGGCGTGGGAGCGCATGTCGACTTTCCTGAAGACGCAGATCGCTTAACCGCCGCTTGGGGCGCAAGGACGGATTGCACTTGGCGTCGGCGGGCCGGACCCCGGGCTCGGTGGCGCGAAGATGGCGAGGTAGGTGCCGTCCTGCAGGTCATAGAATCCGGTTTCCCGATAGCCGACCGCGGCGAGCTCGCAACGCAACAGGTCCGGCGGAGTGCCGTGCACTTCAGTTTGTTTGCGGGCATCGATGATCGCGACCTTTGCGCCCGGTTTGAGAGCAGGTCGCAGGTTCCATAGCAGGCCGTAGGGCTGCTGGACCTCGTGGTACATGTGGGCGAGGAGCGCGAGGTCGAGCGTGCCGGGTGTCAGCCGCGGGTCGTGCGGATCTCCTCGCACTAGGGTGACCGTTCCCGTGAGACCTTCGCTCGCGACCCGCCTGGCCAGACGTTCGAGATACTCGGGAACGACATCCTCCGCGAAGACATGCCCCGTCGGTGCGACCCGTCGGGCTAAGCGCACCGTGTAATAGCCGCTCCCGGCGCCGATATCGGCCACGGTCAGACCGGACTTGACGGCGAGCAGGTCCATCACACGCTCGGCTTCACCTGCCCGGTCGCGCGACCGCTCGTTGCCCCAAGTGTCGGTGACGATCCGCGCGACCGGCCGGCTGGGCGCCGGAAATGCATTGGCCGGCGCTCCGGGTGGCGCCAACCCGTTCTCGTAGTCCGCCGCAGGGATATCGCACGACAGCAGGAGAGCGAGCAGAGCCGACGCGAGGTACGGCGAAAACCGCGACATGGCTTACTCCGCGGTGGCGCGCCTCTGGAGTGCCTCGAGCCAGCGCCGAAGGAGGGCGGCGTGTGCGGCGAGGTGCCCCTCGATCCGCTGCCCAACCTGGTCGCGATACATATGGACCGCGAGGTTGCGTTCCTGGCCGAGTTTGATCGCCGCCTGCGCATCCTCGTCCGACAACCAGCCAAGCCCGCGTGCGGCCCGAATGGTTGTGTTCGGCGATGCAGCGCTGACATTCTCCAGTGTCGCGAGGACTTTCTGACAGGCTTTCCAAACCGCTTCGTATGAATAGATCAGGCGCAGCACAGCGCCGTCGCGTTCGACCAGCGTGCGCTCGCTCTTCCCGGCAAGCTCGTCCAGCGTGGCAAGCGCGGCCGCAGCTTCGGTGAGCCGGCGGTCTAGCCTTTCCATTTCACGCCCTCGCGACGAACCTCGTCGATCAGGCTCGGCGCAGCGCTACGCAGGTCGACGATATCTACATCGTAAGGAATAGAGCTTTCCTCCACGCTCTCCGCCAGATCGGAGAAGAAGCCGGAGGGCAATTCGTCCCGCGGCAGGATCGCGATGTCGATGTCGCTGTGCTGGAGCACATCGCCACGGGCGCAGGAGCCGAACAGCCATACCGCGGCATCATGCTCGCCGAGTGCCGCGAGCACCATACGCCGCAATTCCTCGATCACCCGTTTGCGCGTCGGGTTCACACCTGGCCCGTCACCCCGCGCGGCGGCGGCGCGTTGTGCGGCGAGCGAGATAGGGCCGCAGATGTTGCCCGGTGTAGCTCGCCTCGCTCGAAGCAATATCCTCCGGAGTACCGGTGGCGACGATATGGCCACCGGCATCGCCGCCTTCGGGGCCAAGGTCGATGATCCAGTCGGCGGTCTTGATGACTTCGAGGTTGTGCTCGATGACCAGCACCGTGTTGCCGGTCTCGACCAGCGCGTGCAATACCTCGAGGAGCTTTCGGACGTCGTCGAAATGCAATCCGGTGGTCGGCTCGTCGAGGATATAGAGGGTGCGGCCGGTGGCCCGCCGCGACAATTCCTTGGCGAGTTTGACGCGCTGCGCCTCGCCGCCCGACAAAGTCGTCGCCGGCTGGCCGATATGGATGTAGCCGAGCCCGACCTGCTGCAGGGTCAAGAGCTTGTCCCGGATCGACGGCACCGCACGGAAGAAATCGGCACCCTCGTCGACCGTCATGTCGAGCACGTCGGCGATACTCTTGCCGCGGAACAGTACCTCCAGGGTCTCGCGGTTGTAGCGCCTTCCTTTGCAGACGTTGCACTGGACATAGACGTCCGGCAGAAAGTGCATCTCGATCTTGATGACGCCGTCGCCCTGGCAGGCCTCGCAGCGCCCGCCTTTGACGTTGAACGAGAAGCGGCCCGGCAGATAGCCGCGCGACTTCGCCTCGGGGAGCCCGGTAAACCAGTCGCGGATCGGCGTGAAGCAGCCGGTATAGGTCGCCGGGTTCGAGCGCGGGGTCCGGCCGATCGGCGACTGGTCGATGTCGACGATTTTGTCGAGAAACTCGACCCCTTCGAGCCCGCCATGCGGAGCGGCCTGCTCGCGTGCATTGTTGAGCCGCTTGGCGAGCGCCTTGTACAGGGTCTCGACGATCAGGGTCGACTTGCCGCCGCCCGAGACGCCGGTCACAACGCAGAAGGTGCCGAGCGGGAATTCGGCGGTGATGCCCTTCAGATTGTTGCCGCGGGCATCGACCACCGAGAGGATCTGGCCGGGGTGGCCGATGCGGCGGATCAGCGGGATCGAGATCTGGCGTTTGCCGGTCAGATACTGCCCGGTGATGCTGTCGGGGCTCGCCATGATCGCCTCGGGCGCCCCCTCGGCGACCAGATGCCCACCATGGACGCCCGCACCCGGCCCCATATCGATGACCCAATCGGCGGTGCGGATCGCCTCCTCGTCGTGCTCGACGACGATGACCGTGTTGCCGAGATCCCGCAGCCGCTTCAGGGTCTCAAGCAAGCGCCCGTTGTCGCGCTGGTGCAACCCGATAGACGGCTCGTCGAGGACATAGAGCACCCCGGTCAGCCCCGAGCCGATCTGCGAGGCGAGCCTGATGCGCTGGCTCTCGCCGCCGGACAAGGTGCCCGAGGCCCGCGATAGGGTCAGGTATTCGAGCCCGACATTCTTCAAAAAGCCGAGGCGTTCGTTGATCTCCTTCAGGATGCGCTGGGCGATCTCCTGCTGGCTCGGGGTCAGCTGTGCGTCGATGCCGGAGAACCAGACCCCGGCTTCGGCGATCCCCAGAGCCGCGATCTGGCTGATGTGCTTGCCGGCGATCTTGACAGCCAGCGCCTCGGGTTTGAGCCGGTCGCCGCCGCACACCTCGCAGGTCTTCGAGCTCTGGTAGCGGCCGAGCTCCTCCTTGACCCAGGCGCTGTCGGTCTCGCGGAAGCGCCGCTCCATATTCGGCAAGACACCCTCGAACGGCCGGTCGGTCGTGTATTTCCGCAGCCCGTCGTCATAGGTCATCTTGATCGGCTCGCCGCCCGAGCCGGAGAGGATCGTTCGCCGCATCTTTTCCGGCAATTCGTCCCACGGCGTGTGCATGCTCTGGCGGAAGTGCCGGGCGATGCTCTCGAGGGTCTGCGTGTAATACTGCGAGGATGAATGCGACCACGGGCTGACCGCCCCCTCGGCGAGGCTGCGCGTGGTTTCGTGCACGACCAGGTCGGGGTCGAAATAGAGTTTGGTGCCGAGCCCGTCGCACGCCGGGCAGGCGCCGAACGGGTTGTTGAAGGAAAAGAGCCGCGGCTCGATCTCGGGGATCGTGAACCCCGAGACCGGGCAGGCGAACTTTGCCGAGAAGATGGTTTGCTCTCCCGAATCGGCGTCTTCGGTGATCGCGATCCCGTCGGCCAGATCGAGTGCCGTCTCGAAAGAATTGGCGAGCCTGTTGCCGAGATCGCCATCGACGATGATGCGGTCGACGACGATTTCGATGTCGTGCTTGATGTTTTTGTTGAGGGGGCGAACCTCGTCCAGCTCCATCATCTTGCCGTCGATCTTGACCCGCTGAAAGCCGCGCTTCTGCAGGTCGGCGAGCTCCTTGCGGTATTCGCCTTTGCGGCCGCGCGCGATCGGGGCGAGCAGGTAGAGCCGGGTGCGCTGCGGCATCGCCAGCACCCGGTCGACCATCTGCGAGACGGTCTGGCTGACGATGGGCAACCCGGTCGCCGGCGAGTAGGGCACCCCGACCCGCGCCCACAAGAGCCGCATGTAGTCGTAGATCTCGGTCACCGTGCCGACCGTCGAGCGCGGGTTGCGCGAGGTCGTCTTCTGCTCGATCGAGATCGCCGGCGACAGACCCTCGATCAATTCGACCTCGGGCTTCTGCATCAATTCGAGGAACTGCCGGGCGTAGGCCGACAGGCTCTCGACATAGCGGCGCTGACCCTCGGCATAGATCGTATCGAAGGCGAGCGAGGACTTCCCCGACCCCGACAGGCCGGTGATCACCACCAGGCTGTCGCGCGGCAAATCGACATCGATGTTCTTGAGATTGTGCTCCCGCGCCCCGCGGATCCGGATCTGCTGCTGCATGCCGAATTTTATCGCGCCGCCGCCTGTAGCGCCACCACCCGCTCACCCCGACCCTCTCCCCGCATCCCCGGGCGAACGAGCGGAATGACGGTCCGGGATAACATCCCTACCCCGCGTGCGGCTGATAGCCCGGGGAGGGCGAGGGAGTCGGCTGGTGCAGCCCCTCGCCCTGCGTCAGCGGGGAGAGGGAGGGGCCCGCGAAGCGGGAGGGTGAGGGGCGGCGGCCCCGCCCCCTGTAAACGGGCGAAAACAGGGCGAAAATTCGAATCCGCCCCGAGAATCGACGGGTCCACCGCCAATAAAACATGCCATGTCAGATACTTACGAGACCTGCCCTGGGCAATCCAGCAGGGGGCGTTTCTGCCCCTTGCAGGGGGGGGCCGAATCCGGCTAACAGGGGAGTAACAGGGTGGGTCAGCAAGCGCTCCATTATGGTGAGACATCCGACCGCCTCGTAGGAGGCGGCCCAGCTGGCGTGCGTGTCGGCGGGCCGTCGTTGACGGTCCCCAGTCTCCAGAAGATACTTCGCGAGCGAAATGTGACGCCGATTCGCCCATGGCGGGTGTCCGCCCCGGGGCGGTACCGCGGGGAGGGACGGATGGCCGCGCAGACCTCCGAAGCACTTTTGGCGATGTATGACGACGCGCCGCTCAACGCCCGCTACTGGGTGAGTTTCGCGATCGTGGCGGCGGTTCTCGTCCTCGATTTTTTCGACTTTTTCCTGATCGCGTTCGTGATGTCGGCGATCGGCCCGGAATGGCATCTGACCTATGGTCAGGGAGCGGTGATCCTCTATGGCGCTGGTGTCGGAGCCATTGTGGGCTCCCTGGTCTCGGGATCGTTCGGCGATGTGTTCGGACGCAAGACGCTGTCGGTCGTTGGGACATTGATTTGCGGCATCTGCGCCGGCTCCATCGGATTGTTGCCAACGGGCGCGTGGATCGGGCTCGCGGTGCTGCGCTTTCTGGTGGGCTTTGGTCTTGCCGCCGGCGTCACCCCGGTGTTGCCGATGGTCGTCGAGCAGACCCCGACGCGGTGGCGCACCGGCATTACCAGCTTCTTTGTCGTATTCGCGAGCGCCGGAACCTTGTTGGCGACATTCACCTCCGCACTTCTGCTGCAGGCGTTTGGCTGGCGCGGCGTCGCAATGACCGGGTTTGTGGCGATCGTCGTCGGCCTCTTGGTCTGGGCCTTTGTCCCGGAATTGGCGCGTTGGCTGACGGCGAAGGGTCGTTTCCGCGAGGCGCGCGACGAAGTGGCAAAGGCGCTCGGCCGGCCGCGCGAGGACGTGCCGCTGCCGACCGTGCGGCCGACCGCCCAGCCGCGCGCCAATCTCGCCGAGCTCTATCACAACCCTCGGCTGTTCTGGCAGACGGTGCTGATTTGGGGCGGCTCGTCTACGGCCGTCTACGGCTACATTCTTTGGGGGCCGACGATCATCGCGATGGCGCTGCAACTCAACCCGGCGCAGGCCGCCAAGTATTTTCTGATCATCTCGGCATCGGGTGTTACCGGGAAGATCCTGGTCTCCTTCATCGCGCCGATGATGGGTCGGCAGTCGCTCGGCGCTACCTTTGGTTTGCTCGCCGCTGTGGCGCTCGGCTTCGCCGGCTATTTCAGCGGGGCTTTGCTCGGCGGCTTCCCGGTCTTTGTGATCCTGACGGCAACGGCGGCTTTCTTTGCCGAGGGCGGTTTCTCGAACCTGGCACCCTATACGGTCGAGCAGTATGGCGTGAGCCTCGGCTCGCGTTCGTCGGGCCTCGGCCAGGCCGCCAACGGCGTCGGCAAGATCCTCGGCCCGCTCGCCTTGGCCGTGCTCGCCGGCAGCGACAACATCATCGCGCCAAAGGCGACGGCGGATGCGGTGTTCCCCGCCTTCGTGTTCCTCAGCGCGACGATGGTCGTGGTGGCGCTCGCCTTCGCTTTTCTCGGGGTCGAGACGCATGGCCGACCGGTGGCGCTCGGCCACATCGCGGCGGAGTAAAGGCGAACGGACCGCGGGCCTCTGGCCCGCATGCGGGCGGGACGCCCGCGGTCCATACGGGATCAGACGGCTGGGCGCGGCGCGGATTCGCGCGGTGTCACGGTGATTTCGAGCTTATGCGTCAGGCGCAGCACGGTCATCGGCACCGGTTTGCCGACGCGCTCCTCGGTCATCAGCCGGTGCAATTCGTCGACATCGCCGACCGCCACACCGTCGACCGCGACGATGATGTCGCCGCTCAGCATCCCGGCCGCACGCGCGGCACCGTCGGAGGCGGTCGACTGGACGCGCACCCCGGTCTCGCGGGCGAGCTCGTGGAAACGCACGGTCCGGCGGGGCAACGGCACGCTCTGCCCAGCGACGCCGATATAGCAGCGGCGCACCCGGCCATCGCGGATCAGCCGCGAGGCGACGAATTCGACCGTGGCTGCCGAGATCGAGAAGCAGATGCCTTGCGCCATGCCGATGATCGCGGTGTTGATGCCGACGACCTCGCCCGACGCGGTGACGAGCGGCCCGCCGGAATTCCCCGGGTTAAGTGCGGCGTCGGTCTGGATCACGCTGTCGATCAGCCGGCCGGAGCGGGTGCGCAACGAGCGGCCGAGGGCGCTGACGACACCGGCGGTCACCGTGCATTGAAAGCCGAACGGGTTGCCGATCGCGACGACGAGCTGGCCGACCCGCAGCCGGCGCGAATCGCCGACCCGGGCGAAGGTCGGGGTGTCGCCTTCGAGACGCAACACGGCAAGATCGGTATCGGGATCGTCGCCGACCGGATTCGCCGCGAGGCTGCGCCCGTCGGGAAATGTCGCCTGGATCTTGCGGGCACCGTTGACGACATGGCTGTTGGTCAGCACATAGGCGTCGGGGGTGAAGACGACACCCGACCCGGCGGCGCCCGAGCCGTCCTTGACGCCGCTGATCTGCAGGTGAAGGACCGCCGGGCCGACGCGGTCGACGGCACCGATCACGGCGCGCGAATAGGCGTCGAGCAGCACCAGATCCTCGGCCGAGGCGGGAGAGATCGAGGCCGCAGCGGAGTTGGGCTCCCTGTCGCCGATGGGATCGTAAACGGGAGTGAGATAAGTCATGTGCGGATTCGTCCGTTAGAGCCCGCCCGAAGGAATTGTTACGCCTCGAAGCGTTATCGTCACCCCCGCGAAGGCGGGGGTCCAGGACCTGCCCCGGGCTTGACCCGGGAGCCGCCTGCACAGGGCCTCGTGGCCTTGGATTCCCGCTTTCGCGGGAATGACGGGATGATCGCTTGGCTTCACGACTGACATTTCGGGTTGGGCTCGGATAAGAATAAAGTAGGAACATCCGGGGCATCTGATAAGATGCGCATATCTGATGACCACGAGCGTGCGGTGACCCCATGGCAGGCAGCGTCAACAAGGTGATCTTGGTCGGCAACCTCGGGCGCGACCCCGAGATCCGCTCGATGCAAGATGGCAACCGCGTCGCCAATCTGGCGGTCGCCACCTCGGAGAGCTGGCGCGACCGGGTGTCCGGCGAGCGCAAGGAGAAGACCGAATGGCACCGCGTCGTGATCTTCAACGAGCGGCTTGCCGAGATCGCCGAGAAGTACCTGAAGAAGGGCTCAAAGGTTTATCTCGAGGGCGCGTTGCAGACCCGCAAATGGACCGATCAGGGCGGCCAGGAGCGCTACACGACCGAGATCGTGCTGAACCGCTTCCGCGGCGAGCTGACGATGCTGGATGGGGCAGGGGGCGCCCGCGGCGCCGGCGGCCCGCCGGTGGAAGGCGGCTACGACGAAGGTTATGCCGGCGGCGGCTTCGGCGACGAGCCTGCGGGAGCCGCGGTGGCACCGGTCCGCGCCCGCACCCCGGTCAACGATCTCGACGACGACATCCCGTTCTGATTTTGTGCAGGCACCGCCCGCAGGCCACCTCCTGAATAAGGCGGGTCACGGAGTAATCAACCTCGACGATTTCATCCCTTAAGACCCTGATGCGAAGGCTTAAGGGGCAGCGATCGTTGTTGACGAATTGAAAGCTCCCCCGGATCAGAGCTTCCGCTTGTTTGTCCGTTGGGGCGTTATTCAAAAGTCCACGGGTCGCTTCATCAGCCAAAGCTCGTCGGCGGACACGACGATGACGTCATTCTCGCGCTTGCCGATCCTCCAGATCAGCGCGCGGCGGTCCGGCCCGATCTCCACCGAGAGAAATATGTTCGGGTCTTTCAGCCGCTCAAAAACACCGCCGCGGGCAATCATTGACGACAAATCGACCATATCGTGGAACTCGGGACTGCGGTCGTCATCGAAGCTCAGAAGCAAGCGCGCATGTTCCGGTCCAAAAGCCTTTATTTCCTTGATCGTGTGCCGTTCCGACCGTCTGCTCCGTAATTCGATGAGCGCCGCTGCAATGTGCTCGGGGTGTTGCGAGGCATGCTCGATCTCCCAGAGCCACGGTTTGCCGTCGCCGGGGTAATAGTGGATCACGAGGTCGAGGCCGGCGTCCTCTCCCTCTCCGGACTCGCCGGGCTGGCCTGGCCAGGGACGCACCTCAATCGCCATCGTGTCCGTATCAAGACAATAGCGCACCGGCTCCCATTCAACCGGGGACTTGGTCATAGCCGGAAACTCCTATCCCAAAACGCATTATGCACCGTCACCCCGTCCGCTAGGGTAACCACCCTCAGCCAGCGGCGCCGCGAAGCGACCCAGCGCCAGTGGCGTACACGACCGTCGGGCTGGATCACGCGCCGCGCCGGCGCCGTTAGAGTAGCTGAAATTTCGGCTGGGTCGATCTGGCGTCCTGGCTTGTTGACGACCTGCTCGGCGAAGTAGCGACTGCGCCAGAAGGGCGGCGGCGGTAGGCGATCGGGCATCGTCACTCATGTGGGGTCGGGACGATCTATGCGCCTCAATTCGTCGGTTATGTGCGGCGTGTTCATTTGAACACCCCGAGACAAACCTTCCGTAGGAATTGCGTGTACAAAGACTTTCTCGGGGTCTTCCTTTTCAAACTGGTACAGCGGCAGTGCCTCTTGAATCTCCTTCATACTGCGTGCGAGGTTCCCGTTAGCATCGACGAGACCAACGTCGTGATTCATCCCCGCGATTTTGGGCGACCAGCCCGCAGGCAATTTCTCGCTGTTGGCTTGTCGCCACGGTTCGTACAGCGTGGCTCCAATTTTCACTATTTCGGATTCCAAAATATATATCGTGAGAAGGATCTCTTGAATTTCCCTGCCCAATCCTCGTCGGTTGGTGTGCGCAGTTCCAGCAAATTGATCCCATAGAAGTCAGCAAATCGCTTCGCTCCTGCCTGAAATCGCACTGTTGTAATCACTATCCCCTGTATATTACCGATGTCCGCCAAGGCACCATAGAAATCACGCACGCGAACAATTTCTAGAGAAGATGAATAACGCTTGTACTCAATGGCAGTGCGATACTCAATTCCGCCAAGACGGAAAGCCCAAAATACGTCGATCTGTGACTACACCCTGAGCGGCCAGCGATTTCGATGTTGTGTTCTACCGTGATCGTTTCTACACCTTCGCTGCGCAGAAGTGCTTCGTAGATAGATTTTGTTAACAGTTCATATTCACTCCCTGACATTATGTCTGTCGTGCGGATCATCTGTGGCGTGTCCCTCTCTCGATCTCCATCAGTCAAATAACAATTCGCTCGACTTCATCGAGGCTCAGCTCGTCGCGTCGGCGATCATAGAGCTGCGTCGTGCGCGTCGAAGAGTGGTTCGCCATCGCAGCGGCCTTTTCGAGCGTGCCACCGTTCTTGAGATAGGCGGTGATCCCAGTTGCCCGGAAGCTGTGGTTGCCGAGTTTGGTGGCGATGCCGGCCGCCGTGGCGCGCCGGCGGATCATCGCATAGGCGTTCGCCTGCGGCAGCACCGTGCGGGAGAGCTTGCCGGTGCCGCGGCCGATTGTCCGGAACAGCGGCCCCCTAGGATCGTCCCGCAGGCCGGCGCCGTCGAGATCTGTAATCAGATATTCCTCGAGGTTATGATGGTGGCACGGCATCGCGTGGCGCTTGCCGCCCTTCTCGCGCAGCCGCACCCATAGCCGGCGGTTCTGCGTAAAGACATCCTCGACTATCATTCCGAGCGCCGCGCCGATCCTGGCGAAGGAATAGACCATCAGCCCGATTAGCCCGCGATCACGCAGCCCGGCATGTGTCGCGACATCGATACTGTCGAGTAGCGCGCGCTTCCAATGGATCGAGCACGTGCGTCTGCCCGGATGTGACAACGTGCCGGGGACCGCGTACCGAGGCGGCCGGGTTAACCGGCACGACCTGGCCGGTCACGAGCCAATCGAATAGATGACGGATCGCCGCAAGCCGTTGCTTGACACTCGGTGCGGCGAGCTCGCGCGTCCCGGCTTCGATCCAGGTGGCGACGTGCACCGGCTGTACGGCGCCGATCGACGGCACGCCGGCGCTCGCACACCAGGCCAAGGACTCATCCGCGGCGCGGGCATAGGCGCGGCGCGTGTGCGGGTTGCGGATGTTGGCCGCGAAGAATTCGAGGAAGCGCATGCCGGCATGCTCGCCGGCGGCGACGACGAGCGCCGGCAGTGTGGGCGAGCCGGTAAGGACGAGTTGGTTCATGCCAGTACCTTGTCGGCATCAAATTCGAACTGAGCTGCCTTCAGCTCGCGAGCGAGCTTGACTTTCCAACCCTCCGCAGGATGATCCATGTCTGTGTAGATGACCCCAACCAGGTCTGAAGGAATTTCAACTTCTCCTTTGCGGAGCAGGCAAGCCCGCCCTCTGCCCAGGCTGCCGACGAAATATCCCAATTCGAAAATTACATTCTGGCGGGCTCGCGCCGCCTGGTCCGGTGCTGCAACGGCACCGCCGAGATCATCGGGCGTAAGAAGCACAACGGCAAATCCAACCTCGCTTGCGGAAGCTTCGAATTTCTCGATCGTGGTGAGGCCTTGATCCAGCTGCTCTCGAAGGACAATAGCCTGCAAACCGATCTTCTCTAGGAAGCGTGCCATAGCTTGGAGCGCGCCCTCATCGTGGCCGTGAACCACGAAGACTTTTGATCGATCCCGCGGCGCCGATGACCCAGCTCGATCTACCACGGCCTCATCGATTACCTCAAGCCGCTCGATGAATGACTGTAGACTCGCTACTTGCCTTTTGAGGCTCGTGACCAATCGAGAAGCATAAGTGTCTAGGCTAGGGCTGAAAAATCTGTCTTCGCCTTGATACACAGGAATTGATGACCTGCCATATTCCTGAGCATATTCATCAGTCGTGTACATTCGCAATAGGAGGTCAACGTTGTAGGATCGCCACTTTTTTTCTTCCTCTATCGCCTTGTTCAAATCTTCGGCAGACCGAATGGGTGCTGGAACAATACCCTTCGCTAGGTCGATCCGTTGTCGCAATCGATCACGCGCAGCTTCGCGCGTTGTCGCGACGGCCGTAAGGCGTCTTCCTGCCATCGGTTTCATTTTCTCTTCCCCTCCGCCTCGCGCGCCCGCGCCCGACTACCATACCCTAGACAGGGGACAGGGAAAGTCAGCAGCACACCGAGACCAGAACTGGCCGCATGTAGGCGGCCCTTTTACGGGCCAAATAGCGCCATGACACCCTGCACCCAATGCCAGATACCCGGTTGAGCCGCCGTAGCGACGAGGCTCCCGATTGCACCTTCAGTGATATTCCGAAGGGTACGGCCGGCTTGATTCACGATGACCGGGTCCGGTGCGTCTGCGAGCTGCACTTTGATTGTAGCTACTTGTGTTCTCGCTGCGCGCTCTCTTGCCTCATCTAAATTCAGTTCCCCGAACCGGCTTTCGAACACCGCTACAAGCTTGCTGAGCTTTTCGACCTCCTCCACAGAATAGGTCGTTGTCATAGTCGCACCAGCTCCCCCCTGCTGAATGGTCGAGCTAACCATATGATGCACATTGATGGTGTTGTACGTCACAGAGGGGAAAATCGATGTCGTCTTATCCGGCTGCGATTGAGCTGCTTCGATTGCTTCCACCCCGAGCGCGTTGATGCGGGCTACGGTCGGTATATTGAAGCGGGTGATCAAATTCTTGTCCGTCAAATACGTCCACCCGGCCCTCGCATCTTCGAGCGACAACCCCAACAATCCTCTGACTTCCTCAATGTCGATACCCCCCTCACCGCTTTGGGTGCGTTCGTAGATCACCTGCAACATCCGAAGCGCCTTCGCCTGGACGGTCTCAGCGGCAGGCACGGCTATGTTCCTCTCTCTGATGTAGCCGACCCTCAACTCTTGGAGGCCATCGTGAATTTGGCGAATGAAGGGCTCACAAAACGATGCGAGCAGGCCGGCTTGATCAGTCGGATTTGTACTGTGGGTAAGATGTGGCGCACCTATAGCTAGGGTCGAAAAGGCCGTGGCATGCCTCTTCAAGAAATCCTCGGCTGTAGTACACAGATCATCAAATGGAAGAGGGAGCGACCGCCTAGCCACGCTTACTATTAACCCCATCGCTCTGTCTATACGATCCTTATGTATAGGTGATAACGTCTGCCACAACTCTTGACGATATCCAGCGGAAGGATTGACGGCCTTCTCGAATTCACGCCGTACCTCACCGACTTTTTGTACGGCAATGCCCTGAGTATCTTCGACGATGCTCGCGAGCATGCGCACGAAGTCGTCTTTTGTGGGTTTTTCAAACATCGGGCTTTGCTCTCCGCTCTCGGGCGCTCGGAGCCTCGCGCGCGACTCCGGCGAGGCAGTATTCGCAAGGACATCGACGACCACGCTGATGGGCGCGACTGCTGCGCCCGCTGATCGCCAAGGCGCGCTCAAAAGCGGCCGTGCGGCGGTGAGGTCGCCCTGCTCGTTCCATCGACCGGCGACGATCGTCCCTGCGCTTTTTGGTCCCTCGCAATCGCCAAGGTGTTATGTCTCTCAACATGAAATTCTCGTCGTTGCACAGATAGGAATAACGTGCGGCTTACGCGAGCGCCCCGCGGTGTCGATGCCCTCGTGGCGGCAATCTTGTTTTTGGCGCTGCCGAGCGAGACGCCTGGACAGCAGCCGCCGGAGAACCCTTTCGATCAGTTCGAGGTCAGCTGGACGGATCATTGCGGCACTGTCGATAGCGACGACTGGTGCGAGTTTATCATCTACGTCTCCGGGGAAATTACGGCCAAAACAGCCGAAAGGTTCGAGAAGGCCTTGGGGCAGGTGCATCAGCACCGGCGTTTAATCATCGTGCTCGACAGTCTCGGCGGCAGCGTGTCTGCGGCAATGCGAATTGGACGGCTGATCCGCAGCGCAGGTGGTCGCACCGTTGTTGAAGACAACGGCGGGACATGCGCTAGCGCCTGCGTCCTGATCTTTTCCGCCGGGCTGTCGCGTGTCGTAGGCGGACATCTCAGCCACGGAGGCCCGTTAGCGTCTTTAGGCCTAGTGCCGGTGAGCCAAGAGCCGGCCAAGATTGGCATCCACCGTCCTGCTTTGGCTGACGCAACACCAGAAACCAATATGGCAACGGTTAAAACGGCGGCCCAGCGCGTCGAGAAGGAACTACGCGAATACGCTGGCGAGATGAACATCAGCGCACGGTTGATCGATGACATGCTCGCGATCCCGCCTGAGCAAGTCCGATGGCTGTCGGAGCAAGATAGGCAAAATTACGGATTAGGTTTTCTCGATCCGGTATATGCAGAGACTGCATCTATCGCGGCGGCTCACAAATATAACATAACACCATCTCAATATAGAATAAGAAATGCCGAAGCCTTATATGCGTGCAAGAAGTTCCTAAACATCGATGACAAACTTGGGTTCCTGGAAGGAAATAATAGGAGCTGGTGCGTTAACGATATCATTGCCGGGGGTTTAGTGGTGCCCCCGGGATTCGTTTTGGATGCAATGCCGCCGACCGATGGCGGCCCATTTACCGTCTCGCGCGCGCCACCTTGCAAGACCGGAGCGGCGACATGCGATCCCTGGGAGCGCGACTGGGGAAACGCAGCGCCGCCGGAAAGTGTTTTGGTGACCAAGAATGGTACTATCTTTCAATCGCCATCACGACCGTAAGGCTCGCGCCGCACCGGCGAGAAGGTTATTTTATGCAACTTTTGCATGAGCTTGTGGCCGAAACACCTTATTGTTTTCATCCTGAATATTGATGCGCGGCGAGTGGCCTTTAGAGCGAGACGGAGAGACGCTTCAGTATGGCTTTTGCATCCGCCATCATGGTCTCAACGACATCCTTCGCCGTCCGGATGTCGTGGATGAGGCCGACACCTTGCCCGGCCAGCCAGGGTATCTCCTCCCAATCGCCGTCGGTGTCGGCGGTCGGCAGGAGTAAGTTGAACTTGCGCATTTCCGTCTCCCGCCCGAGAAATATCGTCCGCCCGATCACCGGAAGACTGTCGCGGACAGTTGGGACCTCGGCGAGACGGTCCGTCCATTCATCGACCACCCGGTTGCGCAGGAGCCGCATCGGATTGAAATGCGGCCATTCGGGGCCAAAGATCGACGAGCGCACCGTCTGCTCGCCCTTGCTCTCTACAAGGCGCCGCTTGTGTTCGGAGTGGACCGCCGCCTCCGGCGTTGCAACGAGCCGCGTCCCGACCCAGACGCCGTCGGCACCGAGAGCGAGCGCTGCGGCGACGCCCCGTCCGTCGACGATGCCGCCGGAGGCGAGTACCAGTGCGGGTGACACCGCATCGAGAATTTCCGGCACCAACACCATGGTTGGCAGGCCACCGTAGTTGTGGCCGCCGGCCTCCCAGCCTTGGGCCACGATCACCTCGACACCCTCGCCGACGGCCTTCTTCGCCGCTTCCACCCCGCCGACCTGCTCCCACACCGACACGCCGGCATCGCGGAGGAGGGTCAGGTGCTCGGGCGAGGGATGACCCCAGTGAAAGGAGGCGACTGGCACCTTTTCTTCGGCGCAGACGCGGATCTGCGCGTCATTGTCGAAACAGGTGATGAAACTGATATTGAACGGTGCGTCGGTGGCCGCGCGGATCTGATGGATGACGACCCGGAGCTGTTCGGCTGGTGTGAAGCCCACACCCACTGCCCCGATCCCGCCGCCAGCGCAGACCGCGAGGGCGAGATCGGCAGTGCTGCCGGCAAAGGCCATGCCGGCACTAGCGAACGGATGGCGGCAGCCGAACCGCTCCGTCATACGCGTCGAGATGCTGCCCATCTTATCCGAGATCCCCGGCTGGCCGAGGTTGGACAGGCTCAATGGTAACCGGGCCAGAGGGCCGGAGGCGTGCCGCCGTGCGCGCGGCATCTGTCTCCGTCGGAAACGACAGCGCATCTTTCTCCGCTCCCCAAGCAGCCGAGGGGAACCTGCGCGTTAGCCAGACCGAATGTCCGCCAGGATACGCAACGCGGATCACGAACATGGGTAAATCTCCCTAGCCCCGTTCCCTCAAAGCGGGTTTGGGCCGACGACTTCCCAGCGGTGGCGCTGGAAGAGTTTGTCGTGTTCGTCGGCGTCGATCGGGCGGCGCTCCGAAAGATCCTCAAGGAGGCCGCCGGCAGAGGCCGGGGTGTAGAGAAACAACGCGCGGGCCGTTTCGCTGCCGGTGTTCTTCCAGGCATGCGGGACGTCGCGCGGCATGAACGCGCAGGTGCCGGGCCCGCCGACGGTGACCTCGTCGCCGATCTGAAAGGTGATCTCGCCGGCGAGCACCCAGGCGACCTCGTCGCTGTCGTGGTGGAGATGGAAGAGGCTCTTGGTGCCGGCGGGCAGGGTTTCCTCGAACAGCATGATGCTCTGATTGGTCTCACGGCCGAGAAGCTTCAAGGCAAAAGAACGGCCGGGCGTCGGCGACGCGAAATGCTTCCCGCCGCCCGCGGGTACGACAAAGCCTTTTGTTGCGGTCATGTTGGTCTCCTTCCCTGCGTGAAGTCATTGTGGGAAATAGTTGGGTATTTCTCCCCAAAGCGCGAGGGCGCGAACGGGATATGCCCTCCCAGCATCAACCGCAGGGGCTGCACAATGAGTGAGACCTTCGGCCGATTGCTCGCGGCGGGAAATGTGGCCGAGGTATTCGAGTGGGGCTCTCGCGTCGTCAAACTCTATCGCTCCCCGGCGAGAAAACCCACGGCATTCCGCGAGGCGGCGGTCCACGCGGCAGTAGAGGCGATGGCCCTTCCGGTTCCGGCGGTCTGGGGCGTGCTCGAAGACGGCGGGCGCTGGGGTATCGTATTCGACCGTGTAAAGGAGAGATCGTTTGCGGAGCGCATGAGAGAGGATCCGAGCCTCATACCGGAGTGCCTGCAGGCACTCGCCCGGCTGCATGCGCGCATTCATGGCAAGCCGGCCCGCCAGCTCGGCAGTCTGAAGTCGAGGCTGGCGACAAACATCGCTCGTACCCGGCTTCTCGACGAACCGCTAAAGCAGACCTTGCTCGGTCGCCTTGCCGGCATGCCGGACGGCGACCGTCTCTGTCACGGCGATTTCCACCCGACCAACGTCTTGGGCCAAAATTTGCCGCCGATGGTGATCGATTGGCCTGATGCGTGTTGCGGGGACCCCGCGGCCGATGTCTGCCGCTCTTATCTGTTATTAATGCTCCACGCCGAGGACATCGCCGAGCCCTATCTCGATGCGTACTGCAATATCACCAATATGCCGCGCGCGGACATCCTCGATTGGCTGCCTTACGTCGCGGCGGCCAGGCTGGCGGAGGACGTTCCCGATGATTGGCCAAGGCTGCTAGAAATCGTGCACGCGTAATACCGCGATTTGGACAGTAAGGAGGAGACGATGGGCCAGGTAGAGGGCAAGGTCGCGATCGTGACCGGGGGTGCCTCGGGAATCGGCGCGGCATGCGCGGCGACTTTGGCGCGTGAAGGCGCCAAAGTCGTCATCACCGACATCGACGATGCCGGCGCGCAGGCGGTGGCGGGCAGGATCGCCGCCGCCGGCGGCGAAGCTATGTGCCTGCATCACGATGTGAGCATCGAGGAGGAATGGCCCGGCGTGATCGCGGCCACCGAGCGACGCTTTGGGCCGCTCAATGTGATGATGGCCAATGCCGGGATCGGCATTCTGTGCAAGGCCATCGAGATGTCGTTGGCCGATTGGCGGCGACAAACCGCGATCAAACTCAGTGTTTTACCATTACTCAGAAACATAGAGTGGGAGTGAGGGCGTCCTGTCGAGTCGACTGAACCAAAAGAAGGCAGGCCGTCGAAACAACATCGCATTGTCGTCGTCTCGAGCCGTGCCGGCGGCTCAGCGGCGGCGGAGCTCTTCCATTTCCTCAAGCGTGCGCGGCCAGTCTTCGTGCATCAGGCGCGACAGTGCGCGGTCGGCGAGGAGCCGCCCACCGGTCTGGCAGCACGCGCAGTAGTTCGTCTCGTTGTCCGCGTAGGCAATCCGCGCGATCGGCGCCCCGCAAGCCGGGCACGGTTTTCCGTACCGTCCGTGGACCGCCATGCCTTCGTGAAAGGCGGTCACCCTCTCGGGGAAGCGTTCGCCGGCTTCGCGCCGAAGACGCTCGGCCCATTCGAGCAGCGTCCTCCGCGTCGCGTCGAAGAGCCGCTGCACCTCCTCTTCCGTGAGGCTTCGCGTGAGCTTCACCGGCGAAAGCCGCGCGGCGTGGAGGATCTCGTCGGAGTACGCATTGCCGATGCCGCTGAAGAGACGCGGATCAGTGAGCGCCCGCTTGACTGTATGGCTCTCGCGAACGAGCGCGTCGCGAAAGCGCTCGAGATCGGCATCGAGAACTTCCAGACCGCCCGGATCGTGGGCGCCGAGGCCGTCCTCGCCGCGAACGACATACAGCGACGCCCGCTTTTTCGAGCTCGCCTCGGTGACGAGCAGCGTCCCCTTAGGGAAGTCGAATGTCGCGAGAGCGATCTTCCCGACGGGCTTCGTGCCGCGCGGTCGCCAGCGAAGCCGCCCGGCGATCATCAAATGAAGAACGAGAAAGAGATCAGCCTCGAGCGCGAAAACGATCCGCTTGCCGAGGCGGCGAAGCTCGACGACCCGCTTTCCCCTCGTGGCGCCGATCGGCACATCGACGGAGCGGAGGAAGAATGGGCTCGCGAGCCGCACCTCTTCGAGCGGCTCGTTCGAGATGCGGGAACGAAGATGCTCGATGTAAAGCGTGATGTCCGGATATTCGGGCAAGAGCGTGCGTCGTATCTGGGCGTTCAGGCGCGGATCTAGTGGAGCAATTCTGACAGATGATACCCAGATCCGTCACACCGGCGAAGGCCGGTGCCTATGGCTGACATGGGTCCCGGCCTGCGCCGGGATGACGAGAACCGGGGGGTGCTTCCGGTTTCAAATGTTAGATTTGTACCAATAGTCTACAGCGTCTCGCTGGTGTCGCCGCTGTCGACGTATACCTCGCAAGGGTTTGAGCGTAATGTATTACCATGAAACAGCCGGTTATCTGCTGTAGCCCCGAGGTGATGGGCGGCACCGCAGTGTTTTATGGCACAAGGGTTCCTGTACAGACCCTGCTCGATTACATCGAAGCCGGTGACACAATCGACGACTTTCTCGAAGGGTTCCCGTCGGTGACACGCGAACAAGTGATCGCTTTCCTTGAGGAAGCGAAGGACCGACTGATCGAAACGGTCTCGTGAGGGTGCTGCTCGACGAGTGCGTCGATTGGCGGCTCGGCCGCGAGCTTGCATCCCACGAAGTGAAGACCGCGCGGCAAATGGGGTGGACGGCGCTCAAGAATGGGGAGCTGCTCGGCCTCGCGTCGGCGCATTTCGACGTATTTGTCACCGTCGATCGAAATTTGTCCTTTCAACAAGACATTGTCTCATTCCCTATTGCCGTCGTAGTCCTCCACGCGCGAACCAATCGACTTGCTGATCTGAGACCCTCGTACCGAGACTTCTCTCGGCCATCGAGGCTAGACAGCCGGGAACCGTCAAATTGATCAGCCAGTCTTAAGCCGGCTGCATCGGGTTCCGCGCCGCTCCGCCGACGAGACAACGATGGCGGCACTGGGCGCTCGCCTGATGACTTACCCGTGCGCCGATTCGGGCGAGCTAGGACCCGGCGGACATCGCCGAGCCCTATCTCGATGCATATTGCGGCATCAGCAATATGCCGCGCGCGAGCATACCGATTGGCTGCCTTACGTCGCGGCGGCTAGGCTGGCGGAGGACGTTCCCGATGATTGGGCAAGGCTGCTAGAAATCGTGGACGCGTAGTAGCGCGGTTGTACAGAAAGGGAGGACACAATGGGCCAGGTAGAGGGAAAGGTCGCGATCGTAACGGGGGGTGCATCAGGGATCGGCGCGGCATGCGCGACGACCTTGGCGCGCGAAGGGGCCAAAGTCGTCATCACCGACATCGACGATGCCGGCGCGCAGGCGGTGGTGGGTAAGATCGCCGCCGCCGGCGGCGAAGCGATCTGCCTGCATCAGGATGTGAGCATCGAGGAGGACTGGCCCGGTGTGATCGAGGCCACCGAGCGCCGCTTCGGGAAACTCAATGTGATGATGGCCAATGCCGGGATCGGCATTCTGTGCAAAGCCATCGAGATGTCGCTGGCCGATTGGCGGCGGCAAACCGCGATCAACCTCGACGGGGTGTTCCTGTCGGTGAAATACGCTGTTCCGGCGATGCGCCGGGCGGGAGGCGGCTCGATCATCATCACGTCGTCGGTTGCCGGTATTCGCGGGTCGGCGGGTTTGGCCGGCTATTGCGCCACCAAAGGAGGCGTGCGCCTCTTCGCCAAAGCTGTCGCAATGGAGTGCGCGGCCGAAGGCGACGGGATCCGGATCAACACGGTGCATCCCGGGGTCATCGATACGCCGATCTGGACAAAGATCTCGAGTTCCGCGGGCCGCAACACGCCGATCGACCCGAATGAAGTGTCCAAATCGGGGGTGCCGCTCGGCCGCGTCGGGCAGGCGCAGGATATCGCCAACGGCGTCCTGTTCTTGGCTTCCGACGCATCCAATTACATGACCGGCGCGGAACTCGTGATCGATGGCGGAATGACCGGCGGCGCCGTACGACGCTGGAGCTGATTACGCGATCCGCGTTCCTCGGGGCGTATCGAGAATCCCGGGCCAACTCTGCCGTGGCGATTGGACCCGGCGCCGGCTTCACCGTCGTATCGGCGCTTCGAGGGACGGGCGTATCATGCCGAAAAACCAGATCGCATGAGCAGGGGAGTGGAGTGGAGACATGGCGCATCTCGGCAAGCATGCAGTCGTGATCGGCGCAAGCATGGGCGGTTTATTGGCTGCTCGTGCGCTGGTCGATTACTACGATGAAGTGACCGTCCTGGAACGTGATGCCCTGCCCGAAGCGCATGAGCCGCGTCAAGGCGTCCCACAAGGACGCCACGCTCACGGGCTGCTCGCCCGAGGACGCGAGGTGCTCGACCAGTTTTTTCCGGGCCTCAGCGAAGAGATGGTCGGGCAAGGCGCCGTTTATGGTGATGTTGTCGACGAGGTCCTTTGGTTTAATCACGGCGTCTACCTGCGCAATGCGCCGAGCGTGTTGCAGGGACTACTGATCAGCCGCCCAATGCTGGAGGACGGCGTGCGGCGCCGCGTATTGCAACTTCCCAACCTTCGCCTGTTGGAGCATAGCGACGCCGTGGAGCCGGTGCTCGATCGGGTCCAGGGCCGTGTGACTGGTATTCGCGCTCGGCTCCAGCGCGACGCGGGTAACACCCAGACGATAAACGCTGATCTCGTCGTCGATGCGAGCGGTCGGGGATCCCACAGCCCGACGTGGCTCGACGCGCTAGGCTATGCCAAGCCGCGGGAGGAGGGCATCCAGGTCCAAATCGGCTACATGACCCGGCTCTATCGTCGCCGGCCGGAACATCTCGCCGGGAAACAAGCCGTCATCATTGCCGCCTGCCAGCCCGGTTGGCGCTTCGGCGTTATTCTGGCGCAGGAAGACGAACGTTGGATCGTGACTTTGGGCGGCTATCTGGGTGACCGTCCTCCGCCTGACGAGGCCGGCTACATCGAATTTGCGCGGAGCCTACCAAAGCCGGAAATATTCGAGGTCATCAAGGGCGCCGAGCCGCTTACACTGCTCACCCCATATCAGTTCAGCGCTAATTTGCGCCGGCACTACGAAGAGCTGAGCTGTTTCCCGGAGGGGTTGCTGGTGTTTGGCGACGCCTTGTGCAGCTTCAACCCGATCTACGGCCAGGGGATGACGGTCGCCTGCACCGAAGCGCTGGCATTGCAGGAGTGCCTGGCCGCCGGATCGCAAGGCATCGCCCGCCGCTTCTTCCAGGCCTCGAGCAAGCTCATCGACATTCCCTGGCAAATCGCGGTCGGCGGAGATCTGCAGCATCCGGCAGTCGAGGGCAAGCGCACCGCTCAGGTCCAATTCATCAACTGGTACCTCGCCAAGCTCTTCCAGGCGGCGGAACACGACGCCGTGCTGGCCACCAGATTTCTCGAAGTCGCCAATCTTATGAAACCGCCACCATCATTGATGGCGCCGCACATTGCGCTGCGGGTGTGGAAGGGAAGGCGCGCCGCAGCCTGAGCGATGCGTTCTGCGACGAGCGCAGGCCCAACAGCTTGAGTTATTGACATCAAAATCTAAAGGATTAATGAATCGAACAATTCGCGCCGGCCCTCGAAGCCAAGCCGGGCTGATAAACCCATCGCCAGAAATAAATCGCACCGGAGGATGAACGATGGAGGCAAAAGGTTTTGTTGTACCGCCCGGTCAAGGACGGGTGTGGGAGATGGCAGCGGGTCGATCCTCGGCGCTCAAGCTCCTCGGCGAGGAGACCGGCGAGAGCGTGATGATGTTTGAGGAAACTGCGCCGTCCGGCACCGAGACGACCTATCACCTGCACCACGACAGCGACGAGGTGGCCTACGTGCTCGCCGGCGAAATCACCTTCAAGATTGGCGAGGAGGTCACGATCGGCGGCCCGGGCACCTGCGCCTTCATGCCGCGCGGGCTCGCTCATGCCTGGAAGAATTCGGGCGCCGAGACGGCGCGGGTGCTGTTCCTCTATACTCCGGCCGCGGCGGGCGGGTTTTTCGAGGAGTCGCAGCGGCTGCAGCGCTCCTACGCTTCGTTTGCTTCGGAAGACGTCCGAGACGCATATCGGCGCCATCGCTGGGAAATCGTCGGGCCGCCGCCGTTTTGACCGCATTCCGGGCTTCAGTTCGACCGCTCGTAGCGTCCGACGATCTTGGCCGTCGCCAGTGTGTTGGAATCCAGCACGGAGCTGACTGCGGTGCCCGACGCCGTGTTGTCCAGCGGCAATCGAGCGACCTTTATCGCGTAGACGGTGATCTCGTAGTGGTGCGCGTGGTCGCCGATCGGCGGGCATGGACCGCTGTATTGCGAAACCCCGAAATCGTTACGCCCCTGGCCCGCGCCCGCGGGCAAATCCCTCGAGCCTTGGGTGCCGGCTCCGGCCGCTAAGGCGTGCACCGTCGCCGGGATATTGAACACCGTCCAATGCCACCAGCCAGCGCCTGCACGCGCATCAGGATCGTAAATCGTCAACGCGAAGCTTTGCGTGCCGGGCGGCTCGCCCGACCAGGAGAGCGCCGGCGAGATGTTTTGCCCCTTGCAGGCGGTGTAAACCTGAGCCGAGCCCATCGGACTACCGCTCTTGACGTCTGTCGAAGCCAATATGAATTCTACGGCAAGCGCCGGCGCCGCCACGGCCGACAATGCGGCTGCCAAAATCAACACGCGCATCCCGTTCTCCCTTTGATTATCGGTCACCATTTATACCTGAGCCGGCCGCAATCTTTCCGGCGACTAAGACTGTCGATCAGGCCTTATCCAGCCAGAACGTGTCAAACCGGACCACGTCGTAGATGCCGAAATAATCTTTCGGATTGTGGCCCCTCACGTAGTTGTACCAGACATCGAGGATATTCTCCCATGCCACCGGTACCAACGGAGGATCCTGCTCCATAAGGTCCTCAGCTTGCCGAATCAGCGCCATACGCTTGCCGGTATCGACCTCCACATCGATCTGATCCACAAGTTTGTCAAACTCCGCGTTGTGCCAAAACGAGTAGTTCTGCGGGCCATCGGTGCGGTACCAGGCGTTGAAGTAATCGGAAGGGTCAACCAGGGTTGAAACGATGGCACCGACGGCCAAATCGTAGTTGCCGGCGGTCGCGTCACCGAACCAAACCGATTCGACCACCGTCCGCAGGTTGGATTGAATACCCACCTCCCTCAACATCGCCTCGATGGCCTGGCCAAAGAGCTTATGATGGTTGAGGTCCCGCACCATGAAATCCAGCGGCCGCATATTACTCTGGCCGGCTGCGGCCAACAGGGATTTAGCCTCCTTGGTCGCGGCCCCGGAATCATCCTGATAGCCGAGCCGCTTGACGAGTTGGTCCTTGGGTGTTGCGAACTCGGAAAACGGATAGATGAACCCTCCCGTCATCAGCGGGGAGACGTCCTTGACGACGTCCACCAGGACTTGTTTGTCGAGCAGTAGATGCATCGCGCGCCTGACCGCGGATCATCGAAGGGCTTCCTCTTGGCATTGAGCCAGGTCGCGTGAATCACGCTTTGATAGAATTTCGCAGTGGACAGTCCGGGAGTGGTAGCCGCCTTGCGGGCAGTGGCCGGGTCGAGCGCGCGGGCGTAATCCACTCTGCCCGACAGAATGGCGGACGCAAGCTCCGGAGAAAATGGCAAGAGATTGTAAAATTCGATGCCGTCGAGGTAGGGCAGGCCGTTGTTCCAGTAGTTCGGGTTTCTCTCCATCACCCAGACCTCGTTCTCGACCCTGCGTTGCGTCTTAAAAGGGCCGGTACCGGGGATGTTGAGGACCTTGCGTAGATCGTAATTATTCTCTTCCAATGTCTTCTTGCTAAAGATCACGTTCCAGCCGCTGGCGAAGGCGGACATCATGAAATTGACGGAGCGCGGCGCCTCCAGCTTGAATTCGACGGTGTACCGGTCGCGCGCGTTGATCTCGCTGACCGCTCTAAACAGCGGCGTGCGCGGGATGCTGACGCCGGCCGGTGGTTTTGCGATGCGGTCGAAGGTCGCTTTTATGTCAGCCGAGGTGAAATCCACCCCGTCGTGGAACTGGACGCCCTGGCGCAGATGAAACGTGTAGGTCTTGCCATCCTTGGCGATTTCCCAGCTATGCGCCAGATCGGGGATGATGGTCTTGCCGCTGTCGCGCGGATCACGCCGAATCAAATTGTCGAACATGCAACCCTGAGTACCGATATTGCCGACAGTGCCAGATTGATGCACATCGAAATGCGGTGGGCGATTGAGAATGCCGTAGCGCGTTACCCCGCCCCGCTTTGGATTGGGCTCCGGTGCCGCTAGCTGAAACTTCGAGCCGTCGTACTCCGTCGGAATATCGGCGGCGAGGCCGTAGCGCGGGGCCAAACCGTAGGCCCCGATCAACGCGGCTGTGCTCCCACGAAGGACATCGCGCCGGGACAAACTGGTACGCGAGGGATGCCGAGGATTCATGATGCCGGTATCCTTCATTTGGGTTTTTGCCGATTGTCTTTTACGCAATACTCCCCGGGTTCCCGAGAATATCGATGGAGGTCGTCGCGCTGGCGGACCCGGTCGAGCGCTACGAGCTCCTCTGGCAACAACGAACTGGTGACGGTCTTCTTGGTGCGGGTGCTCATGGATAGTCCTTAGCGCAATCCGGACCGGATGAACACGCATTGATGCCGTGTCGGACGCCGGTCGCGGGACACAGCGACATGGCCGAATGAGCTATGCGACCAACCATTCAACTGGCGAGCGGCCGCCTTTCCAGTCCCTGAAATCGGGGTTGGGTAGAATAATAAGTTCGTGTTGCATAGATCAGCCATCGAGGAAGGTGGGGCTATGGATCGCGACGCGGAGCAGGACGTCGTCCGGCGCGCCTATGCCAAGCAGATTATGGCGGCCGGCGGAGTGTCCAATCGGCGGGTCGAGGCCGCCTTTGCCTCGGTAAAGCGCGAGGATTTTCTCGGGCGCGGGCCCTGGCAAGTCGTGCGCTGGGGGCGCGGTTATGTGCCGACCCCGAGCCGCAATCCCGTCTATCTCTACGATGACGTGGTGGTCGCCATTATTCCGCAACGCCAGCTCAACAACGGTCAGCCATCATTGCACGCGGCATTGATCGCCAGTGCCGGGCCGACGCTGGGTGAGCACGTCGTGCATGTCGGTGCAGGGGTCGGCTACTATACGGCGATACTGCATCGATTGGTCGGTCGCCAGGGGAGGATAACGGCGATCGAATTCGATGCCGGGCTGGCGGCGCGGCTCGCCGCAAATTTCGTTGGAGCGCGCAACATCCGCGTCGTACACGGCGACGGCGCACGCGTTCCGTTCGACAGTGCTGACATCATCTATGTCAGTGCCGGCGCTACAAAGCCGGCAGAGGCGTGGCTCGATAGACTGGCCGAGAACGGGCGGCTGATCCTGCCGCTGACTGCAGCTGAATTTCCGGCGGGTGATGTATGGCATGGCGCGGTGTTTCGCATCGAGCGTCGGGGCGGTGATTTTCTTGCGCAGTGGGTCTCCGCGGTGGGGATCTTTCCTTGCGAGGGGATGCGCGATGCGGAATCCGAGGCGGCACTCGCCGCCGCATTCGCGAAGGGTCGGGCGCAGGAGGTAACGCGCCTTTATCGGCGCGACGACGTGCCGGAAGAGAATTGTTGGCTGCGCGGGACGGGTTGGTCCTTAGCCTTTCGCTAGGTACGTCATCAACGATGGATGACGACTCCGCTCGATGGCGGCAGAATGAGAAGAGACGACGAAAACGGGTCTGACGCCCACCAAGGCCGCACCTAAACGGGGCATCCGCAATGGATATCACCTATCGGCCTGCAAGGTTCGAAGATTTGGAGGACGCCGAGCGAGTCGTGCAAGAGGCCGGCAACGAGTTGCGCGTGCGCCACGGCAGGCGGCCGTGGCCGGCGCCACCTCCGGTCGCGTTTCCGAAATTCTGCCTCGCCGAGGACCCCAACGGGCTCTGGGTCGCGGAACATGGCGGCGCCATCGTTGGCTTCGGCTTCAGCTGGATGACGGAGAAGTTCTGGTTTTTGTCGCAACTCTTTGTCAGGCCGCAAACCCAAGCGCAGGGCATTGGCCAGGCGCTTCTGTCGAAAACCCTAATACAAGCCGAGCGCAACGGAGCCGCCACCCGAGCGTTGATCACCCCCGCATACAACATCGCGTCGACCGGCCTTTATCTGAACAATGGCCTCTATCCGCGCGAGCTGCTCTACCGCATGGCAGCACCGGCGCAGGCGGTCGCGCAGAACCTTGTCGACGCCGGGTATGACGCGACGCCGATTGCGCCCTCGACCGAGCCGGATGAGTGGACCGGCCGGATCGATCAGGAGCTGCTCGGGTTCCGCAGATATTTGCATCACAAATTTCTGCTCGGCGGCGCTGCGCGCGCGATTCGGATCGAGCGCGCGGGCCGCGCCGTTGGCTATGCCTACGTCTCCGCCGAGGGCCAGATTGGCCCACTGGCAATCGCATCGGACGCTGATGCAAAGGCTGTCGTGACAACGGCCCTGTGCTGGGCGCTGGAGAGCAGGCCGAGCCAAATCTCAATGATCGTTCCGGGACGGGCGGATGTCGTCATGCGAGCGGCATTGGCGCTCGGGTTCCGCATCGAAGAGCCCTATGTCCTGATGGCGACGCGGCCTTTCGGCCATTGGTGCAACTATCTGCCACGCACTCCGGGCTTTTTGTAGCGATCAGCAAATGGAGAGGACAATGGAAATCAGAACGCCCTGCATCATCGATCTAAATGCGGAGCTCGCGAAGCTCACGATGTTTCGCGGACTGACACCGCGAACAACACGGGAGGAGCGCCGAGGCAGCGCGACGCTACTGGGCCCGTATCGCGACGGTATCCTCTTCGCCGGGAAGAACGCGGGGACAAGTCATTGGGAAGACCATGCCGAGGACGAGTTGGTTCACGTTCTCGACGGCACGAAGATTCTGGACATCGTGTGCGATGAGGGGCCGCCCAAATCCTTCGAGGTTCGCGCCGGAATGATCGCGATCGTTCCGAAGGGCACGTGGCACCGGTTTCGCTCTGCGGAGGGCGGGACGACCTGGAGCGCGACGCTTCCCGGCGACCACATCGAGCTCGATGTCGACGACCCGCGGACCGCAGAGCCAAAGAGGGTCATGCCGAGCGGAACGCCCAGCATCATCGATCTCAACGCTGAACTCGCGAAGCTGACGATGTTTCGCGGCCGGACCCCGCAATCGACGATGGCGGATCGACAGGGCAGCGCCGCGCGATTGGCGTCCTACCGCGATGGCGAACTCAGCATCACCAAGTTTGCCGGCAAAGGTCACTGGGAGCGCCATCTCGCCGGCGACGAGCTGATCCACATCCTCGATGGTAGCGCGACCCTGGAAATAGTGTGCGACGACGGAGCGCCCAAATCTTTCGTGCTCGGCGCCGGAATGGTGGCTGTCAATCCGCAGGGCGCATGGCACCGCTTTCACTCCTCGGAGGGCGTGACCTTGATGGCCGCCACACCCTTTCCCAGCGATGTGATCGAGCTCGATGTCGACGATCCCCGGACAGTAGAGCGCAAGCCGGCATGACCAGTGGCCGGAGCATCAACGGCCGCGCGGATCTGACACCTCGAAAATCTCATCGCCCTGCGGGAGCGTAATCCAGGGCTGTTTGCTGCGGGTCCAGATGTGCTGTGTCGGTCGCAACCAAGAGGTATCGTCGAGCGTGCCGGCACGAACGCGGACCACGCCATCTCTCGGCGTGCCGCAGACCCAGGAACCGCACTCCGAACACACCAACCCGGTGCCGACTCGCCCGCTGTCGGCGGTGCGCTGGAGTGGTCGCGGTTCGCTTCCGCTACGATGAAAGGCGGTCTCCGCCACGACGACCCCCATCGAGAAGGCGCTGCTCGTCAGGCGCTGGCAATCGGTGCAGTGGCACGTGTAAACCAATTGCGGAGCTTCGGTGATCTGATAGCGGATCTTGCCGCATTGGCAGCCGCCGGTTTGGGGAAGTTTCATCGCGATCTCCTCTTGACGGTTAGGGGCGTAAATTGCGATGCCGCGCTACGCCCATCAACCGAGTTTGCACGGCCAGCAGGGAGTGAAAAGAACGGTGGCGGTAGCGACGAGCGCCCCGGCTTTGCCCGCGCGGTTTCTGGAGCCGTCCGGCTTTGTCTGGGGCAGCCTTCCCACACAGGACGGGGCGCGGCTGCGCTGGGGACATCTGCCGGCGAAAGAGCCGCGCGCCGAGTGCGTGATGGTCGGCGGCTTCGCCGAGCCCATCGAAAAATACTTCGAGACGATCGGCGACTTGGCTGCCCGCGGCTACTCGGTATGGTGTCTCGATTGGCGGGGTCAAGGCGGCTCGGAACGCCCGCGGCATTTGCCGAGTCGCCCGCGTCCCAGACATTTCGATCGCGATGCGAGCGATCTTGCCGCGTTCACGGATGAGCTGCCGCCGGCGCGCCGCCCGCGCCTGGTGATCGGCCATTCGATGGGTGGTGCCGTGGCACTTCTCTGCCTGCGCCGACATCCGGGTCTCTTCGACGCCGCGGTCCTGTCGGCGCCGATGCTCGGGATCGGCGTTGGCGGCCTGCCTCCGGCGCTTATGCGCGGCATAACCGGCCTGGTGCGAGCTGCCGGGCTCGGCATCTGTTTTGTCCCGGGAGCGAGCCGGTGGCGTTCCGATCGCATCCCGACACCTGAGCGCAGCCGGGTCTCGAACGACCCGGAACGCTGCCGCCTGCAATACGCCTGGTTCTCGGCCGATACCGCGCTGCGCGTCGACGCACCGACCTGGGGCTGGCTCGATTCGGCGCTGCGCCTCGCCGCCCGGATGGCCAAGAAGGAGTTTCTCACCGGGATCGAGACGCCGATCCTGCTCGCCAGTGCCGGGGTCGAGACCTTTCTGCGCCCCGAGGCGCATCGCCGCGCCGCCCGGTTGCTGCCCGACTGCACGCTCGTCGAGTTCCCGGATTCCAAGCACGAGCCCTTTCTAGAGCTGGACGCGATCCGCAACTCGTGGTTCGCGGCGATCGACCATTTCATCGCCGAACGCCTGGCTCAGACCGGCCTCGGTTAGCGACAATCCTGATCGGGTTCGATATCGAACTTTAGGCTCCCTGGCACCGACTGCTATCGACCCCCACTTTTCACGGAACAAACCATTGATCTGCGGCGGACGGCGATGATCGGAAGGCTCAATCACGTGGCGATCGTCGTGCGGGATCTCGCGGCCGCGAAGGAGCTCTATCGGCGGGTGCTCGGCGCCTGCGTTTCGGAGCCGCAAGCGCTGCCGGCGCACGGCGTCACAGTGGTCTTTGTCGAGCTAGCAAACACGAGGATCGAGCTGCTCGAGCCGCTCGGCGATGCCTCGCCGGTGCACGGTTTTCTCGAACGCAATCCGGCCGGCGGCATGCACCACGTTTGCTACGAGGTCGACGACATCATTGCCGCGAGAGATCGGCTGCGCGCCGAGGGGGCACGGGTGCTCGGTGATGGCGAGCCGCGTCTCGGTGCCCATGACAAGCCTGTGCTGTTCTTGCACCCCAAGGATTTCTGCGGGACCCTGATCGAGCTCGAACAGGTATGAGCCGGCGGCGCTGCGGATTGTCTTGTCATGGGTTGGGTCACCGGGATCGTCGTCTACTTCCTCGTCTGGTGGGTCACCTTGTTCGCCGTACTCCCGCTGTGGGTAACCCCCGCCGATCCGGACGATCCGGGTTATGCGGCCGGTGCGCCGGCGCGGCCGAGGCTGCTGCTGAAAGTGGCGATCACGACCGCGGTTTCCGCCGTGATCTGGCTGGCGATTTTTGCGCTGGTAAAGTCCCCATGGCTGAGTTTCCGCGAGCCCTGAGATGAGTGCGTATTGTCGGTTTGCACCCGGGGATCCGATCCACGGGCTCTATCATGACACCGAGTACGGCTTTCCGACCGACGAAGAGAGCGTGCTGTTCGAGCGGCTGATGCTCGAAATCAATCAGGCGGGCCTATCCTGGGCGACGATCCTCAAGAAACGGGCTTCGTTTCGCGCTGCTTATGCTGATTTCACGGTCGATCGCGTGGCCGCCTTCGGCCCGGCCGAGATCGACCGCCTGCTCGCGGACGCGGGGATCATCCGCAATCGGCTCAAGGTCGAAGCCGCCATCGAAAATGCCCGACGACTCCAGGCGCTGCGGCAATCGCACGGGTCGTTCGGCGGCTGGCTCGAAGCGCATCATCCACGCTCGCCAGAGGCATGGACGCAGCTCTTTCGTCGAACATTTCGCTTCACCGGCGGGCAGATCGTCGGTGAATTCCTGATGAGCGTCGGCTATCTGCCTGGAGCGCATGAGCCGGACTGCCCGGTCTTTGCCCGGATCCTCGAGCTCTCGCCCCCTTGGTGGCGGGCGGCCGACCCCCGGCCGCGAGCCAAGCTGCCGCCATACTAGCGGAAAGCAGCGATCCGGCGCCGCAAAGGACGGCGATGAGGCCTTATCGGAGATCGCGCGCAGCTACAATCTGGGCCGCGCTACGTTCGGAGATTAACCGTGCGTGGCTTGACTGCCAACGGCCGTGATCGTGATATGCCCCATCGTCGTATCGGCCTTGGCGCCATGCCAATGACGTTCACCGGCCTTGATATGCACGACATCACCCACGTTGATCTCATGCTTTTCGTGCTCTGTCGCCACCATGCCGGAGCCTGAGGTCACGACCAGGATCTGGTCACAGTTGTGCGTATGCCATCCTGTCGTGCACCCTTTGCTGAAATTCACCACGCTGCAGTTGTAGTTCGCGGAATCCCCCGGCTGAATGATGGTTTGACGCGACCGGGAAACGGGTCCTGTCCACCCTTCGATCGGCTCGGCGCCTTCCACCGGGACATTCGGTACGTCCTTAAGCGTAACGACCTTCACGATGACCCTCCCTCGATGTCGAAGCGTTCAAGGTATCCGAAATCCCCGGGCGACATAAAGAAGGCTGTTTTCGGCACCCAACGCGGTTCAGCGCCCCCGACCGGGTCTGAGCGTCTGCCCTGGGCGGCCCTCTGATCTGACATCTGGCTCATGGCACGCTGACGTGCCTGCGTTGGCTCGCTTGACAGCCGCCGAGCGGCGGCGCCGAATCCCGGCATCACGAACCCGTGCGCAAGTCGAGCAGGAGAGGCCCGAGACATGTCCGATCGCCCCCCGATTACCCATACCGGTCGGCGCGACCTGATCAAGGCCGGTCTGGCGGCCGGTGTGGCTGCTCTGGTGCCTTGGAAACGTGCGCACGCTGATTTGCCGCAAATCGGTCGCGAGCGTACGATGATCCTGGTCTGGGGCGGCCGCGAGGGCCGCTGGGTCGATTGGGATTTGTGGAACCCATACTCGATCGGCTCCAACCACCAGAACGGCCCCAACCTCGTTTACGAGCCGCTCGCCTATTACAGCGCGTTTGCCGACAAGACCCATATGTGGCTCGCCGAGAGCTACGTGTTCGCGCCTGATTTCAAGCGGCTCACCATTAAGACCCGCCCCGGCATCACATGGAGCGACGGCGCGCCGTTCGGCGCCGAGGATGTCGCCTACACCTTGAACGCGTTGAGTGAACTCGGTCCCAAGGTGCGCTGGGGTGTCGATGTCCAGCAGGCCGTAGAGAAGGCGGCAGCGAGCGATGCCAACACGGTGGTGATCGATTTCAAGATCCCGGCGCCGCGGTTCTTCTTCTTCATGACCTACAAATACGACATCGGCGTCTATATCGTGCCGAAGCACATATTCGAGGGGCAGGACTGGACGACATTCAAGCACTTCGACTTGGGCAAGAAGTGGCCGGTCACCACCGGTCCGTGGCAGGTTGTCGATGCCTCGCCGCAGCAGAAGGTGTTCGACCGCCGTGCGGCCTGGTGGGCTGCCGACCTGAAGCTCGCGCCGCTGCCGGCGGTCGAACGCAACATCTGGCTGCCCTTCGCCGGCGAGCAGCAGGCCGCGCAGGCCTTGATCACCAACCAGCTCGATGCCGGCACCGGTATGCAGCCCGCCACCTTCCCGACCGTGTTCCGTCAGAACCCGAAGGTCATCACTTATACCGGCCAGACATCGCCTTATGGCTATATGGATTGGTGGCCGATCTCGCTCTACGTCAACAATGAGCGGCCGCCCTTCGACGACAAAGATGTGCGCTGGGCATTGAGCTATTACCTCGATCGAAAGCAGTTGATCGAGGTCGGCTATCTGGGTGCCTGCACCCCCTCGAAATTGCCGTTGCCGCCTTATCCGCCCCTCTTATCCTATTTCGATGCGGTCAAGGATCTCTTGGTGAAATACGACACCAATGAATTTGCCCCGAAGAAGGGCGACAGCCTGCTCGCCGCCAAGGGCTTCAAGAAGGATGGTGAGGGCTTCTGGGCGGATGCCCAGGGTAAGCGGCTGAATGTCAATATCATAGGTTTTGGCGCGGGGGGGTCGGCGATCGGACCGATATTGGTCGAGATGCTGAAGCGTCGCGGCATCGAGGCAAGCATGGCACTGCCACCCAATTTCGACGACCGGTTCCAGAAAGGAGAATACGACGGCGCCATCTACGGCCATGGCGGCTCGATCAACGAGCCCTATGCGACCTTGCGGCTCTACCAGGGCGCTTCGATCGCGGTTCCCGGTGCGCACCAGGCCAATTTTGCCCGCTGGAAGAACGCCGAATATGACAAGCTGGTCGACGAAGCCTACGTCACTGCACCCGATGACACCAAGAAGCTCAGCGATATCTGGCACCGGGCGATGGAGATCTGGCTACCGGAATTGCCCGATATACAGCTCGTGCAGAACTACCACCGCATCCCGTGGAACACGACTTATTGGAAGAACTGGCCGACCGAGGAGAACGCCTATGTCAACGGCGCGCACTGGCATCTGACTTTCGCCATGGTGATGTGGAGCCTGCAGCCGGCGTGAACAGCCGTATGCACGTTGTCGTCCCGGCGAAAGCCGGGACCTATCTCTCCACAGCGCCGACGCAAGAGTATCGGCACGATGGGTCCCGGCCTGCGCCGGGACGACGACGATTAGGTAATATACAGCAGAACGTCACGGCGGATGTTTTACGTTTATCTGCTTGCGAGCAAACCTTACGGAACGTTGTACGTTGGCATAACTTCGAACATCGCGAAGCGCGTCTGGGAACACAAGAGTGAGGCCATACCGGGCTTCACCGCTCGATATGCTGTCGACACCCTCGTGTGGTTCGAAGCGCACGACTCTGTCGAGGCTGTGATCCGCCGCGAAAAGCAGATCAAGGAGTGGAAGCGCGATTGGAAAATCAACCTGATCGAAAGTCACAATCCGGACTGGGTCGCTCTTTTCCCTGGCTTGTCACGATGATCAGCAAGCGCTAGAGCGTGAGTCTCGATGCAATTCGCTTATATCGTACGCCGGTTCGGCGTCTTCCTGTTGATCATCTGGCTCGCCGCTACCCTCAATTTCTTTTTGCCGCGCCTGTCGGGTCAGGACCCGGTGCGCGCCAAATTGCTGCAGCAGGCGGCACTCGGCGGCTATGTGCAGGGCGGGATCGAAGAGATGACCCGCGAATATGAGCGCCGCTTCGGCCTCGACCAGCCGTTGTGGCGCCAATACTTGACTTACTTACGCGATGTCTCGCGGCTCGACTTCAACTATTCGATCGCTAATTACCCACGGACCGTCAACGAGCTGATCGCCGAGGCCGTACCGTGGACCGTCGGGCTCCTCGGCACCACGACGCTTCTTTCCTTTGGCGTTGGCACTTTGCTCGGGGCGTTGCTCGCTTGGCCGAGAGCGCCGCGCTGGATGCAATGGTTGATGCCGCCACTTTGGGCATTGCACGCGATCCCGTTCTTTCTGCTCGGGCTGATTCTGACCTATCTCCTGGCCTTCCAGCTGCCGCTCCTGCCGATTTTTGGCGGCTATTCAGCGGGTGCGGTCCCGACGTTTACCTGGCATTTCGCTTGGGACGTGTTCCAGCACGCGTTGCTGCCTGCGCTGTCGATCATCCTGGTCGCGACCGGCGGTTGGGCGCTCGGCATGCGCGGCATGATGGTGACGACGATGGGCGAGGACTATATCCTTTTCGCTGAAGCGAAAGGGCTGAAGGCGCCGACCGTGTTTCTGCACTATTGCGTGCGCAATGCCGTCCTGCCGCAGGTCACCGCCCTCGCATTGGCGCTCGGCCAGATCCTTTCTGGCGCGGTGCTGGTCGAGGTGATCTTTGGCTATCCCGGGATCGGTACACTGTTGTATCAGGCGATCCGCGAGAATGATCACTTCGTGATCCAGGGCATCGTATTCACCGTCGTCGTCGCACTTGGCTTCGCCACCTTTATCCTCGACGTGATCTATCCTTGGCTCGACCCGCGCATTTCCTATCGGCGGGTGTAATGCGCGCCGCCTTCCACTATATTCGCCGCAACCCGTCGCTGGCGCTCGGCATCGCGCTGCTGACGATGCTGGCCCTGTTCGTGTTGGTCGGAAGCCTTGTCGTCGACACCGAGGATGCTCGGCCGCTCTCGGCGCCGGCACTGCGGCCGCCCTCCGCGGACTACCCGTTCGGCACCGACCGGCAAGGCCGCGATCTCTTGGCGGTCATGGTGGCCGGCACACCACTGACCCTGCGCATCGGTTTCATCGCCGGGCTTCTCGGGGTCGGCCTCGGCACCGTCCTTGCTTTCATCGCCGCCTATTACCGTGGGTTTGTCGATACGGTGATCCGCGGCGTCGCCGATATCGGACTGACCGTGCCCGGGCTCCTCGTGCTGATCATCATTGCCGTCTCGATCAAAGGCACGCTGACCGTCAATCAGATGGCGATCATCGTCGCCTCGCTCGCCTGGCTCTATCCGACGCGCACGATCCGCGCCCAAGTGCTCTCGTTGCGCGAGCGTGGCTATGTCGAAGTGGCGCGGCTCTCCGGCATGAGCGGACCCGGCATCATCTTTTTCGAACTGATGCCGAACTTACTACCCTATCTCGCTGCGACCTTGGTCGGCGCGGTGTCCGCGGCGATCCTCGCCTCGATCGGCCTCGAAGTGCTCGGGCTCGGCCCGATCGACTCGCCAACCCTCGGCATGACGCTCTACTGGGTCAATTTCAACGCTGCGATGATCAATGGCTGGTGGTGGTGGTGGACGGCGCCGACGGTGATTATCCTGACGGTCTTTCTCGGCCTGTTCTTTCTGACCGTCGGGCTTGATGAAATCGCTAATCCGCGCCTCAGAAGAAGCGTGTGAGCACTCGCCCCCTTGACAGGTGGGGCTACCCCGCATATTTGTCCGAGCGGTTATTTAACCGAGAGGTTTCGTTATGCCCACCATCGACTTAATGCAACACCAAGTCGTATCGCGAGACGAATGGCTCGCCGCGCGCAAACAGCTATTGGTCAAGGAGAAGGAATTCACCCGGCTGCGCGACCGGCTCGCCGCGGAGCGGCGCGCGCTGCCCTGGGTCAAGGTCGAGAAGGCCTATGTCTTCGACGGGCCGGATGGGAAAGAAACCCTTGCCGATCTTTTTGGCGCACACAGCCAGCTGATCATCAAGCATTTCATGTTTGGTCTCGGCTGGAGCGAGGGCTGCGTCGGATGCTCGTTCGGGCAAGATCACACCGACGGCATCCTCGTCCACCTCGAGCATCGCGACGTTAGTTACGTTGCCGTCTCGCGTGCGCCGCTGCCGGAAATCCAAGCCTTCAAAAAGCGAATGGGCTGGCAGGTCAAATGGGTATCGTCCTTTGGCAGCGATTTCAATTTCGACTTCCATGTCTCGTTCAGGCCGGAAGAAATTGCCAAAGGCGAAGCTTATTACAACTACGAAACACGCAAGATAGGGATCGACGAGCTATCGGGGAACAGCGTCTTTTACAAAGACGTGAACGGCGATGTTTTCCATACCTATTCGTCCTACGGACGCGGCGGTGAAGATATGCTGAGCACCTACCGGTTCCTCGACCTCGTGCCAAAGGGCCGCGACGAGACCGGTTTCAACCGCAATCTGACCGACTGGGTTCGGCACCACGACCGGTACGATGATCAAAAGTCCGGGGCGTGAAAAGGAATAGCGATGGCCGTCATACAAAAGATCACCCCCTGTCTTTGGTTTGACAGCCAGGCGGAAGAAGCGGCAAAATTCTACATATCGCTCTTCCCGAACTCAGCCGTAGGGGCCATCACCCGTTACGGGAAGAAGGGTTCGAGGTTCACGGTAGGCCAGAGGGATCGGTGATGACCGTGAACTTTAGTCTCGAAGGGCAAGAATTCACTGCGCTCAACGGCGGACCTCATTTTAAATTTTCGGAAGCGATTTCCTTTGTGGTCAGATGCGAAACGCAGACCGAAGTCGACCACTACTGGGACAAACTGGGTGAGGGCGGCGATGAACAGGCGCGGCAATGCGGTTGGCTGAAGGACAAATACGGCGTCTCGTGGCAAATCGTTCCTGCAGCCTTATTCGAGATGTTGTCCGGTACGGGTAAGCTAAAACCAGAACGCGTCATGCGAGCGATGCTGCACATGAAAAAATTGGATCTGGCCGCGCTGCGCCGGGCGTATGAAGAGGATAGCTAAATGACCGATGACCTCGTCTTCTATACTCATCCGATGTCGCGTGGCCGCATCATCCGCTGGATGCTCGAAGAAATCGGGCAGCCCTACCGCACCGAATTGCTCGACTACGATACGACGATGAAGTCGCCTGCCTATCTCGCGGTCAATCCGATGGGCAAGGTGCCGGCGATCCAGCATGGTGACACGGTGGTCACAGAGTCAGCCGCGATCTGCGCCTATCTTGCCGATGCATTTCCCCAGGCTCGCCTGGCACCACCGCCGGGCGATCCTCTGCGCGGTCCCTATTATCGTTGGCTGTTCTTTGTCGCCGGTCCGCTGGAGCAGGCGTGGACCAACCAAGCAGCCGGCTTTGTGGTGCCGCGAGAGCGCGAACGCATGATGGGCTACGGCCGCTTCGAGCACGTCATCAATACCCTCGAAGGGGCAGTGTCGCGCGCCGAGTATGTGGTCGGCGACAGCTTCACCGCCGCCGATGTCTATGTTGGATCCGGCATCGGCTTTGGCATGCAGTTTCGGCATGATCGAGAAGCGACCTGCATTCGAGCAATATTGGGGGCGGCTGAGCGCCCGCCCGGCGGCGCTGCGCGCCAAGCAGATCGACGACGCGCTGGTGCCACCGCAGCAACCGCAGCCGACCGGCTGAGGGTCCGACCGGAAAATCAAGCGAGTATCATCGGCAGGGTATCGTCATCCTCGCGAAAGCGAGGGTCCAGGGCAGCCTCCGAGGTTTTGGAGCCCTGGGTTCCCGCTTTCGCGGGAAAGACGAATAACCCACTGAGATTCCCTAAATCATTGCGGTCGGACACTGAGCCTCACTCCTCGCCCAATCGCTTCGCCAAGATCTGTTTTACTGGCGGTAGTGCATTGATCGCCCGCATCGTAAATCGCGACAGCATCAGTGCGGGGAGGCTGTCGGTGACGGTCTGGTGCATCGCCTTGAGCGAATTGCGCACGGCCCGGAAACCGTAGTCGAGCATGCCGGCTTCGTAGTCGCGGATCGCTTCGACGAGGTCGCGCTCGCCGCAATGCGCGGAGACCAACGCACGTTTGAGGCGTGCGGCGTCTTTGATCGCCACGTTCGCACCGATGCCCCGATAAGGTGTCATCGAATGGATGGCGTCTCCGAGGAGGGTAATGCGACCTGTGCGCCAGGGGGCAATCGGAACCGAGGTGCGGATCGGCAGGCACGAGATCGTGGTCGGATCTGCGAGCCCGACCAACTCGCGAAAAGCGCGCGACCAGCCGGCCATGGAGCGCGCGGCGGCCGATGCCAGCGCAGCGCTGTCCGCTTGCTCGGCGCCGGCTAGGCCGAATTTCTCTCGCTTGGCACTGAGCGCCCACATCAGATAGCTGCGCGTGTTCTCGTACAGGTTCCCCGTGCCGGCGAGAGCAGGTTCATTGCCGCCGATGCTGCCGACCGGGCCGCCGGTCATCTCTTGGATTGCGACAAACAGCCCAAGGCCCCCGCGTGCGGCGACGAGGCTGATACCGTCGAGCAGCGGCCCTGCGATCCGATCCCGCGCGATGTCGAGGAAAATTTTGCCGGCGATGCCGACCACACCGGTCTCGACACGCCGCGCATCGGGTAGAAGCTGCCGACGAACGCGCGAGCCGCCCCCGTCGGCGGCGACCAGAACATCGCCCTCCGCCGAAGTCCCGTCCTCGAAATACGCGGTGATGCGTCTGCCCTGTTCCTCGTAGCTCTGGAAGGTCTTGCCGAAATGTACATTATCGAGCTCCGCCAGCAGTATTTGGCGCAATGTGATGCGGCTCGCCGAGCGGTGATGTGCGACCGGATCGGTACTGGCAACGAGATCTCCCTCGAATGCGAGCAGCAAGCGCATCTGCTCGGTGAAGAAGCGTACTGCAGAGGTAGGGGCCCCGCAGGTGCGGTCGAATATCCCAAACAAATGGGGCGTCAGGCACTCATGCAACGCGAGGCCGCCGGTCGGACTGATGTGCACCCGGTAGCCTTGCAGCCGATCACCGGGGGTGCGGTCGCGCTCGTAGACCGCCGAACTGATCCCGGCTCGCTTTAGACCCTGGGCGAGCGTGAGGCCGCCGATGCCGCCGCCGATGATCAAAACATGGAATGGTTTGGACATTTGAGGCTCCTTTGAGACGACAACAGGTGTCGGCGCTCATTTCTTGCGAATAGAGCGCGCTGTTCTCGCGGAGCTTTCGCTGCTAATTTTTAGCTGCGTGCCTGAAGCTAGCGCGCTCCGCGCGTTCGGTTTTCGGGTTCGGGCTCCGGCGATGTTCCAGCATCGCCGGAGCATCCGATCCTTGCGGTCGGCTTACATGGCGCCCTCCCGTGCGACGCCGCTTGCTTCGTGCTGGCGTGCGCAGACCGCCTGGAGTTCACGCCACAGCTCAACCGGGCCCCAGCCTTCTTCCGTGATGCGGCGGACGAGTTCGTTGACGAAGGCGAGCTCGGCCCTGATCAGGGCCAGCGCATATTCGGCTTCCACGACAAACAGCGGCGGAAATTTCTTTCCAACGAGCTGAGGAGGTAATTCTACGGCAGGGACGGGTATGTGTTGCTCGGTCAGCTCGGCAATTTGGGTTTCGATGCGTGTCGCCTCGCCAGATAGACGCAGCGCCCTGTGCCGCAGCAGGGCTACCGCTTCCTCCGGCGGCAACACCGGCAGCAGGCTCAGCCCCGCTGCGAATTTCGGATAATCGTTCACCGGGTCGCGCAGCAGGTCTTGCATCCAGGCGCGCAACTCGTCGTAACCGGTGGGAGTGAGCGCAAAAATTGTCCGCTCCGGCCGCTTGCCCTCGCGAGAAATTTCCTTGGCCGTGATAAAGCCCCGCTTCGCCAGAAGCTCGATTACAGTATAGAGCGAGCCGTAGCGAATTTTGATGCTCTCGCCCTTGTGGCGCTGCTTCAGGGTCGCGGCCATCTCGTAGGGATGCATCGGCCGCTCGAAGAGCAGCGCCATCACCGCCAGAGCGAGCGGATTGGAGGGATGAGCTAGTGAGGCCATTTGGGCAGTATATACGGGAACGTATATCCGCAGACGTATATATCTCCTAATGGCCACCGTGCAAGAGGGATCCTTCCAATATGCCTGCCAAGCCGTCGGAGAGCACGTGAGCGAGCCGATCCTGCAGGTTCAGGGTCTGCGCGTTGGCTTCGACCACCCGCAGGGCCTGGTGCAGGCGGTCGATAACGTTAGCTTCGCCCTCGCCCCAGGCGAGCGGTTCGGGCTGGCGGGCGAGTCCGGCTCGGGTAAATCGACCCTGGCGCTTGCGATCCTGCGAATGATCAAACCGCCCGGCCGGATCGCGTCCGGCGAGGTATGGCTCGCCGGACGGCGGCTGGCGGACCTCGATGAGGACGGCATCAGGGCATTGCGGCTGGCCGACATCACGCTGGTGCCCCAAGGCTCGATGAACTCGCTCAACCCGGTAGTACGCATTGGGCGGCAAATCGCCGATGCCTTAGTCGATCACGGGCTGCACCTGGGCCGCGGCGAAGAAGCCCGCCGTATCGCGGCGCTGCTGACCGAGGTCGGCCTCTCTGAAGATGTCGCGCGAATGTATCCGCACGAGCTATCGGGCGGGATGAAGCAGCGCGCCTGCATTGCCATCGCGATCTCTTTGCGCCCCAAAGTGATTATCGCCGACGAGCCCACCAGCGCGCTTGATGTCGTCGTGCAGCGCCAAGTGATGGCCACCCTGGCACGCGTGCAGCAGGATCTCGGCGCAGCCGTGATCCTGATCGGGCACGACATGGGGTTGATGGCACAGTTCGTCGACCGTCTCGGCGTCATGTATGCGGGGCGACTGGTCGAGGTCGCGCCGATCGCCGAGATGATCTCAAAACCGCGGCACCCCTATACGCGGGCGCTGATCGCTGCACTGCCCTCGCTGGAGAGGCGCGGCACGCTCGCCGGCATTCCTGGTCTGGCGCCGTTGCTGCGCGAGCTGCCGCCGGGCTGTGCCTTCCACCCGCGCTGTGCGCAGGCGACGGATCGCTGCCGCAACGAGAAGCCTGTCGTGCGTGAGATAGCGGGGGCACAGGTGGCCTGCCACCTGGCGTGATTCTGTGGTCGCGCTGATCGAGGCCATCGATGTCAGCAAGCGCTTCGCCGGGGGGCTGGGGCGCGAGGGCACTCTCGCGCTGGCCGGCCTATCTTTGGCGATCGATGCCGAGAAGCCGTCGATCATCGCCGTAGTCGGGGAAAGCGGCTCGGGCAAGACGACACTCGCCCGCCTGCTGCTCGGCTTTGCCGAGCCCAGCGGTGGCGAAATCCGCTACCGCGGAGCCAATCTGCGCGCGCTCGACAGGGACGGGCGGCGGGCCTTTCGCCACGATGTCCAGGCGGTGTTCCAAGACCCCTACGGCGTCTACAATCCGTTCTATCGGGTCGATCACGTCCTTGCGACACCGCTGCGCCGCTTCCGCCTCGCCGGCTCGCGCGCCGAGGCGCGTGAGGTGATCAGCGAGGCGTTGCGCGCCGTCGGGCTGCAGCCGGAGGAGATACTTGGCCGCTTCCCGCACCAGCTCTCGGGCGGCCAGCGCCAGCGCGTGATGGTTGCGCGTGCGCTGCTCTTGAAGCCAAAAATGATCGTCGCCGACGAGCCGGTTTCGATGGTCGATGCGTCGCTGCGCGCGACGATCCTCGGCTCGTTGCGCAAGCTCACCGACGAGCACGGCATCTCGATCCTCTACATCACCCATGACCTCGCCACCGCCTACCAGATCAGCGACTCGATCCTCGTCCTCTACCGGGCGCATCTCGCCGAGGCGGGCGCTGTCGAACAGGTGGTGAGGGCGCCCTGCCATCCTTACACGCAGCTCCTGGTCTCGGCGATCCCACGCGCCCACACGGCGCGCGACTGGCTCGAGCAGGAGGAGGACCCCGGCCGCAGCGGTCTCGCTCCCACCGCCGCGGGCTGCTCTTTCGCCGGCCGCTGCCCGCACACGATGCCCGCCTGCCTCGCTGCACCCCCCGGCCTTTATCGCACCGAACCGCGCCGTGCGGTTGCCTGTGTGCAATACCGAGACTGTCCGGAGCTACCGCGCGGCGATCCCGGCGAGGTGCTGGCGGTATAGGGCAGCGCCGGCCACCTCTGCTCCTTCACCCGGTTTTCGGGATGGCGTCGCGGTTGGATTCCAGCGATCATGGCACAGGCTTTATGTTTCTTGGGAGGCGCATTTGCCGAGATACTTGTTGATCGAATCACGCGACCCGTTCGATTCGAACGACACGCGTTTCTGCTGCGATTTGGCACAGCAGCTCGCCGCGGCAAAGAACGAGGTCATCTTGTTCCTCGTGCAAAACGGCGTGCTGCCGGCGCGGCCCGGCGCGCGATCGGGCGATCTGACGAGGCTGGCCGGCGCCGGCGTGCGCGTGCTCGCCGACAGCTTCTCGCTAAAGGAACGCGGCATCGACGAAAATCGGCTCGCCTCGGGGGTCGCGGCCGCACCGCTCGATGTCGTGCTCGATGCCCTCGCCGAGGGCGCCAAGGTCATCTGGCACTGAGGAGGACATCATGGCTGATAAAAAGACGATCACGATCGCGATCATGGATGCGCCCTACGAGGACGCGCGTTCGACGACGGCCCTGCGGCTGGTCGACCTCGCCGCCAAGCGCGGTTACAACATCAATGTCTTCGCCTATGAGGGCGCGGTATTGCAACCGTTTGCTGCGCAGACACCGCATGCCAATACCGTGCATGGCCGCAGTGTCGAGGAGGAGAACCATTTCATCCCGAAAGATGCGATCGCCTCGCTGATGCGCGAGGCGGAGCGCAACGACGGCAAGATCGACTGGGTAAATTGCGGGCTCTGTGTCGACGAGCGCGGTGCTGCTAATGCCATTACCGGCGTGCGTCGCGGCTCGCCCGCCGATTTTTGGCAGATGTCCGAGGCCTCGGACAACACGCTCGTCATCGCCACGCGCTGAGGTGGCGGTCATGAAGACATTGAGCATCGTCGAGAGCGCCTATCGCGCCACGATCGAAGAGCAGGACGACACGATCGTGTGGATTCACGGCGCGATGAAGGCCGCCGGAGCGGATCTCGCGCTGTTGCTGCGCGGCAATGCGGTCAACTACCTGGTCCAGCGCCAGGACGCGGGTGGACTCGCTTTTGGCGACTGGCGGCAGACTCAGCCGCCGCGCATTGCCTCGGATCTGGCGGCGCTTGCCGCCAAGGGGGTCGAGGTCTGCTATGTCGCCGAGGATGTCGCCGAGCGCGGCATTGAGCGTAACGAGCTGATCAACAGCGCCCAGCCGGTCGCACGCGAGGCCGTTGGCGATCTGGTCGGCCGCTACGACCGCGTCTGGTACTGGTAAGTAGCCGGCGGAACGCTGCGTTCAGCTGATCTGACGGGCGACAGGAGTGCATGCAAGCCTCCGGTAGGGTGCTGAACGGCATCGGTCAGTCGGTCCGCCGCAAGGAGGATTTTGGTCTACTGACCGGCAGGGGCCGCTTTAGCGACGACATTGCACTGCCGCGCCAGGCGCACGCCTCTTTCGTGCGCTCGCCACATGCGCATGCCCGCATCGTCGCGGTGGACAAGACGGCGGCGCTCGCGGCACCGGGGGTGCTGGCGGTGCTGACCGGCTCGGACTACGCTGCCGCCGAGCTTGACGCGATCCCGCACAATCCCGGCCTCTCGGCGCCGCCTGACGTCCAGGCGCGGCTGCGTGGCGGTGCGCCGGTCGCTACCCGCCACTACCCGCTGCCGGCCGATAGGGCGCGCTTCGTCGGCGAGCCGGTCGCACTCGTCGTCGCCGAGACGATCGCCGCGGCGAAAGATGCCGCCGAATTGGTCGAAATCGCCTGGGAACCACTGCCGGCGGTGGTGCGCGCAGCCGATGCGATCGGCCCTGGGGCGCCGATCCTGTGGGACGAGGTGCGGAACAATGTCTGCATCGACATCGAGGTCGGCGACGCGGCGGCGACCGCGAGGGCTTTCGCTGGTGCTGCCCAAGTCGTGCGGTTGGAGACTTGGGCGCAGCGCGTCACCGGCGTGCCGATGGAGCCGCGCACCAACATCGCCGAATACGACCCCGCGACCGGCCGGTATACGCTCTACACCGGCAGCGGGCGCGGCGTTGCGAAAGTCAGGCTCGACCTCGCCCAGATCCTCGGGGTGGCGCCCGAGCAGGTGCGCGTGCTGTGCCACGACATGGGCGGTAATTTCGGCACGCGCAATCTCTTCTACCCCGAATACGCATTGCTCGCCTGGGCCTCGCGCCTCGTTGGGCGGCCGGTCAAATGGACCTGCGAGCGCAGGGAGTCATTTATCAGCGACTGGCAGGGCCGCGACTTGACGGTTCAGGCCGAGCTTGCGCTCGATACGAAGGGGCACTTCCTCGCCGTGCGCGGGTCAAACCTCAGCAATCTCGGCGGGCATTCCGTGGCATTCGGGCCATTGCAAAAAGGCCTTGGCCTGATGTCCAGCGTCTACCGCATTCCAGTCACCTACTTCCGCGGTCGCGGTGTCGTCACCAACACGGTCTCAACTACCCCGTACCGCAGCTCCGGCCGGCCCGAGGCAATCTTTGTCGTCGAAAGGCTGATCGACCTGGCGGCGGACCTGCTCGGCATCGATCCGTCCGAATTGCGCCGCCGCAACCTGATCCCACCCACCGCCCAGCCTTTCACCAACCCGGCGGGCCTCACCTATGACAGCGGCGACTATCCGGCGGCGATGGCGACCGGGCTGGCGCGCGCCGACTGGGAGGGCTTCCCCGTCCGGCGCGAGGCGGCGAAGCGGCGAGACAAATTTCGCGGCATCGGCATCGCCAACTATGTCGAGATCACCTCAGGCGCACCGCGCGAGCGCACCGAGATCACCGTGCTCCCCGAAGGCAAGGTCGAACTCGTCATGGGCACGATGGCCTCCGGACAAGGTCACGAGACGAGCTTTGCGCAGCTCGTCACCGAATGGCTCGGGGTGCCGTTCGACAGCATCACCTACGTCGCCCATGACACCGCCCGCGTCTCAGCTGGCGGGGGCTCCCATTCCGGCCGCTCGATGAAGCTCGCCGCAACCATCGTCGGCCAAGCGACCGACGACATCATCGCCAAGGGGAGGAAGATCGCCAGCCATCTGCTCGAAGCCGGCGAGGCTGACATCGAATTCGAGCATGGCCGTTTCCGGATCGCCGGCACCGATCGCGAGGTCGGCATCTTCGAGGTGGCCCGGGCGGCCGCGACGCGGTCCGACCTGCCGACGGAACTGCAGGGGCCGCTCGCCGCGGTGTCCGACCAGACTTTGCCGGTCGCGAGTTTTCCGTACGGGACGCAGATCTGCGAAGTCGAGGTCGATGCCGAAACGGGTGCGGTCGAGATCGTCGGCTACACCGCGGTCGACGATGTCGGCCGAGCGGTCAACCCGATGATCGTGCACGGTCAGACCCATGGCGGCATCGCCCAGGGTGTGGGCCAGGCGCTGCTCGAACACAGCCATTACGATCCCCAGACCGGGCAATTGCTGGCGGCGAGCTTCATGGATTACGCGATGCCGCGCGCCGACACCTTTCCGGAGATAAAGACTGTGCTCAGCGAAGTTCCGTCGCCGACGAACCGCCTCGGCGTGCGCTCCGGCGGCGAAGGCGGCACGACGCCGGCGCTTGCCGCGGTCATCAACGCCATCGTCGACGCGCTCTCCGAGCTCGGCGTGCGCCACATCGAAATGCCGGCGACCCCCGAGCGTGTCTGGCGCGCGATCCGAGGAGCGCGCGCCGGCGCCGCGAACTAATCGACATTGCGGGCCGATCGGGCCCGAACGGATCTGCCTCTGAGCGTACGATGAATCAAACGAACCCAGACACTTCTCGAACGATTGATTTCTCGGCGCCGTATTACGGATGATCAGAAACTTAACTTAGAACCTGACGAAAGCCCGCGTCGCCTAATCATCAACAGCCACTGACCGCTTTCGAAACCTACAACGGCCGCTCAGCCTCGACGGCGGGAACGGCTCTTAATGCCCCGAAGCCGACCTTCGCGTCTCGACCCGGGACCGGGGCATCCTGAAGCTGCACGCGACAACAGTAGGGCTGCGTCTTGATACGGCGGACGCAGCATTTCAAGTCGTGGTGGCGTCAACTCATCGGTTCGAACGCCTACCCGGCAGGCCAAGCGCGATTTAGCGTTGCCAAAGACACCCGGGAACGCGATCCTGACCTTAGGACCACGGGGAATCCAGGCAATGTCGGATTAAACCCAGTCAATTTTCGAATAGAACAAAGGGTCCAAACACAGCAATTCGAGGTCCGAGCCTAACTGGTGTGTACACGACCGATACGCGGAGGAGGAAACCCATGCATCGCAGAATTCCGTGCTTCAGAAAGCTTATTTGTCGCGCTGCCCTCCTTTTAACCGCTGGTGTGCTCCTCAATTCTGGCTTTGCCGTTGCCCAATCGCCGCCAGTGCAGATGTGCACGGAAGTAACGACCCCGCCTTGGTGCAGTGCAGTCCGGGGCGATCGAGCGGAGGGGTGGGTTCCGCAGACCCGCTCGGAGGTGATGGCACGAAATGGTATGGTAACGACTGTCCAGCCCCTGGCGGCTATGGCAGGCGCGCGAATTCTGATGCAGGGTGGAAATGCAATTGACGCCGCGGTTGCAGCCGCGGCGACGCTCGGCGTCACCTTCCCTCCGAATGTGGGCATCGCTGGTGACTTGTTCGTGATCACCTATATCGCGAAAGAAAAAAAATTATACCAGCTAAACGCCAGCGGCATCGCCCCCAGCGGCCTCTCGCTCGCTCGCATGAACTCGCTCGGTTACAATTGGAACCCAGCCAATTTTGCTCCTGGTTCGGGAATGCCTTCAGGTGGGATCCTCACCGTCACCGTGCCCGGGTCCCTCTGGGGTTGGCAGGAGGTGCTCAACCGCTTCGGGACAATGACCTTCAAAGAAATCTTGGATCCTGCTATTGACTACGCGGAGAACGGCTTCGCCATTACCGAGGAAATCGCCAGCCGCTGGATCCTGCCCAATGCCCTACCGCTCCGCGGATGCTGTACGCAGTTGGACGCGGATTCGGTCAATACCTTTTACATCAACGGCGTTCCCCCGGGAACCGGCACGATCTTTACGAACCCCGCATTGGCGCACACGTTTCGGCTAATCCAGCAGAACGGCCGTGATGCCTTCTACAACGGAGAGATTGCCCGGGCCATCATAGCCAAGTCCAACGCGCTCGGTGGGACGATGACGCTTCGAGACCTTGCAAGTTACAAGGGCGAATGGGTGACCCCGGCTTCGACCAGCTATCACGGTGATTTCACGGTTTATGGGACGACTGCGCCCTCGCAGGCATGGGGCATAATCGAAGCATTGAACATTCTTGAGCAGTGCGTACCCCAGTGGTATCCGGGGCAGAGCCTGAGCACACTCGGGCCCGCGAACCCGTTATTCTGGCATGCTTTGATAGAAACGAAAAAGCTCGCCTATGCCGACACATACGCCTTCAACGCCGATCCCGATGTCGTATCGGTACCGGTCGGTACACTGACCTCCAAGCCCTATGCTGCGTCACTGTGCAGCAAGGTCAACCCCGGCGAAGCCTCCGCCACTGCGCCTCCCAGCTTCGATCCTATTGTTGGCGGTTTCACGGGTGCCGCTATCAGCGGCGACACGATCTATCTCTCTACCGCCGATCGCTGGGGCAACATGGTATCGTGGATCGACAGCAATTTTGCTGCCTTCGGGTCCGGGATTACGATCCCTGGTTATGGCTTCGTCCTGCATAATAGGGGCGGCTTGTTCACCCTGGATCCCAAGAGTCCCAACGTCATCGCACCGCACAAACGCCCCTATAATACGCTCTCGGCGATGTTTGTTACGCAGGATGGCAGTCCGTTGTTGATGACGGGCCAGCACGGCAGCGACCAGCAGGGCATGGGGAACATGCAGGTACTGGTGAACATCCTGGACCTCGGTGCGAACCTTCAGGCGGCGGGCGACATGGCGCGCTTTACACACAACCAGGTAAGCAACACTCTGCAATTGGAGTCTCAGCTGTTCAATCTCGTGGGACAGGACTTGATCAAAATGGGTCACAACGCGTCATCCGCGGGCGGCGAAATCGCCGGTGGCTACCAGGGAATTATGGTGGTCGCCGACCCCACCGGCTCGAATAGAACCTACCGTGCCGGCTCGAATTTTAGAGAGGACGGCGATTCAATCGGATGGTAGAGAGGTTTACGATGGTCGGTCGTAAGCGGCAAACCAAATTCCCCTTCGCGGGGTTGTGCGGCGCATCCCGGTGCGCCTGCCTGCCCGTCGCGACCGGTGATGGCATGGCGGTTGCGAATAACGGCTATGTGCTGCGATGGGACTGTCTTCGACGGGACTGATTGGCACAATTACGATGCCGCCGGTTCGCATGGCTTCGTTGTCGAAATCAACACTCAGACCAAACTCGGCCTTGGCCGGCGCGACGCCTTTCCCCAATATCGTCGGCTTTTACACCGACAAGGCCACCGGTTTTACACACGCTTCTTGGACTCTATCGGCGTTCAATCAACAATCGACGACCCCGCAGGTCTTCCGCCGCAGATCACAACGCCAGTGCAAAATCTCCTCGGCATCAATAACGCTTGAGGGCGGCGGGGTTCTGGACGGATAATGCCGGCCACGAGCCACCCCCGTTTCGACGAGGTTCATAAAACTTACGCCGGCAATGCTAACTCCCAATGGGGCGGCCGTCGCGACCCAGACCAGCGACATCACTAATAACAACCTGGTATGCGGCTTTTGGACCGATGCCAAACCCGCTTGGGTGCGTTCCCGGATTCTACACGCAAATTGGACGTCGGAGTTTTCGCGCAGCCTCGGTGGCAAGCGGAATTCGGCCTAACAAGCCCGAGCGGAAGAGCGGTAGTCGCAATACCTTCGGCCGAGCTACGGGCGATTTCGACGCCCGCCATTACAATTTTCAGTAGATCACACTTTTGCTTGAAACACGGAAAAAATGTGTTGACTTTATGGTAAATTTTTATGGTTTATACCCCACACTAACGATACTGAGCCTAAAAGGCTGATCAGACGCTCAATAAAAAGAAAGCTCGAAGGAAGACGACCCGTCTAGGGATCGACGAGCAACTGAAGGAGTGGAGAGTATGAAACCAAAGGTTCCAACCGGCTTCACGCGCCGTCTACTGACGACAGCGGCGGCAGTCATTGGATTAGCGCCAGTTGCATTTGTCCTGGCTAGTGGAGCGCAAGCAGCGGATCCCCAAACTTTCTTTGTGCTCAATAATCAAAACGACCCGATGTTTAATCAGTTGCTTGGTATAAACGGCGGAAATGTCATCGTCGGCTATTTGGGTGATGGCATGGCAATTCATAATAACGGCTATGTGCTGGTTCCGGCAAATCACTACTCAATAGACAACTTCACCGCGGTGGCGAACTGCACAGCCCCGCCTTCGACGTTGTTTCCCCCTTCTCCCTGTCCTACCCAGACCCAGGCTATCGGGATCAACGAGGCCTCGGGCTTGGCCGGCGCGACGCCTTTCGCCGATATCGTCGGCTTTTACACCGATATCGCCGGTGCTACACACGGCTTCGTGGACTCTGTCGGCGTTCAATCAACAATCGATGACCCCGCAGGTCTTCCGCCGCGCGTCACAACGCCAATGCAAAATCTCCTCGGCATCAATAACGCTTTGAGGGCGGCGGGGTTCTGGATGGATAATGCCGGCCACGAGAATGGCTTCGTTGCCGAAATCAACACTCAGACCGCCCCCGTTGCGGCGAGGTTCACAGAATTTACGCCGGCAAAGGTAAATGCCGATTTGGGGCTCGTGCCACCGAACTTTTCCCCCGCCGTCGCGACCCAGACCAGCGACATCGCTAATGGAACAGGTACCAACCTGGTATGCGGCTTTTATACCGATGGCAACGATATCAATCACGGTTTCGAGGTGTTTTTTAATACGGCAGCCCACAGCTTCAACAGGACCCTACCCCTTATACCCAACGCAATGCAGATCCCGAATGTTAAAAGTCTTTCACCTTTCGGCTGCAATGACCACGGAGCAGTCGTCGGATCTTTCGTCGCCAACGATGGGACTGTGCATGGTTTTGTCTTCGACGGGGCTGATTGGCACCAATACGATGCCGCCGGTTCGGTGCAAACACCACCAGCATTCAACGTGATGGGTACTACCATCAATGGGATCAACAATGCCGGCGCTATCGTCGGGTTTTTTGCCGATGCTATGGGGAACGTGAACGGGTTCGTGGACTTCGCGCCAGTTCCATGACCGAAAACGCCCCGCTTCGGGAGTATCTTGAGTGGCATTGGTCGCGCCGGAAAAGCACTAGTGCTTAGAGTCAGCAGACTGATTCACTCGTTGTCATGGCCGGGCTCGTCCCGGCCATCCCCGAATTACAGCACATGCCTTGCTGTCTCCGTAGATGCCCGGCACAAGGCCGGGCATGACAACTAAAGTGCGCCTGAATCATCTGAATGGATCTGAATACTAGCCTTCCCTTCGAGGAGGCCTTGGCGCCTTGTTCGATCATCGCGCACGAACGGCCGGAATCGTTAAGGGTTTTCGGATGCCTGCCCGTCACCGGGCGGAGGGGCTGCACGGAGGCAGGCGTCCGAAAAGCCTCGAGGGAGGAAACCGCGGGGGAGTTCGCGCCGACGGTGGTGTCGGTCTATGGGGAATTTGCCGGCGCTGCTTGATCTGATTTGTCGGTTCCGGATAGGGCGACGGTTGAGCGAGCGGCGCGGCGCCGGTTTTGGCCACCGCGGATGCGATCGGCGCAGTGATCTGGTACTCGATGCTCCGGGTTTTGCCGGCCGAAGGCGGCGCTGGCGGTCGCTGTCGGCGAAGGGTGGCCGTTGCCGGTGAAATGGCGGCGTCGGACGGAAGCGGTGAAGGGGGATGGCGACAGCGGTGTGATGGTCATGAGCTGTCGAGCCCGATCGGTGGGATAGGCCACAGCCGAGGCTGGCAGCCGGGTTCGAAGGTCTCGATGATGACCATACGCCCGCCGCAGCAAGGACAAGCGTTCCACTCGCTGCCTTCGTGAAGATTTTCGGTGCCGTCGCTGTCCGCGCTGGGCGGCGACGGGTCGGGTACGCCGAGGAGCCGGCGGGCCAATGCAATGTTGTTCGCCCGGTTGGCATTGGCGAAAAGGCCGTAGTGACGGATGCGGTGAAATCCGTCAGGCAGCACATGGATCAGGAAGCGGCGGATGAACTCGTCGGCGTCGAGCGTCATCAGCTTGTAGCGAGCGTCGGCCTTGGCCCGGTAATCCTTCCATTTGAAGGTCACGCGCTCGCCGTCGAAGGCGACGAGCCGGCTATTGGCGATACCCACTCGGTGCGTGTAGCGGGAAAGGTAGGCGAGGACGGCATCGGGTCCCTCGAAAGGCCGCTTGACATAGACCACCCATTCGATCTTGCGCAGTGCGGCGAGGAAGATTTGGAAGGCTGCCGGCTCGGCGAGGGCGGCCTGGTCGGCGAAGAACTCGAGCCGCCCGGCTTGGTAGGCGGCGGTCAGCCTTTCGAGAAACAAACGTCGGAAGAGGCGCGAGAGCACCTCGACGGAGAGAAAAAAGCTGGGCCGGCAGGCGATCCAGTGCTCGCCCCCGGGAGAGACGCCGCCGCCGGGTACAATGACATGGGCGTGTGGATGGTGGGTGAGCGCTGATCCCCAGGTGTGCAGCACCGCGGTGAGCCCGATGCGGGCGCCGAGGTGCTTGGGGTCGGCTGCGATGGTGATCAGGGTCTCGGCGGCGACTTTGAGCAACAGGTCATAGACGACCGCCTGGTTGTGATAGGCGATGTCGGCGATCGGTCCGGGCAGGGTGAAGACGACATGAAAATAGGGCACGGGCAGGAGTTCGGCTTGGCGGTCGGCGAGCCACTCCTTGGCAGCAACGGATTGGCACTTCGGACAGTGCCGGTTGCGGCAGGAGTTGTAGGAGATACGCAGGTGCGCGCAGGCCTCGCAGCGTTCGACATGACCGCCCAGCGCCGCCGTTCGGCAGCGCTCGATCGCCGACATGACCTTGAGTTGGCCGAGGCTCACATGGCCGGCATGAGACGCACGCCAAGCCGGCCCGCGGTGGCGGAAGATGTCCGCCACCTCGACCGTTGGCCGTGACAACGGCCGCGCGTCAGCCGGGCATCTTCCGCAGGAAGTCGAGCGGGCTGGTCACCTGGCCGATCGTGTGGATCGCGACGCGGGTGTAGAGCGCCGTCGTGTCGAGCTTCTTGTGTCCGAGCAGCACTTGGATGACGCGGATGTCGGTCTTTTGCTCCAAGAGGTGGGTGGCAAAGCTGTGACGCAGCGTATGAACGCCGACGCGCTTGGTGATGCCGGCACGCCCCGCTGCCAGGCGAACGATCCGATGCAGCTGGCGCGCACTCGTATGCTGCCCGCGGTAGCCGGGAAACAACCACGGCTGAGAGGGAGACATCCATCCCTTCTTGCGCGCAACGCGCCACCATTCGCGCAGGATCTTGAGTAGGATGGGCGAGAGAATGACATACCGATCCTTCTTGCCCCCCGCTTTCGCGAGGGCAGGCTCTTGCCCTGCTCGACGCGGATGACCATCCGGTCACGATCGATATCGGTGAGCTTGAGCGATACGACCTCCGATGATCGCAGGCCGGTGGCATAAGCCAAGCTCAGGATCGCCCTGTGCTTGATGTTCGTCGCCGCGGCGAGCAGCCGACCGACCTCCTCCGGGCTCAGAACAACGGGCAGGCGGCGCGGCTCGCGGGTCGAGATGAGCTCCTCGGCAAGATCGTGGCGCTTCAGTGTGACCTTGAAGAAGAACCGCAGGGCAGTGGCGCTGACGTTGGCGGTTCCCACCGTCGTCCCGATCGAGGCCAGCCACAACTGATAGCGATGGACATCCTCGACGGTGGCCTTGTCGGCAGACCGGCCCAGGAAATCGGCAAACTTTTTGACGTGGCGGATATACTGGTACTGGGTTTTGGGACTGAGCCGGCGGATCGCCATGTCCTCGATCAGTCGCCGGCGTAGGGGGCTGATGGCCTTCTCGGTCATTGCGGGCTCCTGTCTTGGGTGAGGTTTTTGGCCCCTCAATCTCAAGACAGGACGCCTGCTTCCCGCTACTCCCGAAACCCCTCGTCTTGCCACCAATTACCGCGGAGCGGTTTCGTTGTGTGCCGGGCATGTTCAATAGCTCGGAGGTGAAAGTCCTCTACCCAACCTGATGGAGGTGAAGGGTTAGTGATGCGCAAGGGCTATCGCCGCGAGGCGGGGTCTGAAGGAAGCGTGGAACAAAGGTGCGAGCCGATGAACAAAAACCGGATACGAGGCGCCAACGCCGGACGAGCGGGCAACGTATCGCGAAGTCCATATCCATCAAGGGCGCGAAGCGTAGATCCGGCGGTTGTGCACCGAAGGCGATTGAGCTTACCCCGGGAGATCTGCCCCGTGTCGCCTCTGGGCGACTGAGGCGGTCGAGAGGCCGTCTGACCGCGGGGCAGAAGTCAGCAGAGGGCGTATTAGGTCAAGCCGTCGGCAAGGCTAGTGAGGCACTCCAAGGCCGAAAGGCGGAGCAACAGATAGGCCAAGCCGGAAACGATGGCCGAAGGCCCGAACGATTGGGAGTGGCAAGTAGGACTGGCGACTCATGAATGGAACGCGGCAGCAGATCCAGTACTCACTGGCCTTGGAACAGGCGGACCAGGGTGAAGCCCCGGTCAGCGGTCACCAACGGACCGAACCATTCGTGGCGAAGCCAGCACCCGAAAGCTCGGCTGTGACGGAACAATTGATGGAGGAGGTGTGCAACCGAGAGAATCTTGTCAGAGCGTGGAAACGCGTTCGACAGAACAAAGGCGGTCCTGGCGTGGATGGGATGACCATTGACGACGCCAAGGACTACCTTCGTGAGCACTGGCCAAGCATTCGGTCTCAACTGCTCGCGGGAACCTACCAGCCGCAGCCGGTCAAACGGGTCGAAATCCCCAAGCCGGACGGCGGGGTCAGAAAGCTCGGCGTGCCTTGCGTCGTCGACAGACTGATCCAACAAGCCCTGCTGCAGGTTGTTCAGGGGCAATGGGACCCGACGTTTTCCGAGCATAGCTACGGCTTCCGACCGGGACGCTCCGCCCATCAGGCCGTGGCCCAAGCGCAGCAATACATTGCCGCGGGCTACAATGTCGTAGTTGACCTTGATCTCGAAAAATTTTTCGACCGGGTCAATCATGACAGCCTGATGGCGCGCGTCGCCGCGCGGGTGACCGATAAACGTGTGCTCAAGCTCATTCGGGCGTTTCTCAAGGCCGGGGTGATGGAAGACGGCTTGGTCAGTCCGGTGGACGAGGGGACCCCGCAAGGCGGTCCGCTCTCGCCCCTCTTGAGCAACCTCGTGCTCGACGATCTCGACAAGGAGCTGACCCGACGGGGTCACCGCTTTTGCCGCTACGCGGACGACTGCAACATCTATGTTCGCAGCCGCCGCGCCGGTGAGCGGGTGATGGCCTCGGTGAGCCGGTTCCTGACCAACAAGCTGCGGCTGAAGGTCAACGAGGCGAAAAGCGCGGTGGCGCGACCGGAGGAGCGCAAATTCCTGGGGTTCAGCATCTCGAATGACGGGAGCGAGCGGCGCATCGCGCCAAAAGCCCTCGACAAATTCAAGACGCAAGTCCGGGACAAGACCCGCCGGACACGGGGGATCAGCCTACAGCAGCTGATCGAAGACCTGACGCCATACCTCATCGGATGGCGCGGCTACTTCGGCTTCTGCCAGACCCCGCGCGTGCTCACGAACCTCGAAGCGTGGATCCGCCGAAGATTACGCTCGTATCTTTGGCGGCAGTGGCAGAACGGGCACAACCGCTTCAACGAACTGCGCCGTCGCGGCGTACCGAAGTTCAGTGCAGCGGTCGCCGCTGGTTCACCGACGGGGTTCTGGCGCATGTCCGGACACCCGGCGGTCCAACAAGCCCTGCGCAATCACTACTTCAACTCACTCGGTCTTCCCCGACTCCACGTCTCCGCCCAAGCTTAACCCAGTCGAACCGCCGTGGTACGGACCCGTATGCCCGGTGGTGTGGGAGGGGTGGCATCGCGAGGTGTCCCCCTATCCCAATCTTCGGCGCGTTATCGTCGTTGCCACGCGTTCCGGCGAAGGTCCCTTCACTCATCCTTTGCAGACCTCCATCGTGGCCAGGCGTCTGAGGGCAAGCTGGGTGGAGGCGAAGATAACGAAACTGGCCGAGGTCTTGCGGCGGACATGCTTCAAGAGCAGGAGGGGCCGGTCGCCAGCAGCTCCGACCAGGACATTGGTGGTTTCGAGTTTCGAGCTCTGCGCTTATCGCCAATCGTCGAGAACGTAGAGTCCCGGGGCACTGTAACCGGGCTCGTTCGGCCGGTGCATCGTCACACCCTGGATCATCGTGCGGAAGCCGCGCGCCCGCATTAGCCGGTAAGCTTCTTCGCGCGCGAGATTGACCCCAGCCAGAACATTCGGCACGCCGGCTTCGCGCGCGAGCGAGGCGCAGGTGTCGAGCAGCATATCCAAGCGATCCTCGGCGCCCTGTCCCCCTCGCACCGCGCCAAATTTGACGTAACAACAGCCTTCGCCGGCTTCGCTCGCCGGGCCCCAATGGCAGACGGCAAAGCCCGTGAGCCGGCTGTCTCGATCCCATAGCAAAGCCGTTTCGCCAAGCGCGCGCGCCGCCACCGTGCGAATTTCGCCGCCCAGGTCGAGGCCAGGATACAGCTCTTCGGTCAGTTCGCGGCAGGCGTCTTCCGCTTCCTGCCGCTGCCCAGCTGGCAATGCCGAATAACGCGAGACGGCGCTCGGCATGGCTTGTGCGCCCGTCGGGCGCGCCATGATCGCGGTCAGAAACCGCGGGTGAAAACCGAATTTGCCGTAGAGCCCGACATGCTTGGCGCTCTGGGCAAAGGTAAACAACCCGGCATGGCGGACACCCCAAGCATCCAGTTGATCGCAGGCCGCGGCGACGAGGCGCTGCCCGATGCCGCCGTCCCAGAAATCGGGCCGAGTCGTCAGTGGCCCGAAGAAGCCGACGCTGCCCCAGCGCGTCGCGAAATTCGATCCGACGAGCACGCCCTCATCGTTTTCCGCAGCGAAAGCGGCGGTGTGCTCGGCCCCGAACCTGCCATAGACATAGTCGAGGTCGCTCCAGAACTGCTCCGGGTCCGGCGCGCCGAGGAAAGTCCCGAAGGCAACCCTTAGGATGCGCTGCGCTTCGGGCAAATCGGCTTCGGTCAGCGCGCGAATGATGGTCATGAATTGCTCCCTGCGAGAATTGGTCGAAGCTGGTCGAGGACCTGTCCCGCAAAAACCACGCCCGCGGCGGTTACCCGCAGGCCGGCGGCGCGCAGAGCCTCGGCTGTCCATGTGTTGCAGGTGTCACCAAGATTGTATGTCCCGGTGGATGCAAAAAAGACGCTCTGCGGATAGGGGCCGGTGCCGATCCGGCGCGGCGGCCCCTCCTTGTCCACGGCCAGATAGTCCCACAGAAATGTTGTGAGATTCTGGACGCCGTCCCGTGGAGCCGGAAGAGCAAACACGTTAGAAGCACCGAAAAACGCTTCCGGCGAAATTTCGAGCGGAATGACGAGCATGACCGCAGGCCCGGAAGCGACCGCCCGGAGCAGATCTCCGATGCCCGGATTTTGGGCCATGTAATAGTCGTGCGCCCCCCAGCCGAAGACAAGGTAGTGTGCGGTCGCGAACTCGGGCTTCAAAGCGGCCAAAGGACCGCTCAACGCCTCCACCGGCACCCCGAGTTCCGTGTGCCAGCCGCCGGAGATGACAAAGATTACCTCGGTTTGCGGAGCCGATCCGGTATGGGGCTTGACCGGGTTCGTTGCGCTGCAGCCATTCAGCCCGCATAAGATCGCGACTGCAGCACCAGAAAGAAACGAATACCGCGCCTGTGCCCTGGCGAAGCGCAGAGCTCTCAAGCGCTCTTCGGGTAGTCGTAGAGTATCGCCGGGTTCTCGACCAGGATGTGGTGGCGCACTTCCTCGTCTGGCGCCCACACCAGCAGAAGGTCGAACAATACGGCATCGTCAGGCTTGCTCTCCCGTTCGCTCGGGTGCGGCCAGTCGCTGCCCCAGACGAGCCGCTCGGGTGCCGCCTTGACGTAGGCTTGCGCGACCGCCGTCGAGTCGGCGTAGGTCGGCGGCCCGACCTTGGTGTCGGCATAGGCGCCCGACAATTTGACCCAAGTCCGACCCTTGTCGAGCAACGTCCGGATCTGCGCGTACAGCGGATGATTGACCCCCTCGGGCTCGGGGATGTGGGCAAGGTGGTCGAAGACGATCGGCGACGGCACCCGCTCGAGGATTGGCATGATCTCGATGATCTTGGGTGCAGTCGCGTTGATCTGGATGTGCCATCCGAGCTCGTTCACCCGCTTCGACAGCGGTTCGATCATCTCCGGCGTCGTCGCTCCGGCCTGCGCCAGATTAAAGCGAATGCCGCGCGCGCCGAGGCCGTGCATGCGCTTCAACTCGGCATCGGTGACGGTGTCGTCGACCACCACGACGGCTCGTGCGGTGGGCCCGAACGCCGTGACGGCATCCAGCGTGACCCGGTTGTCGGTGCCATAGGTCGATGGCGTCACGACGACATTGCGGCTGGTGCCGATCCGCTTCTGAAAAGCTCGGTAATCCTCGACCAAGGCATCTCCGGGGCGCAGCATCGACCTGGGATCGACCGGATATTTGGCATCGTAGATGTGGTGGTGGCAGTCACAAGAATTTGCCGGCGCCGTCAATTTCGGGGGTTCGGTGCCGGTCGACCATTTGACCTGTTGTGCGGCGCTATTGCGTGTGCCTCCGGCAAGCAAGCCGGCTGCAGCCCCAGCGGACATGACTTTCAGCAATTCGCGGCGACCCCACGGCGTGCCCGGCATGATTTCCTCCCGATCCTTTGCCCGGAAGCTTACCACTCCCATCGGTCCATCGTCGCGTTTAGTGCTCGCCGCGTTGCGAAGGGTCTCGAGCCCTTGATTGCGATACTCACCATCACTAAATTGCTTGTCCGACATTAAAGGTTTCGGACGGCGATGCGGGGAGCTATCGCGGTTAACCATGGCACCGCGTCGAACAGGTGTTTCAACCTGAAGGAGAGCTCTCGCTGCAGATTTGCTGCAGATGTAGCGGCGTGGAATCATCTGCTCAACGTTTTGTTGTATCTGAGGGAGCCCCGAGGGTTGCCACCCAGTAATCTTAGCGAGCGGGCTATAGTGGCGTTGGACCCATTTAAGGGGAGAGGAACGTGACGGCAGCAGCTCGTCCGGTCGAGGCGTGCCTCGTCGATCTGTTTGGACATCTCGGGATCGAAAAAGCCCACATCGCCGCCGGGCGGCTCGGGCTCACCGACTGGCAGGGATTGGCGACCCGGCACCCGGATCGGGTTGCCTCGCTGGCTATGATCAATCCGCCGATCCTCGACGTGAGTCGAATACGTGGCCTAGCTTCTCGCATGCTGGTGGTGGCGGGAGATCGGGGGCCCACTGCGGAGGGCTCGGTCAAACTGCTAGCCGACCTTCCCGGCGCTGCCTCACTCCTCCTGTGCGGCTTCGAGTGCCACCCTTGGTCGGACGTCATCGCCGACCGCGGGTCGGAAATCGGCCCCGCGATGCTGAGCCTTCTCGATCGTCATTCGGCCCCATCGGTGTCATTGCCGGAGGGGGAAGGGGAGGTGGCGGAGATTTTCTACCGCATTCGCGGGGCGGGCCCGCCTCTTGTCCTGATGCCGCTCGACCTGGCGCCGTCGCAATGGGAACCGCTGATCCCGAAGCTCAGCGAGCGGTATTGCACGATCAGCCTCGGTGGGCCGCTCCTCGGCTCCGTCGGCCTCCTCGAAGCGCGCGGCCGCTCGACGTATCTGGGTCTCGTGCAGACTGTTTTGGACCTGATTCAAATCCAACCGGGCGAGGTGGTCCTCGAGGTCGGCGGCGGCTCCGGGGTGGTCCTGCGCGAGATCGCGCGCCGCACCATCGGCGCCAACCCGATCATTGATGTCGACATCAACCCCTATTTGCTGCGCGATGCGGCGTCTTTGGCAAAGCGCGCCGGGCTCGCCGAGCGAATGAGCTTTCGGGAAGGGAGCGCCGAGGCGATCCCGCTCGCGGCCGATAGCGTCGATGTCGCGCTCTCGTTTACGGTCATGGAGGAAGGTGATGCCAACCGAATGCTCGCCGAATTGGTCCGGGTCACCGGGCCGGGCGGGCGGGTGGCGGCAATCGTCCGCTCGTGCGACATGCCGTCCTGGGCAAACTTACCGATCACCGCGGCGTTGCGGGCCAAGGTCGACAGGCCCGGATTGATCGGTGCCGGTGTCGCCACCGCGGGATGCGCCGACGCGAGCCTCTACCGGCGATTTCACGCGGCGGGATTGACCGAGCTCAGATGCTTTCCACAGCTCGTCGCGATAACCCCAGCCGAAATCTCACGGTTTACCATCTCCCAGCAGCAGATTCTGGCGATGCTGACCACGGAGGAAGCCGCCGAGTGGCGGTCCGCCGCCGTGCAGGCCGAGGCCGAGGGGACATTCTTCATCGCCACCGCTCATCACTGCGCAGTCGGCACCAAGCCGGCCTAACGTGAGAAGAGCCTGGCCAAAAATGAGGGAAGGATCCGGAATCGGTTACCACAGGTGAAGCTGCGCCCTCTCCCCCCGCCGGCCGCTACCGCATTCACACATCCGGGGACGGCGAAGAGTCCCGCAAGCTGACGGCAAGGTACTGCCCCCTTGATGGGGGCGGGTCCCCAGGGGCCCGAAGGCCCCTGAGGAAGTTGGCGGCCGGCGCTCGTTACTTCGATTTCAGCGCGTTCAACAAGTTGTTGCCGTCGGGCGCCCCCCATCCGGTGCAAGCGTCCCAACCGGGACCCGCCGGGAACTGGCCATTGAGAAGCCCCTCTGTGTCGTTGTTGCCGCTGGTGATGTCGCGCAGCACTTTCGCGGGCCCGATCTTCTGGTAGAGCAGCGCGTTGAAGTTGCCGACCCGCGCGCCCAGCGATGCATTGATGCGGGTGATCAAGCTCCCCCACAGCGGAGCGGAGGCGCTGGTCCCGCCGACAATGCCGAGCTGCCCGCCCGACATGGTGAGATAACCGGTATTGGGGTCAGCATCGGCCGCGACATCGGGGATCGCCCGCCCGGCAAAATTTCCGGGATTGATCGACCGCGGTACCTTGCCCTCCTGGTAGCTTGGAACCGGCGTGATATCGCTGACCCCGCCACCCGTGCCGCTGCCCGGGCCGTCGTTCCACACGACCTCGGTGATCGCGGTCTGACCACCCTTGGCGCTCTTGCGGGCGTGCAGGGTGGTGCCGCCGACCGCCAGAACATAAGGGCTCGTCGCCGGAAAGTTGACATGCGCGTGGCCGTCCTTGACCTGGGCCTCGGAGCCGTCGTCACCGGTAGAGACGCAAACTGTGATGCCCAGTTGCGCCGCCGCCAGCAGGCTCTGGTTGACATGATCGATTGCCGCCGGCGACCATAGAACTGTGTTGTTGAACGGTTGGTTTTCGTCCCACCCCCAGCTAATCGACACCACGCCGGGATCGTTTGCAGCATCATTGATGACGGCGCTCAAGCAATCGATGAAGCCCTTCTCGTCGAACGTCGAAAAGTAGACGGCGATCTTCGCGCCGCCGGCCATCGCACCGGCAACATCGACGTCGAGCATGACTTCTCCGGTCGAATCCGGGTCGGTGGCCGGATCGGTGCTGACTCCATCGACGGCGACGATTTGGATGTTGGGCGCCGGTACCCCGATCTTCTGGAAATACGCGGCAACGTCGGATTGCTCCACCCCCCCGCCGAATTCGAGGAGGCCGATACACTGATTTTGCGCATTCGCATTCGGGAAATTATAGATCGTCGCCAGTTCCGTCGGGATGAACCAGGGGCGAGATTGCGCAGCCGCATTCGGCCGCATTTCGCTCAATCGCGATTTGCGGGGAAGGCGACGCAGCGCGCGATGGTTGTTGAAGCCGAACACGCCGGTAATCGCATCGCCGAGTGCGGTGGGGACCGAGATCGGCCCGGTGCGCGCATGGAAATCCCCGAGGCGGGGATGGGTGTAGTCGAATAGGGTGACGCCGAAGGCAGCGCTGAGATTGGCGACGGTGCCTCCTAAGGCGAGCCGTGCCGAGGCTCGCTCGTCCTTGGTAACGACCAGGTGATGGTCGGTGGCGAACTTCTCGATCGCCTCCACCGCCGCGGGATCAGAGCCGTAATCGTTCTTGAGTTGATCCCGGGTCATGTAACGTCGCTCGCCCGGCAGCTTGGTGTCGAGCGCCGACAGATCCGGCAGGTCCTTGAGCCGGCGTACGCCAACCGTTAGCTCGATCCATTTGTTGGAGTTGGTTCGTTGCTTCCTTACGGAGCCGGCCGGCAAATGATGCATGCTGTTGGACAGCGTGCGCCGGGAAGCACCAGAGCTGTTCATCGCGTGTACTCCGTTGATTCGTTCAGAGAGCCCAATCAGAGGTTAACCTCGTCGGGCCCGACACAACGTAATGCCGGTTACCGGACCCATGTGTGATCTTGCTCACGTCCAAAAAAAGATTTTCAGGCCGCGGAATCACGCGCGGCCGGAAAGGCCGCGGCCCCATCGTTTGCCAGTGGAAGGCGCGGATCAGGCGACGTCGAGCGCTTGGGCCAGATCGGAGATAAAGTCCTCCTCATGCTCGATCCCGATCGACAGGCGGACGTAATTTTCGTCGGCCCCGGTCTGCAGCTGCTCTTCCGGTGAGAGCTGCGAATGGGTCGTCGTCGCCGGATGGATCGCCAAGCGGCGCGCATCGCCGATGTTGCCGACTGGGTAAAACATCTTGGGCGCGTCGATGAAGCGGCGTGCGACCTCGCGTCCGCCCTTCAGCTCAGAACCGACGAGCCCGCCATAGCCGCCTTACAGCTAGGCGTCGGCACGAGGCCGCGGCTCGCCCGTCGTTTGGCTCTGGCGAATGACGCGGGTCACTTTGGGATGCTCAGCCAGGAAGTTGGTGACGGCCATCGCGTTGGCGCAACGAGCGCGGATGCGCAATGGCATTCGCAGCAAGATGGACGATGCGGCGTTTACATGAATATGACCACCCAGCCGCCAAACTCGCGTCCCCCTAGTCTGCAGGAGCCACCTGCCACGGCAACGACGATTGCCAGTTTGCGCGAGTCCGCGACCAACTGCACTGCTTGTGCGTTGTATCGGAACGCCACCCAAACCGTGTTTGGTGAGGGTCCCGAGGGGGCGCTCATCATGCTGATCGGCGAGCAGCCGGGAGACGCGGAGGATCTCGCCGGTCACCCGTTTGTCGGCCCGGCGGGCAAGCTGCTCGACCGCTGCCTCGCCGAGGCCGGGATCGAGCGATCTCGGACTTACGTCACCAACGTCGTCAAGCACTTCAAATGGGTGCCGCGCGGGCCGCGGCGGATTCACAGCAAGCCGGGAGCGGTCGAGATCGAAGCCTGTTTTCCATGGCTCGAAGCCGAGATCGCCGCAGTGGCGCCGCGAATCGTTGTCGCTCTGGGCGCGACAGCGGCGCAGGCGCTGTTCGGAAGAGCATTTCGCGTGACCAGGGACCGCGGCCGATTGGTGCCATCGGCATTGGCGCCCTATGCGCTTGCGACCGTGCACCCCTCGTCTCTTTTGCGCGCTCCCGACGAGCAAACGCGCGAACGCGAAACCCGCAGATTCGTGGAGGATTTGCGCAAGATAGCAGCAATTCTGACATGATCCACAGACGTCACAACGGACCGCCCGTTACCTGGATCGCGGCGACTTTGGCGGTCGCTGCCGTAGTGGCGGTCGCCGTCGTGATCGGCGAATTTTGGAGCGACACGGGCGATTCGGAAATCAGCGAAGCCGGCTGGTTCGCGATGGGCCTCGGGATTTTTGTCACATTGGTGCTGGGTATCGGCTTGATGTCGCTGGTTTTCTTCAGCAACCGGCGCGGCTATGACGAGACCGGCCGGAGGGATGGCTGAGTTTTCGGTGGGCAACCGCTGTCATTCAAGATCGATGGCAAGGTTTCATCTCTCCAACAAAAAATTAACCAATCCAAACAACTTGTGTTCAACCTACGCGTAATCCTGCCTGCGCCGTTGCCTGCCTTGCGTAGCGATTTGCGATTGGCTCTTGCGTTCCAAGCGAGCCGGTTGCAACCTTGCGGCGCACGGTGCGGAAAGGAATGGTCCCTTGAAGCGATCATCAAATGAGTTGGAAGAGCCGAAGCCGGCGCCGAAATATGGACGCGGCACAGGTGTGCCAAACCCGATTGACGTACATGTCGGCGCGCGGGTCCGCATGCGCCGCCTTCTGCTCGGCATGAACCAGGAAACGCTCGCCAACGCGCTCGGTCTCACATTCCAGCAGGTGCAGAAATACGAGGGCGGTGCTAATCGCGTGAGTGCTTCTCGGCTCTCGGCAATGGCAGAAATTCTGGGTGTGCCGATCTCTTACTTCTTTGGCGATCTTCAGCAGGAGGATGCCGATCTCAGCCCTGAGGACAAGCTGTGGCGCGAGCAGCTGCAGCGGCCCGAAACGATCGAGTTCATCCGGCTCTATTACGCGATCTCCGACCAAAAGGTGCGACACCAATTCCTGGAGATGGCAAAGACGGTAGCCGCGACATTCGAGGCCAAGGCCGGATGAACCGCACGAGCGCGCATTACCACCCGAGGGCGTAAGCTGCGCGGCGGGGATCGGCGCCGGCTTCGAGGACGCCGCGGCGGCGGTCGGCAAGGATCGCGCAGACCGCGCCGGCGGTCCAGATCCAGTCGGGCCAATGCTGAATTTGATGCCCACGCCGGGCGAGCTCGGCCGTCACCAATTCGGCAATGCGGCCTTCGACCGCCAACCGAGCCGGATAATATTCGAACGGCGCAAACGAGGACGGAAAGCTGTAGGTCGCAAAACGCGGCGACTCGATGGCCGACTGCACGCCCTGACCGAAGACGAACAGGTTTAGCAACACCTGCAGCATCGCCTGAGTTTGCACGTCGCCGCCTGGTGTGCCGAACGGCAAGAACTGGTCGCGCCCCCTAATCGCCAGGGCTGGGTTCGGCGTCAGGCGCGGCCGCTTGCCGGGCGCGACACCGGCCGGGTGGCGCGGGTCGGGGCGTGACTGAGATCCCCGATTGGAAGGAATGAGGCCGGTTCCCGGGACCACCGGAGAACCGTAGGAGCCGTCGCTTGGCGTGGCCGAGAACAAATTGCCGAATCGGTCGGCGACACAAACATAGGACGTGTCGGGCTCGGGGTTAGGGTCGCCGAGACTTGCGCGGAAGCGAGCACCCCTGCGGCCAAGGTCACCGGCCGGCGGCATTTCGGCCCAGGCGCGCTCGGGGCGGATCAGTTTTCTTCGCTCTCCGGCATATTCCGATGAAATCAGAGTTGCGAGCGGCACTTCGACCATCGCCGGGTCGCCGTAATAGGCTTCGCGATCGGCGAAGGCGAGCTTCAATGCCTCGGCGAGTTGGTGGATGTAATCCGCACTGTTGTGACCGAGGCTCGAGAGGTCCGTTCCTTCGAGCAATGCTAAAGTCTGCAGCAGCACCGGGCCCTGGCACCACGCCCCGCAAGTGAAGACTTCCAGATCGCCGAAGCGGCGCCGCTCGGGCGGGCCGACCGGTGAGCGGTATTCGGCGAGGTCCTCCGCTGACAGGAGCCCGCCCTCCTGCTTCATAAAGGCGACAATCTTGCGGGCGATATCGCCGCGATAAAAGGCGTCACGCGCCGCCTCGAGCCCGGCTTCGCGGCCCCGCGGGGCCGCGGCACGCTCCTCGTCGGCCATGTATTGCAACGATCCCGCGAGGTCGGTCTGCCGGAAGACCTCGCCAACTTCGGGCAACCGCCCGTCGGGCAAAAAGATCGCCGCAGTCGACGGCCAGGAGCGATGATCCGCCTCGTGCCGCTTCAGGCTCTCGGCCATCAGCGGATACATCGGAAAGCCGTCGCGCGCCAAACCGATCGCCGCCGCCGCAACCTCGCCAAAACTCATCGTGCCGTACCGCCTGAGCGCCGTGATCCAGGCGTCGGGCGCGGCGGGAACCACCGTTCGCAGAACACCCTTTGGGATCCTGCCGGCGTGCTCGCGCTGGAACAGCTCAGGATCGAGCGTCTTCGGCCAGGGCCCGAGACCGGCGATCGTCACCACATCTTGCTTATCGGCGAGGTAAATCATAATCGGCGCAACCCCGGCGACGTCGACGAGATCGCTCTGGAGCACGCCAAGCGCAATCCCGGCAGCACAACCGGCATCGATGGCGTTGCCGCCAGCTTGCAAAATGTCAAAACCGGCGGTGGCCGCAAGATAATGGCCCGCTGAGATCGCATGCTGCGTCACGGCGATGGTCGGCCGATGCGGAGATGATGCGGTCATGGCTGTCCCTTGTTGCACGGTGCTCTCGATGCGCCACAGTAGCGCTTGACCGACCGCGGATAGAAGGGGCGTTGTAGAAGGGTACGGAGGGACGGGGCATGAGCGATTTCGATCTGGTGATCCGCAACGGCACGGTCGCGACCGCGGCCGACACCACTGCCTGCGATATCGGCATCAAGGACGGTATCGTCGCCATGCTCGGCAAAAACCTGGGTCCGGGAGCACGCGAGATCGATGCGAGGGACCATCTACTCCTGCCGGGCGGCGTCGACAGCCATTGTCACATCGAGCAGCGCTCCTCGGCCGGTGTCGTCTGCGCCGACGATTTCTACAGCGCTACGGTGTCGGCGGCGTTTGGCGGAACCACGACGGTCATCCCGTTCGCCGCGCAGCATCGCGGCCAATCGCTCCGCCGAGTTGTCGAGGAGTACCACGCAGCCGCTGGTCCGAAGGCGGTGATCGACTACGCCTTTCATTTGATCATCTCGGATCCCTCCGAACAAATCATGGGCCAGGAACTGCCGGCCTTGATTCGCGACGGCTATACGTCGTTCAAGGTCTATATGACCTATGACCTGCTGGCGCTCGACGACCGGCAGATGCTCGACATCCTTGCGGTCGCCCGGCGCGAGGGTGCGCTGGTCATGGTCCACGCCGAGAACCACGAGATGATCAAGTGGCTGACCGGGCGTCTGCTGGAGCGAGGCCTCGGGGCGCCGCGCTATCACGCGGTGAGCCATGCCCGGCTCGCCGAGGGTGAAGCGACAAATCGTGCGGTGGCATTATCGCAATTGCTCGATGTGCCGATCTTGCTGGTCCACGTCTCCGCAGGCGAGGCGATCGAGGTTATCCGTAACGCACAGACCAGGGGCCTCAGGATCTATGGCGAGACCTGCCCGCAATACTTGTTCCTGACCGCCGATGACCTAGCCAAGCCGGGCGTTGAAGGCGCCAAATTCTGCTGCAGCCCGCCGCCGCGCGACCGGGCGGCGCAGCAGGCGGTGTGGGCCGGGCTCAGGAACGGAACCTTCCAAGTCTTCTCCTCCGATCACGCCCCCTACCGCTTCGATGCCTCCGGCAAGCTGCCACACGGCGACAGGACGACCTTCAAGGAAATCGCCAACGGCGTGCCGGGCATCGAGTTACGGCTGCCATTGCTTTTTTCCGAAGGGGTAGGGCAGGGGCGGCTCGACCTCAACGCCTTTGTTGCCTTGACCGCCACGAACCACGCCAAGTTGTACGGGCTCTATCCGAAGAAGGGCACGATCGCGATCGGCAGCGACGCCGACATCGCGATCTGGGATCCCGAGCGCGAGATCGAGATCACCGCCGGGATACTGCACGACAATGTTGGCTATACGCCTTACGAAGGGCGCCGGTTGCGCGGTTGGCCGGTGACGGTGTTGAGCCGCGGCCGGATCGTCGTAGAGGACGGAAAACTCGTAGCCTCGCGCGGCAGCGGCCAATTCCTGCCTTGCGCCCTATCGGAGGCGGCAAAGCCTTTGGGCGTGCCGGTCCCCGAACTTGCGGCGGTCGCCGAAAGCGCGGTTGGCCTTGTTTGAAGGAGAAGCCTCGTGTCTCGTAAACTGAGGGTGGCCGTCGCCCAGGCCGGTCCGGTTCATCTCGCCGATACGCGCACCGCCGTCGTCAGGCGACTGATGGCGCTGATGCGCGACGCGCACGCCCGTGGCGCCGAATTTATCGTCTTCCCCGAACTAGCTCTGACGACTTTCTTCCCGCGCTATTGGATGACCGACCAGAACGAGATCGACCGCTTCTTCGAGCGTGAGATGCCCGGCTCGGAGACCCGACCATTATTCGATCTCGCCCGCGAACTCGGAGTTGGCTTTTATCTGGGCTATGCTGAGCTGACCCAGGAAAGGGGCGAGCTGCATCGCTATAACACTTCGATCCTCGTCGAGCGCGACGGGCGGATCATCGGTCGCTACCGTAAGATTCACTTGCCCGGCCACTCCGAGCATCTACCGAACGCGCCTTTTCAACATCTCGAAAAGCGCTACTTCGAGGTCGGCAACGAGGGATTCAAGGTGTGGCGTGCCCTCGACGCGGTCGTCGGCATGTGCATCTGTAACGACCGGCGCTGGCCAGAGACGTTCCGCGTCATGGGGCTTCAGGGCGTCGAGATCGTGGCGCTCGGCTACAACACGCCGTCCGAGAACATTCACCACCCCGAGCCCGTGCATCTACGCATGTTCCACCACTTGATCTCGCTGCAGGCGAATGCTTATCAAAACGCTGCTTGGATCCTCGCCGCGGCCAAAGCCGGCAAGGAAGATGGTTATGGACTGATCGGCGGCTCGGTGATCATCGCGCCGACCGGCGAGATTGTCGCCCGTGCTCTCGGCGAGGACGATGAGGTCATCGCCGCCACCCTCGATCTCGACCTCGGTGAGTATCTCAGGCGCACGATCTTCAATTTCGAAAAGCATCGGCGGGTTGAGCACTACCGGTTGATCACCGAGCGGACCGGCGCCAAAACCGAGGTGTAGGAGTTCCTCGCCCCGCGTGCGCGTAACCCGCCGAGTTCGTCAGCTTCTGCCGTAGCTGTCTTCGAAGCGGACGATGTCGTCCTCGCCGAGATAGCTTCCCGACTGCACCTCGATCAGGTGCAGCGGAATCTTGCCCGGGTTTTCAAGCCGATGAGCGGTGCCGAGCGGTATGTAGGTCGACTGATCCTCTGTCAGGATCATCTCCTCGTCACCACGGCGAATTTTGGCAGTCCCCTGGACGACGATCCAATGTTCCGCGCGATGATGGTGCATCTGCAGTGACAGCCTGCCGCCGGGCTTTACAACGATATGCTTGACCTGCACCCGGTGGCCATTGTGCAGCGACGTAAAACTCCCCCATGGGCGATGGACGGTCGGCAGCGCATCCGCCTCGTCACGGCGCTCCTTGACCAGGCGAGCTACCAGTTTCCTGACATCCTGGGCGCGTTTCCGCGGTGCCACCATGACCGCGTCGGCGGTTCCAACGACGATGAGGTCCTCGATGCCGATCGCCGCGACGAGCCCTGCCTCGGACCGCAGATAGCAATTGCGGGTGTCTTCGGCGACGACGTTGCCCTCGATCGAATTGCCCTCGCGGTCCTTGCCGCTCATCTCCCACAGGGCGTCCCAGGAGCCAATATCGCTCCACCCCATGGCGACCGGCACAACGGCGGCGCGCCGCGTCTTTTCCATTACTGCGTAGTCGACCGAGTCACCATCGCAGGCTGAAAACGCATCCTTGTCCAGGCGGATGAAGTCACTTTCCCGTCGCCCCTCGGTCAGCGCGCGCCGGCAAGCGACAACCATGGCGGGTCGCAGACGCTCCAGCTCGTCGATGTAGAGCCGCGCGGGGAACATGAAGATCCCGCTATTCCAAGAGTATTCGCCGGAAGCGAGGTACTGTTTCGCCTGCTCCGGACCAGGCTTTTCGACGAACTCGGCGACGGCAAAGACGCCTTCTGTCGCTAACGCCCCGCCGCGCCGCACATAGCCATAGCCGGTCTCGGCGCGCTCGGGGGCGATGCCAAAGCCGACCAAGGCGCCGCTGCGGGCTGCCGTCGCCGCGATGTCGACGGCAGCGAGAAAGGCTCCGACATCGCCGATCGTATGGTCGGAGGGCATTACCAGCATCAGCGGATCGGGATCGGTCTCGCTCAGCGCCAGCGCGGCGACGCATACGGCGGGCGCGGTGTTGCGGCCAATCGGCTCAAGGAGCAGCGCGCGCGGCACCACCGCAATCTCGCGCAGTTGCTCGGCGATGATGAACCTATGCTCTTCGTTTGCGACGAGGATGGGTGCGGCAAACCGCCCGTCATCCGCAACCCGCTGGACTGTTTGCTGCAACAGGCTATCCCGGCCTAGCAGTGTCAGTAGCTGCTTCGGGTAGAGCGTGCGGGACATCGGCCACAGCCGGGTGCCCGAACCGCCGGACAGAACGACCGGGTAAATCATTCCTCCTCCATGAAATCCCGCGCGGATGCTCGCCCGGGTGGTATCTCGTCAACCTATTCGGTTTTCGGGACGGCGCAAACTTTAGTCTCGCCTTGCATAGTTTGGGTCAACAAAACGTCAACTACGCGCGCCGCGTATGCCCGATGTCGACCGCAGCTTCATGCTGGGAGCCCCGACCTCCCTGTCCCAGCCTGGTCTTCGAGCTGCGAGCGAACCACCATAAGCTCTCGCTCGAGCGCTTCGACACGTCGGCGACGACGCCGCAGATCGCGCCGTATACGCCGCCCGGCGATCCAGGTGGCAGCGGCTCCGATGACAAAGCCCGCGAGCAATAGCGACAGAACGAGAAGGTACAGCGGCAGGTCGACCAAAAACGGTAGCGGCCAGAACCCGAGTGAGACGGGTTGGCGGTTGGACAGTGCAAACGGGATCAGCAAAGCTGCGGCGACCAGTGTTACCGCCCAGTAAACAGCCTTCATCCGATCAACCGGCGAATGGCCCCTCGGGTTAGGCCTGGCGGGTACCCTGGTTCAACCGGTCGCGAAGCTGCTTGCCGGTCTTGAAGAACGGAATGTGTTTCTCGGCAACGCGGACACTGTCGCCGGTACGCGGGTTGCGGCCCATGCGAGCATCTCTGCGCTTGACCGAAAATGCCCCGAATCCGCGTAATTCGACTCGGTCTCCGCGAGCCAGCGCCGCCGCAATCTCGTCGAAGATCGCTGTCACGATGACCTCGACATCTCGCTGGTACAAATGCGGATTGGCTTCGGCAAGCTTTTGTACGAGCTCCGATTTCGTCATCGCCGCGCCCGTGCTCATATGGCAAGGACGCCAGCCTGCCAAAGCGTCCAGCGACCGTCAAGGGACGGAAACTGTCCCCCTTACCCGTCCGCGCGACGGGGTATACCGTCAGCTCCGTCAGCTCTTATCTTCTGTCTTCTCCTCGACCTCGCCCTGCCGGCGGGCGCGGTTGATTGCAGCACCGAGGATATCACCGAGACTGGCGCCTGAATCCGAAGAGCCATACTCGGCCATTGCCCGCTTCTCCTCATCCATCTCCCGGGCTTTGATCGACAGCGTCACTTTGCGCGTAGAGCGTTCGATCGCCGTTACCTTGGCATCGACCTTCTCGCCGACGGCGAAACGGTCCGGGCGTTGTTCGCTGCGATCGCGGGAAAGCTCGGACTTGCGGATAAATCCCGGAATACCGTCGCCGATAGTCACTTCGACGCCGCCGTCTGTCAGCGCGGCGATCGTCCCGGTAACGACCTCTCCTTTCCTAAGCTTGGTCATGCCGGCCTCGAAGGGGTCGGCCGCAAGCTGCTTGATGCCGAGGCTTATGCGCTCCTTGTCAACATCGACGTCGAGCACTTTGACGCGCACCACCTCGCCCTTGTGGTAGTTGTTGATCGCCTCCTCGCCGGGACGGTTCCAATCGATGTCGGAGAGGTGAACCATGCCGTCGATGTCGCCGGGCAAGCCGACGAACAGGCCGAACTCGGTGATGTTGCGAACCTCGCCTTCGAGCTCGCTCTCGATCGGGTGCTCTTCGAGAAAAGCTTCCCACGGATTGGCAAGCGTCTGCTTCAGCCCAAGGCTGATCCGGCGCTTCTGCGGATCGACGTCGAGGACCATCACCTCGACCTCCTGACTTGTCGAGATGATCTTGCCTGGGTGCACGTTCTTCTTGGTCCAGCTCATCTCGGAGACGTGAACCAGCCCTTCGACCCCTGGCTCCAGCTCAACAAAGGCGCCGTAATCGGTAATGTTGGTGACGCGGCCGCGGAACCTGGCCCCGGCCGGATATTTGAGCTCTACACCCTCCCAAGGATCGGCCTCGAGCTGCTTCATACCAAGGGAGATGCGCTGCGTCTCCGGGTTGAAGCGAATGACCTGGACCTTTACGGTCTGACCGATATTGAGCGCCTCCGACGGATGGTTGATGCGGCGCCAGGCGATGTCGGTGACGTGCAACAACCCATCCACACCGCCGAGATCGACAAAGGCGCCGTAATCGGTGATGTTCTTGACGACGCCGTTGAGGATCTGGCCCTCCTTAAGGCTGGCGACGAGTTCGGAGCGCTGCTCAGCGCGACTTTCCTCGAGCACCGCGCGGCGCGACACGACGATGTTGCCACGCGAGCGATCCATCTTGAGGATCTGGAACGGTTGCGGCGATCCGAGGAGCGGGGTGATGTCGCGCACCGGACGTATGTCGACTTGGCTGCCCGGCAAGAAGGCGACGGCGCCGCTAAGGTCGACGGTAAACCCGCCCTTGACCCGGCCGAAGATCACTCCGGTCACCCGCTCGTTTGCCTGAAAGCTTTTGTCCAGCTGGCTCCAGGCCTCCTCGCGGCGCGCCTTCTCGCGCGACAGCTGGGCCTCCCCGTTCTTGTCCTCCATCCGCTCGAGAAAGACCTCGACGGTGTCGCCGACATGGAGATCGGGCTGAGCGCCTCCTGCCGCGAACTCCTTCAGCGGCACGCGCCCCTCCGATTTGAGACCGACGTCGATCAGCACGGCATCATTCTCGACGGCTATGACCCGGCCTTTGACGACGGTTCCCTCGAGACTGCTCGAAACACCCAGCGATTCATCGAGAAGCGCCGCAAAACTCTCTTTTGCGGGCGCCTCCCTGGTTTGTAGTTCTACTTCTGCCATTCCTTCTCCTTAATTGCACGCGCGATGAGTGTGGCGGCGCGCTCGAAAACTGCATCCGGATCGAGCGTCGTCGTATCGATGACGATCGCGTCGGGCGCTGCGGTCAATGGGGCGACCCGCCGCTCGATGTCGCGCGCGTCGCGTTGCTTCAGATCTCGCAAGACGTCCATAAATATAGCGGTCGTGCCCTGTCGTCGCAACTCTTCGACCCGCCGCCGGGCGCGCTCCTCGGCGCTCGCGGTGACGAACAGCTTCACCTCGGCTGCTGGACAGACGACGGAGCCGATGTCTCGACCGTCGAGGATCGCACCCCTGGCGGGTTTCGGTGGACGGGCCGCGAAATTTCGCTGCAGGTCGAGCAAGGTCTGTCGGACGACTGGGATCGTGGCAACCACCGAAGCAGCCGCGGAGGCCGCTTCGCCGCGCAGCCGCGGATCCGAGAGCAGCCGAGGATGGACAAGGCCGGCCGCCTTTGCCGCGGCTGCCGGATCTGCCGGGTCTGCCGCCTGATCGAGGACGATAAGCGCCGTTGCCCGGTAGAGTGCTCCGGTGTCGAGGTGGGCAAGGCCAAAGTGCTTGGCGAGACGGCGCGCAAGCGTGCCTTTGCCAGAGGCCGCGGGTCCGTCGATCGCAACGACGAGGGGGCGAGCCGTCGCCGTCACTCCTCCCCTTCCATCGTACAACCGAGCCCGCTCATCAGAGAGAGGAAGCCGGGAAAACTGGTCGCGATTGGCGTCGCGTCATCAACTCGCACCGGCAGGCGGGCGGCCAAACCAAGGACCAGAAACGCCATCGCGATCCGATGGTCGAGCTGCGTGGCTATCAGGGCACCACCCTCGGGTGGGCCGCCATCGCCCTCGACGGTCAGAACGTCGCCGTCGACCGCGACGCGTACGCCACAAGCGCCAAGACCGACGGCGATGGCGGAAAGACGGTCGCTTTCTTTGACGCGCAATTCGGCGAGGCCGCGCATCACTGTGCGGCCACTGGCGCAAGCCGCGGCAACGGCAAGGATTGGATACTCATCGATCATCCGCGGCGCCCGTTCCGCCGGGATATCCGCGCCCTTCAACGTCCCGGCGCGGACGCGCAGGTCGGCGACGGGCTCGCCCCCCTCGTCACGCTCGTTCAACAAGGCAATGTCCGCGCCCATCTCGCGCAGACACTCGATAAGCCCGATCCGCAGCGGGTTGATGCCGACGTCTTCGATCGTGACCTCCGAGCCCGGAATGATCAGTGCTGCGATCAGCGGAAAGGCGGCAGAGGAGGGATCGCCCGGTACCGCGATGGGTGCCGCGGCAAGCTCCGGGTAACCTTCGAGGGTGATACGCTTCCCGCCGCCCTCAACCGGCTCGGCAATGACCGTTGCCCCGAAATGGCGAAGCATGCGCTCGGTGTGGTCGCGGGTCGGCTGGGGTTCGATCACTGTCGTAGTGCCCGGGGCATTGAGCCCGGCGAGCAGCACCGCGGATTTAACCTGCGCTGAGGGCACCGGAAGCTGATAGCTGATTGGGACGGGGTCGGTGGCACCGCTGATCGCGAGCGGCAAGCGCGCGCCTTCCCGCGTTACAAAACGGGCGCCGACGCGGCTTAGCGGCGCGACAACCCGACCCATCGGCCGGCGACGCAGCGAGGCATCACCGGTGACGAAGGCGGTAATCGGGTGGGTGGCGAGGATGCCGAGCAGCAGCCGAGCCGATGTTCCGGAATTGCCGAGATCGAGCAGATCCTCCGGCTCGACGAGCCCGCCGATGCCGACCCCGTTCACCGCCCACCGGCCGTCGCCAGTTGGGGAAGCATGCGCGCCGAGCGCGTTGATGGCTGCGGCAGTTGCCAGCACGTCCTCCCCCTCGAGAAGGCCCGAGATCTGAGTCCGTCCAACCGCAAGCGCCCCCAGCATCAATGCGCGATGCGAGATCGACTTATCCCCGGGGACGCGGATCTTGCCAAAGAGAGGCGTGCGAGGCCGCGCTGCGACCAGAGGCGCGGGCGATCGGGGCGAGAGGTTGTGGGTCATGGTCAAAGCTCGGCTCGCGGATTAATCGGTTGTGGTCGGGTCGCCGTCAGCCCATATGCCGGTGCTCGGCGGCCCGACCCTTTGATTATTAGTCATGGGTTTGCTTTTGACAGGGCAGCGCCGTTGTGGCAATGGCGCGCTGAACCGACTTGGCGAAACCTCGATGGAGCGAATGGTGGCCAAACCCGAATGGGGCACCAAGCGAATTTGTCCGAGCTGCGGAACCCGTTACTACGATTTGCTGCGCGAACCCGTGATCTGCCCGAAATGCAGCACGCCCTACGACCCGGAGGCGTTTCTGAAATCGCGCCGCGCGCGCCCCATCGCGCCGGTCGAGAAGGAACTCGAGCCCGTTGGAGCAGAGGAGCTCGATACCGAACTCGAGACCGAGGAAGCCGACGTCGTGGAGGAGGAAGAGGAGGCGGTTCCGCTCGAAGAAGCAGAAGAGGAGGACGAGGAACTCCTTGAGGATGCATCGGAGCTCGGCGAGGATGAGGACGATATGGCCGAGGTAATCGAGAACGTCGAGGAGGAGGAGCACTGAAGCTGCGGTAGGGCGGGCGCAGCCAGTGCGACGGCGATTTTTCGCTTGCTGCGGCCGGCCGGCCTTTCTAACTTCGAGGCGCTCTTTTGCTACGGGGCCATAGCTCAGCTGGGAGAGCGCTACAATGGCATTGTAGAGGTCACCGGTTCGATCCCGGTTGGCTCCACCAATCGAACAAGGGCTCAGCCGATCAGCTCGGCTGAGCCCTTTCTGTTGACTGGAAACCCGCAAAGCCCGCGGCTGGATCAGCTCGTGCGTTTGGGGCCGCCTTCACAAACCACCAAAGGTCCGAAGCATCCTCGGCGCCCATGACGACGCATTGACGATCCCGGTGCCAGGTTTCAGCAGTCGGTGCTGCTAAAGGGGGCGTTGAATGCCCGTCTCGATTGTTGAACAGGACGGCCGCATCGTCGTCGGCACTCCTTACCATCCAAACTTCCCGGCCCGGGCCCGTCTTCTCGGAGGAGACTGGGATGCCCTGCGGCACGTTTGGATCTTCGACGCCCGTGAAGACGACCGCGTAAGGTCGTTGTGCCGCGAGATCTATGGGACAGACGGGGTGGTTCCCATCCCTGACACCGACGGACCGGGCAGAAATGAGTTCTCCGAGGGACCCGCGTTGCCACACTATTTCGGCCACCGGCAGCGCCTTCGTGAGCGGATGATCGCCAATGGCGCCGAGAGCCTGCCGGATTACGAATTGCTCGAAGTCATCCTGTTCGCAGCCCGCGCGCGTGGCGATGTAAAGCCAGTGGCGAAGGCCGTTCTCGCGCATTTCGGCGGCTTTGCCGAAATGATGAGCGCCGAACCTGAAGCACTGGCCGCGGCTGGGCTCAACCTCGCAGGCATCGCCGCGATCAAGGCGGCGCGAGAGGCCTCATTGCGGCTGATGCGCGCCGAGTTGCAGCAGCGGCCGGTCGTCAATACCTGGGACAAGCTGATCGATTACTGCAGCGCCCAGGTCGCACACGGCAAGATCGAGGAGTTCCACATCCTGTTCCTCGATCGCAAGAATGTGCTGATCAAGGATGAGCGGCAGCAGCGCGGAACCGTTGACCACACACCCGTCTATCCGCGCGAGGTCGTCAAGCGCGCGCTCGAGCTCGGTGCCTCGGCGCTGATCCTTGTGCACAATCATCCCTCGGGCGATCCGACACCATCCAAAGCCGACATCGCGGTGACCAAAGATATCAAGAAGGCGGCCGCCCCGCTCGGCGTGGTGTTGCATGACCACGTCATTATCGGCCGCAACCGCCACACCAGCCTGCGGGAGCTTGGGGAGATCTAGCAGCCGACAGCGATAAACCAGGTATTGACGATCGGACGCCCAGAATGGCTCACGTGGTACGACTTGAGGGGCTCGCGATGGGCCGGTTTCCCACCTGGGCTAAGTTTTGGGTTGTCGTTGCTGCTGGGCTGCTGAGCCCTGTTCTCGCCTTCTTGATGGCTATGGCGGTCGAATGCTCGATCGGCGTCATAAGGGACCTTGGCGCGCTCCCAGTGGTCGCCTTCATCGTTGTTGCTGTCATCGGTCGCACACTGATTCGCAAGGCCCGCGCGCGTCCACAGGGCAGCGCTGCGATCGAGACATAATTCATTTCCGACTCAGTCGACCCGTTTCCGATCATTCGCCTTACGGGCGACGCGGCCGCGACTGACATTTCGTTGACCCTCGATATGTAGGATTACGGTCGGCTTGGCGGAGCTGATCCGGCCGGGCCAAGCCTGAAGCGGGGAGCGGCGTCCGAGGATGATCCCCCAACCCGGTGCCGCTCCCTTCATCCACTCCGCCCTATACCTCTCGCCGTCTGCAGCAGATTTGTCAGTGCGGAAACGTTCTCCACCTGGCGGAAGTCGTGGATGACCGCGAGGCTCGCTTCGATCCCCGAATCGGGGAGTCCCGAGTGCGGCATCAAGGCGCGATATTTGGCGTCGATGTCGGCCCAGGCAATTCCAAGCATGCCTGCTCCTTTCGGCACGTAGACGGTGCTGGCGGAGGTGCGGCCGTCGGTCGTGCGAATGGTCACGGTGGCACCCTGCCGGTAACGCGCGACGTCAATAGCGGGCGGAGGACCGACGCGGACCTTGTCGATCAGTCGGTGGATAACCGGATCTGTGATCTTTGCCTGTGTTGCATGGACCCATGAGAAGCCCTGATCGGCTACGCCGGCAGCCAGGAAATAGGCCGGGCTATGCGCCATGCCGATCAGGTCTGTCGGATGGCGGGGACCGGCAAGTGCGGTCACGCCAGGCCGCGACAAGGTGATACTTTCGATCTCGTCCGGCGCTATGTGGCCGTCTCGCGCGGCGTTGGCGGCAGCCTCGGCGAGCGCGTGGTGAGGGTGACCGCCGGGCACGAGCTTGATCGCCATGTCGGTGACGATGTCCCAGCTCTGCCCCAGATCTTGGGTCACGTTCGCCCCGGCAGTGGCGCCGTCGACACCGCCATAGACCTCGAAAAACCCGTGATGCATCTCGAGAATGCGCTCTTCGGCCTGATATCCACGCTGCGCCGCGAGGGCCGCCCGGATACTCAGCATCGCCGCCAGTCCGGCGTGGTATTCGCGAGCCACGCTGGTGTTAGCCGCTGCGGCCAACCCGCCGATCGAGGTCGCCGACAGGGCGATTGCCTGGGCCATCCGCGGCGCGTCGAGCCCGAGCAGCCGTCCGGCCGCAACGGCACCCGCAAAGATCGCGACGAGACAGCCGTGAAAGCCGCCGGTGCGGAATCCCGGTGTAATCGCTTCGCCGATGCGCCCCGCCGCCTCGTAGCCGAGGACGATCGCCGCCAACACGTCCTCCCCCCGCGCGGCGGTTCGCTCGGCGACGGCGAGCGCGGTGGCGACCAGGGTGGTGCCGGCGTGGACGATATTGCGCAGGTCGCTGTCGTCGGAGGCTGCGGCGTCGCTCGCCACCGCGTTGACCTGCGCGGCATCGGCTACCGGCAAATTGGGGCCGGCATGGAACCAGAGCGAGGCCTCGGGCCGCCCGCCGCGCTCCCGGACGAGATCCCGGATGATCTTGGCGGATTCGAGCCCCACGCCGAACGCCGCGCTCGCCAGCGTGCTGGCGATCAGCATCGCCGCATGCTCGACCGGCTGCTGCGGGAGCTCGGACGGAGACGTCCGGGCCAGGAACTCAGCTAGTTCGCGCGCGACGGTCATCACGTCCTCCTCCTTGCCGGGTCTGGCCTTTAGCCGGGGGTTGAGTTCAACCCTGCGTCCTGCCAAGCTCGTTCCCGCTCGGCAACCGCCGAGAGCAACGAGATACGGCAAGGAGAACTATCATGGCTATGGCCGTACAGCATGTGCATCTCAAGGGTGAGGATCCCCAGAAGACCGCGCAGTTCTACATCGACAATCTGGGTGCGAAGCTGATCGCCGAAATCCCGGGGCGCGGCTGCCGGCTCGACCTGCACGGGCTGCAGCTCAACATCACCGGAAAGGTCGCGAGCCAAAGCCGCGAGCAGCTCTACGGGATCGAGCACATCGCCGTCGACACCGACGACTATGCCGGAACCATGGCCAAGCTTAAGGCCAATGGCGTGCGCGTCCTCGAGGAGATGCCGCCCAACAACAACGGCCGCCGGGTCTGCTTCCTGCAGGCTCCCGACGGCGCCCAGGTCGAAATCATCGAAAAAGTCTAACCGGAGGCACAGGCGGCCGGCATGGCGTTGAAGGACAAGATCTCGCTGGGTGTGGCCCTGCCGCATCGCTCGCCGGAGCCGATCGATGTGGCGGCGGTGCGTCGGGTCGCCCAGCGCGCCGAGACGCTGGGCTTTCGCGACTTATGGGTCACCGAAAACACTCTGGACCATGTCTTCTGCTTCGACCCGGTGGTGGTGCTGACCTATGCGGCGGCGGTCACCACCACCATCCGCCTCGGAGCCTCGGTCGTCGTGATGGCGGTACACAGCCCGCTGATGATCGCGCATCAATGGGCCTGCCTCGACTACGCGAGCAACGGCCGCGCAATCCTCGGCGTCGGGCTCGGCCGCGAGCACCATTATCGCCAGTTCGAGGTCCCCGAGGAGGGCAGGGTCACTCGCTTCCGCGAGGAATTGGCGGTAATCCGCTCGCTGTGGTCCGAGCAGAAGACGACCTTTCACGGCCGCTTCTACAATCTCGACAACGAGCCCATGTCGCCCAAGCCGGTGCAGCAACCGATGCCGATCTGGATGGGGGTCGGCCATCCGAATGCGGTGCGCCGCTCGGCCACGCTTGCCGACGGGTGGATGGGCTCGGGCGGCTCGAGCATCGCCGCCTTCTCCCGATCCGTCCCGATCCTACGGGAGGCTCTGGAGAAGGCCGGGCGCGACCCGACAACCTTCCCGACCTCCAAGCGCGTCTTCATGGCCGTCGACGAGCGCCCGGAGGTCGCGCGCGCCGAGCTCCACCGCTGGTTCACCACGGTCTACCATAACCTCGAGGGGACCGACGCCTCGGGCATCCACGGCACGCCGGAGGAGGTGCGCGAGCGGCTGGAAGAGCTCGTCGCGATGGGCGCCAACCATCTCCTTCTCAACCCGGTCTCCCGTTATGCCGAACAGCTTGAAGCGCTGGCCGCGGTTGTCGGTCTCTCTTAGGAGTGCAGTGGAATGAGCTCGGGCGACACGGATTTTGTCAAAGAGCAGGTCGCGGCGCATTGGGGCCGGCGGGCATCGGGTTTCGATGATGGCTTCGGTCATAGCATCCGCACTCCGGCCGAGCGCGCCGCCTGGGACCGCATCTTCGATCTCGTCCTTACCAGGCGCGGCCCGCTCGAGGCACTCGATGCCGGTTGCGGGACGGGCTTTCTGAGCTTCGAGCTCGCCGCCCGCGGGCATCGGGTCACCGGCGTCGACTTCGCGCCGGCGATGCTCGCCGAAGCGCGACGCAAGGCGGCGCAGCAGCGGTTATCGGTGCGCTTCGAGGAAGCCGACGCCGAGCGTCTGCCTTTTCCGCCCCACAGCTTCGACTTGGCGATCAGCCGTCACGTGCTGTGGACATTGCCGCATCCGGAGGCGGCGATCGATGAATGGATCCGTGTGCTGCGGCCGGGCGGTCGCCTCGTCGTCGTGGATGGCCAGTTCAACCCGGGCTTTTTGGTAGAGCCGTCGCAGAATGCCCGCACCAGCGCGGAATATGCGGCGATCGGCGAAAGCCTGCCGTTCCTCGGTGGGCGACCGCGCGAGGAGATCGAGGCATTGTTCGTGGCGCACGGCCTTGTCGGCGTCGGCAGCGACCCCGTGCTCGATCTGGTGGAAGCCCAGGCTCAGCGGATGGTCGAGGAGGGCGGCGAGCGGCAGACCCGCAAGCGCTATGCCGTCTGGGGCGACGTGCCGCACTGACCCCGCAAATCTCCCGGTTTTGCCGGGAAAATTCCCGTAAAAAATCGAAGTCGACTGGGGCTCCTCGTCGAAAACGCTAACTCGAACAGACACTTACGACAGCCGGAACAGCGATTGTGGTAGCCAATAACCGGGAATTTCTTGCAGCGAGATTCCCGGATAAGGCCCGTAACCGGGAAATAACCGGGAATTGCTGCATGCATCGGGTCAAGGCGAAATTTCCGCCACACCATACGCGTCGATCTTGACCCGAAGATGGCGGACTGACCGGCGGCGCTGCGTGTGTAATGCGCGGCGAGGTTGGTTCATGTAGGATCGGCGCCATCGAGGAGGCGCAATGGAAGTTCCAGCGCAAGCCCGTGTCGAACGTCGGCTGGCGGCCATTCTGGCGGTCGATGTCGCCGGCTATTCGCGGCTGATGGGCGCGGACGAGGAGGGCACGCTCGCGGCGCTGCGGGCGGTCCGCCGTGAACTCGGCGATCCCAAAATCGCCGAGCATCGGGGTCGCATCGTCAAAACGACCGGCGACGGCCTCCTTGCCGAGTTCGCTAGCGTCGTCGACGCGGTGCGCTGTGCGGTCGAGGTGCAGCGGGAGATGGCCGCCCGTAACGCCGCCGTACCGCCAGAGCGGCGCATCGAATTTCGCATGGGCATCAATCTCGGTGACATCATCATCGAGGATGCCGACATCTTCGGCGACGGCGTCAACATAGCAGCCAGGCTCGAGGCGCTGGCGGAGCCGGGCGGGATCTGCCTCAGTGCCGCGGCGCACGAGCAGGTGCGCGACCGCCTCGACCTCGCCTACGACGATCTCGGCGAGCGGCAGGTCAAGAACATCACAAGGCCCGTGCGGGTGTTTGCCGTTCGTGGGGGACCGCGGGCCTCTGGCCCGCATGCGGGCGGGACGCCCGCGGTCCAGCCCACGCCGCTGCCGCTTCCCGACAAGCCGTCGCTCGCGGTCTTGCCGTTTCAGAACATGACCGCCGACGCCGAGCAGGAGTATTTCGTCGATGGCATGGTGGAGGAGATCACGACGGCAATCGCGCGGCTGCCGTGGCTCTTCGTCATCGCCCGCAACTCCGCCTTCACCTACAAGGGCAAGCCGGTCGATGTGAAGCAGGTCGCGCGCGAGCTCGGCGTGCGCTACGTGCTCGAAGGCAGCGTGCGCAAAGCCGGCAACCGGGTGCGCATCACCGGGCAACTGATCGACACGGCAACCGGTGCGCACATCTGGGCCGACCGCTTCGACGGCCCGCTCGACGACATTTTCGCGTTGCAGGACCAGGTCGCGTCCAATGTCGCCGGCGCGATTGAACCAAAGCTGCGCCAATCCGAGATCGAGCGTGCCAGCCGCAAGCCGACCGCGAACCTCACCGCTTACGACCTCTATCTGCGCGCATTGGCGCAGTCATATCGCTTTACCGAGGAGGGCGCTGCCGAGGCGGTCGTCCTTGCCCGGCAGGCGTTGGCGATCGATCCGTCCTACGCGCCGGCCGCAGCCATGGTCGCCTCGTGTCGCGCCCTGCAGCGGTTTCAGGGGTGGGGAGCACTGTCGCATGAGGACATCGCCGAGGCCATCCGCCTGGCCCGCCAGGCGCTCGAAGCCGAGCGCGATGACGCCGACACGATTTGTCAGGCAGCCGCGACGCTGTTTCGCCTCACCGGCGAGGCAGCGCTCGCGGCGGCGGCTCTCGATCGCGCCTTGGCGCTCAACCCGAACGCGGCGCACGCCTGGATGATCAGAGGGCATATCCACGCGCTGCGCAACCAGCCCGAGGCGGCGATCGAAGCCGTCGAACGGGCGCGCCGCTTGAGCCCGTTCGATCCGTATAGCTTTTTCTACGCCGTTAATATCGCTATCGCTCATCTCGCCGCGCGACGCTTCGAACAAGCGATCGAATGGGCCGACCGCGCCTTGCACGAGCGTCCGCGCTTGGTCGGAGCGATGCGGCTCAAAGCCGTCGCCTTGGCGCATCTCGGCCGGCTTGACGAGGCCCGCGTCGAGCTTGGTCGAGCGCTTGCGATCGACCCCAAGCTGACCATCGCCGGCTTTCGCGCGTACGCTCACTTTATGACACCGGAAGTTCTCGAACTCCATGTCACCGGCCTGCGCCTGGCCGGCCTGCCGGAATGAGCGGAGGGCGGGTCGAGCGACGATTGGCGGCGATTCTGGCGGCCGATGTCGCCAGGTATTCGCGGCTGATGGGCGAGGACGAAGAGGGCACCCTCGCGGCGTTGCGTGCGGTTCGCCGTGAACTCGGCGATCCCAAAATCGCCGAGCATCGGGGGCGCATCGTCAAGACGACGGGCGACGGTCTCCTGGTCGAGTTCGCCAGCGTCGTCGATGCGGTGCGCTGTGCCGTCGAGGTGCAGCGGGAGATGATCGCCCGCAACGCTGCAACACCGGCACAGCGCCGCATCGAATTTCGCATGGGCATCAATCTCGGCGACATCATCATCGAGGATGGCGACATCTTCGGCGACGGCGTCAATATTGCGGCCAGGCTCGAAGCGCTGGCCGAGCCGGGCGGGGTTTGCCTCAGCGCTGCGGCGCACGAGCAGGTGCGCGACCGCCTCGACCTCGCCTTCGAGGATCTCGGCGAGCAGCAGGTCAAGAACATCACAAGACCCGTGCGGGTGTTTGCCGTTCGTGGGGGACCGCGGGCCTCTGGCCCGCATGCGGGCGGGACGCCCGCGGTCCAGCCCACGCCGCTGCCGCTTCCCGACAAGCCGTCGCTCGCGGTCTTGCCGTTTCAGAACATGACCGCCGACGCCGAGCAGGAGTATTTCGTCGATGGCATGGTGGAGGAGATCACGACGGCAATCGCGCGGCTGCCGTGGCTCTTCGTCATCGCCCGCAACTCCGCCTTCACCTACAAGGGCAAGCCGGTCGATGTGAAGCAGGTCGCGCGCGAGCTCGGCGTGCGCTACGTGCTCGAAGGCAGCGTGCGCAAAGCCGGCAACCGGGTGCGCATCACCGGGCAACTGATCGACACGGCAACCGGTGCGCACATCTGGGCCGACCGCTTCGACGGCCCGCTCGACGACATTTTCGCGTTGCAGGACCAGGTCGCGTCCAATGTCGCCGGCGCGATTGAACCAAAGCTGCGCCAATCCGAGATCGAGCGTGCCAGCCGCAAGCCGACCGCGAACCTCACCGCTTACGACCTCTATCTGCGCGCATTGGCGCAGTCATATCGCTTTACCGAGGAGGGCGCTGCCGAGGCGGTCGTCCTTGCCCGGCAGGCGTTGGCGATCGATCCGTCCTACGCGCCGGCCGCAGCCATGGTCGCCTCGTGTCGCGCCCTGCAGCGGTTTCAGGGGTGGGGAGCACTGTCGCATGAGGACATCGCCGAGGCCATCCGCCTGGCCCGCCAGGCGCTCGAAGCCGAGCGCGATGACGCCGACACGATTTGTCAGGCAGCCGCGACGCTGTTTCGCCTCACCGGCGAGGCAGCGCTCGCGGCGGCGGCTCTCGATCGCGCCTTGGCGCTCAACCCGAACGCGGCGCACGCCTGGATGATCAGAGGGCATATCCACGCGCTGCGCAACCAGCCCGAGGCGGCGATCGAAGCCGTCGAACGGGCGCGCCGCTTGAGCCCGTTCGATCCGTATAGCTTTTTCTACGCCGTTAATATCGCTATCGCTCATCTCGCCGCGCGACGCTTCGAACAAGCGATCGAATGGGCCGACCGCGCCTTGCACGAGCGTCCGCGCTTGGTCGGAGCGATGCGGCTCAAAGCCGTCGCCTTGGCGCATCTCGGCCGGCTTGACGAGGCCCGCGTCGAGCTTGGTCGAGCGCTTGCGATCGACCCCAAGCTGACCATCGCCGGCTTTCGCGCGTACGCTCACTTTATGAAACCGGAAGTTCTCGAACTCCACGTCACCGGCCTGCGCCTGGCCGGCCTGCCGGAGGGGTGACCCAGACCCGAAGGCGCCATGTCGTGCGGGCGAGGTGTGGCGCTTAAGCTTTGTCGCAGGAGAGGCAGGCATGGCATTACGACTGACGATCGGGTTTTCCGACAATTCGCGCGTCCAACCCCTTAAAGACGGCACGGTCAAACCCCAGAACATCGAGCTCGGCTTTGTCACGCTCGATCCGAGCGCGCTCTTTCAGCGCAACCTGTTCTACGACGAATTCGACGTCTCGGAGATGTCGATCTCCGAAACCTTGCTGGCCCGCGAGCGCACCGACGGCACGAAGTGGGACTGGTCGGCTCTGCCGATCTTCCTCAGTCGTGGACACCACTGGCCCTATCTTTATGTGAACACGGGTTCTGGGATCGCCAATCTCGGAGATTTGCGCGGCAAGCGCATCGGTGTGCCGGATTACGACATGACGGCGGCATTGTGGTTCCGCAACACGCTAAAGGACCTTTACGGCATCGAGGCCAAGGATAATGTCTGGTTCAACGGGCGCACCAAGGAATTGAGCCACGGCGGCGCCTTGGGTCTCGACAGGGCGGGACCGGTCGGCGTCACCCACCATTGGCTGACGGTCGACCAGACCCTAGACGTGATGCTCGACCGCGGCGAGATCGATGCCTGCACGGCGATCCGTCCGTCGAGCCAGGTCACCGCCGGAGATCCGACGGTCATCGACCGCTGGGGCGGGACACAGATCGCAGGCAACCCGCGCCTGCGCAAATTGCTGCCGGACGACGGCAAGGCCGTCGTCTTCGAATATTACCGGCGGACCGGGTTTTTCCACGCCAATCACCACGTGATCGTGCAGAACCGCATCCTGCGCGAACATCCCTGGGTCGCATTGGAATTGTTCGAAGCCTTCCGGCGGTCGAAGGAAATCGCCTATGAGCGGGCTCGGCGCTCCGCGTCGGCCTATCTCTATTTCCCGGGAGCCGACCGGCAAGAACAAGCCGCGGTCTTCGGCGAAGACCCGTATCCGCTCGGCCTCCGCGCGATGGGGAAGAACGTCGAACGCGCGATCCGCGGCTCGATGGAGCAGGGGCTCTTGACCAAGCCGCTGCGGCTCGAGGACATCTATTACCGCACGACCCTGAACACCTGACCGGACATGGCTCTGCCCGGATATGATTTAGGCTTTATTTCAGCCGCTTATGGGGCATAATCGTGGGTCAGCGGATCAATCGAAGATCGATGAATTCGACGTCCGGCTGGAAGTGCTGGCCGAGCCGGCGGCATTTGTGTACCACCCCTGGGGGGCGCTTAGAGCGCCTAGGATTGAGATGGACAGGACCAAGAAAACAGGTTTTACCGACCGGCTGAGTGCCGCCGCAGATGCGAGGAAGGCCCAATTGGAGCGAGCAGCCCGAGCGAGGTCTGCGGCCGACAGCCCCGCTGCGATTGAGCGACAGATGGCACGGGAGGCTGTCATTGCGGCCCGCGAAGCCCGCATCGCTGAGCGCAAAGCCGAAAAGTTGGCCGCTGCAGCTCGTCAGGCTGCTGCCCTGGCTGCGGCGCAGGCCGCCGAGGCTGCCGCCCTAGCCGCGGCGGAAGCCGCTGAGGCTGCCGCTCGGGAGGCAGCGCTGAAAGCCGAGAAGGAGGCCCGCGATAAGGAATTCGCCGAGCGGATGGAGCGGGAAGCCATCCTTGAAGCCGAGCGGCATGCCGCTCGCGATGCCCGCTATGCGGCCCGTAAGGCTCGCAAGCGAAAGGGCAGATAGAGTCACCAATCAATAAGAGGACAGAGGATGGCCTACCTGACCTACCGGGTCGAAATCACCCGCGATGAGTTGCGCCGATCCGGCACGCCAAGTATCGAGATCACCGCCTACATCGACCGCCTTCCCGAAACCAACGAGCCCGAGTTCGGGAGGCTGAGCAGAGCCTACAAGGGCGTATGGAACAGTCGGCTCCAATATACCGGCGATTTCGAGTTGTTGTCCGAGGCGCTCGTGGCAATCGAAGCCGCTTACCCCGAGGTTGAACACATCCGCTGCTACGAATACTCGGTCGATAACGAATTTCCGAACGAAATGCCGCCCCTGCGTAGATTGGGAAAAATATGGTCGCCAGGTGAAGCTCCTTTCCCGGGCAGCCCTCCGCCGCAACTCGCTTGGCACATTGGTTGAGCCGGCCAAACTAAAGCGACCGCCTGAGGCTTGCCATTTTCCATCAGGCGGTGCCCGGCCCGGGGGAAGGGCGCCGGCCAACAAATTCTTAAACCATGGTGCGAGATCCCGTCGCGTCAGTACAGGATCTCGGGAACGTCTACCTCCCCGCAGCCTGTGCGGGAGGCGGTACCGGAATAGCCGTCAGAAGCCGGATTTTCCATGTCCCCCCTTCGCGCACATCGACCGAAGTGTAGCGCCCGTCGAGCTTAGTGGGGCCGTTCGGCCCTTCGCCAGCGAGGTGGAACTGGCCAATTCGGATAACGGCGTCGTTTCCAAGCGGTGAAATTTGCTCGATCGTCTGCCCATTATGTTGGGGGAACGTTTTTATCGCACTTTGGTAAGCCTGCTCGATTTCTTGCGGTCCACTTTTCACACCGGCCGCCGTGACCTGCACACCATCTTTCGCGTAAAGAGCCGCGACGCCGGCGGCATTATGTTTGTTCCAGTTCTCGACATATGCGGCGGCAATCCGCTCGATTTGCTGCCGGGTGTTTTGATCGATCTCTTGGGCAGAAGCTGAGGTAATGAGACCGAGAGCGGCAAACGCGACAATGATAGAAGAGCGCATGACCTTTCCTCCCCGCAGGCTTTCTTTCCATAGCGTTTAACGTTCTACATGACGTTCAACGTTCTACGCAAGTTCTGGGACCTAGCCGGCGGGCCGGCCCTTCCGCTGTTTTCGTGGCAATCTCGCCGCCGGCCCCGGCCGCCGGATGTGGGCACGCTCGGAGCTGCGTTCCGCGATCCTGGACCCTTTCCCGACGTTCGCACCGGATTTCTGCACCTCCTAACCCGCTAAAATCTCGTTGGTCCCCTACGGTGCGAATTTTTGAACTTATACAAATGGCGGGATCGCGTCACCGTCTGAGCTGGGGCGGTCGCTCGTGCCGCTGAACAGCTTCGAGCGCTGATGCCCCAATGCCGACCTCCTCGGGGGACAAGAGTGAAAGCTCTACGGTGTAGCTTGGGTGACGCTCTGCAAATCTCCGTCGCCCAGCACAACTTTTCCCGCCGCTTGCGCTCACCCGCTCGCCAGCCCAACTTTGCGAGCGATGGCCGGCACTCTCCTGGGAACGACGGGCGACGCATCGCGACAGCCGCGATCGACCGGGTTGCTGCCCGGGCATATTCGTGTCGCTGGAAGAATGGTACGCCCGACCGAGCAGCGCCCCGTTCGCGACACGATCGATAATATTGCTGACTGGCTGCTTGGCTCGCCGCGCGAACTCTCCGACGGCATTGCCAGCTTCGATGAATTCGCCTGGCGCCTGCTCGCCGCCGAAATGCCGCTGTTGCGGGTGACGCTCCACACCGCCACGCTGCATCCGCAATTTCTCGGCACCACGCTCACCTGGTGGCGCGACACCGGCGAGACCGTGCAGGTGATGATCGCGCACGAGGTCGCCGACGCGATCCCTTATGAACAGAACCCGGTGCGCCGGGTCTGCTACGGCAGGGAGACGCTGCGGCGCCGTCTCGACCGGCCGGCCGAGGAGCTTGATTTCGAAGTGTTGGGCGAGCTGCGCGATCGCGGCGGCACCGACTACACCGCCTTGCCGATCGACGGAGTTTATGCCGCCGCTTACATGGTGACCTTCGTCACCGATCGGCCCGGCGGGTTCACGGACGGCGAACTGGCCGATCTGGCACGTGCGGGGAAGCGTCTCTCGATCATCACCGACCGGCACAATCAATGGTGGATCACCCACAACGTGCTGTGCGCTTATCTGGGCGCCAATACCGGGCCAAAAGTTCTGAGCGGTCAGATCCGCCGCGGCACCGGCATGGAACTGACCGCGGTGCTGTGGTCGTCCGATCTGCGCGGTTTCACCGAGCGCTCCGACCGGCTGCCCAGCGAGCGGATGATTTCGATCCTCAACGCGCTGTTCGAGGCGCAAGCCGCGGAAATCCGCGGGCATGGCGGCGAAATCCTCAAATTTATCGGCGACGGTCTTCTCGCGATCTTTCCGATCGCCGAGACCGACGCGGTCGCGACGGTCGCTAGAACCGCGGTCGCCGCGGCCCATAATGCGATCGCCGCGGTTCACGGTCTTGCGCGCCACCCCGAGATGGAGGACGAGCCCCCGCTCGATATTGTCGTCGCCCTGCATGTCGGCACGGTCCATTACGGCAATATTGGCGCTGCCGATCGGCTCGATTTCACGGTCATCGGCCCCGCGGTCAACCTGGTGAGCCGCATCGAGAACGCGGCCAAGATGCTGGGCCAGCCGATCGTCGTCAGTGCAGAATTGGCCGCGGCGCTCGACGGCGTCGTGTCGCTCGGTCGCCATCAACTGCGCGGTCTAGCGACACCGCAGGAGCTGTTTGCCCCGGACTGGCCAATTGCGCCAGCCCGGTAGCATCCGTGAACTAGCGCTATTGGCCGACGCCCCCGACGTCAGCCAATCCGGTGCGTGCTCATCCCCCAATCCGAGCAACCCCAATGCTCCGGAGGCGAACAAGCGGGGCGGCAGTGGCGCGCAGTCGCGGGAGACCACGACCCGTCGCTACTGGGGCTGGAATCGCATAAAAGTGTAGTTGTCGTCGCGGTTGAGCATGGTGTCGATGAGGTCTGATTCGCCGCGGTTGAGCATGGCGTTGCTGGCGGCCTCAGAGCCCCAGTTGCCGTTCATCGCGGTAAGGGTGGGGGAAGTGCCAGTCGAGCGCGCGACGCCGACGCGAAGGGAGCCGAAGAGGGATTGACGGGCCGTTTCGTTGGTGTTGAGGGGGTAGTCCGCCCGCGGTGCTGGTGATGACCGCCGGGTCGGTCGCGCTCAGGTCGCGACTGCTGAGCACCGTTCGTAGGACGTCCTGCTGGATCGATATCGGGCGGCTTGCTGCCGGTGTCGCCGGTGGCGGTTCCGCGGCCCGGCCGTACAGCGTGCTGTCGATGCTGGACCGGGCGTTGTTGGGGTCGTAGGACGGGGCGACGTCGGAGGCTTCCACGTTGCTCAGCGACGGGTTCTGGGCGATCTTTTCTCCGGGATATAGGTCCCGTAACGGCCATGCAATTGGTACCGTGAAAGCGGTTCTCGACGGCGAAAGAGGCAATAGGGATGCCACGGATTTGGGTTAATCTCAGCATGAGAACTCGACGCTGAGGGTGAGACAATGGCACCGACCCGCCGTCTGACTGCGATCCTAGCCGCCGATGTGGCCGGCTATTCGCGCCTGATGAGCACCGATGAGGAAGGCACGCACGAGCAACTGCGGGCGCATCTCGCGGAGCTGGTCCATCCGAAGATCGAGGAACACCGGGGCCGAGTGGTCAAAGACACCGGCGACGGGCTGCTGGCAGAGTTTGCCAGCGTCGTTGACGCGATGCGCTGTGCGGTGGAGATGCAGCGGGGAATGGGCGAGCGCAATGCACCCGTCCCAGCCGACAGGCGGATCGAGTTCCGTGTCGGTATCAACCTCGGTGACGTGATTGCCGAAAAGCACGACATCTTTGGCGACGGCGTGAACATCGCGGCGCGCCTGGAAGCCCTGGCTGAACCGGGTGGCATCTGCGTCAGCCGAGTTGTGCGCGACCAAGTGCGCGATAGGCTCGATTACTTTTTCGAGGACTTAGGCCACCAGAGCGTCAAGAACATCGCGCGGCCGGTGCGGGTCTATGCTTGGCGCCTCGAAGCCCCTGCTGACCCGCTGCCCTCGAATGTGCCTGACGTTCCATCGATCCCCCAGTCTCCCGACGCTCCACGCCTATCAAAGGCTTCGATGCCGAACGCCGAGTCAACCCCGTTGGATTTGGCCGCCTTTGATGATCTTGATACGCCGACCCCCGAACTAGTCGAGCGTGGGACCGCATCTTTACCCGTGCCGGCGTCCTCAACCGCATTGGAACGCAACACCGAACCTGGGCGACTTGTCGATGTATCGAACCTGAAAGCGGAAGAACTTGCTGCCGCCCACGCGTCGGCGGCCAAGATTGATTTCGGGGATACCAATTCTCTGCTTTCTCACGGGGAAGGTGCAATGGCTGCCATTGCGCAATCCTCGCGACAGTTGCTGACCGGCACCCGCCTTGGAGATGCAGGTGAGGTAGGCCGGATCGCTACCAGCGTTATCGATGGCGTCAAGATCCTGCGGATAGAAGACCTGCAGGCTGAAGCGCACAGCACTACGGCGGCGCGAAAAGGATTCGTCGCTCGGCTGATCGGGTTCGCCGCCGACGCGCACTCCGCCTTCAAGGGCTTTGTCGAAAACCGCAAGAGATTTCTCGACCTGATGGACGAGGAGCAGGCCCGAGCCCGCAAGATCAAGGCAGACCTCAGTGTTGCGGTAGAGTTGATGGACCAGCAGGCAGCAGCAATCCGCCAGAGCCTGCATGCACTCAAGATCGAGATTGCCGCCGGCCAGATCGCGCTGGACCGTGGCTACCAGGAGCTCGAAGCACAACGGCAAAAGGCGGTGCAGTCCGGCGAGGCTGCCGACGCAGCGGACGTGATGGAGATGCGTTCTGCGCTTGCCAATTTTCGCGGGAAGATTGCGGATATGCGCGAGAATCTCGTCGGATCGGCCATGCTGATACCGGTCATCGGTCAGAACCGAAAAGCGGCCGAGACCCGCATCATGAAGATCTCGGATGGCCTGTTGGTCGTCATCCCGAGGCTCATGGCGGTCGCCAGTCAGGCGGCGGTCCAGGTCGACATCGTGCGTGCCGCCAAGGAATCTGAAAAGCTGGACGATGCCGCGCGCCAGATCACCGTACTGGCGTCTAGAGGGGCACGTGAGGCGGCAACCAGTGCGGCCCGCAGTCTGGGCGGGGATGCGCGTAACGTCGAGGTTCTCGCGCAGGTCGCCGACGAAGCGATCAGGACAATGCAAGAGGTGATGCAGATCGAACGCGAGGTGGCGGCCGGTGACCGTCAGCGCGAGGCCAAGCTCGCTGCGATCCGGGATCGCCTGATTTCAGGTATGCGGGACGTCCACGCTGCTGCGCTGCAACCATGAGCGAGGTGGATTTCGACATGCAGGCGGCTTGGCTGCGCCGCTTCAATGCTGATGCCGAAAGCAATCTCAAAGCCTTCGCATTGCGCCTGAAGGAGGCAATGCCCGATCTAGTGACCGTACACGAGCAACGCGGTCTCTTCGCCAAATCCAGGAAAATCACAGGCGTCAGCATCGAACTCGGTGAGAACCGCTATCGCATAGAAGTTGAGCGCGGACGGCTCAAGACGATGGTGGCGATGGTGGTCCGCGGCATCGTGCTGAATACGAAGGATATGGCTCCGGCGGAGTGGTTCGCCCGCTTGTATCAGGAGGCGCATTCCATGAGTGAGCATGCGCAGAGTCTCAGCCACTCACTGGCAAAATTCATGGCAGGTTAGCGATGTTCCGGCAAGCTCTGGGAACGGGTGCGGACAAAGGCTCATCAAAAGCTGCGAAGGAACGCCTGTTCACAAGGCAACGGCGTACTTGCTCATCCAGGCGTTCATACGCAAACAACAATACCTGGCGCCACGTGGTGGCCACCACTGTGGATGCACGCCGCGCCGCTGCCCCATGATCTCCGAATCGTGGTGGATTTGCATGCGGGCGACATGCCATTGACGGGTCACACACCCGATCACGAATCCTACCGTTCTCACGAATCCGAGGGAGCCATCTAAATGGCTGACGTCATCCCTGCGCATGCAGTGGAACGCCTGAAAGGGCTGCGCAGCGTTACCAATTCAACTGGCGTGTTCACCTCGGGTTTTTCCGTCAATGAGTTCTTGCTGGTACGCAAGGCTGGCTTTGAGCCGATAGGCCTATGCGTCGGGTCATGCGTATACCATGTCGGAATTCAGTACCGCAGTTGGAGTCGGAACCAGGAACTGGATATCCTCTCCAAGGCCATGTATCACGCCCGCGAACTGGCGATGAGCCGCATGCGTGCAGAGGCGACCGCCATGGGAGCCGACGGCATCGTCGGCGTCAAACTGACCATCAAACGGTTGGAATGGAACCAACACCTGCTCGAATTCATTGCCATAGGCACGGGTGTTGCTCACGGCGAAGGCCGCAAAGGGTTCCGAGCACATGATGGAGGCCCGTTTACGTCGGACCTCTCTGGCCAGGATTTCTGGTCGCTGCTGCATTCGGGCTACCGTCCGGTGGAACTGGTGATGGGATCGTGCGTGTACCATGTGGCCCATCGCGGCCTGCTGTCGGGCCTTAAGACGATCGGGCGCAATGCCGAACTCGGGAATTTCTCCTCCGCTATGTACGGGGCGCGCGAGATGCAATCGAGCGTATGCAACATGAGGCTGCGGCTGCCCAAGCGGAGGGGGTTGTTGGTGTAGATATCCATGAAGGCAGTCATGGCTGGAAGACGCACATCATCGAATTTTTTGCTGTCGGCACTGCTGTTCTGCCGTTGGAAAAGGAAATCGTGCCCGAACAAATCGCCGATCCGATCATGGTGCTTTCGGTCAACGACCAACAGCCATCGCTGGCCCCAAATTAATACTTTCGTTGTCGGATTCGAAAGCGGTTCGTGGCTGCTGATGATTGGCGACGTAGGCTTTTGAGACAGGTTCTAAACCTCGCCGCCTTCACCGACAGCCGTGGTCGACCCCCTCGGGAGTACCATCTGAGTCTGGATCATCATTGCGGCAAGCTTCCCGTCGGCGCGGTATATCGAGGTCTGCAGGACGATCGTACGCCGTCCCACATGGACCGGCACGGCAACGCCGGTGAGCCGCCCCGGCCCGCAGGCGCGAAAGATATTCGTCTTCGACTCGATCGTGGTTGTACGAAACCCGGGTGGGACGTTAAGTCCGGCCAACGCTCCGCCGAGATCGTCGGCAAACGCCGCCATCGCCCCGCCATGCACACGGCCGCTGTTGTTGAGATGACGGTCATCCACATCGAGCTCGCCGACGAGCTTATCCTTGTCGGCTTCGGTAACGCGGATGCCGAAATGTCCCGGCATACCGGAACGGGGGACGGTAGAGGTCATTGACCAGCACCAATTTGCGGCAAGGGCTCGAGGACCGTTTGTAGCCGATTTGCAAGTTCCATGGGGTGTCCGATTCACCTAGAGTCGCGCTTTCGCAAGGCTTGCTCCGGAGATCCGACCAATGGAAAAAGCGCTGTCAAACATCCGCATCATTGACATGACGCACAACCAGGCGGGTCCCGCCTGCGCGCAGATCCTGGGCTTTCTCGGCGCCGACGTGATCAAGCTCGAGGAACCCAAGGGCGGCGATGTCGCCCGCCGCAACATGCGCGACCGGCAGGACAGCGACAGCCTCTTCTTCCTGCTGTTTAACGCGAACAAGCGCAGCCTCACCCTCAATCTGAAGACGGGCCGGGGCAAGGAGCTGTTCAAGCAGGTCATCGCCAGGTCGGACGTGCTGCTCGAAAATTTCGGGCCCGGCGCGCTCGACCGATTGGGGCTCGGCTGGAAGGTCCTCTCGGAGATCAACCCGCGGCTGATCTACGCCACGATCAAGGGCTTCGGCACGTACGGTCCCTATCGCGACTTCAAGAGCTACGAGCCGATCGCCCAGGCGATGGGTGGGGCGATGAGCATCACCGGCTTTCCGGATAACCCGCCGACCTTTGTCGTGCCGGCGATCGGCGATTCCGGTACCGGGATGCACATGGCGATCGGCATCCTGGCCGCGTTGCAGCAGCGCCACACAACCGGCAAGGGGCAGCATGTCGAGGTGTCGATGCAGGATGCGGTCGTCAACATCATCAGGGTCAGCCTGCGCGACCATCAGCGTTTCGGCGCGCCGATGCCGCGCCGCGGCAACCAGATGGGCCGCGGGATACCCTCGACGACTTACTCTTGCGCGCCGGGTGGCCCCAACGACTACGCCTTTATCACCGCGCAGCAGCAGATGTGGCCGGCCTTCTGCGAGGCGATCGGTCGGCCGGAACTGGCCGAGGATTCACGCTTTGCGACCGAGGAGGCACGCTGGGAGAACCGGGCCGCCCTGAACGCCATCATCGAGGAGTGGACCGGCACCCGTACCAAGCACGAGGTCATGCGCATTCTCGGCGCCGCCGGCGTGCCCTGCGGCGCCTGTCAGGACACCGGCGAGGTCTTGGCCGATCCGCATCTGAAGGCGCGCGACATGATAGTCGATGTCGACTATCCGACCCGCGGCACGTATCAGACTGTCGGCTGCCCGGTCAAACTGTCGGATTCACCGGTCCAGGTGAGCCGCCCGCCGCTGCTCGGCGAGCATACCGAGCCGCTGCTCGGCGAGCTGTGCGGCGTCAGCCCGGAGGAAACCAAGCGGCTGCGCGACGACGGGGTGGTCTGAGCGAGCGACCGAGCGACCGCGAGCCGAGGACCCCGAAGAGGCGTGACCGCTTCTTTCTCTCGCTATGACAGTCGAGGTTATCGCACGCTCGACGCGGTGGCAGGCTATGCGGTTTGGGCGCCCTCCTACGACGCGACGATGGACGATCGGCTCGATCTTCCGCTGTTGCGTTTACTCGTGTCAGTCGATTGGGGCCGTATTGCCGCGGCTGTCGATTTGGGCTGCGGTACTGGGCGGATTGGCGCCTGGCTAAAAGAGCGTGGTGTCGCGCGAGTTGATGGGGTAGACGCGAGTTCGGCGATGCTCGAGCGAGCCGGCGCCAAGAGGATCTACGACAGGTTGGTCTGCGCCGACGCCGCGGCGAGCGGTCTGGTCGGGCAGGGTTATGACCTCGCGATCTCCTCTTTTGCCATCTGTCACCTCGGGGACCTCGGCGGGTTCTATACTGAGACCGCGCGTCTAATCCGTCCGGGCGGCACGGTCGTGCTGATCGATTACCATCCGTTTATGCTGTTGAAGGGGGTGCCCACCCATTTCAATGCGCCGGCCGGCGAGCCGGTCGCGATCGCCAACGTTGTTCATATGATTGGCGACCACGTCCAAGCGGGGTGCGGCGCCGGGCTCACCCTGATGGAGTTGCGCGAGCAACTGGTCGATGCGGAGTGGGTCGCGGAAAATCGGCGCCGGTTCGGCGAGCCGCGTCTCGTGAGCCATGTCGGCCATCCGGTCAGCTTTGGGATGGTGTGGGCTGGCCCACCGCCTGTTAACAGCGTTGGCGCAGCGTCTGTAAAATACGATGGTCTCACTCGATAAAGTTGGGGAGGACACGCCGTGGCCAATCGGGCCGAAACCGCGATCACCTTGACCGATGCACCGGACGACGACGAGCAGGCTGTGATCACCGAGGGGTTGCGCGCCTATAACGAGGCGCAGGCGGGGTATTCGGACTCACGTCCGCTGAATATCCTGGCCCGCGATCCTGAAACCAATCATGTCGTCGGTGGCCTGTTGGGCCGCACCTCTCTCGGCCTCTTGCGGGTGGATCGATTTTTCCTGCCGGAGGATCTGAGGCGTAACCGGCTCGGCAGCCGCATTCTTGCTATGGCCGAGCAGGAGGCGACACGACGCGGCTGCACCCGAGCGGTATTGTCGACGCTCCATTTTCAGGCGCCGGGCTTTTACCTGAAGCAGGGGTGGGAGGTCGCCGCACGGATCGATTGCGAGCCGCCCGGCCATACGCGGTTCTATATGACCAAGAAGCTGTCCTGATCCCGCATTGCGAGCCGTCATGACCGCCGACGCCATTGCCCTACCGGTCCGCGCCAGGCCCACACTGACCCGGGTCATCATCGCTGCCTCGATTGGCAACGCGATGGAGTGGTTCGATTTTCTCGTCTACGGCTACTTCGCGGTGACGATCTCGAAGGTGTTTTTCCCTGGCGCTGACGAGACTGCGTCGTTGCTGCTGACCCTCGGCACCTTTGGTGCTGCTTATGTGGTGCGCCCGATCGGCGCGATCGTGATCGGAGCCTACACCGATCGCTTCGGCCGCAGAGCCGGGCTCACCCTTTCGATCATGCTGATGGTCATCGGCACGACGATGACGGCGGTGACGCCGGGTTATGCGACGATCGGGCTCGCCGCACCGATCCTGATCCTCCTGGCTCGCCTGACGCAGGGGTTTTCAGTCGGCGGCGAATTCGGCAGCGCCGTCACATTCCTCGCCGAGCAGACCGCTTCGCGCAAAGGCTTTGTCGCGAGCTGGCAGTGGGCCAGCACTGGGATCACGGGATTCCTGGCGTCGGGTTTTGGGCTCGTGCTATCGAGCGTTCTCTCGCCTGAGCAGCTGACCGACTGGGGCTGGCGCGTGCCGTTCCTGTTCGGGATTCTGGTGGGGCCGGTCGGGCTGTATATCCGCCGTCGGCTCGACGAGACGCCGGAATTTGTCGAAATCGAGCCGGCACGCACGCCGGTGCGCGATATGGTGCGCGCTCATCCAATCGAGGCCCTCCTCGCGATCGGCATTTCGGCGATCTCGAACAGCTCAGCCTATATCATCCTCTACATACCGACCTATGCGATTAAGGAGCTGCACCTGCCGCAGGCGACCGGCTTTACCGCGACGCTCGTCGGCGCCGTTATTCTCGGCATTGCCTCGCCGTTCGCCGGGCACCTCTCCGACAAGCTCGGGCGCGGCGGCATTCTGACCGGAACGGCGTGGCTGTTTTTCCTGACGACTTGGCCGCTCTTTTTTCTGCTGGTCGCGTTTCCCTCGCTTGCGACGGCGATCTTTGCCGCGAGCTGGCTCAGCCTCGTCAAGGCCGGCTATAGCGGGGTGCTGCCGTCGCAGCTTTCCGAGCTGTTTCCGACCCGGGTCCGCGGGATCGGCGTATCGCTGAGCTTCGCGGTCGCCGTGACCATCTTCGGCGGATTCACACCCTTTATCGCGACTTGGCTCATCGCCATGACCGGCAACAGCCTGTCGCCCAGCTTCTATATCATGTTCACTGCCACGCTGAGCATCATCGCCCTCGTCTTTGTGCGCCGAGGCCGGTATCCGCGGTAAGATCGAGCCAGACAATCGAGCGGGAGGCCGCGATGCGGATCGTCGACGCGCAAATTCATCTCTGGGGATCGGGCTTACCGAGCAACCTCTCGCATCGGCAGGCGACGGCCTTTACCCCCGAGGAGGCCATATCGCTGATGGACGAGGGTGGCGTCGATGCCGCGGTCATCCACCCGCCGGGCTGGGATCCGGACTCGACCGACATGGCCTTTGCCGCCGTTCGCAACTACCCCGGGCGGTTCGCGATCATGGGAGCGGTGCCGCTCGACCGCCCCGAATCCCGCGAACGGATCGCGCGCTGGCGCGAACAACCGGGAATGCTCGGTCTGCGCTACGGGTTCCTGACCGATCCCGCGCGGCGCTGGCTGCACGATGGCACGCTCGACTGGCTTTGGGCGGTCGCTGAAGAGGCTGGTGTTCCAGTCGCCATGCTGGCGACGGATTCGCTGATGGAGCTTGGGCGGATCGCCGAGCGCCATCCGGGCCTTCGTTTGACGATCGATCACCTGGGCGGGAGAGGCGGCACCAGCACGCTGAAAGACGCCGCCGCGATGACCCACATACCGGAACTGCTGGCGTTGGCGAAGTTCCCCAATGTGGCGGTCAAAGCGACCGGCGTGCCTCACTACTCGAGCGAGGCTTATCCGTTTCCGGCACTGCATCCCCATTTGCGTCAGGTTTACGACGCCTTTGGTCCCGATCGCATGTTCTGGGGCACCGACATCACCAAGATGCCCTGCTCCTGGCGACAGTGCGTGACGATGTTCACCGAGGAATTGTCCTGGCTCAACGGCCGCGATCTGGAGCTGGTCATGGGCGAGGCGCTCTGTGCTTGGTGGGGCTGGGACCGGTAGGTCAATGCAAGCGAAGGCTCAAGAGAACGAGGAAACTTAGAAATGAAAACGAACACGAAAGGTAAGCAAGTGGCCGTGGTGATCGGCGCCACCTCGAAGTGGCAGTCGGATGGCCGCAATACCTTGCTGGCGCACGGCCATACGATCGATGACAGCGAACTGCCGGTCGGAGTGCGCTGGGGGGTGGGCGGCGCCATTGCGCAGAAATTCGCGCAGGAGGGTTTCTTCACCGTGCTGACCACCCGCAAGGAGGCCAATGCCGCGCGACTGGCGGCGGCGATCCGAGAGCAGGGCGGCGAGTGCATGATCGTCGAGCTGGATCTCGTCTCACAGGACTCAATCGGGGCGGCGTTCGCCACGATCCGGCGCGAGGCCGGCGATCCGGAGGTGCTGGTCTACAATGCGGGTTACCTCGAAGGCCGCGATCTGCCGCCGGACAAGGAACTGCTCGAATATGTCCCCGTGGAGCTGTTCGACACGACGCAGCACATTGCTTGCCGCGGGCCGTTTCTCGTCGCCAAGGAAGTGTTGCCGGCGATGCGCAAGAACGGCCACGGGTCGTTTTTCTTCTCCAACAATTCGAGTTCGCTGCGCGGCAAGAAGCGCATGACCGGGCAATCGCTTTACTATCCCAGGGTCATGATGCGAACCCTGGCGCAGGTGCTGACCGAGGAATACTCCGAGCACGGCGTGCACGTCGCCAACATCGTGATCGACGGCAGCATCGACTCGCCCGGCAGCCGGGCTTTGCCGCGGAACCAGAACCGCCCCGATCTCCAGATCAATCCAGTCAAGATCGCCGAGGCGTTCTACTACCTGCACACCCAAGACCGGTCATGCTGGACGCACGAGCTGCAGCTGACACCATTTGCAAGCAAACCGAGCTACTGAGCGTGCGCCGATGACCACGCCCGTTGACGTGCTGATCATCGGCGCCGGTGCCTCCGGTGCGGCCGTCGCCTGGAGCCTCGCCGAGACGAAGATGCACATTCTCTGCCTCGAACAGGGCGACTGGATGAAGCCGTCCGAATACCCCAGCACGCGCCGCGACTGGGAGGCCCGGCAGTTTGACGATTTCCACATCAGCCCGAACCGGCGCGCGCGAGAAACCGACTATCCGATCAACGACGCCAACTCACCGATCAAGATAGCGAACTTCAATGGGGTCGGCGGCGGCACGGTGCTTTACGCCGGTCATTTCCCGCGCTTCCATCCATCGGACTTCCGCGCGCGCACGCTGGACGGCGTCGCCGACGACTGGCCGATCGACTACGCGACACTGGAGCCATTCTACGCCGAGAACGACCGGATGATGGGCGTGTCCGGTCTGGCGGGCGATCCCGCCTATCCAGCGCACGAACCCTTGATGCCGCCGCTGCCGCTTGGCAAGTCGGGGGCGACGTTGGCACGTGGGCTCAACAAGCTCGGCTGGCACTGGTGGCCCTCCGACAGCGCGATCACTACAGTGGAGTACGAGGGCCGGGCGCAGTGCATCAATCTCGGCCATTGCACCTCGGGCTGCGCGCAGGGTGCAAAGGCGAGCACCGACATCACATACTGGCCGGCCGCCATCCGCGCCGGTGTCGAGCTGCGCACGCGCTGCCGGGTGCGCGAGATTACCACCAATGAACACGGCATGGCGTCGGGCGTGGTCTACCATGATGCGGATGGGATCGAGCATTTCCAGCCTGCTGAAGTCGTGATCCTCGCCTGCAACGCCGTCGGTACGGCGCGCATTCTGCTGAATTCCGAGTCCGCGCGGTTCCCCAGCGGCCTTGCCAATTCAAGCGGCCTGGTCGGCAAGAACCTGATGTTCCATCCCTATGCTCGGATCGTCGGCTATTTCGACGAAACGCTCGATGGTTATCGCGGCCCAGGCAACTGCATCTGGAGCCAGGAGTTCTACGAGACGGACCGCTCCCGCGGATTCGTGCGAGGCTACACATTCGAATTCTCCCGCGGTCAGGGACCGGTAATGGCGGCGGTCCATGGCATGCAGATCGGCCGCCTGCCTTGGGGTGCCGAACACCACCGCGCCTATCACAAGCTGTTCTGCCACCGCACCGGCATGGTAGCGATCTGCGAGGACCTGCCGGAGGAGCACAACACCGTCACCCTTGATCCAGTGCTGAAGGATTCCAACGGCATTCCGGCGCCGAAGATCACCTACACGCTGAGTGAGAACAGCCGCCGTATGCTGAATCACGCCGTCGCGCGGGCCACACAAATCCTGCGCGCCGCCGGAGCGCAAGATGTGTGGTACGAAGCGCCGATCGCCGACGGCGGTTGGCATCTGATGGGCACTGCGCGGATGGGCACCGACCCGGCACGATCCGTCGTGAACGAGTGGGGCCGCAGCCACGACGTGAAGAACCTGTTCATCGTCGATGGCAGCATCTTTGTCACTTCGGCAGGCGTGAACCCGACGCGCACGATACAGGCGCTGGCGTTGTATGTCGCGGACAGCATCAAGCAGCGTCTCGCTACGCTGTTCGATTGAGGCAGGAAAGCGAGCGCAATGGAAGTGCGGCTATTCGACCGTGATGTCGCCGGTCATGCCCGCCCAGTCGTGGTCGGCGCACCACATATCGTAATGGCCGGGCTGCAGGGTCACGAAATAAAGGTCTTTTTGCTCGTTGGGCTGGAGCACGATTTCTGTGTGCTCAGGGTTAAGGGCCTCGGGATTGCGCAGCTCGACGGCTTTGAAGAAATCGGGGGCAGTCAGTTCGTGCAGCTCGCGGCCGTGGTTTTCCACGTGCAGCCGATAGGGGATGTCACGGCGAAGGATCAGGTGGTTCGGCTCGAAGGCGTACTCGACCGTGGTTATGGTAACCAGCTGAGCCTTTGACCAATCGACCGCGGCGGCTCGCGCCGGAGGTATCAGGGCACAGGAGATCACCGCCATCAGCAACGTTGCACATCCGCGCGCTCGTTTGTGCCTATTTCTGCGATCGCTAGGAAAATCAAACTGAAAGCGCCACCCGATCGGGACAAGCTGGCTCATTATCACAAACGCCTCTTGTCGAGTTGTTGGATATGCGTGTGTCCATCGCGAAGGGCCGGCGCGAAGCCGAGTGATTGCCAAAAGACTGCACTCGCAGGGGCGGCATTGACGGTCACCAATACGCTGGCGCTCCGCGCGGCCCGTTCAAGCAGTGCGGTAGCCAACTCGCGGCCGATCCCGCTTCGCCGAAACGCCAGACGAACGTAGAACCGCCGCATACGCAGAGCGTCCGGCACCACAGGTTCGATCGTGAGCCCTCCGATACCCGCGAGCACACCATTGACACGCGCAGCGAGCAGCGCTTCCCCCTCTCGATCGAAGCGTGTTGTGCCCGACAACCAATCCCTCGCGAGACGTTCCACAAACAAATAGCCCTCGGCGTGCGCTTCGGCCCGCAAGGCATCGAAGCCCTCGGGCAACTCTTTAATCACACGCTGAAGCTTCGGCACCTGACCATTTTTCCTCATTTTTCTTCCCCCTCTGGCCAAGCCGTCCCATCCTCTCGTTGACGCCGCACCCGGCTTGCGAGTAGGCATTTGCCGGATCGATCGTACTAGTTAGGGAGTTCTTCGCATGAGTGTCACGACCATGAACCATTTCACCGTCTTGAGCGACGACCTCGAGGCGACGCGTCGGTTCTACTGCGATCTCTTCGGCTTCAGGGTGGGTTGGCGACCGCCCTTTCAGTTTCCGGGCTGGTGGCTATACGCCGACGGCGACACGCCGATTTTGCACGTGATCCATCGTGACCCGCTGCCGAAGGAGCGCGCCGGCGTGCTCGACCATATGGCATTCAGCGCCAGAGACCTGCCTGGAACGGTCGCGACCCTTAAGCGCGAGGGTATCGAATACGAGCTGCGCCGTCTTCCCGGAGGCGGCATCTGGCAGCTGTTCTTCAACGACCCGCATGACGCCAAGGTCGAGTTCGACTTCGACAAGGACGAGCCGGCGCCCGAAGGCTACGTCGGGGCCTGATTGGCGATTGAACTCGTCGCCGGAGATCGCAAGCTCTGTTCAAAGGTTTCACGGACCGTCTTGTCGCTAACCTATTTCGACACTGGTCGCGGCCTGTGATTCGCTTGGGCAGCGAACGAATGGCGTTCGGCCGGCAGCCTTGCGCCGCGAAGCCCAGCTACGTGGTTCATGGGAGCGTTCAGCGGGGCAGTTACGGCGGCGGCATGGCCATTCTCCGTCCTTGGCAATAGATCCGAAATATATCGGAGAATCGCCTGGCACGATTGCTTCGCTCCGCTCGCAATGACGCACTTGTCATTGCGCGGACCCGCGGGCTCAACCCGCGGGGACGAAGCAATCTCGCGATCGCGCGATCAGACGGCGTCGGCGACCTTTTGGCCGTTCGGACTGCCGAGGCCGGTGCAGGCATCCCATCCAGGAGCGGCCGCAAAGGTGCCATTATTGCCGTGGGTGATATCCCGCAAGGCTCCGGGGTGGCTGTAGAGAGCCGGGTTGATGAAGCCGACCGGACTGGCCTTCGCCGCATTGATTCGCGCGATCAAGCCGGCCCATAGCGGTGCGACGGCGCTGGTGCCGCCGATTATCGTGTCGTTGGCGTCGACCCGCACGTCGTAGCCACTCTGCGGATCGGCATCGCCGCAGACATCGGGCACGCCCCGCATGCTGAGCGGCTGAGTTCCGCCTTGAGTCCTGGCGACATTGAGACCTTCCTGATACGACGGCTGCGCGAAGAAGCTGCTCACCCCGCCGCCGCTCGCACCGCCATTGGCCCCGTCGTTCCACACCGTCTCGCTGGTGATCGATCCGCCGGAAGCTTGCAGGTTGGTTCCACCGCATGCCAAGGAGTGCGGGCTCGAAGCCGGAAAATCGACGTGATCGGCGCCGTCATCGACCCCATCGCCCGATCCATTGTCCCCCGACGCCACGCATACCGTGACCCCCATCGCGGCGGCCGCCTGGATCGCCTCGTCGAGAGCCGTCATCGATTGGGCGGTCCAACTGGATTCCGGACCACCCCAACTGATTGAGATCACCGACGGCTTGTTCTTAGCGTCATGCACCGCCATGCTGACGGCATCGCGGAAACCCGCGTCGGTATTGGGGGCGAAATAGACGACGATGCTCGCTCCCGGCGCGATCGCCCCCGCCACCTCGATATCCAGCATCACCTCGCCGTCGGGGCCGTTGGGATCACCGGTCGGGTTGTTGCGTCCGTGGTCGACCGAGACTGTAGACACCTGCGGTGAGGCGATCTTGAGCTCGGAAAAGTATTTTTGCAGGTCGGCGGTACGGTAGCCGCCGCCGAGCTCGATGATGCCGATGCACTCGCCGTGCCCGGTTCCGCTGGGAAAACCATAAAGGGAGGCGAGCTCGGTGGGCGTGAACGAGGCGGAGTCAGCCGCCGCCGCGGCGCGCCATTGTACATTGCCGTGAGATGGCCGCACGCGAAACCTCGGATGCGCCTGCGGACGGTTGTCGAGGCCGAGCACTGCCGTGACGACGCCGTGCAGCTCATCGGGCAAATGTACCGCTCCCGTCCTCCCGCGATAGGTACCGCCGGGGTGTTCGAAGGTTTGCAGGTCCACTCCGAACGCGTCATTGAACTGGGCAACCGTGCCGGAGAGCACGACGGTCCGGCGCGCCGCATCTTCCTCGACGACAACCAGACCGTGCGCGTTGGCGAATTGCCTGACCACCGCGATATCGGCGGGATCGGCGCCGAATTGCTGAGCGAACTCCTCGCGGCTCAAGTGACGACCCGCCTGTTCGCCTCTGGCCAGCTTCGACACTCTGTCCTTCAAGGCGTCGCTCCCGCGAAAGCGCAGCAGCACGCTGACTTCCAGCCGCTCCGAGGGATCCGCCTTGCCAACGGATCTCGCCCCCCGCATCGGTTGTCTCTCGCTACCCGTTAGTGGATGCCTTTGACGTCTCTGAGTTCTCGGCATCGCTGAATTCTCCTCCCGCTACTTTGCTTTAATTTAAGCATATCACGTGACGGATTGATGGCGAAGCCCCGGAGGGGAGCGCGGGTCGGTTTTCTCAGGCGTGGCGTCGAGCCGGGATTAGCGGACGAAGGCGGCCGGCCGATCGCCGGTCGCCAATCAGCGCAAAGGCCACAGTCAGCACCATGAACACGACGCTCGCGCCGAACACCCAATGCGGCGCGCCGCGGTCCATGATCCAGCCGAACAGCATCGGGCCAATCATGCCGCCGGTGCTAAGACCAATGGAGACGATCCCAAAGGCTCGCCCGATGGCGCCGGCAGGTGCGGCCGCCCGCACCAGCATGTCGCGAGAGGGCATGATCATGCCCGAAAGAAATCCGGCCGTGCCCATCGCCGCGACAAGCACCAGCGGTCCGAATCCGATCGTCCCGATCAACAGGACAATGACCGCGTTGACCATAAAACCAGCGGCGGCAACTTGGCCGTGCCGGCGCGTCCTGTCGGCGACGAACCCGCCGGCCAGGACGCCAAAGGCGCTCGCCGTCAGATAAGCGCTCAACGCCAAATTCGCTGCCGCGAACGGCAAGCCGTAGGCGCTCGTCAGCGCGACGACCGAAAAGTTGGTGATCCCGCTGCTGGACAAGCTCAGAAGGACGAAAAAGACCGTCAGAGCGAGGATCGCAGGGGTAAACACCGTGCGTCTTCGTTCGCTTTCTGCAAGAGCATGATGCTCGCCTGCCCAGCTCCCGGCCGGTTCGGTTTCCAGCGACCGTGCCCAAGCGATGGGCAGGGCCACCAGCGGCCCAATGAGCCCGGCGACGACGAGCGCCGAGCGGGTTCCGGCGCTCGTAGCGAGCAGCAGCATCGCTGCTGGTGCAATCGCGCCGCCGAGCATGCCGGCGAAGGTATGAACGGAAAAGGCGCGTCCGATATGCGAGGGCGCGATCCTGGCCGAGAGAATCGCGTAGTCCGCCGGGTGATAGATGGCGTTGGCGATGCCGAGCAGGCCCATCGCCACGAGCAGCCACGCATAAGAATCGGCGAGGCCGATCGAGGCGATCGCAAAGCCGCCGAGACAGAGCGCTGCGATCAAGAGCCGACGCGGTCCGAACCGGTCGGCGAGATAACCCATCGGCATTTGCGTTGCCACGGAAACGATCGAGCCGACGGTCAGGGCGAGACCCAGCTCGATAAATCCGACTCCCCATCGCTCCCGCAGAAGCAAGAACAGCGGCGGCAATACCATCGAGTGAAAGTGGCTGACGAAATGCGCCGTCGAGACCAGCCCGACAGCGTGAGTTTCGCCGCCCCTCTCGACACGAGAGGCGACGGCCGCATCCGTAATCATGCAGCTGTCCTTATCCGATTCCGATACCGCGTCAGCATAGCCGCGACCGCACTCGATCGGCAATCGCTCCCCCGCTCTGATCAGTCATGCGGTTGTGACAAGCCGGATTTTATTCGGTCGTATTCGGCGCGCACAATGTCGGCCCCGTATGTGCGTTCGAGCCTGCGGACCGTGAAATGACCGCGCGCCAGATCCTGGAAGTGCTCGATAAAGGCGAGATTGACGGCCGCACCGCCGACTGCGCCGATGACTGCCACAGCTTGGGCCGCCACCTTCTCGGACACGACGACACCGAAGCGCGAGGCAATCGGCGTCAGAAAGCGGACGACGAACGGAGCGCTCTCGCGGATCGCGCTTCTGTCTATGGCGAGGTCAGCGATTTCGACCAGGCCGCGGGCGAGCATCGCGCGAACCGCGAAATAGTCACCTTCCACTCCCGTCTCGTCAGCAGTCGGGCCGCCCAGCGCGAACACTTCGAGGCAGACAAGCCCTGTTCGCGCGTCTGCAAGGTCTTCCCCTTCCTCCTGCGCGATGGCCGCGATGGCGCGCAGCATGATCGTGGTCGAAACCGGCAGCTCGAGCGCGAGTGCGGCGAGACCGAAGGCACCGCCGATCGCCCCCGAAGTGCAGGCAAGCCCGGAATGAAGCATGCGGCCTCCGGTGATGCGGCGATTTCGCAGACTGAACAAAGCAACATCAAGGGCGCGCTCCAGGGCTTGCTTTGCCAGCCTGGCGACCGCCGTCGAGGCGGTTGCCGGCAGTGCTCGTTGCATAAACCCGATCGGCTTGCCGGCGAGTGCTGCAAGCCGGCCGGCCAGGCTCGGGGTTTCGAGCCGCCGCACTGCCGCGGCGAGAGCTTCTTGATCTAAATCGGAAAAATACACGGCCGTTAATTCATTGCCACAGAGGGTGAAGTTCATCGCCGGCTTTTATCCGCCCCTTCTTTCCCGGCACCTCGCCGATCGCGTCGATCGAGTTGGCGGCCTACGCGATGTCCTGAGTCCCGCAGCGACCGCCGAACCCGCATCCATCGTTGCTTTACCACTCGCCGATGCCGTTTCCCCGTCCCCGGTCTCGCCTGGGCTCTCTCGCGTCGACTTCGCCATGCGATCCTCTCGTTTCCGAACTTTCTGCATAAGAGATGGGTATTCGTCGCGATGGTGTCGCGCTTGCCTCGCCTGCCTGGGCCGCGCTACTCGTTCCTTGAGCGAAATCGAAGGCGGAGGAAACGAGATGATCGCGGGCGAATTCGATGTCGTCGTCGTCGGCGCCGGCAATGCCGGGATGTGCGCGGCACTCGCGGCCCGCGGGCAAGGTGCCAGGGTCCTCGTTCTCGAAGCGGCCCCCTTTGACGAGCGGGGCGGCAACAGCCGCTATACCGCCGGGGCGTTGCGCTTTGTCTATAACGGCGTCGACGACCTCTTGAAACTCTGCGAGCTCAGCGACACCGAGCTCGCGACCAGCGATTTTGGCACCTACACAACCGACCAATATTACGACGACCTCGGGCGGCTCACCGACTACCGCAGCAACCCCGACATGGCCGAGCTGCTGGTCACCAAGAGCCAGGAAACCCTATTGTGGATGCGCGGACAAGGCATCCGCTTCGCCCCGATGTATTCGCGACAGGCCTTCAAGCACGAGGGCAAGTTCGTCTTCTGGGGCGGGTTGGCACTAGAAGCCTGGGGCGGCGGGCCGGGGCTCGTCGAGGGGTTGTTCAAGGCTGCTGAGGAGCGACAGATCCAAATCGCCTACGAGGCCCATGGCGAAAAGCTGATCGCCGACGACGATGGCGTGCACGGCGTCATCGCCAAGGTCGAGGGCAAAACAACGGAGATCCCGGCTAAGGCGGTGATCCTCGCCTGCGGCGGCTTCGAGGCCAATGCCGAGATGCGCACCCGTTATCTCGGCCCCGGCTGGGACTTGGCCAAGGTGCGCGGGACCCGCTTCAACACGGGGACCGGCATCAAGATGGCCTTGGACATCGGCGCGATGCCTTACGGCAATTGGTCGGGCTGCCATGCGGTTGGCTGGGACTATAATGCCCCCGAATTCGGCGACCTCGCAGTCGGCGACAATTTTCAGAAGCACAGCTATCCGTTTGCCATCATGGTCAATGCCGATGGTGTGCGCTTCTGCGACGAGGGCGCTGATTTCCGCAACTACACCTATGCCAAATACGGCCGCTTGATCCTCGAGCAGCCGCACCAATTCGCCTGGCAGATCTTCGACCAGCAGACCGTGCATCTGCAGCGCGACGAGTATCGCATTCGTCAAGTGACCAAGGTCACAGCCGATACGATCGAGCAGTTGGCCGACAAGATGGCCGATTACGCGCCGGTCAATAAGCCGCAATTTCTAGCCACCGTGGTTGCCTTCAACGCGGCTGTGCAAGCAGACGTGCCGTACAATCCGACGGTTAAAGACGGCCGCGGCACCATCGGGATCGCGCCGCCCAAGTCCAACTGGGCGATGGCCATCGAAAAGCCGCCCTTCGAGGCCTATTGCACGACCTGCGGCGTCACATTCACGTTTGGCGGCCTGCGCATCGACACCGACGGGCGCGTGCTCGACACGGCGCAAAAGCCGATCCCCGGCCTATACGCCGCCGGGGAGCTTGTCGGCGGGCTGTTCTATTTCAATTATCCGGGCGGCACCGGCCTCGTCTCGGGCTCGGTGTTCGGCAAGATCGCCGGAACCAGCGCTGGAGCAGCGGTGCTCCAGCGCTGACCCGGGCGCTCGGGATGCCTATTAACGATAATAGGCGTAAGGGCCCCAATGATGGTGGTGCCACCACCACGCGTGGGGATGGGGATGCCAGCAATGCATAGCGTAGCCGTTCCACCAGCACCGCGCTTCCGCCGGCGACGACAATGCGGCGGTGCCGAGGACAAGGGCTGCGAGCGTCGCAAGAACGATTTTCCTCATCGCTATACCTCCTGAACTTTGTTTCCTTAGAGGAATAACGACAAGAGAGGACGGTTCAGTTCCAGTTAACCTTATCTACGATTGCGGCGACTGGTAGTCGTTCATGGCGGCATCAATTGGCCGGTGATCACCCGCAGGATCTGTTTGACGGTTGTTTGCGGGTCCGCCGCGCGCATGATCTCGCCCATGACAGCGACACCGCGCACCCCGGTGCTTAGGCACAAGGCGGCGTTCTCCGGAGTGATGCCGCCGAGAGCAATGACCGGACCGGGAGCCTGGGAGACAATGTGCGTGAGACCATCGAGGCCGATCGCGGGACCATAGCCGGGCTTGCTCGCGGTGACGAAGACCGGGCTCACGGTGACGTAATCCGCCCCCGCCCGCAGCAGTGCCGCCGCCTCGTCTGCGGAGTGCGCGGAGGCGCCGATCAGCGCGCCGGGCAGCCGCGCGCGCGCAGCCGCGGGATTGCCTCCGCTGGGCAGATGCACCCCGTCGGCACCCGTTGCCGCGACGGCCTCGATGTCCTCGTGTGCCGTCACGACCGCCCCGAACCGGCGCCCGAGCGCAATCAACTTGCTGAGAAGTCTGCGCCGCTCATCGGCCGGCAGGTCCTTCTCGCGCAGGCTGAACCAGAGGCAGCCGCCCGCGAGGACAGCCTCGGCGACCTCTTCGAGCGGGCGCCGCGCCTGATGGCGATCCGAGATGACGAGCAGCTCCGGGACCGGGAGCGTCACCCGAGGTCTCGCTTACGGTCGCGGCGCGGCGAGCAGCAGCTCGGCCTCGATCGTCACCCGGATCGTCGCTTCGCCCGGCTCGGCGACCGGCACTGCCATCGCCGCCGCGGCAAACCGCGGTACCGGGCGGCCCCCGGTCTCGGCATTGCCGACGTGCAGATCGCGATAGCGGAGCACGCTAAGGTGCATGCGATCGGCGATCGATGCCGCTCGCCGGTCTAGTGCCGCTAGCGCCTCGGCGGTCAAATCCTCCTCGGCGCCGCGCACGATCTCGGGCGAAGCCTCGTACGCCATTGACGACATCAACAGACCGTCGGATTGGAGCGCGCCAGCGAGCTTCAGCGCCGCATCGGCGGCTTTGCTGCGCAAAATCAGCGACTGGCTGCCCCGCCAATGTGACGGACCGCTTTGTGGCCGTTCCTCGCCGACGCCGTAGGAACCGGTTTCGACCTCGACGCCTTGTACTTGATGTGCCCGGTCGAGTGCGGCCGCCATGCGGCGATTGATGGCCGATTGGATCGTCAACGGGTCGGCTCCCGTTTCCTCGACGCGCAGGTCGATGCGCAGGAGGTCGCGCAGCACGTTGCGCTCCGCGGTCTGGCTAACATGGAGCACGGTCATCGGCTGATCCGCCGGCTGCGCGAGCATCGCTCCCGGTGTGCAAAGGATAAAGCTGGCGGCAAGTAGAAAGCCGGCTCCAATTGCTCTCATACCACGGTCAATTCGCGCGCCGACAGATCCTCCAGATGCCGCAGGCGGTCGAACAACAATTCGGGCGCGATCCTGGCACCACCCGCATCGAGGCAGGTGCGGAACTTCTCGAAGAGTTCGTCCTCGCTGAGCGGTCGGTCGGCATGGCCTTTTGCCCGCGCCACCTTCTCGCTTTCAACGACACCGCCACCGACGAGATCGACACGCACTTGGTCGAAGACCGAGGCGCCCGAAACGTCGGGATCGTAGTTCTGGTTGGTCTCGACCCCGACCCGGCGCATCAGCTCTTGCACCTCGGGGCGCCGGACGAAGCCGTCGGTAAATTCGGCAAGGCCGGCACGCTGCGAGATCACCGCCGCCGCCATCGCGAATTCCATGCTGAACCTGGCGGCGAGCCCGGTCTGCGGCTGGTGGTTGCGCAGGATCAGTGAGTGGGTGTCGCTAATCGATACGGTAATGCGCTCGATGTCGGCGGGCTTCAGCGGATGGCGGGCGAGCAATTCGAGCATCGCGTCGAGCGCCCGATGGGTACAGTAGCAAGCCGGGTATTTCTTGATCCCGAGACGGTATTTGAGGATCCACCACTCATTGCCGAGCCCATGCGGCGGAGTCTCGCGGTCGACCTTCCCCTCGGGCGATACCGCGCTCAAAAAGCCCTGCGGATGCTCGAGGGCGTCGGTGGCGGCGGTGAAGCCCAGCTCGGCGAACCGCGCCGATATCAGCCCCGAATGCGCCGAACGGCCGGCGTGGAACGGCTTCGTCATCGTGCCGAAATTGGCCATGATGCCGCTGCTCTGCGACGCTGCGAGCGCCAACGCTCGGGTCGCGGCGCCGGCATCGAGGCGGCGCAATGATGCGCAGGCCGCCGCCGCCCCGATCGGGCCGAAGATCCCGGTCGGATGCCAGCCTTTGCGGTGATGATGGCCGGGATCGCGCCATGCGAGCTCAGCCCAGGTCTCGTATCCGGCGACATAGGCAGCGAGCATGTCGCGCCCCGTGGCGCCGAGCGTCTCGCCTTCGGCCAAAATCGCCGGGACGAGCACGGTGCTCGGATGGCCGCGCAGCGAGGCCACATCGTCATAGTCGAGCGCGTGCCCGGCGGTGCCGTTGATCCACGCCGCCTCGGGTGCAGGGCTCTTCTCGCCGGTGAAGTACAGGGTTGCCTCGCCACCCGATGGGTGCAGCGCCTTGCGCAACAACTGTGGCGCCGGGTCATGGGCGCCCGCGATCATCGTCGCGATGCAATCGGTGAAGCCGATGCGCGCGACATCGACCGCCCCTTGGGGTAGCTGCGCGAACGAGACATCGGCCACGAAGCGGCCGAGATCCTGAGTCAACGCCATGACTGTCCTCCGCAATTCCGATCCCGCCCTCATTATGCGCCGGTTCGCGGCCTGTCGCCATTGCCCGAATTTCCTCCGGGCCTTCGAAAGCTGCAACGACCAGTTGCGTCGGCTAACGACCGGCGCTGTATCTGCCGCAAATTTACAGTGGGATTTCTTCTTTGAGTTGAAATGCTCCGGGCCGGCGGAGTCGCCCGATCGGAAGCAGAACTCCTATCTGGACCATATATCAGGACCCCACATGCGATGTCAATTAGGCAATTTCTGATCATGATTATCGGAATAAGGGCACAGTCGCGCGAGTCGTCTCGCGGTGCTATTCCTTGCTCGGCAAATTCGTGAGGAAGCCATGATCCATCATCTTTCTATCGCCGCGCGCGATCCGCAGCATGTCGCTGGAGTTCTGGCTGAATTCATGGGTGGTAAGGCGGTGCCGTTCCCGCCCAACCCGGGAAGCTTTTTCGCGCTGCAGCTCGACGAGCACGGATCGGGGGTCGAGGTCTATCCGGCCGGAACCGAGCTACAGCCGGGCGGCACCAATGGCGGGAGCTTTGTGAAGAAGGAAGCGCGCGGCTATGGGGCGACCCATTTCGCGCTCAGCGTCGCCACCGACGCGGACAAGGTCGAGGCCATTGCGGCCCGCGAAGGCTGGCAATGCTTCCGCTGCAACCGCGGCCCGTTCCATGTGATCGAAGTCTGGGTCGAGAACGAGTCGATGGTCGAAATCCTGCCGCCCGAGTTCGCGCGCGAGTATTTGGCGTTTACTCGTCCCGACAAGGTCGCGGCGGCAATGGCAGCCGCAGCACCGGCGACGTCCCGTCATCGTCCCGCGTAATCTCCTCCCATCGCGGGTTTGGCCGGGTTTTTCCCGGCTCGCATCGAGATGAGCGATCGCTGGGACGTCGTCATTCTCGGATCCGGCACCGCGGGCCTCGCCGGGGCGCTCGCTGCCCACGAACTGGGGCTGCGGCCGGTCGTCCTCGAAAAGGCGAGCACCTTGGGCGGCGGCACCGTCCACTCCTACGGGCTGATCTGGGTCGGACAGAATCATCTGGCGCAAGCTGCCGGCTACAGCGACACGCGGGACGAGGTCGTCGCCTATATGCGGTTTCTCGGCGGCGGCTGTCTCGACGAGGATCGAATGCGCACGTTCGTCGACCGTTCGCCGGAGGCGCTGCAATTTTTTGAAAGATGCGGCGTCCGTTTTCGCGTTATCCGCGGCTTGACCGATCATTATTACGGCAACTCTCCAGGCTCCTGCGCGGTCGGGCGGTCTCTCGAGGTCGACCTGATCTCGGGATTCGATCTCGGCGACTGGCGCGAACGTCTCTCAGCGCCCGATGACGTACCCGGCTTCGTGACCGCCGAAGAGCAGATCGCCTGGGGCGGCATCAACAGCTTTCCGCGCTGGGATCAGGACCTCATCCGCGAGCGCCAGCGGCAGGACATGCGCGGCAAGGGCTCGGCTTGATCTGCCATTTCCTCAAGGTGCTGCGCGCTCGCGGCGTACCGGTGCTGACCGATCAGCAGGTCGAACGCCTTGCGGTCGAGAGCCAGCGAGTGACCGGCGTCGTTATGCAATCTGGTGAAACTATCAGAGCCCGCAAGGGGGTCATCCTCGCTACCGGCGGGTACGGCGCGAACCCGCAAATGAGCTGGGAATTCGAGCAGCTTCCGGGCTTCGCTCAGGAGGCGTCGGACTTGATGCCGGCATCTCTGGCCGGCGACGGTCTCGTTCTCGGCGCGGAGATCGGCGGCATATTGCATAAGATCGAGAACAGTTTGCGGGTGATGCTGGCCTACACTATTCCGCCGGAGATGCCCGGCGGGACGGCGACATGCATCTATGCCGGGATCGTCGAACTGTGCAGCCCGCATACGATTTTGGTGAACAGACACGGCCGGCGCTTTGCCGACGAGACATTCTTCCAGGGGATCGTGCCGCAGCTTCGATTGTTCGACCCGGTGCGGCACGAATACCCCAATCTGCCTGCCTATTTGATTTTCGACGGGCAATATCTGAAGAAATATTCCTTCGCCAACCGGCCGATCGGCAGCGCCGTGCCGGAGACCGTGTCACGCGCCGGGAATTTGCCGGAATTGGCGGAGAAGCTCGGGATCGATCCCGAGCAACTGAAGAACACGGTCCGCCGCTTCAATGGTTTTGTGGGGAAGGGCGCGGATGATGACTTTCACCGTGGCGAACACCAATGGAAACTCGCTGCAACGAACACTGCACAAAGCGCTAATGGCACCCTCGGAGCCATCGAAGAGCCACCTTTCTACGGCATCGAACTACGTCCGGCTGGCGGCTCCTCCGTCGGCTTGCTCACAGACATTCGTGGACGGGTGATCCACCAACGGCGTCATCCCATTCCGGGCCTCTATGCCTCCGGCAATGCTGCAGCCGCCACCGAGCAAGGGATCGGCTACCAGGCCGGCTTGTCGCTCGCTTCAGCGATGACGTTCAGCTACCTCGCCGTCCGGCACATGATCGACGGCGCATAGACTGCAGCCGTTACTTCAACCGGACAGCGCCTGGGCGAGAAACGGCAGGCTCTCGTCCATCCGGTAATCGACATTGGTATGGTTGTCGGGGAACTCCTCGTAGCGATGCGCAATGCCGAGTCCGTTTAGCCGCCGCACCAACCGGCGGGCGCCATAGAGCAGATTGAACTGGTCGTTCGTACCGCAATCGATGTAGAGCGCCTTCAGCCGCCGCAGATTGTCGGCCTGGGTTTCGACCGCGACGGCAGGGTCCTGGCGCAGCCAATTCGCCCAGCGTTCCTCGATAACCTCGCAGGTGTCGAAGGTGACCGGCAGCCGCATCCCGAGAAACTGCGTCGGATCGGGATCGTAGCTCGCCGCCATTGCCAGCGCGTTGATGACCTTGCCGGAACCGTCGGAATGTTTTGTTGCTGTCTCGAGCTTCTGCCACCAGCGCTCGATGGAGTTCTCCGCGCCGGCGAGGGAGCGCAGCACCGCCGGCATGTCGGGCAGATAGCACACCTCGAAGCCCATATCGCCCGAATGACAGGCCGCGGCCGCCCAGATGTCGGAGTGGCGCAGCGCGTGGGTGATCGCGCCATACCCGCCGGAACTCTTGCCGAACACGCCGCGCCGACCGGTGCCGCCGCAGCCGAAGCGCTGCTCGACTGCCGGCAGCATTTCGTGCAGCAGGAAGTCCTCCCAAGCACCCATCGAAGCCGAGTTGATGTATTGGTTTCCGCCGAGCCGGGTGAAGCAATCGGGAAAGGCGACGACGACGGGCGGCATGCGCTGTTCGCCGATCAGCCGATCGAGCCGCTCTGGCAGGTTCTCGCGAAAGCCGGTCCAGTTGGTATGAGACAGGCCGCTGCCGGTGAAACCGACCAGATCGATGAGCAGCGGCAATCCCTGTCCGTCATGCCCGGCGGGGACGTACACATCGACAACGCGCGCTGTCGGATCGCCCAGCATATTGCTTTTGAGAGCTTCGCTCTCGACAGTGGTTCGGCTGACTGAGCCGGTCGGCCCAAAAAACTTGCGCATGCAATTTAACCCCTAGTGTTCGACCGAAAATGAGGTGCGTAATACCAATGTTGTAATTCGTCACCCCTGCGAAAGCGCTACTGTATTCACACATTTTCTGCGGCGTCGCGAGTGGATTAGCGGCACCTGTAGCCGTCGTTGCTGAGGCCCTCCCCCTTGATGGAGGGGGTGAGCACCGACGCTATCGCGACGCAGCCGGAAGCGGGCAACGGCGGTCGATCTCGCCGCCAATCGCCTGCCGCTCGTAGCATCACCCCCACCCCGACCCGCCCCCATCAAGGGGGCGGAAGTATCTTGCCGTCGGCTTGCGGGATTCTTCGCCGTCCCCGGATGTGTGAATGCCGTAGCGCGAAAGCGGGGGTCCAGGGCGAGCGACAGGATCTCGGAACCTGGATTCCTGCTTCCGCAGGAATGACGATAACCCATTGATATCGAGGGAATCATCTTCAGTCAGCTCCTCAGTATCAACGGTCAGCGCTCCAGCGCGCCGCCGCCGCGGGATGTTCGTCGGGCAACCGGTCGCCGCAACCGAACAGCTTCTGACGGTAGGTGCCGGGAGCATAATCGCGTTTGTAGACGCCGCGCTCCTGTAAGATCGGTAGCACCAGCTCAATGAAGCTCTCCAGACACTCCGGAACAACGGTGCGGGAGAGATTGAAGCCGTCGACATCGGCTTCACTGACCCAGGCGATCAGTTGGTCCGCGACCTGCTCAGGCGAGCCGACAATGGGCGGCTGGCGGCTGCCGAGCACGAACCGGTCGATCAACCGGCGCTTGGACCAGCCCGCGCCGAGCGAGGCGGTGATCGCCTCTACATTGGAGCGAATGGCCTGAGTCGCACCTGCGTCGATCGGCTCGTCCATGCCGAAGCGGGTGAAATCGATGCCGAGCGAGGCAGCGGCATGTGCCAGGGCGCCTTCGACACTGGCGTGGCGCCGGTATTCCGCCAGAAGCTCGCGCGCCTCCCCCTCGGTACGACCGGTCACGACGCTGGCACCAACAAATACCAGCATTGGACGCGGCGCGGCACGGGTGCGGAGATCGGTGACAATGCGGCGCACATTCTGCTTGGTGCTGGCATTGACGAATACGCACTCGGCGTGGCGAGCCGCGAATATGCGGCCACGGTCGGAGGCGCCCGCCTGGTACAATACCGGTGTGCGCTGCGGCGATGGCTCCCATAGCGGGACGGCGTCGACATGGAACTGCTTGCCGTGATGGTGCACCAGGCGCACCCGGCGCGGGTCGGTGTAAATGCCGTGTGGGCGATCACGCTTTACCGCACCGTCCGCCCAACCGCCCTCCCACAGCGCGTAGACCACCTGCAGATATTCGTCCGCCAGCTCATACCGGTCGTCGTGCTCCATCTGCGCATCGAAACCCATGGCCCGCGCAGCGCTATCCAGATAACCGGTGACGATGTTCCAGCCGATCCGGCCGCGCGTCAATTGATCCAATGTCGCCATGCGACGGGCGAACAAGAAGGGCGGTTCGTACGCAAGGTTACAGGTCACGCCAAAGCCGAGATGTGTGGTCGCGTAGGCCATCGCCGGCACCAGCGCCATCGGATCGAGCAGCGGGATCTGCACTCCGGCTCGCAGCGAGGCGTCCGCATTTCCCCCGTAGACATCGTAAGCACCGAGCACGTCCGCGAGAAAAAGTCCGTCGAACAGGCCGCGCTCCAGCATGCGCGCGAGGCTCACCCAATGGTCGAGCGAGGTATAGTCTGACGAATGGTCACGCGGATGCGTCCACATGCCGTGCTGAATATGGCCGACGCACGCCATGTCGAAGGCGTTGAGCCGGATGGGTCGGCATGCGTTCATCGCCAACGACAATATGCGAGGCGCCATGCTGAAAAAAGGCCGACTTCTGTGACCGGTCTTAAGGGAGCACTTGAGCTCGCGGGCGCGAAGGTGGGCGTCGGGTTGCGGCCGAAGAAACATCGGTGCGCGCGTCAAGCGCGTCGAAGATCGGCGGTTGCTGACCGGGGAGGGGGCGTTCACCGGCGATCGCGACGTCCTGGGCGCGCTGCACATCGCGTTCCGGCGCAGCGACCACCCGCATCCGCTGATCTCGGAGATCAGCACCGCGGCGGCGATGTCGGGACATAGCGTCCGCGTCGTGTCGCCCGATGTCGGCGGCGGCTTCGGCGGTAAAGGCATCGGAGCAGCTCTGTACGAGGAGATCATTTACAACGATGCCGGTCAGCTGCTGACCGCCAGTCTCGCCGACTATGTCGCCCTGACCGCGAACGAGGTGCCACCGATCACAACCTCCCATCTCGAGACGGAGGCCCCATCCACCGTGGGCGGCCTCCGTGGGATGGGCGAAGGCGGAACGATCGGCGCGCCGGCGGCCATCGCCAAATGTGCTGGCCGACGCGCTAGCCCCGTTTGGGGCCGAAATTTTCGAGCTGCCGATGACCCCGGAATGCCTGTTTTGTCTTGTGGAAAAGGTCAAGGCAGGAGCGCAAGGCGAGTAGGGTGGGCTTGAGCTTGTCCGGCAGAGTTGCGCTGGTTATTGGCAGAGCGAACGGGGCCCGGTGCCAGGTGGCGCTGGCGCTTGTGACCGGGGTCGCAGCGGTAGATTATTGAGCATCAGAGCCGCGGGTTCGCCCTAGAGCACCGCCAAGCTCGCCAGCGAGCGGGCCGCGGCAAAACAATCGATGTAGTCGAGGGCGACGGCCATGGCGCGGTCACAGGAGCGTAATCCTGCCAAGCGGACATCTGGCTATGCGCTGACCGAGGTGGCATGTTGGTGATTTGTGAGAGTGGGCAAAGAATGAAAATGGAGCGGAAGTGCCGACAGTTGATTTGCAAACCTGCGTTTTCTGTGAACTGGTCGCTGGTAAACGGCCGATTAGCGTTATCGATGAAACGGAAGACGTTCTGGCGTTCCTGGATATTCAGCCGATCAACCCCGGTCATGCGCTGATAATTCCGAAACACCACGCGCTATACCTGGACGACCTAGATTCGACATTAGGCGGTCACATCTTTGCAATGGGAATGCGCGTTGCCGCTGCCCTCCGAGCGTGTGGTATTCGCAGCGAGGGCGTAAACTTATTCTTGGCAGACGGAGAAGCAGCTGGTCAGGAGGTCTTCCATGCTCACCTGCACGTTATCCCGCGCTTCTTAGGCGACGGCTTCGGTTGGAAATTCAGTCCAAACTATTTTGTCTTACCGCCGCGCGGCGAACTCGATGACCTTGCCAAGGATATCCGCAATGCAATGAGAACTTAAGGTGGCAACAGCGGCAACGGAAAACGGTTCCGGCGCGAGTGCGCGCATCTTGTCGTAGGCGATCCGAATCTCGGTCTTGTCGTAGTCCATAACCATAATGATTTTGATCAGCTTGTCGCTGGTTGTCGATGCGACGGTGCAGGTTTGCCCGTGGAGGATGATGTGAAAGGGTACGGCTCCGAAACGTTCGGTGAGCTAAATGCCGATGATTACGACGCCGGACACGATTATCCGCCCGAGAAGTCGGTGGAAGTACTTGCCGACCTGGCTGGGGGCGGGACTGTTCTCGAACTCGCCATAGGTACAGGACGCGTCGCGCTTCCGCTTGCGGCGCGGGGTTTGTCGGTACACGGCATAGATGCTTCGCGGGAGATGATCGCCAAGCTCCGACAGAAACCTGGAGGCGACGCGATCCCGGTGTCGATAGGAGATTTTGCCGACGTAGCCGTCGACGGTGCGTTCGACTTGATCTTCCTAGTATTCAATACCTTGTTCAACCTGACATCGCAGGACGACCAAGTGCGGTGCTTCCAAAACGTGGCGCGGCGTCTGACGGATCGGGGGGTATTCGTCGTTGAGACGTTCGTACCGAACGTTGCCCAGTTCGTGGGCGGCCAGAATTTACGAACGGTCCGAGTCACGATCGATTCTGTAGTCGTCGAAGCTTCGGTACATGATCCGGTCACCCAGACGATTCATTACCAGTACATGACGACAACGCGCGAAGGTACGCGGCTTTCCCCGCTGCCGATGCGCTACGCTTGGCCCAATGAGATCGACCTCATGGCCCGGCTGGCGGGCCTAGAACTCCGCGAGCGTTGGGGCGGATGGGACCGTTCGCCATTCACGGCATCGAGTTCGATGCATGTTTCCGTGTACGGCAGGGGGAAGCAGCAGTAAGCGGCGGATTCGTAGACCCGCTTGGACCGGGCAAACGACAGGGTTGGGTGGACTGCCGACCTTCGCCCAATCCAGTGAGAATAAAGATGTCGCGCCGAGCCAGACCCTTAGCACCTCGTCCTGGAACGTGGAGAGCCAAGGGAGTTGTTCCCACTTTTATAGAGCTAAATCACCTTGTCGCCGGGTCGAGATCGAGCTTGCGCGCCAGCACGTCGATCATGCGCTCAATAAAATACGACGCCTCGGTCACGCCGAACGAGCAGCGGTAGGCGACGCCGCCCGGCGCCTTGTTGGTGTAGACGCCATCGACCGTCACATGGGCGACCGGGATATCGTAGGAGCCGGTGCAGATACTGAAAAATCCGGCCGGGTATTTTGTCGGATCGGCGCAGGCATCGAAGGCGCCATGGTCGGCCAGCGCGTGGCAGCGCAATGCGGTTATGCGGCCATCCGCGGTCGCTGCGATTTCACCGGTCATCTGGTAGTCGCGGGCGAGCGCAAAGGCGAAGCTCGGGACGCTCCCGGTGAGGAGCCCTGGCATAGGGCAGGCGTGCCCCTCAAAGGGCTCGGCGCGGGCCGGCCGTTGAGCGTCCAAAGTCGCGCGGTGCCTCATTCCCTCCGGTGACAATGCGCATGTCGTCGAGTGAGAAGGCGATGCTCAGCACTCCCCGTTCATGTCCCTTGAACCGCTCGACCCGGAGTTTGCCGTCGAGCGCCCGCAGCCTGACGGCACCGCCGGACGCGACGGGCGTTCCGTCGTGCGAGAAGGCGAGGCTGTTGACGGTGCCGTCGTGACCTGTGAGGGGCTCGGCAGCTGGTTTGCCGCCAATCGCCCACCGTCGGATCGTCCCGTCTCGGCCCCCGCAGGCGATGCGGGGCGCCGTCTAGAGAGAACGCGACCCTTGTGACCGTGCCGGCGTGCCCCTTGAACAGCTCTGAGGGCGGCTGGCCGTCGAGTGTCCACGATCGGAGGGTGCCTTTCCCGCCGCCGGAGACGATGCGGACCTTATCGCGCGATGTTCCTTTGGGGGTGAAGGCCACATCTTTGGCATCAGCTGCGATCTCGGCGATTCTCGCCCACTGGTTGGGATCGATGATCTCGAAAAGGCCAATTCGGCCCGAAGCATTGACGACCATCAGGAGAGCGCCGTTGTTCGGAGCAATGCGACCTTCGCCGGCTGAAGATCCGTCAATTCCAGGCGGCGGGACAAAGCGCGCATTTTCCGGCGCATTGCCGAGCGCCGCTTTTCCGCTCAGCGCGATTGCCAGCAGAAATAAGGTCAAGCCCGGCGCGACAGCGCGGCGAAACCACATTGCCTTGCTCCTGCGGACGCGATACCTGCGGCGCAATTATCGCAAGCTTTGGCACTGCAGAGAGGGGAGGAGGGGAAAAATGCAGCGAAGCCGGACGTGGATCAGAACGTCGCATGTGGGCCGGCTGCCGCCGCACGTGCCTGCTACCGGAGTTCCGACGGCAGCAACACTGCGTCCCGGCAGGAGGAGCGGTTCACAGCATACGGCGGCCGGTCGCAGAGTCAGCGGGGTTGTAAACTGTCTCCCGACGAGGTGCCCTGGAGCGCCACACGGTGTTCGAGGCGGCTTCCTTCTTGCGTAATGAGCGGAGATGCCCTTTTGCGCTTGCAGATCTCCCTAACCGCCGTCCCGGGGATGTACGAGCATAGCACGAGACCGACGAGTTGAAGCTCTGAGAGGCTCAAGACGACATTGATTGCATCCGAGATCGTCGTACATCCCCCGAACGAGAGGATGGCTTCTCGTGACAGACACAGGCGCACCAAGAGTTCCATCAGACGCCTGGGCGCTGGCGCGCCGCTCCCATTGGGCTCCAATAGAACAGCCATTGCAGTCAATCCTCGAACGAACGGCCATCAAGAATGGCCTTCGAGCTGTCATTGCCGCTAGGTCTAGGTGTGCAGCAGGCCGTCGGTCATGCCGGCTTTCATGACGCTTGGAGGTTCGCCGAGAATCAGTCGGTAGACCCGCCGTGTGCGAGATATATTTTTTAGAACTTGCTCTCCCATGTCGTCGAAAGTGAAATCGAACCGGTCACGAACCGCATCATGAACGATTTCGGAGACGCAGATCCCGCCCGGCTCAGCCAAGGGCTCCAGTCGCGCCGCGATATTCACCCCGTCACCGTGAATTTCACGGTCCTCTATGATGATGTCATCAAGATTAATCCCCATACGGAAGACGATCCTCTGATCCTGCGGCGTCCTGGCGTTCCGGTCGGCCATGGCGAGTTGAATTTCAATAGCGCAGGCGACGGCCTCGACAACGCTTTGAAATTCGATCAGGAAGCCATCACCTGCGGTTCTGACAACTCGACCTTTGTGCTCGATAACTTTCGGCCCGATCAGCTCATTATGATGTCTCTTGAGCAGCGCGATGGTGCCAATTTCGTCTTTCCCCATCAGGCGGCTGTACCCGACGACATCCGCGACGAGAATGGCCGCCAATCGCCGCTCGACCTGCTTCCCGCGCGGTTCTTCCTTCGGGGCGGAGGACGGGTCGATTGTTCGCCCCGCCATACCAGTGAGCATCCACTCGGTCCGAGTATCTTGACGACGCCGACCGGCCCGAAAAAGTCCTGTCACAGGGACGAAGCAACCACTCTCGTCTCTATGACACGGCTCTCCCTCGAAGCGGCCACTTGCTCTGGCCCGTCGACATATGCGGCGCCCGCCGATGATCCTCGGCTGATCCTCGTGAGCGGCCGGGGCGACCACCGGAACTTCTTCGAGCGGCACAGCGCCGTCGGTCTTGAATATAATGACGATATCCATATCCATCTCCCCGCGCCCGCCTGTGCCAGGCAGGGTATAATCGCCTGCCGAAACGTAGGAGATGACCGTCACTCGATCGTGAGTCGGTCGTAATCGGGAGTGTGAGTCGGATCGGCCCTCGACAATATACGACCTCTGCGGAAACAAGAGTTGTGACCCAGGACACACATGCTCATCGAACAAGCCGAGCCCCGCCTCCCAATCATCGCGGAAAAGTTTCTCTGGGTCAGGCGGATCGTCGCGCCCGACGCGCCGGGGTTCGTATTTTTTGGCGGGGAAGTCAGTGCGGCTGAATTCGGCCTAGCAGGCCATAAACATACCGCCAGCCTTTCCGGCAAGGGCCTGTCCGCAAGCGAGGCGTTTGCAGGATGCGTCGGGGAGGGAATCGAGCATCTCTCGCGTCTGGCGTGGGGAGACGAGCCCCTGGTGCGGGGGACATCCGTCACCGCGGATCATCGGCTTGGCGAACGGTCGTTGCGCGAAATCGCCCATTTGTGCGGCTTCGAACCCCGCAGCGAGACCCCCGAGCTCGATTGGATGCAGGGATGTCGGCTTTCGGATGGCTCCGCCGTCTTGGTGCCCGCCCGTCTTTGCATTCAACGTCCAGATCCCAAATCGCTGCCGTCGGCGATAAGCACCGGCTGTGCGGCCGGTCGCAGTATTGAAGAAGCGACGCTCGCAGCCTTACTGGAGGCCGTAGAACGCGACGCTGTTGCGCTATGGTGGATGGGCGGCCGGCGCGGGCGCGCCTTCGATCTGGGCACTCTCGCCCGGACGGGAGCCGCCGAGCTGTTGGAACGTCTCCGTGAGGGAAACAACTCGCGGATTACCTGGTTGCTGAATCTGACCTCCGATATCGAAATACCGTGCGTGGCGGCGCTCTCGGCTTCCGTTGAAGGCCGTGGATTTGCCTGCGGAACCGCGGCGCGCCTGGATACGCGGCAAGCGATCAGGGCCGCCTTGCTGGAGCTCTGTCAGAGCGAGTTGGGTCACCACCTGGTAGCCGCGAGGCGCAAGGTGCGAGGGGACCAAGCGCTCAACGAGGTCGATCGGCGTAAGCTCGATCGGGCCCAAAATCTCGACACGCGCTATTGCGATCTCCTGCACCCGACCGGCTTCCCGAAGGCGGCCGTCTCGGCAAGCGGAGGCCCCGAGGCGGCAAACGGAATCCCCACTGTCGTAAAGCATCTGCAGCGGATTGGGGTTGAACCGTTGCTGGTCGACCTGACGCGATCGGGGCTCGGCGTGCCGGTGGCACGGGTTGTCGCTCCCGGGCTGCAACCGTTTCCATCGTCGCTCACGACCGACCGATTAGCCAGGATGATTGCGCAGCTTGGAACCGCCGCGGCCGAGACTATTTGCATGTCCCTGTATTAATCGTTTACCATTTCAGCTCGTGTTGGCCGTTAGCATGATCGGGGCCGACAGTGCCGAAAGGACAGATTTTACCCGAGCCGCAAGATCGGAGCGAAGACCGCCGGGGCTGGTCGCTCACGCTGTTCGGCGGATGCGCACTCTCAAGCGGCCGGCAGACGGCTGATTTCTCGAGAAACCTCAAGATCCAGGCACTCCTGGGTTATTTAGCATTGACGCCGACCCGGCGCGCCACGCGGGAGCAGCTTGCTGGCCTGTTGTGGAGCGAGTCGCCCGAACGACAGGCGCGAGCGTCGCTGCGTCAAGCCCTGCTCAAATTGCGGAAAGAGCTCGACGCGAAGGGCGTTACTGGGATTGCTGCCGGTTGGAGCCGTGGCGCGGGGGCGCCTAAGCGAGACGAGGACCCCCGCATTGAATCCGACCGCATCATGGTTGATGTCTGGGGCCTGCTGACCAGGTTGCAGCAGGGCGAGATTGATCCGATCCTCCTTGAGAGAATGAATCTCTGTGAGACGCTTCTAGCGAACTTGGATGACCTCGACCCTGCTTTTACCTCCTGGTTGGCGGTGCAACGACAGAGCCTTCACGAGCGCCTCGTATTCATGCTTGAATCTCGGCTCGCCGAGATCGAGGCCGGTAGGAGCGAAACCGAGTGCGGCAGTCAGCCGGGGAAGACCGTTGCTCATGCACTGCTGAACCTTGATCCAACACACGAAGGGGCACACCGCAAGCTGATGATTGCAAGCGCGCTTGAGGGCGACCTCGGCAGCGTGCTGCGTCGGTACGAGCGACTATGTAAATTACTCGATGAAGAGTACGGCGCATATCCATCGAAACAGACCCAAGACCTTTATGTCGACCTGCAAATGGGTCGGATACCGACGCCGACCCGAGAAGCGTGGGTAGTTCCGCCGACGGCGGCGATAGAATTTGCCGAAACCGGCGACGCGCTCGCTGCGGACCTCCCGCACCATCCGCATGAGAGGCGCCTCAGGATTATCGTGGGGTCTTTCGATACGGCCGGGGTCGAGCCCGAGCAACGCTACCTCGTCACCGGATTTCGACACCAGTTGATTTCGAGCCTGATCCGCTTTCGCGAATGGTCACTGATCGACGGCGTACATGCCTTGGCGTCTGCAACATCGACCGGGCAGGCTAATTACGCGATTGGCGCGAGCTCGTATCAAGCTGATGGCCAACTGCACCTCATTCTCACCCTCAGCGACGCAGTCACCGGGGAGTATGTCTGGAGCGAGGACGTCTCCGCAGACCTACAGATGTGGTTCTCGACACAAAAGCTCGTGGTCAGACGACTTGCCGTTGCTCTGAATGTACACCTTTCCGAAGATCGCTTGAGCCGCACCCTAGGCCAGCCTGAAGTATCACTGGCGCTTTTCGATCGATGGCTTCGGGGAGAAGCTCAGACACGGCTGTGGCGCGGCAAGAACCGGCTCAAGGCGGCAGATATCTTCAAGACGATTATCGCCGAGGCGCCGAATTTTGCCCCAGCTTATTGCAGTATGGTGAATTTCATCAATTCGCGGTCTCATATCTTCCCCGGCGAACTGCGGACAGTGGCCCTCAAGAAGGAGGCGTTGGACCTTGCCCGCGAAGCCGTTCGGATCGATCCGACATATTCGCGAACCCATCTTTGCGCGGCCTGGTCGTGCGCCCTCAACGGATATTTCGACCAGGCCGAGCGCAGTTTTCAGCTGGCGTATGAATCAAACGAGAACGAGCCCTGGACCATGATTGCCTCGTCGCTGGGGCTCGCCCTTTTGTGGTCGGAAGGACCTCTCCGCATCCCGGGCTCAGCTTGCGCTGGAGCTAGGCCTATGCGTCGAACCACGCCATTGGGGTTATCAGGGAAACATCCGGTTTATGTGCGAGGATTATGAGGGGGCCGTAGCCGCGTTCGATCAGGCGGAGGATGTCATCTATAACCTTGCCGCGTGGAAGGCTTCGGCGCTGACCCATCTCGGACGACACGATGACGCGACAGCGGAATGGTGCCGCTTTGTCGCCATGGTTTCGTCCGACTGGTATGGCGAGGACCCGCCCGATGGCGCGACGATCAGACAGTGGCTCCTGCAGGGCTTCCCGATCAAATCCACCAAAGATTGGGAACGCCTGCGCGACGGCATTCCCCGCGCAGACGTTCCACCTTTTACTGATTAGGCGATCGAGCAGCTACTCACATTGAGCGGTTGTATAACTACCCACCGAAGAATAGAAAAGCTCTTCGGCCGTCATCCCCGTAAGTTTCCGAGAGTCGATTGGCAAATAGGAGGGCAAAGGATATTCTTCCACATTGAAGGACGGATCAATATATTGGGCTTTGGCTTTCGCGATCGCCTCCTTCGGTGGCAATCTTATGACAATTACGTCGGGGGGCGTGACCACAAACTTCGGGTCTTTGGTGATACTAGTGGATGGCTTCTAACGCTTGTCTCCCACGCTGGACGGCGACGAGGATGGCGTCGGCGGATTTGGTCCAGACGAACGGCTTGGGCTTGTCGTTGGCCTCGGCGATGAAGCGGTTGATGGCGGTCTGCAGTTCGACGATCGAGGTGAAGACGCCACGCTTGAGCCGCTGCCGGGTGAGCTTGGCAAACCAGCCCTCGACTGCGTTGGCCCAAGAGCACGAGGTCGGCGTGAAGTGGAAGCTGACGCGGGGATGGCGTGCGAGCCAGTCGCGCACCTTGGGGTGCTTATGGGTAGCATAGTTGTCGAGGACCACATGGACCGCCTTGTCGGCCGGCACTTGGCGCTCGACAGCATTGAGAAAGCGGATGAATTCCTGGTGCCGGTGGCGCTGCATGCAGCGTCCGATGACCTTGCCGTCCAGGATGTCGAGGGCGGCGAACAGGGTGGTGGTGCCATGGCGCTTGTAGTCGTGGGTCATGGTGGCGCAGCGTCCCTTCTTCATCGGCAGGCCGGGCTGGGTGCGATCGAGGGCTTGGATCTGGCTCTTCTCGTCGAGGCTGAGCACGACGGCGTGGGCCGGCGGATCGATATAAAGACCGACGACTTCCTTGAGCTTCTCGGCGAATTTGGGATCGTTGGAGAGCTTGAACGAGCGCACCCGATGGGGCTGCAGTCCGTGCCCTTTCCAGATGCGGCGCACCGAGGACGGGCTAATCCCCACCGCCTTGGCCATCGCCGGCGCGGTCCAATGGGTCGCCTCATGCGGCGGCTCTTGGTTGGTCAGGGCAATCACACGATCGACGGTCGCGGCCGGCAAGGGCGGGATGCGCGAGGGTCGGGTCTTGTCGCGGATGAGCCCGTCGACCCCCTCGTGCATGAAGCGCTCCTGCCAGCGCCAGACCACGGTTTTGCCCTTGCCGACAGCGCACCTGACCGCGGTCGTGCCCTTGCCCTCAGCGGTCAGAACAATGATCCGTGCTCGCCAGACGTGCTTCTGCCGGCTGTTGCGATCCCGGATGATCGACTGCAAGCGAGCCCGATCCGCCGGCGTGACTTCGATAGTGATCCCTTTGCGCATGCCGCACTGTCGCACAACCTGCACTTTGGGAAAACTCTAATTTGGACTCTTCCGTTAGGTGCGATACACTAGGGTCGACCTCCAGTCCGCCTCGTAGTTGCTCTTTAAAGGCATCGAGGGTGCGCGGACGAGTCTCGGGGTGGAGCGTCCACTGGACTATTTTGCGCCCCACGACGGCAGTGTCGATCATGATGGTTTGCGGCTTCCACGGGGATTGCATCGTTTTGCTCCTTGTCTTGGTAGACTACCAAAATCTCGGCCTCACTGCGGCGAAATCTCTGAGGCGGGAAACCTCCGCAATCAATTTAGGCATCGTATCCAGCGGCGCTTCGCCGAATATTGCGGCTGCGGCTTCCGCCGAGACCTGATCGGCTTCGATCAGGGGATGGGTGCGCCGGTACTCACCGAAAAGGAATTCTGCGACAATAAAAGATCCGACCGCTCCAAGACATTCTCCATAATTCACTTTTTTGTCGGGCCAAGCCGTTTTGGCCGCTTCGAGAAGTACGAACAGGAGAAGCGGGGGATCTTTTGCCAGACAATCGATATAATCCGGCTCGTCTGGCGTGGACCGCAGCCATGCTACAATAGCACTCGAGTCGACCTCGCCGTCACGCACCAAGGGCGAGAGCTCCCGCACCCATACGGGGAGCTTCTGTACAATCGACCTCACCGACCGCAAGTTCGATTCAGCTCCCCGGATGAGGTCCCTGTAAGCAAGCCCGCCCATTTTCCCAGGCTTCCAGGTCGGGTCTTCTTCATCTCGGAAAAAATCATTGCTCACCAGCACTGGCGCGATCGCCGGACCGAAACGCCTTGCCCTCAATGGCGCCGGCCGATCCTTATCAAACAACGTCGCCCAGTCGATCAGCCATTTGTCGGTCAACGGCATGGCCCAAGGCCGACCAGCTGAAGTTTGTCTGAGAATGCTTTTGACCGCCCGGTCCTCGCCCGCCAACTGATCGTTAAGCTGGTATTGGTCTCGGACCATGAAGTGGCCAAACCGCGCCGCTGCATGAGAAAACTCCAGTGGCATTCGCGAATCACCCGTGTCGTACAACGCGTCCTGGCCGTTGTCGTTGTACCAGTCATAAATCGGCGGCAACAGCACTCTCTTAAGAAGATCCTTGAACACGATGTTCCGGTAAACCCGGGCGACTACCTTCCGGGCAAGAGCAAATGTTTGGTCGTCGGACGCGGGCTTGCCGATTTCACTCAATTTACCGTATACTGCGTTGTGCAGAAGGTGAAAGATTGTCGTCAGTTGGGCAATGATGAGATGGTCGTCATTGCGCGCGTCAGCGATCAGGACGTCGGAATAACGGGGCTTGCCGGAGAACGGACAGGGCGAGCGCGGCAGATCGCGCACAGACCCGGCGGCACCGGCACTCCCACCGGTGCGCAGAAAGCCGGTGCGTTGCGGGGTGGCTGGGCAGGCGGCATAGAATAGCGGATCGAAGTCCGGCCCCTTCCCATAAATACCGTCTAAAACGAGGCGGCTGGACCGATAATTGCGCGCCCAGATTATCCCGTTACGCAGATCCGGAAATTCGGCCAGGCTTAGGACCGTGTCATGAATGACGAACTGCGCCAAATAGGTGTAGCCGGACGGAACGCGGACGTTGTCGGTATCGCCGAGCGGCCAGTAAGGACGACTGAACCGCATGGCGAGCCATCGCAACATTTGGCGGTTCCGCCGACGGCCTTCCTCGCTTCTGCCAAAGCCGGTATATTGCTCTTCTTTCGCATCGCCGAACATGTTGCGATAGCCGGAGCTCGTTTCGGGGGACTTCGCCAAGTCGGGAAGCCCCTTCAGCGACAGGTGGAGCGATGCGCCATGTGGGTTCATCAGCTGTTCCTCCGATCTGTATTAACAATTTAAGACCCGCGACTGCCGATGAAACAAGAGGCGCGTTAGAGCAGCGTGAACCGATCGTTAAGTCGATTTCGAGGAGGTTTCACCCCGGACGCGCTTGTTCATCGGCAAGCGCTTAAAATGGGCCGCGGGTGTGTCGCTCCCGTCGCAAAGCAGCGGCGCGCGCCCGAAAAAGGTCAACGGCTCGAGGTGTTGCGGCGGCATGTCGTCGTTTTTGGGGTTGCGCAAGACTCCGTGATTGCTGTACGCGTCGTTGCCCTCGTCATGGAATCCGCGCCGTGCGCAGGTTCCGATCCCTTCGCGGCAGCGCTCGATCCTCTGACTACAGAGCACAATTGCCCTCGGGGAGGAAACGCGGCAAAAGCAGCGCTCCGACCGCTTCAATCCGCCGTGAGCCCGAGCCGTTGGGCGGTCTTCCAGACCCGCCAGTGATCGTGCGGCATTGGTGTGTGCGTTAGGCCGAAATGGGCAAAAGCGTCATTGACCGCATTGGAAAAAGCGGAGACTCCGCCGACATTGGGGGATTCGCCGACACCCTTGGCACCGATCGGGTGGTGCGGCGACGGCGTGGTGGTGAAGTCGGTCTCCCAGCTCGGCGTCTCCACCGCCGTCGGAAGGAAGAAGTCGAGCAGGCTCGCATTTTGCAGATTTCCGAGCTCGTCGTAAGCCATTTCCTGCCCCATGGCGATGGCGAGCGCCTCGGTGAGCCCGCCGTGCACTTGGCCTTCGATGATCATCGGGTTGATGCGGGTGCCGCAATCATCGAGCGCATAGAACCTACGGATCTCGGTCACACCGGTGTCGACATCGATATCGACGACGCAGACATAGGCGCCAAACGGGTAGGTCATGTTCGGCGGATCGTAATAGCTGACCGCCTCCAGGCCCGGCTCCATGCCCGGCGGCACGTTGTTGTAGGCGGCGAAGGCGAGTTCGGTCATCGTCTTTGACATTTCCGGCACGCCTTTGACGCGAAAGCGGTCGACATCCCATTCGAGGTCGTCGTCGTGCACTTCGAGCAGGTGAGCCGCGATCATCTGGGCCTTGGCGCGGATCTTTCGGCCGGCCATCGCAGTGGCCGCACCGGCAACCGGCGTCGAGCGCGAGCCGTAGGTGCCGAGCCCGTAGGGTGCGGTGTCGGTGTCGCCCTCTTCGACCGTGATCTTCTCGGCGGGAACGCCGAGCTCGCTCGCCAGGATCTGGGCAAAGGTCGTGGCGTGGCCCTGGCCCTGGCTGATCGTGCCGAGCCGCGCAATGACACTGCCCGTCGGGTGCACCCGGATCTCGCAGGAATCGAACATGCCGAGGCCGAGAATATCGCAGTTCTTGATCGGTCCGGCGCCGACGATCTCGGTGAAGAAGCTAACCCCAATGCCCATCAATTTGCGGGTCTCGCCGCGGGCAAAGGCTTCGCGATTGCGGCGCTGCTCGTCGCGCAGCGCGACATAGCCGACCGCATTCAAAGTCTTGTCGAGTGCCGTCAGGTAATCGCCGCTGTCGTATTCCCAGCCGAGCGCCGACTGGTAAGGGAATTGCTCCTTGCGGATCAAGTTCCGGCGCCGGATTTCCGCCGGGTCGAGATCGAGCTTGCGCGCCAGCACGTCGATCATGCGCTCAATAAAATACGACGCCTCGGTCACGCGGAACGAGCAGCGGTAGGCGACGCCGCCCGGCGCCTTGTTGGTGTAGACGCCATCGACCGTCACATGGGCGACCGGGATATCGTAGGAGCCGGTGCAGATACTGAAAAATCCGGCCGGGTATTTTGTCGGATCGGCGCAGGCATCGAAGGCGCCATGGTCGGCCAGCACGTGGCAGCGCAATGCGGTTATGCGGCCATCCGCGGTCGCTGCGATTTCACCGGTCATGTGGTAGTCGCGGGCGAAAGCCGTTGCCTGCAGGTTCTCGATACGGTCCTCGATCCATTTCACCGGCACGCCGAGCACGATCGAGCCGACGATCGAGCAGATGTACCCCGGATAAACGCCGACCTTGTTGCCAAAGCCGCCGCCGATGTCCGGCGAGATGATGCGGATCTTGTGCTCGGGAATGCCGGAGATCAGCGAGGCGACAGTGCGAACCGCGTGTGGGGCCTGGAACGTGCCCCATACCGTCAAATGGTTGTTCACTTTGTCCATCGAGGCAACGCAGCCACAGGTCTCGAGCGGGCACGGGTGGACGCGCTGATATACGATGCGTTCCGTTGCTACGACTGCAGCATTGTTCAGGGCTTGTGCAGTCCTCTCGGCGTCGCCGACTTCCCAGGTAAAGATGTGGTTGTAGTGCTTGCGCGGACCGTGCGCGCCGCTGTTCTTGTCCTTCAGGTCCTCACGCAGAACGGGCGCGTCGGCGGCCATCGACCGGGTAGGATCGACGAGTGCCGGCAGCGCCTCGTATTCGACCTCGATCAGATCGGCTGCGTCGGCCGCGGTATAGCGATCTTCGGCCACGACGAAAGCGACTTCCTGGCCTTGGAACAACACCTTTTCATCGGCCAGCACAGCTTGGACGTCGCCGGCCAATGTCGGCATCCAATGCAGCTTCAGCGGCTTCAAATCGTCGGCGGTGAGCACCGCCTTGACCCCCGGCAATGCCAGTGCCGCGTCCTTGTTGATCGACTTGATACGGGCATGGCCGAATGGCGAGCGGACGAAGTCGCCGAACAGCATGCCCCGCAGTTTGATGTCGTCGACATAGTTGCCCTTGCCCTGGGTGAAGCGAACGTCTTCGACGCGCTTGCGTTTGGTCCCGAGGCCTTCGAGCTTCTGGGTTCGCGCGGCGGGGGACTCGACTGCGGTTTCGATTTCGGCGGTCATTCTGCGGCCTCCCTGGCGCTGTTCATCGCGTCCGCCGCGGCGCGTATCGCTTTGACGATGTTTAGGTAGCCGGTGCACCGGCATAAATTACCGGAGATGCCGAAACGGATCTCCGCCTCGCTGGGGTTCGGGTTCTCCTGCAACAGTCGATAGGCACGGGTAATCATGCCGGGTGTGCAGTAGCCGCATTGCAGCCCGTGGTGCTCGCGGAACATCTCCTGCAGCACGTGCAGGCTGCCGTCTGGCCCGGCGAATCCTTCGACCGTGATGATCTCGGCGCCGTACGCCTGCGCTGCAAACACGGTGCAGGACTTGACCGATTTGCCGTTCATGTCGACCGTGCAGGCGCCGCAGTGACTGGTGTCGCAACCGATATGCGGGCCGGTGATACCGAGCTCTTCGCGCAGCAGATGGATCAGCAGCATGCGTGGCTCGGCCAAGGCCTCAACCTCGCGATTGTTGACCTTCAAAGTGATTTGCATCTTGGCCATGCTCCCGTCCCTCTTCAGCTGGCGCGCTGTTTGGCGCGGGCAATGGCGCGGCGCACCATGACGCCGGCGACGTGGATGCGAAAATCGACCGGCCCCCGCCCGTCGGCCGAAGGGTTCGCGATTTGTTGGGCCCGCCGCGCGGCTTCAGCAATCGCCGGCTCGTCGACATTGGTGCCGGCGAGCGCTTCGCCCGCGCGTTGCGCCAATAGCGGCGTGTCGGCGGCGTTCGTCAAGGCGATCGCGGCCGAGGAGCAGGCACCGCCCGACATGGTAAGCACCACCGCGGCCGCCGCAGTGGCGTAGTCGCCGACCTTGCGTTTTTGTTTCTCATAGGCCCAGCCGTGACCTTCGGCAGGCAGTGGGATGCGGAGCGAAATCAGAATCTCGCTGTCTATCAGTGCCGTAAAATAGATCCCCTTATAGAAATCGCGCGCCGGAATATCGCGCTCGCCGCTCGGGCCCTTGACGCGATAGATTGCATCGAGCGCCAGCATGACCGCCGGCATGTCGTTGCCGGGATCCCCATTGGCGAGGTTGCCGCCAAGGGTTCCGCAGTACCGAACTTGCGGGTCTGCGATCTGCAGCGATGTCTCGCGAAGGATCGGACATTTGGCCGTCAGCAGTTCGGAGCCGATCAGTTCGTATTGCGTGGTCATCGCTCCGATGACTAGGGTCCCGGGCTCACTGCCGATGCCCCGCAGCTCGGTTAGATCCTGTAGATCGACCAGGTGCTCCGGCTTGGCCAAGCGCAGCTTCATCATAGGGATCAAACTGTGTCCGCCGGCGACGACGCGCCCGTTTTCGCCATGTTCAGCCAGCAGGCCGATGGCATCTTGCAACGAACGTGGGCGATGGTAGGCAAATGGCGCGGGTATCATCTCGACTCCTCCCGGTTCGTCGCGCACGATCGGGCGCCAGAGGGCCTATCGATTTTCCCCGGAGGCGCTCTTTTGACACCTTCGGCGGCGCCGGGGGCGAGGAAAGGCGCGGTTGTTTGAACTGTCTGGTTACGCCTTTCTGGCACATAAACTGAAACAGCGGCAAGTGCTGAGCACGTGGTCTCCTTTAGGTCGCGCGCTCACCCGTCGCCGGTGTGCAGCCAAGGCAGACGTTCCTCCGCGAAGACGTGCCTCGTCGGCCGAAGATGCCCGGCTTTGTCAAAGGCGCCGATATGGAAATGCGTTTCGCTCGCCAGCGGCCCGCGCAGGCTTTCGCAGGTCAAGGTCGAGCCGCACCGGGCGCAAAACCCTCGCCGGGTTCTCCCCGGCGTGGAATTGAACTTGGTGATCTCGCCTTTGCTGACGGTATAGGCGCTGCGCTCGAACGCGACGAAGACTGAAACAGGCGCGCCGCTATGCTTGCGGCAGCTTTGACAATGGCACCAATAGACACCTTTCGGTTGACCAGTCGCAATAAAACGGACCGCGTCGCACAGGCAACCACCTTCGAATTGGTCGGTTGTGCCATTCATAATCCGATCCTCTCATTTCCGCACTTCGTCGCCGACGCCGGCGACGACCGGGTTGGCCACTGGCTGGACCGCCGGACCCGTGCCCGTAAAGTCTCTCTTTGTCCTCCGTGTCTCTGTGGTGCAATCTTTCGTTACACCTTCGCCAACACGTCTTCGCGGAAACGCCGCATGTCGGCGATCATCGCGTCGGCGGTGGCGCCGGCGAAATTGAAATCCACATAGCCGACGCCGAAATCGCGGAACGCCCGCAAATCGGCCACGACATCGGCCGTCTGGCCGGAAAAGAGCCGCCGCTCGCCGTCGTCGGCGCGAGCCGGCAACGCGCTGCCCCAAGCGCTAATGCGATAAGCGAGCGCCATTTTTGCCGGGTCGCGGCCCGCCTCGCGGGTCAGACGGCGCAGCCGTTCGGCCCCGCCTTGAAAGCGCTTCATCGAGTCGAGGCGGTGCTGCGGGTTGGTGCCGATCGGGTACCAGCCGTCGCCGAGCCGGGCAGTGCGACGCAAGGCCGGCCCGCTCTCGCCGCCGACCCAGATCGGCGGATAGGGTTTCTGCACCGGCTTGGGCTCGAAGAGGATGTTGGAGAACTTGACGTAACGTCCGTCAAACCGTGGGTCGTCCTTGGTCCACAGCTCGCGGCATGCGTTCAGATACTCGTCGGTGACCGCACCACGCTCGGGGAACGGCGGCACCCCTAGCGCCTCGAATTCCTCGCGCATCCAGCCGGCGCCGATGCCGAAGACGAGCCGTCCCTTCGATAGCACGTCGATGGTCGCCAGCATCTTGGCGAGCAGCACCGCCGGCCGGTGCGGGACGACGGTGACCGAGGTAACGAGCCGCAGCCGGGAGGTCCGGCCGGCGACAAAGGCAACCGCAGTCAATTGCTCGTGTCGGTCGCCGCGCGCCCGGCCGGGAAATTCTCCGGTATCGCTGTAGGGGTATTTGGCCTCGATGTCCCGAGGAATGACGACATGATCGCTGATCGTGGCGTAGTCGTAGCCGATCGCCTCGCCCTCGACCGCGATGCGCGTCAGATTGTCCGGCGACGAGAGTGGTCCACTGACCGGCGGGCTGAAGCCATACTGCATCTGTTGTCCCTCCAGTGAGAATTGGTTCGCAGCGGCTACGCTAGCAGCCCCAAAGAGGCGTGACCACTGCGGCTATTTGGCGGCCTCACAACGCAGCCAGTCGCGAAAAGCCCGCACCTTGGGTCGTTCGAGGGCTCCCGGGGCGGTGACGATGTAGTAGGCGAATTGGTCGGGGAGCGCGAGTGAGAACAGCCGGACCAGGCGGCCGGCGGCGAGGTCGGCGGCGGCGATCGTGCTCTGGGCCAATGCCACGCCATGGCCAGCGATCGCCGCATCGAGCGCCAAATACATGTTGTTGAAGCTAAGCCCCGAGATCTCCGGAATACTCTTCACTCCGGCAGCTTTCAGCCACATCGGCCAGGTCGGCACCAGCGGATCGCGTTCGATTGCCTGATCATGAATAAGGTTGTGGAGCGGCAAATCATCGGGCGTGCGCAGCGGCGGGCCCGTGGTCAGCAACTGCGGGCTGCAGGCCGGGAATACCTCGTTCGTGAACAGCAGCTCGACGTCCAGCCCTGGATAATTTCCCGTGCCGTAGCGTATCGCGATGTCAAAATCGCCTTTTGTCAAATCCACGACGTCATCGGTCGCGGAAATCCGCACATCGACTTCAGGGCACTGCTCCTGGAAGCGGTGTAGACGCAACACCAGCCATTTGGCAGCAAAGGAAGGGGATGCGGTCACGGTCAACGTCCCGGTGTCGTTGTGCGCTCGTAATCGCCTGACCGACGACTGAATCCCGGCAAAGGCCTCGGTGAGCCCCGGCAGCAGAACCCGGGCTGAGGCGGTGAGCTCGATCGAACGGTTCAATCGATGAAACAGCTTTACCCCGAGGTCCTGCTCCAAGGCATGGATCTGATGGCTGATCGCGGCCGGCGTGACGTGGAGTTCGTCGGCGGCCTTGCTGAAGCTCATTTGCCGAGCTGCCGCTTCGAATGCCCGCAACGCGCTCAAGGGTGGCAGATGGCCGCTCATGCCGGGATGAGAATTCCTAAGCCGTCACTGAGAAAGTCTCGTTTGTCGATTTGTTCATCGCCGCCAGTTTAGGAGCAAATGGTACTCATCAGCGCATTCGCAACGCGCGACGGCTTTAGCAGGTTGCGGAAAAAGTGGCATCCTAGGGCCAGATATGGCGTATAATCCGCGTCGCGTGACGAGATGTGGGGGACGTCCGATGCGCGGTTGGGATGCGAGGAGTGAGGGGCTGTTCAGCTACGTGAGCTGCGAGGCGCGGGTGCCGTTGGATCATCCGTTGCGGCCGATCGGCAAGATTGTGGACGAGGCGCTCGGGGCCTTGTCGGGGGAATTTGAGAAGCTGTATGCCAAGTTCGGCCGGCCGTCGATTGCGCCGGAGAAATTGCTTCGTGCGCTGCTGCTGCAGGCCTTCTATTCGGTGCGTTCGGAGCGGCAATTGATGGAGCAACTCGGCTACAATCTGCTGTTCCGCTGGTTTGTCGGGCTGTCGCTGGACGCCGCGGTGTGGGACGTTACAGTGTTTACCAAGAACCGTGAGCGGCTGATCGCCGGGGACATCGCCAGCAAGTTCATGGCGGCAGTATTGAACCAAGAGCGGGTCAAGGCGCTGCTGTCGGACGATCACTTCTCGGTAGACGGCACCTTGATCGAGGCTTGGGCCAGCATGAAGAGCTTTCGCCCGAAGGATGGCAGCGGCGCGCCGCCGGCTCCCGGCCACAACGGGGAACGGGACTTCCACGGCGAGAAGCGCAGCAACCAGACGCACGCCTCGACCACCGATCCCGATGCCCGGTTGTATCGCAAAGGACCGGGCCAGCCCGCCAAGCTGGCCTATCTGGGGCACGTTCTGATGGAGAACCGGCATGCTTTGGTGGTCGATGCGCGTCTGACCTTGGCAACCGGCACGGCCGAGCGTGAGGCGGGGCTGGAGATGATCGCGGCTCGTCCCGGCAATCACCGGATCACGCTCGGCGCCGACAAGGCCTATGATGTGGCCGCGTTTGTCGCCGACCTGCGGGAGTACAACGTGACGCCGCACGTGGCGCAGAACACCACGAACCGGCGCTCGGCAATCGACGGACGGACGACCCGCCATTCTGGCTATGCAGTCAGTGGCCGCCTGCGCAAGCGCATTGAGGAGGTATTCGGCTGGACCAAGGCGGCCGCCGGCTTTCGCAAGACCCATCACCATGGCCTCGCCCGTGTCGGCTGGATGTTCACGCTGACGACCACCGCCTACAACCTGGTCCGGCTGCCCAAACTGGTGGGGGCAGTGGCGTAGCCATGCCTGGAATCTGCCCGGACATGGCTGAAATCGGCAAAATCGATGCAAAGGCCTGTCCCGAGAGCGATTATCAGCGACTTTAACGAGTGTCCTCTATGAAGTTTCTAGAGGATGCTTTCCAGACAGCGCGTTTTTCCGCAGCCTGTTAGGAGAGCTCAAATGGCGGCCATCCACTTCGAGATACCGCGTCGCCCGATCGGTCCGATCCCGCATCACCGGAAGCGAAGAGCGGCGAGCAATGTGGTGGGCCGGGTGCTTACGACATTTCGCGAGTGGCGGCGGCGGGCGCACGGCCGCGCTGAGCTTGCCAGGCTCGACGACAGGATGCTCCGCGACATCGGTATCACCCGCTCGGACGCCGAATTCCTCAGCAATAAGCCGTTCTGGCGGGAGTGACGCAAGAAGGGCATCTATCCGCTTCGGCTTTCCGCCCGATCACCGTATGGTGGTGCAAGCCATTCGGCTTTGCGCGTTTCAACTTCCCCGAAGACCAAGGAGGACTAGACCATGCCAACCCCTGACAGCCTGCCCTACGTCGAAGCCGAACTGAACTATATCGTCCCGATGGCGGAGAGGCCGCGCTACTACGCCTACGATGCGCCGCCCGGCGTGCCGACCTCGAACATGACGCCCGAGCCACACACGGTGCGGATCCACGATATGCGGCCAATGGCATCGGAAGTCGCGCTCGACCGGCAGGGCTTTGCGCTCGTCGAGCAGCGCAGCACGGTCCGCGACTTCTGGGACGAGGAGGAGGTGCGCCGGGTCTATTATCCCGAGGCCGAGCGCTTCATCGCCAAGGTGACGGGTGCCAGCCGCGTCTTCATCTTCGATCACCTGCAGCGCCGCCGGGTGCCGGGCGCGGCCCGTCGCGCACCGGGTGTGCCGCCGCAGCCGGCGACCCGCGTGCATGTCGACCATACTGGCAAATCGGGTCCGCAGCGGGTGCGCGATCTGCTGCCCGAGGACGCGGAGGAACTGTTGCGCGGCCGCGTCCAGGTCATCAACCTGTGGCGTCCGATTCACGGGCCGTTGCGCGATGCCCCGCTCGCGATGTGCGACGCGCGAACGATCGACCCTGGCGATCTCGTGCCCTCGGATTTGGTCTATCGCCACCGGGTCGGCGAGACCTATTCGGTCACCTATAACCCTTCGCACCGCTGGTATTACGTGCCGGAGATGCGCAGAGACGAAGCGGTGCTGCTCAAGTGCTGCGACACGAAAACCGACGGGCGCGCGCGCTTTATGGCGCATACCTCGTTCACCGACCCGACTACCCCGGCCGACGCGCCGCCACGCGAGAGCATAGAGCTCCGCACGTTGGTCTTCCACCCGAATTAAGAGTTGCCGATCTCAGGCCCGGCTCTAATGGGCTGGGCCTGAGGGAGTTCCTATTCGGCAGCGAGGCGATCTCGCTCAGCGGCGGTCGCAAAGAACCGCTTGGCGGTGGCGCGCTGGTTCTCATAGATCGACCCCTGGTGTTCGGCCGGCGGCAAGGGCAGTCGGACCGGTACCGGCGCCAGGCGCGGCATCAGGGTCGGGCTGCCGGCGAGCAACAAATCGTCGAATTTCTCGATCCCGCCGGCGAAGCCGAGCAAGGGCCAGGCGTCGGCCGCGCGGTACTGGAACAGCAGCAATCGTCGCTCCTTGCCGGAGAAATTGGTCGCCGAGCCGTGCACAGCGCGCACGTGGTGGACGGTGATCGAGCCGGCCTTGCCGAGACAGGGTATCGCTCGCGAAAAATCGACATCGCAGCCCATCGGGTCGATCGCACCGCAGAACCGACCATCGGGGCCGTGATGGTCGTATACCGGACCCTGATGGCTGCCCGGGATCACCATCATCGGACCGTTCCCGATCTCGCAATCGTCGAGCATGATCCCCACGGCTGCGAGATCGTCATTGGTGTGCGGATAAAAGGCCCAGTCCTGGTGCCACTCGACCGGAGCCCCGTATCCGGCCGACTTCATGTTGAGCTTGCCGGTATCGAAGCGCACTGTGCCCCATAGATCCTGCAAGACCTCCACAATTCGCGGATGGCGGGCGGCCCGCGCGTATTCCGGATCGTGCAGATGCGGCGCTTTGATGCGCCGCACGCGCGGCTCCTCAGGAGAATGCGTTTCCTCGAGGTCGTAGACCTCGTCATTGCCGGTGACAGTTCGCGCGTTTTCAACGAACGCGTCGGTCACCCGGCGCAACGCTTCGATCTGCGCCGACTCCAGAATATCGGGGAGCACGATGAAGCCGTCGCGCCGATAGGCGGCGAGGGTGGCTGGCGAGAGCATGGTTCCTCCGTGATGTTCAGTAGGGTCGGCCGTCCTTGTGGACGAAGACCCGGGTGCCGTCCGGTGCCAGCGCCCTTCCGAGGTCGTCATCCGGGTAGATCACGGTATCGCCCGCGTTGCGGTCGCCGATCTCGAGATAGACGATGTCGCGATCAGTGCGGTTGATCAAGTGATGAGCGTTGCCCGAGCCGGCCTTGAAGCCTGCACACATCCCGGGGCGCAACGCGGTTTCCCCTGTGTTGGTCACCAGAATGGACTCGCCCTCGAGTACATAGACAAACTCGTCTTCGCCGGAATGGGTGTGACGCAGCGCCGACATGCCCCCCGGCGCCAACCGCGTCAAGTTGACCCCGAAATGGGTTAGGCCGAACACATCGCCCAAGGTCCGGCGGACCCGCCCCGTGACTCGCGACGCGAACGGCTCAGGATAGCCTCGCGCGGATCGGCTCGGTGGTATCGCGTTGGCATCCATAGCTACCAGCTTGGCCTCGTCCGCCATCGTCTCCTCCATGCCGTCTGACCGGGCTATCGTTGTCGCGGGCCTAAGCTACCGCGTGACCGCCATTCTGGGAAACGCCGAAGGAGATGCCAGGTGCGGAGACCTTTGTCCGCGTGCTACGGCTCTTTGGCATCAAGCACCTCTCCGGACTGGCGGCGATACTAGGCTGGCGTTCTACGTCAGCGAATGAGGCGCCGAATATCGCAGCAAGCCGGTCTTCGGCGGCCCGGCCACTCATGCCAAACGCCGACGCGAACAACCCAAGCTGCCAAGTTGGCGCCAAATTTCTTAGTATTACAAGTATTTTTAATGTTATCGGCGCGAAATTAACATTGCCCCGGCACTATACATGTGTTATCTAGTGAAACATTAAAATTTACAAGAGGTACAGAAGTGCGCCATTTCGCTGTGCTGGCGCTAGCTGGAGCTGCTCTCGGATTACTAATACCGACGCAAGCCCAATCATTTACCTATGGCCAGCTGGTAGGAGGACAGGTGAAGACGGCCCTGGCTTACGGCAGCGGTTCATCCTGGTGTTTGGTTGATAACGGAAATACAGAGTTTCAAATAAACCAGGGCAATACGAAAGCGGTGATGTCCTTTGCTGAGGTCATCTATTTTGACGGATCCACCTATTATTCGCTGGATGGACAGACGATATTGACATTTGGCAGCGCCACCGGCGGAACGATACACTTCAAGGAAACACCAACCTATCCCGGTCCGGTGCATACCCCAGCCTTTACAAATTTCACCCAGACCTACAATCCGTCGTCGGACCAGCTAACAGTCACCTTCAGCGTAGTCTTTCCAAACTGTACGCTGCCGATATGGGCAGTTTACGATGCGCCTTGAGGCCGGTGACGATCGAGCCGAGCGATACTCAGGCGGTCAGGTCACGAGGAGCTAATGATTTACCGGTATTTTCGCACCGCGTTGTGGGCGGTGGTATGTTTTGTGCTGTTCGCAAATCCGCGTACCGCGTTGGCCGGAGCCAACCCGTTCCTCGGGGAGGTCGAGACATTCGCTTTCAACTTCTGCCCGGCGGGCTGGTCGCCGCTCAATGGCCAGATCTTGCCGATCAGCCAGAACACCGCCCTATTTTCGCTGCTAGGAATCACCTTTGGCGGGGACGGGATCACGACTTTTGCCCTCCCCACGGCCAAACCGGTCTTCACCGCCAGCGGTGCGGTTTTGCTGCAGTGCATCGCCGTGGCAGGGATCTTTCCGTCTCGGAACTGAATATTTGACGCGGGCGCCAGTCGACCGCAATTCGTCGTTGATTGTGGGCCCCGTCTACGGTTGCAGCCTTTGAAGCAAATGTTTCACTTGGAGATCGCAAGCCCGTAATCTGCAAGACCTAAGCCTTAAGGAGCGGGTTCGCGAATGATGCGGCCGCCACATTGCGCGCGGGATCGAGAGCCGGACGCTGGAAGAGCCGCGTTGACTACGATCGGGCTCAAAGCAAGCCACCAACAGATTGCGCGAGATGGCTGACCCTCTGCGGATCGCTCGGGGCGGGAAATCCCTTTACGGAGCCAGGGTCGGCATCCTAATGCTCGAGACGCGGTTCCCGCGTATTCCCGGCGACATGGGCAACGCCGAGACCTGGCCGTTTCCGGTTCTTTATAAGGTCGTGCCTGGCGCCTCGCCGCGCCGCGTTGTTCATGACAAGGCAGCCGGGCTGCTCGACGCCTTTCTCGGTGCTGCCGAAGAGCTCGTGCACCTCGGCGCCGACGGCATCACCACGACTTGCGGGTTTCTCTCGCTCTACCAGCGGGAGATATCGGAGCATGTCGGCGTGCCGGTTGCGACCTCGAGCTTGATGCAGCTCCCGTTGATCGAGCGCACATTGCCGCCCGGTAAGCGCGTCGGGGTCGTCACGGTCAGCGCGGCAGATCTCACCGAGGAGCACCTGCTTGCCGCAGGCGCCGATCCGGCGACCCCGGTTGTCGGCACCGACAACGGCAGCGAGTTCACCCGGGTCATGATCAATGACGAGGAGCGGCTCGACGTCGCCGCGGCCGAGTGCGACATCCTTGCCGCCGGCCATGCGCTCGTTACGGGCCATCCTGAGGTCGGCGCGGTGCTCCTCGAATGCACCAATATGGTTCCCTACGCCCGCGCGCTCTCCGAGCGGCTGCGCCTGCCGGTATTTAGCATCTACACCTTTGTGACTTGGTTTCACGCCGGCTTGGTGCCACGCGACTTTGGCCATCCGGCGAGTGCTGTCCGCGAATGGCGCGAGCGGTGAGTGTGCCGGCGATCAGACGCTACCAGACCACCGGCACGTCATAATCGGGGAACACCTGGTCGACCGTGACCATGTGACACCGCTCGGCCAGCGCCTGAACAACCATGATCCGGCCCAAATCTTCCGCATCCATGGGAGCGAGAAACTCTTAGGTCGGCACCTGCGCCGCCCAGCCCCGCCACGCGCCCTTTTGCCGTGGCTGCCGCTCTTCGACTGGGACGAGGCGGGCCAAGGGTTTGCCGGCCCGCGCGATGACGATCTCTTCGCCGGCGAGCGCCCGATCAAGAAGTGCGGAAGGCTTCGCCTTGGCTTCGGCTATATTGACTTGCACGGTCATGGCTTCAGCTCCGCTATGTTCTGAGTATGGCTCAAGCCGCGCGATGGTCAACCGAGTTGGTCTAAGTTATGAGCACGATATCCCTTCGCTTCGCCTCGGCCGACGATGTCGGCCTGTTGCTGCAGCTGATCCGCGAGTTGGCCGCTTACGAAAAAGCACCCGGCGCAGTAGTCGCGACCGAAGATGATCTGCGCAAATACGGCTTCGGGCCCGAGCCTCGGTTCGAGGCATTGCTGGCGTTCGATGGTGAACCTGCCGGGTTTGCCCTCTTCTACCCGGATTTCTCGACCTGGCTTGGCAAGCCCGGCCTCTTCCTCGAGGACCTTTATGTGAGAGAGTGGGCGCGCGGACGCGGTGTCGGCCGACGGCTGATCGCCCGGCTCGCTATGGTCGCCATCGAGCGCGACTGGCCGGCGCTCCATTTCAATGTTTTGGACTGGAATCCCGCACTCGGCTTTTATCGGAAGCTCGGCATCGAGCGGCGGAACCAATGGTTGCCGCACGGCGCGACTGACGACGTGCTCCGCCGCCTTGCTGAGCAGGATCGGGGCGAGGTCGATTGACGAGCCGGCGGCTCAGTACCTGCCGCCGAGCTTGCTGTGGTCCCAGCTGGTGACCTTCTCCGGGATGATCTTCAGCACCACGCGTTTAGGCGCGCTGTCGACCGATCCCGAAGGGCGCGATGGGGTGGTACCCCGCGCCTCGGCCATTCCGGCAAACGCCGCCCTGACGGCGTCGGCGCCCTCGATGATCTCGCAATGCCCGCGTACCATGACCCCGCGCAGTTCGGCATAGGCGTCGCCCTTTTCGATCATCAGCGCAACCTTGGGGTTGCGCCGGATGTTCACCACCTTCTGCGCTTTGGCGTATGAGGTCATGTAAAAGGCGCCGTCCTTGGCGAAATAATTCATCGCCACAACGTGCGGGAAGCCGTCTTGGTCGAGAGTGGCGAGAGCGGCCTTGCGCTGTTCGCGAAAGAATGCCGCCTGCTCATCGGTGGTCAGCTGAATTTGTCGCCGTCGGTTCATCGCGTCCTTCTACGCATTCTGGGCGGGCTCGGCAACGCTTCCGCCTTGGCTGCGAAATTCCTACTATCGGGACCGATGCATATTTCCCGAGGCAAACCGGAGATCCTGGCATGCTCGAAATCTATACTTGGCCAACCCCCAACGGTCATAAAGTGCACATCGCGCTCGAAGAGCTCGGCCTGCAATACAAGGTCATTCCGGTCGACATCGGCGCCGGCGACCAGTTCAAGCCCGAATTCCTTAAGATCACCCCCAACCACCGGATCCCGGCGATCGTCGACCCCGACGGCCCGGGCGGCAAGCCTTTCACCCTGTTCGAATCGGCGGCGATCCTGATCTACCTGTCGGAGAGGAACGGCGGCAGGCTGATCCCGAAGGATCCGATCGGCCGCTACAAATGCCTCGAATGGATCATGTTCCAGATGGGCGGTGTCGGGCCGATGTTCGGCCAATGGAACCACTTTGCCAGCTACGCGGTCGAAAAGATCCCCTACGCGATCGAGCGCTACACCAACGAGGTCAAGCGCCTGCATCGGGTGCTCGAGCATCGCCTCGCGGAGTCGCACTGGCTCGCCGGCGACGAATACAGCATGGCCGACATCATCACCTTCCCATGGATCCGGGGTGCCGATCAGCGCAACATCGACCTCGCCGACTACCCCTCGGTCAAACGCTGGCACGACGAGATGGCGGCGCGGCCGGCGGTGCAGCGCGGGGTGGCGGTGCTGGCAGACCGCGCGTGGCGCGGCCCAACCACCGACGCCGAGCGCGAGAATTATTTCGGCAAGACGCAGTTCGCGGCGCGCTGAGGCGCACTGACGTCGCGTCAAGCCTGCGCGATCCTGGATCGATCGCGCCCGAGATCGACCGACCTCGCTGACCGCCCGCCATCTGCGCGAGGGCTTTCCGTCATAAAGTAATGCCAATCGGCTATAATTCGCGGCACCGTGTCGGGCGGCCGATCCTGCCGCCGGCTTTTTGCCGCTCAGGAGGGCGGCGCCATGCGTTTTCCGATCGGTTTGAAGATCTTCGGCATCGCCGTGGGGCTGCTGATCCTGATGGCGGCTGTGGCACTGTTGAGCATGCGGATGACGCGCACCGTCGACGACCAGCTCGCGATCATCGATCAGAACTATTTCCCGGCCTATGTCGCGCTCGCCCAGGCCAACATCCGCTCGGTCGAAGAATCGGCCTTTGTCCGCCGGCTGCTGCTGGCCATTGCCGAGGGCGGGGATAATGCCGCGAAACTCAGTGATCTGCGCCAGCGGGTCACGAGCACCGGGAAGGCAAGCGACGAAGAGATCGCCAGCGCGCGCCAATACATCAACCGGCAGATCGCCGACCCGCTCGATTTTGACGACAATATCGCGCTGGCTAGGCTGGACGAGAAAATCGAAACTCTGCACGAGGAACGGCAACGCTACGCAGCGGTCCTCGGCAAGTTATTGGCCGCCGCCGAAGCCGACAACAAACCGCTGACCGGAGAGCTGCTCGGCGAGCTCGACGACTGGCGCGACGATTTCGACCGCAAGATCGACGCCGACCGCAGCGAAATGCGGCGGCTGGCGGGTGCGGCTATTGTCGGCACGCGCGCCTATCAGCGGCGCGTCGTTGCAATCGGCGTGGCGTTGCTGACAATCGCGGCGGCCCTCGGCATCACCGTTGCCGCCGCCGTCACGCTCGGTCTCGTGCGCCCGGTGCGCCGTCTGTTGGTCGGCACCGCCGCCGTCGAGCGCGGCGCCCTCGACACGGTCGTGCCGATTACCTCGCGCGACGAAATCGGCCGGCTGACGCAATCCTTCAACAGCATGGTCGGTGAATTGCGGGTCAAAGCGCAGATCCGCGATACCTTCGGCAAATATGTCGACCCGCGCATTGTCGCCGGACTTATCGACCGGCCGGAATTGACCGACGCTAGAGGCTCGCGCCGCGAGATGACGATCTTGTTTTGCGATATGAAGGGGTTCACGGCCTTTAGCGAAGGCATGACGCCCGCCGGGCTGGTCAATGTTTTGAACCGTTACATGACCGTGATGTCCGAGCCAGTGCGGCATAATAACGGCATCATCGACAAATATATCGGCGACGGGATCATGGCCTTTTGGGGCCCACCCTTCACCGGCGCCGAAGAGCATCCCGGGCTCGCCTGTCTGGCGGCACTCGATCAGCTCGCCGGCCTCACCGCATTCCGCACCGAACTGCCCGAACTGACCGGTCTCAAGCGCGGCTTTCCGGAGATTGACGTCCGCATCGGCATCGCCACTGGCGACGTGGTGGTCGGCAATATCGGCTCGGACCAGACACGCAATTACACCGTGATCGGCGACACAGTAAACCTGGCCTCACGCCTCGAAGGAGCCAATAAGACCTACGGCACGCACGTATTGGTCAGCGAAGGAACCAATCGCTTCGCTGCCGATCTGGTCGAGACTCGCGAGATCGACCAGGTATTGGTCGCCGGCAAGACCGAGCCGCAACGCATCTTCGAGTTGCTCGGCCGCAAAGGTGGGGTCGCCGAAGAGCGCCTCAAGCTGCGCGATGCCTTTGACGAAGCGCTCGCCGCCTATCGCCACAAGAGCTGGGACGAGGCGCGCGCCGGTTTTGAGCACTGCCTCACGATCATGCCCGGAGATGAACCGAGCAAGGTCTTCCTTGCCCGCATAGCGCAGTTTCACGCCAAAGTACCGAGCTCCGACTGGGACTCCGTCTGGTCTCTGGCGGAGAAGTAAGCCGGCTAGTGCCGGCCTTCTTCGCGACGACGCTGTCCACTCGGTGTGATGGTTATCACGTAAAGAACGAGCGGGAATCCAACCAAGCCATGAGCCAGGTGTAACCTAAATCGCCCGGTTATGTGAAGCGGCTCACACATCTTCGAGGATTGTTGGTCTATATCGACTAAGAGTGCTCCCGCGTCTGGTTTCGGGGTGAACACGCTAAGGGGGAGCCATGGCGAAAACCAACTTCTTGAAATTAAGAGCGTCACTGATCGATTGGCAACCGCGTTACGCGTGGGGCGCCGGACTTCGACGGATGGAACCCCTATTCATAACGTGTTCTGTCCCCTAGGACCTCCCTGCGCGTAAAGGAGCGATGCCGGGAAAAAACGAAAAAACGACGACTTACTTAGGTCTTCACCTAATGGCCAAGGAGCACTCAGATTTGCCCTATCGATCCACGGTGCCAATGTAGGGCAGATGGCGATATTTCTCGGCGTAGTCGGTACCGTAACCGACGACAAACACGTCGCCGACGGTGAAGCCGACAAAGTCGATCGCAATCTGGATCTCCCGCCGTTGCGGCTTGTCGAGCAACGCACAAATCCAGAGGTCGCTGACCCCGCGCCGACGTAATTGGGCGGCGGCATAGGCGATCGACCGGGCGGTATCGACGATGTCGTCGACGAGCAATACCGGCCGCCCGGCGAGGCCGCCCGGGATATCGCCAAGCAGCTGCACCGCGCCGCTACTCTGCTTGGCGAGACCGTAGCTGCTTAGTCGGATGAACTCGATCTCGGGATGGGCGCCCGCCCGGTCGAGCGCGCGGGCGAGGTCGGCGACAAATACCGCCGCACCCTTGAGTACTCCAATCATGAGGAGATCCGCCGGAAGCATGCGAGCGATCTCGGCGGCCAACGCCTCAACCCGTGCGGCGATCTCCGCCGCGCTAAAGAGGACGCGCATCCCGTCCACGGGTGTTTCCACTGACTCTATCGGAGGAAGGCCGGAACGGTGGTGGCGACCAAAATCGCCCCGGATAGTCCGAGCAAGCCGAGAACGATGCGCCGGAAGCCTGTGTCGGTGAAGCTGCGATAGAGCCGCGCGCCGACCAGTGTCGGTATCAGCATCGCCGGGACCATCACAGCGAACAGCCACGCGGTGCCGGCTTCGAGGATACCGGCGGTGAGATAGGCGGCCAGCGTCAGCGTTTGGGTGACGAGGCTGAACGTCTGAAAGACGGCTCGCTGCCGATCCCGCTCCCAGCCGCGAAGGGTCGTCCATAGAGTGGGAGCGGGGCCGTTCAGTCCGGCGATCCCGCACATGATTCCGCCGATCCAGCCGACAAAGCCGTCTGCGAGACGTCCGCCGCCGGTGATCCGCGGGATCTTGCGGGCCAGCAGCATCGTCGGGCACCAAACCAGCAACAGAACCCCGACCCCCAGCTTGAACGCGAGCAGGTCGAGGTGGGGGAGCAGGGCGACGCCGAGCGGGACGCCGAGAATTCCACCGGCGACAAATGGCCAGATCAGCCGCGCATCCAACTCGCGACGGACGGCGCCGATCGACAGGAGCTGTCCGAACAATGTGCCGAACGCGACCAACGGGCCGGCCAGGATCGGTTCGATCGACCAAGCCCATATCGCCATCGCGGTGAGGCCGAAGGCGAAGCCGGAGAGGCCCTGAACAAAGCCACCGGCCACTGCTCCAAGGGCTACGAAGGTGACGAGATGGTCCAGTGTTCCTCCGAATTCGAAGACGTCGTCGACCGGATCGCGGAGTTACTGGAGAAACCTCAGTAGAAGCCGACGCCGCCATTGACGTGGATGGTCTGGCCCGTAATGAAGCCGCTGTCGTCGCTGACCAAAAACAGGCAGGTCGCGGCGATCTCGTCGACCTGGCCCTGGCGGCCGAGCGGGATGCCCGCCGCATTCGGCACGCGGCCATGATACCATTCGGGGTTGTCCCGCCGGGTGTCGATGCTGCCCGGCGAGACGACGTTGGCGCGAATATTCTGCCCGGCGTATTCGCTGGCGAGCGACCGCGCCAGCCCGATCAGGCCCATCTTCGCCGCCGAGACATGCGCGCGTCCGCTGCCGCCGGTAAAAGCGCCATGGCCGGTGAAGAACAGGATGCGGCCGTACCGGTTCTTGACCATCGACGGGATCACCGCCTGCGTCAAATAGAGCGCACCGTCGAGGACCACACCCCTGACATGCTCCCAGTCCTGCACCGTCACCTCGGTGAAAGGCTTGTGCGGTCGGATCGCGGCATTGTTGATCAGGATGTCAACGCGGCCGAACTCGGCCAAGGCGCGCGCCGCCAGGGCATCGACCTGGTCCTTTTTGGCCATATCGGCAAGGACCGATATCGCCTTGACCCCGTGGTCACGAACCTCGCGCGCGACCGCATCAGCCTCGGCCTGGTTGGTGCGCGCGTTGACGACGATGTGGGCGCCTTCCCCCGCGAGCTTCAACGCGGTGGCGCGGCCGATGTTGCGGCCGGAGCCGGTGATCAGGGCGACTTTCCCATCGAGCTTACCCATCAGCGCACCTCCTTGACGATGTTCGCGACATGATTGAGGCATTATATCGGGGTGCCGGCTTATCCCGCCACCAGTCCCTTCAGCCGGTAGAGGAGATCGAGGGCGTCGCGCGGGGTCAGTTCGTCGAGGAGCGTTTCGCGAACGGCGGCTTCGGGGTGGGCCCCTGTAGCAGCGCGGTGTCAGGCGGCCCCGGTTTGGCGCAAAGGGCGGAGATCGAGCTCGGTGCAGCACACCGCTCATTGAGCTGATACGCGATGGCTGCGGACGCCGTTGGCACCGGAGCCGCTGGTGCGACCAACAAGGGCTATTGGCACTGGGGCGCGGTATTCCGAACGGGGTCCCCACGACGCTTGGAGCGCAGGTTGGGGCCATTTCGACTCAGATCGGCGCGGCCGCTCAGGGGGTCGAGGTAATCCAAAGCGAGAGAAGTGCGCACCCAGCCTCCCGACGACATCGACGATGCCGAGTGCCACGTCGGCCGGGCGCGGTCGGGTCTAGGGCGCTCACGGTCAGACGCGGCACGGGCACTTCTCCCCTCATCAACACTGCAATACTGCAAAACCCTCCCGGCCGGTATCATTGAGCAGGTCGAGAGTTGCCGGAAGCATGAGCTTGCATATATTGACCGTATATGGCTCCGACGACTCTTCGGCTCAAAGGACGAACATGGATAGCGCCAGAAAAATCTCGCTGCATTTGCGTCTCTGGACAGCCGCTCTCGCCGCCGCTGCTCTCAGCATCGGCATTTGCTCCATTGCGCCGGCACCTGCCAATGCCGGTGTCATCATCGGCGTCGGCATCCCCTTTCCGGGCTTATATGTCCAGGACCCGTATTACCCCTATCCGCCGCCGGCCTACTATCCGTATTATCCGCCGCCGGCGCCAGCCTACTCGCCGGCCGGCTATACACCTCGACCGAGTTATTCGCCTCGAGCTGGCCGGTCAGGCGGCAACATCGCCCGGCAATTGAACCAGCAGGAGCTGAACCGCTTGCAGGCAGCGCCGATCAACCCACCACCGCTTCCATATTATCCATATCCACCGCCGCGCTATTGAATACGTAGGGGACTCCTCAGGGTGATAACTTTCAGATTGCTCAGCGTCTCCTGCGCCGTCTCTGCGCGGCGGCCCGGCGGTGGTTCATAACGCTTCAGGGGCGATGGTCACCGCAGGCGTCGCAGCTTGGACCTGATCGCTGTACAGGTCTTGGTGCGGGTCGTGCGTCCTTCCACTTCGCAGTCCCGTCAGTAGAAGCGTAAGTTGCTGGACCAGTCCATTAACCATCCTCTATCTGAGGGAACTTTTGTCTGCGTTCCAAGCGCACGCTCGATTGCCGCGAAAAGCTCATGCCAGGAAACAACCGTACCTAATAATCTGATCCTCGCCAGTCTAATTGTCTTGTTCGGTGGTAATCGACTGACGGATACCACATAAAAGAACCACTGCAACGGGTTCAAGTGATCGTCACTAGCGTCGGCAATGGGATGATATGAAGACGTAGACGTGGGCATGCCGTCCAGCTTCGGCCCGCCATTCGCCACTCAAATAATATCCGTTGCGTGTTCGGATATCGAAGGTCGGGTGGGTGGGCCGGAATTTGATTTGCGGTACCTCGATCAGGGGGCGGGGACGGATAAGCTAACGCCGCCCAGCGGGATGTGCCTACACGGGAGCTTCTGCACGGCTACTGGAGGTGGGCGCGGATTCCGAGTTAGCTCCGATCTCAGCGAACATGCCTCCAGTCAAACCCTCGATCCGAACATTAAATACGTGTATGAGGCGCGCAATATTTTTCACGCGGCGCTCGCCAAGATCCTCGAAGTCGAAGGCAAGCCGCTCACGGATCGGATCACACGCTGCCCGACTGATATAGATTCCACCGGGTGGGGCAATGCTTTCCAGTCTCGCGGCAATATTGACCCCGTCGCCGAACACGTCTTTACCTTCGCAGAACACGTCACCAAGATTGACGCCGATCCTCAAATTTAGTCGATGGTCTTCCGACAAATCGAGGTTGCGTGCAGCCATCATGCGCTGAATATCGACGGCACAATGGACTGCGTCGACGACACTAACGAACTCTGCCAAGAAACCATCGCCCATCGTCTTAAAGACGCGTCCACGATACTCAACAATCTTGGGCTCGATCAAATTATGATGAAGATCACGGAGTTGGCGGAGAGTGCCTACTTCATCCTGTTCCATACGTCGGCTGTAGCCGACTATATCAGCGGCGAATATCGCGGCTAAATGGCGTTCTGCCCTGTCGGTCGTCTCTAGCGACCGCTGATCCTGTCCACCGCTGGCCGGTGGTGCAACCGCCATCCCGGTTGAGCCTGTCGCGCGGTTGTTCTCTGGCGTTATGGCTGCTTCCCGACGGTCACGTGGCACACCCTCTCGCTCAGATGTTGCGACCTCTACCGACTCCGTTTCTCGCTCCCTTTCCTGATGCGCAGTTTCATGTAAGACGCTCGATGTTCCTGTCTCGTCCAACAGCGGCGGCAAGTTGGCTTGTCTCACCTGAGCAATGCCCTCAGTAGGCGTTGCTAATATTGCGGCGGCGCGATGTATCTCTGAACGGATGCTTACTTCTCGTCTGGTAGAACCAAAAAACGGTATTTCGAAGCTACGCTTCTGCGTTATCATCAGAACGGTGAGCCCAATTCCCCCGAACAAAATCACTGTTAGAATCCCAATTACCAGTATTTTCGATAATGGGTTTGGGCTTGTGATTTCCTGCTGCGATGGTGGCGGCGTAGGGGCAAGCAGGGCCGCTAATGGCGGATTTGCTGCGGCGGGCGAGGTTTGGGTGGCCGAGGCTGTGGGGGCATTCTGGTGCTTCAATTCCTCAGCCTTCCGCTCAGCCTCCTCAGCCGCCTTCCTATCCGCTGCTGCCCTTTGCGCTTGCGCGCTAGCCTCGCGCTTCTCGGCGGCGACACGGTTTGCGGCCTCGGCGACTTGTTGACGTTCGGCCTCGATCACCCGCGTTTGAGCCGTGAGGCGTTGTCGCTCAGCATCGAGGGCGTCTTGGTGGGCGGGGAAAGCCGGCTGCGCCGAAGGGGCAGGTGGGGTTTGGACGGTTGCAGTAGCTTGAGCCGGTACGGAAGGCCTCGCCTCCCTTGGCGCTTTAGCGCGTTGAGCTTGCTCCGCCACGGAAGGTGATGGCGCAACCTGAACGACCTGTGATGGCGCTGGTGCAACAAGATTCAGAGTAAGCCGACAATTTCGCGCCAATCCGCGAGGGGTTATCATTGTCCCCAAAAGAGTGATCTGGTCTCGGGAGTTTGCCGATCCGACAAGTTCCTGGTGCCAGTTCTCTGTCGTGCTTACAACATCGACCAGATGAACATTGATTTTTGCAGTGCCGCCTTGATCGATGCCGCCGTCGAAAGCGGCTGTGGCTGGCTTCTCATCTCCCCCGGACAAATATCGTTTTGCTCCGGAGATCGCGCCGTTCTGAATCGCGACCGGGAATGACCATGTAAACGGGCCCAAATTGGGGTGGAACGCATGTGCGCCGCACGTATAAGTGCCTGCCCACTTCCCATCGAAACCTTCGGCGTTCGCGCCTTCATAACCGAGGGTTAATCCAAGTGTCAGGACGACGATGAGAAGGCGCATCTGTTTAGTGCAAGCTTGCTCACCCCGGAGGCTCAGGGCCCAGATCCGGTCGAAGATCGACAGCCGTATGAGGGGAAACCAACCGCAGACGCGATCGAACGCTCGCCACCACAGACGGCGGATTTCCTTCGAGGATCGGGTTGTCGATCTGCCCCACGATCATGGGTGTCTGTACTACCCTCTGGTCACCGCAAACCAGGACAAGCCGGCGGTCCTGCTTAAACATAGTCTGGCCTGGGATCACCGGCTGACGTGGGGCTGGACTGCTATCCAAAGTTGCCGATCGCCCGGTAACCGCCATCGATCAAAAATCTTCTGGTGTGGCTATGGGAGCGGGGCGGGTTTTCCATCTTTGTACCAGCCCCTTCGCCTGTTCTGGACATGAGCGTCGAAAGCATCCCGCACCTTCTGGAGGCTGTTTCGAAACGTGCCAAGGTCTCGCTGTTCCTCAAGCCGATCGTAAAACATGGAGTAGGCTTCTTCCCAACTAGTAACACCCAGGTCGCTTGGCGGCTGAGTGGGATGTTTGCCTGCCCCGCACTGCGCGAGAAAGTATCCGACAAGAATTATTGGCTCTGACGCGAGTGTTGGGCAGCTAACACGAACGAGCGAGCCACCGCGAATACGTATCGGACGATGCCATATGAATGATTATAAAGAATTAAGGGTCCGGCCTTTTCCGAGGAGTCAGCCGGTAACGAGGCTGCGGCTTCAGGCTTGATGCAAGAACTGAGACTTGAGGTTGGTCCATCCGACCGACGATCTCAAAGGTTTAGGACGACCGCATGGCCCGAGCCCCTAACGAGCGACTTTCTCGTCGAGCTTACCCGTCAGCGCACCTCCTTGGGGTCGGGCGCGGCCGCGCCCTTTCCACTTCTTGACCCGCATCTTGCGGCAAGCGACTGCGGCGAGTTTGGCGGCGAGCACAGTCAGGTCGTGGTAGTGGGTTGCAAAGAGGGTGCGGGAACGGTCGACTTCGAGCGGGTGTTCGAGGCAGGCCCGGACGATCGAGAGGCCCGTCATTAACCCTCGCGGCAAGCTGTGGCACGCGGCTTGCTTTCGTTTGACAACGGTTAAAGCGGGGTGTCATGGCGATGGCGATCATCGAGGCAGAACCTTACGCGTTCGATCTCGATCCGGCACGGGCGAGCCTCGTCATCATCGACATGCAGCGGGATTTTCTCGAGCCCGGCGGATTTGGCGCGGCACTCGGCAACGACGTCTCGCTGTTGCGCCGCACCATTGCGCCGACCCGCGCGCTGCTCGAGCAGGCGCGCGCCGCCGCGCTGACCATCATCCATACGCGCGAGGGCCATCGGCCCGATCTTGCCGACCTACCGCCGGCAAAGAAAGCCCGCGGCAACCTCGCCGCCGGCATCGGCGACCCGGGCCCGATGGGCCGCATCCTGGTGCGGGGCGAGCCTGGGCACGATATCATCCCCGAACTCTACCCGCAGCCCGGTGAGCCGGTCGTCGACAAGCCGGGCAAGGGCGCGTTTCACGCCACCGACCTCGACGCCATGCTGAAGAACCGCGGCATCGCTCAGCTGATCGTCTGCGGGGTCACCACCGAGGTCTGTGTCAACACAACGGTGCGCGAGGCTAACGACCGCGGCTACGACTGCGTCGTCGTCGCCGACTGCGTCGGCTCGTACTTCCCGGAGTTTCAGGAGATGGGACTGCGCATGATTAAGGCGCAAGGCGGCATCTTCGGCTGGGTCGCCTCGTCCGAGGCCGTCATCGCCGCACTCCAAACAGCCGCTCGTTGAGGACGACGTAATGAACACCGCAATTGCCGCGCCACGCTGGTGGGTTCCGGGCGATTGGAACGGCTTTTTCGGTCTGTTCACCAACGTCGTTCTCAACGTTATTGTGCTGACCGGGCTGTGTCTGCACGTCGTCAACCTGCCGGCCGATATCGTTTACGGCCGCATCCTGCCGGCGCTCGGGATCGCGCTGCCGCTCGGCAACCTCTACTACGCCTACCTTGCCTGGCGGCTGGCCAAAAGCGAGGGGCGCAACGATGTGACGGCGATGCCCTATGGGCCGAGCGTGCCGCATATGTTCATCGTCGTCTTCCTGATCATGCTGCCGATTTATCTGAAGACGCACAATCCGGTGCTGGCCTGGCAGTCCGGCCTCGTCTGGTGCCTCGTGATCGGCGTTATCGTGCTGCTCGGCGCCTTCGTCGGACCGACTGTACGGAAGTACACGCCGCGCGCGGCGATGCTCGGCACCCTCGCCGGCATCTCGATCGCCTTCATCTCGATGCGTCCGGCCTTCCTCGGCTGGGAAGACCCCTGGTTGTTTATGCTGTCGCTGACCATTGTCCTGGTTAGCTGGATGGCCGGTATCCGGCTGCCCTTCGGCCTACCGGGCGGTCTGGCCGCAGTCGTCCTGGGCACGGTGCTCGCATGGCTGGCCAAGCTCGTTCACCTCGATGAATTGATGCAGCCGGGGGAAGTCGTCTCTGCCTTTAGCCAGTTCGGTTTGCGTTTGCCTTATCCGTCAACCGACTTCGCAAAGGCTCTCGGCGACATCGGGCCGCTGCTCGTCACCGCCGTGCCGCTCGGAATCTACAACTTCACCGAGGGCATGAACAACGTCGAGAGTGCCGCTGCGGCCGGAGACGATTACAGTCTGCGCCAAATCCTTTTGGCAGACGGCACCGGAGCAATCGTCGGTGGGTTGCTTGGCAGCCCGTTCCCGCCGGCGGTCTATATCGGCCATCCTGGATGGAAGGCGGTCGGCGGCCGGATCGGCTACTCGCTCGTGACCGGTGTGGTGATTGGGATTGTGTGTTTTCTCGGCCTGACGGCGCTGCTGCTGGCGATCATCCCGCTCGTCGCAATCCTGCCGATCCTGCTCTATATCGGCCTGGTCATTGGGGCTCAGGCTTTCCAGGCGACACCGCCGCGGCACGCGCCCGCGATCGTGCTCGCGATCTTGCCGAACATCGCCGCCTGGGCGCAGACCTTGATCGACGGCGCGCTCGGCGCGGCCGGCACCTCGGCTGAACAGGTGGGCATGGCCAAGCTCGGCGCCACCGGTGTCGTCTATCACGGCATGGCATTGCTCGGCGGCGGCGCGGTGCTCGCCGGGCTCATTCTTGGGGCGATCGCGGCCTTCATCATCGACCGCAAATTCGAGTGGGCGGCTCTATTCGCGAGCGCCGGCGCGGTCTTGTCATTCTTCGGCTTCATCCACGGCACCACGCTCGGGATCGGCAGCTCGACCCCGGTGGCAGTGGGCTACCTGCTTGTCGCCGGCGTCTGCTATACGCTCAGCCGGCAGAGTTATCCGGCGGCCGTCGTCCTCGTCGAAGAGGCGGCAGCGGAAGACTGACGAACCGAATCAAAACTCCATGTCGAGTTCTTCGAGCTCTTCGGGCTCGAGCATCGCGGCTTCGCGCCATGCAATCATTTCGGGCAGCGCCGTGATGCGATCACGATAGCCGGCGCAATCGGCGTCGAGCTTGACATCGTAGGTCAGAAAACGCGTGACGACGGGCGCATACATTGCGTCGGCCATGGTCAATTGCCCGAACAGATAAGGGCCGTGGTAAACCGCGAAGCATTCGCGCCAGATCGTCGTGATGCGGTCGATGTCGGCCTGTGCGCCCGCCCAGACCTTGAAGCCGCGGTGATGGGCTTTGAGGTTCATCGGCAGGGCCGACCGCAGATTGGTAAATCCGGAGTGCATTTCTCCGCAAATCGAGCGACAGCGGGCTCGGGCGGCGCGATCCGCCGGCAGCAGCCCGGCCTTCGGCCGCACCTCGTTGAGATATTCGGCGATCGCTAGAGTGTCCCAGATCCTGATGCCCCGATGCGTCAGGCACGGCACGAGAATCGACGGCGACAGCAGCAACAGCTCGGCGCGGTTAGTCGGGTCGTCGACAGGCACCACCTCTTCGACAAATTTCAAGCCGGCCATTCTGCACAGCAGCCAGCCGCGAAGCGACCAGGAGGAATAATTCTTGCTACTGATTGTCAAAATGGTCTCGGTCATCGGCGCGCTCCTCCCCGTGCCCGTTATGCAGCCGCCATGCCATTTCCAGAAGGTATTCGATATGGTGCTGTGCAGAGGATGCGTCGACTTTAACGGCGAAACCCGTTATCCCGGGTCCTCGCCGATAGCCGGTGTTGCTAAGTGATCTATCAGAACTTTCAAGCCTATTCCGACATCGCAGGACCGGTGCGGGCGATTGCCGATATGGCTGCAGCGGCACTTGTGCACCCGCTGCCGGGGCTGTCTCGCAATGTGTTCCAACGAGCTGTCGCAGCCCTCTGGCAACTCGTTGCCCGTGCGGGGTTGAGTCACCGCCGGCCTGCCTTTGGCATCGACACGGTCGATATCCGCGATCGGCTGGTCGCCGTGCGCGAGACGGTGGTCCATCGAACACCCTTCTGCACATTGCTGCACCTCGAAAAGGACCTGGTCGCGGCGCAACCGCGGGTTCTTTTGGTTGCCCCGATGTCGGGGCATTTTGCGACCTTGCTGCGCGGTACGGCGCAGACGCTTCTTGTCGATCACGACGTCTACCTCACCGACTGGCACAACGTTCGCGATGTCGGTTTGCGGCACGGCCCATTCGACTTCGACGACTTTGTCGAACACGTCATCACCTTCCTCCAGGTGCTGGGCCCCGGGGCGCATGTCGTAGGGGTGTGCCAACCCTGCGTCGCGGTGCTCGCGGCTGCCGCAATTATGGCCGAAGATGCCGATCGTGCGCAGCCGCGCAGCATGACGTTGATGGCCGGTCCGATCGACACACGGGTCAATCCGACGGAGGTCAACAGGCTGGCGACGAGCCGGCCGATCGAGTGGTTCGAGCACAATCTGATCGGCATCGTGCCCTTGCGCTACGCCGGCGCCCTGCGCCGTGTCTACCCCGGTTTTGTGCAGCTTGCCGCTTTTATGAGCATGAACCTCGATCGTCACGTCAAAGCCCAGATCGATCTCTTTTGCCATCTCGCCAATGGCGACGACGAAAAAGCGGCCGCGATCCGGGCGTTCTATGATGAGTACTGCGCCGTCATGGATTTGCCCGCCGAATTCTACCTCCAGACGGTGCGCACGGTGTTTCAGGAGCACGCATTGCCGCTGGGCAAATTTGAATGGCGCGGCCGGCGCGTCGATCCGGGCGCCATCCGACGCACTGCACTCTTCACCGTCGAAGGTGAGCGCGACGATATCTGCGCTGTCGGCCAGACATTAGCTGCCCAAGAACTGTGCAATAGCCTCCGACCGTACATGAAGCGCCACCATGTCCAGACCGGCGTCGGCCACTACGGCGTCTTCAACGGGCGCCGCTGGAGCAATCATATTTATCCGATCATGAGGAACATCATATACGCCAGCGACTGAGGAGTTTCGCTCAGCCGTTTACGTCGGCGGGCGCCGATGCGAGCGCCGGCGGCGTGATCTCAGTGGTGACGAAATCCGCCGGCATGATGATCTCCATGAATTCCATGTCGTCCGACCAGTCGTAAAGACTGTGGACGATGCCCGGGCGCTGGTGGACGCAGTCGCCTGCCTCGACCAAGGTATGGATCCCGTCGTAGTCGAACCTGGCCCAGCCGCGGACCATGTAGACGACGTGGACGTCGGCGGTGTGGAAATGAAAACCGGTGCCGCCCTTGGCTTCGGAGCTCTTATACGCGGCGCGCACCAGCTGCACGCGGACCTTGCCGTTGGTAGCGGCGGTAACGCCGGTGTCCCGATAGACGAAGAAGGAGCGCAGGCCGCCGTCTGCATAGCGAGCTTCGGGAGAGTTCGCTTTCTGATGGCTGAATGTCGTTTGGGTCATTTTGTCCGCCTCGTGGAGTGCGGCGTCCCCACCCTGCACCTTATCTTGGGTGATTATCCCCCACTATTGCTGCGGTGCAATAGGAAAAACATCCTGTGATACAAAAGCTTATGAACATTCTTAATGCATCGCACAAAATATGGGCAAATGTCAGACCTTGGCGGCGCCCAATGGCAAGACGACGATCTCTTGGAAGCGTGTTCCGAGGTCCAGTAGTGCAGTATCGCTAAAGGGCTGCGCGATCAGCGAAATTCCAAAGGGCAGACCGTTCTCGCCGAAGCCTGCGGGGATGGCGATTGCCGCGAGATCCAGCAGGTTTACAAAATTGGTATAGAACCCGAGATTGGCGTTGAGGCGCTTTGGCTCGGCGGCTACGGCTGCGATCTCGTAATTGGTGCCGGCGGTGGGCAGCAGCAGAACGTCGATCGTGGCAAACTCGCTGTCGACGGCGCGGCGAAGCGCCGCCAGCTCGTATTGGGCGCGATAGGCGTCGAGCGCGCTGCATCCGCGGGCGTCTTCGAGGATCGAGCGGGTGATCGGCAGCATGGCGCCGGGATCCTCGTGCAACAGTGCTTGGGTGGCGTGCAGGCGTTCGGCGACCCAAGGGCCTTCATAGAGCAGCCGTCCGGAGTCCTGGAACGGCGCGAAATTCACCTCTACGCTAGTTCCACCGGCTCTTTCTAGGTTTCTGACAGCCGCACCAAAGAGGGCCGCCGCCGCCTTGTCGCCGTAGAACTCGAGGTCAGTCCACTTCGGGACGCCAAACCGAAAGCGCGATCCAAAGTGCGGGGCGACGGCGGCATCGGGCGCGCGGGCCATCGGATCGTCCGCATCGAAGAATGTGGCGACGTCGAACACCGCCGACGCGTCTTGCGCCGTCAGAGCAAATATTGACACGCAGTCGAGCGATCGGCACGCGGGCACTACTCCCCGAGTACTCAACAGACCGCGGGTCGGCTTTAGCCCGACGATGTTGTTGAAGGCGGCGGGAATACGTCCTGATCCCGCCGTGTCGGTGCCGAGCGCGAAACTGACGAGCCCCGTCGCGACCGCCACTGCCGACCCCGAGCTCGATCCGCCTGGAATAAAACGCGCGTCGAAGGGATTGCGCGGCACCCCGTAAGGTGAGCGCGTGCCCACCAATCCGGTGGCGAACTGATCGAGGTTGGTCTTGCCCAAGAGCACGGCGCCGGCGGCCAGCAGTCGCGCCACAACTGGCGCAGTCTCGGTCGGGGTGTAAGCAAAGGCGGGGCATCCGGCCGTGGTCGGCATGCCGGCGATATCGACATTGTCCTTGACGGCAAAGGGAATGCCGAACAGCGGCAGATTTGCGATGGTGCTCGGATCGGCCGCCGCCTCAAGGTCGAGTTCACGCGCGCGCGTTCTAACCGCACTTTCGTTCGATCGCGAGATCCAGATCGCCGGATCGTCCGATTGTGCGATGCGGGTCAATACTTGCCCGGCCAGCTGGGCGGCCGAGATTGAGCCGCCGAGAAAGGCGCGGCGCAAGGACACGAGTTCGAGAGGAGAGACCGTAGCGGTCATTGGCACGCTAATTGATAAAGTCCGGTGATTGACACTCTGAGCGCAAGAGACCGAGATGACCCAGCGGTATGTCGCGGCCGATCCGTATCCTTGGCCTTATAATGGTGATCTCCGGCCAGAGAACACGGCTCTAATCGTCATCGACATGCAGACGGATTTCTGCGGCATCGGCGGCTATGTCGACCGAATGGGATACGATTTGAGCCTTACCCGTGCGCCGATCATGCCGATCGCGGCGGTGCTTGCGCAGATGCGCCGCCAAGGGTTCCACATCTTCCACACCCGGGAGGGTCATAGGCCCGACCTCGCCGATCTTCCGGAAAACAAACGCTGGCGCTCACGGCGCATCGGCGCCGGCATCGGCGACCCGGGCCCGTGCGGCCGCATACTGGTGCGCGGCGAGCCGGGCTGGGAGATCATTCCCGAACTGACCCCACTTCCGGGTGAACCGATTATCGACAAACCGGGCAAGGGATCATTCTGCGCAATCGATCTCGAATTAATATTGCGGCTGCGCGAAATTGACAACCTCGTGCTCAGCGGCATCACCACCGACGTGTGCGTGCACACAACGATGCGCGAGGCAAATGATCGTGGGTTCGAATGCCTGCTGCTCGAAGATTGTTGCGGCGCTACCGACCGATCCAATCATGAGCACGCGATAAAAATGATCAAGATGCAGGGTGGAGTATTTGGAGCGGTGGCAGATTCGATATCATTGTTGACCTTGCTCAGGTGATTCCCGGCATGCCGGGTTCCGGAGTGGTGGCAGTTTACCGTCGAGCCCCGGCACCTGCACGCCTACCGCGAATGCGCCGACCAAATCGGCTCACCGGATTGCCGGTCCGCCCGCTGGTCAAACCGGCAAACCGCGATTTGTCTGCCTAGAGATTGGACATCATTGCGCCCTGGGCTGGGATTTAAGCCGACGGCGGATGGCATGCCGATTGCTGAGGTCACTCCACATCACAGTTGAGTGGGAGCGGCGATGAGGCGGCGCGATTTTCTTAAGCGCACTACAGCGGCGGCCGCGGGGACGTTTGCTGCTGCCTACGTCCTGCCTGTTCGCGCACAAGCGCACAAGGACACGCTACTGACCCTATCCGAGAGCGGTCCCAACAATCTCGACGTGATGGGGGTCGGCACGAACCGTCCTGGTTACGAGGCATCGTGGAATACCTATGACCGACTGGTGAGCTACGGGGTCAAGAAAGATGAGAACGGCAACGACCACTACAATTCCGCCAGGATCGTGCCGGAATTGGCCGAGACCTGGGATCTCGGCGACATGTCGGTCACCTTCAAACTGCGCAAGGACGCGCAATTCCACGATGGCGCTCCGGTCACCGCCCGGGACGTCAAATGGTCGTTCGACCGCGCCGTGACGGTCGGCGGCGCCCCGACCTTTCAGTTCGCCGCCGGCTCGATGCAGAAGCCCGAACAGTTTGTCGCGGTCGACGACTACACCTTCCGCATCGACTTTCTGCGCAAGGATAAATTGACCTTGCCGGATCTCACGGTGCCGTCGGCAGCGGTGATCAATTCCGAATTGGCCAAAAAGCACGCCACGGACAAGGACCCGTGGGCGATGGATTGGCTGAAGAACAATGAAGCCGGCGGCGGCGCCTTCCGCGTCGAGAAATGGACCCCGGGTCAGGAATTGATCTACCAGCGCTTTGACCAATGGAAATCGGGGCCCGTGCCCAAACTCCAGCGGGTGATTTGGCGAATCGTCCCTTCGGCCGGCAATCGTCGGGCATTGATCGAGCGCGGCGATGCCGACATCTCGGTCGACCTGCCGCCCAAGGACGTGGCGGAAATGGCCGACGACAAGAAGCTCACGGTGGTTGGTTCATTGATCGAAAGCGCGCTGATCTATCTCAGCATGAATGTCAAAATCCCGCCCTTCGACAAGGTCAAGGTGCGCCAGGCGGTCGCCTATGCGATCCCCTATCAGAAGGTCATGGATGCGGCGATGTTCGGTCGCGGCAAACCGATGTTCGGCGGTCCGAGTGAGGTAACAACGACGGAGTGGCCGCAACCCAGCCCATACGTCACTGATATCGCGAAGGCAAAGCAATTGCTCGCCGAAGCGGGACTACCCGACGGGTTTGAGACGACGCTGTCTTTTGATCTCGGCTATGCCGTCACCCAAGAACCGCTTTGTGTATTGGTACAGGAGAGCCTGGCCCAGATCGGTATCAAGGTCACGCTCAACAAGGTCCCCGGCGCCAATTGGCGGGCCGAGTTTTCGAAGAAGACCTTGCCCCTCCTTGCCAATGTGTTCGGCGCTTGGCTCGACTTTCCCGAATACTTTTTTTATTGGAACTACCACGGGCAGAATTCGCTGTTCAACGACATGTCCTACCAAAATCCGGCGATGGACAAACTAATCGACGCCGCCCGCTTCGAGACTGATCCGAAGAAATACGACGAGGAGGTCGAAGGCTTTATCACGATTGCCTTCACCGATGTACCGCGCATCTCGGTGTTCCAGCCCTCGCTTGATGTCGCGATGCAGAAGAACGTGACCGGGTATCGATATTGGTTCCACCGCCAGCTCGATTACCGGCAATTGGCCAAGGCCTGATCAGGTCTAAGTGTCCGATCTAAAATGAACAGCCTGATATCGCCAAGGTATCGTCACCCCCGCGAAGGCGGGGGCCCAGGCCAGCTGTTGAGGCTTTCGGGCCCATGGATTCTCGCTTTCGCGCAGGGCTGTCCGGGGAACCGAGACCGATTGCACGCGTGCTGCATGGCGCAACTGCAAGTTCACGGAAATAGCCCCTCTCCGCCCTTTAGGGGGGAGAGGGAGGGGCCCCGGCGCGGCGTCAGCCGCAAGCCCGCGGACTTGATCCGCGGGGGACGGGGAGGGTGAGGTGGGCGGCGCCATATCGGCCCCCTTCACCCTTCCCTCTCCCCCCGGCCGGCGGGGGGAGAGGGTTAGAAAACTGGCGGTGGGGGCCAAATTTGGCGGCAAGGTAAGCCTTCGATCTTTCCCCGGACAGTCCTGCGCTTTCGGCGGAATGACGAATAACCCACTTCATTCGTTTCGGGTCACGTCGTTCCGATGATCGTCCTACGCCGCCTCGCCACCGCACTACCGGTCATCGCCGGGGTGATCGTGGTCACATTTTTGTTGACCCGGGCCTTGCCCGGGGACCCCGCAGTCTATTTCGCGGGACCAGCGGCAACCAAACAGGCAATCGAAGAAATCCGCCATCGGCTCGGCTTCGACCGCAGCCTGCCGGTGCAATTCCTCGATTATCTCCAGCGGCTCGCGCATGGCGATCTCGGCACCTCGCTGACCACCGGGCAACCCGTCACGACCGAGCTATTGACCCGACTCCCGGCATCGGCCGAGCTGATGCTGCTCGCCCTATTTCTCTCGGTAGCGATTGCTGTGCCGCTCGGCATCGCTGCGGCGATGCGGCCCGGTTCGCCGGTCGACCACGCATGCCGCATCGTCACGACCGCAGGCGTATCGTTGCCGACATTCTTCACCGGCCTGCTACTCGTCTATGTGTTCTACTACCTCCTCGGTGTAGCGCCGGCGCCGCTCGGCCGGCTCGACGTCTTCGAACTCGGCGCCACCACAGCATAGCGGGTTCTACCTGATCGACAGCCTGCTGGCCGGCGATTTCGAGACGTTTCGCGCTGCCCTCGGGCAGCTCGTTTTGCCGGCGGCCACAATGGCGATCTTTACATTAGCGCCGCTGGCGCGCATTACCCGCGCAGCGATGCTCGGGGCACTTGGCAGCGAGTTTATTCGCACAGCGCGGGCTAGCGGCCTCGCGCGCCACCGCATCGTCTTTGTCTATGGCTTTCGCAACGCGATGCTGCCGGTCATTACTACATTGGGCATGGTGTTCTCGTTCATGCTCGGAGCCAATGTGTTGGTGGAAAAAGTGTTTGCATGGCCCGGTCTCGGTTCCTACGCGGTTGAGGCGCTGATCGCCTCCGATTACGCGCCGGTGCAAGGCTTTGTGCTGATGATGGCGCTGCTATACGTGCTGCTCAATCTGGTCATCGACCTCGTCTATGGCCTCGTCGACCCGCGGGTGCGGCTCGAAGCATGACCGCGGCACTGCGCCATGCCAGGTATGTGCTCAGCGAAAACCCGGTTACCGCTTTCGCCTTTGCACTGTTTTTTGTGTTAGCGCTGTGCGCGGCACTCGGCCCCGCGCTGGCGCCGTACGACCCGCTCGCTAGTGACACTGCGGAGGCACTGACCGGTCCTTCGGCCGCACACTGGTTCGGCACAGACCAGCTCGGCCGCGACATCTTCTCCCGCATCGTCGTCGCCACGCGCCTCGATCTCGGCATAGCGATGACCTCGGTCGCGCTGGCCTTCGGCATTGGCACTCTGCTGGGCCTCGCGGCTGGCTATTGCGGCGGCTGGATCGACCGCATTGTCGGCCGCGCGGTCGACACGATCATGGCGTTCCCACTCTTTGTGCTGGCGATGGGCATCGTCGCCGCACTCGGCAACAACGTCGCCAACATCGTCTACGCGACCGCAATCATCAATTTGCCGATCTATGCCCGACTGTCGCGTTCCGAGGCCAATGTCCGGCGCAATGCCGGCTTTGTCGAGGCGGCGCGGCTGTGCGGCAACGGCGAGGGGCGGATCGTGCTGACGCAGCTATTGCCCAACATCATGCCACTGATGATGGTGCAGGTGTCGTTGACCTTGGGCTACGCCATCCTGAACGCCGCCGGCCTTTCATTTATCGGGCTCGGGGTACGTCCGCCGACCGCCGAATGGGGCATCATGGTCGCCGAAGGCGCCAGCTTTATCGTTTCGGGTGAGTGGTGGGTCGCGTTCTTCCCCGGCATCGTGCTGATGGCCGCGGTGTTTTGCTTTAACCTAATGGGCGACGGTTTGCGCGATATCGTCGACCCACTGCGGCGGACATGATGGACGCCGACAATGCTGTACCGCTGCTCGCGGTCGAGGATCTCGGGATCGAGTTTCGCACACGGAGCGGAACGGTACGCGCCGTCGGTGGGATTGGGTTCGAACTCCGCCGCGGCGAGACGATGGCGCTCGTCGGGGAAAGCGGCTCCGGCAAGTCGGTCACGGCCTACGCAATCATGGGCATTCTCGATGCGGCGGCGCGCATCACGTCCGGGACCATCGTGTTTGGCGGGTTGGAGTTATTGCAGGCGAGCGAAAGGGCGATCGCCGAGATCCGCGGGCGCGAATTGGCGATCATCTTTCAAAATCCGCGCACCGCGCTCAACCCGATCCGGCCGGTTGGCAAGCAGATCGCGGACGTTCTGTTGCGGCACGGCAATGTCACCGCGGCGCAGGCGCCGAGCCGCGCCATTGAAATGTTGGCGAAGGTGCGCATTCCCGATCCGGAACGCCGCGCTCGATCCTATCCGTTCGAACTGTCAGGCGGCATGTGCCAGCGAGTTATGATTGCAATGGCGCTCGCCTGCGCGCCGCAATTGCTGATTGCCGACGAGCCGACAACCGGGCTCGATATCACAACCCAGGCGGTGATCATGGACCTGATCGCCGAGCTCGCTGCCTCGCAGAAAATGGCGACCCTCTTGATAACGCACGATCTCGGCCTCGCCTCGGAATATTGCGGCCATATCGCGGTCATGCATGCCGGGCATATCGTCGAGACAGCGCCGACGGTGGCTCTGTTTGCCGCGCCGCATCATCCCTATACGGCAAAGCTGATCGCGGCGACCCCGGGTGGTGTGCCGAACCTTGAGGCGCTGGCCGCAATCCCCGGCGCACTCCCCGATTTGCGTCGTGTGGATCTGCCGCTCTGCCGCTACAGCGAGCGCTGCGAACGCGCCGCTCCCGCCTGTCTCGACCGGCCGCTGCCGCGTTGGGCAGTGGGCGAAGGCCGGGGGGTCGCGTGTCATTTTCCGCTATGAGATCGGCTCGGCCCCTCCTCGCCGTCGACGGGCTGCGGAAGCTCTACCCGATCGGCAAGCAGCGGATCTGGCGGCGTGGCGTTGCACCCTCGTTTCTGCATGCGGTCGACGATGTCAGTTTCACAATCGGACGCGGTGAGACCGTCGGGCTTGTCGGCGAATCAGGTTGCGGTAAATCCACCATCGTTCGGCTGATTGCGCGATTGCTCGACGTCACGGATGGCTCGATCCTCTTTGATGGAGCGGAAATTGGCAATGTGCCGGCGCGGCGTTTCGGCCTCGCGCCGCAGCGCGCGCACATCCAGGTGGTGTTTCAGGACGCGACCGACAGCCTCAACCCGCGCTTCACCGCGTTTCGCGCCATCGCCGACCCGTTGTTGCGCTTGCAGCGCCTTTCCGGCCCTGCATTGCGCTCTCGAGTTGAGGAGGTGGCACGGCTGACCGGCCTGCCGCAGGAATTGCTTAGCCGTTTTCCGCACCAGCTTTCGGGCGGGCAGAAGGCTCGCGTCGGGATTGCCCGGGCCATCGCGGTCGAGCCGCGGCTGCTGATCCTCGACGAGCCGACCTCGGCGCTCGACGTGTCGGTGCAGGTCCTGATTCTGCGGCTGCTGCAGGATCTAAAGCGGCAGCTCGATCTCTCGTACCTGTTCGTCAGCCACGACCTTAATGTCGTGCGGCTTCTGTGCGACCGCATCCTCGTCATGTATCTCGGTCATATCGTCGAAAGCGGGCCAGCCGACCGGGTGTTCGCCGAGCCCAGGCATCCCTATACTCAGGCGTTGCTGTCGGCCGTGCCGAAGCCGGGCGCCGCCGGCGGGCGGTCCGCGCGGATCGGCCTGCCGGGCGAGCCACGCAGCCCGATCGACCCGGCCCCTCACATCTGTCCGCTGTACGGCCGATGCGGGCGGGCGACCGAGCAATGCGCGACGGCCATGCCGGCTTTACGCGAGATTACCCGCGGGCAGTTCGCCGCCTGTCATTACCCGATTACTGAACCCGCGGCGGAGGCGCGGCCGCTGGCGGCAATCGCCTAGCCGACGTTGTGCAAATTGATGAATGTCGCCCCCGCATCTCAGTGCGAGATCGTCACTCCCGCGAAAAGCGGGAGTCCAGGGCGGCATTCCGAGCATTGGTCCTGGATACCCGCTTTCGCGGGCATGACGAGGAGCTGGCAGCGATCGCCTAGCCGCTACTTCGAGAAGCTCGCGCAGCTGCACACACTTATTCATGCCACCCCGCGCCGCAGCTCAGCAGCTTGGAGCATCATGGGCCAGGTAGAGGGTAAGGTTGCCGTCGTAACCGGTGGCGGGTCGGGAATAGGTCCTCCATGTGCAGCGACATTGGCGCGCGAAGGCGCCAACGTCGTGATAACCGACCTCGACGATGCCGGCAGCCGCAGTGTCGTGGACAACATCGCCGGCGCCGGCGGCGAGGCCATCTGCCTCAATCAGGATGTGAGCCTGGAAGAAAGTTGGCCCGGGGTGATCGAGGCCACCAAGCGGCGCTTCGGGCGTTTGGACGTGATGGTAGCCACGCCGGGATCGGCATCTTGAGCAAGGCTATCGAGATGTCATTGGCCGACTGGCGGCGACAAACCGCGATCAACCGCGACGGCGTATTTCTGTCGGTGAAATACGCGGTTCCCGCGATGCGCCGGGCCGGAGGCGGCTCCATCATCATCACGTCTTCGGTGCCGGGCTGCGGGGATCGGCAGGCTCGGGCCGGCTACTGCGCGACCAAGGGAGGCGTGCGCCTGTTCGCCAAAGGGGTCGCGATGGAGTGCGCCTCGGAAGGCGATGGGATTAGGATCAACACAGTGCATCCCGGGGTCATCGAGACACCGATCTGGACGAAGATTGCGGTGTCTGGCGGGCGCAACGTCCCGATCGATCCCAACGAGGCGGCCAGAGGGGTGCCGCTCGGCTGGGTCGGGCAAGCGCAGGACATCGCGAACGGCGTCTTATCCCTGGCCTCGGACGCGTCCAGCTACAGCGAAGATGAACAGCGTGTTGCGAAAGCCTAAAGTTTGAGCACACGTCCGCCTGACGGCCTCGTGCCGTCGGCCGATGGGAGTATCGCGTTTTGGTGGTGCGAATCTGACATTTGGTGCGGGGCCTGCAGGGACCGAGGTTGCTTCGCTTCGCTGGCAATGACCCGTCAAAAAAAGAGGCTCGTCATTGCGAGCAGCCGAGCGACGAAGCAATCTCGAAGCCAGGCTCGATGCTCGCGTCAGCCGGGAACCGCGAGGGCTCGACGGGGTTCTTCGCGTGCGGTCAGACCTTCGGATCGGGCGCAAACAACGGCGAACCTGTCTCACCTCTTGATCGGGCCTCCGACACCCAGGGCTGGGCAAATCACATCGGTGGTTGACAATTTGCCGAGTGCATGCCATATTAGCAATATTGCGGCTTAGGGTGCAGTCGGCGCGTTTCGAATCGACAGCGGATTAGGATATCAATCTATCTGGTTACTCGCTGTTATTTTATGAGCCGTGCGGCCTGAATTCCAGGATCTCTGCGGCGATAACGATGTCGGTAGCTGATGATTTCCTGCAAAAACAGCAAAAACAGCAAAAAACAGCAAAAAACGGCGAAAAGCGCCGGTTCGCGAAGAGGCTGCTTCGGAATGCCGCCGCCGGTCGGGCGGTCATTTCAACCTGGTGGCGAGATTTTGCTGCAGATCCGCTGCAGGTGCAGCGACGGGCGATCAACGATGCAACTTCCGCGCGCGCTCTACGTAGAGCGCATCGGCGGCGATTCCCCACCGGGCGCCACCGCTGGCATGACGGGGTCGACTTCCGGCGTATTGGCGCAGAAAATGCTTGCCGAGGCTGTCGGCCGATGTCTCGGGTGCGAAGATGGATCGCTCGATCCTCGACGGTTACGATCCGCAGGGCCTGTATTGCGAGATGCTGCGCGGCTCGGCGAGCCATGTCATGCGCGAGCGTCTCTCCTGCCTGTCGATCGACGCGCTCAAAGAGCGCGCCGCCGCCGCCAACGCCGAGCTCTACAACCTGGGTATTACCTTCACGGTCTATTCGGATGCCCAAACGATCGACCGAATCCTGCCGTTCGACGTCCTGCCGCGAATCCTGATCGGCCGAGGAGTGGCGCCACATCGAGCGCGGGATCATCCAACGGATCACCGCGATCAACCTGCTGCTCGACGACGTCTACCACGACCAGCACGTGCTGCGCGACGGCGTGGTCCCGGCCGAGCTGATCCTTGGCAACCGCAATTATCGTCCGCTGATGCGCGGCATCGACCTGCCGTACAAGACCTATGTCAACATCTGCGGCACCGACATCGTGCGCGACGAGCGCGGCACGTTCCTCGTTCTCGAGGACAACGCGCGCACACCCTCCGGCGTCAGCTATGTCGTCGAGAACCGGCATATGATGCTGCGCGCCTTTCCCGATCTGCTCGACGACATCTCGCTGCGCGCGATCGACAATTACGGTGCCAAGCTGATCGCCGCATTGCAAGAGGTCGCGCCGGCCGGGGTTGGCGATCCGCAGGTCGTCCTGCTGTCGCCCGGTACCTACAACTCGGCCTATTTCGAGCATGTCTTTCTGGCGCGCGAAATGGGCGTGCCATTGGTCGAAGGTCCGGATCTCGTGGTCGAGGACGACCGCGTCTTCATGCGAACCACCGGCGGGTTGTCGCGGGTCGACGTGATCTATCGCCGGATCAACGACGATTTTCTCGATCCCGAAGCGTTCGTTCCCGAGAGCATGCTGGGTGTGCCGGGGCTGATGCGGGCCTATCGCGCGGGCAATCTGGCGCTCGCCAACGCGGTCGGCACAGGTGTCGCCGACGACAAGGCGGTCTACGCCTATATGCCGCGGATCATCCGCTATTACCTTGATGAGGATCAGATCCTACCCAATGTCGAGACCCATATCTGCCGCGAGCCGAAAGCACTCCGCTACACACTCGATCGTCTCGCCGAGCTGGTCGTCAAGCCGGTCGGCGAGGCGGGCGGTTACGGCATCACGGTTGGCCCGAGGGCGAGCTTGCGGGAGCTCGACGAATGCCGGGCCAAGCTCGTCGCCGACCCGGCCAACTACATCAGTCAGCCCTGCGTCAACCTGTCAGTCGCGCCGACATTGGTGGACGGCCACATCGAACCCCGCCACGTCGATCTGCGGCCGTTTGCGGTGACGGGGTCGAGCACCTGGGTGTTGCCCGGCGGGCTGACGCGGGTGGCGCTGCAGCGGGGCTCGCTGGTCGTCAATTCCTCGCAGGGCGGCGGCTCAAAGGACACGTGGGTGGTTGAGTGAGGGGTCATTGAGTGACGTTCTGCTCGCCCGCTTTGCGGACTGCATCTTTTGGCTCGCACGTTATGTCGAGCGCGCCGAGAACCTAGCGCGCATCCTCGACGTCAACGAAACCTTCTCGCGCGACAACCGGGGCGGCCAGAACTGGCGTCCAATCCTCCAGCTGAATTCGGACGAGGAGCGCTTTTTCGCCACCCACCCGGCGGCCACCGCGCAGAGTGTAGTGAAGTTCTACGTGATCGACAGCGCTAACCCGACCTCTATCGTCAGTGCGATCCGCTATGCCCGGGAAAATGCGCGCACCCTTCGGCCGTTGATCTCGACCGAGATGTGGGTGCAGTTCAACGTGTTCTACAACCGCCTTCTCGAGCTGAGCGAGGCCGATCTCGCGCCCGGCAGGCTCGCAGCGCTGTTGGGTACCATCAAGGAGGCCTGCCAGACCCACACAGGCATCACCGAGGGCACCTTCTTCCGCGACCAGGGTTGGTATTTCTATCAGCTCGGACGCTACATCGAGCGCGCCGACCAGACCACACGGCTGCTCGATATCAAGTATCACTTGCTGTTGCCAAGCCCTTCCGACGTCGGCTCGGCGACCGATGTCAGCCAGTGGAATGCGCTCTTGCGCTCGGCGGCCGGCTACCACGCCTATCGGCGACTGCACACGGCCAGCACGACCCCGGCGCGGGTGGCGGGTTTCCTGCTGCTAAATCAGGCCTTTCCGCGATCGGTCCATCATTGCGTGCGCGAGGTCAGCCAGTTGCTCAGCGAAGTCAAATCGCGCTATGCGCTGCGCCACGGCAACGACGCGGCCGAAGAACTCGACCGTTTGCGCGCCGTCCTCGGTACCCTCGACATTTCGACGATCCTGAGCGAGGGTCTGCACGAATTCCTTGACTTGATGCAACAGCAATTGAGCGCGGTCACCCGCGACCTCTCGATCGCCTTCTTCGGCTATTCCCCCCAAGCCAGCCAGGTGCAGACAACAAACCCGCAATAGGCAGAGGCGATGCCCGTCCTTACCGTTCGTCACGTCACGACCTACCGCTATAAGCAGACCGTCGCATTCGGTGAGCACCGCATGATGTTGCGGCCGCGGGACTACTACGACCAGAAGCTGCTCGAGGCTAGGCTCATGATCACGCCGGAACCCACGGATATCCGATGGGTCCACGACGTGTTCGGGAACTGCGTTGCCGTTGCCCGGTTCGGCGGGCGAGCTCAGGAGCTTCATTTCGAGAGCGTGATTCGCCTCGAGCAGTCCTCGACCGATGTCCTCGACTTTCAGATCGAGGAATATGCAAGACGATACCCCTTCACCTACGGCGCCGACGAAATGCCTGATTTGTTGCGGGCCATGGAGCGGCAATACCTCGATCCAGAGCATGAAGTCGACGAGTGGGCACGGCAGTTCTTGCGCCATGACGGCCGCACCGATACGACGGAACTGCTTGCGGCGATGACCCATGCGATCAGGCAGAATCTGACATATGTCAAACGTGAGGAAAGCGGTGTACAGGACCCGGTCAGGACTTTGCGGCTGGGGAGTGGCAGCTGCCGCGATTTCACGGTGCTGATGATGGAAGCGGTCCGCTCACTCGGGCTCGCCGCACATTTCGTATCCGGTTATCTCTATGTTCACGAAGGCCGGCGGGTAGGCGGCGGCGCCACTCACGCTTGGCTCCGCGTCTATCTGCCGGGAGCCGGCTGGGTCGAGTTCGACCCGACCAACGGCATCGTCGGCAATCACGACCTGATCCGGGTCGCCGTCGCCCGCGATCCGCGTCAGGCGGTGCCGATCTCCGGTACCTGGACCGGCTTTCCGTCCGACTCTCTAGGGATGACCGTCGAGGTCGAGGTCACCGCGGAAAGCGAGACGGAAGCCGCGCCCAAGATCGCCGCCAAGGCAGGCAGGTCCCGCGCCGCTGGGTGAATCCGACCGCCCCATACCCGGCCCGCCCGTTGCCGATGGACCGCTCGCTTGCGATATGTGGGGGGTTGTGACAACCAGAATGTCCACCAACACACGACGACGGAGTACTCCCGCGATGCCGCGCTATAATTTCGACTTGTTGACGATCGGGGCCGGCTCGGGCGGTGTCGCGAGCTCGCGCCGCGCCGGCAGCTACGGTGCGCGCGTCGCGATCTGCGAGGAACTTCGCGTTGGCGGTACCTGCGTGCTGCGCGGCTGCGTTCCGAAGAAGCTCCTGGTCTATGGCGCGCAATTCGCCGACGCATTTGCCGATGCCGAGGGCTTTGGCTGGACCGTGCCGCCGGCCGATTTCGACTGGCCCAGACTGATCGCCGCGAAGGACAAGGAGATCGGGCGGCTGTCGCAGATTTACATCAACATGCTGAACAACAGCAGTGTCGAGATCATCAACGGTCATGCGGCACTGGTCGATCCGCACACCGTCGAGGTCGCCGGCCGCACCTATACTGCCGAGAATATCTTGATCGCCACCGGATCTTGGCCGGAGACGCCTGACATTCCCGGCATCGAGCACGTGATCTCGTCGAACGAGGCGCTCGACCTGGAGAAGTTGCCGCGCCGCATCGTTATCGTCGGCGGCGGTTACATCGCGGTCGAGTTTGCCGGCATCTTCAGCGGGTTCGGCAGCGAGGTTGTTGAGCTGATCCGGCGCCCGGAGCTGCTTTACGGGTTCGACGACGATGTCCGCGTGGCCTTGGGAGAAGAGATGCGCCTGCGCGGCGTCGATATTCGCGGCCGAACTCAGGTCGCTCAGATCGACAAGACCGCGAGCGGCTATCTCGTCACCACCACTGCTGGCGAGAAGATTGAAACCGACCTCGTCATGTATGCCACGGGCCGCCGGCCCAACACCAAGAATATGGGCCTTAAGGAGGTTGGTGTTCAGATCAACGAAGCTGGGGCGGTGATCGTCGACGAATGGCAACGCTCGACGGTGCCCAACATTTACGCGATAGGCGACGTGACTGATCGCATCAATTTGACCCCGGTCGCGATCGCGGAAGGCCGCGCCATAGCCGAGACCTTGTTTAACAACAACCCGACAAAAATGGACCACGCCGACGTGCCGTCGGCCGTGTTCAGCCAGCCGCCGATCGGCGCCGTGGGCCTGACCGAGGAGCGAGCGCGCGGGGAGTTCGGCGAAGTCGATGTCTACATGGCGCGCTTCAAGCCGATGAAGAACACACTGTCCGGGCGCGAGGAGCGCACCCTGATGAAGCTCGTCGTCGATCCCCGCAGCGATCGGGTGCTCGGCTGCCATATGCTCGGCCCCGACGCACCAGAGATCATTCAAGGGCTGGCCGTTGCGGTCAAATGCGGGGCGACGAAGCGTCAATTCGACCAGACCGTCGGCATCCATCCGAGTGCGGCCGAAGAATTCGTCACCATGCGCGAGAAGACGGTCCGCCCGATTAAGCTCGCGGCAGAGTAGCCATATGCCGGATACCGTTGACGTATCACAAGATGAAACAAGCCTGGTCGCCCTGATCGCCGCGGCCGAGTGGCACGAGGCGTCGAGCCAATCGGCCAAATTCCATTCCGCGCAGGAAAGTGCTCAAGCCGCGTTGGCTGGTCGCCGAGCGGAACTCGATGCCCTTTACCAACGAGCGGCTGCTCCGGATTCCGGTTGGCAGGACATCACCCGGGTAGCCGCGATGATCGGCGAGTGGGAACGCGCCGCGGTGGAGAAGCTCTTGCCTCTCATAGAAGCGGTTCAGGCGAAGCTTGCGACCAAGGATATGTCGTCGGAAGTCCGGCGAATGCGTGAGCAAAGCATTGCGATCGCTGAAGCTTGGTTCGCGCTCTATCGCGAATTCCACGCAAAGCTGCTGAGGCTGACGGCGGAGCGGCGCCCCTCCGGCGAGATTTTGCGTGCCCGGCCGGTCGAAGGCCAGGTCGATTACGCCGAGCTAAGCCGGGAGCACATCGCCAGATACCCGAAGATCCGAGCTGCCCTTGCCGAATGAGCCGAGCTGGCTGCCGGTAGAAGTCGTCATCGAACACAATCGGCTCGAGCTGGCTGAAACTGGCGAGCGCCATTTGGTTCGCGATGTTGGTCTTCTCGAAAGTGCGCTTGCGCGGCCGCGGAATTTTTACGGTTTTGGTGAAGAGGACATGGTCGTGCTCGCGGTGGCGCTGATGGCAGGCATCGCCCCGAGCACATGCATTCGAACAAGGGAATAAGCGCACGGCCTTTGGCGCGTTGCGATTGTTCCTGCGCGCCAACGGCTATGACACCGCCTTCGACGATACGATCGCGTGGGCGGGCGAGATCATCGCTTTGGTCGAACATCGGTCGAGCGAAGAGGATTTCGTGCGCGCCGTTCGCCCTTTCGTGATCGTCGACGAGTGATCCGCACAAAGCGCTTGCGTCCGGCTCGGCTCGCCGCTAGCGTGTGGCCCATGGCAAACCTCAGGGCCCTCTGCGGCCCCTGCCAGATCGCGCGATTTTGGTACTGCCGGTACATCATGGCGGCCTAGGATCGCGTTCGCGCGTTTTTCCAAAGCCGCCCTACCGAGGCGGCTTTCGCGTTTCATGCTCCCCGTGATCCCGAATGTCGCCGATGGGTGGAACGGCCTCCAACCACGGGTGTTGTGACATGATTGAAAATTGGTCCCCCGACAGCTGGCGCGGCCTGCCGATCCGGCAGGTTCCGGGTTATCCCGACGAAGCCGCACTTGCTCGCGTCGAGGAGACATTGCATCGCTTTCCGCCGCTAGTGTTTGCCGGCGAGGCGCGGCGGCTGAAGGAGCGCCTCGCCGCGGTCGCGGCGGGCAAGGCCTTTTTGTTGCAGGGCGGCGACTGCGCCGAAAGCTTTGCCGAGTTTCACCCGAACAACATCCGCGACATGTTCAAGGTGCTGTTGCAGATGGCGGTAGTGCTGACTTATGGCGCGGGCTGCCCTGTCGTCAAGCTCGGCCGGCTCGCGGGACAGTTTGCCAAACCGCGCTCCTCGGAGACCGAGACGCAGAACGGGCAGACCCTGCCTTCCTATCGCGGCGACATCATCAACGGCCTCGAGTTCGCCACGGCGGCGCGCGAGCCGGATCCGCAACGCATGGTTCAGGCCTACAGCCAGTCGGCCGCGACTTTGAACCTGTTGCGCGCCTTCGCCCAAGGCGGCTATGCCGATTTGCACCGCGTCCACACCTGGAACCAGGATTTCGTTGCCGACTCGCCGCAGGGCGAGCGCTACCGAGCGCTGGCCGATCGGCTGACCGAGACGTTGGATTTCATGGCAGCTTGCGGGCTCACCTCGGATACGACGCCGCAGATCCGCGAGACCGAATTCTACACCTCGCACGAAGCGTTGTTCCTGTCCTACGAGGAGGCGTTGACCCGGGTCAATTCGACGACAGGCGATTGGTACGACTGCTCGGCGCATCTCGTCTGGCTCGGCGACCGCACCCGGCAGGCCGAAGGCGCCCATGCCGAGTTTTTGAGCGGCATCAAGAACCCGATCGGCATGAAATGCGGCCCGACGCTCGAACCCGACGATTTGTTGCGTCTGATCGATAAATTGAACCCCGAGAACGAGGCGGGGCGACTGACCCTGATCACCCGCATGGGCGCCGACAAGGTCGAGGCGCTGCTGCCCCACCTGATCCGCGCGGTGCATCGCGAGGGGCGCGAGGTCGTATGGTGTTGCGACCCGATGCACGGCAACACGATTACCTCCTCGAACGGCTACAAGACCCGGGTCTTTGGCCGCATTCTCGACGAATTGCACAGCGCCTTTGCGATCCACGACGCAGAGGGGAGCTATGCCGGTGGCGTGCATTTCGAGTTGACCGGGCAGAACGTCACCGAATGCATCGGCGGTGCCCAGGGAGTCAGCGAGGCCTCGCTTGCCGAGCGCTACCTGACGCATTGCGACCCGCGGCTCAACGCGAGCCAGGCGCTCGAGCTCGCCTTCGAGATCGCCGAGGCGCTGAAGCAGCGACGCCAGCGCAATGGCGTCAATGGCCAGCGCCGTCTCGCCGCATTCTCTTGAGGCGACCGGTGACGGACGGGTCGCTCGCGGCGCAAACGGACAGCTATTTTCTCAAGACCAAGGCGATCGTCGGCCGCTTTGGCGACCGCCCGGCGACCTACGCGGTCTTCATGCGCCGGCCGGTGATCTGCACGCCCCGCCTGGCGCGCGACTTTCTGGAGAACCAGGCGGTCGAGCGCGGCACCCATTTCGGTATCGAGCTGGGTTATCCCGAGGGCGCCTGGGTCGGCGCCGGCGAGCCGATCCTCCACGTCACCGGGCCGCTTTTTCATCTCGTCGACCTGGAGACCGTATTGTTGCAAAAGCTCGGCCCGCCTTGCGTCGCCGCCTACAACGCATATGCGATGTGCGCTGAGCTCCCGAAGGTGGCCTTCCTGGCGATGGACGCGCGGCACTGCGCCGGCGCCGAGATGGCTCAGATGATGGCGTACGCCGCCTCGGTCGGCTCGGCGCATGCCCAGCGCGAAGCCGGTGCAATTGGCTTTGTCGGCTGCGCCGCCGGCGCCACTGCTGCCTTCTTCGGGCAGGACAAGGGTGCTGGGACGATGCCGCACGCGCTGATCGGCTATGCCGGATCGACCGTGCGCGCCGCAGAGATGTTCCGCGATGTCTTCCCAAACGAGCCGATGACCGTGTTGATCGATTATTTCGGCCACGAGACCTCGGACGCCGTCGCAGTCGCGCGGCGTTTCCCCGAGCTCGCTGCCGCCGGCCAACTCGCGGTCCGCATCGATACGCCCGGCGGTCGATACTGCGAAGGACTCGATCCGGGCCGCTCGTACGAAGTGCTCGAGCGCCACGCGCCGCAATCGATCCGCGGCTATCGCAGCGAAGAGGAGCTGCGCCATCTCGTCGGGACCGGGGTTTCCGCGGCGGCGATCTGGCTATTGCGGCGGACCCTCGACGAAGCCGGGTTTGCCGGCGTCAAGATCGTCGCAAGCTCGGGGTTTGGGCCGGCCAAGTGCCGCATGATGGCGGCCGCCAACGCCCCGATCGACGTGATCGGCACCGGCTCCTACCTGCCCGAGCTCTGGAGCGAGACTTATGCGACGGCCGACATCATCGCCTATGACGGGGTGCCGATGGTCAAAGCCGGCCGCGAGTTCCTGCTGCGCAAACGGACCGGGGTGTGACGGAGTGCCGACTGACTGAGGATTACTCCGACATGGTCGCGCGACGCCGTCGCCCGGATAGTCTGCCCTGGAGCCGGTTTGCTCACTCGATAGCGACTGACCACCTCGTCCCAGACCTAGGACCCGACTGTCTGCTTGACCATGGCTTCACCTGGACGCAATGACGTAAAAGGGACGGACTACAATCCGCCATGAGAAATAGGGAGGCAGCAATGGGCGATATTTCAGGACCCCCGTTCCGCGCCGACCATGTCGGCAGCCTGCTGCGTCCGGTGGAACTGCTGAGGGCGCGTGAGGAGCATCAGGCCGGCCGGCTCTCCGCGGCGGAGCTGCAGCGCGTCGAGGATGGGGCGATCCGCGATGTCGTCCGCATGCAGCAAGAGATCGGCTTCGAAGGGGTGACCGACGGCGAGTTCCGCCGTGGCTCCTGGCACATGGACTTCCTCTATCAGATCGGTGGAGTGGCCAAGACGGACCGCACTCTGCGCATCCAGTTCAAGAACGAGACGGGGCCGGTCGAGGCGGCACTCGGAGCGTTTCGCATCGGCAGTCGGCTTACGCTCGACAAGACGATCTTCGCCGAGGATTTCGCCTATCTGAAATCATCGGCACCTGCCGGAACCGTCGCGAAATTGACGATCCCCTCGCCCTCGATGCTGCATTACCGCGGCGGCCGGGCTGTGATCGACCAGGCCGCCTATCCCGCGATGGACGCCTTCTGGCAAGACCTCGCCGAAGTCTACAGAAAGGAGATCGCCGGCCTCGCCGCACTCGGCTGCACCTATCTGCAGCTCGACGACACCAGCCTTGCTTATCTCAACGACCCGGCGCAGCGCGCCTATGTGACGAGCATCGGCGGCGATGGCGACAAGCAGCATCTGACCAACATTCGTTTGATCAATGCCGCGCTCGCCGGCAAGCCTGAGGGGACGACCGTGTGCACCCATATGTGCCGCGGCAATTTTCGCTCGTCCTGGGTGGCCGAAGGCGGCTACGACCATGTCGCCGAGGCATTGTTCGGCGAGCTCGCGGTCGACGGCTTCTTTCTGGAGTACGACGATGCCCGCTCGGGCGGGTTTGCGCCGTTGCGGTTTGTGCCGCGCGGGAAGAAGCGCGTGGTCTTGGGACTGGTCACCAGCAAACGGCCGGCGCTTGAGAGCAAGGACGAGCTAAAGCGCCGGATCGACGAAGCGGCGAAATACGTACCCTTGGAACAGCTCTGCCTGAGCCCGCAATGCGGGTTTTCCTCGACAGTCGACGGCAACGCGCTGACGATCGAAGAGGAGAAGGCCAAACTGCGCCTCGTCGTCGAGACCGCCCGCGACGTCTGGGGCTAAGTACTCTACCGAAACGGGAGATGCCGGCATGCGTGCGATGCAGATCATCGAATGGGGAAAGCCGCTGGAAGCGCGGGAGTACCCGGATCCCGAGCCCAAGGGCGAGGAAGTGCTGCTGCGCGTCGAGGCGGCGGGTGTGTGCCACAGCGACGTCCATATCTGGGACGGGTACTTCGATTTGGGCGGCGGGCATCACATTTCGCTCGAATCGCGCGGTGTGCGTCTGCCCTTCACGATGGGGCACGAGATCGCGGGCGAGGTGGCCGCACTCGGCCCTCAGGCCTCGGGGGTCAAGGTCGGAGAGAAGGTGGTGGCCTACCCCTGGATCGGCTGCGGCGAATGCACGGTGTGCCGGAAGGGCGAGGAATTGCTCTGCCTTAACCCCCGCACGCTCGGCACCCGGCGCGCCGGCGGCTATGCCACGCACGTCATAGTGCCACATGGCCGCTACCTGCTACCGCATCAGGGTGTCGCGCAAGGGCTCGCCGCGACCTACACCTGCTCCGGGATCACCGCCTTCTCGGCGCTAAAGAAGACGCGCGAGCATTTGGGTGCCGACGACCACCTAGTGATCATTGGCGCGGGCGGCGTCGGCGGCAGTGCGGTGCACATTGCGCCGGCCGCAGTGACGGGCAAGGTCAACGTCGCCGACATCGACGGGCAAAAGCGCGCGCATGCCCGCCAAATGGGCGCGATCGCGACCATCGACAATGCGGCACCCGACGCCGTGAAACAGGTGATGGAGGCGACCGGCGGCGGCGCCGCCGCGGCGATCGACTTCGTCGGTTCGCCGAAGACGATGGAGTTCGGCGTCAGCGCCCTGCGCAAGGGCGGCAAGCTCGTCATGGTCGGGCTCTATGGTGGTGCCCACCCGATCTCGACCGTGCTATTCCCGTTCAAGATGATGACGATCGAAGGCTCCTATGTCGGCACGCTCGATGACCTTCGGGAGCTCCTCGCTCTCGTACAGGCCGGTAAGGTGCCGCCGATCCCGATCGAGACGCGGCCTGCCGACCAGGCGAGCTCGGCATTGAGCGACTTGAAGAGCGGGGGGAGGGTGCGCGGGCGGGTGGTGCTGCGCCACCATTAGGCCTGAAGGTACAACGCCGAGAAAAAGGTATGCACTGGCTATGGGTTATCATCATCGGATAGCTTCCCCTCACTCTCCGTCAACGATGCTAGTGAGGGGCCTTAGCTAATCAGCGGCGATAGCGCGTCGGCGCGGCTTGGCACGACCGTTGGTGAAACGGTCGAGGAGGCGCACCACGACGCGCGGGCTGACGAAATGCGAAACGTCACCGCCGAGGGCGCCGATTTCCTTGACAAAACGGGACGAGATGAATTGGAAGCGGTCCGAGGCCATCAGAAAGACGGTCTCGATGTCAGGGTTGAGCCGGGCGTTCATGCCGGCCATCTGGAACTCATATTCGAAATCGGAAACCGCGCGCAGCCCGCGAATGACCATGGTCGCGCCAACCGACTGGGCGAAGTTGACCAACAGGCTGTCGAAGGCGCGCACCTCGATGCGTTCGGCGTCGCCGTTTGCGAGATGGGCGATCTCGTCGCGGACGATCTCGACCCGCTCGTCGGTGGCGAACAGCGGCCCCTTTCCGTCGTTGCGAGCCACACCGATGACCAGCCGATCGACGATCTTGATCGCCCGCCGGATGATGTCCGCATGTCCGTTGGTGATCGGATCGAAGGTGCCGGGGTAGATCCCGATCCGCGGTTGGGTCATGTCTCCCCCTCGCTGGTTTGTTGGCTTATCGCGGAATCGTCTGATCCGTTGGCTCCGTTGGCTTCTCCGTTCTCCTCGGAGACGTCCGGAAGGCGCGCCACCGACACCACCCGCTCGCCGTCACCGACTTTGAAGATCACCACCCCTTGGCTACGCCGGCGAGCGATCCGGATGTCGTCGACCGGGCAACGGATTACCATCCCGCCATCGGTCACCAGCATGACTTGGTCGTTGTGGCCAACTGGGAAGACGGCCACGATCGCATCACGGCGCCGGCTCAGATCCATATTGTCGATGCCCTGTCCGCCACGCCCAGTGATGCGGTAGTCGTAGGCCGAGCTTCTAACCCCAAAGCCCTTCTCGGTCACGCTCAGCACGAATTCCTCGCGCTGAGCGAGGTCGGCATAGGTGTCCTCCGAAATCGAGCCTTCGTCGCCGGCGGGTTCGCCCTCGGCCTCCTCGGGTTCGAACGGCACCTCGGCAGCAATCTCACCCTCCTCATCCGTTTGCCGCCGCCTCCTCGCTGCGAGGCTCAGATAGGCGTTGCGCACATCGGGGGCGATCTCCTCGTGGCGCAGGATCGACAGCGATATGACCTCGTCGCTGTTTAGCAGGCGAATACCCCGGACGCCGACCGAGGAACGGCCCGCAAAGACGCGCACATCGCTGACCGGGAAACGGATCGATTTGCCGTTGCGGGTGGCGAGCAGCACGTCGTTGGCATCGGTGCAGGTCGCGACCGCAATCAGCCGGTCATCGGCATCCTCGCCCTCGAACTTCATCGCGATCTTGCCGTTCGCCATGACATTGCCGAAGTCGGAGAGCGCGTTCCGTCTGACGTAACCGTTGGCCGTGGTGAAGATCACGGCGAGATCACCCCAGCTCTCCTCGTCTTCCGGCAACGGCATTACCGTCGATATCGTTTCACCGGATGCCAGATTGGGCAACAGATTGATCATTGGCCGGCCTCGCGATTGTGGCGTGCCGGCCGGCAGGCGGTGAACCTTGAGCTTGTAGACCCGCCCCGAGGAGGTAAAGAACAGCACCGGCGCGTGCGTCGAGGCAACAAACACCTGGTTGAGGAAGTCCTCCTCGCGGATCGCCATGCCGGCGCGCCCGCGGCCGCCGCGCCGCTGTGCGCGATAGGTCGACAACGGCACTCGCTTGATGTAGCCGGCGTGGCTCACTGTCACGACCATCGCCTCGCGCTGGATGAGCGCTTCGATATCGGCTTCGAACTCGACATCCTCGATCGCGGTCCGCCGGGGCGTCGCAAACCGCTCTTTGATTGCCAACAGCTCGGTGCGCAATACCTCGATCAACCGCGCGCGAGAGCCCAGGATCTCAAGATAACCCGCGATCTCGCTGATCAGACCGCGCAGCTCTTCGGCGATCTTGTCGCGCTCGAGCCCAGTCAGCCGCTGCAGCCGCAAATCGAGAATCGCGCGCGCCTGTTCGTCCGACAGACGGTAAGTGCCGTCCTCTGCAACCTCGCGACCGGGCTCGCCTACCAGCGCCACCAGCGGTGCAACATCGGCAGCGGGCCAAGCACGACCGACAAGGCCCGCCCGCGCGGTCGCCGGATCGGGCGCGTTGCGGATCAGGGCAATGATCTCATCGAGATTGGCGACGGCGATCAATAGTCCGAGCAGGATGTGCGCGCGTTCCCGTGCCTTGGCGAGAAGGTGGCTGGTTCGCCGGGTGATCACCTCCTCGCGAAAGGCGACAAAGGCAACGATGACGTCGCGCAAGGTCAACAGCTCTGGCCGACCGCCATTCAACGCCAGCATGTTGACGCCAAAGCTCGTCTGCAGTGCGGTGTGCCGGTAGAGCTGATTGAGCACGATGTCCGGCTCGGCGTCGCGTTTCAATTCGATGACGACGCGAACGCCTTCGCGATCGCTCTCGTCGCGCAGATCCGATATGCCCTCGATCAGCTTCTCGCGGACTGTCTCGGCAATCCGTTCGATCAGCCGCGCCTTATTGACCTGATACGGGATCTCGGTGCAAACGATCGCCTCGCGGTCCTTGCGCACCTCTTCGACATGGGTCTTGCCGCGCATGATGACGGCACCACGGCCGGTCTTGTAGGCCGCATGTGTCCCGGCGCGTCCCATGATGATCCCGCCGGTCGGGAAATCGGGCGCCGGGACATGGTCCATTAGCTCCTCGACTGTGATCGCCGGGTTGTCGAGATAGGCGCAGCAGGCGTCAATGACCTCGCCCAGATTGTGCGGCGGGATGTTGGTCGCCATGCCGACCGCAATGCCCTGAGCGCCGTTAACCAGCAGATTCGGGAAGCCGGCCGGCAGCACCTTCGGCTCGCGCTCGGTGTCGTCATAATTGGGCTGGAAGTCGATCGTGTCATTGTCGAGATCGTCGAGCAGCGTGTCGGCGACGCGGGCGAGCCGAGCCTCGGTGTAGCGATAGGCGGCGGGCGAATCGCCGTCCATCGAGCCGAAATTGCCCTGCCCGTCGATCAGCGGCAGGCGCATTGCAAAATCCTGCGCCATCCGCACCATCGCGTCATAGATCGCAAGCTCGCCGTGCGGGTGGTACTTACCGATCACGTCGCCGACTATGCGGGCGGATTTGCGATAGGCGCGGTTCCACTCGTTGCCGTTGACCTTCATCGAGTAGAGGATGCGGCGGTGGACTGGTTTCAGCCCATCCCGGACATCGGGAAGCGCACGCGCCACGATTACGCTCATCGCGTAATCGAGATACGAGCGCTTCATCTCGTCTTCGATCGCAACCGGAGTGATGTCGGGGGCGGAGGGTGGTGCGGAAGTGACGGCCACGGTTGCTCGATGGGGGGTCCAAGAAAATCGCGGCGCACCCAGAGAGGCGCTACCGCGATGCTAGATATAAGTATTTTTACCGTATCTCGCAGCTGCGAACAACCATTTCCTGGCTGTGGAAAATCTGCAGGACAGCAACATCCGCTGCCCTCACCCCTCCCGCTTCGCGGGTTCTTGCCTCTCCCTGCTCGCGGGGAGAGGGTTGGGGTGAGGGGGCGTTTCAGCCAATCCTTACAGACGAGAGCGGCCCGCCCTTAGATCCGAACGAGATGGATTTCGATCAACGGCCGCTTGCCGAAGCGCTCGTTGATCAGTCGGCGTAACGCGCGCCGCACCGCCTCGCGCACGACATCGTCATCGCGCCGCGCCCCGGCCGGGAGAACGTCGAAGGCGCGTTCGGCAGCATCGCACAAAAAGGGCAAGGCCGCGCTCGCTGCGGTCTCTTCGACCAAACCGATCAGACTGATCGCGGGTGGCGCGACACGGCGGCCCTGGCGGTCGACGACCAAGGTGGCGACCGCGCTGCCGTTCAAGATAATTCGACGCCGGTCCTTCAACGCTGCGCCGCCGAGCGGCAGGAGGCCTTTGCCATCGCTCGCCAACCGGCCAACCGGCACCTCGTCGACAATCGCCGCACCGCTCGGGGTAAGCCGCACCATATCGCCGTTTTGGATGACGAGCGGTTGCTGAACTTGGCACTCCTGTGCGAGTTGGGCATGGGCGATCAAATGGCGCGCTTCGCCGTGAACCGGGATTGCTATCTGCGGACGGACCATCTGGTACATGCGTACCAGCTCGTCGCGCGCGGGATGGCCGGAAACGTGGACGAAATGATCCTCCTCGGTGACGATCTCCACTCCGAGCCGGACCAGCGCGTTCTGCAGCCGATTGATCGCCTTCTCGTTGCCGGGGATGATTCGCGACGAGAAGATCACGACATCACCCGTCTCAAGCACGATATTGGGGTGGTCCTCGCGGGCGATCCTGGTGAGCGCTGCGCGCGGCTCGCCCTGGCTCCCGGTGCAGATCAGCACGATCTTGTCGCGCGGTATGTAACTCGCTTCATCCTCGGTCAAAAATCGCGGCAAATCTGCGAGGTAGTCGTTCTCACGGGCGGCCTTGTCGATCCGCCACAGCGACCGTCCGACGAGAGCCACTTCGCGGCCATGCGCCGCCGCAGCCTTCGCGATCGTTTCGAGACGTGCGACGTTCGAGGCAAAGCAGCCGACCGCGACTCGCGCGTCATACCGACCGACGAGATCGATCAGCGACCGACGCAGATCCGCCTCCGAGCCGGAGGTGCCGGGACGCAACGCATTTGTCGAGTCGCCGATCATTGCCAGGACGCCGTCGTCGCCGAGCCGGCGCAACGCCGCTTCGTCCGAAGTCGAGCCGATCAGCGGGTCCGGATCAAACTTCCAATCACCGGTATGCAGCACCGTTCCGACCGGTGTGCGCAGCGCTACCGCATTGGGTTCGGGGATCGAATGAGTGAGCGTGATCAGTTCGAGGTCGAACGGTCCGACCGTGAATCGGCCAGACATAGGCACAACGTTGATCCTGACCTTGTCGGCAAGGCCGGCTTCGACAAGCTTCGCCCGTAGCAGCGAGGCGGTGAACGGGGTCGCCCAGACCGGGCATCGCAGCTGAGTCCATAAATAGGGAATGGCCCCGATGTGGTCCTCGTGCGCGTGCGTCGCCACGATCCCGAGTAACCGATCGCGTCTTTCGACGATGAAGGCGGGGTCAGGCATGACGACCTCGAGCCCCGGCTGCGAATTGTCGCCGAACGTGACGCCGCAGTCGAGAATGAGCCAGTCGCCTGCATAACCGTAGAGGTTCAGGTTCATGCCAATCTCGCCCGCGCCGCCGAGCGAGACAAAAAACAGCGCGTTCGGGTCAGTGTCTACCGAACGAGCACCCGATGGGTAGGGTATATCGTTCATTTATTGGTGTTTTGCCGATAGATCAGGCGGAGTCCCCATAGGGTGAGATCAGGGTCGATGCGGTCGATGACCGACGTCGCCCCGTCGAAGAGAGGGGCTAGACCGCCGGTGGCGACGACGCCCATCGGCGCGCCAAACTCGTGCTTGACGCGTTCGACGAGCCCGTCAATTAGGCCAACATAGCCCCAGAAGATGCCCGATTGCATACAGGCGACGGTGCTCGTGCCGATCACCCGTTCGGGGCGCTGGATCGGGACGCTCGGCAATTTGGCAGCGGCGAGGTGGAGCGCCTGGTTCGACAGATTGATCCCCGGCGCGATGATGCCGCCGCGATAGTTGCCGTCGGCGTCGACAACGTCGAAATTGGTCGTCGTGCCGAAATCGACGACGACGAGGGGCGTCTCGTAGCGGTCGTGGGCGCCAACGGTATTGCAAAGCCGGTCGGCGCCGACCTCGTCCGGCCGGTCGACGACGGCGCGGGTGCCAAGCTCGACGCCGGCCTCGCCGACCATCAGCGGCTCGCTGCCGCAATAATGGCGGCAAAGCCGCCGCAGGTTGAAATTGGCCTCGGGTACGACGCTGGCGATTATGGTGCCGGTGAGCTGCTGACGCATCAGGTCTTCCAGCCCCAGCATATGGTCGAGCCACACTACATATTCGTCGGCAGTGCGCCGCGTGTCGGTGGCGGCCCGCCAAGCGCCCCTGAGCCGATCGCCCTCCCACACGGAAAACACGGTATTGGTGTTATTGGCGTTGATTGCGAGGAGCATCGCGCCTCATCAGCGAGTGACCGGGAAGACTTCGCCAGCGGCGACGCGCCGGAGCTCCCCCGCGCTCTCCAACAGGAGCGCACCGTGCTGATCTATGTCGATGAACCGGCCGTGCAAGGTGGCGAGCTCCAAGCGGACCCGGATCGGCTCACCGAGACCGGCCGCGCGCGCCCGCCAAGCGTTGCGTATCGGCGCGAAGCCCTCTTCGCGCCACCGCCCCACCCAGGCTTGGAAATGGCGGGCGAACTCCTCGAGCGCGATCGCCGGTGAGACTTGGCCCAGGCCCTGTTCAGCGATTGAGGTAGCTGGAAACTCGGTGTGTTCCGGTGAAGAGGCGAGATTGATGCCGACGCCGATGACGACAAACTGCGGTGCCTCGCCCTCGCCCAACTCCGATTCCAGCAGGATGCCAGCAAGCTTGCGGCCCCCGACCAGGACGTCGTTTGGCCATTTGTAGGTCAGCCCTTCCAGCCGCGGAAAGATCCTGGCAAGCGCGTCGCCGACGGCCAGCGCCGCGACGAAACCGAGCTGTGCAGCCTGATCTAAGGGACAATGGGGCCGCAAGATCAGCGAAGCGTGGAGATTGCCCGGTGGAGAAGCCCAGGCGCGTCCACGCCGCCCGCGACCGGCGGTTTGCTCGAGCGCCCACACCAAGGTCCCTTCTTGCTCACCGGCGCGCGCAAGGCGCTTTGCCTCGTCATTGGTGCTGCCGATCGTATCATAGCGGAGAAGTTTATGGGTTTGGGGTAACCTCGCCTGCAACCGGATCATCCGGCGAAAAGAGCCGATGCGGCGGCCTCCGCACCACCGATTATTGGTCCTGGGAACAGAAAGAAGAACAAAGTAACGACGGCTGTAACGAAGACCACGCCTTTGAGCTCTGCGCTGATCGGGCGATCGAAAGCAGCCGCCGGCTCATCGAAATACATGACCTTGACGACCCGCAAATAATAAAAAGCTGAGACGACGCTGGTCACGACGCCGATCACGGCGAGCCACGCGAGCTGTGCATTGATCGCTGCGAGAAATACGTAGAGCTTGGCGAAGAATCCCGCGGTCGGCGGGACACCGCTCAAGGCGAACATGAAGATTGCCAAAGCCAAAGCGAGGCCCGGCTGGGTTTGCGAGAGCCCGGCAAGATCCGAGATGCCTTCGAGCATCCGTCCCCTACGACGCATGCACAATATCACCGTCCAGGTCCCCACAGTCATGAAGAGATAAATTGTCGCGTAGACCAGGACGCCGCGAATACCTTCGGACGTTCCGGCCGCGAGCCCAATCAGCAGGTAGCCGACGTGACTGATCGAGCTATAGGCCATCAGCCGCTTGATGTTCTCCTGGGCGATCGCGGCGACGGCGCCGAGCACCATCGAGGCGATCGACAGGAAGACGATGACTTGGCGCCACTCGTCGATCAGGGGACCGAACGGTGCAATCATGAAGCGGATAAAGAGCGCCAGGGCCGCGAGCTTGGGTGCCACGGCGAAGAATGCGCTGACCGGGGTCGGCGCGCCCTCATAGACGTCGGGTGTCCACATGTGGAAGGGCACAGCCGAAACCTTGAAGGCGAGCCCGACGACGACGAAGACGAGACCAATCAGGATCCCGGCCTCGACCGGAGCACCGCCGGCCAGCAACTTGGTCAGATCCTCGAAGGCGGTCGTGCCGGTAAATCCGTACACCAGTGAGGCTCCGTAGAGCAGCATTCCGGAGGACAGCGCGCCGAGAACAAAATATTTGAGCCCGGCCTCGCTCGACCGCACCGAATCGCGATTGAAGCTGGCGACGACATAGAGCGCCAGGTTTTGCAACTCGAGACCGACATAAAGCGTGATCAGGTCGTTGGCCGAGATCATCACCATCATCCCGGTCGTCGCCAGCAGCACGAGGACCGGAAACTCGAACCGTGCAATTCCCTGCTCCTCGTCGTAACGCATACTAATCAGGATCGTTACGGCCGAGCCAATCAGCACCAAAGCCTTCATGAACGAAGCAAAAGCGTCGGTGACGAACATCCCGTAAAACGCGACGCGCCGCTCGCCCCCGCCGGGCGCTGCGATCACGAAAACCAGGATCAGGACGCCGACGGCGAGCCAGGACACGAGGCGCGTCGAACCTTCGCCGCGCCACACCCCCAAGATCAGTAGCGTCATCGCAGCGACGGCAAGGACCATCTCCGGCAACGCCGGTGAGAGGTCCGGTAGGGCGAGGCCTTGTGTCACTTAAGGGAGGCTCGCCCGCCGCAGACCCGCAGCGTCGGTGGCAGCGGTCACCTGCTGCACGAGATGATCGACCGAGACGTGGATCGGCTGCAGGAAGGAGTTGGGATAGATCCCCATCCACAGTACGAGGATCAGCAACGGGGCGAACACCGCCTTTTCTCGCGGGCTCAGATCGAGCATACCGCGCAGATCGGCGCGCGTGATCGTGCCGAAGATGACCCGGCGATAGAGATAAAGCATATAGGCAACGCCAAGAAACATGCCCGTCGCCGCAAGAGTGCAATAGAAGGTGCTGACTTTGAAGGTGCCGAGCAGGATCAGAAACTCGCCGACAAAGCCGCTGGTCCCGGGCAGGCCGACGTTTGCGAGGGTGAAGACCATAAAGACGAAGGCATAGGCCGGCATACGCTCGATGAGGCCACCGAAGCGTGCGATCTCGTGCGTATGCAGCCGATCATAGAGGACGCCGACACAGAGGAAGAGCGCGCCCGAGACGAGCCCATGGCTCAACATCTGAATCATCGCGCCCTGAACAGCTTCGCTGGTGACCGCGAAGGTGCCCATCGTCACGAAGCCCATATGGTGGATCGACGAGTAGGCAACGAGCTTCTTCATGTCGATCTGCGCGAGCGCCACTAACGAGGTGTAGATCACAGCAATCGCGCTGAGGGTGAAGATCAGCGGCGTAAAGAAGCTGGAGGCGAGCGGAAACATCGGCAGCGAAAAGCGAATAAAACCATAACCCCCCATCTTCAACAGTATGCCGGCGAGGATTACCGAACCTGCGGTCGGTGCCTCGACATGAGCATCAGGCAACCAAGTGTGGACCGGCCACATCGGAACCTTGACCGCGAACGAGGCGAAGAAAGCCAGCCATAACCATTTCTGCAAGCCGGCAGGAAAAACGTGGGTCAGGGCGACCTCGATGTCGGTGGTTCCGGTCTGGAAGTACACCGCTATCACCGCGAGCAGCATCAATATCGAGCCGAGAAAGGTATAAAGAAAGAACTTGAATGCCGAGTAGATCCGGTTTGGTCCGCCCCATACCCCGATAATTAAGAACATCGGCACCAGCACGCCCTCGAAGAACATGTAGAAGAGAACAAAATCGAGCGCGCAGAAAATCCCGACCATCAGTGTCTCGAGAACGAGAAAGGCGATCATGAACTCCTTGACCCGGAACTGGATCACCTCCCAGGCAGAGACAATGGCGAGCAAGGTCAGGAGGGTGGAGAGCAGGATAAAGAACAGAGAGATACCGTCGATACCCATGTGATAGGTGAACTGGAACCCGCCGAGGGTGACCCAGTCCGTTCGCTCGACGAATTGGAAATCGGCGGTATTCGGATCGAAGTAGAACCACAGCAGCAGTGACAACGCAAAATCGATTAGCGAGGTCCAAAGGGCGATATTGCGGGCGTTGCGAGCGACCACGGCCTCATTGCCACGCGTCGTCAGGATAAACGCGGCGCCGACGAGCGGCAGAAAGGTCACGAGTGAGAGGAGCGGCCAATGGCTCACGACGATCGCCCCGTGCTCAGCGTGGCAACAAGTACCAGGTTACGAATGCCACGAGCCCGATCATCATCGCAAAGGCGTAGTGGTAGAGATAGCCGGTCTGCAGCCGGCTGGCCTGGCGTGCCAGATCACGGGTGACGGCGGCGACCCCATCGGGTCCCAGCCCGTCGATCACCGTACCATCGCCCGATTTCCACAGCCCGTCGCCGATCAACATGGCCGGCCGGACGAACAGCCAATCGTAAAGCTCGTCGAAATACCATTTGTTCAGCAGGAACAGGTAGAGAGCGCGGTACTGCGAGGCGAGACGCACCGGTATGCGCGGATCAACGACATAGAAGACGTACGCAACGGCGATCCCGATTACGGCGACAATCAGTGGCAGATAGCGAACGAGCAGCGGATTGCCTTCCGCGGCGTCGAGCGAATCGTATTGCGGCAACACCAGGATCGCGCTCTTCCAGAAGCCCGCGCGATCGTGACCCACAAAGAAATCGTATCCTAGGAAACCAAAAAACGCCGCGCCGATCGCAAGCACGATCAGCGGGACCAGCATCACCCAGGGGCTCTCATGGGCATGATGCATCGCCTCCTCCCCAGCGCGCGGCTCGCCGTGGAAGGTCATGAACATCACGCGCGAGATATAGAAGGCCGTCATAAATGCCCCTACTGTGCCGAGTACCCATGCATAGCGGCCCACCGCCGTCCCGGACGCCCAGGCGGCATCGAGGATCGTGTCCTTCGAGTAATAGCCGGAAAAGAATGGAATGGCGCTCAAAGACAGGGCGCCGACCCACATCGTCGCATAGGTGATCGGTGTCTTGCGCCACAGGCCTCCCATGCGGCGCATATCCTGCTCGCCGCCCATTGCATGAATGACGGACCCGCAACACAGGAATAGCAACCCTTTAAAAAAGGCGTGTGTGAACAGGTGGAAGATCGCGGCGCCGTAGGCCGAAACGGCGGCGGCGGAAAACATGTAGCCGAGCTGGCTGCAAGTCGAATAGGCGACGACCTTTTTTATGTCTGGCTGTGCCATGCCAATGCTCGCGGCGAACATTGCCGTTGTGCCGCCGATGATCCCGACAACGCCGAGCGCCGTCGGGGCGTATTCGAACAGGGGCGACAGTCGGCAAACCATGAAAACTCCCGCGGTCACCATCGTCGCCGCATGGATCAAAGCAGAAACCGGGGTCGGGCCCTCCATCGCGTCGGGCAGCCAGGTATGGAGCGGGATCTGAGCCGATTTCCCCATCGCGCCGATAAACAGGAGGATGCAGGCGAGGGTAAGTGAATCTACGTGCCAGCCCAGAAACTCCATCGTCGTACCGACGGCCCTGGGCGCCGCGCTGAAGACGGTCCCAAAGTCGAGCGAGCCGAAGATCACAAAGACCGCATAAATGCCAAGGGAGAACCCGAAATCGCCGACGCGGTTGACGACGAACGCCTTGATCGCAGCGGCGTTGGCCGACGGGCGATCATACCAGAAGCCAACCAAGAGATAGGACATCAGGCCGACGCCTTCCCACCCGAAGAACAGCTGCACGAAGTTATCGGCAGTTACCAACGACAGCATAAAAAAGGTGAATAGGCTTAAATAGGACATGAAGCGGGGGATCGACGGATCCTCCGCCATGTAGCCGATCGAATAGATGTGAACCATCGACGAGACGACGCTGACGACGACGATCATGACGCCGCTCAAGGTGTCGAGTCGGATCGACCAGGCGACATCCACCCCGCCGGCGACGATCCAGCTGAATAGCGGGATGATCCGCACCTCCTCGGTGGCGAGGATATCCCGGAACAGGAAGAGGCTGAGCACGGCCGACAACAAGAGCGCGCCGCAGGTGACGAGTTGCGCTCCCCGATCGCCGATCGCCCGGCCGAAGAAGCCAGCGATTATTGCGGCGAGCAGCGGCAGGAAAACGACTGCGACCGCCACCGCCTCAGCCCTTCATCATGTTGATGTCTTCGACAGCGATGGTGCCTCGGTTGCGGAAGTAGACGACGAGGATTGCCAGACCGATCGCTGCCTCTGCCGCAGCAACCGTCAGCACGAACATCGCAAAGGCCTGGCCGATGAGGTCGCCCCGAAAGACTGAAAAGGCGACGAAATTGATGCTGACCGCGAGCAGCATCAATTCGATCGACATCAGCATGATGATGACGTTTTTGCGATTGAGAAAGATACCGAAAATGCCGAGTGTGAACAAGATCGCGGCAACCGTCAGGTAATGTGCGAGACCGATCGCCATTATCGGCTTCCGCTACCTACGGGGACCTTGATCACTTCGACGGATTGGGCCCGGGTGTGGGCGAGTTGCGCCGCGATCGATTGCCGCCGCACATCGGCTCGACGGCGCAGGGTTAGCACGATCGCCCCGATCATCGCAACGAGCAGGATCAGCCCTGCCGTCTGAAACGCGAAGAGATAGCGAGTGTAGAGAATATCGCCCAGCGCGCGGGTGTTGGTCAGTGGTACTCCGCCTGCGGCCGCAGGGCTCGGCGCAAATGGGGCGACCACCCAGCTGCCGATGCCGAGGACGAGCTCGGCCAAGAGGATGAACCCGACGAGGGCGCCGATTGGGAGATAGCGCACGAATCCACTGCGCAGCTGTGCAAAGTCGATATCGAGCATCATCACGACGAAGAGGAAGAGGACCGCGACCGCGCCGACATAAACGATGACCAGGATCATCGCCAGGAACTCGGCCCCGATCAGAATAAACAGGCCGGCCGCGTTGAAAAAAGCCACGATCAGGAACAGCACCGAGTGTACGGGGTTGCGGGACGAGACCACCAATACGCCGGCAGCTACCGCGAGTGCGGCAAAGATGTAAAACATGATCGCCTGGACGATCACCGCTGCCCCTCACCCGTCTCGCTACGCTCGGCATCCTCTCCCGCATTGCGGGAGAGGGGGGACCCGGCCCGCGGCGCTGGGTGGGTGAGGGTAACGCATCCGCTCTTTGCCAATGCTCACCGGTAGGGTGCGTCGAGCGCCAGGTTCTTGGCAATCTCGGCTTCCCAGCGATCGCCGTTCGCCAGCAGCTTTTCCTTATCGTAGAGGAGTTCTTCGTGGGTCTCGGTGGCGAACTCGAAATTCGGCCCCTCGACGATCGCGTCGACGGGGCAGGCCTCTTGGCAATAGCCGCAATAAATGCATTTCGTCATGTCGATGTCGTAGCGCGTCGTGCGCCGGCTGCCATCCTCGCGGGGCTCGGCCTCGATCGTGATCGCGAGCGCCGGACAGATCGCTTCACACAGCTTGCAGGCGATGCAACGCTCCTCACCGTTGGGGTAACGCCGCAGGGCGTGCTCGCCGCGAAAGCGGGTGCTGAGGGGCCCCCTCTCGAACGGATAGTTGACCGTGACCGGGCGTTTGAACATGTAACGCAGAGTGAGCGCCAGCCCGGACAGCAGTTCGCTCAGCAGTAAGCTGCGGGCGCCGCGTTCGAGAAATGCCATCGATCGATCCTCCGCTTCGTTCGGCCGATCAGCGTACCGGCAGCCACCCCGCCGCGACCAACACACCTGCCGTCAGCACCAACCATAACAGCGAAAACGGCAGAAACACCTTCCAGCCGAGCCGCATCAGCTGGTCATAGCGGAACCGCGGAAAGGTCGCACGCACCCACAAGAAACAGAACAGCACAAAAGCGATCTTCAGCGCGAACCAAACGGGACCTGGTAACCAGGTAAAAGGCGCGATGCCGAAAGGAGCGAGCCAGCCGCCAAGGAAGAGCACGCTCGTCATCGCGCTCATCAGGATCATGTTGCCGTATTCGCCGAGATAGAACAGCGCAAAGGCCATTGCCGAGTATTCGACAAAATAGCCGGCCACGATCTCGGTCTCGCCCTCGACGACGTCGAACGGCGCGCGATTGGTCTCGGCCAGGCCAGAGATGAAAAAGATCACGAACATCGGCAACAACGGGACCGCGAACCAGATGTGACGTTGCGCCTCGACGATTTCGCTCAAGTTGAGCGAGCCGGCGCAGAGCAGCACGGTGACCAGGACGAAGCCGATTGCGACCTCGTACGAAACCATCTGCGCGGCCGAGCGCAACGCACCGAGGAAAGCGTAACGAGAATTCGACGCCCAACCAGCAAGGATGATCCCGTAGACGCCGAGCGAGCTGATCGCAAAGATGTAAAGGACCCCGACGTTGATGTTGGCAACGACCACCCCGGGATCGAAGGGGATCACCGCCCAGGCGACAAGGCTCAGCGTGAAACTCAAGAGCGGCGCAATGATGAACACCACCCGGTTCGCCTGGCTCGGGACCACCGTCTCCTTGACCAGCAGTTTGAGACCGTCGGCGAAGGGTTGTAACAGCCCGAACGGGCCGACGACGTTCGGCCCTTTGCGGAGCTGTGAGAAAGCCAGCACTTTGCGTTCGGCGTAGGTGAGGTAAGCAATGGCCAGCAACAGCGGTACTACGACCGCGAGAACCTCGCCGACGGTGACGACGGTCGGCCAAGCGTAGCCGGTCCAAAAGCTAGCCATACGTACCCGTCAGCTCCGGCGCTCGGTGGCGTTGCAGCGAGAGGTAGGTTTCGCTGCACTGCGCCATTGTCTTGCTGGCGCGACTGATCGGATCGGTCCGGTAAAAGTCCATGATCGGGTAGGCGAACGGGGTCGGATCGACCGGACCAGGCTCACCAAAGGCTCCCCAAGATGCGCGCACCACTCGGTCGGTCCCCGCGAGGATCGGGTACATCTGCCTCATGCGGTGGCGCAACTCGCGCAGAGTGTCGAAAGGAAGGGGACGGCCGATCGCGCCGGACAAAGCGCGCACAATGCTCCAATCCTCGCGTGCTTCGCCGGGTGGGAAGACGGCACGCCGCGCCAGCTGGACGCGCCCCTCGGTATTCACGTAGGTAGCGTCCTTTTCGGTGTAGGCAGCCCCCGGAAGGACGACGTCAGCGCGTCGGGCGGCACGATCACCATGATGCCCCTGATAAATCACAAAAGCCCCGCCTAGCTCGTCGGTGTCGATCTCGTCGGCACCGAGAAGGTAGAGAACCTCGAGGTCGCCCGATCTGCACCCAGCGAGAATACCACCGACATCGCGCCCGCCCGGTCCCGGCACAAAGCCGAGATCGAGCCCGCCGACCCGTGCCGCCGCATGCTGCAACACGTTAAACCCGATCCACTCACCGCGGCAGAGGCCGCAGCTTTCGGCGATCCTGCGGGCCATCGCGAGCACTCGAGCGCCGTCCGGCCGGGCGACCGCTCCCTGACCAAGAACGATCATTGCGCCCTTCGCATCGCGCAGCCGTCCCGCCCAGGGATGGTCGCTGCTCGCCAGCGCGCTCAGCGTGTCGCCGCCTGCGCCCAACATCTCGACCGGAAAGGTCAGATCGAGGGCCGGGCCGATCGCGGCTACCCGAAAATCCCCCTGGAGATGGCGCTTGCGCAATCGCGCGTTTACCAGCGGCGCTTCCCAGCGCGGGTTGGTGCCGACCAGCACACAGACATCTGCCTTCTCGATGCCGGCAATCGTCGTGTTGAAAAGGTACCCGGCGCGACAGCGCGGATCGATCTTGGCTCCGTCTTGACGGCAGTCCAGGCTCGTTGCTCCAAGGCCGGCCAGGAGCTCCTTCAGCGCGAACATCAACTCGGTGTCGCACAAATCTCCGGCAATAGCGGCGATGCGCTCACCTGGAACCGCCTTCAGCCGACCGGCCACGAGATCGAGAGCTTCGCGCCAATCGGCCTCGCGCAACTGTCCGTCGCGGCGGATGTAGGGCCGATCAAGCCGCCGGCGGACCAATCCGTCGATCGCGAAACGAGTCTTGTCGGAAATCCACTCTTCATTCACCGCTTCGTTGAGGCGAGGCAGCACCCGCAGGACTTGCGGTCCCCGCGAATCGATCCGAATGTTGCTGCCGACCGCATCGAGGACATCAATCAATTCGGTCTTCTGCAGCTCCCACGGCCGGGCCACGAAGGCATAGGGCTTCGAGGTGAGAGCGCCCACGGGGCATAAATCTATGATATTGGCGGACAATTCGGAGCCTAGCGCCTGCTCGATATAGGTGCTGATCTCCATGTCCTCGCCGCGGCCGGTCGCGCCGAGCTCCTCGACACCGGCAATTTCGGTCAGGAAGCGGATGCAGCGCGTGCAATGGATGCAACGGGTCATTTCGGTCTTGACCAGCGGACCGAAATCCTTTTCGCGAACGGCGCGCTTGTTCTCCTCGAACCGACTGCGCTCGAAGCCGTAGGCCATTGCCTGGTCCTGCAGATCGCACTCACCGCCCTGGTCACATATCGGGCAGTCGAGCGGGTGATTGATCAGCAGGAACTCCATCACGCCCTTCTGGGCCTTGATTGCCTTCGGCGATTTCGTGTGGACGACCATCCCGTCGGTCGCCGGCATCGCGCAGGAGGCGATCGGCTTGGGTGATTTCTCCACCTCGACCAGACACATCCGGCAATTCCCGGCAATCGCCAGACGCTCGTGGTAGCAGAAATGCGCGACCTCGATTCCGGCGTGCTCGCAGGCCTGAAAGATCGTGGCACCCGGGGGGGCCTCGACCTCTATCCCATCGATCGTCAGCTTGGACATGGTCAGGCCGCCAACCTTCGAGCGGCAGCGCTGCGGTAGTCGGCGATCCGCTGCTCCATCTCGGGCCGGAAGTGGCGGATCAGCCCTTGCACCGGCCATGCGGCGCCATCGGCCAGGGCGCAGATGGTATGACCCTCGATCTCGTAGGAAACGTCGAGCAACGTGTCGATTTCAGTCACCGACGCGTTCCCCTCCACCATGCGCTCCATGACCCGCCATACCCATCCGAGCCCCTCGCGACACGGCGTACACTGCCCGCAGCTCTCGTGTTTGTAGAATTTCGACAACCGGGCAATCGCCTTTACGATATCCGTGGATTTGTCCATCACGATGACCGCGGCCGTACCAAGCGCACTCTTGACGGCGACGAGGCTGTCGAAATCCATCAACACCGTTTCGCAGATCGATCTCGGGATCACCGGCACCGACGACCCGCCCGGAATGACTGCCAGAAGGTTGTCCCAACCGCCGCGCACCCCGCCGGCATGGTGCTCAATCAGTTCACGCAGCGGGATGCTCATCGCTTCTTCGACATTGCATGGCGTATTCACGTGGCCGGAGAGGCAATAGATTTTGGTACCCGTGTTTCGGGGCCGGCCGATGCCGGCAAACCACGCGGCACCACGCCGCAGGATCTCCGGAACCACCGCGATGGTCTCGACATTGTTTACGGTGCTCGGGCAACCATAGAGCCCAACCTGGGCTGGGAAGGGCGGTTTCAGCCGAGGCTGACCCTTGCGTCCTTCGAGACTCTCGAGAAGGCCGGTCTCCTCGCCACAGATATACGCACCTGCTCCGCGATGTAGATGGAGATCGAAGCGATAGCCGGAGCTGCAGGCATCCTTGCCGATGAGGCCGGCTTCGAAGGCCTCGTCGATCGCCGCTTGCAGACGCTGCGCCTCGTTGTAGAACTCACCTCGGATATAGATGTAACAGGTGTGAACCCCCATCCCGACCGAGGCGAGCAGACAGCCCTCAACCAGCTTCTGCGGGTCATTGCGAAGGATGTCGCGGTCCTTGCAGGTCCCGGGTTCACTCTCATCGGCATTGACGCAGAGATAGGTCGGACGGTCGCTCTCTTTCGGCATGAACGACCATTTCAACCCGGTCGGAAAACCGGCGCCGCCGCGCCCACGCAACCCGGACTCTTTGACCTGCTCGACGATCCAGTCGCGGCCCTTGAGGATCAGCTCTCTTGTGCCGTCCCAATCGCCGCGCCGCCGGGCGCCCGCGAGCCGCCAATCGTCGCGGCCGTAGAGATTGGTGAAAATGCGATCCTTGTCCGCGAGCATTCGCTTCCTCTTATCGCTGCCCAGTCGGCTCGGTCAGGGTTGTGCGGCCGGTGACTGGCTCCGAGCCCTGCCGCCCAATGACCGAGCCCGGCGGGGGCGGGTTCCCTTCGCGCAGTGCGTCGAGCAATGCCTCCGTTGCTGGCCCGTCGAGATCCTCGTAGAAATCGTCGTTGACCTGCAGGATCGGGGCGTTGACGCAGGCACCGAGGCACTCGACCTCGACCAGCGTGAAAAGACCGTCAGGCGTGGTGCCGCCCATGCGGATCCCGAGCTTGCGTTCGCAGGCCTCGACAACCGCGTCGGAGCCGCGCAGCCAGCAAGGGGTCGTTGTGCAGGACTGCAATAGATATCGCCCGACCGGCCGCAGGTTGAACATCGTGTAAAAGGTTGCGACCTCGTACACGCGAATGGGCGCCATTGCTAGGAGGTTTGCGATGTAGTCTATTGCTGCTGTCGGCAGCCATCCGCTGTTCTGATACTGCGCGATCCACAGCAACGGGAGGACCGCACTCGCTTGTCGGCCCGGCGGGTATTTCGCGATGTGAACTTTTGCCTGTTCTAGGTTCTCAGGGGTGAATTCGAAACTTTCGGGCTGCTCGAATGGGGTTGCCCCATCGACTGGGGTGCTCATCGGTCGATCTCGCCAAAGACGATGTCCATCGAGCCGATGATCGCGACGACGTCGGCGAGCATGTGGCCGCGCGCCATGAAATCGGTGGCCTGCAGAAAAGCAAAGCCCGGCGATCTGATTTTGCAACGGTACGGGCGGTTGGTTCCGTCGGAAACGAGGTAGACGCCAAATTCGCCTTTCGGCGCTTCGACCGCCGCGTAGGTCTCACCCGCCGGCACGTGATAGCCCTCGGTATACAGTTTGAAGTGATGGATCAGTGCCTCCATCGAGTGCTTCATTTCTGCCCTCGGCGGCGGCGCCACCTTGCGGTCGTCGATCTTCACCGGTCCTGCAGGCATATGTGCGATCGCCTGCTTGATGATGCGCAACGACTGACGCATCTCCTCGATGCGAACGAGATAGCGATCGTAGGAATCCCCGTTGCGGCCAATCGGAACGTCGAACTCCATCTTGTCGTAGGCATCGTAAGGCTGCGCTCTGCGGAGGTCCCAGGCGACGTTCGAGCCGCGCAGCATCGGTCCGGAGAACCCCCAATCGGCAGCTTGTTCGGCGGTTACCACGCCGATATCGACGGTGCGCTCCTTGAAAATGCGGTTCTCGGTCAGCAATCGCTCGATGTCGTCGATCGTCTGCGGAAAGGTCTCGCAGAAAGCCAGAATGTCATCGGCGAGTCCGGCGGGAAGATCGAGATGGACGCCACCGGGGCGAAAATAATTGGCATGCATGCGCGCGCCCGAGACGCGCTCATAGAATTCCATCAGCCGCTCGCGCTCCTCGAAGCCCCAGAGAAACGGCGTGATGGCGCCGACATCGAGGCCAAAGGCGCAGATACAAAGTAGGTGGTTCAGTATCCGGGTGATCTCGGCGAACGCTACCCGGATGTATTGCGCCCGAGGCGGCGGTGTGATCCCCATCAGCTTTTCGACAGCGAGCGCGAAGGCATGCTCCTGGCACATCGGCGACACGTAGTCGAGCCGGTCGAAATACGGGATCGCCTGCAGGTAGGTCTTGTGTTCGATCAGCTTCTCCGTACCGCGGTGCAGCAGACCGATATGCGGATCGGCGCGCTCGATGATCTCGCCGTCCATCTCCAGCACGAGCCGCATCACGCCGTGGGCCGCCGGATGCTGCGGTCCGAAATTCATCATGAAATTCCGGATGCGCGACGGGCCTTCGAGCTCGCTATCGGCGGCTGGGCGCTGATCGCTCATCGCCCGCTTTCTGCCGGGGTTTCGCCCTCCGCCGGCTTGGCTTTCTCGTCACCGGGAAGGATCTTGTCCATGCCCTCCCAGGGCGACAGGAAATCGAAGCTTCGGAACTCCTGTTGCAGGCGCACCGGCTCATAAACGACGGCCTTTTGGTCCTCGTCGTAGCGCATCTCGACATATCCGGTGAGCGGGAAATCCTTGCGCAGCGGATGACCCTCGAACCCGTAATCGGTCAAAATCCGGCGCAGGTCTGGATTATCGGCGAAATAAATTCCGAACAGATCCCAGGCCTCGCGTTCCCACCACCCGGCGCTGCTGAAGATGCCGACCGCGGACGGCACCGGATGCTCCTCGTCGGTCTCGACCTTTAGGCGAATCCGTTGATTTAGACGCATACTGAGGAGGTGATAGACAACTTCGAAGCGGCGCGGTCGATCGGGGTAGTCGACGCCGCAAATATCGCAGAGCACGGTGAAGCGGCATTTCGCGTCGTCGCGCAGAAACCTCAGAACTCGCGGTAAGGCTTCCCGCTCGACCCGACAGCACAGCTCGCCGGCGCGAAGCTCGGTCGCAACCAACGCGTCGGACAGAGCCGCCGAGATATGCTCGGCCAGGGTCTGAAGTTTTTCGTCCATCGGGGCGGGTCACCGTGAGAAACTACGGGTGCGCCTGATCTTCTTCTGCAGTAGAAGCACGCCGTAGAGCAGTGCCTCGGCCGTCGGTGGGCAGCCCGGCACATAAACGTCGACCGGCACAATCCGGTCGCAACCGCGAACCACCGAGTAGGAATAGTGGTAGTAGCCGCCGCCGTTGGCGCAGGATCCCATGGAGATCACCCAACGTGGCTCGGCCATCTGATCGTAGACCTTACGCAGCGCCGGCGCCATCTTATTGCACAGCGTTCCGGCGACGATCATGACGTCCGATTGGCGCGGGCTCGCTCGAAAGACTACCCCGAAGCGATCGAGGTCGTAACGGCTAGCGCCGGTATGCATCATCTCGACGGCGCAACAGGCAAGACCAAAGGTCATTGGCCATAGCGACCCGGTCCTCGCCCAGTTGACGAGGTTGTCGAGGGTCGCAACGATGAACCCCCTGTCTTGCACCTCCTGGGTCGCCGCTTTGAGCAGCAGGTCCCGCTCATCGCCAGGTGGGATCGGGGGGACGGGTGTATCAATTACTCCCATTCCAACGCCCCCTTCTTCCATTCGTAGATGAAGCCTATTGTTAGCACGCCGAGGAACACGACCATCGACCAGAAGCCGAACGCGCCGAGATCGGCGAGCGAGACCGCCCACGGGAAAAGGAAGGCCACTTCCAGATCAAAAATAATGAACAGGATCGCCACCAGATAATACCGGACGTCAAAGCGGATGCGGGCGTCTTCGAACGGCTCGAAGCCGCATTCGTATGGCGACAGCTTCGCGGTGTCGGGTAGCTGCCGGGCGACCAGTAACGATGCTGCGACCATGGCCGTAGCCAAACCGCTGGCGATAGCTAGGAACACCAGGATCGGGAAGTAATCTTGGAGCAGGTTTTCCATCCAGAAGTCTAGCCGGTGGGATTGCGGCACGAAAACCGTGCCCGCAGGCGCGCTCATCTCCGAGCCCGCCGGTAGATATAGGGTAAATTGTCGGAAAGCAAACCCGGTTGCGGTACCGTTTGGTGCGGCGCAACAAGGCTTGGCGTTCGATGGCGGGAGCGACGGGGCTCGAACCCGCGACCTCCGGCGTGACAGGCCGGCGCTCTAACCAACTGAGCTACGCCCCCGCGGTCCTCGACCTGCGCGGGGCAGTCCTACCGTTCCCTCCAAGAGGTGTCAAGCATACCCACAGTGCGGCTCGCTTGTCGGGGGTGGTGGGCGATGAGGGACTCGAACCCCCGACCCCCTCGGTGTAAACGAGATGCTCTGCCAGCTGAGCTAATCGCCCCGCGCCGCCCGCCATCCCACACCAGCGCGCCGCGCCGGTTCCGGTGGGCCGGCCAGTGTCAATTCAGGGATTCACGCAAACCCTTGCCCGGCTTGAACTTGGCCTGTTTCGATGCCGCGATCTTGATTTTCTCGCCCGTGCGGGGGTTGCGCCCTTCGGAGGCCGCCCGCGAGGCTACTGAAAACGTGCCGAAGCCGACGAGACGCACCTCGTCGCCGCCCTTCAGCGCTTCTTCAATTGCCTCGAATACCGCATCTACCGCCTTGCTCGCCTCCGTTTTTCTCAGTTCGGTCCTGCCGGCCACGGCGTCGACGAGTTCGTTTCTGTTCACGGGTGCCCCCTGCGCGAGTGTGCTAGATCGATGCTCCTATTCGCCGATGAGTTTAGAGTGCGTCGCTCGATGGGTCAACCATCGGCACGCGAAGAATCGAAGCGATTTCGGACATTACAGGGCGTTCTGGATGCGCCATCTCATCCGTCTCCGAGGCAGTTTACCAGGCAAGGCGATCAATGCGTTAGCAGTCCCGAGCGCTCTTCACTCGTCGCCGGAATCACGGGCTCTGGTTCGCCGTCTTCTGACCATGCCATAGGGGTCAATTGCGCCGCCAGCGCCTGGGTGAGCAACTCGTCCACCGTGCTGACCGGAATGACCTTCAATCCCCGTTTTACGTTGTCGGGGATCTCCGCAAGATCCTTCTCGTTGTCCTTTGGGATCAACACCGTTTTCAGGCCGCCGCGAAGCGCTGCGAGAAGCTTCTCCTTGAGGCCGCCGATCGGCAACACTCGACCGCGAAGCGTGATCTCTCCAGTCATCGCGATGTCACGCTTCACCGGGATCCCGGTCAGCACCGAAACGATCGAGGTCACCATAGCGACGCCGGCCGAGGGCCCATCCTTTGGGGTAGCACCCTCCGGTACGTGCACGTGGATGTCCTTCTTTTCAAAGATTGTCGGTTTAATGCCGAAAGCATAGCTGCGCGACTTAACGAAGCTTTCTGCCGCCTGAACCAACTCTTTCATAACATCGCCGAGCTTGCCTGTCGCCGTCACCCGTCCCTTTCCGGGCAACGTGACCGCTTCGATGGTCAACAGTTCCCCGCCTACCTCGGTCCAAGCGAGACCGGTGGTGATCCCGACCATGTCCTCGCTCTCCGCTTCGCCAAAGCGGAAGCGTCGAACTCCAGCATATTTCTCGAGGTTGCGTCGTGTTACCGCTACCCGTTCACCCTTTTTCATCAGGATGTCTTTGATGGCCTTGCGGGTCAGATTAGCGATCTCACGCTCGAGGTTACGAACTCCGGCCTCTCGCGTGTAGTAGCGAATTATGTCGCGCACCGCGTCGTCACTGATGCTCCATTCGTTTTTCTTGAGCCCATGTGCCGCCATCTGCTTAGGGATCAGGTGGCGACGCGCAATTTCGACTTTTTCGTCCTCGGTGTAGCCAGGAATACGGATGATTTCCATTCGATCCATCAGCGGCTGCGGTATCCGCAGTGTGTTCGCCGTCGTCACGAACATCACGTCCGACAGATCGTAATCCACTTCAAGATAATGATCGTTGAATGTCGAGTTCTGCTCGGGGTCGAGCACCTCGAGGAGGGCCGAAGACGGGTCGCCTCGCCAATCTGCGCCGAGTTTATCGACCTCGTCGAGCAGGAACAGCGGGTTCGACGACTTCGCCTTCTTCATTCCTTGCAGGACTTTGCCCGGCATCGAGCCGATATAGGTGCGCCGATGGCCGCGGATCTCGGCTTCGTCGCGCACGCCGCCGAGGGACATCCGCACGAAATTCCGCCCGGTCGCACGCGCGACTGACTTGCCGAGCGAGGTCTTGCCGACACCTGGTGCTCCGACCAGGCAAAGGATCGGACCCTTCATCTTCTTCATGCGCTGCTGAACGGCGAGGTATTCGAGGATGCGCTCTTTGACCTTTTCAAGCCCAAAATGGTCCGCGTTGAGCACCTTTTCGGCCCCCTTGATGTCCCGCTTTATCTTAGTTCTGTTGTGCCAAGGGACCGAGAGCAGCCAATCGAGGTAGTTTCGCACAACCGTCGCTTCCGCTGACATTGGGCTCATGCTCTTGAGCTTCTTAAGCTCGGCCATCGCCTTGTCTCGTGCTTCCTTCGAGAACTTGGTCTTGTTGATTTTGTCTTCCAGCTCGGACATCTCGTCGCGGCCATCCTCGCCCTCGCCAAGCTCTTTCTGGATCGCCTTTAGCTGCTCATTTAGGTAGTATTCCCGCTGCGTCTTCTCCATTTGGCGTTTGACACGGTTTCGGATGCGTTTTTCGACTTGGAGAACGCCGATCTCGCCCTCCATATATCCGAATACCTTCTCGAGCCGCTCGGAAACCGCGGCGGTCTCGAGCAGTTCCTGTTTCTCTGGGATCTTTAAGGACAGGTGCGAGGCGACCGTGTCGGCGAGCTTGCCGGGATCTTCGATCTGATTGATCGAAACCAATACCTCTGGCGGGATCTTCTTGTTGAGTTTGATATATTGCTCGAATTGCGAGACCACCGTCCGGGCCAGCGCCTCGGTCTCCTGTTGCGCGCCGGCACTCTCTCCGATGGTTTCAGCAAACGCCTGGAAGAATAAATCGTTGTCGGCAAAGCGCTGGATCCGAGCACGCTGCCCTCCCTCGACCAGCACCTTAACCGTGCCGTCAGGCAGCTTGAGCAATTGGAGCACCGTACCAACAGTGCCCACCGTATAAATATCCGAGGTCGTCGGGTCGTCCTGCGCGGCGTTCTTTTGGGTGACAAGCAGAATCTGTTTGTCGTCCTTCATTACGTCCTCGAGCGCCCGCACAGATTTCTCGCGCCCGACGAAAAGCGGCACGATCATGTGCGGGAAGACGACGATGTCGCGAAGGGGCAGAACTGGATAGAGCGCACCGCGCGCAGGTTCTAACATGAGCCCTCATCTGCAAAGGGCCATCCCGGGAGGAACCGTGATGGCAAGAATGACAGCATCTAAAGGTTGGCCTGGTGTTGCCAGCAGTCAAGTCGCCATGCGGCGCTGCGACCCGCAACCGCGAGATGCTCAGTCGCCTGTGCCGACATCGCCCCGGCGATCGGAGTAGATGTGGAGAGGTTTTGCCCGGCCTTCGACGACCTCTCGGTTGATCACGATCTCGCTGATACCAACCAAGCTTGGGAGTTCGAACATCGAGTTGAGGAGGATCGCCTCGAGGATCGATCGCAGTCCCCGAGCGCCGGTCTTGCGCAAGATCGCTTTGTGGGCGACTGCCTTCAGCGCCTCGTCGTTCAATTCCAGGCGAACGTCCTCCATCTCGAACAGCCGTTGGTATTGCTTGACAAGGGCATTCTTGGGTTTGGTCAAGATGTCCACCAACACCGCCTCATCGAGGTCATCGAGCGTCGCTACGACCGGAAGGCGGCCTACAAACTCAGGGATCAGGCCAAACTTCAGGAGATCCTCGGGCTCGAGATCCCTGAGGATCTCGCCGGTTTTGCGCTCGTCGGGCCCGCGCACTTCGGCGCCGAAGCCGATCGAGGTGCCCTGGCGGCGCTGGGCAATGATCTTTTCGAGCCCGGAAAAGGCGCCGCCGCAGACGAACAGAATGTTGGTGGTATCGACTTGGAGAAATTCCTGTTGCGGGTGCTTGCGGCCGCCTTGCGGCGGCACCGAGGCGATCGTCCCTTCCATGATCTTCAGAAGCGCCTGTTGAACGCCTTCCCCCGACACGTCCCGCGTGATTGACGGATTGTCGGACTTTCGCGAGATCTTATCGACCTCGTCGATATAGACGATCCCGCGCTGCGCCCGCTCGACGTTGTAATCGGCGGCCTGCAGCAGCTTTAAAATGATGTTTTCGACATCTTCCCCGACATAACCCGCCTCGGTCAACGTGGTGGCGTCCGCCATCGTGAACGGCACGTCGATGATTCGCGCTAGGGTCTGCGCCAGCAGTGTCTTGCCCGACCCGGTCGGCCCGACCAGCAAAATGTTTGATTTTGCGAGTTCGACATCGTTGCTCTTTGCGCTATGTGCCAACCGCTTGTAGTGGTTATGCACAGCGACCGAGAGAACGCGCTTGGCATGGTCCTGACCGATCACGTAGTCGTCGAGCACCTTGCAGATGTCGCGCGGACCAGGAACCCCGTCCCGTGACTTGACCAGCGTCGTCTTGTGCTCCTCACGGATAATGTCCATGCAGAGCTCAACACATTCGTCGCAGATGAAGACGGTCGGTCCAGCAATCAGCTTTCTGACCTCGTGCTGGCTCTTGCCACAAAACGAGCAGTAGAGAGTGTTCTTCGAGTCGCTACCGCTGGATTTGGTCATCGCCACTCCGTCACCGGCGGCCCGGCCCCCGGGTCCCCAAGTATATGTGCTCCTGGCCGATCAACAACCAGTTAATCATACGGGCCGGGTCTTATAACGACCGTGTCGTCAGGCGCGCGCCCTCGGCTATTTGAAACCCCTCTCCGATTCGTCGCGGCCGGGCCGGTTTTCCACCACCTCGTCGATTAGGCCGAACTCCTTTGCCTCGAGTGGCGACAAAAACTTGTCGCGCTCGAGCGCGGCCTGGATCGCTTCAAGCGGCTGGCCGGTATGCTTGACATAGATCTCATTGAGGCGCGCCCGCAGGGCGAGGATCTCGCGCGCCTGGATCTCGATGTCGGTGGCCTGCCCCTGCGCTCCGCCGGAGGGCTGATGGATCATGATTCGCGAGTTCGGCAGTGAATAGCGCTTGTCTTTGGCACCGGCCGCCAGCAGCAGCGAGCCGGCCGAAGCGGCCTGCCCGATGCACACCGTCGCTACTGGCGAGCGGATGTATTGCATCGTGTCGTAGATGGCGAGGCTGGACGTCACCACGCCGCCCGGCGAGTTGATATAGAAATTGATGTCCTTGTTCGGGTTATCCGCTTCAAGGAAGAGCAGCTGGGCGCAGATCAAGCTCGCGACAGCATCGTGGATCGGGCCGACGAGAAAAATAATTCGCTCCTTGAGCAGGCGCGAATAGATGTCATAGGCCCGCTCGCCCCGGTTGGTCTGCTCGACGACCATCGGAACCAAGTTGTTCATGTACTGTTCAAAATTTTCGGACATTCAAGCCCTCCTTGGCAGAGCCGGGCGGCGGACGCCCAGCTTGAATTGGGTCAACTCGGCGACGCAACTTCACCAGCTGGGTCGGGCATTGCCAGCAATTCCTGCGGTGTGACCCTGCGTTCTCCAATCTTCGCCAGCTCGATGATGAAGTCGATAACCTTGTCCTCGAAGATCGGCGCCCGCAGCGTGTCAATGGCGCCGGGGTTCTGGCGATAAAAATCGAGGACTTGCCGTTCGTGACCGGGATGCCGGCGCGCCTCGCGGGTGATCGCCTGGTTCACTTCGTCCTGGGTAACCGTAATGTTGTTCTTGCGGCCGACTTCCGCAAGCAGCAGGCCGAGCCGTACCCGACGTTCCGCAAGCCTGCGGTATTCGGCCCTTGCCGCCTCTTCGTCTTGGTCCGGCCTGGCAGCGGTTGGGGCTGCATCGCCGTCGGTGATGGTTGCGGTCGGGTGGGCGCCGACTGCGCCAGGGGATGGGGTCGGGTCGGCCTCGGCTTCCTCAAGCGCCAGGATCGCCTCAACGCCGGCTTCCACAACGGCTGGGATCGCCTCGACGCCGGCAATCGCTGGCGACGCCTCCCTCTGGGCCTCGTATTGTCCCCAGATATTGTCGAACTCGAGATCCACCATTCCCGGCGGGACGGGGAAGTCGTGACCCTCCGCCAGCTTGTCGAGCAGCGACCGCTTCAAGCGCAGACGCGATGCCGCATCATAGTCGCGTTGCAGCCGCTGCCGCAGCTCCTGGCGCAATTCGGCGAGGTTCTCAAGGCCCACCGCTTGGCCGAGCTCGTCATCGATCGCGATCGGCAAGCGCTGGCGGATCTCCTTCACATGCACCGTAAAGACTGCCTCCTTGCCGGCAAGGTCTGCAACCGGGTAATCCTCCGGAAAGGTGACGTTGACGGTACGGTGCTCACCGGCGGTCGCACCGACCAGCTGCTCCTCGAAGCCGGGGATGGAGCTCCCCGCGCCCAACACGATCTGCCGGTCCGTGCCGCCTGCGCCGGGGATCTCCTGCTCGCCGATCCTGCCATCGACATCGACGATGAGGATATCTCCGTCCTCTGCAGGGCGCTCGACCACGTCCGATTTGCGTTGCTGCTCGGCAATCCGCTCGATCGCCCGCTCGACGTCCTGTTCCGGGACCTCGACAACGAGACGTTCGATATCGAGCTCGGCAAAGCTCGGCTCCGGGATCTCGGGCAACAGTTCGATCGCCATTTTGTATTCGAGATCGGCTCCTTCATTGGCCGATACGATGTCAACCTTGGGCGGCAAGGCCGGTCGCAGCTTGCGTTCGCTGATCGCTTCGGCTGAGCTGGCTTGCAGGGTGTTTTGCAGCACCTCGCCGCGCACCGAAGAACCAAACCGGGTGCGCAAGATCTGCATTGGGACCTTGCCGGGGCGGAATCCGGGCAGCCGCACCTGTCGGCCGATCTCACCCAGCCGTCGGTTAATCTCCTGCTCGAGATCACCAGCCGGCACCGTGATCGTGTATTCGCGCTTCAGTCCGTCGGCGGCGGTTTCCGTCACTTGCATGGAACAGAGCCTATGATCACCAACTCATCACCCAGGGTGGCGCCGTAGTGCGGGCGGGGGGACTCGAACCCCCACGATTTGCATCGCTGGAACCTAAATCCAGTGCGTCTGCCAATTCCGCCACGCCCGCCGCTGTTGCCAGAGCGGCCATTGCGATCCGCGGGCGTGTTTTAGCACAGCCCTTCCCTGCAACATAGTCGACCATGGTCGAGCGCCACAGACCGTTACTCGACCCCAGTGAGCCGACCGGAAGCATCGAGGGATTTTCAGCCGGCTCGCAGCAGATTGCGGATCGCGCTCGAAGCGGCGACCCGCCCCTCCCCGCGATAGGCCTCGTGATTGGCCTCGATCTCGGACAGGCGATAGAGGTAGTTGACCATGAGCCCGGCGGATTGCTGCAGGCCCTTCGGAGAGGTATCGCCTAGCCAATTCAACCGCTCGACCCGGGCGCCATTGCTAAGATGAAAATGGGCGACCGGGTCCAGCGCCCGGCCGGAAGGCGTCCGTTCATGCAACAGATAACGCGCGCATAGCCGGATCAGCGGATCGCGTAGCGCTGTGGCGATCCGCGGGTCGGCACACTGATCGAGTAGCGTGGTGAGATCGCGCTCCGGAGCCGCGTCGCCGAGGGTCTCGATCGCCGCCCGCTCGGCCGGCAGCAGCAGATCGCTGGACGCCGCCCGGCTCTGCCGGTCGAGCCACGCGCGGAAGCCGGGAACCGGCGACAGCGTGGCGAACACTCGCAGGCGCGGCAGCTCGGTTGCCAGCGCATCGGCGACACGCTTGATCAGAAAGTCGCCAAAACTGATCCCGGCGAGGCCGCGCTGGCAGTTCGAGATCGAGTAGAAGATCGCGCTGTCGGCCGAATGCGGGTCGCCGATCGGGGCCGCCTCGTCGAGCAAAGCGTGAATGTCGGCGGTCATACCCGCGACCAGCGCCACCTCCACGAAGATCAATGGCTCGTCGGGCATACGGGGATGGAAAAAGGCAAAGCAGCGACGATCCGCCTCGAGCCGGTTCTTCAGATCGGTCCACCCCCGGATCTCGTGCACGGCCTCATAGGCCATCAGCTTTTCGAGCAGTGCCGCCGGCGATTCCCAGGTGATTCGCTTGAGCTCGAGAAAGCCGATGTCGAACCAGTTGGCAAGCAGCCGCCTCAAGTCCTCTTCGAGGCCGAAGAGCACGGGGTCGCGTTGTTTGAGATCAAGCAGTTCGGCGCGACGGTCGACGAGGAATTTTACCCCTTCGGGGAGCGCGTTGAACTGGCGTAAGAGGGTGATGCGTGGCGGCTCTAGTGCCGCGCGCAACGCCCGCTCGGTGGCGGCGCGCTGGTCCGCTCCGGAGGCGTTGATCAGTGCGTTGCAGCAGCGGTCGATTTCGCGACGGTCGACATCGAATTCGCCGGCGAGCAGCTGCAGAAAACGCTCGCGCCCCTCGGCATCCAGCGACAAATAAGTACGCCCGAGATCGGCCGCCCGAGCGCGCGCCGTTACCTCGCCGCCGCGCCCGTCTAGGCAGCTCAGCATTTGTTGACGGAGCTGGTCGGTATCGGCGGCGGAGCTCTCGAGCCTGGGCGCTCCCGCCAGAACGCCGCGCGCGGATTCGGCGATCTCGCGCCACGCGCTCCGAAGATTGGTCAGGGTTCGGTCAAAGACGCTTTCGAAGAAACCGGCGTGAGCGGGAGCAGGAGTAGGATCGGTCATATCGGCTCTGGTGGCCCCGGAGTACGTCAGACGAGACGCGAGAACATGAGCGCCGTCAATCCCCAAACGAGGTTAGCGACCGTCTTGAAACTGGGTGCCGCAAATTCCCGTCGACCATGCAATACAGAGAAACCCGCAAACGGCCTTGACAGGCTGCCGATCTGCGCAACCAACATCTCGCCAAACCAACAACTTGCGCCGCAAATTCTTTAGTTTAGCGAACAGCGAAGTTCGCGCGCCGATCAGGGAAGCTTCGAGGCCCGAACAGGGAGCGGATTCGGCCATTTGCGCCCGATCAGCGAACCACCAGGGAATCCGGGGTCATCTGCCGGCGGGCCAGGTCCCGCAGCACCGGTGCGAGCGTCTCGACGAGGTCCTCCGAGACGAGGCCAGCGCCGATCCGGCGGGCGGCGTCGCCATGCATCCAGACCGCTGCCGCCGCCGCCGCGAACGGCTCCATGCCTTGCGCGAGCAGCCCGAGCACGATTCCGGCCAGGACATCACCGCTGCCGGCGGTCGCCAGCTCGGGCGGCGCATTCGCATTGATCGCGACGCGGCCGTCGGGAGCGGCGATGACCGTATCGGCGCCTTTCAGCAGAATCACCGCGCCGCTTTGCCGCGCCGCGCGCCGCGCGCGCTCGGGCTTGCTGCCGATCGCGTCGAACAGGCGCGCGAACTCGCCCTCGTGCGGCGTCATCACGCAGGGCGAACGGATCGCCGAGAACAAGGTCCCGGGGTCATCGGCAAACGAGGTCAGCGCATCGGCGTCGAGCACGGCGCGCTTCCCCGCTGCAAGGCTCGCCAGCGTCTCGTCGCGGGTCTGTGCACCCACCCCGGCGCCTGGTCCGATCAGCACGGCGTTGCGCCGCTGGTCCGCGAGAAGTGCCCGAAATTCGTCGAGACCGGCGACCGGGTGGACGATGACACCGGTCAATGCCGCTGCATAGATCGGGAACGCGGCCTCGGGCGCCGCAACGGTGACGAGCCCGGCACCTGTCAGCGCAGCACTTCTCGCTGCCAGCCGCGCGGCACCCGTCATCATTCCGCCGCCGCAGACGAGCGCATGCCCGCGAGTGTATTTGTGGCTTTCGAAACTCGGCCGGGGAAATCCGGCAAGCCACCACTGGGGGTCGTTGGCGGCCGTGTCCGGCTCGTTGCGATCGAGCACTGCCTCTGAGATGCCGATCTGCACGAGGATGATCTCGCCGCAATGGACACGTCCCGGCAGCAGCAGATGGCCCGGCTTCTTGCGGAAAAAGGTGACCGTCGCCGCCGCCCGCGGTGCGATCCCGCGGATTTGTCCGCTCGCCCCGTCGACCCCACTCGGGACATCGATCGCGACGACCGGCAGCCGGCGCAGGGCGAGCGCCTCGATGACTGCCTGGGCGACACCCTCGACCGGGCGGGTCAGCCCGGCGCCGAAGATGCCATCGACGGCGAGGCGGGCGCCGTCGAGTGCCGCCGGCGCCAGCGGCTCGACCGCGCCATGCCAGCGGGCGGCGGCCTCGGCCGCATCGCCGCGCAAGCCCGCGACGTCGCCCAGCAGTGCCACCCGCACCGGCCAGCCGCGCTCAGCCAGCACCCGAGCCACGACAAAACCGTCGCCTCCGTTGTTGCCCGGACCGCACAGGACGACGAGCGGCTGCCGCGGCCAGCGCCGCGAGATGGTATCGGCAACCCCGCGACCCGCCTTTTCCATTAGCACGATGCCGGCAACCCCACTGGCGATCGTCAGCCGATCGGCCTCGCCCATCTGCTGCGGCGTCAGCAGGGCGTGGCGGCGCCAACCCTCCGGGGAAATCGTCATCGGCGAGATGTAGGAAGGCCGCCGACAGCGGGAAGGCCCCACGGCATCGCGCTCACGATGCGAGGGTGCCGTCACGTCGGCGCAGGCAGCGCCGGGCAGATGTCGGTGTGGATGAAGTCATCGCCCTTGAAAATCAAGGTGTGGCCGGTCGCTGTGGCGAGGGCATAGGCGAAGCAATCGCCGATGTTCAGCCGCGCCCGATGGCGGCCCCGGCCGAAGCGGCGAAACGCGTCGACTGCGATCTCGGCTTGCTGCGGTGTAACACTGACGATGTCGAAGCCGCCGTCGCGCAGCAAAACTTCCACATCCGCCCGGCCGGTCTCACCCTTGCGGCCCTCGATGAGGCAGGAAAGCTCGACCCAGTTCATCGCCGAAAGCAACCGGATCGGTGCGTCACCGACGGCCCGCGCGAAACGCTCCGCATCGGGGTCTCCCAGCAGGATCGCGACAAGCACCGAGGTATCGATGACCATTCAGCGCCACATACCGGTTTCGTCATAGCCGAGGATCTCGTCAGCGCGGCGCGCGTCGATGTCCGGCAGCGCAGCACAATGTTTGCCAATCTCCATCAGGCGGTCGGCAAGTCGGTTCGATTGACCGCGGCGTAAGCGCTCGCGCTCCAGCCGCTTCGCGAGCGCTTTGCGGATCGCGTCCGGGCGGCCTTGTTATGTCGAGCGAGCCCCCATCTCGCTGCGCACGCTGGGCATAGCCTCCGAAACCCGCGAAGCCCAGCCTTGACGCCCCGCCCGCAAGTCGTTACCTCCAGCGCCGGCGGCGGGTGTAGCTCAGCTGGTTAGAGCGCCAGATTGTGGATCTGGATGTCGCCGGTTCGAATCCGGTCACTCGCCCCAGAAGCCGCGGCGCCGGAAATGCCCGCTGAATTAGGCGTTCCCGAACTTCCGCGCGCCAATTTCGCGCGCGTCCATGATGTCATCCTGCGCCAGATCGTCGGGAAGCCCGGGCACGAGATCATCAAGGAGATAGAGGAGCAGGTCGCCGGTGCCTACAGCCCCAGTCCGGGCGTCATCTATCCAACGCTGACCCACCTTGAGGAGCTCGGCTACGTGACGGTCAGCACCGGCGATGGTGCGAAGAAGCTGCACGAGATTACCGCGGAGGGCCGGGCTTTTCTCGACGCCAACCGCCGGGCGGTGGACGCCCTTCTTGCTCGCATGGCCGAGACCAGCCGCACCCACGGCGGCGGCACTGCACCGCAAATTCTGCGGGCGATGGAAAAACCTGAAGCTTGCGCTGCGATTGCGCCTCTCGCCGGCCGCTCCGGATCCTCGCCTGGTGCGCGGCGGCCGCCGGTATGTCAATGACACGGTATTGCCGCGCATGGTCTTCGGCCCCTGTAAATGCCGCGAAAACAGGGCGAATTATCGTATCGACGCTGGAATCTGCCCAAGAGGTCTTCAACAACGCCCTTTAGATCAAGTGCTTAGGGTCGTATCCTGATTCGCGGAGCAGGGGTCAGGCTTCGTCTTTGCAGGGGGTGGAATCGGTCTATCAGGGGGATAACAGGGGCGCACTGAGGACCCGCGAGGCTGCCGCTGTGCGACCCTAGAGATCCGGGCAAGGCTGACCCCCACCGGTTCTCAAAGGCGACATCGGCGAGCGGGCGCGGCGGGCCCGCCCAAACCATCCGACCGGATAGCCGATCGGCAGCAGCGCATAGGAGTGCACGCCGAGCGGCAAGCCGAGTGCGGCCTCGGCCTCCTGTTTATGACGGTCAACAAATCTTGCAATGTCGACTTTGGCGACCGGAAGTTCTCGCTCGTTTATTTCAGTTGTACTTTGCTTCCGATACAGCATTTGATTGCGTAATCCACGTACTTCCCAAATCCGTTATTATCTCTGTCCAGCCAGCACAGGTTCACTAAATGTTCTGGAATCCCGCCTCGCCTTGGGGTAGCATGGGCTAGTCGGTCAAGGGGAGCGGATGGCTGGACTTCTGGATTTTGCGGCCCGGTTCGGGACGGAAGCGCGGCGCATCGAGCATTTGGCTGGGCTTCGCGGGCCGGACGGTTTTGTCTGCTCCGGCTGAGGGGGACGGGCGGCTTGGCGGCTGGAGGCGCGGCTACGGGTCTACGAATTGGCCATGGCTCAGCAGATGGCTTTTGCCGCCGTCGCAAAGCTGGTCAACGAGTCCCGGCATCTCGTGCACCCGATCTGCTGGCGTTCCAAGAGCCCGCCCTCGCGAAGGCGGGGATCGAGCCGATGAAGGAGGTCGCCAGGATGATCCGCAAGCATTTCGACTGCATCGTCGCTTGGACCCAGACCCGCCAGACCAACGGCTTCGCCGAGGCCGTCAACGGGCTCTTCCAGGCCGCCAAGCGCAAGGCCCGAAGGCTATACACGTTTCCCGACGATGTGGACCGTTTCCTTCCTCATCGCCTGCAAACTCGACTTCTCCCCGCTCAACCCTCATGCGGCATAACCCACTCAAATTTCAAAAGAGTCATCTTAGGGCGCCGCGCGGCCACCGAGTGATGCGGTCTCGGGCGAAGCGATTGGCGAAGACGCGGTGGCGCGCTCTTCAGCGAGCGTACCGGCGATACGTCATCCCGCATCGCCGCGCCGTTCTAGTTGCGCTACTGGTGTTCGGCGCCGGCGCCTTACTCCTCGCGACATTTCCATCGCGTCACGGCGAGCAATTGCCGGGACCGAGTGCCGCTCGTCCGGATACGTCATCGGCTGCTCCAGCGCGGCCGATCGCGCCGCCCGAAAAGTCGGCCAGACCGACCGAAGAAGCGACATTGCGGCCGCCCCCGCCGATGCTGCCGCCCGCCACGGGCACGCCGGCCTGGCTGCGCTACGCGGTGCCGGCACCGGCGAGCGGCAATCGTCCGCTCGTCGCGGTCGTACTCGACGATCTCGGCCTGGATCGGGTGCGCACCGCCGCAGCAATGCGGCTGAGCGGGCCGCTGACCCTGTCCTTCATGACCTATGCGAAGGACCTCGCGGCGCAGACACAGGCAGCGCGACACGCCGGTCACGAACTCCTGCTGCACGTGCCGATGGAGGCGGTCGACCGGCGTGCCGATCCCGGCCCCCACGGGCTCTTCACCGCGCTGTCGCGCGACGAGATCCTGGAACGGTTGCGCTGGGGGCTCGACCGCTTTGATGGTTTTGTTGGGATCAACAACCACATGGGCAGCAAATTCACCGCGGATGAGCGCGGGATGGCGCCGGTCATGGAAGAGCTGCACGCCCGCGGTCTGATGTTTCTCGATTCACGGACCTCGCCGTCCAGTGCCGGGCTTCGTCTAGCCATTGCCTACGGAGTGCCGCACGCCGCCCGTGACGTGTTTCTCGACGACGACCAGACACGAGCGGCGATCGACAAGCAGCTGGTAAGGGTCGAACAGGTTGCGCGGCAGCACGGTAGCGCGATTGCCATCGGTCATCCGCATGATGCGACGATCGCGGCCCTCAAGGCCTGGCTGCCACTGCTCGGCGAGAAGGAGCTCGTGCTCGTCTCGGTCAGCGCTGTAGCGCGGTACCGCATGAGAGAGGAGGGCGAAGTAAAGCGCTGACGGCCGCTCGCAAGTTCCGGATGGGTGCATTTCCACGGCGGTTGGAGACCAACGGCGCGAGGATTACCGGTTACTCTTGATCTGCGCACTCAGCCGCCATCCGGGATTGCTTCCATCCCCGGCGTAAGCGCCGCGGAAAGAGTGGCCGTCTTTGCTGCGGCCGTTAAAATCCCGATCAAAGTCGAGCTCACCGGCAAACGGCGAGAGATCCAGCGACGGCCCGGTCACTCTGCCGGAAAGCGGGTAAAAATCCAGTGCCCCGAGCTGAGATACCGGCGCTCTGACATAGTTGCCAGCGTCGGCGGGCCGGGCCACGAGATTGTCCGCGTGTGGGATGTCGAGGCCGAATATCGGAGTCTGGGCAAAAATGAGATTGCCGACGACTGCTTGGCCCTCACGCGCCACGCTACCGACGTTGATGCCGATTTGTGGTGAATAGATCGTATTGTTGAAGACGTGCGCCAGCTTGAGCGGCAAATCGTGGTCGCGAAAGACAGCACCGGCGGATTGGCCCCCGACGAGGATGTTGTCGTGAAAGCTGATGCGGCCCGAGCCCTGAAAGAGTGCCTCTCGCGGGTTGTGCATAAGTAGATTGCTGTAGATTTGGTAGAGGTCGTGCGAGCCGGAGCCGGTATCGGGGAAACCTCCGACCAAGAGGTTCGGCCTGTCGCCATCCGGCGACGGGCTGTTGTCCTTGATGAAGACGTTGTTGCGAATGATCGTCGATTGTGGTCCCTGCGGCATCCCGGCGAGGTCCGGGCGACCCAGTTGGTGTTTGATCTCCATGCAATATCCGAGGGGATTGAGGACGAGATTGTTTTCGATGATCCCGGCAACGAAGGGGCTGCTGCCGTCGGAGTCGCCAAGGTAAATCCCGGTCCCGGCACCGACGATCGTATTGCGTCGGATGACCCAGTTCCAGGTCGGGGTCTTGGTCGAGATCCCGTCGGTCTGCTGGAAGCCGCCTGCGCCGATTATCAGGTTTCTATCGAGGACAATGTGATGCGTCGCAGCATGTGCCGCGCGCGGAGCCTTGATCCCATCGCCGCCCATGCCGAGGCTGTCGATCGTGAGATTGCTGACGACGATATAACTGGAATCGACGATCTCTACGGTATTGTTTCCGGCTTGGCCGGCGATTACGGGACGCGGGCCTGCCGGCGGGCCGGTGACGGTAATGCAACGAGCGGGCGCGCCGTTGAGGTTGGCAATGGTCAGTCGAGGATACCGACCGGCTGTGAGCACCAAAGTATCGCCGGCCCGCAGCGCCCGAACCAGTTCCTGGTAGTTGGAGGGGTCAGCGCGGAGGTTCCGCCCTTGCCCCTTCGCCGCACAAAACTCTTCCGATGGCACTCCAATCGGGTCATGCGGGGACATTGCGGCCGCCGTGGCACTCGCGACATCGAGACCGAATGAGGCAATAGACAATCTGAGGAGGAGCACTCCCCATTTCCTGTCCAGTCCTCGATGAAAACCCGCCTTGCTCATGTCTATTCTCCTCATGAGCCCGATCGATCCCTGCCCGGATGACGATTGCGCTCCAGGCAGTGATCTGCTAATCCAGGGCCCATGGCTCACTTCGCTCAATCAGCAGCTTGGTGGTGGCCCGTCTAAACGGGCGGCCATCGTTTTCGTCTTTCCGATAGAGGCCGCCGCGGAAGCACCGGGCGGCCTTCGCAGTTTCAGAATGGACCCTCCCGGATCTCCCGCGGCGCCCCGGCCCAGAGGGGAACCAAATGCAGTCCACGAGCTATCGCACCGCGGGTGGCATCCGCATCCAACGAGAGATCAGTGATCAGCCCTATCGCCCGGCCGACAACACCCTCGCCGCGGCGCTCGACACTCGGCGCGGTGTGCTGTTTTCCTCGAGTTTCGAGTTTCCCGGACGGTATACGCGCTGGGATATGGGATTTGTCGACCCGCCGCTGGTCTTCACCGCGCGCGGGCGCCGGTTTACGATCGACGCACTGAACCGGCGTGGCCGCCTCCTGCTGGTCCCGATAGCCGAGGCAGTCGGCGCTCTCGCGGCGACAAGGATCGAAGGTACGTCCGCGGACCGCATCTCGGGCGAAATCGGCGAGACCACGGAGCGCTTTCCCGAGGAGCGCCGCAGCCGGCAGCCATCGGTATTCTCGGTGCTGCGCGCGCTGATCCATTTGTTCGCCAGCTCCGAGGACCAGCACCTCGGGTTCTATGGTGCGTTCGGATATGATCTGGTTTTCCAGTTCGAGCCCGCAAAGCTGCGGCTGCCGCGCCCCGACGATCAGCGGGATCTCGTCCTCTATCTGCCGGACGAGATCCTGATCGTCGATCATATGCGTCAATCGGCGGCGGTTCACCGGTACGAGTTCAACGTGGCCGGAGCCACGACGAGCGGCCTGTCACGGACCACAGCACCCGATCCCTACCGCCTCGACCGAGCTGCGACCACCCGGCCGAGCGAAAGCGATCATGGGCCGGGCGAATATGCCGCACTGGTCGAGCGGGCCAGGGCCGCCTTTGCGCGCGGGGATCTGTTCGAGGTGGTGGTTGGTCAGCTCTTTGCCGATGCCTGCGGAGATCTGCCGAGTGTCGTCTTCCAGCGGCTGCGCCAAGCCAACCCGGCGCCGTACGGCGCGCTGATCAATCTCGGCCAGGGTGAATTCATCGTCGCCGCGTCGCCCGAAATGTATGTCCGGGTCGAGGGCCGGCGGATCGAGACCTGCCCGATAAGCGGCACCATCGCCCGCGGCCGCGACCCGGTCGAAGATGCCGAGCGCATCCGCCAGCTGCTCAACTCGACGAAGGACGAGAGCGAGTTGACGATGTGCACGGATGTCGACCGGAACGATAAATCACGGGTGGCGATCGCCGGCAGCGTGCGCGTCATCGGCCGGCGTCAAATCGAGCTCTATTCGCGGCTCATTCATACCGTCGACCACGTCGAGGGCATGCTGGCCGAGCCGTTTGATGCGCTCGACGGCTTTCTGAGCCACGCCTGGGCGGTAACCGTAACCGGCGCACCGAAACTTTGGGCAATTCGTTTTATCGAAGACCAGGAGCGCTCGTCCCGGCGGTGGTACGGCGGTGCGATCGGGCGCATCACTTTCGACGGCAATATGAACACCGGACTCACCTTGCGGACGATCCGCATGCAGGACGGCGTGGCGGAAGTGCGTGCCGGCGCCACCCTGCTCTATGACAGCGATCCGCAAGCCGAGGAAGCCGAGACCCGCCTGAAGGCTTCCGCCATGTTCACGGCGATCCGCGGACCGGCGGCGGCCGCAGCCGCCCGCGCGCCGCTCACGATTGGGGTGGGCAGCGGCCGGAAGGTGCTGCTGATCGATCACGAGGATTCGTTCGTCCACACCCTCGCCAACTACATTCGCACGACCGGCGCCGAGGTCGTAACGATGCGCCCGGAGCTTGGGCGCAGTGAACTGCGGCAAGGGGCCGGCCCCGATCTCGTGGTGCTGTCGCCGGGGCCGGGGCGCCCGGCGGACTTCGCGATGTCCGAGACGCTCGAGCTGCTGGTGCAGCGTGGTCTCCCGGTTTTCGGCGTGTGTCTCGGCTTGCAGGGGATCGTCGAATATTTCGGCGGATCGCTCGATGTGCTGGATATCCCGATGCACGGCAAGCCGTCGCTGGTTCGGGTCCTGGGCGGCGGGCTGCTGCGCGGTCTGCCGCGCGAGTTCACGGTCGGTCGATACCATTCCTTGCACGCCCGGCGCAGCACCTTCCCACCGGCGCTTTCGATCACCGCAGAAACCGAGGATCGGGTGATCATGGCGATCGAGCACGCCGGTCTGCCGATCACCGCCGTCCAGTTTCACCCCGAATTGGTGATGACCTCGCCCGGAGAAATCGGGATGCCGATCATCGCGTCGGTGTTGTCGGCTCTCGCGCCAATTCGGTCCCCGCCCCCTTCCTAACCCTCCCCCGTTTGCAGGGGAGGGAAGGATGGGGGTGGCGGCGCCGACACGCGGGAAGGGCGACCGAATCGGCTATCAGGGGCTCAGCGCCTACCAAGCCCATTGCCAGCGGCCCGGACCGGCGCGACGCCAAATCGCAAGTAAGTAAATACCAGCGCTCAAAACGGTGATCCAGAAGCTGCTGGGCCAGTCGGTGTAGAATGCCAGAGTTATCCCGGTCCAGGCTTCCAACAGTGCAAGCCCGGCAGAAAGGACAAGGCCGCTGCCGACACGCGTCGTCAGCTGTTGTGCGGCTGCGGCCGGACCGACCATTAGGGCAAAAACCAGCAACACGCCCACGATCTACACGCATTCCGCGACCGCCAACGCCACGAGGGCGGCAAAGAGCACCGAATAGAGCCGGAGCGACACTCCTTTTGCCTCAGCCAATTCAGGCTGAAGACTCGCGAATAGCAGCGGTCGCGAGATGAACGCAAGCGTGCCCAAGCTGAACACGCCCAGTCCCAGGAGCGTCCACACGGTCCCCATATCGACGGCCAGTACATTGCCAAACAGCAACGCGGTTGTCTGAGTGGCGTACGCTAGCCCCTGGGCGACGAGGAAATCGAGGCTGCGATAAACACCGGCGGCAGTCGCGGATCGCTCAGCGCGCAGCCGGTCAAGCAGCTCGTACGCGGTGATCGGGCCGCTCGCCTGCAGCAGCACCATGAATACCTGTCGCCGCAGTCTGGTTAAGCGAGCGCCCGATTGCAGGCAAATCGCCTCGGCGTCAGCCAAGGTGGGCAGGTTTGTCTGCGTGATCCGATCAACCGGTCGCTTCACGACGAGACGCTGCGCGGGGCAAATCGATACGCGCGAGGGCGGCCGTCCGGATTACCAATGCCGATCGCCGCGCTATCTGACAACCGGGCCATATTAGCCTTGTCCTCGATCGCCTGCCCACAGCGCAGTGATACTTTATATCATAAACTGAGTGATATTTTATAGTGATATTTTATATCGTAATTTTGCCCGGTCGACCCGAAACTGATACAAGCATTATCAATAGGGTATCGTCACGCTCGCGAAGGCGACGGTCCAGAGCCTGCCCCCTGGCTTGAGCAGGGGGCAACCGCAGTGGCCTTGGCACCTTAGATTCCCGCTTTCGCGCAGGGCTGTAAGTGGCGCGTCCTTCGGGCGGGTGCCCCGCCATGCCTTTCAGAACAGTCGGTCGACCGCTTCGCGCCGGATCTCGACCGGGAAGCGCGCGCGCAGGGCTTGCGTAAATTCGCCCGACAGGTCCGTTCGCATCCCCTGGTTCAGGTCACGCGAAACCTCCTCCGCGGCACTCTGCGATGGCGACTCCGGGACTTGCACCTCGTCGAGCTGGGCGACATAAGACCCGGCCCCATCGGCGACGGTGACGACCTCGCCCGGTTTGGCCTTAAACAGCTCGGCGACGAGCGTCGGCGATGTCGTCTCACCGCGGCCCGGTCGACGCGAAAGGGGCGGCGAAGTCGTGACTTTGAGACCCTTTTCGGCGGCCATTGCGGCCAGGCGGGTATCCGGCTTGACCGCGGCGGCGAGCTCTTCCGCCATCTTGGCGACCTTCTCGCGCCGCTTGTCGCCCTGCCATGCCGCGACGGCTTGCTCTTTGACTTCGGCGAGCGGCTTGATCGTCGGGGGGGTCACCTTGGTCACCTGCACCATGAAAATGCCGCCGTCGGGGCTCTCGGTCACGCGGCTCGTCTGCCCGTCATCGGTCGCAAAGACGAGCTTAAATACCTCGCTGGCTGGGATCGGCAAGGCAATCGGTTTGCCCTCGGGATCGTGGCCTTTGACATCCGCTGCGGCGATCTCAGTCTTCTTGAGCTCGAATTTCGCTGCAGCATCATCGAGGGTCATTCCGCCCGCGAGCGCGTCATCGACCCGGTTGGCAACCTTATAAATTCGGTCCACTGCCTCGTCGTGGGTTAGTTGAGCCTCGAGCTTCGGCTTAACCTGCTCAAAGGCCTGGGTCACCGCCGGTTCGATCTTGACGACCCGCAGGATATGCCAGCCGAGCGGCGTCTTGACCGGCTCGCTCGGTGTGTTCAACGGCAGCTCGAAGGCGATGTCGGCGAGTACCCGCGGTAACTCCTCACGTTTCATCAGACCGAGCTCGATCGTTTCCGGGTCCTGTCCAGCGATCTGCGTTGCCACTTCCTTCCAGTCTTTGCCGGCGGCGAGCGCTGCTTCCGCCTCCTTCACCTTGTCCTCGGAGGGTGCCAAAATCTGTTGGACCTCGCGTTGCTCGGGCAGCTGGAACTCGTCCTGCCGCTCGTCGAACTCTTCCTTCAGCTTTGCCTCCGGGATCTCGATGCCCTGGGCGATATCCGACGGGCTGACGCTCGCCAAGGCAAACTCGCGATATTCGGGGGCGCGGAAGAGATCCTGATGTCCGTCGTAGAACGCGGTGAGCTCGGCCTCGCTCGGCTGTCCGACATCGCCCGCATCGGCGACCGGCAGTGACACGATGTCCGCGACGCGTTTCTCGTTGCGATATCGGAAGAGCAGATCGACCATCGATTGCGGCGCCGTGGCTCCCAGCATCACCGCCTGACGCAAATCGTCCCGTGGAATGTCCTGGCGCATCATCGTCACGAACTGGTCTTCGGTCAGATGGTTCTCGGCGAGTAAAGCATTGAAGAGGGCGCGATCGAATTGGCCGTCTGGTGTCCTGAATTTCGGGTTGTCTATCGTGGTATTGCGGATCACCTCGTCAGATACCTCGAGCCGCAGCCGCGCGGCCTCCTGATCGAGCAGACTGCGGTCGATCAGCTCGTCGAGGACCTCGTCGACGACCCCGAGCTTTTTAGCCTGCTGGATGTCGATCGCGGCGCCAAACCGCGCGCTTAGGCGCTCGAGCTCGCGGCGCATGGCCTCCTGTAAATCCTCTGCGCGGATGCTCCGCTCTCCAACGGTGGCAATCACCGTGTCGGTTGGGCGGTTGCGGAAGATGTCACCGATGCCCCAAATCCCGAAGGTCAGGATCAGGAGAACGAATAGGCCCTTGACGACAAAAGACCCAGCCTTGGAGCGAATTGCCTGGAGCATGGAGGCAAATGGCCTCTGTTATGGCGGTCGAGGCAGGTTGACCCCTCGGCGTGCCGGTGTGATCCTGGCCAGAGATAGAGACGGGCCGGTGGGGTCGCAACATGGCGGTTCGGACAAAACTTGTCGCCGGCAATTGGAAAATGAACGGTTTGCGCGAAGACGGTGCTTTGCTGGCGCGCGGCGTTGCGCAGCGGGCGACCGCGGCGGGAGGCGCTGGGTCCGGCTGCCAACTTCTCATTTGCCCGCCGGCAAGCTTACTGACGACGGTGAGTGACGCGCTCGCGGGCAGCGGCATCGCCCTCGGCGGGCAGGATTGCCATGCTGCGCCAAGGGGCGCCTATACCGGCGACATCAGTCCCGAGATGCTGGCCGATGCAGGCTGCAGCCATGTCATCCTCGGGCATTCCGAGCGTCGCCACGGTCACGGTGAAGACGATGCGGTGGTGCACGACAAGATCCTTGGCGCATGGCGGGCGGGCCTGATTGCGATCCTCTGCGTCGGGGAGACGCAGGCGGAGCGTCAAGCGGGAAACGCCGCCAATATCGTCGCAACCCAGCTTGCCGGCTCACTCCCGAACGGCGCCACCTCCGATAACCTCGTCGTCGCCTACGAGCCCGTCTGGGCGATCGGCACTGGCCTGACGGCGACGTTGGAAGACATCACAACGATGCACTCCGCCGTTCGCGGGTGTATTCCGGTGGGCGCGCGGATCCTCTACGGCGGTTCGGTCAATCCGCAGAACGCTGATGGTATCCTCGGCCTCGCCGAGGTGGATGGCGCACTCGTCGGCGGAGCGAGCCTCGATGCCGATAGCTTTTGGGCCATCGCCCGAAGCTGCGGTTGAACCCGCTCGGCTGGCGCCTGGCGAGCCGGCCAGAAAGCGGTTAAAAGCTCTGCATGATTATTCTGCTTCTCGTTCTCCATATCCTGATCGCGATCTCCCTGATCGGCGTCATTCTGCTGCAGAAGAGCGAGGGTGGCGCGCTCGGCATGGGGGGCGGCGGCATGTCCGGGTTTATGACGGGCCGCTCGACGGCGAACCTGTTGACGCGCACGACTGCGATCCTCGCCGTCCTCTTTATGGTGACGAGCCTCTCGCTGGTTTGGTTCAGCAATCGCGGCCATGCTCCGCGATCGATCATTGAGCAGGGCGCGCCGCCAGCGCCGGCCGCTCCCGTGGCGCCGGTTGCCCCGCCGCCGCAAACGCCGCCGGCGGAGCCATCGCAACCCAGCCCGCCGCTCGCGCGCTGAGCGGGCGATTCGGGAGATCGCCCCTCGCCCCAACCCTCCTGGCGTATTGAGGATGCGCCCTCGTCCGATCGCGAGCAAGGCGCACGCCATGCCGCCACGCGAAGCTGCGCTTCGCCGAGAGAGGCAAGCGTGCGAGGGAGGAACGCCGTGGTTTCCTCGTGCCGGGGATTTACCTTAGGAGACAGACACCTGATGCTGTAGACTGAGATTCCATGACGCGGTTCATCTTTATCACCGGCGGCGTGGTTTCCTCTCTCGGCAAGGGTTTGACGGCGGCGGCGCTCGGAGCGCTGTTGCAGGCGCGCGGGTTCAGGGTCAGGTTGCGCAAGCTCGACCCCTATCTGAATGTCGACCCCGGCACGATGAGCCCCTACCAGCACGGCGAGGTCTACGTCACCGACGACGGCGCCGAGACGGATCTCGATCTCGGCCATTACGAACGCTATGTCGGGGTCGCCGCGCGGCGCAGCGATTCGGTCACCACCGGGCGGATCTACTCGACCGTGATCGGCCGCGAACGGCGCGGCGAATATCTCGGGGCGACGGTCCAGGTCATCCCCCACGTCACCGACGCGATCAAGGAGTTTATCCAGGCCGATCTCAACGGCGAGGATTTCGTTCTCTGTGAGATCGGCGGCACGGTCGGCGACATCGAGAGTCTCCCTTTCCTCGAGGCGATCCGCCAGCTCGGCAACGAGCTTGGACGCGAGCGGGTCCTCTTCGTACACCTAACCCTGGTGCCGTGGATTTCCTCGGCAGGGGAGCTGAAGACCAAGCCAACCCAGCATTCGACCAAGGAGCTTCTCGGCCTCGGCATCCAGCCCGATATCCTGCTGTGCCGCTGCGACCGGTCGATCCCGGCTGCCGCGCGCAAGAAGATCGCGCTGTTCTGTAATCTACGTGAGAGCCGGGTCATCCCCGCTCTCGATATCGACACGATCTATGGTGTTCCTGCCGCCTATCATTTGGAGGGGTTCGATCGAGAGGTGTGCCGCCATTTCGGTCTTGATGCGCCCGAGCCCGATCTCGATCGATGGGACGCGATCGTCAACCGCATCCGCAAGCCCGAAGGGCAGGTGACGATCGCGATCGTCGGCAAGTACACGCACCTCCCCGATAGCTACAAATCCTTAGCCGAGGCCATGAGCCATGGTGGGATCGCCAACAATGTCGCGGTCGATCTCGATTGGATCGATTCCGAAGTCTTCGAGACGGAGGCTGAAGCGGTCCGGCACCTTGACGACGTTCACGGCATTCTCGTCCCCGGCGGATTTGGCGAGCGCGGCACCGAGGGCATGATCGAAGCCGCCCGCTTTGCCCGCGAGCGCCGCGTACCCTATCTCGGCATCTGCTTTGGTATGCACATGGCGGTGATCGAAGCGGCACGCGATCTGGCGCGACTGCCAGGCGCGGGGTCGACGGAATTCGGGCCGTGCGAGCATCCGGTGGTCGGGCTGATGACCGAGTGGATGCGCGGTAATACCATTGAACGACGCAATTCGACCGACGATCTCGGCGGGACGATGCGACTGGGCGCCTACGAAGCGGTGCTTGCTCCCGACAGCAGGGTGGCGCAGATCTACGGAAGCACCCAAATCAGCGAGCGCCATCGCCATCGTTACGAAATCAATATCGGCTACAGGCGGAGCCTGGAAGACGTCGGGCTGCGGTTTTCAGGGATGTCGCCGGACGGTGTGCTGCCGGAAATTGTCGAATTCCCCGACCACCCGTGGTTCATCGGCGTGCAGTTCCATCCTGAGCTGAAATCGAAGCCGTTCGAGCCACACCCCTTGTTCACCTCTTTTGTCCGCGCGGCACTCGACCAATCGCGACTCGTGTGAGCATCCCGTCATGACCCCTCGTCACGTGGCCATTGGCGACATCGCGATCGGCAACGATCTGCCGCTGGTCTTCATTGTCGGGCCGAACACGCTGGAATCGCGGGGGCACGCACTGGAGATGAGCGCCGCGCTCGCGGAGATCGCACTCAGGCTCGGGATCGATCTGATCTACAAGACCTCATTCGACAAGGCAAACCGTTCCTCGGTGGGCTCTTCGCGCGGCATCGGGCTCAAGGCAGGATTGCCCATCCTCGCGGAAGTCCGCGAACGCAGCGGGCTTCCGGTGCTGACCGACGTTCACGAGCCGGGGCAATGCGCGCCGGTCGCCGAGATCGTCGATGTCCTGCAGATCCCGGCTTTCCTTTGCCGTCAGACGGATTTGCTGCTGGCCGCAGGTATGACCGGGAAGCCGGTCAACGTCAAAAAGGGTCAGTTCCTGGCGCCGTCGGACATCAGGAATGTCGCCGCCAAGATCGCCTCCACCGGCAATGAGCGGATCCTGCTGTGCGAGCGTGGCGCTAGCTTCGGCTACAACACGCTCGTGGTCGATATGCGCGCGCTGCCGATCATGGCGCAAACCGGCTATCCGGTCGTGTTCGACGCCACGCATTCTGTTGCGCAACCAGGCGCGCTCGGTGACCGTTCAGGCGGTGAGCGCGAATTTGCCCCGATCCTCGCCCGGGCTGCGGTGGCGGTCGGTATTGCCGCCGCGTTCATCGAGACACACCAGGATCCCGATCGGGCTCCGTGCGAGGGCGCCACGATGGTGCCGCTGAAGGCGCTCCCGGCGCTGCTCGAAACCTTGGTCTCATTCGACCGTCTCGCCAAGGCCCGTCCGGCGAAGCTTGCCCTCTGAGGAGATTGTCATGACCGCGATTGTCGACATCCACGCGCGGGAGATCCTCGACAGTCGCGGAAACCCGACCGTCGAGGTCGACGTTACGCTCGAGACCGGAACGATCGGCCGCGCGGCCGTGCCGTCGGGTGCATCGACCGGTGCGCACGAGGCGGTCGAAAGGCGTGACGGCGGGCCGCGTTTTGGGGGCAGGGGGGTCCGTCAGGCCGTCGGAGCGGTAAACGGCGAGATTTTCGACGCGCTTTCGGGCTCCGACGCAGAGGATCAGCTGGCCATCGATCGCTTGCTGGTCGAACTCGACGGAACCCCGAACAAGGGTCGGCTCGGGGCCAATGCGATCCTCGGGGTCAGCCTCGCCTGCGCCAAGGCGGCCGCAGCCGAAGCCAGCTCACCGCTCTACCGCTATGTTGGCGGCGTCTTCGCTCGCACCTTGCCGGTTCCGATGATGAATATCATCAACGGCGGGGTTCACGCCGACAACCCGATCGACATTCAGGAATTCATGGTGATGCCGGTCGGCGCGAGTTCGGCGACCGAGGCGATCCGCGTCGGCTCGGAGATCTTTCACAATCTGCGAAGACAGCTCGCCGAGGCCGGTCACAATACCAATGTCGGCGACGAGGGAGGCTTTGCCCCGAACCTCGCTTCGACCGGTGCGGCACTCGGCTTCATCATGCGGGCCATTGAGGCCGCGGGTTATCATCCGGGCGACGAGGTGATGCTCGCGCTTGATCCTGCGGCGAGCGAATTCTACCGAGAGGGCGCCTATCGACTCGCTGGCGAGGGCAAGACTCTCGACGCCGCTGGGCTTGTCGAATACTGGGCTGATCTCGTTCGGCGCTATCCGATCGTCTCGATCGAGGACGGCATGGCGGAGGACGATTGGGACGGTTGGCGCCTGCTCGTGCGCGAGCTTGGCGGCAGTGTTCAACTTGTTGGCGATGATGTGTTCGTCACCAACCCACGCCGTTTGCGAGACGGCATCAACCGAGGTATCGCAAATGCGCTGCTCGTCAAGGTCAATCAGATCGGTACCTTGTCCGAGACGCTCGACGCGGTCGAAATCGCCCAGCGCGCCGGCTGGGGGACGGTGTTTTCGCACCGCTCGGGAGAAACCGAGGACACGACGATCGCCGATCTGGCGGTCGCGACCAATTGCGGCCAGATCAAGACCGGATCGCTGTCTCGCTCCGACCGGTTGGCTAAATATAATCAGCTGATCCGAATCGAAGAGCAGCTCGGCGCCTCCGCCGTGTTCGCTGGGCGCTCGGTGCTGCGACGCTAAGCGATCCTCTAGCGCCATGATCGTATTGCGCGAGTTTAAGAAGCGGGCGCATTTTGTACTGGGGCCGGTTATCGGAATCGCCTTGACCGGGTATTTTTTCTACAACCTGATCGAAGGCGAGCACGGGTTGATCCGGTGGTTGAGCCTGACCCCAGAGATCCGCGCCGAGAATGCTAATCTCGAGGCGGTTAGGCGGCAGCGCCAGGCACTCGATCTGAAGGTCTCCAACCTGAGACCGGATCACGTGGATCCCGACTTGCTCGACGAACAGGTCCGGGCGACCTTGAACCTGGTCGCGCCCGATGAGATTGTCATCATGCAACCGACGCCCCATTAGCGGGCGCTGTCGAATCTCGATGAGCCGTGTTTGCGCGCCGGCGCGAGGTTGCAATGGGACGGATTTGCCAGCATGTTTCGGGGCAGATTTGCCCCTTCCTTACCCTCCCCGTTAATGGGGAGGGTAAGGAGGGGGCCGGCCGCGTGGAGGAAGCGACATGGCCGTCAAGCGCAAGGCTGCGCCGGTAAAATTCGCCGAGGTTGGCGCCCCGCCAAAGGAGCTGCTGGGATACTACCGTGACATGCTGTTGATCCGGCGGTTCGAGGAGCGGGCTGGGCAGATGTACGGCATGGGGCTGATCGGCGGCTTCTGCCACCTCTATATCGGGCAGGAGGCTGTCGTCGTCGGTATGCAGGCTGCGCTTAAGGAAGGCGACACGATTGTCACGTCCTATCGCGATCACGGGCATATGCTGGCCTGTGGAATGGATCCCAAGGGTGTCATGGCCGAATTGACCGGGCGCCGTGGCGGCTATTCGCACGGCAAGGGCGGCTCCATGCACATGTTCAGCCGGGAGAAGAACTTCTTTGGCGGCCACGGCATCGTCGGTGCGCAGGTGCCGATCGGAACCGGGCTCGCCTTTGCCCATCACTATCGCGCAAACGGGCAGATCTCGGTCACCTATCTCGGCGACGGGGCGATCAACCAAGGGCAGGTCTATGAGAGCTTCAACATGGCCTCGCTGTGGAAGCTGCCGATCGTTTACGTGATAGAGAATAATCGATACGGGATGGGGACGGCGATCGATCGCGCGTCGGCACGCACTGACTTGTTTCATCGCGGCACTGCCTATGGCATCCCGGGTGAGCAGGTCGACGGCATGAACGTGCTGGCCACACACGAGGCGGGACTTGCGGCCGCCGAGCACGCTCGGTCCGGCCAAGGGCCGATCATGCTCGAGATGCTGACCTATCGCTATCGCGGGCATTCAATGTCCGATCCGGCAAAGTATCGTACCCGTGACGAGGTCACCCGTATGCGCACCGAGCACGACCCGATCGATCAGGCGCGTCGACGCTTGCTGGAAGGTGGAACGACGGAGGCGGAGCTCAAGCAGATCGACAGCGAGATCAGGGATCGCGTCGCCGCGGCGGCGCAATTCGCACAGGACTCCCCGGAACCGGAGCCGGCCGAGCTGTGGACGGATGTCTTGGCCGACGCCTGACCCCTTGGCGATCTCGCCTGCAGGAGATTGCGATAAGCCATGGCTACTCAAGTCTTGATGCCGGCGTTGTCGCCGACGATGACCGAGGGCAAGATCGCTCGCTGGCTCAAGAGCGAAGGGGAAGCCGTCCGAGCCGGCGATGTGCTCGCCGAGATCGAGACCGACAAGGCGACGATGGAGGTCGAAGCGATCGACGAGGGGGTGCTCGCCAAGATCGTGATCCCCGAAGGCACTGAGCACGTCGCGGTCAACACGCCAATCGCGCTGATCGCCGGAAACGGCGAAGACGTGAGCACAGAGGAGAAAAGGACACGATCTCCCGAGACCCGCCGAGAGGCACCGTTGGTAGTGCGGCCGCCCCCACCCCCGGCATCACTCGCCCCCCGCCGCCGCGCCCCCGCGACCGAACCGGAGTATACCGGCGAGACTCGGACCATGACTGTACGCGAGGCGCTGCGCGATGCGATAGCCGAGGAGATGCGGCGCGACGAAGCGGTTTTTCTGCTGGGTGAGGAGGTCGGCGAATATCAGGGCGCGTATAAGGTCAGCCAGGGCCTCCTTCAGGAATTCGGACCCCGCCGGGTGATCGACACCCCAATCACCGAGCAGGGCTTTGCCGGGCTGGGGATCGGCGCCGGCTTTGGCGGGCTGCGGCCGATCGTCGAATTCATGACCTTTAATTTCGCCATGCAAGCGATGGATCAGATCATCAATTCGGCCTCAAAGACCCGTTATATGTCGGGCGGCCAGATGAGCTGCCCGATCGTCTTTCGCGGGCCGAACGGTGTCGCCGCGCGTGTCGCCGCGCAGCATTCGCAGTGCTATGCGAGCTGGTATGCGCATTGTCCGGGGCTCAAGGTGATAGCCCCGTTCACCGGGGCCGATCACAAAGGGTTGCTCAAGGCGGCGATTCGCGATCCGAATCCGGTGATTTTTCTCGAGCATGAGCTGGTCTATGGCGAAAGTTTCGCGGTGCCCGAGGATCCCGAGTTCATCGTGCCGATTGGCAAGGCGCGCATCGCGCGGTCGGGCGACCACGTTACGATCACGGCGTTCTCACGAATGGTAAAACTGGCGCTTCAGGCCGCCGAAGAACTCGAGAACGCGGGAATTTCAGCCGAAATCATCGACTTGCGCACTTTGCGGCCATTCGACATCCATACGGTCGTCGCCTCGGTCAAGAAGACCAACCGGATCGTTTCGGTCGAGGAGGGGTGGCCCTTTGCCGGGATCGGCGCGGAGATCACGGCGGTCGTCATGGAAGAGTGCTTCGATTGGCTCGACGCTCCATTAAAGCGAGTTGCCGGAAAGGACGTCCCTTTGCCTTATGCCGCGAACCTTGAGCGCCTTGCGCTGCCCCAAGTCGAGGACATCATCGCGGCCGCCCGTGAGGTCGCCTACCGATAGTCGGCATTTTAAGAGGCGGATCTCATGCCGATCGAAATCCTGATGCCGGCGCTGTCGCCGACGATGACCGAAGGCAATCTCGCCAAATGGCTCAAGAAAGAGGGCGACGAGGTCCATTCCGGCGACGTGCTCGCCGAGATCGAGACCGACAAGGCGACGATGGAGGTCGAAGCCGTCGACGACGGGAAAATCGGCAGGATCTTGGTTCCTGAAGGCGCCCAGGGGATCAAGGTCAATGAGCCGATCGCGCTGCTGCTCGGCGAGGGTGAGGACGCCTCCGCCATCGAGAAATTCAGAGAGCCGGCTCCCCAACCCGCTCCGGTAGCAGAGCCGTCCGTGGAGAGCGTGCAACATATGCCGGCCGTGTCGGCACCGCCCGTCAAGGAACGCGGCAATGGGCGGATCTTCGCCAGTCCACTGGCGCGCCGCATGGCGCAGCAGGCGGGTCTCGACCTCGGTGCGATCCGCGGTTCGGGACCGCAAGGCCGCATCGTCAAGTCCGATATCGAGGCAGCCCTTTCGCCCGGTCGCGTGGCACCCGCTGCGGCGCCGGCTAGGACCGGCGTGGTGCCGCAACCCGCGCCGGTCGCGCCCGTCTTGTCCAAGGAGCGGGTGGCGGCGCTCGCGGGCAACCCGCCCTACACCGAGCGGCCGCTTAGTGCAATGCGCCGCGTCATCGCTCGGCGGCTGACCGAGTCCAAACAAAGCGTTCCGCATTTCTATCTGACGATCGACTGCGAGATCGACGCGCTGTTGAAGATCCGCACCGAGCTCAACGCCAAGTCGGACGCCTACCGGATTTCGGTTAACGATTTCGTGATCCGTGCGGCGGCGCTGGCGTTGCGGCAGGTGCCGGCGGCCAACGCGTCATGGAGCGACGAAGCCATCCTGCTCTGGGATACGGTCGACATCGCCGTCGCCGTTGCGCTCGATGACGGTTTGATCACGCCGATCGTCAAGAATGCCGACCGCAAGGGGCTGGCCGCGATCGCCGACGAAACCAAGGATCTCGTCGCCCGCGCCCGCGCCGGCAAATTGACGCTCGAGGAATTCCAGGGGGGGACCTTTTCGATCTCCAACCTCGGCATGTACGGGGTGCGCGACTTCGCGGCGATCATCAACCCGCCCCACGGCGGCATCCTGGCGGTCGGCGCCGGCGAGCAACGCGCGGTGGTCAAGGATGGCGCGCTGGCGGTCGCGACCGTGATGAGCTGCACGCTCTCCTGCGACCACCGAGCCGTCGACGGCGCCGTCGGCGCGCAATTCCTTGCGGCGTTCAAAAAGCTCGTCGAGGACCCGCTGACGATGCTGCTGTAGCAGGGGAAAATTGCGATTTCGCTTGCAAAACCGCCCGTTTTGTGATAAAAATATAAGTTGACTCAATTAGTTAGGTGATATGACGGGGCAGCGGAATTTTTTCCAATGGCAGGGGAATTTCGCGGGGCCGGCAGGGGAAAAACAGCGGAACCACGACCGAGCGAGAAGGTGAGGGGGGAGTGGCCGAAAATTCGTTCGACCTGATCGTTCTGGGCGGCGGGCCGGGGGGCTATGTGGCCGCCATCCGGGCGGCCCAACTCGGCATGAAGACCGCCGTCGTCGAGCGCGAGCACCTCGGCGGCATCTGCCTCAACTGGGGATGCATTCCGACCAAGGCATTGCTGCGCAGCTCGGAGATTTATCATCTGCTGCACCGGCTCGATGAATTCGGGTTCTCGGCAAAGGATATCCGCTTCGACGCCGGCAAGGTCGTCGCGCGCTCCCGCGCCGTCGCCAAGCGGCTCTCAGACGGCGTTGCTTACCTGTTGCGAAAGAACAAGGTCACCGTCTTCGACGGCCACGGGCGCCTCGCCGGAAAAGGCCGGCTCGCGGTCGAGAAGGACGGCAGCCTCGTGGCCGAGCTGGAGGCCGGGCATATCATATTGGCGACCGGTGCACGGGCCCGTATCTTGCCCGGGCTGGAGCCCGACGGCGAGCGGGTGTGGACCTACAAGGAGGCGATGGTACCGGCGGCAATCCCGAAATCGCTTCTGGTCGTCGGCTCGGGTGCCATCGGCATCGAGTTCGCTAGCTTCTATCATGACATGGGCGCCGAGGTGACGGTGGTCGAGGTGCTCGACCGGGTGCTCCCGGTCGAGGACGAAGAGATCTCGGACTTCGCCCGCAAATCCTTCGAAAAACAGGGGATCAAGATCCACACCGGTGCCACCGTCAGCGAACTGGAGCGCAGCGGCGAGAATGTCATCGCCCGCATCGAAGGAGGAGGGCAGGGAAGCGAGTTCGCCGTCGAGCGCGTCATCCTCGCGGTCGGCATCGTCGGCAATGTCGAAGACATCGGGCTCGAAGACACCGGTGTCGCCGTCGACAGAAGCCACGTCGTTGTCGACGAATGGCTGCGCACCGGCGAACCCGGCGTCTACGCGATCGGCGACCTCGTCGGCCCGCCGTGGCTCGCCCACAAGGCGATGCACGAAGGCGTGATCTGCGTCGAGCGCATCGCCGGGGTCAACGACGTGCATCCGCTCGATCTTCATAACATTCCAGCCTGCACATATTGTCGACCGCAGGTCGCCAGCGTCGGGCTAACCGAGAAAAGCGCTAGGGAGGCCGGCCACGAGGTCAAAATCGGCCATTTTCCGTTTATCGGCAACGGCAAGGCGATCGCCCTTAGCGAGCCGGAGGGGATGATCAAGACGGTGTTCGACGGCAAAACTGGCGAGCTCTTGGGGGCGCACATGATCGGCGCCGAAGTTACCGAGCTGATCCAGGGCTACACGATTGCCAAGACCCTGGAGACGACCGAGTCGGAGCTGATCCGCACGATCTTCCCGCATCCGACCCTGTCGGAGACGATGCATGAGGCCGTGCTCGATGCTTACGGGCGCGCGATTCACTTCTAGCGAAGGCGCTCGCCGCGTCCGCGGAAGATTGCCGCCGCCTGACCGCGCGTCGAACTGTCATCGAACCGTCATCATACGACTGTTTACTGCATCCTAATTTCCGCTCGCGGAAGCTGGGCGAGCGTGCTTGACGCCTTTGTGTGGGCCATCCACTTCTAGCGAATGAGTTTTCCAAACGGGATCGCGACACCATCTTCCACGCGTCATCCCGAAAAGGTCCACCGTCCCGATAACCCGATCCCGCGCAAGCCCGATTGGCTGCGCGTCAAGGCGCCGGGCTCCCCCGAATACGAGGCGACACGCCGGCTGATGCGGGAGCACGCCCTGAATACCGTGTGCGAAGAGGCGGGCTGCCCGAATATCGGCGAATGTTGGAAGCAGAAGCATGCAACGGTCATGATTCTCGGCCGCGTGTGCACTCGGGCCTGCACCTTCTGCAATGTCGCGACCGGCCGGCCCGATCTTCTCGACCCGCACGAGCCGCAGCGCGTCGCCGAGGCGGTTGCGTCGCTCAGGCTGTCGCACGTTGTTGTGACTTCGGTCGATCGGGACGATTTGGATGATGGCGGCGCCGAGCATTTCGCGCGTACCATCAGCGCGATCCGTGCCGCCGCGCCCGGCACGACGATCGAGGTCCTGACTCCCGATTTTCTGCACAAGGCGGGAGCAGTCGAAACGGTTGTCGCCGCCCGGCCAGACGTCTTCAACCACAATCTGGAGACCGTTCCGCGCCTCTATGCCGAGGTTCGGCCGGGGGCCCGTTATTTTCATTCGCTGAGGTTGCTCGACCAGGTCAAGCGGCTTAATCCTGCGATGTTCACCAAATCCGGGATCATGGTCGGTCTCGGCGAAGACAAGACCGAGATATTGCAGGTCATGGACGATTTGCGGGCCGCCGAGGTCGATTTTTTAACGATAGGCCAATATCTACAACCGACAATAAAGCATCATGCGATCGCCCGCTTTGTCACGCCCGAAGAGTTCCACAGCTATCGGAGCTTCGCCCTCGGCAAGGGTTTCCTGTTGGTCTCGGCCTCGCCTTTGACCCGCTCCTCGTATCATGCCGGGGAAGATTTCGCCCGGTTACGCGCGGCTCGCACCGCCAAGCTCGCCTCTTTCGGCTGACGACCGCGATGCCGACGCATGCCGAGCAGCGTGTGCTGGCCTACACGCCGGAGCAGCTCTTTGCGCTCGTCGCGGATATCGAGCGCTATCCGGAGTTTCTACCTTGGTGTCTCGCGGCGCGCATCAAGGAACGCCGAGCCGATCTGATCGTCGCTGACTTGATCATCGGCTTCCGCATCTTTCGCGAGCGCTTTACCTCGCGTGTGGCCCTCGATGCGCCGCGACGCATCGACGTTACCTACGCTCAGGGGCCTTTCCGCCGCCTCAACAACCATTGGGTGTTTGAGCGGGTGCAGGGCGGTTGTCGCATCGATTTCTACGTCGATTTCGAATTCAAATCGCGCCTGATGCAGAAGATGATCGAAGTACTGTTCGGCGAGGCAGTGCGTCGCATGGTCGGCGCCTTCGAAAAACGCGCCCGCGACCTCTACGGGGCACCGGCGCCCGGCCGAGCCGGGCAAGCGGCGGTTTAAGCGGTCGGCGCCGCCCGATTGCTCCGCGGCTTAGGTACCCACCGGTCAAGCCTCGGGCCCACAAGCGTGCTCGGCGACGGTGAAAAATGCACTCGCGGACCTGCTTTGGTCGTCTTTCTCCTGACCAAAGCGCTCCCGGCAGAAGCGCACCGACCGTTGTCGCCGTGTGAAGGAGGTCCTTAATCCAGCTGGCTCACAGACGGGGCTTCTGCGCTGGCACCGGCGAGCGCGCGAACGCGCTCTTCGTCCTTGGCGAATTCGGCCGCCGCGCCCGAATAGACGACGCGCCCGTCGTCCAGCACATAGGCGCGGTCGGCAATCTCGGTCGCAACGCGCACGTTCTGCTCGACCAGGAGGATCGATATGCCCTCCCTTCGCGCTGATGTAACGACCCTGAAGACCTCTTGCACAATCAACGGCGCGAGGCCTTGCGACGGCTCGTCGAGGATCAGCAGCCGGGGGTTGAGAACCAGCGCCCGCGCGATCGCCAGCATTTCCTGTTCGCCGCCCGAGAGCTGACGCCCCTTGTTGCGGCGGCGCTCCGCCAGACGCGGAAACAGCTCATGGATTCTGGCGATCGTCCATGGCCCCGGTCGTTCGAGCGGTACCATCAGGTTCTCGTCAACTGTCAGGTTGGGGAAGATGTGCCGTCCCTCCGGCACATAGCCGACGCCGAGCGCGGCAATCCGGTACGGCGGCCAATCGGTGGTGATTTCGCCGAAGATCCGTACCGCGCCATCACGCGGAGGAGTCAGCCCGACCAGGCTCCTCAGGGTTGTTGTCTTGCCCGCGCCATTGCGTCCCAAGAGAGTGACGATCTCGCCCTCGCGCACCTCGATGCTGATCCCGTGCAGGATGTGGCTCTTACCGTAGTAGGTGTGGAGGCGCTCGACCGCGAGCGAAGGGCCGCTCACGCCGCTTTTCCCAGATAGGCGGTCTGCACCATTTCGTTTGCAGCGATCTCGAGGGGCGTACCCTCGGCCAAGACCGTACCCTCTGCCAGGACCATAATGCGGTCGGCGAGATGGAAGACGACGCGCATGTCGTGCTCGATCAGCACAATCGAGAGGTTGTGGTCCTTGTGCAATCGGCGAATTAGTCGGGTTATGTTGGAGGTCTCCTGATCGCCCATTCCGGCGGTTGGCTCGTCGAGCAGTAGGAGCCGCGGCTTCAAGGCGAGCGCCATCATGATCTCAGTCGCCCGCTGGTCGCCATGGCTGAGCTCGCCGACGGGCCTGGTATCCTTGTCGCTCAGCCCGCCCATATCGGAAAGATCGGTGACGCGCGCGCTGATCTCGCCATCAGCTCCCCGCGAGATCCATGGCCGCAGCCTATAACCCGCCGCCACCTCGACCGCGATGCGCAGATTCTCCCGTACCGACAGCTCCGGGAAGACCTCGGTCACTTGAAAGGTGCGGGAAATGCCTCGCCAGACGCGCCGAGCTGGTAACAGGCTCGTGATATCCTCGTTGTCGAATAGGATGCGGCCTGAGGTGGGTGTCAGAAATCCGCTGATCAGATTGAAGAAGGTCGTCTTGCCCGCTCCGTTGGGGCCGATGACCGCCCGCAGCTCACCGGCCTTCACGGACATAGAGATGTCACGGACGGCGACGAGGCTGCCGAATTGGCGAGAGATGTTCTCGACGTCGAGCAGGCTCACGGTGTGGCCCTGCGCTGGATGATGCCGAGAACGCCACGTGGGAAGAACAACACGACGAGCACAAAAAATAACCCAATGAACGACATCCAGTTCGCTGTCTCGCTGGAAATGTAGTCCTGCAGCACGACAAAAATTGCTGCACCGATCAGCGGCCCCCAAAAGACACGCATGCCGCCCAGCACCGCCATGATCACGAAATCGCCTGATTGGTCCCAGCGTAGATCATGGGGATCGGCGAAATTGTTGAGCAGCGCGTAGAGCGTGCCGGCAAGGCTGACGAACAGGCACGAAATCACCCAGGAAAGCCAGATGTGCCAATCGACCGGAATTCCGAGAAAGCGCGCGCGCCGCTCGTTCTCGCGAATCGCCAGCAGGGTGCGACCAAAGGGCGAGCGCAGCAGCGCCGCCATGACGGCGATCGCTAGGGCAAAGCAGACCAGGATCAAGTAATAGAAGGCCTTGTCGTTGCCGAGGATATCGACCGTGGTAAATCCCAAATCGATCGGCACGCGCTGCCAGCCGGATAGCCCGTCGTCGCCGCCGGTAACCCCATTCCAGCGATAGGCGATGAAATAGAAGACCTGGCCGAACGCGATCGTTGCCATCGCGAAATAGATGCCCCTCAGGCGCACGATCAAAGCACCGATAATCGCCGCGGCGATGGTGCCAGAAATTACGCCGACAGCTATCCCGACCAGCGTGTTCAGCACCAAGTATTTGATCGTCAGACCGACGCCGTAGACGCCGAGGCCGAAATACGCGGCATGGCCAAAAGACAGGACGCCGGTGAAGCCCAGTAGAAAATTGAGCGACATAGCGGCGAGAGCCAGTACGAGGACGCGGCTGCCGAGCGATGTATAGCCGCCGACCCAATTGAGCCAATAGGGCATGCCGAGCAGCAGCAGCCAGATGGCGAGGTTTGCGGCCCGCTTGTTGAGCGCAGTCACTAAAACCGTCCCTCCTCGCCCAACAGGCCGCGCGGTCGCACCAGTAAGACTAGCCCCATGAGTACGTACATTACCGCCTCGCTCGCCGAGGGAAAGAACACCGTCGTGATTCCCGAAGCGACACCGATCAATAAGCCACCCAATAGCGTACCCGGCAAGCTGCCGAGGCCACCGATGATGATCGCGACAAAGCTCGGCATGATCAGCGTGCTGCCAATCGTCGGCTGCAATCCGAGCATGCCGGCGGCGAGCACTCCTGCTAGGCCGGCGAGGTAGATGCCGAGCCCGAAATTGAGGTTCCGCAAGATGCGGGTGTTGACGCCAAGAACGGACACCGTCTCGAGGTCAAGAGTCCCTGCGCGGATACGCATGCCGAGGCGGGTCCGGTTCAGGATCAGGAACAGCCCGATCACTGCAGCGACCACCAGCGCAACCATGAACATGCGATAGCCGGTGAGAAAGAAGAACGTGTTGCTGAGCGGGCTCGACAGCCAGCCAGGGACCGCGAAAGGCAGGGTCGACGGGCCCCAGATGTAGCGAGTCCCGTCCTCCAGGATGAAGGCGAGACCAAAGGTGAGCAGAAGACTGTACAAGGGATCGCGGCCATAGAGCGGACGGATCAAAAAGCGCTCGACCGCGAGGCCGAGGCCGGCGGTCAGAACTGGTGCGACCGCCAGCGCCCCCCAAAAACCGATATGGGGGATTAGCATGTAGGCGAGATAAGCGCCGATCGCCAGAAATCCGCCATGGGCGAAATTGATCACGCCACTAAGGTTGAGGATCAGCGAGAGACCAAGCGCCATCAACGCATAGAACGCTCCGATGATCAGCCCGTTAAATAAGTTGAATAAGAGAAGCTGCGTCATGGACCCGTGTGTTGCGTGCCCTCCCTCACCGACGCCGCTGCACTCCTCACGCCGGCCATTTCAGATGGCAGCCGGTCTCGGCGACGGGCAATGCGGCGTCGACGCCTTTCACCAGCTCGTCTACCTTGAATAAATCTTCCGGCTCCGAGCCCTTCTCGACCGCGTTCCCGACATAAAGCGTCGGCATCAATTGGTGATCGCCGGCGCGATAGAACGTGTCGTACGGCATGAGCGCGATTTCCGGCGGCAGTTTGAAGTTCTCGAGCGCCTTCGCAAGCCTGACCGGGTCGAGCGTCCTTTGCTCATTAGCGACGAGGGCACAGGTCCAAGTGGCCACGTAGCCGAACCAATGGCGCGAGGTTGGCACTTTGCCGCCATTGATCTTCCTAATGTCGGCGACGAATTGCTTCACGTGCGGCACGCTCGGCTGCACCCAATACCATTCGAAAACCCAAGTGCCAATGCGCGCCTCGGGCGGCAGCCCTTCGAGTACTTCGAGCTCCTGTTGCGCTCCGGCGATATGGAAGCGCTTATCGAGGCCGAACTGCACCGCCTGCTTCAGGCCGTTGACCGCGTCCTGGCCAGCAAGGAGGACGATTATGACGTCCGGATTGGCCGCCTGCGCTTGGATCAGATATGACGAGAAGTCCGTAGTGCCGAGAGGCGTTAGGGAGGCGCCGACCTCGGTGCCGCCGAACTGCTTGAGGCTCGCCTCGAAGCCTTCTTGCAGCGTGTGGCCAAAGGCATAATCGGGGGTGATGAAATACCACTTCTTGCCGTATTTGTTGAACAATGTCTTCGAGACCGAGTTGGTCTCCATCCGCGTCGTGTTGCAGACGCGGAATACGTTCCAATGACAATCTGTGCCGGTGACCGGATCGGTGTGGCCTCCAGTGACGATGTGCAGCGTCTTCAGCTCGTTCGACACTTCGCCGAGAGCCACTGCCATTGCCGAATTGACGTTGCCGAGGAAGAAATCGACCTTGTCGCGTTCGATCAGCTTACGGGCCTTCTGTACTGCGATGCCGGTATCGGCGCTGGTCGAATCCTCGACCAGTAGCTGAGCTTTGCGGCCAAGGATCCCGCCCTTGGCGTTGATCTGGTCGATCGCTAGCTGGCAGCCGATCTGCTCGTTCTTGCCGAGCTCGGCATAGGTCCCGGTCAGCGGATCGTCGAGGCCGAGCTTGATTTCGTCCGCGGCTCGCGTCGAAATCACGAAGGGCGCGGCAAACTGGGTGACGCCGACGGCACCCGCCGCCTTGATTATCGTCCGACGGTCGAGGTTCTTCGAGGCGGCTCCGCTGATCACAACCTTCCTCCCTCTCATGCGATCGTGGGCGCCGATCGGCTAGGCGTCCCCGTCGATTTCCCGTGCAAATTGCAGCCCCTTTGAGCCACAGAGCGCCCGGGAAAGGAAGCAAAATTTCCGTGATAGCGGGTCGAACTCGATTTGAGAGGGCGCTTATCACTCCGCCGGTTGTGAGCCTGGATTTAGACGGGCGTCAGCGGCCGATGCGGGTCCGGGGGCAGCTCGACGCGGATCGAGTCCCCAGGTCGTACATCGCCGCCGGCTAGCACGATAGCCATGATGCCGGCCTTTCGGACGAGGCTGCCGTCCTGGCCTCGCTCCAGGGTCGCCCCCATCAGTCCCGGCTGAACGCGGTCCAGCTGGGCGCAGGGGTTACGTAGACCCGTTACCTCGACAACCGCCGTCTCGCCGAGATGGAGGCGCGCGCCCGTGGGGAGTCCCAGCAAGTCGACACCGCGGGTTGTCACATTTTCGCCCATCTGCCCGGCCGAGACGGCAAAGCCCCGTTCCTTGAGCTCGTCGTGCAGTTCAGCGTGGATCAGGTGCACCTGGCGCAGATTGGGCTGGCTCGGGTCGCGTGCCACCCGCGAGCGATGCTTGACCGTAGCACCCAAATGCGCGTCGCCCTCGATGCCGAGCTCCATCAACAGCCGGATGCTGTCCTCGTTCGGCTTGACCAGCGTATGTCCCGCACTGCGGCTGACCGCTGTCACGACGCCGCCCATAATGATCTCCTGAATCAGCTTTGCGCTTCGGTGGCGAGCAGGCCAAGCGCCACCTGCAGAGCCGCTTGGCGCACCGTTGAGCGATCTCCGTCAAAAACGCGGCGTTCGGTCCGGCAGGGTCCATTGCGTCGCGCCAAGCCGAAGATGACGAGCCCGACGGGTTTGGTGGCGCTGCCGCCGCCGGGGCCGACAACGCCGGTCACCGAGATCGCCAGATCCACAGGCGCGCGAGCGACCGCACCCTCGGCCATCGCCGCGGCGGTTTCCACGCTGACGGCACCGTGTGCGGCGATGGTTTCCCGCGCAACCCCGAGCAATTCGGATTTCGCCTCATTCGAATAAGTGACAAAACCGCGCTCGACGACGTCCGACGAGCCGGCGATTGCCGTCAGCGCCCCGGCAACCAATCCCCCGGTGCAGGATTCGGCGGTCGCGACATGCCAACCGCGAGCTCGGCAGGCATCGAGAACCGATTGCGCGAGGCTCAAAGTTTCAGCTTCGAACATCGAAGGCTCCGCCGACGACCAGGACCAACACCGGGACGACAGCGTAGACCGCCGCCAGGAGATCGTCGAGCATGATGCCAAGACCACCCTTGACGTGGCGGTCGGCCCACCTCACCGGCCACGGCTTCCAGATGTCGAAAATTCGGAACAACAGGAAAGCCACGGCGTAGGCGAGGGGGTCGAGGGGTGCCGGCAGCAGCACCAGCCATTGCGCCGCGACTTCGTCGATCACGACCGCGCTGGGATCCTCGATTGCACTCGCCTTCGCGACGGTCGCCGCTACCCACCAGCCGATGGCGAAGACGATCACGGTGGCAACGGCCAGACCGGTGGTACCCAAATGGCTCCGGATCGCCCAGGCGAAGGGCAGCGCGGCGAGCGATCCCCAGCTCCCCGGCGCGATCGGCAGGAGGCCCGTGCCGAACCAGGTGGCGAGCAGCACCGCCGGATGCCTGAACGGCAAGCCGAGGGGGCGGCGAACAGGCGGTCTCAGAGCGGCAGGCGCACTGTGGCGACCGCTTGGGCGGCGACGCCCTCGCCGCGGCCGGTAAAGCCCAGCCCGTCAGTGGTTGTCGCCTTGACGCTTACGCGGTCGGGCGCAACACCGAGGATTGCGGCGACCCGGGCGATCATCGCCGCGCGATGGGGGCCGATCTTGGGCCGCTCGCAGATGATCGTCACATCAACAGCGGCGACCACACCCCCTCGCTCGCGGACGAGATCGGCAGCGCGTCGAAGAAACTGGTCGGAGGAGGCCCCACGCCAGCGCGGATCGCTCGGTGGGAAGTGCATGCCGATATCGCCGGCGCCGAGGGCTCCAAGCACCGCGTCGGTCAGGGCGTGGAGACCGACATCAGCGTCGGAATGACCGGCGAGGCTCGCCTCGTGCGGGATCTCGATCCCGCAAATGCGGACCTGGTGGCCGGGTGCAAAGGCGTGCACGTCAAAACCCTGACCGACGCGAACCTCCCCTTGCCGCGCCGCGATCAGCCTCTCGGCAGCGGCGATATCTTCGGGAGTTGTCACCTTTAGATTGTCCTCGCTGCCATCGACTACGAACGGGACCAACCCCGCAGCCTCGGCGACCGCGGCGTCGTCGGTCAGGTCGCGGCCAATGGCAGCGCGGTGCGCGGCAAGGATTGCCGCAAAATGGAAACCCTCCGGGGTTTGCGCCCGCCACAGCGCGGAACGGGCGATCGTCCCTTTGATTACGCCATCTTCGACGTTTTTGATCGTATCGCGCAGCGGCAGGCAAGGAATTGCTGCCGGTGCCTGGCCGAGCCCGCTGATGACCCTGTCGATCAGTGCGGAGCCGGGAAAGGGCCGCGCTCCGTCGTGGATCAGCACCCGCTCCGGGCGATAGTCCACCAGCGCCTCCAGCCCCAACCGCACCGAGTCCTGGCGGGTCGGACCGCCCGCCACCGGTGTTAGTACCGAAAGACCGGCGATCGCGCTATCGAACAACCCCCGGTCCTCCGGCCGGATCACCACCAATACATTAGAGATCTGCCGATGCTCGGCGAATGCCGCGACCGCGTGATGTAAGACGGTGGCGCCGCCGAGCGCGAGGTACTGCTTGGGCACGGCGCCGCCGAACCGGCTACCCCGACCAGCCGCTACGACGAGAGCATATACGGAAGCCATCCTCGAATTATCGCACGATTCGGGGTCTCGCCACTGCCTCTGGCGGGAATATCCGGCCCGCCTGGGTGCAAAGCGCGGCTGATTGCGATAATTACCCTCACGAAATCGCAAATTCCATCATCGAGCCGCAGAAGCAGCGACGAGGCAGCCCAGGATGCCGGCTCTGCTGATACCGGATACCCCGTTCGCCTTGATGTTGCAGTGCAACACAAAAGGGTTTAATATCTGCTTAACAGCTAGGCAGGCCTTATAATTGCATAGATTATGAGCATTTCGGTCGGTTCATTGATACTTGATGACCCCGTTATTCTGGCGCCGATGTCCGGCGTCACCGACCTTCCGTTTCGGCGGCTCGTCAAGCGCCTGGGGGCAGGCCTCGTCGTCTCCGAAATGATCGCCAGTCAGGCGATGATTCGCGAGACCCGCCAGTCGCTGACGATGGCGCGAAGCTGCCCGGAAGAGCAGCCGATGGCGGTTCAGCTTGCCGGCTGCGAGCCGCAGGTGATGGCCGAAGCGGCAAAGCTCAACGCCGACCGCGGCGCGCGGATCGTCGACATAAACTTCGGCTGTCCGGTGAAGAAAGTCGTCAATGGCCATGCCGGCTCGGCGTTGATGCGCGACGAGACCCATGCCGCGCGCATCCTGGAGGCGACTGTCAAGGCCGTGGACCTACCGGTTACCCTGAAAATGCGGACCGGTTGGGATGATCGTAATCGCAATGCACCCCGGCTTGCCCTGATCGCCGAAGCATGCGGCATCCGCATGATCACTGTGCATGGCCGCACCCGCTGCCAGCTTTATTCCGGCTCCGCTGATTGGAAGTTCATCCGCTTGGTCAAGAACACGGTGAAAATCCCGGTCATCGCCAATGGCGACATCGTCAGCCTAGAGGGCGCCGATCAGGCATTGCTGGAATCAGGCGCCGACGGGCTGATGATCGGTCGCGGATGTTGTGGACGGCCGTGGTTCGCTCGCCAGGTGGCTGATTGGCTTAGGAACCGCTTGCGCACCCCAGACCCTTCGCTGAGCGCGCAACGCGATATCGTGCTCGGTCATTACGAAGACATGCTCGCCCATTATGGGAGGGAGGTAGGCTCGCGCCTCGCCCGCAAGCACCTCGCCTGGTATTCGAAAGCTCTCCCCGGCTCGGCTGAATTCCGTGCCGCGGTCAATCAAACGAGCGACGTCAGTTGCGTCAGGGGCTTGATCTGCTCCTTTTACGAGCCACTGCTGGCTCGCGGGGCGGCATAGCCGTGGCGCCGCCCCGACGTCGGGGAAGCGCGCCGGCGCACAGCGCTACACCGCGCTCCGTCTCCGACGGAGGGCTCGATGCGGCGGCAATCCTGGAAGCCCTGCCTGATCCGATCATCGTCATCGATCGCAGCGAGCGCATCCGCTTCGTCAACCCCGCGGCCGAACAGTTTCTCGGCTCGGGCGCAGCCGCGTTATCGGGCAGCCCCCTGGCGGATTTTGTGGTGCCGCAAAGCTCCCTCGCTTCGCTGATCGATTCGGTGTGGCGTGTCGGCAACACAATATCCGAATATGACATGCTTCTCGAAGGGCCGCGGTGCGGGAGCCGGTCGGTAACGATCCAAGGGGCGCTGGCCGGCGAAGGGGCGGACACGCTCGTCCTTACGCTGCATGAGCGCTCGATGGCGGAAAAGATGGACCGCCAGCTAATCCACCGAAATGCCGCCCGGTCGATTACGGCAATGGCGGCGATGCTCGCGCACGAGGTCAAGAACCCGCTTTCCGGGATACGCGGCGCGGCCCAGTTGCTCGAGCAGGACGCCGACCCGGCCGGTCGCGAGTTGACGCAGCTGATCTGTGACGAGACAGACCGAATCGTCGCCCTCGTCGATCGGATGGAGGCGTTCTCCGACGATCGACCGATCGAGCGCAAACCCGTCAACATCCATGAAGTGCTCGAACGAGTACGCAAGATCGCGCAATCCGGCTTCGCCCGCCATGCCCGTTTGGTCGAGGAATACGATCCGTCGCTCCCGTCAGTGCGCGGCAACCGCGATCTTCTGGTCCAGGTGTTTCTCAATCTCGTCAAGAACGCCGCGGAGGCGCTACCCGGTTCGGAAGGCGAAATCATTCTGACGACGGCCTACCGCCATGGTCTGCGTCTGGCCGCGCCCGGCGGCGAGGGACGCCAACATTTACCGCTGACGGTCTCGGTAACCGACAACGGCAGCGGAATTCCGGAGGATCTGCGCCCATACTTGTTCGACCCGTTCGTCACGACCAAACGGAACGGTACTGGCCTCGGTCTTGCATTTGTGGCCAAGGTGATCGGGGACCACGGCGGCGTCATCGAATTTGACAGCCAGCCGCGGCGAACGGTGTTCCGGGTGTTTCTGCCCGTGGTCGCGCAAGACGGTATCGGATAATGGCCTCTACGATCTTGGTGGCCGATGATGATCGCGCGATCCGGATGGTGCTTAACCAAGCACTGGTCCGGCTCGGGCACGACGTGCGGATGACTGGCAACGCCGCGACCTTATGGCGATGGGTCGCTGACGGCGAAGGCGATCTCGTCATCACCGACGTGATCATGCCGGACGAGAACGGCCTTGATTTGATTCCGCGCATCAAGAAGCTTCGCCCGGAGCTCCGGATCATCGTCATGAGTGCACAGAACACTCTCATGACTGCGGTCAAGGCGACCGAACGGGGAGCCTTTGAATATCTCCCCAAACCGTTCGATTTACGCGAACTCGTCAGCGTGGTTGAGCGAGCCCTGACCACCCCACACGACGCGTTGGGGCCGCTGTCCGAGGATGACACGGAGGATCAGCTGCCGCTGATTGGCCGCTCGCCAGCCATGCAGGAGATTTATCGCGTCCTCGCGCGGCTTATGGGGACCGACCTCACCGTGACAATCATGGGTGAGAGCGGCACCGGCAAGGAGTTGGTGGCGCGCGCTCTGCACAATTTCGGTAAGCGCCGTAGCGGCCCGTTCGTCGCCATAAACATGGCGGCGATACCGCGCGAGTTAATCGAAAGCGAGCTGTTCGGCCATGAGAAAGGCGCGTTTACCGGGGCCACCGCGCGCAGCATGGGGAGGTTCGAGCAGGCGCAGGGTGGCACGCTGTTTCTCGACGAGATCGGCGACATGCCGATCGACGCGCAGACCCGGCTCTTGCGCGTACTTCAGGAGGGTGAATTCACGGCTGTCGGCGGCCGCGTACCGATCCGCGCCGATGTTCGAATCGTCGCCGCGACCCACAACGACCTCCGGCAGCTGATTCGTCAAGGTCTGTTTCGAGAAGACCTGTACTATCGCGTTAATGTCGCGCCGATCCGCTTGCCGCCGCTACGCGAGCGGCCCGCGGACATCCCCGCGCTCGTCAAGCATTTCTCGTCGCTCGCGGTACGCGAGGGCTTGCCGATCAAACGGCTTGACGAGGCTGCGATGGAGCGGCTGCGTAGCTATCGCTGGCCGGGGAACGTCCGCGAGCTGGAGAATTTGGTTCGGCGGCTCGCAGCCCTCTATTCGCAGGAAGTCATCGGCGTTGACGTGATCGAGGCGGAACTCGCCGACACGCCAATGACGACTGACGCGCTCGAAATGGCGGGTGCGGCGGGGCTCGCGGGCGCGGTGGAACGTCATATCAAAGACTACTTCGCCGCCCACAAGGGGGGCCTTCCGGCGGCCGGGCTCTACGATCGGGTTTTACGCGAGGTTGAGCGGCCACTGATCGTCCAGACCCTTGGTGCCACTCACGGCAATCAGATCAGGGCCGCCCATCTGCTCGGTCTCAATCGCAACACCTTGCGCAAGAAGATCCGCGAATTGGACATCCCAGTCGTCCGCGGCATAAAATGACGCACTAGCAGACCGACGACACCACCCCCTACCCTTGGCCCCAGCCAGGGGTGGGAGGGAGGGGCCACGCGATGAGTGGGTGTAGGCGGTGACGCCATCGAGGGATCGGCCGGAGACAAAGTGGCTCGCTTTCGTCAACACCGCTTGAAGCGGAGCCTCGCGCGGGGTTGCGCATGAAGGCCATGCAGGGGCTGCGCGGCTGGGCCGGTCGGATTGGGCTCCGGCGCAAGATCGCAATCGCGCTGGCGGTGGCCGGACTGGCATCAGGGATCGCGACCTATCTGGCCCTGACAGAGACACCACCTTTCGGCCCCGATCCGAACGCCGTCCTGTCGCTCCTCAACCTCGACCTCGCACTACTGCTGCTACTTGGCGCGGTTGTCGCATGGCGGCTTTTCGAGGTCTGGGCCGAGCGGCGACGCGGCCTTGCCGGGTCGCGACTGCAAATCCGACTCGTCGTGTTGTTCAGCCTGATCGCCGTCACGCCGACGATCATCGTCGCAGTTTTTTCCTACCTGTTCTTCAGCTTTGGGGTCGAATCCTGGTTCAGTGACAAAGTGCGCACGGCGATCTCCGAATCCCAGGCCGTCGCCGAGGCCTACTTGCACGAGCATCAGCAAGCGATCCGCGCCGACGTGCTGGCGATGGCCAACGATCTGAATCGCGATGCGCTGAAGTTGGCTCTCAACCCGCAACATCTGGGCCAGGTCGTCTCGGCTCAGGCCGCTTTGCGCGGGCTCACAGAGGCGATGATTTTTGACCGCGCCGGCCATATGCTGGCGAAGTCCAGCCTTTCATTCGTTCTCGGCTTCGAGCCAGTTCCCGAAGAAAAGATGCGCCTTGCCGATGAGGGCGACGTGGCGATCATGACCAACGACAGTGACGACCGGGTACGAGCACTCGTTCGTCTCAATCAGTTCGGCAGCGACGTCTATCTCTATGTTGGCCGGTTCATCGAGCCGCGGGTTCTGAATTACATCGAAGAAAACCGGCGTGCTGCAGCCCAGTACGAGCAGTTGGAAGGGCAGAGGTCCGGTTCTCAGATCAAGTTCGCTTTGATTTTCCTGATGGTGGCGCTGCTGTTCCTGGTTGCTGCGGTGGCGATCGGGATTCACTTCGCCACCCAGCTCGCTGTGCCGATCAGCCGCCTCGTCACGGCAGCCGAACAGATCCGCGGCGGTGATCTCGCGGCACGAGTTCCCGAGGGCGACAAGGACGACGAGTTGACCTCGCTCAGCCGGGCGTTCAACCGCATGACCTACCAAATCGAGAGCCAACAACGAGAGCTCAGAGAGGCAAACCGCCAGCTCGACGAACGACGCCGTTTTACGGAGACTGTGCTAACCGGGGTTTCGGCCGGCGTCATCGGGCTCGATCGCGTTGGCCGTGTGAATTTGCCGAATTGCTCCGCCTCGTCGCTTCTCGGAGTTGATCTCGAGCAATCGATCGGACACGACCTTGCCGAAGTAGCGCCCGAAATGGCCGGGCTCCTCGACGAAGCCGAGCGACGTCCGGAGCGACTAGCGCAATCGCAGGTACAACTCGCGCGCGGGACCAGCATGCGCACCTTGCTCGTCCGCATTGCGGCCGAGCATTACGCGCGCGAAATCAGCGGCTTTGTCGTCACTTTCGACGACATAACCGAGTTGCTGTCCGCGCAGCGCAAAGCGGCCTGGGCGGATATCGCCCGTCGCATCGCGCACGAGATCAAGAATCCGTTGACTCCCATCCAGCTGGCGGCCGAACGGCTGCGCCGCAGATATCTCAAGGAGATCAAGCACGACCCGGAAACCTTCACGGTGTGCACCGATACGATTATCCGGCATGTTGGCGATATCGGCCGCATGATCGATGAATTCTCCTCGTTCGCGCGGATGCCTGCGCCAGTGATCAAACCGGAGAACTTGGTCGAAATTGTGCGCCAGACAGTGTTCCTGCAGCGCACCGCCCATCCTGATATTGCCTTTGAGACAGCCTTCCTTGCCCCTTCTGTGACGGTTCGTTGCGACGCGCGTCTCGTAAGCCAAGCCCTGATCAACATCGTCAAGAATGCGATCGAAGCGATAGAGCTTCGGATGGCCGAACAGCGGGCAGGTCCCGCAGGACAAATCCGGGTATCGATAAGCGATGTGGGAGGCCAGGCGGCGGTGATCGTCGAGGACAACGGCAACGGCTTGCCGCAACAGGGCCGCGAGCGATTGACCGAGCCTTACGTCACGACGCGCGCAAAGGGGACAGGTTTGGGCCTGGCCATAGTCAAGAAGATCATGGAAGATCACCAAGGAGAGCTCGTACTGGAAGATCGGGAACCGGACGGGACACGAGTAAAGCTGATCTTCGCCTCCGAAACCCGCATGCCGGATCGTCCGGACAGCGCCGAACAGCTGGGGGAACTGAGCACGGCCGGTCATGGCGCATGACATCCTGATCGTCGATGATGAAGTAGACATCCGCATGCTGATCGGGGGCGTGCTCAAGGATGAGGGCTACGCCACCCGTGAAGCTGCCGACACCTCTCAGGCCCTTGCAGCAATCCAAGCCCGGCAGCCGACGCTCGTCATCCTCGACATCTGGCTTCAAGAGGGAGGACTTGAGGGGATCGAGATCCTCCGACAGCTTCGCGCCGACATGCCGTCGGTCCCGGTCGTCATGATCAGTGGACACGGGACGATCGAGACGGCGGTCGAAGCGATAAAAATGGGCGCCTACGATTTCCTGGAAAAACCGTTCAAATCCGATCGGCTGTTGCTGGTCGTCGAGCGTGCGATCGAAGCAGCACAACTGAGGCGCGAGAACGAGGAGCTGAAGCTGCGCGCCGGGGGCGACATCGATCTCGTCGGCGTATCACCGGCGGCCAACCAGCTTCGGCAACAGATCGAGCGCGTAGCGCCGACGGGCAGTCGGGTGCTGATCACGGGACCGCCGGGTGCCGGAAAGGAGGTCGTCGGGCGACTGCTGCATTTACATTCGCGCCGTTCGAAGGGTCCCTTTGTACCGGTCAACTGCGCGACGATGCGACCCGACCGGCTGGAAATCGAGCTATTCGGGACCGAATTTCGCAGCGATGGGGCGGCGCGCAAGGTCGGTACCTTCGAGCGTGCGCACGGCGGCACGCTGTTCCTTGACGAGGTTGCCGATATGCCCCTCGAAACCCAAAGCAAGATCGTGCGCGTTCTGCAGGAGCAGACATTTGAGCGGGTAGGGGGGTCGAGCCGTGTCGAGGTCGATGTCCGCGTCGTTGCTTCATCGAATCGGGAGCTTGGCAGTGAGATCAGCGCCGCCCGGTTCCGCGAGGATTTGTATTATCGGTTGAGTGTGGTGCCGATCAAGGTTCCCCCGTTGCGCGATCGGCGGGAAGATATTCCGATGATGGCACGCCATTTCATGGCGCGCGCATCGGAGGCGGCGCGACTCACTCCGCGCCAATTCGGCGAGGATGCGATGGCGGCGTTGCAAGCTTATACTTGGCCCGGCAATGTGCGCCAGTTACGTAACGTAGTCGATTGGCTGTTGATCATGGCGCCAGGCGATGCACGCGAGCCGGTGCGCGCCGATATGCTCCCTAACGAAATAACAGCCATTGCCCCAACCGTTGTCAAATGGGACAAGGGTGGCGAAATCATGACCCTGCCGCTGCGCGATGCGCGTGAGGTCTTTGAGCGCGAATACCTGATCGCACAAGTCACGCGTTTCGGCGGCAATATTTCCCGTACTGCGGCATTCGTCGGCATGGAGCGCTCGGCTTTACATCGGAAGTTGAAATCCCTTGGAGTCTTCGGCAATGACCGACCGCTGAAGATCGGGGCGTAAGCGGAGTTGGGGGTCCGGGCACACGGGCGGGCTGTCCCGTGATCCGAAAGCTCCGCGAGTGCGATGTTCCGCCCGCGACGATCACGGGATCAGCTGTATGAGCCTCATGGCGGCGCGGCCCCTTCGTCTACGACGGCCGCAGGCGATCCTGTTCGATTGGGACAATACGCTGGTCGACAGCTGGGCGACGATCCACGAGGCGCTCAACTTCTTGATGGCGGCAATGGACAGGCCGCTCTGGACAATCGGAGAAACCCGCGTACGCGTCCGGCTCAGCCTACGCGAAGCCTTTCCTCGTATCTTTGGGGAGCGCTGGGAAGAGGCGCGCGACATCTATCTGGCCCGATTCCACGCAATCCACCTTGAGCGGTTGACCGCCTTGCCCGGTCGCGCTGAATTGCTCGAGGGGCTGTCGGAAGAAAAGATCTTTCTTGGAGTTGTCAGCAACAAGACCGCTTCCTTGTTGCGGCGCGAGACGGTTCACATTGGGTGGGCGGCGTGGTTCGGCAGTGTCGTCGGGGCTGGCGACGCGGCCCTGGACAAACCCGATGCGGCCCCAGTCCGGCTAGCACTGGAGCAGAGCGGCATCGACCCGGGCGAGACGGTCTGGTTCGTCGGCGACACCGGGCTCGACATGGAGTGCGCCCGCAACAGCGGCTGTGTTCCGGTCCTCCTCGGGAGCGGAATGTCTGAGCAGGAGTTCGGCGTATGCCCGCCGCACCTGGTGTTTTCCGATTGCCCCACCTTGTTTCGCTTTGTCCAGGGCTTGTGATTTATCACGGCGCGCCCATCTTCCAGTCGGAAACTCGGCAGCTTCTTCCGAGTATTTGTTGGTGTGGCGCGAGCCGGCCCGTTCGGCTCCAAGAAGCGATGGGGGAATACCCATGACGCCGGAAAAGTCACAAAACGTCCAAGACGTATTTCTGAACCATGTCCGGAAGAACAAGACACCGGTCACTATCTTCCTCGTCAACGGGGTGAAATTGCAAGGGATCATCACTTGGTTTGATAATTTTTGCGTGTTGCTGCGGCGGGACGCGCATTCTCAGCTCGTATACAAGCACGCGATTTCTACGGTGATGCCAGGACAACCGATCCAGCTGTTCGATCCGAGCAAGGAGGTCGCGGAATCCTGAGCCGCGCAGACACAGCAGCTGCCAGCGCGAACGGTGCGTCGACCGGTCGCGCACTCGTAGTGCATCCGGCACTGAAATCGGTCCCCGGTCAACAGCCGACAGCGACAGCGGGCCGTCTGGTCGAGGCGCGACTGGAGGAAGCGGTCGGTCTCGCGCGGGCGATCCGCCTCGACGTCGTCGGTGCGCAGATCGCCCGGGTCTCTCGTCCTCGGCCGGGCTACCTCCTTGGGCGCGGCACCTTGGAAAACCTCGGCGAACTGATCAGTGATAACGCGATTGGCCTAGTTGTCCTCGATGGCGTGCTGAGCCCGGTGCAACAGCGCAATCTTGAAAGGCGTTGGCAGACGAAGGTTATCGACCGCACCGGTCTGATCCTCGAAATTTTTGGCGCGCGGGCGCGTACCTATGAGGGCCGCTTGCAGGTCGAGTTGGCCGCGCTCTCCTACCAGCGTTCGCGGTTGGTCCGGTCGTGGACTCATCTTGAGCGCCAGCGCGGCGGTTTTGGTTTTCTCGGCGGACCGGGCGAGAGCCAGCTCGAGATCGACCGCCGGCTGATCGGTGAACGGATCGCTCGGCTCAAGCGCGAACTCGACGGGGTCAAGCGGACGCGGGCGCTGCACCGCGAGGCGAGGCGCCGCGTACCGTATCCAGTGGTGGCGTTGGTTGGCTATACCAATGCGGGAAAATCGACCCTGTTCAACCGGTTGACCCAGTCCTCGGTGATCGCCGGCGATATGCTGTTCGCCACCCTCGACCCGACGATGCGGCGTCTCGTCTTGCCGTCAGGCCGCACCGTGATCCTATCGGACACGGTGGGCTTCATCTCGGATCTGCCAACTCATCTCGTCGCCGCCTTTCGAGCGACCCTGGAAGAAGTCACCGAAGCCGACCTCGTCGTCCACGTCCGCGATATCAATCATACCGACAGCGAGCATCAGCGCAGGGACGTGCTCAACGTTCTCGGCGATCTCGGGCTCGGCGAACCCGTCGACGGCGGGCAGATCGAAGTGATGAACAAGATCGATCTCGTTGATCCCGCCACCCGGCTGAGCCTCGAGAACCATTCGCTGCGTAATTCGCAAAGCGTTGCGTTGTCGGCCGTCACCGGGGAAGGTTGCGAGGCGTTTTTGGCGCTGATCGATCGCCGGCTCGAAAGCGAAATCCGCGCGGTCCGACTGGATATCCCGCTGACCGACGGCAAGACTTTGGCGTGGATTTATCGGCACGGCGAGGTTCTCGGCCGGCGCGACGACAATGATGCCGCCCACGTGTCGGTCCGGCTCTCTGAGGCCGACATCGCGCGGCTGCGCCACCAGCAGCGCCTGCACTAGGGCTCCTCGCGCTTCACCTCCTGCCACAGCGCTTCGATCGCGTCGAGATCGGTCCCCGTCGCGCGCTCTCCGGCGAGGGCTTCGACACGTCGGAAGCGGCGCTCGAACTTCGCCGTTGCCCTGCGCAAGGCTGCCTCGGGGTCGATTTCGAGCTTGCGCGCGAGATTGGCGACGGCAAAGAGAATGTCGCCCATCTCGCCCTCTAGTGTTGCCGGATCGGCATTCCGTGCGAGCTCTGATTTAAGCTCGGCGGTCTCCTCAGTGATCTTTGCGAAGACATCGCTTGCTTCCGGCCAATCGAAGCCGATCCGCGCCGCCCGGCGCTGAATCTTGACGGCCCGCAACAGTGCCGGCAGGGCCAGGGCGACGCCGTCGAGAACACTTTCCGGCATGCCCATTTGACCCGCGCGGGCTTGCCGTTCGGCTGCCTTGTGCTCTTCCCAGGCTTCGTTCTGAGCCGCTGCTGAGCCGATCTCGGTGACACCGAACACGTGAGGATGGCGCCGTAACATCTTGTCGGCGATCGCCGCGGTGACATCGTCGAAGGCGAACAGCCCGGCCTCTTCAGCCATGCGGGCATGAAACACTACTTGAAAGAGGAGGTCCCCGAGTTCGTCCTTCAGCGCCGCTGTGTCGTCGCGCGCGATCGCGTCGGCAACCTCGTACGCCTCCTCGATCGTGTAGGGTGCAATCGTAGCAAAATCTTGCGCACGATCCCACGGGCAGCCGTGCTCAGGGTCACGCAGCTGGGCCATGATTGTGAGGAGGCGGTCCAGGGAATCCGTCATCCGCGTTTCTATCATCACAAACGGCGATGCCGCATGATATCACAGAGTTGCGAGAATGTTTCCTTGGCGGAGGCAGTGGTGAGAATTTGAGCGAAGGAGCTCGAAATCGTGCAGCGCCTACGCGAAGCGGATCATGGCGGCTGGCGAAGTCGACGATCCACGAGTCGCAGGGGCGTTTGCCCTGGTCCAGCGCGAGGATTTCCGCGGCCGCGGCCCCTGGCCGTTCCTACGCTGGTTCCGTGGTCATGCACCGACCCCGAGTGCCACCGATGATCTGGTCGGGATCCTGCCCAAGCGCGACCTCAACAACCGCCAGCTCTCGCTCCATGCCATGTTGATCGCCAATAGCGCCCCACAGCTGACCTCACCGAAGATTTCCGCACCTTTGCAGCACGGTGGGGGCGGTCTTATGCGTTGCGCTGGCTCTGGTGGGAACTCGCCGGGCTTTGCATGCGCCGCTTCGGTCCGACAGCAATCCGCATGGGCATTGCGGTCTGGGTTCGTCAAAAGCTCGGGCTGTAAACCCTCAAACTCCCGGTTTCACCGATTACGCGAGCGCGGCCCATGACCGACCTTTACGAGGAGGATGTCCTGCTCTGGTCGGAGCTGCAGGCGGCGCTACTGCGCCGTCTCGCCGCTGGGGAGCGGGTGAATGAGCAGATCGATTGGGCGAACGTCATCGACGAGGTCGAGAGCGTGGGCAGCGAGCAATTGCATGCGGTCGAATTGTTCCTCGTTCAGGCCCTCGTCCACATGCTGAAGGCCGAGGCTTGGCCGCTCGCCCGCGATGCTGCGCATTGGCAGGCCGAGGCCAGACGGTTCCGGGGTGACGCCGCCGCTCGGTTTGTGCCCTCGATGCGGCAGCGGATCGACATGGCGAAGCTCTACCGCCGCGCCTTGCGGGCAGTCCCGGATACGGTCGACGGCACCGCACCGCTCCCAATACCGGCGACGTGTCCAGTGACGCTGGACGAGCTGCTCAGTGAGGATTGACGCGCTGGAGGCAGGGCGAAAGGACCTCCTGTCAAAAACACCAGCGATTTACGGCACAAGCATCGCCAGGCCGGGCTCAAGGCCTCCGCGACCAAGGGCAAGGAGGAAGAAATCCGCGCCGCCGCAATGCGGGCTTGGACCATTGAGCACGGCAAAAACGACGCCGCAAATCCTTACTCGGGGCAGAACTATGCCGGCTCGCCGGAATGGATCGCCCGTTTTCGTGCCGCCGGAGCCCTCGATCCAGTAAAGAATTGATTTTCAGGCCCGTTAAAGGGGCCTGTTTTTTTCCATAATATATATTATGCGACATTCTTATTTAAGTGCAATATAGAGATGACACCCTCCCATGGGTTCTGGGGTCCCGGGGGTGCACCGTGGCGGTGTATGGATATCGACCTTCAACGCTGGCGGCGATTGCTCGATGTGAAGATCGGCGCTCGCATGGTGCCGCGCTCAGTCAGCGGGTCTTCGACTTTGCCGAGCGCCGCAACGGATGTTTGAGACCGCAAAACCGGCCCGCGCTGGAGCCCGCCGATAGCCATCTTGCCTTCGGACAGGGTTCGGAGCGGTCTGTTTTGCGCCTGAAAAACCGGTTATGACCTGGCCGGTCTCCTCGAACCCGAGTCGCGCATAAGCGCGATATTCTCGCTTATTGCCGCGTGCGTATAAAGCCGCAGCTCCGCAAAGCCCAGGCGGCTTGCCGATTTGTTCGGTATAGAGCGAATAACCCGCGGCGACGATTACCTCAACTTCCTCCCCGATCCTCCGCTCGCGCTGGTCGGATCACGGGTCGGGCAGCTCGACGACGAGGCCGTCATAGCCGGGCTCGACGCCGCTTGGCAATTCGGCGCTGAGTTCGCGGTAGTCAAGGCTCTGATCCATATGCGTCAGCACGGCACGGCGCGGCTGCACTCGGGCGATCCAGGACAAGGTCTTTGCAAGATCAGAGTGGGTCGGATGCGGCTCACGGCGCAGGCAGTCGACGATCCACAGCTCCACGCCTTCGACGGCTCGAAAGGCGTTGTCGTCCAGCTCGGTTACGTCCGTCGAATACGCCATACCTCCGATGCGGACCCCCAAAGTCGTGCTAAACCCATGATCCTGCGCGAAGGGCACGACGGGGATGCCGCGGATCTCGAACGGACCGACAATCTCGTGCGGCGTCAAGGTCGGCTTGTAGAAGCGTCCCGCCTCCTCGACCGGTTTGAGAACGTAGCCGAAACGCCGACCGATTTCGGCCAGCGTTTGGCCGTCGGCATAGAGCGAGATCGCGCTCCGCATCAAGCGGTTGACCGACCGCAGGTCGTCGATGCCGTGGAGATGGTCGGCGTGCGCATGCGTCAGCACTACCGCGTCGATCCGCGTGACCCCCGCATCGAGCAGCTGCTCGCGCAGATCCGGCGAGGTATCGATCAGGATGACGACCGAGCCGACTTCCACCAGCACCGATACGCGGCGGCGGCGATTGCGCCGATCACCGGGATCGCAGCGGCCCCAGTTCCCGCCGATCACGGGCACGCCGGTCGAGGGGCCGCAGCCCAGTACCGTCACCCTCATCAGCCAGACGGGCTCGCCTTGTGGAACAAGCGATAGAAGTTGGCGCTCGTTATTTCCGCCAAGTCCTCCGCTTGCAACCCCTTGAGCGCGGCAACCGCGGCTGCCGTTGCTGCGACAAAGGCCGGCTCGTTGCGCTTGCCGCGATAGGGCACCGGAGCGAGATAGGGAGCATCGGTCTCGACCAGCAGCCGGTCGAGCGGCAGGTCGCGCACGATAGCGCGCAAGTCCTCAGCGTTGCGAAATGTCACGATGCCGGAGATCGAGATGTAGAAGCCGAGCGCAATCGCGGCTTCGGCGAGCGCGCGACCGCTGCTGAAGCAGTGCATTACCCCTGGCGGCGGGCGTTCCTCATCGAGGATCCGCGCGACCTCGCGATCCGCCTCACGAGCATGAATGATCAACGGCAGACCTGTCTCGCGTGACGCGCCGATATGGGCGCGGAAAACCCGTTCCTGGACATCGCGGGGGCTCAGATCGTAGTGGAAATCGAGGCCGGTCTCGCCGATCCCGACGACCTTCGGATGAACGGCGAACTCGACCAGCTGCTGTGGAGCGAGCGCGGCGTGATCCTTCGCCTCGTGCGGGTGCACACCGACAGAGCACCAAATTCCGTCATAAGATTCTGCGATAGCGCGCACTCCGGCGAACTCGTCGAGCCGGGTGTTGATCGTCAGCATCGTCTCGACCCCGGCCGATCGGGCGCGTGAAATGATCGCTTCGCGCTCTTCAGCGAAATCTGAGAAATCCAGGTGGCAGTGACTGTCGACGAGCATCGGTGCCTACCTTCGCTCCTCACCTGCAGCGCGCCCTGACGAAGAATCTTTAGGTATCATGTTACGATCGCCGAGCAAGAAGTTGAAAAAACAAGATTACGGGAACCTGGTCGATGTCGGTCCGGCCGCATAAGACCCGCCACGGGGGCGAGCGACGGCCCTCTTTATCGAGTCAGCTCCTCGATCGCAAAGAAAACGCTTAGCATAGCTTGCTTGCGATCGAGGTTGAGCTGGTCTGTGCTTGCAAATATGCGCTCCACTTCCTCGCGCAATGCGGCCCAACGCGCGGCGTCGGCACGGCTGGCAAGCCGCCGCATCGCCTCGTCTTCGCCGCCGATGATCTCCGCTCCGCCCGGCTGACGCCGCGCCGAGAGCACCGCCAGCCGAGCCAGGAGCTGCAACAGCAGTTCCTGGGCGGCCCGATAGGCCTCCTCGGCATCGGCGCGAGCGAGCTGATCGGCGAAGGCATGCAGCCCGACGACATCGAGCCGCGGAGTCTGCGACAATATTTTGAGGACCGGCCGATAAAGCGCGAGCCCACCGGTCTCGGCGAGGTCAAGCGCGCGTCCGATACTTCCGTCGGACAACGCCGCCAACGCCTCGGCCTCGTGTTGGGCGAGCTCGGGACGATAACGCCGGAGCAGCTCAGTTACCAGCCGGCGCCCCAGCGGGAAGAGCGGAAACCGCCGGCAGCGCGATCGGATCGTCGGCAAGAGCCGTCCCGGGCTGTGGCTGACCAGCAACAACAGCGCCCGCCGTGGCGGTTCTTCGAGAATCTTCAGAACCGCGTTCGCGGCACTGCGGTTCATCTCCTCTGCCCCGTCGACGATGACGATGCGCCACCCTTCTTCCGCTGCGGTCAGTCGAAAAAAACTGGTGATCTCGCGCGCATCTTCGACCACGATCTCGCCGCGCAGCCGGCGGCGTCGCGGGTCGTACGCTCGCTCGACGGTTAATAGGTCAGCATGTCCGCCCCCAGCCACGCGGTGAAACACCCCACTTTCCGGGTCGATCGCCAGCCTGCTCTCGCCTGCCGTCTTGGTCGAACCGTCTCCGTTCGCCAGCAGAAAACGGGCGAAGCGGAACGCGAGCGTCGCCTTGCCGATGCCGCGCGGCCCGGTCAGCAGGATCGCATGCGGCAGCCGCTCGGTTTCGACGAGGCGCCGCAGCTCGCCCTCTGCGGTCTCGTGGCCCACGAGGTCGTGGTTCGCCCGCGGCGCGGGAACCAATGACGTCGCCTCAGGCGGCAGTTCCACACTGCGGGCCATGCTGCATCGACGTTGCGCGTGCTTCGAGACGTGCCCTATGGGCGCTCCCATTCATCGCAACGCCATGCCTAGACGTTGCCTGACTGCGTCCAGTACGGCGCGATGGACTGTCTGCGGACCACTCGACCCATCGATCAGCACGCAGCGCACACTGTCGTGCGCTGCGATCTGCCGAAAGCCCTGGCGCAGCCTTTCGTGAAAAGCTCGGTCGAGGCGCTCGAATCGGTCGTCGACACTCGCTCGCGCCGCTGCTCGCGCCAGACCGATTTCGGCCGGCAGATCGAGAATCACGGTCAGGTCGGCGGCAAAACCCCCCAGAGCGATGCGATGTAGCGTTGCGAGATCTTCAAGCGCCAATCCCCTTCCGTAACCTTGATAGGCGAGCGTCGAGTCGGCGAAGCGATCGGAGACCACCCAAATCCCCTGCGCAAGCGAAGGCGCAATCAACCGAGCCACATGGTCGCTCCGAGCGGCAACCAGCAACAGGGCCTCGCCGACCGCATCCCAGCGATCGCCGTCGCCCTCGAGAAGGAGCTGCCGGATCGCCTCGCCGCCCGGCGATCCTCCAGGCTCGCGCGTCGCCCTCGCTGGGATCTGCGCTCGTTCAAGCGCTGCCACGAGAAGCCCCACTTGGGTCGTCTTGCCTGCGCCCTCGCCGCCCTCGATCGTGATAAATCGGCCGCGAGACACCGGGTTCAGTGCCGTTGACCCCAGACAAGATAGCCGGCGAGCGTGGCAATGCGGCCCCAGGGGTTCATCCGCTCGACGCTCGCCGCAGCGACAAGCGGCGCCTCGACCGGCGTCATATCAGGCGCGGTCATGACCACCTTCCCAACCGTTTCGCCTTTTTGAACCGGCGACGGTATCGGACGGTCATACTCGACAGTGACCTTCATATCTTTGCGCGCCTTGCGCGGCAATGTCACGACGAAATCCTTGTCGACCGAGAGCGGCACCTTGGGCTCGGCGCCAAGCCAGACCTCGCCGTCATCGACCTTGTCGCCTGCGGCGAACAGCCGATAATCGCCGAACTCGCGAAACGCCCACTCGATCAGCCTTTCGCTCTCTTGCGCCCGCGCCTTTATTGTCGGCAGGCCGCTCATTACGAGGATGATGTGGCGATTGTCGCGCACGACCGAAGCGGTGAGGCTATATCCCGCCTCCTCGGTATGGCCGGTCTTCAAACCGTCCGCACCCACGTTCTTGTAGAGAAGAGGATTGCGGTTGCCTTGTTTGATATTATTGAAGTCGTAATCCATTTCCGAATAATAGTGATAGTATTCGGGAAAATCGTTGATTGTACGGATCGCCAGGGTCGCAAGGTCGCGTGCGGTCATCCAGTGATCGGGGTCGGGCAGACCGCTGACATTGGCGAAATGGCTGTCTTTGAGACCGATCTCTTTTGCCTTCTGGTTCATCAGCTCGACAAAGGCCTCCTCGCTGCCGGCAAGGCCTTCGGCGAGAACCAGGCAGGCATCGTTGCCGGACTGGATGATGACGCCCTTCAACAAATCATCAATCGAGATGCGGCCGCCGATCGGCACGAACATCTTCGACCCCTGGAGCCGCCAAGCCCGCTCGCTGACCGGAAGCTCGTCAGTGAGCTTGGCGCGTCCTTCCTTCAGCATGCCGAAGACGATGTAGGCCGTCATGATCTTACTCATCGACGCCGGCGGAATGCGCTCGTCCGCCCCTTTGTCGAGCAACACCACACCGGTTTCCATCTCGAGGATCAGCGCGTGCTTCGCCTGCGTTTCGAACCCATTGGGCGACTTGGCCGAAGGGTCGACGGCCACGACCGCCTTGGGCTTGGGTTTGACCGCGGCGGCTGCGGCCGGCTCAACGGCGAGGCCCGCCGCGAGCATGGTCGTGGCGCTGAGGTATACGATCACCCTCGACAGCATCCGAATTCCCATTTTGGCTCGCCCATTTCTCCCGAGTCCGTCATCAACTGAACGCTAAGATATCACGCCGTGCGCGACTGCGCGCATTGCTCCGCACCGAAAACGTTCCAGCGCGAATGAAGATCCTTGCGGGCGATGTGATTGGAGGCTTATCCCCGGGCCATGCTGTCAGCAAGATATCCGACCGACACCGCGAAATAGGTCGACGGGTTCCATTTCATGATGGCTCGGAAATTTGGGTAGACCAGTAGGGCCGGACCGTTGGCACCCTCCGGCATTACCAGCGAAGCCTCGCTCTCTCGGGCGGCGAGCGGGCCCGCATTGATGCTGCGAACTCCTAAGCGGCTCCACTCCCCCGTCAGCCTTTTTTCGTTGAGCCCGGCGAAGCCCGGATCGAAACCATTCGGCAGCAGCACGTCCTGGCCCCAGCCCTGCCCACTATGCCAGCCGAGCGCGCGAATATAATTGGCGATCGAAGCTAAGACGTCGCCACGGCTGTTCCAAATGTCGCGGCGTCCGTCGCCGTCGTAATCGACCGCATAATCGAGAAAGCTCGACGGCATGAATTGGGGTTGACCCATCGCGCCCGCCCACGAGCCGGTCATGGCCTCCACTCGGATGTGCCCCTGATCGAGGATGCGCAGCGCCGCGATCAGCTCACTGCGGAAATAGGCGCCGCGACGCCCGTCAAAGGTCAAGGTAGCGAGCGCCGAGATCGTCGGAATATCGCCCGGGAGCCTGCCGAAGTCGCTTTCGAGCCCCCACAGGGCGACAATGATACTCGGCTCGACACCGTAGCGGCGCCAGATCGCGTCGAGCAGAACGCGATTTTCAGCCAACTGATGGCGTGCATCGTCCTTCCTTTGTGGGGTCACCACCTTCGCGATATATTGGGTAAATGTCAGTACTCGCTCGGGTTGCTTGCGATCGAGCTCGATGACATGAGGGAGGAACTGCGCATCGCGAAACGCCAGATCTACTGTCGACGCCCGGACGCCGCGGCCGATGGCGTCGCGCCGCACGCCAGCGAGAAACGTGTGGAAGTCACCTTCCGCAGCTTCGGCTAGTTCTGCGACAGCGCTTGTCGCGGCGAGAAGCGGCGCCGCGAATATGATCCGACGGCTCACCGGGAGCGTCATCGAGGTGCCTCGTCAATGCTCTAAAATCTGCCGTTTCTTGCCATGACCGACCCGACCCGCGCAACGATGAGGACTGCTTGCGGCAGATTCTGCCCTCAGCGTCTTCCTCATTGGAGACGCGCGCGCGGGTAGGCGCCGAATCGCGCTCACCCGACCGTGTGACCGCGGCGATCCGTGCTTGTTCCGGGTTCGTCCGAAGCCTATTCTCGCCGCAGGATCTTTTGGGAGGAGCACGATATGGCAGAGATTCTGGGCCTCGGCGTCACCCACTTTCCGCCGCTTTCGGGACCGGATGAAAATATGGGGCGTATCCTCAAGCGCGCCCTCGACGATCCGGCGATCCCCGATGCACTCCGCCATCCGGAGGGTTGGCCGGCGCCGATGCGGCAGGAATACGGCAATGACGCGGGAGCGACGGCGGCCCGGCGACACCGTGAGGGCCTGCTTGCCGGATTTCGCAATGCACGACGGGTGCTCGACGAGTTCAATCCGGACTTTGTCGTGATCTGGGGTGACGATCAGTATGAAAACTTCAAGGAGGACGTGATCCCGCCATTTTGCGTTATGGCCTATGACGAGATGACGCCAAAGCCGTGGGCGGAATATCGGGGCGCCAATGTCTGGAACGAGCCAAAGGACAAGACCTTCACCTACAAGGGCCACCCGGCCGGTGCCAAATTCATCGCGAGCGGAATGCTGGAGTCGGGCTTCGACGTCTCCTACGCGTACAAACCGCTGCATCACCAGCTCGGCCACGCGTTTCTGAACACGCTGTTGTTTCTCGACTACGACCGCAAAGGGTTCCCCTATCCGGTGGTTCCGTTCCAGGTCAATTGCTATGGCCGACGAGTCATCGCCCAGCAAGCCGGAGTGCGCGGTCTGAGCGAGTTCCCGTCGGAAGATCAGCTCGATCCCCCCTCCCCTGCCCCGTGGCGCTGCTTCGACCTCGGTGCCGCCTGCGCTCGGGTCGTTGAAAAGAGCCCGTGGCGCGTGGCGCTGATCGCCTCGTCGAGCTGGTCGCATGCGTTTCTGACCCGCAAGAACCACCTGCTTTATCCCGATATCGAAGCCGACCGCACCCTATACAACGCGCTCCAAGCGGGCGATTACGCGGCATGGCGGGAACGGCCGTTGAGCGCTATCGAGGACAGCGGCCAGCAGGAAGTCTTGAATTGGATGTGCCTGATGGGCGGAATGAACCAGCTTGGCCGCCGGCCGTCCGAGACCTCCTACGTCGAGAGCTGGATCTTTAACTCGAACAAGTGTTTCGCCGTCTACCCGCCGTCGTGATGCCGGCGGCAAATTATGGCCGACCTGCCGGGTAAGGATCTGGCACGGGAGCTAATCGACAAGAGTTGAGCGGAGAGCCGCTCGACTCCGGTCGAGGCGGTGATCGCGGCGGCCCGCGAGGCAGACTTTGACGACGACAAGGTGCACCGCCTGCTTGGCCGGCTGTGGACCCTCGAGCGGATGTTTTATTACATCTACGGCGGCTGGGGCCAAGGCCTCGAGATGAACGACTTTCCGCCTTCGGTCAAATATTTGTTCTCCAAGCAGATCGTCGACGAATCCACGCATGAGATGCTCTATCTCGACGCGCAGCTGAAGAAGGGATTGGTCGCGACGCAGAAAGACGCCTTCCGGCATCCCTACGGCCGCTTCTCCGTCGATTCAGGGCTGGCCTATTACGTTTTCTCGCTGCGCAACCTCGCCACCTATCCGCACTCGATCCGCATTGCGGCGCTCAACCTTGGACCCAAGCTCCTCGAGCTCGGATGGATGGAGGGGCTTGCCGAGGGGCTTGCCGATTCAGAGTTGAAGGGTGTGTTCGAGAGCCAGCTCGTCGAAAATCGCAGCCACGTCAATATGGGCCGGCGTATTGTCGAGGAGTTCGTCCGAAAACCCGTCGACGCGGAGCTCTGCCGCTGGGCGTGCGCGGTCGCCAAACGCGACTATAACCGGTTCTTGGGTGAACTCAGCGCCTTTGTCCTCGGGCGTGAGGCGCCAACGCCTCCGGCTCCGCGGCGGCAGGTGACCGACTGAAGGAAACCGGCATGTCCGCTTTGAAGATCGATCACGAACGCTGCACAGAATGCCGGATGTGCTACATCGTTTGCCGCGAGATCGACATCAACGCGGTCTATGTGGCGCTCGAACCATTGCACCGTATCGAGATCGACATCGACAAGTGCACCTATCCCGGGTGCACTGCTTGTCTGATGTATTGCCCGGCCGAAGGCTCGATCATCGAAGTCGACAGTGGGCGCTCGCTGGTTCCACCCCCACCCGAAGCCTGGCAGGAGGCTTGAGAGATGCACCCGATCCTCGAACAGTTTCTCGACAGATGGGTGTGGCCGACGATGCCCGGCGCCCCGGGCGCCAAATTTCGCCTGCGGCTGACCAGGGAGAAATGCGTCAAGGGATGGGAAATCTCCCTGCAGCGCACCCTCGGCGAGATTGAGGAGGAGCTCGCCAGCAATGACGAGGCCTGGAAGAAGGACAAAGCGCTGCGCGGCTACGCCGCCGAAGGCGTCCACATGTCGATCAAGCAGATGTCCGGTCAGCTGCTCTCGGTCGATATCGCCGATCAGGAGCGCTATATCGACTTGCAGCGCATGCGCGCCCGCCAGATCTGGGACGAATGCAAGCACAGCAAACTGCACGCCGATGTGCTGCTCGGCAAAGGCTGGATCAAGGACGAGCGCGAGCTGATGGACATTGCGCAGGCCAATACCCAGCCGCTCCCGGCCTATTTTGGCATGTCGATGATGTTCCCGCACATCCACCCGCTGGCTCGCGCCGCGCAGAATTATTACCAGGAAGCCAACGCTTGCATCGGCATCATGGCCTACCTGGATCGGGTCGACGATCCGCTGGTCCGGCACGAGCATCTGAGCCAGCGTGATGAAGAGCTGATGCACTTCATGGAAGGCAAGTTCCAGATCGATTTTCTCTGCGCCACCCCGGAGACGCAGCAGCCGGTAGAAGAGGCGCTGGGCTACCTATTGCATCAGGTCGGCGGCATAAGATGAAGGTGCGGATCGACTATACGATCTGCAATTCTTGCGGCCTCTGCCGAGAAGTGTGCCCGGAATCGGCAATCCGACCGACTTTGCTAGAACCGCGGCACCTGTACGAAGTACAGGAGGCCAAATGCACCGGCTGCGGCGAGTGCCTCGAATATTGCCCGGCGCCCGGTGCATTGGTTCAATACGAAACTGTGTGAGATGGAGCGCGGGCGTCCCGCCCGCATGCGGGCCAGAGGCCCGCGGTCCGGTTAAGGACGGAGGAAATCATGGCGCGGCAATATAATTTGATGTCGGCGGATGGCCACCTCGAAGTGCCCCCCGAGCGCTGGGTGCACCGGGTGCCGGAGAAATATCGCGATCGTGCGCCGCGCACCGTCCATCTCCCGAACGGCGGCGACGCCCAGATGATCGAAGGCCAGCCGCTATTGGAGGCGAATTTTCTCGACCTGCGCGCCGGACGTGCCGAAGGAACGTGGCAGCCCTTCGGGCTGAAGGTCGCCGACGCGGCGGGCACCGGCTCGGCCGAGCAGCGGGTCAGGGAACAGGACCAGGACGGGCTCGATGCCGAGGTCTTGTTCCCGGCGATGGTCGCCGGGCCGGTCTTCTGGCGCAACATCAGCCACGACGAGGTCTATAAGGCGATCGTCCGCGGTTACAATGAGTGGCTCGCCGAGGAATATTGCGCGGTCGCCCCCGACCGGCTGTTCGGCATGGGCGTCATGCCGATCACTAATGTCGAAGACGCAATCGCCGAGATGGCGCATTGCAAAAAGCTCGGCCTCAAAGGCGTCCAGCTGGGCGCGTTGCCCAATGCCAAAGGCTATCCGACCCCCGAGGACGACAAGTTCTGGGCGGCAGCGATCGATATGGACATGCCGCTGACGGTGCATGTCGCGTTCAACCGAACGGGTGCGCGCGCCTCGCAGCCGACCTTCCGCTACCCGAAAGAAGATCCCGTGATCATGGAGCGGCTGCGCCGGCCGTTCCTCGAATGGATCTGCAATTTCGGCCTGGGGCCTTCAGTCAGCGTCGCCCAATTGGTCCTGGCCGGCGTCTTCGAGCGCTTCCCGAAAATGAAGATCTACTTCGCCGAGACGCGCCTCGGCTGGGTCCCGTTCTGGCTCGAGCACGCCGACCTCTGGTACCAGCGCCATCTCGGCTGGGCCCAGGAATATCTCGGCTTTAAGCCGCTGAAGGAACTGCCGAGCCACTACGTGCGCAACCACGTCTATTTCAGCGTGCAGTACGAGCGGGTGGCTGTCGAGGAGCGCCAGCATGTCGGCGTCGACCGCATCATGTTCGCCACCGACTTCCCGCACATCGAGAACGAATGGCCCAATTCCCGGCCGATCATCGACAAGATTTACGCGGATATTCCGGAAGCGGATAAGCGCAAGATCTGGGCCGGAAACGCGGTGGAGTTCTTCAAGCTCGGCCATTAACGGTGTAACCGGGTACAAGAGATCGCCGGACCATTTCGCTTCATCCTAATAGCTTCCGCTGGAGCGGCGGGCGGCTCTCATGATACCCGACCGTACGGGCTCCCTGGCCCGGATGATAGAAGGCGGAGAAGCGCACCGTCAAACCGACGTGCGTTAAGGCGAGAGGAGTAGAGATTCATTTTCAGGCAAGATGCGTCTCGCGTTCGGCATCAGCCAGGTTTCGCTGTTCGGTCCGACGACCGAGCAGCGGCTGTAACCCCCTTAGCTGGCCCTTCGGAGGGCTTGACCCCGGGAAAGGATCCAGGGTCAAGCGGGTGTTTCCTCAGATCTGTTCCACGCCGGTAGCCGCGGCATCGATTGCCGCAGCCACGGCATTGATTTGCTCCTCGCTGAGCGGCCCGCGCGAGAGGCGCAGTCGCAGCGCAAGCTTCAGGTTTTCCATCGCGCGCAGAATCTGCGGTGCAGTGCCGCCGCCGTGGGTGCGGCTGGTCTCGGCCATGCGAGCAAGAAGGGCGTCCACCGCCCGGCGGTTGGCGTCGAGGAAAGCCCGGCCCTCCGCGGTAATCTCGTGCAGCTTCTTCGCACCATCGCCGGTGCTGACCGTCACGTAGCCGAGCTCCTCAAGGTGCGTCAGCGTTGGATAGATGACGCCCGGACTGGGGCTGTAGGCACCGGCGACCTGCTCCTCTATCTCCTTGATGATTTCGTACCCGTGCCGGGGCTTCTCGGCGATCAAGTGCAGGATGACCAAGCGAAGGTCGCCGTGGGCGAAGAAGCGGCCGAGGCCCCCTCCCCGTCCCTGCCGCCCGCGCCGGTTATGACCGAGTTGATGGCCGTCTTGGCTATATTCTGCGCGGCCGAAGCGACGGCCATGATCGCTATGGGAGTGTCGATGGTTCATTGGTTCTCCGAGTGTGTTTAGACATAACGAAACATTAGCTATAGCTAAACACACTCGATTGCAAGAGGGCTACCGAAAAAAGCGCCGCGAGGCACAATCTCTTTGTTCGGCCTGGAGCCGTTCCCTCGTCATGGCCTGTCCGTGGCGGTGTGGTAGGCCCTCCAAGCGAGCGGCGTGTATGGGCGAGCGATGCTTCGGGCACCGATTGTTCCCTGGAGGTAGTCGTGGACGCGCCCCCTACCTTTCCCACGGAGCCTTATGCCCGAGTGAGCGCCGGATCGGGAGCATCAAGCTTTATCGGCTTTGGCTCAAGCGCCGGTCGTCATGCTTGTCACCACCCTTGGCGCTTATGGGCTGCAAGACGCTCCTCCGCGTTCCGGTATACTTGTATGCTTCAGTACGCCCACATGGAGGCTGACGGCTCGGCTTCATACAAAGGAGAGCACATCCATGACGATCGATGTAGCGACCGGCATTGTCCGCATTCTCAAGCAAGAGGGTGTGGGTTGGGTTTCGACCTTCCCGGTTTGCCGGGTGAACAACGCGCTCGGCCGGGAAGGGGTGCCGATGCTGATGATGCGCGACGATCGCTACGCCGTCGCGGTCGCCGACGCGTTCTCGCGCATCACCGCGGGCTCACGGATCGGGGTCGCCACCTTCCAGGGGGGCGTCAACGCCGCCGGTATGCAGTACGCCTATGCCGGGATGGCGCAGGCCTATGAGGATGGCTCACCCGTTCTGTGCATCACCGATGGCGTGCCGGCCGGCGCCTCGGGCAACAGCCAGTACGATGTCGCATCGGCCATGAAGACCGTGTCGAAGTGGTTCGGCTATCTCGACAGGCCCGAGCGCACGTCCGAGCTGATGCGCCGCGCCTTCACGATGCTGCGCAGCGGCCGACCGGGCCCCGTGATCCTGGCTATTCCCAATGCCACCGCCACCTACGACGAGACGGCCGACCCATACCGTCCGGTGAAAGGCTGGAAATCCGCACCTGACCCGGCGGATGTGCGCGCGGCGGTCGACCAGCTGCTGGGAGCCCGCAACCCGCTGATCTACGCCGGCGAAGGGGTCATTTACGCGGGCGCTTCGGAAGATTTGAAAGCGCTGGCGGAACTCGTGAATGTGCCGGTGATCACGACTCTCAAGGCCAAAGGGGCGTTCCCGGAGGATCATCCGCTGTTTGTCGGCGTGCGCGGCGATCAGGTGGCGCACTACCTGAACAAAAGCGACCTGATCCTCGCCATCGGCTCGAGCCTGTCGCCGGGCCGCTTCAGCCACGGCATTCCCGATCCGGCGACGAAGACCATCATCCACTGCAACGTCGACGAGCTGCACATCAACAAGATGTACCCCACAGCACATGCGGTGATCGGCGATGCGCGCCTGACCTTGCAGGCGCTCCGCCAGGAAGTATCCGACCGCACATCTGGTGCCACGGGCGGCGCCGGACGGAATGCGGGTGATGTGGCGGCGGAAGTGAGGGCGGCACGCCATGAGGCGCTCGCTAGATACAGGCAGGTCATGGCGTCCGACGAGAAGCCGATCAACCCCTATCGGGTGTACGGCGATCTCATGGAGGTGCTGGATCTGCGCAATTCGTTCGTGACGCACGAATCCGGCAACACGCGCGACCAGCTGAGCACCGTCTTCGACACGCTGATCCCGCGCGGCTTCCTGGGCTGGGGCAATGTCTCCACGCTCGGCTTCAGCTTGGCTGCTGCCATTGCCGCCAAGAAGGCGTTTCCGGACAGGGCATCCGTGGCGGTGACCGGCGAGGCGGGTCTTGGCTACATGCTCGGCAACCTCGAGGTTCTGCTGCGCGAGAAACTCGGGATCACGGTCGTGCACATCAGCAATGGCGGCTTTGCGGGCTATGGACCCGGCTTCTGGGGGCCAGGACACGATCCCTTCACACACCGGGTGCTGGGGCCCGACGAGGTGGATATGTCGAAGGTGATCGGCGCCCTCGGCCTCCACACCGAGCGGGTGAGCGAGCCGGCCGAAATCATCCCGGCCCTGCGGCGGGCGCTCGACGTCAATACGTCGGGTCGCCCGGCCTATATCGAGTTCATCTGCTGCCAGTACCCCGTCTACGGCCAGTGGGTTGGCCGGGGGGAGTGAACGCATTTGCCTCCCCACACCGTCACTCTTCTCCCTCCCCCTTGATGACCCTTGATGGGGGAGGGCCGGGGTGGGGGTGCACCCGCCGCTCCGCGACCGCCGGACCGGGAGAGCCGCGGCATCACCCCCACCCAAACCCTCCCCCATCAAGGGGGAGGGCTTCCAAATGCGATACCCCCTGGGAATGACAGCAAGGGTTCGCCGTGCTTAATTCCATCAACTAGCGGATGCGATTCAGACAGATGCCAAAGCTGATCCCCGTCCCCGACGCGTTGAGCAAGCCCTTCTGGGACGCCGTCAATCAAAGGCGGCTCGTCCTGCAGCACTGCGCTGCCTGCGACCGGCTGCAATACCCGCCGCAGCAGGCCTGCCAGGTCTGCAACTCGGCCGCCAGTCTGACGTGGAAAGAGGTCGAGGGAAGAGGCCATATCGCGACCTACATCGTGATCGAGGATGGCCGCCTCAACCGGCGCATGCCCGATCAGCCCTATAACCTGGCAATGGTGACCTTGGACGCTGACCCGCGGGTCAATTTCTATTCTAATCTCCCGGGCACCCCGCCCTACAAGGTGCCGGTCGGCGCCGCCGTCGAGGTGACGTTCGAGGAGGTGGCCCCCGACCAGCTCATCCACGAGTGGCGCGTCGTCGCGTAGTGATGCGAATCAGACAGTAGAGTTCAGGACGTGTAAGTAGGGAGGAACGAGATGAAGCTATACGATTGCCAGATGGCGCCAAACCCACGTCGCGTCCGCATCTTCCTGGCGGAGAAGGGCGTCGAGATCGAGCGCGTCGAGGTGAACATAGTGGATGGGGACAATCTCAAGCCAGATTTCCTCGCGATCAACCCTCGCGGCCTTTTGCCGACGCTCATCCTCGATGACGGCACCGCACTCGACGAAGTCGTGGCGATTTCCCGATATATCGAAGAGACCCATCCCGAGCCGCCGCTGATGGGGGTAAGCGCTCGAGAAAGGGCATTCATCGAGTCGCGTAACCGCCACATGGAAATCGATGGCATCATGTCTGTCGCCGAGATATTCCGGAACACGCACCCCTCCTTCCGAGACCGCGGCCTGCCGGGCCTCAGTTCGGTTCCCGCCATCGCCCAGCTTGTCGAGCGCGGGCGCGCGGGGATCGCCCGCTTCTTCGAGCGGCTGAACTCGCATTATCTCAGCCAGCACCCGTTCGTCGCCGGTGACCAGTTCAGCATCGCCGACATCACTGCGTTGTCGGTGGTCGACTTCGCGAAATGGGTCGAGGAGAAGGTGCCTTCGAATCACGTGAACACAAGTCGTTGGTACGAAGCCGTCTCCCAGCGCCCGAGCGCGACCGCCTAGGTTAAAGGAAAGGGTGGAGCCATGAGCGCATCAGCCGGGTACCAGTGGCGGCGAGACAAGGACGGGCTCGGAGTATGGGAGCACCGCGGCAAAGTCGCAGTGGCCGGTGTCGGACATTCGCCGGTCGACCGTCGCTGGGACGAAGTCTCGATGGAGAAGACGCTAGGCGCCTACTCCATCCTGGCCTGCCAAAAGGCGATGGACGAGGCAGGCGTGACGCCGGATCAGATCGAGGGTGTCATCTGCTGCGACAGCCATATTGCAGGCGGCAGCGGCGGCTCCGCGTCGCAGTGGGCGCCACGGCCCTACTTCGCCCCGCCCTACGATTCGGAGTGGGGGCTCACTCTGGTCAACGCGCAGTGGCTCATCGACCAGATGCGCCTGCCCAACGTCAAATTTGCGCCGACCGGCGTGCCTACCATCAGCGAAATGGTGGGCATGGCGGCCCAAGCCGTGGGTGACGGAATTTGCCACACCTGTCTCGTCATCTACCCGACCGGCAATCTCGAAGGCCGCTATCGCCGCGGCGGCGAGAACGCAGACGACTATGCCCGCGGCGCCCGCCAATGGACGACGCCCTGGGGCAATCACGGCGGCAACGATTTCATCAACATCTTTCCGCACAATCAGTACTGCCTGAAATACGGCGGCAAGCACGACGACCTCGCCCCCTTTGTCGTCAACCAGCACCGCAACGGGCTGCTCACGCCGTGGGGGTACAATGCCACCCACAACGTGCCGCAGCTCACCATCGAGGATTACGTCAATTCGCGCTACATCCTGAACCCATTGAGGCTCTGGGACTGCGACCGGCCGGTCAATGCCTCGGCCGCGTATCTCTTCACGACAGCCGAGCGCGCCCGCGATATGCGGCAAAACCCGGTCTATGTGCTCAACCACTCGCAGCACAATTTCCGGAAGCGCACCACACAGGAAGATTTGGACGAGATCGAGGACTGGACCGACCGCGCCGCCAAGCGAATGTACGAGGGTGCCGGGCTTGGGCCCGAGGACGTCGATGTATTCAATCCTTACGACGGCTATGCCCCAATGGCGCAGTTCTTCCTCGAGGCCTTCCAGTGGCACGGCGTCAAGCGCGGCGATGCCTTCGCGTTCTACGCCGGCGATCTCAGGGTCGAGGGGCCGCACCCGTTCTGCTCGAGCGGCGGCAATCTGGGGACCGGGCGCTGCCGTACGGCCATGTACACCGACAGCATAAAGCAGCTCCGCGGCACGGCCGGCGCCCGGCAGGTCAGGATTCGGGCAGAGACTGCGCTGGCCGCCTTCACCACGCCAAGCAGCGGCGGCTGGATCATGTTCGGCAAACACCCGAGCTGACGGCCGCTTACACTGGAGATCACCGGCTCGAGGCGGTCACTTTCGACCCCTCAAGGCCCGCTGTCTTGCCTCACTCCAGCAGCGTCACGATCCAATCCACGCCAGGGGCTTCACGGTCTACCATGAACCGGTGTTGGCCATGCTGGTCCAGGGTTCGGCAGGCGGCAGCGCTTCGCCGGCTTGCAGCAGCTCGATCGAGATGTTGTCCGGCGTGCGGACAAAGGCCATGCGGCCGTCACGCGGCGGGCGGTTGATCGTCACACCGTGGGCAACAAGGGCGTTACAGGTGTCGTAGATGTTGTCCACGGCATAGGCGAGATGCCCGAAATTGCGGCCGCCGGTGTAGGGCTCGGGATCCCAGTTGTAGGTGAGTTCCACGGCAGCCGCCTTGTCGCCGGGGGCGGCGAGGAACACGTTGGTATAGCGGCCTTTCTCGTCCGGACGGCGGCGGATCTCGCGCAGGCCGAGCACCTCGAAGAAGGCGATCGTGTCCTCCAGCGAACTTACGCGGATCATGGTGTGCAAATATTTGGTCATGGGGTGTCCTCCTTCCCGTCGCAGGTTCCGAACTTATGGAGCTCGGTCGCATCAAGTTAAATTGTCATTCCCGCGCAAGCGACGCGCAAGCGGGAATCCAGGGCAAGCGCCGTGCAAAATGGCCCCTGGGCCCCCGCTTTCGCGGGGGTGACGGGACATGCTTCAAGTAAAGATATCATGCTCCTTCGTGTCGTCCCCTCATGGGGTCGGCACCCCGATCGACTTCAACCGCGCATGTGCACGGGCCGCGCGCGCTTTCATCCCGTCAAGATAAGTACTCACATCCCCGGCAAATTCAGCACCTTGCACCCGAGCTGCCGATATTCCTCGATCTGCGCCTCGGTCTCCGCCGATCCACGAGCGAGCTTGCCGTGGGCATTGCATGCCGCCGCGATCCGCCGCACCGCCGCCTTGAACGTCGGATGCTCGAGGTCGAGGTGAACCCCGAGCTGCGCGCTCAGGTCGGAATGCCCATAGGCGATCATGTCGATCCCTTCGACCGCCGCGATCTTCTCGACATTCTCCAAGCCCTCCAGCGACTCGATCGACGGGCATAGGATGATGTTCTCGTTGGCCCACGGCGCGTATTCGCTGGCGTGACGGGCACCGTAGCTCTTGTATCCCGTGTGCGGCCCCTGGCCGGAGATGCCCCGGTTCCCGATTGGTGGATACTTCGCCAGGCGGACGATCGCGCGTGCCTCCTGGGCGGTTTCCACCTCGGACACCTGGATGCCCATGATGCCCTGATCCAGAATGCCTGGGATTAGATGCGCGAATGATTTGTGGAGCCGGACGATCGGCGAGACGTTTGTGGCCTGGAACCAGCTCGCCAGCTTCGCGATGGTTTCGATGTCGAACGCCCCGTGTTCGTGGTCGATCGCGCAGTAATCGAAGCCGGCCTCCTCAATGATCCAGGGAACGCCGCGTGAGGCGAACTCCTTGAGCCCGGTGCCCAGCGCCGCCCGCCCTTCGCGCACCGCCCGCCGAATGCTGTTTTCTTTCATGACTCGTTCCAGGCTTCGGATTAGCCCATCATCATAGCGCGCGTGCGGTTCAGCGCGGCGTCAGATTTTCACCTCTATGTGCCGCGAAACACGACGAGGGCATCTACCGCTTTCACTCCCTGACCTCGTGGCAGCACCATCAGCGGATTGATGTCCAACTCTGCCAAGTGTCCTTCAATGTGCATGGCGAGGTGCGACACGCGCACGAGGATATCCGCGAGTGCCTCGTGGTCCGCCGCCGGCCGTCCGCGAAAGCCCCCGGAGCAACCGGGCTCCTTTGACCTCAGGCACCTGCGCGGGTTCGCGCCGGACGGGAACCAGGGTTCGTCGCCGTCAAGCGATCGTATCGTCGGGCTGTAGCGCTTCCCCGCCTTTGCGCCGCATCAGACGATCAAACGCCTTCAGGTCGGCGCGCTCGCGCCGCTCGGCGAAGAAGGCTGCGGTGTTCATCGCCGCCAGCTTCTCGGCCACGGCCGTGGCGACGAACTGGTTGACGCTGATGCCGTCTTCCTTGGCGCGGCGCTCGACCTCCGCCTTGACCGAACGCGGCAGCCGCAGAGGATAGGTGCTGGTCTGTTTCATGTTCTGATCCTTCGTATGGCTTCAGCCGGCGTCAGCACTTCGATGCCGAACCGGGCGGGTGCAATGCCGAAATCGCGCCGGTTGAAGGTGACGATAGCCGCCCGGCCATTCACCGCCGCGTCGAGCACCAGTTCGTCGGCGGCATCGCGCAGTTGCGGCCGCCACATGAAATGCGTCTCGACCGGCTCCATCATGGCCAGCACGCCATCGACGAACACGCCGACTTCGTGCAGATCAAGGCCGGCGGCCAGACAGTGCTCGGCGAGCCGGCAGGTCGCCTCGTATTCGAGGGCGAGCGCCACATTCGCGAGCGGCGTGACCTTGCCCTGGCGCGCCAGCCGCAGCGGCTCGGCGGAGGCGCCCGACGGGCTGCGCAAGATAAAGGCAAGCGTCAAGTTTTGCCCACTCTGTGCCGCGAAGCACGACGAGGGCGTCTACCGCCTTCACTCCCTGACCTGACGGCAGCACCATCAGCGGGTTGATGTCCAACTCTGCCAGGTGTCCTTCGAGGTGCATGGCGAGGTACGACACGTGCACCAGCGTATCCGCGAGCGCCTCGAGGTCCGCCGCCGGCCGTCCGCGAAAGCCTTGGAGCAATCGGGCTCCTTTGACCTCGGCGATCATAGCCTGTGCTTCCGAGCGCGTGATCGGGCAGCGTCGCAGCGCCACATCGTTGTAGACCTCGACCATCACGCCGCCAGTACCGAACAGGAGCACCGGGCCCAGTTGCGGGTCGCAATTGACGCCAATGATAACTTCGACACCTTCTGCTACCATCTCCTGCACCGACACGCCGGCGATCCGAGCCTGTGGCGCTATCGCATTTGCCGCATCTACTCCCTCCCCCTCGATGGGGGAGGGCCGGGGTGGGGGTGAATTCGCCGCGGCACGATCACCCCCTCCCATCCCTCCCCCATCGAGGGGGAGGCACTTAAATAGGCCTCGGCACAGGCCAAGATCTCGGCGTGGGCCGTTCGCACTTGCGCTGCATCGACGAGGTTGAGCCGAACGACCCCGGCCTCTGTATTGTGCAGAATATCCGGCGAGTCGACCTTGAGGACCACCGGAAATCCGAGCTCTTCTGCGGCAGCGACGGCGGCCTCTGCAGAATTTGCCCGGTGCTCGCGCGCGCTCGCCACTCCCCAGGCCGCAGCAGCTCTTTGCTCTCGGACTCCGAGAGTGTCGGACGCCGCAAGCCAAGGGCCTGGGCGATCGCCCCATCCTGCGAAGCCGTGCGCGGCGGGGCCGTGGCAAAGCCGTCGGCCAGGCGATGCTCGCGCCAGGTGTGATACGCCAGCCGGCTCTGCAGGCCGCGGGCCAACTTGTCCGGCGTGTAGAAGATCGGTATCCGAGCGCCTTTGAGCTGTGCCAGGCCAGCCTTCGTATCCCGGCTTCCGGTCCACAAGAACACCACACCCTTGTCGGTCCGATCACGCTCTTTGATGACCTGCTGGGCTTGCGCGTCGGCCCCGGCGCTCGCCACGACGAGCGTCCCCATCCGGGGATCGTTGATCATGTGCTCCATGATTTGCGGGAACGACTCGCTGTTGGCAAAGCCTGTCACATCGGCAGGGTTCGCCGCCCACCCAAAACCCTTCAGGATCCCGTTGATGCCGTCACGCGCCTCCTGCCCGAGCGGCGGCAGATCGAGACCGGCCTGACCGCACATGTCGGCGGTCAGCGAGCTGATGCCGCCCGAGTGGGAGACCACCGCGATGCCGGGCACCTGGGGCCTGGGGGTGTGGGCCAGATGTCGTCTTTGACATTTGCCAGCTCCAGGCACCGCTGAGCATCTTACAGGTGGTTAAGCATCTGTCTCAATTATAAATGGACAGCGCGACTGCAACACGGCGGTTATTATAAGGATTCGGAGGGCGCCGCTCACGCGAGTAGAATGCGGTATCTACAAGAGAGGTGATCGCGAATGACGTTCGCAATCTCTGTGTCTGGGTGGAAGTGGCGTTACGGACCTATTCGATACGACGATGCAAATTAACCACGCACTTGGCTCGGGAACAAATGCAGCGTGCCACTTTCTGGCTCACACAGATCGCGAACCGCACCGCGCTCAAGCTTAGCTGTCGCGGCGAGGACCGAGGCTCGTTGAGGAGCAATTCCGTCGCGATCCGACGACGTAGAGGCCAGTCCGCATAGTCTGGAACGCGCTCATCGAGGACAGCGATGCCGCACTGCCCGAAATACACGACGACGGTGATCGGAGCCTACAGCGTCCCTCGCTGGTATGAACCGCTCGACCGCCTCGTGACAATGGGACAACTGCTCCCGGAGGACATGGCGGATGCACAGCACCGGGTGATGCAGGCAGCGATCGTCGAGCAGGAGACGGCGGGCATCGACATCGTCACGGGTGGGGAGACGCACCGCCGGACCCATAATCGCCATTCACCCCCCAATGCCATGCTCAATCACTTCTGGCGAAGAATACCGGCGTTTCAGGGTGAGACCCGACCAAAGCCAATCACGAAATACGACCCGAACGTCACGCATCCAGCAGCTATTTGCCGCGGGCCGATAGCAGATTCTATAGACTTGGGGCTCGTCGACGAGTTCGAGCAGGTATCGGCTTACGCTCGTAAACCCGTAAAGATCACGATGACGGGTCCTCATTTCCTTACTGCTGTGACCTACGATGAGCATTACAACGATCCAACGCGGATGATGTTTGATGCTGCAAAGCTACTCCAAAGGAACTTCGTCCGGTTGGCCGCAGCGGGTTGTAAGCACATCCAGGTCGATGAGCCCTACCTGACCCCACCGAGCGATGAAGAAGTGCGGAACGCGGTCGCGGCAATAAATTTGTCCATCGAAGGTCTTCCCGAGGATGTCCATGTTGCCGTACATGTCTGCCAGGGAAACTATGCGGTAGGCCCCCACTATGATGGGCAGATTGGGCATCGATATTTTGACACCGGCCGCTACAAGGCCGACTTGGTTTGTCAGATCGAGTGCGACTCCTACCTGATCGAGCACGACCGAACAGATTCATTCGATGATTTGCTCGGGAATAAACAACTCGGTGTAGGCGCGGTTGACGTGCAGGCTCCGAATGTCGAAACGGCCGAGCAGATCGCGGAGCGTATTTCAGTGCATCGATGGCTTGCACCCGAGCAGACCATCATCACGAGTACCTGCGGGTTCAATCATCTACCCCGCCATATCGCGCTCGGCAAAATGCGGGCAATGACCGCAGCAAAGGCAATTCTCAGCGGCGACTCGCGTTAGTTGTGGCATGAGCGAGGATAGGTACCCCAGGGCCCAGATCGAGCAACGGCTGAAAGCAACCGAGGAACGTTTTCGGATCGCCCAGGCAGCGGGCGGGATCGGCTGGTTCGAATGGGATCTCGTGACCGACGCGTGGGAGTGTTCGACCCACGTGGCGATCCTGTTCGGTTTCGATCCTGCAACGCCGCGGCCCCTATTTGCGGACTGGCAACCGGCGATCTTCATTGATGACGTGCCGAAGTTGCGTTCGGCAGTCGAAGTCCCGGGTGAACGGGGTGCCTATTACGTAGAGTTTCGGGTCACGCATCCTGACGGCAGCGTTCATTGGATCGCCGGGAGGGGCGAGGTTACGAAAGACGATATCGGTCGGGCCAGGCGGGTGGCCGGCGTCTATTTTGAAATCAGCGAGCGCAAGGCTCTCGAAGCCCAATTCCTGGCTCTCAATGAGAGCCTGGAAGCGCGCGTCGCCGATCGCGCCCGTCAGCTTGCCGCAACCGCTGCCCAATTGGAGGAAACGGAACGTCGGTTTCACCTTCTCATCGATGCGGTCACGGAATACGCGATCTTCATGCTCGACACGGCGGGCAACGTCGTCAGTTGGAATCCCGGAGCCGAGCGCATCAAGGGGTATTCATCTGCCGAAATTCTGGGACAGCACTTCTCGTGCTTCTATACCGAAGACGACCGCCGAAAGGGATTGCCTCGGACGGCGCTCGCAACAGCAGAGTGGACCGGAAAATACGAAGCGGAGGGTTGGCGCTGTCGCAAGGACGGAACCACCTTCGTGGCGAGCGTCGTGATTAACGCTATTCGTGATGCATCTGGCCGCTTGTTGGGGTTCGCGAAGATCACGCGGGACATCACGGAGAAAAAAGCGACTGAAGAACAACTTCGTCAGGCCCAAAAAATGGAGGCGGTCGGGCAACTGACCGGCGGGGTCGCCCACGACTTCAACAATCTCCTCACCGTAATAATGGGCAATTTGGACCATCTCGATCGCATTCTGCCGCCTGCCCAGCCCACCCAAAGAATTATTGCGGCAACGCTGCGCGCTGCATCACGAGCAGCGATGCTTACCCATCGGCTGCTCGCGTTTTCTCGCCGCCAGCCGCTCGTGCCGGAAATACTCTCGGTCAACAAACTCGTGGCCGGCATGTCGGATCTGATGCGGCGGACGCTCGGCGAGGCGATTCTGATCGAAGTGGTGTTGGCGGGCGGACTTTGGCCCACTTTGGCGGACAGTAATCAGCTTGAAAATGCGCTCATAAATCTTGCCATCAATGCCCGCGACGCTATGCCCGAAGGGGGCAAGCTAACCATTGAGACCGCCAACACGCATCTCGACGAAGCGTACGCTCGCATGCACGACGAAGTTCAGCCCGGCCAATACGTGGGAATTTTCGTTACTGATACCGGCATCGGGATGACGCCCGAAACGGTTGCCCACGCGTTCGAGCCGTTCTTCACGACCAAAGAAAGCGGCCAAGGGACGGGCTTGGGGCTTTCCCAAGTCTATGGGTTTATCAAGCAATCTGGCGGACATGTAAAAATCTATAGCGAAGTGGGCCTCGGTACGACGGTCAAGCTATACTTGCCGCGTCATCAAGGAACAGAGCAAGTTGTCGACGAGAAACTGGAAACCCGTGAGCTGCCGCAGGGTCGATCGGAATTGGTCCTGGTCGTCGAGGATGACCCTGACGTGCGTGATTACACTGTCGAAATGGTTGGCGATCTCGGATACTCAGTGTTGAGCGCTCCGGACGGGGCAAGCGCTCTCCGATTATTGGATTCGCACCCCGAAGTCAGCTTGCTTTTCACCGATGTTGGGCTTCCCGGCGGTATGAATGGTCGCCAAGTTGCCGAACAAGCGCTGCGACGGCAACCGCGGCTCAAAGTCCTTTATACGACGGGCTACGCCCGAAACGCGATCGTCCACCAGGGACGCCTGGATCCGGGCGTCGAAGTCGTGTTCAAGCCGTTCACCTACTCCGATCTTGCGACAAAGATCCGCCAAGTTTTAGAGAATTAGCCGTTAAGCTCCATCAGCTGATCGAAGCCGGGAACAGCCGAAGGTCCGCTTCCCACCGACCTAGCCGGTTGCCCGGCACCACGGTCACGTTGCGCTTTGAGGCATCAAGAGCGGTTCCCGCCGTCAAGGCTGAGCGGCGGTTGTTGGTTGTTGGGTTCCACAGCGGTCCGCTGCTGCCGACAATTAGGCCGTGCAAACTTTTGGGTCACAGGCTCGCAGCCACGTGCAGTGCTATGTGCCGCGAAGCACGACGAGGGCGTCTACCGCCTTCACTCCCTGACCTGACGGCAGCACCATCAGCGGGTTGATGTCCAACTCTGCCAGGTGTCCTTCGAGGTGCATGGCGAGGTACGACACGTGCACCAGGGTATCCGCGAGCGCCTCGAGGTCCGCCGGCGGCCGTCCGCGAAAGCCTTGGAGCAGCCGGGCTCCTTTGACCTCAGCGATCATCGCCTGTGCTTCCGAGCGCGTGATCGGGCAATGTCGCAGGGACACATCGTTGTAGACCTCGACCATCACGCCGCCGCTGCCGAACAGGAGCACCGGGCCCAATTGCGGGTCGCAATTGACGCCAACGATGACTTCTACACCGTCTCCGACCATCTCCTGCACCGACACGCCGCTGATCCGAGCCTGCGGCGCTATCGCATTTGCGGCATCTACTCCCTCCCCCTCGATGGGGGAGGGCCGGGGTGGGGGTGAATTCGCCGCGGCACGATCACCCCCTCCCATCCCTCCCCCATCGAGGGGGAGGGCACTTAAATAGGCCTCGGCATTGGCCAAGATCTCGGCGTAGGCCGTTCGCACTTGTGCCGCATCATGCAAGTTCAGCCGAACGACCCCGGCCTCTGTCTTGTGCAGGATATCCGGCGAGTCGACCTTGAGGACCACCGGAAATCCGAGCTCTTCTGCGGCAGCGACGGCGGCCTCTGCAGAATTTGCCCGGTGCTCGCGCGCGCTCGCCACTCCCCAGGCCGCCAGCAGCTCTTTGCTCTCGGACTCCGAGAGTGTCGGACGCCTCAAGCCAAGGGCCTGGGCGATCGCCCCATCCTGCGAAGCCGTGCGCGACGGGGCCGTGGCAAAGCCATCGGCCAGGCGATGCTCGCGCCAGGTGTGATACGCCAGCCGGCTCTGCAGGCCTCGGGCCAGTTTGTCCGGCGTGTAGAAGATCGGTATCCGGGCACCTTTGAGCTGTGCCAGGCCAGCCTTCGTGTCCCGGCTTCCGGTCCACAAGAACACCACACCCTTGTCGGTCCGATCACGCTGGCTGATGACCTGCTGGGCTTGCGTGTCGGCCCCGGCGCTCGCCATGACGAGCGTCCCCATTCGGGGATCGTTGATCATATGCTCCATGATTTGCGGGAACGACTCGCTGTTGGCAAAGCCGGTCACATCGGCAGGATTGGCCGCCCACCCGAAGCCCTTCAGGATCGCGTTGATGCCGTCACGCGCCTCCTGCCCGAGCAGCGGCAGATCGAGACCGGCCTGACCACACATGTCGGCGGTCAGCGAGCTGATGCCGCCCGAGTGGGATACCACCGCGATGCCGGGCACTTGGGGCTTGGGAGTGTGGGCCAGCAGGTGCGAGACCTCCAGGAGTTCGTCGTAATCCTGGACCCGGATCACCCCGTATTGGGCAAAGATCGCATCATATCGGGCATCGGCGCCCGTCAGCGCCGCCGTATGCGAGCGTGCAGCTCTCGCGCCCAGTTCCGAACGGCCGATCTTGATCAGGACGATCGGCTTGCCGCGCTCTGCGGCGAGCTTTGCAACCTCGAGAAATTTATCGGCGGCTTTAAAGCCTTCGACAAAACCGGCAATGACCCGAGTATCCGGATCGTCGAGCAGATAGCGGGCGAAATCGGTGAAGTCGAGGTCGGCCTCGTTCCCCGTCGAGATGATGTAGCTGAAGCCGATGCCGTTCTCTACCGCCCGCACCAGAAACGGCCCGAACGCCGCAGCACCGCTTTGGCATACGAGGCCGATTGGCCCCGTCAGACCGTCCGACCCGCGCGAGGAAGCGGTGGCCCAGATGTCGTCTTTGACATTCGCCAGCCCCAGGCAGTTGGGACCGCAGATGCGCATCCCCGAGGTGCCGGGCAAAGGCACCCAATTCCCGCTGCAGATCACGCCGGTCGTCGACGCCGCAGGAGGTCATTCTCACCGCGTTGGCGCGGATGTGACAAATGCGTCTACGCGGCTTTTTCTTTATCTACGGCATGAAGGTCGTCGATGCCTCGCGCAAATCAAGGCCTGACGATCGGCAGCCGCCGAACACGAAGCGATCGCTCGGTCACCGTTACCAGCGCGCCTCGGTCGAGCGCGTCCTCAACCCTCGACCAGATGGCTTGCAGCAGCGCCAAAAGCGCGGTTGCGTCGAGACCTTCCCTCCGGATCCGTATTACAGATGGACCGTGTTCGCCGCCGGTAGCGAGCAGGGAATGGAAATCTGCATCGAGCGTTACGCAGACGCGTGAGTCAGAGCGCGCTCGCCGGAGAATCTCTGCATCATCGGCACGACTCATGCTGATTTCGGAAACGTGCAGTACGTCCCAGCCGCCTTGGCGCAGCAACGCAGCCGTAGATCGCGGCAGGCCCTGATCGAGCAGGAGGCGTCTCACACAGGTTCGAGCGGTTGCACGCTCTCGTCCAGATTTCTCGCAGCAAATTCGAGCGCTTGGCGAATATCCTCCGGTTCAAGTTCCGGGTATTCGCGGCGGAGATCATCCCAGTTCGGATAGACCGCGAGCGCCTCGATGACACGCCGCACGGTAAGCCGCATACCCCGGATCGCGGGCTGCCCGTTGAGTATATTCGGGTTTGAGGTGATTCGATCGAACGAGGCCATGGGCTTTGCCCCGAATTTCCACTCTGGCAATCATAAGCCGGACAGGTGGTGGGAACAACGCCGCATGAACGATCGTCGCCCCTCCCGCCTAAACCGTGCCGTCACGTCATTATCGGGCGCACCCCTACGGCCATGTACACCGACAGCATAGAGCAGTTCCGCGGCACCGATGGCGCACGGCAGGTCAGGGTTCGGGCAGAGACGGCGCTGGCGGCATTCACCACTCAGAGCTTTCGAGTGGCGGATGCGGGATCAGGCTCCTGCCCGCGAGCGGCGGAGCCATTGGTCGAGACGGATGCGACCGAGGCGCGCTTTGTCCAAAGGTGTTCGGCAGCACAGCCGACACCTGGCTCGGCATGTAGATGCAATATGACCTTTGGGAAGCGCGTCAGCGGTCAGACAAGATCACGGTCAAGAGACGCTTTGCCACGGCTGCACCGTGCTAGCCGCATAGTGGGACGAGATCGAGGACTGGACCGACCGCGCCGCCAGGCGAATCTACGAGGGTGCCGGGCTTCGGTCCAACGACGTCCATATATTCAATCCTTACGACGGCTATTCACCGATGGCCCAATTTTTTTGGAGGGCTTCCAGTGGCACGGCGTCAGACGCGGCGATGCCTTCGCGTTCTACGCCGGCGATATCAGGGTCGAGGGACCGCACCCGTTCTCTTCGAGCGGCGGCCATTTGGGGAACGGGCGCACACGTACGGCCATGTACACCGACAGCATCGAGCAGCTCCGCGGCACCGCTGGCGCCCGGCAGGTCAGGGTTCGGGCAGAGACGGCGCTGGCGGCATTCACCACGCCAAGCAGCGGCGGCTGGATCATGTTCGGCAAATCCCCGAGCTGACGGCCTGTGACACTGGAGATCACCGGCTCGCGGCGATTACTCTTAACCGCGTGCAGTGGTTTTGACCACTATGTGCCGCGAAACACGACGAGGGCGTCTACCGCCTTCACTCCCTGACCTGACGGCAGTACCATGAGCGGATTGATGTCCAGCTCCGCCAAGTGTCCTTCAAGGTCCATGGCGAGGTGCGACACGCGCACCAGGGTGTCCGCGAGCGCCTCGAGGTCCGCCGCTGGCCGCCCGCGAAAGCCTTGGAGCAACCGGGCTCCTTTGACCTCGGCGATCATCGCCTGTGCTTCCGAGCGCGTGATCGGGCAATGTCGCAGGGACACATCGTTGTAGACCTCGACCATCACGCCGCCACTACCGAACAGGAGCACCGGGCCCAATTGCGGGTCGCAATTGACGCCAATGATAACTTCGACGCCGTCTCCGATCATCTCCTGCACCGACACTCCGGTGATCCGAGCCTGCGGCGCTATCGCATTTGCCGCATCTACTCCCTCCCCCTCGATGGGGGAGGGCCGGGGTGGGGGTGAATTCGCCGCGGCACGATCACCCCCTCCCATCCCTCCCCCATCGAGGGGGAGGGCACTTAAATAGGCCTCCGCGTTGGCCAGGATCTCTGCGTAGGCGGTTCGCACTTGCGCCGCATCGCCGAGGTTCAGCCGAACGACCCCGGCCTCTGTCTTGTGCAGGATATCCGGCGAGTCGACCTTGAGGACCACCGGAAATCCGAGCTCTTCTGCGGCAGCGACGGCGGCCTCCGCAGAACTGGCCCGGTGCTCGCGCGCGCTCGCCACTCCCCAGGCCGCCAGCAGCTCTTTGCTCTCGGACTCCGAGAGTGTCGGACGCCCCAAGCCAAGAGCCTGGGCGATCGCCCCATCCTGCGAAGCCGTGCGCGACGGGGCCGTGGCAAAGCCGTCGGCCAGGCGACGCTCGCGCCATGTGTGATACGCCAGGCGGCTTTGCAGTCCTCGGGCCAACTTGTCCGGCGTGTAGAAGATCGGTATCCGAGCGCCTTTGAGCTGTGCCAGGCCAGCCTTCGTATCCCGGCTTCCTGTCCACAGGAACACCACACCCTTGTCGGTCCGATCGCGCTGGCTGATGACCTGCTGGGCCTGCGTGTCCGCCCCGGCACTCGCCACGACGAGCGTCCCCATCCGGGGATCATTGATCATATGCTCCATGATTTGTGGGAAGGACTGACTGTTGGCAAAGCCGGTCACATCGGCAGGATTGGCCGCCCACCCGAAGCCCTTCAGGATCGCGTTGATGCCGTCACGCGCCTCCTGCCCGAGCAGCGGCAGATCGAGACCGGCCTGACCACACATGTCGGCGGTCAGCGAGCTGATGCCGCCCGAGTGGGATACCACCGCGATGCCGGGCACTTGGGGCTTGGGAGTGTGGGCCAGCAGGTGCGAGACCTCCAGGAGTTCGTCGTAATCCTGGACCCGGATCACCCCGTATTGGGCAAAGATCGCATCATATCGGGCATCGGCGCCCGTCAGCGCCGCCGTATGCGAGCGTGCCGCCCGGGCTCCCAGTTCCGAACGCCCGATTTTAATGAGGACGATCGGCTTGCCGCGCTCTGCTGCGATTTTTGCGACTTCGAGAAATTTCTCGGCGGCTTTAAAGCCTTCGACAAAGCCGGCAATGACCCGAGTATCCGGATCGTCGAGCAGGTAGCGGGCGAAATCGGTGAAGTCGAGGTCGGCCTCGTTCCCCGTCGAGATGATGTAGCTGAAGCCGATGCCGTTCTCCACCGCCCGCACCAGAAACGGCCCGAACGCCGTGGCACCGCTTTGGCATACGAGGCCGATCGGCCCCGTCAGACCGTCCGACCCGCGCGAGGAAGCGGTGGCCCAGATGTCGTCTTTGACATTCGCCAGCCCCAGGCAGTTGGGACCGCTGATACGCATGCCCGAGCTGCTGGCAAAGGCACCCAATTCCCGCTGCAAATCACGCCGGTCGTCGACGCCGCGCTCGGCAAAGCCCGCCGAGATCACAATCGCCGACCGCGCCCCCTTGCGGTGGCTCTCGTGGAGGACATCGAGCACCTGGTCCCAGGGCACCACGATGCCGACCACGTCGGGGGCCTCCGGCAGATCCGTCACACTCGGGTAGGACCTCGCCCCCATGATTTCGTCATAACGCGGGTTCACGGCATAAACCCTGATCCGGTCTTTGGCCTTGAGTGCGGCAGCCAGAAACCGCCCGCCATACTGCATCCGCGGTGTGGCGCCCACGATCGCGATGGAGCGTGGGTTCAGCATTTTGTCGATCGACGCCAGTTGTGGTTCTGTCCAGAACTCCATGACACCCCCTGAAAAGACCCCCTCCCCTACCTTCCCCTCCCCGGGCTTGTCCCGGGGATCGCGGGGAGAGAGCAGGGTGGGGGCGACGTGGTCCGTCGGGTCCGCAAGCCCACGCTATACGAACCGGGCTGCCATCGGCCGATATTCCCGCATCAGCGATCGTTATGCGGCCATAGCTTCGGTTGTTATCTAAACAACGCTACGGTCGAACGCTCGGAGAATATGACGTTCACCGGGCTCAGGGCCTGACCGAAAGTCCCTTGGTCGCCCACACCCTACCCGTCATTCCCGCGCAACGCGGGTAGCGTCCGGAAGGTTCAGCAAAATGCGATGAAGGCGATGGTCATGGTATGCGGGTGATTTCGCAGTCACCGGATCCTTTGGCGAGGATGCACACCATGACCGAGAGAAAAGTTAAGCGTGGAACGATCGACGTGAAAGCCCTTGTGGCGGAGGACGAGGAGTTCCTGCGAGGGCTGGTGCGAACGGCGCTGCAGGAGGTGCTCGAAGTGGAGATGAGCGAGGCGCTGGGGGCCGAGAAGAGCGAGCGGACGGCGGGCCGGCTGGGCTACCGCTCGGGTTATTACGGCCGGACGCTGATCACGCGGATTGGCAAGCTCGAGCTGCGCGTACCACAGGACCGCGGCGGGCGGTTCTCCACCGAATTGTTCGAGCGCTATCAACGCTCGGAGCGAGCATTGGTGGCGGCGTTGGCGGAGATGTACGTGCAGGGGGTCTCGACCCGTAAGGTGACGGCGATCACCGAGGAGCTGTGCGGTCACAGCTTTTCGGCCTCGTCGATCAGCGCGATCAACCAGCGACTGGATGCGAACCTGGCGCAATTTGCCGGGCGTCCCTTGGCCGAAGCGTTCCCTTATCTGATCCTCGACGCGCGCTACGAGCGGGTGCGCGAGGCCGGGGTGATCTCGAACCATGCGGTGCTGATCGCGATCGGCATCGATTGGGACGGCAGGCGCCAAGTGCTGGCAGTCGAACTCGCCAACCGGGAGAGCCGCTCGAGCTGGCGGGATTTCTTGCTGGCGCTGAAGGCCCGTGGCCTCAACGGCGTCGAATTCGTGGTCGCCGACGATCACGCGGGGCTGCGGGCCGCTCTGCGTGAGGTCCTGGCGGAGGCGGCTTATCAGCGCTGCTATGTGCACTTCTTGCGCAACGCACTCGACTACGTGCCACGCCGGGTCGACGACGACTGCCTGCAGGAGCTGCGTTGGCTGTATGACCGGCGCGATCTGAGCGAGGCGCGCCGCGATTTGGCTGCTTGGCTCGGCAAGTGGTCGGCGAAGTATTCCAAGCTCACCGGCTGGGTCGAAGAAAACATCGACGAGACGCTCAGCTTCTACCGGCTGCCGCGCCAGCACCATAAGCATCTGAAATCGACCAACATGCTGGAACGGCTAAACGAGGAGATCAAGCGCCGCACCCATGTGGTGCGGATCTTCCCCAATGGCGAGAGCTGCCTGAGGCTGGTGCGGGCGCTCGCGGTCGAGACCCACGAGAACTGGCTCGAACAGCATCGCTATCTCAACATGGATGATCTGCACGAGCACAAAAAGGAGGCGCTGCGCCGTGCTGCATGACCCCTGTCTTCTCCAGTTTGGCACCGTGCTCGCTCGGTCAAGGCCAAGCCGCGCCGGCTGGCGCGGTGGCCGCAAGCGGCCAGCCTTGACTCGCGCTGCGCGCGGTGCCCCCGCCAGAGCCAGGTCGGGACGAAGAAACGGTGCCCTGATCGAACAAAGAAACGGGGTCTTGATGCCTGAGACACCCAACCGTCACAGCCCTCGCGAAACGTGACGTCACGATTGCCAATAGGAGGTGGAGGATGCCCGCACATCGCATCGGTATCGCTCCCATGACCCCGGCCGAGCGCCAGGCGCGGCACCGCGCCAAGCTGCGCCAGTACAGCCAGACCATGCCCCCAGCGTCGGTGCGGCGCATCCTGTCACGGCCGAGACGGTGGGCGACGGCGATCGCCGCGCTCGTCGATCTGCAGGCAGAATACCGCGCCTGGCTCGACACTCTTCCGGCCAATCTCGAAGGATCGAGGCTGGCGGAGAAGCTGCAAGCGATTGCCGAACTCGACCTCGATGAGCTGCAGATGATCGACCCGCCGCGCGGCTACGGCCGCGACTGACACAGGAGGTTCTCCACCGACACCACCCAACCACCATGATCAAATTGCTGAACTTGACGCAGTGCGTTCGGAAAAGCTGACGATGACTTGTGAGTGAAAGTCTTACCCGGCCAAAGCCGTAGCAGGCAGGCCGGAACCGAGTCTTGCGGGCGTCGCGGTAACGCGAGGTCCGAAGCGTAGACAGGAGCCATGTAGGGCGTTGGTGTTAAGCCTCGAAAGGTTCAAGGTTGCGGAGGCCGAGCTGGTTGCGTCCAGTGAAGGCAGCATGTGCGCCATCGTCAGGCGAGATGGTGTCGCTCCGCCGGGGTCGTGGGCCGCGTCATGCACGGAAGGCCATCGTTGGAACCGAAGAGGCCCGACCGGGTCCGCCGGATTGGTCTCCGGTGGGGGATGCTGGCAAGGCACCGCCGGAGCCATCATCCGAGCTGAGGTCGGGAGTTGGACTGGTTCATAGTACCGATGAAGCCGTCGAAGGAGACGAGACGTGCTGAGGGAAGGGACCAGCCCGGGGGGATCTCGCGCGTTGAGGCCAGGGTCCGGACACAGAGCCGGACAGCCCTGCCGCCCAACCTCGCGCGGGTGAACGCGGCGGCCCGACAGGCCGCCCAGACCCGGTTCACTGCCCTGCTGCACCATGTCGACATCGCGGCGCTCGAACGGGCGTTCTGGCGACAGAAGCGGCTGGCAAGTGCGGGGGTCGATGGGATGACGGTGGCGGCGTACAAGCAGGACCTGGAGGCCAACCTCCGGGATCTCTGCACGCGCGTCCACACGCGCCGTTACCGGCCACAGCCGGTTCGGCGTGTCTACATCCCGAAAGCTGATGGCGGGCAGCGGCCGCTCGGCGTGCCGACTCTGGAGGACAAGATCGTTCAGGGTGCAGTCGCCGAGCTTCTCAGCGCCGTCTACGAAGTCGATTTCCTCGGCTTCTCCTACGGCTTCCGACCAGGACGGAACCCGCATATGGCTCTCTCGGCGCTGCATACGGCGCTGATGAGCCAGCGCGTGAACTGGGTGCTCGATGCCGACATTCGCAGCTTTTTCGATTCGGTCGACCACGAATGGCTGCTGCGGATGGTGGCGCATAGGATCGCCGATCCGCGCATCCTGAGGCTCATTCGCCAATGGCTGCGCGCCGGGATCCTGGAGAGCAATGAGTGGCACGAGACTGACAGGGGAACGCCGCAAGGAGCGGGCATCAGTCCGCTCCTGGCCAACATCTTCCTGCACTACGCTCTCGATCTCTGGGTCCACCAGTGGAGGCAGCGGCACGCGTCCGGGCGGGTCTCGATCGTGCGCTACGCTGACGACTTCGTGATGGGCTTTGAGAAAGCGGCGGATGCGCGGCGGATGATGGTTGACCTCAAGGACCGGCTGGCCAAGTTTGGCTTGGCGCTCCACGAGGACAAGACGCGGCTGATCGAGTTCGGCCGGCTTCCGGCCTTACGACGACAGCAACGCAGCGAGCGGCGTCCGGAAACCTTCGCCTTTCTCGGCTTCACCCATTATTGCGGGTGGACGCGGGATGGCCGGTTTATCGTGAAGCACAAGACGCAAAGCAAACGCCTGACGCGCAAGCTGACGGCGCTGCGCCAGGAGGCATGGCGGCACATGCACGCGCCAATGGCCGAGCAGCAACGCTGGTACGCCAGCATCCTGCGCGGTCATTACGGCTACTATGGGCTGCCGAATAACTCCCGCGCGTTGAGCGCGTTTCACCAGGAGGTCCGGCTGGTTCCGCTGTCTACGGCAGCGCAGTCAGAAGGCCCGGAGCCTCACCTGGGACCGCTTCAAAGCGATGATCGAGCGCTTTCCTCTGCCACTGCCTCGGATCACTCATCCTTGGGCGACGCCGACGGCATGACGCGGGTTACCCTCGGGAAGAGCCGGGTGCGGGAAAGCCGCACGCCCGGATCTGTGAGGGCGAAAGCCGAATGGCTGAGCTACTCGACCGCGACTGCAACGCGGGAATTCGGGGGGCCGAGGTGCGAGTGGCGGTACTCGGACCCCGCTTCCGAGGATGTAATCCAATTGGCCTGCTCCGCAGACGGTTGCGAAAAGTCAGCGGTTTTGCCGAATGGCGCAAGAGCTTCATCAAACCTCATTGGGTATGACTATCGAATTTCGCGCGAGGGCCACATTGTGCCCGCGGACAGCCTCATCGCCGAGTGGTGCGCCTCCTCGTCGTTGCGCCGGTGTTTTGGATGACACCGGAAGGTAAATATTGTATACTTAAAGAAAACAGCCTGCATCAGGGGGCCGCATGGAGCGCGTTCAACTAAAACGGAGGCTGTCAGCGGTCCTGCTCGCGGATGTGGTTGGGTACAGCCGCTTGATGAGCATCGACGAGGAGGGCACGCACACCCGCCTCGGCGACTGCATCAACCGTTTGATCGAACCGACGGTCTGCGCTTATCGGGGCCGACTCGCCCGCAGCAAGGGCGACGGGCTCCTCGTGGAGTTCGACAGCGCCGTCGACGCGGTACGCTGTGCCATCGACATCCAGCGCCTTTTGGCCGATGCGGCCGCCGAGAGCAATCATACGCTCGAATTGCGCATCGGGATCAATTCCGGCGATGTCATCGTCGATGAACACGATGTTTACGGCAACAGCGTCAACATCGCGGCCCGGCTCGAGGGACTGGCGGAGCCGGGCGGGATATATGTTACCGAGGTGGTTCGCGAGCAATTGCTCGGGCATCCTGGCCTTTGTCTTCAAAGCCTGGGGAAAAAGCGGGTCAAAAACATCGACCGCCCAATCCGAGTTTATCGCGTCATCGGCAAGCAACAGGAAGACATCAAAAATCTCTCCGGGCCGAAGGTTCTGGCGACTCTTCGCCCGCCGAGCGTTTCATCTTGGTCATCGCGCCACCATCATGAGCGTAGGGGTAGTCGCGGTAATGGCGACACTCGGGATGGCGGGACTGTCAATGCGGCCTGAACATGCGCAACTCTCTGCGCGGGCCTCCATCATGGTGCTGCCCTTCCGCAACTCGAGCGGCGATCCTGGCGAAGACTACATCGCCGATGCTGTAACCGATGATTTAACCACCGATTTGTCCCGCCTCGCCGACACTCTGGTGATTGCACAGGCAACAGCTTTCACCTACAGGGGAAAACCCGTCGACGTGCGGGACATCGGACAAAAATTTGGCATTCGGTACATGTTGGAAGGCAGCGTCGGAAGGCTTGGGACACGGGTGCAAGCCAACGCCCAACTTATCGACGCCAGTTCTGCAGCCGCCATTTGGGCCGACCGTTTTGATACGGACGTCACCAGCCTTCTTGAGCTCTACGATGCCGTCACCGGGCGTATCGCAGCTTCGCTGCATCTCCAGTTGGTCCGGGCAGAATATCGTCGTGCGGTCGCCGAGCGGGCGACCGATCCTGATGCGGTCGATTTGAGGTTACGCGCCATGGCTTCCCTTACCGAAAATGAAACGCCCGAGAATAGCCTCGCCGCACGCAAATCCTTCGAGGCATCGCTGGCTCTCGATCCGCACTCCGCCGAGGCTTGGAGCGAATTGGCTTTAGTGTTGGTTCGCGACTTCGTGCGTAATTGGAACCACACCACGCGAGAGGAGCTCGCCCGCGCGGAAGAGGCTCTTCAGCACGCTTTCGTCGCGACCAACCGGTCGATCGCCATAGCGCATTTGGCGGACGGCGAGATTCGTCGAGTGAAGGGCGATAATCAAGGGGCGCTCGACGCCTTCGACCGGGCGCTCGAGCTCAATCCCAACCTCGCCTTTGCCTGCGGGCGAAAAGCCCTTCAATTGGTTTTTCTCGGGCGAGCGAAAGAGGCGCCGGCCCTGGTGCAAAGGGCGATTACTATCAGCCCACGCGACCCGGATCTTGGATCTTTCCATAATTACATGGGGTTCGCATACTTCGCCATGAGGGATTATGATAACGCCATCAATGGATTCCAAAAGTCGGTGCAACTCATGCCCGCGTTTTGGATGAATAGGGCGTCTTTGATCAGCGCCTATGCTCTGACAGGACGGCTCGGAGAGCACGAAGCGCAGGTGGCTTTGAGCGAGTATCGCGAGAAATTCAAAAATTGGCGTCTCCCAAACATCCGGGATTGGTACGCCAAAACACAGCCCAATCCACATCCCGGCTTTAAGGCGACCTTAGACGAATTGTACAAGGGATTAGAAATCGCCGGCGTGTAGGCGCCAGAAAGCCATTTCTGCCAAAATAGTAGCGGGCCCGGCTGTCATGCGCATATCTCGCGCCCATAAGGGTTCGAGCTGCTATCAGGGTCGTCATTGTATTATCAATATAGCAATATGGTTAGGCGCAAAAACCATGTGGAATCCGATTAATCGACGGTTTGGTCCCTCCCCTGCTATCCCCCTGATAACTCGATTCGGCCCCGTGATAGACGAAAATCCCTCCCTGTTGGTTCGCGTCGGGTGGCGCCTTACAAATATCTGATCTACATGGCTTTATCGAGGATGACGGGGGCAAATTTCAGAGCCGAACGGATGATTTAGCCTGTTTCCCGGCGTTTACAGGGGTCGGAGAATTGCTGCCGACCGACAGGAGTGCTCGCCGCCATAGCCATCGCGACATGCAGGAATAGACTGGCGGCGAGTCCAGCAAGACATTAATGCTCACCGCTTACGGCCCCACGATCAGGGTGTCGCGATCGTTATTCGATCCGGAGGTGTGCATGGGCGAATTCGCATTGGGTCAGCCGGTATCGCGGTTCGAGGATCCCCGGCTGTTGCGCGGCGGCGGGCGCTATGTCGACGACATGGTATTGCCACGCATGGTCTTTGGCCATGTGCTGCGCTCGCCGCACGCCTATGCGCGGATCCGCTCGATCGATACGACCGAAGCCAAGGCTGCACCCGGTGTGCTCGCCGTCTTGACCGGCGCTGATTGGGCAGCCTCGGGGTGGCGCGACCTGCCTTCGGCGGCGGGGAATATGCGGCGCGACGGCACCCCGGCCTATCGGCCGCGCTTCCCGGCATTGGTCAAGGATCGGGTCCGCTGGGTCGGCGACTACGTCGCCTTTGTCGTCGCCGAGACCCGCCACCAAGCCGCGGACGCCGCCGAGCTGATCGAGGTCGAGTACGAGGCGCTGCCGGCGGTCGTCTCGACAGAGGATGCGGCAAAGCCCGGCGCCCCGCTCGTTTGGGACGAGGCCGCCGACAATATTTCGTTTGTCTATCTCGAAGGCGACAAGGCGGCGACCGACACCGCCTTCGCCGGTGCCGCGCACATCGTCAAGCGCAAATTCGTGATCAACCGGGTGACCGCCGCCACGATGGAGCCGCGCGGCGCGATCGGCGACTACAACGCCGCCGAGGGCCGCTACACGATCTATACGACCCTGCAGCGCATCCACGGCTATCGCGCCGAGCTGTCGCAGATCCTGAGGGTGCCGGAGAGCCGGGTGCGGGTTGTCGCCGGCGATATCGGCGGCAGCTTTGGCATGAAGTCGGCGATCTACAACGAGGTAGCGCTGGTGTTGCTCGCCTCGAAGCTCGTGGGACGGCCGGTCAAATGGACGAGCACCCGCTCGGAAGCCTTTCTCGGCGACGCCCAGGCGCGCGACAACGTCACCGAGGCCGAGCTGGCGCTCGACCGCGACGGCCACTTCCTCGGCCTGCGGGTCAAGACGATTGCAGCCGTCGGCGCCTACCCGCAGGCGGGCTCCAACGCCTTTGTCAACAATCTCGGGACCCTCGCTGGGGTCTACCGCACGCCCGCTGTTCATGCCGATGTGACCGCCGTCTACACCCACACTAACCCGATGCGAGCCTATCGCGGCAACGGGCGGCCCGAAGCGGGCTATGTCATCGAGCGGATGGTCGACGAGGCCGCCGCGGAGCTCGGCATCGACCTGGTCGAATTACGCCGGCGCAATACGATCCCGCCCGAGGCGATGCCGTTCAAATCAGGCCTGACCTTCACCTACGACTGCGGCGAGTTCGAAAAGTGCCTCGACATGGCGCTCGAACTCGCCGATGGCGCCGGCTTCGAGAGCCGTCGCGCAGAGTCGGCACGGCATGGCAAGTTGCGCGGCTTGGGCCTGGCCAACACGATCGAGCGCGCCGCAGCGGGCGGCTTCGAAGCGGCCGAGATCCGCTTCGACCGCAGCGGCACGGTGACTTTGGTATCGGGCTCGATCACCCAAGGCCAGGGCCACGAGACTGTCTATAAGCAGCTCTTGTGCGATCGGCTCGGCCTCCATCCCGATCAGGTCCATTACGTGCAGGGCGACACCGAGAAGGTGGCGCTCGGCGAAGGTACCGGCGGCTCGCGCTCGGCTTCGCTCGGCGGCTCGGCGGTCCATCTCGCGACCGAAAAGATCGTCACTAAGGCCAAGGCGATCGCCGGCCGCCTGCTCGGGGCCGATGCGGAGGAAATCCGCTTTGACGATGGCCTCTTCTCCGCCCCGCGCTCGAACCGTACGCTCACGGTCGGCGAGATCGCCAAGGAGTCATTGGACCCGCAGAACCTGCCCGAAGGTATGGATTTGGGGTTGATCGCCGGCGCCACCTTCGCCTGCAAGGAGCAGAACTTCCCCAACGGCTGCCATGTCTGCGAGCTCGAGATCGACAAGGAGACCGGCGAGGTCGAGATCCTGCGCTACAGCGTCGTCGACGATGTCGGCACGGTCATGAACCCGCTACTGCTCGAGGGCCAGATCTGCGGCGGCATCGCGCAAGGTGTCGGCCAGGTGCTGATGGAGGACATTCAGTTCGACCCCGCCTCGGGGCAATTGCTGACGGGTTCGTTCATGGATTACGCGATGCCGCGCGCCGACACGCTCTCGGCGATCGATTGCGAGAGCCACCCGGTGCCGACCAAGACCAATCCGCTCGGGGTCAAGGGTGCCGGCGAAGCCGGCAATGTCGGCGCTCTGCCGGCCGTCGCCAACGCGCTGGTCGACGCGCTCTCCGCGCTGGGCATTCGCCAGATCGAGATGCCCGCCACCCCGGAGCGCGTCTGGCGCGCGATTCACACGGCGCGCGGTTAGGAAAAGCGTTTCACGAACCTCCCGCGAGGTTCTGCAATCGCCGGGCGCGTGGTTCGATCTGCCAGCTAAAATATTTCAGGGCACCAAGGTGCCTTTCCTACTTGGAAGATTGTGTCGGCATGTGCAACGGCGCCCGACAATAGCTCCTGAACCCGCAGAGCGCGTGCCAGCTGGCTCCATGTAAAGCCGCCCAGATACACCGAACCAAGCGCGCTGGCATCGCAGCGCAGGCCAGGTTCGTCGTCCGTGCGCTCGGCCCCTTCGGAACCAACCCGCCAGCAGCCGGCATTCCACGGGCAAAATTTATCGATCACGTCAATGACCAACGAGCCTCGGGGCTGATACGACCGCGCCGACATTGCCGCCTTGACATCGACTAAGCGCAGCCAGAGTCCATCCCTAAGGGCGAAACCGAGCCGACGCGGCTCCGCCATCAGCAGCAGGAGCGGGTGGTCCAGCGGCAATAGCTCGGCCTTGACGCGCGCCATCCAGTCGATGTCCAGCAGATATCGCCAGATTCCACTCGTTGCTTCAGGCGAGTCCGCAATGACCTCGATCGCGGCGACCGAGCCTGTCTGTATCCCCAGCTGAAATGCCGGATTTATGCGATAGAGCGCGTATGCCGCAGGACGGCCCTCGTGTTCGAGAACAGCGCATTGCAAATCCCCGGTGCCTTGGCGCAGTGTTTGTGGATCGACAAGCCTGCGGGTCCTCCACCAGGCCGAATTGCGCGCGAACATGCCGGGTGCCTCGACAGCCACCCGTTCGTAGATTGGGGCAACGAGCTCTTCGGCCGTCTCGAGCGGGACCAGTTGGACGTGCCCGAAGGTCGAAAACGGCGCGTGGAATGCCGATCGCTCGCGAGCCACATCGATCGCGGCTGTGAACGACGCCAAGCCGAAGCCAAATCTGCCGTAGATCGTATCCTCGGTAGCCCACAAATAGGCGATCGGCTCGCCGCGAGCATGGGTAGCGTCGATCAGGGCTCGCATCATTGCCCGCAGGACGCCGCGGCGCCGGTGGGTCGGTAGGACGCCGGCGATGGTCACGCCCGCCGCCGGCACCCTTCCGCCGGGAACCGTCAGCTGAAACGGAAAGGCACCAAGGCCGCCGACAATGCGGCGACCCTCCCATGCGACGTAGACGCGCTGGGCGGGCAATAGCCGGGCCATTCGCTCCGCTCCATCCGCATCGGGCACGGAGCGACCGAAGTAGTTCGCAATCGGCGCAATGGCTTGCTTGACTTCTTCCGCCGAGGCACAAGGTCGGACGTCAACGTCCATCTTGGTACTCTATTTCGTGACCAATTTGCCGGCGAGTCCTTTGACCTTCCAGCGAGTTGCGTCAGTCTCGGCGGACGTAGGGGCGAACGGCAGCGAGCAGCTGCTCCGACGGAGCAAGGCGCGGTCCCTCGCCCTCGTCAACCGGCGGCAAGATCGTCACTCCCCATTGCGGCAGGATGCGGAGCGACGCCTGCGCCTGCGGGTGGGCAAGGAGCGGCGCGTTCAAGGATGGACCCACGATTACCGGCGTGCCCCGCCCGATCGCCTCGGCCACCACCGAGAGCGCAAGACTGTCGGCGATGCCGTGCGCGAGCTTGTTGAGCGAGTTAAAACTGCAGGGCGCGAACAGCACCACCCCACGCGGCGGTCGTGGGCGGATCGCCAGATCGAAGTACGATTCGACAACCTGCACCCCGTCGACGTCGTCGAGGTCGCGCGCAGCGATCACACGCGAAGCATTCGGCGTCGGAATCGCGACGACGGTTGCAAAGCCGAGCTCGACCAGCCCACGCAGCAGCTCGGGACAGCGTGCCGCCGTCGTCGTGCCGCTAAGCACAAGGTAGGCTACGTCAAAGCTCTCGGCGCAAGCCGCGGTACCAGGGCGCATCTCGTTCTCCCTGCCTCGCCTGATCCTCATTTGCAAAGGTACCTGGCGAAAGCAATTAGCAGAAACTGGTTTACCTCACCCCACGAGCGTCGGGATGCGACGCAATCGCCGGGGTTACCCAACGGAGTCTGCCCGAGCTCTCGAACGCCGCACTTCGCCAGCTCGCCTCGTCGAAGACTTTGGTCGGGATGCCCATTTAACCCGTGCTCAAGCCCCTTAGATACCTCGACCCAGGCCGCACCCAATGCGTCGGTCACAACGGACGAAGGATGCCGAGCCTTCTCGCCATCACCGATAATTGTTCCTGCCGTGCGGTCTGCGAGCCGGCTTGCCGGGCCTCGTACTGCTGTCTATACAAATGCCAGATCCCGGCGTTTGAGCTGAGGCCCCTGCCTGCTTGCGTGAACCAGTCGAGCATCTGCGCGATCGAGTTGACCTGGTCGTCATGCTTCCCCTTCGGAAAGACCGTCAGCTAGTGCGGGTATTCGGCGAGCCCGGCCGCCTCTTAGGCAGGTGCGCGACGCCGTTCTCGATCATTGCGGTCTGCGCGTGCATACGCATGATTTTGTCCGATTGCGCCTGGTAGCGGGTGACGGCGTGCACGCCCTCGGCCACCAACTCCTGGATCTGCTGGGTGCCCGAGGCCTCGTCCTTGATCAGGACACCACCGGGACCGAACAGCGCGTGTTGGTCGCGCACCGCACGCTTCAGCTGCTGGCGCATGTGTCAAACGTCAGTTACCGCGTGAACCACGGCGAGGACGTGGCCTCCGCTCCCCGGTACGACATCTTCGAGGGCGAGCGCCGCAACGGTTACCATACGATGCTCGCCCAACAGCGCGCCGCTCGCGCGCAGGCCGCTGAATGATCCCTATGCCGCCGCTTCTTTTGTCGGGCGCCTCGGCGGTCGCGCCGAAGCCGGCGGCACCAACAGGTCGGCCGGCACGCCAAAGCGCTCGCGCCAACGCTGCACCATCGCCAATGTCAGCTGCCTCCGACCGGCGGTTCCCCAACAACGGTACGAGATCGGCCTGCTTCAACCCGTGCTGATCCAGCAGGTAGCGGATCACACCGGCCGCACTCAGTGGGCGGGGTGGCCATTTTTGCTCTTCGTAAGCGGAGATCAGGCGCGCCTGCGCCGCCAGCCGGGCGAGATCGGCGGGCTTCTCCGAAGCCATCAAGCGATCGACCAAGGCGCGGGCGCGCGCCAGTTCGGCGTCGCTGTCGATCGCGATCAAGGTCGTTTCCATCACACAGTCTCCGCATCGATGCGGTCGTATTCGGCGTGCCGGCCGAAAAACCGTATGACCAATACGCCGGCCTGATACTGTAATGCCGCTACCAAGCGATAGTCATTGCCTTTGATATTGAACACGACCCGGCTGCCCTTGAGAACGCTGACCCGCGGATGCGAGGCTTTAACCTCCTTCAGGGTTGCGCCATTGCTCCCGCCGGGCGATCGCTAACCAGACGTCGTATTGCGACGTGCCGCCCTGATCCCCCTGCCGCCGGCATGCTCGGCGAAATAGTGCTCCACCGTCTCGGTGCCGATCACGATCATTGCCGCATCGAATGAGCCCCCGCGGGCGCCTACGCAAGTATATCTCGTGCCGGACAAACCGGAAGGCGGCCCACCACAGGCTCAGACGGTCGCCGGACTTACGGTCACGGGCGGCAACGGCCACCGGGTCGCGACGCTCAAGGACTGCGCGCCGACCACCTACCCGTGTCTGCCCTGGAGCTGGGACAAAGGCGTGTTGCTGGCGACCGCCACGGGGGCGCCAGCAACACGCCTGTGTGGAATATGCCCATGGCGGGGTTAGTCCGCAGGAATGCGTGCGGCCGGTCCTCGACATCGTGGCGGAGCCTCCCGCCGCACCTGCGTCATCAAGCCCACCTGGCAGCGGCTTCGGCTCAAGGTTGAGGTGCAGGGCGGGGCAGGGTTGATGTTCGATGTGCTCGGCCGGCCGCTGAAGGGCGGCTTGGCCGTCGTTGGCGGCATCAATCTCGGCGGCTCGATCGAGCCGGTCCATAACCCCGTCGATGTCGTCGAGCACGCGCTGTCGAAGGGGTGCGTCAGCGATCCTGGTGCCCGTGTCCTGCCGTCGCCAGCTCGTCGATCCGTCCGACGATGTCGCGACCAAGGTTCAGGTCTTCTTTTACTGGGATGCGGCCGATGCACTGCGCAAGGTGCTGCACGACGTATAGCTTGGCCGCTTCGAAGCGAAGCCCAGGCGTCCTTCGCCAACCCCGCCCGCGGCACCGGCGGGCCTCCGCCTCGCAGATCTCGACCGCGGCGCCGAGCTCCGACGGCCTCGTCACCACCGCGGAAGGATAGGGAGCAACGTCGATAATGCCGTGGGCTTCGGCGTTTGCGTGCGCACCTGCTCGGCGAGCTCATTATACAAATGCCAGATCCCCGCGTTGGAGGTGGGGTCGCTGCCGGCCTGCTTGAACCAGTCGAGCATCTGCGCGGTCGGCTCGTGTCCGAGACACCAGCCCGGAAAGGCGACCGACGCCAACAGCGACTTCAGGTGGCGTGGCGGCACGCTGATCAGCAGCCGGCGGATCCGGCCCTGGTATAGTGCCGCTGGCTTTTCCGGCGAGTGAATGCTATTTTATCAACTAAATGTCATGCCTAATATGCCGAATTCTGCAATCTCAAACCCCGCCTCTGAGCTCCACTGCCGGTCCGCTGCCAACTGTGCCAAAAGGCGCCGGATTTCGGCTCTCGGCCAGCCTGTCCAAAATGGTCTCAAGACATTGATCGGAACCAGCTTTCCGGTGCCGGCATGGCGATTTTTCAAGGCGAAAGAGAATTTTTCCGCTGTCGACAGCGGAACGGCCGGTTGCGGGTGCGGCGCCGCGCGGTCCGAGCGTCGAGCCTTTGTCGTTGCATCGCTCTGGAGCCGGGCGCATGCTCCACCGAGAATGCGCAGCCTGTGACAAGGGGTTCACGCGTATGACCACCGCCGCGATTCGGCGCTTGGCAGTTCCGAGCCCGGAGGCGCTGATCGACCGGGCGCGCAATATGGTGCCCGAGATTCGGGCGCTCGCCGAAGAGACCGAGCGCAATCGCAACGTGCTGCCCCACATCATCGACAAGATCCGCGACGCCGAGCTGTTGCGGACCTGCCGGCCCAAGGAGTTCGGCGGTTTCGAGTATGACGGCGAGACCGCACTCAGGATCGCGCTGACGATCTCGGCGGCCTGCGCCTCGACCGGCTGGGCGGTCAATGGCGCGGTCTCCAACGGCCGCTCGATCGCCCACTTCCCGATCGAGGCCCAACGCGAGGTCTGGGGCGGGGACGAAGACCCCTTCACCTGCGCCTGCTTTGCACCCACCGGCACCGCCGTCCCGGTCGATGGCGGCTATGTGCTAAATGGCGCTTGGTCGTTTGCCAGCGGCTGTGACGCCTCGAGCTGGGTCAAGCTCGGCGCCTTCGTCACGCCCCCGGACGCCAAGCCTCCATTCGAAGGCGCCTTCTTCCTATTGCCGATCGGCGATTGCGAGATCGTCGACAACTGGTTTGTCTGCGGCCTCGCCGGGACCGGCAGCAAGGATATCGTCGTCCGAGAGGTGTTCGTTCCGGCACACCGGGTGCTGTTGTTCTCCGACGCGCGGTCCGGCACTACACCGGGCGCCAAGCATCATAAGAGTCCACTGTACCGTATGCCGCTGTTGATCCACGGCGCTTCGATGCTGGCCTCGACTGCGGTCGGTGCGGCGCGCGGCGCGCTCGACGCCTATCTCGAGATGACCCGAATGCGCAAGACCCGCGGCGCGCTCGCCGGCGGCCAGCTCCCGATGGCCGAATTCGCCACGATCCAGCTGCGCTACGCCGAAGCGGCCGCCGCCGTCGAGAGTGCCGAGCTGATCCTCTTAACCGATATGCGCAATATGACGCAGAAGCTTTATGCGGGCGAGGAGGTCACGATCGCCGACCGCATCCGCTGCCGCCGCAATCAGGCCTGGGTGACCAAGCTTGCGGTGCAGGCGGTCGAGTTGCTCAACGCCTCGACCGGTGGTTACGGCTTGCATCTGAGCCACCCGGTGCAACGCGCGTGGCGCGACGCCAACGCGGTGGCGCGTCACGTCAGCCTCAATTGGGATGCCGTGGGCACGATGTACGGCCAGCACGCGTTCGGCCTCGAGCCGCGAGGGCAGTATTAGCTTCTATCGATCGGGAATCACTCCAACGGAAGGAACAGGCAGATGGCGGAAATACTCGGTCTCGGCGTTACCCACTGGCCGACATTGTGCCTCCCGAACGAGGGGTTGACCGGGGTCTTCAAGACGACCTTGCGCGCCCCCAATGTCGAGGCTGCGCGCAAGGATCCGGCCGGTTGGCCGGCCGAGCTGATCGCCGAACTCGGCAATGACGACGGGCTGTCGGCGGCCAATCGCTGCGGCGAGCGCTTCGGCAACGATTTCCGGGCGATCCGCAAGATCCTCGACGACTTCAATCCCGACTTGGTGGTGGTCTGGGGCGACGACCAATATGAGAACTTCCGCGAAGACATCGTCCCGGCCTTCTGCCTCATGGGCTACGACGATCAGTTCGAGATCAAGCCCTGGGATAACAGCAACGGCGGCAAGCCCAACCGTTGGGACGAGCCGGGCGATTGGCCACTAAAGCTCAAGGGACATCGCGAGGCGGCCAAATACCTCGCCACCGGCCTGATCGAACGGGGCATCGACATGGCCTACGCATACAAGCCGCTGCACCACCCGATGGCCCACGCCTTTACCAATACGTTTCTCTATCTCGACTGGGACCGGGCCGGTTTTCCGTATCCGGTGATCCCGTTTGCGATCAACTGCTACGGCCGCACCCTGCTGCACGCCAAAGGCGGCCTTGCCCATCTGTTCCAGCCGCCGCGACCGGCCGACGAGGCCGAGGACCCGCCGGCACCGGCGCCGTGGCGTTGCATGCAGGTGGGTGCCGCCGTCGCTCAGGTGTTGGCCGCCTCGCCCTATCGGGCGGCGCTGATCGCATCGTCGAGCTGGTCGCATGCCTTCCTGTCGCCGAAAAACGGCTACCTGTGGCCGGATCACGAAGGCGACCGGCTGCTGTTCGATGCGGTCAGCCGGGCAGACTACGAAGTCTGGCGCAAGCGTTCATTGGCCGAGATGGAATTTGCCGGGCAGCATGAAATGCTCAACTGGATGGCGCTGATCGGCGCGATGGAAGCGCTCGACCGCCGTCCGGTAATCCAGGATTACATGGAGACTTATATCCTGGCATCCGACAAATGCTTCCTGTCCTTCCCGGCGTAGTCGTTGGGAGAGTGCAGACAAAATCCCCGAGGGAGAGGGATACAGCGCGCTTCGCTCGACCGAGTGAAGCGCCCTGCCCCGCTCCGGTTGACCAAAAAATACGGCGAAATCGGCATGTTGCTCCGCTGCATCAAGTGTATCTCGGTATAAGATAGTTGGTCGAATTCGTATTTGATTTAGTTAAATTATTTGACGAACCGAATTCGAGTAAAATTCAAATAAATAATAACCTCTCATGACAAATATTGGACGCTTGTTTGACGCGCTACTGACGAAAACATAATTAAAATCAGTTCCGGGCGATGCTTATTGCCCGAGATATTCATTGAGATGACGGGAGGAGCACATGGACCGCAAATTGGCGTCAGCGTGTCTGTATTCTATTGCACCCCCAGATCTTCTGTATCGGTCCCCACCATTCGCTCGATCGGTGAACAAGGCCACCTGCGAACAGACCGGAGGACCATCGTCGGCTGGGCCGCTACTCCTGTCGCTCGGGATTTGGGCGGCGGTGTGGACCGCTCTTGCCTCATTGTCTTCGTGGTTGAGGTGATTTCACGATTTGGGGTCGATCCCAGCCGGAGAGACCCGAAGCTCAGACAAATCAGCGAGCCGACCCGTCGGAGCGATTACGAAGCGGTGATCGCCGAATTCATCCGTACCAAGGGCGTTACGCGCTGCCCGACCGCTTGCGTATTACCGACGCAGGGCTCGATTGACCCGGCTGACCAAGCGGCCCTCGAACAGCACGCCGTTGCACAGGAGCGATCGCGTCAAGCGAAAGCTGCGGTACGCGCCCGGCTGGTCTGGAGTGTCTCGTTCTCGCCGCCGAGGGGGAAATAGGCGCCGGCTCCCGCGCGGTCGGGACAAGGGCTGGGATCATCAACCCGTCATTCGAGCAAATTCCGGCGAGACGTTCAGCGGTCGGTAGGTGTCGACACCGATACCAGTACGCGTCCGCCGCATTCCCGGAGTACGTCGGCTCTGAAACTCGGCTCGAAACGCCTCGGTCGCCCCATGTAAGACGCCCTGCGGCGTGAATGCGAAGCCGCCGGGCCGGCGGCCTCCCGGATCGTCATCGGCATGGGTCAGCATGACCTCGTCCATGTCGATGTTGCGGTGATAAGACGGCAGTTCCTCGGCGTTCAGATCGGCGACGGCGATCTGGGGCAGGAAACTCAGCACGACGAAGCCCTCTCCCTCGAACGTCACCCACGAGGACGGCGCGAGGTGGATGCGGTCGGACATGATCGGACGGATGTCGCGAACATTGAGCTTGAACGGAAACAGGTCGCCCTTCCAGCCAACGACATTCATCGGGTTGTTGCGATAAAAGATCGAGGTGTGGGCCCCCTTGTGCTTGATCCGCAGCTCCCATTCGTCTTGCTTCGGCCAGCCGTAATCCGCGACGTCGGGCACCTGCAGCACGGTCGGATCGACCGGTGTGTGCCTGCCGACCTGCGCGTGCTCGCACAACCGGATCGGCTGCGGCGTTTCGACAACCAGCAGCAGACTATCTGCATCCTCGGGCATCAGGCGGAAGGTGGTACCCTTGGGGAGCAGCACATAATCGCCGGGCTCGTACTGTAGCGGGCCGAACTCGGTGGCGAAGACGCCGTTGCCGCGATGCACGAAATAGAGCAGGTCGCCGTCAATGTTACGGTAGCAATAAGGCATCGTTTGACGGCGTCGGCTGATCGCGATCGAGACATCCTCGTTGGATAAGAGGGTCAGCGGCCCGCCGCGCGGATCGCTTGCGTCGGCCGCGACGACGTCGGCACTATCGATTTGGCGGGGCCGATAATCGCCCTCGATCCGGACGACCTCGTTGGGTCCGTCGGTGCGGTAGAGCATCGCGACCGGGCCAGCGAACCCGTGGCGGCTCAAATGCTCTTCCCGGAGCTCGCCGAGCCCGACCCGCGCTTGGCGCACAAAGCGGCCGCGGGTAAAGTGCAGCCATGAGCGCGTCATCGGCGGTCTCCCGAGAACAGGGTTTTCGGCTGCTGGCTAGACGATCGTAGCACCTAATGACAAGGAGCGATGTGATGGCAAAACGGCAAAGCGTGAACTTCCCCGGTTTCGCCCATCAGAACCCGATCCCGAACGCCAGCCGGATCGGCAATGTGATGATGACGAGCGTGATCAGCGGCGTAGACCCGGGAACGCGCAACCTGCCGCCGGAATTGGCCAAGCAGGTCACCAACGTGTTCACTCACGTGCGCGCAGCGATAACATCGGCCGGCGGAACTCCTGACGACATCATCAAGATGACCTTCTGGATGAAGGAGCCGGGGACCGGACGCGCGGCCCTCAACGACGAGTGGGTCAAAATGTTCCCCGACGCGGCGTCCCGGCCGGCCCGCCACACGATGGCGCTCGGCGCCGAAAGCAACGCCCTGGTGACCTGCGAGTTCGTCGCGGTGTTCGGCTAGCATTAGACTGGTGCGGACCGGCGGCTAGCTCCCCCACAAACTCCCGCAGCCTTACGCCGTGCTCGGCGGCGATCATCTCTGCCGCCTTCTCGCCGATCATGATGCAGGGCGCGTTGGTGTTGCCGCCGATCACTGAATCATCTGAACGCGTCCGAGGCGCTAGGCGCCGGAGCGCCGCTTTTTCCACGCTTCGAAGTCGCGCTTGGCGTCCTCCCCCGTTCCCGGGAAGAGACCGATCAGCGAGCGGCCGCGCGCGACCTCTTCTTCAGCGAATTCGTCGTAAAGCGTGGTCGCAACCGCTTCCTCGGCGACAGCGTCGACGATGTCGGGCGGGATCACCACGACCCCGTCGCAGTCTCCGACGATGATGTCGCCCGGATAGATGGCGACACCGCCGCAAGCGATCGGCAGGTTTAAATCGGCCGGCTGATGGACGATGCCGCTGGGTGGCGACGACGGGCGGCGATGGTAGGCCGGCAAACCGGTCTTGAAGACTCCTTCCGTGTCACGCAGCCCGCCATCGGTGACGATGCCGGCGCAGCCGCGCGCCTTCAGGCGGCCGCAATAGATATCGCCGGCCGAGGCCGCCCGCGGATCGCCTCGGGCGTCGACGACGAGCACGTGACCCGGCGGACATTCCTCCATCGCGCGCTGCTGCACCGGGCCGCGTCCCGTCGCGGTCTTGTCCTCGCGCGCCGGAATGAAGCGCATCGTGAACGCCGGGCCGACCATCCGCGGCATATCAGGTCGGATCGGCCAGACGTCCTGCAGAAACATGTTGCGCAGACCGCGGCGCGACAAAATGCCGGTCAAGGTCGATGTGCCGACCCGCAGCAAAGCGTCGCGGGTCGCCGAAGACAATTCCGCCATGCGTACCTCCCATTCTCCGCCCGTCTTAGCGACCTCCAAGCCGGCGAGCAAGCAGCGCCGCGCAATCTCCCCGACCCCTGTAAAAGCGAGCAAACAGGGCGAATCATCGATTCTGCATTGAGATTTGACCCTGTGATTCTCGATAAAGCCATGTAGATCAGATACTTGCGAGTCGCTTGCGACGCGGACGAACAGGGGGCGTTTTTCGCCGATCCGGGGGCCGAATCGGGCTATCAGGGGGCGAACAGGGGAAGGGAACCGGGCGTCGATTCATCGGATTCAAGAATTGCTTGTTGAGAATAAAGTATTATTATATTCACAATATCGGGCAACTCTCATATAGAGGTGAAACTCAGCCTTGGCAAGCGGTTCGAGCGGCGGGGACACAAGTCACGCCGAGCCCCCAAGATCCTCTATCGGAGTACCGCAACGACGGCTGCCGACGCCTTGCGGCAATCCGCATACGCGGCATCGGAGCACGAGAGAGCAAAGGAGGACGCACGTCCGAGACCAAGCGCGAATACGCGGCCAACTACCCCAAGCCGCCGCTGCACACCTGCTTGAAGAAGGGCCAGTCCGGCAACCCGCGCGGTCGGCCCAAAACCTGCCGGCGCGGCTGGTCGCACTCAACGAGCCCGTATTCGTCACGATTGACGGAGAACGTCGCAAGATCACCAAGCGCGAGGCGGTCATCACTCAGCTGGTTAACGAATCCGCCGGCGCCAATTTGCGCGCGACCAAGATGCTGATCGAGATGATGAAAGATATAAAAAGACCGAGGCAGAACCGCCGCCGGAGCCGCACCGGTTCGCCCCCCGTCGGTCCCAAGGGGGAGTTGCGAGCCAACGCCGCCCAGGCGCAAGGCCCAGAACGTCAGCTCATGAAGGAACACGGGACCAACAATCGAGCCTGACCAATCGACAGACTTGGTCTGAAAGTGGCACTCAGCAAACGATTGCTGCAGCCGCTGGACCGTCAGCTTGCTGGGGTGAAGCTGACGCGCCGTGACAAGGGTAGGATCTCGGCAGCTGACCCAGTGCAGCGGTTTACCCTGACCTACGGAAGCGGCTCTCTTCGTTAGTGCCGGCGGCAGCTCCAAGCAGGAAAAGGGCTGGCGCGAAGATGGCACCGAGCCGGAGGTCGAAGCTCTCTCCAAACGCCGGGAAGCCGATCCGGTCCGATGCAAGTCTCCGGCGGCAGTGTTGCAGCAGAACCCTCTTCGTTCGCGGCGATGGCCGCGTTCAGCAATGCCCGGGCTTCTTGGCAGGCGATGTTGCGCGCCCGACCAGTCTCGCGCCAAGCGTCGCGCACTTCGTCTGCATGTGCGGCAAGGAGTTCCCGTTCCAAGGCGTCAAGCAACGCCGTCAGCTCGGATAGAGGATAACCCATGCGAGTCATGGCCAAGACCAACCCAAATCGTGCCGCAGCAGGGTCCGCCGTATTCGTCGGCGCGTCGTGTCATATTCCACGCCAGTCAGATCGTAATAACGACGGATATCCTGCGCTGCCATGCCGCTGATCAGTCCGGTGATCACCTTTAGCGCTGCCGCGTCGGACGCGAACAGCCGTTGTATGGCGACGAGAGCCTCCGCCGCCGCGCAGGCGCGTTCCGGGTCATCAGCCCCGCCACCATCGCCCGGGGCGGGGAGATCATGCTGTCGGCGGTGGTGGCGCCATTGCTCGTCGCAGATACTGCGCATAACCCCTGCCAGAAAGGCGAGCAACGACACACCCGGCGGCCACGGCCGCGCGCCCGTCAGTGCGCGCAGCACCGCCTCATGCAGCAGGTCGGACCACGACATGCCGTCGGGCAAAGAGCGGGCGCGCAACCGGGCGATCGCGCGCAAGCGCAGCAGATCCTCCTCTGATAGAGTGGCGAGCGCCGCGCCCACGTCCCGCCGCGGCGGCACGCCATACTGGCCTCTTTCCTTAACCTGCTGTGACGTGTCTGCCATGGATTCTCCCAAAGGCTATGCGCCTGGCGAGCATGGACGCGGACAACGGTGAACAAAAATTTCGGTCGTGTCCGCGTCCCTCCCGGCCGAGCGCACTGCGAGGCAAAGGAGAGCATGATGACGCCAACCGCCGAGCAAACCGCGCCGCATATCGCCCGGTTCCTCGACATGCTGGACACCGCCTTCAACGGTGTGCTGCCTGAACTGTTCCACGACGCCCGAGATCGCCACGCCCGGCACCTGTTCGTCCGCCACCTCCGCTTGAGGGGCGGGCCGCTGCACGACGGCATAGACAAAGGTTCGTTGCGGGACAACGACGCCAATCCCGTAGCCGCCTTGGGCTAGGAATCAAGAGCTGGACGGGACTTCAAATGCCAACACTGGACAGGCCGCAGGCCGGAGAAGACCGCGAGACCGAATTGGCGATTGTGCGCCGCGCCTACGCGAAGCATGTCGTGGCGAACGCCGACGTCGATGACGCGCGCGTCGAGGCGGCGTTCGCAGCGGTGCGTCGCGAAGATTTTCTTGGGCCGGGGCCGTGGCCGATGCTGCGCTGGCCGCACCGTTATGTACCGACGCCGAGCGATGATCCGGTCTATCTCTATCAGGACGCGCTGGTCGGCATTGTTCCGGAGCGCAGCCTGAACAACGGCCAGCCGTGGCTGCACGCGATGCTTATTGCCGCGGCGGCGCCGCGGCCGGGCGAGCACGTCGTCCACATCGGCGCCGGGGTAGGCTACTACACGGCGATCCTGGCGCACATGGTGGGCGATAGCGGCCGGGTCACGGCGATCGAATTCGATGGCGGCCTCGCCGAGCGCCTTGCGGCGAATTTCGCCGGGCAGCCGAATGTGCGTGCCTTGCAAGGCGACGGCGCGCAGATCGAGTTCGATCCGGCCGATGTGATTTACGTGAACGCCGGCGCGACCCGGCCGGCCGACATCTGGCTCGACCGGCTCAAAGATGGCGGCCGGCTGATCCTGCCACTGACCTCGGACAAAGGTTTCGGAGAAAACCCCGAAAACATACCGATCCAGCGGCGCGGCGCGGTATTCCGCATCGAGCGCCGCGGCAACGAATTCCTCGCGAAATGGATTTCGGCGGTCGCGATCTTTCCGTGTGAAGGCGCGCGCGACGCCGAGTGCGAGCGGGCGCTGGCGGCGGCGTTCGAGAAGGGCGGTTGGGAGCGGGTGACACGGCTCTATCGCCGCGGCGACGTGCTCGAGGAGCAGTGCTGGCTAACGGGGCCGGATTGGTGCCTGGCTTACGACTGAGATCCGTTTGTCGGCTTCCACGCGATGTGCACGTTCCGTGGGTGATTGCCAGGTCTGGAACGGAACCAAGGGGTGCCACGGCGCTGGTTTGGCGCCTTTTGCCAGGCGCGGAGGATTGGAAAGCGCTGCTGCGCGGCGCACCTTGACCGTTGCAGCGCGCTCGCTGCGTCAGGATCATCTTGTTGTCACTTCACTCGAGGATCCGGATCATGCCCAATCAATTTGCCGATGGTATGCAGATCAGAGAAGGGAACACCGGCCTGCTTCGCCGCCGTCTGATTTTCGCAGATCCCGAACGAAGCGTTGTGCGGATCAGTCACGACGGCACGCGGGTTGCCTTCCGCGCGCCCTCGACGGCGTGCTCAATCTCTGGATTGCGCCGATCGACCGGATCGACGAAGCGCGCCCGGTGACGGCGGTGACCGACCGCAATCTCGCGCCTTGGATCATCTGGATGCACGACAACCGGCATGTCGTGTTCTTCCGCGAGATGGCCGGGGACGAAAACTGGCGTGCCTGGGGGGTCAATCTGCAAACCGGCGAAGTGCGAGTCCTGACGCCGGGACCGGGGGTGACTTGCTACATTCAGCAAATCTCACGCCATTTTCCGAGTGAATTGCTGATCGCGCACAATGCGCGGGACAAGCGTTATTTCGACATCTACCGCGTGAACGTAGCAACTGGCGAAAGCAGCTGGCGCATCTGAACGAAGGATACCGCAACCATTTCACCGACCAGCAGTTCCAGGTGCGCTTCGCGGTACGCCAGACCGATGACGGCGATATCGAGTGTCTGCAGCGTGGTAGCGATGGCGAATGGACGCTCTTCAGCCGGATCGGCGCGGAGGACGCGATGGCGAGCCGCGCCATCGAGTTCAGCGCCGACGGCAGCGAACTCTATTGGCTCGACAGCCGCGGCCGCGACACCGCCGCCGTTATTGCGCAAGATCTCGCAAGCGGCACGATGCGCGTCCTCGCGGAAGATCCGCGTGCCGATTTCACCCAGCTTGTGCTCGATCCAATCAGCGAGCGCCCGGTTGCCGCGGCGCGGTCAGTCGAGCGCGTCACGTGGCAGGTCGTGGACCCGGACTATCGAGACGATTTCGACCACCTCACGCGGCAATCGCGCGGCGATCTGACGATCACCAGCATGTCGCAAGACCGGCAGCAGTGGATCGCTGCGTACCAATATGACGACGCCCCTACGGAGTGGTTCCATTACGACCGTGCCGCGCGTCAGTCGCGGCGGCTGTTCTCATCGACGCCGGCATGGGAGGGGTTGCCTTTCGTGCCGATGGAGCCCGTCATCATCCGCGCCCGAGACGGACTCGAGCTCGTCTCTTACCTGTCCCGTCCGCGCGGCGCGTCGCCCGCAGCACCGTTGCCGATGGTGTTGCTGGTCCACGGCGGACTTTGGTGGCGCGACCTCTGGGGGCTGTCCGCCGATCACCAATGGCTCGCCAACCGCGGCTATGCGGTGCTGAGCGTGAACTATCGCGGCTCGACCGGGTTCGGGAAGGCCTTCGTCAATGCCGCCAACGTCGAATGGGCGGGCAAGATGCACGACGATCTGATCGACGCCGCCGACTGGGCGGTGGGACAAGGGATCGCCGACCCCGCCCGCGTCGCGATTGTGGGCACCAGCTATGGCGGCTACGCGGCTTTGGTCGGCTTGACGTTCACGCCCGAGAAATTCGCCTGCGCGGTCGATCTCTGCGGCATTTCCAACATCGTGACCATGCTGAACACGATCCCGGAATACTGGATGCCGCTTAAGTCGCTGTGGAAGGTCCGGACCGGCGATTACACGACCGCAGCCGGACTGCGGCTCTCGAGGAGCGTTCGCCGCTCAATCGCGCCGACCGTATCGTGCGGCCGCTGCTGATCGGCCAGGGTGGCAACGACGTGCGCGTCAAAGCCTCGGCGTCCGAGCAGATCGTCGTCGCAATGCAACGACACGGCATCCCCGTGACCTATGTCTACTATCGCGATGAAGGCCACGGCCTCGGCCGGCCCGAAAACCGCTGCTCGTTCAAAGCCGTCGTCGAGGCGTTCCTCGCGGCCCATCTCGGCGGACGTTGCGAGCCGGTCGGCGACGATTTCGAGGGCTCGACGATCGAGTTCAAAGCCGGCCGCGAGCTGATCCCTGGATTGGACTGAGCCGCCGAGCCACGTTACTCCAGTCGAGGACCCTTTTCGATGGCATCCCAATCCGTCGCACGCAGCGAATCCATTGCGCCCTTCATTCCCGAGCTCGAACGTCTCATCACGGAAGCGATGGACGAGTGGAAGATTCCGGGCCTCGCCGTTGCCGTGGTGCAAAATGGCGAGGTGGCGCTCGTCAGGGCCTATGGCCTTCGCGATGTCGAAGCCGGCTTGCAGGTAACAACCGACACACAGTTCCTAATCGGCTCGATCACGAAGTCGTTCACCGCCACGGGCTTGGCCCTTTTGATGGACGAGCGGCGCCTCGATTGGACGAAGCCGGTGCGGGATTACATCTCGGAATTCCGGCTGCATGACGCCGTCGCGACCGACCGCGTCACAGTGCGCGATTTGCTCTGCCATCATTCCGGGCTGCCGCGTCACGATTGGATATGGTTGCCCGGCGATCTGTCACCCGTGCAAATGCTGGCGGCGATGCGGTATTTGGAGCCGAGTGACGACATTCGCAGCGCACACCAATACCTGAACCTCGGTTATCTCGTTGCCGGTATGGTGGCCGAACGCGTCAGCGGTCAGAGTTGGAACGAATTTACGCGCGCTCGACTGACCGATAAGCTGCACATGACTGTGACGTTCACGGTGGAGGATCTCGCCGCAGCCGCCGATGCCGCCGTGCCCTACTCGATGGACGGGGATACCCGCCTGCGCGCGAAACGCTGGCTGATCCGCGTGCAGCCCGCGGGCAGCATCAACACCTCGATTGCGAGTTTAGCCAACTGGCTTCGCCTTCATCTCGACAAGGGCGAGTTTGAGGGACAACGGCTCCTGTCACCGGCCTTGATACAGCAGCTTCAGACACCGCGCGTGCATGTCGCAGCACCCGAATTCGCCGAGTACGGTGATCAGCATTATTGCCTCGGCTTCCGCTCGCGCAGCTATCGCGGCGAGCGTGTTGTGTTCCACGGAGGCGGATTTATCGGCTGTGGTACGCTGATGACAATGCTGCCTGATCGTGGCGTCGGTGTTGCTGTATTTACTAATCGTGATCCAAGCGCGGTGACGGACATCGCCGCCAATTATGTCTTCGACCGGGTGTGCGGCAAAGAGCCATTACCTTGGCTCGATCGTCTTCGTGAGCTGCGCCGCAAATTCGTGGCGCAGCTCGAAATTGACCGACAGGCTCGGAAAGCGACACGGCGGCTGAACACCCGGCCTAGCCATGACCTCGCCGACTATGCCGGTGATTACGATCATCCCGGCTATGGCCGGATCACAATCAGCCATGCCGAAGGCCAATTGAACTGGGCGTATCGCGGTATGTCCGAGCGGCTCGCGCATCGGCACTACGATACGTTCGAGCTGCCCGAGGCGCCCGACCGCCTGCTGCCCGACCGGCTCGCCGTCTCGTTTTCCACCGACCGGGAAGGAAACATTGCGAGTCTGGCGGCTCCGTTCGAGCCGCTCGTCAAAGATATCGTCTTCACCCGCATTGCAGCCGGCGATTGCACAAATCCGGCCTTCCGTCAGCACTGCACCGGCACGTTCAGCTGGGGAGGCACCACTGTTGTTGTCGGGCAGGACAGTGATAGCCAGCTCAACCTGACAATTGGGAGCCAACCAACCCACAAACTCCGTCCTTACCAGAGCCGAACCTTCGTCATCGACGAGCTTGCGGGCTTCCGGGTGGAGTTCCATCTCGGCCCGGATGGCGAAGTTGAAGAATTTGTCTTCCATCAGCCTAATGGAACGTTCGTGGCTCGACGAGCGCAGCTTGTAGCGTCTCGCTGAGGCGAGAATGTCCGAATCTGGCACTTCGCGACAACTTGGGCACGTGACGGTCCTTCCGCAGTTTAGGGTAAAACCGGCTGTACGCAGTCACCGAGGACACCGCCGCCCTTGACCCTATCCAAACGTCGAAGCACCGCGTCGAACGTCGTGAACCGAGGCTTTGCGAGCGCGCCAACGATTGGCGATATTTCAGTCCGGCACGCTCACTCCCGTCCGCACCTTCTTGGCAAACCCTGAGATCAACTCGTCGCTTTTAGATAGGAACATCTTCAGGATGGGTGACGTGTTCGCATTGCTGTAGCCGATGACGAGATCGATCGTGGGCACATCGCCGTCCAGAGGGCGGCTGATGACGGACCAGGAAAGAAAATTCTGCACATAGGCAGGTACCAACGCCACGCCACGCCTTGATGCCACCAGGGACAGCATGATTGCGATGTTGTCCGCCTCGTGAGTCGGCGTGATATCGATGCCAGACCGCTTCAAATACTCATCGGTGACAGTGCGCAACGCCGGGCCAGTGGGCGAGACGCCGATGAACGTCTCGCCCACGATCTCCTGTACACGGATGGCCTCACGCGAAGCAGGGCGGTGATCGCTTGGCATGATGACGACCAAGGGTTCTTTGGTCACGGTTTTGAACGTCAGATCGACCAGGTCGGGCTCGTGGCGGAGGAACGCCAAGTCGAGCTTGCCTCGCATGAGGGCCGCGGCGAGGTCCGGGGATTTCTGGCTGGAAACCGTGACCTCGATATTGGGCAACTCGTCGCGAAGGATACGCAAGGCTTCCGGGAGCCAATCCATCTCTTGTCCGGTCAGAAAGCCGAGAGCAAAGGTGCGCTTCGCCGGTTGGGCGGCCCGGCGGGCCGTTTCGCCAGGCCGCGTCCACCTGAGCCAGCGCCAGCCGGGCATGGTCAAGAAAGGCCCGACCCGACGCGGTCAACTCCACGCCGCGGGCACCGCGGTTCAGCAGCGTGACCCCGACCTCATACTCCAGATCCCGGATCTGCCGGCTCAGCGACGGCTGCGAGGTGTGCAGCCGCTGCTCGGCCGCTCTCGTAAGGCTCCCCGTTTCGGCCACGGCAATGAAATATCGAAGATGTCGTAGCTCCATAGGGACCCCTGCCTGCGAGGTATGCCCACCAGCTTACAAAGTCTTTTTCAATCCTGCCACCAGCGCTTAGTTGCCCGTCTGTGGCGGCCTGGTAGAGCCCATCCCAGCGCCGGAACCGGGGCCGCTGGCCAGACACCCATGCGCCGCAAGTCATGCCTCACAGGAGCTGGAAATGGACAAGCCCGTCGTTCTGATCACCGGAGCGCTCACCGGAATCGGTCGCTCCGCCGCCGTCGCCTTCGCGAGGAAGGGCGCAAAGGTGGTCGCTGCCGGCCGGCGCGATGAGGCCGGCCAAGCGCTCGTCAAGGAGCTGCGCGCTCTCGGCTCGGAGGCCGAGTTCATCAACGCCGATCTCCGCAAGGAGGATGAGGTCCGCGCTCTCGTCGACAAGACCGTGGCCCGGCTCGGCCGTCTCGATGTCGCGGTGAACAATGCCGGCACCGAAGGCCAGGTTGGCCCGATCACGGACCAGACCGCAGAAAGCTACGCCGCGACGTTCGACACGAATGTTCTCGGCGTGATCCTGAGCATGAAGCACGAAGTGCGCGTCATGCACGGACAGGGCAGCGCCAGCATCATCAACACCTCCTCGACCTACGGGCACGAGGCGGCAGCCGGAGCCTCCATCTATGTCGGCAGCAAGCACGCCGTCGAAGGCATCACCAAGTCGGTGGCGCTCGAGGTCGCCAAGTCGGGAATCCGCGTGAATGCGGTGGCGCCTGGTCCCACGGACACCGGCATGTTGACGCGTTTCACGCGCACGCCGGAGAACAAGGCCGCCCTGGTCACCACTGTTCCGATGGGTCGCCTCGGCCTCGCGGAGGAGCTTGCGAACGCGATCGTCTTCATTGCATCGGACGAAGCTTCATTCATCACCGGCCATGTCCTCAACGTCGATGGCGGTAAGACCGCCAGCTGACGGCGAACGTCCAACGGCGTGACACGGAGGAGACAAGCATGTCTTACCAGTCCGAGAACGGGCGCAACAAGACGGTGGTGGACGCATTCTACCAGTTCGGCATCCAAGACCGACTTACCGACTTCGCCCAGTATCTCGACACCAACTTCACCTGGACCGCACCCAACTATCTTCCCTGGGGAGGCACGCACGGCGGCGCGGCGCTCTTCCGCGACCAAGTGCTGTCCGGTCTTCCCGGCGTGTTCGATTTCGCGCGGTTCAGCTACCACAGCGTTATCGCCGAGCGCGGGCGCGTCGCGGCGGTGATCAACATGGGCGTTACCGGCACCGACGCAATAATCAAAATCGCCGACCATTGGATCGTCCGAGATGGGAAGGTCACGTCGATCTGGGTCGCCTATTTCGAACCTCAGGCCCTGCTCGAGAAGTTGGGCATCGCCCACGGCCTCGGCCACTGACCCTCTCACGGCGAAATCGGCACCCGGCCTCGGTATCCAATCGTCAGGAACCCAAGTCATGACCACGCTCTCAGGAAAAACGGGTCTCGTCACCGGCGCCTCGCGCGGCATCGGGCGGGCCAGCGCATTGGCGCTCGCCAAGGCCGGCGCCCAGGTGCTCGTCCACTACGGAAGCGGCGCGAAGGAGGCGGAAGCCGTCGTCGCTCAAATCCGCAAGGCCGGCGGCCGCGCCGATGCCATCGCCGCCGATCTCGCGGCGCCCGACGGGCCGCACAAGCTCGCCAAGCAGGTTCGTGCGATCGTGGGCGATCGGCTGGACATTCTTGTCGCCAATGCCGGCATCTCCAGGGCGGCGACGATCGAGGACTACACGGTCGAGGATTTCGATAGCCTCTTTGGCGTAAACGTCCGCGCACCGTTTTTCCTCGTGCAGCAACTCCTGCCGATCCTGCACGAAGGAAGCACCATCATCCTGATGTCCTCAGCTGCGGCGCGCGTCGCCGTCGGCACACTGTCGGCCTACGCCGCGACGAAGGGCGCCATCGATACGTTGGTGAAGCATTTCGCGTTTGCCCTCGGAGCTCGCGGCATTCGCGTGAACGCCGTTGCGCCAGGCGTCGTCCAAACCGACATGTCGAACTTCACCAAGACGGGTGCGGGTCGTGAATATACGCTCGGCATGCAGGCGCTGAAACGCCTCGCCCAACCTGACGACATCGGTGGCGTGGTCGCCTTCCTCGCCTCCGACGACGCCCGGTGGATCACTGGCCACACCCTTCGTGTCGACGGCGGCTCGAAGCTCTGAAGCGCGGGCTCGCCCCCGTGCACCGGAGTGGCCGATGTAAAAGCAGATACGTCGCATCGTCTTAGAGGAGGTTGAATCACATGAGAGCAGACCTTGTCGTTGGCACTGTATTTCCTGATTACGAGCTGACCGATCACACGGGCAAACGTCGCAAGCTTTCGGATCTACAGGGGCCAGATCCCATGGTCCTGGTCCTTAGCCGAGGAGGATACTGCCCGAAAGATCTGCGCCAGGCCGAGGGTCTGGTCCAGCTTCACCACGAGATGGAAGTCGGTTACTGCCGCCTAGTCACCGTTAGTACCGACAACATGCTTGCAACGAATGAGTACCGCACGGGCGCCGGCGCGCACTGGACCTTTTTATCCGATCCGGGACGCAAGGTTCAGAAGGATCTCGACATCGCCGAGTACACGGACCCCGAGCACGACCCGATGATCCCGCATGTCATCGTCCTCGAACCTGGTCTCGTTATATTCAAGATCTACAACGGCTACTGGTTTTTTGGCCGACCGACCGTCGAAGAGCTTCGGCAAGACCTGCGCGCTGTGTTGAAGAAATGCCGTCCGGACTGGGACATCACTGGGCACGAACTGAAAGTCGCTTGGGAACGGGGTGAACATGATCGCTTTTATCCCTATGGCAAGTCCTACGCGCAGGTGTTTCGGGAGCAAGAATAAACGGCGGTTCGCTTGGCAGAACCCCCGGGACGGTTCCCTTCACACGGCGCGACGCGATCAGCGAGAAGCGCAGCCTGTCGCAGGATGCGTCCGTCGCCACGATCGGGGAGGAGATCGAGTCGTATGGCGAGGTGCAGTGGCGGCAAGCTCTGAGTACCGCCGGGTCCAAACCCACGTCGGCATCCGGGATTTCGCCGCGATGGTCGAGCATTTCCGCTCGGAAGGCGCCGGCGGATTCGTCCATGGGAAATGGTTCGTCCATGGGAAATGGTCCGGCGACCCCGGCATCGATGCGAGGCTCGCCGAGTTGGGTCTCAGCATCCGCTGTCTGCCGGACGAAGCAGCTGTTGATACTCTGGCGATTCAAAGGCCTAACTTTTACCCTGGAAGCCCTGGCGCACTGAAGTTCTGAGGTCGAACCGATGGCGTAACAGACCGTGAGGAGGTCCTGGCACGGACGTTTCGCTCAACGGCTCTGTCAGAACTGACGTAGATTGCGGATGTCCGCAAACGGCACCTTCCGGCGGTTTCAAGCGACGGCCTTGGAAAGGCAGCCATCAGAGGCGCAGCGGACTCCCCGCTAGCCTCGCACATTCATGTAGAATATCTGTGTCCCAATAATGCACTTATGCCATGAGGCGTTTTGATCGGCAGGACGGTTTGCCAGACCTGCACTGGTGCTTTCGACCATGCACCCGTTTTGTGGGTAGCGACAACGGCCGCGGGTTGCGTTACGACCAACGAGATCTTTTGACCGCTGGCGAAGCCGGCTGGGTCAGCGACGAGGTATCATGCCGAGCACGTGGTCGACGGCGGTAAGATAAACCGGCGACGGAGCAAGGGCGTGCCGGTGCAGACACGCTTCGGTAAACTTGATGACGTGTTCGTCGCCGTGCGCGATAGCGAGGTCGACCAGCATGTCCTCGTCCTCTTGGCGGGGTTCGATGCCCTCGGCCACGGCCGTGCCGCCGCCAAAGCAGGCATAAAGCCCGCACCCCGATTGCCAAGCGTAGCGGAGCGCCGTGCGTGCCGCCCGCTCGCTGACCTGCGGAGCAATATTGCCGAGTGCCGCAGGGCTGGTGACCCCGTGGATAAAGGCGATCGTCGTCCGGATGTCGTGAGCATTCGCAAGGTATACCCGCGCGAACACCTCGGTGAGTTCGGAGACGAGCCGAGCGAGTTCGCCGCCGGTGTCGATCAGCCCGATCGAACGCGCAAACTCGGGAAGATCGGCGAGCATAGCGAGCGACGCGGTGATGTTCCCGGCACGCGCTCGGCGATCGAGCGGTACGATCGGCACTCGGGTGATCGCCTCGCGCGGTGTCAAACCACCGTTCGCCTCGTGACCATTTGTCGGCAGCTCTTGATAGGTGGCCGCCCAGCTGGCGAACGCGTCGGCGAGCTCGCGCAGCCGCATCGTCGTCTCGCTGTCGGCCAAACCCCGCGCGGCGTGACCGACGCGAATTACGCCGTGCGTCGCAGAAGCGCAAAAGCCCGGCGCCAGACGCTCCATCCAGCGATCGAGCACCTCGCGCCAGGGCGCCGCCTGCAATTCTTCGCGAAAGAACACGCTCCAGTCGGCAAACCGGGCGCGCTCGCCGAGTGCGGCGCGCCAGTCTCGGCTGTCAATGCGAGCGCTGGCCGCAGGCCGCGGCAACATTCTCTCGCGGTAACCTGCGATCCACGGCATCACCGCTTCAGGGCACCCCATCGCGCTCAGCGCCTCGGCCACCATCGGCGCGTGATTGCTGTTGCCGTTCTTGAGCTCGATCCCGTACGGCGTAAGCGTCTCAAGGGCGTCGTCCAGCGAAGCATAGGAGGGAGCGCGCATCACACATCCTCACTCGGGCCTTGCCATGTGGCGTCCAAAGCGTGGGATGTCTAGGCCGCTGCGTCAACTCAAAGCCGCGCTTCGAGGATCATGTTGAACGGCGTCTCGGCGGCGCGTCGGACATTGCGGAAGCCGCCGGCAGTGATGACCTCGCGCAATTTTGCTTCACCGGCTTGCGCGCCGAGTGCGGCGCCGACCTCCTGCGACAGTGACGTCGGCACGCACCCCATCGTCGAGCCCGCATAATAGATACGACCGACCGGGTTCAAATTGTCCTCGAGTTTGTCGCCCGCCATCGGCTCGACAATCATCCACGAGCCGTCGGACTTCAGCGATTGGCGGACGTGTGCCGCAGCCCCGGTCGGGTCGCCCATGTCATGCAAACAGTCGAAGAACGCGACTAGATCGAAGTCCTTCTCCGGATAGCCTTTGGCCGTCGCGACCTCGAAGCGGGTGTTTGCCGTGACCCGGTGTTCGCGAGCGTGTGCCGTGGCGTGTTCGATCGAACTGGGATGGAAGTCGTAACCGATGAATTGCGAATTGGGGAAGGCCTTGGCCATCAACACGGTGGACCAGCCGTGCCCGCACCCGACATCGGCGACTTTGGCGCCACGCTGCAGTTTATCGACGACCCCATCGAGCGCAGGGAGCCAAGTGCTCACCAAATTGTTGTGGTAGCCGGGGCGAAAGAAGCGTGCGACCGCGCAGAAGAAACAGCTCGTGTGATCGCTCCACGGCACGCCGCTGCCCGTCGGGAACACCGCCTGGACCTGATCCTTGCTCTCGGTCATCCATGTCATCAGGTCAAACGCCCCCATCATGTAAACGGGGCTGTCCTCGATCGCGAAAACCATCGCCTGTTCCGGCGGCAGAGCGAATTTCTGCGATGCCCGGTCATAGGAGAGGTAGTTCGAGGCCGCTTGATGCGAAAGCCATTCGCGCAGGTAGCGCTGGTTGACGCCGGATGCGTCGGCAAGCTCTGCCACCGTCATCGGGCCCCGCTCGTGAATGGTCTTATACAGGCCGAGCGCATCGCCGATCCGGACCAGCGCTACGCTCGCCGCACCGCCGAGATCCGACAGCATTTGCCCGATGAATTGATGCAGCTTTGCGTCATCGACCATTTCCGATTGCTCCCTCTATGACTGCGTGATCACCACCCGACCCGGCCTCGCCGGGGACGCCGGGCGCGGATTTGCCGACGACTTTTTGGACCGTCATTGCGCTTCGCCAAGTGGGACCAGCCGCAGCGCGCATTACGATCCAGCGGCTGGGGTTCACCGCCCTTGGTGCATGACTGGATGGCCCATCCGCCCACGCTTGACAGAATCTTTCGCTCACCAGCTGCGGAGTGTGAACTAGTTCACACTTCGAAAAAAATTTTCTGGCGGGATTTCCCGGATCACGGCGCCAGTAAGAGCAATCCTCTGGTTTTCGGGCGCCCAGTTCCCTGCCTCCCCCCTCGAGGCGGCAATCAGCAATATTGGGACATTCGGCATCGAGCCCGAGAAAAACTCCAGACCGGTCCGCGAAAGATCCGCTCCTGCTCGAGCGCATTGACATCGGCACCGTGATAGAGGCGGTAAGTCACTCGGCTTTAGTCGAGCGCCGGCAGATCGCAGTGGTCACCATCGCCTGATCATCCCGATGAGGTCGGTCGACGACCACTGCGCTCAGAGTGCGGGGCGCACCCGGATATCGCTGCCGATCTTGCGCGGTAAAAACTGGCCATCGCTCGGGTTTGCGAGAAACTTGCCGTTATCGACCACGACCTTACCGCGCAAGATCGTCATGCTCGGCCAGGCGGCGACCTCGTGGCCCTCCCACGGGGTGTAGTCGGTCTCGTGCAAATCCTCTTTGCGCAACACTCTCCGGGCACGCGTGTCGAGTAGCACGATATCGGCGTCAGAGCCGATCGCCAGCGCCCCCTTCCTCGGATAGAGGCCCATGATGCGCGCCGCGTTCGACGAGACGAGCCCGACAAAATCGGCAAGGCTATAGCCGCGCTTCTCGACCATATGCGTGTACATCAGCGAGAGCCGCGGCTCGACCCCGGAATTGCCGCCGGTCGTGTCGTCGATGCGTCGGCCCTGGAGCTTTACCTGCAAGGGGCAGCAGACCTCGTCGGTCGCGATCGCCTGGATTGGGCCATGGCTCGTCGCCGCCCACAGCGCCTCCTGGTCCTTGGCAAATTTGAACGAGGGATAGGTATGAAACATCTGCCCACCCGGCCGCCTGTAGTCCTCGGCGGTGTAGAGCAGGTACTGATGCAGGGTCTCGCCATAGATCGGGAAGCCTTGCGCCCGTGATCGCGCGATCGCCGTGACTCCGGTCGCGGCCGATACATGGACCATATAGAGTGCTGCACCCTCGACATTCTCGGCAAGACGGATCACCCGGTTAAACGAGAGGTCCTCCGACAGAGTGTTGTGCACTTCGGCCATGTTCTCAAAGCCGACGCGGTCCTCGCGGATCAGCTTCTCGTACATGTGCATGACGATGTCGTTGTCCTCGGCGTGAATGGCGGCGATGCCGCCGTTGGCTGCGAGGATCTGCAACACCTCCCAGATGTCGCCGAACTGCACCATCCGGCCCTGCCGATTGGGCCGGATGTCGGTGGTGAACATTTTGACCGAAGCATGACCCTCTTCGATCGCCTCGGGCAGTGCGCCGAGCACGGCTTGCGACAGCTTGCCGTGCAGCAGCAGATGGAAACCATAATCGCAGTAACACGAGCCGGCCCACTCTCGCTGGCGCAAGTCAATCGACTGCTGCAGCGGCTGATCGGGTGGGCATTGAGCAAAATCGAGCAACGTCGTCGTGCCACCGTGCAGCGCCGCACGGCTGACTTGTTCAGGCGGCGCGCTCAGCAGATCCTCGTTGCGGCCAGGAAACGGGATTGGCATGCTGCAGTGGATATGCGGATCGATGCCGCCGGGAATGACGATTTGACCGCTGGCATCGACGATCCGAGCCGCACCGGCCGACTGCAGGCTGCCGGGCGCTCCAATAGCGGCGATCTTGCCACCGGTTACGCCGATATCCGTCGGTTCCGCGCCGCCCGGCAGGACCGCCATGCCGCCGGTGACGATCAGGTCGAGCATTGCAATGTCCCCCTAACGGGTACGGTTATACGTGTAGTCTTCGCGCTCGCCGCTGCCGACGCGCAGTTCAGGGCGCGATGCCGGGCGCGTGCTGTTCAATTTCGCATGTGTGTCCAGAGCCGCCTGATCGCTCCAGCGCTCGAGCAACGCCAGCTTGTCAGGGTTGAGCACGCTCTGGAAGACCTCGAATTGCTCGCAGCCGGGCTCCTTGATGCATTCCTCGCACCGCCCCTTCATCACTTGCGCGAGCTCGGTGCCCTTTCCCGGTGCAGCGGTGATCGTCACGACCAGTCGTACTGACATCTCGTCCCCTCTCGACGCTGGTTGACCTGCGGCGAAGGAGTAGCCGTCCGCCCCGCCCCGCGTCAAGCAGCGCCCCTCGCGAGGAAGCTTGTCTCGCGACGAGCCCTGAGGCTTAATTCAAAATCGCGGTAGGATAAAGCAGTGGCGTTTTATGGAAACCCGCGAAATCTTTGACCTTTCTTACAAAAGACAAAGGCTTCTTTCGATCATAAGCCGTGCATCGCTGTTGCAGGGGCGAGAATTTCGCCTGACTTCGGGTCGATCGAGCAATTTTTTTATCGATCTGAAGAAGACGATGCTCGATCCGGAAGGGGCTTCGCTGCTCGCCGATCTGCTGTTCGACAAGATCAGGGCCGAGGATGTCGACTACATCGGGGGGATGGAAACAGGGGCGATCCCGATCGTCGCTGTTCTATGTATGCGGAGCTGGCCCGAGAAGCCGATAAAAGGGTTCTTTATCCGCAAAGAGGCCAAAGGCCACGGCACCGACCAGCGGGTTGATGGTCTGCTCGATCAAGGATCTCGGGTCGTTCTGTTCGAAGACGTCACCACCACCGGAAGCTCCGTGATGCGAGTGGTCGACCAGACCCGACTATTTCAGTGTACGGTATTAAAGGTAATAACCGTGGTCGATCGCCTCGAAGGCGCCGAGGAAAATTTCCGCCAAGCCGGTATCGCCTTTGAAGCCCTGTTTACTCGGCGTGACTTCAGTTGACCAGATCGGTAATCGATCTGGCGGCAGCGCATTTGCGGCGCCAATTCCTCTATCAGACGCAACGCGGCCGTTTCGGCGCCTCGGAGGCATTGCGAGAACTGGCGATATCTGCCAGAGGGTGTGTGGCATCCTCTATGTCCTCGGGGCGGATCACAGTGGCGTTTGTTTTAGAAAGGGTGCTCGATCAATGTGCGGCAGATCTGCAAGGGCGTGCAGTGCGGATCTCGGAAATTGCGGATCTGAGCGCGCGCCTGCATGACCCTGTGCTGCGCGCAGTCGAGTTCCTGGCAGGTGCCGATGACGACCCGGTCGAAATCGCAGTGTTGCTGATCGGAGCACGGCCCCTGCGATAACCCCAACGGGATGTGTGATCGCGCCTTGATGCTTATTGCAGATTTTCTCGCAACAGAAAGGCGAGACGCACTCCAGCCTTTGCCAGCTGCTCTTTGACCGCTGCGAGAGCGCGGTCACGATAGGTCGCCTCGACACTATAGACCGGGACGGGTCCGCACGGGTCACTTTCGCCCTTGCGTACGGGGAAGGCATACTTGGGGGCCGCCGCATCTTTTTGGACGTCTTTGGTAAAGCTGTAGGCGATGTCCTTCGCTACATCATAAGATTCACGCGCCCAGTCGGCCGGTGTGCCACTCGACCATTTACGGACGTCGGCCGCTGTCAGGCCGGCGACGATCTCGGCGGCGGCCTTGGCCGGGTCCTTACCCTCGGCCTCGACGACCAATGTGTCATCCCAATAGGCGCTCAGCCGGATGGGCGTCTTTGTTCCGGGGGGCAGCAGCGCGACGCAGCGGCCCTCCTGATCTTCATGCTCAATGGCATGGAGCGGATCATGAATGTCGCCGACAAAATTGAGGAGGAATTGCAGCGCCATCAGCCGCTCTCCCGGCAGGGTGTCGGGATCGCGAAGCTCTTTCGAGAACTGATCGACTTTGTCGACGATGCAGTCATCTTTCAGCCCGTGGCTGGCTGGCGCCATCGATGGAAGGGCGGGCTTGCCGAAACACGCTTTTGTCAGATCCGGATTGTTCAAATCCAGTTTTACGTAATGCCATTTTGTCGTGGCGAAACGCCCTTCCTGACTCTTCTCGCGCAGAGCGTCCGCCCAGGTGGCCTCGCTGGCAAGGTCCGTTTTAGTCCAGCTGTTGGACTTGTCGGTGGCCAGCAACTCTGCAAGCTTTTTTTGTGCAGGACCCTCCTGGGCTTGCAGCAGCCGATCGGCAACGAGCGCCACGATCATGTGTCCCTCGTCGTTCCACGCCTGACCCTCCGCAGGTGTCAGCACAAGCACCATCGCCGCAAGGCAAAAACTGACAAAACCAGAGTAAGACCGGGACATCGCGATCTCCCCCGCGGATGTAAGGCACGGATCAAGACACTATGCTACCATTGTCGCGGTCACAATGTGTCGGCAAATCATTGCCAAGTCGAAACTTTAGGGGAGGTGAGCGTGGCGGCTCAGGGGAAGGACTCGCAAGGCGGTGAGGACCACAACATCCACTTTCGGTCTGATGGCTTGGCACTGTCGCCCGCCGAATATGCACAATTGCTGGCGCGGCTAGCGGGGAATGACGGGATTGCCGTGGACGAGTTCTCGCGGGATGGCGTCGTCACGCAGCTCGAAGAGCGGATAGCGGCGATGCTGGGGAAAGAAGCCGCTGTCTTTCTGCCGAGCGGGACGCTCGCCAACCATCTGGCGCTCCGTCTGCTCGCGCAGCGCGGGCGTCGAATAATAGTGCAGCGAGAAAGCCACATCTACAACGACGCCGGCGATTGCGCGCAAGAGTTGAGTGGGTTGACCTTGATCCCGCTAGCACCCGACCGTGCGACGTTTGACCTGGCCGAGGTGGCAACCGAGGTTGCGCGCGCCGAGGAAGGTCGCGTCGCGACGCCGGTTGGGGCGATTTCGATCGAATCGCCGGTTCGCCGCGTCGTTGGCGAGGTCTTCGAGTTCACCGAGATGCAGCGCATTGCGGCGTTCGCTCGCGAGCGAGGGATCGGCCTCCATTTGGACGGCGCCCGGCTGTTCCTTGCTCACCCTTACACCGGGATAGCGCCACAGAGTTACGCAGCGTTGTTTGATACCGTCTACGTGTCGCTATACAAATATTTTAACGCTGCTAGCGGTGCCGTGCTGGCCGGGCCGCGCCATTTGCTCGACAACCTTTATCATCAGCGACGAATGTTCGGCGGCGGGTTACGGCAAGCTTGGCCCTTTGCAGCGGCGGCGCTGCATTATCTCGATGGTTTCGGTGAGCGGTCCGGGCGCGCCGCTGAGGCGGCCGACAAATTGTTTGGTGCTTTGCGAAAGCATAGAGACTGCGAAATCGTCCGGTCGGCGGCGGCTACCAACGTCACGCGTCTGCGGGTTCGGGGCGCGGATGCCGCAGGTTTGCCCGAACGCTTGCTCGAACGCGGCATCGCGATCCGCGCGCCATTGCGCGCCTCCGCCGAGGGGGCCGAATTCGAGCTCGTTACCAACGAGACAATTCTACGGCGCCCCGCGGCCGAGACGTTCGCAGCGTTTGTCAAGGCGCTCCGATGCGCGTAATCGAACGGTCTGCGTCTCCGCACTCGTCAATTCGTCGCAAGGCGGTACAGGTTGGCGACTGCCCCTAAATTCTGGATTTCGATGCGAAACGGCCCGGTCCAGCGGGGCCACCAGCGGCAATATTCGCGGTCGCTGATCCCGGTGCTGCGGCAGACAAGATGATCGTTCTCGTCGTAGACGATTAGATCGAGATCGCTGCTGCCGTCCCCGACGATGCCGGCTTCGGCCAACTGCGCGCCGCTGAACACGACGCTATAGACGTCGGTACCGCCGGGCTGGGCGGTATCTTGATGAGTCTTGGCTTGCCCGGCTTCCGCCGTGACTCCCATCGCGGCGGTCTCGTCGATCAGCAGGTTGGTGATCTTCTCGCCTTTGGCGAGATCACGGGCTTCGACGAGGATTGAGTCAGCCGACGCCGATTGGCCTGATTTTTGCGGGCTATCCGTCCCGGCTCTCCCGTCCGGTTTGAGGTCAACCTCGGTGCTACCCTGGGCTTTCATGATCCGGGCGGCAACGATCAGAAACAGTGCGTCCTTGTTGTCACGCCCGAAGGCGAGGAGGTCGGACGCCATTTGCACCCGCGCGATCGGTTCGTCGCCCGCCGGCGCCTTTGGCCCGCTAGCGATGTTGACGCCTTTTTGCGGTGGCGGCGCCGTTCCGTCGGATACCGAGCCGGCCAAGAGCGGAGAGCTGAAGCTCAATGCGAGCGCGACGCTCGCCATCGCCGGAAGCTTGCCCCATAGCTTGGCTTGGAAAGCCACGATCGATCTCCAAACTAAATTTCGTTGGCCTCACTTATCTCGCTCAACGGTTAATATTTGATCAACGCCCACATGGGCCTCTCACGGGGCTCGTCATATTGACGGTAAGTGCCCCACACCCCACCTAGATGCCGCTCCCATGGCTCTGCTCTCGATCATCACGGCACCCGACCCTAGGCTCAAAATCAAGGCGCGACCCGTTCCTGCGGTCGATGCCAAGGTTCGGCGCCTGATGGATGACATGCTCGAAACGATGTATCAGGCGATCGGCATCGGGCTTGCGGCACCGCAGGTCGGGCAGTCGAGCCAAGTCATCGTCCTCGACGTCGCGCGCGAGGGCGAGAAGCCGCAGCCCATCAAGCTTGCCAACCCCGAGATCCTGTGGCGCTCGTCCGAACTCGCGACCTTCAGCGAGGGTTGCCTGTCGCTGCCGGAACATTATGCCGACGTTACTCGCCCGGCCGAGGTCCGACTGCGCTACCTGGACCAAGAGAACGAGATCCGCGAGATGCATGCCAAGGGGCTTCTCGCCACTTGCTTGCAGCACGAGATCGAACACCTCGACGGGATTCTATTTGTTGACCACCTGTCCCTCGTCAAGCGTGGGATGATCTTGCGCAAACTCGCCAAGGCAAAGCGCAGCCGAGTTCTCGCGACCGCCTAGCTCGGACGTTCGCAGCAATCGAGCGATGACCGCCGAGCCCCGGAGAAAGGCATTCGATCTCGTCTACATGGGCACGCCGGCGTTTGCCGCGACGATACTCACGGCGCTGATCGATGCCGGGTACCGCATCCTTGCTGTCTACACCCAACCGCCTCGTCCGGCTGGCCGGGGCCATCGGCCGCAACCCTCACCGGTGCAATTGCTGGCCGCACAACACAGGCTCGCCGTTCGCAGTCCGGTCAGCCTGCGGACGCCGGAGGCGCAGGCGGAATTCGCCGAGCTCGGCGCTGACGCTGCGGTGGTCGCCGCCTATGGGCTGATCCTCCCCCGTTCGATATTGCACGCACCCCGGCTCGGCTGCCTCAACGTGCACGCCTCGCTGTTGCCGCGCTGGCGCGGTGCTGCCCCGATCCAACGCGCGCTGCTCGCCGGAGACGCAGTGACCGGGATCACCATCATGCAGATGGAGGAAGGGCTCGATACCGGCCCGATCCTAGTCCAGCAGGCAATGTCGATCCCGGCGGGCGCGACCGCCGCCGGTCTTTCGGCCGAGCTCGCTGTACTCGGCGCCGGGCTGATCATCGTGGCGCTCGACGGGATTGTCGGGGGCACTCTGATACCCCGGCCACAGCCGCAAGACGGCGTCACCTATGCGCGCAAGATCGAGAGCGAGGACGGCAGACTCGACTGGCGCCAAACCGCTGCGTCTCTGGAGCGGCAGGTGCGAGCGCTCGACCCCTGGCCGGGCGTCTATTTCGAAAGCCCGGGCCGGCGGAGCGGGGGCGAGCGGGTACGGGTGCTAGCCGGTATCGCCTTGCCGGTCGAGTTGGGGAGCGCGCCCGGGACCGTACTCGACGACAACCTCTCGATCGCCTGCGGCGAGGGTGCGTTTCGGCCGTTGCGATTGCAGCGGCCGGGTCGGGCGCCGCTCGACGCTGCCGCTTTTTTGCGCGGCTTTCCGATCGCCGCCGGGACGGTCCTGCCGTGCCGCGCTACAAGCTGACGATCGAATATGACGGCACCGGGTTTGCCGGCTGGCAGCGGCAGGCAAACGGCTTATCGGTACAGGAGGCGCTCGAAACTGCGATCACCCGGTTCTGCGGCGAGCAGGTTCCCGTCCGCGGCGCGGGGCGAACCGATGCAGGCGTGCATGCACTCGGCCAGACCGCTCATGTCGACCTGACGAAGGTGGTGGCGCCAGAGGTGCTGCGCAGCGCGGTCAACCATCATCTCCGGCCTGCGGCGATCAGCGTCTTGGCCGCCGCGCCGGCACCCAAGGATTTCGACGCGCGGCTGTCGGCGACCAGCCGCGTCTATCTCTACCGCATTCTGAACCGGCGTGCCCCTCCGGCGCTCGACCGCAGCCGGGTGTGGCAGGTGGCTCCGCCGCTCGATGTCGCAGCGATGTGCGAGGGCGCCCGCCATCTCGTCGGTCACCACGATTTCTCGACTTTTCGCGATTCGTTGTGCCAGGCCAAGTCGCCGCTCAAGACGCTCGACGCGTTGGAGCTGCGCCGTGCCGGTGACGAAATCCACATCGAGGCGCGGGCACGCTCGTTTCTGCATCGCCAGGTGCGCAATATGGCCGGCACGTTGAAGCTGGTCGGGCTCAGCCGCTGGCATCCCGATGATGTCGCCCGTGCTCTCGCGGCGCGCGACCGCCGCGCCGGAGGGCCGACCGCTCCACCCGAGGGGCTCTATCTGGTCGAAATCCGGTACCCTGTCGGTTGATGACGGGGAGGGCGGTCGGCGAGGCGCCGGCCCATGTGCATTCTCGCGGCAAGCCCATGACATTTAGTTAGCACTGCGAGCGTGTGTCTTTGCGGCAGCAGCGCCCTCAATGAAGACGGCCGGTGATCTGGCTGACAAACACCCCGAGAACGAGGTCCAACAGCACGACGAACACGGCGGCGGCAGCGGTCGTGTCGAGCGCCACGCGGGCGATAAACCACTCATAGACGAGCGTCGCGATCGCGGCGACGATGTCGATCGCCTCGCTGAACTGGGTGCTCAACATCTCGTCTGCGGATACGAGGCCGACCACCGCGAAGAGCGCACTCTGCGGCATCTGGCACCAGTTGTATGGCACCATGAAATCGAAGAAACGGTGCGCGCGGCCGATCCAGCGGGTCGCGGTCATCATTAAGAGCGGAAAGGCAACCCAAGCGATGACATAGCCGATGGTTTCCACTGCGGCGATGCGCCAGGGGGCAGAGCAACGGTAATCAAGTCGCACGCGGCTCATCGAGGGGGCATCGGATTTTCCAGCGGCCAACGCGAGGGCCACGATCGCAACGACATTCTCGAATGCCTCAAGAGGCTGGCGAGCGAAGCGCCGGTCATCCCCGCAATCTCGCCGGCAGATCCGAGATTGGCCGCTTCGGCGTTCTGATCCGCTGCGATAGCGAGGATAGCGCGCCAGCTTGGCCCCGTCTCAATCCGCCCCAGTGCAAGTGACGGCCTAAACCACTCTTCCACTCCGCCACGCTTTCACCCTTCCATTCTTTACTCCCTACTGCATCTGACAACTCTTAACTTGATTTTCCGCGGAAGAAATATACATTCAGTGACCTAACCTTGTAGGAGACTTGCGTGAAGCCCCTCATTCTCGGACACGTCGTCCTAAGCGTTGCGGTGGTCGCGTGGCAGGCCTCGGCAGGTGTAATTCAACTTACGAGCCCGTCTGACCTGTCAGCTAGCGATACGACGCTGATCTATACCGGAACAATCGGCAGCGTTTTTACGTCTCCGGTTTCGTACACTGCAGGCGGCAACAAGCTGACTTTCACCGCCAAGGGGAAGACGAAGGAGTTCGAACTAGACAAGGTCGGGACCACCTATTTCGACACCGCATTTCCTAATGGCACGATCATTCTCTATGCCACCGGTTTTGGGGGAGCGGGCGGACCAGTAACGATCGACTTTTCCAAGCCGGTCGTCGAGTTCGGCTTCAGTCTGGAGGAATTTGCTAAGGGAAATTATACCGTATCCTTCACACCCTCCGACGGGGCGACGGCGCTGGGCACTTTCACCGCGACGGGCAATGATCCGAACGCCCTGAGTTTCGAGGGCGCCAGGGCCACCGGCGCGAGTATCATCACATCGATAGCTGTGACCGACAACAGGGGCGATAATCTCGGTTTTGGACCGGTCGCCTTCGGGACGGTGCCGGAGCCGACGAGTGCGGCTATTCTGGGTGCAAGCCTGATCGGATTGACCGTAATGTACTGTCGCGCGCGAAGCCGTCCGCCGTCGCGAGGCCGGTCGTGGTCGCCACCGCTGCGGTCAGCTGCGTAACGGCAAGCGGCCGGCCAGGAGAAACAGGGTTATCGCCGTCAACAGCACGCTGAAGCTCGCCGGCTCAGGAACGGGCTCCACGATTGCGAATTCTCCAAACTGATCGCTTCCGGGGGCGCTCGCATCGGGTGCATAGAAGGCAGAAACAAAGTCGGAGTCTGTCAGCTGGGTGGGCAGCAAGTAATCCTGCCCGTTCGCGATGCGAACGATTTCAAGTGCACTGGGATCTTCAACCGGATTCCCCAGCAGCTGGAGAGACCCGTATTCGATGCTGATGCCGATAGTCCCTGCGGCGATGAGTCCATCTTGAGCTTCAAGCGTAAAGATATCATCATCGACATATTCAAATCCCGGTGGCGGGGTGGAAGGCGCGCTCTGCGGGTTCCATCCGAAAAGGAGCAAGCTCCCCGGCGACGCGGGTGCTGTGGTAAGCGTCAGGCTAATGGATTGTCCGAGCGGGAACGCGCCAGCGTTCTGCACTGGTATTTGGAAGGGGAGCGCCGGATCGTCCTTGGCGCCGCCGAACAAGAGGTCAAACCGGAACGCGGTGAGTTCTTGTATGGCCTGATCTATATTATTTAAAAGATCAGCCTTGTCCAATAACTGATTGTTGCGGTCTCTCAGGTCTAAAAAGAGTACGTTGGCGTTCGTCAGGTTGTTTACCACGTTCTTGAAGTTCTGTAATGCTGTTTTCGCATTGGCGACGTTCCCCACAAGCAACGCTTGCTGCACCGGTGCCCACTCTGCCGCGAGAGCGTTGTAGGTGTCGTAAGATGCGAAGCGCGGGCTCCTGAATGACCCTTTGGCCGCGTCAAACCGGAAGAGGCCATCCTGCGTGGTTTCTCCGGTGAATGGATTAAACATCACCGGTCGTGTGAGCTGGACACCGGCGGCGTTGAGGATGTCTTGATAAGATGGAAGTGTCTGGACGAAAGCTCCGAAGATCTGTGTCGCGCGGCGGCTTATCTCACGGTCAGGGCTTGAGATGGCATCTTGGATGAGTTGGACCTGCCCCAGCAATCGGTGGCCAGTTGCTAAATCCGTTAGCTGTTTTTGAGCTGCTTCGCGTTGAGAGAAATTGGCGCTCCCAAGTTGCGCGATCAACATCGGGACATCCTGCGCGTACGAAACGGAGGAAAGTAATAGAATAAACGCCACAATACTTGACGCTCTCATCACCCCTCCACCAGACAAACGAGTCCCTCGCTTTACTTTAGAATCGGACACTTCAGGTCCGTAATTTCTGGTTGCCTGAACTTCACTTGACTCCCCCAATGGCTCTGGAGATAGAGTGGACCCTGGGTAAGAGGAGGAAATTTGCTCTGATCAGCTCAACTCCCCGTGCCTGACAGCGGCTTTCCTTGTCCAGGTTTACCGGCGTCCCCATCGGACGTGTCCTTGATCTCTCCTAGATAGACGACCTTACTATTCAGCGTGCTTCTCAGCTGCGCTGCTGTGGTAATCTTGCCATTCGTAAGCACAGGCGGACAGAACTCAATCACCAACGTATTCCATTCTCCTGTCTTGTTCGCGTGATTATCGTATCTGTTCCCCATAGCAACCGTCGGATTGATGATGTCAACTCCATACAGGCTGCCCGGCACCTGGTTGTTTTTATTGCCGTCGATCGAGTGGATCAACGGGTTGGCCGGCGGGCCCCGAGGATCGTTGGGGATCGGCTTGTCCTTAGGGACACCGCCCATCATGTTCTCCGGGCCGTTGAATTGATAGGGGTCAATGATTTGCACCTCGTAGCGATCAAAAATGTAGATCCCGCTATTGCCAAAGTCCTGGTTGGTTGGTTTTCCATCCTCAAATACCTTTGTCCCATCCGTTTTTGTAATCTTTTTTATCGGTGTTACCCCGCCCTTGAGCGCTTGATATTGAATCGTCAAGATGAAACTCGCGAACGTATTTTTCGTTACATAGAAAGGCCCCTCTTCGCAGAGCGATGGTCCAGAGTGCAGAGGAAGGGCCGGCGTTTGTCGAACCTCCCCGTTGTCCGGTTTGGTCCAGTCCGGGGTTGGTGTCGTTCCGGCGGGGCACTCGGGAAATGGGATCTTTTTGGTGATTTTTTTACCGCGATCTTGTCCATCGGGAACTTGCATCCAGTCCGTCCACGGATCGGCGGCGTCAGCTTCGTCCGCCGCGGCCGCATAGTTTTGGCCGGCGATTACCATGGGCGCACCCATCGCCGCCGGTGCGGCTGCGTCGATTAGCGGGGCTATTCCCGTCGATGGGTCCCGAAAGGTAATGAATCCCACGACAAGAATCCCGAGCCTTGCCTTGCCATTAAAGGAGCTGCGAAAATCGTCGAAGGACAGGGTCGACGCGGATGCATTGAAAGCCGAGACGAGGACAACTCCTAAAAAGCCTCCGAGCGTTCTCACGAACTTGGAACGACCTACGCATAAGTGCGGTCGCCGCATCGCCTTCTCCGATGAGACAGTTGATGATCGCGGTACTTTTCGAGACCGGAATTGTCCACAGCCGCAGAACGTCGCCAGGGTGAGCTCACGGCAACCCTTCGCCTTCATTGGCCTGTCTTCGGCGCCGTCTAGCCGCGAGTAAAGCGGCCATTCCCGCCAGCCCGCAAGCGACAAGGAACAGGCTGGATGGCTCGGGAACGAATTGGGCATTGCCTAACGGAATTTCGCTTGCAGAGTTCGCGCCGACGCCTACTACGGCAAAGTCGTTGTTGCTGAGCTCGTCCGGATTCACCGTGCTCTGGAAGAAAAAGCCTCCCAGGAGGCCGTTGACAGGAACGTCTGCAGCAGGATCCAGCGAGAAATACGACAATATGTTTACAAAAGGAGGAAACGGAGCAATGAACGACCAGTTGGCCGCAGGATTGCCCCCGATGTCCTGAGGTGCGCCAACTACGCTCGTCGCATCCAGACCGAAGACGCTGCCACCATTCAATATGAGCAGTCCGCTGAGCGGTTCACTGCCGCCACTATTGTCGATGGTGAGATCATATTGGAAAAACCCTCCGCCTAGTGCACTGGCTCAAACAGATGGTACAGGGAGGCGCTCGAGTTTGGCCAGGATAGCGTCGGCGGATTTGGTCCAGACGAACGGTTTGGCATTGGTATTGTGCTCGGCGAGATAAGCGTTGATGGCGGTCTGCAGGTCGGCGATCGAACGAAAGACGCCGCGGCGGATGCGTTGACGGGTCATTTTGGAAAAGAAGTTCTCGACCGCGTTGAGCCAGGAGGCCGAGGTCGGGGTGAAGTGGAAGGTCCAGCGCGGATGGCGCGACAGCCAGGCCAGCACTTTGGGATGCTTGTGGGTGGCGTAGTTGTCGAGCACCGTGTGGATCAGTTTGCCGGCCGGGACCTCGCGCTCGACGGCATTGAGGAAGCGGATGAACTCGCTGTGGCGGTGGCGCTGCATACAGCGGCCGATCACCGTCCCGTCGAGCACGCTGAGGGCAGCAAACAGGGTGGTCGTGCCATGCCGCTTGTAGTCGTGCGTCATGGTCTGGCAGCGCCCAGGCTTGATCGGCAGTCCGGGTTGGGTGCGATCGAGTGCTTGGATCTGGCTCTTTTCGTCGAGCGAGAGGACTACGGCATGCGCCGGGGGATCGACATAGAGGCCGACGATGTCGGTCAGCTTGGCGGCAAAGCTGGGATCGCGCGAGCGCTTGAAGGTGCGCAGGCGGTGCGGCTGCAGTTTGTGCGCCCGCCAGATGCGCTGCACCGAACTCGGCGAGAGGCCGGTTGTCTTGGCCATCGCTCGGCCGGTCCAGTGGGTCGCCTGGTGCGGCGGTTCCGTACACGTCAGCGCCACTACCTGGGCCGTCGTTTCCGCCGCGATCGGCGCCTTGCCGGGCTTGCGGGTCTTGTCGCGCAGCAGACCCTCAACCCCGGTCTCGGCAAACCGTTGTTGCCACCGCCACACTGTCGGCCGACTGACGCCGATGCTGTGCGCCACCCACTGCGCCGAGTGTCGATCCGCCGAGGCGAGCACGATGCGCGCCCGTTCGATGTGCTTGCGCGGCCGGTTGCGGTCGGCCACGATCGCCGCCAACTGCTCGCGCTCCGCAGTGTTGAGAACCACGCATACCCCTTGAGCCATCGCCGGATCCCCCAAGCAATGGCCCAGTATCGCAGATCCTAACGCTCTCGTGAATCCTCTGAATGGTGCAAAGCACTAGGTTGTCCACCCCGAAGAGAACCATCGGAGAAGCCCAAGCTTGCGAGCCCACCGTCAGCGCCAATACGCAGAGGATCTCGGATATCAACGTTCCGCAGGTGCGCATGACCCCCTCACGGTGTATCGGTCAGAAATTCGAGTGAAGCAAGGCCGGGTTCGCCGGTGCCGTTGGCCAAGATTTTTCCCGAATTGGTGTCCACGATCTGAAAGGTGATCACACCGCTCACGCTGGCGATGTTCAGTTGAATGTTCGCCATCGCCGCATTGACTGTGGCCACGCCGACGCCCGTCACTAGCAGATCTCCGCTAGCGGACTGCGTTCCCGTCAAGGAGGAGAGATAAACGGGATCGATCAGCGTCAGTGTGAAGTAATTGAAGGCACTTACGTCCCCGTCGATGTCCGTAAATCTGAACGAATTTGCGCCGTCGCTCACCACCTCGCCGGTGACCTGGAGGTTCAGGACGGAGACCGCTGCGGTAGCCGGTTCCAGAAACTTGCCCCCGCCTGCCAAACCGCCGCACGAGGTACCAGGTGCTGTCCCACAGGCGCCCTGGGTGCTCTGCGCGGGTGGCCTCACATAGGCATCGAGGGCGTCGCAGAGTCTGGTCATCACGCCTAGTTCCGTGCGTATGTCTGGATTCGGCGTCATATCGCCCAGGCCCCTCCCGCTCTGGGACTTAGGGAAATTGCTCTTATTCTGGTTATCCTGGATGATGGCGTCTTGCCTTTTCGGGTCCTTGATGCACTGACAAATCGGGGAAAGCCCCTGCTTAACTACATCAACAGGCTCCAATGGCATCCCATCTGAGCCCTTGGTATTCATACCGGGACCCAGCCTCGACATTCGTTCGAGAATATCGTTGGTACCGATGGTGTACTGTGCGAGTCCCTCGTTAAACACTCCAAACGGCGAGATGTCGAGAGAAAGACGCGCCGTCAGCATGTTACTGAACATGTCCGTGACCACTGTCGTCCCATTGTCGTCATGACAATTATTGCACCCCTTGCTCCCCACTTTGTCTCTCGGCCCGGTAGATTGGCTGAGCACATCTTTCAGCTCCATAGGTACGTAGTCGGCGCCGGGCGGGATCGAGACATCCGCCATCGTCATATCGAAAGTCGCGGTGCCGAACGTCGTGTGGGTAGGCCTAAGCTTCATGTTGTCTTCGCCAATTTCAATGCGATCCTTGCCAAACTGACCGTCGACGCCTTTGCTGTCCACCGGACACATAAGAAACGATGGCCTGAACCGCAGACCGTCAGAGGGGCCGGGGCAATCGAGAATTATGCGAGGCAGTTGACATCCTCCCATTGTGCAGGCCCGCTGCGCGCTTTGCGGGCTCATCGTCACCGTAAACAGGCATTTAGGTGGAAGACACTGGACAGCGTCAGAGACATCGGCCGGCCCACTTACGCAGGTATTAAGGCAGTCCATGAATGATTCGATATTCTTGACGTTCGCTTTGGCCTCCGCACATGTGTCTGCGGCCATCCCGTGAGAGGTGGTGAGTCCTGGAATCAGAACGACTGCCAATGCTACGTCACGTGCGGACATCGTACGCATAACTTCTCCGTCCACGCGGGGGAGATGCCTTCGCGGTCGTAATCGCCCTCACGCGGGTCGCAACAGACTACAATCGCCGCGATGCGCCGACCTGAGGTGGACCTCGGTTGTGAGACAGCCGGAGCCGCGCCCTAAGGTGTAACCCCGCCGGTTTCCATCTCGGCTCGGATCGCCGTGAGCGCATTGGCCGGCGAGGACGGTCCCGTCGGGAGCAATATTCACCGAGTCCGAGGCACCGACCGAATTGTTGGAAGCCAGTGCCAGTGCAGTACCCTGGGCGAAGGTCACCATCGTATTGGCACTGACGGGGCCGGTGCCGCTGTTGCCGTCGAACACCTCTTTGCCGAGGCTGTTGAAGGCATGCGCGGTGGCGGAGGTGGCAAGCGGGGTCTCGAACGAGGCCGACCCCGAGGCCGGCGTGATCGTCAGGTTGGAGATCGTCAGCGAACTGTCCACGATCGCCAGCGCGAACGCCGCGCCGCCTGGGACGGCGACCAGCAGAGCAACCAGGCCCGCTCGCGTCACGAGGTGAATTGCCGAACCCATGGTCACGAGCCTCCCTACGGCAGGCTCTTGGCCTGCGGCTTGGTCAGGTTGTTTCGTGACGAGGAGGCGGCACCCTGTCGTCCGGCTCTCCGCTGCTCGGAACGGCCGAATTGTCGACAGCGACCTCTTCACCCTTTGGGCTCAGTTTCGGTGGGATTGTGTCAAAAGTCAATCAAAAATTAGTTAACATTTGGGCACCTCCGCCAAGCGTAACGGTCGCTTCGGCGGCGCCGCGCCCCCACCAAACCCGCGAGGCCCGAGGCGAGGAGCAAGAGAGTGGAGGGTTCGGGCACGGCTGAGAACCGCAGGTTATCCCACGCAACGTTGGAGCTGTTGCTCGTTAGCAGGATTGACTCGATCGGCGTCGTCGATGCCAGCCCGAGGAAGACGGCAGCCGCGTTGTAGGCCGCGAAGCTGCTGTCCGCGGGAGCGAACACCTCCGTCAGACTCCCGAGGTCGGTCCCGTCGATGTCGAATGCGGTCAGCTCGAGGGTAACGTTTTCCCCGAGGATGGTTCCCACCCCCGTCAGCCCGATCGCACCCCAGGGCAGCCCTGTGCTCTCGATCTCAAAGCCCGATCCAAAGAGCGCCCGATCGCTGATGGGGGCCGCACTGTTCCCGGTCACCGGAGGTGTCAAGGTGGTGATCGGGACATCCGGTACGGCGAGCATATTGAATGAGGGCAGAATGGCATTGGCGGTCGCGCCGGGTTGCTCGAAATCGATCGTTTGCCCTACCGGAATGTCCGCGATCGAGGAGAGGGGTATCACCGCGGCGTGCGCGGCCATGTCCCCCCACAGCAACAACGCTCCCGCCACGCATCCGCAAACCGCGCTCTGAAGTGCCCGCATCACCTTCGGTCCTCCCTGTCCGTTTTGCGCTGCCGATTAGATGCGGGGTACGTCCCGTCCGCTCAGGCGCGCCTTGCTTTGGTCTCGGGGCGACGTTTTCAGCACATAGCCCTCTTAACCCTTTCGGATCAGGTTTTGGGGGATTGTGTCAAATGTCAAGCAAAAATTAGTTAATATCTGGACGCTCGCCATCATGCGTATTGCTCAATTGACATTATTCTTAATAAATTATAAATTCGCATGTGGACACGGCATGGACCGGATACGAGTTCTCCACCGGCCGGCGCGCGGCCGACCCACCCTCGACAAAACCGCCACCAGAGCGCTTTCCCGGCGAAAACCGGGATCCACCGATCCGCTTGCTGAGCGGTCAAAAGGTGGGCCCCGGCTTTCGCTGGGGAGGCGTTTTACCGTATCGGGATCCCTGAACCATTTTGTTTCTTGTGACGGGCACCGAGAGCATGGCGTCAAATCCCGGTTATTTCCCGGTTAGGCGATTTGGTTCCCGGTTTTGCAGTACATGAATTCCCGGTTCCGGCGAACCGGTAATTCGCTGGTAAGTATTTGAACAACATCAATTCTTGAGCGATTTTTCGGCGGATTTCGGGGCCCGAAAACGGTTTTTACCCGGTTTTTCCCGCAAAAACCGGGAAAGGCAGCGGCTACTCAATAAAGGAAGACGGTTACTTGGTTGATCACCACCCCGAGGGCGAAGTCCAACAAGGCGATGAAGGCGGCGGCGAGTCCGGTCGTGTCGAGTGCGACGCGGGCGATGTACCAGACGTAGCACTCGTAGATCAGGGTCGCGACCGCGGCGATGATGCCGATGCCCTCGCCAGACTGAGGACCCAGCATTCCGCTCTCGAAGCCGAGGCCGACCAGTACAAAGAGCGCGCTCTGCGGCAACTGGCACCAATTGTAAGGCACCATGAAATCGAAAAAGCGGTGCGCCCGACCGAGACGCTGCGTCACGGTCAGCATCAACAGCGGAAAGGCGACCCAGCCGATGACGTAGCCGATCGTCTCGATCGCGACGATACGCCAGCCGCCCGAGCTCTCCCATTCCGCCACACTGACCCGCATGGTCAGCAGCACAAGATAGAGCGGATAGCATATGACCGCGGCGCGAAACGAGCGCCAGAACCCGTCGAGCGAGCGGTCGAAGCAGAAGAGCCCCCCGCGATCGCCGCGCGCCAGCTGCCAACAGCCGGTGAGTGCCAGCCGCATTTCGACCCATGCGGTAGTGCCCATCAGGGAGAGGCGAAGTACAGCCCGAGAAAGGTCTGGTAGATCTCGGTCAGAGCGGCGAGGTCGGCGAGTGCGACCCGTTCGTCGACTTGATGCGCGCCCTGCCCGACGAGCCCGAACTCGGCGACCGGGCAACAGGTCCGGATGAAGCGGGCATCCGAGGTCCCGCCGGTGGTGCTGAATTCGGGTGTCCTCCCGGTGACCTGGCGGACTGCCTCGGCAAGCCGCTCAGCGATCGCCCCGGGTGGGACGAGAAACGACTCGCCGCTGACCGTGACGTCGAGAGTGTAACGCCCGCCGACCGCATCGAGCCGCTCGGCCAGCCAGCGCTTCAGCGCCTCGCCTGTCCAGCGGTCGTTGAAACGGATATTGAGCACCGCCTCAGCACTCGCCGGGATCACGTTGGAGGCCGGGTTGCCGATATCGATCGTCGCGACCTGGAGGGTCGAGGGCGGAAAATGCTCGGAGCCTTGATCGAGCTCGGTGGTGGTCAGCGCGTGCAGCATCGCGACGAGACGATGCGCCGCATTGTCGGCGAGATGCGGATAGGCGGTGTGGCCTTGCGCACCGTGCGCAGTCAGCCGGCCGGTCAGACTGCCGCGCCTGCCGATCTTGATCATATCGCCGAGTGTGACGGCGCTGGTCGGTTCGCCGACGACGCAGGCATCGAGAATTTCACCCCGCTCGCCGAGCCACTCGAGCACCTTCTTGGTGCCGTTGACTGCCGTGCCTTCCTCGTCGCCGGTGATCAACAGGCTGATCGAGCCGGTAAATCCCCCTTCGCGTCGGTCAAGGTAACGTTGCGCCGCCGCGATAAAGGCGGCGATCGCTCCTTTCATGTCGACTGCACCGCGGCCGCATAGCTCGCCGCCGTGCACAACACCGGCAAAAGGATCGAACGACCAGGCCTCGCGCGCCCCCGGGGGCACCACGTCGGTGTGGCCGGCAAAGCACAAATTGGGCCGGTCGGCGCCGCGGCGGGCATAGAGATTATCGATCGGCTCGCCGCCATCATCGGCAAAGACCAGCCGGTGGCAGGTGAAGCCCAGCTCTTCCAGTGCCGCGGTGACGATGTCGAGCGCGCCGTCGTCTTTCGGGGTGACGCTCGGCCGGCGGATCAGCCGGGTGGCGAGTGCGACCGGATCCAGCACAGCCTGGCTCATTCGCGCAACAGCTCGTTGATCGAGGTCCTGGCGCGAGTGCCCTCGTCGACCGTCTTGACGATGACTGCGCAATAGAGGCTCGGGCCCGGCCTGCCGTCGGGCAACGGCTTGCCGGGAAGCGCGCCCGGCACGACGACCGAATAGGCCGGAACTCGGCCCATTCTGATCTCGCCGGTCTCCCGATCGATGATCTTGGTGGTGGCGCCGATAAACGTGCCCATCGCCAGCACCGCCCCCTCTTCGACGACGACACCCTCGACGACCTCGCTACGCGCGCCGATAAAGCAATTGTCCTCGATGATGACCGGTTCGGCCTGCAACGGCTCCAGCACGCCGCCGATCCCGACCCCGCCGGAGAGGTGGCAGTTCTTGCCGATCTGGGCACACGACCCGACCGTCGCCCAGGTGTCGACCATCGTGCCGCTGTCGACATAGGCGCCGACATTCACAAAGCTCGGCATCAGCACGACATTTGGCGCAATATAGGCCGAGCGGCGCACGATCGAGCCCGGCACCGCGCGAAACCCGGCGTCGCGGAAGCGGTTCGACGACCAGCCGGCGAATTTCGACGGGACCTTGTCCCACCAGCGGGCGGCACCCCGCTCGGGGTCGCCCGGGCCGCCCGGGATCTCGACCATGTCGTTGAGCCGGAACGACAGCAGCACCGCCTTTTTGAGCCATTGATGGACCTGCCAGCCGCGGGCCGTCTTTTCGGCGACGCGCAGCTCGCCCCCGTCGAGCCCGTCGAGAGCGGCTTCGACAGCGTCGCGATAGACGCCGCGAGTCGACGCGGCGAGTTTGTCGCGGTCCTCCCAGGCGGCATCGATGGTCGCGGCGAGATCGGTGTCGGTCATGGGCCTTCCACGGCGGTTACGGGCGGGCGCCTGCACCATGATAGAGCCCCCCGCGCCGTGTCAACCAAGGCCGGCTTACCGATGGCCGTCTGTCGAGATCCTGCGCTTGCCTGCGGTTTCCTTGTTCTACGGGAAGAAACAGCGTGAATCGCGGTTATGGCCGGGTTTTCGGGCGTGCCTGGCCTCGCAAGTCATTGGTACTCCGACCAATCGAAGGGTAATTCCCTACGCGAGCGAACAGGGAAATAAATCGGCCTTAACAAGGAGGCAAAACTGCGTAACAGGCAAGCACCAGGGAAGGCCTTCCGGACCGGGCGCGAGCGAGCGTGATCAGCGCGGTGGCGCCGGTTCGGCCTGACGAAACCTCAAAAAGCCGTGGACTGCTATAGATATAACGGAAAATTACAGTATGTATTTCTGATTTGACGTCGAGATAAGATAGAATTCGCTATTTGGCGCGCTCCCAAATGATGGAGCAGGGCAAGGCGAGGCATGGACGAAATCGACCGATTGTTGCTCGAAATCCTGCAGGAGAACGCGACATTGTCGATCGCGCAGATGGCGGAACGCGTCGGTCTTTCCCCCACTCCGTGCTGGAAGCGCATCCAGAAGCTGGAAGCCCTCGGCGTGATTACGCGCCGGGTCGCGGTCGTCGACCCGGACCGCGTCGGTGTCGGGCTTTCAGTTCTCGTCAGCGTCGAAGCCGGCGAGCACACGCTGGAGTGGTTGCAACGCTTCAGCGCCGGCGTCGCCGCGATGCCGGAAGTGATGGAAGTCTATCGCATGGCCGGCGATGTCGATTATATGCTGCGCGTTGCGGTCGCCGACATGACGGAATACGACGCCTTCTATAAGCGACTGATCGCGATTGCCCCGATGAAAAACGTCACCTCGCGCTTTGCCATGGAGCGCATGAAGCACACCACCGCATACCCGCTACACCCCCGAGCCTTTCGGGACCGCCGGGCCATCGATAATGGGGACGAAGAATAGGTTTCCCCGCCGTGCTTCCCTCGGAGCAAGTTAATTCCCAACCAGTATAAATAAAGTAATAACTTACTATTTGACAACCTCAACTCCAGCACCCAATCTTTAGTTTACGCCAGAGTCCAGCCGGGGTGGTTATTACTGCCGGCGCAAGCTCGAAGAATCCACGATTTTCTGGAAGTTCTTACTTCCACTCGCGCGGCAGCGCGCTGCTTGAGGAGGTGGAGATATGCGCGAGTACCGGCAATGGAGCATCGAGCCCGCGATCAGGCCCGGCCAAATCTGGCTTATCGAACAACCCTCCGCAACGACGCTTTTTCCGCTCGACCGCGGTGCCCTCACTAGCGCAGATGTCGTGATTTACGATCGCGCGCTGGCGCCCCTTGTGGCGCGTTTTCTGCCGATCGGGGCCTATGCCGAGGCGCTGTCGCTCGAGGCTCAGGCCGCGGGTTCGACGATCTCGCCGCGAGCGCTCCAGTTTGCAGCCGAAGGTTGGAGCGTCGTTCAGTTGGTCGAAGCGCGCCCTGGCCGGCGCAAACGGCTGCGCGACGCGGTCGCGGCACTTATGCCACTGAGCGGCGGCAACGATCTGCCGATCCTGGCAATAGCGAAAACGGCAGCCGACCTGCACCGACGATGGGATGGGTGCGTGCGCAACTCTTCCGACCTGATCGACGAATTTGGCGACGACGATCTGCTGACCCTCGTTTTCGGGCCGGTCGTTGTCCGCTACCCGGCACGGGCCCACGCCTTTGCCGCCAACGGACTGGCCGGCTGAGGATTGGCATGGCCGCGATCGAAAATGTCTCGAAGGCCGAGGCAATCAAACAGCAGAGCCGGCAATTGCGCGGCAATCTCGCGCGCGATCTCGCCGATACCGCGGCGCCGTTCGACAATGCCGGCTACAGCCTGTTGAAGTTCCACGGCATCTATCAGGGCTACGACCGCGACAGCGCCACCGAACGCAAGCAGCGCGGTGATGAAAAGCTCTGGCAATTCATGGTCCGCGTCCGCATCCCCGGCGGGCGGCTGACCGCCGACCAATACCTAGCACTCGATAGCCTCTCCGATCGCTATGCCAATGGCTCGCTGCGCGTGACGACGCGTCAGAGCATCCAGTTCCACGGTGTCGTCAAGCCCGGGCTCAAGACAACGATCGCAGAAATCAACCACGCCCTGCTGACGACGCTCGCGGCCTGTGGCGATGTCGTGCGCACTGTGACGACAGTGCCGGCGCCGATCTGCGACGCAGTGCATCGCCGGCTCGAAGACGACGCGCGGCGACTGTCGACACATTTGTTGCCGAGGACCGGCGCCTATCACGAGATCTGGCTCGACGGCGAAAGGCTGACGCCGGATAACGAAGTGTGCGACCCGCTCTACGGGGAGCGCTATCTGCCGCGGAAATTCAAGATCGGCCTCGCGATCCCCGACGACAACACGATCGATGTCTTGACCAACGACCTCGCGATCGTCGCGCTGTTCGACGGCGAGAAGCTGGCCGGGTACAACTTCCTGCTCGGCGGCGGTCACGGCATGACGCACAACAAGCCGGAGACCTATCCGCGGCTTGCGACACCGGTCGCCTTCGTCGAGCCCGACGATCTTCTCGAAGCGGCCGCCGCCGTCGTGCGCCTGCATCGCGACTGGGGCGATCGCGGCAGCCGCCGCCATGCCCGCCTCAAATACGTTATCGCCGAGCGCGGAGACGACTGGGCGCGCGATAGGCTGTCGGAGGATCTCGGCAAGAAGCTGATGCCGTGCCGGGCAATGCCGGAATTCCGGGTGCCTGATCATCTCGGCTGGCACGAGCAGGGCGACGGCAGTCTCTATCTCGGCGTGCCGGTGGCCAGCGGGCGCATCGTCGATGACGGGCGGGTGCTGCTGCGCAGCGCGCTGCGCCGCGTCGTCGCCCGCTTCCGGTGCAACCCAATCCTGATGCCGAGCCAGGACATCATTCTGAGCGAGATCGGTCCGACCGACCGCGCCGCAATCACAGCTCTGTTGCGCGACTATGGCGTGCGCCTCGCCGAGGAATTATTGCCGGTCGAGCGCTGGGCCTTGGCCTGCCCGGCATTACCGAGCTGCGGCTTGGCGCTGACCGAGGCCGAGCGGGTACGCGAGGACATCGTCGGCGCCATCGCGGCGCGGCTCGAGCGCTGGGGCCTGGAACGCGAGCGGCTCAGCGTCCGCATCACCGGCTGCCCCAATGGCTGCGCCCGGCCCTACAGCGGCGACATTGGCATTGTCGGCCGGGTGCCGGGGTTCTACTCGCTCTATGTCGGCGGCGATTTCGAGGGCACTCGGCTGAACCAGGCGATCGCCGAACGACTCGACATCGCCGGTCTCGCCGAGACGCTCGACCCGCTGTTCGCGCTGTTCGCCGGCTCGCGTAACCCAGGCGAGGGTTTCGGCGATTTCTGCCACCGCATCGGTATTCCCGCCTTGCAGCGGGCTATCGAGGGCTGCCGCAAGCGCTCTGCTTGATCCAGATCGGACGAGCACCTGGAACAGACGCGAGAAAAGATCAGCGTCGCGCCGGCCGCCAATACGCACACCGCGACCAAGATCGCGGCGCCCACCGGGGTCTGCATCGCAAGGCCGAGCCAGCCGCCGGTCGTCGTGACGATCCCGACTCCACCCACTCTCCAATGCTGCTGCGTGACCAGGAACACGTTGAGATAGGGACCGAGCGCGCCGCGTACATCGGCCAGCCGAAAATTCACTGCGTCTAGCGAGACTGGATGGAACCGCGCGCTCTTCGCCCTGCCCCGCGTCAGGGTTGCCAGTCAGCTCCACAGCCAGAGTGTCCCGATCAGCAAGGTCAGCAGTGTCAGCGGCACACCGACCCGGCAATAATCCCATAATCCGATCACGACACCGCCGGCGGCCGCGCGCTGCACGACGATCAGATTGGCGATCGAACCCAGTACCGTCAGATTGCCGGCGAGGGTCGAGGCCATCGCCACCGTCAGCCAAGCCCGCTGCGAGTCGGGCAAGCCGTCGATGAAGGGTCTCAGCACCGCCACCGCCGGCACGTTGCTGACCAGATTGGACAGGATGGCGGTCAGCGCGCTCAGCACCGGCAAGCGATCGAGGTGCAGGCGGCCCACGGCGGTGATGACGTCGCCGCTGAGCAGGCTGTGCTCGGCGCCGGCGACGATGATGAACAGCCCGGCGAACATCAGCAGCAACGACCAGTCGATCTGCGCATAGACCCGCTCGCTTCTCACTCGACGGGTCAACAACAGCAGCCCGCCCACGATGATCGCCACCTTCGCCGGCGGCTGTCCGGCAAAAAACAAGCCCACGACCAGTGCCGTTCCCGCCAATGCGCGCCACATCAGCACGCGATGGACCCGCATCTGCGTCTCGGGCGCGCTCAGTTGCACGCCGCGGGCGAATTCGCGGCGGTGGAATACCGCGATCAGCACGATCGTCAGCAGCAACCCGAACAGCGCCACGGGCGCCAATGCCGCCGCGAAACTCGCATAAGGAATGTGCGAGAAACTGCCGATCATCATGTTCTGCGGATTGCCGGTGATGGTCGCGGTCGAGCCGATGTTCGAGGCCATCGCCACCGCCAGCAGGTAGGGAATCGGGTTGCGCCGCAATGCCAAGGTCAGCTCGACGACGAGCGGCGCCAGCACGAGGCAGACCGCGTCGTTGACGAGAAATGCTGAGAACACCCCGGCGACCGCCGCGACCGCGGCCAGCAAGGCGAGCGGCCGGTGAGCCCGCTGCATTACCCAGCCACCGGCTATCACGAAGAAGCCGGAGAGGCGCAGATTAGCGACGAGGATCATCATGCCGAGCAGCAAGGTCAGCGTGTTGAGATCGACCGCCCTATAGGCTTCATCGAGCGGTAGTGCGCCTGACGCGACCATCAGCGAGGCGCCGACCAAAGCCACGCCGGCTCGGTCGATCGCCAGCCCGGGGACGCGGCCGACGGCCAGGGCGATATAGCTCGCCGTAAAGATCACCGCGGCGGCGAGCCGGCCGGCATCGCGCTCGAACAAGGTGCCCGGGACGACGAGCGGCAGCAGGCCCGCCGCGACGGCCAGCAGCACCACGATCAATACGGCGACCGGGCCGAGACGGATGGCGCGCGGCGATTGCGTCGGCCGCGCGAGCACTGGAGCAGTTTTGCTTGGCTGAGTCGCTCGACCGGGATCGAGGGGTTCGCGGGTCATACACTCGTTAACGTCGACCAGTTTGAATGATTTGATTCAAGGAATGGTGCGGCCTGGCGAGCTAAAAACGCAGCAACCGCGCTACTTCTCCGTCACCTCAAAGGCGAAGCGGAAGCGCGGTATATCCTCGCCGACTGATGTTTCTGGGCAGGCTTAACCCTGGTCTCTTCACCCACGTTGGCGCTGGGCAGAGGAGGCTTCTTATTCAGAGCCTGTGGCCTTGGTGGCGTCGCGCCCCTCGTCACACCGGCCGGTGCCATTTCAGACATGGGTCCCGGCCTTTTCCGCCGAAACCACGGAAGGGGGATTCGTCGGCAGCTTTTGCCGGCGCTCAGCCGAGCCAGCCGGTCGCCACGCCGGCGAGCAGCACCGCGCCGATCAAAGCGCGATAGACGGCAAAAGGCCAGGCCGAGAACCGCTCGAGAATGCGCAGCAGTCCCCAGATCGCGACGAAAGCCGAGAGGCTAGCGACGAGGAGCCCGACACCGAGCACCGCCCAGCCATGCGAGTCGAGGCCTGCACGTCTCAGTTCGTGGAGCTCCTTGAAGCCGGCGAGTGCTATGGCCGGCAGCCCGAGCAGGAAAGACAGCCGCGCCGCCTCGTCGCGCTTGAAGCCGAGGAAGAGTGCGGCCGTAAGCGTCGAGCCCGAACGCGAGACGCCGGGGATCAGCGCGCCAACTTGGGCGATGCCGACGAACAAGCAGTCGAGCAGGTTAACCCGGTCGAACGACCGTTGATGCCGTGCTAAAACCTCAGCAAGGCCGAGCAGCAACGCCATGACGATGCAGGCCGCGCCTACCACCCAGAGGGCGCGGAGCGGAGAGCCGCAGGCGTTAAGCGTCTTAGCGAGGGCAAGACCGGCAATGCCGATCGGTATCGTGCCGATTACGATGCCGACGGCGAAGCGGAGCGAGTGGTCGAGGAAGTCGCGGCGGACGAGCGCGGACATCGAGCCGAGCAGGATGTCCTGCACGTCTCGCCAAAAATAGGCGACGACCGCAACGAGTGCCGCGAGCTGCATCGCGGCCGAGAATGCCGATCCCGGATCCTGCCAGCCGAAGAGCGCCGGCACGATGCGCATATGCGCCGTCGACGAGATCGGCATCAGTTCGGTGATGCCTTGGACGATGCCCAGCACGACCACTTTCGCATAGCCGAGCGAGACGAACCCGGTGTCGATGCCATTGGTGCAGGCGGTGGCCATTAATCTTTTCACTCCGCGAGCTACACGTTTTGGGGAGGCTGATCGCCGTCTTCATGGACGCGGGCCCGTGCCTCCCCTACCCCAGCCGCCTTCTATCACGCGAGCCCAAGCGGTCAACGTCGCTTCCGTCCTACCGGCCGGCTGTGGTTAATTAGGGTCGTCTGCTCTTCGGAAAGGATCGCAGGTGATCAAGTTGATCTTTTGTGGGGCAATCGCCGGTCTCATCCTCGGCGTCGCGGGCTGCGTGAGCCCGCAGCAGCAGGCCGTACAGAAGGAGGACCTGCTCGCCGCCGCCGGATTTCAGGTCAAAATTGCCGATACGCCGCAACGCCTCGCGGCGATGAAACGCCTGCCGCCGAACAAATTCGTCACTAAAGTGGTGAATGGCCAACCGGTGTACCTGTACGCCGATCCGCTTGTCTGCAGATGCGTCTATTTCGGCACGCAGCAGAACTGGGCCGCTTACCGGCAGGAGGTTTTCGCCAAGCAACTTGCCGATGAGGCCCAGATGACGGCGATGATGAACCAGGAGGCATGGGATTGGGGTCCCTGGGGCTGGCCATAAGCTCATGAACGGCACGCGCGATCCCGGAGGTGGGTGCGGGCGAATGCGGCCATCCATGCGACTGACATGTTATTGACCCACAACGTGTGTAGGATTGCAACCGGCGCTGGCGTGCCGGCCAGGCCCGCGTGGGAGCGGTGTCGGAGATGTCCCCCCAAACCTGGCGCCGCTCATTTCCGCGCTCACTGTTAATGCACGCCTCCCGATTAACCGTCGCGGCTGGTTGGCCAGGTGGCCGCCTAAGGCCATTCGGGATCACCCTCGCGGGGGTTCTGCTGTTTGCCGAGCTCTGTCAGCAATATCAGCCAGCTTATCGAAATCGCGAGCCGAACCTGCAGCAGCTCCGCGGATCGGGCTTTCCCGGCCTCTGGGCCAAAGAAACGTTGCGAAGGACGCCCTCTTGACGCGGACCGGGGCAGTGAGTTGACGGACATTTGAGTAAAATCCGCTCTAGCTAGTTTGGATTGGTGGCATCGGGAACTGGTCAGACGAACACCCGAGCGCGCCAGGGAGCGGAAAAATGAACTTTGAAACGGTTAGCCTGCTAATGAACTACTTGGAGATTGGAGTGCTGTTGGCGATCCTGTTCCGACTTGGCCGCACTTTCGAGCTGATCGCTAATACGCAGCGCGAGCTCAGACGAACAATCCTCTCGCATGCGGTCAAACCCTGAACATCTGCCTTTCTGCTCGCGCGCTCATTGCCCGCCTGGCGTAGCCTGGTCCGCCGCGCGCCGGCGGACATAGGCTCCGAGCGCCGTTTCCGCGAGCAACTGTGCCTTTGCCAGGTCGATGGTGCGTTCCATTGCAGGACGAGGCCACCCCAGGATCGTGACGCTCCATTGAAAGCGATCCGGGCCGGGCGCCCGCGTGTCCGGGACAGTGCAACGCGCGACCATCAGCTGCGTGCTCGGGATTCATTATCGATCGGCCCCTAACCGCCGACCAGGACCTGGCGCTCAGCCTCCATCAGATCGGCCAATTCCGCGACCGTGCCAACGAGAGGCTCACGCTACTCCCGCCTCCGGGTGAGCCGGCAGCCGGGGAACTGGCCGGCTCTGCAGCTCCGCCAGCGTGAGTTGGCTGATCGGGACGGGTTGTTGACCGTCACGGTGCTAAAGACAGCCCTTGTCGGCACTTACAAGCGGTGACGGCATGAGCAGCCATCCCACCTGGCAATTCTCGATTATTGCGGCTGTCGTTCTGGTCAGTCCGGTATTCGCGTTTCTGATGGCTATCGCGGTCGAGACCATAATCGGCTCTATGATCGCCGTCGGCGTTCCTGCACCCCTCGCCGTCTTCATCGTTGGTTCCATCGGCTGGTCGTTGTTTCATAAGCTGTGGGTCCGCCGGACTCCGATATATGTCCCATTTGATTCACGATAAGATACTGAATATCATATCAAAATCGAAGCAAGTGCGTGATTTCACGATCGCTTAGAGTTTTCCCGATATATCTGCGGGTTGGGGATGTCGTGATGAGGGTTGAACGATGTCAGCCTCTTGGTTCGGCCGGTTGTCACGCCGTACACCAGTGAACGACATTCGACCCGGTAACCGCTACCGTCGTCAGCTCGGCAGTAGTCTTGCCGCCACTGCGACGGTGCTCGACCTGCGCTCGGACCTCGTAGGGATCCCGCATGTCCAGTTCGCCATCGTTGTCGACGGATCGGTAGCGAGGCTGTCGGAAGGTGACACGCGGGTCCTGGCCCTCCAATCCTTCCTCGATACCTATCGCGAGCCTTTGGCGCGCGAAGTCCAAACTGATGTGGACGGCCTCGACGGTGCGACCGTGATCCGATTATTGCCGAGGCCATTACCAACCTGATTGCCGTCAGTTCGGCACCCCGTGCATGCCGGCGAGGTCGGCTTCGCCACGACAAGCGTAGCGGCCCGCATTCGAACTCGCGTATGACGCGTGCCCCTTGAGGTAATAGATCCCGCTTTGGGGGTCGACCCAGACTACTGCATCTTTGGGGCAATGCGCCTGCGCTTGCTGCTCTGTTCGAAAGGCCGTCAGGACGGCAGGGGCTTGCCCGCAGGCCGCGCAGGACAAAGCGAGAGCCGTCAACAGGTTCCACAATGATCGTCGCCGGCCAATCTTGCCACAGGGGCCGGCTTGAGCCATCTCAATCCCTGTTTCCGTCTGATCGAGATTCACCTCCGGTCAGCTTTGTTTTGAAAAACCCTTGGCGCGCATGCAGCTATTGAGGATCTCGTCGGCATAGCCGGTCGCCTGCGCGCCCATCGCCTGGTGCTCGATCGCCGATGTGCCGCTGAACTGCCAATTTCCCCCCAGCGTGGCGTTGATATCCTGATTGATGCCGCGCTCGTTGGTCAACGCCGCATTGGCCTGACTGTTGCAGTCGCTCAGCTCGCGCTGAGCCGCCGCGTCATCGACCCCCGCCTTGACCCAGCGCACCTCGGTGGTGGCCGGGCCGGCGCAGACCGCGAGCAGCACCGGTCCGAAGAGGGCAGCCGCAGTCCGCAGTCTTTGATCCCCAATCATTTTGTTGCTCCCTTTTCAGACGTGCGGTGTCTTAAGACCCTTTCGCCGGCTCGAGCAGGTCGCCGAGCTTCATCTTCAGCTGGGTCGCCTTATACGACGGAATCGCATAGGTCCAGCGCGAAGCTTTGTCGCTAATCGCCTTGGCCTCGGCCTCGGTCGATCCGGAGCCGGTGGCTGAAAGTGCAACCCAATGCGTGTCGTCTTTGTCGAGCAGCCTCACATCGACGGTCAGCCCGTCGAACGTCGTGAAAGACCCGGTAATGACGTCCTTGTCGGGCACCGGCATCTCGGCCGCAGGCTTGACGTCGTCGAGGTCGAGGGTCTCGAGCACCATCGCTGGCTCGCTGGTCGTCGTCTCGCTCTTGAATTTCGCATCGGCGGGCGCGTCCTCAACGATGAACTTATCTTCAGGCTTAGCGCGGGTAATCACGAGCTTTGTGCCGTCGGGCTGGGTCAAGGTCGCCTTGGCGATCCGCTTCACAGGTATGTCGACGATGCGCCGGTCGAGCCAGCTCGACAGCTGATCAGAAAATTCGAGCGAGCCGCGGGCGAGCCATGCCTGGGCGTCGCCGGGTTTGCGGACATAGACGCCGTCAGTACCCGTGCCGAGCCGATCGAAACGCCGCTTGCCAATGATCAGCGCGGCGAGCGTCGCACCCGATTTGTCCTTCAACGTAACGAGGGTCGATTTGCCGCTGCCCGGGTCCTCGACATCCAGGCGAGGGTAGAATTCGGCTTGCTGCGTTTTTGGCTCGACCAGCAACAAATCCGTCATCGCGAGCACGATTTGCCGAACCTTACCCGCCGCGGCCGGGTAATTGCCCTTCTCAGCGACCAGCCAGTCATCGCCGACGCGTACAAACGTCAATGAGAGGGCGCTGCGCTTGATCCCGACCGAGTCGACATCGCCGAGCTTTGCGGCCAGAGCCGGGAGGGCGCGCTCGCCCGGCGCGGCGCGGCTGACGCCGCGGTCACCCGTGGCGATTGCGACGGCCGCCAACACCACGAGAGCCAATGTCGCGGCGCCGAGAATAATCAAGCCTCGTTTTTGCATTTTAGGTTCTCTAAGACAAAGCCGTCGGCTGCCGCCCCTCACCCTCCCGCTACGCGGGTCCCTCCCTCTCCCCGCTCGCGGGGAGAGGGTCGGGGTGAGGGGCATTTCCGAGCGCCGCCGGCTGCTCGGACTGGGACGCATCTGATGATCACGCTTCCGCGGCGCGGCGGCTTCGCCGTTTCAGGCGCAAGACACCGAGAAAAACGGCGACACCCGCGACGAGGATCGGGATCAGGGCAATATCGAAAAATTCGAGCCCGGCCTTCAGCCGCCCGATATCTCCGCGCAGCGCCCCCTGGACGGCACGCAGTTGACGGCGGGTTTGCAGCATATCGGCGCGAAATTCTTCGATTGTCTTTGTCTGTTCGGGGGACAGAGTCGTCGGCGTGTTCGCCTGGTCCTTTCCAGTCAGATCGGCCAATTTGGCCTGAGTGTCTTTGAGTTTTTGTTGCAACGCGCGCTCCTCGGCGCTGTAGCGTTCCTGCGCGGCGCGCTCGATCTGGTCGACGACCTCAAACGGCCGCGCCGAGGTGCCACGACTGCGCAGACCGACCAAATCGTTGCCGCCGGCGAGCACCTCGATCGCATTGGCGACAAAGTCCCCGTTGTTGGCGGTCGGGACGGCGACCCGCTGCCCGAAGAAGTCCTGGGTCTGCATCCAAAATCGATCATCGAGCATGTCGGTGTCGGTGACGACGACGACATTGATCGGCTGCGCCGATGTTTTGAGCCAATCGGCCGCAGGAGCCTCAGCGGGCTTTGCCGGTGCGGGGGTTGCCTCAGCCGCCTTCTTCTCGCCCGCATCGCTCGCCGGCGGATCGGTTGCATCAGGCTTGGCCGCAGCCTCCGGTTTGGCGGGCTCGGGCGGCTTTGGCGGACCGTCGGGAAAGGCGGTGTCGACGATGCCGGTCACGTGGGCGGCGAGGATGTAGCGCTTGTTGTCCGACTTGAACTGGGTGAGAAGGCCCGCGACATCGGGCAACCCGATCAGCTTTTCGGCCGGGATCTTGGTTGAGTTGGACGAGGTCGTGATCAGCGGCTCGATAGTCGTCTTGGCGCCGTCGAGAGGCTCGATGATGCCAGCTGAAGCCATCATAATGTGGCTCAGATCGGCCGTGATCATGTCCTCGCGATTGAGGTCGGCGGCCTGCAGATTGATCCAGGCGATATAGTCGAGCGGCCGCGTGCCGCGTCCCGGAACCGGCACGCCTACTCGTTGAGCATTGCGACGGTCGCCGACGACCGTATTAGCCGGTACCTCGATCCCCCAGGATTTGAACAGCCGTTCGAGATTACTGGAAGTCGGTGAGCCGGGCGGGTTGAGCTGGCTCGGGTGGGAGGCCTGAAGCTCGGACAGCGGATCGACAAAGACTAGCGCCTTGCCGCCCTTCAGCACGAACTGATCGATCGCGAACCGCGTCTTGTCGGGCAAGTTCTGCGGGTGCACCAGCATCAGGACGTCGATATCTGCCGGGATTGCGTCGATGTCGGAGGCCAGTGGTTTGACCCGGTCGAGCTGCTCCAATTGATCGATCACGGCCATCGGCTCGCTCGGCCGGCCGCGCATCATCGCCATCATGTCGCCTTCGAGCGGCAACGGCGTCATCAAACCGACGACGGTCTTTTTCGGAAAGGCCAGGCTATGAATGAGCTTTGTCAGATCATATTCGAGGAAACGTTCGCGCTCCGGAGCGAAGAACGCGATAACCTGCTGATCGTCGGTTGAGTTGGTGGCAGCGAGACCGAAATAGACCTGTTCGCCCTGGACATCGAGTGGCACGCCCTTGAGCCCAAACGCAACGGCACGGTCCTCGACATCCGAAAAAGCCTCTGGGTTGTAAACTTCAAGGCGGATTTTGCCATGCGCCGCGGCGACATATTGGTCGAGCAGCTCGCGTACCCGCTGGGCATAAACGCCATAGGACGGGACTTCGTCGCCGAGACGGGTCGAATAATAGAAGCGCAGGGTGATCGGCTCGTCGATCTTGGCCAGCGTGTTCCGCGTGCCTTGTGAAAGCGTATAAAGATGCTCTGCGGTCAGATCGAGCCGCGACGTCAGGAAGCGGGCGGCGACGATGTTCGCCGATGCAACCATCAACCCGATCAAAACGAGTACCGCGACCGCGACCCCGCGCCGTGAGGCGAGGAACCCGTGAAGGCGCTCTGTGATATCCATTTCACTCGGCCTTTTCGAGGTCGACCAGGATCGCGTTGGCAGCGAGAAACGCGACGATGATCGAAACAAAGTAAAATACGTCGCGCAGATCGATGACGCCGCGCGTGATGGCGCCGAAGTGGCCGAGGAAGCTGATTTGGGCGACGCCACGGATAAGCCATTCGGGTGCCCAGCCCTGAAGCATGCCGAGCACAACCGACGAGCCCGCGGCGGTGAACACAAAGGCGAGCGCCGCGGTCACGACAAAGGCGATCACCTGATTTTTCGTCGTTGCCGAGACGCACGCGCCGATCGCCAGCAATGCGCCCGCCATCAGCCAGCTGCCGATATAGCTCGCCAGAATCACGCCGTTGTCGGGTCGGCCCAAAAAATTGACGGTGATCCAGAACGGGAAGGTCAAGGCCAGCGCGATCCCGGCAAAACACCAAGCGGCAAGGAATTTTCCGACCACCGCTTCGGTCATGCGTATCGGCAATGTCAGAAACAGCTCAATCGTGCCGCTTTTGCGTTCCTCGGCCCATAGCCGCATCGACAATGCCGGGATCAAGACGAGGTAGAGCCAAGGATGAAGAGCAAAAAAGGATTGCAGGTCGGCTTGTCCGCGCTCGAAGAAATTGCCGAGGAAGAACGTCAGCACCCCCGCCATGACCAGAAAAATGACGATGAACACATAGGCCAGCGGAGTGGCGAAATAGCTGGCGAGCTCGCGACGAAATATGGTCAGGATGTTGCGCATTAGCGTCCGTGCATTTTCCGGTCGTCATTCCCGCGAAAGCGGGAATCTGGGATGGCAAAGTCCTGCGGCGGCGCCCCTAGACCCCCGCTTCCGCGGGGGTGACGGGCTTCTCTTGATATGCACGGAGACATTCGAGCTCGGCCCTCAGGCGGCGGCAGCGACTGGAACCGCTTCTGGCGGTACGGTCGTGATTTCGCGGAAGACGTCGTCGAGCCGGCCGCGCTCGACCCTGAGACCGGTGATCTCCCAGCCATGGGCGCGCGCGAGGTCGGCGACCTTTGCGACAACCGGGCCGTCGCCCGCGGGAAAGATCATCAACGCGTCGCCCTCGCTGTCGCTGACCGCCTCGACGGTGGCCACCCCGGGTAGCCGCGCCAGCTCGGCGCGAACCTGCGGTTGGGTCCCGGAGGCAACGCCCAGACGCACGGCATTGTGATGGCGCGAGCGTTCGGCCAGCTGTGCGGGGGTTCCGTCGGCCAGAATGCGGCCATGCGCGATGATGATTGCCCGGCTGCATACCGCCTCGACCTCTTCGAGCAGGTGGGTCGAAATAATGATCGCCTTCTCTGGGCGCATTGCTCCGATGATCCGCCGCATCTCATATTTCTGGTTGGGGTCGAGCCCGTCGGTCGGCTCGTCGAGGATGACCACGGGAGGATCGTGCAACAGCGCTTGCGCCACTCCGACGCGACGCTTGAAGCCCTTCGATAATGTCTCGATCGGCTGATGCAGAACCCCGGCGATTCTGATCATCTCGACGATCCGGCCGATGCGACGCTTTGCCTCAGCCCCAGCAAAGCCGCGGATATGGGCGATGAAGTCGAGAAAATCGGCCGGTGTCATGTCCGGATAGGCCGGCGCGCCTTCGGGCAGATAGCCGATACACTTCTTGGCGGCGATCGGTTGTGTCGCGATGTCATGACCGCACACGATCGCGGTGCCGGCGGTCGGAGCGAGAAAACCCGTGATCATCTTCATTGTTGTCGACTTGCCGGCGCCGTTCGGGCCGAGAAAGCCGAGTACCTCGCCGCGCGGCACGGTGAAGGAGATGTCGTCGACCGCTTTCAGCGGACCAAAATGTTTGACCAGGTGCCGTATCTCCAGCATCGCCTTACTGTCGGTTCGGATTGCGGAAACAATGTATCAACATGGCGGCAGATTTGTGCCTTTGCCGCCGGCTCTGGTGCCGCGGCGCCGCTCCCGGCGCGGAGCGGCGCCCGGATAAGGGATGCCGGGGGCCGATGACAAGAGGTTTCGTGCCGCCGCATTGCCTCGGGCGGGGTGTCGGGTGATCCGGCGGCTGCGCCTCCTTTCCGGCTTGATAATGCTCGCCTATGTGACGATGCATCTGCTCAACCACGCGGTCGGCCTGATCTCGCTCAGAGCGATGGAGGATGTGCTCTGGTACGTCTTCCGGATCTGGACGAATCGACCAGCCCAGGCGCTGCTCTACGGCAGCTTCCTGACCCACTACGCGCTCGCGCTCTCCGCGTTATGGCAACGGCGGACACTGCGTTTGCGCATTGCCGAGGCCGCGCAGCTGATCCTCGGCTTCGCAATTCCATTGCTGCTCGTTCGGCACGTCGTTGGGACCCGTATTTCCGACAGCTTTTTCCACACCGACGTCGGCTACTACGCCTATTTGCTGTGGATCTTTTTCGTCCGCTCGCCCGGTCAGGGCTATCTGCAGATGCTGGTCCTCGTCGTGGCATGGGCGCACGCGATGATCGGCTTGCATTTTTGGCTCCGCGTGCGTCCCTGGTATGGGCGACTGCAACCCTTGGCCCTGATAGTCGCTGTGCTCGTTCCGGTGCTGGCGCTGCTCGGGATGATCGAAGCGGGCCGGCAGGTCGCAGTACTGGCCGCGGATCCCGGCTGGACCGGCAAGGCCTTCGCAAATATGACCTTGCCATCGCCGGGTGTCGCACGCGTCCTCGACGAGATCAGCAAGATCCTGGCCCGGCTGTTTATCGGCGCAGTCGCGGCGGTATTGCTCGCCCGTCTCGTGCGCCGCGCTTGGCAGCGCCGCCGCGGTCTCGTGCACATCGGCTATCCGGATGGGCGGGTTGTCGAGGTCGTGCCCGGCACCAGCGTGCTCGAGGCGAGCCGCCTCGCCGGCATCCCGCATGCCCATGTCTGTGGCGGGCGCGGCCGCTGTTCCACCTGCCGGGTGCGGGTGCGCGGCGAACTCCACAGCATCGATCCGCCCGGTGAGGACGAGCAGCGGGTGCTGCGCCGCATCGGCGCGACCGCCAATGTGCGCCTCGCTTGCCAGCTGCGGCCGCACGGGGCGATCGAAGTGGTTCCGCTCTTGCCGCCCTTTGCCCATGCTTCGGACGGACGGCGCCGGGTCGATTTCGCACAGGGCAGCGAGCGCGAAATCGCCATCTTGTTCGCTGACATCCGCGGCTTCACCAGCCTTGCCGAGGGACGGCTTCCTTATGACGTGGTGTTCGTTCTCAACCGCTATTTCGCGGCGATGGGGCGGGCCGTCGAGGCGGCGGGCGGGCGTGTCGACAAATTCATCGGCGACGGTGTCATGGCCCTGTTCGGCATCGAGAACGACGCCCGCGCCGCTAGCCGCGCGGCGCTCGACGCGGCCCGGCTGATGTCCGAGCGCCTGGGTGAGCTCAATCGCTCGCTGCATGGCGAGCTCGATCAGCCGCTGCGCATCGGTATCGGAATTCACATCGGGCCGACGATCGTCGGCGAGATGGGCTATGGGAGTGCCGTCGCGATGACCGCGATCGGCGACGCGGTCAACACCGCAAGCCGCCTCGAAACCCTGACAAAAACCTATGGTTGCGAGCTCGTCGTCTCGGAGGAGACGGTGCTGCGCGCCGGGCTCGACCTTTCGGCGTTTCCACGCTACGAGATCGAAATCCGCGGCAAGCGCGGCATGCTCGCCATCCGGACGCTGACGCGTGCCGCGGAGCTTTCCGACCCCCGCGCCCCTCATGTCGAACGCATTGAGCCGGCGCCAGCCTAGCTTCGGCTTTCCCGCAGCGAACGCCGACTGTCGCCGCATCACGGGTCGCTGCACAGACCCAACACCCAACTGACTATTGTGGCGCTCGGAACTGGCGTTCATCGGGGCACGTCGATTGAGCAAAATCGAATAACGTCGCAGGTGATCGCCCCGATGATATCCTCAAGCGCGCCATTCGCGCGCGAACTGGCCTGTTCATCGTCACCACGCTCCGCCGAAAGGACCCACGCGATGGCCGCAACTGACAACGATAAAGCCGAGCAGGTCGAAGAGCTGCTCGGCACGCCGGGTTTAGCTGACGCGCTCGAAAGCGAGCAGTTTAGGCGGTTTCTCGATCAAATTCCGATCGCCATCGTCGTATCGGAGCTGAAGCTCCGCGAGCACATCGTCTACGCCAATCCGGAGTTCGAGAAACTCTCCGGGCAGAACGCCATCGAGATCGAGGGCAGGCCTTGGAGCGTTCTCCTTGGCCAAGGAGACGGTGAGGATAGGGAGCGCAAGCTGGGTGCGGCGGTTACAGAAGCAAGTGACTTTGTCGGCACCTTTCGGATCGAACGGGCAGGGCGCGAGCCGGCGATCGTCGATGCCTATTCCAACCTCATCGAGGATGATGACGGAACCCTGACCTTTAGGCTCGTCGCGCTGGTGGACGTCAGTGCGCACGAGAAAGTGCAGCGTGAAGAGCTGGAGCAGCAGCTTCGAGAGAAGGACACGTTGCTTCGGGAGATCCAGCATCGCGTCAGGAATAATTTGCAGATGATCACGGCGTTGATACGCCTCGAGGCGCGTAACGCGCCCGCCAGGATGGCCGCCGCGCCTTTCGCCCGGCTCGCCGGGCGTATCGAATCCGTACAACTCCTCTACCAGTCTATGTCGCAGGATGCCCAGGGCGACGAGATCGATCTCGGCATCTATCTCAGCCAGATTGCCTCCGCTGTGATGCGCTCGCATGCGGTCGAGGGGATCCGGCTCGATCTCAAGGTGGATGCCTATCCGGTATCGGTGAATGTCGCCATGCCGGCCGGGCTGGTGGTCAACGAGCTGATGACCAACGCGCTCAAACATGCGTTCACCGGCCGCGACCGGGGCACGATCACCCTGCGAAGCCTAGCCGATGGCGAGGGCTGCCGGGTCATCGTTGCGGATGACGGTGTCGGTCTGCCCGAGGGGGTCGAATGGCCTAAGCCCGGAAAGCTCAGCTCGCTGATCGTCCGGTCCCTGCGTGAAAACGCCAAGGCGAGTCTCTGCGGTCGAGTCGCGTTCCGGCCGGGGCACGCGCGTGACCATCGTGTTTACGCGCGCGGCTGCTGCGCCGGAGGCAAGAGGCTGACGCCGGTCCGCGCCCCGGATGGATCTCCGAGGCCCCTCCTCGCTAATTTTATTGTTGCGAGCGAAGATCACCACCGCGCCCTCTATCGGCGGGCAATCGCGCTAGGCTACTCGGCAGCGTATTTGAACTCAGGCAGCATTCTGAGACTTTCCCTTGTGCCGCCCGGCAGCACCAACTTTTTGTCGACGAGCTTCAGACTGTCGTAAGGGACCGCAACCAAGTGACTGCCCATGCCGAGAAAGCCGCCGATTGACAGCACGGCAAATGGCTCTTTTCCGTCGGGGCTCACGAGGAGATCGTCGATCTTACCAATGATTTCGTTGGCATCGTTGCTAACGCTGCTGCCGATGACCTTGGACGCACGATAGCCCGCCGCCAGCTTCTGCACATTGACCTTGGCGAGTTCCACTGTCTGCGGCGCGACTTGCGCTCCCGCGTGGCTGGAGAAAAGCGCCACGCTAGTCATTGCTGCAAAGGCAAGACTTAATGCCTTCTTCATGACCTATTCTCCTCGCCTGGTTGCCGCAGAATAACCGTCTTCCGTGCTTGCTACCGTCACTGGGCACCGACCCAGCCAAGGTTGAGCTGTGCGCGCGCGGTCAATCATTACGCTCGGTGTATTCCTTCGAAAGCACCTTGTCGCCAAGGTCAGCAGCGATAGCAAGACAAAGGCTCTCAGAGGACCGAGCCGGAACGAGCTCGTGCAGCCGAAGCAGAGTGTAGTAGCGGATGCTCTTCAGCAGAGCATCCGCGTCCTCCCCTTCCTTGATTCGTGGCCGAAATTGTTCCATCGGGAAGGTCTTTGCTACCACAATACTGGCGAATATGTTCTCGTCGACGCTCTTCGCAGCGATGACATCGACAATAAACCGGGCGCCTTCGGTCGGCACAGTAACAACCTTAACGTCAGGCATCTGGGACAGCTTGTCTGCGAGGCACGACCGCATCGGTGGAAGCGCCACGCTGTCGCCGGCCAATCGGAGCCGGATGATCACGTTCGGACCGTTCGTACCTTGAGCTGATGCGCCGGCGCCGGACATATAGCAGCCGAGTACCAGCAGCATTACCAGGACCGCGGCGACGTCTCCCCTCATTGCTCGCATCTAGGTCTCATTCTCGGTCCATTCACCCGTGGATTGCTCGTGCGCTGTTCTCATTTCGCAAACCGCCGGCAGCCGCACGACGTTCCGCCAAAACCCTTTGCCGGGCTCCCTCGCAGCCTCTTGCCGTCCGCTGTCGAGGTGACGCCCTGCCGCCGCTTATTGCGCACCGCCGGCGATCTGTTCACCGAGCGCACCGACCCCCCTAGCCGAAATTGAGCCGGCCGCGGACTGAGCTAGGGCTATGGCGGCAATAACCGCTCGATCTCGGCGGTGATTTGGTCATCGCTCGGGGCGACTTGCGATGGCCAGGTGCCGGCGAGCTGTCCGTCGGGCCCGATCAGGTATTTGTGAAAGTTCCAACGGGGCGAGCCGGCTTCGCCAACCTCCGCGGCTATCCAGCGATAGAACGGGTGAGCCTCGGCGCCGATGACCCGGGATTTCTCGGTAAGCGGGAAGTCGACGGCATAACCTGCAGCGCAGAATTGCTTGATCTCGGCGGCCGACCCCGGTTCCTGCGCCCCGAAATCGTTTGACGGCACCCCAAGCACGACGAGGCCGCGATGACGGTAGCGCTGCCAGAGCGCTTGGAGATCGCTGTATTGCGGCGTGTACCCGCAGAACGAGGCCGTGTTGACGACCAGCACCGGCCGGCCTCGCCACGCCTCGAACGGCAAGCTGTCGCCATCGATTGAGGTGAACTCGAACCCATAGGCATCCTCGGTATCAGTCATCGACAATCTCCTGAAGTTTGAGGGTCAACATAGCGCGCCGTGGGGGCTCTCACAGCGGCCGCCTTTCGGGTTGCATGCCCATACCCCTTCCCGGACAGTGAAGGGGTGCAGCGGCCTGAGATCTCGACCAGATGCTTATATCGTTTTTCCTGACAGGCATCTTGGTCGGGGTCGTCATCGCCGTGCCGGTCGGTCCGGTGGGGGTCATGTGTGTCCGCCGGACGATCTTCGAGGGCAAGCTCGCGGGCTTCGTGTCCGGGCTCGGTGCGGCGACTGCCGACGCGGTCTTTGGGATCATCGCCGGGTTCGGCCTTACAGCCATTGCCGACTGGTTGATCGACTATCAGCAATGGCTGCGCTTTGCGGGCGGCTGTTATCTTCTTTACATCGGCGGTCGGGCCTTCATGGCCGAGCCGCCGGCCGCGCTCGAATCGGAACGCGACGCTGAAAGCTTGTTGGGCGATTTTGTCTCGACGTTCGTGCTGGCGCTGACCAATCCGATCACCATTCTCGCTTTCCTCGGCATTTTCGCTGCTGTCGGCCTCGGCGGAACGCAGGCAACATTCGGCCACGCGTCGATCCTGGTTCTCGGAGTTTGGGTCGGTTCTTTGCTATGGTGGTTGGGGTTGAGTTTCGGCATAGGAAGAGTTCGCGATTCGATCGAGCCACGCCACTTCCGATGGATAAGCCGCGGTTCGGGCGCGATCCTTTTCTTTTCCGGAGCGGTGTTGCTCGGTAGTCTCATCCTCAATTATTTGCGCTGACGCTCATCAGGGGCTCGGTAAGTTGGAGATGATCCCGTGGTCTATTTGCCTCCTGCCTTCACTGAAACGCGTCCCGCAGTGCTGATCGCACATATCGAGCAGCACGATTTCGGTTTGCTCGTCAGCCATGGCGCCGCGGGGCTCGTCGCGAGCCACATTCCTTTCCTGGTCGAGCGCCATGGCGAGGAGCTGCACCTGCTGTGCCATCTCGCACGCCCGAACCCCCAGGTCGAGGAACTCCGCCAAGGCGGCGAGACCTTGGCGATTTTCAGCGGCCCGCATGCCTATATCTCACCGAGCTGGTATGCCGGCGGCCCGAGCGTGCCGACCTGGAATTACGTCGACGTCCACGCCTACGGGATGGTCCGGCTGAGAGAAGACGACGACTGGCTGCGCCGCCTGTTGCATCGTTTGTCTGAACGGCACGAAGCCGGCGGCCAGCAACCGTGGCGAATGCAGGACCTTCCCGAACCATACCTGCAGGGCATGCTCAAAGGAATCATCGGGCTCGACATCGCCGTCACTCGGTTGGAGGGCAAGTTTAAGCTGAGCCAGAACCGGCCGGTGGTCGATCGCCCGCGTGTCATCGCTGCTCTCGAACGCCGTGGTGACGTTGATGGCCTCGCCGTTGCTGCCTTGATGCGCGAGCGGGAGCCCGCTTGACGTTCTGTCGTTCGGAAAAGAACCCGGAGTCGGATTCGGAAATTGGGGTACCGAGTCGTCCTTCTGCTGCTGCTTTGTGTTGCTATCGCGCTGCCGACGAAGGTGCGAGCGGACACGCCGGCACCGGCGACGCAACCGGCACCGGTGACAGCGGACGAGCTCGAGCGGCTGGTCGATACCCTGCAGGACGACACTGCGCGAGCTAAGCTCGTCGCACAGCTCCGTGCGCTGATCGCCGCCCAACGCGGCGTCGTGGCGGAACAGCCCGCGGGCCCCGCTTTCTTTGCTCAGTTGTCGCAACAAATCGACGCCTTCACCGGTGAAGTCCTGGCCGGTGTCGGCGTTATAATCGACGCGCCGCGGCTGGTCGGCTGGGCCCGACACCAAGTCTCGGATCCAGCGGCAAGACGGCTGTGGGCCGAGGCAGGATTTGCGTTGGTCCTTGTCTTCGGTATCGCCCTGGTAGCCGAACGGATTGTACGCTGGGTTTTGACGCGGCTGATGCCGCGTTTGCCGGCGCGACGCAGCGACACCCGGACCGTGCGCGCCTTGTTTGCGCTGCTCGGCCTGGTCCTCGACATTTTGCCGATTTCGGTCTTCGCCGCCGTCGCGTACGCTGCGCTATTGATGGCGGTCGAGCCGTTGACCCGCGCCCGGATCACGCTGTCGATATTGCTAAATGCGACGGTCCAAGCCCGCCTTGTCCTTTGTGGCGCGAAGAACTTGCTGCTGCCGGCGGACAGCGGCGCGGTATTCCTGCCGCTCGACGCGGAGACCCGCAACTATCTCTACATCTGGATCAGACGATTCATCCTCTGGGCGGTATTCGGCTACGCGGTTCCCGAAGCGGCTTGGTGGCTCGGGGCTCCGGGAGCGATCTACGGCCTGATGCTCAACGCGGCTGGGTTGGTACTCGCCCTCCTTGCGATCATCTTCGTGCTGCAGAACCGCGCCCAGATCGCCAAATGGATCGGCGGCGCGCCGGCCACAGCTTCTGGCTGGGGTCGCATTCGCCGCAGTCTTGCCGAGATCTGGCCCGTCCTCGCCGTTCTCTACATTTCAGGCATTTATTTGATTTACGCGCTGCGCATCCATGGCGGGTTCGTCTACGTGGCGCGCGCCACCACTTTAAGTCTCGTCGTCATGGTCGCCGCACAGGCTGTCGTCCATTTTATCCGAGAGCTGAGCCGGCGCGGCTTTGCCATTAACCCGGAGCTCAAAGTACAGTTCCCGACGCTCGAGCAGCGCGTTAACCGCTACATTCCGATCCTGACCGGCATGACCGGCGTGGTCGTTTATATCCTGGCCGCGCTTACGATGCTCCAGGCCTGGAACATCGGGGCCTTTGCCTGGCTGGGCACTGACCTCGGCCGACGCATCATCGGCAACGTGCTGTCGATCGGCCTCGAACTCTTTGTCGCGCTCGCCATTTGGGAAATCTTCGCCGGCGCAATCGACCGATATCTGAACGGGATCGATTCGACCGGCACGCAGCGGCGGACACGCATCCGCACCTTGGTGCCACTCCTGCGAACGGCGATGCTGTCGGTGCTCGTCGTCCTGACCTCGCTGATCATCCTGTCGCATATCGGGATGGACATCACGCCGCTGCTTGCCGGAGCCGGCGTCGTCGGTGTGGCGATCGGGTTCGGTAGCCAAGCGCTGGTCAAGGACATCATCACCGGCCTGTTCATCCTGATGGAGGATCAAGTCGCAATCGGCGATGTGGTCGATGTCGGCAAGGACCATGCGGGTGTGGTTGAAGCGATCACGGTTCGCACGATCCGGCTGCGCGATCAGGCCGGTACGGTCCATACGGTCCCGTTCAGCGAGGTCACGACAGTCAAGAACCTGACGCGGGATTTTGCCTACGTCGTCGCCCGAATCACGATCTCAAATGACGAGAACATCGATCGCGTGGTCGAAATCCTGCGCCAGACTTGCACCGAATTGGCGGCTGATGAAACGTTGGGCGCTTCTATTCTGGACCCCTTCGATTACCAGGGCGTCGACACGCTCGACGCGTCTGCCGTCGTGCTGCTGGTGCGGATCCGTACTATGGCCGGGAAGCAATGGGCCGTCGGGCGAGCCTTCAATCGGCTCGTCAAAATAGCCTTTGACGAACATGGGATCAGCTCGCGCGACCCCAGTCCAATCGCGATCCTTGCAATGCCGGCGGCGCCGGAAGAGACCGCCTCGGCGGGTGACGCAGCTCGCCGGCGCCGGCTCGCCTGAGGCTGCTCAGCAAAGCCCGTCACGTCCAAGCGCCTCGACCGCCTCGGTGTCGCGGCAAGCAAGTACCGCTTCGGCGATGCGGCGGCTGAAGCCGGCGCGTGCGAACACGCCAAGCTCACGCTGCCGGTCAGCCGCCCCTCGGCGGAACGGTCCGAGCCGGCGCCGGCGGGCGAAGGCGCAGGCTGCCGTGAGATCGGGATCAGGGGTCTTTTCTCGAAGGTCTGAGACGGCTTCCACTACGACCTCGGCTGAAACCCCCTTGGCCGCCAGCCGGGCGCGAATGGCTTTCAGCGAGTCGCCCCGGCGATGCAGCGATTCCACCCGCGCGATGGCATAACCGGCATCGTCGAGCATCCCCGATTCCCGATATCGAGCGAGGATGATCTCGATCAGGACCCTCGCCTGCACCGCAGCCTCGGGCGCATGGCGTCGGGCGCGGCGGATCAGAACCCGCCGCAAATTCTCGGCCGAGCTGGCATAGCGCCCGAGATAGCCGAGCGCCCAGCGTTCAAGGAGCTCGGCGTCAATCTCTCGCCCGCTCACGGTTGCCGCCCCACCAGGGTTCGCGATCGGCTATGGTCTCGCGAGAATGTCATGAAGTCGAGAGTCGATACACGCACCGGCTCGGCGCGGGAGCAGCACCGCAGAATTCTGATCCCGCTGGTGATCGGTTGCGCTTTCTTCATGGAAGGCCTCGATTCGACGATGATCGCCGTGGCGATCCCCGACATGGCAAAGAGCCTCGGCGCAAATCCGCTGCGCCTCAATCTGGTAATCACGACCTACCTGCTGAGCCTTGCGGTGTTCATCCCATTGAGCGGCTGGATCGCCGACCGGCTCGGCGCGCGCGTGGTGTTCTGCGCGGCGATCGCGATTTTCGCGACCGGATCGGCGCTCTGTGGTGTTTCGACGAGCCTGCCGATGCTGCTGCTGATGCGCGTCGTGCAAGGATTTGGCGGCGCGATGATGACACCGGTCGGCCGTCTGATCCTGCTGCGCAGCTTTCCGCGCTCGGGGCTCGTCTCGGCGATGAACTGGATGACGATCCCGGCGATGATCGGGCCGACCGTCGGTCCGATCGTCGGCGGCTTTCTGACGAGCTACTTTTCCTGGCGCGCAATCTTTTACTTGAATGTCCCGATCGGCATCATGGGTGTCGTGCTGGCGCTCTATCTGATCGACAACTTCCGCGCGCCGGCGCCGACCAGCTTCGATCTGCGCGGGTTCGTCCTTGCCGGTTTCGGGCTCGCCTTTCTCCAGTTCGCCATTGAAAATCTCGGACGCCCGATCATCCCGACGCGCCTCGGCGCGCTGCTCTTTCCGGCGGCTTTCGCCATCCTGCTGCTCTACATCTGGCACGCTCGGCAGCGCGAGGATCCGATCCTCGACCTGCGGCTGTTGCGCATCCGCACCTTCCGCGTCGGCACGGTGACCGGCAGCCTGTGCCGGATGGGCCTTGATGCGACACCTTTTCTGCTGCCCCTGTTCTTTCAGGTCGGCTTTGGGCTGAGCCCTTTGCATGCCGGCCTGCTGACCTTCTCGGCGAGCCTCGGCGCCATGCTCGTACGCATATTCTCCGGCGCGTTCCTGCGCGTCTTCGGCTTTCGCCGGCTGCTCGCCGGCAACGCCTGTCTCGCCGCCGCAGTAACGGCGGCCTGCGGTCTGTTGCACGCCGACACGCCGGTCTGGCTGGTCGTTGGTCTTCTGCTGCTCTCCGGCTGTGTGCGCAGCATTCAGTATCTCGGGCTCAACGCGGTGAGCTACGCCGACGTCCCTCCCCCGCTGTTGAGCAAGAGCACCAGTGTCAGCGGCGTTGCTCAACAGCTGGCGAGAGGCTTCGGCGTCGCGGTCGGGGCGGCATTGCTCGCAGTGATTGCCGGCCCCGCGCGGGTCACGGTCGGCGACTTCCAACTCGCGTTGTTTTTGATTGCGCTGATCCCCCTTCTCTCGGCCCTCGGTTTTCTCCGCCTGTCGCCGGTCGATGGCGCCGAGGTCAGCGGCCATCGCCGGGCGCAGCCCCGCTCTGCCTGAAGCCCTGGCTATGCGGGCGCGGTCCAGAGTCTCAGGGCGCAGTGCGGGGCGATATTGCGAAAGTCTCTGTCGGACGTCAGCATCGTGAGGTCGTGGCGGACACAAAGCTGCGCCAGAAGCGCATCGATCGTGCCGGCTTGAATACCGCCCCGTCGACATTTGTTTTTCAATTCGGCCGCCTCCACATGGTCGCGCCGGTCGGGCACCAGCAGCGGCAACGCGGCGAACCGATCGAGAATTTGCGTACGGTTCCTCGGGCCGGAGAAGCCTTGCAGAAGCTCCTGCAGGACGAGACCGGTCGTCACGAGTTCTTCGCCGGCTCGGATCGCGCGGACCAGCTCGTCCCGTTCGCTTGCCACAGCGGGCGCATCGCGGCGAAACGCCAGTGACCAGACGCTGGTATCGACAAAGAGGCTCAACGGCGCGATCGTTCGGCCTTGTAGTCGAACCCTTCGTCCCATTCGAGCTTGCCCATCAGCTCGAGCAAGTTTTTCTGCCGCCGCCGGGCGATGAATTCCTGCAGCGCCTTGGTAACAGCCGCCTTTTTGGTGCGCTCGCCGCTCACCGCCAGGGCACGATCGAGAAGCACGGGATCGATCGACAAATTCGTTGCCATGTGTAATCCTTTACACATATTATTACACATATCGGAGCGCGGCCGCAACATCACTTCTGGGCAACAGCCCCGTCACTGCGAGAAGCGGCGCGCGAAGCAGTCTCGTCCCAGCGATCGCCCTACCGAGCGTGCGGCAGACGAATGGTGAATTCGGTGAATTCGCCGGCCCGGCTGTCGACTTCGATCGTACCGCCGTGCTGTTGGGTGACGATGTCATAGCTGATCGACAGGCCGAGCCCGGTGCCCTCGCCGGTAGGCTTTGTCGTGACAAAGGGCTGGAACAATTTGCCCCGGATCTCCGGCGCGATGCCGGTGCCGTTGTCGCGCACCCGACTTCGATCGCGTCGCCGAGCTCGCGCGTCGCCACCCTCAATGTCGGCCGAAAGCCCGCGCCGGCGCCATCGCGCTGCCGCTTGGCGGTCGCATAAAAGCCGTTGCCGAACAAGTTGAGAAACACCCGGGTCATCTCCTGCGGCGCCAGCTCGGTCGGCGCGAGCCCGCGATCGAACTCCCGCTCCAAGGTGATGTTGAAGCTCGCATCCTGAGCGCGCGCACCGTGATAGGCGAGGTTGAGGGCCTCTTCGATCAGCGCGTTGAGGTCGACCACCCGGCGCTCGCCCGAGACCCCGCGCGAGTGTTCGAGCATGCTCTTGACGATGCCGTCGGCCCGCTTGCCGTGCTCGGCGATCTTGTCGAGGTTACCCCGCAGCATCTCGACGACCTCGTCGACCGCCGCGCGCTCGTCATCGCCCAGCGCCGCCACCGCCGGCGCCGTCGTCTCCTTCAGCTCCAGCAACAGTTCGCCCGACAGCTCGGCGAAGTTGTTGACGAAATTGAGTGGGTTTTTGATCTCGTGGGCGATCCCCGCTGTCAGCTGGCCGAGTGCCGCCATCTTCTGGGCATGGACGAGGCTCGCTTGGGCCGTTTGCAATTCCTGCAACGCTTTCTCGGCGGTGTCTCGCGCGGTGCGGATCTCTTCCTCGGCGCGCTTGCGCTCGGTGACGTCACTGTAGATCACCACAAAACCGCCGCCCGGCACCGCGTTGCGCCGCACTTCGATGATGCGCCCTTCGGGCCGGGTGTGCTCGAAGCGCAATTCCTGGCCGATCGTTTCGAGGCGGCGGCTCAGTTCCGTCTCGATGTCGGCACTGCCGAACTCGCCACGCCGGGCGAGGTGTCGAATGTAGTCGGCATAGGGAAGACGTTCCGCCAGTAGCTGGTCGGGCAAATCGAGGATTCGCTGGAAATTGAGGTTCCAGGCGGCGAGCCGCAATTCGGTGTCGAACATCGCCACGCCGTCGCCCATATTGTCAAAGGTCACGCGCAATTCGGCTTGGCGCTGGCGGATCTCTTCAAGCAGCCTGGTAATGTCCATTGCGATCACCGCCTGTGCCGCAAAGCTCTCGAGCAGCGCGATCTCCTTCTCCGAGAATGCCCGGACCTCGCGGCGGGCAGAGGCAATCATTCCGAGCAACGCGTCATCGCGGCGTAACGGCACGAACAGCACAGTGCGGATGCCTTCACACTGGGCGGCGCTACGAAAAATTGGATGATCGATCTGGGCCGCGTCGGCAATATGCGAGACCCGTTTCCCATCGATCAACGCCCGACTGGCCGGCGAAAGGTGAGCCGGATAACCCTCTCGTAGCTCGCGAGCGAACTCGTCGGATAATCCACGCTCGGCGACCGACCGGAACTTCTGCCCATCGTATAGCTCCAGACTGCCGTATGCGACACCGCAGAGGCTGTGCGCTTTCTCCAAAATCGCGTCAAACACCGGCGCGAGATCTCCAGGCGAGGAATTGATAGCCTGCAGCACCTCGGCGATCGCCTGCTGCTGCTCCAGCGACTCCCGCAATTCGGTCAAGAGCCGAGTGTTCTCGATCGCGATGACCGCCTGGTCGGCGAAGGTGCGCACCAGCTCGATCTGCCGCTCGCTAAACGGCTCGACCCTCCGCCGGGCTAGCGCAATCGAACCGATCGGCTCTCCCTCGCGTAACAGCGGCACGCCGAGTCCCGACCGAGATCCGCCAACCTCAACGGCCTCGCGCAGTTCATATTCGGGATCAGCGGCAGCATCGAGAATTTGGACGACTCGCCGCTCCAGGATGGCTCGGCCGCTGACAGTCCCGTGGCTGATATCTTGCGGATGCTCGCGCAGAAACGTTTCGAACTCGGGCGGGAATCCAAAGTTCGCCGCGAGCCGCACCAACTCGCCGTCGCGGCGGCCTAGAATGGCTTGATCGGCATTGCAGAGCCGCGCGGCGGTCTCGACCAGCGTGTTGAGCACTGGCTGCAGGTCGAAGGTCGAGCGACTGATGACCTGTAGCACGTCACTCGTTGCAGTCTGGTATTCAAGCGATTCTTCGAGATCGTGCGTGCGTTCGCGCAATTCGCCGAGCAGCCGCGCGTTCTCCATCGCGATCACCGCCTGCGACGCGAAACCCTCAAGCAGCGCGATCTGCTTGTCGGTGAACGGCCGCACCTCCTGCCGTTGTGCACTGATATAGCCGAGCACCTTCGCATCCTTGCGCAAGGGGACAAACAGCGCAGTGCAGACGCCCGCGATCTCGACAGCCGCGCGTTTCATTGGGTCGTCACGGTCAGGCGCTTCTGGCCCGGCGGGATCGGGGGCGTGAACGAACTGCTCTCCCCTCAGCAGCCGCCTGAAAGGTGGAGTTGGCGAGAACCCCTGGCGCGCCATCGCGTCGTATCTTTGCGGATATCCTCTCGTGGCGACCGCGCACAACTGCTCGCCGTCCCAAAGCACCAACGACCCGAGCGGCGCACCGCACAACGTGTGGGCCTTTTCCAATATCGCGTCAAAGACCGGAGTGAGTTCGCCGGGCGACGAGTTGATGGCCTGCAACACCTCGGCGGTCGCGGTCTGCTGTTCCAGCGCCTCGCGCGTCTCGGTCAGCAGGCGCGCATTCTCCATTGCGATGACTGCTTGTACCGCGAAATTCTTGACGAGCGCGATTTGCTTGTCGGAGAAGGGTCTTACCTCCTGGCGATACATGACAATCTGGCCGAGAAGGACACCGTCTTTACGGAGCGCTACGGTCAGGTGACTGTGTGCGCCGGTAAGTTCGACAAGCCGGCGCGGCAGCGCGCTGTCCCGCCCGTATACGGCGTCGGCCGCGATATCGACGAACGCCACGACATCTTCGCCGTGAACAATGCGATCCCTGGCCATCCCGAGCGTCGGGCGCAAGGGTGTGCGCAGGAACTCGACGAACTGCGGCGGCGAATTGTGGTGAGCCATCGTATGGAAGGCCTCGCCATCATACATCTGCATGATGCCGAACGCGGCATCGCTAAGGCGAGTGGCCTTTTCGAGCATCGCGTCGAACACCGGGGCGAGGTCGCCGGGCGAGCTGTTGATGACGCCCAACACCTCGGCGGTTGCCGTTTGCTGATCCAAAGCTTCGCGCGTCTCCGTGATCAGCCGCGCATTCTCCATCGCGATCACCGCCTGCGCCGCGAAGTTCTGCAGCAGCGCCAGTTCTGCGTCACTGAACGGGCGAACTTCGAGGCGGCCGGCGACGATTTGCCCGAGCAAAACGTCATCCTTGCGCAGCGCGACATAGACGACGGTTCGAATACCGCTGAGTTTCGCGCCCAATCGCGTAACCGGATCCTCGACCGCGGCCATATCGGCGCAGTGAGCGATCCGCGCCCCATCGATTAGGCCACGGCAGGGGTGGTTGGGCCCTGGGCTGTAGCCCTGCCGTAGAGCCTCCACCATCGGCTCTGGGAAGCCGCGCATGGCGATCCCGCGGAACTTCTCGCCATCCCAGAGCTGCAAGCTGCCGCACACCGCGCCGCACAGTGTGTGCGCCTTCTCCACTATCGCCTGGAATACTGGTTCGAGATCGCCGGGTGAGCTGTTGATGACCTGCAGCACCTCCCGCGTCGCGGTTTGCTGCTCCAGCGCTTCGCGCGTCTCGGTGATCAGCCGCGTGTTTTCGATCGCGATGACCGCCTGGTCGGCGAATGTGCGCACCAGTTCGATCTGCCGCTCAGTGAACGGCTCTACCCGTCGCCGCCCGAGTACGATATTCCCGATGACCTCACCTTCGCGGAGCAGCGGCACGCCGAGCGCAGTCCGCGCCTTGCCCTTGCCGATCACCACTTCTGGATAGCCGGGGACGGCCAGCACGTCGTGAATATGCACGGGGCGTGCCTCGCCTATGCATCTCCAACCGACAAGCGGGGACTCCGCGGCGTAGGGAACCGCGCCCAACCCTTGCCAATACGCCACATATTCCGGCGGAAACCCAAAGCTCGCTGCCAGTCGCCATAAATCGCCGTCGCGACGGAAGCTATGCGCCATCTCCGCATCGCACAGGCGCGCTGCGGTCTCGACGAGTGTATCCAGCACCGGTTGCAGGTCGAAGGTCGAGCGGCTGATAACCTGGAGTACATCGCTCGTCGCGGTCTGGTATTCGAGGGATTCTTCGAGATCGCGCGTGCGTTCGCGCAATTCACCAAGCAGGCGCGCGTTCTCTATGGCAATAACCGCCTGCGCCGCGAAATTCTCTAAAAGCGCGATCTCTTTGTCAGAGAACGGCCGCACCACCCGGCGTGCGGCTACGATTTGACCAAGCAGTGCACCGTCCTTGCGCAGCGCCACATGCAGTGTGGTCCGAAGGCCGCCAAGCTCGACCGCAATTTGTGCGAAGGGATCATCGATCTCCGCCAAATCGATGTTGTGTACGAAGCCTTCATCGAGCAGTCGTCGGACGCCAGGACCCGGATGCCCTTGCCGCAACCGCTCCGCAAAGGGCTCCGACAAACCGTGTATCGCGACAGCGCGGAATTTCTCGCCGTCATAGAGCTGCAAACTGCCAGAGGCGACCCCGCAAAGGCTGTGCGCCTTCTCCAGGATTACCCCGAACACCGGTGCGAGGTCGCCAGGCGAGGAGTTGATGACCTGCAATACCTCGGCGGTCGCGGTCTGCTGCTCCAACGCCTCGCGCGTCTCGGTGAGTAGCCGCGCGTTCTCCATTGCAATAACCGCTTGCGCCGCAAAATTCTGCAACAGCGCGATCTGCTTGTCTGAGAACGGCCGCACCTCCCGGCGATAGATTGAGAACGCACCGAGAAGCGTGCTGTCTTTCCGCAATGAAACCACCAGGAAGGTGCGGGCCCCGGCTAGCTCCACCAACCGCGACCGCTGTGGATTCCCAGCGCGATAGAGTTCTTCCACGGACAGGTCGGCGATATGTACCAGATGCTCTCCGTGCTCGATCCGACTATGCGCAGTTTCGGGACTCGCCCGGCGATGCTCGCTCAGATACTCTGCGTACTTGAGCGGCACCTGCCGCATTGCGACAGTTTCCCAGACTTCTCCATCGTAAGTGTCCATAAAGCCGAAGGCTGCCTCACATAGCCGCAGTGCCTTTTCCAGCATCTCATCAAACACCGGCATCAGATCGCCGGGCGAGGAATTGATGACCTGCAATACCTCGGCGGTCGCGGTCTGCTGCTCCAAACCCTCGCGCGTCTCAGTCAACAGCCGCGCGTTCTCCATCGCGATGACCGCCTGCGCCGCGAAATTCTGCAGTAGTGCGATCTGCTTGTCGGTAAAAGGCCGCGGCTCACGGCGATAGATGGCAAAGTTGCCGAGGACGGCGTCGTCCTTGCGCAGCGGCACGATGAGCAAGGTGCGGACGCCGCCTAGATCCGCGATGGCGCGGGGGATCGGATCGCCCTCACGGTAGGCCTCGGTCTCGGTGATGTCGGGGATTTGCATGAGCGGCTCGGCCCCGCTCAGCACGCGCAGTTGCGGCCGGGCCGGCCGGTACGGCCCTTTCGCGAGGAACTCGGTCAGTTGTGGCGGCGCGCCGCGGACTGCCGCGGCTTGTACCATTTCGCCGTCGTAGATCCACAGCGTGCCGATATCGACCTCGCACAGCCGCAATGCCTTTTCGAGCATCGCCTCGAATATCGGGGCCAGGTCGCCCGGCGATGCGTTGATGATCCCCAAGATCTCGGCGGTCGCGGTCTGCTGCTCCAGTGCCTCGCGCAGGGCTTCATCCGCTTCCTTGCGCGCGCTGACGTCGCTGACCGCACCGACCAGTCGCACCGCCCGTCCGGAAGGGTTGCGGACCGGGACGCCGCGGTCTTCGATCCAGCGATATTGGCCATCGCTGTGCCGAACCCGATATTCGCAATCGAGCCGTGCCGTGACGCCTTTGAAGCAATCTCGTAGCGCTGTGCGGTATTTTGGAAAGTCTTGCGGGTGGACCAGATCATTCCAGTCCGCGGCGGTGAGATTGCGACCCTGAAACCCAAAAATCTCGATCAGCCGCGACGATACCCACAATGAATTGTGCTCGACATCCCATTCGTAAATGCCTTCTGCCACCGCCTTGCTTACTAGACCATAGCGTTCCTCGCTTTCGCGCAATTCGCCCAAAAGACGTGTGTTTTCGATTGCGATAACGGCCTGGTCGGCGAAGGTTTTGATCAGCTCGATCTGCTTGTCGGTGAAGCGCTCGATACGCCGGCGCGTCAAGGCCAGGGTGCCGATAACGGCGCCGTCGCGCAGCAGCGGCACGCCAAGCCCGGTGTGCCAGCGGCCGAGACGAAGCGCGTCGGCCCATTTGTATTCCGGGTCGACCGACGCATCCTCGATGTGCACAACCCGTCCTTCGAGTACCGTCCGACCGATCAGCGAGGCCCGACCGGGCGCCACCGGGTTGCGTATCAGCAAGTCCTTGAATGCTCGGCCATAACCGAACGAGGCGCCATAGTGGTAAAGCCCGTCCTGCGGATTGTGCAGCGTGATCGCTGCCTGTTCGGCCTTGCACAGGCGAGCCCCGGTCCCGAGCAAGGTTTCGAAGACCAGCCCGAGGTCGCCGGACGAGGAGTTGATCACCTGTAACACCTCGGCCATGGCCGCCCGCTCGGCCAATGCCTGGTCGCGTTCGGCGGCGAGCGCGGCGAGCTCTTGCCGAAGAGCGGCTACCGTTTGCCCGGGGTCAATTTTTGTGTCGTCGGGCATTCGCTTCGCCTCCGTCGCGCCATCGCTCCCGACGATACGTCCCCACTCTCTTTCCGACCAGCGGAAGTGCTGAGCGGATCGGCTCCGGCTCGCTCTTAAGTCGTATCGGCGTCCCCACGCGAGTGGGTTTGATTAAACGGTGCCGATGCCGGTTTTTCGCCGCATGAATATTGACCACACGCATCGGGGGACCCAAAGACCGAATGGATAAATTTGGCGTCGGCGTCAGGTCCGGGACAACCACTCGGGATCGATCCGCGCGACCAGCCGGAAGCGCTCGCAATAGAGCAGCATATCCGGCGCAAACGTTCCCTGCCGGCCGAAATAGTTGCGATGCGCCCGCCTCCAGAAGGCGAGCGTGCAGTCGCCCTCGCCTTCCTCGAAGGCGAAGGCTGCGTCGACTTCGTCAAAGCGCCGTTGCATCAGCTCGACCGTCTCGATCACCGCAATCGGGATGCCGGAGCCATCGCGCACCACCCATCGCTTGCCGGGATGGGTCTTTGGGCCCTCGCTCGCCGCCCAGCAGGTCGCCCGCTTCTTGCCTGCCAGCACCAGCTCGACGAGCTCTTGCGCCAACCGCGAACTGTCGCCGAACGAGAATTGCTCGAGCGACCGCCAATCCACATCGCCATCTTTCTTCATAGCCGGGCTCTCGCCAGCTCGCGGCCGCACCCTTGATGGCACAACTTGCCGCGGCCGCAAGCATGCCTGTATATCAGCAATATGCCATTTTAGCAATTACAAAGAAGCTTCGATAGCGGAATTCTGCAAACCCGATCATGACCCGGCTAATTCCGCTGCCATTCGCCTGCCAAGCCGGTTTTGGCGGCCGAAATTCGGCTGCCGGCCGGCCCGCCGAGAATAGCTTATCCAATTGACCGGTCACAGTATTTTGAGACAGAAAGATGATTCTGGAGGTGCAAGAAATAATTTTCCGCTGTCCCAGGCGTGGAGGATGCCGCCAGCGGGCGTGAATTGACAGGCTTGTACGCGATCCCCATACTCCGCCGCTTTCCTGCTCGATGGCGGGCTGGCCGCGCCGGCCCTGCCGAGAAGAGGGGAGGGCCGAAGATGCGCGATCCCGGCGGAATGAGCCGGCGTTCGGGATGGGGGCGGAAGATCGTGCCGCCGGCGAGCCGGCGACGACGATAGTCACGCGGTCCCGCGTCTCTTTCCCCCAACTTATCGCGCAGGAGATTGTCCGTGATTTCAGCCGTTATGCCGACCTACGGTCGGTGGGATGTTGCCGTCGACCGGGGCGAAGGCTCTTATCTCTGGGCCACCGACGGCCGCAAGTTTCTCGATTTCACCAGCGGCATCGCGGTGACCGGGCTCGGTCACTGCCACCCGCATCTCGTCGCCGCCGTAACCGAGCAGGCCAAGCGCCTGTGGCACACCTCTAACCTCTTTCAAATTCCCGGCCAGGAGCGGCTGGCGCAGCGCCTGGTCGACAACACCTTTGCCGACACAGTGTTCTTCGGCAATTCCGGGGCCGAGGCCTGCGAGCTGGCCCTCAAGGTCGCCCGCAAATACCAATCCGAAACCGGGCACCCTGAACGCTCGCGCATCATCGCCTGTGAGGGGTCGTTCCACGGCCGCACCCTCGCGACCTTGGCCGCGGCGGGCAACGAGGCCTACCTCAAGGGCTTCGGCCCACCGATGGACGGTTTCGACCACGTCGCCTTCGGCAACCTGAACGAGATGCGCGCCGCGATCGGCAAGGAAACCGCGGCGATCTTTGTCGAGCCGATCCAGGGCGAAGGCGGCGTGCGTGCCGCTCCTTCCGGCTATCTCAAGGGGCTGCGCGAAATCGCCGACGAGTTCGGCCTGCTCCTCGTCTACGACGAGGTGCAGTCCGGGATGGGCCGGACCGGCAAGCTCTTCGCCCATGAATGGGAGAATGTCCCGCCTGATGTGATGGCGATTGCCAAGGCGCTCGGCGGCGGCTTTCCGATCGGTGCTTGTCTCGCGACCGAGCGCGCCGCGACCGGCATGGTCGCGGGCACTCACGGCTCGACCTTTGGCGGCAACCCACTTGCGGTGGCGGCCGGCAACGCGGTCCTCGATGTGATGCTGGCACCCGGCTTCTTCGAACACGTCGAGACCACCGCGCGGCTGTTGCGGGCACGCCTCGAGGCGTTGGTCCGGTCCTATCCCAAGCTCTTTGCCGAGCTGCGCGGCTCGGGTCTGCTGCTCGGGATTCGTTGCGTCGTGCCGGCCGCGGATTTCGTCGCCAAGCTGCGCCAGAGCGGCCTCTTGTGCCTGACGGCTGGAGAAAATGTACTGCGTATCCTGCCGCCGCTAATCGTCGGCGAGCGCGAGATCGAGGAGGCGCTCGGCGTTATGCACAAGGTGGCGGCGGAGTGGCCGACATGAGGAGCCTCGCGCGCGAAGCCGCACTGATCCGTAGCCAGGGCACGCCCACCGAGCCGCCGCGCCACTTTCTCGATCTCGATCAGTTCGACAGCCCGGCTCTGCGGCGTATCCTCGATCTGGGCTTCGCCTACAAGAACGGCCGGCGCGATCGGCCGCTTGCCGGCAAGACGCTGGCGATGATCTTCGAGAAGCCCTCGACGCGAACCCGCGTCTCCTTCGAGGTGGCGATGCGCCACCTCGGTGGTGACACGATCTTTCTGGACGCGGCGGACACTCAGCTCGGGCGGGGCGAAACCGTGGCCGACACGGCGCGCGTGCTGTCGCGCTATGTCGACGCGATCATGATCCGCACCAAAGAGTCGCGAAAGTTGGAAGAGCTGGCGCATTACGCGACCGTGCCGGTCATCAATGGGCTGACCAACTCCTCACATCCCTGCCAGCTGATGGCCGATGTGATGACCTTACAGGAAAAGAAGGGACCCCTTGCCGGTAAGGTTGTGGCCTGGAGCGGTGATGGCAACAACGTCGCGGCGAGCTGGGTTCACGCGGCGGTCCGCTTCGGTTTTGCTCTGCGCATTGCCTGCCCTGAGGAGCTCGGTCCGCCGCATCGGTTGTTGGAATGGGCACATCGAGAGGGCGGCCGGGTGCTGCTGACTGCCGAACCGCTGGAAGCCGTCGCGGGCGCGGATTGCGTCGTCACCGATACCTGGATCTCGATGGGTGCTGAGGCGAGCGTCAATCGCCACAACATGCTGGCACCGTATCGCGTCGACGAGCGCCTTATGGCGCATGCCAAGCCGGACGCCATCTTCATGCACTGCCTGCCGGCAAAGCGCGGACAAGAGGTGACTACCGGGGTCATCGACGGCCCCCAGTCGGTCGTGTGGGACGAGGCGGAGAACCGGCTGCACGCTCAGAAGGGCATCCTCGCCTGGTGTCTCGGCTGAAGGGTGATGATACAATGCCGGATGGCTGTTCAGGCGCCGTCTCTGGACCCGACGACCTTGTCCAGCCCTTTCGGATCGACCCCTTCGCGCTGCGCGGCCGTCTGGTCCGGCTCGGCCCGGCAATTGACCGCATCTTGTCGCAACATGCCTACCCCGGGCCCGTGGCGGCGATGCTGGGCGAAGCCATCACCCTCGCTGTCGTCCTCGCCGGCGCACTGAAATACGAGGGGATCTTCACGCTCCAAACCAAGGGCGACGGGCCGATCCGCTTGATGGTCGCCGATGTATCGACCTCCGGGGCCATACGCGGATACGCTCAGTATGATGCGGCGAAGCTTGAGGCGGCGCTTACCGGTGCCGGGGCGGGAGAGCTCTCGGTCCCGCGCCTCTTGGGGTCCGGCTACATCGCATTCACCGTCGACCAGGGCGAGGAGACCGACCGCTATCAAGGGATCGTCGAACTCGCGGGGGCGACCCTGGCCGAATGCGCGCAACACTATTTCCGGCAGTCCGAGCAGATCCAGGCGGGGATCAAGCTCTCGGTCGGGCGCGCCGGGCCCCGCGGCACGTGGCGCGCCGGGGGACTGATGCTCCAGCGTGTACCGCCCGAGGGGGGGTATCGGGTCATCGCCGATGATGTCGAGGACGGCTGGCGACGGGCGATGGTGTTGATGAGCTCGGCAACGGCCGAGGAGCTGGTCGATCCCGACCTACCGCCGCACCGATTGCTGTTTCGACTGTTCCACGAAGATGGTGTCCGGGTCTATGACACCCATCGGCTCGAGGCGCGCTGCCGTTGCTCGCGGGAACGGATCGAGGGAATACTGCGTCTCTTTTCGCCCGACGAACTCGAGGATATGCGCAAGGAGCGGGTCACCACCGTGACCTGTGAATTCTGTAACCAGAGTTACATCTTCGATCAGGGCGACCTCGACCGGATCAGGGCGAGGTGACGTTGCGGTGACTGGCTAGTTCCTATGAGTGCCAGCTACGAGGCCGAATGGCGTGCCCGATTTGGCGACGAGACGGGCGTCCCGGGCGACCTTTCGGAGGTTCCCTGGCTGCGTCAGGTTCTGCTGCGGCACACCCATCGGCGATACGCCGACCGCCCGGTCGCCGAGCCGCTATTGCGCCTCCTGCTCGGGGCCGCATTCTCCGCCTCCTCGAAATCGGATTTCCAGCAAGCTTCGGTGATCCGGGTTGACGAGCGTGCCCGACGCGATCGTCTTGCCGCCCTCGTCCCGGACATGCCGTGGATCGGCAATGCGCCGGTCTTCTTGGTTTTTTGTGGTGATGCGCGCCGGCTTGAGCGGCTCGGCGCGCTGCGTGGCCACCAAGCCGACAACGGCAAGCTCGAAGGGTTCTTCAACGCCGTGGTCGATGCGGCGCTGGTCCTGCAGACGTTCATCTTGGCGGCCGAAACGGCGGGGCTCGGCTGCTGTGCGATCAGCGCCATCCGCAACCACCCCGATGCGGTCGCCGAGACACTGGATCTGCCGGACAAAGTGTTTCCCATCGCAGGTTTGTGTGTCGGCTATCCCGCTGCGGCCGGGCACATCAGCATGCGCTTGCCACTCGATATCACCCTCCACAAAGACCGGTACAATGACTCGTGTCTTGACGAGGCCGCCGCCGCTTACGACCTCAGGCGTGACGCGCGATATTCGATCCCTCGAGAGCAGCAGCGCCTGCCGGAAATCTTTGGATACGCCTCGCGTTACGGCTGGTCGGAGGACAAGGCACGCCAAGCCACCCGACCCGAAGGGCAAGACTTTCCGGCCTACTTGCGCGCCCGCGGCTTCACCATGGAATAATGCCGCTCGGCGAGATGCGCCCTAGAAGCGGGACGGGCGAACACCACATTCTGGCACGGCTGGGCGATCCGCCCCAACGCGTCACGCTGCCCTGGCCGCTTCGCCGCGAAAGGTCCGATGATCAAGATCTCACACCTGCGCTACGCGGCCGTCACGGCCGCTGCCATGATCCTGGTGTCACTGACGCTCTACGGCTGCGACAGCGCCGGGGCCGGCTCCGCCGCTCGGTCCGGGAGTGTCGCCGACCTCGCACTCTTCGGGGACGTGATCAAACAGGTCGAGAAGAGCTATGTCGACCCGGTCACGAGCGACGAGCTCGTAAGAGACGCTCTAAAGGGGATGCTTACCAGGCTCGATCCGCATTCCGATTTCATGGATCAGGAGCAATACCAGCAGATGACGGCGGTGACCCGCGGCCAATTCGGCGGCATCGGCGTCGAGCTGACCCTAGAAGGCAGAGTGCCGGAGGTCATCGCGCCGATCGACGGCACGCCGGCGGCTGATGCCGGCGTCGAGCCGGGCGACAGGATTACAAAGATCGATGCCCAGCCGACGACCGGGATGGATGTCGAGGAGATCGTCAAACGATTGCGCGGCGAGCCCGGCACAAAGGTGATCCTGACGGTCTCGCGCAACGATCGGGCACCATTTGATCTAACACTCGTTCGTACCATCATCCGGGTTGTCTCGGTCAAGTCGGATCTGAAGGGCGACAATATCGGCTATGTTCGCATCGCCGCCTTCACCGAATCCACACCCGCCGAGCTCGCTAGAGCCATCAGCCGCCTAAAAGACCGCGCGCAAGGCCGATTGAACGGACTGATCCTCGACTTGCGGAATGACCCCGGTGGCCTCTTGGACGCTGCCGTCGAAGTGGGCGGCGATTTTATCGACGGCGGGGTGGTGGTAACGACCCACGGGCGCAACAGCCAAGACGATCATGTCTATCGCGCGCCGACAACGGGCGACCTTCTGCGCGGAACTCCGATCGTCATATTGATCAACAGCGCCTCAGCCTCGGCCGCGGAAATCGTCGCGGGCGCGCTACAGGATCACCACCGCGCGACGGTGATGGGCACGCGCAGTTTCGGCAAGGGCTCGGTGCAAACGATAATTCCACTGGAAGGACAAGGCGCGCTGCGACTGACCACGGCTCTTTACTATACTCCCTCAGGGCGTTCGATACAGGGCGAGGGAATTGCGCCTGACATCATCGTGAATCTGCCGAAAAATGAGCAGGTGGCAAACGCGCTCGTTACCTACGAGAGCGATCTCTACGGAGCTCTTAAAAACACCGGGTCACTCGCCCCAGCGTCGCCCAAGACGCCCGCCGCATCGATCCAAGGCGGCACCGCCGAAGCCGCGGAGCATCCGATCAAACCGCTGATAATTGGCACCAGCGGCGATGCCCAATTCACAGCGGCGCTCGACTACCTGCAAAAGGCAGTGCGCCGGGAGGCGGTGACACACCACGGTTAAACCCGGTCAGGGCCGCGGCACAGGCAAGCGTAGAGCGAACGTGTAGCGAATTCCCCGCGCCAGCCAACGCAGCAAGGCCATCGGGCTTTCGAGATGCCCATAGTCGTCGACTTGGAACAACGCGAAGAGAGCATATACTTTTCTCGGATCGAGCCGCCTCAATAGGCGGATTCTGACGAACATCGAGATGCCGAGTTCCGAGACATGGTTGTTCCGGACGGCTTCCTTAATCGTCAATTTGGGTATTACGACGATAAAGTCACCGCGGTTCGAGGAATTGCTCTCCTCTAGGCGACCGCGAAGCGGGTCGTACTCAAGGCGCCGCTCTCCGAGCTGGAAGGCAAAGCCCCGCGGAAAAAACAACCACAAGAGCCAGCGAAAAACGTTCAATTTGCGCTCGAGGCCGGCAACATCCTCGGTCGATAGCGCGGCAGCTTCCTCGTCGGCAATGCGGCGTCCGGCGAGCGCGGCCACCCTCGACCGCTCCATCGGCCGGTATTGCGCCGGTGCTGTCGAATGGTGCCTGAAATCCGCCAGATCGAGCGTCGTGTAGGGCGGCAATAGCCGAGCATCGGATCGCCAGTACCGCCGAAGGTCGTCATAGCTCGTTCGGTAGCCGTTCGCCCAGCAACTGTCCTGGCGCTCGAAAACCGCCTGGCTGGCGAACGGCAGGTAGAAGTCCGCTGCAAGCGTGTCGCACAAACCGCAAACGTAGTCGACATAGTGCCGGGCCGGCTTCAGCGAAACGATCCCGGTTTCGTCGAGAAAGCTGTTAATGCAGCTCGCAGGTGAATAGCTGCACAGTAATATTCTCGGCTTGCCGATCCTGCGCGCCATACGCCGAATCGCTCTGAGAACCGACGGCTGGGGCTTTGCGTCATTGAGGTTTAAGATCAACGCGCTCGGTGTGTCGACCAGCAGCATGCTGTCGTCGTTCCAGAGAGGGATGGACAGGATGGACACACACTCGCCGATCGCTAGCCATCGCGAAGGCGGGATAGCTTCGGCCCGATAGCCGTGCCGGACCATGTAAGCGACGTATCCCTGCTCGGCCAAGGCAGGGAACAGGTATGCCGGGCCGCTGCCGAGCCGGCGGATACTCGGCATGTGGAAATGGTCGGGGTGTTCGTGGGTTATGTAGACGCGGGGGCTCTTGCCCAGCCAGTCGATTTCCTCGGCGGTCGGATAATTCTGCAGCCACCAGCTACGCCAATAGACAGATCCGACCAGCCAAGGATCAGTAATCAATAGCGGGGCTTCGCCGTGCCGGTAGAGCGCTAGGCAGGCATGGCCGAGGGTTCTGAGCATTAGCCCGGGCTGCGCCCCCTTGCGCTCGGCTGGCAACGTCACGGCCGCGACATCGGCCCTCGACCTCAACCGAGCTTGGCCATCAGCGGCTCCAGGAATTCTCGCAAAACGGGTGACCACTTAGCGTGTTCCGGACGGCTCGCCGAATGCCCGAGCTCGCTGTCGATCTCGAAATAGCGGGCATTTACGCCCGCGGCCCCACCAGCCCGGCTGATTGCCGTTCGCCGGATTGCGGCCGGCTGCGTGGTGGCTGCTGGTGTAGCCGAACGTGATCAGGACCGCGTTCCTGCTATCGGCGGCGAGCCGGCCATAGGTCTAGTAAACGATCTTCGGTGCCATCCTGCAGGGGAGAATTCGATATGACGAAACTTCTGTCCTCGACCGTTGCGAAATCTGCTGGCATCGGCACCCCCCATCAACGCTGGTAAATTGTGCCACGTGGGTCGTGACGATGTCACGACCCCGGTCGTACGATGTCAGTCCGATCTCTTCTCCGATGCCGGACCCCGATGCAGGCCGTTTTTGCTATTCTGACAATCGTTTTCCTGGCGGCTTGCGCGGATGGCGGATTATCGCCTTTAGCGAACGATCAAGTCCGCATCCGCTTCCCTGCCGGTGGCGTCGTTGATGTCATCGAGGTTGACGCCGTCAACCGCCTGCCGCTGCGAAACGCGGAGCTGGTCGCCCCCGACGGGAAAGCAACCCCAGCTTCCTATCTCAATGTGAACCCGTCCCCGAGCATCACCTCTTACGAAGAACTTCCGAATGATCCCTATGCCGGCTTGGGGGTCGGGAATACCACTCCGGCTGTGTCACTTCCGGCTCTGACAGGCGGGGGCCCCCAGCAGCGAGCGACTTTGCTAGCAATGATCTCCAGCGCCTCTATCCCGCTCCCCGACCCGGTCGAGTATCGGCGGAATTGGCGGAATTATCGCATTCGGCTCAGCTTTGGCGACGCGCCAAACGGGGTCGAAACGCGCGAGGTAGATGCCCCCGCGCCGCCGCCCGGCGAATAATCGGCCTCCCGCCTGCTTAAGGGCCGTTATGCGACGCGCTCGTAGGGATAGCGCCGGACCTTCTCCATGTTCTTACCTTCTATGCGGATCAGGCGGGTCGGGCCGTCGCGGCGCGGCGAATGCAAATCGCCTTCATTGTAGAGATAGGCCATGCCGGGCTTCAGGGTGTAATCCTTGACCCGGCGCGCCTTGCCAGGTTGTTCTTCGCGCGGGCGCACGACCGGCGCGTAGTCCGTCATGACGGTCTCGCCGCGTGCCTGACCATAGATCGCCCAAGAAGGACCATGATCGTGCGGGTTGCTGTCCTTAGCGTCGTGGTAGACATGACCAAGGATGCAGAAGCCGAGCTCGGGATCTTCGTACAGCACCTTGCGCTCGGGCACGTCATCGGTGAGATACGTTTTAATAAAGTCATCGTCCTTCAGTACGTCCCGGACCAGGGCGCACACTTTCGTGCGCCCCTCGACTCCGGGATCTTCTTTGAGGATCGCGTGACATGCCGCCGAGAACTGTTCGAGATCATGCTTCATAAAGATCACTCCTCGGGATCGGGTTCAGACGTTGTCGAGTTTGGCTCCCCCGGGCGTCCCGATCATCGCCAGCACCTCGCGCCGGCTCAGCGGGTCATCGCGAAACGCACCAAGCATGCGGCTCGTTACCATCGTAACGCCGGGCTTGTGCACGCCGCGGGTCGTCATGCACTGATGCGCTGCCTCGATCACTACGGCGACCCCCTTGGGTTGTAGCACCTCGTCGAGCGTATTTGCGATCTGCGCGGTCATCTTCTCCTGGATCTGCAGGCGCTTGGCGTAGACATCGACGAGCCGAGCGAGCTTCGAGATGCCGACGACCCGCTTGTCCGGCAGGTAGGCAACATGCACCTTCCCGATTATTGGAGCGATGTGGTGCTCGCAATGCGATTCGAAGCGAATGTCCTTTAGAACAACAATCTCGTCGTAGCCGTTGGTTTCTTCGAAGGTTTGGCGGAGCAGCCCGATCGGGTCCTCGTCGTAGCCGCTGAAAAACTCCTGGTAGGAGCGCACGATGCGGTCCGGGGTGCCGAGCAGCCCCTCCCGCTCCGGATCGTCGCCGGCCCACCGGATCAAGGTGCGAACCGCTGCCTCGGCCTCTTCTCGGGTCGGCCGCCGTACCGCGGTCGGTTGCCGCGAAGGCGGTTTGGGCGCAGAAAAGGGGGGCGCGACGACTTGCGACATCGAGTTCTCTCTTGCAGTTTTAGAGGCGTGCGCGCGGGCGCTGGGTCGCCTGCCTCGCGCTCAGTTGAGCCGGACCGGCTGGTGCGGGCTATCGAGCGAGAATGCCGGTACCCGAATCCAAAAGCTTTCGCCGCCCGGCGTCTCCATCTGATAGCTGCCGACCATGATGCCGGATGGGGTCGGCAACGGGGTTCCGCTGGTATACTCGAAGCTTTCACCAGGGCCGAGGACCGGCTGCTCGCCTACGACGCCTGGGCCTCGCACTTCTTGCATCCGTCCGTGGCCGTCGGTGATCTTCCAGTGGCGGTTGCGCAGCTGGACCGTCTCCTCACCGCCGTTCTCGATGCGGACGCGGTAGGCCCACACGTAACGGTCCTCGGCCGGTGAGGATCGGTCCTCGAGATAGAATGGCTTCACCGTGACTTTGATCGATCGGGTGGTTTCCGAGTACATCGCCGGTACCCTTTCTTTCCGGGATGGCGCGATCGCCGGCCGTGTCAACACCGAGGTCGACGAGCACAATGTCGGCCGGCCGCCGGAAGCCGTCAAGATCGTCGCGCGGGCGCCAACAGGTCGAGCACCCGCTCTCCGGTCGCCTCTTGCGCGTCCGCCGGACGGATCGGTTGGATGCAGACATGGTCGGCACCGGCATCCCAGTGCTGTCGGATGCGGGCGCGGATCGCGCCTTCGTCGCCCCACGCTACCATAGCATCGACAAAGCGGTCGGAGCCCCCGCCTGCAAGGTCGTCGTCTCCGAAACCCTGGCGACGCCAGCCATTCACATAGTTTTCAAGTTGCAGATAACGAGAGAGCGCCTGACGCGCTGTGCTGCGCGCCCTTTCTCTGTCCGTTTCGAGCAAGACCCAGACCTCCGGGCATAATAGCTTGCGGGGGCCGAGAATCTGGCGCGCCTCTGCGGTGTGATCGGGCGTGGTGTTATAGGGGTGTGCCCCGTCGGCAAGCTCGCCCGAGAGCGCCATCATCCGCGGTCCCAGCGCCGCAACGACGGTCAGCGGCCTCTCGGACGGCATGGGCGCCCCGTAGGACGCCTCGCGCATCGCCTGCAGATAGGCCCGCATCGTTGCGACCGGTTTGCCGTAGGTATGGCCGCGCACACCTTCGACCGTCGGCCGGTGCGACACGCCGACCCCGAGCAGGAAGCGCCCACCCGACTGCTCGGCTAGCGCACGCTGCCCGCTCGCCATCGCCATCGCGTCGCGCCCATAAATATTGGCGATCCCGGTCGCCACGATGAGCTTCTGGGTTTGAGAGAGCAGCCACGACGAAAGCACCAGCGCGTTGCGGCCTCGGCCCTCGGGGATCCACAGCGCGCCATAGCCACGTTCTTCGACCCGCTTGGCAAAGGCGGCCGCCGCCGCCGCGCTCATGCCATCCATCCCGGTCCAAACACCGAGCTGTCCCAGTTCCATCGCTCCCTCCTATCGTGCTCGCGACGAGTGTGAATCGCCATCTCCGCTTCGTCCAGCCTGGTCGAAAACGCCCCTCGGCGTCACCCCGACAACGAGAACATTTCTCGAACTTCCTCGATGCCACCCGGCCATTTTTCCAGCCTTGCGCCTTGGCGTTAACGAAATAGCTACTGCTCGTCCCAGAAGAATGGGTCTCGGGGGGCCAACACGGCCGGGAGAGATGTCAATGGACATCGTCACCGCGGAGTGCTCGCTCGCCGAGCTGGTACACGATCCCCTAATCGGTGTCGTCATGAAGCGCGACGGGACCGACCCCCGCAAACTCGAGCTTGTGCTCGAGCGGGTCGCGCGCGACCGAGCGGGCAGGATCAATCGAACAGACTTGGTGGTTTGCCCTCGGCTCCCGACGACGGAGACGATGCCATGCTCACGTTGCTGATGCTCGCAGGTGGAATGAGCATCGTCAGCGCGACGACTGCCCTTTGGATGCAGGGGCGACGGATGCTGCCCCAGCGAGTATTCGCCTTGCTGGTCAGGTTCACAGTAACCCTCATCTTGTTCTCTCTGATTGCCTGGGCCGCGGCCGCCATCGCAGTGATTGCGCCGCTTTTGCTGACCTGGATCCTGGTCGGCGCGCTCGCTCTGTTGTTTGCGCTCCGCTTGTATCGAGAGTTGCGGGGTTTGCCGGCGATGGATTCGCGGTAACGCTCGAGCGCGCGCCTCGTCAAATATCCGACCGGCCGCGACGAGGCTCTTGCCGCGCCGCGGCCACTGCGCGATATCAGGGCGGTGCCGACCCTGTTTCTCATTGTCGTCGTCGATCTCGTCGGGTTCGGTCTCGTCATCCCGCTGCTGCCGTTTTATGCGGTGCGCTTTGCCGCCTCCCCGCAGGAGGTAACGGCGCTGGTCGCTATTTATTCTTTGGCGCAGCTGGTGACGGCGCCCTTCTGGGGAAGGCTCAGCGACCGGGTCGGCCGGCGCCCGGTGCTGCTCGTGAGCCTAACGGCCTCGGCGCTCGCCTATCTGTGGCTCGGCGGCGCGACCGCGCTATGGATGCTGTTCGCGGCGCGTGCCTTTGCCGGTGCTTGCGCCGGCAACATCGCCGCGGCCCAGGCCTATGTTGCGGACGTGACAAAGCCCGAGGAACGGGCCCGCGGCATGGGTCTGATCGGTGCCGCCTTCGGCTTGGGCTTCATGATCGGCCCGGCGCTCGGCGGGCTGCTTGCTGGAAATGATCCGGTGACCGCTGACCTGGAGACCCCGGCATGGGTCGCGGCCGGGCTATCCGTTCTAGCCCTCCTCGGCGTCGCTTTGCTGCTGCCCGAGAGCCTCCCCGCGGAGCGGCGCGACAGTGGCTCGCCCCCCGGCCGCATCGGAGCGGTCTTGGGTGTGCTCCAGCGTCCGGTCCTGTCGCGCCTGATCCTGGTCAACTTCTTGGTCCTTCTCGCCGTCGCCGGAATGCAGAGCGTCTTCGCAATCTGGGCGATGCCGCAACTCGGCTGGGGGCCGGGCCAGGTCGGCTTTGTCTTCGCCTATATCGGCTTCGTTTCGGCGGTGCTGCAGGGCGGGCTGATCGGCCGCCTAACCTACTACTTCGGTGAAGAACGCCTGCTGCTTGGTGGTTTGGCGCTGATCGCCGGCGGGCTCTTGATCATGCCGTTTGCCCACCACCTGCCGGTTCTCGTCGGCGCCGTGACCGGATTGGCGCTCGGCATGGGATTGACCCAGCCTGCGATCAACAGCCTGATCTCGCGCCGGGCCGGCCCCGAGGAGCAAGGGGAAGTCATGGGCGTGTCGCAATCGGCCGGTAGCCTGTCCCGCGTCCTCGGCCCCCTCGCCGCCGGGTATTCCTTTGCCGCGTTCGGCCGCAACAGCCCGTACCTTCTGGCCGCGGGGCTGGTCGCCGTCACTCTGCTGCTGGCGCTCAAGATCCCGCGCGGCCACGGCGCGGCAGGGCTCGCTGAAACCGGACCCTTTGGCCGGGAGGGTGGTCCGGTGCGATGAGCCCTCACGGCCGTCCGATCAGCATCGGCCCCGCGCGCGCCAAGGGGCGCCTTAAGGACGAGCTGCGGGCCCTCAAATCGCTCGCGCCTTATCTATGGCCGCGCAACTCGTTCGAGCTGCGGGCCCGGGTCGTGTTGGCGGTGGCCTTTCTGCTGGCCGGCAAGCTCGTCAACATCTATGTCCCGCTTCTCTATAAGCACGCGGTCGACGCTTTGTCGCCGAGCAACGTCGTCGTCGCGGTGCCGATTGCCTTGATCGTCGCCTATGGGGCGGCTCGGGTGATGTCCCAGAGCTTTAATGAACTGCGCAACGGCGTCTTCGCCAAGGTCAGTCAACGTGCGATCCGCCAGCTGGCACTGCGTGCCTTCCGCCATGTCCATGCCCTGTCGCTGCGCTATCACCTCGAGCGTCGTACCGGCGGGTTGTCGCGGGCGATCGAGCGCGGCACGGCGGGCATCGATTTCCTCCTATCCTTCATGCTGTTCAACGTCGTGCCGACTTTGCTCGAGATTCTGCTGGTCTGCGCGATCCTGTGGCGGCTCTTCAACTGGACCTTTGCCGCGGTCATCCTGGGGACCATCGTGCTCTACATCGCTTTCACCTTTTCGATCACCGATTGGCGAGTGCGCTTTCGGCGGGAGATGAACGAGCGCAACAGCGAAGCCAACACCAAGGCCGTCGACGGGATGCTGAATTTCGAGACCGTCAAGTATTTCGCCAACGAGGAGCACGAAGCGCGGCGCTACGATGCGGCACTCCAGGCCTATGAGCGGGCCGCCGTCAGGAGCGAAACCACCTTGACCCTGCTCAATCTCGGGCAGGGTACGATCATGGCGAGTGGTCTGGTGACCATCATGATGCTCGCCGCGCGCGGTGTCGCGGCGACCGAGATGACGGTCGGCGACTTTGTGCTGGTCAACGCCTATCTGATCCAGCTCTACACGCCGCTCAATTTCCTCGGCATGGTCTATCGCAACATCAAGCAGTCGCTGACCGATCTCGAGCAGATGAATGCACTCTTGGCGGTCAAGCCGGAGATCGAGGATCGTCCGGGTGCGCCGGCGTTGATCGTCGGCCGCGGCGCCGTCGCCTTTCGCCGAGTCGATTTTCGCTACGACCTCAGGCGGCCGATTTTGTCCGAGGTCGATTTCCGGGTGCCCCCCGGTGCAACGATGGCGATCGTCGGCCCGAGCGGCGCCGGCAAGTCGACGATCGCCCGCCTGCTCTTCCGCTTCTACGATGTCGACGCCGGCTCGATCGAAATCGATGGCCGAGACATTCGCGCGGTGACCCAGCAGAGCCTGCGGCATGCGATCGGCGTGGTGCCGCAGGATACCGTGCTGTTCAACGACACGATTTATTACAACATAACCTATGGCCGCCCCGGGGCGGCACGCGCCGATGTCGAAGAGGCAGCCCGCCACGCTCACATCCACGACTTCATCACCGCGCTGCCGGATGGCTACCGCACGATGGTCGGTGAGCGCGGTCTGAAGCTCTCCGGCGGCGAAAAGCAGCGCGTGGCGATCGCTCGGGTGATCCTGAAGGCGCCGAAGATCTTGGTGTTCGACGAGGCGACCTCCGCACTCGACACCAAGACCGAGCGCGAGATCCAGGCGAGCCTCGCCGAGATCTCGGCTGGCCGCACGACCTTAGTTATCGCCCATCGGCTGTCGACGATCGTCGAAGCCGACGAGATCCTCGTGCTCGACAACGGTCGCATCGTCGAGCGCGGCCACCATCGGGAACTACTGGCGCGCGGCCGCGTCTACGCCGCGATGTGGGCCCGGCAGCAGGAGGCCGCGCAGCGCGAGGCCGCACTCGCCGCGGATTGACGACAGTGTGACCAGCGAAGAACTGATCGCGGCCTTGCAGCGGGGCGATCGGCGGGCGCTCGCCCGCGCCATCACCCTCGTCGAATCAACCCGCCTAGATCATCGCGACGAGGCCGAGCGGCTCGTCGAAGCACTGCTGCCGCGAACCGGGGGTGCGGCTCGGATCGGCATATCTGGCCCGCCGGGCGCCGGTAAATCGACCTTCATCGAACGCTTTGGTCTCGAAGGCATCGCGCTTGGCCGGCGGATTGCCGTGCTCGCCGTCGACCCGGCGTCGAAGCGCCGCGGTGGTGCGATACTCGGCGACAAGACCCGTATGTCCGAATTGGCGAAGGCGCCTGGGGCCTTTATTCGGCCCTCCTCGGCCGGCGGCAGAGGAGGTGGTGTGGCGCGCCGCAGCCGCGAGGCGATCCTGCTTTGCGAGGGCGCCGGGTTTGACACGGTGCTGGTCGAGACGGTCGGCGTCGGCCAGGCCGAGACCGCGGTCGCCGAGATTGTCGACTTCTTCGTGCTGATCCTGCCGCCGGCGGCGGGTGACGAGCTGCAAGGGATCAAGCGTGGCGTCGTCGAGCTCGCCGATCTTGTTCTCGTCAACAAGGCGGATGGCGAGTTTGTTGCCGCCGTACGGCGCTCGGCGGCGGACTACGCGAGTGCCTTGCGGCTGATCCGCCCGCCGCTCGCTGAATGGCACGTCCCCGTGCGCGCGGTCTCGGCGCTTGAAGGGACCGGCATCCGCGAGGTCTGGCAGGATGTAGCGCGCTTCCGCGCGGCACTTGAGAAATCGGGCGCATGGTCCCGCCGGCGCGCCGAGCAGGCGCGCGCCGCCCTCTGGTCCGAGATCGGCGACAGCCTCCTCGAGCATTTCCACGCCGCCCCCGCCATCGCCCGCCGGCTCGCCGCAGTCGAGCGAGACGTCATGGCCGGCGCGCGTACTCCGACCGCTGCCGCCCACGACTTGCTTGCGGCGTTTCTCGGACGAGACGCCAAATAAAGCGGGCTTCGTTACCCTGCCATCGTGGCGCGGACGTACGCCCCGCCTGCCTCGATCGCCCGAAGACCAGCCTTGAGCTCCGGGTGAAAAAGGTGCCAGACATGGACCATCTCCGGCCAGATCTGCAGATCCACACGCACATCCGCGGCGCCGGCGACCTTGGCCAGCCGGATCGCGTCGTCGAGCAAGGTTTCCGCCGCACCGACTTGGATCAGCAACGGCGCCAGACCGCGAAGGTCGGCATAGATCGGCGCCGCCAATGGCGAGCGCGGGTCAGCGCCGCTGAGGTAGAGCCCGGCCATTTCGAGGAGGCCTTCCCGCTGCACCATCGGGTCGGCCTCGGCCTTGGTCGACATCGACTCGCCGATCCCTTCCATGTCGATCCACGGCGAGATGCACCAACCGCAAGCCGGCTGCCCCAGACCGGCGTCGCGGATCGCCAGCAGCGCCGCGACGACCAGACCGCCGCCGGCGCTGTCGCCGGCGATCGCGATGCGCCCCGGCTTGATCCCGCGGGACAGCAAATAGCGGTATCCGGAGACGGCATCCTCGACCGCGGCGGGGAACGGGTGCTCGGGTGCCAGCCGATAATCGAGCGCCAAGGCCCAGGCCTTCGCGGCCCGGCCGGCTTCGCTGGCCAGATGCCGGTGGCTATTCAGCGAGCCGATCACATAGCCGCCGCCATGCACATAGAGCAGTGCCGCGTCGCGATTGTCCTGCGGGGTCGAGGTCCACTCCGCCCGGACTCCGTTTGCGCTGACCGGCTCGACGGTGACGTCGCGCGCAATGCCATATTGCAGGAAACCTGCATCCATGTCCTTGCGGCGCTGCCGGTAGTCATCCGAACGCACTCGGCTGGCCAGCTTGGCGCGCAGCGCGTCGATTTCCGTATCGCTCATGTCCCTCTCCCGTGGCACGGTTGCCGGTGCTATCAGTTCGCCACCCTATCACGGTCGACGCTGCTAATGTACCGGCCGTCACCGCAGCTCGGGGAGGAAACGACATGACGACGCAACCCGATACGGTCGAGGCCGACTTCGTCGTGGTCGGCGCGGGATCCGCCGGCTGCGCCGTGGCCGCGCGGCTCAGCGAGGACCCGGCTACCCGCGTCGTGCTTCTCGAAGCGGGAGGCGAGGATAAGAACCGCTGGATTCACATCCCACTGGGTTTCGGCAAGACTTTCGCCGACCCCTCCGTCAACTGGTGCTACGAGACCGAGCCCGACCCGGGTGCGGCCGACCGCCGCGTCTTCTGGCCGCGCGGCAAGGTGCTGGGCGGATCATCGTCGATCAACGGTATGGTCTACATCCGCGGCCAGGCCGAGGATTTCGACCATTGGCGCCAGCTCGGCAATACCGGTTGGTCATTCGAGGACGTGCTGCCCTATTTCAAGCGCGCCGAGCATCAGGTTCGCGGTGCCGACGCATTCCATGGCATGGGCGGCCCGCTCTGCGTGTCGGATGTCGAGCAGCACCCGATCTGCGAAGCCTTTATCGCAGCCGCGACCCAACTCGGCTTTCCGCGCAACGATGATTTCAACGGCGCGAGCCAGGACGGCGTCGGCTACCACCAGACGACGACGCGCAACGGAAGGCGCTGCTCAACCGCTGTCGGCTATCTGCGTCCGGCGATGCAACGGCCCAACCTGCGCGTCATCACCGAGGCATTGACCGAAAAGATCCTGTTCGAAGGCCGGCGCGCGACCGGCGTGACGTTCCGCCGGGAGGGCCGGATCTGCACCGCCACAGCGGCGCGCGAGATCATCCTCTGCGGCGGTGCCGTCAACTCGCCGCAATTGCTGCTGCTATCCGGCATCGGGCCGCAGGACCACTCGCTCAGGTTTGGGCTTCCTGTCGTGCATCACCTGCCCGGGGTCGGGCGGAGCCTGCAGGACCACTACTCAGCGCCGATCAAGCTCAAATGCCGGCTGCCGGTCACAGTCAACGACGTGATGTTGAGCAATGCGCGCAAACTGCGAGCCGGCCTGCAATATTACATGTTTCACCGCGGCCCGCTGTCGATGATCAGCTCGCCGGCGGCTCTGTTTGCGCGCACCCGCCCCGAACTCGCCTCGCCCGACATCAAATGCTCGATGTCGCCGTTCAGCGCGGACCGCCCGCAAGACGGGCTGCATCCCTGGTCGGGCTTTACGATGATCGCCTATCAGCTCCGGCCGGAAAGCCGCGGCGAGATCAAATTGCGGAGTCCGGACCCGTCTGACGCCCCGGCAGTTCATCCCAATTATCTTGCCACCGAGACCGACCAGCGCACGATCGTGGCCGGGCTCAAACTGTGCCGGCAAATACTGGAGAACCCCCACCTGAAGCCGTTCATCGCATCGGAATTCCAGCCCGGTCCAGCGGTCGAAAGCGACGAGCAGCTGCTCGATTACGCCAGGCGACGCGGCGGCACCGTCTATCACCCGACCAGCACTTGCAAAATGGGCAGCGACTCGCTGGCGGTCGTCGATTCGGAACTTCGGGTGCATGGGATCGGCGGCCTGCGCGTCGCCGATGCCTCGATCATGCCGACCGTGGTTTCCGGTAACACCAACGCAGCAACGATCATGATCGGCGAAAAACTCGCCGACATGGTACGCCAGCCAATGCGCCTCGCCGCGTAGTCGTTGGCCGATCCGGCCCGCACGGCGAGCTGCCGGCTACCGCCCTCCGCGACGCCGAAGTGATGCCTAGTTAAGCTGTGCCGCCGCATCCTCGGCAGCCCGCAGATGCAGCCGTTCATCGCATCGGAATTCCACCCCGGTCCGGGCGTCGAGAGCGACGAGCAGCTATTGGACTACGCGAGGCGACGCGGCGGCACCGTCTATCATCCGACCAGCACTTGCAAAGAGGGCAGCGACTCGCTGGCGGTCGTCGATTCGGAACTTCGGGTGCATGGGATCGGCGGCCTGCGCGTCGCCGACGCCTCTATCATGCCGACCGTGGTTTCCGGCAACACCAACGCGGCAACGATCATGATCGGCAAGAAGCTCGCCGACATGGTACACCAGCCCGTCAGGCTCGCCGCTTAGGACTAGGGGGCCGGCAGCCCCCGCGCGGTCTGGTTGAACAGGATCCGCCGCTCGGCATCGCTTGGGGGCGCCGATCGGCGCAATTCCTTACCCAGGTCGACGCCCTTCTGTACCGCAGGGCGCAGCTTGATCGTCTCGCGCCAGCGGGCGACGTTGGGGAACTCGTTGAGCGGTTGGCCGAGCGGCTTGGCGATCAGCACCCAGGGCCAGCTCGCCATATCGGCGATCGAGTAGTCGTCGAGGATATAGTCGCGGCCCGCGAGCCGGCGTTCGAGGACCCCGAGACAGCGGTTGTACTCGTCGGCATAACGCTTGTGGGAGTAAGGATGCTCGCCCTGGGCGTAGTTGACGAAGTGGCTGAGCTGACCGGCCATCGGGCCGAGATTGCCGACCTGCCAGAACAGCCACTCCAGGCACTCTTTGCGGCCGCGCGGGCTCCACGGCATGAAACGCCCGGTCCGCTCCGCGAGATGGATCAGGATCGCTCCCGACTCGAACACCGGCAGCGGCCCGTCGCCAAACTCCTTTGGGGTGTCGTGGTCGACGATCGCCGGCATGCGGTTGTTGGGGCTGACAGCCAGAAACTCGGGCTTGAACTGGTCGCCGCGCCCGATATTGACCGGGATCACGCGGTAGTCGAGGCCACATTCCTCGAGCATGATCGCGACCTTCCAACCATTCGGCGTCGGCCAATAATAAAAGTCGATCATGGATCAGGCGGCGCGAAATGGATTGGCTATGCGGAGTCGGCCGTCGAGGATGACGCCATCCTGCATGTCTTCCGACCACAGAACGCCGCAATCGGCCCGAAGCGCCGCGGCAACGATTAGCGCATCGAAGATTCCGTATCCATGATGTTCGGCGATCCGGACTGCGTCCGTGTGCATATCAATATCCACCGGAAGGACCGTTCGACAGAGGGTGCGGATGGCGGCAAGCGCCTCTCGCACCTCCTCCCATTTCATACGAAGCTTGCGTCTCGCAACATTGGTGAATTCGTTGAGCCCCTGCACGCTAATGGTGCAGCCTCGGGCGAGCAATCCTTGCGCCCTCGCCGCGCGCGGATCGGTGGTGAACGCATAGACCAGGACATTGCTGTCCAGGAACTCGCCGGGTGTCGAGATCACCGGGCGTTAGCCTCCTCACGATCAAATTTCCAGTCGGGGGGAAGCTCCTTGCGAAAGTCGCGGATGCGCGCCAGGGCGCGTTCGCAACTTCTGTCCCGCGCAATGTCGAAAGCCCGGTCGCCGACGACATGAACCTCAATCTCGTCACCCTCCTTCAGCTGCAGCACTTCGACGACGGAGGCGGGAAGACGGATGGCAAGGCTGTTGCCCCACTTCGAGACCTGCACGGCACGCTCCATTGATATACTTATCACCATGTATATCTGGGAGCCGGCGTCGTCAAGGCGATGGCCGATCCGGCGGCTCATCCTTCGGACCGTTCGGCGTCGGCCAGTAATAGAAGTCGATCACGATCCCGCCTCCGAGCGAAGTACCGCGATCTCTGCAGCCGAATAGCCGAGCTCCGCGAGGATTTCCTCCGTGTGCTCGCCGAGCCGCGGAGCACCGCGACGGATCTCCGGCGGAGTGCGCGAAAACCGCGCCGCCGCACGTGCCTGTCGTAGCCGCCCGGCGCTCGGGTGATCGGTCTCGACGACGAGACCCAGCGCCTCGACTTGCGCATGGCGGATGACCTGATTGCGGGTCTGCACCGGGCCGCAAGGCACGCCCGCCGCCGTCAGGTGTTCGAGCCACTCCGCGGCGGGCCGCGTGAGCAGCACCTCCTGGGTCAGCTGGAGCCGCGCCTCGATATTCTTCTGGCGCAAAGCCGGGGTCTTGAACCTTTCATCCTCCAGCCACTCCGGTCGCTCGGCCACGCGCGCCAAGCCGGCCCACTGCCGGTCGGTCAATGCAGCCACGGTCATATACCCGTCGGCGGTCTCATAGATCAGGTCGAAGGCAGTTGCCGCCTCCTGTCGCGCGGGTTCGTCGCCGACAAAGGTCTGACCGCCCATATCCGAGGCCCACAGGAACGCCATTATGGCTTCCAGCATTGACAGCCGGACATGCTGGCCTTCACCGGTGCACTCGCGCGCCAGAAGTGCCGCGGTGATCGCCTGCGAGGCGGTGATTGCGGTCAATTTATCCGGCAGGATCGTGCGCAACAGCCGCGGGCGGACCTCATCCGAGCCCGCCTGGATCGTCGCCAGCCCCGAAAAGCCCTGGATCACAGGGTCGTAGGCCGGCTTCGCCGCATAGGGCCCCTTCTCGCCAAACCCGCTGATCGAGACATAGACGATGTCGGGCGACGCCGCGCGAACGGCCTCCTCGCCGACCCCGAGCCGGTCGGCGACGCCGGGACGAAAGTTCTGGACAAAGACATCGGCGCCGGCGACCAGCCGCATCAGCGCCTGCAACCCGGCCGCGGTCTTCAGATCGAGGACGATCGAGCGTTTGTTGCGGTTGTTGTTCAAGAATGACGCGGTAAACCCGGCCCGCCGGTTGCCGCCGGCGCGCGTGGCGTCGCCCCCGTCCGGGGCTTCGACCTTGATCACGTCGGCCCCCTGGTCGCCGAGGATCATCGTGGCGAGCGGCCCAGCGACATTCGAGGTCAGATCGACAACCCGATACCCAAACAGCGGCCCCTGCATGGTGCAGCCTTTCGCGCAGCATCAACGGCTGACGGACGAGACTACGCACGACATGCAAGGTCAAGCGCCGTGCCGCGCGACGTTCTAGAGGGCGTCGAGCGCGGCGCGGCGCCGCGCTGCCGCTGGTGGGCACCCGATCGCTTGCGCCGGGCTTCGGCCACGCTCGGCGGCCGCGCCGGTTCGCCCGGGGAATTGGAAGGATAAAACCGAGAGCGCCACCCAACAGCGTCAGACTGGTGGGCTCAGGGATCGACGCTATCGCTTCGCCCGTTGTAACCGGTAAGCGAGAGCGATCCCAGCCAAGCCCAGGAGCATAACGCTCAAGGTCGAGGGTTCCGGCACCGCACTCGGAACGGTGCCGATAATTTGGTTGCCTGTGCGAAGCTCAAACTGTGCAGAAGGGTCGCTGTGGGATTGCGGGACGACGCTTGCGCCTGGAGCGCAATCAAAACCCTGCGATGTTACAGCATTACAATAGTATTCGTTACCCGAAAACAGAACCACCTGGAACACCAAGAAACCGTTGTCCGCTCCGCTGTAGTTAAAAAAGAGGTCATTGGCTGTGGCGGTCACGTCGGAGCCGACATCGTCAACGACGCTATTAGAATTTGTAAGATTTATAGAAGCGCCGACCCCGTTGAGCTCAAGGTTCCAACCGATAATGTCGGCAGAATCAAGAACCCCCGTTGCTCCGTTGGTTTGAATGGTGCCCATGACGCTGCCTGCCCCGATCGTCTGGTCGACGTCGTAGGTGATTGGGGCAGCATTGCAAACACCGACTTCCAGAAGCGCCGTGATAGCGGCAAAGCTCAGACGGAGCCTGGCGCTCAGGCGAAGACGGATGATTAACCGGCTGCTGGGTAGAGGCCAAAGCCAACATGGGCCTTCGCGGGTAACCCTTGCGCCATTTGAATACGCCGGAGCACTAGGATGGCCGCGAGGGGGAACGATCATAGCGATTACCTCTCTGGGGGGCAATTCCCCGACGCAAGAATCATGCCTGATCCAGGTGAGATTAATAAAATTTCCTAAAATCAATAGGATCGGTCCCGTCGGGAGGCCAGGCAGGGAGCGGGTGTCACGGAAACTGTAAAAGACTCCGACCGGGCGACGGAAGTTGGGTTACCTTTAACGCCAATGGGTTAGCCGTTCATCGCCCGCCGAGAAGGACCGGAGCGCCGATAGAGCTGTAAAAAATTCCGACAGTGTGAGCAACGCCCGGCCACAGGCCCGGGGCGAGAATGGCTGAGATGCTGGAGTAGACCCTGTAAAAAATTCCGTCACTCTCGCTCCCGGCATGCCTTCCGAGGCAAGCGCCGCGATCTCCGCGGCCGAAGCGGCGCTCGAGGCGGGCGGAGATGCGGCCGAGTTCGAGCGGATGGCCAGTGTGCTCGCCGGCGCGGATCGCCGCGCGCTCCTAGGCGCCGGAACGCCGATGGGCCTCGCCCAAGGCCGCGCGCAAGCCCCCGCATCGCCCGGCACCAGGATCAGATGCACGTGGTTGGGCGTCATGCAATACACACCGCCACTCCCGCCGCTCGACATCCCGCCGCCAGCAGTCCAACGCAGGTGGCGTAATCCTCGTCGCCAAAGAACACCGGCCGGCGGCGATTGCCCCGCTGCGTCAGATGATGCGACGCCTAGGCGCCACCACCCTCGCCAATCGCGCCATCACCGCAAACTCGGGCCCGACTGCCACGCTGTCAATTCGATATTGTGTCCCCGTAACCCCGATGTCCCCGTAACCCCACGTCAGCCCTCGGCTCGCCCCGCCCACCCGCTGCGGCGCTTGCGCAGACCTGTACGGTCCTGTACAGTCGGCCCATGGTGAGGATCGATACCATGCTGCGCAAAGGCGCAGAAGAAGCGCGCAACCGGCTGCCCGAGCTTCTCGAAGCGGCCGAGAAAGGCCGCTCAACGGTCATCACCCGACACGGCCGACCGGTTGCGGTATTGGTGCCGATCGCGGCCTATGGCGCCGCGATCGGACAGCAGCCACTGACCCCTTGGCAAGGATCGGGCCGCGGTCTATGGGGAAAAGACAGCGTCCGCACCCTTCGCCGGCTGCGCGACGAATGGAGCCGCTAGAATTTGGCGACTTGCCGGAAGAGGCATTGCTCCTCGTCGATTCGCCGCCGATCATCCAGGTCCTCGAGGACCATCCGCGGTTTGGGCCGCGCTTTGCGCCGCTGTTCACCGCGCATGCGGCGGGACGACTGCGCTTTGCCGTGACCACGATCGCCGTGGCCGAGGTGTTGGTCGGTCCGCTGCGGGCCGGTGACGACGCGCTGGCGCAGCGTTACCGCGCGATATTCGAATCGTGGCAGCCCGTCGCGCTCGATCTCGATATTGCCGCGAGTGCCGCGCGGTTGCGGGCTTCGCTCCGTCTCGGCCTCGCAGACGCGGTGCAGGCGGCGAGCGCATTGGCGATCAACGCCGCTGCGCTTGTTACCCACGACCGGGATTTTTCTCGCCTGCGCTCACTGCGGATAATTTCCTGACGCGAGCGTCCGGCCGCCGCCGAGGGCGGTCCCGCAAGCTTGCCGGCCCGTTCGGTGAGCCGCGCCCGCACCCGGTTCAGCTCGACATAACGGGCGGCGGCGAGCGGGTAGGCTCATCCATCGCCGCCGACGCGAAGCGTCCTAGCGGCGCGGGCGACCTTGGCGCGCTCTTGCCACAGCGAAGTTCCGCGCCATATCCACCGCGTTGGCCACCGGCTCGGCAGCCATGGCCCGGCCGGCCCGGGGACAGGCTCCGGCGCTGCCCATTTCAGAGATCGGTCCCGGCCTTCAAGCCTGTGAAGGAATTCTGCCGACGACCGTTCTCGCGTCACCCCGGCGGAAGGCCGGGGTCCATCATGCCCCAGCACCAACCTATCCAGACTGGTAAGGCATTGCCGTTGCTTGAAAAGTCCGGAGCGTCGGATCAATGGGTCCCGGCCTTCCGCCGGGACGACGAGGTAACATCTGCTGATCGCTCTCGAATCCCGATTTCTTCACGCGCTCCTTCGCCGGGAAGACAGCGTAGCGATCACTAATGGAACCGCGGCTTGACCTCTTCGCAGAGCAGGCGCAGCGCGGTCATCACCCGATCGTGCGGAACTAGTCCACCGCAATTGATTTCCGCCAGGATGCCGTCGATGCCCAACTCGTCCTGCAGTTCTCGCAGACGCTGGGTCACCGTTTCCGGCGTGCCGACCAGGACTTGGCCGGTCAGAGCCTCGTCATAAGTAAGGTTCTCAATCCGTTTGAGCCGTTCTGCACGGCCCTCGATTGCCCGCGTACCCGCGCGGCTCATTGAATCTCTGAGCCGCTGCGCCTGCTCGCGATAGAAGTGCATCAGGCTTTCCTTGGGTTCCGTGTGCGCTCTTTTCTCGTCCTCGGCGACATAGGTTGGGACCCGCAGATAAACCTGGCCTCGACCGTCGTGTCCGGCGGCCGCGTAGGCTGCCCGGTACTCGCGAATAGCCGGTACCCACTCGTCAAACGTGCCGTAGCGGGCGTTGATGAAGATCGGGAGCCCGCGCTCACCGACCTGGGGATACGTGTCGGGGCTCGCCGCGGCGATGCGGATCGGCGGCAGCGGCTGCTGCAGCGGCTTCGGAGCGACCGTGATGTTCTTGAAGCTGTAATACTTCCCCTCGTAGGAGACGGCGGGCTGCGACCACGCCTGCTCGACAATGTCGAGGACTTCGCCGAAGCGGTCGCGGCTCTCGGCATAGGAAACGCCGTAATCCTCATATGTCCGCGGCAACCCGCTGCGGCCGACGCCGAAGATCAGCCGGCCGCCGCTGATCTGATCGACCGTGGCCCCCTCCTCGGCGATGCGCAACGGGTGGCACAGTGGGAGCACCTGTACGGCGATGCCGATCTTGATGCGGCTGGTGCGGGCCGCGACCGCGCTCGCGATGCTGAGCGGCGCCGAAAGCAGCGAGCGCTGCGGGTCGAAATGGAGCTCGGCCAGCCACATCACATCGAGACCCCAACGCTCGGCCGCATCGATCTGAGCGAAGGCTTCCTCGAAAGCGTCTTTTTGCGGTCTGCCGGGAAGGGCCGGAAACTGGTGGAACATGCCGAATTCCATGCTGCGTTTCTCCTCTTGGCGGCGCGGCTTGCGGCGCAATGGACAAAGGATAGCGCGTCGCCACGGGGTCCCGCTATCATGGCGCGCATGTCGGACATGAGAGGCCGGGTCATGAAGCAGTATTGCGACGGCGGCGAGGCAATCCTGGAGGCCTTCCGCAGCTTGGGGCTCGACTACATCATTTCCTCCCCCGGCTCGGAATGGTCGCCGGTGTGGGAGGCGCTCGCCCGCCAGAAGGTCAACCAGAAATCGGGCCCCGCCTACATCGATTGCTGGCACGAGACATTGGCCGTCGACATGGCGATGGGTTACACGCAGATGACCGGCCGCATGCAGGCGGTATTGCTGCACGCCGGGGCAGGATTGCTGCAAGGCTCGGCCGGCATGCACTCGGCGATGCTCGCCGAGGTACCGATGGTCATCATGTCGGGCGAGTCGGTAAGTTTTGGCGAGGATCCGCAGCTCGCGATCGAACCGCAATGGTACAGGAGCCTCAGCATCGTCGGCGGGCCGCAGCGCCTTGTCGAACCGGTGACCAAATGGGCAACCCAGGCGGGGAATGTGCACACCCTCTACGAGCACGTCGTGCGGGCCGGCGAGTTCGCGCAGCGCACCCCGATGGGACCGGTATATCTCAACGCGCCGCTCGAAGTGATGCTGCAGGAGTGGACGCCGCGCGATAACCCGCGCCGGGTCCCGCCGCCGCCCAAGACGCGGGCCACCGATACTGATGTCGAGAAGATCGCCGAGCTGTTGGCCGGCGCCCGCAACCCGGTGATCCTGACCGACGCCGCGGGCCGCGATCCCGCGGCCTTCACGGTCTTGATCGAACTCGCCGACCTCTTCGGAATCCCTGTCGGCGGGCGCGCGGTCTTTGCGAATTTCCCAAAGAACCATCCGCTGCATCTCGGCACCGGCATCCAGCCGTTCCTGAAGGATGCCGATCTCGTGCTGCTGGTCGCCTGCCGGGCACCCTGGTACCCGCCGAGCCGTAAGCCCACAACCGGGACGGTTGTCGTGATCGACGAGAACCCGCTGAAAGGCACGATGGTCTATCAGAGCCTCCAGGCCGACCATTACCTAGAGGGCGAAGTCGCAACCTCTCTGCATCTGCTTATCGAGGCTGCGAAAGCGACCGGCGTCGGCCCCGGCAAGCACGACTACCGGCGCGCTCAATGGCAGCGCGAGCACGACCGGATCGTGGCTGCGGAGCGCGCCGCCGAGGCCAAGGCCAAGGACAGCGACAGGATCGACCCGCTGGCGCTCGTCGGAGCCTTGCGCGAGGCTATGCCGGCCGACGCGATCTATGTCGAGGAAACGATCACCCACGCCGGCATATTGCAGCAGCACCTGCCGTGGTCGGAGCCGCAAAGCTTTTTCCGCGCCGGCGGCGGCCTCGGACAAGGGCTCGGCACCGCGCTCGGGGTAAAGCTCGGTGCACCGAAGCGGCCGGTCGCGGCACTGATCGGCGACGGCTCGTTCCTCTACAACCCGGTGGTCCAGGCACTGGGCGCCTCCAAGGGAAACGACCTGCCAATCCTGATCGTCGTCTGCAACAACAGCCAGTACCGCGCGATGCAGACCGGCCACCTGCACCATTACCCCGACGGTGTCGCGCAAGAGGCCGACATGTGGCACGGAGTGACAATCGACGGCCCCGACTATGCCGAGCTCGGCAAACCCTTCGGATTCCACGGCCAGAAGGTCGAACGGCCGGCTGAGCTGCCGGGCGCGATCCGAACTGCAATGCGCGCGGTCAATGACGGCAAAACCGCGATCCTCAACGTTGTCCTGAGCCGATAGTAGGTTACCGTCTGCCAATCCCGTACTGATCACCAACCTGACTGATTTTTCCGTTTGCAAAATCGATCTCGAGCATGTCTTCCGAGGACCCGATCACGCCGACAGAGGTGTGTGTGTGGGTGTTAAAGATTTCGGTTCCATCCGCGCTGTTTTTGATCGGTGCGACATAACCGTAATCGCCTTTTGTATCGAAAGTCAGCCAGTGTGATCCGCTACCGCTTCTCAAGGTCAATCGTTCCTTGAAAACCGGCATCATTGGATTGCGCATATCCCAGACGTAAACATGCGGGTCACTCCCGGTACTATTCTGCCAAACCTCGGTTTGGTCGGGGGTCCAGCCGATTCCATGCAGCAGCCCAGCATCGCCGGGCGGATGATCTGGGGCAGTCGCGGTGATTATCTGACCGGTCTTGAGGTCGGCGACCTGCATTCCCCACAGACTTCTCACATTGTTCACGACGCGGTTGCTCGTACTATCAGCTGCATAGGGTCCGAGGATTCCGGAATACGGCCCAATGCGTGACACCGCATAGCTGCGCGGGTCGATCAGATATAGGTAATTCCCGCTCCCGTCCTCTGCCTTCGTCTCCTGGAAGATTGGGCCGGATAACGGGTATTGAGTGTCGTGGGATCGATTGGAGAAATGTACCTGCCGAACGGCCTCACCCGTGTTGGCATCGACGACATTGATATAGTCGGCCGAGCCGCCTTCCCACGTCGGAACGTAGAGCAGCTGCCCGTCCGGATTGATCGCCAGCCGATCGACACCTGGGCTAACCGCTTTATTCCAAAGAATCGTGTCGTCGTAGATGTTCAGGCAGTAAATCATCCCGGTGCCTGAAAGATCCTGATAGGCGACGTATAGCCTACCGGTGACGGCGCTCACGGCCACTCCTCTGACGTCGGCGACGCTCGGGACGGTCTGAATAGTTTTGATCAGATGGTGGCCCGCATCGATGTCATAAACGGAGATCGATCCTCGATCATTGGGGGCTTCGTTCACCGCATATAAGCTTCGCGTAGGCGACGATGAGGTCGCCGCACCAGCCGTCCCCATGGTGATCCAGAGCAAGCCGCAGAGGCTAATCAAAAATATTGCGTATCTACGTTTCATTTAATATCCCCAGGCGTCGACCCCCCCTATCGTCGCCGGTATCAACTATACACATCCAGCAGCCGGATGACGACCACAACAGTCGCCGCGGCGACCCGGAGCTCGGCCGCCCACCCAGGCGCCGCTTAGGCCAACCAACCTGACCGGCCCGTCGAGCTGCCAGGCACGATCCGGAATGCAATGCGCGCTGTCGAGGAGGGGAAAGACCGCAATCCTCAACGTCGTGCTGAGCCGGTAACCACGACTTCGCCCAACCGCCGGGGCACTGGAACCAACGCAAGGTTCATGGCTGTTGTTTAACCTCCGTTAACAAACATCGCTTGCCAAAAATGATCAACTCGGCAAGATGGCTGCGCAATCCGTCAAAGAGGTAAGGGAGGACGTCATGCTTCGCTTGAAACTTTTAGAGGCCGGTTTGATCGCGGGCGCTGTGAGTCTCTCGGCCAGCTACAGCTATGCGGACGATTTCTCAGCCCGCTTGAGCGGATTCAACGAAATCGGATCGATACCGACTTCCGTGACCGTGCCGGCTATCCCCTCCGTGCCGAGTCCCGCCTTGACCGTGACCACCAGCTACACCGGGGCGGTCCTGTCCAACGGCTCGGGCACGGTAACGCTCGATCTCGATCGAAATGCCGGCACGATCGCCTACACGCTAAAGTACCAGAACGTGGGCGTCACGCCGCCGAAGACCGGCACGGTATTGTTCTCTCACATCCATTTCGGCAAGTCGCGCGATTCCGGCGGCATCCTCGTGTTCTTCTGCACGAACCAGACATTTACCGGTACGGGACCGACTCCACCGTCGTGTAATACTGATAGTACTGGAAGTGGAACCGTGACCGGCACGTGGACAGCGGCCAACGTCCAAGCGATCCCAGGGCAGAATGTTAACGCCGGCGACTTCAACGCGCTGGTCGACGCGCTGGACTCGAATACCGCCTATGCCAATATCCATACGACACCGGGGTTCCCGGGGGGCGAGATCCGCGGGCAGTGTCGTAGCGAGGATCGAGAACACCGAGACAACTGATAGCTATCCGCTGCCCACCCAGGCTGAGCCTAAGATCGGCGACACGCCGGCCGTGGTCGGATCGGTGCTCAGGGTGCGGGGAAGTGCGTCCGCAACTCCTGGCCCGCCACCGTGGCCGGGTTGGCATCGATCAGGATGAAGGCGAACACGCACGGTGCCGGCCCGTTGTTGACCCAGGCGTGCATCGTGCCGCGCTGGACGACGACATCGCCGGGTTTGAGATGTGCCACCTCGCCGCTGTCGAGCTCGAGGTCGCATTCGCCCGATAGCAGCACGGCGTAGTCGACCGTCTCGGTCCGGTGCATGAATTTGGGCGCGCCGGGGGCAAATTCGGTAATGCGGATGACGGTGCCCTGCCCGGTGCCGACATAGTTGTAGCGGGTGACGAACCCCTTGCGTTGGGCGGCGTCGCTGCTCTCCGAATTGTCGGCCGGCATGCTGTCCGTGGACCAGATTTCGCACCCGGCGATGTGCGGGCGACCCAATCTGCTAGCGGCCTGCAGCCGCTCGTCGGTCTTGATCACGGCTTTCCCATTCGCGTCATGCCCGGTGACGATGCGCCTTACTTCCATAGCCATTCCATCCTCATCTGATGACCTTTCGAGGGCACCAGGATACAGCCGCGAAGACCGTCCTTGCCATTCGTCGGGTATGGCGAGCACGGCACCGATCGACAACCGGCTCTTCGTCCTGATCCTGCAGCATCCGCAGGAGAAGTCAAAAGGGTCGGCGGCGGCGAGTGCGATGCCAATCCGTAATTCCCGGTTTTTCCCGGATAGCGGCCTTAACCGGGAAATCCCGGGGGATTTGGCGGTAGAATTTCCCGGTTCGCTGACGGAAATTCCCCGTTCGTCCGGCATCGGGAATTGAGTTCCAGGCAATTGATATTAGGACAAAAACGCGACATGGTCAAGCCCTGAACGGTGAATTTCAAATTTCCCGGTTCGGCGGAGACCGATCCGGGAGATCTGTTCACCACAACCTTCTCGCAGAGTGTCTAGTACCGCGCAGCTCAATCGGCGGCCGTTGCCAGTGGTGCGCGTCACCGGCCTAGCCCGGGTTGATCACTACCACGCTGCCAAACCGCTGCGCCAACTGCTGGTACCGTTGCGTATAAGACGAAAATCGGCGTCCGGCGATCGACCGTGCTATTCGTCGGGCATGGCGAGCGCGGAACCGATCGACAACCGGGTCTTCGTTCTGATCCTGCAGCACCCGCAGGAAAAGAAGGAGGCGTTGGCAACGGCGGCCTTGACCCGCGTCCTGCTCAGCCAGGCCCGGCTGGTGGTCGGACTGTCTTGGCCGAACCTGTCGCGGGCGCTGGGCCGTTCGGTCGATCCGAAACGCTGGGCGGTGCTCTACCTCGGTTCGGCACGCCCGGCGGCATTCGGCCATCTACGAGAAATCATCGCGCTCGACCGCCACGGCGAGCCGCCGACCGATCAGGAGGCGATGCTGCACGGTCTCGACGGCGTGGTGGTGCTCGACGGTACATGGAAGGAGGCAAAGACGCTGTGGTGGCGGAACCCATGGCTGTTGAAGCTCCGGCGGCTGGTGCTCAATCCGCAGAATAAATCGCGGTACGGCCGAATTCGTCGCGAGCCGCGCCGCGAGGCGCTGTCGACTCTCGAGGCGGTGGCACTGCTCTTGAAGCACCTCGATGAAGGGCCGCAAGTCGAGGCGAGGCTACTGGGTGCTCTCGACAGTCTGATCGTCGAGAGCGCCCCGCCCGTCAGCGCGAAGGGGAACGGGTTAGCAGGTAGATCAGGATTGCCGCCGCGTTCGCCACATTGAGCGACTGCACACGCCCGCCACCGGGGATTCTCACGACTTCGTCGCAGGCCGCGAGCACCGCTCTGTCGAGACCCGTCTCTTCATTGCCGAGGATCAGCGCGACCGGACGGTCACCCGCCCTTTCTATGGGCGGAACTCCCCTTTCGAGAGACGTGCCGACGATGCGGTAGACGTGCCGCAGTGCGCGCAAGGTCGCGGGGAGCGACGCGCGGTACAGCGCCACATATTCCAACCCGCCTTCCGCGACGCGATAGGCCGCATCCGAGGGCAGCGCCTGGTCGAGACGGTCGGCCAGCACGATCCGTGTGAGGCCGAAGAATGCCGCCGTACGAGCGATGGCACCGAGATTGTGGGGGTTGCCGATCCCGTCGAGGATCAAAAGGGGCTTGCCATCCTGCGCCCAGGTCCGGACCGCCGCCGAATCGAGATCGACCAGTGGGCGCGGGCGGGCGATGGCGACTGCGCCGCCATGCAGCACGGTGCCGGCGACGCGCGCGAGTTCGGCACGGTCGACCTCGCGATAGGGCTTATGGGCGCGAGCGAGCACCAAGCAGAACGCATTGAGAATACCCTTCAGAGCGGGCTCGAAGAAGAGCCGCTCGACCCGGCCGGGATCGCAGTCAAACAAGGCGCGCACGGCGGCGAGCCCGCAGATCCGCATCAACTCTCGCTCGTTCGGCGGCCGAACCTGCTGCGCCGCCCGCTTATTGCGAGGGTGGGGCCGGACCGGACTGGGCATAAAGCATCGCGGCGTCATGCGCGAGCTGGGCGCGCGAATCGGGGCGCATATACATCATGTGACCGCCCTCATAGACGCGCAGCCGGATCCCGGCACGCACCGCAGCGGGGACCGCCAGCTGGTCGACGAGCCAGCGCGAAGCGAGATAGGGCGTCACGAGGTCATAAAGCCCGTTGGCGATCAGCACTTTTGTTCCCGGGTGCTCGAGCAGTGCGGTCTCGAGCGACGACATTGCCAGACCCAGACCTTCCCCTTGGCGCTCGCCTTGCCAGTTCCATTGCCGCGATATGTCCTGCGGAAGCACGCGATAGGGCAGATCCGTGTGATAGCCCAGCGCGTCCGCGATATAAGCGTTGAACGCGGCCCCATAGGCGGCGACGGCCGGCTGAAGCAATGGATCGGGGCCACCCTGTTGGCCCTCGTCCGCGCGTGCGGGGCGAGCGATCGCGCCATCGTAGAGGCTGACCACCTCGCCCCTGCTGCGCCGGACCTCGCGGGCGAAGACATGGCGCGGGATGCGTCCCCGGTGGCGCCAGACGATGTCTTCGGGAAGGCCGGCGATTTCGGCAACCTTGGCGACGAAGGGGTCATCAGGCGACGGATCGCCTTTGAGACCGGCCAGACCCACGAGGTAATCCGAGAGGGCAAATCGCTCGACCGCAGCGCGGTCTCGTCCCGACGGCGACGAAGCGGCCACCGCTGCGGTGGCGGCGTAGGACGGCAGGAAGAAGGCGGCGGCGAGCAGGTCGCGCTCGTCCTGATGCAGGGCCGAGAGGTCGAGCGCCGGCGAGATCAATACGAGGCCGCTGATCGTCACGCCGACATCGTGCGGCAGTTCCTGCGCCAGCGTCGCCGCCCGGAACCCGCCATAGCTCTCGCCGACGAGATAGATCGGTGAGCTCCAGCGCTCGTGCCGGGTCAGCCAGAGCCGGATGACCGCGCCCAGAGAGGCAAGGTCGGCGCGCACGTCCCAGAACGGCTTGTCCGGGTTTTCCTCCTTGCCCTTGCCTCGGCTGAAGCCGGTGCCGACCGGGTCGATAAAGACGAGGTCGGTGAAGCCGAGCCACGTCGCCGGGTTGTCGATCAGGCGAACCGGCGGGCTCAGGACTGCCCCATTCGCCTGCGTCTCCATGATCCGCGGTCCGAGAGCCCCCAAGTGCAGAAAGACTGAGGCCGCGCCGGGACCGCCGTTGAACACGAAGCTGACGGGACGGTCGCGTGCGGGCGCTGTGTCCGTCAAATAGGCGATCGTGAAGACCGTGGCGGTCGTCGCGCCTTTCGCGTCGGTCAGCGGCAAAGTTTCCGCAATTGCGTCATACTCGAGCCGGTGGTCGCCGAGTACGACTGCATGATGGGTCGCCACCCGCGAGGGAAGCTCACCGTCCGGCTTCTCGTCAGCGCGGACTGGGCCTGGGCCGAACATGATCAGCAACAGGGTGAGGATCGCACCGATTTTTGCCATGGAATGCCTCGAGGTGCCGCCCGTGATACCGGCCGGTAGGCCAGACAAGTCGGTGCCAATCTTGTCGATTGTGTGAGCACTTCGAACTTGACGGCGCGAACGCTACCCTCTTCTCGTACCATGAGGCGATTTGCAGAAAGGAAACTACGATGCCGAGTTCCGCTCGCGTTGCCCTGATTACCGGATGCGGCAAGCCGATCGGCATCGGCAACTCGACCGCACGGGCGCTCGCCGCAGCCGGGGTAACCGTCGTCGTCTCCGATGTGGTGCCGACGGGTGTTGCCAATGAGCACAATGTCGAGGGCGATCTCGACAGCTCCTGGGGCGGGGTCGACAGCCTGGTCGAGGAGCTGGTCAAGAGCGGGAGGACCGCTTCGGCGACCCTCGGCGACGTCAGCCTCGAAGCCGATGCCGGCGGATGGTCGAGGAAGTGCTGGGGCGCTACGGCCGGCTCGACATCCTGGTCAACAATGCCGGTGCGCCGCAGGGGGCCGATCGCAACGAGATCGAGGACGTACCGGTCGAGGCCTGGGACAAGACGATGGGCGTCAACGCCCGTGGTGCCTTTCTGATGTCGCGCGCCGCAGTGCCGACGATGCGCCAGGCGCGCTGGGGCCGCATCGTCTGTGTCTCTTCGAAGGCCGCCTTTAGGCCGAGCCGGCACCGCGCGACCTATGCCGCCTCCAAGGCGGCAATCGTCGGCTTCACCAAATCGTTGGCACTCGACGTGGCGCCGTTTGGTATTACCGTCAACGCCGTTTGCCCGGGTCCAATCAGGACCTCACGGGCGATCAGTACCAACCGACGCGAATACGGCGATGACCTCGAAGTCGGCTTCCGGGAGCGCGCCAAGGCCATTCCGGCCGGCCGCTTTGGCAGTCCCGAAGAGGTCGCCGCGATGATCGCATTCCTCGCCTCGGACCAGGCCGCCTTTGTCACCGGCCAGGCGATCGGCATCGATGGCGGTTGGTGAGGCCGGTCAACGCGATATGGTCAGGCCCAGATCTCTATCGGGGCTAGCCCTGGCGGCGATGCTGACCGCCTGCGTCACACCGGACGATGTCCGAGAGGTCCCCGAAGATACCTGGACCTGGGAGGTGAATCGGAATTATCAGCAGTTTGCGCATTGCCTGGCCGATTCGCTGAACAGCGCTCCGGTGCACTCCTGGTTTTATTTGGGGCCCCGCCCGATCACCAGTTTCGAGCAGCTATGGCAGGCAAATCGCATTATTCTGAAGTCGGTTGACCCCGCGGGGGTCGAGCAGATCCGCATCGCCGTCGCCGATGTTGACGAACATAGCGCGCGCGTATTCGCCAATGCGAAGAACTTGGAAGTGCTGGGTGGCGGTGCGCCGATGGTCTATGTCAGAGCCTATGTCGATGTCTGCGCGCGCGTGTGATGGCAGATGCAGCAATGGGGAGTTGTCGGATGAAGCGGATCGATCTCACCGCCTATGGCGCGCCGGAAACTGTGGCAAATTGCGTCGAGGTGCCCGGTACCGGCGACCCGGGTCCGGGCGAGGTGGTCTTCGACGTGCTCGCCTTTCCAATCAACCCGGCTGACGTCTCGTTCTGCCGCGGCAGCTATCGCTTGCGGCCGCCGCTCCCGGCGACACCCGGCGCCGAATGCGTTGGCCGAGTCGCCGCCGTCGGAGCAGGCGTCACCCAGGTGCGGCCCGGTGATCTCGTCGTCAACATGCAGCGCGAGAACTGGGTGCAGCGCCGCCGCATCCGCAGTGAGGACGCGATCCCGGTCCCGGCGGGCCTCGATTTGGCGCAGGCGGCGATGCTGCGCATCAATCCTGCGACGGCACTCCTGCTGCTGGAGGATCATGTCACCCTCGTACCAGGGGATTGGGTGATCCAGGACGTCGCCAATTCCGCGGTCGGGCGCCATCTGATTGTGCTGGCGAAGGTGCGCGGTGTGCATACCGTTAATGTCGTGCGCCGCGACGATGTGGCCGCGGAGTTACGCACACTGGGCGCCGATGTCGTGCTGAAGGACGGGCCTGATCTGGCCGAGCGTGCGCGGGCGGCCACCGGCGGCGCGCCGATCCGGCTCGGCATCGACGCAGTCTCCGGCGAGGCGTGCAGGCGCATCGCCGACTGTGTGGCCGATGGCGGCGTGGTGGTGAGCTACGGTTCAATGTCGGGCGAGGATCCGGCGATCGGGCGAGCCGCGCTCAACATGCGCGGGGTCAGTCTCACCGGCTTCAACCTCGGACGCGGACTTGCCAAGCGCACCCCCGCGCAGGTACGGGAGATCTATGCCGATCTCGCAGTCAAGATCCGCGACGGCGTGCTGAAGGCGCCGATCGATTCCTATTTCCCGATCGATGACATCAAGCCGGCGCTGGTCCGTGCCCAGCAAGGCGGCCGGAATGGCAAGGTCTTGGTGCTGCCCAACGGGCCGCTTTGAGCTTCCGGCGCTGCAGTTGATTGGATAGGCAATGACGGACGCGACGCATCAGGACCTGATCCTCGACCAGTTCACGCGCCAGGCGACGGGTTTCAGTACAGCCACGGCTATCACCGACGAGGATGCGCTGAGAATGATCGTCGAGGCCGCGCGGCCCGGACCCGACGACCGTCTTCTCGACGTGGCATGCGGTCCGGGCCTCGTCGTCTGCGCCTTTGCGCCGCACGTTCAGGCAGCGACCGGGATCGACGTGACCCCGGCTATGCTCGATCGGGCCCGCAAACTCGCAGGCGACAAGGGCTTGGCAAATGTCACCTGGCGGCAGGGCGACGTCTATGCCCTGCCCTATCAGGATGCCAGCTTCACGATCGTCACAACCCGCTTCTCGTTCCACCATTTTCTCGACCCCGCCTCGGTGCTGCGGGAGATGGTCCGGGTTTGCACCCCGCGGGGACGCATTGTCGTCGTCGACGATTATGCGTCCGAGGACCCGGCAAAGGCCGCGGCGTTCAACCGTCTGGAGAAGTTGCGCGACCCGTCACATTCCCGCTGCCTGACCTTGACGGAGCTGAAGGGCCTCTTCGGCGCGGCCGGCCTTCCGGAGCCCGACGCCACGTTCTACGAACTGCGCGGCGACGTGCCGAGCTTGCTCGCCCGCTCATTCCCGGACCCTGGCGACGATGTCAAAATCATCGAAATGTTCAAAGCATCGGCGGCCGATGACCGGCTCGGGGTCCCGGTGCGTCTCGACCGGGATCAGATCTATTATGCGTACCCGGTAGCGATCCTCGTCACCTCGCGTTCCGCTTGATGGGCTTCCCGACACCGTTCGACCGCTACGAAGGCAAAGTATTGCCGGAGTGGATCGACGCGAACGGCCATATGAACCTCGCCTATTACATTGTGCTGTTCGATTACGCGACCGACGCGCTGTTCGATGCGATCGGCATCGGCCGCCGCTATAAAGACGCCACCAACCACGGCACCTTCGTTGCCGAAACGCACAACCTCTACGAGCGCGAGTTGCTCGTCGGCGAGCGGGTCCGGGTCGCGACCCAGATCCTCGGGAGCGACAGCAAGCGCCTGCACCTAGCGCACGAGATGTTCAGCCTGGCCAACGGAGAGCGCGCCGCGACCCAGGAGCTGATGTACCTGCACATCGACCTCGCCGCCCGGCGTGTCGTCCCATGGCTCCCCGAGGCGCGCGAGCCGGTTGATGCTGCGGCCAAAGCACATGCCGGGCTCGCCAGACCGGACTGGGTCGGGCGCCGTATCGCGATGCCGGGTTAGCTCGGGGATCCGTTCAGTTCGCCGCCCGCGCGGTCTAGGCCTCGATCGGGCTCAGTCGCCTTTCGATCGGCGTCGCCGATGCCATCTCGCTGATCAGCGCAGGGTCGCACGCCCGCTTTGATCCAAATCGAGGATCGAGCGCGGCAAACCCGTCCGATACGAGCCCGCCGTTATGCCCCGGCCGCCGGCCCTGGCTGCTCCCTAGCGAGAGCGCGCAGGGGATCGGCGCGACTGACGATGCCCACGATCCGGCCATCGCGGACCACCGGCACTCGCTTGATTAGGTAGGTCGTCAGCAGCCGGGCAATTTCGCTGATGACGCTATCCTCGCCGGTGGTGATGACGGGTGCCAACATGACGTCACGGGCCACCAGTTCAGGCCGTGGCAGGCTGGCGAGAGTAGACTAGAGAACGCTATTTGGCTCTCAATCCAAAGCACCCAGCCGAAGTGTCGCCTATCAGACCCTTCCGTTGTGGCGCAGCAACGCGATCTCCATATGCCGGTAATCGAGCCCGGTCGCTGTCAGTTTGGAAAGCCGCTTGGCGTCTTCGTCAGATCCAGCAACGCGATGGTCCGCTGGATTCTTGTCCAGGTGAGCAGCGCGTTCCAGTCGCCGTGCCCGCGCATGCGATCGATGCAATTTGCGGCTTCGAGCTCGGCGTCTCCGCCAAATTCGTGCATCATCAGATGTGCGACCCGCAAGATATCGAGATCCGAGAGCATCATCCTTCCTTGGAAATACCTGATCTCTGGGTAGGGCGCTGAGCAAGCCGCGGTAAATTTAAGGATAGATACGCTTTGTATTCTGGGTAAGTCTTACAATAGACTTTGTGGTCCGAACGCCTCCGTAATCTGACTTTAGGCGGTTTCGTTCAGAATTACAAATAAATTTATAGTTAAATATTAGCAGCCGCCGCCAATTGATCGGCTGGATCCGCGAAAAGCCCGTGTCGCAGCGCGCAAGTGAGCGCTCTGCGTGCCCGCACCGCCGATCTCGCGCGGTGGCTTGAGCCAGCGGCCGAATTCGTCGTCGCGGGCCGAGCCCAACATAATCATGCCGTTACCAAAGGTGAGTTGGGCATGCGCGATACTCCCGTTCTCGCCCGGCACCACCGGATGCTTTTCGAACCCGAAAGCACGACACAACCAGTCAATCGCTGCAGGCGCATCTTTTCGTCTGTCGGGTTACAGCGACCACCGATGTCGCGGCTGTTCCGGAGCCGGCTTCGATCGGCCTGCTGGGTGTCGGGCTCTTTGGGATGGGCTTCCTCCGCCGTCGCGGCGGAGAGGCCAACCGTACCGAGTTCAATAAAGTGGGCTAACCGGGAAGTCGGGATAAACCTGGGTGTCTCGTTAATCAGCGCGATAATCAGCCGAGTTAACTGCCGGTAGGACGACCCCTACGGCCTGTCCGGGCGGCGCGGCACCTGCGCCGAGCTGCAAGCGCATGCTCGGAGTGGCGACCCCCCTCGGAGGTCGCATGCGCGCCCGAACCAGGGGCTACTGGCGCACGTATTTGACGACGCGGCGGGCGCGTGGCTCCCAGGAACCGGGCTGCACGACATAGAGGTCGTGGTGCGAGTCGACCCAGATCCCGTGGCAGGACCGCATGATTGGGCCATCGCCCCAGGTCGCCAGCCGCTCGCCGTCGAGATTGAGGATGCTGACCATGCCGGCATTGTGCTCCGGCACATAGACGATATCGTCGTCGTCGATATAGAAAAACGCTACCCCGACCAGCTTGGTCGGCCACACATTCAATAGCTTGCCGTTCTGGTCGAACACCTGCACCCGGTCGTTCTCGCGGTCGGCCACGAGGACACGGCCGCGCCGGTCGATCCACACCCCGTGCGGCAGGTTGAACTGGCCTGGTGCGGTGCCCGGCTCGCCCCACGAGAACTGGTATTGCGCGTCCTTCGAGAATTTGTGGACCCGCGCATTACCGTAGCCGTCGGTCATAAACATCGAGCCGTCGGGGGCGAAGGCGATGTCGGTCGGCAGGTTGAACGGCCCGCCGCCATGCGTAACCTTCTTCCACGCTGTCGAGCTGAAATCGTCTTCCGGCACCCCCGTGTCGGAACGGGCACCCTTTTCACCGATCGTCTGCAGCAGCTCGCCGTCGGTGGTGAATTTGTAGAACTGGTTATGATGCTCGTCGCACAGCCAGACGACGTTCTCGACCGTTCTCCCGGACGATGCGGATCGCGTGCGGAAAGGTGAAGAGCCCCGCGCCCCAGGACGACAGGAAGTTGCCGTCACGATCAAAGATCACGATGGGGTGTTCGGGGTTGCGGTTGAAGCAGTACACCCGGTCCTGCGAATCGACCGAAACGGCGCAGGCGCGGACATCGAGCCCAGCCGGCGGGCGCTGCCACTCCTCGTTGACCCGGTACGTATATTTGCCGCTGCCGACGATGGGTTCCATGTGTCTCCTCCTTTGCGTCTTATGTCACCAGGTACGGTCGAAATCATGCCCGCAATTGCTGCTTCAGCTTCGCCAACCGGTCGAGGATCGGCATCACCTCGTCCGCCTTGGCCGGCGGCACCGCAAAGTTGACCCGGACTACACCAAGGTCGCGATAGCGTTTCAGCTTATCCGGGTCTTCGGGAGCGCCGCCCAAGGTAACCGGCAAAGAGCGCGGGTCACGGCCGGCCTCTTGGGCCATCTGGCGGAAGCGCGGCAAAAAGTCGATCGGATCACCATAGCGGGAGCCGCCGGCGATCGGAAACCAGGCGTCGCCATAGCGGATCGCGCGCCTCGCCGCCCATGGGAAGGCGCCGCCGACAAGCACCGGGGGGCGCGGCTTCTGCACCGGCTTGGGCCAGGTCATCATTGGCGGGAAGTCGACAATGTCGCCGTGATATTCCGCCTTTTCCTTGGTCCAGATCTCGGTCATCGCCTCGATCTGCTCGCGCATCCGCTTGAAGCGGGTGGTGAACTCGGTGCCGTGGTCTTCCATCTCCTCCTGGTTCCAACCGCCACCGATGCCGAACAGAAAGCGGCCGCCGGAGATCTGATCTAGCGAGGCGACCTGCTTGGCGGTCTGGATCGTGTCGCGCTGGATCACCAGACAAACGCCGGTACCGACCTTGAGCCGCTTGGTTGCCGCTGCCGCCGCTGCAAGCGTAACAAACGGATCCATCACGTCGTAATAGCGCTTGTCGAGCGCGCCGCCATTAGGTCCGGTCTGCCGAGAAGCCGAGATGTGCGAATGCTCGGGCGCCCACAGCACGTCGATGCCGCGCTCCTCGAGCGCCACCGCGAGCTCCGTCGGCGAGATCGAGTAATCGGTAAAAAAGATGCCCACGCCAAATTCCATGGATCGACCCCGCCGTGATGTTCGGAACGCGATGCTACGCCGCCAGCCTCGGCGAATAAAGCCCGCAAGGCGTTCTGTGGATCGGCCCCGCCTCACCCAATGTTAACGTCCAAATGGCACAATTCCCGATGGCAGGTTCCTGAGGAGAAATTTTGATGAGACCGGTCAAGACGAGTTTCGTCGCCGCAGTCGTGGCGGTGCTGACGACGAGCTCCAGCGTAATGGCGCAATCCTATTACGACGATCAGGCCTGCCGGCAATATGCCGGCCAGCAGGTTGCTGCCTTGCAAGGCCAGGCGAATGCCCAGGCTTTCGGCAGCACTCTTCTCGGCGCCGGGCTTGGAGCCGCGATCGGCGGAGCGGTCGGCGGTGGCCGTGGCGCCGGTATCGGAGCGGCCTCGGGCGCGGTTCTTGGCGGCGCTACCGGCGTCGCCAATGCCCAGAACGCGGCGGGATATGCGCCGCAGCAATACAACGCCTATTATTCGCAGTGCATGGCGGCCCGGACAGCCCCGCCACCGTCCTATTACCCATCGGCACCGGCTTACGCACCGTCCCAAGGATACGCGCCGCGCCCGTCTAGCAGCGCCACCGACTTGAATCGACAGGAACTGAACCAGTTGAGCAGTGGGCCGCAGTATCCGCCGCCCGCGTATTCGCCATACCCGCCGTATCCGCCGCGCTATTAAAACGAGACCTCCACTTCATCGTTATGCCCGCGGAGGCGGGGAATCCAGAGCGGCGGACTTAACGCACCTTCTCCTGGGTCCCCGCGTTCGCGTCGCTTTCGCGGGGACGACGAAAAGGTCAGAGAAGACGTACTACTGAGGAGGGTCTCGGGCGCCGCACTCGCCGATCGAGCTGGCGATCGCGGCTTTGATCTCGGCCTCGCTCTTGCCGATCGCGGCCAGAAGGCCCGCGTAGTTACGTAACGCTGCATCGCGATGCGGGTACGGGTGCCGGGTTTTACGCCCGAAATCAACCAAGATAGCCAGGACCAGGCGCATCAGCGGTTCCGCCTCGGTCAGTCGGTTGGTAGCTTGCAGCAAAAGGGCGAGGTTGTTGAGGCGGATCGCGACGGTGGGATGGTCCGGCCCGAAGCTCGCCTCATCGATCGCTAATGCCCGGCGCATCAGCGGCTCTGCCTCGGCCAGCCGTGCAGCAAGCGCAGCAAGGTGTCCGCACCCGGCATGTGGCGGAAGCTGCGCTGCACCCGCAATTGCGGGTCGCGCGCCTGCAAGTCGTTCGCCACCGCGTCACGCGCCAGCCCGAGCTCGCTCGTCACCGCCGAAAGAAAAACGCGGAACGCCCGACGCCATTGGCCCCCTGCCCATCCAGGAGTAGTAATTCGACCGCAAACCAGCGAGCAAGGCAACGTCTGACGAGGAGACGCCGTCATCCTGGCGCCACGATCGAAGCGTACGGTAGCGCTTGGATGGGTGGGATCAGGGTGCCGAGCTGGCGCCCTCGCTTGGCTGTGCACCGTCGGCTTGCCGCGGCCGACCTAGCGATCGCGCGTTGTCTCGGAGACGGGGCTCCTGCTATCGCCAACCCGCGCGGAACGGATGCAAACCGGCGATCCGGCGGTTTTCGGGTTTCCCTGCCGTTCCCTGCCGCGCCATCGATTCGGCTGGCAATTTGCGTACAAGATATTGGCCAGAAGGGACTTTTTGGTGCGGTCGCGTTCCGAAAAAAATAAGTCCCTGAGTTTCCCTGCGCGGCAAGGAAAGGGGGAGGCGACGCTACCCTGCCGCCTTTCGTCCCTTCGGCGCTGTCGCCCCGCCGGCTCGGCGATCGTGGTCTCCTTTTTTAGGGGTCGCTCGCGACCGGCAAGACCAGCGCGACCCGGCGCCGGGGGAGCACGCCGACGAAGTTTAGCGAGTTGGGCGCGATCCGCGGCGTATGTGCAGTCCGTGAGGACCTACCGGCATTTCCGTCCGGTGCCGCAGGCTGGTATAAGGCTCACATGGCACCGATCAACAACGCCGATCTGAAACCCCTGCTGGCGCATGTCGCCGCCGGCCGCAGCCTGAGCGAGGCCGAGGCCGAGGCGGCGTTCGACATCATTATGAGCGGGAACGCAACCGCCTCGCAGATCGGCGCCTTTCTGATGGCGCTCAGGGTGCGCGGCGAGACCGTCGAGGAGATCGCCGGGGCGGCGCGGATCATGCGGGCAAAAGCGCTCGCGGTCGAGGCACCGCCCGGGGCGATCGACACCTGCGGCACCGGCGGGGACGCCTCCGGCAGCTTCAATATCTCGACCGCCAGTGCGCTCGTCGTCGCCGGTTGCGGGGTTCCCGTCGCCAAGCACGGCAATCGTGCGCTCTCCTCGCAATCGGGATCGGCCGATGTGCTAACCGCACTCGGCGTCAACATCGACGCCGATTTCGCAATCGTCCGTCGCTGCCTCTGGGAGATCGGCATCGGCTTTTTGATGGCGCCGCGCCATCACAGCGCTACCCGCCACGTCGCACCCACCCGCGTCGAGCTCGGCACACGGACGATCTTCAACCTGCTGGGTCCACTTTCGAGCCCGGCCAACGCACAGCGCCAGCTCGTCGGGGTATTCGCACCCGAATGGGTACGGCCGATGGCCGAGGTGCTGGGACGGCTCGGCTCCGAGCGCGCCTGGGTCGTGCACGGCTCCGGTCTCGACGAGCTGACGACTGCCGGCGTGACCACGGTCGCATCGCTCGAAGACGGCAAGGTCGAGACCTTCGAAATCGTGGCCGAGGAAATCGGATTGCCCAGGGCTCGGATCGAGGATCTGCAGGGCGGCGCGCCGTCGCACAATGCCCGGCTGATGCGCGATCTGTTGGCCGGCTCGGGCGGCCCGCTACGCGACATCGTGCTGCTCAACAGCGGGGCCGCCCTGGTCATCGCCGGGCGGGCATCTACACTCGAAGCCGGAGTCGAACTGGCCGCCCGATCGCTTGACTCGGGGGCCGCACGGCGGGTGTTGCAGGACCTGGTGGTGGGCACCAATGCGCCGGCCGGCGCAGAGGCTGCGGCCGGATGACGGACATCCTCGCTGAGATCTGCGCCGAGAAGCGCGCCCATGTTGCCCGCGCCAAGGCCGCACTCCCCGAGGCGGCGCTGCTTGCCACGGTCGCAGAGGCGCCGCCGCCGCGGCCTTTTGCCGGGGCGCTCGAAGGGCACCTTGCCGAGGGGCGCTACGGCCTGATCGCCGAGATCAAGAAGGCATCGCCCAGCGCCGGGCTCATCCGCGGCGATTTCGATCCGGCGAGCTTGGCGCGCGCCTACGCGGCAGGCGGGGCGAGCTGCCTTTCGGTGTTGACTGACAGCCCTTATTTCCAGGGCAGCGACGACGATTTGCGGTCGGCCCGTCGCCATGCCGAACTGCCGGTCCTGCGCAAGGACTTCATCCTCGACCCCTACCAGATACTTGAAAGCCGCCATATCGGAGCGGATTGCGTGCTGCTGATCATGGCCGCACTCTCCGACGCGACGGCATCCGAGCTTGCAGCCACGGCGGCGGAGCTAGGTCTCGACGTCTTGGTCGAGGTGCATGATGGCGCCGAGCTCGACCGCGCATTGCGGCTCGGGGTGCCCATGATCGGCATCAACAACCGCAATCTGAAGACGCTCCAGACCGACCTCGCGACGACCGAGCGGCTAGCCCCCGAGGTGCCGTCAGACCGCATCGTCGTTGCCGAAAGCGGGATCCGGCGTCCCGAGGATTTGGACCGCCTCGCCGCCGCCGGGGCGCGCTGCTTTCTTGTCGGTGAAACCTTGATGCGCGAGCCCGATGTCGCCGCGGCGACGCGGCGTCTGCTGCGCCTCGCGCGCGCCGGGCCGGCCTTCACGCATCTCGACGCCGAAGGCCGGGCGCGGATGGTCGACGTCTCCGACAAGGCAGAGACCCACCGGGTGGCGGTCGCCGGCGCCCGCGTCGTGATGCGCCCCGAGACCCTCGAGCGCATCCGCGCCGGCGATGTCGCCAAGGGGGATGTGCTCGCGGTCGCGCGCCTTGCCGGGATCATGGCCGCCAAGCGCACTGCCGAGCTGATCCCGCTGTGCCACCCGCTGGCCCTGACCTCGGTCGGCCTCGAACTCGAATGCGTGCCCGAGCGCTCGGCGGTCGAGATCACTGCGACCTGCGGACTCCGCGGGCGCACCGGGGTCGAGATGGAAGCACTGACCGCGGCGAGTGTCGCCGCCTTGACCGTTTACGACATGTGCAAAGCTGTCGACCGCGGGATGGCGATCACCGATCTGCGTCTTTTGCGCAAATCGGGTGGCCGATCGGGGGATTGGGAGGCAGAGCCTTGATTTCCGTCGAAGAAGCGCTCTCACGTCTACTAGAACCGCTCGCGCCGTTGCCGCCCGAGCAGATTTCGCTGGTCGACGGGCTCGGTCGCGTCCTGGCCGAGGACGTCGCAGCACGCAGAACCCAACCGCCCTTTGCGGTCTCGGCGATGGACGGCTATGCGGTGCGCGCCGACGATCTGGCAGCGATCCCGGCCGAATTGCGCATTGTCGCCGAGGTGCCGGCCGGAGCCGGGTTCGGCGGGCATGTCGGTCCCGGCGAGGCGGCCCGCATCTTTACTGGGGCTCCACTCCCTGCGGGCACCGACACGATCGTGATCCAGGAGGACACGCGACGCGACGGCGACCGGGTCCGGGTGCTCGAAGGCGCGCCGCGCGGCCGCTATGTCCGCCGCGAGGGGCTCGATTTCGCCGAGGGCGAGGTGCTACTGCGGTCGGGGCGCCGGCTCACGGCGCGCGACATCGGCCTGCTGGCGGCGATGAACCGGCCATGGCTCTTCGTCCGTCGCCGGCCGCGCATCGGCATCCTGTCGACCGGCGACGAGATCGTGATGCCCGGTGACCCGATCGGGCCGCACCAAATCGTCAGCTCGAACAGCCTCTCGCTCGCCGCCGTTGTGGCCGCCTGCGGCGGCGTGCCGGTGTCGGCCGGCAACGCCCCGGATGATTCGGCGGCACTTCGTCGGTTCGCCGCGGCAACGAGCGGGGTCGACCTGCTGGTAACGACCGGTGGGGTTTCGGTCGGCGAGCACGATCTGGTGCGCGAGGCGCTCGCGGTCGACGGGTTCGAGCTCGATTTCTGGCAGATCGCGATGCGGCCCGGCAAGCCGCTGATGGTCGGACGCTACCGGGGAACGCCGTTGATCGGCCTCCCCGGCAATCCGGTGTCGACCGTCGTCTGCGCACTGCTCTTTCTCAAGCCCGCACTCGACCGGCTGAGCGGTGCCGTTGCCGAGACAGAAACCCGGTCGACCGCAAGGCTCGGCGTGGCACTCCCCAAGAACGACAGGCGGCAGGATTATCTGCGGTCGAGACTCCTGCCCGCCGCCGACGGTATGCTCGAGGTGTTCCCGTTCGAGGTGCAGGACAGCTCGATGATGCGGTTGCTTGCCGAGGCCGACTGCCTGGTGGTTCGCCCACCGCACGCCCCCGCTGTCGCGGCTGGGACGATTGTGCCGATCGTCCGGTTTCCTGATGCGGTGCTGCCGATCTGACCCGCTTTGCGGTGCTTGACCAAAGGTGCGAACGCAAGTAGAACGGTCCCCTAACGTTTAGGATTCGTTCCGCATCGCAGATTGGGGGTCCCATGCTGACCAGGAAGCAGCGCGAGCTGCTGCTGTTCATCAACCAGCGACTGACCGCGACAGGCATCTCGCCGTCGTTCGACGAGATGAAGGACGCCCTCAGCCTCAAATCAAAATCAGGTATTCATCGCCTCGTAAGCGGGCTCGAAGAGCGCGGTTTCATCAGGCGGCTGCCGCATCGCGCCCGGGCCTTGGAGGTGGTAAAGTTACCCGAGGAGAGCGCAGCGGGGGTGGCCAGCGAACGCAGCCGCTTCTTGCCGACCGTGATCCGCGGAGATTTTACGGGCTCGCTGCCAGGCACGCCGGTCGCGCCGGATGTCGCGGCCGCGGAGCTGCCTCTTTATGGCCGGATTGCCGCCGGTACACCGATCGAGGCATTGCGCGACCAGACAACGACGGTCGGGGTGCCGGCGAGCATGCTCGGCCGCGGCAGCGAGCACTACGCGCTCGAGGTGGCGGGTGACAGCATGATCGATGCCGGGATCCTCGACGGCGACACCATAATCATCCAGCGCAGCGATACTGCCGAAAATGGCGCCGTCGTCGTCGCCCTGATCGATAACGAGGAGGTTACTCTGAAACGGTTGCGCCGCCGTGGCGCATCGATCGCGCTAGAACCGGCCAACAAAACGTACGAGACCCGGATCTTCGGACCTGACCGCGTCCGAATTCAGGGGCGTCTTGTGGCGCTGATGCGCCGGTTCTGAGCGTTTCTGCCCGCTTGGACGCTACCGGACGACGTGGTGAACCATGGCGGAACTGCCGCGTACGGCAACCGGCAAGATGATGAAAACCCGCCTGCGCGAAATGTTTAGCGACCACGAATTGGCTGACCGTTGATATCTTCGCTGCTCTTGCCCATCCTCCCGGAATGTCCGTCGTCGTCCGCTTCGCCCCCTCGCCCACCGGGTTTCTGCACATCGGCGGGGCCCGCACTGCGCTCTTCAATTGGCTGTTCGCGCGGCATCACGGCGGCATCTTTCGGCTGCGCATCGAGGATACCGACCGGGCGCGGTCGACGCCGGAGGCGACGGCGGCAATCATAGACGGGCTCGATTGGCTCGGCCTCGCCTGGGACGGGGAGGTCGTACACCAGTTCGCCAATGCGGCGCGCCATGGCGAGGTCGCGCAGCAGCTGCTCGCCGCCGGCCACGCCTACCGCTGCTGGTGCACGCCCGCAGAGCTCGAAGCGATGCGTGCACAGGCCCGCGCCGAGGGGCGCTCACTGCGCACCAACAGCCCCTGGCGCGACCGCGACCCGGCCGAGGCACCGCCCGGCATCGCTCCGGTTATCCGCCTCAAGGCACCGAAGGACGGCGCGACTATAATCAGTGACCTGGTGCTAGGATCAGGCCCGTTGGTAGAAGGCCAGCCCGAAATTACAGTTCAGAACGAAGACCTTGACGACCTGATACTGCTGCGCGCCGACGGCACGCCGACCTACAACCTTTCGGTCGTCGTCGATGACCATGATATGGACATCACCCATGTCATCCGCGGCGCCGACCATTTACGCAACGCCTTTCGCCAAACTCAGATCTACCGGGCGCTCGGCTGGCAAGTCCCCCGATTTGGTCATGTGCCGCTGATCCTCGGCGCCGACGGTGCCAAGATGTCGAAGCGGCACGGCGCGCTTGGTGTCGAGCAGTACCGCGAACTCGGCTACCTGCCGGAGGCGCTCCGCAATTATCTGCTGCGCCTCGGTTGGAGCCACGGCAACGACGAGATCATCTCGACCGCTCAAGCGATAGAATGGTTCGACCTGGATCCCGATCCGCAGGAGCTGCTCTCTCGTCCACCCGGATTCTTCGGCGAGTTCGGGCGCGCGGCCGCACGCTTCGATCAGACCAAGCTCGACAGCCTCAACGGACATTACATTCGCAACGCCGAAGACAACCGGCTGGTGGCGCTGGTCGCCGAACGGCTCGAAAAAGATCTCGGCCGTTCGCTTTCCGAAACCGCCCGCGTTCGGCTCGAACGGGCGATGCCGGAACTGAAGCTGCGGCCCAAAACGGTGGCCGAGCTTGCGGCGAATGCCCGATTCCTCGTGGCACGACGCCCGCTCCGTCCGGACGAGAAGGCGGTGCAGCTGCTCACAGTGGACGCGCGCCGGCTCCTCGGCGAGCTGGCTTCTCACCTGGACGGCGTCACTTGGCAGGCCGACGCGCTCGAAGAATGCATTCGCCAATTCGCCGAGATGAAGGCGGTGAAGCTCGGCGCGGTGGCTCAACCCTTACGCGGCGCGTTGACCGGGTCAGTAGCGTCTCCGGGTATCTTCATGGTGATGGAGGTGCTCGGGCGCCAGGAGACCCTGGGGCGGATTGACGACGCGGTCAGCCGGCCGCCGAGCTGACGCGCGCGTTTGCCAATCTCCGGCAAGAGGCCTATTTTGCTTGCCGCACTGCAGCAATCGGGCGCGGACAGCGACAGAGGTGGATCGATGGACGGGAATAACATGGTGACCGGAACGATGACGTTGACCGACAATGAAACCGGAAAGTCGGTCGAGCTTCCGGTGTTGGGCGGGACGATCGGTCCACGGGTTATCGATATCCGCAAGCTTTACACGCAGACCGGGCACTTCACGTATGATCCCGGCTTCATGGCGACCGCCGCCTGTCGCTCGAGCATCACCTATATCGACGGCGACGAAGGGATACTGCTCTATCGCGGGTATCCGATCGAAGAGCTGGCGGAGAAAAGCGATTTCCTTGAGGTTGCCTATCTCCTGCTGAACGGGGAACTCCCGACCGCAAAGGAGAAAGAGCAGTTCGTCCACGACATCACCCATCACACGATGGTTCATGAGCAGCTGACGACCTTTTTCCGCGGCTTCCGCCGCGACGCGCATCCGATGGCGGTACTGTGCGGTGTGGTCGGCGCTCTCTCGGCCTTCTATCACGATTCGACCGATATCCATGACCCCTATCAGCGGATGGTGGCTTCTTACCGGCTGATCGCCAAGATGCCGACGATCGCAGCCATGGCCTTCAAATATTCGCTGGGTCAGCCCTTCATCTATCCGCAGAACTCGCTGAGCTACGCCGAAAACTTCCTCCATATGGCTTGGGCAGTACCGTGCGAGGAGTATAAGGTCAATCCTGTGCTGGCGCGGGCAATGGACCGCATTTTTATTTTGCATGCTGATCACGAACAAAACGCGTCAACGGCGACAGTGCGCAACGCCGGGTCGAGCGGAGCCAACCCGTTTGCCTGCATCGCCGCTGGGATTGCTTCCTTATGGGGTCCGGCTCACGGCGGCGCCAACGAGGCGGTGCTTAAGATGCTGGCCCGGATTGGCGACAAATCCGGGATCAAGGAGTTCATTAGCCAGGTCAAAGACAAGCACAATCACGAAATCTTGTTCGGTTTTGGTCATCGGGTTTACCATAATTATGATCCTCGGGCGCACATCTTGCGCGACAGCTGCCATGAGGTCCTCGACGAACTCGGAATCAAGAACGAGCCCTTGCTCGATCTGGCGATGGAGCTCGAAAAGATCGCCCTGAACGACGATTATTTTATTACGCGGAAACTTTATCCAAACGTCGATTTTTATTCGGGCATTATTCTGCGGGCGATGGGATTCCCGACCTCGATGTTCACAGTGCTTTTCGCGATTGCGCGAACGGTCGGCTGGGTCGCGCAATGGACCGAGATGATCGAGGATCCCGATTCGAAGATCGGTCGTCCGCGCCAGTTGTTCACGGGTTCCGCCTCGCGCCATTATCTGCCAGTTGAGCGGCGGGCCTGAGTCGCCTTCATCACCCAGCCCGACCGACGCTTACGCTGCGGCAGCAGAAGGGGCCGACGCCTACCGGCGCGAAGATCGATCTCGACATCTCGCGGCGGTGGCGGCGTTCGGCGGCAGGCTGATCATTCTACGTCGACCGGCTCAGGTCGCACGCCTCGTTCTTGGTCTGTCCGCTCAAGGCGAGAATGCGGTCTCTTCGACAAGGCGGTCCCCCCGGGTCCGAGTCTAAAGAGATAGCCTGTTGGCGCACCCGCGGGCAGCGCTTGAGGTGCTACGAACGCTGGACCAGCTCGATCCGGTAGCCATCCGGATCTTCGATAAACGCGATGACCGATCCGCCATGCGCCATGGGACCAGCCGGCCGCGGGATCTTGACGCCGGCCGCGGCAAGGCGCTCGCAGGTCTTGTAGACGTCGGGAACCCCGACCGCCAGATGACCAAAGGCGCTGCCCAAGTCATAAGGCTCCACCTGGCCCCAGTTATGGGTAAGCTCGATCACGGTATTGCTGCTCTCGTCACCGTAGCCGACAAAGGCGAGTGTAAACTTCCCGGTCGGATAATCGCGTTTGCGCAGCAGTTTCATCCCGATCAGGTCGGTGTAGAACCGCAACGACGCGTCGAGATCGCGGACCCGGATCATCGTGTGCAGGAAGCGAAACTTGTCGGTATCTGGTATCGGCTTTGACGTATCGGCCACATCGGTCATCGTCATCGAGAATTCCTCCGTGATACGGGCGTGAGTGCGGGACCGCCGCACCGGCGGGCGGCGACGACATCGAGAATCTGGTCGGCGGCGCGCAGGCTCGGCGACGCGCCGTCCACCTCCAAGCGCCACCTGACCTCATCATACCCTTCGTGATGCGCAGCGCGAACCCGTTCGTCCCGAATGAGTTCAGCGAGCGAGGCAGCGGCGCGCTCGGGGTTACAATTTCGCCCGAGGAGTTCGCAAACCAGTGATTTCCCAAGAAGGAGATTGACGAGATTGACGTGCCGTACTTTGAGCACACGGTCCAGCAGTGCCTCGGTCAGCGGGTTGAGACGATATCCCACGACCATCGGCAATTTGGCCAAGGCCAGTTCGAGCGCGACCGAGCCCGACGCGGCAAGTGCGACGCGACTTGCGGCAAAGGCATCGTATTTCTCATTGGCCTGCTGCACGATGATCGGAGCTCCCGGCCAGTCGCGCACGGTCTTAGCCACCCGCGCGGCAACCGTCTCAACAGTCGGTACAACGACGCGAAACCGGCCGATCAGGCTCTCTAAGCGGTTCAGCGCCGCGCCGAAAATCGGCAGCAAGCGGGCTACCTCCGCATTCCTGCTGCCCGGCAGCGTGGTGATTAGCAGTTCATCCTCTGCGAGCCCGTGTGTTGTCCGGAATCGGCCGCCGTCACCGCGCTCGGCACCGCTTTCGAGCACCGGGTGGCCGACATAGCAGCATGACAGTCCGACCCGCTCGAAATAGGGCGGCTCGAACGGCAACAAGGTCATCAGATGGTCGTACCAGCGTGCCATGCGTCGGGCCCGCCCGGGGCGCCACGCCCAGACCATCGGGGCGACGTAATGAATAAGCGGTATGGTCTCGCCGCATCGGCGCAGTCGGTGCGCGATACGCCAACTGAACCCCGAGCTATCAATTGTCACGACGGCGTCAGGTCGAAGCTCGCGGATCGCCGCGACGGTTTCGCTTACCCGCCGCAAGATAAGGGGCGCCCGCGGCAGCACTTCAGCTACTCCCATGATCGCGAGGTCACCGAGCGGAACGAGGCTATCGAGACCCTCGTCCTGCATCCGCTCACCGCCAACACCAGCGATCCGGAGGTATCCGCCGGTGCGCTGTCGCAGCGCCGCTATGAGCTTACCCCCGAGCGCATCGCCGGAGGGTTCGCCGGTGACAAAAAAAATGAAGAGCGGTCGGCTTGCAGTCACGGTCGGCGGAGGCCGACCAAGAACAGCCCAGCCTGATCAGCTGCCCGGATGACTTCGTCACGATCAAGTACGATCGTTGCTCCAGCCTCGATCGCAATCCCCAGCAATCCGGCTTCTGCCGTGAGTCCGATGGTACGCGGTCCGATGGTCGGCCGGTCAGCGCGGCGTTCCTGACCTGGTTTCTCGACCTTGACCAGCACGCCGCCCGGGCCTTCGCGGCGTAATGCCGCACACCGCCGCAGGAGCCCGTCGGTGCCTTCTATCGCTTCAACACCGAGCACGAGACCCTGTTGAACGACGACTGCCTGGCCGATATCGAGGGCCCCGATCGCGCGCGCAATGCGCAGCCCATGCTCGATATCCGCCTCTGATTGCCGATCGGGGCGGAACTTTCCGAGCGGACCTTCGGCGACAAACTCTCCATCGAGAAGCTGATCGATCCCGAGCACCCGAAAACCCTCTTGCTCGAGCTCGCTTACGACGGCTGATAGTAGGCCGTCATCGCCAAGGGTGCGATAACCGATACGGGCGAACAGCTTGGCCGCTCGCCAATCCGGGCGCAGTGCGCCCAGCGACGGGCGCCGGATGCCGCCGGCCAGAACAAGCTCCGTAACGTTATTTTTGCGCAATAGGGCAAGGCCCATTGCGGCCGCACCTATGCGGCACCAGGCATGCGGTACGCCGCGCACTGTTTCCGGCTCGGCCGCCCCCTCCAACGCCAAGACAAAGACGTCGCGTCCGGCGGCTCGGCAGGACTCGACGAGACGCTGCGGCAGCCGGCCGCCTCCGGCGACGATACCGAGCCTACCCGTCATTTGCCCCTTTCGGCTGACAGATGGCGCGGCTCGAGTCAGCGCGGATGAAGTCGAGGATATCATCCACAGGTGCGATACCACCGAAGCGCTCGGCAGTCTCGTTTACACGATCACTCAGCGTGCCATCCGAGGAGAACAAGGATTGGTAAGCGCTGCGGAGTCCTTGGATATCCTCACGACTGAAGCCGCGGCGCTGCATGCCGATTATGTTCAGCCCGCAAAGCCTCGCCCGGTCCCCCATCACTTGTCCGTAAGGAATAACATCGCGTTCAACGCCCGACATGCCGCCGATCATCGCATGCCTGCCGATCCGGACATACTGATGAATGGCGCAGAGCCCGCCGAGAACGGCATAGTCCTCGATGACGACGTGGCCCGCGAGAGTGGCATTGTTCGCCATGATCACATGGTCGGCGATCCGACAATCGTGCGCGACATGCACCCCGACCATGAACAGGCAGTTGTCGCCGACGCGCGTGATCATCCCGCCTCCGGCCGTCCCCCGGTTCATTGTTACGTACTCGCGGATCCTGTTGTTGCGCCCGATGACGAGCGCAAACTCTTCGCCACGATATTTGAGATCCTGCGGTTCGAGACCGATCGAGGCAAACGGGAAAATGCGCGTGCCCGCCCCGATCGTTGTGCGGCCGTCGACCACCACGTGCGAGCCAAGCATAACCCCGGCGTCGAGGGCGACGTGCTCGCCGACAATACAATATGGCCCGACGACGACATCCTGAGCCAGCATCGCCCCCGGCGCGATGACGGCCGTAGGGTGGATCTGCGGCATCGCTGACTGTCTATTCGTTCAGAATCATCGCCGCAAATACGGCTTCGGCCATCAAATTGTCCCCGACCTTTGCCTTGCCCTCGAACTTCCACACATTGCCGCGATGACGCTGTTTGGTGACGTGCACATCGAGCCGGTCGCCGGGAAACACCGGACGCCGAAACCGGGCATTGTCGACGCTCATGAAATAGACCAGCTTGCCTTCCGACTCGGGCCCAAAGTATGGACTACCAGGACCGCGGCGGTTTGCGCCATCGCCTCGATGATCAGCACTCCTGGCATCACGGGCCGCGCCGGGAAATGACCCTGAAAATAATTTTCGTTGATCGATACGTTCTTGATGCCGGTCGCCCGCGCGTTCGCCACCATGTCAACGACCTTGTCGATCATTAAAAACGGATGGCGATGCGGGATCATTTCCATGATCCGCTGAACGTTGACTTGCGTGACTTGCTCCTCGGCGCAAGTCGGATCGATCATAACTTTTCTTTCTTCCTGGCGAGACGTTGCAGCACGGCGGTCTGCCTCATGAAATCAGTTAGCGGAACCGCGGGACTGCCGCACACCGTCTCTCCGGCTGGGATGTCGCGCATGATCCCGCTCTTCGCGGCGATACGCGCACCGCTCCCGATATGCAAATGGCCGGCGAGCCCACCTTGGCCCCCGACCATGACAAAATCGTCGAGTCTGGTGCTTCCGGAGATCCCGACCTGACCGGCGAGGATGCAGCATCGCCCAAGGATGACGTTGTGCCCGATTTGCACCAGATTATCAATCATCGAACCTGGACCGATCACGGTGTCCCGTCCCGACCCGCGATCGATCGTGGTGTTGGCGCCGATGTCCACATCATCGCCGATCAGGACCCGCCCAAGCTGAGGGACTTTGATCGGACCTGCCGGATCGGGCGCGAAACCGAAACCTTCTTGGCCGATCCGCACACCCGGGTGCAGCACGACGCGCGATCCGATCACGCAATGACTGAGTGTGACATTAGGGCCAATTCGGCAGTCGTCGCCAATTTCTACCCCGGCCGCGATTACCGTGTTCGCCCCGACCTGGCAGCGCCGCCCTAGCCGCGCACCATGCTCGATCACCGCATTTGGTCCGACATCGCAATCCTCGGGCACGCTCGCCGTCCGATCGATCACCGCCGAAGGTGCGCGACGAGGGACAATCAGCCGCGCGGGGTAGAAGGCTTGCGCGGCGAGGGCAAAAGCCCGATAGGGTTCGTTGCTCACAAGCACCGCCATCCCGGGCGGCGCGCGCCCGGCGACATGCTCGTCGACGAACGCCGCTCCGGCTCGAGAGCGTAGGAACGTTTCTAAATATTTTCGATTTTCGAGAAAACTCACGTCCTCTGGGCCGGCCGTTTCGAGCGGACCGACATCGCGATATAGCCGCGCACCAGTCTGCGGATCCAGCATCCGCGCGCCGCTCAGCGCCGCGAGTGCTTCGAGCGTGAAGGGCCCGGCTCGATCGAAGAAGCGCGGATCGGCCATCTGTCCTCCGCCGGCTTGGTCCGGCCCTGTATCACTTCTTCTTGGGCTTAGGGCTGGGGTTGGGGTTGGGGTTGGCGGCCGCCGGGGTGCTCGGCGCAGCAGCGGCTGGGGGTGAGGCACTCGCGCTAGGAGGCACCGGAGCGACGAAGTTGACCGTGAGGGTCGGCATCTGCTCGTCCAGCTTTTGCAGCACTTCATCCGTCACATCGAACGCCTGGTCGAAAAGCACGAGATCGGTCCGCTGAAACACTAGGTTGGCCTTTCGCTGTTTTGCAATATCAGCAATGATTTTAAGCATCTCCTCCTGGATTTTTTGAAGTGCATCACCGTTTGACTTCTCCAATGCTTGCCGTTTGCCTTGAACATTTCGTTCAAGATCATTGACTTTCTGTTGAAAATCGCGCCCCTTCTGATTTAACGCTTCCGGAGAAAGCGACGCTTGCTGCCGCTGCAATGCGTCACGTTCGGCGCGCAGCGACTCCTCCTGGTGCGAAATCTCCTTAGTGTACTCGCCACGCTTTTGTTCGATCTGGCTACGAACCATCCTGGCCGCCTTCGAATTTTGCAAAAGCGCCTGAACATCGACCACCATTACGGTCAGGTTCTGCGCCGTTGGCAACGGTGCAGGAGGAGGTGGCGCTGGCGGTTGGGGGGCCTGGGTTGGCGGCGAGGGCGCGGGTGGCGCTTGCGCCACGGCGCTGCCGGCGAGAAAGCACAGGAGTAGTAACAACAGAGACGAGAGGCGAGAATACCATAGCAACATCAAAACTTCGTCCCAAAGCTGACTCTAAAAAACTGGGTCTTGTCGAAGCTCTCCTTCCTGATCGGGTAGGCGAGATCGAGGCGGATAGGACCAACCGGAGACTTCCAGGACACACCGATGCCGGCGCTCACACGAGTAGCGGGGCTTTGTTCGACTTGCGGCTGGACGCCTCCTGTTTGCGCGAGCTGAGCGGGAGTGAGCACGATGTTTGTCGGTTCGATTTGGTACAGTGTGCCGAAATCGGTAAAGACACGTCCGCTCAACCCAAGCTCCTTGGGTAGCCCGAGCGGCACCCCCAGGGTGACGGAACCGACATAATATTTCTGCCCGCCAAGAGCGTCGCCGCTTACCGAGTCGCGGGGGCCGATCCCGGCGCTTTGAAAGCCCCGCAGATTGTCGCCGCCGACAAAAAACCGATCCTGAAGGAGCACGTTTTGGCCATTCCAACCGAGGATGTCGCCCGCTTCTCCGGTCAAACTCAACACCCATTCCGGTGCGACCGAGTAGTAATAGCCAAAATTCGCTTTATTGCGTACATAGTCAACGCCAAAGCCGACACCGGCAAAGTCATTACCGACCGAAGCGTAATAGCCGCTCGTCGGGTCGAGCCGATCGTCCCGGCGATCGTATAACAGAACCTGACCGATCTCCGAGGTCAGATGCTCCCCCGATTCGAGCACGATGAACAGCGATGTGTTGCTCTGAAGGTTTATAATATCGTCGGATCGCGCCGTGTACTTGAATGTTTGGCGCAGGTTGTCCGTGATCTGGTACCCTGCACGAAGCGCCCCACCGTAAGAAAATTGTTGGTAAGGAGGCGTTACCCCGCTAAAGAAATTCGCTGTCGGGCTAGTCTTCACTTCGAAAATATCGATTCCAGCAGCGATATTCTTATCCAAGAAATAGGGCTCTGTAAAACTAAGGTCGACCTGCTGAGACCGTAACGAAACCACCGCCCCAATTCGCAGATCTTGACCGCGTCCGAGGAAATTCCGCTCGCGAATGTTGATATCGGCGAGCGGCCCATCTGTGGTCGAGAAGCCGAGTCCCAATGAGAGTTCCCCGGTCGATTGTTCTTCAACCTCGGCGGTCACAACCGTCTTGTCCGGCGCCGATCCCTGGGCATTTGTCACCTCAACCTTCTTAAAGAAGCTCAGATTCTTGATGCGCTGCTGTGAGCGTTGCATCTTAGTCGTGTTGAAGGCATCGCCCTCGACCAGCTGGAACTCACGGCGTATCACCTTGTCGAGGGTGCGAACGTTACCGACGATGTCGATCCGCTCGACGTAAACCTGTGGACCCTCCTGCACGCCGAAAGTAATGTCGATCGTATGGTCTTCACGATTTCGCGTGATGTTGGGCTTGATCTCGACAAAGGCATAGCCCCGGTTGCCAAGCGCCTCGGTTAGCACCGAAATCGACTTTTCGACGGCATCGGCATTGTACCAGTCGCCCGAATGGACCGTCAAAAGCGGGAGCACTGCCTCCGGCGGCAAATCCTTGAGCTTGATATCGACGTCGACCTTGCCGAAGCGATAGCGCTCGCCCTCTTCGAGGGTGAAAGTGACAATAAACCCGTCGCGATCCGGTGTCAGCTCGGCAACCGCCGAGATCACCCGAAAATCAGCATATCCCTCCGTCAAGTAGAACTTTCGTAACAGCTCGCGGTCGTAAGTCAAACGATCCGGATCGTAGGTGTCATCAGTCGACAGAAACCGATACCAGCGGCTTTCTTTCGTTTGGATAACCCCGCGGAGCTTGCCTTCGCTGAACTGATGATTTCCAATGAAATTGATGCCGCGCACACCAGTAAACTCGCCCTCGTTGATCTCGAAAACGAGATCTACTCTGTTTTCGGAGAGTTGAATGACCTTTGGCTCGACAGTGGCTCCAAACCGTCCGTGCCGACGATAGAGATCGAGGATGCGCTTGACATCAGCCTGCACCCGAGAGCGGGTATAAACAACGCGCGGGCGAAGCTGGATCTCGGCATTGAGATCCTTTTCGTCGAGCTTGTGGGTGCCTTCGAACGCGATCCGATTTATGATTGGGTTTTCTACTACCTTGACGACCAGGGTGTTCCCAACCCGACTTAAATTGACATCGGCAAACAGACCTGTAGCGAACAGCGCCTTGAGCGACTTGTCCACCCGTTCGTCGTCCCAAGCATCACCCGGCTGGATTAGCAGATAGGAGCGAACTGTTTCGGGTTCGATCCGCTGCACGCCCTCGATTCGGATATCGCCGACTGTTCCTCCGCCCATTTGAGCGAGCCCAGGGCCACCAACTACGGTCTGCGCCCCCACCAATCTAGGTGCTGCGGACGCAATCAAAATAATCGCGCCCAGCACCGACCACCATACGACCGTTAACCGGATGCAACGCAAAACACCCCCACCCCCGCTGTCATCCGCCCCCTGGGTCTTTGACGGCCTTAGGTCACAAGCCCTTTGACAAACTCCACGATCCGGAGATGGACGAGATCATTCCAGGTGGCGAACACCATCAACGTCAGCACCAACGCCAGACCGATGCGAAAGCCGTATTCCTGCGCCCGCTGCCCCAGGGGTTTCCCGCGAACCGCTTCGGCTGCATAGAATAGCAGATGACCACCATCAAGAACTGGGACCGGGAACAGATTAATTAATCCAAGATTGATCGATAGGACTGCCATGAACCACAGTATCGCGACTATCCCACCTTGGGCGACCTCTCCGGACATCTGAGCAATACGCAGCGGACCTCCGAGCTCGTCGACGGCGCGCGTTCCGATGACGATCTGCCACATCGCCTTTAGCGTCCCGATGGAAAGATCCCAGGTCTCGGTCCCAGCTTGCAGTACCGCGGTCAGCGGATCCCGTTTGACGTACTCCATCCCGCTGCGAGCGATGCCGAGCAACCCGACCTCGTAACGATTGCCGAAGCGATCGACCAGCTCAGTCCGCGTCGGCGTGACGTGAAGTTCGATCTCTCGACCGTCGCGCCTGACCACGATGTCCATTGGGACGCCGGGGTTGAGGCGAACAGCCTGCTGCACATCCTCAAAACGCGCGATAGGTTGTCCGTCGATGCTGAGCATCATGTCGCCAGGCCGAATGCCGCCTTGTTCGGCCGCGCTGCCCGGCTGCACCTGCCCGACTTCCGCCGGAGTATAGGGTTGGCCGAAGGTCATGAAAAGAACGGCCAAGACAACAATCGCAAACACGAAATTCGCTGCGGGCCCGGCAGCGACTATCGCCGCGCGTTGGCCGAGCCTCTTGTAGTGGAATGACACCTCCCGGTCTGCTTGGGCAAGTCGCGCAATTCCCGCAGCCGGAAGCCCGGAGCTGGCGTCGGCGTCGCCAAACATCTTGACATACCCGCCGAGCGGGATCGTGCTGAATTTCCACCGCGTCCCGGCGCGGTCCCACCATCCGAACAACTCCGCGCCAAAGCCGATCGAGAAAACTTCGACCCGGACTCCATTCCAGCGGGCGATCAGATAGTGGCCGAATTCATGGACAAACACGAGCACCGTGAGAATCATTAGAAATGGAACGATGTAGGTCAGGCCGTGATGCAGAAATTCTATCATCGCAGATCCGTTAGCGCAGGGGGTGCGCGGTGACTCGATAGCCTGGTTGCAACTTCCCGCGCCGTTGCGTCGAAATTATAGACGTCGTCGAGAGATTCAAGCTTGCCACCCGGCAGCTGATCGAGCGTGCGCTCCACAGTTTCGACGATCTCAAGAAATCCGATGCGACCCGCCAGAAACGCATGAACCGCGGTTTCATTGGCCGCGTTCAAGACGGTCGGACAGCCGCCGCCGCGAATCAGCGCCTCCCGGGCGACGCGCAGAGCAGGAAAACGTCGCTCGTCAGGCGGCTCGAAGGTAAGGCGACCGATCGCGGTCAAATCGAGCCGTTTAGTCGGCGTCTCGATTCGATCCGGCCAAGCGAGCGCATAAGCGATCGGCGTGCGCATGTCGGGTGATCCGAGCTGCGCCAGCACGGAGCCGTCGCGGTAGACCACCGCGCCATGAACGATCGACTGGGGATGAACTACGATTTCGACGCGATCCAGCGGCAGCTGGAAGAGATGATGGGCCTCGATGAGCTCAAGCCCCTTATTCATCATCGTCGCAGAATCGACCGAGATCTTGGCTCCCATGCTCCAATTCGGATGGGCGACGGCCTGCTGCGGCGTGACCCCCCGCATGTCCTCGAAGTTTCGCTCGCGGAACGGGCCGCCGCTCGCGGTCAGAATGATCCGCTCGATTGTGTCAACGCGGGCGAGATCAAAGCATTGCCAAATCGCATTGTGCTCGCTGTCAACCGGCAACAACGTCGCGTGGCAGCGGGTCACTTCCTGCATGACCAGGGCGCCGGCGCACACGAGAGCCTCTTTGTTGGCCAAAGCGACGATAGCCCCGCGCTGGATCGCCGCTAATGTTGGTGCCAGCCCGGCCGCGCCAACGATTGCCGCCATCACCCAGTCGGCGGGACGCAGCGCCGCCTCGACGATGGCCTCAGCGCCACAGGCCGTCTCGATCCCAGTACCGGCGAGGGCCTCTTTCAGCGCCGGATAATGGACGGGGTCGGCAATCGCAGCGAACCGCGCTCGCAAGGCCCGCGCTTGTTCGGCCAAACGGGCCGGGTTCTGATTGGCGGTAAGCCCCTCGACCTCGAACGCCGCCGGATTGCGCAACAGCAGATCAACGGTGTTCTGCCCGACAGAGCCGGTGGAACCGAGGATCGTGACGCGCCGCATCCCTTCTTTATGGGTACCGAGGTGATCGGGCGCGGTCATTGCCACGCTACGACACTGCGGCCGTCGATCAGGGTCAGTAGCGCCACGACGGGGATCACGGCAAGCAGACCGTCGAGCCTGTCGAGGAGGCCGCCATGGCCGGGGATGAGGCCGCTCGAGTCCTTCACGCCGAACCTGCGCTTAGCCAACGACTCGGCAAGATCGCCGAACTGCTCGACAATCGCAAGGCCCGCACTGAGGAGCACGAGCGGCAAAGCCGGAGAAATCCCGAGCCATGCCGCGGTCGCCCAGCCGGCGAGCGCGGCGCATGCCACGCCACCTGCGAGTCCTGCCCAGGTTTTGCGCGGGCTCCAGCGGGGTGCGAGGCGAGGGCCACCGGCCGTCCTGCCGATCACGTAGGCACCGACATCAGTCGCCCAGACGACGGCAAGGACCCATAACAGGGTCGCACGCCCATTCGGGCCGCCGCGCGCGAGCCACAGCAGGCAAATGCAAGGAAGCGTTACCCAGAGCGCACCGACCGCGGTCCATTCCGGATGGAGATCCAATCGCCCTCGAGCCGACCAAAAGACGATGCCAGCACCGAAAAGCGCGAAGCCCGTGGCTAATCCGAGGGAGGCGAGCGTGGCGGTAGCAATCGTGGCGAGAACGACCCCCACAAGTACGATCCCTGTCGCGCCAAAGCGACCCGGACGACAAAGCCGTCCCCATTCCCATGCCATTAACGCGCCGGCCAGCGCGGTCAGCAACGGAAGCCAAGGCGATCCAAACCAAATCGCCGCGATCGGCAATGGGGCAAGCGTAATTGCCGACAGCACGCGCGGCCGTAGCGAGCCGTGTTCAGCGTAAGCCAATCGACGCTCCATACCGCCGCTCCCGGCCGCAGAATTCATCGATCGCCCACTCCAAGTCGCGCTTGGAGAAATCGGGCCACAGCGTCTTGGTGAAGACCAGCTCGGAATAGGCGCATTGCCACAGCAGAAAGTTGCTGATGCGCTGCTCGCCGCTGGTACGGATCAACACGTCCGGATCTGGAATATCTGCGGTGAAGAGATGGCGGGCAATACAATCCTCGTCCACCTCCTCAGCAGCGAGCGCTCCGCTCGCTGCCTGTGCCGCTATCGCCCGCACCGCCGCAACGATTTCGGCGCGACCGCCATAAGACAGGGCTATCGTCAGAGTAATTCGGGAATTGTCGCGCGTCACGGTTTCGGCGTGTTCGATCAGGCTCACGATGTCCGGCGCGAGGCGGGCAAGTTGCCCAATGACCTTCAGACGAACGCCGTTGCGATGCAATTCGGCGATCTCGCCGCACAAATAATGACGCAGCAACGCCATCAAATCCTGGATCTCCGCGGACGGCCTTTTCCAGTTTTCCGATGAGAACCCGAAGAGCGTCAGATAGCGGACACTCAACTCGGCCGCCGCGATTACGGTGCGGCGCGCCGCTTCGGCGCCGCGACGATGTCCAGCAATTCGTGGCATCCCGCGAGCCTTCGCCCACCGCCCGTTGCCGTCCATGATGATCGCGATGTGCCGCGGCGGCGCCCGCGGCGTGGCGCCTGCGTTCACTCGACCGGCCATTAAACTTGCAGAATCTCCCTGTCCTTTTGCATTAACGCTTCATCGATGCGCCTGATGTAATCGTCGGTTAGATGCTGGACCTCGCGCTGCTGTTTGCGGTGCTCGTCTTGCGAGATCTCGCTTTCCTTTTCGAGCCGGCGCAGCGTCTCGATGCCGTCGCGCCGCACATTACGGACGGATATCCTGGCGTCTTCGGCATATTTGGCTGCAACACGGCTCAGATTGCGGCGCCGTTCCTCGTTCAGGTCGGGAATCGGAACGCGGATCGTCTGGCCCTCGGTTTGCGGGTTGAGGTCGAGCCCGGATTCACGAATGGCCTTGTCGACCGCCTTGACGACACCGCGGTCCCATACCTGGACGGTGATCATCCGCGGCTCGGGCACGTTAATGCCCGCCACCTGATTGAGCGGTACGGTATTTCCATAGGCGTTGACCATGATCGGCTCGAGCAGGCTCGCCGACGCGCGGCCTGTTCTTAGCCCTCCGAATTCCTTGCGCAACACTTCGAGAGCGCCGTCCATGCGGCGCCGGAGATCATTAAGGAGCACGTCTTCCGGCATGGCCTGTCTTTCCGTGTCGATGCTTAAGTTGGTTCGCCAATAATCGTGTATCGCCCGCAGCCGCGGAGGACCTTGGCAAAACCACCGTTCTCAAAAATCGAGAACACAAGGATCGGGATGCGGTTCTCACGGGCGAGCGATATTGCCGACGCATCCATCACCTGCAAATCGCGCGATAACACGTCGAGATAGCCGAGCCGTTCGAACCGCATCGCTCCCGGCACCTTGTTGGGATCGGCGTCATAGACGCCATCGACCTTGGTCGCCTTCAACAACGCATCGCACCCCATTTCAGAAGCTCGCAACGCTGCGGCGGTATCTGTCGTGAAGAACGGGTTGCCGGTCCCGGCGGCGAAGATGACGACGCGCTTTTTTTCCAGGTGACGCAACGCCCGGCGGCGAATATAAGGCTCGCAAATAGCCTGCATTGAGATGGCCGACTGCACCCGCGTCGTCACACCGCGTTGCTCGAGTTCGTTCTGCACGGCGAGCGAGTTAATAACCGTGGCCAACATGCCGATATAGTCGCCGGAGGCGCGCTCCATCCCGACAGCGCTACCCGATACGCCACGAAAGATGTTGCCGCCCCCGATGACCAGGCACAATTCGACGCCAAGGGCGTGAACGGATTGGATTTCGTCGGCGACACGCGCGACCATCTCGGGATCAAGACCATACTCCCGCGTCCCCATCAACGCCTCGCCGGAGACCTTTAGAAGAACGCGGCGATACTCGAGATCGGCTGACATGAGGCTTACGCAGATCCGCTCCGATGGGTCCAGTCTCGCGTTCGGATCGAGGATACATCAAACCGGTCGTCCCGCAGCACCTTTCGACAGCCTATGGCGGACAATGGGCGGGAAACCGCCGGCAGTCGGCTCTCGTTATACCTCCCGAGGCTTAAAATTCCGCTCAAGCGCTTGGGCCGCCTTCGCCCGGGCCGACCCGGCCCGTCGTCAGTTCTTCAGCTGAGCCGCCACCTCGGCGGCGAAATCGGGGCGATGGCGATCGATCCCCTCGCCGAGGGCAAAGCGCACGAAGCCTGTTATCCGAATCGGCGCGCCGGCGGCCTTCGCCGCTTGCTCGACCACCAGAGATATTTTGGTCTTCTGGTCGACGACAAAGATTTGCTCGAGCAGGACGACCTCCTCGTAGAACTTGCGCAGCCGGCCGTCGACCATCCGCTCGATGATACTCTCGGGCCTCCCGGTCGCGCGGGCCTGTTCGCGCAGCACCTCGCGCTCACGGTCCAGCGCCGATTTCGGGACTGAGGCGATGTCGAGATAGAGCGGACCGGCTGCTGCAATATGCATCGACAGTTGCTTGCCGAGCCCCGTCAGCTCATCGGCAGCGAGCGTCGAGGTCAGAGCGACTACAACGCCGATCTTGCCGATCCCGGGGCCGAGCGCGTTGTGAACATAGGAGAAGACACCTCCCTGCCCGGCCGACAGCCGCCTCAATCGCCGCAGCACCAGGTTTTCGCCGATGGTCGAGATCAAATGGGTCAGCTCGGCCTCGACCGTGCGTCCGGTACCCGGATAAGCAGCCTCTTTGAGCGACGCGATCTCGCCGTCGCCGTCGAGTGCAAGCTGGCTGACGACCCGAACCAAGCTCTGGAATTCCTTGTTGCGGGCCACGAAGTCGGTCTCAGAGTTGACCTCGACGACGGCGCCGACGAAACCACGCGTTGCAACACCGACGAGGCCTTCGGCAGCAACCCGCCCAGCCTTACCAGCCGCTGCTGCCAAACCCTTCTTCCTCAGCCAGTCGACGGCGGCCTCGATATCGCCGCCGGTATCGCCGAGCGCCCTCTTGCAATCCATCATGCCCGCACCGGTCTTCTCGCGCAGTTCCTTGACCAGCGCCGCGGTCACTTCCGCCATTTGCGTCAAACTCCCGTCTAAGCTCCGTCGACCTCCGCCTTTTCCGCCTCGCCGGGCAGCACGCCTTCGGGTACGCCTTCGACTTCAACCTCGCCGGCAACCTCCTCTCGGAGATTGTCGGGAAAGGTGACACTGGGGATCTCGGCCCGGGCGCCGACATCGACCCCAGACGCGGCGAGCTCAGCTTGCAACCCGTCGAGCACCGCGCCCGAAACCAAGTCGCAGTAAAGTTGAATCGCCCGCATCGCGTCGTCGTTTCCCGGGATCGGGTACGCTATGCCGTCGGGTGACGAGTTCGAATCGAGGATCGCCACGACCGGGATGCGCAGGGTATTTGCCTCGCTAACTGCGATCGCTTCCTTGTTGGTGTCGATAACGAAGAGTATGTCGGGCAGCCCCCCCATCTCTTTGATCCCGCCAAGAGCGCGTTCGTACTTGTCGCGGCGCCGCGTCAACTCCAGCAGCTCGCGCTTGGTCAGCCCGCTCTGCTCCTGCGCGATCCGGTCCTCGACCTCGCGCAGGCGCCGGATCGACTGGGAAATGGTCTTGAAATTGGTCAGCATGCCGCCGAGCCAGCGGTGATTTACGTGGTATTGGCCGCAGCGCTTGGCGGCTTCAGCGATCGGCTCCTGCGCCTGACGTTTGGTGCCAACCAGCAACACGCGGCCGCCGCCGGAGACAACGTCGCGGATCGCCTGCAGCCCCTGATGCAGCATCGGCTCGGTCTGTTCGAGGTCGATGATGTGAATCCCGTTGCGGACGCCAAAAATGTACGGCGCCATCTTGGGGTTCCATCGCCGAGTATGGTGGCCGAAATGGACGCCGGCTTCGAGCAGCTGCCGCATGCTAGCGGTAGGAACTGGCATTGTCGGTCCTTTATCCGGTTGAGCCGCCGCAGGAAAATCGGTGCTCCGGGCAGTCTCGGAGACACCGACACCGGAGCGGCCGCTGCACGACGACAGCGGTCGCGGCCCTGCGTGAGGTATCGCAGCGTTACTTACGGTGCGCAGGCCTCGAAGGCAAGCCCGCAAGGTTGCGATGGTCGACAGCGCACTTACGGTGAGGTTGTTCTCCTTGCGCAGGGCGGCGCGGAATGTCACCTCCTCTCCTATGCGTCGATGGCTTAGCAGCGCAATCGTCACGACGGCGCTGGTGTCGGCCGCCGGATATGCCGCCGAACATTCGGCCGCCGCGGCCGGCAGTGGCTGCGCGGCTATTCGGTTGGGCGAAGCGACAGTCGCGACCCTGCGCAATGCGCCGATCGTCACCTTGTCGGCTAACGGGTTGCCGGTGACGCTGGTTCTCGATACGGGCGCCGAAGGGACGATCTTGACGCCCGCCGTGGCCCAGCGGATCGGCGCGCAACCCCCCCGTATTGAATTTCAGCGGCAGCTGCACGGGATTGCTGGCACCCTTGCGACAAGCGAGGTCGAGCTGCGCAGCTTTACCGTCGGCGGAGTGGCGATACCGTGGCGCCGGGTCCGCGTTGCTCCGGTCAATGTGGCGAGCGTGTTCTCGGGGCCACTCGATGGAGTGCTGGGTGCCGATTCTCTGAGTAGCTTTGACGTCGATGTCGACCTGCCGGGTCACCGCATGGTCCTGTACGAGAAGCAAACCTGTCCGGGCGCCGCGCCGGCCTGGACCCAACCCTACGCCAGAATCAACGCGGGTCGATCGGTAAGTGACCACTTGTTCTTCCCGGTTCAGCTCGATGGCCGCAGGACCGAGGCCTTTGTCGATACGGGCTCGCAATTCACCGTGCTCTCGACCCGGGCCGCGCTCGCTTTGGGGTTGAGCGCAACGGTATTGGCGCGCGACCGTGTCGCCACGGTGCGCGGCGCGGCGGCAGAACAGCTAGACGCACACGTCCACCGCTTCTCCCAACTGGCAATCGGGGCAGAGACGATCCGCAATCCCGACATCATCGTGACCGACGTGAGGCTGGGCGATGCCGACCTCGTGCTGGGGATCGATTTCCTGAGACCGCGACGGATCTGGTTGTCTTACGGATCACAGCAAATCTTCATAATGCGCCGCGCTTAGGCTGCTTTTGCTACACGCGGAGTGCTAGAATTGCTAACCATGCGCATTATTGGGCTCGTCGGATCGGTCGCGAGTGTTCGTCGGAAATTACGGGCGGTCGCCGCGATCATCGCGGATCCCGCCGCCACCGAGCACGAAAAGTCCAACGCGCAGACGCTGAAGGCGCGCCTGGAGCGGCGACTCAGAGAGGCCGGAGCCCCCGCTGGGGACTGGACGGACACCGCCTTTCGGCTCGGCCGGTTGGCAAAGGAGCTGAGGCAATCCCCGTCCCCGGCATCGCCCAAGGGCGATTGGACAGACAATGCCCACCGTCTGGGGAAGGCGCTGCGCCAGGGCTACAAGCGATGGTCCTCGGAGTGAACTCCGAGCGCCAACGGCGTTCGACGACTGACTTAGCAAAGGAAGCTGCCATGTCGCTGAGCCGGGAGTTCGCCGCGTTTGTTGCCAATCTCGCGTACGAAAAGCTTCCTCCGGAGGTCGTCGACCGGGCCAAGGGCGTAACCTTACAGGCGCTGAGTTCGGCGCTCGTCGCGCATCACATGCCCGCGAGCCGGCAGGCGCTGGCGCTGATGCGGGAGGAAGAAGCGGGCGGTGGCGGGGCCACGACTGTGCTATGCCAAGGCGAAAAGCTCACCAAGGCGGGGGCTGCGTTTGTCAATGCGGAAATGATCTTTGCCGGCGGCAAATGGGACACCTTCCGCATGCTGACCCATCCCGGCATCGCCATCCTGCCGGCCGCACTCGTGGCGGCGGAAATCGCCGGCGCTTCCGGCAGGGAGTTCCTAACCGCCGTCGCCGCCGGATACGAGGTCATGGAGCGCATGGCCTCCGAGTTCATTCCAACGGTCATGTCGCGCGGCTTTCATGCGGGGCCGGTGTTCGGCATCTTTGGCGCCGCGGTCGCCGCCGCCAGGCTGCAGCGCCTCGACGAAAATCAGGTTCACAGCGCGATCGCGCAATGCGTCAACCTGGCAGCGGGCAATCTCGAAGGCGCGCGCAGCGGTGGACGCTCGTTGCGCGAGGGAGGTGCGGTCCGCAACGCCCTGCTCGCCGTCGCATTGGCAAAGCAAGGCACGCCGGGCGGCGAAACGGCGTTGGAAGGCGAAGCCGGCTTCTACCACGCTTATGCCGGCAGCAACCGCGGCGAGTTGCGCTACAGCTTCACTGGCGACAACCGCGCCGATCTCGCCAAGATCACCGAGGGCCTCGGCCGCGATTGGATCTTTCTCGAGACGCTGTACCGGATTTATTCGACCGCCGGCTACAACATCGCCCATGTCGACGTGACGGCGCGGTTGTGCGAGGAGCATGACATCGCCGCCGCCGACATCGACCATATCGAGGCCTTGGTCAACTGGTTCGAGACCGAGTATCCGAGCCCGGCCTTCCCCAGCCGCGGCATCGAGAGCCCGCCTCAGGTTGGCAGCACGCAGTATTTCACGGCTTGGGGTGCTGCCGAACGCGGCTACCCGCTATTGCGCGGCGCGCAACCCGGCCCCGGCGAGATCGACCCGCCTGCGGTGCTCGAGCTGATGCGTCATGTGACCCTTATCCCAACGGTGCGCGGCACCCTGTTCGGTCCGCGGATCACAGTGTTCACGAAAGACGGCCGCAGCTTCACGAAGGAGGGCACCGGCCGTGAATTCATCTGGGATTTCGACGAACAAGCTCGACGCATCCGCCCGATCGCTTCCGGCCTCGCGATCGGCGAGACGCAATTCGCCGAGTTGATCGACACCTGCCGCCACCTCGACCTCGTCGATCGCGCAGCCGAGAAGCTGATTGGGCTGACTGTCCCCGCCTGACCGTCGCAGCCAGGCGCGTGCGTGCCGGTCACTCTGGGCTCACCATTGCCTGATAGACCAGGTTGCGGAAGACCCGGCGATAGCGACCGCCCTCCACCAACGGCACCTGGATCATTTGGATCGCGATCAGCTTCTCGGCGGTATCCACCCAAAAGGTCGTGCCCCAGGCGCCGGTCCAATAGAAATTGCCGACCGAGCCGGGCTCGGGGTTGCGGCCCGGCGTGGTGTGCACCGCGAAGCCGAGCCCGAAGCCCTGGCCCATCGCCAGGATCGGCGCGATATCGCCAGCCATCGTCAGCGCCCGCTCCGAAGGCCTCACGTTGGACGGATATCGTCCTGCGGCTCGCTCTAAAGCGCCGCAGCGTCGGGTGGGGAAATCTAGGTACGATGGGTGCGGTGGATTCAACCTTCGGGAGCTTATTTATGCTTTACCGCGTCGTGATCGTCGCCGGGCTCTTTGCGTTTGCGGTGATCAGTTTAAGATGAATATCCGTGCCGTAGTACTCGCGACAACTCTCCTACTGGCCGAATGTCGGGAGGCATCAACATCGTCGCCACCACTAACTCCACTGCCGCCACCAGTCGGCCAAGCCGTCGATGCGCTGACCTATCTGGCACAACATCGCTGTCCAAACGGCTCGCCACCAAACTCGTGCCCTGCGCCAGTTGCTCAATTGACCACAGACTTAGAGTTCTATCGCAAGCTGGATTGGCCGGGTCCTTGGAGTGGGATCATCAGCGATAGTGTTTGGGGCCGATCTTCCGGCGACGACATCATAATCTCGACCTTCTCGACGGCACCATTCGGGGCGTTTAACCCACCCAACGACGGCGGGGATGTCTACGGGGTCGATGCCAACACCGGCAATGCCGTCGCATTGAAAACCCGTGACGGTAGCCTGAAGGCCGACCTCTATTTCGTCGGCGAGAACTGCGGCGGAGGTGGGACTGGTTGGGTACTCTTCGGACCCACTGTTCCAACCGGTTCGTGGGCGTCTCAAGTTGCCGAGATCGGTCAAGCCGGGTCTCCCGCGGGGTGTGGACGCCTAAGTGCCGCTTACACGCAATACCGGCTGGAACAAGTCCCCATACCATTCATAATCGACGGCCAGCAACAGATCCTATCGCTGCCAACGATCATCTCCGAGCACTACAACGGGAAGGATCCCACCACTGCCATCATGCTCGAGCGATTTTACTTTGCTAGCAATTGGGGCAAGGTGCGCTGGGAGCGATGGGACAACAGGGGAAGTCCGCGCGCCGGTCTGGCTCAGGAGTGTCCAACCATTTCGACATGGGGATCAGCGCCGCCATTCGCCGGGGCGATCATGACCGATTGCCGCAATTGGACCAACATCATTACAGCGGCGGAGCGACAAGCGGCCCTTTGGAGGCTGCACCCGCCCGGTACTTTCTCGATCTCCGAGTACGGCTGGGGATGGCCGTGACCCTAGGGATTTGGCGCTTCATTGAGCAAGTGGCCGACCAGGGTGCGGCTGACCTCGTGACCCTGAGCTTGCAGCGCCTGCGCCAGGCGGCGCACGCTCAAAAAGTCGATTCGATACCTTGTAGACGGGCCCTAACTCCCGCGGCGAATTGAACCTATTTCCAGCGGGAAAGCGCCATTTTCATCTGGGATGGCTACGCGCCCCCGAACTGCAGGATGTAGAGCCCGGCGTTATTGTCGGTGAGATACATCACGCCCTGCGCATCGACAAAGCAGTCGGCGGACTGGATGACCTTCGGCCGGTTGGGACGCGGGTCGAACATGCGCTCTGGATCGGGGGGCACGAAGAACCCGGCCTCGCGCGGCTGGAAGGGGTTCTCGATGTCGAAGACCCGGACGCCGGCATTGTGATAGGTCGCGAAGATGAAGCGCGAGCTTTGGAAGGCGCCCGGCCGGTTCTCCCAGAGATTATGCGGCCCGAAATTGCCGCCTTTGGCGCAATAGTCGGCCTCGGACGGGACCGGCATGGTGGCGAAGCTCACGGGATTGGTCGGCTCGCGCACATCGAAGAGCCAGATGTGACGCAGGCCCTGGCTGCAATCGGCGAAATTGGCCTCGTCGGCGAGCACCAGGAGGTTGCGATCGGGGAGCGGCAGCGGCGAATGCGTGCCGCCGCCAAAGGGCGGATCGAGGTTGCGATGAGCGAGCAGCTTGGGTCGGGTCGCATCGCCGATTTCGAGCACGGTGAGCCCGCCGTCGCGCCAGGCGGCATAGGCGAGGTTGCCGGCGATCAGCGCATGGTGCAGCGCGTAGCGCCGGCCCTTGGGCCAACTCGGCGTCTCGCCGCCGCCCGTCCACATGCCGGGGATCCACCACTTGCCGACGACCTCGGGCCGGGTCGGCTCTGCCATATCGACGATCGCCAGCACTTGGTCGGTGAACTCGGGGTAGTGTATCGAAACATAGGCGTAGCGGCCGCCGACATACCAGATGCGATGCGGCCCCACCCCCTCGGTCGCCATGAAGGCGATCTCGCGCGGCGCCTCGGGATGCGCGATGTCGAAGACGCGGATTCCGGCCGTATACCGCCGGCCCTTCAGGAGATCGGCCGGCGATCCCGAGTAGTAGGCCTGCGCATCGACCTGCATCGTCCACATGCTCGGCCCATTGACGGCGAGCAGCAGGTCGTCATGGGTCTGGAGATGGATGGCGCGGGTGTCGGGCGGGCAGGGCAGGAACGCGACCGGCTTCGGGTTCTTCAGATCGCGCACGTCGAGGACGGTGATGCCGTTCGAATAGCCGTGGCCGATATAGGCATAGCCGCGATGCACCATGACCTGGACGCCGTCGCCGCGTCCGCCCTGGTCGGAGTGGCTGATGAACTCGACGTTGCGAGACGCTACCGCATTCATGGCTTACCTCTCCCCTGTCGAGCCTCTCTCGCCCTCTCAGCGCGTCAGCGGCGCATGACGTCGAGGGCGAGGCCCTTGGTCTCCGACGCGATCTGCGTCACGGCAAAAGCGCCAACGAACAGCAGGAATGCTATCAGAAACATCATGAAACCCACCCCAAGGTGCTCCGCATCCCGATTCTGCAGAGGGCAAGCGCGGCGCCGAGCCGGGCGTCGGCGAACTGGCGGTGTCGGTCACTCTTCCGGCATTCCGGCCTTGCGCAGCCCGACAAGATAAGTGGCTTCGAACAGGGCGCGTATCTTCGGCGCCCACGACGGCCATCCGCGGGCCTTCAGGTGGGCGATGCTTGAAAAAAGATTTCCGCCGCTCAATCTCCGGGCTTCTGCAAGTTCGGCGGCGGCGCGTTCGATTTCGCCTCTGAGGGCATAGGCAGAGGCGAGGTGGCTGTGAAGGAACGGTACGGCAGGCATGGCGCTGCGCGCTTTTTCGAGCCAGACGATGGCCTCGTCCGTGCGCGATTGCAGCAAATGCACGATGCCGATCAGGACGTACCAAAAGACGATAGCGGGATCGCGGGGGCTGGGGCAGATGGCTTGTTCCTCGAGCGGGATCACCTCCTCTATCGACCCGGTGACGAGCTTGCACCAGGCGAGACCGTGTAATGCGGCCACCAAGTTGCGATCCAACGCGAGCGCCGTCTCAAACTCGAGAACGGCCTCCTCCCATCGGTGCTGCGCGCGCAGCACATGGCCTTTGACGATGTGCGGAATCACATAGCGGGGCGACGCCGCCAAGGCTTGGCCGACCAGTCCTTGCGCACGCGCGAGGTCGGCCACCGCCGAGTCGTCCATTCCGTCGAGCACGCGGCCCACCAGTACGCCCGCCAATCGGCTCTGTGCCTCGACGGATTGCGGATCGAGCGCCAATGCGCGGTCAAACAAATTAATTGCTTCCTTGCAAGTATCAGGTGTCCGGGGCTTCAATAATACCGCACGCCCCCGAAGAATGTAGTCGAGCGCGTCGGGATGCTCGGTCGGCCAAGCGGCCTCCGCAGCGATCAGCTCGACGCGGAGCGCGTTCGCGAGCCGGCTCGCGATCTCATTTTGCAGGGCGAATAGATCGTCCGTGTCGCGGTCGAACCGCTCCGCCCACAGATGCGCGTCGGTCTGGGCATCGATCAGCTGGGCGTTGACGCGGAGCTGGTTTCCCGACCGCCTGACGCTCCCTTCGAGCACATAGCGCACGCCCAACTCGCGGCCAATCTGCTTCGTGTCGACCGGGTTGTTCCGGTACGTGAACGCGGTATTGCGCGAGATCACGAACATATTCGCGAGCCTAGAGAGATCGGTCGTGAGGTCCTCGGTGATTCCGTCAGCGAAATACTGCTGCTCGGGGTCGTTGCTGAGGTTAGTGAAGGGCAGAACGACGATCGACAGGCGTGGTGCAGCGACATGCAGCAAACTTGAAGTGGCGGACGACACGCTCGCCGTCGGCAAGCCGGCTATGCCTTCAGGGTGCACCGCATAAACCCGCACCGGCCGAACGATGTTCTTGACGCTCTGCTCGCCCATATCTTCGAGGGCGTAAGGGAGCCGGTCGCCGACATGATCGCGAACGGTGCCCGAGACGCAGATGCTGCCCGGTGACGCCAGCCCCTCCAGCCGTGCCGCGATGTTGACGCCGTCGCCATAGATGTCGTCGCCATCGGCGATCACGTCGCCGAGATTGACCCCGATGCGAAAGCGCAGGCGGCGCTCCTCCGCGAGATCCAAATCGCGGACGGCCATCGCGCGCTGGATTTCTGCGGCGCAGCGCACGGCGTCGACCACACTGGCGAATTCCGCCAGCACACCGTCGCCGGTGGTCTTGACGATGCGGCCATGATGCTCGCGGATCTTCGGATCGACTAGTTCGCGCAGATGCGCCTGGACGCGTTCATGCGTGCCTTCCTCATCAGCACCCATCAGACGCGAATACCCCACCACATCCGCGGCGAGGATCGCGGCGAGACGGCGAGTGGCGGTCGTCGTGGTCATTGCTCGGGTGGCGCTAACTCCCGCGCCGAATTTAACCTATTTCGAGCGGCAAGCGCCGGCTTAATGCGGCCGCGGTCCAAGAAATGGGTTATTCCGCGGCTGGCTATCCCTGCTCTATGCCGGGCGCGAAGCACATTCACAGTTGCGCCGTTTTGACCCCCAATGCCGACGCCGCGTCGCCGAGGCGCCGGTCGAGTGTACAGATGGTCGCGCCGTGCTCGGCGCAAACCGCCAGGTGCAGCGCTTCGCCAGCCCGCAGGCCTAGCGCGTAATGGTCGGCAAACCGGGCAGCCGTGTGAAACTGCAGCCTCGACACGGGCCAGACCGTGAGATTGTCGCTACAAAGGCGGATGAACATCGCCAGCGCCTCGGCGCGGTGATCCGCTTCGATTCCTCCGGTCCGCAGCTTGATTGAAAGAGCTGCAGAAAACTCGGCGACGACGCAGTCGCTGATCACCAGATCATCAGGATCCTGTTCGCCGAGCCACACCTGCACCTGCCGGGTTTTCGCCTCGTTCGTCAGCAAGGCAACCAGCAGTGACGTATCCAAATAGAGCATCAATAGCGTTCATCGTCGCGCATCCGGCGAACGAACTCGCCTGCACTCTCAAGTTGCAGCGGCATTTTGTCGGTGATCGCCTGTAAGGCGGACGGGTCGATGCGCTTACGCCGGACATCAACTGCGGTAAGCTGAGCCACCGGCTTGCCGCGGCGCATGATGCAAACGGGCTCGCCCGCAGAAGCCCGTGCGACCAATTCGCTTAAGCGAGCCTTGGCGTCGGCTAGGTTGACTTGCTTCATCACCTCTCCTGACCATTATTATGGTCAGTTATATCCTAACTGCAAAGAACCGTCGAGAACGCATCTTGCGCACACGACTAAGCCCGTCGATGGTCGCGGCCTACACCGAAGCGGGGTTTTGGGGCGAGGAGACGATCTACCGCCTCGCCGCTCGGCAGGCCCGGACGGCACCCGGTGCCTTCGCGGTACGTGACCGTCACCGGCGGCTAACCTATGCGACGCTGGTAGAGGCCGCGGATCGGCTGGCCGCGGGCTTGGCCGGCCACGGCATACGGCCCGGCCAGCGTGTCGCCGTCTGGCTGCCGAGTCGTGTGGAAACCGCCGTTGTGCTGCTCGCTTGCTCGCGCAACGGCTATGTCTGCTGCCCGTCGCTGCATCGCGGCCATACGGTTGGCGAGGTTGCCGCCCTGGTCGACCGCATGCGCGCCGCCGCGCTGATCGCCGAGCCCGGTTACGGCGCCGATGCCGACCGGCGTGACCTCTTCGAAGAGCTGGCGGGTCGCGACTTCTTGCGCTGCGTCTATCGGGTGGAGCCGGCCGACGCCACGGCGACACCGTTCGGCGAACTTGGCGCTCTTGCAATCCGGACTCCGGCCAGCAGCGCCGCGAACCAGGTCATGTATCTGCCGTTCACCTCCGGCACGACCGGAGAGCCGAAGGGTGTCATGCACAGCGACAACACATTGCTCGCTACCGCTCGAATGATGGCGCGCGACTGGGCGCTTCACCGATCGGTTCTCTACACGCTGAGCCCGTTGAGCCACAATCTCGGACTCGGCGCGCTGATAACCGCGCTGTCCGGCGGCGGTGAATTGGTCGTGCACGACCTATCGAGAGGTCAGAGCCTGCTCGACCGGCTGGAGGAGACGGGTGCCAACTTCCTGTTTGGCGTGCCGACCCATGCGATCGACCTGTTGACCGAAATGCGCAGTCGCGGCGTAGAGCGTCTCTCAAGGGTTCACGGTTTCCGCATTTCCGGGGCACCCGCGCCGCCGCAGGTGATCAAAGAGTTGATAGACCGCGGGGTGGTGCCGCAGAGCGGCTACGGCATGACCGAAACCTGCTCGCACCAATATACGCTACCCGACGACCCGCCCGAGCGCATCCTGGAAACATGCGGCCGCGCCTGCGAGGGGTTCGCGGTCCGCATCTGGCGCAGAGACAATCCGGATGCCGAGGCGGCACCCGGAGAGATCGGCCAGATCGGCGGCCGCGGCGCCAGCCTGATGCTCGGCTATTTCAACGATCAGGCGGCGACCGAGGCCGCGTTCAACGCGCAGGGTTGGTTCATGACCGGCGATCTCGGCTGGATGGACGATGCGGGCTACCTGCGCGTCGTCGGCCGCGAGAAAGACGTAATCATCCGCGGCGGCCATAACATCTATCCGGCGCGCATCGAAGCACTGGCAGCGCGTCACGACGCCGTCGAAAAGGCTGCGGCTTTCCCGGTCGCCGATCCGCGGCTCGGCGAGCGCGTTTGCCTGGCTGTGGTGGCGCGCGAGGATATGACGGTCGAGCCGGAGGTGATTCTGCAGCATCTGGATATGGCCGGCCTGTCGAGATACGACATGCCGGAATTCATCCTGCCGCTCGAGGACATGCCGCTCACGGCCAGCGGCAAGGTGATCAAGCGCGAACTAGTGCGCTGGGTCGAGGAGGGCCGTATGCGGCCGGTGCATGTGCGCTTCCGCCCGCCGGCATAGGGCTGAGCCGATGCGCGCGGTCGTCGTCGATGAATTCGGCCCGCCTGAGCAGCTACGCGTTGTCGAGGTGCCGACGCCGCGGCCGGGACCGGGCGAGGTGCTGGTGGAGGTGCGTGCCGCACCGGTCAACTATGTCGACCTGCTGGTGGTGGGCGGCACTTACCAGTCCCTCCCGGCGCGGCCGTTCATTCCGGGCAAAGGGCCGGCGGGCGTGGTGTTGGCGGTGGGGCCGGACGTGATCACGCCGCGGGTGGGCGACCGGGTGCTGGCGATGGCCGAAGAGGGCGGCTACGCCGAGATCGTCGCCCTCCCCGCCGACCAGTGCTATTGCCTGCCGCCGCGCATGTCCTTCCCCGAGGCAGCGTCGCTGAGCCTGGTCTACGACACTGCCTGGTTCGCCTTGCGCGAGCGCGCACGGGTGGCCCCCGGCGAGACAATATTGGTGCTCGGCGCGTCGGGGGGCGTTGGCCAGGCGGCCGTGCAGCTCGCCCGTGCGATGGGAGCGCGCGTGCTCGCCGGCATCCTGCGGCCGGAGAAGGCGGCGGCGGCGCGTGCGGCCGGCGCCAATGGGGTGGTCGAGTTGTCGCGCGAGAACCTGCGCGATTCCTTGCGCGAGCAGGTCTGGGCCGCGACCGAGGGACTGGGCGCCGACATCGTCCTCGATCCGCTCGGCGGCAACGTTTTCGACGCTGCGCTGCGTGCGCTCGCCTGGTGCGGCCGGCTGGTGGTGATCGGCTTCGCCGCTGGCGATATCCCGACAATCAAGACCAACTACCTCCTGGTCAAGAATATCGAGGTCAGCGGGCTGCAGGTCAGCGACTATCGCAAGCGGCGCCCGGCGCAAATGGCGGCGTGCTTTGCGGAAATCTTCGAGTTTTACGAGCAGGACCGGATCAAACCCGCGACCGCGCAAATCTACCCACTCGACCAGGCCGGGCAGGCACTCGCGGCGCTGCGCGATCGGCGTCTCGCCGGCCGCGCCGTGCTGCGCCTGACGGATGATTGAACCCGATCCTTGACTTGGTCGGCGATCCCGTGCACCCATTTCGCCACACAACTCCAGGTCGGATCAGGAGGCGGTCATGGCATCACCAAAAAAGCTGTCGCACATCGTGCTGCAAACTAATCGCCGTCGCGAAATGATCGATTGGTATTGCACCGTTCTCGGTGCCGAAATTCTTTACGAGGCCGATCGCATCTCGTTCATCAGCTACGACAACGAACACCACCGGGTGGCCTTTCTCGACCCTGGGCCGTTGACCGAGCGTCAGCCCAACGCCGCCGGGCTGAACCACGTCGCGTTCACCATGGGCAGCCTCGACGATCTGAGCGATAATTACCTGCGGCTCAAGGAGCTCGGCATCCGTCCGCACCGCTGCGTCAATCACGGCGTGACCACGTCGATGTATTACCACGACCCCGACAACAACCAGGTCGAGCTGCTGATCGACAATTTTGCCACCGACGTGGAAGGCAAGGCCTATATGCGCGGGCGCTCCAAGACCGATAAGAACCCGGTCGGCGTGGTCTACGAGCCCGACGAGCTGGTGGCGCGGGTTCGCGGCGGCCTGCGCATCGAGGAGCTCGCCTCGATCAACGCGTAGAGGACGCACCGGCCTTCGTTGTTTTCGCTCCCTGAAAGGTGTGCAGATCGGTTGATCTTGGAATCCGAATTCGCTGATCCGGGCGGCACGAATTGACGCGGTAAGCTCTCGAGATAAAGCCTAATTCTGCTGGGAATCACGTCCCCGCTGGGCCGAAAGCGCCATCTACGTTGTATTTGCGCCGGCGGAACCCTGGTCAGATGTCGTGGACGTCGATGATGCCGGGGAGCGACTTGAGCGCGGCGCGAGTTCTCGGGTCGACCTTGAAGCCGCCGGGGATGGTGATCTCGACTTCACGGCTCGGCAGGTCGAGGACGACCGTGACGCGGCCGCGACCGCCTGCCTCGCGGGCGATTACGCTCTTGAGGCTCGAGAGTGCGCGCGCCTCGCCGAGAAAAACCCGCAGCCCGGCCGCGGCATGAGCGACGACCGCATCGAGCGGCTCTATCTTCTGCGCAATCAGGCGCAGGTTCTCTTCCCCGCTACGCACATCGACCGTAACGACCAACGGTTGGCCCGAATCGAGCAATCCCCGCGCTTCGCTCAGCATCTCGGAGAACACGGTCACCTCAAAAAGCCCGCTCGGATCGGACATCTGGACAAACGCGAACCGGTTGCCGCGCGCAGAGGTGCGCTCTTTCTTACCGACGACGATGCCGGCGAGCTTGAAGTGAGCCGCGTCGTTGGCCGCCAGCCCCGCCGGCAACTCGGCGAAGCGGATGACGCCGGCGCGTTCGAGGCTCTTGCCGTAGGGGTCGAGCGGATGGCTCGACAGGTAGAATCCGATCGCCGCGAACTCCTGCTGCAGCCTCTCGGCGGGTGGCCAATCGGCCACCAGCGGCAAGGCCGGGCGCGGTTGAAAGCTCGGGTCCAGCTTGCCGAATAGGCTATCCTGACGGCTTTCGCGCTCCTCGGCCGCCAGGTTCGCCTGGCGTAAGAGCTGCTCGGCCGCGGCAAGGGTTTGTGCCCGGTTCGGATTCAGGCTGTCAAACGCGCCGGCCTTGGCGAGGTTTTCGAATTGCCGCCGGTTGAAGCTCTTGGCGTCGAGACGGCGTGCGAAATCGAAGAGATCCTTGAAGCGGCCATGGGCGGTACGCTCGGCCACGAGATCGCTCATCGCCTGGCCGCCCACCCCTTTGACCGCGGCAAGCGCATAGCGGATCGCGGGCTTGCCGGTCTTCTGATCGGGCTCGACCGCAAATGCAACCTCGGAGCGGTTGATGTCCGGCGGCAATAGCCGAATGTCCAGCCGATCCAGTTCCTGCCGGAAGACATTGAGCTTGTCGGTGTTACCGAGATCCAAAGTCATTAGCGCAGCGAGGAATTCGACCGGGTAGTTGGCCTTCAGATAGGCCGTTTGATAGGTCAAGAGCGCGTAGGCCGCCGCATGAGGCTTATTAAAGCCATAGCCGGCGAACTTAGCCATTTGATCAAAGATCAACTCGGCGCGTGCAGGCTCGACGCCGCGCTCCGCCGCCCCCTCGAGAAACAGTTGGCGCTGCGCCTCCATCTCGGAGGGGATCTTCTTGCCCATCGCGCGGCGCAACAGATCCGCGCCGCCGAGCGTATAGCCCGCCAGGACCTGGGCGATCTGCATGACCTGCTCCTGGTAGGTCATGACGCCGTAGGTTTCCTTCAGGATTCCCTCGAGCGCCGGGTGCAAGTAGTCGGGCGCCTCCTCGCCGTGCTTGACGGCGATGTAGCGCGGGATGTTCTCCATCGGCCCCGGTCGGTACAGCGCGTTGGCGGCGATAATGTCCTCGAACCGGTCGGGGCGCAGCTTCTTGAGCATGTCGCGTACACCGGCACCTTCGACTTGGAACACCCCGACCGTGTCGCCGCGAGCGAGAAGCTCGTAGGCGGCCGGGTCGTCCAGCGGCAGTGCCGACAAGTCGAGCTGAACGCCGCGCGCGGCCAGCAAATCGCAAGTGCGCGCCAATACCGTCAAGGTCTTGAGCCCGAGAAAGTCGAACTTCACGAGGCCGGCGACTTCGACCCACTTCATATTGAACTGGGTGACCGGGATGTCGGAGCGCGGATCGCGGTAGAGCGGCACGAGTTCGGTGAGCGGGCGGTCGCCGATGACCACGCCGGCGGCATGAGTTGAGGCATGCCGGTAGAGCCCTTCGAGCTTCAGCGCAATCGTCATCAACCGGGCCACGGTCTCGTCCGTGTCGCGCTGCTGTTGGAGTGCCGGCTCGCTGGCGATCGCCTCTTCGAGCGTGACCGGGTGCGCCGGATTGTTTGGCACGAGTTTGCACAAACGATCCACTTGCCCATAGGGCACGCCGAGCACTCGGCCCACATCACGCAGCACCGCGCGGGCTTGCAGCTTGCCAAAGGTGATGATCTGCGCGACGCGGTCGCGCCCGTATCTCTGCTGAACGTAACGGATCACCTCGTCGCGCCGGTCCTGGCAGAAATCGATGTCGAAATCGGGCATCGACACCCGCTCGGGGTTGAGAAATCGTTCGAACAGCAGGCCAAAACGCAACGGGTCGAGATCGGTGATCGTCAAGGCCCAAGCGACGACGGATCCCGCTCCCGAACCGCGTCCGGGACCTACCGGGATGCCCCGGCGCTTTGCCCATTGGATGATGTCGGAGACGATCAGGAAGTAACCGGCAAATCCCATTCGGACGATCGTGTCGAGCTCGAATTCGAGGCGCTCTCGGTAGGGTGTCGCGCCGATCTCGCCGATCTCGGCGCGCGAGAGCCTTTGCTCCAACCCGGCCTGCGCCGCGCGACGCAACGCGGTTTCCTCATCGACCCCGTCGGCGGTCGGAAAGACCGGCAGAATAGGTTGGCGCGGTTGCGGAATGAACGAGCAGCGACGGGCGATCACCAGAGTGTTGTCGCACGCCTCCGGCAGGTCGGCGAAGACGTTCTCCATCTCCGCGGCTGATCGGAAGCAATGATCCGGCGTCAGCCGTCTGCGTTCCTGGTCGGCGACCACTGTGGTTTCAGCGACACAGAGCAACGCGTCGTGCGCCTCGAAGAAATCGCGATCGGGAAAATAGGCGTCGTTTGTCGCGGCAAGCGGCAATTCGTGACGATACGCCAGCTCAACGAGACCCAGCTCGGTCCGCGCCTCTTCCGCTGTCCCGTGGCGCATCAGCTCGACATAAAGCCGGTTCGGAAAGAGGCGCGCCAGCTCGGTCAGGACGGCCTCGGCGGCTTCTGCCTGGCCCTCCCCTAGAAGCCTGCCAACCGGGCCTCGCGGCCCACCGGTAAGGCAAAGAAGCCCCTCACTGGCTCGCGCGAGGTCCAAACGGTTGATCGCGGGCTCGGTCGACGCCTCACTCGCGAGATAGGATCGGCTGACGAGTTCCAGAAGGTTGCGATAGCCCGCCTCGTTCTGCACCAACAGCACAATTCGATCCGGTTCGGAAAAGCCACGCTCGGGCTTGCTCCCATCCGCCGCGCTGTTGCGCTCGAGGGCTATCTCGCAGCCGATGATCGGCTGAATCCCAGCCGCGGTGCAAGTCGTCGCGACTTCGAGCGCTCCGAACAGATTTCCGGTGTCGGTGACGGCCACCGCCGGCATGCGCTCGGCCTGACACATCGAGATCAGCTGCTTGATCGGGATCGCCCCAGCCGACAGCGAATAGGCGGTGTGGACGCGGAGATGAACAAAATCGGCGAGCGGCATGCGCGCACCATCGCACGAGCTGCTGCAGATTTCAGCCGCGGTGGTGAGGCCCCCGCTGCGTGGTCCCGCCGGGGCTCGAGCCGGTTCGCCTTCGCTCGCGCGCGCGGCGAATTGCGTGCTCAAGCGAACATCTTCAGCCTTCCGTCTTCGAGCGCGACGATGCGGTCGAGGCGGCGGGCGAGATCGAAATTGTGGGTCGCGATCAAACAGGCAAGGCCGGTGCGGCGAACGAGATCGAGCAGCGTATTGAGCACGCTGTCCCCGGTCGCGTGGTCGAGGTTGCCGGTCGGCTCGTCGCCGAGCAGGATCCTGGGGTTATTGGCGAGCGCGCGGGCGATTGCGACGCGTTGTTGCTCTCCGCCGGAGAGGCGCGCCGGCCGATGCCCGGCACGCGACGCAAGGCCGACCTGATCGAGGAGCCCGGCCGCCTTTTCCCGCGCTTGCCGCCGCGGCAGCCCGGCGATCATCTGCGGCAGCATGACGTTTTCGAGCGCCGAGAATTCCGGCAACAGGTGATGGAATTGGTAGACAAAACCGATCTCTGAGCGGCGCAGCAATGTGCGCCGTTCGTCGTTCAGGCGCGCGCCATCCTCGCCCCCGATCAGTACCGCGCCGCCATCCGGACGCTCCAACAAGCCGGCGATGTGCAGCATCGTCGACTTGCCGGCGCCGGAGGGACCGACCAGCGCCACAATCTCGCCCGGGCGCAGGACAAGATCGATCCCGTTCAACACCACGAGCTCGGCTGCGGCCTGCTTGAAGATGCGGCGAACCCCACGCAGCTCGAGCGCAGCCTCAGCCGGCATTTCCGAGCTCACTCACTCGTAGCGAAGCGCCTCGACCGGATCCAGTCTGGCTGCGCGCCAGGACGGATAGAGTGTGGCGAGAAAGGAGAGGGCGAGCGCCATCAACACGACGGCTGCAACTTCGCCCGTATCGAGGCGCGCCGGAATGCGGGTGAAGAAGTAGATTTCGGCCGCGAACAGGTCGGTGCCGATGACCTTTTGCAAAGCTTGCCGGATCGCCTCGAGGTTGCGGGTGAAAACGACGCCGAGGAGCAGCCCGGCGACCGTGCCGACGACACCGATGCTGGCACCGCTCAGCACGAAGATGCGCAGGATCGCACCGCGTGAGGCACCCATCGTGCGCAAGATCGCAATATCCCGACCCTTGTCCTTCACCATCATGATCATGCTCGAGATGATGTTGAAGGCGGCGACGACGATGATCAGGGTCAGGATCAGAAACATGACGTTGCGCTCGATCTCGACGGCGTTGAACAGACTCGAATTCGCCTGCTGCCAGTCGACGATCCGAACATGGCCGCCGAGGGCGGCGGCGATCAGCCGGCGATCCTCGTGCACCCGATCAGGATCGGCGACAAAGACTTCGAGGCTGGTGACCGCATTCGGCAGGCGAAAGAACAGTTGCGCCGCCTCGAGCGGGACAAAGATGAAGCTGTTATCGTATTCGTACATTCCAACATCGAAGAGCGCTACGACATTGTAGGTCTTGATCCGCGGCATCGTGCCGAAGGCGGTGGCCGTCCCCTGCGGAGAAATTATCGTGATCGCACTGCCAACGGCGATCCCGAGCCGGCGCGCCAGCCGATCGCCGACAGCCACACCGTCATCCTCGAAATCGGCGAGCGAGCCCTGGACGATATGGTCCGCTACCAGAGGGCGCCGCCGCAGATCCTCCGGTCGGATGCCGCGCACCAGCGCGCCTGCTGCGCCGGCCTCGGTCGTAGCCATGACCTGACCCTCGATCAACGGCGTAACGCCGGTGATGCCCGGGACTTCGCTGACCTTTGTCGCGTCGGCGTCGAAATCACTGAGCGAACCGCTTTGCGCATAGACGCCGAGATGGCCGTTGAGACCAAGAATCCGGCCGAGCAGGTCGGCACGAAAGCCGTTCATCACCGACATGACGATGATCAGAGTGGCAACTCCGAGCGCGATCCCGAGCAGCGAGAAGATTGCGATGACCGAGACAAACCCTTCCTGCCGTCGCGCCCGCAGATAGCGGAACGCGACCATCCGCTCAAATGCGTTGAAGATCACGCAGGCGGTGCTTTGCTCAACTCGTGGTCACCCGGTCGAGCGCTGTTTCTGGGGAGACGTCCTGCCGTTCCCCGGAGCGGCGGTGTTTGAGCTCGATCGTTCCGACGGCGATCCCGCGCGGCCCGATAACGATCTGATCGGGGAGCCCGATTAGGTCCATCGTTGCGAATTTCGCGCCGGGCGACTCGTCACGGTCGTCGTACAGCACCTCGATGCCGGCGCCCCGCAGCTTGGCGTAGAGATCCTCGGCGGCGGTGCGGCAGCGCGGGTCAGCAGGGCGAAGATTGATCAGGCCAACGCGGAACGGCGCGACGCTTTCCGGCCAGATGATGCCGGCATCGTCATGATTCGCTTCGATCAGCGCGGCGGGAAGGCGCGACACTCCGATACCGTAGGAACCCATCTGTAGCGGCACTGCCGCGCCATCGGGACGGGCGACAAGGGCCTGCATCGGTCGCGAATACTTATCGCCGAAGTAAAAGATGTGGCCGACCTCCTGACCGCGCGCGGTCACGAGTTCCGCCTCGGGGATCGGGCAGCCGGCTGCATCGTGCTTCTCGTCGGTCGCGGCATAGGAAGCGGTCCAGCGCTGAAAAATTGGTTCGAGATCGCCCCGGTAATCAACGTCGATGACAGGAATGTCTGTCTCGAGCCAGCGGCGGTCGAAAAACACGTCGCTCTCACCGGCATCAGCAAGGATGATGAACTCGTGCGAGAGGTCGCCGCCGATCGGTCCGGGATCGGCCTGCATCGGGATCGCCTTCAGCCCCATCCTGGCAAAGGTCCTCAGATAAGCGGCAAACATCTTGTTGTAGGACCGCTTCGCGCCACCGGTGTCGAGATCGAAGCTGTAGGCGTCCTTCATCAGGAATTCGCGTCCGCGTATCACGCCAAAGCGCGGGCGCACCTCGTCGCGGAATTTCCACTGGATGTGGTAGAGCAGCTTCGGCAGGTCGCGGTAGCTCTTGATCGAGGTGCGGACGATGTCGGTGACCTGCTCCTCGTTGGTCGGTCCGTAGAGCATCTCGCGATCGTGACGATCGCGGACGCGCAGCATCTCGTCGCCGTAATCGTCATAGCGCCCGCTCTCCCGCCACAGCTCGACCGGCTGGATCGTCGGCATCAGGATCTCCTGAGCGCCGGCGCGATCCTGCTCCTCACGGACGATCTGCTCGACCTTCTTGAGGACGCGGAGACCGAGCGGCAACCAGGAATAGATGCCGGCGCTCGACTGCCGGATCATCCCGGCGCGCAGCATCAGCCGGTGCGAGACGATCTGGGCTTCGCTGGGGTTCTCCCGCAACAAGGGCAGAAAGTATTCGGAAAGCCGCATCGAACCTAACCCCAGAGTAGCGCGGTGCACTCTAGGCAACACACGGGGACCTGTCCATCGACCCCACCGCCCTCCTTCGCTACATGGTTAAAATTTGCGTGACTGTGGATCCGCGAACGCGTAAGGTCACGATCCAAGATGTCGCGGTGAGCGCGGCGCCCAAGTTTAGGGAGCTAGTTCGGACCGAAGAGGAGGCAGGACGATGTCCTGCCTTCTTGCGTTTCCGGAGGGCGCGGCGAGACATCCGTCCATGATCCGATTATGCTCCGCGCGTTCGAGACCGGCGCCGCTTGAGGCCAAGTGATAAATGACAGGAAGAATTTGGAGAGGACGCATGGCCGTTAGTCGTGGGTACCATTTCTTCATCAATCCGGGGCCGACCAACATCCCGGACCGCATATTGCGGGCAATGGACCGTGGAGCGATTGACTTTAACGGTGCCCAATTCCGCGCCATCGCCGAAGAGTGCTTTGCGGGCCTCAAGCGGGTGTTCAAGACCGACCAGACGATCCTCGCCTATGCCGCATCCGGGCACGGTGCGTGGGAGGCAGCGCTCGTCAATTTGTTCTCACCGGGCGACAAGCTGCTGGTCGTCGAAAGCGGCTTTTTCTCGCTTAACTGGGGTATGCGCGGAGAGGCTTTCGGGCTCGAGGTCGAGACACTGCCGAATGATTGGCGCACCGCCGCCGATCCGGCCAATCTCGAGAGCCGGCTGCGAGAGGACCGCGAGCACGCGATCAAGGCCGTGCTGGTGGTCCACAACGAAACCTCAACCGGCGTCGTCAACGACATCGCCGCATTGCGTCGCGCAATCGATGCCGCTCGGCACCCGGCCCTCTTTCTCGTCGATACGATCTCGTCCCTGGCGTCGATGGACTTTCGCATGGACGAATGGGGTGTCGACGTCGTGGTCGCCGGCTCTCAAAAGGGACTAATGCTACCAACCGGCATGGCGTTTACCGGGATAAGCACCCGCGCCATCGCCGCCACCGCAGAAGCGAAGCTGCCGCGGGTCTATTGGGATTGGCGGCGGTTGCTCGGCGGGTCGTCGCAGTCGGTGTGGAATGGCACCGCGCCGGTGCACTTCTTCTACGGGCTGCAAGAGGCGCTGCGCATGCTCGAGGAGGAGGATCTCGACGAGGTCTTCGCGCGGCACCATCGTCTCGCCGAAGCCACGCGGCGCGCGGTGCGCGCTTGGCGCCAGAACGACGGGCCGGAGATTTACGCGGTTGACCCGCGGGCGCAATCCGATTCGATTACTGCTGTTCAGCTGCCCGAACGCTACGACGCGGAGAAGACACGCCAGGTCTGCCTCGACAAATTCAACGTCTCGCTCGGCGGCGGGCTCGACCGGTTGCGGGGCCGGATCGTCCGCATCGGCCATCTCGGCGATTTAAACGAGCCGATGATCCTCGGCGCGATCGCTGCGGTCGAAATGGCGCTGGAGCTGACCGGGGTACCGCATGGCCGCGGCGGGGTGCAGGCGGCGATGGAATACCTTGTTTCGGGAGACTGACGGGAGCCTGATATCGCCGCCCTTGCCGCTTGAGGCGCGCAATCAGGAGGGCCCGGCGAGTGCTGGCCGACGCGATAACGGATCCTGCAAAGCCTCATAGCCGGGCCACGCAGCCAGAGTTTGCCCGCGCGGTCGTGCGCGGTGCCGCGCATCGGTATGTCCTCAGTCGCCGCGACCGGGTCGACGTCTTCATCGACCGCCATTTCACCTTCGCCGGCAGTCTCGCATTGCATCGATGTTCCGTTGGCTGGGATTTGGTGCGGGCACCGCTCAATCTATTTCTGACGGTACCGGCACTTGCCGCCAGGATCGGGAGCCAAGCGGCCCGGCGCGCCGGCCGCCAGCAGCTGGCGGCGTGGCTCGCCAGCCGTCGCCTGCTGCTCCAAACCGATCTCGCGCAAGAGATCGAGTGGTTGGTGGCGACCGAACTGCTCGAGATTCCGTGCCGTCAACCCAACCGCGCTTCATCTCGCGATGCGCTCGCGGAGGCGGTCCTCGCCGATCCCAGAGTTGCTGACTGTCTCGGAGCGCCGCTCACAGAAGCAGCCGGCAGCGAACGCGAGTTTCGCGGCCGGCTCGTAGCGGCGATCGGGAGCTATATCGGCTCGCGCATGGCGACGGCCGAGATCACGACCGGGGTCGTCGCAACGGGATTCGGTGCTCTTGCCGTCAAGCAGGCGACACCCGGGCTGGTGACACTGGGCTCGGCCCTCGCTGCGGCAATAGCGCAGCAGAATGCGATTGCCGCCTTTCCGCTCGGCGCCGGTCTCGGCGGCCTGTGGTACAGCTGGTTTCCGGCCGCCGCCGGCCCCGGCCTGTTGGCCGCCACGACGGGCGGTGTCGTCATCGTCGGCGCGGTGTTGGCCGCCTTCTCTGGGGTCCTGACCGATCCTCTGAAACGCCGCCTCGGTCTCCACCGGCGGCGGCTCCTTCGCCTCCTCGGAGAACTCGAACGGGCGCTGTGCGATGAGGGCGAAGGGAGCGTCAGGCTGCGTGACCATTACGTCGCTCGGCTGATCGACCTGCTCGATCTGGTTACCAGCGCGTGGCGGCTTTCTCACGGTTGAGATTGCGCGGGCGGCGGCGCTTTGCTATAAGCGCGCCCGCTTTTTGAGGGCGGCGCGATGAAAGAAGGCATCCACCCGGACTATCACGAGATCACGGTCATGATGACCGACGGGAGTTCGTACAAGACGCGTTCGACCTACGGCAAGGCCGGCGACACGCTGCGCCTGGACATCGACCCGAAATCCCATCCGGCGTGGACCGGCGGGCAGCACCGCCTGCTCGACACCGGCGGCCAACTCGCCCGCTTCAACAAGCGCTTCCAGGGGTTTGGGATCAAGTCCTGAGGCCTGATTAGCCTACCCTTGATCCTTCTCTAACGCTCACCATCTAAATCTCGTGCGGTCGCCAACCTGGGACCGCACGCGTTGAAACCGGCACCTGGCTATTACAGCGGGTGCCAGATCCATATTGCTCAAAGGAGGATGTGGTCATGGATCGTTTCGATTTCTCTCCGCTGTTCCGCTCGACGATCGGTTTCGATCGCCTGACGCGCTTGGTCGACGCAGCGGCTCGCGTCGATACCGCCGCTCTTGCCTATCCGCCCTACAACATCGAAAAGACCGGTGAGGACGCCTATCGGCTGACGATGGCGGTGGCAGGGTTTTCTCCCGACGAGATCGACCTCACCGTGCACGAGAACTCATTGCTCGTGACCGGCAAGGCGAAAACGGAAGACGAGAACGGCCGTTATCTGCACCGCGGTATCGCCCGGCGCGCGTTCGAGCGGCGCTTCAGCCTCGCTGACCATATCAAGGTCGTCGGCGCGAGCCTAGTCAACGGCATGCTGCATGTCGATCTCGTGCACGAGGTGCCCGAGGCAATGAAGCCGCGCAAGATCGCGATCGGCACTGGACAGGCCGAGCAGCCCCAGGTGGTCGAGCAGAAGCAGGCCGCCTAAAGCATCGGCCCTGCGCTAAATTTGAAACGCCCCCGCCTCGCCGGGGGCGTTTTGCGTCATGACCGGGAACCGGCTCATATCCAACCGCGCCATTTGAACCAAGCCACCGGCAGGATCGCGCTCAGCAAGATCAAGGCGAGCCCATAGGGATAACCCCAGGACCACTCCAATTCCGGCATGTATTTGAAATTCATGCCGTACATGCTCGCGACCAGGGTCGGCGGGATCCCGACCACCGAGACAATCGTCAACACCTTGATGATGTTGTTCTGCTCGACATTGATCAGGCCGAGAGTGGCGTCGAGCAGCAGCTGGACTTTGTTGACGATGTGCGCATCGTAATCGCTGAGCGACACTACATCCTGGCGCACCGTGTCGAGCTGCAGCTTGACTTCGGAAGGTAGCCAATCGGCAGCGAGGCTCAGGACGTAGGGAACAATGCGGCCAACCCCGAGCAGACTGTCGCGGATCTTCGAGGCAAGATCGCCACTGTTGCCGACGCGGCGCAGGATGATCCTCAGATCGGCGCTTTCACGCGCCGGGGGGCGCCGCGAAACTGGCTCGGTGGCCGGGGTATGGAACAGCCGGTGCGACAGCGCGTCGAGCTCAGTGGCGATATTTTCGAGAATGTCGGCGAGGCGGTCAGCAATCGTGTCCATCAAGCCGGCAAAGACCGCAGCGCTGCTCAGTGGGTCGCTCTCACCTGCCAGGTCGCGGGCGCTGAAGGTCTTAAACGAGGTGATGTCTTCGAACCGAACCGTGATCAGCTGCTCGCGCGTTAGTACAAAGCCAACCGGAGTCGTTAGCGGCTGGTCGGTGTCGGCACCGCGATAAATGAGCGGCACGCTTAGATAAATTGCGCCGTTTTGGTGGCGCAACCGGCTTGAGCTTTCGATCTCGCTCAGGTCTTCGATGCTCGGCACTTCGAGGCCGGTGGTCCGCCTGACAAACGCGACCTCGTCCGGCTCCGGTTTGAGCAGGTCGATCCAGGTCACATTTGCCGGCAAAGTCGCTTTGGCGAGGTCGGCGGGCCGTTCGCCGGGAATGGTACAGCTGTGATAGAGGGTCAGCATCTCCCGAGCTTATAACAGCGAACATTCGATCTCACAGCCCGCCTTGGGCAATCATGATATCGACAATCCGGTCGAGCCCGTCACCGGTTTTGAGATTAGTGAAGACAAAGGGGCGGTCGCCGCGCATTCGGCGCGCATCGTTCCTCATGACCTCGAGGTTCGCCCCGACCATCGGCGCCAAATCGATCTTGTTGATCACAAGGAGGTCAGAGCGGGTGATCCCGGGTCCGCCCTTGCGCGGGATCTTGTCGCCGGCCGCGACGTCGATCACGTAGATCGTCAGATCGGCGAGCTCCGGCGAGAAGGTGGCGGCGAGGTTGTCGCCGCCCGACTCGATCAAAATCACATCGAGAGCCGGGAAGAGCCGATTCATCTCGGCCACTGCTGCTAGGTTGATCGAGGCATCTTCGCGGATCGCGGTGTGCGGACAGCCGCCGGTCTCGACCCCACGGATCCGTTCGGGCGGCAGCGCCCCGCTCCTGGTCAAAAATTCAGCGTCCTCGCGGGTGTAGATGTCGTTGGTGATCGCAGCGATCTCCCACTGGTCCCGCATTCTCTTGCACAGCCAATCCATCAGCGCCGTCTTGCCGGATCCGACCGGGCCGCCGATCCCGACCCGCAGCGGATCGCTCCTTGTCTTGGCTGTCATGAACGGAAGAGCCTCGAATATTGGGTTTCGTGCGCCATCGAGGCGAGATCTATCGCCAGGGTCGCACCGCCGAAAATGGCGGGATCGCGGGTCAGGGCGCTTGCCACCGCGGCGCCGACGACGGGCTCGAGTGCCGCGAGAATGCGCTGGCCGTCGGTCTGCCCGACGATCCCGAGGCGCAGCCCGGCGGAAACCAGATTACCTGCCATCGCCTGCAAATACGCGGTCAGCGCGCAGCCGAGAGGAATGCCGGCACGCGCGGTAACGGCGCCGGCGGCGGCGGCATGGCACACCCTTTCCCCGGCTGCGCCGAGCATCGTGCCCCATCGCTCGAAAAGGGGATCGGGCCACGCGGCGCGGCATGTCGATAAAAACGCCTCTCCCTGCGCCGTAGTCTCGAGCGCCATCTCCGAGGTGCCGCGGAAGGCAAGGCCGCGTGCGTTGGTGGCGACCAGTGCTTCGAGATCCTGCGCGGACGCTGCCCGATGGGCGTCGCGTAAGGTGTCGGCATCCATTCGGCCAGCGCCGTGAGCAAGGATGGCCGCGATCCAGCGCTGCAAGGTCTTCCTATCGTGCACCCCGCCGCTCGCGGCGGCTATTTCGAGACCATGCGAATAGCTGAAGGCGCCGATCGGGAAGCCGGGCGAAAACCAAGTAAGGAGCCGATAAAGTTGGCTGTCGGATAGCCCCTCAGTCTCAGTGATGGCTGCTGTCATCATCGGCATGGCGATGCGGAACACCGGCATAGGCGCCGAATTCGGGGTCGAACGGCGCCTCGATCCGCGTAATGTGCCCGCCGAGCCCCGCCACCATCTCGGCAATCACGTGATCCTCGCGAATGCGCAGCCGGTCGCCGACGACCTGCACCGGCAGGTGGCGGTTGCCAAGGTGCCAAGCGATCCGCAACAGGCCTGCAGGGTCGAGGGCCTCGATCTCCAGAACCAGCTCCGGTGCCGCGCACACCCGGAGATAGAAGTTGGTGTCGAGCTCCAATCCATCGCCATCGGCGAAATGCTGGGCACGCGGCAGATCCAGCAGAAATGCCACGCCCGCATCGGTGACGAGGCGGATGCGGCGGCGATGCCGGTCGATATAAGCCAGTGTCACCGCGTCGACCATCCTATCCTCCGGCCATTGACCGCGAGGATGGACAGCAATCGCCCGCCACATCGCGCGCTCAATAGAGAAAATAGCGCTGTGCAAGGGGCAACACCGTGGCTGGCTCGCAAGTCAAGTGCAGGCCGTCCGCGCGTACCTGATAGGTCTCTGGATCGACTTCGATGCGCGGTGTAGCCGCGTTGTGCACCATGCATTGCTTGTCGATCGCCCGGATGCCGCGCGCGGGCAGAACCATGCGCTGCAGGCCGAGCTGATCGGGCACCCCGTGCTCGATCGCGAGGATCGGCAAAAAGGTCGCCGCCGAGGCCGCCAGCGCGCGGCCAAAGGCGCCGAACATCGGCCGGTAGTGGACCGGCTGCGGGGTCGGGATCGACGCGTTCGGGTCCCCCATCAACGCCGCCGCGATCACCCCCGCCTTCAGCACGAGATCCGGCTTGACGCCGAAAAACGCCGGCGACCACAGCACCAGATCGGCGAGCTTGCCGATCTCGACCGAGCCGACATGCTCGGCGAGCCCATGGGTCAGGGCCGGGTTGATCGTGTATTTCGCGACATAACGCTTGGCCCTGAAGTTGTCCGCCCCATTGGAGTTACCGGCGCCGTCCTCGGGCAACCGGCCGCGCTGGCGCTTCATTTTGTCGGCGGTCTGCCAAGTGCGAATGATCACCTCGCCGGCTCGGCCCATCGCCTGGCTGTCCGAAGACATCATGCTGAAGGCGCCGAGGTCGTGCAGGATGTCCTCGGCGGCGATCGTCTCGCGACGAATGCGGCTCTCGGCAAAAGCCACGTCCTCGGGGATGCGCGGGTCGAGGTGATGGCACACCATCAGCATGTCGAGATGCTCGTCGACGGTATTGACCGTGAACGGCCGGGTCGGATTGGTCGAGGACGGCAAAACGTTCGGCAAACCGCATAATTTGATGATGTCGGGGGCGTGGCCGCCTCCAGCCCCTTCGGTGTGAAAGGCATGGATGTTGCGACCTTTGAAGGCCGCGATCGTGTCTTCGACAAAGCCCGATTCGTTGAGCGTGTCGGTGTGGATCGCGACCGCGATGTCGAACTGTTCGGCGACACCGAGGCAGGTGTCGATCGCCGCCGGAGTGGTGCCCCAGTCCTCGTGCAGCTTTAGCCCGCACGCTCCGGCCTCGACCATCTCGACCAGAGCCCGCGGCTCCGAGGCGTTGCCCTTGCCAAAGAAGCCGAGATTGACCGGCAGCCCCTCCGCCGCTTGCAGTATGCGAGCAAGATGCCACGGCCCCGGCGTGCAGGTTGTCGCCGCCGTCCCCGCGGCCGGCCCAGTACCGCCGCCGAGCATCGTCGTGATGCCGCTGTAGAGCGCCTCCTCGACCAGCTGCGGGCAGATGAAATGGATGTGCGAATCGATGCCGCCGGCGGTGACGATGCGGCCTTCGCCAGCGATCGCCTCGGTGCCGGGACCGATCACGATGTCGACCCCGGGCTGGATGTCGGGGTTACCGGCCTTGCCGATGCCGCTGATGCGGCCGTCGCGGATACCGATATCGGCTTTGACGATGCCCCAATGGTCGAGGATCACGGCGTTGGTGATGACGGTATCGACGGCCCCCTCGGCGCGGGTCGCCTGGCTCTGTCCCATGCCGTCGCGGATCACCTTGCCGCCGCCGAACTTGACCTCCTCGCCGTAGATCGTACGGTCGCTCTCGATTTCGATCACGAGCTCGGTATCGGCGAGCCGCAGCCGATCACCGGTGGTCGGGCCGAACATCGCGGCATAGGCGCCGCGTGGGATGCTGGTTGCCATCGGTTAAAGCGCGCCGGTTCCGTCGTCTCCGCGGAAGCGGGGACCCAGGGGCAGCAGCTCGACCTCGACTCTGGATACCCGCTTTCGCGCGTATGACGACGAAGAGATGGCGTATCCGTAGACCATCACAGCTTGCCGTTGATCTTGCCGTTGAAGCCGACGACGCGGCGTTCCCCGGCGTAGGCGACGAGCCTGACCTCGCGGCTCTGCCCCGGCTCGAAGCGGGTCGCCGTCCCGGCCGGTATGTCGAGCCGATAGCCGCGCGCCTGTTCGCGATCAAAGGCGAGTGCGGCGTTGGTTTCGTAGAAGTGGTAATGCGAGCCGACCTGGATCGGGCGGTCCCCTGTGTTGGCGACGGTCAGGGTCACCGTCGGTCGCCCGGCGTTGATCTCGATCTCGCCCGAGGGGGTGAAGACCTCGCCCGGAATCATGGCCTGAGTTTTCCCGGTTGCGCGGGGAAAACCGGGAAAAAAATCGACCTCGTCGGCAAAATCGCTCGAATCATCTCCAATAATCCCGCCTAATCAATTGGTTACAGACGTTACCCGGTTACCGCGAACCGGGAATTTCCCGCTCGCCGAACCGGGAATTAAACCCATAACCGGGAAATAACCGGGAATTTCATTTTTGGGAGACCGCGCCGCGTTTACGCCGCCAAATGCCAAAGGGCTGATCATATGACTCGATCTTGACGCGACGAAGGCCGCGTAAGTGTTCTGACAAGCCATCTCACCTGATCGGCTCGTGGACGGTGACGAGCTTTGTCCCGTCGGGGAAGGTCGCCTCGACTTGGATCTCGCGGATCATTTCCGGCACGCCCTCCATGACCTGCTCGCGCCCGATGACGGTGGCGCCGTCGCGCATCAGCTCGGCTACACTCCTGCCGTCGCGCGCGCCTTCGAGCAGATAGTCGGTGATCAGCGCCACCGCCTCGGGGTAGTTGAGCTTGACGCCGCGCTTTAGCCGCCGTTCGGCGACCATCGCCGCGACCGAGACCAGGAGCTTGTCCTTTTCGCGAGGGGTCAGGTTCACCGCACTCTTACCATAGCATCAGGCATGCCAAGTCCGCCTCCAGGCCTTATAAGCCCGATCGTATTGGGGTGTCTCCACCGCGAACCGGCGAGGGACCCTATCCCGGAACTCATTCCGACGGTTTGATATTCTGGGCCGCTCGCCCGATACGGCGACGGCGGAAGACCTATGTCTGTTCCAACTGCACCAGACGCGGATCGGCATGCAGCCGTCGAGCAGTGAAGGCCGCGAGTGACCGCACGTGGCAGACATAATCGCGGCGCGTGTGCAACACCGCCCGAAGCTGTGGGACGGCACGAGCGACCGCTTTGGGTCGAGGAATGAACCCGCTCGCGCGGGAGGGAGCACGCGTCGCGGTCTGCTTATTTTTCGACGAGGTGATGTGCGGTAGCGTGACGGGCGGGGCATCCGATCCCGAGCATCGAAGGTCCAGCAACCTTCAGCTCGGGAGAGAGTCCTGATGGACCTCCGATACTTCACCTCGGCCTGTCAGCCCACTGCGGGCGCGGATGATCGAAGACATGACCGTGCGCGGTTTTAATGAGCAGCCCGATGCGACCTCTGCGGGGAGAAGGTTGCGGCCGGAGGTCTCGAAGAATTCCAGTACCGCCTTCTCTTCAAATGAAGGCGAATTGACGAGGTCGATCACCACCTGCGCGCCGGTCACTGCCTCTTTGATACCCTCACCGGTGATGGTGTTGACGCCGCTATTGGGTGAGGCAGCGATGACCTCGTGGCCGCCCTGGCGCAGAATGGCGACGGTCTTCGAGCCGATCAGGCCGGTACCGCCGATCACGACGATCTTCATGGTTTGCGTCCCTGTGGCGATGACTCAAAGCTGTAGCCCTGCCGTTAGATCGTGTGCCCGTGGTTTCCCGCTGACTTCATCAGCAGTTGAGCAGTTGGTCCACCTGATGCCGCGCCGTTCAAGCCGCGGCACCGCGTTTATGGGGCTGCGGACCGCCTAAAATACTTACCGGTGCCGTCGGCCTTACGATGACAGCTTAAGTCGAGCCAGCCCGCTTCCCTCGAGGCACGGCTAACTGTCTGAGCTTAGCCTTACTTTCGCGCGGCATAGTATACCCCTTGCCGAACTCATTCTTAATCTCGATCCCATGCGACCTCAACTGTTTGCGAACGACACGAATAGTTTCACGTAAAATCTTCGGGTCCGGCTTGGGACCCTCTCTCGATAGGTAAAGCGCGTCATATAACTGTTCCTTGCTACAAATCCCTTTTGTGGCCAGAAGCCTATTCACTACGGTTTCTTGATTCGGCGTTAGCTTAATCCCTGGATAGACATTTCGGCTTTGTACTCTCAAAAGCTGTTGTAGGTAGAGAATCTTTTTTTCCGCTTTATCGAGCCGATCTTGCAAATCTGTAAGCAGCCTTTCATGACGATCTGCGACGGCACGCGCTTCACTCCCGATAGAGCACGTCTCGATTGCTGACGATGAGCACGGCGGGATAGTCGGCTCCGGCCGGATCGAATCGAGACGGCTTTGCCGGCTCGGAGCTTCATTACCAGCATGCCCAGTTTTGTCGCTCATTCTCTGATTGTTATGACGGCCGTGGCTGCTGGGTCGAGCAAGATATAGCCGCGGCCCCAAACAGTCCCGATGTAGTCTTTGCCGCCGGTCAATTCGATAAGTTTCTTGCGTAGTTTGCAAACGAAGACATCGATAATCTTGAGGTCGGGCCCTTTCATCCCACTGTAGAGATGGTCGATGAACATCTGCTTCGTCACGATAGTGCCTTTACGCAAGCAGAGCAGCTGAAGAATGCCGTACTCTTTGCGGGTGAGGTGCACTGGCCGGCCATCGACCGAAGCGAAGCGAGTGTCAAGGTTGACCAGAAGCTCGCCGGTTGTGATTGTCCATTCGGGGCTGCCCTCGGCCGCCCGCGAGACTTCAGCGGCGGGAGCAATCGCGGTCATCGGATCCGCTGATTTGCCGGGCCCCTATACACCCGTCCTCGAGAAGCGCGTTTCGTAAGACCAATTACCGAAATCCTCAAACTTCCTCGGGTCGTGCTTCTGCAGATAAGGTGCGACCGCGAATTCCGATCTACGGCGAACCCAAGCCGGTCCTCAACGATCAACTGTTCCACAAGATGCCTCTGCAGTTCCTATCGAGACTCCCTGGATAAAACGCCTTCGATACCCCTGAAAATACGTGCGACCACGTATGCGAGGAACCCGTGCGCACAGATCCAACCGGTATCTGTGCTCGACTAATCGCCACGGTGCGTGGAGGCGCACGATCTCCGGCGACCGGGTTAGAGAGCATCGCCGAGAGAGGCGTGCGTCGGCGCCAGTTGACCCAGGACGGGAATGCGGGGGTCACCCGACAGGACTGTGAAGACCGTGCCGACAGCCGGGGGAGCGTCTCAAATTGACCCCGAGGCAACCTTTGGGGCGGTACGAAGCATCAGATTTCATCCACTAGGCACCGCGCGAGTTCGGTGATCTGCGCGCCAAGTCGAAGACACCGGCCAACAGCGACGAGGTGTATCGCGCCGCCCTAGCCAATGAGGGCGGCTCCTACCGCGACGAGCGCGTGCGCGCGGTGTTCGCGATGGCGCCGGCGCTCGGCCCGGCCTTCCTGCCCGAAAGCCTCGAACGGATCGACATCCCCATGGTGATTGTCGCCGGGGCGGCGGACGCGATCATGCCGGTCGGCAGCAGCGCACGATCCTACGCCGCGCATATCCCGCAGGCCGACCTGACGATCTTTCCCGGCGATGTCGGGCACTACGTCTTTGTCGAGGATTGCGCGCAAGCCGGGCGTGCCACCCTCCCTGCGCTGTGCATCGACGCGCCGGGCGTCGACCGCCACACGATTCACGTCGAAAGACGGCGGACCTCGCCGCGGTGTTCTTTGCTCGTCATCCGCGATAGCGCCCCAAGCCCCTCACGGCGGCACCGAGTCGATGGTGAACCCCAACGGACGCTGCCTGATTCAAAGGCCCGCAATGGATGGATTTCCGGTCCTTCAACGCCGCCATTTCGTTAAGGAAGACTCGGCTGTCGGCGTCCGGTAAGGTTATAGTCATCGGCAAGAGGGCTGCGGGATGCCTGTCCGGGCCGTTGAACGAAAACTCACCGCGATCTTGGCGGCCGATGTTGCCGGCTACTCCCGTCTGATGGGAGCCGACGAGGTCGGCACGCTGCAGCGCCTCACCGCCTGTCGGGTGATCGTGGACGGGCTGATTGCCGCTCATCGTGGCCGGATCTTCAATACTGCCGGGGACAGCGTTGTCGCCGAGTTTGCCAGTGCCGTCGATGCCGTCGAATGCGCGGTCGCGGTACAGGAGGCGCTGGCCGGCGAGAACGTGAACCAACCTGCCGCCACGCAGATGCAGTTTCGTATCGGCGTGCATATTGGCGACGTGATCGTTCAGGGTGACAATTTGCTGGGAGACGGCGTCAACATCGCGGCGCGCCTCGAAGCCTTGGCCGAGCCCGGCGGCATTTGCGTCTCGGGAGCCGTCCACGATCAGATCGGGACCAAGGTGCTCGTCAGCTTCATCGAACTGGCCGACCCGCAGATGAAGAACATCGCCCAGCCGGTTCGGACCTATCGGGTGGAAGGGAAAGCCACAGTGACCGATAGGGCGACGATTGCTCCGCCGTTGGCCCTCCCCGACAAACCGTCTATCGCGGTGCTGCCGTTCCAAAACATGAGCGGCGACCCGGAGCAGGAATATTTTGTCGATGGCATGGTCGAGGAGATCATTACGGCACTTTCCCACATCCGCTGGCTCTTCGTCCTCGCCCGCAATTCGAGCTTCTCCTACAAGGGCCAGTCGCCAGACGTGAAGCTGGTCGGGCGCGAACTCGGCGTGCGCTATGTGCTCGAAGGCTCGGTGCGCAAGGCCGGCAATCGGGTCCGGATCACCGGACAGCTGATAGACGCGGCCACCGGCGCGCATCTGTGGGCCGACCGCTTTGACGGTTCTCTGGAGGATGTCTTCGAGCTTCAGGACAAGGTGGCGTCGAGCGTCGCCGGCGTCATCGAGCCGGCATTGCAAGCCGCCGAAACCGCCCGTTCGGCCAACCGCCCGACCGCTGACCTGACCGCCTACGACCTCTATCTGCGCGCCTACGCGATGGCATTGTCGTCGGACAAGGAAGTCCCCGAGGCACTGCGTCTTACCGAGCAGGCGATCGCGCGCGATCCGCGTTACGGGCCCGCCCTCACCTGTGCTGCGAATTGTTGTCAGCGGTTGCTCTTTGCCGGGCGGAGCGAAGATCGGGAGGCGGATCGTCGGAAGGGCACTGATTTCGCGCGGCGGGCACTGGAAGTGGCCGGCGACGACCCAGCCATCCTGGTAGATGCTGCCAACGCACTGGCCTATTTCGGCGAGGACATCGGCGCGATGATGGCGTTGGTCGACCGCGCCCTGGCGTTCAACCCGAACTACGCCCGCGGCTGGAACCACAGCGGCGTGCTCAGAATGTGGGCGGGCCAACCCGACATCGCGATCGAGCATTACGAGGCCGCACTGCGCCTCAGCCCTCGCGCCCGGGTCGGCACGACGCTTTTTAACATTGGTGCCGCGCATTTCTATAGCCGGCGCTTCGATCAGGCGGTGCCGAAGCTGCTCCTCGCGATTCAGGAGGATCCAAGCCTCCCCTGGCCGTATCGCTTACTTGCCGCCTGCTATGCGCATATGGGCCGGCTCGAGGCGGCGCGCGCGATCGTCGAGCGGCTGCGCGCGATTACCCCTGTCGTGATACCGGACGCCAGTCACTTACGGAACTCCGAGCAACGCGACCTGTACTTGTCAGGCCTGCGACTAGCCGCCGGCGAGGCTACATGAGCCAGACCCGCCGGAAAGCGCTGCCTATTGGCAGCCTTGGATGACCGCTTAGGGTCGGTTTGAGCCGTTGGCTCGGGGTCGAAGGCGGTCGATGAGCTCGACGAGCCGCGAACGGCTTCATCGGGTGGATTCGGTCGGGATCCGGGGTCGGTGTGCTGCCCGCGTAGCGCTTGCGCGCCAGAACCGCCGATTACGGCGCTCCAGTGTGATGCACTGCGTGATCTGGACGGCGCGAACCCGCACTGAGCATTCGCGCACCAGCAGATAACGCCGCTGTGGGGCCCGATCACCGAAGTCCGTCGCTCGGCACGGGCCTTCGGCAGCACTCGTTCGAGCTCGGCGAGGCTCGCCACCTTGCACGACATGGCGCCTAGGCTGGCGGCTCGGCCGCCGGCACGCGATGCCCCTAGGTATTAAGGCGTATGAGGGGTCGTGTGCCCGAGCGGCAACGCTTCTGCGCGCGATCGTGACAGCAAAAGGCCTCTGGCCTCAAGCCGATATAGCGCAACTTGACAATCGGTCAACAATGGCATACGTTTGCAGACGTATGCAGATGCTTGCTGGAGGCGCGATGACCGTTCAAATGCAGACCGTGTCGGCGCGCCTGCCATCGGAAGATCTGCAATGGCTCTCGGCGCTGGAGCTGCCCGGCGCCGTCACCCCGAGCGACAAGCTCCGCACGCTGATCGCGCAAATGCGCAAGCAGCACGAAGGTGCGCTCGACTACGCCGCCTGCTTGGCATGGCTGCGCGACCTCTTGTCCCCGTTCGTGATCGCGCTGCGCGGCATCGAGCACCATGAGCGGACGCATTCCGAGGCGGTCAGCGCGATCATCGCCTGGGCGCCGCAGGTCATGGCGACGATGCTCTCGGCACGCGATTTCGGTGACGACGGCGTTGCACGGGCGCGCGAGGTCGAGGATGCCCTGGTGCAGTGCTGCTTTCGTCTGCTGATGGCACTGCTGCGGCTCGGCGTCACACCGGCGACCGAAGGCTACACACCAGACGTGATCGAAAAACATCTGCCTCGAATCATCGAGCTGGTGCAGCTGATTACCGCCAATCGCGAAACCCTGAAGGAGAAGCAGTCATGACCGACACGATTGCGAGCCGCGTGACCCGTGTGGTCAGCGGCAGCGTCCATGCACTTCTCGACGCGGTCGAGAACTCGGCACCCGAGGCGACGATGGCGCAGGCGGTCCGCGAGGTCGACCGCGTCATCGACGATGTGCGGGCCGAACTCGGCCGCGTCGAAGCATCGAAGCACTTGGCGACGACCCAGCTCTACAAGCTCAACACCGAGCACGAGCAGATCGCCGGCCAGATCGAAACGGCTCTCGGCCAGGGACGCGAGGATCTGGCCCGCGCGGGGCTCGAAAAGCAGCTCAACATCGAGGACCAGCTGCCGGTCTTGCAGAAGTCGCTCGCCGACCAGTGCGACTCGGGCAAAGAGCTCGAAGGCTACATCGCCGCGCTGCTCGCCAAGAAGCGTGAGATGGAGCAGGCGTTGCGCGACTTTGTCGCCGCCCGCGCGAGCCACACCGCCGGCCCGGGCTCTGCCGCAGGGCCGACCACGAGCCGCGGCAAGAGCGAGCAGCGGATCGCCAATGCGGGTGCCGTGTTCGATCGCGTGCTGGCGAAGCAAACCGGCCTCAGCGGCCTGACCTCGGCAGCAACCGGCGACGCCGCCAAATTGCGCGAGCTGCAGGATCTGCAGCGCGCCAACCGCATCGAGGAACGCCTCGCCCAGCTCAAGCTCGCGCGCCAGGCCAGCGGCGGACCGGGGTAAACGGCGGCGACAGCCGGCAAGCCGGACATCCGGCGATGGACCTGCTTCTTGCTCCCGAGACTTGGCCGTTCGCGGTCGCTGGCCTGCTGATGCTGAGCATCGCGGCGATCGAAGGGATCGCGCTGTTGATCGGCGCCTCGGCCATGGGCTGGGTCGACAGCCTCTTGCACCACTCGCCCGATGCCCTCCTGCACCACTCGCCCGATGTGCCGGACACAGTGGACAGCTGGCTCGGCTGGCTGCACCTCGGGAAGGTCCCGCTGCTCGTATTGGTGATCCTGTTCCTGGCGCTGTTCGCGCTCGTCGGGTTTGCCCTCGACCTTGCGGCGGCCGGCGTCTTTGGGACATTGATCCCGCCGCTGATCTCAGCACCGGTCGCGGCGGTCGCGGCGTTGCCGCTGATGCGCGTCTGCGCCGGCGGCATCGCCCATCTGATCCCGAGTGACCAGACCTACGCGGTCTCGCTCGACACTTTGGTCGGCCGCGTCGCCGTGATCGTTTCCGGCACCGCGCGCCTCGGCTATCCGGCGCAAGGCAAGGTGACCAGCGAGCATGGCCAGGTCCATTACGTGATGATCGAGCCCGATGTGGCGGAGGTGACCTTCGCGCAAAACGACGCGGTGCTGCTGGTCAAGCGGCTGAGCGCCACCCGTTTCCAAGCCATCCGCAATCCACGACCGGACCTGCTCTGATCCGGTCGCAACCAAAAAGCAAAATTTTGCCGCTTCTTTGAGAGCGGCCAAGGGAGAGTGACATGATCACCAGCAATATGTTCGACATCATCTTTCTCGTGGCGATCCTGCTGATCGGCGCGATCACGATCGGGCTGATCCTGGCTCGCCTCTATCAGCGAGCGTCGAAGGACCGGGCGTTCGTGCGCACCGGATTGGGCGGCCAGAAGGTCGTGATGGACGGTGGTGCTGTCTGCCTGCCGGTGTTTCACGAGCTGATCTGGGTCAACATGAACACCTTGAAGCTCGAGGTGCATCGCTCCGGGGCGGACAGCCTCTTCACGAAGGACCGCATGCGCGTCGATGTTATCGTCGCCTTCTTTGTGCGCTGCATCCCGACTGTCGAGGGCATCGCCAACGCGGCGCAGACCTTGGGCCCCCGCACGCTCGATCCGGAGGCCTTGAAAGAGCTGGTCGAAGACAAGTTCGTCGACGCGTTGCGGGCCGCCTCAGTGTCGATGACGATGCAGGAGCTGCTCGACAAGCGGCAGGACTTCATCCAGGGCGTGCAGAACGCGGTCGCCGAGGATCTGATGAAGAACGGGCTCGAGCTGGAGAGCGTGTCGCTGACCCGCTTCGACCAGACGCAAAAGCAGTTCTTCAATGCCGACAACGCCTTCGACGCCGAGGGCTTGACTCGGCTAACCGAATCGACGCAACGCCGCTCCCAGGAGCGCAACGAGATCGAGCAGAACACCCAGGTCGCAATAGCCCAGAAAAATTTCGAGGCGACCCAGCTCAAGCTCGACATCGAGAAGAACCAGCGTCTCGCGACCCTGGTGCAGCAGCAGGATATCGCCTTGCGCGAGGCCGAGCAGCAGGCCCAGGTCGCCTCGACCCAGGCACAGCGTGAGCGCGAGGCAGAACAGGCGCGGATCGACGCCGAGCGCCTCGTCAAGGAGGCCGAGGTGCTGCGCGATCAAGCGGTGCGTCAGAAACAGATCGACTCCGACCGCACCCTCCAGGTCGCCACGATCGAGCAGCAGCGCACGACCGAGATCGCCGGTCAGGAAAAGGCGATCCTCGTCGCCCGCAAATCGGAAGAGCAGTCGCAGGCCGAGGCGCGCGCCAACGAAGCCCGTGCCGAGAGCGTCAAGGCCGAGCAGCTGGTGATCACCGCGGCCGCGGTCGCCGAGGCGCAGCGCAAAAAGGAGGTCGAGCTGGTCGAGGCTCAGCGCGAGGCGCAGAAGCAGGCGATCGCGATCACCGTCGCTGCCGAAGCCGAAAAGGACGCGGCGCAGAACCACGCCCTGGCCGTCACCACCCGGGCTGCCGCCAATCTGCGCAACTACGAGGCAGAGGCCGAGGGCCAGAAGCGGCTCAACGAGGCGCGCAGTACGCTTTCGTCCGCTCTGATCGACTTCGATCTGGCCAAGGAACGGCTGCGGACGATCCCGCAGGCGCTTTCCGAAACGGTTCGCCCGCTCGAAAAGATCGGCGAGGTCAAGATCATCGACCTCGGCGGCGGCCTCTCCGGCCGCGCCGGCGGCGGCAACGGGATCGCGAGCGGCCCGGCCGGCGGACCGGTGGACGGACTTCTCGGCAGCCTTCTGGCGTACCGGGCGAACGCTCCGGTCATCGACAGACTGCTCGCCGAAGCGGGGTTCGACGGCGGATCCAACCCGCTGCAGGCGCTGGTCTCGGGGACGCATTCATCGGCGTCGCACGCGGAATTACCGGCCCGCGCAAAGCCCGACCAGCTGCAAGCGGAGATCCATGCAGCATTGCAGGAATGGACCGAGGCGCTCGGAAACGGTCACGACGAAACCGCTGTCACCGCGCTCTACGACAAGGATGCGACCCTGCTCGCGACATTCGATCCAAAGCCGCTGCAAACGCCGGCCGAGATTGCCGGCTATTTCCACAAACTGACGCAGAACCCTGAACTGAGGGCGACGGTGCAGTCCGAAACGATCGATCTCTTTGGCGATGCCGCGGTCGCGAGTGGGCTCTACGCGTTCAGCTACAGGAAGGACGGACAGCTCGTAGAGCTTCCGGCGCGCTACACTTTCGTCTACCGCAAGACGCCGCACGGATGGGCGATTGTCCGCCATCATTCCTCTGCACTGCCCGCCACCCATTGAGAAACTCGCTACAGAGGCGGCTAAACATAGCCTGCGGGTGGACCGACCAGTTGGTGTGAGGTTAGATCCAGATCAACGCCACGCCGCAGCGACCATTGCCGCGATCGACACCAGGTGCTTGTCCTTCTCGCGTGGGGTCAGGTTCATCGCAATATACGGTCGCTGACTTTACCTTGTGGTGGGAGCGGGCGCGCGATCTGAGAGCGGTGATCGACGGCGTGCTGGCCCCTTCGTGACGCGGATTGATGCGGCGCGGATCGGCGGCGCCGGCTTTTTGCTCGGCGGCTATGCGATGATCGCGATCGCCGGGAGCATCACCTCGCTGGCGCATTTCCGGGAATTTCGCGCCTCGCTCGATGCCGAAAATGCATGGCAGGCGACGCCCGAGTTCCCCGATCTGGGCGCCAAGGCCCAAGCGCTGACCGACAGCGATGAGGCGTTTCGCGCCGCCCTCGTCAACGAAGGCTGCGTTGCCTTTCCGGCGCTGTGCATCGACGCTCCCGGCATCGACCGCGACGCCATCCACGTACAGACAGTCGGAACTCGTGAAAGCATTCTTTGCGCGCAATCTGGCGCGGCGACCGCTTTTGCACGGCAGTAAAGAGTCGGCGACGAGAATCCTACGGATCGCCCGATTGGCAAGCCGTGACATTCTCGATAAACTCATTAGTTGAGAAATTTAGCGCGGCGTAAGCGGTGTTTTCGGTGCCAACCTCTGTGCCGGAGGCCTCCATGGACGACGAGCGTTACGCGGCCGGATCTCAGGAGCGCCAGGGGCCCCGGTCGGGCTTGTTTCGCTTGCTGGTCGTATGCGCCGCGGTGCCGGTCGCGTCCTGCAGCCAGGCCGGCATCCTCGATCCAAAGGGGCCGATCGCGGCGGCGCAGCTGCTTCTTCTGCTCAACTCGACGGGAATCATGCTCGTGGTCGTGGTTCCGGTGATCCTGGCGACCTTGGGGTTCGCCTGGTGGTACAGGGCGTCCAACGCCAGCGCCAGTCGGGCCTCGGACGAAGGCTATGAAGGGCGTACCGAGTTCGTCGTGTGGTCGATCCCGGCACTGATCGTGATCCTGCTGGGCGGAGTGATCTGGATCGGCTCGCATCAGCTCGATCCGAGGCAGCCGATCGCGGCGAAGGGCGACCCGCTGCGGGTCGAGGTCGTGGCACTCGATTGGAAATGGCTGTTTATTTACCCCGATCAGGGCATTGCCGCGGTCAACCAATTAGTCGTGCCGGTGGCAACCCCGGTCGAATTCCGGCTCACCTCGGCGACGGTGATGAATTCGTTCTTTGTGCCGCAGCTTGGCAGCCAGATTTACACGATGGGCGGCATGACCACCCACCTCAACCTGATGGCGGCGGAGCCCGGTGAGTACCCCGGCTTTTCGGCCAATTTCAGCGGCGATGGTTTTGCGTGGATGCGGTTCATCGCCACGGCGGTGCCGGTCGGCGATTTCGACGCCTGGGTGAAGGGGGTGCAGGCCAAAGGATCGGCGCTCGACGCGGCCGCCTATGCTCAGTTGGCAAAACCGAGCGAAGCCGTGCCCCCTACAACCTATGGCTCGGTGGCGCCCAATTTCTTCGATCGCATCGTCGAAGAGACGGCGACAGGTCCCAACCCTCCCTCGCATGCCGGGGACCGAACGGTGGGGGTGGGCACCGGCACAGCCTGGTGTCCACCGGCGCCGCAGGTGGGGGGTTGAGATGCTTGGCAAGCTGACCCTAGCCGCAATTCCGTTCAACGAGCCATTGCCGCTCTACTCGATGGCGGTAGTTCTCCTCGTGATCCTTATCGTGCTCGGGATCGTCACGGTGAAGGGCTGGTGGCCCTATCTGTGGCGCGAATGGCTGACCAGCGTCGATCACAAGCGCATCGGCGTGATGTACATCATTCTCGGGCTGGTCATGCTGCTGCGCGGCTATTCCGATGCGATCATGATGCGCACGCAACAAGCGATCGCCATCGGTAACGCCCCAGGTTACCTGCCTCCTTTCCATTACGACCAGATTTTCTCGGCGCACGGCACGATCATGATCTTTTTCGTGGCGATGCCGTTCGTCATCGGGCTGATGAATTTTGCGGTGCCCATGCAGTTGGGCGTGCGCGACGTCGCCTTTCCGGTGCTGAACTCGGTCAGCTTCTGGCTGACGGCAGTGGGCGCGCTTTTGATCAACGCATCGCTCATCGTCGGCGTTTTCGCGCGCACCGGCTGGATGAACTATCCGCCGCTGTCGGAGCTTCAGTTTTCCCCCGACGTCGGCGTCGATTATTACCTCTGGTCATTGCAGATCTCGGGCATCGGCACGCTGCTGACCGGGGTCAATTTCGTGACGACGATCCTCAAACTGCGTTGCCCGGGCATGACCTATATGCGCATGCCGGTGTTCTGTTGGACCGCGCTCTCCGCCAACATGCTGATCGTCGCGGCGTTTCCGGTTCTGACCGCGGTCTTCGCGATGCTGCTGCTCGACCGCTACCTCGGCTTCCATTTCTTTACGAATGAGGCCGGCGGGAACCAGATGATGTATGTCAACATGTTCTGGGCGTGGGGCCATCCCGAGGTCTACATCCTGATCCTGCCCTGCTTTGGCGTCTTCTCCGAAGTCGCCGCGACTTTTTCCGGCAAGGGGCTGTTCAGCTACCGCTCGATGGTGTTGGCGACCTTGGGGATCTGCATCCTGTCCTTCACCGTCTGGCTGCATCATTTCTTCACGATGGGGGCGGGCCCCGATGTCAACTCGGTTTTTGGCATCATGTCGGCGATCATCGCGGTGCCGACCGGTGCGAAAGTCTTCAACTGGCTGTTCACGTTGTTTCGCGGCCGGGTCGTGTTCAATACGCCGGTCCTGTTTTTGATCGGCTTTATGGTCACGTTTGTAATCGGCGGCCTGACCGGTGTGCTGTTGGCGGTGCCGCCGGTCGATTTTGTGTTGCACAACAGCACATTCCTGGTCGCCCACTTCCATAATGTCATCATCGGCGGTGTCGTCTTCGGCGCGCTCGCCGGCATCAATTACTGGTTCCCAAAAGCCTTTGGGTTCACCCTCGACGAAACCTGGGGCAAGGCCAGCTTCTGGTGCTGGCTCGTCGGTTTCTACGTGGCCTTCTTCCCGCTCTATTTTCTCGGGATGATGGGCATGACTCGGCGGCTCGATCACATTCCCGAGCCGAGCTGGCGGCCGTTGCTATTAGTCGCCGAAGCAGGGGCCATCGTCATTTTCCTGGGCATCCTCTGCCAGATCGTGCAGCTTTTTGTCAGCATCCGTACGCGCGAGCGCCGTCGCGACTTGACCGGCGACCCGTGGAACGGGCGTACCTTGGAGTGGTCGACCGCCTCGCCGCCCCCGGCCTACAATTTCGCGGTGTTGCCCCGGGTGACGACAATCGACGCGTTTGCGGAGATGAAACGTCGAGGACTGCCGCCGGCCGAACCGGCCTACGAGGCGATCGCGGTGCCGCGGAATACTCCCACTGGTTTTATCAATTCGTTCTTTGCGGCGGTTACCGGCTTTTCGCTGATCTGGCAGATCTGGTGGTTGGCGATCCTCGGGCTTCTAGGCTCAGCGATTACAATCCTCGTGTTTGGCTGGAGCGAAGACCGGGAGCGTGAGATCCCACCCGGCGAAATCGCGCGGCTTGAACGCGCCCGGTTGGCCGGAAGGGCGGCATGACGATAACGACAGCGGACTTCGTTCCGAGCGAGCTCGCGCGCGGGCGCGGGGGCGGCGGGCCGGCGCCGACCCGCATTGTCGTCGCCTATGGGTTCTGGATCTTCATTCTCAGCGACTTTGTCTTGTTCTCGGGGCTGTTCGCAGCATACGCGGTCTTTCGCGACCAGACCGCCGGCGGACCGACCGGGCCCGAATTGTTCAATCTGCGCAACGTCTTTATCGAGACGATGTGCTTGCTGCTGTCGAGCTATACCTGTGGACTGGGGGCCTTGTCAGCCGAACATCGGCGGCAGAGCCTATTCCTGGTTTTCGCGGCGTTCACCTTCGTCCTGGGTGCGGCCTTTCTTATTATCGAGGCGAGGGAGTTCGCCGGCGTGGTCGCCCGCGGCGCCGGACCCTCGCGCAGCGCCTTTTTGTCGTCTTTTTTCGCACTGGTCGGCACGCATGGTGCGCACGTCACCCTGGGCCTCCTGTGGCTCCTCTATATGGTGGCGCAGGTTCTCGTCAAAGGTCTGCGCCCGCACGTCCTGCGCCGCTTGCTGTGTTGGAGCCTGTTCTGGCACGCGCTGGACATCGTCTGGGTTGGGGTGTTCACGCTGGTTTACCTGATGGGAGACTTCCCTTGATGGACGGTGAAGAGCGCCGCTTTGACGACCGCACGCCGGGCGTCGAAGAACACGAGCCTTCGGCTAATTTTCTGTCGTACACGGCGGGGCTTGTGCTCGCGATCCTGGCGACGATCATGTCTTTTATTGTCTCGCAAACCCCTTTGCTGTGGCCTCCGGGTATCCCGGTCGGGCTGATCGTGCTCGCCTTCGCGCAGATCGGCATCCACCTCGTCTTCTTTCTGCATCTGGGCAGCGGGCCCGACAACACGAACAATCTTATCGCGCTCGTCAACGGCTTGGGGATCGTCTTTGTCATCATCGCCGGCTCGGTCTGGATCATCGCGAACCTCAACGCCAACATGATGGACCTGCCGCGCTGACGCTGCCCCGCGCGAAAACCCGGCTGCGCGGTCCCTCCAAGTTCGGAGCCGTTGCGCAAAGTGCAGCTGAGCTAACTCGCCGCCGTTGTCCCCGACTGGAGCAGCGTCCGACCCCTTAAAGCGGTTTTCGATCAGATTGTCGTCGCTGCTGCTGTCGTTGGACATGCTGCTTCCAGGCAGCGGTGCGGTCTCGAATGAAGTCGCTGAGTTCTGCCGCGGAAGTCAACACTGGCGATGCCTCCTCGTAATGGCCCTTCTCATTGCGGACCGGCAGGGCGGCAACCCGCGCTGCATAGATTCGGTCAATCCTCGACGGCGACGAAGCATTGGGATGATAACTTGTTGAAAGCGGGATCGCGACGCCGGCGAGCGGGTCGTCACCGCGCGCCGTCGCCAAGGTGAGCACATCACCGAGCGAGGCAGCCGCCCGGTCCCGCTGGGTCAGCGGATCGGTGCCCCAGCGCTCATGAATCGTCTTGAGAACGGAGGTATGGTCGATCCGCCCCTGGGCGGCGCGGTAGACGGTGCCCGCGGCGATCAGCGGTGAGACCAGAACCGCCGGCACGCGCACGCCATAGCGGGTGAAGTCGAAGCCAAATTCGCCGATCGTGCCGTCCCCCGGCGGCACCGCGTCGGCAGGTGGTGCTACATGGTCGTAGCACCCTCCATGCTCGTCATAGGTAATTATGAGCAGTGTCGAAGCCCAGTTCTTGCCGTTGCGGAGCGTGTAATAAACGTCGTGGATCAATTGCTCGCCCGCCGCGACATCATAGTTCGGATGCTGGCTATTGCCGGTGGCGTCCCAGCTCGGCTCCAGGAAGGTAAAAGCCGGCAATGTGCCTTCGCTCGCAAGCTCTTGGAAATCGCGGAAGTGCCCGAAATGACTTTCGTCGGCGCTCTGCGTGTCGGGGTAATCGAGACGGGTGAGCGGATCGCGGTTGTAGCCGAAGATTGCCCAATCGATGCCCTTATCCGAAAGCCGACCGAAAATGCTGGGGCAGGTAAAGATTTTGGTGTGGTCGTCGAGATGCCCTTGCGAGGTCCCCGCCAACGCGAAGGCCCGGTTAGGCAACGTCATTGTCGGAACCGACGAGAACCAAGCGTCACAGACAGCGAAGCCCTTGGCGAGCCCGGACATGATCGGCAGCAGCTCGGGCGTATATATACCCATGATTTGCGACGGCTGGGTCCCGGGTAGCGTGTCGCTGTATCCCTTGGCTAGGTCCGAGGCAATGGCGGACTTGAAGTTCAATACGAAACCTTTGTTGTCCGGAACCGCGCCCGCCATGGGATCGTCGGTGGAATACAGCTGATAGCTGGTGTTCTGGAAGCCCTCGCCCGGGTCGGCGCCCGGCATCAGGTAAGGATGCTGGTCCGTTGCCTGGATCTTGTAGACCCTGACCTGTCGACCCAGATCGTCCGGGTTCCACTCCTCTCCGGTGAGCCCGTCGAAATCCTGTCCGGCAGGCGACCGATTGCCGCGGTCGGCATAGAGGAAGCCGAGCATGTGATCAAAGGATCGGTTCTCCAGCATGAGCTGAACGATGTGGTCGATCTTGCCGAGTTGGTTTGCCATGGCCGTTCTCGTTTGGACGCGTCACCGGCAATCGATACTACCCGGCAATTGAGACGGATCGAAGACAGAGCGGGGTGCTTAAATGACCTTCACGCCCACGGCCGCGGCTGTCACCCGTCTCATCGCTAATGCTAGACATGCCACAGTCGCGGCAGCAATGGCGGCAACCCCATTGCGGCTTGACGAAAATGGCAGGCGAGATCCGCGTAGGCGCGGCGCACAGCAGCGGCGTCTGCCGCGAGCCAGCGGGCTATCACGAGACCCGCGATTGTTGTGACCCCGGCGCGTAGCTCACCTGCTGTGGCGACTGACTGAATTTCGCGGGCGCTGTCGAGAAAACCGCGCGCCTCTCGCCCGGCAGGGGCGAGGATCATGGTCGCAAAGGCAGCTGCCCCATTAAAGCAAGCGGGATTCTCGATGATCCCGGCGATGTCGTCTTCGAGATGCAGGGCGTCCCCCCAAACCAGCCTTCCGTCTCGTCGCACCTGCCAGACCTCGCGCAGAAATCCGCGCGTAAAGCGCTCGCCTCGTGCACGGCGGCCGAAGACGAGGATGTCGCCGCCGAGAAACGCGGCGCCCGAGCCGAGTTCGACAACCGTTTCTCGCCAGAGGCGCGCACCATCGAACAAGATCGTCTCGAGCGGCAGGAATTCGAGTGCTGCGCCGCCAGCAACCGAAAGTGATTGGCGGATTTCGGTGGTAGGGCCGAGCGAGCGATAGATCTTTTCCGCCGCCGAAGCAGAGACATGAGCCGTTGCGCCCGTTGCGAGGTCAACGCCGATATCGAGCCGGTCGCCGCCGACGAGCCCGCCTGATGTAGTCAAAAGTACGGCGAGCAACGGGTCGCCCGCCGCCGGCATCGGAAACAACACACGAAGCGGATCGCGCTGGAAGAGGTGGGTCAGCCGAGTGAGGCCCTCGCGCCGAGCGAAACCGATTTCGGCCGCACCTTCCGTCAATAGCCGAGGGCCAGTCCGTCCTTGCGCGGCTCGGAACCGCCAATCAGGACGCCGCGCTGCCAATCGATCCAGATCGCCTGGCAGCCGCCGAGCGGCACCTCCTGCATCTCGACCGGGTGGCCGCGCCGGATCAACTCCTGAACGATGGCTTCGGAGTTGCCGCGCTCAACTTCGAGCACACCGCGCGGATGGGCAAAGACGCGAGGCGCCTCGGCCGCCTGCTGCGGATCCATGCCGCGATCGAGTAGACGGTGCAGGAAGGTCGCATGGCCGACCGCCTGATAGTGCCCGCCCATCACCCCGAACGGCATCACCGCGCGCCCATCCTTGACCAGCATCGCCGGGATGATCGTGTGCAACGGCCGCTTCCGCGGCGCGATTGCGTTAGGATGCCCAGGGGTCAGGACGAATCCGGTGCCGCGGTTCTGCAACAGCACCCCGCTTTCCGGGGCGAGAATGCCGGTGCCGAAGCCCGAGAACAGCGAATTGATGAAGGAGCAGGCGTTGCCGTCGCGGTCGACCACGCAAAGATAGACCGTGTCCTCGTGCTCGGCGTCTCTCCAGCTCGGTCCACGGAGGGCCCGGTCGAGCCGGATGCGGCGGCGCGCCCGTTCGGCGCGAGCCTCCGACAGGAACTCTTCGACATCCACCCGCACATGCTCGGGGTCGCAGATAAAATTGTCGCGCACCCAATATGCCGCCTTGTTCGCTTCGGCGATCAGGTGCAGCCGATCAGCCTCGCCAAAGCCGTCACCGCTCAGTTCGTAGCCGTCGAGGATGCGCAACATCATCAACGCCGCCATCCCCTGCCCGTTCGGCGGGCATTCGTAGACGTCGTAATCGCGATACTTGGTCGAGATCGGCGTAACCCAATTCGATCGTTGCGCGGCGAAGTCCTCGGGCTCGTGCAGCCCACCCAATTCTTTGAGCCGGCCGACGATGTCGCGCATGACCGGCCCATCATAAAAAGCTTCGCGCCCCTCCTTGCCGATCCGGCGCAAGGTCGCGGCGAGCGGCGGGTTGCGCATCTTGTCACCCACTGCCGGCGGGCGGCCGCCCGGCAGGAACAGCTTGGCGGTAACCGGATCGCGCAGCTTTCCCTGAAGACGGTACCAGTCCCATGCGACCCGTGGGGTCACGTAATATCCGTCTTCAGCTGCTTTGGCGGCCGGCTCGAGCAGTTCGGCAAGCGGCCGCGTACCGTATTCGCGGTTGAGGGCGCACCAGGCATCGACCGCGCCGGGGATCGTGACCGCGTGCGGCGTAGGCACCTCGATTTCCTTTAAGCCGCGGTCGAGAAACCATTCGAGCTTGGCCTTTCCCGGCGCGCGGCCGGAGCCGTTGAGCGCAACCGGCAAGGCGCCACCCTTCGAATACATGGCGAAACAGTCGCCGCCAATGCCGGTGCTTTGCGGCTCGACGACGCATTGCATGGCGACCGCGGCGATCGCCGCGTCGACAGCATTGCCTCCGGCGCGCAACACGTCGAGTGCCGCGAGGGTCGCGCGCGGCGCCGAGGTCGCAGCCATACCATTTGCCGCAACCATCGCCGAGCGGCCGGGAATATTGAAGTCGCGCATTATCCAATCCTCGGCTCTCGCGCAAATCGCCCGCCGGGGAAGCAATCCTGACCGGCGGGCATCACGCTTGCCGGGCACTAATGCACCGTCCTACCCTTGCGGTCAATTCGCGACTCTGGACGAAGAACACATTATGGACGGAAGCTTGACGCTGCCACTGCACTTTCCGGTTGCGACCCCTCCTGAGGCCGGGGAGACGCTGAGGATCGCTCCGGGGATCGAGTGGTTGCGCATGCCACTCCCCTTCGCGCTCGATCACATCAATTTGTGGCTGCTCGAGGACGGCCCCGGCTGGACCATTGTCGACAGCGGGTATGCGACTGCGGAAACGACCGCGCGGTGGGAGCGGATCTTCGCCGACCGACTCGGCGGATTGCCGATCAGACGGATCGTGGCAACTCACCATCACCCAGACCATATCGGGCTCGCCGGCTGGCTTGTCGAGCGCTGGCAGGCCCCGTTATGGACCACCGAAAAGGAATGGCTGTTCGCTCGCTTGATGACCCGCAGCGGAGACGATTCCGCCGAGCTCCGACGCGGCTTCGCCCGTCGGGCCGGGCTTGACGAGGCGGCCAGCGAGCTTTTCGCCGAGCATCACCGGGGCTATCGTCGCGGTGTCCCTTCTGTGCCTGCGAGCTTTGAGCGGCTGGCCGACGGCGTAGTCGTCGAGATTGGCGGACGAGAATGGCGGGTGATCGTCGGCGAAGGCCATTCACCGGAACTCGCCTGCCTTTATTGCGCCGAAACCGGCGTGCTGATTGCGGGCGACCAGGTCCTGCCTAAGATATCACCCAACGTCAGCGTGCAGGCTCACGAGCCCGACAGCGATCCCCTGTCGCGCTTTTTGCACTCACTCAGCAAGTTGCGCGGCGCAATTCCGGCGGAGGCGCTCGTCCTGCCGTCACACAATCTTCCCTTCTTTGGCCTGCACAGGCGGATCGACGATCTCGCGGCACATCACAGGGCGCGTTGCGCGGAGATCATTGCGGCGTGCAAATGCCCCCAGAGCGCGATGCAGCTGCTCCCGGTGTTGTTCCGGCGGCCCCTCGACCGGCACCAGATGGCGTTCGCGTTGGGCGAGGCGCTTGCCCATTTGCATTACCTGACGGGCCAGGGAGCGCTCGCTCGCCTGCTCGGCGACGACGGAGTCAACCGCTTTATCTGCGCAGTCGGGTAATAGGAAACGCATCGCGGCGCGACTGCGATGGCCGATCTCCCGGCTGACAAACAAATCCAGCAACCTCATCTTAGGAAAAACTTAATCTAGTTGCTGGACACTTCGATCTCTGCACGCTGCAGATCAGTTTAATCAAGTAACATCTCAAATCGAAGTGAATCGCGTCTTGCGAATGGCTGAGCCTATCGAGCTTTCGACGGAGCTTTTGCAAGAACCCGTCGCCTCCTGTGACACGGCCGTCGCTTGCCTGGCCAGACTGGGTACGCAGAATGGCGGCGTTGCACCGATCGAGGTCGCCGGTGGGAACATTGATCTCGCTGGTGATACCTTTAGTCTCTCACGTCTTGTCGAGCTTGCTGCTAGATTCGGGCTCCAGGCTCAGTGGATCCAGCTCGATTGGCAAGGGCTGAAGACGACCGCGTCCGCTCAGCCCGTCCTCGTTGTGCGCAATGATAGCGATGTCATCGTAGTCACCGGCGGCGGGCGCTCCGGAGCCGAGGAGGTGAGCGTCTGGGACCCACATCACGATGGCGTCGTGTTCTTCGTGTCACGCGAAGATTTCGAGCGAGTCTGGAGCGGACATGCGCTGACGATCACCACTGTGCACGCCGGGGCGAACGTCCTCAAGCTGCAACCGGGACACGAAACGACACCCGACACGGCCAGCGACCACTCGCCCACTGACCCCGATGTGCCAAAACAGCAAACACCGACCAGTCCAATGCGGACTGCAAGGGCTTCTAAATCGTCCGACCACGGCGGGAGCTTGCGGCGCTCACTGGGTCTACCTCTCGGGCTTGTGGCGACGGTAATTGTGGCGGCTGCAGGTATCGCACTCTTTTGGTTCGTAGCCTCGGACCCCGACCGCATCACCGGTCCGCGTGCACCTGCCCCGGTAAGTTCAGCGGCGATCCCGGGCACAGTGATGGACGCAAGAGAAGCCGCGCACTCTGCCGGCGCGGTAGCGACCACCCCAGTCGTCGGGACCTCAGGCACCACAATGACCTCGACAACGCCCCCGCCCGCCGGACCGGCAAATAAGCCAGACGACGCCCCACCGCTTGGGGCACCGACGCGGGAAGAGCGCTCGGCAGCGCCACCGACCGAGGCTGCGCCATCCGCCGTGTCGGCGCCCGCTGCGCAGATGCCGGAGGCGCCAGCGACCCTCACCACACCCGTTCCGGCTGCGCTACCGACGGGACCCGCGTTATCTGCACCGGAGATTGCCGCCCTGTTGGCTCAAGGAGACGCAATTTTGCGCAAGGGCGATCTCGCTGCTGCGCGCCTCTTTTATGAACGCGCCGCCGATGCAGGAGACGGACAAGCAGCGATCCGATTGGGCGAAACTTTTGACCCCGTATTTCTCGACCATGCCCAGCTCCGCGGTGCGCGCGGCGATATGGGCAAAGCCTTAGCCTGGTATCGCCGCGCCCGCGATCTCGGTGCCGCCGATGCCGAGGTTCTACTGCAGGGCCTGGAAGCGAGATAGGAGTGGTGACTGCCATGTATCGCCCTACAGTCCCAATGATAGTTATCGCACTTCCGCTCGTGGCGGCGGGTCTCGCCATGCCGGTGGCTGTCGCGGCGCGGTCCACGGCATCTTCGCCAGAAGCAACCGTTTTCAATCGGGGCGTCGTCGAGCTTGAGACGGCAAGCTCCGCTAGTATTTCGGTGCGCATCGCAGAGGACCTCGCAAGCGTCGTCAATGACGGGGCGACGCGGCGGTTGGTGCCGGTCATTGGCACGGGATCGCTCGGAAACCTGATCGATCTCAAACTGTTGCGCGGCATCGATATGGCCGTCCTTCAGGCAGATATCCTCGACTATGCCCGCGAGCAACAGCGCTTCCCGGGAATCGATGCGTATGTCACTTATGTGACCAAGCTCTACAACGAGGAATTTCATCTGCTGGCGCGCACGGACATCAAGAGCACCGCGGATTTAGCCGACAAGAAGGTCAACGTCGATTTGCGCGACAGTGGCACGGCAATTATGGCAGGTCGTCTGTTCGCCACCTGAAGCTCGGCGTCATACTAACCAACGACGCTACGGAGGTGGCGCTCGCGAAATTGCGAGATGGCGAGATAGCGGCGCTCGCCTTCGTCTCCGGTAAACCCGTTCCTCTCTTCCATGACCTCAGGGAGGACGATGGGCTTCACCTATTGGCCTTGCCGTTCGACGCGGCGGTCAGTCCTACTTATCTGCCCGCGCGGCTCACCTCGGCAGATTATCCGGGTCTCCTGCCGCAGGGTGGATCGATCGATACCGTCGCGGTGGGTGCGGTGCTTGTGGCCGCCAATCTCCCACAAGGCTCCGAGCGCGACCGCAACGTTGCAAACTTCGTTGAGGCATTCTTTAGCGGTTTCCCGGCATTGCTCGAGCCGGGCCACCATGCGAAATGGCAGGAGGTTAGTCTCGCGGCCGAGCTTCCCGGCTGGCGGCGCTATCCCCCCGCTGAGCAATGGCTGCAACACAACCTCCAGGCGGCCAAGGCGCCGAACCCAGAAGACCTCGAGGAGATGTTCGCGCGCTTCGTCGACGAGCGCCGGCAGCTGACCGGCGGCAAGCCGATGACGCAGCAGGAAAAGAGCGACATCTTCCAGCAATATCAGCATTGGCAAGCTGATCAGGCCCGGTAACCGCCTCCCCTCCTCCTACGGATCTTTCGATGACGGATCAGCACATTGCCGCGCCGACCGGCCAGCCGGCTGGCGCCCCTGCATTGCATTGGCGGACAGTTTTCCTTGCCCTTGCCGCAATGTTCACTCTCTACGGCGCAGCCACTGCCGAACCGTCGCCAACACGGGGCGGTACCCTGGTATTTGCCGTCGATGCCGAGCCTCCCAACTATGACTGTCACGCCAACTTTTCGTTTGTCTTCATTCACCCGGTAATCCCGCACTATTCGACATTGCTCAAGTTCGACACCGCCAACTACCCCCAAATTGTTGGCGATCTCGCCGAATCCTGGACCGTCTCGGCCGACAAGCGCACCTACATCTTCAAGCTGCGCCGGAACGTCCTGTTTCATGACGGGTCGCCGCTTACGTCTGCCGATGTCAAAGCGAGTTACGATCGCATCATCCACCCGCCACAGGGCGTACTTTCGGTGCGTCAAGCCGACTACGCCGCGGTCACCAGCATCGATGCTCCCGATCCGGCGACCGTGATCTTTCACCTGCAATGGCCTGACGCGGCGATGCTCGCGAATTTCGCTTCGCCTTGGAACTGCATCTACAGCGCCGCCAAGCTCAAAGAGGATACATTGTTCCCAAAGACGCATGTACTTGGCAGCGGACCGTTTGTCTTCGTCGAGCACGTGAAGGGGGACCACTGGGTCGGCAAACGCTGGGATAGATACTTCCTCCCGACGAAGCCTTATCTAGACGGCTACAGAGCCGAATTCGTCGCGGGCGCCGCCGCGGTAAAAGGAATGGAGAGCGGCCGCCTCATGGCCCAATTTCGCAGCTTCAGCCCCGCCGAGCGTGATGAGATGGTGAGCACCGCCGGCGAGAGCGTCGAGGTGCGGGAAAGCCCATGGATCAGCTATCTGGCTCTTGCCTTCAACGCTACCAGTCCGCCCTTCGACGACCCGCGCGTGCGGCGCGCGCTGTCGCTCGCGATCGACCGCTGGCAAGGAGCGCGGACCCTCGCCGATAGCACTTTCCTCAAATATGTCGGCGGATTGATGCGGCCGGGCACTGCGATCAGCATGCCCGAGGCCGAACTCGTTAGGCTTCCCGGCTTCTCCCGCGACATCGAGGCCTCGCGCGCGGAGGCACGGCGACTGCTCGCGGAGGCAGGGGTACCCGACCTGGTGGTCACCCTCACTAACCGCAAAGACGTTCCCATTCCCTACGGCCCGGCAGGTGATTTCCTGGTCGCTTCCTGGCGCGAAATCGGCGTGCAGACTCGCCAAGAAATGCTGAGCACCAAAGACTGGCAGACGGCACTCGAGACCGGTCGCTTTGTCGTTGCGATCGATCTGGCGGCCGACTATTTCGACGATCCGACAATCCAGCTCGCACGGTACGTTTCACGCGACCTGTCACCCATTAACCACTCCGGTTCGACCGACCGCTTTCTCGATGCGCTCTACGTTGGTCAGGCAATGAGTACCGACCCAAGACAGCGCGCCAGGATGGTGCGGGATTTCGAGCGGCATGCTCTTACCGCCGCCTATACGGTGCCGCTCCTTTGGTGGAACCGAATTGTCGTTACCTCGGAAAAATTCAAGGGCTGGAACATCACACCGAGCCAATACATCGGCCAAGACCTCGCCGACGTATGGCTCGAGAGATGACACCCGCAGTCCTGGACAACGCAGACTGCAGACATCGACGGCGTCTTGTGGTCAAAACCTAACGCTTAATAGGCACGTTTGACGGCAGCGATTGATTTTATCGGGATGGGCCGGTCCACACGAAGGGCCTGGGGTCATCGTTAGTTTCCTTTAGGGATGGTTGATGGCGATCTGGAGATCGACGATCGAGCGAAAGACTCCGCGTTTGAGGCGGCGTTTGGGCCTCGACCGCATTGAGCCGAGAGGCCGCGGTCGGGGTGTAATGGAAGACAAAGCGGGGGCGTCGGTCGAGCCAGGCGTGAACCCCCGCCTTCGCGTGGGCAGGTTCTTGGCGTGCTTGTGCGTGGCGTAGTCTGTCGAGGACGACATGGTTGATCTTGCCAGCGGGGATGTCGGCTTCGATCGTACTGAGAAACCGGATGAACTTCTGATGGCGATGGCGCTGCATGCAGCGCCGATGGTCCGGCCTTCCAAAACGTCGAGCGCGGCAAACAAGGTCGTGGTGCCATGCCGCTTGTAATCATGCGTCATGGTCGCGCAGCGGCCCTCCTTTCATCGGCAAGCCGGGCTGGGTGCAGTCGAGCGCCTGGATTTGCGATTTTTCGTCGACCGAGAAGACCACCGCATGCGCCGGCGAATCGACCCACGGGTCCGGGTGTGGCCGACCCGAGGGCAGGCGCCAAGACCGACGATGTCGCGCAGCTTGTCGATGAACGGGCGATTGCGCGACAGCTTGAACTGGCGCACGCGATGCGGCTGGAGGCCATGGGTGTGCCAGATCCGCTGCACTGAGCTGGCGCTGATCCCGACCTGCTTGGCCATCATGTGGGCCGTCCAATGGGTGACTTCCCCCGGCGGATCGGTCAGCGTCAACGCAACCGTGCGTTCGTGCACTGTCGCCGGCAGCCGCGGGATCCGCAACGGACGGGTCTTGTCGCGCAGCAGCCCGTCGACCCCCTTGCGCCATGAAACGCTCCTGCCGGCGCCACACGGTGACCTTGCTCTTGCCCGTCTGGCGCATGATCGTGATCGTCCCGAGGCCGTCTGCCGTCATCAGCACGATGCGCGCTCGCCATACGTGTTCTGCGCGCTGTTCCGATCCGCGACAATCGCCTGCAAACGCGCACGATCGGCGCTATTCACCTCGATGGTGATCCCCTCGCGCATGCGCGGCCCCCATCACCCACCCAGCCGAGTATGCTCCACTGAGGACTCTTTGTGAGATTTTATCCATGGGTACCCCAATGGCTGCGGTCTCGGGAGCGAGCGGCTTAGCTGCGAGCCGTTCAGCCACGATTTCGTTGACTGCAGTCGATGAACGACGGATCAATGAGCTCACAATGGCCGGCGCCATGCCCGATTTCACGAAGGAATATCCGCACCGTCGGTTATTTTGACGAGACCGATTTCTGCTCAATGATCGCGGATGTAGTCGCGCAACCGTTTTAATTGCCGCTCTTCTTCCCTGCCGGATGCCTTGCCGCGGAGGTTCTCGTATGTCGACTCGAGCTGCTGCTTGAGGAGCAGAAGTGCGTCGCTTAGGGAATTGCCGGTTACAGTGATGTCGAGATCCGGTGTGGAAGCAATAAAGACCCGGTCGCCTAACGGCGAGATGGTAACCGGAATTGGCTTGACGAGCGCGTGACGAGGCAACTTGTCGATGATCAAGTCGATGCTGTCACCTTGCCCGGAGCCCGATGTCCGACGATCCTTGCCTGGTTCACTGTTATTGTCGGATGCCGTCGCAGCCCGCTCGGACCTTCCGCCCAGCTCGCCGGTCGTTGTGACCTCTTCGGCAGGTGGCGGATCTGCTTGCTGCACGAACCGCGGCGATCGGACGGCATTTTTAGCGCCAGTAATAACGATGCCTGAACTCTTGAACCCTACGACGAGTATCGGGATCGGCACTACTGAGTTTCGCGCTAATGCCTCGTCTGTTCGACCGTAATAAGTTGACCCGGATGAGCGGGACATCCGAGGTGCCCACGAATCCGATTTAAAATGTCTGGCCATCGGCGCAGACTACGCCGATTTCTTCAGCTCTTGGGGCGCTCTCACGTCGGTGACCAGCGTCGATTTCATGTTGTATACGGGATCGCCCTCGAGAGTGTGTTCTCCGTCCATCCGGGAGACCGCGATCATCACCGGCTTGATGCGCAATACCGTGCCGTCCGCCAGCCGGTACTCACTCCACACCTCTTTTGACTCTAACACATCGACGTCTGCCGGGGCTTGCCCCGTATCTAGCGCTCCGTCGTTCACTTATTTCCTCGCTGGGTCTCGGGTTAGTCACCCGCCGGCATCGCACTCCAGTCGGTGTTTGTCCGGCGTCGACAGCAGATCGGGATAAATTTCCGCCGCCGGCCAGTCACTCGGCGTCGGATACGACAGGGCGGTCACGCAGAGCGAGGCGCCATCGCGAGCCAAATTTTGCGTCGGGGCCGTTTGCCTCGCCGGAGGTCGCTATTAGCGGCGCTTCCGGCGCCGCTTCAGCTTCGAGCTGAGGACTCTCTTCGACGGTGGCTTCCGAACCCTTTTCGGTACCTTCGCCAGGCTCGTCCGCCTTGTACTTGAGTGCAACGGCCGCCGCGACCCGCTCGAGCGTTTCCAGATCAGCGAAGTCTGCGTCGAGTGCCTTTGTTTCCTCGGCATATTTCGCATCGATCCTCGCCTTACGGGCCTGAAGCTGCCCTTTGATCCGATTAATATCGTAAGATGTGAGGTTCCACATGGGAGTAAATCGGGGTTTGTTTGTTGTATGACCTTGTCGATTTAAACATGAGCCGGTTAAGTTCAAGCTAACGTGTCGCTGGATTTCGCGCGCCGTAGGGTGCGCCCGGTGCTGATCTACGATGAACCTGACAAGACGTGGCGGCGCATCAATGTCAATCCGAACAATCCTGCAGTCACCGGCAGGGTAGACCTGGGCTCCGGCACAACGTCGTTCGGGATCGAGCCTGGCTTGAACAAGTCCGACAGATCGGTCGCGCTGCACGCATCCAGCAGACACAGTCCGGCGAAATGATGATTTGCGGAATCGTGTACGCCGAGGTATCACCGCCTTCTCACTCGTCCCACCAGAGGATGATCGCGCCGTTGTTTTTATAGGCTTGTGGGGCTTGGATCTCGGGTACGATCATCGACAGAAATTGTCGCCCGGCGCAACGCTCGCCCGATCTCCGGTATAGGTCACGCCGTGGTAAGTGAACCCGCCCGTCAGGCTGGTATGACGCCTTTAAAATGGTGCGCAGGAGTCGTCTGTTTGATTTGCACCGCGAAGTCCCCGCTGTTCACACCGCCGGCGCGCGGAGGGCCCTTATGTCCGGCGCCAGATGCAGAGTGGCTTCGGTCTTGGCCTGCAAGGTGGGGAAATCCACGTCGTCTACTACTTCGCGCACGACCAGCCCCTCGGCAGTGACATCGATGACGGCGAGGTCGGTATAGATCCGACGCACGACGGAGGCGGCGGTCAACGGATACCCGCACTGTCGGCGGATGCGCGGCGATCCGGTCTTGGTGGTGTGCTCGATCAGGACGCGGATTTCCTTGGCTCCCACTGCCAGATCCATCGCGCCGCCCACGCCGGGCGGAAAACCCGGATCGTCGGTCGTCCAATTTGCCAAGTCGCCCTTTTCCGAAACCTCGAAGGCGCCGAGCAAGGCGAGATCGAGATGGCCGCCGCGGATCATCAGAAACGAGTCAGTGTGGTGCACGTAGCTGCCGCCGGTCACCAATGTAATCGGCTGCTTGCCGGCATTAATCAGATCCCAATCTACCTCGTTGTCGCCCGGCGCGGGCCCCACTCCCAGGACACCGTTCTCGCTGTGCAGAACGATTTCTCGATCGGCCGGGAGGAAATCCGAGACCAGGGTCGGCAGCCCGATCCCGAGATTTACATAAGCTCCGTCGGTGAGATCCTGCGCAGCGCGCCAGGCAATTTGGCGACGTTTTAGCGGCATCCGGTTCCTCCTTTTACTCGGGAACTTCGACGAGGCGATCGACGAAGATGCCAGGAGTAATGACCATCTCAGGATCGATCTCGCCAAGTTCAACTACCTGGCGTACTTGTGCGATGGATAAGCTCGCAGACATCGCCATCGTAGGGTTGAAGTTTCGCGCGGATTTCCGGTAGGTCAGGTTGCCCCAGCGGTCACCACGGTCGGCTGAGAGCAGCGCAACATCGCCCTTCAGGGGTGTTTCCAGCACATACATTCGGCCGTCTATCTCACGGTGCTCCTTGCCTTCGGCCAGCCGGGTCCCGACCGAAACCGGCGAGTAAAACCCGCCGAGACCGGCGGCGGCGCAACGCATCCGTTCGCTGATTATACCCTGTGGCACGAGCTCGAGCTCGATGCGGCCGGCGACATAGAGCTCCTCGAACACGACAGATCCGGAACTGCGCGGAAACGAGCAGATGATCCGTTTTACACGGCCCGCCGCGAGCAGCGCCGCAAGCCCGGTCCGCCCGGTCCCAGCGTTGTTGGCAACCACTGTCAGATCGCGCGCGCCCTGCTCGACGACCGCCTCGCACAAAGCGTCGGGTAGCCCGGCGCCGCCGAAGCCTGCGCACAGGATAATGGCACCATCGGGGATCCCGGCCACCGCTTCGGTGAGGTTGCGCACCCGCTTGTCGATCATTGGGTCTGGCCCCGATCAGAACGCGACCGCATCGCCGCCCTTGAGCGCGAGCATCGCCCGCGCCTCATCGGGTGACGCGATCTCGAGCGACAGGTTTTCGAGGATCGTACGGATGCGGCCCACCTGGTCGGCGTTGCCCTGGGCGAGCTGGCCGCGCCCCAACCACAACGAGTCCTCAAGGCCGACCCGCACACTGCCGCCCATGATCGCCCCCATCGTAATCAGAGGCATCTGGTGGCGCCCGGCGGCCAGGATCGACCAGGCGTAATCGTCGCCGAAGAGCTTGTCGGCTATCCGCTTCATATGGGCGAGGTTCTCCGGGTCAGCGCCGATCCCGCCGAAGATCCCGAAAATCGTCTGCACGAAAAAAGGCGGCCTGACCAGCCCGCGATCGACGAAATGAGCCAAATTATAGAGGTGGCCGACATCGTAGCACTCGAACTCGAAACGGGTGCCGCAGCCCTCGCCCAGCTCCTTGAGACTGCGCTCGATGTCCTTGAACGTGTTTTTGAAGATGAAGTCCCGCGTCATTTCAAGGTATTTCGGCTCCCATTCGTACTTCCATTCCTTATAGCGGCCGAGCATCGGGTATAGCCCGAAATTCATCGAGCCCATGTTCATCGAGCACATCTCGGGCTTGGCGAGCAGAGGCGCGGCGAGGCGCTCCTCGAGGGTCATGCCGAGGCCGCCGCCGGTGGTGATGTTGACAACGGCATTGGTCGCCTGCTTGACGCGCGGCAGGAATTGCATGAATACATCGGGGTCGGGGATCGGCCGCCCGTCCTTCGGGTCGCGCGCGTGCAGGTGCAGGATCGCCGCCCCGGCTTCCGCCGCGGCGATCGCATCTTTGGCGATTTCGTCCGGGGTTATCGGCAAATAAGGGCTCATCGTCGGGGTGTGGATTGCGCCGGTCACTGCGCAGGTGATGACGACCTTGCCACGGAGAGCCATCCTCCTCCTCCCTTCCTGCCGGCGAACTCGGGCTTACTGCATAATGGCTGAGTTTGGGCCGGAGGTGGTGCATCTTTTTTGCGAGTTGTCCATCGGTCGGGGGTGGCCATCATTGCCGCTCACGGCTTGAAAGTAAGGATGATTTTCCTTACACCGGCGCTTTGCGAGTTGGTCTGGGTGCTGTCGCAAGCTTACAAAGTTCGAACGGCCGACATAGCCGAAGCGATCCGACGCCTGATGAATGGCGCAAAATGTCCTCGACAACAGGCCCGCAGTGGAAGCGGATTTGGCTATGCTCGACGCGGGCGGTGATTTCGCCGAGGGCGTCATTTCCTATCAAGGAAGCTGGCTCGCTGCAGAGGCTTTCGTGTCGTTCGACAAAGAAGCCACGACGCTATTGGCAGTTCAGTCGGGTCCGTTCGCCTGCTCTCATAAACGGTCGCTCGCAGAGGCGCGCCAGGTAAGAGCGAAGGCTCGGCGAACCCCGGGTTAGAACTGCTAGCTCTGCGCCCGGATGAATGACCGGACCTTTGGGTAGGTCTCGTTGTGCCACCGACGGCCATGAAATACTCCATAATGGCCGACTTTAAGCTGAAGGTGGTGGGTCTTTTTCGCCGCGGCGATCCGACTGCAGAGTCGGTGCGCCGCGACGGTTTGGCCGGGCGCGCAAACATCGTCCCGCTCGCCCTCAACCGTCATCAAGGCGGTGTGTTCGATGGCGGCCGGCTCGACCCGATATCCCCGCACCCGGAAGCTGCCTCGCGGTAGATCATGGTCGTGAAACACACGTTTGATGGTGTTTAGGTAGAAATCGGCCGGAAGATCCATAACCGAACTGTATTCCCTATAAAACGCCCGGGTAGCGGCGGCGCTGGCACCATCGCCGCGCACCAGATTATCGAACATCGTCCAGTGCGCTGACACGTGCCGATCGAGGTTCATGCTCAGGAAACCGGCGAGTTGCAGAAAACCTGGATAAACCCGCCGGAAGGCTCCGGGATAGCGCGCGGGTACCGTCGTAATAACCGTTCGTTCGAACCAGTCGAGGGAGTGCGCTTCGGCGAACCGGTTGACTTCGGTCGGGTTCGCCCTTGGGTCGATCGGACCACCCATCAATATCATCGATGCTGGTTGGCACGGATCTCCGCCCTCCGCCAGCAACGACACGGCCGCCAGCACCGGTACCGAGGGTTGGCATACCGCCATGATATGAACGCCCGGCCCGAGGAGATGGGTGAAACGGATTAAAAGATCGACGAAATCGTCTAGGCCAAAGCGGCCGTGCAGGAGCGGGATATTTCGGGCGTTCGCCCAGTCTGTAACGAACACGTCGTGATCCGGCAGCAACGTTTGGACGGTACCGCGCAGCAAGGTCGGAAAGTGGCCCGAGAGCGGCGCGACGACCAGGATCCGGGGAGCTTCGCAGGGTTTATCCTTGCGGAAATGGAGCAAGTTGCAAAACGGATCGGAGGCGATGATCTCTTCGGTGACGCCAACCTCGTGGCCCTCGATAAGTACCGTGCGAATGCCGAAATCGGGCCGGTCATGGGACATACCGGCGTTGGAGAGCAACTCCATCGCGGCCGAAGCACTTCGAAGGAATGGCCCATTGGCGAACAGCGGCCAGGGTTGGTTGAGCAGACACCGGAAAGTCTCGGCCATCAGCCGGACCGGACCGAGCACGTCGTTGTGTACTTGGTAGGCCTCGTAAAGCATAAACCCTCGCACGTACCCATCGCCCGCGAGGTCGCGAGCGTCCAAAAAATCGAAACGGCTGACCGCTTCGACACATTATCAGGCGAAACCATCCCATCTTAAAAATCGCTTTATTTCAAGCGGATATTTGTTATGCCAATCATTTAGGCAAGGGGTTTTAATTGCGGTTAACAAACCTACCGCGGTGGACTGCATAACACTTATGCAAGAATGGAGATTGCTGCTTTATCGGGCGTCGAAAGTACGTTTGCCTCTTCTACAGGCCTACAGGCGGCAAATTAGAGTCAGTGCGGCGGTGCAGCTACTCCGCCACGGACCTCGTGAACGACGACGCCCGAGAGACGAGATGGCGGCGCCAGCCACCGCGGATGGGTAAGGCTCGTCGCCACGTCGCTTTCGCCCGCTTTCCATCGGCGCTGTACCGCACCCGGAGAAAAGTCCCGCATCTTGACTGACAGATCCGCCGGACTGCCCTCGTGAACAAGGTGCAGGATCGTCATTGTCGCGTTGCTCGCTTCGGCAAGGCAACGGCGAATCTCGATTTCACCGCGTAATGCCGACGGGAGATGCTCGCCAAGCAGCGCGATCATGCGTCGGAGATCATGAATGCGGCGCATCGAAGCGATGTCTCTTGCCGAGCGGCTAAAGCCACCGTTACCCCCGGGAACCGGATCGTACCCGTCGATCGCGAAGCACAGCGTATCGGCCCGGCGCGCATCGTCGAGAGCCGAAACCGAGATCGCACTGCCCGCGAAGAGCTGATGGCCAATCGTAACGGCCGGCAGGCCGGGGAACGGCGTACCGGCCAGCACGTGATCGACGCCGAGCACGTGCCGGTCGTTGTCGAAGAACGTTTCCGCTCCAGTCGCTAGGTTCACAGCTCCGAGCACCACTCGGACGCCACCCGAATTGATACGGTCGAAATCGACTACCTCGGCGATCATCGCGCGTAATGCCGGGGCAGAGATGACCGGCTCTTCGTACAACGACGGGAATCCCGCACCGCGGCGCCCAACGGTCAACCAGTTTGTGAAGGCCGATCGCGCCCATCCGCCTGCGCTTCGTGGACGGCGGCCTTGCGGGCGCTTACTCACCTCTTGCCAGAACCGCCGAAGCCGCTGTGCACGTTCATGCGGCAGACTTCCGGCGATAATGGCCGCATTGACCGCGCCAATCGCGGTGCCGGCGATCCAGTTCGGCCGCACGCCGCACTTTTCGAGCGCAGCATAGGCACCCGCCTGATACGCTCCGAGCGCCCCCCCGCCGGACAATACCAGGGCGACCCGTTCGAAACGAGCCAGGCTCTTATCCGGTCGCCCTCGCGCCAAACTGCTCCTCCGTCTCAGGTATCTGCATCATAGGAAAACCCGCTGGTGCGTCCAGTGCTGACGCATCTATTTGACAGCCCTTCTCTCGGAACGGACCGGCGGGAGCGTCCGGAGATAGACGGCAATCGCCCGCCGGTCGGCATCGGTGAGACGGGCGGTGTTTTTTACGATCTCGGCCATGGCCCCGCCGACGAAATCGAATTCGGGTGTCTGTCCATCTTTCAGAAGAGTAACAATGTCGTCCTCACTCCATTTCCCGATCCCGGTTTCCGCATCAGGAGTGATGTTCGGGACCGCCTTGCCGTTAGGACCGGCAGTCGCACCGCCGAGCGAGCGCGTGAGAACACGGGCGCCGAGCCAATTTCGGGGCGTGTGACAATCGCCACAGCGCCCGACCGTCGCGACGAGGTAGGCACCTCGGTTCCAGACCGAATCCTTCGTGGTGTCGAACTGCCACGGCCCGGGGAATTGCTCATCGACGATCATGATCGCCGCCCGAACCCGAACCGTCGAAAAAATGCTCGCCCGAGCGGCACTGTCGACCCGAGATACGGGCGCGAGGCTATCGAGAAAGGCCTTTAGGTCGGTCAGATCACCTTGCGTCAAACGATTGTAGAAAGGGAACGGGAAGACCGGCAAGTAGTGCGAATCGTCGGGCGCGACCCCCCAGCGCATCGCCCGTTCAAAATCGGCCAGCCCCCAGTGACCGATCCCGGATTCTCGGTCAGGCGTAATATTGGGCGCGAAGACGGTTCCAAAGCGAGTTTCAAGGGGGCGGCCGCCGGCGTAAAGGCTTCCCCCGTTTTGCCAATCGGTGTGGCACTGGTCGCATCCCGCCGCGGCAGCGAGATAGGCGCCGTGGTCGGTCGACGCCGCGCCACCCGCGGAGGGGGCCGATAATCTGCTGAAAGTTAGGATTATGACGGCGAGCGCAGCCGTCAGTTTTTGAGCGTCTCGCGGAACGTTTCGTGGCAAGCGCCGCAGCCGTTTTTCCCTAGATCCCCAAATGCTGTCTGTATGGCGGCCTTGTCGCCGCTCTTCACAGCCGCGAGGAGCGCGTCGGCCTTCGTGGCGGCAGTCTTCTGTACCTCAAGAAACTTGTTCCAATCACTCCAAATCGCCGGTTTGGTTGCATATTTCCCTTCCGTGTCGGTGCCCTCCGTTCCCGGCGGAAACATATCGGGGATCTTTTTCGTGGACTCAGTCAGCTTGGCCGCGCCCGCCTCAGCCTGCGCCAAATCCCCCTTGCCATCGATATAGGACTTGACGCTCCCGATATCCTTCCCTTGCCCTTTCATGAACGCCTCGCGGTCCTTAAGAACTGCTTCCTTGTCTTGTGCTAGCGAAATTCCACTCAAACCAGTCAGGATGAATACCAGTACCGCCGCGAGCGTCGATTGTTTTGTCGATGATTTCATTCAGCCTCCCTTAATATCATCTCGAGTCAGGCCGCTTCAGCTTGCATAGAATAACGTCGGTCGACGGCAAAGCAACGGCCCGGAGTTGACCTCACTACTACGTGATCGGGATTTCGATGTGAGTCTTGAAACCGGCTCGCTGCCGCATGCGCTCGTACCAGGCTTTCAGGTTCTTCAACGGCGGCCGCTCGATCGGAAAAGCATGCCAGCGGTACACCATGGTTCCCAATGCTATCTCGGCGAGAGTCAGCTCAGATCCGGCCAGATAAGGACGGTCTTCGAGCTCGTCTTCAACAATCGTCCAGGCAGCCAGCGCCTGCAGCCGCGCCGCCTCGATCGCCGCCTGATCGCGCTGTTCGGGTCTCGCCCGGATCAGCATGCCGAGCAGGGCTGCCATTGGCGGTCCGGAAGTGGCGAGCTGCCAGTCCATCCAGCGCTCGACATTCGCGCGGGCGGGGGGGTCACTCGGATACAATCGCTCGCCATGACGCGTCGCCGCGAGATATCGGCAAATCGTGTTCGATTCCCACAGGATCAGATCATTATCCTTGATTGTTGGCACCCGACCGTTCGGATTGATCGCGAGATACTCGGGATCGCGATTGCCACCGAACGGTCCACCGAGATCAACCCGCTCGTACTCGATGCCGAGTTCGGTGCAGCACCACAGCACTTTCTGGACGTTGGATGAGGTCGTGCGTCCCCAGATCTTCAGCATCGTGTCTCCTCCGTCAGATTCGCAGGTATGGAGCCCCAGTTTCTTGCCTAGCGCAACGGCCGCCTGGGTCGAACTAGAACGAAACTGGCCGGCGGGACCGCGCCGGCCAGGCCGCCGTCCGGATATCCTGTGGGTCGGGAACTTCGGTCGGGGGCTAACTAGTGTATAGTGGAGTGATCGGGACCGCATCATCACCGTCCCGGTCAGACGAGGAGGTGCCAATGAAACCGCTCGGGCTCGCGTTGGGCGCTCTGCTGCTGCTCCTGATCGGGACGGCCGATGCGAGCCAACAGGGTAACGCGGTGGTCAACTCCTGGAAGGCGGCTGATAAATGCGCCAAGCAGGCTCAGACCGCCTATCCCGACTACAGTGCGGAATCGAATACGAAACGGGATGCCAAGCTCAAGGAATGCTTGAATGCCGGCAACCTCTCTCCGCGCGCGCCTCTATCGCAGCCGCTTCCAAAGTAAGATCGATGGCGAGGGTGCCGCCTCAGCCCGGGTGACTCTCGTCCCAGCCTTCTGCCATCACCGGCAGGACCGGCATACGATCCGGGGCTCGAGCGATCGGTTCGGATCGAGCCCGGTCGAGGAAAGCGAGCTGGGCGTCGAGGCGAATATCCAAGCTCGAGGTAATTTCGAGGGCCGGATCCTCGAAGACGTGCGTGCGGCGTCGGCGACGCCATGCCATCACGGTGTCGTCGCGCATCCGCAGCAGTGCTGCGATCTGCGGGCGGAAGAGTTGAAGCATAGCGCCGACCCACCGGTTGAGCGTCTCCGACGGCTCGACCTCGGTGATCGCGAATCGGTCGAGCATGCCGATGACATCCTCGGCGCGATACCAGGTTTCACCGGTGACCCAGCGATTTGTCGTGAACAGCCGGATCGGCTCGCCCTGGCAGTCGACAGCAATGGCCACGAGATGGCTCACCTCCTCCCTAGCACCACGTTTTATCGGTGGCGCCTGGGGGGGTAGCGCCGGCACGTCGGCGACCGCTATTTCGGGAAGGATCAGCGGCGCAGCCCCGACCGGCATGCCCTCGGCGCGCAAAAAGGTGTGGAAATGCCCATGCTCTCGGAAAGGCCGTCCGTTCACCGGATGCGTGTGATAAAAGTATTGGGCGTGGCTTTTCGGGTCGTAGACCTCCCCATCGGGGTAATGCTGCCACTCAGAGGCCGGAGCGCCGGCCAATGCCTCGCTGACGATGTTGCGGTTGCGCGCGGCGAGTTCACGCCGGCAATCGCCGACGACCGCGGCTGCCAAGCCCATTCGCTCGATTTCGGCCCGACCCACGAGCAGACTTTTTCGACCGTTCTCGCGCGCCACACGACAACTCTTGTGAACGAAAGGTGATCACTATAGCGGACGGCGCTTTGCCGACAAAGCGGGATTGCGGAGAGTCCAGACGATGATGTCCTCCATCACCCCGCCCAATGCCTCGTCGAAGGCGAGGACAATCTGTGGGATCTCGTTTGCGGTAGCCCGCACGTGCCGATCGAACGAGGCCAGTGCCACGATCTCGCGGTCCGACGGACTGACGAGCCTGGCGATGATCGCCACCCACACTTCAGGCGCTCCGTCTGGCGAATCGTAAATTGCCTCAAAATGGCGGATCTCGGTCTTGAGGATGAAATCTGCCCGCAGCCCGACCGATTCGCGGTCAATCGCGTTGATCGCCTTGCTGTTCTCGAACGATTCGAGAAGCGCGGTCTGAACCAGCAGGGGGACCCGATCGGTCCACTCCGAGTCGGCGAAATAGTCGATCGAGACGGCAGACCGGGTCAACGCGATCCGCGACGTGTCCAGCCCGGCCGGTGCCAGCGGCACGTCGACGAGGAGTAGCGCCGCCGGGTGAGGCAAATTCGCCGGGTAGGTGCTCTCGGGGGTAACTCGATAAAGATGTGGTGCCGCGCCAACCCCCAGCAGGCTCGCACAACCGGCCAATGCGAGCGTGACAGCGCTCAGGACCCACCGGCGCGAAACTCGCGCCGCCGGCGACGTCATTGTGGCCGATACCCCTCGCGCCGCTCCCCGAACAGCAACCGCGCCGGATCCCGTTCGATCTCGGAGGCAAAGCGACTCAACCCCGCTACGAACCGCTGCAGATCGCTGACGAGATCACTCACCTGGGTCAAGGTGCTTTGGGTGAAACTTCGGATGCCCGGCCGATTTTCCTGGAGAATCTGTTGCAGTTGCCGGCTCAACTCGTTGAGGTTCTTGGCCAGCCGATCAGCGTCAGAGAGAGTTTGCGACAGCTGATCCTTCAGCCCGCCTTTCTCCGTGTAGCTCTGATCGACGTCACCGAAAAATGATTTCAGCACGACAACGGACTTGTTGGCGTTATCGACAACCTCGCTCAGTTCCTTGCTAGGCTCGACAAGGGCCCCGGAAATCGTACGGAGATTTTGCAGAGTATCGGAAACTGCTTGGCGGTTTTGCTCGTTGAGCAGGGCATTTACGCTGCGGACAGCCTCTTTCAGATCCCGCAGCAATTCGGGAAGGCTGGCCTTTACTTCTTCAAGCTCTGATCTGCCCGCCTTAATCACCGGGTACTTGTGCCCTGGCTGCGCCTCCAGATTAACGGCCTCTCGCGTCCCGCCGCGGATCTGGATTGTGGCGATGCCGTTCAGGATGTTGGCATCGAGGAACGCGCGGGCGTCGGACTTGATGTCGACAATGGTTGTGTCGATCTCGACCGTTACTTGTATCTGCTCTAGATTGTTGGGATCGACGCGGATGTCGACGACGCGGCCAACCGGAATTCCATTGTATTGCACCTGGGAACCCTTGTTGAGCCCCGCCACCGACCCACTGAAGAATATGTAGTAACGCTTGGCTTGCTCGCCAAATTCGGTGTGTCCCAGCCACAGAACTGCGACAAAGGCTAGAAAGATGACCGCTAGGACGAAGGTGCCGACCGCCACATAATGTGCACGTGTCTCCATATATTCTCTCTTGGTGCGAGATACTTAAAGAGTGGCGGCAAGCCGCGTCCCTTGTTTCGGCAAATGTTCGCCTTCGGAGAGCAAGGCAGCTCGCCCGCGCGGGCCGTGGAAATAGGACTGGATCCACGGATGATCGTCTTGCAGCATCTGCTCTAAGGTGCCGGCACGAATCTTCCTGTCGACTAGAACGGCGACTCGATCGCAGATCGAAAACAAAGTGTCGAGATCGTGGGTCACCATGAATACCGTAAGACCCAAGCTACCCCGTAGATCCCTGATCAACGTGTCGAATTCAGCAGCCGCTATCGGATCAAGCCCAGCGGTCGGCTCGTCGAGAAAGACGATTTCTGGATCGAGCGCGAGGGCGCGCGCAAGGCCGGAGCGCTTGCGCATCCCCCCTGACAGCTGGGACGGGTACTTCTCGCCTGTCCCCTCGGGAAGTCCCACGATGCCGACCTTGAACGCTGCGATCTCATCCATCAGACGCAACGGCATCTGATAATATTCCTTCAGCGGGACCTCGATATTCTCAGCAACCGTCAGCGAACTGAACAGCGCACCATCTTGAAATAGAACCCCCCAGCGCTTTTCGACCTCTCGATGATCGATGTTACTCATCGTTAGAATATTGTGCCCGAACACCTCTGCACTCCCTGCGACTGGTCGGTTGAGACCGATAATAGTCCGCAGCAGGACTGATTTCCCAGACCCGGACGCGCCGACGACACCGAGGACTTCGCCACGGAGCACGTCGAGGTCGAGGCCGTCATGGACGGTCTCGCTACCGAACCGGTTGACTAGGCCGCGCACGCGGATGATCGGCTCCTCCGCCAGATCCGGCATGCTCAGATCTGCAGGGCAGAAAAGAAGATCGAGAACCCTGCGTCGGTCACGATCACGAGAAAGATTGCTTCAACCACCGAAAGCGTCGTGAGGCGGCCGACGCTTTCGGCGCTCCCTGCCACCTGAAATCCCTCGTAACAACCGATCGAAGCAATGATGATGGCAAAGAACGGCGACTTGATCATTCCGATCCAGAAGCTCCATGGAGCGATCGTGGACAAATGGTTAAGGAATTCCGGAATACCGATGCCGAGCTGGCTCCAAGCCATCAGACCACCGCCAAAAATACCCATGAAATTGGCGCAGAGGGTCAGCATCGGCAAGGTCAGCATCAGTCCGAATAGTCGCGGAAGCACCAGGACCTCCACCGGGTCGAGGCCGATGGTGCGCATCGCGTCGATCTCCTCGTTGACGCGCATCGTCCCGATCTGGGCGGTAAATGCGCTGCCCGATCGGCCGGCGAGGATGATCGCCGTCAGCAGAACCCCGAGCTCGCGCAGGATGCTGGCCCCGGTGAGTTGGACCGTATAGCTCTCGAGCCCATAAAAGCGCAGATAATCGGCACCCTGATAGGCGATGACCACCCCGATCAGAAAGGTGAGCAGACCAACGATGGGTAGTGCATTCACACCGGTCTGCTCCATCTGGGCGACGATCGCCGTCACGCTCAGGCGGCGGGGATGGCGCATCAGTCGGACGGCAGTCGTCGAGACCAGACCGAAGAATCCGAGGATGCTGTACGCGCGGGCGATCAGTCCGAGCGAAACCTCCCCAATGTGGGCGATGAAACCGGCGATCGTATGATGGGCCGGTCGCAGATGCCTGGCCGGAGCCACGAATCCGGCCGTACGCACCTGATCGATCAGTGGCTCGAAGCTCGATCGCAAATTGCGCATCTCAACGGCGTTGCCACGCTCTGTCAGTTCGTGCTCGGTTCGTAGCAACAGCCAGGCGCCGGTGGTATCGAGCCGATCGATCCCCGTCAGATCGAGCAGCACCCGCCCGCCCTTTGGCGCCTCGACTCCGCGCAGCCTTCGATCGAGCTCGGCGGCACTCCCCACCAGCCATTCCCCGGTTGCCGCCAAAATAAGCGACCCGGACTCTTCAGACTCAACGAGGGTTGCGGTCGCGGGCGCCATGGGGTCCGAAGTCTGATTTGGTATCTGACGGGCGAGGCTTTCCAACCGAGCAGAAAGCGGTTATGTCGCGACGATAACGAATTCGATCTCCGAGAATGGACGTTCGAGGAATAGCGGCCATGGACCTCAAGCAGCACATCCGCTCGATACCCGATTTTCCGAAGCCCGGTATTCTATTCTATGACATTTCCACACTGCTTGCCCACCCACACGCTTGGCGTGCCACTGTGCGGCGCCTCGCCGGGGCGTTGCAGCCGCACAAGCCCGATCTCCTGGTCGGCATCGAATCCCGCGGATTCCTGGTCGCGGCGCCGCTCGCCTATGAACTCGGCCGCGGCTTTGCGATGGTCCGCAAGATGGGAAAGTTGCCCGGTGCGACGGTGCGTTTTACTTATGATCTCGAATACGGGACTGACACGATCGAAATTCAAGAGGATGCGATCACGCGTGGTCAACGGGTGATCGTGCTCGACGATCTAGTAGCAACTGGAGGAACCATGCAGGCCGCGATTAACCTCGTTCGGCAACGCGGCGGCGAGGTGGTTGCCGCCGGTTGTATCATCGAGCTCAATTTTCTCCGCGGGCGCGACCGTATCGACGTCCCGTTCACCTCGATGGTAGCCTTCGACTCCTAATCATCACCCATCGGAGGCGCCGGTCCGAGGCTGCGGCTGATCACCGCATAGAGGGGGTCTCCGCCGCCCGGCGGGGTCCGGTCCAGGCAGCGGATGTCGGTCCAATTTCCAGCCTCGGCGAAGTAATGGGCTATCAGGCAAAGATGCCCGGCGTCGTCGAGGAGATGCCAACAGGCGATGGCGCGCGTCGGCAGGCAGCAGTTCGAGAAGGTGACGATCAGCGGCGCTCCCGGCTTTAGTACCCGCCCAACTTCCCGGATTACCTCGCAGGGCCTCGTCAAGTGCTGGATTGCCACGCAGATCGCCGCCCCATCGAACTCCGCGGCGGCGAATGGAAGGCGCGGATTTCCGTTCAAATCCTGCACGCGCCATTCGTCGAGAAACGGGTTCTCCGCCAGTTCGCACGCGCTGATGCCGACCCCGACGACGCGCGCATAGGGGATTTCGGGCGGCAGATGACTTACCCATCCCGACATCAGATCGAGGATGGCGCCGCCGGCCGGGAAGACTTCGCGATAGAGGTTGGTGACCGCGGCGATTGCCGCATCGTCAGTATGCCGAGCCAACGCTGCCTCGGGACGGGCCGACATATCGAACCGCTGATCACCATCCACGGGTGCGGCCATCGGAAGGAGCGGCATTTCCCCCTCTCGAGCTATTCCTGTCAGAGATGGGGACTGCCTGCTCGGCGATCCATAGCCGAAATGTCGAGCTTTTCGGGTGTCGGTCGGTTCTTACCTATCCCGCAGCTTCGAAAAAGCTTCCCGCTTCGTTCACTCAGCCAGAGCCCGCTCGGGTGCCGTTAGAGGTAGTTCGAGATCGCGAGCGACGGCGGGATGCGTCACCCGGCCTCGACAGACATTGAGGCCGTCCCTGAGATAAGGGTCTTCAGACAGCGCCTGTTGCCAACCACGATCGGCGATCGCGAGTATAAACGGTAAAGTTGCATTGTTGAGTGCCACCGTCGAGGTGCGGGCGACCGCTCCGGGCATGTTGGTCACGCAGTAGTGCACGACCCCCTCCGCAATGTAGGTCGGTGCCGCGTGTGTCGTCGGCCAGCTCGTCTCGAAGCAACCTCCCTGGTCGATCGAAATATCGACCACCACTGCGCCCGGCTTCATTGTCCGGACAAGCTCACGGGTTACGAGCTTTGGCGCCGTTGCGCCCGGGATCAGCACGGCGCCGATCACAAGATCGGCGGCGATGACTTCACGCTCGATGTTTTCCATCGTGGAAAACAATGTGTGGAGTTGCGCCCCGAATTGCAGGTCGAGTTCGTAGAGGCGCGGCAGCGACTTGTCGATGACCGTGACATAAGCCTCCATACCCATCGCCATACGCGCGGCATTGGTACCGGCGACTCCGCCTCCGAGAATAACGACTTTGGCGGCTGGGACACCCGGAACGCCACCGAGCAGCACACCGATGCCGCCCTGCTCTTTTTCGAGGCAATGAGCGCCGACCTGCACCGCCATCCGTCCGGCGACCTCGCTCATCGGAGCGAGCAGCGGCAAACCGCCATGCCGGTCGGTGACTGTCTCATAAGCGACGGCGATAGCGCCCGATCGGATTAACCCTTGAGCCAGCTCTTTGTCGGCAGCGAGATGCAGATACGTGAACAGAACCTGCCCGTCACGCAACAGCGCCACCTCCCGCGGTTGCGGCTCCTTGACCTTGACGATCAGCTCCGCGGCGCCGAACACCTCCGCGGCGCCTCCGAGGATGCCGGCACCTGCCGCCTCGTATGCTGCGTCATCGAAGCCGATCTCTGTGTCCGCTCCCGCCTCGACGACCACTTTATGCCCGTGGTGCACGAGTTCGCGCACATTCCCGGGGACCAGCCCGACGCGATACTCATGGGTTTTCACCTCTTTTGGGACGCCGATCAGCATCGATGAACTCCGCCGCGACCCGGTCCCGTCGGGGGCAAGACCGTCGGTCTGATGATACCGCCGGCGACGCGTCGGTGAGCACCCTATTCTGCAGCTTCTGCGGGTTGGCTCACCAGGGCGGGTTGTTCAGCGGGCGAAAGTGTCAGCTGGCGCACAACCTCTTCGGCGAGCGGCATGGATGCCGTCAGCCCGGGCGATTCGATCCCGAAGAGGTTGACCAGCCCGGGCACGCAGTGGATTTCGGGTCCCTGCACGACAAAATCGGCGGCCGGTTCCTCGGGTCCACAGATCTTCGGCCGGATCCCGGCATAGCCCGGCTGCAACGCGCCGTTCCGCAACTCGGGCCAGTAGGTGCGGATCGCGGCATAGAATGCATCGCCGCGCGCCGGATCGACCGCGTAGTCAACCGCAGCAACCCATTCGACATCCGGGCCAAAGCGCGCCTGACCCGCGAGATCGAGGGTGATGTGGACGCCGAGGCCACCCGGCGGCGGAACAGGATAGACGAGCCGCCGAAACGGTGCTGGACCGGTCAGTGAAAAATAGACCCCCCGACAGAAATAGGCGGGCGGGATCGTTTCCCGCGGGACCCCTTCGATCGCCCGGGCGAGGGCGGGCGCATAGAGTCCGGCTGCATTGACGAGGCAGCGACAGCGGATCACGGTCGGCTCGTCCCCGCCGATGGCGAGCTCGAAGCCATCGTCGCGAACCCGGCCGGAAAGCACCGGGCTGCGGAGCACTACCATCGCGCCGGCCGCTTCGGCCTCGCCCTGAAAGGCGAGCATCAACGCATGGCTGTCGATGATACCGGTCGAAGGGGACAGCAACGCAGCAACGCAACGTAACGCCGGTTCGAGCCGTTGCGCCTGGCTCGCCGTGAGCCACTGCAAATCATCGACGCCATTCGCCCGGGCCGTGTTGGCGATGCGCTCAATACCCGCTATCTCACTTTCTGCAGCAGCTACGATCAGCTTGCCCAATTGGGCATGAGGGACTCCACGCTCGCGGCAATAGGGGTAAAGGCTCTCGCGCCCGGCGACACAACAGCGTGCCTTCAGGGTGCCGGCCGGATAATAAAGCCCACCATGTATGACCTCGCTGTTGCGCGACGAGGTCTCAAACCCAATCGTATAGGCACGTTCAAGGACAAGTACACCGTGCCCCGCCAGCGCGAGAGCCCGGGCCGTCGCAAGCCCGACCACTCCGGCACCGATCACGACGCATTCAATCTCGTCCACGTTACCACCCTACCTAGTTCATGACCGGTTGCGGCAAGTTTGCGCGCGCACGCGTAGATCGTGTGTGAACCATTTCACACCTGGCGCCGGATCAGGGCCATCGAGAAATAGGGGACCTCGTCTGCGCCGACGCACTCAAGCGGAGCCACCCGCTGGGTGGGCAAGGTGGCGCGTTCGATGTAGAGCGCGCTACCGAGCAGGCCGAGCTCGTGTAGAACCCGGCGTACCTTCGAAAAATGGCGCCCGAGCTTGACGATCGCCGCAGCATCGCTCTCACCGAGACGGCGGGCTATTTCAGCTTCGCCGAGCGTCGCCGGGACCACCGCAAGGACCTCCTCTCGCGTCACCAGCGGGGTCGACGCGGCGGCGGCGCAAGCGGTGATCGAAGGCACGCCCGGGACGATCTCGATCCGATATCGGTCGGCAAGCCGGGTAAAGAGATGAATAAAGCTGCCGTAGAAAAACGGATCGCCTTGACAGAGCAGCGCAACATCATCGCCGCGGTCGAGCTCGATGGCCAGTTCGGCTGCCGCAGCGTCATAGATCGCTGCGGGCGGCGCCGCCGGGTGCATCGGAATGCGGATCGCGATCTCGCGCTGCCCGGCGTTGAGCCACATCGCGACAATCGATCGGGCGAAGCTGTCGCCTTGCTCTGGTGCGGGATAGGCGATGAGAGGAGCTGCGCGCAACAGCCTCAACGCCTTTAAGGTCAACAGTTCCGGGTCTCCCGGCCCGACGCCGATGCCGAACAGCCGTCCTGGCATCGTCGCCATTTCAGAGCGGCTCCAAATCATAGAGGATCAGGATCACACGGCCCTTACCCGGCGAGTAGTCGAGCCCGATTACGCGGTCGACTGCCCTGAGGTTCACCCCGCACCTCGCCAAGGATTGTTGGAACGCCTCGTCTTCCCGATCACTGACCAGGACGATACCCCGCGCCGGGGAGCTGTCGATCCCCTGGGGGTGCGGCTGCCAACCGGGTTGCCGTGCCGAGCACGGCGAGGCGGGTGAAGGTTCGTACCTCATCTCACTCTGGTTTCGTTGCCGCCAGCTGAGTAACTGGAGCAAGCGACCGCCAGACGTGGCGTGAACCGAGCGGCTCGGCGCGGCTGATGGCAAGACGCGTCAGCGCGCCGCCGTAACTCATATGCCAGTCGAGGAGCCGCGCTTCACCTTCGGCGGTAACGACATTGGCGACCAGACGCCCGCCGGGCCGTAACCTGGTCCATAGTAGCTGCAGCAGCCCGGGCTCGCCGATGCCCCCTCCAGCAAAGATGGCATCGGGCACCGGTAAATCATCGAGAGCCTCGGGTGCCGTACCCGCCACGACGCGCACCCCCGGCACTCCCAACCGCGCGGCATTGCGCGCGATGATGGCGGCGCGCGCCGAATGGCGCTCGATGGCGACCGCCGAGCGGCGTTCCCCGGCGCGCAGCCATTCGATCGCGATCGACCCACAGCCCGCCCCGACATCCCAAAGGGTCTCGCCGGGGAGCGGGGCAAGCGCCGCGAGTGTCGCAGCGCGGACCTCCCGCTTGGTCAGCTGACCGTCATGCTCGAAGACGTCGTCAGGAAGCCCCGCAAAAAGCGGCAATGCGCGGGTACCAGGTGCGCCGCGGCACACGATCGCGATCGTGTTCAGGTCGGCGACCCGCCGTTCGCCCCAGGACTGTGCATCTTCCTCGACTACCGCCTCGCGCGTCCCCCCCAGATGGGCCAACACAATAAGGCGGCTCGGCCCCCAGCCGAGCCCAGTAAGGAGCTGCGCCACCGCGCGCGGGGTGCCTCCGTCCTCGGATAAGGCGAGGATGCGGCGGCCCGGGGCAAGGTGCAGCCGAAGCGTGTCGAGCGGCCGCCCATGCAATGTGACGGCCGCGCAATTGGCGACCGGCCAGCCGAGCCGGGCAGCGGCAAGACTGAAGGCGCTCGGCTGCGGCACGATCGTCATTTCGTCTCGCGAGAAACGGCCGGCCAATATGACGCCGATGCCGTACCAAAGGGGATCGCCGCTCGCCAACACGGTCACATTGCGGCCGCGGCGCTCGGCAATCGCGGCGATCGTGCGGTCGATAGGGCGTTCCCAGAGGAGCCGCTCGGCGCCGCCCGCCGGCACCATGCCGAGGTGACGGCCGCCGCCGACCAGCACTTGCGCGGTCTCGACCAGCGCACGTGCCGTCGGGGCGAGGCCGGCTAGCCCGTCCTCACCGACGCCGACCACTGCGAGCCATGATTTCACCCGATGCTCGCAAGCGCGTTGACCGCCGCGGCGGCGAGGGCACTCCCGCCGCGGCGGCCCTTCAGTGTGACAAAGGCGACACCACCGCCAAATGCTTCGAGCGCGGCTTTGGCCTCGCCTGCGCCGATAAAGCCGACCGGAAAGCCGAGCACGAGAGCCGGTTTTACCGCCCCCTCCCCTATGATCTCGAGCAAGCGGAAGAGCGCCGTCGGCGCGTTGCCGATCGCGACCACAGCGCCCGCCAGATGCGCGCGCCATAACTCGATCGCGGCCGCCGAGCGCGTCGTGCCGAGCGCGACGGCAAGCCCGGCTGTCTTCGGATCGTGCAAGGTGCACAGGATCGCGTTGCTGGCCACCAGCCGTTCGCCGCTGATACCCGCCGCCACCATCGTCGAATTGACGAGGATCGGTGCAGCCGCGGCGAGCGCCCGTCGCCCCGCCGCAACCGCCCCGCGCGACCAGGCGAGGTCGTCGAGGATCCCGCTATCACCCGCAGCGTGCGCCAGGCGCAGCGCCAGCGGCTGGAGCGACCGCGGAAACCGACCGAGATCGGCCTCCGCCCGGATCAGCGCGAAGGAGCGGCGCGCGATCTCGGCGGGATCGCGCAGATAGGCATACCGGTGAGCGACAAGGCGCTTCCCCTCGCCCTCCCTCCCCCGCTTGCGCTGCTCTTTACCCAAAGCCCGGGATAGAACAGCCACGTCTGACTGGCGACAGGCCGGCGGATCAATCAGTGGGAAGCTCACGGATTGGGCCAAGGGCTTTCAGCCCGGCGCTTTGATTCGGGTGCCGCGGACCGGGTCCGGCTTGAAGCGAATTCCGCCATCGTGGCGGGCCTTCGCCAGCGGGGCATCGAGTGCTGATCGGTGACCAGATTTCCTGGTTTTCACCACCTGCACGCCTTCCACTGTTATTCGATTGTCAGCGCGCGCAAAATTCGTTGAGCGGCGAAAAAATTCCATTGATCTTCCATTGATCCGCTAAGTAACGAAATTTGCCTCGCAAGGCGCTGAAATAGCGAGAGATTTTTCTCCATCGCCGTAGCCTTTTGGGGCGAAAAAGCGCGATTTTCGTTGTATTCGCCGCCAGCGGGACGGCGTCAGCGCCGTCAAGATGTGCCTCGCCGCGGAACCCCTGTGCCAAAGCCACTTGTGGGACATGGTCAGTCACGGAGACTCGGAGCGTGGAGAGGGCGAGGTGCGATCGCGGAGGGCCCCGCAATTGGGCGTTGGGCTCGCGCCTTCACGCCTAATGTCCAGGCTTCCTCGGCTTCGACGCGAGCGCGCTGCTCGCGGGTCAGGTCCGGATCGCCGGCGAACAGCTCTGCGAGAGCGCCATTTCTATCAAGCTCGGCGAAGTAGCGGGCGACGGTGCGGACCTGAGCCGCGTCCTTGGGCTCGCCCGCTCCGGGTGAAACCGACCACAACGAGGGATAGACCTCAGCCATAATCAATGTCCCATCCGGCTGCGCGCGAAGACCCGTCTCGAACGGCCATATCCGAGCGCCGTCGCGCCAACGCGGGTTCTCCCGCAAGGCCTGCACCACCGGGATCCCGGTCAGAACCTGGCCGCCGACAGAGCCAGCGCCGAGCAGCTTCCAGCATGGCTGGGCCCCCGTCATGTATTCGTCGATCAGCCGGCGCTCCGCCAATCCGTTTTGCTCGTGGCTGCGGTGATGCTTGGGTCCGAGGTAATTCCTCACGGGCTGCGCGGGACAACCCCAGAATGGAAACCTATCGCCTGAGACCCGCTCGTTCATCGCGGCAGCGACATCGAACCGGTTATTGGAATTTCGCTCATCATCGCTGACGAGCCGCGCGATCTCCTCCCAGACCGCCCGCCAGGGCGGGCCGGAAAGGCCTAGACGTGCGGCAAAACCTGCGGGATAGCCAAATGGGAAATCAAAACCGATCAACACCCGCTCGCCGCGCGCCAACGGTTCCGCGAGCCAGTCGGCGAGCAGCGCCCTTGCCTGGTGCCGAGTGCCAGGATTGACGAGTCTCTCGCCCGCCGAATCATGCCAGCAGATCCAAATGCTGTCGCGGCCGGTGCGGGGCACATTCGCCGCGCTCCAATCGACCATCACGAATGCGTCGAACATCAGCGATGATGGCGATGCCGATGCTCGCTATCGCCATCTGCGCCGATCCCCCGGACGTGATGGTGATGAGCCGCCTGCGGCGCGCCGGCATCGCTCTCGTAGCCGATGATCTGGGTACGGTACTTACAGAGCTGGCAATTCATCGCAGGCTGCCCTTCGCGGACTTCGCCGACGCGGTCGCGAAACGCGTCGAGCACCTCAGGATGGTCGCGCAAATATAGCGCCTTGACAAATTCGATCTCGGGAAAGAGACGAGCGACTGCGTCGGTCTGCGCGTAGATGCGTTTGACCAGAACGCCGGTAAACAGGAAATACGGAAACAGGATGATGCGGCGAAAACCAAGCCGCGCGGCGCGCGTTAAAGCCGCGTCGACCCGCGGATGGGCGACGCCGCTAAACGCGATTTCGGCCCAGCCGAACCCCATACCTTCCCACAGCATGCGGGCGAGCTTGGAGATGTTGGAATTGGCATCGGGGTCGTTGGTGCCGCGTCCGACGACGACGAGCAGGGTCTCGGCGCGGGCGATTGCGGGATCGGCCGCCGCTCCGGCGACGCGATCGGCCGCCGCTCGCAACAGCTTCGGATCGATCGCCAGATCGCGTCCCAAGCGGACATCGATCCCCGGATTGTCGGCCATGAAGCTGTTCATCTCCCAGGGGAGGTCGTTCTTGACATGGCTCGCCGCGAACAACATGCCCGGGATCGCGAGTATCTGCCGTGCACCCCGCGCCGCCAGGGTGGCGAGCCCGTCGCGGATGGTTGGGCGCGCGAATTCGAGGTAGCCGGTGGCAAAATCGAAATCCGGCAGGCGCGGGCGGAGCGCAGCGGCTACCAGCTCGAACTCGGCGATGGCTTCAGGATCGCGACTGCCGTGCCCGCAGATCAGCACCGCTGTCTCGGTCATTGGTCGCTTCCCTCAGACTTGCGGCGGAGGCTGAGCAACCGATGACATCGGCGGGTGGCGACCGATTGCTCTTGCTCGTCGCCGGCCTCGTCATTGACGGGTTGTTCGGCGACATGTCCGCGCTCTTCCGCCATATCCCACACCCGATCGTGCTCGCCGGCCGCGCGATCGCGTTCTTTGACCGCAAATTGAACCGCGAAACCCGCAGCGAGGAGTTGCGGCATTACCGCGGCATCATTACCGTGATCGTCTTGGTCGGCGCCGCGGCAGCGCTGGGGCTCGCGATCGAGCGGCTCTGCCATGGCCAGCCGCTCGGTGCCGTTGTCGAAGCCCTGCTGATCGCGGTGCTCGTCGCCCAGCGTAGCCTCTACGAGCATGTCGCCGCCGTCGCGGGGGCGCTCAATTCGGGCGGGCTCGCAGCGGGCCGCACTGCCGTGCGACATATCGTCGGCCGCGATCCCGCGAGCCTCGACGCGCATGGCGTAGCGCGAGCGGCGATCGAGAGCCTCGCAGAGAACTTCAGCGACGGCGTCGTCGCTCCGGTGTTCTGGTACCTTTTGCTCGGACTGCCCGGTCTCTTTGCGTACAAGATGGCAAACACGCTCGACAGCATGATCGGGCATCGCAGCCCACGGTACCTCAGCTTCGGCTGGGCGGCGGCGCGCTTCGACGATCTCCTCAATCTGGCGCCTGCGCCCATCAGCGGGTTGCTGCTCGTCGCCGCCGCGGTCTTTGCCAAAAGCGGTCGCCCGGACCGCGCGCTGGTGATCATGATACGCGACGGACGCAAGCATCACTCGCCGAACGCCGGCTGGCCGGAGAGCGCGATGGCCGGGGCGCTGGGCCTGGCGTTGGCTGGACCTCGCCGCTACCCCGAGGGTCTCGTCGCTGATCCCTGGCTTGGCGACGGTGACGCACGGGCCGCGACGTCCGACATCGCCCGTGCGCTGCATCTCTACCGGCTCGCCTGCCTGATCGAGGCCGGAATGTTGCTGGGAGCCTGGCTCGCCGCGCATCTCACGCTGCCGATTTGAGGCGCGGTGGCCGCGCCGCAGCGAGCAGGGCAGGAAGATCTAGGCTGCGCTCCAGATGATCGGCGAGCGCATCGAGGGTGGCCTCGATTTGCTGCTCGTAGGCGACCTCGCCGCTATCGGCACCGAGTGCCTTCAGAAAGGCGCGACGGAAGGGATCGTTGGTGAAGAGGCCGTGCAAATAGCATCCGGCGACTCGGCCGTCGCGGCTGATGCAGCCATCCGCGCCGCTCACCAAACGGAGCATCGGTCGCTCGAGTTCAGGCCCGGTCGTCCGGCCAATGTGCATTTCGTACCCTTTGACCGGCATGCCGGTTGAAAGGTCAACACCAGCAACCTCGACCAGCCGTTTACCATTGCCGATGATCGTATCGATTTCGAGCAGCCCGAGCCCCCTGACGGTTTCCTTTCGTCCTTCCACGCCAAAGCGATCGGCGATGGTTTGTCCCAACATCTGATAGCCGCCGCAGAGGCCGAGGATGCGGCCTCCCTGGCGCCAATGAGCCAAAAGATCAATGTCCCAACCCTCGCAGCGTAGGAATTCGAGATCGCCGATCGTCGCCTTCGACCCGGGCAAGATCATCAGAGCCGCGTCCCGCGGAAGCGGTCGTCCGGGAGCGACCATGACCAGCTCGACCCCGGGCTCGGCGCGTAACGGGTCGAGATCGTCGAAATTGGCGATGCGCGGGAGTATCGGGACGGCGATGCGGACCGGAGATCGCCCGTTACCACAGCCCTCTCCCCGCACGCGAGGAGAGGGCGGGACCCGCTCAGCGGGAGGGTGAGGGGCGAGGGCGAGCGAGTCTTCGGCCGGGAGATTTGCTACGGCGGAGAAAAACGGCACCACACCAAAGCAGCGCAGGCCGGTGCGCGCACCTAACGCGTCGATACCGCCGTCGAACAGCCGGATATCGCCGCGGAATTTGTTGACGATGTATCCGGCGAGCAGTGCCCTCTCACTGGCCGTTAGAAGCTCGTACGTGCCGACCAGCTGGGCGATCACACCGCCGCGCTCGATGTCACCGATCAGCACGACCCGGACGCCAGCGGCTTCAGCAAACCCCATATTGGCGATGTCGCCGTCGCGCAGGTTGACCTCGGCCGGACTCCCCGCCCCTTCAATCAGAACGAGATCGGCTACCTCGGCGAGCCGGGTGAAAGCCGCAAGCACCGGCGGGAATAGGCTGGGGGCCAGCCGATGATATTCACTGGCACAAGCAGCACCCCAGACCCGGCCTTCCAAGATGATCTGCGCCCCGCTTTCCGATTGCGGCTTCAGCAGCACCGGGTTCATGTCCGTGGCGGGAGGGATACCGCAAGCACGCGCCTGCAGTGCCTGGGCTCGACCAATCTCGCCGCCGTCTGCGGTCACCGCGGCATTGTTTGACATGTTCTGCGGCTTGAACGGCCGCACATTGAGCCCGCGCCGGGTGAAGGCGCGCGCCATTCCTGCCAGCAATATGGACTTGCCGACATCCGACCCGGTCCCCTGCAGCATCAGCGCCAGCGCCATCAGAATTCGATCCCGATCTGGGCCTTGACCCCGCTGCGGAACGGATGCTTGACGAGGGTCATTTCGGTCACTAAATCGGCCGCCTCGACGAGCTCCGGCCGGGCGTTGCGGCCGGTGACGATGATGTGAAGATCGTCTGGCTTGGCCTTGAGCACCGCCACGACCTCGTCGAGCGGCAGGTAGTCGTAGCGCAACACGATGTTGAGCTCGTCGAGCAGCACCAGCCGATAGGTAGGATCGGCGATCATCGCCTTGGCCGTCTCCCATGCCGTGCCCGCGGCGGAGATGTCGCGGGCCCGGTCCTGGGTGTCCCAGGTGAAGCCCTCGCCCATTGCCCGGCAGGTCACGAGGTCGCCAAAACGCTCGAGCGCCATGCGCTCGCCGGTGGTCCACACCCCTTTTACGAATTGGACGATGCCGACCCGCATGCCGTGGCCGAGACAGCGAAGGACAATACCGAAAGCGGCGGTCGACTTACCCTTGCCCTTGCCGGTATGGACGATCAACAGCCCGCGCTCCTCGGTCTTGGTGGCGAGCATGCGCTCGCGTGCCGCCTTGCGCCGCGCCATCTTTTCGTTGTGACGCCGGTTGATCTCCTCCTCTGTGTCGACGGGATCGCTCACGGCGCGCTCCCTTGTGCGAGCGACTCGCGCGCGCTGTTGCTCCGCGGACGCCACAACCCACGATCTATTGCCTCCGCAAAGCGGCCACGGGTCTCGGCGAGTGCGGCTGGATTGTGCTCGGCCATGAAGTCGCGCACCGATTCGTCGGCGAGATAGGCGTCGTAGAGCGCATCGAAATGCGCATCGTCGACCGCCCGGGATGTGGCCGCGAATGCAAAAAGATAGTCGACCGTCGCAGCGATTTCGGCCGCACCCTTATAGCCGTGGCGCATCACGCCGGCGATCCAGCGCGGGTTTGCCGCGCGACCGTGGACAACGCGCCCCAGCTCCTGACGCAGGCTGCGGATGCGCGGCATATCGGGGCGCGAATGGTCGTTGTGCCAGACCGCCGGCGCGCGGCCCGAGAGCTGCCGCACGACAAGGGCGAGCCCGCCCTCGAATTGATAATAATCGTCGCTGTCGAGCAGGTCGTGCTCGCGGTTGTCCTGGTTATGCAGTACGGCGTCGGCGGCACCGAGTCGGGCCTCGAGCATAGCTCGCTCCGCGCAGCCCTCGGCGCTGGCGCCATAAGCGTAGCCGCTCCAGCCGAGATAAGCGTCTGCGAGATCAGCCTCCTGCTGCCAAATTCGCTCGTCGAACAGGGTTTGCAGGCCGGCCCCGTAGGCGCCGGGCTTAGACCCGAAAACCCGGTATCCGGCACGTCGCTCGGCTTCTTCGGGTGCTACCCCTTGGTTTTCCAACGTTCGCCGGTCGGCTGCAACCCGAGCGGCGAGCGGGTTTGTCTCGGGTGACTCATCGAGAGCCGCGACCGCGCGGGCCGCCGCATCGACGAGATCGATCAGCCCTGGAAACGCGTCGCGAAAGAAGCCCGAGACGCGCAAAGTGACATCAACCCGCGGCCGATCGAGCACCGAGGCGGGCAGGATCTCAAACCCGGTCACCCGACCGCTCGAAGCTTCCCAGATTGGCCGCACCCCCATCAGCGCCAATGCCTGGGCAACATCGTCGCCGCCTGTCCGCATATTCGCCGTACCCCAAGCCGACAATGCGACCCGCGCCGGATAGTTGCCGTATTCCTGGGCATGGCGTTCGAGCAGCAGCGCCGCCGATTTCCAGCCGAGCTGCCAGGCCGCCTGGGTCGGCACCGCGCGGGTATCGACCGAGAAGAAATTGCGGCCGGTCGGCAATACCTCCGGCCGGCCGCGGCTCGGCGCACCCGAGGGTCCGGGTGACACGAAGCATCCGTCGAGCCCGGCGAGCAGTCCAGAGACTTCGGCCGCGCCGCACCCGACAACATTCGGACGAAGTTGGCGCTCGATCCACCCGAGAACAGCTCGGCTCTGGAGCCAACCCTCTTCTGGGCGGGCCTCGCCCGCAACCAGACGCAGAGCCAGGTCCTCGAGGCGCTCCACCGTATCCCCGGCGCTACGCCACGGTCCGGCGCCACTCAATACCGCCGGACGTGGACCAGTCCACAACTCCGCGAGATCCAAGGCGAGCGGGTCCGCTCCAAGCCCCAGATCGGCAGCAAGTGCACGCAACAGCGAGGCATCCTCCGATGCCGCGCCACGCCCGGCGCGAGCAAAGGCGAGCAGCAGCGCGTCGAGTTGTTCACCCCCGGGGCTAGCGCCAAAAACGTGCAGCCCATCGCGGATTTGCAGTTCCCTAAGCTCGCACAGGAACCCGTCGAGCTTCGCTAGCGCGGTTGCGGGGTCCTCCTCGCCGGTGATGCCGCAATCGCCGTCGAGCCCGCCGGCACGAGCCTGGTCGAGGATCGCCACGGCGAGCACGCCAACCCGCCGCGCGTCGCCCTGGGCGGCTTCGTAATATTCGTCGATCAGGCGCTCGAGCTCAGCGACGCGTCCGTAACTGCCGGCTCGGGTCAGCGGCGGTGTCAGGTGATCCACGATCACTGCCTGGGCGCGCCTTTTGGCCTGCGTCCCCTCGCCCGGATCATTGACGATGAACGGATAGAGATGCGGCAGTGGCGCCAATACCGCTTCGGGGAAGCACTCAGGCGACAGTGCGATCGCTTTCCCCGGCAGCCATTCGAGCGTGCCGTGCTTCCCGAGATGAATGATCGCATCGGCGCGAAAATCATCGGCGAGCCATGCATAAGCCGCGAAATAAGCGTGCGGCGGCACCAGCGCCGGATCGTGGTAGGTCGATTTTGGATCGATATTATAGCCGCGTGCCGGCTGGATCAGCACCGCGACATTGCCCGCCCGGAAGCCGGGAATTGCAAATCGGCCGCAATCGAGCCGTCCCGGCCGGAAAAACGGGTCGCGCTCGGCGGCGCCCCAGCGTGCCGTGACCGCCGTTTGCACAATCGCAGGCAAGGTCGCGAAGAATGCCGAGTATTCGGCGAATGACAGCGATTCCTCGCCCGCCGCTTGAGGGTTCGCGTTGGTCGGGCCGGCGAGCAGTTGCCGGACCAGCGTTGCGCCGTCTTCCGGCGCATCGGCAATCCTGTAGCCCGCTCCGGCGAGGGCTCGCAGGATCGCGATCACCGATGCCGGTGTGTCGAGGCCGACGCCGTTGCCGATACGGCCGTCGCGGTTCGGATAGTTGGCGAGGATCAGCGCGATGCGGCGTTCCTTCGCGGGCTTCGCCCGCAGCCGCGTCCAGTTGCGCGCCAGATCGGCGACAAAGGCGACGCGGTCGGCGACCGGCTGGTAGCCGACGAGGTCGGCTTCGGTCTCGGGGTCGCGGCCGAGCGGTGCTTTGAACGAAACCGCGCGGGACAGGATGCGCCCGTCGATCTCGGGCAGCGCCACATTCATCGCAAGGTCGCGTGGGCCTAGGCCGCGGGTTCCGGCGCGCCACCTTTCCTCATCATTCCCGGCGAAGACGACCTGCAGGACCGGGCAGTCCGCCGCCGCGAGCGGATCGCTCGCGCCACCCGCCCGCACGGAAAACCCGGTTGCGTTGAGGATCACCGCGGGCGGAGCCTCTGCGAAGGCCGTGCCGAACAATGCCGCGGCCTCGCCGTCCTTCAGGCTCTGCACAAAGATCGGCAGGGGCCGCAGACGGCGCGCCGAGAGAGCGCGGACGAGGGCGTCGATCGGTGCGGTGTTCGCCGACTGCACGAGCGCCCGATAAAAGACGATCGGCACGATGCCGCCCGCACCGCGCCATTGCGCGGCGATCTCGTCGAGGCTCAGCAATCCCCGACCCGGCCAGTAGAGCCCCGCACGCAGCAAAGGAGCGGGCTCGGCCCAGACCGTATCGTGCCCGATCAGCGACCCCGCATAGCGCAGCAAATTCTCGGCATTCGCCGGGCCGCCCTCGACGAGATAGCACCCCAGCCGGTGGAGTGCCTCGGGCGAGAGGCTCGAAAGTCCGGATAGCTCTGCGTCAGGCTTGTCGTCGCCCGGCAACAGCGCCAGCGCAATGCCATGCGCGCCACAGGTCTCTACCAAACGCTCGACGCCATAGCGCCAATAGGCGCTGCCGCCGAGCAGCCGGGCGATAACGAGGCGGGCGCCCGCCACCGTCTCGGCATAGAGATCGACCGAGAAATTGTGGCCGAGGCTGAGGATCGAAGCGAGGCGCAGGCTCGGCAAGCCAGGATCCTTTGCGCGAAGCCTAGCCTGGGCGGCGGCGAGCAGCGCCAGCTCCGTGTCGGCGCTCGACAGCAGCACGATGTCCCCCGTGGTCTGCGCAAGGTCGACCGCGGCCGAGCCGTCGGGGATCGTCCCGGAGATGGTTGCAAGGAGATGCATTCAGTCGCCCGGCGCTCCTAAAGCCCAGCTGATCGTATCGCGCCGAACTCGTCGAACGACGAGGGCGAGCCGCCGACTATCGGCGCAGGACAGGAGATGCCGCGCCAGGCTCGTCTTGCCCGCGCCGAGAAAGCCGGCGATGACCGTTGTCGGGACGCGGCACATGTCAGGCCCTCCCGAGCGCGGCACGATGGTGCAAATGCCGCTCAGCCTGGCTCTCTCCCCGCACGGCGGGGTGAGGGAAGAGAGCGAGGATGCCCCTCGCCCCGCTTGCGGGGAGAGGGAGGGACCCGCGAAGCGGGAGGGTGAGGGGCGAATCATCGCTCGAAGCGACGGCATCGTCATGGCTCCTTCAGTATCAGCGGCAGACCGGCGGCGACAAAGACGACACAGTCGGCGAGTGCTGCGATCTCTTGGTTGAGGCTGCCAGCGGCATCACGAAACCGCCGTCCGAGCGGTGTCTCGGGGACGAGGCCCATCCCCACCTCGTTGGCGACCACCACTACCGGACCGGTGGCCAGCCGCAATGCAGCGCAGAGTGCTGGGCTCTCCTCGTCCACCGACCTGCCCGCCAGCAGCAGATTCGACAACCACAGGGTCAGGCAGTCGATCAGCAGCGGACGCTCACGCGTCGTCTCGCTCGCGATCACCGGTGCCAGCGCCAGCGGCACTTCGACCGTATGCCAGAAAGGACCGCGCCGCGCCCGATGGGCGGCGATGCGGCGGGCCATCTCGCCATCCCCAGCCTCCGCGGTCGCGCAATAGGTGCCGCCCAAGGCGGCGCCCTCGACGAGGCGCTCGGCATAGCGGCTCTTGCCCGAACGGGCGCCGCCCAGGACCAGGGTGACCGGCGGCAGACGCGTCGGGATCGCAAACGATAATGGCAATGGTCCCTCCTCCACCCCGAGGAATCGCCCCAGCAGCGGCGATGCGGAGGTCTCCTGGCTCGGGGTCGTCGCCCGCGGCACCTTCCCGGCCGGGCCATCGCCCGAACCAGTGGCTGTTGCCGCGGACTCGCCGTTAACAGTTGCGGGGGCAGCGCCGGTCTTGCACCGGACTTCCCTGTCGCATCGCACGGTCCACGCTAGCATGCGGCGCGACGAGCCGCCAACCCGATTACTATGTCGGAGGTTGCCCTAGTGGAATTGGAGCGCCGCAGGCCAGCGCGTCGTCGCGGAAGGCCGACTGCCAGCCCCGGGTGACGACGAGCTGAGCGCAATTCAGAAATTGCGCGTCATAAAGGTAGGCCCCAGCGAGATCGGCGCCGTCGAGCACTGCCTTGAACAGATTCGCTCCTTCAAGATGCGCGCCGGCGAGGTTGGCTTCGGAGCAGTTGGTCCCGCGCAGATCGGCGCCCCGCAGGTCGACGCGAGACAGATCGAACCTTCTCAAATCGAGACCCCGCAGGCCAGCCCGAGACAGATCCGGTGCCTCATCGCGTGTCGCGCGCAAGGCATTCCAAGCCTCGGCGCCGCGGCGCAGCACAGCGAGTAGCTCGTCATCCGGCATCACCTCCTCCCTTCATACCTTCGGGCAGCCTGGTTCTGCTATCGCAATGCGCCTGATCGATTTGCGCCTGCCTCAAGCCTTGGGTGCCGCGGAGATCAGCGCCGGACAAGTCGGCGCCGTCGAGCCTCGCCAAGCGCAGATAGGCGCCACGCAAATCGGCGCTACGCAGCGAGGCCCCGGCAAGAAACGCGCCGCCCAGCCGCGCATCCCGCAGGTCGGCCTCGTCGAGCCGCGCATCGCACAACCCGGCCCCGCGCAAATTCGTCTCACGTAGATCGGCCCGCGACAGTACAGCGCGATCGAGCAGCGCGCCGCTCAGATCGGCCGCATGTAGATTGGCGCCGTGCAGCGCCGCCTTGGCCAGCAGCGCGAACTCCAATTCTGTTTTGGCCAGACGGGCGTTTTGGAGGCTCGCCGAAACCAGGTTTGCGCCGCTGAGACGCGCGCCGGACAGGTCCGCGTCGTCGAGGTGGGCCTCCTCGAGTATCGCACCGATAAGGTTCGCGCTCTGCAATCCGGCGCGGCTGAAGTCGGCACTTTTGAGCAGAGCGCGGTCCATTTTGATCCCGCGTAGGTTCCGCCCGGAGAAATCTCGCCCCGTTAGATCGACCGAGGCAAAATTTGCACGATGGCCTTGATGCCATTCGGTTTCGAGATACAGCCGGTGTTCCGCCAGTATGCGCTCGATCTCGTCGGAGGAGAGCGTTCGAAGAGGTGGCCGTGCCGAAAAGTCGAGCTTTCCGGCAAACGGCGATTGCGGCCTCTCCGATTCCGACATGGCAGGATTTTACTTTAAAGCTCGCGGCATTATCACTTCCGCTGCACAAGCTGGATCGGATTTCCGTCTGGGTCGGCCACCCAACCCGCACGCAATCGCCCATTCAGAAAGTCGTGCGCCGGCGATAGGACTGGCGCTCGGGCCGCCGCCAACCGCTCGATGGCAGCATCGGTGTCGTCTGTCCAGACGACGACTTCGATCCGACGCCCCTCGCCGCCAGGCGCGAGCCCGTGGTGCTGCTGCGCCGCTTCAACGGTCGCGATTCCCAGTTTGAATCCATCAAGCTGAAGCTCAACGTGGGTCGGGTTGCCCGTCGGTGGAGTACGAAACGCCTCTTTAAATCCTAGTGACGCGTAGAACAACTGCGCCTTGGCGAGATCGCGGGAGTAGATGTTGATCTGGGGGGATCTAAACATGGCGGGTCCTATCCGGTGGTCAACTGGGGGCGGCGTGATCACTGCGCTCTCCGCCGTGGCCGGGTTGGTCAGGAGGCCAGGATGGACAGACTGACGAGCGGGTTATCGCTCAGGGGCGCAACGGATTCCAGGCTCAGGTAAAACCCACCGTTCGTTCTGGGTCCGGGAGTAATTTGGCGTAGCTCCTTTTAAATCTGTTGATCTGTTCCGGGCACGATGACGCCGGGTTCTCGACGGCGGGCGTGCGCCGGAGCAGAATGGCCGTCGCGTAGGGCAGCGCAAGGGTGAAGGATGACGATCAGTCTCAGGGTCAACGGTTCGCAGCGATCGGTGCCGGCGGATGCCGATACGCCGCTGCTCTATGTGCTGCGCAACGATCTCGAGCTCAACGGGGCCAAATTCGGCTGCGGGCTCGCCCAGTGCGGCGCCTGCACGGTGCTGCTCGACGGCCGGGCGGTGCGCTCCTGCGTCACCGAGATCGGTACCGTCGGCGAAGCCGAGATCACCACCATCGAGGGGCTCGGCACGGTCGACAAGCCGCATCCGCTGCAGCAGGCTTTCATCGACGCCCAGGCCGTCCAGTGCGGCTATTGCATCAACGGCATGATCATGACCGCGAAGGATCTGCTCGATCAGAACCCGCACCCGACCGCCGCCGAGGTGCGTGAGGCGCTGGCGCAGAATCTGTGCCGATGCGGCACCCACAACCGGATCGTCCGCGCAGTGCTGCGCGCGGCGCAAACTATGGGGAAGTCATGACCGGCGCCGCGGTCAACCTCACTCGGCGGCAGTTCGGCAAGGCGGCGGGCGCGCTCGTCGTCGCCTTCACGCTCGCCCCGCGCCTCGCCGGCGCGCAGGCGCCGAAACTACCGGGAAGCCTGGCCAATAACCCCATGCTCGACGCCTGGCTGCGCATCAATGCCGACGGGTCGGCGACGATCTTCACCGGCAAGGTCGAGCTGGGCCAGGGGATCACAACGGCGCTGGCGCAGATCGCCGCCGAGGAGCTCGATCTACCGTTCGCTCGCGTCGACATGATCTCCGGCGATACCGCGCAAACCCCGGATGAAGGCTATACCTCCGGCAGCCAGTCGATCGAGTACGGCGGCACAGCGATCCGGCTCGCCTGCGCGGAGGCGCGCGCCCTGCTCGTCGACGCTGCCGCCAAGCATCTCGAGCAGCCCGGCGAGGCGCTCACCGTGAATGACGGCGTCATCGCCGCACCCGACGGCCGCAAGCTAGGCTATGGCGAGCTCACGGCCGGGCTCGATCTTCGTCGCGAAGTCACCGCAACCGTGGCGCCAAAGCCGCTGACCGAGCAAAAGATCGTCGGCCGCTCGGTGCCGCGGCGCGATATCCCGGCCAAGGTGACGGGCGGCGCGGCCTATGTGCAGGACATTCGCCTGCCCCGGATGGTGCATGGACGCGTGGTGCGGCCCCCGCGCTATGACGCTCGGCTCGACAATCTCGACGAAGCCACTGCGCGGGCAATACCGGGCGTAATTACCGTGGTGCGCGACGGGAGCTTTCTCGGCGTCGTCAGCGAGCGGGAGGAGCAGGCGATCAAGGCGCGCGAGGCGCTGATCGGCGCGGCCAAATGGGGCGGCGGCTCGGAGTTGCCGGATCCCACGCGGCTCCTCGAGCAGTTGATGGCGCTGCCGACCCAATCCTCGGTGGTCAGCGAGAAGCAGGCGGCGGCTTCCCCGGTCGAACAAACCTTAGAGGCGACCTATACCAGGCCCTATATCGCGCATGCCTCGATCGGGCCGTCCTGCGCTATCGCCGAATTCACGGACGGTAAGCTTACGGTATGGACCCATTCGCAGGGGGTCTTCCCGCTCAAACGCGACCTTGCGAAGGCGTTGAAGCTCGATGCCGGTGCGGTCCGCTGTGTACACGCCGAAGGCTCGGGCTGCTATGGGCACAACGGCGCCGACGATGTGGCCCTCGATGCCGCACTGCTGGCCCGTGCGGTTCCCGGACGGCCGGTGCGCCTGCAATGGATGCGCGACGACGAGTTCGCTTGGGAGCCATATGGCCCGGCCATGCTTGCGCGCGCCAAGGCCTCACTCGACGCGAATGGCAAGATCGTCGACTGGGTATATGAGGTGTGGAGCAATACCCACAGCACCCGACCGGCAGCACCGGACGGCGACAACAATCTCCTGGCCAGCTGGTACGTCGCCGAACCGAGCCGGCCGGGGCCGCCGAGCAATATTCCCCAGCCGGCCGGCGGCGGTGACCGCAACGCGGTGCCGCTTTATGATTTTCCCAATCAGCGAGTGGTCAATCACCTGATTACCGGAATGCCGCTGCGCGTCTCGGCACTGCGCACGCTCGGCGCATACGCCAACGTCTTTGCCGTAGAGTCGTTCATGGACGAGCTTGCGGTCGCGGCAGGACAGGATCCCGTCGCGTTCCGGCTCGCGCATATCAGCGATCAGCGCGCCCGCGCAGTGATCAACGCGGTGACGAGGAGAGCAGCCTGGAAGGCCGGGATGAAGGGCGACGGCGTGCGCGGCCGGGGTGTCGCCTTCGCCAAATACAAGAACCTCGCGACCTATGTGGCGGTGGTCGCCGAGGTCGAGATCGACCGCAAGACGGGTCGGGTCCGGGTGCCACGGGCTTTTGCCGCCGCCGATGCGGGCCAGAACATCAATCCCGACGGGCTGGCGAACCAGATCGAGGGCGGCATGATACAGTCGACCAGCTGGAGCTTGCACGAAGCCGTTCGCTTCGACCGCATCGGCATCACCTCGCGCGATTGGAGCGGCTACCCGATCCTGACCATGCCGGACGTGCCTGAAATCGTCGTCACCCTTCTGGACCGGAATGTCGAAAAGCCGCTCGGCGCCGGCGAAGCCTCGCAGGGGCCGATGGCGGCCGCGATCGCCAACGCCTTCGCCAATGCGACCGGCTGTCGCTTGCGCGACCTGCCATTTACTCCCGCGCGCGTCCAGACGGCACTTGGCTAGGGTCGTATTTGGTCCTCGTTGTCCGGACGGACGGCCAGGCGTATCGTGCGCCGTCGAACAGGGGAGGATCGGATGAAAATCGAAGGCGGTTGCCTGTGCGGTAAGGTGCGTTATTCGGCCGATGCGGAGCCGACATTCGTCGGTGTGTGCCACTGCAAGAACTGCCAGAAGGGTACCGGGACCGCATTTTCCGTCGTCGTGGCACTCCCGACACCGGCGTTGAACGTGCAAGGCTCTCTACAGACGTTCACCGGTCGGGGCGACAGCGGCAAGGCTACCTACCGGCGCTTCTGCCCGGAGTGCGGATCGGCGTTGATCGACGAGGCCGAAATCATGCCGAACGTCACGATGATCATGGCCGGGACGCTCGATGACGCGAGCTGGGTCAAGCCGGGAATGGAGATCTTCTGCGACAGCGCCCAGCCCTGGGTGAGCCTCGGCGGTGAGCGGCAGCGCTTCCCGAAGATGCCGGGGTAAATCGGGCCGGCCAGCCGGCACGGCACGCCGCGTAACCATTGGCCCGCGGCGGCGAAGGAATGCCCGGCGGCTCCGCCAGCTGAATCGACTTGCGCATACCGCTGTGCAAAACTGGTGCGTGCCGTTGCAAATCGCAGGGAGCGCAGTTCTATGATCGAGAAGACCACGCAATCCGTCGCGAACCTGGGCTATCACGCCCACATCTATTACGACCCGTCAAAGACGCGCGTCGTCGCCGAGCGGGTGTGCGCCGCGATCGGCGACAAGTTCCAGGTCGAGGTCGGGGGCTTTCGGGACGAGCCGAGGGGACCACACCCGATCTCCAATGTCCTGGTCATTTTCAAGCCCGACCAGTTTGAGCATGTCGTGCCTTATCTGCTGCTGAACCGCGATGGGCTCGACGTATTGGTCCACCCGCTGACCGAGGACGCGGTGGAGGACCATAGCAGTTATGCGATCTGGCTCGGTAAACCGGTCGAGTTGAAGCTTCACACCCTGCCGCACGGCCGCGGCGGGCAGTTGCCGAGCGGGGTAAGCGCGTAGGTCGGGGCTTTTCGCCGGCCGCATCGATGGCTGGTTTCGCGTCTCAACCAAGGCTCACTCTGTCGGTGCTCGCGGCCGATCTCGCCGCCCGCCGCACGACGAGCCGGGAATTGGTCGAGGCGGCTCTCGCGCGCATCGCAGATCCCGCCGGCGAGGGTAGCCGCGCCTTTGTCAAGGTATACGACACAGTGGCGCGCGTCGTGGCCGACGCTCAGGACCGGCTGCGCAAGGCCGGCTATGTCGCCTCGCCGCTCGCCGGCCTCCCGGTGTCGATCAAAGACCTCTTCGATGTCGCCGGCGAGGTCACGCTCGCCGGATCGCGGGCGCTCGACGACGCGCCCGCGGCCACGGCCGACGCGCCGATCGTGGCGCGGCTCAAAGCGGCGGGTGCGGTCATCACCGGGCGCACGAATATGACCGAATTCGCCTTCTCCGGCGTCGGCATCAACCCGCATTACGGCACACCGGGCAACCCCTATGACCGCAGCCTCATCCCAGGCGGCTCCTCGGCCGGGGCTCCGGTCGCGGTAGCGGACGGCATGGCGGCGGTGGCGATCGGCACCGATACCGGCGGCTCGGTCCGCATTCCGGCGGCGCTGTGTGGGCTCGTCGGGTTCAAGCCGACGCAATACCGGGTGCAGCGCGACGGTGCGGTGCCGCTTTCCACGACCTTGGACTCGATCGGCCCGATCGGCGTCAGCGTCGCCTGTTGCGCGCTGACGGACGCGGTCATCGCTGGCGAACCCGCCGAACTGCCCGCCGCCATGCCGATCGACGGCCTCCGCCTCGGCATCCCGAAGACTGTAATGCTCGAAGACCTCGAGTTGCCGGTCGCCTCCGCCTTCGAGCGCGCGCTCTCGGTGCTCTCGCATGCCGGCGCGCGCGTCGTCGAATTGCCGCTCGCGATGCTCCGCGATTACGCACGGATCAACATCAAGGGCGGTCTGCCGGTCGCGGAGGCGTTCGCCTGGCACGAGAAGCTGATCGAGCGGCGCGGCCAAGACTACGACCCCCGCATCCGAACGCGCATCATGCGCGGTCGCGAGATGACGGCAGCCGAATATATCCGCCTGGTCAACGCGCGCGTCGACTTCATCCGCCGCTTCGATGCCGAAACCGAGGGGTTCGATGCGCTGGTGATGCCGACCGTACCGATGACCGCCCCGCCAATCGCGGCCTTCTCCCGGGACGAGGATTACGCGCGTCTCAACGTGAAGCTGCTGCGCAATACCGCGATCATCAATTTCCTCGATCGCTGCGCGCTGACTTTGCCGATCGAGGCGCCGGGGACGGCACCGGTGGGTTTGATGGTTGTTGGGCGCCATGGCGAAGACCGCCGATTGCTCGCCATCGGCATCGGCATCGAAGAAAAGCTCACCACAGAGACAGTGAGACAGGGAGATCCCTTCTCTCTGCCTCTGTGGTGAATAACCTTCATAACCGGAGCACGAAAACATGCCATCCGAAATTAACGACGCAGCCCTCGATTACCTCCTGGCTCGCGCCGGGCTCGACCTGACCGATGAACAGAAGGCCGAGCTGAAGACCGTGCACGCAGCACTCGCCGCGTTGGCCGAGCGCGTACGCAAGCCGCGCGGCCGCATGGCCGAGCCAGCGCATGTCTACGACTTTGCCGAGGAGAACCTCGCATGAGCGATGCGATCCCGACCATCGCCGAGGCCGCCCGGCTGATCGCCGCGAAGGAGCTCTCCCCGGTCGAGCTGACGCGCGCGTGCCTCGCCCGCGTGCATGCGCTCGACAAAGATCTGCACGCCTTTGTCCACTTGACCGAAGAGCGGGCATTGGCCGAAGCGTGCGAGGCCGAACGGGCGATCATGGCGGGCGGGCCCTCCGGGCCATTGCACGGCATTCCGATCGGCCTCAAGGACATCGTCGACACCAAAGGGATACCGACGACCTGCGGATCGAAATTCCTGCAACACAACATCCCGGACACGGACGCGACTTGCGCCGAGAAGCTCGCCGCGGCCGGTACGGTGCTGATCGGAAAACTGACGACGCACGAATTCGCCGATGGCGGCCCGTCCTTTGATCTCCCGGCCCCGCCCGCGCGCAACCCGTGGAACACCGATCACTTCACCGCCGGCAGCAGCAGCGGCACCGGGGCGGGGGTCGCGGCTGGGCTGATCCTCGGCGGCATCGGCACCGACACTGGCGGCTCGATCCGCGGCCCGGCGGCATTGTGCGGCATCGCCGGCATCAAGCCGACCTATGGCCTCGTCAGCCGCGCCGGTGTCGCACCCGCCGCCTACAGCCTCGACCATATCGGCCCGATGGCCTGGACCGCCGAGGATTGCGCGCTGATGCTGCAGGCGCTGGCCGGGCACGACCCGCGCGACCCGGCGAGCGCATCGCGTCCCCTCCCCGACTACACCGCGCTGTTGGGAAGCGGCATCAAGGGGCTCAAGATCGGCGTGATCCATCATTTTCACGAGGTCGACCACAAGGTCAGCGAAGGCACCCAGCGTGGCATCGACGCCGCCCTCGGCACGTTCCGCGACCTCGGGGCGGAGTTGCGCGAGGTGCAGCTTTCCCCGTTACAGGACTGGGCGGCATGCGGGTCGCTGATCTCGATGACCGAGCGCGCGGCGGCCTATGAGGAGTGGTCGCGCACCCGGCTCGGCGACTTCAGCGAGCGCCTGCGCAGCCGGCTGTTACTGGGCGCTTTGGTCACCGGCGTCGATTATGTCCAGGCGGTGCGCCGGCGCCGCGAATTGCGCGCCGAATTGCAGCAGGCAATGGCCCGGCTCGATGTCGTGCTGACCGCAACCCAGCCGGCCGAAGCCGCGAAGATCGACGCAGTGCCGAAATGGGACCTGTTCGACAAGCCCGGCTTTACCATGCCGTTCAACGTCGCCGGCTACCCGGCGATCTCGGTCTGCGCCGGCTTCGGGGCAGGCAGGCTGCCGGTGGCGATCCAGCTCGTCGGCAAGCCATTCCAGGAGCCGACCCTGTTCCGCATCGCCGACGCCTTCGAGAAGGCGACACCCTTCCGCAACCAACGGCCGGCGCTCGTCTCGGCTCGCGCCGCGGCCTGAGTGGCACGCCGGAAGTTTGCGAAGGAGGAGCGCCGCCAGCAAGGCTGCCGCGCTGCGAGCTCATTGTGGCATCATACCCTCCTCGACTATGGGAAACTCACCCCCTAGTTTTCCGTCGGGAGTCCAGTGGTGATCGACCTGGATGCGGCACCAGAAGCGTCTGGGAGCAGAGGCAGCCTGCTCGGCATAGGAGTCTCCCCGAATTCAGAAATCCTTGTGAGTTATTTTCGGGGGATTTCTCGTCAATTTGACGAGAAAATGCTGAAGCGGACCTCGGGTTTGGGACCAGCGGGGTGGTTGGGAGCGTGTGCCGTTTCGCCGTGTTAGGCGGAGAAGACGATGAAGAAGACGAGAGGGAAGATCGACGCGGCGTCGAATGCAAAGATCGCCTTGGAGGCGGCGCGAGAGCAGTCGAGTGTTGCGGACCTGGCCAGGAGACCGGGTCCATTCAAACCAGATATGCACCTGGAAGAAGCAGATTCAGGAGCAGGCGGCGCGGGTGTCCGACGCTGGTATCGGGCGAGATGCCGAGGACATCTGGGAGCGGGAGATCGATAAGCTACACACCAAGATCCGCCCAGCTGACCGTGGAGCGGATTTTAGCCACTAGGTCGGCAGATAAGCGCCCCAGACCGTAGGGCGCTCCTCGATTGCGACCGCCGGTGGCCTTGCTGAATGCCGGGGTAGGACCGTGCGAGGTTGCGAGCTGCGCCAGGGAGAAGCGTCGGTTTAACGGCCGTACGCGCAGAGAGCGACGACGACGGTTCACGATCCAATCAAAGCAGGCGGAAATCATAGAACCATTTTAACCCAAATCAATTTTTCTTTAGTTCGACCATCGTTAATACGCAACACCTCCCCGACCGGCGCGTTTACAGGTCCAGGAGACTCACGACGGACGGTCACGCAGGAGTATCCGCATAACGAGCCATAATCCGGCGAGCTTCGGCGCGACGCGGGCGGGAAGCGGCAGGTCACGGGCAACGCAAGCCAAGCACCTGCTCATCGCATCGGCGTTGGCGATCGTTCTGACCGGCTGCGGCTTGCCGGCGGGCCGCGATCTCCGTGCCTATGACGTCTGCATATCGCGCGGCATCCGCAAGAGATAAGCGTGATCCTGAGCAGCTGGAACGTGGAGGGTTCAGGGCCGGAACTACAGCGTCCCGACGCAGCTGGCCGATGTCGCCTGATCCCGTCGACCCCAATTGTCGTGGTCAAGCGCAAGCCACCCTCCTTCGGCTATCACGAAGCCCCGCATGGCCATGCAGAGGTTGTTTTCGACAATATCCGAGTGCCGGCTGCAAACACGTTGCTCCGCGACGGTTGCGACTTTGAGATCGGCCAAGGCCGGGCCCGGCAGGCGCACCAAGACCCGCCATAAGCGCGGCGCGCATGAACGCGGATGCGGGGGCCCTAAAATGAATATGGACAGGCAGTTCGATCGAAGCGTTGACCGTCGAAATTTATCGCCCACCGAAACCGGTAGGATCTTGTGCGAGGTAAATCAGTAGCAATGCGCAGCACATCAGCCGCCGCTCGTAGCGCCCCAGCGGCCCTAGGAAAACTATCCGCCGCCGAGCGATCTGCGCTCAACCAAGCCTTGGCGAAGGCTCTCGCTTTCAGAGATGCCGGCAAGATGCCGGAGGCTCGCGCATGGGCTGAAGAGCTGGTCAACCTGCTGAAATCGTACAACCTGGTGACATGACACGCCGCCTTTGCGGAGCCGCCAGATCGCCTATCGTCCGTCAAACGGCGTCATTCATCTGTCCCGGGATCGCATAATTCCGCCAGTGAACCTCGACAATATCGGACCGCTGGTCGCACTGTCGGACGCAGTGATCCGCAATTCCGTCCCGGTCGCCGGGGCCGCCGGGGTGCCGATCCAACAGGCGTTCGTCGGTTCCTGCGCCAACGGCACTTTGGAAGGCTTGGCCGCGGCGCGGGTCGTCGGGGTCCAAAGATCGGATCACACCGGGGGGCGGGTTCGACGGACCCGTCCAAAAAGACTGGGTGGACCAATGGCTACGTGCCGTCGATCCCGCCACCTTCTGTCGCCAAAGGCTCCGGCGCACGGAAGTGATGCGACCAGCTTTAGGAGACTAGCTGGTTCGTCGAGCTGGCTCCCATTCATATTTAACGTCCGGATCGTTCTCTTCGTTGCGACCTTCTGTGAACTGCACGGCACGGAATCCCTGCGAACTCGTAAAATGCCCTCGCATTGGTGTTGCGCTGAAAAGCGCAAAGCTCGAGCCGCCGGGGGCTCAAGGCTTTGGCCTTGTTTAGCCGGCATAACCCAACGCCGCGTCGTTGCCAGACTGGCCGCACATAAAGGTGAGTGCAGCTTTCTCCATCGATGCGCATGTAGCCCACATCTCGTGTTCGACCTGCGCGATCCACCACGTGGCGGGTCGGTCGCCGACGACGCGGGCAAACCGGTCTCGCGTCTCTTGATCGGTGTGAGGTTGGTGCAATAGGACATCGCCCCGTGCCGCGCGGTCAGGTGAATTTCCGCAATGTCCGGCGCATCCGGTCGTTCAGCCTCGCGGACTTCGATACGCTGAGCCATTCCCTCGCCCCCCGCGCGCGCCTACCCCAACGACGGGACTGATGTTGCGGGGCCGTTTATGCCCGGCCCGCTGCGGGATCGTGATCCAGGCGAACCTCCGAGTTAACGACCGGGTCCACGCGACCTGCGAAACTGGCGGCCCGATTGCGTTTGGGACTGCACCCGGCTGCGATGATCGGCGATCCACGCTTCGGCGTCGGCTTCGGTCTCGAACTTGCTCACCCTGGTCGGATGACTGTCCGGGATGCTGACTTCGACCCCAAACGCCCCGTTGTCAAACGGGATTACGCGATAGGTCGCCTCGGCGTGGGGATGTGTTTTGGGCATTTTCGTGCCGCTCGATCGTGAACGTGGCTGCCTAAAGACCCCGCTTGGCGGTCATCCTCGCAAGTGCAGCGGGAACTCGTTTTCCGCACCGCACGTGGCACAAGTCGCCGCGTCGACGTTGACACGCTGGTTCGGTCCCATGCTCGCAGCTATGACGGACCCGCAGCTACCGCAGAGGTAATCAGTGTCGCCCGTGCCGCGGAACAGCGGTTTACCCAGCTCGGGAGTGCCGAGATCAGCGGCGCCGGTTGGTGGACGGGTGATCTTCAGAGACATAGTCGGCATCGCGCCCACTCCCTCACGATCGCGCCAGCTGGTCTTCGCGCACGACGCGTTCGTGGCCGTCCAACTGGCTCTTTACCCGGTATTGGAGAACGCTGGCGGCTTCGGGCAACAGACGGACGACTTTGAAACTCCCCCGGACGGTAACCCCTTGGTTCCGATCGGGTGAGAAGCGGACCGTCTGTCCAACGGAAAACTTATGTGCTGACATGGACATGCTTTACTCTCCCGGGCGCCGCATGGAGGGAACGCCTTACGCTTGCGGATGCCATCGGCTCGGCCTCAAGGGTCGGACGACGTGCTATTATCGACCCGTGCGGCTACGAGCCGCTCGTATTTGAATGCAACCTCCCGCAAATGCTCCTTCACCGGGGCCGCATGGCGGCGATGACATTCGGCCGAAGGCGGTAGTGTCGCAGATGCGTAGTCATTGCACCCTGTCGCGCAGGGGGGCCCGCACGATCCGGAGGCCTCTCCAGGGGCTTGTGCGCGGCCCCTGACGCCGTCGGCAAAAGGGGAGCCGGTGGATCGGGCTCCCCACTCGCCTGCTAGGCTTGCCGCAAATTAACCGCGGAGGTCTTGCCCTGATTACCGCGTTCGAGCTCGAAGCTGAGCCGCTGGCCCTCGCGCAAATTGCCGATACCGGAGCGCTCGACGGCCGAGATGTGTACGAACACATCCTTCGATCCGTCCTCCGGCTGAATGAAGCCGTAGCCTTTTTGGGAATTGAACCACTTCACGGTTCCGATAGCCATTTTAGTCCTTCGCATAGTCAAAAATTCGCCGCCGCTCACGAGCGAACGGTGCGGTCACACCACCACATCGAACGGAGCGCGGCCCGGCGCTCGATCGCGCTCGGGAAGGCAGGCCGAACCATGAAGAAGCCGACAAAAGTTAAGATGGGCATCGCCCAGACGCTTGACAAGTTTCAGGCCAGGCGCGGCATGGCCATCGCCATGTTTAGATCAAGATCGAGGCATAATGTGCGCTAGACCGCATCAGCGTGGCGTCACCTCGAACCGCGTCACCGCGGCGCCGAAATGGTGCTCCTCGCTCCCTGCTACCTCCCTCAGAGCCCGGTTTCGCTTCCCTGCAGGGTTCCCTGAGCACCTCGCCCGGGAAAGGAATTCAAATGGCTGATAGAGCACTACTAATTGCCATCGAGCGGGGCAAATTAAGCGGCGAATCGGTTTTTTCTCCCTGAGAGCAGTCATGGAAGATCTGGGAATTACCCTCGCGGGGGACAGCGTAGCCCCGGGCGAGGCCTATCTCATCGACACACCGGTGCTACAGCCCCATGCGGGAACCCAGCCCGACCTGTTCCTGCGGTGGAACAAGATCCCACTCGCAGCCGCCTCGGTCGATGTCGTCGTTTACCTGCACGGGTTTTCGCAGCAGGGTCCTGCGATGCCGCTCGCCGAGAAGGTGGCCAGCAGCGGTCTCGACCTGTCCGGCCGCAAGCGCCCGACCATCGCTCTGCTCCCTCGCGGCAACTGGTTGAGGTATACGTGGTACGATTTCCCGGCCCTGCTTTCGGGCGGAGCGGATCGACTGGTGGACTATGGCTTGCACGGCTTTGCCCAGGCGATGGGCCGAGGAACGCTCGCGATCGACCGCTTTATCCTCGCGGCCCATTCGGGCGGCGGCATGCCGGCCATCGACGTCATCGCCGGAGCCCGGCGGCCACCCGATGAACTCTTCGTATTCGACGGGCTCTATGGCAGGGATCCCGCCACGGGCAACCCGTTGCAAGGCCTCGAATTCATCGACCGATGGCTCGGCGAGAGGGTCGCGCGGGAGCCGGAGCGCGAGGGCGCACTGCGGGTGATTTATATCGAGCAGCAGACCGGCCCGTTCTCGCGCAAGGTGGCGGAGCTGATCGCCAGCCGTTTGGCGAATGTCGAGCCGGCCCTGGCGGCGGTGCTTCGGCGCCGCTATCGGGTCGAGGCGTCGCGGGTTCAGCACTCACAAATCGCGCGGCTATGGCTACCCGAGCTGCTGGCAGGGTCTGATCCAGAGTTCGACTGGTCGCGATGAACCGAAGGGAAAGAACCATGACCTACAACCACATTCGGGTGAGGCCACTTTCGACCGCGCTCGGCGCCGAGATCGGCGGCGTCGACCTCATGACACCGCCGGCAGAGCCGGCGCTGGCCGAAATCCGCCATGCCTTTGGCGAGCACGGCGTCATTTTCTTCCGCGACCAGCAACTGACGCCGGAGCAGCACCTCGACTTTGCACGGCGCTTTGGCGGCATCGAGGTCAACCGCTTCTTTGCCACCGTGCCCGGCTATCCGATGATCGCCGAGGTGCGCAAGGAGCCGCAGCAGCGGCAGAACATCGGCAATGGCTGGCACACTGACCACAGCTATGATCTGGCGCCCGCGATGGGCTCGATGCTCTATGCCCGCGAAGTGCCCGCGACCGGCGGCGATACATTGTTCGCCAGCATGTACGCCGCCTATGACGCGCTTTCGGACGGGCTGAAGGCGGCCCTCGACGGGTTGCGGGCATTGCATTCGAGCCGGCACGTCTTTGGCGCCGAGGCCCACGCCCGGCGCGGCGACCTCAAGGATCGCATCGGCAACCCGGAGCTTGCGACACAGGACGCCATCCACCCCGTCGTCATCCGCCACCCGGAGACCGGCCGCAAGGCGCTTTATGTCAACCCGGGTTTCACCCTGCGTTTCGACGGCTGGACCGATGAGGAATCAAGGCCGCTGCTCGACTACCTCTACCGACACGCGGTCCGGCCCGAGTTCACCATACGCTTCCGTTGGCGCGAGGGTTCGCTCGCCTTCTGGGACAACCGCTCGACCTGGCATTTCGCGGTCAACGACTATCACGGCGATCGCCGCCTCTTGCATCGCATCACGATCGAGGGTGTGCGGCTGAACTGAGGACCAGCCATGTCTCGGATGCTGTTGCTCGCCGTGAGTGGTGCGTTGAGCACCGTCTTCTCGCTCGCACACGCGCAGCTGCTGACCCACCGCGACCTCTCTTATGCGATGGCCAAGACGATCGCGGAGACGGCGATCGACAGCTGTGCCGCCAAGGGCTACGCGGTCTCCGCGGTCGTGGTCGACCGCGACGGCGAGGTCATCGTCGCAATGCGGGCCGACAACGCCGGCCCGCATACGATGGAGAACGCCCGCCGCAAGGCTTATACCGCGCGCAGCTTTCGCACCTCGACCGCCGCCTACGCCAAGCGTTTTGCCGACAACGACCCGGTGGTTCACCAGCAGGTGACCTTGCCGAACGTCATCGCCATCCCCGGCGGATTGCCGATCAAACTCGGCGATGAGGTCATCGCCGGGGTCGGCGTCTCCGGTTCGCCCGGCGTCGACGAGCCGTGCGTCCAGGCGGGGCTCGACAAGGTCGCGGATCAGCTGAAATGAGCCCGATCCGGCCTCGAGCCCAAAAGCCCTGAAAGGAGACGTGGCATGAAGGAAGGTTTCCGTGTGTATGACACCGACACGCATATCGACCCGGGCGCCGACGTCCTCGAGAAGTACGTCGATCCGGGTTTCCGACCCCGCCTCGACGATTTGACGCCCTATCGCCGTGCGATCAAATCGCGCAGCGTCGATGGGAGCATCCGCCACACCTACAGCTTTGCCCACAAGGCCTACGAGCGCACCCTGGGCGACGCCGAGCCGCGTCCCGGATCGGCCGACGGCCGCGTCTGGCGCGGCGAGAGGCGCCCGAGCCCGGGGGTCGTCGACGACCGCTCCGACAACCGTGTCCTCGACATGGATGCCGAAGGGTCGGACGTGCATTTCCTCGTCCCGTCGGTATGGACGAGCGTTGTCGGGCTGCCCGACGTGTCACTCGAAATCGGGCTGATCCGCGCCTACCACCGTTTCATGCACGAATTTTGCGGGCCGTTCCCGGAGCGGCTCAAGGGGCCGATCGTCGCCTCGACGCGTGACGTCGGCGAGGCGGTGCGCGAAATCCGCGAATGGGGTCGCTCGAAATGGGCAGTCGCGGTGCAGCCCTTGCTCGACAACGACCGGCCCGTCGATCACCCGGATCTCGAACCGATCTGGCGCGCCGCCGAGGAGCACGATCTGGCGATCGTCCATCACAGCTTTACCTGGTCGCCGCCCTATTTCCCCGGCTACCAGGACATGTGGGACAATGTCTACCTGGCGCGGCTGTGCTCGCACCCCTGGGGGGCGATGCGGTTCATGGCCGGTTTTCTGGCGGGCGGCATCTTGGACCGCTATCCCGCCCTGCGGCTCTGCGTGCTCGAATGCGGCTTCGGCTGGCTGCCGTTCTGGGTTCGCCGCATGGACGAGCAGGTCAGTTACGTCGGCCGCACCGCCAAACTCAAGCACTTGCCGAGCGAGCATTTCGCCGCCGGGCGGGTGTTCTGCAACATCGAGGCGCACGAGCACGAGCCGATGTTCAACATGGTCACCGGCGCCCTCGGCGACGGGGTCCTGATGTTCGGCTCGGACTACCCGCACTACGAATCCTGGTTTCCGCACTCGATTGACAAGATCCTCGAGTGGTCGAGCCTCGGGCAGGAAGTGCGGCGCAAGCTCTTCTGGGAGAACGCGACGCGCTGCTTCAAGCAGACCTAGAGTACGGCGACCGCCTCGACCTCAATCAGAAACTCGGGCGCCGCTAAGGCCGCGACCCCGACCATCGTGCTCGCCGGCGATTTCTTGCCGAAGAACTCCTCGCGGATGGGCCCCCAATCGGCGCGGTGGCGAATGTCGGTCACGTAGGTGTTGATTTTAACGATGTTGGCCATCGTGCCGCCGCCGGCCTCGACCTGGGCCTTGACCGCCTGCAGCACGGCGCGGGCCTGCGCCTTGAAGTCGCCGGGATGGGCGGCCCCGCCTTTCTCGTCATAGGCAACCTGGCCCGCGATATAGAGGATCGTCTCGACGCCGGTCACCTTGACGGCTTGTGAATAGGCCGGCGGATCATATACCCCGCGGGCTGCGTATTGCTCGATTTTAGGCATATTTCGGCCTCCTCTCTATTGGAGCTGCGGGATCAATTTCGCCCGTGGGCAGGTTTTCGCCGGGTCACCGCCAATCGAATGTTCGGTGAAGAAGATCGAAGCGATCCATCCGGCAGCCTCTGCTTATGTGGTCGTGCCTTTTCGAGCGATGTCGGCCGCGGTGGCGCGCGCCCGGGCGGCTGCGTCGCGCGCCATCTCTGCGCACAGCCCGGTGTAGGCGGTCGGGTCCAGCAACCGCTCGATCGCCTTCTTATCGAGATGACCGGTCACCCGCGGGTCCTCTGCCAGCAGAACGCCGAAAGGACGACCCTCGACAAACGCAGCCTGAGCGGCATCATAGACGACGTCGTGCGCATGCTGCCGGCCGATCGCGGTACCGAGATCAAGCATGACGGCTTCGGCCATGATCAACCCACCACCAAGCTCGAGGTTCTCGCGCATCCGGGCCGGGTCGAGTCGCAGCCCCTTCAGCACGTCGACGAGCCGGGCGAGCATGTCGCCGGTGGCAATGCATGCGCGCGCCTCCGCGGCCTCCATTATCAGGCTCGTTGTACGGTCGGCCTCGTGCTCGGTCTGCATCGCCTCGAGGGCTAATGGCACTGTTGCGCGGACTTCGGCGGCGGCGGCGATGATGTCCTGACAGAGCTTGGGATTGCGCTTTTGCGGCATGGTCGAGCTGCCGACCGTGCCGGGCGGAACCGGCTCCTCGACCTCCCCGTACTCGGTCTTCATCAGGGTGTAGATCTCGCGGGCAATCTTGCCGCAGCTCGCCGCCAGGAGGCCCAAGACACAGATGTTCTCGGCGAGATGATCGCTGATCGTCCGCGCTGGCAGCTGCATCGGCAGCATGCCGAGCCGCTTGCCAATGCCAGCCTGTACCGCCGGCCCCTGCGCCCCGAGCGAGGCAAAAGTGCCGGCCCCGCCGCCCAACATCGCCACGAAGAGACGCGGCGCCAACTGACGCAGGCGCTCGACATGGCGAATCGTTTCGTCGATCCAAACCGCCGGTTTGTAGCCAAAGGTCGCCGGGACCGCGTGCTGGCCATGGGTCCGACCGGCGATCGGCATCTCGGCGCCGCGTTCGGCCAGATCAGCCATCGCCGCGAGCGCTCCGGCGATCAAGTGAAAGAAGATCCGGTGAACCTCACGCAGCACCAAAAGATCGCCGGTTTGTGTGATGTTCTGCGTCGTCGCCCCCCAATGCACCCACCCACCGTGCGGTTCGCCGACAATCCGGCTGAGTTCCCAGACCAACGGGACGATAGTGTGGCCAGTGCGCGCGAACCCCTCGTCGATGCGTGCCCGGTCGAGTAGTTGCAGCCGAGCCGCGCGCGCGATCGCGTCCGCCGCTTCCGGGGGAATAATACCGAGCCCGGCCTGTGCCTCAGCGAGTGCCGCCTCGACGTCGAGCCATGCCTGCCATCGGTTTTCCAGCCGATAGAGTGCTCGAATGCCGGGATCGGCTATGCGCGCGGCAGTTGGGAGTTCATCGCTCATGACGGTTCCTCCGTTCGGCTGGGCTATTTCCTCGAAGCACCGCCGAAGCGTTGGGGGAGGTATACGGCGCGGTGTTCCATGGCAAGCGAGTCGTGGACGCCCCATCGATGGTCACAGACGCGAATTTCCAGGTCCGCCCTAGCCTGATGCCGCTCTTATAACCGGACCCCGACATGTTCCCGCCGGACCAACGGCTGCAGGCAACGCTGGCATGGCCGGGGCGCAGACGGCTCCAACCATTGGTAGCGGTAGGGAGTTTATCCACCGAGAATCCGCACGTCACTCTTTCCCGAGATTTGCCAATCCGCCTTCTTCTGACACCGATCTGGACGCTTTTTTGACGGATGCCTGCGTAATCTCTTGCTAGAGGTGCCGGCGGATAACGGTTGGTGGACGCAAAGCCGCCTGCACTACGCGCCGGCCTGGACGCAGTTCGATGATCATTCGCAACTTGGCCACCGCCGTCGCGGATACGAGGATAATCTCGGCTACTATCGAATGGGAGGATCAACCGTACCCCGACCACGTGCTCGAATTCGAAATCAATGATGGCGAGATAACGGATGGGCGCCAGCTGGACGAGCCGTTTGCCGACGCATTCTTGGCCGCGTGTTTTCCGCTGGCTGCATTGCACGGAGAGTCAAGGCTGCGAATCGAAGAAAAGCCCTGCCCAATGCTGGTCGAGGGGTTGCGCACCGCTCACGCATGGTGGGCGAGCTGGGGTGGGATGAATCCTCACCCTCCGACGATCGAGACCCCTGCCCGGGGGAGGTGCAGAAACCTATCCACGCCGCGGCGCGCCGTCTCTTGTTTGTCGGGAGGCGTGGATGGGCTCCATACGCTGATGCATAATCGACGGCTATACCGCGACAGTGATCCAGCATACATCCGCGAGGTCCTGTTCATCCACGGGTTCGACATCGGAAAACGGCCGCGCGACCCCGAGAATGAGCGTTTTCGAATGGCTCTTCGGCGCCTCGAGCCGGTGGCCGCCGAAGTTGGGGTGCGGCTCATCCCGTGCCGCACCAATTTGCGGCATTTGCCTTCGAAACTGGATTTCTGGACTTACCGCCACAATGGCGCGGCTTTGGCGGCCGCCGGTCACGCCGCGATTGTTGGGTCGGCCTTTTTCTTTATTGGCGCGTCGCATCACGTGGCGAACCACCCAGTTCCGATGGGCTCGCATCCAGCCGTGGATGGGCTATTCTCAAGCCAGCGGGTCACTGTCGTCCACGATGGCGGGCGCTTCTCTCGGCTAGAGAAAGTGCGAGATCTCGCCAGTTGGCCGACAGCACTCGCGGCTCTGCGCGTCTGCCCCGCCCGCCTCGAGGACGGGGCCAACTGCGGGCGTTGCGAAAAATGTCTGCGGACTCGGCTAGAGCTGCTCGCGGCCGGGGTGGAGGAGACATCGGCATTTGGTCCGAGCCTCACTCCTATTGAATTATGGAACGAGGCGGTTCCAGAGCCTGCCGGCCCCGGCCATCGCGCCATCATGTACGAGGACCTCTTGCCGCCTCTGCGGGCGCGTGGGCTGGGTGCATTATGCCGAATACTTGAGGAAAAGATCGCCGCATACCAAGAACGGATCGGCGAGGGTGTACGATGGTCGAGCATCTAACCGCCGCTCTCGTGACTTGCCTAATCACGACCCGAAGTTGCTTGACTAACCCCTAGGGTCGATCGATGCTGCATTACCGCGTTCGGCCGTGAATCCGTGAAGAACCTTCTCCGTGCATTAGGATAATCCTGATGGCATTGTTGATCGGCATCCTTGGACCTCTGGTGATAGAGCGGGATGATTGTCGGCTTGGGAAGGTACCCAAGAAGGCGCGGGCGCTGCTTGGCTATCTGGCGGCGCAGGGCGGGCAGGCAGTCAGTCGAGAGCGGCTGGCCGACTTGTTGTGGCCGTACCAAGGCTCGGAACAGGCGCGCCACAGCCTGCGCAATTGCCTGTTGGAGCTGCGCAAAGCGCTCGGGCCGAGCGGGGCGTGCCACCTGGTCGCCGACTTTGCCAATTGCCGAATTCAGGACGTGGTCGTCGACCTCGACCGCTTCGAGCGCCTGTCGCGGTCGCCGAACCGGCCCGAGCTGCAGGGGGCGGCTGAGCTGTACCGCGGTGAATTCCTGGCCGATTTCGATATCGATTCGGAGCCCTTTCAGGAATGGCTGGCGGCCGAGCGCGACCGTACGCTTGCCCTGATTTGCGACATCTTGCAGCGGTTGACCGCCGCGCAGGATGCCGCCGGCGAGGCCGATGCCGCGATCCAATCCGGCCGCCGGCTGGTGGCGCTCGACCCGCTCTCCGAGTTTGGTCAGCGCGCCCTGATGCGCGCCTATGCGCGCGCCGGGCGGCGCGGCGAGGCGCTGCGCCAGTACAAGAGCTGCGCCGAGACCCTGAAGCGCGAGCTCGGGGTTGCCCCCGATGACGAGACCCAAGCGCTCGCCCACGAGATGGCGCGCTCCGGCAGTCCTGCAGAAGCCGATCAGCGCCGCGGCGCGGAGGCTGCCGGGTTTGGCCCGGGGGGCAGCGCCGCCCGCGGTGCGTCCGAGCGAGTCGCTAGAGGGGAACGGCTCGCGGTAACCGCCTCGGGGTCGGCGAGACTCACTTGGCCCTGCCTGTTGTCGGGCATCGGCGTGGCGGTGGCGCCGTTGCGCAATCTGACGGGCGATCCCGAGCAGCAGTACGTCGTGGAAGCCTTCACCGACGACCTCGTCACCGACCTGTTGCGTCACGGCCGCGGACTTTCGCTCAAGCCGATCGCCGACGAGCGGGAGATCTTGGGCCAGTTCCCCGGCGAGGCCGAGCGCGGCTTCGAATACGTCGTCACCGGCAGCGCCCAGCGCAGCGGTCCCGGGATGTTGCGGGTCAACATGCGGATCACCGACGCGGCGACGGCCGAGTATCTGTGGGCCGGTCGGCACGAATTCAGGCCTGAAGACCTCGCCCCGATCCAGACCAAAATCACCCGGCGGATCTCCCGCGAGCTGCACGTGCTGCTCCTACAAGAGGCGAGCCGCCGTGCCTCCGTCACTTCGGGGGCGGAGATCGGCATCAACGAGTGTCTCTCCCGGGCCAAGACGGCGCTGCGGGGAGAGATGCGGGCCGAGCATACGGCCGAGGCACAGCAGTGGTTCCTATCCACGCTCGCGCGCGATCCGCGTAATGTCGGCGCCTTGACTGGTCTCGCCTTGACCTGCCAGCACCTCGTCACCAATCCCTGGTGGGGTGATTCCCGTGCCGCCGCAGCGGCCTCCGATCTCGGGCGCGAGGCGGTCGCGATCGCGCTGGAACTTGCGCCCGGGCATGCGCTGGCAAAATGCACCCAAGGCATGCTGTACTCCGTGGCAGGACAGCTGGATCAGGCGGCGCGCGCGTTCGAACAAGCTTTGGCAATGGATCAAGGGCTCGCAAGCGCGCTCGGTTGGGCCGGGTACAATGCGGCCCTTCTTGGTCGGGCCGAGGAGACGCTACTGGCGATCGAGCGGGCTATGAGCCTCGATCGGACGGATCGGAAGCACGGCATCTGGTTCTTCTTCGCCGGATTTGCCGAGCTGCTCCTCGGCCGCGCCGATGCAGCGATCGAGCTGTTCCACAAGTCCCTGGAACGCAACCCCAGCTACGGGTGTGCGCAGCTTTTCCTGATGGCCGCGCTGTCGTTAGCCGGGCGTCCGAGCGAGGCGGCGCGCGTGGCCGCTGCCTTCCGCGAGCAATATCCGGAATACCCGGCCAACGCCTTCGAGCAACTCTGGCTGACGCGCTCGGCTGTCACTGCCTACCGCGCCCAAGTCCAGCCGCTGTTCGAGAGAATTCGCAGCCTCGGCATCGCCGCCTGACCAGTCGCTGATGTCCCCTCCATCCATCCGATCTCCCACGATGAGGACGCTGCTGCGATCCGGGGCGTGCCGGGTCGATTACCGAAGGGGCAGGCCGCTCGGCGGTCCGAAATACCAAGCTCCAAGAGAGCGAGGCCACGATGGCCCCACGCATTATCAAACATCACTGTGACCGTCGGGCGGGGCGGTATGAATTCCAGCCCGAGGACCTCGCAAATATCCGTACCGAGATTACCCGGCAAATCCCCCGAGAGGTTCATATTCTCCTCCTCGAAGCGGTGAGCCTCCGTGCCTTGATAAACTCCGGTGCGGAATTCGGGCTCAACGAGTGTCTCTCTCGCGCGGCGACCGCGTTTCAGGGGCAGATGCTGGCGGAGATCACAGCCGAGGCACGGCCATGGTTTCTTGCTACGCTCGCCCCGCGACCCGTGCAATACTGAGGCGCTGGTCGGTCAGGCGCGGACCTGCCAGCAGATCGTCACAAATCCCCGGTGGGGCGATCCGTGCCGCCGCGGCGGCCTCCGACCTCGGCCGTGAGGCGATCGCGATCGCGCTGGAGCTGGTCCCAGGGCACGCCTTTGCCAAATGCATCCAAGGGATGCTGTGCTCGCCGCCGGACGGTTGGAGGAGGCCGCCCACGCCTTCGACTAGGCGCTCGCGATGATCACAACCTCGGGCTCGCCCACGGCTTTGCCGGGTACAACGCCGCCCTGCTCGGCCGCGCCAGCGAGACCTTGCCGGCAATCGAGCGCGCTATGCGCCTGGATCCGACCGATCGCCGGCACAGCCTCTGGTTCTTCTTTGGCGGATTAGCCGAGCTGCTGCTCGGGCGCGTCGATGCGGCGGTCGCCCTGTTGGAGAAATCGCTGGAGTGCGATCCCAGCTATGGCACCGCGCAACTCTTCCCGGCCGCCCTCTGCCTGCTCGAACGCCCCGACGCCGCCGCCCGGCTGGCAGCCTCGTTCCGCGGCCAATATCCGGACTACCCGCCAACGCCTTCGAGCAGCTCTGGCTGTCGCTCGCCATCGCCAACCTATTGCGTCCAGGTCCAGCCCCTGGTCGACAAAATTCGCAGCCTCAACATCACTCCCTGACCCCCCGCCACCGTCGAGAGCAACTCCACGGCATTACTTAGCGGGCAGCTAACTAGCTGCAGCTATCGAAGCCTTCAACCATGAGTTCGTCGAGCCTCGCGTTCCATAGGATACCCCGACCGCCGGACGCCGACGTTGGGGCCCGTTGCTATTGACGTTCAACTAAACTGTTGGCGCCTACGGCTAAAGTCTATTACCCCCGTTCGCCAAAACGAGCACCCGTCTCCTAGCCAATTGGACGATACCATAACCAATCCCTGAGCCTGGCGCCTTACGGAGAGTGACAAATTACCTGCAATAGCGTCAAAATCGACTAAAATTGTATTGGGGACGCCATTCTGACGCTCAACTGGACAATGCATTGATGGAGTACGGTTAACCTGGGCATCGGCAAAGTGGCAATTGCGAGTGGTACACACTGGCGATCCAGCCGCCGCGCTCCATCTCTAGAGGAGAGGTTAAGTGCTCAGTTTGATCCAGCGGTTTCACCAGAACGAGCGCGGTGCCACAGGCACCGAATATGCCATGCTCGTCGTCTTCATTGCTCTTGCCATTGCTGTCGGTGCGCAGACGCTTGGCACCGATCTCTCTGGCCTATTCTCCAAAATCGGCGGTACTCTCAGCAACGTCACTGTTCCTACCCCTCCCGCTCCCGGTCAGGGCGGTCAATAAGCAACGCAATCCGTGGCGGGTCGGCGCGGGATCACTCGTTTCCGACCCGCCACTCATAATAACCTCGGTTAGGAGCCGAGCAATGCAGACGGCAGTTATGCTAGTCGCAGTCGGTATCCTTTCTATCATCGCCTATGGCGACATACGCACGCGGCGGATTTCCAATGTACTCACTGGCACCCTCGCCATCCTCAGTCTGATCCGAATAATTCTCCTCCACGACCCGGCCGCAGCTGGTTGTACCCTTGTGGCCGGCGTGGCAGTGTTCGCTGGCGGATTTTTGCTATTCTCGTGCGGTGTACTCGGTGGCGGAGATGCCAAGCTATTGGCTGTTATGACGCTGCTTATCGGGCACGACGATCTGTTCGGCTTCCTTTTCCTGATGAGTCTTTGCGGTGGAGCCCTCGGACTCACCATCCTCGCGGCAGACAGGCTCCGTCCGCTGCTCTGGCGTGCTTCGTCCTCGGCGACGATGCCGTCGTCGACGGAGAGCACCGCTGCACTGGCGCGACCGACCGTGCCTTATGGGGTTGCGATCGCAGCAGCTGGCATCATCACGTTGATTCTTCAGATGCCCCTCCCGAAATGAGCGCGATACCCGCCAAGGCGATTCTCACAATCCTGTTCTTAATTTCCCTCGCCATCGCGGCAATCGTGTTTCTACACGCACTGCCGCAGCCGCTCAGTGCTGGCACAAGCGACGAGAGAACACAGATCCTCGTCGCAACTACAACACTCCCGGCCGGCACCCTGTTGCGGTCGAAAGATGTTGCTTGGCAGGCGACAACGAGAGCCGAGCCGGGTCAGATCCGGCGGCCTTCCGGTTCCGCCACCAATGCGAGTGCGTCTCTCGATCAACAGGAGCGAGCTGAAATCTATGGCGGGGCCACGCGTATGGGCGTAAACGCCGGTGACCCCATTGAACGCAGTGCAGTAGTTAAACCAGGCGATCGCGACTTCCTACTGGTTGTTCTGTTGCCGGGTGCGCGAGCGATCGCGATTCCAGTGGCAACTGGTGGAGCCGGTACGAGCCTTTTATATCCCGGCGACCGTGTCGATGTTATCCTCACCCAGTCGTTCAAAAATGACCCGCCACTGACCCGCCGCTCCGTTAGCGAGACAGTCGTTGAAAACTTGCGCGTGCTAGCCCTCAACTCGGCTGACGCAAAGCCCGGCGGTGCGACCAACGTTTTTGGCCGAAGCGTGACGCTAGAGGTTACCCCAGAGGAGGCGGAGAAGATTAATGTGGCCACTGAACTCGGCAAGCTATCACTGACTTTACGTAGCATAACCGGCGCCGGCGGCGGCACCGTGACAAACCCGACGGGGTCGGCCAAACGTCCGAGCGTCAGGCCGACTTGGGCCGGCGATGTCTCGCCGGCGTTGGGCGACGCTACGCCCCCACATCAAGCGACTACCCCCGAGAAACCCGCAATAGAGATTATTCACGGAACGAGATCGGTTGCGGTAAAGCCGCAGTGATACACGGAGGCGTTCGTGTCGGCAGTACTGGCGACTGCATTAGAGGTAATACAGGAATCCCCGAGTGATGAACGGCCTTTCGACGAGCTCGTTACTCAGTCCCGCGCTGATCGAGAAGACATTCACGCCGACCGCGACCCGCGCTTCGCTAATAGCGTTCGTTGCCGATGGAGAGACTGCGGCCGCCCTAGAGGGTTGTCTATCGCAGCTGTCCATTCGCGATGCCACCATTAAAAGCGGAGGCATAGCCAAGGCGATTCGACATCTCGGTGCCGAACGGTCGCCCGAGAACATCATTGTCGATATCAGCTTGACGGACATGCCTGTCTCGCAGGTGCAGGATCTCGCCCAGCTTTGCGAGCCCGGTGTGACCGTGATCGCAATTGGCGACCGCAATGATATCGGCCTCTATCGCGACCTCGTGCAAGCCGGCGTCAGCGACTACGTTGTCAAGCCAATTACTCCGCAACTGCTGGCAAAGGCTTTGTCTCCCCGGCCCATTTCGGCTGATAGGATACCGGTCAGTCGTAAGTTGGGAAAGATGGTGGCCTTCGTCGGCGCACGCGGCGGCGTCGGCACGACGACACTCGCAATCAATTTGGCATGGTATCTGGCCGATCGCCAGAAACGCCGGGTCCTGCTCCTCGATCTGGACCTGCAGAACGGTGACTGTGCCCTTGCGCTCAACGTCAGCCCGACTCCCGGATTATGTGACGCGCTCGCCAACCCGCAACGCATCGATAGCGTCTTCCTCGAGCGGGCAATGGTAGCTCACAGCGAACGACTCTTTGTGCTGAGCACGGAAGAGCCTTTGCACGCCGATGTAGATTTCGGAGCCGAAGCGATCGAGACGCTCGTCGGAGCGCTGCGCGCGCAATTCCATTACATAATCGTGGATGTACCACGGCTCCCTGGGGCACCCTACCGGCTCTCGCTGGGTATGGCCGACATACGCGTCATTGTTGCCGACCAAACATTACGCTCGGTTCGCGATACTGTGCGACTGCAAGCCGCGCTCGGCGGAGGCGATGCTGCACATCGCAACCTTATCGTCGCCAACCGCAGTGGTGAAGGCGGTCGCTACGTCATGACATTAGAGGAGATGGCCAAGGTCGATCTGCGACCCAACGTAGTAATCCCGTTCCGGCCTAAGCTGTTTACCGCTGCGGGACTGGCACGGCATAGCAGGTTCACTAAAGCCGTCGCGGTGCTGGCCAAGGAGATCTCGGGCCATATGCCGGAGCGAACCCCATGGTGGAGGTCGGTGAGATGATGACGATCGGCTCTGAGCGCCCAGCACCTGAAACGCGGCGGCCGGATCTCGTGCTCGTGAGGCCTGCCGACAGTCCGGTGCCCGTCGTCGATCTAGCGCTGCTCGACGAGCTGAAAGAGCGGATCCGGACCGTTCTGATGACCAGGATCGACCCGTCTGTCGCCGGCCGCATTCCGCGTGCGCGACTGCGGGGCGAAGTCGCGCAGCTGGTTAGCGAGATCGCGACCCAGGACCGGGTTCAACTCAACAAACTTGAGGAGACAGCGCTCGCTGCCGACCTCAGCGACGACATGATTGGGCTAGGACCGCTCGAACCGTTCCTCGATGATGACGAAGTTACAGATATCCTGGCTAACGGACCGTTTGATATCTATATCGAACGACGCGGCAAACTCGAGAAGACCGCCGCACGATTTCGTGATACCCAGCACCTCGTAAACATCGCACAGCGTATCGCCAGCGCTATCGGGCGACGCATCGACGAGGCGAGCCCGATGGTCGACGCGCGGCTCATCAGTGGCAGCCGTGTCAATATCGTTCTGCCGCCGCTCGTGCTTAATGGTGGCACCATTTCGATCCGTAAATTCCCAAAGAAGAGCCTAACGCTAGACGCGATGGTTGGCCAACAGAACCTGTCGCGTCAGATGGCTTGTGTGCTAAAAGTTGCCGCGCGCTCGCGCCTCAACATCCTGATCTCAGGCGGCACCGGTTCGGGCAAGACGACATTGCTGAACGCGGTTTCGCAATACATCGATCGCGATGAACGGGTGATCACGATCGAAGACGCCGCCGAGCTGCGTCTGCAGCAGCCGCATGTCGTTCAGATGGAGACGCGCCCGCCCAACATCGAAGGGGTCGGCCACGTCACGCAGCGAGACCTCGTTCGCAATGCTTTGCGCATGCGTCCGGACCGCATTATCGTAGGCGAAGCACGCGGCCCTGAGGCGTTTGACATGCTTCAGGCGATGAACACCGGGCATGACGGCTCGATGTCGACGGTTCACGCCAACTCGCCGCGCGACGCGCTCTACCGGATCGAAAACATGGTGATGATGGCAAATCTCAACCTCCCGCTCAGGGCGATTCGCATGCATGTCGCGAGCGCGCTCAACCTGATCGTGCATATCGAGCGCATGCGCGACGGCGTCCGGCGCGTGCAGAACATCACCGAGATCGCCGGCATGGAAGCTGACATCATCACTGCCCGCGAGCTGTTCACCTTTCGACATCGCGGCGAACGGAATGACGGCACCATTGACGGGGCGTTCGAGTTGATCCGGCTGCGGCCTGATTTCCTGTCTCGTGCAGCCCAACTCGGGCTCGGCGAAGAGCTTCTCGGCGCATTGGGCATCGCGGGGGACTGAATTGTACCAACAAATCCTCCTCGCTGCCCTAGGCTCGACAATTCTCTTCGGTCTGGCGCTCGTCTGGACGCTCCGCGCCGACCGCCGCAAGGCGGTCATCGAACCGCGGCTAAAAGCGATTTCCATGGCAACGTCGAGTGCGAAGAGTGTTGTAGTTTCGGTTCGTAGACCGCTGCCGCAACGCAGAGCTCTGCTTGCAGCGGTTTTGGCGCGACTCGACTCGGCCCTTGCGGCGACTGGAGGCCGGCTCGGCATACCGCATCTCGTCGTAACTGCGATCCTGGCGGGCGCGGTGATCAGTTTTGCGGCCGCAGTAACCCACACACCTCCGGGCCTCACGATCGTTTTGATTGGTGCCGCATTCGTAGGTGCGCCCGCCATTATGTTGCAGCTCGCTCAAAGCCGTAACCAGCGCCAGTTTCTCGACATTTTCCCTGACGCACTAGATTTGATCGTCCGGGCCGTCAGGGGTGGCTTGCCGGTACTCGAGGCGATCCAATTGGCGGCACATGAGATCCGCGCACCAGTCGCCGTCGAATTCCAACGGATGCTCGGGGAAATACGCATCGGTGTCGAAATGGAAGACGCTTTGCAGCACGCCGCCGACCGCATCCGTGTGCCGGATTTCCGATTCTTTGTTGTCAGCCTCTTACTGCAACGGCGGACGGGTGGCAGCATTGCGGAGACTCTCTCCAACCTCAGCGCCATCATTCGTCAGCGCAAGGCACTACGTATGAAAGCCCACGCTCTCACTGCCGAGGCGATGGCATCCACCGTAGTCGTTGCGATCATGCCCTTTGTTGCCGGAGCAGGACTCTTTCTGATCAATCGACAAGTGTTAGCCACCTTGTTCATAGACCCTCGTGGACGTTTCATGCTGGGGGTCGCGATGGTCAGTCTGTTGTTCGGTATTATTGTGATGAAGGTGATGATCAGTAAGAGTTTGCGCTAGGGACCTTCGCAGGATCAACCCGTGACGTTAATGGATCTTTTGCAGGCCCATCTCGCCATTCGTGTCGGTAAGATGTACTTGGGCCCACTTGCCTCCTGCATTCTCATCCTAGCGGTGGCTGCAGCGTTATTATCGGCGCTCAACCTCTGGTGGATAGGGAATCGCGAGGATCGTGAGAAGCGCCTGTTCCATGCGCTGCGGCGCATCCCGCTTCGTCGTCCAGATGCCCCACGGATGCAACGCCCGCCCTGGTATCAACGGCTCGGAACCAAAATCGCTACAACGAAGATTATCGGCACTGCCAAACAGAAAAGCTTGCTGGCCGCTCTCGTCGCGGCCGGGATCAAGGGCCACGGCCATCTGGCCGCCCTGATCGCAGGCAAGTTTTGCGGCTGCGCGACCTTCGTCCCGCTCTGTTGGCTGGTCCTCGAGTGGCGCCAGTGGTTGGTCGGCGTGCCGACGCTCAGGTTGGCAGTTGTGGCGGGCGCCTCTATCCTAGGCTGGCGCTGCCCTGAGGTCATCCTCTCGCGGCTCGCCAAACGCCGACGAGTGCACCTGGAAAATGGCATACCCGATGCGCTCGATCTTCTCGTTATTTGCGCGGAAGCGGGGCTCAGTCTCGATCATGCAATTGAGGAGGTGGGCCACACCCTCCGCGCCTCCAACCCGCAAGTGGCCAAGGAGTTCAGCGTGACGGCGGCCGAAATGCGTGTACTACCGGTTCGCCGCCATGCCCTCGAAAACCTGGTTGAGCGAGCCGGTCTTCCGAGCCTGCGTAGCATTGTCGTCACGTTAAACCAGTCGATGAAGTTTGGGACCTCTCTCGTCGAATCCCTACGGATTCTGGCCGCAGAGATGCGCGCCGACCGTCTAGCTCGCTTTGAGCAACGGGCGGCCCGGCTCCCGGTCCTTTTGACGGTGCCGCTGATGTTATTTGTCCTACCGGCCCTGATGATTGTGATTGGTACGCCGCTGGTCCTGCGCGTTGTGGACACGCTAGTGAGCGTGCGATGACCATTGGATCCGTATCGATAACGGGTGGAATTTTCAATCTAAACGCCGATTTCGGAGCAGTTTGCGGGCCTTGTAATTGCACAGGATACCAAACGGTTGCCTCCGAGTACGATTTCGTCAACGAGGACGTGACCTCATCTCCTGTCACGATCACCATCTGCGTCAGTTTTGCTCTCGACTTTGTCTTGCCGCAAATTCTTCGCTGTGGGTCCCTCAACCTAACTCGCGAAGTCACGGTGCCGGTGATATGAGGGTCATTGCCGAGCTAGATCGCTTACGAACCAGGATACTTGGCGAAAACTCGGCCGCGCCTCCGACTTATGGCAGATTTGTTCTCTAATCAGGGCGCCGAAATCGTCGGCTTACGATTTGATGACGCAATTGCCTACGCCACCTTCATTTTTAACCACACTCCGGGCGGCGCCCGGATAACTCCAGGAGTTTATTGATCACTGGCCGCGAGGCTGATCTCTCCTGCGTTCAGCCCAAGTCGAGGCGAACGGTCACAGACAAGCTATGTTGACCGATACGATCATTATGTAATAGGACACAGCAAAGACAATTGGCCACGATTGCAACATTTTCCGAACCGCTATAGCCGCGAACCCTACAGCCGCGACTTTGGGCAGCCACCAGGCAGAGCCTAAGTGAGTCTGGGCTAAGTGCATTATTGGATTAGCCTCCCAGTTGCCCGGAACAGCCAGAGCGTAATTAGTGGTGACGACGTCAGCAATCTGAAGCGCAATAAATAGTGTCCAAAGAATCGAACGAGCTCCCGCCAGCATTCGCCTGCAGCGTATGATCCGAGCGCTGGTCGTAAATTGTCGCTGATCACGCATTCGTTGCGAAGGCCAGTAGCTTTTGCAATCCATCGACTCGACCCGGAGCGGGACATCGCGACGAAGTTACGGTGTCACTTGCAAAAAAAGGGTAAAAATGGGGATCCATACGGGAGTGCAGGACCGCGCAGGCCCGGGCCGAAATCGAGGCCGGTTACTGAAACCCGGACCTCTCGGAGATATTCCTCCAGCCGTGCTGTAAAAAGTTGGCGGAAATTGGTATGCGCCTGGTTAGCGAGCGGGAAAGGCCGCAAGGGCGGCCGGATTTTTCCTATGCTCGCTCTGTCTCTCCAGCTTCAAACAGGCAAGAGATGAGATTTCGGTTTGGCGTTGCAGGCGTCAGACAACGGCGCCTGCAACACTTGCGTGATCCGCCTTTTCAACTCGGCAACCTTAAACGGCTTTGCCAACAATGGAATGCCGGATACCCTACCGGCCTGCAGCATATCGGCGTGCCCCGACATGAGCAGCACTCGCAGTCCATGGTAGTGGGTTTGGGCGCGATCGATTACGGCAAGACCATTCATTCCGGGCATCGAGTAATCGGCAATCAATAGGTCTATCGGCCACTCTCTCTCAAGGATCTCGAAGGCAAGAAACGGATTTGCTGCTTCCCAGACGACATAACCGCTGTCGATCAAAAACGCTCCCACGACCGCCCGCACATCCGCATCGTCATCGCAAACAAGGATTCGTGATTGGTCCGGCTCGCTAATGGATGCCTCCGGTTCCGGATCGCCGCATTTGATCAAGTCACCTTCGGCTCGGGGTAGCCACAAATCGACACTCGTCCCATTGCCTGGAGAACTGGTGATCCGGACCGACCCGCCCGATTGGGCTGCAAACCCGTGCACGATCGACAATCCTAAGCCCGAGCCGCGGCCTGCTTCCTTAGTCGTAAAGAAGGGCTCGAAGGCACGCGCTAAAATTTCTGGGTTCATACCGGCCCCAGTATCCGAGACCGACACCATAAGATAATTGCCAGCGGATAGACCCGGTGGCGAAAACCCGGCCTCGGTTCGCCTATTCTCGGCAGCGATCTGCAGCGTACCGCCGACGGGCATAGCATCACGCGCGTTCAAGGCCAAGTTCAAGATCGCTAGTTCGAGCTGGTTCGGATCCGACCAGGCTGGCGGTAAATCGGATCCGACCTGGGTTACGAGTCGGATATCGGGGCCAATGGTCTGTCGCAGCATCTTCTCGACTCCGTAGATCACAGCAGCGATGTCGACCGCCCTTGGTTCCAAGTGCTGCCGGCGCCCGAAGGCGAGGAGATGTCGAGTCAGTGTGGCGCCGCGGTCCGCCGCACGTAGTGCGGCCTGGATCAACCCGCTCGTGCGTAAGTCGCGAACAACCCGAGGCTCGGCCATTTCCAAATGCCCGACAATCGCAGTCAGAAGATTATTGAAGTCGTGTGCGATGCCGCCGGTCAACTGGCCGATGGCTTCCATCTTGTGCGCTTGGCGCAGCCTATCTTCTGCGACCCGCCGTTGTGCGATTTCCGCCTCGAGTCTTGTATTTGCGGCACTCAACTCCTTCGTTCTCTCGATCAGATTAAAATTCAGCCGCAAGCCGACCGCGAAGCCGTGGCTAGATTTGTACGCTGCTAGCGTTATCGCCAGCGCAAAGACCACCATCATATCGCCGTGGACCGGCCAACCATCGAGGAAAAATCGGCCCGCCAACGGCAGCGAGGCCGGAAAGACGTAGGCTATAAAGGCCGGAAGATAGAACGAAAACGAGACTAGAGAGGCGACGCACATTCCACCAATCACAAATGCAACAAAGGTTTGCTCAACTAGACTATCGGGGAGCAACAAGGCACTGCCTGTGCCCCAAATTAATCCTGATAATCCAGATCCCATCGTTGCGATAATCGCCCATCTCGGTGTCGATCGAGCTGCCGCCGCGCGGGACCAGTAAACTTTCCAACCAATCATGCGTACCACTGTCAAAAGCAACGTCAACGCGAGAAAAATCAACCACAGTGCCTGCCCCATATAAGACGCCAGCACCACTGCTACTAAAGAAGAATTCACTACATTTACTGACAAGACTATAGGTATTTGTTTATATAAAGTGTCTATTTGGGAAACATAAATTTCATTATTGAAGTCATCCGATCTCGGTTTCGCTGGCGCCCAATGATGATTTTTCATAATACCACATTATTATTGAGAAGCAAGGACAGGTCTGCCGATTTCAGTCAGTGATTTCTCGAATAGGCAAACAAACCTTATCCGCTGCCGGGATCGCCACCTGTGTGTGCAACTATAATTTTAACCCTATAGTGTCAAAGGAACGTCAATATCACGTCTTCGAAGATGTCAAAAAGGAAGTTTATATTTTATGGGCTTTTCTGCTATCCCACTAGTGCTTTGCACCATTCAGAGGATTCACGAGAGCGTTAGGATCTGCGATACTGGGCCATTGCTTGGGGGATCGGGCGATGGCTCAAGGGGTATGCGTGGTTCTCAACACTGCGGAGCGCGAGCAGTTGGCGGCGATCGTGGCCGACCGCAACCGGCCGCGCAAGCACATCGAACGGGCGCGCATCGTGCTCGCCTCGGCGGATCGACACTCGGCGCAGTGGGTGGCGCACAGCATCGGCGTCAGTCGGCCGACAGTGTGGCGGTGGCAACAACGGTTTGCCGAGACCGGGGTTGAGGGTCTGCTGCGCGACAAGACCCGCAAGCCCGGCAAGGCGCCGATCGCGGCGGAAACGACGGCCCAGGTAGTGGCGCTGACGTGTACGGAACCGCCGCACCAGGCGACCCACTGGACCGGCCGAGCGATGGCCAAGACAACCGGCCTCTCGCCGAGTTCGGTGCAGCGCATCTGGCGGGCGCACAAACTGCAGCCGCACCGCCTGCGCACCTTCAAGCGCTCGCGCGATCCCAGCTTTGCCGCCAAGCTGACCGACATCGTCGGCCTCTATGTCGATCCCCCGGCGCATGCCGTAGTCCTCTCGCTCGACGAAAAGAGCCAGATCCAAGCACTCGATCGCACCCAACCCGGACTGCCGATCAAGCCTGGGCGCTGCCAGACCATGACGCACGACTACAAGCGGCATGGCACGACCACCCTGTTTGCTGCCCTCAGCGTGCTCGACGGGACGGTGATCGGCCGCTGTATGCAGCGCCACCGCCACAGCGAGTTCATCCGCTTCCTCAATGCCGTCGAGCGCGAGGTCCCGGCCGGCAAACTGATCCACACGGTGCTCGACAACTACGCCACCCACAAGCATCCCAAAGTGCTGGCCTGGCTGTCGCGCCATCCGCGCTGGACCTTCCACTTCACCCCGACCTCGGCCTCCTGGCTCAACGCGGTCGAGAACTTCTTTTCCAAAATGACCCGTCAACGCATCCGCCGCGGCGTCTTTCGTTCGATCGCCGACCTGCAGACCGCCATCAACGCTTATCTCGCCGAGCACAATACCAATGCCAAACCGTTCGTCTGGACCAAATCCGCCGACGCTATCCTGGCCAAACTCGAGCGCCTCCCTGTACCATCTGTTTGAGCCAGTGCACTAGCGAAGCGTTCTCGCAGCATATCGATGCAACTTGGCTCTGCAGTGGTCGCTGCTATGCACGTCTTGAGTTGCGTCGGACGAGGCGCCCGGCACCCGATCTGTAATTTGAGCGGCTCCTTGCGGATTCCGACGAAGTCGCCCATGCGAGCGGGGCGGCCTCGGTGTCTGCTTCGAGCTCGGCGAAAGCCCGAGCCATGCCGATGAGGCCGAGTTGGTGCAGCTGATCGCGGGTCGGGTGGTTGAGCACGATGTCCTCTCCTAATGGTAGTAGCGCGGGCCGCGGATGTCGGCGTGCAGGATCGGCGCGCTATCGGCGGCCGGTTTGGGGCGTCGTGCCGATCGAGCGTGTGGTCGAGGATCGACCACACGGAGCGACAGCCGAGCGTGCCGATGTCGATCGCCCGGGCGCAGGCAGCGTCCAGACGCGCGGCGCCAAACGGTCGCACCAGGCGGACAATGCCGAGACAAGCGCGGAAGCCTTGCTTAGGGTGTGACCGATGCTTAAGGATCTGCTCGCACAAGGCGGCGGTCGCCGGACCAATACGGGCGGCATCCTGGCGAATGCGCGCGATCGTCCAACCAGCGTAGCGGCGGTGACTGGAAGGCATGTGCTCCGGCACGGTAGTGTGTCGGCCGTTGCCGCTCGCGCGCAGATGCGCCGCAATGCGCTCGCCCTTCAGGAAGATCTCGACCGTGCGCGCCGTCAGCCGCGCCTCGACCTCGGCCCGGGCAGCAATAGGGCACGCTGTAGAAGTGATTGTCGAGCTCGACGTGGTAATCGATGCCGACGCGACGCAGGCGCCACTCGGCCAGAACATAGGGTTCGCTCGGCAAGAGCTTTAGGTTTGATCATTCCCTAATGGGCGACATCGCCCGGAACCGGCACTCCGCTAAAGCGTGTTGACGAGCATGATGAGAAAGAGCAGCCAAGATAGGAGAGAACAAGGCAAGAATGTGATCTTATGACGCCCATTTAGAAGGTGGTAAAGGGTTAGACGTATTTCTGCCATATTTTCTCCGTAAAAAGGGATATCAGATACAATACACAATCAACAGATGATCTGATTAGCAGTGTGATAAAAAAAGGTGTATTTAGCACGTCTTTCGTTGGTCTGCTCAGCGGCGCTTGGGGGAGCCGATTGTGCCAAGCCAGCGAATGCACAGCGAACCAGTCGAATTAAAGAATTTAGAGGATCAAAAAGATAGGGAGCAGCTTTGGACATAATCTTTGTCGGCGATTAAGGCCGTCGGCTGCTGTCCCAGCAGCGCCAGTCAGACGACCCGGTCTCGCCCGATAAGCCTCCGACCTACCTGATCAGTGCCCAAGTTCGGCACACGTTCCGATAGCTCGATTATTCGGACAGTCGACATTACTTGGGCGGGCTTCCAGTTAGCTACGCATTGGAACAGTGGCGATGGCATTGTCGATCGGCGTCCTTGGACCTCTGGTGATCGAACGGGATGATTGTCGGCTTGGGAAGGTACCCAAGAAGGCGCGGGCGCTGCTTGGCTATCTGGCGGCGCAGGGCGGGCAGGCAGTCAGTCGAGAGCGGCTGGCCGACTTGTTGTGGCCGTACCAAGGGTCGGAACAGGCGCGCCACAGCCTGCGCAATTGCCTGTTGGAGCTGCGCAAGGCGCTCGGGCCGAGCGGGGCGCGCCACCTGGTCGCCGACTTTGCCAATTGCCGAATTCAGGACGTGGTCGTCGACCTCGACCGCTTCGAGCGCCTGTCGCGGTCGCCGAACCGGCCCGAGCTGCAGGGGGCGGCTGAGCTGTACCGCGGTGAATTCCTGGCCGATTTCGATATCGATTCGGAGCCCTTTCAGGAATGGCTGGCGGCCGAGCGCGACCGTACGCTTGCCCTGATTTGCGACATCTTGCAGCGGTTGACCGCCGCGCAGGATGCCGCCGGCGAGGCCGATGCCGCGATCCAATCCGGCCGCCGGCTGGTGGCGCTCGACCCGCTCTCCGAGTTTGGTCAGCGCGCCCTGATGCGCGCCTATGCGCGCGCCGGGCGGCGCGGCGAGGCGCTGCGCCAGTACAAGAGCTGCGCCGAGACCCTGAAGCGCGAGCTCGGGGTTGCGCCCGATGACGAGACCCAGGCGCTCGCCCGCGAGATGGCGCGCTCGGGCGCTGCCGCAGAGGCCGATCCGCGCAGCGGCGTGGCCGAGGGTGCCGGGTTCAGCCCTGGGTTTAGTCGGGGCGACAGCCTCGCTGCCCACGGCGCGCCCGACCGCACCGCTCGAAGGGCGCCGCCTGCGGTTGCCGCCTCAGGCTCGGCTACGCTGACATGGCCCGGTCTGTTGTCTAGCATCGGTGTAGCGGTGGCGCCGTTGCGCAATCTGACGGGCGATCCCGAGCATCAGTACGTCGTGGAAGCCTTCACCGACGACCTCGTCACCGACCTGTTGCGCCACGGCCGCGGACTTTCGCTCAAGCCGATCGCCGACGAGCGGGAGATCTTGGGCCAGTTCCCCGGCAAGGCCGAGCGCGGCTTCGAATACGTCGTCACCGGCAGCGCCCAGCGCAGCGGTCCCGGGATGTTGCGGGTCAACATGCGGATCACCGACGCGGCGACGGCCGAGTACCTCTGGGCCGGTCGGCACGAATTCAGGCCTGAAGACCTCGCCCCGATCCAGACCAAGATCACCCGGCGGATCTCCCGCGAGCTGCACGTGCTACTCCTGCAAGAGGCCAGTCGCCGCGCCTCGGTCGCCACCGATGCCCAGCTCGGGATCAACGAGTGCCTAGCCCGCGCCAAGGCCACCCTCAAGGGCGAGTTGCGGGCCGAACTGAGCGCCCAGGCCCAGCAATGGTTTCTCGCTGTGCTGGCGCGCGACCCACGCAATGTCGAGGCGCTGGTCGGTCTGGCGCGCACTTGCCAGTATCTGGTCAGCAATCCCTGGTGGGGCGATCCCCGCGCCGCCGCAGCCGCCTCCGACCTCGGTCGCGAGGCGGTCGCCATCGCCTTGGCGCTCGCCCCGGGCCACGCCTTTGCCAAATGCACCCAAGGGATGCTGTGCTCGGCCGCCGGACAGTTGGAGGAGGCCGCCCACGCCTTCGACCAGGCACTGGCAATGGATCACAGCCTCGGGCTGGCCCACGGCTTTGCCGGGTACAACGCCGCCCTGCTCGGCCGCGCCAGCGAGACCTTGCCGGCAATCGAGCGCGCCATGCGCCTGGATCCGACCGATCGCCGGCACAGCATCTGGTTCTTCTTTGGCGGATTTGCCGAGCTGCTGCTCGGGAGCGTCGATGCGGCGACTGCCCTGTTGGAGAAATCGCTGGAGCGCAATCCCAGCTACGGCAGCGCGCAACTCTTCCTGATGGCCGCCCTCTGCCTGCTCGAACGCCCCGACGCCGCCGCCCGGCTGGCCGCCTCGTTCCGCGGCCAATATCCCGAATACCCCGCCAACGCCTTCGAGCAGCTCTGGCTGTCGCGCTCGCCATCGCCAACCTATCGCGCCCAGATCCAGCCCCTGTTCGAGAAAATTCGCAGCCTCGGCATCACCCCCTGATATCCCACCACCGCCGAGAGCGACTTCGGCAGCAACAACGGCGATCGTTCACGGCTAAGCGGGAGCCCACGGCTCCGGCGCGCGCGGTTCGAGATCGGTGACAACGTCCACCACTACCGGCTCGTCCGCCCGCAGGGCTTCGGCGAGGGCGGGCGCAATCTCGGCGGCGCGCTCGACCCGCACACCCCGCACACCAAAGCTCCTGGCGACGGCGGTAAAATCAGTCGGTCCAAAGCGGATCAGCTCCTCCCCACTACCCGGCCGATTGCCGGCGACCCGGCGCACACCGGTCAGGTTTTGGCCAAAGCCGGAATTGTTGTTGACGACGACCGTGACCGCTATGCCGCAGCGCCGTGCCGTCTCCAGTTCCGCTAAGTGATAATAGAACCCGCCATCACCGGTGAAGCATAGTACCTTCCGGCCGGCCGCGGCGCATTTGGCGCCGAGCGAGGCGGGAAACGACCAGCCGAGCGATCCCGCCGCACGCAAATAGGTCTGCCCGGCAGCATTGAGGTCGACCATCGTGCCAGTCCAGATTCCCGAATACCCGGTATCCGCTACCAATATCCCGTCTGAGGGCAATGTCCGCGTAACCTCGGCGCACAGCCGCTCGACGCGGGGTGGGGCTGTATCGCTCTCAATCAGTGGCGCCGTCGTCGCGCGCCAATCGGCAACGATCCGCGCGACTTCCTCGGCAAAGCCGGTGTCGCGCGTCGGGTGCCCGATGACCTGATTGAGCCGGGCCAATGTCGCCTTCGGGTCCCCTAGAACCCCTGTCGTGTTCGGATAACTGCGTCCGAGCTCAACCGGATCGGCATCGATCTGCACGACCGTGGTATCACGCGACGGCACCCGCCAGTTCAAGGTAACTTGGTCCCCGGTGTCGCAGCCGACAAATAACACCAGCTCGGCGCTGTGAACGATGCGGTTCGCCGGCGGTGCGGAATAGCTGCCGGCGACGCCGGCCGACAGACGATGCCGGGTCGGGATGATGCCACGCGCCCCGAGCGTGGTGGCAACTGGCGCCGCCAGCGCCTCGGCCAAAGCGAGGATTTCCGGTCCTGCCTGCGAGGCGGCCGCCCCGTCACCAGCGACGATCGCGACGCGGCGGGCAGCGGACAACGCCGCTGCGGCGCGCTCGATATCGGCGGCGTCCGCCACTGGCCTGTGCGCCGGGATTTGCCGCGTTTCGGGGTCGATCAGCGGCGGCTCCGACGTCTGGCCGAGTTCGATCACGTCGCCCTGCAGCCCGCAGAAATCGAGATGGGTCGGACGGGGCGGGTCTGCCAACGCGGCGCGCCAGGCATGACGCAACAAGCGCGGCAGCTCGGCGGTCGAATTGACCGGGGTCGAGAATTTCGTCACCGCGGCGAAGAGCGGGGCGTGGGCGATCTCCTGATAGGAATTGCGGTGCTGGAAGGAGGGTTCCTTGCGCCCGGTCAGCGCGATGACCGGGCTATGCCCGAGGTAGGGATCTTGTAGCCCGGAGGCGAGGTTGGCGGCCCCTACCGATTGCGCCATGCACACACCGGGCCGCCCGGCGATGCGGGCGTAACCGTCGGCCATGTAGGCCGCCGCCTTTTCGGAATGGGCGAGGATGGGTTTCACGCCCAAATCCGCGAGCTGGAGCAGGGTACGGCGCAGCACCGACTCGACAAAGAACACGTGCGTCATGCCGGTCCCGGCCAATGCCCGCGCCAACCATTCGGCGCCGTTCATCGATTTCTGTTCGCTCATTTCGGTCTCCTCCGGTAGGGCTCGTTCCCCTGCTTGCAGGGGAATCTCGCTCTTGTCACGTGACGCCGTCGCCGCTTAGCCAAGCTGGATCAGTGGGTTAGCCTCTCAACGACGGTATCAACGGCAGCGGAACGGCAGGGAACTCGCAGGGGAATAGCACCGGAATGCCTCAGAGGGTCAAACCGCCGTCGACGATTACCGTCTGCCCGGTGACCATCGCTGCCCCGGCGCACAGAAAAAAGATTGTCTCGGCGATGTCTTCGGGCGTACAGGCGCGTTTGAGCGGCGTGCGCTCTACCGCGGCGCGCTTGCGCTCTTCGGGCCAATCCTTTTGCCACGGGCTGTCGACATGGCCTGGCGCCACCGCGTTGACCCGTACCTCGGGCGCCAGAGTCCGCGCCAGACTGCGGGTCAGATTGATCAGCCCCGCCTTGCTGGTCGCATAGGGGATGCTGCTGCCCGATCCCATCACGCCGGCGATCGAGGCGGTGTTGCAGATCGCACCCCGCGCCAGCTTCAGCGCCGCAGCCGCGGCATGGGCACAACGGAACGGACCGATCAAATTGGTGCTCAGGATAGTCGACCAGAAATTTTCGGTCAGCGCGTCGAGATTTTCGAACGGGATCGGCGTCGGCGTCGCAGGGGTGCCGGCATTGTTGACGAGAAAATCGAGACGCCCGAGCGCGTCGATGGCGCTCGCCACCATGCGCTCGGCCTGCCCAGGCTGCGACACGTCGCCGGGGGCCGCGATGACCCGCCAGCCCTGCACTTTGAGGCGCTCGACCTCACTTGGCCCCCGCGGATCCTCAGGCAGATGGTTGAGCGCCACGGCCGCACCATTGCGGGCGAAGGCCTCGGCGGTGGCGAGCCCGATGCCCGAGGCGGCGCCGGTCACGAGCGCGGCCTTTCCGGCGAGATCCGCACTGATCATGTGAACGAGGCTCCGAAAAATATCGAGGATGCGGGCAACAGCATGCTCCCGGCGCTCCTTCTGTCAAGACGCCGGCGTCTGTGCTATCGGTGCCGGCACCGAGCTGAGGGAGGAAGGAAATGGATACGTTCGAGCCGAGGACCGTGGGGCTTCTGTCGCGCCTGCCGTCGCGCCTGCATCATCACGCCTTCGTCGTGCGCGACCACGAGACGAACCGCCGCTTCTTCGAGGATCTGCTCGGGATCCCGCTGGTCGCGACGTGGTGCGAGAAGAGCTTCAGCAGCGAGCTCAACAAAGAGATCGAGTTCTGCCATACCTTCTTCGGCATGGCGGATGGCGGCTCGCTCGCCTTCTTCCAATTCGCCGACCCGGAAATGTACGAGCTGACCCAGGCCGAGCGGCCGGCGAAGATCGGCCGTTACGACCACATCGCCTTCAAGGCAGAGCCCGAGACCTATGACGAGCTCAAACGCCGGCTCGAGAGGGCCGGCGAGACCTACCGCGAGAGCAATCACGGCTACTGCAAGTCAATCTATGTCTCCTCGCCCGACGGCCTCGTCGTCGAGTTCACCGAGGACCCGCCCGACGTGGCCGAGATCGACGCCGTGCGCCGCGCCGATGCGCACCAGGAATTGGCCCGCTGGATGGCTGGTGACCGCCGCACGAACAACGAGCTGCGCGGCCGCGCCTTCTAAACCGAAGACCTGCCGCACCTCCCGTTTTCCGATCAGGGCGAGCCTTTACGTGCGATGCAATCCGCGACCGCCAATAGAGGCAACTGAACCATAACCGATTTGTAGTATTCATAAAGGAGAGAGCTGACACGATGCTGCAAATCTACGCGCTCAGCGCAGGCCGGCTCGCCAATTGGCGCGTCGCCGTCGCTGCAACGGCTCGGCGGCACGACGGCCGTCGATGTCCGTTTCGCGATCGTCGGCCCCTCCGACCGCCCGCTGGTCGCTAGCGTCAGCGAGGCGCACGAGACCGTCGCCGACAGTGGCTGGCACGTCCTGCGCGTCAGCGCGAACATTTCGGCGGCGGGCCGCGTCGACTACGAATTGAGCGTCACCTATCTCGGAACCGGGAGGCTGTGAAATGAAGCCGGTCAACACCACCTGCCCTTGGTCCGGCAAGCCGGTCAGCCCCGATGCCGTAACGCGGCACGGCGGTCATGTCGTCGGCTTCTGCTCGACCGAACACCGGGACCAGTTCGTCAAGGCGATCGCGCATTTCGCACAGTCGGCGAGCCCGCCGGTTACCACGCGTTCGTTCGACCTCGCGCGCACGGGTGCGAACGTGCACGAGACCATTCTGACACCCGACGCCGTGCGCAGTCGCGGGATCAGACGGCTATTCAGCCTGGCGGTGACCGGTGATGCGCGGGGCTGCGAGGCGCAGCCGTTGATGGTTCCGGGCCTCGCGATGGCAGACGGCAGCACGCATGACGTGGTTTTCCTGGCGAGCATGGCCAATCAGGTCTGGGCCTTCGACGCCAATGACGGCGCGCTGCTGTGGCAGCGTACGCTGGGTCGGCCGGTCAACGGCGGCACGGCTATCGATAGCCACCGGATCAATGACCATTGGGGCATTCTCTCTACGCCTGTCATCGACCTCGCCGCCGGCCTATTGTACGCCTGCGCCTGGATCAGCGACGATGGCACCTGGCAAAACGGGCAGCATTGGCTGCACGCTCTGCGGCTGCGCGATGGGACAGCCGCACAGTCGCCGTTGAACCTCGAGGGCACCACCTACGAGCCGGGCCATGGCCAGCCGGTGCAAAAGTTCCGCTCGGCGGAGCGCAAGCAACGCGCCGCGCTGACATTGATCCAGGGCGCGGTGCTCATCCCGTTCGGCACGATCCAAGAAACCGCGCAGACGGCGCGGGGCTGGCTGATTGCCGTCGATACGGCAAGCTGGACCATCGCCGCCGCCTGGTGCTCGACCGCGCGCGGCAGCGGCGGCGGCATCTGGCACTCGGGCGCGGGGCCCGCGGTGGACGCCGAGGGCTTCATTTATGTCGTGACCGGCAACGGCGACTTCGACGGCGTGACCGACTTCGCCGAGAGCATCGTCAAACTCAAATACACCGCGCCCGGGGCGGGCCGCGCCGGCGCGCTCGCGGTCGTCGACTGGTGGACGCCCTGGACTGATGACGGGCGGGTCGGCGGCAACCCGGAAGGCGAAAGCCCGATGGCGATGCCGAAGGCCATGCCCTCGAATTTCCGCCTGGCCTCGCACCTCGCCCGGATGGGGGTGGCGCCGATGGACATGCCAAGCGACGTATGGAGCGATCAAGATTTCGGGTCCGGGGGCCCACTGCTTCCGCCGGCCGCCGGCACCCTGCTGGCCGCGGGCAAGGACGGCATTCTCTACACCGCAAATACCCGGAACCTCGGCTCGACGAAGCCGACCGACCTCGAACCGTCGAAGCTGGCGCAGAACTATGCCCGCCTTAAGGCTCCGCCGATCTTCTACACCTACTACCCGGGTGCGGCCCCGACTGCTGCACCGGCGAATGTCCAGGCCCTGAACTCGTATTTCGCGCAACGCTCCCACCATCTGCACGGCACGCCGGTGGTGTGGCAGAATGCGACACACGGGCTGATGCATTTCTGCGGTGGGGAGAACGGCAACCTGCGGGCGTGGCGATTGAATGCCGATAGCACCTCCACCTATCTCGCGTGCAGTGCCGAAGTCGCCTCCCCGCAATCGCCCGTGCCGCTCGGCGGTATGCCCGGATGGATGGTTTCGCTCTCCGCCAACGGCGATGCCGACGGTATCGTCTGGGCGCTCGTGCCGGCCGGTGATGCCAATATGGAGCTGACGCCCGGGCGGCTGCTCGCGTACGACGCGGCGAATTTCGGCGTCTATGGGGACGGCAGCAAGCAGCTCGTCGTTCTGTGGGACAGTTGGGATTGGGGTGCCGGATGCGCCTTCACACACCCGAAGTTTAATCGACCGGTTGCCTGGAACGGCAAGGTGTTTGTGCCGACCTACGACGGGCGTGTCGATGTCTATGGGCTCGCCTAGTTGTAGCTGCCACGAAGGTTGTTCATCCAGGGCGATGCTATCAGGCAGTGGGTTGAGCACACCCACAAGCGTGAATGGGAGGCCAGCAAGTCATTGATCTTCAGAAAGAGTAGAGGGCGAATTCCGTGACCCGCGAGGCGGTCAGACGCGCCGCGAGATATCGCGCCCAACCGACGAACGCGACGCCAACGGCCGCCGTGCCTCGGTCGCCGCTTTGGCCATAAATCCCCTCGGCAAAAACCGTCAACCAAATAATCCTTTCGGATTAAGGCTCGGGGATCCTAGTGAAAAAATGGCTAACGTGGTACTATGTGCACGTCCGGAAATCAGGCACCGGATCGAGACCATCGGATCGGGAAAGGTCCGAGAGGTCACTCTCCCGGCATGCCGGCCTTGCGCAGGCCGGCGAAATAGGTAGTTTCGAACAGGGCGCGGGCCTTCGGCGTCGAAGAACCCAGGGCCTTTAATCGGGCGATGCTCGAATAGCGATCGTCGCTGCTCAGCCGCCGGGCTTCGGCGAGTTCGGTGGCCGCGCGTTCGCTCTCGCCTTCAAGGGCATAGGCGGAAGCGAGCCACGCACGAACGTAGGATTGCCCCGGATTGGCAACGCGCGCCTTTTCGAGCAAGGTGATTCCCTCGTCGGTTCGTGCGTCCATGAAATACGCTCGCCCGATCGCCTGATACCAAAAGCCCAGGTCGGGATCGCGGGGGCTAAGCCGAATGGCTTGCTCCACGAGCGGGATCGTCTCGTTTGGCGATCCTAAGAGGAGCTTGCACAGACCGATGTGGAAATATGCGGGCACGAAGTTACGATTGAGCGTTAACACCGCCTCGTATTCGTAAACGGCCTCGTCACATCGGTTTTGGGCGTACAGCACCTGGGCTCTTGCGAAATGCGCCAGCGCGCTGCGGGGCGCCGCGGCAACGGCTTGCGCGGCCAAACCTTCCGCGCGCACTACATCGGCCGCGGCCGTATCGGTCATATCAGACGTGACGCGGCCCGCAAGGTGGATCGCCAACTTGCTCTGTGCCTCAACAGCCCGCGGATCGAGAGTCAATGCGCGACCGAACAAGCTAATCGCATCGGCATAGGTCTTGCGCGTCTTCGGCATGTTCATCACAGCAGCCCCGCGCAGAATGTAGTCGAAAGCGTCGAGATGGACGGTTGGCCGGGCGGCCTCGATGTCGATTAGCTCGATGCCGAGGGCGATCGCGATGCGCCTCGTGATGTCGTCCTCAAGCGCGAGCAGATCGCCGACCTCACCGTCAAACTGCTCAGCCCAGGCAAGCGCATCGGTCTCGGCTTCGATAAGCTGGGCAGTGACGCGGACTTTATTACCCGACCGGCGGACACCTCCTTCCACAACATACCGCACGCCGAGCTCGCGACCGATCTGCTTCGTGCCGACCGAATTGTTTCGGTAGGTGAACGCGGTATTGCGCGAGATCACGAAACCGTGCCCGATCCGCGACAGTTCGGTCGTCAAGTCGCTGGTGATCGCATCGACCAAGTGCTCCTGGTCAAGATCTCCACCGAGGTTCGTAAAGGGCAGCACGATCATGGAGAAGCGCGGTCGCTTGGCGAAGGTGTCAGACCAGCGATGGTCCCAAACCCACGCCACCAAGGATCCCGACAGGGCGAGCACGACAAATAGAGCAACGATTTGGCGCCAAGGCCGGAGTTGAGCGGGGGCAGAGGTCGGAAGGCGCGAGACCAGCGGTGCACCGGCGCCGCGATCCTCGTCATTGCCACCGATCGCCGGAGGCGGATCGGTCCCGCATCTGGTTACCGTCGCGGCAAAGCGATAGCCTCGGCCGTGCACCGTCTGGATGCAGCTCCCCTTCGTTCGCCCGCGATCGAGCACCCGGCGCAGCGCCAATATCTGAGTAGGGAGGTTGCTGTCCTCGACAATCATTCCCTGCCAGACGACGCTGATGATCTCGTCCTTTGAGACGAGAGCGCCTTGACGCTTTACTAGCAGGCTGAGCAGATCGAGGCCGCGCGAGCCGATGGCCACGGGGACCAGAACGCCATTTTCATCCGTTCGGAACAGGCCGCCAGCCTGAAGGTCGAGGCGAAAGCCTTCAAACAGGAAAGTCTCGTCGGTGGCAGGTGCATCCATGCTCCCGTCGCTCCCCGCCGCGAGACGGGCCGGCAAACGCAAGGGTCTCGATTCACCCGATCTCTGCCGCGGATTCTACGCATTTTAAGAAAAATTGAGAAGATTTGATCGTCGTTTCATTGCGCACATCGCCGCCGGGGTTCAGGCTGACATTTTTTGGATCCGGGAGGTGCCGAATACGAAGCTCGGGCGCCCGGCCAAGTTCCGCGGGTTCTCGGGCGCCGCGACGTGCTTCGGCGCTATGTCAGATTCACGGCCGGTTATTTTTGCGCCAGGGAGGCAGAGTGATGCTCGACTACCGTGATGTGACGGCAAAGTCTGAACGGCACCTATCTCTTCAAGTGTGGGCGCCTCTGTTAAGCGTCAGCATGATTTGCCTTTGGATGTTAGCCTTCGCAGCGAGACCGGAAACGGCGATGGCTGGCTCAGTATCAGTATCAGTATCAGTGAGTAGCAATGGTGCGGTAGGATGCTCGTATGGCGGGCTAATCCCCGGAGGTTACTTCCAGGGCACCGATGTTCCCAGTCCTCCGGCTCCGATGCCGGTTCCCTGCATGACGGACTCGGAGAGCGACCAAGAGGCTTTTGCGGTCCAGTCCTTTATTGTTCACCCTGGCCTATCCGGGGAGCACGGACTACCGACGAGCGGCGGCGGAATTGCTGTCCCGGCGTTCGGGCAAAACAGCTTTGTAGGCGCGTGGGCGGCGAACGGCGGCGGAGGCTATGCAAACTCAATCATCTATTACGAAGTGTTCGACACGCAGACCGGCCTGATAGATACTAACGTAAAAATCGCGATGACTTTTAATGCTGGTGTTTCGGTTGGTACCGACGGGTTCGAATTCTATAACAATGCAGGCTATGACGCGGAAGTTGGACCCGGTCTTGGAAGTACGCAGTACGCTCAGGTCACCGGGGGTCTAAACGACCAGAACGGCGCTAGTTTCTGCACTTACCAAGACAACACGACACTCACGTTAGGGGTTAGTTTGAACTTTCCGGATTGTCAGGCGGACATTACTATCCAAACCAGCGGTATCTTTGTTTTGAATATGGAGGCTTACGCGAACGAGACGTTGGTCGCCTGGCTCGATCCCAGTTTTACGCCGCTCAACCCGGACGATGTCCTTATCGCTTCGCCATTCGAAGGCGACCCCAACACCCCGCTCTTCACTGCAGCGCAATTGGCCGAGTTCCAAAGCTTTGACATCGATATTTCGGGTATTCCGTCGTCTACGGTCCAGTCGTCCACGATCCCGGAGCCGTCCACAGGACCGCTCTTCGCCAGCGGTTTCGTCCTGTTTGCCGTAGCCGCCTTCATAAGAGCCCGCTTCGCCAAGTGCTAGTCATGATTGTACCGGAGCGGCGGCGAGGGAGTGATGGCACAGAGCGACTTACGTCCTAAATCCAGGAAGTCCATTTCAGACAAGATTGCAGACCCTTTTCTACCGAACTACTTCAAAATCAGCCTTTTAAAGCCAGGATGGTCCCTTGCGGGTGTGAATCTTACGTTTCCGCCACTACTTAACCCGCCCGACGCTCTACTTGACGCCTTGGTTCCTGCACCGGGCACGTCTGCGATTTGTTTGCGCAGAACAATACCGGGAAATGTTTGCTGATATTTTTCCGGTGGGTTCTTTCTTGGTTGTAGCAGATCCGCCGCCATCGGCCGATACGATTTTTGCCGTCGCTCTTTAGGAGCCGCCCTCCGTGCCCGAGCCTTCCTCGCTTCCGGCTCGCAGTTTTGCGCTGGCCACTTTACGTCTTTGGAAACGAAGCATGCCGAACCGCACCGAAGACGCGGAGAAAGAATACGATCGTTGACTGTATCGCCGTTCGGCACCGCGCTCGAATGTGCCGACGGCACTGCGGTCATTCGTGCCGCATGAGACTATTGCTGCTGGAGCTTGGCGAGCAGCAACGCGTTCTTGCAGCGCTCGGTCAATTCCGTGAAGTGGTCCTTCATGCAGGTCTGGATACGCCCGCCGCCGGGTTGAATGCTTGGGCATTTTTGTTGGGCGTCCGCTTTGCAGGACTTGGTTATCGTCACGGTACCGATCAGCGCGGTCTGGCAGATCGCGGAGAGCTGGCCGAAATGTTCCTTGACGCACTCCTTGAGCCGGCTCTCGCCCGGCTTAACTTCGGCGCACATCTGCTTGATGTCCGTTCCGCATGCCTGACGGACGGCACCCTCCTGCGCCATCACAACCCCAGGCGCCAGCAACGGCATGCATGCTAAGCCCAATCTCGCGACCTTGCCGATCCCGCCGCCCTTGGTCTGCCGAGGCGTCATTTTTCGGGCAGACCAGCCTTACGCAGCCCGGGGAAATAGGTGGCTTCGGCCAAGGCACGGATCTTGGGATTGTCGAACCAGCTCGATTTCTCGACGTTAGCGAGGTTCGAATAGGCTTTGCTCAGCCTTTGTGCCTCGGCGAGCTCCGCCTGCGCGCGTTCGGTATGTCCTTTAAGCGCATAGGCGGCGGCGAGATAGGCGTGGACAAAGGGCAGACGCGCGTTCTCACCGCTCGCCTTTTCCAGCGACTCGACCGCCGCATCGATGTGCGATTGGAGAAGCTGAATGACACCCATCCGCCCATACCATGGGGAGATCCCAGGTCCCGATGGGTTCAGGCGGATGGCGCGCTCGAAATATGGAAGCGCTTCATCGACCGACCCGGTCAGAAACTTGCACCATCCGACATGGGCATAGGCCGGCACCCGGCTGGGATCGAGCGCTATCGCCGTCTCGTATTCGGGAATGGCCTCCTTAAAGCGCGATTGCGCGCGCAATACCTGCGCCTTCGCGTAATGTGCCAGCGCGTTGTCGGGAGCAGCTGCCAGGGCTTGGCCCGCCAACTGTTCCGCGCGCTGCAGATCGGCGTCCGGGACGTCGCTGAGCTCATCGGTCACGCGGACTGTCAGCGCGACGGCTAGCCAAGCCGCCGCATCGACTGAACGCGGATCGAGCGCCAACGCCTTCGTAAAATATCCCTCGGCCTCGTCGTAGTTCTCCCGAGAGATCGGATTGTTCATCGCAGCGCGGCCGCGCATAATGTAATCCATCGCGTCGGGATTGTCGGTTGGACGACGGGACTCGGCGATGTACAGCTGCAATCGCAGCGCGTTGGCGATCCGCGCGGTAATCTCGTTCTGCAGGGCGAACAGATCGCCGACATCACGATCGAACCGCTCGGCCCAGAGGTGCGCCCCGGTTTCGGTATCGATTAGCTGTGTATTGATGCGCACCTGCTTGCCCGACCTCTGGACGCTCCCTTCAAGGACGTAACGCACGCCGAGGTCCCGGCCGATTTGCTTGGCGTCGACCGGCTTGCCCTTGAAGCTAAAGGCGGTGTTGCGCGCGATCACCAGGCTCCCTTGGATGCGCGAGAGGTCGGTCGTCAAGTCATCGGTAATTCCGTCGGCAAAGTATTCCTGGTCCGGATCCTTGCTTAGATTTTCAAAGGGCAGCACGACAATCGACAGACGTGGCGCCGAGAATGGTTGAGTCGACGATGTAACCGCCGATACCTCTGGGCCAGCATGCCGGCCGGACCAAAGCCACCATCCACCGCCGCCCGCCGCAATCAGGATCGCCGCGGCGGCCGCGGCAGCGAGGACGCCGGTGCGGCTCCGTCTAGCCTTCGCAGTGGATAATGGCGTCCCCCCGACCTTGAAGGCCCGCACCGGCTCGGCGATGTTCTTGACCCGCTGCTCGCCGAGCGGAATGATCGCAACCGGCAACCTCGTTCCGATCTGATCGCGCACCGCACCGGAAAGACAGATCCCGCCGGGCTCGGCGAGCGCCTCCAGCCGCGCAGCGATGTTGACCCCGTCGCCAAAGAGATTCGCCCCTTCGACGATGACGTCCCCGAGATGGACCCCGATGCGAAAGCGCATCTGCTCGCCCGCGGCGCGGTTCGCGTTCTCTTTGGCGATCGCCTCCTGGACCTCGACGGCACACTCGACCGCATCCACCGGGCTAGCGAAATCGGCCATCACGCTGTCGCCGGCGGTATTGAAGATACGACCGTGATGGGCGTCGATCAGTCTATCGAGGATCGCCCGGTACGCCTGAAGGGTGCGCAGGGTGCCGACTTCGTCCAGCCCCATCAGGCGGCTGTATTCAGCAACGTCGGCGGCAAAGATTACCGCGAGCTTACGTTCGACGACCTGGACGTCTGACACTTGGCCCTCCTCAGGGGGCGCTCGTACTGAAACCGAGACGTTTCGACATGCTAAATATAGCATTCATTCCCGATCTTTGCCTTATCCGTCTCACTCCACTGCGCCTCCGAACTCGGCAAATGAAAAAACGGCTCACTCACTCCTCGAAACGACCGATGACCGGCGATCTCCACGGATATGCGACCGACGTCCCGTATCTGCGCGATTTCAAACCTCCGTTGGCTCCGGCTTGGCTCGATCACGTCGCCCTGGTGGGCGGAGTCCGGGCGCCTGAGCGAGAGGCCGGCTTTGCCTGGTGCGACCTCGGCTGCGGCCAAGGGGTTACCGCCAACATCCTCGCCGCAACTCATCCCCGCGGCTCTTTCCACGCCATCGATGCGATGCCGTCGCACATCGATCATGCGCGGCGCCTCGCAGGCGAGGCGGCGATCCCGAATGTCAGCTTTCACTGTGTCGATTTCGCGGCTGCGCTCGATCTCGATCTGCCGCTCTTCGACTACATTGTCGCGCACGGCGTCTATACCTGGGTGGACGCCGTTAACCAGCGCGTGCTGCTGCGGTTCTTCGATCGAAGGCTCAAACCCGGCGGTCTGGTCTATGTCAGCTACAACGCAATGCCGGGCTGGGCGCGCGACCTGCCGTTTCAGCGCCTCATGCGCGAACTGGCCCGCGGCTCTTCCGGCGACAGTGCCACACAAGTTGCCGCCGCCCTCGAAGTCGTTCGCGCACTTGTTGCCGTCGAGGTACCGGCGCTAACGCCGAGCTTTATTGTTGGGGAGCTAGAGCAACGGCCGGAGGACTACACCCCGGCCTATCTCGTCCATGAGTTCATGCCCGGCGCATGGCAGCCGCTTTACGTCACCGAAGTAAGAACCGCCATGCAAACGATCGGACTCACGCCGGTCGGTTCTGCGACTTTGATCGAAAATCACGATCCGCTGGTGCTCAGCAAGAACGCCTGCGAGATGGTGAGCGCCATAGCCGATGATAATCTGCGCGAGCTGGTCCGAGACTTTTACCTGGATCAGCGCTTCCGCTGCGATGTCTTCGCTCGCGCCAACCGACTATTGGATGACGAGCAGCGCTGCGACGCGCTTTTGGCGAGCACCTTTGCGCTCGCCCGCCCCGCCCCTACAATACGCTATTCGGCCGCCACCCCGGCGGGCCTCCACCCCTACAACAACCCAACGGCTCGGGCGATCGTTGGCACGCTTGCCGACGGCCCTCGGTCCCTCGCCGAGGTCGCTTCGGTCCTCGCATCTCCGCAGGATCTGGCGACCAACGTTCTCCTGCTGTGCGCGGTCGGGGACGCCATGCCGATCGAGCCCGGACGCGCTCCAGTCGAAATTCTCAATCGGGCGATTTTTCGGCGGCTCGACGGACCCGAGGAGATCCGCTGGCTCACCCTGCCCTGCGGTACCGCCCTCGACGTCGATTCGAGCTTAATGCGCCGGCTGCGCGACGGCGAGAAAATCGACGAAGATGAGTTTCCCGGCTGGCACGGATTTCTCATCTCCCATGGTCTTTAAAATTTCCCTTACGCCGCGGTGCGGGGATCGAGTGCGTCGCGCAATCCGTCACCGATAAAATTGATCGAGAGCACCGCGAGAAAAATCGCCCCGCCCGCAAACAACGCCCAATGCGGTGCGATGTCGAGATAGTCTTTGGCATCGAACAGAATGCGGCCCCAAGTCGGAATGTCGGGCGGAAAGCCGAGGCCGAGAAACGACAGGGTCGATTCGGCAATGATGGCTGCTGCGACGTCGATCGTGCCGGCGACGATGATGGGTCCCAGTGAGTTCGGTAGAATGTGCCGCACCACCAAGCGTGAGCTCGACATACCCAGAGCGCGCGCCGCCTCGACGAACTCCTTTTCGCGCAGCGAAAGAAACTGAGCGCGCACGAGCCGTGCCACCTGCATCCACCGGAAGCCTCCGATCACCGCAACGATCAGAATGAAGGTGCCGAGCTCGGATCCAACAAGCTGCTTCAGGGGTTCGCGGAAGAGATAAATGATCAGCAACAGCAGCGGTAGCGGCGGCAGCGACAGAAACAGGTCGGTGAGCCACATCAACGCTGCATCGATACTGCCGCGGGACATGCCGGCCACCGCCCCAATGGCCGTGCCGACAAAGACCGCCACCAGCATGGCGGCGAGTCCGACCGCGAGTGAGATGCGGCCGCCGTAGAGCATGCGGGCCAGTAGATCCTGCCCGAGGTCGTCAGTGCCAAACGGGTGATTCCACGACGGGCCCTCGAGATGCGCGCCGAAATCGATGTCGTTGATCGGCACCTGCCACACGAGCGGCCCAAAAGCGACCGCGAGCACCATTACTGTCAGAATGGCGCTGCTCGCAACGGCCAGCTTATGCCGGCGAAAGCGTCGCCATATCTCGCCGGTGGGGGATGCCCGGCCGATGCCTTCCGGCATCGTGCTAGCGGTAGGCGATGCGAGGGTCGAGCCAGCCATAGAGGAGGTCGGCAATCAGGTTGAAAAAGATCACCAGGCAGGCGAACACGAACGTTACCCCCATAATCACTGGCGTGTCGTTGGCGAGGATCGAACTTATCAGCAAGGATCCGATGCCGGGAATGCGAAAGATTTGCTCGGTGACGATTGCGCCCCCGAACAACGCCGGCATCTGCAGGGCAACCAGGGTCACCACCGGGATCAACGCATTGCGCACGACGTGTTTGACGACGACCGTGCGCTCGGGGAGTCCCTTTGCACGGGCAGTGGTGACATAGTCGAGCCTGACCACTTCGAGCACCGAGGAACGCACGTAACGCGTCCAGGACGCCGCCTGCAACAAGGCGAGCACCATTACCGGCATCACCGCCTGCTTGAACTGTTCCCAATACCAATGCCAGCCGCTCGCGCCGAGGTCGGTGCGATAGACGAATGGCAGCCAATCGAGATAGATGCTGAACAGCAGAATGAACAGCAAACCGGTGAAGAAGGTCGGCAACGAAAAGCCGACGAAGGCCAAGAGATTGGCGGTCTGGTCGAATATCGAGTAGGGCCGCAACGCCGAAAAGACGCCGACCGGCAGCGCGATCAGCAGCGCCACAACCTGCGAGGAGCCAATCACCAGCAAGGTGGCCGGCAGGCGCTGCAGGATCAGGGTGTCGACATCCATCCGGCTGACGAACGAAAAGCCCCAGTTGCCGTGCAGCATCGCCCAAAGCCAGTGCAAGTAGCGCAGCGCGATCGGATCATCGAGCCCGAATTTTGTGCGCAACGCCGCCGCCACTTCGGGCGGGACGTTCGGGTTGCTGGCGAGTTCTCCAAACGGGTCGCCAGGGGCGAGCGCCAACACGGCAAACAGCACGATGCTGATCCCAAGCAGGCTCGGCACCGCGATCAACAAGCGCCGGAGAAGATAGCGACCCATGACCTATTCTACGAGGTCGACCGAAATGGTACTAATATTTCCAAAGTGTTACCGTCACCTCGGCGAAAGCCGAGGTCCCGAACTTGGCCCTGGCTTGAACAGGGAGCAACCAGTTGGATCCTGACGTCCCGGATTCCCGCGTTCGCGGGAATGACGAGTAAACTATTGACACTTGGAGATCCATTCCCGGTCGGATACAACGCCTTAGCGGGTCATACCTCGCGATACCAGTCTTTGAGGTTCCAGAAATCGCTGTCCCAGCCACTTAAGGTCGCTTTGAGCTTATTTGACATTGCCGCCACCCAGCGGCGGTTCACTACCGGGATGACCACCACATCCTCCACAACCATATCGTTCATCTTGATGAACAGCGCGGCACGCTTGACTGGATCGAGCTCGCCTTGGGCCGCCCGAAACATCGTGTCGTATTCTTCATTGTGCCATCGCGTCGGATTGCTGCCCTGCCATTTATTGTCCTTGCAAGCGATCTCCCAAGACACGAACTGTTGCATAAAACGTTCCGGATCGGGCACCGAAGGCGTGCCCACCGTGTACATCTGGATATCTGTATAAGACTTTCGAGCCGTGTCCGGATTTGCCACGTCGGACGAGAAATAGACCGACGCCGTAACCGACTTCAACTCCATATCGATACCCGCCTTCTGGCAGGCCTGCTTTACAATTGCCTGAGTCTTCTGACGCGGCGCGTTGATAGAGGTCTGGAACACGAGCTTCAACTTCCTGTCATCCTTGGCGCGAATGCCGTCGGAACCGCGCTTCCAGCCGGCCTCTTCGAGTAGCCGGTTGGCTTTATCGACGTTGAACTCCCATTTCGTGTTCTTCGAGGTAAAACGCTCGGGATTGTTCAGGAAATTTCCGGTGGCGACCCCGGTGCGCCCGTAAATGTGCGCCTCGACTGAGGCGCGATCGACAAGTAGAGCGAGCGCCTGTCTGACGGCGGGATCGCTGAACAACGGATGCTTCGTCTTGGGGCTCGAGCGCTCGCCGTCGACCTCGGTCCACGGATCGCTGCAGTTGAGCTGGACGTGCTCTATCCCCCTGCTCTGCACGATCTGAACGCGACCTTTGGCACTGCCGGCATTTTCCAGTCTGACTAGGATCTCGTCCTCGACCTGCATGTTCCAGGCGTAATCGTATTCGCCGGTCTGAATGACCGCGCGCGCGGCCGATACGGCATCGCCGCCGCCCTTCATCTCGATCGTGTCGAAATACGGCCGATCGGCTACATGGTAGGACGGGTTGCGCTCTCCCCTGACCAGATCGCCCGGAGTGAACTCGACAAACCGGTACGGGCCGGTTCCCACCGGCTTTAGGTTCCCTGGAGCGGCGCGCGAATTGGCCCCTTTGTAGGGTTCAAATAAATGTTTGGGGATGATCATGCCGCCGGCAGCGACAAAAAGTCGGGCCCAGAACGGCGTCGGCTTTTCGAATTGAACGCGCACGCTTAGCGGATCGAGCTTCTCGACCGTTGCACCCCGATAGTCGCCGATGGTTGTTGCTGCTGTCGCGGGGTCGGAGGCGTATTCCCAGTTGAACACCACATCGTCGGCGGTGAAGGGTCGGCCATCGTGCCATTCTACCCCCTTTTTGAGCTTCCAGGTCACCGACATGCCGTCCGCTGCGATCCCGCCGTTCTCGATATCGGGGATCTCGGCAGCGAGCACCGGCACGAGATTGCCCTCGGGGTCCCATGCCGCGAGTGGCTCATAAAATATCCGTGCCCCCTCCTGGTCCTTGGCACCGACGGCGAAATGTGGATTGAGCAAGGTCGCGGCCTGCCAGAACAACAGTTTGAGCGTCCCGCCGCCACCGGCCTTGGTCGGCTTGTAGTCGGATAGAGGCGCCGTCTGCGCCGAGCCGGCGTGGGCCAGGAGCTGGGTCGCAAAGGGTGCGGTCAGGCCGATGTCGAGCATCCGCCGCACAAAGGCGCGGCGCGACATTCGCCCCGCCTTTACTGATGCTATCAGCTTGCGCAACTCATGCTCGGTCATAGGAACCTCGTGGGTGCCGTCACGTTTCCCGATACCAGTTTTTCAGGTCCCATAACACGTTGTCCCAACCGCTTAGGGTCGCCCGGAGCTGGCGCGACATCGCCGAGACGCCGGGGCGATACACGACCGGGATGACCACCGGATCTCCCACCACCATGTCATTCATTGCGATAAATAGCGCCGCTCGCTTGACCGGGTCGAGTTCGCCTTCCGCCGCATGAAAAGCTTTGTCGTAGTCGTCATTCCGCCAACGGGTAATATTACGGCCCTGCCATTTGTTATCTTTGGACGCTACTTCCGAAGAGAGAAACTGGCGCATAAAGAATCCGGGGTCGGGCGCCGTCAAGTTTGTCGTGAACATCTGCATGTCGGCGTAGAACTTGCTGTAAGTATCGGGATTTGCGGCGTCTGATGAAAAGTACACCGACGCCGTCACCGATTTCAGCTCCATGTCGATGCCCGCCTTCTGACACGCCTGCTTGACAATTGCCTGGGTTTTCTGGCGCGGGGCGTTGATCGACGTCTGGAAGACCAACTTCAGCTTCTTGCCGTCCTTTGCGCGGATGCCATCCGGCCCGCGCTGCCACCCGGCCTCGTCCAATACCTGGTTCGCCTTGTCGATATTGAATTCCCACCGCGTATTTTTCGAAACAAAGCGCGGCGGGTTGTTTATAAAATTGCCTGTCGCTAACCCGGTACGTCCGTAGATATGAGCCTCTACCGCCGCACGGTCGATGAGCAGCGAGAGGGCCTGCCGGACGGCGCGATCACTGAACAGCGGATGCTTTGTCTTGGCGCTCGAGCGTTCGCCGTCAACCTCGGTCCAGGGGTCGGTGCTATTGAGTTCGATGTGCTCGATGCTCCCGCCGGCGACGATCTCGACACGGCCCCTGGCGCCGGCTCCGCCCTCCAGCCTTACCAGGATCTCGTCCTCGACCTGCAAGTTCCACGCATAGTCGTACTCGCCAGTCTGAAGCACCGCGCGCGCCGCTGAGACGGCGTCGCCGCCACCCTTCATTTCGATCGTGTCGAAATAGGGGCGGTTCGGCAGATGATAGGACGGGTTGCGCTCGCCCCTGACCAAGTCACCCGGCCTGAACTCGACGAACCGATAAGGGCCGGTTCCGACCGGTTTGAGGTCCTCAGGGGCGGCTCGCGAGTTGGCGCCCTTATAAGGCTCGAACAAATGTTTGGGGATGATCATGCCAAATTGGCCGACAAAAGCATCAGCCCAGAATGGCGTCGGCTTGGTAAAGCGCACCCGCACGGCCAACGGGTCGATCTTTTCGACCGTCACATTCTGGTAGCTGCCGATCGTTGTGGCCGCCGTGGCCGGGTCGGCGGCATATTCCCAATTAAATACCACGTCGTCCGCTGTGAACGGCCGGCCGTCGTGCCACTCTACGTCCCCCTTGAGCTTCCAAATCACCGACAGACCGTCGGGTGCCACTCCGCCATTTTCGATCTCTGGAATCTCGGCGGCGAGCACCGGCACCAAATTGCCGTCGGGGTCCCATGCCGCAAGCGGCTCGTAGAAAATGCGCGAGCCCTCCTGGTCCTTCGTGCCGACGGCGAAATGCGGATTGAGTAAGGTTGGGGCCTGCCAGAACAGCACTTTGAGCGCGCCGCCACCACCGGCCTTGGTCGGCTTGTAGTCGAACTGGGACGACGTTTGCGCCATCCCGGCATGGACCAAGAGCCGGCTGGCAAAAGGTGCAGTGAGACCGAGACCCACCATTCTGTAGACAAAAGCCCGACGCGACACCCGACCTGCCTTCACTGCCGCGAGCAGCTCTCCCAACTCTTGCTCGTTCACGGAAGTCTCCCTGCCCGGCGCTTGTCCCGGGTCTTTCGAAAATCGCGCGAATAACGCCAGATGTTAGCAGCAAACGGACGCCTGAACCATTCACGGTTGTCCCCCGTTTGCAATCGTCGTACACGAAACCTGGTCACTAGCGCTTGCCGTGCGTGGCGAATCGGCCGATGATCGCTTTGTGCTTGTAGCGGGTCGGTCACGCGCCAAAGGCTGCGCCGACCATGTTCAAAAAAGAGGAGCGCATTCATGCTAACACGCGAAGACAACGAGCTGGTGACGAGGACTGGGCCCGGAACCCCGATGGGTGACGTGCTGCGGCGATACTGGATCCCGGCGTTGCTCGTGCGCGAATTGCCCGATCCAGACTGCCCGCCGGTCCGGGTGAAGCTCCTGGGCGAGCATCTCGTTGGGTTTCGCGACAGCCAGGGCCGCATCGGCCTCGTCGACGAATTCTGCCCGCATCGGCGCGCCTCGCTGTGGTTCGGGCGCAACGAAGAGTTGGGCCTGCGCTGTGTCTATCATGGCTGGAAGTTCGACGTCGACGGCAACTGCGTCGATCAGATGAACGAACCCGAGCAGTTCTGCCACAAGATCCACCTGACCGCCTATCCGACGACCGAGATGGGTGGGGTGATCTGGGCCTATATGGGACCATCCGAGCGGATGCCCGCGCCTCCCGCCTTCGAATGGACGCAGGTGCCGGAAAGCCATCGGCACTGCTCGAAGGTGTGGGAGGAGTGCAACTGGCTGCAGGCGCTTGAAGGCGGCATCGACACCTCCCACGCCCCGATCCTTCATCGCACGATCACGCCCAACACCTCGCGCCCGGGCGTTCCGGTGCAGGGACCGTTTGTCCGCGGCAAGGCGCCGATCCTGGAGGTCGACGTCACCGACTACGGCTACCGATATGTCGGGATACGTCCGCTCGACGAAGACAAGACATATGTGCGCTCTTATCATTTCGTCATGCCGTTCACGCAGATCCGGCCGCAGCAGATTGGGCGCGGCAGCGGAGGCGACCGGACGAACATCGCCGGGCACATCTGGGTCCCGATCGACGACGAGAACTGCATGGTGTGGAATTGGATGTACAGCTTTGGCGAGCAAGGGCTGAGCGAGGAAGACCGCATGGAGCGCGGCAACGGCAACGGCCCCGATTATGTCGAGCAGTCGGGCGAGTTTCGCTCGTTTCGCAACAAGCGGAACGACTGGATGATCGACCGCCAAGTCCAGAAGACCGAGACCTTTACCGGCATCGACGGCGTCAATACCCAGGATCGCGCGGTGCAAGAGGGCATGGGACCGATAGTCGACCGGTCGCAAGAGCATCTCGGCCCGGCTGATCGCGCCATCATCGCGGCACGCCGCTTGCTGCTCGATGCGGTCAAGACGGTGCAGGCGGGGGGCGACCCGCCGGGTGTGGATGCCAGCTACTACTCCGCCCGGGCGATCGAGAAGATCTTCCCGCGTCATGACACTTGGCGCCAGACCGTGCTCCCCGAGATGTACGCGGAGGAGCTCCCGGTTGCGGCGAAATAACGCCGAGCCGCTTAAGCCCGCCTATCCCCCGCCCTAGCCGCCCCTCTCCCTTCGCACGGAGGCGATGGGTGGGGGCGCCGCTGGCGCTCCGCTCGCGTCCGTCGTCGGCCAATGGGTAATGCGTTGACCCGGAGCTAACGCAAATCATGAGCAAGACCAATTAACATGCCCCGCTCCCAGGAGACCCCGCCCGTAACCCTCGACCGTGCTCTCGAAGTCGGCCCCGGCGACTGGCAGAGCCCGGCGTTTTATCAGCTGCTGACGGCGCTGGTGGTACCACGACCGATCGGCTGGATCTCGACCATTTCGCGCATCGGCGTGCGCAACCTCGCCCCCTATTCGTACTTCAATCTGATGGGCAGCGACCCCGCCTATGTCGCTTTCGGCTCGACCGGCGTCAAGGACAGCCTGACGAACCTCCGCGAGGTGCCGGAGTTCGTCGCCAACATCGTCACAATGCACCTCCTCGAACGGATGAACTTCACCTCGGGGGACTTCCCGCGCGACGAGGACGAGTTCGGCTGGGCCGGACTGACGCCGGTGCCGGCGGCTAAGGTACGGCCGTTCCGCGTCGGTGAGGACAAGGCGCACCTCGAATGCGAGGTCGCGCACATCGTGACCGACCGCAACACCAACATCGTGCTCGGCCGCATCGTGCACGCGCATGTCGATGGGTCGGTGTGGAGGAACGGGCGCATCGATCCGCAATTGCTCGATCCGGTATGCCGGCTATCCGGCTCCGGTTATGCGACACTCGGCACATTCGTCAACGTGCAGCGCCCGCAGTGGACAAACATCGAGGGCACGCGCGGGCAGGAGGCGATGCCGCGCGCCGAGATGAGGCGGTGACGGTCTTTCACCTGCTGCGGCATGGGGAGCCGGCGATCTTCGGCCGGCTCAACGGGCGCCTGCCGGGGGTCGGGCTCTCCGAGAAAGGCCGCGCCGAAGCGGCCATGCAGGCGAGGCGGCTCGCCGGCGAGAAGATCGAGGCAGTCTATTCGAGCCCGATGCAGCGCACGCGCGAGACCGCCGAGATCCTCGCCGACCAGCTCGGTCTGCCGATCCGCTATCGCGAGGACGTGATCGAAATCGATTACGGCGAATGGACCGGACTGACCTTCGACCAGATCCGCCAGGACGAGCGCTGGCAGATGTGGAGCCGTTCGCGCAGCATCGCCGCCGTTCCCGGCGGCGAGAGCTGGCGTCAGGTCCAGGAGCGCGTCGTCGGCGCGCTGTTCGATCTGCAGCAAGCTCATCCCGAGGGGAGTATTGCGATCGTCAGCCATGGCGACGTGATCCGTGCCGCCCTGCTCTTTGCGCTTGGCATGCCGCTCGATTTCTATTCCCGGATCGAGATCGCTTTCGCCTCGCTCAGCACGGTTCGGCTCGACGGCGCGGGGATCCGCGTTTCCGGGCTTAACGAATGGCCGCGGCTGCCTTGAGGCTGGCGAGCGCGGCGTCCGCGGCGGTAATCCCGCTGAGCCAGGCGCCGTGGGCGGTCGAGAAGAAGTTCGGCGAGGTGGCTTCGCCGGCGAAGAAAAGGCGGTCATCGACCGGTGCTGCGAGCCGCGCGCGGTCACCGGCGTGGCCCGGGAGCGCGTAGGAATAGGAGCCGCGCGACCAGGGGTCCTGCAGCCAGGCGGTCGAGGCGAGCGGTGCCATGCGCTTGCGGATCTCGCTGCCGAGAAGCCGGGCGAGTTCGCCAGCAGCGAAGGAAAACATCGCCGCCTGCCCTTCCCGCTCGAGCGCCGCTGCAAAACGTCCGCCGAAAAAACAATAGATCGCGGGGCGATCGAGAGGCCGCACCTGATAGCTCATGGTTTCCCGCGACGTGGTCGAACCGACGAGGTAGGTATCGTGTCCTACCCCCGGGAGCCGGTCTTCTAAGGAAATGAAGAGCTTGTTATCGACCCCGAGCGGTAGGCTCGCCGCCGCTGAGATCTTCTCCGGGAGCGGCGGGTCGAAACGGATGATCTCCCCGGCAATGATCGATGTCGGCACGGTGACGATCACCCGTGTCGCGATAACCGTGCCGCGCGCGGTCTCGAGCCGGATCGCCGATCCTTTATGGTCGATACCCAAGACGGGAGCCTCAAGCGCCGTCGGCAGCCCTTCGGCCAAGGTCTCGAACAGCCGGCCGTACCCCTCACCGAGCCGCCAGTTGGTGCCGCTGTCCTCGTAGCGAACGTAGTCCTTAACAGACACTCGGTCGAGTTCGGCGCCGTTCCCCCAAGTACTTGCCGCGTCGAGTAACTCGTTCCATCGTCCGCCCGGCTCGAGGAGCATGGAGAGCGGGCTATCCTGTGCCCCCATCGCCGCTCGGCGGCGCGCCAAGCGTTGCGCTTCGCGCAGCGCGATCCATTCGTCCTCCGCCTCTGCGGTCGCGCCGCTGCTGCGCAGGCGGGTGGTCCATTCGGGCGGCCGGCGATGGAGCGAGAAGCCGAGCTCCTGGGCGATCGGCGCGAGCGGGTTGCGATCGGCCGAGTGCAGCCACTCGGCACCACGATCGAGCGGAAACCCGGCGGGCGCGATCGTATGGACGCGGCCGCCGACCCGATCGCGCGCCTCGAGCACCAGCACCGACACCGCACCGGCGTCGACCAGGCGCCGCGCCGCGCCGATCCCCGCGGCACCCGCACCGATTACCGCGATATCGACTTCGGATGGAAGACCCGTCATCTGCGCCCTCGCCGCCCTACGATACTCGGGCTACCATACCGCATCTGTTGGTTTTGCGAGGTTCGCCGTGCGTTCTTGCGGCCCGATTGCGACGATCTCGCTAACGAGCTTATTGGTCATCGCATCGGCGAAGGACCGGAAATCCTCGACGACGCGAAGAAAGGCTCCCGGGCCGCCGATCACATTCTGACGGTACCACTCGGGCAGGCCGCCCGGCGGCTGGGTGTGGAAGGCATAGCCCGGGTTCGGCTTGTCGTTGATTATCGCGAGCCCGTTGATCGTCACTCCCTCGCCTAGCGCCTGGTCGCGCGCTTCGGTCACCGGTCGGCCTGAATTGTTGGTGCCGTCACCGGAGATATCGATGATGCGACGGTTGCTGTGCTGGCTCGCGGCGGCAAAGCGCACCATCGCGAAGTCGATCGCACCGCTGATCGAGGTCCGGCCGATAAATGAGCGCGGCGCGGCGAGTATCGCCGCGGCAAGCCCACCTGCATCCTCCTCGTCGTGGATCACCGTCCAGTCGACGACGACCATCTGCTCCCCCGCCCCGGACCATTCGACAAAGCACACGGCGATTACCCCGTTGGCACCGCCGCGGATCGCCGCGAGGACGCGCGGATCGGATAGCGCCGCGGCATAGCCCTTGCGTTGTAGCTCGAACTCGCCGTCGTCGATGCTGCGCGACACGTCGGCGGCGAGGACGAGCAAGAGATCCGTGTTCTGAGCGCGTGCACCTCCGCTCAAAGGCAGCAGAGCCAGAAACGTCAACGCGACAAAGGCGGATCTCATCGGGCTTCCCCGTCAGACACTTCCCGTCAGACATAAGGGCGAGGATAGGCCCATGCTCGCTGCCGCGGAAGGGTGTCGCCGGGCGGCCATCGGATGCCCATATCTCCGGCAGAGTGAAATCAGCCATGCGCATCGCCCAGACCCGATTGTCGATCGAGACCGCACCCCGCGAGATCAAAGAGATCACCGCGGAGGTCGCGCGCTGGGTCGAGCGTCAGCCCATCGCGATCGGCCTTCTCACGGTCTATCTCCCGCACACCTCGGCTTCGCTGTTGATCCAGGAAAACGCGTCACCGGATGTGTTGCGCGATCTCGACACGTTTCTGCGGCGGCTCGTGCCGGAGGATGTCGCCCTTTATCGCCACAACGACGAGGGGCCCGACGACATGCCGGCCCACATCAAGAGCGCCTTGACCCAGACGCAGCTGACGATCCCCGTGACGGACGGGCGAATCCAGCTCGGCGTCTGGCAGGGCATCTTTCTACTCGAGCATCGCGCCACGCCGCACACCCGCTCGCTCGTCCTGACCTTGATCGGCCAGGATCGCGACGACCCACCCCGCTGACGCAAATTTGCCGTGCGCCGACCCGTCTCGGCGCCGCGCTCTTTCCCGGCTCTTGCGGGAAAAACCGGGTAAAAAGCCGGCTTTGGCCCCATTTTCTCACAAAAGATGTAGCTTTCTCAGAAGCTTACGAAGCCACCTGGTCGCTCCAAACCGGGAAATCGGGTGCTGTGAAACCGGGAACCCAATCGGCTAACCGGGAATTAACCGGGAATTCGCGCTATGGTACCGGTCGCCTCTCACTTCAGCAGCTACCGATATACAATGCGATTTTGGTGCGAGTATGGCAAGCACTAGCGGAGGCTGCGACGCTATGTGCGCACCCTGCGCGGGGACGCTATTCGGCATTCACGGGGCCGGGCGATTGCGGCATATTCCGGCGGAAACGCCACCGATAGGGCGGCGGCCGTGAAACGGAGGGACGATCGGCATGCTGTCGCACGAACATAACGAGATGCTGTGCCGCGTCGGGCGCGGCACGCCGATGGGCGAATTGATGCGGCAATATTGGGTGCCGGCGCTGCCGTCGACGGAATTCCCGACGCCGGACTGCCCGCCGAAGCGGATGATGTTGCTGGGCGAGAACCTCGTCATGTTCCGCGACAGCCTCGGCCGCATTGGTGCGCTCGCCGAGGCCTGCCCGCATCGCGGCGCCAGCCTCTATTTCGGGCGCAACGAGGAATGCGGCCTGCGCTGTGCCTATCACGGCTGGAAGTTCGACATTCACGGCAACTGCCTCGACGTGCCGTCGGAAGAAGGCATCCGCAAGGAGAATTTCGAGGCCAATTTGAAGGCGCGCGCCTATCCGTGCCGCGAGGTCAGCCACATGGTCTGGGTCTATCTCGGCCCGCGCAAGGCGCCGCCGCCGCTGCCGCTGTTCGAGGTGCTGACCTTGCCGCCGGAGCACGTGACGCGGCCCAACATCATGATGGAAGAAGCGAACTGGCTGCAGAACATGGAGGGCGACCTCGATTCCGCGCACCTCGACTGGGTGCACCGGCGGCTGGCGGAAGACAGCCCGAAGCCGGAGAAGGGTGTGCGCGGGTTCTGGAACCCGGAAGCCCCGAAGCCGCCCAAGCTCGACGTCGTGCCGACCGAATACGGCGTCTACTATTCGGCACGCCGGCGGCTCAACAACACCGATGACTGGCACCGCATCAACCAGTTCATCTTTCCGTTTCACACGATGATCACGTCAGGCGACGGCAAGGTGGGCCTGCGCAGCTTTGTGCCGCTCGACGACACCCATGCGATGCTGATCACCCAATCGGCCGACCCGGTGGCGCCGCTGCCACAAGGGGCGGGCGAAGCCTTTGCCAACCGCTTCGAGGAGATCGGCGGCTATATCGAGCGCACGCACGACCCGCGCAGCTATTTTATGACCAGGTACAACAAGCGCAACGACTACGGCCGCGATCTGGAAGTGCAGAAGAATACGATATTCTGCGGTATCCCGTTCGTCGTGAACCTGCAGGATCGGGCGATGACTGAGCTGATGTGCAACGATAAGGGTGAGCCGATCTACGACCGCACGCAGGAGCACCTGACCTCGTCGGACGCGATGATTATCGCAGTGCGCAAGCAATTGCTCGACGCCGTCACGAACCTGCGCGACGACGGCAAGGTGCCGCCGAACGTCGACAACGTCGAGCTCGACAAAGTGCGCGCGGCGACCTTGCGGCTACCGATCGACGCCGACTGGAAGATGGCGAGCGCGGCGGCGCGGCAGGCAGTCCTCGGTAAGCCGAGCGCCGGCGACCTGCCGACGATTCTGTGACCGAGTCGCCATACCTCGCGGTAGCAAAACACATCCGAGCCGAGGAGTGCCTCGGCAACATCACCTCCACCCTGACCCGCCCCCATCGAGGGGGCGGGAATTTTCCGCGAGCAGAGAGAGTCAGGGACCGCTGATCCCTGTCAACAGCCCTCCCCCATGATGGGGGAGGGTGGGGAGGGGGTGATCCGGCCCAACTCGTCGACGATCGTTTTGTAGACGCCGGCTGGATTCTCCAGGACTTCGTTGTTCCAAAACCGCAACACACGGTATCCCTGGCCCTTCAAAAAGTGAGTGCGGCTCCCCTCCTCCGACGACGAGCGATCGTGTTGTCCGCCGTCGATTTCCACGATCAGCCGTGCCCCGTGACACACAAAATCGGCAATGTAGCGGCCGATCGGCACTTGGCGGCGGAACTTGTAGCCCTTCATCTGATGTAAGCGCAGTATTTGCCAGACCCGCCTTTCCGCCACGGTCATGTTGTGCCGTAAACTGCGAGCTCGCGCGTATGCGCCACCAGCTGGATGCTTCTTCATTTGCTTTAAACTTCTCGACTTTCGCGGCAGGAAGCGCCACCCCCACCCCGGCCCTCCCCCATCGAGGGGGAGGTCTCACGGAGGTGGCGCCCACCAAAGCAATCCCGGCCGTCCATTCGCGCGCATCCGCACCGGGATGAAGTATGGTAAGACAATTCTTGAAGTCGTCTCAGTCTACGGCGACGGGATAGCGCGCATTTATTGCGACGCTGAACGGAGCCCTTCAACCTGTAAAGGGAGCAGGATGAGCTATCGGGCATTTGACGTGCGCCGCATCGCCGGAGCTCTCGGGGCCGAGCTCGCGGGGGTCGATCTGAGCGAACCGCTCGACGACGCCGTGATTGCCGAAATCCGCCGGGCGCTGCTCGACCATCAGGTGATCTTTTTCCGCGATCAGCATCTCTCACCTGAGCAGCATCTGGCGTTCGGCCGCCGCTTTGGCAGCTTGAACGTCCACGAGTTTGTCGGCGCTATGGCCGACTATCCGGAAATTATCGAGGTCAGAAAAGAGGCCGGGGATCACGGCAGTAATTTCGGGGGTGCCTGGCACTCGGACGTCACCTACCTCGAGGAGCCGGCACTGGGCTCGATCCTCTATGCACACGAGGTCCCCGATTTCGGGGGTGATACGCTGTTCGCCAGTATGTACCTGGCCTACGACACGCTCTCCCTCGGCATGAAGCGCATGCTCGACGGCATGACCGCGGTGCACAGCGCGCGCCGTCCTTATGGTCCGCGATCGGATTGGTTTCCGACACAACGCGCGATGGACATCCGGCGCAGCAATTCCGCACAAGCCGAAGTCGAGCACCCCGTAATCCGCACGCATCCCGAGACCGGGCGCAAGGGGTTGTTCGTCAACAGCACCTTCACGATCCGCTTCAGCGGCATGACCGAAGAAGAGAGCGCACCCCTGCTCGACTATCTCTATCGCCATTTGGTGCGGCCCGAATTCACCTGCCGCTTCCGCTGGAGCGCCAACGCCATCGCGTTTTGGGACAACCGCTGCGTCCAGCACTACGCGATCAACGATTACCATGGCCAGCGGCGTGTGATGCACCGCGTCACCGTCAACGGTGATCGCCCTTATTAGGCGGGCGATACCGCTGGAGCGTCTGAAGCGTTGGTCCTCGGCCCACGCACGGAATGCCTAACATCGCCGGTGCTGACCGTGCTGACCTGCCCGGATTTCTACGTAATGCGGTGCGAGCCCGACTGACGGGGCGGAATGTCCCAGTCTGAGGTTTTTACCGTTTTCGCCGGCTATCAACGCGCGTACGCGCGCCCGGGTCGGCGTTCTGCGAAGGTCGCCTGAGTACTTTCCCGGCCGGCGACGATGCCCGTTTTGACGGAGGGCGCTGCGGAGCCTCCCCCGTTGACGACGATGCCGGTCCTGACGAGTGCGAGCGATACTCATTTAATTGCGCATTCAGATGCGCGCCGATCTCGCCGGGATCATAGACGGACAGCAGGATCTGACAGTCGAGTGCGGCCAGCGCCGCCGCAAGGCTCGTCAGTTTCGAGGCGCGGCGCGGGTCGATAAGCCGCGCTGCCTGGTGCCAATCCATGTCCAGGCGTGCCGCGAGGTCGGCAACCGTCATATCGCGATGGCGCATTGCTGTGTAGAGGGCCGCTTTCAGCGCGATGGTCGGAGAGGGCGAAATGATGAACTGATTATGGCCGGCCTCGGTCGAGCTTGGGCGGGGGATCTCCTCACCGTCGACGATCCGGCTGGCGAGGGCTTCGGATAGACAATCAGCAGCCTCGAAGAGCGCCTCGGCCAAATCGGCACCGTCGGTCAAGGCCTCGGGCAAATCGGCAAAGCGCACCAGGACCCGTCCTTCTTCGTCCGCTTCCAATGTCGCCGGATATCGGTATTCCATCGCGGGCCTCTACTCGTCCAGATCGCGCTGGCTGAGCCCGAGCTGGCCCAGCATCGCGTGCAACAAACCGGTGCTGATTTCCTTGCGCAAATCCTTCAGCGTCGTCTTGCGGCTCTCGTAGTGCAGCGTTCCGTGACTGCCCTTGCCGTGCCGCTGATCGAAGCGGACGGCAATGCCTCGCTGCCGACCGAGCCCATTGATCCTGCGCAGGAACTCGTTCCCGGTCATCAATCAGGTTACATAGGACATTTTTGTCCGATCGCAAGCGTGTTCCCGTGGCCGCCAATCTCAAGAGGGAGCAGGATGAGCTATCGGGCATTTGACTTGCGCCGCATGGCCGGAGCTCTCGGCGCCGAGCTCGCGGGGGTCGATCTCAGCGAGCTGCTCGACGACACTGTGATTGCCGGAATTCACCGGGCGCTGCTCGACCATCAGGTGATCCTTTTCCGCGATCAGCATCGTTATCAAGCGCATGCCTGAGCTGGAGCCTCGCTCCTGCCCGTACGATTATTTATGTAATGTATTGATTTAGCACACATCTATAGAGAATTCTTGCTTTTGGAGTTGGATCATATTCTTTCTATATATAGAGAAGAATTATGGCCAGCCATGCAAACGCACGACACCCTGTTCACGCCGACCGAGGCCGCGGTCCTCACTGGGCTCTCACTCAAAGCGGTGAACAACGCGATCGACAGGAATACCGTCGAGGCCGTTTCGGGCGAGAAAGGCGGCCGCATGCTCGATGCCCGCGCCCTTGTTTCATTGTCGATCGAGCGCCGCCTTTCGGCGAGCATCGCGACGCCGGAACTCCGGCGCAAGGTGTTCGATGCTTTGAGCGACGGTCCGCGCAACGTTGTGTCGCTCGAGGGCGGCCTGATTAAGATCGATCTGCGCCAGCCGCGGCGCGATCTGGCGGCGTCGATGCGCGATCTGCGCCGGGCCCGCCGCATGGTCGTCAGCGATCCCGAAATCCTCGGCGGCGATCCGGTGTTCCGCGGCACGCGCGTGCCCGTCCATATGATCGCCGAGCTCGTCGCGCAAGGCAGCAAGCCGGCGGAATTGATCGAAAGTTATCCCCGGCTCACGGCCGAGATGATCCGGCTGGCGCCGGTCTATGCCGCCGCCTATCCGCTGCGCGGCCCGAAACGCAAGCTGCCGTGGCGCGATCGGCAACCGGTGCGCCGCGGCCGCCGTAAGCTCGACGCTATCGCGGTGTCGTGAGGTTTCTGATCGACGAATGCCTCAGCGTCGACCTGGTCACCGTTGCCGGGGAATGCGGCCATGAAGCCCAACATGTCGCGCATGTCGGCCGCGCCGGCTGGAAGGACTGGAATGTCGTGGGCTATGCGCGCGACGGCGACTTCGTCCTCGTCACCAACAACGCGAGCGATTTCCGGCAGCTCTATGCGGCGCAGCCGCTCCATGCCGGCCTCGTTATTCTCTTCCCGGTTGTCAGCCGCGAGATGCAGCGGCGTCTATTCAGGGCCGCGCTCGATGAGCTCGCCGTTATCGGAGAACCGGTCAACCGCGCCCTTGAAGTCGATCTCGACGGCGACGAGGTCACCCTGACATTTTACGATTGGCCGCCGAACAGGTCCTAAGCCCAGCCATGCCCGACTACGACTTTCATCAACTCTCGCCTTACGACTTAGACCTAAAGCCGCGCCAGTCTGTGGCAGCGAGATCGACGAGATAGCGCGCATTCTCCGCGAGACCGAACGAACCCTTCAGCCTGTAGAGGGAGCAGAATGAGCTATCGGGCATTTGACGTGCGCCGCATCGCCGGAGCTCTTGGCGCCGAGCTCGCGGGGGTCGATCTGAGCAAGCCGCTCGACGACGCCGTGATTGCCGAAATCCGCCGGGCGCTGCTCGACCATCAGGTGATCTTTTTCCGCGATCAGCATCTGACACCGGCGCAGCATCTGGCTTTCGGCCGCCGCTTTGGCAGCTTGAATGTCCATGACTTTGTCGGCGGCATGGCTGACTACCCGGAGGTCATCGAGGTTCGAAAAGAGGCCGAGGATCACGGCAGCAATTTCGGGGGTGCCTGGCACTCGGACGTCACCTACCTCGAGAAGCCGGCGCTGGGTTCGATCCTTTATGCCCGCGAGGTCCCCGATTTCGGGGGTGATACGCTGTTTGCCAGTATGTATCTGGCCTATGACGCACTCTCCGACGGCATGAGGCGCATGCTCGACGGCTTGACCGCGGTGCACAGCGCGCGGCGTCCTTATGGTCCGCGATCGGCTTGGTTTCCGACACAGCGCGCGATGGACATCCGGCGCAGCAACTCCGCACAAGCCGAAGTCGAGCACCCCGTCATCCGCACGCATCCCGAAACCGGGCGCAAGGGGTTGTTCGTCAACAGCACTTTCACGATCCGCTTCAGCGGCATGAGCGAAGAAGAGAGCGCGCCCCTGCTCGACTATCTCTATCGCCACCTGGCGCGGCCCGAATTCACCTGCCGCTTCCGCTGGAGCGCCAATGCAGTCGCCTTTTGGGACAACCGCTGCGTCCAGCACTACGCGATCAACGATTACCATGGCCAGCGCCGGGTCATGCACCGCGTCACCGTCAACGGTGACCGCCCTTACTAGGCGGCTGTACCGCTGGGGCGCCAGTCGGGGGTTTTTACCGTTTTCGCCGGGTATCAACGCGCGTGCGTACGCCCGGAACGGCGTTCTGCGAAGGTCGCCTGAGGACTTTCCCGGCCTGTAACGATCCCCGTTTTGATGGAGGCCGCTGAAGAGCCTCTCCTGCTGGCGACGATGCCGGTCCTGAGGAGCGCGAGCGATACTCGCGTAGTTGCGCGTTACGATGCGCGTCGATCTCGTCGGGATCATAGACCGACAACAGGATCTGACAGTCGAGTGCAGCCAGCGCGGCCGCAAGGCTCGTCAGTTTCGAGGCGCGGCGCGGGTCGATAAGCCGTGCTGCTTGGTGCCAATCCATGTCGAGGCGTGCCGCGAGGTCGGCAACCGTCATATCGCGATGGCGCAGCGCGGTGTAGAGGGCCGCTTTCAGCGCGATGGTCGGAGAGGGCGAAATGATGAACTGATTATGGCCGGCCTCGGTCGAGCTTGGGCGGGGGATCTCCTCACCGTCGACGATCCGGCTGGCGAGGGCTTCGGATAGACAATCAGCAGCCTCGAAGAGCGCCTCGGCCAAATCGGCACCGTCGGGGCCGCTCTACATCATGTGTTTTCACCCGGCCACCCGCGCTCGCGCCGCAGCCGCAGAACAGGTTTTCTGCAAAATCCGGTTCGTCGCCCCATGTGAATCGCCGCGAACGTCAATTGGCGAGGCGTGGACGAGAACGAGACGGCCGTGCGTGCTCGCCGAGCGTGCCGCGCACCAGCGCCAAAGTTGCCACTGCCCCGACCAGCGCCAGCGCACCGGCGACAGCGAAGGCAGCGTCGAAACCGTCTGTTGCGGCAACGACATAGCCGGTCACGATCGGCGCCAGCAGGCCGAAGCTATTGCCGCCGAGGACGAGAAAGGCCGTTGCCCGCCCTGCATCCCCGGGTGAGCGCAGCAGGTCGCTGACCAGGGCGCCGTTGGCGGCCGGCCCGACATGGGCGGCCGATACCGCAATGGTGATCAGAGTGACGACCGCGGCGAGTGACTGGACAAACGGGATCCCCAGCCCCACTGCGGTGAAGAGCAGGCTAAGCGCCACCAGGTAGCGACGGTTGCCGCTGCGCACGGCTTGGGCGGTGAGCGCTCTGTCGCCGGCCCAATTGGCGACAACGCCGACCACTGTGGAGATCAGGAACGGTATCGCAGTGTAGATACCGGAGTTCAGGATCGACAGATGTCGAGCGGTTTGCAGATAATTCGGCAGCCAGGAAATATAGAGGTAGCCGGTATAGACGAGGCAGCCTTGCGAGATGAACAAGCCCCACATCGCAGGGTAGCGGATCAGCCCGAGATAGCCGACGCCGCTGTGGCTCGGCGGCGTCACGCCGGCATCGCGCTCGGCGAGGATGTGGTCGCGCTCGGCTGGCGGCAGCCACCGGGTCTTTTCCGGTGTCGACACCAGCGGGAGCCACACCGCCACCCAGATAAATCCAACCGCGCCGGTGATGATGAAGGACCAGCGCCACGACAATGTCTCGATCAGCCAGGCGACGGCCGGCGCGCCAAGCGCAAGCCCGAGGGAGGACCCGCACGAGATCGCGGCAATCGCGGTGCCGCGCTCGGTGTAAGGCGACCATAACCGGACGGTGCTATAGGATATCGGAGCAAACGGTGCCTCGCCGACTCCCAGACCGAGCCGCACCATCAACATCGCCATGAAGCTGCCGACCATTCCGGTCGCCATCTGCGCCGTCGACCATACCGCGGTCGCCACCGAGGCGACGACATGCGGTCCCCAGAGGTCGATCAGTCGCCCGCCGGGAAGCATCATCAGCACATAGGCCCATAGGAATGAGGAGAACAGGTAACCCAGCGCAATCGGCGACAGCCCGAATTCGTGCGCTATCGACTTGCCCGCAACCGACATGTTGACGCGATCGAGATAGGCAATGGCGCTGAACAGAAACAGCAGGAAAAACACCCAATATCGCCGGTGTGTCGTTCGCATCGATGCGCTCCTCATTTTTCTCGCCGCGGCGACAAGGCGCGCCGTGGCCAGGCCGCGCATATTGATAACCCAGAGAAGGGATTGTTCGGCTTTTAGAGTAGTACGGTATGCTGGTGACGAAGATCTGGCACTCCGGTTTGGCGATGAAGGAACTCGGCTGGGTGTGACGGCGAGGACCGTCCTACTATCGGGGTGCGGTCTCGCTCTTCTCCCAGGCGTCGAACGTCGGGTCCCACAGGCAATGGGGCTGTCGCGCAAGCGACCGTCGCCGGTTGGCAACGCTCCTTTATCGGGCAACAGCTGCTAATCCCTCTGTCCCGGTCGGGCCTGTCTTTAGTGTCAACGTCGTGCATCCACCGAAAAGTCGATCATGTTCTGTTTCACTAGAACGAATCGGACACGATCCTTCTGATAAGCCGGGCGGCCTCCTACGGCTCTCGTCGCGCTCAAATGTGACCCCGTCGAGAAGCTCCACGGCACCCCCACGATGGGCCGGTTCCATGAGATTTGGTCGAGAATAGAGCGGCCGGGTGGGGCCAGGCGCCACGCGCCGACCGGGAGGACGCAACGAGGCCGATTAGCATATTCTGGCGCAGCTCTTCGAATCAGAAGGATAGGCTGGATGCTGATCGTCGACGGACAAATTCATCTCTGGGAAAAGGGCACACCGTCCCCGCCACATCGTCAGGAGCCGTACTCCGCCGAGGAAGCGATCGCCGCCATGGATCAGGCCGGTGTGGACCGGGCGCTGATCCACCCGGTGCTGTGGGATCCCGACTCAAACGAATTGGCCGTCGAGGCGGTGCGCAAATACCCCAACCGCTTCGCGATTCTGGGGTGGTTCTACCTCGACGACCCGAAGGGGTGCGATCTCGTCGCGCATTGGAAAGAACGGCCGGGCATGCTCGGCCTGCGCTTTTATTTTAACGAGCGGCACAAGCGGGAGTGGATGACCGACGGGACCCTCGACTGGCTATGGCCCGCCGCCGAGCAAGCTGGCGTGCCGGTGGCGCTCGCTGCGGCCCTGTTCCTGCCGACCGTCGGCCAGATCGCCGAGCGCCACCCCGGGCTCAAACTGATCGTCGATCATATGGCCGTGCCGCCGGGGAGCCACGGTGAATCCGCCTATCGCTTCCAGCCCGAGCTGCTGGCGCTCGCCAAGTACCCCAACATAGCGGTCAAGGCGACCGGCCAGATCGGCTACGCGGAGGACGCCTATCCGTTCCGCAGCTTTCATGAGCACCTGCACCGCTGCTTTGACGCGTTCGGCCCCGAGCGGATGTTCTGGGGCACCGACATCACCCGGATGCCCTGTTCCTGGCGGCAATGCGTGACCGTGTTCACCGAGGAATTGCCGTGGCTCAAGGGCCGCGATCTCGAGCTTGTCATGGGCGAAGCGCTGTGCAACTGGGTGGGCTGGCGACTCCCCGGCTGAGTGCAGCGATCGCTAAGGGGCGCGACGATGAAGCCTTATGTCATCTGCCACATGAATACGAGCATCGACGGCCGGACCTGGGGCAGCCGGTGGCGGCCGGCGGAGAACCGCCTGGCTGGTCTGTTCGAGCGTATCCACGAGCAGCTCGGCAACGGCTCCTGGCTGATCGGCCGCGTCACCGGCAGCGAATACGCCAAGGCAGACGCCTATCCTGATCACCCGAGCGAGGTCTTCCCACCCGAACCCTGGTTCGTCCGGCGCGACGCCGCCGCTTACGGCATCGCGCTCGACGCGCACGGCAAGATCGCCTGGGGTCGCGCGGATATCGGCGGCGACCCGATCGTCGTGATCCTGACGAAGCAGGTCTCCGACGCGCATTTGGCGGGGCTACGCCGCGACGGCGTCTCCTACATCTTCGCCGGCGAACGCGAGCTCGATCTGGCGCTGGCACTGGAGATCCTGAACCGCGAGCTGGGGATCGAGCGCCTGCTGCTCGAAGGCGGCGGCAAGTCGAACGGCTCGTTTCTGCGGGCCGGCCTGATCGACGAGATCAGCCTCGCGGTCTGCCCGGCGGTGGACGGCGCGCGGGGCGGGCCCTACGCCTTCGATTCCCGCGAGGACGAGACCGACGCGCGCGCCCCGCTCCGCTCGATGACGTTGGAAAGCTGTCAGGTGCTGGAAGGCGGCGCGGTGTGGCTGCGCTACCGGCTGCAGAACAGCTGATGCTCGGGAGGGCCGCCCGGCAGGCGTCCCTCGGGTGACGGCATCTGCGCAAGCTGCAACGCGCGCTCGGAACGACGAAGCTAAAATGGAAGAGCTCGGATTTCTTCAGGAGGAGATCATGGCCGGCAAAACCGCCGCATTGCGCAAGCTGCTCGCCGAGGAGGCGTTCATCCACATCCCCGTCGCCTATGACGCGCTGGGTGGCCGGCTGATCGAGCAGACCGGGTTCAAAGCGGCCTATGTCGGCGGGTTTGTCACCGGCGGCTCGCGCTGCACCTCCGAGCCGCTGTTGACGTTGGATGAGCAAGTCCGGGTGGCCGGCGATGTCGCCAAGGTGGTGAGTATCCCGGTGCTCGCCGATGCCGGCGCCGGTTTTGGCGAGCCGCTGCACACGATGCGCACTGTGCGCGAATTCATCCATGCGGGCATCGTGGGCGTCCATATCGAGGACCAGCTGTTCCCGAAACGGGCGCACTATCACAAATACGTCGCCCACGTGATCCCGCGGAAGGAATTCGCCGACAAGATCCGCCTCGCCTGCCGCCAGCGCGATCAGGCCGACAAGGATTTCGTGATCATCGCCAGGAGCGATTCATGCCGGTTCGAGGGGCTCGACGAAGCTGTCGGCCGCGTGAACCTGGCGGCCGAGCACGGTGCCGACATGGGGATGATCTTCCCGCGCGACCTGACCGAATTGCAGCAGGCGCCGAAATTGGCGAAGATCCCGCTGGTCTACGTCGTCAGCCGCGGCAACCGCGACAACCGTCCGGTCGCCAGCGCCGCCCAGCTCGCCGATATGGGCTACAAGGTGGCGCTCGACGCGTTGCTCTACCTTCTGGTCAGCTTTCATTTCAACAAGCGGGCGCTCGCGGAGCTGAAGGCGACCGGGGATTTTACCGGGCTCAGCCAAGAGGAATGCGTTACTGCGCGGCAGGAGATCGAAACTCTCGTCGGCCTCGACGAGTTCTACGCAATCGAGGAAGAGACCGTCGAAGAAAAGAAATGGGGCGAGCGGTAGTCTTCGACAAGAAGCGAGCATCGCTGCAGGCGTGGCAGGATCGGCTCAGAGACTGGAGCCTGACCACCCTGCTGATCCTGCAGATCTTTTTGCTGTTTGTCGCGCTGCCTCTGGCCGCTACTGGCGTGCCGATCGCGCAGCCGGTCGCTTGGTCGCTGCTGCTAATGTCGATCACACTCGTTGTCCTGCTCTCGCAGAGAGGCGTCGCAATCGTGATCATTTTGCTGGGGTTGGCGGCCGCCGCGGCGAGCTTTGCATTCGGCCGGGAATGGTCGCCGATCGCCGCGAGCGTTCTCGACCACGGCGGGTTCATGCTCGCGTTCTCGGCTCTGGTTTGGGTCCTGGCGCACGCGCTCTATGCCCCCGGCCGCATCACGTTCCATCGCCTGCAGGGCGCGATAGTCATCTATCTGAGCCTGGCGACGATCTTCGCGAATGCCTTCGGCCTCGTGTGGCAGCTGGTCCCCGGCGCTTTTGCCAATCTCGCACCTGCAGCGGCCGGCGCGAGCGAATTCACGACGATGCTCTATTTCAGCCTCGCGACCCTGACCACCGGCTACGGCGACATCGTGCCACTCAATCCGTTCGCGCGCAGTCTTGCCAATTTGGAGTCGGTTATCGGGCCATTTTATCTCGCCATTACGGTAGCCCGCCTCGTGACTATGGAACTCGACGACCGGCGCCGCGGCCGACAGTAATAAAGTGATGGGCGCGATCATCGAGGCCCGCGATCTGGTCAAGCGCTTCAACGGCGTCACCGCGGTCGACCACATCTCGTTCGCGGTGCCGGAGGGTATCATCTTCGGCTTTCTCGGCCCCAACGGCGCCGGCAAAACGACGACGATCAAGATGCTGACGACGGTGCTGAGCCCAAGCGAGGGGCGGCTCAGGGTCGCCGGCCACGACCCGGTCAGGGAGCCGCTGCTGGTGCGTCGCGCCTTTGGCATCGTGTTCCAGGATCCTAGCCTCGACGGTGAGCTGACCGCGGCCGAGAACATGGAATTGCACGGTGTCCTCTATCGCGTGCCGCGGGCAGAGCGGCGCGAGCGCATCGAGGCGCTGCTTCGCTTCGTTGGACTGTGGGAGCGGCACGATGACTATGTCAAACGGTTCTCGGGCGGCATGAAGAGGCGGCTGGAAGTCGCTCGGGCCCTACAGCACCGGCCGCGCATCCTGTTCCTCGATGAGCCGACTGCCGGGCTCGACCCCCAGACCCGCAACCAGATCTGGCAATTCATCCGCGGGCTGTGCCGCGACGAGCACGTCACGGTGTTTTTCACGACGCACTACATGGAGGAGGCGGAGCGTGTGGCCGACCAAATCGCAGTCATCGACCACGGCCGGATCGTCGCCGAGGGCACCGCCGCGGCACTGCGGCAAGAGACCGGCGGCCGCACCCTGGAGGACGCATTCATCGCGCTGACCGGGCGCAGCATCCGCGAGGCCGATGCGATGCCGATCGACCGCATGCGTAGGATGCATCAGGTGTGGCTCGGCCGCCGGTGAACGCCGTCTTCATCCTGTGGCTGCGGCAATTGAAGCTGTATTTTCGCTCGCGCGCCCGCATGATCGGCGCGCTCGGCCAGCCGACGCTGTTCCTACTAGCGCTCGGTTTTGGGCTCGGCCCGACCTTCGCCCGCGCCGGCCGCGGCGACTATGTGCAGTTCCTGACGCCGGGCATCGTCACTATGGGCATCCTGTTCGCGGCCGTCTTCAGCGGCATCGGGATTATCTGGGACCGCCATTTCGGGTTTCTGAAGGAAACCCTGGTGGCACCGGTGTCGCGGCTCGAGATCGTGCTCGGGCGCACGCTTGGCAGCGCCACTGTGGCGCTGATCCAAGGAAGCATGGTCTTTCTCGTCTGCCTCGCCGCCGGGTTCCGGCCGGCGGACCCGCTGCTGCTGCCGGTTGCGGCGCTGTTTATGGCGCTGATCGCCATCATGGGCGCGGCGATCGGCACCGCCGTCGGCTCGGTGTTGGAGGACATGCAGGGCTTTCCGCTGATCATGAATTTCATCGTGCTGCCGCTCTTCTTCTTTTCGAGCGCGCTCTTCCCGGTGCCGGACCTGCCGGGGGCGGTGCAGCTCGCCGTGCGGCTCAACCCGCTCAGCTACGGCGTCGACGGCATGCGCGGCGCGCTCAACGACGGTTTCGTGTTCGGCGTCGCGACCGATTTCGCGATCCTGGGCCTCCTCGCTGCAATCCTGCTCGGCATCGGCGCCTACCTCTTCTCGAAAATCGAGGCGTAGCGTCGACCAAGTGACTATTGATTGGATCACGAGCGCCCGAGCGCGGGCACCAAGCGTTCTTTCGACTACTCTGGAGTTATTTGGCGCATGCCCCGATGTTTCATTTTGCCTATCTTACAGGCGGTCGGATTTTGGAAAGTCTAAATTTATGCACCGTCCCGCTTCGACTTCTGGAATCATCGCCTCAGTCGCCGCGGAAGACCGCCTCGATGTTGTTACCATCTGGATCGATCACAAATGCGGCATAGTAATTCGGTCTGCGTAAGCCGGGTGCCCCGTTTTCGATGCCGCCGGCCTTGAGGGCCGCTGCGTGGAATGCGTCGACCTCAGCCCTACTTTTGGCTGCAAAGGCAGTATGCTGTCTGACGGAGTGGGGGTGGTATCGATCGATCCAAAATACAGGATAGGCGAAACCGTAGCCGACGCCGTCGGTCCCTAAATTTTCGGGGATCTGCATCACTCGGCGCATGCCAAGCGCTTGCAAAGCCGCGTCGTAGAAGATGGCAGAGCGGCTGACATCCGCGACTCCGATGCCAGTGTGGTCAATCATCTTGCCGTCCTCACTCCATGAAAGGTTGTGGGTTCTTGGGGCCTGCCGCGCCGCCACAAGCCGGCACCGATGGTGAAACGGGAGAGTTGGACATCTTCCGGTAGTTAACTACCTGGATCGGCCGACCCGATAAAAACCTAGCGCTTACGGCTCTATCGGCGCGCGCAGCGCTATCAGGTTCGGTCACGCAAACCGCTTCGATGATCGGCGCGGCTAGCGCAGCAGAAGATCTCGCCGTCGCCGTCGACACCGTGGCCGATTACGTTGTGGCCGCAATGCGCCCAAGCCGGCGCCATGGCCTGTATCGCGCATTCGAACCTGTCGAAGATCATCAACCGGCCGTTGCGCCACACTTGAAAGGGGTTGTCAGAGCGGTTGCCGCAGACCTCGCAAGTGGCCACGACGCATCTCCTTTTGAAAAAGGTTCAGAGCGCGATGCCGGCTGGCGCTTGAGCAAATTCCGGCAGCACGAAACGACGAAAGAAGTCCAGACTGGCGGCTATTAGTAATGAACAAACATGTTCGCTCAAAAGGGCCCGCGGCAGGTCACGAGGAAACCGGATGGAACCGAGCATCTCGCCGCCCCGTTCTCTTTGCAGCAATTTGAAGGAGATGAACATGTCCAGCACAGGACAGAAGCGCAAGGTCGGCAAAGTAATGCACGAATACAAGAAGGGGGGTCTCAAGAGCGGCTCCGGCCGCAAAGTGAAAAGCCGCAAGCAGGCGGTAGCGATTGCGATGTCGGAATCCGGCCAGTCAAAACGGCGCAGAAAGGCCAGCTAAGCCGCGCAGGTGAGTGCTCGTCGAAGGCCGGCGGAAAACGCTCGTGCGGCCGCAGCGCTTGATCCGCCGACGGCGGCAAGGCTTGCCCGGCTGCACCACACTACCGACGACAGGGCCGGGATCGCCCGGCACAAGGCTCGCAGCGGTTTCAATTATCGTCGGCCCGACGGGGCGCTGGTGCGAGACCTGGAGACGTTGCGGCGTATCAAGTCCCTGGTGATCCCGCCCGCCTGGAGCGCGGTGTGGATCAGCCCCGACCCGCTTGGTCATATCCAGGTCACGGGGCGGGACCAAAGAGGGCGCAAGCAGTACCGCTACCATCCGCGATGGCGGGAAGTCCGCGACGAATCGAAATACGGCAAGATGCTGATCTTTGCCCGGGTCCTGCCGTCGATCCGAGCCCGGATCGACGTGGATCTCCGTCGCCGCGGTCTGCCACGCGAGCGTGTGCTCGGCGCGCTTGTCCGGCTCCTAGAACTAACTCTCTTTCGTATTGGCAACAGCGAATATGCCAGGACGAACGGAAGCTTCGGTCTGACGACATTGCGCAATCGACATACCCAAATCCAGGGAAGCCATATCCACTTGAGCTTTCGTGGCAAGGGCGGCATCCGCAACGAAGGCGACATCAATGATCCCCGCCTTGCTCGCATCGTCAAAGCGTGTCGGGATCTTCCGGGGTACGAACTGTTCCAGTATCTCGACGATGCCGGCGTCACACGGTCAGCTCAACCGAGGTAAACGCATATCTTCGCGAGATCACTGGTGAGGAGATCACCGCCAAGGATTTTCGGACCTGGGCGGGCACGAACCTGGCCGCGCTTGCTCTACGCGAGTTCGAACGTATCGACAGCGATGCCATGCGCAAACGCGCCGTCGTCCGGGCGGTCGAGCGGGTGGCGAAGCATCTCGGCAACACTCCCGCAGTCTGCCGCCGATGCTATATTCACCCGGCGATTTTCGAAGGCTTCCTCGATGGAACATTGCTCGCTACTCTGTCTGAAAAGACACGCGTCTTTCTGGCGGAGGAGATCGAAGGCATGAGCGCCGAAGAGGCCGCGGTCGTGGCCTTTCTCCGGCTACGGCTCGGTGAACTCGCCGAAAAGGCGGCGTAGTGGTCGCCGGGAGCCCACTGCGCGAGCTAACTGACTCGGGATTAGGGATCAGTTGAGACGCACGCAACGTTTAAAAAGGACTCATGAGGACCGGAGGTGATGACAACTCGCTCGGCCCGGCACACCATTCTGTCCGAGACTGCGACCTTCGATGCGAAGACGGGCGAACTCCGCGTCGTCGTCGAAACGCCAAAGGGTAGCCGGAACAAATATGACTATGATCCGGAGTGCGACTGCCTCGATCTGGCGACGGTACTGCCCGAGGGAATGAGCTTTCCTTATGATTTTGGATTTATCCCGTCTACGCTAGGCGAGGATGGTGATCCACTGGATATCCTCGTCCTGATGGATGCTCCGGTTGTACCGGGGTGCGTGATCCGCGCCCGGCCGATCGGCGCGATCGAGGCCAAACAGAAGGCCAAGGGGGAAGATTGGCAGCGGAACGATCGGCTGATCGCGGTGGCAACCCATGCTCAGACGCATCAGAACGTGAAGTCGCTAGCGGATTTGCGTCCACATCTGGTCGATGAGATCAAAGCCTTTTTTGTTGAATACAATCGCTTGCGCGGCCGCAAGTTCAAACCCCTTGCCTTTAGCGGTCCGGACAAGTCGCGAAAGCTGATCAAATCTGGGATGGACGTTTTTAAGAAAAAGAACCGCCGGAGCGCCCACGGAAAGTAAACACAACTCGTCTCCGGCAGGGCGCTGCTTCGGTGCGAAAATTTCAGATACCTGCGATCTTTCTAAACGGACCGGCGCGTTTTGCCGTTCCCAGAAGCGCCGGTGATCACCGGGCTCCGCCCCTTACTCTCAGCGGGCGCCGGGACGATCTGGTCGGTCGTACACTGAGCGGGGGCTTTATCCGGCCGCCACCGAACCAGTTTCGTGCCATGGCGGAAGCGACCGTTTGTGATCTGATCGTAACGGACCTCGACCACCAATTCCGGACGCAGCGGCTGCCATTGCCCGCTGCGTTCCGAGCTCCAGCGGCTCGGTCCTCCGGGGGCGGTGCCGATAAAGCCCGGCGCTTCGCGCAACGCCTCGAGCTTGTGCGTCAGGGCCGGACGCTCGTCGTCCGAAATCGTGGCGGTAAAGCCCACATGATTGAGGCGACCATCGCTGTCGTAAAGCCCCAACAATAACGACCCGACTTGGTGGCTGCTGGTCCGATAACGAAAACCGCCGACAACGCAGTCCACGGTGCGGTGCGGCTTCACCTTGACCATTGTCCGTTCGCCCGGCTCGTAGAGGCTGTCGAGCCATTTGGCGACAACGCCGTCAACCGAGCCGTGACCCGCTTCACGTAGCCAGCGCTTCGCCGTCTCACGGTCGCGAGTCATCGGCGACAGGATCAGCCTGCCGGACGCCGCGGCAGTGTCGGCGAAGGCCTCGAGGGCCGTCCACCGCTCGCTGAGAGGCGCTTGCAGAAGATTTCTGCCGTCCGGGGTGACCAGAATGTCAAACAGGATCAATTGCGCTGGGGTCTCGGCAGCAAGCTTGCGGATCCGGCTCTCTGCCGGATGAAGACGCGCCTGCAGCGCGTCGAACGAGGATTGGCCCTCAAACGCGATAACCAGTTCGCCGTCGATGACGAAATGCGCGCCTTCGATTGCGGCCAGATGAGCGACCACCTCCGGAAAATAGCGGCCAAGCGGCTTGCCAGACTTCGCTCTGAGTTCAACCGCTCCACCGGCTTTGAAAGCGAGGCATCGAAAGCCGTCCCATTTCGGCTCGTATTGCCAGGAGCCATCGGAATCCGGAAGGACGTCCGCCGTACGCGCGTCCATTGGCGGCAGGTCAAGCGGCAGGCCGAACTCGGGCAGGGTGGGCCTGACCAAACCCGTGTTCTTTATTTAGTGCGCGATGCCAGTTGGGGTTTGAGCAATCTGCGGCAATACCGAACGACGATAGAAGTCGATCACTTTGTGCTGGTCCGCCTGTCCCGAATGGACGTTGACGATCGTTGCTCCGCTGTCGAACATTTTCTGAAGCGCGGCAATATGGATCTCCGGATCCGTGCCGATTGGCCAATCGGCGAATACCTTTTCGAGCGGCAGTTCCGCCCCGGCGCGTTGCTCGATCGCCGCCGGGCCCGGCATGTTATAGTAGGTTTTGAAGGCCTTCGGTAGAAAGCGCCACAGCGCCGCCGCTTTCGCTGCATCGTCCTTGTCGCCGACGACGACAAACTGCTCGATCAGCACCGGCATCTCGGCAATGTTCTTGCCGGCCTCGTTGGCGCCCGCTTCCCACTCCGGTTTGAAGTGCTGCCAGGTGAGCGGATCGGTGACGAGCCCGTCGCCGTGCAGTCCCGCGAGCCGCATCGACTTCTTGCCATTCGCGGCGGTCAAGAGCGGGATCGGCTGCGGCGGCGGATCATAGAGCTTGCCGTTCACCGCATAGTATTTCTCACGATGGCTGACGGGTTGCCCCGACCATAATGCCCAGATGATGGCGATGGCCTCGACCAGCCGCTCCCACCGTTCGGCCCAGGCCGGCCAGTCACCGGTCGCGGCCTGCTCGTTAAGCGCTTCTCCGGACCCGACGCCGAGGAATACCCTGCCGGGATAAAGCTGAGCGAGCGTGGCGAAGGCCTCCGCAACAACGGCCGGGTGATAGCGCAGGATCGGGCACGTCACCGTCGTGCCGATCCAGGCCGGCTCCGCCCGCCCACCCAGCGCGCCGAGGGTAACCCACGCTTCCCCCACATGGGCCTCATTGGCCTGCCAAGGCTGAAAGTGGTCACTCGTCGCCAAGAGGCCGAACCCGGCTCGCGCCGCAGCAGCACCAAGATCAGTTAGCTGCGGTACGGCGAACTGCTCATGAGCCAGCATGAACCCGACCAGCTTTTGGCCGCTCAACGCCGTCTGCGGATGCTTCACCGCGGCGTCCGCTTCGCTGGCTGCAACGGCGTTCAGGGTGTCAAGGGACGCGGTACCGGCGGCGGCCGCGACCAGTGCCGCGGTCGACCGCAGCACTCCCCCGCGACTCGGACTGAAGTCAATTTGGGAAGTCATGCAGATCTCCGAACAAGGTCACCGTCCTACGGCGCCCGGGCTTCTGTGCGCCGCTCGGTGCGAAAACTGAGGTGTCGGCAACTTAACGCCGGCCGGTAATAAGCCGTTCCGGAAGCACCGGTTCCATGAATACAGCCTGGATTGATACCATCAACGGGAACGCAGTCTCGTCCGCGGTAGTTTTCTTGTCACGAGAGGAGGATAAAACGATGGCGAGGCAGCAGTCAGGGCGCAAATGGTCCGCCAAAGTGTCAGAAACCAGCGACGCGCTCGACCTCGAAGAGAAGATCTTCAAGTCGCGCAGCGCAAAGCGCATCGCCGCATCGCTGAAGCAGTCGGCGGAGCACAGCCATCGCCGCAAAGCGAGCCCCTTTCAGTCGGCGATGTCGATGCTAAACTTTTACATCAACCGAGCCGGCAAAAATCTGTCGGCCGCGCGCAAGCGGGTGCTCGAAGCCGCCAAGACCGAGTTGCGCCGACTTTTTGACCGCCCGGAGCCGGAGCAGCCACCGCCGCGGCAGAAATAGTGCCAGTCGCATGGGCCAAGAAGTCGAACTGAAGCTGGAGCTTCCGCCGTCCGCGCTCGGCGAAGTCACGCGCTTGCCGTGGCTGCGCGAGGTCTCGAACGGTCCGACAAAACGAGAAAGGCTGGTCACTGTATATTTCGACACGGCGAAGTCCAAACTTCGTGACCACGGCTTGGCGCTCCGCGTCCGGCACATCGGCGAGAAGCGCCTTCAGACCATCAAGGTCGTGAAAAAAGGCGCGCGTGGCGCCTTTGGCCGAGACGAATGGGAAGAAGAAATTGCGGGCGATCTGCCCGATTTCAAACTCGCAAAGGGCACCGCCTTAGAGCCTTTGGCTACGAAAAAGCGATGGCGAAAGCTGAAGCCGGTCTTCGAGACAATAGTCGAGCGCACTACCATCCCGATTCGCTCCAGTGAGGCTGATCTGGAGCTCGCGGTCGATCGCGGGCAAATCAAGGCGCGGGGACGGCGTGAGCCGATCAGTGAGGTCGAGATCGAGCTGAAGCACGGCGATCGTGCAGAAATTGCGATGGTTGCGGACCGGCTGGCCCAGTCGGTTCCGGTAGCCTATGCGGCGCGGTCAAAACAGGAACGCGGCTATGCGCTCAACCACGCAGCGGAGCCGGTTCGCGGCGGCGTGATCGATCTCGACCCAGAGATATCGACGGGCGCCGCTTTCCAGACGATCGGCCTCTCGTGCCTTGACCATGCTCTAGCGAACGAAAGAGCCGTCCGCGAGGGCAAGGCGGAGAGCATCCACCAGATGCGCGTCGGCGTGCGGCGGCTGCGGGCAGCGATATCGGTATTCAAGGAATTATTGCAGGATCTGGAGACCGAAGCGATCAAGACCGAACTCAAATGGCTGACCGAGCAGCTGGGCCCAGCACGCGATTTTCAGGTGCTCGTCGAACAGCGAATCCGGCCCTTGCGCGGGACTGCTCCAATCGCCGATCACATCAGCGTGCTCAACCAGGATTTGGAAGCAAAGCGGGATAGCGGGCTCAGGAGGGCAAAAACCGCAGTCAACAGCGATCGTTATCGGACAATCGGTCTGCGGACTGCGCTTTGGCTCGCCAATGGCGAGTGGTTGAGAAGAGCCGAGCCCTTGTCGGCTGCGCGCCGCGAAAGGCCCGCGGTCGATTTCGCGGCAGAAATCCTGACAAATCGCTTCAAGAAGATCCTGAAGAAGATCGAGAACGTCAAGGCGCTCGACGGTCGCCGCCGGCACAAGCTCCGCATCGCGGTCAAGAAGCTGCGGTACGCTTGCGAATTCTTCGCCGGCCTGTTTCCCGGTCGAAAACAGACCAACCAACGGAGGGACTTGAGCAAGATCCTCAAGGCTTTGCAGGAATCGCTCGGCGCCCTCAACGACATCGAAGTTCACAAGCGCCTGGCCACGACGATCGCTCATCCGCAAAAACCATCCAGGAAAGAGGCAGGAAAGGCGCTTGCCATGGGATTTATTGCCGGTCAAGAGCAGCAACAGGTCGCGTCCTGCATCGCCGCGGTCGAGGAAGCCGGAGCTCGGCTCTCCGATTTGCGCGAGTTTTGGAAGTAGCCGGTACCGGGCGATAACGGGTGTCGCGGCGGACCTCTTGCCGGGAACAATAGAGGCTCTCCAAATCCGAGGAAATCATGGACAACGAGCGCGGGAACGGCAATGGCTTGGGTCGCCGCGAATTCATGCAATTTGCCGCCGCCGGCGCAGTGCTCGCCGGTAACGCGAACGCAACCGCCGCCGCGCCGTCCGAAACCCAGTCCGCTATCACGGCCCAGCCGGCACCCGATTTTTCCGGCGATCCGAACACTGCGGATGTCATCGTCGAAACCCTGATCGCCTGGGGCGCGACGCACGTGTTTGGCGTCGTCGGCGACGGCATCAACCCGCTGATCGAGGCGTTACGCCGGCGCCAGGATCGTATCGCCTATATCGGGACGCGGCACGAGGAGGCCGCCGCCTTCATGGCCTCCGGTCTGGCCAAGCATACCGGGCGGCTCGGCGTCTGCATCGGTACCACGGGCCCCGGCGCCATCCATCTCTTGAACGGGCTTTACGATGCCAATTTCGATGGCGCGCCAGTGGTGGCGCTGACCGGCACCACCTTCCACGATCTGATCGGCGTCCGCTACCAGCAGGACGTCGATACGGTGCGCCTAATGCACGGGGTGGCTCTCTACAATGTCGAAGTTACCGGTCCTGAACATGCGATCATCGTCGCCGATCGCGCCTGCCGCACGGCACTGGGTGATCGCGGCGTCGCCCATCTGACGGTCGCCAAGGACGTGCAGATGATGAAGCGCTCGGCCGACAGGCGATCAATGCGCAATCCGGGCGCACGGACTTCCTCCTCGTGGACGCCGGCAATTTCCGCACCACCGGCCGACCAGCTGAAAGCTGCTGCCGATGTGCTGAACGCCGGCGCGCGTGTCGCGGTTCTGGTCGGCCAAGGAGCGTTGGTGGCGCGCGCGGAAGTCACGGCACTCGCCGACCGCCTCGGCGCGCCGGTGGCGAAGGCGTTGCTCGGCAAGGCGGTACTGTCGGACGATTCGCCGTTGACCACCGGCGGCATCGGTGACCTCGGCACGGCGCCCTCGGTCTGGGCGATGAAGAGCTGCGACACGGTGCTGATCCTCGGTTCGACGATGCCGTGGGAGGAGTACTACCCGGTTCCAGGCCAGGCACGGGGCGTACAGGTCGATATAAAATCCGACCGACTGGGCCTGCGCTATCCGGTTGAGGTCGGGCTGACCGGCGACGTCAGGGCGACACTACAGGGCCTGTTGCCGCTGCTTCAGCGCAAGACCGACCGCAGATTTCTAGAGGAAGCGCAGCGCCGCATGGCTGACTGGAACGCGCTGCTGGAGCAGGTGGAGACCAGCGATCGCTCGCCTTTGCGCCCCCAGATGGTGATCCGCGCCTTGAGCGACCTTGTTGCCGACGACGCCGTGATCTCACTCGACTGCGGCGCCCACACCCACTTTGCCGCGCGCTGCCTACGGCTCCGGGCAAACCAGCGCTTCACAGGGACCGGCATGCTCGCTTCGATGGCGCCCGGGGTATCCTTCGCCATCGCCGCCCGGCTCGCCTATCCGGATCGGCAATCGGTCGCGGTCACCGGCGATGGTGGCTTTGCCATGTTGATGGCCGAGCTGACCACGGCCGTCGCCCACAATCTGCCGATCAAGATCATTCTCCTGAAGAACAACAGCCTAGCCGAGGTCATGTTCGAGCAGCGCGAGATCGGCTATCCGAATTACGGCTGTGACTTGGCGCCGATCGACTTTGTTGCCTTTGCCCGGGCCTGCGGCGCCGATGGCTTCCATTGCTCCCGCCCGGAAGAGGTGCGTCCCGCAATCGAGGCGGCGCTTGCCTCGTCAAAGCCGGCGCTCGTCGAGGCCGTGGTGGATGCGAACGAGAAGCCGACCAAGCCCGACGAGCTGAAGGCGTGACCTTCGAGACGCCCTGTTGCGGGTTCTCGGATCCCGCTGAATGAGTGGACGAGCAACCGACGGGGCACCGGCCGCAGTCGCTGATAACGTCGAAAAAATCATCCGCATCGAGAACGAAGCCCTCCTGCCTCGGTCGCGGAGTGAAGCCATGATCGATGCAATTGGAGGCTTTGTCGGCACGATTTCTTTTGTTGTGCTTCAAATCGCAGCCTTCGGCGGTTGGGTGATTGTGAATGCCGGAATAGTTTCGCAGATCCCCCCTTTCGACCCCTTCCCTTACCCACTGCTCTCTTCGATCACCTCCGTCGAGGCGGTCCTGATCGCAGCCGTTGTACTGATGAAGCAAAACAGAATGGCTGTCATTGCCGATCGGCGCGATCACCTTGACCTACAGGTGAACCTCCTGACCGAACGGCAAGCAACTCAGATCATTCAAATGCTCGATCGCCTCAGCGCTCATTTTGGGGTCGAACAACACAAGGACGAGGATAGTCGTGAGCTCGCCCGCCATGTCGCCGTCGAGCACCTGGTCGAAGAGGTTCACAGCCGCTTGCGGGACGTCTGAGTGCGCTACGCGACGCGACAGCAACAGTCTAAGCGGCGGCCAGCATCTCTTCCACCCGTTGCAAGAACACCTCGGGCGCAAAAGGTTTTGACAAGTACCGCTGTCCGGCTCCGTCAAACTCGACGATGCGGTCGGGATTTCCGGTCAACATAAGAGTTGTTGCACCTTGGGTCGCTGCCCGGCGGACCAAGTCGGTGCTCGACCCATCAGTCAGTACCACATCCGCCGCTAGTAAGTCGGGGACGCCGGCCTGGAGAATACCGGTTGCCTCCGAGATGGTGGCGACGGCAGCGGCGCGGTGGCCCGCTTGCTCGAGCACCCGGACAAGCTGCTGGCGAAGTTCCGGCTGGGTATCGACGATCAAGATATAAGCCATACGATGTTAACCTGCCACGGAGATCGGGGGTTCCATGGCTTCATCGCGGCGCAGCTCGCCGCGAATTACGCGACGTGAGGAGCCTGCAAGGGTGCGCGCAGCCCTTCCTGTTCGAGGGTATTGGCGATGTCGGACACGGTCGTGCGGTGCAAGACGCGGCGCTGCGTGTCGTCATAGGGGCGCCCGCGATGCATGGTGCACCGATTGTCCCAAATGACGAGGTCGCCGACCGTCCAGCGGTGCTGGTAGACGAATTGCGGCTGGGTCGCGAAGGCGATCAGCTCTTCGATCAGCGCCCTCCCCTCCTCGACCCGCCAGCCGATGATGTGCGAGGCGTGCGAAGCGAGATAGAGACTGGTGCGGCCCGAGTAGCGGTGGTGGCGGACCAAAGCCTGCGGCACCGGAGGCAATTCCTTGAAGATCTCGTCGTTGGAATCGGCAAAGCCGATCTGGCTGCGCGAGCGGAAGATGCTGTGCTCGACGGCAAGTCCCTCGATCTCCCGTTTTTTTGCCTCGGACAGCGCGTCCCAGGCCTCCCGCAGATCGGCAAATTCGGTCTCGCCTCCCGATGCCGGGATTTCCCGGGCCGACAGCAGGGAGCATTTCGCCGGGGTCCGTTTGAACGAGCTGTCGGTGTGCCAGAGCTGGTTGCCGATGTTGAACAAATTGCGGCGATCGTCTCGCGTCAACACCCGTCCCTCGGGATCGAGGTTGGAGATATCGGCGACGTCGGGGCGTAGCCGCATCTTGGCGCCGGCATAGTTCGGATTGACCTCGAGCGGCCCGAAGAGGCGGCTGAACGCCAGCTGATGCTCGTCGGTGACCGGCTGCTCCGGGAAGACAAGAATGCCATAGCGGTTGAACGCCGCCGCGATCTCGGCAAAGACTGCAGGCTCGACCGGGAGGGTCAGATCGACACCGCGCACCTCGGCGCCGAGGGTCGGATGGAGCGAGGTCAGCTCGATCGACATGGGGCTGCTCCGAGAACCCGCCTCCTGTAATATGCGACGAAACACAGAACCGATCAATTCAGGCCCGATGCCCGAGCCGAACATCAGAGCGATTGCGGATTGGCTAATCGACGGCGCCCGGTCGGCGCCGCTGCCGGAAGACGTATTGTCCCAATTGAGCGAGCGGCTCGTCGCTTGCGGCATTCCGCTATGGCGGGTCGCGGTGTTTGTGAACATCCTGCACCCGCAAATTATTGGTCGCCGATTTATTTGGCGGCCAGGCGCCGGCGTCGAAATTTCGGAAGGGCGGTTCGGCCTCTTTGATACCCCGGAGTTCCGGGAAAATCCTGTCGCTCGTGTGTACGCGACGCGCACTGCGCTCCGCCGCCGGCTCGCCGATCCGGATTGCGCGATGGACTTCCCGATTCTGCAGGAACTCCGTGCCGAAGGCGTGACCGATTACATAGCGTTGCCGATGTTCTTTAGCGACGGGGCGGTTCACCTGGTGACCTGCACGACCCGGCAACCCGATGGTTTTGCCGATGCACAGATCGCCGGTATCGAAGCAATAATGACACCGCTGGCGCGGGTCGCCGAGATTCGGGCATGGCGGCGCACCGCGAGCACTCTGCTCGATACCTACGTCGGGCATGACGCCGGCGAGCGCATTCTCGCCGGGCAGATCCACCGCGGTGATATCGAAGAAATCCACGCGGCTATCTGGCTGTCGGACATGCGGGGGTTCACGGCACTCGCCGATCGTCAGCCGCCGCGGGTGCTGATCGATCTTCTCAATCGCTATTTTGATTGCCAGGTGCCGGTGATCCTCGAGCATGGCGCCGAAGTGCTCAAATTCATGGGCGACGGGCTGCTGGCGATTTTTACGATCGCCGGCGACGAGGCCGAGGTGTGCAAGCGCGCCCTCGCGGCCGCACGCCAGGCGCAAACAAATATCGCCGAACTTTCGCGCGCGGCCGTGCCAGGGTTGCGCTTCGGCCTGGCCTTGCACATTGGCGATGTCCTCTACGGCAATATCGGCAGCGGCAATCGGCTCGATTTCACCTGCATCGGTCCAGCCGTCAATTTTGCCGCGCGCATCGAAAAGCTGGCCGGCGAGTTGGGACGCGGTATCCTGGCCTCCGGCGAATTTGCGCAGCATTGCCCCGGCGAATTTACCGCACTCGGCGAATTCAGCCTTCCCGGCTTCACCGCGGCGCAGAGGGTGTTCGGCCTCGAAGACGAGGCGCCGATACGGTAGGGAGGCAATCCGTCACCGTCGGTCTTCGGTCTTCTGATCGGAACCCGCTCGCAGCCGATACGATACGGCACCATAAGTTGCGACCGCATAGGGCACGACGAAGGTCAGGATCAGCTTGGTCAGGTTCAGCCGGGCCCCCGCTACAAGAGCGTCGCCCTGATTGATCAGATTGAGGATGGTTCCAACGACGAGCGCGACGACGAGCGAGCGCTTCGGCACGCCGTCGGAGATGCAGAAGAGCCAAATCCGCGACCACTGGCCCATCGCGCCTCATCCTTCGACAGAGCCTCCGCCGTGCCGGCTACTCGTTTCGTATGAGCCTTGTGATAGGATATTTTCATGGAGGGTCGAGCGTGAAGGGGGAACCGGTCGAGCGCAGATTGGCGGCGATCCTTACGGCCGATGTCGTGGGATACAGCCGGCTGATGGGACAGGACGAACCGGGGACCTTGGCTCGCCTCAAGGCCCACCGGCGCCAGCTAATCGACCCGGAAATCGCCGAGCACAAGGGCCGCGTCGTCAAGACGACCGGCGACGGCATCTTGATCGAGTTCCCGAGTGTCGTCGAGGCGGTCGCCTGCGCTGTGGTGGTGCAGCGCGGCATGAGGGAGCGCAATGCTGCAATTGCGGAACGCGGGCGCATCGAATTCCGCATCGGCATAAATTTGGGCGACGTCATTGTCGAGGAGGGCGATATTCACGGCGACGGGGTAAACGTCGCGGCGCGGCTGGAGGCGCTCGCCGAGCCGGGCGGGATCTGTGTCAGTCGGGTCGTGCGCGACCAGGTGCGCGACAAGCTCGATCTGGCGCTGGAGGATCTCGGCGAGCTGAGCCTCAAGAACATCGCCCGCCCGGTCCGGGTCTTCCGCGTGCGCCCGGTCGGCGCGTCGACGGCCACGGCCGCCGGCCCGGCGCTGGCGCTTCCGGACAAACCCTCGATCGCGGTTTTGCCGTTCCAGAACATCAGCGGCGACCCCGAGCAGGAATATTTCGTCGATGGCCTGGTCGAGGATATCGTCACCGGCCTGTCGCGGATCAAATGGCTGTTCGTCATCTCCCGCAACTCGACCTTTATTTACAAGGGAATGGCCGTCGACGTGAAGACGGTCGGCCGCGAATTGGGCGTGCGCTACGTGCTCGAGGGCTCGGTGCGCAGGGCCGGCAACCGTGTGCGCGTCACCGCTCAGCTGATCGACGGCGCGAATGCCGCGCATGTCTGGGCCGAGCGCTACGACCGCGCGCTCGACGACATCTTCGCGCTGCAGGACGAGCTGACGATGAGCGTCATCGGCGCGGTCGAGCCGAGCCTGCGCAGGGTCGAGATCGAGCGCGCCCGACGCAAGCGGCCCGATAGCCTCGACGCCTATGACCTCTATCTGCGAGCAATGCCGCTCGCGACGACGTGCATGCCGGAGGACGCCGATAAGGCGCTGCCACTGCTCGGACAAGCGGTCGAATTAGAGCCGGGTTACGCCGACGCGCATGCGATGATTGCCTGGTGCCACGAGCAGCGGTATCTGCGCGGCGGTCTGCAAGAGGAAACTCGCGCCGCGGCACTTAAACACGCCCGTGCGGCGATCGCATTGGGAGGCGATGATGCGCCGGCATTGGCGGTCGGCGGCTTTGTCATCGGCGTCGTCGAGCATGATTTTACCACTGCACTCGACGCCATCGACCGATCGCTCGCAATCAGCCCCTCCTCGGCCCTCGCCTATAGCGTCAGCGCCATTATTCGCGCCTGGAAAGGCGACGACGATAACGCGGTCGCGCATGCCGCGACAGCGCTGCGGCATAGTCCTTATGACCCATTGATCTGGATGCCCTTTATCGGGCTCGCTTACACTCATTTCTTTTCCGGTCGCTTCGAGGAAGCGATAGGCGCCGCGGACCGGGCCTTGCAAGGCAACCCCCGCTTCAGCGTTCCGGCCTTCCTGAAAACAGCCGCCCTGGCGCGCCTTGGCCGCAATGCCGAAGCGATGACGAGCGCAAGGCGTGTGCTGGAGCTGCAACCCGGCTTCACGATCGCTTCGCTCGCTGAGAGCGAGTTCACCAGCCCCGAACGCGTCGCCATGCTGGCTGAGGCGTTGCGGCAGGCGGGATTGCCGGAATAAGGGAGAGACGAGATGAGCGCCGTAATCCGACCGCTGACCGACCGCGACTTGCCGGCGGCCCAGCGGATTCTCCGTTTGGCTTTCGGTACGTTCCTCGGGGCGCCGGACCCGTCGACCTTCTGGGCCGACCGGGACTACGTTCGTGGCCGCTTTGGCGCCGAGCATGTTGCGAGCTACGCTGCCGATCTCGACGGCGAGCTGGCCGGCGCCAATTTCGCGACGCAATGGGGCAGCGTCGGGTTCTTCGGACCGCTGATGGTCCGCCCCGACCGGCAGGGCCAAGGCATCGCCAAACAACTCGTCGAAGCCGTCAGCGGGCGGCTGGATTACTGGGGCGTGCGCCATGCTGGGCTCTTTACCTTCGCTCACAGCGCTCTGCATTTGGCGCTCTACCAGAAATTCGGCTTTTCCGCCCGGTTTCTGACCGCGATCATGACGGCACCGGCGCTGCCCGGCGGCACGGCGATACACTGGTCGCGCTATTCCGAGTTGGACGAGGCCGAACGGCGCGCGGTCGAGGCCGCCTGCCGCGAGGTAACCGACGCGCTCTACGAGGGGCTCGATCTGGGCGCCGAGATCCGCACTGTCGCGGCCCGTGATCTTGGCGACACCGTCTTCTTGTGGGACCGCGCGAGCGGGCTTGCCGCTTTTGCCATCTGCCATTGGGGACCGGCGAGCGAGGCCGGTGAAGGCTGCTGTTTCATCAAATTCGGCGCCGTGCGCCCGGGGCCCGCGGCCGAGGGCCATTTCGACGAGCTTCTCGATGCCTGTGGGGCGCTCGCCGCTACGGCCCGCATGCCGAACCTGCTGGCCGGCGTCAACCTCGCCCGCGAGGAGGCATATCGGCATATGGTGGCGCGCGGCTTCCGCACCGAGATCCAGGGCGTCACGATGCACCGGCCGAACGATTGGGGCTACAGCCGGCCGGGGCTCTATGTCCTCGACGACTGGCGTTAAGCGGATATCCGGGCGGAGGAGCGACAGCACAACGGGGATCGGCCGTTCGCACGACCGCGGCGCCAGCCTCCGCTTGATGTTTTAAGCTGATCATCTAAGGTTAAGGCGCGATCCCGGATCGTCGCGACTCATGGGGGGGAACCGATGGCATCATGCCTTATCAGGGCATCGCGCATTCTTTTGTCGATTGGCCTAATTTTATCGATCGCCTGGATCGCAGAAGACGCGCGCGCACAGACAGTGGTCGACGAGGCGCGGCAAGCGGGACGCGCCGCCCAGACCTTCCCAGCGGCCGACGAGGATTACTTCCAGGGGATGGACGGCGGTGTCGCGTTGACCCCCGACGAGGTCAAGGGCCGCAATATGTGGGTGGCGTGGACCGGCGGCAACGATCGGCTGTGGGACAAGCTGACCAACCTCACCTATGGTACCTTCGACCTGCTAAAGGTCCTCTCCTCCTATCCGGGGCTCAAATACAGCCGCGACAACCGGTTTAACTATTTCGGTCTGGTGAACGAGCCGTGTTTCACCAAGGCGACCGGCCCGGACTCGCAGCGCTTTGGGCTCTGGCTCGATGTGCGCGATCCCAACTGCCCGCCCGATCCATTCGCCAACGAACAGAAATATCCGGGTGTCGCGGTCGGGGCTCGCGGCAAGAACATCCCGGTCGGTTCCTATTATGGATACCCGACTGGGATCCTCGGATTGCGGCTCTTCCCCAACCCTGCCTTTAACGAAGCGGCGGCGAAGCAGTGGGACCCCAAGCGCTTTTACGATGACCCAAGCTACTACTTGTCGAAGGATCTCGTCCGGCCGTACCGGGTCGGGATGTCGTGCGGGTTTTGTCACGTTGGGCCAAACCCGGAAAAGCCGCCGGCGGACCCCGAGGCTCCGCAGTGGGAGAACATCAGTTCGATTGTCGGAGCGCAATATTTCTGGGTCGATCGCATCCTGGCGTGGAATGCCGATCAGTCAAACTTTTTGTTCCAGGTGCTGCATACCGCCCGGCCGGGCTCGTTGGACACCTCGTTGGTCTCGGCCGACAACATCAACAACCCACGCACGATGAACGCCGTCTACAATCTCTGGCCGCGCCTAGAAGCGGCCAAACGTTTCGGGCGCGAAACCTTGGGAGCGGACAATCTTGCCAACAAGCAGTTCAACGATTTTATCAGCCAGGGGCCGCTGACCCAGTTCTTCCAGCCACCAAATACCGTGTGGACCCCACATGTGTTGAAAGACGGCGCCGATTCGGTCGGGGCGCTCGGGGCGCTCAACCGTGTCTATGTCAATATCGGTCTTTTCAGCGAGGAGTGGCTGCGGCACTTCAACCCGATCGTCGGTGGCAAGCCTGTCACTCCCTTTACGATCACGACGGCGCGCAAGAACTCGTCCTATTGGCAAGCCACCGAGATGCAGACCCCCGATATGGCGCTATTTCTGGTCAAAGCGTCTTATCCGCACAAATTGAGCAAGGCTCCGGGTGGAGCGACCTATCTGAATGATCCGCCGGAGACCGTCCAACAGGGCAAGCTCGTCTTTGCCGAGAATTGCGCGGCCTGCCATTCGAGCAAGGCGCCACCGCGGCCGGCCGGCGCCGACCCGGCGGCTTGCATTGGTCCGAACTACCTCACCTGTTTCAACAAATATTGGGCATGGACCCAGACCGACGATTTCAAACAAAAGATGCGTCAGATCGTGCTGGCCAACGACTTCCTCGACGACAATTTTCTGTCGAACGACGGCCGTGTGCCGGTGACCTTGCTGCAAACCAACGCCTGCAGCCCATTGGCCACGAACGCCATAGGCGGGAACGTCTGGGACAACTTTTCATCCGCCTCCTACAAGCAGCTTCCTTCAGTCGGCACGATAACGGTCTACGATCCGTTTACCGGTCAGCCGCGGCAGTATCAGATGCCGGCCGGGGGGCGCGGCTACACCCGCGTGCCGTCCCTGATCAGCCTGTGGTCGACCGCACCTTTTCTGTTGAACAACAGCGTCGGCAAGTTCGACCCGAGCCCCTCGGTCGAGGCGCGCATGGGGGTCTTCCAGGACTCGATCACCAAGATGCTGTGGCCGGACAAGCGGGACAAGGACCCGGTGTTCGGCGACAAGATCCCGGGCCTGATCGACCGGACGACCGTGACGAGCTGGGTGCGCATCCCCACCGGCTACCTCCCTGACGTTATCAAGGCCTCGCGCGAGGTGCTCAACTGGCTCGTTCCGGTGTTTGACCAAAAAGGGATCGAGATTGGTCCGATCCCGGCGGGCACGCCCGTGGATCTGCTGGCGAGTTTAGACCCGTTGCCGCCCGTCGGGGCTAGTCTGCGCGAACGGGTGGCGCACGATAAAGCCGTAGTCAAAGTCGTGATTCAGCTGCTTCATGACCTGAAGGCATTGCCGCAAGGTGCCACCGACGAGCAGGCGCGGCAGGTCTTCGCCAATGCCGGAGAACAGCTCTTCGCTCTGAGCAAATGCCCGGATTACATCGTGAACCGCGGCCACTATTTCGGAACTCAGCTGAGCGACGCGGACAAGCAGGCGCTGATCGCCTTCCTGAAGACGTTTTAACCTCCCGATGCGACGCGGCGGCAGGCGGAGGCGGACCGGGAAAGGTGCGATGTCAGTCGAATATCTGCTGGTGGTTTACAGTGGTGACCGCGACGTTCTGGCTGACGGCGATCGGGTCGGGGTCACCAACCACACGATCCTTCTCGCCTCCGACGAATACATCGTCACCCTCAGCGGCGACGGCTACACACCGGCGAACGCAGACGTAGTCCTCGCCGGCACCTCGATCATGCGGCCGAAAGTTGTCGTCTTTACCTAGCGCCTGGTTGCGGAACTTGCGGCCGCCAAGGGCCCCTCTCCCCGCAAGCGGGGCGAGGGAGCATCGCACGGCACGTGCTCTAATTGTCGTCGGCCTTCTTGCCTTGCTGGCGCTCGTTGCCACCGCTTGCGACACGATCCCTGATTATCCCAACCGGCCGCTCGCCGCGGGCGCCGCGAACCCGCCGCCCGCTGACCTGATCGGCCCCGATCCGGGCGCGCCGCTTATCCTGATCGCCTTTTCCGGCGGCGGGTCGAGGGCGGCTGCCCTCGGGCTCGGGGTGCTCAATGAGCTCGCCGCCCATGCCTACCCCGCGAGCGGGACCCCGGTGGCGCTGATCGATCGCGTCAAGGTCGTCTCCTCGGTCTCTGGCGGCAGTGTCGTCGCCGCCTGGTTCGGCCTGGTCGGCCCGGCCCGCCTCGAGGAGCTGAAGACCGACTTTCTCGAGCGCGATAATACGAAGACGCTGGAGTGGGAGGCAAAGGACCCGCTGACCTTGGCCCGGCTGTCATTGAGCAGCTACACCCGCATCGACGCGCTGCGCGATCTTTTAGATCGCGAGTTGTTCCATGGCGCGCGTTTTGCCGATCTGCGGCGGCCCGGCGCGCCGCTCATTGTGATGAACGCCACTGACATGGAATCGGGAGAGGTTTTTGCCTTTACCCCGACCCGTTTCAACGATCTGTGCTCAGATCTCGATCAACTGCCGCTGTCGGTCGCGGTCGCTGCATCGGCGGCGTTTCCGGTCGCGTTGTCGCCGATGAGCCTGCGCAATTACAGCTATGAGGACTGCAAGGGCGCGATTCCGGGCGGGGGATGGATCGCCGCCGAGCTGACCCTGCCATTGCCCCGATACATCAACCTCGAAGAATATAAGCGCGCGCGCTACGCCAACGCATTGCGCAACGGCAAGGACGCCTATCGCGACGAGCACTATTTGCACTTGCTCGATGGCGGGCTGGTCGACAATCAGGGTGTCCAATCACTGACCGAGGTGCTCGTATCGCCGCACAGCTTGGCACGTATCCTCGACGCCATCAATTCCGGCCGCGTCCGGCGCATCGTCGTGATCGCGGTCAATGCGAGGGCCGATAAGGACAACGGCGTAGGGGGAAACCCCGCCGTTCCCGGGCTGCTGAAAGTCGTCAATACGGTGATCGGCGCGCCGATCGATTCGACCACCGCGCGCTCGAATGCGAGCTTGCAGAACCTCGTCGACACCCTCAACGCCGCAGGCACCGCGCCCGTCGGGGCACCTGGCAAGCCGCTGTTTTCCGCGCTGCAGGTCTACAATATTCCCGTCGATTTCGATCAGTTCCAGTCCGGGCAGCGGGAGTTGCAGACCGCAGTCAAGAACATCGGCACGAGCTGGAGCCTTTCGCCCACCCAGCTGGAGCAGGCCGTCGAAGCCGGCAGGCTCCTGCTGCGCCAGCATCCCTGCTTTCAGCGGCTACTGCTCGATCTCAACGCGCCGACCGCTCCCGTGGCGCCGCAGATTGTGCGAGACAGTTGCCCGTTCGCGGGCGACAAGACTTCGTAATGGGCGACATCCCTGCGGAAGGTGGGATCGATGGCTGACGCGTTCGATTACATTGTCGTCGGTTCGGGTGCGGGCGGTGGCACTCTCGCCGCTCGGCTCGCCGAGGCAGGACGCAGTGTGCTTTTGCTCGAAGCCGGCGGGGATCCTCGCCAGATCTCCGGCACAAACGACTACCAACCGGGCATCAATCGCCTGCCGGACGACTACGACGTACCTTCCCTTCATGGCTTCGCCAGCGAGAACGATGCGATGCGCTGGGACTTTTTTGTCCGGCATCAACCGGATGAATTTCGACCGCTGGGAAATCCTCGATGGCGCCACCTTCAGCCGCGGCGACCCGCTTTATCGCGAGTGGGCGGACAAACGTGAGGGTGTCTACACCAGCAACGGTGCGGTACTGGCCACGATCCTGAAGTCGGTTCCCGAGCGCCCGCTTCCGGACTTCTTCTGCTTTGCGCTGCTTGGCCTCTTTGGCGGCTACTTTCCCGGCTACTCGGCTCTCGAGGTGACCAAGCCCAATTATCTGACCTGGGCGATCCTAAAGGCGCACACGCAAAACCGCGCCGGTGAAGTCGTGCTGCGCTCGGCCGATCCACGAGACACCCCGCTGATCAATTTCCACTATTTCGACGAGGGCAGCGATACCGCAGGCGAAGACCTCCAGTCGGTTGTCGCCGGCATACGCTTTGTTCGAACGCTAACCGCAAAGCTGAAGGCGCAGGACCTGATCGCCGCGGAAGAGCAGCCGGGGGAAGCGCTGCAGACCGATGAGCAACTGATGGACTACGTACGCAGTGTCGCCTGGGGGCACCATGCCTCCTGCACATGCTCGATCGGGCCGCGCGAGGGCGGTGGCGTGCTCGGCAGCGATTTTCGGGTGCACGGCACGCAGGGATTACGTGTCGTCGACGCATCGGTGTTCCCCCGGATACCCGGTTTCTTTATTGCCAGTGCGGTCTATATGGTCGGCGAAAAGGCCGCGGACGTGATCCTGGCTTCGTGATCTCAATGGTGCAGATGAAACCCGGCAACCGACGGATTGAGGTTTAGCGCGCGTTCTCGAAGGTTGCGACTCTCGATCTCGTTGCCGGCGGCACCGTAAATCTCGCCGGCACGAAAATAGAGCAATGCGTCGACGACACCCGAAGCCAGAGCGCGGTCAATCCACTGCAGCGCCTCGCCGAACCGCTCATCACGGTAAAATGCCCAGGCGAGCGCCGCTTGGGTTGCAAAATTTTCCCTTAACTGCAAGTCTTTATATGCTCATTTAACGGCTTTTCTACCATCTTCCGTCACGTCGGTGTAGTAATCAACGAGGTGGTGATAATAATGAACCTCGCCCCGTTGCGCGGATCGAAGATACGCGGTTAGAGCCCGTTCCTTCCAGTAGCCAGCACGCTCGCTCTGGCCCGCGAGATCGTAAAGCTCGCCGCTCGCCTGCTCGAGATCGGGCCGCTCAACAGTCGAGGCGATCCGCTCAAAGATCACGCCGGCTTCATCGTATCTGCCTTCGGCGCCGAGCAGCTCGGCGATATGCTCATCGATCAGCCAATACCCGGGATAAGCGGCATCGGCTCGCCGATAGTGCAACCGTGCCGCGCTGTATTGGCCACCAGCGAAATCCAGGAAGCCGCGCTGCACTTCGAGCCACGCGTAAGCGCGCATCTCCTTTGCCGTCAGTTGGTCCTCTGCTGCCTCGTAAAGACGGTCGGCGCCAGCCACATCGCCCATCTTGCCGCGAAGATATGCCAAACGAGCCATAGCACCCCACGACCGCTCGCGATGGAGGACATCGACATAGCCGCCTTCCGCCGCCTGATAATGCCCGTGCTGTAAGTCGAGATCCGCTCGGATCAACCGCCCCTCCTCGCTGTCATAGACCGACGGGACAGCCACCAGCGCGGCATGGACGTCGCCAAGCTTGTGCAGCTTGAATGCGGAATGGGCCTTCAGCAAGTAAAGATCGCCCGGTTTCGATAGTAACGGTAAGGCGTCGTCGATCGCATGTTCGACGGCGGTCAGTCCTGCGAGATCGCCGGAAATAGAAGCTCTCTGATAGAGACGATAGAGATGCCGCGTTATGCGGTCCGGGTCGGTCGGCCCGGAGCACCCGTCTTCATTAGTCTTGGCGATCTCCTGATCGATGCGCTGCATCTCGGCGGCGTAACCGACGGCGGCCGCCATCAGTTCACCATGGCTCCGCCAGATATGGAAAATCGGCCAGGAATTCCTTGTCGTTCTTCAGTGGATTAGGTGGCGTTTTCGGCTCGATCAGGGCGCTGTTCCATAGTGCCGGTTCATTGAGTAGATCGACGTGATACCTTTTTCCGTTGATGCTTGCGCTCATGTCCAAGAACGTCGACAGGAAGCGCGTCGCCACCTGATCTTCTAAGCGACGGCCGAAGGGCCAAGTGCCGGTCGTGTCCATATCGATCGAATTCACATTCGGGATGAAGATATCGACGGCCCGCCGCAATGGTATTGGCAATCCTTTCCTGTTCCAGGAATCGTCCGGCATGTTGAGTTCTTGAAACAAGATCTTTGCGACCCTCGGGAACGCCTCCAAGACACTCGAATAGGTCCGGTAAACGGAAACCGGCGAATTGTCGTGATCGAATGCACAAGCTAAGCCCAGCGCGCTGATCGAGGGGCCAAAGCCCCAACCGAGATGCCCCAGCCGCTTTATGAAATGCGGGGCCAACCAGAAATTATTGGCACCCAATTGCCGATTGTCTTCTCGCTCACTGAGTGCCGCGTCGGCGAAGGCCTGCCCGTCGGTATCGACGAGCTTGTATTTCTTCAGTTCCTCGTCGAGCGTCAGCGCGTCGATGAGCACGTGCGGGTGCTCGATCCATAGCGGATCGTCGGGGATCGTCTCGACCTTGTGCGCCGCTTTCAGCACCCAGCTTTCGCCCCAGGTATTGACGACGCGGTGCGCGTCGGACATAGCCGTCAGAAAGGTCAGCGGCAGTTCCAGAATGATCGCATTGCAATTCTGTCCCGCCCTCGCGTCCTGGCCCGAATAGACGAACCGGAAATTGCCGTTCTGGTCCCTCTTGAAGCGATTGCCGTTCCAGGTCAGTGAGCCCGGAGGCAATTCCTTTTTGGTGCCGTGGCCCCATTGCGGGAATTGAGGGTCGTAATTAAAAAGGTCGTTGCCCTCCAGTTCGAGAAACGTCTTCGGGATCTTCAGCTCCCGCACTTCCGGCATCGTATGCGGCACGTGATAAAATTGCGGCGCATAGTTGATCGACCGGAAGAATCCGGTCAGATCGTTGAAAAAGGCGTCGTCCCTTCCGCCGACAAAAGCATTGATCTGATGTCCGCCGGGAGACTGCACGATTGCACTTTGGTTGGTCGCGATCGAGGCGGAAAAGGTTCCGCCGGGAAAGCCGATAAACCGCAAGTTCGCTCGGCTGTTGCCATCGACCGTTACCCGAACCTCTGATGGCCGCAATATTTTCAAATACTTCTCTTTGACCCCTTCGAGATAGGTCAGCAGCCCGGCGAGGCTGGTGTCATCGCTGTCCGAACGAGTGATGCGGCGATCGGGCGCGATCAAGATTCGGTATAGCATGTCAGCGTCGAAGACGCCGGTCTGGGGTGTGGCAGAAAAGGTCAGCGCGATGACTACCCGCTCGACGCCGGTGCGATCGTCGCTCGGAAACCCGAAAATGTCGTACAGATCGGCAGCACTGACATCAATGTCCGAAAAGATCGAATTTACGGCGTTCGGGTCGTTATGGTCTGCCATGATCCCGCCCTGTTCGTTCCCCAAGGATATCTTGTCTAAAACCGCCTCGCATGCGACTATACGCTATGTTATTGGCCAACACATGAAGCATCTCGCGGCCGGGCTTCTTGCGGCGCTGATCGCCGTCTCGCCAGCAAAGGCCGACGAGCCGTCGAAATGTTCGGCCGCGCCGCCTGTGTTATGGGGCGATGGCGAGCACGACGATACGACGGCGCTGAACGCCTGGTTTCGTGGCGAGACTGTGCTCTGGGCGCAGACGCACGAGGCGGTCGGCCCGGAGATCACCGACCACAACTTCTTGCTGAGCTCGACCGTCTATATTCACGGCGGGACCGGCCGCAAAATGGAGCGGTTCCGCATGGTCTGGCCGTGGCGCGACGAAGTCGTGACCGGAGGTACGATTGCGGCAGGCAACGATCCCGACGGTCAGCCGGTCGCCGACGGCATCACCAAAGTCAACAGCGATCCCGACGAGGGCGTCCCGTACGACGGCCCCAAACTCGAGCCCACCGAGCACGGCGTCCCCAGGCACTGCTTGACGTCGTAGGAGTGCCCGCCTTCGGCGCTTCAGCCGGCGCGTTCGGAGGTGGCTACGACGGATGCTTGAACCGGGTGACGAGGCCGGCCGAGCCCTTTACATGGTTCTGGAGGGGATTGATGAGGGCGGTGGCCAATTCCTCGCGCGTCAGCCCCGGCGGCAGCGCCTTTGGGTCGAGGTCGGTGGCGACCAGCGTGAAGGTGTAATGGTGCCAATCGGTGTTCGGCGGTGTGCCTGGCCCGAAATAGGTTCCCAACCCCATCAGGCTCTTGCCGCCAACGAATTTGTCGGAGGGCTTGCTAAGCTCGCCTTCGGCAAAGCCCTTCACGTCGGCCGGGATCCCATAGATCACCATATGCGACACGCCGGCCGGGGCGCGGCCTTCGGGATCGAACAACAGCAGAGCGAAGCTCTTGGTGCCCTCCGGCACGTTCGACCAGTCGAGCGGCGGAGAGATGTTCTCACCTACGCAATTCGGGCTTCTCTGCTTGTCGCCGCAGGCGTTTTTCGTGGCCAGGGTGCCGTTGTCCTGAATCGCCGGCGAGGACAGCGTAAACGCGTCCGCGGCCCGCGCCATTGGTACCGTCATAAGGGACGCGGCGAGAAACCCGCCTGTCGTCAACAACGCTGCGATAACGGGTTTCATAGCGTTTTTCCCCTTGTGTTTGTCCGACTCGAAACGGCCGAGATTATTCCGCCGCGATCTGCGCCGCAAACGGCGCCGCGACCTCGGCGCGTTCGGGGCGCGGCATCGGCTGCGGCCACCAGCGGTCCTCCCATTCACTGAACAGGCCCTTGAGCCGCGGCATCACGCGATCGGCGAACAGCTTGGTGTTGTAGGCGGCGAGTTCCTTGCCCATGCTGCCGAACTGCAGGAGCAGCATCAGGTGCCCGACATTGAGGTCGGTCGCCACCTCGGTCAATTGCGTGACGACCTCGTCCGGTGAGCCGATGATCACATAGCCGCGCTCGACAATATCCTCCATCCGCGTCGTCGCCCGTGCCTGCTGCCGGGCCTGGAGGCTCGCGGCGCGGCCCACTTGGCCGATGACCCCGGCGCGCCGCGTCGCCTCGGTGATATAGCCTGGCGGCATCGCCCAACGCGGGTCGACGCGCAGGCAGCGGCCGTAAAAGTATTCGGCCGGTTCGCGGTACAGCTCCAAAGCGTGCTCGCGGCTGTCGGCGACGCCGACAAACTGCAAAAAGCCGGCGCGATAAGGATTCCGGTCCTTGCCGAGCCGCTCCATCTCATCCCAGAAACCCTGCATTGTGGCGCGGCCATCCTTGTAGCCGAAATAGGACAAATAGGCGTAGACGTGGTCCATGGCAGCGCACCATTGCCAGGTCTCGATCGAGCCGCCGCCCGGGATCCAGATCGGCGGATGCGGCTTTTGCACCGGCCGCGGCCAGATGTTGACGTAGCGCTGCTGGTTGAAGCGGCCGTTGAAGGCGAAGGTGTCGGTCTCGGTCCACGCCCGCAATACCAGATCGTGCGCCTCGTAATAGCGATCGCGCAGCATGCTAGGGTTCTGGCCGTAGGCAAAGCAGGTGTCCATCGGCGTGCCGACCGGGAAGCCAGCGATCAGCCGCCCGCCCGAGATCACATCGATCATCGCGAATTCCTCGGCAACCCGGGTCGGCGGGTTGTAGAGCGCGAGCGAATTGCCCATCACGCAAAGTGCGGTGTCGCTGGTGCGGCGCGCCAACGCCGAGGCGATCAGGTTGGGCGACGGCATCAGCCCGTAGCCGTTCGAGTGGTGCTCGTTGACGCAGACCGCATCGAACCCGCACTCGGCCGCGAATTCGAGCTCGTCCATGAAGTCGTTGTACATGTGATGGGCGCGCCGCGGGTCGAACAGCGAGGAATGGATGTCGACCCACACCGAGGGGTGCTTCTCGCGAAAATCGTCGGGCAACTCGGTGTAGGGCATCAAGTGAAACCACATCAGTTTCATGGTCGTTCTCCGCTGCGGCAACCTTCCAGCGACGCAGCCTGACCCGCGGCGAAAACCGCGTCAATCCGTTTCAAGCCGCTAGCGCGCTGCGCGGAAATGGGCGATCGTCCGCAGCGGCGGCTCCTCTCGCACGGATACAGCCGATGACGATCCCCTCCTTCGGTCCGATCCTCGAGGCCGCGCAGACCCGCCTTGGTGCGGCAGCGCTCCAAGCGCGGCTGACGCAGCCGCGCTCGCCGGCCGAACTCAAGGCGGTGACCGACGACCGTTACTTGTCTCAGATGGAGCTCAGAATTTTTCGCGCCGGTCTCAAGCACAGCCTCGTCGACGCAAAGTGGCCGGCATTCGAAGAGGTGTTCGACCGTTTCGAGCCGCGCCGGGTCCGGTCAATGTCCGACGAGGCGCTCGAAGCGCTGCTTAGCGACCGGCGCCTGATCCGCCATTGGGGCAAGCTCAAATCGGTCCGCGACAACGCCGCCGCTATGATCGAAGTGGCTGCGGAGCATGGCAGTTTCGGCGCTTGGCTCGCCGACTGGCCGGGGACGAAGATCGTCGAGTTGTGGGAGACGCTGGCGAAACGTTTCAGCCAGATGGGCGGCAATTCCGGACCGACCTTTCTGCGCATGGTCGGCAAGGACACGTTTGTCCTTACCCACTCCGTCACCGCCGCGCTGAAGCGCTGGGGCGCGGTCGAAGCCCCGCCTAAGAACCGCAAGGACCGCGCGGTAGTTCAGTCACACCTCAACACCTGGGCCGCCGAAACCGGTCGCCCGCTTTGTCAGTTGAGCCTGATCCTCGCGGCCTCGGTCGAGGATTGAACCCCTCGTTTCAGTAGTTGGAAATCTCGACCAGGTTCTGATCCGGGTCGCGGATATAGACCGACTGGATCGTGCCTATAGCACCGGCACGCGGTCCGGGCCCTGCCACGATCGGCACACCGCAGGCGGCGAGATGCGCGGTCACTTCGGCGAGCGGGACCTTGGTGATGAAGCAGAGGTCACCCGATCCCGGTGTCGGCTTGTCTGCGACGAGACCGGGAATGTTGTCGGCAGGGTGCAGGTTGATCTTCTGCTGACCAAAGCGCAGCGCCGTGCGCCTTTCGCCAAAGGTGACGACCTCCATCCCCAGCACTCGGGTATAAAACTCGCAGGTGCGCGCGATATCGGCGACGGTGAGGACGAGATGATCGAGGCGTTCAATTTCCATATTTTCGATCCTTTTTCGCTGCCGGGCGCGGCATCATAATCCGGATTTGCGGACAGCGAGGATGGTGCGCGAGGGAGGATGCAATGAACCGTCTCGATGGCAAAATCGCCTTCATCTCTGGTGCGGCCCGCGGCATCGGTGCCGCGACCGCACGGCTGATGGTCGAAGCCGGCGCCAAGGTGGCGATCGGCGACGTGCTGGACGAACGAGGCCGGGAGACCGCGCGGACCATCGCCGGCCCCGCCGACGCCGCCATGTACTCCCATCTCGACGTGACCCGCGAGGAGGACTGGATGGCAGCAATCGCGGCGACGGTGGCGCGTTTTGGCGGGCTCGACATCCTGGTCAACAATGCCGGGCTCTTTCTCGGCAAAGGTGTGGAGGAAGCGAGTCTCGATGAATGGCATCGGCTCTGTGCGGTCAACCTGACCGGGGTGTTCCTCGGCACCAAGCACGCGTTGCCGGCATTGCGCGAGCGTGCCCGACAGAGCCCACATGGCAGCGCGATCGTCAATCTCGCCTCGGTTGCCGGGCTCGTCGGCTCGCAGCTCGACCCGCTCTATTCGATGACCAAGGGCGGCGTGACCTTGTTCACCAAATCGGCGGCACTCGAGTTCGCCCGCAAAGGCTATCGGGTACGGGTCAACTCGATCCACCCGGGTCTGATCCAGACCGATATGGGCGAGCAGACCTTTGTCAGTCGCGCCCGCAATCTCGGCAGCAACGATGTCGACGCGGTACGCCAACAAGCCATGTCGCGGCATCCGATCGGCCGGCTCGGCGTGCCGGACGACATCGCCAAGGGCATCGTCTTTCTCGCCTCCGACGATGCTGGCTTTATGACCGGCACCGGGCTCGTGGTCGACGGCGGGTCAACGGCACAGTGACGCCGACCCGCGTCGCATTTCCCCTGACGGCAGGGGAAACCCGCATTTGCGCGCTCGAAAGGGCCCTCTCTTCGACCAACACATAAGGTGTATCAATAACTTGGGTGAGATTGGCCGGGCCGGCCGGCAGCGGAATTTTGGGCGTCATAAGCACGGTCGGCAGCGGATTGGCAGCGGAATTCGGCGGCGCTGCTCGTTGTTGTGTTTAAAGCATTTAGAAGCTCGTGACAATTGACAGTATCATACGCATGCCGTATATAAGCGCAAGCTTGACCGCTGCAACGGTACTATGGATCGCGTTGTCGAGCGGCCCGACATAAGCCGGCGCGAGGGCCCATCGGCTGGCTCTTCTCGGCCGCGCATCGTCATCATCGGAGCCGGTTTTGGCGGCTTGTCCGCGGCGAAGCGGCTCGGCAAGGTCGCCGCCGATGTGATCGTAATCGACCGCCGCAACCACCATTTGTTCCAGCCGCTTTTGTACCAGGTGGCGACCGCGGCCTTGTCGCCCGCCGACATCGCCGCGCCGATCCGCGGCATCCTGGCAACGCAGGCCAATACCCATGTGATCCTCGGGTCGGTTACCGGCATCGACACGGCGGGCCGCACCGTGCTGATCGGCGATCGTCGCATCCCTTACGACCTGCTGATCATCGCCACCGGGGCGCGCGAAAACTATTTTGGACACGACGAATGGGCGGCGGTGACCTCCGGCCTCAAGACGATCGAGGACGCGACGACGATGCGGCGCCGCATCCTGATGGCCTTCGAACGCGCCGAGGACAGTGACGACGAGGCCGAGCGACGCCGGCTCCTGACGTTCGTGATCATCGGCGGCGGGCCGACCGGGGTCGAGCTGGCCGGCGCGCTGGCCGAGCTTGCCAAGGCAGCGCTCGCCCGCGATTTCCGGCATATCGATCCGACCACCGCACGCATCATCCTGGTCGAGGCCGGCCCGCGCTTGTTGCCGAGCTTCCCGCCAAAGCTGTCCGCGGTTGCGGCGCGGGCCTTGACCCGACTCGGTGTCGAGTTGCGTCTTGGCACCGCGGTGACGCGGTGCGACCGCGAGGGGGCAGTGCTCGACGTCGAGCGTATCGAGAGCCGGACCTTGATCTGGGCAGCGGGTGTTGCCGCGTCCCCGGCAGCCACTTGGTTAGGGGTAGAGCCTGGCCGCGGCGGGCGCATCGCGGTGACACCCGATCTCAGCCTCCCGGAGCACCCGGAGATCTTTGTGATCGGCGACACCGCGCAGGTCGCGGGGCCGGACGGTGCGCTCCCTGGCGTGGCACCGGTCGCCAAGCAGGAGGGCGCCTATGTCGCCCGCGTCATTGCGGCCCGCGGCGCCGGCAAAAGGCCGCCGGGGCCGTTCCGCTATCGCAACTTCGGCAATCTCGCAACGATCGGCCGCAAGGAGGCCGTCGTCGATTTCGGTCGGCTCAGGTTGACCGGCCGCATTGCCTGGCTGGTATGGGGCCTGGCGCACATTTACTTTCTGATCGGCTTTCGCAACCGCATGGCGGTCGCGGTCGATTGGCTGTGGTCTTACCTGACCTATCAGCGCGGCGCGCGACTGATCACCGGTCAAGAGATGTGAGCAGCACTCTGCCCGAGTGAAAACGAGACCATCCGTCAGCCGCCCGCCTACCTTCGCGGTGGCCCGGGATCCGCCGGCCGCCTAATTCCGAAAGACGAGATCATCAGGGTCGCGTGGCCCAACGTCGTCGTCAGCGGCGAATCGGTGGCCCGCTGCGTCAGCGATGTGCGTCTTGCGCGCGGCGACCGCGGGCAGCGCATTATCAAGACGGTGCCGCGGGGCGGCGGAGGTGAACGGCGTATCGCCAGCGGCCGCCGAGGCCGAGATCTTGGCCGCCGTGTTGCCCGCTTCCGAGCCGAGCATGGCGGCGCTCGTCGAGGTTGCTCCCGCGTACGATCCTCCCGGGCAAAGCCGCTCAGCTGTGACCTGATTCGGGCCAGCCGCGCGCGCCATCTCGGCAGGAACGATGTCGATGCGCTGCGTCAAGAAGCCATGTCGAGGCACCCCATCGGCCGGCTTGGCGTGCCCAGATGACATCGTTAAGGGCATCCGCGGAAGGGGGTCCGGGGTGTTCGCTACCCGAACGCGGCCGACGCCAATGAGGCCACTGCCGTCCAGATCGCGGCCCATAGCCCGAGCGACAACACAAGCACGACGGTCAGGGCCACTCTCTTGGTCAGCCGATCTGTCACGCCGCGCGGCGATGCGTCCAATTGCTCTGGGTCGTCCCAAAAGTTCCGCCGATCGGCGGAGCGAGCGGATTCGAACCCCGTATTGCTGCCCATCGCCTCTACCTTCGGCTCTCGCCTTAGTGCTGTCCGACGGTCGGCGGCGCGCAGTTAGCTGAACCTTATTCGCCGGCTGTCATCCGCGATGTTATTCTTGCGTCGTCAGCCCGCTGTCCGGGGCGACGTCAAAAAGTAGTCTCTCCGCTTCTTCGACCCGATCTGACGTGATCCCAAATGCTGGGAAGACAGGCGAGGCGCGGCTAATTCGGTAAGAGGCGATACCCCCAGGCCCGGATTTTGGCGATTCCCGCTTGGTACCCCTTTGGTGTCGAACTGAAGCTGAACGTTCCTTTCGCCGTAAACACGTCGATCAAGACAAGCGACCCGACCTGGAGCTGCTTAACGACGGCTAGGGATTGCGAGCTCGGGAAAATGCAGTATCTCGTCTGCTGACATTCGATGGGCGGGTTCTTGTCGACCCGGAGCACCGCCTTCATCGGAAACGGCTGGCCGACGACGCCGATGTTGCCGGTCTGGAGCATTACAACCAAGGCGAAAGAACCGGCTCTATCGCCTCGGGTTTCCCAAAACGGCAATGTGATCGAGCAGTCGGGTGTGCCGCTTACCGGATCGACCTCGCATTCGGTGATCCATTCATCCGACTGGAACATCTGCTCTCCAACCGCCGGCTGGAGAACGAGCACCTGACGGGAAAGCGTGAGGAAGAAGATTCCCGCGAGACGAACGTGTCTAACGTGCATTTGCGATCGTATCGTTGTCGTAGCGACAATCGACGGAACTCGCGCGGCTAGCTTGCCGCAGCTGCTGTCGGTTGGCGACGTCTCTCCGGTTTTGTTCAAAGCTCAGTGCATCCACACTAACCTCGTAGTGTCCGGATCGGCTGATCGGAACCGATATCAACAAATGGTAAACTTTTATATCAGTTCGTAACAACCGGGAGCGGGTTTAAACTGGGTTAAGGTTGATTCTGCTTCCCAGGCGCGACAAACGCCGGTATGCATGAGCACTCGGTACGCCGGATTGATCATGTGACCGAATGGGTTTGTTTTCATCAAGCAGTAACGTAACTGGCGCAAACTCACCAGAACTCGGGGGCACGATCGATGTTTTCAGAACCTGCCGCGCCGCCTTAGGAGGCAAGGACCAAAGAGGAACTATCCCGCCGTAGGTTGAACATTCCCAGGTAAAGCGTTTGTAACTGCTCTAGGGATTTTGGATGGCTCGTTTTCTCGTGACCGGCGGCGCTGGGTTCATCGGCTCGCGTTTGGTACATGCATTGCTGGACGAAGGCCATGCGGTTCGAGTTCTCGATGATCTTTCGAGCGGAGACCGTAAGAATCTGCCGCAACAAGTCGAGCTGACCGAAGCCGATGTCACCGACCCGGCGGCGGTTGGGAGCGCGCTTGATGGTGTCGATGGTTGCTTTCACCTGGCGGCGATCGCTTCTGTGGCGCGTTCACATCGCGAGTGGCTTCGCACCCATCAAGTCAATCTCACCGGCACGATCAACGTTTTTGATCAGGCGCGACCGTCACGTCGCGGTCGAGAGGTTCCTGTCGTCTACGCCTCGACTGCCGCGATCTATGGTAATTGTGGGAGCTCCCCGGCGGACGAGGAGAGCCCCGCGGCGCCACTCAGTGCATACGGCGCCGATAAGCATGCTTGCGAACTCCACGCGCGCGTCGCCGGCGCGATACATGGAGTACCAACGGTCGGGTTGCGCTTTTTCAATCTCTATGGACCGCGACAAGATCCGTTGTCACCCTATTCGGGGGTAATCTCGATTTTCGCCGACCGACTACTTCGCGGCAAACCGATCGAGATTTTTGGCGATGGTCAGCAGGCCCGCGATTTCACTTATATCAGCGATGCGGTCTGTGCGCTGCGCCGTGCGATGCGGGCCGCGACCACCCGCGCTTTCGTCTTTAACGTCTGTACCGGCAAAGCGACAAGCGTGCTGGGTCTTGCCCAAACCATGGCGGAGTTGTGCGGAACAAAGCTCGTCGTTCATCACCTTCCGGCGCGCTGCGGCGAGGTGCGGATCTCGATCGGCGATCCCCACCGCGCCGTCGAGCGGCTCGGCTTCGCCGCGCAAACCACGCTCTCCGACGGTCTTGCGATGACGCTCGATGAGGCGAAGGTCGTCGCCTGACGGGGTCAGACGTTCAGGGGTCGCAAAGGGTTCGGTGCCTTCCGGGTGCTTTCCCCGGTAGTTGAACGAGCTGACCTGGCGACCCCGGCAGGATTCGAACCTGCGACCACTCGCTTAGAAGGCGAGTGCTCTATCCAACTGAGCTACGGGGTCAGCGGCCTGAGCCGCTGCGTTATCGCATCGACAGCCGCGAACGGCAATCCCGCCGTCGCTCAGCCGCGGACCCGGTCGGAGCGAAAATTGTCAGCATAGCTCTTTGGCTTCTCGGCACTATCATGCGGCGCGATCACAGCGTAGTCGAGGCCGAGCCTGTCGGCAAAGGCGACCGCTTCATCGCGTGTGTCGAAGCGCAACTGCACCTCGTTCAGGGTATCCTCGGCACTCGTCCAGCCCATCAATGGATCGGGCCGACGCGGGGTCGCCGGTTCGTATTCGAGAATCCACTTGCGTGCCTGCCCACGCCCGGATTGCATCGCCGTCTTGCTAGGCCTGTAGATGCGTGCACGCGCCATCGATTTCTCGCCCCGACAAAATCAAACGCGATGATGTTAGAGACCTCGAGGTGGTCGGGGCGAGAGGATTCGAACCTCCGACATCCTGCTCCCAAAGCAGGCGCTCTACCAGGCTGAGCCACGCCCCGGCTCAAGGATTGCGCGGGTTTTAGACACTTTACGAAGGCCACGCAACTAGCCAAAATGCGAACAAACAGGAGGTTTCCCAACGAAATAAGTCACAATCCAGACGCGCAGATTCGCGATTCGTACTCGCTAGTACGTCACTGACGGCGTGCGGCACTGTTCAATCTCGAGGACCGGCGAAGGACGACAGGGACTGATACGGCGAGTTGCCCTATCCGGTAGGACCCAGCGGCAGCGCCTGCCACCAGCTTTGCCCCGCCTTGTGGAGGAGGTCGACCCGCGCCAGCGCAGCTGGCCCGATATCGCCAATGCCATACGGCGAGCGCGAGGAAACGCGCGGCGGCACGCCGGAAGCGCGGAATCCCGGTGGAAACGGGGGAAGCATCAGACGCTGGCCCTCGTCGCTAATTTCGATCCTCCGCCTTGCAGTGGCGTGCCCATGTCTCGGCCGCAACCGCTCAGAAGACCTCGGGAATGACCCTGGAGGGGTAGTCAGCCTCCTTGTAGTTCCCGCGGTCCTGCCGTTTCGGCAACTCGACCTCCGGTCGCGGCAGATCCTCGTATGGGATCTTGTTCAGAAGGTGTGTGATGATGTTCAACCGCGCCCGCCGCTTGTTGTCGGAGTAGGCGACACACCACGGTGCCCACGAGGTGTCGGTGGCGAGGAACATGTCGTCGCGCGCCTTCGAATAATCGTACCACCGCGAGTACGACTTGAGATCCATGTCGGAAAGTTTCCAGATCTTGCGCCCGTCGTCGATGCGCCCCTCGAGCCGTCTCGTCTGCTCTTCGGGACCGACCTCCGGCCAGTACTTCAGCAGAATCACGCCGGAATTGACGATAGTCTTCTCTACCAGCGGCGTCATTTCCAGGAAGTGCCTCACCTCCTCCTCGGTGCAGAACCCCAGCACGCGCTCGACGCCGGCCCGGTTGTACCAGCTGCGGTCAAAGATCACGATCTCCCCGGCCGCCGGGAGGTATGGGATATAGCGCTGGGCATACATCTGCGATTTTTCACGCTCGGTCGGCGCGGGAAGTGCGACGACCCGAAAGATGCGCGGGCTCACTCGTTCCGTGATGGCCTTGATCGTCCCGCCCTTGCCTGCCCCGTCGCGGCCTTCAAAGATAATGCAGACCTTCAGGCCTTTGTGCACGACCCACAGCTGCAGCTTCACCAGCTCTATATGCAGGTGGGCTAATTCTCGTTCGTAGTCATCCCGCTTCAGCTTGCCGTTGGCGTCGGGCGCGTCATTCTTGGCTTTCGGCATCGGATCCCTCACTGCGTTCGGATTACTTGGAGGAGCTCAGCGCGCTGTTCACCATCTCCCGGGCCTCGCTCACGATGGCGTCGAGGTGAGCCTCGTCCTTGAAGCTTTCGGCGTAGATCTTGTAGACGGCCTCGGTGCCCGATGGGCGTGCCGCGAACCAGCCGTTGCGGGCGACGACCTTGAGGCCGCCGATCGGAGCGCCGTTCCCGGGGGCATGGGTCAGCTTCGTCGCGATCGGCTCGCCCGCGAGCTTCGGCTCCTCGACCGCCTCGGGCGATAGTTTCTCCAGCCTCGCCTTCTGCTCGGGTGTCGCCGGCGCGTCGATGCGCGTGTAGTAAGCCGTCCCGAACTCCGCAGTCAGCGCGCGGTAGTGTTCGCCCGGGTCCTTGCCGGTTCGGGCGATGATCTCGGCGGCCAGCAGATCCATGATCGGGCCGTCCTTGTCGGTCGTCCACACACTGCCGTCGTGCCGCAAGAAACTCGCCCCGGCGCTCTCTTCGCCGCCAAAGCAGCACGTGCCGTCGAAGAAACCCGGCACAAACCATTTGAAGCCGACCGGCACCTCGGACAGGCGACGGCCGAGCTTGTGCACAACCCGGTCGATCATGCTGCTGCTGACCACGGTCTTGCCGATCGCGGCCTGTGCCGGCCAATGCGGTCGATGCCCTAGAAGATAAAAGATTGCCACGGACAAGTAATGGTTCGGGTTCATCAGCCCGGCGGACGGCGTGACGATGCCGTGCCGATCGGCATCGGTATCATTAGCAAAGGCGACCTGGTAGCGGTCCTTGAGGCCGACGAGCCGTGCCATCGCGTACGGGCTCGAGCAGTCCATGCGGATTTCGCCATCGTGATCGACGGTCATGAAAGAGAACGTCGGGTCGACCTTCGGGTTGACCACGGCGATATCCAGTTTGTAGACGGAGTTGATCGGCTCCCAATAATGCACGGCAGCACCACCGAGCGGATCAACGGCGAGCTTGAGGCGCGCGGAGCGGATCGCCTCCATGTCGACGACATTGCGCAGGTCATTGACGTAAGGCAGGACGAAATCTTCCTGGTGCGTCGTGTTCCCTCTGAGAGCCGCCTCGAACCCCATCCGTTTTACGCCGGTATTGCCCTTCCGCATCAGTTCATTGGCCCGGTTCTCGACCCACTCAGTCACGTCGGTGTCGGCCGGGCCGCCGTTGGTCGGGTTGTACTTGAACCCGCCATCCTCGGGCGGGTTGTGCGAGGGGGTGATGACGATGCCGTCGGCGAGATGCTCGGTGCGAGAGCGGTTGTAGACGAGGATCGCGCGCGAGATGACCGGGGTCGGGGTGAATCCGTCGTCTCGCTGGATGATCGTCTGCACCTCGTTGGCCGCCAGGACTTCGAGCGCGGTGCGCTGGGCCGGCCCGGAAACTGCATGAGTATCCTTGCCCATGTAGAGCGGGCCGTCGGTCCCCTGGGCCCGGCGATAGTCGCAGATGGCCTGAGTGATGGCCAGAATGTGGGCTTCGGTGAACGACCCGCGCTGCGACGATCCGCGATGTCCGCTGGTGCCAAAGCTGACCAGCTGGCCGGGATCGTCGAGATCGGGCCGACGCTCGAAATATTCGCGTTCGAGCCGGGCCGGATCGATCAGCATCTCCTTAGGGGCGGGCTTGCCGGCCAGTGGCGAAATTGCCATGTGTACGATCCTTTCTATGTCACCGGACACGGCTTCACGTTCCAGATCTCGGTGGCGTACTGGGCGATCGTGCGATCGCTGGAGAACTTCCCGGAGCCGGCGACATTCAAAATCGCTTTCCGCGCCCATCCGTCGCCGTCCGCGTACAGCTCACAAAGCCTCTGATCTGCCGCGAGATAGGATTTTAGGTCCGCCAGGTGCATGTAATGATCTCCATCCGTCAGCAGCGCATTGAGCAGCGGCGCAAAGGCCCCGGGTTCATTGCGGCTGAAATAGTTGGACGAGATCAGGTCCAAGGCCGCGCGGGTCTCCGGGTCGTTGTCGTAATGCCAGTGCGGGTTGTACCAGCTTCGGCTGCTTTCCACCTGATCCGCGGTCAGGCCGAACAAGAAGAAGTTCTCCTCGCCAGCTTCTTCGGCCATCTCGATCGTGGCACCGTCGCGCGTGCCGATCGTTAACGCCCCATTCATCATGAACTTCATGTTGCTGGTGCCGCTGGCTTCGTAGCCGGCGGTCGAGATCTGGTTGGAGACGTCGGCGGCAGGGATCAGCCGCTCGGCGAGCGAAACGCAATAGTCGGGCAGGAACACCACTTTGAGGCGTCCGCGCGTCACTGGGTCGCCGTCGATCGTGCCGGCCAGGTTGTTGATGAATTTGATGATCAGCTTGGCCAGATGGTAGGCCGGCGCCGCCTTGCCGGCGAACAGGAAGGTTCGCGGCGTGATCTCGACGCCAGGGTTCTCTCGCAGCCGGTTGTATAGGACCACAATACGCAACGCATTGAGCAGTTGCCGCTTGTATTCGTGGATGCGCTTGATTTGGCAATCGAAGATGGTGTCCGGGTCGACAATCTGACCGGATGTCGATTTGAGCCAATCGGCAAATGCGGATTTGGCGTCGCGGTTGGCTTTGTGGAACGTTCCGTGAAAAGCTTTGTCATCGGCAAGCGGTTTGAGCCTGCTCAACTGACCGAGATCGGTCACCCAACCGTCGCCGATCGCGTCGGTGATCGTGCCGGCGAGCGCCGGGTTCGCCAACAGCAGCCAACGGCGGGGGGTGACGCCGTTGGTCTTGTTGTTGAACCGGTCCGGAAACATCTCGGCCAGGTCCTTGACCGTCATCGTGCGCAGCAGCCTTGAGTGGATCGCGGCCACGCCATTGGTGCTGTGCGAGCCGACGATGGCTAGGTTGGCCATGCGAATCTTGCGCTCGGAACCTTCCTCGACCAGGCTCATGCGCTGAACGCGCCCTTCGTCCCCGGGAAAGCGGGCCCGGACGGCATCCAGGAAGCGCCGATTGATTTCGAAGATGATCTCCAGGTGGCGTGGCAGCATGACCTCGAACCAGGCGAGCGGCCATTTCTCGAGAGCTTCGGGCAGCAGCGTGTGGTTGGTGTAACCTAGAGTTCTTTGCGTGAGATCCCAGGCTTGATCCCAGCCGAGATGGGCGTCGTCGAGCAGAATCCGCATCAATTCCGGTACTGCCATCGTCGGGTGGGTATCGTTGAGCTGTATGGCGACCTTCTCGGGCAGCGTGTTCCAATCGGCGTTGCTGCGCCGAAAGCGCCGCACCAGATCGGCCAGCGAGCAGGCGACGAGAAAATACTCCTGAACGAAGCGTAATCTCTGTCCCCTCATCGTGGAGTCATCGGGATAGAGAACCCGGGTCAGGTTTCCGGCTGCGAGAGTACCAGCCAATGCCTCGACGAAATCGCCTCGGCTGAATTCCTGAAAATCGAAATAGTCGGGCGCAGCTGCAGCCCATAGCCGCAGCGTATTGATGGTCTTGCCATCGTAGCCGACCACAGGCCGATCAAACGGGGTGCCGATCAGCACGGAGGGCCGGTCGGGAACGGGGTGCAAGCTCCCGCCATGCAACTCGACGGAGCAGTTTAGCTTGACCTCCACCGTCTCGTTGGGGCGAGCGACCTCCCAGGGATCCTGCCGGCGCAGCCAGTTGTCCGGCTGTTCCTGCTGCCAGCCGTCTTGGATGGCCTGCTTGAACATCCCGTATTCGTAACGCAGGCCATAGCCCATCGCCGGCAGCTGCATCGTCGCCATCGAGTCCAGAAAGCAAGCGGCCAACCGCCCGAGCCCGCCGTTTCCGAGGCCAGCGTCGGGTTCTTGTTCGAGGAGGCCGAGCCAGTCGAGGTTCTTCTGCTCGGCGGCTCGCTTGACGAACGGATCAAGCAGCAGGTTTGTGATGTTGTTGGTCAGCGAGCGCCCGATTAGAAATTCCATCGACAGATAATAGACCCGTTTCGGGTTCTCGCGGCCGTAGGTGCTCTCTGTTCGCACCCAACGCTGTGAGAGGATATCCCGCGCCGAGCGGGCGGCCGCCTCAAACTGTTCGCGCGCTCCGGCAGCGGTCGGAGCAACGATGTCGTCGAACAGCAGATGCCGTTCGTACAAGGCGTCGTCAGTCCCCGAGAATTGGATCGGACCGCAGCCATATTGTTGAAGAAGATCCTGCCTGGTGTCCGATAGAAGAAGGTCTTGCTTGGCGCCTGATCTCTTCGAACGCTTTGCAGCCATTTCATTCACTTCGGTCATGGCAGCTTTTTCTCCTCGCCGGAGGCAGGATGAGATTACGGCTCGACATGGCGTGTTTCATTCCAAAGCCGGATTGCCGGTTCGGCAGGGTTGTGCTCGTAGCCTAGTACACTCAGGCTTGCGGTGCTCAACAGCAAATACCGGCCGGCCGCCGCGTCGAGACCGAGCCAGCGGGCGGCGAGCACCCGCAGGAAATGGCCGCTCGAGAACAGCAACACATCCCCTTTGACCGCGCGCATCCGGCTCACGACGCGGTCGGCCCGCGCGCCGATCATGCCCGGAGACTCTCCTCCGGGACAGCCGTCACGGAAGAGTTGCCAGTCCGGGCGCTCTGCATGGATTTCAGCCGAGCGGCGGCCTTCATATTGGCCATAGTCCCATTCGACCAGGTCGGGATCGATCGCGGCCAAGGCGCCAAAGCCGGCCAGTTCGCAAGTCCGCGCCGCGCGCTGCAAGGGACTGGTGACTACCTTAGCAAAAGTCAGCCCGCGCAGCCGCTCGCCGAGGGCGCGGGCATTGCGTTCGCCGCGTTCAGTCAAGGGCAGGTCGGTTCGGCCGGTATGCTGGCCAGAGAGGCTCCAGGCGGTCTCGCCATGCCTCGCTAGGTAAACGCTCGAAAGCAATTCGCTCATGCCGGTGTGCCCTCTAGAACGGCCACTGCCAATTTGTGATCTCCGGCGAATCTATGCCGAACCCGTAGGCGCGATTCTTACATCCGATCTGCTGGTTGAGCAGGGCTTCGCGAGCGCTCGACCCGGTGACGCGGAAACGCGGCATGCGGTCGATCGCGCCGATAGCCAGGCTGAAGCGGTCAGCCTGGTTTTGAATGGCCAGCTCCAGCGGCGTGTTGATGTTGCCCTTCTCCTTGTAGCCGCGCACGTGAATGTGGTCCTGATGCGGCCGGTGGTGGATCAACCAGGGGTAGGCGTGGAAGTTGAAGATGACCGGCGTGTCCAGGGTGAAGAGGGCCTCGAACTCGCGATCGGTCAGACCGTGCGCGTGCTCCATATTCGGCACGAGCTTGAACAAATCCACCATATTCACGAACCAGACCTTGACGTCGGGCAAGTGCTGGCGAAGCAAGGCAGTAGCCGCCAGCGACTCCATCGTCGGGCAGTCGTCGCAACTTACCATGACGACGTCGGGCTCGGCGCCTTGGTCGTTGCTCGCCCAGTCCCAGATACCCACGCCTTTCGTGCAGTGCTCGATCGCGGCTTCGATGTCCAGGTATTGGAGATGAGCCTGTTTGTCCGCGATGATGACATTGGCGTAATTGACGCTTCGCAGGCAATGGTCGGCGACGGACAGCAGACAATTGGCGTCGGGCGGAACGGGCCGTCACTTCTTTGAAACCCCTGCGCATTTTTGCCCGGACCCGCGCTGGCCGGATAGGGCCGCGCGGCTGTCGACAGGAAGGTGATTATCGGCAGAGCCCAAGGCTAATCTCTGATCCTGGCCGCCTCTGACACGGGCAGGGCGGCGGTCCCTGTTCGCACTGACATCATCGATGAGATCCCTCTCGCGGGCAATCCTGTCGCAGGCCAACGCAACCGGCTTTAACGTCGATCAAGTCGGCGGACGTTTCCGCGTTTCAGTGCCGGCCCAGCGGGCCCTGCGCGTGTCGCAACCTGGAGGCTGTACAGCGCATGCTTGGACACAATGACATCAAGACCAGCTTGCGCTACGCCCGATCGGATGTCGGGACGTGCGCGCCGCTATGGAGGCCGTCGCAGTCATCATCGCGACGCAGGGTAGGTGAGCGTCAGCGAAAAAGAAAGGTCAATCAGCGATGTGCGTCCGTCGGCCGCCTGCTCCCAAAGCGGGCGCTCTAACAGGCTGAGCCACACCCCGCCCTGAGGGTTATGCGGGCTCTAATCGGTTGGGAAGTACCGCGTGACCACTGCCGCGCGGTCGACCCGCAAATGGCTGGGGCTCGGCCAGGACTATGCGTGACTGCACTCAATATCCGCGGCGACCACACGGCCCGCAGCTGCGTCGCGCTGCAACAGCTCGAACACGCAGCCCACGAGATCGCATCGGTGAAACGGCTTGGCGATGAAATCCTCGAGGGCGACATTGTTACACAGGGCCGCGGGCGCGAATTCAGAGGTGAACAAGCATTTGAGCCCGGGTTGTCGCGTTCGCGCCTGCCGTATCGTCGTCGTGCCGTCGAGTGGTCCCGGCAATTGGGTCTCGGCGACGACCAGCGCAAAGGGTTTCGCTTCGATCCGGCGCAAGGCGGCACTTCCATCCCCGACCGCCGTCACCGCGAATCCTTGTTCTGCGAGGATTTGTGCGATCAGGGCCCGCGCTCGCTCGTCGCCGTCAATGACGAGGATGTCACCCTGTACCGGGTTCATTGCCAACTCTTTGCATGAAATGAGCGATTGCAGGGAGACAACCATTACCTAAAGCTGTCCATTCCGCTTTTATCGCCTCGGTGGCGCGGTCGGTCGTGGTTTGCACGGGCGGTGACCTGCCCAAAAAGATCGTCGCTTGCGTCGACCTCACAGGTTGCCGGCGACCTTGCTAAAGGTTCTGGAGAGATTGAGGCTGACGCTGACCGAATTCAGGGCCAAGAGGGAGCCAACCACGATCAGCGCCGAAATCAGACCATATTCGATTGCCGTGACACCAGAGGCGTCCTTGATAAGCCTCTTAAACAAAATCACCATCGGCCGACTCCACTCGGGTTCGATTTTGCCCAACGTCGGATCAAAAGATTGATCGAACGCTAAGAAATCATTGGATTTTCCGAACCGCCGCAGTGCCGCCGGACGCGGGAGTGGGCCGAATGCGGGAATCCGGTGGTCAAGAGGGTTCATCCGTGCACGACGTGGCGGCCGACGATCGATGTGTCGTGAGCGGCAGTGCCTATGACCCGAGCAATTGCCTGATCGAGCGCCACAGACCTGATTTCGCGCGGAGCGGCCACCAGGCATCCGGCTGGCATGGTTGATGCAGCGATATCGGTGCCTCGTAGGATGACGCGATGATCGCTCGTTCCGCCCTGCCTTTCACCCTCGGAAATATTCTCGACCGAGTTGGCCTCGGCTCAACACGGCAAAGCATCGATGTTGGCCGTGCGGTCCTTCTTAGCCGCTTGCAGCGCTTCATCGCGGCGCTCGAAGATTGGTCCGCAGTTTCGAAGCTCACCTGGCGCCGTGAAATTCAGTTGCACGACCGACCCGAGCGGTTCCGTCGCTTCTGCCGAGACTGCGGTGAGGAAACCCCGCATGAGGGATTTGATGAATTCGGCGCCGGTTGGTATGCTCAGATATGCCGCTGCCGATACTGCGGGGGGCAAGGTATGAAGGTTTGGCCTCTCGCCTGGTGGTGAAGGCCGCCACGTTTCCCAAGAGGTTTTGGGCGGGCCACTCTCCGGCGCGAAAGCGATAAGGATGGGTATGATCCGCGAGCTTAGCGGTTCAATCCGAACCTGACCATGGTCAACGACGCAATTGAGCGGCTCGGTGCCACAGCACGACCCTTCAGCAACGCCGTGCTGTAAGCGTCTTCCGCGTCGCGCCCGACACTCTTGCCGTTGGGGGTGATCGGTCTTCACAATCTGATCCAGACGAATTGCAGAGAGGCAGGCGGCAGCTATGACGGCGTCACGTCGATTGCACCTGGGTGCCTTCATGCGCCCGGTCGGGATTCATACCGCATGGTGGCGCTACCCTGGAGCCTATCCCGACGCCAACTTCAACTTGCGGCATCTGATCCGTTTTGCCCAAACCCTGGAGCGCGGCCGGTTCGACGCCTGGTTCATGGCCGACCATCTCGCCGTGCTCAACATGCCGATGGCTGCGCTCAAGCGGAGCGCCACGGTCACCTCCTTCGATCCGCTGACCTTGCTGCCGGCGTTGGCGATGGTGACCGAGCATCTCGGGCTGATCGCCACCGCTTCGACGACTTTCGAGCCGCCCTACATGATCGCCAGACGCTTCGCCTCGCTCGACCATATCAGTGGTGGGCGCGCCGGCTGGAACCTGGTTACCACCTCAAACCCCGACGCGGCGCTCAATTTTGGACTGACGGAGCACATGGAGCATGGCGAGCGCTACCGCCGCGCCCGCGAGTTCTTCGATGTCGTAACCGGGCTGTGGGACAGCTGGGCCGAGGACGCCTTCATCCGCGATGTCGAGGACGGCATTTATTTCGATCCCGAGCGGCTGCATGTGCTCGACCATAAAGGCGAATTCTTATCGGTGCGGGGCCCGCTGAACATTGCCCGGCCGATCCAGGGCTGGCCGGTCATCGTCCAGGCCGGAGCATCCGACGCGGGCCGCCAGCTCGCGGCCGAAACGGCCGAGATGATCTTTGCCAGCGGCGGCTCTCTCGCCGATGCTCAGCGCTACGACGCAGATGTCAGGAGCCGTGCCGAGCGGGCCGGGCGCGACCCGGACCACGTCAAGATCCTGCCCGGAGCGCTCGTCGTGGTCGGCGAGACCGCCGGGGAGGCACGGCAAAAGCGAGCCCTGCTCGACAGCCTCGTACACCCCGATAGCGGCATCGCCTCGCTGTCGATTGCGCTCGGCCATGACGCGTCGGGCTTCGATCTTGACAGCCCGCTGCCCGATATTCCGGAGAGTAACGCCAGCAAGAGCGGCCGCGAACGGGTCATCGAACGCGCCCGGCGCGACAATCTGACGGTCCGCCAATTGGCACAGATTGCCGGCAGCTATGGCGGACTGGCGCTCGTCGGCACCCCGGCGATGATTGCCGACCAGATGGAGGAGTGGCTTTTCAGCCAGGCCTGCGACGGGTTCAACATCATGTTCCCCTATGTGCCGGGTGGCCTCGACGACTTCGTCGACCAGGTGGTGCCCGAGTTGCAGCGCCGCGATCTATTCCGCCGCGAATACGAGGGAAGGACCCTCCGCGAGAACCTCGGCCTGCCACGCCCCGAGAACCGCTTTTTCACGAAGCGAGCGTGGTGATCATCCGTCAGTTGCCGGGAGCGACGACGCGGCTCCACAAGAGCCGCGCTTCGCGGTCCGGGTCGTGCGTCACCCGGCATTCGGTGTCGAAGATCATCGTCGCACGGTCCTCGGTGGTGTAACCGGGCCAGGACGGGATGGCCGAATTGTCCGGGTTGCCGCTGCGGGCGAAGGCGATCCAGGTCGCCGAGATGCGCGCCGCGAGATCACGGGCGCCCGCAGCACCGGCCGTGGTGTCCGCGACATCGGCATTGTCGAAGACGAAGGGCAGATCCATCGCGTGATGCGCCTTCAAACGGCCTTCATGCGCCGGGCTCCGCCAGTCGAGCGAATACATGTAGACCGGCGCCCGGCGGCGGGCGACATAGCGCTCGGCCAGCAATACCGTGCGGATCCAGAAATTCGAACCGGTCAGCACCGCGATCAACCGGTCTCCCGCGCTCGCGTGCGGCATCGCCTTGCGATAGGCCGCCAGCAGCGCGTCGGTTTCCGCACCGGCTACTGCGGCGACGCGTCGCCGCAACTCCGCCTCGCTGAGAGCGCCGTTCCACACGGCATCGTCGTCGGCGAGAAAGAAGGCGCTCTCCTCCCGCGTGCCCCCGATCATAATCGGGATGTCGTCCGTGATCGCCGGCGCCTCGGGCTTGCCCGGATGCTGCGGCAGGTCGCCGCCGTCGACGACCGGGCCGAAATCGTAGCGGTCGAGCAATGGCCAACGCGACCGCCCGACCGCGCGCGCGGCCGGCGCGATTGCTGCCAACAGCTGCTCGGCCGGCAGGGATTGCAATCGCTCGCATTCGCTCGGGCGCTGGCCGACCTCGCGCAGCACGGCTTCGGCGAGTTCGTTCGCCCGCTCGCGCGTCGACACGCGGATCGCCGCCCCGCTCTGGATGATCGCGCGGTGAAACAGCCCGCGCGCTGCCGGCATCGCCAGCAGCACGCTGACCTTGGCGCCGCCCCCCAACTCGCCGAAGATGGTTACGTTGTGAGGATCGCCGCCAAAGCGCGGGATATTGTCGCGCACCCAACGGAGCGCGGCGACGAGGTCGAGCATCCCGGCATTGCCTGAATTCGCCCACGCCGGGCCGCCGATATCGGCCAGATGCAGAAAGCCGAAAATATTGAGGCGATGATTAACGCTGACGACGGTGACGTTGCCGCGCCGCGCCAGATTGGTGCCGTCGGTCACCGCCCGATTGCCTGAACCATAGGCGAAGGCGCCGCCGTGGAGCCACACCATGACAGGCCGCTTGCCGTCGCCAAGAGCGGGTGTCCACACATTCAAGGTTAGGCAGTCTTCGCCCTCCGGTCTCGTGTCCGCCGGCCCGAGCACAGTTTCGAGCACCGGGCGCCGCTTGGGGCGATTAGGCAATTGCCACGCGCGACCGGCATAGGCGAGCGCGTCCCGCACCCCGGCCCAGGGAAGCGGCGGCTCGGGCGCCTTGAAACGGTTGCGCGCCGCTGTCGACGCGCCGTAGGGGACGCCTTTAAACGAGTAGATGCCGGCACTGAACGTGCCGCGCAGCTTGCCTGCAGCGATTTCGACGACCGGCGCTTCCATGCCGGCGATATCGTTTGCCACGCTGTGCTCTCCCCTCGCCCTAAAGGAACGAAGCGTGAGCCTAACCCAAAGGACCTTCCGCCGCCACCGGCCGGTCGCTACGATGTCCGGGAGATGACGCCGTCAGAAGGAGACTGTGAGATGGCCTTTTACGAATTGCGCCAATACAAGGTTCTGCCCGGCAAGATGAACGAATGGGTCAAGATCATGGAAGAGGAGATCATTCCGTTCCAGATCTCTAAGGGCATGGTCATCTGCGGCAGCTTTAGAGGAGAGACGGACGACTCGGTCTACGTGTGGCTGCGGCGCTTCGAAAGCGAAGCCCAGCGCGAGGCGCTCTACAAGGCGGTGTACGAGAGCGACCACTGGAAAACTAAGATTGCGCCGCGCGTGCCGAACTGTCTGGACCGTTCCGCGATGGTCGTGACGCGCATCATTCCGACCGCAAAATCGACGATGCAGTAACTATTCCCAGCGGGCGACTTCGTCGAAACCAAGCCGCGGCAGCCGCGGCCGCAACCTGGTGCGATCGCCGTAGCCGACATTCAGCAAAAAATTCGTGCGGTATCGACGATCGGGGAAGAACGCCGCGTCGACTTTGTCGGCGTCGAACCCAGACATCGGCCCGCAATCGAGCCCCTGGGCGCGTAACGCCAAAATGAAATACGCGCCCTGTAATGACGAGTTGCGCAGACCGGTCTCTTCCGCGAGTGCGGAATTCGTCGTGAACCAGCCGCGCGCGTCGCTATGCGGATAAAGCCGCGGCAACAATTCGAAGAACTCGCGGTCGTAGGCGATAATCGCGGTGATCGGCGCGGTCCGCACCTTCTCGTAATTGCCCGACGAGACACAGGGTAAGAGCCGCTGCTTGGCCGCCGGGCTGCACACCAGCACGAGACGCCAGGGTTGGCAATTGCCGCTCGTCGGACCGAGGCAGGCGAGCTCGAACGCCGTCTCGACCAAGGCTTCCGAAACCGGCCGCTGCTGCCAGTAGGAGAAGGTGCGAGCTTCGCGAAAAAGTGCCCCGAGAACTTCCCTTCCGGTCGCGCTCGTCATGCATTGACGCGGTGAATCAGCTCGGCCCAGCGGTCGAGCACCGGCAAAGTTTTGTCGGCGGGCTCAGGTGGCAAGGTGGTGACCACTCGGGCCACCCCCATATCGCGATAGCGCTTTAACAGATCGGCGTCCTCGGTGCCGCCAAACAGGGTGATCGGCAGCCCGGCGGGGTCACGGCCGGCTTCCGCCACCATCTGCTTGAACTTCGGCAGGTACTCGTTGACGTCGCCATAGGGTGCCCGCCCCGCGATCGGCACCCACCCGTCGCCGTAGCGCACGGCGCGCCGTGCGGCATGCGGAAAGGCGCCGCCGACGATGATCGGCGGATATGGCTTCTGCACCGGCTTGGGCCAGGTCATCATCGGCGGGAAATTGACGAGCTCGCCGTGATATTCGGGTTTCGACTGGGTCCAGATCGCCTTCATCGCCTCGATTCGCTCACGCATCAGCTTAAAGCGGGTCTGGAAGGCGGTGCCGTGGCCCTCGATCTCCTCGCGGTTCCACCCGCCGCCGACGCCGAACAGAAACCGGCCGCCCGAGACCTGGTCTATCGAGGCAACGAGCTTTGCCGTCTGGATCGGGTCGCGCTGTACGACCAGGCACACGCCGGTGGCGAGCTTCAGGGTTTTCGTGACGACCGCCGCAGCACTCAGCACGACGAACGGGTCCATCACCTCGTAATAAGGCTTGGGTAGCTCGCCGCCGCCCGGAAACGGCGTCTTACGCGGCACCGGGATGTGCGAATGTTCTGGCGCCCACATCGATTCGAAGCCGCGCGCCTCGAGCGCCCGGGCGAGCTCGATCGCCGGGATCGAATAATCGGTATGAAACATCGACACGCCGAAATGCATATCGTCGCTCCTGCTCATATTGCCGCTGTCGTGCCGAAATTACCCGCCGGCACCGGTTTCCGGAAGGCCGCTATCGAACGGCGAAAGCCTCCCACCCGGCGCGCCGCAGCCCGCAGGCCGGGCAGTCGCCGCAACCATAGCCCCAGGGGTGGCGGCGCACGCGCTCGCCGAGATAGCAACTGTGCGTCTCCTCGCGCACCAGCTCGACGAGGGCGTCGCCGCCGAGCCTGCGGGCGAGCTCCCAGGTCGCCGCCTTGTCGCGCCACATCAGCGGCGTGTGGATCACGAACCGGTGATCCATTCCGAGCGACAGGACAGCCTGCAATGCTTTGAGCGTGTCGTCGCGGCAATCGGGATAGCCCGAATAGTCGGTCTCGCACATGCCTCCGACGAGGTGCCGCGCGCCGCGGCGATAGCCGACCGCAGCGGCAAAGGTGAAGAACAGCAGATTACGGCCGGGAACAAAGGTGTTCGGCAGCCCGCCTCGGGTAAACTCGATCGCGGTGTCGCCGGTCAGCGCAGTATCGCTGAGCTCTCCCACCACACCGAGATCGACCAAATGGTCGTCCGCGAGTTTGTGGTCCCACTGGGGAAACTCGCGCCGCAATCGGTCGAGTACCTTGGTCCGGCACTCGAGCTCGACGCGGTGACGCTGACCGTAATTGAAACCGATCGTCTCGACGGCAGCAAAGCGCTCGAGGGCCCAGGCGAGGCAGGTCGTCGAATCCTGGCCGCCGGAAAACAGGACGAGCGCCTTTTCGGGGATTATGTCGGTTACTCTGGTGGCATCTTCGGTCACGCGGACGAGATAGGGCTTGGCCGCCCTGTGATCAACAAACCTGCGCCCCACCGGCATCGTGCGCTGCTATAATCAGTCCGGACGATGTCGGAGGTGCCTCGTGGAAACAAACGCCAATCCCTATCTCGCCCTCGGGGTGCGGCCATTCATCAACTGCTGCAGTGTCCGCACGATGCACGGCGGCAGCCTGATGCTGCCCCAAGTGCGCGCGGCGGTGGCCGAGGCATCGCGCTGGTTTGTTAACTTAGACGAGCTGATGGAGGCAGCAGGACGACGCCTCGCCGAGCTGACTGGGGCCGAATGGGGCCTCGTCACCTGCGGTAGTGCCGCCGCCGTGGCGCTTGGCACGGCCGCCTGCGTCGCCGGCAACGATCCGGTCAAGATGTTGCGGCTACCGTTCACCGACGGCATGGTCAACAGGGTCATCATCCCGAAAAGTCAGCGCTTCGCCTACGACCAGGCGGTGCGGATGATCGGCTGCCAGATCATCGAAATCGACACCCGCGAGGACCTCGACCACGCGCTGACCGAACCGCTGGCGATGGTCGTATTGCTCGGCAAGCAGGAACACTTGGCGAGTGTCCGGCTCGAGGAGATCGCCGCCGTAGTCAAACCGCGCGGTATTCCGATCATGGTCGACGCCGCCTCGGAGCATCTCGAACGCCCGAGCCCGTGGCTCGTGCGCGGCGCCGACCTCGTCGTTTACAGCGGCGGCAAGTTTCTGCGCGGCCCGCAGACGAGCGGACTGCTTCTTGGCTCGAAGCGGCTGGTCGAAGCAGCTTGGCGCAACGCCTCGCCGCACCAAGCGCTGGGCCGACCGATGAAAGTCTCGAAGGAAGACGTTATCGGCGTTTTGACCGCTCTCGAATACTGGTTCGAGGAACGCGATCAAGGAGCCGAGCGGCAGAAATGGTACGACGACCTGGCGATTATCACCGAGCGGGTCGGGCGGACGCCAGGCACGCATGGCAAGGTGATCGAGCCTGAAGGTGTGGACCTGGTGCCGCGGCTGCGCGTCTCGTGGGACCGCTGGCACCATCCCCTCGACGGGTTGGCATTGCGCCAGCATGTGCTCGACGGCGAGCCACGCATCATGCTCGACGACAATTCAGCGACCGAGGACTCGATCGTCATCGACCCGTTCCAGCTGCAGCCCGGCGAAGCCGCACAGGTTGGCGACGCGATCGCGGCGGTATTGCGTGAGGCGAGCGGGGCGTCACCCGAGCCGCGGCACGCGCAGCCGAGCGAAGTCGCCGGCAGTTGGGAATTACGGGTCGACTTTTTGCAGGGCGCGCGCGTCCATCGGCTCGAGATCGAGCAGCGCGGCTCCGAACTCGCCGGCCACCAGCGCTCTTCGCAATTTGAGGGGCCGGTCAGCGGCTGGCTAAGCGGCGACCTGGTCCAGCTTTCCTTCACCTCGCGCTACGAAGCCAGCACGATCTGCTATTTTTTCGACGGCACAATACGCGACGGCGTGATGAGCGGCACGGCCGTGCTGGGCGCCGCGAGCGACCAGAATCACGGCATCGTCAACCGCAGCCAGTTCGGCACCGGCCGGTGGCAGGCCAGCCGCGTGGCGTGAGAATGGTCAGAAGTCCTTTACGCCTCAAGCCTCCCTCAGAGCAGGGAGAAAGAGCGATTCGATGCCCGAAATCGCCGGTCTGATCGTCAATAACGCCCACCAATCAATGGTGCTCTGAGGAGGCCAGTCAGGCCTCTGACGGGGAGCGGTTGGAACGCAAGGACGCCTGATCACAACCGGGAGCCGCAACGCCCGTGTGCCGCCAATCAGCCGGTCGTCCGGGATGCCGTAGTCGCCAACGATCAGTTCGGCCTATCGCTGCCCTTCTAGCCGACCTTGCGAGCTTATGCTGACTTAAAACAGCCGGAAAGCCCCCTACGCCCCGCGGGCTCCTTGGCTATTCGGATAAACCCGTTGACGTTAAAATTTCGCTACCGCCATCCCGCGCTCACCTTTCTTTAATCGCCCCTCTTCATGATCGCCGCAGCCTGTCAGGGCGCAGGATTGGCTCCATCATCGAGAGCGAGGGGATGGGCGACGACATCTTCAGTAATCGACTGCTGGTCGTCGACGATGACCCGGGCGCTGGCCTCCTAATCAAGAGGGTCGCCGAAGGTTCGGGGTTCGACGTGGTTGCGCCAGAAGACCCACATGCCCTCGGCGGGACAGCACGGTCTTGGCACTCTGCAATCATCATCATGAACCTTCAGATGCCGGACGTCGATGGCATCGAACTGCTGCGCGAGCTTGCGTCCGACAAATCCGGCGCAAAGGTGGTCCTGACGAGCGGTGTCGATGGCAAAGTGCTCGAATCCGCGCTACAGCTGGGCCGCCAGCGTGGCCTGAACATGGTTGGCATGCTGCAGAAGCCGTTCCGCGTCGAGACGCTACGCGAGCTCTTTGCTGCGGTCAAGCCGGCATCAAACAGTCTCCTGTCGACCGACCTCGCCGACGCGATAGGGACGGATCAGTTGTTTCTCGAATACCAGCCAAAACTCGACTGCCGCCACCGCCGGATCAGCGGGGTTGAGGCGCTTGTCCGCTGGCGGCACCCCCGCCTCGATATCATAGGTCCGGACCAATTCATTGCGCTTGCCGAGGAGACTGATCTCATTCATCGAGTGACCGATTGGGTGGTCGCCGCGGCGGCAAGTCAAGCTGCCGCCTGGCAGCGCGAGAACCTCGCTTTGGGTGTCGCCGTCAACATCTCCGCAAAAGATCTCGGAAACCTCGATCTCCCGGAGCGACTGCATCAGTATTGCCAGCATGCCGGGGTTGATCCTGCCTTGATGACCCTCGAGCTCACCGAGACCAGCGCGACGCACGAACCGCTGCAGATGATGGATGTGCTGACGCGTCTGCGCCTCAAAGGTTTCAAGCTGTCGATCGATGATTTCGGAACCGGTTACTCTTCCTTGGTGCAACTACAACGGATGCCGTTCACGGAGGTAAAGGTCGATCGCTCCTTCGTTGCGCGGATGATGGACGACAGGGGGTGCGCAGTGATCGTCGAAATCATCATCGAACTGGCGCGAAAGCTCGGATTGACGAGCGTGGCCGAGGGTGTCGACGGGGATGCGATCCTTGAAAGGCTAACTGAAATGGGTTGCGACATCGCTCAGGGTTATCTCCTGAGCCGCCCCCTGGCCGCAGACGGCGTAGCGGAATTCGTCCGCAAATATCACGGTGCACCAGCCAAGTCCGCTGCCTGACCCCGCCTCCGGCCGCAAGCAGGACCGGCACGGCATTGGTTGTGAGGTTTTTCTCGGCGTTCAACTCCTTGCTGCTCCGACAGCCCGCAACGCCTCGTTGCTGGGTCCTCAAATACAGACGCGGGCGTTCGGTTCACAGGTCAGGCGGCAGCTCCTGCATCCTGCTGGTCTTCAATGTCGAAATAGAGATTTGACAACGCCTCGGCCGCGAGTTCCTTCGTTAGCTGTGGTCGCAGGCCGAAACATTTGCAGGTCTCCGTCGCTTGCTCACAGATGAACTTTGGTTGATAATAAGCAAGTCCAAATTTCCCGCTTACCGTCAAGCGCTCGACCACGAAGTTGAAGACTTCGTCGATCAATTCCAGTCCGTATGCGCGCGCAACAGCGTTAAATATTTGTCGATACTCCTCACGGCTTGGGGAAAACAACTTGATCTTATACGAGATGCGCCTCAGAAACGCCGGGTCCATCAAATCGGATGGTTGCAGATTTGTCGAAAACACCAGCAACTCGTCGAACGGCAGCGAGAAACTCGTCCCCGTGTTCAGCTTCAGGTAATCGATCTGATTCTCCATTGGCACGATCCAGCGATTGAGCAGGTCGTTCGGATCCATCTTCTGGCGGCCGAAATCGTCGATCAGCAACATGCCGTTGAGCGCCTTGACGTGAAGCGGCGCGTCGTAGAATTTCGTGTTGGGATTGTGCTGCAGGTCGAGCATCTCGAGCGTAAGCTCACCGCCGGCGATCGCGACCGGGCGACTGCACGCGACCCACCGCTCATCAAACCGATCGCGCTGCAATCCGCCCTTGCCTGACAAAGCCGCGGCGTCTGCTTCCGATACCGCAGGCTTGTGCAGGCTGGGGTCGAATATCTTAATGATCTGCCCGGCGACCTCGACCGCGTAGGGGATATAGACGACGTCCTTGAACAGTGTCGCGATGCGGGTGGCGAGGGTCGTCTTGCCGTTACCCGGCGGCCCGAACAGCAGCACGGTACGTCCGGCGTTGATCGCCGGAAGAAGCTTGCGGTGATAATGTTCCGGAACCACGAGCCCTTCGAAGCCCTTGCGCAGGGTCTCTTCGTCCAGCATTTCATTGGCGATCCGCTGGCGCTGAATTTGCTCCTGATAGGCCGTCAGGCTCACCGGCACCGGTCCGAGATATAGATTTTGATCCAGCCCGTCCTTTGCCGCGGCGCGGCCCTGCTCGCTCAACGAGTAGCGGATCGACGCAGCGATGCCGCCGCGGACGGAGCCCAGTGCCTGCAGGAGCCTCTGTTGCGTGGCGTCGTCCAACAGCTGCTGGACGACGCGGTGTGTGAGTTTCATGCGACCGGCCAGCTCAGTCACCGTCTCGCAAGCCTCAAGGTGCATGAACTTCAGCAATAGATTGAGAAGGTTGCGCTGAGAAATGCCGGTCTCGGAGATCGCCGTCGGAACGGGCGGCGCGCTGTGGATCACCGACAAGAGCTGCTCCGCCGTGAGCAGCCCCAAGGCGATCAGATTGTCGCCCAGCCGCCCGCCTTCCGCCCGCTGGCGTTCCAATGCCGCATCGATGTCGGCCCGCGTCACCAGGCCGCGACCGACAAGCAATCCACCCAAACTCATGACGATACCCCGATTCGCGCCGCATCTGCTGCGATTGCGGGAGTATCGGTTCTGCTCCTTAACAAAAACGCAACTCGGGTCCCTGGAGCGTGCGGCGAGATGCGGACAGGGTATCGCCCCTTGCCCGGCGTGCGGAGAGGGCGAAGGCGATATTCGATGTGAGAAGCCCCCTTCTCCCGCGGACGCGATCGCAGGTGCGTACCGCCCTGTCGGGGTCCTGTGTCAGAACATCCGCGCTAATCGGGGGGAATGACCTCGATCGTGTAGTCCTCGATAACCGGGTTGGCGAGAAGCTGTTTGCACATTGCCTCGACCCGTTCGCGGGTGCGGGCCGGATCGGTTTCAGCGAGTTCGAGCTCGATCAGCTTGCCTTGGCGCACCTCGCCGATCCCGCCGAAGCCGAGCGCGGCGAGCGCATTACCGATCGCCTGGCCCTGCGGATCGAGCACGCCCGGCCTCAGCATCACTTGCACTCGCACTTTCATGCCTGCGAACCTCGTTCCGGGTCCATCACGTCGCCCCATGGCGAAGTCTGCGGCAGCCATTCGGCAAAGCGGAATACCGGCCGGCGATCCGGCTCGCCGCGCGCGGGGAGCGCGATCAGCGCGCTCGACACAGTCCCGTATCCGTCGATGCGGAATCGCATCGCGCTGGTCGCCGGCTCGCTCGGCGGCGCCCTGGTACTACCGAGCAAAGTTTGCCAAGCGGCCCAATCATCGCGATCGGGGTCCGGCGTGGGCCAGGCGCGGAAGGCCGGCAACGCCAGCGCGAGGCGCCGCGTCGAGAGATCGTCGATGTCGCCCGCCGCGATCATCGACAGCCCGTCTTTGAGCGGCTCAACCTCGATCCTCAGGCCGCCCGCATGGCGCAGCCAGAATCCCTCGCGCTCGTCGGTGACAATCAGATTGAAGGTCCGATAGGCTTCAGGGTCGAGATACGACAAAGCCTCGGCGGCGGAGATCGCATCGGCGTGGTCGAGCGCCTCCAATACCAGCTCGCCGCGTGAACGCCTATCGGGCGACGGCCCGAGCGAGCCGTGGCGGTTAAGCACCGCGGCGGCAACGCCCCAATCATTGATCCCAAGCCAGGAGCCGCCGGCAAGGACGTCGAGCCCGGCGATCACTTCCGGCCGATCTGGCCAGTGCCGGCCGGGAGGTTTCGATGGGCGATCGATCATCTCGTCGCGATTGGCGCCGATCAGCACGGGCCAGCGATGCCCCATACGGCGGAGGATCACCAATGTGCACATTCACCCTCCCGCACCACCCTCACGCACCTGTGGTAACTTAAAGTTCCGCCGCCCATCTATGATGAGCCAGATCCGGGGAAGAGACGACAATGACCACCTTCGACGCGCGCGAGAAAGAGTTTGAAGCCCGGTTCAAGCATGATCAGGAGCTTCAGTTCAAGATTACTGCTCGGCGCAATCGGCTCCTGGGGCTATGGGCGGCGCAACAGCTGGGTCTGCTTGGCGATACCGCCGAAGCCTATGCCGAAAGGGTCGTCCAGGCCCAGCTGCAGCCGGGCGGCAACAGAAATGTCGTCGACAAACTGGTTGCCGATCTCGGTGCCAAGGACCCGACATTCACCGCAGCACGGGTCCGCTTTGAGCTGGACCACTTCGCCGCGCAGGCCAAACGCCAGCTGATGCAGGAATAATGCCTAAGCCGGCCGGTCGCCCTTGACCGTTACCCGGTGGCCCGAACGCGTGTGCGGCCAGTAATCCCACATCGCATGGTGCTGCACGCAACGGTTGTCCCAAAATGCGATCGAGTTCTCCTGCCAGCGGAAGCGGCATTGGAACAGCGGGTTGGCCATGTGCTGATACAGATACCGCAGGATGCCGTCGCTCTCGTCGCGCGGGATGCCGTTGATGTAGCGCGTAAAGCCGCCGTTGACGTAGAGCGCCTTGCGCCCGGTGACCGGATGGGTGCGCACCACGGGGTGGTCGGCGTAGGGATAGCTCTCTTTGTCCTTGATCCCGTAATTGGCGTATTGGCCGCGGTAGTGCTCACCGTTATGCCGCGCGGTTAGGCTATCGAGATAGGTCTTCATCCGGTCCGACAGCGCGTCATAGGCGGCGTACATGTTGGCAAACAAGGTGTCGCCGCCACGCGGCGGGCATTTCCTGATGTAAAGGATCGAACCCATCGGCGGCTCGGGATCGCACGAGACGTCGGAATGCCAGCCCTCACCGTTGGCGCGCGGGCTGTCCTTGTCGGCGTGGATGATCATCAGTTCGGGATGGCCGGGTTCGGCGGGCGCCGCCGGATGGATGTGGAGTTCACCGAACCGGCGACCGAAATCGAGGTGCTGCTCGTCGGTCAGGTGCTGGTCGCGGAAGAAGATGACGAGGTTCTCCGCCAGCGCACGGTGGATCTCGTCCATCTGACGGTTCGACGGAGCGCTAAGGTCGACGCCGCTGATCTCGCCACCGATAATCGGCGTCAATTTGTCGACGCGGATCGCCTCATAGGGCGAGTCTTCCGGGGCATACTTGATCCGCGGGCCGCTTACGCTGCGCAACGAACTCTGCATCCTGATCTCCGTACTTGTTTTAATCGCCGAACACGCGGCGAAAGATCGTGTCGACGTGCTTTAGATGATAGGCCTTGTCGAACAGACCGTCGATCGTCTGCGGTTCGAGGAGCCGCGTGATTTCACGCTCCTGCTTTAACAGGTCGGAGAAGCGGCCTTTTCCGTCCCATGCAGCCATGGCATTGCGCTGGACCGCGCGATAGGCGTCCTCGCGGCTCATGCCGGCCTGGGTCAACGCGAGCAGCACGCGCTGCGAGTCGACAAGCCCGCCGAGTGAATCGAGGTTTGCCGCCATCCGCTCCGGATCGATGATCATCCGATCGATCACTCCGGCCAATCGATCGAGCGCGAAATCGAGCGTGGTCGTCGCATCGGGAGCGATGAACCGCTCGACCGAAGAGTGCGAGATATCGCGCTCGTGCCAGGTCACAACGTTTTCGAGGGCCGGGATCACCGTCGAGCGGATCACGCGCGACAACCCGGTCAGGTTTTCGCTCAGCACCGGGTTGCGCTTGTGCGGCATTGCCGAGGAGCCTTTCTGCCCCGGCGCGAAAAACTCCGAGGCCTCGCGCAATTCGGTGCGCTGCAGATGACGCAGCTCGGTGGCGAACCGCTCGACGGCTGCAGCGATTAGCGCCAACGCCATGAAGAACGCCGCATGCCGGTCGCGCGGGATGATCTGGGTCGACACTGGCTCGGGCTGGAGGCCAAGCTTCTTCGCGACATACTCTTCGACGCGCGGGTCGATATTGGCGAACGTGCCGACGGCACCGGAGATTGCGCAGGTCGCGATCTCCTTGCGCGAAGCGACGAGGCGGTCGCGGTTGCGCGCGAACTCGGCGTAATGCCCGGCGAGCTTCAACCCGAAGGTCGTCGGCTCGGCATGGACCCCATGGCTGCGCGCGATCATCGGTGTCAACTTGTGCTCGAACGCACGCTTTTTGAGCGCGGCCAGCACCGCGTCGAGATCGGCGAGCAACAGGTCGGCGGCTCGGGTCAACTGCACCGCGAGGCAGGTGTCGAGCACGTCGCTCGAAGTCATGCCCTGGTGCACAAAGCGCGCCTCCGGGCCGACATTCTCGGCGAGGTTGGTTAGAAACGCGATCGTCTCATGATGGACCTCGCGCTCGATGTCGCGGATGCGCGCAACGTCAAAGGCGCCGCGCTCGCGCAGTGCCTGTGCCGTACCTTCGGGAATGACGCCGAGCTTTTCCTGCGCCTCGCAGGCATAGACCTCGATGTCGAGTTGGATGCGGAAATAGTTCTCCGGCTCCCACACCTTGGCCATTTGCGGGCGGCTGTAGCGCGGGATCATGCCGTGGAAGCCTCCAGCGAATCGCGTGCTGGATCATAACCAAAGCGGGCCAGCGGGACGAGCATGTGCGGCGGCACCGGGGCGATGATCTCCAGCGACGGGCGGGCGGGATAGAGCGGCAACGTGACCGATCGGGCGTACAGCTGGAGCGCCTCACCGCTATGCGGATCCCCATAAATGTGATCGCCGAGGACCGGGCAGCCAATTGCCGTACAATGGACGCGAAGCTGATGCGTGCGTCCGGTGCGCGGGCGCAGCTCGAGCCAGGCGCGGCCGCCGTCGGCAGCGAGGAGCCGGTAATCGGTCACCGCCCGCTGCCCGGCAGGATCGACGACCATGCGCCAGCCGATGGCGCGGTTGAGTTTCCTTAGTCCGGTCTTGATTCGGCCCTTTGCCTCGGGTGGCCGGCCGTCGACCACGGCCCAATAGACCTTTTCGACGAGCCCGCTGGAAAACAGTGCGCCGAGGCGGCGCAGCGCCTTGGGATGCCGGCCGAGGACGAGGCAGCCGCCGGTGTCACGATCGAGCCGATGGGCAAGACAGGGCGGATGCGGCAGCCCGAAACGCAGCGCATCGAAGCCACTTTCGAGATCCGGACCACCGCCGGGACCCGGATGCACGGCAATCCCCGCGGGCTTATTGATCACCAATATCAGCCCGTCGCGATAGAGGATGCGATCCGCGAGTTGCCCCTCACCCCCTCCTTCTCTCCGCATGCGGGGAGAAGGAGGGACCTGCGCAGCGGGAGGGCGAGGGGCAAGACTCGATTGGTGCCGCATCAACCGCTTACTCTGCGGCTTCGCGAGCAGCCGAGAAGGTGCGGAAGCGCTCGCGGAGCACGTCCCAGTCATCGGCGCCAAAACGCCGGAACATGTCCGGCAACGTCATCTCCTTGATCGGCGGGGGGTAACGGTGGCATGCCTTCAGCTCGGACAGCATCTTGTCGCAGATGCCGACAACGCTCTGGATCAGAAGGCCAGGCACGATCGCGAGCTTGTAGCCGAGCGCCTCAGCGCGCCGAAGATCGATGTCGGGCGTCTTGCCGCCGCGCACGACATTGAGCAGGCACGGTCCATTGACGAGACGCGGCACGGCGTTGACCTCTTCCTCGGTCTGCGGCGCCTCGACGAAGGCCATCTCGGCGCCCGCTGTCAACGCTGCGTTGGCGCGGGCTATCGCCTCGTCGAACCCGGCCACGGCGCGCGCGTCGGTGCGCGCGATAATGGTGAAATCTGCGTCGCGGCGGGCCGCGATCGCAGCCCGGATCTTTGCCACATAATCCTCCCGCGGGATGATCTCTTTTCCCTCGAGGTGACCGCATTTCTTCGGGAATACTTGATCCTCGATGTGAATCCCCGCGACGCCGCGGCTCTCGAATTCGCGCACCGTGCGAAAAACGTTGAGCTCGTTGCCGTAACCGGTGTCGGCATCGGCGACAACCGGCACTTCGACCGCGGCGACAAGACGTCCGGCATTAGTCACCATTTCCGACATCGTGACGAGGCCGAAATCGGGGTACCCCAAGCTCGCCGCCGTGCCTGCTCCGGTCATATAGACGGCGGCAAACCCGGCTTGCTCGATTAGTTTGGCGGTGATGCAGTCGTAAGCGCCGGGCGCAATGATCATCCCGTCGCGCTGCAGCAATGCGCGGAAACGGCTACTATGCGTCATCTTTCCCTCCGTTCGGACGGTTCGAACGAGGCTAGGCCCTTCCCCGCTCTTTCGTCCAGCCCGTCCACACAGCCGTGGCTTGATGGCGGCGACAGGCGCAGTCTAGGCTGCGGGCGGAGAGAAGGAGACGACCGATGTATGCGTTTAGCTTAACGGCCGAACAGCAATTCGACCCCAAAAAGCACGTGGAAAGAGTGCTCGGCAGGACCGGCGAAGGGGATGTCACAATCGCCTGCTGGGAACCGGGCCAGACGAGCCCTTATCACTGCCACCCCGGCGCAACCGAGATCTACTTCTGCTTCGAGGGCGGCGGGACGATGCGGACCCCGAACGACACAATCATGATCGGACCGGGGACGTTTGTCGTCCACCCGCCCGGCGAGCTGCACGAGTACACCAACGGCCCTGAGCGTACCCTATTGTTCCGAGTACGGTATGGCGGAGAGATGTCCGGCCGGACCAAGAAATGGCCGAGCAACCCGAGCTGGAAGGCGCGTCCCGAGGACATTGAGTACTTCAGACAGAACGCGATCGGCTAGCGACCGCGGTCAGGTAACCGGCATGCCCGGCGCAGTCGGTCGAAAAATGCCTATTGCGTCACTGGAGCTCCGAACTCCGAAAGGTTGCCAGTGTTGGTTTTGCGCCCATCGTCTGTGCTGATATCGGTTCCACCATGACGGACGCCACGCCGACCCGTTTCATGTTTAGCTCTTCCGCGGCCCGCGGCGAGAGATCGATGATAAATCGTCGGGTCTGTGGGCCGCGGTCGTTGATCTTGACGATCACCGAACGGCCGCTATCGAGATTCGTCACCTTGGCATAAGAAGAGAGCGGCAGTGTGCGATGCGCGGCGGTGGCAGTGACGGTGTCCAGACGCTCTCCGGTCGAGGTGTAGCTGCCGACGAGATTATACCAGGCCGCCTTGCCGATCTCTCTGCCTGCCAATTCTCGCCCCGGAGTCAGATAGGGGTCGGATGCCCCATGGCTGTCATCGGCGATTGAGGGCGAAATCGCGCGCCGGTGCCGCGGCGACGCGGCGTGATGGCTCGCGTATCGCGCAGGCGAGCGGCGGTGCGCACACCGGCTAAAAATCAGTAGCCGATTGCCAGGCCGAGGTTCCGCTTTTTGCGATTTGGCGCCATGCGGCTGGCCGGGATGATGGCTTTTGGATTTTTCCGGCGTTTCGGCCATCGCGCCGGCGGAGATCACCAGAAACGCGAGGGAAATACCGAGCGTTCGGCGCATGTGCATCCGGCATTGTCTCCTTCTTAGTGGCATCCCTTCGCCGGGGATGCACGATCACGCGGCCATGCCAATGGTATTGGATGGGCTGGGGGGAAGCAGATCGGTGTCGTCCCGGATTGTTGCCGACGCATCCGGGTAGGACAGGGAGGAACTGCCCAAGCTAAACAGGGTAAAATGGCAATGTCAACACTAACTGATCTTGCCCCGTGAACCGCCGTTTTCCGGACTGTCGTCGGCTCAGCTGGGACCTCAAACGCGTTGTACCGAGTATTATTACAGGGTGGCAGTTTTATTGCGAGACATCTTCAATTTTGAACGTTCCAAAAACGAAAGCGTCGGGGCTAAAATCCCAGTTTCGACGTTTTGTTAATGAATTGTGTCTACGGCTGGGCATTCGGGCCGATTATTTAAAGACCAAGGGCACTCGCACTGCCTTGCCCGACTACTCACCGGCACCGTGAAAGACAGCCAAAGTCCGGGATAAGATGGTTAATCGGTGACCATCCACAGCTCGCGCAGCTGGGCCATGCTCCTACGATCGGCAACGTGATATATCAGTGGGCAACCAAGGAGGTGGGCATGGCTCTTGCCGTCGCGATCCAGATGGATCCGATCGACACGATCAACATCGACACGGATTCGACCTTTGCGCTCGCCCTTGAGGGGCAGGCGCGCGGCCACGCCCTGTTCCACTATCTGCCCGACGCGCTGACCTTTCGCGATGGGCGGCTACACGCCCGCGGCAGGCCTCTCGAAGTCGCCCGCCAGCATGGCAACCACCATCGCTTTGGTGCGTATAAGGAACTCGATCTCGCCGGGATCGACGTGATTCTGATGCGCCAGGATCCGCCCTTCGATATGGCCTATATTACGGCCACGCATCTGCTCGAGCTGTTGCCAGATGACGGGCCTCTCGTCGTCAACGACCCAGCCGCGGTGCGCAATGCGCCCGAGAAGCTCTTTGTGCTGCGCTTCAAAGAGCTGATGCCGCCGACCCTGCTTACCCGCGACCGCGGCGAGATCCGCGCCTTCTGGAAGGAGCACGGCGACATCATCCTGAAGCCGCTGTTCGGCAATGGCGGGTCCGGGGTGTTTCGGCTGCGGGCCGGCGACGAGAACTTGACCGCGTTGTTGGAGATGTACGAACAGATCCAGCGTGAGCCGGTCATGGTGCAGCGCTACGTGCCCGAGGTCCGCCGAGGCGACAAACGCATCATCCTCGTCGAAGGCGAGGCCATGGGTGCCGTCATGCGGGTGCCACCGGAGGGTGAGGCGCGCGCCAACCTGCATGTCGGAGCGCGCCCAGAGCGGACGGAGCTAAGCGACCGCGACCTCGAGATCTGCGCTGCGATCGGACCGACCTTGCGCGCCCAAGGGCTCGTCTTTGTCGGCATCGACGTGATCGGCGACTGGCTGACCGAGATCAACGTCACCTCGCCAACCGGGATCCAGGAGATCGCGCGGCTCGATGGCGTAGAGATCGCGCCGAAGATCTGGGACGCGATCGAAGCTCGGCTGGCCGATCGCGCCGAGCGCCGCCCGGCGTGAGATCAACCCGCATAGGAGCTTTAAGATGACCGATGCGCGCAATGTCTTCGGCGAACCGCTGATGGAATGCTGCACCAAGCCAATGACTGGATTCTATCGCGACGGCAGCTGCAACACCGGACCCGAGGATGTCGGGGTGCACACGGTGTGCACCAAGGTCGACGCTGCGTTTCTGGCATTTTCGAAAGCGGCCGGTAACGATTTGTCGACGCCGGTGCCGGCCTTTGGCTTTCCCGGTCTCAAGCCTGGCGATTGCTGGTGCCTGTGCGCCGAGCGCTGGAAGGAAGCCTTCGAGGCCGGCAAAGCGCCAAAAGTCAGGCTCACGGGGACGCATGAAGCAACCCTTGAGGTCGTCCCGCTCGAGCTGCTGAAACGCTACGCGATCGATCTGAGCTGAGGTGGGGCGACGATGCCGGAAATCGGCCTGTTCGAGGCGATTTACTCGGCGCGGTCGTTGCGCCGCCTCAAACCGGATCCGGTGCCCGAGGAGCTGATTACCAAAATCCTCGATGCGGCGATCCGTGCTCCCTCCGGCGGCAACGCCCAGAACTGGGCCTTTATCGTCGTGCGCGACCCGGAGCAGCGGCGGAAGCTCGGCATGATCTATCGCAAGGCTTCCGACATCGCGGAAGCGATGTATGCCGCGCGCGGTCGTCCCCCTCACCTGACGGAACGACAGTTCGCCCGCCTGATGACCACCGGCGCACACCTCTGGCAGCATATGGGCGAAGCGCCGGTGCTCCTGCTCCCCTGTGGGCGCCGCCCTGCCCTGCCGCCGCGCGAGGCTTTGCCGCCCGACATCGCCGTCCGCTGGGAGGACGAGGTCGCCTACGCCGACCGCATCCGCGGCGCCAGCATCTACCCGGCCGTGCAGAATATCATTCTCGCCTGCCGTGCTCTCGGCCTCGGCACGGTCATCACCACTAACCACATCCGCTGTGAAGCCGAGGTCAAAGAAATGCTCGGCATCCCCGAGGATATTGCGACCTTTGCGCTGATGCCGATCGGCTGGCCGCTCGACAAATTCGGCCCTTTGACCCGCCGCCCGCTTGCCGAAGTAGCCCACGCCGACCGCTGGGGAGCCGCCTGGCCCGGCTGATTGCCCTCTTCCGACCAGTTAATCTAAACCGAAAGTTAAGCCCTCGTGGTTTTTGCTTTGCGGCGCCGTGTTTGTGCGATATGAACGTAACGGGAACATAGGGTCGTTGGAATGGATGTGGGCGTCCCGCTAGGGGTCGCAGCGTTGCTCGCCGGGGCAACCGCGCTTGCCGGGGTCGCGCTCGGGCGTTACCTCTGGCCGGCGACCCGAAGGAGCGACGCGGCCGCCCTGACGGCCCGGGCAATAGAGGCGGCGCGCCTCGGCGAGGAATGCCGCGCGCTGCGCAGCCGCGCTGATCAGCTCGAGGTCGAGTACAAAGCGGCGGCGTCGGAGGCCAAGGCGGCAGCGGCCGAAGTGGCAGCGCTCAAGGAACGCGAGAGTGCTCTGTTGCAGAGAATTGCCGCTCAGGCCGTGCAGCTCGCGGACATGCAAAAGCAGCTCACGACTGAGTTCGAGAACATTGCGAACCGAATTCTAAAGGCTAACGCATCGGAGCTGTCGGTGAGTTCGCATCAGGCGTTAGCAGCGGTTCTCGATCCATTGCGGGAGCGTATCCGGGATTTCCAAAACAAGATCGAGAGCACCTACGAGACCGAGGCGCGTGAGGTGCTCTCCCTCAAGGAACAGATCAAGCTGATCGTCGAGACGAGCCACGCCATCGGTACCCAAGCCGATGGGCTCGCCAAGGCGTTGCGCGGCGATTCGGCATTGCTCGGGCGGTGGGGAGAGATCGCTCTCGAACGCATCCTCGAGACGGCCGGCCTGATGGAAGGCCGAGAGTACATTTCGCAAGGACGCGGGCTCGGATTGAAGAGCGATGCCGGCGGGGTCCAGAAGCCCGACATCGTCATCGTGCTTCCCGAGCAACGGACGATGATCATCGATTCGAAAGTTCCACTGGCCGGCTACGAGCGTTTGATCGCCGCCCAGGAGGAGGCGGATCGGCTCGCGGCCGGCGATCGGTTCGTGCGCGACGTTAAGGAGCATATAGACGATCTGGCCGGCAAGCGGTATCAGGACAATCGGAAGCTCACGGCACACGATTGCGCGCTGATGTTCGTGCCGATCGAAGGGGCGCTTGCCGCGGCTCTCGCGCGCGAGAGCGAGCTCTTTACCTATGCTTGGGATCGCCGGGTGGTGCTGGTCGGCCCGTCGACTTTGTTGATGACTATGCGCACGGTCGCATCGATCTGGCGTTACGAGCTGCAGGGGCAGAATGCGCAGGACATCGCTCGCCTGGCCGGCGATTTGTGCGACAAGGTGAGCCTCAGTCTCGGTGATTTGAACGGCGTCACAGAGAAGATCACCGCGGTATTAAATACGCACAACGAGGCGGTGAAGCGGCTCTCTACCGGACGCGGCAATGTCCTGTCCATCGGGGCTCGCATGCGGGAGTTGGGTGTCAAGGCCAAGCGCCCGATGCCCGCGATGCTGGTCGATGGCGGAGTGATCGCGGCGACCACCGAGGAACTCGCCAAAGAGGCTTACCTCGACTACAAAGAGAACACGAGCGATCCTTGTCCCGCCAGTTGAGGGTCCTGCGACTCAGGCTCTAGCCTGGCGTGCCGCATAGGAGTGTGACGCCTGAACAATGCTGGCACGTGACTCTCAGTAGCTTGGCTTAGGCTTTGGTTGGCTGCAATAAAACGCGCAAGCAGAGACATAGGTTCGAACCTAGCTTATTCCTGCGCACCCAAGGACCATCGTTCAGGGCGGCCCGGGCGCGCATCTGGCCGACCTGCCGAAATGTCAGGCGATGTTTTCCGGTTTGAAGGGACGTGGTCACAATCTCGTTAAAAAACCGTTCCAGATGGATCGATCCTCCCACGATTAGCCGAAAGCTCTTTGGATTTCGACGATGCTTGGTTTGGCGCAGGAGACGGAGCCACCGATCAGCGTGCGCGAGCGGCTCTTAACCGGTCGTCTTCCGGCGCGGCATCCGCCTCGAGCGCGAAGAGGAGCAGCGATCGCCCCGTCACACCGTAGGCCGCGCCGGTCGCAAAGGTGCCCAGCTTATCGTCATCGGCCAGGTTGGTATCGATCAGCAGCTGCCAGTGCGATCCGCCGGGCGTCTCCGGCAAAGAGAACTCGACGAGGTCGTGATAAGCATTCAGCACCATCAGCAGGGTTGCGTCCTCGCCGCGCCTGCGGATCCCGGTCGGCTGAGCGCGGCCGTCCATCAACATGCCGAAACACTGCATGGCCGTGTCGCCCCACTCCTCGGGCTTCATCTCAACACCCGACGCATTGATCCAGGTCACATCTTTGACGCCCAGCTCCTCGTTATAAACGCCGGTCAAGAACCGGCTGCGGCGCAGGATCGGGTATTTGTGGCGGAGTGCGGTCAGCTTCTGCACGAAGCCGATCAGCGACCGGCCTTCTGCCTGTATGTTCCAATCGATCCAGCTGATCTCATTGTCTTGGCAATAGGCATTGTTGTTGCCGTTCTGCGTTCGCGCGAACTCGTCGCCGGCGAGCATCATCGGCGTGCCCTGCGACAGCAGCAGGGTGGCGAGGAAATTGCGCCTCTGGCGATCACGTAACAAGTTTACTTCCTCGTCCTCTGTCGGGCCCTCGACGCCGCAATTCCAGGAATGGTTGTCGGATTGGCCGTCTTTGTTGTCCTCCTGGTTCGCTTCGTTGTGCTTCTCGTCGTAGGAGACCAGATCGTTGAGGGTGAACCCGTCATGGGCAGTGACGAAATTGACGCAAGCCCAGGGTCTGCGGCCGCGGTGATTGAACAAGTCTTCCGACGCGCATAGGCGCGAAGAAATGGTGCTCGCCGGGACGGCGCCACGCCAAAAATCGCGCGCCGTATCGCGGAACTTGTCATTCCACTCGGCCCAGCCCGGCGCGAACCCGCCGACTTGGTAGCCGCCCGGTCCGCAATCCCAGGGTTCGGCGATCAGCTTTACCGTCCGCAGCTCCGGGTCTTGGCAGCAAGCCTTCAGGAACGCGCTCTCGGTGTCGAAGCCCTCTGCCTCGCGTGCGAGAATGGTGCCGAGATCAAAGCGAAACCCGTCGACATGCGTTTCGGTTGCCCAATAACGTAGGCTGTCGGTGACCATTTCGATTACCCGCATATGGCTCAGGTTGAGCGTATTGCCGGTGCCGGTATCATTGATGTAATAACGCCGTTCGTCGGGCAGCAGCCGGTAATACGACGCATTGTCAATGCCCTTGAACGACAATGTCGGGCCAAGCTGATTGCCTTCGGCGGTATGGTTGTAGACGACATCGAGTATCACTTCGAGCCCGGCATCGTGGAAGCGGGCCACCATCTCCTTGAACTCGCGCAGAGTCTGCTCGCGCTCATGCGCGTAACGCGGATCGGGCGCGAAGAACCCGATCGAGTTGTATCCCCAGTAATTGGACAGCCCCTTGTCCAGTAGCAGGCTGTCGTTGATGAAAGTGTGTACCGGCAGCAGCTCTACCGAAGTTACCCCGAGGGACCTGATGTATTCTACCACTTCATTGGACAGACCTTTATAGGTCCCACGCCATTGCTCCGGCACTTTGGGATGGAGCTTGGTATAGCCGCGCAGATGGAGCTCATAAACGATGGTGTGCTCCCAGGGAACGACTCGGCGGGTAGGCGCTCCCTTCCAATCGAAATTCGGGTCGACGACCACGCATTTCGGCATGAAGGGGGCGCTGTCGCGCTTGTCGAAAGTCGTGTCGTCGCCCGATTCCAGCTGGTAACCAAAGACCGCCGGATCCCACTTCAGATCGCCGAAATGTCCCTGGGCATAAGGATCGAGCACCAGCTTGTTCGGATTGAAACGGTGTCCGCTGCGAGGCTCATAGGGGCCGTGCACGCGATAGCCATAGATCGCGCCGGGATGCACATCCGGCACGTAGCCGTGCCAGATCTCGTCAGTGTACTCGGGCAGATCGATCCGCGCCGTCTCACGCTCGCCGGTCTCATCGAACAGGCACAGCTCGACCCGCGTTGCATGGGCCGAGAACAGCGCGAAATTGACGCCCTTGCCCTGCCAGGTGGCGCCGCGCGGATGCGGCAGACCTTCCTGGACGCGGCCTTGTTGATCGCGATCATGGTTTTCCGTTAGCTGTCGTTCACCCGATGAAATCTATGCGCCCCGCCATCTGGCACAAGGACTGCGATCGGCAGGTATCCCAGCACTGCCTTCGCACTCAGGGCGTTTCCGCGGCTCTCGACGACCTCCCCGCTGAGCAGATCGCGCCAACGCGTGCTGCGGACCGCCCCCTGCGGCCAGGGGATCTCGGTTCCGGTCCAATCGGGATCAGCCTCCAGTCGCGCGGGAAAGCGCGCCGCCGCGACTAGCAGGGTCTCGTCCTCGTGACTCCGGGCAAAGGCGCAGATGTGCTCAGCCTTGGGGCCGGCGGCGATCAGCGGCTCATATCCCCCTTGCGCAAACAGCTTCGGATGGTTACGACGGTGTCCCAGCAGGGCTGCAATGACAGCCAGTTTGACACGACCATCGTGCCAATTCTCGAGCATGTCGAGTACCGCCGTGCGGCGGTTTCGCTCCAATAATACTGATGTCTGTTCGAGCAGTTCGATCCGGGTTTCGTAATCGACCGGGCGCCGGTTGTCGGGATCGACGAGGCTGAGATCCCATAACTCCGCCCCTTGGTAGATGTCCGGCATTCCGGGCAAGGTCAGCTTCAAAGTGGTCTGAACCAAGCTGTTGCGGACGCCGAGCCGCGCCACGCGCTCCTGGAACGGCAAGAAGGCATTGTGGAAGGCGTTGGGTCGAGATATGTCGAGCGCATCGCGGACGAAGCCCAGTATCGCCTCCTCATACTCCGTGTTCGGCGACGCCCATGTGGAATGCAGTTTTGCCTCACGCATGGACTTTACCATTGCCCCTTCCATCCGCTCACAGAAGAGGCGCATTTTCTCTGGGTCGGGTTTCTCCACGCCCGTCAGCTCAGCCGGCCAGGCGCCGAGCAGGAGTTGGTAGAAGAGGTACTCGTCGCTGCGGTCGGGTGGTGCGTTGCCCTCGACCTCGCCGCGGCGGGCGCGCACGATGCGGCTCCATGCCTGGACTTGCCTAGCCCATTCTTCCGGCATCTCCGACAGCACCGCGAGCCGCGCGCGGGTATCTTCGCCGCGCTTGGTGTCATGGGTGGAGGTGCCCAGCATCGCGTGCGGCCAGCGCTCGGCGCGCTGGGCATTAGCCCTGTGGAACGCGGCCAGTGTCACACCGAAATGGTCGGGATGGCCGCCCACTTCGTTCAGTGCGACAAAGCGGTTATAGCGATAGAAGGCGGTGTCCTCCAGGCCTTTGGCCATGACCGGGCCGCTGTATTGCTGCACCCGCATCGCGAAGCGCACCACCGATTGGCTGCTGAAGCCGCTGCGCGGCTGGGCCACCAGGTCGGTTGTCAGAAGCCGGTGTACAAAATCGAAGACGCTAGGATCGAGATCCGTCTCGTTCCGCCGAGCGCGGGCTACTGCCCAGTCGATGTCACGCCGGTCCGCTTCAGTGGGCTCGGCAGCTCCATCGACGTAGGTGCGATAAACCGGGAAGCAGGCGACAATCTCCTTCAGTGCCCTCTGCAGGATGTTGCGTGTGAAGTCGGAGGTTCGCGGGTTCTGCCTTGCGATGCGCCCCGCATCGCGGGCGAGAACATTGAGCTCGCCCGCCATCTCGTTGAGCATGATTCGGATCTTGCAGTCGCGGACGATCTCGTCAAAGGCGTGGTGCTCGCCGGTAAATGCCGTACAGGCTTGTGTAAACCCCTCCTCGCCTGACGGGTCGACCAGCAAGCCGAGAACCAGATTGGCGAATTCGTAACCGGTCGTGCCCTCGACCGGCCAGTCGCCACGCAGCACCTCGTGCCGAGCGAGGATTTTCTCAACAACCAGGTAGAAGGGCCCGGGTGCCTGCCTACGCAGCCGCAAAAGGTATCCCTTTGGATCGAGCAGCCCGTCCACATGGTCGATGCGCAGGCCGTCCAGCACGCCCTCGCGCAGAAGCTCGAAAACGAGGTGGTGCGCTTGATCAAACAGCTCCGGGAGCTCCATGCGCAATCCAGCGAGCTCGTTGATGTCGAAGAAGCGTCGGTAATTGATGTCGTCCGCGGCAACGCGGAAGTGCGCAGCGCGCCAGTGCTGATCCTGGATCAGTAAATCCAGCCTCCGCCAGGTCTCGAGGCGCCCCGGCTCGCCATTGATCCGGTTAACTGCCGCTTGCACCGCCTGGTGCACATTACTGCCCTGCCGTGCGAGAAGGCCGAGCTCAGCCTGCAGGTCCTTGGCGCGCTGGGCAATACGAGGGCGCCACTCCGGCAGGCCCGAAAACGCGTCACCCAACCGCTCGAGTTCCGGGTGCTCGTCGCCGAGCACGCGCTGGTAGTGCAGCGGGCAAATCGGCAGTTTGTGCCTATCGTAAGCCCATACGGCGAACTCTCCAGTTTCCGGCTCAAAGCGCAGTGCGAGCTGACCGGACTCCAGGACCGCCCCGTACTGGTCGCCAAGGAACGGTACAAGAAGCTTGCCTTGCAGATAGCGTCTGTCCGGCTCCCAATCGATATCGAACCAGCCGGCATATTCCGACTCTGGACCCCATTCCAGCACGTCGAGCCACCACGGATTATCGGCGCCGCCGACGCCTATGTGATTGGGTACGAAATCGAGCACCTGACCGAGACCGCTATCGCGAAACGTCGTCACCATGTGACGGAACGCCAACTCGTCGCCGAGCTCCGGGTTGAGCTGGCCATGCTCTACTATGTCATACCCGTGGGTGCTGCCCGGCCGCGCCTTAAAGTAAGGCGAAGCGTAAACGTGGCTGATGCCTAGTCGCGCCAGGTAGGGAGCGAGGGCTGCGGCATCCTTGAAACCGAACCCCTTGTGAAATTGTAGCCGGTAGGTCGCGCGAGGAAATGGTAATGGATCCGGCTCAGACATATTCGGCCGTTTTGTCAGGGTCTCCAGCACCGCGCTCGGCCCCGAAGATCTCGGCGATGTCGATAAAGCGCGGCCGGTTAGCGAGTTCCTCCAATGTCATCGAGAGGCGGCGTCGCCAATTCGGGTGCTCGTCAGAGGTGGCCGGGACGTTGACCGGATCGGCCTCGTCGGTAAGGTCGTCGATCTGCACCATCGCTAAAACCGACGGGGTGCGGGCAAGGAAGGCGTGCGCCGCCCGCGACAAGGTCGGGATGTCGGGCTCTCCGTCCGGTGGCAGCAACCCCTCGCCGCGGAGCACTCGCAGGAGCTGCATTCGGTCGCGTTCCCGCGCCTGACGCTGGCGCGCGGCTTCGCCTGGTTCCGGAAAGAGACCGAGCTGTTCCTTCAGATCGAGGTCGCGTGCTTCCCACCAGCCGCGCAGGGTCGGCAAGTCGTGGTTGCCGACAGTTGCCAGGGCAAGCTTCGAGTAGCCGCTCGACGGCACGAAGGCGCCGGTCTCCGGCTCCTGTTCGAAGAACAGCACGCGATACGACAGGATGTTCGCTTCGGCCATGCGTTCGCGGAAACCTTCCGGCACGGTCCCGAGGTCCTCGCCGACAATTAGGCAGCCCTGGCGATGGCTCTCCAGCGAGAGGATGCCAATCAGATCCTTCGTCGGATACCGTACATAAGCACCGGCTGAGGGCTTCTGGCCCTGCGGCACCCAATAGAGGTGCTGCAGCCCCATCACGTGGTCGATACGTAAGCCGCGGGCGTGGCGCATGTTGGCGCGGACGAGCTCGATGAAACTGCGGTATCCCTCTAGCCGCAGAGCGCGCGGATGAAACGGCGGCAGCCCCCAATTCTGCCCGGTCGGATTGTAGATGTCGGGCGGCGCGCCGACCTCGGCTCCCGATACCACGGCAGCCGCATTGGCCCAGGTCTCGGCGCCCGCGCGGTCCGCGCCTACCGCCAGGTCGCGATAAAGGCCCACGGCCATGCCGCGCCCTATGGCGGTGACTGCCGCGGCGCCGAGTTGCTGATCCGCGACCCATTGCAACCAAGCCAGAAAATCCAGACGGTCGCGGTTCGCCTCCGCAAAATGCGCTACCGCGGGCGATGCTGGGTCGCAATATTCCTCGGGCCAAGCGTGCCAGTCGGCTCGTGAAGAATCTTCGTTCGCGAAATGCTCGCGCAGCGCTAGAAAGAGACAGGTCCGCTCCAACACCTCGCCGCGCTCGCGCCGGAAAGCCTCAAAGGCGTGCCAGCGGGCGGGATCCGTTGCGTCCCGGCATTCGGCGAACAGCCTCTCTAGGACGGAGAGTTTGATCGCCGTGACCTCTGCGTAGTCCACGAGGTGCTTTGAACGGCAGGCCTGCACGTTCTGCCCGAAGGCCCCGGAAGCGATCAGATCCCGCATCTCCGTGCAGTCCAGCAACTCGGGGACCGCGCTCACGTCGATATTGAGGATGTTGAGCAGCAGACGACTGGCCGGCGAGTAGGGACTGGCGTGTTCCGGATCGTCGGGAAACATCGCGTGCAGCGGGTTGAGGCCGATCACATCGGCTCCATGATCGGCTGCCAGCTCTACCAGACTGCGCAGGTCGCGGAAATCGCCGATACCCCAATCGGTGGCCGAGCGCAACAGATAGAGCTGCGCGGCGATGCCCCACAGCCGCCGGCCCTCGGCAAGCGCCGTCGGCAGCCAGCATTTGCCTGGTGTCGACACGAGGACCGTGGAGGAATCTTGGGGTTCGACTGCGAGGCGGTGATATCCCAAAGGCAGATCGTCTGGCAGCGAGAGCCGGCGGCGCTCCAGCTGCCGTCCATCGACATTGCGCGCGCCCAATCGATCGAGCGTGGCGAAATCCACGTGCCCTGCTCGCTCGGAACCATCCTCCAGCGTCAGACACCAACCTATCTCGCGAGTGCCGGCCGGTAGCACCAGCTCTACCATAGCCGGTTTTGCATCGACCTGCACAACCGCGACCGGGGGCAGCGGCCGCAGCCACTCGGCCCGGTCCAGCATCTTGAGCGCTTCCCGCGTCTGCGCCTCGTCAGAAACCCTAACACCCATTGCCGCAAGCAGGCTGCGCTTCGTCTCCGCACTGGTGCGTACGATCTCGCCCTTGGCGTTGCGGAACTCAGGCTCAATGCCCATCCGCTCGGCGAGCTCGTCCAGGGCGTCAGCGCTACGCCGCTCACCCGGGTCGTCATCGAGGGACCAGCGAACCGACCAAGGTCCGAAGGTGCCGTCCGCACCGGCCTCGCCTTCCCGCCAAAGCTCGCGGCCGGATCCCGAGGGAAACCCCGGCGCGGGCGTTGCCGCCAAGTTTGCAGCGAGCATCAAAACGCCACCTTCGCCAACCTGCCAGCGAAGGATGACCGCACCCTCGCCGACCACCTCGTACCGTCCGGCTTCCCGAATGGCGGCCAAGACCGGTACGATCTCCGCGTGCCGCGTCGCAAGCACCCGCCGATACCAATCGAGCCAACCGGTATGCGGCACCCGCGCGATGTCTTCCCAGCCGAGCTTGGCGAAGGCGAAAGTCTCCGCCGCCATCGGGTCCGGGATGCGCTCGCGTGTTTTCGGATCCCGGAATTCCGGAAAGCGCGCGAATTCGTCACGCCGTCCTTTGCGTACGGCATCGGCCAGCTCGGGCCTGAAGTCGCAGAAAAAGGGAAAGGGCTGCGCGGCACCCCATTCCTCGCCCATGAACAACATTGGGATCTGCGGCAGCAACAGATACACCGCTGCGATCGCGCGCACTGCCGCGGTCGACGCGAAATCCGTCACCCGATCGCCGAGCGCCCGGTTGCCGACCTGGTCGTGGTTTTGGATAAAGGCAACGAAGGCTGTGGGCGGCAGGTCGGCGCTCGGCTCACCCCGTGGGTGGCCGCGATAGGGCATCAGCTCGCCCTGAAACGCAAACCCCTCTGCGAGAGCGCGCCCCAGCTTCTCGGTATCGCCCTTGTAGTCGGCGTAATAGCCCTTCGTCTCGCCGCTTGCCGCCACATGCAGCGCGTGGTGGACGTCGTCGTTCCATTGCGCCGTGTACCAGCGCGGCTCGCCATTCTTGCCGCGCATCAGGCGCTTCGCTTGGTTCTCTTCGTTCTCCAGGATCAAGTGGATATGCCGGTCGGGCGCCGCTGCGCGCACCCGCTCGGCAAGCTCCTCCAGCAGGTGCTTCGGGCTGTTGTCGAGGATCGCATGCACGGCGTCCAGCCGCAGGCCGTCGAGTTGGAACTCCTCGATCCAATAGAGGGCGTTGTGGATGACAAATTCTCGCACCGGACCGCTCTCCGGGCCGTCGAAATTGATCGCCGCACCCCACGGGGTCTTGTGGCGGCCGGTAAAGGTCTGTCGCGCAATCGGGTGAATATAGGCGCCTTCGGGACCAAAATGGTTGTAGACGACGTCGAGCAGCACCATCAACCCGCGAGCGTGCGCGGCCTCGACCAGCGCCTTTAAGTCGTCAGGGCGGCCGTAGGAAGAATCCGGGGCGTAGGGCAGCACGCCGTCGTAGCCCCAGTTGCGGCGGCCCGGGAAGTCCCCGATCGGCATGATCTCGATCGTCGTAACGCCGAGCGCAACCAAATGGTCGAGCTTGCCGATCGCCGCCCGGAACGTGCCCTCTGGCGTAAAAGCGCCGATATGCAGCTCGTAGACCACCGCCTCCTCCCAGGGGCGTCCCCTCCAGCCGGCATCGCGCCAGAGGTAGGCCCCTGGGTCGACCACCTCGCTCGGGCCGTGTACATCCTCCGGCTGATAGCGCGAGGCCGGATCCGGAACACGTAGCCCGTCGGGCAGCACGAAGCGATATCCCATACCGACGTAGGCGCGGTCGGTGACGAGTTCGTGCCATCCCTCGCCCACCGGCTGCATGGCCCTCGCCTCGCCGTCGAGCTCGATGAGGATCTCCCGGTGCGGCGGCGCCCAAAGGCGAAAGCGCACCTTGCCATCTGCCTCCAGCTCGGCGCCGAAGGGCATGCGGTGCATGCGCGTCGCGGTCACGATCTCCACATCGAGAAGCCCCAGGACCCCGCCCAGCGCTGCTGCATGTGCAGGAAATCCGGCAGAGCGGCCTGGGCCAACACTTCCAGGTCTTGGGGGGACGCGTGCAACACGGCAAGCCTGCGGTCTGGTTCCGAGCTATCGCAAACAGTCGGCTAGCGCCAAATGGTTCCGGAAGCTTATTGGTGCCCGTGCTTGAGCGCGATCACGCGTCATCTTGCGGTCAAGATTAAGGCGTACGATGAGCGTTACCTTGGGAAGCGGGGACGCGAACGCCCGTCTGGCCGGCACTGCCCCCCTCCCTGCTCGCTCCCTCAGAACCTGTTTTTCGTTCCCTGCCAGACGCCGCCCGTTTTCGGCCTTTTGGGATCGTAAATTATTGATATGGCCGTGGCTACTGGCCATGAGGCAGACCGTTAGGCGCTCCGGATTCGAATTTTCTCCCTGCTCTCAGGGAGATTCGCGGCGTTAAGCGCAGCCCGCGACAGCGCGGCGGGCCATCACGCCGACGAGGTGGGCGCGGTATTCGGCGCTAGCATGGATGTCGGAGTTGAGCCCGTCTTGCGGGATCGCGATATCCTTGATCGCGTCCGGGGTGAAGGAGCGCCCGAGTGCTGCCTCCATCTCCGGAACGCGGAATACGCAGGGTCCGGCACCCGTCACCGCGACCCGCACGCCCGATGGGGTGCGGGCGACAAAGACGCCGACGATGGCATAGCGCGAGGCCGGATTCTTGAATTTCATGTAACACGCTGCCTGCGGTTTCGGCAGCCGGACCGCGGTGACGATCTCGGTGCGGTCGAGTGGCGTCTCGAACATGCCGGTAAAGAAATTGTCGGCGGCGATCTCGCGCCTGGTCGTCTGCACGGTACCGCCGAGCCCGACGACCGCGGCCGGATAGTCGGCTGCCGGGTCGTTGTTGCTGATCGATCCGCCGATCGTACCGCGGTTGCGCACCGCGGGGTCGCCGATCATGTGGGCGAGTGCGGCGAGCGCCGGGATCGCCTGCTTGACGAGCGGCGAGCGCTCCACTTCGGCATGCCGTGTCATCGCGCCGATGACCAGCGCATCCCCGGCGTCGGTGATGCCGCGCAATGATGGGATCGCGGCGAGATCGACGAGATCGGAGGGCTTCGCAAGACGAAACTTAAGGGTAGGGACGAGAGTCATACCGCCGGCGACGATCTTGGCCTCTTCGTTGGCGCCGAGCAGGCTTGCGACCTCATCGAGGCTCGTCGGCTGGTGATAGTTGAATTCGTACATCGGGCTCTCCCTATTCCGCGGCGAGCGGGGTGCGGTGTTGCTGGATGATGCGCCAGAGCTTTTCAGGGGTGGCCGGCATGTCGAGATGCCGCACCCCGAGCGGCTTCAGCGCGTCGACGAGCGCGTTGGTGATCGCCGCCGGGGCGCCGATCGCGCCGGCCTCGCCGCAGCCCTTCACGCCCAGCGGGTTGTGCGTGCACAGGGTCACATTGGTCGACAGCGCGAAACTCGGCAGGTCGTCGGCCCGCGGTATCGCATAGTCGGTGAAGGAGCCGGTCAACAGCTGGCCGCTCTCCCTATCGTAGACGCAGCCCTCGAGCAGAGCTTGGCCGATGCCCTGGGCGAGCCCGCCATGGACCTGACCCTCTACGATCAGCGGGTTGATGATCCGCCCGAAATCGTCGCTCGCGGTGAATTTGACGACCGTGACGTGACCGGTCTCGAGGTCAATTTCGACCTCGGCGATGTGCGCGCCCGACGGGAAGGTGAAGTTCTTCGGATCGTAGAACGCCGTCTCGTCGAGGCCGGGCTCCAGCTCCTCGTGCGGAAAGTTGTGTGGCACATAGGCGGTCAAGGCCACCTCGCCAAAACTCTTTGAACGATCGGTGCCGGCGACGGCGAACTTGCCGTCCTTGAATTCGACATCGGCTTCGGCGGCTTCGAGCAGGTGTGCGGCGATTTTGCGACCTTTGACGATGACCTTGTCCATCGCCTTGACGATCGCCGAGCCGCCAACGGCGAGGGAGCGCGAGCCGTAGGTCCCCATGCCAAAGGGAACCTTGTCGGTGTCGCCATGAACGATCTCGACGCTCTCAATCGGGATGCCGAGCCCGTCCGCAACGAGCTGGGAGAAGGTGGTCTCGTGCCCCTGGCCATGACTATGCGATCCGGTGAGGACCGACACGCTGCCGGTCGGATGAACGCGGAGCTCTGCACTCTCGTAGAGGCCAGCGCGGGCGCCGAGCGCCCCGGCGACGGCCGAAGGAGCGATGCCGCACGCCTCGATATAGGTGGCAATGCCGATCCCGCGGAGTTTGCCGCGCGCCATCGCCTCGCGGCGGCGGGCCTCGAAGCCCCGATAGTCGGCCGCCTTTAGCGCCAGCTCCAATGTTGCCCCGTAATCGCCGCTGTCGTATTGCAGTGCGACCGGGGTCTGGTACGGATAGGCGTCCTTTGGGATGAAGTTGCGGCGGCGCAGCTCGACCGGATCCATGCCGATCTCGTCGGCCGCGAGGTCGACGATCCGTTCGAGCAGAAAAGTCGCCTCGGGACGGCCGGCGCCGCGATAGGCGTCGACCGGCACGGTGTGGGTGAAGACTGCCTTGGTCTCTACATAGATCGCCGGCGTCGTGTAGGTGCCGGCGAGCAGGGTCCCGTACAGATAGGTCGGGATGCTGGGGGCGAAGGTCGACAAATAGGCCCCCATGTTGGCGATGGTCGAGACCTTGAGCCCGAGAAACTTCGCCTGCCCGTCGAGCGCCAGCTCGACATGGGTGACGTGGTCGCGCCCGTGCGCGTCGGACATGAAGCTCTCCGAGCGCTCGGCCGTCCACTTGATCGGCCGATGCACCTTGCCGGCGGCCCAGGTCACGATCGCCTCTTCGGCGTAGTGGTAAATCTTGGAGCCGAAGCCGCCGCCGACATCGGGGGCGACGACTCGCAGCCGCGCCTCAGGGATGTGCAGTACGAAGGCGCCCATCAACAGGCGGATCACATGCGGGTTTTGGCTCGTCGTGTAGAGCGTGTAGTCGCCGGTCGCGGGGTTGAACTCGCCGATCGCGGCGCGCGGCTCCATTGCATTGGGGATGAGGCGGTTGTTGGTGAGGTCGAGCTTGACGATCCGTGTCGCCTTGGCAAAGGCGGCGTCGACCGCAGCAAGATCGCCTAGCTGCCAGTCGTAGCAGAGGTTTCCTGCCGCCTCGGCGTTGACCTGTGGCGCCCCCGGCTGGAGCGCCGCGACCGGCTCGATCGCGGCGGGTTCCTCGGCATAGTCGACATTGATCAGTTCGGCCGCGTCGCGGGCCTGCGCCAGGGTCTCGGCGACGACCACGGCTACCGGGTCGCCGACATAGCGGGCCCGGTCGACCGCCAGCACCGGGTGCGGCGGCTCGGCCATCGGCGTGCCGTCCTTCGAGTGAATCTGCCAGCCGCATGGCAGCCCGCCGACACCGTCGGCCGCCATGTCCTTGCCGGTATAGACCGCGACGAACCCCGGCGCCCGCTGTGCCGCGCTCGTGTCGATCCCGCCGATCCGCGCATGCGCGTGGGGGCTGCGCAGGATGTAGGCGTAGAGCTGCCCCGGGCGGTTGATGTCGTCGGTGTAAGTTCCGCCTCCGGTCAGAAAGCGGAAATCTTCCCGCCGCCGGACCGGCGTGCCGATCGTAGCCACGGCTCTATTCCGCGGCGGTCCCGTAGACGTTGGGCGCCGGCTCGCCACGCATCACCGCCGCCCCCTCGGCGATCGCCAGCACGATGTTGTGATATCCGGTGCAGCGGCAGAGATTGCCTTCGAGGTACTCGCGGATCTCGCGCTCGGTTGGGTTGGGGTTGTTCTTGACCAAGTCGAGCGCGCTCATGACCATGCCGGGGGTACAGAAGCCGCATTGCAGCGCATGGTTGTTGCGAAACGCCTCCTGCATCGGGTGCAGGGTGTCGCCGGTCGCCACCCCCTCGATCGTCAGCACCGAGCGGCCGTCGGCCTGGACCGCCAGCAAGGTGCAGGCCTTGACCGCCTCGCCGTCGACATGGACGACGCACGCGCCGCACTGACTGGTGTCGCAGCCGACATGGGTGCCGGTCAATCCGAGCTGCTCGCGCAGCAGCTGCACCAACAGAGTGCGACCTTCGACTGTCGCCGAGACCGGCTTGCCGTTCACGGTGAGGCTCACCGTCTTTTGCATCCCACACCTCCCTGGATCGAGCATCCCGGCCGCCACGGGGCGGTCGCGACCGGCCGGAGTTTCGTGCCGACTCCGCCTCCGGTCAAGGCGTTAGCGCACTCGGCGCCTCGCCGGCTAGCGGGTGAAAAAATAGAGCAGCACGATGATGATCACCGCTAGCCCGGTGACCCACACAGCCGGTGGAAGCCGGGCGCCTATCGGTCTCCGCGAAGGCAATGGCAGCGGGGTTCCGACGGCGATCTGCCCCGGCTCTGCGACTGGGGCGGTCGGCGCCCCCTCGCCCGCCGCAGCCTCGACAGCCGCTGCTGCCGGTTGTTCGGGAGCCATCACGGCGGCGAAGTGGCCGAAGAAGTCGTTCGCCATCTTGCGTGCAACCCCGTCGATCAGCCGCGAGCCGACCTGAGCGAGCTTGCCGCCGACTTGCGCTTGGGCGGAATAGGTCAAAAGCGTCGCGGCACCATCTTCGGCGAGGTTGACCTTGGCGCCACCCTTGGCAAAACCGGCCACGCCGCCGCTGCCCTCGCCGCTTATTGTATAGCTCTGCGGCGGGTCGAGATCCGACAACGTCACCTTGCCACCAAAGGTGGCCCTCACCGGTCCAACCGCGGCGACGACCCTACCGTTGAACTCAGTGTCGGAAACCTTCTCGAGCGTCTGGCAACCGGGAATGCACTGTTTGAGGACTTCCGGATCGTTGAGCCCCTCCCAGACGCGCTGGCGCGGGGCCGGGATGCGAAATTCGCCGGTCATCTCCATCGGAATGGTCCTTTCCAGCCCGTGCCGAAGTGTGGTCCGAGGTGAAGGCGTTTGCAACTGCGTGGCGGGGAATAAGATGCCCTCTGCTGCGGTCTTCCAGATGCGGAGTAGTGCGGATGGCGTGGATCGCCGAGCGCCGGCGGCGCAGCCAATTCGAGAGTGTGGTGTTGCCGCACCTCGACGCCGCCTATGCGTTGGCACGGTGGCTGACGCGCAACGATGCCGATGCGGCAGATGTTGTGCAGGAGGCCGTGCTACGGGCGTTTCGCTATTTCGACACGTATCGAGAGGGCGATGCAAAGAGCTGGGTACTGAGGATCGTGCGTCGCACCTGCTACAGCTGGCTCGAACGCAACCGTCCGGCCGACGTCGTCCCGCTCGAGGAGGAGGATGGACCTGACGAAGGGGTTGCGAGCGCGCCGAAGGCGGTGGGTAATACCGAGGCGCTGCTCCAGAATCGGTCCGACCTGCGGCGTCTCGATGTGCTGATCGAGGCGCTGCCGGCCCCGCTGCGCGAGGTGATCGTGCTGCGTGAGCTCAACGAGCTCGGCTACCGCGAGATCGCGGAGATCACCGGTGTACCGATCGGCACCGTGATGTCGCGGCTCCATCGGGCCCGCTCGGCGCTGCGCCGGGCCTGGGAAGGAAAGGACATTGGCGATGCAGTGTGACGAGGTCCGCCCCCGGATCGATGCCTATGTCGACGGCGAGCTCGCCGAGACGGAGCGGTTGCAGCTGCGCGACCATCTCGCGGATTGCCCGGACTGCGGCCCCGAAGCGATGGCGCTCGAGCGCCTGCGCGATGGCATCCGACAAGCTGCTCCGATTTATCGTGCACCCGAGGCGTTGCGTTCACAGATCCGCTTCGCGCTCCGCCAGGAGGCAGCCACAAGCGCGCGCGCCGCGAGGCCCGCACCGGGCTGGCTCGCCTATGCCGCCTCGATCCTGCTCGCCGTCGCCGTCGGCTCGGGCGGCACATTGCTGATCACTGGAGAGCGGCAAGAGGATGCCGTCGGCAATGAGCTGATCGACAGCCATCTGCGCTCGCTGCTCGCGGACCATCTGACCGATGTCGCCTCTTCGGACAGGCATACGGTCAAGCCATGGTTTGCCGGCCGCACGGAGCTGTCGCCGCCAGGCGTCGACCTTGCGGCGCAGGGGTTTCCGCTGGTCGGAGGGCGGCTCGACCTGATCGAAGGCAAGCCTGTTCCAGCGCTCGTCTATCGGGCGGGAAAGCACGTCGTCAACGTCTTCGTATTGCCGGCTCGGGTCGGCGAATATGCGGAGACCGTTACCCGGCGCGGTTACACCCTGCACCACTGGAACGAGGGCGATCTCGGCTATTGGGCGGTTTCGGACGCTGCGCCCGACGAATTCGCGAAATTCGAGCACGCCTTCCGGGAGGCGACAAAAGGCTAGCCCGCCAACCACTCTACTGCCACCACCCTGTCAGCATCGTAGAGTGATGATGGACGAAGGCGCGTCGAAGACAGCTGCGCCGAGAAATACAACGTAAATCGCGCTGGCACGTCAAAAGACGACCCGCCTGTCGGCGGAATTACAGCTTCGGATCAATTGGTTAGGCAGAAATTTGCGACATCGGAAAACAACGAAAACGGCACCGGGTATCAACGAAAACGCTACGGCCCTGAGGGGCAGAAACAACGACGTCGCCGTAGCAAGATTCTCCAAGTCGTGGAGCTGCCGGGAGGTTAAGATTGCGTCATGATCGCAAGCGGATTTGCACTCTTCGACACCGCCATCGGCCGGTGCGGCATCGCATGGGGTGAGCGCGGCGTCGCGGGCGTGCAGCTCCCGGAGACCGGGGATTGCGAGACGAGGGCGCGCATGCTGCACCGCTTTCCGGCAGCCGGAGAAGCGGTACCACCCCGCGACGTGCAGGGCGTGGTCGACCGCATCGCAGCACTGTTGCGCGGCGAGGCGAGCGACCTCTCGACCGTCCCCCTCGACATGGACCAGGTGCCGGCCTTTCACCGCCGCGTCTACGAGGCCGCGCGCGCCATTCCGCCGGGCATGACATTGTCCTACGGTGACATCGCGGCACGGGTCGGCGCGCCGGGTGCCGCGCGCGCCGTGGGGCAGGCGCTCGGGCGAAATCCATTCCCGATCGTCGTGCCGTGCCATCGCGTGCTCGCCGCCGGCGGTAAGATCGGCGGCTTTTCGGCGCAGGGCGGCATCGCAACAAAGCGCCGCATGCTGGCGATCGAAGGCGTCCCGTTGAACAGCGCAACACCGCTCCTGGATGGTGGCGGGGCGTTTGGCTTTGATCCGGACCTCGCCGTCGCGCATCTGCGCGCCTCGGACCCTACGCTCGCGCGCGTCATCGACACCATCGGTCCCTTTCGCATGCAGCTCAGGCCGGCGCCGAGCGTATTCGCCGCGCTCGTGAGGGCGATTGTCAACCAGCAGCTGAACGGCAAAGCAGCAGCAGCGATCTTGGAACGGGTGATCGCTCTCTTTCCGCGTGGACGTCCGACGGCCGGGCGGCTTTTGCGCATACCGGAGGAGAGGCTGCGCGGCGCCGGGCTCTCTCGGTCGAAGGTGCTGTCACTGCGCGACCTCGCCCAAAAAGCGGAAGACGGTGTGATCCCGACGCTTGTCGAGATCGGCTCCATGCCGGACGAGACCGTTATCGAGCGGCTTTCCGAAGTGCGCGGCATCGGTCGCTGGAGCGCGGAGATGCTGCTGATGTTCTGCCTCGGCCGGCCGGACGTGCTGCCTGTCGACGATTACGGGGTCCGCAAAGGCTTCACGATCGCTTTCGACAGAAGCGACATGCCGTCGCCAAAAGAGCTCGCAGCCTATGGCGACCGCTGGAAGCCTTACCGGACGGTGGCAAGCTGGTATCTGTGGCGAGTGGTGGAGCGGGCGACGGCGCGCAAGATGACGCCGATGGGCCCCGCCGAGGAGAAGCGATGAATCTCGAAGGCGGATGCGCGTGCCGGGCGATCCGATACCGGCTCACCGAGAGCCCGCTGATCGTCCACGCCTGTCACTGTCGCGACTGCCAGCGTGTGACCGGCGGTCCGTTTGTGATCAACATCTGGATCGAGGCGAAGTTCGTTGAACCCGGTCCCGTGGCGCCAAAATCGTTTCGGCTGGCCGGCGGCACCGGCAAGCACCACGACGTCTTCTTCTGCGAGACATGCGGGACCACCCTGTGGAGCCGCTATCACATCGTGCCCGGCGACTGCCTCTTCGTGCGCGCGGGGACGCTCGACACGCCCGATACGGTCACGCCGGATGTTCACATCTACACGCGCAGCAAGCTGCCCTGGCTGAGCCTGCCGGAAGGTGTGCCGGCATTCCAAACGAGCTACAGGATCGACGAGGTCTGGTCGGCCGAGAGCAAGGAGCGGCTGCGCCGCAACCGCGCCGGCCCAATCTGAGCCGCATGGCATCGACCGGCGTATTTCGCAGCACGTCGATTTCGGTGATCGACTACCGGTGCGAGGCCCGACCGGCGGACGCCCCGTTTGCGGAGTGTCACGACAGCTTCTCGCTCGCTTATGTGAGGAAAGGGACCTTCGGCTGCCGCGCGCGGGGCAGATCGTTCGAGCTGGTGACGGGGTCGTTCCTCGTCGGCCATCCCGGCGACGAGTACATCTGCACGCACGAACATGCCGCGGGTGACGAATGTCTCTCGTTTCACTTTGCCCCGGCGCTGGTCGAGGCAATCGGATATCGGCCCGACCTGTGGCGCACCGTCTGCGTGCCGCCGCTGTCCCCCCTGATGGTGGTCGGCGAGTTGGCCCAGGCGGTCGCCGAAGGCGGCAGCGGAGTCGGCCTGGAGGAAGTCGGGGTGCTGCTCGCGGCGCGCTTCGTCGAGATCCTCTCCGGGCGGCAGCGAAGACCGATGGAAGCCCGGGCATGCGACCGCCGCCGCGCGGTCGAGGCTGCAATGTGGATCGACGCGAACGCGCACGAGACGATCGACCTCGAGAGCGCAGCCAGAGAGTTCGGGCTCAGCCCGTTTCATTTCCTGCGGCTTTTCGCAAAGATCTTGGGCGTGACCCCGCACCAGTACCTCATTCGCTCCCGACTGCGCCGGGCGGCCCGCCTGCTGGCTGACGAGACGAAGTCGATCACCGAGGTGGCACTCGATGTCGGGTTCGGTGACTTGTCCAACTTTGTGCGGACGTTCCACCGCGCCGCCGCGGTATCGCCGCGATGCTTTCGTCAAGCGGCGAAGGGAGACCGCCGCATCTTCCGAGATCGTCTCGCAGTCGATCATGCCCCCGGCGGACTCTCGGCGCGTGACGGCCGCGAGAGGGTGGCCCTGCTCACAGGCTCGGGGGCGGGGTGAAGCCGCCGAACTCGCGCTCGACGAGGCCGGCAAAAGCGATCGTCGTATTGTCGTCGAGGTAGCCGCCGATGATCTGCACGCCGATGGGCAGGCCGCTATCGGTATGCGCAATTGGCATGGTTGTCGCCGGCAGCCCGTTCGAGGTCGCAGTGCCGGCCCACGCTATCTGGTCGTCGTAGGGCACCTTCTTGCCGTCGATGTCGAGCTCGCGTGCCCCCATCGGCGAGGAGTGATCCTGTCGGAAGGCGACGGTTGGCATCGGCGGGCACAGCACGATGTCGACATCCTCGAACAGCGCCTGCCAGCCCGCCCGTAGGCCGCTGCGGATCCGGCTGGTCCGTATCCACGCCGCGTGGCTCATCGTCTGGCCGCGCAGAAATGCGGCCGCGAGGCTCAAATTATCGGGCGACAGCGCCTGCGCGGCAGCCTCGACGTGCAACCGCTCGTCGGGCGACAGATCGGCGCTAAGGAAGGCCCCCAGCAACTCCACATAATTGCGCGTCGTGCGGGCCAGGTCGGGCATTTTCGGGCTGGTGCGGAGGAGAGTGCAGCCGAGCTTCGCGAGGCGGTTGGCGAGCGCGTCGAGCGCCGTGCTGATACTGGCTGCGGTCGGGCTCAGCGGGTGCCTGTCGATGACCAGGACGCGGAAATCCGCGAGCTTGTCGTGACGCGGCGGCGGTAACGCCAGCTTGTAGCCGATTCCCTCCATCAGTTCGTCCGGCCCGACAACGACCGCCAGTTCGAGTGCCAAGTCGGCGGCGCTGCGCGCCATCGGCCCGATCACGGCGAGGTCGCCGCGCACCGGGATCGCTGGCGTTTGCGGCGGGCCGGCGCCGCGCCAAGGAACCAGATCGAGGCTTGGCTTATGCGAGAAGATGCCGCAGAAATGCGCCGGGCAGCGCAGCGAGCCGCCGATGTCCGAGCCGAGCTCCAACGGCACGAAGCCGGCGGCGAGCGCCGCCGCAGCACCGCCCGACGAGCCTCCGGGGCTGCGGGTCAGGTCCCACGGGTTGTTGGTGGTGCCGTAGACCTCGTTGTAGCTCTGCCAATCGCCGAGATCGACCGGCACATTGGTGTTGCCGAGGATGATCGCGCCGGCCGCCTTGAGCCGCTGCACCGCGAGAGCATCGGCGTCTGGCCGCCAATCCTTGAATTTCAGATGCCCCCAGGTGGTCGGCAGGCCGGCGACGTTGAACGCTTCCTTGACGGTCATCGGCAGTCCGAGCAGCGGATGCCGCTCGCCACGCGCAAGCGCCGCGTCGGCGGCATCGGCGGCGGCGCGCGCCCGGTCGAAATCGCGGACGACGACCGCGTTGATTTTGGGGTCGAGCGCCTCGATGCGGGCAATTGCGCTGTCGACCAGCTCGCGCGACGAAACCTCCCGGCTGGCGAGCGCCTGCGTCATCTCGCCGGCTGTACGGTATGCCGGTCCCGGCTGATCCGCGGCGCGAGCCGCCCTGGGCGGCACCAAGGCTGCCGCCGCGGTCGCGCCAACCGAGGCAATGAAGGACCGTCGGCTCGGTTCGCGTTCCACTGCCACTTCTTCCTCATCGCTAGGCAAATCAGCCCAGCGGTCGCCGACCGCAAGGATTTTGTCTCGCTCTTCGGAAAGCAGCATCGGGACCACGCGGGCGATGCCCATGTCGCGATAGCGTGCGAGCTCGCCCTCGTCCTCGGCCGGGTTGAACAGGGTGACCGGGACGGGTTGCGGATCGCGTCCGGCCTCGCGCGCCATCTGCCGGTATTCTCCAGCGCATCGAGCAGGCTGGAACCGGTGCGGCCGACCGGGCACTAACCGTCGCCGTAGTGGATCGCCCGGCGTGCGGCCGGCGGAAAGCCGCCGCCGACCAGGATCGGCGGGTAGCGCTTCTGCACCGGCTTGGGCCAGGTCATCATCTCAGAGCCCGACTACAAATAAATGTGGGAATATCAGGAGGTTAATCGTCATTCCCGCGAAAGCGGGGAATCCAGGGTGCCAAGGCCACTGCGGTTGCCCTGGACCCCCGCTTTCGCGAGGGCGACGATACCCTGTTGATAATGCTTGTGTCATTTCGGGCCCGCCTCTCAGGAAATCGACCTGTCGCCGTGATACTCGGCCTTGGACTTGGTCCAGATCTCCTTCATCGCCTCGATCCGCTCGCGCATCAGTTTGAAGCGGGTTTCGTAGCCCGTGCCATGGTCCTCCATCTCGTCCTGGTTCCAGCCGCCGCCGACACCAAACAGAAAGCGGCCGTTCGACACCTGATCGACCAGGGCGCCGAGCTTGGCCGTCTGGATCGGGTCGCCCTACTGCACCAGGGCCAGAAGTAACCAAACGAGACATTATGACCAATTTGTTAGAGTTCGCGAGCTGTTCCAGTTCTTGAAAACGCAAGAGTCTTTACGCATTTGTTCACAGAAAAGTAGTTCGGAGGAACTCTGCTGTGCCGCAAGTGAAACGCAACCTAAAGGTGAAGCGTCCAAGCAAAGTTGTATCCGTGGCCGGGATCGCCGGCGCCTTTTTGGCGTCGTCGAGCAGTAGATCGGTGGGGGATATACCGCCGGAAAACATGGCGCCTTTTCAGGTCCTCCAGCTGGGTGAAGAGGAAATATCGGACGTCAGCCTCGCGACTTTCCATTTCGTCGACGGAGAAAGCCGGGAAACGCCGCTGCCAAGGATACAACTCGCTCGAGGAGGCTGCGGCGGCGGCTGCGGCGGCTGCGGCGGACGCGGCGGGTGCGGCGGCTTTAGGGGCTGCGGCGGCTTTAGAGGCTGCGGCGGGTGCGCCGGCTTTAGAGGCTGCGCCGGCTTTAGAGGCTGCGGGAGGGGGGCCTTTTTCTTTGGCTTTGGCTCTGGCTTTGGCTGTGGCTTTGGCTGCGGCGGCTGCGGCGGCTGTGGTTGGGGCGGCTGCTGCTGGTCCTGGGGAGGGTGCGCGTACTGCTAGCCGGGCTATCTTCCGATTCCGTCAGACACGTGCAGGTCGCGAAAGCCGGATTTGACAACATTCGGTCTGGCAACGACGTCTTATTTGCAGAGCTGCGAAGGTCGGGCGCGGGTCACGCGTGCGCGCGGCCGCCGGTTGGGCGGCCAATTTATCGAGAAATTCTAAATTCAGAAAAGCTGGTGTGCGAGCCCGATAATCGAGGGCTGACAATCGAGGAATGCGTCTGGCGAGCGCGTCCGGAGCCGTGACGCAGGTGCCTGTGCTGACCTCATGACAGGTAATCAGGGCAACAGCTTCATCCGGCAAAACGGCAAGGCCATTCCTCAGTTCGCGCCGAATTTCACCGTCTATGTGCTGCCGCCCGATGTCGTGTGCCTCTATTCGGAGGACCGGAAGTTTTTGCTTCACGGCGAGCTCTATTGTGCGCTCGCCGCCGCGATAGCTAAGGGCGGGAAAAGTTTTCGGGAGCTCGTTCGCGAGCTGGAACCGGATTTTCCGTCCGACAAAATCCACGAGGCCTTAACGCGGCTGCTCGACCGCCGCTATGTCACCCCGATGTCGCGCTGTTCGAATGGCGCCGCGGCCGCCTTTTGGGCGAGCCTTGGGCTATCGCCGGAGACTGCGGAGCGAAATCTCCAGAAATGTCGTGTGCGCTTTCACTCGATCAATGTGGAGGGAGCAGCGGAACTCGGGGCCGCCCTGGGCGAGCTTGGCGTTCTCGTCGTCAAGCGCTCCCGGGGCCTGACGGTCACGTTGGTGAACGATTATCTCGAAGCGCAATTGGCAGAATTGAATGGGCGGCATTTGTCGGACCGCACACCCTGGGTGCTCGTCCAGCCTTCCGGCATTTTCCCCTTAGTGGGCCCGGTGTTCCGCCCTGGCGAAAGCGCCTGTTGGATGTGTCTTGCCGAGCGGATGAAAAGGAACCGGGAAGTCAAGGCGCTCCTCGACCGCAGACAGGCCTGCTGCGTCGCCGTTTCGCCATTAGCCCGGAACACGTTCGGGCAGAGCGCCATCCAGCTCGCGGCCGTCGAGATCGCCAAAGCGATCGCCACCGGTTTTCGCACTCAGTTGAGCGATCACATCGTCAGCCTCGACCTGTTGGGCTCGACCATTGTGAAGCATAGTGTGGCACTCCGTCCGCAATGTCCGAGCTGCGGCCACGAGAAGATGCGTGATCCCCGCCGTGAGCCAGCGCCGATCGAGCTTGGCGAGGGCAACAAGCTGATCATGACGAGCGGCGGGTATCGCACCGTTTCGCCGTCAGCCACGGTTGCGCGTTTTCGCAGGCACATCAGCCCGCTCACCGGCGTGGTCTCGCGTCTCGAGCGCATTCAAGCCGATTTGCCCTTGAACACCAACTACCATGCCGCGCACAATTTTTCGGGAACGTCCGAGACGGTCAATGAGCTCAGGGTGGGGTTGAGCAGCGGCAGTTTCGGCAAGGGCAGCACTTCCGAACAGGGCGAAGCCAGCGCGCTCATGGAGGCGATCGAGCGCTATTCCGGGATTTTCCAGGGTGACGAGATCAGAGCAAAGCGGCGCTTTGCTGATTTCCCGGCAGGCCAGGCCATCGCCCCGAACAAAGTCCTGCTGTTCAGCAACGCGCAGTTGCGGCGACACCGAATGCCGACGCCGGGTTCGGGAGATTTTGGTGCGATCCCGGCGTTATTCGATCGATCGGTCGAGATTGACTGGTCGCCGGTTTGGTCCCTGCGCGACAGACGCTTCAAACATCTTCCGACCAGCCTGTTGTACTTCTTTTACAAGGGTCCCGCCGCCTTTGCAGCGGATTCCAACGGCTGCGCGGCCGGGAATACGCTCGAGGAAGCCATCGTCCAGGGATTCCTCGAGCTGGTGGAAAGGGATGCATACGCGATCTGGTGGTACAATCGATTGCAGCGGCCGCAATTAGACCTCAGCCCGTTTGATGACTCCTACGTCCGCGATCTGCAAAGGCAGCTGGCCGAAAGCGGTCGCAAGCTTTGGGTGCTCGATATCACCAGCGATCTCGGGGTTCCGACCTTTGTGGCGGTAACGCACTGGATGCAAAACGGGCGGGAAAATATCGAATTCGGATCCGGCGCGCACTTCGATACGAAAATCGCCTTGTTGCGTGCGCTGACAGAGCTCAACCAATTTCTGTCCCTGGGTCTCATGGGCGGCGGGACCGGGGAGAAATCGAGCCTTGACGGCGCCACTCCATTGCGCTTGCAAGATTATGCCTATTTGATGCCAAGCGGAAAGCCACTGGTCCATGCGGACTTCGGCTCTAAGTTTGGCAATCTCGACACGAGTGAGCAGGTGAGCGCCTGCGTGCGCCTCGCCAAGCAAGCCGGCCTGGACTTCCTCGTCCTCGATCAGACTCGTCCCGACATTGAGGTGCCGGTCGTCAGAGTCATCGTTCCCGGATTGCGGCATTTCTATCGCCGCTTCGGGCGTGGCCGGCTTTACGATGTGCCGATAAAGCTCGGATGGCGCGACAGGCCGCTCAAGGAAAACGAGTTAAACCCGATTCACCCCCACACCTGAAGGCCCTCGCTTGCGCGCTCCCGGACCAAAGAGAGTGCGAGGAGGCGCGCCAGCAAATGTTTCCGCCCGGCTCCGCAGCAACGTCACGCTCGAAACGCAGGCGGAGGGAGAAATCGCCGTTTGCTTCGATGGCTATTCGGTCGGCTTGGGACAATTCAGCGCCGGCGCCGCGGATCGTGCGCAACACCTGCGCATAGGCCTGCCGCTCGCCGCGTTCGCGTCCAACAGGCGCAACATCGACAAAGAGATCGATCTACTGGTCCGGCGATTGGCGAGGCGCGGTTTATTGGAGTACCGCCTCGGGGGCTCGCGCATCGGCGAAGACCAGGTCGTCATCGAAGCGCAGATGCCTGATTATTGGCCGCGTACGCCACAGCTCGGCAACGCGGATGCTGTTGTCTTATCGCGCTTCGCATATATGCGGCGGCGCAGTAACGAGATGATCCTCGAATCGCCGCGCGCCGGCGCGTTGTTCAAAATCTGCGATCCGAAGATTGTCGCCGTCTTGGCCATGCTGTCTACGCCGCAACACATCAAAGAGCTGCGTCGGCAGGACGATTTTCCGGGGCTCGAGCTTCTCGCCCTGCTCCTCGATTGCCAAATCCTTTTGAAGGTCGACGCTGCTGGCGGCAGCGGCCTTCGACCGGCCGAGGGCGATCACAATCTCGTTCTTTGGGATTTTCACGATCTTCTGTTCCACACGCGCAGCACGGAAGGCCGGCACGCCAACCCGATAGGCGGAGTTTATCCCCATGCCGGCGCCATTTCTCCGCTGCCGGCGGTGCGGCCCCGCTGGCCTGGGAAAAAAATCAATCTGCGCAAGTTCTCGGCCGCGGATCCGGAGGCAATCTCTCCGGTCGCGAAGCTCCTGCGGCAAAGTCATTCGACCCGTAGCTTCGATAACCAGCAACCGATCACGCTCGCCGAACTTTCGCAATTCCTCGGCGGCGCCGCGCGCGTCGTATCGATATCGAACGCCGAGCTCGACCTCGACGACGGCGGTAGCGCCGTCAGGCCATATCCGTCGGCGGGCGCCGGCTACGAGCTCGAGCTCTATTTAGCGGTCGACACATGCGAGGGACTAGCGCGCGGCTTCTATCATTACGACGCCGGCGCTCACGCGTTGGCGCCGATCCGCGTTCCCATGCATGAACTCGAAGCGCAATTGATGGGAGCGGGATATTCAATGGATTCGACCGCTGCGCCCCAGATCTTGATCACGATCGCTGCGCGCTTTGGCCGGATTTCATGGAAGTACAGCTCGATCGCCTATTCGCTCATTTTGAAGGACGTCGGCGTATTGATTCAAACACTCTACCTTATGGCCACCGACATGAGGCTCGGCGGATGTGCGATCGGGATCACGAACATCGATCTGTTCGCGAAGATGACCGGGATCGAATTTCACGTGGAGGGCCCGGTCGGTCAATTTGCGATCGGCCGCGGCGCCGGATCGCGGGCTTCCGACTGACGACCGCGCGGCCCCGGCTGGGCAACCGCTGCCAAATGGCGATGATGCGACCGGGGATAGCGATTAAACGGGAGTTCTCGTTTACCAAGTCCCTCGGCAGCCCCGCTCGTCCCAGGGACCGCGCTATGCACTCGAAATAAAATATCCGATGGCTTTGCGCTGGCGCCTGTCCAGCAGCGCGAATATGGCGCCCTGCGGGTCGGTGCAATGAACGATCCAGGCGCCGCCCGGCACGGCAGTTGGGCCATAGAGGATTTGGCCGCCGCCGGCCTCCACGCGCTGCGCCGCCGTCTCGACGTCGTCAACGTTGAAATAGTAGAGCCAGAACGGAAGCGGCAATGCCGAAGGCTTCGTGAGCATGCCGCCGAGCGTCTCCCCATCGGCGGAAAACTGCTGATACGTACCGATCGCACTAGCGTGGGCGCCCGCTTTTTGCCAGCCGAATAGCTCGCCATAAAAAGCGAACGCCTTTTCCCAGTCGGCGGCGAGCAACTCATGCCAGCCGACGCGGCAGGGCGCACCCAGTTCGGCAGACTGCGCTTGGCCGGCGTTCAGCCCTTTGACCAAAGCAAGCGTCGCCATTTGCGGATCGGCGACGATGGAAAAGCGGCTGATGCCGGGGACGTCCGTCGGTGGGACGTGCACCGCTCCTCCAAGCTGCTTGATCCGGTCGACCACAGAGTCCACATCGTCGACTCCGACATATCCAATCCAGTGCGGCGGCGCGCCCGTTTTCTGCCAGTCCTTTGGCATGTTCATCAAGCCGGCGACGGGGAGGTCACCGACAGTAAACAGACTATAGCCCAAAGCGGGCGCGAAGGCGTCTCGGGCGCCCCAGCCCACGACATTGGCGTAGAAGAGCTTGGCGGTTTTCATGTCCGTCGTCATCAGCTCGTACCAGACGAAACGGCCGTGAGAATTGCCCATGTCTGTGTCTCCATTCGAGCTGGCAAAGAAGTTCACGTCGCCCTTTAGGCAAACCCAACTCGCCCAGCCAAATCGGCTCCAAAATCGTCTATTCTGGGCCAACGTGACAAAGCCTGCGCAAGCGCTTAAGGAGCCGATCTTCCAACATATTGCGCTCTCAGTGACCGATTCGCGCGGGGTTGCTACAGCCTCATTTTCCGCTGGCGCTTTCAACCGCGGACAGGTGTTCGAATTGCGCCACGGAAAGATCACCCTTCGGAGACATTACCGCTCTTTAGCGGCGGAATTTCGCCGCAGAGCGCCGACTGCGCCAGACCGGGCGGCCGCCGCGCCGCTCCCTTTTTGAGGCCCGCAAGCCGGCTTCCTCGCGGCGACGGGCGCGAGTTGATGGCCCTGCTCAAAGGTTCGGGGGCGGGGTGAAGCCGCCGAACTCGCGCTCGACGAGGCCGGCGAAGGCGATCGTCGTATTGTCGTCGAGGTAGCCGCCGATGATCTGCACGCCGATCGGCAGGCCGCTATCGGTGTGCGCGATCGGCACGGTTGTCGCCGGCAGCCCGTTCGAGGTCGCGATGCCGGCCCACGCGATCAGATTGTTGTACGGCACCTTCTTTCCGTCGATGTCGAGTTCGCGTGTCCTCATTGGCGAGTGGTCGTGCGGGAAGGCGACGGTCGGCATCGGCGGGCACAGCACGACGTCGATGTCCTGGAACAGCGCCTGCCAGCGCGCCCGCAGGCCGCTGCGAACCCGGCCCGTCTTGATCCAAGCCGCGTGGCTCATCGTCAAGCCTCGCAGACGCGCGGCCGAGATGCTCAAATTATCGGGCGACAGCGCCTGCGCCGCCGCTTCGACGCGCAGCCGGTCATCGGGCGGGAGATCGGCGCTGAAAAACGCCGCCAGGAGCTCGACGTAATTGCGTGTCGTGCTTGCCAGGTCGGGCATTTTCGAGCTGGTGCGGAGGACCGTGCAGCCGAGCTTCGCGAGGCGATCGGCCAGCCCGTCGAGTGCGGCGCTCACACTCGCTGCGGTCTGGCACAGCGGGTGCTCGCCGATTACCAGGACGCGGAAATCGGCGAGCCGGTCATGGCGCGGCGGCGGCAGCGCCAGCTTGTAGCCGATCCCGTTCCACAATTCGTCCGGTCCCGCCAACACCGCCAGTTCGAGCGCAAGATCGGCGGCACTGCGCGCCATCGGCCCGATCACGGCAAAAGCCGATTCCGCTGGTATGGCCGGGGTTTGCGGCGGGCCGGCGCCGCGCTGAGGCAGCAGGTCGAGGCTCGGCTTGTGCGAGAAGATGCCGCAGAAATGCGCCGGGCAGCGCAGCGAGCCGCCGATGTCCGAGCCGAGCTCCAACGGCACGAAGCCGGCGGCGAGCGCCGCCGCAGCACCGCCCGACGAGCCTCCGGGGCTGCGGGTCAGGTCCCACGGGTTGTTGGTGGTGCCGTAGACCTCGTTGTAGCTCTGCCAATCGCCGAGATCGACCGGCACATTGGTGTTGCCGAGGATGATCGCGCCGGCCGCCTTGAGCCGCTGCACCGCGAGAACATCGGCGTCTGGCCGCCAATCCTTGAATTTCAGATGCCCCCAGGTGGTCGGCAGGCCGGCGACGTTGAACTGCTCCTTGACGGTCATCGGCAGCCCGAGCAGCGGGTGCCGCTCGCCGCGCGCAAGCGCCGCATCGGCGGCATCGGCGGCGGCGCGCGCCCGATCGAAATCGCGCACGACCACCGGGTTGATCTTGGGGTCGAGCGCCTCGATGCGGCCAATCGCGCTGTCGACCAGCTCGCGCGATGAAATCTGCCGACTAGCGAGCACCTGCACCAGCTCGCCGGCGGAGCGGTACGCCGACGTGGCCTGATCCGGCGCGTCGCTCGCCTTGGCCGCCGGGAGGGCGGTTGCGGCTGCGGCGGCGCTGGCCGCGGCTATGAACGAGCGCCGGCTCGGTTCGCGTTCCATTGCTGCCTCCCTGATTGCGGCACAGATCAAGGCGCGTCGCTTTGTCGTTCGCTGCTCGATGTGCTTCTCGCCAGCGAGGACGAAGCGAATGCGCCGACAGGATTAATGCGCGGTGCGGCGGATCAGGGCGGCCCAGCGGTCGAGGACGGGCATGATCTTGTCGCGCGGCTCGGAGAGCAGCATGACGACGACGCGGGCGATCCCCATGTCGCGGTAGCGGGCGAGCTCACCCTCGTCCTCGGCCGGGCTGAACAGCGTGACCGGCACTGATTGCGGGTCGCGCCCGCCATCGCGCGCCATCTGCCGATATTTCTCAATCACATCGAGCAGGCTGGAGCCGGTGCGGGCAAGCGGGCACCAGCCGTCGCCATAGCGGATGGCGCGGCGTGCGGCCTGCGGGAAGCCGCCGCCGACCAGGATCGGCGGGTGGGGTTTCTGCACCGGCTTGGGCCAAGTCATCATCTCCGGGAAATCGACCATGTCGCCGTGATATTCGGCCTTGGACTTGGTCCAGATCTCCTTCATCGCCTCGATCCGCTCGCGCATCAGCTTGAAGCGGGTCGCGTAGACGGTGCCGTGGTCCTCCATTTCATCCTGGTTCCAGCCGCCGCCGACACCAAACAGAAAGCGGCCGTTCGACACCTGATCGACCGAGGCAACGAGCTTGGCCGTCTGGATCGGGTCGCGCTGCTGCACCAGGCACACGCCGGTGCCGAGTTTGAGCTTGGTTGTGGCGACCGCCGCGGCGGTCAACGACACGAACGGGTCCATCGCGTCGTAGTAGCGCTTCGGCAATTCGCCACCCCCGGGAAACGGCGTCTTGCGCGAGGTCGGGATGTGCGAGTGCTCGGGCGCCCAGACCGATTCGAAGCCGCGCTCTTCGAGTGCCTTGGCGAGGTCGACCGCCGAGATCGCGTAATCGGTAAAGAACATCAAGACACCGAAATCCATTCCATCCTCCTGCCTCTGAGAGCTCCTACTTCTCGGCCAAGAGCTTAGCCGCGATCGGCCGCCGTCGGCCAGTCCCCCGCTGCGCGATGACGGCTCGTGCTGCTTGATCTAGAACTCTTTGGTGATGCCGGCATAAAAGGTTCGACGCGGCGCGTAGGCGGGGGAAAAGGCGCCGAGCGAGGTGCTGCTGCGCAGCAGGTAGATCTCGTCGAACAGGTTGATCACGTCGAACCGGACCTTAATCGCGCCGAGTCCGGGCAGCTCAAATTTGCGCGAGACGCCGAGGTTGGTCTGCGAGTAGGAGGGCAATGAACCGCCGTTGGGTGGGCCGTTGGGGCGGGTGATCCGAGTCCCGGTTCCGGCGATCAGGTCGGCGCTGAACCGCGTACCCTCCCAGGTGTAAGACAGCCCAGACGACGCCGTCATCAGCTGGCTGTGATCGGTCACAATCGAATGCGTGTCGATATAGGCCAAGTCGTCCGGCGAAAAGTTGAACTGAGCCGACACGATGCCTTTAGCCTGCTGCTGCGCAATTGCCAGGTTTCCGTAATAGGAGACGGGTCCGTTCTGGTAGCTGGTCGTCAGCTCCACTCCGCGATTGGCGACAATGCGGTAATTGAACGGAATTGTGATAATCGGCGCGCCGAACTGACCGAAATCGACGCCGTCACGCGCGAATTTGTAATAGAGGTCGAGGCCGATCTTCAGGCGCTCAAAGAGATTCTGCGTCGCTCCGACATCGAACAGGTTGGCGCGTTCGATCTGCAGCGGACTGTTCGCGGTCGACGGCGTGGCCCCCGAAGTCGTCAGACCCGTCCTATTGAAATCGTTGAGCTCGGCCAGATTTTCCGCCGGTCCCTCCTGGAATGGCGGCGGCGTGAACAAGCGCGCGTAACCGGCGTGAAAGACCGTCGTCGGGGTGGCCTGCCACACCGAGTTGAGGCGCGGACTTATCTGGCTGCCGACAACAAATTGGCTGACAGCGTCAAACCGGCCGCCATAGTTGACGGTCAGATCCGGTGTGACCTTCCATTCGTCCTGCAGCCAGGCGGCGTAAGCCCAGCCGGTTTTGCCGATACTGGCGAAGATCTCACTCGGGAACGAGGTTGCGGGTGTGCTGCCAAAGGTCGGGTTGCCGAACTCATCGGTGCCGTCCTGCACCAGCGCTGCCGACACGGTCTGGGATGTGAACCGTTCGCTGCTCATGAAAAGGCCACTGCGAAGCGTATGATCGGCGGCGATCTTGCCGGCGGCATCGACCTGTATTCCGTTGGCGAAGCTCTTCAGCAGGGCATTCTGCGAAATACCGTTGAAGGCGATGTCCGAGAGCGTGGGGTCACGTCGGAAATGAAGCGTGCTGTATTTGGTGAAGGCCGAGATACGGAAATCGACGGCCGGGCCGGAATGCAGATAGGAGAGGACGCCGAACTGGCTCGTCTCGTTCTGCCGCTCGTCGAGCAATGCCGGACTGTAGGCGGAGACGGGGATGCCGTTGAGGAACGTTATCCCGGAGAAGGTCGGGGTGGCCGGATTGTTCGGGATCTCGAACCGGCCGTTAAACAGACCGGCGATTGCCGTCACCCGGTTCTCGCCGTCGATGATCTTGTCGAGATAGGCGAAGGCGTGCAGCTGCTCGGATTGATCGTGGATTTGCGTCACCGACTGCGTCACCCCGTCGATGCCGTGATTGGTGCTGAGGAAATCTCCGGAAACGTAATAATTGTAGCCGTCGAATGAGCCGCCGTACTCGCCGCTCGGCTGCAACGTGTTGTAGCCGCCGCCATACATCGAGACCAAACCGCCGGGGGCGAACAATCCGCTCTTTGTTTGAATGTCGATGACACCCGTTGTGCTCAAACCATATTCCGCCGGCAGGGCGCCGGTGATCAGGGTGAAGGAGTTGGCAAAGCGCGGACTGAGGCCCTGGCCGAAATAGCTCAGCCCGATAGGAAGAGGGATCCCATTGATTCGAAACTCCTCCGGCTGCATCTCGTTGCGGATATGAATGCCCCCGGCCAACTCGGCGTCCTGGCTGACACCGGGCGCCTGCAGTAAGACTTGGTTGAGCGTGTTGTTCTCGCCGCCGGGCTGCGCTTCCATGGCTTGGCTGTTTACCGTGTAGGTCGACGCACCGATCTGCGGCTCGATTGCGGCGCGGGCAGCCTCGAGCCGCTTTGCCATGACGTTTACCTCTTCGAGCTCGACGGGCCCGGGCGCCGGCTGGCCCTGGACCTCCTCGGCGACGCCCTCGCTAGCGTCCGTAGGCGGGGCGGCCCTCGCCGGGTGCGCCCCGCCGAACAGCACCATGAAGCTCAGAACCCCGATAATTTCCCGCAGTGCGGCCCGACTGTCTTCGATATCCCGTCGTCTCCTTGTGTGACCCGATGAAGCCCTAGCGTGCCGACGCCGGACAGCGGCAGTAGATCGCGTTGCGCTCTCCTTCCTTCTGCGCCACGGTCGCGAAGGTCAGCGCGCCGCCCGGTCCCGCGACGGCCACCCCATTTAATGCGAACCGGCCTATTGATCCACCCTGCGGGAGCGTTTCGCCCATGGTCGCGACCCGCCTTATATCGCCAGGAACGCCGGCGAGCGCGGCAAGTGGTCCAGGCACGCCGTCGAGGGCAGCGATGAACGCGGTCGCGCCATCCGGCGCCGTCGTCGGCCAGGGACCGAACCCCGCATAGCGGCCACCACCCGGTGCCGGCGCTCCTTCGACGGCCATTTCGGCCAAGCCATCCGGCCCGGTCCGCAGCACCGCCTCGCGGGTCACACCGTCCTTGCCGAGATACGCGCCGAACGCGATCCCGTCCTCGTCGTCGATCGCCACCCGCTCGGAGAAGCGCAGGATCATCGCCCCACCGGGTGTCTGGTCGCCGGCTCGGACCGACAGGCGCAGATCGCGCGCACCGGCAACAAAAATACCGCCGAGTGCCGGCCCTCTGAAGATCGCCGCGGGAAACGCGATGACGCCGCCGTTGTTCAACGCCGGCGCGCCGATTTTGTCCATTTTGCCGCCGATGCGCAGCAGCAGGTCCCCTTCAGCCATCAGCCTCTGCAGCCGCCGCCCATTCCAGAAATACAACACATCGAGCGTATCGCGGCCGCGCCGCACATTGGCGACAAAAGCCAGCTCGTCATTGTCGTTCAGCGCCGGGGCATCGAACCCCACCAGGACACCGGTCGGCACCCCCGGAGCGTCGTCGCCGGCGAGCGCGATCGCCTGCAGCCCGTCCTCGCCGGCGAGGAAAACCCCCTCGGTTGCCCGACCGCCGGCGATCTGGGCTGCAAACGCCACATGCCCGGCGCTGTTCAGCGCCGGCAGCGGCTGCGCCGAGAATTCGGCCAATGTACCGCCGCCCGGCAGTTCGTCTCCAAAGGCTGCGACCTTCGTCACATGCCCGTCTTTAACCAGATAGATGCCCTCGCGCGCCGCCGCGTGCAGGATGGTCGCGTAAAACGCGACCTGACCGCGGGCATTGACCGGAGCTGCAATCGGCTGCGATGCGACCTCGAACCGATCGAAGCGCCCGCCGCCGGGTGCTGCCGCGCCAGAGCGAATCACTGCACGCAATGCCCCGTCTTCGGGCTCCGGAACCTCTGTGGGCTCCGCCGGCACCTGCACCGGCGGCTGCGCCGGCGCGGTCGACGGCGTCGTCGGCGCCACCCACAGAACGGCGGCCCACAAGCCCGCCACCGCCACACCGGTAACGAGCAGGCGCCGCCAGGCCGATATCAGTAACATCGCTCAGTTGCTCAGCATGCCCGCCTTCAGTGCGGTCACGTCGTGGCGCAGCATCTCGATGTAACTGTCGGCCTCGCCGCCGGCAGGGGAAAGTGAATCTCCGTAAAGCGTCCCGCCGATCGTAGCGCCGGTCTCGCCGGCGATGCGCTGCATGGCCCGCGGATCGGTAATGCTGTCGAGATATAGCGCCTTCACATGTTCCGCCCGGACCTGCTGCGCCAGCTTCGCCAACTCTGCCGCCGAGGGCTCGCTCTTGTTTGTCCAACCGTTCACCGTCAGCAATGTGATGCCGTAGGCTCTGGCGAGATACTGCAGCGAATCGTGCGACGACAATACCCGGCGCTTTGCCGCCGGCACAGACGCCATCTCCTTGCGCGCCCAATCATCAACCGCCTGAATCTGCTTTGTGTAGGCTGCAGCATGCGCCCGGTATTCAACGGTGTTGGCCGGATCGAGCCGCGCCAGCGCCTCGGCGATGTTGCGCACGTAAATGATTCCGTTGCGGGGATCGAGCCAGGCGTGCTGGTCGATCGTCTCAGGAAGCAGCCTGCCGGAGATCGGATGCTCCTCCTCCGCGGTCAGTGTCCGCACATTCCGGCTAACCACCACCTTCGCACCTTTGAACACGGCCTGCTTGAGCAGGGGTTCCAGCCACGGCTCGAACTCTTCGTTGAGGTCATTGAGAAAGACGGTGCTTGCCGCAGCGACGGTCGCGACATCCGCTGCTGTCGGCTGATAGAGCTCACAGTCACCGCCGGCCCCGACAATGGTTTTTATGTCTATCCGATCGCCACCGACATTTGCCAGCATATCGCCAATGACACTGAATGTCGCGACCACCGGGACTCGGTCGGCGGCCCACGCCGGGCCCGACAGCAGGAACATGATAAAATAAGGAAAGGTCGAAAATCTCATCGGATCACCGGCGCCAGGCGTCGCCAGCCTTCGGCAGCGGCGAGCGAAAATCCAAACAGCAATGCCGCCGCCAGCACGATCGCCGGGCCGGAGGGAAGATTGGCGTGATAGGAGACCAGCAGCCCCGCCACCGATGCGGCAAGCCCAAAGCCCGTCGCCAACAGCATAGAACCGGCTGCGCCCAACCCCCAGCACCGCGCCGCCGCAGCCGGCAGCAACATCGGCCCCACCGCCATCAGTGTGCCGAACGCCTGAAAGCTCGCCACCAGTCCCAATACAACCAGCGCCTGGAATACCGCGCCGTACGGGAAACGTGCACCCGCTGAGCGAAGAAAGGCGGGATCGAACGCGCCCACTGCCAGCGGCCGATACAATGCTGCGACCGCCAACAGGATCACACTGCTGGCCGCGGCTATCTGGATCAGCGCTAGCTGGTCGATCGCCAGCACCGTGCCGAACAGCACGCGCATGACGTCGACATTGCTGCCGCGCCATGCCACCAGCAGCACGCCGAGCGAGAGGGCTACCAGATAGAACGCCACCAGCCCGGCATCACGCCGCGCCCGCTCGCTGGCGATCAGTCCGGCCAACACCGCTACGGTAAAGCCGCTCACCAGCCCACCGAGCGACAGCCATGCCGGGGACGGCCCGGCGTAGAGATACCCGACCGCCGCACCGGGCATCACCGCATGTCCGAGCACGTCGCCATCGAGGCTCATCCGCCGCAACACCAGCAGCGTTCCGATAGCCCCGTTGGCGAGCGCCAGCGCCAGACAGGCCACCAGTGCCGCACGCATGAACGCTAGGGTTGCGAACGGCTCCACAACCATCGCATGCACTGACATCACGCCGCCATTGCCGGCAAGGCTTCCTCGGTCCTTCCCCAGGCGAGGCAGCGTCGCGCCAACACGAAAGTCGAGGGAAAGCGCGCCTGCACTACCTCGAGATCGTGCAATACTGCAATCACGGTTCTGCCCTCATGGTGCCATCGCGCTACCTGAGCGAGCAGCACCGCGACAGTCGGCGCATCGACAGCGGCGAACGGCTCGTCGAGCAGAATGACCGCGGCGTCCTGCAGAATCAGCCGGGCGAAAAGCGCCCGCTGGAACTCGCCCACCGAGATCTCGCCGATCCTCCGCTCCATCCGTCCTGCGAGCCCCACCGTCTCTGCCGCCGCCGCCGCGCGCGCCTCTAGGGCTTTCCCTGGAGCGCGAAATGCGCCGAACTCTTGCCATCCGCCAAGGACGATCAGTTCGGCCACGGTCAGCGGGTACTCCCGGTCGATCGCCGTCAGCTGAGGCAAATACGCCGGTCGTTGCCGTGCCGGACGATTTATCACCCCGCCGGCAAGTGGCACCACGCCCGCGATCGCCGCGAGCAGCGTGCTCTTGCCCGCCCCGTTCGCCCCGACAACAGCGGTCAAGCTGCCCGGGTCGAACTCGCCGGTCACCGCTTCCAACGCGACGCGCTGCCCATAGCGCACGGTGACGTCGCACAGCACGATGCCGCCTTCAGCCCTCATGTGAGACCTCGAACCGCCGGCGAGGCAAGGCTGGTAAATTTTCGCCGTATCGGTCATTCTGCCCGCAAGTTTACCATCGCAACCGAGGTTGGGGAGGAGCAGCCATGAGAATCATCGGACTAGCCGCATTTGTCGGGATCGCCGCCCTAGCGCTGCTGGTTCCGCCAGCACCCGCATCAGCCGCTGACTGCAAGGCGCTCGTCAAACCCTCGCCGTTCGGTCCGGACGACCAGACCGGCGCGACTAACCGCGTCACCCCCGCGGTTACCAAGGCAGCCGCAGGGGAGATCCAGACCGGCACCGTAACCTCGATGTCCAACGTCCTCGTCGACGGCGTGCCGCTCTTCGGCACCCGCTTCAGCAAGACGATCTTGACCAGCTTCGCCACCCTGCCGGGTGCCGAATTCGGCAATAACAAGCTGACCTATATGGAAGACACCTATCTCAGCCAGAGCCACGTTGGCACCCATATCGACGGTATGGGCCACATCGGCATCCAGGACTGCTACTACAACCAGACGCCAATAGGGAAATACGTCACCCAGAACTACCTCAAGAAGTTCGGCCTCGAGAATCTGAAGAGCTTCGCGACGCGCGGCGTCATTATCGACATGGTCAAGGTTTTCCAGGCTGCCGGCAAGCTGAAATCCAACCCGGCCTGCCGTACCCCCTGCCTTGATGGCGGCTCGCTGATCACGGTAGCCGACCTGCAGGCCGGCTTGAAGATGTACAACGTGACCCTGCGCGAGGCCGATGCGGTGTTCCTCCACACCGGCTGGGTAGATCTGTTCCTGCAGTGGCCGGCGCAGAACGCGACGTACAACAAGAGCGAACCCGGCATCGGCGAGGCGGCGGCGGAGTGGCTTGCATCGCAGAAAGTGATCCTTGTCGGCGCTGATACCTGGGCGGTCGAAGTAATACCAGGCGAGGAGGAAGGCATCGCCTTCCCGGTGCACAAAACGTTGCTTACCGACAATGGCATTCACATCATCGAGAATGTGCGCACCGACCTGATTGCAGCCGAGGCTGCAAAGTCGGGGCGGGCCACCTTCTTCCTGAATATGACGGTGCCCAAGGCGGTCGGACTAACCGGCACCTTTGTCAACATCGAGGCGATCCAATAGCGCATGAAGGCAGGGCGGGGATTGCGACGCCGGTCGTTCCTGGCCGGGCTGCCCGCCTTCGCCTGCGGCGTCGACGCCGCGAGGGCCGCGAGAGCCGAGCCGCGGCGCTTTAAGATCGCTCTCGCCAACCTCGACGAGACGCCGGGCGTGACCTTGGAGGGGCTCGGCTTCACCGGCGCCGATGTGCGCGGCAGCTTTGAGTTGGCGGCGCGCACGCGACCGGTCGACATGGTCTATTTTGACAATGCCGGCGACCCCGCCCGCGCGGTCGCCAACGCCGAGGCCTCGATTGCCGCCAAAGTCGACCTGCTGATCGAATACAACGCCGATGCCGACGCTAACGCCGAGATCGCCCGCCGCCTTGCGGCCGCCGGGATCCCGGCCCTGGCGCTGGTCGATCCGCTGCCCGGCGCGCCGCTCTACGGCCCCGACAACCGCGGCGCCGGCCATATTGCCGGGCAGGCTCTCGGCGCATTTGCACGGGAAAACTGGCAGGGCGAGCAGGTTCGCGGGGTTCTGATTGGCGACCTCGCCGCTCCCGGCGCCGCCATCAAGGACCGCATTCAAGGCATCACCGAAGGCGTGCACGAGTCGCTGCCGACTTTGCAGCTCGCCTCTCTCGACACCGGCGGACAGTCTATGCGCGCCGACGCGCTGTTGACGAAATTCCTGCTGACAAAGCCTGGCCAACGGCTGCTGATCGCGACCCTCGACGATTTGGCGGCGGTTTACGCCGCGCGCGCAATCGAAATGAACCGCCGGCAGAGCGACTGCGTCATCGTCAGCCAGGGGCTCGACGCGAACATCCATGGCGGAACCAGCGAAAAAAAGGAACTTGACCCCAACAACCGCAGCAGCGTGGTGCTCGGTTCGGTGGCCTACTACATGGACCGCTGGGGCTATGAGGTGCTGCCGCTCGCGCTGCGGCTGCTCGCTGGGGAGACAGTGCCACTCCGCACGGTTACGCACCATATCCTGGTCACCGCCGACAAGGTGTTCCGGGAATATCCGCCGATCGATATGAACTGACTTGTCACGTCGAGCGCTTGATCCCCATAGATGGGCATGGCTATCGCCATCCTGCTGCGCTACCTTGCCCGCGATCATGTCACTTGGCGGTGAATTGGATGTCCCTCCCTCGTGAGATCCCCGAACGGATCGAAGACCGGCTTATCGTCGCGCTCGACGTGCCGAGCATCGCCGAGGCTCGCGACCTAGTCGCTGAGTTGGACGGGTTGGTTTCGTTTTTCAAAGTCGGGCTGTGGCTGCAATTCGCCGCCGGGTTCGACAGTCTGATCGACGAACTGATCAAGCGAGGCAAGAAAGTCTTTCTCGATGCCAAGATGTTCGACATCGGCGAGACCGTGAGGCAGGGAGTTGCGCGGGCGGCCGAACGCGGCATCAGCTTTATCACCGTGCACGGCGACGGCGAAATCATGAAAGCTGCGGTCGAGGGACGGGCCGATTCGCGGTTGAAGATCCTTGCCATCACCGTGTTGACCAGTGTCGATCAGGATGGGCTGCGCGATCTCGGCTACATTTGCTCCGTCGAAGAGTTGATTCGGCTGCGCGTGGAAGGAGCGATCGCGTGCGGCTGCGACGGCATCATCGCCGCGCCGCATGACAACCCCAACCGGATCCGGCAGATCGCCGGCGAGGACAGGCTCCTGATCGTGACACCAGGGGTAAGGCTGGCGGGGACCGCGGCCGATGACCACAAGCGTCCCGGAACTCCCGCAGAGGCGATCGCCGCGGGGGCGGATTACCTCGTCCTCGGCCGCCCGATCGTCAAAAGTGCCGACCCTGCGCTCGCGGCCGCGCGAATCATCGAGGATATGCGCCGCGCGGCATAGCCCTACCTCAGCGGTTGGCGGCAATGTGGCCCAGTAAACAGAGCAACATCCGGCTACGCATCAGCCGCCCTTGGGATCCGAGAGAGCGGCGATGCTTTTCCGTTTCACTCCTTAGGGCAATGGCGCGCGTCGATTGCCCGGTATTTCTTGCGGGATAAGTTGACTGCCACGAAGGTGATCGGCAAATCGGCCGAGCACGGGCCTGGTGCGAGGCGGCCCACAAACGCCGCAGGCCCCCAGGGATGGGTGAGGCCGAGCCGTGCCAATACGTCCGAGCGGAATAATGAAGGTGCGATCGCGACGAGAACTTGATTTTTATAAATCGCTAGTACTATTGGGCGGGTAAAGACGTCGTCAAGGTCGGCAGCCCATCCGGAAATATTAAACTCATGATCCTGGTTTCCGATCGCATCGATTTTCCCCACAATCCGCAGCGAATTGGCATAGCCGTGTTGTGCCAGCACTCGGTCCAATTCTGCGGCTGGTGATGGGGCATCCTTAAGCGAGCTGGCAACAAGCTCAGCTGTCTCGGTTGTCGCGGATGTTTCAGTCGAGCCGGCCCAGACAACCGCCATCGTCAATACCAAGAATCCCGCGCAAAACGTCATCTGCTTACCGCGACTTAGGTGATCGACGGCGCGCTTTAGCCGACGGTACAGAGTGACGTCGAACGGACCGATTGCTGCCGATGCGGCGAGGGTGATGCCGATCGCCGCCAGCCAGAGAAACGGTGAGGGCGTTATCGCCGAGGCCAAGCGGTAGACGGCCAGGATGACCGGCACGTGCACCAAATACGTTGCATAGCTCCAGTCTCCAAAGCTGTGGAACACGCGCGATAAAGAGCTAGTGTGATTTGAAAGTGTCGTCGACCAGGCGACGATCATCGCGCAACCCACCCCGGAAGACACTATCCGAAGCGCCGCGGCTTCGGAGAATTGGCCGCCCGCAAACAGCACTAGGCCCGCGGGGAGAATGGAGTGTCCGATGCAGCGGCGGCGTAGCGCCCAAGGAATCAGGAGGCCGGCCGCAAACGCGCTGCCATACCCAGACAGAGGAAGACTGAGCAGGTGAGGAAATCGGGCCTCCTGCAACTCGGGAAATATTAGAGACACAGCCAAAATCGAGATCAACCAGCCACACCCTATCAGCGGCACAAAGCGTGCCCAGCCGAATGCTACGATGGCGGCGGTATAGAGATAGAAGGAGACCTCAAACACCAGCGTCCATTCGACACCAATCGGATAAATTCGCTCCCCGATTGGCGCCAAGGAGAACGTCAGTGGATCCCATTCGACTCGGCTCTTGACGAGGAGTCGCAAACAGATGGCAGCGATTGCAACCATCCAAAACAGCGGGAAAATTCTAACAAGCCGATGCAGCAGAAAGGCGGAGGCCGGCACCGATCGTTTCTCGACTTGAACACCCATGAGAAAGCCGGATATCGCAAAGAATGTATACACGCCAAAGTCACTGAAGCCGCGGTCAAATGCGCCGCGAAAATGGCCATCAAGTCCGACAGCATCGAGATAATAGCTGGCATGAAATATGAGGACGCAGAAAGCAGCGGCCGCACGGAGATATTGTAAGCAAACGATCCTGTCCGGTTGAATCCGAACGGCATCCGGGGCGCTGGGGTGGCGAGCCGTGACGATTCGGCGGTCAGCAAGCTGCCCCGCCTTCACGAGACGATCCGCTCAATTACCGCGGACGATGGCGTCATCTAGAACCAATCGCGATTCGGGTTTCGCGGACAGCTCGCGGCAGCTCTTGCGGCTAAGCATCTCCGAGCCGCTTTCAGAGCAGCGACAAATGTTGCAGGCGACAAATGTTGCCGCCGCTCCTTGATGGTGCCGTTGTCGCCATCGAATCGTCGATCGTAAACCCGAATAGGCATTGATGATCCATGGACGGCTCGACACTCCGCGAGAAATCACAAAGCATACCGGGGACCAGCTCATTGTCGCGCGGTATCGTTTCCTACTTCGAACTCGGCCGGTGGCTCGCCTCTGCCACAGGGTTCGACGACCTCCTCGACGAACTGCTTAAAATTGGGAAGAAAATATTCCTCGGCGCCAAGATGTTCGACATCGACGAGGCGGTCAAGCGGGGGAGGCAAGAGCAGCAGAGCGCGGCGGTCAGCCTTCTCGCCGTCCAGGGAGTCGACTATCGACCGCGTGCAGCGGTGACGGGACCATCGCGCGGAGCCGATCGCCGCAGGGGCGGATTACGTCGTCGGCCGCCCGATCGTCAAAAGCGACGAACCCGCGCTCGCGGCCGCGCGAAGCATCTAGGATACATAGCCGGCCCGGGTTTGCTCCGTTGCTGGGCTCGGCGCGGCTATGATACGTTGACATCCATAGGGCAAGGCCGCGTGGGAGCGAAACATGATCGAGAAGCTATGCGTGCTGACGCTCGTCGCCGCGATAACGGCGTTGGGTGGCGCGGCGCAAGCAGGGCCGACGCTCGACAAGGTCAAACAGGCCGGGCGGATCAGCTGCGGCGTGCCGACCGGCATCGCCGGGTTTGGCGCGCCCGACAGCCAAGGCCACTGGGCCGGCTTCGATATCGATATTTGCAGAGCGTTGTCGGCGGCGATCTTTGGAGCGGCCGACAACGTCAACTATGTGCCGTTGACCGCGCAGCAGCGCTTTACGGCACTGCAATCGGGCGAAGTTGACGTGCTGTCGAACAACACCACCGACACCTTGCAGCGTGACACCGAACTCGGACTGAATTTCGCGCCAGTGGTGTTCTATGATGGCCAGGGCTTCATGGTGCCGAAAAAGCTCGGCGTCAAGAGCGCTAAGGAGCTGAACGGAGCGACGATCTGCGTCCAACCCGGGACGACGACCGAGCTGAATTTGGCCGACTACTTCCGCGCCAACAAAATGGATTTAAAGACAGTCGTCATCGAGAAGGTCGACGAGGTCTATGCCGCTTTCTTTTCCGGCCGCTGCGATGTGATGACCGGCGACGCGTCCGGACTGGCGGCGCAACGCTTAGGGCGCGCAAGCAATCCCGACGACTACGTCGTGCTGCCCGAGCGTATCTCCAAGGAGCCCCTCGCCCCGGTCGTCCGCCACGGCGACGACCAATGGGACGACATCGTTCGCTGGGTCGTCTATGCGCTGATCGAAGCAGAAGAGAAGGGCATTACCTCAAAAAATGTCGATGAAAAGCTGAAGAGCGACGATCCCGGAACCAAGCGAATGCTCGGCGTCACTCCAGGGATGGGCAAGGCGCTCGGGCTAGACGAGAAATGGGCCTATAACGAGATCAAGCTGATCGGCAATTACGGCGAGATTTTCGACCGCACTCTCGGCAAGGACACCGAGCTCAAATTCGAGCGTGGCCTCAACGATTTGTGGACGCATGGCGGTCTGATGTATGCGATGCCGATCCGCTAAGTTGAAGGGCAGCGGCTTAGGGTAGTGGGCAGGGGGCATGGCGACCGACACGGCCATCGCCCCGCGGCCCGCTCGTCCGCCGCCTTGGCACGACCCCCGCATCCGCGGTATCGCCTATCAAATCCTGTTCGTCGCCGTCGTCGCCGCGTTCGTCGCGTTTCTCGTCCACAATACGCTCGTCAATCTGCACCGCCAGAACATCGCGAGCGGGTTCGGCTTTCTTGACCGCGAAGCCGCATTCGGCATCGGCGAATCGCTGATCGCCTATTCACCGGCGGATACCTACGCCCGAGCCTTTCTCGTCGGGCTGCTGAATACTCTTTATGTCTCGGCCCTCGGCATCGTGCTGGCGACAGTTCTCGGCACCGTGATGGGGATCGCGCGACTCTCGAGCAACTGGCTCATCCGCAAGCTCGCGCAAGTCTATGTCGAAACCTTCCGTAATATACCGCTGCTGCTGCAGCTGTTCTTCTGGTGGGCGCTGTTGCGCGAGGGCGCGCCGGCGCCGCGCCAAGCCTGGGAGCTGCTGCCGGGCATTCTTGTCAGCAATCGCGGGTTCGTCTATCCGGTTCCGACCGCCGATCCGGTGCATCACTGGATGCTGCTGGCGCTCGTCGTCGGCATCGCCGGTGCGATCGGGGTGAGCCGTTGGTCGAAGCGCCGCCAGGCCCTCTCCGGCGCGCAATTTCCGACAGGATGGGTCGGCGCGGCACTCATGCTCGGCCTGCCGCTATTGGTCTTTCTCGCCGCCGGCATGCCGTTCCAGCTCGATTGGCCAAAGCTCAAAGGATTCAACTTTGTCGGCGGTGGCGCGGTCTCCCCGGAATTCGCGGCACTGTTGATCGGGCTCACCGTCTATACCGGCAGCTTCGTTGCAGAGATCGTGCGCGCCGGCATTCTCGCGGTCAGCTGGGGACAGAGCGAAGCGGCGTCGGCGCTCGGTCTCAAACCGGGTCAATGCATGCGGCTGATCGTACTGCCTCAGGCGCTGCGCGTCATTGTCCCGCCGATGACAGGCGAGTATCTGAGCCTGACCAAGAACAGCTCGCTCGCCGTCGCGATCGGCTATCCCGATCTCGTCTCGATCGCCAATACGACGATGAACCAGACCGGTCAGGCGGTCGAGGGCATCGCGATGATCATGGCCGTCTACCTCGTGATCAGCCTGCTGATCTCGCTATTCATGAACCTCTATAACCGCGCCGTGGCACTGGTGGAGCGCTAGCCGTGGCCCAACCAACATTATCACGTTCTGCGTCATTCCCGCGAAAGCGGGAATCCAGGAATCCGAGGCTCGAGCAGTTTCCCTGGACCCCCTTTTGCGCGGGGGTGACGGATGCTGCGCGCGTGATCGCGGTGGTCGAGGGCTAGCCGTGGCGGACGTCGACGTCACCCAAGAGCTGCCGATCCCGGTCGAACGCCCACGACCGGTCGCCGCAGGCCCGCTCGCCTGGCTGCGCGCAAACCTGTTCAACAGCATTCCAAATACGATTCTGACCATCGCCGCGCTCTATCTGCTAGCGGTGATCATCCCGCCAGTGGTCCGCTGGGCGGTGGTCGATGCGGTCTGGCATGGCGAGACCGGCCGCGCTTGCCGGGGCGGCGGCGCCTGCTGGGCCTTCATCGCGGAGAAGAGCCGCTTTATCTTTTTTGGCCGGTATCCTTACGCCGAGCATTGGCGGCCGCTCTTCACCGTCGTGATCTTCATCGCGATGATCCTGGCCAGCTGCGATCGGCGGCTGTGGGGTCGCCGTCTGGTGATCCTCTGGCTCGCGGGGCTAGCGGCGGTCGGCATGCTGATGCGGGGCGGAGTTCTCGGCATGACCTATGTCGAGACCTCATTGTGGAATGGGCTGCCGCTAACCCTGATCCTGGCGACGATCGGGATCGTGTTTGCTTTCCCGTTGGCGATCCTGCTCGCGCTCGGTCGACGATCGCGGTTGCCCGCGGTGCGGGCGATCTGCGTCGGCTATATCGAGCTCGTCCGCGGTGTGCCATTGGTCACCGTCTTGTTCATGGCCTCGGTGATGCTGCCGCTGTTCCTGCCGACCGGGGTGACAATAGACAAATTGCTGCGCGCCCAGGTCGCTTTCATTCTGTTCGCCGCTGCCTATCTTGCCGAAATCGTTCGCGGTGGTCTGCAGGCGATCCCGCGGGGACAATACGAGGCCGCCGAAGCGCTTGGGCTCGGGTATTGGCGTCGTACCCGCCTGATTGTTCTGCCGCAAGCACTGGCGATGGTCATCCCGCCACTGGTCAACAGCTTCATTGGCGGCTTCAAGAACACGTCCCTCGTCATCATCATCGGCCTGTTCGACTTTCTCGGCACCGCCAACGCGGCGTTGACCGACACGAATTGGCAGGGCTTCTATATCGAGGCTTATGTGTTCACCGCAACGATCTATTGGACTTTTTGCTTTTTCATGTCGCGTTATAGCCAGATGCTCGAGCGCGAATTCAACAGGGCAAGGCGGCGCTAGAGGCGGGGGGCAGTATGACCGACAGCGCGGTGGAGACGCGGGCTGGCGAGCCGATCATCGAGCTCCGCCACGTCGACAAATGGTACGGCGAGTTCCGCGCCCTCAAGGACATCAATCTCGAAGTCAAAAAGGGCGAACGCGTCGTCGTCTGCGGGCCTTCGGGCTCCGGCAAATCGACGATGATCCGCTGCATCAACCGATTGGAGGAGCATCAGCAGGGCCAGATCATCGTCGCCGGGATCGAGCTGACTGCGAACGTCAAGAATATCGAGGCGATCCGCCGCGAGGTCGGCATGGTGTTCCAGCAGTTCAACCTATTCCCGCACCTGACCGTATTGGAGAACCTGACCCTCGCGCCGATCTGGGTGCGCAAACTGCCGCGGAGAGAGGCCGAGGAGACGGCGCGGCTCTATCTGGAGCGTGTGCGCATACCCGAGCAGGCCGACAAATATCCGGGCCAGCTATCGGGCGGCCAGCAGCAACGCGTCGCGATCGCCCGATCGCTGTGCATGAAGCCCGAGATCATGCTGTTCGACGAGCCGACCTCGGCGCTCGATCCCGAGATGATCAAGGAAGTGCTCGACGTGATGATCGAGTTGGCCCAAGAAGGGATGACGATGGTCTGCGTCACCCACGAGATGGGGTTTGCGCGCACCGTCGCCGACACCATGGTCTTTATGGACCGCGGCGAGATCGTTGAGCGCGGGCCGCCGAAGGAGTTCTTCACCAACCCTCAGAGCGACCGCACAAAGCTGTTTTTGAGCCAGATCCTCGCCCACTGAAGCCGAGGCTCGCGGCGGTTCCCTTATGGGAGACCGGTCGCTCTCCTCGTCTGCTCGGCTCCGCTGGTGACCGCGTTGCCAACCGTCGAAACATCCTGGCCGGCCCCAGCGACCGTATTACAGGCCGAGAGTATCGAGGCGCCTCCCGTCAGCATCAACACCACCAGAAGTAGGCCCGCCAGCCCATGCTGCCTTTCATGCCGCATTGCGACCTCCAGAAACCAATGGTCGAAACCAAGTAGTGAACGAAACCAATTGGAAGAGGTTCCCGCGCCGTTGTCGAGCCTTTTATCTGCTTCGACCGCAGCTCTGGCTCGCCCTTGAAGCGAGTCTCTCATAAATTCCGAAGCTCGGTTCTGTTCTGCTCTCAGAGAGTGCGCGTTGGTCGATCAATCTTCCACCCGAGATCGTCTTTCGGCCGAAGCCGTTCCAGGCCGCGGGCTGGTTCTCGCGGCCGCGATGATGGCGATCGTCCTGACCGCCACGGAGGGCTCGATCGTCGCCACCGCCATGCCGACGATCGTCGCCAATCTCGGCGGGTTTCACCTGTTCAGCTGGGCGTTCGCCGCCTTTTTGCTGACCCAGGCGGTGTCGATCCCAATCTACGGCCGATTGGCCGATCTCTTTGGCCGCAAGCCGGTGTTTTTCGCCGGCACCAGCTTGTTTCTCGTGGCTTCGCTGCTGTGCGGCTTTGCTTGGGGGATGGGCCCGCTGATTTTCTTCCGAGCGCTGCAAGGTGCCGGTGCCGGCGCGATCCAGCCGATTGCCACGACCATCGTCGGCGACATCTACACGCCGGCCGAGCGGGCGCGGGTCCAAGGGTATCTCTCGGGGGTGTTCGGCGTTGCCGCGATCTTTGGCCCGCCGCTCGGCGCCTTCCTGGTCCAGTATGTGAGCTGGTCGTTTGTCTTCTGGATCAACCTGCCGATCGGTGCCGCGAGCTTTGCGATGCTGAGCCTCTTCCTGCGCGAGCGCCGGGAGCGGCAGCGCCATCGCATCGACTATGCCGGCTCGGCATTGCTGAGTTTGGGCGCCGGGGCTCTGATGCTGGTCTTGATCGAGGCCCAGAGCTTCGACCGAGCGACGATTATCGCTCTTGCTGCGGGCGGAGCACTCGCGCTGATCGCGCTCGCCGCCAACGAGAAACGAGCGGCGGAGCCGATATTCCGCGCCAGTCTCTGGCGAAACCGGGTGATCGCGCTCGGCAATCTCGGCGGCTTCACCAACGGTGCATTGATCATGGCCGTCAGCGGATATCTGCCGACCTATGTTCAGGGGGCGATGGGGGAAAGCGTTCTGGCGGCGGGGCTGGTGCTCGGCGCAAGCTCGATGAGCTGGGCCTTCGCGAGCTTCGCCGCCGGCCGCTTGATGGTGCGCACGTCATACCGTCTCGTCGCGGTGATCGGCGGCCTATCGGTGGTCGCCGGTAGCTTGATGCTGGTCGCGCTCGAACCCGGGCGCACGCTCGCCTGGGCCGCAACCGGCTCCTTCGTGATCGGCATCGGAATGGGGTTCTGCAATACCGCCTTTGTGGTCTCGATCCAGGCCAGCGTCGGCTGGACCGAGCGTGGTGTCGCGACTTCCTCGTACATGTTCATGCGCATCGTGGGCCAATCGGTGGGTGCCGGGGTGTTTGGTGCGGTGCTCAATTTCGGCCTCCATCTTCATGCTCCGGAAGCCGGCGATCTGGTCAATCGGGTGTTGGATCCGGGGTTGCGCCATAGTCTCGGGGCTGCGGAGCTCGCACGACTGAGCGATGCGATCGCATCCTCGCTTCATGTCGTGTACATCATTGCCGGTCTGGCAGCGGTGGTGACGCTCTTGCTGGCCTGCGCATTGCCGGCGGCGCTCAGTCCGACCCGCCCGCGCGCGGGCGGCGAGCTTCGCGGATCATAGGTATCGCAAAGGAGGCGTCGTTGTCACAAGAACCGGATCTGTCGCCGACCGATCGGCTGGCCGCGTTGATGGATCACCTCGGCCTCGGCACGGCGCATTTCGGAACCCCGATCCCGCGCGACCTCTCGGGCATGGCGGCGGAATGTCCCGAGCGGCTCGGCGGCGTCGTGCTGTGTGTGCCGAGCCGGCTCGATCCGGCACCCTTTGCCGAAATCGCCGACCGCGTGCTGATGATCTCGGGCGAGCGCGGACCGGCGGCCGAAGCGACCGCGCGCGCCGCCGCACGGCTGCCGGCGGCCCAGCGCTCCGTCCTCGCCGGTTACGAGGCACCTGGCAGCTGGAGCGACGCCGTCGCCGATCGCACCCAGGAGATCGCCGAACGGGTAGTCGCGTTTCTCGGCGGGCATCATGCCGATATGCCTGACGTCGCTGCGCCCAAAGGGGGCAGCCACGCCGGCATTTCGTACCAAGTCCAAGGCTCGGGGCCCGCGCTGATCCTGCTGCCGTTCTTTCTCGCTCCCTCGCAATGGACGCCCGCCATTCCGCGCCTGGCGCAACAATTCACCGTCGTGACGACCGGCGGCCCGTATTTGGGGGGCGTCGCCTCGCTCGAGGATCGGGCGCGGATGCCGAGCTACCGGGCGATGTTCCGGAGCTTGATCGATGCAATAGCCCCGCGGCCCGGCGAGGCCATTCTCGAAATCGGCTGCGGCGCCGGGTCGCTCGTCCGATTGCTGGCGCGGCGCCTCGGTTCCGCCAACCCAATCACCGCGGCCGATGTCAACCCCTTCTTGCTGCGCGAGGCCGCGGGTTTGGCCGAAGCCGATGGGCTGGCCGGCTTGATCCAGTTCCGCCAAGCAAACGCCGAGGCGCTGCCGTTCGAGGATGCTTCTTACGATTGCGTCTACTCCGTCACTGTCTTCGAAGAATGCGATGCCGGTCGAGCGATCGCCGAGGCGATGCGGGTCGTCCGGCCGGGCGGCCGGGTCGGGCTGGTCGTGCGCGCACTCGACATGCAGCAATGGTGGAACCTGGCGCTGCCCGAGGCGATCCTCCGTAAGGTCCAGGCGCCGCCCCATTCGGTGGCTCCATTGGGTGTCGCCGATCGCAGCCTCTATTGGCGGATGCGCGAGGCTGGGTTTGTCGACCTCGTTTGTTTTCCCTCGATGGTGACCTTAGACCGCCCGGGAGGCCCGATCTGGCGCAACCGCGAAGACCACATCCTGTCGTTGTTGTCGGCCGATGAGCTCGCGGTCTGGCACGCCGAGCGCGATCGGGCCGAGGCCGTGGGCCTTCTGTTCATGGCCCACCCGCTGCACTGTGCCGTCGGCACCAAACCCCGGCCCGCAGTCGGCTAGCCGGTGCACCCTCGCTCTTGATCGTCGCATAAGCCAGCCGGTGTCCGGGGATTCCTGATTCGGATTTATCGTCAGCCCCACTCGCGACGACCGTGCATCCTTTGGAGTCACATTCCGAGACGCGGGCTGACTTGCTTGATCAGTAGGCGCCTGCGTAGTGAGGTGGTCGACATCCAACTCAGGCGCCGCGCAAGCCCCGTCACATTCGGCCGAACTCTTAGCAGTTGGAACCGGGAAGTGACAGCTCGACACGACGATTCTGCGCGCGGCCCTGGGCCGTGTCGTTCGAGGCAACCGGATCCGCGTCGCCGAATCCCTTTGCCGAGATGAGGTCGGGCTTAACCCCCTGCGAGACCAGGAACGCCATCACGCTTTCAGCACGTTTTTGCGACAGGATCTCGTTTGAGGTGACGCCTTGCCGCTCCAGCGCCCGACCGATTGGGGCATTGTCGGTATAGCCACTCACCAGGACATGGTTCTGCTGCGTCGGCGCCAACTTCGCCGCCATATTAGCGATGATCTGCTTCCCCTGCTCGCGCATCTCCCAGCTGCCCGACGGGAACAGCAAATCGCTGTTGACGGTGTACTTGATCGCACCTTGCAGACGGCAGATCTGCGTCTTATCGGCGGCAACCTGCGACGTCAACGCCGAGTTTTGCTGCTGAAGCTGCTGATATTGCGCCTGGAGTTGGTCGTATTTGCCCTGGGAGACGCAGGCCGAGAGGAGGACAGGTGCAATCAGCGCCAACAGTAGGGCGCCGCGTTTCAGGCCATATGTCATTGCTTCGAGTTTCCCCATTTAGTTGATGGAAGGAGCCGGTGAGGATAAAATGTGGCAAGCGTCGCCGCAAGAAAATATCGGCCGTGCTGGGATCAGCTGGCGATCCCCGGAGTGGGCCGCCAGGCCGCTGCACCTTCGAAGAAAGCGCGCTGGGCCGCGGCGTCCCACATCAGCCGCGGGTCGAAGGTCTCGGCGGCGAACATGGTCAGAATCACGACGGCGCAGAAGGCCAGCGCGCCGACTCCGGGCTCGATCGTGATCACCGAGCCGAACGCGACGAGTGCCCCGAGCAATGACTCCATGAAGATGTCGATCATCGACCAGCGCCCGATAAAGCGCACGATGTGATAGAGCCGCACACGGTCGTGCAGCCATCCCGCGCGGCCGATCTGGATCGTGATCAGCATTAGCGAGAGTCCGACGAGCTTCAGCACCGGCACTGCAATGCTGGCGAAAAATACGAGTAGGGCGAGCGGGTACTGGCCAGCTTTCACCAGCTCCTCGACACCGCCGAGGATCGTGCTCGGCTGGCCAGCGCCGAGCTGCACGACCGAAAGCACGGGATAATAGTTGGCCGGGATGTAGAAGACCGCAGCAGCGATAACCAATGCCCAGGTGCGCGCGACACTGTTGGGCTTGCGCTCATTGAGCTCGCTGTCGCAGCGCGGGCAGCGCGGGTCGTAAGGCTCGGGGACGCTGACCAGACCACAAGTTTCACAACCGACCGCGTCTTCCGTTTCGTGCGGTCCGGCGGGCGAGTCACTCCGGTCCAGCCGCTCCCACACCGCCTCGCGGTCGAGTGCGGAATCCATCCAGACGAGGACAAAGGTCAGGGCCAACAGCGCATAGACGCCGGCCATCAGCCCGATCGTCACCAAGTCGCCGAGCTTCACATAAGCGACGAACACGCCGAAGACGAAGACCTCGATCATCGACCACGGGCGCAGCCGCTCGGCGAGCGCGAAGACGCGGCGCAGATGGCGGGGCGGCCTCCTCTCGTGCAGTCGGATCAGCACATAGAGCGTGCCGACCAGCCTGCCGAGCGGCGCCAATACGGTGACGAAGATGATCACCAGTGCGAGCGGCCCCATGTCTTGCCGGACGAGTTCCCAGGGGCCGGAGAACAAATTGGCCGTGCGCGAGATCCCAGCGGTTTCGACGCTCATCAAGGTCGTCGTGCACATGACGACGAGCAATACGAACGCAGCCGCGGCAAGGGCGATGATGTGGTCGATGCGATGCGAACTGGTGCGGCGCAAGGTCGTCGGACACCGCACGCATCGCGCGGTCATGCCCGGCGCCAAGGGCGGGACCGTTTGCAACAGGCCGCAGCCCGGGCATTCGCGCAGCTGGGGCTGCGTCGTGTGCCGATCGGCGGCGGACGAACGCATCAACGGCCCGCGAGCAGCATCGAGGCGAGCCCGTCGGCCAGCTGGCCGACGGCGGTGCTGATCGCCGTGACCTCGCCCGGAACACCCGGCTCCGGCGGCGTTATCGAGAAGCGGAAGCTGCGCAGCACCGGAGGGCCGCGGCTCGTGAAGCTGATGCTCGCTTGGGCCTGCAGGATCAGGTTGCCGGAGGCGTCCTCGTCGAGCCGCTGCATATTGAGCTCGATCGTCGCGTCAGGCGAGGCCGTCACCGCACCAGTCTCGCCGATGACCGTGCTCTGCGGCAGCCGCTGGCCCAGCTCCTCGACCAGAACCCGGCTCAGCATCGCGCCGAGCGGCTCGCCCCACCAGTCGTTCGACATCACGTCGAGCCGGTAGTTCTCGGAAGAGCGGACGATCTCAGAGCGTTCCAGATAGCGCGCGGTAGAGATCTGCTGCAGTGCGACAACCTTGGGTCCGCCGCTCTGCGGCGTGCCGGGCACGGGTGCGATCGTATAGAGCACCGGGTTGGGCGATGAGCAGGCGGCGAGCGCCGCCAGCGATCCAACTGCGATCAGCAGCGCAATCCTCACTCCACGGACCCCGCGGGCCGGCCCTTGACCAACGCCTCAGGATGGCGCGCCAACAAATCGGTCAGTGCACGGATCGAGCGCACCGCGTCGGTCGCCTGCGCCATCAGCCGATCGAGATCGCGGTTGAACTTGGTGTTGTCGCCATAGCCGGTGTCGAGCGACAGGACGAGCTTGTTGGCGCTCGTCAATGTCTTCTCCAACCCGGAAGCGAGCTCCGGCAACTGCTTGGTGTCGAGGCGCTGCACCATGCCCTGGGCCGATGCAATCATGGCCGAGAGATCGGTCAGCGCCTTCTTGAGCTGCGGACCCTGGGTCATGTCGTTGACCGACTTCAGGATTCCGTTGAGGCTCTTTCCGATCTGGTCGAACGGAATCTGGTTCACCTTGCCGAGCAGATCGTTCGCCGAGGATGCTAGGCCGGCGAACCCACCGCCTTCGGTCGTCGGCAGCACGAAATCCTCGCCCTCCATCGTGACCGTCACGGGCCGCTCGTCCGGCACGAAGTCAAGCGCCACTGCCTGCTGCCCGGTGATCAGGCTGGCGCTCTGCAACGTCGCGCGCAGTCCCCGTTTGACGAGCTCGTCCACCCCCTCCGCATCAGTCTTGAACACCTGTTTCCCAATGCCGACGATGCGTTCGGGCTCGACCTCATAGCGGACCGGCGCGACGACGGCATCCTTGTCGGTATCGTAGGCGAGCCGCACATCAGTAACGCGGCCGACCACGAGGCCGTGCATCGTGACCTCCGAGCCGCGCGCCAGCCCGCTGACCGAGCCGGGAAAGTAGGAAACCACCGGGATCTTGCGGGTGTAGGACGCGGCATCTGCCCTTTCCCGGTCGCGAAACAGCGGAAAGACGTGGTTCTCGAGGCTGATCTGGGTACGGCTCTCCGCCGTCGGCGTCTCGAAGGCGATGCCGCCGAGGAGAAGCGCTTTCAGCGACTCCATCTGGACCTCGACCCCCGCCCCCGCAAGTTTTACCGAGACCCCCGAGGCGTTCCAGAACCGGGTCTCATCGTGCACATAGCTGTCGTATGGGGCGCGGACAAAGGCACGGATCGTCACATACTCGGCCATGTCGGCGATGTCCCAACCGAGCACCTCGCCGACATTGAGATCGCGGAAGAACACCGGCGAACCGAGGGATATCGATCCGAGCCGTTCAGCCTTCAGCAGGAAAGTGTGCCCAGGGACGTTGGCTAGCAGGATCGGCGGGTCCTCGCGTCCGACGAACTCGTGCTGCGCCTTGCCGGCGGCCTCACCCGGCAGCATGCCGATATAGGACCCGGAGAGCAATGTCTCGAGCCCCGAGACATTGCCGGCGAAGAGACGCGGCTTGACCACCCAGAAGATCGTTTGGTCGGTCAGCAGAGGCTTTGCCTGGTGGGTTGTCGCGACGGTCACGACGACATGGGTGTGATCGGGGGAGAGTTCGAGGCTCTTGACCGTGCCGAAGACGATGTCCTTGAACTTGAGCTGCGACTGGCCGGCCTGTAGCCCCTCACCGGTGTCAAAGGAGATCCTGATCGTCGGCCCCTCCTTCGACCAGGTGTCCCAGGCGAGCCAAGCGCCGATCGCAATCGCGACCAGCGGGATCACCCAAATGACCGATATCCGCCGTGAGCGCCGCGTCGTGGCGCGCGGGACGGCTGCCCGCTGCTCGAGGACATCACTCATTGCTTGAACTCCCCTTGGACCCCAGGCGGTTCGACCGCTTGTCCGCCTCTCCCAGTGTCGCGCCGGCCGCTGTCTGGGTCAACCCAAGCACAGCGTTACTGTCGGGGCAGATAGCTCGCCCGTGGCGCATCCGACTATGCATTTTTGGCAGAAACAGCGAGTAATCCACCCTTGTGGCGAGACCTGGGTTGAGGAATTAGGATATGCGCTCGCGCAATCGGATCGCTCGCATCGCTGCGATCCCCAGCCTGACACGTGCCGACATGATGCCGTGGGTCGCCGACTGGGCTTGGAGCCTGCCGTTGATCTTGCTGACCGTGGTCATCCACGTCTTCGGGTTGGGGCTGATCAACGAGCGGGTTGTCCGGGCGTTGACCCGCTCGATGGACCGCCGTCGGCTGGTCCCCTTGTTCGCCCTGGTGATGGGTGCCGCCATCCTGTTGATTACCGCGCTGCACGCGATCGAAGGCGGGGCGTGGGCGGCCGCATACCTCTTTCTCGGCGCTGTCCCCGATGCCAAATCGGCGATGCTTTATTCATTGAACGCCATGACCACATACGGCCACGAGAGTGTGTCGCTCGAGCCGCACTGGCAGATGATGGGCGCTCTGGAGGCGCTCAACGGGATGCTGCTGTTCGGGCTGACGACCGCCTTTCTGTTCGCAATGATTCAGGAGGTTTGGCCGATGTCACTGAGGGTGAGCCGTCGAGGTCGTTGAGCTTTTTTTGGTTATCGGCCGAGCTGGGCGAGCGCCGCGCGCAGCGGCGCACCGGAGACTTCGAGCAATCCTTCGAACGACCGGTCGAGCTCGAGAATCAAAAATATTGCGCCGGCAACGGACAATGCGCTGACACAAAGGGCGGCGATCACGGTGGTGTTCCGCGGCGCGAAGAGCCCAAAGCTGGCAAATATGATGCAGAGCCAGAACACCAGCACCACCAGGAACGGCACCGGGATCGAGGCGCCCAAATGCTCGAACAGCAACAAGCGCGTGCGCGCCATATCGGCTGCCAATGCGAGCGACTGGCTCTGCATCGAGCGCTGTGTGTCGTTTTGTGGGGTGAGCGCCTCGATTTTGTCGTAAAGGCCTTCGATAGGGTTCGCACTCGGATCAACTACAATCGATCCCTTACCCTGAGTAGGCCAAAATCGCTCGAGCGTCTCGGCCGTCGAGCGCTGCAGCAGAGACCGAGCCTCCCTGGTCTCCGGCCCGTAGCGAGCCAATGCGCGGTCGAGCAGAACAACGTCGGCGGAGGCTTGTGTCAGCTGGTTGCTCCGCGTGTCGAAGGCGCTCTTGGCCGACGCGACCAAAAGGCTCAGGACCAGCGCCGACATTGTCGCAACCAGCGCGATCCCGAGCTTGACGACGTCCTTCGAATCGCTGCTCAGATGCTCCTCGGGCAGCAACCCGTGGACAAGCATCGCTAGCAATGCGCTGCCGAAGACCAGCGCGAACACGATCCAGCCGATCGCCATCGGGCTCACGATTTCAATCTCCCGCGGCGTTGGTCCTGCGGACTTTCCCGATCAGAATTTGAAAGTGGCGTTGAGCATCGGGCCCTTCATATGGACATTGAACCCCAGATCGAGGCCGCCGCTAGCCTGGTAGTTGAAGTTGACGCTGCGGTAACCGAGGTGAAGGTCGATCCAGGGCTTCACGGTGTAGTCGATCGTTCCCGACACCTGCCAGTCAATATGGGCGGCGACGCCAAAGCCGCCGACATCACCGTAGGCGGTCAACCCCCACCCGCTTGGGGGAAACCCGTTTGGAAGAAACCCGGTAGGAAGGTCGATATGATATCGCCCGGCAATCAGCGGATCGCCCCAGCTGGTCGAACGCGTGGCGCTCGCTCCCGGCAGGATCCCAGGGTTCAAGGTCAGGTTCGCGGTAAATGCCCAGGCACGAAACCCGACGCCCAGATCCGCGTACTGGGTCGACTGGTCGAGAGCGCGGTAGAGCAACGTCGCCGTCCCCGCGTTGGCGATCAGCCCGGCCGTCCCTCCGTCGAAAAACACGTTCCGAGTGGTGATATTGGTGCTGACCGGCAGGTGGACTGCGCCGCCCAGCAGGCTGAACGGTCCGTCGTGAATCTCGATTCCCCCTAGGAACGGCACCGCGTCGAGGTGACCCAACATTTGAAAGGCGCCAACGTCAGCGTTGACTTCGGGCGCTCGTGGCAGCGGCGTCTTGATCGCGGCGTTGACGCCGGCGAGCCAAAGATTGGGTGTGAACAAAATCTCTGCGCCGCCCGGCAGGGTTGCATCCTGCGCGCCTGCGGGCCGCGTCCCCGCTGCAATTAGCGTCAAGGCGATGACGAGACCCGCCAATGCCGACCGGCCAAATTTACAGGGTCGCCAAACGTATTCGCGGCGCGCGCCCGCCGGCAACGCAATCCTCTCGGACATAGATTTCCCCCCTCTTTATTAACGGGCAGCCAGCGCCGGCGTGGAATGGAACAAATGACCGAACCGGCGCCCTGGCATCACTTCATCCTTTCGATGTCATTCCGCCACGAGGCCCCGATCGACAAAAAACATCCGCACCAGCCTCCCTTCGCCGAGCGCCTCGCTGAGCACGCTGATCGCGCAGTAACGGATCAGCACCAGCAACATGATGAGAATGCCGGCGAGGGTCCTCCGCGGCCAGCTTCGGCGGCTCGACCGAGATGGTCAGGTTGTCGGGCATGTCGAGCAGCAGACCCCCAGATGGTGCAGTCGCACCCATGGAATCGCCGGGCGACGGAGCCAATCTCGGTACCTGCAGTGCGGCGGTGCCATCGCGGTATCATGGCTTGCGGACGACCGCGGCCCCATTCGGTCCGACGCATCCCGCTCGGTTGACTCCGTTGGCGCAGGAGACCGGAGGTTTGGCGCGGTTCACCGGGGTTGACTTGCGGATAACCGCCGCCCCGTTCGGTCCGACACACCCGGCTCGGTAGACCCCGTGGCGCAAGAGGCGGCGTGGCTCTGTTGGGCGAGGGCGAACGTGCCGAGCGCAACCATGACGGCGAGTAAAACGGGTTTCATCTCGTGTTTCATTTCGAACGGCCTCCGGATACCTCAGATTCGGCCGTTCCGGATGCGGGATACGGCCGACAGGCGACAAACTTTCAGGTTCTTACGCGGCGATCCCAACCAAGCTGACTGACTGCCCGCATCGGCGGCTTCTGATCGAGCGTGATGGGTGCATTCGACAGCATGGCGAGACATTCCGGGGATTAAAAAGTGATGCGAGCATCAGGTCTTGCAGCCGAAAGTCGGTCCATTGAATAAAGTTTCGCGAGGAACTGTTCATTGTTTTCAGCGTCGAACTATTCGGAGGGTCGCATGCCTAACGAGATTTTTCACCGGACTATTCAAATCAAAAGATGTTTCCGAAGATCCCCGCAACCGTGTGTGCCGAGGCCAACCAAGTCACCATCAGCGCGCCGCTTGGACAGGGATTTCCCCCTCCGGGTCGGCGGGCCGCAACCCGCCCGCTTGTGCATCGGAATGTGCCCGCGACCCGAGGATTAGATCCTCACTGCTTCAGCCACGCCTGGAAGAGCCCTTCCTTGCAGGGATCGGAAAGCTCCTGGAGATGTTCCTTCATGCAGGCCTTGATCCGGCCCTGACCGGGCTGGACCTGGCTGCAGAACCGGGCGATGTCGGGCTTGCATGCCTGGAGGACAGCCCGCGCGCCCGGTCGCATCTGCGCCGTCGCGCTCGGAGCCGAGAGCAACAAGACGGCACCGGTAGCTACCACGAGCATCTTTGACAACATAGTCTATCCTCCATCGCCTTCGCTCGAACGTGAGCCGGTGGGTACGCCAGGAGTGCCCCTTCCCGGACTATTGCGCGGCACTATTGTTTCGCTCGGCCTGCTGCGCAAGCGTTTCTCGGTTGGTGGGGTCAGCAAGGGCGGCGCGACCTTGAGGGTCATCTTGCCGTGGCACTGGCCTTGGCCGGTAGCTGAAGGTCGGTCTCTTGCAAAAGTCTTGAGAGGACCCATTCACTCTTTCAGCGTCAACCGTCAGGAGGGCCGGATGGACAGACTTGTGATCGGACTGTTCGAATCGAGGGGTATCGCCGAAGACGCCTGCAATCGCCTCAAGACTGAGGGCGTACCGGCGAGCGAGATCGCCCTCAGGGTGCTGAGCCAAGTCGGACCCATCCCATCGTCTATGGAGCCGGAACTCGACGCCGCCTTTCTGAGCCCGGTGATCCTCGGTGATTTTCGCGATTCGTTTGCGAGCTATATCCGCAATGGAGAAACTTTGGTTTGTGTCCTGGCGCTTACCGAAGAGCGGGTGGAATTGGCCGTCGACACGTTAAAACAATATACCCCGCTTCAGGTGGGTGTCGCCTCGCCTTCTGGCGATCCCAACGCCAAGACCATCGATCGACGCTAACAACGCGTCGCACCCGCGATCTGGCGGAACAATCGCGTGTAAAAGGGATGCCGTCTTCTCCGGCACAGGACGGAGGGGCAGCGCCGGATTTATCGGCGAGAGGGCGAGGGCTATCCGAGCGGCCTGGTGGATGCGGAGTGGGCGCGGCTGGAGCCAATAATCCCGCCGGGCCGGCCCGGCTGATGACCGCGCAAGACCGACGTGCGGGCGGCGATGAACGCCATCCCGTACCTGCTGCGCACCGGCTGCCCCTTGCGCTACCTGAAATCCACCCCTTGGGGATTCAATCCCGTGCGCGGCGGCGGAATTGCAGGCACAGCAATTCCGCACCGACAGGGCCCGAGGCGCCGGCAAAGGCGAGATCCTCCGGGCCGACGAAGATGCAGGAATTGGCCGGCAACGGATCGCCGCCATCGACCGCGGCGTCGCCCGCCAGCACCAGCCAGAATTGGCCACCGCCGGAACTCGGCGCGTGCCCGGCAATCGCGGTGCAAGGCGGTATCCGGTAGCGCCAGCCCGCCAGCCCACCTTCCGCTTTGAGAACCGGGCGGCAGGAAATGGCCGTCGCCTGACACAGCTCGCCGAGAAGCGCCGCCGGCATCGCCTCGGTGGTGAGTTCCCAGTGCTGGTGGCGGTCGCGGGCCGCATTAAGCACCTCCCGCTCGGCCGGCATATACCGGGCGCCGGAGTCCCAGCGGTTGCGCAGGGTAAACCACCAGATGCCCGCCTTCCCGGCGACGATCGGTCCATAGGCCGAGTAGGCATCGGTGTAATGCACCGCGCCGTCGCTGAATTCATGGTCGCCGAGCATGCCGCGACCGGCAACGACTACCTGGAATTGGTCGGCTTGGTGGAAGTGCGGCCGGGTGACGGCGCCCGGACCCTTCTCGACCAGGAAGGCCATCGGGTGCAGCGCATCGTCGGCCGGCGGCTTCTCGTCTGGCGGCAAGGTGTAGCGGTTGGCACCGATATAGGCGGTGTTCCAGCCGGTCGACGTCTGGCGTCGGCGGGTGCTGCGGGCGAGGATGCTGTCGGCAGTCAGGACCACGGCGAACTCCGTTTATTGCTGTCGGCGGCAGGCGCAGCGGCGCGTCACGATGCGCGCTGCCACACCCCGTCCCAGACTATTGCTAAGCACTTCTCGTTGCATCAGCTATCTCAGCTTGACGCAACGGCGTTGCGAACCACTCCATGCAGCTCTTGCCACCGCGCTCATTGTTCTGGCCCATCGCCGATATTGCCTATTACAACAAGGCCGTGATCTACCGCATCCTGTTCAAAGCCGCGGCCGAGACGTTGATTACGATCGCGGCCGACCCAAAGCACCTCGGCGCTCGCATCGGCCTCACTGCGGTGCTGCACAGCTGGGCGGTTTCGCCCCTCGGGGCTTTTCGGACGCCTGCCTCCGTGCATCCCCTCGCGCCTGCGCCTGGCTCGGCATCCGAAAACCCTTAACGATTCCGGCCGTTCGCGGGACCGAAATCGAGCGGCAAGGTTCGACCCTTCTCGGTCACTCAGCTTCGCACTCGGAACGGCTATTCCTGCCCCTTTTGCGACCTTGGCGACTCGCGACAAGTCGGCAAGCAGCAACGCCGCTTTCTTCAGATCGGCGGTGTCGAACCCTTCGGTGAACCAGCCATAGAGCGGTGCCAGCAGTTCGCGTGCCTCCTCTCGCCGGTCCTGCTCCCCCCACAGTCGCGCCAGATCCGTCGCGGCGCGCAGTTCGTAAGCCTTCATTTGACGCCGGCGCGCGGAACCAAGAGCCTCCGTGAAGGCGGCTTGGCTCTCGGCAACGTCGTTTTGCTCACGCAGTGCAATACCCCTGATGCGATAAAATTCGGGTTCATATTGATGATAGCCCACCGCCTCCATCATCGCCATCGCTTCGTCGATCAGCCCCGAAGCTGCGGCCGGCTCGCCGCTCAAGGCCATCGCTTGGGCTAGGCAGACCAGCCCATAAGGCCGCGACACACCGCGGCCAGGTGGCGTCTGCAAGCCTGCGCGAAGCACAGCGAGGGCATCGCGCACCTCGCCTTGCAGCAGCAGCGCACCGCCCCGAAACACCTCCGGCGAATGCGCAAAGACCAGGCGCTGCTCGGCAGCCAATAGCTCGATCGCGGCAAGCTGCTGCAACGCCAATTCGGGTTCGTGCCGGTCAAGGTGTAGTAGTGTCTTAAAGAACATCGCGAGTTCAAGGCTCAGCGGATGATGGAGCTGTTCCGCCAGATCCGTCGCCTCGCGGGCCGTCGCCAGCGCGGTATCGGGGAAGCCCAGGACCCATTCGAAATAGCCACTCATCATGCGGGCGCAGACCCCGGGATCATGTCCGCCAAACAGCAGGCGGTGCGAGCGATGCGCCTCGATATCGTAAAGCCGCCTGCCGGCTTCGCAATGCTCGCGCCCTACGGCGGGCTCGCCGCCGAACAGGCAGGTGGGCCAGGCGCTGTGATGCGCCTGCAGGCGCAACCCGCTATCGGTTGTCGCCGCGGCGGTCAGCGCGAGCAGTTTGCTCGAGAACGGTCTTCCGGCTGACACATTCCCAACCCCGGCGGTCCCCTGCCATTGACCGTAAATCGCGACGATAAGCTGGCGGCCGTCGTTGCGCCGCTCCGCGAGTTCGCGCGCACGCGTGTAGGATCGCGCCGCAGCCTCCGAGATGAAGCCCTCGGTGGTAAACAGCGACAGGCCGCGCGCCAATTGCAATTCGACTTCCTGCGCATCTCGGGTCGCACCTTCCGGCAGTGACCCGAGCAGGGCCAGCCCGCGATCGAAGTGACGAACCGCTTCGAGTGGCGCCAGTCGCGCCGCCGCGAACTGCCCGGCGGCCAGCCATTGCGCCACCGCCCGTTCACTCTGCGCGGCCCCGGTCAGGTGGTGCGCCAGCAATTCCGGCTGGCGCTCGACCAGATCGCTGAAATCGGCTTCCAGCACTGCCGCCACGCGGGCGTGCAATTCCTGGCGGCGGGTGCGCAATAAGGTCCCGTAGGCGGCATCCTGCACCAACGCGTGCTTGAACAGATAAGAGGAGTTCGGTGCCACGCCGCGGCAGAACAACAAACCCGCCTCGGTTAATCGCGACAGGGCATTCTGCAATTCGGCGCTGCTGCGCTGCGCCACCGGCTGGATCAATTCGTAGCTGAATTCACGGCCGAGCACGGCACCGATCTGCGCCACTTCGCGGGCGGCGACGCCGATCCGGTCGAGGCGCGCGATCAGCGAGGCGTGTAAAGTCGGCGGCACCGCCAGCGCCGGCAATGGGCTGGCCGACAGAACCGCGCCGACCTGCCTGTCGTGCTCGCTGCGCTCAATGACTGCCTTGGTCAATTCCTCGACAAACAGCGGCACGCCGTCGGTGCGCTCGACGATCTCCGCCACGACCTCGCTGCCGAGTGGCGTGTTGCCTGCCAAGCCCAGCACCAGTGCGGACGCATCGCGACCGCCGAGCCGGTTGAGCGACAAATTCGTGACATGCGGCTGACCACCCCACGGCGCCGCGAATTCCGGGCGAAAGGTGATGACCAGCACGACCGGCAGATGCCGCACCCGATCGACCATCAGATCGAGCAGCTCGCGCGAGGTCGGGTCGATCCAGTGGGCATCCTCGTATATCGCGAGCACCGGATTGGCCCGCGCCAAGGCCCCTAACTGGCGCAGCAACGCCTCGAACAGCAGCTCCCGCTTGCGCTGCGGGCTCAGATTGAGCTCGGCGGCGCGGCTCGGCAATGACAGCAATTCGGTGACCAAGGCGAGCTCGTCGGCGCTGCCGGCGTCCGGTGCCAAGAGCGCACTCAGCTTGGCAAGCTTCTGATCGGGCGAGTCTTCGCGCGCGAAGCCGGCGGCGCGTTCGAGTTGGACGATGGTCGGATAGAGCGCGCTGTCCTGATGATGCGGCGAGCAGAACCAGCGCAACCGGGTGTGCGGCTCGGCCTCGACCCGTTCCGCTACCGCCGCGGTCAGCCGCGACTTGCCGAGCCCCGGCTCGCCCGAGACCAGCACGACCCGGCCTTCGCCGGCCTTGGCTTGCTCCCAGCGGCGCAGCAGAAGCTCGAGCTCCTCGTCGCGGCCGACCAGCGGCGTGGTCCCCGAACGCAACGCCTCGAAGCGGCTGACTTCACCGCTCTCACCGAGAACGCGCCATGCCCGCTGAGGCTCGGCGAAGCCGGCCAGCTTCTGTGGGCCGAGATCCTCGACCTCGAACAGCGCACCGATCTGGCGTCGCGTGCTCTCGGCGATCACTAGCGTCTCCGGCTGGGCCAGAGCCTGAAGGCGGGCCGCTAGGTTCGGCGTCTCGCCAACCACGCCGCGCTCCTGCGCCGCCCCTTCACCAATCAGGTCGCCGACCACGACCAGGCCTGTGGCGATCCCGAGGCGCACTTTCAACGGCTCCGACGTAGTGAGCCCGCCGACCGCTTCGATCACGGCAAGCCCGGCCCGCACCGCCCGCTCGGCATCGTCCTCGTGGGCCTCGGGGTAGCCGAAATAAACCAGCACGCCGTCCCCCATGTATTTGGCAACAAACCCGGCGAAGCGGGCGACCGTGTCGGCGACGCAACGGTGATAGGCGCTGACGATCTCGCGCAGATCCTCAGGATCAAAGCGCGTCGACAGCGGCGTCGAACCAACCAGATCGCAGAACATCACCGTCAGCTGCCGCCGCTCGGCCCCGGCTGCGGCGTTCGAAGGGGACGCAGCCGGCACGTCCTCCGCCACGGCACGCCCGGCGCCGGCCGCAAGATCGCCAATCGCTTTCAGCAGTAGCCGGCGATGGCCGATCGCGGCGACGCCAAGTTCTTTCAGATCGTCGGCCGTCAGCTCCGGCAGGACGCGCTCGTCGATCTCATTTTCCCGGAAAACCCGCTCGTATCGTTCAAGGCCTAGGCCCCGAAGCCAGCCCCCAATATCCATTTTCGGTCGCCCTGCAGCCGGTCAAGCCGCCGCACCAGTCTTCTCCAAGGCAGATGCGAGAGTCCAGATATTCAACCGCGCCGTCATGCTCAGCCTAATTCGTGCTTGTCCGTTCGGGTTTGCCAGGCTCCTGAACCTTCGGCGGACCGAACGACTGCTCACGGCGCACAGCCGTCAGTGCGAGCCCTGATCGGGAATTGCCGCTGTCCACCCAAACCGAACCTTCCGCCGCGGGCTTCTGGCGTGGTGTGCCGTGGCGTTGTTGGGCGCCGGGCGCCTGCGCTCCACCGCGGCCGATCCCGAGTGGTCCGCCGCCCCCGCCGGCTGATGGGCGAGAATAGGGCTCTGCCCAAGCCTTCCCGGCGCCTGCGGTCCGGCGGCGGGTGGAATGTGCGGCGGCGGGAGCGGTTTGGGAGCGACGGACTGGGCGGACGCCTCCTCGATGTCCCGGACTTCACCAATTAACTGGCGACCGATTGAGGTTCGGGCTTTAAGTCACCAGTACGTTTGTGTCATAGATTCCTGACAATTTGAACTTGTTTGTCACGGAAAGTGACATATTATAATTAAATCACTTATTGTTAAAGTTAACAAAAGGGACCGCGTTGTCCTAACAGAAGTCGACCACCCGGCAGGACCGTCTGGCCCCCTTTTCCGTGCGAATAAAGATTTGGTTGATACCCGCTTTCCACCCGGTGAAGCCGTTCGCGGTCCGTCGAAACCACTCGACCCCTCTCGACCGACCTAACGGCTCAAGCCGACCCTTTCCGGGCAATCGGCTTCAGGGCTTTCTTGCTCGCCTTGGCGGCATTGGAGTTGGAAGGCGTCGGGCTGGAAGATTTGCAGGAGACAGATGAAAATCCAACCTGAAGGTCGCCCCAAGGAAACCATAGAACGACAGCCAACCAATAAGCGGCCACCCTTGGTCATCCGCATAATTCGCGTTTGAGAGCAGACAAATGGACTTGTGGGTGATGGCCGAAACGGCGGCCCGTTTCGAAATCAAAATCTCACACGAGGACAAGAGCGCCTTGCCAATTTTGGAGCTCGATGGCGGCTCTTGGTATCTTAACCTCGATGGCGCTCGCCGCTGGACGGCGGCACGAAAGCGGTCCGTTGGGGGCGATGATTGACGACGGGGACTTTTGAGGCAAACACTTAGCCCTCACCGCTCTGGTGCCAAGCTGTTTGCGCCGTTTGTGATATGCTGGGTCAATGAGCGATACTTCAGTTTCCAGGCTCGGTCCGGGCTATCGGCTGACGGTTGAAGATGCACCCGACGAGGCCGATGTCGAGGTGCTGCCGTATGCCCTGGAAGCCTACAATGAAGGCCGATGGCCGCAGCACCCGCCTTGGCAGCCGCTCGCCATTTTCCTGCGCGAGGAAGGCCGGATTGCTGCCGGGCTCGCGGGTGAAACCTATTGCGGGTGGTTGTTTGTAAAATATCTTTGGGTGTCCGAGGGACTGCGCGGGCGCGGCGTCGGGCGCGAGCTGATGGTTCGGGCGGAAGTCCTGGCCCGCGAACGCGGCTGTCACTCGGCATACCTAGACACGTTCAGCTTTCAGGCACCGGGCTTTTACGAAAAGCTCGGTTATCAGGAGTTCGGGCGGCTCGAATACCCGCCCGACCAGCACAAGCATTTCATGCGCAAGCGGCTGACTCCGCCGGAATAGCGATCGGTGATTCCGGCTGGGATCCGGATCAGCGGTTGGCAAAAATTTGGCGTTCGTGCTTGCGGCACGATTCTCAAAGGTGCATAGCCAGCGGCGCTGCGGGGTCACGCTCGGTGAACTCGCGGAGGCAGATCTCGAGGGAGACAGAGTGGTGAAGCTCCGACATATCGCGATTCTCGGCGGATTGCTCGCCGGCAGCATCATCGGCCTTGTCCCGGTCGCCTTACTGGCGGCCGAGCCCGCCAAGCAGGCGCAACCGGCGATCAGCGAGGACGCGGCCGCCGCGCTCCAGCGCATGGGTCAGACCTTGCGAGCCGAGCAGATGTCGTTTCAGGCGCGGACGATTCGGGTCTATGCGGACCCCAACGGCGAGCCGCTGCACATCTTCCACACCTTGAAGGTCACAATGCACCGGCCAAACCGTCTCTTGGCCGAAGTGAGCGGCGACGACGGGTCGAACAAGCTCGCCTTCGGCGGCAAGACCGCCATCATCTATTCGGCCGCGCAAAACAAATATGCCAGCATCGCCGTGCCGGAGGGCACCATCGCCGGCATGCTGAAGGAGGCGGTCGGACGTCTCGGCGTCGACTTTCCGCTCGCCGATTTCCTGTCCGACGAACCCGGCAAGGCGTTTTTGACCGGTGTCACCTCGGGCCGCCTCGTCAACACCGTGACGATCGACGGCGCTCCCTATGATCATCTGTTCTTTTTTCAGCCGCCCGGCATCGAGCTAGAGCTGTGGGTGGCGAAGAACGAGCAATCCCTGCCGCGGCGGTTGATCGTGACCTACCGCACGCTGCCCGGCCAACCGAACTTCATCGCGGAGTTCTCCGACTGGAATTTCAATGTCCAGACGCCCGATGCCGATTTCGCTTTCCAGCCGCCGGCGGGAGCAACGCAGGTCGAGTTGAAGCCAGTCGCAGCGGCGGCGCCGGCGGGCAAAAAGAGAGGAACCAGATAATGAAACGACTGATGATCCTCGCTCTTGGTGTGGTGTTGGCCGTATCGGCCGCGCCGAAGGCCTTCGCTTGGGGGGCCTATCACGGTGGCTTTGGCGGCGCTTCCTATAACAGATCGTTTAGCGCGACCGGCCCTCGCGGCGGCTCGGTCTCCGGGAGCTCCAGCGGGTATCGCTACGGCGCCTATCACGGCGGCGCCGCCGGCGGCTATCACGGCGGCTACTATGGCGGCACGGCTTATCATGGCGGCTATTATGGCGGCACGGCTTATCATGGCGGCTATTATGGCGGCACCACCGTCTATCACGGGGGTTATGGTTATGGGGCCGCCGCCGGTGCGGCGCTGGCCGGTGCCGCAGTCGGCGCCGCGGCCACCTCGGCGGCCTATTCGGGGGCGGCATCGCCCTACTATTACCCGCCGCCCTATTACCAGCCCCCTGCGTGGTAGCAGCGGGCCCGCCGATTCCCGGATAATTCCCCGATATGTGCGAAAACCGGGAAAATTGTCGCCGATCGGTCGACAAAATTTCCCGGTTCAGCCGGAGCAAATTCCCGGTTCGCTAATCTCGGGAAATTGGCCACAACTCGTTGATTTTTCTAAAACCGAGCCCCCGATTTGCCGGTTAAGTCCGGGAAGTCGACATTTCCCGGTATTTAACTGATAACCGGGAATTCGCGGCTGCGTGCGGCCCCTGAGCGACGCCGAGCGGTCAATAGCCGCGGGCCGGATCGATCAGGTTGAGGAGCGGGCGACCTTCCTCAAAGCGCCGGATGTTGTCCAGGATGATCGGCGCGGCGGTCGCCGGGTTGGTAAAGGCGGCGACGTGCGGTGTGACGACGACGCGCGGGTGGTGCCAGAACGGGTGATCCGCGGGCAGCGGCTCCTCGTGAAAGACGTCGAGAACCGCGGCCGAGATCTGCCCCGAGGCGAGTGCGGCGAACAGGTCCTCTTCGACGAGATGGGCGCCGCGGGCGGCGTTGACCAGCGCCGCCCCCTTCGGTAACAGCGACAGGGTCTGCGCGTTCAATATGCCCTTGGTCTCGGCGGTCAGCGGCAACAGGCAGACGAGGATCTCGCTGCGGCCGAGCAGCACTGGCAGGCCGGCTGCACCGGCATGGCACTTCACTCCTGCGACGGCCCTTTCGCTGCGGCTCCAGCCGGCGACATCGAACCCGAGCGATTTCAGCTTTTTTGCGGCATCCCGCCCGAGTTCGCCGAGGCCGAGGATCCCGACCCGCCGCTCGACGGCGTTCTGCTGATCGAGCTCGCGCCAAACCCCGGCCTCCTGCTGGGTGCGGTAGTCGAGGTCCCGGCGATGTAAGCGCAGCACTTGCAGAATGACGTATTCGCTCATCGCGGCCGTCATGTGGGGGTCGACGAGCCGGACAATCGGCAGGTGGCGTGGCAATTGCGGGTCGCCGAGCAGGTGGTCGACCCCGGCGCCGAGCGAGAGAATCAGCTTGAGGTTCGGCAATGACGCCAGGAAACCGGGTTCCGGCCGCCATACCAGCGCATAGTCAATTTCCGCCGGATTTCCGATATCCGGCCACACCCGCACCTCGAGCTCTTGCGTCAGCCTTGTCAGCTGCGCTCGCCAGCGGGCTGCAGAATCGACCGTAGAGCGGAACAGCAGCGCCATCGGCTACGAGGTCGGCGTCGCGATTGTGAACGGGTTGCAGGGCCAGGCGATCAGTCGAGCGAGTTCGGCTGTCGGGGTGAACGCGAGATCGGTCATCGTCTCTGGTCATAGCACACTCGGCCGGCGCCGCCACGTTGCGGTCGGGCATTACGGCCAGCTATCTTTGCCGAGCGAGATCAGGAGATCGACACATGAGCTACAAGGACCTGCTGGTCGTCCTCGATTCCGAGCCGGCATCGCGCGGGCGTATGGACCTCGCAGCAGCGCTTGCCGAGCGGTTTGCCGCGCATCTCGTCGGGCTCTACCTGCTCCCGGCTCCCGAGGCACCGAGGCATTTGGGTTATTACGACCCCGCGCTGCTCGACCCGTTCTTCCGCGAGCTGCGTGAGAAGGCGCAAGAAACCTCCGACAAGGAGCGCGAGGCGTTCGAGCACGCCGCGAGCCTGCGTGGCCTATCGGCCGAGTGGCGCGTGGTTGCCGACGGGCTAGAATCGGATCCCGCCCTGCACGCGCGCTATGTCGATTTGACGATCCTCGGCCAGCTCGATCCTGATCGCGGCGACGCCGAGATGCTGAGGCCCCGTCCGGAACACGTGACCCTGGCGTCGGGGCGGCCGATTCTCGTCGTCCCCTATGCCGGCCATTACGAGACCGTCGGGCGCCGGGTGCTGATCGGCTGGAACGCGACCCGCGAGGCGACCCGCGCCGTCAGCGACGCGATCCCGCTGCTGATGGCCGCCGACATCGTGACCGTACTGACGATCGATGCGCGCGAAGGACCGGACGCGCATGGTGAGCTTCCCGGCGCCGACATCTCGCTGCATCTGGCGCGCCACGGCGTCAAGGCCACGATCGAGCGCACCGTCTCGGCCGGCGTTCCAGCCGGCGACGTGCTGCTGTCGCGCGCCGCCGATCTCGGCGCCGATCTACTGGTGATCGGCGCCTATGGCCATTCTCGGCTGCGCGAGCTGCTGCTCGGCGGCGCCACCCGCTCGATCCTGCAGAGCATGACGTTGCCGGTGCTCATGTCGCATTAAAGCTCGCGGGTGCGGCGCGCCATCGCGTCGTCCCACAGATTGGCGCGATCGTCGTCGAAGATAAGTTTGGGCTCTTCGGGGGCGGTGAACCAGTCGTGGCGGGCGAGTTCGGCTTCTAGCTGACCGGGTCCCCAGCCTGCATAGCCGAGCGCAAAGAGGGTTTTTTCTGGGCCCCGATGGTGACCGATGTCGCGCAAGATCTGACGGCTCGCCGTCATCGCCACGCGGCCGTCGACATCGATGGTATCGTCGCGCCGGTATTCGGCGCTGTGCACGACAAAGCCGAGCTCGGGTTGCACCGGACCGCCGGCAAAGACGCGCAGCGTGCCCTCGATATCCGAGACGTCTTCGCCGGGCGCCTCCAGCAGGCTCGCTATCGACTTCTCGCCGACCGGCCGATTGATGACGATGCCGAGGGCCCCCTCCTTGTCGTGCTTGACCATCAGGATAACGGTGTTGGCAAAGCGCGGATCGCCGATATTCGGCGACGCGATCAGCAGCTGGCCGGTCAGCGAGGCGATGTCGGGGGCATCGGCCGCGGGAGCGAACAGCATCGCCGCGAGGATCGCCGCAGCCGGAAGTGAGCGAAGGGTCGTAGTACGCTGGAAAGACATGGCGTCGCTCGTGCGAGGGATACGGGGCAGCTTACATCGGCGGTCGCCGGCTCGGAAAGCGATGCTAATATCGCTTACCTCAACCAAAGGGGCCGCTCATGCCAAGTCAGTCCTGGATTATCACGACGGCAGTCGGCAGCGGCGAGCGGGGCTTTGCCGGCGATGGCGGGCCGGCTAAACACGCCCTCTTAAACGGGCCGTTCGATGTCGGCTTTGACGCAGACGGCAATCTCTATTTCTCCGACACCTTCAACCATCGCATCCGGCGCGTCGATACGCAGACTGGTATCATCACGACCTGTGCCGGATCGGGTGAAGCCGGGTATTCCGGGGATGGCGGCCCCGCCACCCGCGCCCGGCTCAACGAGCCTTACGGCATCGCGATCGACAAGGCCGCAAACGTCTACATCGCCGACCGCCACAACCATTGCGTCCGCCGGGTCGATGCTGGCTCAGGCGTGATCACGACGTTCGCCGGAAACGGTTCCACGGGGGTCGGCGGCGACGGCGGCCCCGCGTCACGGGCCGGAATGGTCGAACCCAACGGGCTGGCGTTCGATCCCGCGCATCGCCGGCTGTTCATTGCCGATGTCGCCGACCACCGGGTTCGCGTCGTCGACCTTGCGACGGGAATGATTTCGACCTTTGCCGGAACCGGCGAGGCGCAGCACAGCGGCGACGGCGGACCGGCAACGGCGGCCGGAATCCACGGTGCTCGCGCGGTCAAGGCGGCGACTGACGGAACCGTTTACATCCTGGAGCGCCAGGGCAGCACGTTGCGTGCGGTCGACCCGCGTACCGAGGTCATCACCACCTGCGCCGGGACCGGTGCGCGCGGTTACAGCGGCGACGACGGCCCGGCCCTCACCGCGACTTTCGACGCGCCGAAGGAATTCGCGCTCGACACAGGGGGCGATATTTTGATCGTCGATACCGAGAACCACGCGATCCGCCGCATCTATGCCTCGAACGGAATTGTCCAGACCATCGCCGGCGGCCGGAAGGGCGGCGAAGGCGATGGCGGGCCGGCGCGGGCAGCGGGTCTTGGACGCCCGCACGGCGCCGTCGTCGGACCCGACGGATCGATCTATATCGCCGACACCGAAAACCACCGGGTCCGCAGGCTCGTCCGGCAGGGGTAAAGTATTATCCGAGAAACTCGCGCAGCGCGGCGACCAGATCCTTCGGGTTGTCGCCCTGCACGGTGTGTCCGGCTTGCGCGATCGTGATTTGCCGGCCGTCGGGAAAATTCTTGGCCAAACGCTCGGCATCGTCCTGGTGGAACACGTCGCTCTCAGCGCCGCGCACGACCAAAGCGGGACAGGTGAGGTTGGCGAGCTCGTCGGCGAGCCGGCGCCGCTCGGCGAGGTGGGTGTCGTGATCGAATCGCTGAAACCTGCTCCTGTCGTATTTCCAGCTCCAGCTGCCATCCGATTGCCGGCGTAGATTGTGCATCAGGCTACGGCGCAAGATCTGTGGGTCACGCCGCGGGTTGAAGGCGAGTGCGCGCTCGATGATCTCTTCCAAGGTCTCCGGTTTGGCCCCGCCGTTGACAAACTCGCGTATGCGGCTCGATCCCCGGCGCCTGACCTCGGGGCCGGCGTCGATCATGACTAATGCCGAGAGTCGCTCGGGGTGGGCGACCGCGAAAGCGAGCCCGTTGATCGCTCCCATCGACTGCCCGACGAGCACGAAACGATCGAGACCCAACCGATCGGCGAAGCCTCGGATGTCCTCGCGCTGGGCACCGATCGAATAATCACCATCGGGCGCCCAGTCGGTGTCGCCATGGCCGCGCTGATCGAGTGCCATGCAGTGAAACTCGTCGCGCAATGCCAGGCAGCACAAATCCCAGGTATGCGCGGTCAGGGCGCCGCCATGTAGAAAGAGGATCGGCCGCAGCCCGTTGGTTCCCCAATCGAGGTAACGAAACCGCAGCTGTCCAACGCTCACATCTTGTTCGCTCGGCAGAACGATGTCGCCGAAGGCAAAGCCCGCGCGTACCGCGGTTGTCTTCAGATGATCGTGATATTCGTCGGCAGATAATGTCATGGCTTCGGCAACTCCTATCGGCGTCGGCGTCCAGCCTTTAGCACGAACCGTCTCAGCACCCACCATAACCATCGCTTTGCGACGGGCACCCCCGCGTTCACGTCATGGCTCGGCGTGCACCCAGGGTGGTCCGGGACGCGCGAGGCGTTACACTCTTGCCCGAAATGATCCGGCCGTAGGAGGAATAGCGATGGCGTATGATCTGCTGATCAAAAACGGACTGATTGTCGACGGCTCGGGGATGCCGGCGTTCCGGGGCGATATCGGCATCAAGAACGGCAAGATCGTCGACATCGGTAAGCTGAGCGGCACTGCGGGACGCACGGTCGACGCGGAAGGCCGCGCCGTTGCCCCCGGTTTTATCGACAATCACTGCCATTACGATGCCCAGGTCACTTGGGACCCGCTGTGCACCTTCTCCCCCGAGCACGGCGCCACTACCGTGATCTTCGGTAATTGCTCGCTGTCATTGGCGCCGGTGCGCAAGGGCACTGAGGAGCGGTTGGCTGAATTCCTCTCCTATGTCGAAGCGATCCCGATGGAGGTGTTGCGTACCGTCGAGTTCGACTGGGAGACGACCGGCCAATACATGGACCGGCTCGACAAATGTCTGGGCATCAATGTCGGTAATTTGATCGGCCATACCGCGGTGCGTCATTACGTGATGGGCGACGAGTGCCAAAAGCCGGGCGCCTCCGACAACCAGATCAAGGCAATGCAAGACGTCGTCCGCGACGGCATGAAAGCCGGCGCGCTCGGCCTCTCGGTGTCGCGCGAGCGGGGTCACTATGATCCGCAGGGTTGCCACATCCCCGCTCTCTGGGCCGACGAAACAGAGATTTTTGCGCTCGGCGACGTGTTGCGCGAGATGGGCACCGGCACGATCCAGGCCGGCGGCGGCCAGTATGTCGAGTTGCAGGACGGCATGATCCGGCGTCTCGCCGAGGCGACCGGGCGAACCGTCGTCTACAACAGCCTCTCCCAGACTATGCGCAAGCCCGAAGAGTGGAAGACGCACATGGCGCGGGTCGAGGAGACCGCGGCACTCGGCATCCGCGCCTACCCGATGTGCAGCCCGAACCGGGTCACGCAGGACTTCACGATGAAGAACTGCCAGGTATTCCGCGGTCTGCCGACTTGGCACCCGATCCTGCTGTCGTCCGACGAAGAGAAAATGAAGGCGTATGCCGATCCCCAGATTCGCGCCAAGCTCCACGAGGAATCGGTCGTAAACAAGCCCGAAACGGCGGTCGGTTTCTCGAAGACCTGGTGGAATTACATGTGGGTCAACGAGCCGGTGCTCGACAAGAACAAGTGGATGCAGTTCAAGTCGATCGGGCAGATTGCCGAGAAGCAAGGCAAGCGCGTGATCGACGCTTTCCTCGATCTCGTTGTCGAAGAAAAGCTCGAAACCCGCTTTTTGCAGGCCGAGAATAATGTCGATGACGAGGCGCTGACGAAGATCCTGACCCATCCCAACGCCGTGATCGGGCTCGGCGACGGCGGCGCGCATGTACAGTTCCACGGCGGCTACGGCTATCTCACCAAGCTCCTCGGCGAGTGGGTGCGCGAGAAGCAGGTGATGACGCTGGAACAGGCGGTGCGCCGGCTGACCTTCGATTCAGCCACGACCTTTGGCATTTACGACCGCGGGCTGCTGCACCCCGGCATGGCGGCCGACATCGCGATCTTCGATCCGGCCACCGTGAAATGCGGCCAGGAGGCCGTCGTGCGCGACTTCCCGAAGGGTGCGTGGCGGATCAAGGAGTCGGCCGAAGGCATCTTCGCCACCGTGGTCAACGGCCAGGTGCTATACGAGGAAGGCAAGCACACCGGGGCATTGCCCGGCCGTGTGCTGCGCAACAGCTACTGGCACGCCAACCGGGCTTAGAGCCCCCGGGATTGCCCCTCACCCTCCCGCTTCGCGGGTCCCTCCCTCTGTCCGCTTGCGGGGAGAGGGAGGGGGTGGGGGGCGGGAAGCGCCGGAAAGACCATTGGAGGGACGTGAGGAATGGCTGAAATCCTGGGACTGGGCTGCACGCATCGGCCGGTCATGCTGCGCCGGAACGAGGACTGGACCGGCATGATGCGCACTTCGCTCGACGACCCGGACATGCCGGCGGAGATGAAGGACCCTGCGCGCTGGCCAGCTCAGCTGCGCGAGGAGCTCGGCAACGATTGGGGTGCTGCGTCAGCCGGACGGGCGCGCGATGTCTATCGCCGACACTTTGCCGAGACCCGAGCCGCGCTCGACGAGTTCAAGCCGGACGTCATCGTCATGTTTGGCGACGACCAATACGAAAACTTCAAGGAGGACGTCGTCCCACCCTTCGCGGTGCTCGCCTATGACGGGCATGAGATTGAGCCGTGGAAGAACCGGGCCTGGAACCCTTGGGACGAGCCGAACGACAAGCGGTTCAGCTTCAGCGGCCACCGCTCCGCCGGCAAATACCTGGCATCGGGGCTGCTCGAGCACGGCATCGACACCGCCTATGCCTACCGGCCGCTACATCACCCGCTCGGCCACGCCTTCGCCTACACCTTGTTGCTGCTCGATGACGAACGGCGTGGGTTCGGCTACCCGGTCGTGCCGTTCTCGGTGAACTGCTACGGCCGGCGCGTTAATGCGGCGCGTGGCCTGCGATTACCATTGGCGATGCGCGACAAGATCCGCGAGCTCGACCCGCCGTCGCCGAGCCCCGCACGCTGCATGGCGGTCGGTGCCGCCACCGCGCGGGTCATGGCGAAGAGCCCGTGGCGCACCGCGATCATGGCCTCGTCGAGCTGGTCACACTCGTTTCTGACCGAGAAGAACTACCAGTTGTGGCCCGATGTCGCGGCCGACCGGCGGCTCTACGACGCGCTCGAAAAAGGCGACTACGCGATCTGGCACCGCTACACGACGGACGAGATCGAGGACAGCGGCCAGCATGAGGTGCTGAACTGGTTCTGCCTCTTAGGCGCGATGGAGGAACTCGGGCGCAGGCCCGACCGTTCTACGTTTATCGAGACCTGGGCCTTCGTCTCTCCGGTCGTCTTCGCCCACTACTTGCCTTAGCCGGCAGGCATTTCGTCGAGGAGGCGGCCAAAGCCTGGGATGGGGTCGCCGGTATCGAACGCGCGCAGCATCGCCCAAAACGAGGCCTGGTTGGTGGTTACGACCGGTTTGCCGAATTCCCGCTCCCACTGGGCGATCGAGGTCAGCGTCGGAAAGTTGCCGCCGGGCACGACAAAGACCTCGATCTCGGCCCGGTCGATCCGTGCGAAGGCGTCGCGCGCGTTCTCCGGTCCGAGCTGCCCGATCGCATAGGAATTGGTCGCGCCGAAGCCTTCGAGGGCGACGGTCTCGATCCCGTGCTGCGCCGCAAAGTAATGGCCGGCACGCTGGTTGACCTCGTCCGAATAGGGCGAGACGACCGCAATACGCCGCGCTCCCAACGCGCGCACCGCGCGGCCGACCGCCTGAGCCGAGGTGATGGCAGGAGCGCCGGCGCCGGCACTCATCCGCCGGGTCACGACCGCATCGTAATCGTCGGCGAACAGGCTCGCCGAAGTTTGCGCCAAAATCACGAGCTCGACCTTGGCGGTACCGAGCAGGCGCGATTGGTAGTCGATGTCGTCGTCCCGGCTCGGCGAAAAGGTTCGGCCGGGGGTGCTCGACATCAGCCGCCCGAAATGCGCCTGGTAGGTCGCCGGCAACAGCCGGCACTCGATCTCGACGGTCGTGTTAGTCGAAGGAATCAGGACGCCGAAATGGCGGGTCATGGTGGGCGCCTTTCCGTTAAATGCGATAGCGATCCTATAGACTGCATCGATCGTGTCGACCCCAGTGGCGCTATAAATATTAACGGCTGATCGACCCAGGCGGGCGAGATACAGTGAAAACCCGATTTCGCGCTCGGATAGACCATTTTGCCGTGAAAGATTAGGACGCCATATAATCTATCTTACATGCGAATATGCAAATTCGTCGCTCGGCGGGATAGCTGTACCCGGGCCGATTACCGGGGTGCTGCAGCCACCCGGACGCGGACAGGAAGTATCAGTTTACCATGGATCTCGCCCAGCGCCCTAAGTTGCTCGGCTAGCTGGGCCAAGGTGGTCTTATGCGCACACTCGATCGAAATTGCGGCGTTCTGAAACACCGCGGTTACCCGGTTTGCCGACTGTGCCTTCTCCCACATCACGATCACCCGTTATCAGAAATGCACAACTTCCAAACGCCTAGAGAAGCGATTTGGCACTGTAAAATTTTGTATCCGTGATCACAAAAACGCTTCAGTATTAAACAAAGCGGCGTAAATACCAGACCCACCCGCTCGACTTGTTACGGCGGCAGAAGACGCCGATCGACGCCACTGCGCCGACGACGGCTCAGCGAGTGCTTAGTTCGCTCGACCGCATGATTTCGGGGTAGAGCCGCTCGACCGCGGCACGACCGTTATGGGGATCGGCTACCGGCCGTCTAGGTTGCAGATGGACGAACCCGCGCCCTGGCATACCGAGGGAAGAGCCGACCAGCACACGGATGCGGTAAATCTCGACCGCCGGCGGGAATTTCTCGAACGGGCGACCGCTGCTGATCCAGGAATCCATGTGGCCCGGGCCCCAGTTGTATGCGGCCAGGGCGTCGGGCCAGCTGCCGTATCGGCGGTACATTTGCGCCAGATAGGCGCGTCCAAGCGCCCGGTTCTCGCTCTCGTTAAAGCGGTCGCCGCCGCCCGCCTCTAGAGCCGCGGCCGCGGAAACCTGCATCGGTCCTTGCGGACCGCTTGGGTCTGGACCCCACATTCGCGGATCGGCCCCATGATTGGATTCAGCTCCCTCGACGGCAAACGCCACCCGGTCGAGCGCAACGGCTCCGCCCTGGCCGAGCAACCCCGTCAGCACTGACTTTTCGGCGGTGGGGGGTTGGCTCGCTTGGGCCTCCGCATTGTTAGCCGCGCGAATAGCGAGGGCCAGGTACAAGGCTAACCCAAGGGAGACCCCAGCCCGGAAAGGATCGCCGACCCGGTATCCGGTCAATCGCCGCATCGCTGACGCGGTCGAGTTGTCGCCCCTGCCTACTCCCAATAAGCCTGAACGATCGTGTTGTCGTCACCAAGGATCAAATTGAGCCGGTTCGGATTGTGCGTAATTCCTCTGATGCCGCGCGACGGGATGATCCAGCGCAGGATTTTGGGAAGATCCTCCTGACGGACGACACCCGCTTGTCCAGCCGATGCCTGGCCGCTCTCGACGAATTTCTTGCCGATGCAGTCCTTGCAGCTACCGACCGTTATATCAGCCTGCTTCAGGCCTGGAATCGGCTTGACCTCTATCGTGTTCTCCGAGGCACGGATGCGCACACCCTTGAATGTGTGGTCCTCTTCGAGCGTAAAGACCGCACCAAGCGGGACAAAGCCGTCCGCCGCCTGAGATTGCAGCGGCGCGGTCGCGATCAATTGCAGATCAAGTACGTCATCCATAGGCTTGCCTGCAAAAGTTGGAACCAATTCCGGGTCACTCCAGCCCTGAGAGCTCGCCAAACCGGTCACCCGCACAATGTCGAGCCTGGGATCGGTGCTGGTGCGCAGGACCTCGACGCTCGTCACATACAGCACCGGCAACTCGAACTGTGCCGCGGTTTCCGGCGGGTTGGCGGGGATTGCCGGCGGCTCTGATCCGGGAGCAGCGTATTGCGGCGGCGGCTCACCGACGCTCGGCCGTGCCGGCGTGACTTGCGCCAGAGCGAGGCCAACCAGGCCGCCGTAAATCAGAGCGGCGACGACGGGCCCAGCCAACCGGCAGAGTGTGTTGTGCATACTGTCCTCCGAATCGACTGAACTCATCCGCACACGCCGGCCCCGGCGTACTCCCGGTTCAATCCGGCTGGCTGCACCCGCTCGAGCGCATCGAGCACGAGATCGGTTGCGCGCATCTTGGTCAGACGGCAATAGGTCGTCTCGCTGCTGGCTAAGCTGCCGTTTTCGGCGAGCTTGTTGACGGGCTCGCCGCCGCCACACACGCTGAAGTACTCGCAGCGCTTGCGGCACATCTCGACACCGGTCTGGATGTCCGCAAGCATCCTGGTGAAATTGGGTCGACGCGGTAAATCGACGAGGAGATCGCGATTGATATTCCCTAGAATAAAATCTTGATAGGCAGAGTTCTTCAAACCGAGCAGCTCGGGCGAAAAGGTCGACACGTTGCCGGCCCAATCCATGCTGGTGATGGCAAAGGGCTCGACTAGCTGATTATGGAACGGCGCGTCCGCGGGGCGGATAACCTGCTGTATCGCGTGCTCAATCTCACGGATAAAAGTGATCTTTCCGGGAGCGGCGGCGGACAGCCGCCAGAATTCGTCCAGGAACCGATAATAGGCCTCTTCGACTCCCGCCTCTCGGAAGGATTCGGACACGTGGTCGCCTTCGGATTCCTCGACATTGAAGCACACCCGCTCGATCCCTTCCTCGACATAGAAATCGAACATCTCGTGCGGTGCCGCCATGCTGGCCGCCGACAGCACCGAGATTACGTGGTACGGAAGCTGATGGCGGCGCAAAAGCCGAATGCCGGCGATCGTCCTGTCAAAGGTGCCTCGCCCCGCGCGGGTCAGCCGGTGGCGGTCGTGAAAATGCCCTGGGCCGTCGATGCTGACCCCGACACCGACCCGTTCCTCCGCGAAGAACACACACCATGCCTCGTCGATCAGGGTCCCGTTGGTCTGAAACGAATGCGCCACTACGACGTCCGCGGGCTTGAGGAGATCGATCATCCGGAACGCATCGCGATAGAAGTCGATCGGCAGAACCATAGGCTCGCCGGCATGCCAGACGACCGAAAGATAATCGCCGACCCAGCCTGAGGCGAAAACCTGAGAAAAGAGATTGTGCAGTGTTTGTCGCGCGACGACTGACTTCGAGTTCCGATCCGGAAGGTAACAGTAACGGCAATCAATGTTGCAGAACGGGGTGGGCTGGACGACCAGCAGCTCTATTCTCGGCACGGGGCCGCTCGCCATGCGATCCAGCGCAGGCCAATCACCAATTACGCCAAAAATTGTTCCAAGGATGCCAATTGCGCCAATTGTTCCAGTTGGGCCAACCCCAGCCCCGGCGACCCCAGCCCCAATTGCGCCACCAGTTGCCCCACGCGAGATGAAGTTCGCCGTCTTCCGATCGCGCCGCCCCGCTATCCCCTTTAGCAAACTCGGAGACCGCCTCGCGAATGGCAGCGAGCCGTTCGCCGACACCGGCTGGGTTTGCGGCCAAGGGCTCGGCGCTTGCCGAATGCTGGGCAGCGTTGCTCGGCATCGTCGAGCCAAGCAACAGCGCGATGCCAGCGGCCCCGGTAGGTGCGATCTGGGACAGGATGCTGAGGTATTTGTCTCGCAGCGACATCACAATCACCCTTCCTCGACCGGCGCGCTCCTATAGCAAAGGACGGTTGGGATGGTCAAACGGTTGGACTTTACTCGATGGTTCGATACAAATGTTTAGCTGATCCCACCGCTGCTCAATCTTGCCGTGCGAAACCTTGGAAAGCGTGCGGCAGGCGACGGATATCTTGGACGAGGTCGGGCGGCATCTCGCCGGCGCCGTCCCCGCGCAGGGTCAGCGCGTCGACGAGACCGCCGAAGCGTCGGTCGATTGCCGCGACGATCTGATCGTGTCGGCCGACCGCGGCGAAGAGATGGGCGGCATCATCCGGCACCTCCCTCGCCATCTCGCTCCATCGCCCCTGCCGGGTCAGGGCGTTGAGCTTGTGGCCGAGATCCTCCAGGCCATGGACGGCGAGCACCGGGTAATAGGCCGGTGTCGATCCATAGAAGGCGACACGCTGGCGCACCCATTCGAAGCGGCGCGCAACCGCCTCGTCATCCAGTCCGGTCGCGAGAAAGCCGCCGCCTGAAATCTCGTACTGCGCCCGCCTGCGGCCCGCCTTGGCGAGACCGGCCGCGATGCGCGGCATGATCTCGTCGGTCAGATATCTGCGCGTGCAGAAACCGTGTAATTTAACGCCGTCGCACTCTTCGGCTGCGACCCTGAGCATCGCCGGACCGACCGCGGCGATCATGACGGCCGGCGGCGGGGCGTCGATCGGCTCGGGCGCGAAGTTGGGTGTCATCAATGTGAAGCGGTAATGCTGTCCTTCGAAGGCCGGCTTTTCGCCGGTCTTCCAGCACCGCCAAATCGCGCGTAGCACCTGCACATATTCGCGCATGCGCGGCGCCGGCGGCGTCCACGGCACCGAGAAGCGCCGCTCGTTGTGCGCTCTGACCTGCGAGCCGAGGCCGATCACAAACCTCCCCCCGGTCGACCCGGCCAGGTCCCAGCCGACATTGGCGACCGCCATCGGTGTGCGCGCGAAGGCGATCGCGACGCCGGTGTGCAATTCGATCCGCTCGGTCGCCGGCCCGGCTACCGCTAATGCCAAAAACGGATCGTGCTTGTTCTCCATAGCGACGACGCCGTCGTAGCCATCCGCCTCGACTGCCCGGGCCACCGTCCCGACCCTGCGCAGATCCTCCTGCGGAAGTGTCGCGAATACCCGCATCGACCCCCTCCCCTACTCCGCTTCTACCGCCGCGATCGGGCCATAACCCGCCCGCCCGATGCAAGACTCACATCCTGAACGTCGGTGCGCTAACCTGCATGATACCGACGAGGAGGGTTGGATGCCGAGGAATGTCGCGATCGGGCTGGGCCTGATGGAGTTTCCGTTCGCCGGAGCCGCCGGTTTCTGGCGCTGGGTCGATCTGTGCGAGGCGGGGGGCATCGATTCGCTATGGCAGACGGACCGGATGATCAGCCGCGAGCCGATCCTCGAATGCATGAGCATGATGGCGGCACTCGCCGGCCGGACGCGCCGGCTCAAATTCGGTGTCAATGTGTTGTCGCTGGCGTTCCGCGATCCGGTGTTGCTGGCGAAGCAATGTGCGACGATCGACGTGTTGTCCGAAGGGCGCCTGTTACCGGCTTTCGGCATCGGCAGCCCGCTGGCGCCCGAATGGCAGACATTGAATCTCGACACCAAGACGCGCGGCCGCAAGACCGACGAAGGGCTCGAAATTATCCGCCGGCTATGGCGCGAGGACGAGGTCGATTTCGAGGGCGTCCACTATCATCTGACCGGCGCCTCGATCGCGCCAAAGCCGGTGCAGCCCGATCTGCCAATGTGGATCGGCGGCTCGTCCGAGGGGGCGATCCGGCGCACCGCGCGTTTCGGCACCGGCTGGCAGGCGGGCGCCGAGGCTCCCGTGCAGCTCGCACCGATCGTCGCCGCCATCCGTGAGGCAGCCGCCGCCCAAGGACGCGCGATCGACGACGACCATTACGGGGCCGGCATCCCGTTCCGCTTCGGTCGGACCGACGAGCCCGGTCTCGCCCGCCTGTTTGAAGCTTACCGCAAGCGTACCGGACGCGACCCGCTGCATTATTTTGCGATCGGCGATGCAAGCGCGATCGTCGAGCGGATCGCCGCCTATGTCGATGCCGGGATCTCCAAATTCATCCTGCGCCCGGCGGCCCGCGGCGATGAGGAGACGCTGGGGCAGACGCGGCGGCTGATCGAGGAGGTCCTGCCGCTCGTCGCAATGCGCTGGCCAAAGCCGAGTAAGCGCATGGCAGCCGAATGACATCGGAATCCTGGCCCAGGGCCGCCGAGGCCGATTATTTGACTGAAGCGCTGCGCCGCTGTGGCGCGTTCGATCACAGTCGCGTCTCGGATGTCGTTGTGGAAAGCTCGCGGCCACCAATCCTGTCGCGGATCATCGGGCTTCGCGTGTCCTGCGACGGCGCCGCCACGAGATCGCTTCGCTGGCGGAATCGCCACCGCTCATAGCGGCCCCATGCCTCGCGACCGGGCACACACCCGTTGATTTATTCCGTCCGCCACTCTAGATCCTTTGGCCCAGCGCTGCGTCCCCATCGTCTAGAGGCCTAGGACATCGCCCTTTCACGGCGGTAACAGGGGTTCGAATCCCCTTGGGGACGCCAATATGATCGAGTAGGTATCCACCTCCGGCCCTCAGTGCCCCGGATACGGTATCGCCGCCGACTGCGAGAACGTTGTCAATCCGCTGCTCGACAGCACCAAGTACCTGCCGCGTTCTGTCTGCCTCTCAAATTACGGGTCTACAAGGACCCGTCGGAAGTCGAACTTTATCACCGGATGCTCCGGGGGTGCTCGACCCCGAGGCACACGAAATCCGACGCCGCAGCGGTGGTGCGTGCGGAGGCCGTCGGGCAAGTCGTCGCATCAGATGGCGTGTTTCGGGGTGCAAAAAGGCTCGTAGCCGACAGCGCGGGAACTTCTCCGGGTAGGAGCGGCTTCGGCCGTCCTCCCAGGGATCTTTCGGCTCGCCTAATCGCGCACGATCGGGCAGCTCTCATCACGCGCCCAATCCGCGAAGCTAAGGTAGTATACCCGGACGTCGTCAAACCCGGCGCGCACCGCCGCGGCTGCGGCCAGCGCCGCCCTCCCGCCCCCTTCGCAATGGGTCACGATGTGGTCGCCTGGGCCGAATCCCACACGCTCCAGCATGGCTCGTAGAGCCGGTGCCGGACGGACAACACCATTGTCCAGCAGATCGGTATGCGACAGATGCCGGGCACCTGGGAGATGCCCGCTGCGGGTACGGTTGCGCATGTCCTCCCCAGTGAACTCTGCGCGCGTACGGGTGTCAAACACATGCCCGTCGCTGTTAAGTTGACGCTTGAGGGTCTCCCGATCGACCAAACCAACGGACCCTGCCCCTGGGACAGCTCGGAAACCGCTTTTCGAAGGCTTAGCAGCTGTCGGCAGTCCGACCGCCGAGGATAGTACAGACCAGCCACCATTCAGGATGCCGGCCTTGATGCCAAAATACTGCAAGATGAACCAGACCCGCGCCGCATTTGTCATGCGGCCGTCATCGTAGGCTATGGCAATCGCCGAACGATCGACACCGAGTGAACCCAAAGCATCATCCCAGTAAGCCGTCTTAGTGAATCCGGTGTCGGCCGCCTTGGCCGCTGCGTCCCATTCCTCGACTGGCACCCGCACGGCACCGGGCGCATGGCCCGCGTCAAACATCGCCCGATCACGTGCATCGAGATAGTGCACTGGACCGAGCAAGGGCAGTGCGCCGATGTCGACGAAGGGATCATTCGGCATGGCAGGTCTCTCTTCCAGAGGTTATGAATGCGGCAAGGGCCTCTTGAGGGGATAGCGTCGGTTGCCATGCCCGGATATTGCACCTTTTCGTCAAGGGCGCCTAGCCCTGGGCGACATAAACACCGTCCCCAAATACTAAAAGCGTTCGGCAAGTTGAACTCGACAGGATAGTGTCACTCTACTGCGAGTCTCTTTCTCTATGGTGGTGATAAGTTACAGAGTTTGCGGGACGCCGCATCACTGCTGGGAATCTGGTCAAAGCCCGGCGTTAGGGGATGTGAAACGATGTCTAGCCGCCGCGCCGTCAACTCCGGATCGTCCGGCACCGCTGCCACCTCCGGGACCCTATCCGCCTTCAACAGCCGCACCGCGTACCGCGCTCGTCGCATGATCAGCGACACCCGCGCCGAGGCGGCGGACGTCGAGAACTTTTTTGGACTATTGCACCGATATGCCATAGGTCATCGATGACCCTAACGTAGAACGAATGGAGCACGCCATGACCATGCCCGCTCTAGGCAGAGCCGTCCGTGACGAATGGGGGCTGGATTGGAGCTGGCTGCACGTCAATCATGGCTCGTTCGGCGCGGCGCCGCGAGCCGTGTTGCAGGCGCAGCAGGATTGGCGCCAGCGCATGGAGGCGGAACCGAGCGGGTTCGTGTTTCGCGTGCTGCCTGAATCTCTGCGGGCAGCAGCGGAGAAACTCGGAGCCTTCGTGGGCGCCGATGGAAAAGACATAGCCTTTGTCGAAAATGCCACCGTTGGCTGCAACGCCGTGCTGCGTTCACTGCGGCTGGACGCGGGCGACGAGGTGCTGGTGCTTTCGCACGGCTACCCGGCAGTGCGCAATGCAATTCGGTACGTTGCGGGGCGCGCAGCGGCGCACATCACCGAAGCAGCGATCCCGTTTCCTCGCCCACAGTCGGCGGCGATCATTGCCGGCATCGGCGCGGCGTTGACCCCACGCACGCGGATCGCGGTCGTCGATCACATCACCTCGCCGAGCGCGCTGGTTTTGCCGATAGCCGAGATTGTCGAGCTGTGCCATTCGGCGGGCGTGCCGGTGCTGGTCGATGGGGCGCATGCCCCCGGTCAGATATCGCTCGATCTCGGCGCGATCGGGGCCGACTGGTATGTCGGCAATTGTCACAAATGGTTGTGCGCGCCGAAAGGCTGCGCTTTTCTCTGGGCAGCGCCCGAGCAACAAGCCGATTTACACCCGGTGACGATTTCGCACGGGTTTGGTAAAGGCTTTCTCGCCGAGTTCGAGTGGACCGGGACCGCCGACCGCAGTGCATTTCTGTGCGTGGAGGCCGCGATCGACTTTCATCGACGCCTTGGCGGCCAGGCGCTGTTGGCGCGCAATGCCGCACTCGCCGCCGATGCGGTTTCGCTGCTCTGTCGCGAGCTCAATACCGAACCAGGGGCGGAAGATGCCGTGGCTGCCTCCATGGGGGTGGTTCGGGTTCCGCATACCGGCCCCGCGACACCCGAGCGCGCGGCGGAGCTGCGCGAGCGATTACTCGATCGGCGCGCCGATGCGCCGCTGCACGCCATCAATGGCGGAATCTGGCTGCGAATCTCCGCGCATGCTTACAACGAGATCGAAGATTATGAACGGCTCGCCGAGGTTGTGCGAGGGCTGTGACGATCGGGGCTATCCGCGGACGGCAATACCGCCAAGAGGTAGCACCTCAGGTTAAAGTCCCTGGTAGGGTTTGCCCCACTGGTCCTGATAGACGACATCCTTAAGCGGCCCGCGGCCCAACGGCCCGAACCGGCCCATCGGCCAGCCGATCGGCAGGATCGCATATGAATGGACGCCCGACGGCAAGCCAAAGATCGCGTCGACCTCCTTCCCGTAGCCGGTGTGCCGCGTGGTCAAGGTCGTGCCGAGGCCGAGTGCGCGTGTCGCCAGGAGCATGTTCTGCACCGCAGGATAGATCGATGAGCCGGCCGTTCGGCCCGGGTTCTCGCCGTCTTCGAGGCAGGCCACGATCCACACCGGCGCCTCGTGGTAATGGTTGGTCAAGTATTCGACCGCAGCGTGCTGACGCTCGTAGCGGGCGGGATCGGAGCCCGGCGGCGGCGCGCTCGACGCGTAGCGCGGGCCGACCGTCTCGTCGTATAGACGCTTGTAATAGACTTGTACCTTCTTCTTGATCTCTGAGTCCTTGACCACCAGGAACCGCCAGCGCTGGGTATTGCCCCCGCTCGGCGCCCACTGCGCCGCCTGCAGGATTTTGTTGATCAACTCGTCCGACACCGGGTCGGGCTTCAGCCGCCGCATCGCCCGCATCGTGCTCATGACCTCGAAAATGTCGGTCGTTTCCGCCATTGCGTCCTCCTGTAGGATCGAATTGCCCGACCTTATGTCAGCCAACCCGCCCTATCCAGCGCCAATTCCCTGACCATCAGGACGCCGAATATCTCTACGAGATGACTGTCTTTCCGCTGGGCAAGCATGACGACGAGGTCGACTCCACCGCGGAGTTCTCTCGATGGGTTCAAGAAGTCGTTCCCCGGCCAGGGCATCGTTTGCGAACCGAAAGCTGCGCCCACCATAGCGCCTCTAACAGCGCTGGATCCTCCGCACCCGGGAGGACCCAGCGACCGCGGCGTCTGGTGACCAGAGGAGGACTACTGGAACCTAGTTGAGATGGTAGATCCGGGCGGCATTGCCTCCGGCGATCTTGGCCTTCTCCTCTTCAGTGCACTCCGCCAGAATATTCTCAATGATCTGCCGGCTCCTGGGGAAGGTGGACTCGACGTGCGGATAATCTGAGCCCCAGAGGAGATTGTCGACACCAATGAGGTGGCGGTCGCGTATGCCCATGGCATCTTCCTGAAAGCCCGCAAACACGTTGCGGTGGAAATAGTCGCTGGGCAGCATGGCCTCCTTGAAGCGATAGCGCTCCTGCTGAACCCGCTGGGTGTAGGTGTAGTCGATGCGGTTCAGGAAATGCGGGATCCAGGACAGTTCGTGCTCCACGGTGCCCACCTGGAGTTTTGGATAGCGCTCAAAGACGCCGCTGAAGATCATGTCGGCAAGAGACATCCGTACCCAATGGTCGGCATTGGCCAGGAAGGAGTTGCGCACACGGTTGCGGTCCTCAAGCGCAAAATCCTGCCCGGGGCCGGGACGGTTGGTCGCGATGTGCATGCCAAGGGGAATGTCCAGATCCTGGGCCGCCGCCCACAGCGGCTCGTACATCGGATTGTCGTACCCCTTCCCCTCTGGGGGATAGACGGTGATCATGCCGCCCGCCAGCCCCATCCTGGCACAACGCTCCAGCTCCGTGACACCTTCCTGCACATCGTCGACGTTGATCATGGCGATGCCCTTGAGGCGCTTGGGCTCTCCGGCGGAGAACTCGGCGAGCCAATTGTTGTATCCTCTGAATAGCTCCGACAGGAACGCACTGTCCGGTACGCTGTACATCAGCAGACCGACCGTGGGATAGACAATACTGACATCCACCCCATCGGCATCCATATCCTTGAGGTGTTCCGCGGGTTCGTAGCCCCCGCGCCGGACTCTATCAAAGGTCGTGGTGCGGACCATCTGTTCCGGCGCCTCGAACCGCATACCCGTCTGTGCCCCGGCGCTTAGCCCGATCACCCGGTGGCCGTCGCAGAACCACCAATCGCCGTCATACTCGCGGACCAGCTGTGGGACCCGGTCCTTGAACGCCGGCTTGGCTCTGCTCGTCCACAGGTCCGGTGGCTCAAACACGTGATTGTCCGACGATATGACCCGGTAATTCGCCATGATTTACCCCTCCTGCTTAGTGGTGAGGGCGCCATCGCGGCCCTGCCGCCTGTACGACCCTCACCAGCCCCACTATACCGCTTGCGGGACCCGTGCGCATATGGCCGAATTTGGATCAGATCGCGGTCGCCACACAGAGGACATACGATGAAGCAACCCAACCGCGTCAAAGCCGCCATGCGCGCCGGACGCAAGGCGTACGGCTACAACCTTTCCTTCCCGTCCCCCTGGGTGATCGACATTCTGGGGAAGCTCGACTTCGATTTCGTCTTCATCGATGGCGAGCATGGGCCGTTTGGCCTGGACCAGCTTGAGGACCTCTGCCGGACCGCCGAACGTCATAATTTGACAACGATCGCCAGGGTGCCGGACATCGGCTCATCAACCATCCTGCGCTATCTCGATCGTGGGATCATGGGCATATTGGGCCCGCACATCGCCACCGAGGCGGACGCCCGCCAGCTGGTGCGCGCATGCTATTTCGGTCCGCTCGGCGAGCGGTCATTCGGGGCCAACCGGGGCACCGACTACAATGCCGGGATTGCCGACAAGGCCGCGTACTACCGTGAGGCAAACGAGCAGATGCTAGTCTGCGCTTTGCTTGAAGATGTCGCGGTGCTCCACAACCTCGACTCCATTCTCTCGGTACCGGGTATCGACCTCTACAGCATTGGCGCAAACGATTTTGCCCAAAGTCTTGGCTATCCCGGCCAGCCCGACCATCCGGAAGTCGTCAAGACAATGCAGGAAATCACAAATCGCATCCGGCAGGCTGGGCGCACGATGCAAGCGGACGTGATGCAAGGGGCGTGGGTCAGCGATATGCTGCTCAATGCGGGTCGTCGTATTTTATCATCGTAGCATGGGTGAACGCTGCCGTTCGATCCGACATCGCCCCGTCAATCCCCAGAGAGGTTGGCCCTTCAAGCAGGGAGGGTCAGTCTCGCCACGTCGAAATTGTACACGTGCGCCGTGACTGCCTCCCTTGACCTGCGCCAACGGAAACCCACAATCTTCCGAAGACGGACAGGCGGAGTCTCGAAGTGACATCGGGGAGGAAGATGAACGAGGCATCGACTGCCGCAGACAAGCGCATAGACAGGCGTATTGTGCTGAAGGCGGGGGTGGCCCTCGCGACGGCCGGCCCAGTGATACTGCGTGGCGGGCATGCCGAGGCTCAGCCTCGCGCAACGGCGCTGTTCGCCTATGTTGGTGCCTTCACGACACCGGAGCGCAAGGGGCTCGGCGGCGGCATCAATGTCTACCGCGTGGACCCGACCTCCGGCGCCTGGGCCCAGGAACAGCTCCTCGAGGTCGACAATCCCTCGTTTCTGACGCTCGATCGGGAGCAGCGCTTTCTCTACTCGGTGCATGCCGACCTCGATGAGGTCAGCGCCTATGCGATCGACAAGCAAACCGGGCACATCACCGCGCTCAACCGGCAGTCCTGCGGCGGCAAGAACCCGGTGCACCTATCGATCGATCCGACCGGGCGCTGGATCATCACCGCCAATTACAGCGCCGGGTCGGTCGGTGTCGTGCCGATCGAGAAAGACGGCACCTTGGGATCGCGCAGCGATCTGGTGAACCTGTCAGGGGAACCGGGTCCAGATGGGAAACGTCAGGCGAGTTCGCATCCGCACGACGCCGTTTTCGATCCGAGCGGCCGCTTCATCGCGGTACCCGACCTGGGGTTCGACCGGATCTTCGTGTTTCGCCTCGACGCAGCAACCGGGAAACTGACGCCGAACGATCCACCCTTCGTCAAAACGCGCTCGGGCGCCGGTCCGCGGCACATCGCCTTTCATCCCCAGATGCCGCTGGCGTATGTGATCAACGAACTTGGTTCGAGCGTCACCACATACGGCTTCGATCCGCAGCGCGGCAGCTTGCAGCCGATCCAGATTGTGCCGTCTATTCCGCCGAACTACACCGGCGACAATCACGGCGCCGAGGTCGCCGTCGCGCCTTCCGGCCGCGTCGTCTATGCTTCGAACCGTGGACACGACAGCATCGGGGTTTTCGCCGTCGACGCCCGCGACGGGACCCTGACCCCGGTGGACTGGGCACCGACCCACGCCAAGTCCCCGCGCTTTTTTTGCCTCGATCCTGCAGCCAAGACCCTCTATGCCGCCAACGCCGACGAGGGTTTCAGCGATGAGCAACACACCGACACGATCGTGCCGTTCAGGATCAACCAAGCGAACGGGTTCCTGACGCCGACTGGTCGGGTCATCAAAACAAACAGCCCGTGCACGATCGTGTTCGGTAGCGTGTAGGTACAGCCGTAAGGGGCCGCGATCTCAGGATTGCAATAGCCGTTGTAATTGCCTTCGATGCGATAGCTGCCACGCGCAGCTGGTGAGAAGCGACAATGCATGGATCGGCCGGTTCGCAGGCGCGGAGACGCCGAGCTGGTTGATCCGCATGGGTTGGCTCTTTAAGCGGGGATGGTGAGCCTCGCCACGTCAAAAGCATAACTATCCAACGGCGCTTGGCTTCAGCGCAGTGGTCCGCAAGTCGGCGAGTTAGTCCAAGTCGAGCCGCACAGGTAGAGCGTAATTGGTCCATAACGGCCATATTCCGTACCGAGCTGGCGGAACTGCGGCAGCGCGACGCGACCCTCGTAGTAGTGCAGCGTCATGGGGCCGGTCACCACCGCCTGGGGCTGCGTCGCTGCACTGGCGGTCTGTGCTTCCGCCTGGACACCCGGGGCGATACCCGCAAGTGCCGAAATGCAGGACGCCAGTGCGCCGCAACGCCCGGGGCGTCTTGTCGCCGGGACAGAGCGCATTGCAATTCTCCTATTCCACATTCACCTCACCAATCCTCCAGAGCGTACACTATTGTCGGCGGATCGCCGTGCGCTACCGACATCGTTTCAAGTTCCTTTCCGTGGCCCCTATTATCCTGAATGCGCCGGCAGGTCTCTAGCCCGTCGTCGCTCGGCGTAGGCGCAGCTATAGAAGACCGTCTGCCGAGTCACGTCCCACCAGATGGTTAGCTCTCTCCTCTATAGATACAAGTGTTGGGACAAGATAAGACACCCCGATCGTCAACGCCGAGGCCGGGGCCTCGGAGGCCCTCCGGCCGCCGGAGATCACGCCGCTCGACAGCTATCGCCTCGTGACCAACGATCCCGCGGCGAGCAAGCCCGTCGCCGATGCGTTCCGCCGGCACTTTTCCGCCGACCGTGCGCCCGACCGGACCGGCGCCGGCCCGCGAGGATTTCGGATCGTTCGGCGCGGAGTGCACGCGCCCTCCGTGTTCTGGTTCGTCGGCGGCAGCGACCCCGACCGCTACGCGAAAGCCAAGCAGGCCGGCCGGCGCGACGAGATCCCGACCAACCACAATTCGCGCTTTGCGCCGGTTATCCATCCGACCTTGCAGACCGGCGTCGAGGCTTTGATCGTCGCGGCGCGGGTCTGGCTGAGACCATAGGCTGGCGGATCGGGCCGGTCCGGGACCGAGAACGGCGGGTTGCCAGGTTTTGGGGTAGGAAAGCCCGGGATGGAAACGCTCCTATTGGTGCTCGATCTCCTTGGGACCTTTGTCTTTGCGCTGAGCGGCGCGATGGCCGGGGTCAAGCACCGGCTGGACCTGTTCGGGGTCTTGGTCTTGTCGTATGCGGCGGGCAATGCCGGGGGCATCGCCCGCGACCTGCTGATCGGTGCGGTGCCGCCGGCCGCGATCAGCGACTGGCGCTATCTGGGGGTTTCGCTGCTGGCCGGAATCGTCACGTTCTGGCGCCCTACCATCATCGACCGGTTGCGCAGCCCGGTGCTGCTGTTCGACGCCGCGGGGCTGGCTCTCTTCGCGGTTGCCGGCACGCAAAAGGCGCTCGCTTTCGGGCTCCACCCGGTCATGGCGGCGCTCCTCGGCATGCTGACCGGGATCGGCGGTGGCATGACCCGCGATGTGTTGCTGGCCGAAATTCCCATCGTATTGCGCGCCGATCTTTATGCCGTCGCCGCCCTGGCCGGCGCGGCGGTGGTGATCATCGGCGCCGCGTCGCGACTCCCATTGATCGCGGTGACGATTGCCGGCGCGGTCCTCTGCTTCGGGCTCCGGTTAATTGCTATTCGCCGTGGCTGGCACCTTCCTGTCGCCGACGAACCCGAACAACGGGCCATAAAAGCGCGTGCGCCGAAAGATTGGAAGGATGGCGACGCGGGGAGGCGCTGAGCTCATTTGCAGATAATGTGAGCATGCCGGATCGCGCGCTTCGCCGCGGAGTATGGTGTGGTGATATCGGCATCGATATGCGGCGGGTTAAAGCGCGCAGGGATGCGATTTTGGCGCGTCACGAAACGGGATTACCTCGGCCCTCGAGAACGCCGCAAACGTCACGCTCTACCGTAGCCACGCCCGGTTCGCGTCGCCGCAAGGGGGTGGAAATCGCCGGCGAGCGGCTGCGCGCCGGACAGATCTTTATTATCAATGTCGGCGGCCGGGCGCTGGTGCCGCCAATGCCCGGCATAAACGAAGTGCCCTGCCTGACGAATTCGTCGATGATGGACGTCGATTTTCTGCCGCACCATCTCATCATGTCGGCGGCAGCTATATCGGCCTTGGATGGATGTCGCCGCGTGCAAGCGGCCACCTCTGCTGCTGTTTTCATCGGTTGACGTGACCATCCCGGTCGAGCCTGAGGCCGCGACGGCTCTCGCTGATGCGCGCTACCGTGAGGCAGTCGGTCGCCCGGTCAGCCGCGTGCTGCGTCCGCGCGTCGGTCCGAGCCCGCTCGCCCACGCGATCGCGGAACTCAAGGCCGAAGCGCGCGCGGTGGACCTCAGCGATGCAGACATTGACGCCGAGCTTGCGGCGTACAACGCAGAACGTCGCGACCGCAGCAGCGGTTGATCATCTTCGACGCCTCAGCCCTCGTAGGTGCGGCGCTCAAGGCAGACAGCGTTCCGGAACGCGCGCTGGTGCGTGCGGAGGAAATCGATGTGTTCGCGCTTTCGGCCGCGGTCGATGGTGAGATTGCCGGAGTTCTGAACCGTCCTAGGTTTGCGCGTGCAATCCCGCTTGCCCGGGGCGAGCGGATCCTGGAAATACTGCGCCAGGGTGCCGTGTGGTTTGAGCCGACCGTGCGAGTAATCGATTGTCGTGATCCAAAGGACAATAAGTATCTCGAGCTCGCACTCGCGGCCGGAGCCGGACGATTGTCAGCAATGACGATGACCTGCTCGTGCTCGACCCCCTTTGCCTCGCCTTGAACGGCTTGGGGATATCTGATCCAGTTCGCGCATCAAATTCGGGGGTCGAAATGCCGGTTTCAGCCATATCATTCTATCAAGGTGGAACAGTCGAAAACGTGACACCCCTGGCCAAAAGGATGAAGGCAGTCTTACTCAAATACGGCGTGGCCTATCAGGTTAGCCGCTTTCAAACAGGCCAAAATGTTGGCGACTGGATGGTCGTCGTGCAGTATGCTGACTGGACGGCCTATGCTCGGGCGCAGGATAGCTTGGCCCATGATCCCGAACACAGGCAAGTGGTCGCCGAGATCGCGAAAATCGTGACGTTGACCCGCCGTGAATTGGCCGTGGACCTTGATCTCTGATCCGGTGTCCAAAGTGAGCAAGTCGCATCGAGCGCACCCTTGGCAGGGTGCATAAATCTTGCAGACCGTGTGAAAAGTCGTAGGTAGTGGATTCCAACGCGGCGTATGACGCGGTAGAATCTGGCATGACGTACATCTCGGGCCCCGACCGCTCCCAGATATTGCTGCTGCCGGAGGTGGTCGACGATTATGTCGGCGCGGACAACCCGGTGCGGTTTATTGATGCTTTTGTCGATGGGCTGGATCTTGCGACGGCATCGTTTAGCCGTGTTGAGCCGAAGGTGACAGGCCGCCCGGGCTATTCGCCTGCGGATCTGCTGAAGCTTTACATTTACGGCTACCTGAACCGAGTGCGATCAAGCCGCCGGCTGGAGGCCGAAACCCACCGCAACATCGAGGTGATCTGGCTGCTGCGGCATTTGAAGCCGGACTTCAAGACGATCGCTGACTTCCGGCGCGACAACCGCAACGCCTTCCGCCAAGTGTTCCGTCAGTTTGTGCTGCTCTGCCGTCAACTGGACCTGTTTGGCCGGGAGTTGCTGGCGGTGGACGGCACGCGGATCAAGGCAGTCAACAACAAGGATCGCAATTTCACGCGGGCGTCTCTGACCCAATTCATCAAAGCCGCTGACGCCAAGCTCGAGGACTATCTTCGGCGTCTCGACAAGAGCGACGCCACCGAGAGCGGGAAGGACGGCTCGCGCGTCGAAAACCTGGCCGAGAAGATCGCTGCAATCCAGGAGCGGCGTGAGTGGCACAAGGAAATGCTGGCGGAACTGGACCAGACTGGGGAAAGTCAGATCTCGCTCACCGACCCCGACAGCCGAGCGATGGCGGCACATACGCATGTTGCGGTCGGCTACAACGTGCAGGTCGCGGTCGATGCCAAGCACAAGCTGATCGTCGAGCAGCAAGTCACGAACCAAGTTGTGGATATGGGTCTGCTGGCTCAGACCGCCGAACCGGCAAAAGAGGTTCTCGGCGTGGAGCGGATCGCGGTCGTGGCCGACCGGGGCTATTTCAAGATCGAGGACATCGAGGCCTGCGAGAAGGCCGGGATCGACCCTTACGTGCCGCGTCCCCAGCGTGGTCCGTCGGTCAGAGCGGGTCTGTTTCGCAAAGATGAGTTCAGCTACGACCCAACCAGCGACAGCTTTCTCTGCCCCGCAGGTCAGCACCTTCATCCCTATTCGTCTTCCCTTATGCGTGGCTTGAAGAAGATCAATTACCGCAACAGCCAAGCCTGTCGAGGCTGCGCGATCCGATCGCAGTGTACCGGCAACCAGTTCCGTTCCGTATCCCGTCTCGAGAACGCGGCCGTATTGGACCGAATGCAGGCCCGCATAGCGCAGCGTCCTGACATCTTTGACCAACGCCGCGAGACGGTCGAACACCCGTTTGGCTCGATCAAGCAATGGATGAACCAGGGTGCGTTTCTGATGCGAGGGTTGGAGAAAGTGCGCGGCGAGTTCAGCTTGACCGCGCTCGCCTACAATCTCAGGCGCGTCCTCAATATCGTGGAACTGCCAAAGCTGATTGCCGCGCTCCCGGCCTAAATGCCGCGCCTGAGCGTCTCCCGATCAACTCTAAGACATCCCCAAGCGTCCCTACATTGGACAGATCTTCTCAACCGAATGGTGCGGTTCACATAACACTGAGCCCCTCATTGCCGGTGCACCACTGCAAAGCAGCGTTTCCACACGGTCTGCTTGATTTATAACATCCGTCAAGGGCGCAGTTCGTCCGTCTAGCGACGGCGCACCGGCTTGGCCTTGACTTCGCCTTCGTGCTGCCGGGCCTGCGCGAGGTCGTAGGCCATTTGCAAGCGGGAGCCATGTTTCCGCGGCACCGCCGAACGCCTTGTCGAGCCGGATTGCAATCTCGGCCCAAATACCGCTCTTGCCGTTGACCAGATTGTTGAGGGTCTGGCGCGTGACGTTGAGAACGTCGGCGGCTTCGGTGATAGTTAGGCCAAGCGGCTCAATGCAATCGTAGCGCACGGACAGGCCGGGACGGGCGCTGACGGTGATGCTCCAATAGCCTGCGAGGTCGCCCTTGAGCGGGTGCAACCGTCAGCCCGGCACGTCGAGATGGCGAGGCTCTGTCGCCTGGGGGTGACACGATTCAAGTCCCGTCTCCGAAGTTCGGTGCGCGGGGGCGGTGCCATCAATGGGCGGCGGGGGTCTGTGCGGGCCTTCCGTCTGAAGGTATTTATACTGGCGCCTCCTGCTGCTGGAGACGCTTGTCATGCCTGACTTCGACGCGATCATCATCGGCGCCGGCCAGGCCGGACCATCTTTGGCGTTCCGCCTGGCCGGCGCCGGGATGAAGGTGGCTGTCGTCGAGCGCCATCTCGTCGGCGGCACTTGCGTCAATACCGGCTGTACGCCGACCAAGGCCTTGGTAGCGAGCGCCTATGCCGCCCGGATCGCGCGGCGCGCCGCCGAGTATGGTGTGGTGATCGGGGGAGCGATATCGGCATCGACATGCGGCGGGTTAAGGCGCGCAAGGATGCGATTGTGGCGGGGTCACGAAACGGGCTTACCTCCGCCCTCGAAAACGCCGCAAACATCACGCTCTACCGCGGCCATGCCCGGTTCGCGTTGCCGCAAGCGGTGGAAATCGCCCCCAATCACGAATGCACCACGGAGGCGAGATGCGGATCATCGATGGCACAGAAGCCATAGGCCGGCGCTACCGCAAGCTATTCCGGCCGAGTTCGGAGCAGCCAGCGCCGCCGAAGCCTGAGCCCGACACGAAATCGGCCGCAAAGACGACTTGCACCTGCGGCCGGCCTGTCAGTGATTGCTTTTTCTGTATCGGCAGTGTCGTTACAGGCTGCCGGCGATCGATACCAGGGTTGTACTGATTGTGCTTACTCTTGGACCTCTCGTGAGAGGAGAAGAAAACGATGGCACGGTTGCTCTCGGTAAATGTGGGCCTGCCACGCGACATCGAGTGGCAAGGGAAAACCGTCCACACCGCCGTCTGGAAGGCGCCCGTTGAAGGTCGACGGGTGGTGCGGCGGCTCAACATCGATGGAGACGGCCAGGGAGATTTGGCGGGGCATGGCGGCGAACACCGGGCCGTCTTTGTCTACCAGATCGAATCTTATCGTTATTGGCAAAACCAGCTCGGTCGAAACGACTTTACCTATGGCCAGTTCGGCGAGAATTTTACCGTCGAGGGACTGGCGGATACCGAAGTGTGCATCGGCGATCATTACCGGATCGGCGATGCGCTCTTCGAAGTGACGCAGCCGCGCGTCACCTGCTATCGGGTCGGCATCCGCATGAACGAGCCGCAGATGGCAGCACTGCTCGTCTCACACGGCAGGCCCGGCTTCTATTTCCGGGTCCTGGAGGAAGGCGAAGTCGGCGCCGGCGACGAAATCGTGAAGGTCAAGGAAGGTCCCGAGCGGGTGACCGTCACCGAGATCAATGCGCTGTTATATTTGCCGGGTCACCCGGCGAGCGGGCTGGAACGAGCGTTGCGCATCCCGGCATTGAGCGCCGGCTGGCGAACCTCGTTGGAGGCGCTGCTCGACCGGGAACGGCAAGGCAGCGGCACAACGGGTAACCCCGGGCTCGGCCCACCGATGGGCCCGCCCCCCGCGTGGCCAGGCTTCCGCTCATTGCGGGTGTCGCGCAAATTGCACGAAAGCAGCAATGTCACTTCTCTCGTCCTGGAGCTGGCCGACGGCGAGCCGTTGACGGCTGCCCTGGCGGGGCAGTATATCGTATTGCGGCTCAGGCCTGGACCCGACGAGAGCGTTCTGCTGCGCAGCTATTCGCTGTCGGGCGCCCCGAGCGAGGAGCGCTATCGCATCAGCGTCAAGCGCGAGCCGCAAGGTGCGGCCGGAGCTTACATCGATACGCAGGTTCAGGCAGGCGATATTCTCGAGGTGAGCGCCCCGCGCGGCAGCTTTACGTTGCGGCAGGGCGATGGTCCCGTGGTCCTGGTCAGCGCCGGCATCGGCGCCACCCCAGTCCTCGCCATGCTGCACGCACTGGCCGCCAAGCAAACCCGCAGAGAGATTTGGTGGATTCACGGCGCCCGCAACAGCGGCGAGCATCCATTTGCGGCGGAGGTGCGCGAGCTCCTCGAGACCTTGCCCGGAAGCCGCAGCCACATTTGTTACAGTGCGCCACAGGCGACCGATCAGCCGACTGTCGACTTCGACAGGGTAGGGCGCGTAAGCGTGCCCGTGTTCGAGGAAGTGGGCGTCCCGCCCGCTGCGGACTTCTGCATCTGCGGTCCAGCCGCGTTTATGAGCGGTCTGGTCGATGGTCTTGCAGGCTCGGGGCCGCCCGTAACCGCCTCTTCACCGAGAATTTCGGGTCAGGCCCGTCAAAGACGCCGGGCATCGCTGCGGTTTCGCAGCGGCCGCCGCACCCGCCGGCGGAAGCCGCGGAGGTCGGGCCGCTGGTATCCTTCACGCGCAGCAATCTCGCTGTCCACTGGGGTTCCGCATTCCACAGCCTGCTCGAACTGGCCGAGGCATGCGATGTGCCGGTGCGCTGGTCGTGCCGCACCGGAGTTTGTCATAACTGCGAGACGGGGCTGATTTCCGGCTCCGTCATCTACCGGCCGGACCCAGTCGAGGCGCCGGCCGCGGGCAATCTGTTGATCTGCTGCAGCCAGCCCCAAGGTGACATTGCTCTCGATCTTTGACGCGATTGAAACGGGCCCTTCTGGAAAGGAACCCCGGAAACGGGAAGAATTGCTCAGCCCCGGCCTGACCTTAAAACGTCTGGATAGACTGGCCCTGGCCGGTGCTTCTCATGGCAACCCCCGCGAACGATGTGATTAAATGAGCGTCTCAAGTGTCAAGCCGCCGCAGGGTGGGACATGTTCGGGTCGTGTGACCATGCGCGAAAGCACACGGATGAAGGCTGGTTGACAGCCGAGTGATCGCGGGTCCGTGCTTAATCGCCTCTGCAGCCTTCACGGGTCTTCTTGCTGCTGATTTGCTGCAGATGCACGGTTTAGTAACATCAGACGCACCGTTTAGTAACATAATTATCAATGCTAGATTGTACTTTGGTACTCGTGTCGGCCAGTAAACGTCGAGAGCCCGTGTCCGGTCTGAGCCCGCGAAGGCCAGCGTCTATCGGTCATAGCTTGAGCAGGCGGCGGGCGTTGCCGTTCAGCAGCTTCTCTGTGTCTTCGGGGCCGAGCGGAAGCGTCTTCAGCCATTCGGCGCCGGGCGGGTTTTCGGCGAACGGGTAATCGACCGAAAACAGGATGCGGTCGATGCCCATCTCCATCATGCTGCACACGAGTGCGGTATCGGAAAAGAAGCCACTCGTCGTGATCCAGAAATGCTCGCAGAAGATGTCGCGGAAGGTCTTCTCCTTCATCGTTGCGCGCAGCCCGTGGCTGATGCGCCACAGTAGAAACGGCAATCCCTCGCCCATATGCCCCAGGATTATTTTGAGGCCGGGATGGGCATCGAATACGCCGCTCAAGACAAAGCGCAGGCCTTGGGTCGCGGTTTCGACCGTGAAGCCCCAGGCGGCACGCAGGATACCCGGATGCGACTGCGCGTAATCCTTGTAATAGGCCTCGATGACCGCAGGGTGCGGCAACGCCGGATGGATATAGATCGGCACGTCGAGCTTGGCGGCCCGCTCCCAGATCGGCCAGAACCGCTTATCGTCGTGAAAGACGCCTGATGTCATGCCGTTGACCATTGCGCCCTTGAAGCCAAGCTTGGTGACGGCGCGCTCCAGTTCGTCGGCCGCGGCACGCGGGTTGGCCGTCGGCAACACGGCGAAGGCGGAAAAACGATCCGGGTGGCGCTGAACCGCCTCATGGAGCCGGTCATTGGTGCGGCGCGCCAGGGGCGGCCCGGCTTCGGCGTCGACCGCCTGTAGTCCGGGGATCGAATGCGACAGGACCTGCAAATCGATGCCGGCCTCGTCCATCTCGCGGATGCGCAGCACGCCGAGATCGTCGAGCCGCTCGACGATGTCACGCCCCGCGCCGGGACCGCCGCCGAGTTGCTTGACCTCAGGATCCAGATAATGCTCTTCGAGCGCAATGATGTAGGGCTTCTTTGCCATTTCTATCCACCTCCTATGCCTGGCGCGCGCCGCCTGGGTCACCAACATCGCACAAAGATTAATCCCGGCCCAGTCGTTGAAACGTCGCCCACGCCCTCCTAAGACGCGAAAATCTCGCCGAGGCGTCGGATCGAGCTCAGCACCTGCTCCTGCGGCAGCCCCGGCCACTGGCAGCGCATGATGAAGTGATCGACACCTAGAAGCTCGCGGTACCGCGCGATCTCCTCCTTTACCGATCCCTTGTCGCCAATGATGAACCGGTCGCGGGCGAAATCCTCGAACGAACCGTGCGTCGTGCGGTCCTGCAGCCCCCATGACGCGTAGGCGTTGTATTTGTATTCTAGCGGCCCGCGGCATTCCTGATGCGCTGTCGCATGCCGTGCGCCGACATAGCATTCGACGGTGATCGGGAATTCCATTGGAATGCGGCCATATTGCTTCAGTGCCGCACGATAGGTCTGCATCAGTGAAATCACCTTGCCGAGGCCGCTGGTGTTCACGATTAGCCATGCATCGCCAATCCGCGCCGCGCGCTTCACCGAGACGTCGGCTTGTCCGGCGATATAGACCGTCGGCCCACCTGGGCGCACTGGCTTCACCCCAATGCCGGCGTCGTTGACTGTGTAGAACCGGCCCTTGTGGCTCACGGGGGCCTCCCCACCACCACACCCTGGGGTCCCGCGAGAAGTAAGCCGTTGCCCCCCACAACCGGGACGCGAACTTGAGCGGAGCGAACGAGCGGAGCGAGCGCGACGAAGCGCAGCGAGATCGCACAAGGCTTTCTTACTGGCGCAATAGATTGCAGCACTGGGAGCAGTGGAAATTCGCACTGGCGCAATAGATTGCAGCACTGGGAGCAGTGGAAATTCGCACTGGCGCAATAGATTGCAGCACTGGGAGCAGTGGAAATTCGCACTGGCGCAATAGATTGCAGCACTGGGAGCAGTGGAAATTCGCACTGGCGCAATAGATTGCAGCACTGGGAGCAGTGGAAATTCGCACTGGCGCAATAGATTGCAGCAACCAATACACTGGGCGCGCCGCTCGCAGTGGAAATCTCAGTAAAGCCGTTGATATTGCTGGGGTTGCAGTGCGGCTGCCACGGCAAGGCTCCGCCGGCGACCGCTGGGATGTCTCGATCGAGCTCGGCGACCGCGAGGCCGGGGACCGGGCCGATCGCCACGGCAAGGCTCCGCCGGCGACCGCTGGGATGTCTCGATCGAGCTCGGCGACCGCGAGGCCGGGGACCGGGCCGATCGCCACGGCAAGGCTCCGCCGGCGACCGCTCGGGAGCCGCTGGCGTGCCCCTCGATCGCAGTCGAGGGCAGGCTCTGCCGGCCCTCGGGAGCCGCTGGCGTGCCCCTCGATCGCAGTCGAGGGCAGGCTCTGCCGGCCCAGCGGTCGCCGCAGCTGCCAGCCCGTGGCGATCGAGCGCGTCCCCTGCCTCGCGGTCGCCGGGCGCCGCCGAGGCTGCCCAGCGGGCGCCGCAGCTGCCAGCCCGTGGCGATCGAGCGCGTCCCCTGCCTCGCGGTCGCCGGGCGCCGTCGAGGCTGCCCAGCGGGCGCCGCAGCTGCCAGCCCGTGGCGATCGAGCGCGTCCCCTGCCTCGCGGTCGCCGGGCGCCGTCGAGGCTGCCCAGCGGGCGCCGCAGCTGCCAGCCCGTGGCGATCGAGCGCGTCCCCTGCCTCGCGGTCGCCGGGCGCCGCCGAGGCTGCCCAGCGGTCGCCGCAGCTGCCAGCCCGTGGCGATCGAGCGCGTCCCCTGCCTCGCGGTCGCCGGGCGCCGTCGAGGCTGCCCAGCGGTCGCCGCAGCTGCCAGCCCGTGGCGATCGAGCGCGTCCCCTGCCTCGCGGTCGCCGGGCGCCGTCGAGGCTGCCCAGCGGGCGCCGCAGCTGCCAGCCCGTGGCGATCGAGCGCGTCCCCTGCCTCGCGGTCGCCGGGCGCCGCCGAGGCTGCCCAGCGGTCGCCGCAGCTGCCAGCCCGTGGCGATCGAGCGCGTCCCCTGCCTCGCGGTCGCCGGGCGCCGCCGAGGCTGCCCAGCGGGCGCCGCAGCTGCCCGCCCGTGCGATTCGAGCCGCTATGTTTCATCGGATACGGCGCCGGCGTTCGCGACCGCTATGTTTCATCATCGGATACGGCGCCCGCGACCGCGACCGCACGTCGCGCCCAGCGAGCCCTTGCCGCAGTCCGCGCAGCCTCGCGCCGTGCCTCGGGTGATCGCGAGAGGGCGGAGCGGCGGGAACGGTCGGAACGGGCGGCGGGAGAAAGGCGGGAGATTGCGAGCATGCCGGCAGTCGTCAGAACTTCGCCGTGCCATGCCCTCATACAATCTCCCGAGCAAAACCGCCGTCTCCCTTTCGGAAGAGCCTTACCGCATTCCGCGCATGTCGCGGGAACCGGCCGCTGCATCGTGTGCCCGAGACGCCAGCGAACTGCGCGGCGCCTTGCCTCGGATGAAAGCCAATCGACACCAATCAATCGAAGAGCCGCGTTCTCTCCGTTCAACCGCCGATAGATCCACTCCGCCAGTTGCTCTGCGATCCCGCGCCACAATGCCGCAGTCATTGCAAGGTGCGAAGTCAGCGGATGCGTCACCCGGATAAAGCCGTAAATGTCTTCGCGGAAATCGCGCTTCGAAAACGTCGCAGTCTGCAGCCAGTGCAACAGCCAGCGGTCGAGAAGCGGTCGCGCGGGTTCCATCAAGTCATAAGCGAGCGAAGTCCCGCCGACTTTATCCGCGTGCAGTATGCCCAACGCGGGATCGAGACCGGCCGCGTGCAACGCTATGGTGATCTCGCTGGCGAGCACGCCATAGAGGTAATTCAGCACGGCTTGCGCGGGGACAACGGCGCCGCGCGGCGCGCCAGTCACGTCTAGCATGACTGGCGCGCCGCGCGGCGCGCCAGTCATGCTAGACGTGCGGGAGCCGAACACTCGCCAATGCTCGGGAACTCCCCGGACTTGATCCGGGGATTGGCGCTTTCCGAACTGCAGCGGCACGTTCGCCAGCGCTTGCCAATAGACGGCGGATGCATTGCCCTCGGTGCCCAGTAATTCGAGCATGCTGGCGCGAGACTGCAACTCATTTGCAAAGGCGCTGATTGCAGTTGCGTCGCGGTCGCAACTGCGCAGCGTCGCGATTTGCGCCGCGATCTTCGCCCTAATGAGACTATGAGCAATAGCCTTGCCGAGTCGCGTCTCAATCGAGGCGAGCGCTTGCGTTCGCCGCAGTGCAGCCGGAACAGTGCCCCGCGGCAAGCTGGTCGCGATAGGCGTTCCGTCATAGTCGAGTTGAACGAACGAAGCGCCTACATTGTGGAGCCAGCGCAGCGCAGCGAACGTGATAATGCCTTCCGGCTGCACTGCGATCAATCGCGAGACCGGACAGCTGGCGCGCGGAAAGCGCCGCTCGATCTCGGCTCCCTTTATTCCGTCTTGCACAACGAGCGCGCCCGCTTCTACCCTGACACGAATTCTAAATCCGGAGAGAACGAGCACGCCGTTTTTGACGGCTCCGAAATTGGTGTCTGAGAATTCCATTGCAGTGCAAGCGCCCTTTCCGCGAGTTCTTGCGCAATAGACCAGTTTCCATTATCGAGACGCACTGGCTCCAATATAGGATAATCGCCGTCGCGGAATTCTTCCATTGGGTGCACGATATCGGCGAGCGCTTGCGGTACTTCAAGCCCGCTGAATTTCTGCAGAACGATTGCCGCGACGCGCGCTCGCAAGCGGGGCTCGTAATCGCCGATTTTCCACTGTAAGTAGTTGAATTTCTTAGATAATATCGAGAAGTAGAACGATCCGGCAAAGCCGTTGCAGCGGCGACAGCACGGCAATAGACAGTTCGGAAATCGCTGCAGTGGATATGCTTCGCGAGCGCGAATGATAATCTCGATCGGTATAAAATGATCATAATGCCGTGTCTCGCCACTGCCGCGCATGCGCGACATTACAGCGTCGCCGCAATAGACACACTGCGGGTGGAGGATTGCATAGTGATCGAGCCGTGTTGCAGCGGCGCGGCGGAATCGGTCGACAGGGGAGCCGGACATCAGCGCGATTGCGTCACTCGGGTTTCGGGATGAAATCGAGCGGCGAATAGCCGCTGTCGGGATAAGCATACTCGGTTTCGTTCTGCCATGCCATCAATCGATCTAGCTCCGCCCCATCAAAAGCCGTGCCGCTCTCCCCGTCCATATCGGGATAAGGCCAATGCTTGACGTGTCCGTCTTGCAGAGTGCAGCCGCCAAGGCGCCGTTTTGTGCGCCAGTTGAAGCGGACTGGATGCTTGCGCTCGATCCATTGACCGGAACGCGCCGACGCAGGATCGATCTTATACAGCATCAGCATTTCGGGATGCAGCGACAGCTTCAAAGGAATAAAGACTTGATAGGGTATCTCAACAGTAGGTTGTCCTAAATCTTCGATGTTCGGAGAGTATTTAGAACTAGTAAAACGTATGTATTGGTCCCATGCGTCATAGAATTGATCTACCATTGGCACAATAGCTCGCTGAGGAATGCCGCGGGTTTTGTGGTCAAACATTCCCGATGCTTCGGACAGTGGCCACCATACGCCCGGTTGAACAACGAACGCTCCGGCCAGATGCTTCGTTAATTTCCAATGTCCTAACTGCTTGTCGATTTCGAGCGCAAGCGGACGCGTCGAATAGACTGCATCGGTCGCAACCATTATGACTGCCTCGGGATCGAGACTGATCGCCTCGATCAGCCGTGAGCGAACGATCGAGGTAATTAATCCCGCGGCAATCGGATCATAGTAAGGCGCCGCACCTATTCTTTGCGAGAACTTGCCGTAAAGGGTGTTCAACACAAGTTTGATCGGATATTCTAGCTGGTCATTATCGAGCGACTTGCGGTAGTCATAAATCGATTTGATCGCCGCGAAAGGATGGCAATCGCAGCATCTCTCGGCTTGCCATATCTCATGCAACTGTACCTTGGCGCGCAGCTTGCCTGCAGCCTCGATCTCAGGCGACCAATACCAGCCCGCTCCGGAGAGCGGCGCGAACAGGGTTTGGAATTTCGAGCGTACCTGAAACGCACCCCAGCGGGATCGAGCCGGTTGCTTCCAGCTGAGCCGGGCGAAATAGAGCGATCCGGGAGCCGGCTCTGTCACCTTGCACCAGCGGGTATGCCGCTGACATGGTAGCTGCAGGATCGCTGCAGGGTAAGCCGAGTTCAAGTCATAGGCATAGACCGGACCATCGATCCGGCCGGTTAGGGCGATCTCAGTCCGGCCGGCGGAGAAGCTTGCTCGCGCCGCTTCCATGAATTCGGGATCATGCTCGGGGAGGTCGTCTCGCTTTGGTATGCCGAGGCTCGCGAGCAAGCGCTGCGTCATTGGTCCCGGTCCCTGCCAATCGCGCGGTATCAGGCTGACGTTCGGCAAGCGCTCTTGTAGCGCAGCGTTGCCCGCGAGTACGATCTCGCGGAACTTATGCATTGCCACGGCGAGATACTGGCATTCTTTTTGACAATAGCTTTTGATTTCCGGTGTTATGCTTTCGAAAGACGGTCGCGCCGCTTTCATCTTTTCAAGTTCGGCAATCGAGCACGCATCGAGACCACACCAAGACTGAGCAACGTCAACTAATCCGCCGGAGAAGTACCCTTGAACAAAGTTGATTGTGCGGGTAGTCTCCGGAATGTTTTGATTGACGTTGCGATCTATTCGGCGCGAGACCATCAAATGCTTGTAGGGAATGTATTGGATGGCGTAATCCTGCCAGTAGGTATAGAACGCACATTCTTCATTATTAGGATTGTTTCTCCGTGGCAAAGGCAGGAATAGTCTTCTTTGTTGTTTGATTGGTAGATCTCGTAAAATCATCGTTACGTCATAGTCGAAATGAAACCCGACAATCAGCTTATGCTTTGGAAGTTTCAGAATATATTCCAAACATTCTTTTGTCGAGAGCGCTCGATTGTCTTCGAAGAGCTCTGATATTACTTCGCCGCTCACGTCGCAAGTGGCCATGTATAAGTAATTCTGCTGGCCATGCTCGTTGGTTCCCGCGCCCTCGCCGTCGATGGCGATGAACGGAGCCGTCGCGCGATCGGCCGTATTGTAGCGGGGATCTTTCCTACCCGACTTGTGACGATCGCCTTTGCGCGAGCGCAAGTCCGGTCCCTTATGTCGGTTTTGGTTGTGGACGATGGCGCCGCACAATGGGCAACGCGCATCCCGCTTGCGCTCGCCTTCGAACCATAGCTCGATCGCCTGTTCCGCGCGCGCGCAGCGCTTGCAGCGCTTGGCGACCAGTCCGGGATTGCCTCGATCAACTTCGGTCAATTCCCAAAAGTAATCATCGGGATATCCGAAAGTAATCTCGCCAGCTTGATCGAGCATAGGCTTAGCCGTTTGTGTGATAGCTGCGATATTCCGTGTCTTCCAATCCTAAATCTTCCCGCTTGTTCTGCAGCCATTGAATATGCGCAAGTCTTGCGTCGTCCATCGCGTCAAGCTGTACTTCGAACGGCTCCATTAGAAACTTTGCCGGAAGGCTGGCATCCTGCCGCGAATATCCCAGCCACCATGCATAAGAGAAGCGGTCGCGGAACTTGTCGCGCTGCCAATTGGCAGGAGGCCATTCGGGCGGAAGTTGCGACTGGACTGCTGCACGAGTTGCGCGCTCCCGTTCAACCTGCCGCACCGCACCGCTGGCAACCCGCCGCTGGTAGGTCGTCCGACGCTTGGCGGGAGTAACGAGCGATTTGAGCCAGCGCCTATCGGCTGCAGCGCCGCGTTCGGCTTCTCGTTGCAGGCGGACTTGCTCGGCAGCTGTTTCGCGCAGTAGGGCTGCAGCTTCAGGCAATCCATGCCGGCCGGCTTTAATCGCTTGCGTCCGTGCGCGCGCAGCTGTGAACAAGTGCTCGCGGGCGCTGCGTTGCGATGCAGCCTTTGAAGCCGACAGCGTCTCTTTTGCAGCGGCTTCGCGAGCGCGATCCCGCGCCGAACGCTCGCGTTGTCGCTGGCGCTGGCGCTGCAGCGTCTCGCGGGAGGTGCGACGGGAGCGAGCCATTAGGCGAACGCCTGTTTGCGTGGCCACGCAGCGAGCCGCTGGCGCTGTCGCTCGGCTCGCTCTTTAGCGCGCCGCTCTGCGTCAATTCGCCGCAGTTCTTTGTCGGCTTTCCGCCGCTCCGCCCGCGACCTTTCGTCGCGGGCAGCCTGCGCTACGGCGACCCGGCGGATTGCCGCGAGCCGCTCGGCTTCGCGCCGCTCGGTTTCGAGCCGCTCGGCTTCGGAATGTCGGCGGTAAGCCTCGCGAACCGTGCGCCGATATGCGCGACCAGCCTCGTGCTCCGCGTGTATCAGTTCCGCCATCTCGGCAATGTCGGAGCGTTGCTCGGCAATCCGTGCGGCGATCCGCCGCTCGGTATCGATCAGCCTTTCGAGCGATTGGCGCACTTCGTCGCGGCGTTCGGGATCGTAGGCGTCAGGATGATCCAAAAGCCCGCCTAGCTCTGCGAGCGTCTCGGGTGACAGCGCTTGCCGCGCTTGGGCGAACAATTCCCGCCAGCGGATATCCTCGACCGCGGCAAGCAAGGCAGGCGCGATGCCTGTCCCGTGCTGCGAGAAGTGAGCCGTTCCCGTCGCAGCGAGCGAAATCGACGAATCGGGTAGAGCCTCGGTCCCGCCGATTTGCCCTTTTGCCCCGGTCGGGCGGGAGGCAAAGGCTTGATTTTGCACTAGATCTTGTGCGGGGGAAAATTTTTGTGGCATCATGTGGGGAATTATAGCACGGAAGAGACGGTTACAACTGTCATGATAGAAGCGAGCAAACTCTTGACCGATGCTGCAGCCGCTCTTACAGCGGGCGATTACGACCGTGCGTTTGCGCTGAAGGAACGAGCCGAGGAAATCGAGCCTCGGATCAGTCGCAAAGCGCGACAGATGGGTTTCGTAACGCCCAAAGACATTCCAGCGTTGATGCCGCTACTGCGCCGCAAAGAGGCAGCCGGTCCCGTCTTGCGGGATCTGCGCCAGTCGCTCGGTTTGACACAATCCCGGATCGCGGAAATTTGTGGCGTCGCGCAGCAATCCGTCGCGCAATGGGAAATCGGCCGTAACCCCGTCTCACAGGCAGCCGTCGAAAAACTCGTTCATTGGATGGGCGCCCAAGGAACGAGGGAGCTTACGGCTGTCCCTCCCCCGGCTGCACTCTTGAAGCTGCGCAAGTCGCTCGGCTTCACGCAAGCGACACTCGCCGCAAAGCTCGATCTTCGCGAGTCCGTTGTCCGCCGCGCCGAAACGGGGAACCTGCCTCTCTCGGTTGAACAGGCAGAACGCTATCGCAGGCTCGCCGCACAGCACGGTGTCGATTTCGATCGGATCGCGGCTTAGACTAAGCTGGTCGCGGCTTGATCGCATATCCCCTTATCGATTGATCGCATTCGCTACTCGCTTGCGCGAGCACAAGCTTTTGACTGCGTCCGGCCGCTGAAATCGGTCATACGCGCGACCATTTATCCGAGCATGACAAAGGATGAACTTCGCGCGCTGTTGCGATCCCGCGGTCACACCAGTTTTTCCGCTGCGTCCGAAATAGGCTGTTCTGCCGATCAGCTGCGGCATTGGACTAGCGGCAAACGTCCGATCCCCGAAAAGTACTTCCCTGCGATCGAGAAGCTTTCCACTCGCTCACAAAGCGGCAAGCGCTGGTCCCCAGCTGCAGCCGGCATTCCCAAAGCCTCGATCGGCAAGCGACGCACCAAAGCCGAGAAGCGCGAAGCGCGGCAAGCTCGGGAAACCGCTCGCAACACGGTCGACCCGCTGACGATCGAGGCTAAGCAGCCGTGGGTTGACGTCGAAGCCGATGCTGCCGAGGCTCCCGCGTCCGGAGGCATCATCGGAGTTCTCGTTAAAGTTTTCGAGCCGCTGTCCCGGCTCGCGCGGGGCGATTATCTCGAGGACGGGCTCCCCGGTCCCGCCCCCGTGTCCCCGTGTCGCAGCACGGGGCAGGCTCCGCACGGGGCAGGACTTGATGGCGAGACGATAAATCTTCCCGCCGTCATACCGCAGGGGCAGGCTTCTCGTATCGCATTGCCCATAGGCGCCAGCCTACCGGGCGCGTGGACCTTATATGCAGACGTGTTTCCGGGCGTTCTCTTTGGGCGCGCATGCGCGATGCCGGCAATGACGCGTCTCGACGGCGGGCAGCTGGCGCCCTCGTTCTGCGGCTGTCCCGTCGCACAACTGGGCGATGTATATTGTCCGGCGCATTCGCGCGTCGATATGAGCCGGCTACGACCGCAACCGGCTCGACCGATCGGACCAGTTGCCCTAAAGGTACGACCGCGTCAGCCGGCATACGGCTAAGGGGTTGCGATGTACGTTCCGGGCGGGCACGATCTGCCGAGAAGCGTTCCCGAGCAATTGGTTTTCCTGCGTTGGCTTTCCCGCGGGCTCGATCCCGCGGCATGGAGGCTGCCGCTGGCGCCGCAGCTGGCGGAGCGGAGGATAGTCTCAGTGCGGCTCGCACTGGAAGCGATGGCGCAGCATATCGGTATAGAGCGTCATGAGCCTCCCGAGCCGCAGCGACGCAGAGTTCTGCGGAGTGCGCAGAAAAAGAGCCTCGGGAGCCGCAGCGCAATGATGGAAGCTGCGGATTAGGGTTCAACGATCGTAGCGAAGCGTTTCACCTACCAGCGGTTTTGTACCGGGAGCAGCGCGAGCAATTTGTCGTACGTCAGGGAATTGCTCCAACTCGATCGGTTTATCAGCATCGATTGCTTTGTGCAGCGCTTCCAGCGTTTTAGCCGTGCAAGACCAAGCCGCTCCCATGTATAGAAATTGAACGCGAGCCGACTGCCGGCGAGACACTTGCCTACCAGTCTCGATAGAGCGAGCCGGACCTACCATCAAATCGCGATCGGAACAGAGCAATTCGGCGAGCGCACGCAATTCCGGGCAACGGTCGCGCGGAACCCAAACCGTGCAAGGAACGATACCCCCGCGCGCTTTTTCCTCGCGAAATTTCTTCTGACTTTCGCGGTTTGAAGCGCGGCGGGCGGGAGTAGTTTTTGGCATGGTAGGAACCCAATTAAAATCGACGCTAGACCCATGCTTATATCTAAGCATCTCTCCGATTGTCAAGAGGCTCGATCGCGCAGCAAATCGCGCAGACGGCATTCCGCCGCTGCAATGAGAGCCTCGCCCCGATAGCGCGCCGTACGAGGATCGTTCGGCGGGATCGAGACGAGCACGCGCGCGGGAACGGAGAGCAATAGCTCGGCTTCCCGGAGCCAGCTGCATCGCCGCGAGCCGCGAATAGCAGCCATCCGGACGGCGGTATGATGCAACCCTAGCCGCCGACTGAGAACGGCAGCCTCTATCCCGAGATAGGCCAGCCATTGCGACAGCGGCGAAGGCGTCTGTTCAAACATACATAGGGATATGGGAAGCGTTCGCGCTCGGCACAACATAGGGTATGCTGCGTTAGGTTTATTGTCGTCTTTAAGGAGAAAGATCTTGAACGAAATTCTGCAGTTTCTCGCCTATGTCAGGCAAGTTTTCGATACTGATCCCGATCTATGCCCCTGCAGTGATCCCCGTCAGGCAGGTGCAATGCTCGGGTTCCTCAGTGGCCTTGCCGCATCATACGATTTCGAGCGTCAGTCTGCACTCACTGCAGCGGAGTCGGCTCGCACCGCGCAACGTGCGGCGTTTGCCGATGGCTTGCGCGACGCGCTACGAGGCAACGGTAATGGCTGATTTCGACGCAGAAATCGTCAAAGCGCTGGACATTGCCGAGAAGGCCGGAGCCGCAGCAATCGACGCGTTAGAGACGCGCATTGGCAGGCTCGAAGCGGCGGTTGCGAGCGGATTGCGCGGCGTCAACCGCAGCATTGCCGAGCTATGGCGCCACCGTCATACCAATGGTGAGCCTGAGCCGGCCGGCAATGGTGAGAAGCCGGGCGAGCCTGCCCCGGCGAAGGCCGGGGACAAGCCGGCCGGCAATGCCGAGAAGCCGGCTGGCAATGGCGAGAAGCCGCCGGCTGGTGATAAGCCGCCGGCCGGCAATGGCGAGAAACCCGTTGCTCCCGCGAAAGCCGCCGCAGAGCCGGGCGCCAAAGAGCCGGGCCAACAGCAACGGCCGCGCCATCGCATGGTATGAAAAGTTTCCCATACGTCTATCTTTTATTCGATGAAACCGCGCGCCCGCTCTATGTACAATAGAGCAGCGTGATAGAGCGTCGCAGCGAGCGCGTGAAAACCTTCGACGCGGAATAGCAAAGAAGCTTACCGTTGAGCAACTCAGCGCCCGCGCTCGGAAGGGGCAAGCGTCCCGAACCCCGTAGCAAAGAAGCGCCGGCGCCCGGATTGCGAATGCAGCCCGAACGTCGGAACAACAAAGCGCCAGCGGACGGAAGGGCGCTCAGAAGGTAAACGAGCTGCGACGCACGATGAACGCGGGCACTGTTCCGCGTTTGCGCGTCCGGACCCCGTATCGCAGTGCGGGGCAGGCTTAAAGAGCGCTCTTCAACGCTTTCGCGCGCTTGACTTTTCTCCGCCGCGAGCGCTGAATTCGTGCCCCTCCCGTTGTGGGGAGGGCGCCGCTGCCGGACGCGCGAACGTCCGACAGCGACTTGAACACAGCTGATAGAGGCAGCCATGTCCCTTGACACGTTAACCGGCTCGATCGAGCCGACGCAATCCACATCTCCCTATCTTCGCCAACCGCTGGTCCCGCTCGCAGAACGGCTGCGGGACGAAATCGCACTGGTAGGAGCCGATTTCACCTTGGCGATCGAGCGCGACGACCTCACAAAGGCTCTCGCCGCAGTGAAACGCAACTTGATGCTGGTGGATCTTCTGATCCGCGCGGAGGGCGCGCCATGATCCGCAAAATTTGGCACTTCGTCATAGTCTTTCTCGCGGCCGTATATCTCGCGGGCTGGTCTCACCTTTACCCAGTGGTATCTACTGCAGCAGACGGCAGTTGGATTATTCACGTCTCGCGCGCCAGTGGCTGCCAATGATCTACATCATTCAGGCAGGACCGCACCGGGACGTGAGAACCATTCCGGCTGCCGACATAGCGGAGATGCGGCGCATAACGGCAAATGCCGAGTATGAGCACATCCCCTGCGGCATGCCGCTGACCGAGGGCGACGTGATAGACGCCAACTGGTGTCCGCATTGTGCCGTGACGATTAACAAGGCGGCACAGCGCCGCGGACAGGCTGAATGGAAATGACGATGCGCCGCCTGATCCTGCCTGGCATCTTCTGGCGCGATCACTATGACCGCTGCTCCGATCACGATGGCGAGCGCGTGATCATCCGTGACGATGGAAGACGCGCCGTTGTCGAACTTGATGACGCCGCCCTGGCCGACCTGAAGAGCGATGCCGAATATTATGCCGATGGCGTCGATTTCTGCGGCGAGAAGGCGGCTTATCGCTCGCTGATCCGTTCCGCGCGGGCCACGCTGAGGGTGATAGAGGCGGAGCGGAAATGAAGCGCGGCGATCTCTTACGGCCGCGCTGTCCCTGCTGGGATGGCAAGACGGTGATGCCGGTTGTGTACGATGACGGGCCGTCGCCTCCACAACTTACGCGATTACAATCCGTCGCGGTGCCCGCACCCCACCCTCGCGGTTGTTCCGCGCGCTCGCATCTGGCGAACGTGGATTATCCGTTTTAGGATCAGATCCTTTTAGGAGGCTCCCTATGATTTGCCTTGTGCTCGCTTTGATTGTTCGGCTTACCTTTGATCGCAATCGCCGGTATCGCGTGGAAATTCGTCTGGATTGGTGGAGCTTTTCGCCGGTCTTACGCAGTTCAGCCGCACCCAAGCGGCTCGATCACCACCACATGCGATGGGCATTGCTCCTCTTTGTGTTCGTTGACGGGCTCGGGTTCGTCGCGAGCGGCCTCGACTTGCTGGTGTACAGCTGGTTCTTCGCGCAATCGGTACCTTGTACTGCGCATGTTTCGGAAACCGCCCAGCCTCACCTTTCGCTAGGGGAGAGGGCTATATTTATCCTATTTTTGAACGGCCGCGACCGCTTCTGCAAGGCCGCCTACGCGAACGCCGGCGCCGTATCCGATGAAACATAGCGGCTCGAATCGCACGGGCGGGCAGCTGCGGCGCCCGCTGGGCAGCCTCGGCGGCGCCCGGCGACCGCGAGGCAGGGGACGCGCTCGATCGCCACGGGCTGGCAGCTGCGGCGCCCGCTGGGCAGCCTCGGCGGCGCCCGGCGACCGCGAGGCAGGGGACGCGCTCGATCGCCACGGGCTGGCAGCTGCGGCGCCCGCTGGGCAGCCTCGGCGGCGCCCGGCGACCGCGAGGCAGGGGACGCGCTCGATCGCCACGGGCTGGCAGCTGCGGCGACCGCTGGGCAGCCTCGACGGCGCCCGGCGACCGCGAGGCAGGGGACGCGCTCGATCGCCACGGGCTGGCAGCTGCGGCGCCCGCTGGGCAGCCTCGGCGGCGCCCGGCGACCGCGAGGCAGGGGACGCGCTCGATCGCCACGGGCTGGCAGCTGCGGCGCCCGCTGGGCAGCCTCGACGGCGCCCGGCGACCGCGAGGCAGGGGACGCGCTCGATCGCCACGGGCTGGCAGCTGCGGCGCCCGCTGGGCAGCCTCGGCGGCGCCCGGCGACCGCGAGGCAGGGGACGCGCTCGATCGCCACGGGCTGGCAGCTGCGGCGACCGCTGGGCCGGCAGAGCCTGCCCTCGACTGCGATCGAGGGGCACGCCAGCGGCTCCCGAGGGCCGGCAGAGCCTGCCCTCGACTGCGATCGAGGGGCACGCCAGCGGCTCCCGAGCGGTCGCCGGCGGAGCCTTGCCGTGGCGATCGGCCCGGTCCCCGGCCTCGCGGTCGCCGAGCTCGATCGAGACATCCCAGCGGTCGCCGGCGGAGCCTTGCCGTGGCAGCCGCACTGCAACCCCAGCAATATCAACGGCTTTACTGAGATTTCCACTGCGAGCGGCGCGCCCAGTGTATTGGTTGCTGCAATCTATTGCGCCAGTGCGAATTTCCACTGCTCCCAGTGCTGCAATCTATTGCGCCAGTAAGAAAGCCTTGTGCGATCTCGCTGCGCTTCGTCGCGCTCGCTCCGCTCGTTCGCTCCGCTCAAGTTCGCGTCCCGGTTGTGGGGGGCAACGGCTTACTTCTCGCGGGACCCCAGGGTGTGGTGGTGGGGAGGCCCCCCCTTGTGGCTCACCCGCTCCTCGGTCCACAGCCGACGCATCAAGGCGATGCTCTCGTTGAACCGAGGCGCCCGCTCGCTGAGGCTAATGCCAAATGCGTCGAATTCCGGCTGGCGATAGCCCAGGCCGACGCCAAGGATGTAGTTGCCGCCGGTCAACACGTCGAGCGTGGCGGCTTCCTCGGCCACATGCACCGGATTGAGCGGCGGCAGGATCAGGATATTTGGACCGATCGTCATGCCCTGCGCGTGCGCCGCAACGTAGCCCATCACGGGCGTGATCTGCAGCATCTGCATCGGATGGGTCAGCCAGTGATGCGGGAACCAGAGAGATGCGAACCCAGCGTCGCGCGCCGCGCGCACCTGTACCACCATCTCCGGGACGCGTTCTGCGAGGTTGAAGCCCTCTGGGAACTGCGTGTTGATGAACAGGCCGACTTTCATGACGAACCTTTTCAATCAAACTCAGGCTGCCGCCGCCAGCACGCCCTCGGGGACGATGTGGCGTTCACGGGACAAGAACATCGTGGTTCGCTTCATCAGGCGACGCGCCGACGGGTCGAATGGTTCCCGGCGATGCATCGTGAAGCCATTGTCCCACAATAGTGCATCGCCGACCTGCCAGTGGTGGCAATAGATGAACTCGGGCTGCGTCGCAAACTCGTAGATCTCCTCGAGCAGCGCCGAGCCTGATGCCTCGTCCATCCCATCGATCCCGACCGTTGTCGTGCGATCCAAATACAGCGCCCTTCTTCCGGTCGCGGGGTGCGTGTGCACCAGCGGGTGCAGGATCGGCGGCGTCTTACGCTTGGCTTCCTCTGAGATTACCCGGTCGACGCCCTGGTAGCCGGCCAGCCGCTTGACGTAGCTGAAGATCCCGCATTTTCCGTCCACGGCGCGCTTCAGACGGGCTGGCAGGCCCGCATAGGCTGCGCTCAAATCTACCCAGGAGGTTGCTCCTCCCTCCGGCGGCAGCTCGAGCGCATAGAGCATTGCCCCGGTCGCCGGGTTCAGCATGTAGGATTGGTCCGAGTGCCATTGAATCTCGCCGTCGCCAAGACCGCCGATCGGCTTTGCCTGCGCATCCTTCAGATTTGAGATCAGGCTCACCTCGGGTCGCGCCGGAGACGCCCAATCGGTGCGGACGGTACGCTCGAGCGGGCCAAAGCGAGCGCTGAAATCGACCAGTTCATCCTCGGAGAGGGCTTGCCGGCGAAATACCAGCACCGGATGCTGGGCCCACAAGGCGCGCAGCCAATCGATCGTCTGATCGTCCTGCGGCTCCCAAAGGCGCAGCCCGACGACCTCGCAAGCGACGCGGTTACCCAGCACGCGGCTTTCCAGAAGCATCGCTTCCTCCGAAAGGCTGATGACCAAAGTGAGCTGCGAGCGATCCTACTCCGAAAGCCAGCTCACGACAGCAGTGCCGACGTTATGGTTGCCAGCCTCCGAGCGCTGGCCCATCATAATTAAGTCCTGACCGACCCCCGAGGGATCGCCGCCATGCAGAGCCTCTCGCCGAACCTGCCACCCGATACGCAGCGTGAGATGTTGCGCCGGATGCTGACCATCCGCCGCTTCGAAGAACGCGCCTCGGCCGACTATCTTGCCGGCAAGATCTACGGCGTCGTGCATTGCTATATCGGGGAGGAGGCGGTCGCCGTCGGCGTCTGTAGCGCGCTCGGCGATGGCGACCGAATTATCTCGACGCATCGCGGACACGGCCACTGCATCGCCAAGGGTGCCGACCTCAACCGTATGATGGCCGAGCTCTACGGGCGGCAGACGGGATATTGCAAAGGCAAGGGCGGCTCGATGCACATCGCCGATTTCGGCATCGGCATGCTCGGGGCCAATGGCATCGTCGCGGGCGGGATCGCGATCGTGACCGGTGCCGGCCTCGCGGCCCAGATGGAGGGCAAGGGGCGTGTCGCGGTCTCCTTCTTTGGGGACGGCGCATCAAATGCGGGACCGTTTCACGAGTGCCTCAACATTGCGGCGACTTGGAAATTGCCGATGCTTTATGTGTGCGAGAACAACATGTACGCGGCGAACACGGCGGCCGCTGCGACCCATGCGCTGAGCGATGTTGCGTCACGGGCGGCCGGCTACGGCATTCCCGGGGTCGTGGTCGACGGCAACGACGTCTTTGCGGTCTATCAGGCGGCGAACGCAGCCGTCGAGCGTGCGCGGTCGGGCGGCGGCCCGAGTTTGATCGAGTGCAAGACTTACCGCTGGCGCGCCCACACCGAGCGCCGAGGCATGGCTGATGTGCGCGACCCGGCGGAGATCGAAGCGTGGAAGCGGAAGGATCCGATCGCGCTGCTCGAACGCCAGCTCAGGGACCAGGGCGAGCTCGACGACTCGGGGCTGCGTGGCATGGAGGGCAGCATCATGGCCGCGCTCGAAGCCGCCGTCGCCTTCGCCGAGGCGAGCCCCTTCCCGCTGCCCGAGCAGGCAACCGACGACGTGTTTGCCGCCTAACGCGAGGACCGGACGATGCGAGAGCTGACGTACAACGAGGCAGCGGTCGAGGCCGTGGCCGAGGAGATGCGGCGCGACCCCAAGATCTTCTACATGTCGACCGACGCGCTGCCGCCGCTGCTTAAGGAGTTTGGCGCCCAGCGGGTTCGAGCGACGCCGATCACCGAAGCCGCACTGACCGGCATGTCGATCGGCGCTGCGGGCTCCGGCTTCCGCCCGATCGTCGACTGGCGGCAGGTGACGTTCTGCTTTGTCGCGATGGACCAGATCGTCAATCAGGCCGCGAAGATCCACTACATGTTCGGCGGCCAGGTGACCTTCCCGATCCTTTATCGGGCAGCCGTCGGGGGCGGCGGCTTAGTGGCCGCACAGCACTCTCAGTCGCCCTACTCGATGTTTATGAATGTGGCCGGCTTGAAGATGTTCCTGCCCTCCACACCCTACGACATGAAGGGTCTCTTGAAGACGGCGATCCGCGACAACAACCCGGTCATCTCGTTCGAGTTGGGCCGGCTGATGACCCGCAAGGGACCGGTGCCGGAGGAGGATTACACGATCCCCTTGGGCAAGGCCGACATCAAACGCGAGGGCAAGGATGTAACCGTCGTCGCGCTGGCCTGGCTGGTGCACGAGGCGCTGGCCGCGGCCGAAGAACTTGCCACAGAGGGGATCTCGGTCGAGGTCGTCGATCCGCGCACGCTCGTGCCGCTCGATACGGAAACGATCCGCAACTCGGTGCAGAAAACTGGTCGGCTCGTCATCGCCGACGAGGCGGGCCCGACGGCCGGCTTCTCGGCAGAGGTTGCGGCGGTTGCCACCGAGGATATGGCGACGTTCGCGCGGCTCAAGGCCCCGGTGAAACGGGTCTGCGCGCTACAGGTGCCGATCCCCTACAGCCCCGTCCTCGAAAACCACGTTTTTCCTGACCGCAAGCGGATCATCGCCGGGATCCGCGAGGTGCTGCAAGGGCGGAAGTCCGCCGAGGCCGCATAACGGTGTCGCGGGATCAGTCCTTCGGGGGGACGAACATGTAGCCGACCCCGCGCACGGTGCGGATCGCCTCGGGATGGGCGGGGTCGGTCTCGATCTTGCGGCGCAGCCGGGTGATGCGCAGGTCGATGGCGCGATCATAAGCGTCGGCCTCGCGATGGGCGGTGACCTCCAGCAGCCAGTCGCGCATCAAGGGCCGGTTGGGGTTTTCGGCAAAAACCTTCAACAGGTCGAACTCGCTCGCGGCCAGGCGCTCCTCCCCGCCGTCTTCGGGATCGACCAACACTCGGCGCTCGAGATCGAGCACCCGCCGGCCGATGCGCACGCGCGCGCCGGCCGCCGGCACCCCGACGGCGCGCCGCAATACGCTCTTGACCCGCGCCAACAGCTCGCGCGGCTCAAACGGCTTGGAGATGTAGTCGTCGGCACCGGTCTCGAGCCCGACCACCCGGTCGACGGTATCGCCGGCAGCGGTCACCATGATGATGCCGACGCGGCCGCTCTTCTCACGCAGCCAGCGCGCCAGCGCGAACCCGTCCTCGCCCGGTAGGCCGACATCGAGCATGACCAGCGCCGGCAATTCGCGCTCGACGAGCCGGCGCAAGGCGGCACCATCGGTGAGGGCGCTAACCCGGAAGTTCTGCCTGGCGAGATAGTCAGCGAGCATCTGGCGCTGCACCGCCTCGTCTTCGACGACGGCAATATGCGGCCGCAGGTCCATCGACTAGAGCAGCACGCGGTAGGTGCGCAGCGGGCGAGCGATGTTCTTCAGACCCTGCTCGCCCATATCGTCGACTTCGATCTCGATTTTGCCGCGCAGCTGTTCGTAGGCGGCGGCCGAGAGGCAGATGCCGCCGGGCTCGGCGATGGCTTCGAGCCGTGCGGCTATGTTGACGCTGTCGCCCAAGATGTCGTCGCCGTCGGTCAGCACGTCACCGACATTGATACCGACGCGGTATTGGAGCCGTCTCTCGGCGGGCTCGTCGGTGGCCCCTGCCAGGCCACGCTGCACCGCAACGGCACAGCGCACCGCGTCGACGACACTGGCGAACTCGATCAGGATGCCGTCGCCCGTGGTCTTGACAATGCGGCCGCGATGCGCCCCGATTTCGGGGTCGATCAGCCCCCTGCGCAAAGCGCGCACACGCGCCAAAGTGCCCTCCTCGTCATCCCCGACGAGCCGGCTGTAGCCCGCGACATCAGCCGCCAGGATGGCGGCGATGCGCCGCGTCGACGTAGCCTCGCGCTCGGGCACGCCGCGGCGGCGCAATACGCTCCTGACCCGTGCCAGCAGCTCGCGCGGCTCGAAGGGCTTCGTGATGTAGTCGTCGGCGCCGGTTTCCAGCCCGACGACGCGGTCGACCGTGTCGGCGGCCGAAGTCACCATGATGATGCCGATGCGGCTGCTCCTCTCGCGCAGCCGGCGCACCAATGCGAACCCGTCTTCACCCGGCAAGCCAACATCGAGCAGGACCAGCGAGGGCGCCTCGTACTCGACGAGCCGATGCAAAGCGGCGCCGCTATCGACGGCGCTGACGCGAAAATTCTGGCCGGCGAGATAGTCGGCGAGCAATTGCCGCTGTGTGGCTTCGTCCTCGACCACGACGATATGGGGCCGCGGGTCCATGGCCTCCCTGCCGGCAAACCCGAGCGATACGCGAGCTCAACTTTGCCGCGGGTCAGCGCTGGTGTCCACTTTTGCGACGATGATCTTCCGCCGGGTCCGGCGCAATTCTCCCGCCCCTGTAAAAGCCGGAAAACAGGGCGAATCATCGAATCGGCCTGGAAGTCGGAGCCCTCGCATCGCCAATAAAGTAAGTTTACTCAATGAGTTACGAGCCAGGCTGCGGCACGCGCGAACAGGGTGCTCCGGGCGCCGTACAGGGGGCGCAATCGGCCTATCAGGGGGACAACAGGGGAGGCGACAAAGCACCCATTGCGCGGACTCCGATCATGATAAATTTGACAATATTACGCAATTGCGATCGTAATAAGATAATGTCGAACCTCCGTCCGACAAGTGGCGGTACCGGCCACCCGATCGCGCGTGACCCCATTCACACAAGTTGGTATCTACCTCGATAGCCATCATAACGAAGCATCGTCAGCATCGCCGAGACCAAGACCGCCAAGCTGTTCACTCACGGCCGCAGCCAGGCGGTGGGCTTCCCGAGGAGTTCCGCCTGCCGAGAAAGGAGGTCCGCGTGAGCCGGGTCGGCCATTACGCCCTGCTGATCGCCACGCAAGCGCGCCGCCATGGCGCAACTCTCGTGACCGCCAACCAGCCCGAGTTCGCGCGCGTACCCGGGCTCGATGTCCTGGACTGGGCCACACCCGAGGAGATCTAAATGCCGATGCGCCTCGAAGGCTCCTGTCGCTGCGGCGCGATCACCTTCAGCGTCGACAGCCACACGCCGTACCCGTATCAGCGGTGCTATTGCTCGATCTGCCGCAAGAGTGCCGGCGGCGGCGGATACGCGATCAATATCATGGGCATAGCCGATACTCTCAAAGTGCAGGGCAAAAACGCGCTCGCGGTATGGAATGCTCCGATCGACGGCCGTAAGGGTTCGGCCGACCGGCATTACTGCAAGCACTGCGGCACGCCGCTCTGGGTCAGCGATCAGCAATGGCCCGAGCTGGTTCACCCGTTTGCCTCGGCGATCGATACTGAGCTGCCGAAGGCGCCTTCGAGCGTGCATCTGCTGCTGCGCGACAAAGCGAGCTGGGTCGAACCGGAGGTCGGCCCCAACGACGACTGCTTCGGCGGCTATCCAAAATTGTCGATCGAAGACTGGCACAAAAAACACGGGTTATGGATCGAATGACGGCCACGACCCGCCAATAGGATGCGAGAGCCTCACGGGATTGACGGCAGGTGTCCTTCGTGTATTTTAGACTGGTGTAAGACCAGTCGGATCGATGCCGATGCCCGAGGATATCGGCGCCTACGAGGCAAAGACGCACCTGCCCGCGCTACTCGAAAGAGTCACTCGCGGCGAGAGCTTCACGATCACCAGGCATGGGCGGCCGATCGCACGGCTCGTGCCGATCGCGCGCACCGGCCCCGATCGTCGCCGCGAGGCGATCAAGCGGCTCAAGGCGTTTGCCGACGGCCACACCCTGGATGTTCCCGTAAAACAGCTGATCAGCGAAGGTCGGCGGTGATGGAGCTAGTGATTGATGCTTCCGTCGCCCTGGCTTGGTGCTTCCGGGACGAACGGACCGAAGCCACAGCCAACCTACTGGAGCGGGTTCAGACCGATGCCGCCGCGGTACCGAGCCTCTGGCATCTGGAAGTCGCCAATGTACTCGCGCTGGCTGAACGCCGCGGACGAATTACCCCTGCCGAAAGCGCGGAACTCATTGCTCTGCTGGAGATGCTCGAGATTGTTGTCGACGGGGAAACCTCGGTACGCGCTTTCACCCGCGTGCTCGATCTTGCGCGGGAGGAGCGGCTGACGGCTTATGATGCTGCCTACCTGGAGCTGGCGATGCGGCTCGGCATCCCGCTTGCCTCCAAGGATGGCGATTTGTGCGATGCCGCCGAGCGCCTCGGCGTCAACGTGCTAAGAGCCGCGTGACGCGCCGCCAGGAGCCGACCTGCTGGTCACCCCTCGGCGAGCGCAAGGCTGAGGCGAGACGCAATGTTTCACGGAGGGGGTGCCCATGTTAAGCTTTGAGGATGGACGAAGCTGATCTCCTTGCTCGCATCGCCGCCGACCCCGAGAAAATGGGTGGCAAGCCCGTGATCAGGGGTCGACGTGTCACCCCGTCTATGGTGTTGACCATGCTCGCCAAGGGTGCCAGCCGGGAGGCCGTTCTGGAAGCGTATCCCGTGCTCGAGCCGGCGGATATCGACGCCTGTCTGTTATACGCCGCGCGTCTGAGTGAGTTAGCGCTGCAGCAGGTCTGACGATCGCCGCCAAGTAGCGTGCGCTTTCTCGTCGATTCCAACATTGTGGCGCAGGCGATGCGGGCTGCCGGCTACGATGTCGCCTATCTGGGCGAGCGAGCGGCAGATCCGGGCGACCGAGCTCTGCTTGCTGAAGCCGTTGCCGAAGGGCGGATAATTCTAACCAAAGACCCCCTCTGTGCAAACGGATTGCGGCGTATTGCTTCTCGATGATTTGGGTGATGCCGCGGCCGAAGTCGGGTTAATACTCGCTACATTGTCGTCTCATGGCGATCGACTGGCAGCGCGGGCCTTCCTGAGAGCGGGTGAGGCCAGCGTCCGCGAGTCGCGGGGTTAAGCCCCACCGGATTTCGAGTTTCCAGCATCGAGCGGAGCCGCGGACAACGGTCCTGCGCCCTCAGGCCATGGTGCCCGGATCGAGATGCCCCAATCCTCGGCGATGCGGCCATTCTCAAAGCGATAGATTGCCATGATCGATTGTTCAAAGGGTCTGCCCTCATAGGTCGCGATCAGCTGCCAGCGCACGGCGACCCGGTCGCCCTCCTCGATCAAATCGAGAATCTCGAGTTCAATCGGCGGCGTCAGCATTCTGAACCGCGCTCGCATCTGCCGGGCCCCCTCATGTCCCATCGGCAGAGCCGGCGCGCCTGGCTCGTGCAGCCGGAAGTCCTCGGTGAACCAATCGCTGATGCGATCGGGGACGCCCGAGTTGTGGGCCGCAGCCAGCTCCCGCAGCAATTCCTTTTGTTGCGACATTTGCGACTACTCCCGCTTCGGAACCAGGGGTCCCCAGCGATACAGATGATACAAAAGCGGCTCCAGCGCGACACGCCCGCAATACGACAATGCGATAGCCTGGCGCGTTCCGCACCAGCGAGGAGCCTCGATGGATTCGCTTCCTTCCGCACCGCGCGCGACCCCCGAGACGCCGGACGAGACGATTGCCCGGCTCTCCACCGAACTGCGCGAGGCACGTGACCAGCAGGCCGCGACGACCGAGATCCTCGAGATCATTAATCGCTCGCCCGGCGACCTCCTCCGGGTATTCGACGCGATATTGGAGAGGGCACACACGCTGTGCGATGCCGAACGGGGCGCGCTTGCGACCTTCGACGGGGAGATATTCCGCGCCCGCGCGACCCGCGGGATGCCGGAGGACTTCGCGGCATTCCTGCGCCGCGGGTTCCGGCCTCTGCCGATCTTCGCGGAGCCGTTGGCGCGGGGCGAGCACGTCCATATCCACGATTTGGCGGCATTCGCCACGGAGAGCCCGCCGGCGACCGCGGGCGTAATTCAGCCGGCCGTCGAACTCGCCGGCACGCGTACGATCGTGGCGGTGCCGCTCTATAGAGACGGCGTGCTGCTCGGCTATATCGCCGCCTATCGCACGGAAGTTCGACCGTTTACAGACAAGCTGATCGCGCTGTTGCAGAACTTCGCGGCGCAGGCGGTCATTGCGATGGAGAACGCGCGGCTCCTGACCGAGACGCGCGAGGCGTTGGAGCAGCAGACCGCGACCGCCGAGGTATTGCAGGTCATCAATTCCTCGCCCGACGATCTTACGCCGGTGTTCGACGCAATGCTCGAAAGGCGCGAAGGCTGTGCGAGGCCGATCTCGGCTCGTTTTGGTCGTACGACGGCCGGAACTTTCAGGTTCTCGCCTCGACCGTCGGCGGCGATGTCGGGCGCAGTGTGATACCACGCCCCGGCACATCGCACGATCGCCTCGTGCGTGGTGAAAATGTGGTCCAGTTCGCCGATATCACAAAGGAGGAGGCGTACAAGGAAGGCGTTGCGCAAGAGCGGACCCGCCACGCCGGGACGCGGACGGCCCTGGCGGTGGCGCTGCGCAAGGAAGGGGCGCTGATCGGGGAGATCACTGCTGGTCGCCGCGAGGTCCGTCGGTTCACCGACAAGCAAATTGCGCTGCTGCAGAATTTCGCGGCGCAGGCTGTCATCGCAATGGAGAACGCGCGGCTCCTTAACGAATTGCGGGACCGCACCCACGACTTGCAAGAGTCACTCGAATACCAGACCGCGACGAGCGACGTATTGCAGGTCATCAGCCGCTCGACCTTCGACTTGCAGCCGGTGCTCAACACGCTGGTCGAAACCGCCGTCCGCCTGTGCAACGCTGATATGGCTGGCCTGATCACCCGTGACGGCGGGGTCTTTCGCGTGACAGCCGACTATGGCGTATCGCCGGAATGGAGTGCGCTGACGCGTGCCCGGATCTTCAAACCCGATCCGGATACAGTCGCTGAGCGGGCTTTGCTCGAGCGTGCGGTGGTCCATGTCGCGGACGTTGCTGCGGCGCCGGGCCACGCTATCCCAGAGGCGATTACCGTCGGCAAGGTGCGAACCGCGCTCGGTGTCCCGTTGCTGCGGGAGGGGGAGCCGATCGGCGTCATCCTCCTTGCACGGCAGCGGGTCGAGCCGTTCACCGAGCGCCAGATCGAACTCGTACGCACTTTTGCCGATCAGGCGGTCATTGCAATGGAGAATGCGCGCCTCCTGACCGAGACGCGCGAGGCATTGGAGCAGCAAACCGCGACCGCTGAGGTATTGCAGGTCATCAACTCTTCGCCGGGCGATCTGAGGCCAGTATTCGATGCGATACTGGAAAAGGCGCGACGGCTTTGCGAGGCCGATTTCGGCTCGTTCTATTCCTACGCTGGTGGAAGCTTTGAGGTCCTCGCTTCGACCGTTGGCGACGCCGGACGAACCATTACCTTTGCTTCTGGCACTTCGCTCGACCGCGTCGCACAGGGTGAAGGTGTGGTGCAGATCGCCGATGTCACAAAGGATAAGGCGTATCAAGAAGGCATCGGGCGGGACCGGACGCGACACGCCGGGACCAGGACGGCCCTGGCGGTTGCCCTGCGCAAGGACGGCGCTCTGATCGGCGCCATTACCACCGGTCGCCGTGAGGTCAGGCCATTTACCGAGAAACAGATCGCGTTGCTGCAGAACTTCGCGGCGCAGGCGGTGATCGCAATGGAGAACGCGCGACTCTTGACCGAGACGCGCGAGGCGTTGGAGCAGCAGACCGCCACCGCCGAGGTGCTGCAGGTCATCAACTCCTCGCCCGGCGACCTCACGCCCGTCTTCGACGCGATGCTCGAAAAAGCGACGAGCCTTTGTGAGGCCGCCTTTGGCGTGCTGCATATCTATGATGGAGAACGCTTTCGCCCGGTCAGCACGCGGGGCGTGCCTGGCGCCTATGCCGATTATTTGAAGCGCGAGCCTCCAGAGTTTGGTCCCGGCACGGGACCCGCCCGGGCTCTTGCAGGTGAGCAGGTCGTACACGTCGTCAATATGGCGGATACGGACACCTATCGAGCAGGCGAGCCAAACCGACGCGCGATCGTCGATCTGGGTGGTGCGCGAAGTGCGCTTGGCGTGCCGCTGCTTAAAGATGAGATGGTGCTCGGCCACTTCACGATTTACCGGCAACAAGTCCGCCCCTTCACAGAAAAGCAGATCGCGCTGTTGCAGAACTTCGCCGTGCAGGCGGTCATCGCGATCGAGAATGCGCGACTCATCACCGAGACCCGCGAGGCCCTGGAGCAGCAGACCTCGACCGCCGAGGTGTTGCAGGTTATCAATTCCTCCCCCGGCGACCTCGCGCCGGTGTTTGATGCGATGCTCGAAAAGGCGATGCGCCTCTGCGAGGCGGCCTATGGCCAGCTCGCAACTTTCGATGGTCAGCTGTTCCATTCGCAAGTGCTGCAAGGGGATCGGCGCCTGATGGAATGGATGAGCGCATTAGGGCCCTTTCGGCCGCTGCCTGGCAGCGCAGCGGAGCGGCTCCTGCTCGGTGAGGATGTCGTTCACATTCTCGACGCGGCGGATGACGAAAGTTACCGGGCCGCCAATCCAATCTTGCGGCAGCTGCGGGATATTGGCGGCATGCGCACTCTGCTCGGCGTTGCGCTTCGTAGAGACGATGTTCTTCTCGGCGTAATCATTCTCTACCGTAAGGAGCTGCGGGCTTTTTCGAACCGGCAAAGTGCGCTGCTGCAGAACTTCGCGGCGCAGGCGGTGATCGCGATGGAGAACGCGCGGCTATTGACCGAGACGCGCGAGGCGTTGGAGCAGCAGACCGCAACCGCCGAGGTATTGCAGGTCATCAACAGCTCGCCTGGCGACCTCGCCCCGGTGTTCGACGTGATCTTGGAGAAGGCGCACACGCTCTGCGGCGCCGCGATGGGCGGTTTGGTGATTTATGACGGAGAAGCGTTCCGTCCCGTCGCGGTTCACGCAGAGCCGAGTTTCGCCGAATATTGGCGACAAAATCCGGTTCGGCCCCCGCGTAACGGGGACGGGCACTTGAGCGGGCTGCTCCGAGGCCTGCGTCTCGCGCACCTCCCGGACGTCCGCGAGGGCGACGCCTACCGCGACCTTCCGGGCTATCAAAAGCTCATAGATCGCGGAGGCATCCGCACGGTCCTGACTGTGCCGCTTCGCAAAGACGGGGCACTTCTCGGCGCAATCACTGCATTTCGGCAGGAAGTTCGGCCGTTCACCGACAAGCAGATCGCGCTGCTGCAGAATTTTGCGGCACAGGCGGTCATTGCCATGGAGAACGCGCGGCTGTTGACCGAGACGCGCGAGGCGTTAGAGCAGCAGACCGCTACCGCTGAAGTGCTGCAGGTCATCAATTCCTCGCCCGGCGTTCTCGCGCCAGTGTTCAACTCGATATTGGAAAAGGCGCACAGCTTATGCGGCGCCGCTCACGGGAGCCTGCAGCTTTATGACGGCGAGACCTTACATGCTGTCGCCACGCACGCCGTGCCGGAGGAATTCGTCGATATTCTGCGGCAGGGGTACCGGGCTGCCGATTCGCCGGCGAGCCGGGGGCTAATTGAGGGTGAGCAGTTTGTCCAAATATCCGACTGCGCGGAAATCGATCACCCGGTTGTTCGAAGCGCAGCCGAGCTAGTCGGCATCCGTACCCTGCTGGTTGTTCCGCTGCGCCGAGACGAGGCGCTCCTGGGCCTGATCTCCGCGGCTCGCCTAGAGGTGCGGCCGTTCTCCGACAAGCAGATCGCACTGTTGCAGAATTTCGCTGCGCAGGCGGTGATTGCAATGGAGAACGCGCGGCTGTTGACCGAGACGCGCGAGGCCTTGGCGCAGCAGACCGCGACCGCCGACGTGTTGCAGGTCATCAATTCCTCGCCCGGCGATCTCACGCCGGTCTTCGACGCAATTGTGGAGAAGGCTCTGAACTTATGCGATGCCAATGAGGGGGCAGTTCGTACGTTCGATGGCGGGATGTTTCATCTCGTCGCCGTACGCGGCGATCCCGCTTCCGAGCCGAGACTACGACAACTCGGGCCCATCCCAGCGGTCCAAGGCGGGTTTTTCGAACGGATCGCACGCGGAGAGCATGTCGTCCACATTGCCGACGTTCGCGAGACTGACACCTATCGGAATATTCCGGAAGCCAGAGAACGTTTAGAGGTACGTGGTATTCGTACCTGGCTCGCGGTAGCGTTGCAGAGAGAAGACACACTCCTCGGGACAATTATCGTCCAGCGCCAGGAAGTGCGGCCGTTTTCAGACCAACAAATCACATTGTTGGAGAATTTCGCAGCGCAGGCGGTGATCGCGATCGAGAATGCGCGGCTGCTGGGAGAATTGCGCGCGCGCACCGCAGAGCTCGTGCGGTCGGTCGAGGAATTGCAGCTGCTGAGCGAAGTCGGGCAGGCGGTGAGCTCGACGCTGGATGTGCGCACAGTGCTTTCGACGATCCTGACGCGCTCGGTCGGGATGACTGGCGCCGACGCTGGGGCCGTGTTCCGCTACTACATTACGGACCGTTCGTATCGCTTGGTCGAAGCATTCGGCTGGGACGACGCGCTGCTGAGCTCGCTCAGCGAGCGGCACATCCCCGAGGACCAGACCGCAATAGGCGAGGCGGTGGTGCAAGGCACGCCGCTGCAGCTTGCCGATCTTGAACAGCGGCCTAGCGCGCCGCTGCGCGACATGAGCCTTTCCGCCGGATACCGCGCCGCGCTGATCGTGCCGCTGGTCGGCCAGGAGCGCATCCTCGGCGCGCTCGTCCTGCAGCGGCGTGCGGCGGGGGAGTTTCCGCCAGAGGCCATCCGTTTGATGCAGACATTGGCGAGCCAGTCGGTATTGGCGATCGAAAACGCGCGGCTGATCGCCCAGCTGCGCGAGCGCACCGACGCGGCCGAAGCCGCCCGCGCCGAGGCCGAGGCTGCGAACGAGGCGAAATCGACATTTCTGGCGACGATGAGCCACGAGATCCGCACACCGATGAACGGCGTGCTCGGCATGATGGAGGTATTGGAGCGGCAGGGGCTCGGCGAGGACCAGCTGCCGCTCGTCGCGACGATGCGCGATTCGGCGCAGGCCTTGGTGCGCATCATCGACGATGTGCTAGATTTTTCGAAGATCGAGGCCGGTAGGCTCGAGCTGGAGACGACGGCCTTTTCTCTGTCGGGGCTGGTGGCGGGTGCGGTCGACACGCTGCGCCCGCAGGCGAATGCGAAGGGTCTAGCAATAGGGGCCGAAATCGAGCCCGGCTCCAACGATGCGCTCGTCGGCGATCCGACCCGCATCCGACAGATCCTGTTCAACCTGTTGAGCAACGCGGTCAAATTTACGGAGCGCGGCGAGGTCGTCGTGCGCGCCGGCACGGCACCGCTCGGCGGGGGGCGGACGCGGGTCACGCTCGCGGTCGAGGACACCGGCATCGGGCTCGATGCGGAGCAGCAGGCGCGCCTCTTCCAGGCGTTTTCGCAAGCCGACAGCTCGACCACGCGGCGCTATGGCGGCACCGGGCTCGGCCTATCGATCGTCCGGCGGCTGGCGCAGTTGATGGGCGGCGACGTCGCGGTCGACAGCGCGGCGCGGGAAGGTTCGACCTTCACCGTGACCCTGGTGCTTGAAGCGGCATCTGCCCCCACCCTACCCCTCCGCTCGCACGTTGCCTCACCCCCACCCCAGCCCGCCCCCATCGAGGGGGCGGGGGCGCAACTTCGCCGCGTTAGCAAGCCCTCCCCCTTGATGGGCTACGGGATTCACACAAATAATACGTATTTATCAATGACTTACGATCAAGGCAATGTGGAATCCGGCGACCATCGCCGCGAGCCGATCCCAACCGGCGCGCATCGTCTTGGGCCCGGGCGGCTTGTAGTAGCAATTCCAGCCGCCCAGCCGGGCGACAATCCACGACAGCCACGCCAAGGAGCGGGGCGGGTGAGGATTCTTCTGACGCGGCGTCCTGCCTTCGAGAGTTGGCGCAATCGCATCGGCGGCCTCCAGGGTGTCCGGGCCGGCAACATCGGCGGCCGGTCTGGGGCCGCCCGCGCGGGCATCGACCAGTTGGATCGTGCGCACCGCGGCGCCGATGGCCAGCGCCCCCAACTTGAACAGGCGGTCGGCGTCATGCACCTGGACGTCCGGCAATTCCAGACCGTCACTTTTGCTGGCGCGGAAGACCTGTTCGATGCGCCAGCGCAGCCGATAGATTTGAATAATCTCTTCGGCTGCCGCCAAATCGGCGACCGGCAGGGTGGTGATCAGCCGCCAATGGATGGCCGCGGTGCCGCGCGGTGGCTGTTCCTCGCGCGCCTCGACCAAGCTCAGATCGCGGTATTCGGGATCATTGGGATCGCCCCCATTATGCGGTCGCCGCACGCGGATCGGCCCGGCCCGCAGGGTGACCGTGGCCACACGCCCCTTGTCGCCCGGGCCGCGCGGCCCCACCCGCACTTCAGCCATGCCCAGTGCCGGCCATGCCGCGGGCTGCGCAAACAACCGCGTGCCATCCGCGAGCGTGCGGTCTTGCGCCGCACGGACCACCAGTTCGACGCGCGCCGGGCGGCGCGCGAACAGCGCAAAGATGTCGCTTTCGCGATCCCCAACCACGATCAGCTGGTTGGCCCCGGCGGCGCGCTTGGCAACCACCTCGGTTGCGCTCAGCCAGCGCTGCAATTCCTTCTCGTCAAGCCGACGCTGGCGCCGCGTGGCAGCCCGCTTGCCGGCGGTTCGGGTCCAGATCGCGGCATCCAACAAGCCGACCACGGCTTCATCCTCGCGATCGACGGCGACAACCCCATGCACAAAAAAACCCGGTGTCTTCCCGTCGCCAGCGGGACCCAGACCCCGACGCGCCCGAGCGCGTCCGCTAAAATTGATCTCGGTGGTGTCCTGAACCGCGACGATCCGCCGTCCCTGACATTGCTCGCCCGTTCGCCCGCCCAGCGTCTGGATGATCTCAACCGCGGTGACCGCCGGCGAGGCCAAAAAGCGATGCGCCGCCATCTCCCCGGCGCGGTCACCACCAACCCGGCGAAACACCAAAGATCCAGTCGAAACAATCCGGTCAAACAGCCAAGCACCCCGCTCCGCTCGGCGGATATCCCCAAACTCGCCAATCCGCTCCAAAGGCATCATCCTTGGTTCTCCCCCAAACCACCATGTAGCAGCATGCACTGCACCGACCCACAAAATCTAGTGAGATGTGTGAATGCCGTAGCTTGATGGGGGAGGGTCTGGGAGGGGGTGGCACCGAGGCCCGGCTATTGGTCGTCGACGACCATCCGGTCAATCGCGAGGTGCTCGTGCGCCAGCTGAAGCTGCTCGGGCTCGGCGCCGACACCGCCGAAGACGGCGGCGAGGCGCTCGCGGCGTGGGCACCCGGGCGCTATGCGGCTGTGCTCGCCGATCTGCACATGCCGGGCATGGACGGCTTCGAGCTGACCCGGCAATTGCGCGCGCGGGAGACCGGGAACGGCGACGCGCGCACGCCGATCGTTGCGGTGACGGCGAATGCGATGCGCGGTGAGGAAGAGCACTGCCTCGCCGCCGGCATGGACGCCTATCTGGCGAAGCCGGTGGCGATCGATAGGCTGCGCGCCACGCTGGAGCGCTGGCTGCCGATCGGCGACAGCGCTCAGGCGGCGCCGCTCGCTGAAGCCGGCGCCGCGATCGACCGCACTGTGCTGGCCGCCTGGCTCGGCGACGACCGCGGCAGCATCGATGACCTGCTGCGGAAGTTCCGCGACAGCGCCGTCGCATCCGAGTGGGCGATAAACGCGGCGTGGCGTGCCGCCGACCTCGCCGGCCTGGCGGCCGCCGCGCACCGGCTCAAAGGGGCGGCGCAGGCGGTCGGTGCAACCCGTCTGGGTGTGGCCGCCGACGGCCTGGAGAAGGCCGGCAAGGCCGGCGACCGTGACGGCTGCCGCGACCGGCTCGGCCCGCTCGCGGCCGAATTGCGGCGCGCCATCGCCGAGATCCAGGGCTGATGCGGTAAGTTACACCAAGGGGCGTAAGGACGCTTCCCTGGACCTTCCCTGATCGGCGTTTTTCGTTCCCTGTTCGGGCGGTTTAATTCTCTATTCGGCCGCTTAGGGAATTTGCCCTTCGACTTACCAATTCTCAATGACTTAGCGGCGCCGATCCGGTCTCCACATGGCCCACAACCGGTTTTTGCCAGTTTTTCCCGCCGACGGGATATAGCAGGCCGCTTAGGCTGCCAGTTCGAGGATCTCGCGAACCTGCGCCGGACCGGGGATCGGCCGCGGATTGCGCGGGACCCACGGGGTGTCCATCGCCTGCTCGGCAATCCGCGCGAAGCTCTCCGGGCCGATCTTTATCGAGCCGAGGCTGCGCGGCATGCCGAGCCCGGCGATGAACGCGTCAAGCACATCGCCGGCATCCTCATTCGGATGCCCCATCGCCGCGGCGACCAGAGCCTGGCGCTCGGCGTTTGCCGGCTTGTTCCAGCGCATCACCGCCGGCAGCATGATGCACGAGGTGTGGCCGTGCGGGGCGTCGAACACCGCACCCAACACATAGCCGATGCCGTGGCTGGCACCCATCGGCACGCCGCTGGCGAGCGGCCCCATCGACAGCCACGAGCCGATCTGGCAGTCGAGGCGGGCTGCGAGATCGCCGGGATCGGTCTTGACGCGCGGCAGCCCGCGGCAGAGCAATGCCAACCCGTGCAAAGCCTGCGCGTCGGCATAGGGATTGGCCTCACGAGAGCAGATGCCCTCGACGCAATGGTCGACCGCACGGATGCCGGTCGACAGCCACAGCCATTCGGGCGTGTGCACCGTGACCGCCGGGTCCAGCACCACCGCGCGCGGGATGATCCGCGGATGGCGGAACAGCTCCTTGACGCGGCTTCGCTCATCGGTGACGCCGGCGATGGCGCTGAACTCTCCGGCCGAAAGCGTGGTCGGCACCGTGATCTGCGGCACCGAAGGCGGGTTGCACGGCGGTGGTCCAACGGAGCCATTCGGTCCCTTGACCGGCCGGTACTGGTCGAGCGCCTCGGTGGTGCGGATGTCGTTCGCCAGGCAGAGCTGGACGGCCTTGGCGCCATCCGTCACCGAGCCGCCCCCGACCGTCGCGATCAGATCGGCGCCCGCCTCGCGCGCCGCCGCCGCGGCTTCGATCACGGCCCGCCGCGGCGTATGCGGCGGCATCCGGTCGAACAGGCCGGCAAACCGGTTGCCGAGCGCCCGACGGACCTTCGCGACCTCGTCGGTGGTCCGGTTGAGTGTGCCGCTCGCCATCAAAAATACCCGCTCGGCCTGGTACCGCCGCGCTTCCTCGGCGACCACCTCGGCGGCCGGTCTGCCGAACACCACCTCATCCATCTCACCAAAGACGACGCGGCCCGAATGCAGCATGGTCTTTCCTCCCGTGGGGATCTTCAGCGGTCCAGCCCCAATCGACCGATCGCCGGCAGCTTGAGCGCCGGTACAGCGGCGTCGATGCCGATATTGAGCCCCAGAACGTTGAGCTCGAGCCCCTCATCGACGGCGAGGAGGAGCCCAGCCAGGCCGTAGACCGAAACTTGAAACCCCGAGCCGCTGGGCGCGGCGGCGAACAGCGCACCACCGGGCAGGAAGTCTTTGCCGATCGCATTGGAAGGCAAATCGAGGCCGAGTTCGGGGACTTGCCGGGCGATATAGGCCGTGAAAGTGTTGCTGTTGGGGCCGGGCCAGGCGCGGTACTCGTGCGGATAGGGATAGCTTGCGACCGCCGCGCGGATCTCCTCGATCATCGCGTCGACACCCGGGCCGCGCCGGTCAAAGATGATCTGCGGCCGGGCGCCGAACCAGTAATTGTCGGGGCCGGTCCGGTCGACCCGGATCGCCGGGGCACCGTTGGCGACGCCAAAACCGAGCACCTCGTACCGCGTATAGCGCTCGGCCCCGGACGGCTTGACCGCAATCCAGGTGTGCACAGAAAGGACCCCGCGCCACGAGACGGCACGCGCGGCATAGACCTGAATTACTGCCTCTTGTGTGGTCGTCGGGTCGGGTGCCAGGCCGGTAGGGTCGCGGCGCGCCTCGTACCACGGCACCCCACCGCGCCCATCGGGCAGGCAACCGCTGACCAGCACCGGCAGCACGAACAGCCCGAACAGCAGCAGACCGGACGACGCCGCAAACTGCATGTCCGGCTTGGCGGACTAACGCGCCATGCCCGTCGCCCCAGCCGGCACGTCGTAAAAGGCCAGGGTCATCGAAACGCTGGTGTAGTAGCCCATCAACGTGATCACGTCGGTGATGCCGACATGGCCGAGCGCCTTGACCGCGCGGTCATAGAGCCCCTTCGCGACCCAGCGCGAATTGGCAAGCGCGGTCGCCATCTCATAGACGATTTGCTCGCGCTCGTCGGAGAACGAAGTCGGCAGGCCGGACAACAACGCCTCGACCTTGTCGCCCGGCAGCCCGACTTCCTTACCACGGCGCTCATGGGCGGCGGTCGGGTAGGCCGAATGCCATTTGCTGTTGATGATGATAACGGCGATCTCGCGCTCCCGTTCGCTGAGCGAGTAATGGCCCGGGTGGAAATGGGCGCCGAGCGGCGCGGCCGCCTTCGTCAGCTTGGGATTGTGCACCCAGATCTTGCTCGGCCCGCCGACTTGGCCGCGGACCTCCTTCAGAAGGCGATAACCCTCCTGCTGCTCGGCGGTCATCTGCTCATAGGGGATCTCGGTATAACGGCCAAAGGTCGGCGTATCGGGCATCTCGGTCTTCCTTCTAAGGGTGGTTTGGGGAGCGAGTTCGGCTCGTTGCTAATTTCGCCGCGGCGGCTCTATCGGCATCGTCGCGATATCGGTCCAGGCGACCGCAGCGCCGGCTTTTGCGGCGGCTTCTTCGGGCGGCAGGCTCGGATCCCAATGCACCGCCAGAAAGCGCCGCCCGGTCACGCCGCCGGCAGCATCGGACACCAGCCAGTTGAGCGGCGGCGCCATCACCGCAGGCTGGATCATCTCGGCGCGGTCGTAGCCGGCTTCGAGCGGCACCATGGGGGTATTAGTGACCCCGCCCGGCACCAGCACGTTGACCGTGACGCCGGTGCCGGCGAGGTCCTTGGCCATGATCGCCGAGAAGGCCTCCAATGCCGCCTTCGACGGGCCATAGGTCGGCGAGCCCTCACGGATCATCGTGCCGAGGCTCGTCGTGATGTTGACGATGCGGCCCCATTTCTGGCGCATCATGTCGTGAACGAGAGCCCGCGACAGCGCCATCGGCGCGTTGTTGTGGACGGCGACAAAGAGCTTCCACAAATCGGGGGTCACCTCCCAGAACTTGATCGGGCGCTGCCGGTTGTCGCTGCGGATCGTCGCCTGGCCGACGCCGGCATTGTTGACCAGGATGTCGATCGCCCCGAAGCGGCCGCGCGCCTTGGCGACGATCTCGTCGATCGCCTCGTCGCGGGCGAGGTCGGCCTCGATCGTCATCAAATTCGCGCCGTGCTGCCGCTCCTGCGCCGCTTGGGCGAGATCGGTGAGACCCTGAGCGGTGCGGTCGACCGCCGCGACCCTGAGCCCCTTGCCGAGCAGGCCCAGCACCAATTCCCGGCCGATGCCACCCGCGGCACCGGTCACGATCGCCGTACGCTGCTGTCCGCTCATCGTCTCCTCCTATCGGTTCAGGGCTTTTTACAAAAGGCTGCCGCCGTCGACCGGGATGACCGTCCCGTTGACAAAAGTCATCGTCGTCGCCAGCCCTAGAATCACCGCCGCCACCTCCTCGGGCTGGCCGATCCGCTTGAGCGGGTTGCCGGCGATCCTTTGGGCGCGCTGCTGCGGGGTCCACATCTCCGTCATCGGCGTCTCCATCAAGCTCGGGGCGACGGCAACGACCCGGATCTCGGGCGCCAGTGCCCGTGCCAAGGACATCGTCATCGCGTGCAGTCCGGCCTTGGCGGCGGCATAGGCGATGTTGCTGCCGCCGCCGCGCATACCGGACACCGAGCCGACATTGACGACGAGGCCATGCCCGCTCGCCTCGAGCAATCGCCGGCAGGCGCGTACCGTGGCGAAAGGGCCGCGCAGATTGACCGCCAGCACGAAGTCGAAAAACGCGTCGTCGAGGGCGCGCAGATCGGCATGCGGGATCACTCGGGTGCTGCCGGCATTGTTGACCAGGATGTCGAGGCGGCCCTCGGTCGTGCCGAGCGCATCGGCCAGAGCTTCGATCGCGCGCGAGTCCTGCGCCGGGGCGCGGCAGGCGCGGTGGCCCGCGCCGGGGAGGCTCTCGATCAGCTGTTCCGCGGCCTCGGCGTCGCTGGCGAAGGTGACGACGACTCGCGCTCCGGCCTCTGCGAACAGACGTGCAGTCGCGGCCCCCAGGCCTTTGCTGCCGCCTGTCACCAGCGCCACCTGCCCGTCGAGCATGCCCATGATTGTGGTCTCGCTCGCCTACTCGGCCGCCGCGTCCAAGGGCGTCTCCAGGGTCTTCATGAACTCGATCAGATAGGGCTTCCACAGCTCGGCATAGAAATGGCTGAAATGCCCGTGCGTATTGGGTCCGGCCGGGATCAGTACATAACGGCCGTGCTTGACCCGTTTCATCGCGCGTTCGACGGTCCCGAGCTCGGGCGGGTTCGCGTGATCTTCTGCGTCGTTGATCAGCATCACCCTGGCCTTGATCTTGTCGAGATCGGGCTCCGGGTTGTAGTCCATGATCGCCTCGATCGCCCAGAGCTGGTTGTTGGCGTCGCCCTTCGCCGCCTCGGCGAGTCGGCGCTCGTAGAGCGTGTTGGCGGCAGCGAGAGTCGGTGCCATTTCCTGAATGCGGGTCGGGCTTTCGGTGCCGAAATTCCCGGCGGCGGCGTAGATGTAGTGGCGTGGGTTCGTTTCGTAGAAGCCATTGTTCCAGTCCGGGTCGTGCCGGATCGCTTCGGCCTGGGCGCGGCGGCCGAGCCAGTTGCGGCCGCTGATCTCGACCGGCTGGCAGGAGATCGGCACCACCCCGTCCATCAGCTCGGGGTACATCTCGGCCCACATCCACGCATGCATGCCACCCATCGAGCTGCCGATGACCAGCCGCAGATGGGCAACATCGAGACCTTCGCTGATCAGCCGATAGCCGGACTCGACCATGTCATAGTAGCGGTAGTGCGGGAATTTCCCTTTGAGACCGTCGGAGGGCTTGCTCGATCCGCCACGACCGATCGCGTCCGGCATGATCATGAGGTATTCCGCGGCATCGAGCGGCTGCCCGGGAGAAAACAGCTCGTCGGCGAGGCTCGGGCGCAGCCAATTGGCACCGGTGCCGGTGTTGCCCTGCAACAGCAGCACCCCGTTGATGATCTTGCCCGCGGCATTGTGTTTTGCCGTTCCAAGGGTGCGGTAGTGGAGTTTCAGCTCGGGCAGCGTCTCGCCGTTCCGGAACACATAGTTGCGGATGACGTAGTCGCCCTCGTGATAATTCGGCCAGCGAGCACGTTCGCCAAGCGCGGCGGCGTCAGCGGCATGAGCAGGCATTTGCGGGTCCTCGATTTCACTTCGGGGATGATAGAGGCTACCTCCACCTGGAGAAAGCCGCACCATGTGATCGATCGCGCGCGGAAAGGGCCGGTGGCGCAATGCGGTCGTCATCTCTAGGACTTGGCCCAATTCCACCGTATAAACCTGTCAGTGGGTTACGAGGGTGCCGCGCCAATCCTTCTGCCGATCCCTCCGCCTTGCCCAAGATTGAGCATGTCGCCAAATGAAACGTCACGGCGAGACCGGCATTGGGTTACATCCTCCTTCGCCGGGAGGACGAAAGGTCACTTCTCCGCGGATCACTGTGCCTCTGCGGTGACCCTAATTCGAAGGAGCAGGCGTTGCTGAAGTTCGGATACAAGGCGTCGGCGGAACAGTTCGGGCCGCGCGAGCTGTTGGAGTTCTCGTGCCTGGCCGAGGCGGTCGGATTCAACTCGGTCTTCGTCAGCGACCATTTTCAGCCGTGGAAGCACACTGGCGGGCACGCGCCGTTTTCGTTCGCCTGGCTCGGCGCGCTCGGCGCCAAGACGACGCGCGTCCAGATCGGCACAAGCGTCGCGACGCCGACCTTTCGCTATCATCCCTCGGTCGTGGCGCAGGCGGTCGGCACGCTCGGGGTCATGTTTCCCGACCGGGTCATCTTTGGCGTCGGCACCGGCGAGTCGCTGAACGATGTGCCGGCGACCGGCATCAGATGGCCGGGTTTCCGCGAGCGGCAAGGTCGGCTGCGCGAGTTGATTGCGTTGATGCGGCGGCTGTGGACCGAGGAGCGGGTCACCTTTGAGGGCCAGTACTACCGAACCTTGGGTGCCACGATATACGACCGGCCGGAGAAGCCCGTGCCGATCTGGATTGCCGCCTCTGGTCCGACCGCCGCGGCGATGGCCGGCGAAGTCGCCGAGGGGTTCATCTGCACCAGCGGCAAGGGAGATTCGCTGTACCGCGACACCTTGCTGCCCAAGGTCGAGGAAGGGCTGCAACGCGCCGGACGCCCGAGCGACAGCATCGAGCGGATGATCGAGGTCAAAGTTTCGTTCGACACCGACCGAGACCGGGCAATGGAGGATACGCGGCACTGGGCAGCACTCGCCCTGACGCCCGAGGAGAAGATGAATGTCGAGGATCCGCTCGAAATGGAGCGACTCGCCGCGGCATTGCCGCTCGAACGAGCGGCGAGCCGCTGGATCGTCTCGGCCGACCCTGAAGAGCAGCTGGCGCAGATCCGGCCCTATTTCGAGCTCGGCTTCACCCATCTCGTGTTTCACGCCCCCGGCCCCGACCAGTCCCGGTTCCTGAGGCTCTACGCCGAACAGGTCCTGCCGTTGTTGCGCGCTAAGCTCGGCTGATCATGGCTCCCGTCCGGGTCACGATGACGGGGCTCGCCGGTGTCCCGTTGGTGCAGCCCGGCGACGATCTCGGCGCGATCGCAGCCGCAGCGTTCGCGACCAACGGACTTGCCCCGGAAGAGGGCGATGTCCTGGTGGTGGCGCAGAAGATCGTCTCCAAGGCCGAGGGACGGTATGTCGATATCGCCACCGTCCAGCCCTCGGAGCGTGCGATCGCGCTGGCCGCCGAACTCGACAAGGACCCGCGCTTTGTCGAGGTGGTTCTCTCCGAATCGAAACGAGTTGTCCGCCACCGCCCGGGTCTTCTGATCGTCGAGCATCGCCTCGGTTTCGTGATGGCCAATGCCGGTATCGATCACTCGAACATCGACGGGGAGGCCGGGTCAGAGCGCGTGTTGCTACTGCCGGTCGACCCAGACGGCTCGGCTCACGCCTTGCGGCAATATCTGTTCGGCGCCTTCGGCGTCGGGCTCGGCGTCATAATCAGCGACAGCTTTGGACGGCCTTGGCGCAAGGGCACGGTCGGTGTCGCGATTGGTGCGGCAGGGCTGCCAGCACTCGTCGACCTGCGCGGCCATCCCGATCTCTTTGGGCGGGAATTGTTGGTCACCGAGACCGGCTTTGCCGATGAGATCGCCGCCGCCGCGGGGCTCTTGATGGGGCAGGCCGACGAAGCCATGCCGATGGTGCTGGTGCGTGGCCTCGCCTGGTCTGCTCCGGATCGGCCGGCTGGCTTCTTGATCCGTCCTGCGGAGCACGACCTCTTTCGATGACCCGACCAGAGGGTTTCGTGCTCGCGCTGTCGGGCGGGATCGGCGGCGCCAAGCTCGCCCTCGGCCTCTATCGAATTTTGCCTCCCGGAGCGCTGACCGTGGTCGCCAATACCGGCGATGATTTCGAGCATCTTGGGCTTTCGATCTCGCCCGATATCGACACCTTGCTCTACACCCTCGCCGGCCTCGACAACCCGGAGTTGGGGTGGGGCCGGCGTGACGAGACCTGGACCTTTATGGCGGCGCTCGCGAGCCTCGGCGGCGAGACTTGGTTCAACCTCGGCGACGGCGACCTCGCCACTCATGTCGAGCGCACCCGGCGGCTCGCCACGGGCGAGAGCCTGTCTGAGATCACCGACGATTTTCGCCGCCGCCTCGGGATTGCTGCGCGGCTGTTGCCGATGACCGACGACCGGGTGCGCACCTGGCTCTCGACGCCGGCTGGCTGGCTCGACTTCCAGGACTATTTCGTGCGCGAGCGCTGCGCCCCCGCGGTCCGCGAGATTGCCTTTGCCGGTGCGGGCGAAGCGCGACCACAGCCCGATTTCCTGGCAACGCTGGCCGACAAAAATTTGCGCGCGGTCGTGATCTGCCCGTCGAACCCGTTTATCAGCATCGACCCGATCCTCAGCCTGCGGGGCGTTTGCGAGGCGCTGCGTGCTTGCGCGGCACCGGTCATCGCGGTCTCGCCGATCATCGGCGGCAAGGCGGTCAAGGGCCCGACCGCCAAGATGATGGCCGAGCTCGGCCTGCCCGTGGACGCCGCGGCCGTGGCGCGGCATTACGGCGACATCCTCGACCTCTATGTCGCCGACGAGGCGGATACCGAAGAGATCCACGGTCTCGGCGTCCCGGTGATCTTTGCGCGGACTTTGATGCTGTCGCTTGAGGATCGCGAGGCATTGGCGCGGGTGGTGTTGGAAGCGGCCGGCCGAGGTTTCTGAAATGGACCTGTGGGCGGTCGTACCGGTCAAGGAGGTCGATCGAGCGAAGGAGCGCCTCGCCGCGATGCTGCGGCCGGAGACCCGGCAGGCGCTGGCGCTGGCGATGCTCGAGGATGTGCTGGCGGCGCTGACCGCAACCCCGGGCATCGCCGGGCTCGTGGTTGTGACGGTGGATGCCGAGGCCGGCCGCTTGGCGGCGACCTACGGCGCGCGGTTGATCGAAACCGGTGCCCGCGACGGTCATACCGGCGCAGTCACCGCGGCAGCGCGCCTGCTGGCCGCCGAGGGATGCCTGGGCATGCTAACTCTGCCGGGCGACATCCCGCTCGTCACCCCGGCTGAGATCGCGAGCGTGCTCGCCGCCCACCCGCCGGCACCGTCCTTCACGATCGTCCCGTCGCATGACGAGCGGGGCTCGAACACGATCGTCTGCTCGCCCCCTGACGCCGTACCTTTGCGCTTTGGCGAGAACAGTTTCTACCCACATATTCAGGCGGCCGAAGCGTGCGGCATCCGGCCGAATATCGTGCACCTGCCCGGGATTGCTCTCGACATCGACAACCCGGAGGATGTTGTGTCCTTTATGCGGATCGAATCACCGACTCGGGCGCGCGCCGTGCTCGCCGAGGAGCCTATGCAGCTCGTAGGAGGTTATCGCCGATGACCATCGACGGCGTCCTGACACGCGTAGCGGCCGGACGACCCCTATCGGCGCCGGAAGCGCTGACGCTCGCCGACTCCACTGATCCGCAGCCGTTGATGCGCATTGCGGCGGCATTGCGCGACGCGGCGCATGGGGGGCTCGTCTCCTACTCGCGCAAGGTGTTCATCCCGCTGACCCAACTATGCCGCGATGTCTGCCACTATTGCACCTTCGCCCATCCGCCACGCCGCGGTGAGCCCGCCTATCTCGACGCCGATCAGGTGCTCGCGATAGCGTCAGCCGGGGCGCGCGCCGGCTGCCATGAGGCGCTCTTCACCTTGGGTGACAAGCCCGAATTGCGTTACGCGGCAGCGCGGGAGGCACTGGCCCGGCTCGGCCACGAGACCACCCTCTCCTATCTCGCCGCGATGGCGGAATTGGTATGGCGTGAGACCGGCCTCTTGCCGCATCTGAACCCTGGCGTCATGACGCGGGCGGATATCGACCGGTTGCGCCGGGTCTCGGTGTCGCAGGGGATCATGCTGGAGAGTGCCGCCGAGCGGCTGCGGCGCCGCGGCGGACCGCATTTCGGCTCGCCGGACAAGGATCCGGCATCGCGCCTCGAGACGATCCGCGCGGCCGGCGAGGCCGCGGTGCCGTTCACCTCGGGCATCCTGATCGGTATCGGCGAGACGCGGCGCGAGCGCATCGAGTCGCTACTCGCCTTGCGCGACCTGCACGAGCGCTACGGGCATCTGCAGGAGATCATCATCCAGAATTTCCGGGCGAAGCCCGAGACGCGCATGGCGCAGGCACCCGAGCCCGACCTCGACGACCATCTCTGGACGATCGCGGTAGCGCGGCTGATCTTCGGCCCCGAGATGAACATTCAGGCGCCGCCCAATCTTAACCCGGATGGGCTCGCTCAGATGATCGCGGCCGGGATCAACGATTGGGGCGGCGTCTCGCCGGTGACCCCCGACCATGTCAACCCCGAGGCGCCTTGGCCGACGCTCGACCGGTTGGCCGAGCGCACCGCCGCTGCCGGCAAGCTCCTGGTCGAGCGCCTGGCGATCTACCCAGCCTATGCGCGCGAGCCCGGACGTTGGCTCGATCCGGCGTTGCGAACACCTGTGTTACAAGCCATCGACGGCCAGGGCCTCGCCCGCAGCGATGATTGGGTGCCCGGCGCCGGGACCGAGCCGCCGGTTGCCCCTCACCCCGGCCCTCTCCCCGCAAGCGGGGCGAGGGAGAAAACCGCGCAAAGCCCCTCGCCCCGCTTCAGCGGGGAGAGGGAGGGGCCCGCGCAGCGGGAGGGGGAGGGGCATCTTTGGTCTATTCTCGACCGGGCGGCCGCCGGCGAGACACTCGGCGAAGCCCACATCGTGCAGCTCTTCCAGGCGCGCGGAGCGGCCTTTACCGCGGTGTGTCGGGCGGCCGACGAGCTGCGACGACGGGTCAATGGCGACGTGGTCAGCTATGTCGTGACCCGCAACATCAACTACACCAACATTTGCTATTTCCGCTGCCAGTTCTGCGCCTTCTCGAAGGGCAAGCTCAGCGAAAATCTGCGCGGCCGACCGTACGATCTCGACCTCGCGGAGATCCGCCGGCGGGTCGAGGAGGCCTGGGAGCGCGGCGCGACCGAGGTCTGTCTGCAGGGCGGCATCCATCCGGAATACACCGGGGCGACCTATCTGGCGATCTGCCATGCCATCAAGGAAGCGGTACCCGGCATCCACATCCACGCCTTCTCGCCGCTCGAAGTCTGGCAGGGTGCCAAGACCCTCGGCCGCACCGTCCCCGACTTCCTGGCCGAGCTGAAAGCGGCCGGGCTCAGCTCCTTGCCCGGCACCGCAGCCGAGATCCTCGACGACGAGGTCCGCGCGGTGATCTGCCCCGACAAGATCAAGACCGCAGAGTGGCTCCACGTCATGGAGGCTGCTCACGCGGTCGGTCTCCGGAGCACCGTCACGATCATGTACGGGCACGCCGACCGTTACGAGCATTGGGCGCGGCACCTGTTACGCATCCGCGCGCTGCAGGCGAGGACCGGCGGCTTCACCGAGTTCGTGCCGCTGCCGTTCGTACCGATGGAGACGCCGATCTATCTGAAGGGCCGTGCCCGCCGCGGCCCAACCTGGCGCGAGGCGGTGCTGATGCATGCGGTGGCGCGCCTCGTCTTGCACCCTGTCATCACCAACATCCAGACCTCCTGGGTCAAGATGGGCAGTGAGGGCTCCGCGTTCTGCCTCGCTTCCGGCGCCAACGATCTCGGCGGCACCTTGATGAACGAGAGCATCACCCGTGCTGCCGGTGCGGTGCACGGCCAGGAGATGCCACCCGAGAGCATGGAGGGGGTGATCCGCGCGCTCGGGCGCGAGCCGCGCCAGCGCACGACACTCTACGCCGACGCCCCGGCTGACCGCCGAGCGGCCTCGTTCGACGCCGTCCCGCTAACCGACCCCATAAATACGCCAGCGCGCCGCTGGGAGCGCCATCCAGAGCACGCCGCGGCGGCCGATTGAACGGCGCGTCCCTCAGATCAGGGAGACAACTCTCACGAGCCGCCCTACTCGCGCCAAAACGCCCTTTTCATCAAAGACTTGCCGTTTCGCATCGCATTTCCCTGAGGGAGCGCTGCAGGGACGGAAAAGCCGATGCTGAGGGAGGCAGCAGGGAGGGCTGGCGGCCTTCCTCTCCGCCCTGCTCATTGGCCAACGTACTCTGCGATTGTGGCGAGTTAACGTAAGGACCGAGGCATGACCATCACCCTTTACGACCTTGCCGGCGCCGACGCGGACCGGCGCTTCAGCCCGTTCTGCTGGCGCACCCGCATGGCGCTGGCGCATAAGGGGCTCGCGGTCGAGACCGTGCCGTGGGGCTTTACCGAGAAGGACCGGCTGCCGGAGCCCAACGCCGGGCGGGTGCCGGTCATCGTCGACGGCGGCACGGTCGTCCACGATTCGACCGCGATCGCCGACTACCTCGAGCAGCACTATGCCGACCGGCCGACCCTCTTTGGCGGCGAAACCGGCCGGGCGCTCGCGCGCTTTGTGCAGAACTGGACCGAGACGGTGCTGCAGGCGGGCATCGTCCCGCTCGTCGTCCTCGACATCCATCGCCACTCTCGTCCACAGGATCAGGACTATTTCCGCCGCTCGCGCGAGGAGCGCTTTGGCAGGACCTTGGAGGAGGTCGTTCGCGATCGCGAGGCGCGGCTGCCGGCCTTTCGCGCGAGCCTCGATCCGCTGCGGCGAACCGTCGAGCGGCAGGATTTCGTTTCCGGCAAAGCGCCGGCCTATGCCGATTACATCGTCTTCGGCGCCTTCCAATGGGCACGCGCAATCAGCGACTTCGAATTGCTGGCGTCCGATGATCCGGTCAAGGCCTGGCGCGGCCGCATGCTCGACCTCTACGGCGGCCTCGCCCGCAGCATCCCGGCCTACGGCAACTGATCGAACGCTCGCCCTTACCGGATCGGGGTGATCTCGATGGCGATGTCGAGCTTCCCCCAGGCTCGGTCGGCCGTGACGACGGGTCCGCCGAGCCGGAGACCCAGCGTCAGGCAGGCGCGCTCGGCTACCGAGAGACTGGGGTTGAGCGTGCCGGCCCGAATGAACCGACGGCGCTGATCAAGGCAGCAACGGCGGCGGCGTTGTCGCATCACGAATTTTCGCGTCGGCGACCGCCGAAGGCGCGGGAACGACGCATTCTGCGTCCCGTGTCCGGCCGGGGGACCCAGCGTGGCCTTCCGTGGCCAGCTGGGCCCAGCTCAACGGGGAAATCGGCCGTCGTCTGATCGAGGTCCGGTCGCCATTGCACGAATATCGCGACGACCCCGGTGGCATAGCCTGTGACGATCTCTTCGGCGAGCTGGAGAACCCCTATCACGTCGGCGGCGAGGTCGGGCTGACGCAGACCGCCGGCTGGCTCGATGCATGGACCTCCCAGCCGAACGTCTTCGCCGTGGCGGCGGAAACGACCGAAGACGTCGTCGCCGCCGTCAGCTTCTCCCGCCTCCAGGCGGCGGCTGCTTGACCATCGGCGTCGCCGCTTCGTGCAAGTCGGCAGATTCGGCAGTTTTTCTAAGAATTACGACACCGCCGCTCCAAATCTGCTGGAGGCTGAAATCGTGACCGCGGACGGTGCCGTGCGCATCGCCAACGCCCGCACCAACGCGGACCTGTTCCCGGCCCTCAAGGGTGGCGGAGGCGGCAGCTTGGGCTTCGTCACCCGGATAACATTCCGCACACTCGAGCTGCCGGAATATTTCGGCGGGGTATTCACGATGATCCGGGCCTCCTCGGATGCCGCGTTTCGCCGCCTGATCGCACCCGCGACACGACGACCGCACAAGTTCGGCTTGTTTTCATATGTTTGGCACGTCGGCGGAATTCGGGTGCAGCCTGATCCGGGAACGCACCCAAGGGAAACTTGCCGCCGCGCGGCGCGCCGGCCGCACTGGAGGCCGTCCGCCGAAACTAACGGAGGACGACAGCGAAGCCGCCAAGGCAATGCTCGCCAATCTCGACTTCGGCGTGACTCAAATCGCGCACCATCTCGGCGTCTCGCCGGCGACGCTCTATCGATACCTTCCCGCCGCACGAACCGCGAATACCCCGAGCGTTGCAGACTTCGGTTGAACCAAGCCGACCGCCTCGGCGTTTTACCTTGCTGCGGGAAGCGACAGCCTGGCGCTATTTTAGAAGTGCTCGTGAAATTCGCACACGCCCAGCTGAGATATGTGCCACCTGTCCCTCGTGCTTAGTTCCCTCATCTCACCGATCGCCGGCACTAATTCTTGCTCCAGCTCAACGTAACACCGCGCCCGTCGCGAAAGCTGCCCTTGGCGTCGATCCGCCCATCATGAACCGTTCCGATCAGGTCAGAGACGGCAAAGCTCGATCCGTCGGCCCGCCTGCTATGCATGTGGATCGCCACTTCGCCGGATCGAGAGATTTCTCCCGCTAGATATATCGTGACGCTAGGATCGCGACCCGGCCATTCGCCAGATATCCGATTGCCCAGCACGACCGCCTGCGCCTCAAAGCAGTGGGCCGGCTCGGTCGCGCCGCCGGCTGCGTAGCACATCTGGCCGCGATAGACCCCGCTCGGACCGTCACCGGGCGTTCCAGCGGCGGTCACGCCGCTCATTGAATCGGGTTGCGGCTTGACCTGCCTTGCCTCCGGCGCAGCCGACGCTTGGGCATCCGCCAACCCGCGGTTGGCTCTGGCTAGGGGGCGCGCTTCTCTCTCAATCCGCCGCTGATCGACTTGCGGCGCGGGCGATCCGGGCGTAGAGGCGTATTCCGCCCGGTTCCGCTCATAGTGAGAACGGATCCAGGAGACGCCACCAACTGTGATCAAAATCAGACCAGCGATAACGAAGGGCCGAGGCCGCCACCCGTTCGCGAGCTGGCGCCGGCGAGCCGGAGAAGGAAGCACGCCGAGGCCAGCGACTTTGGCGATGGCGAAGGTCCGCACCGGCTGCGGGAGGTTCTTGTAGTTCAAATCGCCCAGCGGTTTGAACGACAGAGACAGCTTGTTAAGCACCTGGTCGTACACGCTGCCTGAAATGCAGATACCGCCGGGCTCGGCCGCCCCTTGCAGGCGGGCCGCGACATTGACGCCGTCGCCAAGCAAATCCGCGCCCTGCACCATGACATCGCCGAGATTTACGCCGATCCGGAAGTTCACCTGGCGCTCGCTCGCGAGCTGATCGTTGCGCGTGCGAAGCGCAGCTTGGATCTCGGTGGCGCAGCGCACCGCTTCGACGGCGCTGCTGAACTCGGCGAGGATAGCGTCGCCGGCGGTATTGAAGATTCGGCCACGATGCAGTTCCACCAGCTTCTCAAACACCTCCTTGTGGGCGCGAAATATTTGCAGCGTGCGCTCTTCGTCCTCTGCCATAAGACGGCTGTACGCCGCGACGTCGGCGGAGAGGATCGTTGCTAGTTTGCGTTCGAGGCCACCGGCCGCGGCGTCCCTTTCGGCCATCGACATGCTCGCTATCAGTTCCGGCCATGGATCATATCGAGGAAGCGCGGTTCTGGCACCGCGGTGTTTGCCGGGCGAGATTCTCGAAGTCCTTGGCAAGGCGTCGGTTTCGGCCGAACCGGGCAAAGGTGTGCTCGACCACCCAGCGGCGCGGCAGCGAGGCGGAAGGCCTTCGCGCGGCAGATAGCGCCACGGGCAGCCGGTCCGCGGCAAATGCAAGCAAATACAGAATGGCGTTCATCGCCGCCCGCATGTCGGTCTTGCGCGGCCGCCCGCCGGGCCGCGGGATCAGCGGCACCAGCCGCAGGCCCACTCCGCATACGAAAAGCGAAAGGATTGACGTGACACCTCCCGCGCCTCGACACGTGAGGTTTTCGCCTGGGGTTCCACACTCAAGTGTAAGGACGTTGCACGCGGCGCGCGAAACGATAGGCTTGCAGCCTGGTTGAAACCACCGGGACCGGCGAGCATGCCCGCCTTGCTGCTGTTGCTGTCACTCCTCTCGTTTCCCGCTCTGGCAGCCGACCCGGATCGGCTCGACACGGCACTCGATACTTGCCTGGCCAAGCCCGAGGGAACTAGCACGCCGGGGATGGTCGAGTGCACCGGCGAGGCGATTCGAGCGTGGGACAAGCATTTAAATGAAGTTTATAAGCAGGTGATGGCGGGGCTGGATCCCAATCGCGGGACCTGCTGCGCGCGTCTCAGCGCCGATGGGTGGCGTTCCGCGAAGCCGAGCATGAGGCTATGGGAGGGCCGTGACGGCAGGACCGGGGCACGATCATCCGCGTGCTGACCGCGAACGCCGATCTGTCGGCAATCAAGCAGCGTGTGCAGGAGCTGCAGCTCTACGGGCCGGACGGCGGCTGAGAATGCCGTCGGCGATCAGCGGGGACGGATGGCCGCGCGACCCCCTGCCTAGAATGAAGCTATGAACAGAAGGCGCTTTCTGTTGCGGGCGGCGGCAGGATTAATAAGCGCGTCACCCTACCGTGCGCCGGCCACGCCGGTAATGTCAGGGTGGTACCGTTTGAGGCTCGTCGATGCCCATACGGGTGCCACCTTCGACGGCGTCTATCGCGACGGCAATGGGCCAATCGCCCGAGTAATGGATGAATTGTGCGTCTTTTTGCGCGACCAGCATTCCGGTAGAGCGACCAGCATCGATGTTAGTGTGATCGACTTTCTCGCTAACGTCATGGCCGCCACAGGCCAGACGAATGCGGTCGTACTGTCGGCCTTTCGCACGCCCGAAACCAACGCGATGCTGGCGCGCACCACCTTCGGCGTCGCCGAAAACAGTCAGCATCTTTATGGCCGGGCACTCGACGTGCGGTTCGCCGCCCGGCTTCCCGATGCGGTAGCGGTGGCGCGCGCGATGCGGCGTGGTGGGGTCGGTTGGTACCCGCATTCCGGCTTCGTCCATCTCGACACCGGTCCGGTGCGCAACTGGGATCTCGACGAACAGGGCTTGCAGGATCTCTTGATCACAAGGCCATGGACCTCAGGGGGCCCATCCGCCAAGGGGGAGATGTTGATCAACGGGCCGGGGACCCTGATCCTCGGCGGCCACAAACCGCCCGTGATACTGGCTGGCCGCGTTTTGTCACCGACGCGCCGACGGAGTGGACTGTCCGATTTATTGGCCAAGGCTCAGTCGGCGCCGCAGTGACGTATCAGTTCGGAACCGGTGGGTTATTCCGGCGGGAGCCCACGGGTCCGGCCTATGCTTTCCCCTCGCCGGGAGTCGGCGGCGGGGATTAGCGTGGCGCGTAAGCTGAGGTTGGGTGAATCTGTTTGAAGGATCGGCGACCAAATGCCAACCCGCCAAGCGCAACAAACGCACCGAGTAGAGGCATGGTTCCAGGCTCAGGAACCGGCGTGTCCGTGCTGCAACCGGATGTCCCCGGAGTGCACTGTCCGGTGGTGAGCACCAAATTGTCGATGCCGATCGCCGTGGGCCAATCGGCAAACGTCAACTCGGTGGTCCCGGCAGGAAATAGATAGGCTGGCTGATCCAATTTCTTGCGGTGCGGTCTCGTTGGAGAATATCCCGGTATCCGGCGAGTGAACATAACCCGGCGAAGTCGGGGTACCGGCTAGGTATGTGGCGATTAGCGTACTACCCGCCGAGACCTTCAAGTCGGGCGTATCAGGATTGCCGTTGCCGCCACAGTTGTTGCCGGTGAGCGAAGCGCAAGAGTTGTCCGGGAAAATCTCGAAATCGAAAGCAATGTTCTTGAGCGCATTCGACCCGGTGAAATCCGGGCCACTGAACGTCATCGTAATCTGGTTTGCGCCGCTGACAACAAAATCTCCCCCAGTGCCGATGCGCGGATCAAGTCAGAAATAACTTGTCGAGGTCGTTGACCTACACGAAAGGTATGCTGTGCTGATCGGCGCGAGCGGGTCAAATAGTTCACGGCAAGGCCCGAGGTGTTAACATTTTCGGCGACGGCCGCGACGCATTTTCGGGCAGATACGGGCCGAGTTGGCTCGGGTTGGGCATGCAGTGCGGCGCATACGACATGCTGATCGCTGCTCATGTGCGTGCCGAAGGCTTGATGCTCGTCACCAATAATGTTCGCGAGTTCTAAAGGATGCCGAGGCTTACTGCGGCTGTCCGAGGCGGGGACTGCCTCGCTCGGACGGTAGTTAGAGCCGCTCGGAGTCGCTCACCGCGACGCCGATAACCCGGCCGTCCGCCGCCTGGAGGACCACCGCGATCCGGTCGCAATTCCAACGGATCGGCGCTGTGATCGCGCCCGCGGTGCCGCTGTACCGCGCGATCTCTTCGACACCCCGCACGACATCGACATGCGGAAGGGTCCGTCCGCCGTTCTCGCCGCCCTTCACCGCGGTGACGTGCCGGCGATCGAAGCCGATCAGCAGAACCGAGGCCGCCGCAGCCTCACTACCAGGACCCAGCTTGATCTGCGCTTGGCCGTGATCGAGAGCGAGAGTGACCGGCACTTCTTGGCGATAACGGCGCGCGAGGTCGAGCGCATGCTCGACATCGGTACGGTCCGAGCCGACTGCCTGCCACCTGCCGTCGATAACTGTCTGCGGCGTGTAGACGGTGGCAATATCGAGAAGTTTCGCGTAACGCTCTTGGCGTTGCGTCGCCTCGTGGCTGGAAAAAGGATCCTTCCAGCCGAGCCGGTCCCAGTAATCGATATGAAACGACAGTGCCAGCAGACCGGGACGGCTCGCTAGTTCGGCAAGCAGCACGTCGGCCGGCGGACAGGACGAGCAACCTTCGGAGGTGAAGAGTTCCACCAAAATCGGTCGTTCACCCGCGCGCGCGGCCGTGATGCCAACCGTCAGGCAGAGCGACAGGAAAAGCGGGAAAATCTTGATCATGCCATCACGCTACACAAAAGCTCCGACCGTAGACTTCAACAGCGCGTGAGCGCAGCGGCTCCGCGCTATCGCTTCCCGGCTTTACTTTGCACCAACCGGGAGGAGGTCCCCGGTTACTGCAGTTTGCGCCGCGGTCTGCGCGACACCGGATGGGCGGTAAGAACGCAGCAGCAACGCGATCAGCCCAGTCCAGCCGGTTTGATGCGAGGCACCCAAGCCGCGACCGGTGGCGCCGTGAAAATACTCATAAAACAGCACATTGTCGCGGAATCGGGGATCTTCCTGCTCAAGCCGCGAGTCGCCGAACACCGGGCGGTGGCCCTCCTCGTCGCGCAGAAAGATCCGGCACAGACGCCGGGAGAGCTCGGCAGCCACATCACCGAGGTGATGCAGCCTACCCGACCCGACCGGACATTCGATCTTGAAGTCGTCGCCGTAATAATTGTGGAACCGCTGCAAAGATTCGATGATGAGAAAATTCATCGGCATCCAAATCGGCCCGCGCCAATTGGAATTGCCGCCGAACATCTCCGAATCCAACTCCCCGGGGACGTAGCGAACCTCGAACCGATGGCCCGCATGCTCGAACATGTAGGGGTTTTCTCCATACATTTTGGACAGCGAACGGACCCCAAAGTCGGATAGGAATGCCGTCTCGTCGAGCATCCGGCCGAGCAGGCGTTTCATGCGGTGGCCGCGCAACAGCGACAGCAAGTGTCGCTCGCCGGTACTCGCATCGTGCCAGCGCGATACGAGCTTTGCGAGGTGCGGGCGATGCTCGAGAAACCAATGCGCTCGGGCGCTGAATCTCCTCAGTCGAGTGAACACCGAAGCATCGAGAACCTCGACTGCGAAGAGCGGTATTAGCCCGACGAGCGAGCGCACCCGCAACGGAAGCCGCTCGCCGTCGGGGAGGTGCACGACATCGTAATAGAATTCGTCTTCATCATCCCATAGGCCGATCCCGTCGCCGCCGATATTGGTCATTGCTCCGGCGATATAGAGGAAGTGCTCGAAGAATTTCGAAGCGATGTCTTCGTAGACATGGTCGGTAAGGGCGAGCTCGAGGGCGATGCGCATCAGATTGAGCGAATACATCGCCATCCATGCAGTGCCGTCGGCCTGGTTGACGTGACCCCCGCTCGGCAGCGCTGCGTTCCGGTCGAATATGCCGATATTGTCGAGCCCCAGAAACCCACCCTGGAAAATATTTCTGCCCTCGACGTCCTTCCGGTTGACCCACCAGGTGAAGTTGAGCATCAGCTTATGGAAGACACGCTCGAGGAAATCCCAATCGCCCTCGCCGCCGCGGTGCTCCCGGTCGATTTCATAGACCCGCCACGCAGCCCAGGCGTGCACCGGCGGATTGACATCACCGAATGCCCATTCATAGGCGGGCAGCTGGCCATTGGGGTGCATATACCAATCGCGCGTCAGCAGCAGCAGCTGGTTCTTGGCGAAGCTCGGATCGATCACTGCCAGAGTGACGGCGTGAAACGCGAGGTCCCATGCGGCATACCACGGGTACTCCCACTTGTCCGGCATTGCGATGATGTCGGCATTGTTCAGATGCACCCAGTCGGAATTGCGTCCATGCAGCCGCGCTGCGGGCGGAGGCGGCTGCAGCGGATCACCGTCCAGCCATTCGGGAATGTCGATGTAGTAGAACTGCTTTGACCAGAGCATGCCGGCCAGCGCCTGGCGCTGCACCAGCCGCGCATCGGGGTCGGCGATGTTCTGCTGCAGCGCTGCATAGAATTCGTCGGCTTCGGCTCGACGCTGATCGAACACGCGGTCGAAATCGTCGAGACCGGAAGCTTGGTCAGCACGGGTCAGCCGGGTACGCAACCGGCAGCTTTCACCCGCAGCCAATCTAAGATAATGATGCGCCGCGACTTTGGTGCCTCGGCGGTCCGGTTTCACGGCGCCAGTGTCGCCATTGACGATATAATCGTTGATGCCGTCCTTGAAGTGGCGGCCCGGTGCATCGACCCCGCAAAACCGCCTTATGTTCGTGTCATTTTCACAAAACAAGAATTCCGGCCGGCCTTCACAGAAGAGCCGCAGCGGCGGAAGCCCCGGGCGATCGACCGAGATCGAATTATCCTCGCGTGCAACAAGTTGCGGCCGCATCGAATCGGGGTTCCACGACCACGTGTTGCGCGCCCACAGCTGCGGCAGCACGTGCAGGGTGGCCGCTTCGGACGCGCGATTATGGATCGTCACTCGCTTCAGGATGTCGTCGACATCGGCTTTTGCGTATTCGATCTCGACATCGAAATAGCGGTTTTCGTCGAATACGCCGGTGTCGATCAGCTCGAACTCCGGCTCGGTCCTCCCGCGCCGCCGGTTCTCCTCGACCAGCCGGGCATAGGGAAAGGCCGCCTGCGGATACTTGTAAAGCATGCGCATGTAAGAATGGGTCGGGGTGCCGTCGAGGTAGTAATAGAGTTCCTTGACGTCTTCGCCATGATTGCCCTCGCCATTGGTCAGCCCGAACAGGCGCTCTTTCAGGATCGGGTCGCGTCCGTTCCACAAGGCCAGGCCGAGACAAAGCAGCAGCCGACCGTCGCCAAAGCCTCCGATCCCGTCCTCGCCCCAGCGATAGGCGCGGCTGCGCGCGTGGTCGTGTGGAAAATATTCCCAGGCACTGCCATCCGCGCTGTAGTCCTCGCGCACCGTACCCCACTGGCGCTCGCTGAGGTAAGGTCCCCAGCGCCGCCAATGCACGCCTCGATGTATTTCATCGAGGCGCGACGCTTCTGCAGTTAACGGGGCTGTCGCGCGCGATCCTGTACTTGCTGACGTAACCATCGGCTCGGTTCCTTCCGAAGGGTGCGTCAGGCTAATATGGCCGCCCCCGGGCGACCAACCCTTTCGCCGGGCGGGCGCGACGCGTGTAGACGGGGTGGCTGAGACTGGAGACCGAGAATGGGCATGCTCGTGAACGGCGTCTGGCACCAGGAAGAGACATCGACGGCGAGCGCGGATGGGAGCTTTGTGCGCCCCCAATCAGGGTTCCGCGACCGCGTTACCCGCGACGACTTGTCTGGCTTCAAAGCGGAAGCCGGGCGTTATGTCTTAGTCACCGCGCCGTCCTGCCCTTGGGCGCACCGCACCGTGCTGATGCGCCAGCTCAAAGGGCTGGAGGGTGCAATCGCGATCCTTCAGTCGGATTTGCCGAAGGGGCAGGGTTGGGCCTATTCGCGCGGTCTTGATGACTTGGCACCGATAGACGGCGTCTTTCACGTTCATCAGATCTATAGCTCGGCTCGCCCCGACTTTACCGGGCGAGCTACCGTCCCTGTGTTATGGGATCGCAAGAGGCGCATAATCGTCAATAACGAATCCTCGGAAATCATCCGCATGCTGAACTCGGAGTTCGACGAGTTCGGCGATGCGGCTGTTGATCTCTATCCAGAGGCGCTGCGCAGCGAGATCGATCCGATCAACGCTTTGATCTATGAGAGTATCAACGACGGCGTCTATCGCTGCGGCTTTGCCAGGAGCCAGCAGGCTTACGAAGCGAGCTTCCGTAGGCTGTTCGCGGCCCTCGACGAGATCGAGCAGCGCCTCGGCCGTCAGCGTTACCTGGTCGGCGACCGCTTCACCGAGGTCGATCTGCGTTTGTTTCCCACCTTGGTTCGGTTCGACGCCGTCTATTACAGCCACTTCAAATGCAATTTGCGGCGCATCGCCGACTATCACAACCTGTCGAACTATTTGCGCGAGATCTACCAAATGCCCGGCGTCGCCGAGACTGTCGACATGCCCGGGATCAAGCTCGGCTACTACGGCGGCATGCGCAATCTCAATCCGAGCGGGATCATCCCACTCGGGCCCGAGCTCGACTTCGCCGCGCCACACGACCGCGGGCAATTCGCCAGAGCCGGCTGAATGGCGCATGGAGGCGTATCTTCATCCCGACTATTATGAAATTGCTTTAGCCCCTGAGGATCCCGTCCGCGAACTCGACTTTTTCGAGGCCGCGATCGACAAATTCTCAAAGGCGAAGGTTCACCGGGTCTTCGAGCTCGGAGCCGGAACCGCCCCTTATCTCGAAGAATGGCACAGGCGGGGCTACGTGTATTGCGGGCTCGATATCAGCCCCGCCATGCTCGATTTCGCTCGCGCCAAGGCGGGAGGAAAGGGGATAAACGCGAGGTTTGTTCTCGGTGACATGCGCGACCTCGATCGCGGTCTCGGTCCCTTCGATCTTGTTTATGCCCTCCTCGGTTCCCTCTATGTGCGATCGAACCGCGAGTTCCTCGACCACCTCGACCGTATCGCTGAACTGCTTGCTTCGGGCGGTCTCTACCTTTTGGACAGCTTTGTCTGGTTTCGTATCTTCCACGACTACAAGAGAAGCTGGATCCGGCAAAGAGGCGGTATCAGGGTTCATACCCGATATCGAGCCGAGATCCTCGATCCGATCGCCCAGACCTATAATGAACACCTGACTTTTAGCGTCAGCGATCACGGCAAAGACGTGACTATTGAAGGACGGGTCCCTGCGAAGGTCTTTTTTCCGCAGGAATTTCTCTGTCTCATCGAATTGAGCGGGCGATTTGAATTCGTCGGTTGGTACAATGATTTCAGTTTCACCGCCGAGGTTACGCCGGAAGGCCGGCATCTCGTAATTCTGCGCAAGCGCTGAGCGCCGCGCCGACTGGGGAAAGGCCCTGTCGTTACCCAGGTGACACGGGTTCTCGCCCGGGCACCTCCGATATCGAGTTAGCCGACGCGAAGAGCTTCCGCAGAACCCCGTCGGGTAGGCTGCGGCAGAGAGCACGTGGAATTCTGGCGCAAAATCCCGAAACGTTCTCTTTTAAGGCGTGGTTAAATCGATTACGATCAGTTGGCAGGGAGAGCTGTGAGCCTGGTGATTTGGATGAACGTTGGCTACGTCGATCGCGTCGTCGCCCGGTTCTTGTGTGAATACTATAGGATCTGGCAAAACCATTTCCCGGGATTAAACAAACGGGCGCATTGGCACGTCATTTTTTCGGCACGAACCGCCCCGGCCGGATGTGTCTCATGCAGATCTATCCATCGTACCCTTTATGGCTACTATGGAACGGACATCAGGACTTGCATCGAGAGAGTAAAGGACTGCGAAAGGGATGGGTTTATCAGGGTTACTGACGCGTCTAATCGGCCATGTGCTGCCTCCCCCGCTTGTCTGATCACGGCAACGGGCAAATTATATGCGAGTTTCGATCGTCACGGCAAAGACACAACTGAGGCGGTGCGTGCGGCATTGGATGATCGGGAACGCCGGCGCTCGCCGCCGATAAAGTGCAGCGATGATGCCATCGCGGCAATCTTCGGCTTCTTCGGCGCATACGAACAGAAATGGCGGGAAGCCTGCGAATTCGTAGCCAGGCAAAAGGGGCTGACCCCGGCCCATATCAACGACGCGATGGACCATTTGGTGACCTACCAGTATTGGGCGATCGTCATGCTGTTGTGGTGGGCGAGCCCGTTCGGGAGCGATGATGCGAGCTCGCCCGCTCTAGTCATCGACGAGATCAACAGCAGAATGTGGGACGCGCTGCGGTTAGGGCATCTCGCGATCAAAGAGCGCGTCGACAACTTGATCCGTTGGGGCGTCTTCACCGAGCAAACGATAAAAAGGCGCAAGGCCGTCGCGTTGACGCCGGTCGCCGGGTCGGCGATCAGCAAGGGCCTGACACAGGCGAAACCGCTGCTCGACGATCTTTATGCCAAACTCGTTTCGCAACAGGCGGACGTGATTGGCCGCGATCAGCTTAGAGATGAGATCGGATCGCGGCTGTCGTGACTGTTCAACCAAGGTGGCAGCCGGCTCCTCGTCAAAGGAGCGTCACTATGCTCGACCCCAGCGAAACCGGGCACTAACGAAGTCCGATTGGCTTTGTCGGCCGGCGCGAGTATCACTCGCGAGGTGCTGCTGGAGACTTCGCGCAGTGGGTGTTCTGGTTCGCAGTGAGGAGCGCCCTGAAGGGGGCTCCCTTGCGCATCTGACGATCGATAACGCCGGCAAGCTGAACAGCTTGAACCGGACATTGATGACCGAGATCGTCGAGACCGTCGGCAGGCTTGCCGCGGACCCGCGGCTGCGCATTGCGGTGGTGAGCGGCGCCGGTGAGCGCGCCTTTGTCGGCGGCGCCGACATCGGTGAGATCGCGGCCCTCGACCACGCGAGCGCCCGGAGCTTTATCACGCTGGTGCATCGATGCTGCGACGCGTTCCGCCACCTCCCCGTCCCGGTCATCGCCCGCATCGACGGCTATGCGCTCGGCGCCGGGCTCGAGCTCGCCTGCGCGTGCGATTTCAGGGTCGCCAGCGAACGCTCGGTGTTCGGCATGCCCGAGGTCAAAATCGGCATCCCTTCCGTCGTCGAAGCGGCATTGTTGCCGGGGTTGATCGGTCAGAACCGCGCGCGCCGGCTGCTGCTGACCGGTGAGACGATTGGCGCCGCCGAGGCGCTCGCCTGGGGTCTCGTCGATGCGGTTGTGGCGGTGGGCGGACTCGACGAGGCGGTTGAGCGCCTGGTCCGGCCGATCCTTGCCGCCGGCCCCCAGGCGATCCGCCTGCAAAAGTCGCTGCTCCTAGACTGGGAGGAATTGCCGATCGCGGCGGCGATAACGCGCGGAATCGATTGTTTCGTGAGCGCCTTCGACACCGACGAGCCGACGCGGATGGCGGGCGCCATGCTGGCCGAATTGCGTTCTCGCGGCCGATCGCCTCGCGGATAATGAACACGAAACGTCGTCGCAAGCCGCTGCGCCTGGACGAGCCCCCGGACGACACCCCGCATGATACCCCGCATTATCACGGTCACCGCGAGCGCCTGCGCCGGCGTCTGATCGCGGCCGGGGCGGGGAATCTGCCCGATTATGAGCTCCTCGAAGTGATCCTCTTCGCCAGCAACCCGCGTGGCGATGTGAAACCGTTGGCCAAGGATCTGCTCGAGCGGTTTGGCGGGTTCGCCGAGTTGATGAGCGCCGATGCCGAGGCGCTCGCCGAGGCCGGGCTTGGTCTGGCCGCGATTGCCGCACTCAAATCGGTGCGTGAGGCCGCCCTTCGGCTGATGCGGTCGGAACTGCACGAGCGGCCGGTGGTCGGCTCGTGGGACAAGCTGATCGACTACTGCACCGCGCACATCGCGCATGGTAAGGTCGAAGAGTTCCACATCTTGTTTCTCGACCGCAAAAACGTGCTGATCAAGCATGAGCAGCAGCAGCGCGGGACGATCGACCACACGCCGGTTTACCCGCGCGAGGTGGTCAAGCGTGCGCTCGAGCTCCAGGCCTCGGCGTTGATCCTGGTGCACAACCATCCCTCGGGCGATCCTACCCCCTCCAAGGCGGACATCGCCGTCACCAAGGACATCGTCAAGGCCGCCCAGCCGCTCGGTGTGACCGTTCACGACCACCTGATTATCGGCCGCGGCCGGCACACCAGCCTGCGCGACCTCGGGCTGATCTGACGCCGAACCGGGAGAAATCGCGTGATGTTTCCGAGCCTATCCGACGAGCAGCGCCGCTTCGTGCGAACTGTCCGCGACTTGGCGCAGCGCGAGTTCCGGCCGCGCGCCAACCAATTCATGGACGGCACCTTCCCTTGGGAGAACATGCGCGCGCTGGCCGAATTGGGTGTCCTCGGCATGGCGGTCCCGGAAGAATATGGCGGTCTCGGGCTGCCGGTCTTCGACACGGCCCTCGTCCTCGAGGAGATCGCCAAGGTCTGCTATGTGACCGCGATGGCCGTGCTCGGTGAGGTCGGCGTGCAGACCAAGATCATCGCGACCTATGCGCCCGAGCCGATCAGGGAGCGCATCCTGCCGGCGGTATGCAGCGGAGACTGCCTGCTGGCGATCTGCATGACCGAGCCCGACGCCGGTACCGATGTTGCCAATTACCGGACCAATGTCGACCACGTCGGGAATGCGCTACGCCTCAACGGCGTCAAGACCTTGATCAGCCGCGCCGACGAGGCCGGAATGTTTGTCGTCTTCACCCGGGTCGACAAGCAGCCGGGCCGCGCCGGCATAGGCTGCGTCTTGATCGAGAAGGGCACGCCCGGGTTTTCGGTCACCGGCAAATTCCATACGATGGGCGGCGAGAATCTGCACGAGATCCGCTTCGAGGATTGCGTGTTGCCGCCGGAGAATTTGGTATTGCGCGAGGACGGGTTCCGCAAGCTGCTGGCCGCCTTTAATACGCAGCGCTGCCTCAACCCCAGCATCTCGCTCGGCCTCGCCGAGGGCGCCTTCGAGGAGGCGGTCAAATACGCCAAGGAGCGGCAGGCGTTCGGCCGCGCCATCGCCGAATTTCAAGGCATGCGCTGGAAGCTCGCCGAGATGTATCGCGACATCGAAGCAAGCCGCAGCATCCTCTATCGCGCTTGCGCCAGCGCCGACCCGTTCCCCGACCCGCTGCTCGCCGCCGCCGCCAAGGTTACGGTCAACGAGATGGCCCTGCGGGTGACCAGTGAGGCGATCCAAGTCCATGGCGGCTACGGCTTTACCGACGAATTCCCGGTGTCGCGCTTTTATCGCGGCGCACGCTACGGGACCTTGGGCGGCGGCACCTCGGAGACATTGCGCGACCTGATCGGCAAGCGGGTATTGGCCGGCGTCGATCCGGTCGACGGGATCTTCGGACTGGGCGCATTCTGATCGAGCGCCGAGGCTCTCGCCCCCCTGCTTCTGGGCCCATATCAGGGCGATTTTTCCTTTGCGGGTCAAAGCCGCGCTTGACTTCCACCGATAATCAGGCGTAATATCAAAGTGTTAGATAAAATTCGAGAACTCAATATCACGACGAAGAACAGGGGGCGATTTTCGGCCTCGCAGGGGCGAGATCCACCTAACAGGGTGGGAACAGGGGGAGGACGAGACCGGGGGTCTCAATCCACAAGCTCGCGGAGATCGGGAGCCGGCGCGCCCTGGCCGTCGCGACCGCAGATCGGATCGGTGACGTCGATCCCGAAGTTCCTGCGCAAGGTCGAGACGTTCTTGTCGGGCAGCAATCGGCAGGCGGCTTCCACGAGATTGCCCGGGCCCCAAACGCGCCACGTCCTACGGCCGCACTATCTTGTCTTGCGACCAGGATAAGGTACGGCCTTCCACCTTGTCGAACACCGCGCCCTGGACGCCCTCATGCTTCATCGGGGCACCAAGCGGCTCCCCGGTCGTCGCATCCCACATCCGTCCCGTCCCGTGACCACGACTGGATGCAGGATTCCGCCTTGTCAAACACCTCGCAGAATTCCCCGACCTATGACGCAAAATGACCCATTCGCGAATGCCGCGACCGCCACACAGCGGCGGAGGCTTTACCGTCACGACAGCCACCTGCCGATACCGAAGCCCGCGCGGAACTCCGCAGGAGCCTTCGGAGTGCGCGGCGCAATCGACCTTCCCGAAATCGCCCGGTCCAAGATCCTCGATGCGGGCCGCGTGGAGCGGAACCATCTCTCCCACCGATATTCTCCGGTTGTTCGTCTGACGAGCAGCATGCGTCGAGCCGAGTCGTCAACTGCTCGTCAACCATCATCTGGCATCACATCGTTATGCCAGATGAACACCATCTAATATTGCACCAAGCGACGGAAAACATCGTTTCGGCAGTTGCCCCGACACGACAACACCGCGTCGCCGCTCGCAGGGCGAAATCATCAGTAACCGCTGATTCTGAGTTATTGGAATCGGTCTGTAAAAATGGAATTAGTCTCCTGTGAGCACGGCGCTGCAAAAGTGATCTAATTTCACGGTCCGTGGATAGACTAAAATGCGGGTCTCTAAAACGCTACTTGAGATGACTGTGCGGGACGCTATCGCTGTCTTCGCGAAATTTGGGGTTGATATAAAAGGACTGTACCCTACCGCTGATGAAGTAAAAAATCTATCCCCCAACGCTATAGAAAGTCTGTTCCTTGATAAAATAAAGAAAGCCCGCAATGAAATTTTGCTCAAGTATCACCAGGATAAGACAGGTAGTAAGGACGCGGCGCAGGAGATCAATCCCGCTTATGACATCCTAAAGCAACCGGGTGCGATACGGATGCCCGTCCTAACCGCAGGCGGCGTGGATTGGTCGCAGGGTTGGGAGAAATACGAAAATCAGCCGCGACCCAGCGCTACGGCCGAGACAACAGTCTGGGCCATGGCCGGTTTCTCCAGTGGTGCTCCGCCGAACGCGAATATTTCTTGGAACAACTATACGGACTATAATTTCATAAAGAAATCCATGTGGGAACTTTCAGGCCATTCGCAGCAAGAATGGACGATCTCCGGTTTCGACGGCTATTTCTTCCGACATTCCATTACTGTTTATGGTTCGCCACAAATCTTCGACACTATGGCCGATGCCATGATCATGTGGCAGACCAAGGGCGGCAACTCCTTTCCGATCAGAGCCGTCTTCGTCTCGCGGCGGCACAGCAAAGAACTACTATTGATCTGGGCTGACGGAACCTACTACGGCGACAATCCGATCAAGATGGAACACGACTCGTTCAACGATAATCCCAGCAATGATCAGCAGCTCCAGCGTGAACTACCGACGTTCCTGGATCAATTGAAGCCGAAGAAGGGAGTCAATCACTAGGTTCCTGAATGGTAACACGCTTTTCTTAAGAATCATGGGCAGCACGATGTGGAACGGACCGTGACGTTAGCTCGGAGGTAAGCGACAGAACGCAATTAAGAGCATCTCGGGGGGATCTAGGGGAATCGGCTAAGATACTAATTGCCAGAACAAACTGCCCGATCGCGAGCAAATCCGCGCATGCCAAGCAGGTCAGGATAGTCATGGTGCACAACCGTCCCTCGGGCGACCCTGGCTGAAACACCGGGGCTCGTTCTACCGCCGGACCTTATGGCGCGGTCGTCGTGCCGCCGTCGACGACGATCGTCTGGCCGGTGATGTAGGCGCCGGCGCGCGAGGCGAGCATCAGTGCCACACCGGCGATGTCATCCGGCTCGGCGAGGCGTTTGAGCAGGGTGCCGGCTTCGCGCGCCGCCCGGCGCTCGGGGTCTTCGTAAAGGACGCGGGCGAATTGCGTCGTCACGACACTCGGCGCGATGCAGTTGACCCGTATATTGTCGGGGCCCCACTCGGCGGCGAGGTTGCGGCATAACGCGTAATCGGCGGCCTTCGTGCATCCGTACATGCCGAGCATCGTGCTGGCGCGCAATGCCGCAGTCGAAATGATGAAGATGATCGCGCCGTCGCGCCGTGCGCGCATCTCGGGCCCGACCATGCGTGACAGCCACAGATTGCTCAGGACATTGTTGACCATCATCCGCTCGAACACCTCGTCGGTCAGCTGTTCGAGCGAGCCGTAATGCGGGTTTATCGCGGCATTGCAAACGAGGATGTCGATCCGTCCCCACGCCTCGCGCGTCTTGGCGACGAGGTTTTCGAGCTGTGCCTTATCGGAAATGCGCGCTGTGACAGAGATCGCCTCGCCACCCTTGGCGCGAATCGCCGCCGCCACCTCCTCGCACGGTCCCGCATTGCGGGCCGAGATGACGACCCGCCCGCCCGCCTCGGCGAACGCCTCGGCAATGGCTCGACCGATCCCGCGGCTCGAACCCGTAATGATCGCGACTTTTCCGGACAGATCGAACAGCTTCATGACGCCTCTCCAGCCTTGGATCGCCACAACTGATCATGCGGTATCGTTCGGCTTTTCGGAAGGCGCTCGGCAGTAAGCCGAGGAACGATCGTCCATGATGACGGTGGAGAACGTCAAAAAGTTGTCTATTTAAGAGAAAAGTTATCTTTGGTTGAGATCTTTAATACAATCGGATATATGGCTAATTAGTTAATGCGAGATGCGGGAGGATTGCTCAGCCATCCTTCCCTTCCGCTGTAACGAGGCAGGTTCATGTCCATCATTTCGCGGTCCTATTTTTGGGATGAGCAGGCGGCGCACGCCAAGCTCGAAGAAATGGTCTGGCCAAATGGACCGGTATGCACACGCTGCGGCGCAACAGATCGAATCGGTGCGGTTACCGGAAAGGGCGCACGCGCCGGGTTAAAATTCTGTTGCCGCTGCCGCAAACAGTTTCGCGCCACGGTCGGTACCATGTTCGAGGGCAGCCACGTTCCGCTCCACAAATGGTTCCAGGCCTGCTTCCTGCTGAGTGTTGGAGGGGACGTCATCAGCCCCTACCAGCTGCATCTACGGCTCGAGGTAACCAACAAGACCGCGTTGGGGCTTGTTCATCGCCTCGCCTGGATCATCGGCAGCGCCGACACTACCGCACTCGGCGGCAGCCAAGGTTTGGCATCTCCGAGTCAAGCGGCCGACCGCTCACAGCGCCCGTCACGCCGACACCCTCGCCGAGGGCCAAACACGATCGGCTGGGACGAGCTGCCGTGGCTGCAATTTCCGATACAACCCAGGAGGCAGTTCCTCCGCTTTGTTGAAACTGTGCGAGAGTTGGGCCGTGTCGAGGACGAGGACAGGTTTGAGCGCCTGCTAACGATGATCGGCACTAAGCTAGTAAATCGTCCCCGAAAAATACTGGCGATTTCTTCCGACCCGGCGATGGCGCTCGGATTCACGGGGCCAGTGCGCAGCAATCTCGAACGGGTCACAGCGTAGCGATGCAGCTGTGGCGGAGTGCCAGCTTTACCATCACGACGCGGTCAGCCATGTTGTCCGAAAAATAGGCTAGCAGGCTGCGGAAAAACTCATCGACTCCTTTGTCGTCTTTCCGCGAAAGCGGGAATCCGGTCACTTCAAAGGCTTATGGATTTCGGCTCTCGGCTTCGCTGCGGCCGGAATGACGATTTTTTACTCGGAAAGGCATTTTTTCCGCAACCTGTTAGACTTGCTCGGGGGAACCGGTGTCGGTCAATGTTCAGTAAAAGAGTGTTTCTCTTGGTTCCCGTTTTGCCTTATGTAAAGAAGGCAAAATGAATCCGCGGGGAGAAAAGAATCATGGATAGCGACAGCACATCTCGAAGCGTTGACCTGCGCCCGGTAACAAAAATCGTCGCGAGCTATGTCGGCAATCATACCCTCGCACCGGATCAGCTATCGGCGCTGATTATCTCGGTGCAGCAGGCGATCAGCCAGCTTGGGAAACCCATCCAGCCAGAACCGGTTCGGACGCCGGCCGTGCCGGTTAGGCGATCGGTTCAGCACGACCAAGTGATTTGCCTCGAATGTGGGTTCAAAGGTAAGACCTTGCGCCGGCACCTCACCATGCGGCACGGACTTCAGGTTAGCGAATATCTGCGGCGCTGGGAGCTGCCGAGCGACCATCCGCTCACCGCCCCAGCCTACTCCGAACAGCGTTCGACGATGGCCAAACAGCTCGGGCTCGGGCGCAAGCGCAGCCGGGCGCGCACGCGAACGCGTCGCGAGAAGACCTGATCGCGCATCGCTGCTTCGTCAATTTGCCAGCGGCAGACTGAGAGGAACAATTTCTTCGGCGTTGCGGCCGCGGTAGTCCCGCCGCGCAGCCGCTTCGAGCATACGTTTTTGCGCGCGATAGACACGCTGGCCCGCATCCGCTTGGTCGAGAGTGAGGACCTTGGCGTCGGCCACGACTTGCCGTCCGTCGACAAACACATCGCGCACAGCCCGGTCGGCAGCATGATAGACAAAGGAACGCAACGGATCGCGCGCAGGCGTCATCTGCGGCACTGCTAGATCGACTAAAACGAGGTCAGCCCTCTTGTCGGTGGCAATCCGGCCGAGATCGTTGCGCATCAAGGCCTTAGAGCCGCCCACAGTCGCCGCGTACAACAGATCCGACGTGGTCACGGTCGCGATATCGCGTGCCGCAATGCGAGCCAGCACCGCCGCTTTGCGCATCTCCTCGACGAGATTATGCGGGGTTGTGTCGGTGCCGAGCCCCATATTGACCCCGGCGCGCAGGTAATCGCCGAAATTCTCCATCATCTGGCCGTAACGGGCAAACGGCGTCGGACAGTGGGCGACCGATGAGCCGGTTTCGGCAATCAGCTTGAGATCGGTCTCGGTCCACCAGCGAATCCAGGAATGGGTATCGAGGAAAAGCGCGTGGCCGAGAATCGTGTCGGGGCCGAGGATGCCGATCTCGTGTGCCCACTGGATTGGCGTCTTGCCATGGCGACGGATCATTTCCCGCACCTCACTGACGCTCTGCCCGACATGCACGGTAAACGGCAGCCCGCGCTCGCGCGCTGCATCGTGGCTGTCGCGCAGCAAATCGGCGGTGCAGGTGTCGATCTGCATCGGCGAGACGACGCCGGAAAGCCGCCCGCTCAGATGCCGGGCGGCACAGTCGATCAGCGCCAGCGCCGTCGCAAGACCCTCGCGCCCGCGCGCTTCATCCCAGGCGTACTGCAGATCGAAATCATTGGCGAGACGCCAGCGCGCCGATGCATAGCCCGGGGCGAGAAAGCTGCGCATCCCACTCTTCGCACACACCTCGATCCAACCGTCCCAGGGGGCTGAGATGTCGACCAGCGAGGTGACGCCGCTCAGCAGCAATTCGCAATAGGCAAACTCGGCGCTCGCTGTGCGGGCCTCGTCATCGGGTGCGGAGAACGCCTGCGAGCGCTCGTAGAGCCCAGTCATGTGCATGTTGCGCAAGCCGTGCTCCTCACGCACTCCGCGATAGAGCGGCTCATGCTCAGGATGCGAGTGGATGTCGATCAGCCCGGGCAATATCAGGCGATCTGAACCGTCGATGACCCGGTCCGCCAGCCCGGGATAATTGGGCCCGACAAAGACGATCGTGCCGTCGGTAAAGGCAATGTCGATATTGCGGCGGTAGATATGCCGCCCGGCAATCTCCTCCCAGGCGATCACCCAATCGGCGTTTCGGATGACGGTCGTAATCACAGCGGTATCCCTGATTGATTACCAAGTCGGAGTGTCTGACCGAAAATGATCCGAGACCACGAACCATTTGTCGTCACCCCCGCGAAAGCGGGGGTCCAGGGCCGGCGCTCGGATCTCGACCTCCTGGATTCCCGCTTTCGCGGGAATGACGGGTTGTGTGTGGGTGCCCATGGGAATTGTCGGTCGGAAACTGAGGGTTCGGCAAGAGGGACGCGGGTTTACCGGCTCGCAGATGGACTGCGAAACTGAGGCGCGACCTGGCGCATGAACAGCGTGAGGCTACCGGCTGCTGCCTCATGCGGCAACGGACCCAAGCGGAACGTCGCTATCACGCCGCCGACGCCAAGTGCGGCGATTTCGGCGATCGCCTCGGCGACCGTCGCCGGTGATCCATGGATGAAGCCGTCCTCGACACTGGCGCGTGCCGACGGCAGATCACTCTGGGGTACCTCGATCCGCATGCCGGTCTCGCGATAGATGCGGCTGCGCAACGCCGCCCGCGACTCGACCATCGCCTGGAAAGCCGGAACCCCAACGCTCTCGGCTTCGGCGTCGGTGTTGCCGACGAAGACATTACGCCAGACCCAGCACTGCTCGAGATTGCGGGCGATTATTTCTTCGTCGAAGCCGGCTTCGCGCATCGTGTTCCGGTAGTGCGAGACGCGGGCGCGCGTCACCGCCATCGACTGCACATTCATCAGAAACGGACGGCCTTGGCGCGCCAATTCGAATAGCGAGGCCTCACCCGAGGTGGCGCGGATCAGCATCGGGTGTGGCTTCGTATAGGGCCGCGGCCGCAGCATCGGCACCTTCAGGTGCCAGTAATTGCCTTTGTGCTCGAAGTCCTCCTGGGTCCAAGCTTTAACCAGGATCCCCTCGGCTTCCTCCAGACGGGCCTGGGCCTCGTGATGGTCGATGCCGAAACCTTGGTAGTCGTAAATATTGTAGGAGGAGCCGCGGCCGAGACCGACAATCAGGCGCCCTTTGGTGATGTTGTCGAGAATCGCCAGCTGCTCAGCGAGCCGGATCGGATGATGCAGCGCCGTTTGCACGACGGCAAAGCCGATTTTGCTGTGTCGGGTCGAAGTGGCCAATGCGCCGGCAAAGCTGATCGGGTCGACATAGGCGCAGATCCCGTCGAAATGATGCTCGGCGAGCCAGATCACATCGACCCCGAGTTCGTCGGAGAGCCACGCCTCGCGCAAGGTCTCGTCGATCACAATGCCATCTCGCTCGGGATCTCTGCAGTCCGGAAACAAGAAATTGCTGAACTTCATAGTGGGCTTCCTTCTATCCTTCCCCGAGGTCTTCAACGATTTCGCGTGGCCGTAACAAGTTGCGCTGCGGGGTGTTAGTATGTAGCGACGACTCGTTGATGACCACGACAACAAAGAAACCCGACCTGTCCGGTTACACTCGAGGCCGCGCCCCGCCCTGCGGTGACACCGAAACCGAAGGAGGGTGCGACGGCCTAAGTCCCGCCCGATTGCCGTCCGGCGTGGGCGGAGTTAGAAGGGAAAGCATGCGAAGAACGGACATGCTGATGAAGCGACGCACCTTTCTCAAATCCGCCCTCGCCGGCGCGACGGCGCTGGCGGCCCCGCGCATCGTCGGCGCAGAATTGGCGAAGACGATCACCTTCGTCCCACACGCCGACCTCGCCTCGCTCGACCCTGTATGGACGACCGCCGACATCACCCGCAACTACGCGCTGGCGGTCCTGGATACGCTTTATGGCTACGATGCTGCGTTCAACGCTCAGCCGCAGATGATCGAACGCCATGGCGTCGACGACGACGGTAAACAGTGGGACCTGACATTGCGCGACGGGCTCAAATTTCACGATGGCGCCCCGGTCCTGGCGCGCGACTGCGTCGCGACGATCAAGCGTTGGGCCAAGCGCTATCCGATGGGCGGAGCGCTGATGGCCCGCACAAACGAGCTCGCGGCCGTCTCAGACAAGGTGATCCGCTTTCGCCTGAAAAAGCCGTTCGCGCTGCTTCCGAGCGCACTGGCCGAACCCTCCTGCTCGATCATGCCCGAGCGGCTGGCTGAAACCACAGCCTTCGATCAAGTCAAGGAAGCGGTGGGCTCCGGGCCGTTCAAGTTCGTCGCCGCGGAGCGGGTTCCGGGTCAGCGCGTCGTCTTCGAGAAGAATCCGGACTACGCGCCCCGAGCGAGCGGCGAGCCGAGCTTCACCGCCGGCCCGAAAATCGTCCATGTCGACCGAGTGGTGTGGAATTTCGTGCCTGACCCCGGCACCGCGTCTGTGGCGCTCGACCAGGGCGAGGTCGACTGGTGGGAGAATCCGACAATCGACCTGGTCCCGCAACTGAAGCGCAACAAGAACTTGGCCATCACCGTCAAGGATCGCACCGGCGAGATCGGCTGTCTGCGGTTCAACCAGCTGTTCCCACCGTTCGATAACGCCGCGGTACGCCGCGTCGTGCTCTCGGCACTCGACCAGAAGGAGGTGATGACTGCGGTCGCCGGCGCCGACCCGAGTTTGATCAAGACCGATGTCGGCCTGTTCGTCCCGGGTACGCAAATGGCGAGCGATGTCGGTGTCGAGATCACTCGAGGACCCAAGGACCTCAACAGAATAAAAGAGAATCTCGCTGCCGCCGGATATAATGGTGAAAAGGTCGTGGTCCTCGCCGCCTCGACCATTCCGACGATCTATGCCGAAGCGCAGGTTGCCACTGATGTGCTGCAGCGGATCGGGATGAACATCGATTTGCAGACCATGGAATGGGGCAGCGTCGTCGCTCGGCGCGCCAGTCGCGAGCCTGTCGATAAAGGCGGCTGGAACATCTTCTATACCTACCTCGGCGGCATGGGGAACATCTCGCCCGGCCCCGACATCGCGATCCGCGCCAGCGGTGCCGATTCGTGGTTCGGCTGGCCCACCGATCCGAAAATGGAGGTGCTGCGAGACGCGTGGTTCGACGCGCCGGACATCGCAGCGCAACAAAAGATCTGCCGCGAGATGCAGCACCAGTTCTGGCAGAATCCGTCTTATGTGCCGCTCGGCATGTACGACCAGCCGACGGCGTTCCATACCTACTTGCAAGATGTGCGCGACGGCTGGCCGCAGTTCTACGGTGTGCAGCGCGTCTAAACAGCGAGGTGGTGCAATGCCTTCCGAAGCCAAGACCTTTCGACCCTTCCCGCATGACTGGCAGTCGACCGACTATGTCGCGGGATGGATTGACCACGACGTCGCCCGCGATCCCGAACGACGACCGCTGCTCCGGCAAATGTTGTCGTCCGTCCCGTTTTCGCCCGATGCCGAGCTCGAGGTGTTGGATGTCGGCGGCGGCTACGGTGTCGTCACGGAGGAGGTCTTGAAGGCGTTCCCTGCAGCACACGTTACTTTGCAGGATTACTCTCGGGCGATGCTCGATCAGGCGCGCCGCCGTCTTGTCGGCCACGCCGACCGGCTTTCTTATGTCCTTGCAGATCTAATGGACCCGGCGTGGCCGCAGCATGTCGGAGGACCGTTCGATCTGGCGGTTTCGGCAATCGTCCTTCACAATCTCGGAAGCCGCGAAAAGATCTTTGCCTGCTATCCTGCGATACATGGTCTTCTTAGACCGGGCGGCTATTTCTTGAACTGTGATAGGTTTGTCGACGGGCTGGACGGGCATCTGACCGCGCTGAGTACCGCGGGGTTTGGCCGCGTCGAGTGCATTTGGCAAGACCCGCCGCGCGCCATTGTCGTCGCCACTCGAACCGATGGCTGAACCGCTGGGAGGAGGCTCAACCAAGGCGCATGATCGGGCAGATCGAATCCTTCGGTAAGCCAACAATATGCCGATAGCGTCTCTTTGCTTGTCTTGTAGCCTTCCCGACGACCATTATATCTCATGTTAACGATTTGCCCTGGAGCAGCTCTTGCTGACCGAATGGCCGTTAGACGATCATACTGATCGCGAAAAGATCGACAGAGCGCGGCGCAACGCAGAAGACCTGTTTAAGCCGCGACCGCAATCCGCACCTGCCGACGCGACGGCGACCGCTGAGAACTCTGTCCCGTCAGCTGAACACCAACCGCGGCGCCAGCCGCGCATCTTCCGAATCCCACCGGTGGTGCCAATGAGCGCGGCAAAGGGCCAAGCCCCGGCTGAGCCCAAGTCGACACGACGGCAGCAGACCGTCAAGCGCAACACTGGCGCGATACCTGCCTCGCAATTCGGACGCGTCCGCGCCTTGGCGAGCTACGGGATGACGCAGGCGCAAGTCGCCGAGCTATACGGGGTCGGGGTCGACGAGATAGAGCGAATCATCGTGCAGTCCAACTCTACGCGCATCGCCTGAAATAAGAGCGGCGGCGGAGGAGATCGCCATTGCCGTGCTGTTACTCGCCTCTAACGCGTCGGGCGCGGAACTCGTGATCGACGGGGGCATGACAGGCGGCGCAGGAGCCCGATCGAGCTGAGACGACGTCGACCGCCGGGCCGGTCACACACGCCGCGCGGCGAAATCGATTCGCGGGTCGATCAGCATATAGGTCAGATCGCTGATCAATTTCAGCAAAAGCCCGATCAAGGTGAAGACATAGAGCGTGGCGAACATGATCGGGTAGTCGCGGTTGATCGCCGCCTCGAAGCCCAAGAGGCCGAGCCCGTCGAGCGAGAAAATCACCTCGATCAGCAATGATCCGGTAAACAGTATGCCTATCAGTGCGGCCGGGAAGCCGGCGACCACGAGCAGCATCGCGTTTCTGAAGACATGCCCGTAGAGCACCCGACGCTCGTTGAGGCCTTTGGCGCGCGCGGTCAGTACGTATTGCTTGTTGATCTCTTCGAGGAAGCAGTTCTTGGTCAGCATGGTCAGCGTCGCAAACCCTGAGATCACCAGCGCGGTGACCGGTAATGTAATGTGCCAGAAATAATCGGCGATGCGCATCGGCCAGGACAGGGTGGCCCAATTGTCGCTGACGAGACCGCGCAACGGGAAAATCGAGAAGTAACTGCCGCCGGCGAACAGCACGATCAGCAGCACGGCGAACAGGAAGCTCGGCACGGCATAGCCGACAATGATGACCGCACTGGTCCAGACATCGAACCGGCTGCCGTCGCGCACCGCCTTCCTGATGCCAAGCGGGATCGAGACGAGATAGGTAATCAAGGTTGTCCATAACCCAATCGAGATCGACACCGGCAATTTGTCGCGAATCAGATCGACGACGCGGCGGTCACGGAAGAAGCTGTTGCCGAAATCGAAGGTCAAATAGTTGCGCATCATCAGCAAGAAGCGTTCGAGAGGCGGTTTGTCGAAGCCGTATTGCCGCTCGAGTTCCTTGATCAGCGCCGGGTCGAGGCCGCGGGCGCCGCGATAGTGGCTCTCCTCGCCGCTTGTCGGCTTTATTTCTCCGCCGGCGCCGCTTACTCTTTCGGTCGCGGCGATCTGATTACCCTTGAGCTTTGAAATCATCTGCTGGACCGGGCCACCCGGCGCCGCCTGCACGATCACGAAATTGACGACCATGATCGCGAACAAGGTCGGGATTATCAAAAGCACCCGCCGGATCGCGTAGGCGATCATCCGGCGATCCTCACTGCTTAACCACCTCGCCCTTCTTAGTCTCGACCGATTGCTCCGCCTTCGGATCCACCCACCAAGTGTCGGTGCCCAAGCCGTACTTCGGCGCCGTTTCCGGACGACGGAACTTGTCCCAATATGCCACCCAGAACGCTCCGAGATGGAATTGCGGGATCACGTAATAGCCGTATTGCAGAACCCGGTCGAGCGCATGGGTGTGAGCAACAAGGCTCGCTCTGTCTTCCGCCTTGATCAGTTCCTCGATCAGCTGGTCGATGACCGGGCTCTTGATGCCGAGGACATTGCGGCTCCCCGCTTGCTCGGCGGCTTGTGAACCAAAGAACTCGCGCTGCTCATTGCCAGGCGACAGCGACTGCGGGAACAACGCCACCGCCACGTCAAAATCAAACGTTTCCATCCGCTTTTCGTATTGAGCGACATCAACTGTTCGCACGCGGGCAGCGATCCCCATGCGCTCGAGGTTCTTTGCGATCGGTAGAGCAATACGCTCGTACGCTGGGTCGTCGAGCAGGATCTCGAACTCGAAAGGCTGCCCGGTCTCGTCATTGACTAGCTTCTCGCCCTTGAAGGTCCATCCGGCCTCCTTGAGCAGTTTCAGCGCCGCCCGCAATCCCTCGCGGATGTTCCCGGAGCCGTCGTATTTGGGCGGATCATATTCGGTGGTGAATACGGCATCCGGAATCTGGCCGCGGAATTTTTCGAGGATCTGCAATTCCTCGCCTTGGGGTAAGCCGGTCGCAGCAAGCTCAGAGTTGTCGAAATAGCTGCGCGTCCGTTGATAGGACCCGTAGAACAACTCCTTGTTCGACCATTCGAAATCGAAGGCGTAGGTCAAGGCCTGACGCACGCGTGGGTCCTGGAATAATGGACGGCGTAAATTGTAACCAAGGCCTTGCATGCCGCTGGGTAATTGATTTGGGATCTGTTCTTTCTTGATCAGTCCTTCGCGCAGTGCCGGGCTGTCATAACCGGTCGCCCAGGACTTCGATGAATTCTCGCGCCGGACGTCGTATTGGCCGGCCTTGAAGGCTTCGAGCGCTATCGTGCCGTCTCGATAATAATCGTAACGGATCGTGTCGACATTGGACCGGCCCTGATTGACCGGAAGGTCAGCCGCCCAGTAATCGGCGACACGTCGGTAAGTGATCGAACGCCCGGGGTCGACCGATTCGATTTTATAGGGGCCGCTGCCGAGCGGCGGGTCGAGCGTCGTCTTCTCGAAGTCGCGCCCGGACCAATAGGCCTTGGAAAGGACTGGCATCTCGCCGACGATTTGCGGCAATTCGCGATTGTCGGCCGATTTGAACGAGAAGCGTACCCCGCGCTCGCCCTCCTTCTCGACCTTCATGACATCGCCATAATAGGAGCGGTACATCGGCGCACCTTTGGCGCGCAATGTCTCGAACGTCCACACGACATCCTCGGGCGTCATCGGGGCTCCGTCATGGAAGCGAGCTTCCTTGCGCAATGTGTAGAGCACCGAGAGCTTGTCTGGCGCGAGCTCGATCTTCTCGGCGACAAGCCCGTACTCGCTCTCCGCTTCGTCCTCGGAGCGCACCGTCAGGGTGTCGAAGATCTCGCCGATCCCGGCCGCTGGCACGCCCTTGATCACAAAGGGGTTGAGTGTGTCGAACGTACCGATAGCGGACATTCGCATCGTGCCGCCCTTCGGAGCGTTCGGGTTGACGTAATCGAAATGCCTGAAGTCCGGACCGTATTTCAGATCTCCGAACAGCGACATCCCGGGTGTGGACGCTGCCGCATCGCCGGCGGGGGTAGAAACCAAATAAAAAGCAAGGCCGACGACTGCCGGCAGTATTTTGAGCATCGCTCGCCTCCGCGCGATTCTATTAATCGTCGACCAGCGCGAGCGCCGCGTCATGCGCGCGGCGATCGCCGGCAACGAGGATGCGTCCATCGGAGGCGAGGTCGAGACTTTTTCCCCGCCAATCGGTGGCAACGCCCCCTGCCCCTTCGACGATCGGGACCATCGCGCAAAAATCGTAGGGTTTCAGGCTCGCTTCAAGGACGAGGTCGACAAACCCGGTGGCGACCAGTCCATAGGCATAACAATCGGCGCCGAATCGCGTCAGCTTGACCGCGGCAGAAACCCGGGCGAAGGAGGCGACATCTTCCCCCTTGAACATGTCTGGCGTCGTCGCAAACAGGGTGGCAGCGGCGAGTGCGGGGCAGGCCCGGCATCGGATCGCCGCATTGTTGAGCGTCGTCGGGCGCCCGGCCACTCCGACCCAACGCTCGCGCAAGATCGGCTGGTCGATGACGCCCAGGATCGAACGCCCGCCGCGGGTCAGCGCGATCAACGTGCCGAACAACGGGACCCCGCTGATGAAAGACTTGGTGCCGTCGATCGGATCCAAGGTCCAGACAAACTCGGCATCCTCGCGCACCCGGCCAAACTCTTCGCCCAGGATGCCGTGCATCGGAAAGTCCGCCTCGATCAGTTCGCGCATGACCGCTTCCGCCGCACGGTCGGCGGCTGTGACGGGGGTCAGATCTGCCTTGTCGACCACCGCCAGGGGTTTGCGGAAATGCGGGCGAATCACCTCTCCGGCGGCATCCGCGAGGCGTAGCGCGAGAGAGAGGAAGGCGTCGAGGCCGATCTCGGACACCGACTATTTCAGCGTGTCGAGATAGGCGATGACATCGGCGCGATCCTGCGCTTTGGGAAACCCGGCAAACGTCATCTTGGTCCCCTTAGCAAAGGATTGCGGACTATAGAGCCATTGGTTGAGCTTTTCCGGGTCCCATTTTTGGCCTTTGTCTGACTGCAACGCGGCAGAGAACTGATAGTTCGGGACCTCGGCGATCCCTTCCTCGGTAACGGCCCACAGGTTCGGGCCGATCTTGTTTGGCCCGCCCTTGTTGAAGGTGTGGCAAGTGCTGCAGACCTTGGTGAGCTGCTCGCCGCGCTTGGGATCGGCCTTGGCGAGCAGCGGTTCGATCGCCTCGAGCTTTGCTGCCGCCGGTTGCTCCGCAGGTGTGGCCGCCGCCTGCTCGGTGCCGGCGGGGAGAAAGACCGGCTTTTCGAGAGGCTTCGGGCGCACGAGCTCGTTCGCGAGAATTCCCGACACCATCGCCACGATCATTGCCGTGAGCACCGAGGCAATGATCTTGTTCCACTCGAACGACGACATCGACAACCTTTCCCCCCGCAGCGCAGATGAATTATCACGCTTCCGGCGTTCGACCGAACCGGGCATCTTGTCGCTGCCCGACCGGCTGCGAAGCAATCCCGTGACTCGAGCTGCGCCACAGAACCCGATTATCCTGATCCCCGCCCGGCTCGCCGCAAGCCGTCTGCCCGGCAAGCCGCTGGCCGAGATCGCCGGGGTGCCGATGATCGTGCATGTCTGGCGTCGCGCGGTTGCCGCCCAAATCGCGCCGGTCGTTGTCGCCTGCGGCGATCGCGCGATCGTCGATGCGGTCGAAGCGGCAGGCGGCCGGGCGGTCATGACCGATCCGGGCCACCCGACCGGGTCCGACCGCATCCATGAGGCAATCGTGCACCTCGACCCGGATCGCACCTTCGACGCAGTGATCAACGTGCAAGGCGATCTCCCGCTTTTGGATCCTGCGGCGGTTCGCATCGCCTTTGACGGCCTCCGCGACCCCGAAACCGACATCGCCACACTTGCCGCGGTAATCGAGGACGAAGCGGCACTCGCCGATACCAGCGTCAACAAGGTGGTCGCCGGGTTTGCCGACCCGGCCCGGCCGTCCCGCGCGCTCTACTTCAGCAAGGCGGTGGTGCCATGGGGAGCAGGGCCGCATTACGAGCATATCGGGCTCTACGCCTATCGGCGGGAGGCTCTCGAGCGCTTTGTCGGGCTCCCGCGGGGCGTGCTCGAACAGCGCGAGCACCTCGAGCAATTGCGCGCGCTCGAGGGCGGAATGCGCATCTCGGTCAGCTTGATCGAGCCCGACCGGCTCGGGGTGCAGGTCGACACCCCGGCCGATCTCGCCCGCGCCCGCCAAATTGTTCCGACCGCTACCATAGGCCGATGACAGAGCAAACGATCGCGTTCCAAGGCACGTTCGGGGCCTATTCCGATCTCGCCTGCCGCCGCGTCTTTCCGCAAATGACGACTTTGCCCTGCACCCAGTTCGATGATGCCTTCGCCGCGGTCAGTGAAGGTCGCGCGACGCTGGCGATGATCGCGGTCGAGAATTCCGTCGCCGGCCGCGTGGCCGACGTCCATCATCTGATGCCGGACTTCGACCTCCACATCATCGGCGAGCATTTCGAGCGGGTGAACCATCACCTCTTGGCCGTGCCGGGGGCGACCCTCGAGACATTGCGCACCGTCAGAAGCCACGTTCACGCCCTGTCGCAGTGCCGCAAGCTGATCCGTTCGCTCGGGCTCGAGCCGGTGGTGGCCGCCGACACCGCCGGGGCCGCGGCCGAGATCGCCGCCCACGGCGACCCGACCGTCGCGGCGATAGCCTCTGAACTCGCCGGACAGATCTATGGCCTCGTCTCGCTAAAAGAGAACATCGAGGATGCCGAGCACAACACGACCCGCTTTCTGATCCTGTCGCGCCAACCCAAGCGGCCGGCGCGCGGCACCCCGACCGTGACAACCTTTCTATTCCGTGTCCGCAACGTCTCGGCGGCCCTCTACAAGGCCTTGGGCGGCTTCGCCACCAATGGCGTCAACATGACCAAGCTCGAGAGCTACATGGTCGGCGGTGCCTTCGCGGCGACCCAATTTTACGCCGATGTCGAGGCCCATCCCGAGGATCGCTCGTTGGCGCTGGCGCTCGAAGAGCTCGCCTTTTTCTCGCGTGAGGTCAAAATCCTCGGGGTCTATCCCGCTCATCCATTGCGCATCGCCGCCTCCGCCTGCGAAAGCCCCGCGAATTCATCCGATGGGAGTTAATCCATGATGGTGATCGATCACACCGCGCTGCACGATATCGCCACCCGCGTTTTCAGCGCGGGCGGCAGCGAGCCGGAAGAAGCACGGGTAATTGCCGATCATCTGATCGGCGCCAATCTGCGCGGCCATGACAGCCACGGCGTCGGCCTGATCCCAAACTATCTGCAGCATCTCGCAAACGGCACGGTCTTCGCCAACCGCAAGGGACGCGTCGTCAGCGAGAACGGATCCTTGATCGTCTATGACGGCGAGCGCGCCTGGGGCCAGATCGCCGCACGCGAAGCGACGATGGTCGGCATCGCCAAGGCACGCGACAGCGGGGTCGCGGTCGTCGCCTTGCGCAACCCGCATCACATCGGTCGGGTCGGCACCTATGGCGAAATGTGCGCCGAGGCGGGCCTCATCTCGTTCCATTTCGTCAACGTCACCGATGCGCGACCGGCCGTGGCGCCGTGGCGCGGCTCCGATGCGCGCTTCAGCACCAATCCCGTCTGCATCGCGATACCGGGCTTCGAGCCCGAGCGACCGATCATCCTCGACATGGCGACGAGTGTCGTCGCCATGGGCAAGGTGCGGGTTGCCCGCAACAAAGGCGAGCAGCTGAAGCCCGGCATCCTGCTCGACGGCACGGGCGAGCCGACGACTGACCCCGGAGCGATGTATCGCCAGCCGCGCGGTGCGCTGATGACCTTTGGCGAGCACAAGGGCTACGCGCTCGCCTTTGTCTGCGAGATGCTGGCGGGTGCGCTATGCGGCAGCGGCACGATGCGGCCCGAGCGGCAGGGCGGTAGCACGGCGACGAACGGTATGCTGACGATAGTCATCGACCCGTCGCGGCTGGTTGATCGCGCCTGGCTGCAGGACGAGATCGCGGCGATGACTCGATATATCACCGCCTCGCCGCCGCAGCACCCGGACGAGCCGGTGCTGATCCCCGGCGACCCCGAACGCCGGATGCGCGCCGAGCGCATCAAAAACGGCGTCCCGATCGACGACGAGACCTGGCGCGAGCTCACGGTGGCCGCCCGCGGCATCAATGTGCTGGTCGAAGCGCCGGCGGCGCGACCCGGGTGATCGTCGCCAATCCCCTGCCGACAGCGGGAAAACGCTTTTCGCGCCCCAGAAGCCCTCCCCCGAACAAGCGAGACTAGAAGATGCTATTACTATCATATTGTTGATAAGTCAACGAATATCAGGGCAACCTGTCACGAGATCGCCCTTGCCACCTGCTCCGTCAATAGTCTCAGCGAGACGTTCTCGTTAGCGCCGACCTCCTCCAGCGCCGGATGCGACCCAGGCCGCCGGAGCGACCGTGATGCGAGCCGCTTATTCCCTAAGCGATCTTGGACCGCTGACGAACGGACTGCCCCGAAGATAAAATCGCAGGAGGCGGTTTGCATCGCGCGCGATGCCGATCCTGATGCTCTGCCCGATTTCGCCCGGTTCGTGATCACAGCGTCCGAGCCGTAGAGGGCCTTCTCGGCAGAGATCGAGCCCATCGAACCCAGAATCAATCCGCAACGCCGCGGTGAGCCTTCCTGGTCCTCGCGCCAAGTCGCGCAGCCGTCCGATTTGACGATTTCGCTGCATGATTGGGATGCCGTCGCGCGGCTCGAGCGCCCTGATGAGGACCCCGGCCCCAACTCCCGCTATCTCGCTCGAGACGTTCAGCATGTATGCGCTGCCATAGACGAGGTACACGTAGGCATGCCCGCGCTCGAGAAAGAGCGACCGATTGCGCGGCGTCATCCCGCGGTAGGCGTGCCCCGCGGCGTCGTCGACGACATATGCTTCGGTCTCGACGATGCGGCCGCTGGCCACACCTTCGGTCATTTCTCGCACCACTATCTTGCCGATGAGATAACGAGCGAGCGAGACCGTATCGACCGGCAGCTCCGCGCGAGAGAGCGATGGATGGTCATCCTTATGCCGGCTAGGTTTCAGCGCATCCGCTCGACCCATTGAGCGCGCGAAGGCCCCGGCTCGAACGGATCGCCGAAGTACTGGGTCTCGCGGGCCACCTTCCCGTCTCTGAACTCCATGATGCTGACCGTGTAGGACGGCCGCCCGTCGTAGGTTAGGACAAATTCAGTGACCCAGAGGTCGCCCGCGCCAACTATCCGCCGCACTGTGAAGCGTTTCCGGTTCGGCTGCGCGGCGCGAGACGCCTGAATGTTGTGCCGGCCGCGGATGCGCTCGCCCGATTGCGGGTACTCGAGCACCGCATCCTCTCGGTAAATCTGGTGCTCAACCTCGAAGTCGTTGGCGTCGGAGGCGGCCCAGTGGCGATCCAGGGCCGCTCTGATGTCGTGGTCTTCCATCTCGATCTTCCCTCTTGACGATTGCCTCACATGCAGCCATCAGAGCCCTCCGGATTTGCCTAGGCGCAGGCGGCTCGCCACTGACGCTCTGGCCTGCCCTCATGTTATCCACGTTCGAGCATGGCGTGTTTCTCGCACCAACAGGCTGCGACGGTTGATGTCTCACCTTCATCGGCTTTGCGGAATAAACCCGGGCACCCCGGTCTCTACCACCTTATTGAACTGGACCCTCGTCGTGATGCCATCCCGGATCTCGAGCATCGCGTCTTCCGGCAGAGGGGAGACTGCGAAGTTCTCCTGGATGTAGCGGGGCGTGGTCGAGGTCGTCAGGAGGGCTGTGCCACGTCGGATGGCCCAGGTGAGCACGACTTGGGCGGGGCTTTTGCCAACGCGCTGCGCGATACCGGTGATCACCGGATTTTCCTGTAATTTGGGTTCCATCCAGCTCAACCTACCGATTTGAGATCGCCTAAGATAGTCGGCAGCAGCTCGCTGACTGTCGGATGAATGTGCATCGCGCGCTGCATGACCGTGTAAGGGGCTTTGGCATACATCAGATCGAGGATCGCGTGGACAGCTTCGTCGCATCCTGTACCGAGCAATGAGGCGCCGAGGATCTCTTTGCTGTCGCCATCGACGAGAATGCGCATAAAGCCTTGCGTCTCGCCCTTTTCGACGGCGCGGGCAACGCGCGTCATCGGCCGTTCGCCGGCCAGCACCCGCCGCCCACTGTTGCGTGCCTCGGCCAAACTCATGCCGACGCGGCCCAATGGCGGGTCGGTGTAAAGGGCATAGGCGGTGATGCGCTCGCTGACCCGGCGCGGATCGTGGTCGAGCAAATTCGCGGCGACGATCTCGAAATCGTTGTACGCGGTGTGGGTGAAGGCGCCCCTGCCATTGCAGTCCCCGAGAGCCCAGATGCCCGGCGCAGTGGTTTGCAAGCGGTCGTCGACGACGATGTAACCACGCTCGTCGCAGCGCACTCCGGCTTTGTCGAGATCGAGATCGTCGGTATTCGGCCGACGGCCGACGGCCAGCAACAGATGCGAGCCGGTGACTTCGGGGGCGCCGGCGGTGCAATCGACCTTGGCGACGATCTCGTCGCCGTGCTTGGCGAGGCTGATGCATTCGGCATTCAGCCTGACCGCGACGCCCTCACGCTCGACGATGTCCTTGATCGCCGCCGACACGTCCTCGTCCTCATGGCGAACGAGCCGCGGCGCCATTTCGATGATCGTTACCTGGCTGCCAAAGCGGCGGTACATCTGGCCGAATTCGAGGCCGATATAGCTGCCGCCGACAATGATCAGATGGCGCGGCAGAAAATCGACGTCCACCATCGACGAATTCGTCAGGTAGGGCACCTCGCTTATGCCGGGCATTCGCGGCACCAGCGCCCGGCCGCCGACATTGATAAAGATCCGTCCAGCGCGCAGCCGCTCGCCGGCAATTTCCACGGTTTGCGGCGACGCGAACCGGGCGTGGCCGCGATAGAGTGTGATGTTTGCGGCGTTTTCGAGGGCGGAAGTAAGTCCGTTTCGTGACGCCGCCACAATCGCATCTTTGCGCGCCTTAACCCGCCGCATGTCGATGCCGATATCACCTCCGATCACCACACCATACTCGGCGGCGCGCCGCGCGATCCGGGCGGCATAGGCGCTCGCGACCAAGGCCTTGGTCGGGGTGCAGCCGGTATTGACGCAAGTGCCGCCGACGAGATGGCGCTCGACGACAGCCACCTTCATCCCGGCGCCGGCCAGGCGGAACGCCAAAGATGGTCCGGCCTGGCCGGTGCCGATGATGATCGCGTCGAAGTCGGGCATGACGAGCCCCTCCAGCAGCAGGAGGCGGCATTATAATAACCTTCTCACCGCATAATGGCGCTTCTGGAAAACCGGGCGCGCACGCCGGAAACATAATATGCTTTCTGCCAGCGCGAAGGCGCTGGAGGGGGAGACTGTCTTCTAAGAGCCGCAACAGCAGCTTGCCGCGGCGCTGGCGAGGAACATGGAACGCAAACCCATCCCAAAGAGTGTCCGTTTTGAGGTTTTCAAGCGCGATAGCTTCATCTGCCAGTATTGCGGCGCGAAATCCCCGGATGTCTTATTGGTCATTGACCATGTGCGACCAGTTGCCAAAGGTGGTGACAATGATCCGATGAACCTAATTACTTCTTGTCAGGACTGTAACTCCGGCAAGAGCGACCGCGAACTTGACGATAACTCGGTATTATCACGCCAGCGCGCGCAGGTCGAGGAGTTGAACGAGCGGCGGCTTCAAATTGAAATGATGCTGGAATGGCGCAACGAGTTGCTTCTGATTGAAAAGCTGAAGATGGAGAAGCTTATCGAGGTTATCGGTAGCAAGTCAGCCAAATTTTCTCCTAACGAGCGTGGTAAGGAGACGATCGCTAGATGGGCAAAGCAGTACGACTTCGACGAGCTGCTTTCAGCCATTGACCGAGCATTCGAAATTTACTTCATGGAGGACGATGAAGAGTGCTGGGAGAAAGCGTTTAGTAAGATTCCCGGTATTATAAAGATCACGAGAGTATCAGCGCGGAAGCCCTACCTTCCGCAGCTTTTCTATATCCGCGGTATTCTGAGGAACCGGCTCACCTATATGCGTGATGCCGATGTGGTGCCAATGCTAGAGAGAGCCGTGGAACTCGGTCTCGATCTCGATCACTTCACGGAATTGGCAAAGAGGTTCAGATCATGGACGCAATTCCGCGATTGCATCGAGCGCTTCATTGCAGAAAACACATCTGCCGACGAAGAAGGAGAATAGGTGCTGGCGTGACCAAATAGGGCTGAATTTCCTGACATGATCTCTACCCCTCGTAATCCATTGTCTTCCCTAGGATTACGCTGAACAGTTTACCCCATGTTTCACAGCACTGCCCTTGCTGTGCGGTGTCTCGCTCCACTCGCGGCTTTGGGCCGGGCTTGCGGGGCGCCAAAGGGCGGCCGAGCCGGCGCTCGAGCATCGCGATTCATTCCGGCCACCCCAGCGGGCGGCCGATCGTGGGGGCCCGCTCGATCCGGGCCGTCATCGCCTCGTCGGTCGGCATGGCGAGAAGCGCCGCAAAATCAGAGATCGTGCGCGCAACGGCACCCACCGTTGCAAGCTCGTCATTTTCACCCGCGAGCTGCGCCCGAGTGCTCGACCATGGCCAGTCTTCGGCACGGCTCACCAACCCCGCGACTACCGGATTGAGCGCGATGTAACGGGCCGCCGCCAACAAATGCGCCTCGTCCATCACCACCGCGCCAAAGCGACCCTGGAACAGATGGCCCGTCCACCGGAACCGAGCGTTGATGGCCCCGGTGTAGCGCCGGTGCGCTTCGGCAAAGGTCGCCCGTAACCCGTCCGCGTCCGCCGGCGTCACGACCGGGTGGGCATATTGGCAGGTGGACGTGGTTGGGCATCAGGCAATAGGCCCAGACTGCTGTGCCGGCGCGCCGCGCTGCCGCGGCGACCAGGCGGAGATAAAGGCGATAGTCGTCGGCCTCGAAAAACACCGGCTCGCGCCGATTGCCGCGCTGGGTGACATGGTGGGGAAAGCCCGGCACAACAACGCGCACGATCCGCGCCATGCCTGTGCTTCCTTAAGCCGATGTACGAGATGTTCATAGCGCCGCGGCAATCTTGTAAACTGTCACCGTAATCCCCGGGGGAGGGTTCAGAGCAACGGAACGCCCGTCGCCTTGCCTGCACGCATTAGGTCGTCATCGAGGGTGGCAAGCGGCAGGCTCCGCCGCAATGCCAGTTCAAGGTAGGCCGCGTCGTAGGAAGTGAGCCGGTGAGCAAGGGCCAGCCGGTGAACGTCGCGGAACACCCGCGCCGCGCTCTCCGGGTCGGCAGCGATGGGAAGCGCCTTCAGTTCGGCAATGAACTCCTCGACCTTGGGCGCGGCGAGCGTCCCCCTATTCTGCTCGCGGGCAAGCACGGCGCTCGCCTCATAAAACCACAGCACCGGCACCACAGCGTCGTCGCCGGTTTGCAGCCGGTCAAGAATAGCTTCAGCGTAGGGATGGGTCGCGCTCTCGAAACACCATCGCATGGCGACGGAGTTGTCCAGAACGAACGTCACGCCCGGCCGTGGTTGATGAGGTCTTTAATCGTCTCGTCAGGGGGCAGGATAACGCCCTTGCGCAATTCGCGGATGCGGGCAACGGCCTGCGCCGGGGTGTGCCTGGGCCTCGGGGCCTGGCGCTCGGCCTGCCGAGCTTCCCACTGCGCAATAGCCTCCTCCACCATTTCGCCGGTGCTGCGGCCAGTGCTCGCGGCGAGCGCGGCAAGACGGGCTTCCTGGTCGGGAGGGAGGCGAATTTCCATGCATCAAACCTAGCATCGGCGGTTGAAGAGTCAAGGTGCAGCAAAAGCCGCTAGCAAAGGTGTGCAACTACAATGCAGAAGCGAGCGAACCTCTGTAATCTGCAAGTTATCCACGGGCTGTGCAATCCAATTGAGCGCCGAAGGCCGGTGGATAACTTGCTTTGCCTTGCGAAGTATTGAGGCGGTCCTTTCCAGGACCCGCTCATGGCGTGCAAGCGGGATTGCGCGCGCAAACCTGGGACGGTTCAGAACCCCGGCAATCTCGCCATCCACCGCGGCCGAAAGCGCGAACAAATCGACTTCCTCGGCACGCAGCAGCGCGCGTTCCGGAACGCTGTCGGCCTTGAGCGCCGCACTTACGAGGGCCGAGGTCAGCCCGTTTCGTGACGCCGCCACAATTGCATCCTGGCGCGCTTTGACCCGCCGCATGTCGATGCCGATATCACCCCCGATCACCACACCATACTCCGCGGCGCGCCGCGCGATCCGGGCGGCATAGGCGCTCGCTACCAAGGCCTTGGTCGGGGTGCAGCCGGTATTGACGCAAGTGCCACCGACCAGATGGCGCTCGATGACCGCCACCTTCATCCGGGCGCCGGCTAGGCGGAATGCGGTGCCGATGATGATCGCGTCGAAGTCAGGCATAACAGGCCTCTTCAGGAGCAGGAGGCGCCATTATGATAACCTTCTCACCGCATAATGGCGCTTAGAGAAAATTCACGCCATTCGGGTAAAAAAGCGCCGCGCGGGAGCGTTTCACAACGTTGCGAAGGTCTGGATGTCGCAAAGTCAGTTGCCGGTCTGGGTTCAGTACGCCCAAGCTCTTGGCGCACCCGTGCTGGCGGTGATAATCGGCGGTTCTGGTGCATGGATCGCTTTTCAACAAATGCGCCTTGCTAGGATAAAAGTCCAACACGACACTTACGATAGAAAATATGCCGTGTTCCTAGCTGTGTGCTGGGTTTTAACCGTGGTTGCTGGACTTAAGAGAGCGCCTACTCTCGAAGACATGCGCGACTTCATAAACCAAATGGGTGCCGCGCCATTCTTGCTCGACGAGCAGCTAGTAGAATATCTTAAAGAGATTGAGGCACATGTATTTAGATCAAACGGTTTGCAGGACATTGTTATTGGGAATAATTTGTCAACGGATGAGGATAAAGCAACTGCCTCCAGAGAACTTGAGGATTATATATCGTGGTTAAGTGAACAGAACGACGTTGTGACGGAAAAATTTGCCCCATCGCTCAAACTAAGAAACCAGCACTCGCGCGTCTTCTCCCGGCTGCGTCGGTCGCGCGGAGTGATGAAAGCCGCATAAGGGTGCGTTATGGGAGATTCCACTGGTCGAGATCGGGAGGATTTGAAATTTGTTATTATTGATCCGCAGATTCGAACCAATCTCGAAGGCCCTCAAACATTTGTTTTGTCTGATTCTGATATTTCGTCATTTTGACATCCTGCGCTCGTAGCGCGGAGTATATGATATTTACTCGAATCCCCGTGAGCCTGCTCTCGAACTGTGCACCACCATCGGAGGGAAGCTGGGGCACATCCCCACCGGTTCCGGGTTTTGTAAAATGCACGCCTCCTGATGGTTCAAACGAAAGTGAAATTTCACAATATGGATTTGTTAATACGAGACTGTCTGGCAAGATTTTAAGTGTCGATTTTGGCGGAAAACACACGCTTCGACGCTGAAGGGGTTCACCGGCACTAGCGAACGAATTGCCCACAGTGCGTAGCATATCTATCACCGTTTCTCCGGATATCATCGTGCATTCGTCTGGCCGGGAACCGAGCATGGTTTGTATATTTGTGCCGGTTGTCTTCCCCTTGAAGATTGTGCGTTTTAGTTGCCAATCACGCTGTTCCCAAAAGAAGAATGCCAGTGTCGAAAATACAGCCATATCGCGTGTTAGTTTTTCCCTGTCACCGATGAGAAATAGCTCTGGATGACTTTGCCCGAGAGCTCTTCCTGCTCCTTCCTCTACACTTAGACGCCATCCTGAACCGTGAACACTATATATCCATTGACGGATATACGGTACTGCACGGTCAATTGTATACTCTACGGAAAAGAAATCTTGCTCGGTAACGGCGCGAAGCTCAAATGCTAGCTGGATAGCCATAAGGACGATTGCACCAACTAAAGCGCCAGCAGCCAATGCCAGATTTCTTGAATTTCCATTCGCCCATATCACGCAGCCAAGGCAGACCAATGCAACAAGACCGCTGATTGCACCGACGCCAAGGGCAATTTTGAGCCAGTCGAAGGCGAAAACGCGCAGTGACAGAATTGGCATCGTGCGGATGATCCAATGCGTCACGCTGTCAGCCGGGAAATCGTGGCGCGGCTGACATTGTAGCTGGAGAATTACGGTGACAGTTTACTCTGCGTTTCACAGCAGCTGCGCTTGCCGCGCGGTGTCCCGCTCCCCTCGCGGCTTTGGGCCGGGTTTTCGGGGTGCCAAAGGGCGGCCGAGCCGGCGCTCGAGCCGTTGTCGGCGTGTGCCGCAGATGGATGTTATGGTAAATGCGGCAGGCGTATCGCACCTTGACCGACGACGCGCTTGCTGCCGAAGAGTTGCAGTCGCCCCTCGAATTTGGGCTTACAAACGGCTCCGCGCCGAATCTCCGGCCTTGAACGCTTATGCTACAAAAATGGGCCGTTCCTTAGTTCGCCTTCTAGGTGAAGGTGGGCTAAAAAACGCAGTTTTCTGTTGGCCTCGCGCACATTGCATTTATGCACCGTTCAATGATGCTTCCTTGGCCCAGTGGTTGTGATGGGCGTTGTGCTATAGACATGTGACCGATCAGATCATGACTGTCTTGGTCAAAAACCTCTCCGTTATTGTTATAATACAGAATACGCCCAAAGACATCTATCGACCAGGTTGTGCCACGTCCAATGTCGGTCACGGTCTCTGGATTTGCATTACAGTAGCCCCCGCTATCTTGATATGGTGGTGGGGGGTTTTTTAGGGCGTTTACCCCGCAGTTGGATTTGCACATGTTTCCTTTGGGCGTAGTTCCCGGTGCTCCGGGATACTGAAGGAAATATTGTTCACCACATTTTATAGTCCCGATGTTGCCATTACAGTTGTCAAATGTGACTACGACTGGATGGTGGGTAAGTATGGCTTGTTGGTAATCCTCTGAGAATGCTTGTTGGCCGCTTGTTAAAGCGCTCACCGCGGCGGCGAGTGCCACGGCGATCATCAACTTCTTCATGTTGGTATCCTCCCTTTTGGCCCGAAGTAACGGAACGCGCATTTTTGTAACATCACGCCGGGCGACCGACATGAGTCATTTTTAGCGGATTTCCTCGGCAATGCGCCATCGCGTTGCGGAGCCTCCCCAAAACCGCTGAGGCTGGTGGGTTTCCTGTCGAACGGCAGAAGCCCAACAATCCCGCTCGTTAACTCGCGTTCAGAAAGACACAGACTAAGCAGCGCAGGAAGCAAGAACGGCTTCTCTAGGGTCGATTGTCCAGAAGCGATGTTATCGGACTCCCGCCGCGCCGCGTTTGCGAAATTGAAGGAATTCGCCAATAAATTTATGTCATGCCGATCAAAGGATTACATTTGCCGTAGGATGTGACCGAAACTCACCCCGAAAACCGCTCATCGGCTATCCACGCGTATCCACCTATGGGCAGACGTTCGAGAGCCAGCTTGTGCAGCTTCGCGCCGCTGGCTGCAGCGGCCGGAACATCGCTTCAACCGCGTCAAAGATCGAGCGCAATGTCACCTTGGGGCTGGCTGCAGCAGATCAACAGATTGCCATCGGCCGGCGGCTCGACCGGGTCCGGCCGGTAGATGACGGAGCCGGAAATCAGCCCCGTCTCGCAGTTATGACAAACTCCGGTGCGGCACGACCAGCGCACCGGCACATCGCACGCCTCGGCCAGTTCGAGCAGGCTGTGGAATGCGGAACCCCAGTGGACAGCGAGATTGCTGCGCGTGAAGGATACCAGCGGCCCGCCCTCCGCGGCTTCCGCCGGCGGATGCGGCGGCCGCCGCGCGACCGCGGCGATGCCTGGGGTCTTCGCCGGGCCCGACCCGAAATTCTCGGTGTGCAGGCGGTCACGCGCGGCCCCCCAACCTGCAAGGCCGTCGACGAGACCGCTCATAAACGCGGCTGGACCGCAGATGTAGAAGTCCGCATCGGGCGGGACGCCCATTTCCTCGAACACGGGCACGCCCACGCGCCCCACCTTGTCGAAATCGACACTCGGCCGATCGGTTGGCATTGGCGCACTGTAACAAATGTGGCTGCGGCTTCCGGGCAAGGTCTCGAGGAGCTCGCGCACCTCCGCCGCAAATGGATGCTCGTTGCTGTTGCGGGCACCGTGAATCCACCAAATCTCTCTCCGAGTTTGCTCGGCGGCCAGTGCGTGCAGCATAGCGAGGACTGGGGTGGCGCCGATGCCGGCGCTGACAAGAACCACGGGACGCTCGCCCTGCCGCAACGTAAAGCTGCCGCGCGGGGCGCTCACATCGAGAATATCGCCAGCCTGAACCCGCGTATCGATGTAAGCCCCGGCCGCACCTTGCGGCTCGCGCTTGACGCTGATGCGATAGCGATCCTCGCTCGGCGCGCCCGACAGCGAATAGCTGCGCAGCAGAGCGCTCTCGTCGGGACGCGGCCTGAGCCGCAATACGATATACTGCCCCGCGAGCGCAGCCGTCAGCGCCTCACCGTCGGCCGGCTCCAGGACGAGAGAAGTGACATTGCTGCTTTCCTGCAGCTTGCGGGACACCCGCAATGAGCGGAAGCCTGGCCACGCGGGGGGCGGGCCCATCGGTGGGCCGAGCCCGGGGTTGCCCGTTGTTCCGCCGCCTTTCCGTTCCCGGTCGAGCAGCGCCTCCAACGAGGTTCGCCAGCCGGCGCTCAATGCCGGGATCCGCAACGCTCGTTCCAGCTCGCTCGCCGGGTGACCCGGCAAATATAACAGCGCATTGATCTCGGCGACGGTCACTCGCTCGGGACCCGCCTTGACCTTCACGATTTCGTCGCCGGCGCCGACTTCGCCTTCCTCCAGGACCCGGAAATAGAATCCCGGCCTGCCGTGTGAGACGAGCAGTGCTGCCATCTGCGGCTCGTTCATGCGGATGCCGACCCGATAGCAGGTGACGCGCGGCTGCGTCACTTCGAAGAGCGCATCGCCGATCCGGTAATGATCGCCGATGCACACTTCAGCATCCGCCAGTCCCTCGACGGTAAAATTTTCTCCGAACTGGCCATAGGTAAAGTCGTTTCGACGGAGCTGGCTTTCCCAATAGCGATAAGATTCGATCTGGTAGACAAAGACGGCCCGATGTTCGCCGCCATGCCCCGCCAAATCTCCCTGGCCGTCTCCATCTATGTTGAGCCGTCGCGTCATGCGTCGGCCCTGAACCGGCGTCTTCCAGACGGCGGTATGGACGGTTTTCCCTTGCCACTCGATGTCGCGTGGCAGGCCCACATTTACTGAGAGCAACCGCGCCATCGTTTTGATCTCCTCTAAAGAGAGGCCCAAGAGTACGCACATTTCCACCGGCGCCGATTTATCGGAATTAAATTACGGCGACTTTATTCACGTACAGTGGAAATAAGACATTTCGAAACGGTGATATTGTGTCTGTGTTCTTGCCGATATGTTGACATGGCCGCACGTCGCCTGCTTATCACGTTAGCCAGATGCCACCCGCCGCACATTAGTTGCAGCATGGTTCGGGATTGAAAGGAAGCGTCGCTGGAGATTAATTTCGCTCCGCCGGTTCTATCCGGCTTTCTGACCCGGGATCAGGGATTTGGCAGCTTTGACAACGTGTTCCGGGGTGAAGCCCAGCTCACGCATCACGATCTCACCGGGCGCCGACGCACCGAAGCGATCGAGCCCGATGATTGCGCCGTCGAGGCCCACGTAGCGCTCCCATCCGAGCGTGGAGCCTGCTTCGATGCTGACCCGCGCCTTGACCCCGGGAGGAAGAACCGTGTCCCTGTAGGATTGCGGTTGTGACTGAAACAAATCCCATGACGGCATCGAGACGACCCGGCTTGCAATTCCCTCGCGCGTCAATTGGTTGTGCGCTTCTAGCGCAACCGACAGTTCGGAACCGGTAGCGATCAGGATAACGGTCGGCGAACCCGTCGCGCAGTCGCTGAGGACATACGCTCCTTTCGCCACTCCCGAAGCCGGCGCCAGTGTTGCGCGGTCCAGAACAGGTAACCTCTGGCGCGTGAGCACAAGTCCTACCGGCCCCGAGGTGTGCGCAACCGCGATTTTCCACGCCTCAACGGTCTCGTTGGCGTCCGCCGGTCGCAGCAGCGTCAGATCAGGAAGCGCGCGAAGGCTTGCCAGTTGTTCCACCGGCTGATGCGTAGGTCCGTCCTCGCCCAACCCGATGCTGTCGTGGGTCCAAACATAGATGACGTGGGCCTTGCTCAAGGCCGCCAGTCGGATGCTTGGCCGCATGTAGTCGGAAAACGTGAAGAAGGTGGCGGCAAAGGGCAGGACGCCGCCATGCAGTGCCATGCCCGTCGCAATCCCGGCCATCGCGTGCTCGCGAATACCGAAATGAATATTCCGCCCGGCATATCCGGTCGGACCGCCTGCCAGTCCCTGGGTCGGCGGCGCACCCTCGGGAGGCTTAAACAGGGGACTCTCGAAGTCGCCGTGTCCCTTGAGCGCGGTGCGCGTGGACGGATCGAGGTCGCCCGAGCCGCCAATCAGGTTAGGTAGGACATCGGCCAGCGCGGTGATAGCTTTCTGTCCGGCGTCGCGGGTCGCCATCGCGCCGTCCGCCGGCGTGAAGCGGGGAAGTCCCGCTTCCCATCCTTTCGGCAGTTCACCGGCGAGTACCTGCCGAAACTTCCCGGCTGCCTCTGGATCGACGGCGCCCAAGGCGTCCACCCGTCGATCCCATTGGGTCTCCACCTCGCGCCCTTGCTCGACCGCCTTGCGAAACTGGGCCAGGGCTTCGTCGGGGATGTAGAAAACCTTGTCTTCAGGCCACCCCAGCGCGCGTTTAGTTAACCGCACTTCCTCGACACCCAAGGGCTCGCCGTGCGCCTCAAAAGTGTCATGCTTATGCGGACTGCCATAGCCGATATGCGTGCGCGCCACGATCAGCGACGGCCGGTCATCGATCGCCTTCGCCTTGGTTAGGGCAGCATCGACCGCGGCTGTATCCTGCCCGTCGATATGCTCTACATGCCATCCATAGGCCTGAAATCGCGCGCCGACATCTTCGCTGAAAGTTACATCGGCGCTGGCCGAGAGCGTTATCTGGTTGGCGTCATAGAGCACGATTAATCGTCCAAGCCGAAACTGACCCGCTATCGAGGCAGCCTCCGCCGCGACGCCTTCCATCATGTCGCCGTCACTAGCCATCACATAGGTGTAGTGATTCACCACTTCATGGCCCGACCGATTGAAGGTGGCGGCCAACCAACGCTCCGCGATTGCGAATCCCACCGCGTTTCCAACACCTTGACCCAACGGACCCGTCGTAACTTCCGCACCTGGTACCACGCCATACTCGGGATGCCCCGGGGTACGGCTGCCCCATTGGCGGAATTGCTGTATATCAGCCATCGTAACGTCGTAACCGGTGAGGAACAGCAGGCTGTAGAGCAGCATGCTGGCATGCCCGGCAGACAGCACAAAACGATCGCGATCGGGCCATTTTGGGTTGGTGGGATTGTGCCGCAGATGGCGGGTCCACAAGACGTACGCCATCGGCGCCGCGCCCAACGGCATCCCCGGATGTCCCGAGTTCGCTTTTTGGACTGCATCGATCGACAGCGTCCGGATGGTGTTGATGCAAAGCTCGTCGATTGGCTGAAATGCCATACGCATGGCTCCTCTGGATTGCTCCTAACCTGAAAGCGAATGAATGTTTGCAACGAGAGCAGAATGCCGGCTCGGTTTCAGGGCATCTGCTCGACCAATTGCACGCGCGAAGGCCCCAGCTCGAACGGATCGCCGAAGTATTGCGTCTCGCGGGCCACCTTCCCGTCTCTGAACTTCATGATGCCGACCGTGTAAGACGGCCGTTCATCGTAGGCGATGACTAATTCAGTGATCCAGAGGTCGGCAGTACGGAGTATCCGCCGCACTGTGAAGCGCTTTCTGCTCGGCTGAGCAAAGCGAGACGCCTGAATGTTGCGCCGGCCGCGTATGCGCTCGCCCGACTGCGGGTACTCGAGCACCGCGTCCTCTCGGTAAATCTGGTGCTCGGCCTCGAAGTCGTTCGCGTCGGAAGCCGCCCAGTGGCGATCCAGGGCCGCTCTGATGTCGTGATCTTCCATCTCGATCTTCCCTCCTCACACCCGCACCGCATTTATGCACGTATAGCCCTGTCGCCAGTCCGATGGTCAAAAGCCAGCCATACTACAAACCGGGCGAGAACGTCCCGCATAGGCCCGGAATGATCAAATCTCGATCAACAACGACCGCCGAACAGGTTGATCTCGGTGAACCTTACCCGGGTGCTCGTGCGTCGAAGTACGTGGCATGTTGGATGAGCCCCTCCGAGATCGCAAGGATGCTGCCCCGCGCCTGCAGACCGGCGGCATCCGGGCGGGCCGCAAGCGCGCCGTCCAGCTGGCCAAGGCGGGTGGTCGCCATCGCACTGTCCCCTCGAGCCACGGCCTCGAGCGCCGCATCGAGCTCAGGGCCCAAACCCAGGCGGTGAGCGATGCGGCGCAGCTGGATGATTGCGGAACCTACGGAAAGCGCCGTCACGAGCTGTGCGCGTTGAAGCGGCGCGGCCGCGTCCGGCACTGCGCAGAGGCGGCTATACATGCTGCCCTCCCAATCGGCTGGCTTCCGGGGGATCGGGCCGATCGCGAGACGCCGCAGATCACACAAAGTCAGTGTCATGAGGCGGCGCGTCCGGAAGGCGGGCGACAGCGGCGGCAGCAGCCGAAACGAAAGCGCCGCGATGCCCAGGCCTGCGACGATCGCCAACGCCCTGTTGTAGAACTGGATGACGTCGTAGCTCATTTGGTTTGTCGGAGCGAGAAGAAAGCAAAAAAACGCCGTCATAGCCGTGAACATTGGCGTCTGCCACCGCTGCGCCACTCCCGCGCCGGCGGGCACCAGAACCAGGCCAATCGCGATGCTGAATGCCGCAAAGCCCTCCTTTCCCGGGAACACCGCAAATGCGATGACGGCTGCCAAGGCGGCGCTGAGGCCGGTGCCAACCACGAAACCCACGGCTCCAGCGTAAGCTAGGTCGCCTCGCGGCGAGAACAGGAGCACACCAATCGCGGCGAAGGTAATCGCCAATGCGCCATTCGGCCATTGGGTGATGATCCAAAAGAGCTCGACGGCGCCGATTGTGATGAACACCCGCCCCGCGTTGACGAGCGAAGGCAGCCAGTCCGCTACGTGCAGCCGGACGCGGTAACCACGGGGAACGGGCCCAGCAGGATCGGCGACGAGCACTGCCAGCCCGTTGAGCGCATGCGAAATGCCGGCCAGCACCACAGCTGTCCGATCGGTCAGCAGCCGCAGCGACGGCGTGGGGGCCGGCAGAGCGGCTAGCGTGCCTATGGCCGCCTCGCAAATCCGGCGCAGACCAGTCGGGTCGGCCATCCAGAGTAACGGCTTGCCATGTGTCGGCGCCGAGCGCAGCTCTTGGGGCAAACTTCGCAGAACGACGCCGGCCTCTTGCCCAGCCTGGTCATCCGAACGCCGGGTAAGGTGAACCCACACTACGCGCCAGCCGGCTATAGCGGCGAATAGGCCGTTCACCGCCGTCTGTAACACTGCTGAATGGTACCGGAGCTGGGCGGACTCGCCAAACGCTTCGTCGATGACTGGGTCGAGTGCGATGACTCGTCGGATAAGTTCACTGCGTGCCGGCTGCGTGTCCGGGAGTTCGGATCCGGCCAGCGCCAATGTCCCGGTAAACCCACCCGCAATTTCGGCGGAAATGGCGGCGAACAGTCTGGCCAGCCGGAGACTTGCGTTACCGAAATCGGTTGGAAGGAGCACCACCCCGGCGGACACGATGCCAATGGAGATCTCGGTGCAGCGGATGACGGCGAGTATAAAGACTTCGCCGTTTGCGCCCCCGGTTGCCCCGAGCTCACTGCTCGCAATGATTACCGCCGTGATCCCGGCAAGCTGCGCCGCAAGGGCTAAAGAGGAGTTGCGGAGTATCGTGGCAACGAAAGCGCACCCCGCGCCCCACAACGCCAGACCCACAAGAAAAGCGACGCGTTCCTGCGGGAAACATGCTGTCAGCACCACGATCGCCACGCCACCAACAACCGTGCCGATCATGCGATACCAACCTTTGCGCAGCGATGCGCCAAGGTGAGGCTGACAAACGAGAGCGGCGGTTGTACCCGCCCAATAAGGGTTGTCGAGCTCGAGCCAAAACGCAAGGTAGAGCGCGAGACAGACTGAAATCCACAGTCGCAAACCAAAGAACAGCGGTGGCCCTGCGGCCCTTGACGCATTCGCCAGGCGGGCAGCGAAGATCGCACTAAATGCAACCGGCGAAGCCCGCCACGGAGCCCCAGCCTCTACCATGGAACGAATTTTGGCCAAAGCTCTCAACAGAGTCCAGATTTCTTGGGCTTTTTGGATTGATGTGTCTCGGCGTATCCGGGACCAAGGGGTAGCCGTGCCGGGTCGACTACCGACCTTCGTGGTCGGCGAGCCAGATTCGGGCTAGACGAGGACCACCAGTTTGCCACCGGCCTGGTTCGACTCCATCACTCGATGCGCTTCCCGAATGTCTTCAAAGCGAAACACTCGGGCCGGTTTTGCTTTACAGCGGCCAGCGGCCACCTGATCGGCGATGGTCTGGAGCGGAACATCCGACAACGGAAAGCCTGGGTTGCCGAACGTAAGACTGCCAAAGAAGCTGAAATGGACACCGCTCGACATCTGCAGCAGAGGGTTGAAGTCGCTCACCGGAGCAAGCCCTCCGAGAAAGCCCGCCAAACAGGCGCGCCCACCCGGCCGAAGCATCGCGAGGGAATCCAGAATCGTGCTGTTGCCGACGAGATCGCGTACGGCGTCGATCCGTTTCCGTTCAGCAATGCGCTCCGACAAGTCCTGGCCTTCTATTTCGACGCGGCGTGCTCCGAGTGCCTCCAACTTCTGAAAGCGTTCTTGGTTACGGGCTGTTGCAATGACATTGTGCCGGCGATCATCGCCATATTCAGAGCTGCCTGTCCAAACGATGACATTGCCCCTCGTATGACCAAAGTTTGGCCCTCGGCGAGTTCGAGGTTGCGGAACAGGCACGTCCATGCCGTAGCGTAGGATTCCGGGATCGCAGCGAGTTCTTCCCAGGGAAGATCCGACTCGATCGGCGCAACGTTTGTCGCGGGTGGGCGCGTATACTCGGCGTAGCTGCCGTTAATCGTCCGTCCCATGCCACCCATCAATGCGGCGACTTTTGTTTCCAACAGCGAATTCGCCGCCGGGGCAGGATTTGACGAGGCCAACACACTCGATCTCGCTCACCGCCGCCTCGGCCCATTCTCCCCTTCGCATGTGCATCTCGGCGTGGTTTACTCCGAACGCTTTGACTTGGATGACGACATGGCCCGGCTTTGGTTCGGGGTCCGGGATCTCCTTGATGACTAAGTTTTCGGGTCCACCGAACTCCTGTATGGCGATCGCACGCATGACTAATCCTCCGGATTGGTTTTGTACTGCTGGCACAGCCTTAGGTACTGGGCTTGTTACGCGTTGCCGGATGAGAGGCCGGGCGTCCGAGCGAGAAAGTCCCGAATGGCGCCCGCGATCTCCGCGCAGTGCGCTTTGAGGCCGTCGACCTCGGTCCTTCGGTTAAGTGATCGCGGGCATGCACGACTCCTTAGTGGGTGGAGTGTCGAGGGCCGTACTCGGCCGCCGAGCCGAAAGCTGGGCTCGGTCGCGACGGAGCAAATACTCGCCATTCGGCAGACAGTCTTCCGCGCGGCGATATGCCACCGATCTCAATCGGGTCCGCCACACCGTCGATCGATACTCGCGCCCGCCCGACGGAGCATATCTATAAACCAATCGGTGCCACGCGGCCCGACCGACGCTCGCTCCATCAATCCCTCAAAAGCATGAGGTAGGCCGCGCACGACCTCCCCGAGCGAGCCCCACATCACCTGTCGGAACGGCCGGGACGCAGTTCCGATGGCCGTTTCGATATAAAGGTCTCGGCTCCTGCACGGCGCGCGCCGGCACCGATCCGCAGCTGATGTGTCGCCGCTGGTTATAACTTGCGCTGCACAATCTGGATCGGATTTCCGTCTGGGTCGGCGATCCAACCCAGGCGCAATCGCCCATCCAGCCAGTCGTGCGGCGACGATAGGACTGACGCTCCGGCGGCTCTCAGCCGCTCGATGACCGCATCGGTGTCGTCTGTCCACAGGACAATTTCAATCCAACGGCCTTCGCCGCCAGTCGCCAGGCCGTGATGCTGCTGCGCTGCCTCAATGGTTGCGATTCCCAGTTTGAATCCATCAAGCTGAAGTTCCACGTGGCTCGGGTTGCCCGTCGGCGGCGTGCGAAAGGTCTCCTTGAATCCCAGTGACTCGTAGAACGATTGCGCCTTCCCGAGATCGCGAGAGTAGATGTTGATCTGGGGGGATCTAAACATGACGTGTTCGCTCCCGTGGTGTAACTGCGGCGTGGTCGCCGTGCTCTCCGGCTTGGCCGGATCGGTCAGGCGGCCAGGATGGCAGATTGACGAGGGGTTATGGCTCAGGGGCGCGATGGATTCCAGGATCGGGTAGCGCGAGCGCTGAACGGACCACTCGTCGTTCTACCTGGTCCGCAAAATTGGTCGGCTGACGCGGCGCCGCGCCGCTTCGCCCGTTTTCTGCTGCCGGAGTTACGCTATCTTCACGAATTCTGGGTACGGCTCCCGATAAGTCCGCCACCGGAGCCCGTATTGCCGCCTCTCGCCCAGTCTCTCGCAGGCCCAGCCGCGATCTTCGTGGTCGTCGGGCTCCTCGTCGTGTGGGCCGGGTGGTCGGCAACCCGATTATATGGGCGGACGGAAAGCCTGATTTCTACGCTGAGCGCGGCTTTCGCAATTGTCGAAAAGTCGGAGTTTCTCCCGAGTCTTGGAGCGGCAGCCGAGCAACTAGCCGCGCTGCCGTTCCTCGCCGGGAGGTGGTCGGCTTATTACAACGCGCTGATCGTTCTCGGCGACCAAACTACCTCATATCCCATTCGCAGCACGTTGCGTCCGGATCACGTATTCGACCTCGGGCTGCTACGCGCCAGCGATCTAAAGCCTCGGTATCAGGCGGCGATGCCGGGAATGTTGGTCGGCGCCGGGTTGCTATTCACGTTCTTAGGGTTGGCTGTGGCGCTTTCCGCTGCGGGCGGCGTCGTTGCTAGCGGCGACCCGGCGCAAAGCCGGCAGGGTCTGCACCAGCTGCTCGATGCGGCGAGCTTCAAATTCATCACCTCGCTGGCCGGCTTACTGCTTTCGATCGCCTACACCGGCTTCCGCAACCATCGGCTTCGTTTGGTTGAGCGAGCGCTCGATAGTTTCACCGCGGCGCTCGACCGGCAGATACCGATGGCTACGGCGGCCTTTCTTCAACATGAGGCCAACGAAGCGCTGCGCGCGCAATGGGCGAGCCTGAAAACGTTCGGCACAGAGCTCGCCGCGAGTGTGGGCGAAAAATTCGACAGCGCCTTCGAAAAGCATCTCGACGAACATCTCGGACCTTGGTCCAAGGCGATGCAAACCATCACCGATCGCGTGAGCACGCAAAACCAAGATGCCATGCAGCAGATGCTGAAGACCTTTATCGACGGCCTTTCGGGCGGAACGCGCGATCATCTCGCCGGGGTTACCGAGAGTTTGGCGGCGCTCGGAACACTGCTCGAAGATTTGCAGAACGGGCTCGGCCAAGCCTCGGCGCGCATGGCGCAATCCGCCGAAGCGATGGCCGCGGGAATGGGTGAGGGCGCCGAGGCGGCGCTGACCCGGATCACCGTCCGAATGGGCGGGCTGATGGAAACCCTGCGCAGCGTCACGACGCAGACCCGCGAAGCGGGCGCCGACGCGGCGCAATCTCTTGCCTCCCGCATCGAGGGTGCAGCTGCCGGATTTGAAGCGGCGGCTAAGCGCATGACCGAAACGTTCGCCCACGCCGCTTCCGGCACCGGCGAGGCGCTCGCGCGCGGTGCTGGCGAAGCTGCCGAAGAATTGGCAGCGGCAGGGTCCGGCATTCGCGAGATGCTGGAGAGCACCGGTCAGGCCCTGGCGCACCGAGCCACCGCACTGACGGGGACGGCCGAGGCGGTCGCCGGACGGATCGATGAGCTCGATCGCGTGACGCGGGAATTGGTGGTGCCACTCGCGGCCGGTGCTACGGATCTGCGCCGCACCGCCGAGCTAGCGCAAGCGGCGACGGGGTCGTTGCGCATTGTTGCGACCAGTGTCGGCGCGGCGGTCGAACAGATGCGCGATGCCGCACAGAGGTTCGAGGCGGCACAGCCTGGCGCGGCTCGGGTGTCGCAAGAGATCGCCGCGGCACAGCGTCTCGAGGGGGTGGACCGTAGTCTCGCGGACACGCTGCCGGCCCCGGTTCGGCACTCGACGAATTCCGGCACACGATCCAGGAATTCGTGAGCGAGTTGACGCGCGGGTGAGCGACGAGCATGGCGCTCCGCGACCACGAAGAGGGAGGCGCTGAGGGTTACTTCGCCTCGGTCAGCGACCTGATGGTTGGCATCCTATTCGTATTTCTGCTGATGCTAACCGTGTTTGCGCTGAATTACCGGGTCGCGGAGCACGACCTGGAGGTCGGCCGCGCAAGGTTCGATAGCGAAAAGGCGCGAGCAGATCGGGTGCGTGACCTGTTGGAACAGGCCGCCGTTCAGTTGCAACAAGACATCGAGGCAAGCACCAACGCGCGCGACCGCCTGCTGACGACGTTGCAGACAATTCTGTCCCAGCGGGGCATCGAGGTATGGGTGGATCGCCAAGCTGGAATTTTGCATCTGCCGGGCGATCTTCTCTTCGAGACACTCAGTGCCACGCTCGGACCAAGGCAGCGCGACAGCGTCGGCATCCTGGCGACTGCTTTGGCGCGGATACTGCCCTGCTTTACTCCGATCACCGATCGAACTCGGTGCGACCCCCCCAATTTACCCGTTCTGGAAACGGTTCTGATCGAAGGCCATACAGACCGCCGGCCGATCGGCGCAGCCGGAACCGGCTTTCGCGATAATGACCAGCTTTCTACCGAAAGGGCCTTGGCGGTCTTCGCCGAGCTTCGACGCGCGCAGCCGAGCCTCGACGCGCTGCGGAACGCCGATGGGAGCTATCCGCTGCTCGGAGTTTCGGGCTTCGGTGATCGACGGCCGCTGCCGCAAGCGCAAGGCAGCGCCGAGGCCGACTACGGCCTTAACCGGCGTATCGATCTGCGTTTTTTGCTGGCCCGCACCGCTGAGCTGGAACGGTTGCGCAGCCAGCTCGAGGCGGCTCTCAACGAGAGCGAGAAATGACTGTCCGGGAAGGCAAGGAAGTGGCAAATCGACAGCAAGATCTTCCAGGACGCCTGCCTGGCCAGCTCATGGCGAAAGCAAGATCCATGTGATCGCTCAGTTCGGTCGCTGACCTCTCGTTTAAGCCGCGTTCGGCTCCCGCGCGCGTCGGAGGCTCGATACGTCTCGAACACCAAACGCGATTGGCCCACGAACGGATCGTTCGGGGAGCCTGCAGCGTTTGTGCTCCGGCCGAGCGCGATGCACGAGGGAACTTCATGGTCGATGCGGTGTCCGGACGTTTGCTGCAAGGCAAATGGCGGCGGGGGTCCGATCCGCGTCCGCGGGGCCGCGTTTTTCGGCTCGTCGTACGAGTGTTTGGTTGGGCCGCGGCGCTGGCGGCAGTGACGCTACTGTGCTGGGGTCTCGCCGCGGAGGCGCGTACTTCGTATCTGCAGTCCCGCATTTTTTCGAACCTCACTCGGAACATGAGTTTTACGGTCCGGTCGGGGCCGAGCCGCACTATCCGGTTCCCAAAAGCGGGACCCTATGACGAGCGGCTCGGCTATGCCGAGCTGCCCGTTTTTATCAACTCGTTGAGTGGCCACCATTTCGCCCTCGAGCGCCAGGCGGAATGGTCTCATTCGCTCGACTGGTTTGTCGACCAGGGAGGGTATGCGATCTACGGCGAAAAGGCGCGCGCTGGTCTGAGGCTGTTCGACCGCGACGGAAACCCCCTTTACCAGGCGAGCTATCCGAAGCGGACCTACACGGACTTCAGCTCGATCCCGCCGGTCGTCGTCGGCAGCTTGCTGTACGTCGAGGATCACGACCTGCTTGACCCGCAAGACCCGCGGCGCAACCCGGCCGTCGAATGGAGCCGGTTCGTGCTTGCCGCGGGCGGGCGGGTCGCCGGTTTGTTCGATCGACGCTTCAGGGAGGGCGGGGCCAGCACGCTCGCCACCCAGACCGAGAAGTTCCGCCACTCACCGGGCGGCCGAACGCCGGGTGTGGGCGAGAAGCTGCGTCAAATGGTCACCGCGTCGGCGCGCGCCTATCGGGACGGCCCGATCACGACGGCCGCCCGCAATCGGATCGTTACCACCTATCTTAACTCGGAGCCATTCGCCTCGCGGCCCGGCTATGGGGAAATTATCGGCCTCCCCGAGGCCTTGTGGCTTTGGTACGGCACGGATTTGGCCGAAGCCGACCGAGAGTTGACCGCGCCGGCCACGACAAAGTTCCAGCTGGCCCACAAGGGCGAAGTTTACCGGCAGGTTCTCAGCCTGCTGCTCTCCGGCCGCCGCCCCATCTACTATCTAGTCGAACACCACGCCGCTCTCGCAGCGCTGACCGACCATTACCTCTGGCTGCTGTCCGCTTCCGGAATCATCGATCCGGAACTGCGCGACGCCGCGCTCCACGCCGAGCTGCATTTCCGGGCGGACATTCCGCCGCCGCCGGCGATGTCCTTCCTTGGCAACAAGGCGACCGATCGAATCCGAGACAAGCTCGTATCGCTGCTCCACCTGCCGGACCTTTACGCCCTCGACCGGCTCGATCTGACCGCCTATGCGACGGTGGACACGCCAGCCCAAAAGCGGATTACCGATGTTCTGACCAGGCTCGGCAATCCCGCCGAGGTCAAATCGCTGGGGCTGGTCGGACACGACCTGCTCGGCAGCGAAAATCCGGCTCGCCTGACTTGGAGCGTCGTCCTCTATGAGCGCGGGGCGGACCGCAATTATCTGAGGGTACACGCGGACAGTCTGAACGAACCGCTCGACATCAACTCCGGAGCAAAACTGCAGCTCGGCTCGACGGCCAAATTGCGCACTCTGATCACCTATCTCGACATCGTCGAAGAACTGGATCGCCGATTGGGGCAACTGCCGTCCCGCGAGCTCCACGCGACTGCGGCCGCGGCCCAGGACCCGCTGACGAAATGGGCGGCCGATTACCTCGCGGGGACGAAGAACCGTGGCTTGCAGTCGATGCTCGACGCGGCCATGCAACGCCATTACTCGGGCAGTCCGGAGGAATTCTTTACCGGCGGCGGCATGCACGCCTTCGCCAATTTTGAGAAATGGGAAAACTCCTCCACCAGCGTAGAGGAGGCATTTGCCCAGTCGATCAACAACGTCTTTATTCGGGTGATGCGCGACATCGTCCGGTATTACATCGCTCAGGATGACGGCCAGAAATTGTTGACGGCCGATCGCGAGGATCCGGGCCGGGAGACCTACCTGCGGCGTTTCATCGACCAAGACAGCCGCAAATACCTCAACCGCTTCTATCGCGAATACCACGGCCTCTCACCCGACCAGGCCTTAGCGCAGCTCGCTCATCGGACGCACCCAATCGCCCGGCGCCTTGCCGTAGTGTACCGTTCGGTCCGTCCCGACGCGGACAGGGCAGCGCTAGGTGCGTTTCTTGCACGATACCTGCCGCGAGACTCGGTCAGCGACGACGATCTCTGGGACCTCTATCGAGAATACGATGTCGAGCGGTTTTCGCTCGAGGACCGCGGTTATCTCGCGGGCATCCATCCGCTCGAACTGTGGCTCGTGACCTATCTGCGAGATCATCCCGGTGCGTCGCGCGCCGAGGTGACAAAGGCGAGCGAGGAGGTACGCCAGGAGGTTTATGGCTGGCTCTTCAAGAGCCACAGCACGCACAAGCAGGACCTCCGGATCCGGATTTTGCTGGAAGAGGACGCGTTTGACCGGATCCTGCAAGACTGGCAGCGGCAAGGCTACCCGTTCGGCCATCTCGTGCCGTCCTTGGGCAGTGCGATCGGCAGCTCCGGCGACCGACCCGATGCGCTAGCCGATCTGATGGGGATTATTCTCAATGACGGGGTGCAGCTACCGACCGTCGATCTCCGGCGGCTGGAATTCGCCTCCGGCACTCCCTACGAGACCGATATGGTGGTTAAACCCGAGCCAAATCGGGTTCTCGCTCCCGAGGTGGCCGAGACGGTACGCCGCGCCTTGTTGGGCGTCGTCGCGGAAGGGACGGCCACGCGGCTGCGCGGCACCTACCGCGCCGCGGACGGAACCCTGCTGCCGGTCGGCGGCAAGACCGGCACCGGCGACAACCGTTTCGACCGCTTCGGGGCGGGTGGGAGCCTGGTCTCACAACGGGTGGTGGATCGAACTGCGACTTTCGTATTCTTTCTCGGCGATCGCTTTTTTGGCACGATCACCGCCTATGTCCCGGGCGCAATCGCCGGGAATTATCATTTCACGAGCGCTATTGCCGTCCAGCTGCTGAAGGCGATTGAGCCTCAGCTGGAGCCGCTTCTCAGATCGCCGGCGACCGACGCACCGATACAGGCCGTTAGCCAACTCGAGCCGAGGGCAACGACGGAAGGGGTGGCAGGAAGCTCACATTAGCGAGCAATCTGCCCAGGCGTGGTGGCGTTCGACGATCCGGCCGACCTAGCGCCACGAAGACGAAGCGATAACCTCGCTCCGCCGCGCCGATCGATCCTTTCGGGCAATTTAGGACGCTTTGGCTACGCCTTTGCCCAGCAAATCAACTTTTCGGTTTAATGCCGCTACCAGACCGTCGACCCCCTCGCGCCGGAGGATCGAGTGAAATTCCGAGCGCTGGATAGCCACCTGGCTGATGGTGCCGTCGAGATAGACGTCGGAAATCTGCCACGAACCCTGATTGGACCGCATCAGATAGTCGAGGTCGGTCGTGTCGCCGTCGGATTTGACAATCTTTGTCTGGACAATAACATTCCCGTTGTAGGGTCGTTCGCCGGTGACCTGCAGTTGCTGCCCCGAATAGCTGTCAAAGCGATCGGCGTAGGTCGCGGCGATATAGTGCCGGAAGGCATCGATCAGTTGCTGCTGCTGAGCAGGAGAGAGCGTTGCCCAAGTCGGACCTACGGCCAGTTGCGTCATCGCGGGGACGTCGAAGAGCCGGTCGACAACCGGAGCCAGCCTCGCATAACGACCGCTCTGGCCGAGAGTTGGGCCGTACCTCATTGTCGTCAGGAGCGCGTCGTAAAAACCGCGCACGTTATCTTGTGGATTCACCGCAAGCGCTGCTGCACTCGCGGCGAACAGCGAAAGAGCGAGGGACAGGCCTACGATCTTCTCTCTCCGCCGAGAAGACAGAGAAGATAGAATCATATTACGCATGGCTTGACCTCCTCCTTTCCTTCCTCAGTAACTTGGCCCCAACGCCTGACCAGTGACAAAACCGGTTGTAAGCTCGCCGAGTTCCAGGGTAGTAGCATATGCCACGAGATTGACACTTCTCGTAGGAAGTGTTCCCGATCGCCTCCATAAGGAATTGCCTCCTTTGAAAGAGGTAGGACGTTCTTCGGCAATGGCAACCTCGCACCGGTGCAAGATAGCGGATAATTCCGTGTTGCCGCTTCCATGTGAAGCTCCCCTCTGAGGGGAGCTTCCTTATCCAGCCATTTTTGATCAGCAACCGAACTTAATTCTTTGGACACCGCGAATCCCAGGCTGCTGACCCTCGATGACAGGTCACAAACGGGTCACCTCCCGAGTTTCTTTCATACGTAACGTCGACATCGTCACATTCTTTGAGAACGATTCAGTGTTGGCACCTGTTTATGCAGCAGATATCTGCACACGAACGGGAGGTCCTTGCTATGCGGACTTTAGTCACGGCGACGGTGTTGGGGCTCGGGCTGCTGACCAGCGGAACCGCCATGGCGAACGACAATTTTGGCGGATCGCCACTCTATAACCCACAATATTCCTATTATGGCACTCCGTATTATTATGGGGGTTACCCAAGCTATTGGAACTATAACACCGGGTATCCGAACTACTATCCCGGCTATAGCTACGCTTACAGCTACCCGTACTATGGGTGGTATCCGGGGAGCACGTACCCTTACTGGGATCCCACGGCCGCATCGCATCCTTATTCGAAGACCAACCCTAATTGGATACCCTATGTCGGCTGGCGCTGAGCCGTCAGCCTCCGCGCCCCGTGGTGAACTACACCGCATCGGACTGATAATCGAGGTATAGCCGCTCTGCTGTATCGGGGAGACATCCGGCCGCAGGATATTTCCCTAGCAGCGACGGTGACAGATCGGTGCGCGGATGCCACCATCCCGTTCGCCCACGTCGCGGGTGGGCGCGGAGATCCGTTGGAGACCAGGGATGACGTCGGAGCGGCGGATCGAGGATTATGCGCTGATTGGTGATTGCGGTTCCGCCGCGCTGATCGGCCACGACGGGTCGATCGACTGGCTTTGTCTGCCGCGGTTCGATTCGGGGGCGTGCTTCGCGGCGTTGCTCGGTGAACCCGGCCACGGCCGTTGGCTGATATGCCCGGTAGAGCCGGTCGCTCGGCTAGAGCGCCGCTATCTCGATGGCTCGCTGATCCTTGCGACCACATTCGAGACCGCGGCGGGCGCGATCGAGCTTGTCGATTTCATGCGGCCGCGCCGTCGGCTTCCGCAGCTTGTGCGCCTCGTTCGCGGACTGCGCGGGCGGGTCGCCATGTGCACAGAGTTCATTTTGCGCTTTGACTATGGCACCGTAGTGCCTTGGGTCGAACGGCTCCCGGAGGGCGGCCTTTCCGCCATCGGCGGGCCCGATAGAGTGGTGCTGCGTACGCCGGTTCCGCTGCGCGGCGAGGACCTGAAGACGCTCGGCGAGTTCACGGTCGACGCAGGCGAATCAATTCCGTTTGTGCTGAGCTACGTACCTTCCCACCAACCCCTGCCGCCGCCGGTCGATCCGGCGCGGGCGCTGCACGACACCGAGGTATTCTGGCACCGATGGTCCGATCGATGTGCATCCGCAGGCCCGTGGACCGGCGCGGTCAAACACTCGCTCGTGGTGTTAAAGGGGCTGACCTACGCGCAGACCGGCGGCATCGTAGCCGCGCCGACGACCTCGCTGCCCGAGCAGCTCGGTGGCACGCGCAACTGGGACTACCGATATTGCTGGCTGCGCGACGCCACCTTTACCCTGCTGGCATTGATGCATGCGGGGTATTACGACGAGGCGCGGACGTGGCGCGACTGGCTGTTTCGCGCGGTCGCGGGCAGCCCAGATCAGCTGCAGATCATGTATGGCCTGGGCGGGGAACGGCGGCTTACCGAGTGGGAGGTCCCGTGGTTACCCGGATTTGAGGGGTCGCGCCCGGTCCGCATCGGCAACGCCGCGGTAAACCAGACGCAACTCAACGTCTACGGCGAGGTCCTCGACGCGCTCTATCATGCGCAGAGCCACGGTTTGCCCCCTATTCAACACGGGGACGCGATCGGGACTGTCGTGCTAGAACACTTGGCCAAGATCTGGGATCAGCCCGACGAAGGCATCTGGGAGGTACGCGGGCCGCCGCAGCACTTCACGCACTCCAAGGTGATGACGTGGGTTGCATTCGACCGAGCGGTCAAGCTCTTCGAGCAACGCGGCAGCTCCGATCAGGCGTTCCAGAGCTTGCGGCAGGTCCGCGACCGGATCCATGAAGATGTCTGCAGCAAGGCGTTCGATCCTGACCTCGGCAGCTTTGTCCAAGCGTACGGGTCGAAGGCGCTCGACGCGAGTCTCCTGCTATTGCCGCTGGTCGGCTTTCTCCCACCTAGCGACCCACGAATCGTCGGCACGGTAAAAACGATCGAACAGCGGCTTATGGCAGATGGGTTCGTATGTCGCTATGACACTGGGGAGACAGTCGACGGGCTGCCTCCGGGCGAAGGGGCGTTTCTCGCTTGCAGCTTCTGGCTCGCCGACAATTTCATCCTCCAAGGGCGCATGACGGAGGCACGCGAGCTATTTGAACGCCTCCTGGCGTTGCGTAACGATGTCGGCCTGTTGGCGGAGGAGTATGATCCTCGCCTCGGGCGACAACTCGGGAACTTTCCGCAAGCGTTTTCGCACGTCGCGCTGGTCAACACGGCTTTCAACCTGACCCGCTCTCAAGGTCCCGCCGAACAACGCGCCGCGCGAGCCCGCCGCCACAAACGAGCTCAGTTCAGGCCCTAAAATCCCATCGCACGCCAGCACTTTGGTGATGAACATCGGGCGGCGCGACGCCTTCGCGGCCCTCAAAGCAGTCGATAACCCGCGTTCGGCTGTTCAGTGGTAGATCCAATCCTTTTCGAACCGGGCAAAACAATCCCGCTCGCCCGGCATCTTCACCCAGCCCGCGAGTAGCCGTGCGCTAGCGAGCAGCAAGCGATCGCGGAGATGGGTCGAGTTCTGGCCATATTCCTCGAAGGTCGAGATCGTGATCTTCTGGTTGTGCGGGTCGTCCTGAAAGCGGCAGGCGCAGAGCGCCACGGTGGCTTGATAGGCGCGGCGGTCCGCATCCGTTCGCAAATAGGCATTTGCGAGAGCCGTGGAGCGCGGGAAATCGAGCGCCATAATCGCCTCGTCCAGGTCGTGCAACAGGGCATCGGGCGCTCGGCCCGAAAGATCGAAACCGGCACCCTCTCGCTCGATCACCGAGCTCTGCAGCTTGTTTTCGTGCGCCACGTCGTTGACGAAGCTGGCCATCAAGTAGAGGATGCGCGGCTGGTAGGGGTTGTTGCTCGACCTAATCCAGTTGTTCGCGACGTTGCAGTAATCGAAGGGATGCTGCCCGTTGGTGAACTGCCGTGGCACTGTAGTGCGCAGGATCAGCTCGGCCGCACCAATCTGAATCGCGTCGCCGAGGCTCCTGATCGATTTGCCGTTCTTTAGGTGGTTGGTGAGGAGATTCCACACCGTGTCGGCATCGGCCTCCATCAATTGTCGAACCATCTCCTCGACTTCGGCCGGGTTTAGCGGGGTTTGATTGGTCTGTTTGAGGTTGGTCCCGCCGTCGGGAAATTCGGCGCCTATCCGGACGCAGACCGCGTCATAGAGAGAGTAGTAGAGCGGACCGATCGCCATGTCCGGAACGCCCATGTAATAAACCCCGTGCGAGCGCTCCCACCCGATGAAATCGGCGAGGTCGGTAATCGAGCGAGCTCGGATCGCCTTGTGGCCGGTATTGCGCGCCTTGCGGCCAATCACCGTGTCCTGAAGATCGATGAGGCCCAGATACTGCAGCTGATCGGCGAGCTTCGGACGAACTTCTTCGTCTTCGGCGAGACCCAGAAACAAGCCGTAGGACCGTGGCGAATCGCCGCTCACCGTGGCGATCATATGCTGGTGCAGCCGTTCCTCGAGCGTACCCTTCTCGCGGATCGGCTCCCGGTCCGCGTTCCACACGACAGGTCCATAACTCGGTGGCGGCACCATGATACCCTTCATCGTCGCATAACGGCCGGGATACTTGCCGAGCAGTTGATTCCAGATATCGAGCCCGGCGGGGATGTACCAGACGCTCTGCAACAACGGCAGCAATCGATATTTCTGAGGCAGATAGGGCATCAGATAAGCCGACGCCCGAAGGCCAAGAATCGTGTGGTCGTTGTTGATCAGGGTGATCTGCCCCTCGCGGACGTTGATGTGGCTCGGCACCTGAACGAACGGCGCTTCAGCGGCCGTTACAACGCTGAGTGCCTCACCGACCGAGCGCCCGTCGCGTGCGACCATCCCGAAGAACAGATCGGTGGTGCGCGCCTGATCGCGCTCCAAAATCGCCTCGGTCAGCAGGTCAAACGTCTTGTCCCGGCGAATCTCGTCTTGATTGAGTAGCATTGCCGATTCTCTACGCTGGCAGCAGGGTATGTCCCGCCAAGCGAGCGTACCGCCCCCGCGACGCGGTCGTAAACAACCGCAAGGGCAGGACGGCCATGAGTTAGACGCAGTCGTTTCCGTCGGCGGAACTACGGGATTGCGAATTCGGGCTCCGGGATGAACAGCTCCTGCGGCTGCGCCACGCCGCGCAGTGCGTAACGTCCGATCGAGACTAGGCGACGGCGCATCGCCGAGCCGAGGGCGTTGACGAAACTCGCCGAGAGCAGGACATCCTGCTCGACCGACCGGCTCAACGCCAGGATCCGGCTGACCTCGTTGACCGCCGGGCCGACTATCGTGAAATCCAGGCGATCCTTGCTGCCGATGTTGCCGTAGAAAACATCGCCTACATGAAGTGCCAGATAGACCTGGGTGGTCGGCAAACCCGCCGCGGCGCGCTTACCGTTTAGCTCGACAACGCCGTCGCGCACCCGTACCGCTGCAGCGAGCGCTCCGAGGCAGGCTTCTTCGCGGTTATCGGCAGGAAAAATAGCGAGAGTACCGTCGCCGACCAGCTTCAGCACATCGCCGCCATGACCGTGCACGGCGGACACGACTACTTCGGCGTAGTCGTTGAGGAGCGGGATGATCTGCTCCGGGGGCGAATTGTCGGAAATTTGGGTGTAACCGTGCAGATCGCTGTACCACAGCACCGCACCGATCTTTTCGGCGACGCCGCGCACGATCCGACCGCTCATAACCCGCCGACCAGCGTCGCGGCCGAGATAGGTCTCCGCGAGCGTCCCAACAATCCGGGCGAGCGCGGCTGACTTGACGGCCAGTTTGAGAAACGGCGCAAGCCGTCTCAGCGCGGTGACGTCATCCCCGGCGAAGCCATCGGGCGCATCGCTGGACCAGGCTGAATAAACGCAGTCCATCTCGCCGATGACTCCCTCGGCAGCAAAGCGGTGGACGAAAACAAGATAGTCGGTAGCGCCCTCGTCACGGGCTTGTGCAATTGCGGGAAAATCGGCTAGGTCACCGGCCGCCAAGCGGCGCCGCATTTCGGTTCCGCCCGTCTGCAGCAGGTGAAAAAACGGGCTGCGGCGCCAGTTTTCGGCTGCTTCCCCTTCGTTGGTCCGCCCATAATCGAGTACCTCTGCCGTCTCGGGAACATCGGCGCGCCAGCGAAAGGCGCGGCCTTCGTAAATCGGATGCAAAGTGTCGAGAACGACGAGGGCACGAGCCAGGGGAACGCCGCCGTCGGCAATGCGCCGGCAGAAGCCAGCCATCAGCTCGCTTTCGGTGCGGCCGATTAAGCCTGCCCGCGTCACCCATTCGGCCAGTTCGTTGAAAGCCGCGTTCATACCGCAAATTCCTCGCAGATCACTGGTCACTCGAAACCGGCGGCGTACCCGATATTAGAGCTTTTCGAACACCGCGCAGGTAATCCGATATTCGGCCGCGAGCCAGTAGAGCCGCGCCATTGAGCGCTTCCACCTCTCGAAGGACAGGAAAGGAATAGGTAAGCGCCAGAGATGACGCAGCAAGAGCCACGGCCGCTCCCGCACTGCGTCGAGATACGACACGCCGGTACCGAGGATTGTGCTATCTAGCAATCGAGCACCGTGCAGCAGTTCGGCGAGTTCCGCCGGGTTCGGTCGGTACATCGTGTCGATCGGGTCCCGGTGGTAAGGATAGCTGAAGGGTACCGTAACGAAGAGGAGCCCACCTGCCGCCACTAAATCGAGGCAGTGACAGGCCAACCGATCCGGCTCGACAACATGCTCGAGGAGGTTGCAGCAGAGCAACGCCCGCGGCCGAAGCGCACGCAAGCGCCGGAGGTCGGCCGGATCGGTCAGATCGGCTTGCACATCGACCCCTGGCAGCTCACGCATATCGACGTGGACGACCTCGACGTTGCGCTCGCGCAACGGGAGGAACACCTGATCCTCAATCCACGGTTGTATGCCCTCGCGCACTTCGACCGAACTGCTCCCCAGGTTGAGCAGCGGCGAGAGGCGCTCGGGCGGGAATGCGTCGAGCGCGCAACGGAGCCAGCAGGCCTCGGCTTTGAACATCGCGGTCTTGCGCGCTCTCAGAAACGCACCACGATGCCTCAATCATACGTCGCCGCGAAAGCGCGACGTACACCACCCTTACGAGAGACGCCGACCCCAAGTAAACATCGAAGTAAGGGAATAATTCAGGAGCGCACCAACTACAGCTCCGCCAACCCCCGCTAACAACCACATCTGCGTCATCACATAAAGGTCGCGAGCCACCAAGACATTAACGACAGCGCCGAGACCGCAGATCAGCATGAATGATACGAGGCCGCGCAGCGTGGCCCAGCCGACGAGCCGAAAGTCACGATAGGTCAAGGTGTTGTTCAAAAAGTAATTCCAAACCATCGCCGTCGCCGTCGCGGTCGACTGAGCCCACACAAAGCCGGTGCCGGCAACAGCCAGCAGAAGGCGCAGCACGACGAGATGAATGACCATCCCGCTGGCCCCGACCGTACCAAACAACAGGAATTTCGAAGGGAGGTAGCCGCCGCTAGCCTTTTCGACGAGCAGTGCCAGGAACTCGAGTACGGTGAACCAATCGAGTTTGCTGCTCCCGGAATTTCGCCCGCGGAACCGATACGGCAGCTCGGTCACCGATAAGGGTCCCGGCGCTGAAGCCAAAAGATCGATAAGAATCTTCGTCCCCACGCCGGACAGCCGAGCTGCAGACTTATCCGCCACCTCGCTCCGCATCATGAAGAAGCCGCTGACCGGGTCCGTGATATCGGATTTCAGCAGCACCCGGGCGAGCCGCACTCCAGCGCGGCTGAGCGCGCGACGACGCTTTGTGGAGAGACCGTCTGCGGCGCCGGATGCCAAATATCGGCTCGCCACCACGAGATCGGTCTGCCCTCGTTTCAAGATCTCGAGCATGCGCGGCAGCAAAGCTTCGTCGTGCTGTAGATCGGCGTCGATAACCGCGATGTAGCGCGCAGAAGTCGATAGGATGCCCTCGATACAGGCGGAGCTCAAACCGCGCCGGCCGAATCGGCGGATGCAGCGGATGCGCCGATCGGTGCGGCCGAGGTCGCGCAGGTGTTCCGCCGTCTCGTCGGCCGAGTCGTCGTCGACGAACACCGCTTCCCAGTCGACCCCCTCGAGCAGCCGATCGAGCCGGTCGATCAGAGGACCGACATTGTTGCGCTCGTTGAGCGTCGGAACGACGATGGTGAGCTCCGGCCCTGCCCTCGATGTCGTTCGCCGGGACGTGACCGAAGAAGCGAGTGCTCGCTCCCGACCAACGACCGCCGCGGAACTCGCCGGCAGGCTCATTCCGCCACCGCGAATGGTTCGACAACGTACCGCATCATCGAAAAACGGAGAAATGCTGCGGCAAAAAGGGCCTATGGCGGTAAGAACCGGTAGTCATCGGTGAATTGCTGGAATTGAGTCTCGTGCTTCGAGTGCCGGACTCTCCACTGTCCGGAGAAGCAAGCCGTCCGACAACGCCCGTGTCAAGGGCGAAGACTTGATGACGCTCCTCGTCGCAGGAGCGAGCTTTCGTTACCAGGCGCCCATGGTCTGTTGCTTAGCACGGGCAGGCTATTTACGAGAGCTTCTCGCTCTGTTACGAGGCGTGCCGCGTTTCAAGCCCCACCTCTTTCAACTTGCACCGGCTCTCGCATTATCCGCGCAACTCGACAGGGTATCCGATGAGTTCGTCGAGGCGGTCGACCCCAGCTACCGAATCGACCGCTGACTGTCGCTGGACATCTCCATTTCCGCGGGCCAAGTCAGTTTCGCTCAAAATCACCGGCAAGGACATTCCGCTCAGCCTGCTGTGCCTGGCCTTCGGCCCGCTGCTCTATGCCGCGTCGCTCGGAACAGTTGCCGCGATGCTGACCTTGGCATTTGTCTCGCTAATCGCATCGCCAGACGACTGCCTGCCGATCGTGGCGCTGAGCACCCGGGCCTTCGCGATGGTCGTGCCGCTCCTGGTCTGGATGCTTGCGTCCGCCGCTTGGTCGCTGGACGGTTGGGCAAGTGCTGATGTGATGCTGCGCGTGGCGGCGTTGGCCTTGGGCGGTTTCGTCCTAGTGACGAGCTTTGCTTTGCTGCCGCTCGAGCGGCTACGCCTGCCGCTACGGGCCTCCGCGTTAGGGCTCTCTGCCGCGGGCGCGGTCGTCGCTGCCGACTTGGCATCGGGGGGTCATTTGGCGCTCTTTCTCAACCGGCCTGGGTTGGGCGGCATCGATCCAGCTCTCACCGATCCGGCTCTCGCCTATGGGCGCGCCGCGACACTCAACGCCATTCTCATGGTTCCGGTGCTGGTGGGGTTGTCGCGGCTCGGTGACCACCGCTTGGCAGCCGCATACGTGCTCGTGACCACCATCGCCATCCTAGAGACATCGAGCTTATCGGCCAAGGTCGCGCTCGCCGCGGGTCTTCTCATGCTCGCCACGGTTCTCATTCTGCCCCGGTTGCGTTGGGTTGCGCTCACCTCGTTGGGCTTAGCGGCAGTCGCGTTACCATGGGTGTTTCCTGTGCCGCTCAGCGCCGAGGCGACTTGCTGGCTTGCCGACCACAAGCCATCGGCCTTGCACCGGCTCGAGATCTGGAGTTTTGTCGCAGAGCACATTGAGCAGCGTCCAATTGCCGGCTGGGGGCTCGACGCGGCCCGCCGGCTACCCGGGGGGACCTCGCAAGTGATCATTCATCACTGCGACGCCGCCGACCGGCCCGATGGCATTGCGCTGTCTAGCCAAGCCCTGCCGCTCCATTCGCATAACGCCATACTGCAGGTCTGGCTCGAGCTCGGTGGCGTCGGTGTTGCCTTGGGCTTCGGCCCTTTGACTTTCGCGATCTGGCAGGCCTTTCGCAGGCCGGCCTGGCGCACTCGGCCCGCCCAAGCGATGATCGCCGGAACCACCACTGCGGCGGTGTCAGTTGGGCTCGTCAGCTTCGGGATCTGGCAGGAGTGGTTTCTCAGCGGCCTGTTTATCGCAGCTGCCTACGTTGTGCTTGCCGCGCGGCAAGTGGCGGCGGAGCACGTCGCTCCGCTGACCGCGGCGGAGTGAGGCAGTTTTGACAGACCGGAGCGCACTGCTCGTCTATCGAGACCGTATCGTCCCGCGCTCGGAGGCCCACTTCCTGCGTCGACAATATATCGGCTTTCGCAGTCTGGCGCCGGTCTGGATCGGCTGTCGGAAGGACGTCGGCCTGCCGGACCTCGGGGCGGAACCGATTTTGCTCGGCCGGCGCGGTGTCGCCGGCGTAGTCGACCGGCTCATGTTCAAGCAGCTCGGGCGGGTTCCGTCGGCGCCCGATCTCGCGATGCTGAGGCCGCGACTGATCCATGCCCATTTTGGCCGCGGCGGCGCGCTAGCGTTACCGATCGCTCGCGCCTTGAGACTCCCATTGGTGGTCACCTTCCATGGAGGTGACGCGACCAAGGACAGTCACTACCGCAGACAGTTCGTTCCAACGATCTTCCAACGGCGCTCTGAAGCATTGCAGCGAGAGGCGGCGTTGATCATCTGTGTTGCGGAGCACATCCGTGAGGCGCTGCTCGCCCGCAACTTTCCGGCGGAAAAGTTGAAGGTCATCCACTACGGGATAGAGCCGGAAGCCGATGGCGGATCTCAGCGGCCCGCGGAGCGACCCTATCTGCTGTTCGTCGGCCGCTTCGTCGAAAAGAAAGGCGTCGGGCATCTGCTCGACGCCATGCGCGTTTTGGAGCGAGAGGGTGCGGCAGTGGATCTGGTCCTGGTCGGCGACGGACCGATGGTCGAGGTGCTTAAACGCCAGGCTTCCGGGCTGACCCGTGTGCGCTTTCTGGGCTGGCTGCCGAACCAGGAGGTGCGGTGCCTAATGAAAGCAGCGCTCGCGATCTGCGTCCCGAGCGTGGCGGCCCAGACCGGTGATTCGGAGGGACTGCCGAACGTGGTGCTCGAGGCGATGGCGTGCGCGGTACCGGTCATCGGCTCGAACATCGCCGGGATCGCCGAGGCGGTGGAGCACGACAACACCGGGTTCCTTATCCCCCCGGCCGATCCGCCGGCGATTGCTATGGTTGCCCGGCAGCTGCTCGGCGATCCTGCATTGCGCAGCCGGATGGGCCTCGCCGCCCGGGCAGCGGCGACCGAGCGCTTTAGCGCGGTCGCCCAATCCCGGATGCTAGAAGCCGCGCTGCTCGCGGTCAGTAACGGCCAAGTCGTATGACGGCCGTCAATCCCGCTATTTTGCGCCGGCCGCTGGGGGCCGGCGATTTCCCCGCCGGTACGCCCCTCAACGCCTTCTTCGCGTGGAACGAAGCGCGGCGGAGACGAGATCGCCGGTACACGATCGCCTGCGATCTCGCATACCTGTACCAGCGGTTCAAAACGGATGAGACTGGTCTTAGCGTCTGTGTCTCCCACATTGCGATCCGTCCGGTCATTCGGTGGCGCCTTTGGTCGTCGATCCTGCTATCGTCTGCCGGGCTCGCGACGGCCATAGGGATGCGGTGCAAATCTTGCGACACTCCGGCGGTAGCGTCGGGGCACCGCGTCGTCCGGAGCCTTCTCGCCAGCATTGGTGCCGTCGAGTTGGAGAAGCACGCGGCTGTATTCAAAGCTTTCGAGGAGTTCTCGGAGTTTGTTGATCTCGACGCGCTGGCGGCACGCCGACCGCGGCTCGTGGCGCGCCAGCGGTCATCCGCGGGGCGTAAGATCCTCGTCATCAAGCTGAGCGCCCTCGGAGATTTCGTCCAGGCGCTCGGGCCTGCGGCGGCCATCCGGCGGCATCATGCCGCGGACGAGATCACGCTATTGACCACCCGTGCATTCGCCGCGCTCGCCCAACAGAGCGGTTTCTTTGACAAGATCGCCATCGATAACCGACCGAAGCCTTTCGAGCTGGCAAGCTGGGCTGCGCTTCGTCGCGTCCTGCGCAACGGTCGTTTCGACCGAGTTTATGATCTTCAGACATCGGATCGTTCAAGCTTCTACTCGTGGCTGTTCCTCCCCGCCTATCCGCCGCCGCAATGGTCGGGAATCGCTTGGCATTGCTCGCACCCGCACGCCAATCTGCGGCGTGATCCGCAACACACCATCGACAAGCAGGCCGAACAGCTGCTGATGGCCGGGATCTACCCGACGCCCTTGCCTGCCTGCGGGGGATCCTCCCTGCCTTTGCCGCAGGGGCTGGAGCGGCTCGCCTACTTTTTGCTGATCCCCGGCTCCTCGCCGCGCCATCCGGAGAAGCGTTGGCCCGCGAGGCGCTATGGTGAGCTGGCCCGTCGGCTGTTCAGGGCAACAGGCACTTTGCCGGTGATTATCGGTGCTCAGGGCGAGGAGCCGCTCGGCGCTGAAATCCGTAGAGCTTGCCCCGAAGCGATCGACCTCGTAGGCCGCACCGGGCTCACCATGCTGGCCGATCTTGCCGACGCGGCCGCTTTCACCGTTGGGAACGACACCGGCGCAACACATATCGCGGCAGCCGGGGGGCACCCTGTGGTCGTCCTTTTCTCCGACGCTTCCGAGCCGAGCCGGTGCGCGCCGCGCGGACGCGAAATTCATGTGCTAACGAGCCCCCGACTGGATGATCTTCTGGTCGACCACGTATTTGCGCAAGTGATGCGTGCAGCCGACCAGCTGAAGCCTTTTCGACCTTCCAGCCCAAGTCACACCAACAGCAGTAGTTGGGCTTGACGGCCGAGTACCTACCCCATCTCCCGGATCTCCTCGATCTCGCCACGACCTGGTGCATCGCAGTCATCCTGATGCTGGCTGGCGCGGCGTTGGTCGGCCGGCGCATGCCGCCCGAGATACAGATCGGTATCGGATGGGGTGCGCTTTGCCTTGTTCTCTCGATCTGGGGTGTCATGGTCCCGCGCAGCCTGGTGATCCCGGCGGCGGGCTTTGTCCTAATGGCACTCTGCGTGCCGGCTCTCCGGGGTTGCTGGCCGAGCCCGACGACATGGAAGAGCCTTGGGCGGGTCGCTGCTGTGACGCTCGTTTTGTGGCTCGTCATGGCGCCAATTCAACCGTCCCAGCCGGATACCTGGCTGAACCTGCTGCCGAATGCTTTCTATCTTGTCGATTGGGGCCGACTGCCGACCGCGGACTTGCCGCCCAGTTATTCGTATTTACCGGCGGCGCCTTACAACACTCAATTCCTGAGCTATCTTGGCAGCTTCGCGCGGTCGAATTATCCAGCGGCCGGTATGTCGCTGATGAATGCCTTGCTTCTGCTTACCGTCGGACTTCTGGTCGCCCGCGCCCTAATGCCGCGCCTCGCCGCGGATGCCGTCCTGCCCTGGGGTACTATTGCTGGCGGAATGCTTCTCGTTACTTTGTTTAATCCGGGCTTCGTGCCACGTTTTCACCTCTCGGCGTACGGCGAGACCGCCCTCGCGGCCACGGCAACCATGACCGCCTGGCTTTTTGTGTCGGCGCAAAGTGAACTTGCAGCCGGCCGGCAGCTCTCCGGCGCTGCACCGGCGATCTGCCTGGTCCTTGCGGCAATGATCAATGCGAAGCAATCCGGTATCGGGCTGGTCGCCGCGAGCGCCGGGGCGGCGGTTGTCACGAGCTGGGCAGAGAACGGGCGCCAGCTGCGCAGCATGCTGCGGCTGGTCGGGCTGGCGATAATCCCTTCGCTCGGACTCTACGCCCTCTGGCGCTACCACGTGTCCGTCGCCGGTGTCGACGAGTTGAAGCCCTTGCCGTTTACGCAATGGAACTGGGCGAAGGTACCAGAGATCCTGGAGAGCGCAGGGCATGTGGTCGCGGCGAAGGCCGTGTATTTCGGCTGCGCAGCCGTAGCCTTGGTCGCCTGGCCGGTGCTGTGGCACCGGCAGGGTTGGACGCGCACGACCCGGCTCTTGGCCTATTACGCAGCTTTGCTGACGCTCTACAACGGCTTCCTCCTCCTAACCTACATCGGTCTATTCTCCGGCGAGATGAGCATCGAGGCGCACTCGTTCTTTCGCTACAATACTCATCTGACGCTCGTGCTGATGCTCGCTCTGGCGCTCGCCGCACGCGATCTCGGAATCGGGCGTTGGCTGGTCGGGAGGCGGGCGCGGGTGGTCGGCCGACTCGCTCTGGCGAGCGCCGTGCTAGCGCCTCTCGGGTATGCCTATCGTCTACGTTTCGACTTGGACATGCCACAGCCGCTCGTCCGAGGTCTCGCTAACAACCTGAAACCCTATTTGAGTGACGGCGACCGACTGGCACTGCTGCTGCCCGGCGACAACGACACCGTTGCCACCATGATCGCCGGGGTTCTCGCCGAAACCCCGCCGCGCCGTCGAGGGCTCGATCTGCTGCGGCGCAACACCGCCGATCCGGCCACGCTCGACGAGGCGGCCCGGCTGGGCTATCGCCTCGCTCTGATATCGTGTGTGCCTGAGGGCTGGGAGGACTTGCCCCCGTCGCAAGCGGTGTTACTCCGGGATGGTGCTGACGGATGGCAGCCGCTCGCGGCATGGCCCTACCCGCCGCACGCGGCCGACCGGCGATGGCAGGAGATCCTGTCATGGGGCCCGCTTTGCCGGCGATCGCAGCCTATGGGCGGTTAGCCGGTGGGGCCGGCACAGTCCAGATCGCGGCTGACCGCAAAAATCTGAAAGGTCGGCCGCAGAAAAAACGGCGACAGGCAGCGATTCGACGGCAAATGAATTGGTCGGTTGTCGGTAAACGCGATGAAATCGAACTGTTCGAGCACCGCGGGGAGAGGCTCCCGATGCGCTGCTTGGCCGGACAGGATCGCCCAAAGGTATTGCGGTTGCGCTGCATCGGCGATGGTCGCGAAGGCCGGCCTGAATGCCACCGGCTGCTGGCCGGGAATGGCGAATAGCGTCGGCACGAAGGCTTCGCGGCGCGGGATCGCCAGCACCGCAAGATGGACCTCCGGCACCGGCACGACGTGGAAGAGACTCGGTGGCTGGGCGATCGCAAGCTTGCTGTCTCGTGGTAGCGCATTGATGCCGCCGAGATCAGCGGAATAAATCCGGTCGGCCTTGCGCCAGACACCCTCGATCACGCCCAAGCGAATGACCAGAATCGCTGCCGCCACCATCCCGACGGCGGCAGCGACACGCCGACTGGCGAATCGTGGCGCGCTCGCAGCGATGAGGAGCAGAAAAAACGCGATCGGCAGCCGGTGATCAGCACCGGAGCCGCCGAACATCTGGCTAGGCAGCAAGAGATAGGCCGCAAAGACGATCCCCGCCGCTGTGGCCAGCCGTGGACCCACACCCAGGCGTCGCGTCCACACCAGCCCGCCGATGAGGGCAAGGAACATGGCAAAGCAGACGAGGTCGAATGCGCGGTCGTAATTGTCGAACACGCTAAACAGCAGATCCGCCTTGCGCCAGAGCCCGGCATAACTGACGGTCCCGCTTGGCGCGTCGTGCCGAACACCGAGCAAGAGCACTGTCGGGGCGACGAATTGCGGCGCGGCGATGGCGATCCGGCGGCCGAGCGCCCGCCATTGGCGGGCACGCAATTCGTCCACGGCCGGCAGAGTTTCGACGCTGAGGATGACCAGCGCGTAGAAGCCGAAGGCGGCGAGGTGACTGAGGAAGCACGCGAAAGCCACCAGCGAGGATGAAGGCACCCGAAGCCACCAGCGCCGCCGCTCCAGCGCCAGCCACAGCGCCGTTCCGCCGAGCGCGACACCAATCCCGAAGAGGTAGTTGACAAAGCCCCACAACAAGATGCGGTTGTAGAGGAAGAGGAAGCCGAGCAGCGGCCATAGCCACCAGCCCCCGTTGGCAACGCGGTTGAGCCAAATCACGCTGCCCGCCATCAGGGCGAAGATCATCACCAGGAACAGCTTCGCCGCGATGTCGAGCGGAAGCACCCGCGCAAGCGGTGGAACGATCAGATCCTCGGCGAGATTGGGCAGAACTGCCCAATGCACGGTATAAAATGCATCGCCGCCCTCGGCCAGCAGATGCATGCGCGCGAGGTGGTTCGGATAATCCACCAGCGGCGGGAGGACCGTCGAAAACACCGGCACTGCCGATAGGCTCAGCAAGACCGCGAAGGCACTCCAGACCCAAAGGGCGTGACCCTTCGGGCGGGCCGCGATCGCCGACTTGGCGGCTGCAGAATTGCGGTCCCGCTGCCTCAGAACCGCTCGACCCACGGCCGCAACTCGATCTCCCAGGTCCAGGCCGAGCGCGGCTGTCGCAGGACGCTGAGATATGAGGCGGCGATTGCGTCGGGGTCGAGCATGCTGTCGGGCCGGTCTGCAGGCTCGACTCGGCCCGGGTTGCGGATCGCCCCGTCGATGACGAAGTGGGCGATGTGAATACCTTGCGGGGCGAGTTCGCGCGCCATGCTCTGGGCAAGGCCGCGCAGCGCGAACTTGCCCATGGCGAACGGCGCCGAAAGCGGGTAGCCCTTAACGCTAGCGGAGGCTCCGGTGAACAGGATCGCGCCGTGCGCTTTACGCACCATGCGGGATGCGGCCTCTCGTGCGACAAGAAAGCCGCCGAATGCGCTGACCATGATCGCCCGCTCGACCTCGGCCGGAACCAGCTCGGCGACGGGGCCGCGGGCGCGCGCGCTCGCATTGTAGACGACGACGTCGGGTGCGCCGATCGCCGCCTCGACAGCCGAGAACAGCCGCGCCACCTGATCGGGCTCGACCGCGTCGCAAGCGAAGGCCTTGGCGCCGGTCTCGGCGCACAGCGGCGCGAGCTTTTCGGCATCGCGCGCGGCAAGCGCCACTCGCAGACCCTCGGCGGCGAAGAGGCGTGCGAGGGACGCGCTCAGGCCGCGCCCCGCGCCGACGATCAGCGCGGTCTCAAAGTTTGGATTTAGCATATCCGGTCTCCCTGATCGATGGTCCAAGCATCATCATCGACTACGTATAGCAGGTCATTCCGCCATGAGCGCGTGAGCCAGCGTATCTGGCACTCCCCTCCTCAATCCATCAGCAGACCGCCCGAGAGGTTGATCGCTTCGCCGGTCATATAGCCCGATTCGTCCGATACGAGAAAGGCGGCGACCCGCGCTACGTCATCCGGCACCGAGACGCGCCCGATCGGGATCGACTTTTCCCGCTCGGCGGTCTCGGGAAGTCCGTAGCGGCGCTGTTGCGCCTCGATCGCGCTGCGCATCGCCGTGTCGATAACGATGCCGGGGCAGATCGCGTTGACCCGGATGCCGTGCCCCGCCATCTCGCGCGCCAACGCCTGGGTCAAGCCGATCACCGCAAACTTGCTGGCGCTATAACCGGCGAAATAGGCCGGGCCCGTCTTGCCCGCCCACGAAGCGAGATTGACGACCGATCCCGTGCCGCGCGCGATCATATGAGGCAGCACCGTGCGGCTCACGATAAAGGTGCCTTCGACATTAACCCGCAACATCGCCTGTAGCGCCTCGAGCGGCGTATCGAGCGCCGGGCCCATCCAGGCAACCCCCGCATTGTTGACCAACAGGTCGATCTTCTCGAGGCGGCCGAGAATCGAGTCGACGGCGCGATCAACCTGCTCGGGCTCGGTCACATCAGCGGTGACCGCAAAGCCGCCGATCTCGGCCGCGACAGATTGCGCTGCACCACCGTCCCGGTCGAGCACGGCAACAGCCATACCCTCGTGCGCCAGCCGGCGCGCGATCGCCCGCCCGATGCCACCGCCGCCACCAGTGACCAGCCCGACCCGCCCGCTCAGCGCGTACATGACCCCTCCTCGTCGGCGGCCTCGATCCGAGCGAATGTAATCGCAACCAAGCGGCCATTGACCAGCCAAATAGTCGCAGCCGAGTTCATTGCTGTTGGGCGATCACCTACACGGCAAATTCCCTAACCAATCGAACCGAATAATAATGCGGCTCATTAGGAATGACAAAGCGGAGGTATCAGAGAAGCCGCAGCGAATAAAAGGCCAGGGTGAAATTCGCGGCTCCGAATTTGATTCTTTGTCCAAACGCTTGCGCGAGCGAGCCACCCCTGCTGTCGGCCCCCCTTCTAGGCCAGCCCGTTTATCGGGGTCAGAGCTCCTGCGGCGCGGTGTAGGTCACTCTGAGCTCGAACGGCACGCCACTATCCGGCGGCAGGCCGGTTCCGGTGGTTTTGCAGGTGTACCACCCGTCCCGGCGGGCCGCCGCCTGCAGCTCGACCGGCTCGCTCGACGCAACCCTCGCCGAAGTGAGCGCTGCGCCCGTCGGGTCGAGCAACTCCACAACGATAGAAGCGGTCCGTGGCCAGGGGTCGAGCCGGCCCGTGAAGGCGGCGGCGATGCGCGCACCCCCCGCGGCCCAAACGCGCCCGACGGTTGCGGCGCCGTCGCGCGCTGGGGCGATGTCCAAGTCGGCAGCGCCAAAAAAAACCTGGGTCGTGCTTCGCGGCCGGATTGCCGACGCCGCACCTTGGCCGATCCGTGAAAAGCAGAGATAGCTCTGACCGCTACCGAACGCGTTGCTCGGAACGGTAAAGGTCGCGCGTCCCTCGCCGTCGGTCCGGATGTCGGGATGCCGGCCCGTGTAGTCGTGCAGCTGAACATTCGAGCCGAAATTAGTCGAACAGGTGATTGTGTGCCAACTCCAGGGATCCTTGCTGATCGCCGTCAATAGCCCCGGCTGGCCCAGGCGCTCATGGACAAAGATTTGCGGATCGGCATAGCGGGTGAGGGTGTTCCCTGACGCCAGGTTCTCGTGGATCCAAACCAGATTATCGATCCACGGTTTCAGCCCGTAGCAGCCAGGCTCCGTGCTGTAATCCTTGTGATAGACGAATGGGTAGCCCTCGGTCGTCAGGATAAAGGCATAGGCGAGCAGCTTGTTGGCGATGATCTGCTCACCCGGCGACAGGTCGGTATCCGGGTTGTCGACAAAGGTTGCCGCATGCAGCGGGTCGAGGGCAGTGTAACCCAGGCCATTGAGTTGGCGCATGTCGAACCCGGGATCGTCGCACATGCTCTGCAGCCCGAAATGCGTCGTGAAGTCGAAGACTAGGGAACGGCCACCCATCGCGCTCTCTGCCCAGCCGTAGAGGTTTTGCGGACTGCCGTCGAAATATTCGCTGACGCAAAACCGGCCGGCCATCGCCTTGGTGTTCATCCATTGCTTCACGAAGGCAACTGCCATTCCCTTGGTGTCGTCCACCCGATAACCCTGGCAGTCGAGCGAGCGGGTCAGCCAGTCGCCGAAATCGATCATCCCGTTGATCGTGTAGCCCGGCGGCTCGCAATTGACATACACCAGCTCGTCGCCAAACGCAAAATCGTCCGCCGGGACCGGCACCGGATCTTCCGGACGCCGGGGTGGGGCGCCGCGGAAGCATCCCGGGTTCTTTGGGAAGCGGCCGATGCCCGCAGCACCATTTGCGCCCAGATATCGATAGACCCCATTGTTGCCCCCGATCAGCTGGTGCAACACCACGTCTACATAAACGTCGAGCCCGCAGGCATGGGCGACCGCGATCGAGCGCTGTAACTGCTCGCGGTTGCCGAAACGGGTCTCGACCGAACCCATCTGGTTCTTCGAGCCGATATCGTACTGGTCGTAAACGCCATATCCGTCGCCGGTATTGGAATGACCGGATTGAGTTTTGCATACCGGCGGATAGAGAATCGCGGTAAAGCCGGCGCGCCGCAGTGCGGCAGCGTTCATTGCGATCCAGTCATACCACCACGGCACAGTGGGTGTCTGCGGATCGACTGGCGCCGGTACCGTGATCTTTTGACCCTGCCGGTCGAGAAAGCGCGCGTGCGCGTGGTAGGCAACGCCCATACCGGAACTCCGCGTCTTGCCGGTCTAGCGTGATTAACCAATCGCAGGTGTAGCACAACTTAAGCTGTCCTCGGAAGGCGGCTCGTAGCGATGCATCACAAGTTGGGCGCTGGAGGGATCCCGGGTAGCTAAATGCGTCCGACCTGTGTTGCTATATAGATAATTGACTAATCCGGATTAATGTGATATAGATTATATACGTTAGCAATAATCAGTGAGTAAGCGGCGAGACCGCGGATCCAATCCTCGGCCTTTCTGATCTTTACCGAGCTAAGGTTTCGAGATTTTCGACGCCTGGCGAACGCCGCTCGCAGCTCGGCCACATGACGGAATCGCAAATAGCGGCGCCGCGTCCCGGCTGACGGCAGCCCGCCATCCGCCGTTTTCCATGCTCTCGCCGCCCGAAAGTCGCGAGGCCGCGCCGCGCCGCTCGACCAGCAAGATCGACAATCCCGGAGAAAGAACCAATGGGACAGTTGTTCGTCACCATCGTGCTATCGCTCGTCCTGTTTGCCGCGCCAAGCCGTGCCGAGAGCCAACTCGAGCATGGCCGCTATCTCGTCGAGACGGTTGCCGGTTGCGGCAACTGTCATACTCCAAGGGGGCCGAACGGGCCTCTAAAGGACAAAAAATTCGCTGGCGGCGAGATCATCAAGCATGAGGATTTCACCGCTGTCGTTGCCAATATCACGCCGGATCCGGAGACCGGCATCGGCAACTGGACCGACCGGCAGATCACTACCGCGATACGCGAAGGCCGGCGGCCGGATGGGAGTTTGATCGGTCCGGCGATGCCCTCTCGGTCCTATCGCAACCTGGCGGACGAAGACGTGTCGGCGATCGTTGCCTATTTACGCACTGTGCCGCCGGTCTACAATCCGATCTCCGTCAAGTCGCATTACGACGAGCCACTCCCTGCTTCCTGGGGGCCGCCGGTCGGGCGTGTCGCAGCGCCGCCGAAAGAAGACAAGGTTGCCTACGGCGCTTACCTCGCCGGGCCGCTTGCCCGTTGCATGGACTGTCACACCGAGCGTCGTCCCGGGGAACCGATCAGGTTCGGGGCCGGCGGCAAGCCGTTCTATGGTCCCTGGGGCATCTCGGTCTCGGCCAATCTTACCCCGGACGAAACAAGTGGGCTCGGCGCTTGGAGCGATGCCGAGATCGAGCGGGCGATCCGCACCGGTGTAGCGCGCGATGGCCACAAACTCTTCCCGCCAATGCCGTTTGCCGCATACCAAAACATTGCGGCCGACGATATGGCGGCACTGATCACCTACTTGCGGTCCTTGCCAGCGGTTGAGTGATCGACGGCTCGGCCAATCGTGCATCACTGGTACGACCCAGCAAATCGCTCAGTTGCCGATCGTGTCGGAGCTCCGCGCGGATCATCGGCTGCCCGTTTGGGTGCTGGACGCGTCGGCCGGCATGTCGGATGGTGAAGCGGTCAGCCTTGCTTACGGAGTGCCGCTGCCATGCCTCGCGCCGCATCAGGTCACGTTAGCCCGAATAAAGTAGCGCTCTACGCCAGCATCGGGCCGGAGCTCACGCAATACGACGTGGACGACGACAGCGTCACATTGGTCAAGCGAGACGCGGTGAGGCTGCCGGCGAACGTCCATTACGCGTGGCCGCATGCTTCGAGGCGGTATCTCTACGTGGCGTCGAGCGACAGCGCGTCCGGCATGGGTCCGACCGGCGACAAACACCACGTGACAGCATTCCGTATCGATCCCGAGTCGGGGGCCTTGGCGCAGCACGGCGATCCAATCCCACTACCGACCCGCCCGATTCACATGACCACCGACATTCCCTCCGAGCATCTGCTGGTCGCATTCAGCAACCCGAGCGGAGTTCGGGTTTATCGGATCAACGCCGACGCGACGCCGGGTGCGGAGGTGGTGCAGACGGAGCCGATCGATCCCGGCGTCTACGCGCACCAGGTGCGGGTGAGGCCGGACAACAGGTCGGTGATTCTGGTTACCCGTGGCCACGACGCCGCCCCCGGCAAAGCCGAAGAACCGGGTGCGCTGAAGGTCTTCGCCTACGGGCAAGGGCTGCTGACAAAGGAAGTCTCGGTCGCGCCCAATGGCGGCTACGATTTCGGCCCGCGCCATCTCGATTTCCACCCCACGAGGCCCTGGGCCTACGTTTCGCTAGAGCGCCAAAACAAGCTCGACATGTTCGAATTTTCCGGTGATGCCCTCTCGCCGGCACCTCTCTTCCGCAAGGACACTTTGGCCGAGCCAGGCAATATTCGCGGACGGCAGATCGCCGGCACCGTTCACGTGCATCCGAACGGCCGTTTCGTCTACGCGGTCAATCGCGCCTCCACCACCACGGAATTCGAGGGCAAGCGCGTCTTTGCCGGCGGAGAAAACAATGTCGCGGTGTATTTGATCGACCCGGCGACCGGCGAGCCGAGTTTGATCCAGCACGTCGACACGCGCGGTATCCACTGTCGGACTTTTCACATCGACCCGAGCGGCCGCTTGCTGGTCGCCGCGCACATCATGCCGTTGTTGGTGAGGGACGGCGACGCCCTGCGCACCGTCCCAGCGAGCCTCGCCGTCTTCCGGATCGACGGCGAAGGAAGGCTCGGCTTCGTCCGCAAATACGACGTCGATGTCGGAGACCGGACGATGTTCTGGATGGGCATGGTCGCGCTCTAGTGTTTGGTCTGATCCGCTTGCGAGGCCAGCTCTTTTGAAAATTCTGGTTACCGACGAATTGCAACCACGGCGTGAAATGGCGTGAATTCAGCCTGCACATGCAGGCAGGTCCACATTTATGGCTCACTGCAAGGTTGTACGCCAGGCGCTAGCGGCATCAAGCTCAAGGGGCGATGAAGCGGTCGATCTTGCGGTAGCGGAACAGCCAGCTTCCGTCTCTTCTGACCATCTCGTCGATGTAGGCCCCACCCGAGCCGATGCGCGGTCCCTGAGGGTCGTTCTGCATCACCATCCAATTGGAACGCACGCGGGCGTGCTCTCCCTCAAGCGTGATCGCGATGTTGGTCACCAGGTGCACCGCCCGCGGCCGCGGTTGCTGAGCACGCATCCGCAGGCTGCTCGCCAATTCGGCGATCGCCGCCCGGCCGGTCGCCTTGCCGAATGCGGTGTCCCAGGTGCCGTCTTCGGTGAATAGCGCCGCCATCTCAGTAAACCGACCGTCATCCAGGCGGAAGCAATACTCCGCCAGCACTTCCCGAATCGCATCCTTGTCTTCGACCGCGGTCGGCATCGCCATCTCCTCCGTTATTTGCGTTGCAGGGCTCGCGAGCGGATTCGATACTCACGCCGCATGCCGCGTCGGGCAAGCCGGCAGTGGGCCCTTGCCCCCGATCGACGGCTTGGCCATCAGCGAGGGTTGAGATGAGCCCAACCGAGCCGAGCTTTGGGTTTGCTCCCGAAGAGGATGCGCCGATCCCCTATATACAGCGGATCCGCGGCTATTATCTGGCGCTCGGCTATGCGACGCCTTATCGCTGGGCGCATTATGCCGAGGTACCTTTCCAGCCGCTCAAAGAGCCGCTCAGCCGGTGCCGCGTCGCCTTGATCACCACCGCCGCCCCCTACCAGCCCGGCAAAGGCGATCAGGGCCCCGGCGCGCCCTACAACGCCGCCGCCAAATTCTACAGCGTCTATTCCGGAGACAGCAGCATCGATCCCGATCTGCGGGTTTCCCATCTCGCCATCGACCGCGTCCACACCACGGCCGAGGACAGCAACACTTGGTTTCCGCTGCCGCAACTGCGGCGCTGTGCAGCGACGAGCCGGATCGGCGAGGTTACGCCGCGCTTTCACGGTGCGCCGACAAACCGCAGCCACCGCACGACACTCGACAAGGACTGCCCCGAGCTCCTCGCACGCTGTCGTGCCGACGGTGCAACGCCGCCGTACTCGTCGCCAACTGACCGGTATGTCACCAGACCGTGAGTTTGGCGGCCCGGCACCTGGAGGAAAACGGCATCGCTACCGTCGTGCTGGGTTGCGCCAAAGACATCGTCGAATTTGTCGGCGTGCCGCGCTTCCTGTTCAGCGATTTCCCGCTGGGCAACGCCGCGGGACGTCCGAAGGACCCGCAATCTCAGGCCTTCACCTTGGAGCTCGCCCTTCGCGTCCTTGAATCCGCACCGGCGGCGCGCACCACCGTGCAATCGCCGTTGCGTTGGAGCGAGGTTTCTTTGTGGAAGCTCGACTACTCCAACATCGAGCGGCTGTCGCCTGAGGAGATGCGGCGCCCCCGGGAGGAATTCGACCGGCAGAAAGACATCGCCAGGAACATCCGTGATGAGGACGGCTCAGAATTGGGACAATGAGCAAAAATGAGCTGAGCATAACTAGAATACGGGAGAAGGCCGTCGTCTAGATTAAATATTTTGCCATATATCGACTCAACATAAATCCCTCGGCTCTATTCCGATAAAGGCTGGCCGGGCCGTGATGTTTGTGGCTAACAGGGATCAAGGAGGATGACACCAGGCACCAGCCAGTCTCATATTTTGCTTGAATTGGAGATATCGGGCGGTATCTTGTCTTTGAGGGGCTCCCCAGTTGGGGGCGGGGGCTCGCGCTTGGCGAGGGGAAGGATATGACCAAGGGCAATCGACGCGTCCGCTCGGTACAGTTAGCGTCGGTGACGCGCGCCCTAACGCTCGCCGCGATCGTTGGTGTCCTCGGCGCTGGCCCGGCCACCAATGTCGCCGTCGCGGAGACGCCGGCGGAATTCATCTATAAAGTGTCCCACTCGACCTTTGGCGACATCGGCACCTACAGCAACACAGTCGAGCCGAGCCGGGACGGCACAACCGTTCTGACCCGGGCACATTTCGAGGTGAGCATGCTGGGCGTGCGGATGTACCGCGAGGATGCCGCACGCACCGAGCGCTGGCAGGGCAACCGCCTCGTCTCGTTTCAGGGCGTGACCGACAAAGGCAACGGGCCGGTCGAGGTTAAAGGCGAGGCTCGCGGCAATGGTTTTGTTATCACCTCGCCGCAGGGCACGATCACTGCACCCGCATCGGTCCACCCGGCCAACCCCTGGTCGAACAACTTCCTGAGTTCCAATACGATGATGCGCCCCGATTCGGGCAAGATCGAGCAGGTGCGAGTCGGCAGCGGGCAGGAGACGACGGTAAAAATCGACGGGGCGACAGTCCCGGCCGTTAAATTTGAAATTGACGGCAGCACCAAGTACACCGTCTGGCTCGACGACCGGGGCGTGCCGGTAAAGTTCATCGCCGACGACGACACCGGGAAAGTGACCTTTACGCTGGCCAAATGCATCAGCTGCGGCCCAGAGACAAGCCAACTCGGGACGAGATAGCTCCCGTTATCCCCCCTGTAGTCGGCGAGCAGGGCGGACCCGATCAAAAAAAGGCGAGCGTGCGGATTTCGATGCTTTCGCGCGGTCGCGCGTAAGGTTTCGTCGTCGGGTCGTCGAAGGCCGTGTGCGCGGTCCATCGCGCGCAGCCCTGCCTTAGCGACTCGTAGGTCTTGAAGACAAGCGCCTCGTCGGGCTGCATCCGCGGGAACCAATACCAGCGATGCGCGGGATCGTAGGTAATGGCATAGGTCTGGCCGATGCGGTCGGGATAGCGGCGCTCAGTGACCACCAGGCTCTCAGGCGAGATGCTCTGCGCGTCGGCGATCGCCAGCGGCCAAGTCTCAACCGGGTGGCGGATCGGCCGCCACACCTGGATGATCGCGAAGCGGCGGCCAAGCAACTCCTCGGCCTCGTTCGGCAAAAAGGTGCGCACCCGTTGCGGGCCCGACCATTCGGTGTAGTCGTTGTGGACGCGACGCACGACGTCGCGGATCTTGCGGGTCTCGCGCAGCTCATCATCGCCCGTACGCAAAGTGTGGTCGAACACCTCGACGCGAGAGGCCCCACTTTCGGACTTCACCAGTGCTTGCATTTCCGGATAGTAGACCCGGCGCACTTCGTCCTCGTCGAAAAAATCGACGACCTTGGTGTCATGATGGACGAAGCGAAACCCGTTGCGCTCTAGCACGAAATCGTTGGCATCGAGCCGGCCATTGCACAAGACGACGCGGCGTGGCTCCGACGTGCCACCACCCACCCGCTGGTCGCTCCCGCCGGGGGCGCCGACCAACGTGACCGGCATCGCCTCGGTGTCGACAAAATAGCTGAGGGTCGCCTCGATCGTCTTCGGGGCGGTGACCTGCTCGGCAATCTGAACCATGTCAGCTCCTTTGTTCGCCCAAGGATGATAGAGGCGCCGCAGAGCTGATACAACTCAGGCCAATGGCGCCGTCGCGAGCATCTCGCGGAGGTCCGGCAGGTGCTCGCGGCCCCAGAACAGCTCCCCGTTAATGACAAAGCTCGGGACCCCGAAGACGCCGATCGCCTCGGCTGTTCGGCAGATCCGATCGAGCTCCTCCCTCCCCTCCCCCACCGAATAAGCCGAGAAGCGCGCGGTGTCGGCACCGGCTTCCGCCAGTACCGCGCCAATCACATCGGGATGCTCGATGTCGAGCTCGCGTCTCCAGAAGCGCTCGAAAGTCATGTCGTGGTAGCGGCGCAGCACCGCGTCGCCCTGGCGCTTGGCGTAGAGCATGCCGCAGGCGGCGAGGGTCGAATCCCAGATCTTCTGCGGGCCGCGGATCACGAGACCGCGTTTTCTCGCCTGGCGGCGGCAATCCATGTAGCTGTAGCGAACCCGCCGCCATTGGTGGGCGTTGCGCTCCTCCTCGATCACCCTTCCGCTGTCATCGACCCGGGCGGAGCCGAGAAAGCTCGGAATATCGAGCACGTACGGCAGCCAATCGACGCGAACCGGGAAGTCGCGTTCGAGCTCGTAGGCGAGATCCTTCGCCAGGTAAGCATAGGGGCTCTTGTAGTCGATGTAGGCCGTGACGGTTCGCGGTTGGGCCACACCGGTCTCCTATCGTTTGTGCTCTGCTCGGGTATCATGCACGATTATCCCCGGCGTTCTGGCATCATCGAGGCCTCCCGATGGAGAGCGGACAACAGATCGAGACCCGCGACACAGGGTATTTCGGGCATGATCACGATTCGGAGCACTCCGATATGCGGCGGCTCTACGAGCAGGCCAAGATCGATCAGTGGAATGCCGCGACCGACATCGACTGGGCCCAGACGCTCGAAGGCGACGGCGGCCTGATCGCCGACGAACGCGTCGACATTCACGGTACGAAATTCTGGGACCGCCTGAACACCCGCAGCTGAAGCGGGAGTCGCGCCAAGCGCGTGCGCAGACCCCGACTCGCAGGGAGAGACGACGTGGATGCCAGTGACTGCGTCTTCTGCAAGATCGTTGCCGGCGTCAGCGACTGCCAGGAAATTTATCAGAATGACGCCACCCTTGCCTTCATGGACATTCATCCGGCCAATGACGGCCATTGCCTGGTGATTCCCAAGGAGCATTTCGAAACCTTGTTTAATATGCCGCCAGCCGCTTTTGGCGCAGTAGCATCGACGGCCGCGAAGGTGGCGCGGGCTGTCAACGACGTGCTTCGGCCCGGAGGGATCAGCTTGGTGCAGGCGAATGGGGAGCTGGCGGGCCAAAGCGTATGCCACGTTCATGTCCATGTCTTGCCGCGGCGGGCGGGCGACGATCTTCTGATCAATTGGGACCGCAGCAGAAAGGGCTATAATGACGGTGATGGCGACCGCATTGCCGAGATCGCCGAGCGTCTTCGCCAGCGACTTCGCGGGTCCGTCTAGTCAGAGAGGAGAACGCACGATGTCGCTCGATACCGTCAAAGTCCCGACACTGGAGCAGCTCGGCGAGGTCGCCGCGGAGCTCGGCTTTAGCTTTACCGAAGCAGATCTCGCCACCCACCGCGAGAGCCTCCTGCCGAGTTTCGCGGCGTACAACCAGCTCGACCGAATGCCGGACGAGCTACCGCCGGTCGCCTATCCTCGCCTCCCCGGCCGGCGGCCGCTGCCCGACGAGAACCGGCACGGCGCCTGGTACATCAAGACGGAAGTGGAGGGCGCTGCCGCCGGCAAGCTCAAGGGCAAAAAGATCGCGCTCAAGGACAACATCTGCCTCGGCGGCGTGCCGCTGATGAACGGCGCCTCGACAATGGAAGGCTATGTGCCGGATGTCGACGCAACGGTGGTCACGCGCATACTCGACGCCGGCGGCACGATTGCCGGCAAGACGGTGTGCGAATATTTCTGCTTCTCGGGCGGCAGCCACACCAGCGCCAGCGGCCCGGTGCACAACCCCCATCGCATGGGCTACTCGGCGGGCGGTTCGTCTTCCGGCAGTGCAACCGTCGTCGCGTTGGGCGAGGTGCCGATGGCAATGGGCGGGGATCAGGGCGGCTCGATCCGCATCCCTGCTGCATTCTGCGGGATTTATGGGCTGAAGCCGACCCACGGTCTGGTGCCCTATACCGGCATCATGCCGATCGAGCTGACCTTGGATCACACGGGGCCAATGACCGGCACCGTCGAGGACAACGCCCTGCTGTTGGAGGTTCTGGCGGGGCCGGACGGACTCGACCCGCGGCAATACGGCGGGGCCGTGGCGAAACCCTATCGCGAGGCATTGGGCCGCAGCGCCGCTGGGCTAAGGATCGCCGTAGTCGAGGAAGGTTTTGGCCATCCGCAAGCGATGCCGCAGGTCGACGCGATCGTTCGTGAAGCGGCCGGACGGTTCAGAGGATTGGATGCGACCGTCGAGACGGTCTCCATCCCGATGCACCGGCTCGGCTCGGCGATCTGGCTACCGGTGGCGGCCGAGGGCGCCACGATGCAGATGATGCTGGGTAACGGCTTCGGGTTCAACTGGCAGGGGCTCTACGTCACCTCGATGCTGGATTTCCACAGCGCCTGGCGGAACCGAGCAGACGAGCTGTCCGACAGCCTCAAAAACACGATGCTGATCGGCCATTACATGGTTACGCGCTACCGTGGCCATTATTATGCAAAAGCGCAGAACCTGGTGCGTCGCTTGCGGCGCGCGTACGACGAGGTATTGGCACGTTACGATCTGTTGCTGATGCCGACCCTGCCGATGGTGGCGACGCCATTGCCCGAGGCCAATGCGCCGGTCGCGCAGATCCTGCAGCGCGCTTTCGAGATGCTGGCGAACACCGCGCAATTCGACTGCACCCACCACCCGGCAATGAGCCTCCCTTGCGGCCTGGTCGACGGCCTGCCGGTCGGCATGATGCTGGTGGCCAAGGCCTTCGACGAAGAGACGATCTACCGCGCCGCCGCCGCGTTCGAGAACCGCGTCGACTGGAGAACGCTGAAGGCGGGGTGAGCTCCTACCAATGACCAAGACGGCGATCGCTATCCGACACCTCTACTTTGAGGATCTCGGCGCGTTTGATGAAGTGCTGCGCCGCCACGGCTACGACCTTCGTTATTGCGACGTCGGGATCGACAATGTCGGTGAACTCGATCCGTTGGCGCCGGATCTGATCGTTGTGCTTGGCGGCCCGATCAGTGCTTATCAAGAACTCACTTACCCTTTTCTGAGCGAGGGGCTCGCACTGCTCGAGCGCCGTCTCACCGCGGCGCGCCCGACGCTCGGCATCTGTCTCGGCGCGCAGCTGATGGCCCGCGCGCTCGGCGCGCGGGTCTATCCCGCTCTCGCGAAAGAGATCGGCTGGGCCGAGTTGCAACTCAGCGAAGCAGGCCGAACGGGGGCGTTGCGCCATTTAACCGGCGTGCCGGTTCTACATTGGCATGGCGACACCTTCGACCTGCCGGATGGGGCCGAGCTTCTCGCCTCGACCAAGATCTGCCCAAATCAGGCGTTTAGCTTGGGTCGCCACGCGCTCGCTTGCCAATTCCATCCCGAGATTATCTATCGCGGTTTCGAGCGCTGGCTCGTCGGAAATGCCGTCGAGCTTGCTGCCGTACCTGGTGTTTCGCCCGCAACGTTGCGGCAGGATACCGAACGCCTCTCGCGGGAGTCGGCTTCGCGCGGCGCGGCGGGTCTGTCCGAGTGGGTCGCCGCGCTGTATAATGGCTGAGAGTAGAAGAGATCGGCCATGGACGTGCGGTTCACCTCGGACGAGCTGACGTTTCGCGAGAAGCTGCGCAGCGACGGCACCTGCGGTGATTACGCACATCATTGAAGGGTTCACTGCGTTCGGCACAATAGCGGTAGCGGTTGTTGCTATTTGGGGAGATTGGTTTCGTTCTACACTCGGGGCGACTCCGTCCCTCACCCTTGTCGGGCATACTCTTGATGGAGATCCGACGCCCATAGGGGGAACCACTGGCTCGGGCACCACTCGGGCAATGTACTACCACCTTCGGGTGATAAATCAGCGGCGTTGGATACCTGCCCAGTGAGGTGGACCCCGATGGTGAGACAGCCGGAGCCGCTGCTTAAGGTGTAGCCCGGCCGATTTCGATGTCGGCTCCGATCGCGGTGACCGCGATGGCTAGTTTGACAATTCTACTTTTCACCTCATCAATATCAAATCCTTTGTTGGCTGTGGCGCCTGTGGGTATGTGGGCGAAGGCGAGCATTTCCCCGCTGTCCGAGCTGGCTCGGGAAGCGGGGGAAGCGGAGCCGGTCGGCAACGCCGATCGTCCACATATCCACAGGCCTTCCTGGTAAATTTGCCGCGGCGTGCGATAGCCGAGGCTCTGGTGCTGGCGCTCCTCATTGTAGAAATCGAGCCAAGCTCCAATACCTGCTTTGGCCTCCGACACGCTCGCATAGGCGTTGAGGTAGACCTCCTCGTATTTGAGGCTTCGCCACAGCCGCTCGACGAAGATGTTGTCCATGCACCGGCCCTTGCCGTCCATGCTGATGGTGATCTGATGATCCTTCAGCGTGCCGGTGAAATCGTCGCTGGTGAACTGACTGCCCTGGTCGGTATTGAAGATCTCGGGCCGGCCGTATCGGCAGAGCGCCTCCTCGAGCGCCTCGACACAAAAATCGGCGCCAAGCGTGTTCGACAGTCGCCACGCCAGCACCGCGCGGCTGACCCAGTCCATGACGACCACCAGATAGAGAAAGCCCTTGGCCATCGGGATATACGTAACGTCCGAGCACCACACCTGATTGACCCGCTCGATCGCCATCCCGCCGAGCAAGTACGGGTAGATCTTGTGCTCAGCTGCCGCCTTGCTGGTGTGCGGGCGCTGGTAGATCGCCACCAGTCCCATCAGACGCATCAGTCGCTGGACCCGCTTGCGGTTGACTAGGTGACCCCGGGTGGCCAGCCATGCCGCCATTCGGCGCGAGCCGTAATAGGGCCGCGCCAGATAGTGCCGGTCGATCAACGCCATGATGGTACGGTCCTCCTCGCCGACCTCGTCCGGCCGCCGGTAGACCGAAGAGCGCGATATCGCCAGCAAACGGCACTGCTGTGATATCGGCAGCGCCGGATCCGTGCGCTCGACCAGCGCGCGCCGTTCCGCTCGGCTCATTTGCCGAGCTTTCGTGCCAAAAAATCGTTTTCGACCTTCAGTTGGCCAATCTGCCGGTACAGAAGATCGACCTGCGCCTCGCTGGCCACACTCTCGACCGTTGCACCGCCGCCTTCGAAAACACTCGCCGCCCCGTCCAGCAGCTGCTTCTTCCAGTTATAGATCTGGTTCGGATGGACCCCGAACTCACTCGCCAGTTCGGCGATCGTCCGGTCACCCCTGACCGCCGCCAGCGCCACCTTCGCCTTGAACGCCGCATTGTGCTTCTTCCGTGTCCGCTTCATGTCCTGCTCCTGCGCCATCGCGCTTTCTAGGGGCAGGGCTCCACCTTAGCCAACTGTCTCATTTTTGGGGTCCATCTCACAGAACTGCCGAGTCCTGCTCATAGGATTGAGTAGGCGAGACCCGAGCGGCATCTTTCAGCCTGTGTCGATGTCCGTGCCGCGGCAATTTGTATGGGCACCGTCCGAATTTACGCCACCCGTCATTACTCTTCTCAGAGAACAAGTTGTCGATTTCGGGCGCGTCGTGGAGAACGGTCCAGGGTTCCAGCCACTTATTTACACTACCCCTTTTAATTTTCAGGGATTCGTTGGTCGCAACGAGGGCGTACGCTTTCATCTTCAGATAGAAGCGGTTAATTTCATTTCAGCAATTTACGTTGTTGAGGTGTCTTGGGATGGGCAATGGAGTTATGTACCTGCTGAGATGAAACAGCATCTTCCGATTCGAATTGTCCCATCCCCCACTACATAGAGGTTCTTGTTATATCCTATTTTGTGCAGAATCAGCCGTTGCACAAAAAAAGGTGGTGATTTTCGGCATTTTTTGTGCAAAGCCGCCCGGGCCCAATTGAACATGAGTGAAACCTCCCGGCCGATGACGCCCGCCGATCCGGGATCGCTCGCGACGGGTCGCGGGCAGTCCCCGCCGCGAGCATGGTTGCCTCACATCCCCGCTGACATACCGACTTGCTGCGCGGCCGGGTGCAGCCGGTCGCCGTCACCCCACAAACTCACGCGGCAGCCGGGCATCGCGTCGTCGATCTCCAGCTCGAGGCCGTGCAGCCGCGCCACCGCCGCGACAAGGCTGAGCCCGAGCCCGGTGCCCGGGGTATGTCGGCTTTTCTCGGCGCGGTAAAAACGCCGCAACACGGCATCGCGCTCGGCCTTGGCGATACCCGGACCGGTGTCGCTGACCTCGACGCCGAGACAGCCCCCGCCGCCGAAGGCGCGTATCGTGGCCCGCCCGCCCGGCGGCGAGTACTTGATCGCGTTGTCGACAAGGTTGCCGATCGCCTCGAAGAGCAGGTTCGGGTCGCCCGACAGTTCGGCTGGGCTCCCGGCGCGCTCGAGCGACAGCGAAATCCCCTTGCCCTCGGCGAGCGGCTCGTAGAACTCGGCCACGTCGGCCGCCACCGTGTTGAGGTCGACGGTCCTAAAGGCGGCGCGGCGCGCACCGTCCTCGATCTCGGCAATGCGCAGCAGCGCGGAGAAGGTGGCGAGAATGCCCTTCGTCTCGGCGATCGCCTCGTCGACGGCGGCGGCGTACGCGTCGGCCGTGGTCGCGCGTCGGCGCGTCCGCTCCAAGCCCGCGAGAAGGCGGGTCAGCGGCGTTCGCAGGTCGTGCGCGATGTCCTCGGTGACACCTTTGACCTCGCGCATCAGCCGCTCGATCTGGTCGAGCATGCGGTTGACGACCAGAATCAGTCGGGCGAGATCACCACCGGTCCCGCCGCCCGGCAGCCGCTCACTGAAATCGCCATTGACGATGCGCTCGATCGCGCGTGTGACGGCATCGATCCGACCGACGGCGCCCGCGCCGATGGCCGCTGCACCGGCCAGGCCTATGACGAGGACCAGAGTGGCGCCAGAAGCCATCGCGCCGAGCAGTAAATCGCGGAACTCCCGGATGTCGCGCATGTCTTCGGCGACAAGAAAGATGTCGCCCGAGGCGAGCCGATGGGCGATGCCGCGGAACGGTTCCGGCGCACCGTCTCGCGGCAAGGTGAGATTGAACGGTCGGTCCAGCCGCCGCAATGGCGCGGGCAGGGTGGCCGGGTTGCCGGCGAGCCAATGACCCTCGGGATCGAACAAGGCGAAGGGCCGCCGGCCGGCCGGATCGAGGCGCAGATGGTCTTCGACGGCCTGCCTGAGCGCCGCCTCGCCCGAGGCGACCCGCGCCGCCATCTCGCGTTTGAGCCACACGTCGACCTCGCCGTGCAGATACCACGCGGTCCGCCAATAGACGAACCCGAACAGGATCGCAGATGCCGCCAGGAACAGCGCCAGGAAAAACAGGCCGAGCCGGAAGCCCGACGCGCGCGGCAGGTCATGCAGCGGCACGGAGCACGTAACCAGAGCCGCGGAGCGTGTGGATCATCTGCGGCAGCCCGCCCTCTTCGAGCTTGCGTCGCAACCGGCCGACATGAACATCGATGACGTTCGTCTGAGGATCGTACCGGTAACCCCAGACCTCCTCGAACAGCATCGTCCGAGTAAGCACGTGGCCATGATGGCGCATCATGTATTCAAGCAGGCGATATTCCCGCGGCAGCAACTCGATATGCCGGCCGGCGCGCCGGACCTCACGGGTTAACAGATCGATCCGCAGATCGCCGACCTGCAGCGCCGTTACCGGTTGGGCCACCATCTTGCGGCGGGCCAGCACCTCGATCCGCGCAATCAGCTCGACGAACTCGAATGGTTTGGTCAGATAGTCGTCGCCGCCGGCGCGCAACCCGCGCACGCGCTCGTCAACCGCGGACAGCGCGCTGAGGATCAACACGGGGGTCTCGTCCCCGATCGTGCGCAAGGTCGATAGCACACCGAGACCGTCGAGGTCGCCGGGCAGCATTCGATCGAGGACGATTGCATCGTACTTGCCGGTGGCGGCCCGCAGCAGCCCGTCGCGCCCGGTATGGGCGCAGTCCGCCTCGAAGCCAGCGTCGCCGAGCGCCGAAGCGATCTCCGCGGCTGTCCCGAGATCGTCCTCGATGACCAAAACTCTGGCCATGACTTTCCTACTATCGGGTTCGACCGGATCGGTCGATGGTAATCTGGCATTCCGCCGGCCAAGCTCCGATCTCCGGAGTGTGAATTCAAGTTTAGGGAAGGAGAGCCCGCTTGCGGTTGCTGGTCGCCGAGGACGATGCGCGCACCGCAGACTACCTCGTGCAAGGCCTGCATGAGAGCGGGCATGTCGTCGACCGTGCGGCCGACGGCGACACCGCGCTGGCGATGGCGCTCGAGGGCGTCTACGATGCGATCGTGCTCGATCGCCGATTGCCGGGGCTCGACGGTCTCGGCGTCGTTCGGCAGCTGCGCCGGCGCGATCGCCGAACCCCCGTTCTAATGCTGAGCGGGGTCGCCACCACGGCGGATCGGGTTGAGGGTCTGCGCGCCGGCTGCGACGACTATCTCGCCAAGCCGTACGCCTTCTCTGAATTGCTGGCGCGTCTGGAGGCGCTCGCCCGCCGGGCCGACCGTTCGCGGCGCCATGCCGTCTTGCGCGCCGGCGAACTCGAGCTCGACACAGTCGGGCGCACAGTGTCGCGGGCCGGCCGCGTCATCGATATGCAACGCCGCGAGTTCCTGCTGCTCGAGCTGTTGCTGCGCCATGCGGGCCAGGTCGTGACGCGCTCGATGCTGCGCGAGGCCGCCTGGGAGTACGATTTCGAGGCAGCCGGTCATAACGTCGACATGCACATCCACCGGCTGCGCCAAAAGATCGACCACGGCTTCGCCCAACCGCTGATCCACACGGTGCCGGGAGCAGGCTACATGCTGCGCGAATCTGGCAGCGACCCTCCGACCGATGGGCCCGGTTGAAATAACTGTCGCAGCGAAGCCGATCGTCAGCACTTTGGTAAACTCGATTTCATCTTCGCGAGAAGCTCTCGCTATTGGTCCCTTCCCACCTGTCAGCGGACAGGCAGTCCCAGACAGGAAGCGACCATGTTCAACTTCAATTACCTCAAACCCATGCTGCTCGGCCTCGTCATTCTGGCGGGATCGATATCTGCGGCCGCGGCGGCCGTTCCGAACACATCGCTCGGGGCACCGAGCCCTGGGACAGCACGGGTCTGGTTTCTCCGCGCCGGCCAGCCCGACGGCCGCAACTTTTTCTATGGGGCCGTGCCGGAGATCTACGCCAACGGCACCCCGGTTGGCAGCATCCCGCACACCTCCAGATTCTATCGCGATTTCGCGCCGGGGACCTACCGCTTTACTGTGCAGTCTTATGGTCTGCCGAACGACGAGGCCGATACCGTGCAGCTGGCGCCGGGAAGCGTGAGCTACGTCTGGGTCGAGGAAGCGCCGCCCTGGCAGTTCGGCTATGCGATGGGCGGCGGCTCAAATCGGCGCAGCTTTTTCGTGTACAACATGTCACCGCAACTCGCGCAAGCCTATTTCCCGGCTACTACCGATCTGGGTCAACGCTGATTGGCAGACTGGGCTCTACCGGAGCCCCGCCTACCTCACTTATAATGCCGTCGCCGGGAACCAGGGAGATGCGCCATGGATTTACGTTTTACGGCCGACGAGCTCGTGTTCCGCGACGAGCTCAGAGCCTTTATCCGCGATCACCTGCCGGACGACATTCGCGAGCGGATGCGGCTCGGCTATGCGCCGCGCAAGGAGGACACAGTGCGCTGGCAGCGCATCCTCAACGAGCGCGGCTGGGCTGCCTTCAACTGGCCGAAGGAGTATGGCGGACCCGGCTGGTCGCCGGTGCAGCGCATGATCTTTCTCGAGGAGAACCAGCTGGCGCCGGCGCCGGAGGTCTCCTCTTTCAACATCACAATGATCGGGCCGGTGTTGATCCAGTTCGGCACCGAGAAGCAGAAGCGCCGCTTTCTGCCACGCGCGGCCAATATCGACGATTGGTGGTGCCAAGGCTTTTCGGAGCCGGGGGCCGGCTCGGATCTGGCCTCGCTGAAGACTGCAGCGAGGCGAGAGGGCGATGATTACGTCGTCAACGGCCAAAAGATCTGGACCTCGACGGCGCACCACGCCGACTGGTGTTTCTGCCTGGTGCGGACCGATCCGACGGTGAAAAAGCGCCAGGAGGGGATTTCGTTTCTGCTGATCGATATGAAGACTCCGGGCATCACGGTCCGGCCGATCGTCTCGATCGATGGCAGCCATCACCTGAACGAGGTGTTTTTCGACGACGTCAAGGTGCCGGCGGAGAATCTGGTGGGTGAGGAGAACCGCGGCTGGGACGTCGCAAAGTACCTCCTCGGCAACGAACGCACCGGCATCGCGCGCCTCGGCAAATCGAAGGAGCGGGTCAAATTCGCCAAAGAGGCGGCGCACGAGATGCGCGCCAACGGCAAGCCGCTGATCGAAGACCAAGCCTTCCGCCTGCGCGTGGCACAGCTCGAGACCGACATCAAAGCGCTCGAGATCACCCAGTTCCGCGTTGTCTCGGCTTACGCAAAGAAGGAGGCGGGAAAGCCCGATCCGTTGTCATCGGCGCTGAAGATCAACGGGACGGAACTGCTGCAGGCGACAACCGAGCTGGCGATGGATGTCGGCGGTCCGCTCTCCATGCCGGATTGGGCGGAGGAGCTGGAGGTGCTCAGCAACGAGCCGGAGCTCGGACCCACTTGGGCGAGCGAGGCGACCAAGAGCTATCTGTTCCTGCGCGCCGCCTCGATCTATGGCGGCACCAACGAGATCCAGAAGAACATCCTGACCAAAGCCGTATTGGGGCTCTGAACACCATCGGTCAATGGCCGGACTTGATCCGGCCATCCACGTGACGGACACTGCCTGTCCGTACCACCGTAGCGTGGATCACCGGGCCAAGCCCGGTGATGAAGATGGCATGTAAGCGGAGCTGCAGATGGATTTCGAATTTTCCGACGAGCAGCGGCTCCTGCGCGAGTTTATCGACCGTCTGCTCGCCGACCATTACAGCTTCGCCCAGCGGCGGGGCTATCTCGCCGAGCCCGACGGTTTCAGCTCCCAGATGTGGGCGCGCTATGCCGAGCAGGGGCTGCTTGGCCTGCCTTTCGAAGAGGAGGATGGCGGGTTTGGCGGCGGCGCGATCGAGATCATGCTGGTCATGGAGGCCTTCGGCCGGGTGCTGGCGCTCGAGCCGTATCTGGCGACGGTAGTGCTTGGCGGCACCACGCTGCGCCTCGCCGGCAGCGACGCGCAGAAAAAGGCGATCCTGCCGCAGGTTGCCGAAGGCCGCGTGACACTGGCCTTCGCCCATGGCGAACGACAGGCGCGCTACGACCTTACCGATGTCCTGACCACAGCAAAGCCGACCGGACACGGCTGGGTGCTCGACGGCGCCAAGAGCGTCGTCGCACACGGCGACGGGGTGCAAAAGCTGATCGTCAGCGCGCGCGTCAGGGGCGCGCGGGACGACTCCGACGGTATCGGGCTATTTCTCGTCGATGCGGAGGCCAACGGCGTGGCGCGCCGGTCCTATCGGATGCGCGACGGCACCCGTGCGGCTGAGATTTCGCTAAGCGCGGTTGAGATAGCGACCGACGACGTTTTGGGCGAGCCCGGCCGCGCCTTTCCGGTCATCGAACGGGTGGTCGAGGCCGGGATCGCCGCCACTTCGGCCGAGGCGGTCGGCGCGATGGAAGTGATGCACGCGATGACGCTCGAATATTTGAAGACGCGCCAGCAGTTCGGCAAACCGATCGGCCAGAATCAGGTATTGCAACACCGTGCCGCGGAGATGCTGATCGCCCTGGAGCGGGGTCGCAGCATGGCGATGCTGGCGGCGATGACGGTCGACGAGCCCGATCCCGCGGAACGGGCCCGCAACATCGCGATGGCCAAGGTCGGGGTCGGCCAGGCCAGCCGCTTTGTCGCGCAAAACGCTGTCCAGCTGCACGGCGGCATCGGCATGACCGAGGAATATGCCGTCGGCCATTATTTCCGCCGCTGCATGGTCATCGAACATTTGTTCGGCGACCCCACCTATCATCTATCGCGGCTCGCTGACGGGGTGCGGTAGGCCGCATTGAAAAGGAGCGCACAGATGAGTGTCGAGCTGAACCACACGATCATCCCGGCGAAGGACAAATGGGCTTCCGCCAAATTTTTGGCCGACATCCTGAACCTGGAAGCGGGACCTGAATGGGGCCACTTCGTCCCGGTCAAGACCGGCAACGGCGTCACCCTCGATTTTTCCGACTCGGAGGGCTTCCGCCCGCAACACTATGCCTTTCTAGTGAGCGAAGCAGAGTTCGACGCCGCTCTCGCCCGCATCCGAGCTGCCGGTGTCGCCCACTACGCGAATTTCCGCCGCGAGCGGCCTGGCGAGATCAATCATCTCTATGGCGGCCGCGGCGTCTATTTCGACGACCCCAACGGCCATTTGCTCGAGCTGATCACTCAGCCATACGGCCCGGTACCTCAGGGGGGCTGAGCCTTCCCTTCCTATTCCTTCCTCCCCAGGCGGAGCTCGGGGTGGGAGGGTCGACGATTTGTGCTTAACCGAGCCGGGTATGCGTGCGATCATGGCGGCTCTCCAACAAGTCATCGGAGGCCGCCATGGCGAAATATATGCTCGTCAGCTTCAAGACCTGCCCCTGGGTGCAGCGCTCGGCGATCGTCTTTCGCGAAAAGAAGACCGAGTTTGAGCTCCGCCACATCGAGCCCGACAATCGGCCCGATTGGTTTCTCGCGATCTCGCCGCACAAGAAGGTTCCGGCTCTGACCATCGACGACAAGGTGTCGTTGTTCGAGTCAAATGCCATCAACGAGTACTTGGACGAAACGATCGCGCCACGGCTGCATCCCGAGGACCCGATCGAGCGCGCCGGCAATCGCGCCTGGACCGATTATGTGCCGACCTTTGCCAGCATCGTGACGGCGACCGCGTATGCCGACACCGAGGCCGATTACAACAAGGCGGCCGAGCAGATCCCGGTGCCGTTCGAGCGGCTCGAAAAGGCGCTCGAAAAGCAGGGCAGCGGCCCCTTCTTCAACGGCACCAAATATTCGCTGGTCGATGCCGCGTATGCCCCGTTTCTGCAGCGCTATTACTTCCTCGACCGGGTCAAGAAACTCGGCCATATCGAAAAGTTCCCGCGGCTGAAGGCATGGATGGAAGCGCTCCTCCAGCGGGGTTCCACCCACTCCTTCCCGCCAGCCGACTTCGAAGCGATGTATCGCGACGGCCTGAAGCGTCGCAATAAGTGGGTGTCGCGGTTCATCGAGCCCACAAGGGCCGCTGCAGAGTAGTCGAGCTGCGCCGCGGCGCCTGAGGCGGCGCCGCGGCGGACCCTCGGTAGGGAGGATCGCCGTGAGGATGCCGAAGCGCGTGGCCGCGATCGACGTCAGTCATTGGCACTCTGCCTACGACGCGGCATATCTGCGCATCCTGCGCGATCTCGGATGTGACATCGTCGGGGTCTCCGACCGCACTGAAAGGATCGCCAAGGATCGCGCTGAGCGCTTTGGCAGCACGCCGTTCACCGACTATCGTCAGATGATCGAGGCGACGCGGCCGGAATTTGCCATTGCCCTCGGCCGACACTGCGACATGCCGGAGACCTTTCGCTTTCTCGTCGATGCCGGCATCCCATTCATCATGGAAAAGCCGTGGGGCACCGATCCCGACACGGTCGCGGCTCTCGCGAGCCTTGCCGCCGAGAAGGGAGCATGGGTCGGGGTCCCGTTCATGGTCCGCTACTCGTTCTGGGCGGTGACCGTTAAACGCATGATCGCAGCCGGCGAGTTCGGCCGGATCTCGCACATCGTCTATCGCGGGATCCGTCCGACGATGCGGCGCTATATCGAATGGGACTCGCCTTGGATGGCCGAGAAGTCGCAAGCGGGCGGCGGCGCGCTGCTCAATCTCGGGGGACACGGCTTCGACATCGCGCGGTTCGTCACCGGCGAGGAACTCCAAGTCGTTTCCGCCGTCGTCAGCCGGCGGGCGCATGGCGTCGAGGTCGAGGATTACGCGCTCGCCACGATGCGGACGCCGAGCGGCATATTGTTTCACAACGAGGTCGGCTACACGATGCCGACTTGGCCCGCGAACCAGACCGACGGCGAGCAGAAGGTCGCCGGAGAGCGGCTGTTGCTGCGCCAGGTGCCAGGCGGCTTGCTCATCCTCGCCCCCGGTCGCGACGAGACCATCCCGCAGCCGCCGGAATGGGTGGCCGGCTACCCGCGTGCAGTCAGAGAGGCACTGGAAGCGTACGGGCGCGGCGACCCGCCGCCGATCCCGGCGAGCGAATGCGCGCACGCGGTCCGACTGATCTTTGATGCGTACAGCGCGGCCGGGGTCACATAGCCGGCCACCCCTCTCCCGAAGGCAATGTCCGAGCGGAGCTAAAGCCGAAAAGCGCATTTTCGTAGCGGCTCACGTCCCCTACGAGGCGATCTCTGGGAATGGTTCTACTGTATTTCAATGCAATTTCTGTGGCGTCGCTGCGCCAGCGAGATCAGTCAGATCACCCGCGCCTCAGGCGAGCCTTCGAGCGCAGCACAAAGAACAATCTATATCTGCTAAAATAACTTCCTTCACGGGTCGATTTTGTAATCGCGATTGACACCCACACGAGGACGTGGAGTAGTGGAACGTCGTGACGTTTCGCTGCGCTCCACAAATCGTGACGCGCTAAGACTGAAATTTACCGCAAAGCGAGCTCAACATCGGAGGAGTCCAAACATGCCGCTCGATGCCGCCATAACGCCCAAAACCCTCAACACGACACTCCATTACCTGATACGCGGCAACGAAAAGCCGGCCGCCTATCGCATCGAGCCACCGCCCGGCGTGCCGCGCTGGAGCGGCACCGACGATCCACACGAGGTCACGATCGAGGACGCGCGGGGCCGCGAAGCCGAGTTCACGCTGGACCGCAACGGTTTCGCGCTGGTCAAGGCGCCGACTGCGGTGGCCAATTTCTATGATCCCGCGGAGATCAAGCGCGTCTACTACCCGGAGGTCGAGCAGCTGTTGAAGGACAAATTGGGCGCCAGCCGCGTCTTTGTCTTTGACCACAATGTGCGCAATGCCACACGTGAGGGCCTGGCCAAGCCCTCACGGCAAGTGCACAACGACCATACGGTGAACTCGGCGCCGCGCCGGGTGCGCGACCACCTGGGCGCCGACGCCGAAGAGCTCCTGAAGCACCGCTTTGGCATCGTCAATGTATGGCGCCCGATCCGCGGGCCGGTGCAGGATTCTCCGCTGGCGCTGTGCGACGCGCGCAGCTTCACCGATGGCGATCTGATAGCCAGCGATCTCGTCTATGCCCATGTCCGCGGCGAGACCTCGCGGGTCGCCTACAACCCGGCGCACCGCTGGTACTATTTCTCGGATCAGCAGCCCGACGAGGTGCTGTTCATACGGGTCCACGACAGCGCCAATGACGGCCGCGCCCGTCTGTCGTTCCACACCTCGTTCGACAACCCGCTGACCCCCGACGCACCGCCGCGGGAAAGCATCGAGGTGCGCACCCTGGTGTTCTTTCCGCCGGCAAACTGACCCCGTTCTGTTGACGGCCGCCTTGCCCCGAGCGCAATCGGGGCAAGGCGGAGGACCCTAGCGGGCGTCAGTTTAGGGCGTAAAAGCCCATCGCACCACCGGCCATGACTTGATGCTTCGCCGCCGGCGACAACGGTCCGAGCCGATCGCGCAGCATCTGCGGCGCTCCCGGGAAGAAGCCGTCCTGGTGCGGATAATCGGTCGCCCACATGATCTTGTGCGGGCCGATATAATCGGCGAGCACGGCGATGCTGTCCTCGACCGGCTCGAACGAGATCCAGCAATTGCGCTGGAACAGCTCGCTCGGCCGCATCTTCGGCGCGGTTTCGTTAAATCCCCGGTCGTCGAAATGCCGGTCCATGCGGTCGAGCCAGGGTGCCATCCAGCCACCGCCCAATTCGAGGAACGCGATGCGCAGTCGCGGGTGGCGGTCGACGACACCGCCCCAGATCACGCTCAGCGCCGCCAGCATCATCTCCATCGTATGGCTGATCATGTGGCGTGCCGCGCGGTCCGTCTCAAAGCGGTCGACGCCGACGGTCGGCATCGCGGTGGTCGAGCCCTCGTGAAAGCCGATCGAAAAGTCGAGCTCCTCGGCCATCGTCCAGAACGGCTCGTACATCGGGTCGCTGATCATCTTGTTGCCGTGGTACGGGTTCGGCCGCAGGAACCCGCCGCGCATCCCGAGCTTTTCGCGCGCATAGCGCATCTCGTCGATCGCTAGGTCGACCGACTGCATCGGCAGCATCGCGACCCCGAACAGACGCTCGGGATAGGGCTTGCAGTAATCGGCGAGCCAGCGGTTATAAGCGCGGCACATCGCGGCCGCGAGCCCGGAGTCCTCGACGGCACCGGCAAACAAGCCGAGGCTCGGATACAGAAAAGCCGCGTCGATCCCGTCCGCGTCCATGTCGACGATGCGGGCGTGCGGGTCGAACCCACCCTTCTTGCCGTCACCGTATTTGAGGCTGTCGGGCTTTACCGCACCCTGCCGGACTCCGACTGCACCGAGGCTACCGATCCCCCGCGGATTACCCAGCAATTTGCCTTCGACGGTGAGGCGCTCCTTGCCGTTGTCGTCGATGGTAAAGCGCGGCCGGCGCTCGCGGTATTCGGGATCGATGTATTTATCCCACAGATCGAGCGGCTCCAGAATATGGCCGTCGGCATCGATCGTGTTGTAAGCGCGAGCCATGACCCGTCTCCTTTCGGATGCGTGCGATACGATGATCCTAACGGACGCGCGACGCGGGCGCGAGGCCTTAACCGCGCCCAACAGCCGCTTGGGAGGGATAGGCCACCGCATCCGGCACTTCGGCCTCGAGGCTCGCGATGGCGCGCCCGCGCGTCTCAGGGAGCAGCAACAGCATGACGATCATCAGCGCGTGGGCCAAAGTCGAGAATAACGCGATCGCCGCCCCGAGCGGCATTACCGCCGTCGCAAAGCCGATCGCGGTCATGAACACCGAGCCGATCGCCCGGCCGGCATTGTAGCAGAACCCCTGGCCGGTGCCGCGGACGCTGGTCGGGTAGAGCTCGGTCATGAACGGGCCCATCGGCGCGAACTTCATTAGGATTGCGGTGTTTAGCGGGATCCCGAGCAGCAAGAGACCGGTGTCGCCAACCGGCACGTACAGATAGACGAGCACCATGATGATTGTCGCGATAGCCGAGATCATGAAAGTTGATTTCCGGCCGATCGCGTCGGCGAGATAGGCGCCGAGCAGGAACCCGATCAGCGCCCCAAATTGCTGAACCGCGACGTAGAGCCCGGTGCCGGAGGCGGTGAGATGGCGCACCGTGCGCAGATAGGTCGGCATCCAGAACCCCACGGCCCACACACCACCTTGCGCACCCATGACCATCAGCGACACTTTCACCGTCAGCCACAGATACGGCCCGCGAAACGCCGAGAGCAGGTGGGCGATACCGGGTTGCGTGCTGCTGTTGCGCAGCCCCTCGAACGCTTCCGATTCCGGAATGCTGCGGCGGATCCACAGCACGAACAGGCCGGGCAAGATGCCGACCCAGAACAGCGCCCGCCACGCGATCGTTTCGGGCAGAACGGCGTAGAGGCCGGCGTAGACGAGCGCTGCCAAGCCCGGACCGACGGCGGCACCGGTCTGCACGAAGCCGACGCCGCGGCCGCGATACTTGTCGCGAATGACCTCGCCCATCAGCACCGCGCCGGTGGCCCATTCGCCACCGAACCCGAGCCCGTGCAGGCCGCGCAGGATGAACAGCTGCTCGAAGCTCTGGGCGAAGCCGCACAGGAAGGTAAAGATCGAATACCACAGGATCGCGATCTGCAGCATGCGCACGCGGCCGAAACGGTCCGAGAGCGTCCCGGCAAACCAGCCGCCGAAAGCTGATGTCACGACGGTGACTGTGCCGATCGTGCCGGCGGCGCCGGTCGACATGCCCCATACCGCAATGACCGTGGGGACGACGTAGCTGTAGAGCTGCTGATCGAAGCCGTCCAAGGTCCAGCCGCCCCAGCAGGCGAGCATCGTCCGGCGTTCCGGCGAAGTTAGATCGCGCAGCCAGGCCAACATCGCGTTTTCCTTCCCTCCCCTGCCCTTTTGGCCGATCTATTGATTGCCGCACCGTCAGGCTCAAGTATGTCTCCGGCAGCCGCTCAACCTTTGGTCCCCGTGGCCGGACTTCGTGTGGTCCTTTGCCCATAAGTCCTACATCGGACGATGGACCCAGCCTCCCGACGGTGCAAGTTCGCGTCAGTGAGACGCAATAGCATGAAATGGCCCCCGGCCCCTTCCGTCATCTCGGGCAGAGGCGGGGCACCGGCTTGCGCCGGTGTCACGAGGGGGCGATGCTACCACCCACGTCTTTGCCGCTCGCACTGCGCAGTGCGGTGGATCTGCCGCCGCCTCAGTCGCGCAGTTGGCGGATGTAGCCGGCCCACTTGTCCAATGTCGGCAAGATGTCGTCGGGGGCTTCCGACATCAGGCTGACATTGACCCGCGCAGCGCCGAGGTCACGGAACCGTTTCAGCTTGTCGAGATCGTCGGGCGCGCCGCCGATCGTGACCGACAGGGAGGCAGGATCGCGCCCCGCGTCATGCGCCATCTTGCGGAAGGCTGGCAGGTATTCCTCGGGATTGCCGCTTGCGGCGTTCGGATACCAGCCATCACCGTAACGGATCGCACGCCGCGCCGCCCATGGAAAGGCGCCGCCGAGAATGACCGGAGGATGCGGCTTCTGCATCGGCTTCGGCCAGGTCATGATCGTGCCGAAATCGACAAGCTCGCCGTGATATTCCGGCTTCGTCGCGGTCCAGATCGCCTTCATCGCTTCGATCTGCTCGCGCATTTTCTGCATACGCGTCGCAAAGACGGTGCCGTGGTTCTCGATCTCCTCCTGGTTCCATCCGCCCCCGATGCCGAACAGGAAACGCCCGCCCGAGACCTGATCGAGCGAGGCGACGAGCTTCGCGGTCTGGATCGTGTCGCGTTGGATGACGAGGCAGATGCCGGTCGCGATTTTGAGCCGCTTGGTCGAGCAGGCCGCCGCGGTCAAGGTGACGAAGGGGTCCATCACATCGTAGTAGCGCTTGCCCAGCTCGCTGTCGGCCCGCGTGCGGCGCGGCACCGGGATGTGCGAATGCTCGGCCGCCCACACCGAATCGAAGCCGCGCTCCTCCATTGCGACCGCCAACTCGGCCGGAGTGATCGAGTAATCGGTGAAAAAGATCGAGGCGCCGAATTCCATGAAACCCTCCCAAACCACGCAGGACCGCCGATGCTAGGTTGCCCCGCTCACCCAGGCAATCTCGGAGCCCGAAATTCGTTGATCGGCGCCAAAAATTCCATTGATCCGCAGCGTAACGTTCGCCGCTAACCTACTGATACTGCGCTTTATTTTCCATACCAAAGCGACCGATCGGGGCGCGAAATCGAGATTTTCGCTGTATTTCGCCCGCCGCGGGGGCGGTTCGACGCAGTCGTGACCCAGGGGATCAGTGCCGGCTACGGGATCCCGCCCATTACCTCGGCGAAAGCGTACGCGTGCCGCCTCGCGGAGATGAGCAGAACCGGGAGGCGTCGGGCCCCCCCCCGGTTTTTCTAGCCCCGGCTATGCGGCGTGAAGGAGCTCCAGATACTCCTCATAGACCGCCATGTTCTTGCCGAAGGAAACTGCCGCGGCCCGGGCGCCGCACACCAGATGCATCCAACGCCACGGCTCGCGCGTCGTGTTGTACTCCTCGACAATCGACTGGTGATGCTTGAAGGCGTGCATCTCGGTGAAATTGTCGTGGCAGACGATCTCTGCCAGCCGCGCAATAAAAGCCTTCGGGTCGTAGCCGGACTTCACATACTGCGTGGCGAGGTTCATCGTCTCCTCGACCTCCGGCACCGCCTGCATCAGCCCGAGATTGGTGACCGTCGACCAGTCGACCGGCGGCTGGTGGTAGACGCTGTGAGCGATCGCGTCGAGCAATTCACCCTGCGTGCGCGCCGGCAGTTTGGCAACCGCAGTCATATCGGGCCGCGGCGGCGGCGCCATGCGTGTCGCAGTCGAGCGGATCTCCGGACCCGACTGCCACGTCAGCAGCAGCAATACCTTGTTGCGGATGCTGAGCCCGTCCTGCCGCAGCAGCCAGCGTCGCAGATTGATGCTGGTGTGCAAGTGGACATCCATCGGGTTCCCGCCAAGGGAGCGCATGAACAGCCCGGCGGCACCGATCGACAGCGCCTCGCCGCCGCCTTCGAGCGACAGCCCGCCGGCCAGCGCCTTGGCCATCAGCTTCGGAATATCGGCAAAGACGTCGACATGCCCGATCGCCTCTCCGAGTTCACCGATCGCCGCCGTCTCATCCTCGCCGCTCCGCTGACGGAGGATGCGGCCCAACAGCTGGTGCTCCTCGATCAGCGCTTCGATCGCCGGCATTGGCGAGGGCATCGGATTGTTCGGAGCGACCGGGTTACGGGTCACAAAGCGCACCACCGGCCGCATCAGCACCGGCAGGAGTTCCTTGTCGAGAACGCCGGTCTCGAAGGCGCGCCACATCGTACCGGGGTACATGAAGTAATGGTCGTCGTGGAAATTCTTCGGGATCGCCACGCTCATCAACAGATCGAAAACCTCGATCGCCGGCGCGTTTTTCCACATCCACTGGAAAAGATGGTCCGACTTGTTCCACTCGCCACGCGTGACCGCCATCAGAAAGTCCGCCTTGGCCGCCTCGAACCCGCCGGCATCGAGCGGCTCGAACTCCAGCAGCTGATACGGCCCCATCGCCGGATGATTGATGTGCTTGTTGGTCAACGCCACGTGCTGCAATACCGGGACAAAACGCTGCTCGCCTTCCAGGCGCTCGACCGTCTTGGAGATCGCGTAGAGGCCCGCCAATGCGTGCAACGCACCGCCGTGATGACCGGGCGGCATGTCGGTGGAGCGGGTCACTGCAAGCGCCGAGGCGGTCAGCATGGTCTGCGTCGGTACCCCGGCACGCAACTTGTCGAGGGTGCGATCCAGAATCTCGGTGGGCGGCGTGTCCTCGATGAACTGGACCAGCGGCTCGATCGCGGCGGGATATTCAACTCGTCTCGGCATCGGCATCGTGGGTTCTCCTTTAGCGCGGTCTTGTTGTTTGACTGATTTCACTCTCTCTGTGGACGCGGTGCCCCTTCCCGGCTTTGCGGGCGATCCCCGGGCATGATGCGCACAGTATCAACGCAGAAGAGAAAAATGAATTGGGGTAAAAATGCATCGGAGCTATACGCTGGGAGCCACCCTCTACCCCGTAGCGTGCGCGCCGGGTCAGCCAGGTGCGAAGGAAAGCCGGTCAGCCGATAGCCGGCGCGGCGTCGTCGATCAAAAGCTGCACCGCCGCGCCGCCGCGCCAGCTGTCGCGACGCAGATGACCGGCGACGTGGATGGTGGCACCGCGCGTCTCGGCGAGGAATTGGCCGAGCGGTGCCTCGCCGGCGCGGAAGGCGATCGCCTGCAACCGGGCTGTGTCGAGCGGATCGGCCAGTGCGCAACGTAGATGCCCGTTCCCGACAGCCTCGGTGTGCACGACGCGCACTCCAGGAAGGACAAAGCGCGGCTCTGGATTCCCGGCGCCGAAGGGCGCCAGCCGCTCGATGTGGCCGATCAGCTCGGCCTGAGCTGCACCGAGGGCGACCGCCGCATCGACCGGCAACTCGGGCACCAGCCGCTCATGGTTGAGTCCGTCGCCTAACCGCTCGATCAGAAACTTTCGCAAGGCGTCGAGCTTTTCGGCCGCGACCGTGAAACCGGCCGCCATCGCATGGCCGCCGCCATTAATTAACAAGCCCGCCTGGCGCGCCGCGATCACCGCCGGTCCGAGCGGCAAGCCGACAATCGAACGCCCGGAGCCCCTCCCGACCCCGCCGCTCAGCGCGACGACGCAAGCAGGCCGTTCATAGCGTTCCTTGAGGCGCGCCGCGACGATGCCGATCACACCGGGGTGCCAATCCGCCGCCGCGAATATGAGCACTGGCGATTGCTCCGCCCCTTCGACCATCGCGATCGCCGCCTCCAGTGTGCGCGCCTCGATATCGCGGCGCTCGCGGTTGTGTGTGTCGAGACGCTGCGCGAGCTCGGCGGCGACCGCCGGGTCGTCGGTCGTGAGCAGGCGCGCACCGAGATCAGCGGCCCCGACCCGCCCCCCCGCATTGACACGCGGACCGAAGACAAATCCGAGGTGGTGGGCGTCGAGCGGTTCGTTGACGCCGGCGACCGCTGCCAGGGCCGCGAGACCGGAATTGGCGTTGCGCCGTGCGACCTTGATCCCCTGCGCAACGAAAGCGCGGTTCAACCCCGCAAGCGGGACGACGTCACAGACTGTGCCGAGCGCCACGAGATCGAGCCATTGCAGAAGATCCGGCTCGGCACGGTCTCCGGAATACCAGCCCGCCCGGCGCAGCGCGCGATTGACCGCGACGACTAGCAGAAAGGCGACGCCAACCGCCGCCAGTGCCCCATGCGGGCTCTCTTCGTCGAGCCGGTTCGGGTTGACGATCGCCGCAGCACACGGCAACAGCGGTTCGGCCACATGGTGGTCGACGACGATGACCTCGAGACCGGCTGCAGCGGCTTCAGCGAGGGGTAGATGCGCATTCGTCCCACAATCGACGGTGACGACGACCCGCGCCCCTTCTGCGCGTAGACGCAACAGCGCCGCGGTATTCGGGCCGTAGCCTTCACGCAGACGGTCCGGCACGTAGATTCGCGTGCGGCCGCCGATTGCCGCAAAAAACCGCGCCAGCAACGCCGCGGATGTCGCTCCATCGACGTCGTAGTCGCCAAAAACCGCGATCGTCTCGCCCTCGCGCACGGCGTGGACGAGCCGCGTCGTGGCAACCTCCATGTCACGCAGATGCGAAGGATCGGGGAGCTGGTCGCGCAGGCGTGGTGCTAGAAAGCCCGGCGCCTCGTCATGGTCGATGCCGCGCTGAGCGAGCAGCCGGCCAACAATTTCGGGCAAAGCCAAGCGCGCAGCGATTGCTTGGCCCTCCGAAACGTCGGCCGCTCGCAGCCGCCAACGGCGGCCGCAAACCGACCGCTCTACCCCGAGAGAATTTCCGGCGCCCCCCGCGCCATCGTACATATCCGTGCCTAACCCAAGCTCTCCATGTTCTCATCGTCACCCTCGCGAATGCGGGGGTCCAGGACCCACGGTACAAGTCCTTGATGCCCATGGATTCCTACTTCTTGCGAGAATGACGGCTTGCGTGGTTGGATGAGAATCATCGGCGAGACGACTCATCGCGCGAACGGAGCAAGGCTCTGCTTGCGCGTGAAATCGTGGCGCGCTTCGACGTAACGGACCGTGCCGGTCTTCGACCGCATCACCACCGAATGCGTCGAGGCCCCGCCAGGAAACCGTCGCACGCCGCGCAGCATCGTGCCGTTGGTGACCCCGGTAGCGGCGAACATCACGTCGCCTGAAGCGAGATCCAAGAGCTTGTATTTGCGATCGAGATCGGTGACGCCGAGACGGTGCGCGCGGCCGCGCTCGTCGTCGTTGCGGAACAACAGCCGCCCCTGCATCTGACCCCCGATGCAGCGCAATGCCGCCGCCGCCAATACACCTTCGGGCGCGCCGCCCGAGCCGACATACAGGTCGATCCCGGTCTCCGGTTCGGAGGTCGCGATGACCCCACTGACATCACCATCCCCGATGAGAGCGATCCGGGCCCCGGCCGCGCGCACCTTGGCGATCAACTCGGCGTGACGCGGCCGGTCGAGGATGCAGACGACGAGATCCGCGACCTCGGCTTTCTTCGCCTTCGCCAGGTTACCGAGGTTGACCGCCGGCTCTTCGTCGAGATCTACCAGGTCGTCAGGCAGTCCGCCGCCAACCGCGATCTTGTCCATATAAACGTCGGGCGCATTGAGAAAGCCGCCGGCGTCGGCCATGGCTATGACGGCGAGCGCATTGGCGCTGCCTTTGGCGGTGATTGTCGTGCCTTCGAGCGGATCGAGCGCAATGTCGATCGGCGGACCGTTCCCGTTGCCGACCTTCTCGCCGATATAAAGCATCGGCGCCTCATCACGCTCGCCTTCGCCGATGACGACGGTGCCGACGATCGACAGGCTGTTCAGTGCCTCTCTCATCGCGTCGACCGCCGCCTGGTCGGCCGCTTTTTCATCGCCCCGACCCATCCAGCGCGAAGCGGAGAGGGCGGCGGCTTCGGTCACACGCACGGCTTCCAGCGCGAGATTGCGATCCATTTTCGAGGTCTCGGGCACGGCTTTCCTCCTGTTTCGCTGGGGCGATTCTTTTCAGAAATCTTCAATGCGGATCATGTGCGGCGGCTCGAGGACGGAATCGAGCGCCTCGATTTTTTTGAGTGCCCGGCGCATCGCCGCCTCGACCGTGACATGGGTTGTCAGCACTACCGGCACGGCCTCCCCAGGAGCGCGACCGCGCTGGATCATCGATTCCATCGACACCTGCTCGTCACGCAGGGCGGCTGCGACATCGGCGATTACACCCGGCTGGTCGACCACCATCAATCGTATGTAATAGGCGCCCTGATGGCGCTCGATCGGCACGCCGGGAAGCGCGCGCAGATTGGCGGTCGGGACGCCAAGCGGAGGGACGTGGCGCCCTGCGGCGATGTCGACCAGATCGGCGGCGACAGCCGAGGCCGTCGGCCGGGCGCCGGCACCGCGTCCTTCCAACACCACCCGGCCCACGAAATCGCCCTCGGCGACGACCGCATTGTACACGCCTTCGACCGCGGCAATCGGCGTCGAACGCGGTACCATGCAGGGGTGGACGCGTTGCTCGAGCCCCTCTTCGGTCAGCCGCGCAATGCCGAGCAGCTTGATGCGATAGCCGAGCTCTTCGGCAAAGTCGATGTCGAGCCGCGACACATGGCGGATTCCCTCAGCGTAAACCCCGGCGAGGTCGACCGGGCGAGCAAACCCTACGCTCGCGAGGATGGCGAGTTTATGCGCCGCATCGACGCCATCGATGTCAAAGCTCGGATCGGCTTCTGCATAGCCGAGCTTTTGCGCTTCGGCCAGCACCTCGGCGAACTCGTGCGCGGTCTCGCGCATGGTCGTTAGAATATAATTCGAGGTTCCGTTGAGAATACCATAAAGACGTACGAGCCGGTTTCCGGCGAGACCCTCGCGGAGCGCCTTGATTACCGGTATCCCGCCGGCGACCGCGGCCTCGAAGGAAAGCGTGACACCCTTTTCCTCGGCCCGGGCGGCAAGTGCGGTTCCGTGATGCGCCATCAGCGCCTTGTTGGCGCTGACGACGTGTTTTCCGTGGTCGAGCGCGGTATCGATCACCCGCCGAGCAATGCCCTCGGCGCCGCCGATCAACTCGACGACAACGTCGATCTCGGGATCGGCTGCCATTGCCGCTGCATCCTCGTACCAGCGCACTGCGGACAGCGCGACCCCGCGATCGCGCCGACGGTCGCGCGCGGAGACCGCGGTGACGATGATCCTGCGGCCGGCACGTTGCGCCAGCAGCTCGGCCTGCCGGTCGAGCAGCTGCAGAGTGCCGGCACCGACCGTACCGAGACCCGCAACGGCGATCTTCAACGGCGGTTTCACGATGGCGACGGTAGCCTGCGCATAGAATTGGATCGAGAGGTTTGCTGCAGTCTAGCGGGACAGACCAAGCAAGCGGTTTACGTCAACCTACCCGATACCGGATCATGACGCGAATCGGCTCAGTGCTCGAGGAGCACCTCGGCGCGGCTTTCGACCGGATCAGCGCCCGATGGCGCGGCCTCGACCGCGATCTTGTCCGACGGGATCCCGGCCGTGGTCAAAGCGGCGGCGACAGCTTGGGCGCGATCGAGTGCGGTGCGGAAGCTGTTCAGCTGCTCGGTCGCCCCGCTGCCGGCGCCGGCATAGCCGATGACGCGCACCTTCCCCGGGTTTTGCTGATAAACCGGCACGACCTTCTCGATGGCCTGGCGATCCTCGTCGCTCAGGTTCGTCGAATCGGCGTCGAACTTGATCTCGGCGACGGGCGTGCCGACTGCCGGGGCCGGCGTCTTCGCGTTGCCTTTGCCGGAGCTGGCTAGCGGCGCCAGCGTCGGCAGCGGCGGTGGCGGCTGGTAGGCGGCCGACCCGATCGCCTCAGGCATCGGAGCCGGAGCGGGGGGCGATGAAAGATGTGGCGTGGCGGGAGGGCCGTTCGCCGCGGTCTGCGCAGGCACCGGATACGGCGGCGGGGGGGAGGACTGGATTTGCTCCGGATTCGGTACGGAGCGCACCTTCGGCACTTCGAGGCTCGACTCCATCGGCGGAGACTCGGGTGGCTCGCCGGATTTGCGCAACCCTTGTCCCGACCCTTGTCCCGGCGCGGAAGCTATCTTGCCGACAGCGTTCTCGTCAGCCGGGACAGCCGGCGGCGGCGATGCCGCCGGTGCTTCACTGGACGCAGGGGCCGGCGCGCCCACGGGTGGCGCTGCGGGAACGATGCCTGCGCCAAGCGTTGGCTGTGCGGCATTGGTCCCCTCCGGCACGGGAGGCGGCGGCGGTGGTGGCGGTGGTGCCGATACCGCCGGGAACCCCGCGCGCAATTTTTCATTGCTGTATTTCGCATTCGTGCGATCGGCGATCAGGCTCTGCGTCAGCTTCTCGCGCTCGGCCGAGGTCAAGGCGCGGTTGGGCGGTGGCGGAACCGTGGCGAGGTTCGGATAATCGGACGCCTCTCCGGCGGCGAGATTCTGAGTGTTGGGCGTCGTTTCCGGATCGGGGTCGTTCTGGCTGGAGCCGGTCCAATCACGCCAAGTGTCGACGGGGTTGCATGCGCCGAGCCCAAACACCAACGCCAGAATGCCGAGCCGGCGCACCGCGCACCGGGAGAAATGGGCTATCCCTACCATCATGACCGCATTCCCGACGGAGCAGCAGAATGCTGTGCGGCCGCGCACCCTCCAACCGCTGCACACTCTGGCGCCGCTGGTGTATTAGATCTGTCCCGGCGCGTCACTACATTTGATGACGTGAAAAATCGATCGCACGAACCGAAAACGACGATGGCGAAGAAGAAGCGGGGTAAGCCGGCAGGGGGAGCCGCGCCGCATCGCAACGATCAGGCGAACACCCCCCCGCCTGATCTCTCCGAGCTGTCGCAGCATATATCCCATATCGCCGAAAAGAGCCGGCAGCTCGTCACGGAATTCCTCAAGCGCCAATCCGCCGTGAATGGCGTCGGAATGGCGAACCCGCTGAGCATCGGTGCCGCCTTCTTCGACATGACGGCGCGGATGATGTCGGACCCTTCGCGGCTCGTTCAGGCGCAGTTGTCGTTGTGGAACGACTATTTGACCCTGTGGCAACGCACAACCCAGCGGTTTCTCGGCGGCAGCGCCGAGCCATTGATCGAACCCACCGCTGGGGACCGGCGCTTCCGCGACAAAGCGTGGACCGACAATACGCTCTTCGACTTCATCAAACAGAGCTACTTGCTGACGGCACGCTGGCTACAAGGAACAGTAAAGCAGGTCGATGGCATCGACGAGCGCACCGCACGCAAAGTTGATTTCTACACGCGCCAATTCGTCGATGCGATCGCGCCTTCAAACTTCCTGATGACCAACCCCGAGGTGCTGCGGGCGACGATCGAAAGTCGCGGCGAGAACCTGATCAACGGTCTGAAGAATCTGCTCGACGATCTCGAACGCGGCAAAGGGCGGCTGGCGATCAAGATGACCGACATGGCGGCCTTCCGCATCGGCGAGAACATCGCGGTGACGCCGGGCAAAGTCGTCTACCAGAACGATCTCTTGCAGCTGATCCAATACGAACCTACGACCGCAACCGTCAAACGCCGGCCGCTTCTGATCATCCCGCCCTGGATCAACAAGTTTTATATCCTCGATTTGCGGCCCGCTAATTCCTTTATCCGCTGGGCGGTCGGCGAGGGCCACACGGTCTTTGTGATCTCCTGGGTCAACCCCGACGAGCGGCTCGCCGCCAAGACGTTCGCCGACTACATGCGCGAAGGCCCGCTTGCGGCTCTCGACGCGATCGAAGCGGCGACCGGCGAGCGCGAGGCCAACGTGATCGGCTATTGCCTCGGCGGCACCTTGCTGGCGAGCACCCTCGCCTATATGGCCGTCAAGCACGATACCCGGATCAAGAGCGCCACCTATTTCGTGGCCATGGTCGATTTCGCCGAGGCCGGTGAGCTTTCGGTCTTTATCGACGAGGAGCAGCTCGCGGCACTCGAGGAGCGGATGAACGCCAAGGGCTATCTCGAAGGCCGCGACATGGCAACGACCTTCAACATGCTGCGCGCCAACGACCTGATCTGGTCTTTTGTCGTCAACAACTATCTGCTCGGCAAGTCACCCTTTCCGTTCGACCTGCTCTATTGGAACGCCGATTCGACGCGCATGCCGGCGGCGATGCACAGCTTTTATCTGCGCAACATGTATCAGGAGAATCTACTGGTTAAGCTGGGCGGCATCACTCTCGACGCCGTACCGATCGATCTGGGAAAGATCAAAACCCCGTCGTTCCTGTTGTCGACCCGCGAGGATCACATTGCCCCCTGGCGGTCGACCTATGCTGCCACCCAGATCTACCAGGGCCCGGTCAAGTTCGTGCTGTCGGCGTCGGGCCATATCGCCGGCGTCGTCAACCCTCCGGGCAGCAAGTACGGGCACTGGGAGAACGACAACAACCCGCCAACCGCGGAGGAATGGCTCGCCAGCGCCACCGCGGTGACCAATTCGTGGTGGCCGGTATGGGAGCGCTGGGTGGCCCAATATTCCGGCGGCGAGGTGCCGGCGCGCCACCCCGGCGACGGCAAGCTCAAACCGATCGAGGACGCCCCCGGCTCCTACGTCAAGGTGCGCGCCGAGGACTGAGGATACCGGCCGGCCCAGGCGATAGCCTCGTGGCTTAACGGCCGAAATACAGCGAAAATCGCGATTTGGCGCCCAGATCGCCCGGTTTAGCGCAAAAATAAGGCACAATGTCAGAGAGTTAGGGACCAAATTCGTTACTCGGCGGAACAATGGAATTTTGTGCGCCGATCAGCGAATTTCGCCACGCTAACAATCGAATAACAATGGAAATGCCGTCTCGTACGATAATCGCAATACTGTATTGACAATAGTTCCGTTTTACGCTATATCAGGTCCCGGTGACCATAAGAGGACAAGATGCCGACCGGGACGAAGGGCGATTACGAGGTGGGTTACGGCAAGCCGCCGCGGGGTGGCGGCTTCAAGAAGGGCCAGTCCGGCAACGCGCGCGGGCGGCCACCCGGTGCGAAAAACCTGACGACCTTGTTGAACGACGCGCTGAACGAGCCGGTGACGATCACCGAGAACGGCCGGCGCCGCAAGATCACCAAGCGCGAAGCGGTGATCAAGCAGCTCGTCAACAAATCCGCCTCGTCCGATGCGCGATCGTTGAAAATCCTGCTCGACCTGATGCTGAGCCTCGAGGCGCGGGCGCGGTCTTCCGCCGCCCCGGCCCCCGTCATCGGCCCGGGCGACGAGGAGGTCCTGGCGCAGCTCAAGGCGCGGCTCGAGGGTGCCATCCGGCATGCGATCGCAACCGAGAAATGATGCTAAGGGAGCATCGCGCGGCTCGGCTGATTAGCTGACAAGCGATGGGCTTGCAATGCCCATAGCCACCGGGATTTCTCGCCAGGTGCTGACCCAGCGCGAGGAGGACGCCCAGCTGCGGCTCGATTTCGCCGCCTTTGCGCAGCGCTGTTTCCGCGAGCTCAACCCGCTCGTGGCGTTCGCGATGAACTGGCACGTCGAAATCATGGCGGCAAAGCTCACCGCAGTGTACCAGGGCGAAATCCGCCGGCTGATCGTCAATGTGCCGCCGCGCTACTTGAAATCGCTGGTGGGCTCGGTCGCGTTTCCGGCGTGGTGCCTCGGGCGCCAACCCGGCGCGCAGATCCTCTGCGTCAGCTATGCCCAGGACCTCGCCGACAAGCTGGCCCGCGATTGCCGGCGTATCGTTATGAGCGACTGGTACCAGCGGGCGTTCCCGACCCGCCTATCGGCCCAGCGGCAGGCCGTGGGGGAGTTCGAGACGACCCAACAGGGCTGCCGGCTCGCGACCTCGGTCGGCGGCGTGCTGACCGGCCGCGGCGCCGACATCATCATCATCGACGATCCGCTGAAGCCCGAAGAGGCCTTGTCGCAAGCCCAGCGGCGGGCGGCCAACGAGTGGTACGACCATACCCTCTACAGTCGACTGAACGACAAGCAGAAGGGTGCCATCGTCCTGATCATGCACCGATTGCACGAGGACGATCTGGTCGGCCACGTGCTGGCCCAGGAGGATTGGGAGGTCGTGCGCTTTCCGGCGATTGCCGAGGAGGACGAGACCTTCGCGGTCGAGACGGTGTGGGGGCCGCGGCATTTTACCCGGCGCCCGGGCGAGGCATTGCATCCCGCGCGCGAGCCGCCGGCGATGCTCGAGCAGATCCGCCGCACGATCGGCGAATACAATTTCGCCGGCCAGTACCAGCAGGCCCCCACGCCGTTGGGCGGCGGTCTCGTCAAGCAGGCGTGGTTCAGGCATTACGCGGCTGGTGAGTTGCCCCAGACCTTCGAACGCGTCGTGCAGAGCTGGGACACCGCCAACAAGGCGACCGAGCTCAGCGATTTCAGCGTCTGCACGAGTTGGGGGATCAAGGGCAAGGACCTCTACCTGATCGATGTGTTGCGCCGGCGCATGGAATATCCCGAGCTCAAGCGCAGCGCGCGCGAGCAATACGAGCGGTTCAGGCCGAGCGCCGTGCTGATCGAGGACAAGGCCTCGGGCACCCAACTGATCCAGGAGCTGATCCGAGAAGGCCTCTACGCCGTCACCCGCTACCAGCCGCAGTGCGACAAGGTCATGCGGATGCACGCGCAGACCGCGATGATCGAGAACGGCTTTGTCCGGCTGCCCGGAGGGCGCCGTGGCTCGCTTCATACCTGCACGAGCTGACGTCGTTCCCCAGAGGCAAGCACGACGACCAGGTCGACTCGACCGCCCAGATGATCGACTGGTTCAAGCGAGGCAGCGGCCCCAGCACCAATGCCGGGATCTTCGAGCTTTACCGGCAGCGCGCAGAGGAGCTTCGCAGAGGGCAGATGCCGGGCCCTCCAGTGCGCCTGCGCGCCCCGCGCGGCATTTCAATGTCCAGCTGTTTTCCGGCGTCCACCTCGCCGTGGCAGGCGACGGCACGGTCGACATGTCGGAAACGGATCCCGAAGCGCTTCTGCGGGCCGGGTGGGTAAGGGCCGAAGCCGGCGATCTGGCCGGAACAGAAACCAGCGGTTTGAGATGATCGCGGGCGACCGATCGTAAGCGTCTCCTTGGCCTTGCCATCAAGAACCCGCGCACCGCGCTGAATTGCACCTACCACTTTGGTCACATGCGCCGCTGCGTGCCCGCAGTTGGCAGAGTACTGATCGACACGGTCTATGGAGGCTAACGCCGTGGCCCGCGCGGTGAGACGGGTGATCTCGCTATTGGTGATTCTAAAATTGTGCGGCATAACGGGCCTTCTGAAAAATGGCCGCCTTTGCGGTTGCAGCGCAGCGGACCCGTGTCGCTTACTTCCGGTCTTTCCACACGATCCACCAACCGATGCGGCCAGCAAGCCAGATCACGCCGACGACAAGGACAAACAAACCCAACGGCCATTCCAAAGCGTGGGATGAACGGGCGTCGAACACCAGGACAAGACCGAGCGCGATGAAACCGAGCGCGAGGAGCGCGTGTATCCGGTTCACTGCCGATCTCCCGACAACGTGAGTTTGGGCCGGTCTCGGTCGAGAGAGAAGGAGACCCGCTGCCCGAGCACCTCGTCCCGGTGGCAAAGAAAAAACGGGCAGAGAGGGAGTTAGGGAGCATCGCTTGGCACTGAAAAAGCGGACACAGATTGCACGGCGACTGCGGCGGGCTGCGACGGAAGCCGAGAAGGAGATGTGGCTGGCTCTGCGCGAGCTTCCGACCGAGCACCGCTTTCGGCGGCAGCATCCGATCGGATCTTATGTCGTCGATTTCGCCTGCCCCGGTCTCAAGCTCGCGATTGAACTCGACGGCGGCCAACACGCGCACCAAGAGGAAGAAGACGCAGCCCGCACCCTGGAGATCGCACGTCGTGGCTATCGCGTAATCCGCTTCTGGAACAATGACGTCATGCATAATCTCGCCGGCGTGCTCGAGGTCATCCGACAGGAACTCGGCAATAGCCGAAGCGAGGTCTGCCCTCTCTGCCCTTCAGGCGGAGAGGGAGGGGACCCGTCGCTCCGGCGACGGGGAGGGTGAGGTGGGCGCTGTCGGCGCTCTGCTGAGCAACCGGGAACATGCCTGACACTGTAGACCGGATACATGGCTGACAGTTTTCCCGGTTTGTCAGGCATCTATCCGGTCCATAATGTTCGATATCTATCCGGTTCGGACCTGCAATCCCCACCTCACCCCGGCGCTCTCCGCCCCTAAGGGGCAGAGAGGGAGGTGTGGCCGAACAGCCAATAAACAACCCGCTCGCGACTGCGATGGGCTCTTGGGTGTAGGGTCGGCGAGGTCGCGGCGAACGGGGACGGACGCATGAACTTTGAGCGGGTGCTGCAGAAGGTCCTCTGGCGCCTCGTCACCGAGGGCAGCATCTCCTATCGCCGCATCAGGCTCAGCTTTGGTCTCGATGATGACGGTCTCGAAGAACTGCGTCGCGAACTGATCGTCATCAAGCGGGTGGCGGCGGATGTCGACGGAGAGGTGCTCGTCTGGGCGCCCGAGGGACGCGTGGCCCGACCCGAGCCCGCGGCGCTGCTGCAACCATTGCCAGCCTTGCGGCAAGCCGAGAGACCGGCTGCGCAGGCCGCGATCGCCGCCGCACCGGAGGCTGAGCGCCGCCAGCTGACCGTGATGTTTTGCGACCTGGTGGGATCGACGGCGCTCTCGACCGGGATGGACCCCGAAGATCTGCGCGATGTCATCGCGTCGTATCAGGGCCGGTGCAGTGCGGCGATCCGGCATTACGACGGCTTTGTCGCGAAGTACATGGGCGACGGCATCCTGGTCTATTCGGCTATCCGCGCGCCCATGAGGACGAGGCCGAGCGATCGGTGCGCGCGGGTCTCGACATCATCGATGCGATGGCGGAGCTGAATGCCGCGGTCCCAAGGCCGCCCGAAGTCGAGCTCGCAGTGCGGATCGGCATCGCCACCGGACCGGTCATCGTCGGCGAACAGATCGGCGAGGGAACGGCGCAGGAAACCGCGGTCGTCGGCGAGACGCCGAACCTGGCCGCACGCCTGCAGGCATTGGCGCAGCCGAACCAGGTCCTTATCAGCGCGGCCACGCGCGCGATGCTCGGCGATCACTTCGACCTCGCGGACCTGGGGGCCTATGAGCTGAAGGGGTTCGCCGAGCCGGTACCGGCTTGGCGCGTCTTGTCGGCGCGGGATGTCGAGAGCCGCTTTGCCGCGACCCGAAGCGGGAGTTCGGCACCCCTCGTCGGGCGCCAGGAGGAGATGGGGCTGCTGTTGCGGGCCTGGGACGGCAGCAGCCATGGCCGCGGCCAGGTCGTGCTGATCCAGGGCGAGGCCGGGGTCGGCAAGTCCCGCCTGGTGGAGGGCCTGAGAGAGGCGGCCGGCAAGGATCACATCTGGGTGGCGGTCCGCTGTTCTCCGTTTCACACGGCGAGCGCATTTCATCCGATCATCGAACATTTGAAGCGCGTCTTCGGCTGGCAGCCGGAGGACACCGCGCCGCAGCATCTGACGAAGCTCGAAGCCGGGCTCGCCGGCTTCAAGACCTTGCCCCTCTCCGAGAGTGTCGGGCTGTTCGCCGACCTGATGGCCGTGCCGGCGCCCGAGGACCGCTATCCGCGCCTTGCGATGACGGCGCAGCAGCAGCGCGATGCGACCCTCGATGCGATCGTTGCCTGGCTGATCGAATTGGCCGAGGGCACCCCAGTGCTGATGGCGTGGGAGGATCTGCACTGGGCCGATCCGACCACGTTGGAAACGCTGGGCATGCTGATCGAGCAGGCGCCGACCGCGGCGATGCTGGTCGTTGCGACCTACCGGCCGGAACTGACGCCGCCCTGGCCGCAACGCTCGCACATGACGCCGATCACGCTCAACCGCCTGGAGCGGCCGGAGGTGGAGGCGATGGTCGGTCATCTCTCCGGCGGCAGGCCGCTGCCCGGTGAGGTGGTCGATCATATCGTCGCTAAGGCCGACGGCGTGCCGCTCTACATCGAGGAGCTGACCAAGGCCATTCTCGGTTCGGGGGTGCTCGAGACCCGCGGCGACATGTACGTGCTTAGGGGCGCGCTGGCGCAATTGCACATCCCGGCGACATTGCAGGATTCGTTGATGGCGCGGCTCGATCGGGCGCCGCGGCTGCGCGAAGTGGCGCAGTTGGGCGCGGTTCTGGGACGCGAGTTTGGCTATGACATGATTAGTGCCTTGGCCGGGATCGAGGAAGACTTGTTGCAGAGCGGTCTCGGTCAGCTGGTGGTCGACGAGCTGCTCTACCAGCGCGGCCGCCCGCCGCGCTCGCGTTACCTCTTCAAGCATGCGCTGATCCAGGATGCGGCTTACCAATCGCTGCTGAAGCGCACCCGCCAGCAGTATCACCAGCGGGTGGCAAAGCTGCTGGAGGACCGGTTTCCCGAGGTGACGAGCACACAGCCGGAACTGGTGGCGCATCACTACACCGAAGCGAACTGTCCGGCGCAGGCGATCGCGTACTGGCACAAAGCCGGCGCGGCCGCGGCGAGCAGGTCGGCGAACCTCGAAGCGATCGACCAATTCCACCGAGGCCTGGAACTGGTCGAAGCGCTACCGGATATGCACGAGCGGGCCGAGCGTGAGCTGGACCTGCAAATGGCGCTCGGTCCCGCCTTGTACGCGACCAGGAGCTACAGCCACTCCGGCCTAGGCCGAGCCTATGCGCGGGCCTGGGAGCTCTGTCAGCAACTTAGTGATCACTCCCGGGGGTTCACGGCGCTCCGCGGCTTGTATCTCTACCATTTGAACCTGCTCGAGATGGAGAAGGCGCAGCATTTTGCCGAGGAGGGGTTGCGCGTAGCCGAACGGCTCGACGATGCGGCGCGTCTCGTCGCGGCGCACGTGGCACTCGGCGCGGTGCTGTACACCCAGGGGAAGCTCGAGCCGGCGCTTGCGCACTATCGGCGGATCTTCGAGCTGTTCGATCCGAACATGGAGTTCCCGGATTGGCCGGGTTCCCACCCCGGCGTGCTGTGCCAGTTCTGGTCGATGCTGATCTCCTGGATGCTCGGCCACCCGGATCGGTCCCTCGACCAGCTGCGGGCCGCGGTAAGAAGCGCCGAGACGCTCAGGCACCCGTTGACCCTCGTCCAAACGCTGTGTTGGGCCGCGCTCGTTCACATCTTTCGCCACGAGCCACTGGCGGTCGCCGACTGTGCCGGACGGGCTTTGAGGATCTGCGAGGAGCAGCGCATCGCGCAGTATCACGCGTTTGCCCTTGTCATCGAGGGATGGGCGCTTAGCGCCTCTGGCGACAGCAAGAAGGGACTGGCTCAAATTGAACAAGGGCTGGACAGTTACGGTCTTGGGGCGAGCCAGCATATTCTGCTGGCGTTCCAAGCCGACGCACTATTGGCGATCGGCAAACCCGAAGCGGCGCTTGCGTCGGTCGCTGCTGGGCTGAAGGCGGTCGAAATGATGGGGGGAGCGCCGCTTGAAGCGGAGCTTCATCGGCTCAGGGGCGAGGCCTTGCTCGCCGGCGCCGGGACGCTGAGCGAGGCCGAGACGGCCATCGAGAAAGGTATCGACGTCGCGCGACGGCAGAACGCAAAGTCCTGGGAATTGCGCGCCGCAACGAGCCTCGCCCGCCTGCGCCGCCAGCAGGGCCGGCCGCAAGAGGCGGCCGCCCTGCTCGTCCCAATCCTCGCCTGGTTCACCGAAGGCCTCGACACCGCCGACCTCAAGGACGCCAAGGCGCTGCTCGACAACCTCCAAACCGAGGTCTGCAATCCCCACCTCACCCCGGCCCTCTCCGCCCCTAAGGGCTACGGGATTCACACAAATAATATGTATTTATCAATGACTTACGATCAAGGCAATGTGGAATCCGGCGACCATCGCCGCGAGCCGATCCCAACCGGCGCGCATCGTCTTGGGCCCGGGCGGCTTGTAGTAGCAATTCCAGCCGCCCAGCCGGGCGACAATCCACGACAGCCACGCCAAGGAGCGGGGCGGGTGGGGATTCTTCTGACGCGGCGTCCTGCCTTCGAGAGTTGGCGCAATCGCATCGGCGGCCTCCAGGGTGTCCGGGCCGGCAACATCGGCGGCCGGTCTGGGGCCGCCCGCGCGGGCATCGACCAGTTGGATCGTGCGCACCGCGGCGCCGATGGCCAGCGCCCCCAACTTGAACAGGCGGTCGGCGTCATGCACCTGGACGTCCGGCAATTCCAGACCGTCACTTTTGCTGGCGCGGAAGACCTGTTCGATGCGCCAGCGCAGCCGATAGATTTGAATAATCTCTTCGGCTGCCGCCAAATCGGCGACCGGCAGGGTGGTGATCAGCCGCCAATGGATGGCCGCGGTGCCGCGCGGTGGCTGTTCCTCGCGCGCCTCGACCAAGCTCAGATCGCGGTATTCGGGATCATTGGGATCGCCCCCATTATGCGGTCGCCGCACGCGGATCGGCCCGGCCCGCAGGGTGACCGTGGCCACACGCCCCTTGTCGCCCGGGCCGCGCGGCCCCACCCGCACTTCAGCCATGCCCAGTGCCGGCCATGCCGCGGGCTGCGCAAACAACCGCGTGCCATCCGCGAGCGTGCGGTCTTGCGCCGCACGGACCACCAGTTCGACGCGCGCCGGGCGGCGCGCGAACAGCGCAAAGATGTCGCTTTCGCGATCCCCAACCACGATCAGCTGGTTGGCCCCGGCGGCGCGCTTGGCAACCACCTCGGTTGCGCTCAGCCAGCGCTGCGATTCCTTCTCGTCAAGCCGACGCTGGCGCCGCGTGGCAGCCCGCTTGCCGGCGGTTCGGGTCCAGATCGCGGCATCCAACAAGCCGACCACGGCTTCATCCTCGCGATCGACGGCGACAACCCCATGCACAAAAAAACCCGGTGTCTTCCCGTCGCCAGCGGGACCCAGACCCCGACGCGCCCGAGCGCGTCCGCTAAAATTGATCTCGGTGGTGTCCTGAACCGCGACGATCCGCCGTCCCTGACATTGCTCGCCCGTTCGCCCGCCCAGCGTCTGGATGATCTCAACCGCGGTGACCGCCGGCGAGGCCAAAAAGCGATGCGCCGCCATCTCCCCGGCGCGGTCACCACCAACCCGGCGAAACACCAAAGATCCAGTCGAAACAATCCGGTCAAACAGCCAAGCACCCCGCTCCGCTCGGCGGATATCCCCAAACTCGCCAATCCGCTCCAAAGGCACCATCCTTGGTTCTCCCCCAAACCACCATGTAGCAGCATGCACTGCACCGACCCACAAAATCTAGTGAGATGTGTGAATGCCGTAGCCCTAAGGGGCGGAGAGGGAGGTAGGGACCCTCGCTTGGCGCTGAAAAGGCGGACACAGCTTGTTCGGCGACTGCGGCGGGCTGCGACGGAAGCCGAGAAGGCGATGTGGCTGGCTCTGCGCGAGCTTCCGACCGGGCACCGCTCTCGCCGGCGTGCTCAAAGTCATCCGACGAGAATTGGAATGCCCTCTCTGCCCTCCGGGCGGAGAGGGAGGGGACCCGTCGCCTCGGCGACGGGGAGGGTGAGGTGGGCACTGTCGGCGCTCTGCAATCTTCGCCCCACCCCGGCCCCAGTGCGAAGAAGCCTGGTAGGATCGCTGCCCGACCGACGCTTACGGCAATGCGTCGGACTGGGAACAAAACAATGCGAAGGGGGAACCGCCATGCTCGGCTGGTTCGGCGACTTGAACGCCAAGGAACGTCGGACGATGGGCGCCTGCTTTGGCGGCTGGGCCTTGGATGCGTTCGACGTGCAAATGTACAGCTTCGTAATCCCGACGGTGATTGCGCTATGGGGCCTGTCGCGCGGGCAAGCCGGCCTGATCGGCACGGTGACCTTGCTGATCTCGTCCTTGGGCGGCTGGTTCTCCGGCACGCTTGCCGACCGGTTCGGCCGCGTGCGGATGCTGCAAATCACGATCCTGTGGTATTCCGTCTTCACCTTTCTCTGTGCCTTCGCCCAGAATTTCGAGCAGCTCTTTATCTTGCGGGCCTTGCACGGGTTCGGCTTCGGCGGCGAGTGGGCGGCTGGGTCGGTGCTGATGGGCGAGGTGATCCGCGACAAATACCGCGGGCGCGGCGTCGGAATCGTGCAGACCGGGTGGGCCGTCGGATCGGGCGCCTCGGTGCTGGTGTACACCGCGCTCTATGCATTTCTCCCGGAGGCGATCGCCTGGCGCGCGCTATTCGCGATCGGCCTCTTGCCTGCGGTCTTCGTTTTCTGGATCCGCCGGCACATCGACGAGCCCGAGATCTTTCGCGACTCGCAGCGCGCGCGCCCCATGATCGGCGTTGCCCATCTATTTTCCGCCTTTCGCGGTCCGCATCTGTGGACCACGGTCAAGGTGTCGCTGATGGTCGCCGGAGCGCAAGGCGGCGGCTATGCGCTCGGGATCTGGATGCCGACCTGGCTGCGTACGGTGCGCGGCTTGTCGGCGACCGATACCGGGGGGTTCCTCTTGATCCAGATCCTCGGCTCGTTGCTCGGTTTTCTGCTCGGGACCTATTTGAGCGATGCCATCGGGCGGCGGTGGACTTTCCTGTGGTCGGCGATCGGCTCGTTGATCATGGTTCTCGTTTACATGCTGGCTCCGATGAACAACGAGATCCTGCTCTTCCTCGGCATCCCGCTCAACATCGTGCTGCTGATGAAATTCCCGCCGATGGGGCCCTTTATGACCGAGCTCTTTCCGACCGCGGTCCGCGGCACGGCACAAGGGTTTTGCTACAATGCGGGCCGCGCGATCGGCTCGTTCTTCCCGACGATGGTCGGGTTTTTGAGCCAGGTCATGCCGCTCGGGGCTACGATCGCGGCTTTTAGCGCGATCGCCTCGTGCATTATGATCGTGATGCTGTTTCTGCTGCCCGAGACCCGCGGCCGCAGTCTCGAAAGCTTGGAAGCGGACGCCCCGGGCACAGCGGGTGCGCCACAACTGGCGCTCGACCCGCGGCCGACGACCGGCTGACAAGCGGTTCCGCGAAAATGTACCGCCCTTCAAGGCGGGGGATACTGCGCGCCGGCATATTAGGTGCGGTGGTTCTGGCGGTGCGGGGCCGGGCGAACAACCGGGGGCAGGCGCAGACTAGCGCTATACTCCCCCGGCACGACGTCGCGAGCCCCGAAGGGGCGGGAATGTTGCGTATCTTCGCCGAAGCCGTCGGCAAGATGATGGCGACAGCGCCCGGCGACCCGCGCGGCTGGGTGTTCCAATGGCATATTCACGCTGTCCGCGACGACCGCAGCAAAGCCTCGGAGCTGGCGCGTCTTTATCCGAATGCGTCCGATACCGACCGCCTGCTGGCGGATTTGATTTGGGACACGTGCGAAGCTCATTTCGACCCGCTGCGGGTGAACTTCTTTCTGCCCTGGCACCGCATGCACCTGATGTCGTTCGAGCGGCTCGTTCGAAGCATCACCGGCGCAACTCATTTCACGATGCCGTACTGGGACTATACCGATACCGATCCCGATCGCCGTGCTCTGCCATCGCAATTCCGTTCACCCGGCGACCCGGTCTGGAAGCCGCTTTTCCGCACGGATCGCAACCCAGGGGTAAATGAGGGTATGCCGATCGACCAGGTTGGGGAAGCGCCGCTCGGCTTGAATGCGATGATGTCGTCTGTCTATGCCGACACCCTCGACGGCGACGCCGGCCTTTGCGCGAACCTCGACAACGCGCCGCACAGCGCGGTCCATGTCGATGTCGGGACGCGCGAGAGAGGCATGGGTGCGGTATCGTGGGCGGCCAACGATCCGATCTTCTGGCTCCATCACTGCAACATCGATCGCATCTGGGCGAGTTGGAACCGAGCCGGAGGGCGCAACCCAACCGACGAGGCCTATCTGGGCCAGGCCTTCACGTTTGTCGACGAAGCCGGAGAGCCGCTGCAGACAAAAGTTGCAGATGTGTCGGAGACAGTCCCGCTCGGCTATGTGTACGACCGTTATCTCGACCGCCCGCGCAATAGCGTGCCGTTCGCGAACGTGTCCGACCTGCGCTTCACAACGCACGCCGCGTCCCGCGAGTTGGTGGGCCCAGTCACTCTCGGCAGCGGACCCACGGTCGTGCGGCTGGCCGCCGGCGGCGGCCGGTATTTCGCGCGGTTGCGCACGGCTTCGATGGCTCGCCGGCCATTCTACTTGCGTGTTGCCGGTGTGCGGATCACTCGGCAACCTGGTGTCTCCTATGAGGTCCATCTGGACCCCATGCCGCTTGCCGCGCCCGATCGCACCAGTCGCTCCTATGTCGGAACGATCAATGTCTTCGGCGCCATCGTGCACGCCAGCAACACCGGCCCGGGACCGGCGCCCTATACCAACCCCCGCAACTACAGCTTCGTGATCACCGATCTGGTGCGAGACCTGCTGCACGCCAGGCGGCTGGCTGGGCCGCCGAGCGTGACGCTGGTGCCGACTGGTAGACTGCGACCGGGGGCCGCGCCAACCGTAGACAACATCTCGCTGGTCTCGTCGTGATCCGGCCTGCGGCGCTCAGTTGAGCCCCGGGCCCAGATCCAGCATCAGCCGCAAATTCTGCACCGCCGCCCCCGATGCTCCTTTGCCGAGATTGTCGAGCCGGGCGACGAGCACGGCTTGGCGGCGTGACTCGTTCTCCCACACATAGAGCTCGAGCCGGTCGCTGCCGTTGAGCGCTTCAGGTTCGAGCTTGTCCTGCCCCTTGTCGGCCATGACCTTCATGTGTTCGGAGCCGTCGTAAAAGGCGCGAAGCTCCTCTCTCAAATCGGCACCGGTAGGCTTCCCGGGCAGGTCGTCAAGATAGAGAGGCACAGACACGAGCATACCCTGGCGGAAATGCCCGACCGAGGGCATGAAAATCGGCCGCCGCGACAGCCCGGAATAGAGTTCGATCTCCGGCACGTGCTTGTGCTCGAGACCAAGCGCGTAAAGCTCGAACCCGGGGCCGCCGTCGCGATCATGCGCCTCGATCATCGATCGGCCGCCGCCGGAATAGCCGCTGACGGCACTGATCGCGATCGGGTAGTCGGGCGCAACGAGCCCCGCTTGGACGAGCGGCCGGAGCAGGCTGATGGCGCCGGTCGGATAACAGCCGGGATTACTGACTTTACGCGAGATCGAAATCTGCCGAGGCTGTTCGGGCGCCATTTCCGGAAAGCCGTAGGTCCATTCGGGATCAACCCGATGGGCGGTGCTCGCGTCGAGCAATTTCGGCGTGTCGCTACCCAGCGCCGCGGCCAGTCCGACCGCCTCGCGCGCAGCGTCATCCGGCAGACACAGCACGACGAGGTCGCATTCTGCCATGATGTCCTGCCGCGCCGAGCGATCCTTGCGCTGCACCGCGGGGAGGCTGCGTAGCACTATCCCGGGCATCGTCTCGAGGCGTTGGCGGATGCCGAGCCCCGTCGTGCCGGCTTCGCCATCGATAAAGACGCTCGGTTGATTGCTCGCCATTGGAGTGCCCCTGTTGGTGCGGTATCGTGCGGCGACCCAGGTTCGATGCGGAGTAGGCCCTTATGACTGAAAACAGCGCACCCTTGCAATGTCTCGCCGGTGTGCGAGTCCTCGACCTGACCCAGTTCGAGGCGGGCCCCTCTTGCACCGAGGCGCTCGCCTGGCTCGGCGCCGAAGTCGTCAAAGTCGAGAACCCTAATGGCGGCGAGCCCGGCCGGACGTCTTTTGCCGGCGCTCCCGGCAGCCCCGACTCGTTCTACTTCTTCGAGTTCAACGCCAACAAGAAATCGGTCACGGTCAACCTCAAATCCGAGCGCGGCCTGGCTCTCGTCAAGGAGATGGCCAAGAAGGCCGATGTGATGATCGAGAATATGGCGCCCGGAACGATCGAGCGGATCGGGCTCGGCTATGACGCGATCCGCGCGCTGAACCCGGGCATCATCTACGCCCAGGTCAAGGGCTTTGGCGAGGGCAGCCCTTACGAGAAAAACCTCGCCTTCGACATGATCGCACAGGCTTCCGGCGGCACGATGAGCATCACCGGAGAGCCGAATGGGCCACCGATCAGGCCCGGCGTTTCGCTCGGCGACACCGGCACCGGCATGACGATGGCGATCAGCATCCTCGGTGCCCTCTACGAGCGCCGCGCCACCGGCCAAGGAAGGCGGCTGCAGGTGGCGATGCAGGACGCGATGCTGCACTACATCCGCTTCGCCTTTCAGACACAGGCGGTGCTCGGGCGGGCGGCACCCCGCAACAGCAACCGGAGCAACACCGCACCGTCGGGGATCTTTCCCTGCGCGCCGGGCGGGCCCAATGACTGGATCTATGTCTTCGCCCGCCAGAAGGACCACTGGCACCGGCTGCTCAAACTCCTCGGCCGTGAGGAATTAATCGGCGACCCGCGCTACGAGACCGCAGCTGCCCGCGGCGAGCGCATCGAAGAGGTCAACGCGATGGTCGCCGATTGGACCAAGCGGCGCGACAAGCACGAGGCGATGCACCTGATCGGCGGCGCCGGAGTGCCGGCGGGTGCGGTGCTCGATACGATGGAGTTGATGAACGAGCCGAGCTTTACCGAGCGCGGCATCCTGCAGACGGCGCAGCATCCGACCGGGCCGTTCAAGATGCCGTCCTGGCCCGTGCGCTTCGACGGCAAGCCACCAAAGCTCGAGCCCGCCCCGTTGCTCGGACAGCACTCGGCCGAGGTGTTCGGCGAGTGGCTCGGGATGAGCGCCGGCGATGTCGAGGCGCTGCGCAAGGAAGGCGTGATCTGACGTCGGCAATGAAGGCTACAAGGAGGAGGTAATTCAGATGGCGGAATTGACGGGTAACGACATCCTCGCCCGGTGCCTGAAGGCGCAGGGGGTCAAGGACATGTTCTTCATCATGGGCGGGCCGATGCTCGATGCTGAGCTGTGCTCGATCAAGGAGGGCATCCGCCTGATCGACACGCGCCACGAGCAGGGTGCGGCCTATATGGCGCAGGCCTATTCGCGGGTGACGCAAGGACCCGGTGTGTGCATGGCCGCGAGCGGCCCGGCGACCCTAAATTTCGGCACCGGTCTCGCCAACGCGCTGATCGATGGCTGCCCGGTCGTCGCCCTCGGCGGCTCGAGCCCGATCAGCCAGTTCGGCCGCCAGGTGTTTCAGGAGATCGACCAGGTCGCGGCGATGAAGCCTTGCGTCAAATACGCCGACCGCGTCCACAATCTGAAGCGGATGCCGCAGCAGGTGAACTTTGCCTTTCAAAAGGCGCTAGCCGGTAAGCCGGGCCCGGTCTATCTCGATTTCCCCGGCGACGTGCTCTACACCACAGTCGACGAGGGCGATGTCGATTGGAGCTATTGCGGCCGGCCGATCATCAACGCCCGCCCCTATGCCGAGCCAAAGGCGCTCAATGGGCTGGTCGATGCGATCAGAGAGGCGCGCCAGCCGATCATCGTCTCGGGCAGCGGGGTGCTGTGGTCGCACGCCTGGGACGAGATGAAGGCCTTTGTCGAGAAGGCCGGGATCCCGTTCTACACGACCCCGCAGGGGCGCGGCGTCGTCCCCGACGACCACCCCTACTCCTATCTGACGATGCGCAACGACGCGTTCCGCGAGGCCGATCTGATCATCATCCTCGGCACCCGCACGAATTATGTGATCGGCCACGCCTTGCCGCCGCGCTTCAGCGCCTCCGCCAAGGTCGCGCGCATCGACATCGACCCCGAGGAAATGGGTAACTCGGCGCGCAACATCGACATTCCGGTTGTCGGCGACTGCAAGTCGGTGTTGCAGCAACTGTGCGAGGCGGTCGATGCCCGCACCGCCGACCGTTTCCAGCCGTGGCGCCAGAAATTGGCCGATGGCGAAGGGAAGAAGCGGCTGCGCGCCGGCGGCAACTACCCGACCGACGGCGACATCCATCCGCTGCGGCTCTGCGAGGAGGTCAAGAACTTCATGCAGCGCGAGGCGATCCTGTCGGTCGACGGGCAGGAGATCCTCAATTTCGGCCGTCAGTCGATCCCGACCTTTGTCCCCGGCCACCGGCTCAACTCGGGACCCTTTGGCACGATGGGGGTCGGGCTGCCGTTCGCGGTCGGCGCCAAGGCCGCCAAGCCTAACGCGCAAGTCATCTGCCTGCACGGCGACGGCTCGTTCGGCCAGAACGCGATGGAGCTCGACACGGCGGTGCGCCACAAACTGCCGCTCCTGTGCGTGATCAGCCTCAACGGCGGCTGGACCGCCGATCCGGAGCACAACAAGCCGGGGCGCGATCTCGGCTACACGCGGTATGACAAGATGGCCGAGGCCTTGGGCTGCTACGCCGAATATGTCGAAGAGCCCGAGGCCATCCGCCCGGCCCTGCAGCGTGCCTGGCGCAAGGTCGAGGAGGGCATGGTCGGCTTTGTCAACGTCAAGACCGACTACCGCGCCCGCGCCACGACCGTGCGCTTTTCGAGCCGCGAGACCTGACCCCCTCCCGTCCCTCCTCCGCCCGCGGCAGGGCGGTCCGGGGAAATTCGCGATGCGCGCGGATCCGAGTATGCAACGACCATCGCGCAGCTCAAAGTCGTCATGGCCGGACTTGATCCGGCCATCCACGTCGTCGCCGCAAGCGCTGGCGACGGTGGCAAGCGTGTGGATGCGCGGGTCGAGCCCGCGCATGACGACCTTCAGTTGGTTACGATGACGATACAACAACCCGCTTTCATTCCCCGGACAGCCCTGCGCCCGCGGGCACCCGCGGGGGAGGGTGGGGGCGTCGCGGGAGGGGTGCCTCCGGGCGTCCCTTTTAACCGGTCGCACAAGTCCACGAATTCCCGCCTCGACGGGAAAATTCCCGCCAAAAGGCCGCATCTGCGCGCAACATCGCCGCGCACATCGCGCATAACGCGTTCTTGATCAAGTGCTTAGGATCGCCACGACCATGCACTGCCGGTATCGCAACCGGGAATTTTCGGCCCGCGAAATCCGGGAAAAATCGCCATAACCGGGAAATAACCGGGAACGGGCAGCCGATCGGCTGGACGAGGCGACTGTCGCGCACGATAGGCCTTGATTTTGGTGCAAAGGTGAGCCGGTCGGCCAGCGCGCCGTTTCCGTCGGCTGTCGCGCAGGATACGCCTCGATTTTGGTGCAAAGATGGCGAGCCGATCGGCGTGGCCTCATGCTTAATGCACGCCCGCCGCGGGTTGGTGTAGGATCCTCCGCAATCAAGGAGGCGCCATGGAGCCCGCAGGGCCAGCTCGCGTCGACCGTCGGCTCGCGGCGATCCTCGCGGCCGATGTCGCGGGCTACTCGCGGCTGATCGGAGCCGATGAAGAAGGGACGCTCGGCCGGCTCAAGGCGCTCCGCACCGAGATCATCGATCCGAGGATCGCCGGCCATCACGGCCGTATCGTCAACACCACCGGCGACGGGCTCTTGATAGAGTTCGCCAGCGTCGTCGACGCGCTCAGATGCGCGGCCGAAATACAAGAGGCCCTGGCGGAAAGCAACGCTCCGCTGCCGCCGGACCGGCGCATCGACCTCCGCATCGGCATCAACATGGGCGACATCGTCGTCGAGGACGGCGACATCTTTGGCGACGGCGTCAATGTCGCGGCTCGGCTCGAAGGCTTGGCCGAGCCGGGCGGCATCTGCGTCTCGGCTCGCGTCCAGGAGGATGCTGCGGGCCGCCTCGACCTCACCTTCGAAGACATGGGTGAACAGGCGCTCAAGAATATCGCACGGCCCGTCCGGGCATACCGGGTCGTGACTGCTGCCGGCTCGGCGTCGCCGCGGTCGAGCACCGGCCCTCCCCTCCCCGACAAGCCGTCGATTGCGGTGCTGCCGTTCGCCAATATGAGCGGCGACCCGGAGCAGGAATATTTCGCCGACGGCATGGTCGAGGAGATCATCACCGCGCTCTCCCGCATTCGCTGGCTCTTTGTCATCGCCCGCAACTCGAGCTTCACCTACAAGGGCCGGGCGGTCGATGTGAAGCAGGTCAGCCGCGAACTGGGGGTCCGCTATGTGCTCGAAGGCTCGGTACGCAAGGCTGGCGGGCGCGTGCGCATCACCGTGCAGATGATCGACGCGCTCAGCGGCACTCACCTATGGGCCGAGCGCTTCGACGGCTCGCTCGAAGAGGTTTTCGAGCTTCAGGACAAGGTCGCGTCGAGCGTTGCCGGTGTCATCGAGCCGGCGTTGCAAGCCGCCGAGGCCGCCCGTTCGGCCGGCCGCCCAACCGCTGATTTGACCGCCTATGACCTCTATCTGCGCGCCCATGCGATGTTCCGGTCGTCGGCGAGGCAAGCCCCCGAAGCACTCCACCTTATGGAGCAGGCGATCGCGCGCGATCCGCATTACGGGCCCGCTCTCGTCTGGGCCGCGGCATGCTGTCAGCGGCTGCTTTTTGACGACCGCAGCGAAGATCGGGAGGCAGACCGTCTGAAGGGCGCCGATTTCGCTAGGCGAGCCCTGGAAGTGGCCGGCGACGATCCGGGCATCCTGGCGAATGCCGCCCTCGCACTGGCCTATTTCGGCGAGGACATAGGCGCCATGATGGCGTTGGTCGATCGCGCCCTAGCACTCAACCCGAATTTCGCGCGCGGCTGGCACATCAGCGGCATCCTCAGCTTATGGGCGGGCCAGCTCGACACCGCGATCGAGCATGTCAATGCCGGGCTGCGCCTCAGTCCCCGCGCTCGCGTCGGCTCGTCGCTCGCTGCAATAGGTGCCGCGCATTTCTTCGCTCGCCGCTTCCACGAGGCTGTGCCGAAGGTGCTCCTCGCGATCCAGGATGATCCAAACTTCTCGCATCCGTATCAGTTTCTCGCCGCCTGTTACGCCCATATTGGACGGCTTGTAGACGCACGAGAGATCGTCGAGCGGTTGCGCGCCACCAGCCCTGTCGTGATCCCGGACGCCAGTTATCTGCGGAACGCCGAGCACCGCGAGCTTTTGTTGTCGGGCTTGCGCCTGGCGGCCGGTGAGGCGACATGAGCCAAACCCGCCGCCTCGCCGCAATCCTCGCCGCCGATGTGGCGGGGTATTCGCGGCTGATGGGGGCGGACGAGGAAGGCACGCTCGAACGCCTCAAAGCGCTGCGCCGCGAGCTCCTCGATCCGAAGATCGCCGAGCACCGCGGCCGCATCGTCAAGACCACCGGCGACGGCCTGCTCGTGGAGTTTGCGAGCGTCGTCGATGCGGTGCGCTGCGCGGTCGAAGTGCAGCAGGCGATGCCCGAGCGAAACACCGGCGTCGCGGCGGACCACCGTATCGAGCTGCGCATCGGCATCAATCTCGGCGACGTGATCGTCGAGGGCGAGGACCTCTATGGCGACGGCGTCAACATCGCCGCTCGGATCGAAGCCCTGGCCGATGCCGGCGGGGTCTTCGTCTCCAACACGGTTCATGATCACGTGCGCGACCGGCTGCCCTTTGCCTTCGAGGATCTGGGCGAGCGGCAGGTCAAGAACATCATCAGGCCAGTGCGCGTCTATCGGGTGCTCGAGGCCGCCACCAAGAGCCCCTCGGCGCCAGCTCCACCAGTGCTGCCGCTCCCCGACAAGCCATCGATTGCAGTGCTTCCCTTCGCCAACATGAGCGGCGACCTGGAGCAGGAGTATTTCGCCGACGGCATGGTCGAGGAAATCATCACCGCGCTCTCCCGCATCCGCTGGCTCTTCGTCATCGCCCGCAATTCGAGCTTTACGTACAAGGGCCAGTCGGTCGATGTGAAGCAGGTCGGACGCGAGCTCGGCGTGCGCTACGTACTCGAAGGCTCGGTGCGCAAGGCTGGCGGCCGGGTGCGCATCACCGCGCAACTGATAGAGGCGGAAACCGGCGCGCATCTCTGGGCCGACCGTTTCGACGGTTCGCTGGAAGACATCTTCGACCTTCAGGACAAGGTGGCATCGAGCGTCGCCGGCATCATCGAGCCGACGTTGCACGATGCGGAAACCGTCCGGTCCGCCCATCGCCCGACGGCCGATCTCAGCGCCTACGACGCCTATCTGCGCGCCTTTGCGATCGTCATGTCTTCGGCAAAGCAGGTTCCCGAGGCGCTCCGTCTGCTCGAACAGGCTATCGCGCGCGACCCCAATTACGGCCCAGCGCTCGGCGAGGCCGCGATCTGCTGCATGCGGCTCTGCGTCGATGGCGCGAGCACGGATCGCGAGGCTGATAGCCGCAAGGGCGTGGATTACGCGCGCCGGGCATTGCGGGCGGCGGGCGACGATCCCGGCGTTCTCGCCAACGCCGCATTTGTGCTGGCCTACTTCGGCGAGGATCTCGACGCGATGACGGCCTTGGCTGATCGTGCGCTCTCGATCAATCCGAACTATGCCCGAGGCTGGTTCGTCCGCGGCCAGATCAGGCGCTACGCGGGGGACCTCGATGCGGCTGTCGCGCACTTCGAGGCCGCACTGCGCCTCAGCCCGCACGGCCAAGTCGGCCCGGCTCTCGAGTACATCGGAATCGCGCTTTTCCTAAGCCGCCGGTTCGAGGAGGCAATTCCGAAACTCCTCCTGTCGATCCAGGCTAACACGGGAAGAACAGTGCCTTACCGGTATCTCACCGCCTGCTACGCCCATCTGGGGCGGCTCGACGAGGCGCGCGCCACACTGGCGCGGCTGCGTGCGATCACACCGCAGGTGATGCCGAACCTCGCCCATTGGCGCAACCCAGAGCATCGCGAACTTTTCCTATCCGGCCTGCGCCTGGCGGCCGGCGAGGGGACATGAGCCAGACCCGCCGTCTCGCCGATGTTCCGATCAGCCTGCCGGGAGGGGATTGACGCCGGCACGCTCAAACGTTATATTCACGATTTGTTCCCTACCGGGATTCACATATGTTCAAACTCGCAGAGGGACGCGCGGCGAGTTGCGGCGTCTATTGCGCGGAGGAGGGGCTGTACCTCGGCAGCGTCCCACTAATAAAACGCGACGACAGGGTCGGCTATCAGCTCCGGGCCGAAGCTGATATCGAAACGCTGCTCGCCGCCGCCTACGACGCCCCGCCGGATCTGGCGCGCAGCCTCTCCGGTCTGCGCAGCGTCCTCGGGCATTTTCAGCGCGGCGATCTCTCGCTCGCCCAGATTGCCGCGCTGCAGCTTCAGTTCTCCGAGGTGCGGGAAGACCGCCTCGCATGTTTGATCCGAACCCACGAGCTCTTGAAGGCCAATTTCGATCCGGCACAGCCCCGCGACGACAAGGGCCGGTGGACCGGTGACAGCGACGCCGGCACGGTCGTGCCGGTGCGATCACGTCAGCAATCGCCGCGCACCAATCCACACACCTGGGAGCGGTTTCCCAACTCCGACTTCCGCAATCGCCTCGCGGTCGCCGAGCGAACCGCTGACCGTCCTCATTTCGGCTATCAGGAGGTACTCGACCGCACAGACCCCAACGGCCATCGCCATATCGCTCTCGGGCGTTATCAGATGACGCCCGCTGGCCTTCAAGCAGCCGGCATGATGGACAAGCACGGAAACTGGACAGGAAAATACGGCATTCATTCGCGCAGCCAATTCCTCGGCAACCCAGAGGCGCAAGAGAAGACGCTCTCGGACTTTCTCAACGCGACTGAACGCCAATTGCGGGCGGCCGGCGCGTTCGAGCATATCAGCGAAAACATCGAAGGCATACGGGACCGCTTTACGATCACTCGGGCGGGCCTGATCGCGGCCGGCCATCGAGAGGGAGTAGCCGCGACCGCCGGTTACCTGGCAAAGATTGCGGCGAACGGATTTTCCAGCAAAGGGCTCGATCTAAACGACGCGCAGCGTGCTATTGAAACGCACCTGCGTACTTTTGCAGATGTTAGCTACAAATAGCCTCGGCCTGCGCGCCGGCGCTGCGTTTGTGATCTCGATGTTCCTCGGCGCATTTGCGGCTGCCGATGCCCGAGCGCAAGAGCTGTCCTTTTCGAAGAGACTCTCACCTGAAGAGGTAAGCTGCTTGCGAGAGCTCATTCACGACAGTGATTGGAGGTATACGCCTGAATTTCATACTGAGATGATCTCGATCGCCGAAGTGGGCAGGGCCGACCTCAAGGGCGACGGTCACAAGGAGTACGTTTTCGTTTTCAATGGCGGCATCCGGTGGTGCGGGACCGCCGGCTGTCAGCTGTTGATCGGCGAAACGAGGAGCGACGGCGTTTGCCATCTCCTCTATTCCGGGTCGGGCGACACCTCCTTCACCGTACTCCGCCGGAAGGACAACGGTTATCGGCGCCTCTACATGCCTTGTGAGGCGCGCTTCGATGGCCGACAGTACTGGCGACTCCACCCGGATTGCCCAAATGCGGTGGTCCGGCGTTAGCTGGAGCTATTGCGCCCGGCCGATCGTCAGGGCGCGGCCCTATGCCGAAGCCAAGGCACTCAACGCGCTGGTCGAGGCGATCAACAGCTCCAAGCAGCCGATCATCGTCTCGGGCAGCGGTGTCTTGTGGTCGCACGCGTGGGACGAGATGCGGGCCTTTGTCGAAAAGGCGGGGATCCCGTTTTACACGACCCCGCAGGGGCGCGGCGTCGTCCCCGACGACCACCCCTACGCCTATCTGACGATGCGCAACGACGCGTTCCGCGACGCCGATTTGATCATTATTCTCGGTACCCGTACGAACTATGTGATCGGCCACGCGCTGCCGCCGCGCTTCGGTTCGGACGCCAAGATCGCGCGCATCGACATCGACCCCGAGGAAATGGGTAACTCGGCGCGCAACATCGACATACCCATCGTCGGCGACTGCAAATCGGTCTTGCAGTAATTATGCGAGGCGGTCGATGCCAAGACGGCCGAGCGCTTTCAGCCGTGGCGGCAGAAACTCGCCGACGGCGAGGCGAAGAAGCGCATACGGGCCGGCGGCAATTACCCGACCGACGGCGACATCCATCCGTTGCGGCTGTGCGAGGAGATCAAGAACTTCATGAGCCGCGAGGCGATCCTCTCGGTCGACGGGCAGGAGATCTTGAATTTCGGCCGCCAGTCGATCCCGACCTTCGTCCCCGGCCACCGGCTCAATTCCGGACCCTTTGGCACGATGGGCGTGGGTCTGCCGTTCGCGGTCGGCGCCAAGGCCGCCAAGCCCAACGCCCAGGTCATCTGCCTGCACGGCGACGGCTCGTTTGGGCAGAACGCGACGGAGCTCGACACCGCGGTGCGCCACAAATTGCCGCTCCTCTGCATTATCAGCCTCAACGGCGGCTGGACCGCCGACCCCGAGCGCAACAAGCCCGGCCGCGACCTCGGCTACACGCGGTACGACAAGATGGCCGAGGCGCTCGGCTGCTACGCCGAATATGTCGAAGAGCCGGAAGGCATCCGCCCGGCCCTGCAGCGCGCTTGGCAGAAGGTCGAGGAGGGCATTGTCGGCTTTGTCAACGTCAAGACCGACTACCGCGCCCGCGCCACGACGGTGCGCTTTTCCAGCCGCGAGACGTGACCCGCGACCCCGCACCCACCGGAGAGGGGCGCCTTCGGGCGCCCCTCCCGCTTCCCCTGTTTTGCCCGCGAAAACAGGGCTGAAAATCGAATCTCGGCTGAAAATTGTACCGGTTATGGCCGATATACTTTCCATATCAACAACATACGGATTGTATTCCGGAACGGCCAACAGGGGACTTTTTGCCGTCTTACAGGGGATGCAACCGAGCTATCAGGGTGAAAACAGGGGGACGCCTGGCGGACAGCTCCGCTTCCTGACCCAACCCGACGGATGGCCCATCCACAGCAGTGCACATGTTACGCCTCGATCTCGTCGGGAAGATGGCGAGCCGAGTTCGACGGCGGGCTCGCAGAGGTCTTCGAGCTTCAGGAAAAGGCAGCCTCGAGCGTCGCCGGGGTGATCGAGCCGGCGCTGCAGGCGGCGGAGACCGCCCGCTCGGCCGGCCGTCCGACCAACGATCTCACCGCCTACGACCTCCACCTACGCGCGTATGAGTTGTTTTTCGTCTCGGCAACACAAATCGCCGAGGCGCTGCGCCTGCTCGAACGGGCGATCGAGCGCGATCCGCGTTACGGGCCGGCGCTCGCCTGGGCCGCGATCTGCTGTCTTCGGTATGGTTGGACAGGTCGAGCGCCAATCCCGCCGCCGACAGGCGCAAGGGCGCCGATCCTGCCCGGCCCGCCTTGCAGGCGGCCGGTGACGATCCGGCCGTCCTGGCCAACGCTGCCCTCACGCTGGGCGATTCTGGCGAAGACAGCGGCGCGATGATGGCGTTGGTCGACTGGGCGCTGACGCTCAATCCGAGCTTTGCGCGCGGTTGGTATATCGGCGCCATTCTCAGAATGCGTGCCGGCCGGTGGGACGAGACAATCAAGTTTTCACCGCGCCGAGGATCGCGAATTCTACCTGTCGGGCCTGCGTCTGGCGGCAGGCGAGGCCAGCTGATCCGGTAAGCACCGACGACCAACGCGGAGGGTGATGCGGGCACGCCGCGGGCCGGGGCGCTCGATATGCTCGGTCGTAGCAGACCGGCCAGAAGCGGATGCGCGGCCGACTGCATTTGCCGCTTGCGCGGCACAGAAAACCGGTTAGTCTGACAGACTAGTCGGAAGTTTAGGCTGGTACGATGATCACGGTGGGTGCCTTCGAAGCCAAGACGCACCTTTCGGCCCTTCTCGACCGGGTTGCCGAGGGTGAAGAAGTAATCATCACCAAGCACGGGAAGCCCGTGGCCCGACTGGTGAGCGCGGCAAGCGCCGACCGAGAACGCGTCACTGATGCGTTCGAAAGGCTCAAGCTGCTGCGCAAGCAAACCACGCTTGGAGGCCTTTCTTGGCAGACGCTTCGGGACACGGGGCGGCGGTGAGCGCCGTCGTCATCGATTCATCCGCGGCGCTGAGCTGGTGCTTTGAAGACGAGGCCTCTCCGAGATCGGATGCCCTGTTTGAGCAGGTGCGCGATCAAGGTGCGGTGGTCCCCGGACTTTGGCATCTGGAAGTCGCCAACGTTCTGCTGCAAGCGGAAAAGCATAGCCGGATCACTACGGCCGATGTCGCGCTGCGCCTGGATTTGATCGCCAAGCTGCCGATCATGACCGACAACGACACGACTGCACGCGCTTGGCGCGAAATTGTGGCGCTGGCGAGGGCCCAAGGATTGACGACCTACGACGCGGCCTATTTGGAGCTCGCGATCCGCCGGGGTATGCCGTTGGTGACCAAGGATGAAGCGCTCATTGCGGCAGCCGAGCGAACCGGGGTGCCGGTTCCCGGCTGATTCCCGCAATATTCGGAGGGGCGGTTGTCGGCGCGGAGCCGGCGCCGCCCGCTCGTTGTTGACCTGTCTGCTGCGACCCCAGCAGAGAAGCGCGCCTGCGGGTCTTTGCGCGCCAGCCCGATGTCGCGATCGAGCATTTTCAGAACTTTTCGGGGCTCAGCCCGCGCAACCGCAGGACCAATCACCTAAACGTAATTGGCGAAGCCTGCTTCTTCGCCCGGCGCTTCGACGAGGCGGCGGCAAACCTGCTGGCCTCGCTCGACCTAGCTCCGACCTTCCCGGTGACCTACCGCCGCGCTGGCTTCGTGTTACACGCATATGCAACGGCTGACGAAGCGCGAGAGATCGTCCGCCGGTTGCGCGCGATCACGCCTATCGTGATGGAACCGCAACGCGGTACCGGAACCCGGAGCTCCGCGAACTTTTTCTGTCCGGTCCACGGATTACCGCCGGCGAGACGAGCAGAGCCAGAACCAGCCGTCTCGCCAAACTCATCGCCAACGATGTTGCGGTTGAAGGATCAGAGGTCGAGCACTACCGGCAGATCGCAGGACTGATGCACGAAACGGAGGATGATCGGCGGCTTCGCTTCAGCGTCGTAGACCAATAGATACGGAAAGCCCCGTAGGGACCAAAACCGATATTGCGCCGGTGCCAGCTCCAGCCTTCGGTGCCCGAGCTTTGGCCTCGCGTGCAGTCGGCGGGCAGCCGCCATCGCAGCGGTGAGCAGAGCATCAGCGGCTGCGGGATTATCCTCGGCGATCCACACCGCGGCTTCGCGCAACTCGCGCTGCGCCCGCGGGGCGAAGATCGGCGAGGTCACTTGCGCCGTGTACGGACCGCGTCAATCGCCGCCTTTACCTCAGCCTCGACTTCATCGACCGTGGCAAACCCCTGACGGAGTGCTTCCGCGCGCGCCGCCTCCAGAGAGGCCACAAACGCCAATCGACGCTCCTCGGCCTCTTGGAGCAGCCGCAAGCCAGAGCGGACCACCTCGCTGACATTGTTGAACCGGCCGCTTTCAACACAAGCTTGCGCAAAACGCTCCAGCTCCGGGGTGAGGTTGACGTTGGTGCCCATGTCGCCTCCAGTATCAAAGATTGATATAGTGCGGAGCCGGCAGTCGCAACAGCCTTGTCAGGGAAGTGGAACAGGCGGACCATCGCGCTATCTACGGGAGGGCAGGACCATTACCAGCGAACCACGGGGCTACCCGGGCTTTCCCGGCAAGATCGGGCGCACGCGCGAAGAATTGGAGCCGCACTGGAATTTGCCGGTGCGTCCGCCGCCGGGCTCGCCGAACATCGTGATCGTCTACATGGACGACATGGGATGGGCCGATGTCGGCTGTTACGGCTCGGAGATCGCCACACCCAACATCGATGCGCTGGCCGGCCGCGGGATCCGTTTCACCCACTACACGACGCATCCGATCTGCTCGCCTGCGCGCGCTGCCTTATTGACCGGGCGAAATGCGCATTCCGTGGCGACCGGGTGGCTCGCCAACAACAATCCGGGCTTCCCCGGTTATTTCGGCGACATTCCGCTCGACGCGCCGACGATCGCGGAGACCTTGCGCGCGGCCGGATACGCGACGATCGCGGTCGGCAAGTGGCACAATTCGACGGACGGCGTGAGACCCAACCCTACCTGGCCGACCTATCGCGGATTTGACCATTTCTATGGGTTTCTCGAAGGCGAGACCGGGTACTTCTTTCCGGCGCGCATCGTCTACAACAACATCGTGGCCCCGATCGACGCCTATCCCGAGGGCTACTACGCTACCGATGATTGGATGGACAAGGCAATCGGCTTTGTCACCGAGATGCGCAATCAGGATCCGACCCGCCCGTTCTTCCTCTATGTCGCCAACAATGCCGTGCACGGACCATTGCAGGCGAAGGAAGCCGATTTGGCGAAATATCGCAGCCGTTACGATGCCGGCTGGGACGCGCTGCGCGCCGCGCGCTTTCAGCGCCAGATGGCAATGGGATTGGTCCCGGCTGGTACCCGGCTTGCCGAGCGCGATCCGGCGGTACCCGCCTGGGATGATGTTCCCGCCGACCAGCAACGTCTTTTTGCGCGTCACATGGAAACCTATGCCGCGATGCTCGACTGTGCCGACCAAAATGTCGGCCGCCTCGTGGCATTGCTCGATGAGCTGGGTGAGCTCCCCAATACGATCTTTGTCTTCTCCTCCGACAATGGCGGTACCAACTCCGCGGGACCCGCCGGCGCATTGCATTTTAACCGGCGCTATGCGGGACTGCCGGCATTGCCAATCGACCTCGATGTCGAGCGCCAGGCTTGGGTCGGCACCGGGCGAAGCTCCGCCGTCTATCCGATGGGCTGGGCGCAGGTCTCCAACACGCCTTTCCCATCCTACAAGACTTATACGGGCGGCGGCGGACGGCGCGTCAGCTTTGTCGTGTCGTGGCCCGAAAAGCTCAAGGATTTCGGAGAGGTTCGCAGCCAGTTCGCCCATGTGATCGACGTGATGCCGACCCTACTCGATCTCGCGGGAGTGCCGACTCTGGCAACGTCGCACGGCAAGCCCGCCCAGCCGATGCAGGGCCAGAGCCTGGCGCCGATGCTGCGGGATGCCCATGCCCCGGCGCCGCGCACCGAGCAGTATTACGAATGCTGGGCCAACCGGGCCTATTACCGCGATGGCTGGGTCGCGGTCTCATTGCAAAAGCGCGGCGAGGCCATCGATTTCGATAATTGGACATTGCATTTCCATGCCGAGGATTTCTCCGAGAGCGTGGATTTGCGTCGCCAGCACCCGCAGAAGCTCGCGGAGCTGATCGAGGCCTTCGACGCGGCCGCTTGGGAAAACATGGTCTATCCGCTCGACAACCGCACGCCGGCGGAAAAATTCCTGGAATTGCCGCCGCATCAGCGGCCTCCGGCCGCGAGCCGTCAACGCTTTCTGCCAAACGGGCAGACTGTGCATCGCGGTGTAATCGCGCCGTTAATCAGCAACAGGAACTTTAAGATCACCGCACGCTTGCGGCATGGCGCCGGGGACGAGGGCGTACTGTTCGCGATCGGCGATGTCGCTGGCGGTCTGGTGCTCTATATCGATGACGGCGTCCTGCGGCTCACCTACAACGGTTACGGCCGGTTTCATACGCTGATCGGCCCCGCGGTGTCGGAGGGCGAACGCAGTGCGGCGCTCGAGTATGAGGCGCTTGGCCGCCGCCGGGGCCGGGGCCGGCTGGTGCTGGACGGCGTCAGCAGCGAGTGGAGCGAGCTCACTCCAACCCTGATGGGCGGGTTTCACGAGGGGCTCGATATCGGTCTCGATCGCCGCGCGCCGGTCGATTGGGCATTGCGCGACCGGCACGGTCTTTTCCGCTACGGCGGAACGATCCGCGACCTCGTCGTCGAGTCCGGCCCGTTCGCTCCCGATATGAGCTTCGCCGAGCGCTGATGGTCAGAACTCGGACATAGGATTTACTCGCTCGTCATGGCCGGACTTGGAGAGCATCATGATCGATCACCTGGGATTTTCGGTGTCGGACTATGCCCGCGCGAGGGCTTTCTATGAAAAGGCGCTGGCGCCGCTTGGCTACGTATTGGTTATGGAGACAACCGCTCAGGAGACTGGAAAACCAGCCGCTGGGTTCGGCGCCGACGGCAAACCCGATTTCTGGATCGGCGGCGAAGGGAAGCTGGATAAGCCTCTGCACATAGCGATCGTGGCGGAGGATCGGGCTACGGTGGATGCGTTCTACCGCGCTGCGCTCGCAGCGGGCGGCAGGGACAATGGCTCCCCGGGAGTGCGCCCGCAATACCACCCGAATTATTACGGTGCTTTTGTGCTCGACCCCGACGGGCACAACATCGAGGCAGTCTGTCATACGCCAGCTTGACGTGCTCCAAGCGGTAGCCAGTCGCGAGCCGGGCGCTGGCACTTCACCGAATCACGATCACCTCGACACCGGCATCGACGTTTGCCCAAACTCGGTCGGCCGTGACCGCAGGGCATCCCAGTATGCCCGCCAGAGCCAAGCAAGCACGATCGCCTAGCGATAGGCCGACATGCCGAGTTACAGAACGCAATCGCGCTGCGGCGCGCGCCTGAGGCTCATCGAATGCGATCACACGTAAGTTCAGTCTCGCGAGCGCGACGCCACTTTCGGCCTCGGGCATCCCGATCTCCTGCAGCCGCGCCAGCACCTCCGATAGATTTACAGCGCTGATGGAGGCATTGGGAAGCCGCAACGCGTCGAAGCGAATGAACGGTTCGCCGACCAACAAGGCGATCACCGCCGACGCATCGGCGACGATATCGGGGTCATTCACGCGCCGCCTCGTCTCGGCGTTCGTCGATTAGCTCTTGCACGAGGTCGCGCCCCTTCGGCAGATACCGCGCTACGATGGCCTGCGCTTCCTTTATCGCTTGCCGCTTGGTACGCAACCGCAATTCGCCTTCGCCGACCGGCTCGATCAGCAGCTCATCGCCCGGTTTCAGACCGGCTGCCGCACGACATTCCGCCGGAATTACGATCCGGCCCTGCCGGTTGATGCGGGCCCAGCTTGCCATGACACCATTCCACCTTCATGTCACATCTCACTTAACTAGCCAGGACTGTAGATGTGTCAATACCTTCGAGATGGCGCCCGAACGGCTCGGATTCGTCGGCGCGCTCGCCGTATTGCTTGCTTCCTAGGGCTGTCGCTACGGCGCTAAACTAGGACGGGCTTTCCGTTTGCCCCAAGGAGGAGCCACCAGATGGAGATCAACGCCGCGGTCTTTCGCAAAGTGCACGAGCCGCTGACGATCGAAGCGGTCGAGATCGATGAACCCTGGGGGCGCGAGGTGTTGGTCCGCACCGCGGCGACCGGGGTGTGTCACAGCGATCTGCACGTCGTCGATGGGCAGGGGCGTTTCCCGCTGGACCGACCGATCGTGCTCGGCCACGAGGGTGCGGGGATCGTCGAGGCGGTCGGCGACGCGGTGACCACGGTTAAGCCCGGCGACCATATCGTCGCCTGCCTCTCGGGCTTTTGCGGCAGTTGTCCGCAATGTCTTTCCGGGCACCCGAATTTGTGCACCGGCGGCATCGTAACTCGGCCCGACTCCGCGGCGCCGCGGCTGTCGCAAAAGGGCCAGCCGTTGCGCCAGTTTATCGGCATTTCGAGCTATGCCGAGAAGATGCTGTTGCACGAGAATTCGCTGGTGAGGATCGACCCGGATTTGCCGCTCGACCAGGCGGCACTCGTTGGCTGCGGGGTGCTGACCGGCGTCGGCGCCGCGCTGCGCAGCTCGGGAATGGAGGCAGGGCAAACGGTCGCGGTGTTCGGCTGCGGCGGCGTCGGCCTCTCGATCGTCCAGGGGGCGCGTATCGGCGGCGCCCGCCAGATCATCGCGATCGACCAGTTCGGCACCAAGCGGCAGATGGCGATGCGGGTGGGTGCTACGCATTTCGTCAATTCGAGCGACACCGACCCGGTTAAAGCGGTGCGCGAATTAACCGGCGGGCTCGGTGTCGATCACGCCTTCGAGGCCGTCGGCAACACAAAGCTCGTACGCCAGGCGATCGAGAGCCTGGCGATCCGCGGCACCGCGACGATTGTCGGCGTCTTGCCGCCTGATGCGATGATCGAGTTCCCGTGGATGGCGATCCGCCCGGAGTGCAAGGTGCAAACCTCGCGCATGGGGTCGAACCGTTTCCGCACCGACATTCCGCTCTATCTCGACTTCTTCCGCCAGGGCCGCCTCGACCTCGACGCAATGGTCACCAAACGCGGGCGCCTCGGCGACATCAACGAGGCGTTCCGAGCGATGAAGGCCGGCGAGGTCGCGCGCACCGTGCTGACCTTCGACTGACCAGAAGGAGGCGTCATGCATTCGATCCGTATCGATCGCGCAAAGCGGCTCGCGCACGAGCCCCACCTCGGCCACAACCGGTTCCACCCGGACATCGCGCCGATCGTCGAGGTCGGCGAGGGCGAAGAGGTGGCGCTGGAGACGCGCGACGCGCTCGACGGCCAGATCAAGCCGGGGACGACGGTGGCAGATTTTGCCTCGCTCGATGCAGGCGCGATACACCCGCTGACGGGGCCGGTCTTTGTCAAGGGTGCTGCACCGGGCGACATCCTCGAGATCGAATTCACCGACATCATCTCGCAGCCGGTCGCCTTCAGCATGATAATGCCCGGCCTGGGTTTTCTGCGCGATGTGATGACCGAGCCGTTTCTGGTGCATTGGCGGATCCGCGACGGCTGGGCGACCTCGGCGGAGATCCCGGGTGTGCGCATCCCCGGCGGGCCGTTCATGGGGGTTTCCGGGGTGGCGCCTTCGGCCGAAAAACTTGCTGAATGGACGGCCCGCGAGCAGCGCGTGATCGACCGGGGCGGTCTTGCGTTTCCGCCAGACGCTGCCGGTGCGGTGCCGACGGGCTCGTGCGGCCTCGCCGGTTTGCGAACTGTGCCGCCACGCGAGAACGGCGGCAATTTCGACGTCAAGCAATTGACCAAAGGCTCGAAACTGTTCCTCCCGGTCTTCAAAGAGGGCGGTCTCTTCTCGACCGGCGACGGGCATTTTGCGCAGGGCGACGGCGAAGTATGCGTGACCGCCGTCGAGATGGGTGCGACGGCAGTCGTGCGGTTCAAGGTGCACAAAGGACTGGCCAGCACGCGCAAGTTCATGGCGCCGGTATTCTCGCGGACCAGCTATTTCATCGACCCGCGCTATGCCGCACCCGAGCGTTTCCTCGGCGTCATGGGCATGCCGATCAACCATGAGGGCGAGATCGAGTCAGAGAACTTGACGTTGGCCTGTCGCAATGCCGTCCTCAATATGATGGAAATATTGCAGGAACGCGGCTTCAGCCGCCCGCAGGCCTATGTGATCTGCTCGGTCGCGGTCGATTTGCGTATATCCAACGTCGTCGACGTGCCGAACTATGTCGTATCGGCACTATTGCCCGAGGCGATCTTCGACGGTGATTGAGAACCAAGTAGCGAGGGTCGGACGATGTTGAAAACCACACGTGATATGGTGCTGCCGACCGCGATCACCGGGTCCTATCCGCGCCCGCTATGGTTCGACCGCAGTCTCGACGGGCGCTCGTTCAAGGCTGCTCTCGGAGACTCTCTTTTCCGCGAGCAGTATCTCGACGCCGTCGCGGCGATCATCAACGCGCAAGAGGCCGCCGGGCTTGACATCGTCACCGATGGCGACAGCCGCTTCGATCTCGTCGTCGGCGGCAAGTCGTGGTTCTTCTACCCGATCGAGCGGCTGGGCGGCATCCATGGCCACCGCTCCACCTCGCAGGGCTGGATGGCGCGACACGACATTCGCCCCGGCAGGATTCTGTGGGAAGTGCAGGAGGCCTACCAGCCGGCGATCGTCACAGAGAAACTGACGCGCGGGCCGCTCGAATACGCGGCACTGTGGCAGATCGCCCAGCGCCTCAGCGACCGGCCGGTCAAGTTCGGCGCGATCTGCGCGCCGGCGCTCGCCAGCATGCTGTGGAACCAGCATTACGCAGACGACAAGGCCATGGTGCTCGATCTCTGCGACATCATGAATGCCGAATTGCGCGAACTGGCGGCAGCCGGGTGTCCATTGATCCAGGTCGAGGAGCCGCGCCATCACGGATTGACCACCCGGCCCGGCTGCACCGATGCCGATCTCGAGTTTCAGACCGAAGTGTTCAACCGGCAGCTCGCCGGGGTCGACGCCGAGATCTGGGTGCACACCTGCTGGGGCAATCCCAATCAGCAGCGCGTCTATTGGGAAGTGCCGAGCTACGAGCGCGCCCTGCCCCATCTATTGCAGCTCAATGCCGACGTCATCACCTTCGAGTGCGCGTCCAGCGACGGCCGGGATTTGCCGCTCTTCGCCCAATACAAGACTGACAAAAAGATCGGTATCGGCGTCGTCAACCATTGCATCACGACCGTCGAGCCGGCAGAGCACGTTGCCGGGCTGATCAGGAAAGCGCTCGAATACATCCCCCCCGAGCGGCTCGTCATCACCACCGATTGCGGGTTTGGCCGCGAGGGCCTCTCCCGCCGCATCGCCTATTACAAGTGCGTGGCACTCGTCGAGGGCACCAATATCGTTCGCCGTGAATTGGGCCTCCCCGAAGCCCATATCCGCGCCGCCGACCCCAAGCTCTATTTCGCCGGTGCCGACCGGCACTGAAACACCCTTCGGAACGTTGCCGCCAGCCCACGCCGGCGGTCGGCAGGTTGAGCAGGCGGTGGCGGAGCCAGCTCCTAGTCCTTTCGATCGGCGTCGAATTTGTCGAGCAAGGCGAAAACGTTCTTTAGCCCCTCGGCATCCACATGCTGCCCCACGAGACTGCGGAAGGCCTCGGCGCCGAGTATCGATCGCTGGCGGGACAGCCAGTGAAGGTCGGTAGCAGCCTGAGGGCTTTCCATCTCAAGGCGCAGCGAGAGACTGCGCAGGTTTAACGGGACAGCTTCGGCCGCGCGCTCTGTCTGCGTATAGAGTGCACCCATCTGACTGATCGTAAACGCCATGCCGGCACGATCGCCGAGCTGTTCTGCGATGGCCAGCGATTGGCGATACCACCCGAGCGCGGCGTCGAAGTCGTTCCGGTCCTGCGCCACAATGCCCAGCTGATGGTACGAGTTAGCGATACCAACGCGATCGCTGAGCTGCTCCTTGATCGCCAGCGACTTGCGATACCAATCGAGCGCAGAATTGTAGTCGCCGCGGTGCTGTGCCACTGTGCCCAGTTGATGATAACAGCGGGCCATGCCGGCGCGATCGCCGAGCTGCTCGAAGATCGCCAATGACCTGCGGTACCAGTCGAGCGCGGCGTCATAGTCGCCACGGTCCTGCGCCACTCTGCCTAGTTGGCCGTAGGAAATGGCCATGCCGGCGCGATTGCCCAGCTTCTCTTCGATTGCCAGCGACTTGCGATACCACCCGAGCGCGGCGTCGAAGTCGTTCCGGTCCTGCGCCACAATGCCCAGCTGATGGTACGAGTTGGCGATACCAACGCGATCGCCGAGCTGCTCCTTGATCGCCAGCGACTTGCGATACCAATCGAGCGCAGAATCGTAGTCGCCGCGGTGCTGCTCCACCATGCCCAGCTGATGGTAGCCGCGGGCCATGCCGGCGCGATCCCCGAACTGCTCGAAGATCGCCAGCGACTTCCGGTACCAGTCGAGCGCGGCGTCGTAGTCGCCACGGTCCTGCGCCACCCTGCCCAGCTGGCCGTAGGAGTTGGCCATGCCGGCGCGATTGTCGCCCTGCTCTTCGGTTGCCAGCGACTTGCGGTACCAGCCGAGCGCGGCGTCGTAGTCGCCGCGGCGGTGCGCGATGATGCCCAGCTGGTGCAGATACCAGCTTGCCTCGGGCGACGCCTCCGGGACCAAGCCGCGACCTTCCCGGATCAGCCGTTCTTCCCACTCCCAGGCTCCCCAGGTGTCGAGCTGGAGGATGATCGCGCTGCTGATTTCGTGAAACTGCGGAATGTCGGGTATTACGCGCAGGTGATAGCGGGCTTCAAGCAGGTCTTCGATGTCCCTCTGCCGTGACTGCGGAAGCTTCGCCACCCGCCACTGCCAATAGGAGGCAGCGCGGTGATGAGCCTCTCGCTGCTCTCCTCCAATTGATCGGCCTTCCAATGCACCTGCGGTCCAGCGATGCACCAGAAACCTGTCCTCGTCGGTATCGGCAAAGCGCACCGGCGCCAGCAATGACAAATGCAAGAGCTGTTGCAGTGCTGGGGCAAAGCCCTCGGGTGATGTGACGGGTAGACGACGCTCTTCGGCAAAGTCTCGCAGCCACTGCTGCATCTCTTCCTGCGAGTGGGCGATATCGCTCAATTCAGCAACGGGGTTTTCCTTCCGAGCCTCGTTCAGGCGCTCCTGAACCTGCTGCAGCCGCACCGTGCGCGATGGCTCCGGACCTGCTCGACAGGCTCGCCGACCATCCAGACCAGGCCGACCTCGTCGACCGGGACCCGGTACACCGCGGCGCCGATCAGCAGGCGACGTGCCAATGGCGCGTCTTCGAGCTGCGCCAGAAGTTGATCGAGCAATACGTCATCGGCCGCCAACGTCACCGTTTCGGCCAGTGCCGCATCGAGGCCGCCCACAGTGTCGGCGCACCAGCGGGCCGGATCTCGGATCCCCTTCGCCGCGAGTTGCTTCCGCATCCGGGTTTGCACGTCCCGGAAGCGGGCCTTACCACCGCGCAGGATCGCATCGAGGTATTCGAGAGCACGGGGATGGCCGCCGACTTGTTCGTAGGCGCGCCGCTGATCCTCCGGAGCAAGCGCTCCCAGGCCCTCCAGTCGCCACAGCAGCTTGCGCGTCTCGGCCCAGGACAATGGCCCCAGATGGAAGGCTTGGAAACAGTCCTGAGCGTCATCCGGCAGTTTGAAGGGATAACGGCAAGTAAAGACGAGCCGGCTCGCCCCCGGTGCCTGCAGCCAACGGGCCAGCAATGCCCCCAATTCATCAGTCGGCGCGTCGTCCTTCAGATTGTCCTCGAAATTGTCGAAGATGAAGGCGACCCGCGTCGAGCTTAGCAGATTCTGCGCTAGGATTTCGAAGCGGTCGCGCCAAGGGAGTTTTGGCTCACGCAGCAGGGCGGCAAGCCGGCGCCAAGGGTGCTTCTCATCTGCGTCGCCAGAGAGCGCGATCGACAAAAGGCGCATCCCGATGGCGCCGAGGACGCGATCCGGGTCCGTCTCCCCTTTGACCGAGATCAGCAGGAAATCGTCGTCGTCGGCGAGGCGGTGCAGGATCTGGGCGGCCAAAGTGCTCTTGCCGACGCCGCCGATCCCGCGGATCAGCACACCGGCTTGTGTCGGATCGCGCAGGGCGTGAAGGATCAAACGCTGCTCGCGCCTCCGGCCAACCATGTCGCCGATCCGGCGCACCACCACGCCGGGATCGAAGACAGGCTCGGGCGCTTCTTTAATGTCCTCGAAGGGATCTCCGGGATTGTAGAGGCGCAGGGGTCCGGCAGCGCAAAACAACGCGGGCGTCGCCCATTCCGGCGGCCGCCGCTGCGGCGACGCTTGGATGCGCTGCTGCTCCAGAAGTCGGCGGGCATGACTTAGCGCCGCCAGCGGGCGCGGCTCCTCCCAGGCGGAGAGCGCCTGATACACCTCGCCCATCAGCTCGGTGGCATATTGGTCGCCAACCGGCGCTTGCATGGCAACGACCGTCGGCACGCCACGGTTTACTAATGTCCGCGCCAATCCGGGGAGTCTTTCGGCGCCGTGCTCCGCGTCGGCAGCGTCCTGCCCAGTAGAGCAGCCGGCCAGGACTACGAGCGGTGCGGCCCGTTCCGTCGGGATCGCCTCGTCGCATAGGCTGTGCGCCGAAACGCGATCCTCCTGTCCGTTCGCATTCTCCAGAAGCAGGGCGTCTGGTCCGGCGTGGCAGGAGATGTGGAGGACGTGATAGCGCCTCTCCGCCAACTCGGCATGAATGGCGGCGACGCTGCCTTGCTCCAGGATGTGGACGAAGGCCTTGCCGGCCCGGCGCGGGGCATCGGTCGCATCGAGGATGCGTTGCAGTTCTGCTTCCATGTCGAGAAGCTCGCCGCGAGCGTTCTGCGCCTCCGGGCTGCCGATCGCGACGAGGATCCGCAACGGGCCCGGGATAGAGATCGCCGGGGCCGCCCCGGCAATATCGATACGCCGGTAAAGCTCGACGCGGGGATTGAGCGCGAGGGCGCCCGCCCGCGGCAGACACAATGTCTCCCACGGCAGATCAGCAAGCGGATCGGCGGCATCGAGCGCCAACTGCAACGTGCTGTTCAGCTGTTCCGCCTCGGCGACAGCTCCCGCCAGCGCCGCCGCGACCGTGGCGGGCAGAAACGCATCGGCGAGCCGGGTTCCCGCCTCCTGCAACGCGCTTTCGAGCCCAGCGTAACCCGAGCCGCCGTGACCGGCATCGCGCGGCGGTCCCCAATGGCCTCGCGCCCGCTGCAGCCGCCAGGCGAGGTCGTCGACATCAAGGTTGGGGCGCGGGGGCGGACCGTCGGCCACATCGACGCCATCGATCGAAAAGGAGGTGCGATCACGGCCCATCGACAGGCGGCCCACGCGGGCACCCACGGCTCTGAAGCCGCTCCCGGGCGGCAGGCTCAGTTCGCCGGTTCGCCTCGGCGGCCTTTGCCGCTCGCCCTTTAGCGCGCGGACCAGCTCGCGAACTCGCCCCTCGTAATCGGGACCGCCAATGTTGCGGAAGTCGACCCAGACGCGACTCGCCAACAAGGGCGGCATCTCGACATCCTCGAGCAAGACCGGGATGAGCCGTTGCTCGCCCGCTATCGCGCGGGTCATCATTGCCGCATATTCCTCCTGAACGTACGGGCGCGACATTGATGCGTGTGAGGCAATCAGGACGCCATTGCGGCTCTTTAGAATGCCCTCGTCTAGCTTGTGGACCAAAACGTCGCCCGGCGCGATATCCCATTCATCGTAAAAGACTTCCAGCCCGGCCTGATAAAGGTTTTCCGCGAGCGCACGGACCCAAACTACATCGGCATGCGCATAAGAGATGAAGACATCCCGGATTTCGTCACTCATTTAGCGCCCCCCGTCATCTTGTGTGATTTGCTGAACCAGGCACCTCCGGAATTCATTATGATGGTGCATACCAGCGCGCCATGCCACAAATTAACTATTGCCGAGAACCGCGGGGAACGAATACATCAACCGCCGCTCGCCGGGGTCGACGCCGAGATCTGGGTCCATACCTGTTGGGGCAATCCCAATCAGCAGCGCGTCTATTGGGAAGTGCCGAGCTACGAGCGCGCCCTGCCGCATCTATTGCAGCTTGATGCCGACGTCATCACCTTCGAATGCGCGTCCAGCGACGGCCGGGATTTGCCGCTCTTCGCCCAATACAAGACTGACAAGAAGATCGGCATCGGCGTCGTCAACCATTGCATTACGACCGTCGAGCCGGCCGAGTACGTCGCCGGGCTGATCAGGAAAGCGCTCGAATACATCCCGCCCGAGCGGCTCGTCATCACCACCGATTGCGGGTTTGGCCGCGAGGGCCTCTCCCGCCGCATCGCCTATTACAAGTGCGTGGCACTCGTCGAGGGCACCAATATCGTTCGCCGTGAACTGGGCCTACCCGAAGCTCATATCCGCGCCGCCGACCCCAAGCTCTATTTTGCGAATGTGAGTGACGGCAGGTAGACCAAGCTGCACTCGATGGTTCAGCCGGTATCGCCATCGGCGCCTCCGTAGCGGATTTCGAGCACCTCGATCTGCTCGACCCCGGCGGGGGCACGGAGCTCGACCGTGTCACCCTTATGCGCTCTGGTCAGCGCACGGGCGATCGGGGACACCCAGCTGACCTGGCCGCGGGCAAAATCGGCTTCGTCGATACCGACGATCGTGATCGTAGTTTCGGTCCCGTCCTCGGTGGCATAGGTGACAGTCGCGCCGAAGAATACTTGGTCGAGCTTCTTTTGCTGTCTCGGGTCGACCACCTCGGCGTTTTCCAACCGCTTCGTCAGAAAGCGGATGCGACGATCGATTTCGCGGAGGCGGCGCTTGCCGTAGATGTAGTCGCCGTTTTCCGACCGGTCGCCGTTGCCGGCCGCCCACGCCACGGTCTCCACCACTTTCGGGCGTTCCACCCGCAGCAGCAGGCGCAATTCGTCCTGCATATGGCGGTGGCTCCGCGGGGTCATGTAGTTCTTAAAGCCGGCCGGAACGGCCGGCGGTCCGTCGGGTAGGTCGGCCTCATCATCCGATTCCTTGACGAAGGCTTTGCTCATCAGATCACCTTCTCCCCGCGCAATGCGGCAATTTCCGATTTGTCATAGCCAAAGGGCTGACCCCAAGCGCTATTTTTGCGAATGTCGGTGCGCGCGGGTAGACTGGCGTAGTCTGATTCAGATTAGGAGCTTGATGTGAACAAAACGGCCAAAGCGAGCAAGACAATCCGAGCAAACAAACGTAAGGCCAAACTGAAGGCGAAACACCGGCGGCAGCGCGCGCGGGCAAGCAGCTGAGCCCCCCCGACCTCTGCATCGGTAACGGAATGCACTGGCGAAGGGGACTTGGCGCGCTCTTGGTCGTCTTGGCGCTCGCCGGATGCGCCGAAAGAGCGATCTCGCAGGGCCAGACACCTTACGCGCCCAATTCGCTCGAGAATGATCGGGAGACGCGCGATCGCAGCGGCAACGGCATGTAGCCGAGGCATTGTCGAAAATGCCCTTCACAATGCTCGGGTGCCGCTTTGATGCCGTTCTTTTCGACTTGCTGACCGCCCTGCTCGATTCCTGGACATTGTGGAATCGCATTGCCGGAAGTGAAGAGAGCGGCGGCAAGTGGCGCGCTGCCTACTTGCGCCGGACTTACCAGGCCGGCCGCTACCGGCCCTACGAAACCCTTGTTGCCGAAGCTGCGAGGGAAGTCGGGCTCCCTGCGGCACTCGCCGGATGTCTCGCTGCCCGATATCAAGAACTCAAACCTTGGCCGGAGGTAGACGAAGTACTCGGAACCCTGCGACGCGAGGGCCTGAGGCTGGGCGTCGTGACGAACTGCTCCGAAGAACTTGGGGCGACGGTTGTTTCCTGCACAGGGATCGACTTCGACGTCGTCGTGACAGCCGAGCGCGTCGGCTATTACAAGCCCGATTCGCGACCCTACGAGACCGCTATCGCCGAGATCGGCGCGACGCCGAGCCGATGCCTGTTCGTGGCCGGCTCCGCCTACGATTTGGTCGGCGCGGGCAAGGTCGGTCTGCCTACCTATTGGCACAACCGTGTTGGCATGAAGCCGCCGGCAAATGCCCCCACGCCGCTCGCCCATCACCGCACCTTACACCCGCTCCTCGATATGTTACACGGGCGAGCTGCCGGGTAGATTTTCGGTGGGACGGGACCACTTCGGTTACGATATCCCGGCCTTGAGGAGACTGATTTGAATGTGAACCTCTTCGCCCTGACATGTGGCAGGCTGACCGGGGATCTCGGCTACCTGATGGAAGGCGGAGAGGGTCCGGCCCAGCTGCCGATCCCCGCCTATTTGATCGAGCACCCCAAGGGGACTGTCCTCTTCGACACCGGAATGCATCCCGATTGCCAACACAATCCGGCCACCCGGGTCGGAGCGCGCGTCGCCGGGCTCTTTTCGTTTGACTACCGACCGGGCGAAGAAATCAGCGCGCGGCTCGAAGCGATCGACCGAGATCCGGGCAAGGTCGACATCATCATCAACTCGCATTTTCACTTCGACCATGTCGGCGGCAATGCCTTGATTCCGAACGCGGTCATGGTCGTGCAGAAACGCGAGTGGGAGGCCGGGATGGACCCTGAGATCGCCGCACTGCGCGGCTTCAACCGAGCCGATTTCGACCTCGGGCACAAGGTGATCCAAATCGACGGAGAGCACGATCTGTTTGGCGACGGACGCGTTGTCTGCCTCCCCACCTACGGCCATACGCCGGGTCATCAATCGTTGAAGGTGCGCCTCGGCTCAGGAGACGTCGTGCTCGCCGCCGATGCCTGCTACTTCTGCCGGACCTTGCGAGAGCGGCGATTGCCGCAACGCGTTTACGATCGGCATGCGATGCTCGACTCCCTCGATCGGCTGGCCCGTCTCGAGGCTGCCGGCGCCCGAATCTTTTTTGGCCATGACGGCGAGTTCTGGAAAGGAGTGCCGCAGGCGCCCGCGGCGATCACCTGATGAAGAGCCTGCCGCGCGCCATCCTGTTCGATCTGGACGATACGATCCTGGCGGCCTTCGGCCAGGCCGAGGGTCAGTGGCGGCGGGTCATTGCTGCTTTCATCGAACAGCTCGCGCCGCATCCGCCGGGCGACGTCGTCACCGCGATCCAGGCCTATTCGCGACATCTGTGGTCTGACGCTGCGCGGCACAAAGATTGGCGCCCTCGTGTCGGCGAGGCACGGCGTCACATCGTCGCGAAGGCTTTCGCTGGGCTTGCGGGTGGGGTTGGGCGACCGATTCCACCAAGGGAGGTCTGCGAAGCCATCGCCGATCGGTTCAACGAGATCCATGAGGCCGAGCTGCGGATGTTTCCCGGCGCTCACGAGACGCTCGATCGCCTGAAAGAGCTCGGTGTTCGCTTGGCATTGGTAACCAACGGTGCGGCCGAGCCGCAACGCGCCAAGGTGATCCGTTTTGCCCTCGAAGAGCGCTTCGATCATATCCAGATCGAGGGTGAGCACGGCTTCGGCAAGCCCGAAGAGCGCGCCTATACCCATGCGATGGAAGCGCTCGGCGTCGGACCGCAAGAAACCTGGATGGTTGGCGACAACCTCGAATGGGAGATCGCAGCACCCCAGCGGCTCGGCATCTATGCAATCTGGTACGATGGCTATTCCGCTGGGCTCCCACCCGCTTGCCAAATCCGGCCGGACCGGATCATCCGATCTCTGCCTGAGTTGCTGGGGTAGTCGACACAGCCGGGACCGGAAGGCCCCGCTCACTCTACCTCGGTGAAGCCCAGCTGGTCGGAAAGGCCGTAATCTTCCGCCAGGGCGCGCAGCTTGTACCAGGTGGCATCCTCGACCTCGACGCCGTTCTGGCGGCGGTCTTGTTCGCGCAGATGCTCGATTTCGCCCGGGTAGTAGACGCCGCTGCTGCCCTCCGCCGGCCTGGTCGCTTTTAAATATGCGGCAAACTCGCCTATGTCTTTTTTGAACTGGGCGAGCGGACGGAACGCGTCGACCTTGAACACCGCCATGAAGCAGCCGTCATTGTGGCGACCGGTCGGCTCCACGCCAAAGCCGAGGCCAGTCAATAGGCCGCACAGGATCTCGACCATCACCGAGAGGCCATAACCCTTGTAGCCCTCGCTGCCGCCGACCGGAAGCAGGGCCCCGCCCTGGCGCAGCTGGCTAGGGTCGTTGGTTGGCTTGCCGTCGCTGCCAATGATCCAGCCGTCGGGTACGGGCTGGTTGCGCGCGACTGCGAGCGCGATCTTGCCGGCGGCGGCGGCCGAGGTCGCCATGTCGAGATAGAGCGGCCCATCGAGATCGGAGGGCATCGCGATCGAGATCGGGTTGGTGCCGAGACGCGCCTCGCGCCCGCCGAACGGCGCTACTGCCTTAGGCGAGCGCCCGGAATTGGCGGTGGCGATGCCGATCATCCCTTCCCGCGCGGCCATCAACGTATAGGAGGCGACCCGGCCGATATGCCCCTGGCGGAACACGGTGGCGGCCGCAACATTGGCGGATTTGGCTTTTTCGATCGTCAGCTTCATGGCCCGCTCGTTGACGATATAGCCAAAGCCCCAATGGCCGTCGACGACCGTGGTGGTCGGCGATTCTTGGACGATCTTCCACGGCGCGCCGGGGACTATATGCCCGCGCTTGATGCGCTCGATATAGGTCGGGATCTGAATGACCCCATGCGAATCGTGGCCGGCAAGGTTGGCGGCAACGACGTGCCTGATGACCGTCTCCGCCTCGTCGGCCGGCGTCCCTGCCGCGATGAACAGCGCTCGCCCGATCTCGCTCAGGCGTTCGGCCAGGATTTTCGGCATCGTATTTCCTCCCTTAATGGGCCGCGCCAAAGTCGGCGGGATCGAAGTTCAGTCCATAGAAACACCGCGGGTTGTCGAAGAAAATCTTGCGCTTCAGACCGTCGGGGATGTCGCTGCGATCCGCCAGGGTCGACACCGCATCGGGGAACTGACCGTCCCAGTGCGGATAGTCCGACGCGAACAGAATGTTGGCCGCCGGGAAGAACTCCGGCACATAGCGCAAGGTCTTCTCTTCCGGCTCGCAGGACACGAACACCCGGCCGCAGGTCATATATTCCGACGGTTTCGCCTTCAGCAGCGGAGCGTCGAAGGAGCGGAACTCGTATTCCTCGTCCATATGCTCCATCCAGAACGGGACCCACCCGATCCCGGCCTCGAGAAACGCAACGCGCAGATCCTGATACTTCTCTAGAAGGCCGCTGTAGATGACCGCGGTGCAGGCAATCAACTGCTCCGGAGCATGCGACAATGTGTGGATCTGCAGAAAATTTTCGAAGTGGCAGAGCGGGTCCATCGTGTCGCTGCCCGAGGCATGGAAGCCGACGGCCACGCCCTGGCGCGCGCACTCCTCGTAGAACGGCCAGAAATCGCGATGCGCGATATTGCGGCTCCGGTCATAGGTATTGACCATGACGCCGACCGCGCCGAGCTTCGAGACCGCCCGCTCCATCTCGACGATGGCCGCTTTGATGTCGGCATGCAACGGCACCAAGGCGACGCCCTTCAGCCGCTTGCGGTCGATCGCGCACCAGTCGTAGAGCCAGTCGTTGTAGGCGCGACACAACGCGATCGCGTAATCGGCCTCGCGCACCCGCGCCAGCATCAGCCCGCCGGTCGGATAGATGATCTGCAGGTCGATCCCCTCCTGCGCATTGTCAGCGAGATTCTGCGCCGGCGACGGCGGCCGCTTGCCGGCGAGCGCACCATTTTGCGTGCGGTCGAAATTGTCGGAGGGATAGATTGTCGCCCGCTGCCGGTATGCCTGCGGCAGCCGCTCTCGGTACACCGGCTCGTAATCGACGGCGTGCCCGTCGGCGTCGATGATGACCATGCCGTTTTTCATGCGGGAACCTCCTCGTCGACCGGGTACGGTTTATACCATGCGGCGGTGGACCGCGGTACCGGGAGCGTCCGCGGCGCAAGTCTGGCTCCCGCCGCGCGAGCTTTACCCGACCAGCGGGCAGGGTTACCTCTATACCTGTACGCGATGATTTCGAGCCGATGATGATCCCGCTGCGAAAGCTGGAGGGGTGAGAGGAGAAAGCGCCCCCCCGGTCGCCAACCGGGCTGCGATCACCGCGACGGTCATCTGTGCCTGCGTCATGCAGGGGCTCGACACGACGATCGTCAATGTCTGCCTGCCCCACATCCAGGGCAGTATGTCGGCCTCGCAAGACCAGATTTCGTGGGTATTGACGTCCTACATCGTTGCTTCGGCGATCATGATGCCGCTGACCGGCTGGCTCGCCGGCCACTTCGGCGTCAAATACATCTTCTTGGCCTCGGTCATCGGGTTCACCCTGGCCTCAGCTTTGTGCGGCGCCGCGACGAGCCTCACCCAACTCGTGCTCTACCGCGTCCTGCAAGGCGTATTTAGCGCAGGGCTGGTGCCGCTGGGCCAGGCGACCTTGTTCACGATCTACCCGCGCGAGCGCCACGGCTACGCAATGGCGATCTTCAGCACCGGAGCGATGATGGGGCCGATCATCGGCCCGACGCTCGGCGGCTGGCTAACCGAGAACCTCGACTGGCGCTGGTGCTTCTATATCAACCTGCCGGTCGGGGCATTGTGCGCGCTCGGCGTCTTTATCTTCATCCGCCAGACCCGCGCCATGCGGCGCGACGAATTCGACATGTTTGGTTTTGTGATGCTCAGCATCGCGGTCGGCTCGTTACAGTTGATGCTCGATCGCGGCCAGCTTAAGGACTGGTTTCACTCGACTGAAATTTGGATCGAGGCAGCGATTTCGGCGCTTTGTTTCTACCTTTTGGTTGTCCATACCATGACGACTGGCGAGCGCTCGTTCCTAAATCGTGAATTACTGAAGAGCCCGAACTTTGTTGCCGGAAGTTTGCTGATGTTCGGGGTCGGCATGATCCTCAGCGGCACCCTGGCGCTGATGCCGTCGATGATGCAGGAGCTGATGAACTACCCGGTATTCGATGCCGGATGGATGATGGCACCGCGTGGCTTCGGCACGATGCTGGCGATGTTCCTGGTGGCCCGCATCATCGACCGGGTCGACAATCGACTGTTCATCCTGGTCGGGTTCTTGATGACCGCGGCCTCGCTGTGGCAGATGACCGGGTTTTCGCTGTACATGGGGTCGGGGCCAATCCTGTTCGCCGGGTTTGCCCAGGGCTTCGGGCTCGGCTGCACCTTTGTGCCGCTTAACCTTCTGGCGCTGTCGGGCCTGCCGCACCACATCCTGACCCAGGGAACCGCGATTCGTGCTTTGATGCGCATGCTTGGCGGCAGCATCGGCATCGCGATCCTCGAAACCCAGCTCACCCAGAACACCCAGATCGTCCACTCCCATCTGATCGAGCACCTGCGCCCTGACAACCCGCTGGCGCAGTGGCCGTATTTGGCGGCGCCCTACAGTCTGACCAATCCTTCGGGGATCGCTGCGCTCAATCAAGAGGTCACACGACAGGCTGCAATGATCGCCTATAACGACGATTTCGCGCTGATGCTGGGCGTCATTCTTTTCTCTCTGCCATTATTGCTCTTGATCCGCGGCCCGCGCCGCCCGCCGATGCCTGCGGCGGCGGACGATTAGACCGGTGCATCGTTGCTCGACGGCTTCAGAAACTTGTAAACCGACGAGAAATCTTCGCGGCCGAGGCCGTGCGAGGAGGCCATCCGATAAAGCTGCTGGGCCGCGGGAGCCACGACGACCGGCACGCGCTTTTCGCGAGCGGCGCTGACCGCAAGTCCGAGGTCCTTTGCCATCAGGTCGGTCATGAACCCCGGCATGTATTGCCGGTTCGACGCCGCGCTCTCGACGATCCCGGGGACCGGGTGCATGTGCTCCATGACCCAAGTGGCACCCGAGGATTTGGCGATCACATCGGTCAGGATTTTCGGGTCGACGCCGAACGCCTCGCCGATTCGAAATGCCTCGCTGACCGCGACAGCCACCGTACCCGAGATCAGATTGTTGCACAATTTGGCGACTTCGCCGGCGCCGACCGCGCCGACGTGGATGATGTTGCTGCCCATCGCGGCGAGCACCGGCCGCGCCTCCTCGAGGTCCGCGGCATCGCCGCCAACCATAATCGCCAAGGTGCCGGCGACCGCACCGCCGACGCCGCCCGAGACCGGCGCATCGAGAAACCGGATGCCACGCTCCTTGAGCCGCGACGCGACCCGTTGCGAGGTGCCCGGATCGATCGTCGACATGTCGACGCAGAGCCGCCCGGGCATCACAGCTTCGAGTATCCCGCCGGCCCCCAAATACGCGGCCTCGACGTTCGCGGAAGACGGCAGCATCGTGATGACCAACTCACCGGCTGCAGCGGCCTCTGCGGCCGAACCCGCCCGTTCGGCGCCGAGCCTGACCGCAGCTTCCAACGCGGTTGGGGCGGTGTCGTAGGCGATTGCTTGAAACCCCTTCTTGAGGAGGTTGGCCAGCATCGGCTGTCCCATTGTCCCCGTCCCGATAAACGCGACCTTCATATTCTCCTCCCCTAGGGGATCGATCGAATGACCTTTGATTGCAACTCTACGTTATCTCTGAACCGGCCATCCCGCGAATCTGCAGCAAGTCTACAGCGGGACTCTCTGACAGGTTGCATTTGCCTCAGCCGAGTGTCACCCCCTATCGTCGCCGCAGAAGCGTCCCGGCGGCAACCGTTTTGAAAGATGACAGGGAAATTAGGCAATTTTAAGATTGCCGATACAGCAATATCTTGAAACAACTCTCCATCGACACGGCCCATCTCACTCCTACCGACTTTTCTGGTACGTAGTATAACCGTCGGCGCCGCAGTGGGCTCAATCAGCGTCGGCTCGCCGGCATCGGCCTCGCCGAGATCGCTTCTCAGGATCTTGCCGTATCGAGGAGTCAACGAGATGCCAAACGACGGAGCACATCGATGGCTGTGTCTGGGCGGAACTCGGTACAGCCCGGGCAATATTCGGATGGCCGTGGAATATTGAGCCAATATCCATCGACACCGTCACGCGTGGCAGCGATGGCGCGGAGAATGTCATCCGCGGTCACCCGCTGGCCGTTCGGATTGGTGCTTACCCCAGCGAACACCAGCACTTTTGGATTGGCCTGTCGCGCTTGTGCGGCTGCATGCAAAACAAAGTCTGCGTAGAGCGCAGTGTCGCGCTCCGCGCTTTGCGCCTGAATGTCGATGACGTCGGCATACCGGGCAGCGTCACCGGCGATCCCCAATCGTAGATAGGTGTCGTATCGCTTATTGCGGCTCTCTGGCGCCAGCACGGCCACAAGGTCGACGGCCGGGGCTGCCAGAAACAGTAGGCCATGCTCGTGCACGAGATCGGCGGCGAGCTTTTCATAGCGGGCGGGATCTCGCTGCTCCTCTTCCGACGTGAATTTCCATTTCTCGTTGTCGTACATTATTCCCTTGACGGAGGGTGCTAACGCGTCCCGCTCCAGTGCGCTTTTCATTACCGGGAAACTGGCGAAGGTATCGAACGGAATGGCGTCCCAACTCGGTGGCGGGCTAGCGCTGATATTGCGGTTCTGTCTGACGAAGGGCTGCGTGCTGTCGAGAAAGCGCGACGCCTCGGCGTCGGCGGCGATCGCCGCAATGCCCTGTTGGGAGAGCAGCCAACGGATCGGCTTGCCCTCAGCGGCATGTGCGGAATACCCCGAAACCACGGACATCAGCACTCCTATCCACGCGGTCCGCATAATCGCACGAAGGCGACACCCCTTGTCGATCCCATTCCTGTAGTGGCGGTGGCTCACTGTAAAATTATACTTAACAGGAGGGCATGTTATTCCGGGTCATCTATACCCCCCTTGATTTCTGCGGGTCAAACCCGCCATGATCTCGACAGATCGATACGATTGTGAAATGTTGGATCCCGTTCAGGACGGTACAACCGGAGCATGCAGGAGCAGAGCGGGCCGCAGCCCTGCGCGGCAGGGATCAAATGTACTTTAAACGATCCGGGTTTCGACCGTATGACCGAGGCCGCGTGATTTCGGTTAATACACGCCCGCCGAAGCGGCGGCTGTGGCGAATTTCCCGACCTCGTGTGATGTTGCTCGCCATCGGGATAGCGATCATCGCCGGGTTCGCTGCCGACCGGACATGGGTCAGGGGCAACGGCATCGTCGCCGGTGAGCTGACTGCGGTGGCTCCCATCGTGCAGGCGCGCCTGCAGAACCTCTTTGTGCAGTGTCTCGACCACGTCGTGCGCGGCCAACGCTTAGCCGAATTTGACAATGAGGCGACCGTCGAAGCCGCGGCTCAGCAACTGCAGCAGCTTCAACTCCAGCTGACCCAAGCCCGCGCCCAGATCGACATCGCCGTCCAGGAGGCGCAGGCGGCTCGCAAGCTGGTTGAGGCCCAGGTCGCACTTTATAATCAATTGGTTGATGTCCTGAAGGCGGAAGATGAGCTGGTAAAGAAGCAATATGTTGCGGAGCTCGTTTGGGAGAAGGCGAAGGCCGATGTGGCCCGCGCCGAAGCGGAAACCCAGGCGGCTGAATTCGTCTACGAAACCAAAAAAGCCGATCAACGGGAGGCCGAGCTCGACGCCGAAGTGCTCCAGAAGCGCATCGATGCCTTCCAAAGCTCACCTGAGCTTACAGGCCATTTCTATCTCACCGCGCCAAAGGACGGAACTGTGACCGAATGTGTTTCGCGGCCTGGCGAGGTGATCGCTGCGAAGGCACCGATCTTTCGCATCTTCAATCCCGACGACACCTACGCCGTCGTCTTTTTCGATCCGAACTACGTCACAAAGCTGGCGCCGGGGCAATCATTCGAATTGAGCATCGGCGGCATCGACGAGCCGGTGACCGGCAGGCTGACTGGTTTCTATCCTGAGCTCTCGGGCCTCCCGGCCTCGCTGACCCGCTATTTCTGGCAACAAGAGAAGTGGTCGCAATACGTTCCCGTACGGTTCGATTTCGTCAATCTGACCGCGGCACAGCGAGAGAAGCTGTACGCCTGGGCGCAACTTTCCGCATCGCGCTCTCCAGACTTGGGGTTTGCGGCTGGGACTTCGGCGTCATGGCAATGGGTGCAACGCCAACTAGACGGAGCGTGGCGCTTGGCTCTTTCCGCTCGCGCACAGTCCACGGCGGACCGATGACTGCAGGCGAGGGCCCAAAGGGAGCCGCGGCGACCGAGCGGCGACTATGCCTGTTGCGTCGGATTGCGGATGCGGGAGGAAGGATCACGCCCAGCGCCAAGCCACAAGCTAAAGATGGCTACGAGTACCCGGCGCTGGGCGACTGCGCTGAAGCAGATTTAATCTTCCTTGCTCGACGCGATTATCTCGAAGAGCGTTTCTTCGACCGGGTTAGTCTCTGTCCCAAATGCGGCAGCCATCACTTGAACGTGCGCGAGATCTGCTCCAGTTGCCGCGGCGCGCACATCGCCAATGAGGGATTGCTGCATCACTTCCGTTGCGGCTATTCTGGCATTCTGTCCGAGTTCGCCACTGGCGAAGATGGCAGCCGCCTCTGTCCCAAGTGCAACCGCAGGATGCGCCATCTCGGCACGGAATACGACCGCCTCGGTAAGGCCTTTGTGTGCCGCGATTGCGGTGTGATTTCCGAAAATCCTCCTGTCGAGGCCGTCTGTCGCTGTTGCGGTGCGCACACCCCGGCCGAGGATCTGGTGGCTACCGAGGTTTTCAGCTACGTTCTGACTTCACTCGGCTCGGCAGCGATCCGACGCGGAGAGCTGCTCGACCGCGGCGAACCTCTCCTCTACAGCAGCGAGCCGTTCCTCTATCGGCGAACCGTTATCCTCGAATTCCTCAACCACGAGATCAAGCGTCTGCGTTATTTCAAGAAAGCATTTTCCGTGCTGTTGATCGAGTATTCGCCGGAAATTTCGCAGGACGGCAAGGAATTCCCGGCAACTTGGCTGAGTTGACTGAGGGAATGCTTGCGCGAAGTAGATCTGATCGGACAATTGGCGGACACCGCCCTCGTGGTCATCCTGCCGCAAACCAGACGTCGTGAGGCAGAGGCTCTGCGCCAACGGATACTGGCGGAGCTCGGACCGCAGGTGTCGCTTGCCCTCTCGGCATTCGAGGTCACCGAACCGAGGCAACTCAGTCAGATTTCAGCTTTTCGAGGCGCGGTGCGGCAACCCAAATGATTGGCATCTTCCACTACTTTCTGAGCGCAATCGATCCAAGCGAGATGCTCGGATTTTCAGCCGCGCTGCCTCAACTGATGTGGTCAGCGGTTTTTTCGTGGTGGCTGATTTTTGTCATTCCTCTCGTAGTGGGATTCCTACCGGGTGTCGTCTGCTGGATTGTTTATCTGGTGCGGCCCGCTGTCATACGCCTACCGCTGTCGCCGGCCGTCGGGCAAGCCGAGCCTCTCGTCTCGGTGGTGATCGCCGGGCGCAACGAATCGGCGTCCATCGGACAGGCGATCCGCGCGGCCCTGCAGTGTGGCTACGCCAACCTGGAAGTCATTTTTGTCGACGACCATTCGGATGACGACAGTCTCGCAGTCGCCCGGCGTGCGGCCCGCAGTGTCATGCGCACCAACTCCGACACTCCCCGTGTGCGTATATTCCCGTCACCCCGTCGCAACGGGAAGGCGAGCTCGCTCAATATCGGCATCCGCATGGCGGGAGGCGAATTTATCGCGATCATCGACGCCGATTCGATGCTTCAATACGGGTCCGTACAGCACTGGCTGTTACCATTCGCCGATCCGCGGGTCGGCGCCGTCTGCGCCAATATTCGGGTGCATAACAGTACCGCTAGCCTGCTCACCCGTTTGCAGGAAGTGGAGTACGCCTCGAAATTCACAGTCGGCCGGTGCGCCGCGGCGCTCCTGGGCATTTTGCCCATTATACCGGGTATGGGCGGCATTTTCCGGGGGGAGATCCTGCGTCAACTCGGTGGTTTCGACACTGGTCTCGGCGATGATACCGATTTGACCATGATGTTGCGCAAGCAGCGCTGGAAACTGGCCTTCTCCGTGGATGCGGTGGTCTGGACGATCGCACCGGTGACCAGGAACCACCTCTGGCGCCAGCGCATGCGCTGGTACCGCAACCTCGTGAAGATTCGGCTCAGCAAACATCGCGATCACTTGGTTCCGGGCCGCTACGGGTTTGCCGACGCGTTCCTCGTGCTGCAGATGCTGTACGTCAGGCTTCTTTTACCCTGGCTACTGTTATTTGGATTATTAATCCTTGTATGGGAATCCGGACCAGGAAGTGTTCCCGGGCTAATGACGCGGTTGTATTGGATATCACTGATATTTACGTTGGTCAGGTTGCTGATAGCCCGTGACCTTGCCCGCACGCCACAGCCCATCCATTTCTGGCTCCTGTTCCTCTATCCCTTCTACAAGATTTTTTTGCGTGGCCCGGTAATGTATGCGGAGTTTTGTGAGCTCATCCGGATCGGCGCCAAGCATCCCTACGTGCCCGACCATATCTGGGAGGAGATCCCCTGGTGGTGAGGCGCATGCCTACGAGGCGCCGGTGCGGACCTCGGCTGTCGCGATCTCGCGCCGCGGCGCTATTCGCCGGCATCGCTGTCCTGCCAACCCAATCCGGCGGTATCTCATTGTTGCCGCCGCGGCTGCAGCTGCGCACGATCGACGAGTTGTCGAGCGGATCGCAGCTCCCCCCTTACGGCAACTTCGTGCCGCCCGGGTTGCCTGACCCTGCATTGTCCTTCGCCTTTAGCTCGAGGTCGTTTGGGGTGCCGCGGATTTGGGGATCAGATCCCAATATGCCGGCTCTCCTCAATTTCAGCGTCTCCGTCGACGTTAACGAATTCGGGCTCGACCAGAACACGGCGGAGGCCCTACCTAACATTGACGTGGCGGCGCCCGGAGGGATTAAAGTGGTATGTGAGCAAATGCCGCAGGAGATGCAGGCCGGGGGAGAATTTTGGAACACCCAGGCGGGAAGCGGCTGGCCGGTACAGTTTCCGCTGCGCCGGTTTGCTCCGAATAGGCTATCAGATCCGACCCAAGGACCCAGTGGTGACCCATCAAACGTCACCGCGCGAGGCGCGGCGGGCGGGTGGTGTCGAGCTCCTACCCTGCCGTTTGCCGACAGCAGCCCGCTCGCCAGCCGCGTATTCTGGACACCGATCGTGTTTGTCCTCTTCGTCATCACCGTATTTTGGTTAAGCAGGGGGTTCAAGCTTCCGCGGCACTGATTGAACCTGGTTCGCTTATGCTCAACAATTAAACACAGCACCCACCCGATGGCTCTCTCCTCGTCCATTCCTCGCGGGCTCTCGATCGCGATATGAGGATGATCCCTTAATCTCCGGCCTATCATACGCCGATTACCCGGAACGCTGTTGCGTTCACGTGTCACCCGGAGCAGGGGGTCCGTCGAAGACAAATATCGATGCAACACGGGGCATTAACGGAGACCGCTTGCGGTCTCTCCCGCCGAATGAACTATGCCTAGTGGTAATCGAACTCTACCCAGAGACGCTTTTTTAAACTCCTATGATCGGGCATAGCTCATCAGAGTTTTTAACCATAATAATTGTCTATTATAATTAACCATGTTAATTAACTATAATATAGTTAATTAACTATACTCTTTATTTGACTTTAATCGTGGTTTCAGCCCAAATCTCTCCCAAACTGGCGTCTGCTGGAATTGCGCTGCTGGCTGAGGACCATATCGCATCCGCCCTAGAGACGACGCCTCGGATTGAGCGGCAGCGACGTGGTTTTTGGCAGACCCGGTGGCTCAAGCCTGTCTGTGCTGAGCCGGTAGCAAGGTCAGGGACTGGAGGGAAAGATGACCACCGTGATGGTGCTGGGGGGAGATGGGTTCTGTGGGTGGCCCACTTCCCTTTATTTATCAAATCTCGGTCACGAGGTGACAATCGTCGACAATCTCTCGCGCCGTAAGATCGATGTTGAACTCGAAGTGGATTCCCTGACACCCATTAGCCCGATCAGCACCCGCCTTGCGGTGTGGCAGGAAGTTACCGGCAGACGCATCCGCTACGACAACCTGACGCTAGGCCAAGACTATCAGGAATTTGTTGAGCTATTAAGGGATGTCGAGCCCGATGCCATCGTCCATTTTGCCGAGCAGCGCGCGGCGCCTTATTCAATGAAATCTGCGCGCGAAAAGAGATACACAGTACGCAACAATCTGAACGCCACCCACGACGTGCTGTGCGCAATCGTCGACAGCGGCGTCGACTCCCATCTTGTCCATCTTGGTACGATGGGCGTGTACGGCTACGGCACAGCGGGGATGAAGGTCCCAGAGGGCTACCTGCCAGTGACTGTCCAGACCGAGCAAGGACCCACGTCGCTCGAAATCCTGTATCCGGCCAATCCCGGTAGCGTTTATCACATGACCAAGACGCAGGATCAGTTGTTCTTCTTCTATTACAACAAGAATAATCAGCTGCGGATCACCGATCTGCATCAAGGCATCGTCTGGGGCACTCAGACAGCAGAGACCGCACTCGATGAACGGTTGATCAACCGCTTCGATTACGACGGCGATTATGGCACTGTCCTCAACCGGTTTCTGATGCAGGCGGCATTGGGTTATCCGCTCACCGTGCATGGCACAGGCGGGCAGACGCGTGCCTTCATCCACATTCAGGACACAGTGCGCTGCATCTCGCTCGCCATCGCCAACCCGCCGCAGCGAGGTGATCGGGTCAATATCTTCAATCAGACAACCGAGACCCATCGGTTAATCGATTTGGCCAAGATGATCTCGGAAATGAGCGGCACGCCATACCAGCTGGTCGACAATCCGCGCAACGAGGCGGCGGAAAACGACCTGCGTGTGGTCAACAGCCGCCTTATGGACCTCGGTCTCGAACCGACGCGGCTCCAGGACGCCCTGCTCGCTGAAGTCCAGGACATTGCGCGAAAATACATCAATCGTTGCGATCCGACGAAGATTCCGTGCACCTCAGTGTGGCGGGGAGCGACCGCTGTGACACACAGCACGATGCAGAGACAGGAAATGCTAGAACTATCAGCGACACCGCTACCCGAAATTGAGCGTGTGGCATAAGGGTCAGGCAGACACACCACCGAGTGGCGGGCGATAGCGAGACTTGCTCAGGAGCTCCGCAATCCCGCTCGGCGTGGGGCTTCGCTACCCTCGGATACTTAAGATTTCCGGACACCCCCGGGGACGGCGTGAGTCAGCGGGGGATACAGCCGCGACAATAGCCAGTCGCCCAGAGCAAATCGGTCAGAGACGAGACACCGGATCGCGTAGACGAGGTCCTGCCCGTCACCCAGGCGTCCGAGCAAGACCTCATTATCGTCAACGCCGCTGATACAGTGTCCTAGGCGATGGCTTGAGAAGGTTGGGCAGCACCGGCTGACCCACCGTCCCGGTTCCAATAAACCCGACCTTCATAGTCTCCTCCCGTTGAAACCAGTGAATCCCGGATGTGGATCGGCAGTGTCGCTGTCGCTGGGCACTCTGACCCGGCTTAGCTACGGCCCGATCACTGCGCGTTATAGCCGCCATCGACGGTGAGCGTGCTGCCGGTCACCCACAGCGACTCGTCCGAGGTCAAAAACAGGATCGCACCGACGATATCCTGTGGGTCGCCCAGGCGGCCGAGCGGGATCTGCGCGATCGTCGCACGACGCCGCTCGGGGTCGGCATAGCTGGCGCGGGTCAGCCCGGTCTGGGTTGGGCCGGGCGCGATCGCGTTGACCCGGATGCCGTGAGCCGCCAGATCGAGCGCCATGGCGTGGGTCAGCGAGCGGCCGCCGCCCTTTGACGCGACATAGGCGGCACGCTCGGGTCGGGCAACTTCGGCGAGTTGCGAGGTCACGTTGATGATGCTGCCGCCGCCGCCCTGGCGGACCATCTGCCGCGCCGCCGCCTGGCCGAGATGAAACATGCCGGTCAGATTGACCGCGATGACACCCTCCCACTCGCCATAATCTAGGTCGAGAAAGTTCCTGCCATGGCTGACGCCGGCGCAGTCGAGCAGAACATCGAGCCTTCCGAATTCACGCACCGTCGCCGCCACCGCGGCATCGACCGCCGAGCGGTCGCGCACATCGAGTGCGATCGCAGTTGCCCGACCGCCGGCGGCGCGAATTCGAGCGGCTGTAGCTTGGGCCGCGACGACATCGATGTCGGCACTGACGACCGCTGCGCCTTCACGCGCCACACCCTCGGCACCGGCCCCGCCGATCCCGCCGCCTGCACCCGCCACGAGCGCTACTTTTCCCTCGACGCGACCCATCGCGATCCTCCCGAGCGTTCTCGCCGCGGACTATAGCGCACCCTCCGCGCGTAGCGGGATTTTAACGCATCTATGACGTTAAACTAAGTTCTTTGACTTATGAGACCTGTGCAATTAACCTCTGTGAGCGAGAGGATACGCCCATGACTTGCATCCACGTGATCCACGAGAACGCGGCGTGGCTCGAACCGCTCGCCGATGCGCTCAACCGGCAGGCGCTTCCGTGGCGCGATTGGTTCTTGGACCGCGGCATCTTCGATCTGTCGCGGCCGCCACCGCAAGGCGTCTTCTACAACCGAATGAGCGCCTCCTCGCATACGCGGGATCATCGCTACGCCGCCGAACTGACGGCCGCGGTCCTGGCGTGGCTCGAAGGACACGGGCGACGCGTCGTCAACGGCAGCCGCGCCCTCGACCTCGAAATCAGCAAGGCTCGCCAATACGCGGCCCTCGAGGCTGCGGGCATCCGCACACCAGACACGATCCTCGTCGCCGGCAAAGAGCTGCTGGTTACGGCAGCACGGCAGCATTTTGGCGCGAGAGCCTTTATTTTGAAGCCGAACCGCGGCGGCAAGGGTCTCGGCGTGCGTCTCTTTTACACCGTGGATGCGCTGGGTAGTTATGTCGACGGGCTGGATTACGAGCCGCCAGTCGATGGCTTGCATCTGTTACAGGAATACGTGCGGGCGCCGGTTCCGTTGATCACCCGCGCCGAGTTTGTTGGCGGGCACTTCATGTATGCGGTCGAGGTCGACACCAGGGCCGGGTTCGAGCTGTGCCCAGCCGATGCCTGCGCCATCGGGGACACCGCCTGCCCAGCTACCGAAGGACCTCTTGCGAAGTTCACAATCGTCGATGATATCGAAGCCGGTCTGAAATCTCGTTACGAGGCTTTTCTCGCCGCCAACGACATCAGCGTCGCCGGGATCGAGTTTGTTACCGACAGCGTCGGCATGGTCTACACCTACGACGTCAACACCAATACCAACTACAACCTCGATGCCGAAGCCCGCGCCGGTCGGTCCGCCATGGCAACGCTCGCCCGCTATCTCGGGGCAGAACTCGATCGCGTATCTGGCCGCCGCGACGCGGCTGATTGACTAAACTACCTGGTCAGGCAGCAGCCACCTTTGCGGGCATCGGACAAGTGACCCCGGTGCCGCCGAGGCCGCAATATCCGTAGGGATTCTTCGCGAGGTACTGCTGGTGGTAGTCCTCGGCGAAGTAGAATGGTGGGGCCTCGCGGATCTCGGTGGTGATCTCGCCCAACCCAACCGCTTCGAGCTGGCGTTGGTAAGCCACCCGGCTCGCCTCGGCGAGTGCCGCCTGCCGCGGCGAGAAGGTGTAAATCGCCGAGCGATATTGGGTACCGACATCGTTTCCCTGGCGCATGCCTTGGGTCGGGTCGTGGCTTTCCCAGAATAGTTTCAAGAGCGCCTCGTAGCTCGTGACCTTCGGGTCGTAGACGACGAGCACGGCCTCGGTGTGCCCGGTGCGTCCGCTGCAGACCTCCTCATAGGTCGGGTTGGGGGTGGAACCGCCGGCGTAGCCGACGGCGGTGACCCAGACGCCCGGCGCCTGCCAAAACACCCGCTCGGCCCCCCAGAAGCAGCCGAGCCCGAACACCGCCTGTTCCAGGCCCTCGGGATAGGGCCCGACGAGTGCGCGGCCGTTGACGAAATGCCGCTCCGGCACGGGCATCGCCTCGGTTCTTCCCGGCAGGCACTGGCCGGGCTCGGGAACGACCAGCTTGTCACGCATAAACCGCCACATCTCGCGCCCCCCTCCTCGAATCTCGATGGCGTAACCGCCGCTCCCCCTGCATGTAGGCAAGCACCCCGCTCGCGCCAACTGTGCTCGCGTCATCTCGGCGTCAAGGTTCGCAGGTTCGCGCGACCAAGATTATTCCTGCGTGCTTACGATCCCGATTTAGGATACAGTGTTCACAGGGGACCACGGCATCGAAGACAGCGTGCGACGGCCGGCGACACGTTGCCTGTGGCCTGTCCGACCGGTGCGCTACACCGCTGTTGAGACACGTCGGCGATATCAAGATCCGAGAGGTTCGGGAGAAATGACCCGCCGCTTCCTGCTAACTACGCTGTTGCTGCTGATCGCTACGGAGTCATCGGCGGCCCCGCCCAGCGCCATTACCGCCGATGCGGACGTCTTTATGAACGAGCTCTGGACCCGCGCCGTGGAGGTTCTCAGCAAGAAACTCCCTGTCGCGGAGAGACTGGCGCGGTTCCGCCAATTGTTTCACGCAGATTTCGATGGTCCCGGGATCGCCCGTTTCGTTCTCGGCCGCTATTGGCGCAGCGCGAGTAAGGAAGAGCAGCAAGAGTATCTGAATCTTTTCGAGGACTACGTGGTCTTTGTCTACGGTACGCGGCTTTCCAACTTCAGCGGCGAGACGTTCAAGGTTCGCGGCAGCCGAACCGACGAGAATGGGACCATCGTCTCGACCGACATCCTCCACCCGGGCGGCGAGCCGCCTATCAAAGTCGATTGGCGGCTGGTGAGTGACAACGGCGCCTTCAAGATCAACGACGTCGTCATCGAGGGCATCAGTATGATGGTGACCCAGCGCTCCGAATTCGCCTCGGTGATCCAGCGTCACGGCGGTCAAATCGGCGGGCTTCTGGCGTTGATGCGCGAGAAGACGAACACCGCCAGTGCTGCTCAGTAGCCTTCCAGACCATCATACCTAGGGCAGACTCACAGGATTTTCCAGGACCCGTCGGCCTGAAGACAGCTGTCCAACACGTAATGCTCGGGTGAGGCCCCTGGTACAGCAGTCGTCATCAGGGTGTACCCAAGTTCTTCACAGCGCATATTTCTGGCAGTGAATTTTTTCAGGAGCTTAATGGTTCCCGAGTTTTGACTGCTCGGGTTGCTCCAGGAGGCGGTCGTCCCGATGGGCTTACGGTGGATCTGTTGGTTGACCGTTTGACGTATCATATCGAGGTCTTCCTTCGTTAGGGTAACGTTCGATTCGAAGCCGGATCCCAGAAATTGAGCCTGAGCCATCGGGCTTGTGAGACAAGCGATGATCAAAAGGAGCGGCTTGATCGGTACTGACATCACTGCTCTCCACGTCAGGTCTTTCGGGCGCTCCACCTACCTTGACTCGCAGGACCAAACAGCGTCAATCATCATACTTGGCTAGTCCGTTTCCAGGATGAATTTAATGGTAATGTATCTGGGCGAGGACAGGGTCGGCGATTTATTGCGCTGGGATCCCTTGATCGCGGCGATGGAAACGGCACTGGCCGGTTTTGCCCTTGGCCGAGTCCTCCAGCCGGTGCGAAACATGCTGACGATCGAGGAGGGAAAGCGATATCTCGGCATTATGCCGGCGGTGGCGGAAGATGCCATGGGCGTCAAGCTCGTCAGCTTCTATCCGGGAAACGCAGGCACTGGCGTGCCGACGCATCTGGCAATGGTGCTGCTGTTCTGTCCGGAAACCGGCGAACCGTTAGCGGTAATGGATGGGCGGCTAATTACCGAGATGCGAACCGCCGCAGTCTCGGCAGCGGCGACAAAGCGCCTGTCGGCTCCCGACAGTCGCGTCCTGGCTCTGCTGGGCAGTGGTGTGCAGGCGCGCGCCCATTTGCACGCACTTAGGCAGGTTCGCCGCTTCAAGGAGGTTCGGGTGTGGAGCCGCACTGCCGAGCATGCCGAGCGGTTTGCCGAGGAGCACAATTTGAAGGCGATGCCTGTCGAGGCCGCGGTGCGTGGAGCCGACGTCATTGTCACCGCGACTAACTCACTGCGGCCCATTCTCAAAGGTGCCTGGCTCAAACCGGGTGCACACGTCAATGCCGTGGGCTCGCCCCGGCCGGATTGGCGCGAGCTTGATGACAGGGCAATGGCCAACACGCTCATCGTCGATTCCCGCGAGGCGGTTCTGAAGGAATCCGGGGACGTGATCCTTTCGAAGGCAGCGATATATGCCGAGATCGGTGAAATCCTCGCCGGCATTAAAGAGGCGCCGGTATCGGCGACGACCGTGTTCAAATCCGTTGGGATCGCCATCGAAGACATCGCGACTGCGAAACTGGTTTATGACGCCGCTGCCGGCGGCCCCTGACACACCTCCGCTCGGCAACTTGGCGGCCGGCGTCTTGACGCAACGGACCGCGCTCGGGACAATGGTGTCTCCCGAGCTGATTCTGACGGAGAAGATTACGGTGTTTCGCGCGGTTCGGAGAGCAGATCGTGGGAGAACGATGCAATCCGCGGCTGCCGTGGTCTTCGGGCTCTTGCTGTGCTGTGGCGGATGCGCCACGACGCCGAGCGCCGATGAGTCCGATTCGGACAACGATCCTGCGGAAGGGGTGAACAGGGCGATCTTTAAAGCCAATCTCGCCGCCGATCACGCCGTGATGAGGCCGGTCGCCCAGGCCTACACCGACCATGTCCCGGAGATTGTCCAGACCGGGATTCACAATGTCGTGCAAAATCTCAAGGAACCGGCCGTTGCCGTGAACGACCTGCTGCAGGGAAATGTCAAGCACGCGTGGGAGTTGGCTCAGCGTCTGGCGGTTAATACAACGGTCGGGGCTGTCGGGATGGTGGATGTCGCCGCGAAATGGGGATTGCCGCCGCATAAGGCGGATTTCGGTCAGACATTGGCCGTTTGGGGTGTCGGAGAGGGCCCGTTCGTCGAACTGCCCCTGCTCGGCCCGTCAAATCCGCGCGATGCGTTGGGGACCGCCGTCGATCTGGCGCTCAATCCGCTGACTTTCGTGGGTGGCGCGCCGGCGACTTATGCCGGAGTCGCGACTGGCGGCGCTAATTTCGTCGATGTGCGCGCACAGCATCTCCACGATCTGGATGAGCTCGAACGCAACTCGCTCGATTATTACGCCACCCTGCGCAGCGTCTATCGGCAACACCGGGAAGCCGAGATCACCGCCGCCAAGCAGCCGGAAGCCGAGGGGCGAGTTGACGTCTCCTTCCCGAATGCCACCTCTTCCCCCGCGCCGACGTCTGCACCACCGGCCGACAGTAAATGAGCGTCGCCGCAAAGATTTGCGGTCTGTCGACCGAGGAGGCAGTGACTGTGGCGGTCGCGGGAGGTGCCGCCTATCTTGGCTTTATTTTCTACCCGCCGAGCCCGCGCGCCGTCACGGCAGAGCAGGCCGCTCGGCTGTGCGCAGCAGTACCGGGAGGGGTCGCGCGGGTCGGTTCCTTCGTCGATGCCGACGACAACATGATCCGCGCCGTGCTTGCAGAAGCGCCGATCGATCTACTGCAGTTCCACGGGAATGAGAGTCCGGAACGGGTCGCCGATGCGAAAATTCGCTTTGCCCGGCCGGTTATGAAGGCGGTCGCGATCGCCACACCGGAGGATGTGCTCGGCGCGGCTCGCTACGAAGAGGTCGCCGACTTGCTGCTGTTCGACGCTAAGCCGCCGCGCCGACGGGGGGCGTTGCCGGGCGGCAACGGCCTCGCCTTCGACTGGGATCTGATCGCCGGCCGATCCTGGCTCTGTGAGTGGATGCTGTCGGGCGGGTTGACCGCCGAGATATTACCCGAGGCCGTGCGCATTTCCGGTGCGAGAGCGGTCGATGTTTCTTCCGGTGTCGAGAGCCGACCCGGCGAGAAGGATCTCGACAAGATCCGCGCCTTTCTCTCTGCAGCCCACGCGCTCGGGTGAGAGCCGGGATGCGGGTCCCGAACACCCTCAGCGGCGGGCCGGACGAGCGCGGCCATTTTGGCATCTACGGGGGGCGCTTCGTCGCAGAGACATTGATGCCGCTGATTCTCGCCGTCGAGACCGCCTATAGAGAGGCACGTGCCGATCCCGGCTTTCAGGCCAAGCTCGACTACTACCTCGAGCATTATGTCGGGCGGCCGAGTCCCTTATATTTCGCCGAGCGGCTGACCCACCATTTCGGCGGCGCCAAGCTCTATCTGAAGCGCGACGAGCTCAACCACACCGGCGCGCACAAGATCAACAACGTGCTGGGTCAGACCCTGCTGGCGCGGCGTATGGGCAGACGCCGGATCATCGCCGAGACCGGCGCCGGACAGCACGGTGTCGCGACGGCGACGGCCTGCGCGCTCTTCGACCTGCCCTGCGTCGTCTATATGGGCGCCACCGACATCGAGCGCCAAAAGCCTAACGTCTTCCGCATGAAATTGCTAGGCGCCGAGGTGATCCCTGTGCATTCGGGGACCGCTACTCTGAAGGACGCGATGAACGAGGCGCTGCGCGACTGGGTCGCCCATGTCGAGGACACGTTCTACGTCATCGGCACGGTCGCCGGACCACACCCCTATCCGGCGATGGTCCGTGACTTCCAATCGGTCATTGGTCACGAGACGCGGGCGCAGCTGGAGAAGGCCGAAGGCCGGCTCCCGGACACTTTGGTGGCCTGCATCGGCGGCGGCTCGAACGCCATGGGACTGTTCCATCCGTTCCTCGACGAGCCCAGTGTGGCGATGATCGGCGTCGAGGCTGGCGGGCATGGCGTTGAGACCGGGTTGCATGCGGCATCGCTGACCGGCGGGAAGCCTGGCGTATTGCACGGCAATCGCACCTACCTGCTGCAGGACGAGGACGGGCAAATTCGCGATGCGCACTCGATCTCGGCCGGCCTAGATTACCCCGGCATCGGTCCCGAGCATGCCTGGCTGCACGATTTGGGCCGCATCGAATACGTGTCGATCACCGACCATGAGGCGCTCGAAGCATTCCAACTGTCGAGCCGAATGGAAGGCATCATCCCGGCACTCGAGCCGGCTCATGCGCTGGCTCATGTCGCCAAGATCGCGCCGACCCTGCCGCGCGAGCACCTGATCGTGATGAACATGTGCGGCCGCGGCGACAAAGACATATTTGCCGTCGCCGATCATCTCGGGTTCAAGTTGTGAGTTGTATCGAGCGCCGCTTTGCGGCGTTGCAAGAGGAGGGGCGCGCCGGGCTCGTCACCTATTTGACCGCCGGCGACCCCGATCCCGTAACTTCCGCCAAATTGTTCGCCGGCCTCTCCGCGGCGGGAGCGGATCTGATCGAAATCGGCATGCCCTTTTCCGACCCGATGGCCGACGGCCCAGCAATTCAGGAAGCAGGCCAGCGATCATTGAAGCAGGGCATGAACTTGCGCCGCACCCTAGCGCTGGTCCACGAGCTGCGCCGCGCCAATGACGCCACCCCGATCGTGCTGATGGGCTACTACAATCCGATCTACCGCTACGGCCCCGAGACATTTGCGCGCGATGCTGCCGGCGCCGGGGTCGACGGGGTCATCGTCGTTGACCTGCCTCCGGAAGAGGACGCCGAACTGACCGGGCCGGGACGCTCAGCAGGTCTCGATTTGATCCGTCTCGCAACGCCGACCAGCGACGAGCAACGCCTGCCGCGGATCGCTGAGCACGCCAGCGGCTTTCTTTATTACGTCGCGATTGCCGGAATCACCGGCACTCGTTCGGCCGACTCCGCCGAGGTCGCCGCCGCGGTCGCCAGGTTGCGTCGGTTCACCCAATTGCCGGTCGCAGTGGGCTTCGGCATCAGGACCCCGGCGCAGGCCGCTGCGGTCGCCCGTGCTGCCGACGCCGCCGTCGTCGGCTCCTCCCTCGTCCAGCGTCTCGCTCTCAACCTCGACCCGGACGGCCGCGCCCAGCCCGGTCTCGTCAATGCGGTCCTCGCCGATGTGCGGGCGCTGGCAGCAGGGGTGCGGGGGGCGCGCAGGTAACTACACGAATACGGAAATATTAGGAGAGAACATGTCTCGACCGAGAGCACGGGGCAGATTGGCGGCATCGGCCATGGTCGCGGCCGTTGCGGTTATCCTGACCGCGGCCGATCGCGTGCAGGCTGAGGCTGAGACGCCGATCACGATCGGCTTTAGCATGCCGCTGACCGGTGGGCTCGCGGTCAATGGCACCTCGGGACTGCTCGCGATGCAAATCTGGGCAGCGGACACCAATAAGAAGGGCGGACTCCTCGGTCGGCCGGTCAAGCTCGTTTATTACGACGATCAGACCAACCCGTCCCTGGTGCCCGGCATCTACACAAAGCTGCTCGACGTCGACAAAGTCGATCTCGTCGTCTCGGCCTACGGGACTAACGTTACGGCACCGGCACTACCGGTGGTGATCCAGCACAATAAGACCTTCATGGGTCTGTTCGCGATGGACGTCAACGAGGAGTTCCACTACCCGAAATACTTCTCGATGCTGCCGGTCGGTCCCGATCCGCGGGCGGCGATCTCCGAGGGGTTCTTCGAGATCATCAAGGCCAATAAGGACAAGCTCGGTCTGAAGACGATCGCGTTGGCGGTCGATGACGGCGAGGCGACGCGAAATACCGCCGATGGGGCCAGGGTCAACATTAAAAAGGCCGGCCTCGATGTCGTTTACGACAAGACTTACCCCCCGACGACGACGGACTTTAGTCCGATCATCCGTGCGATACAGGCAACGAACCCCGATATCGTCTATCTCGCCTCTTATCCGCCCGACAGCGTGGGACTGATCCGCGCTATGCACGAGGCCGGGCTCAACACCAAGATTTGCTGCGGCACGATGACGGGGCCGCAGAGCACCTCGATCAAGACCTCGCTGGGACCGATGCTGAACGGCATTATCACCTTCGACTTTTGGCTGCCGGCTCCAACCTTGCGGTTCCCTGGTGTGATGGAGTTTTTGCAGCGCTATCAGGAGCAAGCGGCCGGCAAGGGTGTGGATCCGCTGGGCTATTATCTGGCACCCTGGGCCTATGCGGACCTCCAGGTCTTGGGCGAGGCGGTCGAGCAAAGCAAAAGTCTCGACCAGGACAAGATCGCCGATTACATGCACAGCCACCTTTTCAAGACCGTGATCGGCGATGTCGAGTTCGGCGAGAAGGGCGAGTGGAAAAAGGCGCGCCTGATGACCGTGCAGTTCCAGAACATCGCCGGCACGAGTCTCGACGATTTCCGCGACGGCAAGGGCGAGGTCGTGCTGTGGCCAGATCAGTACAAGGCCGGCGAGCCGATCCTGCCCTATTCCTCCATCAAGCACTGACTTCCTCAATCGAGCATTGACCTGGCCGACAGGGCGATTCGGGTCCATCGGAGACGGTCGAGCTCGGACTTCTTCGAAAAGGCGTCAGGTGATCGCAGCACGCGAGCCGGTGTTGCGGGCAATCGCCGCCAGCGATACAACGCATAGGCGATGCCGGTCGTCGATCTGCCCGATGAAGCCGCTACCGCGGCCTTGGCCGCGCGAATTTCTGCACTCGCCGAGATTGGCGATGTCATCGCCCTGAAGGGCGATCTCGGCTCCGGCAAGACGAGTTTTGCACGCAGCTTCATCCGGGCGCGCGGCGGTGCGGAGGAGGTGCCGAGCCCGACCTTCACACTGGTGCAGATCTACGAGGTTGGTCAGGCGGCGATCTGGCATTTCGACCTCTATCGCCTGAAATCGCCGGAGGAAGCCTGGGAGCTCGGCATCGAGGACGCCTTCAGCGAGGCTATCTCGCTGATCGAATGGCCCGAGCGTCTTGGCCCTTTGCTGCCGCGACGCCGCCTCGAGATCGAATTCTTGTTCGGCAACCGGCCCGATTCGCGACGCGCGCTCATCAATGCAGGCGAGGGTTGGCAGCAACGCATGGCCGGGATCTCCGCGGATGCGTGATCCGCGCCGCCGTGCCATGACCGCATTCCTCGATGGGTGCGGCTGGGGTGGTCACGCGGCGGTGCCTCTTGCTGGCGATGCATCCTTTCGCCGCTATTACCGCCTCGCCGGCGGCGGTGGCAGCGCGGTACTGATGGACGCGCCGCCGCCGCAGGAGGATGTGGCCCCCTATGTCGTCGTCGCCGCGCTGTTGCGCGAGCTCGGCTTCAGCGCCCCCGAGGTGTTCGCCCAGGACCGTGCCGACGGCTTTCTGCTACTCGAAGATTTTGGCGACGACACCTACACTAGGCTGCTCGAGCGCGGCGCTGATGAGCGCGCCCTTTATACGCTCGCGCTCGACACCCTGATCGCGTTGCAACGGGCGGCCGAGTTGCGCGACACCCCCGAAATACCCCCTTACGACGCGGAGAAGCTGCTCGGCGAAGCAGCTCTTCTCGTCGACTGGTACAGACCACTCGGGAGCGGGCTGCGCGAGGAATATCTGGCGCTCTGGCAAGCGGTTCTGCCGGATGCTGTAGTGTCTTCGCCGACCCTGGTGCTGCGCGACTACCACGTGGACAATCTGATGCTGCTGCCCGATCGCCCCGGGATCAAAGGCTGCGGGCTGCTCGATTTCCAGGATGCGGTGAGGGGTCCGTCGAGCTATGACCTCGTCTCGCTGCTCAAGGACGCTCGGCGCGACGTTCCGGACGCCTTGCGCCGCGCCATGACCGAGCGCTACCTCGCCGCTTTCCCGGGCCTCGACCGAAAAGCGTTCTTTCGCTCTGCCGCGATTCTATCGGCCCAGCGCAATTGCAAGATCATCGGCATCTTCACTCGGTTGTGGAAACGCGACGGCAAGCCGCAATATCTCTCCCACATTCCGCGAGTGTGGCGGCTCCTTGAACAGGATCTCGGCCATCCGGCGCTCGCCTCGATCGCCCGGTGGCTCGATCATCATCTGCCGGCTGAAAGCCGATGCCGGCCCGATCTGCAGAGCGCCGCGTGACGGCATCGCCGCGTTCGGCAATGGTGCTGGCGGCCGGGCTCGGCACCAGGCTGCGCCCGGTCACTGACACCATCCCCAAGCCGCTCGTCGAGATCAACGGCCGGCCCTTGATCGACCAGGCGCTCGATCGACTGACCTGCGCCGGCGTCGAGCGTGTCGTCGTCAATGTCCATTACAAGGCGGGAATGTTGGCAGAACACCTCGCCCGCCTCGACCACCCGCGGATCGAGCTTTCCAAGGAGGCCGAGTTGCTCGACACCGGCGGCGGGGTTGCCCGGGCGCTGCCTCTGCTCGGCGAGGCATTTTTTGTCGTCAATGGCGATGTGTTCTGGCTCGACAATAAGGATTCCGCCCTGCTCCGGCTTGCCGGTGCTTTCGACCCCGCAGCCATGGACGGTGTTCTCTTGCTGCAGCGAACGGTAACCGCGATCGGCTATGACGGGAGCGGCGATTACTTCCTCGACCCTCCGGGTAAACCACGCCGCCGTCGCGAGCGCGAGGTGGCGCCCTATCTTTTCGCCGGCATTCAGCTGCTGCATCGGCGGCTCTTCGACGCCGCACCCGGCCGCGTCTTCTCACTGGTCCGGCTCTTCGATCGCGCCGAAGCGGCGGGTCGCCTTTCCGCGATCGTGCATGACGGCGAGTGGTACCATGTCGGGACCCCGGAGGGCCTAGCGCTGACCCGCGAACACCTCTCCTCGCACCATATCGAGCGCTAAATACAACGAAAATCGCGCTTTTGCGGCCAAGCGGCCCGTAAGGTCCCCAAGAATCGCACTGTATATCAGGTACTTAGACCTCGAATTCGCTACTCGGCGGATCAATGGAATTATTACCGGCGAACAACGAATCTCCGCAGACCAACAATGGAATAACAATGGAAATCGGGCGGGGTAAAAAAACAGAGAAGATGCGGTCGCGCGAATCCGATTCGCAGGCCGCGCCGTGACCCGCAAACGACTGCCCTCGCACCGCATCGAGCGGTGGATCCAGCCGATCATCTTCCCTTGAACACCGGGCGGCGCTTTTCGGCGTAGGCGCGGCTGGCTTCGAGGTGGTCCTCCGTCATTGCGGTGCGCGCCTGGTGCACCGCCTCCATTTCGAGCACCGCAGCAAGCGACTCGGTTTCCGCCGCAAACAGATTGCGCTTCATGTAGCCATAGGCGATTCGCGGCCCACCGGCGATGCGCTTTGCGAGTGCGGCGGCTTCATCGTGTAACGCGTCGTCCTCGACGATTCGGTTCACCAGGCCGAGCGAGAATGCCGCCTCGGCGTTGATGATGTCGCCGAGCAAATAGAGCTCGCGCGCCTTTGCCGTGCCGACCAGCCGGGTCAGGGTCCAGGACCCGCCGAAATCGCCGGAATAGCCGACCCCGGCGAATCCAGTTCCGAATCGGGCCGATCGCCCGGCGACTCGCAGATCGCAGGCCATCGCGAGACCGAGTCCGGCACCGACCGCGGGTCCATTCACCATCGCGATGACGACCTTTGGCATTGTGCGCAGCAGCGTGGGCAGCTGGTGCATCCGGCGTAAGCCCTCGACGCGCTCCTCGAACCCCTGGGCGGCGCGGCTCGGCATCGTCTTGACGTCGCCGCCGGCGCAGAAGCCGCGGCCTGCACCGGTGATAATCACCGCACCCACTTTGGCATCTTCGCTCAGGCGCTGCAGTGCCTCGCCCAATGCCGTCAGCATCGCCGGAGAGAACGCGTTCAGCCTGTCCGGCCGGTTGAGTGTCAGCCAGGCGATACCGCCTTCCGTCGTCTCCAAGAGATCCGTCATCCGTTTTGCTCCACGCCGCTGCTCCGCAATCATCTCAGCCGCTGACTGAACGAATCTCGGAGCGTCAGTAGTTTATTCCCTCGCCCCGCCTGCGGGGAGAGGTCGGTATCCGCGCGTAGCACGGATACCGGGTGAGGGGCACGCTTCCTGCCCACCTGCGGGTGCCGTGCAGTCGCGAACGGGCCCCTCACCCCACCCCCGGAACGCCCGCCTTGGTGGGCGGCCGTCCGGGGGCTCTCCCCGCAAGCGGGGCGAGGGGCATTGCCCGGCTCGGTAGCGGCCAGGTTCATCTTAGCCTGAGACCGTCTCCCGTCGCATACCCGAGTTGCGTACCGGGATAATTGATTGCTGGACCTACGCGGGGGGCGTAGGCTCGTTGTGCGCCGCGCGAAGCGGTGCTGGCGGGCCATGCGCCCCAGGATGGCGGCCCGCTGCGACAGGCCGCTGCGCTCGTTCGGAGCGGGGGGCAACAAGGAGGAACAAGCATGGCCTATGATCTGCTCATCAGGAACGGGCGCGTTGTCGACGGCTCGGGCGAACCGGCGTTTTCCGCGGATGTCGCGATCCAGGACGGCAAAATCGTTGGGGTCGGCAAATACGCCGGCGCCGCGGCCAAGCGCACGATCGATGCCGAGGGGCGCGTCGTCGCGCCCGGCTTTATCGATCATCACACCCATTTCGATCCGCAGGCCGTGTGGGACCCCTACTGCGGCTCGTGGCTGCATAACGGCCACACGACGGTCATCGTCGGCCAGTGCGGCCAGGTCATAGCACCGGTGCGGCCGGGCGACGGCGAGTGGTACCTCGAATTCTTCTCCGACGCAGAGCAGATTCCGCTGCCGGTCCTGAAGGCAGGCGTTGACGTGACCTGGGAATCGGTCGGCGACTATCTGAACGCGCTCGGCAAAAAGCGCGGCATCAATGTCGGCACCTTGGTCGGCCATTCCGGCATCCGCCGCTATGTGATGGGCGCGGCCTCGGACGAGCGGGTCAAGGCGACCCCCGAAGAGCTAGTACAGATGCAAAAACTGGTGCGCGAGGCGATGTATGACGGCGCGCTCGGCTTCTCGACCGCACCCAAAGATCGCGGCGACCCGGCCGGCGTCCCCGACGACGACGAGCGCTGGGCGCTTGCCAGCGTGCTCGGCGAACTCGGCACCGGCGTCTTCCAGGTCGCCGGCGGAGCCCCTGGCGGCACTAAACAAACTCGCCAAGTCGCCCGTGAGTTGGCGGCGCGTACCGGCCGTCCGTCGATCTACAACTTGATGTCAGATCCGATCGGCAACCCCGACGAATGGGTCGAGCATTTGAAGTGGCTCGAGGACGGGTTCAAGAGCGGCGCCCGCTGCTACGGCTCGTGTCTCTCGACCGTTGCTGGCGGGATCTTCAACCTCGAGCGCGGGCTCAACGTCCCACAGGACGAGGACATCACGCACCCCGAGGGCTTTTTCCGCGGCATGCCGACCTGGGACAAGGTCATGGCGCTGCCCTATCAGGACAGGATGCGCGCCTTCCGCGATCCGGAGATCCGCAAGGCGATGTCGGCCGAGGCGGTCGAGGGCTTGGTCGATCAGCAGGGTGGCATGACCGACCGGCGCGGCCGCGCGCGCGGCCTGTTCAACCGGCGCTGGGACCTCGTCGAAGTCTTCATGACGACGAAGGGCCAGAACCGCCACCTCGAAGGCAAGACGATCGAGCAGATCGCGAAAGAGCAGAACAAGAGCATCATGGACGCCTTCCTCGACCTGTCGCTCGACGAGGACTTGCAGACCTGCTTCCAGGCGATCGACCGCAACCACGATCCGAAAGTGCAGAAGCACATCCTCGGCTCGCCGTTTACCGTGATCGGCACCAGCGACGGCGGTGGCCGGCCGCACACCGCCGACCGGCACGAGACCAGCACCCACCTGCTCGGCCACTGGGTGCGCGAGCAGCAGGTGATGCCGCTCGAGGAGGCGGTCTACCGGCTGACCGGCAAGACGGCGTTGATGCACGACATTACGGACCGCGGCTTTATCGCGGCCGGCAAGGTCGCCGACATCACGATCTTCGACCCCGACACGATCACCGAGAAGCCGCGTGAGCCGGTCGCAAGCCTGCCGGGCGGCGGCGTGCAGGTTAAGCGCGAAGCGGTCGGCATCGACAAGGTGATCGTCAACGGCACGGTGCTGCTGGAGAACGGCGAGCTGACCGGGGCCCTGCCCGGCCAGATCATCCGCGGCCCACTCTACCAGAACGCGCAGGCGTAACCCTCACCCACCCGCGCTCCGCGCCGGGTCCCCCCTCTCCCGCAGTGCGGGAGAGGGACGCTAACAGCACGACCTGTGCCCCTCTCCCGCACCGCGGGAGAGGGTGCCTCGCGTAGCGAGGCGGGTGAGGGTAGCCGCGGGCGGTGTCGAAAATCAGCGCGTCAATTTCGGATCGGCGAGGATCACCGCGCGGATCGCTTCGTAGTACCGGAAATATCCGGTGCAACGACAGATGTGGCTGTCCATCGTAGCGAGGATTTGCGCCTCGACGTCGGCTTTTCGTATCGGTTTGCGTGCCAGCGTCTCCAGCAATACCCGCGCCTCGTTAACAAAGCCCGGCGTGCAATATCCGCATTGAAACGCGAAGTGCTCGAGAAAGGCTTGTTGAAGAGCGGTCAATTGGCCGTCCGCCGCATGCCCTTCGATTGTGCGTACTCTTTTCCCGTCGAAACTGGCCGCGGCAGTGATGCAAGTGGGTATTGCCTCGCTGGTCCCGTCGTCATGATCCCAGATGATCACGCAGGCACGGCAGGCGCCGATCCCGCAACCGAATTTGGTGCCGGTCAAACCGCAATATTCGTGCAGATAGTCGATCATCGGCAGGGCCGCAGGGATCTCGTGCGGTCCCGTCGCCACGCCATTGACAGTGAGGCTGATCCGCACGGTGTTCATCCCAACGCCTCCCTGATCGCGGCCGCCGTGACCGGGAGGCTGGTGAAACGGCGGCCGATGGCGTCGTAAATGGCGTTCAGAAGGGCCGGCACGATCGGGATCATCACCACTTCGGCGATCCCCTTTGGCACGTCGGTGGGGCCGAGCGGCGGCAGGATCTCGACCACCAGCTTCCACAGCGGCAGATCGGAAGCGCGCGGCACTTGATAGCGATCAAGGTTCCAGTCGCCGTTGCCAGGTCCGCCATCTAGCAACGGGAGGTACTCGGTCAGCGCAAAGCCGACGCCTTGAGCGAAGCCGCCCTGAGCCTGAGCAGAGACGGCTTCGGGCACGAGAGCTCGCCCGCATTCAAGCACCGTGTAAGCATCGACGATCTTGACGGCGCCGGTCGACCGCTCGATCTCCACCGCCGCGATGCTGCCGCATGCGGCGACATAATTGGTGCCGAAGCGCTGGAACAACGTGTTGGGGAACTGGGCCGAGACCCGGTCCAGGAGGTGAAAGCCGTCGGAGTTGAGCAGGGCGCGCCGGTCGGCTCCGGCGCTCTGACCATATTGCACGGCCAGCGCATCGATCGGCCCCTCCCACCGGGCACCGAGGATTTCAAAAGCCGCCGTCGCCCAGTTCCAGCGATTGAAGCCGTGCACCATCGCGGTGGTCACCAGACCCATCTCGTGCGCCTTCAGGGCAAGCCGCGCCAGTGGCAATGGCTCCATGCCCGCCACGGTCAGTGCGCCGTCGATGAATTGTCCGTCTTCCGGACGCAGATATTGACCGACCGCTTGCCCTCCCATCACCCCCTGACCCCATATCGCGACGGCGGCGGGCCAGACGCCAAAGCGGAAGACGATCCGTGCGGCCTCGGCCACGACATGGGTGTGCACATGTGCGCCGATCGAGGCATAGGTCGAAACGTTGAGCCGCGGGACCCAGCGCGGGTTGGAGGCGGCAGCATCCTGTTCGGCCTGGGTGATCGTATAGGGATTGCCGGATGTATGCAGGCGCAGAGGTTTCCACTCCGTCAGCGCGCCCATTGTCACACGGTCGGCACGCGCCCCCAGATGATCCGCAGCGCGGACCGCGATCGCGGTCGACAATCCAGTCCCGATTTCCACCGCACTCGAGGCGACAAGGATCTGCCCCTCCGGCGTGATCTCCACCTTTGCCAACGCCGCATCGGCCCCGCCGCCATAGTCCTTGTTGACGCAGGCGACGCCGACGCCGTAGGCCTTGTCGGGGTATTGGGCATTGCGGTGCGTCTTCTCCGCGGACCGTTCGATCCAGATTCGGTGTCCGGCGAGCTTGTCGAGCACCTCCTGCGTGCGAACAGCGCCGCCCATGATGTTCCCAGTCAGGTTCTTTTGCCCGGATGCGAGCGCATTCGCCTTGCGCAATGCAATCGGGTCGCTGCCCAGCGCCTCGGCAACACGATCGATCATCAGTTCGAGCGGCGTCATCGATTGCAGCGTCCCGTAGCCGCGCATCGACCCGGCCGGCACTGCCGGCGAGGCGAATACCACCGAGGTCACGTCGACTTTCGGAATATTGTAGATACCGATCGAGGCGGCCGCGGCCACCAAGCCGACACTGGCGGAATAGTTGGCCAGCCCACCACCTTCGCCGGTCAGATCGGCCGCGTAGGCAACGAGCTTCCCCGTCCTTCGATCGATGCCGAGCTTGCCAGTGATCTCAAAGGGATGGCGCTTGAGACCGGACTGGAACTGTTCGAAACGATCATTGGCCAGGCGAACCGGTGTGTTTGCGGCAAAGAGACCAGCCACGGCGACATAAAGCGGGAAGATAGAGTGATCGCGGCCGCCAAAGCCGCCGCCGATCGAAGTGCAATGCGCAATGACGTTTTCCACGCGCAGATCGCCGCCAGTGTCGCTGAGCAACTCGGCGATCGACGATGCCGAATCCTCGGGTGATTGCGTCCCCAGAACGAGCTCCAGGGTGCGTCGCGAGGGGTCGTGCCATGCCAGCCCGTTCTCGGGCTCGAGAAAGACCGGATCATTCGAAGGGGTGTGGAAAGTCTGGTCGATTACGAGCAGATCCGGCTCCGGCTGATCCAGCAATCGCCGCACCTGCTGCCCATAATAGGCAGCGCGAGCAGCGCTAGAACCGGCGGAGTTCGGCGGATCCCACTCCGCGGCAAACTGCGGCGCATTTGGAGCCGGCTGCGTTTGTTGGGTCGGCTGGTAACGGGCCGGCACGGTCCAACCGTCGAGAACCGGCGAATATACGTCATCCGCGTCGGCTGTGGGCCCGGCAACTCGGACGTAACGCATACCGCCGTAGGGAGCTCGTTCGGGTGGCGCGGCGGCTGCGCCGAGCTGCACGGGGTGGGCCGCGCCGCGCAGAATTTGCCGGGCTTCGGCAAAAGCGGCAAAGTCGCTCCATATCAGCAGTGCAAGCGGCTGGCCCAGGTAAGCTGGCGCCTGCCCGGTAGGGCACAGCAGGTCTCCAGCATAGAAGGCGGGCACGCGCAGCTTTGCGGCGGCCAAATCTTCGGCCAGAACAACCCGGTCCGGCCGCAGCGGCGGCGCCAGTGCGGACAAATCGATCCCGGCAAAGACCCGGGAGACCTCCCGCGCACGCAATACCATCGCGTGGGATGTGCGGGTCGGCCATCCCGGCAGGTCGGCAGCGCGGAAGTCCGCCGAATAGAGCTTGCTCCCGGTGACCTTGGGATAGCCATCGATGCGCCCACGCGGCGGACCATTTCGTGCATCTTGTCGGGAAGACGGCCACCCAAATGTCTCGGCGGCGAGCGAAGGAAGCGGCAGCACCGCGACCCCGACCCCGCCAACGACAAAGCGGCTGAGGAATTCTCGGCGGTTAAGGGCGCCACACCCATCGGCCGTGTTTGTCATGCAGAAGCCCGCCCCATGCCGAGAATAGCTTATGGTTCTAAAAATCTCCAAGCGGCGCGCGGCTTCAATACGCTTCTTGCGCCTGATTTCTGAAAATCACTCGCTCAGCCGGTAACGTCCGATCATGCGACGAGGGGCTTTTGGCAGTAGGAACGCGTCGTAACGCTCGTGTTCTGCTGATGGCCCCCTTTAGAGCGGGTGCGGTAAATAGACCCGTTGCGAATGTCTCGCAATTGCGGCTCTGCATCCGCGCCTGCGTCCAACTGTCGTGGCTCGCCGCAACCGATCGTTCGCCTGTCCGCTCGCGACCCGCTATGCTGCGGAAACCGACAACCGAGCGGAGGAGACCTGAGATGAAGGAACCCGCGCGAATGGACATTTCCGGCAAGACTGCCATTGTAACCGGCGCTGCTTCCGGCATTGGTCTTGACATTGCGGCAGCACTCGCGGAGGCCGGTGCTACATTGGTTTCAAGAATGCGCCGTTCGATTTGATGATCGGAATTCTTACGCTGGTCCAGAACCTATTCTATCTTACTGATGACCAAGCTCACGATAATACATTGTCGTATTATCGTCAGCGTGAATGGAGACTAATTGGCGGGCTTTCCTTCAAGGGCATTCCCCACGGAAGGCCTTTGACCGATAACGAAAAGCTGCAGGTTCAGGCCACAGATGAGCGTTTCCGGAACCGCGTGATCGCGGACAACGAAGGCAGCCTCCGGCGTATTGACGAGGCCGTCGTAATCGACGTTTTCGAGGATCGAAAGATCGTGGAGTTCATATCCACCGTGTTCGTGCCGTCAGCCGCGTACGATCGAGCGAAAGCAATACTGGGCGACATTGTCGCGAGGGCTGATCGAGTCTCGGACCAGACAATCTCCAAGTCTATTTCAGGAACCACAGCGTTCGAACCTCGCGCGCCGGATTCGCTCCCGCCTGATCTGGGGGCTCCCGCGGATCGGCAGGAACCCATCCCAATCCGCCCAGATCTACGCGCCACATCAACGTCTTCGAAGCCGGAGCGCTCCCAGATCAGCCGTCGACCGCTGCTCTCTGCTTTGCAAATCAGGCTTTGCGCGACGCGAGGCCTGTAGGCTCCGCGCCGCGTCCGCTTTTCCTAGAGCACTTTCACCACGTGAAGGTGAAAGCTCGGCCCACTGTCAAACCTGTTGCTGCCTCATCAGCCTCGACCATTGCGCAAAAACTTGCCGGGCAACGCCCCGGTAGGCTCACCGTCTTCAAAGGTGATTTGACCGTTGACCAGGATCCAGTCGTAGCCCTTGGATTTCTGGATGCGCCGCCACTCGCCCCCGGGCAGGTCCTCGGCGACTTCCGAGGGCAACACTTCCAGCTTATCGAGATCATAGATCACGATATCCGCCGGCGCCTGCTCGCGGATCGCGCCGCGATCTTTGAAGCCGCCCAAATGGGCCGGCAGATAGCTCAACTTGTAATGCGCGTCCTCCAAACTCACCGTCTTCTCGTCGCGGACGAGCCACGTCAGCAGATCCGTCGGATAGATTCCGGCGGTCAGAAACTTGACATGGGCGCCGCCATCCGAGACCCCGGCCACGACGACATTGGAATCGACGAGTTCTGTCGTGAATTGCGCCGTATCCCGCCCCTGGGTCGGGGCGTAAAATTCAGTGGCCAAGTCGTCCTCGACCACCATGTCGAGCAGCGCATCGATCACGTGCTTGCCTTGAGCATCGGCGATCTGCTGGACAGTTTGCCCGATCAGTGAGGAGTTGGCGGTCTTCACGTCGGACAACAACGCGATCAGCCGCCCGTCCTTGACATTGACTACGTACGACTTCATGCGGAGCTCGGGGGCGTTGAGGCATTTGCCGCCGTCCTTGTCGTAGCGGTAACCGTGAGTGCGGCAAATAAAGGATGGGCCGATCTCCCGGACGGTACCGCCCTGATGCGGGCACACGCGTGACAACAGCTTGTAACCGTCACGGGTCTTGATCAGAAAATAGGAGGCACCGCCGACCTCGACGGGCGCCGGGAGGTTCGGAAACTCGGCCTCCGCACCGATCTCGACCTTCGCATTCCGCGTTTGCACGATCAGGCTGCCCACCGAACGCGCCACCACTGTCGTCGGACGGATGCCGGCGTCCCATTCCTCTTTGAGGCGACGGCGCATCTCCGGGTCCTGCATTTTGGCTTTGCGTTCGTTCTTCGTGCCCAGGGTCACTTCCCGCCATGCCTCGGTGTCGTCAAACAGGTTCCAGTCGACAAAATTCATCTCGAACCCGCCGCGCCGGGTGACACCCTGGCCGTAGACGCGTAGCCCCCGCTCGGCACAGCTTTCCAGCCATTTAATCCGTTCGCGGTGCATTTCGGGATGCACCGCGTTCGGGGCGACGGCCTGGTAGAGGATCGGCCGCTTCGCCACCGCCGCGACTTTCTCGAAGAATTGCTTGGTTGCTTCCGCGAGCGGACGGCCCTCTTCACCGGTCTCCTGGTACGCCAACTCGATAAAGCCTTCGTCACGGTCGGCCAGGACCTTCGCAAAGGTCAGGATTTCGTGTTCTGAGAGCAAATCGGTGACCATCGGGGTCCCGTCATAGTCCCGTTGGATGGATTTCGGACCCAAGACCTGGGCTGACCAGCCGCAGGCCCCGGCATCCATCGCCTCATGGATCAGCCGGCACATTTCCTCGAGTTCCGCCTCGGTCGGCCGCCGCTTCTTGGCCTCCTCCCAACCCATCACCCAAGCGTAGAGCGGGGTCAGCGGCACGTAAGTGAGGCAATTGACGCCCTTGGGCGTGCGGGTCAGGCTGTCGATGAATTCGGGGAACGTCACCCAGTCCCAGGGCATGCCCGCCTTCATCGCGTCATAGGGGATCGCCTCGTTGCGGGTCATGCCGAGCATTGCCCGATCGCGGTCCTCAGCCCGGGACGGCGCAAATCCGAACCCGCAATTGCCCAACGCGACCGAGGTCACCCCATGCCACCCGGACAAGGTGCAATACGGATCCCAGAAGATCTGCGCATCGTAATGCGTGTGCAGGTCCACAAAACCGGGTGCCACAATACGGCCCGCGGCGTCGAGGATGCGCTCGGCAGTCTTTCCTTTCAGGCCGCCGATCTGGGCGATCTTGCCGTCCTTGATCGCGATGTCGCTGACATACCGAGGCGTGCGCGTCCCATCGACCACCGTGCCGCCTCTGATGATGATGTCGTAATCAGCCATCGTTGTCTCCTGTGTGAGCCGGCTTTTCCCCAGGTTCCCGGCCTACTGGGCATGATGTTCCGTCTCATTGCGGAAGAGCGCAACGAAATTCGCTCGCAACCAACTCCCTTGGCGTTTGTGATCTAGCGCGATCCGGTTCCTCGACCGTCGCTCGGCTGAGGACCTGCAGACCTGCTTCCAGGCGATCGACCGCAACAACGATCCGAAGATGCAGAAGCACATCCTCGGCTCGCAATATACCGTCATCGCCACCAGCGATGGCGGCGGCCGGCCGCACACCGCCGACCGGCACGAGACGAGCACGTAGCTGCTGGGGCACTGGGTGCGCGAGCAGCAGGTGATGTCGCTCGAAGAGGCGGTCTACCGGCTGACCGGCAAGACCGCGCTGATGCACGACATTACCGATCGCGGCTTTATCGCGGCGGGCAAGGTCGCCGACATCACGATCTTCGACCCCGACACGATCGCGCCCAAGCCGCGCGAGCCCCTCGCGACCTTGCCGGCGGGCGGCGTGCAGGTGAAGCGCGACGCGGTCGGCATCGACAAGGTGATCGTCAACGGCACGGTGCTGCTCGAAAACGGCGAGCTGACCGGAGCACTGCCCGGCCAGATCATCCGCGGGGGAAATCAGCCGGTCAGGGGAAGCAAAACGCGTAATCGAGGACCGTTGGTGGTTGGTCGCACTGAATCGCAGAGGCGCTCGCTGGACACAGAAAAAGGACTGAGGCCACAGGGATTCCAATGAGGCGCATTCCGGCTCTACCTCCCCACCTGTGGTTGCAAGTACACCGTAGTAGTCCAACACCCTGCCCGGTGTTCGTGAGCAGTCGATCGCAGTCGCCGCCCTTCACCGCTCTGTGATTTGTTCCTTTGCCAGCTCCTCGCGGCAGACCTGCTCTAATGGAGTCAGATCCTCCTGCGCGAGCTTCCACATCACCGGCGGCGCAACGCCCTCGTATTCGTGGCGAAGAACATTTCCGATCCCCGCCACCCTCGACCATGGAATCTCTGGGTGCCTAGCTTTCAGTTCGTCGCTGAGATGACGGCTGGCTTCCGAGACAATCTCGACGCCGCGCTCGACCAGCCATCGTTTGCGCCAATCGGCTTCGAACACCTCGATCGACACACCCGCCATCTCGCTGCGGATACGCCCGATCGCGTCGAGGATGTCGGTGAGGCGTGGCGCGGGTGACGATGCGGTCATCAAAACACTTGCAGCGCCGACGCTTCGATCCGCGCCCGCAGAACCTTGTGCAGGCTGTCGCGGGTCATTATGTCCGCCTTGCGGCCGAGAATGCGCGAGGTCTGCTCCTTCACATCCATCAGCCCGAAAAGGCCAAGCTTGCCTTTTTCGTAGTCGAAAAACAGATCGACGTCTAAATCCTCGCCCGCCTCGCCGCGCGCCGTCGAGCCGAACAAATAAAGGTGCTGGACCCCAAGCTGGCGAAGCTCGGCCTCATGCTCTCGTAGTTTCCTCATGGCCTCGTCGCACAGCATCCGGCCCGCTCCTCGCCGTGGAATTTAGGTTTCCCGGCACTTCCGGTCAAATTTCAGTCCCGAATTCAGTCCTGCGGTCAAAATCCCACCTCGAGCGAGGCTTTGCCTCTCGCCCCGCACTTGCGGCGATGAGCGCGCCCGGGATCGATCCACAGCGAACGGGTGCTCGACTCGGCTCGGGCGGTGGCCGGACTGCGCGGGATCTGTCATTGCGTACTGCCCAAGGTCGGCTGGCAATTCACCCTCTCCATGGCGCCCGATGACCTCCTGCTCGAAACGGGCAAGCATATCGAGCCGCGCACCGTCGGCCTTGGTCCACGATAGGTGCCAATAGAGGTAAACGTGCCCAGGGATACCAGCTGCCGCCGCCGCCCAGCGAACCGCAGCAGGTAACATGGGACGGTGTTGGCCAGCTCGCCACGCCGCGATCGAGGGTGATTGAGGTGGTATCGCCCGGCTCTGGCTCGAAAACGGTGTGTAACCGTGGTCTTCGATCGCGCCGGGACACCTGCGGAAGACGAAGCGACGGTCACCGTCGATGAGCACGAGGACGCCGCCGGGATCGAGCTCCTATGCCGACGCGTTCCAGCGGGTTGCCCCAGTCCCACCACGAGAACCCCGCGGCTTCGGGGAGCGGTGCGCCGTCTCGGCCGGGAAAGAAGCGAAAAAATCCGCTGTATTTTTCGATCGATATGGAGGTCGCGGTCGCCAGTCGAGTGGTGTGGATCGCGTCGAGCGCCCGCGCCCACCAAGGGCCGGCAACGATCCATGCCACCGCTAGGATGGCGAGGGAGAGAATTGAGAGAACGGATCGAATCAGCAAGCTGCGCATGCGGTCATCGCTTGCTATGCGATCACACTGCGTTGCTGGTTCAGGCTGCTACGCAGCCGCCTCTCAGCCGAATGCCGGCAGTATCTCCTCAGTCACGCGTTTGAACTGGCGTTTCTGGTCGTATCCGGTGACCCGGAGCAGGATCGTCGTCGCTCCGGCATCGAAATATCTTTGTAGGCTTTCAATGCATTGCATGGGCGAACCGGCCGCTACCCAGAGCCGGAGCATGTCCTGGCGGTAATCGACCGAGTAATAGCTGTCGAGAAATCGCTTGGACTCGGCGAATGCCTCATCGCGGTCTTCATTGACGTTGATATTATGGTAGATGGCGACCTCGAAGTCGGGCTTTAATTCGTGCCCCATTTCCCGCGAATAGCCGCGGATCATCGCGAGCGAGGTCTGCACGTCTTCGGGTGACTTAAAGGTGGTCATCCAGCCGTCGCCAAGCCGCGCCACCCGCCGATAACTCTGCTCGACGTTCCGTCTCTTTTTCAGGTCGGGGTTGGCGGTGACCCAGATAGGAATAGGCTGCTGAATAGGACGCGGCAACACGGTGAGGTTGCGGAAGCGGCAATATTGTCCATCATAATCGACGTCCTCGTGGGACGAGGTGAGCCGCAGTATCTCGATCGCCTCCTCCATGCGGCGCATCCTGCTGGAGGGCTCGATCCCGAAATGGGCAAACTCCTTCGCGAAGTCTCCTCCACTCCCCCCGGGTTGGCCCTGACAGGCTACAAAAACAGTGCGCCCCCCGGAGAGGAAATCGAGACTAGCCCACTGGTAGGCAAGCACCAGCGGATTGCGCAGCGGGGTGCTGGCGAAGCACGCCGGTCCGATGCGCACGCGAGTGGTGCGGGCGGCGATCGCTCCCATCAGTACTATCGCGTCAAGCCGGGGTTTGGCAAAAATCGAGTCGCCAACCCACACCGAATCCCAGCCAGCCGACTCGGCATCCGCCGCCAGCTGCAGCATCTCCGCCACGGTGGTCACGCCGATGACGACGCCGCGATTGGGAAGAGTGAGCCCGAATTTCACCTTGCCTCCAGCCATCTCTTTTCTCCCTCGCCGTGCTGCGCCTCCGATTGAGATACTATGGCTCAGCTCTGCGCTCGAGCAATCTACACGATGCGCCCGAGCTTTCACTTTAACTTCGCGATCTCCGGGTCGGACAGCGGTGCCACGTTCCTCCATCTAAGCTGAAGACAACCGACCCGATCGTGCCTGACGAGCGTCTACCGTGGGGCCAGACGATCATCTCGGGCTTGCAGCACGGGGTCGCGACGGCAGGCGGGACGATTGTCGCGCCGCTTATCATGGGTTTGATCCCAACTTGGCACTACTCTTTTCGGGCGTTGGCACTCTGATTTTCTTCGTAGTTGTCACAGGACGTGTGCCGAGCTACTTGGGCTCGAGCTTCCCGTTCACCGCCGTCGTCATTGCTGCAAGCGGTTATTCCGGCCATGGGCCAAACCCACACCTCGATGTCGCGCTGGGCGGGATCATCGCGGCGGGTATGCTATACGGCATCACCGCTTTGATTGTCATGCAGTCGGGCGTTGGTTGGATTGAACGATTAATGCCGCCCGTTGTAACTGGCGCAGTCGTTGCAGCGATTGGCCTCAATCTCGCGCCAGTGGCTGTCAAATCGGTGAGCGGCGATCAATTCGCAACCTGGATCGGGCTGCTCACGGTTCTGATCATTGGGTTGACTGCCGTCGCGGCGCCGGGATTGTGGCGCAGGTTGCCGATCGGAGCCATCGGTGGATATCTGCTGTATTTGCTGCTGGCGAATGGTTCGGATTGCGACAGCCCATCGACTTTGCGGCGTTGGCCGCGGTACCATGGATCGGGTTGCCGAAATTCACGGGCCCGAGCTTCCACCGCGGTCGTCTCGATCCTACTGGACTTCTCGCCAAAATTCGGTGCTCTTATTCGCTCGATCCCAGATCCTGTTATCGGCGGCTTGTCGATCGTGCTGTTTGGCCTGATCGCCGCCATGGCAGGCCGGATCTGGGTAGAGAACAAGGTGGATTTCTCCAATCCACGAGATCTGATCACGATCGCAGCCGGGCTTACGGCAGGGGCCAGCGACCTGACACTCAAGTTCGGCGGCTTCGAGAATCCCCTCGCCCCGCTTGCGGGGAGAGGGTTGGGGTGAGGGGCCTCTTCGCGGACTATGGGGACACGCGTCAGCAAGTGTAGGGGTGGCGCGACGCTTCACCGGAGCTTCACGCCAGATAGGAACCGCCGTTGACGTGCAGGGTGTGACCGGTGACGAAGGCGGCATTGTCCGATGCCAGAAACACCGCGGCGCGGGCGATTTCGTCCGGTTGCGCCATGCGGCCAAGCGGGATCGAGCGCGCCATCTCGGCGATTTCCGCCTCGCTGCTGCCGTAGCGCGGCTGAGCCGTATCGGTGAGCCCGGGTGCAATCGCATTGACCCTGATGCGATAAGGAGCGAGCTCCAGCGCCATCGCCCGCGTCAGCGACAATACACCGCCTTTGCTCGCGACGTAATGCACGCCGCGAGGCGAGCCGCGCAACGCCGCACCCGAGGCGATATTGATGATCGATCCCCGCCGCCCGGCCGCGACCATCGCTTTGGCGACGTATTGCGCGCAAAAGCACGAACCCTTCAGATTGACATCCAGCACCTGGTCCCAGTCGTGCTCGGTCATCTCGAGAAACGGAACGCGCAGGAACACTCCGGCGTTGTTGACCAAAACGTCGATCGGGCCGAGCCCTGTTTGGGCGGCCGACACCATCGCCTGGACCTGCTCTATCCGGCCCACATCGGCCTGGGCCAAGATTGCGCGCCGACCGCAGTCGCGCACCTCTTCGGCGACATGGTGGGCGGCACCCTCGTCATCGAGCCAGTTGATCGCGACGTCGGCGCCCGCTGCAGCGAACTCTCGCGCCATCGCCCGGCCAATCCCCTGCTGCGCCCCCGTGACCAGAACCACCTTGCCGGCTAGCTGCATGTTCATACTCCTTTGATCTGGTTCAGATCGAGACTTGCCGGCCGATCTCGACGACCGCGTCCATCGGCAGCCTGAAGTACTCGGTCAGGTGGGCGGAGTTGCGCTGCATGAAGGCGAACAATGCCTCCCCCACTCGCGGCAAGGCTTTGTCATGTTCATCGGGCACGACGGTCTCGTGACCGACATAATAGGTGACGTCGGAGAGATCGATGGCGCAGCCGAGTCCGTGCGCGTGTTGCAGCAACGCCGGAATATCCGGCCGCTCCATAAACCCGTACCACGCGGCGGCGCGCCAGAAATCGGGGGCGATCTCTTCGAAGGTCAGCCGTTCGGTGTCCCTGATCCATGGCACCGACTGGGTGGTGACCGTCAGAACGAGCAATTTCTGATGCAATGCCCGATTGTGCTTGACGTGCCATACCAAAACCGGCGGCACGTCTCGCTGGGTCCGCGTCAAGAAGACGGCGGTGCCGGGAACGCGCGGGATATGTTGCTCAACGAGCCTCGCCATGAAGGCTCCAACGGGCATGACTGCATCCTGGAGCCGCGCGGAGACTGCGGTCGCTCCGATATGCCAGATCAGCATGACGCCATAGACCAGCGCAGCCAGGATCAGCGGCACGTACCCGCCCTCCGCCACCTTTGTGAGGTTCGCCGCAAAGAACGCCGCATCGACCAGGAAGAAGGCGCCCGCCACCGCGCCGGCGGTAACGACGCTCCACCCCCAGATCTCGCGCATCGCGATGAACAATAATGCCGACGTCATCAGCATCGTCGCGGAGACGGCGATCCCATAGGCCGCGGCGAGATTGTCGGATTTGCCAAAGCCGACGGTAAGTCCAAGAGTGACGAGCATCAGCAGCCAATTGACTGTGCCTACGTAGATCCGACCGTAGCCCTCGGCCGAAGTCTGGGTGATGTGCACCCGCGGCAGCCAGCCGAGTTGGATCGCCTGGCGCGTCATCGAAAATGCGCCGGTGATGATCGACTGGCTGGCGATGATCGTCGCGATCGTGGCGAGCACGACGAGCGGCAAAAGCAGGAATGTTGGACACAGCCGGTAAAAGATGTTGTCCGAGATCGGAGCGCCGGCGACGACCAGGGCTGCCTGGCCGGCGTAATTCAAAACGAGGCTCGGGAAGACGACCGCGGACCAGGCGAGCCGGATCGGCCCGGCGCCGAAATGCCCCATGTCGGCGTATAAGGCCTCGGCACCGGTAACGCACAGAAAGACTCCGCCGAGGACGAGAAATCCCGTAGCTCCGCCGGAGACGAGATAGCTGAGGGCGTGCCAGGGATTGATCGCGACGAGTACCCAGGGGTATCGGGAAATGCCCCAGATCCCGAGTAGCGCGATCACCACGAACCACAGCGCCATGATCGGACCGAATGCCTTGCCGATCCGGGCAGTACCTTGGGGCTGAATGGCGAACAGCGCTAGAAGGATCAGAACCGAGACCGGGACCACATAGGAGGCGAAGGCCGGAAGCACGATTTCCAGCCCCTCCAACGCCGAAAGCACCGAAATCGCCGGCGTGATTGCCCCGTCGCCATAGATCAGCGCCGCGCCAAAGAGACCCACCGCGATAATCGTAGGGCGATGCTGTCGTTTGACACCAAGCAATGACATCAGCGCCAGGATGCCGCCCTCGCCGTCATTGTCGACGCGCATCGCAACAGACACGTATTTGATCGTCGTGATGATTATCAACGTCCAGATCACGAGCGAGAGGACGCCAAGCGTCGTCGCGGTGTCGGGGGTGCCGCCGGTGAGGCCCAGCACCGTCTTGAGTGTATAGAGAGGGCTCGTCCCGATGTCGCCGAAGACCACCCCCAATGCCGAGAGACCCAGCGCAGACAAGCTGCCGACGGGCGCCGGGCGCGCTACGGTGTGACTCGCGGCGTCAGACAAGGGGCCAACTCACCCAATCGCGAGACGATTTGTCGGCCAGTCGGCGCCGGACCGGAATGGCTAGTCAGCAACAAACTGGTGAAGCACCATTCACCGACCCGCCGCGACCCCCAGGTCAAGCAGCCGGCACGGCAGGCGCCATTGGCAAATTCATAATCCGCAACCAGGAAGTCGCCCTCCTTGTAGTTGGGCCAATGAGTTGTTTTCGGGTTCGGCGAGTGCCGGTGCGGCGATGCCGACGACCGCGGCGGTAATGACGGCGTGAAGCAACATGGCGAAGGCTCCTCCAATTTAATCTAGCGGCTGCAGCGCGAAAACCGGGTAACGCGGCGCGAGATCGTCGAATGACTCCACCGGCGATCCCTTCGGTATTGGGAAGAAGCGCTGGACTTCGCCGGCGAAGCGGTCGAGATAGGCTTTGAGAATCGGTGGACGCAGGTGGGGTGGAACCTCGCGCGCAGCGTAGCGGCGGCGCCGCATCGCGCGGACCAGTGCGACTTCGCCTGCTGTCCGGGCATTGCGCACCCAGTTGGAGTTGCCGCGGGCGCAGACCAGATAGCGCTGCCCTTCAAGATCGAGCGGGTCCACCGGCACCGAGATCGTCCTGCCGCTCTTTCGTCCGCGAACTTCGAGAACGTAGAAGTGGCCACGGACCAGGCCGACCCGAACGAGAAAAACGAGCGTAAGACCCAAGATGCGCTCGAGAGAGCCTGGCTGGAGATAGCTCGGAACCTTCGCAGGCAATTTTTCCTCCAGCTATTCCCGAATCGAACGCGTCATCCACATCGAGACGTAACGTTGCGACCCATTGCTCGGAGCGGGAAGGACGGGACGGACGTCAGGCGCGACCCGGAACTCACTCGGCGTTCGCGATGTCGTATAGCCGATGCAGCCGTTCGGAGAACCAAGTGGTCAGTCGGTTCATCGGCACTGCCTGGGTGAGTTCACCCGAGGCCAGCTGACCCGCGGCTTGACGCCGCGCCAATGCGCGGCACAACCCCTGAGAGACTTCCGGTCGCGCTTCCAGAATTGGCGAGAGGTCATCTTTTTTCAGCTCGTAGACCGTGGCGGGGATTATCGCGCTGATCTTTGCAATGGCTGGAGCCCCCGTCAGCATCCCGATCTCGCCGAAATGGTCGCCCGGACCGATCCGCATAAGCTCGATCTCGCCCTCACTCTCCTCGCGGGTCAGCGAGAGGACGCCGGTACCGACGATGAACCACGAGTGCAGCACCGTTCCCGCCTCGACCAGCGTCTCGCCCTGATCGTAGGACTTCGCATTCAGCTTCCCCGCGATCGCTTTGCGCTCGTCGCTCGTCAAGCTAGCGAAGATGTCGACCAGCTCCAGCAGCCTTTCGAGACCCGTAGTCAATTTCGGGGATGCTTGATCCCCGATAACCGCCTCGGGCTGATTCTGAGCCGTGGCCAAGTCGATGCCGGCCACGGCGAGATGGCGGAAAATTAGATCGAATAATTGGTTCTGAGCCCGCGTTGCGGAGGCCAGCTCCTCGACGAAGAAGGTGATCTCGAATTCTGTGAAGCTGGCATTGATCGACTTTATCGTGACGCTTGGGGCCGGCGTCGCGACGATCAGCCGACAGTTTAGGATCGCATGCTCGAGGATCTCTGCGCCGGTCGCCGGCGGCGTCTTGGGGTCAAGCTGTACGGTGATCGTCACGCCGTGAATGCCGGATGGAGAACTGACGTTGACGATCTTCGACTTGGCGATCGTGCTGTTCGGCACGATCGCCAGATCGCGCCGCCCGGTCAGCACGTGCGTGGCGCGCCAATTCAGTTCGATGACGCGGCCGTCGGTGCCGCCTTCGAGGCTGATCCAGTCGCCCGGTCGATAGGGCCGGCTGAAGCTCAGCACAACGCCGGAAAACACGTCGCCCAGTGTGCTTTGCAGGGCGAGGCCGAGAATGATCGCGACCGCACCCGAGGTCGCGAGCAACCCTTGGATCGGGAGATCGAAGACATAGGCGATGATGGCGAAGGCGGCGACGAGATAAATCAGGCCGGCCAGCAAGTCCTGGAGCAGCTTGCCCTCGCGCGGTCGATGTTCGACGATCACAAAGGCGCGCAGAAAGCCGACCAGGAACCAGGCTGCAAATAGCCACCAGGCGACCTTCAGGGCGCCATGGACGAGATCGAGAAGAGGCGTGCCGGTGAACACCAGGGGCCGGTAAGGGACGATATTCGCGCTCACCAGAACTATGGTCAGAAGAATCAAGATGATGACGCGGATCATCGCCCGCGCGAAAGGATAGCTCTTGAACAGAAAATGAGTGATCAGCCCGCCGAGCACCATCAGACCAAACGCAACAAAGAGGGAGTCGTGCTCGGCCTCCATTAAAACCGAAAAATCGATCATCCTGATCCTTCCCCACCTGCGATCCTCGGGTACGCCGTCCGTCGCAGACTTATAGCAGCAGGTCTTCAACCGGCAACGCCCAGGAGATGAGAACCCCAGCCCGGCGCCGCCGCGACCCGTTTTAGGGCGGCGGCTCCGAGGTCGGCGCGGCATCGGTCGGCAGCAAGCCGAACCGGTAGGTCAGGCTCGCCACGAAATTGTTTGTGTTGGCGCCTGTGCGGTAGTGGAGGGCCGTATTGGGAATCCCGAATGTCGATTCGGTTGTCGCCAGATAGCGGTAGTCGAGGTCGAGGGTGAGAACAGGGTTGATGTCATAACGCAAGCCGGCAATCGCCTGATAAGCAAATTGCCAGCTGCTGTTGTTGAACAGCAGACCGCGGCTGGGGATCCGGAGGCCGTCGAAGACGTTCATTGCGCCGATGCCGACTCCAATATGCGGCATCATCGGCCAGCCGATGTTGAGGTCATAAATTACGTTGGTCATTATCGAATTGGTATGTCGGTTGCCGCTGACTCCATTCGTGCCCTCGCCGACCATGCCGTATTCGGCCACGCCATTTCGGCGATAGCTGTATTCTTCCTCGAAGCGCCACGGCGCGAACTGGTAGCCACCGCGCGCGCCGACATTGTAGCCGGCGTTGAACTGCACGGGAATCGGGCCCACGCCCTCGATCGTGTCGGTCTGGTAAGGGATGCCGGTCCAGCCGGCCTGAGCACCGATGTAATACTGTGCCCAAACATCAGAGCTCAGCAATCCGAGAACGGATGCGAAGCTCGCCCCCTGTCACCAACCAGATCCGCATACTATGCCTTCTCCGATCGTCTGCGATGGTCGCGGACCGCAGAATCTGCGATTCGCTCGGCGGATCGGGGCGACGACTAACGTCCGTGGACACCAAATGCCGATGCCTGCTCTTGCTGATCGGACATGAGCGGCACTGTATGCTCGGGAAGCGGGAAATGAAGCTCGATTCTCAGACCGGGAAAGTTGTCGCCCATAACAATGTGGGCGCCATGCAGATTGGCAACCGCTGCAACCAGGCTCAGGCCGAGGCCGTTTCCAGGCCGGTTACGGCTGCGCTCGAGCCGATAGAACCGTCGCATCACGTGGTTCCGCTCATCGATCGGAATTCCAGGCCCTCGATCGCTGACCGAGAGAATCTGCCCATCGGCGCATCGCGCGACGGCGATCTTGACCTCGCCCCGCTCGCCGCCATGCTTGATCGCGTTGTCGACAAGATTGGAAATCGCGTCGAACAGGAGATCGCGATCGCCGACCACAGTCACCGATTCGCCTGCAGAGAGCTGGAAGCGAACGGCCTTTTCCTCCGCCGCGGGCTCGAACAATTCTACGACTTCGCGAACAATTTCGCTCAGATCGGTGTTACGAAATGCAGCCGTTCGATCGCGCGCCTCGATTTGCGAGATCCGCAGCAGTGACGAAAAAGTCATAAGGATCTCGTCCAGATCGCTAATCGTATCGTTGACCAAAGATCGGTAATGGTTGAGATCGAGCTGTTGATTGCAGGCTCGCTCCAAGCGCCCCCGCATGCGGGTCAGTGGCGTGCGCAAATCATGGGCTACGTTGTCGGAAACCTGCCGATTCGTCTCCACCAATTCCCCAATGCGATCAAGCATCGAGTTGAGATTTTCAGCCAGCCCATCCCATTCGTCACCGGTCCCGCGCAACGGTATGCGCTCGCCGAGCCCGCTTCGCATGATTTTTCGGCTCGTAGCGTTGATCGCTTCGATCCGCGCCACCGAGCGCCGCGAGGTCGATATGCCGGCCGCGGCAGCCAGGATCAAAAACAGCAGGGCCGCCGAGGCGAGACCGATCGTGACGTTCTCGCCAAATCGGTCGATATCTTTGATGCCGTGGCCGAGAAGCAGATGATGGCCGTCCGGCAATATCTGGTACGTCACACGCAGCGGCGGCGGTTTTGCCGCCTCAGATTGCCAATCGACGGGCAGGACCGTGGTCCATCCATCGTGCCCGGGCAACGAGGCTGGCCAGCTCGGCAAATTGCCGGCAACGTAGTTAAGCGACGGGTCTACCAATAGGTAGGACCAATCATTAAAAAATGGATCGGTCAACCGCCGATCGATAAATGCGACCAATCCGTCTTGACCGCCGGCCTCGTACGCCTTTGTCAGCAGTGCGCACTCTCGCGATATGGCTCGGTCGGATATATCGTAAAGGTAAGTGACGGTCGACCAGTACACATAACCCAACAGGCCGAATATTGCGGCGCAAAAGGCGATGACATAGATGAATGCCAGTTTGAGGGTCGAGGAGGACCGAACGGTCTTACTCAGGAGCACGTAGACAAAATCCGACGCCACGAATGGTATGAATCAGCGGATAGTCCTGACCGCTGTCGATCTTTCGCCGGACACGGCCGACATAAACATCAATGACGTTTGTCGTCGGATCGAAATGCAGGTCCCACACGTGCTGCAACAGCATCGTGCGCGAAACCACTTGACCGGCGTTGCGCGCCAGATACGCGAGCAGACGAAACTCTCGCGGCAGCAGCTCGACTTCTCGTCCACGGCGGCGGGCGATCCGCGCGAGCAAATCGATCTCCAGATCGCCGATGCGCAGCATCGTCTCCTTGACCACGGTGCCGCTGCGCCGGGCGAGCGCATCGACGCGGGCCAGCATTTCGCGGAATGCGAACGGCTTGACCAGGTAATCGTCGCCACCCGCACGCAAACCGCGTACGCGATCGTCGACTTCACCAAGTGCGCTCAAGATCAGCGCCGGCGTGAGAATGCCCTCTTCGCGCAACCGACGGATAATCTCGATCCCGTCGATATGCGGCAGCATGCGGTCCACCGTCATCACGACAAAATCAACCGCCAGGGCCCGCCGCAACCCGTCCTCGCCGTCGACCGCGAGATCAACTTCATAGCCGCTCGATTTCAGGCAATCCACCAGTTGATCGGCCGTTTCCGCGTCGTCCTCGATCACAAGTACGTGACGCGCATAGCCTGGCATGGCCTTTGAACTCCGGGTGACCCTATGAAAAGCTTTGATATATCATCGGCTGTATCACGAAAAGTAACATTTAAGTTATAAATTAACGCTAAATTCATTTGGGAGATGTGGTCAGTATGTTTACGTCTCGAGCCGCTGATCTGTCGCTTCTTGAGAACACTTTGCGATGCCGCAAGCAGGTTCAGTGTTCGAGGCCGTCCGATGAGCGACAGCCCTTCGCCTGCGAAGGGCGCGCCCGGACATGCCACCGAACTCCTCGAAGCGCACATTCCCGGATTGCGCCGATACGCCCATGCCTTGTTGCGCGGTGACCGAGAGGGCGCCGACGATCTTGTTCAAGACAGCCTCGAACGGGCGCTCTCTTGCTGGCATCAACGCCGTAATGATGGAGAGCTGCGTGGTTGGATCTACACGATTCTGTACCATCGGTTCGTTACCGACCGACGTCGCCAGCTGCGCGATATCGGGCACAGGGCATTGACGGATATCTTGGAGACTGAGCAACCCGGTGTCGAGGGTGGGCAGGAGGGCGCACTCGCCCACCGCGATCTCCTGCGCGGCTTTGCGGAATTGCCCGAGGAACAACGCTCGGTGCTGCTGCTCATCGCCGTAGAGGATTTCTCGTATCGGGAGGCGGCGCGCATTCTTGGCCTGCCGATCGGCACGGTGATGTCGCGGCTGTCGCGCGGTCGGGAGCGCCTGCGCCAATATATGAACGGGAATCGCAGGTGCGCGCGACAGCGCGCCGTGACGGTCACTTAATAAGGGCTATTCGAACTTGGTCAGGCTGGTCCGCTGGCAGAGCTGGATCAGCGCTGCGACCGCCCTCCAACACAGTTATTGTCATACCTCACACGAAGCCCACTCCGCCCAATATTCCCCCCGCCGCTAGAATCCACAGCGGATTGAGGCGCGTCCCGAGCATCACACCTATTGCAGCCGCCGTAACCAGCGCACCCTGCCACCCGATATCCGCGGCTCGAGCCATCACATAGCCGCCGGCGATGACCAGCCCGATCGTCAACGGCGCAAGGCCGCGCCGTACCACCTGCTGCCACGGCCGATCGCGGAACCGGTCCCACAGGCGGTAGGCGGTGTAATAGATCAGACAGGGAGGTCCGAATGTGGCGACCGCACTGAGAATTGCGCCCGGTAATCCCCACAATTTCAATCCGATAAAACTCATCATCAGGATCATATTGGGTCCCGGCACGACCTGAGAGATTGCGAAAAAATCGGCGAATTCCCTATCGGTTACCCAGCCGTTTGCAGCGACGAAGTTATGAACATCGGGGAGGACCGTCGGGAACCCGCCAAAGCTGATCGACGAGAGCAGCGCCAGATGCGCGGCCAGTGCGAGAGACGCAGGAGGGTTGTTCATGAAGCTCTCGTGTTTGCAATAGCGGCGACTGCAATACTAAGCGGCGCCAAGCCCAGTAGCACGACGAGCAGCGGCAGCTTGACGAACGCCATGCCGGTGAAGGCAAGAGCGGCAAAGAGCAACGCTGCCGCGCGACTGCGATGCGGCATCATCAGCCGGATTCCGGTCGCTATCATCAGGCCGGCTGCGGCGGCGGACAGCCCACCGAGGATGTTTTGCAGGACCGCGAGATGAGCGTAGCGGAGGTAGAGGCCGCCAAGCGACAATCCGATCGTCCAAGGTATCAGAATGAACCCCGAGACCGCCGCGATCGCCCCGACCGTTCCGCGCAGCTTCGACCCGACACAGGTCGTGATTCCGACGATATTCGGTCCCGGCATAAATTGACAAAGGGTCAAGATTTCGGCGAACTCCTGATCGTCCACCCATCGCTGTCGTTCGACGACGATGCGGCGTGCCCATATGAGGCCACCACCGAACCCCAGAAGAGAGACCTTGAGGAAGCCGACAAACAGCGCTGTCAGCGTGACCCGTTCCTCGACGCGTCTCGCGTCCACCGTCTGGGTCATGACTACCGTCCCTGTACGTGACAAGGAACTCTATGCGGTGGGGAGGGCTCCTGTCCCGCGATGTTTCCGGGCCGTTACGATCGTGAACCCGCTTATCCATCGCCCCTGGCGATGATCAAGATGCCGAGCGAGGCAAACACCACGGCGGCCGTTATGCGGATCGCTCTTACCGGCAGCCTGTCGGCAATCCTGTCCCCAATGAGGACAGCTGGAATATTGGCGAGCATCATGCCGAGAGTCGTGCCGATGACAACCGGATAGAACTGCTCGAACCGCGCGGCGAGGCCGATCGTGGCAATCTGCGTCTTATCACCGATTTCCGCGAAGAAAAAAGCACAGAGCGCCGCGGTGAACGCCCCCGAGCGGCTGATAGCCCGATCACCGCCCTCGTATCTGTCCGGGAACAGCGCCCACACCGCGACGCTCAGGAATGAAAGCCCCAGTATCCATCGCATCCACGAGCCGTTGAGCAGCCCACCGAAGAAAGTGCCGGCCAAGCCGGCGGCTGCATGATTGGCGATGGTGGCGAACAAGATACCGAAAATGATCGGCACCGGGCGTAGGAAGCGCGCGGCGAGCACCAACGAGAGGATTTGCGTCTTGTCGCCGATCTCGGCAAGGCCGACGACGAGGGTCGACACGAAGAAAGCTTCCACAAGAGTGCCGTTGGGGTTGGGCGGGAAATAAACCTTGGCATGGCGCCCTCCGCCCAACCCGGGTGCAGGGAACCGATGCCAAAGGTCTCGCCAAACCGATGGGTCGCCTGTGCCATGGCCGAAAGCCAAGCGTGTTGACACAGGCCCCGCGATGAACGCGGGCGACTACTCCCCAATGACAAGAGATTCTTAGCGGACCGCGCCGGACAAATAAAGGGCTTCAGGTGAGGTAGGAGTGAATGATTTCGATCAGCTCCTCGGCGGCATCGGCTTTGAGCGGATCGGCATCGCCGTCGGCCGGCGATAGATATTCTCGCACGTGTTCCTCCAGCACCTCAGCCATCAGGCCGTTGATCGCGCCGCGCGCTGCGGTGATGCGCTGAAGCAGATCCGAGCAGCTCGCCTCACCGGTGAGCGCGCGCTCGATCGCATCGACCTGGCCGCGCAGCCGGCGCACCCGGTTGACCAACCCCCGCTGGTCGCGGAGCGGTCGTGAGTCTGAACCCTCGTCATTCGCATGGCTCATCGGTCTACTTTCGACGAAGCGCTATCCAGCTTTTGATGTTACATGGATCCCGGTCATTTCGTCGAATCCGTATCAACAGGATAGCCCCTGGCTGATAGGGGTGCGAATGTAACTCATGTAATACCCAGCAAAGCAACGAGATAGAAGTGGATGTGTTTCATAAAATTGTAATCGACGAGACGTTTTGCTTAAGGTGCCGTCGTTGTTTTTTTTAAAAAAACGGCACTTCTATGCTTGCTCTCGTTTCGCAATCCATTCTCGATCTCAGCCAGTCTCCGCGCTGGCAATCGGCTTTCTGGGCTGGTCGATGATGTGCAGCGCCCAAATGATCGGTCCGACGCCGCAACCTCCAGGCATTCCGGTCACCCCGGAACAGGCGGAGCAGGTGGAGCCGGAGAACTGGGCCATCCATGGCCAGGCAACGATTACCTGGCTGCTGCAACCCGCCTTCCGGTCGCCGTATCAGGGGCCGCATAGCCTCAGCCCCGCTGCTAACGGCAGGGAAACGATCGATGCGACCCTCTATGCCGGTGTCCGGCTGTGGCCGGGTGCAGAAATTTGGATCAATCCGGAAGTCGATCAAGGGTTTGGGCTCAGCGACACCTTTGGCGTAGCGGGATACCCCAGCGGCGAAGCGTTCAAGCTAGGGAAAGCAGAACCTTATACTCTGGTTCAGCGCGGGTTTTTGCGCCAGAGCATAGATTTGGGGGGCGAGACCGAAAAGCTCGAACCCGACATCAATCAGCTCGGCGGCAGCCAGACAGCCAACCGCCTGGTGTTTACGATCGGCAAATATTCCATTGTCGACATCTTTGACACCAACACATACGCACACGATCCGCGCAACGACTTTCTCAACTGGTCGATCATCGACCAGGGCGCATTCGACTATGCGGCAAACCCATGGGGCTACACCTACGGCGCCGCAGGCGAATGGTATCAGGACTGGTGGGCCGTCAGGGCCGGCGTGTTCGATCTGTCGCAAGCGCCAAATTCGATCGCGCTGTCTAACGGCTTCGGCCAGGGGCAATTCGTGGCCGAGCTGGAGGAGAGGCATCGGCTGCGGGATCAGCCGGGTAAGCTCAAGCTCCTCTATTGGCTCACCCGCGGCAATCTCGGGACTTATACCGACGCCATCGCGCTGGGAGCGGCCACCGGCACGACGCCGTCGACCGGCGCCGTCCGCAGTTTTCGCACCAAGGACGGCATGGGACTCAATCTCGAACAGCAGCTCGCCACCGATTTTGGCGTCTTTGCTCGCGCCAGCATTTCGCAAGGCACCGTGGAGGAGGTCGATTTCACCGACCTCAACCAGTCGATCTCGGCGGGTCTTTCGCTGACCGGCTCGCGCTGGGGGCGACCGGACGACACCGTCGGATTGGCCGGCGCAGCCAATCGGATCTCGCATCAGGGGAAGCTCTATCTCGCCGCCGGCGGTCTGGGCGGGATCATCGGCGACGGCCAATTGCCCAATGCCGGCCCCGAGCAGATCTTCGAAGCCTACTATCGGGTCGCGATATCCGGGTTCGCCCACTTCACGGCCGGCTACCAGTTAATCAACCACCCGGCATACAACCGTGACCGCGGTCCGGTGTCGATTTTTGCCCTGCAGCTGCACCTACAGTACTGATCGACCCTTCCAGCTACGGCGCACCTGCGGCGGCCCCCGTATCGGGCTTAAGATCTTGGAATCGGGCCGATATTGAAATTTTCGCCATTGACACCTCGGCGGAAAAAGCATACCTGGCGCGGTATCTTTGGACGTCTCGCCCAAGGATGTTCGGGCAACAGCAACCGAATGATGGAACCACGATCTAGCAACACTCCCGCGGAGCCTCCCAGTCGTTTTGCCGCGACCGGCTCTTCGGGCCACCTGCCCCGGGTGATGCGACGGGGTCCCTCGGCCGGACTGGTGGTTGCGATCGCAATGGAGGTTCGCCGCTAGGGGCAGTCCGCCACTCCATCCGGGTCGGCACATCAATCAACCTGGAAATGGAAGGGTCAGACATGGCTGCCCTGGTACGGTACGACACCGCCATAGAGGCGGTATCTACCCGGAGAGAAACGGGAAACAACTATCGCCGTACTGGTTGGCGGCGGTCTTGCTGCGCTGGTCCTTTATCTCACCTTCGGCGGCACCCGTCCTGCCGCGGAAGCACCCATCGAGCCAGCTCGCCGGTCATCGCGCAACACCTGGCCAATGCCGCCGTTGGCCGAACTGCCGCCGCGACAGCTTACCACGCTCAATCGGGTCTGGCTGTTGGTTCTGCGGGCCTATCTGATCATCGCGGCCGGGCTCGTCCTTGTGTGTATTATTACCTCGCTACGGGTGGAACTTGACCATGCCGGTCCCGACTTCGACCCTTAACCGTCGGCGAGCGCGGCGATCGCGCTTGTGGACTCCCTCGACGCGCGCGCTTTGGTGTTATGCCATCATTTTTGCCGCGGCGCGGGACCGCAAATCGTCCCCGGGCAACGACAGCGTCTCGGCTTCGAGTGCCGCTCCTCCGCCGAAGGATGCTGTGAAGCCCGTGATCCTGCTTTCATCAAAACACCATTGCCGCCGTCCGGCGTTCTGAAAGTCGGATAAGCGAACCGCGTTGGGCACGGAGCGCGCAGGATGAACACAACCCTGACCCTAATGGACCTCGCCGGTGCAATCGCACTCCTGATTTGGGGCGTGCACATGGTACAGACCGGGGTCACGCGCGCTTTCGGCCCGCAACTTCGGCGCATCCTGGGTTACGCGCTCGGCAATCGGTTCAAAGCCTTTCTGGCCGGCCTGGGCGTGACGTCGATCCTTCAGAGCAGCACGGCCACGGGCCTGATGGTCACGGCATTCGCCGCCAATGGTCTTGTCGACCTTGTGCCGGCGTTGGCCGTCATGCTCGGCGCCAATGTCGGTACCACGCTGATTGTCCAGGTGTTGTCGTTCGATGTGTCTCGGGTCTCCTTCCTGCTAATCCTGATCGGCGTCTTCATGTTCCGGCGCAGCGGGGTTACGCGGACGCGCGACCTTGGCCGGGTGGGGATCGGGCTCGGTCTGATGCTCATTGCGCTTCAGCATCTCCTCTCGATGATCATCCCCTTCGAGGACGTGCCGAGCTTGCGGGTACTGCTCGGTGCGGTCACCACGGACCCGCTGATCGACATTCTGCTCGCAGCCGCATTGACCTGGGCGGCGCATTCGAGTGTCGCCGTCGTTTTGCTGATCATGGCCTTTGCGGCCCAGGGGGTTGTGCCGCCGCACGCCGCGTTCGCCCTTGTGCTCGGGGCCAATCTCGGCACGGCTCTGAACCCGCTGCTCGAAAGCGGGGTGGGCGGCGATCCCGCCGCAAAGCGCCTGCCGATCGGTAATCTGATCAACCGGCTTGTCGGGTGCGCGCTGGCGCTCGCCTTTTTGAGGTGGATCGGCCCGGCGCTGGTCACGATCGAGCTCGACGCCGGGCGCGCCGTCGCTGATTTTCACACCGGTTTCAACCTTGTCTTAGCGCTGCTTTTCTTCCCTCTGTTGAAGCCGTTCGCTCGGTTGCTCGTGCGCCTTCTACCGGCGCGCGTCGACACCGCCGATCCCTCGCAGCCGATCTATCTCGACGGGGCGGCGCGCGAGACACCCAGCATTGCGCTCGCCGGCGCGGCGCGCGAGGCGCTGCGCATGGTCGACGTCTTCGAGGCCATGCTGCGCGGTGCGCTCGATTCGCTCATTCGTGGCGATCGCAAGCGCGTCACGGAAACCTCACGCATGGGCAAAGTGCTCGACCGGCTCGACACGGCGATCAAGGAATATCTGACCGCACTCGATATCGACGCGCTCGACGACACGGATCACCGCCGTCTCTCGGAAATCCTGGCGTTCACGACAAATCTCGAGCATGCTGGCGATATCGTCGAGAAAAGCCTGATGCCGCTTGCCGCCAAACGCATCAGACGCGGCGTCAGCTTCTCGGAAGCGAGCCGGCAGGAGATCCGCGAAATGGATGACCGGCTGATCAGCAACGCACGCGCCGCGGCTGCCGTGCTGATGACCGAAGACCCACGCGCGGCCCGCCAGCTTCTCGGCGAAAAGGAATTCTTCCGCGAACTCGAATTGCGCGCAACCGAAGAACACTTCGGACCGGCGCGTGCCGGCCGGGCAGAGAACATTGAGGTGAGCAAGCTCCTTCTCGACATCGTGCGCGACCTCAAGCGGGTCAATGCACACCTCGCGGCTGCCGCCTATCCGATCCTCGAGGGGCGTGGCGAGCTGCTGCCAAGCCGGCTGAAGCAAGACGAATAAGTCGCGGGGTTAAACTGGCACTAGCGACGAGGGGCGGTGAATGCTGCCGAGATGCGCCACCCATCAGAATATGCGTCCAGCGGTTCGCATGATTGCCAGCCGTTTCGAGCTGGTGATTTTCGACTGCGACGCGCTCCGTGATCGGATAACGCAGGCCGTCAGCACGTCAGCATGGGCTCGATTGATGATCGGCTCGCTGTCGACCAACAACCCGTGATCTCGTCGCATGCTTCTGCGGTAAGAGCGATATGGAAAACCCCAATCTCGATGCCCTCAGCTTGCAGTCCGCAAGACCTTGCGGTGGCCGGGCCGAAGCAAGGGTGGAGAACTGAGAACTGTCGGAAGCCACTCGGTCTTAGAACCCGCTGCGCCTCTTGCAGCACACGTGCTCCGAGATGCTCTCTTTCGGTGGAAACCCTATGATCCGTCGTTGACTATGAGTTCGGGCCACCGGCGCAACACATTGGCGCAAGCCCGAGCGAAGCCGAGGGTTTTTCGCCGAGGATTGGGCTGCAGGCGCATCCCAAACAGATCGGCGAGACCGAAGGGAGCTTCGATGTGCAGCCGGTTGTCGGGCTCGAGTCGGACTCCGACCGCGAATGTCGCCGACCTAAACTGCTCTAGCGCCTCTGCCGTGCAGGAGAGCGGCCGATACGGCTCGCCGAACTTCCCCTCGAACCAAAGGTGCACTCGCGCTTGGTTGCGAACTTCGACGAGGCCTCTCAGCGGCTCGTCGAAAGCGCCCTTCACCCGGCGGATCACGGCATCCTCAGCGTCGTAAGAGAGGTTTGACCCGTCAAAATAGGCGAGGTCGTAATCCTTGATGCCGTAATCGGGGGCGCGACCGGTCAGGTGATTAAGTACAGGCTGGTAGACCGCGCCCGAAAAGATGAGCCAATCCGGGAGATCGAGGCCGCGCGAAACCGTTAGCACCCGCATTAGCAGAGGGGTCGCGCGCAGGATCGCCGTCAGGCGCTCGCGCAATTCGGTCTCGTTTGTCTTGGTATCGGCATCAACAGCCACGACCCCGTCCTGCTCGCTATCGCACATCAGGTGCACCGCCGCGCCGCCCATAGCCGACGGGCTCCGAACAAGGCCAGGGGCAATACTAATCAGCAAGAATTCTCGCGGGCAGCGACGGCCTCGCGTGAGGCAGCAGGAACAGCGAGCCAAAGGCGGCGAGGCAAAGTCCGGCCGACAATCCCACCGCCCCGATCCCGACCCGGTCGAGCAGCAAGCCGAATAGGAACGGCGAGGCCGACTGAAGAAGGCGGGCCGGTACCGACAGCAACCCGCTGCGCAGCCCATAGCCGTGCGGTCCAAACAATGCTAGTGGCAAGGTGCCCTTGGCGATCGTAATCAGACCGTTGCCGGCACCATGCAACAGCGCGAACGCGAAGACCCCAGGACCTCCGAACAGGACGATGAACACGGCGCCGATTGGATGCAGCACCGAAGCCAGGCGCGCCGAAGCAATCGGGTGGAACGAGCGCAATAGCCCGAACTCGACGAGGCGCGCGCCGACCTGAGCCGGACCAACTAGCGCCGCAGCGGCGATTGCCGCGGTCGAGGATGCACCCGCCGCCTGCAGCAAGCCCGGCAGATGTGCCGCCATCGCTCCCTGGACGAACCAAGTGGTGGCGAAAAAGAAGGCCAGAATTGGCATCGCCGCACGCGACGGCTCGGGTGCCGGTAATTCCGTCGCGGCCTGCGGCGGCCCGGTCGAGGTGCCATGGCGCGGGATCGACAGCCAGTTTAACGGGGCGGCAAGCAGGAGGTTCAAGCCGGCCCAGATCAGGCAGGCTGCGCGCCAACCGAATTCGTGCAGCAACACTGCGCTCACCGGCCAGCCGATCGTGCTTGCAAAGCCGGCGATCAGGGTAATCCCAGTGATGGAGCTGCGAGCCTCGCGGCCATAGAGCCAGGTCAAGGCAGCAAAGGCCGGGTCATAGAGACCCATGCCAATGCCGGCGCCAAGTACCACCCAGGCGATGACCAGCCCTGCGATTCCGTGCGCAGCAGCGAGGATCACCAAGCCGGCGGCGATCACCAGGTTCGAGGTGGCCAGAAGAACGCGGCCGCCATGGCGGTCGATCAGCCTCCCGACTGATGGGCCGACCACCGCCGACAGCAGCAATGCCCCTGAAAACAGGCCAAAGAAGACGCTCGTCGGCAGATGCAGCGCGTCGGCGATCGGCGCGCCGAGTATTGCCGGCATGTAATAGCTCGATGCCCAGGCGATGGTCTGTGTCGTACCGAGCGCAGCGACGACGATCGCTCGGTCGGTCTTCACTCCGTTAACACCGGCAGGATCTCATTTGAGTGCGTCAGAGTGCGACGTAGCTGCCAGGCCAGCGGGAGCGTCAATAAAACCACCGCGGCGACGAGCAGCATCGCAGCAGGGAGGCTTATCGAGTCGCCGATCAGTCCATATAGTGCCGGCGACAAGGCTCCCGCTCCGATCGTCCCGGTGTAGAAAACGCCAAAGGCGCTCTCCCGACGCTCGGCAGTTACCAGCTCGGGCACGGTGCCGTAGAGCACCGATGACGTGCCATTGAGCGCCACGCCGATGATCGGCAACAGCGCCAAGGCGACCCCGACCGGCACCGGAAGAAGGGCCACGATGCCCGCCGCTGTGGCCCCTTCGGTGATGAGAACCGTCGCCAACACTCCCAGACGCGCCCCGACGAAGCCGCAGATGAGCTTGCCGGCAGCACCGCCGGCGAAGACCAATGTCAGCGCGATGCCGATTTCCGGAAGTCCGGCACCTTTTGCGCGCAACAGAAACGGCAGAAAAGTCAGAAAACCCATCCGCGTCGCACTGTCGATGACGCCGATGGCGAGAAGCAGCGTGAAGCCGCTGCGCGGCGGATCGGTGCGCTCGGGGGGTTTACTGTTCGACGGTAAGGCACCAGTGCGCTTGTCGCCTGCCGCCGCCACGCACCACGGCGCAAGCAGAATGGCACCAGAGCCCAGCAATGCAATGACGCCCACCGCTCCCGCCGCCAAACGCCAGGACATCACCGCGATCAGACCGGCGGTGATCGCCGGCAGCGCCATCTTGCCGAGATCTCCGGCAAAATTATAGGTGCCCAGCGCGCCGCGCGAGCGCGGCCCTTGATAAGCTGCGGCCACGAGATTCGACGCGATCGGATGTTGGGTGCTCGACCCGAGGCCCCCAAGGATCAGCGCGAGGACCAGTATGGCCAAGGTCGAGCTTGCGCCAAGTGCCAGATAGGCAGCCCCGGCGACTGCTGTCCCGGCCGCGAGCATACTTGGCCCGCCTATCCGCTGCGCCAGCTTGGCTGCCGGGACCTGCAAACTCGCCATCGCGCCGGCATAGAGCGCGCGCAGGACGCCTATCGCGGCATAGGTCAAGGCGAACTCCGTCTGCAGGATCGGGAGCAGCAGATAGAGCGTGTCGGTCAAGCCATCATGAAGCGCATGCGCGCCGCAGGCGACCCAAAGTGCCTGCCTTCGGCCGCGGCTGGAAGTGGCCGTATGGCCGGTTGCCGGCGAGAGATCCGTGGTCGTCATGACGCGGTTTTCCCATCATGACGGTTTGATGACAAACGACTTGTCCTGACCGGTTGATGTGAGGAAAACTCATACCTATGGCTCGCGCTCGCCTTCCGCCGCTCAATGCAATCAAGGCCTTCGAAGCGGCCGCGCGGCTGGGAAGCTTCACTCGCGCCGCGGTAGAGCTCAGCGTTACGCACGGCGCGGTGAGTCGGCAGATTCGCCTGCTAGAGGAATGGCTCGGCACCCGCCTCTTCCAGCGCACGAGCCGTAACGCTGTGCCGACGCGGGCCGGGATAGACCTCTTGGCCGAGGCCGGACCCGCGCTCGACCGGCTGGCGGGTGCCTCTCTTCGTGCCCAGGGCGGTGGTCAGGCCCGTGGAGTGCTCGACATATCAGCGCTTCCAACCTTCGCGATGCGCTGGCTGATCCCGCGTTTGCCGGAACTTCAGCGAGAACATCCCGCATTGGAAACGCGGATAGTCACCGCGAGCACGCCGGCCGAACAGTTCCGCATGGATGTCGATGTCGTCGTCTCGGGACCGGCGCGCCAGCCCGGTTGGGTTGGCAGCCGGTTTCTCGGCGAAGCGTACTTGCCGCTATTGAGCCCCGGCCTGATGAAAGAGCGCCCGTTACGAGCGCCTGCGGATCTCGTGCGGCACACGCTGCTCCATGCTGCAACGCGGCGCCAAATGTGGCTGCGGTGGCTGACTGCTGCCGGCGTCCCCGATCTAAAGCCGGCACGCGATCAGGTTTTCGAGCATTTCTACTTCGCGATCCAGGCAGCGATCGAGGGGCTTGGTGTGGCAATGGGCCCGTTGGCACTCGTCGGCGATGAGCTGCGCGAGGGACGGCTCCTGGCGCCGATCAAAGAACCGGCGATCAGGACGCGCGGGTACTTTGTTTATGCGCCGGAGACGAATAGCGAGGCTCCCGCGGTCACCGCTTTGCGGCAGTGGCTGGTCAGCGCCGGAAGCTTGGCGGAGACCGAATACCCCACCTATCTCGCGTCAAAGCGGTCTTAACAGGCGTTCACTCCCGGGCCGAGAGCCCTCGAGATCCTCAACGATGCCGGCGGCGATGTAGGCGCGCAGCGCCTCAGCGAGCGCGTAATGACACGGCACACTGTGCTGTTTGCCGCCTGTCTCATGCAACTGGATCGTCCATCAGGAAGCGAACCTGCGATGCCCCGCTCGCCGAGATCGTGGTATAGCCGCCGCGCGCAGCCGTCTCCACCCTGACCATCGTCCGGCCAGGCGATGGGATCGGATGGGTCGAGCCGGGAACGTCCGAATGATGGGACGGAAATGTCGGGCACACTGATGCTGCTGCAGCTTGGCGGCTATGTCGGTCTGCTCCTTTGGGGCACCCACATGGTCACCACCGGGGTCGAGCGCGGCTTTGGCGCCGAGCTCCGTCAATGGCTCGGCCGGCGCCTGTCACAGCCGGGAAGAGCGGCTCGTCTGCGGGCCATGGCGATTGGCCTTGCGGTGACCGCGGTGCTGCAGAGCAGCACTGCGACTGGGTTGATGGCGACCTCATTCGCCGCGCGTGGTGCGCTCGGCCTGGCGCCGGCGCTCGCCGTCATGCTCGGGGCGAACCTCGGCAGCACTTTGATCACCCAAATCTTGGCCTTCGACATCACCGCGATCGCGCCAATCCTCGTGCTGCTCGGCGTTGTGTTGTTCCGCTCGTCAGCGGATGGCCGGGCCAAGAACCTCGGCCGGGTGGGCATCGGTATCGGGCTGATGCTCCTCGCTCTCGGCGCGCTCGGCCATACCCTGGCACCGGTGGAGACGGCGCCCGCCTTGCGAACCGTGCTGCAGGCGCTCACCGGCGAACCGGTATTGGCGGTGCTGATCGCCGGAGGGCTGACCTGGGCGTGCCACTCGAGCGTCGCGGTCGTCCTGTTGGTCGCCTCCTTCGCCGCCTCGGGCGTGATCGCGCCCGCGGCGGCTCTGGCACTCGTCCTCGGCGCCAATCTCGGCGGCACCTTGCCGCCGCTGTTCGAGGCGGGCTCGGGGGTGGCGCGCCGTCTCCCGCTCGGCAATTTGCTGGTCCGCGGCGTGGGCTGTGTCGTCGTGGTGCCGCTTCTGGCATTGATTGCCGGGCTGCTGGCGCAAATCGAACCGGCCCCAGCGCGCCTCGTTGTCAATTTCCACACCGCCTTCAACCTGGTGCTCGTGGTGCTGTTTCTGCCGTTCACCGATCGCCTCGCGGCGCTCCTCGTCCGCTTTCTTCCCGACCCGCCCCGACCGGCTGACCCGGGAAAGCCCATCCATCTCGAACCGGCGGCGCTCGACAGCGCGAGCGTGGCGCTGGCCAACGCGGCGCGCGAGACCCTGCGCATGGCCGACATGTTCGAGGGCATGTTGCGCGGATCGATCGAAGTGTTTCGTTCGGGCGACCGTCATCGCGCATCCGACATTTCGCGGACCGAGCGCATCATGGATCGGCTCGGCGCCGCGATCCGCCGCTACCTCGCCGATATCGGCGACGAGCAGCCGCTCGATGACGAGGACGAGGGCGCGCGCGGTCAAGAGATCTTGTCGGCGGTGATCAACCTTGAACACGCCGGCGATATAGTCGCGAACAATCTCTTGGAGTTCGCCGCACGGCGCGCGCGGCGTGGCGGCGGTTTCGCTCCGCAGGAGCTCGACGCGATCGCCGCGATGCACGCCGAGCTGGTCGAGAGCCTACGGCTCGGCCTGACGGTGTTTCTGCGCGGCGATGCCGCGTTGCGCGAGGCGCGACAGCTGGTCGTCCGAAAACGGCTGTTGCGCCGTTTAGAGACGGAGGCGGCGGATACCAACATCCGCTCGCTGCAAGGCACCACAGAGGGGGTCCTTGCCGCCGGTGTCGACGGCGGCATCTTTCTGCGCATCGTGCGCGACTTGCGCCGCGTACACTCCCACATCGCCGCGCTCGCCTACCCTGTCCTCGAGCGCGCGGCCGGAGGTGCGGACCGCAGCGCCGCCCCGGCGCCGGTCGGCGACACGAGATTCGTCGTCGAGACCGCGCCGGTCACCGATCCCGGCGACCGTCAATGACTCGGGAGCAAGGCTCCTGCACCCATCGGCGACGGTGGCAGGCTCGCATGCGGGCGTTTCCTGGTTCGTCGCCTTGACCGACCGTTAGCCTGGGAATATTCGACTTGGGTCGTTACACAGGTCCCTCGATGAGAGTTGTCATCGTGATTTCTCGGGCTCGAACTGCGAGCGCGATGTTTGCGCTGCCGTCGAGATCGAGATCCGCTACGCGGTCGAAGAGCCTTGCCATGGCCCGGAGGAGGCGCATGTCCGCGCGCTGCTTCTTCAGGCCAAGTCAACGCGGGGCTGGGACTTCGAAGGCTGACAAGCGAAAATTTCGAAGACTCCCCGCAGGTCATGGTCAGCGCCCTGCTTGTCTCGGCCAGCTGCCACGACGCCGCTCTCGAGCAGCTTATCGGCCGCATGAGCCTTGGGCCGTTTGACACGGTCGTCCACCGGCAGGCGGAGCAGGCCGCCGCCAGAGCTGAGAAGGGCCTCCTCGCGGCGCGTGTGAGAAGGAACCTTCCGCTACAATCGCGCCGAGATCCAGGAGCAGGCGAACACCGACATGAAGTCACGGTTCGCCGCCTACACGCTGGAATTTTCAGGAAGTCCTGATCGGAACCCCCAAGGCGCGCGAGGGCGATTAAGGGCACCCGACGATCTGTGCCGCTCCGGCGACGCCAAAGATCTCGATGAGACAGGCCACTTGGTCGAGCAAGTCTCGGCCTCGGTAGTCCTTCCCTCGTTCAGCCAAGATGATCATGGCGATAAAGCCGGGAGCGATCTCCTCAATCCAGCGGGCGTATTCCAAGACTCCATCTGTCGTGGCCATCAGACGACACACCCGTCAAAATGACAGTCAATGCCGCATTCTGGATAGGCTTCGGCCCGAAGCCTTAATGAAAGGTTAAAGAGCCTCAGCGGGGCTTTCGCGGGTGGGCAACGTCAAAAACAACGACCCGGGCCTGATCGAGCCGATTGTTTTCCCGTGAGTGAGCGGCGATGCGGATTCCGCCGGCCCGTGATAGGCTGAATTCGTTGCCCGGATTGGGAGCGGTCAAATCAATGCGCGAAACTGAAATCACACAAGCGGTGCAGTTGCTCGATCTCATGCTCGAGTTTTTTGCCGGCGACGGACGCTGGACGCGCGGAAGTTATGATGACGGAAACGGCGGCCACTGCCTTGTCGGCGCTCTCCTGCATCTGGGCCGCAAGCATCGCTTGCCGACGGCACCGGCGATCGTACTCCTGCAGGATGCGATGCCCCGACCGGGCCTTCCGCTTGTGCATTTCAACGACACTCGTTGCGGCAGCGTAGGCGAGTTGCGCTCGGTCATCCTCAAGGCCCGTCGTCTTGCCGACGATCAGGCGGAGCAAGAGCGGGCCGGTGCTGCGGTCAAGACCTGGCTGCTCGCCCAGATCGCGAAAAAACGCGCTGCGCCGCCGGCGGATACCGAGGGAACGCCACAGGACAAGCCATTCGCCCCCGAACGCCTCGCCGCCTAATCGATGAAAATCTGACGCTTTGAACCTGCCCCGCGCGGTCGGCTTAGTGGCAGAGAGCGGTCGGTCCCCAGCCCGCGCTCGAACGACCACGATGCGCCGAAGATTGGGATAGGGGGACACCTCGCGATGCCACCCCTCCCACACCACCGGGCATACGGGTCCGTACCACGGCGGTTCGACTGGGTTAAGCTTGGGCGGAGACGTGGAGTCGGGGAAGACCGAGTGAGTCGAAGTAGTGATTGCGCAGGGCTTGTTGGACCGCCGGGTGTCCGGACATGCGCCAGAACCCCGTCGGTGAACCAGCGGCGACCGCTGCACTGAACTTCGGTACGCCGCGACGGCGCAGTTCGTTGAAGCGGTTGTGCCCGTTCTGCCACTGCCGCCAAAGATACGAGCGTAATCTTCGGCGGATCCACGCTTCGAGGTTCGTGAGCACGCGCGGGGTCTGGCAGAAGCCGAAGTAGCCGCGCCATCCGATGAGGTATGGCGTCAGGTCTTCGATCAGCTGCTGTAGGCTGATCCCCCGTGTCCGGCGGGTCTTGTCCCGGACTTGCGTCTTGAATTTGTCGAGGGCTTTTGGCGCGATGCGCCGCTCGCTCCCGTCATTCGAGATGCTGAACCCCAGGAATTTGCGCTCCTCCGGTCGCGCCACCGCGCTTTTCGCCTCGTTGACCTTCAGCCGCAGCTTGTTGGTCAGGAACCGGCTCACCGAGGCCATCACCCGCTCACCGGCGCGGCGGCTGCGAACATAGATGTTGCAGTCGTCCGCGTAGCGGCAAAAGCGGTGACCCCGTCGGGTCAGCTCCTTGTCGAGATCGTCGAGCACGAGGTTGCTCAAGAGGGGCGAGAGCGGACCGCCTTGCGGGGTCCCCTCGTCCACCGGACTGACCAAGCCGTCTTCCATCACCCCGGCCTTGAGAAACGCCCGAATGAGCTTGAGCACACGTTTATCGGTCACCCGCGCGGCGACGCGCGCCATCAGGCTGTCATGATTGACCCGGTCGAAAAATTTTTCGAGATCAAGGTCAACTACGACATTGTAGCCCGCGGCAATGTATTGCTGCGCTTGGGCCACGGCCTGATGGGCGGAGCGTCCCGGTCGGAAGCCGTAGCTATGCTCGGAAAACGTCGGGTCCCATTGCCCCTGAACAACCTGCAGCAGGGCTTGTTGGATCAGTCTGTCGACGACGCAAGGCACGCCGAGCTTTCTGACCCCGCCGTCCGGCTTGGGGATTTCGACCCGTTTGACCGGCTGCGGCTGGTAGGTTCCCGCGAGCAGTTGAGACCGAATGCTTGGCCAGTGCTCACGAAGGTAGTCCTTGGCGTCGTCAATGGTCATCCCATCCACGCCAGGACCGCCTTTGTTCTGTCGAACGCGTTTCCACGCTCTGACAAGATTCTCTCGGTTGCACACCTCCTCCATCAATTGTTCCGTCACAGCCGAGCTTTCGGGTGCTGGCTTCGCCACGAATGGTTCGGTCCGTTGGTGACCGCTGACCGGGGCTTCACCCTGGTCCGCCTGTTCCAAGGCCAGTGAGTACTGGATCTGCTGCCGCGTTCCATTCATGAGTCGCCAGTCCTACTTGCCACTCCCAATCGTTCGGGCCTTCGGCCATCGTTTCCGGCTTGGCCTATCTGTTGCTCCGCCTTTCGGCCTTGGAGTGCCTCACTAGCCTTGCCGACGGCTTGACCTAATACGCCCTCTGCTGACTTCTGCCCCGCGGTCAGACGGCCTCTCGACCGCCTCAGTCGCCCAGAGGCGACACGGGGCAGATCTCCCGGGGTAAGCTCAATCGCCTTCGGTGCACAACCGCCGGATCTACGCTTCGCGCCCTTGATGGATATGGACTTCGCGATACGTTGCCCGCTCGTCCGGCGTTGGCGCCTCGTATCCGGTTTTTGTTCATCGGCTCGCACCTTTGTTCCACGCTTCCTTCAGACCCCGCCTCGCGGCGATAGCCCTTGCGCATCACTAACCCTTCACCTCCATCAGGTTGGGTAGAGGACTTTCACCTCCGAGCTATTGAACATGCCCGGCACACAACGAAACCGCTCCGCGGTAATTGGTGGCAAGACGAGGGGTTTCGGGAGTAGCGGGAAGCAGGCGTCCTGTCTTGAGATTGAGGGGCCAAAAACCTCACCCAAGACAGGAGCCCGCAATGACCGAGAAGGCCATCAGCCCCCTACGCCGGCGACTGATCGAGGACATGGCGATCCGCCGGCTCAGTCCCAAAACCCAGTACCAGTATATCCGCCACGTCAAAAAGTTTGCCGATTTCCTGGGCCGGTCTGCCGACAAGGCCACCGTCGAGGATGTCCATCGCTATCAGTTGTGGCTGGCCTCGATCGGGACGACGGTGGGAACCGCCAACGTCAGCGCCACTGCCCTGCGGTTCTTCTTCAAGGTCACACTGAAGCGCCACGATCTTGCCGAGGAGCTCATCTCGACCCGCGAGCCGCGCCGCCTGCCCGTTGTTCTGAGCCCGGAGGAGGTCGGTCGGCTGCTCGCCGCGGCGACGAACATCAAGCACAGGGCGATCCTGAGCTTGGCTTATGCCACCGGCCTGCGATCATCGGAGGTCGTATCGCTCAAGCTCACCGATATCGATCGTGACCGGATGGTCATCCGCGTCGAGCAGGGCAAGAGCCTGCCCTCGCGAAAGCGGGGGGCAAGAAGGATCGGTATGTCATTCTCTCGCCCATCCTACTCAAGATCCTGCGCGAATGGTGGCGCGTTGCGCGCAAGAAGGGATGGATGTCTCCCTCTCAGCCGTGGTTGTTTCCCGGCTACCGCGGGCAGCATACGAGTGCGCGCCAGCTGCATCGGATCGTTCGCCTGGCAGCGGGGCGTGCCGGCATCACCAAGCGCGTCGGCGTTCATACGCTGCGTCACAGCTTTGCCACCCACCTCTTGGAGCAAAAGACCGACATCCGCGTCATCCAAGTGCTGCTCGGACACAAGAAGCTCGACACGACGGCGCTCTACACCCGCGTCGCGATCCACACGATCGGCCAGGTGACCAGCCCGCTCGACTTCCTGCGGAAGATGCCCGGCTGACGCGCGGCCGTTGTCACGGCCAACGGTCGAGGTGGCGGACATCTTCCGCCACCGCGGGCCGGCTTGGCGTGCGTCTCATGCCGGCCATGTGAGCCTCGGCCAACTCAAGGTCATGTCGGCGATCGAGCGCTGCCGAACGGCGGCGCTGGGCGGTCATGTCGAACGCTGCGAGGCCTGCGCGCACCTGCGTATCTCCTACAACTCCTGCCGCAACCGGCACTGTCCGAAGTGCCAATCCGTTGCTGCCAAGGAGTGGCTCGCCGACCGCCAAGCCGAACTCCTGCCCGTGCCCTATTTTCATGTCGTCTTCACCCTGCCCGGACCGATCGCCGACATCGCCTATCACAACCAGGCGGTCGTCTATGACCTGTTGCTCAAAGTCGCCGCCGAGACCCTGATCACCATCGCAGCCGACCCCAAGCACCTCGGCGCCCGCATCGGGCTCACCGCGGTGCTGCACACCTGGGGATCAGCGCTCACCCACCATCCACACGCCCATGTCATTGTACCCGGCGGCGGCGTCTCTCCCGGGGGCGAGCACTGGATCGCCTGCCGGCCCAGCTTTTTTCTCTCCGTCGAGGTGCTCTCGCGCCTCTTCCAACGTCTGTTTCTCGAAAGGCTGACCGCCGCCTACCAAGCCGGGCGGCTCGAGTTCTTCGCCGACCAGGCCGCCCTCGCCGAGCCGGCAGCCTTCCAAATCTTCCTCGCCGCACTGCGCAAGATCGAATGGGTGGTCTATGTCAAGCGGCCTTTCGAGGGACCCGATGCCGTCCTCGCCTACCTTTCCCGCTACACGCACCGAGTGGGTATCGCCAATAGCCGGCTCGTCGCCTTCGACGGCGAGCGCGTGACCTTCAAATGGAAGGATTACCGGGCCAAGGCCGACGCTCGCTACAAGCTGATGACGCTCGACGCCGACGAGTTCATCCGCCGCTTCCTGATCCATGTGCTGCCTGACGGATTTCACCGCATCCGTCACTACGGCCTTTTCGCCAATGCCAACCGGGCGAACAACATTGCATTGGCCCGCCGGCTCCTCGGCGTACCCGACCCGTCGCCGCCCAGCGCGGACAGCGACGGCACCGAAAATCTTCACGAAGGCAGCGAGTGGAACGCTTGTCCTTGCTGCGGCGGGCGTATGGTCATCATCGAGACCTTCGAACCCGGCTGCCAGCCTCGGCTGTGGCCTATCCCACCGATCGGGCTCGACAGCTCATGACCATCACACCGCTGTCGCCATCCCCCTTCACCGCTTCCGTCCGACGCCGCCATTTCACCGGCAACGGCCACCCTTCGCCGACAGCGACCGCCAGCGCCGCCTTCGGCCGGCAAAACCCGGAGCATCGAGTACCAGATCACTGCGCCGATCGCATCCGCGGTGGCCAAAACCGGCGCCGCGCCGCTCGCTCAACCGTCGCCCTATCCGGAACCGACAAATCAGATCAAGCAGCGCCGGCAAATTCCCCATAGACCGACACCACCGTCGGCGCGAACTCCCCCGCGGTTTCCTCCCTCGAGGCTTTTCGGACGCCTGCCTCCGTGCAGCCCCTCCGCCCGGTGACGGGCAGGCATCCGAAAACCCTTAACGATTTCAGACCTTCCCGACGCTCCTCTGGAACGGCCACGGTTGGGGTAAACTGCACCGTGATCCTGCTCGAAGAAGGGCGCGGACTAATGGAAGGAGCGTGTCGGTGAAGGAGCGAGAGTGGATACGTTGTGAATGTCTTGGTGTAGTGTCAAATGCGCACGATCGTGGGTTGCCCTCGCGTCGTCGAGTGCTGGGCGGCGCGCTTACCGGGGCGGTGGCGAGCGCGGTTGCCAGCTCTGAACTTACGATGTCATCGGTTGCATTAGCCCAAACCATTAAGAGCCCGGACGAAGCGCTACAGGCTCTGATAGATGGCAACCGACGCTTCGTCGAGCGTAGGCTGACTTTTTATCAAGAGGATCTCGCGATTCTGCAGCAAAATACCGCAGAGAAGCAGGAGCCTTTCGCCTCGGTGCTTTCCTGTGCCGATTCTCGTGTTCCCGTGGAGTTGATTTTCGACCAAAGCATCGGCCACGTGTTTGTCAACCGGATCGCTGGGAATATTGTGACCAGCGAGATCTTAGGCAGTATCGAATATGGTGCTGCCGTGCTCGGCACGAAGGTAATCTTAGTGCTGGGGCACGGCAATTGCGGCGCGGTGAAGGCGGCAATCGCCGGCAAGGCGGTGCTGGGCCAAATCACATCGCTCTATCTGTATCTGCGGCCGGCGGTCAATGCGGGGGGCGACAATCTACGGGCAACGACCGAGGCTAACGCGAAGATCCAGGCGCAGCTCCTCAGGGAGTCCTCACCCGTGCTCGGCGGGCTTGTCAAAGAGGGAAAACTCTCGATCGTCGCGTCGTTCTTCGATGTCGAAACTGGAAAAATGACACTCTTGAGTTGATGCAACGGCGAGGCGACAATGTGCCGATGGTTAAGCCAATTGGCACCGATCACCTCGGCGTTCAACCTTCTCTGACCTCGCGCATTTCGCATCGAGGGAGTGGGGTTCACTGAGCCTGAGCGATTTCTCGCTGATCCTGCTCAGGGCGCGAAGACGGTAAAGACGTAGGCCGCCAGCAATACCAGGTGAACGATGCCGGCTAGCAGCTTCGTCCGTCCGGTGCCGTAGGTGATAATAGCCACGACGAACCCAAGGGCCATCAGCACACCGGCTCCCGGTGATATTTCCAAGCTCGAGCGGCTGCCCGATCCAGAACGACGCCAGGGCAACCACCGGCACGGAAAGCCCGATGGTGGCGACCGCGCTGCCGAGAGCGAGGTTGATGCTGGCTTGCAGCTGGCGGCGGGCCGCGGCGCGTATCGCCGCGGTCGTTTCCGGCAACAGCACGATCGCGGCTATGATGACGCCGACGAATGCGAGCGGCGCCCCGGCGGTCTGCACCCCGCTCTCTAGCGCTGGTCCCAAGCTCTTCGCCAGCAGCACGACAGACAAGAGCGCCAGAAGCAGCATACCGAGGGATGCGAGCGCGATCCGCCTACTCGGCCTTGCGTGCTCGACGGTATCTTCCTCACCAATGGGAAGGAAGTAGGCGCGGTGCCAACCTGTCTGGATGAACAGGAAGGCGATGTAGAGCCCGAGGCACACCGCCGAGACGAAGGCGAGTTGCAGGGGCGTATAGTAGGGTCCGGGAGCGGAGACAAGGTAGTTCGGAACCACCATCACCAGCGTCGCCATCGGGATCAACACCGCGAGGAAAGCCTTGGCCCCTTCTACCTGGAACTCGGATTCGCGTTCCCGGACGGCGCCAACGACGATGCATAGGCCGGCGAGGCCATGCAATACGAGCATGACGACGGCATGCACGGAATCTCGCAGCAGGGTCAGGTTGGGCTCGCCGCTTAGCATGATCGAGATGATCAGCCCAACCTCGATGATCGTTACGCCGAGCGCCAGAACGAGTGTTCCGTAGGGCTCGCCTACCCGGAGCGCCACAACTTCGGCATGATACACGGCGGCGATCACATTGCCGAGCAACACCACGGCGGGCACCACCGCGAGTACTTCCAGACCCACCTTGCCGATCACGAGCGATACCGCAATGCCGAGCACGGGCAGGAGCCTGACGTGCAACGGGGTGCGATCGATCGGTGCGCGGGCCATACGTCGTTGTAGCCTCCCTGGGGGCGGTGGCTCAAATCAGATGCACCGCAGCTCCGGCGCCGAGCCCGGCCGGTCGCCGGATCGCGATACATCGCGAGCGTCGAGCTATCGCCTGGTTGCTCCGATCCCCGGCGGGTACTGCGAACGGCAGGTATGGTGCATCTTCACCCATACGCCGCGTCGTCCCCCATCAGCTGCAGAGCGCCGAGAGCAGTCGTTCGCTCGACCACGGGCCGTCGCCTGGATTGTCCCGATGCCAGGGGCTAGGATAGCGATCAGTCGGTCAGCGAGGAGGAATCATGAAGCTCGCAGGCAAAAAGGCTCTCATTACCGGAGGCAACAGCGGCATCGGCCTGGCCACAGCCCGCCTTTTCGTCTCTGAAGGCGCGGAAGTCGCAATTTCGGGTCGCGATCAACAGACACTGGATGAAGCGGTCGCCGAGCTGGGATCGAAAGCGCACGGCTATCGCGCTGACGTTACGGTTGCGGAGGACCGCAAGAGGCTTTTCGCTGAACTCGCCAAAGACTTTGGCAAACTTGACATCGTCTTCGCTAATGCAGGCATTTCTGGCAGGACGCCGACTGGCACGACCGACGAAGCCATCTTCGAGAAGATAGTCCACACCAACCTCAACGGCGCTTTCTTTACCGTCAATTCAGCCGCTCCTCTCATGAACGACAACGGCAGCATCATCTTCAGCGGATCGGTGCACAATTATCTCGGTCAACCAGGCTTGGCTGCCTACGCTGCTACGAAAGGCGGACTCGTCTCGATGGCGCGATCCATCGCCGCAGACCTTGCACCGCGCAAGATTCGCGTGAACGTGGTGGCCCCGGGAGCGACAAAGACTCCCATCTGGAAGCGCGGGGCGCGCGCCAATGCCACGGCAGAGGAATCCGCAAAAGTTTCCGACTTCTTCTCTTCCACGGTTCCACTTGCCCGTTGGGGCGAGCCGGAAGATCTGGCCAAGGCTGTGCTTTTTCTTGCCTCGGACGATTCGTCGTACATCAACGCGGTCGAGCTGATGGTGGATGGCGGACTGACGGGCGCTCCCTTCGGAGCCCCCATTCTTCGCGGCTGACCGTAGAGAATAGTTACGAAGGACGAACCGCCGGACTATTGGATAAAGCGTGGGTATTCACGCCGCGATGGAATTTAAAGTCCGGCGCCTGAGAGTGCCAAATTGTAAGGAGCGAACGGAACATCCGCATCAGTCGGTGCCAAATCGCCAATTGCCAATGCTTTTCAAGGAGATCCTGTATGTCACATCATTTCGATACCAAACTGGCGAGGGAAGATCCGAGCCTCAACCTCTGCGACTTTTATTTATTTGACGGCCCCTCGGGCAAGACGGTGATGGCGATGACCGTGAATCCGGATGTGGGATTATCGGCTCCGGATACGCTTCATCCAGAAGGGCTCTACGCGTTCCGGTTCGACCTGAACGGAGATGCGAGGGAAGAGGTTACGTTCAAGTTCAGGTTTGGTGAACCACGACACGGAGATGGCAGTGAGCATACTCACATTCAGCCGTTTGTGGTGCGGAAGGCGACGGGTGACGATGCTCTTCGTGGTGACGCCGGAGAGAGTCTGGTTGAGGGTGAAACCGGTTCGGTCGCGACTGATTCGGATCTTCGTGCGTATGTCGGGATTGCTCCAGAGCTATTTGCGGCAAATGCTGGATTCGGCACATTTATGACTGCTTTCTATAAGGACCAGCGCTTCGATGGGGACGCCTTTCTGCATCAGCAGAATCCCTTTGCGAGGCGGAATGTTACGGCGATTGTGCTGGAAGTGCCGAGCGAACTGATTGGGAAGGGAAAAATCAACGCATGGGCGACGATCTCCCTCTTTGGCCATGCGCCGGAGGTACAAGTTTCGCGTTGGGGCCTGCCTATGGTTACGCATCTCTTCCTGAACGACCCGAGCGATCAAGAGGTGAAAGAACAATTCAATGCGTCGGTTCCGTCTGAAGATCTAGAGCGCTTCGCGAAGTCGATCGCGGATTTTGCGGAGAAGATGACGACCTATGCCGGTTCGGCGGCGGACCCGGGTGAATACGGGAAGCTGATCGCTGCACGGCTTTGTCCCAACACATTGCCTTACGAGCTTGGAACATCCGCCGCATTTGAGGTGGCCAGCTTCAATGGACGCGCGCTCGGCGACGATGCGCTGGATGTGATGTTGACGCTGGCGGCCAACACGCCACTTGTCGATGGACTTGCTCCCGACCGCGGGCGCATTCGCAAGGATTTCCCGTATTATGGAGCGCCGTATACGGCGGAGGAGCAGGTCGGGGTGACGCCGATGCCGCGCCCGGCTAAGAAATAGGCGGGAAGCGACGCTTGAGAATGAAGTTGGGAATGACCAGAGCCCCGTCTTTCATCCAGGGATGAGTAGAGTTGGTTGGTCATTGAACTTGCCCCGAACCTTGGACCACTTGCCGCGTTCGTTCGCCATTCTTCCATCTTATGCCGTTCCAGTCCGGCGACATATGCCCGGCTGGTGGCGCGGACATCCGGGGAGGTCATGCTTCCTCGTACGGCCGAGCCGCGATCGCAGATCATCTCGCGCTCATGTACGGACGAATGCAGCGCGTGCGCGAACTTATCGTGGAGGGGTCGTTTCCGCCTCAATACGGCGGATCCAATTCTTGAAAGGGAACCACCGTCGTCCGCTCTGGGGCATGAAGAGCGGTTCCCGGCGCGAAGGCTGAGCGGCCGTTGTGGGTTTCGAAAGCGGTCAGTGGCTGTTGATGATTAGTCGACGTAGACTTTTGGGTCAGGCTCTTACTCCCCAATGACGCAAGAGTCCCGTAGCAGATAAGGACCGATATCTCAGGTTCCCGGTTGACGTATTTTTAGATCGGAATAGGATACCCCCCCATACCATAACGAGAGACACATGAGCCACACCGTTCGGGAGAAGCAGAAGCTCTTGAATCGGGCACGCCGCATCCGCGGCCAGGCCGACGCGATTGTACGCGCGCTCGAGGAGGAAAAAGGGTGCGAGCAGGTCATGCACCTCATCGCCGGCTGCCGCGGCGCCATCAACGGTCTGCTGGCCGAGGTGGTGGAAGAGCACATCCGCACGCACTTGATCGATCCGGACAAAGACCCCGGAGCGTTGAACGTCGACGCCGCCGATCAGCTGATCGCCGTCGTCCATATCTATTTCAAATGAGGGGCAGATGACCGGCCGCGACTTCACGCTCGGCCCCTTCCAGCACAAACACGTTTTCCTCGGCACGGGGCATGACCGTAACGCCCGCAAGACCTGGGCGGTCATCGGGTTGTGCGGCGTCATGATGGCAGCGGAGATCATCGGCGGCAGTCTGTTCGGCTCCCTCGCGCTCATCGCCGACGGCCTGCACATGTCGACGCATGCGGGCGCGCTGCTGCTGGCGGCGCTGGCCTACAGCTATGCCCGGCACCACGCCGAGGACGCGCGCTTCGCCTTCGGCACCGGGAAGCTCGGCGACCTTGCCGGGTTCAGCAGCGCCATCATTCTGGCAATGATTGCGCTCCTGATCGGGTATGAGGCCGTCGCGCGGCTGCTTCATCCCATCGCCATCAGCTTCGACGAGGCTATCCCGATTGCCGTCGTGGGGTTGATGGTAAACGTCACCAGCGCCTGGCTCCTGCGTAGCGGCGCGCACCATCACCACTGCCACGATGATGCACACGGCCACGACCATGCTCACCATGAAGAGGTTCGGCGTATCGACACCGGCGACGGCATGCTCCTGCTCGAAATTTTCGAGGATGGCCTGCCGCCGCGGTTTCGCATGCGGTTCGAGGGTCGTCATGATCCGCGGACCGTCTTTGGTGACCACGGGGTGACTTTGGAGACCGAACGACCGGACGGAACCCGCCAGGTTTTCACCTTCACCGATCGAGGTGCGTACCTGGAATCGATCGAGGAAATCCCGGAGCCGCATCAGTTCATCGCTCGTGTGCACCTCGCACACGCCGATCATGCTCACGACTACAAGGTGGCATTCACCGAGCACGACCACGCTGCCGATGCGGCCGGAGGATCCAGTACCGCGGCGCACCGCGACAACAATATGCGTGCGGCTTTCGTGCACGTCATGGCCGATGCCGCCGTCTCGGTCCTCGCCATCCTCGGGCTGGCAGCCGGCAGGTTCTTCGGCTGGGTGTTCATGGACCCGGTCATGGGCATCATCGGCGCGCTTGTGATTGCCAACTGGTCCTACGGCCTTATCAGGGACACGGGCGCGATCCTACTCGACATGACCCCCGACCGGCGCCTGGCGGAGGATCTTCGCAAAACCATCGAGGTCGAAGGGGACCGGCTGGCCGATCTGCATCTGTGGCGGCTCGGTCCCGGCCATCTCGGCGCCATTGTCTCTGTCGTCACCGGCCGACGCCGTGGTCCGGATTTCTATCGCGCTCGGCTCGGGCATTTCCGCATGCTGTCTCACGTCACCGTCGAAGTGCTGTCGCGCTAGTCGGCACCGATAAAAGGTCACGATCCTCGTCGACGCCGAGCGAGAAAGCGCTGGCGCAGAGCAGCACTGCGGCCGGGCTGATGGCGACCTCGTCGTGGAGTTCTAAGGCTGACTAGGCTTCGGCACGCATCGGTGCGCTACTCCGATAGGCTTCGGCGTGCCGCCTTCCCTGTCAACCAACCGCTTCGGCCGTGTCCTTGCTCCGCGGGTCGCGGCTATTGTCGATCACCGGCTTGTCGAAGCGGAATTTCAAACGATATATCATTGCACGTGGTATTGTCAATATAGTAATATCATATTCGTAACGACTCCCGCGTGAAGCCCTGAAACACGCCGCCGCGCGCCCCACCCTGCTGCCCCCTGATAGGGCGATTGGGCCCCCTGCTCGACGTAATTGGCACCCTGTTGGTTGAACCAGTATCGGATGCTCTAACTATCTGATTTGGTTGAAATTATCGACGACAATCCGAGCCAATTTCGCGCCGGAAACAAAAATTCACCCTGTTTTCCGCCAATTACAGGGGTCGGCGTTCGCAGGGTGGTCGGCTTGACCGACGGCCAGGGCGGGGATATCTGACCGAGGACTAGGCGCAGGTTCTCGATGAAAGCCATCGTCGTGATCTTCCCGGGCTCGAACCGCGAGCGCGACGTTTGCGCGGCGCTGGCGCTCGTCAGCGGGCATGAGCCGGTCCGCGTCTGGCACCGCGACGCGACCCTGCCGGAGACCGATCTGATCGTGCTGCCCGGCGGTTTCGCCTATGGCGATTATTTGCGTTGCGGGGCAATGGCCGCGCATTCGCCCGTCATGAGAGGGGTGCGCGATCGGGCGGCCAAGGGTACACCGGTCCTCGGCATCTGCAACGGCTTTCAGATCCTGGCTGAAGCTAGGATGCTCCCCGGCGCCTTATTGCCGAACCGCTCGCTGCGCTTCACCTGCCGTGACGTTCATCTGCGCGTCGAGAACAACCAGACGATCTTTACTTGCGGCTACGAGGCGGGACAGGCGATTCGGGTGCCGGTCGCTCACCACGACGGCAATTACACCGCCGATCCCGATACGCTCGACCGGCTCGAGGATCGGGGCCTTGTCGCTTTTCGTTATTGCGAGCCGGATGGCGACCTGTCCGAGGCAGGGAACTTCAACGGCTCGGCGCGCGCGATCGCGGGCATCTTTAACAACAGCCGCACCGTCCTCGGACTGATGCCGCATCTCGAGAATGCCGTCGACCCGCTGCTCGGCGGCACCGACGGCAGGGCGTTTTTCGAGGGTCTCGTGGGCGCGTTGCAGTGAAGGGTGGCGGCAACGTTACCCCTGCCCTTGCGGCGGAACACGGGCTGACAGAGGAGGAGTTCGACCGCGCGGTCGCAATCCTCTCGCGTATGCCGAATATAACCGAGCTCGGCATCTTTTCGGCGATGTGGAGCGAGCACTGCTCGTACAAATCCTCGAAGGTCTGGCTCAAGACCTTACCCACCGCGGGGTCGCGCGTGATCTGCGGACCGGGCGAGAACGCCGGGGTCGTCGACATCGGCGACGGCGATGCGGTGGTGTTCAAGATCGAGAGCCATAACCATCCCTCGTTCATCGAGCCTTACCAGGGTGCCGCGACCGGTGTCGGCGGCATCCTGCGCGACGTCTTCACGATGGGCGCAAGGCCGATCGCGATCCTTGATTCGCTGCGCTTCGGCAGCCCGGACCATGCACGAACCCGTCACTTACTGGCGGGCGTCGTTGCCGGCATCGGTGGCTACGGTAATTGCGTCGGCGTGCCGACCGTGGGAGGCGAGTGCGAATTTCACCGTTCCTATGATGGCAACATCCTGGTCAATGCGATGTGCGTCGGAATCGCCCGAGCCGACCAAATCTTCTATTCGGCCGCCGCCGGCCCGGGCAATCCGGTCATCTATGTCGGAGCGAAGACCGGGCGGGACGGCATTCACGGAGCGACGATGGCCTCGGCCGAGTTTACTGCCGACGCCGGGGAGAAACGGCCGACCGTGCAGGTCGGCGATCCGTTCACCGAGAAATTGCTGATCGAAGCCTGTCTCGAGCTGATGGAAGGCGATGCGATCGTCGCGATCCAGGATATGGGTGCGGCCGGCCTGACATCTTCCTCGGTCGAGATGGCCGGCAAGGGCGGGCTCGGCATCGAGCTCGATCTTGACCGCGTTCCGTTGCGCGAGACCGGCATGAGCGCCTACGAGATCATGCTGAGCGAGAGCCAGGAGCGGATGCTGATGATCCTGCGGCCGGGCAGCGAGGCTAAGGCTCGCCACATCTTCGCGAAATGGGAGCTCGACTTCGCGGTGATCGGCCGGGTCACAGAGACCGGGCGGCTGGTGCTGCGGATGAATGGCGAGATCGCCGCCGACATCCCGGTGGAACCGCTGGTGACCGCGGCGCCGGTCTATCAGCGTCCATGGCTGCGGCGAGATCCCCAACCAGAAATCGACCCGGCCTCGCTCCCCGATCGCGACCCGCTGGACTGCCTGCGGCGCCTCATGGCCTCGCCGACGCTCGCCTCGAAGCGCTGGATCTGGGAGCAGTACGACCACCTTGTCATGGGCAATACGGTCAAACGGCCGGGCGGCGACGCCGCGGTGGTTCGGGTGTCGTCTGCCGGAAAGGCCCTGGCGTTGGCAGTCGATTGCACACCGCGTTATTGCCGTGCCGACCCGGCGCGCGGCGGGGCACAGGCCGTTGCCGAGAGCTGGCGCAACCTGACCGCGGTCGGTGCCGAGCCGCTGGCACTGACCGACAACATGAATTTCGGCAATCCCGAGCGGCCCGAGATCATGGGCGAATTCGCCGGTGCGATCGAGGGCATGCGGGAGGCGTGCCTGCTGCTCGACTATCCGGTCGTGTCGGGCAATGTGTCGCTTTACAACGAGACGAATGGCAACGCGATCCTGCCCACGCCGGTGATCGGGGGTGTGGGATTGGTCACGAACGTCCGGGATGTGGTCGACCTCGCTCTGAAGCGCGATGGTGACGCTTTGATCCTGATCGGCGAAACCAACGGTCATCTCGGTTGCTCGCTCTTTCTGCGCGAGATCGAGAATAGCGAGGCCGGGCCCCCGCCCCCGGTCGACCTTGCCGCAGAGCGCCGCAACGGTGACTTCGTGCGCGGCATCATTCGCGCCGGGCATGCTGTCGCCTGCCACGATCTGTCGGACGGCGGGCTGCTCGCCGCGGTTGCCGAGATGGCGATGACAGGCGGCCGCGGCGCCGCCCTCGATGCCCCTCCTCCGGGTCTCCCCCGGAACGCCTACCTCTTTGGCGAGGATCAAGGGCGCTACATGCTCGAGACGGCCGATCCCGGCGCGTTACTCGAGGCCGCCCGAGCCGCCCGTGTTCCGGCTCGCGTGATCGGTACGGTCGGCGGGACCGCGTTGACACTTCTGGGTGCCGGGGCCATATCCGTTGACGCACTTCGGGCCGCAAACGAGGCTTGGCTGCCGGACTATATGGCGCGGGCGTGAGCGAGGGGATCCGGGCAATGGCGATGGACGCAGCGATGATCGAGCAGCTGATCAAGGAGAGCCTGCCCGACGCGCAGATTTCGATCGAAGATCTGCGCGGCGACGGCGATCATTACGCGGCGCATGTCGTCTCCAGCGCTTTCCGCGGCAAGACCCGGATCCAGCAGCATCAAATGGTGTATCAGGCTTTGCGCGGCCGGATGGGCAACGAGTTGCATGCCCTCGCCCTGCAAACCGGCGCGCCAAAGGACTGAGCCAGGCCAAAGGGCTGAGCCAGTATTAGAGACCAGCTACCACCGAGGATCGATAGAATGGACACCACGGTTCAACAGCGGATCAGTCAAGAAGTGGCCGGCAATCCAGTCGTGCTCTTCATGAAGGGCTCGCCGGTCTTTCCGCAATGCGGCTTCTCCGCGGCGGTGGTCCAGATCCTGAGCCATCTCGGAGTCAAGTTCAAAGGCGTCGACGTCCTCACCGACCCGGGGATCCGCCAGGGGATCAAGGAGTTCTCAAACTGGCCGACGATCCCCCAGCTCTATGTCAAGGGCGAGTTTGTCGGTGGCTGCGACATCATCCGCGAGATGTATGAGACCGGTGAGTTGCAGCAGATCCTCGAACAGAAGGGCGTTCCGATCCGCGCCTAACGGTCGGCGGGACGTCGCTGGCGTCCCGATCTTCTTCGCCACGCACGGACCCCGCCGTCCTGGCAATTGACGGGTAGAGGCGATCCGATTAGGTACACGCCACGGGCGCAGGGAGGCGACAGAGAATCAAGCGCGCTCCGGGAGCATCGATGACGCTGGGCGCGCCCGACACCTTCCCCAAGATGTTGCTTGACCATGCGCGGCTGCGGCCGGACCGGCCGGCCAACCGCGAAAAGGATTACGGCATCTGGCAAAGCTATACCTGGGCCGAGGTCGCCGCCGAGGTGGAGGCGCTCGCCTGCGGTCTTTCGGCGATGGGGTTTCGCCGCGGCGACAAGCTCGCGATCATCGGCGATAATCGGCCGCGGCTCTACTGGGCGATAGCCGCAACCCAGGCGCTGGGTGGCGTGCCGGTGCCGATCTACCAGGACTCGATCGCCGACGAGATGGCTTTCGTCCTCGATCACGCCGAGATCCGCTTTGCCGTCGCCGAGGATCAGGAGCAAGTCGACAAGCTTCTGGCGATCAAAGAGCACTGCCCGCTTCTCGAGACGGTGATCTTTTCCGACCCGCGCGGCCTGCGGCACTACGACCAGCCTTTTTTGCACGACTACGCGAGGGTGCAGGAGAGCGGCCGCGAGTTGGCTCGCGCCGACCCCGGCTTCTTTCGCGGCGAGATCGCCAAAGGAAGCGGCGAAGACACCGCGATCATCCTCTACACCTCGGGCACGACCGGGCAGCCCAAAGGCGTCGTCCTGACCTTCGACAACATCGTATCGGCCGCTCACAATGCCATCGCATTCGAGGGTCTGACCGATCGCGAGGAAGTGCTGGCCTATCTGCCGATGGCGTGGATCGGCGAGCACATCTTCTCATACGCCCAGGCCTACTGCGCCGGCTTTTGCGCCTCGTGCCCGGAATCGGGAGCGACGGTCATGCTCGATCTGCGCGAGCTGGGCCCGACCTATTTCTTCGCACCACCGCGGATTTTCGAGAATATCCTGACCCAGGTCATGATCGGGATGGTTGACGCCGGCTGGGCGAAGCGCAAGCTCTTCCACTATTTCTTGGGTGTGGCGAAACGGGTCGGGTTGCCGATCTTGGACCGGCAGCGCGTGTCGTTTGTCGACCGGGTAGTTTATTGGCTCGGCGACGTACTGGTCTACGGCCCGCTCAAGAATACGCTGGGCTTGAGCCGGCTGCGCGTTGCCTATACCGCGGGCGAGGCCATCGGCCCCGACCTCTTCACCTTTTACCGCTCGCTCGGCATCAATCTGAAGCAGCTCTACGGGATGACCGAAAGCTCGGTCTTCCTGTGCATCCAAAAGGACGGCGAGGTGAAGCCCGACACGGTCGGGCGGCCGATCAAGGATGTAGAAATCCGCATCGCCGAGGACGGCGAGGTGCTGTTCAAGAGCCCGGGGGCGTTTCAGGGTTATTACCGCAACTTGGAAGCGACCGCCGAGGCAAAGCGGCCGGACGGCTGGGTGCATACCGGCGATTCCGGGTTCTTCGACGGCGACGGGCAGCTGAAGATCATCGACCGTGCCAAGGATGTCGGGCGGCTCGAAGACGGCTCGCTGTTCGCACCGAAATACATCGAGAACAAGCTCAAATTCTTTTCCTGGATCAAGGAAGCGGTCGTATTCGGCGATGGCCGGCCATTTGTCGCCGCCTTTCTGAACATCGACCTGGAAGCGGTCGGCGATTGGGCCGAGCGGCGCAATCTCGCCTACGCGTCGTATCAGGAACTCGCCGCTCAGGATGCGGTCTACGATTTGCTGCAGGGGTGCGTCGAGCTGGTGAACCGGGATCTCGCCGCCGAGCCGGCCGTCGCCGCCTCGCAAATCCGGCGTTTCCTGATTCTCCACAAGGAGCTCGACGCCGATGACGGGGAGCTGACCCGCACCCGCAAGGTGCGGCGCCGCATAATTGCCGCCCGTTATCAGCCTCTGATCGACGCGCTCTACTCGGACAGGCCGGCGGCGCGCATCGAGACCGAGATCGTCTTCGAGGACGGCCGCAAGGGCCGCATGCGCGCCGAGCTCAGGATCCGCGATGCCGCGACGAGCTTGCCGATGGTCGAACCGGTGGCATTCAAAAAAGCGAGCTGAGGGTGAAACGGGTCGGCGAGCCGATCCTGACGGCCGACACAATCACCCTCGCTTTCGGCGGGATCACTGCGCTCAACGGCATCAGCCTCGCGATCCGGCGGCATGAGATCCTGGCGATGATCGGGCCGAACGGCGCCGGCAAGACCTCGATGCTAAACGTGATCAACGGCTTCTATCACCCGCAGGCCGGCACGATCACCTGGAAGGGCGAGACCCGCCGGCGTATGCGGCCCTATCAAGCAGCGGCGCAAGGTATCGCCCGTACCTTTCAGAACGTCGCGCTGTTCAAAGGAATGACGACTCTCGACAACGTCATGACCGGGCGGCTCTTACGGATGCGCCGCAACTTTCTGTGGCAGGCGGTTCACTTCGGTCCGGCGCAGCAGGAGGAGATCGAACACCGGGCCTTTGTCGAGCGGATCATCGATTTCCTCGAAATCCAGGCGATCCGCAAAACCCCGGTCGGGCGCCTGCCCTACGGGCTGCAGAAACGCGTCGAGCTCGGCCGCGCCCTGGCCATGGAGCCGGAGTTGCTGCTGCTCGATGAGCCGATGGCCGGCATGAATGTCGAGGAAAAGGAGGACATGTGCCGCTTCATCCTCGACGTCAACGACGAGTTCGGCACGACGATCGCGCTGATCGAGCACGATATGGGCGTGGTCATGGACATCTCGGACCGGGTCGTCGTCCTCGACTACGGCCGCAAGATCGCCGACGGCCCGCCCGACGAGGTGCGCACCAGCCCGGAGGTCATCGCCGCCTATCTCGGCGAGCAGCGTTGACCGGTCTCGCCCGGGGCAGTTGATCCCGGGCGGGCCGGACCCGCTCACTTCATCCCGTAGCCGCTACGACGACGAACCCGTCGCAATTCCTTTGTCGACAGCGGAAAAATCCGTTTTTGCACCCGAAATTTGCCCCGTGTATATAAATGGCAAACTCGGCCAGAGGGGATGACCGCATACATCGACACTTCATGAGATGAAAATAGCAACATGTTCGAGACGAAGCGAGATTGCAAGATCATCCGGCAATCCGCGCGGGAAGAGCCTGCCGGCGAGCCTGGCCGGCGCATTGAACGAGCCAATCTACGCCACCATTAACCGGCGCGGGCGCAATATCACCAAGGGAGCGGGTCCCTGTTCGACACGATTTCGGCCGGACGGTCCGGACCCGACGATCCGAGGCGACAGCGCCCGGTTCCTAATCGGCGGGGCCCATCTGCTGCTTGTGCTGCCGGCCGGCCGCGCGGCGCACTCCTCCATTGTTGCAAATTGCCGGTTGGCCTAGGTTTGTCGCAGCGCAATTGACCGATCGAAACGGAGAGGAGCGGATGAGCGGCAAGAGCGAGACAACGCGCGAAGTCGACGCGCGCACCAACCAGCCGATCCAGCCACTGCAATTCGACGTCAATTCCCATGACGACTACCTGCGGCTGCGCGAGGCGTTCCGGCACCTGCCGAAGATCCCGACCCTGTTGCGGCCGGAGGAGCAGCCGACGGCGACCGCACCCAACCGCAGCTACAACTGGCTCCTAACCTCGGAGCAGAGCGGCGGCAGCATCGTCTTGCATGTGCTAACCATCGAACCCGGCTTTCACGCGACCGAGCACCACCATCCAGCAGAGGAGGAGTTTTTCTTTGTGTTGGAAGGCGAGCTCGAAGTGACGATCGGCGACCGCACCGTCATCGGCGGCCCCGGCACCTTCGCCTATGCCCCGCCCGGATGCACCCACGCATTCCGGCCATATGGCGGCAAGGCCTGCAAAGTGTTGCATTGGAACTCGCCCGGCGGGCACGAGCGCCTCGCGGTGGCGCAGAAGCGTCTGGCGCAGGAGGGCCGCACCGGCCCGGAGGCGCAGCGCAAAATCCGTGAAGACCACGACTATATCTTCCACGACGATGAGCGCTACCGGCGCGCGGCCAGGGAAGCCGAGGCGGCGCAGCAAGGGGACGGCCAGGGGGGCGGCCAAGGGGACAAGACGTGATCAAGCCCTGGGTGTTCGAATTCTTCCCGGCACCACGCGAGCCAGGCACCACGACCGATCCGCAGCGCTCAGCCGAGTATTTCAACTGGTATCTCGATCTTTGGCCGCGCGCCGAGCTGCTCGGCTACGAGGGGATCTTCTTCAGCGAGCACCATTTCGGCCCCGCTTACAGCCCGGCGCCCAACCTGCTGATCGCGCAGGTCGCGGTGAAGACGTGGACGATCCGATTGGGCGTCATGGGTCTCGTGCTGCCTTATCACCAGCCGTGGAAGATCTTCGAGGAAATCGGCATGCTCGACCATCTGACGCAAGGAAGGCTCGAGATCGGCACCGCTGCCGGGATCCCGCAGGAAATGGCGCGGGTCGGCATCAGCGTCGAGGAGGCGCGCGAACGCAACGATGAGGCGAGCGATATCCTCGACGCCTTCCTGGCCGGACCGGTTGTCACGCATCACGGCAAGTACTGGCATTTCGACGAGTTACGCCTGGTGCCGCGGCCGATACAGCGCCCCGCACCACCCTTGTGGGTGACCGTCGTCAGCGAGGTTTCGGCGCGCAAGGCGGCGCGCCGCGGCGCCAAGATCTGCACCGGGTTTCACCCGCTCGACCGGATCGTCTCGATCTTCGACGCCTACCGCGATGAGGCGGCGCGGGTCGGCAACCCCGCCGGACCGGAACAGTTGGCGTTGCGGCGGCAGGTCACGATCGGCATGCGGGACGGCGCGGCCCGCGACGCTTCGCGCACCCGTGAAGGGCAGTTCCGCGCGCATATCCTCCGCGACCCCCGCGTGTCCGCACCCGGCCGCGAGGTCTTTGACACGCCCGTCTCGCACGCCTTTACGATCGGCAGCGACGAATTTGTCGCCGGTGCGCCGCAAAGTGTGGCAGACGAGATCGTTGCGCAATGCCGCGACTGCGGCGCCGGCCATTTTCTCGCGATCTTTGACCGCTCCGCACCGCGCGACCGGCTGGCCGAAGCCTGGGAATTGTTCGGCACCGGCGTGATCCCCACCCTGCGGCAGGCCGTGGTGAACTGACGGAGTAAAGCCCTCCTCCTCGATGGGACTCGATGGGGGAGGGTTTGGGTGGGGGTGATCCCCGCTCAAACGTCGTGGCCTGCGGCATGCGATCTCCGTAGACTTTAGCCCGTGGACAAGCCCAGAAACGAGATTAAGCCTCTTGTTATTAGCGTGGAGAGGGGACTTATCTGGATCGGATACCCTTCCTTTCAACGGTTGTAGTGCGGCGCCATCACCCCCACCCAACCCTCCCCCATCGAGGGGGAGGGCTTCTCTTGACAGCGCGCGTCCGATCTCCCGAAGAAAATCGGGGACCCTAGGCTGGTGAAGGAACGGCAATGCCACGATCGGCCGCCGAGTTCGTCAGAAGGCAACACTTCTCGGCCGCGGAGCTGCTGGAGCGCGGGCTGCGGCTGCGGCCCGGGCTCGTCACGCGGCAGCAGGAGGCCGAGCGGCTGCGCCGCCTGCCCGAAGCGACGATGCAGGAATTTCACGACGCCGGCATCCTGCGGGTGATCCAGCCGACGGCACTCGGCGGTTTCGAAGCCGATTTTATCTGTCAGATCGATCTGACCCACGAGATCGCGCGCGCGTGCGGCGCCAGCGGCTGGGTTTACGCGGTGCTCACTGCGCACGCCGCGATGATCGCCAATTTCTCCGAGCGCGCGCAGCAGGAGGTCTGGGGCGACGATCCGTGCGCGCTCGCCTCCAGTTCGTTGTCGTCGATCAGCCGCTTCAAGCGCGTTGACGGCGGCTACCTCGTCAGCGGCTTTTGGCGCTACTCGAGCGGCTGTGACTACTGCGCCTGGCTCGTCGCCGGAGCGGACGCCGAGGAGCCCGACGAAACTGGCCGCCGCGCGCGCCGCCGCTTTTTGCTGCCGATCCCGGCACTCGAAATCGTCGACGATTGGCACGTTCTCGGTCTTGCCGGCACCGGCAGCAAATCGCTTCGCGGCGACGGCGTGTTTGTGCCCGAGTGGCGCAGCCTCACCGACCGCGAATTCCTCGGCAATACCGGCCCGGGCCGCTCGCTGCACGACCACTGCCACCTCTATCGGCTGAGCCGTTACGCGCATCCAGGTCCGTTGTCGCTGGCGATGGCCGGGGTGGGCATCGCCCAGCACGCGGTGGATTACTGCACTGCCCATGTCGACCGGATGGGTGTCGGACGCACCAGTGCGGTCGAGCGCGAGGCGATCCGCCACGATATTGCCGAGGCGACGACCGAGGTCGACGCCGCACGGTTGTTGATCCGCCGCACCGTCGGCGAGATCGAGCGCGCCGGCAAGGCCCGCATCGAGCCGGTCCCGCGAGCGCTGGTCGAGCTGGTCGCGCGTGACCGTCATTTCGCCACTCTTTATGCGCTGCGCGCGACCGACCGGCTGTTCCGGGCCGCCGGCTCGCACGTGCTGTTCGAAGGCAACGAACTCCAGCGCTGCCTGCGCGATGTCCACGCCGTCGCATCGCGAACCACCCGGCTGGGTGCCATCGCCGGTCCTGGCGCGACTGAGGTATAGGTCAGGTAGTGGTGCAGATGTCACCGCGCGCAAGACTGCAGCATCGTTTGCAGGCCCCATGAGATCACCAAACTTATGCGCCAGAGCCTCCGTTATTTAGACACACTGAAAGTAGGCGACCGCTTCGGCCTTGAAGATGGCGCACACCAACTCGCCCATGATGATGCGGTTGATTTCGTCACAATTGCGTTCATCGCCGCCCGCACAGTTGCCCGTCCGGCGACGCCCTGGGGATCAGCGGCTCCAGCCCGGATAACCGGCGCCCTCCCGCCGATAAATCCGACGGTGCTCCTCCGCCCACATCGCCGTTCGCCATCACGGTGAGTCCCGTTACCGTGAATCACGCAATCCTGCGCAACGCAACACGGCCTTGGGTCAGGCTTTTAGACTGGCCGGACTGGGCGTGAGCGCGTCAGCTTCTGGCCCTCAACGACTTTCTTTGGCCCGATGGTTTCGGATTGCTCAGCAGCTCGATATCCACGAAACTTAGAGTCCGCACGGCAAAGCGACCGGGAGCGGCGCATCTGACTTTATAGGGTCGCGCCACGGGCTCCTCTTGAGGAACCTCAAATCCTGAAAACAAGCATGAGTGGGAGAAAAGCGCCATGGCCGAACGACCCATGGCGCCGATGAGCCGCCGGCGTCTGCTCGCGATGATCGGCACCGCCGCCGGAAGCTCGGCGATGTATCAGGCCATGACCACCCTGGGGCTTGCGGCCGAGTCGACCTATACGGGGCCGATCCGGCTCGAGGGCGACCCGAAAGGCGCCTCCGTCCTGGTCCTCGGAGCGGGGGTTGCCGGCCTGGTCGCGGCGCTCGAGCTGCACCAGGTCGGCTACAAGGTGCAGGTGCTCGAATACAACAATCGCGCGGGCGGGCGCTGCTGGTCCTTGCGCGGCGGCGACCGCTTTACCGAGCTCGGCGGCTTCGAGCAGACCTGCAGTTTCGATAAGGACCTGTACTTCAATCCCGGACCCTGGCGGATTCCCTATCACCATGGCGGCATCCTCAGCTACTGCAAGCGCCTGGGCGTCAGCCTCGAACCGTTCATCCAGGTCAACTACAACGCCTATCTGCACGCTCGGAATGCCTTCGGCGGCAAGCCACAGCGCCTGCGCCACGTCCTGTCGGACGTCCACGGCAATGTGGCCGAGCTCCTCGCCAAGGCGGTGAGCCAGGACAAGCTCGATCAGCCGGTCGCCGCCGAGGACAAGGAGCTGCTGCTGCAGGCGCTGCGCCAATGGGGCGCGCTCGACGACAACTACGCCTACAAGGCCGGGGAGTTGAGCAGCGACCGGCGCGGCTATCAGCATGATCCGGGCGGCGGCCTGATGGACGAGGCGGTGCCGTCCGAGCCGCTCCCGTTTGCCGAGATCCTGCGTTCGCGAGTCTGGTATCGCCTCGCTCTCGGCCAAATCTACGAGTTCCAGTCCACGATCTTCCAGCCGGTGGGCGGCATGGACATGATCGCCAGGGCGTTCGTGCGCGAGATCGGCAGCCTGATCCGCTACAACGCCAAGGTCACGGCGATCAAACAGGACGACAAGCACGTGACCGTGACCTATGTGGATGCCGGGACGGGCGGCCCGCCGATGACGGCGACCGCCGACTGGTGCCTGTGCACGATCCCGCTTTCGGTGCTCGACCAGATCGATCTCAATGTCGGCGCGCCGATGATGAACGCGATCAATGCGGTGCCCTACGGGGCAGCCGCCAAGATCGCCCTGCAGTTCAAGCGCCGCTTTTGGGAGGAGGACGAGCAGATCTATGGCGGCATCACCTACACGGATCTGCCGATCTGGCAGATCGGCTATCCGAACACGAATTATGGCGGCCCGGGCAAGGGCGTGCTGCTCGGCGCCTACGTGTTCGACAGCCCGTATGCTTACGAGTTCACGGCACTGCCGCCGCAGGACCGCGTAAAGAAGGCGCTCGAGTATGGTGCGCAGATCCATCCGCAATACGAGACCGACTACGAGAACGGCATAGCGGTCGGCTGGCACCGGGTCCCCTGGGTGCTCGGCTGCTTCGGCAGGTGGACTGAGGAAGCGCGCAAGCAGCATTACAAGAATCTGTGCGCGATCGACGGGCGAATTGCACTCGCCGGTGAGCACGCCTCCAACCTGCCGGCCTGGCAGGAGGGTGCCGTTCTGTCCTCGCTCGACGCGATCTCGCGCCTGCACCAGCGTGTGGTGGCGAGCTGATCATGTGGCCAGCCGGGCGGAGCATACCGCTTGCCATATTCCTCACATCAGCGACAGCATCGGCCGCGGGCGCTCAGTCGCCCGACGGGTCGTTTATGAGCTCACGGCGTTTCATGCAGCGCGATGGCGAAGTGATCTATCGCACTGTCTGTCAGGGCTGTCACATGCCGAAGGCGCAGGGTGCCGTCGGGGCAGGCATGTATCCGGCGCTGGCCGCTGACAAAAAGCTTGCTGAAGCAGAATATCCGGTGCTCGTCGTGGTGAACGGCTCGAAGGGCATGCCGCCGTTTGGCGCACTCCTCGATGACGAGCAGGTGGCGGCGGTGGTCAACTACGTCCGCTCTCATTTTGGCAATTCTTATCAGGACAGCGTCTCGCCGGCCGATGTGAAAGCCGCGCGCCCTTAAACCGGCAATTCCCTCGCGAGGCCCGCGCGCGCCGCGGCGGCAGTCAGCTGGGCAAAGCCAAGCCGAGCATAAGCGAGCGGCGCCGCCTTTTCGGGGTCCTGTTCGGCCTCGACAACCAGCCAACCATCGTAGTCCGCTGCTGCAAGTTCGGCGAGCACACCTGAAAAATCGATGCAGCCGTCGCCCGGCACGGTAAACACACCGTCGAGAACGGCGTCAAGAAAGCTCGTGTCGTCGGTGCGGACGCGCGCGAGCACCTCGCGCCGGACGTCCTTACAGTGGACATGCTTGATACGATCTCCGTGCCGTCGAACGAGTGCGGCCGGATCAATGCCGGCATAGACCGCGTGTCCGGTGTCCAGCAGCAGGCCGACCTTGTCGCCGGTTACCGCCATCAGGCGATCGATTTCGGCCTCGCTCTCGATCACGGTCCCCATATGGTGATGGTAAACGAGCCCGATGCCGCACGCGGACAAGTGGTCGGCAAGCTCGGTCAGCCGGGCGCCAAAATCCTGCCAGTCGCCGGCGCCAAGCCGCGGCCGCCCCGACAGCGGACGGCGCCGATCACCGGCAATGCTGCCGCTCGTTTCGGCATAGACCAGTACGGTGCAACCCATCGCGACGAGAAGCGCGCAATGCAACTCGATTGCCGCGATTTCCGCTTTTACCGGCCGCTCGAGAAGCCGGCCGCTATACCACCCCGAGATCAGCGGCAGCCCGAACCGTTCCAGGATCTGCCGCAATACCGTGGGATCCCGAGGAAACTTGTGGCCGAGCTCGATCCCTTCGTATCCCGCCGCCTGCGCCTCGGCGAGACAGCTGTCCAGCGGCGTGTCGCCCCCCAATTCCCGTAAATCGTCATTGCTCCAGCCGATGGGGCTGATCCCCAGGCGCACAGGCATCGGTCACCGCTCCGTCCTTTTCCACCGCGGCAACTTTACGCGTCTGGATGCAAGATTGCGCGACGTCTCGGTCTTGGCAGGCCTAACGGCGATTGAGCAGCGCAGGTCTGTTAGCTTGCCGCGCGGTGGGCGGCCTGGTCGCTCAATAGCTCTTCGATGCGGTTCTTGTCAGGAATGATCCCCTCAGGCCTGTGCGATCGGATATTTCGCGAAGATCTCCTCGATCCGCTTGAACGCCTTTTCTGCCGCTGCCTGCGGCGTCAACCCGCCTCGCATGATATCTGCCCAGGCCGCCCCCCACACATGCTCGTTCTGAACCTGGGCATAGGCCGGATTGAAGGCCCAGAAGTTCGGTACCGTCGGGCCGAGCAAAGCCTGGTTGACGAAGGCCGCGCGGTGTGGGTCCGCGAGCCACCACGCGTCTTTCTTCACGATCGAGGGCATCGGCGGCAGGGCGCGACCAAGCCCGACCTTCAGCAATTCGTTGTCGACCTCGGGCTGGATCAAATATTTTAAAAAGTCTTTGGCCACCTCGACCTTCTTCGCCCCCTTCGGGATCAGGCCGCAAGCGGGCCCGGCCAAGCTCGGCACTGGCTTGCCGTCGTTGCTGAGCGGCAGGCCCATAGTGACAATGTCGTTGTAATCCTGCTCGTTGTGAATGACGGCGACCTCGGTCGAGATCGTGCCGTCGAGATCCATCACGATGGTTTTGGCGTGGAAGGCGTTATTGTCGTCGGCGTCGTTCCAGTTAATAGCGCTCGGTGGAACAAAGCCTTCCTTGTAGGCTGTGGTCGGGTAGGTCAGCGCCTTTATCGCCGCCTCCTTCACCTGCGGGTCATCGAGGTGCAGCTTGCCGTCCTTGGTGACGATATCCTGGCCGCCGTAGGCAATAAGGAAATAGTTGAAAGTATTATTGGGGTCGTTGCCGTTGGTGGTCACCTGGAGCCCAAGGCCATAAACGTTACGCACGCCCTGGGTGCGCAGTTTCTTCTGCACCTCCTTGAAGAAATCGTAATAAGCATCCCAAGTTTTTGGGATGTCTTCCATCTTGAAGCCTGCCTTCTCGACCAGCGGCCTCCAAATATGGTTCGGCAATGCGTAGAAGGCAAAAGGTACACCGTAATAGCTGCGCTTTTTTGCGACGCTGTTGTAGCAAAAGGCCGAGAGCAGCGCGGTGTCGGCGAACTCTTCCCTTTGCGTCTCGATGACGTCGCTGACGTCGACGAGCTTATCGTCCCAGGCATAGAGGGCAATAATCTCGTCCGGGTTGTTCTGGAACAGATCCGGGACGACGCCGCTCGTCACCGCGGAAACGATCTTCTGACGCTGCGGCGCGAACGGCATGATGCTGAGATCGATCGTGTTGCCGCTCGCCTTCTCATAATCGGCGACGATCTTTTTGAGCGACTCATCCTCTTCCGGGACGAAGCCCTGCGCCCACCACACTTCGGCGGTCGTAGCCGCCGCGTTGGCGATATAAGGCCGCGCCAGCGCTCCTGTCGCAGCCAAGCCCAAGGATCCGCGGAGCACCGAACGCCGTGTCCAAATCGCCATCTCCCCTCCCTTCCGGCACGCGCCGCAAACGCCGCCGACGCAGCTTGATCGTTGTTCGCGCGCGAGTCCACGCTTTCGTCGGCGGACTCCGCGATCCGCTCAGGCCCGCGCGAAGCCTTCGGCGACCCAGCGATCCGGAGTCAATGACTGCTTTCGGTCGATCTCGCGCAGACCACTCGGCCGGAGCAGGCGCTCAAGTCGGGTGATCACAATTTCACCACGCGCCCGCTGCTCGCCGATTCCGCTGCGGCATCAGCTAGTGCCAACGCGCGGATCCCCTCCTTGGCGCCGACCAGGGGCGCGGCACCGCTCGAAACCGCAGTAATGAAATGATCGAGCTCGCGGCGATAGGCTTCCGCATAGCGCTGCAGGAAAAAGGGCATCGGCTTGTCGCTGACGACACCCTCCGCGCCGGAAAACACGATCGTGCTCTCGACGACATTGTCGGCTGAAATCCCGCCCTTCGATCCGAGCACCTCGATGCGCTGGTCATACCCGTAAACAGCGCGCCGAGTGTTCGCGATCTGGCACAAGGCACCCGATGTCATGCGCAACGTCACGACTGCGGTATCCACGTCGCCCGCCTCGCCGATCGCCGGGTCGACCAATACACTCGCCGTTGCGAACAGCTCAACCGGCTCCTCGCCCAAGAGCCAGCACGCCATGTCGAGATCGTGAATCATCATGTCGCGGAACAAGCCGCCTGAGCGGCGCACGAACTCGATCGTCGGCGGCGCCGGGTCGTAGCTCGTGATGCGCAAGATCTCGGGCCGACCGATGCGACCCGCCCGGATCTCGCGTTCGAGCCGCGCGAAATTCGGGTCGAAGCGACGGTTGAAAGCAACCATCAACGGCCCGCCGCACTGCTCCGCCACGGCGGCGCAAGCAGTCGCGCGGTGGCGGTCGAGATCAAGCGGCTTCTCACAGAAGATCGCCTTGCCGGCGCGGGCCGACGCTTCGACCAGATCAGCATGGGTGTCGGTCGAGCTCGCGATCAACACCGCATCGATGGCGGGGTCGGCCAGCGCCTCCACCTGATTGCGCAGAACCGCTCCGTACCGTTCCGCCAGCCGCTGCGCCGCTAATTGGTCTGTGTCGACGATTGTGTTCAGTCGCGCCTCGGGATGGGCAGCGATGTTGGCAGCGTGGATCGCGCCGATGCGCCCGGCACCGAATTGGCAGAAGCTGATCATGCCCGTGCTTTCGATTATCCTCCGTCTGAGAGCAGAATAGAACAGGGGGCCTGACATGACCACGATCCGTCTGACGATGGCGCAGGCGCTCATTCGCTATCTCGCCGCGCAGACCAGCGAAGTCGATGGCCGCGAGGCTCCCTTGTTTGGGGGTGTTTTTGCGATTTTCGGGCATGGCAACGTCGCCGGCGTCGGTGAGGCGCTGTATGACGCGCGCGAGCGACTGCCGACCTTGCGCGCGCATAACGAGCAGGCGATGGCCCTGGCAGCGATCGCCTTTGCCAAGGCGAGCCGGCGGCGTCGCATGATGGCGTGCACGAGTTCGATCGGGCCGGGTGCCACGAACATGGTAACGGCGGCGGCTGTTGCGTATGCCAATCGCCTGCCGCTGCTGCTGTTGCCCGGCGACGTGTTCGCGAGCCGGCGGCCCGATCCCGTATTGCAGCAGGTCGAGGCGTTCGGCGACCCAACTGTCTCGGTCAATGATTGCTTTCGGCCGATCTCGCGCTGGTGGGACCGCATCACCCGGCCGGAGCAGATCCTCGAAAGCCTGCCGCAAGCCCTGCGGGTGCTGACCGACCCGGCCGACTGCGGGCCGGTGACGCTCGCCTTGCCGCAGGACGTACAGACGGAAGCTTACGACTACCCGCACGCATTCTTTGCCCCCCGCTGCTGGCGTTTCCGGCAGCCGCCGCCCGATCCCGCTCAGCTTGCCGAGGTCGCAGCCGCATTATCGCGAGCCCGTGCGCCGCTGATCATTGCCGGTGGTGGGGTGCATTATGCGATGGCCTGCGAAATGCTCGCCGACTTCGCGGCGCGGCATGGCATACCGGTGGCCGAGACGCAGGCAGGCAAGGGCGCGCTCGTCTGGGATCATCCCTGTGCCGTCGGCGCGATCGGCGTCACCGGCGGGAGTGCCGCCAATGACCTCGCTGCAGAAGCTGATCTGATCCTGGCAATAGGTACGCGGCTTTCCGATTTCACCACCGCCTCGCGCAGCCTGTATCGGAACCCGTCGGTGCAGCTGATCCAATTGAACGCGGCCGGCTTCGACGCGGCGAAGCACGGCGCGCTGCCGTTGGTCGCAGACGCACGAGCTGGCTTGGAGGCGCTGGAAGGTGAGCTTGCCGCATGGACGGCACCCGCCGACTGGACCGCCAAGGCGCGGGACTTGGCTGCCAAATGGAACGCAATGGTGGCGCAGGCAACGGCGCCCTCGAACGCCGTGCTGCCGAGCGACGCGCAGGTGCTCGGCGCAGTGAACCGCGCCGCTGGCCCACAAGATGTGGTCGTCTGCGCCGCCGGCGGGTTGCCGGGCGAATTGCACAAATTGTGGCGCTGCCAGGAGCCCGGCGCCTACCACGTCGAATACGGCTATTCCTGCATGGGCTACGAAATCGCCGGCGGGCTCGGGGTCAAGCTCGCCATGCCCGAGCGCGAAATCTGGGTGCTGGTCGGCGACGGCTCCTATCTGATGATGAACTCCGAGATCGCGACTTCGGTGATGCTGGACAAGAAGCTCAACATCGTTGTGCTCGACAATGGCGGGTTCGGCTGTATCGAGCGATTGCAGTGCAGTTGCGGCGCCGCCTCGTTCAACAACCTCTTTCTCGACGGCCCTCGTATCGACTTCGCCGGCCATGCCGCGAGCCTCGGCGCCAATTCGCGCAAAGTGGCGAGCCTTGCCGAACTCGAGGCGGCGCTGCCCGAGATACGGGCCGCGCGACTCACCTCGGTCGTCGTCATCGCCACCGATCCCGCGGCGGGTACGAAGGCGGGTGGGGCGTGGTGGGACGTCGCGGTTCCCGAGGTCTCGGAGCGAGCGGAGGTCGCCGCCGCGCGCGCCGCCTACGATGCCGCACGAACCCGCCAACGGATCATCGGCTGACCCTTGCCCATCGCGGTCGTTGCGTTGCGCCCCCCTGGGGTCTCGATTCCGATCATTCGTCGATGGTCTGCGACGCTAGGGGCTTGTCAGTCGAATTCCGTTGCGGCGCACTTTTAGGGTGGAAAAAAGGGCGGCCGGGGCAGGGCCGGGATTGCCATCGATGGAAGCGAACGGGGGCTATGGGTCGAACCTCCCAATTCAGTGCGAGGGCGATCGCCGGATCACCGACATCATGCGCGGGATCGATACAGCGCTCGCTCTGAATTCGGTGCCGCTGACCATTTTGCTGTCCGAACTGGATACCGCCAGCTCTGTCTGGCGCACTGGATGCCCGGAACAAATCCGGGCATGGACGACATAATTTCGAACGATTGTTCAGTGCCGGGATCTTCGCCGAATTCTGCAGCGCACCGACGTGATTGGGGAGCTCGTGAACACGGCCTCCCAGGGGCCTGTGAATTTATGTCGCTCCTCGGCATAAAAAGACACCAACGTCCGTGGTTACAGTGAACTTTTCGCCGCTCTTCTGGAAAGCTATAGTCACTGCCTCGCGATGCACCACAATCACCTCGTCGACAGAATGAAGACCGCCAACCCGACGAGGCGAGCCCTGCACACGGATTGGCGTATTGAAAACTTGAATGCCACAGTCTCCGGTCGTAAGAACATCCACTGTCCATTCTATCTCGAGAGGGTTCCGCCATGGATGCGGCTGAGGTTGCCGCGCATTGGGAAGCCAACGCGGAGACTTGGACGCGACATTCCCGTGCCGGTTACGACGTTTATCGGGACGCGCTGAATACGCCGGCCTTCCTGGCGATGCTGCCGCCGGTCAACGGGCTGGACGGGCTCGATGTCGGGTGCGGCGAAGGCACGAATACGCGGAAGCTTGCCCTGCTCGGCGCCAGGATGCACGCCGTCGATATTGCTCCGACTTTCATCAGACACGCATGCGAGAAGGAGGTGGCGGACCCGCTTGGCATCGACTTCCGTGTCGGCGACGCGACGGCCCTGCGGTTTCCCGATGGCTCGTTCGACTTCGTGACGGCGTTCATGTCGCTGATGGATATGGCGGATCAGGGTCGAGCGTTGTGCGAAGCGCAGCGCGTGCTCCGGCCGGGCGGCTTCCTGCAATTCTCGATCCTGCATCCTTGCTTCGCTCCGCCGCACCGGAAGGTATTGCGCGAGGCGGATGGCAAGCCGCGGGCCGTCGAGGTCGCCGGCTATTTCGAGGAGACCGGCGGCCGCCTCGAGACCTGGTGGTTCTCGACATTGCCCAAGGAAGAACGTCAAGGGGTTGCCCCATTCCGTGTCCCGCGCTTTCACCGAACGCTGAGTTCATGGGTCGCAATGATCTGTCACGCCGGGCTGGTCATTCAGCAGTTTGGCGAGCCTTGTGCCTCGGTCGAAGTCGCCGAATCCGTCCCGGTCGTGGCGGACACGCGGGTCGCCGGCCTTTATCTTCATATTCGGGCGATCAAGCCGAGGGTGCTGACTTTGTGACAGGAAGGTCGCGTTGCAAGCCGCGGCAAGCCCAGCCGCGGCCGAGGCATTCGCACGCTTGCTTCTGTCCGAGAAGGGGATAACGATGTTTGAGCGAACGGGCTTTCACCGTTTCAAAGAATTGCCTGTTGCCCGCGATGAGACAGCGATGCCACAGTCGATACGATCGTTGATAAAGGGGCTGTGTGTGGAAAGGTGAGAAGCATCGCGGCGATGGAAATCCTCCAAGCCCTCTTCGTCACGCCGTTCGCCAATATGTGGAGCAATCCGGAATTCTTGCTCGAGGTCGTCATCGGCGGCCTGTTGAGCGGGGTCATGTACTCGCTCGTGGCACTCGGTTTCGTGCTGATCTACAAGGCCTCGGGGGTATTCAATTTCGCCCAGGGCACGATGGTGCTGTTCGCCGCCCTGACCTTCGTCGGCCTGATCGAACGCGGCCTGCCGATCTGGGGCGCCTTTGTCATCGCAACGGCGGTCATGGTGTTGCTCGCCGTCGCGGTCGAACGGCTGATGCTGCGCCCGCTCGTCAATCAGGAGCAAATCATCCTGTTTATGGGGACGATCGGCCTGGCCTTTTTCCTCGACGGCTTTGGCCAGCTTCTCTGGGGCGGCGACGTGCATCCGCTCGATATCGGCATCCCCAAAGCGCCGCTGATCATTGGCGGGGTTCTCGTCAACGAGTTCGACCTGGTCGCTGCGGCGGTCGCGGGCACCCTCGTCGCGGCACTGGCCTTCTTCTTTCAGCGTACCGCGGTCGGCCGAGCGTTGCGCGCCGTCGCCGACGACCACCAGGCAGCGCAATCGGTTGGCATCCCGCTCCGCTCCATTTGGGTCATCGTATGGTCTGTCGCCGGCGTTGTTGGCCTGGTTGCCGGCATCATGTGGGGCAGCAATCTGGGCGTACAGTTTTCGATCTCGCTAGTGGCGTTGAAGGCGCTGCCGGTACTGATCCTCGGTGGCTTCACCTCGGTGCCCGGCGCCATTGTCGGCGGCCTGATCGTCGGGGTCGGCGAGAAGGTCGCCGAAGTCTTTTGGGGTCCCGCCTTCGGCGGCGCGATCGAGGACTGGTTCGCCTATGCGCTGGCACTCGTCTTCCTGCTGTTCCGTCCGCAAGGTCTTTTCGGCGAGCGGATCATCGAGCGCGTGTGAATGGAAAACAATGAGGCAGCGAGGCAGTGAGCATCAAAGCGAGAAGCGATGCAATATGACGACACCTCATTGTCTTACCGCCTCATTGTGAAAAAGCAATGATTTATCGCGAGGTCGGCCAGCTCAAGGCGAACTACGCCGCCGACCAGGCGATCTTTCCGATCCGGCAGGACCGCTGGTTCATGGTTGCGGCGCTTGCAGCGGCCTATCTCGTGATCCCCGCGGTCGGTTCCCAGTACTGGCTGCTGACGATCATGATCCCGTTCCTCATTTACGCACTGGCGGCACTCGGCCTCAATCTGCTGACCGGCTATGCCGGGCAGGTGTCGCTCGGCACCGGCGGCTTTATGGCGGTCGGCGCCTTCGCGACCTACAAGCTCACCACCGCATTCCCGGGGCTCAATATTGTCTTCGCTCTCATTCTCGCCGGCACCATCACCGCGCTGATCGGCGTGCTGTTCGGCTTCCCGAGCCTGAGGATCAAAGGCTTCTACCTCGCCGTGGCGACATTGGCATCACAGTTCTTCCTGATCTGGCTATTCAACAAATTTCCGTGGTTCTACAATTACAGCGCCTCCGGCGTCATCAGCGCGCCGCCGCGCGCCGTTTTCGGTCAGGTCTACGTAACTGGTGCCGAGGCCGACCCACGGGCGAAATACCTCTTCGTCCTCACCGTCGTCGTGCTCTTGGCACTTGCCGCCAAGGGCTTGGTGCGCGGCCGCATTGGGCGCTCTTGGATGGCGATCCGCGATATGGATATCGCGGCGGAGATCATCGGCATTCGCCCGTTACGAACAAAGCTGCTCGCCTTTGCCTTGAGCTCGTTCTACTGCGGCATCGCCGGGGCGATGTGGGCCTTTATCTATACCAGTGCCGTCGAAGCCAGCGCTTTCGAGATCGACCGCTCGTTCCAGATCTTGTTCATGATCATCATCGGCGGTCTCGGCAGCATCCTGGGCTCGTTCCTCGGCGCCGGCTTTATCGTGCTGCTCCCGATCTTTCTCGACAACGCGCCGCGCCTTGCCGGGTTTCAAGTTCCGGTCAATCTGGTGACCAACCTGCAATCGATGATCTTTGGCGCGCTGATAGTCTTCTTCCTGATCGTCGAGCCGAATGGTTTGGCGCGGCTGTGGGCGGTCGGCAAGGAGAAGCTGCGGCTCTGGCCATTCCCGCATTGACGCCGCCCGAGGCCTGCAATGATTGTTACAAAAACCCGATCGACAACCACGGGATCGCGGCGATGATCAACAGCGAGATGACCAACGCTCCGATGTAGGGCCAAATCCGCCACAGGGAGTCGTCGGGATTAGTGCGGCCAATCGCGCAGGCGCTGAAAAAGCCGATCCCGAACGGCGGTGCGAAGAGGCCAATCCCCATCGCCAAGATCACGACCATCGCATAATGCACCTCGTTCACCCCAACGGCTTTGGCGACCAGGAACAAGAGCGGCCCGAACAACACGATCGCCGGCAAGCCTTCGAGGACGCTGCCGAGGATGATGAAGGCGACAATGGTAATCCCGAGGAAACCCCAGCTTCGGCCCGGCACCGCCGCCATGACCGACACCAGCCACAGCGAGAAGCCGGATTGGGTCAGCGCCCAGGCCATCGCGCTTGCGGTGCCGATGATCATCATCACCGCACCGGTCAACGACACTGTTTCGATGAGGATTGGGTAGAGCCGGCGCCAGTCGAATTCGCGATAGACGAAAAGCCCAAGCGCCGCGGTGTAGATGACGCCAACGGTCGAGACCTCGGTCGCGGTCGCGATCCCTTTGATGACGAAGAAGCGGATGACGAACGGCAACGTCAAGCCGGGCACCGCGATCACGAAGGTACGCGCCATCAGCGCTACCGGCGCGCGGGCGCCGGCGCCGACATCCGAACTGCGCCAGCGCCACCATGCGACTAAAAACGAGCGCGAGCGCGGCGACAAAGGCCGGTAAGAGGCCACCGGTAAACAGGGCCGCGATCGACAGCCCGGTACGACCGAGCCGATCGTGATCAGCACCAGGCTCGGCGAGATGGTCTCCGACATCGCGCTCGACGTCGCCAGCAGCGACGACAGCTCGCCCGGATGCATGCCGCGCTTCTGCATCTCGGGAAAGAGGATTGGCGCCACCGCCGCCATGTCGGCGGCCTTCGAGCCGGAGATGCCCGACACCAGATACATCGCGCCTAGCAGCACATAGGCAAGCCCGCCTGGCACATGGCCGACGAGAGCTGCAAGAAAATTGACCATCACCCGCGCGATCCCGGTCATCTCCATCAATAAACCGAGGAACACGAACATCGGCACAGCCAGGAGCAGCAGGTTCGAGATGCCGTCATCCATGCGGTTGACGACAATCTCCAGCGGCATGGTCGTGGTCAGCGCCAGATACGAGAAGGTGGCAATGCCAAAGGCAAAGGCGATCGGCACGCCTATGAAGACGCACGCCCCGACAATGACGACAAAGAACAGGATCAGGCTGGCACGGCCCATGTCCGCCAGCAGCGGCTGCGCTAACCACAATCCTCCGGCGATCCCGCCGATCAGCGCGAACGCCAGCAGGAACGACACCCAGGTCGTGGTTTCCAGCAGACGCAACAAGGCAACGATCGCGATCAGGCCGGCGCCGACCAGGATCGCGACCACCCGATACCCGTCCGAGATGTGCAGAGTGATCAGTTCGGTCGAGCGCTGTACCTGTAGGAATTGCTGAGCCGGCGCAAGGATTTCGAGCACAAAGACGATCAAGACAAGCGATGCGATGGTGGCAAGCCAGCTGCCCCATTGCGGCCCGACCCGGTTGGCGAAGGTGGTCAGGCGCATATGCCCGTCGTGCCGCAGCGCGACGACAGCGCCGATCATCGCAAGCCACAGGAACAAAAATGTGGCCAGCTCGTCGGTCCAGATGATCGGGCTATTGAACATGTAGCGCGAGATGACTCCGGCAAACAGAATGCAGGTTTCGGCCAGCACTAGGATCGCGCCGATGAATTCGACGTCCAGCTCCGGCCCGATAGCCGGACGAATCTGCCTAACCAATAGACGCCCGCGCGGGCAGGCCCAGCCACTTGACCGGCCCAGATCGAGTGGCGTAGTTCTCCTTGCGCGAGCGACATCAGCCCGATTCAACTGGTCGGCGGGGCTCGAATCCGGCACAATGCTTACGCGCTGGACTGGTGACCGGGCCGCGCCGGCGATGACTTGCTGGCTCGCCACGGGTCTGAACCGGTAACGATATCGGGGCCGTCCGTGTCGACGATCGGGGTTGATGCAAGCGATAAAGCGGCTGCCTAGGATGGATCTCTTGGCGTACGTTTTCGATCCCTCCATGAAGGCGCTATGATGGTCCGTTGTCGGTGGGCCGCGACCAAACGGGCGTGGGCTCGCGTTGTGTCTCATACGTCTCGACTGGAGGGGCGACGGTTACATTCTCACATTGGGTAGCAGCCGCGTTGCGCTCGCTCCCCGCAGCGGCATCGGAACGAAAGTGCCATGATGACTGATCATGCGGAAGGGCCCACAGGTGTCGGAATAGGGGGGACCCTAGCGCGCTGGAATTTGGAATCGCAGAGGATCCGCTCACCGATCCTGCGCTATGGACTTTCGGTCGTTTCCGTCGCCATCGGGCTGGGGCTGGCGCTTACATTGCAATACTACCAGTTCCGCGATGTAGAGCTGCCGGTTCTCACCCTGTCGATCGCTCTTACCACTTGGTATGCAGGGATTGGGGCTTCCGTGTTGGCGATCTTGCTAGCGATGGCATGCTTCAACTATTTCTTTGTGGAGCCGGTCTACACCTTCGCCGTTTCCGCTAGTGATCTGCCTTATTTTTTCGTTTTCATAGCATGGGCATTAATCGTTGCTTGGTTCAGCGCTGCTGGACGCCGTATCGAGAACGGTCTTCGTCAAGCGCGCGACCGGCTTCAGGTGGAACTGGAACAGCGCAAGCACCGAGAAGACGAAATCCGCCAACTCAATCAGGAACTCGCCAAGCAGGCTGCGGAACTCGAAGCGAGCAACAAGGAGCTGGAATCGTTTGCGTATTCGGTCTCCCATGACCTGCGCGCGCCACTTCGCCATGTAGTCGGATACTCGGAGTTGCTACAGAAGCAGGCATCTTCTGTGCTCGATGAGAAGAGTCGTCGGTTCATGCAAACGATTCTCGAGTCGGCGAAAAGAATGGGCAACCTGATCGACGACCTCTTGGGATTCTCGAGGATCGGGCGGGCCGAGACCAAAAAGGCCGCAGTGAACCTGGAGCAGCTTGTCAGGGAGGTCGTCGCGGAGCTTAGGCAAGAAACGAACGGTCGAGACATTGATTGGAAAATAGGGGCGCTCCCAGTGTGTTACGGCGATCGTTCGATGCTGAAAATTGTCCTTGTGAACCTGGTTTCCAATGCGGTTAAGTTCACACGGCTGCAAAGCCGGGCTGAAATCCAGATTGGCTGTGCCGAGGGTAAGGAAGATCAAGTAGAGGTATTTGTAAGAGACAACGGAGCGGGATTTGACATGCAATATGTAAATAAGCTTTTCGGGGTGTTTCAGCGTCTGCATCGCTCCGAAGAGTTTGAAGGCACCGGAATAGGATTGGCGACCGCTCAGCGCATCATCCATCGGCACGGAGGGCAGATGCGGGCCGAGGGGGCAGTAGATCAAGGAGCGACCTTCTATTTCTCACTTCCTAAAGCCCAAGATGCGGCAGAGAGGACCGCGAACACGCTATGAGCGAACTGGCACGCATTCTGCTCGTCGAGGACGACCCGAGAGACGTGGAACTTACGCTGACGGCGCTGGGCGAATACAACCTGGCAAACGAGGTCGAGGTTACCCGCGACGGAGAAAAAGCGCTGGATTACCTTTATTGTCGGGGCGAGTTCAGCACTCGCTCCCACGATAACCCCGCGGTCATGCTGCTGGACCTAAAACTGCCGAAGATCGATGGGTTGGAGGTCTTGCAGCAAATCAGGTCCGACGAACGGCTGAAACTGATACCCGTGGTGGTGCTGACATCGTCCCACGAGGAAAAAGACATGATCAGGAGCTACCAACTCGGGGTCAACGCCTATGTGGTAAAGCCGGTCGATTTTCATGAATTCGTCAATGCCATCAAGGAACTCGGCGTCTTCTGGGCGGTCATCAATGAGCCGCCCCCGGGCAGCGTGAAGAAGGCATCGTGAAATCTCCGCTCCGCATTCTGATGCTGGAGGATAGCGTCGAGGACGCGGAGCTGATTCAAGAGCTCCTCGAAGCCGAACATTTCGTCTGCGAAGTAACCCGCGTCCAAACGCGTGCCGAGTTCCTGGCCGCTGTTGAAGACCGGGGATTTGATCTGGTTCTCGCCGATTACGCACTTCCTTCGTTCGACGGCCTTTCCGCATTGAAGCTTACACTGAGCGCCTACCCTGATCTGCCCTTCATCTTTGTCTCGAGCTTCGGCGAAGAGATAGCGATCGACGCGCTCACCAGCGGGGCCACGGATTATGTTCTGAAGACGGGGTTATCGCGGCTCGTGCCGTCGGTTCAGCGCGCGCTGCGCGAAGCCCGAGAACGCGCCAAACGCAAGACGGCCGAGCAAGCGCTGCTCCGCATTCTGTTGTTGGAGGATAGCATCCAGGATGCTGAGCTCATTCAAGAACTCCTCGAAGCGGATCATTTCGTCTGTAAAGTAACCCGCGTCCAAACCCGCGCCGAGTTTCTGGCCGCTCTTGAAGAGAGTGGAATTGACCTGATTCTCGCCGATTACAAGCTTCCTTCGTTCGACGGCCTTTCCGCATTGAAGCTTGCGCTGAGCGCCCGCCCTGATCTGCCTTTCATCTTTGTCTCGGGCTTCGGCGAAGAGATAGCGATCGAAGCACTCACGAGCGGCGCCACGGATTATGTTCTGAAGGCGCGGTTATCGCGGCTCGTGCCATCGGTGCATCGCGCGCTGCGCGAAGCCCGAGAACGAGCCGACCGGAAGAAGGCCGAGGAGGCGTTGCGCAGGAGCGAGATGTATCTGGCAGCGGCGGAGCAGTTAAGCCACACGGGGAGTTTCGGCTGGAACGCTTCAACCGGGGAAATCTACTGGTCCGATGGGGCCTATCGAATATTTGAATGCGAGCCTACGACAAAGCCCACCATTCAGTTGGTGATCGACCGCACTCATCCCGAGGACCGGATGCGTCACCGTCAAATCATTGACCGCGCCGCGATGGAGGGGAGCGAATTTATTGCCGAGTATCGCCTGTTGATGGCCGACGGTTCTGTCAAACACGTTCAAGCCGTGGCTCATCGCTTGACCGGCGAAGATCCGGAGCGTTTGGTCTTCGTAGGTGCGATAACGGATGTTACTGAGCGCAAACGCGCCGAAGGAGAGCGCGAAAGATTGCGCCAGCTCGAAGCAGATCTCGCATACATGAACCGCGTGAGCATGATGGGAGAGCTGGCGGCCTCGCTGGCACATGAAATCAGGCAGCCGATCGCTGCCGCCACGATAGACGCCAACGCCTGCATGCGATGGCTTCGTCGTGATCCACCCGATGTGATGGAAGCATGCGGCGCTGCCTCGCGAATGGTCGCGGCGGTCAAGCGCGCCGCCGGCATCATCGACCGAGTTCGCTCACTTTACGGGCGAGGCACGCCGGAACGGGAAGTCGTCGACCTGAACGAAATCCTTCGCGAGATGACGGTTTTGCTGAGGGATACGGCGGGTCGGCACTCTATTTCAATCCGCACGGAACTTGACCTGGCGCTTCCGCATACGACAGCGGATCGCGTTCAAGTGCAGCAGGTTTTGATGAACCTCATGCTCAATGGCATCGAGGCGATGCGACAGACGGGTGGTGAACTGACCATCGCATCGAAGAGGACCGAGCATGGTCAGCTCTTGGTTTCGGTGAGTGACTCGGGCATCGGGCTTCCCGTCGATCAAGCCGAGCGCATTTTCGATGCATTCTTCACCACAAAACCACAAGGCACCGGTATGGGACTGTCCATCAGTCGGCGGATCATCGAGGCACATGGCGGCAGTTTGTCGGCGAGCCCCAACGCGGGACAGGGTGCCATCTTTCAGTTCACACTGCCCGGCGAATGACGGCCTGCTGGCTGAACCAGAGGCTCAGTCGGCTCGCTGGGTCGGGACAGGCGCGGGAGGGTGCTAAACGACGGGTAAACGCACTCTAGGTTAGGAAAACAGAAAAACGGCAGCGGCGATCGCACAAATCCAGTGATTGTCCCGGCCGCATTCAGCTGCTGCCGTGATCGACGTGCTGTCAATGATCAAGCTGCTGTGTTCGTGTATCTGTTTGCGCTCGTTCCACGCAGCTTCGGGATCAAAATCCAGGCCGAGTGTCGAGGCCAGCATGGTCGCGGCGAGATCCTCAGCCTGTGCACCGCTCGCCTCCGCGGTCATGCCGTATCGTGTAGCTCCGATATATATATATATCCATACATGTCCGGGTCCGCCGGTCTGGCCAAACCGAGGCTGGCGTAGACATGGCGCCCGAATTCATTGGTCTCGGACCGGGCCAATACGCAGAAAGTGATGTTCCCAGGTTTGAGCAACTCGATCCCTACTTCGCGGGCAATAACCTCGCAGCGCGGCGGGAGAATGGACGACACGTAAACTAGGTTCTGCTGCTCGATATCCGCATCGCGCAAGGCGAACTCGAATGCGGTGAGAGCATGGCGATGCACACCTACCCCTTTGGTCAAGAACATGCGCGTTGGGCTGGGGAACATGTCGACTCCTTCATCCACCGAGTTGACAGCGGTTGCGAGGCCTGGGTCGGCTGCGGCGGGCCGAGCCGTTGGGCCTGACTCCCTTTGGTCAGCAACGGCAACACCTGGGCGTACTGTCTTGAGAACTAGTTGGATTGTGAACGGCACAGTGCTCATTCTGCGGCATTTTTGTTCTTGGCGCTGAACACATTGTAGGTCCGCTGCTGGTAGCGGATCATGTAGTCGGTATAGTAGGTTGTGGGGTACTTTGGCGGCTTGTCCGGCCCGACGCAAGTCGGCACCGCGGCAACCGGCCAGTTGATATTGCTGTCGCAGAAAAAAGCGAGGGCGTAGCGCTCGCCGCCCGAGCGGTTTACTGCGCGGTGCGGCGTGGCGAGAAAATAATCGTTGGTCCAGCGTTGCAGAAGCTGGCCGCCGTTTACGACAAAGGCGTCCGGAATGGCTGGTGCCGCGATCCACTTGCCGTCTCGCGTGCGGATCGAGAGACCCGGCACTTCGTTGGGCGCCACCAGCGTAAGAAAACTGGTGTCGGTGTGCGGGGCGATGCCGAATTCGTCGTCCAGCGCGGCGGCCTGTTGCGGATAGTGCGTCATCCGCAACTTGTACTGCAGCTCTTGAAGGGCTGGTCGAAATACTCTGTCGGCAGGCCCAGCGCACGAGCGTACAGGCGCACCAACTTGTGCGCCAGCCGCTCCATCGCGTCGCAATAGTCGACGATGACCTCCCGGAAGCCCGGCAGATCGGACGGCCAACGGTTGGCGCTGCGGAAGCGCCGATCGGCCAGCACGTCCGGATGGTCGCCCGGCAGGTCTCGCGCTACAAAAAAGGCTTCGTTGAGATTTGGCTTGATAACGGTCTCGACTGTCGACGTACGCAGCGTATCGCCCCTCATCGGCAGGTAGCCGACATTGTGCTTGTCGAGCTTGATTCTCAGCTTCTTTTCGAGCGGCTGCGCGTGAAAACGCGCGACTTGGCGGAAGACTTCGCCTATTTGCCGGGGAGACACACCGTGATTGATGATGAAATAGAAGCCGATCTCGGTCAGCGCATACCGCAGCTCCCCAGCAGTGCGATCAATTGCGCCGGGGGTGCCGGACAAATAGGGTCCGAGATCGATGACCGGAATGATTTCGGTGTTGGCCACCCGACGCTCCGCTTTTTTCCTGTCGCACGATAGAGCCGAGACAGCGGCACGGTCTAGCGCAGCGACGATGCGCGTGGCCGCCTCACGGTCCGCCATTGCTGCTTTTAACACTTTGCTCAGTCCCGAGCGCCGCGTGGAGCGCGCGCAGCAGATGGAGGTAAAGCGCAGCCGCGGAAAGCCGCCTTCGATTTGATCCGCCGCGGGCGGTCAGCTCAGGTCGAGAGCGCGCCGCACGGCGGACAGACAATCGGCCGGACCGGCACCCGCATCGATGCGAACCCAATCTATCGTCCCTGGATCTTGCCCGAGCTGTTGCGCGAGGACTTCCGGGGACGCATCGGAGGCGTCGTGGAGCCGCGCCCGCAGCCGCCGATCCATTGCCGCCGCCGGAGCTACGAGCCACAGACCAGAAAACGGGACGCCAGCTCCTTCGGCGACCGCGGCGATGGAGCGTCGCTCGCTAGGCTTCAGCGATACGGCATCGATGATCACCGAATATCCCGCGGCTAGTGCTTCGGCAGCCCTCCGGCGCAGCATCCGATAGACGCGGCGCGACATCTGCGCCGTATAGGCGCCCGTCGGCAGCCGCATTTCGGGGGCAACCCCGAACAGCTGCTTGCGGATCACGTCGCTGCGCAAGACCCGCGCCCCGAGGGCTGGGGCCAGTGCGGCCGCGAGGGTCGACTTGCCGGTCCCGCTGAGGCCGCCGATCGCGACCAACCGGCAGGATCGCGGGCGCAGGAACCGATCGGCAAGATCGAGGTAAATTCGCGCTTCCGCTCCCATCTCCGGCTTCGCCCCGGACACCGCCGCCCGCTCAATCGCCGCTGCCGTGACATGCGCCCGGATTGCGGCGCGTGACGACAGAAAGAGAGGCATCGCCGCAAGTCCCTCGTCCTCGCCTGTCAAATCGAGATAGCGGTTCAACACGAGGTTGGCAAAATCGGCGAAACCGCGGTGCTCGAGATCCATCAACAGGAAGGCGAGGTCATAGAGGACGTCGACTGAAGCGAGTTCGTCGGAGAATTCGAGGCAATCGAACAGCGTAGGTTTGCCCTCGAGCAGGCAGATATTGCGGAGATGCAAATCGCCGTGGCAGCGCCGCACTTTTCCGGCCGCGGCCCGCCGGTCGAGTAGGCTAGCGACCGCAGCAAGCCGCTCCAATGATCTTCGCCTGATGTCGACGATGTGCTCGGCGGCAAAGCCGACGTGCCGCGCCGCCATCAGACAGCAATGGTTCGTCTCGACGACGGCGGCTAACGCCGCAGCGCCGCCGTGATCGGGACGCGGTTCGGCGGCGCGATGGAAAGCCGCGATATGGTCGGCGAGCTCTCTCATCAAAAAAGGGTTCAACCGACCGGTCCTGGCGAGTTCGTCGAACAGCGCCGCCTGATCGAAGCGTCGCATCACAACGACCCAATCGACCACGGGCCCCTCAGTCTCGAAGCCGACCCCACCTTTCGCGGTGCGGGTCAGCGCTCGGACCCCGAGATAGAGGTCCGGAGCTGTGCGGCGGTTGAGTGCCACCTCGGTCTCGCAGGCTACCCGACGCGCTTCCGCCGAAGAGAAGTCAAGGTAGGGAAATTTTATCGCGAGTTTGAGCTTGTAGGCGCGTTCGCCGGCGAGAAAGACCAACGACACATGGGTTTGGATGATGTCGACCTGCTCGACTGCCGCCGTGTAAGAGGAAGGCTTGCTCAGAAACTCGATGACATCCCGCTGATCGTCGGCCATTGCTGAGCGGGGGGCGGAGGCTGATCCCGTTCCACCGGGACAAGTCATTTTTAGGAGCGGAGCTTTCTTACATGGCTCCGCAGAGAGCGAGCAAAGCCGGCCACTCCCGGCGGGATGGACTGACGGACGCCCTCGACCCTATCAGCCATCCAATCGCCGATTGTGAATCGGCGAGACAGCGATAAGTCTAGGCGATGACGGGTCGTTTGCACGACCTTGCCGCCGAATTGCCGTAGAAAAAGGTTAGCGCCGCCAAGGTTGCATTTGGCCAGCCCTTCGGCGCACGCCCATTCGATCGCGCGCCAGTACAACAGATCGTTGGGCCTCAAGTGTAGCGCGCCCTCGAGGGAGCCGCTAGCTGCCACCTCCACTATTCCGCCGGGAACGAATCGAAGCACCACCCCGGCTATGACGTCGCCATTATAGCGCGCGAGAAGCAATCGCCGGTTCCTCCGCGATGAGAAAAGCCCCTGAAACTCCTCTTCTCCAGGGATCGGGCGGGATCTGCGACGTATCCAATCGACGTGAACCGCATAGTAGGCAGATATGTCGTCACGACTTTTAGCAGGCTCAACAATAACCCCGTGTTTTATCGCCCTCCTGATTCTCTTCCTCCTAACCTTAGTAAATTCCTGAAAGAGGGCATCTGGACCTAGCGAAAGGTCCAGCATGACAACGCCTTCGTATGTTCTTTTGTGAAAACGAGAGTCAACCAATCCGGCCATCTCGGACCATAAAAACAAATCAACGAGCTTCGCCGATTTCGATTCCTGGAGAAGGCCCGCGATCAGATTATTCATTGCATGCAATCGATCGGCTTTGCGCGAAAAGGCAATCTGCGGGCGCAGAGACAGTCCCGATTGAACTCGGTCGGCATCGTGAAGCCCTGTCATGACCGCCGTGACGTCCTCGCCGGCGATGCTGAGGATGGCGAACGGCTTCCTGTCACTGATCAGGGGCTCGAAAAAATACTCGGGTGCGGTGTAATGGGTCGCGAAGTCCGACTCGGCCAGGCAAGCTCGCCACGCGGTTTCGATGGGGTAGGCCGGGGAGCCGTGCAGAATTTGAAACGATAGATCGGTCTCGTTCAGCATGGCCGGCAAGGTAAGCGACCGGTTCATAGCTTCCTCCTCACCGAACCTCGAGAAGGAGCAGGTCGCCACTACCGACCGCCTGTGGACCCGGCTTTTGCGCAACTATCTGGGACAGCTTACCGTAGGCGAGGCTCGACGGCGCTTTACCCAGCAACGGCTGCTCGGTAACCCGCTTACGTAGCCTATCCAGACCGCATCCATGTTCTTAAGTAGCCTGTTATTAAGAATCTCTAACCGCGGCCGTGAAGGTATACGCAAGGTTGTGGGTGTCAAGCATCAGATTCACAGTCGTGGACCCGCGCGTCCCTTTCGACCAGGGTCCACTAGGAAAGATCCGGTTCCGATCGCGCGAATCCGGGACTATGTTGGCAGCACCGCGGCGGCGGCGTACATCCTGCGGCAGTGGATTAGGCGTTGAGTTTGTCGTGGCTGCTTCCTGGAATATCACCGGTTTACTACACGACCTGACCGCGCGCGGCCGAGACCCTGCAGTCATCGCATTCGGGATGGATGACAGCCATACCTGGGACAGCGCCACCGTCGCCGACAAGGCGCTGCGCTTGGCGGGCGGGCTGCGCGACACCGGGGTTGGCAGTGGCAGCCGGGTCGCGCTGTGGGCGCCCAATTCCCCGGTGTGGATCGTCACTGCCCTGGCGATCCTAGCGGCCGGCGGCGTCGTGGTGCCGATCGATGATCTGGCCGATACCGAGCAGCTGAACGCGGCGCTTTCCTCCAGTGCCGCTCGGCTGATCTTCACGACGGCTCATCACCTGGAAGCTTGTGGCGAAATCCTGCACACCGCCAGGGTGATTTTGGTCGATGAAGACGAGTGCGACCGGCGGCGTGCGACGGGGTGGCCGGCGATATTGGATGAGCGAACGGAGGATCTGCCGCCCTCGGCTCCCGACCAGCCGGCGGTGTTGTCCTGGACCTCCGGCACCACCGGCTCGCCCAAGTCATTCTTGCTGACCCACCGCAACATCGCGACCAATGTCGAGGCGTTGCAGAAACTGAATATTGTCGGACCGCGGGACCGCGCGCTGCTGCCGCTGCCGTTGCACCACGCCTATCCGTTTATCGTCGGCATGCTGACCACGTTGACCATCGGAACCGCGATAGTCTTGCCCGGCGGCACGACCGGCCCGCAGCTGCTGAGGGCGATTCGCGAGGCCGAGGTCACCACGATCATTGGAGTCCCGCGCCTCTACGATGCGATCTGGACCGCGCTCGAAACGCACGTTGCGACGCGCGGCCGAACAGTGCGGCTCCTATGGCACGCAATGCTGCGATCGGCGAGCTTAGTGCAGCGCTCGACCGGGTTGCGCGTGGGACGATTGCTGTTCACCCCGGTTCGACGGGGCTTGGCCGCGCGGCTGCGGCTGCTGGTTTCGGGCGGGTCACGGCTGGAGAGGGAAACCGAGGACCGGCTCGAGGCTCTCGGCTGGACCGTGCTGTCCGGATATGGGCTAGCAGAGACGGCGTCGCTGTTTACCGGCAACCGGCCGGACGCGCGGCGTCCGGGCAGCGTTGGTCGGCCACTCGCCGACGGGAAGGTTCGCATCGCCGACCCCGACCAAGAGGGAATCGGCGAGGTCGAGCTGCGTGGCAGTTCGATCATCAAGGGCTATCTCGACAGTCCCGAATCCAACCACGCGGCGTTCACGGCTGATGGCTGGTACCGGACCGGCGATTTGGGCTTTGTCGATCGCGACGGTTTTCTCTTCGTCACCGGGCGGGATAAGGAAGTCCTCGTGTTGGGTGGGGGCAAGAAGGTGGCCCCCGAGGATTTGGAGCCGATCTACGGCAATGCCCCGGAAATCACCGAGGTGGCGGTGCTGGAGGACAAAGGCGCGCTCGTCGCCTTGGTGCGCCCGGATCGCGCCAAGCTGCATGACCGTGGAGCGACGAACCTGCGCGACGGCATTCGCGTGATTTTGGCGGAAAAGGCGCGCGACCTTCCGTCTTGGCAGCGATTATCCGGGTTTGCCCTGACCGATCAGTCGTTGCCGCGCACCCGCCTCGGGAAATACCGGCGCTTCCTGCTGCCGGCGCTCTATGCCGAGGCGCTTGCCGGAGGGACGCGGCGGGCCGCCCATGAGCTGACGGCGGAAGATATGGCGCTGTTGCGCGATCCGACCGCGGAAGCGGTCTGGGCCCTGCTGCGCGAGCGCTATCCGGAAGAAGCGCTCGACCTCGATGTCGATCTCGCTCTCGATCTGAACGTGGATTCGTTCGGCTGGATGGAAATTGCGGTCGCATTGCAGGATCGGTTGGACATCCAGCTCTCGGAGACCGACATCGCCGGCATTCAGACAATTCGCGAGCTGCTGCGCTTAGCAAGCGAACGGCGGAGCGGTACCAGCGCGTTGCCGCGTGAAGAATCGGCCATCGCGGCCGATTTCGAGCGTTGGCTCGCTCCGAGGGGCACGTTGCTTACAGCGTTCGGCCTGGCGCTCTATGCGCTCAACCGGCTGCTGATGCGCGGTTTGTTCCGGCTGCGCGTCGCCGGCGCCGCGACATTGCCGGTGACGGGAGCATTCGTGATCACGCCCAACCACGTCAGCGATCTCGACGGGCTGGTGATCGCTGCCTCATTGCCCTGGTCGCAGTTCCGCCGTCTTTATTGGGCGGGGGACTTGGTGCGCATGTTCTCCAACCCGCTCTCCCGCCTCTTCTGCCGCGCCGTGCACGTCTTCCCCGTCGACGCAAACCATCCCGGCGCCGTGCTCGAAAGCGCCCGCCGCGTACTAAATGCAGGCCAGGTGCAGGTCTGGTTCCCCGAGGCGTGGCGCTCGCCCGACGGCAGGCTCCAGCGTTTCCTACCCGGTGTCGGACAGCTGCTGCTGCGCAGCGGGGCGCCCGCGGTGCCGGCTTATATCGAGGGCGCCTTCGAGGCGCTGCCCAGGGGACGCCGCATCCCCAAGCTTCACCAGATTACCGTGGTCTTCGGCCGGCCCGAAACGGTCGAGGTTTTGCGCGCCGCCGGCGCCGGCCGGACCGATGAGGAGCGGATCAGCGCTGCGCTGCGCGAGCGGGTTGTGGCACTCGATGCGGCATCGGGTGCTGTCGCCGAAACGGCCTTCCCCGCTCCGTCTTCCGCCCACACCGACGGCATCCGACGTTGAGGATTGCTCCAATGCCGCCGGCCATGCGGACCGGGAGTACCAAAAAGCGCCTAGCGGAAAACCTGCCGGAAGGTCACGCCGGGTGGAAGACCAGCGTGCGCAGCTCGATGCTTTCGCGCGGCGACGCGTCGGGCGGGGTCGTCGGGTCGGCGAACGACGTGTGCGGCATGAAACGCGCGCGCCCATCGGTCATCGTGTCACAGCATTTCAACAACAGAACCTCGTCTGCCCGCATCTCGGGCGCGTAGAACCAGCGGTGCGCCGGGTTGTAGGTGACCGAATAGGTCTCGCCGAGCCGGTCGCGGTAGACGAGATCCGACGGCACGAGATCGGCGGCAGCCACCGTTGACGCGTCGCACACGGCGAGCGGTGCATCGCGCAGCGGCCCATGGATCGGCCGCCACAGATTGATCACCTGGACGCGGCCGCGCAGCAATTCCTCGGCGTCCCCGCCCAGCAGGTCGCGCACCCGCTGCGGGCCGGACTTGGCGGTGTGGTCGACATGCACCCGCGTTGCCGGCTGGCGCGGCGCATCGCGCGAGCGATCGACCGCGCCCGGAATGCGGCGGCGCAACGTGTGGTCGAAGATGAACACGCGGCTCGCCCCAGTCGCCGCAGCGATGAAGCGCTCGGCCTCGGGATAGTAGACTCGGCTGATTTCGTCTTCGTCCCAGAAATCGCGCACCGCGCTGCGCTGCTCCAACAGCGCGAAGCCCTGACGGTCGAGCGCGATCTGAGACTGGATCGGCCGCATGTCGTGAATGCGCACCCGGTGCGCCTCGTGGGCGATGTTGGAGCGCAGCACCCCCGGCTCCGGGTCGTACGCGTAGTAACGGGGCCGCTCCGCCACCGGCGCGAGGTAATTCAGCTCGGCCTCGACATAGGGCAGGTCGTCGTAGCTGGTCATCGTCTGATCCTTTGCCACTTTCTTCGGGTTCCCGGTTCGCAGGAACCACGATTGGATTTGATGGCGGTCGCTTAAAATGGCGGGAAGCGCGGCCAGTCCGCCCAATGGTCGGTCTCGCGGTTCGCGTAGGGTTGCCCGATCGCGTTCAGCGCTCGCGAGAACCATTTGCTGACAGCCCGCGCGGTGCGGAGCAAGGTTCGATCCCGCCGCGCCGGGGTTTGCGACGATGTCGTCGGCATGTGAGTCACTCCTTCCAAAACGGGGTTTTGCTCAGATCCATCGCGGCGGCGCGGGTGGCCTTGCCGTCGCGTAGCATTCGCTTGCCCGCCTAGAGGCGGCTTAGCGCATTAGGTCTCCTCATCTCTCAAGAGCCGCAAATGGTTTTCTCCCAAGCTTGTGACAAGCGAGACTTTTGAGCCCTCGGTTTAGGATTCCTCATGCCTGGAAATGCCGATCACGCGCTCTCGAGCACGGCGCGACATCCTGATTGCCCGGCCGTGACAGCGGCATTGACGAATAATTGATGGGAATCAATGTATTCTCCGGCGAGCGGCCATAAAGTTCCGCTGAGCCCTTGAAAGTTCTGCCTTCGTTCCTAGATTATCAGGGCGCCCGGCGCCAACTACTTCCTGCCGAGATTTGCCCGACCGAGCTCCTGGAGACCTTCAGGAGCGCGGGCCTTCTATTCGACGGCGCGCGAACGAGAGATGACAGTGACAAACATGATTGACAATCGGGGCGACGCCCTCACTCACCTTCTGGCCGATGCCAAGCGGTTCCCGATGCTCAGCCCCGAGCGAGAACAGAAACTCGCTCAAGCCTGGCGGAATGACGGCGACGAAACAGCTCTGCGTGAACTCGTCGGCGCCCATCTGCGCCTGGTGATCAAGATCGCCCGAGGCTTTGCAGGATACGGTCTACCGGTCTCCGATCTGGTCGCGGAAGGGAATGTCGGGCTGATGCAAGCGGCGCAAAAGTTTGACCCTGACCGCGGGTTTCGCTTCGCGACCTACGCGATGTGGTGGATTCGTGCGGCAATCCAGGAATACATCCTGCACTCCACCTCGATCGTGAAGATGGGCACCACGGCGGCACAGAAAAAGCTGTTCTTTAATCTGCGCCAACTGAAGGGCCGGCTGGAGCAGTTCGAGGCGGGCGACCTCTCGCCCGAGTCGGTCGCAATGATCGCCGCCGAGCTCGGCGTGCCGGAGAAGGACGTCGTTGAGATGAACCGCCGCATGAGCGCGGCCGACGGATCGCTGAACGTGACCTTGACGGAGGACGGCGAGGCCGAGTGGCTCGATCGCCTGGTCGACGAGGGGCCGAGCCAGGAAACGGCGCTCGCCGAGGCCGACGAGATGGCGCAACGGCGCACGCTGCTCGGCGAGGCGATGGCGCGGCTCAACGCGCGCGAGCGCGAGATTCTCGTCGAGCGGCGTCTGCGCGACGAACCCCTGACCCTCGAAGATTTGAGCCGGCGGTTTCACGTTTCGCGCGAGCGCATCCGCCAGCTTGAAGTGCGCGCCGTGGACAAGCTGAGAAAGGGAATGCTCGCCGCCGCGAACACGTTAGGCCTCCCGGCCGATCTCGCCGCCGCCTAGCATGAGGGGGTCCCTTCGAAGGTCCGCGCTCGAGGACCAGGATCGCTTTGCCGACGAGCGAGGGCTCGATCGCCGCGAGCACTGGAAGCCAAGCGGTCTCGGCGATCACCGCCCAACAACACGACGCAGGGTGAGCCGGCTATCGCGGGAGCGGGTCGCCCATGGTTTCGCGGCCGAGCAGCAGCGCGACGATGCTCAACAGCGCAAAGCAGGTCATGAATGCCGGAACACGGTTGAAGCTGCCGCCAAACGCCCCCACAAGGAGCCCGGCGATGAGCGGGCCGAAGCTCGTGATAATACGGGCACTGCCGGTGCAGAACCCGACGGCCGTTGAGTGGATATGAGTCGGAAACAGCTCCGGTAGATAGACCGCGTAGCCCGAGAACACGCCGAAGACGAAAAAAGCCGAAGATCGGCAGGATCCTCGGTACCAAGGTTCGTATCCCGGAAGGGCCAGATAAAGAATCAGGCCGAACACGATGGTGCCGGCACTGTACAGCATGACCGCAGCCCGGCGGCCGATGGTGTCGCAGATACCGCCGAGGCTCCACAGCATGATGCCATGGTTGACAAACGGCACCACGGCAGTGGCGTCAACGGCGTCCGCGAGCAGCGCCGCCGGTCGCCGCCGGCGTTGAGCGTCCAACCGAGCTACGCGACGAGAAACACGAGCCACTGATACCGACTGACCGCTCGGAATCCGGCGAACCGTGCGACCGCGCCTCGCTCCTGTCCACCCGCACCTCTCCCCTGAAATAATCTTGATATTCCCCTGGGCTCTCTCCCCGCATCCCCAGGGGAACAACAGCGGCGACCGTCGAGCTCGGAGCCGCAGGCCTACGTGCGGCTGCTAGCCCGGGGAGGGAGAGCGGAGCGAGTGGAAGCTTAGGACGGCATCTGGCCCATGAAGTCGCGCTTGCCGATATCGACACCAAGACTGCGCAGAATATTGTACGCTGTCGTAATGTGGAAATAAAAGTTCGGCATCGCGAGGTGGTAGAGGTAGACCTGGGCGCGGAAATTGCGTTGCTGGCCGCCTTGGGTGAGCGTGACCTGCGCATCCTCTCTGCCGTCGAGCTGTTCAGCCCTGAGGCCCTTTAGGAAGTCGATCGTCCTGTCGATGCGCGACTTCATTTCGGCAAAGTTGTTGTCGATCGCGGGAAGCTCGGGAACCGCCACACCGGCGGCCCGACCCGCGCCAAAGGCGTGCTCGCTCGCCTGCCGCACCTGGCGGGCGAAGGTGAACATGTCGGGATAGAGCCGCCAGTTCAGGAGCGTGTTCTCCTCCCACTTCCTCGCGGTGGCCGCCGCCTCGCCCTTCTCGATGACCCCCTTGAGGCCGCCGAGCAGCTGCAGAAACACCGGCACTGAAGCGTGATACATGGAGATCGGCATGGCTTGGTCCTCCTCGTCGTTGCTGACGTTGATGCCAGGGCGATCTTAACGAGACGCGGTGGCGGCGTGAAGACCCCCGACCACGCCGGCGGCTGCCGCCCGCCGCATGAGGAATAAGCAGAATCTTAACCTCGCTGTGCCTCGATGGTCCGTCCTCTTCGGAGCTCGGGAGTTTGTTCATCCCTTTCCCCAGCGATCCGCGTCGCCACGCCCGAGCCATCACATTCGAGATCGTTGCCGTCGGCATCATCGTCATTCTGGCGATGTGGGCGAGGTCATCGCCTCGATCACGGCGGCGAGAGAGGCCGCGATGGATCGCACGCGGTCCGAAGGGCACAATCTCGCGGTCGCCTTCGCCGACGAAGTGACTCACATCCTCGATGGTGTCGCCGGCGCGATGGAAGCCGTCGTCCAACGCATGCGGGCGGCACACGGCCAATTCAATATCTATGGTTGGGGGCACGCGATCCCGCTGCTGTCGAGCGCGACGGTACAAGAAGGAATCATCGGACCTGACGGCCGGCTTGTCTCGACCACCCTCGACCCCGCCCCGCAACCGATCGATCTGGGTCCGGGCGGGCGCATATCTCTGGTTGGTCTCAACGACATCATCCGAGCCAGTTTTACCCGGGAAAATCCACATGGGCCCACCGACATCGGCAGCTGCTCCATTCGCAAAAGCTCGAGGCGCTCGGCACCCTCGCCAGCGGAATCGCACATGATCTCAACAACACTTTGTTACCGATTCTCGCTCTGTCGGCGCTTTTGGTGCGGCAAATGCCGGAAGGAAGCAGCGAAAGGGAGGATCTGGAAATGGTCGTCCAGGCGAGCAGACATGGCCGTGATCTCGTGCAGCGCATTCTCGCCTTTAGCCGAGATCAGGAAGCGGCTAAGACGAAGATTGATCTCGCCATGACCACCCGCCAGGCCCTACGGATGCTGCGCCCCGACCATTCCTGCGACGATACTGATCCACGAAGAGATCGAGGAGGTCCCGCTCATTCTTGCCGATGCCGGTCAGCTTCAGCAGGTCATCGTCAATTTGTTAACTAATGCCCAGCAGGCTATCGGTAACGCACTGGGGACAATCACCGTCAGCGTTTCATCGGCGAGCCAGCGATCAAATCGTCGCCAGGGCGGCGATTTCGTTTACGTCCGGGTCGCCGATACCGGCTGTGGCATGGATGCCGAAACGAGGGAGCGGATTTTCGAGCCCTTCTTTACGACTAAAAACGTCGGCGAGGGCACCGGGCTCGGACTCTCTGTCGTTCACGGCATCATCACTAACCATGGCGGGCGGATCGAGGTCAGAAGCCAACCAGGCGAAGCGACCGAATTTACCATTTCCCTTCCGGTCTACGGATCCGTTGCATCATCTCTTGAATTCGCTGCAACGTGAGCGCGCAGACCGCCTGGCGCGACTGCCATCACAAGCGAAGCCTCCGTTAAATCATTAGTACCGACTTTCTGCTTCAGTGGGCTACCGCGCTATACGAGGCTAACCCGATGAAGGTCTTGGTAATCGACGACGACCAACTGGTCCGGTACACGCTTTCTCGGATCCTTCACCGTAACGGGTACGATGTAGTGACCGCTTCGGACGGTATGCGGGCGATGGCCGTCTTCCGCGAGGAGCGCCCCGATGTCGTGATCACCGACATCATCATGCCCGAGCAGGAGGGTATCGAAACTATCCTGAAGATCCGGTGCGAGCGTCCGGAGGTCAAGATCATCGCTATTTCGGGTGGTGCACGGAACCGCAACGTCGATTACTTGCGGATGGCCGAGGCGTTTGGCGCAAACGCCGTGATTCCAAAGCCCTTCGAGGCAGAGGAGCTGCTGAGCCGACTGGCCCGGTTTGACTTCCCGGCTCCCGTAGGCATGTGAATCCAGGTTGACCGCGCCGGGCAAAAGCCCGTTCGCAGCGCAAGTGCCACCGTCGCCTAATCGAGCGCCAGGCCAATCGCGAACTCACTCGACCGTGCTCTAGAGATGGTCATCCCTCCGTTGCTCAAGTTCATCACGCAGCTCGGCGTTCCCTCGGAGTTTGCATCGATAAGCGGTGAGTAACCGCGGTCGCGTAGCTATATCGACTGACCCCGCGTTGCCGTTGACAGCCGGGGCGGCGGCCGATACCACTGGCAGCCGATCGAAAAACACAACCCGGAAAGGTTGAACGGGAGGAAGATGCGGCTGATTTGCCACCGCTCTTAGAAGTCAGGGACCTGCACACCGAGTTCCGCACCGGCGCTGGTGTCGTGCCGGCGGTAGACGGCATTTCCTACACCATTGAACGCGGCGAGACGGTCGCGATCGTTGGCGAGAGCGGGTCGGGCAAGACCGCCGGGGCTCTGTCGATCCTCCGCCTGATCCCCGATCCGCCCGGGAGGATCACCAAGGGCGAGATAATCTTTGCCGGCCGCGACCTGTTGGGCCTGTCCGAGGAGGCGATCCGGCAAGTCCGCGGCAGCGACATCGGCATGATCTTTCAGGAGCCGATGACCTCGCTGAACCCGGTTCTGACCATCGGGCGGCAGATCACGGAAACCATCGAGCAGCATCGCGGCGCCGATCGAGCCGCCGCCCGGGAGCGGGCCGTGCAATTGCTCGGTCTGGTCGGCATCGCCGACCCGGGGCGGCGCCTCAGGCAATATCCGCACCAGCTTTCGGGCGGGATGCGCCAGCGCATCATGATCGCGATCGCGCTGGCCTGCGACCCGAAGCTGATCATCGCCGACGAGCCGACGACCGCACTCGACGTGACGATCCAAGCCCAGATCCTCGAGCTGATGAAGGAACTGACGCGCCGGCTCGACGTGGCGCTGATCATCATCACCCACAATCTCGGGGTGGTGGCGCGCTACGCCAACCGGGTCAACGTGATGTACGCTGGCCGGATCGTCGAGAGCGGCCGTGCGGCTGACATCTACCACTACCCCAAGCATCCTTACACGATGGCGCTGCTCCACTCGGTGCCACGGCTCGATCGACCGCGCCAGGCGCGGCTCGACCCGGTCGAGGGTCAGCCGCCCGATCTGACACGGCTCGATGCCGGTTGCTCGTTCCGGCCGCGCTGCCGGTTTGCGGTGGATGCTTGCGCCACGGCGCGACCGCCGCTCGAACCCGCCGGAGACTCGCGACACCTCGCGGCTTGCTTTCGCAGCGATGAAATCGCGATCGAAACTGCAGCGCACCCGCATCACGCGGCCAGCGGGATGGCGGCCTCCTGAGAGGAGACGGCGATGACAATCGCAGCGACGTGGCTGATGGCAGGTGTGCTAATCGTGCTTGGGAGCGCGGCCGCGGCTGCGCCGCCGACCGAGGAGGAGGCGCCGGCCAAACGCGGCGGCGTGCTCACCTACATGATCCCGGCGGATGCGCCGCCGAGCTTCGACGGTCACCGCGAGGGCACCTTCGCGACCCTTCAAGCCATGGCGCCCTTTTACAGTGTGCTGATCCGGATCAACCCGGAAAACCCGTCATCCACTACGGATTTTGTCTGTGACTTGTGCACGGCTATTCCACAGCCGACCGATGGCGGCACGACCTACACCTTCAAAATCCGCGAAGGGGTCAAGTGGCACGACGGTTCGCCGCTGTCGGCAGCGGACGTGGCAGCGAGCTGGGAGCACATTGTTCACCCGCCAAAGGGTGTGCTGAGCCCGCGCCAGAGCTGGTACGAAATGGTGAACAAGATCGAGGCCCCGGACCCGACGACCGTCGTCTTTCATCTCCAGTTCGCGACATCAGCATTTTTGCCGGCGCTCGCCGATCCCTTCACGTTCATCTACAAGAAGGCGATGCTCAACCAGGATCCACGCTGGTACGAGAACAACGTGCTGGGCTCGGGGCCGTTCAAGTTTGCCGCATACGAGACTGGTCAAGCGATCAAGGGCGTGCGAAACCCCGATTACTATCGCAAGGGACTGCCTTATCTTGATGGCTTCACCGCCATCTTCGCCGATAAGCAGGCGGTCCGGGTCGAGGCGATCCGCAGCGACCGCGCGGCAATCGAGTTTCGCGGCCTGCCCCCGGCGGCCCGCGACGAGCTCAAGGGCGCGCTCGGCGACAAGCTGGAAGTGCAGGAAAGCGACTGGAACTGCGGCAGCCTTGTTCTACCCAATCACCAGCACAAGCCCTTCGACGACGCTCGGGTGCGCCGAGCGCTGAGTCTCGCAATCGATCGCTGGCATGGAGCGCCGGCGCTATCGAAGATTGCCAATGTGCGAACGGTCGGCGGCATCGTCTTCCCCGGCTCGCCGCTGGCGCCGACCAAAGCGGAGCTCGAGCAGATCGCTGGATTTTGGCCCGACATCGAAAAATCTCGAGCGGAGGCGCGGCGCCTCTTAAAAGAGGCCGGGGCCGAAGGGCTCAGCTTCGAGCTTTTGAACCGAGGCGTCGACCAGCCGTACAAATATGTCGGCATCTGGTTGATCGATGAGTGGAGCAAAATTGGGTTGCACGTCACACAACGCGTATTGCCGACGGGCCCGGAACTGGACGCGCTACGAAGCGGCAATTTCGGAATCGTATTAGGAGCGAATTGCCACGGCGTGCCCAATCCGCTGATGGATGTCCAAGACTATCTGCCGGGCTCGGTCTATACTGGGAATTACGGCCAGTACGAGGACCAGGCAGAGGTCGATCTCTACAACAAGATGCTGCGCGAGACTGATTTCGCCAACCAGCGCGCGCTGATGCGCAAATTCGAGAAGTACGTGGTCGACGACCAGGCCCACGAGATCTGGGTATTGTGGTGGAACCGGATCATTCCTTACCGATCCTATGTAAAAGGCTGGAAGATCAGCCCGAGCCACTACATCAATCAGGACCTCGCCACGATCTGGCTCGACAAATGAGCCTGCGGGCAACATTGCCGTTCCGTCACACCGGCCGGTGGGCCGGGATGACCGTGATGGTGGCGATGCTCGCTACTTTACCGGCCGCTGCCGATGAGGAGCCGAAATATGGCGGAACACTGACCTACATGATCCCGGCTGACGCGCCGCCGAGCTTCGACGGTCACCGCGAGAGCACGTACGCGACGGTACATTCGGTGGCACCCTTTTACAGCGTACTGATCCGCATCAACCCGGAGAACCCGTCCTCGACCACCGACTTTGTCTGCGATCTCTGCACCGAGATGGCGCAGCCGACCGACGACGGCAAGACCTACACCTTCAAGATCCGCCAAGACGTCAAATTCCACGATGGCGCGCCATTGACCGCTGCCGATGTGGCGGCCAGCTTTAATGCGATCATCTTTCCACCGGACGGCGTGTTGAGCGCGCGCGCCAGCAACTACCTGATGGTCGACAAAGTCGAGGCGCCCGACCCGGGCACGGTCGTCTTCCGTTTGAAGTTCGCGACATCAGCGTTCCTGGGGGCCATCGCCGACCCGTTTAATTTCATCTACAAGAAAGCAATCCTCGACGAGGACCCGCGCTGGTACGAAAAGAACATTCTCGGCTCTGGCCCTTTTAAGTTCGTCGACTATCAGGTCGGCCAATCGATCAAAGGCGAGAGAAACGTCGATTATTATCATAAAGGCCTGCCCTATCTGGACGGCTTCACCGGCATTTATGCCGACAAACAGGCGGTGCGGGTCGAGGCGATCCGCAGTGACCGCGCTGCCATCGAGTTCCGCGGCATGCCACCTGCCGCGCGCGACGAGCTCGTCAAGGCGCTCGGTGACAAGATCGCGGTGCAGGAGAGCGATTGGAACGTCGCCAGCGCAGTGACACCAAACCACAAGAAGAAACCGTTTGACGACGCTAGGGTCCGCCGAGCATTAACCTTGGCGATCGACCGCTGGCACGGCGCGCCGGCATTGTCGAAAATCGCGATTGTCAAGACTGTCGGCGGCATCGTCTTTCCCGGCTCGCCATTGGCGGCGACCCAAAATGAGCTGGAGCAGCTCGCGGGCTACTGGCGTGACATCGAAAAGTCGCGGGCCGAGGCTCGGCGCCTGCTGAAGGAAGCGGGAGCCGAGGGCCTCTCCTTCGAGCTCCTCAGCCGCAATGTCGATCAGCCCTATAAATACGTCGCGACCTGGCTGATTGACGAGTGGAGCAAGATCGGGCTGCACGTGACGCAGCGCGTAGTGCCTAGCGGCCCGTGGTTCGAGGCGATGCGCAACGGTGATTTCGATGTCGTTCTCGAAGCCCCCGGCCACGGCTTTGTCAACCCGCTGCTCGATATTCAGAAGGTCCTGCCCGCCTCGGTCGACGCGGAGAATTACGGCCACTTCGAAGACGTGAGCGAGATCGACCTTTATGAAAAACTGCTGCACGAGACCGATCCGGTGCAGCAGCGCGCCCTGATGCGCAGGTTCGAGAAATACGTGCTCGATGACCAAAGCCATATGATCTGGGTGCTCTGGTGGTACCGGATCGTGCCTTATCGGTCGTATGTGAGGGGCTGGAAGATCAGCCCGACCCACTTTATCAACCAGGACTTGGCAACGATCTGGCTCGATAGATAATACGCTGAACAGGAGGACCGGATGGCGATCCGATCGGGGCTATTGGCGGCGAGCCTCGCTGCGATCCTGGGCACGGGGGCGGTCACTGGGATGACCGGGGAAACATTGAAACATGGCGGGGTACTGACCTATGTGATCCCCGCGGATGCGCCACCGAGTTTCGATGGTCATCGCGAGACGACGTTTGCCACCATTCATTCGGCCGCACCCTTCTACAGCGTGCTGATCCGCGTCGATCCGAACAACCCCTCCTCGACGACCGACTTCGTCTGTGATCTGTGCACGGCGATGCCTCAGCCGACCGACGGTGGCAAGACCTACACCTTCAAGATCCGTGACGACGTCAAATTCCACGACGGGACGCCTCTGACCGCAGCGGACATAGCGGCGAGTTGGGATGAGATTATCCACCCGTCCAAAGGCATACTAAGCCCACGTGAGAGCCACTACGTGATGGTCGACACGGTTGAGGCTCCCGATCCGACAACCGTGGTGTTCCAGCTGAAATTCGCGACCAGTGCCTTTCTGCCTGCGCTCGCCGACCCGTTCAGCTTTATCTACAAGAAGGCGATACTCGACAAGGATCCCCGCTGGTACGAGAAGAATATCCTGGGCTCGGGTCCCTTCAAGTTCGCCGGCTACGAAATCGGCCAGTCGATCAAGGGCGTCAAGAATACCGACTATTATCAACAGGGGCTGCCCTACCTCGACGGTTTCACCGGCATCTACGCGGACAAACAGGCTGTTCGGGTCGACGCGCTCCGCGCGGACCGCGCGTCGATCGAGTTCCGCGGCTTTCCACCCGCGGTGCGCGACGAGCTCGTCCATGCGCTGGGCGACAAGATCACGGTGCAACAGAGCGACTGGAACTGCGCCAGTTTCGTCGAACCCAATCACAAGCGCAAACCGTTCGACGATGCCCGGGTGCGGCGCGCACTGAGCCTGGCGATCGACCGCTGGGATGGCGCGCCGCAACTCGCCAAGATCGCCAATGTGCACACCGTCGGCGGGATCGTCTTCCCGGGTTCACCGCTGGCGGCGGACAAGGAGGAACTGCAGGACCTGGCTGGGTTTTCGCCCGACATCGAGAATTCGCGCGCAGAGGCGAGACGGCTGTTGAAAGAGGCGGGAGCCGAGGGGCTCAGCTTCGAGCTGTTGAACCGCAATATCGATCAGCCCTACAAATATAACGGTACCTGGGTCATCGACGAATGGAGCAAGATCGGCGTTCACGTCACCCAGCGCGTGGTGCCGACCGGCCCTTGGTTCGAAGCAATGCGGACGGGCAACTTCGACGCCGTGCTCAACGGCAATTGCCAGAGCGTGGTCAACCCGATGCTCGACGTGCAGCGGTACTTACCGAGCTATGCTGCTAACTACGGGCAGTTCGACGACCCACAGGAGATGTCGCTCTACGACAGGATGCTGCGCGAGACCGACTTCACGAAGCAGCGAATGCTGATGCGCGACTTCGAGAAATACGTGATCGATACCCAGACGCATGAGATCTTTCTGCTCTGGTGGTACCGGACCGTGCCCTACCGGTCATATGTGAAAGGCTGGAAGATCAGCCCCAGCCATTATCTCAACCAGGATTTAGCGACAATCTGGCTCGATAAATGAGACCTCACGGAGGAACAGTGAAACTCAAAACGGCAGTGGTCGCCGCCTTTATCGGAGGCATGGCATCGGCTGCGTTCGCCGCGGCGGACGAGGAGCCGAAACGTGGCGGTACGCTGACCTACATGATCCCGGCAGACGCGCCGCCGAGCTTTGACGCGCATCGTGAGGAGACCTACGCGACGATCCACTCGGCCGCACCCTTTTACAGCGTCTTGATCCGCGCCGACCCCTACGACCCGGGCAAGACCGACGATCTCGTCTGCGATCTGTGCACGGCGATGCCAAAGCCAACCGATGATGGCAAGACCTACACCTTCAAGATCCGCGAGGGCGTCAAATTTTCCGACGGCTCGCCACTGACAGCCGACGATGTCGCCGCCAGCTGGAACGAGATCATCTTTCCGCCGAACGGCGTCATCAGCGCCCGGCAGAGCAATTTCGTGATGGTCGATAAGGTCGAGGCTACAGATCTGACGACCGTGGTTTTTCGTCTAAAGTTCGCCACCGACGCATTTCTGCCGGCATTGGCCGACCCCTACGCCTGGATCTACAAGAAGTCGATCCTCGATCAGGATCCCCATTGGTATGAAAAGAACTTCATGGGCTCCGGCCCGTTCAAGTTCGCGTCCTATGAAATCGGCCAGTCGATCAAAGGAGTGAGGAACCCCGATTATTATCACAAAGGACTGCCTTATCTCGACGGGTTCACCGGAGTCTATGCCGACAAGCAGGCGGTGCGGGTCGAGGCGATTCGCGCCGACCGGGCTGCAATCGAATTTCGCGGCTTCCCGCCCTCCACTGTCGACGAGCTGAAAAAGGCGCTAGGCGACAAAATTACCGTACAGACCAGCGACTGGAACTGTGGCGGGGAGATAACGCCGAACCACAAGCGCAAACCGTTCGACGACGTCCGCGTACGGCGGGCACTGACCCTAGCCATCGACCGATGGGGTAGCGCACCAGAGCTATCCAAGATCGCGGTCGTACACACGGTCGGCGGCCTCACTTTCCCAGATTCGCCGCTCGCCCCGACTAAGGAAGAGCTGCAGCAGATCGCCGGCTATTGGCCCGACATTGAAAAGTCGCGGGCCGAGGCGCGGCGCTTGCTCAAAGAGGCCGGAGCCGAGGGGCTTCAGTTTGAACTGCTGAACCGCAATGTCGATCAACCCTATAAATACTATGGGATCTGGGTCGCCGACCAGTGGAGCAAGATCGGACTGCACGTAACCCAGCGGGTACTGCCGACCGGGCCGTGGTTCGAGGCGTTGCGCAGCGGCAACTTCGACGTCGGCACCGAGGGTAACTGCCAGAACGTCGTCAATCCGCTCGCCGATGTCGGCAAATACCTGCCGCATTCCGTGTCCAGCTCTAACTACGGGCAGTTCGACGATCCGAAAGAAATCGAAATGTACGACCGGCAGCTGCGCGAACTCGACAAGGCCAAGCAGCACGCCGATTTGCTCGAGTTCAACAAATACGTCCTGGACGAGCAGGCCCATGCGATCTACCTGCTCTGGTGGCAGCGGAACGTGCCGTACCGCTCCTATGTCAAAGGTTGGAAGATCGGCCCCAGTCATTACGTCAATCAGGATCTTGGGACGATCTGGCTCGACAAATGAGCAACGCGCAGTCGACGGCGGTCGGGACACATCCGCTCCTCGAAGTCAGGGGGCTGCGGATGCACTTCCCGGTCACCGAAGGGATCGTCGTGCACCGCAAGATCGGCGAGGTGAAGGCGGTCGACGGTATCGACTTTTCGGTACGCCGCGGCGAGACCCTGGGTCTCGTCGGTGAGAGCGGCTGCGGCAAGACCACCACCGGCCGGTGCATCCTCCGGCTCGAGCGGCCGACCGCCGGGGAGATCATCTACGACGGCGTCGACATCGCCAAGCTGGAACGCAGAGAGCTGGTGGCCATGCGCCGCCGCATCCAGGTCATTTTTCAGGACCCATACAGCTCACTCAACCCGCGCATGAAGGTCGGCGAGATCATCGCCGAGCCGATCATGGTCCACGGGATCGAGCGCGATCCTGCCCTCCGCGCCCTCCGCGTGCGCGAGCTGCTTTCGGTCTGTGGCCTCGATCCCAAATTCGCCGACCGCTACCCGCACGAGATGTCAGGCGGTCAACGCCAGCGCGTCGGAATCGCGCGGGCACTCGCACTCGAACCGGAGTTTATCGTCTGTGACGAGGCGGTATCGGCACTCGACGTGTCGATCCAGGCGCAGGTGATCAACTTGCTCGAGGACCTGCGGGAGCGGTTTGGTCTGACCTACCTTTTTATTGCGCACGACCTCTCGGTCGTGCGGCATCTGTGTCAGCGCGTCGCGGTGATGTATCTCGGCCACATCGTCGAGCTGGCGGCGTGCGACGAGCTGTTCGATAACCCGCTCCACCCCTATACCCAGGCTCTTCTAGCCGCGGTGCCGGTGCCTGATCCGACCGTCGAAGCCACCCGGGCCTTCCGGCCTGTCCAAGGGGAGGTGCCGAGCCCGATCAATCCGCCTTCAGGGTGCGTGTTTCATCCGCGCTGCCCGATCGCGGTCGAGAGCTGCAAACGGGTCCGCCCGGAGCTGCGCGAGGTGCGGCCGGACCATTGGGTCGCCTGCAGTGAAGTTCGGATGTAATGTTGGGCTGCGGCGGCGATACGCCGAGGAGAGAAGGAATGAACCTAGGATCAGGGCTGATAGCTCTGGCTGTCCTCGCAGCGGCTGCGCCTGCTCTGGCGCAGGGGACGCCAAAACAAGGCGGGATGTTCACCTACATGATTCCCGCCGATGCTCCGCCGAGCCTCGATGGCCACCGCGAGACTACTTACGCGACCGTTCATACGGCCGCACCCTTTTACAGCACATTGATCCGCATCAACCCAGAAAACCCGTCGTCGACCACCGACTTCGTCTGCGATTTGTGCACGACAATGCCGCAGCCGAGCGATGACGGGAAGACCTACACCTTTAAGATCCGCGCTGACATCAAATGGCACGACGGCTCATCTCTAACCGCCGCCGACGTGTCAGCGAGCTGGAACGCGATCATTCATCCGCCTGAGGGCACCACCAGCGCGCGCGAGAGCTACTACATCATGGTGGACACGGTGGAGGCGCCAGACCCGTCGACTGTAGTGTTCCATCTGAAGTTTGCCACTGGTGCGTTTCTGCCGGCCCTGGCCGACCCGTTTGCCTGGATCTACAAGAAGGAAATTCTTGATAAGGACCCGCGCTGGTACGAAAAGAACGTTATGGGCTCCGGCCCGTTCAAGTTTGCCGGGTACGAAATCGGCCAGTCTATCAGGGGTGTGCGCAACCCTGATTATTATCACCAGGGACTGCCCCGACTCGACGGTTTTACTGGCATTTTTGCCGATAAGCAGGCCGTGCGGGTCGAAGCGATCCGTGGGGATCGGGCGTCGATGGAGTTCCGCGGGTTGCCGCCTGCAGCGCGTGACCAGCTGGTCAAGGAGCTCGGCGATAAGGTCGTGGTACAAGAGAGCGACTGGAACTGCGGCAATCTGGTGACACCCAATCACAAGAAGAAACCGTTTGACGACGTTCGGGTTCGCCGTGCGCTGTTGCTGGCGGTCGATCAATGGCGCGGCGCCTCGGCGCTAGCCAAAATCGCCAATGTGCACACCGTCGGCGGCATTGTGTTCCCCGGCTCGCCGCTGGCGGCGACCAAGGAGGAGCTGCAGCAAATCGCCGGGTTCTGGCCAGACATCGACAAGTCGCGTGCCGAGGCAAGGCGCTTGTTGAAAGAAGCAGGGGCCGAGGGGCTCAGCTTCGAGCTGCTGAACCGGAATGTCGACCAGCCTTACAAATATGTCGGCACCTGGCTGATCGACGAGTGGAGCAAAGTCGGGCTACATGCCACTCAGCGGGTGGTGCCGACCGGTCCGTGGTTCGAGGCGATGCGCAGCGGCAATTTCGACGTAGTTCTCGAAGCAAATTGCGAGGGTGTCGTCAATCCACTGATGGACACGCAGAAATATCTGCCACGCTCGGTCTATACCGAAAATTACGGAATGTATGACGACCAGCAGGAAATCGATCTCTATCAGAGGATGCTCCACGAGCCCGACCCTGCCAAACAGCGCGCCTTGATGCGCGAGTTTGAGAGGCGCGTGGTGGACACGGAAGCACATGAATTTCCGATGCTGTGGTGGTATCGAATTGTCCCTTATCGCTCGTACGTCAAAGGCTGGAAGATCAGTCCCAGCCATTACCTGAACCAGGATCTGGCAACGGTCTGGCTGGATAAGTAGCCGATGGCGGGAGCGGAGGCGATGTACCGTTATATTGTAAGGCGGCTATTGCTGGTGATCCCGACCCTCCTCGGGGCGGCGGCGCTGGTGTTTCTGTTGATGCGCCTCATTCCCGGTGACATCTGTGTCGTGCGGCTCGGCTCGGGCGGTGGCACCTTCGATGAACGCGCGGTCCAGGTCTGTCATGCCCAGCTCGGCCTCGATCGCCCGGTTTTTTTTCAATTCGTGGACTTCGTATGGGGATTTTTCCGCGGCGACTTCGGTATTTCGATGTGGTCTGGCAAACCCGTCCTGACCGAAATCGCCGCCCGTTTTCCGGTCTCGCTCGAAATCGCGATCATGGCCGTCGTCGTCGCCAACGTCATCGCCATCCCGCTCGGGACGATCTCGGCCCTGAAGCAGAACTCCCCGATCGATCTGGTGATCCGGGTGTTCTCGATTGCCGGTCTCGCCACCCCGTCTTTCTGGCTCGGCATCCTGTTCATCCTCGCGATCCTGAATATCTCGCAGGCGGCCTTCGGCTCGCCGTGGATGCCGCCGATCGACTTTGTGCCGATATGGCAGGATCCACTGCGTAATCTATCGATGGTGATTTTTCCGGCGCTGACTGTCGGCTACCGAACATCCGCCGTGACGATGAGAATGACCCGATCGGCTATGCTCGAAGTGTTGCGCGAGGATTATATCCGCACCGCCCGCGCCAAGGGTCTGGTTGAGCAGATCATCATCAACCGGCACGCGCTAAAGAACGCGCTATTGCCGGTTGTGACCCTTATGGGCATCGAGGCCGCTTTCCTGATCGGCGGTCTGGTGGTCACCGAGCAAGTGTTCAATCTGAACGGCATCGGCCGCCTGTTCGTTCAGTCCGTGCAGAATCAGGACTACACGATGACCCAGGCTTTGGTGATGCTGGTCGTTGCCGCCTTTGTGGTCACCAACACCGTCGTCGACCTGCTCTACGCCTGGCTCGACCCGCGCATCCGCTACGGGTGAACTGTCATGACGATCGCCGCCCAAACTACCCGCACCATTCCGGCCATCGCAGATGATGTGCCGGAGTTCCATCGCTCGGCGTTGGACAGAGCATGGATCTTTTGCCGCCGTCAGCCGCTCGGCACCTTTGGTTTGCTCATCGTCGTGATCACCGCGATAGCCGGATTGTCGGCCGACTGGATCGCCCCCTACAGCCCGACCGCCAACGATTTTTCGGCGATGACCGAGGCTCCGAGCTGGGCGCATTGGCTCGGCACTGATCAATTCGGGCGGGACCAGCTGTCGCGTATTATTTACGGCGCGCGCACCGCGCTGATCGTCGGTTTTTCGTGCGCGATCGTCGCCAGCGTTGCGGGGTTGGTGCTCGGCGTCGGCAGCGCCTATTTCGGCGGCCGCCTCGACCTCTACCTGCAGGGCGTCCTCGACGTCGTGATGGCCTTCCCGCTGATCATCTTGGCACTTGCCGTCGTCGCGATCTTCGGCACTGGCGTCCACAATGTCATCGTCGCGATCACAATCCCGTTGATCCCGCGCTGCGCCCGGGTGGTGCGTTCGAGCGCATTGTCGATCCGTGAAGTGCCCTACATCGACGCTGCACGCGCCTGCGGTTTCGGCCATTCGCGGATTATTCTGCGCCACATGGTTCCCAATGTGATGGCGCCGTTTCTGATCCTCTTAACCGCGTTTGTTGGGCAAGCGATACTTGCCGAGGCCACGCTCTCCTATCTCGGCCTCGGCGTACAGGAGCCCGTTCCGGCCTGGGGCCTGATGTTGCAGGGCGGCGCCGAAGAATACGCCTCGACGGCGCCCTGGATCGCGATCTTCCCGGGCTTGGCGATCGCACTGACCGTGTTCGGCTTCAGCCTCTTCGGCGACGCCTTGCGCGACGCCCTCGACCCCAAATTACGCGATCGCTGACCGGCGATGTCCGAGATTCGCTTGATCGTCGCCGATCCCGGTCACTTTCATGCCGCTCTCGTGCAGAGAGAGATGTACCCGAACCTCTCACCAAACGTGCACGTCTATGCGCCGGTCGGGCCGGAGCTTGCCGATTACCTGATGCGGATTAGCCGGTTTAACACGCGTAAGGAGCAACCGACACATTGGCAGCTCGAAGTCCACGCCGGCTCGGATTTCTTCGAGCGGATGTGCCATGAGCGCCCGGGTGACGTCGTGATCTTTTCTGGCCGCAACCGCGGCAAGGCTCAGCGTGCGCTATCTGCCGTCGAAGCTGGCATCAATGTGCTGGCCGATAAGCCCCTGATCATCGATCGCCAAGAGATGCCAGCGCTCGAGGCGGCGCTGGACATGGCCGACGACCGAGGACTGATCGTCTACGACATGTCATCGGGAGGGCGGCAGCAAACCATCGCTGGTCTGACAAGCCTATTGCGCAACGATCCGGAGGTGTTCGGAGAGCAGGTAGCGGGGACGCCCACCGACCCCGGTGTGACGGCGGCAAGCGTGCACCACGTCATGAAACAGGTGGCCGGTGTGCCTAACCTGCGCCCCGCGTGGTTTTTCGACATTACGCAGCAGGGCGAGTCGCTGGCCGACGTGGGTACGCACCTCGTCGATCGCGTCCACTCGATATTGTTTCCTAGACCGGCGATCGATTACCGGACCGAGATTCGCCTGAACAAGGCGAGCCGGTGGCCGACGACGCTCAGTAAGGCGCAATTCCGTCAAGTGACTGGGGAGCCGGGTTGGCCCGACTATCTGGGGCCTTGGATCAGAGAAGACGCGCTCGACTATTTCTGCAACACCAGCGTCCAATACGAAATCCGCGGCGTGCACGTGAGCCTGGAGACGCGGTGGAATTGGGAGGCGCAAGCGGGCGACGATACGCACACGGCCTGCTACCGCGGCAGCCGCGCACGACTGGAACTGCGGCAGGGTGCTGCGGACGGATATAGGTCGGAGCTCTATGTCGTGCCGATCGCCGACATCGCCGCTGCCCTCGAGCGCCGGATTATGGCGCTGCAGACGACGCATCCGAGGGTCGGTCTCGCTAAGCTCGACCGCGAATGGCGGGTGACTGTTCCCGATGAGTTGCGCATCGGCCACGAAGCCCATTTCGCCCAATTGACTCGACGCTTTCTCGACTATGTCGAGCATCGGCGTCCGCTTCCGGTGTGGGAGAAGCCGAACACCCTCGCGAAATATTACGTGTGCACCGAAGGGGTCGCGATCAGCCAGCCGTGAACGGCCGTCATAAAACCGGACGCGTATTCGCCGGGGAAAGCGGACGAGGGTGATGCCGCGCTAAGCGCCTAAAGCGCGTGAGGCGGCCTCATCGGATGGCGGAGACGCATTGCACCTGGGTGCTCAGCGGCGCGCACGGGACACGCCAAAAGCTCCCCCGGGTCGGGCTGGGCGCAGGTTCGATCGGCGTTACTGGCCTAGTCGGACAGCTGCATTACAAAGAAGACATAGCCGAACACTTCGGGATATTTCCGATAGATATCTATCTCCAGTTGCGCTTCTTCGATTTGGGTTATGGCGTGAGGGTGGCTTGCGTATTTCGACCTTAGAGTTTTAAGCTTGGCCTCCATCGGACGATAGTATTCATCCCACCAAGCTGACTCGGGCAGAACAAAGCTGCCAACCTCTCTCATTCGGCAGTCAGCTATAATGCGCCGCGTGTCCTCGATTGTGGTCATTGCTGGATATTCAACCCAATTTCGACGTGCCTCGTCAGGGATTTCCTTTTTGAGCCAACAGGGCTCCGTCACCGCGATGTAGCCGTTCGGAGAAAGAAACCTCCGCCAGTAAGTGAGGCCTTGTCGAAACCCAATCATGTAGATTGCGCCTTCAGACCAAATGAGGTCAAAACTCCCTTCTTCAAACGGCAACCGGGACATCGACGCATTGAGCGTTGTTATTCGCTCCGCAAGCCCAGCTTTACACGCGCGCCTTTCAAGCTCGTCAAGGAAGGGTTGATGCCTGTCGACCGCAATCACTTTCCCAGCGCTACACCGTGCGAGCGCCAAAGAATTGGCTCCAGGTCCAGCCCCGATATCGAGAATGCGAGGGTTCTTGGGCAGCCCAACAGCCATACCAAACGCTCGTTCGGTTGACCTATCATCTCCTGGCCCCTCTCGCGCAAGTCCGCTATGCATTTCCCAGAAGATGTTGGGCGGCGTTTGTTCGCTCATCGAGACATCGTGAGGCAGGCTATTGCTGATCGGATCATACGAAGCCGGCAAAAGCGAATTAGCACCTTGCGTCTCCGCATCCCCCCGGACGGGTCAGATCCAGGCCGCGGTGCGGACCTCCGCGCTGGTGTGCTCTGTAAGGCGGTCATCGTGTAGAGCATGGACCCGTTCCTCTGCTTGTGCTCTTAAGCCGCGTCAGTGGTAGGGCGACACCCACGGTGTTTTGCAATCCTCTCACCATCGGGCCGTACAGGCCAACCGCGGTCCTTGCCTCGCGCCGCCAAACTCCCGAAGATGGCGGCCGCGTACGGCTGTGACAGGGAACGCCTGTGGATATCGGCGAGAGGCGCCAAGTCAACATTCTGGTGCTGGCTCCGGTCGGCCGCATCGACAATCGGACGAGCGCGGAGTTTCAGACGAGGCTACTTGCCGCCGTCACCTCCAGCTCCGCGGACGTCGTCGTCGACTTATCCCGGGTTGAATATATATCGAGCGCCGGATTACGGGCGTTGATGACCGCCTCGCGGCAAAAGCCGAAAGAACGGCGGCTCGCCGTCGCCTGTCTCCATACGGTCGTGCGCGAGATCTTCGAGATCAGCCGCTTCTCGCATGTCGTTCCGGTCTTCGCTACCGTCGAGGAAGCGAGCACCGCCTGGCGGGCTCCGCCACGACCGGAGGCGACGGTTCCTCATGCCGAGGCAGAACCGGCTGGACCGTTGCGGGTCCGCTTTTGGGGGACCCGCGGCTCGCTGCCGGCGCCGCTGCGGGAGCGGGCGGTCCGCGCGAAGATCCGCGAGGCGCTGCTCGCCGCTCGCGGGCACGCCCTTGAGACCGAGCACGCAATCGATGCCTTCATCGACAGCAGGCTGCCATTTTCGGTACGAGGTACTTTCGGCGGCAATACGAGTTGTGTGGAGATCACCACCGGCGGCGACGAATATGTGGTCTGCGACCTCGGTACCGGCGTGCGCGAATTCGGCAACCACGTGCTGCGGGAGCATGGGGCGGGGCGCAAGCACTGCTTCAATGTGTTCCTGTCACACCCCCACTGGGACCACATTATGGGGTTCCCGTTTTTTGCGCCCTCTTATTTTCCCGGTAACCGCATTCGCATTTACGGCTGCCACGACGTGCTGAGCGGGGCGCTGCACACCCAGCATTCGGCCCCGTGGTTTCCGGTCGATTTTCGCGACCTCGCCTCCACCATCGAGTTCATCACGCTCGAGCCCGACCGCACCTACGAGATCGCCGGTCTCTCCGTAACCTCCATAAGGCAATTTCACACCGGCCATTCCTACGGCTACCGCTTTTCTCGGGGTGGGAAGTCGATAGTCTATTCGACCGATTGCGAGCACAAATATTCCAGTCTCGACGAATCCTACCCTTTCGTCGCGTTCTACCGGGATGCGGATGTGCTGATCTTCGACGCGATGTACTCGCTTGCCGACACAATTTCGGTCAAGGAAGATTGGGGCCACTCGAGCAATGTCGTCGCGGTCGAGCTGGCGCAGACCGCTCGGGTCAAACGCCTCGTGCTGTTTCACCACGAGCCGGCATATGACGACCGCATGATCGAGGAGGCCTTCGCCGAGACCACCCGCTTCGAGGAAATCAGCCGGCCCGGCCACAAGGTCGAGGTTATCGCGGCCTATGACGGGCTAGAACTGGAGTTGTGACCCGCGATCCCGCAGTGGGCTGGAGCGTCGGTCTGTTGCGTGGTCCGGGTCGCGCGGCGGCACTTGCGCTGGTCGCGGGCGCCTTGGCGGTGCGCATCATCGACCCGGGCGTCGTTACCGAATTGCGCGTGCGCGGCTTCGATTTGGTAGAAAAAGTGTGGCCGCGCGCCAACGATCCGGCACGAGTGGCGATCGTCGACATCGACGAGAAAAGCCTCGCCCGATACGGACAGTGGCCGTGGCCGCTGCATTTGGTGGCCGAGCTCGTCCACCGCATCGCTCAAGGGAACCCGCGCGTCATCGGCATCGACATCGTCTTCTCAGATCCAGACCGGCTTTCCCCGGCCGAGATCGCCCGAGAACTGCCCAGCCTGCCTCCAGCTGTGGCGGACGCGTTGGCGCAGGTGCCGCCGGGCAACCGTGACCTCGCCGCTGCGTTGGCGACTGTGCCGACTGTGCTCGCGCTCGCCCCCAGCCGGGAGGAGGCGGTGCGGTCTTCAGGCCCGATCTACTCCGCCCCGATCCACCCGGCGGGAGACGATCCGAAGCCGTTCTTGAAGAGCTACAAATCCCTGGTGCAAAGCCAGCCCGATCTCCGCGCCGCTGCGTTGGCCGCCGGGGAAATCGCGGTCGAGCCGGATGCCGACGGCGTCGTCCGAAGGCTCGCTCTCGCTGTGGCCTATCAACAAACGATCGTTCCGAGTTTTGCACTGGAGGTCGTGCGCGTCGGCGGCGGCGAACAGGCGATCGTGATCGATACCGGCGCACTCGGGATCGAAGACATCAGGATCGGCGGCACCCTGATCCCGACGGACAGGCGGGGCCGCGCGATTTTACACTTCGCTCCGTCCGCGGCACGATACATCTCGGCCTCGGACGTCCTCGATCCGGCGTTCGACCCGGCCAAGCTGGGAGGGCAGATCGTATTGCTCGGGGTTGCTGGCGTGGGCATTGCCGGGCTCCGGGAAACGCCCCTCGGTCTCGTGCGCGCGGTCGACCTCCATGCCCAGCTGATCGAATCGATCTTGCTCGGTGACCTGCTCCGCCGCCCACCTTTTCTCGATTGGGTCGAGCTCGCTGCCGCACTCGCGGCCGGGCTCGCGGTCATCTGGCTGCTGCGCTACGCAAGTCCGGTGCGCGCGGTCGGGATCGCTGTAACGATCGCGGCGGCCCTCTTTGTCGTAGAATTCGCGCTCTTTCGCTTTGCCGATCGCCTCTTCGACAGCACCTTTCCGGCGCTCACCTTATTCGGCGCGTTGGCTGTAATGCTTGTCGGCAACCTTCGCGCCGCGCAAATGGAACTCGTTCTTGAACGCGAGGCGAAGCAGCGGGTCGAGGGCGAGCTTGCCGCGGCGCAGGCGATCCAAATGGGCCTGCTACCGCGGCGCTTTCCTGCGTTTCCTGATCGTCCCGAGATCGATGTCTACGCCCGCATCGAGCCGGCGCGGATGGTCGGGGGCGACCTCTACGACTACCTCTTGATCGGCGGAAGCAGCCGCCTGTTCTTTCTGATCGCCGACGTATCGGGCAAGGGCATTCCGGCGGCACTGTTGATGGCGGTAACCAAGGAGGTCGTCCGCGACGCCGTATTGACATTTGGGCCGGCGCTCGGCCGCATCCTCGCGGAGGCCAACCGGAAGACGGCGACGGCGAGTGCAGAGCTGCAGAGAGAGGGTGGCGTTTTCGTGACTGCCTTCGCCGGGATTCTCGACCTCAGCTCGGGAGAGGTCGATTTCGCCAGTGCCGGGCACGACGCGCCCTTTATTCTCGGCGGTAAGAGCGGCTTGCGTCGGCTCGTCACCGAAGGCGGCCCACCGCTCGGCACCGTCGACGACTTCAACTATCCGATCGATCACGACCGGATCGAACCAGGCGAGATCTTGCTGCTCTACACCGATGGGGTCACCGAAGCGGAGAACGCCAACCAGGCGCTCTATTCCTCAGAACGGCTCACCGCAGCGCTGGGAAGGGCGCCGGTCGTCGATGCCCAGCGTGTCGTTGCGGCGGTAATCGACGACGTCAGCCGCTTTGTCGGTGATGCCGAGCAGGCGGACGACATGACTCTCCTGGCGCTGCGTCGTGTGGCCAGCTGAGCGCATTTACGAGCTATGGCGAGAGCGTCGATCACGTTAAGTGCCGAGCATGCGGAGCTCACTCGGCTTCAAGCTTTCGCCGACGCGTTCGCGCACGAATGCGATCTGCCCGATGACGAGCGGTCGCGGATGTTGGTCATTCTCGAAGAGCTTTTCATCAACGCTGTAACGCATGGATATGGACCGCATTCGACCGGCGGAAGTATCACGGTCGCGCTCGGGCGGAGGACGAGCCGCCTCCGGATAAGTTTCGTCGACGATGGGCCGCCTTTCGATCCGCTCGCTTTCGGTGCGCCGGATTTAGATGCGGCGGGAGAAGAGCGCCGCATCGGTGGGCTCGGTATCCACATTGTCCGCTCGCTCGTCGACGAAGCCCACTACCGCCGCGAGGGCGGCCGCAACCACCTTCATCTGGTACGCCGAATTTGATGCTCAGCGGCTCAGGCGATTTTCAATACCGGCAAGCCGCTGTTGGGGCGCCGAAGCGTGATATCTCCTTCAAGGAAGGACCCATGCTCCGCTGCGGCGCGACACCTCGGACCCCTTCGGCCCAGCCGCTGCGCTGCGCCTGGCCGGAGGCGGGCCCGCACGAGGCTGTGTCCAGCTGCTATTGGTTTTCGCGCACCACCGGGTTGCGCAGGGTCCCGATACCAGTAATTTCGATCTCGACCGTGTCGCCGTGCTTGAGGTTCTCCGGCGCACCTTCGGTGCCCATCCACACGACATCGCCAGGCTCGAGGGTCAGGTATTGCGACATCCGGCTGATGAAAGTGGCGGGTCCAAAAAGCATGTTGTTGGTCTTGAACCGGAATTTCTCTGCTCCGTTGACTCGGATCCTGGTCTCGGCCGCGTCGAGATCAAAATCGGTCTCGATCCACGGACCCATCGGCTTGAAGGTATCGGCGTTCTTGGCGCGCCACAAGGTGCGGTCGTTGGCCTGCCAAGTGCGTTCGCTCATGTCGTTGCCGATCGTCCAGCCGAGGACGCATGACAGCGCGTCGGCCTCCGATAGGCGCTTCGCCTTGCGTCCGATCACCGCGACAAGCTCGCCCTCGTATTGCACCCGCTCGGTAGCATCGGCCGGGATGACGATCGCCTCGCCATGTGCGATCAACGCGTTGTTGGCGCGATAGCCGATATCGGCGGCTTTCGGAAGGTTTGGTTCCTGGCCGCGCTTTCGCGCCGCCTCGATGACGTGCTCTGCATAATTGAGCCCGGCGCAATAAAAGGTGCGGGGCTCGACTGGAACCAGCAGCTTGACCGACGCCAGCGGCTGCCGGACAGCCGTCCTCTCGTATCCGGCGAAAGGATCGCCCTTCACCTCGATGACCGTATCGCCCTCGATGATCCCGTAGGCCGGATGACCATTACTCTCATACCGTATCCAGCGCATCGATCACTCTCCTCCTTGTCTCGACCCGCACCGGTTTCACGGAGCTGATGCATGGCACCGCAAGTGACTATTGCACGGCTTCATCGGGATAGACACCCCAAACCTCGCTGCGCTGCACCCAACCGGTAATATCGGCGGCCTCGATCCGGCACCAGCCGCCCCGGCATTCGACTAGATGCGCAAAGACACCGGGTTCGGCGTGGGCGACGACCTCTGAGGTCACATCGGGCTGCCGGTGCAGCGCGCGGATACCGCCTTTTATGGCCACGGTTCGCTTACCCGAGACCATGCGCTCGTGCACCCAGCCTTCGGTGCCTTGCCAGTCGTGAATCATTCGCCAATGCTCGAATTCTTTGATGATCTCGACCGGCATTTCCTTGCGGGTCAGCACCCACTGGATCGGATAGTTTTCGCCCGGCCCTACCCTCAGGTTCACTTGGTCCGAGCGCAGGCTGACGAAGCGCGGCAACTTCTCTCCTGGCTCAGCTTCGCCCGCCGAAGACGAGGATGCTCCAACGGCGAGAGCAGTTGACAGTGCGAAGCACGCCACAAGGGTCCGGCCCATGTGTCGCCTGGACACGCCTGCCCGCCTCTTGCTAATGGCAGGGCGCGCTATTTGCGGACATTGCCGCCATGCGGTCGAAACGGCTATTTGTGATCGTCACCCGCAAGCTCCCGGATCCGATCGAGACCCGGATGATGGAGCTTTTCGCTTGCCGCCTCAACCTGAACGACAAAGCCTTCGACAAATCCGAGCTGAGAGCCGCTGTCGGCCAAGCCGATGTCCTGGTTCCGACAGTAACCGACCGAATCGATGCCGGGGTGTTGGCCGCCGCGGGCCCCTCGCTGAAGCTGATCGCCTCCTTCGGGACCGGGGTCGACCATGTCGACCTGGCTACCGCGCAGCAGCGCGGCATCATCGTGACCAACACGCCCGGGGTGTTGACCGAGGACACCGCGGACATGACGATGGCGTTGATCCTTGCGGTTTCGCGTCGGCTCGCCGAAGGCGAAAGGCTGATCCGAGGCGGCGGCTGGATCGGCTGGGGGCCGACTTCGATGCTCGGCCATCGGATCTGGGGCAAGCGGCTTGGCATCGTTGGCATGGGCCGAATTGGCATGGCGCTCGCGCGCCGTGCCAGCGGCTTTGGCCTGTCGATCCACTATCACAACCGGCGCCCGGTGCCGGAGGACGTCGAGAGCGCGCTAGAGGCGACCTATTGGGAGAGTCTCGACCAGATGCTTGCCCACATGGACATCATCTCGGTCAATTGTCCACACACGCCGGCAACTTTTCACTTGCTCTCCGCGCGGAGGTTGCGGCTGCTGCAGCCGCACGCGATCCTCGTCAACACGGCGCGCGGCGAGATCGTCGACGAAGAGGAGTTGGTCCGGCTGCTCGAAATCCGCGCGATCGGGGGCGCGGGGCTCGACGTTTTCGAACACGAGCCGGCTGTCGACCCGCGGCTGCTGGCGCTCGACAATGTTGTGCTGCTCCCGCACATGGGCTCGGCGACCATCGAGGGGCGGATTGCGATGGGCGAAAAGGTGATCATCAATATCAAGACCTTCGCCGACGGCCACCGCCCGCCAGATCGCGTGATCGGCTCGATGTTGTGATCCGCGGCGGGCTCGAAAACCTTGTATGACTGTGATCCTGATGCGGCATCGCGACCGTGAGCCTCTGAACGAGTTGCCCGATGTCGTTGATGTGCTCATGCGACGACGACGCCCCGTGCCGACAGTCGTCGAGATTTACCAAATTTTCTTTGTTGCTCGGTCTACTCCGGTGTCCGGGCGCTCGATTCGGCGTTGCCGGCGCAAGCGCGATCCCAGCTGTCGGTGGCTTGCCGTTTGGAAGCGCCAGGTACCAGGCACTTGGAACATGGGAAGCCGAATGATAAGCGATGTCGACGGACCTCCGCGAGCGAGGCATCTATCGAACCTTGGACGATGGTTGAATGCAGGAAAGACATGAGCTGGGTTTGAGCGAACCGAGAGGACCAACCCCTATCGCCGACTGGCCGGCAACCGAAGAAGACATCGAGCAATTCAAGGCGGCGGTCCTGGCCAAGCTCACGGCCGCCCTCGGCAAGGATCCACCGGCCGCGACCGGCCGCGACTGGTTTTTCGCAACCGCCCTGGCGTTGCGCGACCGCATTATTCATCGCTGGCTGGCATCTGAGCGCGAGAGTCTCGCCAGAGGGCGCAAGCGGATTTATTACCTTTCGCTCGAGTTTCTAATCGGCCGGCTGCTCAATGATGTGATCGGCAATTTGCGCCTTACCGAAGTGGTGCGGCGCGCGCTCGAGGACCTCGGCGTCGATTATGACCAGATGCGCGCGATCGAGCCTGATGCCGCATTGGGGAACGGTGGCCTCGGTCGGCTCGCCTCCTGCTTTATGGAGAGCATGGCAAGCCTCGGCCTACCGACCTGCGGCTACGGCATCCGGTACGACCACGGGCTGTTTCGCCAAATCATCAAGGACGGTTGGCAGCAGGAATTCCCCGAAGAGTGGCTGTCGTTCCGGAACCCGTGGGAATTCGAGCGGCCGGAGGTTACCTACGACATCCTTTACGGCGGCCGAATAGAGACGGCCGCGACGCGCAGGGGCGGGCTACGCCATGTTTGGCACCCAGCCGAATTGGTCCAGGCCATCGCTTATGACACCCCGATCGTCGGTTGGCGCGGCGCTTATGTCAACGCGCTGCGTCTGTGGTCCGCCCGTGCCGCCGATCCGATGCGTCTCGATGTCTTCAACCTTGGCGATCACGTCGGCGCGCGCACTGAACAGACGCGGGCCGAGGCGATCTCCAAGGTCCTCTATCCGAGCGACGCGACACCAGCCGGGCGTGAGCTACGCCTGCGCCAGGAATATTTTTTCGTCTCCGCTTCGCTGCAAGACCTCGTGCAGCGGCACTGCCGCGCGTACAGCGCGATCTACACCCTGCCCGATCACGCTGCCATTCAGCTCAACGATACGCACCCGAGTATCGCCATCGCCGAGCTAATGCGCATCCTCATCGATCTGCACAACGTTCCTTGGGACCAAGCTTGGGAAATCACCGTCGCCACCTGCTCCTACACCAATCACACCTTGCTGCCGGAAGCCCTCGAAAGCTGGCCCGTTCCTCTATTCGAACGCGTGCTGCCGCGCCATTTGCAAATCATCTACAGGATCAATGAGCGCCATCTGGCGGCGGCGAGCCGCGTGCATCCGATCAGCGAAAAGGTGGCCGCGACGGTCTCACTGATCGATGAAGAAGACGGGCGGCGGATCCGAATGGGCAATCTCGCCTTTGTCGGCTCGCACCGCACCAATGGAGTGTCGGAGCTGCACACCGAGTTGTTGCGCAACACTCTATTCGCCGACCTCGAGGCGGCTTATCCCAATCGCGTGGTCAATGTGACGAACGGCATCACCTTTCGGCGTTGGCTGCATCAGGCCAATCCGGGCCTGACGCAACTACTCTGCGATGTGTTGGGCGCGCGCGTGCTCGACGATCCGGCCGCCGTCGCCGATCTCGGCGGCCACTGCGCGGACCCGACGCTGCAGGAACGAATCATGCGGGTGAAGCGCGCCAACAAGATCGCCCTTGCACGGATCATCAATGACCGGCTCGGTCTGATGGTCGATACCACCGCGCTCTTCGACGTGCACATCAAGCGTATTCACGAGTACAAGCGGCAGTTGCTCAATCTGATCGAAGCAATTGCGCTCTGGCAAGCGATGGTGGCCGAGCCGGGGCGCGACTGGATACCGCGGGTCAAGATCTTTGCCGGCAAGGCCGCTGCGGGCTATGCCATGGCCAAGCTGATCATCAAACTGGCGAATGACGTCGCTGCGGTGATCAACGCTGACCCCCGCGTAAGAGACCGGCTGAAGGTGATCTTTTTGCCGAACTACAATGTCAGCCTGGCCGAAGCCGTTATCCCGGCGGCCGATTTGTCGGAACAAATCTCGACGGCGGGGCTCGAAGCCTCGGGTACCGGAAACATGAAGCTTGCGCTGAACGGCGCTCTGACGATCGGCACGCTCGACGGCGCCAATGTTGAGATTCGCGAACGGGTCGGCCGCGAGAATATCTTCATTTTCGGCCTACGCACCGACGAGGTGACCGAGCGCCGCCGCAATGGGCAGGATGCGACCGAAATCATCGCCGCCTCGCCGCCGCTCGCCAGTGCGATCGACGCAATTGCATCGGGCGTTTTCTCGCCCGGCGATCCGCATCGTTACGACAGGCTGACCCAAGCGCTGCGATATGCCGACGATTACGTGGTGACGGCCGATTTCGAAGATTATTTTGGTACGCAACGGCGCGTCGACGCACTCTACGGGCAGGAGAAGGCCTGGGCCAAGGCCTGCATCACGAATATCGCCGGCATGGGCTGGTTCTCGTCCGACCGCGCCATCCGCAGCTACGCCGAGGCGATCTGGCAGGCGCCGCTCTAACATTCGTCACGATGAGCCGCATCTCTTGCCACGGCTAGCGCGCTGGCCCCATTGAGGCCGACGCCGTAGGCGAGCCCGGGGCATAGTGTCCAGGGTCGAATTTTGTTCCCGCGAAAAAGAGATCAAACGGGACGGGCAGCGTCGTCGCTTCGGCGTGTGCCCTTGTAAAGAATAGTGTGGCCCCACATGTTGGTAGCACTCTTTCCAAAAGAGTGCTAATCCCTGCTATCAGGGACATTCCCTGAACCTGGATCGCTTTTCTTGCGAGGGGCGATCGGGTTCAAACTCCTAAATCTAGGAAAGATTTCATGAAATTCAGACCGTTGCACGACCGCTTGCTGATCCGCCGGGTGGAGCAGGAGGCGAAGTCGACGGGCGGGATCATCATTCCCGACACCGCCCAGGAAAAGCCGATGGAAGGCGAAGTCGTTGCCGTCGGGCCGGGTGCCCGTGGCGAAGACGGAAAGGTGCACCCGCTCGACGTCAAGACCGGCGACCGGGTGCTGTTCGGGAAATGGTCGGGCACGGAGGTCAAGATCGACGGCGAGGAGCTGATGATCATGAAGGAATTCGACGTCATGGGCATCGTCGACAGCGGCGCCGCCGCTGCGAAGACAAGGTGAGAAGGAACTAAATCATGGCTGCCAAAGACATCAAGCAAGGCACCGACGCACGCGAGCGGATGCTGCACGGTATCGACACACTGACAAACGCGGTCAGAGTGACCCTTGGGCCCAAGGGCCGCAACGTGGTCCTCGACAAGAGCTACGGCGCGCCGCGGATCACCAAGGACGGCGTTACGGTCGCCAAGGAGATCGAGCTCAGCGACAAGTTCGAGAATATGGGCGCGCAGATGGTCCGAGAGGTGGCCAGCAAGACCAGCAGTGTCGCTGGCGACGGCACGACGACGGCGACCATCCTTGCCCACGCCATATTGCGCGAAGGGGTCAAGGCGGTGGCCGCGGGAATGAACCCGATGGACCTCAAGCGCGGCGTCGACATGGCGGTCGAGGCCGTCGTCAAGGACATCCAGAAGCGCTCGAAGAAGGTTTCGACCAACGACGAGATCGCACAAGTCGGTACGATCTCGTCCAATGGCGACACCGAGATCGGCCGGATGCTCGCCGAGGCCATGAAGAAGGTTGGGAACGAGGGCGTCATCACCGTCGAGGAAGCGAAGTCTCTCGAAACCGAGCTCGATGTCGTCGAGGGGATGCAGTTCGACCGCGGCTATCTGAGCCCGTATTTCGTCACCAATGCAGAGAAGATGCACGCCGAGCTCGAAGATGCCTACATTTTGCTGCACGAGAAGAAGCTCTCCAGCCTGCAGACCTTGCTCCCCATTCTCGAAGCTGTCGTCCAGAGCGCCCGGCCCTTGGTGATCGTCGCCGAGGATATCGAAGGCGAGGCGCTTGCGACGCTGGTCGTCAACAAACTGCGCGGCGGACTCAAGGTGGCGGCGGTCAAGGCGCCGGGCTTTGGCGATCGCCGTAAGGCCATGCTCGAAGACATCGCGACCCTCACCGGCGGTCAGGTGATTTCGGAAGACCTCGGCATTAAGCTCGAGAATGTCACGCTCGACATGCTCGGCAGCGCCAAGAAGGTACGGATCGAGAAGGAGAACACGACCATCATCGACGGCGCCGGCAGCAAGGACGACATCGTCGCCCGCACCGGCCAGATCCGGGCGCAGATCGAGGAGACGACCTCCGATTACGACCGCGAGAAGCTGGAGGAGCGTCTGGCCAAACTGGCGGGCGGCGTCGCGGTCATCCGCGTCGGCGGCAGTAGCGAGGTGGAGGTCAAGGAGCGCAAGGACCGCGTCGACGACGCCATGCACGCGACCAAGGCCGCGGTCGAGGAAGGGATCGTAGCCGGCGGCGGGGTGGCACTGCTCTTCGCCAGCAAGGTTCTGGCTGGCCTCAACCCCGCGAACAACGACCAAAAGGTCGGGATAGACATCGTCCGCAAGGCTATCCAGTCGCCGGTACGGCAGATCGCAGAGAATTCCGGCGTCGAGGGCTCGATCGTCGTTGGCAAGCTGACCGACAAAAACGAGCCGAACTTCGGTTACGACGCACAATCGGGCGACTACAAGGACATGGTGGTCGCGGGGATTATTGATCCGACCAAGGTCGTTCGGGTGGCATTGCAGGATGCAGCTTCGGTCGCAGGGCTATTGATCACCACCGAGGCAATGGTGGCCGACAGGCCGGAACCCAAGGCTGCACCGGGCATGCCGCCAGGTGGAATGGGCGGTATGGGCGGCATGGATTACTAAGCTTCAGGAAAAGGCCATCGCCTCTCCCCAAAAAGAGGGGAGAGGCAGTGGCTTCGATTACCGAAAGCACCGCCTATGCGGTCCGTCGACGGAGACCGGTCTCCGGCGAATGTCGCGCAGAAAAATAAAATTCGCCGACCCGAATAAAATCAGTGGTGCGGCGATAGGTTCGAAAAAATACGGCGGGATGATCTCCTTGTAATTACCTAAAGACATACCACTTGAAACTTCCGAGAATTGGTCTGCCGCGCGAAATTCTGTACCGCGAACAGGCGTGTGGTTTTTCCGGCGAAGTTTCAGCTACCCGGCCGGGTAGCAGACAAGTTCTTGTCCAGGGCCGCGACTTGCGGCGGTAAGATCAGGAGGACGTGATTTCCCCCTGACACCGAGGTACGGTAAATGAAATTTTCTCCAAGTTTAAAACCAGGGATCTGGGGCGCGGTGATCGGTGCGGCCGCCATATCAGTGGTGGGCTTCTCATCGTTCGGATGGACGCTCGGCGGCACGGCCGAGCGGATGGCGCAAGAACGCGCGCAAACCGCAGTCGTCGCCGTGTTGGCGCCGATTTGCGTCGAAAAATTCCAGCACCAGGCCGATGCACCGGCGAAATTGGTCGAATTCAACAAGGTCCCCTCATGGGACCGCCGGTCGATCATCGAGAAGGGCGGCTGGGCAACGACGCCGGGCAACGATAGTTCGAACTCGGCGGTTGTAACCGCTTGCGCGGAACGGCTTGCTGGCCCCCTGTAGGAGCTCCAACGAACAGGCCGGAGCGAAATGACGCTTCCCGTTCGATTTTCTCTGCTCCATTCGGATCTGAACGACTTTCTCTTTGCCTCTGTCGGAGATCAACGAAACGGGATGCCGCTCAACGTTGTTTCGGCGTTGACGCGACTTGACGTAGACCCGTGGGAGGAGGCGGCCCGGCTTGCGGCGTTGCCGAAATCCCTCGCGGCTGAGGCGCTCGCGGCGATGATAGCTCAGTTGCCTATCTTTCGGCGGCAGCAATCGGACAACCTGGTCATCAGCCAGCGACTGGTTGAGCTCTTACCAGCAGGCCAGCACGCGGGAACGGCGGCTCCAGAGCAGGCTGTCGCAGAAGAGAAGAAATACTTTGACGCCGTGATCGTGCTCGCCTGCCTTGCCCTCGGGGCGGCAGTGCTTTACGCCGTGTTGTGATCTGACGCCGACCCACCGATCGGGTTCACTTTGCAAGGAAAACCATGAAATACCTCGTTCCGCCGATCGTGATCCCGATCCTCTTATTCATTGGCGTCGCTGCCTATGGGCTGCTCAGGCCGCCGATTGTCGCCGTCGGCCATCTCCCCGCTGCCGCAGCGAATTCGCACTCTCGTTAGCGCGGCACTGGACACAGTGACCACGGTTTTGTAACGAACTCACCCTTTCCAGGGGCTATATGTCTGACCACAAATTTGCAGTAGGGCAGAACGTAGAATTCTCACCCGAATGGCCTATCGACGATACCACCAAAGGCCAGTACACGATTGTCCGGCTCTATCCCGAGACGGGCAATACGCCGCAGTATCGCATCAAGAGCAAACGGGATGGGCACGAACGCATGGTTCGGGAGGACCGCCTCGATCGCCTGCCGAATTCGGTACCTACCGAAAATGGCTTTGCGCTGATGCCCAAATAGTTAACCCAGGCTGCGATGCCCGGCCTTGGGAAAACCATATTGGATACTCAGTATGGAGCCAAGGTCGAGAACCGCCGGCCAGACGGATGTCTCTGCCACTAGGCGAACCTCGATGACGTTCTGTCGGACGACATGATGGCACCTGTTCTCCGCAGTGCAGGTTTCGAGCGCGAAATGTTGACGGCGATCGCCTGTAAAGGAGAACAAAGATGTTCGTGCGACTGAAGCTAGAAGATACTCGCGACGGGTTGGTGGCGACAATTTCCCAACGCAGTGACGACGGTAAGATCACAGGACGTTCCTTCGGTTTTCCTCGTTGGGGGCAAGGAAGAGGCAAAACAAAGGGCGAAGGCGGTGGCGCGAGCCTTAGGGCTGAAGACCTACGGTGTCATTGACAAGACCTCCAGCCGCCCGCCGTCGCCAATTCGCCCCGCCTGATAGATGGCGCTGTGACCAGTTCGCCGGAGGTGTTGAAGACGCACCCGCGACCGGAGATGATCCAACTCGGCAAACATCGGAAGTAGAAGCAATGCAGATTCGGCTGGGCTACGAACTGATCTACGACTGCCCGCAGCCGACACCCATGCTGCTGATGCTGAACGTCCACTACACGCGCGTCTCGGACATGGTGGTGCCGGATCACCTCGTCACCCGCCCGTCGATCCCGATCCGTGCCTTCCGCGACGGCTTTGGCAACTGGTGCAGCCGGATCGTGGCGCCGGCCGGCCGGATTCGGCTGTCCGCCAGCGGGATTGTCGACGACACGGGCGAGCCGGATCTGGTCGCCAGCGAGGCACAGCAGCGCGCCGTTGAGGATCTACCCGACGAGGCTTTGGTGTTCCTGCTGGGTAGCCGTTATTGCGAGACCGACCGGCTCTCCGAGATCGCCTGGTCGCTGTTCGGGAAGGCGCCGCTCGGCTGGGGCCGTGTCCAGGCCATCTGCGACTACGTCCACCAGCACATCGCCTTTGGCTACGAACACGCGCGTGCCAGCCGGACGGCTTGGGAAGCCTTCTGCGATCGCACCGGCGTTTGCCGGGATTATGCTCACCTGGCGGTCTCCTTTTGTCGCTGTATGAACATTCCTGCGCGATACTGCACCGGCTATCTGGGCGATATCGGCGTGCCGGCCTCGGACGCGCCGATGGATTTCGCGGCCTGGTTCGAAGCCTATGTCGGCGGCAAGTGGTACACCTTTGACGCTCGGAACAACATCCCGCGCATCGGCCGGGTGCTGATCGCCCGTGGTCGCGACGCGGCGGATGTCGCGATCAGCACGACTTTCGGACCCAACACGCTCCACAGCTTTAAGGTAGTGACCGAAGAAGTCGCAGCGGTGCAATGACCGCCGGGCCGGTTACGCACTACCGCGGCTGCGCGCTCGCCGCAGGCGCGTAAGCACGGCCGACGATAATCGGCGGCGCCGGGTGATCGCCGCTCGAAAAAGCTCAGCGTAGGCGGACTTTACATCCAACGGCCTCAGCATGCCGCCATTTCAGAACGTGACAGCCGCCGAGCATCACGGTTGGCCGCCAATCAGGATGTTGACTGCGGGCGAGCGGTGTCTTATCCGCCCGCGGGCGCTGCATTAGCACGGGTTGACTACCCGCGCGATGCCGATCGGCGCCCGGGAGGGCGAATCCGATGTCTCTCGTCTGGACAGCTTACCGCCTGAAGTCGCCGCTCTCGGTGATGATCCAGCAACTATCGCGAAAACGGCGCGCTGGCCAAACAGTGATGCGCCCTCACGGTGAAGTGCATGGAGATCGCACACGTCAGTGTCTCAAAGTCGCTTCGAACTGGTCCACATCTTTGAAGGATGCTGGCACTTGAGCGTCCACTACCATGCAACTTCTTAGAAATTGGGCGCCAGATCGAGTTCTAGCCCAAAACCTCGCCCGTGGTGCTGACGATGTTGCCCACGATCAGGCCTAGTCCTATCCCCGGCGAGACAAGCGGGTATTAAGACAATCGCGCCTCTAGATTCTGCTATGAAATATCGAGCCGGCGAACTCGCGGCAGACCGCATCATACACCTGATGGGAACCCTAGCGGGAGCAGTTGGCGCCGCCATGATGGTGAGCATCGCCGCAGCGGTCGCTGTCCTACCGACTTTCTCTGCGAGCCTCGTCTACGCCATCTGCCTTGTGGCGATGCTCGGCTGCTCGGCAGCCTACAACCTCGCCTCCGACACGTCTGGACGAGATTTTCTACGTCGACTTGATCACGCCGCGATCTTTCTGATGATCGCCGGCACCTACACGCCATTCACGACATGCCGACTACATGGCGTTTGGGCGATCGGAATGACAACTGCGGTTTGGATTGGAGCGGTCACTGGAGCCGTCTTGAAGCTGATCTGTCCACATCGTGTCGAGCAAGTTTCTACCGTTGTTTACCTGGCTCTAGGCTGGATAATACTAGTGGGGATCAGGCCACTGCTAAGCTCGGTAGACGTTCAGACGGCGGTTTTGATTGGAGTCGGCGGCGTGCTCTATACTATCGGGACCGTCTTTTATCTCTGGCGCGCGCTGCCTTTTCACAATGTGATATGGCACAGCTTCGTGCTGGTCGCGGCGAGCTGTCATTACGCTGCCATTTTGCATGGGGTGGTGTTGGCCCGATCGTGAGCCGCCACCTTCCTCCAATCTGGAAACGCCGCGCTTTTGACCACCATGATCCAAGGGGGGATTGATTTGTAAAATTGACGCTCTTTCGGTAACCGCCGCGGCAAGCGGGCCAGGCCGCGGTCGAGCAGAAAGCAACTAATGAGGCGTCTCGAGAGAATACAACGATAACGCGGATGAGCGGTTTACCTAAATACACCACCGATGACCGAGGCTAAAAAGATCACCACAGCGGCCAAGAGTAATCCGGCAACAATCTTTTTACTCAGCGCAACGCCGCGTCGAGCAGCCGGTCTGCGAGTTTGCCGGCGCGGATCTAACTTGGAGGACCGCAATTTCTACTACGGGGCGTAGATGACGGAAAGAATGGCCTACAGCATGGGCGTCTACTGCCGGTAGCCGAAAATAGCGATGCTCGGCCAGTTCCGCAACGCGAGCATCGACGGGAGCAGTTGAGGCGAGCTGAGGCAAGATAGAATCTGAAACTGCTCGGACGATGATTACGTCGACACCCGAGAAAAATTCTGAGTTGGCCGACCTTCCGGGCCGAACCGTCGGCCCTTCGGCACGCCGCTCGTGATAGGCACACCGCTCGCCGCCTCGCCGCCTCCAGGTCTCCGGTCCATCAGCTTGCGAAGCAACTCGCGTCCGCGGAACACGCGCGAACGGATCGTCCCGACCGGCACGTCGAGGATCGTCGCGGCCTCCTGGTACGATGTCCCCTCCAGACCAATTAGCAAAATCACCCGACGTTGCTCCTCGGAAATGCGCGCGAGAGCTCGATCGAGATCGCGCAACGACAGCCTCCCTATCGGATCGGTTGCCGCTGAGGGAAATAGCCACTCATCGTCGTACTCGACGGCTATGCCTTCGCGCACGCTGCGCCGGACGCCGTTTACATTCTGGTTGTGCATTATCGTGAAGAGCCAGGCGTGGAGATCGGTACCGCACTGCCAGTAATGCTGCCTGGCAATCGCGCGGACGAGGGTGTCCTGGACGAGATCGTCGGCTCGGAACACGTCACGGGTCAACGCACGGGCATAGCGCCGCAGACGCGGGATTTCTTTTTCGAGAAGCCGACCGAAATCGTTCATCCTAGTCGCCTACGTTCTTGGCAAAGACCGGCCGGGTGGGGCGCCTGAGCGAAGGGGCGCAGGCGTAATTTCGATTACGGTGAAGCCCAATCCTTCCAGGATCTCCTTCTCTGCCGCTCTCTGCGACTGATCGGGGACGAGCTTCATGCCGGCCTCGCCGGGTCGTCGCGGATTTCGGTATAGGATCTTCAAACCCACCCGCACGACCCTTCGACGCCCGCACCTATTGAACATGCCAGCGAGATCCGATCACGGGTAGCTTCGGAAACTACCTACGACGGGTGAGCCGATGACGACTTCTTACAGCAAGTCACCCGCGTCCCGGTTGTAGAGAGAGCCGCGCAGGGATCCGTTCGACGGGCCCCAGCGCGTTCGCGGTCAGCGGGGAGATTCTGACCCGGTGCGTGGGTCGGAGGCGAGGGCCAGGCGGATCAGCGCCGAAAGCGAATGCGAGCCGGTTTTCTTCATGACGGCGGCGCGATGGTTCTCGACCGTGCGCTGGCTGATGCCGAGGTCGGCGGCGATGTTCTTGCTGGGATGGCCGGCGAGCACCAGCTCCATGATCTGGCGCTGGCGCGCGGTCAGACCCGCGAGGCGCGTCGCCGCCGCCTCCTGCCGAACCGACAACTTGCCCGAATCCCGGATGTGTTCCAGGGCTTGCTCGATGCTGGCGAATAGTTCGGTGCGGCGGATCGGCTTCTCGATGAAATCCGCAGCCCCGGCCCTCATCGCCTCGACCGCCATCGGCACGTCGCCCTGGCCGGTGATCATGATGGACACCAGCCGGCTACCGTCGCCCTTGAGCCGCTGCAGCAGCGCGAGCCCGCCCATCCCGGGCATCCGGGCGTCGACCAGCAGGCACCCTTCGCTACCGGGACGATAGGCGTCAAGGAACGCCTCGGAACTGGTATAGGTCTCGACCGTCCGGCCATTCTGCTGGAGCAGATCGCGCATCGCCGCGCGCACCGTGCTGTCATCGTCGACCACGAAGATCGTCGGCGGTCGCGGCCCACTGGCCACTTTGGCCGGCTGCTGAGTGCTCGCCTGCACCCGCAGCCGCGCCTCAGTGAGGCAGCGCCGGACCAAGGCCATCAGCTCCTTCGCCTTCACCGGCTTGTTCAGATGCAGGTGGCCGCCCTGGGCGATCTCGCGCAAGGCGTCAGTCGAGATGTCGCCGGTGAGGATGACCGCCGGGACCTCATGACCGAGCGTCTCCCGCAGGCGGGCGACGACCTGGAGGCCGTTCAGGCCCTTCGGCAGGTTGTAGTCGGCGACGACGAGATCCGGGCGTATCGCCCCTCGCTCCGCCAGCTCCAGCGCCTTTCTCCCATCCTCGGCGGTCGTCGTGCGGTGACCCTCGCTCTCGAGCAGGAGTGCCAGCATCTCACGCACCGGAGGATCGTCTTCGACGACCAGGATTGCGCCGCTCTGGTGGACGTTTTCCTTCACCTCGCTCCGGTCGAGCCGAGGGCGCCACGGCGGCGCGCCTCGACCGAGCGGTACCTCGACGGCAAACATCGAGCCCTTGCCCGGACGGGAACGGACATCGACAGCAAGGCCTAGCAGGTCTGCCAGGCGCTCCACGATGGTGAGGCCGAGGCCGAGACCCTTGCTGCGCTCGCGCGCTGGATTGTCGAGCTGATGGAACTCCTCGAAAATCGCCTGAAGTTGCTCTTCGGGAACGCCGATCCCGGTATCCCAGACCTCGATGCGCAGCTTGTCGCCGCGACGCCGGCAGCCGAGCAGGATCTTGCCCTTATTGGTGTATTTCACGGCGTTCGAGAGCAGGTTGCGGATCATCTGCTCGAGCAGGCGTGGATCGCTGCGCACGCTGAGGCCGCTCGGGACGACGCGCCAGCCGAGGCCATGCGCCGCTGTGTGAAAGCTGAACTGCGTCCGCAGTTGCTCGAGCACTGTATTGATCGGAAAATCGACCAACTCTCGACTGACCGTCCCGGCCTCGAGCTGGTTGATGTCGAGGAGCGTGTCCAACATGTTTGACATGGTGCTCACGGTTTCGTCGAGTCTGCCTACCAGCCTCAAGGTGGTTTCGTCCTTGACCTGCTTCGCCAATATTTCCTGGAGCAGGCTGATCGTCTGCAACGGCTGGCGCAGGTCGTGGCTGGCGGCGGCAAGGAACCGCGATTTGCCGAGATTGGCGTGCTCGGCCTGCCGCCTGGCAGCCTCCAACGCCTCCGCCGCATGCTTGCGCTCGGTGATGTCTTCGATCGCCAGTAGGATCTTTCGCGCGGCCAGGGGTTCGTCGCGAATCTCCAGCGCATTCACGAGCAGCGATCGCATGCCCCGCGGTGGCAGCTCGACCTCGATTTCGTGATCCTCGATGACTCGCTCGCCGAGCCGAAGGCGGTCGAGGAAGCCGCGCAGCACCGCGATGTTGAGGCGGCCATCATCGACCGCGTCGAGTTGTCGGCCCACGGTCTGCTCGGGCTCGACCGAAAAGGTGCTGTAGAAAGAGCGGCTCGCGGAGATGACGTTAAGCTCATCGTCAAGCACGACGAGCGGCTGGCGAATGGTGTTGATGATGCTGTCGGAATAGGATCGCGCTGCCTCGATTGCCTGCTCGGCCGTTTTCCTCTCGGATATGTCGGCGAAGGTGATAACCACCCCCGCAACCCGGGCGTCCTGGGTGCGGTAGGGCAGAATGCGGCGGGTGTACCACGCTCCGTTGTCGGCCTCGACCTCACGGTTCGGCGGCACGTCGCCCACAAGAACCATTCCGGCGTCCGCGAGCAGGCGAGTGTCGTGAATGCGCCGGGCCAGGTCGGCGAGCGGCCGGCCGATGTCGGTGGCAATAACGCGGAACAGCGATTTGGCCGCCGGCGTGAAGAAGCGGATGTTGAGCTCGCTGTCCAGGAACAAGGTCGCGACGCCAGAGCTGTCCAGAATGTTCTGCAGATCATTGGACGTGCTGCGTTGGCGTTCGAGCGTCTCCTGAAGCTGACTGTTGAGGGCGGTGAGCTCTTCGTTCAGCGACTGCAGCTCCTCCCGCGAGGTCATCAGCTCCTCGTTGGTGGACTGAAACTCCTCGTTCGCCGACATAGCTTCTTGGTTGACCGCCTTCTGCTCCTCGTTGGCGATCTCGAGTTCGTGGATGGCGCTCTGCAGCTCCCTGCGGGTGGCGTCGAGCTCCTGCTCGAGCTCGGCGATCCGCGAGAGGCCGTCCGTCGGCTCGGCCGGTCGGCCCGGCCTCGCCTCGGGCTCGTCGAAGAAGCTGACCAGCAGCAATTCCTCGCCCTCGCTCTGCACCGGATGGACCTCGATGCGGATCGCAACAGCACTACCGGCGTAGCTCGCCTGGGCGCCCGTGACGATCGTGCGCGCTTGCTCCCGGCTCGCTTGGCGGATCACCGCTCTGAGCTTGTCGCGCAGGCCCTCGCGCGCCATGGCGAACAGGTCGCGGCTGGGCTCGCCTGCGGCTACCCGCAAATAGCGGTCGGTCGGTCCCGAGAAATAGAGGCACTCGTGCTTGCGGTTGATCAGGACCGAAGCGGGCGCATAGCTCGCGAGCAGCAGCTGTTGCGTGAAGTCGCGCGCGCTGAAGCCCTGCGCTGCGGCTGGGCGCGTCTGTCCCGGCCATAATGTTCGGGCTCCCCCTCCCGGACCGATCGGAAAATCGACTTCTCCGGGCCGGCTGTGGCCGATTTGCCGATAGATCCGCTGCGTCTTGGAGATTGGCTCAAACCGGTCGTCGAGGCTGCCCACCGACTCCGAGCTGCCGAGCATCAGAACGCCGCCCTCGCGGAGCGCGAAATGGAACAGCAGAAGAACCTTCTCCTGCGCCTCGGGGCGCAAGTAGATCAGCAGGTTACGACAGGAGATCAGGTCGAGGCGCGAAAACGGCGGATCGGCCAATACATCCTGGACCGTGAAAACCACCACCCCGCGCAGCTCGGGCACGACCCGATAGCTGTGCTCCTCCTGTGTAAAGAAGCGGACAAGCCGCCCCGGCGAGACATCGGCCGCGACCGATTCCGGATAGCGTCCCTCGCGGGCGAGAGCGACCGCATCTTCGTCGACGTCCGAGGCGAAGACCTGCAGCTTAATATTCCGCTTCGCCGACGCGATCTCCTCGAGAAACAGCATGGCGAGGGAATAGGTCTCCTCGCCGGTGCTGCACCCGGCCACCCAGATACGCAGCGGCCGGTCCGAGGTCTGCCGGCGGACGAGATCAGGGATCACCTCCTTCGCCAGCAACTCGAAGGCCTTCGGATCGCGGAAGAAGCTGGTCACATTGATCAGCAGGTCTTTGGCGAGAAGATCGAGCTCACCCGAATCCTGCCGTAGCATGTCGAGATACCCACCGATGTCATCGACAACGGCCAGCGCCATCCGCCGCTCGATCCGGCGCAACAATGTGCCCGGCTTGTAGAGTGCGAAATCGTGCGCGGTCTTCGTGCGCAGAAGATCGATGATCTCGGCCAACCGGTCCGGGGGATGGTCGTCCGGCGTAGGGCCCTTCCGGCGCTGACCGTTGAGGACCAGCTGCCGACCGTATTTGGCGAGGGTTTCGGGAATCTTCGCTACCGGGAGCACGAGGTCCACAGCCCCCGTCATGATCGCACTCCTCGGCATGCCGTCAAACTCGGCCTCGTCTGGATCCTGCGCGATGACGAGCCCGCCCTTTTCCTTGACCGCCTTCAGCCCCAGGCTGCCGTCGCCGCCGGTTCCCGAGAGAACGACGCAGATCGCGCGGTGGCCCAACTCTTCCGCCAACGAGCGCAGGAAGAAGTCGAACGGCAGGCGCGCGCCGTGACGCTCGCGCGGCTCCGAAAGGCGCAGGGCGCCGGCCTGGATCGAGAGATAGGCACCCGGTGGAATGAGATAGACATGCTCGCGCTCGAGCTGCATCCCGTCGACCGCCTGCTGTACCTTCATCGGCGTGTGGCCGGTCAGCAAATCGACCATCATGCTCGCATGCGTCGGATCGAGGTGCTGGATCAGAATGAAGGCCATGCCGGTGCCGGCAGGGAGCGCAACAAGCAGCCTCCGGAAGGCGTCGAGGCCGCCGGCCGAGGCGCCGAGCCCGACGACAGGGAGGCTGTCAGGCCCGAGTGACGAACCACGCCTCGGCGACGAACGCCGGCGCGGCGACGGGCGAGCTACTTCGGCCTGTCGCGGACCCTGTCCTCTTGTCATCCCACCTTGCCGCCTTTGAGCCTCCCCACGAACGCAAGATTTAAATGCTACCACGAAAACTTTGTCACGACGACGTTGGCAAGGCCGGCATTGTCGATACCGTAGATGTCGATACCATTCGACCGGCCTGTCGCGTCGATAATGCTGTTTTCAGTATGCTGGCCGATCAGTGACAGCGGTTTGCCCATCAGCACCTCCTCTTTGTAAGTGCCGTGTGCGACTTGGATCATGTCGTCGCGTTGGGCTGTAGTCGAGACCGCCGCTCCAATGGCGGAAATAGCAGCCATCGTTACCGTGTGGGTTGGAGTGGTGGTTGCTGCCGGCCGCGAGACCACGGCCATCGCGCTCCACCCACTGCACTCAGTGATACCAGGGGAAAAAGGGTTCGTGTCATCCCCATCCTCCTATTTCTCGGCCCTGCCGCACGGTTGGTCGTGACCGGAAGAGGATTGCCCAAGGCGCGTCATATAACTGTCGTCTACCTGTCAAATACGCGTCAAACTTTACTAAAAATTGCAAACTAAACGCGATCGATCCTTCGAAAATCTCGACTTCTGGAGGGTCTGCCTCCCTTTTGGGAGTGATCGACCCGATACGGGCCCGCAGCATGACCCCTCGACAAGACCGACGCGATCGATCCCGCATCGAACGACACGATTTAATGCCGATTGGGGTGCGAGTATGCGACGCTAGTTTTGTGTGCCAACTCGATTGTAGTTGTGTCCTCCAAAGGCGCTCGATGTTCTCCGAAGTTATGAGCTATTGTAATTTTATCTTTTCAGCCCCATGTAGCAGAACTTGCGGCAATTGACGGGTAAAGCGACTCGCACGATCCATAGCCCGCGGCTCGACAGTCGCCGCTGAACGCGCACTGGGCGGCTCGCGGAGTTCAGAAGCGACGCCGTCCCGCCCGGTGGTTTGGACGGTCTGATGCAAAGCAGCACCTTAAAGCACCTGCTTGTTGCCGCCGAAAGCGGCGACGCCGCGGCGCAATTTAATCTCGGTGTCCTCTACGACAGTCGTCTGGATGACAATGGCTATGCCATCGAAGGTAACCGAGCCGAGGCAATGAAATGGCTGCTGGCTGCTGCCGAACAGGGCCTGCCCCGTGCTCAAAGTAAACTCGCCGAGATGTATGCGAGTGGCCGAGCTACGCCCGAGGACTTTATCTATGCTTGTGCCTGGTTTCTCCTGGCGACAACGAACTTGCGCGGAATACATCGCCACAGGGCTCGATCCGGATACGCGCGTATTTCCTTGCGTTTGACGCCGGCGCAGCTCGCAAGGGCGAAGCGGCTCGCAGGCGATTGGCGGCCGAAGAAATCGAATAATATTGCCCCGATCCGGTTGCCCGAAATGTTTTAGCGAAGAGCCGTTACAATGAACATTGGGTGAAAGGTCTGAAGGGTTTAGGGATAAACGCCCCATCATTCTGAACAGGATTGGTATATATCTCTTTGCCGGCGGCACGATTTCTCCTAGATAATGGGAATTATCAGGTTGACGTACCACGCCACATGATGTAGGATAGCCTTGGTTTTCAAGGTTATCACGATGGCAACGAAAAAAGTCGATCTTCGCAACCCGATGTTCCACGATGACAACGCGGCCCGCGAGCATCTCGAAAGTGTTCTATGGCCGCTCGGCCCATTTTGCCCGCGTTGTGGCGTGAGCGGAGACCGGATCACCAAGCTGCAAGGCACAAGCACGCGTCCCGGCGTCTATAAGTGCAAGGATTGCCGCAAGCCCTTCTCAGTGACGGTCGGAACCGTTATGGAACGCTCGCATATCCCGCTGTCGAAATGGCTTCTCGCCACGCAATTGATGGCGTCCAGCAAGAAAAGCATGTCAGCGCATCAATTGCACCGGATGCTCGGCACCAGCTACGAAGCGGCGTGGTTCCTGTTTCATCGTCTCCGCGAAGCGGCAAACGATATCAACGGTTCCGGTCCGATTGGCGGCGAGAACAAGGTGGTTGAAGCCGACGAGGCTTACATCGGTGGCAAGGCGCGCAACAAAGCCTTTGGTCCGCCACCACGAAAAGCCGCTGTCTTCACGTTGGTCGAGCGCGGCGGCAAAGCTCGCTCACGCCACGTTGCAGACGTGACGGCCAAGACCTTGCGGGAGGCGATCGTCACGCGGGCCGATCGGAAATCCTATCTGATGACCGACGAAGCGCTGGTTTACGAACGGCTCGGCAAGGAGTTCGCAGGACACGGCACGGTCAATCACTCCGCAGACGAATATGTTCGGACTGGCGGATTCCACCATACCAACACCGTCGAGTCATTCTTCGCTCTACTGAAGCGCTCCGTTTACGGGCAATTCCACCACGTCAGCGAGGCTCACCTGCACCGCTATCTCGCTGAGGCAGATTTCAAATACAACACCCGGTCAGATGACGACGCGGAGCGCGCTGACGCCCTGCTGCGCGGCGTCAAAGGCAAGAGGCTGCTCTATCGACAGCCTGACGGGGAAACCCTGCCGGACGCGTAAGCCGGTTATCAACCGCGAAGAATTTCGGCGGCTCTTGGAACGTCTGACGCGCGATTGACGACGCTCAAACCATTCTCTCTCCCCCTCAGAAAGAGGGAGAGAGAATTGGCGAGCACAACCTGTGCCAAATGTGGCGGCGCGAGATTCGAGGTCGTCACGATTTCCCCAAGCGGGGGGAATTTCGATCGGTCTATCGTGCAATGTTCCGCTTGCGGCGTGCCGATCGCGACTTCCGAGAAGGTGAATCTGACATCTCAGATGGACCGTGTTTTTGATCGGCTCGATCGCATTGAGGCGATGCTTCGGCATCTAACAGGAGGTTGCAGATTCCAACTGAAGGCGGCCACCTTTTCCGACTTGATGCCGGCCACCGTTCCGATTTGAAGCCGGCCACGATTCCGATTTGAAAGCGGCCACCATTCCGATTTGAAGCCGGCCACCTGCGGCGCAGTCAAGGTGGCTACGGCTTTGGATCGAACGGGTGACGTCGCCCGCGGGTCAGCATCGACCTCGCGTCTACTCCCTCGACCTACTGGAGGGGGAGCAGATGCCGGCACAGAGGCTGACCATGCGACGTATACGAGAGTTGCTGCGGCTGCATTACGGGGCAGGGGCCAGCGCGCGGGCGATTGCGCGTGAGCTCGGGGTGAGCCGCAGTACGGTCAAGGAATATCTGGCGCGAGCTGCGGCAGCGGAACTGACCTGGCCATTGCCGGCCGAGCTCACTGACGCGGTTCTCGAGGAGCGGCTGTTTGCCGGTGGCGGCCCCAAGCCGGGCACCCGCCGGCGGTTGGAGCCTGATTGGGCAGCGCTGGCCAGCGAGATGAAGCGCCCGGGCGTCAATCTGACAGTACTGTGGGAGGAGTACGGCGCCGCTCATCTCGGTGGATACAGTTACAGCCGGTTCTGCGAGCTCTACCGCGAGTTCGAGCGCCGGCTGTCGCCGACGATGCGCCAGCACCACGTTGCCGGCGACAAGGTGTTTGTCGACTATTCTGGCAAGACGGTACCGATCGTCGACCGAGGGACCGGCGAGGTCCGTTTGGCGCAGCTCTTCGTCGCCGTGCTCGGCGCCTCGAACTACACCTACGCCGAGGTGAGCTGGACCCAGGCGCTGCCCGACTGGATCGGCGCGCATGTCCACATGTTCGCGTTTTTCCAGGGCTGCCCCAGGCTCGTCGTGCCCGACAATCTCAAGTCGGGGGTCCACAAACCGTCTTTCTACGATCCCGAGATCAACCGCAGTTACGCCCGGATGGCGGCGCATTACGAGATCGGCATTCTCCCAGCCCGACCGCGCAAACCGCGAGACAAGGCCAAGGTCGAGGCGGGTGTCCGCTTTGCCCAATCCTACATCCTCGGCCGGCTACGCCGCCTCACCTTCTTCTCACTCGCCGAGTGCAACGCCGCGATCCAAGAGGCGCTGTGCCGGATGAACGAGCGCCCGATGCGTCGCCTCGGTACCAGCCGGCGCCAGCTGTTCGATGCGATCGAGCGACTGGCGCTCAGGCCGCTGCCGGCCAGCGAATATGTCTATGCCGAGTGGCGCCTGGCGCGCGTCGGCCTCGACTATCACGTCGAGGTCGAGAGCTTCTTCTATTCGGTGCCGCATGCCCTGATCCGCGAACAGGTCGATGTCTGCATCACCGCGCGCACCATCGACATATTCCATCGCGGCAAGCGCGTTGCCGCTCATCCGCGGCGCTATGGCGGCAGGCTCCACGGCACCGATCCCGAGCACATGCCCAGTGCCCATCGCCGTTATGCCGAGTGGACGCCTGAACGCTTCCAGCGCTGGGGACGGAGTGTTGGCCCGAGCACCGAAGGATTGATCATCGCCATCCTCGCCCATCGACCGCACCCCGAACAGGGTTTCCGCACCTGCCTGGGCGTCATGCGCCTGTTGCGCGCTCTCGATCCGGCGCGCGCCGAACGGGTCGCGTCTCGCGCCGTTGAGATCGGCGCGCTCAACTACAAGAGCATCGCCTCGATCCTCGCCCACAATCTCGATCGCCATGCCAATACCCCGGCTGCCGACCAACCCGTGATCGTGCATGCCAACATCCGCGGTCCGCGCTACTTCCATTGAGGAGAGCTCGATGCTCGACCATCCCACCCTCGATCTGCTGCATGAGCTCGGGCTGCATGGCATGGCTCGCGGCTTCCGCGAGCTCGCCGAGAATCCCGAGGCAGGCAATCTCCAACACGGCGAATGGCTGGCCATCCTGCTCGAGCACGAGGCCACCTTGCGGCGCCAGAAGCGCTTCGAGGCGCGGGCCCGCACCGCCAGGCTGCGGCACGCCGCCAGTGTCGAGGATATTGATTACCACGCCCAGCGCGGGCTCGACCGCGCACTCTTTCTCAAGCTCTCGGCCTGCGACTGGATCCGCCAGCACCGCAATCTGCTGGTCACCGGCCCCACCGGGATCGGCAAGAGTTGGATCTCTTGCGCCCTTGGCCACAGGGCCTGCCGCGAGAACCTCTCGGTGCTTTACCAGCGGGTGCCGCGTCTGATGGCTGCGCTGGCTCTGGCCCGCGGCGACGGCCGCTACGCCAAGCTGTTGCGCTCGCTCGCCCGGGTCAACCTGCTGATCCTCGACGATTGGGGTCCCGAGCCGCTCGGCCCCGAGCAGCGCCGCGACCTGCTGGAGATCGTCGAGGACCGCTATGACACCGGCTCGCTGTTGATCACCAGCCAGCTGCCGATCGCGCGCTGGTACGAGATCGTCGGCGACCCGACGCTGGCCGACGCCATCCTCGACCGCGTCGTCCACAACGCCTATCGGATCGAGCTCAAAGGCGACAGCCTGCGCAAGCGGCGCGCAGCCGAGATTGCCGGGTAAGCCGGGGCGAATTGCGTCACGTGACGGAATACAAGGGGACAGCAACCATGCCACGCGGTCGCAAACCAGCCGGCGATCGGGCATTGACCGGGGGCGAGCGTCAAGCGCGCTACCGGGCCGCTCGGGCCCGCCAGCCCATCCGAGATCCCGGCGCGACAAGCCCGCAGGCTAAACCCCCGCAGCGAGCCGATCGGCGCTCGCGACAGCAGCGATGGCACGATGCCGTCGTCGAACTCCTTACCGTACAGGCGGAGTGTGCGGCCTGGCTCGACAAGATGCCGGACGCGACCCAGGGCTCGGCAACCGGCGAAGCGCTGCAAGCCATTGTCGAACTCGATCTCGACGAACTGAGCGCCATCGAACCGCCGCGCGGCTTTGGCCGAGATTGAGCCAACCAATGACAGCACCCCGGCGATCGCTCCTTCTGCTTCACTGGCGCTTGACCCGACAACCCGCTCGTGACATCACCACCAACGACCCGCTGGGTGACCCACCCCGGCCGCCTTCAAATCGGAACGGTGGCCGCTTTCAAATCGGAATGGGTGGCCGGTTTCAAATCGGAATACCCGGCCGGCTTCATCGGAATCCGCAGGAGGTCGGACATAGCCTCAAAGAGGCCGCGATCTGACGGCCAACCCGGCATCCCTGCATCAATGTACTCTTGCGTGAAACACCGTTTATCCATGGGATTACTCTCCTTTAAACAAAGAAGTCGAAGTCGATGATGCGAGGATGCGCCTGGACGATAGGCTCGATCGTCGCGGTAGTGGTGCTGTTGGGCATACTTGGGACCTTGGTCCCGGAACAATCCACCACCTCAAATGCCAGACCGCCAACTCTCGATCTCACGAAGCCGGTCTATCTGGCTAAGGACGCCGTCGAATGCGGAAAAATAAACACGATGGGCACTTATATGGACGGACAGCAGGCGGGAGGCGAAGCGGAGGGACACCGCGCGGTGGCCAATCTTTTCGTGCATCCGAAGGACGGTTGCGTACGGGCATTTTCACGGAAACGCGTCCATGTCTTCGATGCAACGGTCTCCGGCGATAAGCTCGTGACCGTCGAGTGCATCACAGAATTCGGAAACCGCTGCTACGTGCGCCCGCAAGACTTGGAAAATTAGGCGGCCGAATCTGCGTTCGGCCTTTTAGCTCGCCCCTTGCTGACGGTACGCTTCCCTTTCGCGCGGCGCACTTGCTCGGCGAGCTCGGCGCGCGATTGGGGAGGCATCTTCAACAGCCGCAGCAAGAGTGCGTCGCGGCGCTGGTCGTCGGTTTGCTGGTCGCTCATGAGAGAAGGTATAGCATGGCGCGACAAAGACGAAAGCCTCCCAAGCCGCCAGACCAAGACCCAACGCCGCGTTTCAGAAAACGGAGGACTATGAAAAACCAGCCCCAGGCCATCGTTCTATTCCCAGAGGACATTCCAGCCCCGACTCGGGAGAATCTTTATCAGGCTCTCGGCCAAGCCATATCAGCGTGGCAATTCGTCGAAAAAGCATTATCCGGAGTGTTTCTGAAACTGCTCTGCGCAAAAAACGATGATATCGGATTAGCTGTTTTCTACAGTCCTCGCGATTTTTCTGAGAAACTAAAGACAACGCATCTCATTGCACGCATCGCGTTGTCGGGGAACCTTTTCGAAGAATGGGCTAACTTACGAAAGCGTCTTATAGACGAGGCGGAAACCCGTAATTGCATGGCGCATTTTGGTTATCATACGTACTTTGTCGAGCATTATCCAACGGAGGGATCGCGTGTTCGCGTATCAACAATCGATTATATGCTTGTACCAAATACCCAAGATCCGCAGGAGCGGTTAAAAAAACGAAACAAACCTTCCCAAACGCCATTAGATGCGTATGCGCTATTTGCTGCATACGAGCATTTTATGGCGCTAATCTCGGATCTTAATAACTTTTCACAGAAAATCCCCCCGCAACCATAGAGGCGCGAATCGCCTCCTCCGCGAGGCGCCTCGAATCCGTCCGAGAACCATTCCAGTCGGCACCCCAGAACACATCCCTCGCTGCCTCTATCATCTCAGGCGTTATCTCAATTTCCGCATCGTGCTCTTTTCTGTGGGTTGTCGCGTTCGCAATGAACGTCATCTTTACCACCTATTGATTCGGTACGTCAACCTGATAATTCCCGGTGAAGCTCGTGCCGAAGCGGCCGAAGTTGCGATTATTCCGGCGCCGGGCGTCAATCAGGCGGTGATACCGCCGGGCGAGCAGCCTCATCGTCCGTGGCTCGTGCCTGGAGCAGGTAAAATTTAAGCGGATGCTGAAACGGCTGGGAGCGACACGTGCTCCCGCCAATGCCTGAGATTAAAGCTCATCTCCACCGGCGTGAGCTCATTCCCCAGCCGCAACACACCCTCACTCGAACGAATTTGGTTCCGGGAAAGTGAAACCATCATCCGGCCACCAGCCTCCGCTTTCTTCCTGGAGGCTATCCAATTTCTTCCTGGAAGCTATCCAACCGGCCGGGACCGTCGCAGACAGCCCATGCCAATAGGACGCGAAGCGGGCTTTATTGAGATAATCACGATCATAAAATTGCCAAAGTCATATGCAGACTTCCATTCGACGACCACTCCTTCAACGGACCACCGCTGGACGAGAGACCCACAGATTGCTGTGGACTTTCGCCAAAACTGGCGGGGTTGGGCGCCGGGTCGGCCGTTCGAAAAGCACCCGGTCGGGCAATCCCGTCGACCGTCGGGCCGGGACATTGCTTCAACCTGAAGGCGAGATTTTGCTGTAGATTTGCTGCAGGTGCTGCGGCGGCAGATCACCGATACAACTATTTGTTGCAGCTTGCGGCGACCCAGGGTGCACGCTCCGGGATACATCCCCAGGGCGGGACGTTTCGCCTGTGTGATAAGAAGCGTCGCATGGGTACCCTATCGGGAGAGTTGGTCGATGCGCCGCAGGAGCAGAGCATGACCGAGGCGATCCGGCTCGGGGTTATCGTGCCGAGCGTCAACATCGTGGTCGAGGAGTGGTATCCGCGCGCCGTGCCCGACGGTGTCAGCGTGCATTTCGCTCGCATGCTGATCGCCGAGGGAACCTCGATGGAGAAGATCATCCAAATGGACCGCGAGGACGGCGTGCGCGCGATCCGCCAAATCGCCAGCTGCCGGCCGCACGCGGTCGCTTATGGCTGCACGGCGTCGAGCATCGTCCAGGGCCATGCCTTCGATGAGCGCCTGCGCGGCGAGATCCGGCATATCGCCGGGGCGCCTGCGACGACCGCGACCGACAGCATCTTCGCCGCCTGCCACGCGCTCGCCATGAAGCGCGTGACGGCGATTTCGCCCTACACCGAGGCCGTCGACGCAGCCGAGCACCGCTTCTTCGCGGCGGGCGGCATCGAGACGGTCGCTGGCGCCCATCTCGGCATCACCGACGGGTTCCGGCTCGCCGAGCCCGAACCCGAAGCGATCCTCGACATGGCGCTCGGCGCCTGGGACGCGCAATCCGACGGTCTCGTCGTCGCCTGCCTCAATTTCCGCTCGCACCCGGTCATCGACGCGCTCGAGGCGCGGATCGGCAAGCCGGTCGTCACCTCGACACAGGCCGTGTTGTGGCATCTACTGCGGCTGGCGGGCGTAAAAACTTCGATCCTCGGCTTCGGCCGCCTGTTGCGCGAGCATTAGCAAATGCCCGGCTTGGCGCACAGCTCGCATTGGGGCGCCTTCTCCGTGCTGCTCCGCCGCGAGAGCATCGAGGTCATTCCCCATCCGCGAGACCCCGATCCCTCGGCACTGCTCGGCAATATTCCGGCCGCCATCTCCCACCCGGCGCGGATCGCCCGGCCGATGGTCCGGCGCCGCTGGCTCGAGGGCGGTCCGGGCGCCGACGATCGGCGCGGCCGCGACGAATTCGTCCCGGTGTCCTGGCCCTGCGCGCTCGACCTCGTCGCGGAGGAATTGCGGCGGGTCTACGCCGCATATGGCCCGCGTGCGATCTTCGGCGGGTCCTATGGCTGGGCGAGCGCAGGGCGCTTCCACGACGCGCAGAGCCAGATCCATCGTTTCTTGAACCTCGCCGGTGGCTATGTGCGCTCGGTGGGCAGTTACAGCTCGGGGGCGGCGACCGTGATCCTGCCCCATATCATCGGCCCGCAGGGGGCAGTCGCCGGCAACAATGTCAGCTGGGCCGAGCTGGTCAGAGAGAGCGCCGTGGTGCTGGCCTTTGGCGGCATGGCGCTCAAGAACAACGATGTCGGCGGCGGCGGTACGAGCCGGCACATCGCACGCGAGCAGCTGAGCGCTGCCCGGGATCGGGGGGTCGAATTCCACCTGATCGGCCCGCTGCGTGACGATCTGCCGGCGGAAATCGGGGCGGTCTGGCACCCGATCCGCCCCGGTACGGATGTCGCATTGATGTTGGGGATCGCCCATACCCTGGTCGGCGACGGACGGCACGACCGCGCCTTCCTTGATCGGTACTGCGTCGGCTACGAGGTGTTCGAGGATTATCTCTCGGGCCGCCGCGACGGCCAGCCGAAAGACGCGGGCTGGGCGGCGGCAATCTGCGGCCTGCCGGCCGAAAATATCATCGCCCTCGCACGCTTCGCCGCGGGGCGGCGCACATTGGTTACCTGCGCGCAATCCTTGCAGCGCGCCGAACACGGCGAGCAACCAGTCTGGATGGGCGTGGTGCTAGCGGCATTGCTCGGCCAGATCGGGCTGCCGGGCGGCGGTTTCGCCTATGCCTTGGGATCAACCTCGAATACCGGCAAGCCGGCCCTGGCGGTGCCGGTCCCTACCCTGCCGCAAGGCCGCAACAGCGTCAGCGATTTCATCCCGGTGGCGCGCCTCGCCGATATGCTGCTGCACCCGGGGGAGCCGTTCGATTACAACGGGCAGAAGCTCTTTTACCCCGGCGTAAAGCTGGTCTATTGGGCTGGCGGCAATCCGTTCCACCACCATCAGGACCTGAATCGGTTGCGCCGCGCGTTCGCACGCCCCGACACGGTCATCGTCCACGATTCGGCATGGACGGCGAGCGCGCGTCATGCCGATGTTGTACTGCCGGCGACGATTACGTTGGAGCGCGAGGATCTCGGCGTTGCCGCCGGCGATCCGTTGCTGGTTGCGATGCACCGCGCGGTGCCGCCCTATCGCGAGGCGCGCGACGATTACGGCATCTTCGCCGGCCTCGCAGAGCGTCTTGGCTTCGGCGAGCAATTCACCGAGGGCCGCTCGGCGCGGCAATGGCTGCAATATCTTTATGACTCGACATGCCGCGCACTTTTGGCGCGCGGTGTCGCTGCGCCGGAGTTCGAGCGATTTTGGGAAGAAGGGGAACTGATGTTGCCGACCCTCTCGTGGGACGGCGGCATCGTGTGGGCCTTTCGCCGGGACCCCGATGCCGCACCGTTGCCGACGCCGAGCGGCAAGGTCGAGATCTCCTCCCCGACGATCGCGTCCTTCGGCTATGAAGATTGCCCCGAACATCCAATGTGGCTCGAGCCGAGCGAGGGCGTAGGATCGCCGGCCATGGCGCGTTTGCCGCTTCATCTGATCGCCAACCAACCGGCAACCCGATTGCACAGCCAGCTGGATTTTGGCGCGACCAGCCTCGCCTCGAAGATCAACGGGCGCGAGCCGGTCCGCATCCATCCCCGGGATGCCGCGGCGCGCGGCATCGGCGAGGGCGACATCGTGCGCCTCTACAACGACCGCGGAGCGTGCCTTGCCGGGGCGGCGCTGAGCGAGATGCTGCGTCCGGGTGTCGTCCAACTCTCAACCGGCGCCTGGTACGACCCGGACGACCCCGCCGCCGAGACACCGCTCTGCGTACACGGCAACCCGAACGTGCTGACCCGCGACGCCGGCACCTCCCGCCTCGCGCAGGGCTGCACCGGGCAGCTCAGCCTGGTCGAGATCGAGCGTTTCGAGGGCCCGTTGCCGCCGGTGAAGGCATTCGACCCACCGCCGGGTGCGGCGTAAATTGGTAGATCGGCCCCTGTCGCCGAATTCGGCTGCCAATCCGCTGCCGACCGCACGAATTCCGCTGCCGGCGGGCGCGGACAAATCGTGCTCAAGCCGCTGATCTACATGGGATTTTCAGTGTTGGGAGGACGCGTTCTGGCCACTGGAAGGCGTTTTTCCCCGCCGGCAGGGGAATCCCGCCGAAAGCGCATCGGGTGGTGTTGATCGCCGATCGGCGGTATCCTGACATCCGGCAAAAGCGAGCGGAGGCTCACATGATCAAAGGTCTGCATCATAACGCGTATCGCTGCCGAGATTCGGAGGAGACGCGGGTCTTTTATGAGGATTTCCTCGGTTTGCGCCTGGTCAGCGCGTTTGAGATCGATGAGGGGCGCGGGCTTCACACCTTCTTCGAGATGGACGACGGCTCGTGCCTGGCTTTTTTCGAGGTGCCCGGCAAGCCCTTCGATTTCAAAGAGCAGAACGCGCTCGATCTGCACATCGCTCTCGGGGTCGAGCCCGATACCTTCGACAGCATGCTGCAGAAGGGAAGGGCCGAGGGCCGCGAAGTCCGCGGGCCAGTCGATCACGGCTTTGTCCGCTCGATCTATTTCCGCGATCCGAACGGCTATATCATCGAATTGACCGCCAGCACCGGGGTCCATCAGGAAATCATGGACCCCGCGATCTCGAAGCCGCACGAGGAGCTGGCGCGCTGGCAAGCGGCGAAAAGCCACTGACGGAGGAAAGCATGTCGATATTCACGCATGTCACAGTCGGCACCAACGACCTCGCTAAGGCGCGTGCGTTTTATGACGCAGTGCTGGCGCCGCTCGGCTACAAGCGCCTGAATGATCTCGGAGACAATGGCTCGATCTGGGGTGAATCGGCTGCGGAATTCTTTGTGCTGAAGCCGGCCAACGGGCAGCCAGCGACCTTTGCCAATGGCGGCACGATAAGTTTTGTGGCTCCAAGTCGCGCGGCGGTCGCCGCCTTTCACAAGGCCGCGCTCGCGGCTGGCGCCAAGGACGAGGGGGCGGTCGGCCCGCGCAGCTGGCATCCCCATGCCTACGGGGCCTATGTACGCGATCTCGACGGCAACAAACTCGCGACCTATTGCCTCAAGCCGGAGTAGCTCGCGAAATTTGATGATTTAGGCCGCTGCCGGCTCGACCGCGTCGGCGTCGAACTCGTAGAGCCAGCGCAAGGCACTGGGCGAGCGGTCGGCGGCCTTGGCCCATTCGACATCACGCGCCTGTTGCGCCGGGCCGTCGGGCATGTGGAAGCGGATTTTGTTGGCGCGCGACATTTCCTGTAGGCGGGTGACGCGCGGCAGGCGCAGCCGCTCGTAATTCTGCAGTGCCTCGGTCAGATCGCCGAAACTGCGCAGACAGGCGGCGAGGGCGGCGCCGTCCTCGATCGCCATCGCCGCACCCTGCCCCATGAACGGGTACATCGGATGGCAGGCGTCACCCAGCAACGTCGTGCGGCTGACCGACCAGCGCGGCAGCGGATCACGATCGAACAGGGCCCAGATAAAGCAGGTATCGGCTGTAGCGATGATCCGCCGAACCTGCGGATGCCAGCCCTCAAAGGCGGCAAGCGCGCGAGCCACCGTGGCGCGATCGGTCCAGTCCTCGCGGTTCCACTCATCGTGCTCGGTCCAGCCGACAAAATTCAACAGGCGCCCGCGGGAGACGAAGTAGTGCACAAAATGCGCGCCGGGCCCTACCCAAGACTGCGAGCCGATCTCGAGCCCGAGATCGGCGATGCGTTCGGCCGGGACCAGCCCGCGATAGGCGACACAGCCGGCAAAGACCGGGGCCTCCTCGCCGAAGAGCGCGCTGCGCACCGCCGAATGAATGCCGTCGGCGCCCACGAGGACATCAGTCGTAATCCACGCGCCGTTTTCGAACCACGCCTCGGCGCCGCGGCCCTTGTCCTCGAGACCGATCAGACGGTAACCGAGGTGAATGCGTTCGGCCGGGAAGCCCGACGCGATCACGTCGAGCAGGTCGGCGCGATGGAGGGTCATATGCGGCGCGCCGTAGAGCTCTTCGCACAACGGGTTGAGCGGCGCTCTCTGCAAGGTGCGCCCGTCCTGCCAGCGGCGCTGGTGGGTGAATAAAGGACGGATTCCCTCGCGGTCGAGCCCTGCGGCGAGGCCCAGACGCCGGAGGATCCGCACCGCGTTCGGGCCCATGTTGATGCCGCCGCCGATTTGGGTAAGTTCGGCAGCCTGCTCGTAGACATCGACTTCGAAGCCCGCTCGCCGTAACGACAGCGCGGCCGTGAGCCCGCCAATGCCACCGCCAACCACGGCTATTCTCATCCCGACCTCAACCGTTCCAGGAGCGCCTGCGCCGCCGCCGGCGCGCGGACCTTGGCGCCGCTGATGAAGTAGACAAAGCAATTGCAGGCATGCTGCGCCGATTGTTTGCGCAGACGCTCCGCCCATGCGTCGAGCACCTCCGGCGGATAGCCGGCGGGCTCCTCCTCGGTACAGCGCCGCAGATGGGTGTAGACGAATTCCGCCGTTGGCTCCAAATCCGCGGGGTTGTCGCCAGCGACTAGCGCTACCTTGTGCCGGCGCAGCAGGTCGATCAGGGAAGCGGATGCCGCCTTTCGCCCGAGGAGCTCGACGGCATGGTGCAGCGCGCGGCCGTCGACGCTTGGCGGCAACAGTTCGAGGAAAGCGCCGAACGCTCCTTCATCGGCGGGTATGCTCGGGAATTGCCACAGGATCGCCCCGAGCTTGTCGCGCAATTCGAGCACACCGCTCGAAAAGAACCGATCGAAGGTCGGTCCGGCGCCGGCGAGATCGGCGCGATGCGTGGCAAAGCGCGGCCCCTTGAGCGAAAAGACAAAGTCCTCCGGCGTCTCGTCGTACCAGCGGCGGAAGCTCGCCGGCTTCTGGGCGCCGTAGAAGGTGCCGTTGATCTCGATCGTGGTGAGCCGGCTGCTCGCGTAGGAGAGTTCGCGCGCTTGCGGCAGGCCCGCGGGATAGAAGACACCGCGCCACGGGGGATACACCCACCCGCCAATCCCGACGCGAATTTTTGGCGCCTCACTCATCCTCTGGCCAGCACCGGAAGCTCGATGAAGGACGGAGTCGGCTCTGCATGGTGGACGGTGTTGGTGGCGACGCGGATATCGGCCTCGCCGTCGTCGACCAGTACCGGGTGGCCGCTGTTGGTATTGCGGGCGCGGCGCGGAAAATTGCTGCTGGTCACGTCGACCTCGATCCGGTGGCCAGCGCGGAGGTCCGAGTACTCAGCCTCTCGACCCGACCTGAGACCAGCGGCCGGGGCTCGCCCGACGGGTCGCGGTACATTGCGCGCACCACGCCGTCCATCAACAGCATGGCGCGACCGCTGGGCTCCAATTCGACTAGCTTGGCCACGAAATCGGTGTCAGGGCAGTTTGATTGGATGTGCAGGGTCACTCGAACTGAGCCGGCGATAGTCAGGTTCGCTTCCAAGGCCGCGCTGCGGTAGATCAGTCCGTAATCGGGCAACGAGTGTGCGGGCCGCTGGTCGCGGGGTCCGGCATCGATCAGCATGTTCCGCCCACCGAGGGTCGGAACCGGCCTGCGCGGATCATAGTCGAAACTCCGCGGCGCGCCGGCGGGACCGTCTGTGGCAAGACTGCCATCGCCACAGAGGTAAAGCCGACGCGGCCGCACACCGGACGGCGGCCAGCGCTCTGCGAGGAGCCAATCGTCGGCGACATAGCCCGCGCGGTCCTCAATCCAAGCTCGCGGCGAATAATACACGGCCGGCCCGTCCATGATTCCGGTTTCTTCGCCCTTCAGCCAATAGTCAAACCACTCGAAAAACGGGTCGCGCGGCCAGAAATTGTTGGCGTAGACAAAGGAGTGTTCGTTGGGGCCGATCCACAGCTTCTGGGTGCCGGTGCGAGCCTGAATCTCGTTGAACGCTGCCATCACGCTCGTCTGGAAGATGTCGAACCAAGTGGTGACGTGAAACCCCGGAATGTCGATCGTGCGGCGGAAATTGTGCCGCGCACGAAACGCGTCGGGGGCCGGATGGGTGATGATCTCGTCGAGAAAGGGCTGCCAGGTGGCGAAATCCGGATAATCGGTCAGCGGCAGGCGCAGCCAATCGGCCGAGCCGACGAAGGGCGGGTCGGAGTTGCGTGCGGCATCGAGGCGAGTGTAACGCGCCGCCGCCGAGTCAGCGGCCGCCTGGAGCTCAACACCGCTGATGCGCGAGCGGCGCATCACCGCCTCCCGATGCGACCGCGAGAGCCCCGGTATGTTGCGGGCCACCCACAGCCACAGCCGCTCCATCTCGATCGATTGGCCTTCATAGACCACGTCGTCGTAGATGCTGGAGGCGCCGGCCTGGGCGAAGAAGGCGCGCAGGCTCGGGTGGCGCGTCGATGCCGCGGCGAAGGTGGTGGTGGCGCCGGCGGACGAGCCGGACATGCCCACCATCTGATTACTCCAGGGCTGGGCGGCGATCCATTCGAGGGTATCGTGGCCGTCCGCCGCGTCGTCGGCGTAGACGCGGTCCTCGCCCTCCGACCCGTGGCGGCCGCGGGTGTCCTGGTAGACCGCGACGTAGCCGTGCGCGACGATGTTGCGCCAACCGCGCAGGATCGATCCGCGAAAGGGCTCTTGGGCGCTTGGCAGCCACGCCTTGGTGCAATCGGTCTTTTCGCGTGCATCGACCGCGGTGATGCCGTACGGCGTGCGATGCAGGATGACCGGCCAGCGCGGCCCGCCGCGCGCCGGCAGAAACACGAAGGTGTTGAGCCTCGTGCCGTCGCGCATCGCCACCATGACCTGGAAAGCGCGGGTGCCGCCCGCTCGATCAGCGAGCTCCATGGCTATGCTCCGTCAAAAAAAGAGCCGGTGATCACCGGCTCTTTGACTGTAGCAGCTTGTCTTTGCTTAGCGCGACGGCACCCTCAAAAAAGCGCGAGACCTCCCAGGCCCGGATGCCATTCCTTGCGAATTTGCTCCTCGACCGACAGACCGGATAGCGTGAATGGGGCATGAACCGTGCCCTTGGTCTTCTCGAATACCGCGCGGACCAAATGATCGATGGTCGCCTTTTCCCGAACATGCCGTCGCTTCGTGCGACGCCGAGACAAGGTTACCTTGGCCATGCATGACCTCCGAGCTCTAGGCGGGTTTTGGTTAAACCGCTTACCGCCGGAGCGGCAGCTGCGTCAAACTGGCGCAGAGAAAAAACCGACCTTGCGGCAAAAAAAAGGCAGTCGAGCCGAAAAATCGTTTACAAACTGATACATCCAGCATCCCCATCCGACGGCCGGCTAACACGTGCGAATGCATTGTTCGTCGCTTAAGATAGCCTCGTCGCCAACGGCAGCCGGGAGAGTGAGATGAAGTACGGTCTCTTTACGATGCCCTCGCACCCGCCGGAGCGCGGCCTGTTCGAGGGCCACCGTTGGGATTTGCAGACCTTGCGTTGGGCCGACGAACTCGGCTTTTCGGAGGGCTGGATCGGCGAGCACCACACCGCGCCCTGGGAGCCGCATCCCTCCCCTGACCTATTGATCGCGCAGGCGCTGATGGAGACCCGGCACATCCGGCTCGCTCCGGGCGGATTTCTGTTGCCCTATCACCACCCCGCCGAGTTGGCGAACCGTGTCGCGATGCTCGACCACATGGCCCAAGGCAGGCTCAATTTCGGCGTCGCGGCAAGCGGCCTGCCGAGCGACTGGGCTATGTTCAATGTCGACGGCAACGCGGGGCAGCACCGGGAGATGACGCGCGAGGCGCTCGACATCATCCTCAAGCTGTGGACCACCGAGGAGCCGTTCGACTATCCGGGCAAATACTGGAAGGTGACCAAGACCGACCTGATGTTGCGCACGTTGCGACCGCATATCCGGCCGTTGCAGAAACCATACCCGCCGATCGGCGTCGCCGGCGTCAGCAAGGGTTCCGACACCCTAAAGCTCGCAGGCGAGCACGGGTTCTTGCCGATGAGCCTCAACCTGAACCCCGGCTATGTCGCGAGCCACTGGGAGTCGGTCGAGGAAGGAGCGCGGCGCACCGGGCGCACCCCGCGCCGCACCGATTGGCGACTGGTGCGCGAGATCTTTGTCGCGGAGAGCGACGCCGAGGCGTGGCGGCTCTCGGTCGAGAGCATGATGGGCCGGATGATGCGCGAATATTTCCTGCCGTTGTTGACCGATGTCGGGGTCATCCAATTCTTGAAGCACGACCCCGATGTCACCGACAGCGACGTCACTCCGGAATATTGCGCCCAGCACAATTGGCTGATCGGATCTCCCTCTACCGTCGTCGAGAAGATCGAGCGGATGTACGAGGAGGTCGGCGGGTTCGGCGCGATTCTCCTGTTCTGCTTCGACTATAGCGAGGCCCCCGAGGCCTGGCACCAATCCATGCGGCTCTTGGCCGAGGAAGTGATGCCCAAAGTCGCCCACCTCAGCCCAAAAAATTAATCCTTAGCGCGTCTACTTAGCGTTCTGCGCGCCGAAGCGTTGTGTGGGTGGTTGGTGTTGGTCTAGGCAGGACTGTTTGCCGATCCCATATCGAGACCTGGTTCGCGTCGCCTCATACGGTTGCGCAGTGCCCGGGGATGAGGCAAGCTGTCGCAGGTCGAGGCGGCTATGCAGTGTGCAGATGGCGGATCAAGCGAAAGTGAAGATGACGCACGGACCCGAGGGCGCATATAAGCCCATGCCGGTGACCGGGTGAGCCCGCGTGCGGGAGCGTGCACGACGACAATAACAAGAACCGATTGGGCGCCGACCCGCTCGCCAGGAGGAGCCTAGTGCAGCCGACCGACATCAGCGTTCCCGACTATTTTCACAAAGTCGTCGATTGCCAGTGGGCCTGTCCGGCGCACACACCGGTGCCGGAATACATCCGCCTGATCGCCGACCGGCGCTACACCGACGCCTATATGGTGAACTGGTACTCGAACATCTTCCCGGGCATCTTGGGGCGCACTTGCGACCGGCCGTGCGAGCCCGCCTGCCGGCGCGGCCGGGTCGAGAAAGAGCCAGTGGCGATCTGCCGGCTAAAGCGCGTCGCCGCCGACAACAAAGGTGACATCCGCCCCTATCTGCCAAAGATCCCGTCCGAGAAGAATGGCAAGCGCATCGCCCTCGTCGGCGCCGGACCAGCCTCGTTGACCGTCGCTCGCGACCTGATGCCGCTCGGCTATCACTGCGTGATGTTCGACGGCGACGTGAAGGGCGGCGGCATGATGCGCACCCAGATCCCGCGCTTCCGATTGCCCGAGTCGATCACCGACGAAGAAGTCGACCTGATCCTCGAAATGGGTGTCGAAACCCGTTTCGGCGAACACATCAAAAGTCTGAAGACGCTGCTCAGCCACGATTGGGACGCGGTCTTCGTCGGCTGCGGCGCGCCGCGCGGGCGTGATCTCGACGTCCCCGGTCGTCAGGAGGCGGCTGAGCACATCCATATCGGCATCGACTGGCTCTCCAGCGTCTCGTTCGGCCATATCGACAAGATCGGCCGCCGCGTCGTCGTGCTCGGCGGCGGCAACACGGCGATGGATTGCTGCCGCTCATCGCGCCGGCTCGGCGGCGAGGAGGTCACCGTCGTTGTGCGCAGCGGCTTTGAAGAGATGAAGGCTTCGCCGTGGGAAAAAGAGGACGCGACGCATGAAGGCATCCCGATCCTCAACTGGCTGGTGCCAAAGGAATTCACCCACGAGCGCGGCCGGCTGACCGGAGTGTTGTTCGAAAAGGTCAAGGCCGAATACGACGCGCGCGGCCGCCGCGATCTGGTGCCGACGGACGAGCCCGATCAACATATCCCGTGCGACGACGTGCTGATCGCGGTCGGACAGGAGAACGCCTTCCCGTGGATCGAGCGCGACATCGGTATCGAGTTCGACCGCTGGGACATGCCGAAGGTCGACCCGAAGACAATGCAATCAACCTTGTCGAACGTCTTCTTCGGCGGTGACGCCGCGTTCGGGCCGAAAAACATTATCTGGGCCGTCGCACACGGCCACGACGCCGCGATCTCGATCGACAAACTGTGCCACGGCGAGGATGTCCGCGACCGCCCGCCACCCGGGGTGACGCTCGTCAGCCAGAAGATGGGCATCCACGAGTGGAGCTACGACAACGACATCTCGAACGACCTGCGCTACAGGGTTCCGCTACGGGATACCGCGGCTGCGCTCAAGGACATCAAGGTCGAGGTCGAGCTGGGCTATGACGAGAAGCTCGGCTACCTCGAGGCCGAGCGCTGCCTCAATTGCGACGTGCAGACGGTGTTCACCGGCTCGCTGTGCATCGAATGTGACGCTTGCGTCGACATCTGTCCGATGGACTGCATCACCTTCACGGAAGACGGTACCGAAGAGGACTTGCGCGGGCGGTTGATGGCGCCGGCGCTCAATCGCGAGCAGGACCTCTATATCGGCAATTCGCTGAAGACCGGGCGGATTATGGTCAAAGACGAAGACGTCTGCCTGCATTGCGGCCTGTGCGCCGAGCGCTGTCCGACCGGGGCGTGGGACATGCGCAAATTCCTTCTCGACATGACAATGGCCGGGCCCGCATGCCGCAGCCGCTAACTAGCGTCAACGACTTTGTCGTCAAATTCGCCAACGTCAACGGGTCGGGCTCGGCGAGCGCCAACGCGCTCTTTGCCAAGTCGATCCTGCGAATGGGGATCCCGGCGAGCTCGCGCAACATCTTTCCCTCGAACATCCAGGGGCTGCCGACCTGGTACGAGGTAAGGATCAGCGAGAGCGGCCATCTCGGGCGGCGCGGCGGCGTCGACATGATGGTCGCGATGAACCCGGAAACGTGGGACGAGGACCTCGCCGAGATCGAATCCGGCGGTTACCTCTTTTACGATTCGACGAAGCCTCTGCCGCTGTCCAAGTTTCGCGACGACATCAACGTCATTGGCGCGCCGCTGACCGCAATCTGCAATCGCGAATATACCGATGCCCGGCAGCGTCAGCTGTTCAAGAACATCATCTATCTTGGTGCGCTGTCGGCGTTGTTGGACATCGATGTGACGGCGATCGAGAAGCTGATCGGCGAGCAGTTCCGCGGCAGGGACACGTTGATCAAGCCCAATCTGCGCGCCTTGCAGCTCGGCCGCGACTGGGCGCTGGCAGAGCACGAGTGCCCGATCGGGCTGCATCTTGAGCGCACCGATAAGGTCGGCGACCGCATCTTTATGAACGGCAACGATGCTGCCGCCTTGGGTTGCGTCTATGGCGGGGCGACCGTCGCCGCCTGGTATCCTATCACCCCTTCCTCCTCGCTCGCCGAGGCCTTTTCCGCACATTGCAACCGGTACCGCCGCGACCCCGAAACCAAAAAGAAGCGCTTTGCGATCATCCAGGCCGAGGACGAGCTCGCGGCAATCGGCATCGTCATCGGTGCTGCCTGGAACGGCGCGCGTGCCTTCACCGCGACCGCGGGCCCCGGCATCTCGCTGATGCAGGAGTTCATCGGGCTCGCCTATTTCGCTGAGATCCCGGCCGTCATCTTCGACGTACAGCGCGGCAGCCCATCGACCGGCATGCCGACCCGCACCCAGCAGGCCGACATCCTTTCTTGCGCCTTTGCCTCGCACGGCGACACCAAGCACGTGCTGCTGTTCCCGGAGGACCCGCACGAAAGCTTCGCCTTTGCCGCCGAGGCGCTCGACCTTGCCGACCGGCTGCAAACCCCGATCTTTGTCATGATGGACCTCGACATCGGCATGAACGACTGGCTGGTCGAGCCGCTCGAGTGGAATGAGAGCTGTCGCTACGACCGCGGCAAGGTCATGACCGCCGAGATGCTCGAGGCCGGCGTCGAGTTCGGCCGTTATCTCGACGTCGACGGGGACGGCATCCCCTATCGCACCTATCCTGGGACCCATCCGACGCGCGGCGCTTTCTTCACCCGCGGCACCAGCAAGGACCGCTACGCGCGATATTCCGAGGAGGGCCCGGATTACGTCGACAACATGCAGCGTCTCTTGCACAAATTCGAGACCGCCAAGCGGCTCGTGCCGCGGCCGATCAAGCGGACCGCCGGCGAGCCGACGCGCTTCGGCGCGCTCTATTTCGGCTCGACCGCGCCCGCAATGGTCGAGGCGCTCGAGGCGCTCGAGGCACGCGGCATCCACCTCGACACGATGCGCATCCGCGCCTTTCCGTTCCATGACGACGTGCTCGATTTCGTCGCCGGCCACGAGAAGGTGTTCGTCGTCGAGCAGAATCGCGACGCGCAGCTGCGTACCTTGCTGATCAGCGAAGGCGATATCGACCCGGCTCGACTGGTCCCGATCCTGCATTATGACGGCACGCCGATCACCGCGCGGTTTATCGTCAAGGCGATCGCCGACATGCTCGCCGTCGTTACCCTCGCCCCGCTCAAAAAGGCGCTGCCGAGAAGTTCAACGAGCTACGCCCCCTCCCCTTCCCTCCCGCGCGTCCGGCAGGATGGCGGGGGCTGACACCAATGAGACCCGCATGACCTATATCGCCAAGCCTCGCCTACATCATCCGAAGCTCCCTACCAACGCGTTGGGTTACACCCGGCGCGATTACGAGGGCGCGGTGTCGACCCTGTGCGCCGGCTGCGGCCACGATTCGATCAGTGCGGCGATCATCCAGGCCTGCTTCGAGCTCGATCTCGAACCGCACCGGATCGCCAAGCTCTCCGGCATCGGCTGCTCGTCGAAGACGCCGAACTATTTTCTCGGCAAGTCGCACGGCTTCAACAGCGTGCACGGGCGCATGCCGTCGGTCTTGACCGGCGCCAATCTCGCCAATCGCGAGCTGCTCTATCTCGGCATCTCGGGCGACGGCGATTCGGCGTCAATCGGGCTCGGCCAGTTCGCGCACTGCATCCGCCGCGCCGTCAACATGGTCTATATCGTCGAGAACAACGGCGTCTATGGCCTGACCAAAGGACAGTTCTCGGCGACCGCCGACAAGGGCTCGAAGGCTCGGCGCGGTGCGGTCAACACCGATTCGCCGATCGATCTGGTCGCCCTCGCCCTGCAGCTCGGCGCCTCGTTCGTGGCGCGCAGCTTCTCGGGCGACAAGACCCAGCTGGTGCCATTGATCAAGGCGGCGATCGAGCACAACGGTGCCGCGTTTATCGACGTGATTTCACCCTGTGTCGCCTTCAACAACAACCCGGAATCGACCAAGAGCTTCGACTATGTCCGGGCCCACAACGAGGCGGTCAATATGCTCGACGTGATCCTCGAGCGCGACGAGATTACCGCGGATTACGCGCCGGGCACGGTCGAAACCGTTGTGCAGCACGACGGGTCGGTTCTGCGGCTCAGGAAACTCGCCGTCGATTACGATCCCTGTGACCGGATCTCGTCCCTGACCTATCTGCAGCAGCGCCACGCGTTGGGCGAGGTCGTCACCGGACTGCTCTTTGTCGAGCCCGATGCCGGCGACATGCACGAATTTCTCGACACCGTCGAGACACCGCTCAACCGGCTCGCCGAGGCTGAGCTCTGCCCCGGCACCGAGGCGCTCGCCCGCTTTAACGCCGCCCACCGCTAAACCCGGCAGCGAGCCTCTCCGGCTGCCGGGTTTGCCGGCGTGCCTTCGCCTCGAGCTCCGCGACCAGAGCCTGCAGCTGCGCACGCTCGCGATTGCGGATTCCGCTGTCGACAGCGGAAAAACGCGTTTTCGTCCTCGAAAATCGCCGCCTCGGGCGCCGGAAACCTGATTGCAATCAGCATCTTGAACCCGTTCCGGCGATACCCGCCGACAGCGGAAATCGAGCAGCTTTTGTGGTGGTCGGCAGCCGACCGGCAGTGGAATTCAACGCATTCCTTGCATTGCTAAATTCGGCATAATAGACATTCCATATCAATTGCTAACATCGCATAATACTGCTGCTGCTTATATGGGGGAAAGCTCGTCCGCCACAAGGGGCGGTGGTCTACACCACGATCGACAGCAAGCGGCGCAAGTTCACCAAGCGCCAGGCGATCGCCACGCAGATGGTCAACGAGTCGGCCGGCGCCAATTTGCGCGCGACCAAGATGCTGTTCGACATGATGAAGGAGGTCGAGCAGAAGGCCGGCACGGCCGCACTGCCCGAGCCGCCGAAATTGACCGCGACCGACCGAGAAATCATCGATCTGTTCGTCGCCCGGTTGCGCCGCCAGATCGCGGCGGAGGCCGCCGAAGCGGCAGCCGCGGCCGACGCCGCTGCTACCGAGCAGCCCGGCTACCCGGATGGGGCGGCGGCGAGGTGATTTCCAATCGCGCGTCGCAGCGCCCGCGCAGCTTCCGAGGCATACTCCCGCGGAATATTGGTGAAGCTGAGCAGCAACCCTTGACTGCAATCGCCGTCTATCGATAACGGCGACAGCGCCGTTGGCGCCAGTCCCTGCATCTCGGCAAGTTGCACCAGCATTGTATCCGGCGCACCGCCGGACGGGCGCGCCAGCAGATGCATACCACCGGACTGCAGCCCGACGTGCAGGCGGTCGCCGAACACTGCAGTGAGCGCATCAGCCAGTGCGGCCCTGCGGGCTGCGTAGAGACCGCGCATGCGCTTCAGATGTCGAGCGAAGTGACCCTCGATCATGAATCGCGCAACGACGGCCTGCTCGAGCCTGGCGTTTCCTCCGTGAAGCGCAAAGGAAGCGAGCGTGAAGGATTGCACGAGCCGGGCCGGAACGACCAGGTAGCCTAATCGCAGCGCCGGGAACAGAACCTTGCTGAAGCTGCCGGCATAGAGCACGACATCGGCTCGATCGAGGCTCTTCAGCGCCGACAGCGGCCGGCCGTTGTAATGAAATTCGCCGTCATAATCGTCTTCGATGATCCAGGCACCGGCTTCGGCTGCCCAGGACAGCAGAGCGAGGCGCCGTGGCAGCGACAGCGCCACACCTAGCGGACATTGGTGGGATGGGGTCACGACGACAAACCCGGCCCGCGGCGCGCGGGCCAGCCCCTCCACAACGCGCATACCCTCGTCATCGACTGGCACCGGGATCAGACGTGCGCCCGCTTCCGTCAAACCCTGCCGCGCCAGATGGTAGCCGGGATCTTCGAACCACACCTGATCGCCTCTCTTGACCAGTGTCCGGGCGATCAAACTCAAGCCGCCCTGATAGCCAGCAGTCACGAACACTTGGCTTGGCGCGCAGGAGACGCCGCGGGCAATGGCAAGATAAGCGGCAATCGCCTCGCGCAGCTTCCCGTACCCCACCGGGTCACGATTGGCCATGCCGGCCGGCGACAACGCTCGTACCTCGCGCGCGACGAGCCGCGACCACAGCTTGCGGGGAAAGGCGTCGAGCGCCGGCAACCCCATTTGGAACGGTCGCGGCGGTATCTCGGCGGCGAGCCCCTTCGAGGCGCCGCGCCGGGTAGCGGTGACGGTCGGCGCCCAGCCTCGCAACTTCTCGGCAAGGTCAGGCGCCACAATAGTACCAGCCGGGCCGCGCGCAACGATCCACCCCTCAGCGGCGAGCATCGCATAAGCCGCGTCAACCGTGCCGCGCGCGGCGCCTAGTTGCGCTGCGAGGCTCCGCGCCGAAGGCAAGCGTTCGCCAGAGCGAAGTTGTCCCGAAGCAATCGCGGCACGCGTCCGGTTGTAGAGCTGGCGGTAGACCGGCACGCGGCTGCGCCGGTCCAGCGCGAATGCGACACCAGATAACATTCGCTCCTTCGTCATGGACCAAGCCAAAATTCACTTCTTGGCCCTATGATTAGACCATCGACGGATCCAGCTTCAAGGAGCCGCCGGCCAGACGCAGGAGGTTTTCATGCGAACTAAACGATTGAGCGCCTATGAGGCATCACCTGCCGCAATGCGCGCGGTACAGGAGGTCGAGGCACATATCCAGCAATGCGGTCTGGAAGAGAGCCTGATCGAACTCGTTAAGATGCGCGCCTCTCAGATCAACGGCTGGGCCTATTGCCTTGATATGCACAGCAAGGACGCACGCCGTCGCGGCGAGAGCGAGCAGCGGCTCTATCTGCTCAACGCCTGGCACGAATCGCCGCTGTACACCGAACGCGAGCGGGCGGCGCTGGGCTGGACCGAGGCCGTGACCCGTGTGGCGGAAACGCGCGCGCCCGACGCGGCCTACGACGAGGTCCGCCGGCACTTCGACGATAGGGAGCTCGTCGACCTCACTACGCTGATCGGGCTGATCAATCTTTGGAACAGGCTGGCGATCGGCTTCCGCTATCAGCATCCGGTGGAACCGGCGCGGTGACTGATGCCGATCGGCCGATCGCGCTGCGCGATGCCGAAAGAGAACTGAACCGGGTGGATGTGACAATGATCCGAAATAATACACCGATTTCAAAGGATGAATGGAAGCGTATCGACCCAACCGCATCATCATTAACGAATGCCACGGTGAACGGCTTGACTTGGATGTACGATTGGGGTAACCGCGCCGCTTGGGTCGCCGCTGCCCTGAGCGTGCCCTTCTTCCTCTATATTGCTGTTTACACGGCTCCTGCGGCCCAGCTCATCTTGCAAACGCAGGAACGAGACGCGATAGAGCGCGAAAACCTTGCCTTCTGTGAGAAGCACAGGATGCCTTCCGGGACCCGCGAGTACGCCCTATGTGCAGAGGATCTGATCGATATCAGGGCGAAGCAGGACCGGCGCACCGCCGAGGATATGGAGAGAATTTTCTGAAGTAGTGCTCGCGCTCGCGACTAAAGTGCGCGCCGACCGTCCCCCCGGTTAAGGTTCCCTTACGCAATCAAATCGTTGTTCAGCGTCGCAAGCCGCGCGCCCGCCTCATGAGCTGTTCGAGGCGCCCAGTCGCCGCCAGTGACGTGGTGCGTATGCATGCCGGATCGGCGCGATTTCGAGCCGTGCTGCCCGGTCTTGCGGCGCTATTTCGGCGAGGCGCGCCCTGTCGCTACCACGATCGAGGCCGGCCTCATCGATCGGCGTGCGAATATCAAGATCGAAGTGTCGGTGTGACGCAGGGCGACGTGAGGGCCCGCTAGCTGGACAGCAGCGAGGAGGCGCGCAGTGTGTTGCGCAGCGTCTTGCCGATCGCGATGACGAGGACCGCCGCGAACGCCACCTCGATGGCAATCGACAGCACCGGGATAAAAAAGACCGAGACGGGAGGCCGCTCTTCGAGGTACCGAAGCGTCGTCACCACGGCATCGGCAATGACCGAGACGACCGTCGGACACGCCGCTGCCATCGCGAGCAGCAAGCCGCGCTTGAGCTGCGCGCGACAAAGCGCGTGGAACCGCGGTGAGACGCGCCGGCTGCTGATATAGGCCCAGCCGACGGCGCCGAGCAGAAAAGCCAAGATATAGGTGGTCCGATCGATCGCGAGCACCACCTTGCCCACCGGCTGCATAGCGTCGCTCAACGCCCATTGCATTAGACCGTACCAAGCCACGCGGCCCTTCATGGCGATGTAAAGCGCGCCCGAAGCGAGGACGATGATTGCGCCGCTCCGCCGTGCCTGCCGCAGCAGCGAAAGCGCGGCATATTGACTGGCGATCTCACGCGCCTCGCCAAAGCACCTCACCGCCCGCGCTTGCGCCTCGATTGACGAGTCGCCGTTCGCCGCGGTCGCCTCCCAGAGATGATCCTCGACCTCCTGGCGCACGCGATGCGCCAGTGGGCGGTCGAAGTCGAGATCACGCGTCAGTGCATCGAGATAATCAGCGACCGGGCTGCGCTGGGGCATGGCCTGGATGTCCGAGCAGGCCGCCGATCGCATCGGCGAAGCGCTGCCAAATCGCCCGCTGGTCGGCAAGCGCGCGGGTTCCGCGCTTAGTCAGCGCGTAGACGCGCCGCTGCCGTCCAGACCCCGCCGTCGTCCAATGGCTGCTGAGCAGGCCAGCCTGCTCGAGCCGATGGAGCGCCGGGTAAATCGTCCCCTCCGGCAGGTCGAAGGCGCCGCCGCTGCGGCGCTGGATCTCCTGGATCACCGCATAACCATGCGCCGGCCCGCTCGACAGCGCGGCGAGCACGATCATGTTGAGGTGCCCTTTGAGCATTTCGCCTTCCATGGGCCGGAACGGTATCGCCTAGTGACACTAGGCGTCAAGTGGCCGGCCAACCCTCTACAGGCCGCGATAGACCGGGGCGCGCCCTTCCTGGAGCGCGCGCTGGAACTCCTTGGCGTCCTCGCTCTGAAGAAGACGTCCAAATTCGGCCTGCAGCGCCGCCAGCGCCGTGGCTTCATCGGCGGCGAGGGCCTGGCGCGAGGAGGTGAGCGTCGCCGTTACGCCCAGCGGCGCCGCCGCGGCGATCTTGTTCGCAAGATCGATCGCGCGATCGAGCTCTTTGCCCGGCGGCGTCACCTCCTGGACAAGGCCCAGGCGATACGCCTCCGGCGCACCCCACTCGTCACCGGTGAGCATGTAACGCATGGCGTTGCCCCAGCCGACCTGGCGCGGGAAGCGGACCGTGGCGCCGCCGCCGGGGAAGACTCCGCGCGCGACTTCGCCCTGACTAAAGACAGTGTCGTCTGCCGCGACGCGGATATCCGAGGCGAGGAAGAGCTCATGCCCGAGGTATTTGGTGCCGCCATGCACCGCGATCACGACCGGCTTCGAGCGATAGGGCGGCTTCAGACCGACCGGGTTGATGTAATCCGGATCCTTGGGCGGGAGCTGGCCCGCGGCTTGCGCGGCAGCGAAGGCGCCGCGGTCGACGCCGAGGCAAAAGTCACGGCCGACGCCGTAGAGCACGGCCGCGCGTAACTCGTCCTCATGGTCCAGCTGGTGATAGGCCTTGCCGAGCCCGATCAGCATCGGTGCATCGAACCGGTTCTGCGCGTCCGGCCGGTCGATGCCGATCAGCAGCACACTGCCACGCCGTTCCACGAGGATATTTCCCGGCTTTGCGGGGCCGGGCGGAGCGGCAGGCGCCGGTCCCGCCTGCGGCAAGCGCGGTGCCGGCAGCCGCAAGGCCAGCGGCAAGCGTGGTGGCCCCGGCACCGGCAATCATGAAGTCTCGGCGCGCGATGCAGGCGAGTGCTGAGCGATCGACGTTGGTCATGGCTGCCTCTTAGAACGCGAGGAGTGATACATCGTATAACTATGCTTTGTGAGTCGATGCTTCAAGCAGCACCGCCCTGCTCGCCTTCACATTCCCGTGAGGCGGTGCCTTTGCGCGCCGGTCATGCATCCGGCGAGCGCGCCGGCGCTCGAAACTGAGATTGGCGCCGGCGCCATTCGGCGGCGGCATCTCGGTCCTGCCAAGGCCGATGGTACGTGGTTGGCGCAGTTCCGACCGATTTGTCTCGGGATCGCCGAGCTATCGTAGGGGCGGCATGGCAAGAGGGGTAGGCCTTCTACGCGGTGCGTGCCCCCACGCTCTCATGCTCAACATCTGGTGTCGCCGGCGAGCAAGTAGGAGTTTCCCACATGCAATATTCGCGGCGGTGGGTGGTGTCCGCGAAACCAAGTAAAATCGGCGCCGTCCACGTGTTACACTTAATTTTTAACGGGAGGACTTAGCGAGAACTGTAAAAAATTTGACATAATGCGTGTTATACGGCAAGAATCGAAAATTGCCACCCGGAGGCCAAACTACAAGATGTAGAAAGTTGCAGTTCAGGTGTTATGCAAAATTGCCTTTTGATAGAAGGCGACGGCACACATCTAACAGCGGCCCCATGCTGGTGGCCACAATCGCTTTATTTCGGCCTCTTTTGAAATTCGAGTGGGTTGGGTGAGCTGAGGAACGTCCTGTGGGCGCGGTCAAGGGCGGGCGAAGCCCGGCGCAGCGAACCCTTGAGGGCGCCCACAGGACCCAACAATCGAGCCTTGCTGAATGCCGGCATGGTGCGGCATTCAGCAATGGAAGCAAGGGCCCGTGGATGCAGAACCAACTGTTTGAAGCCGCCCTCGGCATCGCCAAACCGTGGTACGTGCGGGGCGTTGATTTCGACACCGCCCGCAAGGTGCTGACCATCGGCATCGACTTTGTCGCCGGCAGTCGGTTTGCCGCACCGGGTGTCGAAGGTGTGCATCGGATCCATGATACCCAGACCAAGCGGCTGCGGCACCTCAACTTCTTCCAGCACGAATGCTACCTCGAGATCAGAACCCCGCGGGTCAAGCTGCCCGACGGGCGGGTCGTCCAGATCGAAGGTGCCGACGCGGTCATCAGCCGGCACATAGCTCGGGCTCGCCTGGTCGATCGTGGCATGCACAAAGTCCAGGATCGCCTGCTTCGTGGGCCCGTCGTTCCAAGAAGGCAGAACGCCGCCAGGGGCCTGCGCCCGCGCGGCGGTGGAAAGGAACAGCCCTGGCAGGGTCGGAAGCACCGCTGCAGTCGAGAGCAGGCCACGGCGGCTGATGCCGGAGGAAGGACGGGTCGGCGTCATGTTCGGTCTCTCTGGTTAATTTTTACTTTCAGTTTTCATCAGTATTTCGCCCAGGATGACGAGGATGTTCGGCGGTTGTTATGGTGCTGCCGCCTTTAAAGGCGACAGCATGACCGCGAGCCCAGGCAACGAAGAGCGGGCCACTAAGCCCGCCGACAGAAACGAAAGCTTTCATTCACGACCTCCTTGCATGAGAATCCGACCAGAAATCATCCCGTGTATTTCAATCGCTTATCGTCACCCCCGCGAAAGCGCTACGGCATTCACACATCCGGGGATGACGAAGAGTCCCGCAAGCCGACGGCGGAGTACTCCCGCCCCCTTGATGGGGGCGAGTTGGGGTGGGGGTGATGCCACGAGCCGCAGGCGATGGCGGCGAGATCGGCCGCCATTGCCTGCTTCCGGCTGCTTCGCGATAGCGTCGGTGCTCACCCCCTCCCAAACCCTCCCCCATCGAGGGGGAGGGCTTCAGCGACGACGGCTACAGGTGCCGCTAATCCACTCGCGACGCAGGAGAAAGTGTATGAATACCGTAGCGTGAAAGCGGGGGTCCAGGAATACTGCGCAAGAGTCTGCTGCCCGTCGATTCCTGTCTTCGAGGCTGTGAAGAAATCCTCCTGCCGCCCCTACTCTCGTCACCCCGGCGAAAGCCGGGGTCTATTTCGTGGGGGCACGAGCTTCCCAGGGTTCGTACAGCATTGCCACTGCTTGAAGACCCCGGAGCTGTGGTAAGCTTTCGCCGGGAAACTTGATCACGCCCGCGGCGGAAAACACCATCGGACATCAGCCCGCAGGATCGGCTCTTCTCCGCGCTGACAAGCTTGGGAACACCCGCAATCGTGCCCGGAGCGCTCGCGGCCGCGTTGCCCTTCGCTTGGTCCGGCGCAGCTGCCGACTGCGAGCGCGCCAGTTCGCTCGCCCCTCGAAATCGAAACTGGCTGCAGCGGCGGCTATTGCCACCGGAAGCCACATCCACCATCGCTTTCGCTTTGGAGCAGCGTCTCCGACCTGTCAGGCGAATCGCCGCGGATGCGTCAAGCAGCGGGGCGCAGACGCGTCAAGCTCGATATCGGGACCACGTTGGTTTCAGCCGGCAGCCCCAGCCGGTCCCAGACTTCGCGCAGCGCGCTCGCAAGTCCATCGATCAGCCGATCGTTATGGAACGGCGTCGGAGTGATCCGAAGCCGCTCAGTGCCTTTCGGCACGGTCGGATAGTTGATCGGCTGGATATAGATAGCGAACCTCTCCAACAGCAAGGTCGACGCCTCCCGGCAGAGGGCGGGGTCGCCGACCGGGACGGGAATGATGTGCGATTGCGACGGCATCATAGGAATTCCTGCCTCGCGCAATGCGCGGCGGGTCTTGTCGACTTGCAGCCGATGAGCCATCCGCTCCGCCACCGATCTCTTTAGATGCATAATGCTTTGCGTGGCAGCGGCAGCCACTGCCGGCGGCATCGCAGTCGTGAAGATGAAGCTCGGCGCGGCCGAGCGGATCGCGTCGCAGATCACGGCATCGGCCGCGATATAGCCCCCGACGACGCCAAAACCCTTGGCCAGGGTCCCTTCAATGACGTCCACGCGGTCCATGACCCCATCTCGCTCGGCGATGCCGGCACCGCGCAGGCCATAGAGGCCGACCGCATGGACTTCGTCGAGATAGGTGAGCGCACCGAATTTTGCCGCCAGATCGCACACCCGCCCGATCGGGGCGATATCGCCATCCATCGAGTACAGCGATTCAAAGGCGATGACCTTGGGCCGGGTGTGCCCGGCTTCCTGCAGCAACGCTTCGAGATGGCCGAGATCATTGTGCCGGAAGATCCGTTTTTCGGCGCCGCTCGCGCGGATCCCGGCGATCATCGAGGCGTGGTTCTTCTCGTCCGATAGCACGAGGCAATTGGGCAGCAGCCGGCCGATCGTGCCGAGCGCGGCTTCATTGGACACATAGCCCGAGGTGAAGGCGAGGGCGGCCTCCTTGCGATGCAGGTCAGCGAGCTCGGCCTCGAGTGCCACGACGGCATGGCTATTGCCGGAGATGTTGCGGGTCCCGCCGGCGCCAGCACCCAAGCGCCGCGCGGTCTCGACCATGGCGCCGATGACCGCGGCGTGGCGGCCCATCCCGAGATAATCGTTCGAGCACCAGACGACGACCTCGCGGGACGTCCCGCCGCTGCGCCAAGTGGCATAGGGGGACGGTGAGCGTGCCGTTCGAGATCGGCAAAAACGCGGTAGCGGTCTTCCCGACGCACGCTCTCGAGATAGGAATGAAAATGATCACGTGATGTCATCACGCCTTCCCCAGGCATCGTCTCGAGATTTCCATCGCGAACCTATTCTGCAGCCTGAGTTCCACGGCCTTCCCGCCGTTCCCACCGCCGGCGCACGACGCCGATCTCTGGCAACGATATTGCCTTCTCCCTGGTTCCAGCAGGTTAGTACAGGTAAAACCAGGTAAAATGCGGTCAAGCGGTTCAACAGACGTGACAGTCATCTTCCAGAAATATCCGGGCCGGGGCTGTCTCGTCAGGCTTGACCACAATTTACCGAGATTTACCAACCATAACTCGGCCTCTGGCGCGAAGCGATTAGATCAGCACTGGAGGTTTGTGTGACGCGCAACCCGACGCAGCCAACATTCATCTGCAACCGCGCACACTCTTTCGTGTTCTACCGAGAAGTCTAACATTGGAGGTCACTGATGAAAACCATACCTACTCTAGCTCTCGCCGCGGCCGTTTCGGCGGCACTCGCCGGCGTGCCTGCCGCGGCACAGCAGCGCGGCCTTGCGCAGTCGCCGGGGGCGGTTCACGCCTTCAACCCCAGCGAGTCACTGTCGGGGTCGACGAATAGCCCGCTTCAAGACCAGATCCGGGAAAACTACGCAAGCGGTCTGCAGGGCGCGCAGCGCGAGCTGTTGCAACAAAACCCATCGGGCGTCGGCCGACAGGAGCTGGAGATCGGCCGCGAACTCAACAGCTTCACACCCAAATAGCCGGCACAAAAGCGAAGACCCCTCACCCGGCTCCCGCAAAAGGGCGCCAGGTGCGGTCTCGTCCACGCAGCGTCAGCGAGCCGGAACCGACTGCCAAGCGATATTGCGCTGCTCGGCTTAAGGGCGCGCCTTCTTTTCGAGTTCCGCGACCAGAGCCCGCAGCTGCGCGTTGCGGGGATCGAGCGTCAACAGCTCGCGGGCGTGGCGGAGTGACGCGGCGAAATCCCCGTTGTCCTCCGCGATCGAGACCAGCGCCATCAAGACGCTGCGATCCGCCGGATGCTGCTGGTGCGCCCTTTCCAGGAGTGCCAACGCCTCTCCCGCCGCACCGCTCGAATTCAGTGCCACGGCATAGACGTAAGCGTAGCGCGCGTTCTCGGGAATCAGCTCATGGGCCCGGCGCAGCAGATCCAATGCCTCTGGGTAATCGTGCTTGCGCACCAGGTAGAGCCCGAGGGCGTAGCGCACATCGGCGTTGTCGGGATCGATCGCCATCGCCTTTCTCAGTAGGTCTGCCCCTCGTCGTCCCTGCCGCGTGCCCGGTCGAGATCGGCGAGGTTAACGAGGGCCGGAACGAAATTCGGGTCGAGACGCAATGCCGTGCGATACTCCCCCTCCGCGTCGGTCAGTTGCCCGCGCCGCAGCTCCAATAGGCCGAGATTGAGGTGAGCCTCCGGCCTGTCGGCATCGACCATTTCGGCCGCGACGAGCTCCACGGTGGCCTTGACTAAGGCGGCCTGCTGCTCCGGCGTCAGCCTCAATAGATCGGTCCCGGCTAACGCCCTTGCCGCTTCGATGCGGACGGCACGAACCGGATCGCTGAGTAGCGGGGCAGCCGCCTCGACAAAGCGAGGCGGCGGTGTACCTGGCAAGGCGCGCGGCGACGCCATCCTGACGAGCGGCTCCGGATCGGCGATCGCCGCCTTGATCGCCGGCTCCGAGGCCGCAGACGCGTAGGGCATCAGCAATGGCAAGGCGGTTGCCCTGGCGATCGCCGGTTGGCTCTGATCGAGGATCAGCCGATCGAGCTGCTGTTCAGCATCGGCGGCTCCGACCCGCCCAGCGTGGAGTGCTGTGCCGTAATGCGGAGTGGTCTGGCGCCCACCGGGATACCAGCTAGCGACGGTCTCGGCAGCCCACTGGGCCGGCCGATCGGCGTGGCATTGGGTACAGGCGTTGGGCGCGTCGAGCGCAACCGACAAATCGGGACGCGGGACCCGGATGCTGTGATCGCGCCGCGCATCGACGACCATGTAATTTTTGGTCGGCATGTGGCAGTTGACGCATTGCGCGCCGCTGCTGCCGGGCGGGTGATGATGGTGCGCCACCACGTCGAATTTTTCGGGCATGTGGCATTGCCCGCAGAGCGCATTGCCGGCGGCGCGCAGCTTGGCGCTGTGCGGGTCGTGACAGTTCGAGCAGGTTACCCCGGCGGCATACATGCGGCTCTGTAGAAACGAACCATACTCGTAGACCTCGCCGTCGATCTGCCCGTCGGCGTGATAGAGACCGGGCTCGAGCAATGCCGGCAAGTAGGAATCCAGGTAGGGCTCGCCGGGTACAGGGTTCTTGGCGATCACCTTGCGGCGTGAGTGACAGGCCGCACAGGATTCGAGCTCGTTGGAAACCAGTTTTTCGGCGCGCCGGGCAATACCGGTCACCGGATTCATCTCCCAATGATCGGTATCGGTCGGCTTTAGCCAATTGGTCAGACCCATCCTCGAAGCAGCGTCGCCCGACGGGTAGGTGCCGCCAGCACCATGCGCCTTAGCCCAGGCGACATGCCGCGAGCCGGGTCCGTGGCATGCCTCGCAGCCAACGTCGAGATCGGTCCAGCTTGTCGCATAAGTGTTGGTGGCGAGGTCGTAGTTCTTCTTCAAATCGGTCGAGTGGCAATCGGCGCACTGGTAGTTCCAGATCTGGTCGCGACCGGTCCAGTGCAGTGGATCGCCGGGTTTCAGCTGCTGGCCGGGATAGAGGTGAAACCAGCGCTGGCCCCCTGGTCTTTTGGCCGGCTGTCCCAGGCGATGCCGAGCGCCTGCAGCCGGTCGCCCGGCAACGCGATCAGGTATTGCTGCAGCGGATAGACGCCGAAAGTGTAGGCGATCGGTAAGTCCTGCAATGCGGCGTCCGGCCCGTGGGTGCGGACCATGAACTTATCGCCGTTGCGGAAGAAAGTGGTCGTGACCCCGAAATGCTCCGGCTTTGCGTCCGAGAAGTCGCCGAGCACTGTTGCGGTTGTAGCAGGCTGCATTGCCAAGGCATGGTGCGAGCCCTTCCAGGCGTCGAATTGCGCCGTATGGCAGCCGGCGCAGGCCTGGGCGCCAACATAAGCGGCCGGCTGATCAGCGCCGACGGCTATCGGCGCGGGTTGTGCCAGCATGATCATGGCCGCCGGGGCCGCCGTCTTCCATAAGTCGGACATGGAGTTCGGCCACTTAACCTTCCTGGCGGCCGGTATTGACCTAGCCATAGGCCGAATCTACACTCAATCTCTGGGCGTGCAGGACGTCGGAGAATAACGCTTCCGGCAAACGCCATCGGGAGGGGGCATCATGGTCTTAAGAAAGTACCAATTTATCCCACTGGCATTACTGGGATTCTGCCTCGCGCCGCTGCTGTCCTGCACACCGCAAGGGAGCGCACTGCAATCCTACGCCCCGGTGGCCGCGCTCGCGCCGGGAATGGCGCGAGTATGGTTTCTGCGGACCAAGGACCCGCAGGAACAATTCGGCGATCCGATAATCTACGCAAACGGCAATCAACTCGGTCGGAGCATCCCCGGTATCGCCTTCTATCACGATTTTCCGCCGGGAACTTATGCCTTCACCGTGCAGAGCTACGGTCTGACTGCCGGGCAGGCTATCCAGAAGGACACAGTCCAGCTCGCGCCGGGCACGCAGACTTATCTCGAAATCTTATGGGGGGCCAGCTGGCTCGAAGGAGCTCCCGGAGGCGCAACCTTTTATGTGCGGACGCTGCCCCCGGAGTTGGACCAGGCCTATCTCCGGATGTTGACCGACAAAGGTCCGCCCCGGGCCTTGTAGCCGCACCGCCGCGCTAATCCGCGGTGCAGCGCGTCGCCTTACGGCCGACAAGCCAAGGCCCGTAGGTGGCCTGGTTTTGCGCCATGCGCGGCAGTTTCGCATGCACATCGAGGGCCGCCTGGTCGCGCCACGCCTCGACCAGCAAGACGCGGCTCTGATCCTCCTGCGGCAGCAGCACGTCAAATTGCTGGCAACCATCCTCGGCCCGCGAGAGCCGGGCGTGATTTTTCATCAGCTCGACAAAGGCATTGCGGTGCTCAGATTTAACCTCGAACTCGACGACGATCATCAGGCGGCTCATAAACATTTCCTCCGGCTCTGTTCCGCGGCATGATCGACTATCCATCGGCGCCGAAGCAAGCGCCGGGATGCCGCCAAGGAGAATCTCGACATGGCACATGACGCATTGCGCACGATCCTGCCGATCGCCGGCTGTCCCGAGGAGCGGGCCCGCGCGGTCGAGATCACAGGCGGCGCCGACCCGGTGTTGCCGACGCCGTTTCGCATCGGCGCCGCCGGTGCAGCGGCTCTCGCCGCGACCGGGCTTGCCGCCGCCGACTTATGGGAATTGCGCACCGGCCGTCGCCAAGAGGTCGGGGTCGATCTGCGCCAGGCGGTCGCCTCGTTGCGTAGCGGGCATTATCTGCAGGTGAACGGTACGAAGGTGAGGAACGAACGCAACGCGGTCATGGGCATGTATCCGGCCAAGAACGGCCAGTGGAGCTATATCCATGCCAATTTCCCGAACCATCGTGCGGCGGCACTGCGCGTCTTGGGCTGCGAGGAAAACCGGGAGGCGGTGCGACGGGCCGTCGCGCAATGGGATGCGCTGCAGCTCGAAGAGGCGATCATCGCGGCCGGGGGTGCAGGCGGCATGGTGCGCAGCATGGCCGAATGGGCGCAGCATCCGCAGGCTGCGGCAATCGCCTCGTTGCCGCTGCTCGAGATCGTCAAAATCGGCGACAGCCCGCCGGAAAGACTGCCCGAGGGCGACCGGCCTTTGTCGGGCATCCGCGTCCTCGACCTGACCCGCGTGCTGGCGGGGCCGACCTGTGCCCGCACGCTCGCCGAGCACGGCGCCGACGTCTTGAAGATCACTGCCCCGCACATCGCGGCGCGCGACGATCAGGAATACGATACCGGCCACGGCAAATTGTCGGCGCGGCTCGATCTGCGGCAGCCGGCTGATCTCGACACGCTGAAGGGATTGGTCCGCCAGGCCGACGTCTTCTCGCAGGGCTACCGGCCGGGCACTTTGGACAATCGTGGCCTGTCACCCGAAGAGCTGGCAAAGTTGCGGCCGGGCCTCGTCTATGTCTCGCTGTGCGCGTTCAGCCACATGGGGCCGTGGGCCTCGCGCCGCGGCTTCGACACCGTGGTGCAGAACGTCAGCGGCATCACGACGCGCCAGGGCGAGCTGTTCCCGGGTGCCGAGCCCGGGCCGCAATTCTACCCGGTCTCCGCGATCGACTATCTGACGGGCTATCTGATGGCGTTTGGCGCCATGGTGGCATTGGCGCGCCGCGCCAAGGAGGGCGGTAGCTGGCTCGTGCGGATCTCATTGGCGCAGACCGGCCGCTGGCTGGTCGGCCTCGGCGAGGTGCCCGAGGACGCTGCCAGGAAGGCGCATCAAGAATTTCCCCAGTCCGACCTCGACCGCTGGTCGATCGAAAGCGACGCGCCCGCCGGGCGGTTGCGCCATCTCGGCCCGACCGTGCAGCTGTCGGAAACGAAGCCCTACTGGGCCCGCCCCTCGGTCCCGCTCGGCTACAACCAGCCCGCCTGGCCCGCCCGCGCAGCGGCCTGATCTGCCGCACCTCGAGGGCAGCGGCTGGCAGCGACGATCAAGAACGGTGGGCGCTGACGCTCATCGGCCCAGTTCGGCTGGGCCGCTATCTGCTCTTCGGTCGGGCCCCATTCCTCGACATGGGAGATGACGAAGCCAAGCCGAATGAGCATGTTGATGTAGGTGGCGAGGGTCCGGTGCTGCTTGATGACACCTTTGGCGAGCCAATCGGTCGAACGCGGGCCTTCGTCCAAATAACCCTCGACGGGCCAACTCTTGCGACCGGCGGTGTCGTGCGACCAGCTCGGCTGGGAAGGAGCGGTGAAAATCGGATGTTCCACCGAGAATACCAAAGCCCCATCGCGGACGAGCCACCGGTATGCTTGCGATATCAGCCCGCGAAGGTTTTCAACATAATGAAGAGCCAGCGAGCTGTAGACCACGTGGAATGACTCTGCGGGCAGCTCGAGCTGCTCCATGTCGGCCCGGGTATAAGTGATCGCCGGGTCGGTGGTGGCGGCTCTGGCGCGTATCAGCATTCTCTCGGAAACATCGACGCCCAAAACTTGAGCGGCGCCCTGCTGGCGCGCCCAGCGGCAGAACCAACCGAAGCCGCAGCCGAGGTCCAGGATGTTCCGCCCGCGCAGGTCCGGCAGCAGAGCCCGTAATGCCGGCCACTCCGGAGCGCCGTCCAAGCCCTCTACCGAGCGACGCAGCCGGCTGTATCCGGCGAAGAACTCCTCGTCGTCATAGATGTTTTGCGTCATCGCTGATGTGACTCGGAGACCGGCCCTCGCAGGCTATCCGAGCAAATGTAGCAGAAATCCGGACGCCGGCTTTGAGGGTGCCGCGGAAGGTGCCGGCGACCTTCGAATGGCCGGCGAGGCGGCGACCATGCGGCACCGGAAGCTCGAGGATCCGGAATCTGGCACGCGCCGCCCGCATCTGCATCTCGAGGTTCCAGCCATAGGTCATCTCGCGCATGCCGAGACGCGCCAGCGCATCGGCGCGAATTGCCCGGAAGGCGCACATGTCTGTGTATCGGGTCCCATAGACGAGGCCGACGGCGGCGCCGATGACGTAGCCGGCGAGCGCCTGGTGGACTCCCATGCTTCCCTTCTCACGCACCCCACGGGTGCGTGAGCCGATCACGAAGTCGAATTTGCCGTCGAGGATCGGCTGCACCAGGCTCGGAATCACCTCCGGCCGATCGCTGCCGTCGCCATCGAGAAAGACCAGGATCTCTGCCCCACTCTCGACCGCAGCGGTGACACCCCTGGCACAGGCGCGGCCGTAGCCACGCTCGCTTTCGACGAGAACCCTGGCGCCCGCAGCCGTGGCTACGGCAACCGTGCGGTCCCGGCTGCCGCCATCGACCACGACGACCTCGTCGACCCACTCGCGCGGTATCGCCGCAACGACCGCACCAATTGCGTCCTCCTCGGCGAGCACCGGGATAATCGCGGCGATAGAGGGCCGCTTCACAGGCTCCAGCGCACACCGCATGACGCGCAGGCTTCCGGGGGCATGTCGCTCAGCAATGCGCGGCGGAAGTCCTGGTAGCGCGGTCCGTTCCAGATCTCCCGCAAGTTCTGCTGCGTCGCGTCTCCCAATGTGAACCCGTCATAGCCGCGCGTCGAAAAGGGCGCAATGCAGCACGGGATCGCTCTTCCGTGGGCGGTGAAATACATCAATGTCCAGGGCCGCCGGCAGAGCGACCAGGGCCGGTCCTCGGTCGAGCGTTCGAGGCTCGTGCCGGGCTCGGTGGCACCCGAAGCGTTAAAACGAACCCCGAGCGTCTCGGCAAGGCGGGCTGCCTCCGCCAGCCGGTTCGGCTCGTCGCCCTCGAGCTTTTCGAATAGAGCCGACTGGGCGCGCGCCAGCCCCTGCCCCTGCGGCATGAACACGAGTCGCTGAAGATGGATTTCGGCGACGCCGATCTGATGCGCCAGACGGACGAAAGCCGGAAGCTGATCGATTGTTTCCTTGAGCCCGGTGAGCCACAGCGAGACCAATGGACGGTCGATCCGTTCGGCGCGCTGCAGAGCGGTAAAGGCCCGCACATTGCGCACGATCCTGGCGAACATGTCTTTCCCGCGCACGGCAAGGAAGGCACGCGGCTCGGCGGCATCGAGCGACACGCGCAATTCGTCGAGCCCGGCAGCGATCAATTCCCTGCCCTTGCGCTCGGTTAGCAATGTCCCATTGGTGTTGAACAAGACGTAAGCGCCGCGCTCTTTGAGATAGCCGATCATGCGCGGCAGGGCCTTGACCATCATTGGCTCGCCGACGCCGTGCAATACGACGCGAGCGATGCGCGGTATTTGGTCGACGATGCGGGTAAAGAGCTCCCAACTCATGTCGGCTGGCGGCTCGAGATCCTCAAAGGTACGTGGGCAGGTCTCGCACAACAGATTGCAGCGATTGGTGGTCTCGAGATAGAGGCAGACCGGCTCGTGCTCCGCGATCTGTCCGCGCTCCTCGCTGACGGCCTCGAAATAACGGCGCGGATCGGGGTTAGCTCGAACGTTGGCCGTCATGTTGTTCTCCATGCCTCGTGGCACAAACGGATAAACGGATCTTCGGGCGATGTTGACTTCGCCCAATATGACAAAGCGGCCGCAGGTCGTGAACCCCCACCCAAAAGGGATGTACCCGGTTGCCTATTCAGATAGAACAATCCGGCAGGTGCCGAGACTTAGGGCGGCGGGGATTTCAGCCCTGAAGCGGGCCAGATCGGTTCACATGGCGCTATGAGCAGCGAAGAAACTCTCGACGGCGCGCACGAGACCGCGAGCGAGCTTCTGCTGATAGGTGCGCCGCTGTAGCAGGCGCTCCTCGACAGGATTGGACAGGCAGCCGAGTTCGACGAGCGCCGAGGGGACGTCCTGAGCGGTCAGCACGGCGAAATCGGCGGAGCGCTGCGGGTGGTCCCGCAGTGCTACCTCGCGCCGCAGCTCGACCACGATCTTTTGGGCGAGCAAGACGGACAGATTGCTGGTCTCGCGCCGTGTCAGGTCCAACAGGATATTTCCGACATCCCGCGGCTGCCGCGACAGATTAACGCCTTCGACGAGATCGGCCCGATTTTCACTGATCGCAAGCGCGGCGGCTTCCCGGTCCGAGGCCTGCGAGGACTGCGTGAACACCGACAATCCGTGCATTTCGGCGTCCGGCAGCGCATCGGCGTGGATCGACAACAATAAATCAGCCTTCCACCCGCGGGCGCGTGCCACTCGCTCCCGCAGCGGCAGAAATTCGTCGGTGCTTCGCGTCAGCACGACACGGTAGTTGCGCCGTGCTGCGAGCTCGCGCGCGAACTCCCACGCCGTCGCCAGGACGATGTCCTTTTCATAGACGCCGTTCGGGCTGATTGCTCCAGGGTCGACCCCACCATGGCCGGGATCGACGACGATCGTCGGAACGCGTCGCACCGGCGTTTCCCTTCCCGCCGGCTGGGCCGATGCGGATTGAAATCGCCACCCGGAGACGGCACAAAAAGCAAGGCCGCGCAGCACCCGCCGCCGCCCGCTACTCCTCTCTGGCATGCCCCACCCCTGCAGCAGCCCTCGTGGCCACACGAGAACCGCCCTCAAATCAACTATCTTAATGGAAAAACGCCGGCGCTGTAGATACCGAAGCAGGATTACTCGCGGCCGCGACGATCGTCGTTCAAGTGCCGCAGCGGCAGGGGCTGGGGAAGTCGCTCACGCACAAAGAGCCGGCGCAACCTGTTCGTGATCCTGCGAGCAACGCCGCGAATCGGTTGCCCGATCGCGAGCCGAAGGATTTCGACCGCGAAGGTTTTGCCCGGCATGCGGCGCAGGCTGCTCATACCGGATCGCCGGAAATCGGCGACCCAGACATTGATCTGGCGCTCCGACACGCCGAACGCGGCCGCGGCTTCGGCGCTGGTCCACCCATCCACGAGAACGCGCTGCACGATTAGCGCTCGCCGTGGCACCGTCATCGTGCGGTGCTGGGAGTGCTGGGCGTAAGCGCTGCTCATGCGTCGCTAACGCGCGCAGGCGCTGAAGAATTCCCGGGTGATCAGCCGGCAACGTCAACGACGGTGCGCCCGCGCACCTCGCCCTTCAGGATCTGCGGCGCCAGGTCCGGCAAGGCAGAGAGCGGGAGGGTTTGGGTCATCCGTTCGAGGCGGTCGAGCGGCAGGTCGCGAGCCAGACGCTGCCAAGCCTCGATCCGCTCGTCGCGCGGGCACATCACCGAATCGATCCCGAGCAGGTTGACGCCCCGCAACAGAAACGGGATCACTGTCGCCGGCAGATCGCTGCCGCCGGCCAGACCGCAGGCCGCCACACTCGCCCGATATTCGAGCTGGGTCAGGATCGTCGCCAAAGTGGCGCCGCCGACCGCGTCTACCGCTCCGGCCCAGCGCTCGGTGTCGAGCGGCCGCGCCGGCTTCGCGGCCAGCGAAGCGCGGTCGATCAGCTCGGCAGCGCCGAGTTCGGTCAAATAGCTGGCTAGCTCCGGCCGCCCGGTCGAAGCGACAACTCGGTACCTAAGCCGCGACAACAGCGACACCGCGACACTGCCGACGCCGCCCGCGGCACCGGTGACAAGGACATCGCCCGCGCCCGGACGCAGCCCGTGGCGCTCCAGGGCGATGACCGCGAGCATCGCCGTAAAGCCAGCGGTGCCGATCGCCATCGCCTGCCGGGCGGTCAGCCCCTCCGGCCGGCGCACCAGGTGCGAGGCCTTGACCCGCGCCTTTTCGGCATAACCGCCCCACTGCGCCTCGCCGACCCGCCAGCCGGTCAGGATGACCGGGTCACCCGGCGCGAACTCCGGCGAATCCGAGCGTTCGACGGTCCCCGCGAAATCGACGCCGGGAATGTGGGGGTAGGTACGCACCAGCCGGCCGAGGCCTTGCAGGATCATCCCGTCCTTGTAGTTGAGGGTCGAGCACTCGATGGCGACAGTGACCTCGCCCGGCGGCAGTCGCGCCTCGTCGACCGCCTCGATTCGCGGCGAGACCTTGCCGCCTTCCTCATGGAGTACGAGCGCGCGGAATGTCGGCATGTTCAGGCGCGCAACGGCTCGAGGATGCTGACGAAATTCGCGACCGCGGCGCCGCCCATGTTCATGACCCCGGCGAGCGCTGCACCCGGCACCTGGATGCCGCCCGCCTTGCCGGTCACCTGCATCGCCGCCAGCACGTGCATCGATACCCCGGTCGCTCCGATCGGGTGCCCCTTCGATTTGAGCCCACCCGACGGATTGACCGGTAGTTTGCCGTCCTTCTCGGTCCAGCCTTCGAGGATCGCGCGTGCGCCCTCGCCCTTCGGGGTCAACCCCATGGCCTCGTATTCGATCAGCTCGGCGATCGTGAAGCAGTCATGGGTCTCGACCAGATCGAGCTCGTCGAGCCCGAGACGGGCGTTGGCGAGCGCCCGGTGCCAGGCGAGCGCCGGCCCCTCGAACGCGACGACGTCGCGCCGGCTCAGCGGCAGGAAGTCGTTGACCTGCTCGGCGGCGCGGAAGATCACCGCTTTCTTCAGGCTCAGCGCAGTCGCCGTGTCAGCCAGCACGACAGCGGCGGCCCCGTCCGACACCAGCGAGCAATCGGTGCGCTTTAGCGGCCCGGCGACAATCGGGTTCTTATCGGAGACGGTCCGGCAGAATTCGTAGCCCAGATCCTTCTGCATCTGGGCGAGCGGGTTGGCGACGCCATTCTTGTGGTTCTTCGCGGCGATCCGTGCCAGCGCGTCGGATTGGTCGCCGTAGCGCTGAAAATAGCTCTGTGCAATCTTCCCGAAGATGCCGGCAAAGCCCCCTTCTATCGCATCTTCCTCTTTGCGATAGCTGGCCCCAAGCAAAATGTCGCCAACCTGCGCCCTGGAGACTTCACTCATCTTTTCGACGCCGACAATCAATGCCAGCCGAGCTCGGCCAGCCGCAATCGTGTTCAGTCCCTGGTGGATCGCCGCCGAGCCGGTCGCGCACGCATCCTCGACGCGCGTCGCCGGCTTGAAGCGAAAACCGGGATCGGCCTGAAAGACCAAGGAGGCAGGGAACTCCTGGCGCACAAAGCCGCCGTTCATCGTCCCGAGATAGACTGTATCGATGTCGGCGGCCGACACCCCGGCATCGGCCAAGGCGGCCTGCGTCACTTCGACGATCAGCGACTCGATGTCCCGGCCTTCGTGCTTGCCGAACTTGCTGTGCGCCCAGCCCACGATGCACGCGCTCATAGTGCCCTCCAGAATACCGGCCGCGAGACCATAGCAACCCGCCTGCGGCAGCCTATCCTCATATGGGAGGGCTATGCGCTAGTGCGAACCCTATCCAGCCCGTGCTGCCGGCCGAGCGGCTCACCACCGGCCTCCTCGCTCTTTTTTGCTGTTTTTGCAGGAAATTATCAGCGAGGAAGATCTCGTTTTTGGCGGAAATCCTAGGCTGCCGCGGGGTTCGGCCGGAAGGGGAACAGCGGGAATACTCGCTGTTTCCGCTGTTTTCTCCCTGTTTTGCCGCGCAACATTATCGAAATGGCACCGCCGCCGAAAAACTCGCGGGCCGACGAGAGGGCTTCTAACACGGCAAGCGTCCGAGGTGCGTCAGATCACTGGTAGTCGGACCCTACGCGTCTGTCAGACTCTGACACTGCAAAACCTTGATCTGTCGCGATGGCCGTCAATCCGGAGCCGTCAATCGCCACAAATATGTTGAAGTGCGGCCCATTCATTACTGTTTTGGTGCCCGTACAATCGCTCTTGAGAGTATATGTTGTCGGAGTTGGAGTTGGGACTGCTCCAACCGCGACGGTACCATCTATGGTAAATGTGACCCAGTCTGTTCCGGTGCATGTTTGTGATCTCGCGCAATACCGCATTCACGTATAGGAACAAGCCGGTGGACGTAAAACAGATCGGCCGCGAGTTGGGCGTCCGTTATCTGTTGGAAGGGAGCGTCCGGAGCTCGGGGAACCAGCTCCGCGTCAACGCCGAGCTGATCGACGCCGGGACCGATGCGCATCTCTGGGCGGATCGGTTCGACCGCGACATCGGCGATCGGTTCGCCTTGCAAAACGAAATCACCAGCCGGATCGGGAACACCCTCGGCATCGAGCTGATCGCTGCGGAGGCCACTCGTCCGACCGAGCGTCCCGATGCGCTCGACTACATTCTCCGCGGGCGCGCCGTAGGGTTGAAGCCGCCGTCGCGCGAAAACTTTGCAGAGCAGATTAGCCTATTCGAGCACGCCTTGGCGCTCGATCCGCAATCCGTCGAGGGACAGAGCCGATTGGCGATCGCGCTCGCGGGCCGCGTGCTCAATGGAGTGACCGACGCGCCCGCAGCCGACCTCGCACATGCGGAAGGGCTGGTCGGCCAAGCCTTGGCAGCATCGCCCCGTTATGCGTTTGCCCATCAGATTCAAAGCGACCGTGTTGCGCGCGCAGAACCGATGCGAGGAGGCCATTCCCGAATATGAGACGGCGCTCGCGTTGAATTGCAACATGTTGTACGCATTAATCGGGCTCGGCTGGTGCAAGGTCGAGGCCGGTTTGCTGGACGAGGCGATCCCACTCGCGGAACAAGCCATCCGTCTCAGCCCGCGCGATCCCGGCATCGGCTGGTGGTACGCCCAGATCGGGACTGTGCATCTGCTGCAATCGCGCACCCACGAGGCGATCGTCTGGCTTGAACAAGCGTGCACTGCCACTCCCGCCATACCGAGCCATTACAGCCGCCTCGCCGCTGCCTATGCCCTCAACGGCGATATCGAACGCGCCGCCGCCGAACTTGCCGAAGCCCGGAGGGTGGCCGGCGACGATCGTTATTCGAGCATCGCCCGTTTGACAGCTGGCGGATCGCATGGGTCGCCGAAAACCCGCGCCTTGTGGGAAGCCACATATCTCGTCGGTCTGCGCAAGGCCGGCGTGCCGGAGGAGTGATCTTGCCCCGCGGGAAGCAGCGCGTGGGGGAAAGAACCGCATTTATGATCGTCGCGGTGAAGGCAGATGCCAGAGGGTAGTCACAACGTGGCGTTGCGCCGGCCGGATGATTGGCACGTGCATTTACGCGACGGGCCGATGCTCGCCACGGTTTTGCCCTTCACCGTGCGCCAATTCGCCCGCGCGATCGTTATGCCAAACCTGGTGTCGCCGGTAACGACCGTGGAGGCAGCATGCGCCTACCGCGACCGCATCCTGGCGGCGCTGCCGAAGGACGCCCACTTCATCCCGCTGATGACCTGCTACCTGACCGACGAGGCCAATTCCGAGGAAGTCGCGCGAGGTTATGAGGAGGGCGTCTTTGCCGCAGTCAAGCTCTACCCGGCGCATGCAACGACGAACTCGGCCTCCGGTGTCACTAGCGTCGACGACGTCGCGCCGGTGCTGGAGCGCATGGCCGTCCTTGGCATGCCGCTCCTGGTCCATGGCGAGGTGACCGACCCGGAGGTCGACGTGTTCGACCGCGAGGCAGTGTTCATCGACCGGGTGCTCGAACCGTTGCGGCGCCGTATCCCCGAGTTGCGCATCGTGCTCGAGCACATCACGACCGAAGAAGCGGTCGATTATGTGGACTCAGCCGGGCCGAATTTGGCGGCGACGATCACTGCGCATCATCTCCTGATCAACCGCAACGCCATCTTCGCGGGCGGTATTCGCCCGCATCTTTACTGTCTACCGATTGCCAAGCGCGAGAAGCACCGCCGGGCACTACGTCGGGCTGCAACCTCGGGAAATCCGCGGTTCTTTCTCGGCACCGACAGCGCGCCGCACGCCGTGCCGGCCAAGGAGACCGCCTGCGGTTGTGCCGGCATCTTCACCGCCCCCTGCGCGCTCGAAATCTACGCCGAGGTGTTCGAAGAAGAAGCGGCCCTCGACCGCTTCGAGGCGTTCGCGGCGCTGAACGGCCCGCAATTCTATCGCTTGCCGCCCAACGACGCCCGGATCAAGTTGGGGCGTGCACCATTCCCGGTGCCAGAGCGGATTGGCGAGGGCGAGGCCGCTGTCATTCCGTTCCGCGCCGGCGACACCTTGCGCTGGCGGCTTATCGATTGAGCTGCAGTTCAGGAGAAGGGTATGAGGACAGGGGCGGACTACCGCGCCGCTTTGCGCGACGGGCGGCGGGTCTGGGTCCTGGGCGAGGGCCTGATCGAGGATGTGACGACACATCCGGCGACACGCGCCATGGTCGACGAATACGTCGCCTGGTACGACCTGCATCTCGACCCCGAATGGGCTGACCTCCTCTTCTCGCCGCCCGATGTCGCCGGCGCACGCAGACCCTGGGCTTACGTTGTTCCGAGGACCTCCGATGACCTTCGCGGCATGGGGCGGAGCTTTGCGAAGACGACGTTTCTCAGCGCCGGCAACATTACCCATACCCCGGCTTATGGGAATTTGATCGCGCTCGGCGTGCTCACCGCGGCGCAGGAATACAATGCGCCCGCAGAGCAGATCGCCAACGCCGTGGCCTACCGCGACAACCTCGCCGCGACCGGGCGGTTTTTGACGTTTTGCGGAGGAGCGGCGACGATCGGCTATCGCCTGCGCGAGAACCCGGCGGAACGCAACGCGCTGCGCTTGGTTCGCGAGACCGACGCCGGCATCGTCGTCAGCGGCAAGATCGGCATGCACACGAGCCCAGCCTATGCTGAGGACGTCTATGTCGGCGCGCTCAACGGGATCGAGATCGGCGGACACCGAGCGGGCTTCATCGTCGAGATTGCGGCACCCGGTGTCACTACTGTGTGCCGCAAGATCGCGGTGCGCGAGCAAAACCGGTTTGTGGCGCCCTTGAGCAGCCGTTATGACGAGCTCGACGGTCAGATGTGGCTCGATCAGGTCTTGATCCCATGGGAGCGGGTGTTCTTTGCCGAGGCCTCGCCCGAGCCGATCGCCCGCTGGCTGTTATGGCATCACCTCTATGGCTGGCTGGCCAAGGCGGAGTTCACTCTTGGCTTGGCACTCGCTTTGACCCACGCGATGGGACTCAAAGAGCACGAGCCGACGATCGAGTATCTCGTCGACCTGGTCATTGCGGTGCAGACGGCCCGCAGCTGTCAGACCGCCGCCGAGCGCGATCCGCAATTCACGACGGCGGGCTATTGTGCTCCTAATCACACCCATCTGATGCCGGGCGGCATCGCGCTGTTGCAGGCGCGCCAGCGCATGGCCGAGATCCTGCGAATTCTACCCGGCTCCTCGCTGGTTGTCGCTCCCTCTGACCGCGACCTCGCTGCACCAGAAATGGCCGCCGGGCTCGAGGAATCGTTTGGCGGAGGAGGCTATACCGCACGGCAGCGCTCGGCCTTGCTGCAGATGGCCTGGGACCATGTCTCATCGGCGCTCGACGGGCGCGAATCCGCCTTCGAGTTGCATGCCAGCGGCGGCATTCCGGCCTGGCGCGGGCGGCTGCGCCGCAGCTTCGAGGGCTACAACGAACTTGCCAATACGGTGCTGCGACAGCTCGATCTGCCGATGCCCGAAATCGATCTCGCCAATATCCGCGCCGCTCCTGTGGCCCCACGCCGGCCGGTGACCGCGCCAGTTGTAACTCGTTAGTCGGGACGGGTTGCTCAGTTGATAGAGTGTTTATAGCCGTTCGGCATCTTTCGGGGAAATTACGCGCGAAAGAAACAAACCCGGTGGTTGTCCGTAGCGATGTGGCCGAATACCGCGCGGCGTCCTCTCGTCGGGAACGGGGCTGTAAGCGACTGTGAAATCGGTCTCCTCAATAAAGCCGTGTCGATTTATTTCCAGCGCGAGGTCTTCCATCCAGGTCGCGGGACCGCGCGAGAACGGGGTGTCGATTAGCGGCTTCAGGACGTGCGAGATTTCCGACCAGCATTCACGCACCGGCTGTCCCATGGCCCTCGGGTGCTTCGCGCCGAGAATTGGCCGATAGGCATCGTTGTAGATTGAGACGTAATTGGGCCCCCACCACAGCAGCAGCGGAAATCGGTTGGCGAGAAGGAAGCTCACCATCATTCGTAGGGTTGGAGACCAGCTCTCGATCGGCCCGATCGGCGTGCGCGCCCAGTCCGTAGCGCGCATCAGAGCGCCCATCTCGCCGCCGCCAGCGAGGAGATTCGGGGCTCCGACCCCTGAGAGCTCGTCTGCGATCATGCAAAACCACCAATGACATCACCGGTGACGAGACAGCGCGGGGATTGCCTGCGCCTGGCTTACGCCTTCGCCGGTATCGTTCTTTGTTCTAAGCGCATATGGAGACGAACATCCGAGAGTAAAGTAAATCTTCGCTTCTTCCCGCTGATTATGCAAGACTGGTTTTCCATAGGGGCAGTCGATAACCAATCAACCGCAGACCGAACGTTATCAGGTGCCTCCAAGTATGAGTGCTCTATCGAATTGGCCCCGCAACCGACTTTTGCTTGCGCTTCCATCTTCGGACCTCTTGCGGCTTATGCCAGAGCTTGAACACATACGTTGCGAGCGCGAGCAGGTCCTGATCGACGCCGACAGTCCGCTCGACCACATATTCTTCCCCGACAGCGGTGTGGTCTCGGCGGTCGCGGTTTATGCGGACGGCAGCATCATTGAGATGGCAACAATCGGCAGAGAGGGTTGTGCGGGGGTGCAGGCCGTCGTCGGCGCCGAGAGGTCATCCGTCCGGCTTCTCGTTCAGATCCCCGGGGAAGCTGTCAAGATGCCACGAATGGCGTTCAACCTGGCCATGAGCTCGATGCCTGCCTTCCGAGCTTTGATGTACTCGTATCTTCAAGCCTTTCTCGAGCAGGTGCTGGTGTCGGTGGCGTGCAATGGTGCGCACAGCCTCAAGCAGCGGTTGGCGCGCTGGCTGCTGGCGATGCGTGACCGCAGTGACGATGACACGCTTGAGATTACCCAGAGCCTGCTCGCCGAAATGCTGGTGTCTACAGGCCGACCGTGTCGAACGCTGCCCGCGAGTTGGAACGCGCCGGCTTGATTGCCCGCAACCGGCGGCATGTCACGATAGTTGATCGACAGGGCGTCGCCGAGGCGTCTTGCGAATGTTATCAGCTGGTCCGGGCGCGTTTCGCGTTTTACCTCCCCAAAACCTACGCATAAGAGCGAGTTCCGCGGGGTTGGTAATGTAGATTACCGACAGGTTGCCTGAACGAGATCACAATCGGAACAGGTAGGGCGCTAAAGTCGGCTCTACCGGCAGGTTTTAGCGCGGAAAACAGGCTGAGGCGAACATGCGCACGGTCACGATCACACTGCGCGGAGCAGATTTCGCCGGCGAGATGGTCGAGATGAGGACGTGGCTCGACCAGCACATGATCGAGCCCGCAAAGTTCACTTACCGGGACGACGGAGAGCTCGTCGTCATCTCGGTCGATTTTCAGAAAGATCACCACGCGGAAGCCTTTAGGATCCGCTTCTGCCAATCGTGTCTGAAGTGAATGTCGCGCTCCGGAGCGGACAGACCCGCTGAGCCGGACGGCGGGCGGTGGTTATGCAAGCGCAGAAATACCGGCAACCATGGCGCGAGCTTGCTGGTGGCGGCTATTGGCGGAGGAGATCCGAACTGAGGCCGACAATTTCGCTTCAGGGGGCACAGGGAGACGATGGAGGTGGCCGCCAGGGGCTGGGAGCAGCTGGCCGAAGAGCTGGAGCATCGCCTGAGAAACACCGGTCGGCAGCAGGATATTCCGGCTGGGCCCGGGTCGCACCATCGCGAAGCCCACCGCTCGGCTCCCTCAGAGCAGGGAGAAAAATCGATCCGGGCGCCAAAATCGCTCGCCGGATCATCAGAAATGCGCGTGAAATTAATGGTTTAGAAAGTTACACTCGGCGCCGTCAGGGAAGGGAAGGTTCTGAGGGAGGTCGGTCTGCCTCGTCTTCGCCTCCGGACCGGTTGCTCCCTCCGTTGGCGGCAGTGTCGACGCCCCACTCTATCGAATTTACGGCCCCGCGGGCTTCGTCGCGCCCTGCTTTCGACAATTCCCGTCCTCGTTCCGCGTGGCGGTGAGCGATTTCGGTCAGGCGATGGGCTTCCTTGGCCTGCTGATGGACGCGCTCGGCAGTCTCGCGTACCTCCTCAGCCAGTTGCCGCGCCCTCGCTAACACGCGCTTGAGCAAGGGTTCTTGAAAAGATCGCCGCTCCCGCGCCATCCAACTGTTTACCTTTTCAGCCTGAAAGACAAACCTCCGCCGGCGGCCCCTGGTTCCTCGCTCTCGCTCGATCGGCTATGCCTCACGTCTGTTCGATCGCGTTCGGAACGCACTTGCCGAACATTCGTTTGAAAGGGTGAAGACGAAGAGTAGGATAAAATCTATGTAGCCTTGGAGGCCGCAATCATGATGCCGAGCCTGCCCATCGTCGGCATCGGTGCCTCGGCGGGCGGTGTCGAGGCACTCGAGCAGTTTTTCAAATCTGTTCCGGCTGCTAACGGGCTGGCGTTTGTGGTTCTGACCCATCTCCCGCCAGACCGCGAGAGCATGCTCTCTGAAATCCTTGGCCGGGCGAGCCGGATGCCGGTCGTGGACGCGCGGGACGGCGACAAGGTCGAGGCCGAGCACGTCTATGTTTTGCCGCCCAGTGCGATTTTGACGATCCGCGAGGGACGCCTGCAGCTTCGTCGAACGGGCCTCGCGAATCACGAACGCGCACCGATCGATGTATTCTTCACGTCGCTGGCCGAGGACCAGGCGGAGCACGCGATCGGCATCGTACTCTCCGGGGGTGGTCACGACGGTACGCTCGGTCTCACGGCGATCAAGGAGCATGGCGGGCTGACGATCGCTCAGGGTGCCGATATCACGCGGCCGCGTTTTGCCGAGATGCCGTCGAGCGCGGTCGCGGCCGGCATCGTCGATCTGGAATTGCCGGTCGAGACCATTCCCGAACGGATAATCGGCTATGTGCGCAGTTGGGGAGCGTTCGACATCGCTCACCGGGGCGACGCGCTGACGACAATCTTTAACCTGTTGCGCGCGCGCACGGGACACGACTTTCGCGAGTACAAAGACCGAACGCTTCAGCGCCGTGTCCAGCGCCGCATGCAGGTCATGCAGACGACAAAACTCGAGGATTACGCCGAGCGGCTGCAGAGCGAGCCCGACGAAGTCAACGCGCTGCTTCGTGACCTGTTGATCGGCGTGACTGATTTTTTTCGCGGTGCTGAGGCTTTTCAAGCGCTCGAGACATTGGTCATCCCAAAGCTGTTCGAAGGAAAGGGCGGCGATGACGAGGTGCGCGTTTGGGTCCCCGGTTGCGCGACCGGAGAAGAGGCCTATTCGATCGCGATCTTGTTACGCGAGCATTTGGAAAAATCGGCGTTGCCACTAAAGATCCAGGTCTTTGCTACCGACATCGATGAAGCCGCAATGGGTGTCGCGCGGGCGGCGCGTTATCCGGCAAGCGTCGTCAAGGAGGTCTCGCCCGAGCGGCTCCGACGCTTCTTTGTCCACGAAGCCGGCACATATCGCGTCGTCAAGGAATTGCGGGATATGTGCATCTTCTCCGCCCATAGCGTGATTCGCGATCCGCCGTTCTCGCGGCTGGACCTGATCTCCTGCCGCAACCTACTGATCTATTTGAAGCCCGGGCTTCAGGCGCAGATCATTCCATTGTTTCATTACGCGCTGCGCCCGAGTGGCTATTTATTTCTCGGGGGCGCGGAGAACGTGTCGCGGCATAGCGAGTTATTCATCTCGCTTGACAGAAAGAGCCGGATCTTTCGGCGCCGCGACCTGGTTGCTCGCCCGCCGTTGCCGTTGCAGCAGTTTTTGCCGCAGATGCGGCGTGAAGCGGCGGGTCCCGAGGTAAATAATAGTGGCCTGTTGCAGCGCTCGGACTCTTTGCGGCGAGCTGCCAATAAGATTGTCGAGCGCTTTGCGCCGACTTTTGTGATTGTCGACGAAACCGGCCAAACGCTCTATTTCTCGTCGGGGACTGGGAAGTATCTGCAGCCGCCCGCCGGGCCGCCCAATCGTGATATTGTCGGCATGTGTCGCCCGGGTTTGCGGGCCGATCTGCGCGCGGCGTTTCATCGCGCCAAGGAAACAGGGCAGCGGGTGGTGCGCGACCGCGTCCATGTGCAGATCAATGGCGGCGTTCAGATAATCAGTCTCGCGGTCGAGCCCATTATCGAAGGAAAAGAGACCGCCTATGGGATCGTGTTCAGCGATCGCGGACCGGTGTCGTCACAGGATGAAGCCGCTCGCACAGAGCGGTCGGAAGGTCAGGACGGCACGGTTCAATTGATCGAGAAGGAGCTGGAGGAGACCAAGGAGCGCTTGCAATCGACGATTGAGGAGCTCGAAACTGCGAACCAGGAATTTCGTTCGTCCAATGAAGAGCTGCTGTCCGTCAACGAGGAATTGCAGTCTTCGAACGAAGAACTTGAAACCTCGAAGGAGGAATTGCAATCGGTCAACGAGGAACTACAGACTGTCAATAACGAGCTGAGTGGCAAAATCGACGAGCTCGATCGCGCCAATAACGATCTGAACAATTTGTTCCGAAGTACCGAGATCGCAACGGTTTTCCTCGATCGAGATCTCGTGATCCGCAGCTTCACACCGCCAGTCACCGAGCTGTTCAATGTCATTCCCAGTGACCGTGGCCGACCGCTCACCGACCTAGTCAGCCGCGTAGACTACCCGGATCTCGAAAAGGATATCCGTGCGGTGTTCCGTGGCGAGGTGATCGAGCGTGCAGTAGGCCACGCTGACGGCAAAGTCCGTTACCTAGCCCGTATCCTCCCCTACCGCTCTGCAGACGATGCGATCGATGGCGTACTTTTGATTTTTGTCGATATCACCAACATCATAGCGGCGGAGGAGCAGCTGAAGGTACTGACGGCCGAACTCAGCCACCGCGTCAAGAATACGCTCGCCGTCGTCTCGTCGATCGCCGAACGGACCTTGCCCGAGGGCGAGGCCAAGGAGAGTCTCATCGGCCGACTTCACGCTCTCGGGCACACGCATGACGTGTTGTCGGACAGCGGTTGGACGGAAGCCGGATTACGTGAATTGATCTCTACCGAGCTGTCTCCGCACGGGACGGGGGACGGCAGTTTGCAGATCAACGGACCGCCGGTGATGCTGCGGTCCCAAGCCGCCCTCTTTATCACCTTGGCGGTTCATGAACTATCGACCAACGCCGCCAAATATGGCGCTTTGTCAGTTCCCGAAGGCCGAGTGGCAGTCTCCTGGGCGATCACCGGGGACCGTCCTCCGCGGCTCGAAATCGATTGGCGGGAGGAAGGTGGGCCAAAGATCGACGGCTTTGGGAGCACGGGATTTGGCACGGAACTTATCGAGCGCGGCATCCGTTTCGAACTGGAGGGCGAAGCAAGGCTAGAGACGGTTAACGGAGGCCTCCATTGTAGGATCGTCATCCCGGCGAACCCGCAAAACCTGATCTCCGGATCGTCGGGGCATAGATGAAGAATAGAGGACCCGCTATGACAGGTGTGCTCGACGGGGTCAGAGTATTAGTGGTCGAAGACGAATATTTCGTCGCGATACTGATTGAGGAAATATTGGAATCCGCCGGGTGCATTGTGATGGGCCCGCACCCGCGACTTCCGGAAGCGCTCGATGCGGTGGATCATGAAGACTATGACGCCGCAGTGCTCGATGTGAACCTTGCCGGGGAGCGGATAAATCCGGTCGCGGACGCCCTGTCCAAGCGGCATGTCCCCTTTCTGTTTGTCACCGGCTATGGCGCAAATGCTCTACCGAGGGAGTACGCCGAGCGGCCGCATGTCTGCAAACCGTTCCGGATGGCCGATCTCCTCGGTGCGCTGTCAAACCTGCTAAAGCCGCCGACTAGTGTACATTGTACCGCTTGAGTATGGGCCGCTAAGCCAACGAGCGTTATCTCGTCAACAGCTTTGGCGACGAACTGCTGACGCAGCTCCAGCTCAATGTTGATCGATTGGTCGTCGTATACCGGGTGCCGGCGCTCGACGCGCTTGATGCGAATACGCTCGCCGTGCGGCTTGAACGCTGGCGGTTGGGTGCCGAGCATGCCGGGTGGAAATTCGGCTGGCGCGACGCGCCGATCGCAGGCGACCCTGGCCGGCGCTATGTCGAAACCTATTGCTACGCTTTCGCCGGCCGCGACTTTCTCGAGGACGAGGCGCAGCAACTTTATTGGCGCACCGACATCGTGCAGATGACCCGATATTTCATGATCGAAGCCGCGCACAGCGGAATCCGGCTGTCCCCGCGCCATGCGGGGTTTCCGCTGTAACGCGCGGCGCGCCGAGCCGAGTTAGCGGCTCGAGGATAGGTTTATTTCGGCTTCAGCGCGTAGCCAATGATCGAGGTGGCAGCCCTCGGGCCGACCTTCCTCCTCCCAGATTGCATAAGCACGCTCTCGGATAGCCTGCTCCACGGCGACTTGTCCGTCCGCCGAGGAAATCGCGGCGACAACCTCCAGCTCGGTTTGCTGCGTCGCCGCGGTTGATGTCGATGCCTTCTGATCCATAGAGCGCTTCATGACTCCTTCACCCGTCTCCGGTTTGGGCGGTCAGCGCCTCGCCTTGCTAATCGTCGTCATCCAGTGTAAAGCCGACTTTCAGGGTGACTTGGTAATGCGCGACCTTGCCGTCTTCGACATGGCCGCGCGTCTCCACCACTTCGAACCAGCCAAGCTGGCGCAAGGTGCGCGAGGCGCGGCCGACGGCGTTCTGGATGGCGTCCTCAATACTCTTTCCTGAAGAGCCGGCGACCTGAATGATCCTGTAAACGTGATCGGGCATCGTCTGTTCTCCCGTGACAAGATGCGATGAAAAACGACTCAACTCTTTGCAAAACGCCTGCGCGCGGACTTTCTCCCGTGCTGCAGCATAAAAATTGCTACCCAATGCAAGCGCCAACGGCAGGGTCGGTTGTACATCCTACTGGCGCAATCGCTGATCGATGACAGCCAGCGGGTCGGCGCAATATCACAGAAGGTAGGAGCGGGGCACGCAAACGCGGTAGCGGGCGTCCGCCACCGGCAGCACAGCGACGTCGACCGAGTAGCACGTACGCAGCGTTTCGGGGGTGATGACCTCGGCGGGGGCGCCAATCCGCAGCAACTCACCGCCAGCGAGCACCGCCACCCGATCAGCGCAAGCGAATACCTGCTCCGGGTGATGGGTCGACAGCAGCACGCTCAGCCCGCGCGTCTCGGCGAGACTGCGAACGGCGTTGAGAACCCGCACCTGGTTGCCAAAATCGAGGCTCGCGGTCGGCTCGTCGAGGACCAGGATCCGCGGTTTCTGCGCCAGAGCGCGCGCCACCAACGCGAGCTGCCGTTCGCCGCCGCTGACCCGGACCCATTCGCGCGCGGCGAGGTGGCCGATGCCGAGGGTGGCAATTGCCTCGTCCGCCGCTGCGCGATCCGCGGCCGAGGGAGCGGCAAACGGTCCGCGATGTGCGGTGCGCCCCATCAGCACCAGCTCGGCGACCGTAAACGGAAATGTCCCGCCGCCATTCTGCGGCACATACCCAAATGTCAGGGCTCGTCGCCGCGGATTCCACGCCGCGATAGGCTCGCCATCGACCCGCAAGGTGCCGGCCTGCGGGCGCAGCAGACCGAGGATCGTTTTGAACAAGGTCGATTTGCCTTCGCCGTTGCGCCCGAGTACGCACAGGACTTCGCCGGCACCGACGGTGAAGCTGATACCGTGCCCCACGACATGCCCGGGATAGCCGTAGCTCAGATCCTCGATCGTTAGCCGCGGCGCGCTCACGACCATGCCGGGCGTCGGCTGAAGGCCAGGAGCCACAAGAACACCGGTGTGCCGAATGCGGCGGTCAGCACGCCCAGCGGCAGCTCGACGGCGCCCAGAGTGCGGGCGGCCGTATCGACGGCGAGCAGATAGCCCGCGCCGAACAGCACGCTGATCGGCAGCAGCCGCGTAAAGGCTGGCCCGACCGTGAGCCGCGCGAGATGCGGCACGACGAGCCCGACCCAGCCGATGATGCCGCTTGCCGCAACTGCAGCCGAGGTCATCAAGGTCGCCGCAGCAATCACGACAATGCGCAGCACACGGGTGTCGAGGCCGAGTGCCGTCGCCTCCTCGTCGCCCAACGTCATCACGTCGATGCGCCAGCGCAGCAGAGCCAAGGGTACCAATCCGATCATCACCGCCGGCAGCAGGCTCGTAAGATCGCGCGGGTTGGTTGCCGCCAGGCTGCCGAGCAGCCAGAAAGTAATGGCCGGCAGCTGATTGTAGGGATCGGCGAGATATTTCAGAAGCCCGACACCGGCGCCGAACAGCGCCCCGATGACGACCCCGGCGAGAACCAGCACCAACACCGCGTCGCGGCCGCGGATTGCTGCGGCAATCCCATAGACGATGATCACCGCCATCAGCCCGCCGGCAAAGGATGCGGCTTCGATCGCGAGGACGGGTAATGATAGGAAGATACCCACCACCGCGCCAAAGGCCGCACCCGCGGAAACACCGAGAATATCCGGCGAAACCAGCGGGTTGCGGAACAGCGACTGATAGGCCGCCCCCGAGGCTGCGAGTGCTGCGCCGACGGCGGTCGCAGCGATTACGCGAGGCAGGCGAATTTGCAGGATTACGGTTTCGGCCGGCGGCGGCAGCGGCGAGGCTGTGCCAGTGGCCTTGGCCACCAGAAACGCGAAGAGGTCTCTTCCCGAGAGCTGGTACGGTCCGAGGGCAACGGCAACAACGCCTATCAGCAGTAGGGCCAGCGCAGCGCCTATGACGATGGCGCGATAGCCTAATCCGGCCGGAGGCCTACGCCGGCGAAGCGGTGAGAAGACCGTCGAGCTGCGAATCCGTCGGCTCTTGCTGATAGAAGAGGGCATAAAAGCGGCGGGCCTCGGCGCGAACGTCTTGGGGGAACGCAGCAGGATAGAGCAGCTTGCCGAGCCATAGCAGCCCAATCAGCCGATTGGGCGCCGGCGGATTGTCGAGCCACGAGAACGGCAAATCAGGCACGAAATGGATCTGCCCGGCCTGGACCGCCTTGAGATCACGCCATACAGGATCAGTGCGAATCGTCGCGTGAAACCGCCGATCGACGGTCAGGATCACGTCAGGCTGCCAACCCAGGATCCGCTCTGGCGAGACGTCGACGATCGTGCGCGCGGCGGTATCCTTGCCAGCGACGTTGCGGGCGCCGACTAGGTCGACGACCTCGCTGCCGATCGAACCGGCGACGGCCGTCTCAAGACCATGCAGTCCGCGTGCGACGTAAACGCTTGGACGCTTCTCCGGCGGGATCTTCGCCGTCTCTTTTTGGACACCAGCGAGCACGCCTTCCGCATAACGGGCGAGCGTTTCCGCGCGCTCGGAGACGCCGAGGAGGGCCCCGACAGTGCGCAATGTCGTGGGCGTCTCGTCGAGGCGGCCGCCGACCAACACGGCAGGGATATGGGTCTGCTCCTGCACCCGGTCGGCGAGCGACACATAGGTCGCGCTCGTATCGCCGACATCGAGCACCAGATCGGGCATCAGGCGCACGACGTTTTCGAGATTGACCGTGTTACCTCGACCGGTAAGCCGGCCGAGTTCGGGTAGCTCGGTGTATCGTGTCGGCAAAAAGGGCCGGGTTTCCGGGCTGGGTACCCGGGTCCAGCCCAGCATCTTTTCGGGCGCCGACATATAGAGGGTAACCGAGGCCGGCGGCCCGGCGGGAAAGACCCGGCGCACCTCGTCCGGGACATCGATCCGCCGATCAGCGGAGTCGGTGAAGGGCCTCGCCTCGGCAACCGACGGCGCGAAGGCTAGTCCGACGATGGCGCCGGCGCCGAGACCGAAGAAGTCGCGTCGCCTCACTTGGCGACCATCACATCCGACGCCTTGATCACGGCAAACGCGTCATCGCCGACTTTGAGAGCGAGATCATCGACTGCCTCGTTGGTGATCGACGAGGTGACAACCACTCCACCGCCGATGTCGATACGGACATGCGCCGTTGTCTGACCTTTGGTAACCCCGACGATCTTGCCTTTGAGCTGATTGCGAGCGCTGAGTTTCATGAGATTATTCCTTAGGTTATGGGATTATGGCGGCTCCCGCCGCGCTTTGGCGGCAGGCAAAACACTTTGCCGCCGCGCCGGATCGACCTACCTTAGCGGATATAGCGCCTCCAACACAAAAAGTGGACCCGTCGATGCACAACGCGAGCAGTTCGATCCTCGACGAGACAATCGCGACAATCGGCACCATCCTCGGCGCGGAGCTCGAGGAGATCACGATCGAGAGGGCGGTGGTCGGGCTATTTTTTACCGGGGTCAAGCTCAACAACGGGACCACGGGGGCCAGCGCGACGCCGATCAAATCGATCCCCGAGGCCGTGTGTTGTCCGAGCTCGGCGATGGCGATGCCGTTTCCGGGCAAGCTCGCCGGCCGGCGCGCGGCCGATGTGGCGCGCGAAGCGCTCTCCGGCCACGGCATCCGCCGCGCCGTCGGGATCGCCGCTGTCAACGCGCTCGCCGATTGCTGCTGGCAGCGCCGTCCGCATCCGGATGTCGAGTTGCAGCACGGCGTCGACGCGTTCGACGCGACCGATATTCGCCATGGTGACAACGTCGTGGTGGTCGGCGCCTTCGTCCCTTTCTTGAAGGAGCTGAAGCGTCGCGGCCAAGCGTTCTTGGTGCTCGAACAGGACCCTTCCACATTAAAGGCGGACGAACTGCCGTTCTTCCGTCCGGCCGAACAGGCGGCCGAAATCCTGCCGAATGCGGATGTAGTGCTGATCACCGGCTCGACCCTGGTCAACAATACGCTCGAGCACCTGTTGGCGCTGATCCGGCCCGATGCCCGTGTCACGGTCGTCGGCCCGACAGTCGGGATGCTGCCCGACGCCTTCCTCGCCCGCGGCGCCGACGTTCTGGGCTGCGTCAGGATTACCGAGCCCGACGCGTTCCTCGATCTATTGGCCGAGGGCGGATCGGGCTACCATTTCTTTGGCCGCTCGGCGCAGAAACTGGTGCTCGCGCGCCGGCCGGCGCGATTCGATTCCAGAGCCGCATAGCACCGGGCGGTGGCGACGGCCGCCCTCGGTGCCGGCCCTCTTTTCGGCATGAGGTCCTGACGACCGGGAACTGAACGACAGCGGCCGCCGCGCTGCTCAGCAGGTGGGCTCTCGCACCTGTGAAGTGAATTTTTCACCGACGAGATTACCTTTCCGGATGAGCTTCCAGGAGGCGACTCATGCCGCAAGCACAACCTTTTTTCCGCCCGGCGCTGATCCTAGCGACGGTGCTGATTGGCGCGGGTCTCGCGTTGCGGGGATTGCCGTTAGCGGCCCAGAGCGCGCACTCGATCCCGCCGCCAGTGCTCGACGAGCCGGCCAACCCGCAGGCGACATCGGAGGTCGCGATCCTCGCCGGCGGTTGCTTCTGGGGCGTCCAGGGCGTGTTTCAGCACGTCGAGGGCGTCACCAGCGCCGTCTCCGGTTATGCCGGCGGCGCCGCCGATACGGCGCATTACGAGATGGTCGGAACGAACACGACCGGACACGCGGAATCCGTCCGGGTCACTTTCGATCCTCGTCGCATCAGTTATGGCCAGATCCTCCGGGTCTATTTCTCGGTCGCGCATGATCCGACCGAGCTCAACCGCCAGGGCCCCGATGTCGGGACCCAGTACCGCTCGGCAATTTTCCCGACCAATTCGGAGCAGGCGCGAATTGCCGAGGCCTATATCGCCCAGCTCGACCAAGCACATGTGTTCGATGCTTCGATCGTCACCAGGATCGAGCCCGGGCGAAGTTTCTATCCCGCCGAGGATTATCATCAGGACTTCCTGACGCGTAATCCGACCCATCCATACATTGTCGCCAACGATTTGCCGAAGATCGAGGCTTTGAAGCGGCTGTTCCCCAACCTCTATCGCGCCACACCTGTGCTGGTTGCAGCGGCAGCGCCACGGAGCTGACCGCCCCGGGCGCGGTTTGGGCGTTATTCGCTCGCTCCGTGTTCCGGCTTCAGGTCGATAAGCGGCGTGCCATCGAGGCAGTCGAGCCCGCGCACCTGGAGGGTGGAGCCGTTGACCGCCACTAGTTCGACGATCGAGGAGGCGATCGGGTTCGGCCGCACCGGCGAGCGCAGGGCAAAGGTTCCGGTGGTCTGCATGGTGCTGAACGGCGTCTGCAACACCAAATCGCGACGCGCTCCGTGCATCCAGTACAGGACCTGGACGCGAGGGTGACCGGCAAGACCGGTCAATGCCACCCGCCAGCGTTCGTCGACGACAATCGAGCAGATCGGTCCGTCGAGGCTGCCGCGCTTCGGGCATTCCTGGCGCGTGCGCCAAGGCGTATGGATGGTGCCGATAAAGTAGAGACCGGCGTCGCTCTGCAACGGCAACGCGACGGCCACCTCGCCCTGGCGAAGTTCGCTTTCGGCTTCAGACGATTTATCGATCATGCCGCAACGATGGCAGGAAAGTTCCCTTCCCGTCCAGAGGCCGTGGACCGGGTAGTCCTCAGCTTGTCAACCTCCAGTGCGCTGGGTAGTGCCTCACTTTACGCTTAACATATAAAAGCGTAGCTTGTCAGCGCCAATTCGTACGCGCCTAAAAACACGCAGGAGGTCCGGTCATGTTCGTCAGAATATTTGTAACAACGGCTCTCGCCGTCTTCGGAATTTATGCATTTTGGAGTGACGCACTTGGGGCCGGACATATCTTAAATCCTTTCGGAATTATGTTCTTACTACTCGCTGCTCTCGTTTGGTTTGGCTGGCAAACGATCCGCGAGGCCTTCAAATCAGTCAAGGATGAATCGAATATTCCGATCCTCCGGATGGGGTCAACGATCATAAAGGGAATGGAAGACATAAAACGCAGCGGACACGGGTATCGGCGGCAGCCTTCTAAATAGCTGGCACCGTCATGATTTCAAATTGAGCCACTACCGGGAGCTGTCTGAAAGGATTACGGATCATGCCGATTATCAATCGGATTGCCGAGTTCCATGCCGAGATGACGCAGTGGCGGCACCAAATCCACGCGCATCCCGAGACCGCCTTCGAAGAGCATCAGACGGCGGAGCTGGTCGCGGGGCTCCTCGAATCTTTCGGCGTTTCCGTCGATCGCGGCATCGCCCGGACCGGCGTCATCGGCACGCTCAAGGGCTCGTTGCCGGGTGAGCGTGCGATCGTGCTTCGCGCCGACATGGATGCGTTGCACATCGAAGAACAAAACGAGGTTCCGCATGCCTCACGCCATCGCGGACGCATGCACGCTTGTGGTCATGACGGCCACACCGCAATGCTCCTCGGCGCCGCGAAGCACCTCGCAGAGACCCGCAATTTCGCCGGCACAATCCATTTCATCTTTCAGCCCGCCGAGGAGAATGAGGGCGGAGCCCGACTGATGATCGAAGAAGGAGTGCTGGAGCACTATCCGGTTGACGCAGTCTATGGCATGCACAATTGGCCGGAGGTGCCGGTCGGTCAGTTTGCAGTCCGGCCGGGACCGATGATGGCTGCATTCGACATTTTCGAGATCACGATCAGCGGCCGCGGCGCACACGCGGCGATGCCGCACCTGGCGATCGATCCAATTGTTGTCGCGGCGCAATTGGTGAGCGGGTTGCAAACCATCGCGAGCCGCAATGTGCACCCGTTGGAGGGTGCCGTCGTCAGCATCACTCAGATCCACGGCGGCGACACCTGGAACGTTATTCCCGATTCGGTGGTGCTGCGCGGAACGAGCCGTTCGTTCAATCCGACAGTGCGCGATCAGATCGAGCCGGCTATCCGGCGCATTGCCGATGGGACCTGCCGGGCTTGCGGCGCGCAGATGACGCTCCGCTATGAGCGGCGCTATCCCGCTTTGATCAATACTTCAGCGGAAACCGAAATCGCGGCTGCGACGGCAGCCTCCATCGTCGGCGAGAGCAACGTCAAACGCGACCTGCTGCCGAGCATGGCAGCGGAGGATTTTGCCTGCTTTCTCGAGCAGAAGCCCGGAGCATATATCTGGATCGGTAACGGTACCGCCGAGGCCGGCGGGATACTCCACAATCCACATTACGATTTTAACGACGAGGTGTTGCCACTCGGTGCGAGCTATTGGGTGCGGCTCGCCGAAGGAGTGCTTACGGCGTCCTAGATACGCCGATCTCACGGACCCTGATTGCAGTGGCTTGCAGTCTTAATTGCTAATCCTTGCTGACATGCCCGTCGCGGCGCGGCGGGGAGGCCTATGGCTCCGAGCGCCGGGGGCGCTATCAACTACATCGTCCACCGCAATATGATCGGCGGGTACGGGCTGGTCGCCTGGCCGGCGCGGTATGATGACTCTGGAATGCAAGAGGTCGAGCCCTAGCCCTCTACCCGCCTTCGAGTTTGGGAATGAAAAAGACCTCGCAGCCTGGGCGGATCGGCTGGAAATAGGCGGTCTCGTGGATCTGGCCGTCGATCGCGACCGTGGTTTCCTCTTCGAGGTGGTGGCCCAGGCCGGGGTAGAGCCGATCCATTTCCTTGATGACGCCGCGCAAGTTGCGGGCCTCGACGGTGAATTCGCGCACGCCGCCGGTGTAGCGGCGGCTGAAGCCGGCGGTGAAGACTACCCGCGCGGTCATTGCTCTAACCCCTGCTGCCCCTCACCCTCCCGCTATGCGGGTCCCTCCCTCTCCCCGCACGCGGGGAGAGGGTCGGGGTGAGGGGCGATTGGCGGCGTAGGGCGTCCGAGAGCATGGCTTGTCGCGTGCCCTAATCGTCCGCTCCGATGTGGTCGAGTGCGGCGCGGATCTTGGGCGGTGACATCGGCAACTCGGTCAGCCGCCGGTGGATGGCGCTGTCGATCGCGTTGGCGACCGCCGCCATCGGCGGGACAATGTTGACCTCGCCCACACCCTTCGCGCCGTAGGGATGCGCCGGGTTTGGCACCTCGACCAGCACCGCATCGATCATCGGGACATCAGGGGCCACCGGCACCCGGTAGTCGAGGAACCCGGGATTATCGAGCCGGCCGTTCTTGTCGTAGATGTATTCCTCATTCAACGCCCAGCCGATGCCCTGGGCCACCCCACCCTGGATCTGGCCTTCGACATAGGAGGGATGGATCGCTTTGCCGACGTCTTGGGCGGCGACATAGCGCAGGATCGTCACCTTGCCGGTTTCCGGGTCGACCTCGACATCGCAGAACTGCGACGAAAAGCCCGGCGCCTGACCACCGGCATTGACCGAGGCCGCGGCCGTCAGCGGGCCGCCGGTCAACGCCTTTTTGGCGGCGATCTCCTTCAGCGAGAGCGGCGAGAAATCGCCGACATCGCAGATTCAATCAGCCTCTTGCATATAACACGGATCGGTTGATACGCTGTAGAGCGCCCACAGATAGGGTTGCCAATGGCAAGCTCGCGACCCCCTTACATCAAGGCCCTTCAGGAGCTCGACCGAGGTCTCCGAGTCCCTCGGACGGTACTCCAGGTACACTTCGTTGAGGTCTGCAGGGGTGTCGCTCAGCCGAGCACAGAGTATGAGCGCACGTACTTGGCTTGGCGCGCAGAGGACCAGCGGCGGCTGAAGCTCGAACTCGAGGAGCGGGCTCGTCAAAGGGAGTTACATAGCAATCGGGCCAGCTGATCAGCCGTAGTGCCTCCGAACCCGCTGCCGGGACGCTGGTCCGATCCAAAACCTTACGCGCGCTTTATTGCTGAGCCGCTCGGAACGCGAGAGGACTTCAAGCGGGACAGCAGCTCCAACTTCGCCGACGCTCGTCGGAACAGGCTATAGAAGCGGCGAAAGCCAGCAAGGTGGGGAGGTGAAGTTACCCTCTTCGAGCTTGGGGGATGGAGAAGATCTTGCATCCGGCGTAAAACTCACGGATGATTCGCGAGTGGCCAGAGAGTGGATCATCTATTAATGATTGAGAATTACCAATCGGAGGACCTCTATCCGCCTTCGAGCTTGGGGATGAAGAAGATCTCGCAGCCGGGGCGGATCGGCTGGAAATAGGCGGTCTCGTGGAGGGCGCCGTCGATCGCAACGGTCGTCTCTTCTTCGAGATGGTGGCCCAAGCCGGGGTAGAGGCGATCCATTTCGCGGATGACGCCGCGCAGGTTTTTCGCCTCGATCTCGAATTCGCGCACGCCGCCGGTGTAGCGGCGGCTGAAGCCGGCGGTGAAGACAACCCGCGCGGTCATCTTGTTGCTCCTCTCTGCGGCTGCCGCCAGCCGATTGCCCCTCACCCTCCCGCTTCGCGGGTCCCTCCCTCTCCCCGCTCGCGGGGAGAGGGCTGGGGTGAGGGGCTTTGGTCAGCCCTAATCGTCGGCGCCGGTGTGGTCGAGGGCCGCACGGATCTTGGGGGGTGACATCGGCAACTCGGTCAGCCGCCGGTGGATGGCGCTGTCGATCGCGTTGGCGACCGCCGCCATCGGCGGGACAATGTTGACCTCGCCCACACCCTTCGCGCCGTAGGGATGCGCCGGGTTTGGCACCTCGACCAGCACCGCATCGATCATCGGGACATCAGGGGCCACCGGCACCCGGTAGTCGAGGAACCCGGGATTATCGAGCCGGCCGTTCTTGTCGTAGATGTATTCCTCATTCAACGCCCAGCCGATGCCCTGGGCCACCCCACCCTGGATCTGGCCTTCGACATAGGAGGGATGGATCGCTTTGCCGACGTCTTGGGCGGCGACATAGCGCAGGATCGTCACCTTGCCGGTTTCCGGGTCGACCTCGACATCGCAGAACTGCGACGAAAAGCCCGGCGCCTGACCACCGGCATTGACCGAGGCCGCGGCCGTCAGCGGGCCGCCGGTCAACGCCTTTTTGGCGGCGATCTCCTTCAGCGAGAGCGGCGGGAAATCGCCGACATTACTGGAGGCAGGCCTGGCGTGGCCGTCCTCCCAGACCACACCGTCGACATCGACATCCCAGATCATCGCGGCCCGCCCCCGCAATTCGTCGACGATTTTCTTGCTCGCCTCGACGACCGCCATTCCGGTTGCAAAGGTCACGCGCGACCCGCCGGTCGGGTTGGTGAAGCCGACCGAGGCGGTATCGGCGACGATCGAGCGCACCTGGTTGTAATCGACGCCCAAAGTCTCGGCCGCCATCAACGCCATCGAGGCGCGCGAGCCGCCGATATCGACGCTACCGCTGGAGACGATGATAGTGCCGTCCTCGTTGACCTGGACGGTGGCGCTCGACTTGCCGGCGCCGTTGAACCAATAGCCCGAGGCCACACCGCGCCCCTGGTTGGGACCGAGCGGTATCATATAGGCCGGATGGTTGATCAGCGCTTCCAGGGTCTCGACATAGCCGCCATGGCTCATCTTTGGCCCGTAGATCATCGTGGTTCCCGGACGCGCCGCGTTTTTGAGCCGCAACTGCACCGGGTCAATGCCGAGCTTCTTGGCCAGGATGTCGAGCGTGCTTTCGACTGCAAAGGCCGAAATCGGCGAGCCCGGCGCGCGATAGGCCGACGCCTTCGGGCGGTTGCTGACGACGTCATAGCCGACCGTGCGCGCATTCGCGATGTTGTAGGGGGCGAACGCGCACAGGCACCCGTTCATGACCGGCGAGCCGGGGAAGGCGCCGGCTTGGAATTTGAAGACGCCATCGGCGGCGGTGATCGTGCCGTCCTTCTTGGCGCCGATCTTGACCCACATCGACGCGCCCGAAGTCGGCCCGGTCGCCTTGAAAACCTCGTCGCGGCTCATCACGATCTTGACGGCGCGGCCGGTCTTCTTTGACAACGCGGCTGCGAGCGGCTCGAGATAAACCGGGATCTTGCCGCCAAAGCCGCCGCCGATCTCGGACGGCGTGACCCGCACCTGGCCGACCCCCATGCCGAGCAGTCTCGCGGTCAGCGCGCGCACTCCGAAATGGCCTTGGGTCGCGGTCCAGATCTCGGCCAGACCGTCGGCATCGACCCGCGCGGCGCAGGCATGTGGCTCGATATAGGCCTGATGCACGGCTGCAGTCTTAAACTCCTTCTCGACGACAACATCGGCCTCGGCGAAGCCTTGCTCCAGGTCGCCGATCTGGAATTCGAGCCTTTTCGAGATATTCGACGGCGTTGTCGGCGCCGGCTCGATACCGCGGGTGATCTGGTCTTCGAACAGCAGCGGCGCATCCGGCTTCATTGCCTCGTCGACATCGATGACGTGCGGCAGCACCTCGTAATCGATCTCGAGCCGTGCTGCGGCCTCTTCGGCAACCGATTTGCTGATTGCGGCGATGGCGGCGACCGGGTGGCCTTCATAGAGCGCCTTTTCGCGGGCCATGATGTTGCGCGTGATGTGCCACAAATTCTGCGCCACCCGCTCCGGACCCACATATTCGAACTTCTGGTCGGGGATGTCCTTGGCGGTGATGACCGCCTTGACCCCGGGAAGCGCCTCCGCCTTCGATGCGTCGATCGAGCGGATGCGAGCATGCGCATGCGGCGAGCGGACGACCTTGCCGTAGAGCGTACCCGCGGTCGCGAAATCCGCCCCATACATCGCGCGCCCGGTCACTTTCGGCACGCCGTCCGGACGGATCGGCCGCGTTCCCACCCACTTGAACCGTGTCGGCGCAATGTCGTTCATCGCTCTTCTCCGTCGTGACGTTGTCCCGGCTAGTGTCAGATTAGCGTGACGCAGCACGCACTCAAAGCCAAACCATCAGCCCGAGGGGCCGCTTCCGGGCTTTCTCAACGGTACCTCGCCATCTCGGCGACAAGATCGGGGTGTATCAGCGAGGCCTGATCGGCAGGTTCGCCTCGCATTCCTCAACGACGTCCATTCCCCGATCCGGTGTCAAAACATTGTCAAGAATACCCGGTTAGCGTTGCGTATTTTCTTGTATGTCGTTGATTTGCTGAAATATGTTGGGCGCATCGGCGATTTCTTCCCGGATTTTCCCGGTTTAACCGGGAATTCGCACGGGCACCGCCTCCCTGCTCGGGTCGATCGGCGGTGGTGGAAGCCGCGCGATCCGAAGTACGATGGATCGTGCAACGGAGCTTCCGAGTTGTCCGGTACGTTAGTACCCGGATATTAGCGAATGGCGGCGCACTCTACGGGGTGCGACTGTTTGCTGATCGCCCCCGGACCTCTTGAGGATTTTATGCATAAGCCAATTCGCAAAGCCGTCTTCCCGGTCGCCGGGTTGGGAACCAGGTTCCTGCCGGCGACCAAGGCGATGCCAAAAGAGATGCTGCCGATCGTCGACAAGCCGCTCATCCATTACGCGGTCGAGGAGGCCAAGGCTGCGGGGATCGAGCAATTCTTCTTTGTCACGAGCCGGGGCAAGAGCGCGATCGACGATCATTTCGACCGCGCCTTCGAGCTGGAGGCGACCTTGCGCGATCGCGGCAAGGAGGACGTACTCGCGGAGCTCGAAGCGCGGCTGCCCGAGCCCGGACAGATTGCCTATACCCGCCAGCAGAATCCGCTCGGGCTGGGGCACGCGGTCTGGTGCGCGCGCGAGCTCGTCGGCGACGAGCCCTTTGCCGTGTTGCTGGCCGACGACCTGATGGTCTGCGAGGTGCCCTGCCTCGCCCAGATGGTCGAAGCCTATGGCGAAACCGGCGGCAACCTCGCCGCGATCATCGAGGTGCCGCGCGCCGATACCAAACGTTATGGTGTGCTCGACGTCGTCCGCGATGAGGGCCGGCTGGTACGGGCGCGGGGGGTTGTCGAGAAGCCCGAACCTGCGGTCGCACCCTCGACCCTGACAATTATCGGCCGCTACATCATTCAGCCCGAGGTCTTTGGCCACCTCGCGCGCGGCGAGCCTGGCAGCGGCGGCGAGATCCAGCTGACCGACGCACTCGAACGGCTGATCGAGGACGGCCAAGCCTTTCACGGGCTACGCTTCGAGGGCAAACGCTTTGATTGCGGCGACAAGCTCGGTTTTCTCGAAGCAACAATAGCGCTCGGGCTCGAACATCCCGATCTCGGGTCGGGACTACGCCGCATCTTGGCTTCTTACCTCTGACCACGGCTCCGATGTCGCATCGCTTTGACCCGACGATCCTGCGCGAATACGACATCCGCGGCGTGGTTGGAAAAACCCTGTCTGCCGCCGACGCGCGGGCCATCGGAAGGACCTACGCCATCGCCCTCGGCGAGGCTGGGGGAGGCCGCGTTGCCGTGGGCTATGATGGCCGACTGACCTCGCCCGAGCTCGAAGCCGCATTGGTCGGCGGGCTCGTCACAGAGGGTGCCGATGTCGTGCGGATCGGCCGCGGGCCGACGCCGATGCTCTACTATGCGGCGGCCACGCTCGGTGTCGATGGCGGGGTGATGGTGACCGGATCACACAATCCCCCCGACTACAACGGCTTCAAGTTCGTCTTTCAGGGCAAGCCGTTTTATGGCGCTGCGATCCAGAGGTTGGGCAAGATTGCGTTGGAGCTTGGAGTTTCTGGTCGCGCGCTCGGCGGGGTCGCCCAGCGATCGATCCGCGATGACTACGTCGAAAGGCTGTTGCGCGACTACGACGGCGCGCGCCCGCTGACCGTCGCATGGGATGTCGGGAACGGCGCCACCGGCGAAGTGGTCCAAGAGCTAAGCGCGCGATTGCCCGGTAGGCATATTCTGTTGAACGAGACGATCGATGGCCGCTTTCCGGCGCATCACCCCGATCCGACGATGCCCGAGAACCTCGTTCAGCTGCAGCAGGCTGTGGCGCGCGAACATTGTGATCTTGGTGTTGCCTTCGACGGCGACGGCGATCGGATCGGGGTCGTCGATGAACGCGGCCGTATCCTGTGGGGCGATCAGCTGATGGTTGTGCTGGCGCGGGATGTGCTGGCCCGGCATCCCGGCGCGCCGATCATCGCCGATGTCAAGGCGAGCCAGGTATTGTTCGACGAGATCGCCCGGATGGGCGGCCGCCCGGTCATGGCGGCGACCGGCCATTCGCTGATCAAAGCCAAACTTGCCGAAACCGGGGCGCCGCTCGCCGGCGAGATGAGCGGGCACATCTTCTTTGCCGACGGCTATTACGGCTTTGACGACGCCGTCTATGTCGCGGTCCGGCTGCTCAGCGTCCTCAGCCGCTCGCAAGAGAGCCTCGCCGCGCTGGGCGATCGGCTGCCTGCGGTGGTCAACACGCCGGAACTGCGCTTTCCGTGCGACGAATCGCGCAAATTCGAGGTCGTGGGCGAGGTCCGCGAGCGATTGCGAAAAGCCGGGGCCGAGCTGACCGACATCGACGGCGTGCGCGTAAGCACCGCCGACGGATGGTGGCTGCTGCGCGCCTCAAACACGCAGGCCGTGCTCGTGGCCCGCGCCGAATCGGCGACCGAGGACGGTCTTGCGCGCCTCAAGGGGGAGCTTGCGGCGGAACTCGCCGCGAGCGGGGTCGCGCTACCCGAGTAGCTCCTATTCCGCAGGGAGGGGCGTTATCGGTTGGCGACCTTTAATCCCGCCGGAGGAACGACCGAGCACTCGATGTTCCTCTTATGGAGTGTAACGCATGCACTCCAGGCCTCCTGCGGCGTGAAATTCAGGAGCCGAGCGCGATAGAGGCGCTCCTTGTCGGCCTTGGCCGGCTCGATGATCTGCAGCACCTTTCCCTTGGCCCCCGCCAGGTTGGCGGCGGCGTGAGCCGCCTTTACAGCCACAGTTTCGGCGTGGAAGGCGCCGAGTTGAATGCTCCAATGGTCGCCGGCCGGCGCCGCGCGCTCGTGCCCAAGCGGCGCCGCCTCCGCCTTGCTGAAGGGCGATAAATGCGCCGCGAGCCGAGAGGCGGCTTTAGTGATTATTCCAGGCTTATCCCGTGAGGGGGGCGGCGGGGCCTGCTCGGTTTCGTCAACGGCCGGCGTCGGAACCTCGCGGTGCGCGACCATGGTGCTCACGGCGCCAACCTCTTGGAAGCCTTGATCGAGCAGCGCGGCCATCTCGCGATCGCGCGTTCCGGCCGACGGCCCACCCATGATCACGCCGATCAGCCGATGCCCGTTGCGCACGGCAGAGGCCGCCAGATTAAAGCCCGAAGCGCCGATATATCCGGTCTTGATCCCGTCGGCACCCTCGTACCAATCGAGCAGATGGTTGTGGTTGTGGATGATGCTGCCCCGAAAGTAGAACTGTCGGGTCGAGAAATAGCGATACTCGCGCGGGAAGTCGCGGTAGAGCGAAAGCGCCAGTTGGGCCTGGTCCCGCGCCGTGGTGTACTGGTCGGGATCCGGAAGACCGGAAGCGTTGCGGTAGGCGGTGCTGGTCATCCCGAGTTGCCGGGCCTGGCGCGTCATCTGTTCCGCAAAAGCCGGCTCAGTGCCGGCCAATCCCTCGGCGAGCACCGAGGCAGCATCATTCGCCGATCGGGTGACGAGACCGAGAATCAGGTCCTGCACCGCGATCGATTCGCCAGGTCTGAGACCGAGCTTCGTTGGCGCCCGGCTCGCCGCTTCATAGGAAACCGGAAGATATTGATCGAGCCGAAGCCTGCCCGCGTTCAGCGCCTCGAACGTGAGATAGAGCGTCATCATTTTGGTGAGGGAGGCGGGATAGGTTATCGCATCGGCGTTCGCTTGGCTCAGGACCTGGCCGGTTTCGACGTTGATCACGATCGATTCGCTGACCAGGGCCGGGGCGAAGCCAACGGCCGCATGATGAGCATGCGCATGGTAGCGTGGTTGCCGCGCCGCCTGGGCCCGACTCGCGGCCAATATTAAGGCCAACGTTAAGATAGCGGTAATGGCGCCGACGCTGCCGCCGGCAAGAATTCCCGACACACGAGCGCTAACCATGCGGGACGCGTCGCATCCTTGGCACACGAGAACTTTCACTCGACGACCCCCTGCTTCCCCCGTCGACTGCAAGGCATCGCCGAAACCCCGCAGTCATCGGCTCTTACATTAGTAAAAAAGTACACCGCTGTCCACAAATCGGACGGCGGTTGCGAGAAGGTCGGGGACCGCTTCGGCGCTGGGTTTCGATTCAGGCATAGACGCCCGCGGTGTTTGAGTGCCCGGCGATCTATCTTTCACTCATCGAAATCATCTTGGAACAGTGCCATGCTCAGCTCTTTCACCATCTTCGTTATCCTCATCGTCATGTTCGCGGTGATCTTTGTCGGGTTGGCAGTCAAATCGGTTCCACAAGGATACGAATGGACAGTCGAGCGCTTCGGTCGATACGTCCGTACGCTCGAGCCGGGCCTTGCTCTTCTGATACCTATCGTCGACCGGGTCGGCGCACGTCTAAACATGATGGAGACGGTCCTCGAAGTTCCTCAGCAAAGTGTCATCACCCGAGACAACGCCGCTGCGACCGTTGACGCGATCGTTTTTTATCAGGTGCTCGACGCCGCGAAGGCGGCCTATGAGGTAGGAAATCTACAGCTCGCAATTCTCAACCTCGCGATGACCAATATTCGCACCGTGATGGGGTCGATGACGCTCGACGAGCTATTGTCCGAGCGCGATCGGATCAACACGCAACTGCTCGCCGTCGTCGATAGCGCTACGACGCCTTGGGGGGTCAAGGTGCAGCGGGTCGAGATCAAGGACATCGCACCACCACCGGAGCTGGTGGCAGCAATGGCGCGGCAAATGAAGGCCGAGCGCGAGAAACGCGCCAACGTGCTCGATGCCGAGGGTTTTAAACAGGCGGCGGTGCTGAAGGCCGAGGGGGAGAAGCAGGCGGTGATCCTCGCCGCCGAAGGCCGGCGCGAGGCGGCTTTTCGGGCGGCCGAGGCGCGCGAGCGGCAAGCCGAGGCAGAGGCCAAGGCGACGACGTCCGTTTCCGAGGCGATCGGCCGCGGCAGCATCCAAGCGATCAATTATTTTGTCGCGCAGCGCTATATCGATGCCATTGGACGCCTCGCCGGGACCCCGAATCAGAAGGTGATCCTTATGCCGCTCGAGAGCGCGTCGATGATCGGATCGCTCGCCGGCATTGCCGAGCTCGCGCGCGAAAGCTTCAGCACGACCCGCGCCGCGTCCAATCCTGCGATAGCGGCATCTCCAGCGGGCGCTGGTAACGATTGAGGAGGACCTTCAGCGGGAAGGAGTGTGCGGGCGATGGGGTTTTGGCATTGGCTTGTCCTGGCGGCGGCATTTGCGGTGATCGAGATCGCGGTGCCGGTGATGGTCTGCATCTGGCTGGCTGCCGCCGCACTCGGCGCCGCCGCGGTTGCTTGGTTCGCCCCCGGCCTCGGGTGGGAACACCAGGCGCTGATCTTTGCCGCCCTTGCTGTTGTGAGCGTCGCGATCGGCCGGATGGCCTTCGCCCGCATTCGACCGCAACCGAGCGCGACCCGTCTTAATCGGCGAGCAGAGACCTATGTCGGCCGAACCTTCACTCTTGAGCGGCCAATCGTCGACGGTCGCGGCCGACTCAAAGTCGACGACACGGTGTGGCCGGTCGAGGGACCCGACCTGCCGGCCGGGACGCGCGTTCAGGTGACCGGCGTCGATAGCACGCTGCTGCGCGTCGCGCAGTTCTGACCGGTACTTGTGCAACGCACAAGTACGCTTGTGAGATTAACGCACTTAGCTTACTTTTTGCGTTGTGCGGCGCAATAGGCCGCGCGGTTCGAGAAGACGAGGATCAAAGCGATGGAATCGAAGGGAAGGCGCGCCTTGCGCGGGACGGCGCCCAGCACGAACCCGGTGAAAGCCGCACCCCCGGACGGAGCCTCGCCTGAACCAGCGATACCGGTCGAAGGTCCCGTCGAAAAACTGGCCCCCGCCGAACCTTCAGCGGAAGTCGTGGGGCCCGCCGCGATTTCTCCGGCTCTGCCTCTCGTCGAAACGCCCGCTGGGAGGGCCAAGAGTGCATCATCCGAGGAGCTTGCCGATTTCGGCCGCGAGACTTTTGCGGCCTTCGTCCAATCGCAGACAGCAGTGGCTCGGGGACTGGAGGCGCTCAGCGCGGAGCTGGCAGGGCTCGCGCTTTCGGGGATCGATGCAGCGGCGCGCTCGGCGACCGATATGCTGGCGGTCAAGACTCTCTCTGACGCGATCGAGGTAAACGCGGGGTTCACCCGCAGCAGTTTTGATGCGCTTGTCGGTGGTTCGGCTAAGCTCTCGGAGCTCGGCGCGAAGCTCGCCGCCGAGGCGTCGCAGCCGATCCTGACGCAGCTCGGAAAGAGCTGGATTAGGGCCACACGCCTTGCTTTTTGACCCTACTCGACCTTAGCCAGAAATGCGCGGATCTGCTGATCGATGAACTGGCCTTCAGGAGTCTCGGGGGCGGCGTGCCCGGCGCTGTGGCCGAGATCTGAGGGGATCTCGGCATAGCTAGCGTGCTTGACGCCGTCGCGGATCCGTCGGGCACCATCGAGCCCCAGCAGCCGGTCGCTGGCACTGGGCAGAATCAGAGTGGGGGCGGAGATCTGCGACAGCGCCGCGGTCATATCGCCGCCAAAGGGCGCTGCGACATCGTGCGCGCGGCTCGCGGCGTAGCGAAAAACGAGAGAGTTCGCATCCCAGTTGGCGTAAGACCGCGCGATCCTTTCGAGCTCCTTTACCAGCTGCGGTGCCGGGATCCGATCGAGATAGGCGGCTGACATCACCCAGGGATAATAGAGCATGCCGGCTAGCCGCAGTCCCTCGATCGGGTTGTGGGTGTAGCGGCCACCCTGCCATTCCGGGTCGAGCGCAATAACGGAGGTCAGCAGATCGACGGTAAGCTGGAAATTGGCTTCGGGCTTGGGGCTCGGGACCAGGAGGATCAGGCTGCGTACCATCTCGGGATGATGGATGCCCCATTCGAGACCGACGAAGGACCCCATAGAGCTGCCGCCGACCGCTCGCAATGTCGAGAGTTCGAGACCGCGGGTAACGAGCGCGTGCTGTGCGGCCATCATGTCGCGGATCGTGTAGCGTGGGAAATCCTGCCCCAGCCCATCCTTAGGTGAAGACGATTCGCCGCCGCCGATGGCATCGACCGTGATCACAAAGTATTTGTTCGTATCGAAGGTCCTGCCCGGCCCGATCACCGGGTCGAAGGAGTGTCGGTCGCCGCTCGTCCCGTGCACGAGCAGGATGGCGTTGTCGCGGCCCGGATCGAGATTGCCCTGGGTCTCGTAGGCGACCCGCAGTTCGGGTAAGACCGACCCGTTTTCGAACTCAAAATCGTAAGCGAGAAACGTCTGGGTCTCAGCGTGCGCGGGGAGGGCAGCCCATAGCACCAGGGCGAAAGCTAGCAGCGTCTTCATCCCTTTCCTCCCGCGCGGAACCTTAAGGTTAACGATTCCGTTCGACATTGGGGCCAAGCTGCCGCTAAGCTGACCCGCCAAGCTGGAGGAGCGGCGCCATGCGTATGCTTCAGTCGGCCAATGTTTCCCGGATGATGCCCGATTCGGGGCGGGCGCACACCATCTTTGCCGTCCTGCTCTGGGGCGGGGTCACGATCTTCATCTTGGGCATCCTGCTCGATGTGATCCGCTGATCGTTAACCCGCTTCCTGCCCCAGCCAACCTTCTAGGCGGGCAAAGAGCATATCGGTCAGTATCGCGAAGAGTGCCACGAGGACCGCACCTTCGATCACGAAGGAGAGCTTGTTGGCGACCAGCCCGTCGAAGATCGGCGTGCCGAGCGTTAACGCGCCGACCGTCGAGCCGATCGTCGCCGTCCCGATGGCGATCGTCACCGAGACGCGGATACCCGCCAGGATGACCGGGGCGGCTAATGGCAGATCGACTTGGTGCAGCCTTTGCCAAGCCGACAGCCCCATGCCATCAGCCGCCTCGCGCACACCCTGAGGCACCCCCTCCAGCCCGGCGACCGCATTTTCGATGATCGGCAGGAGGCCATAAAGGAACAGCGCGATGACGGTCGGCCGCGCGCCGAAGCCGACCATCGGCACCGCAACCGCCAGAACTGCAGCCGGCGGAAAGGTCTGACCGACGGTGGCGAGCGCGTTGACCATCGCCCGGAAATCGCGCCCGGCCGGACGGGTGACAAAGACCGCGAGTGCCACGCCGACCAGGCTCGCCGCGAGGCTCGCAGCCGCGACTAGCCCGAGCTGCGACAGAAACAGCGCGAGAAAGCTGTCGCGGTTGTAGATGACGGGCTCGACCCCGGGAAACGCCCGGTGCAGAAGGGGCCGCAATGCGTCCATGCGCAGCAGCAGCGCGGCGAAGAGCAGCCCGACCCAAAAGACGGGATTTTCGAGAAGACGCCTTCCGCGCATCATCGCACGAGATCGGGCAGGGCAATGACCCCGATCCTCTGGCCCTCGGCATCGCACACCGGCAGCCGGTCGGTGCGACGCGCGGTCATCGCCGAAAGGGCTTCGGCGAGCGAGGCGTCAACCGCAAGGGGCTCGCCCTCGGCGCTCTCGCCGCGGCGCAGGCGGTCGGCGATCTTGCGCACCGACAATAGCTTGAGCCCAAGACCTTGATGCCCGACAAAGTCGCGCACGAAGTCGTTCGCCGGATGCTCGAGAATGTCGAGCGGCCTGCCGAGCTGAACGATCCGGCCGCTATCCATGATCGCGATCACGCTGGCGAGGCGCAGCGCTTCCTCGATGTCGTGGGTCACGAACACGATCGTCTTTCCGGTCGCCCGGTGGATATGGGCGAGCTCGGCTTGCAGCGCGTCGCGGGTGATCGGGTCGACCGCGGCGAACGGCTCGTCCATCAGCAACACCCCCGGATCGGCCGCGAGTGCCCGCGCCACGCCGACGCGCTGCTGTTCGCCGCCCGACAGCTGGTGCGGGTATTTGCGGCGATAGGTCTCGGGATCCAGACGAAACAGTTCGAGCAGTGCGGTGACCCGCTCGCGCACCTGCGCTGGGCGCCATTTAAGAAGCCGGGGCACGGTGGCGATGTTGTCCTCGACGGTCCAATGCGGGAAGAGGCCGATCGATTGGATGGCGTAGCCGATCCGGCGCCGCAATGCCTCGGCGGGGACACGGGTCACGTCCTCGCCGCCAACTCGGATCGATCCCGAATCGGTCTGGATCAGCCGGTTGATCATTCTGAGGGTCGTCGATTTGCCGCAACCGGACGAGCCGAGAAGCACGCACAGCACCCCGTCGCCCACGGTCAGCGAGAGCCGGTCGACGACCCGGTGATCCCCATAAGATTTGATGACGTTCTCGATCTCGATCATGGCGCGACGCGCCGGCGCAGTACCGCGGAGAGCGTCTGCAGGATGAAGTCGGCGGCGAGCGCCAAGAAAATCGCCGGCAAGGCGCCGAGCAGAACAAGATCGACGGCATATTGGCCGAGCCCCTCGAAGACAAAGGTGCCGAGCCCGCCGGCGCCGATCAGTGCCGCGACAACCGCGAGCCCGATCGCCTGCACGGTCACGATGCGCAGCCCGGCGAGCAGCACCGGAAGGGCGAGCGGCAATTCGACCTGACGAAAGATCTGTCGCGATGTCAGCCCCATCCCGTGCCCAGCTTCGATTACGCCGGCATCGACGCCGGCGAACCCAGCCGCCGTATTGCGCACGACCGGCAGCAGCGCATAGAGCACGAGTGCCACGATCGCCGGCGCCACGCCGATGCCGCCGACCCCGAGCGCCGCAAGTTGCGGCACGGCTGTCGCCAGCGCGGCGAGCGGGACGATCAGCAAGCCAAAGAGGGCGATTGAAGGGATCGTCTGCAGCATGTTCAGAATCGCGAAGAGCGGGCCCTGAAGGCGCGGCCTTCTCGCCGCAGCCACCCCGAGCGGAAAACCGATCACGATCGCCGGTCCGACGGATCCGGCGACCAGTGCGATGTGGCGTATGACTGCATCGGCAAAGAGCTGTCGTCGGGTCGCGTATTCGCGGATGATCGACAACCCGTCGAAGATGCCGGTGGCTCCCAACACCGCGGCGCCGGCAACGATCGCGGCCACCGTAAGCACCCGCATCGCAGGGCCGGCATCGAGCCGCTGCAACGCATCGGTAACCCCGAGCGCCGCGCATGAGGCGAAGACCCAGAACGCCGCCCCCAACGAAATTCGGGCTGCGGGTTTGGCGCCCGACGCCAGGCTGCTCGCCGCTTGTCCGGCGGCAACGAACACCAGCAGCAACAACGCCGCTGCGAGCGTCGCTTCGCCAAAGTGCAGCGAGCGGCTCGGCGCCGTGAAGCACACTGCAAAGAGCAGCACGCCGAGCAGCGCAATCGCGATGGTCACCGGGAGGCCGGCGGCGTGCCACAAGGCAATGGGCTTACCCGAGACCAGGCGGTTTGGCGCATAGCCGACGAACCCCGCTAGGGCGACAGCCGCAACCGAGGCGATCACCAAGGTGAGCAGCACCTGGTTGCGGATCAGGCTCACGGCAGAAAATGCTTCGACTTCAGATAAGCCGCCGCGACCGCCCCGGCATCCTCGCCCTCGACGGCGATTTTGGCGTTGAGCTGCTGCAATGTCTCGAGGGTCAGGGTGGAGAAGACCGGATCGAGCACCTTGGCGATTTCCGGGTGCTGCTGGAGCACGGCTTCGCGCACGACCGGCGCCGGGGCGTAGACGACCTGCGCGCCCTTGTCGTCCTCGAGTGCCGTCAGACCGAGGGCGGCCAACGCCCCGTCGGTGCCGTAGGCCATCGCGGCATTGACTCCCGACGTTCCTTCGGCGGCGGCGCGCAAGGTGGCCGAGGTGTTGCCGCCCGACAAAGTCAGCAATTGCGCGTCCGAAAGCTGGAAGCCGTAGGTCGTCTCGAAGGCCGGTAATGCCGCCGGGCTTTCGACAAACTCCGCCGAAGCGGCGAGCTTGATCGCGCCGCCGCTCGCCAGGTATTTGGCCAGGTCACCCATGGTCTTGAGGCCGCGGCGCTCGGCCAGGTCCTGGCGCAGCGCAATCGTCCAAGTGTTGTTTGCCGGTGCGGCGGCGAGCCAGACGAGGTGGGTCTCCTCGCGGTCGAGTGCGGCCACCTTGGCGGCACCTTTTGCCCAATCCTTCCACACCGGATCCTGCTCCAGGTGGAAGAAGAAGGCGCCGTTCCCGGTGTATTCCGGATAGATGTCGATCTGCCCCGCCAGGATCGCGGCGCGCACGATGTTGGTGGGCCCGAGCTGAAGCTTATTCTCGACCGCGAGACCATGGGTTTCGAGCAGGGCTACGATCATGTTGCCGAGCAACGCTCCTTCGGTGTCGATCTTCGAGGCGACGACGATCCGACCTTCCGCCGCAACCGCGGCAATCGGCAGGCTGGCGACAATCAGCGCGACCATCAAATTCCCGGATCGACGGGAAAATTCCCGCAATAAAAATTTTGGCAACCGCAAAATCACCCGGATCATGGTCAAAAAACCTGATTTCTCCGATGGTTACGAGTCTACGTCGATTACGCGAAAGCGGGAATTCGGGGTGGGTTCTAACCGGGAAAAAAGACCAATAACCGGGAAAAAAGCGGGAATTTGCGAAATACGGCGACAGAGCTGGCGGCTCGTGAACCGCCGACGGCCATGTGTTAACCTCATCGGTATTTGTTGGGAAGGGGTCTGAAATGGCCGAACGCATCGCCTTCGAGCTGAACGGGGAGACGCAGACCGTCCAAGTGGCACCGGATACGCCGCTCCTTTATGTGCTGCGCAACGAACTCGGGCTCAACAACCCCCATTTCGGCTGCGGGCTGGCGCAATGCGGCGCCTGCACGGTGCATATCGACGGCGCGCCGACGCGGTCTTGCTCATTGCCTATGTCGGCGGCGGCCGGGACCAAGGTCATGACCTTGGCCGGGCTCGGGACGCCGGACAAGCCGCATCCGCTGCAGACGGCCTTCATCGCCGAGCAGGTGCCGCAATGCGGCTATTGCCTGAATGGCTGGATCATGACTGCGGCGGCCTTATTGCGCGACACCCCGCATCCCTCGGAGCAGCAGATCCGCGATGGGCTCTCCGGCCTCAAATGCCGCTGCGGAACGCATATGGCGATCCTGCGCGCCGTCCGGCGTGCGGCCCAAGCCGCGTAGGGGAGGGGGCGATGACCGAATTCACCGTCGACCGCCGCACTCTGTTCAAAGGCGCCGGCGCGCTCGTTGTCTCCTTTGCCCTTCCTCACGGTCCGGCCGAGGCCGAAATCGGCGGCGCGGTCAAGCCGCCGCTCGCCCCCGATCAGCTCGACAGCTGGCTCGCGATCAAGGCGGACGGCGATGCCATCGCCTATTTCGGCAAGATGGATATGGGCCAGGGGGTTGATGTCGCGATCGCCCAGATCGTTGCCGAGGAGCTCGATGTGCCGTTGGCACGGGTCACTGTTGTGATGGGCGACACCGCGCTGACCGTCAACCAGGGTGGTGCGAGCGGCAGCACCGGCGTGCAGAAGGGCGGCATCGCGTTGCGCAACGCCGCGGCCGAGGCGCGGCGCGTGCTCGTCGAGATGGCCTCGGCGCGGCTCGGGGCCCCAGCCGATCGGCTCGAGGTCACCGACGGCGTCGTCGCCGTGTCGGGCGACCCGGCGCGCAAGGTTAGCTATGGCGAGCTGATCGGCGGGCATTATTTCGAGCTGCCGCTGAAGTGGAACGGCAAGCTCGGCAACGACCTCGTCGCCGAGGGCCAAGCGAAGCCAAAGCCGCCCTCCGCCTACAAGATCGTCGGCCAATCGCCGCCGCGCTTCGACGTCCCGGCCAAGGTCTTCGGCAAGCTCGACTACGTCACCGACGTCAAGGTGCCGGGCATGCTGCACGGTCGGATGATCCGCCCGCCGGTCGCCGGCGCGGTGCCGGTCGGGGTCGATGAGGCCTCGGTGCGCGACATTCCGGGGGTCCGGGTCGTGCATGACAAGGGGTTTCTCGGCATCGTCGCCGAGCGCGAATGGGATGCCGTGCAGGCAGCCGAAAGGCTTAAGGTCATCTGGTCCGAGGTAGCGCCAGCCTTTCCCGAAAATTCCGCACTCTACCAGTACATCCGTCAGGCCCCCGTCACGAAGCGCGAAGTGCCGGTCGCGGTGGGCGACATCGACCCGGTCTTCGCCGGCGCCGCGCGGGTCGTCGAGGCCGAATACGAGTGGCCGTTCCAGTCGCATGCCAGCATGGGTCCGGCCTGCGCCGTCGTCGATGCGCGCGCCGATAGTGCCACCCTGTGGACCGGCTCGCAAAAGCCGCATTTCGCGCGCGACGGGGTCGCCCGTGTGCTGGGGCTGCCGCAGGACAAAGTACACGGGATCTGGGTCCCGGGTCCGGGCTCCTACGGGCGCAACGACGCCGGCGACGCCGGGATCGACGCAGCGTTGTTGTCAAAGGCGGTGGGCCGGCCGGTGCGCGTTCAGGGCATGCGGTACGAGGGCCACGGCTGGGACCCCAAGGGCCCGGCCTCGATCCACCGCGCCCGTGGGGCACTCGACAAGGACGGGGCGGTCGTCGGCTATGTGTTCGAGAGCAAGGGCTTTTCGCGCGTCGACATCGACACCAACGAGAGCGACCCGAGCTACAGCCTCGCCGGCCAGCTGATGGGCCTGCCGCTGAAGTCATTGCAGGGTTTTGGCGTGCCCAGCGAATCCTACGGCTTTGCGAACAAGCGGCTGGCCTGGGAGACGATCCCGCCCCTGCTCGACCGCGCCTCGCCATTGCGCACCGCGCATCTGCGCGACCCGGTCGGCCCGCAGATCCAATTCGCCAGCGAATCCTTCGTCGACGAGATCGCCGCCGCGACCGGCGCCGACCCGGTCGCCTTCCGCCTGCGTTATCTGAAGGCGCCGCGCGACATCGCCGTGGTCAAGGCCGCAGCCGAGCGCGCCGGGTGGGAGCCGCGCCCGTCGCCGCGCCCCGACCGCAATGGCGACACATTAATCGGGCGCGGCATCGCCTACGCCCAGCGTTCGGGGGCCGTCGTCGCGATCGTCGCCGAGGTCGAGATCGACCGCCGCACCGGCAAAGTCTGGGCGAAGAAATTCACCGTGGCCCATGATTGCGGGCTGATCATCAACCCGGACGGCCTCAGGCGCTGCATCGAAGGTAATGTCGTGCAAGGCACCAGCCGCGCACTGTCGGAGGAAGTGACCTTCGATCGCGCCAAGGTGACCAGCACCGATTGGACGAGCTACCCGATCCTCGACATCTCCGAGGCGCCCGAGGCGGTCGACATCGCATTGCTCAACCGCCCCGACCTACCGCCCGCCGGCGCCGGCGAAAGCTCGATCCGCCCGGTCGCGGCAGCCATCGCCAACGCCGTCTTCGACGCGACCGGCGTGCGTCTCCGCCGTGCTCCGCTGACCCCGGCGCGTCTAAAACCGGCGCTGGCGTGAGCCACTCTCGGCGGTAGAAGGGCCAAAAGTTGCCCGGTCTAGCCGCCCAGGCTAGGCCCCCTGGCTTCCGAGCTAGCTGGCTAGTCGCAGTATCGCGGCTGAAGCACCGCGAGAATGAAGTGTTCGAGCCATATCCGCTCTCGGGCATCGCTGACTGTGAGGACCTGCACAGCCAGATTGTGCCGAATATGCTCCTTGGCATCAGCTTCGGCGCACTCCCCGCCCCGAACCAATTGTGCATGCACATTTGCCCTTTTGGTCCCCCATGAGGTGGTTTGCGTAAACGCGCTGACGTAGCGTGACGTCCGCGCGGCCACCGCGAACGGTGTCGAATGGTTGAGAAGACGGCAAAATGCGGTAGACCCCCGGCAAATCCGGAAGGTTTCGGCGGCATCCCTCATCAAACCGAATGATCGGAGACGCAAGGAGACGCGCGAATTGCGACACCAGTCCCCTCAGCCGTTCGGCAAACGATTCTGGCAACATCTGATTTGCTCCTCTGATGCGAATCCAGGCGCCCCTGGTTCGAGTGCGCGGGTTCCATATCACTTCTGTGGCGTAAAGAAATGAGATGTATGACTAAGAAAGATAGTCTATCCGAAAAAAAAATTTTGAGGGGTAATAGCCGGGGCGGCGCTTTGCTCTTGACCTGGCGTTGAACCTCTCTAAGATGTGTGATATCGAACGCAAGATCCAAAAGGATGAAGATGTCCGAACAACCGACCCTAGCGGAACGGATACGCCGGTTTGCGTTTGAGAATTACATTGCGCCGATGCGAGACGCCCCCGGTGGCGAGATCCGGATACGCGCGGGCGATGTGCACAAGCGCATGGGACTAAGCGGGCGAATGCCCGCCGTATATGGTGCTCTGGATACGACAATATTCCGCCGCGAATATGGACTTGAGTTGGCGCGGCGCACAGGGCCGCCTCAAGGCGCCAATGTAGAATTTGTCTTCCGTATGACGGGGCCGAAGACCGATCCTGTAAATAAAGGCACCGAAACGCAGCAGGTCAAACTTCGATTCACCCTCAGAGGAAAAGCCTTCGAAAAGGAGATGCAAGATTTTATAGACGCCATGGTCGGTAATATGCCAAGTCGGGTTCAGAGATACTCAACTATTATTAATGGGGAACGATATCCCATTCGACAGGTGGTGGCTGCCGCGACCGGGCTGCCCTCGATCGCGATTACGTCGCAAGATGCCTATCGAATTCTTGAGAAATTTGGGTTCGCAATCGAGTCCCACGAAGAGACGACTACCCCTATCGGCGGGCGGTCACCCGCCGAAGCAGATGCCGAAACCGCGCCGTCCGAACCGGACGCTGTGCGTGGCGAGGAGCACTCAAAGCCAGTGAAAATCGATCTACCAGTACAGATTGAGGGGGCCCTTGCTGCGCGCGCCGCCGCGGAAGGGGTAAGCCTGCCGGAATACGTGGCGCTGCTGCTGACGGAACACGTCAGCCGAGACGTGACCGGCACGCTGTCGCCCGCCGAGCGCGCCAAGGCCTGGCGTGCGGCGGCTAAGGGGCTGCCCATAACGCCGCCGCTGTCGGACGAGGCCATCAGCCGCGAAAATATCTACAGCACTCGCGGCTGAATGAGCGTGCTCGTTGACACTAACGTCCTGCTGCGGCGTACCCAGCCCACACATCAACTACATACTCTAGCGGTCGAAAGCGTCGCCCGATTATTGAGCGCCGGCGAGCCAGTTTACTTCACACTGCAAAACATCTCGGAGTTCTGGAATGTCGTTACTCGACCCGTCGCAAGCAACGGCCTCGGATTCACATCTGCCTTGGCCCTGGCCGAGGTCGTAAAGATCGAACGGATCCTGACGCTGCTCCCCGATGCCCCGGCCATCTACAATGAATGGAAACGTTTGGTAGTCCAGCACGGTGTTATCGGCAGCAAGGTCCATGACGCGAGGCTGGTCGCCGCAATGAATGTGCATGCCCTCCATCGGATACTGACGTTCAACACCGGCGATTTCACTCGATACCGGATCGAGGTTCTGCACCCAACCTCGGTGCTATCAGAACCAGACGCCGATCCGGCTCACGGGCAATAAGCGCGACCTTCTGGACATAGGCGCGCACACGACCTTATCAGCGCCGCGCGGGTGGTCGAGGCGGAATACGAGTGGCCGTTCCAGTCGCATGCCAGCATGGGTCCGGCCTGCGCCGTCGTCGATGCGCGCGCCGATAGTGCCACCCTGTGGACCGGCTCGCAAAAGCCGCATTTCGCGCGCGACGGGGTCGCCCGTGTGCTGGGGCTGCCGCAGGACAAAGTACACGGGATCTGGGTCCCGGGTCCGGGCTCCTACGGGCGCAACGACGCCGGCGACGCCGGGATCGACGCAGCGTTGTTGTCAAAGGCGGTGGTCCGCCCGGTGCGCGTCCAGGGCATGCGCTATGAGGGCCACGGCTGGGACCCCAAGGGTCCGGCCTCGATCCACCGCGCCCGCGCGGCGCTCGACAAGGACGGTGCTGTGATCGGCTATGTGTTCGAGAGCAAGGGCTTCTCGCGCGTCGACATCGACACCAACGAGAGCGACCCCGTCTACAGCCTCGCCGGCCAGCTGACCGGCCTGCCGCTAAAGTCGCTGCAGGGCTTTGGCATTCCCGACGAAACCTATGGTTTCGCGAACAAACGGCTGGCCTGGGAGACGGCGGCACCGTTGCTCGATCGCGCTTCGCCATTGCGCACTGCCCACCTGCGCGACCCGGTCGGCCCACAGATCCAGTTCGCCAGCGAATCCTTTATCGACGAGATCGCCGCCGCGGTCGGTGCCGACCCGGTGGCGTTCCGCCTGCGCTATCTGAAGGCGCCGCGCGACATCGCCGTGGTCAAGGCCGCGGCCGAGCGCGCCGGGTGGGAGCCGCGGCCATCGCCAAACCCCGACCGCAACGGCGACACTTTGACCGGCCGCGGCATTGCCTATGCCCAGCGCTCGGCGGCCGTCGTGGCGATCGTCGCCGAGGTCGAGATCGACCTCCGTAGCGGCAAAGTCTGGGCGCGCAAATTCACCGTGGCGCATGATTGCGGGCTGATCATCAACCCCGATGGGCTGCGGCGCTGCATCGAAGGCAATGTCGTCCAAGGCACGAGCCGCGCGCTTGCCGAGGAGGTCGCCTTCGATCGCGCTCGGGTCACCAGCACCGACTGGCTCTCCTACCCGATCTTCGACATCACCGAGGCGCCGGAGGCGGTCGACATCGTGCTGATCAACCACCCCGAATTACCGCCGGCCGGTGCCGGCGAAAGCTCGATCCGCCCGGTCGCCGCCGCCATCGCCAACGCCGTCTTCGACGCCACCGGCGTCCGGCTTCGCCGCGCGCCAATGACCCCGCAACGGCTCAAGCCGGCGCTGGCTTAGATCCTCGCCCGAGCGCCGACCATGCGGCTCATAAGAGGTTGCCCTGGCGACGGGCCGGAGGCGGGAGGTCGGAGTGCGCTTCGCAGTCATCAAAGGTCTACCCGAGTGGCAATGCGACCTGCTGAGCGTGCTTGTGCGATACTGCCTATGATACCATGTAACGAATGGAAATGAGCCGGACATGGCGCGCGCCGATAGGACGCTCGACCGGATGCGGTCGAACCCCCGCGATTGGCGGATCGCTACCCTTGAGTCCGTTGCTGGCGCAAATGGCGTGAACATCCGTAAGCCGCGCGGAAGCCACGTGATATTCGAGCATCCCGCCGTCGCGGAGGCGTTGTCGGTCCCAGCGCGCCGGCCAATAAAGCCGGTTTACGTCCGCCGGTTCGTCGCGTTTATCGAGGCGGTGCGAGCGAGCAATGAGTGACATCGAATACCGCTTTACGGTGCGGCCTCTAACCGAGGATGAGGGCGGCGGCTACTTGATCGAGTTTCCTGATCTGCCCGGCTGCATGTCGGACGGCGAGACGATCGAGGAAGCCATCGCCAACGGCGAGGATGCGAAACGCGGCTGGATCGCCGCTATGAAGGAGGCCGGCCGGCCGATCCCGCCGCCCTCCGTCGAACCGACTGAAGGCTATAGCGGCAAATGGCAGTTGCGCGCCCCCAAATCGCTACATCGCCGACTGGCTGAGCGCGCCAAGCGCGAAGGGGTGAGCCTCAATACGCTGGCCGTCGCCTTGCTCGCCGAAGGTCTTGGCGAACGCACTGCACAGGAGCGGTAAAATATCCGATCTTTTCACCAGTTAGGTTCAGGCCGGACGAGGAGAGCGGCAATGCGCTACACGGTGATCTTGGAACAAGAGCCCGATGGCGGGTACGTCGTCAGCGTCCCAGCGCTCCCAGGATGCGTAAGCCAGGGCGATAGCCGTGCCGAAGCTCTCTCCAACATCCGCGAAGCTATCGAGCTCTATATCGAAGATTGCCGCGACGCTGGGGATCCGATCCCGACCGAGGTCGGAAAGGAGTTCGTAGAGGTGGAGGCCGCGTAAGTCGGAGGTGGAGTTTCACCGGTATCGTGCCCAAGCTTCCAACCGATTTGTCCGGGCGCCAAGTTCGCCTGGCGCTGGAACGTGCCGGGTTCGAGTTCCGCCGTCAGACCGGCAGCCATATGATCCTTCGTCGCGGCGACCGATTCGCCCGTGTGGTCGTGCCCGATCACAGGCAAGTCCGACAAGGAACGCTCCGGCGCATCATCGCTGACGCTGGACTGACCGTGGACGAGTTTCTCAGGCATCTAAGTCGGTAGAACGGCTTCGCAGTCGCGGTGCCCGATGGGCTCCGGCCCTCGATCGGCCTTGCCGGGCCGGCGGGTGGTCGAGGCATAGGAATGGGCGTTCCAGTCGCATGCGTACCAGCGGGATCACTGCGCCGCCAATTCAATAAAAGCGCGGGATCGGGCCGTTGTGCGGGGTGGTGCGGTCGCCGAGATCGAGCAGGATCTCGTCGATGTAACACCACCCCCAGCCTTGAGGCGGGTCATAGCCTTCGATGATTGGATGCCGCGTCTGGTGAAAATGCTTGGTCGCGTGGCGGTTTGGCGAATCGTCGCAACAACCGACATGGCCGCAGGTCCGGCATAAGCGCAGATGGACCCATGGCGAACCTGTCTTCAAGCACTCCTCGCAACCGAGCGCGCTGGGCGTCACCTCGCGAATCGTGTCGGTGTGGGTGCATTTGGCCGGCATCAGTGTCTCCTGGTGTTGGCCGGGAGCGCGGCTCTGTCGCCGCGTTCCGCGAGAAAGGCGTGCAGTGCTGCTACGACCTGCGCGCCCTCGCCGACGGCAGCGGCAACGCGCTTGACCGAACCCGAGCGCACATCGCCGATCGCGAATACGCCAGGCAGGTTGGTTTCGAGCGGCTTGTGGATGTCTGTGCCGGCACGTACGAACCCCTTGTCATCGAGCATCACGCCCGACTGAGACAGCCAGTCGGTATTCGGATCTGCGCCGATGAATAAAAAGAGGTGGCGGATCGCGAGCTTCCTCTCGTCGCCCGATCGGTGAGAGCGACAGCGGATCGCTTCGAGAATCCCGTCCTGCCCGTCGAGAGCGGTGACCGTCGTCTCGGTCAGGATTTCGATGTTCGGCGTTGCGGTAATGCGTTCGACCAGGTAGCGCGACATGTTCGCTGCGAGACCGGGTCCACGAACGATCAGCCGAACCTTGGCAACCTGACTGGATAGATACACCGCAGCCTGGCCGGCGGAATTGCCCCCGCCCACCAGCGCCACTTCCTGTCCCGTGCACAGCCGCCCCTCGAGCGGTGACGCCCAATAGTGGACGCATGAGCCCTCATAGGAGGCGAGATTATCGACATCGAGACGGCGATACCTGGCGCCGCTGGCGATGACGACGGCGCGGGCGCGAACTCGTTCTTTGTTGGCGAGAGTGAGCAAAAAGCGTCCATCATCCGAAACGGTCGGCCCCTCCAAGCTCCCGACTTCATCCGGGATTGCCATTTCGACACCGAACTTTTGGGCCTGGTGATAGGCTCGCGCCATCAGAGCCAAGCCGCTGATGCCGGTCGGAAAGCCCAGATAATTCTCGATCCGCGCCGATGCCCCCGCTTGACCGCCGAAGGCGCGGCAATCGAGCGCGAGCACCGAGAGCCCCTCGGATCCCGCATAAACCGAGGCGGCGAGACCCGCCGGCCCGGCGCCGACGATCACCACATCGTAAACCTTGTCCGGGTCGATCGGTTTGACGAGCCCGATGCAACGGGCGAGCTCGACATCGCTCGGGTTGCGCAGCAGCTGTCCATTGGGACAGAGAACGATCGGCAATTCGCGAGCGTCGATATCAAAGCGCTCGATCAAGGTTTGCGCACACGGATCGGTCTTTGGGTCGAAGCGCTGATGCGGGTGCCCGTTGCGCCTAAGGAAACCTTCGAGGCGCAGAACATCGGCATGATCGGCGCTGCCGACGATCACCGGCCCGCCGGCACCCCTATCGAGAAGGCCGACACGGCGCAGGATCAAGGCGCGCATGATGCGTTCGCCCAGTTCGGCCTCTTCCACCAGAAGATTGCGCAGCCGGCGCGACGGAATGACGAGTGTCTCGGCGGCCTCCTTGACATAGGCATCGACCAGGGACGGACGGCCCGAAAGTTGTGCGAGTTCGCCCATGAACGAGCCCGGACCGTGCGCTACGATGAGCTCGGAATGTCCCGGCATTCCGCGGTGAGTGACCTCGACCCGGCCTGCCAAAATCACAAAAGCGCCCGGCGCGATTTCGCCCGTCGCGGCGATGCGATCGCCCGCCGCATAGGATTTGAGCTCGCCGAACCTCCACAGCCGACCGACCTCCGCCGGCTCCAGCACCGGGAACATCTGATCGCGTCGGGCTTCGATCAGCGGACGTCGAGATTGCGGCATGATTTCCCTCAGGGGCGGGCTTGCGATAAGCGGATATGGGCATTCGGCCGCGAACCCTTAATCCCGGCACATTGCGTCATGTCATTGGGGTAAATCTCCGGTAGCGATCCACCCGCTGCATCCTTGCTCAGTAAGGAGCTGGCATAAAGCGTAATAGGCTACGATAAACAGGGTCAAACCGCGGAGGATAAGCCGGTGCTAAGACCAATCACGTCTGTGCTCTTGATGGCAGCGGCCCTGGCACTGATCGGTTGCCCGCAACAGTCTGCTCCGCCGGCTCCGGCGCCGCCGCCGCCTCAAGGCGTTTACGTCCCGGGTTTTGGACCGGAGACGTTGCCGGCTCCGCCTCCGCCGGTCGCCGGTCGTAATCAGACGGCTCCTACGCCGGCTTCGAGCCCCTGACCGACCGCGCGCGCCAACGCAATATCGAAATGGTCAAGGGATGAACCTCTGGTAGCCAGCGGCTCCTGCAGCCAGTATCCGCAATTCGGCTGTGCCGCGAGGAGAGCCAGTGCAGGCGGCTGACCGGATCCCCGTGTACCAATTTCGCTCGACCCGGCGACCAACTCTGGGCAGGCTTCGGTTCCGGTCGATTTCGCAGAAAATTTTTCGCAAGTGTGAAACAACTCACACATTTCTGGTGCATCGGCGGTGTTCAATCCTCCGCTAGCGAAGCCATCGGCTTCGTTCTCTCTCTGCGCTGAAGCGGAGAAAATGATGTATCGAACCGCATATCTTGCCAGAGAATCCAGTGGCGACTTCCCTATCGTGCTGACCTTTGCACTCCTGGGATTGGCTCTCTCTTTGCTCGCCATTGGAAGGGGAGGCCTTATTGATCCCGAATATATGGCGGACCTGCTCCTCTTGTTTTGAAACCGTAATCCTTTGCGTGAAACGAAGTTGGCGCAAAGCGGCTGCTCCGCGCACAGGTCCGGCCTGTCGGGCTACGAGGATCGCCATTGGTCGAAGGCGATCGGTTTCTTTGAGGTCGTGGCCGCCCTTGCGATCGTCATGATCACCTTCGCAAATCCTGGTTGAGCGGTGTCGCGCCTGCCTCGCCGATCCGCCCGCTGACGATTGGCTGGCGATTTCAGTGCCGGAATCGAAATCGTAATCTAAGCAGCTCGAGCGATTTTCCGTTACCCGACGCCGGATCAAGCTCGGTCGATTCGCCGATCGCGGGACGGTAGGCGGCTTCCGCCAGCTCGACAAGAAGCCGGGCCGCTGCCGCATTTTCACGCAAGATTAGGTCTGCCGTCCTCTGTTGTGTCAAAATTGCGATTAGCTGCTGTAGCCCCTCGTTGGTGCGACTCTGATACTCTTAGTGAATACACCAGCGTTTCTCGGGCGATAATGACGAAGAGCAGATGATGGGGATCGAGGCCACCTTGCTCATTGGGCCAAGCCGGTCAAGACTGGCCGGCGACGTCGTATGGCTCGGATTCACCGCTGTCGTCTTCGCCGCGATCTTGGTGATCATCTGCTGGCCGCTTTCGGCTGACTTGTCGGTTCGCAATCTGCCCGGTGTCGCGGCAAGTAAGCCAACCGCCGGTCTCACCTCGGGGGCGAGCCCGTCTTCCGCCGCCGCGACCCCCCTCCCCGCTCTTGCCGGCGGCGACCGGATCGCGCGGGACGACGCCTTGCCGGCGCCGACGGCCAACATCGGCGACGGATCAAATCTCGCGCCGCCCTCCCCGACCGCTTCCCGGAGCGAGCTGACTGGACCCAGTCTGACGCCCCCTGACCGCTCGGCGCAGACTGCTCAATTTACACCATCGCCGGCGGCGGTAGTTAGCCCTGGAAGCCATCGCCTGCTGCAACACAAACCGCGAGCTCGGCCGGTTCCGCCCAAGGCGCCTCCGCAGCCGACGCCCTAACAGCAGATGGACCGGCTGTCCGAAGGCTTCTTTCCGCTCGCCCCATAAGATCAGCAAATCCGATCGCTGTTTTCGTAGCGGGCGAGGGGTACCACCTTTACCGAAAGAGGGTGTGAAGCTCTTCCGGCGGCCCTGGATGATCAGTCGATGGCTCGTCACCGTTGGTCTCTTGCTCGTTGTCGTCGGGCTGCTGTGGCCGTGGCTGGGCAAACTTGGGCTCGGTCGGCTACCCGGCGACATCGTGATCGAGCGCGGAAACTTCAGTTTTTATTTCCCGATCGCGACGTGCCTTGCCGTCAGCCTGATCGTGTCGCTGATCGTGTGGTTCTTGAACCGGTGACCCGCTCGGGGCGCTCCTTGTGAGGCTCCGAACCTGCTTGCAAATGAAAGCGAGTCGCAATACCTTCGAATAAGCACTCGGATTCGGAGAATATGCCCGTTGCTGCCCACAAGTTCAGGATCCCTAGGCCCTCGCACGGTGCGTCAGCGCTCGGCGCGGCTCCGGTCGGGTTCAAGGGCCGGATCCTGGCTGTGCAGGTTCGCGCCGGCGATCACGGGCTGTCTGCTGCCGAACTCGAACGCCGGCTGATCGAATTGGGTTTTGTCGAAGGGGCGCAGGTCGAGGTGTTGCATCAGGGCCTGTTCGGTCGCGACCCGATAGCCGTGCGCGTTAATGAAACCACGGTTGCCCTGCGCCGCCGGGAGGTTGCGGCGATCCTGGTCGAGCCGGACGGCGGATGAGCGAGATCGCGCTGCCGGCCCGCGTTGCCCTGGTCGGCAACCCGAACAGCGGAAAGACCGCGCTCTTCAACGCGCTGACCGGTAGCCGTCAGAAGGTCGCCAACTATCCCGGTGTGACCGTCGAGCGCAAGGAGGGCGTGGTCGTAACGCCCGCTGGGCTCGCCGTGCGGCTGATCGACCTGCCGGGGACCTATTCGCTGCGCGCTCGCAGTCTCGATGAAATCGTCACACGGGACATGGTCCTTGGAAAGCTCGCAGGAGAAGATGTCCCCCGCCTTCTCGTCTGCGTCGCCAATTCGACGAACCTCCGCCTCGCCTTGCGTCTCGTGCTCGAACTCAAGCGCGTCGGTCGGCCGATGATCCTCGCGCTCAATATGTTCGACATCGCGCGCCATCGCGGGTTTGAGATCAATCTGGACCGGCTGTCGACCGAGCTCGGGGTCCCCGTCGTCCCCTCGGTTGCGGTGCGGCGCGGCGGCACACGCGATCTCCTCGCCCGGATCGACCAGGTGATCAGCGAGCGTGGATTGCCCACCGAGGGCACCTGGTCCGAGCCCAACGCCGCCGAGTTGCGCGCAGCGCAGCGCGAGGCTGATCGGATACTCGACGCTGCGGTCAGGATGCCCGGCCGGCCCGACAGCATTACCCGGCGCATCGACAGCATCGTGCTCCACCCGGTGATCGGTCTCGTGATCCTGATGGCGATCCTGTTCTTGATGTTCCAGGCGGTGTTCGCCTGGGCGCAGGCGCCGATGGATCTAATCAAGAGCGGCTTCGATGGTCTCGGCGCGTGGGCGGGCATCGTGCTGCCCGAAGGTTGGCTGTTGAGCTTTGTCCGTGACGGGGTCATCGCCGGGCTCGGCAGCGTCCTCGTCTTTCTGCCGCAGATCCTCACCCTGTTCTTCTTTATCCTGCTGCTCGAGGATTTCGGATATATGGCCCGCGCCGCTTTTTTGATGGACCGCATCATGGGCGGTGCGGGGCTGCATGGCCGCGCCTTTATCCCGCTTTTGTCGAGCTTTGCCTGCGCGATACCCGGGATCATGGCGACCCGCGTCATCGCCAGTCGACGCGGCCGCCTCGCCACGATCCTGGTCGCACCGCTGATGACCTGCTCGGCGCGCATCCCGGTCTACACCTTGATCATCGCGGCCTTTGTCCCGGCCCGCACGGTGCTCGGCGGGTTCAACCTGCAGGGCCTGGTAATGTTCGGGCTCTATGCCGCGGGCATCGCTGCCGCGCTCGGGATGTCCTGGGTCTTCAATCGGCTGCTGTGGCGGCGCGATCCGGGCGATCCGTTTATGCTCGAGCTGCCCGACTACAAGAAACCCGTGCTGAAGAACCTGGCACTCGGATTGTTGCAGCGCGGTCAGATCTTTCTGCACCGGGCCGGGACGACGATCTTTTCGATGATGGTCGTGATCTGGTTTTTGTGCTCTGTGCCGCCGGCGCCGGCGGACGCCACCGATCCGGCGATCAATTACAGCCTCGCCGCGCGCATCGGTCAGGCGATGGAGCCGGTGTTGCGCCCGGTCGGCTTCAACTGGCAGATCGATGTGGCATTGGTCCCGGGGATGGCGGCGCGCGAAGTCGCGGTCGCGGCACTCGGCACCGTCTATGCGATCGAGGGCGCCGCCAACGATCCCGCTGAACTCGGCCGGACCCTGACCGCGCATTGGAGTCTCGCCACCGCCCTGGCGCTCCTCGCCTGGTATGTCTTCGCGCCGCAATGCGCATCGACATTGGCCGTCGTGCGGCGCGAGACCAGTAGCTGGAAGTGGGCCGCTTTCCTGTTCGGCTACATGCTGGCGCTGGCTTATTTCGCGGCGTTTGTCACCTATCACACGGCGCTCGCCTTCGGCGCCGGATAGAACTCGACAGGCGGCTGAGGCGATCCAGCCTGACTCGCCCGCACGAGGACGCGCGCCGAGCTGGCGTACACGGGCGCTGACGATGATGGTCGGTGACGCCGGAATCCTGAGCAACCGCCATCCTCAGCCTGGCACCGCCCTCATAAGGCATTGGGCATCAATCGGCGCTGCTCCCCCGCTTACGCGCGAGTAAGACAAAGATGTCGAAAGTGACCGGACGGGAACCGGTCGCGGAGGCGAGCGTAGACCGGTTGATGCGGCGCGCGTTCGGTCCCATCAGCAGTGCATTGTGGATACCTTCACCGTCGATGACCGTATTGCGGACGAGTCGCGAGATTGTCGGCGGACCAATGTACTGCAACGCCGCATCGATATAGCGTCGGCCCTTTCCTTTATGCTGTCGCATCAGGCCGAAGGACAGGTTGAGCTCGGCCAAATGATCTGGGCCGGGATAGACCACCGCGAGCCAACCTCCTGACCGGAGCACCCGCGCTGTCTCGGCGAAATTATGTGGCGCGAAGATATTGATTACCAGGTCGAGCGCCGCATCCTGCACCGGCCAATCGACCCACAGATCGGCCACGGCAAAGGCAAGACCTGGCCAGCGACGCGACGCCTGGCGTGCTGCGGCAGCGGCAATGTCGAGCCCGAGACCGACCACCGGAGGGCCGAAGTTCGCCGCGATGCGTGCGAGGTGATGGCCCGTTCCGGAGCCTGCATCGAGGACGCGCCAGGACCGATCGGTCGGCAGAGCGGCGATCTGCTGCAAGCGCAACCGGATCGCCGCCGTAATGAATTCGAGATGACCTGCTTCGAGGAATGCCGCGCGATGCCTTAGCTGATCCAGCCGATCGCCGCCTTCAGCCGGGCGCCGCCGGCCGCCGGCCAGCAGGTTGACATAGCCCTCGCGCGCGAGATCGAAGCTGTGGCGGTTACGGCAGGTGAGCGCGCCCGCCACGGCCGCTAGATCAAGCCGACAGATCGGGCAGCGCAGTAGCCCATGGCCGGGACGGGGTGAAAGCGGCGCCACGATGCCGCTCCACCATTACGAAGAGGATCAAATGTTTCATAGGCTTAGTCGCCCCAGGATTGATAGGGCCGGCTAGTGTATGGCCGCTTTCGTCAAAGTGCGCGATACAGATCCGCTCCGAGCCGCAGGCGGCGGCGAGCCCAACAATTCGCTGAACTCGACCTCAACCGTGAGGAAGGCGGGCCGCATTAGGTACCGCATCTCGGATCCCGGGCACCAGGCCGCTCAAGACCCGGCGAAAGTGAAACGTGTTGGAGACTGCCGACTACCTTGACTCGATCGTGCGCCAAACACTGGCCGCGATGAATGACGGCGCCCCGTCACACGTCGATATCCTGCAGCGGGTCAAGCCACCGGAAACGGCGTCGCCATGGCTCAAACCGGTCTATGACGACCCGGAGTTAATCATTCGCAACATCATCCGCTTTTACGGCGGCTGGTGGAGCGGCCGGCCAAGCGAACTCAAGCCGGCGCCGCGCACGCCGTTGGCCCGTGAGATCGCGGCTCTCTGCGGCGGTGCGGCCATCCTGTTGGCGCACGCAAAGGCGCTTGCCGAGGCCGGGGAGATGCGGCTTGCCGGTCATCTCGCCGATTACGCGCTGGAGGCCGCTCCCGATGACCCGGCGGTCCGGGAGGACGTTGCTGCCATCTATGAGAGACGAGCCGCCCGCGAGACCAGCCTGATGGCCGAGAACCTATTCCATGCTGCGGCCGCTACCGCGCGCCAAGCATCCCCCGCCGACTGACGCTCAATCGGACGCGGGCATTGCGGGCCGGAACGCCGCGACATCGGGGTTTTTCCCGTTACTTTCCCGTCCATCAGGGAGTACGGGCCGAAGTCACCGTAAATCGACGATTTCGATCCAGTTGGGCTGCTGACCCATCGAGTATTGCTTGAGGTTGGTCAGGGCACCCGATTGCGGTTCGATCCGGTAGACCGTCATCGCGTTCGAATCGAGTCCCACCGACAACAGGAAGCGGCCGCGCGGGTCGATATTAAAGCCGCGCGGCGTCTTCTCGGTCGCAAAGTGCCCGATCGGCGACAGGGTTCCTTTGTCGGGGTCGATGCGGTAGCCGGCGAGCGTGCTGGTCTTGCGCTCGCTGCCGTAGAGAAACCGGCCGTCCGGCGTCACATGCAGATCGGCGGCGGCCGGCTGCTCCTTGAAATCGGCGGGCGCCGCATCGACGAATTGCTGCTCCGTCAATGTCCCGGTCGCGAGGTCGATGCCATAGGCGCCGATCGTGTCAGTGGTCTCGGTGATCAGATAGAGGAACCGCCCGCTCGGGTGAAGCGCCATATGCCGTGGACCAGCGCCTGGTTTGGTGTGAACTTCACCAGGCCCGTTGGGCGACAATGTCCCGGTCGCCGGGTCGAACTTCCACTCCATGATGATGTCGCTGCCGAGGCTCGTCGCATAGCAATATTTGTTGGTCGCGTCGACCAGAATGCAGTGCGATTTGGGCCGGTTCGGAATGATCTGGGTGGTCTTTTCGACGATGTGGCCCTGGTCGTCGATCGGGTTGATCGTCAGCTTGTTGCCCGGATAGGAGGCGCTCAGTAGGTACCGGCCGGTCCGATCGGTGACGATATAGGCCATGCTATCCTGGAGCGGCGTGCTCGCGAGGTGGGTCAGCCGCCCACTCGTGCGGTCGATCGCAAAGCTCGATACCGGAAAGGTGTCGCTGCGCAGCGCGGCGTAGAGAAACCGATGGTCGGGTGTCACTGCCATCGGCATGCTGGCGGGCGACGCCTTGTCGGTGCCGGGCACTGGGACCTTGTCGAGTAAGGTCAGCTCCCCGCTCTCGCGGTTCATAGCGAAGACATAGACCTCCTTGCTGGCGGCGTTGGATACATAGACGACCGTATCTGGGATATTGTCCGCCATGGCTTTGCCTCCTCCGATGAAGGGGGTCGGCAGCGCGATGCCGCCGAGCCCAAGCGCCAGCATGTGCCGTCGCGTCGGTCGTATGTTGGCCATCGTTTCCCCCGAGCTTATTCGCGTTGCAACTGGCGGACTGCGCGCGCCGCGGGTCGCTCGGCGCAGATTCTGAGCCATTCGGCAACCTTCGGGAAGGCGGACATGTCGATTTGCGCCGGCCGCGCCCACGCGAGGATGCTGGCGACGTTGAGGTCGGCGACCGTGAAATGCTCGCCGAGCAGGTAAGGGGTGCGGCCGAGAACGCCGTCGAGTACCTCAAGCGGCTGCGCCAATGTCTTCTCGGCAATGTCCGCCGCTGCGGCGTCGCGCTTATCTTCGGGAAAAACCGCGCGGTTCATCATCGCGGTCAGCACCGGGCGCTCGACCTCGGTCATTCCCCAGAAGCTCCACTGCCAAGCCCCCGCCTCGTCCTCGAGGCGGGTCGGATAGAGCCCGGCCGTGTTGTATTTCTTGGCGAGATAGAGATTGATCGCCATTGACTCCCACAGGATGAAGCCCGCATCGTCGATGACCGGAATGTGCCCATTGGGGTTGAGCGCCAGATGGGCGGGCTGGTGCGTCTCGCCGGTCGCAAAATCAACCTTCACGTGCTCGTAATTGAGCCCGAGCTCCTTGGCCATCCACAGCACGCGAGCCGCGCGCGAGCGCGCGACGCCATAAATCTTCAACGTCATGGCACTCCCCCTTACCGGAGATCACGACCGGCTGCATCGCCCGCGAGGAAAATGTTCGGCTTCAAAAACATCGACAGCACCAGCGCCCCGCCAGGAGACCGCGCGACGTGGCGGTTGCCCTTGGGCCGCCACACGTAATTGCCGGCGCGCACTTCGCCTTCGTCATCGACGAGACTGCCTTCGAGCACAAAGGTCTGCTCGATTTCGACATGCTCGTGCAGGGCCAGCTCGCTCCCCGGCTGCCACCGGAACAGCGCTGTCAGGAGCCCGGTCTCCGGGTCTTCCAGCAAAACCTTCATGTCGATCCCGGGGCACGGGGTCGGCTTCCACGGCAGGCTCTCGACCTCGACATAGCGCGAGGCCAGCGGGCCGAGGTTCTCGGCCTTTTCCAAAAACGGGGTCGTAGCGGTCATCGGCTTCCTCCAAGGATTTGTCGCCGATCATAGCGGGAAAACCCGGGTCGACATGCGCCTTCGGCGGTTTCCTAACGCTATCTTGACGTTTTTTGGATTCATCCGCCTCGGGCGAATGTGGCGCACAATGACGGAATGGTGGACAGCATTCCTGCGTTTTGCGTGCGAGCGGCATGTGCGGATCATCACCTATGACGGGTGCATCTAAGCTTCTCATCGCTGCGGCTGCCGTGCTGGCGGTGGCGATCGCTCGTCCGGTCGAGGCAGGGCATGAAGGGGGAGGCGGGCACGGCGGCGTAGGTTGGCACGGTGCTGCAGGCTGGCATGGGGGCAGCTGGCACGGTGCGGGCGGCTGGCATGGCGGTGGCTGGCACGGTGCGGGCGGCTGGCATGGCGGCGGGTGGCACGGTGCGGGCGGCTGGCATGGCGGCGGGTGGCGAGGAACCCTCGCTTCTGCGCAATTCGGCCGCGGCTGGGGCGGGCCCGGATTCGGCGGCCGGAGGATAGGCTGGTGGGATTGGCGCCACGCCTGGGCGTGGAACGATTTCGGTTGGGGGTGGGGTGCAGGCGCCTGGGCATGGGGCGGTCTGCTGGTGGGCGCCTCGTTCGGCCTGATCGTCGCGCCGCCGCTGATCGTCGCGCCGCCGCCGATCTACGTAGCACCTCCGCCGATCGTGCTCGGACTTCCGGCGATCGCTCCGCCGCCGATCGCGGCAGGCCCCCCGCCACCAGTCGCTGCTCCTCCTACGGCTGCCTCCCTGCCACCGCCTACCGGCGCCTTGCTTGGTGCAGCGCTGCCACCGCCGATCGTGGTCCTCCCGCCGCCGGCAATCGTCGTCGCGGCGGCTCCCCCGCTGGTTGTCATCGCACCGCCCGCCTTCGCGCTCTTTATCGGCCCTCCCGTTCTGGCTTTCGCGACCATCGGACCGGGCTGGTGGCACGGTGGCTTCATCACCGGGGGCTTTGGCGCGGTCGGAGCGACGGCGGCGATAGCGCATTTCGGCCACCGGGGTTTTTCTGGCGGGCCTGTCGGCTTCCATGGCCGACCGGGAGGCCTGTCCCGGTGGGCATGGGGCGGCGGTTGGCATGGCGGATGGGGCGGCCGCGGCTTTGGCGGCTGGCATGGCGGTGGGGGCTGGCATGAGGCCCGGATGGGGGGCGGTGGCGGCCACGGCCGGTGGCGCTGAGGAGGTAGATATGTTCGGCTCATTCCTTGCCCGTGGTCTCGCTCTGGCGGTCTCCTTGGAGCCCTCCATCGGGCTCGCCCAGTCGGCAGCTGCGCTCCCTCCGACGGCCGCGCCCGCGGCTTCGGCAGCCCCTGCGACGGTACCTCCATCGAGCGCGACCGCGCTCTCCGCCGCAACCCAAGCCGCCATGGATCAGCGGATTAAAATGCTGCAGTCGCAGCTCGGTATCACCGACGCGCAGATGCCCCTCTGGTCCGCCTTTACCCAGGCGATGCGCGACAACGCGGCGGCCACGGACACGCTCTTCACGCAGCGCGCGGGCGCCGTGGCGACGATGAACGCGCCCGACAACATGCATTCCTACGCCCAGATCGCACGCGCCTACGCCGACAACACCGACCGCCTGGCAACCGCCTTCGACTCGCTCTATGCGAGCCTCTCGGACACCCAGAAGCAGGCCGCAGACACGCTGTTCCGTCAGCAGGCGGCCGCAGCCGCCCAGCCGCGCGCCCGGCGCTGACGCGCCACCCAGCCGTCCCCGATCGCTGCCGCGAGTTTCGCTGGAAACCGCGGCGGGTCTCGGCGATGATGCTCCAAACCCTCGGGAGGGACCAATGGCAAAGGGCATCCTGGTCGCGGCAATGGATTTCTCGGCCGCCCCTGAAGACGAATTTCACGACTGGTACGATCTCGAGCACATCCCCGAGCGGCTGAGGGTACCCGGTTTTCTGAACGGCGAACGCTGGATCGGCGCGACGAACCCGAAGATCTCGGTCGCGACCTACGATCTGGACAATGTCGGCGTGTTGAAGAGCGCGCCCTATCTGGCCGTCGGCGGCGAGAATTCCTCACCTTGGACAAAGCGGACCGCCCGCTTCCGCAAGAGCCTGATGCGCTACGAGGGCGAGCAACTGTTTCCCGGCGACCGCACCGCGCCCTCGGAGGCCGCCGCACTGCTGGTCATCGCGATGAACATCGCCCCCGAGCACGAGAGCGATTTCAACGAATGGTACAACCAGGAGCACGTCCCGGCCCTCGGCGCGGTGCCCGGCACCCTGTGCGCGCGCCGCTACCGCGGCACCGGCGCGACACAGCGTTACGTCGCCCTCTACCATTTTGCTTCACCCGAGGTTTCGAGCTCGGCCGAATGGCGTAAGGCCGCCGATACGCCCTGGACGCAGCGTCTGCGGCCGCATTTCCGCGACATGGTACGGTTCGACTGCCGCCGGTACAGCCGCGCCCGGTAATATGGATATCGGCTTTGCCGAAGAGCACGACCTGCAGCTTTATTTTAAGCGCGCCAAGGCCTCCGAGGTCGCCTTCGGCGACGCCACTTGGCACCGCGAGCGCGTCGCTCGGCTGATGACCGCATAGCTGCGCGGCGAGTGGATGCGGGGCGCTCGGCAGAACAATTTCGACGCGTTGCGTCTGATCGCCGCCGCTTCGGTCGTCTTTTCGCATTCCTTCCTGATCGCCGAGGGCACGCAGAACCACGAGTGGCTGATCTGGCTGACCGGCAACCAGTCGATCCTCGGTCTCGTCGGGGTCTTTGTGTTTTTTGCAATCAGCGGCTTTCTGGTGACGCAGAGCTTCGAAGAGACCGGCGATCCGTGGCGTTTCCTGGCCAAGCGGGCATTGCGCATCTTCCCCGGGCTGTTCGTTGCCACCCTGCTTTCCGCTTTTGTGCTGGCTCCGCTCGTCACGACACTCTGGCCAAGCGCCTTTCTGAGCCGACCGGAGCCCTATCAGTACGTCGTCGACAACACCCTCCTCGATCAAACCGTGCACGAGCTGCCCGGGGTGATGTTCGTCAATAATCCGGTAGGGCTCGAGATCAATGGCTCGCTATGGACCTTGCGCCTCGAGTTCACGATGTACCTGATGGTCCTGGTACTCGGCCTGCTGCGGCTGTTGACCGTGCCGATAGCGATTCTGTTGTTGGTGTTCGGCATGGCTTGCCTACACTTCGAGATGCTCTATCCGCTCGAGAAATGGGGCTGGTTCTTCCAGCTGCTCAGCGGTTGGGGGTGGCTGGTCGCCTTCTTTGCCGCAGGCATGGTTTTTTACAAGCTGCGTAACACCCGCATTTTCGACGGGCGCGTCGCGCTGTTGGCGCTCGCCGGCCTCGTGCTCAGCGTGCCGTCGCGCCAGTTCATTTTGCTGTTCCCGCTGTGTGGCTGCTATCTGGCGCTGTGGCTCGCTCTGACCCCGCGCTTGCCGGTCATTCCGGCGGCGCGCTTCGGCGATCTGTCCTACGGCATCTACATCTATGGCTGGCCGGTTGAGCAGGGGGTGGTCTGGCTGCTTGGCGGCCGGGCGGCGTGGTGGCATGTGTTCCTGCTCGCATTGCCTGCGGCGGCAGCTCTCGCCTTCCTCTCCTGGCACCTGGTCGAGCGCCCGGCCCTCCGCCTCAAACCGGGGGCGCGGCGTTCCCCGACAGCCCTGCGTCGAGATGCTGGCGTCGAGGTTAGCCCCGCCGTTAGTATGGCGACGTTCAGGTAATTTGCGGGAGGGGCGACGATGCGGATACACAATCTCTATACCGACGCGAGCGGCCAGTCGCATTTCCGGGACGTCGAGGTCGAATGGGTCGAGGAGACGCGCGGCGGCAAACTCTCCAAACGCCTGCCGGCGACCGGCATCATCTTCCGCGAGGTCCCGCCGACTTACGATCTCGATTGGCACCCCGCACCCCGGCGCCAATACATCATCAATCTCGACGCGGGCGTGCAAATCACCGCGAGCGACGGCGAGAGCCGTAAGATCGGTGCCGGCGAGGTATTGCTGGTCGAAGACACGACCGGCAAGGGACACCTCTCCAAGGCGATCGACAACAAGATCCGCAATTGCATCTTCGTAGCCACCGACTGAGGGAGCACTCGACATGAAGCTGCTATTCTTTGACGACTACAAGCTGGGTGTGCTGAAGGGCGACCGCGTCGTCGACGTGTCGTCGGTCGTGCGGGACATTCCGCATACCGGCCCCGGCGATTTGATCAACGGCCTAATCGAGCGCTTTGATCAATATCGCGCGCGGCTCAACGATGCCGCGGCGAGCAACCAGGGTGTCGCGCTGTCATCCGTCAGGGTACGCCCGCCATTGCCCAAGCCGGCCAACATCGACGCGATGGCGGTCAACTACATGGAAGACGGCACGCGCAGCGCGCCGGCGCCGATCAACGCGTTCCAAAAAACAGCAAACGCAATCTGTGGACCCGGCGATACGATGGTATTGCCCGATGCGCCGGCGACGATCTTCGAGGGCGAGGCTGAACTCGCGGTCGTGATCGGCAAGAAGGCGAGCAACGTCAAAGCCGCCGACGCGATGGACTACATTTTCGGCTACACGAACTTTATCGACGGATCGGCGCGCGGCCTCCCGGCCCCCGGGTTTTTTGCCATGAAGTCGCGCGACACCTTCGCGCCGATCGGCCCTTATCTCGTGACCAAGGACGAGATCCCGGACCCGCAGAAACTGCAGATCCGGTTGTGGAACAACGGCACCTTGATGCAGAACTTCAACACCAGCGACATGGCGCATAAGATCCCGCGCTGCATCGAGTGGCTGTCCTCGGTCCACACTCTGGAGCCGGGCGACATCATCGCCACCGGTACCAATCACCGGGGCCTCAACTCCTTCCAGGACGGCGACAAGATCGAGCTCGAGATCGACGGCCTGGGCCGGCTTGCCTTCGAAGTCAAGGACGAGCTGAAGCGTACCTGGGGACGCGAGACCCGTCTGCAGATGCATGAGAAGGCGGCGCAGAAGACGGCTGGCGCCTATCCGGACATCACGCCCCAATTGACCGGCAAATACGCACCCGCCGCACGCTAGTCTTAGCCCCTCAGCCCTCCCTCCCCCGCCCGCGGGGAGAGGGAGGGACCCGACCCGCGCAGCGGGAGGGCGAGGGGGAAAGCGCCGGTTCTAGCGGCAGTTCTGATTGATAACGAAGGGGAAACGATCATGACCGACGGCGGTTTTGCCTACAGCCACCTCTTCGCCAAAGATCTGCCGCCGCCGGCGCCGCGTTGGACGGGCTTCCCGAAATACAACTTCATCGGCGGCCATAACGATCCGGCGCGCATCCCCGCCGCAGCACTCGCCGAGGCGGCGACGGCCGTGCTGAAACGACGCGGTGCCGATCTGGCGCTCTATAATTTCGACGGTCCGCAAGGCTACCGCGGCTTGCGTCAGCTTGTCGTCGACAAACTCGCCCAACGGCCGGCGATCAAATGCACGGTCGACGACGTGCTGATTACTTCGGGCTCCGGCCAAGCCATCGACCTCGTCAATGGTCTCCTGCTCGAACGCGGCGACACCGTCATCCTCGAGGAGTTCACCTATGGCGGTGCGCTGACCAAATTGAAGCGCCTCGGGGTCAACATCATCGGCGCGCCGCTCGATGACGAGGGGCTGAAGATCGACGAGCTTGCGCGCATCATCGAGGAACTCGGACACAAGGGCATCGTTCCCAAATACGTCTACACGATCCCGACGGTCCAGAACCCGACCGGCTCGATCCTGCCGCGCCAGCGTCGTGAAGCGCTCCTGGCCCTGACCCGCAAGCACGGGGTGCCGGTCTTCGAGGACGAGTGCTACGCCGACCTAACCTGGGAGGGCGCCGGCCCGCCTTCCCTCTATGCGATGGACCCGCAGCAGGTCATCCATATCGGCTCGTTCTCGAAGACCTTGGCCCCGTCCTTACGCCTTGGCTACGCGGTTGCCGTTCCCGAGGTCATGAGCCGGCTCGTCGCGTGCAAGCGGGAGGCCGACAGCGGTACCGGCGCCCTCGACCAGATGGTTGTCGCGGAATATTTCTCGCGTAATTTCGGAGAGCATGTCGGCGGTTTGACCCAGACCTTGCACGACAAGCTCGACACGATGGTCGAGGCGGTCGAGCGCGAGTTCGGCACGGCGGTCGAAAAGATGTGGTATCCGAAGGGGGGTATCTTCTTGTGGCTGAAGCTCCCCGACCGGGTCGACGTGACAAAACTCGTTGCACCCGCCGCCAAGGCTGGAGTCGTCTTCAACCCGGGCCCCGAATGGTCGTGTAACGCGGGCGAGACCAAATCTCACCTGCGGCTCTGCTTCGCGCTGCCGTCAAAAGACGTGATCCGCGAAGGTGTGGCGGCCTTCGCCCGGGTCTGCTACGAGGAAGCCGGCATCCCCGAGCAGAGCGCCAACATTCGCCGCGCCGGCGCACCGGGGTGACGCCCGCAGGTGCAAACACTCAAATTGGGAGAGATCAATGGCTTTGACACTGGATGAAGCCAATCGCATCATCCGCGGCGCCTTGGCAAAAGCCCAGGAGCTCAACATTAGGATCAGTGCTGCGGTCTGCGACAGTGGCGGCCGATTGATCGCACTACAGCGCATGGACAACGCGATTTGGGCGAGCGCCTATGGCAGCCAGGGCAAGGCTGTCGCATCGGCGGCGTTCGGTCGGCCAAGCGGCGAATTGACCGAGCGCGCCGACCAGCCGACCCCGCGCGGCATTGCCGCCGCCTCGGGCGGGCACATGATCATGGGCCAGGGGGCCGTTCCGATTCTCCGTAACGGCCTCGTCGAAGGCGCTTGCGGCGTCGGCGGTGGGACATCGCAGCAGGACGAAGACTGCGCCCGCGCTGGCATCGCCCAATTGTAGTAGACCCAGGCGCGTCTTACCCGCTATTGCGCAGCCCGGCGGCGAGGCCGTTGATCGTCAAGTGAATGCCGGTCACTAGATCATCATCCGCGTCACCGGCACGATAGCGCTTCAACAGCTCGATCTGCATGTGATTGAGCGGGTCGAGATACGGGAATTGGTTGCGGATCGAGCGCGCCAATAGCGGATTGCTTTCGAGCAGGCTCTCCTGCTCCATGATCCTCAGCAATGCGTCGACCGTGCTCTGCCACTCCGCCCGCAATCGGGAAAAGACACGGTCGCGCAATGCCGTGTCGGCGACCAGCTCGGCATAGCGCGAAGCGATTGCGATGTCGCTCTTGGCCAATACCATGTCCATGTTCGACAAGATCATTTGAAAGAACGGCCAGTCACGATACATCGCTTGCAATAAGGCCATGCCGCGGCTTGGCTGCGCCGCAAGCCACGCCTCGACAGCACTGCCAAAGCCGTACCAGCCGGGCAGCATCAGCCGGCATTGCGCCCAGCTGAAAACCCAAGGAATTGCTCGCAGATCCTCGATATGTCCCGAAATCGTGCGGGACGACGGACGGCTGCCGATGTTGAGTTTGGCGATCTCGCCGATTACTGTCGACTCGCGGAAGAAGCGGTCGAAGCCGGGAGTTTCGTAGACGAGGCCGCGATAGGCGCGAAAGGCCTCGCCAGAGAGAAACTCCATCGCCTCCAGATATTCGAGCCGCGGTTCGGCGCTCGCCGGCTGCAGCAATGTCGCTTCCAATGTCGCCGCCGCGAGGATTTCGAGATTGCGCCGGCTGAGCTCGGGATTCGAGTATTTGCTGGCGATGACCTCGCCCTGCTCGGTGATGCGGATGGCACCCTGCACAGCACCCGGAGGCTGGGCGAGGATCGCTTGGTAGCTCGGCCCGCCGCCGCGGCCGACCGAGCCGCCGCGGCCGTGGAACAAACGCAATCTGACCTCGTGGCGCCGGAACACCTCGACGAGCGCCAACTCCGCCTTGTAGAGCTCCCAGCCGGAGGTCAGGAATCCGCCATCCTTGTTGCTGTCGGAATAGCCGAGCATGACTTCCTGAACACGGCCCCGACCATCAAGCAGACGCATGTATTCGCGCAGACCCAGAAGCTCGTCCATTACCGTGCCGCAATGGCGCAAATCGTCGATCGTCTCGAACAGCGGGACGATATCGAGGTCGAGTGCTCCCTCGCGCGGCCGCAATAGACCGACCTCTTTCAGCAGCACTGCGGCTTCGAGGATGTCGGAGACCCCCGTCGTTTTGGAGATCACATAATGCGGCACCGCTTCTGGGCCGTACAGGCGATGCGCATCGGCGGTCGCCCGCATGATCGCGAGTTCGCCGGCAGTCTCGGCCGAATAGGGGAGAAAGGCGGAGGTAAGGGGGCGTGCCGTGCCGAGTTCCGCCAATAATAGTCGGATGCGACTTGCCTCAGTGAGACCGGCATAGTCGAGGCCGGGCTCAGCAAAGCTGAGCATTTCGCCGACGCTGCGCTCGTGCACATCGGAGTTCTGGCGCAAATCGAGCGCCGCCAGGTGAAAGCCGAAGACATCGACAGCGCGGCGCAAATTTTTGAGGCGCCCCTGCGCCAGGATAGCGGAGCCGTTGGCGACGAGCGAGCCGTCGATGATCGCGAGATCGGCGAGCAACTCGCTGCTGTCGGTATAGGGCGGAGCGTCGCCGACAGCGTGTCTCGGCGCTTCGAGATGGTCGAGCGCCTGCGCCGTTGCCGCCAGCCGGGCGGTGATCGCGGCGATAGCCCGTCGGTACGGTTCATCGCGGCGGTTGGCCGAGCGGTCGGGCGATTGCACGGCGAGCGCCTCGAGTGCATCCGAAACGCCGACCAGCCGGCTATCGAGCGAGAGCTCGCTGCCAAGTAGATGCAATTCGTCGAGGTAGTGTTCGAGGGCGCGGCTGCTCTGCGCCCGCAATGCCGCACGCAACACCTCCTCGGTGACGAACGGGTTGCCGTCGCGATCGCCACCGATCCAGCTGCCGATGCGCAGAAAGGACGGCAGGCCATTCGAGAGCACGACATCCTCGCCAGCGAGCTCCGCTTCGAGGTCGCCGTAGAAACGCGGCAATTCGGCGAGGAACGTATAATCGTAATAGGAGAGGCCGTTGGTCACCTCATCGATCACGCGCAGCCGCGTACGGCGCAGTAGATTGGTCTGCCACAGGGTCAGCACCGCGCGGCGCAACGCCGTTTCGTTCGCGCCGCGTTCGGCCGCGGTCAGCGAAGGCCGGTCACGCTCCGCCAGCTGATCGGCCACCTCCATCTCACGGTCGATTGTGCTCTTGCGGCGGACTTCGGTCGGATGGGCGGTCAACACCGGGATGACCATGGCGCCGGCAAAGAAGGCGGCGAGGCGCCGAGGCGAAATGCCGGCCTCGCGGGCTCTGCTCAGCGCAAAGGCCATCGTGCCTTCGCGAGGCGCCGAGGCGGTCAACGCATGGGCACGGGTGCGCCGGATGTGGTGCTGATCTTCGGCGATGTTGGCGAGATGCGAAAAAAAACTGAATGCGCGGATGATTAGCAATGCGTCATTAGGCGGCAGGCTGTTCAACGTCTCCGCGAGCTCGCGGCGTGCTGTGAAATCCTCGTCGCGCCGGAAGCGCACCGAGCTCTGCCGAATGCGCTCGACGATGTCGAACACTGCCTCGCCGCTCTGCTCACGCACCGTGTCGCCCAGGATGCGGCCGAGCAGCCGGATGTCCTCGCGTAGCGGCAGGTCCTTGTCTTCGGTGTCGGCTACCGGAGGTGACCGCATCGGCTCGTCTTTCCTTCGATCGCCCGTGCGGGCGGATGCTCGGTCTCCTTGCATGAACCGTGCCCTGCCTCGCGCTTGCCTGCTCGCAGACGAGGGAAGATTGGTCTGGGGCGCCTCTACCATGCCATCGCGGATGCCTCCGCCTCGACTGACCGGCCACGAGATCGTCCGGGTAGAACTCCTCTACCCCGCTTCCCAGACCAACGAGAGAAACCGGCGAAAACGCGGTTGCCGGCGCGTTCCGAGCCCAAATAAGGGGCTGCTTTGAGGATTGGGCCATTGTCCAGCGCCCGAGCCACGGCGTCAGCGTGGTGGTCTACCGTGAGCTCGATCTGATAAGCCTGCGTCTGAGTACTCCACGGGGGAGCGCGGTCTGATCACTGAAGTCCCTGGCGCTCGAGGGCGGGGCGGAGGCGCCTTCTGCGCACCAATTCGAGCCCCGAGCGCAAGGCGCGTTTCAATCCGCCTTTCTGCTGCTCGATCACATGCGAGACCGCAAGCGCCACTCCGAGGGTAAGCCCGAATACGAGCACCTGATGCATCGGGCGGTTGGCCGGGCCGGGAACCACGGTCCCGAAGAAGAGCAAAAGCGGGAAGTGCAGCAGATAGAGCCCGAATGTCGTTCCAGCGAGCATTCGGATCAGACGCTCCACGGCCGTTCCGGGCATCGGCAGCGGAGTGTTGGCAAGACCCACGATAAAGAGGGCGACGAGCGCGCTGACAATGTAGTCGTACGGCGAAAACTGCCATGGAAGCCAGGGCGAATCTGCTTGCTGGAACAATCCCTGGCCACCGAGTACCTCGAACCCGATCAGTGCCGCCAAGGCGCCGAATACGAGCGGCGCTCCCAGTTGCCTCGGCAGCGCGGCGCGCCAGCGCCACGCCGAAACGCCCATCAGCCAGAGCGGAAGGAAGAGAAGGACCTTTGGCCCGGCCAGCAGTGCGGCCGCGGCGAGCGCCACGATCCGCCGCCGCCCCTGCAGGAAAGTGGCTACTGCGAAGAGGATGTAGTACCAAGCCTCGTAGTGGAGTGTCCCATAAGGCAAGTCGGAACCCGGGGGCATCACCAATGTCCAGCTCGAGCCGAGAAAAACTAACGAGAGTACGTAGCCGAGAAAGACGTTGAGCGGGCCGCCGCGCAACATTGCCGGGAGGGGTTCCGGTCCGTATAAGCTCGGATCGATCGCCATCGCGATGTGGTCGAGCACCGCCGTTATGATCAGCGCCGGGAGGATCACCGAATAGAGCCGCGCGACCCGGCTCAAGGCGTATTCCTCAAGGGTCCGTTCCCGGGTCTTGCTGACCCAGGCGATGACATAACCCGAAAGGACGAAGAAAACGAGCACCGCCGTCCGGCCATAGGGCTGTATCTGCCAGAACATGCCGCCGCTGACGCGCCCGAAATGCGACAAGAACACGGTAAACGCGGCGCCGAAGCGCAACGCGTCGAGATATAGCGAAAGAGCATTTGTCATCGTTTTGACTTAAATGAGAGTGATCCCGTATGCTATAGCAATCTGAACATTCAATTGAAGCGAGAGCTTAGGTGGCGGACCGTCGTAATCTACAAGGTAAGCGTCCGGTTTTGGCCGTGATTAGGGGGATCAGGCGCGATTTGGGCAATTGCGGGCTGACAGGCCCACGGGATCAGGGGGCGATTTGGGTGATTGGGGGCTGGTAGGCCCAGGGCATCAGTTCGGAGATGCGGTTGATCGGGTGGCCGTCGGCGATCCTGGCGAGGGTGTCTGTGAGGTAGGCTTCCGGATTTACGTTGTTTAATTTCGTGGTCTGCAGGATTGAGTACATCGCGGCGGCACGCTCGCCGCCGGCATCGCTGCCGGCGAAGAGCCAGTTGCGTCTGCCGAGGGCAATGCCGCGCATTGCGTTTTCGGCGATGTTGTTGTCGGGTTCGAGCCTGGCGTCGGTGGCATAGCGGGTGAGCGCGGTGCGCCGCTTGATTGTGTAGCGCAATGCCTCCGCCAATGCCGATCGGGCCGAAAGTTTCTTCTCTGCAGCCTGCGCCCAGGTGAAGAATGCATCGAGCAGTGGAGTGGCGGCGGCGCGATGCGCCAGCCGCTCGGCGGGCGGTGCGAAGCGGGCCTTGTCCTCGATAACGTAGAGTTCGGCGATCTGATCGAGCGCCGCCTTGGCGACGGACGACTTCGTGGTTTCCCACACATCGAATATTTTTCTGCGGCAGTGGCTCCAACAGGCGACCTCGGTGATCGCTGCTGTCGCCCGAGCCTCCGGCCCGGTCTGCCGCGGCTCGTAGAGCGCGGCGAACCCGCTGTAGCCATCGGCCTGCAGGAAGCCCCGGAAGCAGGCGAGATGGGCGGCCGGATGTTCGCCGCCGCGGTCGGGGCTATAGAAGTAGGCCGCCGCCGGCGGTGCCGGGCCGCAGAACGGCCGGTCATCACGGACATAGACCCATAATCGTCCGGTCCGGGTGCGGCCGAGGCCGGGTTCGAGTACCGGAACCGGCGTGTCGTCGCCGTGGATCTTCTCGGCGGCAAACACGTGTTGCTGGATCCCCTCGACGATCGGCTGCAGCAGCCAGACCGCCTGGCCGACCCAATCGCTCAATGTCGAGCGGTCGAGATCGAGCCCATCGCGGGCATAGATCTCGCTCTGCCGGTAGAGCGGCAGGTGATCGGTATATTTCGAGACCAAAAGATGCGCCAGCATGCCGGGGGCGGCCCGTCCGCGCGGTGTCGGCAGCGCCGGCGCCGGCGCCTGGGTGATCGCATCGCAATACCGGCAGGCATATTTCGGCCGGACATGCCGGATCACCCGGAACCGCCCGGGGATGTAGTCGAGCACCTCGGTGACGTCTTCGCCAAGCTTGGCCATGCCGCCGCGGCAGACGGGGCAGATGCAGGCCCCATCATCCTCCGGTTCGTGCACGACCTCCTGCCGGGGCAGGTGGTCCGGCAGCTTCTTGCGCTTTGGCTGGGTACGTTCGCGGATCGGCAATGGCCGGTCTTCGGCGACGGCCTTACTGAGTTCTTCTACTTCGCCGGTTTCCAACTCTTCGAGCCGCAGCTCGAGCTGTTCGATCTGCCGGGTGACGCGCTCCGAAGAGCGGCCAAACTGCATCCGCCGCAGCTTGGCGATCTGAAACTTCAGCTTCTCGATCTCCAGGCTGCGCAGCTGAACGGCGAGCCTTGCCGCCTGCAGTTCCGCGGTCGCCGCCGCCAGCTCGCTCTGGCAGGCCAAGGCAAAGGCCCGCAGGGCATCGGGGTCGGAGGGCAGATCGGCGGAAGCCAGCGACATGCGCCACCCTTAGCGAAGGCAACCTCGGGTAGACCAGAACAAATCGAGAATTGCTGATATGTTACAACAGCATGGGTCGCGGCGGCGCCGGCGGTGCTATCGTGCGACGCCAGTCCATCGCCTCGATCAGCAGCGCCAATTGCGCCGGCGTCAGCGTCATCGTCCCATCCGCCAGCGGCGGCCAGACGAATTTGCCGCGCTCCAGACGCTTGGCAAACAGGCACAGGCCGCTGCCGTCCCAATACAGGCCCTTCAAATAATGACCGCGTTTGCCGCGAAACAGGAAGACATGGCCGCTGAACGGATCGGCGCCGATGATCTGTTGCACCTTGGCCGCCAGACCATCAAACCCGGCGCGCAGATCAATCGGCTGACAGGCGAGAAAAACCTTGGTTCCCGGTGCCAGGCCGATCATCGCAATCCGCGCACCGCCGACAGCACCCGCCGCAGCGCTGCCTCGTCGACGCCGCCATCGACCCGCACCCGAACCCCCTGCGGCAGATCGATCTCCATCACCCCGGCGCGCTCCGCTAACGCCGCACCCGCGCCCCGCGTGCCGGCGGCGACGGCCGCCATACGCATTGCCGAGGCGTAGGGCTCCGCGACGGTGCCGAGCTGGATAAATTCTGTCGACCCCGGCGGCGGCGGGGCTGAGCCTCGCGCGATCAGCCGCGCCGCCCTCCACGCCGATCGCCAATTATAGAGCAGGCTCTGCGAAATCCCGTGCCGCCGGGCAACCACCAAAACCCGACCGCCGGTCGCTTCCACCTCGGCCAGCAGCGCCGCCTTCTCGCCCGGCGTCCACTGCCGACGACGCTCCACCCGCGCTACAATCTCGCCGTCCACTCCAAAGCTCCTTCTGTACCTCCAGAAGGAGCAAGCTTCCCCCAGTGACCCCGCCTTGACTACGCCCAATAGGCCGGTTCAGACCGGACGCTTACTCTACAAGAGCACACGGCGTCTTCGATCGCAAGCTTCGGCTGGCGGCACCGAACTGGGGTGATGCGCCTGCGGTGATCGATCTCGGCTCGCATTTCGACAATAGGGTACAGTCACGAAGAAATTCCCCGCGCCAAATTCGGCCATGGTTCAACCTTGCGGACCACAGCTTTACAGAAGGATACTCTTAAGGTAATTTCCGGTAAGGTAATTTCTGGCCAGGCGCCCGCCTCAGCCCCCGGCAAATGTAAAATTAGAGATAAATTTCGAATTAGAGATATTCGATTTGTCGGTCGACCTTTCATTTCTCTATCCCCTCTATTCACTCGATCCGCGCGCGGTCTGGAAGGGTCAGCTCGTGGTGCTCCTCTCTGTGGGGGCGGCGGCAGCCGTGATGGTCATACCGGTTAATCCTGAATCACGCGGTCTGCGCTGGCTCAAACGTTGCGGCGCTACAGCCGTCATGCTCGTCGGCGCTCTGCAATTCGCTCTTCTCATTCGTTATCTTTTCTACCCGAGCTATCTCAATCACGCGGAGGCGATAGTCGCCGCGGCGTCGTGGCTAGGCTGGGAGGGCTATCCGCTCTACCCACGATTGGATACCGGCGACGTTTATGGCGCCCAATACGGACCGGCCGCTTTTCAGATAATGGGTTTTTTTCTCTGGCTTTTCGGACCGACGATCGGTGCATCCAAGATGGTCGGTTTGAGCGCTTTTGCCCTATCGCAGATGTTGTGCTTTGTGACCCTTCGGCGTATCGGCGCTGGCGTTGCAGAGGCGCTGACGATGACGGGTGTGCAATGTGTCGTCCTGGCCGGGTTCACCGATCAGGGCGTCGCATGGGGCGTGCGCTCGGATGCACTTTTGTTTCTCGGCGCGCAGACCGCCGTCCTCGTAGCAACGTCTGCGCCAACGATATTGACGGCTGGAGCACTCGGCCTGCTTGGTGGTTTGTGCGTCAATCTCAAGATCCACGCGGCCCTCTATATTTTACCGGCCTTTGTGTATCTCTTACGTCGATCACCGGGCGCCGCGGCGGGCCTGCGGCTGACATGCGTGGCTGGGTTGGCAGCTGCTATCGCTGTAATTGTTCCCTTTAGCCCGAATAACGCTTCATTAGTTGAATACTTCCATCATTTTCAAGCGCTGAGGCATAATCCGTGGGACCGGTGGCTCTTCGAGGAGAACATCGTTTTCGCAGCGATGTGCCTTGCGCCGCTGGTGTTGATGTATGCACTGTTTATTCCGAAACTTCCACGTGAGTTTGTATGGTTTATCGGCGCACTCGTCTTGTGCATAACAATCGTTGCATTTCCCGCCGCGGAGAGCGGAGCTGGACCACACCATCTTTTGCCTTTTCTTCCGTCTCTCGTCTGGGGCTTTGTTGTCATGCGTCGAGAGGTCGCGGCAAGTTTACGAGACCATCGAGCGACGGGTCGATACGAAGGCCTCTCGTTGGGCTTGATCGTCGCACTCTTGTTCGGTTTCGGCCCGATCGTGATTTCTTCGTGGGGCGCGGTGTTGCACAGATTTGATGACACTCCGCTTGTGACCGAGGGGATAGCCGAGATCGATAAAGTCCTCGATGAAAATCCGGGCTTGAGGGTTGCTGTTGGCCCAGGCGCCGGCGCTGGATCTTTCGATGCCCAAGCATTGCGTGTGATCCCCGTCTTTCGCGGCAACCCGCTTCCGGTCAACTCGTTTTCGTGGATGGCCCCCGAAATAAGCGGTGTGAGCGATGAGGTCATCAGGCGCGCGGTAACGGAATGTCGCGTCGACCTTTGGCTCTTGCCCAAGGGTGCACCGTTTGTAACAATCAGTCATCTCGATGGAAAAAACGTCTATTCAGCGAAAGTGCTTGCAGACTTTGAGGCTACTTACGTGAGGCAGATTTCAGGGCGGGTATTCGATCAATGGAAATGCAAGCCGCACGAGGCGGTTCCGGAGAGGGAGGATGATCCAAGGGGTAGAAGCTAAGTACCGCCGGCGTGCGAAGATCCTCTCCCAGCATCCGTCGAATCTGGATATCCGCGACCGGAGCGCGATGACGGATCTCCTCGCGCAATATAACCCGAACACTCGTTGAAAGGCCGCGCTCGATGCCGTCGACGAGGCCTCGCGGCAGCCGTAGAGGACGTCAAACTTGACTTGTAACGTGGTCGTTGACGTTGATCGCCGGCGTGTTCGGTGACGAGATGGATGGAGTTCGGATGCTCGACCGCGGCGAATTGCGCCGATTTGTAGTGGTCGGAATCGTCAATACGGCGTTCGGATATACTACCTTTGTCCTGTTGATTTGGCTCGGGGTTTCTGCACCCGTTTCGCTGCTGTTGGCTACGATCGCCGGGGTGCTGTTCAATTTCGTCACAACCGGCCACTTTGTCTTCAATAGCGTAGGCTGGCGGCCGTTGGGCCGTTTCATTGCTGCGTACGGCACGGTGTATGTGACAAATCTCGCCATTCTAGATACGCTCCGAGCCAAGGGGATCGGAGCGATCGCGGCGCAGGGTTTGGCTCTACTGCTCGTGGTCCCGCTGTCTTTTGTTATTTTGAAATGGTTTGTCTTTAAAAGGCACGCCAGTGCCCATGATTAACGTCGTTGCCCGATTATGAAAAAGCGATTTCACGATCAGCGCGTCGCTGGCGGGTTGCCGATGGAAATGTTATGTTTTCCGCCCTTTTTCGAATTGGCGCACCAGCTTGATAGAAGTGGGCTCGGGATAAGGGAGTATGGTTTAGCTTCAAAAGCCGCCACCGGATCTTTATATCAGCTCTTATCCCCAGTGGGGGATTCAAAAACCGTAGCCTTCTGCTCGCGTGCCGGCTTTTGTTGCACTTCGGAGATTGACTGATGCATCTATCCCCGGAAGACGTCATTCGCGCCAAACGGCAGCTGTTGGAAATGCACTACCGCAACCGCATTGGTCATCTCGGGGGAAACCTTTCGGCGCTTGACGCCATGTTGTTGCTCCATCACGAGCTTATGGGACAGCACGACAGGTTCATCTTGTCGAAGGGCCACTCGGCCGGTGCTTATTACATCACATTATGGTCTCTCGGTCTGATTACCGAAACCGAACTGACCACGTTCCACCAAGACGGCACCCGCCTTTCGGGGCATCCGCCGGCGCAAGGTATTCCCCAGATCCTGTTCTCGACCGGCAGCCTGGGGCATGGTCTCTCTCTCGCCGCGGGTCTGGCGCTGGCGGCGCGGCTAAAAGGCGAAACGCGCCGCGTGTTCTGCCTGACCTCAGACGGTGAATGGCAGGAGGGCTCGACGCTAGAGGCGTTGATTTTCATTTGCCACCACAACCTGTCGAATTTGACGATCCTGGTCGACCACAACGGCTTGCAAGGGTTCGGCACCACCGCCGAGGTCGCCTCTATGGATCCGCTGGATGCCAAGTTGACCGGATTTGAAATTGATTTGCGCCGATGCGACGGGCACGATCTGCAGGCTTTGCGCGACACCCTGACCCCGATGAGCAATCGCCCGGTCGCCGTAATTATGGATACCCGCAAGGGGCATGGCGTACCCGACTTTGAGGGGCGCATGGAATCGCATTATCTGCCGCCGACCGAGCCGCAGTATCAGGCGGCTATGGCGGGCCTGGACGGGAGACCATGAGAGCGGAACTCTGTACGGCCCTTGTCCTTCGTGCGCAGCGGCCGGACATGGTCTTTCTGACCGGAGACTTGGGGTTCATGGCGCTCGAGCCGCTGCGTGACAGCTTGGGAGACCGGTTCATCAATTGCGGCGTCGCCGAGCAGAATATGGTTACGGTCGCCGCTGGGCTGGCCCGGGAAGGTCTCGATGTGTGGGTCTATTCGATCGCGCCATTCTGTTACGCGCGCGCATTCGAGCAGATTCGCAACGATATCTGCTTCCACGACCTGCCTGTCCGTTTGCTGGGCAACGGCGGCGGCTACGGCTATGGGGTGATGGGCCCGACGCACCATGCACTCGAAGATTACGGAATTTTGCTGACACTTCCCGGCATGGCAGCGTATGTGCCGGCCTTCAACGAGGACGTCGGCGCTGTGGTAATGCGTGCCGGCGCTTCGCCCGGTCCGTGCTACATCCGGCTCGGACGAGGGGAACTGCCGCTCCAGGTCGAGGCTCCCGCCTATGCACCATGGCGTCGCCTCGCTGCTGGCGGCGGTCTAGTGGTGATCGTCGCCGGGCCGCTAGCGGGTTCGATATTGGGGCTGCTGCCCACGCTCGGCGCTTGCCATCCCGATTTGTGGGTTGTGAGTGAAATGCCGATTAGCCTGGCGCCGCTTCCGAATGAATTGGCTGAACGGATCGCCCGATGTGGACGACTTTGCGTCATTGAGGAGCACGTGGCGCACGGGGGATTGGGAGCGATGCTCTCTCAATGGGTACTCAAGAATGGTATTCCGCTGCTGCGATACGACCACCTCTGTGCGCGCGGCTATCCCTCGCAGCGTTACGGATCGCAAGCATACCATCGGCGCGACAGCGGGCTCGACCCGGACTCGATCAGGCATGCCATCCTGAATCTGACAGAGTGATGGACGTCGTGGTGGCAAACCCGGGAAGCGTCCGGGATGTCGATTGGGCAACGCCGCTCAAAGGTCCGGTCCTCGTCCTGGGGGGCGGCGGCTTTGTCGGCGCTAATTTGGTGCAGCGGCTGCTCCGCGCGCGCTCCGATGTAATCGCCGTGGTGCGCAGCCTACCGGCCTGGCGGTTGGCCAGCCTCGATAGCAGCCATTTGCTCGAGGTCGATTTGACCAATATCGCCGAGATGCGACAGATGGTTGAAGCCGTCAGGCCCCGAACGGTACTCGACTGCAGCGCCTATGGCGCCTACTCTTTCGAGACCGACTCCGAGGTTATCTATCGCACAAACTTCAATTCCCTGGTAGCTCTGGTCGAACTGTTGGACAAGGGCCTGTTGGCGGCTTTTGTCCATGCCGGCAGCTCGTCCGAATACGGCTCCAACAGCGCCGGACCCAGCGAGGCGGCAGCGCTTGTGCCGAACAGCCATTACGCCGTCTCCAAGGCTGCAGCTGCCCTTTTTATTTCCTATGCCGGCAAGACGCTGGGACTGCCGATCGTGAACCTACGGCTCTACTCGGTTTATGGACCGCTGGAGGACGCGTCGCGCTTGGTGCCGAACCTTGTCAAATACGGGATCGAAGGCCGCTACCCGCCGTTTGTGTCCCCCGAGACGTCGCGCGACTTTGTCTATGTCGGTGATGTCTGCGAGGCGTTTCTGCTTGCAGCGGCGCGGTTGACCCCGGAGCTGTATGGAGATTCGTTCAACATCGGCAGCGGCGTTCGCACCAAGATCCGCGACCTGGCCGAGACTGCGCGTGAGGTATTCGGGATCGAAAAGCCCGCCGAATTCGGATCGATGCAGGGGCGTGCTTGGGACCTCGACGAATGGTACGCTGCGCCGGCGAAAGCCGCCAGCCTGCTCGGCTGGTCTGCCGCCACATCGCTCGCCGACGGCTTGCGCTTGACCGCCGATTGGGTCCGTTCGCTCGGGCCGGGCGGATTGGAGGGGTTGACCAAGCGCCACCGCGCCCCGGAACGGAACAGTATTACAGCCATTGTCGCTTGCTACAACGACGAGCCGGCGATCCCGATCATGTATGAGCGGCTGGTCGCGACCTTTCGGAAGATTGCGGTCGATTACGAGATCATTTTCGTCAACGACGGCAGCCCTGACGACTGCGCCGGTGCGATCTTGAAAATCACGGCGCGCGACCCCCGCGTCCTCGGTGTCACGCATTCGCGTAACTTCGGCTCTCAAATGGCCTTCCGCAGCGGCATGGAGATGGCTACCAGGGATGCCTGCGTGCTGCTGGACGGCGACTTGCAGGATCCGCCCGAATTGATCGAGCAGTTTTACGAGCGATGGCGCGGCGGCTACGACGTCGTCTATGGCCGCCGCGTCAAGCGGGAGATGCCAGTAGTCTGGGGCGCGCTCTACAAGGCCTTCTACCGGGTGTTCGCGGCGTTCAGTTACGTGAACATCCCACTTGACGCGGGCGATTTTTCTCTAATCGACAAGCGGGTCGTCGGCTGGCTGTTGAGCTGTCCGGAGCGGGATCTGTTCATGCGCGGACTGCGCGCTTATGTCGGGTTCAAGCAGACGGGTGTCGACTATATTCGTCCCGAGCGGATGTTTGGCACGAGCACCAACAGCCTGTTGAAGAATATTGCCTGGGCCAAACGCGGCATCTTCTCGTTCAGCAATACACCATTGACCATGTTGACCGCCGGCGGCATTTTTATGCTGACAGTCGCGGGGGTGGCGGGACTCATCACTCTATTAATTCGGATATTCGCGCCGGAGTGGACACCCCGCGGTGCGACAACTATTTTGCTGACTATTTTAATATTTGGTGCGCTCAATCTCTTCGCAATCGGGCTGGTTGGTGAGTATGTTGCCAAGATCATGGAAGAGGTCAAGGGCAGACCTCGCCTAATCCGCTCGATGCTGCTCAAGAATGGCGAGATGACCCAACTCCTTCCTGCGAAGGACATCCGTCAGTGAAGGTCTTGATCAAGCCAAGTATGGTTCTGCCGGGTCGGTGCTGACAGTTCGGAGACCTCGTTATTCCAGCACGGGCCATGTGTTCACAAAAAACGTAATCTGTCTGCTATGCTTGGGAATATTAACTTCAGTTGAGCAAGATACAAATTGACCCATCCATCCGGCGCGGATACTCGATTCGAGTAAGGCGCTATCTTATAGAGGAAGAGCAGTAGATATGAACAGACTATTCCGAAACCAGCACCGGCAATAAGGATCAGGGAGAGGCTGCCGCGCGATGCCGCTGGAAACCGGCCGGGGTTCACGCAGATCGCATAAAACCCGAGAAACGCTGTGAATTCGAGAAACGGATAGAACTCCATTCGGTACCGAAATGCCATGTAGCAGTATGTCAGTATCAGTAACACAGGTATCGAAAACCCGATCGTAAGCGCTGCCGTGGCGCGGAGGTCAAGCTGGCGCTCGCGCGCCAGCCGCGGCAGTTGCAACAGGAAGGCACCACCCAGCACCAACAACAATGGGTCGGATAGCAGAAAGCTGCTCGGCGGTGTGTCGGCGCCGTCGAGCACCCTTGTCTCGAATTCGGAAAACAGAAATTGCCCGTCTGGGCGAATGATCGTCCAAATCGGAAAGAAATAATAGAGTAGTCCGTACCATAGCCGTTGTATGTTGAAGACACCATACACTGTCAGGCGAGCGAGACGTTCTGGCTCGCGGATATAGTAGATATAGTTGGCGGGGTCTGAAAACTTCAGCGGGTCCCCCCAGCGCTTATAATTCACTATACCGCACAAGGTCACGAACCCCAAAAGGATGGCTAACGCGACGATGGTGCGCTTGCTCGCCAAACCGCGGACGAACCGCGGCAGGCGGTGGCGACGCGGCCCCGTCGTTGGCCAAGCGAGAAGCAGGACCAGCAACCCGGTGGCAATGTAGAGTCCGAGCGCGGTCGACACACGAGTGAGCAGCTCCAGCCCGGCCAAGCCAGCCATTGTAGCGATTAACCCGGTAGAAAATTCCTTAACGATCAGGCCCCGTACCGCGAAATAGACAAAAGCGGCAGCAATAGCACCGGCCCAGAGGATCGCCTCCTGATAGATCGAGCCCCTAAGAAATTGGATTTGGGCGCCCCCGAGGAGCAATGACAGAACGAGGACAAAAAAGACGGTGGCCTGAAGTCGACTCTTTGGCAGCTTGTCATTGATTAAGGCTACTGTGGCCAACTTGAAGCACAGGGCGGTGGTCGCCGCGAGAGCACAATAAAGGCGCGTGACGTCGAGCCGCATGAGAGCGCCGGTAACTAGCAACGGGAAACGCAGAAGTGCCGGGATAACGCCAAAATAGGTATAGGTTTTTCCGTCGCGAAGAACCCCCTCAAGACCAATCGCCGCCGGATCAACGTCGAACTCCCCGCGCCGCAGATGCTCCAACATGCTGTTATAAGCCATTGCATGATCGTCGTGTAAGAGGGGTTTGAATAAGTTCAGACTGCCGTCCATCGCCAATAAGAGATAATAAATTGCCATCATAAAAATCAGAATTACGTATAGTGATGCGACACAGATTCGCGAATTACGGCGAACAGGGTGGACTTCGATCATTATCACATGGCTTATGTGCGGTTTATCCCTGCGTTGGTCTCACCGGTGCCACACCTGGAGTTGCGTTTCGCGGAGTTGCGAAGAGGTTTGGAGATCTCCCTTTATCAGGCTCTTCTCGAGGAAGCAGTAGAGGACAATGAAAAAATAGCGCGATCCCATTTCGTTGATCTTGAACTTGGACACGCCCTCTTTGCGGTTGATCCAACCATTCGGCACGACCGCATATCGGTAGCCGCGCACGATCGACTTCAGCGGCAGCTCGACCGTCAAATTGAAGTGCTGGGCGAGCAGCGGCTGGATCCCGGCGATCACCGTTCGGCGGTACATCTTAAACGCATTCGATATATCGTTGCAAGAAATGCGAAACAGCAGCTGAATGAACCAGTTCCCCAGCCGATTCAAGACCAGTTTCGGGCGGGGATAGTCCACCACGCGGCCGCCGCGGCTGAAGCGCGAACCGAAGACGCAATCGTAACCTTCCTGCAGCTTGCGATAGAACGCAACGAGGTCAGTCGGCATATCCGACCCATCGGCCATAAAGATCGCGACGACATCACCCCGGAACTCGGCTAGGCCCCGCCGCACCGCAAAGCCGAAACCGTTCGGTGCGTCGTTGTTGACGCACCGAACCGCCGGATTCCGCCGACTGAGAGCACGGACAATCGTCTCTGTCCGATCTACGCTATTGTCGTTCACCACCAGGATCTCGTAGCGGATGTGTGCGTCCTGCAGCGCCACAGCAATACCCTCTACCGTATCGGCGATATGACCTTCCTCGTTATGGGCGGGTATCACAACGGAGAGCATGTCGGCGATGCCTTCCCGCTCCCATTCGGCCAAGGATTTGACCTGGAGCGGCATCACGCCACCTCCGATCGCAATACCCGGCCGCTTATCGCGTCGAAAATCTCGCAAAGGATGGCATCGATATCATAGCGCATCGACCACCCGGGATAATGGGCCTGGAACCGGCGGATGTCGCTAATCCACCAGATGTGGTCGCCGGGACGATTGGCCTCGTTATAGGACCAGTGCAGCTTCCGGCCGGTCAAACTCTGGCACTTCTCGATCGCCTCGAGCATCGAGCAATTGCAGTGACGCCCGCCACCGATGTTATACACTTCGCCGGCCCGCGGCGCCTTGAAGAAATGCCAGAACGCGTTCACCAGGTCGAAAGAATGGATGTTGTCGCGCACCTGCTTGCCGCGATAGCCGAACACGACATAGGGGGTGTCGGTCACCGCACATTTTACGAGGTAGGCGAGAAAGCCGTGTAGCTGCGTCCCCGAATGACCGGGACCGGTGAGACAACCGCCGCGAAAGCAAGCTGTCTTCATGCCGAAATAGCGCCCGTATTCCTGGACAAGGACATCGGCGGCGACCTTGGAGGCGCCGAACAGGCTGTGCATCGTCTGGTCGATGCTCATCGATTCGTCGATCCCATATCTCCCATAGGGATGGTCATCGAGCAGCTCCCAGCGGGTGGGTTGCTCGACGAGCGGCAACCGATTGGGCGTATCGCCGTAGACCTTGTTGGTGCTGGTAAAGATGAAACACCCGCTCGGGCTGTGTTGCCGCGTTGCCTCCAAGAGATTGAGCGTGCCGCCGGCATTGATCGAGAAGTCGACTGATGGCGCCTTTGCCGCCCAGTCGTGCGAGGGCTGCGCCGCGGTGTGAATGACCACGGTCACGCTCGCCCCATATCGCCCGAAGAGATCCGCCACGGCGCTCTGGTCGCGGATATCTATGTCGAAGTGCCGGTAAGCCTTGAGCTCGCTCTCGAGGCGTCGTCGGTTCCAGGCCGTACTGGCCTCCTCCCCGAAGAACTCGCGGCGCATGTCGTTGTCTATGCCGACGATATCCAGCCCCTTGTCGGCAAAGAACCGCGCGGCCTCGGCTCCGACCAGACCCGCCGAACCAGTGATTACGGCAATGGCCATTTCGCCCGCGTCTTCATTGCAGCCCGCCTCTTCATTTGAGTGTGACTTCGAGCTCTCGGCGGTGTTCACGGAGCCACCCGAAGATGTCGTCAAGTATGGCGGTCATCGAGATTTGCGGACGCCACCCAGTCGCCGCCGTCACAGCCGAATGGTCCGTCACATAGTACGGGACGTCTACCGGATTGGTTTCGGGTTGGGAAGTGATAACCAGGCACCGGCCGGCGCGTTCCACGCAGGTTTCCGTCAGCTCCGCGAGCGACACGCTGCACTCGGCGCCACCGCCCACATTGTAGGTTCTTCCGCTATGGGCGGACATCTGGGCAACCTGATCTCGGATCAGCCGATAAAGGTCATCGACGTGAAGGGCGTCGCGCACCTGCAAGCCCGCACCACCGAAGCCGTTGTAGGAGAGCGGCCCCCCGAACAGGTGGCGGGCCGCCCAGAAGACGATAAAGCCTTGATCGACCTTACCCATTTGCCACGGTCCGGTCACCGCGCCGCAGCGGTTGATGACTGCCGGCAACCCATAAAGGGCGACATACTCGGCAATGATCAGCTCCGAACAAAGCTTGGTCGCCCCGTACAGCGAGCGGCTTCCGGTAAGGGGGAAATTCTCGGCGATGCCGCGCGTTGACCATCCTGGTCCGGTATTTGCTTTAGGAATGACAAATCGCGTCTCGGCGGCAACCAGCGGCAGGGCGCGCAGCGCTGCGATCGGATAGACCCGGCTCGTCGACAAGAAGACCACCGCCGCCCCGTGGCGACGGGCATGGTCGAGGCAGTTGATCGTGCCGATGAGGTTCGTATTGATCAGATATCGATCATCGCCCGCAAGTCCCGCTTGGACCGAGGGCTCGGCCGAGCATTCGATGAGCAGATCCAAGTTGCCGGCGTCACTAAGGTCCTCGCGATTGCGGATGTCGCCGTGGCGGAATTCGACACCCCCGGTAGCCAGTCGCCGCAGCGCCAGTTCGCTGCCCCGCCGCTTCAGATTGTCGAGCGCGATAACAGTGCAATGCGGCATATCCCGCTTGAACGATAAGGCGAGGTGCGAGCCGACAAACCCCGCACCGCCGGTGACCATCATTCGCATCTAATTTGCTGTCATGAAGATTGCGACATGCGGATATTCGTTACTGTACCGGCACTGCACGGGGACACTGCCCATACCCTTATCTAGCGGCGGATGACGCGTTCCGGTAGCGGGAGATAGCCATAAAGAATATACCCCACAAAATTATCACACCTTTTTCCAATCAGCTAGACGGCAAGCACTCTTTAACCCATTTAGCGTCCGGTATCTGCCGATTTCAGAAATCCCGACAAATTTGAGCCGCATACGAGCGCCATAAAGTAGAATGGGGTATTGTCCAAGGCATTCTTCGGACCCTGTGTTCCGGGACCCCGCAAAAGAGGATGCGGAGCCAGGAACAACGAGCAAAGGAGCCGGACGAGCCCCGCGTTCGGATGGTTGCGGGACTGGCTGAATACCGGAGCACCACTCCATGACCACTGAAGCGAGCATCGGTCGCAATATCGGCCGGAAGAGCATGGCGGTGCGCTGGTGGATCCCGCTCAGCGTTCTCGGTTGCGCCTTTCTGTTTCTTATCATCACAATGTACAGGCGCGCTGGGGTATATGACGAAGCCTTAATACTTGTCGGATCGACCCGGGTTCTGGCGGGCGACATACCTTATCGTGACTTCTACGCAAATTACGGCCCGGCACAGTTCTACGTCTTGGCGGCGTTGTTCAAGGTTTTCGGTCCCTCGGTCCTCGTCGAACGCCTATGGGATCTCCTCGTCCGTTCTTCTGCGGTCCTCGTCATCTATCTCCTCGTCGATCGCACTTGGGGCAGATGGAGAGCCATCTTTCTCGCCGCGTTGACGGGCATGTGGCTATCGTATTTTGAAAACTATGGATATCCGGTGTTTCCGTGCCTTCTTTTCTCTCTTCTCAGCCTTTATTGCCTGGTTCCGGTATACCGCGGATGTCGCGCAACCGCGCCGTTGCTGGCAAGTGGCATCTGCGTCGGTATCACCATCCTGTTTCGCCATGATGTCGGCATCGCAACCGCCCTAGGGGGTGCGTTCACGCTCGTTTTATTCCATTTGACGCAAAAGCTGGACGCGCGGCAGAGGATGAGAGTTGTCCTGCGGTCGGCCGCCATGTATTCGGGCGGCATTGCACTCGCTCTGGTTCCGCCTCTCGCGTTGCTCGTCGCGGCCGGCGCCGCGCACGATATGCTCGTCGATCTCGTTCAGATACCGGCTAAGATCTATGTCCGAATGCGATCGCTGCCGTTCCCTTCGGTTCTAGGGCAAGCTCGCGACGTCATCCATCTGAAACACAGGATGCAGGCATCGGAGCTGCCGTCGCCGGCCGTCTATTTGCCGATCTTGGGTGTCATATCGGGTGTGCTGACCTTAGCGGTCTTCGGCAAAAATCGATGGGCCGCTGGGAGCGCCGAAGATCAAGCGCTCGCTGCGCAACGGTCGTGGATCCTGGTTCAGCTGACCGTTTTCAGCCTGCTCTTCTTCTTCAAAGGTTGGGTACGACCCCAGCCAATTCAGATGGCATTAGCGATCGTTCCCTCCCTCGTGATTATCACAGTTTGTCAGGTACAGGTCCACTCCAGAGCGGCCAAAATCTTATGCGCGACAGGAATTGCCTGCCTGCTTTTGATATCGCTAACGCCGGTGTGGTTTGCCGAGGCTTGGTTTGAACGCAACCTCGCCTGGGCTGCGAACGGTGGTATCCTGGGTCCCGCCCAATCGGACAACGGCGCTTGCTTTCCCCCTCCGGGCCTGGAGCGCCTTCGATGCTTTTACATAAATCCGCAGCAGCTAGCGGCGATACAGTATATCCAGCAGCATACGGCAGATAACGAGGCCATTTTTGTCGGCAACGACCGGCACGATAAGCTGGTTGGCGAGAACATATTATTCTATTTTCTTTCCAAAAGGGCGCCGATGACAAAATGGTATCATTTCGACCCTGGGGTTCAAACGACCATGGAAATCCAATCGGAAATGGTCGTTGAACTGCAGACACGCCGGCCGCGATACGTGGTTTTGAGTTCCGACTGGGACAATGCCGAGGAACCCAACGACAGCGCCCAGAGCAGCGGAGTGACAGTTCTCGATCAATACATTCGCACAAATTACCGTGCGGTCGCGGCATTCGGTCGGACAACGATTCTAGAGAACAATGCAACAAGGATTCGCGAGTTACGGTGAGCAGGATGGACTTCGATCATTATCACGTGTCTTATGTTCCGCGGCCGCAGCGATTGGCCTTAGTTTGGTCGGGACTTACCGGCGCCCCTTGTATTACGGATCGACCCCGGCAGCAACACGTCCGCTCTTGGCCGCGGTTGGCCGGGAAATGTCCCAGCCGGTCAGCCACAGCAAACCCCCGGGCAAACCGACGACAATCATGCACAAGCCGACCAACAAAGAGGCAGCGAGAGCGGCCTCGGCCGGGATTCCAAACCCGGCCAGGACGACAACAAAGCCGAGTTCGCGCACCCCCCATCCGGCAAGCGAGACGGGCACCAGCTGGATCAGGGTGACCGGAGGCACGATCACAACCCAGCTGCCGAAGGGAAGATCGACTCCGAGACTGCCCGCGACCAGCATGATGGCAAGGATAGTAAGGCCAACGGTGGCGGCACCGAGGCTGAGTACGGCACCGGATCGCGCAGGCCGGGCGAACAGCCGGCGGCCCTCGCGCGACAGCGCAGCCAACTCGGCAACGAGCCGAAAACGCAATAGCCCCCGCGGCAGGTAATCGATCACGAACAGCGCGAGCAATCCGCATAGCGCCGTCCCGAGCAGCAGGACAACTCCATAACGCTGGCGCACGTCAGGGAGAATGTCCAGCAGAACGGGCAGCCCCGCTGCAAAGAGGACGACCACCACAACGTAGCCACTGACACGATCGAGCACGAGGCTGCGGATGGCCGCAGCTACACCGATGCCGAGCCGGTGGCAACGCCACGCCCGAACGGCATCGCCGCCGACGCCGGAAGGCAGGACTTGATTGAAGAACAGCCCGACGAGGACGATCTTCAGCAAGGTCCAGGGTCCAGGAGAGTTCGTCTCGGCCGCCAGCACGATGTGCCAGCGCAACGCACCGAACGGGCTCGTTGCTAATAGCACCGCCGTCCCCGCCGCCAACAGCGGCAACGAGACATGATCGAGCAGCTCTTTGGCACGGCTCAAATCGACGTGCGCCAGTAACGCCCACAACAGTCCCGCCGTCACCAACAGCCGCGCGCTTCCGATCAGAAGGCTGCGAATGGCACCTACCCCTTCGGTTTATCCCTTGCGTTGGGCGGCTGTGCTATTCTCAATACTACCAGTCCAACCACAATTCGTCAATGTCTTCGCCGTGCGGGATTCGGATCGGCAGGTTTGTCGTTAATCGGCGCTCATAGACTGTTCGCTGCGGCACGAATGTGATAGCGTTCAGAGCTTCCAGCGTAGAATCCCGACCGCCACGGGTGAGAAATCACGCATCGATGAGCGACGAACGGGCGATGAAAAAACCCTGGCTGTCGGTGATTGTTCCTTGCCATAATGGCGAGCGATGGCTCGCCGCTGCACTTCAATCGGTCGTGGATCAACAGGACGGTGGAATCGAGGTAATTGTCATCGACGGGAGCGCGACTGACGCGAGCCTGAAGATCGTCGACAGCTTTGCCGACAAGCTGCAGATCCGAGCCGAACGTCGTCCCGATTTGCAGCCCTGGACCGCAAAGACCAATTTCGGCGTGGCGCAGGCCCGGGGCGACCGAATTTGCATGCTGCATCAGGACGATCTCTGGCTGCCGAACCGGTGTGCCGAGATCCGCACATGGCTTTCCTCCCAATTCGACGACGTGATCCATCTGCATCCGTGTTACATTATCGACGAATCCGCGAGGCGGTTGGGGCTCTGGCGCTGCCCGTTACCGGCTGGCCAATCCCCGGTCCCAGCGCACATGTTGATCGAACGATTACTCGTTCAGAACTTCATCGGCATCCCGGCGCCGACCATCCGACGCGAGGCCTATCTAAGCGTCGGGGGCCTCGATAATGCGCTATGGTATACTGCGGATTGGGACCTGTATCTAAAACTCGCGGCGGTCGGTCGTGTATATTACCATCCGATCCCTTTAGCGTGTTTTCGAGTCCACAAAAATTCCCTTACGGTCTCGGGTAGCGACAATAGTGCCGACTTCCGAGATCAACATCAAGCAATTGTCGATCGCCATGCCGACAAACTGTCTGCGGAAGCAAGAGCAGAAATACTTCCTGTAGCTGCAGCTTCGTTCGATTTGAACACGGCGCTCGCGGCGGCCCTGGGTGGGCAATTCACTCAAATCGGCAAAGCATTGGTCTCGATACTGATGCTCGGGCCGCGAGGCATACGGCGATACTTCTACTACTCGAGAATTGTCGATCGAACGTTTCCGCGCCTGCGCGCCCTCGTGGCCGGCAGGTTTTGAGAGGACTGACACATGCCGCGTTAAATCGGCCCATATGTTCCGGTCCCAACGGTTTAATGATCCGGCTTGTCTGCTGGCAGGCTTAATGGCCTAACACCGCGGGCATTGACGAACTTTACAAACGCGACTTTATTTATCGTTCTTTAAATGCCAAAAGTAGCGAGGATTAAAGAAGCCCCGAGCTGACATGGCGACGCGAATTGTCCGGAGCGAGTGCTGGTTCATCGGCGAATGAGATAGGCGACGTTGTTCGACCACGGCCGCACCATGGCTTCTTCGCGAATGGCGTCGCCGCCGAATGCGGCGGTCAAGAGCGCTCGCGCGCTTGCCGCCGTGCAAAACTGCACATCGTCCCCGGTAAGATAACGATCGGCCATGCTGCAAAGCCAATGAATAGGAGTGGCGGAAGCTATCCAGTCTTTAACCGCCAAACTTCCCCCTTCGGCCACGGTGCGACCAATGGCGGAGAGCAGCGGCTTGCGGTCGAGCGACGGCACGTGGTGCACGACGTCACACAATACGACAAGATCAAAGGAGGCAGGCTCGTCCCGAGCAACGTCCTCGACCGACTTCCGCAGGAAGGTGACGCGGGCACCATCCCCGCGGAAGAGCCGGCCGATCCTTGGGGTGATGTCCGTTCCGGTCACCGTGGCGGCTGGGTAAGCCGTGCTCAGCCGCTCGGTCATCGCGCCTTCACCACAGCCGACCTCTAATATTCTGTGAGGCTGCGGGACCCAGACCTGCAGGCGGTCCACGAAGTCGTCTAGATCGACGAAGAGCCTGCGATAAGCTTCCGTGATCGCCCGCTCATACGGTCCAAACAAACCCCGGATCAGGGGTCCCGGACGCATCATCTTAGGTCCACCTTTCCCAGTTCGACAGCAACGTTCGGAACGGCATGATTCTGTTATCCTATTGCAAACAAATTCGTCAACGGATGCCGGCGACGCATCTCGAAGGCCCCTCCCGCGCCACGAAATCGAAGCCGGTTTCCCAGGCCTGCAGAAATCTTTTGGTTTCCTGGGCTCCGGATCTCGCATCGCCTCTATCGACGGTGGCAAACCGCTGCCGCGAGATGGCTAAGAGCAAGTCTCTATTTTTTGTTAGTATCGCATCGGTTATCTTGACGTCTCGACAATACGAAATCAAGTCGGCCGAGCCTCAGTCAACCGAATTGCACCAATACGGCGACAATTTGCCGGTCACATCGTCGACGCACGGTTGGGCGCCGCCCGCAAGATCGATGATCGCCAACCGTGTGTGGCCGAGCGCGATGCGAGTATCGACAAAGATGCCGCTCGCATCCGGGCCGCGATGGGCGAGCGCGCGGTTCATCGCTCCGAGCACGCCGCGCTCCTCGGGGCCCGGAAGGCTGAACCCGACTATGCCACACACCATCGAGCCGTGGGACTGGCGACACCCATTACCATCGGCGCCCGGCAGTCGGGCGCGGCGGCGATGCCGAGTGCGGCACCACCAGCCTGATGCAGGCCAGCCGCCGTCACAGCCGCGCGGAAGGCACCGAATTCTTCCTCGGCAAGCGGTAGCGGCGGACTTCCTCAAGGGTGATCTCGCCGCCTAAGCGCATAGATCGGCTAGGCACTGTCCTCGCGGGTCACCCGATCTAGGGGGAGTGGGGCGAAAGATAGGGGATGCGTGCTGGCGAGAGGCGGATAGGCGAGCTTGGGTCGCGGGCGACGCCAAGGCGGCAGCCTGCACATCCCGTATACGAACCATCGCGAATAGGACAAGATCCACGGCAGCGGCCGGAAGGTGGATTGGCCGCCGAACAGGCGGTCAATCGACACGGCCGAGACCTCACCGAGCCTCAAGTCGAGAAGCTGCGCCTCGATCGCCATTGCGAATGCGAAGGACCAGCCACTGCCCTGGTCTGACAATTCCAGCCGATGAAAGAGCTCGCGGCGGAACATCTTCATCCCGGTGGTGCAGTCGCTCAGTGCGGTCGCGGTGCACCAACAGCCGATTCGCTGTACAGGAAAGAATGTGGCCTACGAACGAGCCACCATATCGCTTGCCGCCCGCAGCATATCTCGTAGCACTCACCAAGTCGCACCCCTTTTGCATCAAGCGCAACATGGGCTCGATCGCGAGCACCGGCCCAATCTCGTCAGCGGCGTATATGAGCACGTACTTGCCTCGGGCGACATCGATGCCGGTGGTGACCGCATTGAGAACGCCCCGGCCGCGGGAATTCAGCACCCCTTTAAGAACCGGATATTTCGCCGCAAGGGACTTCACGACGGGTATCGTAGTGTCATCCGGATCGTCGTAGACGACGATGATCTCGCAGGGTACCTCGATCATGACGCTTAGGATGCGCGTCATGACGTTGACGCCGGGGGCGTCGTCACGAACCGGCATTACGACGGAGAGGACCACCTCTGTATCTGGCGTTTGCGGGTTGCTATCTGCCATACGCACAATTTAGACATGGGAATCGAAAATGTTAAGCGTCTGCGGCACCCAATGAGGACTTGCGCCGAGCCATCAGCCCCTTTTATAGTGGCGACGTGAACCAATCAGAAAACGCCATATAGGTAATGGCTCGATTGATCGTTTAAGCCTTAGGTAATGGAATGCGCGAGCCTTCGCGCCCGCAAATTTGCTGTGCGACCGGATACCCCTGAAATGCTCGACCAGTAAAATCTCAGGGACATCTACCTGTTAGAGCATCTCCACCGGACCCCTTTCCCACTCCCTCTTTCGAACGGTTCCGGGACGGATGGATCGCTGTTAACTAAACCCGACCAACACCATCCTTGAACAAAAGGTCATATTCGCTTAGTCTTCGTCCTTGGGGCGATCTTTCGCATTAGTTGCAACCGAGAGCGAGACCTCCCTCTCGCTGCGCGCCGTCGGGGACCTGCATTGGTTACCGTCGATGAGTCATTTCATGATCGGCAGATCTGCATCGTCGGATTGGGTTATGTCGGGTTGACACTTGCGGCCACGATGGCAAGCGTTGGATTCCGCGTCATGGGAATCGAAATATCTTCGAGCGTGCTCGAGATGTTGCGCTGTGGGCAGTCGCATTTCCACGAGCCGGGCCTCAACGAGATGCTCGCTCTAGGCATGGAAGACGGCCTCCTGGAGTGGCACCGCGAAATCCCGAAAGACTGCGAGGCCAGCGTCTATATCATTACTGTCGGCACGCCACTTGACCGGCACGGAAAGGTCCGTCTCGACATGATCGAGCGCGTTACGCGTGAGATCGCCAGGTGCGCCAAGCCACGGTCGCTCGTGCTGCTGCGCTCGACGGTCATGATTGGCACGACCCGGAATCTCGTCCTGCCGATCCTCGAGGAAACAGGCATGGGACTGCAATTGGCCTTTTGTCCCGAACGCACGATCGAGGGCCAGGCGCTACGCGAGTTGCGCCAATTGCCTCAGATCGTCGGCGCATCCGACCTTCAAACCATAATGCGCGCAACACAAATCTTCCAGTTTCTGACCTCGACCATCGTGCGGGTCGGGAGCTTCGAAACCGCCGAGATGATCAAGCTGATCGACAATGTGCAGCGCGATGTCCTGTTCGCATTAGCCAACGAAGTTTCGTTGATGTGCGATGCAATCGGGATCAGCGCCGACGAGGTCGTTCGTTCCGGCAAGCTCGGCTACGTACGCCATGTCGTGCCGCTTCCGGGCCCCGTCGGTGGGCCCTGTCTGTCCAAGGACTCCTATATCCTTGCGGAAGGCGTCGCCGAGGCCGGCGTCGTCCCGGAGATTGCACTAACGAGTTGGAAACTCAATGAGCAACAGTTGCGTGGCGTCGCCGAGACGCTGCAGGGCTGGACGGATAGGCTTACCGGATTCCCGATGAAGCCGGTAATCACATTGCTGGGACTAGCTTTCAAAGGCCGCCCGGCGACGGATGATATTCGGGGGACGACGGCGAAGCCGATCCTCGATGCCCTCAGGGATACCTATCCCACCGCCGAATTTCGCGGCTTCGATGCGGTCGTCCCTGCCCACGATATTGCCGGCTTCGGGATCGCACCGGTGGACAGTCTCGAAGATGGATTCCGCGGGGCGAACCTAGTGCTGATCCTGAACAATCACCCGGTGTTCGAGAATTTGCCGTTGTCCCATTTGGCCAGACTGATGGGCGCACCCGGTATCATCTACGATCTTTGGCATCATTATAAAGCGCAGGAGCTGCGGCTACCGCCCGACATAGGCTATGCCGCGATGGGAAGCCACAACACCGGGCGTCTGCCGGTTTCGCGTGGGGCCAATTATTGAAGACGCCAACACTCATCTCCGTCCGCAAAAGCAAGCTCTCTGCATGGGCTGTGCTTGTCGAGCGCACGTACAGGACCGGTGCAGATGCCGAGCCTTAGACCTTTCATTCATTCCGCGTGGCTGATTATGCAACCGTGCTCGCCATTACGGGCGACGGTCGGGTGCCGCTGGTGCGTCAGTTCCGCCCGGCATCACAACGCTCGACCCTAGAGCTGCCGGCTGGGCTGGTCGAGCGGGGCGAGGATGCGGGGATAGGCGCGTTGCGCGAACTCGTCGAAGAAACCGGCTTTTCCAGCCCGAGCCCGCCGGTCGCTCTGCCCCCGCTCTCACCAGATACCGCTCGTCTCGAGAACAGGGTGCACGGATTTTTCCTCGGTGATGCTGAAGGCCCGGCGCCGGGCTGGCAGCCGGAGCCGGGCGTCGAACCCGTCATCGTATCGCTCACGGAATTGCGCGACGCGGTTCTGTCCGGCCGCCTTGACCATGCCCTTTACGTCGCTATTATCGCCCAGGCGTCTCTGGCGGGGCTACTGGACTTCCACCGCTGATCTGCCCTTAGGCCAGAGGACGTCGCCACAGGACATCGATGGTCTCCAGATATCTCGTTACGGGCGGATCCGGATTTCTGGGATCGGCATGCGTTCGTCGCCTCGTCACAGAAGGCCATACGGTAAGAGTTCTGGACAATCATCTGCGCGGCCGACCGCGACGATTGCGAGACGTTGCCGACGACATCGAGATGATCGAGGGGGACGTGCGAGACGCTACAGCCGTGCGCACTGCCGTGGCCGGCATGCATGAGGTGGTGCACCTGGCATTTCTCAATGGCACCGAATTCTTTTACCAATATCCCGAGCTCGTCTTGGACATCGGCATTCGCGGGATGCTGAACGTGCTCGATGCCTGCCGGAGCGAGCAGGTGGGCCGATTGGTCCTGGCGTCAAGTTCGGAGGTCTATCAGCAGCCGCCCCGCATTCCCACGCCCGAGAACGTGCCGCTAGTCGTGCCGGACGTACTCAATGCTCGCTATTCGTATGGCGGCGGCAAACTCATTTGCGAGCTGATGGCGGTCAATTGGGGGCGTACCGGGTTCGAGCGCGTGACCATCTTTCGGCCGCACAATATTTACGGCCCGGATATGGGCTGGGAGCATGTGATCCCCCAGTTCTGTAATCGGATAATCGATTTGACGGCGGCCGCGTCGGAGGGCCGATTGGCGTTCGCGCTTAAGGGGAACGGCAACCAGACCCGCGCCTTCTGCCATGTCGACGACTTCATCGAAGGGCTGATGTGCCTGCTTGCACACGGCGAGCATCTCGGCGTCTACCATATCGGCAACCCAGAAGAGGTGACGATCGCCGACCTGGCACGGCGCGTGGCGCGGCAGTTCGGCCACGACATCGACGTCCAGGCAACCGAAGGCTTTGCCGGCGAGACGTTGCGCCGCTGCCCCGACATCGGAAAACTAGCCGCCCTCGGTTACGAACCGCGCATCCCGCTGGATGATGGGCTCGCTGACACGACGGCGTGGTACGCCGCCAATCAGCAATTGCGCACCGACCGGATGCGCGTCGCCTAGCTTCCAGAGGAGCGCAATTCTTGCCGAACGAAACCTCGCGACCGATCGTTGCCTGCCAAGCTTGCGGCAGCGCTGCTCTCGCCTCCGCCCTATTTCTTGGTTACATCCCGCGGCGGCATCCGATGCCCGAAATCGGGGTGCCGGCGAGTGAGCAGCCTACCTATCCGCTTGAGCTTCTTCGTTGCGAAGCGTGCGGTTTGGTTCAGCTTGGCGTCGAGGTCGACCGGCGTGTGATTTTCCCGCCGGATTACACCTACCGCTCGAACACCACCCGGGCGATGCGCGACAATTTCGCCGAGCTCTATCGCGATTGCCGTGAAATGTTTGCGCTCGGACCGAGCGACCTCTGCATCGACATTGGTTCCAACGATGGGACGCTGCTGTCGAATTTCCGCGACGGCGGACATCCCGTGCTGGGCATTGAACCCACGCGCGCGGCTGAAGACGCGATCGGACACGGCATCCGCACCATCATGGCTTTTTTCTACCGCGAGACCGCTCTGCGCTGTCGTGCCGAGTTCGGTCGGGCAAAGATAGTCACGGCAACCAATGTGCTTGCCCACGCCGGCGAGATACGGTCGTTCGTTGCCGGTGTCGCCGAGTTGTTGCAGCAGGACGGCGTTTTTGTTGCTGAAGTTGGTTATCTGGCGTCGTTGATCGAGACGCTCCAATACGACACCGTCTACCATGAACATTTGCGCTTTTATCACTTGGGCGCGCTGAAGAGACTGTTAGAGGGAGCAGGTCTCGAAATTTTCCACGTGCAGCGTATTCCTGCGCATGGTGGCTCATTGCGCGTGTACTCCTCCCTCAACAGCCAGCAGGAGCTGCGCCCGTCCGTCCACAAAACTCTCCTGGCGGAGGCGGCCGCCGGATTGCTCGACGGCACGGCGCTGAGGCCGTTTCGCGCCCGCGTCGTCCGGTCAAAACTCCAGCTGTATGACCTTCTTGCTGGGATCAAGGGGCGCAACGAACGCATCTACGGCATCGGCGCTTCGCCGCGAGCGACGACGCTGATCAACTATGTCGGGCTCGATGCCGGCATCCTCGACGGCGTCCTCGAAATTGCCGGCTCCCCAAGCATCGGCCGATACGTCCCCGGCACCAGAATTCCGATCCTCGACGAGCGGCGGCTGTTCGAAGACCAGCCCGAATACGCGTTGCTATTGTCCTGGCACATCGCCGATGCCCTGGCCGGGAACCTGCGACGCAACGGCTTTCGGGGGAAATTCATCGTCCCGCTCGCGGAACCCCGGGTGCTTCCCTGAAGGCGGATCCCCGACCGCCGCGGCGCCCAACAGGAGTCAGCCGACCGCCGCTCTTATGGCCTCTGCGACGGTCCTCGCCTGCGCCTCGGTGAGGTCGAACGCCGAGGGGAGCCACAGTCCTTGCGCCGAAATGTCAATCGAATTGGGAAACGCGTCGTCTTCAGCGCGATAGGGTTCCTGCCGGTGCAACGGAAACCAGAAGGACCGGGTGTCGATCCCCTGAGCGCTCAGAGCGGTCAGGATTGCCGCACGGTTATCGCAGAGGATATCGGTCCACTGCAGGACCTCGCCCGCAAAATTGGGGGTCTCCGGGAATACGACATTCGGGCAATCGGCGAGAAAGCCGCGGTACCACGCATCGCGCCGTCCGAAATTGACGATACGCTCGTCCATGCGACCCAGTTGGGTGAGTGCAATCGCGGCCTGCAGATCGGTGTATTTGAAGTTGAAGCCCATTACCGGATGCAGGTCGTCGCCGCCGCTGCCGCCGAAGCGGCGGCCTTGGTCCTTTAATTCGCGCAATCGGTAATAAACCTCATCAGAATTGGTGACGACCATACCCCCTTGGCCGGAGGTCACGGTTTTGTTCGCCGAGAATGAGAAGCAGCCGGCATCGCCGAAGGTGCCGAGAGAACGGCCATGCCAACGCGAACCAAGCGCCTCGGCAGCATCGCAGACCAGCTTCAGGCCGCGTTCGGTGCAAAGTCGCTCGAGAGTCTCGTAATCGGCGGCGCGCCCGTTGACGTTGACCGGCACGATGGCCTTGGTGCGCGGCCCGATTGCCGCTTCCGCCTTCACCGGGTCGAGAGTAAAGCGATGCGGTTCGACATCGACGAGCTTGACCTCCGCGCCGGCGAGCCGCACCGCATTGGCCGTGGCGATGAAAGTGAGATCGGGAACGATGACGTCGTCGCCGGGGCCCACCCCGACCGCCATCAGCGCGAGGGTGATCGCCGCGGTGCCGCTCGTCACCGCCAGCGCATGCTTGACGCCAAGCCTTTCCGCGAACGCCGTCTCGAAACGTCGCGTCGTCGGTCCGTCGTTGATATAATTGCTGGTGATGACCCGCGCGACGGCCGCCTGTTCGAGATCGCCGACATCGGGGCCAAACCACCTTATCTTTATGTCCTGCATGGAATGCCCCTCTAAGTAAATTCGTCCCGAAAACCGGTCGGTTCAAGAGCCACACCCGCGGGACATCCTGATAAATCTCGCAGCACAACACAATGAAAACCGGAATGCTGAGTCTTACCCCGGGGCGGGTCCGCTCCCGTCAATGGGCCATTGGGAGGTAAGCGACGGTCGGGAACGCGAGCCTCGGCCGGGGACGACGCCAGGGCGGCAGCTTGCGCATCCCATAGACGAACCATCGCGCATAGGACAGGATCCACGGCAGCGGCCGGAACGTCGATTGGCCGCCGAACAGCCGGTCGATCGATACGATGGAGACCTCGCCGAGTTTCAGGTCGAGAAGCTGTGCCTCGATCGCCATCTCGAACGCAAAGGACCAGCCACTGCCCGTGCCCGACAATTCCAGCCGGCGAAAAATTTCGCGGCGGAACATCTTCATCCCCGTCGTGCAGTCGCTCAGTGCGGTCGCAGTGAGCAAGCGGAACAGCAGGTTCGCGGTATAGGAAAGAACGTGGCCCAAGAGCGAGCCTCCGTACCGCTTGCCGCCGCCGGCATATCTTGTCGCACTCACCAAGTCGCAGCCCTGCCGCATCAGCCGCAGCATGGGTTCGATCGCGAGCACGGGCCCGACCTCGTCGGCCGCATAGATCAGTACGTATGTGCCTCGGGCGGCCTCGACGCCCGCCGTCACTGCGTTGAGAACGCCCCGCCCCCGGGAATTCAGCACTCCCCTGAGGCTCGGATATTTCGGCTCGAGCCTCTTCACCACGGGTGCGCTGGTATCGTTCGGGTCGTCATAGACGACGATGATCTCGCACGGGACCTCGATCATGACGCTCAGGATGCGCGTCATGACATTGACGCTGGGGGCGTCGTCGCGGACCGGCATCACAACGGAGAGTGCCAGCTCGGTTTCCGTTCCCGGGTGGCGATCTCTCATGCGCACACTTAGACGCAGGTTTCAAAAATCGGAGGGGTTAATAGCCGAGAGATTTCGCATGGGCCAGCATCAGATCACGACGACGCGACTTGATGGGGCTGGCGGGGACACCGGCATAGATGGTCCAAGGTTCCGTGTCTTTGTTGACAAATGCGCACGCCGCGACAACCGACCCCTCTGCCAGGCTAACGCCGGGCATGATAACCGCGTTGCTTCCGACGTTGGCGAAGTTCGCCAATATGACCGGGGCGATCTTGACTTTGTCGCGATGGACGGCTGGAATGGCACCCGATCCAATGAGACCGTGCCCGAGAAATTCGTCGGAACCGCAAATGATGCGGCACCCGGCAGCAAGGTTGGTGAAGTGCCCCATGCGCAGCATGCCGGTCGCCCCGCCAATGACCGACACGTGCGGTGAAATGTGAACATAATCGCCGATCTCGGCACCGGTCGCGATACTAACAAAGCTATCGATCGCTGCGTGGTTCCCGACCGACACGAGATGCGGCCGCCTGATCTCCGCAAAATTGCTGATCACCACATCATCCCCGTGAAATTTTAGCTGCGTCAGATCGTATGCCATGTGAATGCCCTAGCCAACACTTCCTTCGAGGAAATATTCACTATCTGATACATCGCGTTTATTTCGAACGCTTCTGCTCGACGTGATCGTTCCACAGCGATTTTCGGTCTTACGGGTCTAGCTAGATGAGGGGGCAACGTACGCGGGTGCCGCTCGCGGGTAGCCTGCCGCCACCACCATGCCAGCAGCGGGGGTTCACAACCGGCGAACTAGTGCCGAGTATCATCAGCGGGACCGCCCTGTCAAATCAAACGTGGCGTAACGGCCAAGGCAGCCGGGCTCCTACTTGACGTAATCAACAATCTTGTCAATGACTTCGCTGGCAAAGGGTGGCGAAATTCCGAACGTACCCCATTCGAAGAATAAAGATGATTGGCGGGGCGCGGGGTTATGACACGCGACCTGAGCAACGGTATTGTGACCGCTGATACCGGGAGGCAAAACAGGCCCCTCCGTCATTGGATCGCGATCGGAGTGTTGGGCTGGGCCTTTCTCTTTCTCTTCGCTACGATGTTCAGGTTTGTTAATGAATATGACGAAGGATTTATTCTCTTTGGATCGACCCGGGTATTGTCCGGCGATGTGCCGTATCGAGACTTTTTTAGAACCTATGGCCCGGCCCAGTTCTACGTCTTGGCGGCGCTGTTTAAACTCTTTGGTCCATCGGTCCTCGTCGAGCGCTTATGGGATTTACTGACCCGCGCTTGCACAGTACTCGTAATTTACCTCATAGTCGATGGCGCTTGGAGCAGAAAAAGAGCCATCTTCCTCGCCGCGTTGACGTGCATCTGGCTGTCGTATTTCGGGTCTTACGGATTTCCCGTGTTTCCCTCCCTTCTTTTTTCTCTCCTCAGCCTCTATTGCCTGGTGCCGATATATCGGGGATGTCACGCGACCGCGCCGCTGCTGGCAAGTGGCATTTGCGTCGGTGTCACTATCCTTTTTCGCCATGATGTCGGTGTCGCAGCGGCCGTCGTCGGTGCGTTAACGCTTGGTTTATTCCATATTACGCAAAAGCTCGACACGCCAAACAAGATTAGCGGGCTCCTGCGTTCGGTCATGATCTATGCGGGCGGTATCGCGCTCGCCTTGGTTCCGCCGCTCGCGTTGCTCCTCGCGGCCGGCGGCGTGCACGATATGCTTCTCGATCTCGTTCTGATACCGGCAAGGATTTATGTCCGAATGGCATCGCTGCCTTTTCCTTCGCTGGTGGCGATGGCGCGAGAAATCATACATTTGAGGCTTGCCTCGCTTGATCAGGCGGCCATCTACCTGCCTATCGTAGCTGTGTTGTTGGGTACAACGGCCGTGTTGACGTTTGTTAGAGGTCAGCGGGCGGCAACGCCCATCGATAACCAAGCGCTTATCTCGCAACGACTATGGACCCTAGTGCAACTGACCTTTTTTAGTCTGCTCTTTTTCTTTAAAGGTTGGGTACGCGTCAGCCCCCTTCACATGGCTTTGTCGATTGTTCCTTCGCTCGTTATTATGACAGTTTGGCAGTTTGAGCGTCGTTCCAGTGCGGCGAAAATCCTGTTCGGCGTAGGAATTGCCTGCTTGCTTTTCATATCGTTGCCGCCGATGTGGAATGCTCGCTCTCGGTTTGCAGAGAACCTCGCCTGGGCGGCTGCGGACGGCGGTGCTCCGTCGAATAGCGTCTTCGCTCTCGCCCGGTCAGAGAATGGCGTCTTCGCTCGCGCGCGTTCGGAAAATGGGAGTTGCTTCCCCCCGGAGGGTTTGGAACGGATCCGATGCTTTTACATTTCCCGGGAGGAGCCAGCAGCAATCCGCTATATCCAGGAACACACCGCAGAAAACGAAGCTATCTTTGTTGGCTTAAACAGGCACGATAAAATTTTCGTCAACAATGTGTTATTTTATTTTGTTTCTAAAAGACCTTCCATAACAAAATGGGATATGTTTGCTCCCGGGGTACAAACGACCATAGAAATACAGTCGGAGATAGTCGGTGAACTCCAGACCCGCCGGCCGAGATATGTGGTTCTGACCTCCAAGTGGGACAGTGTCGAGGAGCCGAACGAAGGCGCCCACAGCAGCGGGGTGATAGTTCTCGATCAGTTTATCCGCGCGAATTATTACGCTGTCGCCGCCTTTGGTCCATTAACGATTCTAGAGCACCGACCAAATTGAGGCCAATGGTGCCCATGGTCCGTATTGGGCTTACCTCCTGAAGAGGAGATGACCGAAGCGCGGGTGTCACGAACGCTAACCTGATCCGCTGACTAAGCCGCTTCGACCGAGCGGTCCGGTACCGTCCCTTCGGTGGGGCGAGAAGCGCGGATCTCGAGAATGCTAATAAAAAAGGCGCTGTAGATGATCTGAAAGCCGAGCAGGATGGCCGTGCTCGACGGGATGACGAGCCGCATGGTCTCCGGGTCGGAGAGCGCCCCGAACCGCTCGGCACCCCAGGTGCCGAGCGCATAGGCGGCGAGGCCCAGCCCGCCTAGCAGCAGCGCTGCGCCGACGATGAGCCCGGCTTCCAAGGTGACGACCGACATCAGCGAGCGGAACCACGGGTCCGGCGGCACGATCCGTTCCCGCATACCGTAGACCTTGGCAAAGACCCAGAACATCATCGACTGAAATCCCACGACGACGGCCAGCGACGCGTAGAGCAGGGTGTGCACGTCAAAGCCGACGCCGCCCAGCAGCCGCGGGTGTGGCAGCAGCCAAGCCATCGCCGAGCAGCCGACCACGAAGAGGCCGAACCCCGGATAAAGGAACAGCGAACGCGGACTGAACAGCAGCAAGAAGCGAAGATGCCGCCAGCCGTCGCGCCAGCTGCGCAGATGCGGGGGCCGGCCGCGGCCGTCGGGTGACAAGGTGGTCGGCACCTCGGTCAACCGCAGCTTGGCGATTGTCGCCTTGACGATCATCTCGGTCGCAAACTCCATCCCCGAGGCTTGGAGATCGAGCGCGAGAATTGCCTGCCGATCGAAGCCGCGCAGCCCACAGTGAAAATCGCCACAATCACTGGCAAAAAAACGACGACCGATTGCAGTCAGCACCGGATTGCCCAAATAACGGTGTAGCCGCGGCATAGCGCCCGGCAAGATGCCGCCGCGATAGCGGTTGCCCACGACCAGATGGTAGCCGGCGCGCAGCTGTTCGACAAAGGCGTCCAGCCGGCTGAAATCATAGCTGTCGTCGCTGTCGCCCATGATCACGTATTTGCCGTGCGCCGCACGAATGCCGGCGAGCAGAGCGCTGCCGTAGCCCCGCTCGGCGACGTGAACCACCCGGGCGCCGTTTGCCGCGGCAATCGCCTGTGAGCCGTCGGTGCTGCCATTGTCGGCGATCACCACCTCGCCCGTACAGCCGATGCGGGAAAGGAAGGCGCGCGCCTTGGAAATGCAGCTCCCCAGCGTCTCCGCTTCGTCGAGGCACGGCATTAAAATGGTCAGTTCACAGGCTTCAGTCATGCTTCTTGCCGAGATAAGGAAATCCCGCCGTCGGGACGGGCCTAAAATCTATCACCCCGGGTCGAATGATTCCTTCAGCGAAATCGAAAATCAATATTTTTAGCGAATGCTTACTTTTATCTGGAGCCAACCTCGGGCAGATCATGGATCTTGCCGCCGAAAACAACGATCGCTTTATAGGCGATCAGACAGTCGTTTATTGATTTTCCTCCTTGCTCTCAGGGAAGCCGCCGCGGGACCGACCCAGCGACGGTATGTTGTTTCCGTTATCGGCGTCCTCCAGGGCATCGTTGATGCCGCGATCCGTTAAGTATATCTCCGGCATTGCTCTCTCGGCGTTACCATTTGACAAATTGTGATATATGTATATGCTTTGATCACAACAAAGCGATGCACATCCGATTGGCCAATAACCAGCGAACAGGACAAGGCCCGCTGTTCTCGCGCGGGCCACGTGGCCCCAGCTCTAGGATTTCTGCCGAGGAAAAGTTAATGTCTGCTGATAATTTCCTGCAAAAACAGCAAAAACCGCCGGGACGCCCGTTTGAGAAGGGCCGCTCCGGTAATCCCGCCGGCCGTCCGCGCGGCTCTCGCAACCGATCGACCCTGGTGGCCCAGCTGATGCTGCAGGGCGAGGCCGAGGCCTTGACCCGCAAAGCCGTCGAGCTCGCTCTCGGCGGTGACGCTGCGGCGTTGCGGCTCTGTCTCGACCGCCTGATCGCGCCGCATCGCGGGCGGCTGGTTGCCTTTGCGCTCCCGCCGATGCGCACGCCCGCCGATCTTGCGCCGGCGATGGAGGCGATCGCCGCGGCGGTCGCGCGCGGGGTGCTCGCACCGGCCGAGGCAGCCGAATTGGCAAAGGTGGTCGACACTTTCGCCAATGCCATCGAGGTGCGCGACTTCGACAGCCGGCTGCGTGCGCTGGAGGCCTCTAGGCAGAGCCTTGACAACGAGGAGGTGCGCCTCGGCTGCTACAGCCCGAGATCGCTCAACGAGCGGTGATTGTCGGGTAAAAGAGCCGTGATACTGTATCAACCGGCTCGACATGCTAGTGGCCGAGGATGGCCATCTCTTGGTCCCGTTGACCAATGCGGAAAATTGGGGCGGCTTGCTGCTGATCACGCGGCACGCCGGCGAGACGCGGCTTTACCCGGCTCGGTTCGTCCATCATGTCGGGATCATCTCGTGCACCGGCGGTCGCGATCGCGAAGCAGAGTCACGCCTCAAGGAAGCCCTGGCAAAGGCTCCTTTGACGGCGGTCCAGTCACTGCGCCGCGCCCCTGAAGAGCCCGACGCCTCATGCTGGCTCGCCGGCGACGGCTGGGTGGCTCTCGACCGCCCCCGCGCCCCTGAGCGGCGCCGTGCGCATCTGACAAATTTTTCTTGAGCCGACGAGCCGCCGGGCCAAGATAGGTAGGCGGTATTACCGGGAGCCTGTCATGGTCCTCTTCGCCCAAACCGAGCCGCTCGACCTAACGAGCCAGATGCGGGCATTCATCGGGCGCCACACCGACAAGAGCTTCGACTGGGACGCCTTCCCCGGCAGCAGTGGCTTCCCCGAGCTGGCGCGTGCGCAAATGCGCTATATCGGCGCTGGCGGGTCGCCGAAGGCCGACGATCCGAGCACCCTCAAGCCCGGGAAATTCACCCTGAGCTTGGTGCACCAGCCGGTCGGCAAATACGCCGCTTGTCATTCCCATGAGGTAGTCGAGCACTTCCTAGTGCTATCGGGCGTATTGACCGTCGGCTGGGCTTGGGGCGACGAAGTGATCGAGGCGCGGCTCGGGCCCAAGGACATGGTGCTCAACCAGGTTGGCCGGCCTCACGGATTCCGCAACGATGGGGTCGAGCCCGTGCTGATGTCGATCAGCGTGGGCAGCGGCATGCCAAAACCGCCGGTTTATCTTTGCCACCCGCGTGACAGTGATCCCTTGGCCGCCCGCCGCTTCGGCGCGAGCCCGGGGAAAACCCGCGCCTTCGATCCGCACAGCGAGGACGCACGCCAGCGACAGTTTGCCCGCCATATCGTGCGCTATGCCGATCGGCGACCGGTATGGGAAGCGGGCTGCGCTCGGTCAGTTTACATCGGCGAGGGCGGCGCGCCGCCCGGTCGGTATCGCATGGACATGCTTCAGCTGCCGAGGGGTGTCGCAGTGCGTGGCTATGCCCGCCCGGTCGAGGACGTGTATTTCGTGATGGAAGGCTGCATCACGGTGGGCTGGGAGGAGGCTGGGCATGTCGCCGAAGAGGGGCTCGGCCCGAAGGACGCGATCTTCAACCCGGCGGGTCGGGTCCACTATTTCCGCAACGATGGCGCCTCCGATGCGACGTTCATAATGCTCGTCGGCACCCCCGAGGCAGAGGAGATCCGGTTCCACGCGGCATGACCGGTGCCGGGAGCGCAAAATGACCCTACCGCAGTCGAGCCGTTTCCAGTTCACCGCAGATCTGACGATCTGCCGGATCCTCAACGGCATGTGGCAGGTCTCCGGCGCGCATGGTGCGATCGCATCAGGGCGCGCGGTCGACGAGATGTTCGCCTATCACGACGCCGGGTTCACGACCTGGGACCTCGCCGATCACTACGGCCCGGCCGAGGACTTCATCGGCGACTTCCGCCGCCGCTTCGCCGCCCGGCACGGATCCGAGCGACTGTCGGAGATCCAGGCCTTTACCAAGTGGGTTCCGCATCCCGGGCGGATGACGAGACGCATCGTCGAAGAGGCAATCGACGTCTCGCTCTCACGAATGGGTGTCGAATGTCTCGACCTCGTGCAATTCCATTGGTGGGAGTATAGCGACGAGAGCTACCTCGAGGCGCTCGATCATCTCGCCGACCTGCAGCACGAAGGCAAAATCCGCCACCTGGCACTGACCAACTTCGACACCGAACGTCTACGGGTTATCGCCGATCACGGCGTCCCGATCGTCTCGAACCAGGTGCAGTACTCGCTCGTCGATCGCCGGCCCGAGGTGCGGATGGCAGCGTTCTGCCGCGAGCGCGGAATGACGTTTCTCGCCTACGGCACCCTGCTCGGCGGGCTGCTCTCCGAGAAATACCTCGGGCGGCCGGAGCCAGCGCGGGCCGAGCTCAGCACCGCCTCGTTACAGAAGTACAAGCGTATGGTCGACGCCTGGGGTGGCTGGTCGCTGTTCCAGGAGCTGCTCGCGGTGCTGAAACAAATCGCCGACAAGCATCAGGTGAGCATCGCCAATGTCGGGGTCCGCTACATACTGGACCGTCCCGCGGTCGCCGGCGCGATCGTCGGTACGCGGCTCGGGGTAGCCGAGCACATTGCCGACAATGCCCGGGTCTTCGGCCTCGAGCTCGACGCTGGCGATGATACGGCCATCGAAACGGTTCTGGCGAGATCACGCGACCTGATCAAGCTGATCGGCGACTGCGGCGACGAATACCGTTAGCTAGCGGAGTTTGTGACGCGGCTGAGGCGACGCTAAACGCTGACAAGCTTACCCGGGTTCATGATGTTGTCGGGGTCAAAGGCGCACTTGACCCGGCGCATCAGCTCGATCTCGATCGGCGATTTGTAGTGGGTGATCTCGTCCCGCCTCAAGCGGCCGACGCCGTGTTCGGCGCTGATCGAGCCCGTGAGCTCGCGCACAACACCGTGGACGATGTCGTTGAACTCCTGCCAGCGCGCCACGTAAGCGTGCCTGTCGGCACCTTCCGGCTGGGTCAGGTTGAAGTGGATGTTGCCGTCGCCGACATGGCCGAAGGCCATCGGTCGGATGCCGGGCAGCCTCTCGGTGACCAGGAGAGTAGCGCGGTTGATGAACTCGGCGACCCGGCTGACGGGCACCGCGACATCGTGCTTGATCGAGCCAGAATAATTCTGCGCTTCGACGATCGCCTCGCGGATATGCCAGAGCTCTTTTGCCTGCGCCCCGCTCTTGGCGATGACCCCGTCGCCGACGAAACCTTCTTCGAGCGCTAGGCCGAGCAGCTTTTCCAGCAGCCCGCGGATGCCGCTCTCGCTCTCGCTCGACGACATTTCAAGGAGGACGTACCAAGGATAAGGTGCCGCGAGCGGATCGATCGTGCCGGCAACATCGGCCAGCGCGAGTTCGAGAGCGGCCCGCGGGATCAGCTCGAATGCCGTCAGCTGGTCGGCGGTGGCGGCGCGCGCTTTGGCGAACAGGCCCATCGCGTGCTCGACCCGGCCGAGGCCGAGAAACGCTGTCTCGACCTCGCGCGGGTTGGGAAAAAGCTTGATCGTCGCGGCGGTAATGATGCCGAGGGTGCCCTCGCCGCCGATAAAGAGCTGCTTCAGATCGTAGCCGGTGTTGTCCTTTCGCAGCCCCCGCAGCCCGTCCCAGATCCGCCCGTCGGGCAATACGATCTCGAGGCCCAAAGTCAGCTCGCGAGTGTTGCCATAGCGCAGCACCGCGATGCCGCCGGCGTTGGTCGACAGATTGCCGCCAATCTGGCAGCTCCCCTCCGCTCCAAGGCTCAACGGGAACAGCCGGTCGGCCTCGGCGGCCGCCTGCTGCAGATCGGCGAGGATGCAGCCGGCCTCGACGGTCATCGTAAAATTGACCGGGTCGATCGCGCGGATATGGTTCATGCGGCCGAGCGCGAGCACGATGTTATGCCCGTCCTCGGGCGGGACACCGCCGCCAACGAGGCCGGTGTTGCCGCCCTGCGGCACGATCGGCAATTTCGCTTCGGCGCAAATCCGCACCACCGCCGCCACCTCCGCGGTCGACGCCGGGCGGACGACGAGCCGGGTGGCACCTCGATAGAGGCCGCGCGCCTCGACGAGATAAGGTTCCTGGTCGCCGGGGTCGGCGATCCAGCCGCGCGGACCTACCGCCGCCTTGATCCGCTCGATGGTCGTCTCGATCTCCATGCGCCACTCCTTCCGGGTTCAACCTTGCCGCGGCGCGGCGGCGCGGCGCAGACGGTCGTTGATCGCCCGGCCGAGCCCCCACTCGGGGATCGGCATCACCGCGATGCCGGCAAACGGGGGCCGGTCGAGCCGGCGCAGCATCGCGAATAGGTTCGCCGCTGCTTCGGCCAGGTCACCGCAACGGCTGAGCCACAGCACCTCGGCGAAACCCGGCGGGGCGTCTGGGCCGAAGGCGAGCAGGGCTTCGCCCGGATGGGGTTCGATCGCGTCGAGGCGCAGCGGCAGCGAAGGCGCATAATGGCTCGGCAGCATGCCCGGCGATTTCGGCTCGGCCGAGACGGGAATGGCGATTGGGCCGAGGAGTTCGGTCAGCTGCTCTGACGTGACGCCGCCGGGGCGCAATAGGACATTGGCCTCACCGGAGAGATCAAGCACCGTCGATTCGAGACCCACAGGGGTGCGGCCCCCATCGAGGATCAGCGCGACGCGATCTCCGAGCTCCTCGGCGACATGCGCCGCCTCGGTCGGGCTCACCCGGCCCGAACGGTTGGCCGAGGGGGCGGCGATCGGCCGGCCGGTCTCATGCAGCAAGGCCTGCGCAACCTGATGGCAAGGCACCCGGATCGCGACCGTGTCGAGCCCGGCGCTCGCCAGCAGCGACAACCCGCTGTCGTCACGGCATCGCAGGACGAGGGTCAGCGGCCCCGGCCAAAATCGCGCAGTCACCCGGCGAGCACGATCGTCGAAAACGGCAAGCGCCTCTGCCTCGGCTAGCCCAGGGACATGGACGATTAGCGGGTTGAAGCGTGGCCGACCCTTGGCGGCGAAAATCTCGGTAACGGCTCGTTCGTTGGTCGCATCGCCGCCGAGCCCATAGACGGTCTCGGTTGGGAAGGCGACGAGCCGCCCGGCGCGCAACAGCGCGGCGGCGCAGGCGATCGCCCGGGGGGTGGCGGGTGATATCGAAGCAGCCATGACCAGTTATTGCCCCACCCGCCCCTGCTGGGGCAATAACCCGAACAGCATCGCCAGTTGCCCGGCCCCCTGACGGTTTGCGGCTGACGGAGTGCGCCGGCCCCACCAAGCCGTCGCTATATCGCGTGCTCAGGCGATCGAGGACTTCGCAGGCGCACTTAGTTTAGGCACGCTGTGCGCCGGGCAGGACCAGCTAGTGCACTGGCTCAAACAGATGGTACAGGGAGGCGCTCGAGTTTGGCCAGGATAGCGTCGGCGGATTTGGTCCAGACGAACGGTTTGGCATTGGTATTGTGCTCGGCGAGATAAGCGTTGATGGCGGTCTGCAGGTCGGCGATCGAACGAAAGACGCCGCGGCGGATGCGTTGACGGGTCATTTTGGAAAAGAAGTTCTCGACCGCGTTGAGCCAGGAGGCCGAGGTCGGGGTGAAGTGGAAGGTCCAGCGCGGATGGCGCGACAGCCAGGCCAGCACTTTGGGATGCTTGTGGGTGGCGTAGTTGTCGAGCACCGTGTGGATCAGTTTGCCGGCCGGGACCTCGCGCTCGACGGCATTGAGGAAGCGGATGAACTCGCTGTGGCGGTGGCGCTGCATACGGCGGCCGATCACCGTCCCGTCGAGCACGCTGAGGGCAGCAAACAGGGTGGTCGTGCCATGCCGCTTGTAGTCGTGCGTCATGGTCTGGCAGCGCCCAGGCTTGATCGGCAGTCCGGGTTGGGTGCGATCGAGTGCTTGGATCTGGCTCTTTTCGTCGAGCGAGAGGACTACGGCATGCGCCGGGGGATCGACATAGAGGCCGACGATGTCGGTCAGCTTGGCGGCAAAGCTGGGATCGCGCGAGCGCTTGAAGGTGCGCAGGCGGTGCGGCTGCAGTTTGTGCGCCCGCCAGATGCGCTGCACCGAACTCGGCGAGAGGCCGGTTGTCTTGGCCATCGCTCGGCCGGTCCAGTGGGTCGCCTGGTGCGGCGGTTCCGTACACGTCAGCGCCACTACCTGGGCCGTCGTTTCCGCCGCGATCGGCGCCTTGCCGGGCTTGCGGGTCTTGTCGCGCAGCAGACCCTCAACCCCGGTCTCGGCAAACCGTTGTTGCCACCGCCACACTGTCGGCCGACTGACGCCGATGCTGTGCGCCACCCACTGCGCCGAGTGTCGATCCGCCGAGGCGAGCACGATGCGCGCCCGTTCGATGTGCTTGCGCGGCCGGTTGCGGTCGGCCACGATCGCCGCCAACTGCTCGCGCTCCGCAGTGTTGAGAACCACGCATACCCCTTGAGCCATCGCCCGATCCCCCAAGCAATGGCCCAGTATCGCAGATCCTAACGCTCTCGTGAATCCTCTGAATGGTGCAAAGCACTAGTGCTTAGTTGCGTTCGGATGATTTAGAACGATCTCGGCCTTTGCGGTGTCCAGCTCGATCGTCCTCGGCTATCTGTTGCTGTGGCAGCTCCGCCGTCGGGCCTATCAGCCCGTCACGTAGATAAGGGGCAGCTACTCGGCGGCGACGAGGCTCGCGGAGGCGGGCGCGGCGGCTGGGGTGCGCGATGCCGCCCAATAGCCGAGCCCCATGATTCCGGCGCCGGCGATCGTATTGCCGATCGTCACCCACAGCAGGTTCCATCCCAGCCCGGCGAGCGACACGGTAGCCGGGTGCTCGGTGAGGAGGGCAATCGACAATAGCGTCATGTTCGCGACCGAGTGCTCGAACCCGCTGGCGATGAAAGCATAGAGACACCAGAAGATGGCGATGCATTTGGCGGCGTCGCTGGTCATCCGCGCCGAAGTCCAGATCGCCAGGCAGACGAGCCAATTGCACAGAATCGCCCGGGCCACGAGCTCGAGCGCCGGCGCATTCATCTTGGCCGCCGCGACGGTGACGATCAGCGGCGCCTTGCCGCCCGGGCCGAGCAGAGCCGGGCCGCCGCCGCCAGCGACGAACAGCGCTGCCAGGATGACGCAGCCGACCAGATTGCCGGCCCAGGACACGCCCCAACAGGCGCCAAGCTCGCGCAGACTGGTGCGGCCCTGGAGCCAGCCATGCGTCATGAACATCGTATGGCCGGTGAACAGGTCGGAACCGGCGAAAATCACCAGGGTCAGCGCAATGCCGAACGAGGCGCCCATCACGACCGGGCGAATGCTCGGGTCGACGGCGTTGCCGACGCAGAAGATCAGGATGATGCCCATGCCAACATAGGCGCCGGCCATCATCGAGCTGATCGTGAAGCCGAGCGGCGAGCGCCGCAGAAACGCCGATTTGGCGACGGCCGTCTTGGCGAACTGGTCGACAGTGTCGAGGAACATGAAACTCTCCCAGCGGCAAAGCTTTCATTGGCGGCGGCCGGCTTTTTGGGCGGCCGCCGGTATCGGTTTCAGTAGACGTCCTTCTGATAACGGCCCTCACCGGCGAGCCGGGCGAGATAGGCCTTGGCGGCCGCCGGTTGCATCCGGCCTTCCTTGGCGACGATGTAGGCAAGCCCCTGATCGACATCACGGGCCATACGCAGGGCATCGCCGCAGACATAGAGATGCGCGCCGTCTTCGAGCCATGCCCATAGCTCGCCCGCGTGTTCGAGCAGGCGGTGCTGGACATAGATTTTGTGTTCCTGATCGCGCGAAAAGGCGGTGTCGAGCCGGGTCAGCAGCCCGTCGCGGTGGTAGGCGGTCAACTCGTCCTCGAAGAAGAAATCGCTGTGCCGATGCGGGTTCCCGAAAAACAGCCAATTGCGGCCGCGCGCGCCGATCGCCTGCCGCTCCTGCAGGAAGGCGCGGAACGGGGCGATCCCGGTGCCAGGGCCGATCATGATCATCGGCGCGTCGGGCGCGGCGAGGCGGAAGGCTTCGGCGGGATGGACGTAGACCGACACCGTCTCGCCCGGGGCGGTGCGATCGCACAGGAAGGTCGAGGCGACGCCGGTGCGCCGGCGCGAGCGCTTCTGATAGCGCACGGCGGCAACGGTCAGATGAACCTCGCCTGCGGCCCGCTTTGGCGAAGAGGCGATCGAATAGAGGCGCGGCCGCAAGGGATCCAGCGCCGAGATCAGCTCGGACAGGGGCGGGCGCGCCGACGGAAAGGTGTCGAGCAGGTCGAGCAGGTCGGCATCGTCCGGGCCGGCGCCGGGATAGCCCTCGGCGATGGCCTGCAAGATGCGCGATTCGTCGATATCGAGCGCGCGCGAGGCCAATACCTCGATCGCCTGGTCAGACGGGCGTCGCAGCTCAACGCACTCGCTGAGGGCCTCGATCAAAGGCCGTTCGATGCCGTCGGGCGACAATACCGGCGTATCCGACCGGACGCCGAGGCACGTGATGATCGCGCTGACCAGCTCGGGGCAGTTGCGCGCGACGACGCCGAGACTGTCGCCGACCCGATAGCTCTCAAAGCCGAGGTCGGCATCGAGCACGACCAGCCGCGTATCCTTTTCCGTGCCATCGCGATTGAGCCTTTCCGCCGCGCGCAACCGGGCCGGAAAACGTTCGCCCAGCGCTCTGGCCGCGGATGGCGGGGCGGGGGGCGGAGTAATGGCGACAGAAGCCGCCGGTGCCTCCGGCCGCTCCTCCCCCGGCATGCCCAGTTCGGCCACCAGCGCCTTCAGTTTGCGCGAGGTCGCTTTACCGCCGGGCACGCAGCGGCTGAGGCTGGTCTCGACGCCGGACGCGATCGCTTCGGCGTAGGTCTTGCACAAATAGCCGCATTGCCCGCAATCGGTCTGCGCCATCGCCGCCATCAATACCCGTTCGGGGCGCCTTCCGGCGGCGAGCGCGACCCGCTCATCGAGCGGCATCCCCGGGTCATGCCACGGAAAATCCTCCGGCTCTCGTGCCGCAACAGGGGCTTCAATCGTCCCGGCGGCGACGCGCTCGCCATTGACGAAGAGGCCGGCGATGAAGCCGTCGAGCCAGGCACGCTGCAGCGACGAGAACGGCGCATTCTCGGGCAAAGAAGGCGCGACGAAGCCCATCTCAGGCCTCGACCCGGGTATCGCCGGCGAACAGGCGGCTCAGTTCATCGACGCTGTGCCGGTTGGTGAAGGCATGAAAGGTTTCGCCGGCGCAGCGGCGGGCGAGAAATGTCCGCAAGATCACCTCGATGCGGCGCGGCACCTCGCCCGCCGGGATCGATTGATAAATCTCGCGGGCGAGCGACAAGTCGGCGCCGCTGCCGCCGCCGACCACCACATGATAGCCTTCGCCCTCGTCGTCGCCGCCGAGATCGACCTTCGTCGCCAGCAATCCAATATCGCCGACATAATGCTGGGCGCAGGAATTGGGGCAGCCGGTCAGATGAATGTTGATCGGCTGGTCGAGGTCGATCCGGGGATCGAGGTAGTCGCCAATGTCAAGCGCATGCCGTTTGGTGTCGCTGAGCGAGAATATGCATCCGGCATTGCCGGTGCAGGCGATAAGACCGGCGCGCACCGCGCTCGCCTCTGTGCCGAGGTCGAGCGCTTCGATCTCGGCGACACCATTGCGCACTTCGTCCTCCGGAATATCGGAGAGCAGCAGGTTCTGCCACACCGTCAGGCGCAGGGTGCCGGAGCCGCGGCGCTCGGCGATCGCGGCGAGGCCGCGCAATTGCCGCACCGTCACGCGGCCGGCCGGCAACACCACGCCGATATAGGCGAGACCCGGCTGGGCCTGTGCGTGCACGCCAACATGGGCGTGTCGGGCGACCGGACCGCGCGGTTCGCAAATCTCGACCGCCGCGAATCGCCACGCAAACGGCAGATGCTGCTCCGCCTCACCGATGACTTTTTCGATGCCCCAGTGCTCGATCAGGTACTTGAGCCGCGCCCGCCTGCGGTCGGTGCGGTCGCCGTGATCGATGAAGACGCGCAGGATCGCCGCGGCCGCAGCGACCACTTCCGAGGGTTCAAGGAGCACGCCGGCGTCGCTCGCGAAGCTGCCGTGCCCGGTCAGGCCGCCCAGCAGCATGCGGAAATAGACGTTTTCCGGCACCGGCTTCCCGGCCGCGACCCGCACCGCGGTGAAGCCGATGTCGTTGGTGTCTTCGAGAACACCGACCGTCCCGCCGCCGTCGAAGGCGATGTTGAATTTGCGCGGCAGGCCGTACAGCTCACGATGGTTCAGGATGTGATGGTAGAGGGCGCGGGTCAGCGGCCGCGTGTCGATCAATTCCTGCGGGTCAATGCCGGCGGTCGGGCTGCCCGTCAGGTTGCGAATGTTGTCGGCGCCGGCACCGCGAGAGGTCAGGCCCAGTTCGTCGATCGCGGTCAGCACATCGATCGGATGGGCCGCGCCGATCTCGCGGATCTGCAGATTGGCCCGCGTCGTGACGTTGATATAGCCGCCGCCGTAACGCTCGGCTAAGTCGGCGATCCCCAGCGCCTGAGCCGCCGACACGATCCCACCCGGCAGGCGCAGCCGCAGCATAAAGGCGTTCTGGCTCGGCGCGACGTAGAAGAGGCCGTGAAATTTGTGGCGGAAGACGTCGAGCCCGGTCGGAAAGCGGCTGGCGGCCGCGTTCGCCGCCATCTCGTCCCACATATCGAAGGGGTGCTTCTCGCGCTTGGCCAGCTCCTCTGGCACCAGCGTGCCGCCGGCCGCGACCGCCCGATTCTGCGCCGCTATATGGAGGTAATTCGGATCGTTTTTCTGCTCGTTGCTAGCGGCGATGCGACTTGTTTGCCCGTTATCTTGAGTATCTGCCGAGAGCGCAGGCGTTCCGATGCCGCGTTTTTTGGCAATCGCGGAAAGAAATCCTTCAAGGTACTGTTTTTGCTCCTCGGTAAAGCCTGGGTCCTGCGGCATCGACCTGTTGACTGTGGCTGCGGATTACGCCGCACAGTCGAGCAAACATCATGCCAAATCCGCTGGGCATCGCGTTGTCATCGCAACCGTGCCCGCCCTCGCGCTGCCGGCGCCAGGGCTATCGGATCTACGTACGAGTTAGACCGTCATGCCCGCGCCCTCACGCAACACCCCCGCAAGCGGAGGTGTTGGGGAGCGGGATTGAAATCGGCTACGGAAAGAGCTGTTCCCCGGTCTCCGCATCCTCAACAAAGATCGCGCTGACCGGGCAACTCTCGGCCGCTTCCAGGATCTTCTCGACGGTGTCACCGGAGGGATCGACCGCTTCTGACTGCCGGTTCTCGTTGAGGCGAAACACCTTTGGGGCGATCGCCTCGCACATCGCGTTGCCGACGCAGGTGGCGTGGTCTACACGGACGCGCAGGTTGCGAGCCACGGCCGCCCCCCTATTGCCAGGTGACCGGCAAGGATTTCAGCGAGCGGAACGTGATGCTGGGGTGGTATTCCAGCTCCTCGGTCGCCACCGTCATGTCGGGGAAACGCTCCGCCAGGGCTTTGAACACCTCCTGGCCCTCGACCCGCGCCAGGGTCGCGCCCAAGCAGTGATGAACCCCATTGCCAAAGGCCACATGGGGGTTCGGCTGCCGCGTGATGTTGAACTTGCCGGGCTCGGCGAACACGTTGGGATCCCGATTGGCCGACGAGATGAACCAGCGGACGCGATCGTCCTTGCGCATCACCTTGTCCCGCATCTCGAGATCCTGCGAAGCGAGCCGCTGGATCGACTTGACCGGCGCGTCATAGCGCAGGCACTCCTCGGTCGCCCATTTGGCTTGGCCGACCGGATCCTGCTTGAACAAAGCCCATTGGTCGGGATGCTGTAAGAACGCCAAGGTGCCGTTGCACAAGAGGTTGATCGTCGTCTCGTGGCCGGCCAGCAGCAAGAGCGAGGTGTTGACCAGCACTTGATGCCGGGTAAAGGCGCCCTTCTTCTCGCCGCTCGCCAATACCGAGATGAAGTCGTCACCAGGCCTGACGATGCGTTCGTCGACCAGCGGCGAGACGTATTCGAGCATCCCCTTCATGCCGTCGGTCAGAATCGGCATGCGGTCGTATTCGCCGCGGCCGATATATAGCAGCTTTTCGGCGAGCTGCCGGACATAGGGCCGGTCCTCGGCGGGCACACCCATCATCTGGGCGATGACCAGCACCGGCAGCGGGGTCGCCAGATCCCGCATGACGTCCATGGACCCCTTCTCCTCGGCCGCGTCGAGCAATTCCTTGACAGCCTTCACGACAAACGGGCGCCAGGATTCCATCGCTTTGGGCGTGAAATAGCCGTGCACGATCTTGCGCATTTCCAGATGCTCGGGACGATCGTGCTGGATGAACTGGTCGCCCTGGTAATGCCTGACGTATTCGTAGAGACCGAGATCCGACTCGTCGATCGCTGGATAGGCCGGCCGCGGGTCGTTCTTAAAGACGGCCGAAGAAAAAAGCTCGTGATGCCGGGTCAGCCAGGTCACGTCGTCATGCCGGGTGATGACCCACAGCCCATAGGTGTCGTTCCAATGCACCGGGTCCTCGTCGCGCAGTCGGCCGTAATAGCCGTAGGGGTCGGCGATGACGTCCGGGGTGAACATGTCGTCGTGCACCACGGTATTCATAATCCTCCCTCCTCAATGCTTAATCCGTCGTTTCCGCAAAGCGGGAATCCAGGGCTCTCACCACCGGCCCTGGACCCCGCCTTCGCGCGCCTTCGCGGGGGGTAACGACAGCCCGTACGGGCTGTCGTTAGTTCAGCCCGTAGAGTCCCATCGCTCCGCCAGCCATGACCTGGTGTTTGGTCTCGGCCGACAGCCCTTCCATGCGATCCATGATCATCTTCGGAGCACCCGGGAAGAACCCGTCGGGGTGCGGATAGTCGGTGGCCCACAGAATCTTGTGCGGGCCGATGTAGTCGGCGAGCGCCTTGATGCTGCCCTCGACCGGTTCGAAGGAGATCCAGCAATTGCGCTGGAAGAGCTCGCTCGGACGCGTCGTCAGACCGGAATCGTTAAAGCCCTGGTCGTCGAAGTGCCGGTCCATGCGGTCGAGCCATGGTGCGATCCAGCCGCCGCCCGATTCGAGAAAGGCGATGCGGATCTTTGGATGGCGCTCGCAGACCCCGCCCCAGATCACGCTCATACAGGCCAGCATCATCTCCATTGTGTGGCTGATGATGTGGCGGGCACCGCGGCCCTCGAAGCGGTCAACACCGACCGTCGGCATGCCGCTCGAGGCGCCTTCATGAAAGCCGATCGAGAAATCGAGATCCTCGGCCGCCGCCCAGAACGGCTCGTAATCGGGGTGGTGGATCATCTTGTTGTTGTAGGGGTTCGGCCGGATGAAGCCGCCACGGAAGCCCAGTTCCTTTTTGGCAAAGCGCATCTCGGCGACCGCCAGGTCGACTGACTGCAATGGCAGCATCGCGACGCCGAACAGGCGGTCGGGATAGGGCTTGCAGTAATCGGCGAGCCAGCGGTTGTAGGCTCGGCAGGTTGCGGCGGCGAGCTGCGGGTCCTGGATCGCGCCGGAGAACAGGCCGAGGCTCGGATAGAGGAAGGCGGCGTCGATGCCGTCGGCATCCATGTCGGGGATGCGCTTGTGCGGATCGAACCCGCCCGGCTTCCCGTCCTTATACTCCATCGTGTCGTCGACGATGCCCTGCCGCGCCCCGACCGCGCCGATCCGGCCGATGCCGCGCTGGCCGTCGCCGACCATGTGTTCCTCGATGACAAGCCGCTCCTTGCCGTTCTCGCCTTTTTCGATCCGCGGCGCGCGGTCGCGGAACTTCGGATCGATGTATTTGTTCCACAGATCCAACGGCTCGAGAATGTGCCCGTCGGCATCGATGACGTTGTAAGCGCGACCCATAACCCAGCTCCTTTCGGGTGAATGCGAAACCCGGAAACCAAACGCTCGTTTGGTTTGCTCGGACGCTATGCCGGTGAGCCGGAGCTGTCAAGCCCGACCGGCGTCATCCGAGTAAAGTGCCGCCGGTTTCCCAGCCTGCTGCGGGCGCTACCGGTGCCAGCGTGAGTGATGCAGGGGTCGTATACAACAGGACAACGACGATAGAGATGTGTCTTGATGATCGCAAAGGAACAAGTTCCCACGCCGCGACGCTTGCCTCGCCTGCCACGGCACCCTTCGCGGGCGGAACTCGCCGCGGCGGCCTAAAGCGGGAGACCATTTGCGCTTATCGGTTTGAGAATCTGGTGGGGCTCCAAAAACACGACCACAGCGTCGGGTGACTGGCGCAGCAAATCGGCGGCGAATATGATCGGCCGGCACGCTGATATCGGGATCACGCCCGACATTTCCGGGGCTACGCGATATACGTCGAACCGGATATCGGGTTTAGGAGTTCACGCCGTAGGCGGCTGCAGCGATGGAGAATTTGCTTTTTGTGGGGTCGATAACTAGACGACGTTTGCTCTCCGCTCTTCGGGTGTCAGCATAAATCATGAGAAGAGTATGGCTAATAGTTGTCTTTGTCGCCGCCGCCACCGCGTCGATTGGCTTATCGGACAGGGCGTTTCAGCTCCATCTCTCTAGAACATTTGCAGCCCCGCCGCCGACCGATCCGGGTATTCGCACAGGTACCATCGGGGCGGGCGGCTTTTTTTCTACTTTGACCACGCCCGAGCTAACCAACGCCAACGCAGCGTCACTGCAGTTTCAGGCACAATGGTCGGTTACCGGACATGTCAGCGGACAGCCACTTGCCGGGCTCGGGCCGAGGTATAATACGAACGCTTGCTCGTGGTGTCACAGCTACCCAGCCACAGGCGGATCAAGCCCGACGACGAATTCCGAAGTCCAGATGGCGACGCTCAATGGCGCGACCGGCAATGCCATTCCATCGGCTAACTACTACGCGCCGGATAATTCGGATGGACAACCATTCATCAGAACAAATGGCCCGACCCGCGCCGCATACCAGCGGAGCACCGGCGCCGAGCTGAAGCTGTACACCATCGTTGGGATGTCAGATATCGGCACAGCGCTGCCTAACTGCACATCATCGGCGCTACCGCAGCCAAACTTCGCGACCCTGCTCGGTAACAACGACATCAGTCCGCACATCCCAATCCCGCTCTTCGGCATCGGTTTGGTCGAGGCGACGTCGGATGCTACGTTGAGAGCGGCGCAGGACCAATCAAAGATGGCGAGCTTCGGCGTGACTTATGGACGTTTCAACGTAGACGGGACAGGTACGATAGCCCACGCCGGGTGGAAGGGTGCTGCACCGAGTGGCAACTATTTCACCTCCCTCGCCTACGCCGCCGAGATCGGTCCGTCGACCGAGCTGTTTCCAAAGAAGAGTGATCCTGTTGCGGCGTGCATGGCCAACCCGATGCCGGAAGACCGCGCACCGCTAGATTCGCGCGGAATCTGCGGCGGCTGCGCAATGGACTGGAATTCAGAGGTGGTCAATGCCGACTTCTTCCAGTCACACCTGGCAGCGCCAGCTCCGGCTGGTTACACCGGCGCGCCGCCGTCAAATTGGCGCGGCTCCTCAGCAACCGCCTATACGACCAAGACTGCGACGTTCACGCAAGGCGCAGTCTATGATGGATATCAGCAATTTCTCAACGTCGGATGCGATACCTGCCACGTCCCGAGCCACACCACTTCTTCGTCGCAAATCACCGGAACCAGTAATACGGTTTATTATTCATACGGCGACTATGCGCTGCACACTATGGGAATGGCGCTCGATGACGGGCTGACCCAAGGAGCCGCATGGCATCAGGACTACAAGACTGCGGCTCTGTGGGGCGTCGGTCAGCGCATTTGGTTCTTGCATGACGGCCGAACCAACGACCTCTACCAGGCGATCGAGGCGCACTGTTCAGTCAACAGCGAGGCGCTGGCGGTATGTTCGGCGTACAACGGACTGTCAACGGCCGAGCAACAGGCCATCCTTGACTTCCTGCGATCGCTCTGACGCGAGGCCAGGGATGAAGCGGAGGGGGATTACTCGTCGGGCTATCGTTGCGGGGATCGTCGCGGCGACGCCGAACGCCGCCCGTCGACTGCCCAACGTACCTGACGGGGGCGCTCGAGCAGCGCCGGGGCGGACATCGCTTCAAGTAAACGGGTCGACCTCGCCCGCTGCTGTCATCGCAGGCGATGGTATTTGGGCCGCCGTACGAGGCGTGCCAGCGTCTACCGGGGTTACCGTAACTTTGGAGGATAGAGCCGGGGCAAGATACAACTCAATCAGCACCGCTAGCCCGGCCCCGACGAATATCGACTACGTCATGAACTTGATGCAGCTCAATCCGATTTTTGCCAACAGTGAGCCGTTGAAAACCCCCGGCACATATTATGTGCGGCTGTATTTCAACAGTGACCGAACTGTCCAGGCGCAGGTCAGCCTCACGGTCAAGGCCTATGTCGTACCGCCATTTCCGCTGATCAACGCGGTTTCAAATCCGAACGGCATGCTGCTTGGGATAATGCGGGTGCATGCTGTAGGTAGGGGATCGATCTTGGCAGGCGGCAGTGGTAGCGGCGAGGCAGTTACTTGCCTTGTTGTCAAGGGGACCATCGGGGTGACCACGGCGTGGCAAGGTCCGGCCGGCACTCCGAGTCCCCCACAGCATACCACCATGCAATATTACGTCGTTGGCGGAGACGGCACATATCATCCGCTAGGACGGCCTGTTTACAGTGACACAAATCCTACTGTCTCGTCGTTTGACACGACCACCTTGCCGGACGGCTCTTATATAATTTGGGCCAGGATCATCGATATGAACGACGTGTCTCACTCTGATCTTGGCGGCAGGTGGAACGCGACGCTGATTGGAATAATACCTCAGCCGATCGTTATATATAACGGTTCGACCCCGATGAACCCGAAGGGGACTTACACACTCCCCGTTTCCTATTACGGCAACAACTTCTGACCGGCATCAACGACGCCCGATTTCTTGAGGTATCGGGGTCTTCCAGCAGAGGCTCGAGATTATCCTTATCCCTCCGCCGGCAGTTCGCCGCCAAATGTGCTTCCGGTCTGGAACCCCTCGTCTCCCTACCATAGCAATCCGGCCTCGGCGCGCAAGCCGGCGAGGGGATTCTGGTTCGAGACCGTAAACGGTCTGAGGACCCAAGAATACAAGACGGCTATGGAGTGGCGCGCGACAAATGCTGGAGGCATCTTTGCGCAACCATTGGTAGGGAAAACGGTAGCAGGTAACAGCATCGAGGCGTCCTACCCTGCGGTCGCGCGTGGATCCTATCGAGACGGTGGCCGCAATAGCAGCCCGAACACCGGCTTTGCGGTGGCCGTAGCCACGCCGACCTCGGGGCCGTGGTCTGCTTATCATTGGACGGTGCTTAATGAAGGCGGGCGCCTTGCGGTAATGGACCTCGCCGGCAATACGTTGACCATCACCGGCTATAAGCGAGATCTCACTCAACTACCGGTTGATTGGACGGACAACAAAAACGTCGAGTTTCCCAACACGGTTCTAGTAGGCACCATCGACACCAATCCAGTTTATTCCTTTACCGATTTCGGAGGCGGTGTTCATGATGTTTGCTGGGATCCGCGGGATCCATATATCTGCTACATCTCGAAGACCATAGATCATTGCATCGTCAAGATTAACTTTCACACTCAGACAATCAGTGGAGTACTCTACGGACTGAGGTGGACCCCGATGGTGAGACAGCCGGAGCCGCTGCTTAAGGTGTAGCCCGGCCGATTTCGATGTCGGCTCCGATCGCGGTGACCGCGATGGCTAGTTTGACGATTCTACTTTTCACCTCATCAATATCAAATCCTTTGTTGGCTGTGGCGCCTGTGGGTATGTGGGCGAAGGCGAGCATTTCCCCGCTGTCCGAGCTGGCTCGGGAAGCGGGGGAAGCGGAGCCGGTCGGCAACGCCGATCGTCCACATATCCACAGGCCTTCCTGGTAAATTTGCCGCGGCGTGCGATAGCCGAGGCTCTGGTGCTGGCGCTCCTCATTGTAGAAATCGAGCCAAGCTCCAATACCTGCTTTGGCCTCCGACACGCTCGCATAGGCGTTGAGGTAGACCTCCTCGTATTTGAGGCTTCGCCACAGCCGCTCGACGAAGATGTTGTCCATGCACCGGCCCTTGCCGTCCATGCTGATGGTGATCTGATGATCCTTCAGCGTGCCGGTGAAATCGTCGCTGGTGAACTGACTGCCCTGGTCGGTATTGAAGATCTCGGGCCGGCCGTATCGGCAGAGCGCCTCCTCGAGCGCCTCGACACAAAAATCGGCGCCAAGCGTGTTCGACAGTCGCCACGCCAGCACCGCGCGGCTGACCCAGTCCATGACGACCACCAGATAGAGAAAGCCCTTGGCCATCGGGATATACGTAACGTCCGAGCACCACACCTGATTGACCCGCTCGATCGCCATCCCGCCGAGCAAGTACGGGTAGATCTTGTGCTCAGCTGCCGCCTTGCTGGTGTGCGGGCGCTGGTAGATCGCCACCAGTCCCATCAGACGCATCAGTCGCTGGACCCGCTTGCGGTTGACTAGGTGACCCCGGGTGGCCAGCCATGCCGCCATTCGGCGCGAGCCGTAATAGGGCCGCGCCAGATAGTGCCGGTCGATCAACGCCATGATGGTACGGTCCTCCTCGCCGACCTCGTCCGGCCGCCGGTAGACCGAAGAGCGCGATATCGCCAGCAAACGGCACTGCTGTGATATCGGCAGCGCCGGATCCGTGCGCTCGACCAGCGCGCGCCGTTCCGCTCGGCTCATTTGCCGAGCTTTCGTGCCAAAAAATCGTTTTCGACCTTCAGTTGGCCAATCTGCCGGTACAGAAGATCGACCTGCGCCTCGCTGGCCACACTCTCGACCGTTGCACCGCCGCCTTCGAAAACACTCGCCGCCCCGTCCAGCAGCTGCTTCTTCCAGTTATAGATCTGGTTCGGATGGACCCCGAACTCACTCGCCAGTTCGGCGATCGTCCGGTCACCCCTGACCGCCGCCAGCGCCACCTTCGCCTTGAACGCCGCATTGTGCTTCTTCCGTGTCCGCTTCATGTCCTGCTCCTGCGCCATCGCGCTTTCTAGGGGCAGGGCTCCACCTTAGCCAACTGTCTCATTTTTGGGGTCCATCTCAGACCCAGCAACCCGCTATGCCAGCTCTTTGCCGGATATGAGAAGGGCCAAGCTCATGATCGTATAGGGGGATACCGGAACGGCCGCGCGCTGGATTCCATGACTGGCGGCGCGCAGCAGAACGACGGCGCCCTGTTCAACGGCGTCTATTCGATCTGCATGATGAAGCGAACGGACAACAGTAACTACCCGCAAGGAACGATGTTTGTCTGCGACAACTATAATGGGCTGATCCGCATCATTTCGGCTGGAACCCTGGACACCAACGGTAATCAAGCAACGCCCTCGACCGTCACGACCTTGGTTGGACTAGTCGGCGGGACGATGCCGCCGCCTAATGCTCATACCGACCCCATGCTGTTCATGAACACGTTGCAGGGTCAGACAGCGCCGATCTCTGTCACTTCGATTACTCTCTCCGGCGCCACCGCGACCATCACCTTGGCGTCCAGTCCGGCCTCGACGATAGCAGCCAATCGCTGGAAGATTATCCTGCTCAATAATGGCAGCCCTTACTATGACGGAAATTCGAGAGTATTGGAGCACACCTACGGTATCTATTCGCTCACGTCATACACCAGCTCGACACAGTTTCAGATCGGACCTATCGCATCGCTTCCCACCGGGACAGTTACAGTGGCCGTCCCGGCGGCAGATATCTATAGCTCGCCTAACCCGGTCTCGTTTGCGAACGCGTACATAGGCTATCCGAACACGATTCGCATGTCTTCAAAGGGTCACCTGGTGATTTTGGAGGCTTGGTATAACAGTATGGCTCGGATCGCCTGGCTCAGAGGGCCAAATGCGGACACAATTACGCGTGTGGGTCCGTTCGGCAACCTCGCGCAAGTCATGAATAGCGGCAACCAAGTGTTCGGCTGGATGGACGTCGACGACGCGGTGACGTGCAGCGCGGGGTCATTTACCGATCCTGGTATCGGCTCTTGCGGTCCACAAGATGATATTGTGCTGTTTAAGGTCGATTCCAATCCCGGGAGTGCCGCCGACAACGACCGCTGGTCGTTTGATGGGACATTCAATTTTCTTTCCACATACGATGGGAACGGGTTTTTTGGAGATGGCGGTCCAGACTTTCCAAGTGAAGGGCCAGGCGGTACCGGCCATTATCCCTGGGGGTTCTGTTTCTCGAAAACGCAGTTTCGTATGCTGTCATGGGGGCTGGATCCGCTTGGATTCTTCGATTGGCGTCCCGTGCTATTCGGCGATCCGGACATGAGCACAGATAGCATAGGGTTCGCGCAAAACCTGACTCATCCCTATCCCGTGGTCGATACGGGCTGGCAGCTTTGGACGATGGGAACTCGCGGAATCTTCCCCTTTGGGTTCCGTCCTGCTTTTGCCGTGTTTGGATATGGTGGTCTGCATTTCTACGGGCAGAACACCGCTCCAGTGCTTGATGACTTGCCGCTCTTGTTCCCGAACAATTACCGGGGACCAGCCGGCACCTTGCTAGCGACCTATATCAGTGGCGGTATGGCGGGCAGCGTGCCGCGCCCTGAAATTACGATGGACGATGATGGTGTGACGCCCGGCCGGCAAATGGCCGCTTTGATTTATTTCATTCGCCGAGCCTCAATGAGCGGCAGCTGGCCAACTCAGCATGGACCACTGTTTGTCAACCAGAACTCTCATGACAGCTCCGGGCAGTTGGTGAGCCCGGGGAGTTGGAGCCTGAATTATATTCGACCGCAGATCACGGTGCAGAGCGGTGATCCGGCAAGAGTGAGCAACACCTCGATCCGGGTAAGGTGGACGACCGACAAGAACACGTTGGGGATCGTTTGTGCAGGAACACCCAACTCAGCCACAATTCCGTGGACCGGGAGCCCAGCGCTCTACAGCTTATGGACTACCCTCGAGATGGACAATAGCGGAGTGTACGGCACTACGCACGACGTAACCATCGCCGACTTACCCGACAAGGCGGTGACGCCGCCGAGCGGAAGCAACGCACCGAACAATATTGGTTTATTGGTTATAGACAAGGCTGGGAACTGGGCATACGCCGGACCATTTTCGGTGGCTTGATCCTGCGTCGTAGCCTTCTCGCTGCTGCTCCGGCGCTACCGATGGAGCCGGTTTGGGCTGGGCTCTTGCACCGAGCGGAAAGCGACTGAGCAGTCGCTGTAACCACACATTCCAAACAGCCGGGGTTAACCCGTGGAAATCCAGTCGACGACAAGTTCGCCGATCATGATTACCGTAGCGTGGGCGGTTGGACATTTGGGGTCGACCGAGTCCAACCTGACGTATCCTGAGCCGTCGGGCAATCCTAGCGTGCACGAGATCCGTGCCACCTGCTCAGCAGGAACGTCACCGCTAAGATACTTGGTCCGTACACCGGGGACGCGCTCCTGCCGTGGGTCGACGACCGGGCTGGTCTTCAGCACCATATCGTTGACGGCGCTCGAGCCTGCGGCGGTGTAGTGCAGAGAGAAGTGTATTGCATCGCGATGATGGCCAGCGAGGGAGACGCCGTCTTTGACCTTGAAGGTCGTCTGGGCACTGAAGTGGTTCATCAGGTTCTGGCCGACGCCAGGAAGATGACGAATCACGGGTGTCCCGAATTGCTGTAGGTGGTCTTGAGCGCCGATGCCGGAAAGCATCAGCAGGTGTGGCGATCTGATCGCGCTGATGCTAAGCACCACCCGGTCGGCTTCGACATGGAATACTTTGCCCCCGCTTTCGGCTTCCACGCCGACGGCCTTGCCATCCTCGATTACGATCTTCCGGACAAACACACCGCCCCGCACCGTCAGGTTCAGGCGGTGACGCATCGGATTGAGATGCGCCGTCGCAGTGCTCACTCCGACGCCATCGAGATTATTCGGCGGCGTCACGCCCAGACCGGCGGGGTGTAGACCATTTTTGTCGTTCGTGGTGCCGACCCCCGCCTGCACACAGGCGGCATGGAAAGCCTGTTGGATGGTAGGCCAGGGGTCCGTCTGACGGCGCCTGACCGGAATCGGTCCGTCCGAGCCGTGGCAATAATTGTCCTGAATGTCGAGATCACGCTCCGATTTGCGAAAATACGGACGACCTTATCATACGACCATTCGTCATTGCCGAGAGCCGCCCAGCACTCGAAATCCTGGGGAAATCCCCGTTGCATAGCCTGACCGTTGATCGACGACCCTCCCCCGATCACCTTGCCCTGCGCGACGTGGATCTCGCCTTGCTCCTCGGTGATGGTGCCCCGCAAGGCCCAGTTGTGTTGTGAGTCCGGGGCTTCGGCAAAGCGTGTGTGGCCGAACTTGATCTCGTCCGGGAGATTGGCTGGATCAGGGTAATCCGGCCCGGCCTCCAGCAACAGCACGGAAATATGCGCGTCCGCAGCCAATCGGCTGGCGCGGTGCTGGCGACAGCGACGGCTTGCGTGGCGTTCGTGGTGATGTTGCAGCCGTTACGGATGCGGTTCGACGACGGCCGAGTAGCCTCACGACGCTTCCGGCTGTCTGATTTTCGCACCACCATTACTTCGGTTCTGAAGACCCCGGACCTTCGCGATCTGTCTTTCGCCTGCTTCGCGTTCAATGGCGTCCAGTCGGTATTCACAGCCTATTTCGTCACCTACCTCGTAGTCCTCGGCTACGAGCTGGCCGCAGCGGGCTTTCTGTTCTCCGTCGTTGTTGCCGTCGCCGTACCGTGCCGAGTCCTGTGGGGTTGGGTCGGCAGTTTCCACTTGACCCCCGTCTTGTGATGGCTGGCCTCGCTCTGGGCATGGCGGGCAGCGTCGCACTGACCGGACTGTTCACTGCGGCTTGGCCCGCCGTTGCGATGGGGCTGGTAGCTGCGGTGCTGAGCGCAACGGCGATGTCGTGGCACGGCATTCTGCTGTCGGAGACCGCTCGCTTAGCACCCGCCGGCAACGCCGGTGCGGTGACCGGCGGCGGTCAAATTGGTGCACTCTTGGGCCCATTTTCCTTCTCTCTTCTACTCGGCTTGACCGGCGGCGATGACGCCGGATGGGCCATATGCACCATTCCCGCGTTATGGGTAGGGGTCAGTCTGTTGCGCCAGGGCGCGCCGATGGAGTCCGTCATCGCGGCGGGCACGATAAAACCGACACGAGGATAATGGGCGTATCGCACTTAAGGAGACGACGATGAGCAAAATACGTGGGACCGGATTGCTGATGGTGTGGAGCGATATCGACGCCGAGTTGTACGAGTTCGAGCATGCCCGGGTCTCCGAGAGCGAGGCCCGGAGCCGAGCCCGCGCGAGCAATCCGTGGACGAGAAGGGTGCAGCCGAATTTGCGGCATGACGAGGGGTCGCCCGGGATATACCAGCGCATCTACCCGAAATAACGGAGCCGGAAAACGCACGGCCGGCCGCCTGTTCTACGCAGGCGTTCTGGGGGGTGTTCCGCAAAAGCTGACGGCGAATAACGTCGGCTTTCGCCGGGGTCATCTCCCTACGGGTTCCGACAGCCGTTGTAAGTCACGAATCCCAGAAACGTGCCTGGAATTGGAACGCGCTTCGCCTTAGTCTTGGGCAGTGCCACGGCGAAGGCTTGCCGGGAGAGGAGAGACGATGATCAACAAATTCATGACGGTGTATGCCGGTCATATCGACATCCCCGACCATGGTCAGAATGCCACTCCGGCCAATGACCGGCGTTATTCCAACGATCAGCTTGCTTCGGTTTTCGACAAGACCGAGGCGATCGCCAAGGTGATGGACGAGTGTGGCTACGACACGCTGTGGCTCGCGGAGCATCATTTCCAGCACGAAGGCTACGAGTGCCTGCCGAACATTCTGATGTGCGCCGTCCATCTTGCGCATGTCACCAAGAAGCTGAGGATCGGCTGCGGCTTCAACATCACGCCGATGTGGCACCCGCTACGCCTCGCCGAGGACTATGCCACCGCCGACATTCTGACCAAAGGCCGCACCGTGTTCGGCGTCGGCCGTGGCTATCACACGCGCGAAGTCGAGACCTTCGGCGCGCCGATCATCGACCAGGATGCTAACCGCGAATTATTTGAGGAACAGGTCGAGATACTCTTCAAGGCGTTCAACAACGAGAGCTTCTCGCACGAAGGTAAGCGCTATACCATCCCGGCGCGCGTGCCCTATCGCGGCTATGACCTGAAAGAGCTGTCATTGGTGCCGCGGCCGGTCAACCTGCCGGTCGAATGTTGGCAGCCGGTGGTCAGCGCCTCGCGCCGCGGCATAGAGTTCATGGTCAAGCACGGCATCAGCGGTATGGTCGGCGGCGGTGCGGCGACGATGGCCGAAGGCCCGATCCAGACCTACCAGCAGGTCGCCAACGCGACGGGTAAGAACCTCAAGCTCGGCGAGGGGTTGGCACTCGGCGTGTCGTTCTACCTGGCCAAGACGCGCGAGCAGGCGATCCGCGAAATGCGGCCGTACTACGAAGAGCACGTGAAGATGTTCGCGCCGCTCGGGTTTGTGCCGGGGATCACGCCGGCGCAGATCGAGGCGGTTGCCAAGCGTGGGGGTTGGGCTGCCGCCGGTGTCCCAACCCTCGACCATTACTTGAAGCTCGGCTCGTGGTTCGCCGGCACCCCGGACGATCTGGTTGCCCACTTGAAGAGCTTCGAGGAGCGCTATCCCGGGATGCAGCACATCAACCTGTCGCCGCCGCTGACGACCCCGAAGGACAAGATCGTCGAGCAATACCGAATGGTCGGCGAGCTCGTGATGCCGCATTTCCGCCCGCGCCCATCGGTTCAGGCAGCCGCGGCGCAATAGGCTGCGTCCCCGCTGTGCGAGCGGGGCGCGCACTTCTCTCCAGCGCCGTCGTCGCAGCGCCGGGACGACGAACAAGCACGCCCCGTAGCGAACTCAGCTCATTGGCTTTGGTCGGGCCCGAGACGATGCGCTCGCCATAAGGCCGAGACCCGCTCGCCAAGTCATCAATCAGCTTGGGCTTGTCGATATCAGCCAGCAGGTCCCTCTCATAACGAAAACAGCGAAAATTGAAAATCTCCCACCCGCGTTGGCGAAGGACGTCCTCATACCCAAATGAGATCTGATAGTTGCGGGTGAATTCCGTTACTTGGCCGAACAATGGAATTTTGAGACAGAACAATGGATTTTGGCCTCACGGGAGGGCTGAAATTCCGTTGATATCGCCACAATCAACGTAAAATCAACGAATCCTTAAGGATTCGCGATCACCGAGAGCCGTTTGGGCTTTGCTCGCAAGCCCTGAGGAAACCGCGCTCACGGGCTGATTGATCCTGCGCACCTCTCGGGGTTCGGTGTAGACGCAATGCACCCCGCAGTGGCGGACGGCGTCATGCAGCGGAGCAAAGGGGATTCTGTTCCGGGGGTATTCTCTATCGCCTTTCCCCGCGGAAAATTCTCGTAAATCGCGCGCGGTTTTCTGACCTGTCGCGTATCTCCGCGCGACCGCGGGTGACTCGGATCGCTAAATGGCACCGTTCGCGGTGGTGCGACCGCCCATAGCTGGAGATCAGTTGAGCCCGTAGAACCCCATCGCGCCGCCGGCCATGACCCCGTGCTTGGTCTGTGGCGACAGTCCCTCCATCCGGTCCAACAGCATTTTCGGGGCGCCCGGGAAGAAGCCGTCGGGGTGCGGGTAGTCGGTGGCCCACAGAATCTTGTGCGGCCCGATATAGTCGGCGAGCACCTTGATGCTGCCCTCGACCGGCTCGAACGAAATCCAGCAATTGCGCCGGAAGAGTTCGCTGGGTCGCGTCTTCAGGCCGGAATCGTTGAAGCCCTGATCGTCGAAATGCCGGTCCATGCGGTCGAGCCAGGGTGCCACCCAGCCGCCGCCCGACTCGAGAAAGCCGATGCGCAGCTTCGGATGACGCTCGACCACCCCGCCCCAGATTACGCTCATGCAAGCGAGCATCATCTCCATCGTGTGTGAGATGATGTGCTGCGCGCCGCGGCCCTCGAAGCGGTCGACCCCGACGGTCGGCATGTTGAGGCTCGAACCTTCGTGGATCCCGATCGTCATGTCGAGCTCTTCGGCGGCATTCCAGAACGGCTCGTAATCCGGGTGGTGCAGCATTTTATTGTTGTAGGGATTGGGGCGAATGAAGCCGGCGCGGAAGCCGAGCTCCTCGCGGGCAAAATGCATCTCCCGGACCGTCAGTTCGACAGAGTGCAACGGCAGCATGGCCACGCCAAACAGGCGATCGGGGTACGGCCTACAGTAATCCGCCAGCCAGCGATTGTACGCATGATAGAGTGCATGCACGAGCTCGGGGTCTTCGACGCCGCCAAAGGACAAGCCGATGCTCGGATAGAGGAACGCCGCGTCGATGTCGTCGGCATCCATGTCGGGGATGCGCTTGTGTGGGTCGAACCCGCCGGGCTTGCCATCCTTGTAGGTCATCGTGTCGTCGCAAACGACACCGTCACGAGCGCCTATGGCGCCGAGCGTTGCCAGGCCTCGGCGGCCGCCAAAGGCCTTGCCGTCGATCCGCAGACGTTCCTTGCCGTCCTCGTCGATAAACAGCCGCGGCGCGCGGTCGCGGAACTCCGGGTCGATGTACTTCTCCCACAGATCGAGCGGTTCGAGGATATGCCCGTCGGAATCGATCACGTTGTAGGCGCGACCCATGACCCAGCTCCTTTCCGGTGAATAACGAACTCGGAAACCAAACGCTCGTTTGGTTAGGCCCGCGGCCCCGGCCTGTCAACCCTGACCCGCGCCGACGCCCGAGTTTGCCGCTTCGACGGTTCAGGCAGCGGTCTTGCCGCGTGCTCCTCATTTTTTGGCGAGGCCGGCTAGCGCCGGCGCGGTGAACTCCTGCGCCACCTCCTTGATGCTCAAGCGCCCTGCGGGTCGTTACCATTTGTACCGCCTCGCAGCGCTCGATCCCCCCATTCCCTCCCCGCTCGCGGGCACGGGATTCACACTATTTCTGCAGCGTAATCAATGGCCTGCGGGAATTTTGGAAACCCCTCCCCTCGATGGGGGAGGGACGGGTGGGGGTGAACGACGCCGTACTGAGCAAACGGAAGCACCAAAGGTGCGCTATCGCAGATCACACGATTCGCGAACCGGGCGGCCTCTCGGCCTCGGAAGTAGCACCCCCACCCCAACCCGCCCCCATCATGGGGGCGGGAGCGCGTTGGCGATCTGTGAATACCGTAGCCGCTTGGGGGCAGGGCAGGGGCTGAATGAATGGGGGGTGGGGGGTCAGTTCAATCCGTAAAAACCCATCGCGCCGCCGGCCAGCACTCCATGCTGCGTCTCGGCTGAAAGGCCCTTGAGCCGCTCGCGCACCATGTCGGGAGCGCCGGGGAAAAACCCGTCCGGGTGCGGGTAGTCGGTCGCCCACATGATCTTGTGCGGGCCGATAAAGTCGGCCATCACGCGCAGACCGCTTTCGACCGGTTCGAACGAGATCCAGCAATTGCGCTGGAAGAGCTCGCTCGGTCGGGTTGAGAGGCCGGAGTCGTTGAAGAATTGGTCGTCGAAATGGCGGTCCATGCGGTCGAGCCACGGGACGATCCACCCCCCGCCCGATTCCAAAAAGCCGATGCGGATCTTCGGGTGCCCCTCGCACACCCCGCCCCAGATCACCGCTAGGCACGCCAGCATCATCTCCATCGGATGCGAAATGATGTGCTTGGCGCCCCGTCCCTCGAAGCGGTCGACGCCGACCTGCGGCATGCCGGGCGCGGCGCCCTCATGAAAACCGATCGAGAAGTCGAGGTCTTCGGCCGCAGCCCAGAACGGCTCGTAATCGGGATGATTGATCATCTTGTTGTTGTAAGGATTGGGCCGAATGAACCCGCCCCGGAAGCCGAGCTCATGTCTGGCAAAGCGCATCTCGGCGATGGCTAGGTCGACCGCCTGCATCGGCAGCATCGCCACCCCGAACAATCGGTCGGGATAGGGCTTGCAGTAATCGGCCAGCCAGCGATTGTAGGCTCGGCAGACCGCGGCTGCCAGCTGCGGATCGTGTATCGCGCCGGAGAACAGGCCGAGGCTCGGGTAGAGAAAGACGGCGTCGATGCCGTCGGCGTCCATGTCGGGAATGCGCTTGTGCGGATCAAAGCCGCCGGGCTTGCCCTCTTTGTATTCCATCGTGTCGGCGGCAACGATGCCCTGGCGCGCACCGACGGCGCCGATGCCGCCAATGCCGCGCTCGCTGGTCCCGACCGTGTGCTCCGCAATGATGAGCCTCTCCTTGCCGCTCTCGCCTTTGACGATGCGCGGTGCCTGGTCGCGAAACGCGGGATCGATGTATTTGTCCCACAGATCCAATGGCTCGAGGATGTGCCCGTCGGCATCGATGACGTTGTAGCCCATGACCCCGGCTCCTTTCGGGTAATACGAACCCGGAAACCAAACGCTCGTTTGGTTCTCGGGACGCTATGCCCCGATCCCGCGACTGTCAAGCCCGAGCGGTGGTATGCCAGCCAGCCGTCGGGCTGCTTTCCCGTAGTTGCATCTGAAGCAACTCTGCCATTACCGCTCAGCCTGATCGGCGGGTACGGCGCCGGTGGGCCGTGTGGATGATCGTCGAGGAGGAACGCCGTGGCCAATCGAGCCGAAACCATGATCACTTTGACCGATGCGCCGGGCGATGACTAGCGTGCGGTGATCACGGATGGGTTGCGCGGCTACAACGAGGCGCAGGCGGGATGTTCGGACTTCCGTCCGCTCACCATCCTCGCCCGCGATCACGAAACAAAGAAGGTGGTCGGGGGCTTATTGGGCCGCACCTCGCTCGGCCTGCTGAGGGTCGATACGTTTTTTCTGCCGGAGAATTTACGGCGTGGGCGACTTGGCAGCCGGATCCTGGCGATGGCAGAGGAAGAAGGACGGCGGCGCGCGGCTGCACCCGCGCGCTATTGTCCACAATCCATTTCCAAGCGCCGGGCTTTTATCTGAAGCGGGGTTGGGGGCTCGCCGCCCGGATCGATTGCGATCCGCCCGGCCATACCCGGCTCCTGATGACCAAGAAGCCATCCTGATTCACCTTTGACCGCTGCATTCGTTGCCCCGCCCGTCCGCCTACGAGCTGAGGGTCGTCCGAGATGATTTAGCGGTCCTCCGAGCCGCACGCCCTGCCGGCGCGGGTCATCGGCTAAATAACCGCTCTTTACCGCAATTTACCAGTATTCACTGAAGAGACCGGCGGGCGTGCACTAGATGCTGGGAGCGACGCCGCAGGCTCGCACCGACAGTCCGAAACTCAAGACGGAGTATAATGATATGAAAAGTCTTCTCAGCGGCGTGGCGATTATTGCCGCGCTTGCGATCGCCGTACCGGCCTCGGCACAGGGTTACGGCCCGGGCCCCGGCGCACGAACGGGTACTGGCCCCGAACGTCGTGCCACCCGGGGGTTACGGTCCCGGCGAGTCGGACCTCAAAAATGCGCCACCTGGTTCATTTTATCCCTACCCTGGGGCCCCAGTGGTTGGAGAAACGACATGGTCGGCAACGACCCCGCCAGCCAATGCGGGTGACCAGCCAGTCTTGCCGCAGTCGCGTTAGATCGCCGAGCAAGATTGAACACGGCACCGATGGGCGGGCCTCCCTGGTTCGCAGGCCCGCCCATCAGGCCTCCCAAAACTGGCTCGGAGGCAGCAAGCACATCTTTTCGCCGATGTGGGTGTCCGGCTGGCTGATCAGCCGGAGGCATTCCTGGGTCAAACGGGCGGCTCACCCTTGAGCATCAGACGATAGAGGTACCGCCGCTCATTCATGTCGTAATCCGGATTCGCCTTGTGGATGACGCTGCGGTTGTCCCAGATCACAAAGTCGCCGTAGTGCCATTGGTGGCGATATTCGTATTTTTTCTGGGTCGCGTGGACCATCAGTTCGGCGACCAGGTCGAGCGCTTCCTCGTCCTCCATGCCGACGATCCCCTCGATCCGCACGGGGTTCAGATAAAGCGCCTTGCGGCCATTTTCGGGATGGGTGCGGACCAGCGGATGCACCCCCGGCGGCGGCACCTGCCGGGCGCTGTCCTCGCTCAGCGGCCGCAATTCGCGCGGGCTGTATTTGCTCAGATAAACATGCACCGCCTTCAGTCCGTCGATCCGCTCCTGGGTTGCCGCCGCCAGATCGTCATAGGCCTCGTGCATGTTGACGTATTGGGTGTCGCCGCCATGGCTCGGTAACGAGACCGGAAACAGCATCGTCGCCTTGGGTGGTGTCGGGTGATTGGAATGATCGGTGTGAAAGGTCTCGTCCGAGATATAGCGCTTGCCGGACACGGTCTGTTCGTTCGAGACATAGTAGATCTGCGGATATCCCGGCACGTGCATCTCGCGCTTGTCGTGCTGGAACAATTCGCCAAAGACCTGCGCGGCGGCGATAAATTGCGGCGGGGTGAATTTCTGGCCGCGGACCACCAGCACGTGATGCTCGGCAAAGGCGCGGTTCAGCGCGGCGCGGGTTTCGGCGTCGACCTCGTTTAGGTCAATATCGCGCACCTCGGCGCCGGTATGCGGGGTCAGCGGGGTGATCGTGTATTCCATCGGGTTTCCTCCGCTCCAGCTCGCGTACGTGCGGTAAGTATGGCGACCGGCGCTCCGGTTTTGCAATATCTCCACCCCACTGTCGCCTCCCTCTCCCCGCGCGCGGGGAGAGGGCCGGGGTGAGGGGCAAGCGCCATAAGCAGAAGGATTCCCGGGTTGCGGGGCAAGGACCAAAAGCGCGCTAAGCGTGCGCGATCGTTGCGGCGCGCATTCACGCCAGCAGAATTCGCGTTGTGGACACGCATGCGCGGTCGACAACTCTGTGGCTTCAAATTCGTCCGCCAGGAGCCCATCGATCGATACTACGTCGACTTCGTTTGCCGCGAGCGGCGCTTAATTATCGAACTCGACGGCGCGGCCAACACTTGGAAAGCCCGGAAGATGAACAGCGCGACAGCGAGCTGTGCGCCCTCGGTTATCGCGTGATCCGCATCTGGAACAACGATGTCATTGAGAATCTGGACGGGGTTCTCCAAACGCTCCTGTCCGAACTCGAAAAATGGCCCCTCACCCCGTCCCTCTCCCCGCAAGCGGGGCGAGGGAGATAATGGACGTCAGTGGAAGGTGCGTCCGCCATCAACCGCCAGCGCCGCACCAGTGACAAAGGACAATTCCGTGCCCGTCAGAAACAGGATGGCCTGCGCGATCTCCACCGGGTCAGCGATGCGCTTCAACGCGTACCGATCCGGCTCCCGCTGTAGGCCGGCAGTCATCGGGGTGTCCACCATGCCGGGACATATGCTGTTGACGCGGATGGACGGTGCCAATTCGGCGGCGAGAGCCCGCGTCAGATTGACGACACCACCCTTCGAGGCGGCGTAAGCGGTCATGTTCGGCGTATTGGGCACAAGCCCCTGACCGGAGGCAATATTTACAATCGTCGCGAACGGCGCCTTGACGAGCCATGGCAGGCAACAGCGCACCACGATGTATGTGCCAGTCAGATTGACGTCGAGCACGAGCTGCCAGTCCGCAACCCCGACATCGAGCACCGACCCGTGAATAACGATGCCCGCGGCATTCACGACGCCGTCGATACCGCCCATCGCAGCGGCACCCTGCTCAACAGCACGCGTGACTAATGCCTCTTGCGTCACATCCGCCTCGACGGCCACGCCCCCGGTCTCTCGAGCGACTTCGGCCAGTCGTTTGCGGTCGCAGTCGAGCAAAGTCAGCGCGGCACCCTCCCCAGCGAACAGCTCTGCGGTTCCCCGCCCGATTCCGGAGGCAGCGCCGGTGATCAGGATCCGCCGGCCTCGAAGGCGACCGGGCATCTATTCCGCCGCTGCCCGCTCGACCACCGCCGGCGCAGCCGGGGTCCGCCAGGACTGCAATACCGGCAAGACCTCCTTGGCGTAAAGCCGCATCGATTTCTCGGCGACCTCAAACGGAATGCCGCCGAAGCGGAACGAGGTGGCGAGCTCGAAATCGCCGACAACGCCCCGGCGCTCCTCGAACATGCGCAGGATGCGGTCGGGTGGGCCCCACACCGCGGCCTTCATAAAGCCCTCCGTCATCCCCTCGATCCCCGTTTTGCGGACGATCTCGGATTTCTGCGCGTAAGCGTCGTAGCCCTTTACCGTCGAGAAGTGGTCGCTCATCAGCTCGTAGTGCTCGACATTGCTCTGCACGAACAACCCCATGTGTCGGCGCGAGAGGTCCTCGGCCTCGGCGAGCTCGGGCCAGCATACGCAAAAATCCGCAATCAGCATCGGCAATGCTTCGCGACCGTGATACTGGCGGGTCAGCTCACGGTGCCGGTTGATTGCCGGCATGCGCAGCGGCCACGGGCGGTCGGCGAACATCACCATGCGCGCGCCGAGCCGGGCGCACGCCTCGACCGAGTTGTCGCTCGCGGCGACCGCATAGATGCGGCCCTCAAAGCTGTATTTGGGCCGTGGGCGAAGCTCGATGCGCGGCTGCTTGTAGTATTTGCCGTTGCCTTCCATCCAGCCGGTGCGTAATGCTTCGAGGATCATCGCCGCACTCTCGTCGAACCGTTCACGGCTCTCTTCCATCGTCTGGCGGAACGCAGCGAATTCGCGGCGCGCGAGCCCCCGGCCAATGCCCAAGCGTAGTCGTCCTTTGCTCAACATGTCGAGCACGATCGCCTTCTCGGCGACGCGCAGCGGGTCGTTCCACGGCAGGATCACGGCTGCGGTGCCGAGGTCGATGTTCGGGCAGACCGCAGCCAAATAGGCCATCAGCTGCAGATTGTCGGGACAGAACGAGTAGTCGTTGAAGTGGTGCTCGACCGCCCAAAGCGCATCGAAGCCGAGTTCGTCAGCCAGCCGCGCCAGACGGATCTCCTCGTCCCACGCCTGATCGTCGCTCATGCCTTGCCAGCCGTAAGTGGCGAGCACCATCTGGATGCCAACGTCCATTACATCTCCTCCTGCTCGAGCGCGACCTACCAGAAATCTATCATCGCTATTTGCGACTAGGCGAGCGAGGACTGCCCCTCGAGATCGATCACGTTGTCGGCGCTACACATGACCCAGCTCCTTTCGGGTGAAGAGAAGCCTGGCAACCAAACGCCCGTTTGGTTAGCCTGGACGCTATGCCGGTGAGCCGCGGTGTGTCAATCCCGACCGGCGTCGTCGACAGCGAAGAAAGGGCACGCGGCCGAACTGTGACGCGCTAGTGCAGTGTCCCCCAATTGGCTTTACTCGCGCAAAGCATCTGGCAGATCCTGCGGTTACCGGACTGCGCCATCCTTCCCGTCACACCGGCGAAGGCCGGTGCCTATGGGCGGCATGGGTCCCGGCCTTCGCCGGGAAGACAAGGAAAACCACGTCTTTGTCGGCCAAGTTGTGTAAAGCCATTTTTGAGATACTGCACTAGTAGTGAGGTTGGAACGATCGGCTCCGGAGGGGCTGGTGGGCGACGTTAACGAAATCACCGTCGAATTGGTGGCACATCCGACCGATGATATGCGCGCCTTGATCAGCGAGCTCGATGGCATCCTCTCGGCAGAATACACGCCAGAGCAGCGGCATGGTCTGCCATTGGACGCGATCTTCGCGCCCGATATCCGGTTCTTCTTGGCACGCTTAAATGGACTAGCGGTGGGGTGCGGAGGGGTGGCATTTTTCTCGGACTTCGCCGAGGTAAAACGCATGTATGTTCGCGACGTCGCTCGTGGTCGCGGGGTGGCTCAGGCGTTGCTCGCGCGCATTGAGGAAGAAGCACGCGACGCCCGATTTGCTCTGATCCGGTTAGAGACGGGAGTGCGTCAGATGGCGGCACTCCGTTTCTATCACCGAGCCGGGTTTCAACCCTGCGCGGCATTCGGCGCCTACGCCACAATGGCGCCGCAGGCCATCGCCACCAGCGTGTTCCTCGAAAAGCAACTTCGAGCGTAACCCGGCGTCGGCGGATCAATGTGCAACGAGACCCGTGTCAGCCAGCCGATTTGACGCGACCGAGCCTTGGCTTCGCCGCGGACGCTAAATGCGGTTGCTTTTCGGCGGCGAGGCCGGCGAGCGCCAATGAGGTGAGTTGCGCCGCGACCTCCTGCACGCTCAGGCGCCCTTGTGGATCGTACCATTTGTAGAGCCAGTTCAGCATCCCCAATAGTCCGTAGGACGCGACCTGAATATCGAGGTCCGTACGGAACTCGCCGCTCTCGACGCCTTCACGCAGGATCTGCTGCCAGCAACGCTCGTAATCCTTCGGAGAAAATCCGATCATTTCGCGAAAACGGCGCTTCACCGACTCGCGCTCGCGAAGATAGACAAAAAGGTGCGGATAGTGGCGGTCGAACGCCTCCAGGTGGGCGGCGATCGCCCTCCGCAGTTTGTCGGCGGCCCGCCCGTCGGCCGCGGCGATCTCAGCCATCGTCCGATACATCTGGGCGATCGGCTCCTTGACGACGAGGTAGAGCAGTTCCTCTTTGCTGTCGAAGTGATGGTAGAGGCTCCCTTTGAGGAGCCCGACCTCGTCAGCGATGTCTCGCACGGTGGCTGCGTGATAGCCCTTCGTGCGGAACACCTTGGCGGCCGCTGTAACGATGTCGTCAAGCGTGGCCATCACTCCGTCCTCTCGTGATCAGCCCCTCGGCTTCGGATCGGGCTGTGTGTCGCCAGGATACGCGCATTCCAGGTGGCTCACGCCAGATTTCGATGCAAGCAGATTATCGTGAGGAACCGGGAACCAACTGATCGCGGGCGAGTTTACGCGCCGACGATTGACATCCGCTTCGATCGCCCTAGATTAGATCAATTCTAATTCTCCGCGACCGAGCCCGGGAGAGAAAACATGAATGCTGAGACCACCCTGACGACCGCCGCCGGCATTCCGGCGGGCGACAATCAGAACAGTCTGACCAACCCATCTGAAAGCAAGTGCCCGTTCACGGGCGGAACCCGCGCACTCACGAACCGTGACTGGTGGCCGAACCGGCTGGATCTTCACATCCTCCACCAGCACTCCGCCCTGTCCAATCCGATGGAAGAGGCGTTCGACTACGCCAAGGCATTCAACAGCCTCGACCTGGAGGCCGTGATCGAGGACTTGTATGCCTTGATGACGGATTCGCAGGATTGGTGGCCTGCTGATTTTGGCCACTACGGCGGGCTGTTCATTCGGATGGCGTGGCACCTCGCCGGCACATACCGCATCGGCGACGGCCGCGGCGGCGCCGGAGCCGGCCAGCAGCGCTTTGCACCCGTCAACAGCTGGCCCGACAACGCGAGCCTCGACAAGGCGCGCCGGCTGCTGTGGCCGATCAAGCAGAAATATGGCCGGAAAATCTCCTGGGCGGACCTGATGATTCTCGCCGGCAACGTCGCCTTAGAGTCGATGGGCTTCGAGACCTTTGGTTTTGGCGGCGGGCGCGAGGATGTCTGGGAGCCCGACGAGTTCGATCTACTGGGGCCCCGAAGGCAAGTGGCTGGCGGACGAGCGCTACACCGGCGAACGCGATCTTCAGAACCCGCTCGCCGCCGTGCAAATGGGTCTGATCTACGTCAATCCGGAAGGGCCGAACGGCAATCCGGATCCGCTCGCGGCGGCCAGGGATATTCGCGAAACCTTCCGCCGCATGGCGATGAACGACGAGGAAACCGTGGCGCTGATTGCCGGTGGCCACACCTTCGGCAAGACCCACGGCGCCGGTGACCCCACCTTGGTAGGCCCGGAGCCGGAAGGTGCCCCTCTCGAAGAGCAGGGCCTCGGCTGGAAGAGCCGGTTTGGCACGGGCAAAGGACCTGACGCGATCACTGGCGGCCCTGAAGTCATCTGGTCCCAGACACCGACGAAGTGGAGCAACAACTTCTTCGCAAACCTGTTCGGCTACGAATGGGAGCTGACCAAGAGCCCGGCCGGCGCCTGGCAGTTTAAGGCGAAAGGCGCCGCCACAACCATCCCGGACGCCTACGACCCCTCGAAGCGGCACGTGCCGACCATGCTGGTCACCGACCTCGCGCTGAGGGTCGACCCTGTTTACGAAAAGATCTCACGGCGCTTTTACGAGCACCCGGATCAATTCGCAGACGCGTTTGCCCGCGCGTGGTTCAAGCTGACGCACCGCGACATGGGCCCGATCGTGCGTTATCTCGGGCCGCTCGTTCCTGAGGAGACACTGATCTGGCAAGACCCGATCCCCTCGGTGGATCATTCCCTGATCGGCGAGCAGGACGTTGCGGCTCTGAAGGCGAAGATCCTCGCGTCTCGCCTGTCCGTTTCCCAGCTGGTCTCGACGGCTTGGGCGTCAGCGTCGACGTTCCGCGGCTCTGATAAGCGCGGTGGCGCTAACGGCGCGCGCATTCGCCTCGCGCCGCAAAAGGACTGGGACGTCAACCAGCCGTCTCAGCTGGCGGAGGTGCTGCCGACGCTCGAAGCGATCCAAAGGGATTTTAATGCTTCACAGTCCAGCGGGAAAAAGGTCTCGCTCGCCGACCTGATCGTACTCGGCGGCTGTGCGGCGATCGAGAAAGCCGCGAAGGACGCCGGGCACGACGTCAAGGTCCCGTTCACGCCGGGGCGCATGGACGCGTTGCAAGAGCAAACCGACGTCGACGGCTTCGCACCGCTCGAGCCGACCGCCGACGGGTTCCGCAACTACCTAGGCGGCGGGCAGCGCCTGTCGGCCGAGGAGCTGCTGGTCGATCGGGCGCAATTGCTGACCTTGACGGCGCCGGAGCTGACGGTTCTCGTCGGCGGCCTGCGCGTCCTGGGCGCAAATGCCGGGAAGTCCACGCACGGCGTCTTCACCAAGCGGCCCGAGACATTGACGAACGACTTCTTTGTCAACCTGCTCGACATGAGCACGCAATGGCAGCCTTCCGCCGGCTCTGACGGCGTCTACGAGGGGCGCGACCGGAAGACCAACGAGGTCAAGTGGACCGGCACCCGTGTCGACCTGATCTTCGGTTCGCACTCGCAGCTGCGCGCCCTCGCGGAAGTCTATGCGTGCACCGACTCGAAGGAGAAGTTTGTCAAAGACTTCGTCGCAGCGTGGACCAAGGTGATGAACCTGGACCGCTTCGACCTCGCCTGATCCTCCGCTCCCTGCCCTCCCCTTCCTCCCCGCTTGCAGGGGAGGAAGGGCGGGGATGATCCTGCCGTCAACCCCTGGTAAAAGCGCGGTCGATGCCGGGATTGGTGATCACTATAGCGCAGCGCAAAGGCGGGGCCGGCAAGACAACGCTCGCAGCGCAACTCGCCGTTGCCTGGGCCCGCCAAGGCGTCCGGGTCGCCGTCCTCGACATCGATCCGCAAGGTAGCCTCGCCGCTTGGATCGAGTTGCGCCGGGCACGGCTCGGCGCCAACGCGATCGGCTTCGACTTCGCTGCATTTCCCGGGTGGCGCGCGTCCCAGTGGATCGAGGATCGGGCGCGCCACACCGATCTCGTCGTGATCGACAACCCGCCCCATGCCGAGACCGAAGCGCAAATCGCGGTGCGTGCCGCGGGGCTGGTATTGATCCCGGTTCAGCCCTCGGCGCTCGATTTGTGGGCGACGGAGGCGACGCTCAAAATGGCGCGCGACGAACGGCGGCGCGCGCTCATTGTGTTGAACCGGGTGCCACCGCGCTCGGGCTTGACCGATCGCATCGCCACCGACCTCGCTGCGACCGGGACTCCAGTCGCCGCGACCCGGATCGGCAACCGAGTCGCTTTTGTGCGGGCGATGGCCTCGGGTCTCGGTGTGCTCGAAGGCACCGACGCGACCCTTGCCGCGACCGAGATCGCCGCACTCGCCGACGAGGTTCGCCAGGGCTAGAAGACGCTAACCACCGGTAATCAGGGGGGATCTCCCATGAGCGAACGAACCACCTCACCGATCGGTGTTCGGCGGCCGGCCTGGGTCGAAGAATTCCGCACGTTCATCATGCGCGGCAATGTCGTTGACCTCGCTGTCGGCATCATCATCGGCGTCGCGTTCACGAGCGTCGTAAACAGCCTCGTCAAGGACATCTTCACCCCGATCATCGGCCTCCTCGTCGGCGGCATCGATTTCACCAACATCTTCATCACGCTGAAAGGACCATCGGCGCCGACGCTGGCCGACGCACAGAAGGCGGGTGCAGTGACCCTGAATATCGGCGTCTTCCTCAACGCAGTGATCCAGTTCCTGATCGTGAGCTTTGCGGTCTTCTGGATGATCAAGGTGCTGACGCGTCTGCATGTGCGTGAAGAAGCGGCACCTGCGCCACCGGCGCGGAGCGAGGTGCTGCTCGAGGAGATCCGCGATCTTTTGGCCGCGAGGCAGAATTAGAACGTCTGTAATCCTCGTGGCCCGGCTTGGCCCGTGGGTCTTCAGCCCACCGACGAGATCCGTGGGTACCCGCGGCTTCTCCCGCCCCTCGATAGAAGATGTGATCGCCGGCCAAGCATGTCTGGAGCGATGCCAGGTGTTTCTCATGTCGCGGCGTCGACAGCCCAACTTTGTTGTTTTCGCTCCCTGGGACCGTGCGGCTTTCGTTGATCGGCGATGCCGGTTTCGTTGTTTCCCGGCGTTGCTGATTCCGACCTATCCGTTTGATCTAACGACCATTCTGGGCAACGACTGGGGTATCTTGCGCGGTGGCAAGGCGATTTTCGTTGTATTTCGCTCCGCGGCGCGGTCTCCACAGCCGCCTGCGGGAACTGGTCAGCGGCCAAGCCCGGCCATGCGGCAATCTCGAGCCCCGACTAGCGCTGCTTGAAGCGTGGGCCGAGAACCATCAGCGAGAAAAGCTCGAACAACATCTGGGCGCCGACCATCGCGGTGTTGCTGGTCGCGTCGTATTGCGGCGCCACCTCGACGACATCGCCACCGACGATGTCGATGCCGGCCAGGCCGTGCAGGATCGCCTGCGCCTCGCGCGGGGTCAGTCCGCCCGCCTCAGGCGTGCCGGTGCCCGGGGCATAGGCCGGATCGAGGCCGTCGACATCGAAGGAGATATAAGTGGGCCCGTCACCGGCGACTGCGCGCGCCCGCTCGACGACACCTGCGATGCCGAGGCGGTCGACATCTTCGATGTGCAGCACGGTCATGCCTGATTCGTAGGAGAACCCCCAGAACACCTCGGCCGGGCCGCGGATACCGATCTGGATCGTCCGCTCCGGGTCGAGCACGCCGGCCAATACGGCCTGGCGGAATGGCCCGCCATGATGGAATTTCGAGCCGTCGATCTCGCCCATCGTGTCGCAGTGGGCGTCGATGTGGACGAGGCCGACCGGGCGGTCGTGTCCCAACGCCTGAAGGATCGGATAGGTGATCGAGTGGTCGCCGCCGACCGATATCGGCCGCACCCCGGCTTTGTGGATGCGCCCATAGAATGCCGCGATATCCTCGATCGAGCTGTCGAGACTGAAGCGCGAGCGCATCGGCACGTCGCCGATATCGGCTGCCTGGCATTCGCCGCGCGGCGCCACTTTAAGAGCGTGATTATAGGGGCCGATCCGTTCGACATCGCGCACTGCCCGCGGCCCTAAGCGGGCCCCTGCCCTATTGGTGACGCCCAGATCCATCGGCACCCCGACAAGGGCCACCTCGAGACCGCCGAAATCCGCCAAGTCGCGCGCCTCCGGCCGGTAGGGGAGGTCCAACAGGGTCGACAAACCGGCGTAGGGCATCGAGCGCCGATAGTTGTCGCCGAACACCAGCGACAGGGCCTTTCTGAATTCGGCCGGCGCAACCTCGGTCTCCTTGGCGCCGGTAAATTTGGCGCGCAGCGCTTCGAGCTTCGCCTTGTCGAACATCGGGCCTGATCTATCGTCCCCCACGGACGCGCGGCGACAGCATGACCTTCCAGGGATCGGGCATCTCGCCGACTGCGACCTCGATAAGCGTCGTCCCGCGCCGCTTCAGCGCCGCGGCGAGCTCGCGACCGAGGCCTTCGGGGGTCGTCGTGCGCACCCCGGCCGCACCAAAACTCTCGGCCATCTTCGGAAATTGCGGGTTCAACAGATCGACCCCGATCAGCCGGTTGCCGTAATCCTCTTTCTGCATACGCCGCACATTGCCGTAGGCGCCGTCGGCAAAGACGATCGCGACGATGTCGATGCCGTGCTTGACCGCCGTCGACAGCTCCTGGACGTTGTACATGAACCCGCCATCGCCCGAGACCGAGACGACCGGCAGATCGGGCCGCCCGACCTTGGCGCCGAGCGCGGTCGCGAAGCCGAAGCCGAGGGTCCCCTGGTAACCGCTGTGGATATAGCTGCGCGGGCGATAGACCGGGAACGCCATTCGCCCGACATAGCCGACTTGCGTCAAATCCTCGACATAGATCCCGTCATCGGGCAATTCGGCACGGATCGCTTTGAGGTATTCGCATTGCGGGCCAAGCTTGTCGGCGAGGTCTGCGAGCGTTCGCCCCTTCAACGCTTCGAGCTCTTCTTTGCGGGACGGGCGCCTGATGTTGCACCGTTCAAGCGCGCGGTGGAGCACGGCGAGCGCGGCTTTGGCGTCGGCGACGATGCCGAGAGCCGGCCTCGTGATGCGAGTAATCTCGACCGGGTCGATGTCGATGCGGATCAGCTTCAGGTCACGGTCGACGCCCCAACGCGCCTGTGGCTGATGCAGGCGGGTGCCGACCGCCAGCACCACATCCGTCTCGCGCCACAATTCGTGGCCGGCGAGCGCCGGCTGAGCCAGATAATGGCGGTCGCTGACGATGCCCTTGCCGCCGGTAAAGCTGACGACAGGGGCCTCGAGCATCTCGGCAATCGCCAGCACCTCCTCGGCGGCACCGACCGCACCGCTGCCGACAAAGAGAAGCGGCTTTTTGGCGTCGGCAAGCAATGCCGCCGCCTTGTCGATCAGCTCGGGATCGGGGGCTATCGTCTCCGGCGACGAGTCGGCCGCGGGCAACGACACCTCGGTCTCAAGCGCCAGTACGTCGGGTGGGATCTCGAGCCCGACCGGGCGCGGGCGGCCGTCGCGCAACTGGCGGAACGCCTCGTTGACGAGCCTTCCGGTCTGGGTCGGGTGGTCGATGCGGGCCGCCCATTTGGTCAGCCGTTCCAGGATGCCGAGCTGGTCCGGAATCTCGTGCAACAGGCCAAAGCCGCGGCCGATCAGATCGGAAGCGACTTGGCCGCTGATGCACAGCACCGGCGCGTTCGTCGCATAGGCGGTGGCGAGTGCGGCCGTGGTGTTGAGCATACCGGGTCCCGGCACCACGGCATAGGCACCGACCTTGCCGCTGGCACGGGCATAGCCGAACGCCATGTAGGCGGCACCCTGCTCGTGGCGCGTATGGATCACCCGGAGCGCCTCGCCGGCGTCGTAGAAGGCCACGAACAGCGCGTCGTTCTGCACACCGGGCAGCGCGAAGATCGTATCCACATCGTGCCGGCGCAGCATCTCGACCAATGCGCCGCCGCCCGTCATCCTCGCCATCGCTCCCTCCGCCGTTACTCGAATTCGTACCAATAGGCCCCGCCCCTCCGGACGATGCGGCCCACCGTCGGCGCCGGGAAATGCGCCGGCAGTAGGCGGGTTCCGCGCTCGGCATGTTCCTCGATCAGGCGCGTGCGCGTCTTGCGCGACAATTCCCGGTCGGTGCAGGCCAGCGTCGACCATTCCGGCTTGAGCAGCTGCAGCGGATGGTGGATCACGTCGCCCATAAAGACGCCCTTGGCGTCGCCTGAGCGGGCATGGATCACGACATTGCCCGGCGTGTGGCCGGGGGCGCCTTCGAACCACAGCCCATCCTCGACTGCGTAGTTGTCGTCGACCAGCACCGACTGCCCCGTCTGCACGACCGGCAGCACGCTGTCCTCGAAGGCGCGGCGGTGCGGCGTGTCCTCGCCGCCCCGGTGAACCTCCTGCCAATGCGCGAACTCCCGGCGGGCCATGATGTAGCGCGCATTCGGGAAAGTCGGGACCCAGCGTCCGTTGTCGAGCCGGGTGTTCCAGCCGACATGGTCCCAGTGCAGATGCGTGCACATGACATAGTCGACTTCCTCGGGCTTGACCCCGACGCGTGCGAGATCGTCGAGATAGGGTGTTCGCATCCGATGAAATTGCGGCCGCGTCGGGCGCTCCTTGTCGTTGCCGAGGCATGAATCGATCAGGATCGTGTGCTTCCCTGTTTTGACGACGAAGGTATGAAAGCTGAAGACGAGCTTGCCGCTCGCCGGGTCGATCAGCCGCGGCCCGAGCAGATCGGCGTTCGCCCGCATGACCTCAGGATCGAAATCAGGAAAGAACTCCGCCGGCGGGAAGAACGGCCCCTCGAATTCGGCTATGCGGTGGACTTCGAAATCGCCGATACGCGTCGACTGCATCTTCCCCTCCGCACCCATTTCCGTCGAAAGGGTACGCCGACGCGGTGCCGAGGTCGATAGCTGCCCTTGGTTTCAAGCTTCAAGGAGATTGAGCCGGCGTTTGATTAGGGCGATGTCGCCGGCCATTCGGTCGACCCGGCTCGACAGTTTGGCATACTGACCTTCGAGGAAGCCGATGCGTTGCTTGGTCTCGACCACAACTGGTCGAAGCGGAAGGGCGGCCGCGGATCGACGGGCTGGTAGGCGCGAAGGGGAATCGAACCCCTGACCTCTCCCATGTGGTAGGAGCGCTCTGCCACTGAGCTACGCGCCTGTCGCATCTATCGCGCGATGGTGGGCGCGACAGGGATTGAACCTGTGACCCCACCCGTGTGAAGGGCGGTCTGGCCTACGCTAAGCCCTAGTATTCGCCAGGTTTCAGACCCTCCACATGACCGAAGCTCGATGGATCACACCATAAACATACCAGCAACAAACGACTCCAATAGTGGAAAAACCGTGGAGCCGTTTCTGCCAGCACGGCCAAGCTTCGGTCAACACAAACCTGCGTCCGAGCCCCGCGGGTTTAAACTGAAAGATGCGATTCTGCAGGCGTCCCTGATTTTATCCGCCCCGTCAAATCCGGCGCGCCCGGTCCAAGGCTGGACGAGCAGTGCTATCGAATCGATGAAGCTACCCAGATAAAGTGCTGGCGCTAGCTTGGATCTGACGCTCTTCGCTCTGCAGGGTGGAGGCGCCAGATCCGCCGGTTTCAGAACCACCCGGCTCACGCTACTCTTTCGCCAAAAGATGATCGTCGGGGCGTTGGATGCAGAGATGTAGTACGCCAAGGTTAGGGCCGTGGTGCCTCTGATCGGTTATGTCGACCGGTTGTCGGCGCGCCCTGGCGAGCGGATCGCGGTCAAGGTCTCCAGCCAGTTGGATCAGCCGTATCGGGCAGATCTCGTACGGGTCGTACACGGCGATGCCAATCCGGCCGGGCCCGGCATCAAGCTCGAGGAGATGCCCGCAGGTTTTGCCGGCACATACGCGTCGCGCTCCCAGCCGGTCCATGCGGGATCATGCGGCGTGGTTACGCCAGCCGAGCCGATGGCATTACCAGATCCCTGCACGATCGTCCTTCGTGTCCAACCCTGGTTGCTCGACGGACGACCGCAGACAGTCTTGGCGATCGAGGGAGGCCCGGCCCTCTCCGTCGCCGCCGAGGGTGCGCGCCTGGAGATGGGCGACAGCCCGGTTCAGGTCGCCGCACCAATGTTAAAGGGGCGTTGGTACGAGCTCCGGATGATCGCCGCCGGCGGACGACTGCAGCTGCGCCAGACCGCTTTGCAGCGCAGCTGGGGCGTGGCCGATTCCGGTGTTGCCGAGGTGACGGCTACCCTCGACACACTGGGCAACCTGATTTTCGGTGCCGCGCTGACGCCGCAGCCGGGGCTTCACGAGAACCCGTACTGCGCGTTTTTCAACGGCCGCCTCGAAGACCCCGCGATCCTCGCCGGCTTGCATGACCGGGCTGCGCGGATCGAGCCCGGTGAGGCCGGCTGCCTGGCCTGGTGGGACTTCAGCGCGGGGATCCCAACGGACCACATTTTCGACCGTGGGCCGCACGGCCTGCACGGCCACTTGCGCAACCTGCCGACACGCGGGGTGCGCGGCTCGCGTTGGACCGGGGAGCACACCAACTGGCGGCATATGCCACGCCACTACGCCGCGATCCATTTCCATCAAGACGACCTCTACGATTGCGGCTGGGAAACCGACTTTACCATCGCCATCCCCGACGGAATGGCGTCCGGGGTTTACGGCATCCGGCTGCGCTGTAATGACATCGAGGACATCGTGCCGATTTATGTGCTGCCGCCGGCGGGTGCCGCGACTGCGCCCATCGTCTTTCTGGCCTCGACCTTCACCTACCAGATCTATGGCAACCATCGGCGCGGCTGCGTCGACGATGCGTTTCGCGCGCGGCAGGCCAAATGGCGCGCCTATCCGTGGAACGCCGACCAGCATCCCGAGTACGGCGCTTCGACCTACAACAAGCACCCCGACGGCAGCGGCATCTGCTATTCGAGCCTGCGCCGGCCGCTGCTGACCATGCGGCCTGGATACATCACTTTTTTCGACACCCGCGGATCCGGCGTGCGGCATTTCCCCGCCGACACCCATTTGATCGATTGGCTTACGGTCAAGGGCATCGCCTTCGATGTGATTACCGACCACGACCTCGATCGGGAGGGATCGGCGCTGCTGCGGCCCTACCGCGCAGTGATGAGCGGATCGCATCCCGAGTATCACACGCCGAACACGCTCAACGCGCTGCAGGACTACGTCGACGCCGGCGGGCGTCTGGCCTATCTCGGCGGCAACGGCTTCTATTGGCGCATTGCGACGAGCCCAGAGATCCCGGATGTGCTCGAAATCCGCCGGGCCGAGGGCGGCATTCGCACCTGGGCGGCCGAGCCGGGCGAATATTTCCACGCGCTCGATGGCGGGTACGGCGGTCTGTGGCGTCGCAATGGCCGGCCACCGCAAATGCTGTGCGGGGTCGGCTTCTCGGCCCAAGGCCTGTTCGAGGGATCGTACTACCGCCGCATGCCGGGGGCAGCAGACCCGCGCGCCGCGTGGATCTTTGACGGCATCGGTGACGAGATCATCGGCGATTTCGGATTTTCGGGCGGGGGTGCCGCCGGGTTTGAGCTCGACCGGGCGGACCTCGCGCTGGGAACCCCGCCGAATGCGCTGATCCTGGCTCGTTCGGAGGGCCACCAAAGCCATTTCGGTGCGGTGCTGGAGGAATTGCTCTCCCACCTCGCGGCGGTAACCGGAGAGCGGCCGAAGGACTTGATCCGCGCGGAGATCGTTTATTTCGAGACGGTGGCAGGCGGCGCCGTTTTTTCGACGGGCTCGATTACGTTCTGCGGCAGCCTGTCCTACAACAACTATGACAACAACATTTCCCGCATGCTTGAGAACGTGCTGCAGCGGTTTGCAAGCGATTATCGTTAGATTCGATTCGTTACGTTGACCGCTCCGTGCCAAAGAGAGCTATTCATCGAGCTGCATGCAGTCTACCCAATCGCGGCCTTGACCTTCGGTCAAACCCGTACCGGCGCGAAGAGCTGCAAATCGATGGGAGACCTTATTCTCGCGAGAAACGGGGAAGTCGAGCTATGCCATCTATTCTCAAACACGTTGCGGCCGACGAGAGGCGTGCTTTCATTTGGCGGAGCGTTGTCGCGGCCACGGCATCGGCGTGCCTCATATCAGCGCCCACCTTGGCGGCCGATCCCGTTCCACAAAACGACCTACTCAACGCCGAACTCTGGATGCAGACGGCGATTGAGTATCGGGCAAACTGCCTCACGGTCTACGCGCTGGCCAAGGTACGGCTCGACGAGGCGCTCGCCGACACGAACTGGACGGCCTACGACCAAACCGGCAGCTATCAAAACCTGCCACCGGCGGTGATCATCGACCTCGACGAGACCGCGATCGACAATTCCGCATACGAGGCAGGCCTCGTCGTTAACGATACCCGCTTCAATCCCAAAACCTGGGACGACTGGACCAAGGCCGAACAGGCGAAGGCGGTCCCCGGCGCTGTCGAGTTCGCCAACTACGCCGCTACAAAGGGCGTGAAGGTGTTTTACGTCAGCAACCGCAACGCGGATCAGAAGGAGGCCACCAGGCACAATCTCGAGGCGCTCGGCTTTCCAATGGGCGGCAACGTAGACACTTTGCTTA
>CAVPFL010000001.1:0-22982 GCA_963703745.1 uncultured Alphaproteobacteria bacterium | reverse complement strand
CGCCAAGCGCTACCACCCCGACCGCGGCAATCAGCAAACCCATGAGCTGATGGCCAACATCAACGCCGCCCGGACGGCCATTTTGAAGTGCCGCCGAGTGGGTTGAGCCTTGCCGCCAAACGGCCGGCGAACAGAAAGAGAAAGAGGCCTACCCGCCGAGAAAGGTCTTCGTCCAACCCTTGTATTCGGCGTCCCGGCTCGCTTTCGTCATGAACTCGGGAGACGGCACGCCCTTCAGATCCTTGGGCTTCACGCCGTCGCGCAGCGCCTTGAGCGTGTCGTGGACGGCTTGCGCGGCCGCCATGATCGGCTGATGGCCTTGCAGCGCGACCCGCGCCCGCCGGCTCGCCAGATAGTCGAGATCGGACAGCTCGGGAGCGGCGCCGCCGATGATGATCGGGATGTCGATCGCCTCCGCTGCGGCGTCGAGCTGCGCGCGGTCCTTGATGCCGACAAAGAAGAACGCATCGACGCCGGCCGCGGCGTAGGCCTTGGCGCGGGCGAGCGCGTCTTCGGTGCTGGTCGACCCCATCGCGATGGTTCGCCCCACAATGACCAGATCGGGATCCTGCCGCGCCGCGAGCGCCGCGCGCATCCTGCCGACGCCTTCCTCGATCGAGGTCAACCCACGGCCGGCCGGCCCGTAGGGCCGCGGCAATACGGTGTCTTCGATGGTCAGCGCCGACACTCCCGCGGTTTCCAGCTCCTGCACCGTGCGCATGACGTTGAGCGCATTGCCGTAGCCGTGGTCGGCATCGACCAGCAGCGGCAGATCGACGGCGCGGTTGATGCGGTATGCCTGCTCGGCAAATTCGCTCAATGTAATCAGGATCAGGTCGGGCGCGCCGAGCACCGTCAGCGAAGCGGTGGAGCCCGCGAACATGCCGACCTCGAAGCCCAGGTCCTGCGCGATCCGCGCCGACAACGGGTCGAACACCGAGGCCGGGTGGTAGCAGCGATCTCCCTTCAGGATGGCCCGGAAACGTCGCCGCCGATCGGTCCAATGCATCGCGTTCCTCTCCTTCGCTCGTTATCCGGTCGGCCTCGTCGAGACGGAGAGCCCGGCGAAGAACATGCCGCAATCACTGCAATTGGCAAGCCGTGCGGCTGTCGCTCCAGCCCACTATGCGCTCATTCCCGATACGGCAGTCGGTTCGATTTCGTACATGACCCGCACCTCGCCGGGCTGGCGGAAGGGGTAAGTGTCTTTGCCGAGGTATTTCTTCGCCAGTGAATTGATATGCGCGTCCGCCCCTTGCTCCACGGCCCGTCTGACGCGGCCGCGTATCTGGATGTAGCGGTAGGCGTTGTCGGGATCCATGATGGCCAGCGCGACCGGCGCCCCCGGCCGCAAGGTGCGAGACTTGACCCGGCCCTTGGCCGTGTTCACGCGGATCACCCCATCGGTGTAGTCGAACCATACCGGGGTCACCTGGGGCGATCCGTCCGCCATTATCGTGGCCAAATTGGCAAAAGCCTTCTTTTGCTGCAGCAAGTCGAGGTAATTTTCGGGAATGACTGCCATCAGCGGGCTCCTTTTGCGAGGAAAGCGTTTCATCATAACGCCCAGGGAGTAAGTCCGATCCTGCGCCGATCAGCCATGCAATGGAATAGCGGCTCCGGGCAAACCGGGCCGTTGCGATCGCCGCCGAATTAGGCTTACTTCGGGTCATGCTCTCGTGAACCGCGCAACTACTAAGATAGTTTGGTGGACGATATGCTTCGAACGGTCGAACAGTCCACAATGCGCAAGGTCTATTTGCGCATCCTGCCCTTTGCGATCCTGACCTATTTCTTTTGCTACCTCGACCGCATCAATGTCGGTTTCGCGTCGCTGACGATGAACAAGGACCTCGGCCTCGATGCCGCGTGGTACGGGATGGCGGCCGGCGCGTTCTTTTGGGGCTATGTGCTATTCGAGGTACCTAGCAATATCATCCTCGAAAAAGTCGGCGCGCGCATTTGGATCGCCCGCATCATGATCACCTGGGGGATCGTATCGGGCTGTACCGCATTCGCGACCGGCCCCTATAGCTTCATGGCGATACGCTTTCTGCTCGGTCTTGCCGAAGCAGGGCTGTTCCCCGGGTTTGTGCTGTATTTCACTTACTGGTTCCCCGACGAGCACCGCGCCCGGATCAACTCCGGCTTCACCTTGGCGCTGCCGATCGCCGTCGCGAGCGGTGCGCCGGTCTCGACCGCGCTGTTGGGGCTCAACGGTCTGTTCGGGCTCAAGGGATGGCAGGTGATGTACATTCTCGAAGCCATTCCGACCGTTCTGATCGGGGTCGCCGTGTTCTTCTACCTAACCGACCGGCCAAGCGAGGCGCACTGGCTGAACCACGAGGAAAGGGAGTGGCTGAACGGCAGGATGGTGCACGAACGCCGGCAAATCGAGGCTCATCACGGTTCTGGATTGCTGCGCGCCTTTTACGACCCGAAAGTGATCATGCTGTCGCTCAACTATGCCGGGATCGTCACCGCCAGCCTCGGCATGCTGCTGTTCCTGCCGCAGATCATCAAGGAGCTCGGGGTCAGCAACATGCAGGTCGGCTGGATTACGATGATCCCCTACATCGCCGGCGCGATCAGCATGGTGTTCTGCGGGTGGCTGTCGGACCGCCTCGGCGACCGGCGATGGAGCCTGTTCACGACATGCGTAATCTCGACGATCGGGCTGATTATCGCCGGGCTGGCAATCGGGACATGGTGGGCGATGGTCGGCGTCACGATCGCCTCGATCGGGTTCTACGGCACGAAGGGGCCTTTCTGGTCAATGCCGACGATGTTCCTGACGGGCGGCGCTGCCGCCGCAGGAATCGCGTGGATCAACTCTCTCGGTAACCTCGGCGGCTTCTTCGGCCCGACGCTCGTCGGCTTGGCCAAGAATTTGACCGGCAGTTTTGCCGGCGGGCTCTATGCCCTCGCCCTATGCACTGTGGCATCGGCGATGATCTCGCTGTTCTGGCTCCGTATACCGCGCCCCGTCGTCCCCGGCGAGGTGGCTGCCCTGGCCGAGTAACATCTCTCCGCATCCGGCGCCGTCATACGGTCACCGACGGCGTTCCGGCGACCCAGGTGGCGAATATTTCGATCGTGTCGGGGTCGAGCGCCACCAGGTCGGCACGGTAGCCGGGTGCCAGGCGCCCGAGCCAGCCGTTGATGCCCAGGAAGTCCGCGGGCGCTGTGGTGGCGAGCGGTAATGCCTCGACGAGCGGCAGATCGAGCAGCCGCACGCAGTTTCGCACTGCGCTCGCCATATCGAGGACGGAACCGGCGAGCGTGCCGTCCGCTGTTGTGCACCTCCCGTCGCGCACGGTGATCCGCTGACCGTATAGCCGGAAGCTCAAAGAGCTGCCGCCGACCGGCGGCATGGCGTCGGTCACCAGCATCGCCTTGCCGATACCGCGCAACGCCAGCCGGAGCATCGCGGGAGCGACATGCTCGCCGTCGACAATGATGCCGAACCACGCGCCGGGCTCCTCGATCGCGGCCGCAATCGGCCCCGGTTCGCGGCTCGTCAGCGGCCGCATCGCGTTGAAGAGATGCGTGAAGCCGGTCAGCCCCTCGGACAGCGCGGCCCGGGTTTGCGCATAGGTCGCCATCGAATGGCCGAGCGACACCCGAACCCCCGCGCCCGCCAGCTGCGCGATGAAGCCTTCCGTCACCTGCTCGGGCGCCAGGGTGACCAGGGTCACGCCGTTAGCTAACGGAGCCAGCAGATCGACGTCGCCCGGCTCCGGACGCCGAAGCATACCCCGATCATGCACTCCGGCCTTGTCCGGTGACAGGAACGGTCCCTCGTAGTGAAGCCCGATCACGCTCGGATCGACGGCCGCCACGGCCTCTATGGCGCCGCGGGCAGCCCGCATCTTTTCGGGCGTGTCGCACAGCAGTGTCGGCAGCAGTGCGGTCGTGCCGAACCGCCGATGCGCCGCCGCGATGGCGGCAATTCCGCGCGGGCTCGGGTCGTCGTTGAACAGCACGTCGCCGCCGCCGTTCACCTGAATGTCGATGAACCCCGGCACGAGCCAAGCGCCCCGCGGCAGATCTCGGCGGGAAATGGCCGCCCGCAGTTCGTTCCGGTTCGTGAGGTCGCGAACGCGCGAAGCTTCGATCACCACCGCGCAATCATGGCGCAGCCTCGTGCCGTCAAAGACGTGGTCGGCGGCAATCGCGAACTCCATTTCGAGTTAACACTCAATAGTTATCTTAAAGTGCAGCGTGACCCGAGCCCAACCGATGGAAACCGAACGCCACAGCCCCCGCTATAACTCAATCGAGGCCTGGAGTCCCGGCGACATCCTGGAGGCGATGATCGAGGGTCAGTTCGCCGCGGTCGCCGCGGTGCGGGCCGCTCGCCCGGCGCTGCAAGAAGCTGCGCTCGCGATCGAGCCGCGGCTGCGGGACGGCGGCCGTCTCGCTTACGCCGGCGCCGGCACCTCCGGACGCCTCGCGGTTCAAGACGGCGCAGAGCTGATGCCGACCTTCAGCTGGCCGCAGGAGCGATTGCTGTTGCTCATCGCGGGCGGCCGCGACGCCCTGGTTCAATCGGTCGAGGGCGCCGAAGACGAGAGCGAAGAGGCAATTAGGCTGGTGCGGCGCTGTCAAATTGAGACGCGCGATGTGCTGATCGCCGTTGCCGCGAGCGGGACGACGCCGTTCACGCTCGCTTGTCTGCGCGAGGCAAAACAGCGCCGAGCCCTCACCATCGCCATCGCCAACAACCGGGACACGCCGCTGCTCGCCGAAGCCGAGCATCCGATATGGCTCGACACCGGCCCGGAGCCGATCGCCGGGTCGACCCGCATGAAAGCCGCCACCGCCCAGCGGATCGCGCTCAATTTGTTGTCGTCGCTGGTGATGATCCGGCTCGGCCGGGTCTATCGCGGCCTGATGGTCGACCTCAAAGCCGTCAACAAGAAGCTGACCCGGCGCAGCGAAAAAATATTGCTGGAGCTCTCGGGCCGCAGCCGCGAGGAGGTGTACGACGCGCTCCACCGGGCCGGCGGCAATGTCAAGATTGCGCTGCTGTTGCTCGAAGGCTGCGACCTCGACGAAGCCGCACGGATGTTGGACCGGTCGGACGGCCGGCTGCGCGAGGCGAAGGCTCTGATCGAGACCCGCAGAAGCCCGAAAAGGCAGAGCTGAGAACCTGACCAAATCGCTCGAAGCCGCCATGGCCGGACTTGATCCGGCCATCCACCTATCCGACACTGCACTCCTTGGGTCCTGGGGAGGCGTGGATCACCGGGTCAAGCCCGGTGATGACATTGGGGATACGCCCGATTTTGAGAAATGCCGGTCTGTTCGGGCCAAAGAAAAGATGACCGAAACGCCTCCCACGCCCGATACTGCCGAACGCGCCTTCTGGTCATGGCTCGGGTTTTGGTTGCAGATCCTGGTTCTGGGTGTGCTGGCGATCGTCGGCGCGTTTGCCGCCAGCGGCGCCGATCGGCCGGGCGAGTATGACTGCGGCATGGTGCTGAGCCTGGCGGCGATCGCGCTGGCGTTTTTGCGCCTGAAGCACCAGCTGGACGGCAACGGGTCCGGCTGGGCCGATCTGCTGCTCGTCGGCGACTTGTGGAACCTGGCACTGGTGATCCCGCTCTTCACCGTGATCGGCCTCGCCGGCTTGTTCATCGCCCATGCCTGGGAAGAGGGCGCGATGCACTCGGCGGGGATCGCGCTGTTCGTCGTCAGCGGCGCGATCATCTTTCTCGACATGAAGAATGTGTTTGACCGCACGGAACCACCAAAGGGCTGATATGCCGACGGGGCACTGACATGCCGACGGTGCTGTCGATCCAGTCATGGGTGGCCTGCGGCAATGTCGGCAATACCGCAGCCCTCTTTCCATTGCAGCGCCTGGGGTGCGAGACCTGGTCGCTCAACACGGTCGCCTTCTCGAACCACACCGGCTACGGGAAATGGCGCGGCGCCGCTGTCCCGGCGCAGGAGATCGCGAGCTTGTTCGAGGGCATTGCCGAACTGGGGATCCTAGGGCGCTGCGACGCGGTGCTGTCCGGCTATCTGGGAGACGCCGAAGCGGGCCCGGTGCTGCTCGACATCGTCGGCCGCGTCAAGGAAGCGAACCCGCGGGCATTGTTCGCCTGCGACCCGGTCATGGGCGATGTCGGACCCGGCTGGTACGTCCGCGCCGGCGTCCCGGAATTCTACCGCGACCATGCGATCGCCATTGCCGACATCGTGACGCCGAACCGCTTCGAGCTCGAATGGCTGACCGGGCGTCCGGTCACTACCCTGGCCGAAGCGGGCGCGGCGGCCGGCGGGCTGCGCGAACGCGGTCCCGGCATCGTCCTCGTCACCAGCCTCGATCACGCCGATGGCCGCATCGCGGTGGTCGCAGCCGGCCCCGACGGCGCCTGGGCGGTCGACACGCCGCGCCTGCCGATCGAGGCGACCGGCTGCGGTGATGCCGTCGCCGCGCTCTTCCTCGGCTGGCTCCTCAAAGGCAAGCCGCTGCCCGAGGCGCTCGCCACGACGATCGCCGCGATCTATGGCGTGATCGAAGCGACGATGCGCTCCGCGAGCGGCGAATTGGCGCTGGTCGCGGCGCAGGACGAGCTCGTATCACCGCAGCGATCGGTTTCACTGCAGCAACTATAGGGGTCTCGAAAATGGCAACGCCAGAGAAGATCGCCGTCATCACCGGCGCCGGCAGCGGCATCGGCCGCGCAACGGCGCTCGCCTTGCTGGAGGCCGGGTTTGCCGTCGTGCTGGCGGGGCGGCGGCGTGCGATGCTCGAGGAGACCGCAGCGCTGGGTAACGTGCCGCCGCCGGGCACCCTGGTCGTGCCGACCGACGTCGCCGATCCTGCCTCGATCGCCGCGCTCTTCGATGCGGTCAAGCAGACCTATGGCCGCATCGACCTGTTGTTCAACAATGCCGGGACCAGCACCAGGGGCATCCCGTTCGAGGAATTGACGTACGATCAGTGGTCGAACGTCGTCGCGGTCAACCTGACGGGCTCGTTCCTCTGCGCGCAGCACGCCTTTCGCATGATGAAGGAGCAGCAGCCGCAAGGCGGGCGCATCATCAACAACGGCTCGGTCTCGGCGCATGTGCCGCGGCGCCACTCCACCCCCTATGTCGCGACCAAGCACGCGCTGACCGGGCTCACCCGGTCGCTGTCATTGGACGGGCGCGATTACAACATCGCCTGCGGCCAGATCGACATCGGCAACGCCGCGACGACCCGCAACGAGGACACCGCGCGCGGCCGCTTGCAGGCCACCGGTCGGGTCGAGGCCGAGCCGCGCATCGATGTCGAGCACGTCGCCCGCGGCGTCGTCTACATGGCCACCCTGCCGCTCGAAGCCAACGTCCAGTTCATGACCGTCATGGCGACCAAAATGCCGTATATCGGCCGCGGCTGAGGAACCGCGCCCAGTTCGGTCTTATAAAACCAAAGATCGTGCCGTTGAACGCCCGCCGCTGCATCTGCAGCGGGTCCGCCCAACTCCTCGTCGCCGGCAAGCTCGTGCTGCAGGGAGAGCGCTGGCCCGGCTCCGACGTCCGCGAATTTTCCCTGCCGATCGGGAAACCACGGGAAGATTTTCTCCGTCTGCGGTACTATGTCCTGCAAAACCAACAGCTTGCGGGCGAATCTTCGCATCATGGCAGGGAATTTCGGTTCCCTGCCGGGGGCTCCGGCAGGGAATTGGCAGGGAACGGGAATTAAAGCGCCGAATCGGGAATTACGGGAATTACCGACAATGCCTTGCCGCACCACGGCCGGCCACCACAAGGGAACGAGGAACAGCCACATATCTCCGCCCATCGAAATGCGATAAAATACGATTTCAACAACGACGGCATCCTACTGCGAGAATTAGCTTTTTGTGAGGCGGGCTGCTGGCTTACCTGTGCCCGACAAGGAACTGTTGTGAAAACGCCGCCGTATCGTCGAGGCTGCGCGACCCATACTCGACCGAGGGTTCGAGCTCGCTGCCTTCGTGCCACTCGTTCCACGAGGTGATCAAGACGTAATCCGCTGCCGCGACTGTGCCGTTGGCGCAACCGGTTCTGAGGGAAGGCTCATGCTGCGTCACACCAATGGGTTCGTCGGCTTGCTTTTGCAGACGCTGATGGTCATCCCCTCAGGCTTGGCATCGGCCCAGACAACAAGCGGCGCGGCCCATTTCTACACTACATTGGGCGGTATCCACGTTGCCGGTTACCAGGGTTGGTTCGCCTGCCCCGGTGATGGCGCCGTCGGCGTTGGCTGGGGGCATTGGTTCCGTGCCGGCAGCGACCCGCAGGATCCGAATTCGCTGGCGATCGACCTGTGGCCGGACACCTCGGAGCTCGACGCGGACGAACGCTGCCCGACCGCCTTCCACCTGCCCTCGGGCGCGCCGGCCTTTCTGTTCTCGGACCAGAATGCCAAGACCGTCGCGCGCCATTTTGCCTGGATGAAAGAGTACGGCATCGACGGCGCCGCGATGCAGCGGTTCCTGACCAACATCGCCCATGCGGACCTTAAGCGCGATTTCGACACCGTTCTGGGCAACGCGCGTGCAGGCGCCGAGGCGAACCGCCGCGGCTTCTTCGTCATGTACGACATTTCCGGCATGCACGGCGACGCGGCGCTGCGGGCCATCGAGCAGGATTGGCCGCACCTGACGGGCGACCTCCACCTGACCGACAGCCCGGCCTACATCTTCGACCGCGGCAAACCGGTCGTCGGCGTCTGGGGGCTGGGGTTCAAAGACCGCGACATAAATCCCGACCAGGCGGCCTCGGTCATCCGCTACTTCCGCACGGCAAGCGTCCCGGCTACGGTCCTGGGTGGCGTTCCGGCCTCATGGCGCGATCTCGGCAGCGACGGCCACTACACCGACTCGCGCACCGAGCCACAATGGGCCGCCGTCTACCGCTCGCTCGACGTAATCAGCCCGTGGAGCGTTGGCAGGTTTGGCGACAACAACGGCGCCGATTCCTTCGCGCGGCTGCGCCTCGTCCCGGACATCACCGAAACCCGTCGCCTCGGCATCGAATACATGCCCGTGGTGTTTCCCGGCTTCTCTTGGCACCACGGGGCTGGGTGGCCCAGCAAATCGGCGCTCAATCTGATCCCGCGAGGCTGTGGCGCGTTCTACCAGCGCCAGATCGACAATCCGATCAAGGCGGGCGCTCAGATGCTTTATACGGCTATGTTCGACGAAATCAACGAAGGCACGGCGATCTTTAAGCTCGCAATTGATCCGAGCGAGGAGCCGATCGGCACCGATCTATTTGGGTTAAATGCCAACGGCTGCCGCGCTGCGACAAGCGACCTATATCTGCGCCTTGCCGGAGAAGGTACTCGCGCATTGCGCAGAGCTCCGTAGATCGCCAGCACCGGCGACGAGTGCCCGACGCTGTTGTCGGCAGAAAGTTTTGGGATCGCTACCCGGCTGAAGCCGATCCAGTTGGGAGCGGAGGTTTCATTGACCCAATGACAAGCTGGAATCTCTCGTCGATTTGCGCTGATAGAGACCGGCGACGCCTCATGACCCGAAATTGAGTTCCATCTTCAATCAGATCAAATAACGCCCAAATCGGTTGATATCGTAATCTACGGTAGTCATGAATTACTATAATTGTCAAGTCATGAGACAATAAAGATGACACAAACGCACACTCCATTCGCCGACGACCATCGATGAAAATGAAATCAAATTTTATTCCAAGCGATAAAGGGTATGAGGTATAATTGAGGCCTGTGTCTCGATCGTTCACACATGGACCATCAATTGATAGAGCTCTCGCATCGAGGAAACTTTCGTGTGCAAACGGCAAGACGAATTCTTGCATATATTTTGCATGTGAGTTTATCGTAACTAATTTTTTGGCTCCGGTTCGAGCAGCTATCTCAGCCATCACAACCGTTGTATAGCCGGTGCCCCATTCGAGATAATGTTTTGCGTCTTTATCGACATAAGTTTCAATGACTCTGCGAAACTCCGAAATATAATCTCTTCCATATTGTGAAGATTTAATTTCCTTTCCTAAGATCTTTCGGCTAATAAGATTCGCAGAAGGTGCCGGTAAGGATGGATGTCCTGCGATGACATCCGAGCTAACCTGTGTTATGGTGGCGACCTGCTCAGCGATTTGGCGTCTGCGCTCCTCGATGGTGGGCGCATTGGATCTTAAGATCTGCCGCACGAAAACACCTTCCTGATGATTAAAGATCTCGCGCTCGATGAGGGTTACCTGCGCACAAAGCTCTGGCCGGGCACGTAGGATCCGATGTAACCGAGGTTGATCGCTCGGCACATCCTGCCATTCCTTTGCTGCTTTAAGTTGGTCGTCGGTTGTCGACATAAAATCGTCATACCAAAGAAGGGCTATTTGCCGCCCCACTTCTGAGCCGAGGTCGAGTAGAAAGACGCCGTCATTTATATCCCATCGTTCTCCTGTGAGACCCCCGGGTGATGCAAGCATTGAACCTGAATACGATGAAAGTAATCGATAAATGTCAAACTTAAAATCGACGATAAAAGCATCGGCATCAAGATAGAATACCCAACCATTATATCCTTCTGCTAGCATCTCGTGTATGATGATAATTCTATTGAAGCACGCGTGCCATGGAAAATACCCCCGTTTGATACCTACAAATTGCCTATATTTTATATGATGGTGTTCACAGAATAGGCGAGTAGTTGTAGCGCTTTCCATCAACATTCCGCCGTACACCGCGGGGTCAGCCGTTTAAATCACCGTGATCTCGGGCCGTTTTTTGCCATCGTTCGCGAGCTGACATTGCCCGCACTCCGCGTCAACGAGCGCAATCTTCTGCTCTTCCACCGTGGAACTCGTTGCTTTAACTCCGTCAAGGTGCGCTACTGCAAGCGGCGTCTGTGTCATCGAATTCGAGCCCTCTCACTTTCCCGATATAATGTTCGAGAGGAATTCCTTAACAGGCCGTTCCTTAGGTATTAGTCCTACGTTCAGTAGTGACTTGTGCCAAGTCGCTGGAAATTCAGTAATTTCTTCACCGAAATGTCGTGCATCAACGATAAAACAGCGATACCCAATCTGGTAGAAGAAACCAAAAAAAGCCTCTGGACGAACCGCTGAGCCTCGCTCTAGCATTTCGGGAGACAGTTCCGAAAGAATAATAGGACGGCACCGTTCAAGGGTCGCCCGCCCCCCAAGGAAGACCCGCATCTCGGCCCCTTCTACGTCTACCTTCAGAAAATCCAATTGTTTTAGCTCGAATTGATCAAGTGTTCTCGTCGCGATTGGCTGGGTCTCCATCCCCTCCGATAATGCCCCGTTCGTAAGGAACGACCCCCCGGGGTTGTTTGTCTGCTTTGCCCAACCTAGGAGCCCCTCACCCTCAAAATCAAACAACGCACAGCGATGAACAGATACTTGACGCTTCAGATTATTAAGTTTTATAGTTTTTTCGAGATAATCACCTGTCTCCTTGCGCGGTTCGAAAGCGTGAATTTTTCCTGATTTTCCGACAATAGTGCTTGCGAGGAGCGTAAACCATCCGACGTTTGCGCCAACATCTACAAATACATCACCTTCATTTAGAACACTCTTTATGAATCGTGTTTCAACAGGTTCATAATTATCAAAAAGACACGCGCGCGAAACGAATTGATCGCCAAGGTCAATCCAGATCAGTCGCTCACCACTCATCACCGGAGCGGCAACCCAGACACGAGGAACCTTCGATATCAGGTTCTTGCGGCTAAATTCCTGCGAATTGAAGAGCCCAAGCCGGAGAGCGGTAATGTCCCGCAACCGGCCATGTCCGTCGATGACCGTCTCGTTCTCAGGTTCGCGGCCGAGAATCAGGCGATAGCCCCAGATAACTGCCTCCCGTGGCACCATCGTTCTCTCCTCCGGAGCAACTCTGTGTAACGTTCTGATTACTTGAACATGAGCGACGGCTTGAGCCCTAGAACAGCCCAAGCAGACCGCCGCGTATTTCGCCCTTCGTCTTGCAACGGCCAGGTCACAGCCTTCGAACCCGCAGATGGATACGACGGAAGTGGACTATTCGTTAACCCGCGAGCCTCCTCCGTCGGGATACTCACAGCGACAGCGTGTACAGAATATCGACCCGGGTCTTCAGGTCATTTTCTGGGACCACGATCAGGCGTTCGAACCCGATCGTCGGGATGCGGCTATCGAATGCCGCGATCCGTTCGCGCGTTTCTTCAGACAGTTCGATCTCGGCGCCAATCCGAAGCCGCCAGCCGTCGTCTGAGACGGCCGGTTTGCGCAGGCGAAGACCGATATTGCGCGAGCCGGGACCGATGGTTCCGTTCCACAGCTTGATGCCATTGGCCGAGAGCCGTACCGGCTGATTGGCGAGGGGCCCGCTAACCCGCAAACGGAGGAATACATAGTAGAGGAGGCTCTCGTTGGGGCCGAGCCCGAGCACGACTTCACCGCCTGATCGGCATGCCCAGGTGCCCCAATTCTCGGGGGAGGCCCAATACCCGCGCGAACGCAGTTCCTCGCCCCAGAGAAAGCTCTGCTCTTGCAGTGGGTCGAGCAGGATCTCGCCCCGGCGGCTCTCCTCGATGCGTGCCAACAGCGCATCGCCGATGCTGTCGATGTCGTGGTGCAGCCGGCCGAAGCTGATCTCCGATGAGTACGGGATGGTGGCGTAGGGATAGGGCTTCTGCCACTTGGTGAGCGCGGCGGTTTGACACGCGGCGATCACACTTTCGGCGACAGAACACCAAGTGACCGGCTGGTAGCCGCGGCGGATCTTCGCCTCCAGCCGGTCTCGGCCCGCCTTGTCGGTGATCAGCTCGCGGACCCTCGCCAGCGACTGCTCGAAATCGTCGATGTCGATATACGCGCCGAAATCACCGGCGACTTCGGGAAGAGAGGCACGGTCGCTGCTGACGCAGATCTTGCCCATCGCCAGCGACTCTCCGACCGGCAATCCCCAGCCTTCGTAAAACGACGGGCACAAGGTGAACAGGCACCGGCTATACAGTAACCGCAGATCGGCGTCGCAGATGTCGCGCAGCAGATGGATTCTGCCGCCGAGATAACCGGTTTCGACGAGGGTGCTAATGAACGCGCTGGATTTCCAGCCCAAGCGGCCGATGCAGATGAGATGCGGCGGGTCATCGCCGTCCTCGACCATGCGACGCCAGATGTCGAGCATCAGCTGATGATTCTTGCGGCCCTCGATCGTCGCGACGAACAAAACGAAGCGCTCGGGCAGTTCGGTCAAGCCGGTTACGCCGGCGTGGCCCCCACTCGCCAAGAACTCGGCGAACGATGAACCGTTCTTCGTGACCGTGATCGGCGGTTCGGCAATCTGCAACGTGCGAATATAGCGCTTGACGTCATTCGCGGTATTCTCCGACACGCTGAGAATATGGTCGACATGGCGCAAAGCCCGGCGCATGAACTCCTCAAACACCCGAACGGTATCCTGATCGCAGGTTTCGCGCGCATAGATCGGGATCAGATCGTGCACCGTCATGACGAAGCGTGTGCCGAATTGCCGTTTCAGCGCGAGCACGCGATAGATGTAGTCCTGATTGACCCAGGCGGCGCCCAACAGGCACAGGACCGATGGCTTGCCGTTGTCGAGAACGCCGATGCCAGTGAACTCGCGGGCGCCAGGCAATAATCCAATGCGGGCTTCCTCTGCCGGGAAGCGCACCGCGCGTTGCGCCTCGGGCAGAAACAAGCTCTGAAGCAGCGCGAACAAAAACCCGGTCGGAATCTCGACCCAGTTTCCGCTTCTGGCATTAAAACTCAGGAAGACGAGGTCGGATTGCGGCAATAGCCCATCGGTCAGGACCGCTAGGACAATGCTCGATTGGACCCGCTGAATGCCGGTCAGATTTGCATGGTGACCGATATAATAAACCAGGTCGGAAATATCGAAGAGTATCCGCGTCCCGGCAATGGGCGCCGAATGCGGGAGAGGCCTCGGCGCAGGCGATGCCGCCATGCCGGTCACTGCGCGCGGCGTTTGCGGAACCCCGGTGTAGTCGAGAACGATTGGCGAACCCGGCACAATCGCACCGCTGTCGGCGCAGCGCAGGTGCAGGGTGTGGCGACCTTCCGCCAGAATTTCGCTCGGAAATTCGATACTGAACCCGTAGCCGCCGTCGCCAATGCCGCGCTTCACCAGCTCCGGCCGATGGCCGCTTGCCAATGTTGTGACCAGCGGGGTTTCGCCATCGACCAACTCGAGCCGGATCCGTTCCCCCGGCCTTTGGGGATCCCAAACCCAGCCGTTGACCGCAGCCCAGTCCACCGCGTCGATTTGACCTTGAAGCCGGCGATGGGTTTGGAATGCCGCGGCCGCGATCTCAGGGGCGGACCCCTCGTCGCGGTCTAGGAGATTGGCAATCGCTGAACTTTCCGGCGCCGCAAACGGCATCTGGCGATCAGCCGATGCCGGCATTTCACGACCGTTCGCGCGGGCATCGTGGCCATTGCCGAGAAGCGGGCGCGGGCGGGTGTTTCCGGCCATCGTCTGAGCATCGCCGGTGCGCTCGGTCGGCATATGCCCCAGTGCCAGGGGTTCCTCGGCAGCGATGGCTTCTTGCGCGCCCAACATGGATTTTCCAGTGGCTGCGCGGCCCTGATCGACTGCCCCCGTCTTTCTCTGTGGTTCCGTGCGCGGGGGAGTTCGTGCCATCTATAACCTCTGCAAAAAATGACTGCGGTAAATACACTGGAACGAGTCGTGACGTGCCGAAGCCAGCGGCAGGATTACAGAAAGATACTTAAGGTTTTTACAACACAGAGAAGTTGGTCGGCCCATAACTTCATTAAGGCCGCAATACTAATGCCGTAACAATGCCGCCGGCTATACGGCCAGGCTCTGCCGGCGTGAATTCCCGCGGCTGCTTTGCGCCTTTCCGTTGCTCTTTGCCGAAATTGCGGACCGCCGCGAATGGGACCGTGCGGCTCGCTCCGGCAAAGCCGTCGAGCGGGCGAACCGCTTTGGGACGGCTACGATCTGCGGGTGGAGGGCATAGCGCGGCATCGGAGGCAGGCAGTGCACCTCGATGATGAACCCGCCGGCAAAGGCCCGCAGGAAAGCCTCCGGAAGTCGTCCCATACCGGTGGTCCAGCGCCGCGTATTTTCTTCGTCTTCGTGAAAGCCTTCGCAGAGTGAAGGATGGGAGTGCGAGATCTCGACCCGTAGGTGATCATCGCGCAAAATTAGCTGCTGCACGCAGACGCCGAGGCATCGCCGGTCGCTCGACGACGGGTTCAACTCGGCGGGGATGCCGTAGCGCGAGGCGAGCCAAACCTCACCCACCGCGGCTTCGAGTTGGAAGGTGTGGCGGCCATCGGCAATCGCTTGCGCCGCCACAACGGTCCCATCGACGACCAGATGGAGGTCGGGTTCGGCAGTGGTCGGATGGCCGAGCATCGCAGCCCGCTCGAATAGCCGGGCGCGGATCGCAGCGAGCTCCGCCATTCCCTCCTTCAGCCGCGGTAGGCAATAGCCAAACGAAGCTCGCGCATCGTCCGGATAAAGCGCGGCGAACTCGTGGGCGTTGTGAAAGCCCTGCCGGTTGTCGCACTCGACATAGCTTTCGGCCGGCGCGCCCTCCGCCAGAATCACTTCGTGCGCTTCGAATTCGAGGTGGAAATACTCGACCTCGTCGACCGGGCCTGCCTGCAAGATGGTCAGTCCATTGACGAGGTGTTCGGCCGGGACCAGGACCTCGTCGAGAAGCAGCGCGTGCCCCGGCGACAGCCATAGATCGCGCACCGGGAGCTCGGGCGCCAGCGCACCGGCGCGCACCACGATCGGCAACACCCCAGGGTTGCCCGCAATGAACCGACCCGCATAGCTGCGCCGGCCGATCCACTTGATCGGCTTTGCCTCACCCGAGACCGTCACCACCGTGTCACCGATAGCAAGATCCTCAACCGCGACCTCGCCGCGTTCCGTCAGGATCGAGGTCCCACGACAGTAGCAGGGCGCATCGCCGCCCGATCCGACCTGCACACTGATGTCGTCGCCCGATCCGTCGTGCACGTGCACACTGACATCGTCGCCCGATGATCCGTCGTTCACCTTCACACTGACGTCGTCGCCGCCCGATCCGTCGTGCACCTTCACACTGACGTCGTCGCCCGCTGATCCGTCGTGCACTTTCACACTGACGTCGTCGCCCGATCCATCGTGCACTTTTACACTGATATCGTCGCCCGATGATCCGTCGTGCACCTTCACACTGACGTCGTTGCCCGATCCGTCGTGCACCTTCACACTGGCGTCGCCGCCCGCTCCGTCCTGCACCTTCACACTGACGTTGTCGCCGCCCGTTCCGTCGTGCACGTGCACATTCACGGATGCGCCCGCACCGTGGTCGTTGCCCTGCCCTTGGTTTTTGGTCGCAGCCATCGAGTCACCTCTGAATCTTCTTGCCCAGTGTGTCTCCTCAATTGCTAACTCTGTATTAATGGCGAGACAGGCGCGCAGCCGTTTTTCATTCCATTTTTGCGATCGCTGCGAAGCGGTCGAGGTAGCGCGCGCCAATGACATGCGGGTCGTAGAGCTCGCGGATGCGGGCTCGACCGGCACGGCCGAGCCGCTCGGCGAGCGTGGGGTCGCCTAAAATCCGGCGCATCGCAGCGGCGGCTTCGCCGATATCGGGTTCGGCCCAGACCTGGCCGTCGGCGCCGGGATATTCATCCTTGCCCACTGGGACCAGCGCGCCGCCGACAAGCAGAGCGGTCTCGGCGGTGGCGAAGTCGCGGGTGCCGGAATAGTCGGTTGTGATGACCGGCTTGGCGAGCAGCATCGCCTCGGCGGGGCCGCGGCCGAAGCCCTCGGAGCGGTGCAGGGATACGAAACAATCCGCCAACGCCACCAGCGCGATCGCGCGGGGTCTGGCGAACTCTTGATCGATGACCAGGATGCGGTGGTCGCCGCGGATCGTCTCGTTCAACGCATCGCGCTCCTCGGATTTCCAGCTGGAGCCGATCGTCTTGAGCGCCAGGCAGACCGGGGCGCTGCGTTGCGGGAAGGCGCGGCGAAACGCGGCGATGGTGGCGAGCGGGTTCTTGCGGCTGGTGTAGGAGCGGAAATCGAAGCTGAAGTAGAAGATGAATTTATCGTCGGGCAGGCCGAAATCGGCACGCTTCAGGCCGGGTTCGGGCGCAGGTATCGCCACCGCCGGCGGCATCAGAAAAACCGGCTTGGTCGTGGCCGGCGCGATCGCGTCGTAGGCGAACCGGCTCGCGGCCCAGACCTCCTCGACGAACTCGAAGGAGGACCGCCACTCCTCGGGGAATTTGGCCAGTTCCCAGGCCCAATAGCCGATCGTGTAGCCCCGCTCGATGCCGCGTTCGCGCAAAAACAGGTAATCGAAGAATGCGGTGTCTGCGTTCAGGTGCACGAGGTTGATGCCGGGCGGCTCGGCAAATGCGGCGGCCGGCCGACCGGCCTCCGTCGTAATCGCCCCGGTGAGGCGGTCCAGCACCGCCCATTGCCGGCAATGCCGGCTCAACGCGAGCGCGCTCATGTGCAGATCTTCGGCGCGCCCGGAGACGAGGCCGGCATATCCGACCAGGCAGAGATCGCGTGTGATCGCCGGCTTTGCGGGGGCGCTCGGCATTCGCTCCGCGACGCAGTCATCCAGTCCGAATTCCTCGATCCCCTGGCCGACCAGCCACTCGAGCAGAGCCGATCGGCCTTCATGGGTGCGCAGATCGCAGCGCGACTGCAATTCAGGGCGCAGCTCCCACAGCCCGACGGCGAGATTGTCGAGCGGTACAAAGGCGTCCGCCGCCTCCGGTGCGATCTGCGACAGCCACTGCAACGGGCGGCGGACAAAGCTGCGCGGCCAACCGTGCCGCCGGCGCAGCGCGCCGCAGACCCACACCGCCACGCAAAATCGTGCTTGCCTTGTATGCGGGAACTGCCGGGCGATATCGCGATGCGGTCCGTCATAGAGCGGCGCCATGATCCGCATCAGCCGGGTTGCCGGCAGCTCCGGATCGGGCATATCGAGAAACGGCGCCAGCGCGGGCTCGATCAGCTCGACCGCGACACACCCGTCCCGCACACCCTGTGTCAGACACCAGCCGATATAGTCGAGAATTTCCGTCCGGGTCCCATTGGCGAAGTGCAGGCGAACGTCCTGTCGCAATTCCCAGAGCAATGCCAATGCGCGCGGCAGCGGTATGTCGAGATCCCACGCGACCGGTTCGGCCAGCCAGGCCTCGACCTTTCTGTCGGGCCGCAATAGCGCCTGCGGCAGCCAGCGCGGCGGCGGGCGAAGCAACGACGTCCCGCGCCTCAGCAGGGCCAACCCGGCTGCGATCGAACACTGGTCCAGACCGAGCACGCCGCCCTCCCGCGCCAGCCAAAGTATGAAATCGCGGCGCTGCAGCGGGTTTGCCAGATCGAACCGCGACCGCAGCTGAGGGTCAGCCCGCCACAGCTCGGCCATCAGCGCTGTGACGGCAGGAGGCCCGAGGATCGCGAGACGCGGCTCCGGCTCGTCTAGCGCCCCTCTACGCCCTTCTGGGGGGAGAGGGAGGGGCCCACCCCGCAGGGTTGGGAGGGTGAGGTGGTTGGGGCCGCGGACCGGCACGTCGGCCCCCCTCACCCTGTCCTCTCCCCCCGGCCAGCGGGGGGAGAGGATAAAATGAGCGTCGTTCGGGGCAGATTTCAATGGCGAACCATTGGGTTCTTACTCGAGTCAGTGCCGGCGTGACGCAGTCTGAGACCGATTCCTTCATTCATCATTAAGGGGGGGCCGTCGATACTGACGGGGGTCCTCAAGCTTGGTGCCGAGTTGCGCCGGCAGCGGCAGGGCGAGATCGCCCGAATCACCGAAATCGCGACGCGGCTCGCGGCACGGTCCGGAACTGAAACGGCTGTCGGATTTCTCTTTTACGAGATCCTCGGGCGCCCGCCCGATCGTGAAGACGGCCTCTGCTACGCAGAGCGCCTCCAAGGGACACCCTCAATAGTGCCGGTAATTGTAGAAGAGCTCCTTGCGGTCGCCACTCACAGCAATGAGCGCAGCAGGTCCAAATAGGCCGGCAGGGTAACCGTATGGGTATCGAAACGTTCGATCGCAGTCTGCCGCGCCGCTGTGCGAATGCCGTTGCTGGCGCCGTTGCTATTTGTCACGAGCGCAGCCGTAATCCGGTCGGCCAGCGCCTCCAGATCGAAGAAGTCGACCAGGCGGCCGTTCTCTCCGTCGCGCATCACTTCCTCCACTGGCGGGGTGCGGGAGCTGACGACGAGGCAGCCGGCCGACATCGCCTCCAGCAATGACCATGACAGCACGAACGGGCAGGTCAGATAGACGTGAACCGTCGAGATCTGCAACACGGTCAGGTATTGCTGGTAGGGAAGGTGCCCGAGAAAGTGGATGCGCCGCAGATCGAGCCTGCCGTCCAGCTCTTCGAGCATCTTTGCCCGCCAGCTGGCAGCCCCTTCCGGCTGGCGGCCATAGCTGACGCCGTCACTCCCAACGATCAGCACCTGCGCCGCCGGCCGCCTTTCGAGCACCCTTGGCAGGGCACGCATAAACACATGAAAGCCGCGATAGGGTTCGAGGTCGCGCGCGCTGTACGTGACGATCTCGTCCGCCCGCGATAGGCAGCGGCCGCTGCCCAGCCAAAGGCGCACCGTCGGGTCGGGTCTCACCAGGCTCGTATCGACCCCTTCATGCACGACCGTGATGCGGTCCCGGTGGCGTTTGGGATACTGCGATCGCTGCCATTCGGTCGGACTCTGTCCCCAATCGACGGCATCGAGGCCGAGCAGGTTCAGCGCATTGCGCGTTCGCAGCCGCATCGGCGCATCTGGTTCCGGTGGGAATTCATGGTCGAAGTCGACGTCCGACCCGTTCGCGCGGTAGAAGAATTCGAAATAACCGAGCAACGGGGTTTGCGGCCATAAATCCTTGATGTAGAGAATTTCTCCCCAGCCGTTGTGGCCGATCACGATGTCCGGCACAAACCCGTCGCGGGCGAGCCATTCGCAGAGGCGCGCCACCGCCAGCCCGTTCGCCACTCCGCTCTCCAACTCGCGTGTATAAGCATTTCCGCCGCCATACGGCGCCGCCGGCTCGTATTCGAGCTTGCGGACGCCGGCGATCTGGGCGGCGCGCGGCTGGGTAATGAAGCTGACTTGGTGGCCAACCTGCGCCAGATGACGCGCGATGTGGACATACTGGCCGGGCATGTTCTGGTGGATGAACAAGAACTTCATCTCTTCAGCCTTGCCTGGGCTTGTACCCGGTGGCCCACAAATCGAACGATGTCCCTTGACGCAGGGAGACCTCGACAAACCCTGCTTCAATCAGCAGCTTGCGCAAGCTTCGCGCGGTAAATCCGGTGCGGTGGGCCATAAACTGGTTGCCGCGCGCCAACGAAGCGGTGTGCCCGAAGATCATGTCGAGCGGCGTGATCGGGCCGCTCTGGGAAGTATACGCGGTCTCATCGAGCCGATCCTCGACGACGAGCCGCGCTACCTGCTGCAGGTCCGGCAGTGTCAGCAGCAAAAAGCCATGCGGTTTCAGGACTCGGAGGAACTCCGCCAATGCCTGCGGCACTTCGTAGCGCTGCAGATGTTCGAGATTGTGCGAGGACCAAACGGCGTCGACCGAACCCGCGGCGACCGGACTGATGTCGGTGATCGTGCAGACGATGTCGGGCTGCACGGCCGGGTCGAGGTCGAGCCGGATCTCACGCCATTCGGGGCCATGAAAATGTCGGTGCAGCTTCTGCCGCAGGGGATAGCCGCACCCGACATTCAATACGATTTTGGACAGGGCAGCGTCCCCATCGGACCAGCTTATGTCAGGCATTGTCGGTATCGCAGCTTCGAGGCGATCGGACAACCGCGGGTCTCAACGACGAGACCGTCGGATCAGGCGCACATTGATCGCCTCCAGTGGGTCGTCGGTAATCGGCGGAATGCAGAGTTCGCCATTGCGGTACGGGCCCACGACTCCGCTCTCGAAAAAGGCGCCCTGGTAGACGACATCCAGTCGTTCGGCGGCCTGTGGCGTCAGACGGATTGCGAACCCGGTCAATGGCAGGCCCTGCCCGCGCGTGCCGCAGAGCTTGGCATCGGTGACCCAGGGCGTTTGCCGCCCCTTCGGGCCCAATGCCTTGAATTCGATGTCGCGCGCCAGCAAGGTGTCGACCGGGCGGATGCTGAAGGCTTCGATGCGAAGCTTCTTGCCACGATTGCCGACCCAGCCTTCGCCAGGGAACCGCCGATCGCCGAGCCGTTCCACATGGAGGACGATCTCGCTGCCGATCTCCTCCGGCTCGTCGGCGGGATCGATGGACCGGAGCACCGCGCCATTTGCGGGACGATCGAGCGATGGGGGACGATCGAGCCGCCGCACCTGGATATCCGGAACGCAGACGACCTGTGCCGGCAGACCGTAGGCCGTAACGAGCACATATGCGCCGCCCGGCGGCGACTTGACGATGGCGGTACCACCTTCCTGGCCGAGCCATGTGTCGCCGCGTCCGGAAGTGCCGATGATCTCCGCAGTCCGGTCTCGCTCGTCCCGCGGCGCGGAGACCTGCACTGCCGGCACCCGCAGTTTGGAAACCAGCCCTCGCATGCATGAGCTCTCGCCGATTTCGAGGGCGTAGAGACCCTGCTCGAGCGCGACGAGATGGGCAATTGCGGAAGGCTGATCGAGGCTCGCACCCGTCATCTCCGGCGTCTCATCGGTGGGCTCGAAGCGGCTGGTTTGAACTGAATGGATCACGATTTTTCTCTATTTCCGGGAATGTCGTTTTCGATCACTCTCAATAAGAGCAGGCTCTGAATTATCGTGCAAACCTGACGCCTTTGTTAATCCCGCGCCGAATAACCAAGTGAACTGATTATCTATTTACCGAAAATTTGAGCAAATACCTGATGATCTCTCGGTAAATAAGCTGATTTCAAAATAATACCGATTGCCACGGCTTGAAACATTTTGCTATATGGGGTTGCAACATGAGATCTAGGTCAACTATTGATGAGCGCAGCTACAACTATATTATTTGCGCGAGAAGATTTGTCGATACCGGGGGGTGCAGAGGTTGGGATACCGGGACACGACCGGGCGGACACGGTCCAAGCGCATTTTTTTGACCTGATCAGCCGCAGCAGCCCCGATGTGATCGTCCTCGATTTCAGCCGTGCGCCGGCGGCCGGCATCAATACGATCCTGACGGTAAGGCGACGGACCGATGTCCCGATACTGGTAGTGTGCAGTCCTGAGCAACCAGGGATGGAAGATTACCGCATTGCCGGCGCCGCGGATTGTATCGCCGCGCCGGTCGACATCGTCATCTTGAACCAGACGATACAACGGATCGTGCGGGTCAGAGGCCGCAGCAGGCCGGTGTCGAGCAGAGCCCCCGACAATTTCCGCTTCGCTGGAGTTTGCTTTTACCCGGGCCATAACCTACTTACCGGGCCGGCCGGCAACAACCTAGACCTGACAACCTCTGAGGCCCGTCTGCTGGCGCATTTCGTGTCGCGGCCGTGGACCCTCTGCACGCGCAGCGAAATCGGGGAGCTGCTTTATGGACCCGAGCATTCGGTCGGCGACCGCGCCATCGACGTCGTCGTCAATCGGCTTCGCAAAAAGCTGGTTTTGGCCGGCGGAATCGACGCAGAGCAGCTGATCAAGACCGAGTTCCGCCACGGCTATTTGCTGGCGGCGGACGCGGCGACATTGCCTTATGAGGCATCAGTCCGGCCCCGCACCGTCTTGGAGCCGCAACACTCATGACCAGTATCGCCGGACAGCCGGACTGCAGTCGTGCTCCCGCTGCGGGAGCTGCATTGCTCGGCGCCCTGGCGATCGTGGCGCGGCATCGCGGAATTCATCTCAGCCCGGCGCAGCTGCGCCGCGATCACCGGATTGCAGCCGACGGGCCGACGCCGGAAGAGCTGCTCCGGATTACCCGCGCCAACGGCTTGAGGGCGGTGCCCGCGCGGCTCGCCTTTGATGATCTGA